>NZ_CP078138.1:292500-5862500 GCF_019212185.1 Pseudomonas fluorescens
TAGGATGATGCGGTAGAGGAGCGTTCTGTAAGCCTGTGAAGGTGAGTTGAGAAGCTTGCTGGAGGTATCAGAAGTGCGAATGCTGACATGAGTAACGACAATGGGTGTGAAAAACACCCACGCCGAAAGACCAAGGTTTCCTGCGCAACGTTAATCGACGCAGGGTTAGTCGGTCCCTAAGGCGAGGCTGAAAAGCGTAGTCGATGGAAAACAGGTTAATATTCCTGTACTTCTGGTTATTGCGATGGAGGGACGGAGAAGGCTAGGCCAGCTTGGCGTTGGTTGTCCAAGTTTAAGGTGGTAGGCTGGAATCTTAGGTAAATCCGGGATTCTAAGGCCGAGAGCTGATGACGAGTTGTCTTTAGACGACGAAGTGGTTGATGCCATGCTTCCAAGAAAAGCTTCTAAGCTTCAGGTAACCAGGAACCGTACCCCAAACCGACACAGGTGGTTGGGTAGAGAATACCAAGGCGCTTGAGAGAACTCGGGTGAAGGAACTAGGCAAAATGGCACCGTAACTTCGGGAGAAGGTGCGCCGGTGAGGGTGAAGTACTTGCTACGTAAGCCCACGCCGGTCGAAGATACCAGGCCGCTGCGACTGTTTATTAAAAACACAGCACTCTGCAAACACGAAAGTGGACGTATAGGGTGTGACGCCTGCCCGGTGCCGGAAGGTTAATTGATGGGGTTAGCTAACGCGAAGCTCTTGATCGAAGCCCCGGTAAACGGCGGCCGTAACTATAACGGTCCTAAGGTAGCGAAATTCCTTGTCGGGTAAGTTCCGACCTGCACGAATGGCGTAACGATGGCGGCGCTGTCTCCACCCGAGACTCAGTGAAATTGAAATCGCTGTGAAGATGCAGTGTATCCGCGGCTAGACGGAAAGACCCCGTGAACCTTTACTATAGCTTTGCACTGGACTTTGAATTTGCTTGTGTAGGATAGGTGGGAGGCTTTGAAGCGTGGACGCCAGTCTGCGTGGAGCCATCCTTGAAATACCACCCTGGCAACTTTGAGGTTCTAACTCAGGTCCGTTATCCGGATCGAGGACAGTGTATGGTGGGTAGTTTGACTGGGGCGGTCTCCTCCTAAAGAGTAACGGAGGAGTACGAAGGTGCGCTCAGACCGGTCGGAAATCGGTCGTAGAGTATAAAGGCAAAAGCGCGCTTGACTGCGAGACAGACACGTCGAGCAGGTACGAAAGTAGGTCTTAGTGATCCGGTGGTTCTGTATGGAAGGGCCATCGCTCAACGGATAAAAGGTACTCCGGGGATAACAGGCTGATACCGCCCAAGAGTTCATATCGACGGCGGTGTTTGGCACCTCGATGTCGGCTCATCACATCCTGGGGCTGAAGCCGGTCCCAAGGGTATGGCTGTTCGCCATTTAAAGTGGTACGCGAGCTGGGTTTAGAACGTCGTGAGACAGTTCGGTCCCTATCTGCCGTGGACGTTTGAGATTTGAGAGGGGCTGCTCCTAGTACGAGAGGACCGGAGTGGACGAACCTCTGGTGTTCCGGTTGTCACGCCAGTGGCATTGCCGGGTAGCTATGTTCGGAATAGATAACCGCTGAAAGCATCTAAGCGGGAAACTAGCCTCAAGATGAGATCTCACTGGAACCTTGAGTTCCCTGAAGGGCCGTCGAAGACTACGACGTTGATAGGTTGGGTGTGTAAGCGCTGTGAGGCGTTGAGCTAACCAATACTAATTGCCCGTGAGGCTTGACCATATAACACCCAAGCAATTTGACTACTCGAAAGAGCATCAGATTGCGGTGTATGAAGACGAAGACACCGAAAGTTTGCAGTACACAAATTGATCACATACCCGATTTGCTGAAACGTCGAAAGACGGTTCGGTACCCGAATTTCTTGACGACCATAGAGCATTGGAACCACCTGATCCCATCCCGAACTCAGCAGTGAAACGATGCATCGCCGATGGTAGTGTGGGGTTTCCCCATGTGAGAGTAGGTCATCGTCAAGATTAAATTCCGAAACCCCTATCTGCGAATGCAGGTAGGGGTTTTGTTTTAGTAGAAGTCACCAATTTTACTGGCACGTTGTTTCACAACGGATCAGTCACAGAATTTCTTGACGACCATAGAGCATTGGAACCACCTGATCCCATCCCGAACTCAGCAGTGAAACGATGCATCGCCGATGGTAGTGTGGGGTTTCCCCATGTGAGAGTAGGTCATCGTCAAGATTGAATTCCGAAACCCCTGTCTGCATTGCAGACAGGGGTTTTGTCGTTTCAAGGCCGAAAATTTCCCCACCCTCCAAGAAGAACCCTGTCGAGCGCTCTAGCGCAGCGATCCAAGGGGTTTTCAAAGATTGCATAGATCCCAACACAAAAGCCTAAGTTTTCCCGGGTTGGTGCCGAAAGACTGTGGGAGACATGCGCGCACCAAAGTAGAGCAGCCCCAGAGCGGCCTATGAGCTCATTCGGAACGCATCCCTACTCTTTGCATGAGAAGTCCCCTGACATGAATCTCAAGTTCAGCCATAAAATCCTCCTGGCCGCTTCAGGCGTAGTGGTCTTGGCATTTGCCTTGTTCACCTTGTACAACGATTACCTGCAGCGCAAGACCATCCAGCAGAACCTGGATTCCTCGGTCCAGCAGGCGGGCGCACTGACCGCCAGTAGCGTGCAGAACTGGCTCAGCGGGCGCATTCTGGTACTCGAAAGCCTGGCGCAGAACGTCGCTCACCAGGGCGCCAGTGCTGATCTGCCAGGGCTGGTCGACCAATCCGCCTTCACCTCGAACTTTCAGTTCACTTACGTGGGTCAGGTCAACGGTGCATTCACCCAGCGCCCCGACGCAAAAATGCCTGATGGCTACGATCCTCGCCAGCGTCCCTGGTACAAGCAGGCCGTCGCTGCCGATCGCACCATGCTCACCCCACCTTACATGGCGGCTGTAGGCGGGTTGGTAGTGACCATCGCCATGCCAGTGAAAAAACACGGCGAATTGCTCGGCGTGGTGGGTGGTGATTTGAGTCTGGAGACCCTGGTCAACATCATCAATGCGGTAGATTTTGGCGGCATCGGCCATGCATTTTTGGTCAGTGCAGACGGCCAGGTGATCGTCAGCCCGGATAAAGCCCAAGTGATGAAAAATCTTAAGGACATTTACCCGGGTGCCAATGTGCAGATCGGCCAGGGCACTCAGGACGTGCGACTCAATCAGCAAGAGCGGATTCTGTCCTTTACCCCGGTCAACGGCTTGCCCAATGCGAAGTGGTACATCGGCCTGTCGATCGATCGGGACAAGGCCTACGCTGCGTTAGGACAATTCCGTACCTCAGCATTGATTGCCATGTTTGTCGCCGTGAGCGCGATTGCCGTGCTGCTCAGCCTGTTGATTCAGGTACTTATGCGGCCGCTGACCACCATGGGCCGCGCCATGCAGGATATTGCTCAGGGTGAGGGCGATCTGACCCGGCGCCTTGCGGTGCAAAGCAAAGACGAGTTCGGTGAGTTAGGCGGTGCTTTCAACCAGTTCGTAGAGCGTATTCACGCCTCGATCAGTGAAGTCTCATCCGCCACGCGGCAGGTGCATGATCTGTCACAACGGGTGATGGCATCGTCTAACGCCTCGCTGGTCGGCTCTGATGAGCAAAGCGCGCGGACCAACAGTGTCGCCGCGGCTATCAATGAGCTGGGCGCTGCCACCCAGGAAATCGCCCGTAACGCCGCCGATGCCTCGCAACACGCCAGCGGTGCCAGCGATCAGGCAGATGATGGGCGGCAGGTGGTGGAGCAGACCATACGGGCGATGACCGAGTTGTCGCAGAAGATCAGCCTGTCTTGCACGCAGATCGAGACCCTCAACGCCAGCACCGACAACATCGGGCATATCCTCGACGTGATCAAGGGCATCTCCCAGCAGACCAACCTGCTGGCCCTCAACGCAGCGATTGAGGCGGCACGAGCCGGGGAGGCCGGGCGTGGCTTTGCCGTGGTGGCAGACGAGGTACGTAACCTCGCCCATCGCACCCAGGAGTCGGCGGAGGAAATCCACAAGATGATTACCTCGCTGCAGGTGGGTTCGCGCGAAGCGGTGTCGACCATGAATGCCAGCCAGGCTTCCAGCGAGCAAAGCGTCGAAGTGGCGAATCAGGCAGGTGAGCGGCTGGTCAGCGTCACTCAGCGCATCACTGAGATCGACGGCATGAACCAGTCGGTTGCCGCCGCGACCGAAGAGCAAACCGCCGTGGTCGAAACCCTCAACGTCGACATCAATCAGATCAACCTGCTGAACCAGCAAGGGGTGGCCAATCTCAACGAAACCCTCAAGGATTGCGACGCACTGTCTCTGCAGGCCGGGCGCCTGAAGCAGTTGGTGGACAGCTTCAAGATTTGACGGATTTCTGTCCTGCCGGCTCAAGGCTGTTGAGGTAGCGTGTGATGACCTCAACAGCACGGTTCAGGTGATGTGTCAGCTTCGCGACGCACAAGTCGATGTCACGGGCTTGTGCGATGCGCAGCAGCTCGCGGTGATCGTCCTGAGTGAGTTTGCCCAGGCCCATGGCGCCAAGGTTGAAACGCAGGAAGCGTTCTTCCTCCCACAGTCCTGTTTCGATCAGGCTCAACAGCCTGCGATTGGGCGCTTTGCGATACAGGGCCATATGAAATAGACGATTGAGGCGACCGATTTCGGCATAGTCCGTCTCCTTGTCCAGGCAGTCGATGTGCCTGGCGGCTTCAGCGAAATCCTCTTCATCGAGCAATGGGATCGACAGTCGCAACGCCTCGCACTCCAGCAGGATGCGCAGTGCATAGGTCTCGGCGGCATCCCCTTCGACCAGCGGTGCCACTACCGCGCCTTTGTGGGCAACCACATGCAGCAATGATTGCGCTTCCAGTTGGCGCAAGGCTTCGCGCACCGGCATGCGACTGACGCCAAACAGGTCTGCCAGGTCTTGTTGGCGCAGGGCCATACCGCAGGGCAGGCGACCATCGAGAATGGCCGAGCGCAATGTTTCTTCAATTACCGCGCGCGCCAAATGCGCGGGGATGGGGCCGCTGACCGTAATGCTACTGAGAGGGTTGGGCTTTTGCGCCACGACAGCGGTCTCCGACGGCAATAAATTGGATCCAATGCACACTAGTGGCTGGATAATGGCTTGTCAAACGGCTGCGACAGCGCCTTTCCCGGACGATTTATGCGGCTCACTCCTACTGTGAATAAACACCTCGCGTTTACTCTGTGAACGCCTGATAAGTTTAGCTCGCGGGGGGGCTGATTGCAGTGTGCCATTGTCTTTTGCCAGTCCAGGCTGCACCATCCATCGATTGTCCGTCGCCCTTCGGAATCACTGCATTGCTGGCACGTTTTGCTTTCCCTCGGACCTTGCGTTGGCTGTGCTCGGCACTGCTGATTGGCATCGTCATGCTGGGTGCCTTGCAGGCCGACTGGGACTTCTCGCTGATCAGTCGGCGCGCTGAAGCGTTATATGGTCCATTGGGGGACGGCAAGCAGCGGATCGACGCCTGGCAGCATCTACTGGCCACCCAAAAGCAAACACCGGAGCTGGAGCAGCTCAAGGTCGTGAACCTGTTCTTCAACAAGCAGATGCGTTATGTGGAGGATATCGACCTGTGGCGTCAGGTGGATTACTGGGAAACACCGATTGAAGGGTTGTGGAAGGGCGCCGGCGACTGCGAGGACTATGCCATTGCCAAGTACTTCAGCCTGCGTCACCTAGGGGTATCCAGTGACAAGTTGCGTATTACCTACGTCAAGGCCCTGCGCCAGAACCGTGCGCACATGGTCCTGACTTATTACGCCAGTCCCGACGCCATGCCGTTGGTACTCGACAGCCTGGTCGACACGATTTTGCCCGCCAGTCAGCGTACCGACCTGCTGCCGGTCTACTCCTTCAATGCCGAAGGGCTATGGCTGTCAGGCAAGGGTAACCAAAAGGTTGGCGACACCAAGCGCCTGTCCCGTTGGCAGGATGTGTTGAAGAAAATGCAGGCCGAAGGATTTCCGGCCGAGACGACTCACTAGGAGCATGCACGCGGATGTCTTTGTTCAAACAGTTGTTGATCGCTATCTGCCTGTTTCTGGTGGTGGCCTTTACCGGCAGCTTCATGGTCAGCCTGGAAAGCTCGCGGACCCAGTACGTCAATCAACTTCGTTCGCACGCCCAGGATGCGGCCACGGCCCTGGCGTTGTCACTGACGCCGAACATCGACGACCCGGCGATGGTTGAGCTGTTGGTCAGCTCGATCTTCGACAGCGGTTATTACGCGAGCATCCGAGTGGTGGACCTCAAGACCGACACGGCCATCGTCGAGCGCAGCGGGGCGCCTGACGTCAGCACGGTGCCACAGTGGTTCGTGCGCCTGATAGGCCTGGAGCCGGCGGGTGGCGATGCCTTGGTCAGTCGTGGCTGGGAGCAGGCGGCCAGGGTCGAGGTGGTCAGCCATCCGATGTTCGCCGTGGCCAAGCTTTGGCAGAGCGCCTTGGGTAGCCTGGGCTGGTTGCTGCTGTGTGGGGCGGTCAGTGCGGTGTTGGGGGCGTTGTTGTTGCGCCGCCAGCTCAAGCCGCTGGACTACATGGTCAAGCAGTCGCACGCCATTGCCCGGCGCGAGTTCCTCAGCCTGCCCGAGCTGCCGCGCACCCCCGAGCTGCGACGGGTGGTGCAGGCGATGAATCAGATGGTGGAAAAGCTCAAGGCGTTGTTCCAGGAACAGGCCGAGCGCAGCGAAAAACTGCGTGCCGAATCCTACCAGGACAACCTCACGGGGCTGGCCAACCGGCGTTATTTCGAGATGCAGCTCAATGCCCGCGTAAGCAATGCCGAGCAGGCCAGTTCAGGCTATTTGCTGCTGCTGCGGGTCAAGGACCTGGCTGGGCTCAATCAGCGCTTGGGCGGGCAGCGCACTGACCAGTTGCTGCAGGCGGTCGGTGAACAACTGACGCGCACCTGTGCCAAATACCCGGAAACCCAGAACCTGATTACGCGCATCCGCGGTGGCGAGTTCGCCGTGTTGGCGCCGGGCCTCGTCCGCGAAGAAGCCCTGCAACTGGCGCAGGGTCTGGACAGTGCCTTGGCCAGCCTGCACGCCACCGGCGCAACGGATGTGGCATCGGTGGCGGCAATCGGCCTCGCGCCGTTCGCCCATGGCGATACCCCGCAAGCGGTCTTGACCCTTGCCGACCAGGCCCTGTCACAAGCGGAAGGCGAGGGTGAGTCGAACTGGGCCTGCCTGGATCACCAAGCGGCGGCGACGGTCGCGGATGACCACCATACCTGGCACAGGCTGCTTGACCAGGCGCTCAATCATCAGCGCTTCCAGCTGTACTTCCAGCCTGTGGTCGCCAGCCAGGATCCGCAGTTGGTACTGCATTACAAAGTGTTGTCGCGACTGCTCGATGAGCAGGGCCAGACCATTCCAGCAGGACGTTTCCTGCCATGGCTGGAGCGCTTTGGCTGGACCGCGCGCCTCGATCGCCTGATGCTCGCAGGGGTGTTGCAGCAAATGGCCGGGCATAGCGAGTCGCTGGCGTTGAACCTGTCGGCGGCGACCCTG
The DNA here is from genome assembly GCF_019212185.1 of Pseudomonas fluorescens. NCBI lineage: Bacteria > Pseudomonadati > Pseudomonadota > Gammaproteobacteria > Pseudomonadales > Pseudomonadaceae > Pseudomonas > Pseudomonas fluorescens. The sequence continues at coordinate 300,049 of NZ_CP078138.1, forward strand.
GCGGATCCGCAGGCGCTGAACAAGGTGTTCGAGATGTTGCGTCAGCATTCGGACCTGGGATCGCGCCTGACCCTGGAAATCGGCGAGGAGCAATTACCCGATCAAGCGGTGCTCGAACAGTTGACCCAGCGTCTGCGGGAGCTGGGCTTCTCCCTCAGTCTGCAGCGCTTTGGCGGGCGTTTCAGCATGATCGGCAACCTTTCGCGGCTCGGTTTGGCGTACCTGAAAATCGATGGCAGTTACATCCGCGCCATTGATCAGGAAAGTGACAAGCGCCTGTTCATCGAAGCCATCCAGCGCGCCGCCCACAGCATCGACTTGCCGCTGATTGCCGAGCGCGTCGAGACCGCAGGTGAGCTGCAGGTGATTCGCGAGATGGGGCTGTTTGGCGTGCAGGGGCAACTATTCGGCGAGCCGAAACCCTGGCAGTGAACGTGACGCAGGGCGCCCCCTCATAGAGCGAGGGCGCACCAGGCGTCAGATCAGACCTTTTTCGTCTTCATTGATCAGATGGCTCAAGCCGCCCAGAGCTTCACGCGCCTGGGTGCGGTCCATCAACTTGGCCTGTGCCGCCGGCGGCAGGTCGGTGACGCGAATCACCCCTTTGCTGGTCAGCACCTGAATCAGGTCGTCGAGTACCCGGATCATCTCCAGGTCACTCTGCTTGAGTTGCTTGAGACTGGTTTCCACTACTTCGTTGCTGAACCAGGTCTGGATATCGTGGTGGTTGGCGGGCAGTGTTTCCGTCGCCTCGGCGTAAGGCGCCGCCTCCACGCGCACCAGCGAGCCCTGTGCATCACGTTGCACGTAGAACATCGAGAATCCCTCATGAATGAACCAGCGTCGCGCCGTTGGCAGCATAGGCCAACGCAGGCGAGTATGCGGTGCTTCGCGGCAATCGTCACTCAAACACCTGGAGACCGCCCTTGCGAGCGGTCTCCACGGGCCTGATCAACTGTTGTTATGGTCAATCTTGATGGTTGGATCGAGACCGACCACCAGTGAATTGACACTCTGACCCGACCAGTTGTTACCTTCCAGTTTGATCGTCACGTCGGCGTTGGCAATGCCGCCAGCGGCATTGAGCTTACCTTCGGAACTGACCTGCAACGTCGACACCCCTTCAACCGTGGTGATCTTCAGGAAGTTGTCGATGGTGCTCGCCGACTCGCCCTGCAGCAGATCACGCAGGTCAATGCGATCGCCCTCGCTGGCTTTGAAGTCCTTGATCACGTCGTTGCCGGTATCACCTTGACGCCAGACAAAGGTATCGGCACCCGAACCGCCGATCAGAATGTCATTGCCTGTGCCGCCGATCAGGGTGTCGGTGCCGGTGCCGCCGAGCAGGATGTCATTGCCCTTGCCACCGTCGATGTAGTCGTTGCCGCCCTGGCCGAAGATGATGTCGTTACCGGCACCGCCCAGCAGGTTGTCGATGCCGTCGTGCGAGCCGGACACATCGAACGTGTTGTAGTGTTCGGTGATGTACTGGTGCACGGTGCTGGCGGTGACTTTGCTGATATCGACCTTGGTTTCCTGGGCAACGAACGCCTGCATCGCCTGGTAACCCTCGCCGGCAATGCCGTTGAAGCTCACCAGGTCACCGAAGATGATGTCGTTGCCATCGCCGGCATTGACCGTGTCGGCACCCGGCAAGGTCGCCTCGGTGTGACCGAGGATGGCATTGGCCAGATTGCTCGGATCGATGTTGGTTTGCGGCTTGCCATCGGTGTCGAACGGACTCAGGTCGGAAGTCTTGATGGCACCGTTCAGGCCGATCGCTTCGACCGATGACAGTTTGCTGAGCAACAGGAAGCTGCTGCTGGCGTTAGAGGCTGTACTGTCGTCGGTGTAGCTGCCTCCGCCATAGGTGGAGGAAATTTCATAGGTGCCGTCACCCTGCGCGCGAATGGTGCCGATGGTGCCGTCTTTTTCCCAATTACCGTTCGAGTCCTCGACCCACTTGTTGACCCTGCCGCTGCTGGTAATCAACTGACGGCTAATGCCGCCCAGGGTGATGTAAGCGGTATCGCCCAACTTGTAGTTATTGACGTTGAGGTAGTCATCCAGTCTGCCGTCAACGGCTTTGGAGTTCTTGTAATCCACCACGATCGGGTTGGTCGACTCGTTACCCTGGTAATAGGTCGGCTTACCGTCAGTGATGAAGTAGGTGAGGTTGGTGGCGCCGGTATTGCCCTTGGCAACCGTGCTCTGGAAGAAGTTGGCCGTGGTTTTGAACACGTCCTCGTAGTTGGTGGCGCCACCGGACGCCATCGATCTGACGACCGCCTGCAGTTGATCCAGCGCGCCGGAATCATTCAGGTTGACGGTGACAGTGGTGTTCACCGTGTCATCGAAGGTCGCCAGGAAGATGTTGACCGTCCCCGACGTGTTCGCCCCAAGGCTGGCTTTGAGCGCGCTGAACATCTGGATCAGCGAGTTTTTCGCTGCCGAGATCGAGCTATCCATACTGCCGGAGGTGTCGACCATGAATGCAATATTGTAGTTCTTGCCCTGAACCACGTTCAGGCCAGCGACGTCGGCAACGATGATGTCGTTGCTGTCGGTGCCCGTAATATTGTCGTCTTTGGTCGTACCCACCATTGGGTTGTACGTCGCCGGGAAGATGGTCACCGGCAGCGTCGCCGAGGTCGGCGCCGAGCCGCCCAGCGATTCGGTCGAAGTCGACGTCACCGTCAGGTTGAACGAGGTGCTGAGGTACGGCGGCGGGGTGATGGTCAGCGAGCCGAGACTCCAGCCAGTGACATTCGCCTCGCCATTGCTTGCGGTAGCGGTGAAGGTGTGACCCGCGCCATCGCTGAGCACGGAGCCAGCCGGAATCCCGCCGATCTTCACGCTCAGACTTTCCGAGCCGTCACGGTCGGTCAGTTCGGTGGTGATCGCCGACAGTTTGATGCTGCCGCCTTCCGGCCCGGTGTTGAGCTTATAGCCGTCGTAATATCCCTCGCCATTGTTGCCATGCAGGTCGGAGACTGTCACGCCGGCGTTGATCAGGTCGTTGACCCCGGTGTAGATCGGCACGCCGGCATTGTTCAGGTTAAGCGTCGGACCGTTGTCGACTTTGAGGTTGACGTCATAGCTGCCCGGGCCGCTCTGGTTGTGGTGGTAGATGTCCAGGGTGTAGTAGCCGCTGGTGGTCGGCGTGTACGAACCGCTGATCGAGCCGCCGGCACCCCACAGGGCGCTGGCCACGTTTTGCCCGCCAATGGTGATCAGCAGGCTGTCGTCGGCGCTGCCGGTGAAGGTGTAGACCTTGCCGGCCTCGAGGTAGATCAGGCCCGAGGTTTTCGAGGCGATACCCGCTGTCACGCTGCTTTCCTGCACATCGCTCACGGTGGTTTTGCTGTTGGCGGTACCCGCCGCGTCGATCACCGATTTCAGGGTATTGGTCGGCGCACCGCTGCCCGCACCGTTGTACCCGGTGTTGAGGGCGGTGAGGCCGGTCCAGGTCTCCTTGATCAGGCCTGTCGAGTTGACGTTGGTACCGGCGATGCTCAGGGTCGGCGCATCGGCTTGCGGGGTGATGTCGACTTTCAGGGTCGCTTCGCTGCCCAGGTTGAAGCTGTCTGTTGGCTTGAACTTGATCTGCGCATAGTCCGCGTTCTGGTTGCCCACACCGTTGCCGCCGTAACCGTCGACACCCGATTCGTTGAGGGCAGGCTTGAACGTCAGCTTGCCGGCCTGAATATCAGCCTGGCTGATGGTCTGGCCTGCGGTGACTGCGACACCGTTGAACAACAGGCTGCCATTGGCCGGCAGTCCTGTAATGGTGACACCCAGCGGGGTATCGCCATCGACGTCGCTGACATTGAAATTGCCCCAGTTCAGGGTCAGGGTCGTGTCTTCGACGCCGGTGACCGCACCGCCAGTGGCCATCGGCGCGTGGTCGATATCGAGGATGTCGGTTTTGACGCTATCTTCGCCCACCACCAGCTTTTCAAAGCCGCCGCCACTGAACGAATCAATGGTGACCTTGAAGTTTTCGGTGCCTTCGACCACATGGTCAGCGATGGTCCTGATGTCGAAGTTGACGCTGCTGGCGCCGGCCGGAATCTTGACCTGGAGCACACCTTGGTAATCGCTGCCATTGGCCGCGGTGCCGCTGTACTTGAGGTTAACCGTCACCTCAGTTTGCGACTTGTTCGTCAGGTTCAGCGTGTAGTGCGCGTTTTGGCCCTCAACGACCGACTTGTCACCGCTGATGCTCAGGACGGTCTGGTCGGCTTCTCCCGCCGGTTCGTCGCTGACGGTGACGGTGATTGGCGTTTTGTTCAACACCAGGTTTTCGTAGTTGTGAGTGCCAGTCACCTCTTCGATTTTATTGACCACGCTCACCGGCTGGTTGGTGTAAACGTTGTCCTTGGTCGTTGCGGTGTAGCTACCGCTGGCAGAACCTGCTGGCACGTTAATGAAGTTACCGTCGCTGAGCTTGAAGGTCAGGCCTCCGTGGTTCTTCAGTTCCAGGCCATTGGTGTTGGTCAGGGTCACGGTATAGGTGACCTGCCCACCTTCGGCGACGGAGGTTTTGTCCACGCTCAGGTTGGCTACGACATCGCTGGTGGTGTCGTTGATCTGCACCACACCCGGCACTTTGCTCAGTTGCAGGTCTTCGAAGACCTTGCCCGGAACGCTGGCGCCGGTGATGGACACACTCAGCGGACCGCCGTCCAGGTAGACATCTTCGCCCTGGATCGGGGCGGTGTAGATCGCCGAAGTCTGGCCGGCCTTGATGGTGACGCTGGCGTCGCCGCTCAGCCTGACGACCAGATCATCCTTCAACACTTGGTTGATGCTGACGGTGAAGGTCGGGTTGGCGTTTTCGAACACAGGGCCGTTGCCGGCGATGCTGACTGTCACGGTGTCGGTGGTGTCGTTGATCTGCACCACGCCTGGCACTTTGCTCAGTTGCAGGTCTTCGAAGACCTGATCCTTCACGGTTGCGCTGTCGATGGTGACGCTCAGCGGACCGCCGTCTTTGTAGACGTCATCGCCCTGGATTGGCGCGGTGTAGATCGCGCTGGTATCACCGGCTTTAACGGTGACGGTGCCGCCGTTGCTGAGTTTGACGGTCAGATCGTCCTTCAACGCTTGGTTGAGGGTGATGGTGAAGGTTGGGTTGGCGTTTTCGAATACGTCGCCGTTGCCTTTGATGCTCACGGTGACGGTATCTGTGGTGTCGTTGATCTGCACCACGCCTTCAAATCGCATGTCTGTTGAGAAGTGCGGTGAATGGTGAAGTCTTGGGTGGACGTTTTCGAATACGAACCGCCAGTTAGCCATTTGATGCTCACGGTGACGGTAATCTGTGAGTGTCGTATGATACCTTCCCCACGCCTGGCTCTTTGCACCAGATTGCAGGTCTTCGAAGACCTTGCCTGGACATTAACAGCTCTAAGCGCCTGTCGGAGACGGGTCAGGCACCCGTGAGCCGCCATCTTTTGTAAGATCGTCACTCTCGTGCCACTAGAAATTTGGTGGCGTCTGATAGATCGCGCTAGGTCTGGAGCGCGGCCAGTTGAGGACATGGAAGCAGCTGCCAGTTGAACCAGACAGCGCTCCAGAATTCTCTGACGACCAGGAGTCATCCTTCACCACAACACCTGGACTATTCTGATGGCTTGACGAGGTGAAAAACGTCCGGGTGCTCGTATTTTCACGACAATACGTAGCTCGCCGAGCGTTAAACCAGGCGATGCTGACGGTCACAGTGTCGGTGCGGTGAGAAAACATTTGACATCATGACACCAAACGCCCCTGGTTCTTTGCTCAATAGCAGGGATACATATCTGCGAAAAAGTACGCAAATGAGGTCCCTTCACAAGTTGTGAGCGTCATTGCGGTGACTAGTAACCATCTCAAAGATTAATTCGGCACGAGAGTCCGTCTTTCTTTGTTAATAGACGTCGTCGAGCCCATAGACTAGAGGCGCGGTAATGAGATCGCGCTGGATCGCCAGCTTTAAACGGTTGACGGCACTTGCCGCCGTATGCTGACACAAAGCTTTAGATCGGTCATAAAATCAATCCTTCCAACGCCTGTTGAGGTGTCTGCATGGTAAGGAAGGAGCCGTCGGGTTGGCGCTTTCTCTTTTCGAACACTGGACCATGGCCAAATATAGCGAATGCTTCACGGTTTACGGTGTCGGAGTGTCGTTGATCTGCACGACACCTGGTTCTTTGAGCTCAACTGCAGGTCATTCGAAGAACCATGCCTGGCACAGCGAGCGCCCAATCAGTGAATTATGTAAAACGTGTCAGGCACCAGAGGATCCAGCCGGGTGCCGCCGTCTTTGTAGACGTCGTCAATGCGCCCTTGATCGGTGCGCGTATAGATCGCCGAGTATCACATCGGCTTTTGAACGGATGACGTGTGCCTAGTAAAGAAATGCCGTAACTCAGCGTCATCAAACTTGACGGTCAAATCATCCTTTCTAACGCCTGGTTGTTTGAGGTGATTAGAGATGTGTAAATAGGGTGGATTAAGAGGCTTCGAGTAATTTCGAACCACAAGTAGCCATTGCCGCAAGCGATGCCTGATGGTCACGGTTGAGTCGGTGGTGCTCCGTTGATACCGCACCCAAAGGCCCGGTTCTTTTCAGCTACAGATTTTGCAGGCTTACGAGACCTGATCCTTAAACATCCCAGCTTCGGTGATGGTGACGCGCTCAGCGGGCCGCCGATTCTTTGTAGACGTCATCCAGATCACGCCTTGGATATCGGTTTAGCGGTGTAGATCGCGCTGGTACGACCCGGCACTTTGACAGGTGACATGGCTGCCACCGTTGCTCAGCTTGTGACTGGTCAGAATCATCCTTCAACGCCTGGTAGAGGTGATGGGTGAAAGGTCGGATTGGCGTTTTCGCGAATACGCCGCCGTTGACCTTTGATGCTCCACTCATAACAGTTCGTCAACGGTGTCGGTGTGTCGTTGCACATGCACTTTGTACAGACCCACGCCTGGTTCTTTGACTCAGGTACTGCAGGTCTTGAAGACCTTCGCCTGGCACAGAACAGGCATCCCGGTGACGGGTCAGGCTCAGCGGGCCGCCATCTTTGTAGACCGTCATCCGCCTGGATTGGCGCGGTGTAGAATCAGCCAAGTACCGCCGGCCTTTAGACGGTAACTGTCGTACCGCCGTTGCCTCAACTTGACGGTCAAATCACCTTCATAACGCCTGGTTCGAGGGTGATGGTTGAAAGTGATTCGCGTTTGTGTCCGAACACAGGCAAATGCCAGCGATGCTGACCGGTCAACGCGGTGTCGGTGTGTCGTTGATATCTGGTACGAACACCTGCGATTCTTTGTCTCAAATGCACGAGTTCTTACGAAAGACCTGATCCTCACGGTTGCGCTGTCGATGGAGACAGCTCAGCGGCAAGACCGCCGTCCTTGTAAGACGTCGTCCGCCCTGGACTGGCGCGGTGTTAGACCAGCTCGAAGTCTCACACAGGCATATTAACGGAAACCAGTAACCGCCGTTGCCTCAACTTGCGACGGTCAACTCGCGTCCTTCAAACGCTTGGTTGAGGGTGCGACAGAAGGTTGGTTGGCGCGTTTTCGCACACAATCGTCGCCTGTTGCCATTTGGATGCTCACGTGACGGTATCTGTGGTGTCGTTGATCTGCACCACGCCCGGTTCTTTGCCACAAGCTGCAGGTTCTTCGAAGACCTGATCCTTAACAGTCGCTTCAGGTGATGGTACGCTCAGCGGAACCCGCCGTCCTTTGCGCGTAGACGTCGTCTCCCTGGACTGGCGTCGGTAAAGATCAGGCGCTGGTATACACCAGGCTTGACGGCGTACCGTACCAACCATTGCCAGACTTGAAGGTCAAGTCCCGTCGGGCGAGAGCTCTGTTGATGCTGACAGGAAGGTGAGATTGTGGCGTTTTCGAACACAGGACCATCCTGCGCCAGCCGATGCTGACGGTGACGGCTATCTGTGGTGTCCCGTTGATCTGCACGACACCTGGATTTCTTAGCTCAGTTGCCAGATATCTTCCGAAGGCCGTGAATCCTTCACCGGAATGCGCTAGTCGAATCGGCATGACGCGTCAGCGGGCCGCCGTCTTTGTAGACGCGTCGCCTTGGATCGGTGCGGTGTAGATCGCGCTGGTATCACCGGCTTTAAAACGGTGACGGATGGGCCGCCGTTGCTGATTTGACGGTCAAATCATCCTTCAACGCCTGGTTGAGTGTTATGCTGAAGTTGGATTGGCGTTTCGAATACATGACCGTTACCGGCGAATGCTGACGTCACGGTGGGTCGGTGGTGTCATTGATCTGCAACCACGCCCGGTTCTATGCTCAGTTGCAGTCTTCGAAGACCTGGTCCTTTCAACGTTGCGCTGTCGATGGTGACGCTCAGCGGAGCCCGCCGTCTTGTAGACGTCATCATCGCCTTGGATCGGTGCGGTGTAGATCGCGCTGGGAGCACCGGCTTTGACGGTAAACCGTACCGAGCATTGCATCAGCTTGATGGTCAAATCGTTCGGCGAGAGGCTCTGTTTGATGGCTGACAAGTGAACGACGGGTTGGCGTATATTCGAACAACGAGGATCCTGTTACCTGGAGATGCGACGACAATCGGTTCCCGTGGTGTCGTTTGATTCTTTGCACACTGCCTGGTTTCTTTGCTCAGATAGATTGCAAGATCTTCGAAGACTCTGAATCCATTCACGGATAGCCGCTGTCGAAGTGTCGATCGCTCAGCACGGACCCGCCGTCTTTGTGCGTCAAGACGTCGAGTCGCCCTGGATTGGCGCGGTAGTAGATCGCGCTGGATATCACCGGCTTTAACGTACAACGGACAAAAGTGCCGAGCCGTTGCTTGTGTTTGAGAACGGTGAGGTACATCCATTCAAAGCTCCTTGTTCGAATGCGACATTGAAGTTGGGTTAGGCGTTTTTCCGAACACAGAGCCCGTCATGCCAGACGGATGCTGACACGGTGACGGTGTCGGTGTTCGTTGATCTGCAAACCACGCCCGTTTCTTTTGCTCAGTTGCGCAGGTCTTCGAAGACCTGGATCCCCCCACTCACACCAGTGGGGACGTCGTGTGATAGTCAGGGCAACACAAGCGGCCGCCGCGTTCTTTGTAGACGTCGTCGCTTGCGATCGGTGCGGTAAAGATCGCCGCAGGTATCCACCGCTTTGATCGTACCCAGTACCGCCCATTGCTACAGAACTACTGATGGTCAAGTCGTCTGCGAGAGCTCATGTGATGCTGACAGTGAAGGTTGAATATGGCGTTTTTCGCGAATACGTCGCCATTGCCAAGCGATGCTGACCTGTCACGGGTGTCCGGTGGTGTCGTTGATCTGCACCACGCCTTGGTACTTTGCTCAGATTTGTAGGCGATCTTCGAAGACCTTGCCTTGCACAGAATCATCGGTGACAGGTCAGGCTCAGAGCGGGCCGCCCGTCTTTGTAGACGGCTTCGTCGGCCTTGGCGATCGGTGCGGTGTAAGATCGCGAGCGCCGGTATCACCGGCTTTAAACACGGTGCGGAGCCGCGCCGTTGCCTGGAGTCACATGACGGTGAGTCATCCTTCAACGCCCTGGTTAACTTCTGAAAAAAACCCACTCAATGAAACGTCGGGTTTGGCGTTTCGAACACTGGACGCGTTGCCAAACGATGTGACAGTGACGGTGTCGCGGTGGTGTCGTTGATCTGACACTACACCTGTTCATTGCTACCCAGTTGCAGATAATCTTCGAAGGCCTGATAATCCTTCACGGATGCTGCGCTGTCGATGGTAACGCTCAGCGGCCGCCTCTTTGTAGACGTCTCGCCTTGAACTGGGAGGCGGTATAGATCGGCGCTAGTTTCGCCAAGCATTTAAACGGTGACGGTGCCTGCCCGACCTCAACTTGACGGTCAGATCATCCTTCAACACAACGCTGGTTCTGAGGGTGATGGTAAAAGTCGGATTGAGCGTTTCGAACACAGACCATTGACCAGCGATGCTCCACCGTCACGGTGTCGGTGTGCGTCATTTGATCTGGCACCACATATCAACGCCATGGCTCAGAATGCTCAGTTGCAGGTCTTCGAAGACCTGGTCCTTAACATCGCTTCAGTCAGATCGGCATGACGAGCTCAGCGGACCGGCCGTCTTTTGTAGACGTCGTCGCCCTGGACTTTGGCGCGGTATAGATCGCGCTACAGTATCTACCCGGCTTGAACGGTGACGAGTGACCACCGTTGCCTGATGTTTGACAGGTTCAATATCATCCTTTCAACGCCTGGTCTTGAGGTGTGTGATGCCCTGAAAGCTATTGCCATTGGAGGGCGTATCGGCCAACACAGGACCCATTGCAAGGCTCAAGTCGATGCTGAGCTGTCACGGTAGTCGGTGTGTCGATTGATCTGCACCAACGCCTGGCTGACGTTTGCTCAGCTTGCAGGTCTTCGAAGACCTGGTCCTTCACGGTTGCGCAGTCGATGGTGACTGCTCACAAGCGGACCGCCGATCTTTTGTAGGACGAGTCGTCGACCTATGGATCGGTGCGCGTTGTAAGGTACGCCGAAGTATCCCACCGGCTTTGACGGTGACGTGTGCCAACCGTGTTGCATCATCTTGACGGTCAGATCGAGACAATTCAACGCCTGTTTGAGCGGTGACTGGTGAAGTTGGGTTGGCGTTTCAGAATACGGTCGCCGTTAAAAAATCCGGGATCCTGACTGACGGTATACACCAGTGGTCGTGGTGTCATTGAATCTGTACGACACCTGTAGTTCCTTTGACTCCAAACAGCAGGTCTCTCGAAGACCTGATCACTCTCAACGGTTGCGCTGTCGATAGTAACGCACAGCGGGCCGCCGTTCTTTGATAGACGTCCGACGCCTGAAAACTGGTGGCGGTAATAGGATCAGCGCTGGTATCACTCGGCTGTTAAACGGTAACACGAGTCTTGCCGCGCGTTGCTACACATTGACGGTGAGCGTCATCTCCTTCAACGCCTGGTTATGCTAGACAGGTGACAGGTTGGGTTGGCGTTTATTCGCAACACTGTGAACCATTGCCAAAGCGATGCTGTACGTTCACGGTGTCCGGTGGTAGTCCATTGAATCTGCACCGACGCCTGGCTCTAAATAGCTCAGTTGACAGGTCTTCGAAGACCTGGTCTTCAACGTTTGCAGAGCTTTGCTCACCGAAGGTGTCGCTCAGCTGGACCCGCTCTGTCTTTGTAGAGCTGCCTCGGTCGTCGGCCCTGGATCTGGCGCGGTATAGATTTCTGCCGAAGTCTCACCGGCTGTTTGACGGTGACGGTGCCAACCGTTGCTGAATTTGACGGTACAAATCATACCTTCAACCGCCTGGTTAGAAGGGTGATGGTGAAGGTCGGTCTGGCTGATCTCTAACGAACGACAGGACCAATTGACACTCAACAATGCTCACCGACCACGGTGTCCATCGGTGCTCGTTGATACTGCACGACACCTCTGGTTTCTTTGCTCTAGTTTGCATTTCTTCGAAGACCTTGCCTGGACACACGCTCGCGTCGGGTGACGGTCAGGCACACGAGCCGCACTAGCCGTCTTTGTAGACTCATCGCCCTGAGATCGGTGCGGTATAGATCGCCGAAGTCTCCACCGGCTTTAACGGTGACAGGTGCCAACGGCCGTTGCAGAGCTTGACGGTCAAATCATCCTTCCACACCCTTGGTTGAAGAGGGTGATGGTGAAGGTCGGAGATTCTGGCGTTTTCGAGCCCCACACTGGAACACATTGCCATCGAATGCTGACGAGACGGTGTCGGTGGTTCCCGTTGATCTGCACCACGGCCTGAGCTCTTGCTCAGGTTGCAGGTCTTCGAAGACCTAATCCTTAACAGCGCTTCGGTTGATGGTAACGCACAGCGGCCAGCCGTCTATTGTAGACATCGTCGCCTTGGACTGGCTGCGGTATAGAGATCCGCTGCTGGTTTTCGCCACTTTAACGGTGACCGGTAGCCACCGCACTGCGCCTTGAGTTTGACGGTCAATCGTCCTTCAACGCCTGGTTCTGATCTGACGGTTGAAGGTATGACATTCGGCGATTTTCACAAAACACTGGACCATTGCCAGCGAATGCTGACTGTGGACCGGTGTCCACAGTGTCGTTGACATCTGCACTCACAGCCTGGTTCTTTGCTCAGACTTCAGTTGCAGGTCTTTCGAAGAACCTGATACCTTCACGGTTTCGCTGTCACGATACGAATACACGCTCAGCGGACCGCCAATCTTTTGTAGACGTCGTCTCCCCATTGGAACTTGCGCGGATTATAGATCGGCCGAAGATCAATCACTACCTACTTTCTTTGAACGGTGACGGGTGACCGCACCGTTGGGTAGAGCATTTTAGACGGTCAGATCTATCCTTCAAAAACCGCCTGGTTGATGTCTGACATACCGTGAAAGGCGTATGGATACGCGTTTTCAAACACAGGACCATTGCCAGCGGATGCTGAACGGTCCGACGGTGTCGTGGTGGTCGTTGATCTGCACGACACCTGGTTTCTTTGCTCAACTACAGGTCTTGCGAAGACCCTGGTCCTACACATTGCTGTCGGTGATAGTCAGGCTCAGCCGGGCCGCCCGTCCTTTGTAGACCGTCTGTCGCCTTGAAGCTATACTGTGGCGGTATAGATCCGCTGGTATCACCGCTTTAACGGTAACCGTGCCGCCGCGTTGCTATTCAGCTTGACGTGAGGTCAAATTCCTTCTCACACGCCTGGTTGATGCTGACAGTGAAGGTTGGTAGGCGTTTTTTCGAAACACTGGCTGCTGGACCATTGCCAGCTGATGCTGACGGTCACGGTGTCGGTGGTGTCATTGATCAGCAACCACGCCCTTGCAGCGACTTGTGCTCAGATTGCAGGTCTTCGAAGACTCTGGTCCTTCACCGATTGCGCTGTCGCGATGGTGACGCTTCAGCGGACCGCCGTCTTTGTAGACGATGAAGTCGTCCACACTGGAATCGGTGCGGAGTATTAGATCGCCGAAGTACTCACCGGCTTTGACGGTGACGGAGTGCCGAGCCGATGTTGCTGATTATTGACGCGTACAAGAATATCGTCCTTCAACGCCTGAGTTGAAGGTGATGCGAGTGAAATGGTTGGGTGGCGAGTTTTTGGAACTACGTCCGCCGTTACACTGCGATGCTGACGGTCACCACGTGTCGGTGGTTCCATTGATCTGTACGGACACCTGGTTCGTTTGCTCAAACGCAGGTCTTCGAGACCTATCCTTCACGGTTGCCGCTGTCGATAGTAAACACCATCAGCGGGCCGAACCGTCATTTAGTAGAGACGTCGAGTCGCCTTGAACTGGGGCGACGGTAAGAGATTCGCGCTGGATATCACCCGCCTTTAACGGTAACCGTGACCGCCGATGCACAGCTTGAACGGTGAGGTCAACCTTCCTACGCCTTGGTTGAGTGCTGACAGTGAAGGTTGGTATTGGGCGTTTTCGAACATGCAGGTACCATTGCCAGCTATGACTGACGGGATCTGTCACGGTGTCCGAGTGGTTTCATTGATCTTCACCCAACGCCTGGTCTTTGCTCAGCTGAAAAGTTGCAGTCTTTCGTAACCTGGTCCTTTCACAGTGAGCAGTCGGTTGATAGCATCTAGGCTCAGCGGGCCGCCCGTCTTGTAGACGGTCAGTCTCCCCTGGACTGGCGCGGGTATAGATACGCGCGCTAGGTATCACCGGGCTTGACGTGACAAGTCGTGAGCCACCGTTGCTCCAACTTACGGTCAAGTCGTCGGCGAGAGCTCTGTTGATGCTGACAGTGCGAAAGGTGTCTGCGATTGGCGTTTTTCGAATACGTCGCCGTTAGCCATAGCGGCGGATGCTCACCGTACACAGTTCGGTGTGATCGATTGACAATGTCTGCACCACGCCTGAGTTCTTTGATGCTCAGTGAGCAGATCTTCGAAGACCTTCTGCCTGGCACAGAGGCAATCGGTGACGGTCAGGCTCAGCGGGCCGCCGTCTTTGTAGACGACGTCGCCCTTGGATCGGTGCGGTGTTAGATCGCGGCTGGTATCAACGGACCTTTGATACGGTCAGGCAACGGTGCCACGATTCTGAGTTTGCGACGGTCATGTCATCGCAATCAACGCCTGGATTGAATTGCTGACGGTGAACGTCGGGGGTCTGGCCGTATATACGAACACAGCACTCATTCGCCAGCAGATGCTGACGGTCACGGTGTCGGGTGGTGTGCGTTGATACTGTTACGACAACCTGGTTTCTTTTGGCTCAACTCGCAGGTCACATCGAAAACACTGATCCTTCACAAGTGGCGTTGGTGATAGTCAGGAGGCTTCAGGCGGCGCCGCCATTCTTTGTAGACGTCCTCGCCCCGGAACCGCGCGGTGAAAACATCGCCGAAGTATAACCGGCCTTTGACGGTAGACGTGCCACCGTTGCTAGTTTGACGGTAGAGGTGTCATCCTATCACGCCTGGTTGAGGTGGTGAATTGGTAAGGTTCTGGATTCGCGTTTTCGAACCACAGAGGACCGTTGCCTAGCGATGCTGAGCGGTGACGGTTCTGTGGGAGATCTTTGCATCATCGCACCACGGCCTGGGCTTCTTTGACTCAGTTTGCAGTACTTAACGTAAGTACACCTGATCCTTCACGTTGCGCTAGTCGATAGTAACGCTGCAGCGGGCCGCCAACTCTTTTGCGATAGATACGTCCGTCCTTGCCCGGAACTGGCGCGGTATAGATTCAGATCGCACACACGAAGAATCTACCGGCTTTGACGGTGAGACGGTGCCCACCGTGCTCGAGTTTGACTGTCAAGATCATCCTTCAACGACCTGGTTGATGGCTGACGAAGTGAATAGGTTGGATTCGCGTTTATCAACACATGGACCATTGCCAGCGATGCGACGGTCTCTGGTGTCGAGTGAGGTGTCGTTGATCTGCACGACACCTGGTTCTTTGCTCTAAAGTAATACAACACACAGTGTCTGACGAAAAGACCTGGTCCTTCACAGTATGCGTCGGTTGATAGTCAGGCCTTCAGGAACGGGCCGCCCGTCCTTTTTGTAGACGTCGTACGCACATGAACTGGGCGGTATAGATACGCGCTGGTATCAACCGAGCTTTAGCGTAACCGTACCGCCGTTGCCAACTTTGTAACACGGTCAGATATATCGTCCTTCAACGCTGGTTGAGGGTGATGGTGAAGTTGGGTGGCGTTTTCAGCAACAACAAAGGACCATTGCCAGCGATGCATGACAGACTGATACACACGGGTGTCGGTGTGTGTCGTTTGATATAGCTGCCCACGACACTGGTTCTTTCAGCTCAAACTGCAGGTCGCATCGAAGCAACCTGGTCCTTGCTACGGTTGCGCTGTCGATGGTGGAACGCTCAGACGGGCCGCGCCGTCTTTCGTAGACAGATCGTCGTCTACCCTGGATTGGGCGCGGTGATAGATCGCCACTCAAGGAAAAAGAAAGTCTCGCCGTGCTTTCAACGGTAACCGTACCGCCGTATTGCTCAATCTTGAACGGTCAGATCGTCCTTCAACGCCTGGTTGAGGGTGATGGTGAAGTGGGGTTGGTGGCCGTTTTTCCGAACACAGTACCATTGCCAACGCAGAGAGTGCTGACGGTCACGGGTCGTGGAGTCGTTGCATCTGCACCAACACGCTGGATCTTTGCTCAGTATGCAGGTCTTCGACAAGAACACCTGGTCCTGTCACGGAAAGGCGATTGACCGCTGCGTCGAAAGTGACGCTATCACAGCGGACCGCAGCATTTGTAGACGTCGTCAGCCTTACGAACTGAGGGGCGGTATAGATCGCCGAAGTAATCACCAGCTTTAACAGTAAACCGGTGCCACCGGGTTTGCTGAGTTATTCTTTAGATCGGGGAACGTGAGTCAGAAATCATCCTCAACGCCTGTTGAATGCTGACGGTGAAGTACGGGTTGGCGTTATCGAATTGACGGGTACGTCCGTGCCAGCGATGTGACTGAACGGTCACGGTGGTCGGTGGTGTCGTTTGGATCTGCACACCACGCCCTGCTCTTTGACTACAACTGACTGGTCCTTCGAAGACCTGATACCTTAACAGTCGCTTCGGTGATTGTGTAACAGCGCTCTCGTGCCGCCGTCTTTGTAGACCGTCGAGTCCTCCACGGACTGGAGACGCGGTATAGATCGCGCTGAGTATCACCGCTTTGTACGTAACCGTACCACCATATGCTGATTTGACGGTCAATCGTCCTTGCCAACAAAACGCTTGGTCTGAGGGTGATGGTGAAGGTTGGGGTTGGCCGTTTTACGAACACAGGGCCCGTTGCCAGCGATGCATGACAAAGAGACGGTGTCCACGGTGTCGTTGATCTGCTACCACACCTGGTTCTTTGCTCAACTGCCAGGTCTTCGGAAGACCTGATCACTTCTACACGTTGCGGCTGTACGATGGTGACGCTCACAGCGGGCCGCCGTCTTTTGTAGACGTCGTTCGCCCTTGGATCGGCGCGAGTGTAGATCGCCGAAGTCTCACTCCACCGCGGCTTGAAACCGGTAACCGTGAGCCCACCACAGTTGCTGAGGTTTGACGTCAGCTCGCTCCTTCAACGCCTTGGTTGAGGGTGATGGTACGAAAGGTCGTATTGGCTGTTTTCGAACACAGGGCCGTTCCAGCGTTGCTGACAGTGACGGGTGTCCACGGAGTGTCAGTCATGCTATCTGCACCACAACCTGGTTCATTGCTCAACGCAGGTCTTCGAAGACCTGATCCTTTCATTCACGGTTGCGGCTGTCGATGTGACGCTCAGCGGGCCCGCCGTCTTTGTATACGTCGTCGCCTTGGATCGGCGACGGTGTAGAATCGCCGAAGTCCTCAAACCGGCTTTACGGTAACCGTTCCACCGTTGCTGAGTTTCTGACGGTCCATCGTCCTATTCATTCACGCTTCGGTTGAGGGTGATGAGTGAAAGTGTCACGAGGATTGGGGCGTTTTTTTTCGACACACTATGGGCCGTTGCCAGCGATTGCTGACAGTGCGACGGTGTCCACGGTGTCGTTTGATCTGCACCACAACATGGAATTCTTTGCTCAACTTGCAGGATCACTTCGAAAGACACTGATCCTTCAACAGGTTGCGCTGTCGATGGTTGAGACGCTCAGCGGGGGACAGCACCTCAGGCCGCGCGCCCGCTCGTACTTTGTAGACTCCGTCGCCTTAGAGGATCGGCGCGGTTGTAGATCGCCGAGAAGTCTACATCACCCAGGCTTTAACGGTAACCTGTGCCAACCGTTGCAGGAGATTTTGACGTCCAAATCATCCTTCAAACGTCCCACATCTTGGTTGATGGTGATGAGGTGAAGGTCCGCGATATGGTCGAGTTTTCCAAAACACTGGACCATTGACACAGCGATGCATGACGGTCACGGTGTCCGGTGGTGTCATCTTGCATCTGACACCACGCCCCTGTTTTCTTTGCTCAGTATGCAGGACTTCCGAAGACCTGACCTTCACAGTCTGGCGGTCGGTGATAGTCAGGCTCAGCGGCCCCGTCTTTCGAGAAATACGTGGTCCGGTAATTCCCCTGGACGGCACGCGGTACTAGACTACGCGCTGGTATCACCGGCTTTGAGACGGTGACGGTGCACACTCGTTGCCTGGAGCTTTGTACGGTAACAATATCCATCCTTCAAAGAACGCCTGGTTGATGCTGACAGTGACAAGGTTGGGTTGCGGGCGTTTTCGAATACTACGTCGCCCGTAACAGCGGCGATGAGCTGACGGTCACAGTGTTCTTTCGGCCTGTCATTGATCTGCACCACACCCTTGTGCATTCTTGCTCAGCTGCACGAAGTCTTACTAAGACCTGGGTCCTTCACAGTGGCGTCGAGTGATACGCATCAGGCTCAGCGGTCCGCCGTCCTTATTAGAACGTCGTCTACCCAGGACTCGGCGCGGTATAGACGGCGCTGAGTATCACCGGCTTTGACTGTGTGCACGGTGCCCACCGTTGACTGATGTTTTGTACGGTCAAATCATCCTTCAACTGCCTGGTTGATATGCTAGACAAATGAAAGATTTGCGGTTGGCGTTTTTCGAAATACGTCGCCGTTAATTCCGGCGATGCTGAACGGTCACAGTGTCGGTTGGTCGGATCCATTGAATCTGCACCACAAACCTGGTCTTTGCTTTCAGCTGCAGGTCTTCGCGAAGACTTTGCTTGGCAACAGAAGCATTCGGTGATGGTGACGCTCAGACGGGGCCGCCGTCTTTGATAGACGTCATCGACCTTGGACTTGGTCGCCGGTTATAGAGCGCGCTTGGTATCACCGCACCGAGCTCTACTGACGGTGAACGGTGTGCCACACCGTTGCTGAGTTTGAACGGTCAAATCATCCTTTCAATCGCCTGGTTGAAGTGATGGCGAGAAATGTCGAGGTATGGCGTTTCAGAACACACAGGACCATTGCCCGGCAATGCTCAATCTCGTCACGAAGTGTCCACGGTGGTCTGTTGATCTGCACGAACAACGCGGTCTTGTCTTTGCTCATTGCAGGTCTTCGAAGACCTTGCCCTGGCACAGAACTCATCGGTGACACGGTCCAGGCTCGCGGGCCAGCCGTCTTTGTAGACGTCGATCGCCCTGGATATGGTAGCGGTGTAAATCCGACCGTATTCTCGCCCGGCTTTAAAAACGGTGACGGTGCCAACCGTTGCTGAGTTTGACGATGAGCAGTCATCCTTCAACGCCTGGGTTGAAGCAGACATTGAAGGATTGGGTTGGCGTTTTCGAATACGTCGCCGTTTACCAGGCGATGCTGACGGTCACAACAGTGTCCTGTGGTGTCCATTAGCAACCTGTACCGCACACACACTGGTTCTGTTCTGCTCAACTGCAGGTCTTCGAATACCTTGCCTGGCACAGAATCAACGTGACGCGGTCAGGCACAGCGAGAGCCGCCGTCTTCTGTTAGAAACCATCATCGCCCTGAGATTGCGACATTCGCGTAGATAACGCCGCAAGATCTCGCCGGACTTTATACGGCAACACGTACCCAGAGCGCCCGTTGCTCGAGCTAGACTGTCAGAGTCGACCTTACAAACTCTTGAGATTGAGGGTGATGGTAGAAGGTTTTGGTTGGCGTTTTCAAACACAGGACCGTTGCCAGCGATGCTGACGGTGAACGCGGTGCTCGGTGGTGTCGTTTGATCAGCACCACGCCTGAGTTACTTTGCTCAGCTGCAGGTCTTCGAAGACCTGATCCTTCACGTTGCGCTGTCGAATGGTGACGCTGCAGCGCGACGGGCCTCCGTCTATGTAGACGTTCGTCGCCCTGGATTTGGCGCGGTGTAAATCAGCGACTGGTATCACCATGGCTTTGACGGTGAGACGGAGTGTCCGCAGTTGCTGAGTTTGACGGTCAATCACCTCCTTCAACGCCTGGTACAGGATGCTGACTGGATGAACGTCGGGTTGGCGTTTTCAACTCACAGGACCGTTTACCAAAACGCACGCGATTGCTGACGTCCGGATGTCACGTGGTGTCGTTGAATCTGGCGTACGACCCTGGTTCCTTTGCCACTGCACAGTCTTCGAAGACCTGATACCTTCAACGTTGCGCTGGTCGATGGTGACGCTCATCGGACCACGCCGAAGTCTTATGTAGACGTCGTCGCCTGCGACTGAGGGCGCGGTATAGATCGGCGCTGAGTATCACCGGCTAAAACGGGACGGTGCCGCCGTTGCTCAAAACTTGACGGTCAGATCGTCGGCGAGAGCTCCTGTTGATGCTGACAAGTGAAGGCGTATTGACGTTTTCCAAAAACACACAGACCATTGCCAGCGATGCTGACTGTCAAGGGTGTTCGGTGGTGTCGTTGACATCTACACGACACCTGGTTCTCTTGCTCAGTTGCAGTCTTATTCCGAGAACCTCATGGTGCCTTCACGTTGCCGCATGTCGATTGTGAACGCTCAGCGGACCGCCGTCTTTGTAGACGTCGTCCGCCCTGGATCAGGTGTTCGGGTCCATAGAACGCGACGCTGGTATCACCCGGCTTTGATCGGTGACGGTAGCCAGCGCCGTTTGAGCTGAGATTGACGGTCAGATCATCCTTCAACGCCTGTTGATAGCATGAACAAGTGAAGGTTGGGTTGGCCGTTTTTCCGAATACGTCGCCGTTACCGAGCGGCGATGCTGACGGTCACAGTGTCGGTGGTGTCATTCTGATCTGTACACACCTGTTCTTTGCTCAACTGCAGGTCTTCGAAGACTTTGCCTGGAACAAGAAAGCAATCGGTGCAATGGGTTAACGCTCAGCGGGCCGACCGATCTTTGTATAGGTCGTCGAGCCCTGGATCGGTTCGCCGGTATAGATCGCGCTGGTATCACCGAGGCATTTGAGCGGTGACGGTGGCCGCGCCGTTGCTCAACTTGACGGCTCAGATCGATCCCCCCCCCCCCACCCTTCAACGCTTGGTTGAAGGGGGAATGGTGAAGGTCGGCGTTGGCGTTTTCGAACACTGGACCATTGCCAGCCGATGTCGACGGTGACAGGTTGAGCGGTGCGGTGTCGTTGATTCTGCACCACGCCTGGCTCTTTTGCTCAGTTGCAGGTCTTCGAAGACCTGATGCACTTAACAGCATCGCATTCGGTGATGGTAACGCTTCCAAGCGGGCCAGCCGCGTCTTTTATAGACGTCATACGCCAGTGGATCGGTGCGGTTGTAGATCGCCGAAGTCCTCCTCACCGGCTGTGACGGTGAGAACTCGCTTGTGCCACCAGTACGCCTGAGTTTGACGGTGGAGGACCATTCCTTCACAAAAACGCCTGATTGAGGTGATGGGTGAAGGTTGGAGGTTATGGCGTTTTTTCGAATAACGTCGCCGTTGCCACGGCAAATGCTCACCGTATACGGGCGTTTCCACTGGTGTACGTGATCGGCACGACACCTGGTTCTTTGTTGCGCTACAGATTTTGCAGATCTTCGAAGGCCTATCCTTCACGGTTGCGCTGTTCGATGGTAACGCTCAGCGGGGCCGCGTCTTTGTAGACGGTGTCGTCGCCTTGAACATGGGGCGGTATGAGAGATCGAACAAGCATGCGAAAGTATCACCGACTTTCGACGGTAAACACGTACCGGCCATATTGGCCTCTCATCTTTATGATGGTCTAAGTCGATTCGGCGAGAAAGCACTGTTCGATGCTAGAACAGTGAATGTTGAATGGCGTTTATCAGAAACACGTTCCCCCCGCCATTGCTCCAGCAGATGCTGAACTGTCACGCAGTGTCGCGGTGGTGTCACGTTGACTGCACCACGCCTTGGTCTTATGCTCCAATTTAGGTCTTCCGAAGACCTTGCCTGGCACAGAAGCATCGAGTGACGGTCGAGGCTCAGCGGGCACGCCGTCTTTGTAGACCGTCCGTCGTGCCTTGGATCGGTGCGGTGTAGATCGCGCGGTCATCAAACCTAGCTTTCACACAAACGGTATGACGGTGCCGCCGCGTTGCTTGAGTTTACGTGTGGAGGTCATCCTTCAAACGCCTGGTTGAAATGCTTGACAAGTGAACGTACGAGATTGGCCCGTTTATCTCGAACACTGGACCGTGTTCGACCAACGATGCTGGCTGACGGTCACGGTGTCCGGTGGTGTCGTTGATCAGCTCCACGCCATGGTTCTTTGCTCAACTGCAGGTCTTTGATAGACCTGGTCCTTCCCACGTAGCGCTTCGATGGTAACGCTCAGGCGGAACCGCCCAGTCTTTGTAGACGTCCGTCGCCCTGGATTTGGCGCGGTGTTAGATCGCGCTGTATCATCACCAGCTTAGACGGTAAACCGAGTAGCCACCGTTGTGCTCACACTTGACGGTCAGATCGTCCTTCAACGCTGGTTGAGGCAGTTACTGATGAAGTTCGGCATTGGCCGTTTTCAAACACTGAAACCATTGCCAAGTTGCGATGCTGACCGGTGACGTGTCGGTGGTGTCATTGATACTGTACGACACCAGGGTTCTTTGCTCAGCAATTGCGGTCTTCTGAAGACCTTGCCTAGGTCACGCATACGCGTCGGTGACGTTCAGCTCCAGTCGAGACCGCCGTCTTTCGTCAAGACGTCGTCGCCCTTGGATCGGTGCGTTTGATAGATCCGCCGAAGTATCACCGCTTTTGACGTAACAACGTGCCCACCGTTGCTGAGGAGTTTGCGGGACGGTGAGGTTCATCCTATCAAACGCCTGGTTGTAATGCGACCTAGTGAAAGGTTGGGGTTGCGTGCCGTTTTTCGAATACGCCGTCGCCGTTACCGGCGATGCTGCACAGTCACAGTGTTCGTGGTGTCCAATGATCTGCACCACAGCCCGGTTCTTTGCTCATTTGCAGTTCTTCGAAGAACCTTGCCTGGCACAGAGGCAACAGGTGACGGTCAGAGCTCAGCGGACCGCTCGTCGATTAGACGTCACGCCGCTGGATTGCGCGTGGTAGATTCGCAGCGAAGTAATCACCGGCATTAGAGGTGACGGTGCCAGCCGTTGCTCACTTGGAGCGGTGAGATCATCATCCTTCAAACGCCTGGTTTGAATGGCTGACGGTGAACGTCGGGTTGGCGTTTTTCGAACACTGCACCGATTGCCAGCGATAGCTGATCGGTGACGGTATCGTGTTGTGTCGATGAATCTTCACAACGCCCTGTTCTTGGTGCTCAGATTGCAGGACTTCGAAGACCGACGTCCTTCACGGTTGTCGCTGTCGATGGTGACGCTCATCGGGCCGCCCAGTATTTGTAGACGGTCGTCGACCACTTGGATTGGCGCCGGTGTAATCGCGCGCTGGTATCCAACCGCTTTGACGGTAACCGATGCCACACCCGTTGCACAACTTGACGGTCATAATCGTCCTTCAAACGCCTGGTTGAGGGTGATTGCACAGAACAGGTCGGATTGGCGTTTTCCAAACACTGACCAATGCCAGCGAATGCGACGGTGACGAGTAGTCGTGGTGTCATTGATACTGTACGACACCTGGTTCTTTGCTTCAGCATTGCAGGTCTATCGCGAAGACCTTGCCTGCACGAGGGCTCGCGTCGGTGTACAGGATCAGGCTCAGCGGACACGCCGTCCTTTGTAGACGGTCGTCGCCCTGGATCGGTGCGGTATAGAACGACCGAATCTCACCGGCTATTGACGGTGACGGTGCCGCCGTTTTGCTGAGCTATTGACGGTCAGATCAATTCTTCAACGCCTTGTTGAGAGTGATGGTAAGGACGGATGGCGTTTCGACAACTGCAACCGTCTCTTGCCCAACAGCGAGATGCTGACGGTCACGGTGTCGGTGGTGTCGTTATGATCTGCACCACGAGAGAACCTGTGTTCTTGCTCAAAACTGCAGTCTTTTTTCGAAGACCTTGGTCCTTCAACGGTTGCCGCTGTCCGATGTGTTACGCTCAGCGGACCACGACCGATCTTTGTAGACGTCGTCGCCCTGGAATGGCGAGCGGTGTAGATCGGCGCTGGTATCACCCGGCTTGACGGTAAACCGTGCCACGCGTTGCTCAACTGACGGTCAGATCGACCTTTTCAACGCCTGGTTTGAGGTGAAGGTGAAGGTCGGATTGGCGTTTTCAAAACAGCTGGAACCATTGCCAGCGTGATGCTGACGGATGACGGTGTGTCGGTGGTGTCAATAACTTGATCTGTATCGACACCTGGTTCTTTGCTCTAGATGGCAAGTCTTCCGAAGACATTGCCGGCACGCTCGCGATCCGCGGTGACGGTCAGGCTCAGCGGAACCGCCAGTCCTTTGTAGACGGTCGTCGAGCCTTGGATCGGTGCGTCTGTCAAAGAATCGCCGAAGATACACCGGCTTCTTGAACGGTAACCGTCGCGCAAACCGATGCAGAGTTTTTGACGGTGAGGTCATCCTTCAACGTCACTGTTCTCTGGATGCTTACAGTGAAGGTTGGGTTGGCTATTTCGATTACGTCGCCTTACCGCGCGATGCTGACGTGGTCACAGTGTCGTGGGTTGTCATTGATCCTTGCACCACGCCCGGTTTCCTCTTGTGTCTCAGTTCGCAGGTCTTCGAAGACCTTGCCTGAGCACAGAGGCATCGGTGACGGTCCAGGCTCAGCAGCGGACCGCCGTCTTGTAGACGTCCATCGCCCTGATTACGCGACGTTTAGACGATCAGAGTATCACCGGCTTTGACGGTGAGCACGGTTGCCCCAGCCGTGGCTCAATCTTGACGGTGCACAGAAATCATCCTTCAACGCCTGGTTGATGCTGAACGGTGAACGTCGGGTTGGCGGTATCGAACACTGGACCGTTGCTAGCGATGCTGACGGTGACGGTATCGTGTGTCAGTTGTCTGCACCACAGCCTGGTTCTTTGCATCATAGACAGGTTCTTCTATCGAAGACCTGATCCTTCAACGGGTTGCGCTGTCGATGGTGAACGCTCCAAGCGGGCCGCCGCGTCTATTAGTAGACAGGTACGTCTCCCTGGAACTGCGCGGTAATATATCGCGCTGGTATCACCGGCTTTAACGGTGACACGTGCCGCCTAGTTGCTGAGTTTGACGGTCAATCACTCTTCAACGCTGGTTGATGCTGAGACAGTGAAGGTTTAGGTTGGCGTATTCGACACACAAGGGCCGTTGCCATCGATGCTGACGGTCACGGTGTCGCGGTGTGTGCGTTGATCTGCAAACCACGCCTGGTATCTATTGCTCAGATTGCAGGTTTCGAAGACCTGATCCTCACGGTTGCGCTGTCGAGTGGTGACGCTCAGCGGGCCGCCGTCTTTGTAACGATCGTCTCCCTGGACTGGAGCGCGGTATACATCGCGCTGGTATCACCACCGGCTTTTAACGTGACGGTGGCCGCCGTTGCTGGAGTTTGACGGTCAGATCCATATCCTTCAACGCCTGGTTGACTGCTGACAGAGAAGTCGGATTGGCGTTTTCAAACACTGGACCATTGCCCACAGCGATGCTGACGGTCCACGGTGTCGGTGGTGTCAATGTCTGCACCAACGCCTGTTCTTAGCTCAGCTTGCAGGTCTTCCGAAGGCCTGATCCTTCACGGTTGCGCTGTCGATGGTGACGCTCGAGCGGGCCCGCCGATCTTTGTAGAACGTCATCGCCCCTGGATTGGCGCGGTGTAAAACGCCGAAGTAATCACCGGCTTATGACGGTGACGGGCCGCCCGTTAGCTCAACTTGACGGTCAAACATCCAATCAAACGCCTGGTTAAGGTGATGGAGGAAAGACTGGTTTGCGTTTTCAAACACAGGACCACATTGCCAAAGCGATGCTGAACGGTGGACGGTGTCGGTGGTGTCGTTGAATCTGCACTACAACACCTGGTTCTTTGCTCAAACAGCAGGTCTTCGAAGACCTGTCCTTTCCACGTTCAGCCTGTCGATGTGACGCCTCAGCTGACCACGACCGTCCTTTGATAGACTCGTCGCCCTGGACTGTGCGCGGTCATCAAGATCCGCGCATGGTAATCACTCGGCTTTAAACTGTACGACGGTGCCAGCAGGGGGGGGGCCGTTAGCTGAGTTTGACTGTCAAATCATCCTTACAAACGCCTGGTTGAGTGGATAGGTAAAAGTCGCGGTTAGGCGTTTTCGACAACAGGACGTTGCCACGATGCTCGACGGTCGACGGTATCGAGGTGGTGTCCGTTGAACTGCACCACGATCCTATGTTCTTATTGCTCAGCACTTGCAGACTTCGAACGAACCTGCCTGGCACCTCAAGCGTCGGTGACCGGTCAGGCTCAGCGGACCGCCGGTCCTTTGTAGACGTCATGCAGCCTTGGCGAATCTGGTGCGGTGTAATCCAGCGCTGGTATCACCGGCTTTGACGGTGACGGGGTGCACACAACGAGTTGATGACAGTCTGACGGTCAGCCTCATCCTTCAACGCCTGGTTGCGAGGGTGATGGTAAGGTCGGATTGGCGTTTTCGAACAACTGGAACGCGTTGCCGAGCGAAGCTAGAACGGTCACGGTGATCGGTGGTGCTCATTGATCTGCACCACGCCCGGCCACTCTTTGCTCAGCTTGCAGGTCTTCGAAGACCTATCCTTAAACAGTCGCTTCGCGGTGATAGGTTACGCCTAGCGGGCCGCCGTCTTGTATACGTACCGTCACACTTGAACTGGGGCGGTATAGATCGCCGAAGATAATCAACCGGCTTTTAACAGTAACCGTGCCACCGTTGCTGAGCTTGACGGTCAAGTCGTCGGCGAAGCTCTGGCGTGATCGCGCTGAACATGTGAAGGTTCTGGAGTGGCGTTTTCGAATACTCGTCGCCGTTTAAAAAAAAAACCGGCGATAGCTGACGGTCAACAGTGGTCGTGGTGTCATTGACTTTACGACATCCTGGTTTTTTGCGCTCAACTGCAGGTCTTCGAAACCTTGCTGGCACAGAAGCATCGGTGACGAGTCAGGCTCAGCGGGGGCGCCATCTTTGCGAGACGTCGTCGGACCGCTGAACTGGGCGCGGTGTAGATCTCATCGCCGAAGTCTCACCGGCTTTAACAGTAACCGTGCCACCGTTGCTCAACTTGACGGTCAGATCAGATCCCTACAACGCCTGGTTGATTGCTGATGGTGAAGGTTGGATTGCTGCGTTTTTTCGAACACAGGACCATTGCCAGCGATGCGCTCCACGGTCCACGGTGTCACCACAGTGCGTTCGTTGACCACTGCACCACGCCTGGTTCGCTTGTGCGCTCCTATATTGCAGATCCTTCGAAGACCCTGGTCCTTCACGTTTGCGCTGTCGATGTACGCACAGCGGACCGCCGTCTTTGTAGACGGTACGTACGCCCTGGATCTGGCGCGGTGTAAGATCCGCTGCGAATCACCCTGCTTTGACGGTAACCAGTGAGCCGCCGATTGCGCAACTTGACGGTCAAGTCGTCGTGCGAGAGCTCTGTTATGCTGACACTATGAAGGTTTGGATTGAGGAGCGTTTTCGAATACGTCGCCATTGCCTGGCAATGCTGACAGTGACGGTGT
The DNA here is from genome assembly GCF_019212185.1 of Pseudomonas fluorescens. Taxonomy (NCBI): domain Bacteria; kingdom Pseudomonadati; phylum Pseudomonadota; class Gammaproteobacteria; order Pseudomonadales; family Pseudomonadaceae; genus Pseudomonas; species Pseudomonas fluorescens. Next base: position 327,081 of record NZ_CP078138.1, read on the forward strand.
TCCGTGGTGTCGGTTGATCTCACCACGCCTAGCTCTTCATGCTACATTGTGCAGGTTTCTTCCGAAGACACTGGTCCTTCACAGTGGCGTCGGTGATAGTCAGGCACATTCACAGGCGGGCCGCCGTCTATGTTAGACTGTGTACGTCCAGCTCTAGGACATCGGTGCGGTGTAAACACTCGCCGTAGTCTCGCCGGGCTTTAAACGGTGACGGTGCCGAGCCGTTGCTGACTAATGACGAGCAAATCATCCATCGAGAAACGGCCTTTTTTTGGTGATGTGAATGTCGGAATAGGGCGTTTTCGAATAACGATCAGGTCCGTGATTACCGGCAATGCTAGACGCTCACTACGTCGAGCGAGTCGCTGATTAGTTGGTAACCGCTAGGCGATGGGTGCTTAAGGGCACCTAGATTTCAATAGCTGCCGTGCCGGTGGTGCCAGAGATATGCGCGTGCTAATAGGTGCTAAGCGCCCAGTTGACCGTACACACAATGGCCGGTGTATCAACGACTCACAAGTGTGGCCATTCTTTAAAAAAAACAACCGGCCTACGATTAACAATAGACCCGAAGCCATTGCTCAAGGTTCACGGTCAACGGCGTGCCAGCCAGGTTGGTCAGAGTCGCGGTGTAGGTGATACGACGAGCCGCCTTCGGTAATAGCAAACACCCGTAGAGCGGCATCAAGAGTACAGAACCGGTAGCATCCTCGCGAGTCGCTGAATAGATATGAAACAAACAGGAGCAGTGCTTGGTCACCAGATTTCAACAAGTTCCGGCCGAGTAGATGCCGGAACTAGGAGTGATGCTAGACGTGGAGCCAATTGATCGTACACATGCATTGGCAGGGTGTCGACAACGACAGTGCCGATTAGATTTTACCGGCCGCAATCACAATAGACACCGCGACCATTGCTCAATGTCATACAGGTCATCGTGCGGACTGCCACTACACGAGATTAGTCAGCGTGGCGGCTGTAGGTGGATCGAGCCGCCTTCGGTAATTGCACCCCCAGTAGCGGTCAATGTCAGAAGCCGGTGAGCGTCCAGCGAGTCACTGTATGGTGGTAGACAAGGCTGGGGTAGAGCTACGTCACCAGGTTTTCAAAGTTACCGCGGATTGGTGCCCGGCGTAAATCGGTCGTGCATGACAAGTGGAGGCCATTGACGCTTACCACCATCTTGGTCTGTGTATCGACGACCACGTGCCGGTTGTTTTTCCCCTTCAATCACAATGACCGGAGCCATTGCTTCAAGTTCACGGTCATCGCGGTCCGTGCAGGGATTAGTCAGCGTGAGCGGGGGGGTGAGTAAGTGATCTGGCCCGACACTTCGGTGATAGCAACTCCGTAGCGTCAAGGAGTCTAGAGCGCCCGGTGTGCGTCCAGCGAGCGTCACTGAAATCCGTAACTGCTGGTGTGGTGCCTCGGCACCCAAGGTTCTCGAAATTACACGCCGTGGTGCTAGGTAATCGTCGTGCTGACAGAGGAGCCATTGACGTACACATCATTGGCTGGTGTCTCGACAACACAGTGCCGGTAGTTTTACCGGCCTCAATCACAATGAACCGAGCCATGCTCCAGGTCACGTCATCGCCCGTGCCACAGCCGGATTGGTCAAGGTCGCGGTGTAGGTGATCGAGCTGCCTTCGGTAAGGCAACCAGGTAGCGGTCAAGGACAGACCGGTACATCCCAGCGAGTCACTGAAAAGGTGGTGACAGCACGTGTGGTGCCGGTACCAAAATGTTTTCGAAGTTGCCGCCGGTAGTCGGCCAGTGATGGTGGCGTGCTGACAGTGCTGCATCTGACACGTAAACATCGTTGGCCGGGGTATCGACGGACGACGGTGCCAGGGAAGTCCTTGCCCCGTTCAATCACAATAGACCGAGCCATTGCTCAAAGGCGTCCACGGTCCATCGCTGTCTGCCACGGCAGGCGATTAGTCACGTGGCGGTGTAGTGATCTGGACCAGCCTCGTGATAGTAACACGTAGCGGTCAAGGTCAGCCGGTGGCGTCACATCGAGTCACTGATAGACGTAACGTAAACGGCTGGTATGTAAGTAGGCTCGGCAACCAGTTCTCCGAAATCTACCCGCCGGTGGTGCTGGTAATCGCAACGTGCTGACTAGTGGACGCCATTAGACGTACACATCACTTGCTGGGGTAACAACGACCACAGGTGTCCGCCGGAACGCTTGCCCACGCTTCAAAATGACGATTAGCGAAACCGAGCCATTGCTCAAGGTCACGGATCATCGACGTGCCGGGCTGATTCGGTCAGGGGTCGCGGTGTAGTTAAGATGAACTCAGAAGCACGCCCTTCGGTAATCATCACACCGTACGGTCAAGGTCAGGCCCGGTGGCGTCCAGTCCAAGTCATCTGATGCGGGGAAGACGGACTGGGGTGATGCTCAGGCACCCAGTTCTTCACAAAGTTTATCTACGCCGGTGGGGTAGCCTGAGGTAAGTGGTGGTACGACGGTCGGAGCCAGTAAATGACATGATAGACATCGTTGAGCTGGGGTGTCGTAACAGAGCACGGTGCCTGGAGATCTTGCGCACCGCTTCAATCACAATGCACCGAGCCATGTTGCTCAAGGTCACGGTCCAATCAGCGAGTCGTTGGCCCGGCGTGGATTGGTCAGGGTCGCGTGTAGGTGATCGCGAGTAGCCGCCTTCTGAAAATGGCAACCGGTAGCGGTACAATGTCAGGCACGGTTTGCGTCCAGCCGAGTCCTGATGGATAGGTTATAGACGGCTGGAAGGTAGTACGCTCGGGACCCAGGTTTTCAAAGAGTTACCGCGGATGGTGCCTGGAAAAGGTGGTACACTGACGGTGGAGCCTGTGACGCGATAAGACATCGTTTGGGCTGGGTAATCGACGACGAAACGGTGCCGGAGAAGTCTTAAACCCCGCCACAACTCACAATGACCGAGCATTGCTCAAGGTCACGGTCATAACGCGGTGCTAGGCTGGATAGTCAGGAGTCGCGGTGTAGAGTGATCTATGCCGCCTTCGTAACAATGGCACCGGTATCAAGGTACCAAAGGATCCAGATGCCGGTGCGTCCAGCGAGTCCACTGATGGTGGTGACGGCCTGGGAAAGTGCTCGGGACCCAAGGTTTTTTGCAGAAAGTTTACCAGCCGGTAGATCGGCCGGTAATCGTCGTACTGACAATGAGCCATTGACGTAGACGTCGTTGGCGCCGGGGTAACGACGACCACGGTTGCCGGAAGTCATTTGCCCGCCTCATCACAATGAAAAATCCGAGCCATTGCTCAAGTCACGGGTCATCACGGCGCATGCCACACACTTGGTCAAGGGGTCGCGGTAAAATAGGTGATACAGGCCGCCTTCGAAATAAGGCGCCCGTGAGCGGTCAAGGTCAGATCTGGTAGCGTCCAGCGAGTCACTGATGGTGAGCGTGACGGCTGGGGTAGTGCTCGGATACCGATCACAAGTAATTTCAAAGTTACTCCGGCCGGTGTTGCCGGTAATCGTCGTAGCTGATGGTGGAGCCATTAGACTATACTCCGTTGGCGCGGGTTAAATCGACGACTGACAGTGCCGGTAGTATAAACCGGCCTCAATCACAATTGAACCGAGCCATTGCTCAAGGTCCAAAGGTCATCGGCGTAACCGGCCGCGATTGGCGCATCAAGGTCGCGTGTGGAGAGCGTGATCTGGCCCGCCTCGGTGAATGCCGCTGTTAGCGGTACAAACGCGTCAGAACCGGTACGAATCAGGAGTGAATCATGAAGTTATAACGGCTGGCGTGGTGCTGGCACCAAGATTTTTCAAAGTTGCCTGCCGGTTAGTGCCGTAATGGATGTAGCTCGACGGTCGCGGGCCATGTACGTACAACATCATTGGCAAGGGGTAACGCCGACGATACAGTGCCGGAACTCTTGCCCGCTTCAAATCACACAATGACCGACCATTGCTCAAGGTCACGTCAACGGGTGCCGGCTGGAATATGGTCAGGGTTCGCACGTGTAGGTGATCGAGACTGCCTTCGGTAATAGCGCCGGTCACGGTCAAGGTCCAGACCGGTGGCGTCCAGCGAGAGTCCGCCACCTAAGTAGATGACGGCTGGGGGTCAGTGCTGCGGACACCAGGTTTTTCAAAGTTACCGCCGGAAGTGCCGGTAATGGTGGTACTTGACGTGGAGCCTTGACGTATACGTCGTTTGGCCAGGGGTATCGACGACGACACGTGCCGGAAGTCTGCCCGCAATTCAATCAAAATGACACGAGCATTGCTCAAAGGCACGGGTCATCGCGGTACCAGCAGGATTGGTACCAGCGTGTCGGTGTAGGTGAACGAGCCGCCTTCGTAAACAGCGGCCAGGTAGCGGTCAAGGTCATACCGGTAGCGTCCACGAGCGAGTTCCGCTGATGGTGGTGACGGCTATGGGTATTGCTTGGGACCGAAGGTTCTCGAATTACCAGCCGGTGGTGCGGTAATCGCGTCGTACTGACGGAGGAGACCATTACAACGTAAACATCATTGGGACCGTTGTATCAACGACAACAGATTCACGGAAGTCTTGCCCCTTCATTGACGATGACCGAGCCATTGTCTCAAGTCATCGGGTCATCGCGGTACCAGCAGAGATTAGTCAGCGAGGCGGTGTAAAGATGATCTGGCCGCCTATCGGTAATGGCAACCGGTAGCGGTCAAGGTCACAGAGCCAGTTGCAGTCCAAGCGAATCCACTGATAGTCGTAAACGGCCGGTGTGGTGCTAGGACACCAATGTTCTCGCAAATTACCGCCGGTAAAGTGCCCGTAATGGTGGTACAGTAGACGGTGACCATGACGTATACGTCGTCTGGCACAGGGGCTATCGACGACGTAACAGTGCCAAGAAGTCTTAGCCCGCTTCAACATAAATCACAATGACCGAGCCATTGCTCAAGGTCACGGTCAACGCGGTGCCGGCTGGATTGGTCAAGGTCGCGGTGTAAGTGATCTGGCCGCCTTCGGTAATGGCACCGGTAGCGGTCAAGGTCAGGCCGGTGGCGTCCAGCGAGTCACTGATGGTTGTGACGGCTGGGGTAGTGCTCGGCACCAGATTTTCAAAGTTGCCGCCGGTAGTGCCGGTAATGGAGGTGCTGACGGTGGAGCCATTGACGTATACGTCGTTGGCCGGGGTATCGACGACGACGGTGCCGGAAGTTTTGCCCGCTTCAATCACAATGACCGAGCCATTGCTCAAGGTCACGGTCATCGGCGTACCGGCCGGATTGGTCAGGGTCGCGGTGTAAGTGATCTGGCCGCCTTCGGTGATGCCGCTGGTAGCGGTCAACGTCAGACCGGTCGAATCAGGTGAATCAGTGATGGTAGTAACGGCTGGCGTGGTGCCAGGCACCAGATTTTCAAAGTTACCGCCGGTGGCACCAGTAATGGTGGTACTGACAGTACTGCCATTGTTGTAAACATCATTAGCCGGCGTATCTACAACGACGGTGCCAGTGGTTTTACCCGGCTCGATGGTAATGACCGAGCCATTGCTCAAGGTCACGGTCACCGGTGTCTGCGCCGGATTGGTCAGCGTGGCGGTGTAGGTAATCTGACCGCCCTCGGTGATCGTCGGCTGCGCGGTCAGGGTGACGGTGGTGGTGTCGATGGTGTCCGTGATCTGGGTGACAGCGGGTGCCGGGTCGACGGTTACTACCTGGTTACCGCCGCCTGTGGTGCCGGTGACGGTGACAGTAATTTGCGATGGGTCGACGTAGACGCTGTCATTGGGCGTCAGCGGCACGTTGACGCTGCCGGTGACCTGGCCGGCCGGGATGACGATGGTCGCGCCGTTGGACAGGGTGATGGTCAGATCGGTCAGTGGCGCGCGGGTGACGTTGGCGGTGTAGACCAATATGCCGCCGGCTTCGGTGATGGTCGGCGTGGCGCTCAGCGTTAGGACCGAGCCCGGTGCGGCGGTGTTGTCATTGCCGTTGTTGTTGACCTGTGGGCCGTTGGTTTCTTCAACGGCGGTGAAGGCCGAGTTGATGCCTGCGGTCGGGAAGCCAATGGTGGGATCAACCCGTCCGGCAGTGGCTTCGAGCATCACAAAACTGTGGCCACCACCGGCATCGCCGCCGCTGCCTGACGCGGACTGGCCCGCTGCCGTGGCTTCCAGCTCGGTGGTCGGGTCGGCGCCGGCGACGATCGCTTGTTGCAGTTCCTCAACCGACGGCGCGGCTTGCGCAGTGGCTTGTGCCAGGTCAGTGCTGGAGTCCGGGGCGCTGGCGCTCCATTGCGTGTCACGGCCCAAATCAAGCAGACGACCGTCCGCCAATTCCAGAGTGACGGCTCCCGCCAGGCCAGTGTCCAACTGGTCGCCTACGAACAGTCGATCGCCTTCAATCAAAACGCGTCGAGTGCCCTCTGGGGACACCGCGAAAACTTGACCAACAATGCTTTTGACGATGGCAACAACACTGCTCATTGAAGACTCTCCGATGTTCCGTTCAGTAGGCTTCCATTGATCTGAAGGGCCTCTTGCCCATTCAGCCTGGATGTACTTGGAAAATAATAGACGTACAAATGACGCTCTTTTTCGTCAATAATTTGGCTATAACTTTTCGCAATTAACTCAATGCCAAACTATTGACCTTATTGGAGGCATCCTAAACAATCGCCCAAGTAATGTCACATTGATATTTACGCGGCGACCTGACCTACAGCATGTATTTCAGTTAATAGTTTTGAGCGTTACGACATACGGTTATTCCGGTTGCCATTTTCCGCCGCAGCCCGCCTTTTTTGCTGTGATTCGAGACATGAAGTCCTGGGAAATTCTTTTATGCTTTCGCACTTGTTCAAAGCTCTACCTTTCGCACTCGCCGCCAGTTTCGTACAAGCTCAAACCCTCCCCCAAGCCATGCAACAGGCACTGGATGTCCATCCGGAAATCCAGGCAGGCGTGAACAGTCGTTTGGCCGCGGATTATCAATTAAGAGCGGCTGAAGGGGGATACCTGCCGAAGGTCGATCTGCTCGGCGGTTATGGCCGTGAAGGTACTGACAGTCCTTCTACCCGGTCGGGAACGGGGCGTAATGATTGGGAAACTCTGAACCGGGGTGAGTCAAGTTTACGTCTGCAGCAGATGGTTTTTGACGGTTTTGCGACGTCCAGCGAAGTTGGGCGTCAACAAGCCACCGTTAATTCCCGTGCCTATTCGTTGTTGGGCACCTCCGAGCGCACCGCGCTGACCGTTGCCCAGGTTTATCTCGACGTGCTGAGCCGCCGGGAGTTCGTGCAACTGGCTGAAGACAATCTGCGCAACCACGAGCGGATCTTTGACCAGATCCGCCTGCGCACCGAGCGCGGCGTCGGTCGTACCGCCGACCGCGACCAGGCGGAAGCCCGTCTGGCCCAGGCCCGCAACAACCTGATCACCGAACAGACCAACCTCGCGGATGCCCAGACCAACTTCCTCAGCGCCGTCGGCCAGATGCCCGACCAATTGGAGCGTCCTGCGCCGTTCCTGGCCATGTTGCCGGCCGACCTGAATGAAGCGCGCCAGCAGATGCTGGATAACAGCCCGATCCTGCGCTCCGCGGAGTCGGACATCGTCGCGGCGGAAAAGCAGTACGACACCGCCAAGTCGACTTTTTACCCGCGCTTTGATGCCGAGTTGGGACGTTCCGCCGATAACGACATCGATGGCTCGGACGGTCACAGCAATGAGTGGCAGGCCATGTTGCGCATGCGATTCAACCTGTATGCCGGCGGCAGCAACAAGGCCGACCTGGAATCCAAGGCCTATCTGTCCAACCAGGCATTGGATGTGCGCAACAACGCCTTGCGCGTATTGAATGAAGAGTTAGGTCTGGCCTGGAACGCCTTGAACAACGCCAACGCCCAGGTGCCAATCGCGCAGAAATACGTCGACTACAGCACCAGCGTGCGCAGCGCCTACCAGCAGCAGTTCAGCCTTGGCGAACGAACCCTGCTTGACTTGCTCGACAGTGAAAACGAGTTGTTCAACGCTTCCCGCCGCCTGGTGGAAATCAAGAACATTCAGTTATTTACTCAATATCGAATCAAGGCGACCATGGGCGAGTTGCTCAAGAGCCAGGGAGTGGTCGCACCGATGGCCTCCGTCGTACAGAACGACGTGAAGCCAAAAGTTCAGCTACCTGGCATGAATTGAGCTTTATTTAATCTTCAATTGATAGCCAAGAGTATCGAGCGTGGAATCAGAAGCCAGTCGAGTTCATCTCAGTCATGATCCACGCGCCTCGCACGATGATCCGTTACTCGACGGATTGTTGGCGCTGTGCATGCTGCACCAGAAACCTGCCAGCGCGGCGATGCTGACCACCGGTCTGCCATTGCCCAAGCAGCGCCTGAGCGTCGAGCTGCTGCCACGCGCCGCCGCGCGTGCCGGCCTGCAAGGGCGGGTGCTGCAACGCAAGCTGGATAAGATTCCATCGATCGCCATGCCGGCACTGCTGTTGCTCAAGGATGACCGTAGTGCGGTCCTGTTGGGTTGGCACGGCGACGATCAGGCGCGATTGCTGCTCAGCGAAAGCGACGGCGGCGAAGTCCTGGTCAGCCGCGAGCTGCTGGCCGACGATTACACCGGCCAGGCGTTCTTCGCCCAGCCACAGCATAAATTTGACGTTAACCACGGCACCCTGATCCCGCGTGCGCGCTCGTGGTTCCGCGACACCCTCAAGCGCTCGCGCTGGCTTTACGCCGATGCGATTGCCGCGAGTTTCCTGATCAACATCATCGCCATGGCCGCGCCCCTGTTCGTGATGAACGTCTATGACCGTGTAGTGCCCAACCAGGCCGAGGCGACCCTGTGGGTGCTGGTGGTCGGGATAACCGGCGCCTATATGTTCGACCTGATCCTCAAGAGCTTGCGCAGTTTGTGCCTGGACCTGGCCGGCAAGAAAACCGACCTGATCATTTCAGCCACGCTGTTTGAGCGGATTGTCGGCATGTCGATGAAATACCGTCCCGCCCGGGTCGGTAGCTTTGCGCAGAACATCCATGAGTTTCAGAGCCTGCGCGACTTCCTCGCGTCGCTGACACTCACCAGCCTGATCGACCTGCCGTTTACCCTGCTGATCTTCCTGGTGATCGCCCTGTTGGGTGGGCACCTGGTATGGATCCCGGTGCTGGCATTCCCGATCGCCCTGCTCATTGGCTATATGTTGCAGAAGCCGTTGCAGGCGACCATGGAGCGCACCATGGCGCTCGGCGCCGAGCGCCAGTCGAGCCTGATCGAGACCCTCTCCGGCCTCGACGCGGTCAAGGTCAACAACGCCGAGAGCGAGCGCCAGTACCAGTGGGAGCAGACCATCGGCACCCTCAGCCGTCTGGAGCTGCGGGTCAAAATGCTCTCCGGGCTGTCGATCAACATCACTCTGCTGATCCAGCAATTGGCCGGGGTGATCATGATCGCCTTCGGGGTCTACCAGATCATCGCCGGCAACCTCAGCATGGGTGGCCTGATCGCCTGCTACATGCTCAGTGGCCGCGCCCTCAGCCCCCTGGCTTCGCTGTCCGGCTTGCTGACCCGCTATCAACAGGCCAAGGTCACCATGAGCTCGGTCGACCATATGATGGAGTTGCCGCAAGAGCGCAACTTTGACGAGCGCCCACTGAGCCGCCAGGTGGTGCAGGGCGCCATCGAGTGCCGACAATTGAACTTCACCTACCCGGGCCAGCAAACCCCGGCGTTGAAAAACATCAACCTGGTGATCAAGCCCGGCGAGAAAATCGGCATCATCGGCCGCAGTGGTTCGGGCAAGAGCTCCCTGGCCAAACTGCTGGTCGGCCTTTACCAGCCGGACGAAGGTGCCTTGCTGGTGGACGGCGTGGACATTCGGCAGATCGACGTCAGCGAATTGCGCCACAACATCGGCTACGTTCCGCAAGATATCCAGCTGCTGGCCGGCACCCTGCGTGACAACCTGGTGTCCGGTGCGCGCTACATGGAAGACGAACTAGTGCTGCAGGCCGCTGAGTTGGCAGGTGTGCACGAATTTGCCCGCCTGCACCCGCAAGGCTATGAGCTGCAAGTCGGTGAGCGTGGGCAAAATCTCTCCGGCGGTCAGCGCCAGAACGTGGCCATGGCCCGGGCGTTGCTGCTCAACCCGCCGATCCTGCTGCTCGACGAGCCGACCAGCGCGATGGACAACACCGGTGAAGAACGCTTGAAACAACGCCTGCAGTCGGTGATCGAGAGCAAAACCGTGCTACTGGTCACACACCGGGCCTCACTGCTGTCGCTGGTTGACCGGTTGCTGGTGATCGACCGCGGGCAGATTCTCGCCGATGGCCCAAAAGCCGTGGTTATGGAAGCTTTGAAGAAGGGGCAGATCAGTGTTGCTTAAGTCCGGCGTGCGCGACTCGATCCGCAGTTACTTCAAAGGCTCCGACTCACTCGATGGCCAGCCTTTGCCCGAGGTAAAGAAAGCCCTGATCGAAGACGCCCCAAGGGTGGTCCGCTTGACCATCTGGGGCATCATCGCCTTCTTCCTGTTCATGTTGTTGTGGGCCAACTTCGCTGTGATCGACGAAGTCACCCGTGGCGATGGCAAGGCCATTCCATCCTCCAAGCTGCAGAAAATCCAGAACCTGGAAGGCGGTATCGTCTCCGAGCTGTTCGTCCGCGAAGGGCAAATCGTCGAGGCCGGTGCGCCGCTGATTCGCCTGGATGACACGCGGTTTGTCTCCAACGCCGGCGAAACCGAGGCTGATCGTCTGTCCATGTTGCTGCGTGTGGAGCGTTTGAGCGCGGAGGTCGATGATCGCCCGCTGGCGTTTGCCGCCGATGTAATGAAGGCGGTGCCGGTGCAGGCCGCCAGTGAAGAGTCGTTGTACATCAGCCGCCGCCAGCAACTGCACGATGAAATCGGCGGCTTGCAAGAGCAGTTGATCCAGCGTCAGCAAGAGCTGCGCGAGTTCATTTCCAAACAAGCGCAATACCGTCAGGCCCTGAGTCTGCAGCGCCAGGAAATCAACATGTCCGAGCCGCTGGTGGCGCAAGGTGCGGTATCGCCTGTGGAAGTGCTGCGCCTCAAGCGCGCCGAAGTCGAGACCCGCGGCCAACTGGACGCGACCACCCTGGCGATTCCCCGCGCCGAGTCGGCGATCAAGGAAGTACAACGCAAGATCGACGAAACCCGTGGCAAGTTCCGCAGTGAGGCGCTGACCCAACTGAACGAGGCGCGCACCGAACTGAACAAGGCGCAAGCCACTGGCAAGGCCCTGGAAGACCGCGTCAGCCGGACGCTGGTGACCTCGCCGGTACGGGGCATCGTCAAGCAGTTGCTGGTCAATACCATTGGCGGGGTGATCCAGCCCGGCAGCGATATGGTGGAAATCGTGCCGCTGGACGACACCCTGTTGGTGGAGGCGAAGATCCGTCCGCAGGACATCGCGTTCCTGCACCCGGGCCAGGAAGCCGTGGTCAAGTTCACCGCCTATGACTACACCATCTATGGCGGCCTCAAGGCCAAGCTGGAAAAGATCGGCGCCGACACCATCACCGACGAAGACAAGAAAACCACCTACTACATGATCACCCTGCGCACCGAACGCAGCCATCTGGGCACCGATGAGAAACCGCTGCTGATCATCCCCGGCATGGTTGCCTCGGTGGACATCATCACCGGCAAGAAAACCATCCTCAGTTATTTGCTCAAGCCGATCATCAAGGCAAGGGCGGAGGCGTTGCATGAGCGCTAAGCGCTAAGCCTCAAGCTTGGAGCTTGGCAGATGAGAATGGTTGTCCTTTGGTGTTGAGGTGCGCGACAATCGCCGCCTTTGTTTCGGCGCCTCAAAAAGGATTTCCATGCGTCTTCTCCTCCTCGGTGCAGCGCTGCTGTGCTCGCTGAATGCATCTGCTGCATTCCCGCCCTCGGCCGACACCGCCTACCTGCCCAAGCCGGCTTATCCGGCGGCGATGGGCACGGTGTCGGGTAATGTGCGGGTCAGCCTGAATATCCATAACGACGGCTCGGTCACGGACGTAAAAGTCCTCAGTGCGACTCATGAGGCGTTCGGCCTGGCAGCGAAAGCGGCGGTCGAGCAGTGGCGATTCCAGCCCTGGAAGGTCGGCAAGGATGCCCCGGCGGTCGTCGATGCGCAGAACACGCTGATTTTTGAACCGGGGCTCAGCACTCAGTCGCCGGACAATCCGTACACCGCCATTCACAGCATGCTGTTCCAGACCTGCGAGATGCTCAATGACGAGCTGGCAACCTACCGCAGTCGCTATCCTGGCCAGCCTCTGAGCACTGCCCCGACATTCTCCCGGACCACCGCCGCGTTGTTGTACCCGGTGTTTGCCAATGCGCGCAAAGCCGAGGAGGGCACGACCCTGAACCTGGAATTGCTCGGCGCCTTGCCCCAGGTGGTGCAGCGTTGTCATGACCATCCGAAGGCGCTGTACGGCACCTTGTTGCCAAAAAATGTGCAAAAGGCCTTCGACATTTCCGGCTAGCCAACACGGCCAGGAGTGCGCTTGAATCAGTCTCCACCCGCCATGAGTGCTTACCATGCAACTCCCGGACATGAACCTGTTGGTCGCCCTCGATGCGCTGCTTGATGAAGGCAGCGTCGTCGGTGCCGCGCGGCGGATGAACCTGAGCCCGGCGGCCATGAGCCGGACCCTGACCCGGGTGCGCGAAGCCCTCGGCGACCCGATCCTGGTGCGCGCCGGGCGGGGCTTGGTGCCGACGCCCAAGGCCCTGGAATTGCGCGCCCAGGTGCGCGACCTGGTGGAGCAGGCGGCGCTGCTGTTTCGTTCCGCTGATGACGTCGACCTGAGCACCTTGCGTCGGCGCTTCAGTGTGCGTGCCAACGACTTTTTCGTCGGCGTCTACGGCGGTCACCTCATCGATACCCTGGACCGTCAGGCGCCTCATTGCGAACTGCGCTTTGTCCCGGAAGGCGATGGCGACGACGAAGCGCTGCGCGAAGGGCGCATCGACCTGATGATCAGCAACACGCGCCCGCGTACTCCGGAAGTGAAGGTGCAGAACCTGTTCACGACGCACTTCGTCGGCCTGGTGCGCGAAGGGCATCCCCTGCTGGACGGCGAAATCACCGCCGAGCGCTACGCCAGTTTTTCCCATATCAGCATGTCCCGCCGCGGCATCGCTCGCGGGCCGATCGACACCGCGCTGCAAGCCTTGGGCCTGGAGCGGCGGGTGGCGTTGATTGCCCCAAGCTTCCACGCGGCGATGTTTGTCCTGCCCGATTCCGACCTGATTCTGCCGGTGCCCAAGGAGGCCTTGCGCAGCGTCGCGCGCCTGGGGCTGCGCCTGCGCTCGTTCACCCTGCCGATCCCCTTGCCGACGATGATGCTGACCCAGGCCTGGCATCCGCGTTACGACAAGGACCCGGCCCATCGCTGGTTGCGCGAAACGATCAAAAGCAGCTGCGATGCGACCTGGCTGGCGACGCAACCGGACTGACCAGCAATGCGTGCGTCTGACGCACTTATAAGCTGTCGATAAGTCAGTTTTCGTCAGCTGTCGCACTTCTTAAACTGCTCCGGTATTTCTGTAATCCGGAGCGGTTCTTCCAATGACTTCCCTCGCTGTTCCCGCCACGCTCGAAGCGGCCAGCGCACCCAAGGCGGTTGCCCCGCCGAGCTTCGGCCCACGGATCATCATCGGTCTGGTGGGCGTGCTGCTGGCGGTACTGGTGTCGGGCCTGAACGAAATGGTGACCAAGGTCGCCCTGGCCGACATTCGTGGTGCCATGGCCATCGGCTACGACGAGGGCACCTGGCTGGTCGCCAGCTACGCCGCGACTTCGGTGGCGGCCATGGCGTTCGCACCCTGGTGTGCGGTGACCTTCTCCCTGCGTCGTTTCACCCTGTGTGCGATTGGCCTGTTCACTCTGCTGGGCCTGTTGATCCCGTTCGCCCCGACTTACGAAAGTCTGCTGCTGTTGCGCACGGTGCAGGGACTGGCCGGTGGCGCCTTGCCGCCGATGCTGATGACCGTCGCCCTGCGCTTTCTGCCGGCCAACGTCAAACTCTACGGCCTGGCCGGCTACGCCTTGACCGCCACCTTCGGCCCGGGCCTGGGCACGCCTTTGGCCGGGCTGTGGACCGAGTACGTCAGCTGGCACTGGACCTTCTGGCAGATCATCGTGCCGAGTCTGCTGGCGATGGCTGCAGTGGCCTACGGCTTGCCCCAGGATCCGCTGCGCCTGGAGCGCCTCAAGCATTTCAACTGGCGCGGGCTGCTGCTGGGCTTTCCGGCGATCTGCATGCTGGTGATCGGCATCCTGCAAGGCAATCGCCTGGACTGGTTCGAGTCGAGCCTGATTTGCTGGCTGCTGGGCGGCGGCCTGCTGTTACTGGTGCTGTTCCTGTGCAACGAATGGTCGCAGCCGGTGCCGTTCTTCAAGCTGCAGATGCTCGGTATCCGCAACCTCAGCTTCGCCTTGATGACCCTGGCCGGGGTGCTGGTGGTGTTACTGGCGGTGATCATTATTCCTTCCAGCTACCTGGCGCAGGTGCAGGGTTATCGGCCGATCCAGACCGCACCGATCATGCTGCTGATGGCGGCGCCGCAGCTCATTGCGCTGCCATTGGTCGCGGCCCTGTGCAACCTGCGTTGGGTCGATTGCCGCTGGGTGCTGGGGATCGGCCTGAGCATGTTGGCACTGTCGTGCATCGGCGGCTCGCACCTGACCTCGGTGTGGATTCGCGACGACTTCTATGTGCTGCAACTGCTGCAGATCTTCGGCCAGCCGATGTCGGTGCTGCCATTGCTGATGCTCTCCACCGGCAGCATCAGTCCGCTGGAAGGGCCGTTCGCCTCGGCCTGGTTCAACACGGTCAAGGGCCTGGCGGCGGTGATTGCCACCGGCGTGCTGGAGGCGCTGACCACGGCGCGCCTGCATTTCCACTCGACGATGCTGGTCGACAGTCTGGGCAATTCGCCGCTGGTCGATGGCGACAGCGCCACGCTTGCCCGGCGTCTGCACCAGCAAGCCGTGGTCCTGACTTCTTCCGACTTGTACCTGTGCATGGCCGGGGTCGCGCTGGCGCTGATCCTGCTGATTTTCTGGCTGCCGACGCGGATCTATCCACCGCGCGCGCCGACCTGACTAAAACAGAAGGTTTGTTTATGACGATTTCATCCAGGCAAAAACTCACCGGTGCTACGGCCGCAGTGCTTGCCGTAGGCGCCTTGGTTTACCTGCTGGCGCCCGGCGTCTTTGGCCGCACACCCCAGCAAAGTACCAATGATGCGTTTGTCAGCGCCGACTTCACCCTGGTCGCGCCGCGCGTGGCCGGGTTCATTAAAGAGGTGCTGGTGGAGGATAACCAGCAGGTCAAGGCCGGGCAGTTGCTCGCGCTGATCGACGACCGCGACCTGCGCGCCGCCGCCGAGGCTGCCGACGCCGACACGCTGGTGGCCGCAGCCCAATTGCAGAACGCCCGGGCAACTCTCGAACGTCAGGCATCAGTCATTGCCCAGGCGCAGGCCACGGTGGTTGCCGCCAAGGCGGAAATGGCCTTCGCCGATCACGAATTGAACCGCTACAACCATCTGGCAGGCGTCGGTGCCGGCACGGTGCAGAATGCCCAGCAAGCCCGCACTCGCATCGACCAGGCCGCCGCGCGTCTGGCCAACGCCACAGCAGTGCTGGCGGCGGAGCGCAAGCAGGTGGAAATCCTCAGCGCCCAGCGCGACGCGGCCGAAGGCGGGCTCAAGCGCGCCCACGCCGCCCTGGAAATAGCCAGCTATGAGCTGTCCTATACGCGCATCGTCGCGCCGGTGGATGGCATGGTCGGTGAGCGCGCCGTGCGGGTTGGCGCCTATGTCACGCCGGGCAGCAAGATCCTCGCCGTGGTGCCGTTGGCGCAGGCCTATGTGATCGGTAACTTTCAGGAAACCCAACTGACTGACGTGCAGCCGGGACAGGGGGTAGTCGTGCGTGTCGACAGCCTGGGCGGTGAGGCGCTGACCGGGCGGGTCGAGAGCATCGCGCCGGCCACTGGGGTGACCTTTGCCGCCGTTAAACCGGACAACGCCACGGGTAACTTCACCAAGGTCGTGCAGCGTATTCCGGTGAAAATCATGCTCGACCCGGGTCAGCCGATGGCCCAGCGCCTGCGGGTGGGGATGTCGGTGGAGGCGAGCATTGATACGGTGGCTGTCAAGGCGAATGAGGTTGTTCAGCGATGAAGATATCCGTTGATTGTGCCGACGCCTTCGCGAGCAGGCTCGCTCCCGCAGTTGATCTCGGCAGTTCGCACATTCTTTGTTCAGACGCAGATCCAGTGTGGGAGCGAGCCTGCTCGCGATGGGGCCTGAAGCCGCGCCTCACACTGTGTGCCTTGCTCATGTTGAGTGTGTCAGCCTGCACCGTCGGCCCGGACTTCCAGAAACCCGAGACGCAGCCACAAACCGAATGGTCCAAACCATCACAAGCCGCCGCCAGTCAGGTAACGGCCGAGGCAATGGACGAGCGCTGGTGGGAGGTATTCCAGGATGCGCAACTCTCAGCCCTCAGCCGTCGCGCGTTGACCGACAACCTCGACCTGCAGTTGGCCAGCGCCCGCTTGCAACAGAGCCGCGCCGTGCGCCAGGTGATCACCGCCGAGCAATACCCCAACAGCAGCGTCAGCGGCAACTACGGGCGCAAACGCAACAGCGGCGAGGGCTTGAGCGATCCGTCCGGGCACAACGGCGATTCTGCCTTCAACCTGTGGGAGGCGGGTTTCTCGGCCTCCTGGGAACTGGATTTCTGGGGCCGGGTGCGGCGCCAGACCGAAGCCGCCGACGCCAGCCTCGAAGTGGCGGAGAACGATCGCCGCGGGGTGCTGCTATCAGTGCTGGCGGAAACTGCCCAGGACTACATTCAGCTGCGCGGTGTGCAGAGCACCCGCGCCGTCACCGAGCAGAACCTCGAGGTCGCCCGGCATAGCCTGAAGTTGTCGCAACTGCGCCTGGCGGATGGCGTGGCGACCGATCTGGACGTCGCCGAAGCGGCAGCCCAGGTGGCGGCCATTGAAGCGCGGTTGCCGGCGCTGCAACAGCGTCAAGCGCAACTGATCAATGCCTTGAGCCTATTAATGGGCGAGCGCCCGCAGGCGTTGCAGGCCCAGTTGGCGCAAGACGGTCCGGTGCCGCAGACGCCGCGTCAGGTCGCCATCGGCTTGCCGTCGCAACTGGCCGAGCGACGTCCGGACATCCGCCAGGCCGAAGCCCGCCTGCATGCCGCCACCGCCAACATTGGCGTAGCCAAGGGCGATTTTTACCCGCGCATCACCTTGTCCGGCAGCCTCGGCTCCCAGGCCATGCAACTGAGTGATTTCGGCTCCTGGGGCTCGCGCCAGTTCGCCATCGGCCCACAGCTCAGCCTACCGCTGTTTGACGGCGGACGCCTGCGCGGCATGCTGCAACTGCGTGAGGCACAACAGCAGGAAGCGGCGCTCGCCTATCAACAAACCGTGCTGCGGGCCTGGCATGAAATCGACGACCAGTTGACCCGCTACAACGCCAGCCAACTGCGCCGCGACAGCCTGGCCGAAGCCGTGCGGCAGAACCAGATCGCGCTGCGCACTGCACAGCAGCAATACGTCGAAGGCGTGGTGGATTTCGTCAACGTCCTGACCGTGCAGGGTGAGTTGCTGGCGACTCAGGAGCAATGGGTGGAAAGCGCGACCGGTGTGTCGCTGGCGATGGTCGATCTGTACAAAGCGCTGGGCGGCGGTTGGCAGTCGGTCTACCCAACCGGCATGGGTAGGAGCGAGCCTGCTCGCGAAAAAGGTTAACGATAACGCGTACATCACGGTTGTACGCGGCGTCTTTTCCCCTCATTCCCGACCCGACAAATCCGCCATGCCCTTGAGCAACTCGATCGGCAGCGGAAAGACAATGGTCGAGCTTTTGTCGCCGGCAATCGAACTCAAGGTCTGCATGTAGCGCAGTTGCATCGCACCCGGCTGGCGCCCGAGCATTTCGGCGGCCTGCATGAGTTTTTCCGAGGCCTGCAGTTCGCCCTCGGCATGGATCACCTTGGCCCGCCGCTCGCGCTCGGCCTCGGCCTGTTTGGCGATGGCGCGGATCATCGATTCGTTGAGATCGACGTGCTTGATCTCGACATTGGCGACCTTGATCCCCCAGGCATCAGTTTGGGTGTCGAGGGCTTGCTGGATATCGACATTCAAGCGCTCGCGCTCGGCCAGTAACTCGTCCAGCTCGTGCTTGCCGAGCACCGCACGCAAGGTGGTCTGGGCCAGTTGGCTGGTAGCGGCGAGAAAGTCCTCGACCTGGATGATTGCTTTCTGCGGATCGAGCACGCGAAAGTACAGCACCGCGTTGACCTTCACCGAGACGTTATCGCGGGTGATTACATCCTGTGGCGGCACATCCAGCACGATGGTGCGCAAATCGACCCGGACCATTTGCTGGACCACCGGAATCAACAGGATCAACCCCGGTCCCTTGACCTGCCAGAAACGCCCGAGCTGGAACACCACGGCCCGTTCGTACTCGCGCAGGATGCGGAAGGTCGAGCCCGCCAGTGCAATCAGCAGCACCAGCAGCGCGGCAAAACCCAATTGTAGGCCCATGATCATTCTCCCAGCGCCGGCGCGTCAGTGGCGGCCACTTCGAGCACCAGCCCCTTACGTGCGATCACCTGTACCCGTTGGCCCGGTAGCAGCGGTGTGGTACTGCGCACTTGCCAGCGTTCGCCCTGCAGGTGCACCCAGCCGTGATAGGCACTGCCCGGCTGTAGGGCGAGCACCGGGGTGACGCTGCCGAACAGCTCGGTATCGCCGCTCACCGCGTGGCGCGGCCGGGTTCTAAAGGCATGGATCAGCAAGGCGATCAGCAACAGCGCGCTGACCACCGCCAGGCCGGTGATCAGCGGCGTGGGAATCTCGGCATTGCTCAGCATCACCGCACCGATCACGAACATCACAATCCCGGCCAGGCCGACCACGCCGTAATTAGGCAACAGGGCCTCGGCCACCAGAAATGCCACGCCGAACAGCATCAACCAGACGGCGAACGGATTGCCCGCCATCAGCGTCACTGCATCAGTAGCGAGCGCCGAGGTGCTCAAGCCCGATAACAGCGCAACCACACACCAGCCACGAATATTCACTTCGACCCTCCGGGAGAGTCATCCGTCAACGAGCCGGAAGAAGGCTCTCTTTACAGTCTAGTAGAGCCTTGGGTTGAACGAATTTTGATCAGCCGGGGTCGAGTCTTCCAGTGGGCGGATTTTCCGTCGTCGACGGCCATCCGACCTAGACTTCGAAAGGCGAGCCAAGGCCTCTCCCGTCAATCCCCAACGAAAGGAGCTCCCTCATGGAAAAACCAACCCACAGCCTGCCCAGCCTGTTCAAGCAACTCGGCCTGCCGGATGACGCCGAGAGCATCGACAAATTCATAGCCAGCCATTCCCCGCTCAAGCCGGAACTGCATCTGGCGGATGCGTTTTTCTGGTCCGAAGGTCAGAAACAGTTCCTGCGAGACGAAATTCGCGAAGATGCTGATTGGGCTGAGGTGGTGGACCAGTTGAATCTGTTGTTGCGTAAGGGGCGGGGGCAGTAGGGCGGAGAGGGCTATGCTCAAGCGGCTTTTATGACGATCGTCCTGAAACGGTCAGCAAGCCAGAATAGCGACTCGAACTGAGGAGTTGATTGTGCAAAGTGTTCTGGCTGATGTGGCGATAGGCTTCGACGAGCTAACAAATTTCCCGGTAATTTGTTTCAAAACTTGACTGAAATTCCCCGCCAATGTCATATTGATAGTTAGCAAACTAACAGTGTGCGAAGCCCCCCGTGCCTCAGACCCTCGACACCCTTCACATGAATATCAGCAGCGCCATGGTGGTCGCCTCGCGGCATTGGCGCAAAGTCTGCCAGACCACCCTGGTCAATTTCGGCATTTCCGAAGCCTGTGCCGTGCCGTTGTTGATGATCGGCCGGCTCGGTGAAGGAGTGCGACAGGTGACGGTGGCGCAGGCGGCCGGGATGGAGAGTCCGTCGCTGGTGCGCCTGCTCGATCAATTGTGTCAGGCCGGTTATGTCTGCCGCACTGAAGACCCCCGTGATCGCCGCGCCAAGTGTCTGAGCCTGACCGACAGCGGGCGGGTGCTGGTGCAGGCGGTCGAGGTGGAACTGGTGCGCCTGCGCCGCGAGGTGCTGCAGGGCATCGATACCGCCGATCTGGAAGCGGCGTTGCGGGTGATTCGCGCATTTGAAAGCGCCGAACAGCCAGCGGTGACCCAGCCTTGAATGGATTTTTCAGCGGTCTGCCACCGGCCCGTGACTGGTTCTACGGCGTGCGCACGTTCGCCGCGTCGATGATTGCCCTGTACATCGCCATGCTCATGCAAATGCCCCGCCCCTATTGGGCGATGGCCACGGTGTACATCGTTTCCAGCCCATTCGTCGGCCCCACCAGCTCGAAGGCGCTGTACCGGGCCATCGGTACGTTTACCGGTGCGGCGGCGGCTTTGCTGTTCGTCCCGATGTTTGTGCAGAGCCCCTATGTGTTGGTGGTGGTCATTGCGCTGTGGACCGGCATCCTGTTGTTCCTGTCCATGCATCTGCGCACCGCCAACAGTTACGCGCTGATGCTCGCCGGGTACACCTTGCCGCTGATCGCCCTGCCAGTGGTGGATAACCCGCTGGCGGTGTGGGACGTGGCCGAGGCGCGCACTGAAGAGATTTTCCTCGGCATCATCTGCGCGGCGGTGGTCGGCAGCCTGTTCTGGCCTCGGCGTCTGGCGCCAGTGCTCGATGATGCGGTCATCAAGTGGTTTGGCGCGGCAGTGACCTACAGCCAACGCTTCCTCAGCCGTGACGTCCAGCCCGAAGAAGTCAGCGCGCTGCGCGCCTCGATGGTGGCGACCTTCAACACCCTGGAACTGATGATCGGCCAGTTGCCTCACGAAGGCGCACGCCCGCAAACCGTGCGCAACACCAAGGAACTGCGCGGGCGGATGATCCACCTGCTGCCCGTCGTCGACGCCTTGGACGATGCGCTCTACGCCTTGCAACGCCGCACGCCGGACCTGGTGGAAAAGATCCAGCCGATGCTCGCCGCCGCCGAGGAATGGCTTGAGCACCACGACGCTTCGGTCGAGCGCTGGCAGGCGTTGCGCGACCAGTTGGCCGCCCTGCAGCCAAGCCCCGAGGCGCTGGATGAGCGCAAGCAATTGGTGTTTTCCAACGCACTCTATCGGCTCGGCGAATGGATCGACCTGTGGCAGGACTTGCGCAGCTTGCAGCAGGCGATTCACAACGACAGCCAGGACAACTGGCGCGCGGTCTATCGGCATTGGCGGCTGGGCCGGCTGACGCCGTTTCTTGATCGCGGGCTGATGCTCTATTCGGCCGCGTCGACGGTGCTGGCGATCATCGTTGCCTCGGTGTTGTGGATCCTGCTGGGCTGGACTGACGGCGGCAGCGCGGTGATTCTCGCGGCGGTGGCCTGCAGCTTTTTCGCCGCGATGGACGACCCGGCGCCGCAGATCTACCGGTTTTTCTTTTGGACCGCATTGTCGGTGGTGTTCGCCAGCCTTTATCTGTTTCTGATTCTGCCAAACCTGCACGACTTCCCGATGCTGGTCCTGGCGTTTGCCGTGCCCTACATCTGCGTCGGCACCCTGACGGTGCAGCCGGCGTTTTACCTCGGAATGCTGCTGACCATCGTCAACACTTCGTCCTTCATCAGTCTGCAGGGCGTCTACGATGCCGACTTCCTGAGCTTCATCAATTCCAACCTGGCCGGGCCTATCGGCTTGCTGTTTGCCTTTATCTGGACCCTGGTGGCTCGGCCCTTCGGTTCTGAACTGGCGGCCAAGCGCCTGACCCGCTTCAGCTGGCGCGACATCGTTGGCCTGAGCGAACCGGCCAATCTCAATGAGCATCGCTACCTCGGTGTGCAAATGCTCGACCGCCTGATGCAGCACCTGCCGCGCCTGGCGATGATCGGTCAGGACACCGGCGTGGCCCTGCGCGAAGTGCGTGTGGCGCTGAACCTGCTGGACTTGCTCGCCTACGCGCCACGAGTGAGCGGTCCGGCGAATGCCCTGGTACGCCAGGTGGTGGCCGAGGTCGGCGATTACTTCAAGGCTTGCCTGAAAGCCGGTGAACGCTTGCCGGCCCCGGCACCCCTGCAGATGACCATGGACCGCGCACGCCGCGCGCTCAACAGCCAGGCGCTGGCCGGTGACGACGACACCCGCCTGAATCTGCTGCACGCCCTCAGTGGCCTGCGTCTGGCGCTGTTGCCGGGCGTGGCCTTCATCGGCGCCGGCGAGACCGAGGAACTGCTTCCCCATGGAATCGACGGAGCGCCTTTATGATCGGTGACTTGGATGTCAGCGGGGTATTCCTGCCTACGCTACTGGTGCTGATGGGCATCACCTACCTGCTGTATTTGCTGGTGCACGGCCTGCTGACGCGCCTGCACTTTTATCGTCTGGTCTGGCACCGGGCTTTGTTCAACGTCGGTCTTTACGCCTTGCTGCTCGGCGCTGTGGACTCACTCAGTCGATACCTGATGACATGAAAAAACCTGTTTTGACCCTGGGTCGCGTGATAGTGACCCTGCTGGTGGTGACCCTGGCCAGCGTCGTGGTGTGGCGCATGATCATGTACTACATGTTCGCGCCCTGGACGCGGGACGGGCACATCCGTGCCGATATCGTGCAGATCGCCCCGGACGTGTCCGGTCTGATCCAGCAAGTGGACGTGCGCGACAACCAGTTGATCAAGCGCGGCCAAGTGCTGTTCACCATTGATCAGGACCGCTTCAAGCTGGCGCTGCGTCAGGCCAAGGCCGCCGTTGCCGACCGCCAGGAAACCCTGGCCCAGGCCCAGCGTGAAGCCAAGCGCAACCGTGGCCTGGGCAACCTGGTGCCGGGCGAGCAACTGGAAGAAAGCCAGTCACGCGTGGCCCGTGCCGAGGTGGCATTGATGGAAGCCCAGGTGGCGGTGGACAGCGCTCAGCTCAACCTCGATCGCTCAGTGATCCGCAGCCCGGTGGACGGCTACGTCAACGATCGCGCACCGCGTTCCCAGGAAT
Source organism: Pseudomonas fluorescens (assembly GCF_019212185.1). Taxonomy (NCBI): domain Bacteria; kingdom Pseudomonadati; phylum Pseudomonadota; class Gammaproteobacteria; order Pseudomonadales; family Pseudomonadaceae; genus Pseudomonas; species Pseudomonas fluorescens. The sequence continues at coordinate 350,137 of NZ_CP078138.1, forward strand.
TTGTCAGCGCCGGGCGTCCGGTGTTGTCGGTGGTGGACAGCAACTCGTTCCATATCGACGGCTATTTCGAAGAGACCAAGCTCGATGGCATTCATGTCGGGCAGAGCGTCGACATTCGTGTGGTCGGTGACCGTGCGCGGTTGCGCGGACACGTCGAAAGTATCGTTGCCGGCATCGAGGACCGCGACCGCACCAGCGGTTCCAACCTGTTACCCAACGTCAACCCGGCGTTCAGCTGGGTGCGCCTGGCGCAACGGATTCCGGTGCGCATTGCGTTTGACGATGTACCGGCGGATTTCCGCATGATCGCCGGGCGCACCGCCACGGTGTCGATCATCGGCGACAAGCCGCTGCAGGAGCCGGCGCAATGAAAGCGCTCAGCGCCTTGGCGACACTCGGGCTGGGCTTGATGCTATCTGCCTGTCAGGTGGTCGGCCCGGATTACCAGGTGCCGGCCGATGCGGCGGTTCAGCGTAAAGATGCCCAGGGCGAGTTGGGTGCCGGTAACCGGGATGTGGTCTCGGCGCCGGTGCCGAGCGACTGGTGGCGTCTGTACCAGGACCCGCGCCTGGATGAGTTAGTGCGCCAGGCCATGCTCGCCAACACTGATCTGCGGGTGGCGGCGGCCAATCTGTCCCGTGCTCGGGCTCAGGTTGAGCAGGCCGAAGCGGCGGGTGGCTGGAGCGGTGGAGTGAAACTTGGTGCGCAGCGCCTGCAGGAGTCGGGCGAGGCGTTCCTGCTGCCGGAAAAAGTCCCTGTGGCCAATATCGGTGATGTGGCGATCAGCACTTCCTACCAATTCGACCTGTTCGGCACCTTGCAACGCGGGATCGAAGCGGCCAAAGCCAATGCCGATGCGACCCAGGCGGCAGCGGACACCGCGCGCATCACCCTGGTGGCCGATGTCGTGCGCGCTTACACCCAGGTCTGCGCGGCCAATGAAGAACGGGAAATCGCCGAGCATTCCTTGGCGCTACAAGACCAAAGCACCACCCTGATCCAGCGTCTGCGCGATGCCGGGCGCGGTGATGAAACCCAGGTCACCCGCTCGCAGACCCAACTCAAATCGCTGCGCGCCGACTTGCCCCGTTACGAGGCCGCACGCCAGGCCGGGCTGTTCCGCCTGTCGATGTTGCTGGCCAAGCCCGTCGACCAGTTGCCAGCGGGCACCAACGCCTGCCACGAGTTGCCGAAAATCGCCCAGCTATTGCCGGTCGGCGACGGTGCCGCGCTGCTCAAGCGTCGTCCGGATGTACGTCAGGCCGAACGGCGGCTGGCGGCAGCGACCGCGGAAATTGGCGTGGCCACCGGTGAGCTGTACCCGGACATCAGCATCGGCGCGACCGTCGGTACTGTGGGCATTCTCGACCACTTGGGGCAGCCTCAAACCAATCGCTGGGGGTTTGGCCCCTTGCTGACCTGGACCGTGCCGACCAACGGTTCGCGCGCCCGGGTCAGGGAAGCCGAAGCCGCCACCCAGGGCGCGCTGGCGCATTTCGACGGGGTGGTGCTCAACGCCATACGCGAGACCCAGACCGGCCTGGCGCAGTATTCCGCTTTGCTGCAGCGCCGCGATGCCCTGGTCGACGCCGAACAGTCGGCGCAAGTGGCGGCGGACCAGACTCACCGCTTCTTCCAGGCCGGGCGCGCGTCTTTCCTTGCCGACCTGCAGGCGACCCGCACCTACACCGATGTACGGGCACAAGTGGCCACGGCCAACACTCAAGTTGCGATGAGCCAGATCGATCTGTTTCTGGCCCTGGGCGGTGGCTGGGAAAGCGGACGAACGCAAGCTGCAAAACCGACGCAACCCTGAGGCCGTTGCTATGCTTTGACATGTCGGGTCCGCGCGGGCGGATCCGCCGATCAAGGCTCGTGCAGGTCATGGGGATTCCAATAATGAAAAACCCTTATGCTCCCGGCTTCTGGTGCGCCATCGTCGCACTGGTGCTGCTCTCCGCTACGTATTTCTATGGCGTCATGCTGACGCATCAACTCGACAAGGCCCTGATTTTCCTGGACAGCGCCAGCGCCTTGATCGGTGTGTTGTCGATGGTGGTCGTCGCCTGGGCTTCAGTGCAAAGCCGGCGCATCAAGAAAAAACAACTCGAGCAGGGCAAGACCCTGGTACAGATCTGGGACACCAAGGTCGCGCTGCGTCGGGTCGAAACAGTGTTCGATCGTTATTTCTGGGGCAGTTACTGGCAACCGGGGCGTACTTTTCAGGAAGTCATGGGCGAGCTGACCGGCACCCCACTGGAAAAAAGCCTGGAAGCGCTCAAGGTGCAGTGCCGGGCTCTCGACCAGCAGGTCACCGGTGAAGGCTGGCACTGGCTGAACAATGCTCGCGAACTGTCCAACGTCGCCACGGCCATGGCCCGTGAACGCTATCAACTCGATGTCTGCGATCCGCGCTGCGATTCACCCAACGGTGTGGTCATCAACCGCGATTTTGAAGTGCTGGTGTACACCTGGACCGCGCGCCTGAAAAGCTTCGATCACCAACTCGATGAAATGGAGACGCAATACTCCGCTGCTTGATCCCCCTGTTGCCCCAAGACCAGAAATGGCTGATTGCGATCATTCCTACAGCAGTTCGGGAATGATCGCTGGACACTCTTTAACCCTTATTCATTGGGTTGCGCTATACAGCTAATGCTAATCTCCTCGCCACTTTGAGCGACGTCGAGCCACGGCCTGTCACAGGCTTCAGGGAAGACGACAGCACCTCCAGCAACGGACATTGATCAGGTTATTCATGAATAAATCAGCAGGCGTGCTTCTTGGAATTGTCGTGGCCATCGGTGCGATCAGCGTCGGCGGCGCCTGGTACACCGGGACCAAACTGGAAGGGGTATTGCAGAGCACCATCAGCGATGCCAACCAGCAGCTGCAGGCGGCCATGGTCGGCTCCAATGGCACCGCGTCACTGGAACTGGTGTCGCTGGAGCGCCACCTGTTCAGCAGCACCGCCCATTACCGGCTCAAGGGCCAGGGCGAGATGTTCGGCGAGCATGCCGATGGCGTCGAATTGCTGTTCACTGATCGCATCGAACACGGTCCGCTGCCTTTCTCGCGGCTGGTGACCCTGAAGTGGCTGCCGGTGATGGCCACCAGTCATTACACCCTGGAAAAAACGCCGTTCACCGAGAAGTGGTTCGCCGCCACCAAGGACGTGTCGCCGCTCAAAGGCGTGGTCAATCTCGGCTACGACCGTGCTACCAGCGGTACGCTCGAGCTGCTGCCGGTGGATACCGCGCTGGACGAACAGTCGACCCTGAAGTTTTCCGGGCTGAAAGTCGAGGTCTCGGCCAGCGCCGAGGCGCAGAAGGTCAAGGCCGACGGGTACATGGACAGCCTGGTGCTGACCAGCGTGGCCGAGGATGAGTCGCCGGTTAAGGTTGAACTCAATGGGCTGACCCTGGCCAGTAATCTCGCCAAGAGCAGCTTCGGTTACTACCTGGGTGATAACACCGTTGAGGTCGCCAACAGCAAGACCACCTTTGGTGACAAGCAGGAAGTGCTGAACTTCAAGAAGCTGGAAATGAAAACCGCCACCAGCGAATCCGGGACTAACGCAGCGGGGCGCGCCGATTACCGGATTGCCGAGATCAGCCTCAACGACAAGAACATCGGCTCGGCCAAGATGGCCTGGAGCATGAAGAACCTCGACATCCCGTCGACCCTGGCGCTGGTGCAGCTCTATCAGACCAAACTGCAGCCCTACGAGAAGGCTGCTGCCGAAGCAGCGGCTGCCGGTCAACCGGTGCCTGAGCTGAACCTCACGGAAGCCGAGGAAGCGCAGGTCAAGGCCAACCTGGAAAAACTCCTGGCCGCCCAGCCGCAAATCGCCTTGGAGAATCTCTCGTTCACCACCAGCAACGGTGAAAGCAAGGCCAGCCTGGTGGTTGACCTGGCCAAGCCGCAATCGCTGGATCTGCCGGTCGATCAATTAGTGCTGCAGTTGATTGCCCTGCTGGACCTCAACGTGCAAGTGTCCAAGCCGATGATCACCGACCTGGTGAGCCTGCAGGCACTCGCCGAAGGCCAGACCGATGCCAAGGCCATTGCCGAGCAGGCTTTGGCGACCAGTGACATGGTCAGCAGCATGGCGGTCGGTACTCAGCTGGCGACGCTTTCGGGCGATAACATCGTCTCCAAACTGCACTACGCCAACAATCAGGTGGACTTCAACGGCCAGAAAATGACCGTCGAAGAGTTTGTCGGCTTTGTCATGAGCAAACTGGGCAGCCAGGAAGTCGAGCAGTAAGTCTGTCTGCTTGAACACAACGCCCGGCCAGCAGCGCCGGGCGTTTTGTTTTCAGGGATTGGCGTCGCGCCGGGAAAACGCGCACTATCGAGGTAATTCCTGGCGAGTTGGAGGCCAGCCGTGACACAACGTATCGACCGCATTGCCCAATTGCTCAATTGCCCGGTCAAGGGCGAGGAAATGCGCCGGGCAATCACTGAAGCGCGCAAGGATTACCTGCTCGAAGACGACGAGGATGAGGACGACGAGTCATCCGCCGAGTCGGACCTCGCCGATGACGCCGCACCTGAAACCTGACCTCACCACCAACTGCGATTGCTCTCCAGTTCGGAGCGGCATTGCTTGAGCTGCCAGCCGTAGGTTTTCGCCTGTTGCTCGACTTTTCGCGCGACCTGGATCAGCCAGGGTTTTTGCAGATAGCTCTGCCGACTGAACCCGCCGCGACCCTCGTGGTAGGCCAGGTACTGGCTGTAAGTGTCCCACTTGGAAATACCCAGCTGGCGTTGCGTGCCAGCGGCGTACCAGCCGACGAACATCACCGCGTCGTCGAAATTGTCCCGCGAGCCGCCGTTGCCGGTCGCGCTTTTGTACTCACCCCACACCGGATCCTGCGCCTGGGCGTAGCCATACGCCGAGCTGACCCGGCCCCAGGGAATCACCCACAAAAAATAGTCGCGTGGCGGCAGGGCGTCCTCGACGAAGCTGCTTTCCTGCTTGATGATCGCCATCGCCACATGCGGCGGCAGGCCCCAGGCCTTCTCCATCTTCAGCGTGTCTTCATACCAGTCCGGGTACTGGCGGTAGATGCTGCAGATGTTGCCCTGGTCCCTTGGCGGCGTGGTCGAACAGCCGGCCAACAGGGCCAATGCCATGAGTAGCGCAAAAAAACGTCCGTGCAAAAATCACTCAATTGGCGGGGGCCAATCCTGGTGGGTGGAAGAGGGGGCCGATTGGGCAATCCCCATCATAACCGCTCGATAGACGCTATGATGAGCCCTCCAGACACGCAAACACTGTCGAAGAGCACTCAATGCCCACTCCGTTGAACGATCCATGCCAAGGTCGGCGGCAGTTCTTGCGCCTGGCAACCGGTGTCTCGCTGCTCGCCCTGTTCGGCCCGATGCTGGGTTGTTCGCCCAAGCCGCGGATGGATGCGAGCTTCCTGCAGATCTGGAAAAGTCACGCTCAACTCAGTCCCAAGGACTGGCACAACCGCATGAAGGCCATGGGCGATCTGGGCTGTGAAGAGTTGGTGCTGCAATGGGTGGGGCTGCTCGGCGGCGACGAGCCGGACTGGATGCTGCCCGACCCGGTGATGCAGGCGCTGATGGATGCGGCGGGCGAGCAGGGGATCAAGGTGCGCATCGGCCTGCCCTATGACAACGGCTGGTGGCAGGCGCTGTCGGCCACCGACGAGCAGGCCCAAAGCGAATTCTTCAGCAGCTCATTGCAGGCCGCGAGCCGCTACATGCGCGAGTCTCAGTGGTCGAAGCACGCACAATTCGCCGGCTGGTACATCCCTTACGAAATCGAGCAGTACCACTGGACCGAGCCGGCCCGTCAGGAGCGTCTGGGCAAGTGGTTGATGGCGCTGTCGGGTGTATCGCAGAACGCCGGCCATGGTGTGCCGGCGATTTCCACCTATTTCAGCACCCTGCAAACCGACGGCAGCTTGGTGCAGTTGTGGCAAAGCCTGCTGGATCGTGCGCAGTTGCGGCCCATGGTGCAGGATGGCGTCGGGGTGGCCGGCTGGAAAAACCTCGAGGGCATCGAGCCGCTGCTGGCCTACCTGCGCCGGCGCGACGTGGCGTTCGATGTCATTGTCGAGCTGTTCGAGCAACTGCCGTCGGAGCGTGGCGACGGCACTGACTTCAAGGCGGTTTCCGCCGACTACCACCGCGTCGCCCGGCAACTCAAGTGGGCCCAGGGCACCGGTGCCGAGCGGGTTGTCGCTTTCGCCATCGACCCCTGGGCCACCGGCGACGATCCCCAGGCGCAAAGCCTGCGTCGGCAGTGGCTCAAGTCGCGCTCCTGAGGTTCAGAGCGAGCGGCCGATGATCTCACGCATGATTTCGCTGGTTCCGCCGAAAATCCGCAGCGCCCGGGCATCCGACCAGGCGCGGCCGATGCCGTACTCGGCGCTGTAGCCATAACCGCCATGCAGTTGCAGTAGCTCGTCGAGAATCTGCCCCTGCATCTCGGTGGCGTTGAGCTTGGCCATGGCCGCGACAACCGGGTCGAGGTTGCCCTCCATCAGGTTCGCCACGCAGTCGTCGAGGAACACCCGCAGCATGGTCAGGCGCGCCTTGGCGTCGGCCAGGGCGAAGCGGCTGTTCTGATAGTCGATGACTCGCTTGCCGAACACCTTGCGGTCGCGGGTGTAGGCCTTGGTCTGCTCCAGCATGCCTTCGGTCGAGGCCGCCGCGCGCAGGGCAATCGCCAAGCGCTCGCGGGCCAGCTCGTGGCTCATGTAGGTAAAGGCCGAGTTCAGCTCGCCGAGCAGGCAATCGGCAGGCAGGCGTACTTCGTCGAAGAACAGCTCGCAGGTGTCCTGGGCATGTTGGCCGATCTTGCGCATCGCCGGGCCCTTACTGAAACCGGGCAGGCCTTCCTCGACACAGAACAGCGACAAACCGCGCGCGCCGAGGTCGGGGTCGGTGCAGGCGAGGACGATCACCAGCCCGGCGTTGACGCCGTTGGTGATGAAGGTCTTCTGCCCGCTGAGCACGAAGTCGTCGCCATCACGCACCGCTCGGGTACGCACGGCCTTGAGATCGCTGCCAGCGCCGGGCTCGGTCATGGCGATGGCACCGATCACTTCGCCACGGGCCATTGCCGGCAGCCAGCGATCTTTCTGTGCCTGGGTGCCCAGGTTCCACAGGTAGGGCGAGACCATGTCCGAGTGAATCGAGAAGCCGATCCCCAGGCAGTTGGCCCGCGCCAATTCCTCGATCACTACCACGGCATGCCCGAAGTCACCTTCGGCGCCATACGGCGAGGGCAGGGCCGAGTTGAGCAGGCCTTGCTCGCCGGCTTCACGCCACAGCTCACGCGGGGTCACCCCGGCGGCTTCCCACTCGTCATAGCGCGGCAGGATGCGCTCGGCGATGAAGCGCTGGACCTGCTCGCGAAACATCAAATGGTCTTCACGGAATATCTTGCGCATGACGGGGCCTATTTCGCGACGGGTTCGGTGCTGCTGAGCAAGCCCTTCAACACTGGTTTGGCGGCACTGCCGGTGAGGAACAGGCTGTAGTGATCGCCGGCGCGCAGCTGCGGTAACGCCAGTTTTTCTGTCGCAGCGCTGCCGCAACCGGCGGTCAGCGAGGCACTGACCGGGTTGATCGCGCGTGTGCTGGAGCTGTTTGGCGCAACGTCGGCAAACAGTTGCGGGCCACCGTCGGCCACCGACAAGCTTCCTTTGGCACAGTCGCTGGCCAGATTGTAGAAGCGCAATTCGGCTTTCATCGCGTCATCGCTGCCGGCGCTGTCATCCAGCACCTGGAATTTGCCGTCCTGTTGGACAAGGGTGTTGAAGCTGTCTTTTTTCACGGTCATTTGACCGACCGACTTACCGTTGATGGTCACGGTGAAGGGCTCGTCACCTTTGACAATTGCGTAGCTGCTGGCCAGTTGCGCAGGGCCGATGGCTTGCTCGGTGCCGGTGCTGATTTTCACCTTGAGGGTGTCCGGCGTCGGGTTGACCACTCGCACGAATGCCGAACCCGGTGCCGGACGTGGTGCGTACAGTTGGGCCAGGACCCCTTCGGCCATAGACGGGCCGGCCAGGCAGGTGCCCAGTAGCAGGATGAGAGCGCGGGGTTTCATGGTTTCTCCTTGGTAGGTTTCATGCGCGTTTCCCGGTATTGAGCTTCCAGGCGCTTGCGGTCGACCTTGTCCGATACGTTGGTGAGGAAGCGTCCGCAGGCCACCAGTTCCGAGGGCACCATGTAGTGCGGCAGGCGTTCGCCCAGTGCTTCTTTCCAGTTGTGCAGTTGTTCCGGCAGCGGGCCGATGACTCCCGGTTCGAGGGTTTCCGGGGTCGAGACGAAGCCGATCATTCGCACCAGGCTGCCATCGGGGCGGCGCAGGGCAATGGTCGCGGCCGCGTGTACGCCCGGCAGGCCGGACAGGGCGGCATCGATTTCACCGAGCTCGATGCGGTAGCCGTTGAGCTTGATCTGATCGTCACGACGGCCATGGAAGTACACCAGGCCCTGGTCGTCGATCTCGCCGATATCGCCGGTGCGGTAGGCGCGCTTGCCATTGTGCTGGAACAGGCTCTTGGCAGTCAGGTCCGGGCGGCCGAGGTAGCCGCGCATCACGTGATCGCCGGCGATGCAGATCTCCCCGTCATCGAGGAACACTTCGGCATAGGGCTTGGCCCGGCCAATCGACAGCGGGTTGCGCGCGCCGTCCAGCGGGCGCTTGATTTCCACCCAGGTGGTCGAGCAGGTCGCTTCGGTCGGCCCATAGGAATTGATGATGCGTGCATGGGGAAAGCGCGACCAGAGCTGCTCGGCCATGGCCGGGGACAGCGACTCGGCGCCGAACACGAACACGCCCAATTGCGGCAGATGCGCGTGGTTGAAATCGTCGTTGAGAAACTGCTGGCGGACGAACGCCGGGGTCGAGGCCCAGACTTGCACGCCGGTGTCGGCCAGGTAGCGCACGAAGGCCACCGGGTCGGCGATGGTTTCCCGTGGGCAGAGCACGCAGGCGCCACCCAGGGCCAGCGCGCCGCACAGGTCGAACAGGGAAAAGTCGAAGCTGAACAGCATCTGGTTCATGAACGCCGGGTGCGGCTTCAGCTCCAGGCAGTCACGGATCCAGCTGGCGAACAGCGCCACGCTGTCGCGGCCGATCTGCACGCCCTTGGGCTCGCCGGTACTGCCGGAGGTGAACATGACGTAGGCGATACCCGGCTCCGCCAACGGTGTCGTCACCGCGGCGCCTTCGGCGAAGCTGTTCAGGGTGGCGTTGTAGACCTTGGCCGCCGCGACCCGCTCGGTGATCAGCTTCAGGCGCTCGGGCGGGTTGATGCTGTCGACCGGCACGTAGGTCACTCCCAGGCGCAGGCAGCCAAGCATGGCGACCACGAACTCGATCTCCTTGTGTCCGGTGATCACCAGTGCGTGGCCCGGCAGGACGCCTGCCGCGAGGGCGCGGGTCTGCCAGGTGTCGGTGGCTTCCAGCAGGGTGCCCCAACTGATCTGGCGTTGGGCATCGCTCAGGGCAAGCGCGTCGGTGGCCTGATCCTGCTCGACGAAATCACAGCGATCGAAATCAAAATGCATATAGCCCCCTGGGTGTGCAGAGATGGGTGTGGGCGTCAGGCTGTCTGGTTTTCCTCGACGAAGGCAGCAAGGGCGTTCAGGGACTCCAAGTGTTCTTCGATTTCCGTCGGGGGAATCTTGCACCCATAAGCCGCCTGCACGGCCAGCACAATATCCACGGCGGTCAGCGAGTCGACCAGTCCGGATTCGATCAGCAAATCATCAGGCGCGACATCCGTCAGGATGACGTCTTTGACGATGTTGCCCAGGGGCTCCAGGAGTTCTTCTTTGGTTTTGCTCACGATGTAATGCTCCACTAATCAGTCATCAGAATTGGAAATACAGGAAGCGCGCTTCCTTGTGCAGGTTCATCAGGCACAGGAACAGCAGCAGTGCCAGAATCACCAGCCATTTAACATTCGGCGCCCAGCGCAGGAAGGCCGGGCCGGTCGGCTGTGGCTTGGCCAGCGAGGGCGACCAGTTGCCCATGATCTGGTGTGAATTGGGCAGGAACCAGACCACGGCCAGCAGCGCCAGGATATGGAATATCTCAAGGTGGCGGCCCATGAACATCCGCCACGCGTCGCCCAGGGCAATACCTGCCGGATACACCACGTTCGGCAGGCTGTCGAACCCACGCAATCCCAGCATCCCTTCCACCAGGCGCACCGCATCAGAGGTATCAGCGGCACGGAAGAACGCCTGGGCGATGATCACCACGGCAAAGGTCAGCAGCACATAGCCGGCTTCCTTGAGCCAGTTGTCCTTGCGTGCGGCGGCGGGTGTGCGACCGACCACGAAAATCCGCCAGGCATGGTTGATCGACAGGTAGCCGGCATGCAGCAGGCCGAAGATGAAGAACTGCAGGCCGGCGCCGTGCCAGATGCCGGCCAGGCCCATGGTGAAGGCGGTTGGCAGGATGATGGTGGCGGCGAATCCACCGAGGGTCGACACGCCCTTGGTGCCCACCGGCATGTTGTGCCGGGTGCGGTAGTTGGAAACCGCCATCGCCACCGGATAGTAGAGATAGGCCGTCAAATAGCGCGTCAGGGTCATGTGCCAGCGTGCCCAGAACTCGATGATGCTGCTGGCCTTGTACGGCGAGTTGAAGTTCAGCGGGAAGCGGATGCCGAACATTTTCGCCAGGCCCAGGGCCATGTCCGAGTAGCCGGAGAAGTCGAAGTACAGTTGCAGCGCATAGGCCAGCCCGGTGCCCCAGGCCGTCCAGAATTGCAGCTCACCCGGCTGGGCGAAGCCGGCATCGGCGAAGGGAGCGATGGGGTCGGCCAGCAGCACTTTTTTAGCTAGACCGATAACGAACAGCATGCCGCCGACGCTGAGGTTTTCGAAGTTGAAACGGTAGGTCTCGCGCTTGGCGAACTGCGGCATCATTTCCTTGTGATGCAGGATCGGGCCGGCGATCAGGTGTGGGAAGAAGGTCACGAACAGCACATAGCTGAGCAGGCTGCGCTCTTTGACGATGCCGGCGCGGCAGTCGAGGAGGAAGCCGATCTGGGTAAAGGTGAAGAACGAAATCCCCAGCGGCAGGATGATGTCGTCGAGTCGGCCGCTGCCAAAGCCCCAGTCATGGGCGAAATTCATCAGGGTGACAAAGTACTTGTAGTGGATCAGCAGGGCGATGTCCGCCGCCACCCCGAACGTCGCCACCGCCAGTTGCAGGCGCGGCCGATGGCTGGTGCTGAGGATCACCTGGCTGACGGCGTAGTTGAACGCAATCGAGCCGACCAGCAGCATCACGAATTGCGGGTTCCACCAGCCGTAGAACACCAGCGAGGTGATGCACAGCCATACAGCCGCCAGCCGCGGGCTGATCGAGGCGAACAGGTAGTGGGCCGCGAGTGTCACCGGCAGGAACAGGAAGAGGAACAGATAAGAATTAAAGAGCATGGTCGTCCTGCGCGGGCAAGGTGGCCAGTACGGCACGTTCGTCGGCTGTCAGCGGCAGGGACAGGGCCATCTCGGAGAACTCCCAAATCACCAACTTGAGGCTGGCGGGCCACTTGTCGCGTTTCTTCAGGGCGGCGAGCAAGGCGCCGGAGAATTGACCGCCGTCCATGCTCTGGTTCCATACCTGGCGACCCAGGGTGATTCCCAGGCGTTCGGCAAATTCACTGCGCCGGCCATTCGAGCTACCGGCCAGCAGCACTTCCACCGGCGGCGTTTCATCCAGCAGGCCGCCACTGCGCACTGGCTCGATGGTCACCGGTTGCACTACGTCCAGCGGCGGACGCCAAGCCGGCTCGGTTTTTTCCAGGCCGGCCAGGGTGATCAGGTCGCCCATGCGCGGCTCGGTTGCGCCGAGAGGCGAGACGGTGAAGGTCTGGTTGCCCTTGCTGCCCAGCAGCGCCAAGGCGCGATTGCCGACCACCTCGGCAGCAGCTTGGGCGCCGGTGGCGGTCATGTGCACATCGGTATGGAAGAAACGCGGTTCGCTGCCTTGGGCCAGCGCCGGGTAGAGATCGGTGTAGGGCACGCCATCGCGCTCCAGGCGACTTTGCCAGAGCTGCAGGCGCGCTTGCATCAGTGCGCTCTGTTGCAAACCGCACAGGCCTTCAGTCTGGATTCGCGACTTGTCCGGCACGGTCACTACCAGCACCTGCAAGCCCTGCTTGCGCAGGTCGCCGACCCAGTGATTCATCAATCGCACCCGCCCGTCATAGGCGTCGTGCACCCCGGGTTGCGGGCGCAGGCCGTCGCGGTAGAACAGCCAGCTTGGGCAACCCTGGACGACTTGCGCGCCAAGGTCGCCGAAGAAGCGATAACGCACCGCCGAGGTGATGGTGTCGGCCTCGTCCTGCAGCGGCAACTTCATCACATGCCCCAGCACCTGCCCGGCTGTTCCATCGACCCAGGCCGCCGGCTTTAGTTGCCCGGGCTCCAGCTTGGCCTGGGCGAGCATCCAGATGCCCACGGCCTGGCCGATCACCAGCAAAGCAATGATCGCGCTGGCGCTCATGCGGTGCGAGACCGGGGTTTGCTCAGTCGCCATCGATCAACGTCCCAGGGCTTTTTGCATACGCTGGCGCCAGGCGCTGTCGCTCATGATCGAAGCGTTGTCCCAGAAACCGGTGGCTTGCGGGCCATAGGAGTAGCTGGGCTCAAACATCTGCCAGACCAGCACCTGCGGCGGGTTTTTCTTGAAGTCGGCGGACTCCAGGTATTCCAGCAGCATCACCCAGTGGCCGATGTTGCCCGGCTTCCAGTTCACCGAAACCGGACGGTCGAGGACGTTGGACAATTTCTGCGGGAAGCCGAAGTACGGCTGCACCATGCTGTGGCCGGTCACGTGCACCGGTGCCGGGGCGGAGTCGAGCAGGCTGCCGCTGGTGTCCTGGCGGCGTACCACGAAGGTTTCGCGGCCGGTGGCCTTGCGTTGGTCTTCGGTCAGGAAGCGTTCGGCCAAGTCGCCGAAACGCCGCTCATTGAACTCTTTACCCAACTGCATGCCGGAGCCGGCGTTGCCCTTGAGGTTCGGCTCGACCTGCTTGATCAGCGCGGCGGTGGCCACGGCGGTAGCGTCGGCGGCCGGCTGCGCCCAGTGCTGGTCGGTACGGTAGAACACGTCCTTGCCAGCGCTTTTGACCTGAGCCAGCACGGCAGCGTCGTCGAAGGTCGGGATGCCGGCCTGCTTGAGCTTGCCGAGAATCGCCTGGTAGCGCTCCTTGACCTGCGGGCTGAGGGCTTTGTCGGCCGGCAGTTTGTCCTGATAGAACAGGGTCTTGTCCGGCAGCATCAGCACGATGAGTTTCACCCCGCGCGCTTGCAGGGCGTCGCGGGTGTCTTTGATCAAGGCGGTGTTGCTGTCGATGCTTTTGGTGTCGACGGTCGTCAGACTGCCCCAGCCGGGGAATAGCCAGCCGTCCTTGCCGCGAATCACCAGCGAGGAGTCATCAGCCTGCGCCGCGCCCATGCACAGCATCAGTGTGGCACCGATTACAGGCGTGGTCAGTTGCTTGAAGTTGTGCGCGACCAATCGTGAAAAAGACATGGCAAAGATCCTTATGACTACGGGTCTCAATAGGAAAAAATCAGGTTCATGAACAGGCCTTCCGCCCGCTCGGTAGCGCCGCCGCCAATCGGGTAGCGGTACTGCATCGACCAACTGATGGATGAGCGCGGAGCGTGGTAGTGATCCTCGCGGAACCAGTAGCGAACAGCGACACCGGGACCGACACCCAGGGACCAGGAGGTGGAGTCATTGGTAAGCGACCAGTCCTGGCTTTCCAGGCTGATGTTGCTGCCATCGGTCGTGACGAAGTCGAGGTCAGTCGCGCGATCTTTTTGCCAGATCCAATCCGCAGCGCCGACGATATGCGGGAAGACCACGAGATTGGGGCTCAGGTTATCGAAACGCAGGCTGCGACCGATCCGCAGTTCAGTGCTGGCGAACACTTGCTGGCGCTTGAGCTGGCCATCGGTCTTGGCCAGTTGCCTGGTGGATTTTCCCTGACTGTCCACATCGTAGGCGGTGAACGTCGCGTTATTGTCCTCCCAGGAGTAACCCAGTTGAGCGTAGCCATCCATGGTGAACCAATTAGATTCATTGCGACGCAGCTCGGTGCCTTTGTAGAAGCCGTAAGTGATGTACGACAGCCAGCCGCCAGCGTCACTATCGAGCTGATACCGGGTGAGAATGCCGTTGATCAGAGGGTTGGCGGTTCCGTTATCAGTATTAGCCTTGGCAATGGCTGCGTTGGCTGCCGCGACTTCTTGCTGAATTCTGCATTGGTCGTCTCGCGATGTTGGGTACGCGCTGCCTTCACGGGTCGCTGAGCCAAGGAAGAATCTTCGTTCCAGGCCAAAGGTGAGACCGGTGTCAGCCAACATGTAGCGCACACCCAGTGAGCCGATGGTGCTGGGAAATCCAGTCACGGTTCTTGAACCGTTGGTTCGATCGCCGCCATCCAGTGATTCCTGGGCAGCTTCTCCGCTGCACGGATCGATGAAACGGTCCGATTTGAACTTGCTGCCTTCGTCATACAGGGTATTGGTCAGTCGCCCATAGACCTCGAGGATGCCGTTCTGATCATTGAACTGGGTTGGCCGCCAGTACAGCTCGGCGGTACTGAACAGCGAGTCGCCCGCCGTGCTCAGGCCGGCGCCGCTGCTGTTAGTAGTTGGTTGCGCGCCGCGATAGCCGAGCGAAACGGTCGCGCCCCATTCGCGGTCCAGTCCGGAAATCGCGCTGCGGGTGTTGTAGCGCTGCTCGTCGTCCATCTCCAGCTTGTTGGCATCGGCCAGGTCGATGGCTTTCTTCAGTTGCTTGACCGCACCCGGGTTGTCGCCCATGGCTGACTGGGCGTAGGCCTGATTGAGGATAACGCTCGGTGGCGCCTTGCCCGTCGCCTCGGCGGCGCGGTAGTCCTGCAACGCCAGGTCGGGCTGGCGATTGCGTTGGCGCACGTAGCCGCGCTGGATCAGCAGGTCGGCATCGTTGGGCGTGACCGCCAGTGCACGGGACAAGCGTTGGTCGGCTTCGGCGACCTGGGCAGGGTTGCCCGATGCCAGGGCGGTGGTCAGCAGGCGCTGGTAGTCCGGATTGTCCGGTGCCTGTTCAACGGCCAGGCGCGCCTGGGTGATCGCTTCCTGATAGTCCTGCCGACCATAGGCGGCATAGGCCGCAGTGGCGGGGCCGCCGGGACCGGTGACCTGGTCGGAGGGCAACAGCTCGCACTGGGTGCCGTAGGGCGTGTCCTGGCAGGATTGGGCCGGCGCCGGATAGAGCGCGGTGGTCAGTTTGGCCGGTGGCTTTTTTGCTTCATCCAGGGCTTTGCGGCGCTTGATGGTCGCTTCGTCGCTGGCGTCCAGTTGGCTGAGCAACTGATCGGCGCGGGCCGTGTCGCCCGAGGCCAGGGCGCCGTCGATGGCAATCAGGCGCACGTTGCGCCGTTGGTCATCGTCGAGCCAGTCCTGAGCCAGGGCCTCGTCGAAATCGCCTTTGGCTGCGTCGCCGTTGCCCTGCAACTGGCGCAGGTAGGCACGCATGACCAGCATGACGGTGTTTTCGTCGTTCTCCTGCAGGGCTTCAGTGGCGGCCTGTTCGGCGGCGGCCGGCTGTTTGTTCTGCAGCAGGGCGGTGACCAACAGCAAGCGTTGGCTGGCAACATCCGGGGCGAGGTCAACAGCCACCCGGGCCAGTCTGGCAGCTTCAGCCGGATTATGTTCGATCAGCGCCTTGTACGCCTGTTGGGTCGGCAGCACGGCCATGCGCCGTTGCAGCATGGCCCGACGCGCTTCAAGGTCGCTGAGGTTCGGTGGCTTCAAGGCGATGGCCTGGTTGGCCGCAGCGACCCCTTCCGACCATTTTTCCTGAGCCTCCAGGGCGTCGAGCCAAAGCAAGGCCCACGGCCCTTGAGTCGGGTCGGCGCGGAAGGCTTGCTCGCCATAGCTGGCAGCGCCTGGCATGTCGCCGGCGTTGTAGGCGGCATAACCTTTGGTCGCCAGCGGGAAACCCTTTTGGTAGGCGGCGGAAGGGCCTTTACCTGGCGCAGCGGCGCCTTGCGGCTGGAGATTTTTCACCGTGGCGCGCAAGGCAGGATCATCCACCCCGCGTTTGATTGCCGCCTGGGCTGCCTGGCGTGCCTGGGTCGTGCGTCCAAGTTTTTGCAGGGTGTAGACCTGCAACAGATTCAGCCGAACCACTTCCGGGCGCAGCTTCAGTGCCGCGTTGACCTGCTCCAGCGCGTCGCGATAGCGGCCGGCCTGGTAACTCTTGTAAGCCAGATCGGCCTGCTGCCAGGCCTCGCCCTCCAAAGGCGCCTCATAGGCGGCAGCCGACGCTGGCAACGACAGGAAGGATGCGCCGCAAAACAGCGCTGCTGTGAGCACAAGTAAGCGCGAAGTCGGAATCATGGCAGCTCGGTTGATCGTGGTTCGTCGGGAGGCGCGGCGAGTGGTTCGCCCGTGTCGTTCTGGAAGGAGATCGCTTCGCTCAGGGTGGCCTGGTCGAGGTACCCGTGCTCCAGCAAAATCTGCCCCAGTGGCTTGTGTTCGGTGGCCTGGGCCTCCAGGGCCTTGGTCAGCGACTCCTGGTCGATCGCCCGCCACGACATCAGCAGGTCACCCAGGCGCAGGCGCTGTTGAACGAGCTGATCGGAGGACGGGAAGTCGTGCATGGTCTTGTCCCAGACCAGCGGCTTGCCGAGGAACAGGTGGCCCAGGTACAGGCGCCAAGCCCGTGCGGCGGCCATGGCGTTGATGAAGTTGCCGATGATCATCCGTGGCGCCGAGAGAATCGCGTGCTCCCAGCCGTACAGCCGGCCGACAAAGTAGCCACGCTGGAACACCCGCATGCTCAATAGGATGCCGTTCGCCCACATCAACTGCAGCAGGCCGCTGTGGGGGGTGAACACTGAAGGGAAATAAGTGGTCCACCAGCCCATCGAGGTCATCAGCATGAACAGCAGGTGCTGGGCCAGCAGGACATAGGCGACGATCGCCACGAACGAGGTGATCAAGCCCTTGCGGTCACGATACAGCAGGTACTTGGTGGCCAGCGAACCTTCCCAGCCCACCTGACTCCAGCCTTGCAGGCCAATGCCCAGGGTCCAGCGGGCTTTCTGCCGATAGGCGGTGCGGAAGGTGTCGGGGAAATACTCACGCACGCCCAACGGCATGTGCACCGCGACCATATCCACCGCGCCGTGGCCAAACCACTTGGTGCGCTTGGCGATGTAGTCCACCGGGAATTTGCCGAAAATCTGCTTCATGCCGCGCCGGGCGAGGCGCGCACCGATGTCGTAGTCCTCGGTGAGGGTGTCGGTGTTGAACGGCTGATTATCGGTTTCGGCCGAGAGCTGAAGCAGGGCTCGGCGCGAGAAACAGGTGCCGACACCGGCCGACGGCACCATCTTCGACATGCTTTCACGCACCACCAGGTCCTTGGTGTGCCACTCGGCAAACTCGTCCATGTAGGTGCCCGCCACCAGCTCGTACCACTCCCGTTCCAGGGACGTTACCGGCAGTTGGATGAAGTCGATACGTGGCAGCAGGTAATTGAAGTAGTGCAGTTCCAGGTGATGCAGGACGTCTTCGCTGTCATGCAGGATGACCCCGGCAAACGGCTCCGGCTGGCGCAGGTCCTGGGCGAAGATCGCCTGGATGATCCAGTTCAGGCAGTCGGCCTTGCAGGTCGGGCCGTCGTGGGGGACTTCGACGCGGATCAGCTGTTTATAGCGCCGACGCATGCGCTCCACCTCTTCGATGGTGCGCGCGTCGTTGCAGTAGGTGCCGACGAAGATGTAGTAGTTCTTGTACTCGAGCGAACCCACCATGTTCTCGAGCATCGGCGCGATCACGTCGTATTCGAGCCAGGCCGGGATCATGATCGCCAGCGGCTGCTCGCGCTTGGCGCGCAGTTGCTCGGCGGTCAGCTTCTTGTAGCGGTGCTTGACCGTGAGCGAGCGGTACGTCTGGCGCGCCCAGTACCAGCCATCGATGAACAGGTCATCGAGGCTGGAGAGCATGATCAGCACGCCGACTATCACGGTCACGATTTCGAGAACGTGATAGTAGTCCGCTAATAGGTACGGCAAATATAGCGACGACATATGCTGTTCCCGTGGTCGTTACAAGCCTTGTTTCTTTTTCTGGCGGCGGGCCAGAACACCCAGCACCAGCAGTACCAGCAATGAAGCGGCAAACAGTGGCAACACCCACGCCAGGTACTTGCGCCATTGGTGGAACGGCGTCTCGCTCAGGCCCATCGACTGGCTCAGTTGCGGGTTGGAGCTGTCGACCCAGGTCAGCGGTCCTTCCTCACCCAACACCACGGCATTGCCCTGGTTGAACACGAACGGCGCGCGCGGAGTCAGCACCTGGTCACCCAGGGCGTACCAGATCACGCCGTGCTGGTTGTTCGAGTCGACCACCGAGGCGGCGCTCAACGGCTGCGGCCCGGTCAGGTCAAGCAGGCGCTTTTCATCACCACCGGCGCGCAGGCGTTGCAGGTCCTTGACGTCGATCAGCGGCTTGGCGCCGTCGACCGGCACATCCAGCGACAGGAACGGCTTGGTTGGTTTGAACACCTGGCTGCTGTCGGCCAGGGTCAGCTCGGCGTTGACCGGCGACACCGAGGCGGCGCTGGCGAGGCGAATGATCTGGCGCAGATTGGCCGCCGGGTTATCCAGGGCGGTTTTCGGCACAATCACCTGAGCATTGCCGGCGAGCAGTGGCAGCAGGCCGACAAAGGTCCCGTCCGGCTCGGCATCCGAAGAGCGCAGGTAGCTGGTGGGCAGCACGTTGACCGGATAACCCTGCGGAATCTCGGCGCAGTTCGGCGAGACCGGTTGGCGCTGGAAACGCACCTGCAGGTTGTTGGTCACGCCCAGTGCATAGCCAGGGACGCGGGCCGTCAGGCGTTCGGGTTGGCCGTCGGCGGACAATTGCTTGGCATTGAGCAGGATGCCGTTCCACAGCACCGAAGCGACTGGCAGGGTGCTGGAAGCGCCCGGTGCGGCGGCGACATCCAGTACCAGCTCGCCGGGCATGCGGCCCTGGACAGCGACAGCGCTCAGCGGGAACACCGCCGTCCACTCGCCACGCGTGACGACATCGAAAGCGGTGGTTGAACCACCGAGTGCGCTGACGCGCATTTCACGCTGACTGGCATCGCCGCTCTCGCCGGCCTGGCTGATGGTCGCTTCGGAGGAGACCAGCACATTGCGCCAGTGCGAATCAAACACCCCGGCGGCCTTGGCGCCCGCATCGGCGGCCACCGCAATCACGGCCTGGTGACCGAGACTGACCAGTTGGATCTGTTGGCTGCCCGGAACTTTCTGCGCGGCGCTGGCATGACGGCTGCGCCATTCCTGCACAGCCTTGACAGCATCTTCGTCGTTTTTCAGTTGATCTTGCAGGGCATCCAGCGCGGCGTTGATCTGGCCCACCAGCGCAGTGTCGGCAATGGCCAGATCGGCGCGGGTCGCGCTGGCGTCCAGCACCAGCAATGCGCCCAGCTCGGCGGCGTTGGCCACCTTGTGCTGGGTCTTGCCGGCGAGGGCCGAGAACGGTGCGACTGAGGTCAGCGCGGTGGGGATCTTCAGACCATCGACCGCAACGGTTTCGCCCACGGACGGAAATGCCCTGACCTGAGCGCGCTTGGCGTTGCGTTCCAGTGCCACGCCCAGGCGCCAGGCGCTATCAAAGCTTTGTTGTTCAAGCTTGCCGGCGGCAATCAGGATCACCGGTTTGCCGGGCAGGGTGCTCCAGGCATCGGCCAGGGTGTGCAGGCCCTGCATCGAGTAGCGGTAAGTCAGTGCGGTGTCCGGGGAGAGCGTCAGGATGTTGCTGCTCTGGCGCGTCGGTTCGCACAGGGTCTGGCCGCTGGGGGAGCTCCAATCGACGGTGAAGTCGACAAAACCGGACTCATGGCGGCGCGCCTCGACCGGGAGGACGCGGGCCAGGTCGCCTTCGCGCTCGGTGATGCGCTGGGCATGCAGCGGCCGGCTATCAACGGACAGTCGCAACGCGGCAGCGGCTTCTTCACCCTTGATGAAATCGCCCTGAATGTTGATCGAGGCGGCATCCAGCGCGACGCCCTTGGGCACCGGCAGGAAGAAGGATTGATGGTTATCACTTTCTTGCAGCACCACCGGATTGGTGATGCCCATATCGGCCAGCGACACGCTGCGTTGTACCCAGTCGTCCTGCGCCAGGGTGCGGATCGCATCGCTGCCAGGCGAGGCCATGGCAAACAGCGGGGCCGCGAATGGTGCGACCAGCACAACCTGTTTGAGGAGGGTGAGGCACTGCTTACGATTCGAGAAAGTATTCATGCGTAGTATCGGCCGCATCTTGTAAGTGAGAGGTCTCGACTGCCCTGCGCGGGTCCACGGCCAATGGCGTGGCCCCGCGCAGGCGACAGGCGATGTACACGGGCTCAGTGACGGTGCTCAGCCGGGATACGGGCTGGGGCACATACCTCTAATGGGCTGGCATGAGCTCGAACAATAAGTGGCAGTGCTGGAGGGAATATGGCCATTGTTTTTCCATGTGGCTGCATTGGATCCATCCCCGCATTGGCAGCCACACTGTGTAGTGTTGCAGTGCCATGTGTCAATATTTTGATGTATTTTCTTTTTTTAACACGCCTTTGGTTTGGCGCGACGTTATTTTGACTTGTTAGTTTAGACGAAGGTTGAGTGATTTGCCGGAAGAGGCGGCTCGAATTCGTCAAATGGGCGGCCTGTAAGGGCCGAAATAATGCGGCCGCTGGCGTGTCCATCGCCGTATGGGTTAACGCTGCGCGCGACCTGCTGGTAATGCTCGGTATCGTCGAGAAACCCATGGACGGCGCTGACGATGCGCTCGCTCCGGGTGCCCACCAGTGTCACGGTTCCGGCACTGACCGCTTCTGGGCGCTCAGTGGTATCGCGCATCACCAGCACCGGTTTGCCCAGGTGTGGCGCCTCTTCCTGGACGCCACCGGAGTCGGTGAGGATCAGGTAGGCGCGGCGCATGAACCAGACGAAGTCCAGGTAATCCAGTGGCTCGATCAGGTGGATATTCGGCAAGCCGGACAGGGTCGCCATGACCACATCGCGCACCTGCGGATTCAAATGCACCGGATAGACGACCTGCACATCGTCGCGCTGGGCGATTTTCGCCAGCGCCGTGCAGATCTGTTTGAAGCCATCGCCGAAGTTTTCGCGGCGGTGACCGGTCACCAGCACCAGTCGCTGTGACGGGTCGACCCAGTCGTAGCGTGCCGCCAGTTCGGCGTCCATCTGCGGATTGTGTTCGAACTTGCGCAGTGTCAGGTCCAGCGCATCGATGACCGTATTGCCCGTGACATAAATACGCCCTTCGAGGTTTTCCTTGAGCAGATTTTCACGGGAGGTGACGGTTGGGGCGAACAGCCATTTACCCATCACATCGACCACTCGCCGGTTCATTTCCTCGGGGAAGGGTTGGGTCAGGTCGCCGGTACGCAGGCCCGCCTCGACGTGACCGATCGGGATACGCCGATGAAATGCCGCCAGGCTGCAGGCGGTTGCTGTCGAGGTATCGCCATGCACCAGCACACAATCGGGGCGGACCTCTTCGAGCAGGGCATCGACCCGCGTCATCAGGCGCGCAAACAGGCCGTTGAGGGTTTGCCCGGGAACCATGACGTCAAGATCGTGGTGCGCCTGGATCTCGAACAACTGCAGCACCTGATCGAGCATGTGCCGGTGCTGCCCGGTGGTGCAGACGATGCTTTCAATGCCTTCAGCCCCGGCCAAACCGTGGACCAGCGGTGCCATCTTGATACCTTCCGGGCGAGTACCGAACAACGACAGTACCTTCATGGTTTTGCGACTCCTTGCAGGGGATGGCCCCGCGCGTTTTCCGTTTAAGCCCCGAGGATGGGGTCGCAAGATAGTAGACCTGTCGAAACAGGTCTGTCAGCGCTCCCTGAAGGCGTCGTACTGTTGTCTGGCGGCGAAGGGGTTTCGTTCCCGGGTGGCAGAAAATTTTTCGTGGGAGCGCAAAACCAGCGTCGTTGCTGCCCTTTTTACCGTGGCTCAAGAAAAAAGTATTACAGAATGTAACAAGGCCTAACTACTTAATACTTTTGGCATGTTTTGATCATTAATCGAACATCCCCAAGCGCTGGGTTAGCATTTTATGATAATGAAATTACCATCCAGTTATTTTTGATTTAAATAGCGCAATCACCTGTGTTTAATCTGTTTTGCCGTGGCGGTAGTGTGGGTATTAACGGATTGAACTTTTTTCTTTGACGCCAACTTTATGCTCGCTAGTATCCCCTCAAGCGAGCCGTCATTAGTGGGGTAGAAATGTTCTGCCGCGACGGTCTGACGCTTACTTCTTGCCTCTTTTCCAGGCCTGCTCGACAGGTCCGGAGACAGGGTGCGAATCCCCAGTAAACGGGTCAAAAGACAGGGAGCGTCTACGGTGATCAAACCCCTCCGCAAGCGCTGGCAGCCAGGTTTGACACTGCAGGCTGACGTTGCAGCGCTCCTGTTCAAGTTCAACTTATCGAGTGTTCGCCAGGTTCCATGCCCGGCCTGCAGTGAGCGCTCTGGCGTGGGTTGAATACAACTTCTGGATTAATCCTTTTATATAACTTTCGCTGATTCGAGCGTTCGGCCTCTTTTTAAGTGGCTGCGCACGCGTTCGACTCGCTTTTGTTATCGGGTTCGACTAGCTGATACAAAAACAGGTGTGCGATGAAGAATATTGTAATAGTCGACAAGGCGACGGGGGCGGCCACCGAACAAACGTTCGGTAACGTCGCCCTGACCGGAACCAGTGTTGTAAAAGTGCCTATCAACCCCGGCAGCATCCAGTCGATGCAACAGTCGGGCAAAAACCTGGTTATCACGCTCAAAAATGGCGGCACGATCACTGTCCAGAACTTCTTTGTGGTCGACAGTGATGGTGCGGCCAACCAGCTGGTGCTGGAAGACAGCGACGGAACCCTGCTGCTGGGCAGTTATTCCAGCCCGTACTCAGGCTTCAGCTGGAGCGAAATCGGCTCCGTCGAAGACCTGATGGCCGCCACCGCAGCCGGCAATACCACGCCGGATTGGCTGGCGTGGGGGCTGACCCTGTTGGGTTTAGGCGGTGCGGCTGCGATCTTCTTCGGCGGGCATGGCGGTAGTGGCGGAGGCGGTGGCGGTGGTGCCGACACGACTCCACCGGACGCACCTACCGGTCTCGCGTTCAATCCAACCGGTACGGTTCTCAGTGGCCGGGGCGAGCCAGGCACCACTGTAACCGTCAAGGATGCCGGCGGCCGAGTGATCGGCGTCGGCACTGTGGGCTCAGACGGCAGTTTCCAGGTCGCGCTGACCACGGCGCAAACCAATGGTGAAACCGTCTCGGTCACCCTCACCGACCCATCGGGCAACGTGTCTGCACCAGGCGAGGTTACCGCCGGCGATACCACCGCCCCGGCTGCGCCGACCGATCTGGCGGTCAGTGCCGATGGCACCACCGTCAGCGGCAAAGGCGAACCCAACACCACGGTCACCATCAAGGACGCCAACGGCAACGTGATCGGCACCGGTACAGTGGGGGCCGACGGCACATTCCAAGTCACCCTGACCACCCCGCAAACCAACGGCGAAACCCTGACCGCCACCCTGACCGATGCCGCGGGCAACGTGTCGGCGCCGGCCAGCGTCGACGCCGGCGACACCACCGCCCCGGCCGCCCCGACTGATTTGAGTGTCAGTACCGATGGCAGCACGGCCAGCGGCAAAGGCGAGCCCAATACCACGGTCACCATCAAGGATGCCAACGGCAATGTGATTGGCACCGGCACGGTGGGCGCCGACGGCACTTTCCAGGTTGCCTTGACCACCCCGCAAACCAACGGCGAGCCCCTCACCGCCACCTTGGCCGATGCCGCGGGCAACGTGTCGCTGCCGGCTGACTTCAACGCCGGTGACACCACGGCGCCGGCCGCGCCGACCGACCTGGTCGTCAGCGCCGATGGCGCCACCGTCAGCGGTAAAGGTGAACCCAACACCACCGTCACTATCAAGAATGCCGGTGGTGATGTCGTGGGTACCGGTTCGGTGGGTGCCGACGGCACCTTCCAGGTCACCCTGATTGCGCCACTGACTCGCGCCGAGGCCCTGACCACGACCCTGACCGACGCGGCAGGCAACATCTCCCCGCCTGGCAACGTCAATGCGCCGAACATCGTCGATGGCCGTGACCTCTCCCCTCCCGACGCCCCGACAGACCTGGTGGTCAGTGCCGATGGCACCACCGTCACCGGCAAGGGCGAACCCAACACCACCGTCACCATCAAGGATGCTGACGGTAACGTCATTGGTACCGGCACCGTCGGCACCGATGGCACCTTCGAAGTGGTCCTGACCACTCCCCAGGTCAACGGCGAAATCCTGACCGTCACCCTCACGGACACCGCCAACAACGTCTCCGCCCCAGGCGAAGTCACTGCGCCGGATATCGATGATACGGATGCGGATGCTGACGCGGATGCTGATGCAGATGCTGACGCTGACGCTGACGCTGACGCTGACGCTGACGCTGACGCTGACGCTGACGCCGATGCCGATGCCGATGCCGATGCCGATGCGGATGCCGACGCCGATGCGGATGCGGATGCCGACGCCGATGCTGATGCTGATGCTGATGCTGATGCTGATGCTGATGCTGATGCTGATGCTGATGCCGACGCCGACGCGGATGCTGACGCTGATGCCGATGCCGATGCCGATGCCGATGCCGATGCCGATGCTGACGCTGATGCCGATGCCGATGCCGATGCCGATGCCGATGCCGATGCCGATGCCGACGCGGACGCTGATGCGGATGCGGATGCGGATGCGGATGCTGATGCTGACGCCGATGCGGATGCGGATGCGGATGCCGACGCAGATGCAGATGCAGATGCTGACGCCGACGCTGATGCTGATGCTGATGCTGATGCTGATGCTGATGCCGATGCCGATGCGGACGCGGACGCGGATGCGGATGCGGATGCCGATGCCGATGCGGATGCCGATGCCGATGCCGACGCCGATGCGGATGCTGACGCCGATGCGGATGCTGATGCCGATGCGGACGCGGATGCCGACGCTGATGCCGATGCCGATGCCGATGCCGACGCGGATGCGGATGCCGACGCCGACGCGGATGCGGATGCGGATGCGGACGCTGATGCGGACGCTGATGCCGATGCTGATGCCGATGCCGATGCCGATGCCGATGCGGATGCTGATGCCGACGCCGACGCCGACGCCGACGCCGATGCGGATGCGGATGCTGACGCCGACGCCGATGCCGATGCCGATGCCGATGCCGACGCCGATGCCGATGCCGATGCCGATGCCGACGCCGACGCCGATGCGGATGCGGATGCGGACGCTGATGCCGATGCGGACGCTGATGCCGATGCCGATGCCGATGCCGATGCTGATGCCGACGCCGACGCCGACGCCGACGCCGATGCGGATGCGGATGCGGATGCGGACGCTGATGCCGATGCGGACGCTGATGCCGATGCCGATGCCGATGCTGATGCCGACGCCGACGCCGACGCCGACGCCGACGCCGATGCGGATGCTGACGCCGATGCCGATGCCGATGCCGATGCCGATGCCGACGCGGATGCTGATGCCGACGCGGATGCTGATGCCGATGCCGATGCCGATGCCGATGCCGACGCTGATGCCGATGCCGATGCCGATGCCGATGCCGACGCCGATGCGGATGCGGATGCGGATGCGGATGCGGACGCGGACGCTGATGCCGATGCCGATGCCGATGCCGATGCCGATGCCGATGCCGATGCTGATGCTGATGCCGACGCGGATGCGGATGCCGATGCGGACGCTGATGCTGATGCTGATGCTGATGCTGATGCCGATGCCGATGCCGATGCTGACGCCGATGCCGATGCCGATGCCGATGCCGATGCCGATGCCGATGCGGATGCCGATGCTGACGCGGATGCCGACGCCGATGCCGACGCGGATGCTGATGCCGATGCCGATGCCGATGCCGATGCTGACGCGGATGCCGACGCCGACGCTGATGCGGATGCGGATGCTGATGCTGACGCCGACGCGGATGCGGATGCCGATGCTGATGCTGATGCTGACGCTGATGCTGATGCTGATGCTGATGCTGATGCTGATGCTGATGCTGATGCTGATGCGGATGCGGATGCGGATGCGGATGCGGATGCGGATGCCGACGCCGATGCGGATGCGGATGCCGATGCTGACGCCGACGCCGACGCCGATGCCGATGCCGATGCTGATGCTGATGCCGACGCCGATGCCGATGCCGATGCCGATGCTGATGCTGATGCCGACGCGGATGCGGATGCGGATGCGGACGCTGATGCCGATGCCGATGCCGATGCCGATGCCGATGCTGATGCTGATGCCGACGCGGATGCGGATGCCGATGCGGACGCGGATGCTGATGCTGATGCTGATGCTGATGCTGATGCTGATGCCGATGCCGATGCTGACGCCGACGCGGATGCCGATGCCGACGCGGATGCTGACGCCGACGCCGACGCGGATGCGGATGCCGATGCGGATGCGGATGCTGACGCGGATGCCGACGCCGATGCCGACGCGGATGCCGATGCCGATGCCGATGCCGATGCTGACGCGGATGCCGACGCTGATGCGGATGCGGATGCTGATGCTGATGCTGATGCCGACGCTGATGCCGATGCTGATGCTGATGCGGATGCGGATGCGGATGCGGATGCGGATGCGGATGCGGATGCGGACGCCGATGCGGATGCGGATGCGGATGCGGATGCGGATGCCGATGCCGACGCCGATGCGGATGCGGATGCCGATGCTGACGCCGATGCCGATGCCGATGCTGATGCTGATGCCGACGCGGATGCGGATGCTGATGCCGACGCTGATGCCGATGCCGATGCCGACGCGGATGCGGATGCGGATGCTGACGCCGATGCGGATGCGGATGCCGACGCCGACGCCGACGCCGACGCGGATGCTGATGCCGATGCCGATGCTGACGCGGATGCCGACGCTGATGCGGATGCTGATGCTGATGCTGATGCCGATGCCGATGCCGATGCCGATGCCGACGCGGATGCTGACGCCGACGCCGACGCGGATGCGGATGCCGATGCCGATGCCGATGCCGACGCGGATGCGGATGCGGATGCCGATGCCGATGCCGATGCCGATGCTGACGCGGATGCCGACGCTGATGCGGATGCGGATGCGGATGCTGATGCGGATGCGGATGCGGATGCTGATGCTGATGCTGATGCTGACGCCGATGCGGATGCGGATGCGGATGCCGACGCCGATGCGGATGCCGATGCTGACGCCGACGCCGACGCCGATGCCGATGCCGATGCCGATGCCGATGCTGATGCTGATGCCGACGCCGACGCGGATGCGGATGCGGATGCTGATGCCGACGCTGATGCCGATGCTGATGCTGATGCTGATGCTGATGCGGATGCTGACGCCGACGCCGACGCCGACGCGGATGCGGATGCGGATGCCGATGCCGATGCCGACGCGGATGCGGATGCGGATGCGGATGCCGATGCTGACGCGGATGCCGACGCCGACGCCGACGCTGATGCTGATGCTGATGCTGATGCTGATGCGGATGCGGATGCGGATGCGGATGCTGATGCTGATGCTGATGCTGATGCTGATGCTGATGCTGATGCTGATGCTGACGCCGATGCGGATGCGGATGCCGACGCCGATGCGGATGCCGATGCTGACGCCGACGCCGACGCCGACGCCGATGCCGATGCCGATGCCGATGCCGATGCTGATGCCGACGCGGATGCGGATGCGGATGCGGATGCGGATGCTGATGCCGACGCTGATGCCGATGCCGATGCCGATGCCGATGCCGATGCGGATGCTGACGCGGATGCCGACGCGGATGCTGACGCCGACGCGGATGCGGATGCCGATGCGGATGCTGATGCCGATGCGGATGCTGATGCCGACGCTGATGCTGATGCCGACGCTGATGCCGATGCGGATGCGGATGCGGATGCGGATGCGGATGCGGATGCGGATGCGGATGCGGATGCCGACGCCGACCTAGAAGCCTTCGACGACCTCGCAACGGCAACACTGACGGTGACGAAAGCAACCGCTCACACGGAGCTCAACGACGTCAACGTGTTCTCGACGTTGCAGGTAATAGGGCTTCCACTCATCGGTACACCGACCGCGTCGCAGAGCTTTACGGTGGCGGCGGGCGATACAGGTACCTTGAACCTGACGTTTGGCGGAGCGAGCGTGCTCTCGCTGATAAATGCCGGGGTCTCTGCGAAGCTTGAGGTCAGTGATGGTGCTGGCAATTGGCTCCCAGTTGCTCAAGGAAGCCAACCTGGTGGCCTGCTCGATCTGCTTGGGCTGTTCTCGGGGGCGGCAACCAGCGCGAAAATTGAAGGCCTGGGGTCAGGTGAGTATCGCTTCACGCTCAGCGCGAACCCAACACTCGTAGGTGTTCTTACCAGTGCGACGGCAAAACTGAGTGTCGATAGCCAAAGCCTGACTGATTTCGATGTCACGGCCGCCAGGGTCACTGGCAACGTCATCATCGACAACGGTGTGGATGGAACCCCGGACAATACGGGTATTGCTCACGACGCGACGGTTGCTCAGGTCAATGGCCAGGCGATCACCCCTATTGCAGGGGAGTCAAGCATTGTCCAAGGGTTGTACGGTAGCCTGACAATCTCTGCTGACGGCACTTACAAGTACACGCCGGATGCCATTGCGGCGAACGTCGGTAAGGTCGACAGTTTTGCCTACACGTTGACGACACCGGGGGGCGGGACGGCTTCGGCCAACCTGTACGTGCGCATCGGTAGCGTCGATAGCAGCGTCACCTGGAGTCCTACCGATCCGTCGGCACCAGGAACCGTTACCGTGGTTGCCACCGATGACATCGGCACAGCGCAGATCGACCTGGTCCCTCCAGTCGTTGAAACGGAGCTGAACGACATCACCTACTCGCCTCCGGTGATTGGTTCCAGGACAAAAGAGGGTGATGCCTTTACGGTCGCAGCCGACACCAGCGTGGAGGTGGCTGTCAGCCGTAGCTTTGTCGGACTTGGTGTACTGCCGACGACCACCATCGTCCTGGAGAAATGGGACGGTTCAACCTGGAAACCGGTGCCTGGGCAAACCACCAACGACCCAACCCATACCTTCACCATCAGTGAGGCAGGTGATTATCGGGTGACGTCGACGACCGGGGCCTTGGTTTCGGCCGGTACGATCACGGTTACGCAGACCCTGCACACCACGCTGCTGACGGAGTTCGTTACCGGTCCGGTCACTGCCGCAACAGGCAACGTCCTGGCGCTCAGTGATCACTCCGCAGCAGACAGCCTCGGCTCGACGTTGACGGTGCTGAGTGTGTTGGTCGGTGGCGCCTACGTCATCCCGGGTCAAACCGGAGCCGTGGTCCACGGCCAGTACGGCACGCTGACGCTGCACGCAGACGGTGATTACAGCTACGTACCGAACGCGGGCCTGCCAGTGGCTGATATCGGCAAGGTCGACAGCTTCACCTACAAACTCACCACCCCAGGTGGCCAGGAGGACACCGCCACGCTGTACGTACGCCTTGACTCGCCGGATGTTGATCTGGTTTGGGACGATGCCCATCCGGGCAATCCAGGCACCGAAGCCCTGGGCTTCGCGGCCGCTTCGTTCGAGCAAACCTCGTTCGAAGAGCAATCGTCACACGCCACGATCACCGAAGGTGCCAACGGTGATGACCACATCGCGATCCATGACACCGAGTTTGCAGCGGTGGATGGCGGCGATGGGTTCGACACCCTGGCATGGGACGGTGGCGATGCAACGATTAACTTGAGTCTGCTGGTCGGTAAAGTCAGCGACATCGAGAGCATCGACCTCAACGACTTCAGTGCAGTCAACCTGACCCTGAGTCTGGAAGACCTGGTAGCTGTCACGGCGCCCGAGACGGATAGATTGTTTATCCAGGGCGACGAACAAGACAGCGTCCAACTGACGGGCAACTGGTCGGTGGGAGCCACGCAACTGGAGAACGGGCAGGAGTACGTGGTGTACACCAGCCAGGAAGATGAAACCCATCAACTCTGGGTGCAAAGCGGCGTCAACGTGGTGTAACCACGTTGCAGGCGGGGAGCGTCGGGCCGATGGCCCGGCGTTCTCCTGCCCTTCCTTCAATCACTGAACGTAACCCTCCAGGCGGCGCGCGTGCGTCGTCCTGGCGGTTACCCAACGCATTCGAACAGCGCTGTGCACGCCAGTGAAATGTTCTCGGCAGCATGGCGAAATAGTGGCTATCTTTCTGACAGCACGTCGTATTGGAGCATTACTTGAAGCCTAAGGATCGGTTCGAGTTCCTGTTTGTGACACTGTTGGCCGTGGCCATGCAGTCACTGACTATAGAGAAGGCCGTAGCGCTGACACGCGACTACGCACCTGAAAATCTTTCCACCATCAGCCCAAAAGATGTGGGCCAGCATTTACCGGGCGATTCGTTCGGAGCCAGCCGACCGGCTGCCCCCAGCAACGTGATCCCCGACAACCTCGACCTGCCACGCGCCATTCAATTGGCCGTCGCCTGGCACCCCGCGATTGCGGAGTCCATTGGTCAGCTGTACCAGCAGCACGACAACGTCACCGTCGCCCGCTCGGGTTACTACCCGCAGATCAAGGGCGGTTTCAACAGCGGTTATGACAGCGGCCTGACCGGCAATGGCCAGAGCCAGGCCTTTACCCTGTCGATGTCACAAATGCTCTACGACTTCGGCAAGGTCGACAGCGCGGTGGACAGCGCGGTGGCCCGGCTCAATGGCAAGCAAGCCTCGGTGCTGCTGGCCATCGACCAGGTGGCCCGCGACACTGCATTTGCGGTGATCGAGTTGCAGCGCTACCAGGCCCTGCTGGCGATCTCCCGGGAACAGGTCAAAGGCCTGACGGCGATTGCCGACCTCGCGCAAAAGCGCAGCGACATGGGCGCCAGCACTCGCTCCGACCTGATCCAGGCACGCTCGCGGGTCGAGGCAGCCGTCGCCACGCAACTGCAATACACCGCGCTGTACAACCGCTGGCGCAGCACCCTCGGCAGTTTGCTCGGGGCGCGGACGCCGGTGAGCATCACCGCGAGCATGCCGGCGACGCTCAAGCAGTCCTGCGACGGCATCAATGCCGACCAAGTGCTGACGCCTTCGCTGTTGATCGCCCAGGCCCAGCAGGTCGATGCCCAAGCGCAGATCGCGCAGGCGCGTGCCGAAGCGATGCCGACCGTGTCCCTGGACCCCACCGCCACCCAATACCTGGACAGCAACGACGAGGACGGCAGCGTCGGCGGCCGCGATCGCACGCGCTATGGGGTGTTCCTCAACGTGCAGATGCCGCTGTATCAAGGCGGCGCCATCACCGCTCGAAAATCGGCGGCGGCCCAGGCCCTGCGCGCGGCCGAGGCGGCCAATGATGCCGCACGCCTGGCGGTGCGCCAGGGCTTGCTCGAGGCGCGGGATCAGACCTCCAGCCTCGAACAGCGCCTATCGACCCTGGATTTTCGTGAACGCAGCATTTCCGAAACCCGCGATTTGTATCGCCAGCAATACCTTGAACTGGGCACGCGACCGCTGCTCGATCTGTTGAACGCCGAACAGGAAATCCACCAGGCCGCCATGGACCGGGCGAACACTGCCGCCGACCTTAACCGCCTGGAAATTGATTGCCTGTACAACAGCAGCGCCCTGCGCACGGCGTTCAACCTGGACAGCAGCACCATCCAAGGTGTGGAGATTCGACCATGAATGACGCCGTCAACCTCGATACCCAGAGCGCGAGTGAACCCCAGAGCCTGGACGCGGCGCTGGCATTGAACTACGAAGGCTGGCTGGAAGCGATTATCAGCGTCGCCCGGCATAACCGCCTGGATTGCTCGGCGCAGAATGTGCGCATTGCCGCGCAGTGGAGCACCGGCGTCGACCTTGACCTGGTGCTGCGGCAGATGGCGCGCCAGGCCGGCCTGAGCCTGAAGATTGTTGACTTCTCTGCGGCGTTGCTCGTGCAACGTCGCCTGCCCCTGGTCGTGCAATTGGATGACGGACAAATCGGCGTCCTGCAGACCCTTGGCGACGACGATGAGCTGGGGATTGTCTACAGCGGTGATCAGGGCCTGCAAAGCCGCATCAGCCGGGCCGAACTGATCGCTTGCGCGCGCAAGGCGCTGATCCTGCGCCCAGCGCGGGCGGCGCGGGACTCGCGAGTCGACGACTACGTCAAACCCTACGAAAAGAGCTGGTTCAAAAGTATTGTCTTGCGTGATCTGCGTCCCTACGGTCACGTCATGCTCGCGTCGCTGGCAGCCAACGTGCTGGGCCTGGCCGGCGTCCTGTTTTCGATGCAGGTGTATGACCGGGTGATCCCGGCTGAATCGATGCCGACCCTGTTGGTTTTATTTGGCGGGGTGATGCTGGCGTTGTTCTTCGATTTCATCCTGCGGATCATGCGCGTGCGCATCACCGACCTGCTCGGCAAGCGTGCGGATATGCGCGTCTCCGACCTGGTGTTCGGCCATGCCATTCGCCTGCGCAACAGCGCACGACCGAAATCCACCGGCTCGTTCATCTCGCAGTTACGCGAGCTGGAACAACTGCGCGAACTGATTACCTCGAGCACCGCCAGCGCCCTGGCCGACCTGCCATTTTTCCTGCTGTTCGTAGTGATCTACTGGTTCATCGGCGGACCGTTGGTGGCGGTGCCATTGGGCGCGCTACTGGTGCTGGTGGTGCCAGGGTTGCTGGCGCAGAAGAAACTGGCGCGACTGGCCAACCAGTCGATGCGCGAAAGCTCATTGCGCAGCGCCATGTTGGTGGAGACGGTGCAGGGCCTCGATGACATCAAGATGCTCCAGGCCGAGCAGCGCTTCCAGCAGCAATGGAATCATTATAACGCCACCGCCGCCGAGGCCAGCCTGCGCTCGCGGACCCTCACCAGTGGCCTGGTGACCTGGACCCAGAGTGTGCAGGGCGGGGTGTTCGCCGTGGTGGTGGTGTTCGGTGCGCCGATGGTCATGGCCGGCGATATCACCACCGGTAGCCTGGTGGCTTCGTCGATCCTGGCTTCGCGGATGATGGCACCGATGTCGCAGATCACCATGGTGCTGACCCGTTGGCAGCAGGCCAAAGTGGCTCTGCAGGGCCTGCACCGAATCATGCAATTGCCGGTCGACCAGCCCGAAGGCAGCAAGCGCGTGCAGCTGCCGGTGGTGCAGGGCAACTACGAGTTCAAGCAGGCGGAGTTCAAGTACAGCGAAGACGCCCCGATGCCGGCCCTGCTGGTCAAGGACCTGAAGATCGCCCCCGGCGAACGCATCGCCGTGCTCGGGCGCAACGGCGCCGGCAAGTCGACGCTGTTGCAGGCGATGGCCGGAATGATCGACCTGAGTTCGGGGTCGCTGACCCTGGACGGCGTCGGCCTGAGCCATATCGACCCGGCCGATGTGCGCCGCGATGTCGGCTTGCTGACCCAGAACTCGCGGCTGTTCCACGGCACCCTGCGGGAGAACCTGATGCTGGGTGCGCCCCATGCCAGTGACCAGGAGATCCTCGAGGCATTGACCCTGACCGGCGCCCTGGAATTCATCAGCAAATTCCCGCTTGGCATGGACCATATGATTCTTGAGGGCGGGTTGGGCCTGTCCGGTGGCCAGCGGCAGTCGCTGTTGCTGTCGCGGCTGATCATTCGTCAGCCGCAGATCGTGCTGCTGGACGAACCGACCGCGGCCCTCGACGACGCCAGCGAGCGCAAGCTGATCCAGGGCCTCGACCAGTGGGGCGCGCAACGCACGCTGATCATCGCCACGCACCGCATGAGTGTGCTGAGTCTGGTGGACCGGATCATCGTCGTCGACAACGGCACGGTGGTCATCGACGACACCAAGGACAACGCCATTGCTCGGCTTTCCAAACCCAGGAATCAGGCGCAATGAGCCGGCTGAAACTGCAATCGACTGCGCTGAAGGATAGTTCGCATGGCTACTGACAACCGTACCCCCGAGCATGCCCAGGCTCACGACGACGGCCTCGATGACGTAACCGTAGTCCGCTCCACCCGCGTCGTCTGGTGCGTGGCGCTGATGCTGCTGGCCTTCGGCACCTGGGCGTACCTGTTTGAAGTCGACGAGGTGTCGACCGGCACCGGCAAGGTCATCCCCAGTTCGCGCGAGCAGGTGATCCAGTCTCTGGAAGGCGGGATCATTGCCGAGCTGAATGTCGCCGAGGGCGATATCGTTGCGCAGGGGCAGATCCTCGCCAAGCTCGACCCGACCAAGACCGAGTCCAACTTCGGCGAGAGCGCGGCCAAGTACCGCGCCTCACTGGCCAGCGTGGCGCGCCTGCAGGCGGAAGTGAACGGCACCGCACTGAGCTTCCCCGCGGAACTCAAGGCCTACCCGGCCTTGATGGCCGCCGAAACCGATCTGTACCAGACCCGGCGCAAGGGCCTGGAAGAGTCCCAGGCCGGGGTGCGCACTTCGTTGGGGCTGGTACGCAGTGAACTGGAGATCACCGAAAACCTGGCCCGGGTCGGCGCCGCGAGCAACGTCGAGGTGCTGCGCCTGAAGCGGCAGAAATCCGAGCTGGAACTCAAGCTTACCCAGTCACGCTCCGAGTACATGGTGCGGGCCGGCGAGGAACTGGCCAAGGCCAACTCCGATGTGCAGACCCTGTCCTCGGTGCTCATGGGCCGTTCCGACTCGGTCACCCGGCTGACCTTGCGTTCGCCGGTGCGTGGCATCGTCAAGGACATTGAGGTCACCACCATCGGTGGGATCATTCCGCCCAACGGCCGCTTGATGCAGATCGTACCCATGGACGACCAGTTGCTAATCGAAGCGCGTATTTCTCCCCGGGACATTGCCTTCATCCATCCCGACCAGGAGGCCAAGGTCAAGATCACCGCCTACGACTACTCGATCTACGGCAGCATGGACGGCAAGGTGGTGACGATCTCCCCGGATACCATCCAGGATGAAGTCAAACCCGAGGTGTTCTACTACCGGGTGTTCATCCGCACCAACGACAACGAACTGCACAACAAGGCCGGCAAAGCGTTCTCGATTGTGCCGGGGATGATCGCCGCGGCGGATATCAAGACCGGGCAGAAGACTGTGCTCGATTTCTTGATCAAACCGATGAACCGGGCGCGTGAAGCGCTGCGTGAACGTTAGTGGGCGAGGCAGCGGCATGTTCGGATTGAAACCCGTGCGCGGGGTATGGGCGCTGGCTCTGCTAACCAGCTTGAGCGTGTCGGTTGGCGCCAGCGATGATTCGCCGCTGCTGTGGAATTCCGCCCCCGATCGGGCCAGATGCAACGATCCGGACTCGGCCCTGTGGGTCGAGTCTGCCAGCGGCGAATCCTGCATCCGCTATTTCAGCGGCGAGGCTCTGGATCATGCGCCGGTGGTGATCGTGATGTTCCACGGTGACCGCGACAAGGAGATGCGCCAGGCACCCGAGGTGATCGCCGGCAATACCGTTGCGGCCAAAGACAAGCAAGCGGCGACCCTCAGTCGGCGCGCCCATGTTCCGGTGGTGATTGTCGCGCGCCCGGGGACGTACGGCTCCAGCGGCAACCATCTGCATCGGCGTCAGGCCAGCGAATTCCAGCCTCTGGATGCGGCGCTGGATGCGTTGCGCGCACGCTATTCGATCGGCAGGTTCGTCCTGCTCGGCCACAGTGGTGGGGCGACGGCGGTAGCGGCGCTACTGACATTGGGGCGCGAGGATGTGCAGTGCGCGGTCATGACCTCGGGAGCGTTTGACCTGCTGAAGCGGGCACAGATGGTTCGTCAAAGAAGAGGCCTGCCGCCGCGTGAAGGGCGCGACACCAATGGCCTGCTCAACCCTTACGATCCCCTGGAGCATGTCGACGGCATCGCCAAAATACCCGGGCAGGCGCTGTTCGTAATCGGCAACCCTGAAGACCAAATCACCTCCTTCGCGCTGCAGCAGAATTTTTTTCAGGCGCTGCAGGCGGCGGGGCTGCCGGCGCAGTTGATCGAAGCGCCGGCGGTGAGTCCGACCTTCCACCATCTGCGCAACGACATCGGCCTGAAGACCGCGGCGCGCTGCGCCCGGCCCTGAGTCAGGGGGTCGCCAATGCCGGCTCGGTGTTGGTCAGCGATTCCACCAGTTCTGACAAGCGGGTGCCGCCCGAGCTTTTGACCAACACATAGTCATCTGCACGGAACCAGCGCGCGGCGTGCTCGGGCAGTTGTTCGCGCAATGCACTGACGTCCTCGAACCACTCGATGCTCAACTGCCCGCGCAACTGCGCGTACAGCCCGTGCATCAACGGGCCGCACAGCAGGGTATGGCGCGGTTTGGCCGCCAGCAGGTGCTCGGCCAGTTCCAGGTGATAACGCTGGCTGTCGGGGCCGAGCTCAAGCATATCGCCCAGCACGGCGACCCGTTGTTGCGGTAGCCCAGGTAGCTCGGCGAGCATTTTCAGCGAGGCACCCATCGAGCCGGGATTGGCGTTGTAAGCGTCGTTGATCAACTGGTACGCACCGCCCTCGCAGTGAACCGTCAGGGTATTGCCGCGACCTTGCACCGCTTCGAAGGTCTCCAGTGCGATCAGGGCTTGTTCGGTGGGCAAGCCGGCGGCAATCAGCGCGGCCAGGACCGACAAGGCGTTGAGTACCATGTGGTGGCCACGGGCGCGCAAGCTGAAGTGCAGTGGCGCGCCACGGAAACTGGCCGTGACCTGCAAATGCGAGGGCGTGGTGACACAGTCGATCAGCCGCAGGTCGGCCTGAGCATGCTCGCCGTAGCTGAGTTGGGACAATTGCGCGCGCCGGGCGGCATCCGCGAACACCTGGTAGTACGGCATGTCGTGGTTCAACACCGCGTGCCCGCCGGGCGCCATGGACCTGAAGATCGCGCTTTTCTTGCGTGCGACATTCTCCAGGGTGCCGTGGTACTCCAGATGTGCCGGCGACAGGCTGGTGACCACGGCAATGTGCGGGCGTACCAACTCGGAGTTGATCGGCATCCTGCCCACGGCCATTTCCAACACCCAAAAACGCGCTGGGGCGGTCATGCACGACAGGTTCCAGGCGATGCCGTGGGGCAGATTGGCGTTGCCTTCGGTCTGTGCCACCGGTCCCAGTTGCTGCAGGGCATGGGTGAGCATCGCGACCACTGTGGTCTTGCCGGCGCTGCCGGTGACGCCGAACACTTGGCCGCCGAAGTTCAGGCGGGCATGTCGTCCCATTTGCAGCATCGCTTCGGCAGTGTCGGCGACTTGCAGCACCGGCAGGCCGGTGTCGAGGTAGGGCGTCGGTTCGACGCAGACGAAGGCTGACGGCCGGCGGGATGGATCAGCGTTGGCCCACATCCGCGCCAAATGCGCTTCGTTGGGGCGCGCAGGGCTCGGTGGGCGACTCAGCATGCGCTGGTAGTTGCCGAAGACCATCGAAGGCACCAGGCCGCTGGCTTGCCAATCGGCGGGTGGAGCGACCACCCAGGTGCCGCCGGTTGCCCGGGCCACAGTGGCCGCGTCCCA
The DNA here is from genome assembly GCF_019212185.1 of Pseudomonas fluorescens. Classification (NCBI taxonomy): domain Bacteria; kingdom Pseudomonadati; phylum Pseudomonadota; class Gammaproteobacteria; order Pseudomonadales; family Pseudomonadaceae; genus Pseudomonas; species Pseudomonas fluorescens. The sequence goes on from NZ_CP078138.1 coordinate 387,753, forward strand.
GTGCCAGCCGTCTTGTGTGCGCGGCAGTGCGCGAGCGACCTGAGGCGCGCCATCACGCAGGTACTGGTGATAGGCGATCAGCCCGGACAAGTAGTGTTCGACGTCGTCGATGCGCACCCGAAACGCGTGGTGGCGAATGAAGAACGCACCGACGATGCGTGCCGGATTGCGAAAGAACATGGCGATTTCCGGCCAGAAATAGCCATTCATCAAATGCCCGGCACGGTGGTGCAGGGCGCGGTAGAACGCCTGTAGGTCGACTTCATTGAGCAAGTGGCGCAACTCCGGCATTTGCTCGATCCGCTGCAGCATCTGCTGGGCGGCCATCATCAGTTCCAGCAGGGTCGGGAAGGTGGTGATGCGCTGCTGGACGAAGCCCAGGTAGTCGACGAAGTTGTTCAGGCCGAAACGGAAGTATTTTTCCTCGGGACGGTAGCGCGTCAGCTCGTTGACGCAGTAGCTCAGCCAATGGTCGTGCTCGCGGTGGTGCTGTTTGGCGATGAAGTAGTCGAAGGCTTTTTCAACCACCTGCAGCCAGCGCTCGTCGCCGCTCAGGCCATACAAGCGCATCAGGCCAAAGGCCGCTTCGCCGTCGTAGTAGATGATCCGGAAGGGCGCCTTGATGCTCAGGTCGCCGGCGTGCAAAACGTGATTGAAGCCGCCGGTGCGCCGGTCCTGCATTGAGGCGATGCCGTTGGCCAGCGCGGACAGCAACGGCAAGTAATCGCGGCTGTCGGTGACTTCGCAGTATTTGACCAGGGCCAGCAGGCAAACCGCATTACCGCCTAATTTGATTTCATCGCCGGTATCCACCAGGAATGCTGCAGCGCTGCCGTCGGCCAAGGTGTAGGGCTTGATCAGATGCGTGGTGAGATAGCCGAGCGCACGCTGGATCGACCCATGCAGCGCTTCGTCGCCGGTCAGTGCAAAGGCTTCGATCATCGAGTAGGTGGTGCTGGCATGGCGCAGGGCGTTGTAGTTTTCGATGGTGCGATCGAAGCAGGGGAACACGCCGTAGACGAACTGCCCGCTGTCTTTGACCTGGCGACTGAGAAACTCGGAGGCCGTGACCACCTTGTCGCGAACATCGCCAGCGCTCAGCTCGGCAGTTTTGCGCCGGCCCACGCTGGAGCCGTTGCCATGCAACTCATGGACGACACCGTCTTCAGCACAAAAAACGCCTCGGGTCTGAAACAGGTAGACCTGTGTGCCGGGGTTGTCCTGTGCGGCCATCACCGCGTCCAGTGCGGCCGAATCACTGAAGCGCTTTTTCACGTAGACCGAAAAGTTGCCCAGGTTGAACGTGGCCAGGGGCATGTTGGCGCCGCCGTAGAGGATGGCGTTAGCGTTGATTTCCTGTTCGGTCAGCGCGGTTTTCAGCGCCGGATCGAAAGCGATGCCCTGCCTGAAATAGTTGCGCTTGTAACGCTTGAGACGCTCCAGCAGTTGGGCCCAGGACAATGAGGTCACATTAACTGCACACTCGACTCGCAACCAAAGTGCGCTGTCGGAAAGTTCGAGCGCCTGCAGGGCCTGCAGTCCGTCGTTCCAGGCCGCCTCGAAGCTGGCTGCGCCCACCTGGAACACCCGCGCCCGCTGGGAGCCATCACTGATGGAAAAGAACAGACAGCAGACCGTTGGGTTGTCATCCTCGGTTGTGAGCTCGGCATTCTGCGGTTGGAGAAAGTTGTAACAAGCCGTTAGTTGCTGTTTCAAAGACATAAGAAAATCCATTGTCAACGTCAGTTGAAGACAGGGGCAGGGCGAAGTGCTCTATGTACGCAACAGGATAATTATGTGAGCTGCGTCACAGTTAGCGTCATTGCTCCCCACCGAAATGGGCTGATTCAGGTGGGGAGTTGGGAAGACTTAGTACGCGGGTCCTAATTAAGTGGGAAATTATCTTCGCGAATCGATTCCTCTGCGGAAAAATTGATCGGCTGATCAAATTCGCTCAAGTGGTTTTTGATTAGTTTTCTGAGAATTTGCGATACGGTTAGATCAACTGTCTCAGAGAGATCTTCTAATTTCTTTTTCGTCGGAAGATCGATCAATATAGTGAGGCGCGCGGTTTTCTTGTGCATATGCGATCCTTCTCTCCCGTCGCGATATTACAGCGACGGTTGGTTCTCCAATTCCCGATAAAAAATAGGGCTTTAGGTGGAAATTCCAAAGCTCAGTAAGGACTCTAATTCAACCGCTGAAGATTTTCTACATTAGCGGAAAAAAATATCACCCTCCCGTGAGCCTTGATTTAAAGGGTTTTGTGACTGCTATTGGCCCCTCGTTACAATCAAGCACACATCTTTTTATCATCATATTAGGAGGTTTTTTCGTCTCTGCAAGGCACATTCCAAATTGATCGAAAATCACGTTAAGGTAATGCTTTTGGATTAAATACAATTGTCCGGAAACCAGACTCTTTGGCGTGTTTTGAGGCGTGTATCATTATTCATCTCAGGTGGTTGTTCGCAGCGTACTGTCCTCCTTTCTGGCGCTTGAGGTTAAGGCTGTTTAGTTGTGTGGTGGTTGCCTCGCGGATTCCCGGGTGTCGATACTTTGGGTGTCGGGTAAAGGCGTTGACGTTATCTATAACAACTAATTAAAAAGTATTAAGTGTCCAACAAACCTGCCCAGCAATTGTTGTAAAGGACAGACCTGCTTTATGCATGCAATAGACCCATTGAAAATTACTCCCGTGCATCGCGTGCGCGTTATTGCGGTCGGCGGCGGCAAAGGGGGTGTTGGTAAAACCACGGTGGCGGTTAATCTTGCCGTGGCGCTGGCAAAAGCTGGAAAGCGCGTGGTATTGCTCGATGCCGACCTGGGGCTGGGCAGTATCGATGTACTGTTGGGGTTGCTCCCTCGGCTCACCCTGGCGGACGTCATTGATGGGCGCTGCAGTCTTGTGGAGGCACTTATCCGCGGCCCCGGCGGAATTCGCATCGCACCCGCAGCGTCGGGCCTGCAGAGCATGCTCAAGCTGCAACCCGCGCAGTTTCGTGCGCTCACCCATGCATTCAGTGCAATCAGTGAAGAGCTGGATGTTTTGATCATCGACACGGCCGGCGGTCTGGGGCAATGGGTATTGAGTTTTCTGCAGGCGGCGCAGGAAGTTTTGCTGGTGATGTGCAACGAGCCGGCCTCGGTCCGCGGGACCGCTAACCTGATCAAGTTGCTTCACCAGGACTACGGCCTTCACCGTTTTCGGATACTGGTCAACAAGTCAGAAGGGCCACTCGAGAGCCGTAAGCTGTTTGCCGAGTTACATAGGTACACCGACCCTTTTCTCGATGTGCAACTGCATTACATAGGCGCAGTCCCCAACGACGATGCTGTGGCAAAGGCCGTGCGCAAGCGTCAGGCGGTGGTCGATGGTTACGCGCGTTCCAAGTTCGCCCGGGCGTTTCGCGACCTCGCCTTGAAAACCGAGGCCTGGCCGCTGCCGACTCACCCCGCCGGGCATGTAGAGTTTTTCGTCGAGCAACTGGCGCAGAGTTCCAGGGGCTGAGCTCATCGCGGTGTTGCTCGCGCAGCACTTTCAACAATAATGGACGCCACACCTTCTCAGGCAGAGCGTCCGCTTGAACATCGATACCCGCATCAAATTCCGCCATCTGCTGTGTTTTCTCGAAGTCGCGCGCCAGGGCAGCCTGGCCCGCGCCTGCGACAAACTGGCGATCAGCCAGCCGGCGCTGTCGAAGACCTTGAAGGAGCTGGAGACCCTTCTCGACTCCACCCTGTTCGAGCGCAGCAAAAAGGGCACGACCCTGACCGAGGCGGGTGTGGCGTTCCTGCGTTACGCCGGGCCGAGCGTGCAATCGCTGCGTGAGGGGGTGAACAGTCTGCGCTCCGGGGTGCACGAGCCCATCACCCTGCAGCTCGGCGTGCTGTCCACTGTCGAAAGCCTGTTGGTGCCGGAAGTGGTCTGCCGGCTGCACCAACGGCATCCGGCGCTGGTGGTGAAAATCGTGACCGGGGCCAGTGCTCATCTGTTGGCGCAACTGCGCGTCGGCGAGCTGGATCTGGTGGTGGGGCGCATGACCGACAGCCCGGCGATTCTCGGCCTGGCCTTCGAGCATCTTTATAGCGAGTCCATGACCCTGGTGGTGCGTACCGGTCATCCGGTTTTGGCCGATCCACAGGGCCAACACGACTTGCAGGACTATCCGTTGGTCCTGCCGTCGGCGGGCACCACTATTCGCAAATTTGCCGACAGTCTCTTCGTGCAGCACGGCATCACCCCGTCGCGGCAACGCCTGGAAACCCTGTCGGTGGCCCTGAGCCGGCGCTACGTGCAATCCAGCCAGGCGATCTGGGTCGCGCCGCTGGACGCGGTCCGCCAGGACTTGCGCCAGGGTGATCTGGTCGAGCTGGATCTGGGCATGCGCGAGCCCGGCGGCTCGGTAGGGCTGTGCAGCAACCCGGCCTTGCCGCTGACGTCCGCGGCGCAATGGTGCGCGCAGGTGCTGCGTGAGGTGGGTGAGGAATACCGCGGTGGCCACTATCCATAACCATTTGGATATGGATAGGGTCGGTATTTTCAATGTTTGATTGGGCCGCAACAGGCGAAGCTTACGGACCTTTCACCATAATAATAGGAAGTACGACATGTCCGACGCGCACGACAGCCGCTTCGTCATTCGTGACCGTAATTGGCATCCCAAAGCCCTGACGCCTGACTACAAGACCTCGATCCTGCGCTCGCCACGCCAAGCCCTGGTGAGCATTCCGCAATCGGTCTCGGAAACCAGCGGTCCGGACTTCTCCCACCTGCGCATGGACAAGTACGACAACGACTTGCTGCTGAACTTCAATAACGGCGGGCTGCCGATTGGTGAGCGCATCCTCATCGCCGGTCGCGTCTGTGATCAGTACGGTAAGCCGATTCCCCATACCCTGGTGGAAATGTGGCAAGCCAACGCCGGCGGCCGTTACCGCCATAAGAAGGACAGCTACCTGGCGCCGCTGGACCCGAACTTTGGTGGCGTCGGCCGTGCGCTGACCGACCGCGATGGCAATTACAGCTTCCGCACCGTCAAACCCGGCCCGTACCCATGGCGCAATGGCCCCAACGACTGGCGCCCGGCCCACGTGCATGTGTCCATCAGCGGCCCGTCCATCGCCACGCGGCTGATTACCCAGCTTTATTTCGAAGGGGATCCACTGATCCCGATGTGCCCGATCGTCAAGTCGATTGCCAACCAGGAGGCGGTGCAGAGCCTGATCGCCAGACTGGACATGAGCATGGCCAATCCGATGGATTGCCTGGCCTATCGCTTTGACATCGTCCTGCGCGGCCAGCGCAAGACCCACTTCGAAAACTGCTGAGGAGGCCTGCACATGCCCGTTCAACTGCTGAATGAAACCCCATCGCAAACCGCCGGCCCCTATGTGCACATCGGCCTGGCGCTGGAAACCGCCGGCAACGAGCCGCGCGAAGAGGAAATCTGGAACCAGATGGCCAAGCCCGGCGCACCCGGCGAGCACATCGTGGTGGTGGGTTGCGTCTACGACGGCAACGGCCAACTGATTCGCGATGCGTTCCTGGAATGCTGGCAGGCCGACCACCAGGGCGTCTACGACAGCGACTACGACCTGCAAAAGCCGTTCAACGGCTTCGGTCGCACCGCCACCACCGATGCTGGCGAATGGACGATCAACACCATCAAGCCAGGCGTCGTGAAAAACGCCGCCGGCGTACCGATGGCCGCGCACATCAACGTGTCGCTGTTCGCCCGTGGCATCAACATCCACCTGCAGACCCGCCTGTACTTCGACGACGAAGCCGAGGCCAACGCCGTGGACCCGGTGCTGAACCTGATCGAACAACCCCACCGCCGCGAATCGCTGATCGCCAAGCGCTGCACGGTGGACGGCAAGCTGGCTTATCGCTTTGATATTTATCTGCAGGGCCCAGCGGAGACCGTGTTCTTCGATTTCTGAGGACGGCCGAGGGTGTTGCGCTGCAAGGGCGTGGCACCCTGGATTGGGAATGCAGCAGAGAGTGTGCGCGTGTCCCTTGCTTTACAAGTGATGAAAGATGCTCAGATAATCTTCGAGATTTATCTATAATTTATTGATTTGTATTGCTTTTTGTATTTTTCGAGTTTGCAAGGCGCGAGGCATAAGGCCGGGGAAAAAACCAGAGAGCGAATTGCAATCACTCTCTGCTGAGTTGTGGTTTTAGCTGGTCTTTCAGGTCGCGCAGGGGGCCGCCTTAACAAGAACGTGGTGAACTCTATGAGGGGTCAACTGAATTCCCTTTGCCTTAGCCGGGTAGAACAGTGCGAGGTTTATCTCCTCGCCAATTGAACTTTTATAAATGACGCCATCAAATCCATTTTTCTTTATAAGTTCGCATAAGTACTGGCTTGGTATGTAGTCAATCGCCGCTGACTTTGGTAGTACAGGTCGAGTTAACTCTTCGCCCAGTCGCACCAGGAACTCAATATCTCCTCGGAGTGCAGCAATTTCTTCATCGTCTGCACAGATAAAGGGAGTTATCAAGCTTCGGGGGCTTCGTAAATCGGCGAGTCTAACTTCCTCTACGATTTTGAATTCTGCGACTGTTACAAATTCACCAGTATGTGGGCGAATTTCTGAGATTGATGTTAAAACATCCGATGCGACATATAAATAAGGTATTCCTACGGGGTTTGCCCGGCCGTGGGTCGCTTTGTCTTTTGGCGGTGGCCCCATTTTTTCAAGCGAGTATGGTTCTTCGGACTCCTGAATTCGTGCTCTAAACCATTTTTCAGGGAGGGTGCCTTTGTAAATAAGTTGAGAGAGGAGATAGGAAAATCTATCTAGGCTAATTGTCTCTTTCGGAAAAAATCGATTTTCTTCCATTAACTCTTTTCGAAGATTTTCCCAGTTGTCTAGATTTTTAGAAAAGCATTTGGTTGAAGGCGCAAACATTTCTCGCGGAAAGTTTCCATCTTGGAATACGTCGGCGAGTAAATCCTTTGTATTCGCCAAGTCCAAGCTTGTGAACATGTTCCAGTCGGTTTTAAACCACTCGCCCAGAGTCGCTCCACTGTCTGACTTTGTATAAATTCCCGCCAAGAGTTCAAGATACTCTCTGAGCTTAACTGGTTCGACCAAAGGCATGTTTTGGGATTTGCAAAATGAACAATATCCATGCTCGAGAGCGATTTGTTCAATCACGGAGCTTAAATGATTATCGCCAAAGCAAATTGGGCAGCATTTTCTCATGATAGTTACCCAAGGTAGTTTGCGATAACTTCGATGTGGTGCTTCATAGACAGCTTTTTGACATATCCAAGCCCAGGGAAGTGCTTTCTATTATAAAGATCGACAAGTTCTTCGACAGCCGATGTGCGCAGGATTTTTGAACCGGGTTCTTCAAGTTTTGCGACCAATTTGGTCAATGCTTCGTAAAATTTTCCCGCTGGGTCAGTTGGGGTATCCTGTCTATCCGATTTAAAGTGGTAAATATACATTGCATTATCCATTTCAGGATCGATGAATGTCAGGTGGATAGCAACTGCATAAGCTGGGCCGCCAGATTCAGAATACTCATCTCCAACGATCAGAAAGTCACCAAAACCATTAACGCCCTCATCTCTGAACGTTGCGTGTAGGTCCGAGAAAGGCTCTACGTCGGGGTATTTGCTATTAGCTTGGCGCTTGAATCCGTCCCGCAGCAATATGCGCGTGGTCTCACTGAAATGCTTCTGATAAAGTTTTCCGCAATATTCTTCAGCGAATACGTGGCTGACTTTTCTCTGCCAGTTTTGCGTGACTTCGACTAGAGCTTTTGGTTCAGTAAAACCAAAGTGAATAAAGTACAGTGAGTGATTCGGGTACGTGCTACAGATTTCCAGTGCGTCAGTCGTACTAGTTTTGTTTGTTAGAAGAATGCCGACCGAAACATTTTGGTGTGCCTTGATCTCTTCTGTCACGAACGATTGGATCGCAGCCGAATTTTCTGTGTGATCGCCATAATATGGGTTCACAATCAAAACTGCTTCAGCGCCAGTTGCTGATAGTGCTTCAATTGATCTTTTTAGGCCACTCAATGACTCCCGGACTGGTTCAATAATTGAAATGATCTTGTTTTTAGCTAGAACATCTGCGGACTCTTTGATTGTAAGTAAGTCAAACTGTTTGCCACGAAAATATGGGTAGTACATGTTATCTCGCCCAATTAAGGGCCTCCCTGATTGATGTGTTTACAGCATCCAACAGCGTTGTTTGTTCTCGCAACTTCAGTGGTGTAGATAAAACTGCCGCTTGCAAGGAGTCTGGCAGTTGAGGTAATAGTCCTGCGAGGGGTAAAGAGTTTCGCGATTTTCGGAGGACCTTAACCATATGTTCATGCGTGGTTACAGGGTCCAAAGATCTAAATATTTCGCCTATTGCAGACCTAATCTCTGTATTTGCAACTTGTGGTGGTGTGATTCCGAACACTCTTAAGATTTCCACTGCTTCTCGAAGCTGAATTGCCTCGAATATGACACCCGGGGAGACTCTATCCGGAGTGTCTTGAATCTCTCTTATCGTAGAAATCCCATGCCTATTGTTTAAGAGTAAAACGCCTACATCAGGTGGTGTTGTCGTTAGTATTTCATCTAAGTGGTTTTCGCCAGTTATAACATAAACTTTTGCGAAAAACTTTTTGTAAGTGCTAACTTGAGTATGCAGTCTGCCTAGGTTGTCGCGTTCGGACTTGATTTCATATGCAGTAGATGTGCCGTTGAATATGGCTACGTCGGCTTTGCAATTATCGACGCGAAATTCAGAGACGAAAGACGCCGTTTTGAGTGAGTGTCTTCCTAAAAGCAACTTTTTTGTGATTGCCGCTTTGTATGCATATTCGTGTCTGTAGTCTTTTTTTCGCAGAAGGCGAAAGGCACTTTCAAAGATTTCGCTAATGGGGGCTGCAAGACTGGCTTCATTGATTGATAAAGACTCTTTTATAAGTCTCGAAAATAAAGGTGATTTACCTTTTTGAGCTAGTTCTCGAATGACTGCTGCAGAAAACAGTCTGGCGACTGCGGACTGCTGACTTCCATCGAGAACTTTAGTGTGCAAACTCATAAGGTTGAATCTCTGTTTTCGCAGAATTTATGGCGCTTTCGTATGGCCTTCTAAGGAGGCTAGTCGAAGACCGTGATTCTGACAGATAGGCCGATTCTAGTCTCGAGATTTGTAGGCGCCAGGAAGGCTGAGGGCTGCCTAAGATATTGGGCTACCAGAGCAAATGCTGCCCTTATTGACTACGATGTGTCGGTAACTTTTCGCACCTTGGCTTGCCCCTCGTACGTGTGAGGACCCGCGGCTACCAAATTCAGTAGCAAGCAGGTGCGATTTGACGAAGCGAAGGGTCGTTGTAAAAGAGAGCAATAAAAATCACCGATCATGACTGCAGGTGTGTGGTTGCGCGCGCTTTGAGAAAAGTAATCCGGGTGAGTGCGATTATTGAATGTCGTGCGTGAATCCCTCGTTGGTGCTTTTTCCGGTTGTCCAACCCTTCTTGCCATTTCGTTATGTGCGATGCCCGCCCGACTGCTACCAGCAGAGGGTGTGGACTGCTTTATGATCGTGTAGGTTGCGCAATCCCCTGACTTTCATTTTTCGCCATTTTGGAGGCCCCAAAATTCGGGGCGCATGTCAAAGGTGGGTCGTTACTATTTCTGCAACGTGTTGCTACTGAGCCGGCTTCGATTGGGTCAGCACTTTAACCACATCATCAATCACAGCCTTACCCATCGCAGTCAGATAATGAGCAGCCCACGCATGACGGTCAGTGTCCTTCGCATAGGCCGCATCCTCGGCGAACGCTTTAGCAAGGCACAGGAAATCTGACGCCTGCGCCAGAGCTTTGCTAATCGGCACGCCGCTGCTGACATGGAACAGCGGTTCGTCCGGGCAATAGATGCAAGGAGTCGAGCCAATGGTTTTGGCTTCTGGTTGTTCAGTCATTTGCCATCTCCATTAATAGAGATGCATTGAGGGTTCGATTGGGAATCGCGCTGAGGGAGAGGCTGAATTTCGGACGGTTTTGTAGTGCGCATGGTCTAGCTCCTTGACGTAGAGCTGCCACTTTTTCGTTACCAAGCGAATAGGTGGCAGCTGTGCGCAGGTTGGTAAACCGGGAGTCAAGGAATCCGGCACGCCCGAAGACGTCCCACGCACAGCCGCCATAACGCAAATTGCGGGCGAAAAAAAACGCCTGCAATGCATATGGGGGCGCCGTTGCGCTCAACTCTCGGGTTACCAAGCCCGGTCGCTGAATTGGCAGCGACGGCGCGAGGGTACCGTGCAGGCTGATCTCCTGCAACCATCGCAAATGGCCTGTAAAAACAACACCCACAAAAAAGCCCCAGACCCATAAGGCCTGAGGCTTTTTCTTTACAGCTGTATGGTGCACCAGGCGGGATTCGAACCCACGACCCCTGCCTTCGGAGGGCAGTACTCTATCCAGCTGAGCTACTGGTGCAGCGGGCGCCATGATACGCATAAGCGTGGCGGGCGTCCATGCTGCTGAAAAACCTGTTGTTTTGCCTCTGTCGACGCGCGTTCGTCACGTTGATCCGAAATACTGGGCAAAAGTCGGCTTTACGTTCTTTTTTTCGAACAGCCTATTGTCCTTTACCCCCTTTGATCCTAGGATTCGTTTGAGATTTCAAACGCTCTTGTCTGGGTGCTGAACCGCACGTGTTTCGAACCGTGCGCTATTTATGTGCTTCAGCCCGGTGAATGAGTTCCCTGACGGCAGCCCAAGGGCGCCTTTCTACAATCATAATTCGCTCCGCGCGTGCGCGGTGCTGTTAAGGAAAGCCGACATGCAGCTTAAAGATTCCCTGTTGTTCCGCCAGCAAGCCTTCATCGATGGTGCTTGGGTAGATGCGGACAATGGTCAGACGATCAACGTCAACAACCCGGCAACGGGCGATATTCTGGGCACCGTACCGAAAATGGGCGCTGCCGAAACCCGCCGTGCCATCGAAGCTGCCGACAAGGCGCTGCCGGCCTGGCGTGCACTGACCGCCAAAGAGCGGGCGAACAAGCTGCGTCGCTGGTACGAATTGCTGATCGAAAACCAGGAAGACCTCGGTCGCCTGATGACCCTCGAGCAGGGCAAGCCATTGGCCGAAGCCAAGGGCGAAATCGTTTACGCTGCCTCCTTCATCGAATGGTTCGCCGAAGAAGCCAAGCGCATCTACGGTGACGTGATCCCGGGCCACCAGCCAGACAAGCGCCTGATCGTGATCAAGCAGCCAATCGGCGTGACTGCAGCGATCACTCCGTGGAACTTCCCGGCCGCCATGATCACCCGTAAAGCTGGCCCGGCCCTGGCCGCCGGTTGCACCATGGTGATCAAGCCTGCTTCGCAAACTCCATTCTCGGCCCTGGCCCTGGTTGAACTGGCGCACCGTGCCGGCATCCCGAAAGGCGTGCTGAGCGTGGTGACCGGCAGCGCCGGCGACATCGGCGGCGAGCTGACCAGCAACCCGATCGTGCGCAAGCTGTCGTTCACCGGCTCGACCGAAATCGGTCGCCAGCTGATGGCCGAATGCGCCAAGGACATCAAGAAAGTGTCCCTGGAGCTGGGCGGCAACGCGCCGTTCATCGTGTTCGACGACGCGGACCTGGACAAGGCCGTCGAAGGCGCAATCATTTCCAAGTACCGCAACAACGGCCAGACCTGCGTCTGCGCCAACCGCCTGTACATCCAGGACTCGATCTACGACGCCTTCGCCGAGAAACTCGCGGCGGCCGTGGCCAAGCTGAAGATCGGCAACGGTCTGGAAGAAGGCACCACCACTGGTCCGTTGATCGATGGCAAGGCCGTGGCCAAGGTTCAGGAACACATCGCTGACGCCCTGAGCAAAGGCGCAACCCTGCTCACCGGCGGCAAGGTGATGGAAGGCAACTTCTTCGAACCGACCATCCTCACCAACGTGCCGAAAACCGCGGCCGTGGCCAAGGAAGAAACCTTCGGCCCACTGGCGCCGCTGTTCCGCTTCAAAGACGAAGCCGAAGTGATCGCGATGTCCAACGACACCGAGTTCGGTCTGGCCTCGTACTTCTATGCCCGCGACCTGGGCCGTGTGTTCCGTGTGGCCGAGGCTCTGGAATACGGCATGGTTGGCGTGAATACCGGGTTGATCTCCAACGAAGTCGCGCCGTTCGGCGGCATCAAGGCGTCGGGCCTGGGCCGTGAAGGCTCCAAGTACGGCATCGAGGATTACCTGGAAATCAAATACCTGTGCCTGGGCATCTAAGCCGCAAGGCTTGAGCCGGGCAGGGCATTGCTTGAAACGCAAAGGGCACGAGAGCGCTGACCCTTTGCGTGTTTCACCGGATTCTTATCTGTGGCCGGGAAAGCTGTGGCAGTCGATCATCGCATGCTGCCGTAGTTGCCTCCCCGCCGCGTAATCCTTGAACCACGCCGACCGATGAGCGGCGAATGAGGACACTATGAGCAAGACTAACGCTTCTTTGATGAAACGCCGTGAAGCCGCTGTACCACGCGGTGTTGGCCAGATTCACCCAATCTTCGCCGAGTCCGCGAAGAACGCCACCGTGACCGACGTTGAAGGTCGCGAGTTCATCGACTTCGCCGGCGGTATCGCCGTGCTGAACACCGGTCACGTGCACCCGAAAATCATCGCCGCCGTGACTGAACAGCTGAACAAGCTGACCCACACTTGCTTCCAGGTGCTGGCGTACGAACCGTACGTAGAACTGTGCGAAAAAGTGAACGCCAAGGTCCCAGGTGATTTCGCCAAGAAAACCCTGCTGGTCACCACCGGTTCGGAAGCCGTGGAAAACGCCGTGAAAATCGCCCGTGCCGCCACTGGCCGCGCTGGCGTGATCGCCTTCACCGGCGCCTACCACGGCCGCACCATGATGACCCTGGGTCTGACTGGTAAAGTCGTGCCTTACTCGGCAGGCATGGGCCTGATGCCAGGCGGCGTGTTCCGCGCGCTGTACCCGAACGAACTGCACGGTGTGAGCATCGACGACTCGATCGCCAGCATCGAACGCATCTTCAAGAACGATGCCGAGCCGCGTGACATCGCCGCCATCATCATCGAGCCGGTGCAGGGTGAAGGCGGTTTCTACGTCGCGCCTAAAGAGTTCATGAAGCGCCTGCGTGCCCTGTGCGACCAGCACGGCATCCTGCTGATCGCTGACGAAGTACAAACCGGCGCTGGCCGTACCGGCACCTTCTTCGCCATGGAACAGATGGGCGTTGCTGCCGACCTGACCACCTTTGCCAAATCCATCGCTGGCGGCTTCCCGCTGGCCGGTGTCTGCGGCAAGGCCGAATACATGGACGCCATCGCTCCAGGCGGCCTGGGCGGCACCTACGCCGGTAGCCCGATCGCGTGTGCTGCGGCCCTGGCCGTGATGGAAGTGTTCGAAGAAGAGCACCTGCTGGATCGCTGCAAGGCGGTGGGCGAGCGTCTGGTGACCGGCCTGAAAGCCATCCAGGCGAAGTACCCGGTCATCGGTGAAGTGCGTGCCCTGGGCGCGATGATCGCGGTCGAGCTGTTCGAGAACGGCGACAGCCACAAGCCTAACGCCCCAGCCGTGGCTGCAGTGGTTGCCAAGGCTCGCGAGAAAGGTCTGATTCTGCTGTCCTGCGGCACCTACGGCAACGTGCTGCGGGTCCTGGTTCCGCTGACTTCGCCGGACGAGCAACTGGACAAAGGTCTGGCGATCATCGAAGAGTGCTTCTCCGAGCTCTGATCACCGAGTGTGACCGGCTTCACAAAAAACCCGCTTCGGCGGGTTTTTTTGGTCTTTGGAAACACATCCTCGGCTTTTCACCTGTATCGAAGTGCCAGCATTGTCTAAGGTGCAAGGATTGTCCCGGAGTGAAAAGATGACCGTTGTAGAGCTTCCCGCTGTGCCTCGCGTGCTGATTGCCGAAGCCGATCCCTGGTCGCGCGATCTGCTCAAACAGGTGTTGCTCAACGTGCGTTGCGACGCGCGGCTGGACCTGTGTGCCGACGGCCAGCAAGCGCTGCAACTGTTGAGCGAGCAGCCCTATGACCTGGTGATCGCCGATTGGGAATTGCCGGGGGTCGATGGCCTCAATGTGCTGCGCAGTGTGCGTCAGCGCCGTCGCCAGCCGTTGCTGCCGTTCATTCTGATGAGCAGCCGCAACGACAGCGCCAGCGTCCATGAAGCCGTGCCGCTGGCACCCACTGCCTATCTGACCAAACCGCTGGACATGGAAAACCTGACCCTGCGCTTGCAGCAGTTGCTGCTCAACGCCGGGCAGACTGTGTCCTGCGAGGTGCCGACCCTGGCGCCGGGCATGAGCCTTTCGACCTTTCTCGAGCGCCGCCGCGAGCTGGCCGACGGTGCGCCGCTGCTCACCGACGTGCAGCAGGCGGTCAAGCGCAGCCTTAATCCCAATGGTCTGGACCTGCGCTTGCTGGAAGAGGAAGTGCGCACCGACCCACAGATCACCGCCGTGCTGATCGCCGCCGCCAACAGCGCCGCCCATCACCTGGGTGAAGGCGTACAGACCCTGCCCCAGGCTCTTCATCGCCTGGGTACCGGGCAAAGCATGAACCTGGTGCTCGGGCTGGCCCTCAAGCGCAGCGCCAGGTTGAGCGACCCGCTGCTGGCCGACTACGCCGAGCGCTACTGGGAGCTGTCGCTGCACACCGCGGAATACGCCCGGACCCTGGCGCGCCTGCTTGATCTTGATCAGGAGCGCTGCTACTGCGCGGGCATGCTCCATTGCCTCGGCGACCTGGCACTGTTGCGTTGCCTGCAGGAGTGGAAACAGGCCGGCGGCGAGCTGGATGATCAGGAGCAGATCGGCAACGCCCTCACGGAGTTTGCCGCCGCCTACGGTTCGGCCTTGCGCACCCGCTGGCGCCTGCCGCTGGAGCTGCGGGAATTGATTGCCGCGGTTTATCAGCTTGGTGGCGGGGTGTACTCGCGCGAAGCGCTGGTGATGAACATGGCGGCCAGTCTGGCGCGCCTGACCGAGCATGAGGGCGTGGAAGCGTTGGCTAAAAGCCGGACGGCGCGCCTGCTGAAGATTGGCTTGCCGGAATTGATGCGCCTGCGCAAGACGCCAGCCTGAGCGCGGGAGTGAGTTGCCTCACTCCCGCCGAGTTTCAGGCCGCTGGACGCAGCGAGTAGGTTTTCAGTTGGTGGGCGAAGTCGCGCAGCGATTGAATGCCGCTGGCTTCGGCTTCATGAACCCAGTCCTTGATCGCAGCCAGCATGTCGTGGCCGTTGGAGCTGGTCTTGACCCAGATCTGCTGCAGCGCCAGGCGCTTCTCGTAGATCACCTTCAAGGCCTGGCTGTGCTCGAGCATGGTCTGGATGCGCAGGTGATGGCGGTCTTCCAGCAGGCTGGTCTCACGCGACAGCAGGCGTTTGGCGCGGTGGAATTGGTGGCGCACCGAATGGTCGACCTTTTCCAGCTCCTGCTTGACCAGCGGGCCAATCACCAGCTTGCGGTACTGGGCCATGATCTGGAAGCGGTTGTTGAGGATCGCCATGGCGGTGTCCATGTCCAGGCTGCCCTTGCCTTCGACGCGGTGGGCGATAGGCGCCACCCGTTGCACCTTGGCCAGGCGCAGGAAGCTGAACACCTGGATCCAGGCCCAGCCCATGTCGAACTCCCACTTCTTCACCGACAGCTTGGCCGAGTTGGGGTAGGTGTGGTGGTTGTTGTGCAGCTCTTCACCACCGATCAGGATGCCCCACGGCACCAGGTTGGTCGCCGCATCGCGGCACTCGAAGTTGCGATAGCCCACGGCGTGCCCCAGGCCATTGATCACGCCGGCCGCCCAGACCGGGATCCACATCATCTGGATCGCCCAGATGGTGATGCCGATGGTGCCGAACAGCAGCAGGTCGATGACCCCCATGATCGCCACACCCAGCAGCGGGTAACGGCTGTACAGCTTGCGTTCGATCCAGTCTTCGGGGCAGTTCTTGCCGTAGATGCGCAGCGTCTCGGCGTTTTCCGCCTCGGCGCGGTACAGCTCGGCGCCTTTGCGCAGCACTGTCGACAGGCCCTTGATTACCGGACTGTGCGGATCATCGACGGTTTCGCACTTGGCGTGGTGCTTGCGGTGGATCGCCGTCCACTCGCGGGTGTTCTGCGCGGTGGTCAGCCACAGCCAGAACCGGAAGAAGTGTTTGAGGCCGGCGTTCAGCTCAAGGGAGCGGTGCGCCGAGTAGCGATGCAGGTAGACCGTGACGCCGACGATGGTGATGTGAGTCATGACCAGAGTGACCGCCACCAGTTGCCAGGCTGACAAGCCGAGTAAACCTTCGTACCACATAGGCTGTTGGGCCCTCGATAAAGAAAAAAATAGCTCGCGCATTATCACTCAGGACACAGATAAAACCAGTCGGGCTTTCAGATAAGAGAGGAGTGGTGGCTCTTTGCTCTATAATTCTGAGCTTTCGTAGGGACATGGACGACCGAATGTCGGCATCTTATCGCGCAGCCTTCCGTGCGGCGCTGCTTTACCTGGTGGTTTCCTGCGTGTGGCTGGGTGTCACTGGTTGTTTATTGAGCAGAATATTCGATGGTTCAGCGGATTTGCCGCGTTGGCAGCTGATCAACGGTTATGTCTGGGTCGGCCTCAGTGCCGGCTTGATTCTGCTGGCCCTGGCCGGGCGCTGGAACGTACTGGGACTCAAGGATGCCCAGCGTTTTCACCAGGAAGATCGCGCGCGTCTGCGTCAGGCGCAGGCGGTGTTCGATTGCACCCACGAAGGGGTGCTGGTCACTGATCGCCAGCGCAAGATTGTCCACGTCAATCGTGCGTTCATGGCCATCACCGGCTACTTGCCAGACGAAGTACTGGGGCATACACCGAGCCTGTTCAAGTCCGGTCACCACTCTCCGGATTTTTATAAGCAGATGTTTCAGGCCTTGGGCCGGAACGGAGAATGGAGCGGCGAAATCTGGAATCGGCGCAAAAGCGGCGAGATTTTCCCGCAATGGCAAACCATCCGGGTCATTCGCGATGACTGCGGCCAGCTCAGTCATTACGTGGCGGTGTTCTCCGACATCAGTGCGATCAAGGATTCCGAACACGAGATCAAGCGCCTGGCGCACCATGATCCGCTGACCGATCTGCCCAACCGCCTGTTGTTCCGCGACCGCGTCGAGCAGGCACTGGCGTCGGCGCAGGTGCACAAGCGCGGCTGTGCGTTGCTGATGATCGATCTCGACCAATTCAAGATGATCAACGACAGCCTGGGGCACAACGTCGGCGACCGCCTGCTCAAGGCCGTGGCATCGCGCTTGCGCGAGCTGTTCGGACCGGGCGTCACCCTGGCGCGGCTCGGCGGTGACGAGTTTGCCGTGCTGGTCGAGGACTGTGGGCAGTTGGTGCAGGCGGCGGGCCATGCGCAACGCATCCTCGACAGCCTGAAAGACGCCTTCGTGATCGACGGCGGCCAATTGTTCATCAATGCCAGCGTCGGCATCAGCCTGTTTCCCAGTGACGCCTTGAGTGCCGATCAATTGCTGCGCAATGCCGATTCGGCGCTGTTCAAGGTCAAGAGCTCCGGGCGCAACGACTACGCGCTGTACACCGAAGAGCTGACGGCGCATGCCCAGCACCGGGTGGAGATTGCCTTCGAGCTGCGCCGCGCCCTTGAACAGCAGGAGCTGCGGGTCTATTACCAGCCGGTGCACGATCTACAGTTCAGCCGGTTGGTGGGCGTCGAAGCGCTGGTGCGTTGGCAGCACCCGCAACGGGGGCTGGTGCCGCCGGGTGAGTTCATCCCGATTGCCGAGCGCACCGGGCTGATTGCCGAGATCGACGCCTGGGTGATGCAGCAGGCGTGTCAGCAAATGTGCGCCTGGCAGCAGGCCGGGGTGGTGCTGTCGTTCGTCGCGGTGAATGTCTCGACCCGCTTGTTTGCTGGCCGTGAGTTGTACGAACGCGTTGCCCAAGTCCTGCACGACACCGGTCTGGACCCCGCATTCCTCGAGCTCGAGGTGACTGAAAGCGCGGTGATGCTCGATCCGGAGGTGGCGCTGGAGCAGATGCACCGCTTGCGTGAGTTGGGCGTGCGCCTGGCCATCGACGATTTCGGCACGGGCTATTCGTCACTGCTGCGGCTCAAGCGCCTGCCGGTGCAGAAGCTGAAGATCGACCAGGGTTTTGTCGCCGGTCTGCCGGCAGACGACGATGACGCGGCGATCGTGCGGGTAATCATCGCCCTGGCGCAGAGCATGGGCATGCAGGTGCACGCCGAGGGCATCGAACATCAGGATCAGGCGGGCTTTTTGCTCGAACACCGCTGCGACCTCGGGCAGGGCTACTGGTTTGGTCGGCCGATGCCGGCGAGCGAGCTGGACTGGTCGCGGGCCCCGGCGATTCGCTAGGCCATTCAAGGGGCTACGGCGCGGCCCCTTTCCGTGTACATCACATCCAGTCATTCGGTTATATAAACATTCTTAAATAGTATTTTTAAGAATATCTATGGCTCTCTACTATTGCTCCTACGCCGCAAGCAGTGCCGCCACTGCCAGGCACTTCCCCTTTCAGGAGCAGCACCATGAGCGCATCTCTACGTAGCGTTGACGGACATGACGAAGCCACCATTCTGCGCGAAATCCAGAGCGCCCTGCGCGATCTGCGTTTTGGCGCGGTAGAGATCACCGTGCACAACGCCCAAGTGGTGCAGATCGAGCGCAAGGAAAAATTCCGCCTGCAGAGCCCGGCCGGCAACAAGCCGAGCTGAGTCTGCCCGGCACCGGCAACCCGTTTCCAGAAAACCATAAGAACAGCCCACACAAAAATTTCAGGAGCTTCACCATGTCGTCGATTCGCCGTTACGCTTTGGCCGCTCTGGCCAGTGCCATTTTTGCCGGTTCCGCGGTTGCCAAGGATTACGAGTTGCTGAACGTGTCGTACGACCCGACCCGTGAGCTGTATCAGGAATACAACGCCGAATTCATCAACTACTGGAAGAAAGAACACGCTGGCGACAACGTGAAGATCCAGCAGTCCCATGGTGGCTCTGGCAAGCAAGGCCGGGCGGTGATCGATGGCCTGCGTGCCGACGTGGTGACCTTGGCCCTGGCCGGTGACATCGACGAAATCGCCAAGTTGGGCAAGACCCTGCCCGCCGACTGGCAGAAGCGTCTGCCCGATGCCAGCACCCCTTACACCTCGACCATCGTGTTCCTGGTGCGCAAGGGCAACCCCAAGGGCATCAAGGACTGGGGCGACCTGACCAAGAACGGCGTGGAAGTGATCACCCCGAACCCGAAAACCTCGGGCGGTGCGCGCTGGAACTTCCTCGCGGCCTGGGCCTATGGCCTGAAAGCCAACGGTGGCGATGAAGCCAAGGCCAAGGAATACGTGCAGACCCTGTTCAAGCATGTGCCTGTGCTGGACACCGGCGCACGCGGCTCGACCATCACCTTCGTCAACAACGGTCAGGGTGACGTGTTGCTGGCCTGGGAAAACGAAGCCTTCCTGGCACTCAAGGAAGATGGCGGCGCGGACAAGTTCGACATCGTCGTGCCGTCGCTGTCGATCCTTGCCGAGCCGCCGGTGGCCGTGGTCGACAAGAACGCCGAGAAAAAGGGCAACGAGCAGATCGCCGAAGCCTATCTCAAGCACCTGTACAGCCCGGCCGGGCAGGAGATCGCGGCGAAAAACTTCTACCGTCCACGTGACAAGGAAGTGGCCGCCAAATACGCCAAGCAGTTCCCGAGCCTGGACCTGGTGACCATCGACAAGGACTTCGGCGGCTGGAAATCCGCGCAGCCAAAATTCTTCAATGATGGCGGAGTGTTCGACCAGATCTATCAGGCGCAGTAATCTGACGACCGCCTTACCTGTAGGAGCGAGCCTGCTCGCGATGACGGACGATCAGCCAACCCCTTTGTTGTCTGAGTCACCGCCTTCGCGAGCAGGCTCGCTCCTACAGTTGTAACCAGCCATTGACCAAGGACTTTTATGTCGCGTCGTATCTCCCCCGTCATACCCGGCTTCGGGCTGACGCTGGGCTACACCTTGGTGTACCTCAGCCTGATCGTACTCATACCCCTGGCGGCGATGTTCGTGCATGCCGCGCAACTGACCTGGGAGCAGTTCTGGGCCATCATCACCGCCCCCCGAGTGCTGGCGGCGTTGAAGTTGAGCTTCGGCACCGCGCTGTGCGCAGCCGTGATCAACGGCATCATCGGTACGCTGCTGGCCTGGGTGCTGGTGCGCTACACCTTCCCAGGGCGCAAAATCATCGACGCGATGATCGACCTGCCGTTCGCCTTGCCGACGGCGGTCGCCGGTATCGCCTTGACCGCGCTCTACGCACCTAATGGTTTGGTCGGTCAGTTTGCCGCGGACCTCGGTTTCAAGATTGCCTATACCCCCCTGGGTATCACCCTTGCCCTGACGTTTGTGACCCTTCCGTTCGTGGTACGTACGGTACAACCGGTGTTGGCCGATATCCCCAAGGAAATCGAAGAAGCCGCCGCGTGCCTGGGTGCCAAACCCCTGCAAGTGTTCCGCTACATCCTGCTGCCGGCGCTGCTGCCAGCCTGGCTGACCGGCTTCGCCCTAGCGTTCGCGCGCGGTGTCGGTGAGTACGGTTCGGTGATCTTCATCGCCGGCAACATGCCGATGAAAACCGAAATTTTGCCGTTGCTGATCATGGTCAAGCTCGACCAATACGATTACACCGGTGCCACTTCCATTGGCGTGTTGATGCTGGTGGTTTCCTTTGTCCTGTTGCTGCTGATCAACCTGTTGCAGCGGCGCATCGAAACCCCATAAGGAGGCGCGAACCATGTCCCAATCGTCTATTAGCGCCGCATCCTCGGCCAACGCCGCCCGCCGTGGCAGCCCCGGCGCCCGGCGCGTCCTGATTGTCCTGGGCTGGCTGATCTTTGCCCTGTTCCTGCTGTTGCCGTTGTTTATCGTGGTGTCCCAGGGCCTGAAACTGGGCCTGGGGGCTTTCTTCGCCGCGATCTTCGAACCGGACGCCCTGTCCGCGCTGAAGCTGACGGTAATCGCCGTGCTGATCTCGGTGCCGTTGAACCTGGTGTTCGGCGTCAGCGCCGCCTGGTGCGTGAGCAAGTACTCGTTCCGTGGCAAAAGCATGCTGGTGACCCTGATCGACTTGCCGTTCTCGGTGTCGCCGGTGATCGCCGGTCTGGTCTATGTGCTGATGTTCGGCGCCCAGGGCTTCTTCGGCCCGTGGCTGTCGGATCACGACATCCAGATTGTCTTCGCCTTGCCGGGCATCGTTCTCGCGACAATCTTCGTTACCGTGCCGTTCGTGGCCCGTGAGCTGATCCCGCTGATGCAAGAGCAGGGCACTCAGGAAGAGGAAGCCGCACGCCTGCTGGGCGCCAACGGCTGGCAGATGTTCTGGCATGTGACCGTGCCGAACATTAAATGGGGTCTGATCTACGGCGTGGTGCTCTGTACAGCGCGGGCGATGGGTGAATTTGGCGCGGTGTCGGTGGTGTCCGGGCATATTCGCGGGGTGACCAACACCTTGCCGTTGCACGTCGAGATCCTCTACAACGAGTACAACCACGTCGCCGCCTTTGCCGTCGCGAGCCTGTTGCTGATCCTGGCGCTCTTCATCCTGCTGCTCAAGCAGTGGAGCGAAAACCGTATTAACCGCCTGCGCGCCAGCGCCGCGGAGGAATAATTCATGTCGATCGAAGTGCGTAACGTCAGCAAGAATTTCAATGCGTTCAAGGCGCTGGACAACATCAGCCTGGACATTCAAAGCGGTGAGTTGGTGGCTTTGCTCGGCCCGTCCGGCTGCGGCAAGACCACTCTTTTGCGGATCATTGCCGGCCTGGAAACCCCGGATCAAGGCAACATCGTGTTCCACGGTGAAGACGTCTCCGGCCACGACGTGCGTGATCGCAACGTCGGTTTCGTGTTCCAGCACTACGCGCTGTTTCGCCACATGACGGTGTTCGACAACGTCGCGTTCGGCCTGCGCATGAAGCCGAAGAACCAGCGTCCAAACGAAAGCCAGATTGCCGCCAAGGTCCACGAATTGCTGAACATGGTGCAACTGGACTGGTTGTCGGATCGCTACCCGGAACAGTTGTCCGGCGGTCAGCGCCAGCGTATCGCCCTGGCCCGCGCTCTGGCGGTGGAACCCAAGGTGCTGCTGCTCGACGAGCCATTCGGTGCCCTCGACGCCAAGGTCCGTAAAGAACTGCGCCGCTGGTTGGCGCGCCTGCATGAGGACATCAACCTGACCTCGGTGTTCGTGACTCACGACCAGGAGGAGGCGATGGAAGTCGCTGATCGCATCGTGGTGATGAACAAGGGCGTGATCGAACAGATCGGCTCACCAGGCCAGGTCTACGAGAATCCGGCCAGCGATTTTGTCTACCACTTCCTCGGCGACTCGAACCGTTTGCACCTGGGCGAGGACAATCATGTGTTGTTCCGTCCCCATGAAGTGTCGCTGTCGCGCCATGAACTGGAAGATCACCACGCAGCGCAAGTGCGCGACATCCGTCCGTTGGGCGCGACCACTCGGGTGACCCTCAAAGTCGAAGGGCAGAGCGAGTTGATCGAGGCGGAAGTGGTCAAGGACCACGACAGCCTGACCGGCTTGGCCAAGGGCGAGACGTTGTTCTTCAAGCCGAAGGTTTGGCAGAAAGTCGCGAACATCTAGGTTCACTCGTCAAAAAAATGTGGGAGCGGTCCTTAGGGGGGCGGTTCACGCTGCCACATTTTTCTTGCTCACCCGCACCGGCCCCGAGCGCTGTTCGATCTGCTGCTTGAGCTCCTGGCGCATCCCCAGCAGAAACGCCAACTCCGCTACCACAAACAACGGCCCGACGATCAACCCCGACACGTCATCGACAAACGCCGGCTTCTTGCCTTCGTAGTAGTGCCCGACAAACTGGATCACCCAGCCCACCACAAACATCCCGATCCCGCTGCTGAGCCACACCATCGTGCTCTGCGCCGCCAGCGCGTGTCCGGCCCAAACCGACAGCCCCATCAGCACCGTCATCAGCACCCCCAGCGCCAGCTCAAGGCGCAGGTAGAACCACGCCGAAAACAACGCCACGATGACTGCCGGTGAAATCCAGAGGCTGCCCACGACCCATTCGGGGCGCGACAGCAGCACGGCCACCGCCACCACAATCAACGGAATCCCGATAAAGTGACTGGCGATGTTGCGCGGGTCACGGTGGTAGGCAGCGTATTGACTGAGATGGTCAACGAGGCTTTTCATTGTTATTTCCTCCTGTAGGGATGTCGATCATGCCCTGCGGTCCGTCGGCGCTCTGTCAGCCAGACGACAATCAGCTTGGAGAGTGCATGCAAATCCCGGTCTGGCGTTCGCGCCTGATGCAAGGCCAGTGGTTCAGCCACCTGGCGCCTGAGTTACAGGATAGTCTGCTGGCCCTGGCCCGTGTGCGACGGCTGACGCCGGGGCAGCGCCTGTTCGGCCGGGGCGACGCGCCCTGTGGTTTGTACGCGGTGCTCGAGGGGGCGGTGCGAATCGGCGCGGTGAGCGAGCAGGGCAAGGAAGCGCTGTTGAGTCTGATCGAGCCGGCACAGTGGTTCGGCGAGATTTGCCTGTTCGACGGCCAGCCACGAACCCACGACGCCTACGCTGTGGGGCCTTGCACCCTGCTGCAGATTCCCCAGGCGGCGCTGCTCGCCTTCCTCGACGAACACCCTCGTTACTGGCGCCAGCTGGCGTTATTGATGAGCCATAAATTGCGCCTGACCTTCATCAATATCGAGCAGTTGACCCTGCTGCCAGCACCAGCCCGCGTCGCCCAGCGCTTGCTGATGATCGCCGACGGCTACGGTGAAATCGAACCGGCGCGCCGGGTATTGCAGTTGCCCCAGGAGCAGTTGGCGCTGCTGTTGTCGTTGTCACGGCAGACCACCAATCAGATCCTCAAGGATTTGGAAAGCCAGGGGCTGCTGCGGATTGGATACGGCACGATCGAGATTCTCGATGCCGCAGGCCTGCGGAACATGGTTTGAAGGATTACCCCAACCCATCCCGAAACTGCCCCGGCGTCATGCCCGTCCAGCGTTTGAAAGCGCGGCTGAAGCTGCTGGTGTCGGCGAACCCCAGCAGGTAGCTGATCTCGCTGAGTGAACACTGCGGGTCGCGCAGATGCAGCAGGGCGAGGTTTTCGCGGCTTTCGTTGAGCAAGGTGTCGAAGCGACAACCCTCGTCCGCCAGGTGGCGTTGCAGGCTGCGCAAGCTCAGGTGCAGGGTATGGGCGATGCGTTCGGCGCTGGGCTCGCCTTCGGGCAATTGCTCCTCGATGGCATCGCGGACCTTGCGTTCCCAGGTCAGCGGCTTGAGTTGCGCCAGGGTGCGTTTGAGCACGGTTTCGTTGTGCTCGGCCAACTCCGGGTTGGCGTCGTCCAGGTGGCTGTCGAAGTCATCAAGAGAGAATTCCAGGCGGTCTTGCGCGGCGGCGAAATGCACCGGGGCGCGGAATACCTTGTGCCAGGGGTGCGGATCCGCCGGTTGCGGGCGGCGCAGGTACACGGCCAGCGGCGCGTATTCACGACCCAGGCGATTGCGGCAGGTGCGCACGTAGATCGCAGCGAAAGCATCGATGGCTTCCGGTGCCGGTGCCGGGCTGTTCTCGGGAACGCTGAGGGTGAAGCAGTAGCGGTCCTCGTCACGGCTCAGGTGCAACTCCAGGGCGTCGCTGACCACCTGGTGATAGCGCACGATGCGCTCGAACACTTCGCGCAGACTGCCGCTGGCCACCAACGCATAGCCCAGTGCGTGAAAGGTGGTGGGGCTGACGAAGCGCGAGACCCGCAGGCCGATCGCCGGGTCGCCGCTGACCTGCACCGCCAATTCCCACAGGCGAGTGGTGGCTGATAGCGGGTAGCGGGCATTCGGATCGTCCATCAGTTGCGGGTCGAGTCCGGCCTGCAGGCACAGGGCGCCGCTGTCCAGGCCCAGGGCATCGAGTTGTTTGCGCAGTGCGCGCGTCCAGCTGGCGAGGGAGGTGGGTTCAATCATGATGATTGGCGCTTCCGGTCAACAGGTTGGCGTCCACAGCTAGCGCCCGGGGCGACCGCGCAAGGCAGCATGCGAACCTCAATAACCAGAGGATGGAAGCATGCACGGTACTTCTGCAAGTCCCGATCGCCTGAATGCCCAGCAACGTTCGGCGCATATTCGTGAAGTGGTGCTGGCCAAGGGTGTCGAATTGCGTGAGCGCTATCCGTTGCTCAAGCATCAGGATGCGTTGGGAGCGGGCATCCTGGCGTTCGCCCTGGCCGGGATGGTCGGCTCGGCGGTGTTGTACATCAACGGTCACCTGGTGTGGTGGGCGTGCCTGCTGCTCAATGCTTTTCTGGCGTCGTTGACCCATGAGCTGGAGCACGACCTGATCCACAGCATGTATTTCCGCAAACAGCGCGTGCCCCACAACCTGATGCTCGGGCTGGTCTGGCTGGCGCGGCCGAGCACCATCAATCCGTGGATCCGCCGCCACTTGCACCTCAATCACCACAAGGTGTCGGGTACCGAGGCCGACATGGAGGAGCGCGCCATCACCAATGGCGAACCCTGGGGTGTCGTGCGTCTGTTGATGGTCGGCGATAACCTGATGGCGGCGTTGATTCGCCTGTTGCGGGCGCCCACCTGGGCGCATAAGTGGAGCATCCTGCGCCGGGTGCTCAAGGTCTATGCACCGCTGGCGTTGCTGCATTGGGGCGCGTGGTACGTGTTTCTCGGCTTTCACGCCATCACCGCCGTGGCTTATCTGGCGGGCACTTCCGTGCCGTGGTCGGACTCCACGCTGGCGGTCATGCAGGTGATTGATATCGCGGCGGTGGTGATCATTGGACCGAATGTCTTGCGCACCTTTTGCCTGCACTTTGTCAGCTCCAACATGCACTACTACGGCGACGTCGAACCGGGCAACGTATTGCAGCAGACCCAGGTGCTCAACCCCTGGTGGCTGTGGCCGCTGCAGGCGTTCTGCTTCAACTTCGGCAGCAGCCACGGTATCCATCATTTCGTGGTCAAGGAGCCGTTTTATATCCGCCAGTTGACCGTGCCGGTGGCGCACAAGGTGATGCGCGAGATGGGGGTGCGCTTCAATGACTTCGGCACCTTTGGCCGGGCCAACCGCTTCACGCGCAAGGCTGCGCCGCAGGCAGAGGTCGCGCCGGGGTTGCGGGTGTGAGCGCGGGCTGCGGTGGCTGATCCAGCATCTGCAGAATGTCGATCAGGGCCCGTGCGGCGGGGGACAGTCGATACCCGGTGCGGGTGACAATCCCGCAGCGGGTGCTCAAGCTCTCGAGGTGCGGCGGCAGGTTGCGCCACTGCAGCAGGGCCACGCTGTCGTCGGTGATCTCCTCGGCACTGGCGACGCCGATGGCGTTGGACTGCAGCACGATTTTCAGCAGCGCGGGCACGTGCTCGGTCTCGATGCTCGGCGAAAAATCGCTGCGGCCACTGAGGTTGGCCAGTGATTTGCGAATGCCCGCCGGCAACTGCGTGGTCGCCAGCGGATAGACGAACATGTCATTGGTCGACAGACTTTCCTTGGCCAGCAGTGGGTGCCCCGGTCGGCAGAAGAACACGCTGCGTCTTGGGGTCAGCGCACGGGTCTGGAAATTCGGATCGGCCTCGAAATGACGGATGTCGGCGATAAAAAATTCGATCTCTTCGCGGCTCAGGGCGCGGCTCAGTCGCTGGCCGTTATCCACCTGAAAACAACTGCGCAGCTTCGGGTGTGAGTTGACCAGGCGCGCCACCGCGTCCGGCACCAGCCTGGCGGCCGCCGCCGGGTCGCAACCGAAGCGTACTTCACCGGCATCGAGCTTGGTCATCTGCGTCACCTGGGTGCTGAGCAAGGCAGCACCCTGGACCAGGCTCAAGGCATGCTGCAACACCACCTGGCCCTCGGGTGTGGGGCGCAAATCCTTGTGCCCGCGATCCACCAGCACGCAACCGAACTCCTGCTCCAGCCCCTGGATGCTACGGCTGAAAGCCGGCTGCGTGATGCCCATGGCGTCGGCGGCACGGACGAAGCTGCGGTGCTCGTTGAGGGCGATGAAATAGCGCAGCTGGCGGAGGTCCATGGTTTTTGCGGCGTCCTGGAAAGGGCTTGGTGGTGAGGGATGCCTGAGGTTTTAAAGGGGATTTGATATGCCGTCAATTGATCAGTTTTTATGTTGTTAGATGATATTGGAATATGCACGCCCTCCCTGGAGCGAGCCTGCTCGCGATGCTCGTCAACGATGACGCGCGGCAGCCTGAATCCACGCGGCGTCCTCAGGTTCTTCGCGGGCAAGCCCGCTCCAGGGTTTGGGGTCGGTCAACAGAGCGTGGATCATTCGCCCAAATGCATAGCCCTGGGCTGATCAATCCGCTCCAGTGTCTGCTCCACCAACAGAGCGCCTAGCGAAACCATCTGCTGGATCGCCAGCGCCACATGGCGCTGTTTGCCTTCCAGCTCGAAGGCCAGATCAGTGCTCATGACATCGACCGCCGCCAGGGTTTGCGAGGCGTGGATCAGCAGGGTTTCGGTGTCCTGATTGGGGATCACGCTAAAGACATGCGAGGCGGGTTTTTCTGGTGGTTCGGAAGGTCGGGAGGCCGGGCCGAAGTAGTGGTTCAGCGCGCGTTCGGCGGCGTCGTGGAGGGTGCGGGTGTCGGGGCTGGCGTAGGGGGAAAAGGTGTGGGGTGGCGGGGGATTTTGAGTGATTTTGTGCATGGTAAAGCTCCTTGATTGGCGGAGCTGCCACACATCGCCGCGACGCGATGGAGGGTGGCAGCTGTACGCAGGTTCGCGGACCGGGAATCAAGGAACCCGGCATACCCGAAGGTATCCCGCGCACAGCTGCCATAACGCAAAGCAGTAGACGATAAAAAAGCGCCAACTCAAAGCGAATGATGGCGCTGTGCGCCTTGATTGATCCGGGCCGCG
Organism: Pseudomonas fluorescens; assembly: GCF_019212185.1. NCBI lineage: Bacteria > Pseudomonadati > Pseudomonadota > Gammaproteobacteria > Pseudomonadales > Pseudomonadaceae > Pseudomonas > Pseudomonas fluorescens. The sequence continues at coordinate 415,675 of NZ_CP078138.1, forward strand.
ACGCCCGATCGCTGAATGGGCAGCGACCGTCGAAGCCTAAAGAGACCGCTTCCGAGCGACAACCTGAAAGCCTTGTCAGATATTTCCCGCAGGGTTTGTGGTGACCGCAGATCCCGAGATCAGCCACATCCCATCGTAGGAGCGAGCCTGCTCGCGATGCTCGTCAACGATGACGCGCGGCAGCCTGAATCCACGCGGCGTCCTCAGGTTCTTCGCGGGCAAGCCCGCTCCTACAGGGGGTGTTGTCAGTACTGGCCTTGCGCTGGTAACTCGCCGGACTGAACACCCGCGTCAGCACCAGCATTGCCAGCACCGTGACAATCAATACCCACCAGGCGCTGGTGAAGCTGCCGGTGAGTTCGCGCAGCCAGCCGCTCAGCCACGGCGAGATGGCGTTGATCAGAAACCCTACGCCTTGCACAAAGGCCGCCAGTTGCCCGGCTTGCCGTGGGTCGCGGCGGTGGTCGAGGGTCAGCAGCAGGCTCAGGGCAAAGCAGGCGCCAAGGCCGAAACCGATCAGTGCTACCCAGACATGCGGTGCATCCAGCGGCCACAGCACCAGGCCCGAAAAACCCAGGGCCTGGGCGACGAGGCTGATAGTCAGCAACGGACGCCGGTCAATACGCCGTTGCGCCAGGGCTGGCATCAGTAGGGCGGCGCTGACCTGGAAAATGGTCATGAACGCCAGCAGCGAGCCGCTCTGTGTAGCGCTCCAGCCCAGTTGCAGGTAATAGGCCGGCAGCCAGGCGACCATGCTCATGTAGCCGCAGTTGATCAGGCCGAAATACAGCGCCAGCATCCACGCTCGCCGCTGCCGCCACAGCGCTTCGTCGGACGTGGCGACGCTGGCGTTGTGTGCGCCGCTCGCCGGTACACACAGCCACAGCATCAGGGCCGCCAACGCCGGCAACAACCAGACGCCGAGCCCAGCCTGCCAATGACTGAAATGGCTCGCCAGGTGCGGGCTGAGCAAGGCCGCGAAGCCGCCACCGCCCATCAGCGACGCCGAGTACACGCCCATCGCCAGGGCCACGCGGCCGGCGAAGCGGCGCTTGATCAGGGCTGGCACCAGCGCCTGGATCAAGGCCACGCCGACACCGCCCAGCAGGGCCGTGGCGAGCAGGGTCGCGGCCTGGTCGAGCAGCAGGCGCAGCAGGCAGGCGAGGGCGATCAACAGCAGGCCGAGGGCAATCCCGCGACGTTCACCCAGGCGCGCTTCCAGGCGAATGCCCAGCAGGGCGACCAGGCCCATGCAGATCACCGGCAGGCTGGTCAGCCAGGCACTGCTTTGAAAGGTCATGCCGGTGGCGCCGCGGATCTCGTTGAGCAAGGGACTGACTGAGCTGAGGATCGGCCGCAGGTTCACACCCAGTGCGATCAATAACAGCCAGCCCGCGAAGGACTGCAGGCGCGATGAGGTCATGGAAAATCCTGGGAGGTCACGAGGCGCCAGCGTCGCGCAGCAGTTTGGCGATGGCTTGTTGGCCGCGTTGTTCGGCGTGACGCAACGGGCTGACGCCAGCGTTGTCCGGCAGATTCAGGTCGGCCCCGGCGGCGATCAGTTGGGCGACGATCTGCTGGTGCGCCGGGCCGCCGTCGGCCAGCACGATCGCTTCCAGCAGGCAGGTCCAGCCCAGGCGGTTGACGTGATTCAGGTCGACACCGGCGGCAATCAGCAGGCGCACGGTTTCGACGTGGCCACGCTCGCACGCCGGGATTAGCGCCGTGCCGCCGTAGCGATTGGTGCTTTTCAGGTCGGCGCCGTGGCTCAGGGTCAGACTGAGGATCTGGTTGTAACCGCTGGCGCCGGCCAGCAGGTAGGGGCTGTCCTGAATCAGGTTTTTCTGATTGACGTCGGCCCCGGCCTCGATCAGCGCCCGGGCGATTTCGACCTGATTGTCGGCGGTGGCCAACAGGAGTGGGCTGCTGCCATCCAGACCCCTAACATTCACCTCGGCGCCTTGCTGGATCAGGCTTTGCACCTGCTGCAGTTGCCCTTCGCGTACTGCTTTGAGCAATGCATCGTTATTGGCCATGACCTCTCCCACCATAAACAGCCCAGCGCACAGGAGGCTGTATTTAAGCTTTTTGCGCAGGGTCATCGACAGACTCCCGAGACGACAGATTGGCCGCCAGTATGGTGAGGCCCTGTTGTATTCTGAAATTAAATATAACCATGCCAATCAGTGGCAAGCGTAATGGTGGCGCCCATGTTCGATCCGGTATTGCTGCGCAGTTTTGTTGCCGTGGCCGACAGCGAAAACTTCACCCGCGCCGCCGAGCGCCTGCACCTGACCCAATCCACCGTCAGTCAGCAGGTGCGCCGGCTTGAAGAGAGCCTCGGCTGCAAGCTGCTCGATCGTGATCAACGCCGCGTGGTCGCTACTGCGGAAGGCGAGCGCCTGCTGGCGTATGCCCGGCGCATTCTGGCCTTGCATGACGAAGCGGCGGACGTGTTGATTCATCAGCAAAGCGAAGGGGTGTTGCGCCTGGCGGTGCCGGAGGACTTCGCCGCCGAGCGTCTGATGCCGTTGCTCTCGGCTTTTGGCGTGGAGTATCCCGGGGTGCGCCTGGAGGTCACCAGCGGCCTGGGGCCGGAGTTGCGCCGCTTGTACCAGCGCGGTGAGTTCGATCTGTTGCTGGTCAAGCAGATGGGCCACAACGATGAGTGCCTGGCCTCTTGGCCGGAGCCCCTGTGTTGGGTCGACAGTGTCGAGAACCCGGCATTCGGTCGCGAGCCGTTGCCCCTGGTGGCGTTTCCGGTGGGCGGGCTGTATCGCCACGAAATGCTCCATCACCTGGAGGTCGGTGGCTGGCGCTGGCGCATTGCGTATTCCAGCGCGAGCCTGGCCAGTGTTTGCTCGGCGGTGACTGCCGGGTTGGGCATCAGCCTGTTACCGGTGCGCGTGGTGACGGCTGGACATCGGGTGCTCGAGGCCAGCAGCGGCTTGCCGGATATCCAGGGCGTGCGGCTGGCGCTGTATGCGCGCAGTGGCTTGAGCCGGGCGGGTAAGGCGCTGGAAGAGCAGTTGCTGGCGTTGGGTCGTAGGAGCGAGCTTGCTCGCGAGAAACGTTAACGATGACGCGTTGTACCTGAAAGTCCGCAGCGCCCTCAAAATCTTCGCGAGCAGGCTCGCTCCCACAGGGAAGGTGGGTTTTCCATGCCTTGCGTGAATATTTTTGATGCCTGCAAAGCATCGACTTTCGCTCCCTTCGCTGCAGCCCTTGATCGGCGCGGTTCTGCGTCATTCCGCAAAGTTACATATTCCTTTCTGATCTATACGAAGCCTTAAAAATTACTTTAAGGGATAAGCCATCCACGCCAATCATTCACCCCCTGACACCAGCGCGGGGGGCTGTACAAGCGTGGGTGGCGGGTTATTCGCAAAGAGACCTTAGGGAGTCATTCAATGGGCAACGTCCAGACCGCCGCCAGCGCACATGAGGTGTCGTGGCGCCAGGCACCGAGTGCCGAGCTGGTCGATCTAGGTCGACCGTACCGCACGCCGCTGGGCCAATTGCGCCTGCAGCAGACGCCGAAAAGCAGTCTGCGTCGGCGTGAGGCGATTGCGCTCGCGGTGCTGGCAGTGCTGGTGCATGGCGCGGTGATTTACTGGGTCAATCAACAACCGACCCCGGCGCTGCCGATTGTCCCGCCGGAAATTCCGCCGATGACCATCGAGTTCTCGCGTCCGGCACCGCCGGTGGTCGAGCCGCCGCCACCTGCACCTGCGCCGCCCGTGGTTGAGCCACCGCCACCGCCACCGGTGGTCGATGAACTGGCCACCAAGCCGGCGCCAAAGCCCAAGCCCAAACCGGTGGTGAAACCGACGCCCAAACCTGCGCCCAAGGCGGTTCAACAACCGCCTGCACCCGCGCAACCGGCAGCGCCTGTGGCGGCTCCGGCCCCCCCTGCACCGTCGGCGCCCGCGCCTGTGACGCCGGCCTCGGCCAACGCCGCTTACCTGAAAAATCCGGCGCCGGAATACCCGTCGCTGGCTCAGCGCCGCGGTTGGGAAGGCACGGTGCTGTTAAGGGTGCATGTGTTGGCCAGCGGCAAGCCGGGTGAGATCCAGATTCAGAAAAGCAGTGGCCGCCAGCAACTCGACGACGCGGCTTTAAGCGCGGTGAAGCGCTGGAGTTTCGTCCCGGCCAAACAGGGCGACGTGGCCCAGGACGGCTGGGTCAGCGTGCCCATCGATTTCAAGATTCATTGAACAGCAACCTATTCGCGCTAAACGTTTACACAGAGGGAACACATCATGACGTTACTGGCATCTCCACTCGAATCCATCGAAAGCGCGGTGATCTGGCTGCTGGTGGTTTTTTCCGTCGCCACCTGGGGCCTGGCGTTGCTCAAGGGCGTGCAGTTCGCTCGCCTCAAGGCGCAGGATCGCAAATTCCATAAGCAGTTCTGGGCCGCCTCCAGCCTCGACGCGGCGGCCGAGCTGAGCGAGACCCAGCCCGGTGCTGCAGCCCGAGTGGCGCAGGCCGGTTACGCAGCGATCCAGGTCGGCGACGCACCGGCGGCCGATCTGAGCCAGGCGATCAACCATCAAGATCGCCTGGAGCGCGCCTTGCGCCAGCAAATTGTGCGGGAGCGGCGTTCACTGGAAACCGGTTTGGCGGTGGTCGCGAGCATTGGCAGCACGTCGCCGTTCATTGGTTTGTTCGGCACCGTGTGGGGAATCATGGAAGCCTTGAAAGGCATCAGCGCCGCCGGCTCGGCGAGTCTGGAAACCGTGGCCGGGCCGATCGGCGCGGCACTGGTGGCGACCGGCGTGGGGATCGCGGTCGCTGTCCCGGCAGTGCTGGTTTACAACTATTTCCTGCGGCGCCTGAAGCTGACCGCCGCCGATCTCGATGACTTTGCCCACGACTTTTACAGCCTGGCGCAGAAGAGTGCGTTCCGCGTGCTGCTGCACCCCGCCGCACAGAAACCGGCGGTGCAGGGCGGCGCGCTGAAAGTGAAGGAGGCGTCCTGATATGGCCTTCTCCACCCAAGACAGCGATGAGGTGCTGAGCGAGATCAACGTCACGCCCCTAGTGGACGTAATGCTGGTGCTGCTGGTGGTGTTCATCGTCACTGCACCGCTGTTGACCAATGCCATTCCGATCAACTTGCCGAAGACCGAGGCGGTCGCCCCGGTGGAGCAGAAAGACCCGTTGGTGGTGAGCATCGACGGCGCTGGCAAGCTGTTCATCAACAAGGATGAAATCGCCCCTGACCTGCTGGAGTTCAACCTGCAGGCCGCCAAGGCCAAGGACCCGGAGGTGCGTGTGCAACTGCAGGCCGACGACGGTGTGAATTACGGCGAAGTGGCGCGGGCAATGGCTTCGATCGAGCGAGCGGGCATCACCAAGTTGTCGGTGATCACCGCACGGTAATTAAATTTTGCTTTTCAAGGGCCGTCTCCTTGGCAGGGTGCGGCCCTTTTTTTATGCAAAAAGGAAAATGGTTTTATATTCCTTATGAGTATTAATAAATAGCTTCTTATTCCTTAACGAATATATGACTCGTCCCTATACTGGATCAGGAACAGACACGCACAGGAGAGCTTCCCCATGCGCAACGAATCCATTCGCTATCTGATTGTGCCGGGCTGGCAGGGATCGCCAGAAGATCATTGGCAGAGCCACTGGCAGAACAGTTTGCCGAATAGCGCACGGGTCGAGCAGGCCGACTGGCTGACGCCGCGCCGTGAAGATTGGGTAGCGGCCCTGGCCGAGGCGATTGCCGCTGACAGCACGCCGGTGATCCTGATCGCCCACAGCCTGGGTTGCATCACGGTGGCGCATTGGGCGGCCACTGCACCGCTGCAGATGCTGCGCCAGGTGCGCGGTGCCTTGTTGGTGGCGCCGGCCGATGTCGAGCGTCCGGCGTGCGCCCCGGCGTTGCGCAACTTCGCGCCGATCCCCACGCAGTTGTTGCCATTCCCGAGTCAGGTGGTGGGCTCCGACAACGATGCTGCCGTCAGCGCCCCGCGTGCGCTGGAACTGGCACGCCACTGGGGCGCCGAGGCCGGCATCCTGGCCGGTGCCGGGCACATCAATGTGAAGTCGGGGCACCAGCGTTGGGAGCAGGGCTTTGCCTACCTGTATCGCCTGCAAAACCGCATGGAACATCACCAGCTGCGACGCGCCTGATTGTCCTTTTTCATTTAAACGCCCCCGTCCGCCGGCGGTTTTGGGCGGGAGCCTGCCATGAGTTTGCATGAATCTTTCGGTCAGCCGTTGCTGACCTTTCCCGACGCTGAAAAAAGCCCGTTGAGCATTCGCGCCAAGGCGCTGGTGTTCGTCGACCCGCGCTCGCGCACCTTGCGTCATGAACTTGAACAACTGGCCCCGCGCTCGACCAGTGTGCTGATTCGCGGAGAAACCGGCAGCGGCAAAGAGCTGCTGGCGCGGCATATCCATCGGGCCAGTGATCGCGGCGGGCTGTTCGTCTCGGTCAATTGCGGCGCAATCAGTCCGACTTACGCCGACGCCGAACTGTTCGGCTATGCCGCCGGCAGTTTCAATGGCTCAGCCAGCAGTCGCGCCGGCTGGTTCGGCTCGGCCAACGGCGGGACGCTGTACCTGGACGAAATTGGCGATTTGCCGTTGCCGATCCAGATCAAATTGCTCGCTGCCCTGGAAAACCACGAGGTCACCCGGGTCGGCGCCCAACATCCAAGCCCGGTGGATGTGCGTCTGGTAGCGGCAACCAGCATCGACCTGGCCCAGGCAGTGGCGGCCGGGAAGTTTCTTGAGCGGCTGTATCGCTACCTCAGCGAAGGCCAGTTGCAACTGCCGGCGCTGCGCGAGCGCCCGGGTGACATTTTGTCCCTGGCTGAATATTTCCTGGGGATCTACAGCCAGCGGCTGGGCTTGCCAGTACCGCTGATCAGCGAAACCGCGCAGCTGGCGCTGGAGCGCCACAGCTGGCCGGGCAACACCCGGGAGCTGGAAAACGTCATTCACTTTGCGTTGCTGGTCAGCACGGGCGACGAGATTCTGCCGGAGCACCTGAACCTGCCGCCGCTGTTGTCACCGGTGCAGCAGGTGGAGGCGCAGGTCCAACGTATTGTCCAATCGGGTTCAGCGGCGGAACGTGAAGCGCTGAAGCGGGTACTCACGCAGACCGGACTGCTGTAACGGTTCTGTATGAGCAAAATGGAATATGAAAGTGAATAAAAGATATTGTTCAGGAATAAAAAACCTCGGTATCTTCCGCTTCACGCCAGCGATAGCACTTCACTGGCAACCCACTTTTACGCCGTTGTCGACAACGACAATTAAGGACACTGCATGAAAAAGGTTCTGTTGTTTACCGCATTGGCGGCTGCCCTGACGGCTGGTTTGGCCCAGGCCGGAGAGAAACTGGTGGTCGCTGCGACGCCGGTGCCGCATGCCGAGATTCTTGAACTGATCAAGCCGACCCTCGCCAAAGAAGGCGTGGATCTGGAAATCAAAGTCTTCACCGACTACGTGCAACCGAACGTACAGGTCGACCAGAAGCGTCTGGATGCCAACTACTTCCAGACCCTGCCGTACCTGAAAAGCTTCAACGAAGGCAAAGGCACAAACCTGGTGACCGTGATCGGCGTGCACGTCGAACCTTTCGGCGGCTACTCGAAGAAAGTCAAAAGCCTGGCAGAGCTGAAAGACGGCGCCACCATCGCCATCCCCAACGAAGGCAGCAACAGCGGCCGTGCCCTGATCCTGCTGCAGAAAGCCGGCCTGATCGAGCTCAAGGATCCGAAAAACGCCCTGGCCACGCCAAAGGACATTGCCAAGAACCCGCATAACTTCAAGTTCAAGGAACTGGAATCGGCCATGCTCCCGCGTGTGCTGGATCAGGTCGACCTGGACATGATCAACACCAACTACGCGCTGGAAGCCGGTCTGAACCCGGCGAAGGACGCTCTGGTCATCGAAGGCGCGGATTCGCCTTATGTGAACTTCCTGGTGGCTCGTCCAGACAACAAGGACAGCGTCGCCATCCAGAAACTGGCCAAAGCCCTGACCAGCCCTGAGGTGAAGGAATTCATCGCCAAGAAGTACAGCGGCGCGGTATTGCCTGCGTTCTGATAACGCTCTAAACCCCTTCAAGGTTATAACGCCGACGGCTGATGCAGCGTCGGCGTTTTTTTGCCTGCAACTGTGAGCTGTGCCCTTGTGGGAGCGAACTTGCTTCGGGCGGCGTTCCGACGAAAAACCTGAGACCGCTGTGTTTTGCGCCGTTAATCCGGCCATTTCCACGCTGGCTCGTCCAGCATTCCCTGACCCACCACCTCGGTCTGGCCGAAATTCTTTTCCAGCACGATGCAATTGCATTGCTCATCCTGCTGCAGCGCCGCAATCAGCCGGCTGGCATGGGACACCACCCACACCTGGCAATCCTGCGAGGCGCGGATGATCAGGCGGGCCAGCGCGGGCAGCAGGTCCGGGTGCAGGCTGGTTTCCGGCTCGTTGAGCACCATCAGGGTCGGCGGGCGCGGGGTCAGCAGGGCGGCAATCAGCAGCAGATAGCGCAAGGTGCCATCGGACAGTTCGGCAGCCGACAGTGGCCGCAGCAAACCCTCCTGATGGAACTCAATGGCAAAGCGCCCGCCATGCAGCGTCACGATGTTCAGTCGGGCGCCGGGGAAGGCATCGCTGACAGCCTGTTGCAGCGCCTGGGGATCGCCGATTTCGCGGATGGTCTGCAGCGCGGCGGCCAGATCACGGCCATCGTGATGCAGCACCGGCGTGCGGGTGCCCAACTGCACCTGGCGCGCGGGCGCCTCGGCGTCGCTGCGAAAATGATCATAAAAGCGCCAGCCGCGAATCTGTTCGCGCAGCAGCAACACCTCGGGTGAAGCGCGCAGGCTGCCGACCTGGTCAAACAGGCTGTCGAAGGCCGGCGTGTGTTGGGCCAGGACATCCCAGTCGCGACCTTCACGGGCCTTGATCATCGGCCCGGCGCGATTGACCAGCAGACTCGCCGGTCGATACACCGCGCCCGCCCAGATGCATTCACGCTTGATTTCCGGATCCAGGGAAAAATAGGAGACTTCTTCGGGCAATGGCTTCGGCAAACCCAGTGCGATGGCGTAGCTGAAATCCTCACCGGCGAATCCCAGGCGCAGGCGCTTGGGCCCCTGGCTCACACTGGCCTCGATGGCGACTTCGCCATTGCGCATGCGTCGACTCAGGGTCTGCGGGCCGGCCCAGAAGGTGGAGTCCAGCCCGCCTTCCCGTGCCAGCGCATTGACCACGCCACCCTGGGCCGTCTCGGCCAGTAGGCGCAAGGCGCGGTACAGGTTGGATTTGCCGCTGCCGTTGGGGCCGGTGATCAGGTTCAGCCGACCCAGCGCAATCACCAGTGTGTTGATCGAGCGGTAGTTGGCGACCGCCAGGGTCTTGAGCATCCGCAAATTCCTTTGATGCGCGACGGGAAATGTGGCCGGGTTTTGATGTCGGACACCAAGCAATCGATGCTGAATGTCATGATCCGGACTGTTTAATTCGTGCAGTTTGCATTGATTTTTCAATGGCTGCAGGCGCTGTGTCTTCCCTGATCTAAGCTCATCGGTCGTACGTCGCGCAATTGTAGGAAACAAGCAAAGGAGCTTGCATGACTGGTCCCGCAATGAAGTTCATCGTTTACCTGAGTCTCTGTGGGTTGCTGACCGCATGCAACGACAAGCCGGTAGTAGAAAAAGAACGCCCGAGGGTGTTTGTACAAGAGGTCAAACCCGCTGATTTTGCGGCGTCGGTGACGCTGACCGGGGATATTCAGGCGCGGGTGCAGACCGATCTGTCCTTCCGCGTCGCGGGCAAGATCATCCAGCGCACGGTGGATGTCGGCGACCGGGTGACGGCTAATCAGGTCCTGGCCCGCCTTGATCCCAAGGACCTGCAGACCAATGTCGACTCGGCCCAGGCTCAAGTGGTTGCCGAGCAGGCGCGCGTCACACAGATGGCGGCAGCGTTCGTGCGTCAGGAAAAACTCCTGCCCAAGGGCTACACCAGCCAGAGCGAATACGACTCGGCCAAGGCCGCCTTGCTCAGCAGCAAGAGCGCCCTGGTGGCGGCTCAGGCGCAACTGGCCAACGCCCGCGATCAACTGAGTTATGCCGCGCTGGTGGCCGATGCCCCCGGCGTGATCACGGCGCGCCAGGCTGAAGTCGGTCAGGTGGTGCAGGCCACGGTGCCGGTGTTCAGCCTGGCCCGCGATGGCGAACGGGATGCAGTGTTCAACGTTTACGAATCGCTGCTGATGGAGGCGCCCAGCGCCAAGGATATTGTGGTCAGCCTGCTGGACAACCCAAAGATCCAGGTCACCGGCTCGGTGCGTGAAGTGACCCCCTCGGTGTCGGCGCAAACCGGCACGGTGCAGGTCAAGGTGGCGCTCAAGGAGCTGCCCGCAGGCATGCGCCTGGGCTCGGTGGTCAGCGCCACCGGCAATGTCGCGGCGCAGAAGGTCGTCGAGTTGCCATGGTCGTCCCTGACCAAAAAAATCCATGAACCGGCGGTATGGCTGGTGGACGACGAGGGCAAGGCAAGCCTGCATGCGGTTCAGGTTGGACGCTACCAGACTGGCAGCGTGCTGATTCGCGACGGTCTGACGCCGGGGCAGAAGGTGGTCACGGCCGGGGGGCAACTGCTCCATCCGGGGGTTCTGGTGGAGATCGCCTCGCCGTCTGATAAAAGCTCGGAGAGCCTGCCATGAAGCGTTTGTTAGTAATGTCGGCGGGCCTGTTACTGGTGGCTTGTTCGAAACAGGAAGAACCGCCGGCACCGATTCGCCCGGTCCTCTCGGTGGTGGTCGAGGCGATGGGGCAGCAGGATCTGGGGCGATTTGCCGGGAGTATCCAGGCGCGTTACGAGAGCAATACCGGGTTTCGCGTGGGCGGACGTATTGCCAGTCGCAGTGTTGACGTCGGCAGCGAGGTCAGCGCTGGTACGTTGCTGGCAACCCTCGATCCGACCGATCAACAGAACCAGTTGCGCGCCGCCGAGGGCAGCCTGGCGCAGATCCAGGCGCAACTGATCAATGCTCAGGCCACGGCTCGGCGACAACAGGAGTTGTTCAATAAAGGCGTCGGTGCCCAGGCGCAACTGGACACGGCCAACACCGACCTGAAAACCACCCAGGCTTCGATGGATCAGGCCAAGGCCGCGGTCGACCAGGCCCGTGATCAATTGTCGTACACCGAGTTGCGTGCCGATCACGCGGCGGTCATCACCGCCTGGAGTGCGGAGGCCGGGCAAGTGGTGACAGCCGGTCAGCAGGTGGTCACCCTGGCGCGTCCGGACATCAAGGAAGCAGTGATCGACTTGCCGGCGGAGCTCGCCGAACAGTTGCCGGCCGATGTGGTGTTTGAGGTGACGGCACAACTGGACCCGAGCATCCATACCACGGCTGTGGTCCGTGAAATCGAACCTCAGGCTGAAAGCACCACCCGCACCCGACGTGCGCGCCTGACCTTGGCCGAGACCCCGCCGGGCTTTCGCCTCGGCACTTCGATCAGGGTCAGTCTCAGCTCGAGCGTCGCGCCGCGAGTCGAACTGCCGTTGACGGCCCTGCAGGACGTGGATGGCAAGCCGCGCATCTGGGTCGTCGACCCTGCGACGAAGACCGTTTCGCCTCGGGACATCACCGTTATCAGCCGCAGCGGCGGCAGCGCGACGCTTGCCGGTGGCGTGAGCCAGGGTGAGCGCGTGGTCACTGCCGGGGTGCACAGCCTGAAACCCGGACAAACAGTCAAAATCGACGAAGGAAGCCCGCAATGAAAGGGAGTTTCAACTTATCCGAATGGGCTCTGAAGCATCAGTCATTCGTCTGGTACCTGATGTTCGTCGCCTTGTTGATGGGGGTGTTCTCCTACCTCAACCTGGGGCGCGAGGAAGATCCGTCGTTTGCCATCAAAACCATGGTGATCCAGACCCGCTGGCCGGGCGCGACCCAGGATGAAACCCTCAAACAGGTCACTGACCGGATCGAGAAAAAGCTCGAAGAGCTGGACTCCCTCGACTATGTGAAAAGCTACACCCGTCCGGGCGAGTCGACGGTGTATGTGAACTTGCTCGACACCACGCCGGCCGAGTCCATTCCGGATATCTGGTACCAGGTGCGCAAGAAGATCGGCGATATCCGTGGCAGCTTCCCCTCCGGCATCCAGGGGCCTTCGTTCAACGACGAGTTCGGTGACGTCTACGGTTCGGTTTATGCGTTTACCGCTGACGGCTTGACGATGCGCCAGTTGCGCGACTACGTCGAGCAGGCCCGCCTGGAGATTCATAGCGTGCCAGGGCTGGGCAAGATCGAGATGGTCGGCCAGCAGGACGAGGTGCTGTACCTGAACTTCTCGACCCGCAAACTGGCGGCCCTGGGCCTCGACCAGCGCCAGGTGCTGCAGAGCCTGCAATCGCAGAACGCGGTGACCCCGGCGGGGGTGATCGAGGCCGGTCCCGAGCGTATTTCCGTGCGTACCTCCGGGCAGTTTGTCTCGGAAAAGGACCTGCAAGCCGTCAACCTGCGACTCAACGACCGCTTCTACCGCCTGGCCGATATTGCCGAAATTACCCGTGGCTACGTTGACCCACCGGCGCCGATGTTCCGCTTCAACGGCGAGCCTGCCATTGGCCTGGCGATCAACATGAAGGCTGGTGGCAACATCCAGGAATTCGGCAAGTCGCTGCACGCACGCATGAACCAACTGACCGCCGACCTGCCGGTGGGCATCGGCATCCATGTCGTTTCCGACCAGGCGCAAGTGGTGGAAGAAGCGGTCGGTGGCTTCACCAGCGCCTTGTTCGAGGCGGTGATCATCGTGCTCGTGGTGAGCTTCATCAGTCTCGGGGTGCGCGCCGGGCTGGTGGTGGCCTGCTCGATTCCGCTGGTGCTGGCGATGGTCTTTGTGTTCATGGAATACAGCGGCATCACCATGCAGCGGATTTCCCTCGGCGCCTTGATCATCGCCCTCGGGCTGTTGGTGGACGATGCGATGATCACCGTGGAGATGATGGTCTCGCGTCTGGAGATGGGCGACACCAAGGAGCAGGCGGCGACCTTTGCCTACACCTCGACGGCGTTCCCGATGCTCACCGGGACCCTGGTCACCGTCGCCGGTTTTGTGCCGATCGGCCTCAACGCCAGTTCGGCCGGTGAGTACACCTTCACCCTGTTCGCGGTGATTGCGGTGGCGATGATCGTGTCCTGGATCGTGGCGGTGCTGTTTGCCCCGGTGATCGGCGTGCATATCCTCAGCACCAAGGTCAAAGCCCACTCCACCGAACCCGGGCGGGTCGGTCGGGCGTTCAACAACGGCTTGCTGTGGAGCATGCGCAATCGCTGGTGGGCCATCGGCATCACCGTGCTGTGCTTCGCCCTGGCGCTGTTCTCCATGCGCTTTGTGCAGAATCAGTTCTTCCCGGCCTCGGACCGGCCGGAAATTCTGGTCGACCTGAACCTGCCGCAAAACGCTTCGCTGGAGGAAACGCGCAAGGCGGTCGATCGCCTCGAGGCCACGCTCAAGGGTGACCCGGACATCGTGCGCTGGAGCAGCTACATCGGCCAGGGCGCGATCCGTTTCTACCTGCCGCTCGACCAGCAATTGCAGAACCCGTACTACGCGCAATTGGTGATCGTCAGCAAGGACTTCAAGGCTCGCGAGATGCTCAGCCAGCGCCTGCGCGAACGCCTGCGCAAGGATTTCGTTGGCATCGGCAGCTACGTCCAGGCTCTGGAAATGGGCCCGCCGGTAGGGCGTCCGATCCAGTACCGGCTCAGTGGCAAGGACGTCGATATGGTGCGCAAACATGCCATCGACCTGGCCGCTGAGCTAGACAAGAACTCGCACATCGGCGAGATCATTTTCGACTGGAACGAGCCGGGCAAGGTGTTGCGCGTCGATATTGCGCAGGACAAGGCGCGTCAGTTCGGCTTGTCATCCGAAGACGTCGCCAGCTTGATGAACGGCATTGTCAGCGGCTCGACCGTGACTCAGGTCGACGACGATATTTACCTGATCAACGTGATTGGGCGGGCCGTGGATTCCGAACGGGGCAGCACCAAGACCCTGCAAAACCTGCAGATCGTCACCCCGAGCGGCACCTCGATTCCGCTGCTGGCGTTTGCCACGGTGCGTTATGAACTGGAGCAACCACTGGTGTGGCGCCGTGATCGCAAGCCGACGATCACGGTAAAGGCGGCGGTGCGCGACGAGATCCAGCCCACGGACCTGGTGCGCCTGCTCGAGCCGAAGATCAACGAGTTCGCCGCGGCGTTGCCAGCCGGTTACACCGTGGAAACAGGCGGTACGGTGGAGTCCAGCGCCAAGGCCCAGGGGCCGATCGCCAAGGTGCTGCCGTTGATGGTGTTCTTGATGGCGACCTTCCTGATGATCCAGTTGCACAGCGTGCAGAAGCTGTTCCTGGTGGTCAGCGTCGCGCCGCTGGGCTTGATCGGCGTGGTGTTGGCGCTGGTGCCGACGGGCACGCCCATGGGCTTTGTGGCGATCCTCGGGATTCTGGCGTTGATCGGTATCATCATCCGTAACTCGGTGATCCTGGTGACCCAGATCGACGAATTCGAACGCAATGGCTCGACGCCCTGGGATGCGGTGGTGCAGGCCACCGAACACCGACGGCGACCGATTCTGCTCACGGCCGCTGCGGCGAGCATGGGCATGATTCCGATTGCCAGGGAGGTGTTCTGGGGGCCGATGGCCTACGCGATGATCGGCGGGATTGTGGCGGCTACCTTGCTGACCCTGTTGTTCCTGCCGGCGCTGTATGTGGCCTGGTACAAGATCAAGGAGCCGAGCCAACAAGCCGCATAAATCGCGTGCTGCGCACATCGCGGGCTTGCCCGCGATGTGTGAGTTGATTACACCACCTTGCGCCAAACACTCGCCAACCACGGCTGCTGCTCACGCGGTAGCCCTGCCGGGCGGTAGTAGTGCTCCAGCTCGACAAACCCTGCCTCGGTCAGCAACTGCTGCCACGCCTGCAGATCGTGATACGACCCATAACGCGGCCCGTTCCAGCCTTCCTGGTTGTCACCGCGCGGATTGGAACTGAACAACACGCCCCCCGGTTTCAGCGTCGCGTGCAGCTGTCGCAGCACCCGTGGCAGTTCCTGCAGCGGGATGTGGAACAGCACGGCGTTGGCAAAAATCCCGTCGAATTGTTCGCGGGGTAACTCGAGTTTGAGGAAGTCCTGCTGCCAGACTTCACAGCCGCTGTCCTCGCGGGCCATTCGGGCGAACTCGGCAGAGCCATCCAGGCCCACGGCAACATGGCCCATGCGGGTGAAGGTTTGTAAGTCACGCCCCGGGCCACAGCCGAAATCCAGCAGGGTGAAGGGCGCCGTGGCGTTGATATGACGCAGCAGCGCCGCGATGTTCTGGCTGACGTCGTGATCGCGAGTCCCTTCGCGAAAGCCTTCGGCCACCGAGTTGTAATGGCCCAGAGTGGTGCGGGTGATCTGTTCGAGGTCGGCGTCGGTGTGTTTCATGATCGGCTGCGCAGGCAAGGGAGTTGCCTGCGACTATAAGCGCTTTTCGTCGCTCAGCGCTTGTTCAGCACCCGCGCCAATCGGTCGCCGCCGAGCTGGATTACGGCCACCAGAATCACCAGCAACACAATCACGGTCAGCATGATCTGGCTGTCGAAACGCTGGTAGCCATAGCGGTAGGCGATGTCTCCCAACCCACCGGCGCCAATGGCCCCGGCCATTGCCGATGAGTTGATCATGGTCACCAGGGTAATGGTGAAACCGCCGACGATCCCCGGCAGTGCCTCGGGCAACAATACGTGGCGGATGATGTGCCAGCGCCGGCAGCCCATGGCCTGTGCCGCCTCAATCAGCCCGTGATCGACCTCGCGCAAACTCACTTCGGCTATTCGCGCAAAAAACGGTGTGGCTGCAATGGTCAGTGGCACCACGGCGGCCCAGACACCATAGGTGGTGCCGACGATCAGGCGGGTAAAGGGGATCAGCGCGACCATCAGGATCAGGAACGGAATCGAGCGGAACAGGTTGACGAAGGCGCCCAGCGCGCGGTTCAGCGTCGGTGCTTCGTAGATCCCGCCCTTGGCGCTGGTGACCAGGATCACCGCCAACGGAATCCCCGCCAGCAGGGCGATCAGCGACGACACGCCGACCATCAGGAAGGTGTCGATGAAACCTTGCAGCAAGCGATCAAACCACATAACCCAGTACCTCCACCTGTTGTGCCCAATTGCCGGCGCGCTGGCGCAGTGCATCGGCCGTGTGCGGCGAGCCGGTGACCGCCAGCAGCAGTTGCCCCAGGGCATGCCCCTGGATCCGTTCGACCCCACCCTGCAGCAGCCGCACACGACCACCCAGGGCGCTGAACAGCGCAGCGAGATCGGGCTCGTCGGCGCTGCTGCCAGTCAATTGCAGGCGCAGCACCACAGCGGCATCCGCCGAGGGTGGCTGAGTGTGCAAACGGTTCTGCAGTTCAGCCGGCAGGGCGTGTTGCAGCGGCGTCAGCAGGGTTTTGCTGACCTCGTGTTGTGGGTTGCCGAACACTTCCCAGACCGGACCCTGTTCGACGATGCGCCCATGTTCGAGCACCACCACCCGGTCGCAGATGTCGCGGATCACCGCCATCTCGTGGGTGATCAGGACGATGGTCAGGCCCAGGCGCTGATTGATCTCGCGCAACAGGCCGAGAATCGACTGGGTGGTCTCCGGATCGAGCGCGGAAGTGGCCTCGTCGCACAGCAGGATCTGCGGGTCATGGACCAACGCCCGAGCGATGCCGACGCGCTGTTTCTGGCCGCCGGAGAGCTGTGCCGGGTAAGCCTTGTGTTTCTCCTGCAGGCCCACCAGCTCAAGCAGTTCCCGGACCTTTTTTTCCCGCTCGGCCTTGGCCACGCCCGCCACCTTGAGCGGCAGCTCGACGTTCTGCCAGACGGTCTTGGCCGACATCAGGTTGAAGTGCTGGAAGATCATGCCGATGCGTCGTCGTAGCGCCACCAGCCGGTCTTCGTCGAACTCGCCAATGTCGACCTGATCAATCAGCACCCGACCTGAAGTCGGTTGCTCAAGGCGGTTGATAGTGCGGATCAGCGACGACTTGCCCGCGCCGCTGCGGCCGATGATGCCGAACACCTCGCCACGCTGGATCGCCAGGTCGATGCCCTGCAGCGCCGCGACCGGACCCTGCTGGCCGTTGTAGGTCTTGCCCAGGCCGACGAAGCGCACGTGGGCGTGATTAAGCTCGGGGTGCAGCTCGCTACGCACCGCCGAAAGGGGCTCTGGAATTTCCAGTCGCCGTTGGCTCGCGGCATTCATCCTCAGCTTTCCCAGCCGGCTTGGTAGAGCTTGCCGTGGGCCTTGTCGAGGGCGGCGCGCACGGCGGGCGAGTGTTGGTAGATGTCGACGAACTTGATCAGGCGCGGGTCGGTCTTGTGGTCCGGCTGGATCACGAACTGGATCACGTATTCCTTGTGATCGAGGCCGTCGAACAGCAGCGCCGAGCCGGCGTCGAAAGTCTTGGCCAGGCGAATGTAGGCCGGATAGCCCTGGACCAGATCGGCGTCGTCATAGGCACGGACCAGTTGCACAGCCTCGACCTGGAGAATCTTGATCTTCTTCGGGTTGGCGACGATGTCGTCTTCAGTGGCTTTGTAGCCAACACCTTGCTTGAGCGTAATCAGACCGGCCTTGGCCAGCAGCTGCAGGCCGCGACCGCTGTTGATCGGGTCGTTGGCGATCGCCACGCTGGCGCCTTCGGGCAACTCGTCGAAGCTTTTGTATTTCTTCGAGTACAGGCCGACGTTGTTGATGATCCCCGGCGCGAACGGCACAAGGTCAAAACCGGCGGCCGCCTTGGCGTTTTCCAGGAAGGGGATGTGCTGGAAGTAATTCACGTCGATATCCCCGGAAGCAAGGCTGACGTTGGGCGCGATCCAGTCGCTGAACTCCACCAGCTCGACTTTCAGGCCTTGCTTGCCGGCTTCTTCGACGGCGGCTTCAAGGGGAATGGCGAAGGCGGCGGTGGTGCCGACTTTCAGAGGGGCGTCGGCGGCGAAGACTGCCGAGCTGAAGAGGCCGAGGGCCAGGGCCAGTGCTTTGACTGGGTGGGTGAGGTAGGTTTTGGTCATGGTGGTTTTTCCAGTCAGTGCATGAATTTTGGGTGTCTGGTGGGGCCTCATCGCGAGCAGGCTCGCTCCTACACAGTTCACCTAACCCTTGTAGGAGCGCGCTTGCCCGCGAAGCGCTTAGCGTCTGAAGGTCGCGCCCGTATGTCGGTCAGGCAATTGCGCTTGTTCCTGGAACAGCTTTTCGCGAAACGTCCCTTGCTCATAAGCAGTCTTGTACGACCCCCTGCGCTGCAATTCGGGAATCACCAGCTCGATAAAGTCCACGTAGCTTTCCGGGGAGACGATGCGCGTCAGGTTGAAGCCGTCCAGGCCGGTTTCGGCGATCCACGATTCCAGTTCGTCGGCGACCTGCTCCGGGGAGCCGACCAGGGTGATGTAGCGCCCACCGAGGGCGTGTTGTTCGAGCAATTTACGCCGGGTCCAGTCGTTGTTTTTCAGGTGCTGGGTTGCGGACTGAATGGCATTGCTCTTGACGTACTGGATCGGCTCGTCGAGTTCGTACTCGGAAAAATCGATGCCCGTGGATGCCGAGAAATGCGCGACGCCGGCTTCGGCGCTGGCATAGCTAAGGTACTCGGCATGCTTGGCCCAGGCCGCCTCTTCGCTGGCACCGACTATCACGTTCAAGCCCATGAATACCTTGATGTCCTCGGGGTTACGCCCCGCACTCAAGGCACTGGCGCGAACCTTGTCCACCTGGGCCTTGGTCGAGGCCTTGGTTTGCCCGCTGATGAACACGCATTCGGCGTGCTGCCCGGCGAACTGCAAACCGCGCGCCGAACTGCCGGCCTGGAACAGCACCGGGGTGCGCTGCGGCGAGGGTTCGCACAGGTGATAACCCTCGACCTGATAGAACTCGCCACGGTGCTCGACCTTGTGCACCTTGTCGGGTTGGGCATAAACCCGCTGTTCGCGGTCATTCAGCACCGCATCGTTTTCCCAGCTGCCTTCCCAGAGTTTGTAGAGCACCTGCAGGTATTCGTCGGCCTGGTCGTAGCGCCGGTCATGTTCGACCTGCTCTTGCAAGCCCATGGCCTTGGCGGCGCTGTCGAGGTATCCGGTGACGATGTTCCAGCCCACCCGTCCACGGCTCAGGTGATCGAGGGTGGACAGGCGCCGGGCGAACAAATAGGGCGGTTCGTAAGTCAGGTTGGCGGTCAGGCCGAAGCCGAGATTTTTTGTCACCGCAGCCATGGCCGAGACCAGCAGCAACGGGTCGTTGACCGGCAACTGGATCGATTCCTGCAACGTCACATCGACCGACTGCTGGTAGACGTCATAGACCCCGACAATGTCGGCGATGAACAGGCCATCGAACAAACCGCGCTCCAGCAACTGAGCGAGTTCGGTCCAGTATTCGACGCTCTTGTACTGGGTCGAATTGTCCCGTGGATGGGTCCATAGGCCGTGATTGATGTGGCCGATGCAGTTCATGTTGAACGCATTGAGGAGAATTTTTTTCCGGGCTGGCTGGACGCTCATCAGATCGTCCCTCGCAGTGGCGGATTTTCCTGATTGAGGTAGTAATTGCCGACGGCGTGGTACTTCCAGCGCACCGGATCGTGCAAGGTGTGCACGCGGGCGTTGCGCCAGTGGCGATCAAGGCCATGTTCGGCCAGGGTCGCCCGGCTGCCGGCCAATTCGAACAGAGTGCTGCCGGCTTGCAGCGAGATCTCGGTGCTGATGGCGCGGGCCTCGGCCACGGCAATCGAGGCCGCCGCGACGCTCTGTGCGTCGGTGTTGGCCTGGGCCAGGTCGAGAAACTCGCCAGCACGTTCGAGCAGGGCTTCGCTGGCGTGCAAGCGAATGCTCAGGTGGCCGAAGCTTTTGATGGTCAATGGGTCGGCAGTCGCCTGGTCATGGCCGGAGTCGATCCAGGGGCGAGTCTTGGTGCGCACGAAATGCAGCGCGTCTTCGTAGGCGGCGCGGGCGATACCGGTGTCGATGGCAGCATGGAGAATCTGCGCCAGCGGGCCGACGGTGGTCGGTCGCTCGAACGCGCTCTGGAAAGGGATCACATCATCTGCCGCGACGTAGACGTCCTCGAACACCACCGAGCCGCTTCCGGTGGTGCGCTGGCCGAAACCGCTCCAGTCGTCGATCACGCTCAGGCCCTGACTGTCACGCGGGACAAACGCCAGGTGCTGGACGCCGTGCTCATCGACCACCGACGTCGGAATTCGCTGCGCGTAGATCGCGCCGGTGGCGTAGAACTTGCGTCCGTTGATGCGATAGCCGCTGCCGTCCTGGCTCAAGCGGGTCAGGCGATCATGGGCGGTTTTGGTGCCCAGTTCAGCCAGGGCGTTGCCGAAGCGTTGTCCGGCGAGGACCTCGGCATACAGGCGTTTTTTCTGCGCCTCGCTGCCGTTCACCCGCAGCACTTCGAGGGCATAGAAATGATTCTGCGGGATCTGTCCGAGGGAGCCGTCCGCCTGGGCGATGAGCGCGATGACCTTGGCCAGGGTGACGTTGGAGACGCCGGCGCCACCGTATTCTTTCGGCACGCTGATGCCCCACAGGCCCGAGCGGGAAAACACTTCCAGCTCCGGGTGCGGCAGGCGGCGTTCGCGGTCGCGCAGGGCGCTGTCGCGCTGGAAGTCTTCGGCCAGGTCGCTGGCGACAATAAGGGCTTGTTCATCGCTGGTAATGACCGCGACTGAGGGGGAGTACGTCATGTTTTTCTCTCCAGAGGTCTGGTCGGTCAGATCCAGGAATGCCGGTTGGGCAGGGTGCCGTTGAGGTGATAGTTACCCACGGCGTGGTACTTCCAGCGCACCGGGTCGTGCAGGGTATGCACCCGGGCGTTGCGCCAGTGACGGTCGAGATTGAACTCGGCGAGGGTGGCGCGACTGCCCGCCAGTTCGAACAGCTTTTCGCTGGCCAGCAGCGAGATCTCGGTGGTCAGGACCTTGGCCTCGGCGACGGCAATCGAAGCGCGAGCCGCGGCGGCTGCGGTGACCGGCGCGGCCTTGACCTGGTCGAGGACTTTGCCGGCGTTGCGCAGCAAGGCCTCGGCGGCGTGCAGCTCGATCTTCAGCTTGCCGATATCGGCGATCACGTAGAGGTCATCGCTGGCACGCTCGACCTTGGCGTCGATCCAGGGCCGGGCGCGGGTGCGGACGAATTCGATGGCGTCATCCAACGCGCCACGGGCAATGCCGAGGTCGATGGCGGCCTGGATCAATTGCGAGACTGCGCCCTGGATGTTCGGCGTGTCATTGATCCGCCAGGTCTCGACCACGAGCTCTGCGTCGACGCGCACTTCGTTCAGCAGCACGGTGCCGCTGGCGGTGGTGCGTTGGCCGAAGCCGGACCAGTCATCGACAATGCGCAAGCCCGGGGTACCGCGCCGCACGAACGCCATCACCTGGCGGCCTTCATCATTCAGTGCCTTGACGGCGACCCAGTGAGCGAACAGGGCACCCGTTGAGTAGAACTTTTCGCCATTGAGGACAAATCCATCACCGTCGGCGGTGATACGGGCCTTGAGCTCCAGGGTGTTCTTGCTGCCGCGTTCCGGCCCGGCATTGCCGATGCGCCAGCCATCGAGCACGCTGCGGAACAACTGCTGTTTTTGCACTTCGCTGGCGACCTGCTGCAGCAGGTTGAGGATGCCGAACTGGTTTTGCGGAATTTGTCCCAGGGCCGGGTCCGCCGCGCTGATGATCGCGAAGACTTCAGCCAGGGTGACATGGGAAATTTCGGGGCCACCGAAGGCCTTGCCCAGGGTGATGCTGCCCAGGCCACTGCGGGTGAATTGCTCGATCTCGGCCCAGGGTAATTTGCGCTGCTGATCGCGTCGCGCGGCTTGCTGGCGGGCGACTGCGGCGAGTTGGCGGGCGGCTTCGAGAGCCTCGGCATCGTTGCTCAGCACCTGTGCAGGCAACAATGCCGGGGAGACATCCAGATCGCTCTGGATAGTTGCTTCGGCCAGATTGGACATCACTGCCACTCCTTGGCTGCACGCAATGCCCTGGCTGGGGTGATTGGGTTCCGGACCATACCTACCTCACATCTCATGGATAAGCCGCGCGATGCGGCGTAATCAAATTCAAGAATGTCCGGTGGTCCGGTTTATATACCTTAATGACTTATAAAAAATAAATGAACTAACTTTTGGGAATATACATAGAAGGTCAGCGTTGCTTTCTTTTCGAGTGAGCGGTGCCATTGCGCAGGGCGGATTGGCACAGCGACTTCAGGCCGGGATCGCTGTCACCGACCTTCAGCGTGCGGCTGGGGGCCCAGCGTGAGTTATTGCCGACCCGGTCGAGGATGCAATAGGTGACTTCGAGCCGATTGTCCTCACCGGCTTCGCTGATCACCTCTGGCGGCACCCAGACATGAATGGGCTGGCCAACCTCATCGGGCGCGATCGTGGGCAGGTCCATGCGCACATCGCCCCAACGCAGGGTGATGGAGTCTTGCGCTGCCATGTTCAGATAAGGCGCGATGGTCAGGGGTACGCCACGCCTGATCTGGTTCACATTGACCCCGTGGCGGGCAATCATCAGCGGAATGATCAGCGGCTTCAGGCGTTGATTCTCCTCGGCGCATTCACTCAGCGGCTGGCCGCCGGGGCAGTCCAGCTTGGCCTCCAGCTGTCTGGCCGGTGAGGTTGCCGGATGCTGTCCGACCTGCATCAGTCGATAGTGAACCTGCGACTGGCCGTTGTGGATGAAGCTCTCCGGAATCCGCAGGCTCACCGGGTGGCCGATGTCCTCGCGGCAGAGCATCCGCGAGGCGACGTAGCAGTTGTCCCAGAACAATTCGATCAAGTCGCCTTCGTCCATACAGGCGCAGGGCGGGATCTCGATTAGCAAATGGGCGGCTGAGGCGAGATTGATGGCTGATCCTGGAGACTGCGCCAGGCAGGGGGTCGACAGTTCAATGTGGGTCGACAGGCAGGTCATAGGTGTATCTCCTTGAAGTACCGCTGCGAAGTCCATTTCGAAAGTTTGTTAGTTCATATCGGTTGAAGCGTGGGGAAGTTGCTAAGCCAGGTTGGGACCCCATCGACGAATAGATAAAAGTGCGCTCGACAAGCAGTCAATAGAGATAACTTGGGAGTACGCCAGGGGTTCCGATAATCAGAATTTTCTTACATGTAGTGGTTGTTTAGCGTACGGCAGGCCTGGCAATTTCTTTGTGGTGCGTCGGCCGGAAGCCAGATTGTGCGGGGACTTTGCTCGCTGGAAGCAACCGCGCCTGTGCCAAGTTACGGCACATGTCGGTGGAGGGAGTGGTATCTATTTATGGTGAGGATGTACAGAGAGAAGTTGGAAGGGGTTCAGGCTTTATTGTTTCGTTAAACGTCATTTCCATCCGTGGAGAATGAGGGGCTTAGAGAGTGTTGTGGACGAGGGTTTAGTGCTTCATGCGTTAAGAAACTTGCTGAGGAACTGCCGTGTTCGCTCTTCTTTTGGGTTGGCAAACAAAGCTTTGGCTTCTCCCTGTTCGACGATCACGCCTTTGTCGAAAAACACCACGCGATTGGCCACGTCGCGGGCAAATGCCATTTCATGGGTGACGATGACCATGGTGCGGTTTTCTTCGGCCAGGCCACGAATGGTGGCCAGGACTTCGCCCACCAGTTCCGGATCCAGTGCTGAAGTCGGTTCGTCGAAGAGGATCACCTCGGGTTCCATGGCCAGCGCCCGGGCGATGGCCACGCGTTGTTGTTGACCGCCGGACAGGCGCCTTGGGTAGGCGTCCTCCTTGCCCGCCAGACCAACCTTGGCTAACAGCTTGCGCCCCAGTGCCAAGGCTTGTTCGCGAGGGACTTTCTTTACCACCAGCGGCCCTTCGGTGACGTTTTCCAGGGCCGTGCGGTGGGGGAATAGGTTGAAATTCTGGAACACGAAGCCCACATGCTGGCGCAGGGTGCGCACCTGGTTTTGCTGTTTGCTCAGCGGTCGACTGCCATCGATCTCGATGTCGCCGACCTTGATTCGCCCGCTGCTGGGCTCTTCGAGAAAATTCAGGCAGCGCAGGAACGTGGTCTTGCCCGATCCGCTGGGGCCAATGATGGCGACCACTTCGCCTTCCTTGACCTCAAGGTCGATGCCGTTGAGCACCACGTGACCCTTGAACTGCTTTGTCAGTTTTTCCACGACAATCATTGGGTCAGGACTCCTGGTCATGCCGATTGACCCGCTCTTCCAGCTTGTTCTGCAGGTGCGAAAGCACCGTTGCCAGAACCCAGTAGATCAGCGCGGCGGCTAGATACATGGTGAAGATTTCGAAGGTGCGGGCGGTGATCAGTTGCGCCTGGCGGAACAACTCCGGCACCTGGATGGTGGCAGCCAGCGCGGTGTCCTTGACCAGCGAAATGAAACTGTTGCCCAGCGGCGGCAAGGCAGTGCGTGCCGCTTGTGGAAGGATCGCACGGCGCAGGGTTTGCGCCCGGGTCATGCCGATACTGGCCGCCGCTTCCCACTGACCGCGCTCGATCGAGCTGATGGCAGCACGCAGGATCTCGCAGGCGTAGGCCGCCATGTTCAGGGAGAAGCCGATCAGCGCGGCCGGCAGCGGGTCCAGTTCGACGCCCAGTTGCGGCAAGCCGTAATAGATCACGAACAGTTGCACCAGCAACGGCGTGCCACGAAAGAACGATACGTAGATGCGAGCTATCCAGCTCACCAGCTTGAGGCGTGACAGGCGCATCAGCGCCAGGCCAAAGCCCATCAGCAGGCCGAAGAACATCCCGCCGAGGCTGAGAATCACCGTGTAGTACGCGCCCTTGAGCAGAAAGGGCGCGGAGTCCAGTGCGAGTTGGAAAGCTGCTTCCATTATTGAGTGACGTCAGCGTTGAAGTACTTTTCAGAAAGCTTTTTCAGGGTGCCATCGGCGCGCAGTTCATCCAGTGCCTTGTTCACTGCGGCCAGCAGTTCAGGTTCGCCTTTGCGCAGGGCAATACCGGCTTCCTGACGGGAGAAGGCGTCACCGGCGGCGACAGTTTTCGGTGCTTTCTTGGCGTATTCGAGTGCAGCCAGGCGGTCGATCAGAATAGCGTCGGTACGGCCGTTGTTCAGGTCGGCGAACTTGGTCGGATCATCGTCGTAAGTGCGCACGTCAGCGCCCGGCACGTTGGCACGAACCCATTGCTCATAGTTAGTGCCCAGGCCGACACCGACTTTCTTGCCGGACAGGTCAGCGGCGGTCTTTATGTTCAGCGTGGCTGCCTTGTCTTTCAGCACCAGCGCCTGAATCCCGGACACGGTGTAGGGCTCGGAGAAGTCGTACTTCTTCTTGCGCTCTTCGGAGATGGTCACCTGATTGACCACGGCGTCCAGGCGTTTGGACTCAAGGGCGGCGAGGATGCCATCCCATTTGGTCTGTTGCAGTTTGGCTTTGACCCCGAGTTTTTGCGCCAGGGCTTCGGAAAGCTCGACTTCAAAACCGGTCAGTTTGCCGTCGGCATCGACGAAACTGAAGGGTGGGTAGGTGCCTTCAAGGCCGATGTTGATCGTGCCCGCGTCCTTGATTTTCTGCAGTTGCTCACCCGCTACCGCTTGCCCCAACAGACCGGCGCCCAGCGCCAGACCCAGCGAACCCACCAGCAGATTTCGACGTAGTGCGGAAAAATTCATGACAAGCCCCTGTGTGTTTTTATCAAGACGTTTGTTATCGAGCAGGCAACATCGGTTATCGAGCGATTGCAGCATCCTGCATTAAAGCAGCGTATGCGTCCCGCGGCGATTGCGCCTGCGGCGGGACTATATGACGCCGCTTTTAGATTGGAAAATACTATTAAACTACTTGCTTATAACCATTATCTCTCCGCTCAAGCGAAGGAATCTGCATAGGCAAACAACGCCGGGGCGCCGCCGGTGTGCAGGAAAATGATCGGACCCTCATCGAAGCGCTGGCGGCCAATGCCATCCAGCAGACCGGCCATGGCCTTGCCTGTGTAGACCGGATCAAGCAGCAGACCTTCCTGGCTGGCGAGGAGTTTCACCGCGGCCAGGGTGCCGGCATTCGGCTCGCCGTAGCGCGGGGCAAAGTACTCGTCCCACAGTTGCACTTTGAACGCTGGCGGCAGATTCACGCCCAGCAATTCAGCAGTGCGCTCGGCCAGGCCCTGGACCTTGGGCCGTTGATCTTCATCGCTGCGCGACACGGTAACGCCGATCACCGGCAAGTCCGGCAGGGCTTCGCCAAGGGCCAGGCCCAGGCCGCTGTGGGTACCGGCGCTGCCCGAGGCCAGGACCACCGCGGCGAACTCCAGGCCGGTGTCCTTGATTTGCTCGGCCAGCTCCAGGCCGGCGCGCACATAACCCAAGGCACCCAAGGCGTTCGAGCCGCCAATCGGCACCAGGTAAGGCTGCTTGCCGTTGCTGCGCAGGCGCTCGGCGAGGGCTTGCAGTTGCTGGTCGGCGTTGTCGAGGTTGTCGACCAATTCGACCTTGGCATCGAACAGATCCAGCAGCAGGCGATTACCATTGCCCAGGTAATTCGGGTCTTCGGTCGCGATCGGATTTTCCAGCAAGGCGACGCAGCCCAGGCCCAGTTTCGCGGCAATGGCTGCGGTCTGGCGCACGTGATTGGACTGGATGGCACCGGCGGTGATCAGGGTGTCGGCGCCTTGGGCCAACGCATCGGCGGCGAGGTATTCGAGTTTGCGCAGCTTGTTGCCACCCATGGCCAGCGGCGTCAGGTCGTCACGCTTGACGTAGACATCACGGCCCAGCCAGCTCGACAGGCGCTCGAGCTTTTCCAGGGGCGTGGCGTGGTTGAGCAGGTCCAGACGGTTAAAACGAGCCAGCTGTTGTTTGATCATGGGGCCGCACGGGTTGTAGGAAGTCTCTGGACTATAGGCAGGGGGATTTACTCGGGCAACCGTCAATCACTTATAGCCAAAAGTGCTGAGAGCAGGAAAATTCGTTCTTAAACGCGTTTTGAGCCGATGTCGTACAGTGATCGGCATTTCAGCGGCCCTATGGTGCGGTCGCAGCGTGTGAGGAGTCTTGACCGTGAGTGAACGTTCCAGCCATTGGCAATTACAGACCATCGTTGGCCAACTGCGCGCAGCCCGCGACCAGTGGCGCACGCAGAATGGTCGCAGCAGCGGCGAGCAGGGCGGCCGTGAGCTGCCTTCACGCGCGGCGATGGCGGAGATTCTCGAAGCGCTCTGTGGCGCCTTGTTCCCGATGCGCCTGGGGCCGGTGGACCTGCGCGAGGAAAGCGAGGACTTCTACGTCGGGCATACCCTGGATGTGGCGCTCAACGCGCTGTTGGGCCAGGCCCGCCTGGAGCTGCGTTACGTCGCCCGGCAGAGTGCGCAGGTCGACAGCGAAGTCGACGCACGCGCCATCAGCCTGATCCAGGATTTCGCCCTGGCGTTGCCGGCGCTGCGCAGCCTGCTGGACACCGATGTGCTGGCGGCCTTCCACGGCGACCCGGCGGCGCGCAGCGTCGACGAGGTGCTGCTGTGCTACCCGGGGATTCTGGCGGTGATCCACCATCGCCTGGCGCACCATTTGTACCGGGCCGGTTTACCGTTGCTGGCGCGGATCAGTTCGGAAATTGCCCACTCGGCCACGGGCATCGATATTCACCCCGGCGCGCAAATCGGCCGCAGTTTCTTCATCGATCACGGTACCGGCGTGGTGATCGGCGAAACTGCGATCATTGGTGAGCGGGTGCGCATCTACCAGGCAGTGACCCTGGGTGCCAAACGCTTCCCGGCGGACGAAGACGGCCAGTTGCAAAAGGGTCACCCGCGTCACCCGATCGTCGAGGACGATGTGGTGATTTACGCCGGGGCGACTATTCTCGGGCGAATCACCATCGGCAAGGGCTCGACCATTGGCGGCAACGTCTGGCTGACCCGCAGCGTTCCCGCCGGTTGCAACCTGACTCAGGCCAACCTGCAGCACGATGACGGGACGCAGAAATAAGTTTTTGCCGAAAGGACGCGAGCCCTTGCCAGCAGGGGCTTTGCGAGCGTGATAGCGGTTGGCGAGGGGCTGCCGTCGAGCCCCGGGATTAGTCCTTAGCCCCCTATTCATGTTTAACTTGAACGTTCATTCAAGTTAAACCGGCAGCTCGCTGCCCGCTCACAACAGGAGGCTTGCCTTTGCTGAGTCCGATTTTTACAGCCACGTCCCACCCACAAAAGGTGCACCGAACATGAGTGCATCCGCTCCTGCTGCAAACAGTCAAATCCGCATGAATCCGCCGGTGTTTTACTTCGCCGCGACCTTCATTCTGCTCTTCGGCCTGGTGGTCATCGCTTTTCCGCAACAGGCCGGTGCCTGGCTGCTGGCGGCACAGGACTGGGCGGCCAATACGGTCGGCTGGTACTACATGCTGGCGATGACCCTGTATCTGGTCTTCGTGGTGGTCACCGCCTTGTCTGGCTACGGCAAGATCAAGCTCGGTGCCGACCACGACGAACCCGAATTCAGTTACCTGTCCTGGGCTGGCATGCTGTTCGCTGCCGGGATCAGCATCACCCTGTTTTTCTTCTGTGTTTCCGAACCCCTGACCCACCTGTCGCTGCCGCCCCAGGGCGAAGCCGGTACTGCCGATGCGGCGCGCCAGGCGATGCAGATCCTGTTCTTGCACTGGGGCCTGCACGGCTGGGGAGTGTTTGCCTTCGTCGGTATGGCCCTGGCGTACTTCGCCTACCGGCATAACCTGCCGTTGGCCCTGCGCTCAGCGCTGTACCCGCTGATCGGCAAGCGCATCAATGGCCCGATCGGTTACGCGGTGGATGGTTTCGGCATCATCGCCACCGTGTTCGGCCTGGGTGCCGACATGGGCTTTGGCGTGCTTCACCTCAACTCCGGGCTCGACTACCTGTTCGGCATTGCGCATACCCAATGGGTGCAGGTCGGCCTGATCACCTTGATGATGGGCGCGGCGATCATCGTCGCGGTCGCCGGCGTCGACAAGGGCGTGCGGGTGATGTCTGACATCAACATGCTGCTGGCCTGCGCGCTGTTGCTATTCGTGTTGTTCGCCGGCCCCACCCAGCACCTGCTCAATACGCTGATCCAGAATCTCGGCGACTACCTCGGCGCCTTGCCGATGAAGAGTTTCGACCTCTACGCCTACGACAAGCCGAGCGACTGGCTGGGCGGCTGGACCGTGTTCTATTGGGCCTGGTGGATTGCCTGGTCGCCGTTCGTGGGCCTGTTCATTGCGCGCATTTCCCGCGGCCGGACCATCCGTGAATTCGTCTTCGGCGTGCTGTTGATTCCCCTGGGCTTTACCCTGGCGTGGATGTCGATCTTCGGTAACAGCGCCATCGATCAGGTGCTCAATCACGGCATGAGCGCGCTGGGCATGTCGGCCATCGACAATCCGTCGATGACCCTCTACCTGCTGCTGGAAACCTATCCGTGGAGCAAGACGGTGATCGCCGTGACGGTGTTCATCAGCTTTGTGTTTTTCGTCACCTCGGCCGACTCCGGTACCGTGGTCCTGTCGACCTTGTCCGCCAGGGGCGGCAGTGCCGACGAAGACGGACCGAAATGGCTGCGGGTGTTCTGGGGCGCGATGACGGCGCTGGTCACCAGTGCCCTGTTGTTCGCCGGCAGCATCGACTCGCTGAAGTCGGCGGTGGTCCTGACTTCATTGCCGTTCTCGATGATTCTGCTGCTGATGATGTGGGGGCTGCACAAGGCGTTCTATCTCGAGTCGCAGAAGAAAATCGCGCAGATGCATTCGCTGGCGCCGGTCTCGGCTTCGCGTCGGGGCAAGGGCGGCTGGCGCCAGCGCTTGAGCCAGGCGGTGCACTTCCCGTCGCGCGACGAGGTCTATCGTTTCCTCGACACGACGGTGCGCCCGGCCATTGAGGAGGTCACAGCGGTGTTTGTCGAGAAGGGCTTGAACGTGATCGCGCAGCCCGACCCGGCCAACGACAGCGTCAGCCTGGAGATCGGCCATGGCGACCAGCATCCGTTCATTTACCAGGTGCAGATGCGCGGCTACTTCACGCCGTCCTTTGCCCGTGGCGGGATGGGGCCCAAGGAACTGCGCAATCGGCGCTACTACCGGGCTGAGGTGCATTTGAGCGAAGGCAGTCAGGATTACGATTTGATGGGCTACACCAAGGAGCAGATCATCAACGACATCCTCGACCAGTACGAGCGGCACATGCAGTTCCTGCATCTGGTGCGTTGAGCGAGTGCCGGGGCTGCTCAGGTGTTGGCCGTCAAGGCCATGTACAGCACCAGGGTGGCCACCGGTACGGCAAACACCATGCACCCGGTCATCAGTTCGTCGCGCAGCGAGCGCTCGGCGATTTTCACGCCAATGGCGCCGTTGATCGTCGTCAGCGCCAGCCACAGCAGGATGAAACTGTAGGTCCGGACCTCGGGCGTGAAGCCCAGTTGCTGGCCGATGAATAGCATCAGCGCCAGCAGAATCAGGCCGAACGCGATGATGATGGTGGTGTGCATGGGCGAGCGCTCCTGTGCCGTCTAACGAGCATAGGCGGCGTTCAGGCGCACAGTCCGAAAAGTTAGAACGGCACGTCGCCCAACACCGTGGCGCGGTGCATCACCCGGCGTGCCGGACGGTAATCGTCAACGGCAAAATGCTGGGTCACCCGGTTGTCCCAGAAAGCCACGTCATGAGTTTGCCAGCGCCAGCGGATGGTGAACTCCGGGCGGGTGGCGTGGGCGAACAATAGCTTGAGGACCGACTCGCTTTCGGTCTCCGACAGCTCGTTGATGCGGGTGGTGAAGCCCTCATTGACGAACAGCGATTTACGTCCGCTCACTGGATGGGTGCGGATGACCGGGTGCGACAGTGGCGGATTTTTCTTGCGCGTGGCTTCCCACTGGGCGAGGGCTAGCGGGGTACTGCCAAAGCGCTCCAGCGGGAAGGATTTGACGAAGTCGTGGGTCGCGGTCAGGCCCTGCAGCAAACTCTTGAACGGCTCGGACAACGCCTCATAGGCGGCAATGCCACTGGCCCACAAGGTATCGCCACCAAACTCGGGCAACAGCTTGGCACTGAGCACCGCCCCTAACGCCGGAGTCGGCAGGAAGGTCACGTCGGTGTGCCACACGGCATTGTCGCGCACGTCGGTTTCGGCGGTGTCGAGGATCAGCACTTCCGGCTGTTCCGGGACGTTAGGGTAGATCGGGTGAATGTGCAGGTCACCAAAGTTGGCGGCGAACCGCGCCTGCTGTTCCGGGGTGACGGGCTGATCACGGAAGAACAGCACTTGATGCTTGAGCAGGGCTTGCTCGATGGTGTCGCGTTGTTCGACGTTCAGCGGCTGGGCAATGTCGACGCCGCCGATCTGCGCGCCGAGGGCACTGCTGAGTGGGGTGATGGTCAGGCTGCTCATGGGATTCTCTTCATTACAAACCGTAGGAGCGAGCCGGCTCGCTCCTACAAGGGGGGCAGGGTGCAACTCAATGGCTCTGGCCGTGCCAGGGCACCAGCTTGCGTTGCAGGGCGCGCAGGCCCATTTCCATGGCAAAGGCGATCAGCGCGATCACCAGGATCCCTAGCACCACTACATCGGTGACCAGGAACTGCGCCGCCGACTGCACCATGAAGCCGAGGCCGCTGGTGGCGGCGATCAGTTCGGCGGCGACCAGGGTCGACCAGCCGACACCCAGACCGATGCGCACGCCGGTTAAAATGTCCGGCAGGGCGCTGGGCAGAATCACATGGCGGATCAACTGGCTGCGGGTGGCGCCCAGTGACTGCGCGGCGCGCAATTTCGCCGGGTCAACGGTGCGCACCCCGGTCGCGGTTGCGATGGCAATAGGGGCGAAGATCGCCAGGTAAATCAGCAGCACCTTGGACAGCTCGCCGATACCGCACCAGATCACGATCAACGGCAGGTAGGCCAGTGGCGGAATCGGCCGGTAGAACTCAATCAGCGGATCGAGCACGCCACGGGCGATACGGTTGTGGCCGATGGCAATACCCACCGGCACTGCGGTCAGTACCGCAAAGCCGAGGCCCAGGCCGATACGTTGGAGACTGGCGGCGAGGTGCTGCCACAGTGTCGAGTCCATGTAGCCGCTGGTCGCCAGCATCCAGCCTTTTTGCACAACGGCCGAGGGCGGCGGCAGGAACAGCGGTTCGATCAGGCCGGTGGCGGTCACCGCCCACCACAGGGCAATCAGGCTGATCAGCGTCAGGATGCTGATCCAGCGAATACTCAGGCTGCGTCGGCCCGGGCGCGATGGGGCTGTGGTCGGCGCCGCTGCGCTGCTGATTTCATAAGTGCTCATGCGCGCTCCTGCCGCTGGGCGGCGCTGCGTTGCGAGAACACACGGGCCAGGACGTGCTCGCGGGTTTCGATAAAACGTGGGTCGGATTTGATCGCGCGGGCCGATTCGCCGGCGGCATAGCGCTGGCCGAAATCCAGTTGCAGCCGTTCGACGATCTGTCCAGGATTGGGCGCCAGCAGAATCAGGTCAGTGGCGAGGAACACCGCTTCTTCGATGTCGTGGGTAATCAAAAACACTGGCTTGCAAGTGCGCCGCCAGACTTGCAGGAGCAACTCCTGCATCTGTTCGCGGGTGAAAGCGTCGAGAGCGCCGAAAGGTTCGTCCATCAGCAACACACGTGGATCGGCGGCCAGGGCGCGCGCCAGGCCGACGCGCTGTTTCTGCCCGCCGGAAAGCTGCCAGATACGCCGACTGTCATAGCCGGCGAGGTCGACCAGGGCGAGCATTTCCCGGGCGCGGGCCTCACGTTGCGCACGGGGTATTCCGGCCAGTTCCAGACCGAAAGCAACGTTGGCCAGAACATCCTGCCAGGGCAGTAAGGCGTCGTCCTGAAACACGACGCCGCGTTCGGCGCTCGGGCCTTTGACCTGTACCTCATCCAGAGTGATCCGCCCGGCGCTGGGTTCGACGAAGCCGGCGATCAGGTTCAACAGCGAGGTCTTGCCACTTCCGGATGGGCCGAGGGCGACCAGCAGTTGCTGAGGCCCCAGGGTCAGGGAAATATCCGCCAGTACCGGTTCCGGGTTACCTGGGTACTGTGCGCTGATGCGCTCCAGTTGTAGCAAGGCCATCGCAGGGTGCTCCGATCAGTTGGGGATGAACTTGGCGCTGACGTACGGCGCGTAGTCCGGCAGGACGGCCTCGACCTTGCCTTGTTCCTTGAGGAATGCGGCGGTGTCGGTGATGGCTTTGGTGGTCGGCGCGCCGAGGCTGATGACCTGGTCAGCGGCCAACGGGTAGACGTTGCCCTGCAACAGCAGCGGGATATCGCTGGCCTTGGCGCCGGAAAGTTTCACCAGCTTGTCGACGTTGCCTTGATTGGTCAGCCAGGCTTGTGGGTCTTTGCGGTAATCGGCGTAGGCATCGAGGGTGACCTTGGCGAAAGCGCTGACGATCTCCGGGTGTTTCTCTGCGAAGTCTTTGCGCACGATCCAGGCATCGAAGGTCGGCGCGCCGAATTTGGCCAGTTCACCGGAAGTGATCAGCACCTTGCCGTTTTCCTTGGCGACGCCCAGCGCTGGGTCCCAGACGTAAGTGGCGTCGATGTCACCGCGTTTCCACGCAGCGATGATTGCAGGAGGGGCGAGATTGAGCACGGTGACTTTCGACGGGTCGATGTTCCAATGCTTGAGCGCGGCCAGCAGGCTGTAGTGACCGGTGGAGACAAAGGGCACGGCGATTTTCTTGCCGATCAGGTCTTGCGGGGTGTTGATCCCGGCACCGTCACGAGCAACCAGCGCTTCAGCGGCGCCGATCTGGGTGGCAATGAGGAAGGTCTGCACCGGTACTTTGCGGGTAATGGCGGCGGTCAGCGGGCTGGAACCGAGGTAACCGATCTGCACATCGCCCGAGGCGATGGCAGTGATCACGTCAGCACCGTTGTCGAATTTGCGCCAGTCAATCTTGGCATGGGTGGCTTTTTCATAGCTGCCGTCGGCCTGGGCCACTTTGGCCGGATCAACGGTGGTCTGGTAGGCGACGGTGAAGTCTGCCGCTTGAACGAAGAAGCTTGCAGCCGCCAGGGACGCGGCCGCCAGGAGGCGTAGGGGGAAGTGTCGTTTCATGATCGAGGTCTCATCAGGCGGCCGGGGTTTCGGCGAGTAATGAGACTAAATGATCTAAGAATCCGAAAATAAATAACCTTTTCGAATTAGCTTATGTGAGGAAGTTTTTCAGGAAGGTCCGCTGTGCTGTCTTCGCGGGCAACCGCAAGCGCGAGACCGCTCCCACAGGTCCACTGTAAGCCTGTGGGAGCGGTCTCCCGCGATAAAGGTCCGCAGGACCTTCAACCGCTAGTTGCTGATCGCCAGGATGCTCGCCTGGTACGAACCGACAAACACATCGAAGTCACCGACTTCGTTCTGTTCCAGCTCGCTTTGCTGTTGCAGTGAAGTGCGCGCCAGTTCTTCGAACTTGGCCTGCTCCTCAGCCGGCAACGGCTCGCTGCGGAAGAACTCGGCGTGGGCCTCGCTCTGGTGCAGGGAGAATTGGGCGAAGCTCTGCTGGTGCTGCTTCATCGCCGCCAGCACCTGGGCAGACGGGGTCAACGACGAATCGCGAACCTTCGCCAACTGTGCATCGAGGGCCTGACTGTGGGCGTCGCCGCCATGGCTCTGGTCCAGTAAAGCCGCCAGCGGTGCGATGTTTTCCAATAGCTCGCTGGCCCAGTCCTTGAGGTCCACTGACTGACCGTCACGCTGCAATTGCAGGCCCGGACGGCGGCCTTCCTTGACCACGCTGAGGAAGTTCGAGGTGGCGTTACTGCAGGTGTCGCCGGTCAGCAGCGGGCTGTCGTTCAACGCGCAATACAGCAGGAAGGCGTCGAGGAAGCGCGCTTGCGGCAGGTCGATGCCCAGCGGCAGGAACGGGTTGATGTCCAGCAGGCGCACTTCGACGTACTGAATGCCCCGGGCCATCAGCGCCTGGATCGGCCGCTCGCCGGTGTAGGTCACGCGTTTCGGGCGGATGTTGGAGTAGTACTCGTTTTCGATCTGCAGGATGTTGGTGTTGAGTTGCACCCACTCACCGTCCTTGTGCGTGCCGACTTCGACGTAGGGCGGGTACGGCGTGGCGACGGCCTTGCGCAGGCTGTCGGTGTAGCTGTTCAGGTCGTTGTAGCACGGCGTCAGGCCGGCCTGGGCGTTGCTCTGGTAACCCAGGTCGCTCATGCGCAGGCTGGTGGCGTAGGGCAGGTACAGGGTGTCGGCGTCCAGTTGCTCCAACTGATGCGCACGACCGCGCAGGAAACCGGCGTCGAGTGCCGGCGAGGCGCCGAACAGGTACATCAGCAGCCAGCTGTAGCGGCGGAAGTTGCGGATCAGGGCAATGTAGGCGACCGACTGATAATCGCGGTCGCTGCCAACGAAACCTTCTTCCTGCTTGAGCAGGGGCCAGAGCTTTTCCGGCAGCGAGAAGTTGTAGTGAATCCCGGCAATGCACTGCATGGTCTTGCCGTAGCGCAGGGCCAGGCCCTTGCGGTACACGTACTTGAGCTGCCCGATATTGGAGGTGCCGTAGTAGGCGATCGGGATGTCTTCCTCGGCCGGCAACGGGCACGGCATCGATGGACTCCACAGGTACTCGTTGCCGAGTTTGCTGTAGGCAAAGCGATGAATGCTGTCCAGGCTCGCCAGGGTGTCGGCCGGGTCGGGCAGGGCGGGCGTGATGAACTCCAGCAGCGACTCGGAATAGTCGGTGGTGATCTGTTCGTTGGTCAGCGCGGAACCCAGACTTTCAGGGTGCGGCGTTTGCGCCAGGCGACCTTCCTCGGTCACGCGCAGGCATTCACGTTCAATTCCGTGAAGACACTGCTCGAGCAGAGAGAGGTGGGCGCGCTCGCCGAGCAGAGCCAGGCGGCGGTTGAGAAGTTCGCTCAAGTTGGATTCCTTCACGCGTCAGTCGCCCCAATATGGGGGTGGGCCGGACGGTCTACAAGGGTGAAGTAGAAACTGGCGTTTTCGCCTTGTTTTTCGACTCATCAAAACCATTGTGGGAGCGAGCAGGCTCGCTCCCACAGAAAATCCCGGTGCTGCGGTCACAGCACCGAAATTAACCCAAATTGATGACGGCTAGCTACAGGACAGCGAACGTGCCTTGTGCTTTTGCGACCAATTTGTCGCCCTGGGTCACATCGGCCTCGACCACCAGCGTGCGCCGGCCGGGGTGAATTACCCGGGCCGTGCACAGCACCTCGCCGTCGGCGACGGCGCGGATGTAGTTGATCTTGCACTCGATGGTCGCGCTCTGCTGGTCAAAACCATGGGAACTGGAACAGGCCAGCCCCATGGCAATGTCCACCAGGCTGAACAGGGCACCGCCGTGCAGTTTCCCGGCACGGTTGCGCAGCTCCGGCACCCACTCCAGGGCCACTTGTGCAACCCCGGTTTCGAGGCTGTGCAAGCGGCAACCCAGCAACTTGAAAAAGGCGCTTTCGGTGTACCCGGCAGGGACTTCCATCAGCGCTTCTTCAACTGTTTGGCGTTGGCGAACAGCGAAGCCATCGCGTTGTTGCTCGGTGCTGCCGCCGTGGTTTCCTTGCGTGGCGCGTTGCCCTGCGATTGACGGGGCGCCGAGCCAGGACGGGCACCACGGGCACCGTCGACCTTCTCGCCCGGGGTGTCGCTCATGCGCATCGACAGACCCACGCGTTTGCGTGGGATGTCGACTTCCATGACCTTGACCTTGACCACGTCGCCGGCCTTCACCGCTTCACGCGGGTCCTTGATGAACTTCTCGGATAGCGCGGAGATATGTACCAAACCGTCCTGATGCACGCCGATATCGACGAAGGCACCAAAGGCCGTCACGTTGGTTACCACACCTTCCAGAATCATCCCCGGTTGCAGGTCCTTGAGGTCTTCGACGCCTTCCTGGAACTCGGCGGTCTTGAACTCGGGGCGCGGATCGCGGCCGGGTTTATCCAGCTCTTGCAGAATGTCGGTGACCGTCGGCAAGCCGAAGGTTTCGTCGGTGTACTTTTTCGGGTCCAGGCGCTTGAGGAAACCGCTGTCGCCGATCAGCGAGCGAATGTCGCGATCGGTCTCGGCGGCAATGCGCTGCACCAGCGGGTAGGCTTCCGGGTGAACCGCGGACGAGTCCAGCGGATTGTCGCCATTCATCACGCGCAGGAAGCCGGCGGCCTGTTCGAAGGTTTTTTCACCCAGGCGTGCGACTTTTTTCAGCGCTGCACGGGTTTTGAACGCGCCATGTTCGTCACGGTGACTGACGATATTCTGCGCCAGGGTCGCGTTGAGCCCGGAGATGCGTGCCAGCAGCGCCACGGACGCAGTGTTGACGTCGACGCCGACGGCGTTCACGCAGTCTTCGACGACTGCATCCAGGCCGCGCGCCAGTTTCAGCTGCGACACGTCATGCTGGTACTGGCCAACACCAATGGATTTCGGATCGATTTTCACCAGCTCGGCCAGTGGATCCTGCAAGCGACGGGCAATCGACACCGCGCCACGGATCGACACGTCGAGGTCGGGGAACTCCTTGGACGCCAACTCGGACGCCGAATACACCGAAGCACCGGCCTCGGAGACCATGACTTTGGTCATTTTCATCGCCGGGTATTTCTTGATCAGGTCGGCGGCCAGCTTGTCGGTTTCCCGGCTGGCGGTGCCGTTGCCGATGGCGATCAGGTCGACGGAGTGCTTGGCGCACAGGGCCGCGAGCACGGCGATGGTCTGGTCCCACTTGTTGTGCGGCACGTGCGGGTAGACCGTGGCGTGGTCGAGCAGCTTGCCGGTGGCGTCGACCACCGCGACCTTGCAGCCGGTACGCAGGCCCGGGTCGAGGCCCAGGGTGGCGCGTGGACCGGCCGGAGCCGCCAGCAGCAGGTCATGCAGGTTGTGGGCGAAGACGTTGATCGCCTCGGCTTCGGCGCCATCGCGCAGTTCGCCCAGCAGATCGGTTTCCAGGTGGGTGTAGAGCTTGACCTTCCAGGTCCAGCGCACCACTTCCGACAGCCATTTGTCCGCCGGGCGATTCTGGTTGGAGATGCCGAACTGCTGGCCGATCATGCCTTCGCATGGGTGCATGGTGCCTGGCAGTTCATCGCCGACTTTCAGCGCCGAACTGAGGATGCCTTCGTTGCGCCCACGGAAAATCGCCAGCGCGCGGTGCGACGGCATGCTTTTCAGCGGTTCATCGTGTTCGAAGTAATCGCGGAACTTGGCGCCTTCCTCTTCCTTGCCGGCAATGACGCGGGCGCTGAGGGTGGCTTCCTGCTTCAGGTAGCTGCGCAGTTTGTCGAGCAGGCTGGCGTCTTCGGCGAAGCGCTCCATGAGGATGTACTTGGCGCCTTCAAGGGCAGCCTTGACGTCGGCGACACCTTTTTCGGCATCGACGAAGCGCGCCGCTTCGACATCCGGGGTCAGGCTCGGGTCGTTGAACAGACCGTCGGCCAGCTCGCCGAGGCCGGCTTCCAGGGCGATCTGGCCCTTGGTGCGACGCTTTTGCTTGTATGGCAGGTACAAGTCTTCAAGACGGGTCTTGGTGTCGGCGAGCTTGATGTCCCGTTCCAGTTGCGGGGTCAGTTTGCCCTGCTCCTGGATGCTGGCCAGGATGCTGATGCGCCGTTCGTCGAGTTCTCGCAGGTAGCGCAGGCGCTCTTCCAGATGACGCAGTTGCGTATCGTCGAGGCTGCCGGTCACTTCTTTCCGGTAGCGGGCGATGAAGGGCACCGTGGAGCCTTCATCGAGTAGCGCGACGGCCGCTTCGACCTGTTGTGGGCGGACACCGAGTTCCTCGGCGATGCGGCTGTTGATGCTGTCCATAAAACCACCTGACAAATTGTGAAAGCAGGCTCGCGGGCACAGGGATCAAGGCCCGGCGAGTCTGGTTGAGCGGCCTGGCCTGCGCCGCTACCTGGATCAAAGGCAGCCCATTGACCCGTGAAATCGAACAATTACTGCCCGGCGATGAAAAATAAAAAGTCGCCAGGGGCAGCAACGATCTGACGTTGCCTGACACAAAACGCCGCGCATTATAACCAGCGTTCCGCGCTTCGGGGGGCATCCCGACCTGTAGGCACAATGCCTGTCAGAGTGGCGGTAGAGGAAAAATCTGCTAACAATGCACACGGTACGTATAACGGCAGCTACGCCATAATGCGCGCCGAGATCAAAGGAGCATCCAATGAGCAGCACTGCACAAACTGCTGAAGGCGAAAAAATTCTTATTGTTGACGACGATCCGGGGCTGAGCAGCCTGCTGGAGCGTTTTCTCGTCGGCAAGGGTTATCGCGCCCGCACGGTGCCCAACACCGAACAGATGAACCGCCTGCTGGCACGTGAAGTGTTCAACCTGGTTGTTCTCGACGTAATGATGCCGGGCGAAGATGGCCTCACGGCCTGCGGCCGCCTGCGTAGGGAGAACAACCAGATCCCGATCATCATGTTGACCGCCAAGGGCAACGATGAGCTGAACCGTATCAAGGGCCTGGAACTGGGCGCCGACGATTACCTGCCCAAGCCATTCAACCCGGACGAACTGGTGGCGCGCGTCAAGGCCGTCCTGCGTCGCCAATCGGCTCCCGTGCCGGGCGCACCGGGTAGCGAGGACGAGAGCGTTACCTTCGGTGATTACGAGCTGTCCCTGGCGACTCGCGAGCTCAAGCGCGGCGATGAAGTGCACATGCTCACCACCGGCGAATTCGCCGTGCTCAAGGCGCTGGTGATGAACGCTCGCCAGCCGCTGACCCGCGACAAGTTGATGAACCTGGCCCGTGGCCGTGAGTGGGACGCCCTGGAGCGCTCCATCGACGTGCAGATCTCCCGCCTGCGCCGGATGATCGAGCCTGATCCATCGAAACCACGCTACATCCAGACAGTCTGGGGCGTGGGTTACGTGTTCGTTCCGGACGGTACCGCGACCAAGTGATGGGCGATTTGTAGGAGCGGGTCCGCCGGATAATGCGTTATCCGGTTGATTCGCGGTCCGCAATTCTGCGAGGCTCTCTCGCTCATGCAAAATGTGTAGCTGCCTCCCATGAAAACCCCCGTGTGGTTTCCCCAGAGTTTCTTCTCCCGCACCCTCTGGCTGGTGCTGATCGTCGTGCTGTTTTCCAAGGCGCTGACCCTGGTTTATCTGTTGATGAACGAGGACGTGCTGGTGGACCGTCAATACAGCCACGGCGTCGCGCTGACCCTGCGTGCCTACTGGGCAGCCGATGAAGACAACCGAACCAAAATTGCCGACGCCGCCGGATTGATCCGCGTGGTTGGCGCAGGCGTGCCCGAAGGCGAGCAGCACTGGCCATACAGCGAGATCTATCAGCGGCAGATGCAGGCCGAACTGGGTGGCGACACCGAAGTGCGCTTGCGCATGCACGCGCCTCCCGCCCTCTGGGTGCGGGCGCCGAGCCTCGGGGACGGCTGGCTGAAGGTGCCGCTGTATCCGCATCCGCTGCGCGGGCAGAAAATCTGGAGCGTGCTGGGCTGGTTCCTGGCCATTGGTTTGTTATCCACCGCTTCGGCGTGGATTTTCGTCAGCCAGCTCAACCAGCCACTCAAACGCCTGGTGAATGCGGCCAGGCAACTGGGCCAGGGGCGCAGTGTGCGCCTACCGATCAGTGATACGCCTAGCGAGATGGCCGAGGTGTATCGCGCCTTTAACCAGATGGCTGAGGATGTCGAGCAGGCCGGGCGTGAACGCGAGTTGATGCTGGCGGGGGTCTCCCATGACCTGCGCACGCCGCTTACTCGCTTGCGCCTGTCGCTGGAGTTGATGGGTAACCGCAGCGATCTGACGGACGATATGGTGCGCGATATCGAGGACATGGACGCGATCCTCGACCAGTTCCTCGCGTTTATCCGTGACGGTCGTGACGAGTCGGTGGAGGAGGTCGACCTCAGTGACCTGGTACGCGAGGTGGCGGCGCCCTACAACCAGAACGAAGAGCGCGTACGTCTGCGTCTGGAGCCGATCCAGCCATTTCCGCTGCGCCGGGTATCGATGAAACGCCTGCTCAACAATCTGATTGGCAACGCCTTGAACCATGCCGGTAGCGGTGTGGAGGTAGCGGCCTACGTCTCGGGCGACGTCAGCGCGCCTTACGTAGTGCTGAGCGTGCTGGACCGTGGGGCGGGCATCGATCCGTCGGAGCTGGAGGCGATCTTCAACCCGTTCACCCGTGGCGACCGCGCCCGGGGCGGCAAAGGTACCGGGCTGGGCCTGGCCATCGTCAAGCGTATTGCGGCGATGCATGGCGGCAATGTCGAACTGCGCAACCGCTCCGGTGGCGGCCTCGAAGCGCGGGTGCGATTGCCGCTGGGGCTGATGTTGCCCAGGGATGCGGTTTAAAAGCAGAGGTGAGTTTCAAGCGACAAGCTGCAAGTCAGGAGCAAAGGCAGTCCGCGCCTGGAATGAGCGACGCGTACGGCCCTTGCTTGCAGCTAAAAGCTCACAGCTGCTCTTATCCTTTTCCTTTTGTTCTGGTCATGTTCGGCCCGCCGTTTTTCTCCAGGTGCTGAATGATGATTCCCGCCACATCCTTGCCAGTGGTGGTTTCGATGCCTTCCAGGCCGGGAGACGAATTGACCTCCATGACCAGGGGGCCGTGATTGGAGCGCAGGATATCCACACCGGCCACTGACAGGCCCATCACCTTGGCGGCACGCAATGCGGTCATGCGTTCTTCCGGGGTGATCTTGATCAGACTGGCGCTACCGCCACGGTGCAGGTTGGAGCGGAATTCGCCGGGTTTGGCCTGGCGTTTCATCGCGGCGATGACCTTGTCGCCGACCACGAAGCAGCGAATGTCGGCGCCCCCCGCTTCCTTGATGTACTCCTGGACCATGATGTTCTGCTTGAGGCCCATGAACGCCTCGATCACCGACTCCGCCGCAGTCGCCGTTTCGCACAACACCACGCCAATGCCCTGGGTGCCTTCCAGGACCTTGATCACCAGTGGCGCGCCGTTGACCATATCGATCAGGTCGGGAATGTCGTCCGGGGAGTGGGCAAAGCCGGTCACCGGCAAGCCAATGCCACGGCGTGAGAGCAATTGCAGTGAGCGCAATTTGTCTCGCGAGCGGGCAATCGCCACTGATTCGTTGAGCGGGAACACCCCCATCATTTCGAACTGGCGCAAAACCGCGCAGCCATAAAACGTCACCGATGCGCCGATCCGTGGAATCACTGCGTCGAAGCCTTCCAGGGGTTTGCCCCGATAGTGGATCTGCGGCTTGTGGCTGGCGATGTTCATATAGGCGCGCAGGGTGTCGATCACCACCATCTCATGCCCGCGCTCGGTCCCGGCTTCAACCAAACGACGAGTGGAATACAGACGCGGGTTCCGCGAAAGCACAGCGATCTTCATGCAACACCTGTGGGGGAAAGATTGGACACCGGGAACACCGGCTTGTCTTGAACGTACTTGATGCCGGGATTGACGACCAGATGGCCGTCGATCAGTGCCTTGGAGCCGAGTAGCAAGCGATAACGCATGGACTTGCGGCAGGCGAGGGTGAACTCGACTCGCCATACTCGATCGCCGAGCGCCAGGGTGGTGCTGATCACGTAGCGAACCTGGGCCTGGCCGTTGGAGCTTTTGATGGTCTTGCGGGTCACCAGCGGTGCTTCGCAGCGGCGGTGCCGCAGTTGCACCACGGTGCCCAGATGCGCGGTAAAGCGCACCCATTTTTCGCCGTCGCGTTCGAAGGGTTCGATCTCCGTGGCGTGCAGGCTGGAGGTACTGGCGCCGGTGTCGATTTTCGCTCGCAGGCCGGCGACTCCCAGGTCGGGAAGGGCCACCCACTCGCGCAGACCAACAACGGTCAAATGGTCAAATGTCTTCAAATGTGCTCAGCCGGTGAGAGACCCGCTCGCCGCGCAATGCGGACGAATGAGCGGTATTCACGCAGAATAGTGGTTAAAAGGCGACAGATATCTACAGCCCGGATTGCCGGCCCTCGAACGCAGTCCGAGGAGGTCGCGCATTGTATGCTGAGCCGGTGAAAATCATGGCACGCCAGAAACGGTAGTACAGTTCAGAAATATTTCAGAATGAGGAAATCCCATGGCACAAAAAACCGAAGAGGACGACAAAGTCCGTCTCGATAAATGGTTGTGGGCGGCGCGATTCTACAAAACCCGCGCGCTGGCCAAGGCGGCCATCGAGAGTGGCAAAGTGCATTGTCGGGGTGAGCGCTGCAAGCCGGGCAAGGAGCCGCGAGTCGGTGACGAATTTCAGATTCGCGCCGGTTTCGACGAGCGCACGGTGGTCGTACAGGCCCTCTCGATTGTTCGCCGTGGCGCTCCGGAGGCACAGACCCTGTACCGCGAGACTGAGGCCAGCATCGCCAAGCGCGAGAACGCCGCAGCTTTGCGCAAGGCGGGAGCCCTGGGCGTCAGCACCGATGGCAAGCCAAGCAAGAAACAACGTCGTGACCTGTTCAAATTCCAGGGCAGCACCCAGGACTGAACAGCCAGGATCGCGACCTGTCGATGCGATCCTGGCGTAAGGCTGTGGTCAGGCGCTACGCACCACGCTCATCCGGGAAATCACCGGTAATGCGCCCAGCAACTTGAAAAGTGGTGCCGTCAGCCGCATTAACAGTTCCGACGCCTTGGCGGCGAATGGGGTGTAGTAGCCCCAACCCAGGGCCCAGACCGCCAGCAACAAGCCGCCGATGTAGTCGTCCTGGCCCCAGTGTGCCCCCGCCACCAGGCGCGGCAGCATGAACACGACGGCCAGGCCCCAGATCACCAGCCGTTGCCCGAGGGTGCGGCTGAACAGGCCCATGAACAGGGCCCAGATAATCAGTACGGACGCATGATCGCCAGGGAAGCTCTGACTGGAGCGGTCCTTGAGCTCCCAGGTTTTTTCCAGGCCCGGGAAGTAGTCGCTCATTTGTACAGCGCCGGCGATCACCATCGACGGGCTCTGATGCTGCCAGCCCAGGTGGGCGGCGACTTTGGAGAACAGCGTGCGGATCACCAGCATCAACAGCAGGATGGCGAAGAAACCGAAGAAAGCCCGGCGCACATCACTGGCTTTGAACACCCAGTTGCCGCGTATCAGCAGCGCCAGGAGGATGACGCCGACTATTGCGTCGAAGGGGCGCAGACTGGCGATTGCCCAGATATGCAGCCAGCTGGCACTGGTCGCCAGCGGATCGTTGAGCAGATGAAAAAGCCATTCGTCGAAAATTACACACAGCATTTGTCCCGCAGGCCATAACCAGAAACTCAGTAAAGCGAGCGGGATCAAATTACACAGCGTCAATCGGCCGAGGTTCCACCTTGCTTGGAACAGACTCGGATTGTTCATAAAATGCCTCCCATGGCAAAAAATCACGCACCAAAATAGTGCGATGCCGTGATTTT
This sequence comes from Pseudomonas fluorescens, assembly GCF_019212185.1. Lineage (NCBI taxonomy): Bacteria > Pseudomonadati > Pseudomonadota > Gammaproteobacteria > Pseudomonadales > Pseudomonadaceae > Pseudomonas > Pseudomonas fluorescens. The sequence continues at coordinate 460,053 of NZ_CP078138.1, forward strand.
CAGCCCTTGGACATATTTTGTCATTACTTCAGATACCTAGACCTATGACTGATCTACCGGATACCGACTTCACCCAACGCTTCATCTTCGATGACAGCGACACCCGCGGCGAGCTCGTTGCGTTGGAGCGTAGCTACGCCGAAGTCCTCGCCAAACACCCCTACCCGGAGCCGGTTGCGCAGTTGCTCGGCGAACTGATGGCGGCTGCTGCGTTGCTGGTCGGCACCCTCAAGTTCGATGGCCTGCTGATTCTCCAGGCGCGTTCCGAAGGGCCGATTCCGCTGCTGATGATCGAGTGTTCCAGCGAGCGTGAAATCCGTGGTCTGGCGCGCTATGACGAAGCGAAGATTGCTGCAGGCGCGACACTCGCCGACATGATGCCGGAAGGCTCGTTGACCTTGACCGTCGACCCGCAACACGGCCAACGCTACCAGGGCGTCGTCGATCTGGATGGTGAAACCCTGTCCGATTGCTTCACCAACTACTTCGTCATGTCCCAGCAGATTGGCACGCGCATTCAGCTGTGCGCCGACGGCCGTCGCGCCCGCGGCATGCTGCTGCAGCAACTGCCGGCCGATCGCCTGAAGGATGAAGAAGATCGCGCCGCCAGTTGGCAGCATCTGACGGCCCTGGGCGGCACGCTGAAGGCAGACGAGCTGTTGAGCCTGGACAACGAAACCGTTCTGCATCGCCTGTATCACGAAGAGCAGGTACGCCTGTTCGATGTGCAGAAGTTGCGTTTCCATTGCAGCTGTTCGCGTCAGCGTTCGGGCAATGCATTGGTCAGCCTGGGGCAGGAAGATGCTCAGGCATTGGTCGTCGAACATGGTGGCAACATCGAGATCGATTGCCAGTTCTGCAACCAGCGCTACCTGTTCGATTCGGCCGATATCGCTCAATTGTTCTCCGGAGCGGGCGTGGATACGCCATCGGATACTCGGCACTAAAACGCTTCAGCACAGGTGAATTCACTGCTTTGCGCCGGATTTGCGCCGTACTGACGGGAGGACTCTACTCTTTTCAGGCTTTTCTGGCATAATCCGGCCCACTTTTTTCACGGTAGTAGTGCAGGACTTTCTACTACAAAACGTTCGGAGCACTCGGCCAATGGCCGACGGGGAACCTCATGACGCAAGCCAATAACGCCGTGTACACCGATCTGAGTGTTGATGATCTGGTTAAAGAAGCCCTCAATCGTGGTGAAGGCGAGCTTGCCGATACTGGCGCACTGGTAGTTCGCACCGGTCACCGTACCGGCCGTTCGCCAGTTGACCGTTTCATCGTTGAAGAGCCAAGCACTCAGGATGCCATCGCTTGGGGCCCAATCAACCGCAAGTTCCCGGCCGACAAGTTCGATGCCCTGTGGGACCGCGTTGAAGCGTTCAACAACGCTCAAGAGCATTTCGTTTCCCATGTGCATGTAGGTGCGGCAGCGGACCACTACCTGGCCGTGAAGATGACCACCCAGACTGCCTGGCAGAATCTGTTCGGTCGTTGCCTGTTCATCAACCCGGCCCAGTACAACCCGGCTGGCCGTGAAGAGTGGCAAATCCTCAACGTTGCCAACTTCGAGTGCGTGCCAGAGCGTGACGGTACTAACTCCGACGGCTGCGTGATCCTCAACTTCGCGCAGAAGAAAGTGCTGATTGCCGGCATGCGCTACGCCGGTGAAATGAAGAAAGCCATGTTCTCGGTGCAGAACTTCCTGCTGCCGGCTGCCGACGTACTGCCAATGCACTGCGCCGCCAACATCGGTGAAGAGGGTGACGTGACCCTGTTCTTCGGTCTGTCCGGCACTGGCAAGACCACCCTGTCGGCTGACGAAAGCCGTTACCTGATCGGTGACGACGAGCACGGTTGGGGCGAAGGCGTTGTCTTCAACATCGAAGGCGGCTGCTACGCCAAGTGCATCGACTTGTCCGAGAAGAACGAGCCGGTCATCTGGAAAGCCATCAAGCACGGTGCGGTCCTGGAAAACGTCGTTATCGATGATGCCAAGCACGCCGACTACAACGATGTCAGCCTGACCCAGAACAGCCGTGCGGCGTACCCGCTGGAGCACGTTGCCAAGCGTTCGGAAGCGAACCTGGGTGGCGAGCCGAACGCGGTGATCTTCCTGACTTGCGACCTGACCGGCGTCCTGCCGCCCGTGTCGATCCTCAACGAAGAACAAGCGGCCTACCACTTCCTGTCCGGCTACACCGCTCTGGTGGGCTCGACTGAAATGGGTTCGGGCAGCGGCATCAAGTCGACCTTCTCCACCTGCTTCGGCGCTCCGTTCTTCCCGCGTCCGGCTGGTGAATACGCTGAACTGCTGATCAAGCGCATCCGCGGTTTCAACTCCAAGGTCTACCTGGTCAACACTGGCTGGACCGGTGGCGGCTATGGTTCGGGCAAGCGTTTCAGCATCCCGACTACCCGTGCAGTGATTGCAGCGATCCAGAGCGGCGCACTGGTCGGTGCAGAGACCGAGCACCTGGGCACCATCAACCTCGACGTGCCAAAAGCCGTGCCGGGTGTTGAGACCGAGCTGCTGAACCCGCGCACCACCTGGGCTGACAAAGCTGCCTACGACGAAGCCGCCAAAGCACTGGCTGGCCTGTTCATCGAGAACTTCAAGAAGTTCGACGTGAGCGACGCGATCAAGGCTGCGGGTCCGCAGTTGTAAGCGTTAGTCTGATGCACTGAAAAAACCGCCTTTCGAGGCGGTTTTTTTTCGCCTGCATCATTACAGGCGCTCCAGTTCTGCGGTATCCCAGTGCTGGGTCTTGATCAGTTGATAAAGCATGCCAATGGTCATCGGCAGCTTTTCGCCACGACCCTTGGCGCGGCGTTTGAGCGACAGGTCCTGGCCTTCGGGGTGGAAGTAGCGATGGCTGTCGAAGTCATTCAGATCGACATCGAACTGTTCTTCCAGGGCTTCCATCAACTGCCGGGCGTCGGCGCCGTCACAGCCAAGGTCGAAATTGACGCAGGTGCCGAGGCTGATGGTTTTGCGTTCGGGCAGGCCGAGCTCTTCGTGCAGCAGCTGCATGAGCAGGTGCATGGGGCGGTCGTCGGGGAAGTGGGGAGCGAGATTCATGGTGCTATCCGTCCGGGGTAAGGCTGGATGGTAGAGCGTGGTGAGGCCGGGTGCAAAGCCTGGTCGTCAGCTCGAGGCCTGCCAGTCGAGCAAGCGCTGCTGGGCGACTTGCAACAGGTCGCGGCCGTCCAGCGTCAGCAGGCGCAGGGCACGGGTGAGATGGGAGATGTCCTTGATGTCTGCGTGGCTGAAGGATTGGCGGTGCAGGGCGTCGAGCAGGTCGCTGGCAGCGCGGATGCGTTGCAGAGCGACCTCCAGGATGTCCTGTGGATCGGCTTCGGTGTCGATCAGCAGAATCGGGGTGTCGCCCAGGTTGCTGCGCAGCGCTCGGCGGCGGGTGATGAACGGGTCCAGCGTGGCCACTGAAAGCTTCCTTTGGTCCGACATTGAGTAGAGTGAATCATTCTTGCGGAAATGATCGAGTCTGGCACGGTCAGTTTTTCGTCTGGTTATGACTGTTTTCAGGGTGTTGATAGTTGCTGCTGAACTACATCCAGCAAGTCGCTGCCATCCTGGGTCAGCAGGTATAACGCACTGACGACATGTGCCAGGTCCTTGCCGTCAGCCTGGTTGAAGCACAGGCAGTAGAGGGTTTCCAATAGCTCGCTGGCGGCGCGGACGCGTTGCTGGGCGGCCTCAAGCAAATCTAGGCTGTTGGCCTGGGTATCGATGACGAGTACCGGGGCATCGCCCGCGTTTGCTGTCAGGGGCTTATAGCGCTCGTTGGGAGGCGTCAGGCTTGTCATGTGCAGGGTTCCGGGAAGCGTTCGCCAACTATAGGGAGTGGCGCCGGAGCGCGGCAATACGGTGTATGTGGACGGCTCCTGTAGGGGATTTACGGGCTATTCAGATCTTGGCCTACAGGACTTTCAATGTGTTTTTTTGTCGGGCGGCAACCACTCGGGTTTCCCACGTTCATGTGGGTTACTGTGCGCAATACGCTGCGCTAATCCAGTCAGGTTGAGTCAGGCATTTCTTGGTGATGTGCCAGATTATTCAAGGCCCATGCAACGCGGGCGGTGGGACTTTCTCCCTGTATCATCCGGAATCTTTTTGACCCCGAGCTTTTCTCGACGTGTTGCGTTCGCCCGCTAGGCTTTCGACACCGCAGCCGTCAACGGAGTGACCGCATATGCACCACACCCTCCAACAGGTCTTTGGTTATCCACAGTTTCGTCCCGGCCAGGAGGCAGCGATCAGTGCAGTTCTGGCCGGGCGTTCGGCGGCGGCGATTTTCCCCACCGGCTCTGGCAAATCCTTGTGTTATCAATTGTCGGCTCTGCTGTTGCCGCATCTGACGCTGGTGGTCTCGCCGTTGCTGGCGTTGATGCAGGATCAACTGGCGTTTCTGCAGCGCCACGGGATTACCGCCGGCAGTATCGATTCGGCGCAGAGCCGTGACGACGCCAATGAGGTGATGGCACGGGCGCGCAGCGGTGAGCTGAAGATCCTGATGATTTCCGTGGAGCGCCTGAAGAACGAGCGCTTCCGGCACTTCCTTCAGCAAGTACCTATTTCTTTGCTGGTGGTGGACGAGGCGCACTGCATCTCAGAATGGGGGCATAATTTTCGTCCGGATTACCTGAAGCTGCCGGACTACCAGCGCCAGTTCAACATTCCTCAGACCTTGCTGTTGACCGCCACCGCCACGCCGCAGGTGATTGCCGACATGCAGGAAAAATTCGCCATTGACGCTGGCGATGTGGTGACCACCGGTTTCTACCGACCCAACCTCAACTTGCTGGTTGAACCCGTGCGCGGCCAGGACAAGCGTCGCCGTCTGTTGGAGTGGATGAGCCCGCGTGCCGGGCAACCGAGCATCGTCTATGTCACCTTGCAGAAAACCGCCGAGCAGATTGCCGAGCACCTGACCCGCAACGGGCTCGAGGCGCAGGCTTATCACGCTGGATTGCCCCACGAGCAGCGCGAGGCGATCCAGCGTCGATTCATGGCCGGGGAGTCCAATTGCATCGTCGCCACCATCGCCTTCGGCATGGGGATCGACAAGAGCGATATCCGTAACGTGGTGCATTTCGACCTGCCGAAATCGATCGAAAACTACAGCCAGGAAATCGGCCGCGCCGGACGTGACGGACTCCCCTCCGATTGCCTGGTGCTGGCCAATCGCGACAGCCTGAATGTCCTGGAAAACTTTGTGTATGGCGACACACCGGAACTGGATGGCATCCGCCATGTGCTGGATGAGTTACTGGCGGCCGCGCCGGACGCACAGTGGGAATTTTTGCTGGGGCCGCTGGCCGATCACAGCAATATCCGTCAGTTGCCGCTCAAGACCTTGCTGGTGCAGCTTGAATTGAAGCGCTTGATTGCGCCGCGTTATGCCTACTTTGCCGAGTACCGGTTCAAATACCTGCTGGAGCCGGAGGATTTGCTCGCGCGGTTCGAGGGCGAGCGCCGGGAATTTGTCCGGGCCATCATCCAGACTTCCGATCGTAAGCGAACCTGGGCCACGGTGAATTTCGACGCGCTGTATTTGCAGCATCAGGCGGAGCGCAGCCGGGTGGTCAAGGCTCTGGATTACTTCCAGGAAAAGGGGTGGGTAGAACTGGAAAGCAAACAGATGACCGAGGTCTACAGCCTGCTGCAGGGTGACTTCGATGCGCGAGCAGTGAGTCTGGAGTTGTTTGCCTACTTCACCCGACACGAATGCACGGAAATTGCCCGCATCCACGCGATGCTCGATCTGTTCGCGACCGAGCGCTGCCTCGGCCAGCGCCTGGCGCACTACTTCGGCGACGACAAGGCTCCCGAACATTGCGGACATTGTTCGGTGTGCCTGGGGCAGGTCGCTCATTTGCCACCGCCGCCCAAATTGCCGGCGCTTGTGGAGAAAAACTTTGATGCCTTATGTGGCGATTTTATCCACAAGCACCAAAGCCACTGCGGCCAGGCGCCTGGCGCGGAGCGACTGACGCGCTTCCTCTGCGGAATCAGCGTGCCGCTGTTTACCCGGCTCAAGGCCAGGGCAATTCCGGGGTTCGCGGCGCTGGAGGACTATCCCTATGCCGAAGTGCGGGCCTGGGCCCAGAGCCATCTGGCGGCCAGTGCATCCAGCGGCTGAATGGCGGCCATCAGGGTTATCCCTTCAAAAAGCGTGGCGGCCTGACTATGGTGATCGCTGGATGCCCATTCATTGCCAGGAAACTCCATGACCGACCGCATGCCGCAACGCTCCGACTACCAACACTTCCAACCGATCATTACGCGTTGGCACGACAACGATGTCTACGGACATGTGAACAACGTGACCTACTACAGCTTCTTTGACACGGCGGTGAACACCTACCTGATCGAAGTCGGTGGCCTGGATATCCATGACGGTGAGGTGGTCGGCTTCGTGGTCAGTTCGGCCTGCGATTACTTTGCCTCGATTGCCTTTCCCGAGCGCATCGAGATCGGCTTGCGCGTCGGCAAGCTGGGCAACAGTTCGGTGCAGTACGAATTGGCGGTGTTCAAGGCGGGAGAGGAGGACGCCTGCGCGGCAGGGCGCTTTGTTCACGTGTTTGTCGATCGGTCGTCGAATCAGCCAGTGCCGATTCCTGACCAGTTGCGCGAGGCGTTGCAGCGGCTGGTGTAACGAAAAATCGCAGCCCGAGGGCTGCGATTTTCGTTTGGCAATTCACTGATTCATCAGTCGCGATAGTGGCGATGCTTGTGCTTGCGATGCCCGTAGGCATGACCGCGGCCCGGGTGGCCGTCACGGTAGTAGCGACGGTCGTCACGACCACCGCGGTAGCGACGGCCGTCATCACGGTCTTCGTCGTCGTACTTGTTACCCATGTAGTTACCCAGTGCACCACCGGCACCACCACCGGCAGCGGCGCCGATCAGGCTGCCGGTGCTGCCACCGACACTGCGGCCCACCACGTTGCCGCCTGCCGCGCCGAGCGCGCCGCCGATGGCTGCTTCGCCACGGCTGTGTTTGTTGGCACCCACCGCACTACCACCCGCACCGCCCAGTGCGGCACCAATGGTCGAGCCGGTATTGCCGCCCAGCGACTGACCGACGACTGAGCCGAGAACCCCGCCCAATGCGCCGCCCACACCTGCTTCAGTGGTGCCTCCAGCTGACGCGACGCCACTGATCAGGCCAAGGGACAACAAGAGAATCGAGGAGAACTTCATAGAGGAGCCTCAAAGGGATGACGAGGCGATCCTGAGGCTGTGACAGCATCGTTACAATCGGAATCCGACGAGTAACACGACTTGTGCACAATTAGCTAAGTTATTGTTTTATAGAGGGAACTTAATGGATTTTCGCAGGTCTATGGTTACTTGAGACAGGCCGCTTTCCCCATAAAGCGGCCTTTTTTGTGGGCGATGTTTACGCCGATTTGCTGAGGATCAAGCCATTGTCGCTGGCCGCTTCCAGGCGGATCGCGACGAATTTCGAGGTCGGCGTATGGCTGCCATCGCCGATGCTTTCCAGTGGCACCAGCGGGTTCACTTCCGGGTAATAGGCGGCTGCCTGTCCTGCCGGAATGTCGAACGCCAGCAGCGTGAAGCCCTTCACTCGCCGCTCCACGCCATCGTCCCACAGCGATACGATATCGGCCTTCTGTCCTGGCTTGAAGCCCAGGCGAATGATGTCGGCTTCGTTGACGAACAGCACATCGCGCTGACCCTTGACCCCCCGGTAACGATCATTGAGGCCATAGATGGTGGTGTTGTACTGATCGTGGGAACGCATTGATTGCATGATCAGGTCCGGCGACTGTCCTGTTGCGCGGGTACGTTCGTGGATCAGGTCGAGGGGCAGGCTATTGGGGCGGAAATTGGCGCGGCCGGAAGCGGTGTTCCAGCGTCGCTCACCGGCGCTGTTGCCCAGGTAGAAGCCACCCGGATGCTGGATCTTCTGGTTGAAGTCCTTGAAGGCCGGAATGGTCTCGGCGATCAACTCGCGGATGCGTCGGTAATCGCCCACCAGCCAATTCCAGTCCACCGGCGTGTCGCCCAGAGTAGCGGCGGCGATACCCGCGATGATGGCGGGTTCCGAGCGCATTTGCCGGGACAGCGCGTCCAACTGGCCATTAGAGGCATGCACCATGCTGAACGAGTCTTCTACCGTCACCGCTTGTGCGCCTTCGGTTTGCAGGTCGATGTCCGTGCGCCCGAGGCACGGCAGGATCAACGCATCCTTGCCGTGGGCCAGGTGGCTGCGGTTGAGCTTGGTGCTGATTTGTACCGTCAGCTCGCAGTTGCTCAAGGCCTGGAAGGTGCGCGGGCTGTCCGGTGTGGCCTGGGCGAAATTGCCGCCGAGGGCGATGAACACTTTCGAACGCTTTTCGAGCATCGCGTGAATGGCTTCGACCACGTTGTGGCCGTTGTCCCGTGGCACCTTGAACTGGAAGCGTTTCTCCAGCGCATCGAGAAACGCCGCCGGTGGCCGCTCGTTGATGCCCATGGTGCGGTCGCCCTGCACGTTACTGTGGCCGCGCACCGGGCACAGGCCGGCGCCGGGGCGGCCGATGTTGCCGCGCAGCAGCATCAGGTTGGCGATTTCCTGGATGGTCGCCACTGAATGACGATGTTGGGTGATGCCCATCGCCCAGCACATGATCACCTTCTTGCCGGTGACATACATGCGTGCTGCTTGCTCGACTTCCACCAGGCTCAGGCCGGATTGCTGGATGATCTGCTCCCACGGGGTGTCATCGACGACGGCCAGGTAGTCCAGCAGATTGACGCTGTGCTCATTGAGAAAGGCGTGATCGAACACTGCCGGCGCGCCAGCCTTTTGCGCATCGCGTTCCCATTGCAGAAGGAACTTGGCCATGCCGCGCATCAGCGCCATGTCGCCGCCCAGTGCCGGGCGCAGGTACGCGGTGTTGGTCGGCTTGTCGCCGTTGGTGAGCATTTCGATTGGCTTCTGCGGATTCTGGAAGCGTTCCAGACCACGTTCCTTGAGCGGGTTGATGCACACCACTTGCGCGCCGCGCTTCACTGCTTCGCGCAGCGGTTCAAGCATGCGTGGGTGGTTGGTGCCGGGGTTCTGGCCCCAGACGAAAATCGCATCGGCATGCTCGAAGTCGGCGTAGGTCACGGTGCCTTTGCCGACGCCCACACTCTGCGACAGCGCCACACCACTGGCCTCATGGCACATGTTCGAACAGTCGGGGAAGTTGTTGGTGCCATAGGCGCGCACAAACAATTGATAGAGGAACGCCGCTTCGTTGCTCGCCCGGCCCGAGGTGTAGAACTCGGCCTGATTGGGGCTCGACAGACCGCGCAAGTGTTTGGCGATCAGGGCAAAGGCAGCGTCCCAGCTGATTGGCTGGTAGCGGTCGGTCTCGGCGTCGTAGCGCATGGGTTCGGTGATGCGGCCCTGGTATTCAAGCCAGTAGTCGCTCTGCGCCAGCAGCGAGGTGACGCTGTGTTTGGCGAAGAACGCCGGATCAACCCGACGCTTGGTGGCTTCCCAGTTGACGGCCTTGGCGCCGTTTTCGCAGAACATCACCATGCCGCCTTCCAGCGAGTCGCCCCAGGCGCAACCCGGACAGTCGAATCCGCCGTTCTTGTTGGTCTTGAGCATCATCCGCAGGTTTTTCAGCGCGTTGTCGCTGGTCAACCAGGCCTGGGCAACGCTTTTCAGCGCGCCCCAGCCACCGGCCGGACCTTTGTAGGGTTTGTAACGCGGAACGGGTGTCTGGTCGGCTTGACGGTGTTGGCTCACGCTTGATTCTCCGACGCCGGGCTGTAGACCCGTGGGGCGTTTTTCTGTGGCAAATGGATGAGATTGAGGTTGTGTCGACGCGCCCATTGCACGGCCAGGCCGGTGGGCGCCGACAGGCTGACCAGAGTCTGGATGCCGGCGCGCAGCGCTTTCTGGATCAATTCCAGGCTGCAGCGGCTGGTGACGATCGCCAGCCCGCCGGCGGTCGGGATGTTCTGCCGGGCCAGGGCGCCGATCAGCTTGTCGAGGGCGTTGTGTCGGCCGATGTCTTCACGGCCCAGCAGCAACTCGCCACGTTCGTTCATGAACACCGCCGCATGCACGGCGCCGCAGTGCTGGCCCAAAGGTTGGAAGGCGCTGATGCGCTGGCGCAGACCGTCGAGCCACTGCGCGGGCGGCAAGGGCGCGCCGGGTAATACTTCGAGTTGGGGCAGGGCCTGTTCCACCGCCTCGACCCCACACAGTCCGCAACCGCTGGTCCCGGCCAATTGCCGACGCTGGCGCTTGAGCTGCCAGAACGCGCGGCTGGCGATATTGACCTGAGCGTATTGCGCCGAGCCACTGCCGCTGAGCTGAATGTCGTAGATGTCCGCCAGCTCACTGACAATACCGCTGCCCAGACTGAAGCCGACAATGAAGTCCTGCAGATCGCTGGGGGTCACCAGCATCACCGCCTGGCTGATGCCGTTGTAGGCGATGGCCAGCGCCACTTCCTCCGCCAGCGCAGTGTCGGCGGATTCGTCGCGATCCAGGTTGCAGTACTGGTAGTTCTGACTGGCGGCGGGCGCGGCCGTTTCGGCGGCGGGCGCCGCGCAGGTCGGGCGCTTGGTATTCATGGGGCGTTACCGGCGGCGGTTTATCCAGCTTCCAGCCTATGCGCGACAAAGTGTCGCGTCTAATTGCTATTACTGATCTACCGATAGATGGCGTCGATCAAGAGCTTGCCATTGATCGTTGGTAAAAGGCGAAACAGGCCTCGGCCAATGCCGAGCGAGGGGCGCTGCGCCGCATGATCAGGCCCAGTCGGCTAAGGGTTTGTGCGTTTTCGATGGGTTGCAGGCGCAGGTGCTCGGTCAAGGACTCCAGGCCGCCGGTCAGCGGCATGACGGCGCAGCAGAGGCCGCCGTGCACCGCCTGCAACAGTTGATGGACCGCGTCGGTTTGCAGCAGCGGTTGCGGACTCAAACCGCGACTGTGGAAATTGTGGTCAATGGACTGGCGAAAGTGCATGCCGCTGGTGAGCATGCCCAGTGGCAATTCGATCAGTGCCTCCCAGCTCAAGGGGGTGTCGCCGAAGCTGAAAAAACGCTGGTCATAGAGCAAGCCCATATGGGTTTCGCTGAAGGCCAGAGAGTCGAAGCGTTCACCGTCCAGGCGCTCCAGGTAGGACACCCCGAGATCGAGGCGGTTGTTCGCCAGTTGTTCGAGGATCTGCTCGGAGCTCAGTGCCGACAATTCAAAGCGCAGGTTGGGGTGCTCGGCATGCAGCTGTTGCATCAGCGGCACAGGGTCGAAGCTCGACAGCGGCACCACGCCCAGGCGCAGGGTGCCGACCAGGTTGCCGCGACAGGCGGCGGCTTCGGCCTGCAAGCCATCACACGCCGCCAGTACCGTGCGCGCCCACGCCAGAACCCGTTCGCCCGGGGCGGTAAAGCCCTCGAAGCGCTGGCCGCGATTGACCAGCGGCAGGTCGAGTTCTTCTTCGAGGTTGCGCAAGCGCATCGACAGAGTCGGCTGAGTGATGTGGCAGCGCGCGGCGGCCTGGCCGAAATGCCGGGTCTCGTCGAGGGCGATGAGGAATTTCAGTTGTTTGATGTCCATCTTCGGTCCTCGGCGCGCTGGAGAGCGGATTCTAGCGGCTGGCTTGACCTGCGTCATTGGTCGGTTGGCAGCCGCACGACGTAGAGTTGGTCTAGGCTTTCGCGACCGGACCAATGAAACCCAAGGAGAGTGCACCATGAGTCTTTTGAGCTTTGTCAAAGAAGCAGGCGAAAAACTGCTGGATCTGCTGACACCGGGTAACGCCAATGCGAGCGAGCAGTTGAAGGAACACATCAGCAAGGTCGGCCTGGGCAATCCCAACGTGCAGGCCACGGTAGAGGGTGACAAGGTCACTGTGACCGGCGAAGTCGCCAGTCAGGAAGAGAAAGAGAAAATCCTCCTGGCGGTGGGCAATATCGAGGGTGTGGGCAGTGTCGACGATCAGATCACCGTGACCGGGCCGGTGGTTGCCGCGGCGCGATTTGTGGTGGTGAAGAAGGGCGATACCCTGAGCGCGATTTCCCTGGCGGTGTATGGCAACGCCAACCACTACAACAAGATTTTTGAAGCCAACAAACCCATGCTCAAGGACGTGAACAAGATCTATCCAGGACAGACTCTGCGTATTCCTGACTAACCCATCCAGCGTCTCCCACAGAGTGCCCATCGCTCTGTGGGAGTGCTGTCGCTAGAGCCCTTCGATCAACTGCCGATAATCCCCCGCCGCCGCAAACTCGGCCGTGTCCTTGGGTGCCTTGCGGCTGTCCGGCACGCTGACCGCGAGTAAGTGCCCAACACCAAAATCCCGCGCACTGCGCAGAATCGGCAGGGTGTCGTCGATGAATAGGCTGCGGCTCGGGTCAAAGCCGATATCAGCCTGCAGTGCGTCCCAGAATTGCCGGTTTTCCTTGGGGAAACCGTAGTCGTGGGAGCTGATCAGCCGCTCGAAGTACGGTGCCAGTTCAATTCTTTCCAGTTTCAGCGACAGCGAATCGCGGTGCGCGTTGGTGATCAGGATCACCCGCTTGCCAGCCTGTTTGATCGCCGCCAGAAAGGTATCGGCGTCCGGGCGCATGGCGATCAGGTGCGCGGTTTCCAGCTTCAGCTCGCGCACCGGCAGTTTCAGTTCGCTGCTCCAGAAATCCAGGCAATACCATTTCAATTGGCCAGCGTTGCGCTCGAACAGCGGCTGCATTTCCAGCTCGGCCATCGCCCGGCTGATGCCATGCAGTTCGGCGTAGCGCTGGGGCAGGTGTTCCATCCAGAAATGGTTGTCGTAGTGCAGATCAAGCAGGGTGCCGTCCATATCCAGCAGAACGGTATCGATGTCGCGCCAGGGCAGTGTGGGCATCGCGGACTTCTCCAGCGGTAAACAAATATCCGACATAAACAATCAGGACAGGCCGGGTATAGTAACCCGTTCACGTCAAGGAGCCGCCATGCGCCAGAAACCCGAAGTCCTCGCCCGCGAAATCGTCGCCACCAGCCGTCTGTTTTGCGTTGAAGCGGTCCAGCTGCGTTTCTCCAATGGCGTCGAGCGTACCTATGAGCGTTTGGTTGGCAAGGGCGCTGGCTATGGCGCAGTGATGATCGTGGCAATGCTCGATGCAGACCACGCGGTGCTGGTCGAGGAGTATTGCGGCGGCACTGATGCCTATGAAATGTCATTGCCCAAGGGCTTGATCGAGCCCGGCGAAGACGTGTTGGCCGCCGCCGAGCGCGAGCTCAAGGAAGAAGCCGGGTTTGGCGCCCGGCAACTTGAGCACTTGACCGAGTTGTCGCTGTCGCCGGGCTATATGAGCCAGAAGATCCAGGTGGTGCTGGCCACCGATCTTTACGAAGAACGCCTCGAAGGCGACGAGCCGGAGCCGATGCGCGTTGATCGGGTCAATCTGCGCGAGCTGGCGGCGCTGGCGCAGAACCCGCAATTCACCGAAGGGCGCGCCCTGGCGGCACTCTATCTGGCCCGTGACCTGCTGACCCAGCGTGGAGCCTTCCAGCCATGAATTTTCCCCATCCATTGATGGCGCCGGTGATCGAGTTGGCCCTGCAGGCGGGTGAGGCAATCCTGCCGTTCTGGCGCAGCGGTACCGATGTGCTGACCAAGGCCGACGATTCTCCAGTGACCGCTGCGGACCTGGCGGCGCACCACCTGATTGTCGCCGGTTTGACGGCGCTGGATCCGAGTATCCCGGTGCTCTCGGAAGAGGACGCCAACATTCCCCAAGCCGTGCGTGCCGGCTGGCAGCGTTGGTGGCTGGTGGACCCGCTGGACGGCACCAAGGAATTCATCGCTGGCAGTGAAGAGTTCACCGTCAACATCGCCCTGATCGAAAACGGGCGAGTAGTGTTCGGCGTGGTGTCGATGCCCACCAACGGTCGCTGCTATTTCGGCGGTGCCGGGCTCGGCGCCTGGCGCGCTGACAAAGACGCTGTACCGTTGCCGATCCAGGCCCGCGAAACACCGCCAGCAGGAGAGGCATTCACCGTGGTTGCCAGCCGCCGCCATTCCAGCCCGGAACAAGAGCGCTTGCTGGCGGGCTTGAGTGCCAGCCTGGGTGAGTTGCAGCTGGCGAACATCGGCAGCTCGTTGAAGTTCTGCCTGCTGGCCGAAGGTGCTGCGGATTGTTATCCGCGGTTGGCGCCGACGTCCCAGTGGGATACCGCCGCAGCCCAAGGTGTGCTCGAAGGCGCGGGTGGCGAGGTGCTGGAGTTGAGCGGCGCTCCGTTCAGCTATCCACCGCGAGAGTCGTTGCTCAATGCCTTTTTCCTGGCCTTGCCGGCGCAGGCGGTGTGGCGCGAAAAGCTGCTGGAACTGGCGCGGGCCTGAGATTTCAAAGTCGCTCATCAAACCTGTAGGAGCCGGCTTGCCTGATGCGCCCTGGTGTGGCGATTCGCTGGCAAGCCAGCTCCAGGTCTGCGTCGTGTACGGCATTCCACAAAACCTACCAGGAGCAGCCCCGGCGGCGTTCTGCTGCTCGCGATGAGGCAATCAGCCACACCGCATCTCATGGCTGGCAGCCAGTTTCCAGAGGAGAGAAGGTTGGCTATCAGCGGTGCAACACATACTGCCCGCTGAAGGTTACTGCTGATTCATCGCTGCCAGCGTTGACGATCCGCGTCTGCAGGGTCAGGCGGGCTCGGCCGTAGCGTTGGTACATCGTCAGAAATTTCTTCCAGACCGTCGCATCGGGTGCATCGCACAGGGCAATCGCGTCGCCGGTGACCGGCAGCGGGTAGTTGATCTGGCCTTCCTGAATCACGATATGGCCGTCCTCGATGCCGGCTTCACGCAGGCGCAGATGCAGCCAGCCCCAGCCCGCCAATACCGCGCCGCAATACAGGCTGCCGCCGAACATGGTGCTCTTGTGATTGACGTTGGCCGCCAGCGGCAGGTGCAGGCGCAGTTGCTGGTCCTGCCAGTCGAGCACCGTGAGGCCCATCTCCCGGGTCAGGGGGATGTCGTGGTGCAGGATCGATTCCAGGTAACGGCTGTCGCGGTTCATGCAGGGGCCTCAAGCAAAAGATTGATCGGCACGGCTCAGTCGAGTTCGTCGGCGTGGTGCTGGGCGGCATCGGCAAAGTTCAGGCCGTGCTTGCGCAGTTTGTCATGCAGGGTCTTGCGCGGCACCCCCAGGGCCTCCGCGACGCTGCGCAGTGAACTGTGGGAGCGCGCCAGTTCGGCGGCGATCAGGTTCCTCTCGAAGCTTTCCACCTGTTCGCTGAGGTTGCCGCTCGTTATCTGCTGTTGCGGCGCCGGGCTGCCATCGACGGCATTCGAATCCAGCGCCAGTTCCAGGCCCAGAGCAAAGCGCTCGGCGGCGTTTTGCAGTTCGCGCACGTTGCCCGGCCATGGGTGGCGCAACAACAAGGCACGCTGTCCCGGCAGCAGTTCGTGGGGCGCCAGGCCGTGGCGTTCGCTGGCTTCATTGGCAAAGTGCTGGAACATCACCAGTGCATCCTCACCGCGCTCACGCAGAGGGGGAATGCGCAATGGCGCGACGTTCAGGCGGTAGTACAAGTCGGCGCGAAAACGTCCCTGATCGGCGGATTGGCGCAGGTCTTCCTTGGTCGCGGCGATGATGCGGATATCCAGCGGGATCAGTTGATTGCCCCCCAGGCGTTCGACCACCCGCTCCTGCAGCAAGCGCAGCAGCTTGACCTGCACATCCAGGCTCATGCTTTCGATTTCATCGAGAAATAGCGTGCCGCCATTGGCGAATTCGAACTTGCCGATGCGGCGCTTTTGCGCGCCGGTGAAGGCGCCCGGCTCATGGCCGAACAGCTCACTCTCGACCACTGACTCGGCCAGCGCACCAGCATTGATCGCGACGAAAGGGCCGTTGCGTCGGCCCGAGAGATCATGCAGGGCGCGGGCCACCACCTCCTTGCCAGCCCCGGTTTCGCCGAGGATCAGCACATCGGCCTTGGTGGGTGCCAGTGCGCCGATCTGCTCACGCAGGCGCTGCATCGCCGACGATTGGCCGATCAGTCGCGTGCTCAGCTCATTGCGATCGCTCAGGGCCAGGCGCAGGCTGCGGTTTTCCAGGACCAGGCGGCGCAGGGCCAGGGCGCGGCGCACGCTGTCGAGCAAGGCATCGCTGGCGAAGGGTTTTTCCAGGAAGTCATAGGCACCGGCGCGCATCGCCTGTACTGCCAGCGGTACATCACCGTGTCCGGTGATCAGCAATACCGGCAATTCCGGGTCCTGGGCGTGCAGCTCGGCCAGCAGTTCCAGGCCATCCATGCCCGGCATGCGGATGTCGCTGACCACCACCCCCGGCCAGTCACGACCCAGTTGCACAGCCAGGCCCTGAGCCTGAGCCAGCGGCAGAATTTTCAAGCCGGCCAGGTCGAGCGTCTGGCTCAGCGCCTGGCGCAGATGGGGATCGTCGTCGATCAGGATGACTTCAATCCGCTCGTCGATACTCATTCACTGCGGTCCTCGGAGGGTTGCAGGCTGACACCGGGTGCACCAGCGCGTAGCCGCAGGGTAATCAAGGCGCCGCCTTCCTTGTGGTTGGCGAACGACAGTTCACCACCGAAGGCGCGCATCAGGGTTTCGCAGATGGCCAGCCCGAGGCCAAGGCCCTGGGTGCGGGTCTTGGTGGTATAAAACGGCTCGCTGGCGCGGCCCAGGGCTTCCATGCAGAAACCCGGGCCGTTATCGCGGATGTACAGATTGACGCCCTCAGCGGTGGTTTCGGCACTCAGCCAGAGTTTGCGCGGCGGACCTTTTTCGGTGAGGGCGTCGAGGGCATTTGCCAGCAGATTGCCCAACACCTGGCGCAGGCGTGTTTCGCCAGCCTCGACCCACAACGCGGCCGCCGGCAGGTCGCGGATCAGCTCCACTTCCATGCTCCGGCGGCGCTTGGCCAACAGCGCCAGGGCATCGTCCAGGGCCGGTTGCAGGGCGACACTTTCCGGGGCGTGGCGGTCGCGCCGGGCAAAGGCGCGCAGGTGGGCGATGATCGAGGCCATGCGCCCGGTCAGTTCGCTGATCAGCTTGAGGTTGCCACGGGCATCGTCGGTGCGTTGATGGTCGAGGAGGATTTCCGCGTTCTCGGCATAGCTGCGAATCGCTGCCAGTGGCTGATTCAGTTCGTGACTGATGCTCGCTGACATGGTGCCGAGCGCCGAGAGTTTGCCGGCCTGCACCAGATCGTCCTGGGCGCGCACCAGCTCCTGCTGCGCCTGCTCACGTTCCAGCACTTCTTCCTTGAGGCGGCGGTTGAGGCCTTCAAGGTCGCTGGTGCGTTCGGCCACTCGTGCTTCGAGTTCGCGTCGGGTCCGGGCTTCAAAGTCGATGCGCTGCAAGTAATGCCGGCGGCGCTGCATCAGCAGCCCGAGCAGCAACATCAGCACCAGTAAGGTTGCGCCGCCGATCACCACGACGTTGCGCACTGGGCGATCGATCAGCGTGCGTGGCGCGAGGATGCTGACGCTCCAGCCGGTCTCATCGATCTGCTGGGTCTGGGTCAGCCAGGCGTCGCGGTTGATCAGCAGCGGGCGCGGATCGAGGGTCGGGTAAGGCTGTACGCCGGCGATGGCCTCGCGTTCTTCGGCGGTCAGCTCGCGGGTGGCGCGGAAACGCCAGTCGGGCCGCGAGGTGAGGATGACCACGCCGTTGTGGTCGGTCACCAGCAGTTGTTCCGGGGTCTTGCCCCACAGGCTTTCGGTGTGGTCGAGGTCGACCTTGATCACCAGCACGCCAAGAATGTCCTCGCCATCGCGCACCGCAGCAGCGAAGTAGTAGCCGCGTTTGGTCGAGGTGGTGCCGAGACCGAAGAAGCGCCCAAGGCGGCCTTGCATGGCTTCACTGAAATAGGGTCGGAAGGAAAAATTGCGCCCGATGAAACTGTCGGCTTTGTCCCAGTTGGAGGCGGCCAGGGTATTGCCCCGGGTGTCCATCAGGTACATCACCTCGGCGCCGGTCTGGGCGCTGATGTTCTTCAGGAAGCGGTTGGCGTTGCCCTGGGTGACGCCGTCATCCGGCGCACCGAGCACGGCGCGCAGGGCCGGCAGGTCGCCGAGGATCTGTGGCAGCACCTCATAGCGATGCAGGGTGCCCAGCAGGTTGGCGACGTAGAGATCCAGGGTCTGGCGGTTCTGCCCGGCCAGTTCACTGCGGTAGTAACGCTCGGCCAGTTGCTCCAGCGGCCAGAGCAAGGGTGCCAGGCACAGGGCGAGCAACGCCAGGCTGCGCCAACGGGGTCTGCGGGGGAGGGCTGGGGTCATGGGCATCGGGTGTCGCCTGAGGGTACGGGTGCATTATGCCTAGGCTGGTTCGGCGAAACACGCGCGCAACGGACGTCTGAGCCTGTAAATCATAGCGTGTCGCGAGGTCCAGGCGCGTCACCGGCGTGCCGGGCGCCCGATCACTGACCGCTGCCGGGGGTTGCGTATCGCCCCGAGCAGTGGCGATATAGGCGCCTTACAAAAAATCCAGGGGTCGTCATGTTGCTCGCCACGTTGATTCATCGCGCCAGTCTGGCCAGTCCGCAAGTCACCGCCGAGCAGGCGCTGGAGCTGCTGCAAGAGCACTACGGCCTGAGCGGAACGCTGAAATCGTTGGGCAGCCAGCAGGATCTCAACTATCGGCTCGACAGCGACCAGGGCCGTTTCGTCCTGAAAATCTGCCGGGGCGATTACGCGGCGCTGGAGCTCGAAGCCCAGCACGCGGCACTCAAGCACCTCGTCGCACACCCCGGCCTGCACGTACCACGAGTGATTGCCGCGAAGAACGGCCAGGACCTGCTGACCCTCGAACTGGCCGGGCAATCCCTGCATGTGCGTTTGCTCGACTACATCGAAGGCCAGTCGCTGACCCACCTCGACCACCTTGGCCACGAAGTGGTCGCCGGGTTCGGCCAACTCTGTGGGGAAATGGACCTCGCCTTGGCGGGCTTCGATCATCCTGGCCTCGAGCGCACCCTGCAGTGGGACGCCCGCCACGCCAGCGCCCTGACCGAGCACCTGCTGCCGGTGATCGCCGACGAAGCGCAGCGCGCCCGCCTGGCCGATGCCGCCCAGCGTGCCGAGCGACGCTTGCAGCCATTACAGGCGAAGCTGCCGGTGCAGGCGATCCACATGGACATCACCGACGACAACGTGGTCTGGAAGCGTGATCAGCAGCGCCACTGGCAGGTGCAGGGGGTGATCGATTTTGGCGACCTGATCCGCACCTGGCGCATCACCGATCTGTCAGTGACCTGCGCCGCGCTGCTGCACCATGCTGATGGCGATCCGATGGTCATCCTGCCGGCCGTGCGCGCCTATCACGCGGTCAATCCCTTGCGTCGCGAAGAGTTGCAGGCACTGTGGCCGATGATCGTGGCGCGAGCGGTGGTGCTGGTGCTCAGCGGTGAGCAGCAGGTCAGCATCGATCCGCAGAACCAGTACAGCCGCGACAACCTGAATCACGAGTGGGAGATTTTCCACGTCGCCACCTCGGTGCCGTTCGAATTGATGGAAGCCGCCATTCTGACGGCCGTCGGTGAGTCGCTGCCGGTGATCGCCAGCCAGGGTTTCGCACCTTTGCTGCCGAGCCTGGTGGGGCGTGAGTTCGCACTGATCGACCTCGGAGTCTTGAGTGCGCATTTCGAAGCCGGCAACTGGGAGCAGGAGGGGATCGATCAGCGCCTGCTGCAGGAAGCGGCGGCGGTCCATGGCCTGGCGGCCAGTCGCTATGGCCAGTTCCGCCTGTCGCGCACGCAGCCGGACAGCGCCGTCGAGCCGGACACTTGCCCACTGCATGTCGACCTGCAGGTTCCCGACGGGACCACGGTCGAGGCGCCGTTTGCCGGGATCGTGCACCTAGGCCGCGATGGTCATCTGCAGCTGGACAGCGCGCAGTTGAGCGTGCGCCTGTGGGGCGTCAATCCGTCGCTGCACGCCGGTGCCGCGGTGATCAAGGGCCAGGTGCTGGGTGAGGTCCGCGGTGCGCTGCGGGTGCAGTTGAGCCGTGGCGCCGAACTGGATCCGCCGCTGTTCTGCAGTCCCTCGCGAGCGCCTGCCTGGCAAGCCCTGTGCCCGTCACCGGCGGCGCTGTTGGGGCTGGCCTGCGATGCCGAGGCCGAGCTCGATCCGCACACCTTGCTGGCCCGCCGCGATGCCAGTTTTGCCCGTTCGCAAAAACACTATTACGTCGACCCGCCGCGCATCGAACGCGGCTGGCGCAACCACCTGATCGACATGCAAGGCCGCTCCTACCTGGACATGCTCAACAACGTCGCCGTGCTGGGTCATGGTCATCCGCGCATGGCCGCCGAAGCCAGCCGCCAGTGGTCGCTGCTCAACACCAACTCGCGGTTTCACTACGCGGCGATTGCCGAATTCTCCGAGCGTCTGCTGGCGCTGGCACCGGACTCGATGGACCGAGTATTCCTGGTCAACAGCGGCACCGAGGCCAACGACCTGGCTATTCGCCTGGCCTGGGCCTACAGCGGCGGCCGCGACATGCTCAGCGTGCTCGAGGCCTACCATGGCTGGTCGGTGGCGGCGGACGCGGTGTCGACCTCGATTGCCGACAACCCGCAAGCACTCAGCAGCCGTCCGGACTGGGTGCATCCGGTCACCGCGCCCAACAGCTATCGTGGCGAATTCCGAGGCCCGGACAGCGCGCCTGATTACGTGCGCAGCGTCGAGCACAACCTGGCGAAAATTGCCGAGCAGAAGCGCCAGTTGGCCGGGTTCATCTGCGAGCCGGTGTACGGCAATGCCGGCGGGATCTCACTGCCGCCGGGTTATCTGCAGCAGGTCTATGGGCTGGTGCGCGCCCAGGGCGGCGTTTGCATCGCCGACGAGGTGCAGGTTGGCTACGGGCGCATGGGCAAGTTCTTCTGGGGCTTCGAAGAGCAGGGCGTGGTGCCGGACATCATCACCATGGCCAAGGGCATGGGTAACGGCCAGCCCTTGGGCGCGGTGATCACCCGCCGGGAAATTGCCGAAGCGCTGGAAGCCGAAGGCTATTTCTTCTCCTCGGCTGGCGGCAGCCCGGTCAGTTGCCGGATCGGTATGGCGGTGCTCGACGTGATGCACGAAGAAAAACTGTGGGAAAACGCCCAGGTCGTCGGTGGCTATTTCAAGGAGCGCCTGGAAGCCTTGATCGAACGCCATCCGCTGGTCGGTGCGGTGCACGGTTCGGGCTTTTACCTGGGGGTGGAGTTGATCCGCAATCGCGAGACGTTGGAGCCGGCCACCGAGGAAACCACATTGCTTTGCGACCGCCTGCGCGAGTTGGGGATTTTCATGCAGCCCACCGGCGATTACCTCAACATCCTGAAGATCAAGCCGCCGATGGTGACCTCGCGCCAAAGCGTGGATTTCTTCGTCGACATGCTGTCCAAAGTGCTGGATGAGGGGTTGTAGGCGTTTTTCACGGGCAATTTAAGCCGATTAATATCGGCTTAAATCTGTGTATTTCTGACGAAATGAATATTGTAAGCTTCTAAAGCCGATTTTTATCGGTTATAAAGTCGCCTGACGCCGGGCTGTGGACTGCCACGCCCGGACGTCCCCATTTCTGTCATCGGTCGAGGCCATACTCGATCCTCTGCACCCGCCCGGGAGATGATTCATGAGTCGTATCGTTACTGTCGCTGCTACCCAGATGGCCTGTTCCTGGGACCTTGAAGCCAACATCGAGACCGCCGAGAAGCTGGTCCGCGAGGCCGCAGGCAAGGGCGCGCAGATCATCCTGATCCAGGAATTGTTCGAGAGCCCGTACTTCTGCCAGAAGCCGAACCCGGATTACCTGCAGCTGGCGACCTCGGTCGAAGACAACGTGGCGATCAAGCACTTCCAGAAAGTTGCCAAAGAACTGCAGGTGGTACTGCCCATCAGCTTCTACGAGCTGGCTGGCCGCGCCCGTTTCAACAGCATCGCGATCATCGATGCCGATGGCAGCAACCTCGGGATTTATCGGAAAAGCCATATTCCGGATGGCCCTGGCTACCACGAAAAGTACTACTTCAATCCGGGTGATACCGGCTTCAAGGTCTGGAACACCCGATACGCGAAGATCGGCGTCGGTATCTGCTGGGATCAGTGGTTCCCCGAATGCGCCCGCAGCATGGCGCTGCTCGGCGCGGAAATCCTGTTCTACCCGACCGCCATCGGCAGCGAGCCCCATGACCAGACCATCTCCTCCCGTGACCACTGGCAGCGCGTGCAGCAGGGCCATGCCGGCGCCAACCTGATGCCGCTGATCGCCAGTAACCGTATCGGCAACGAAGAGCAGGACGGCTACGACATCACGTTCTACGGCTCCTCGTTCATCGCCAACCCGTTCGGCGAGAAGGTTGAAGAGCTCAATCAGACCGAAGAAGGCATACTGGTGCACAGTTTTGATTTGGATGAGCTGGAGCACATCCGCAGCGCCTGGGGTTCGTTCCGCGATCGTCGCCCGAACCTCTACGGCCCGCTGAAAACCCTCGACGGTTCCCTGGAGTCCTGATTGCAATGACCACTTTACACAGCACCCCGCGCGAAGACGGCTTTCACATGCCCGCCGAGTGGGCCCCGCAAACCCAGGCCTGGATGGTCTGGCCAGAGCGTCCGGACAACTGGCGTCTGGGTGGCAAGCCGGCACAAGCGGCCCACGTCGCAGTGGCCAAGGCTATTGCGCGTTTCGAGCCGGTGACGGTTGCCGTGTCCGCTGGCCAGTACGAAAATGCCCGCGCCCGCCTCGACGTACCGAATATTCGCCTGGTGGAAATGTCCAGCGACGACGCCTGGGTCCGCGATACCGGGCCGACCTTCGTCATCAACGACAGCGGCGAAGTCCGGGGTGTCGATTGGGACTTCAATGCCTGGGGCGGTTTTGACGGTGGCCTGTATTCGCCGTGGAACCGTGACTCGCAGGTGGCCGGCAAGATTCTCGAAATCGAACGCGCGCCACGCTACCGCACCGAGGGCTTTGTGCTCGAAGGTGGTTCGATTCACGTCGACGGCGAAGGTACGCTGATCACCACCGAAGAATGCCTGCTCAACCGCAATCGCAACCCGCACATGGACCGCGCGCAAATCGAAGCAGTGCTCAGCGCGCAATTGGCTGTGGATAAAATCATCTGGCTGCCGGACGGTTTGTTCAATGACGAAACCGACGGTCATGTGGATAACTTCTGCTGCTACGTGCGCCCGGGCGAAGTGCTGCTGGCCTGGACTGACGATGCGCAGAACCCCAACTACCCGCGCTGCCAGGCGGCGATGAATGTGCTGCAAAACAGCACCGACGCCAAGGGTCGCCCATTTATTGTGCACAAGATGCCGATTCCGGGGCCGTTGTTTGCCACCGAAGAGGAGTGCGCCGGTGTCGATCCGGTGGACGGCACCCAGGAGCGCAATCCGTCGGTGCGCCTGGCCGGTTCCTACGTCAACTTCCTGATCGTCAACGGCGGCATCATCGCGCCGAGCTTCGACGATCCGATGGATGCACCCGCCAGGGAAATCCTGCAGAACCTGTTCCCGCAGCACGAAGTGGTGATGGTGCCGGGCCGTGAACTGTTACTGGGTGGCGGTAACATCCATTGCCTTACCCAACAGCAGCCAGCGCCGCACACCGTTTGAGTGGAGTTGTAACAAGCGTTTATCCGGGCGGTTCACCCGTCTGAGGCACCCGCTAGCACGCAAGCCCGCAGCCTTGACCGGTTGCGGGCTTTTTTGTCGCCGCACGTCGGCCCGCTGGGGAGATTGGCATAGCTCTTGTATCTATTTGAGAGTGATTCTCGGGAATGTAGAACGGCGTTGTTCTGTCATAAACCTTGGATAAGTTAGGCCGCTCACAAACCGGGAGAGAGCGCTGCACATGAACAGGGTCAGCGAGCAGACGCCGCATCCCTTTGTAATCAATAGCGAATCCCTGCAATTGCTGGCGCAGTGGTTGAAATCCAACGGAACGCGACAGGTCAGGGAACCCGACCCGCGCAGGATGATGATCGAGCGCTACCCCGCTGGTTTGTTCAGCGAGGCAGAACTTGAGGCGCTGTGGGATGTGATGGAAGGATAGACAACAACGGATTGGTAAAGCGCTGCCCGGATGGCAGCGCTTTTTTTTCGCCGGTCAGAAACTGTAGGTGCCGGTGACCACCAGGCTGCGTGGCGCGCCCGGCTGGATCTGGAAGGCGCTGGTCGACGACTCGTAGTAGTGCTTGTCGCTGATATTGTTCAGCGCCGCGCGCAGGTCCCAGTCTTTCTGGCGGAAGCCGGCCAGCGCATCCCAGCGGCCATAACCCGGAAGTACTGTGGTGTTGAGGTTGTCGGCGTAGCGGTCGCCGACCAGGGTCAGGCCGGTCTCGGCGTACCAGCCCATTTCCGGTTTCCAGGTGATGAACAGGCTGCCGTTGCGTTTGGCGACGTTGCTGATGCGCTTGCCTTCAAAGCCGTTGTTGTCTTTCTCCACGGTCGCGTCCTGGAACCCGGCGCCACCGCGCAGGTACCAGTTGCCGGTGATCTTGCCGGCTGCCGTCAATTCAATGCCGCGCGAGCGCTGCATGCCGGTCAGCAGGGTCACGGTCGGATCGTTTGGATCGCTGGTGCGGCGGTTGTACAACTCAAGTTCGTAGACCGCCAGGGTGGTGCTCAAGCGGTCGTCGAGCCAGTCGCTTTTGACGCCGATTTCTTTCTGTTTGGTCAGCTCGGGACTGAGGTCGTTGACGTTGGTGGTGACCCCCGGGGTGATGCCGATCAGCCCGCCGCCGACCGGGGAGAAGGTCTTGCTCCAGGAGGCATAGAACGAATGGTTGCGCAGCGGCGTCCAGACCACGCCGACCCGTGGGCTGGTGCTGTGGCTGTCGCGGTTTTCGGAGATGTCCTTGAGCTGATTGGTCGAATCCACCTCGAAGGTGTCGTAACGCAAGCCGCCGAGCAATTGCCACTGATCATTCAGGCGCAGTTGATCCTGGACATAAATGGCGCGGCTTTCGACCTCGGTGTGCGAGTCGCTGAACACCTGCATGCGCCCGGTGTGCACCAGGTCGCGATTGGGGTTGTATAGGTCCAGCCCAGGCACGGCGCTGTTGCCCGGTGGCGTGGTGGCGGCGTTGTAGAGTTTTGGGTCGCGACGCTGGCTGCCCAGTTCCAGCCCGGTGAGCAGGCGATGCTCGAACCCGTAGGTGTCGAAGCTGCCTTCGAGTTCGAGGTTGTTGTAGATGTTGCGAGTGGTCAGGTCCTGCTGCCAGTGCTGGCGCACCACTTGGTTAGTCGCGGTGTTCACGTTGGTGACGTAGGTGTTGTCGAAATCGCTGTTGAGCTTGAACACACCAAGGGTCTGGCGCAGTTGCCAGTTGTCGGCGATGTCATAGCTGAGTTTGGAGCGCAGGGATTGCGATTTGTCGTCGATGAAATCGTTATCGGTGCCGTAGGTGGTATCGCGGCCGACGTCGGCAGGGCGCCCATTGATCGCCGGAATGCCGCGATCGGGCGTACGGTTGTAACGGCTGTATTCGTACTGCACCAGCCAGTTCAGGTCGGGCGTCAGTTGCCAACTCATCGATGGCGCGAACAATTGGCGACTGCCGCTGACGCCGTCGCGGAAGCTGTTTTCATCCATGTTGCCCATGTTCAGGCGCAGGCTCAGGTTGTCGCTGGGGTCGGTGCTGAGGTCTGCGTACAGACTGCGCAGGTCTTCGCTGCCGCCCTGGGCCTCGAGGGTCGAGCGGCGGCCGAACTCCGGCAACTTGCTTACTCGGTTGACGATCCCGCCCTGGCTGCCACGGCCATACAGCACGGCGGCCGGGCCCTTGAGCACTTCGATGCGCTCGATGTTGTGCAGGTCGCGCACGTACTGGCTGTCGTCGCGGATGCCGTCGAGGTAGAAGTCGTTGCTGGCGTCGAAGCCACGGATGCGCAGGCTGTCGAAGCGCGTGTCGGCACCGCTGCTGACGTTGGGAATACCGCTGAGGGCGGTGCCCAAATCGTTGGTGCCGTAGTCGGAAACGTTGGCGGTTTTGATCGAGTCGATAGCCTGGGGAACGTAACGCACAGGGGTGGCCGTGCGCGTAGCGGTGCTGGTTTCCTTGACTCGTGGGTCGTCGACGTCGGCGTCAGCGCTAATGGAAGTCGCGGGTAGTTCGGTGGTGGCAGCGTAGGTGAAACCGCCGCTCAACGAGGCGCAGAGGCCCAGGGTGACGGACGTAAGACGGAAGGGGGCAGGCATGGAGACAACGCATCCGGAAAGGGGGAAGAAATTTAAGGGTGCGAATGGTAATGCTTGCTATTTACGTGCGTTAATTATTCTTGTGTTGCGCTGATGTTTCTTTGTTTCCAGTTGTGTCTGAGTAAATTCGACCGCTTGGCGCAACAAACTAAGTGCCTTTACGACGTTTTTCGAGGGCAGTGACAGAGATAGGCTGTCGGCATTCAATCCTCTCGGAGCTGTCTATGTCTGCCGCGACCCTGCATTACCTCTTCGATCCCCTGTGCGGCTGGTGCTATGGCGCCAAGCCGTTGATTGCGGCGGCACAGGAGGTGCTGCCGGTGATCGCCCACGGCGGCGGGATGATGACCGGGGCCAATCGCCAGCCGGTCTCGGCGCAACTGCGCGACTACGTCATGCCCCATGACCGGCGGATTGCCGAGTACACCGGCCAGCCGTTTGGCGAGGCCTATTTCGAAGGTTTGCTGCGCGATCACACGGCGTTGTTCGATTCCGCGCCGCCGACGGCGGCGGTGCTGGCGGCCGAGCAACTGGCGGGGCGCGGCCTGGAACTGCTTGGTCGTCTGCAAAGTGCGCACTATGTCGAGGGCCGGCGGATCGCGGATGAGTCGGTGTTAATTGAGTTGGCTGCCGCGCTGGGTTTCGAATCCACGGCCTTCACTCATACCTTCAAGCAGGTTTTGGCCAACGAACTGCCCGCGCATTTCAAGCAAAGCCGAGCCTTGCTGGCGCAGGTTGGCGGGCAGGGTTTTCCGACCCTGGCGCTGGAGCAGGAGGGGCGGTTTTCGCTGATCGATATTGGTCCTTGGCTGGGCAAACCGGACGCGTTCGCCGATTGGCTCAAACAGTCTATTGGGCAGTCGGCGGCGCAGAGTTCTGCAGTCAATCCGAGCTGCGGCCTCCACGGCTGCGGGCCAGGCAACTGATTTCTTAGACGTTTTTTGACTTATTACAGACGATTCACGAAATTGACACACAGTTACATGCGCGGCTAGGATCCGCCCCACGCCTGTGGCACGTAGCCACGACCTCAAAACAATAAAAAGGGCCCGCCACGCTTTCGCGTGGGCGGGCCCTTTTGTTTGACGGATGAAAAAAGAGCGCAAAAGCAGCCATTTCAGCCAGCGGTCACAGCGCGTCTCAACCCGTAATAAGGAAAATAACATGTTGAATAAGCGTATTAGTCTGATCGCTCTGGGGATGTTGAGCGCGACTCAAGCAATGGCCAATGACCAAGCTGAGTCCAAGGGTTTCGTTGAAGACAGCAGCCTGAAAGTGCTGCTGCGCAATGCCTACATCAATCGCGATTACAAGGATGGTAACGAAGACAAGGCCGAGTGGGGCCAAGGTGTAATCGGCACCTTCTCCTCGGGCTTCACTCAGGGCACCGTCGGTGTCGGCGTGGACGCGTTCGGTCTGTATGCCCTGCGCCTGGACGGCGGCAAGGGTCGTAGCGGTGCCGGTGGTATCGACTTCTTCAAACAAGGCGACAGCGGCGCTGCAGCCAACGACCTGTCCAAGGGCGGCGCGGCGGTTAAATTCCGTCTGTCGAGCACCGTACTGACCTACGGTGACCAGATGCCGGCCCTGCCGGTACTGAACTATGACAACTCGCGTCTGCTGCCGGAAAGCTACACCGGTACCTTGATCACTTCGAAAGAAATCGAAGGCCTGGAGCTGAACGCCGGTCGTTTCACTGCCGAATCGCGCAAGAGCGCGGAAGGCCGTGACAGCGGTGGCCTGAAGTCGATCAACGTGTTGGGCGGCAGCTACCAGTTCACCGAACAGTTCAAGGGCGCGCTGTACGCTTCCGACGTCGAAGACGTGCTGAAGAAGCAGTACATCAACCTGAACTACGTGTTCCCGCTGGCTTCCGATCAGTCCCTGACCCTGGACCTGAACGGCTACCGCACCAAGCTGGAAGACTCCTACGTTCGTGACAGCGGCGCCACTGGCGACGACAACAAGATCTGGAGCCTGGCCGCCACTTACGCCACCGGCCCGCACTCGTTCACCTTGGCGCACCAGCGCAGCACCGGTGACAGCAACCTGGGTTACGCCTACGGCGGCTACCAGAAAGATCAGGGTCGCGTCGGTGACGGTGGTAACACCATCTATCTGGCCAACTCCTACTGGTCCGACTTCAACGCTGAAGACGAGCGCAGCTGGCAGTTGGGCTACGGCCTGGACTTTGGCGCGTTCGGCGTGCCTGGCCTGACCTACAACGTGGCTTACGTGCGTGGCGACAACATCACCACCTCCACCAGCACCGGTGGCACCGAGCGCGAAATCTTCAACCAGTTCAAGTACGTGGTCCAGAGCGGCCCCGCCAAAGACCTGAGCGTGAAGCTGCGCAGCTCGGTTCTGCGCGTGTCGCAGAAATCCAGCGAGTACAACGTCAGCGGCAACGAGCTGCGGGTGTTCGTCGACTACCCGATCAACGTGTTCTGATACAGCGTGCGTGATCGCGGCCTGATTCCAGGCTGAAAAAAAGCCCCGACTCGCGAGAGTTGGGGCTTTTTTATGGGTGCTGATTTTGAAACTGTTCACCGGCCTGATGTGAGCTCGGACTTGTGGGAGCCAGCCTGCTGGCGATGTCGGTGGGTCAGTCAGCAAAGATGTTGAATGTGCCGGCCCAATCGCTAGCAGGCTAGCTCCCACAGGTCCAAATCCCTGGGGAAGCAGGCCGGCCACAGGGATTGTGACTCAATCACTCCACCGCGCTAGTCAGCTCAGGGTTACCAAAGCCTTTGAGTGTGGCATTGGACTTGGCGAAGTACTGGCTCCAGAAGCCTTCGAGGTTCTGGATCATCTTGCCGCTGCGGTAGCCGTTCTTGATCTGGGTGGGCACAAAGGCCGCCCCATGCACATAGACCCGGGCCCCGCCAAAGTCAGCCAGCAGGTTCTGCTTTTCGACCTTCGCCAGTTCCACTCCCGGGTTGATCTCGCGGATCCCGTTGTTGGTGTAGAAGCTGCCGAAGTCGCTGTACTCGAGCATGTCGGACATCAGCAGGATGACGTTGTCGTCCACCCCTTCGGCGGTCTTGATGTCGTCGCCGATGGACTTCAGGCTGAAGAGGATTTCGCTGCGCGGGATGTCCGAGCTGGACTTGCCCATGGTGCCGGCGAAAGCCTTGCCGAAGCGTTGGTAGAACGCCGTCGACTGGCCTTTGAGGCAGGCATCGAACTTGCGGGTGGCCATCATTGGTACGTCGCCCAACACGGTGGCATCGATGGGCTTCTCCAGCTCGCCGGCAAACTGCAGGCGAGTGTAGTGACCTTCGAGGTAGGCGCTGAACGAGTACAGGCGTAGTTTGTCACCCGGTTGCAGGAACCGCTTGATGTGGCCCCAGGCGGTTTTCTGCAGGTCTGGGGTCAGCGGCGTGGTCTGGTCGACCACCACCGTCAGCATGCGCCCGGACGGCGCGCTGCGGAACTGTTCGATCTTCGCTTGGGCGTAGCAGCTCGGGACATCATTGCGCTCCGCTGCCACCAGGGCAGCGGGCGCCAATGCCAGAGCCAGGATCAGGCTCTTGAACTTCATCAGGCCTCCGACTTGTCGAGCTTTTGCAAGTGGCGCGCGCGACGGATGGTGGCCACGTCCACGCCCTTCTTGCCTGCCACGTAGTCCATGTCGTCGTCAGCGTAGGCGGTCAGGTCGCCGTAGGCGTTGTGATCGAAGGCGCCAGTCGACGGTGCTGGTGCTGGTGCGGCCACGGGCGCAGGCGCAGGCGCAGGCGCGGGTGCCGGGGCTGGAACTGCCTCCACGGTGACGGCCACGACCTGAGCGACTACCGGTGTCGGAGCTGGAGCCGGAACCGCGGTGGGAGCAGGGGCTGGAGCAACGTAGAAGATTTTCAGGGCGTTGAAGCTCTGCTTCAAACCAAACAATTCTTGATCGTTGTCGTCGATCTGCTCAAGACGTGGAATGGCCTGGGCAATGATTTGGTTTATTTTCGGCTCGTCGCTTGTCGTAATCGCAGCATTCAGATCAGCAATGATCTGATTGAGATAATTCACGACAACGTCGCGCGCTTTAGTCTTGGTGTTCGCTTCGCCTTCCTTGTGGCGTTTGAGCGCTGCCTTGTCATCTTCCTCGTTAATGAAGGCCTTGAAGGTGCGATTCGGCAAGTCTGCGCGCAATTTTTCCAGGTCATCGCCACCGACGCGGAACACTTTCATCTGCAGGCCTTGAAGGGTGCCCAAAGAAGCCTGAGCATCGTTGCCCACGCTGCGGGCCTTTCTGGCGTGATAGCGCATGTAGTCGTCGGCGCTGGAAAACTTGTGGACCAACTCCCATGCCTTGCGCGAGTGAATACCGGCAAAGCCGTAAATGTATGCCAGGTAAGTCGAGGTTGCCTGGATGAAGATAAACAGGCCGCTCAAGACCGCAAAGGTCACCAGGGACGCACGGTGCAGGGCGTCGATCTGGTCCTGCGCCGATTTACCTGCGGCGCTATCCGAGAGTGCCTGCATGTCGTCCGCAAGCGGCACGCCATCGTTACTCGGGAAGTCGTCAGCGGATTGGCTGATTGCAGGAGGATTGGCAATCAGGTCGGTTTCCTGAGCGTTGAGCGTTTCAGTACGAACCCAGAAAGCTGCTGCCGCCAGCCCGATAATAAATACGCCATAGCCGATGAGAACACCGAAGCTCTTCTTTGGCATGCCGTCTTTCTTGTCAACTTTCACCCGGTTGAGCATCTTTTGATACTCGGGTAACGCGTCATCGCTCTTGGTGTTATCAAGGGTAATGACACCTTTACCGGTGAAGTCGCCTTCGCTGCCACTGCGACGCAGGCTTTGGTAGGACATGATGTGGTCGATGACGCTGTTTTTGTACATCACCCGACCCGCGAATTCCGAGAGGAACAAGCCAATAATCGAGATCACCAGGCCGATGGCGAACGCACCTGCCATCGCGGTATTTGGCGTGGCCAAAGTCAGAGCGAAAGGCGCCAGGGCAAAACCAAAGGCGGTGGCCTCGATCAGCATCAGGATGATGATCAGGCTCCACAGGCCAAGACCTTTCTCGTGGCGACCATCCTCATGAATTTTGCCCAGGTAATCCTGGTTGCGATGGAAGGCGGCTTCGGAAGGTTGGTGATCTCGATAGTAGGCCTCGTAGAAATGGCACAACTCGCTTTCAGAGGAAAGAAAACCCAAGGCTTTGGGGTTCTCCGGGCTTGGTTTTTCCTTTGTGCCTGGATGTTTGACCCAATGGCGAATCCGGCCAAAAAACGGCGTGCGAATGCGCAGGTTCATCCACCAATAGCAGAAGGACGACCAGTAGACGATCACCGGAATCGCCAACAGGATGGTGAAGACGACTGGAATGATCACATACCAGTACGCCGCAAAAAACGTACGAAAAATCTCGAGCATGATGAGGGCCTCTCTCTACTTAACGGCGCTTGGGCGTGAACTGAGCGACGTAAGCGTCACCCTGTTTCGGGTAAAAGATTTCACCGGCGACTGCGCTGCCGGCACGTTTGTCGAAGACGATGTCGATGCAACTCACCGGCGACTTCTGCTGATCGAGCGCGAACACCCGATACAGAATCTGGCTTTCGCCTTCGTAGGTGTTGGCGACCGAGGCGTAGCCCGGGCTCTGTTTTTTCTGAGCGCTGGCGTAGTCGGTGATGAATTGCAGCTTCGGCGCCTGGGCCACCTTGGCCCCGTCACGCAGCACTGCGACCGGACCAACCGCCACCGAATGGCCGTTGACCGCAGTGGCCCACGGCTTGCCGTTGAGGCCGGGGAAGAACTCGTTGGTGGCAAATTCCTGCAGCGGCTTGTCGTCCGCCAGGCTCTTCACCTGGCCCTCGATGCGCGGCAGGTCGGCGACGCAGGAGCTGAGCGGTGCCGCTGCGTTGGCACTGGCAATCAGGGCGAAGGGCGAGCTTTTCGGGGTGATGCCCATGGCCAGCAGCGAACGGGTATCGGTGACCGCGTGGCCGCCGAAATCGACACCGCCCTTGCCGCTCAACGGCACGGTCGGCGAGCTGTCGACCACTACCGGTGCTGGCACTTCAGGGGCCGGAGTTTTGCTGGCGGGCTTGCTGGCCACCGCCGCAGGTTTGCTTACCGGTTTGGCGGCAGCAGGCTTGGTCGCCGCAGCCGGTGCAGTGCCGTGGGCGAGGTACTTGGCGTTGCTGCGTTCGCTGCGCACGCGCTCGACCAGCAACTGCTCGTTCTCGACTTCGACAAACTCCACTCGACGGTTCGCTGCGCGTCCCTGTTCGGAGGTGTTATCGGCCAGTGGGCGGGAAGCGCCGGCGCCCTGGTAGTAGATGTCCTGACGCGGGATGCCGGCATCGGCGAGGATTCCGCCTACAGCACGGGCGCGCTGTTCCGAGAGTTGCTGGTTGAATTCTGCGGCGCCGGTGGCATCGGTATGACCGACCACCAGGACCTTTTTCGCCACCTGGCCCTTGGCCGGTTGCTTGTCGGTGAGCGCGGCGGCCAGCAGCGTCAGTTGCCGACGACCTGCCGGGGTCAATTGCGCCGAGCCCACCGCAAACATCTCGGAGGATTGCACCTGGGCTTCCACACCCACTGGCTGCACGCTCGGCGCGGCGCTCGGGGTCGCGGCGACGTTGGCCTTGATCTCGTTGACCTGCATCACCAGGCCTTCCTGCTTGGCCACGGCCTGCAGCTTCTTCACTCGATCCTGATACAGCAGGGCCACGCCGCAACCAGCACCGGCACCCACGGTCGCGCCCGCAACCATGGCCTTGCCGTCACCTTTGGTCAGCGCCACGACGGCCACGCCCAGCACCGCTCCCACTGCACCGCCGGCCAGACAGGCGCTGGTCCCGGAAGACTGGCCCAGGTAGCCGTCGACCTGCGCGCAACCCCCCAGGCCCATCGCCACGGCCACGGCAAGTGCCGTCGGCTTCACTATTGTTTTCACACGCATGCCAATGTCCTTTTCCCCATTCCTTAACCCGCCATCAGACGGGGATGCTTGCCAGCCCAGCCGTTGAATTTCCAATGCCCAAAACCCGCCCACGGCAAATCGCAGGCGAGCAAAAGCCCGAACTGCGTGCATTACGCCGGACTCTGGACGGACGAGTGATGTCATGACCCAGGCAAAAGCCCATGAAAGGAAATATCCGTATAAGTGCCAGCCATAAAAGGCCGGGACGTCCATGTTTGCAGCGACTGCTCAGAAGGCAGCAAATCTAGCACAACATCGCGTCAGCAATTCGATCGAGGGTGATGGGCACATGATAGTGCCAAATGGCAGAATAGTGGCAATGTGATATGCGGAAAAACGGTAAATGTGACTTTTGACAGCTCGTATTGGCCATCAAGGGGAGAAGAACGGAGCCGCAGTGAGTGATTCACTGCGGCTCCGGCAGGGCCGTCAGAAGTCCCAGCGGGTGGTGACCATCACGTTGCGCGGGTCGCCGTAGTAGGCCGAGTCATAGAAGCCGATATTGGTGAAGTAGACCTTGTCGAACAGGTTGTTGACGTTGAGGGTCGCCGACAGGTTTTCCGTGAGTTGGTAACGTGCCATCAAATCCACCAGCCAGTAAGGGTCCTGGGTGAATTTCTCGTAGTCGCGTTTGCCGGCGTTGTACACGGTTTGCCAGCCCGCACTCTGCCAGCGTGCGCCACCGCCGACGGTGAGTTTGTCCAGATTGCCCTTGAGCTTGTAGCTGGTATAGAAGCTCAACTGGTCTTCCGGCTCCCAGGTGGCGACTTTGTCATCGTCAGCATTGCGGCTGATTTTGTGGGTGTAGCCGGCCTGCAATTGCCAGCCCGGGCTGAGCTCTCCGGAAACTTCCGCCTCGTAGCCCTTGGTCTTGGTCCGGGTGCCGATGTAGGAGTAATCCGCGCCGGGGGTTGAGTTGAAAACGGTGTCGGCGATCGGACGGTTTTCTTCGTGCACTTCGAAATAGGCGAGGCTGGAGTTAAGGCGGCCATCGAAGAACTCACCCTTGATGCCCACTTCGTAGTTCTTGCCTTCGTTGGGTTCGAGCATCTTGTTGGTGCGGTCGCGGTATTGGGTTTGCGGCTGGAAGATTTCGGTGTAACTGGTGTAGGCCGTGAAGTTGTCGTTGAGGTCGTACGTCAGGCCGGCATAGGGCACCACCTTGCCGCTTTCCTGGGTGTCGCTGGTACCGGTGACTTGGTAGTTGGCGATTCGCGAGCCGAGCATCAGGTGCAGTTCATCCATCAGGCTGAAGCGACCGGTGATGTAAGTACCGGTCTGGCGAGTGGTCTCGTTACTGATTCTGGTCGGCTGATTCCACAGGGGTTCAATGGCTTCGCCGTGCCATTGGTAGAAGTCGTAGGAATTGTCGAAGTAGGTGGCGTTGGAGTAGTCCTTGGCTTTCCACTTGGAAATCGACAACGACTGGCCGACCACCATTTCATGCTCCCGGCCCAGCCACTCGAACGGGCCGGACGCGTAGACGTCCAGGCTGTCGCTGGTGGTCTCGCCCGTGTATTTGCGGGCGAAGATCGAACTGGCGGTCATGCTGTCCTGGGAGATGAAACCCAAGGGCGCGTCGTAGCCGTTGATCTGATGGTTGTACTGGCCCTTGGTGACCCAGCCGTTGTCAAAGCTGTGCTCCAGCGTCGTGAACAGGGTGCGGCTGTATTGCTCCCAACTGCTCCATTTCGGCCCATTGTTGAAGGCGCGGGGCAGATCCAGTTTGTTGCCGGCCGGGTCGAAGATAGTGCGGGTACCGGTCCAGCTGGAACCTTGTGGATCGCTGTCCTGATAGTCGGCACCGAGGGTCAGCAGGGTCTCGGGCGTCAGGTCGACTTCAAGAATGCCGTAGTAGACGTCGGTCTTGCGCGAGTAGTGATCAAGGAACGACTTCTTATCCTGATAGGCCGCCACGGCCCGGCCGCGTACGTTGCCGGTTTCGGTCAGCGGGCCGCTGACATCAACTTGCGTGCGGTAGTTATCCCAGGAGCCGGCACCCAGTTCGAGACTGCCGTGAAAGTCGGACGTCGGTTTCTTGCGAATCAGGTTGATGGTGCCACCCGGGCCGCCGGCGCCGGTGAGCAGGCCGGTGGCGCCCTTGAGCACTTCGACGCGGTCGTACAGGGCCATGTCGGTCAGGGTCTGGCCGGCCGAGTACTGGGCGTCGCGAAGAGTCGGGATGCCATCGTACTGAAAGTTGACGATGGAAAAACCACGGGAATAGTAGTTGGTCCGTTCCGTGTCGTAGGTCGACACGGTGATGCCCGGCGTATGGCGCATCACGTCATCGATGGCGGTGAGACTGAAGTCATCCATGACCTGGCGGGTCACTACGGAAATCGATTGCGGGGTTTCCCGTGGCGTCAGCACCAGGCGCGTCGCGGTGGCGATGGTGCCCGGGGTGTAAGAGCCGGTGCCTTCGGTGACGGTCCCTAACTGGTTGGCGACGACCTCGGTGGACCCCAGCTCCAGCGCGGCCTGGCTGTTGTTCGCCACCAGCACGTAACCGCCATTGCTCTGGCGTTCGGCGTGCAGCCCGCTGTGGGCCAGCAAGCGCGCCAGGCCCTCTTCGGTGTCATACGAGCCGCTGAGCCCGTCGGTGTTCAGGTGGCGGGCCTGCTCGGTGTCGAACGACAGCGTGACCCCCGCCTGTAGCGCGAACTGCGTCAATGCACTGCCCAGCGGACCGGCGGCGATCTGGTACGCGGTCTGGTTTTGCGCCAAGGCAGGGCTGGGTACGAGCGCCAGGCCTGTCAGGCTGGCCAGGGTCAGGCCAACGATTGCCAGACGCACGGCGCGCGTCATCGAAATCCTGGCGTTGAGGGAAAGCGGGGGCATTAGGTGATCCTTCCGTTGTGCTGGCAGAAAGTCGCTGTGATCGCGGCTTGTGTCATTGACGGATGAGAATAGAAATCAGCAAGGTTGCCGCTGAAAAAACTGCAAATGGGCTCATGCCGGTTCGATACTGGCCCAGAAGCGGGTCAGATAATTCACCTTCACCGGCAGGGATTTACTCAGGTTCTCCAGCACCGTTTCGGTGTCATCGAGGCGAAACGTCCCGGAAATGCGCAAGTCTCGGACCGCCGCGGCACAGCGCAGTACGCCCGGGCGATAACGTTCCAGTTCCTCGGCAAAGTCGCCCAGGCGCCAGTCGTTCACGCTCAGCATGCCCTTAACCCAAGCCGTCGAGCCGGAGGGTAGGGGTTGAATCCTCGCCACTGCGTCGCGATCGAAATCGACCTGCTGCCCGGCTCCAAGGCGCAAACGCTGCTCGACCTGTCGACTCGGGCAGACCTCAACGGCATCCTGCAGCACACCGACCCTGGTGTGCCCGGGCAGTTGTCTGACGCTGAATCGGGTGCCAAGCGCTCGTACGCTGCCTTCGGCGGTTTGCACGATGAAAGGGCGCTGAGCGGGATCCTTGGCGGTCTGCAGCAGAATTTCGCCCTGCTGCAACTGAATCAGCCGCTGGGTGGCGTCGAAGCGAATATCCAACGCGGTGTCGACATTCAGTTGCAGTTGCGAGCCGTCTTCCAGGTGCATCGAGCGCCGCTCCCGCCTGCCGGTGCGTTGATCGGCGAGCATCGCGCGGTAGGGCACCTGCTCCACGGCCAGCCAACCACTGCCACCCACGGCCAGCAACAGGCCGAGAATTTTCAGCACCTCGCGGCGTTGCGCCTGCGCGGCGCCCAGGCTGGACAGGGCGGCCTGGCGAGGCACCCGGGCGAACTGACGTTGCAGCGCCTCGACCCTTGCCCAGGCCGCCGCGTGTGCCGGGCTCGCGTGCAGCCAGGTCTGCCAGGCCAGGGTGCGAGCCTCGTTGGACGTGCCATCGTTGAGTTGCACATACCAACTGGCGGCGGCTTCCAGGGTCTTGAAATCCGGGGCGGCGGGCATCAGGGCTCGACCAGCAGCAGGCAGCGGGTCATGGCGCGGATCAAATGATTCTTCACGGTGGTGACCGACACCCCGAAACGCTCGGCGGCAGCCACATAGCTCAAGCCTTCGAGCTGGACGGCGAGGAAAATCTCCCGGGTCCTGCTGCCTAATTCATCGAGCAGGCTATCGATCATCACCAGCATCTCGATGATCGACAGCCTGACTTCCGGTGACACCTCCACCGGCTCGGGCCGTTGTGCCAACGCGTACAGATAGGCTTGTTCGATGGTGCGGCGGCGCGATCTGTCGATCAACAGCGAGCGCGCAATCGCACTCAGGTAACCCCGTGGCTCGCGGATCGGCGCGGCATTGCGCGCGGTCATGACCCGAATAAAGGTGTCCTGGGCCAGATCCGAAGCATCCGCCGCATTTCCCAAGCGCACGCGCAACCAGCCTTTGAGCCAACTGTTGTGGTCGCTGTACAACTGCTGCAGGGCTGAATGATCGAGCGCCGACATGGGGGAGCCACCAATGCGTAAATGGTAATCGCTCGCATTGTCGTGATAGCAGGGATTTTATGCAAGGGGCGGCGCTACCCTCGGTGAGTGCCGCCAATCCTCAGTTGTTGACTCATCAGGGCGTTTCGAACTCAGCCTGCAGCAATGCCACAAAGGCCTCCCGCGCCGGATGGCGTGCCGCGTGTGCATGGGAATAGAACAGGTTGTCGATGCATGTCAGGTCGTCGAACTCGTAGCCCAGCCAACCTGCGTTGTCGCGGTACTGCTCGTAGATCCCACGTGGTACCAGGGCCACGCCGGCCCCGGCGCTGACGCAGCCGACGATGGTCCCGTAGCTGGCGATGCTGACGATCTTCTGCGTCAGCTCATGGCGCAACAACCACTGCTCCAGCGCCAGGCGGTAGGGGCAACCCGGGGGCCACATGAACAGGTCCTTGCCATGCAGATCCGCGGCGGTTTGCAAAGGTCCATGGGATTGGGCGGCGATCAGGATCAAGTCCTCGCGATACATCAGCGTGCGCTTGAGCCCGGGGCGCTCCACGTCGACAGCCACTATCGCGCCATCCAGCCGGTGATGCTGAACATCGTCGAGCAACTGCGACCAGGTGCCGGTACTCAGCTCCAGCGACACCTTCGGATAGAGCGCGTGGTATTTGGCCAGCAAGGGCGGCAGGCGCCCTGATGCACTGGACTCAATCGCGCCAATGCGCAGCGGACCGCTCGGCTCGTGGGTCGGGGATACAGCACGCTGCGCTTCCACCGCCAGATTGAGAATGCGCGAAGCGTAATCAAGGAATACCTCTCCAGCGGGCGTAATCCGCAGCCCTCGGCCATCACGGAAAAACAACGCGGTGCCGAGTTCGCGCTCGAGAGACTTGATGCGTGCCGTGACATTCGACGGCACGCAGTGCAGCAACTCGGCGGCGCGAGCAATGCTGCCGATATCGGCCACCGTCTTGAACATGCGCAGTTGGGACAGTTCCATCGATCACCCAAAGTGAATTCTCGTAGCAGTTTAAGTCACTTGTAGTGATGCATGAGGGTTTTGATACTTCCTGTGGGTTTTACATATCAGGGGAGTTGTCATGCAGTGCAGTTTGTTCACCATCAAACCCGGTCTGAAAATCAGCATGGCAACGGTCTTTGTCATCCTGTGCTGGGCCTATTCGCCGATCGGCATCCGCATCGGATTGCAAGGCTACGAGCCGGGCCAGTTGGCTTTGATGCGATTCATCATCGCCTCGGTATTCATGGCAGTTGTTGCCGCCGTGATGGGTATTTCCCTGCCGCGCTTGAAGGATCTACCACTGCTGATGCTGCTCGGTTTCTTCGCCGTCAGCCTGCACCACATTGCGCTCAACTTCGGCCAACGTAACGTCAGCGCCGGCGCCGCCAGTGTCCTGGCGCAATCGACACCGCTGTTCAGCACACTGCTGGCGCACTTCGTGTTCAAGGATCGGGTCAACACCTGGCAATGGCTCTGCCTGCTCTGCGGCCTGTTCGGCGCCGCAGTGGTCATCAGTGGCGATCGAGGCATCGGCCAACTGGACGCCCACGGCCTGCTGATCCTGCTGGCCGCGCTGTCATGGAGCCTGTACTTCGCCCTGCAGAAACACCACTGCCACCGCTACGACCCACTGACCATGGTCTGCTACACCATCTGGTCCGGCACCGCGTTGCTGCTGGTCTACGCGCCAGGCCTGTGGCACCAGGCGCAAAATACCCCCATCCCGGTTAACCTCGCCGTCCTCACCCTCGGCATCTTCCCCAGCGCCCTGGCGTACCTGGCCTGGGCCTACGTGCTCAAACACAGCGTGGTCAGCCGGGCGTCGATGGCGCTGTACTTGATACCGCCGACGGCTATGGGGCTGGCTTCGGTGGTGCTGGCGGAGCGGTCTTCGATGATGGTGGTTGTGGGGGGAGTGATAGTGTTGGGGAGTGTGGTGGGGGTTAGGTTGGAGCCGTTGAAGGAAGCTGCTTTGGAGAAGGTTTGAGGGCGTTGGGAGCAGTCTATTGTGGACGGCGCTTCTCGGGCTCGAACTGAGGCTGGCGATCTGTCGGTTAGCAGATAGACAGGTGGATTCAATCAATGATCCGCTTCATCTTCATCCTCCCGTTATCGAATGACCTTACCCCTGGCTTTATCCTTAAAAACGGATGGTATCCATAGAATTTTGGCGGAATCCGACAAGCCCAAAAACGAAAAAACCCGCCAGAAGGCGGGTTTTTCGGGGGGGCCAGAGATTTTGAAAGCCTTCTCTGGAACCTTGTATGGTGCCGGCACCAGACGAACGGTATGTTTCGGCGGGGCTAGGTTTTTCGGGCGTCTGGAGTTCGTTGGAAAACTCGGCGTCCCCCAATTAGTAACTACAAATGGATCAGCTAGTTATGGCGTTCAATGGAATCGAACCCGATCCGAGATCGGTTTCAAAAATTCTGACTATCGAGGCTTCTGAAGCTATCGTCGGCTTTGCTGATTCACCAGTCCTGTTCAAGCCGCGCGATCTTCAACTCCCCGTATGGTGCTAAGGCTTATGATGTGATTCATAGCTAAAGTTCAACGCTAGGGGCTCGACCCAGTCGCTGTTGAATATATTCGCAGAGGCCCTCGCCGCTACCGGCTATAGATATTCTAGGCGAACAATGATTTTTGGTCTGTACTGGCATTAGCTGATGTCGGCGAGTCGCCGGCTGGAGATATGCTTATTTGCTTCATGTGACGGAAGCTAATGGTCCCAACAAAAAAGGCCCTACGTTGTAGGGCCTTTTAGTTACAGTGCGGCAAGCTGTCTGACCAAGTTAGGCATATAGCTTATCCGCGCGGGCTGATCTTTAAGTCCAAGCAATGGATAAATTTCACCACCGATTCCCGGCAATACTTCTCCAGTCTTAGATTTTTCTTGATCCACAGCTAGCACTAAAAATTCAAATTTGTCAGCGATCTCGGACGGGAATTCATCACGTAGCGCAGCTTCTGATTTTGAATGCATTACTGGAGATACAATAAAAATCTTAACCGGGTCAATATGTTCGATCAGCTCAAGAATGTTTGTTCTGACTACGCAGCTTCCAGAGATAACTGATTTGGCAATTACCAATACGTTGGCTGCTTCATAACCGGGCTCAAGAAATTTATGCACCACGGGAGCAACACTGCCACCTGGGACCGAGTAATGGTTGTTCCAGAAAACGGCTGCTTTGATCGAGTGGCTTTCCTTCAAACAGTCATATATGCCTTTCGTCAGAAAGTCAGCATCCTCAGCTGTGGACGCGAGTAAGCACTCATGATCGTTTGGAATTCTGCTATTGAGCAGTGTTCCTAAGATTCGACCCAAGGCTTCCATCGTAGCCGAGTAAACCGATGGGTTATCCGTCGAGGACAGAAGGCGTTGCAACGCGGCCTTCGCATCTCCTTCAGCTAGGGCACTGTACCTTTCAACAATGCTCATTTACGGATTTCCCCCATAGACGGTTGGTCGTCAAGTCCTTCTGCTGCAACTGACATCAAAAAGAGGATGATATCACCCGGTGATTTCAGCTTTGCTAAATCATCCTGTGACGGAGCCACAACATCATGAGCGACTCGTGCCTGCATCCCATTGTAGCTGACGATAAAGGCGCCGCATTCTACAGACGCTGCCTGCATTTGAAAAGCAGCCAGTAGGTCCGACAGCCATCCAGGAATCTCAACTGGCGTCAGTGCCCCCATCATTGCTGGATCCTTTTCAACCAAAAAATTGGCGAATAGATCAGGACGGGAGTTGGCTTTTGCCCGACCCATCACATCTGCGACGACTCTTCCATTTTCGTTGTCTGCGCACCACTCTCCTAGCACCAATCTAAAGGCCGCGTCAACGTTTGACAAGCTTTGAGTGCCGCACAGGCCGTTTAGGGCTTCCCGCAAGGGTTGGTGCCCCATCAAGAGCTTCAACGATGATGTATGGTAGGGGAAATGTTCTGAGGCGCAGTAAGCCTTCATTTCTGTAGGAATCTTGGCATCGTTGGCTGCGGCTTTTTCTTCGCTGCTTACTAGAAGAACCTGAGTAGATACGTGGCTGAGGTGCAATTCCTGATCGATTCTGTACTGCATCTCGAACCGATTGCGCATTTCCTCGTCCCAGCTCGCGGGAGCACCGTCAGAATTTTTTGCCTGGTAGTTTGTCTTGGAACCCACAGAGAGCTGTCTTACGCATAGATCATCAACGAACGCTACCTCCTGGCAGGCAACATGGAAGTCCGTCAGTTGGCCGGCGGGCATGGACGATGCGAGAAAACAAATCTTGCTTGCGGCGTAGAAATTTTCGAAATCGGATCCTTTCTTGTTGCTGTTGCCGCCTGTGCCGATTCGTACAAGTTTTGTTGCGTGATCAGTGCCGAATCGTTCCTTTACAAAATCAACCACATCCATGCCGCTTCCCCCAGAGATCGATGCATTGCACTTGTTGGTTCTGGCGGCATTATCAATAGATCTACCGCATTCGTCGAGCATGCCTGCATCAGTATTTTCGAAAGTTTGAAACGATCTTTGTTTCGTGTGAGAGGGGGCAATAAGACACCGCTCTCAACCAAACTGTTAAAGCTTTCCCCACGTCATCCCGCCAAGAATGTTGAGTGTTATCAGGGATCAAGGCCCCTGCGACCTGTGAGGGGTGTCCACTAACGCGGGACTGGCGGCTCTTTACGACCGGGAGCTTGGGCATCTCATGATCTGGCCTCCTGAGCACTTCCAAAGAAGTGGGCGGGTGGGGGCTGCGCTGGCTGACGAGACCAATGCCGCGAGATCCTGAGTCGGGTAAAGGCAGTGATGCGATGACCGGGGCGTGCCTGACTGTCAGTCAGGTGCAGTCCATTCCGTGGGCTGCGGCACCATCATCTGCATCGCTGTTGCTGGTGACTTCGGTGTTTGTCACGCCGATTGTCACGAGGGGGAATGCCGCAAAGCCTTGTACGAGTTGGGCTGCAGCAGCGGTAGGAGCGCCCGTCTCTTTCCGGGAGAAAGAGACGGGCGCAGGTTGGCGCACGGGAATGGCCAAGTGGATAGGTTGCTGCAGGGCAACTATGAAAGGGGATGAGTTGCCGCAGTGGGCACACTGGTAAAAGTAGGCATCCATCACATCGCTGTGACCGTGCGAGCCACCGGACGCTCATCGCACTTTGGGAGAACCACCACGGTGTGGCGTAGCCTTAAAGGTTCTGGCTACCTAGGTTGCTGTCGACGACAGCGCTTTGCCCGATCTTTTCTACGCCTGTGGGTAATTCGGGTCAAGACTCCAATTTTCGGGAGTTCTGCGGCTGTGGATGAAATTATCCACCGGTGGAAATCAGTGGTTTTCCACAGACACTTGTGTGGGCTTTAGATTTTTTAAGTGAGGTCCATCCAAGCAGGGCGGCTTTGCAGCCCTGTTTGGATGGACCCGCGTGGACAAGCGGTTCACTGAGATATTAAGGCCGAGCGCTTACTCAGTTGCGCCACGTTTTGCTTTTAGGCGAGTGACGTTCGCTCCTGTCTGGTTCGCGAATTCGTGTGGAGTGACATGCTCCTGCCGGTTGGCCTCCAGGTACCGGCTCCACCAGTTCATGATCAGCCTGCGCTCCTCGATGAACTCGGCCTTGTGGATGTAAGCGGCGCGGACGTTGTTGCGCTCCTTGTGGCTCATCTGCCGCTCAATAGCTGTCTCCGACCACAATCCTGACTCGATCAGTGCGCTGCAGGCCATTGAACGAAACCCCTGCCCGCAGATATCGGTTTTGGTGTCGTTTCCCATTTTCCTAAGCGCGCTGTTCACTGTGTTTTCAGATATGGGCTTCCAAGGCTTGGCATCGCCTGCAAACACTAGGTCGAATTTGCCGGTGAGGGCATGGATCTGTTCAAGCAGGGCCACGGCTTGCGGCGATAAGGGTACAAAGTGGATGTTCCCGGCCATCTTAGTCCCCCTTGTTGAAAGGGGTACTCCGTCCAACGCTGGACGAGTATCAGGTATCTCCCAGGTGCCGCGCTTAAGGTCGAACTCGCTCCAGCGGGCGAAACGCAGTTCGCTGGATCGTACAAATACATGCAGCGATAGCATCACCGTCAGATGGGTAAGTGCGCGGCCTTTATAGGTGACGATCGGTGCTAGCTTTAATCCCAGCGTTTATCCGCTAATGCTTCGGTATCAAGGCAAGACTCACTTTAAGGAATCCCCGTAATGGACTTACACCTCGAATTCGAAAACAGTAAATTCTTCCACCGCTCCCGAATCGATCGACGCGCAGCCGATGCGTTGGTCGGGCTGGCCGCAGGTATAACGGCTGACGGTGTTGTGAACATCACGGAAGCGGTTTTTCTAAAGCAATGGTTGGAAAACAATCTCGCGCATCTGAACGATCCGGTGATCAATCTGCTGTATTCGCGTTTGGCCAGCATGCTTCAGGACAACGCTCTGGACATGGACGAGTCTCAGGAGCTGCTTAATATCCTGCGGGGCTTTTCTGGATTGAGCATTGAGCGACCGACAGTAGATGGCGCTGTCGTCGTTGCGCCGACAGACCTTCCTTTCAATTCGCCGATCCCTGATTTGGTATGGGACGGCCGGGTGTTTGTATTCACCGGGGTCATGGCCTTTGGGCCGCGCAAGGATTGTCAGGCGCTGGTTGAGGAGCGTGGTGGCTTGATTGGGGGCGGTGTGAGTAAGAAGGTGCATTACCTGGTGGTCGGTAGCGTCGGTAACGAGCAGTGGCGCCACAGTACTTATGGAACGAAGATCATGAAGGCAGTGGAGTTACGGGAGGCGGGGGCTTCGATTGCCATTGTGGGGGAGGATCATTGGCAAAAGATGCTGT
This sequence comes from Pseudomonas fluorescens, assembly GCF_019212185.1. Lineage (NCBI taxonomy): Bacteria > Pseudomonadati > Pseudomonadota > Gammaproteobacteria > Pseudomonadales > Pseudomonadaceae > Pseudomonas > Pseudomonas fluorescens. The sequence goes on from NZ_CP078138.1 coordinate 504,408, forward strand.
TTGGTTGAGCTGGTTGGCTTGGGGGTGGATCTTCGCTGGAGTTGATGGCCTCTTCGCGAGCAGGCTCGCTCCTACAGGGGCCAGGGTGCAGTTCTGAAGGAAGGCATTCCAGAAACAACAAAGCCCTCGTATTTCTACGAGGGCTTTGTTTTGTATGGTGCCGGCACCAGGAGTCGAACCCGGGACCTACTGATTACAAGTCAGTTGCTCTACCAACTGAGCTATACCGGCGTGTTGGGCGACGATTATAGCGATTGCTTGGCGTCTGTAAACCCCTGAATTCTGACTATTTTTGCGTGGGGCTTTGGGTCAGGCCCGGTGCAGGACTTTCTTGAGCTTTTCCAGGGTGCGCCAGGTGCGGCTGTTGCGCAGGGCGTGGAGTTCGGCTTCGGCAGTTTCGGCGCGTTGGCGTTGGGTGTGCAGGGCGTTTTCCAGGTCGGCGATAGGGTGGCTGAATTTGTGGCCGTAGCAGAACTGGAACTCGTCGAGGTTGCACGGGGCGAGTTCGAAAGCGCCTTTGAACTGCAGGTGTTCTTCGGCCAGGTAGAACGTGTTGAGGCCGTCGAACAGGACGGGTTGATAGCCGGCGTCGGTCAGCAGGTGTTCCCAGGTCTGGTCGCGGGACCACGGGGTTTCGATCAGGATGATCAATGGGCGCCAGCGGCTGAAGTCCATGCCGCGCAGGACGGTTTCTTCGTGGCCTTCGACGTCGATCTTGAGGAAGTGGATCGGGCCCTTGACGTGTTCTTCGCAGATCGAGGTCAGGGTGCGCGAGGTGACGGTGTGGCTGCGTACGTCCATGCCGGCATCCTGATGTTGCTGGGCGACAGCAGGTTCGACGGTGGACAGGCCGGTGTCGGCGATGGCGTAGAAGGTCACATCGGCCGCGTTTTCGCCGGCCACGCATTGCAGGTTGATGTCCCGGGGCCGCTCTGCGCACAGGGCGTCGTGATAGGCCTGCACCGGCTCAATGTTGATACCGTTCCAGCCGCGCTCGTAGAACGCTTTGGTCACGGAATCGGCGCTGGGGTCGTTGGCGCCAACGTCAATGTAAAAACCGTTTTCGAAGTATTTGAGTACGCGCCATAGGCGAATGTCTTCGAAATTCTGTGCGTAGGAAATGAACGTCACGGGCGGTTCCTGTCGGTCACAGGGCACACGCTTGGCGCCCGAGCGCTTTGTATAGCAACAGCTTTCGACCGGCGCAAATGTTGGTGCGTGAGGTCCGGAATTCGGCGTTTATGTCCTTTGGTTTTAACGCTTATGCACAATCGGCAGTTGTTTCAGCGCTGCGCCTCAAGTGTTCCAGCCTTGATTCTCATCAATGCGCAACTGGCTGTTATTCGGTTTGTTTTTTCGTTTGAACAAAAATTATACAGTTGCATTTTTGTTACATGACCCTTGGATCCAAGGGTTTTTGGCAAATTCATCAACAGAGTTATCCACAGGCTGGATGGGCTCAGTGACGTTCCGCCAGTAACAGCAAATTGCGCGGCGTCAGGGTGGCTTGGCAGAAGGTGCCGAGACGAACGACGTAGCCTTGGGATTCAAGGAATAAAGCCCGGTCGAGCAGTAGCCAGAGTTCGAGGGGGCGGCGAAACAACCCGCGCAGCAGTTCGAGGTTGCGCACCTCGGCCAAACGTTGCCAGCCCGCGGCCTCCAGTGCCGGCCAGTCCTGCGCGCCGACTGTGGATAAGTTTTTCAGTGCGGCCAGGTCGCGGCAGTAGTCGGCGAATGGTTTTTCCAGCCAGGCGCTGGGCAGCGACGGGGTTGGCAGGTAGTCGTCACGGCCGCGCAGTTGCCGTTGCAGCAGGTCGAATCCCAGGCGCCGGGCCATGGAGCTGTCGCGCTGGCGGCGGACCCGGGCGCCGGCCGTCACGGTTTCGCTGAGGGGCAGGGCCAGATCATCGAGTGACAGGCGCAATGTGGAGTTCTGCCCGGCAACGGACAGCGCCTGATAGTGGCTGGCATGAATGCGGTTATAGCAGCAGGGAGCGACCGCCAATTGTCGGCAGCCGGCAGCGCTGGCCAATTGCAGCAGGCGCACATGCAGGTCGCCGCAGGCGTGCAGAGCGACCGGGGTCAGGTCGGCGCCCAGGTGCTGGGCGGCATCGTCTGCCAGCACGTCCTGCTGGCGGTGCAAGGCCGGCAGATGATGGTGCTGGCTCAGTGCCTGGCCGCTACTGACCAGCGCTGGGTCGTATTCCAGGCAGGTCAGTTGCTGATCGGCTTGCAGCAGGCGGCGGCCCAGATGACCCTTGCCGGAACACCAGTCGAGCCAGTGTCGGGGGGTGTCGGTGAATCGCAGGCAGGCGGCGAAGGCTTCGATTTGCTGCCACTTGCGCCCCGGCACGTCGACGTTCAGGCGATGAGCGGCGGGCGTGATGGCTTGAATCGGAAGTTCACCGACGGCGCCAAGAGTCGTGGCTTCGGCCGCCAATGCTGGAAAGGGCGCCGGTGCATCGAGTTGTTCAGGGTGGTTGTGACTGTTTTCTGCGTCTTCCAGCGTGCGTTGGCGCAGCCAGGCGGCCAGCCCAGGGTGCGCAGTTTCCCAGGGCAGTTGGCGCTGGGTAAACGGACGCGGGCGCCAGAGTGCCTGGTGCTCGCAAAGGAAGGTGTCGAGGGCGTTGAAGCGGGCGAGCAGGTGCTCGCCCGTCAGCACCGGAGTGTCAGCGTCCCTGGCAGGCATCGACGCGCAACCAGCGCTCCAGCAGCTTGAAGCCGCGCACCAGGATGTAGGCCATCAGCAGGTAGAACATCCCGGCGGCGAAGAAGATCTCCACCGGCAGGTAGGTCCGGGCAATGATGGTGCGGGCCATGCCGGTCAGTTCCAGCAAGGTCACGGTGCTGGCCAGGGCGCTGGCCTTGAGCATCAGGATCACTTCGTTGCTGTAGGCCGGCAGGCCGATCCGCGCGGCACGCGGCAGGATGATGTAGAACAGCGCCTTCGGTCGTGACATGCCGAGCGCCCGGGCGGCTTCGATTTCACCCGGCGGGATGGCCTGGATCGCGCCACGCAGGATCTCGGCGATGTAGGCGGCGGTGTGCAGGGTCATGGTGGCGGTGGCGCACCAGAACGGATCGCGCAGGTACGGCCACATCGCGCTGTTGCGCACTGCATCGAACTGCGCCAGGCCGTAGTAGACCAGGAACAACTGCACCAGCAGCGGCGTGCCGCGGAAGAAGAAGATGTAGGCGTAGGGCAGGGCGCGCACGTACCAGAGCTTGGACGAGCGGGCGATGCCCAGCGGAATGGCCAGCAGCAGGCCGAGGATGACGGCGATGGCCACCAGCTCCAGGGTCAGGGTGGCGCCCTGGGCCAGTTTCGGCAGCCACTTGATGATCACTTCCCAGTTCATTGGGTGCTCCGGGCAAAGCCGCGAGCGGCGCGTTTTTCCAGCAGGTGCATGCCGGTCATGGCAATGACGGTCAGGCCCAGGTACATGAAGGCGGCGACCATGTAGAAGGTGAAGGGCTGCTTGGTCATGGTCACGCCGTTCTGCGCGTGGCGCATGATTTCTTCAAGGCCGATGACGGACACCAGTGCAGTGTCCTTCATCAGGATCATGAACAGGTTGCCCAGCCCCGGCAGGGCGATGCGCCACATCTGCGGCAAGATCAGTTTGGTGAAGATTCGCCATTTCGACAGGCCGAGGGCCACACCGGCTTCGCGGTGGCCTTTGGGGATGGCCAGGATCGCCCCACGGAACACTTCCGTGGCATAGGCGCCGAAGCACAGGCCGAGGGCGATGACGCCGGCGGCGAAGGCGTTGAGGGCCAGGTCGGGGGTGCCGAAGAACTCGCCGATGGCGCGCATCAGGTTGACGGTGCCGAAGTAGATCAGCAGGACCCATAGCAGTTCGGGAATGCCGCGAACCAGGGTCGAGTAGGTGCCGCCAAGCCACTGCAGTGACTTGTACGGAGAAGTCTTGGCCAAGGCGCCGAGCAGGCCGAGCACCAGCCCCAGGCAGAGTGCCGTGAGAGCCAGTTTGACGGTCATCAGCGCGCCAGCGGCGAGCGCCGGGCCGAATCCTTGGAGATCGATAATCATGGAGGTCTATTCAGGTTGCAGCAGGCTTTGCAAAAGACCGGCGCAGCCAGGGGCTGCGCCGGTCAGGCACGTCAGGATCAGTAGATGCTGAACGGGAAGTACTTGTCGTTGATCTTCTTGTAGGTGCCATCAGCGACGATTTCTTTCAGCGCGCTGTTGAGCTTGTTGCGCAGTTCGTCGTCACCCTTGCGCACGGCGATGCCGATCTTGTCGCTTTCCATTACAGGGTCGCCCTTGAACTCGTAGTTCTTGCCAGCGTCGCTTTTCAGCCAGTCGTAGTTGGCGTACTTGTCGGCCAGGATCGCGTCAACGCGACCGGAAGTCAGGTCCAGGTAGGCGTTTTCCTGGGTGTCGTACAGGCTGACCTTGATCTCGTCACCGTAGGTGTCTTCCAGCCAGGTGCCAGCCAGGGTGGCGCGCTGGGTGCCGATGGCCTTGCCCTTGAGGGAGTCCTTGTCGGTCTTGAAATCGACGTTTTTCGGCGCGATGAATTGCAGTTTGTTCGAGTAGTAGGGGTCGGTGAAATCAACCGCCTGCTTGCGTTCGTCGGTGATCGACAGCGAGGACACCAGGAAGTCGAACTTCTTGGCGTTGAGGGCCGGGATGATGCCGTCCCAGTCGGACGTGACGACTTCGCACTCGACCTTCATCTTGGCGCACAGGGCGTCGCCGATGTCTTTGTCGAAGCCGACGACCTGGCCGCTGGCATCCTTGTTGTTGAATGGCGGGTAGGCCGCCTCGATACCCATCCGCAGTTTTTCCGCGGCCATGGCGTTGGCCGAGAACACCAGAGTGGCGGCCGCGGCCAGGATGAATTTCTTGTAGGTCTGCATGCGGGTAGCTCCGTTAGCGGTTGCTGGACATGAATTGTTTGCAGCGCGCCGAAAGCGGGTTTTCAAACACCTGCTGTGGCGATCCTTGCTCTTCGACCAGGCCCTGGTGCAGGAACACCACTTCACTGGAAACCTGGCGGGCAAAGCCCATTTCATGGGTGACCAGCAGCATGGTGCGGCCTTCTTCGGCCAGGGCGCGGATCACATTAAGTACTTCCTGAACCATTTCCGGGTCAAGTGCGGAAGTCGGCTCGTCGAACAGAATCACTTTCGGCTGCATCGCCAGGGTGCGGGCAATGGCTGCGCGTTGTTGCTGACCGCCGGACAGTTGTGCGGGATAGGCATGGCGCTTGTCGCTGATGCCAACCTTGGCCAGCAGGGCTTCGGCGACTTCGGTGGCCTCGGCCTTGCTCTGCCCCAGCACCCGGCGCGGCGCCTCGATGATGTTGTCGAGCACGCTCATGTGCGGCCACAGATTGAAATTTTGAAACACAAAACCGATTTCGCTGCGCAGGCGATTGATCTGTTTGCCATCGGCGGCCACCAGTTCGCCGTTTTTCGCGGCCTTGAGCTTGAGCTCTTCGCCGGCCACCAGGATCTGCCCCTGGTTGGGGTTTTCCAGCAGGTTGATGCAACGCAGGAACGTCGATTTGCCGGAGCCGGAGGAACCCAGGATCGAGATCACATCGCCGTCGCGTGCGGTCAGCGAGACGCCCTTGAGCACCTCGAGCTGGCCGTAGCGTTTGTGCAGGTTGCGGATTTCAAGCGCGGGCGTGGCCTCGGCCATGTGCGGTCCTCATTGTGTTCATTGGTGCTTGTGCTGTTGGGCAGCCTTCCTGGCGAGGCGCCAAGCTAGCATAGCGATGGAATGGCGGCCAACAGCCCCACGGGGCGTACACGGGATGTGGTGAGCAGGTGTCGCATCGACGCAGCAGACTGTCGCGCCATCAACAACCGAGCATCTGCCTGATGCCATGTGTGCGTGGGGGGAGCGTAAAAAAAGGCGCGATGGTGCCAGCTTTGGCCGGGGGTTGGAAGGCTTGAGCGGACATTCGGTCTAGATCTGCACAATTATTGTGCACGAGGATTTTGGTGCGGCGGGGCGATAACTGCGTCATGCCTTGAAATAATTTGCCGGCCCGTGGCGGCCAGGCCACGGGTCGATCATCACTGCTGACCTGGTTATTCAGCCTTGTCTTCTGGCGCTTCCAGGGACGCACGGTAGCTGTCCAGGGCCTTGCCGAAATCGCTGATGAATTGTGGCTCGGTCAACCAGGCCTGGGCGGTCTCGCGGTCCATGCCGTCGGCCCACATGCGGTAGTCGATCAACATGTCGGCAGCCAGGTGGGTGGCAGCCATCGATTCGTTCTCGGCATTTTCCAGGTCCAGCAATTCTGGACGTTCATTGATGATGCCGCTGAGGTCGTTCAGCAGGATCAACAGCATTTCGTCGCGGCTGGTGGCTTCGGCTGCATGCATCTTGCTGAACATGGCCAGGGTGTATTCGGGGATCGGTTCGGCCAGGTGGCCGGTGTCGTCGTCCAGCGCCAGCGGCTTGCGGCCGACCATGCGGATTTGCTTGGCTTTGGCCTTGGCGCGTTTGGCGCGTTTTTGCTGCTTGTTCGGGGATGCCATGTAATGTCAGTTCGCTGTGTGTTGAGAGTTGGCCGCGATAGCGTCGGAGGCCGCCACGTAGTCGGCCTGGAATGCCGGGGATTCGATCCACGCCAGGGCGCCGGCTTCGTCGGTCTCGGTGGACCATTGGCGATATTCGATCAGGGCCGCGAGGATGAAGTCCATCGCGCCTTCTTCGCCTTCCTGCTCGAACACCAGCTCCAGCAGCGGGTCTTCGAGGAAGGCTTGGCACATGGCCTGCTGGCTGGTTTTTTCGGCGTCGATCATCTTTTTGAACAGCTCGGTCAGGTCGACTGACTCGAAGTCGATGCGGTCATCGTTCGGGTCCAGCTCCACTTGCGGCGCTGCGCGCTGGGTGCGGTTTTGCTTGGCCTTGGCTTTGGCGCGGGAGGCGCGTTTTTGCTGCTTGTTCGCGGATGCCATGGGCGTCGTTCCGTATTTCGTCGAGAGGGTACAGGCCTAGCGACTGCGCGGTACTCGCCGTCCGGGGTGATCGGGGGCCAGCTCGCCGTGTTGCAGCCAGGACAATGCAATGGGCCATAGTGTGGCTTGGTATGGGCTGCGAAAAAAGCCGAAATGTCCGACTTGTTGTTCGCCGATGTCCTGTGGGGCGATTCGCAAGTGGGTGTTCGAGCTGCCGCTGAAGTAACCCAGCAGGCGTTCGATAGCCGGCACGGTGCCGTAGGGATCGTCGCTGAGGCTGATGGCCAGGGTGTTTGCGGTTACCCCGGCGAACGGCAGGCTTGCGCCCTTGGTGGCCAGTCGACGGCCGCTGGGGCGCTGCTCGTAGCGGGCGGTGGAAAAGGCCCAGTCGCGAACCACGCCGGCCGGTGTGTCCTCCAGCCAGCCCAGGCGCTTACCGGGGAAGTAGCCGCACACCAGGGTGACCAGCGGCATCAGCACATGCCACTTGCCGAGCATCTGCCAGCGCTGGGCGGGTGTGTAGTCGCGCCAGTAGGCGAACTGCGCGCCGACCGTTACCAGGCGGCGAATCAGGTGTCCGGAATTTGCCAGCCCCGCCGCGCAGCCGCCAAAGCTATGGCCAACGACATCGATCGGCTGGCCGGGAAACTCACGCTGGGCGCGCATGAGCATGGCCTCGAAGTCCAGCGCGCCCCAATCCGACCAGCTTGCCTGCAAGGTCTTCATCGATGCCGGACGTGACTCGCCGATGCCCCGGTAGTCGTAGGTGATGACGTCGAAGCCGTTGGCGAACAGGTAGTCGGCGAAGCGCGAGTAATGCCGGCAGCGCACCGAGGTGGCGGCATTGATGATCACCACGGCGCGGGAGGTGGTCGTAGCGCCCTGGCGCCAGGTGAAGCCGCCAAGGGGGAAGCCATCGGCGGCGCGTTCCTGGAACGGCTCGGCGCGCAGGGCGGCGGCGGTCAGCGGCAAGGCCATCTGGGAGGGAGTCGGAGTAGGGGCGTCCTGCACATTCATCGGCTTCGAACCTCGGCGGCTAGCTGCCAACCATAGTCCGGCAATCGGTGATCAACAATCGGCTAGTGCGTTTTGCAGTGGGCTCAAGTGCCAATCAATCTGAAACGTCGTCTGGCTCGATGACCTCCAAAGTAGGTAACGAATGGGTTCTGATGAGCCCGGGAGTTGTCATCATGAAACACGTCCATTCTTTCATCGTGCCTGTTGCTGCGCTCGGCTTGCTGATATTTCCGCTGATAGTGCAGGCCGTCAGTGACGAGGCAATTGACAGCGCCGGCGTGCGGGCGCAACCAGAGCAGCAAAACGGCATCACCTACCTGACGGGTGGGATCGGCGAGGACGAATCGCGCAGCATCCAGCAAAGCCAGGGCTATAACTTGCACATGACATTCGCCGTGGGCGCGCAAAACCAGTACACCTCTGACGTGGATGTATCGGTGGAAAAGGCGTCAGGGCAGACCGTGTTGAATCTGGATAACGTTGGGCCGCTGGTCTACGTGCGATTGCCGGCGGGCAAGTACTCGGTGGTTGCTACGCGCAATGGCGAAGTGCGGCATGACGTGGCGGATGTTGGTAATGGAGCGGCGCGAAACCTGGTGTTCCACTGGAACGACGCGCAATGACGGGGAGGGTGGAAGGCTTCCTGGCTTTCCTGCAGGCATAAAAAAACCCTGAATCTTGCGATTCAGGGTTTTTGTATTGGTGCCCAGAGACGGAATCGAACCGCCGACACGGGGATTTTCAATCCCCTGCTCTACCGACTGAGCTATCTGGGCGAGATAACAAAAAACCCGCGCTAGGCGGGCTTTTTGTAGCTTTCGGGTGATTTTGACACCACCTGAAATGAATAAGTGGTGCCCAGAGACGGAATCGAACCGCCGACACGGGGATTTTCAATCCCCTGCTCTACCGACTGAGCTATCTGGGCAACGGGGCGCATTAAACGGCTTTTTCAGGGGGTCGTCAAGCGGGTTTTCAGAAAAATTTTAATTTATTCCGTCGCTTACGATCCGACCCCCGATTTTGCGGGGTTATTCCACTGGTGGAACGTAGCCTTCGGCCTTGGCGTAATCTTCGCCCGAGAAGAACTTGTCCATCTCGCCCTGCAGGTATTTGCGGTCTTCAGCGTTCATCATGTTCAAACGCTTCTCGTTGATCAGCAGGGTCTGGTGTTTCTGCCAGTCGGCCCAAGCTTTATGCGAGACGTGATCGAAAATGTCCTGGCCTTTGGCGCCCGGGAAGGGAGCGCGCTCCAGGCCCGGCAGTTCTTCTTGGTACTTGCGGCACATGATGGTGCGGGTCATGACGACTCTCCTGCGTTCAATACGTCGGCCGCGCGCTTCAGCAGTTTCTTCACCGGGGCGGCGAGGCCCAGGCGCGGCGGGGTGGCGAGGTTATACCAGAGCCAGTCGGCCTCGGCCACGTGCTGGCCGGCCTCCTGGACCTGAACCAGCCAGGGTTCGATAGCCAACTGGAAATGGCTGAAGGTGTGGACCAGGTTCGGCAGTTCGGTTTGCCTGCCCAGTTGCAGCGAATGTTGCAGGGCCAAGTGCTCGAGGTCGCCGAGGTCGTCCAGTTCCGGCAGGCTCCACAGGCCGCCCCAGAGACCGGTGGATGGGCGCCGGTAAAGCAGAATGGCGCCGTCGCGGTTGGCCAGCAATGGCATGAGGGTGCGCTTTTGCGGCACAGTCTTGCGCGGTTTGGGAATCGGGTAGCGGGTTTCCAGGCCCAACAGGTGCGCCTTACAGCCGTTTTTCAGCGGGCACAGCAGGCAACTGGGTTTGCTGCGGGTGCAGAGGGTTGCGCCCATGTCCATCATCGCCTGGGTGTAGGCGTTGACGCGGTCTTGGGGAGTAAAGCGCTCTGCCGTGGCCCATAGCTGTTTGGCGACCTTCGGCTCGCCCGGGTAGCCCTCCTGCGCGGTATAGCGCGCCAGAACCCGTTTGACGTTACCGTCGAGGATCGGTGCGCGCAGGCCCATGCTCAGGCTGGCGATGGCGCCGGCGGTAGACAGGCCGATGCCCGGCAGCTCGGTGAGTTTTTCCACATCGCGGGGAAACTCGCCACCGTACTCGGCGACCACGATTTTTGCAGTCTTCTGCAGGTTGCGGGCGCGGGTGTAGTATCCCAGCCCGGTCCACAGGTGCAGCACCTCATCTTCCGGCGCCGCCGCCAGAGCCTCGACCGTGGGCAGCGAGGCCATGAAACGGTCGAAGTAGTTCAGCACGGTGCTGACCTGGGTCTGCTGCAACATGATCTCCGAGACCCACACCCGGTAGGGCGTGATGCCCTGCTGCCAAGGTAAGTCATGGCGGCCGTGGCGGTCGTACCAATCAAGCACCGCCGTGGAAAATTGCTCGGCTCTCATCGTTTGAACAGCCCCTTGAGTGCGTCTTTGAGTTCTGGGCTGACCTTGTCACCAAGCTTCTCGTCGATTTTCTCGCTGAGCTTATCGTTAAGCTTGTCGCCCGCCATTTTGGCGGCGACCTGGCCGAGGCGTTCGTTGTCCAGGCGGCAGGCTTTGGCGCCAAGCTCCAGCGGGCCACGGCAGCGCAGTGGCCATTCGATGCCGACGAATTTATCACCGACCTGGCAGGCCGGATCAGGCATCTCGCGCTGGTCGCCTTCGACGATGATGCCGACGCGGTAATCCATGCCTAGCACGCGCAGATCGAGGTCGCCATTGCCGTTGACGGTCATGCCGGGAATACGCACTTTCAGGTCCGGGTTACTGGCCACGCCGTTACGCAAGGTCAGGTTGCCCTTGAGCTCCTGGAACGGCGTGTCCTTGCCGCGTGGTTCGCCGCTCAGGGTTTTGCGATTGAGGGTGGCGATGCCTTTGCACAACTGTTGTTCAAGATTGGCGTTGAGCAGCACGCCGTTGTTGATCACGAAGCTGGCGTTGCCGTTGAGGCTGTCGATCAGGGTTTTCTGGCTATTGCCGTTGGCGGTCAGGTTGCTGTTGAGCGTTACCAGCCCTTTGACCGGTGGATTCTTGCCCTGGCTTTCGAGGATTTTTTCCGCGGGTACCCGGCTGATCGCGGTCTGCATGCTCAGCGCCGGCACCGTCTGACGCACGTCGAGGGTGCCCTTGGCGTTGAACGTGCCGTTGTACAGCTCTCCACTGAGGTTCTGCAGAGTCAGCAGGCCGCCCTGGCCCGTGGCCTTGAGCGCGGCGTTCTGGATCGGCAGTTTGTCCAGAGTCAGTTGGCCGAAGGTCAGCTCGGCATCCAGGTCGAGCTTGCTCAGGCGCTCGGTGGGGATCAGCTTGTCGGTGCTCCAGGCGCCTTTGGTCGGCGCATTCGGCAGCGGGGTGCTGCCAGCGCCGGCCATGGCGTCGGCCTCGGTGCTGCTGACTTCCGCCTGGCGGGCCACGGCAGCGCTGTTGGCCTCGGCGGATTTCGGTGGCAGGTAGCGATCAGCATTGAAGGTGTCGCCCTTGAGCTGCACGCGCAGCGCTTGCTTGGCGAAGTCTTCGACGGCGATGCGGCCGCTGAAGGTGCTGTCGTCGAGCTTCAGGTTGATATTGTCCAGCGCCACACTGGTTGGGGTCGCAGCGATGCGGCTGACCAGTTCGACTTTGCTCAGGCTGCCTTCGCCCATGGCCGGCAGTTTCTGCCCGATGCTGTCGACGAATTTCGCCAGGTCGAACTGGGCAATCGACAACGCGCCGCTGATTTGCGGGGTCTTGTCGAGGTCGTTGGCCTTCAGCTCGCCGAGGGCGCGCAACTGGTTGATCGACAGCTTGATGCCAGTCCATTCAGCGACGTTCGCCGCTTTATCCACGGCGACTTGCCCTTGGGCGGAGAAGGTCACGGCCTTGCCTTCGAGTGGCTCGCCGGTCAGTTCGCCGGTGAGTTTCATGTCTTCGAATTTGTAGCGCTGCAGGGCGCGCTCGAAACGCAACTCGCCGTTCAGTTCACTGCGTACCCGCAGGGCCGGCTGGTTGCTGGAGAGGAAGGCGGTGAGCTTGACGTCGATATTGGTCGAGTCGTGCACCGGGCCGGTGCTCAACTGGATGCTTTCGGCGCTGAATTGCTTGCCGGTGCGCTCGTCGGTGTATTCCACGCGAGCGTTGTTGACGGTCAGGCTGTCGATGTCGAGGCGCATCGGCTGCGCGGGTTTTTCCGTGCTGGCGGGGGTCTCGCTGGTTGGTGCAGGGCTGCTCGCGGGCGTACCGGTGCTGTTCGCTACGGGAGCGGCTTTGCCGATGTCTTCCCAGTTGCCGTGGCCATCCTTGTCGCGATTCAGGCGCAGGTTCAGGCCTTCGACGCGCACGTCGCTCATCTGCACTTCACGGCGCAGCAGCGGCAATACGCGTACCGACAGGCCGAGCATTTGCAGGTCGGCGAAGGGCGCAGTGGGGTTGGCCAGGGTCGCGACACTGGCTTCGTGCAGTTCAAGACCGAGCCAGGGGAACAGGCTCCAGCCGATATCGCCATTGAGCGTCAGCTCGATGTGGGCCTTGTCGCGGGCAATCTGGCGAATCTCGTCTTTGTAGTCATTGGGGTCGAACAAGTGGGTCAGGGCAAAGCCCAGGGCCACAATGACCAGCAATAGCCCGAGAAGTACCAGACCCAGGATTTTGCCGAACGCTTTCATGGGCGAGTCCTTGTAGAGAGTCGAATTCGAAATTTAGCCGGGGAGTATAGCGCCCCGAAACTGACGACTGGTCAGCGATCACATTTACAGCAGGTCCAGCGGCAACTTGAGCTTGGCGGCCAGGGCCTGCGCCTCCAGGTGGCCGCCAGGGGCCAGCAGATGCAAGGTCGCGCCAGCGCGCTCGGCCATGTTGCGGGCCTCGCAGATCAGGCGCTCGGCCACCCCACGGCGTCGGGTCACTTTGCGTACGCACAGATGCGACAACTGCCACACGGGCGCCTGGCGGTCCAGTCGCGCGGCGCCCAGCAGGCGGTCGTTGAAGCGCCCGGCGATCAGGCTGCCGTCAGACAAGCTATCTTCAATCAGTTGACGTTCATCGGCGTAGGGCGCGAACAGCCACTGCGGGGCGTCCTGATAAATTTTCTGCAGATCCTGCTGATCCTGATAGCTGGGGCTGTGCAGCGATTCGACAACGATGGGCATGGGAATTCCTTGCAGAGAGCGATCCTGACTGTTCGCTCCAGGGTTAAAACGGTTTTTTGCCGGGTGATCGACGCAAATCACCTGAAAAAAGGCCTGATCGGTCAGGTTTTTCCAGGTCGGGCAAATGCTACCCTGCGGCCGTTCGTCGGTATCGCTGCGACCTGTTGTCGCGCAGAGAGTTGCTTCATTCGAAAAAACGGTCATGCCTGGTGTGCAACAAGGCCGGGAACGAGGTCAATCCGGCGAACCATACTAATAATTGGGGGAAACACAAATGAGCACGAGCACCGTGGCCGGCAATAGTGCCGCCGAACCGGCGTTCCTGTCCAAGGAACGCATCATCGCCAAGCCCGGTTTCAACCGCTGGCTGGTTCCACCGGCCGCATTGGCCATCCACCTGTGCATCGGCATGGCCTATGGCTTCTCGGTCTTCTGGTTGCCGCTGTCCAAGGCGTTGGGCGTGACCGCGCCGATTGCGTGCGCGCCGGACATGAGCTTTATCGCGCAAGTTTTCTCATCGCAGTGCGACTGGCCGATCTCGATGCTCGGCTGGATCTACACGCTGTTCTTCATCTTCCTCGGTTGCTCGGCAGCCATCTGGGGCGGCTGGCTGGAGCACGCCGGACCGCGCAAGGCGGGTGTGGTGTCGGCGCTGTGCTGGTGCGGCGGCCTGCTGATTTCCGCGCTGGGTATCTATACCCACCAGATCTGGCTGATGTGGCTCGGCTCCGGCGTCATCGGCGGGATTGGCCTGGGCCTGGGCTACATTTCCCCGGTCTCGACCTTGATCAAATGGTTTCCGGACAAGCGCGGCATGGCCACCGGCATGGCGATCATGGGGTTCGGTGGTGGGGCCATGGTCGGCGCGCCGTTGGCGGCTGCCTTGATGAGCCATTTTGCTTCGCCAAGCGGTGTCGGCGTCTGGCAGAGCTTCCTGGTAATGGCGGCGATCTACCTGGTGTTCATGATTGGCGGTGCGATGTCCTACCGTGTTCCGCCGACCGGCTGGAAGCCTGAAGGCTGGACACCGCCGGAGAAAAAAACCGCGAACGCGATGATCACTCATCGCCATGTCCACGTGAACGTTGCATGGAAAACCCCGCAGTTCCGCCTGGTCTGGCTGGTGTTGTGCCTGAACGTTTCGGCCGGTATCGGCATCCTCGGCATGGCTTCGCCGCTGCTGCAAGAGGTGTTCGGCGGCAAGCTGCTGGGCAATGACTTGCCTTTCGGCGCGCTGGATGCCGGACAATTGGCGTCGATTGCGGCGATCGCGGCGGGCTTCACAGGCTTGCTGAGCCTGTTCAACATCGGCGGGCGCTTCTTCTGGGCGTCGTTTTCCGACTACCTGGGACGAAAAAATACCTACTTCGTGTTCTTCGCCCTAGGTTTTGCCCTCTATGCGTTGATCCCGAATCTCGGGCACCTGGGTAACGTTTCGCTGTTTGTCGCGGCGTTCTGCATCATCCTCTCGATGTACGGCGGCGGTTTTGCCACCGTGCCGGCCTACCTCGCCGACCTGTTCGGTACGCAAATGGTTGGTGCCATTCACGGTCGTTTGCTTACCGCCTGGGCCGCAGCCGGTGTACTCGGCCCGGTGCTGGTGAACTACCTGCGTGAGTATCAGTTGAGCATCGGCGTTGAGCGTGCGGCGGCCTATGACATCACTCTGTACATCCTCGCCGGCCTGCTGGTGCTCGGGTTCCTGTGCAATCTGCTGGTGCGGCCGGTGGCCGACAAGTACTTCATGACCGACGCCGAACTCGCCGCCGAACAGGCGCTGGGCCACGACAAGGGCGCCAACAGCAGCACCGTGCTGGAGTGGAAAGCCTCTTCGGGCAGCGTGCCGTTGGCGGTGGCGGCCTGGCTGGCGGTGGGGATTCCGCTGGCGTGGGGGATCTGGGTGACGTTGCAGAAGACGGCAGTGTTGTTCCACTAACACCGTTGCCCTTGTGTAGGAGCGAGCCTGCTCGCGAAGGCGGTCTGACAATCGACGGCGATGTTGAATGTGAGGTCCCCTTCGCGAGCAGGCTCGCTCCCACAGTAGTTTTGTGCAGTGGTTTGAAAACATGGCCGACATGTCTTGTATGGACATGTCTATCCCCGCAAATACGGGCTTCTATCCGTCAGCCATCTCACCTCGCATGTTTCTGTTTCCCGCCCGCACGCCTATACTGGCTGCCTTTTTCGCCCAATGATTTTGCGGAGCTGGTGATGGCCGAACGTATTGCCTCCGTCGAGCGCGACACTCTGGAAACCCAGATCAAAGCCTCGATCAACCTGGATGGCACCGGAAAGGCCCGATTTGATATCGGTGTACCTTTTCTT
Source organism: Pseudomonas fluorescens (assembly GCF_019212185.1). Taxonomy (NCBI): domain Bacteria; kingdom Pseudomonadati; phylum Pseudomonadota; class Gammaproteobacteria; order Pseudomonadales; family Pseudomonadaceae; genus Pseudomonas; species Pseudomonas fluorescens. The sequence continues at coordinate 519,777 of NZ_CP078138.1, forward strand.
GAGCACATGCTGGACCAGATCGCCCGTCACGGGCTGATCGACCTGGATATCGAGAGCAAGGGCGACCTGCATATCGACGATCACCACACCGTGGAAGACGTCGGTATCACCTTGGGCCAAGCCTTCAGCAAAGCCATTGGCGACAAGAAAGGCATCCGTCGTTATGGCCACGCCTATGTGCCGCTCGACGAAGCGCTGTCGCGCGTGGTGATCGACTTCTCCGGCCGGCCAGGCCTGCAGATGCACGTTCCCTACACTCGCGCGACCGTTGGTGGCTTCGACGTGGACTTGTTCCAGGAGTTCTTCCAGGGCTTCGTCAACCACGCCAACGTCACCCTGCACATCGACAATCTGCGTGGGCACAACACCCACCACCAGATCGAAACCGTGTTCAAGGCTTTCGGCCGCGCCCTGCGCATGGCCGTCGAGCTGGATGACCGCATGGCCGGGCAAATGCCCTCGACCAAGGGCGTCCTGTAATGCAGACCGTTGCGGTAATCGATTACGGCATGGGTAACCTGCACTCGGTGGCCAAGGCGTTGGAACACGTCGGTGCCGGCAAGGTGCTGATTACCAGCGATGCCAGCGTGATTCGCGAAGCCGACCGGGTGGTCTTCCCCGGTGTCGGCGCGATTCGCGACTGCATGGCTGAGATTCGTCGCCTGGGCTTCGACTCGCTGGTCCGTGAAGTCAGCCAGGATCGTCCGTTCCTCGGCATCTGTGTGGGCATGCAGGCCTTGCTCGATCACAGTGAAGAGAACGACGGAGTTGACTGCATCGGCCTGTTCCCGGGTCAGGTGAAGTTTTTCGGCAAAGACCTGCACGAAGACGGCGAACACCTGAAAGTCCCGCACATGGGCTGGAACGAAGTGCAGCAGACGGTGGATCACCCGCTGTGGCACAACATTCCTGACCTGGCGCGCTTTTACTTCGTGCACAGCTACTACATCGCCGCCGGTAATCCGCGCCAGGTGGTAGGTGGCGGTCACTACGGCCAGAATTTCGCCGCCGCACTGGCCGAAGGCTCGCGCTTCGCCGTGCAGTTCCACCCGGAGAAGAGCCATTCCCACGGCCTGCAGTTGCTGCAGAACTTCGCCGCGTGGGACGGTCGCTGGTAATGGCGGTCAAGAAGTCAAAGCCGCCGATCCTGCGGCTCACCGCCGAGCAGGAGAACGAGGCCAACAGCAAGATCAAGCGGTTCATGGAGGACCGCTTCGAACTCGACCTCGGTACGTTCGAGGCGGCTGAGATTCTTGAGCTGTTTACCCGCGAAATTGCTCCGCACTATTACAACAGGGCGATTTTCGATGTGCAGACGCACCTCAAAGAGAGGTTTGAAAGCATCGAAAGCGACCTGTGGGCGCTCGAAAAAAACTGATTTCGAGCAACGCTGAAAAATCGAATTGAAGGTTTGCCAGATGCTGATTATTCCCGCTATCGATCTTAAAGACGGTGCCTGTGTACGTCTGCGCCAGGGCCGTATGGAAGATTCCACGGTGTTCTCCGATGACCCGGTGAGCATGGCCGCCAAATGGGTGGAGGGCGGCTGCCGTCGTCTGCATCTGGTCGACCTGAACGGCGCCTTCGAAGGCCAGCCAGTCAACGGCGAAGTCGTCACTGCGATCGCCAAGCGCTACCCGAACCTGCCGATCCAGATCGGCGGCGGTATCCGCTCCCTGGAAACCATCGAGCACTACGTGAAAGCGGGTGTGAGCTACGTGATCATCGGCACCAAGGCCGTGAAAGATCCTGCGTTCGTCGCCGAAGCTTGCCGCGCGTTTCCGGGCAAAATCATCGTGGGTCTGGATGCCAAAGACGGTTTTGTCGCCACCGACGGCTGGGCTGAAATCAGCACCATCCAGGTGATCGACCTGGCCAAGCAGTTTGAAGCCGACGGCGTCTCTTCGATTGTTTATACCGACATCGCCAAAGACGGCATGATGCAGGGCTGCAACGTACCGTTCACCGCCGCACTGGCTGCTGCAACAAAGATCCCGGTGATCGCTTCCGGCGGCATCCACAACCTGGGCGACATCAAGACCCTGCTCGACGCCAAGGCCCCCGGTATCATCGGCGCTATCACCGGCCGTGCGATCTACGAAGGCACTCTCGACGTCGCCGAGGCGCAAGCCTTCTGCGATTCGTACAAAGGCTGAGGACTGACCATGGCGCTGGCCAAACGCATCATCCCTTGCCTGGACGTAGACAACGGCCGGGTGGTCAAGGGTGTGAAATTCGAGAACATTCGTGACGCCGGCGACCCGGTGGAAATTGCCCGTCGCTACGATGAGCAGGGTGCCGACGAGATTACTTTTCTCGACATCACCGCCAGCGTCGACGGCCGCGATACCACGCTGCACACCGTCGAGCGCATGGCCAGCCAGGTGTTCATCCCGCTGACCGTCGGCGGTGGCGTACGCACCGTGCAGGACATTCGCAACCTGCTCAATGCCGGTGCGGACAAGGTCTCGATCAACACCGCGGCAGTGTTCAACCCGGAATTCGTCGGCGAAGCCGCTCAGCATTTCGGCTCGCAGTGCATCGTGGTCGCCATCGACGCCAAGAAAGTCTCGTTGCCGGGCGAAACCCCGCACTGGGAGATCTTCACCCATGGCGGACGCAAACCTACCGGGTTGGATGCGGTGGAGTGGGCGAAGAAGATGGAAGGCTTGGGGGCCGGTGAGATCCTGCTGACCAGCATGGATCAGGATGGCATGAAAAGCGGCTTCGACCTGGGCGTGACCCGTGCCATCAGCGACGCGCTGGGCATTCCGGTCATCGCCTCCGGCGGCGTTGGCAACCTGCAGCACCTGGCCGATGGCATCCTCGAAGGTCACGCCAGTGCAGTACTGGCGGCCAGTATTTTCCACTTCGGTGAGTACACCGTGCCGGAAGCGAAGGCCTACATGGCGGCACGCGGGATCGTGGTTCGCTAAAGGCCAGTGGACAGCATGGCGGGCTCAAGGCAAGCTTGGGCACGCCATGGATTCCGGTAGCCGACATGCTCAGACGCCTTTTCCTCGTTCTCGCCAGTGCTTCATTGCTGTTATCCAGCCCCGTACGCGCAGCGGAAAACATCAACACCGACCTGGTGTTGCTGACGGAAAACTTCCCGCCTTACAACATGGCGAAGAACGGCAAGAACTTCGCTCAGGACGAGAATATCGACGGCATTGCCGTGGACATCGTCCGGGAAATGTTCAAACGCACCGACCTTACCTACAGCCTGACCCTGCGTTTTCCCTGGGAGCGTGTCTATAAACTCGCCCTGGAAAACCCCGGCTACGGCGCATTCGTCATGGCACGCCTGCCGGATCGCGAAAGTTTGTTCAAATGGGTCGGCCCCATTGGCCCGGACGACTGGATCCTGCTTGCCAGGGCTGACAGCAAGATCACCCTCGAATCGCTGCAACAGGCGCGCAAGTACAAGATCGGCGCCTACAAAGGTGATGCGATTGCGCAAACCCTGGCCAAGCAGGGGCTCAAACCCATTGTGGTGCTGCGCGATCAGGACAACGCCAAGAAGCTGGTCAATGGCCAGATTGACCTGTGGGCCACCGGTGATCCGGCTGGCCGTTATCTGGCACGCCAGGACGGCGTGACCGGGCTGAAGACGGTGCTGCGCTTCAATAGCGCGCAGTTGTACCTGGCGCTGAACAAGGAGGTGTCCGATGAGACCGTCGCCAAGCTGCAGGCCGCGCTGGACACGTTGCGTGAGGAAGGCGTGGTGGACGACATCATGGCACGCTATCTCTAGCGGTAACGCCCATCCTTGCCATGCCCGGCCATTGCCTGGTTGCTGCGCAGGCTGATCATCGATTTGATATCAATCCACTCGACGCCCTGGGCCTTGAGTCGGGGCAGCTCGCGCTCCAGCACCGCCAGCGTTTGCGGGTAAGGGTGGCCGATCATCACTGCCGAGCCCTGTTTGCGCGCCAGGCTGATGGCGGTCTGCAGTTGACCGAGGATCGCCGCCTCCGTACGCACATCATCGAGAAACACATCCCGCGACAGGCTGGCAAGGCCGATCTTCTGGGCCTCGGCGGCAGCGACGGTCTGGGCGCTGGTGCGGCTGTCGAGGAAGAACTTGTGGCGCCGCTGCAGTTCGGCCATCAGCCAGGCCATGGCCGGGCGCTGGGCAGTCATGCGGCTGCCCATGTGGTTGTTGATGCCCGCCGTATAGGGTACGGCCTTGAACGCCGCATCCAGGCGACTCTGCAATGCTTCGATGGGCAGTTCGGGGTGCCAGGCGAACGGGCCGGTGGCCGGGTCCATGGGCATGTGCAGGATGACAATCTTGCCGGCGCGGTGCGCCTCGCGGGCGAATTCGGCGGCGTGGGGGGTGTCGGGCATGATCGCGGTCGTCACCGGGCCGGGCAGGCTCAGCACGCGACGATCCCGGGGCAGGTTCTGTCCCAGGTCGTCGATGATCAGGCTCAGGTAGGCCTTGTGCGTGGGGGAAGCCTGGGCCAGGGTCGCATGGACGACGCTGGCCAGGCAGCACAACAGGCAGAGGATGCCGCGCAAACCCATCTCAGCGGCTACGGGTGATGCTCAGGCCCTTGAGCAGGCTCAGCGCCTGGGCCAACTGATAGTCATCATCCTGTGGCATCGGCTTGGCCTTGCCGCCCGAACCGCTTGGCTTGTCGGCGCCGCCGTTGCCATTGCCCAAGTGACCTTGCAGGTCGGCTTCCTTGAAGTACTCGCTGTCTTGCTCGTTGGTGATCTTCGCCCGGCGCACTTCGATGTCCGGGACGATGCCCTGGGCCTGGATCGAGCGTCCGTTCGGGGTGAAGTACAGCGCCGTGGTGATTTTCAGTGCGCGGTCGTTGTTCAGCGGCAGCACGGTTTGTACCGAGCCCTTGCCGAAACTGGTGGTACCCATGACCACTGCGCGTTTCTGGTCCTGCAGGGCGCCGGCGACGATTTCCGAGGCCGAGGCGCTGCCACCGTTGATCAGCACCACCATCGGTACGGCTTCGCTTTCGTCCTTGCCGGTGGCGGAGAAGCGCAGCTCGGAGTTGGCAATACGGCCCTTGGTGTAGACGATCAGGCCTTTGGTGATGAAGTGGTCGACCACCTCCACCGCCGATTGCAGGACGCCGCCCGGGTTGTTGCGCAGATCGAGCACGATGCCGCTGAGCTTCTTGCCGTTTTCCTTGCGCAGCTTGGCCAGGGCCTGGGACACCTCGTCACCGGTCTTGACCTGGAACTGGGTGATGCGGATGTAACCGTAGCCCGATTCCAGCAACTGAGCCTTGACGCTCTTGACCTGGATGGTCGCGCGGGCCAGCGTCACGTCGAACGGATTGCCACCGTCACGCACCAGGGTCAGGGTGATTTTTTCGCCGATCTTGCCGCGCATGCGGTCCACGGCTTCGGTCAGGCTCTGGCCGCGGGTGGGCTGGCCGTTGATCTTGACGATGAAGTCACCGGCCTGAATGCCGGCCTTGGATGCAGGCGTGTCGTCGATTGGCGAGACCACCTTGATGAAGCCGTCTTCGGAGCCGACTTCGATGCCCAGGCCACCGAACTCGCCGCTGGTGCTTTCCTGCAACTCGGCGAAGTCTTCCGGGCCCAGATAGGCGGAGTGCGGATCGAGGTTGCTGAGCATGCCCTTGATGGCATTTTCCAGCAGGGTCTTGTCGTCGACCGGTTCAACATAAGCTGCCTTGATCCGGTCCATGACCTCGGCAAAGGTACGCAACTCGTCCAGCGGCAATGGCGCCTTGGTGGTCGCGGCCGAGGTCGATGAGGCGGGCTCGGCGGCAAACGCCAGCGGCGCGCCGATCACCAGGGCGATCGTCAGGGCCAGTGAATTGAGGCGGGACAAATGCAGCATGTCGAACGAACTCCTGAGTTAGGTGGCGCCCTATCCTTGCGCGCGACACCATTGTGCCGGATCACTTGGGTGACCCTGCTGACGAATAGCGAAATACAGGGCGGGCGTGTCCTGGCCGCCGCTGTTACCGACCGTGGAGATGGACTCCCCGGCCTTGACCACATCGCCCGCTGACTTGAGCAGCGTCTGATTGTGGCCGTACAAGCTCAAATAACCGTTGCCATGGTCGAGAATCACCAGCAGACCGGCACCGCGCAACCAATCGGCAAAGACCACGCGACCGCCATGCACAGCATGCACCTGGCTGCCGGCGGAGGCGCTGATCATCACCCCGTCCCACTTGGTGCGGGCGTCATCGCCGCGGGTCTCGCCAAAGCGTGCAAGCAATCGACCATCAACCGGCCACGGAAGTTTTCCCCGAGTTGCCGAAAAAGCCCCGCCGAAGGTTTCGCCTGAGCTGGAAACCAGTGTGCCAGGTGTTGGTCGGGTGATTTTGCGTGGGGCATCAGACGTGGCATCCGCCGCGGCCTGGGCCTCACGTAAACGCTTTTTTTCCGCTTCCTGCTGGGCGATCAGCGCTTTCTGTCGCGCTTCTTCCGCCTCTCGGGCCTGGCGGGCCAGGGTTTCCTCGATGGTCTTGAGTACTTTAGACAGATCGGCCTGATCCTGCTCGCGGGCTTGCAGCTTCTGGTCGCGGTCTTTTACGTCAGTGTTGAGCTTGGCCAGCACCAGCTGACGTTCCTTGCGCACTTTGTCGAGTTCATCGCGCTGGCTGTCGAGGCTGCTTTTCTGTACCAGCAATTGGGCTTGCTGCTGGTTGATTTCCTGCTCGACATTGGCCAGTTGGCTCAGGGTTTCGTTGAAATTCTTCAACTGCTCCAGGCGGGCCTGGCTCAGGTAGTCGTAGTAGGTGAGGGTGCGGGCGAATTTCTCGGGGTTCTGCTGGTTGAGCAGCAGCTTGAGGTATTCCTGGCGGCCGTTCTGGTAGGCCGCTCGGGCCTGGGTGGCGATCAGTTGTTGCTGTTCAGTGCGCGCGCTCTGGAGTTTTTTTTTCTCGGCATCGAGTCGCTGCAACTCGGATTCGCTTTTCTGCAGCTCTTTTTGCAGGGCATCAACCTGCTTCTCGAGCTTGCCCATCTCGGTTTCGGTGCCCTTGAGGTCTTTCTGCACGCCGGATTTTTCTTCCTGCAGCTTGCCCAGCAGCTTTTTCAGCTCGGCAATATCCTGACGCGTGGCGTCCAACTGTTGTTGGGTTTGCGCGCGCTCGTCAGCGAAGGCCGGTTGGAGCAGGCAGGTCAGAGCGAGGGCTATCAGGACGCGGAGCATAGAGGTGGGTAACACCAGGGGAAAAAAGACAGCTTAGTATGCCCGCCATGGACGGCAAAAAAAATGCCCTTTTCCGAGTGTGTGATAACTGGATGGAAAAACCCCATGAACACCTGTGGGAGCGAGCCTGCTCCGGGCGGCTCGCTCCTACAGGGGGGCTTGCGGTTAGACGAGGATCGATTTACCCGTCATTTCCGCCGGCTGTTCCAGGCCCAGCAGCTTGAGCATGGTCGGTGCCACGTCCGCCAGGACGCCGCCTTCGCGGACCTTGAGGTCACGCTTGCCGTAGTAGATGAACGGTACCGGCTCGGTGGTGTGGGCGGTGTGGGCCTGGCCGGTGGATTCGTCGGACATTTGCTCGACGTTACCGTGGTCGGCGGTGATCAGCGCTTCGCCGCCGACTTTCTCCAGGGCATCGACGATTCGGCCGACGCACAGGTCCAGGCATTCCACAGCCTTCACTGCGGCGGAGAACACGCCGCTGTGGCCGACCATGTCGCCGTTGGCGTAGTTGACCACGATCACGTCATAACGCTGGTTTTCGATGGCGTCGACGATGCGGTCGGTGACTTCAGGGGCGCTCATCTCCGGCTGCAGGTCGTAGGTGGCGACTTTTGGCGAAGGGATGAGGATGCGCTCTTCACCCGGGAACGGTTCTTCGCGGCCACCGGAGAAGAAGAAGGTCACGTGGGCATACTTTTCGGTCTCAGCGATGCGCAGCTGGGTCTTGCCGTTCTTTGCCAGATAGTCGCCCAGCACGTTTTCCAGGCTGCCCGGGGCAAAAGCCGAGGGTGCAGGAATGCTGGCAGCGTATTGGGTGAGCATGACGAAGCCGGCCAGCTTTGGCTGACGCGCACGCTCGAACTCGCTGAAGTTGTCTTCGACGAACACCCGGCTCAGCTCGCGAGCGCGGTCGGCGCGGAAGTTCATGAACACCATGGCGTCGCCGTCTTCAATCGTGACTGTGTCGCCAATGGTCGTGGCTTTGACGAATTCGTCGCTCTCGCCGCGCTCGTAGGCGGCTTGCAGGCCTTCCTGAGCGGTTGCAGCGTGGAATTCACCCTTGCCGTCGACGATCAGGTTGTAGGCCTGGGCAACGCGATCCCAGCGGTTGTCGCGGTCCATGGCGAAGTAACGGCCAATCAGGCTGGCGATCCGGCCCTTGCCCAGGGTCTTGAAGGCTTCATCCAGCAGTTCGATCGACGACTGGGCGCTTTTTGGCGGCGTGTCGCGACCGTCGAGGAAGGCGTGCAGATAGACCTTCTCGGCGCCGCGCTTGACTGCCAGTTCGGCCATGGCGATCAGGTGATCCTGGTGGCTATGCACGCCGCCATCGGACAGCAGGCCCATGAAGTGCACGGCCTTGCCGGCGGCAACGGCCTTGTCCACGGCGGCGCAGATGGTCGGGTTCTCGAAGAACTCGCCGTCGCGGATCGCCTTGGTCACGCGGGTGAAGTCCTGGTACACCACGCGGCCCGCGCCAAGGTTCATGTGGCCGACTTCCGAGTTGCCCATCTGCCCGTCCGGCAGGCCGACATCCATGCCCGAACCCGAGATCAGGCCATTCGGAACGGTGGCGCACAGGCGATCGAGGACCGGCTTGTTGGCCGCGAACACGGCATTGGATTCCTGGCTCTCACTGTGACCGAAGCCGTCAAGAATCATCAGGACCAAAGGTTTAGGCGTGGTAGTCATAGATTCCGCTCTGGCTTGAGTTAAAAAAGGGGGCGATGGAAAAAGGGAGTGGCAGTTTAAAGGCAAGTTCCTTCCGCGTCACCGCCGGACGGGGTTTGGCCGACCATAGTGGCTGTGTATACTGGCCGACATTTTAACGCCCTGGAACCTCCTTCGATGGTTGCTCACCTGATTGAATTTGCCACTAATCACTATCTGCTCGTCGGTATCTTCGTGGTACTGCTGGGCCTGTTGATCGCTTACCAGATGCAAGGTGGCGGCCGCAGCCTGAGCACCGGCGAACTGACCGCGCTGGTCAACAAGGATTCGGGTGTGGTGATCGACATCCGTTCGACCAAGGATTTCGCCGCCGGCCACATCGTAGGCGCGCTGAACATCCCCCACGACAAGCTGACTGCCCGCGTTGGCGAGCTGGAAAAGCACAAGGCCAAGACCCTTATCCTGGTGGACGCCATGGGTCAGACCGCCGGCACTCACGCTCGCGAACTGCTCAAGGCCGGCTTTACCGCGGCCAAACTGTCCGGCGGTATCTCCAGCTGGAAAGCCGACAACCTGCCGCTGGTGAAGTGATATGGCCAAGGTCGTCGTCTACTCCAGCGATTACTGCCCCTACTGCTCGCGAGCCAAGTACCTGCTCGAAAACAAGGGCGTAGCCTTCGAAGAGATCAAGGTCGATGGCAAGCCGCAAGTGCGCGCCGAAATGGCCCAGAAGGCGGGGCGTACGTCGGTGCCACAGATCTGGATCGGCAGCACCCACGTCGGTGGTTGCGATGATTTGTTTGCCATGGACCGCGCGGGCAAGCTCGACGCGCTGCTCAAGGCCTGAGCTACACGATAAGCCAACCTAAAAGACCCCTGGATCAAGAAGGATCTGCGATGACTGACCAACAGAACACCGCTGCTACAGAAGAAGAAAATGCACCGCAATTCTCCTTGCAGCGCATCTACGTACGTGACCTGTCATTCGAAGCCCCGAAAAGCCCGGCGATCTTCCGCCAGCAATGGGAGCCGAGCGTCGGTCTGGACCTGAACACCCGTCAGAAAGCTCTGGAAGACGACTTCCATGAAGTGGTGCTGACCCTGTCGGTGACCGTGAAGAACGGTGACGAGGTGGCGTTCATCGCTGAAGTCCAGCAGGCCGGTATCTTCCTGATCAAGAACCTCGACCAGGGTTCGATGAGCCACACCCTTGGCGCGTTCTGCCCGAATATCCTGTTCCCGTACGCTCGCGAAGCCCTGGACAGCCTGGTGACCCGCGGCTCGTTCCCGGCACTGATGCTGGCTCCGGTGAACTTCGATGCGCTGTATGCGCAGGAAGTGCAGCGTATGCAGCAGGAAGGCACGCAGACCGTTCAATAAACGGCGCGGCTGACACCATCGCGGGCGAGCCCGCTCCCACAGGATTGTGCAAAACCTGTGGGAGCGGGCTCGCCCGCGATTGTTTTGGTCCGGCGAAAAAGCTTACTTGAAGCCCAGCTGGCGCCAACCTTCATACACCGCGACCGCTACGGTATTCGACAGGTTCAGGCTGCGGCAGCCCTCACGCATCGGCAGGCGCAGACGGTGGCCGGCTGGCAGAGCGTCGAGCACTTCGGCAGGCAGCCCACGGCTTTCCGGGCCGAACAGGAACGCATCGCCCTCGGCGAAGCTGACGTCGTGGAAGGGTTGCGAGCCCTTTGTGGTGAAGGCGAACACCCGCGGCTGGCCCAGGCTTTCCAGGCAGCTGGCGAGATCGGCATGGCGCTGCAGCGTGGCGTACTCGTGGTAGTCAAGGCCGGCCCGGCGCAGGCGCTTGTCATCCATCTCGAAGCCCAGAGGCTCGATCAAATGCAGGTGGCAGCCGCTGTTGGCACAGAGCCTGATAACGTTGCCGGTATTCGGTGGAATTTCCGGTTGAAAAAGGATGACGTGAAACATGCACGGCTCCGAAGGTAAAGACAGGCGGCATTCTACGCCTGAAGTGGACTTGCGATCGAAGCTATTCCCGCGGGTGATCGGTTCGTTGGCGATTGTCGGGGTGATGGTGGGCCTGATGATCGGCCGCCTGACCACGCCGGACCCGACTGAGTTGCAGCAGGTCGACGTGATGGACGATGGCTTGGTGGTGTGGTTCAACAATGAACCCAAGATTCACGGCGAGCAGATCGACGGGACGGTGGCGCTGCTGTTCGATGCGCAGGGCAAGTCCGCCAAGGGACAGCTCAGGCTCAATCAGCGTGACGTGAATTGGCGAGTGCGCAAGAGTGACCAGGGGTTGTTGCTGACGCTGGTGGCGGCCCGTCCGCTGAAGGGCGAATGGGCCGGCAGCGAGGAGGATGATCGCTGGCGGTTGGAGATCCATCTCCAGGAGCAATAAAAGAGGGAATCCCCGGCCTGCCTGTACCAAGGTCCCCAAAACGGGAGGGGGTTGCATCTTGCGTCGCAAGCCCCGGTGTAAAGAGGGGAATCCTCGGCCTGCCTGTACCAAGGTCCCCGAAACTGGGTAGTGATGGAGTTATTGCAGGGCGCGTGCCAGAACGCTCAAGTTGTGCAAAAAAATTTCAGATGAAAGCGCAAAGCCCCGGAGTACGGGGCTTTTGGGTTTGAAGATCTTCGAGTTGGGTGGCGTTGTCGGTGGGGTTTCAGTTCAACTGCCGTGCGCGATTGCGGTTCGCGGTGCATTGATGCGGTGCATGGCTTTTTGTTTTCGCTGGCAAGCCAGCGAAGGGATCATCAGCGACACCGCATCAACTTCCTTCGCCGGCAAGCCAGCTCCTACACAGGGGCCCTCATTCAGCCCTCATCCGCCTCGTCATCATCCCCGCCATCGACCTTCATCCCCAGCTCCTTGATCTTGCGGGTCAAGGTGTTGCGGCCCCAGCCCAGCAGTACGGCAGCATCGCGGCGGCGGCCAGCGGTGTGCTTGAGGGCGGTTTCGATCATGATTCGCTCGAAGGCCGGGACGGCGCTGTCGAGCAGGCTCGACTGGCCGCGGGCCAAAGCCTGATCGGCCCATTGGCGCAAGGCCTGTTCCCAGTTGGTGACCGGTGCAGAATCCTGCGGCAGGTTCAGCAGTTCCGGTGGCAGGTCGCTGATATGCACTTCGCGACCCGAAGCCATCACCGTGATCCAGCGGCAAGTGTTCTCCAGCTGGCGCACGTTGCCGCCCCAAGGCAGGTTCTTCAGGTATTCCTCGGTTTCGTTTTTCAGCAGCTTCGGTTCGACCGCCAACTCCTGTGCGGCCCGGGCCAGGAAGTGCTTGGCCAGGGTCGGAATGTCTTCACGACGGTCCGACAGGCGCGGAATATGGATGCGAATCACGTTCAGGCGATGGAACAAGTCTTCACGGAATTTGCCAGCGTGCACCAGGGTTTCCAGGTTCTGGTGGGTCGCGGCGATGATTCGTACATCGACTTTGACCGGCACATGGCCGCCAACGCGGTAGAACTCGCCATCGGCCAGCACCCGCAGCAAACGGGTCTGGGTGTCTGCCGGCATGTCGCCGATCTCATCGAGGAACAGGGTGCCGCCGTCCGCCTGTTCAAAGCGCCCGCGCCGCAGGTTGGCAGCGCCGGTGAATGCGCCTTTCTCGTGACCGAACAGCTCGGACTCCATCAGGTCCTTGGGAATCGCCGCCATGTTCAGGGCGATGAACGGCGAGGCCGCACGCGGACTGTGGCGGTGCAGGGCATGGGCGACCAGCTCTTTGCCGGTGCCGGATTCACCATTGATCAGCACGGTGATGTTGGAGTGGCTCAAGCGCCCGATGGCGCGAAACACTTCCTGCATCGCCGGCGCTTCGCCGATGATTTCCGGGGTGCGGGTCAGGGTCGGGGCCACTTCCAGGCCTTGCTGTTCCTGGGCGTGCTGATTGGCGCGCTTGACCAGCGATACCGCTTCGTCGACGTCGAAGGGCTTGGGCAGGTATTCGAAGGCGCCACCCTGGTAGGACGCGACAGCGCTATCCAGATCGGAGTGAGCGGTCATGATGATCACTGGCAACCGTGGGTGCTGCTCGCGAATCCGCGCCAGCAGGTCCAGGCCGCTGGCGCCGGGCATGCGGATGTCGGAAATGATCACGTCCGGTTGCTGGCGCGCCAGGCGACTCATCACGCCATCGGCGCTGTCGAAGCTCTGGGTGGTCATGCCTTCCTGTTGCAGGGCTTTTTCCAGGACCCAACGGATAGAACGGTCGTCATCGACGATCCACACGGTTTCACTACGGCTCATGTCGATGTGGCTCCTTGTTCCAGTGGCAGAAAGATCGAGAACGTGGTGTGGCCTGGGTGGCTGTCACACTCGATCAGGCCCTGGTGCTGGCTGATGATGTTCTGGGTAATGGCCAGGCCCAGCCCGGTACCGTCCGGACGGCCGCTGACCATGGGAAAGAAGATGGTTTCCTGCAGGTCCGCGGGAATGCCCGGACCGTTGTCGATAATCTCGATCTTGGTCACCAGGCGATGGCGCACATGGCCGATGGTGAATTGGCGCATGGCGCGCGAGCGCAGGGTGATGCGGCCCAGGCGCAGTTCGTTCTGGCTGCTGATGGCCTGCATCGCGTTGCGCACGATATTGAGTACCGCCTGGATCATCTGCTCGCGGTCGATCAACACGTCTGGAATGCTCGGGTCGTAGTCGCGCACCAGCGTGATGCAGCCTTGGCTTTCCGCCTCGACGAGGCTGCAGACGCGCTCCAGCACTTCGTGAATGTTGCACATGGCCAGCGATGGCAGCTTGTTCGAGCCGAGCATGCGATCCACCAGGTTACGCAGGCGATCGGCTTCCTCGATGATGACGTTGGTGTAGTCCTTGAGACTTTCTTCGGGCAGTTCGCGCGCCAGCAGCTGTGCGGCGCCGCGAATCCCGCCCAATGGATTCTTGATTTCGTGGGCCAGGCCGCGCACCAGCATTTTGCTGGTTTCCTGCTTGGACAGTTGCGCCTCTTCCTTGGTAATGCGCAGCAGCCGGTCCCGTGGGTGGACTTCAAGCAATAACAGCGTGGCGCCATTGCTGAGGATCGGCGTGACCGCGTAATCGACTGTCAGGGTCTGGCCGGTCAGGGCGGTAAGCAGGGCTTCGCGCTTGGTGAACGGGTGCGCCTGCTCGACTGCCTGGCGCAGCGAGTTCAGGGCTTCGGTCGACTCGGTGAACAGTTCGCTGATGAACTGCCCATGACTGCGCTGGCCGCTGATGGCCAGGAGCATTTCCGCCGCCGGGTTCATGTACTCAAGGCGCAGATCGGCATTGAGCAGGATGGTAGCGGTCGTCAGGTTGTCGAGTAGCAAGCGGTGCAGTGCGTCGCTGATGGTCATTAGGACCTCTTTTGGAGCAGTCGCGCGCGAGAAAAAAGCGCTGTTACAAAGAAAATGCAAAAACCAAACCAAGGCTCCGAAAAGAAGCAGTTAGCCCTCTGAAATGGGCGTTTCAGGTTCATTTACGTGGCGTTTTGCTACGTCCGTAAAGCATTGATGAACCAAAATGGGTTTCAAGGTGTTAGCTAGTGCAACCTATCGCACCAATATAGTGCGCAAAGCTGAACGGCGCTTCCATTGATTGGATGACGTCGACTGCAGGACGTTTCGCGAAAGGGGGGAGAAGCTTACTGATTGGGTCTTGCTCTGGCTGCCAGATGCAGCTGTGAATACCGCAGGCGCGGCAGGTTCGCTACGTCGGAACTTTCCATAAAAAAAGGCCTTCCGAAGAAGGCCTCTTTCAAGTCACGCCGCGAGTGCTGGCGTCACTGGATTAGCAGCTGTAGTACAGCTCGTATTCCAGTGGGTGCACGAAGGTGCGCACTTTGATTTCTTCTTCGCTTTTCAGGGCGATGTAGGCGTCGATGAAGTCATCGGAGAACACGCCGCCTTTGGTCAGGAACGCACGACCTTTGTCCAGCTCTTCCAGGGCTTCTTTCAGGCTGCCGCAAACTTGTGGGATCTCTTTCGCCTCTTCAGGCGGCAGGTCGTACAGGTTTTTGTCAGCTGCATCGCCAGGGTGGATCTTGTTCTGGATGCCGTCCAGGCCAGCCATCAGCAGTGCGGCGAAGCACAGGTATGGGTTGGCAGCTGGATCCGGGAAGCGTGCTTCGATACGGCGGGCTTTCGGGCTCGACACGTAAGGAATACGGATCGAAGCGGAACGGTTACGAGCCGAGTAGGCCAGCATTACCGGAGCTTCGAAGCCTGGTACCAGACGCTTGTAGGAGTTGGTCGCCGGGTTGGTGAAACCGTTCAGCGCCTTACCGTGCTTGATGATACCGCCGATGAAGTACAGGGCGGTGTCGGACAGGCCGGCATAACCTTCGCCTGCGAAGGTGTTCTTGCCATCTTTCCAGATGGACATGTGAACGTGCATGCCCGAACCGTTATCACCGTACAGTGGCTTCGGCATGAAGGTAGCGGTGCGGCCGTAGGCGTCGGCAACGTTGTGCACCACGTACTTCAGGGTTTGGGTCTCGTCGGCTTTCTTCACCAGGGTGTTGAACTTGACGCCGATTTCGTTCTGGCCAGCAGTCGCCACTTCGTGGTGGTGAACTTCAACGGTCAGGCCCATTTCTTCCAGTGCGTTGCACATGGAGGTACGGATTTCGTGGTCGTGGTCGAACGGCGGAACCGGGAAGTAGCCGCCTTTGACGCCTGGACGGTGGCCTTTGTTGCCGCCTTCCACGTCCTGGTCGGACATCCACGAACCTTGTTCGGAGTAGATTTTGAACATCGAGCCGGAGATGTCCGACTTGAACTTGACCTGGTCGAAGATGAAGAACTCTGGCTCTGGACCGGCGAATACGGTGTCACCGATGGCGGTGGCCTTCAGGTACTCTTCGGCGCGCTTGGCGATCGCACGTGGGTCGCGGTCGTAACCTTGCATGCTCGAAGGTTCGATGATGTCGCAGACCAGGATCAGGGTCGGCTCTTCGGTGAACGGGTCCAGGACAGCAGTGTCATCAACCGGCATCAGGATCATGTCGGAGGCTTCGATGCCTTTCCAGCCAGCAATGGAGGAACCGTCGAACATCTTGCCGACTTCGAAGAAGTCGTCTTCCAGCGCATCGCGAGCCGGCATGGTCACGTGGTGCTGAGTGCCTTTGGTGTCCGTGAAGCGCAGATCAATCCATTTAACGTCATGATCTTTGATGAGTTGAACCGACTTCGACATAGTGTCCTCCGGGTGGCTTCGGGCTTGAGTAGTGGATGCCCTAAGTAATGTGGGTGATGCCGGCGCGAATACTCTGCCAAGGCAACCTGCCTCACAAGAGAGCAAATTGCATGCCAGTGCCCCAGCATGGGTTTTTCGCCCCAAAATCACCCTTATAAAGGTGCAAATGGCCTGAATCGGCAAAAACGCGCCCTCTAATGTAGCGCGCAAAGGTGCAAATGAACCGTTTTGGTGCATTGCAAACCTGATGCAGATTAATTGGTTAAACCTTGAGCAATTTCCGCTATAATCCGCGCCCCCCTTTTTCGGCTGGCCCAGCGCGCGCTGTT
This sequence comes from Pseudomonas fluorescens, assembly GCF_019212185.1. Classification (NCBI taxonomy): domain Bacteria; kingdom Pseudomonadati; phylum Pseudomonadota; class Gammaproteobacteria; order Pseudomonadales; family Pseudomonadaceae; genus Pseudomonas; species Pseudomonas fluorescens. Next base: position 536,100 of record NZ_CP078138.1, read on the forward strand.
TTCATGAAACTAATCGTAAAAGTCTTCCCCGAGATCACCATCAAAAGCCGCCCGGTACGGATGCGTTTCATCCGTCAGTTGGCCAAGAACATCCGTGCCGTGCTCCGTGACCTGGACCCGGCCGTGGTGGTGAACGGCGTGTGGGACAACCTCGAACTGGAAACCCACGTTACTGACCCCAAAGCCCTGAAGGACATGACCGAGCGCCTGAGCTGCACGCCGGGCGTCGCACACTTCCTGCAGATCGACGAGTACCCGCTGGGTGACTTCGACGACATCGTCGCCAAGTGCAAGCAGCACTACGGCGATGCCCTGGCCGGGAAGATTTTTTCGGTACGTTGCAAGCGTGCCGGCAAGCACCCGTTCAGCTCGATCGACGTCGAGAAATATGTCGGCAGCCAGTTGCGCCGTCAGTGCGGCGCTGCCGGGATTGACCTGAAAAAGCCGGAAATCGAAGTCCGAATCGAAGTTCGCGACCAACGGTTGTTCGTCATTCACAGCCAGCACAACGGCATCGGCGGCTATCCATTGGGCGCGCTGGAGCAGACCCTGGTGTTGATGTCCGGCGGTTTCGACTCCACTGTCGCGGCCTACCAGATCATGCGCCGCGGCCTGATGGCGCATTTCTGCTTCTTCAACCTGGGTGGTCGTGCCCACGAATTGGGCGTGATGGAAGTCGCGCATTTCATCTGGAAGAAGTACGGCAGCTCGCAACGCGTGTTATTTGTCAGTGTGCCGTTCGAGGAAGTGCTCGGCGAAATTCTCGGCAAAGTCGATAACAGTCATATGGGCGTAGTATTGAAGCGTATGATGTTGCGCGCTTCCGAACGAATCGCCGACCGCCTGCACATTGATGCGCTGGTCACGGGCGAGGCGATCTCCCAAGTGTCGAGCCAGACGCTGCCGAACCTGAACGTGATCGATTGCGTGACCGACAAGCTGGTGCTGCGCCCGCTGATCGCCAGTCACAAGCAGGACATCATCGATACCGCCATCGAGATTGGCACCGCCGATTTCGCCCGGCACATGCCGGAGTACTGCGGGGTCATTTCGGTGAACCCGAAGACCGCTGCCAAACGCCATCGCGTTGAGCACGAAGAGAAAGAATTCGACATGGCGGTCCTTGAGCGAGCGCTCGAGAACGCCAAGCTGGTGCCAATCGATCGGGTGATCGACGAATTGGGCCAGGACTTGCAGATTGAAGAAGTCAGCGAAGCGCTGGCCGGTCAGATCGTCATCGACATCCGTCACCCGGATGCCGCCGAGGATGACCCGCTGGCGCTGGCTGGCGTCGAGGTACAAACGATGCCGTTTTATGCACTGAACGCTCGTTTCAAGGAACTGGACCCTACTCGCCAGTACCTGCTGTATTGCGACAAAGGCGTGATGAGTCGCCTGCATGCCCACCATTTGCTCAGTGAGGGGCATGCCAATGTGCGCGTTTATCGACCGAGCTAAGAGCCCGGGGCTGTTTGCCTGTGGCCTGCGTCACCGGCCCCCCGACTCTGCCGTCAAGCTGTAACGGCATGGCCTGACTCTACTGTAAATCGCTGCCAAGACTTGTCAGCACACCGAATCCTCTGATCGAGATACACAAGTGATCGAAAATCTACGCAACATCGCCATCATTGCTCACGTTGACCACGGTAAAACCACCCTGGTAGACAAACTCCTGCGCCAATCCGGCACCCTGGAGCGCAACGAGCTCAACGACGAGCGCGTGATGGACTCCAACGACCAGGAGAAAGAGCGCGGTATTACCATTCTGGCGAAAAACACCGCCATTAACTGGAACGGCTACCACATCAACATCGTGGACACCCCGGGCCACGCCGACTTCGGCGGCGAAGTAGAGCGCGTAATGTCGATGGTCGACTCCGTTCTGCTGCTGGTTGACGCTCAAGACGGCCCTATGCCGCAAACCCGTTTCGTGACCAAAAAGGCTTTCGAAGCCGGCCTGCGTCCGATCGTCTGCATCAACAAGGTTGACCGTCCAGGCGCACGTCCGGACTGGGTTCTGGACCAGATATTCGACCTGTTCGACAACCTGGGTGCCACCGAAGAACAGCTGGACTTCAAAGTTGTCTACGCCTCGGCCCTGAACGGTATTGCCGGTCTGGACCACACCGAGATGGCTGAAGACATGACCCCGCTGTACCAGTCGATCGTCGACAACGTACCAGCGCCGTCCGTTGACCGTGACGGTCCGTTCCAGATGCAAATCTCCGCTCTGGACTACAACAGCTTCCTGGGTGTTATCGGTGTTGGCCGTATTGCCCGTGGTACCGTCAAGCCAAACACTCCGGTAGTGGCTATCGGCGCCGACGGCAAGAAGCGCAACGGTCGTATCCTGAAGCTGATGGGTCACCACGGTCTGCACCGCATCGACGTTGAAGAAGCAGCAGCTGGCGACATCGTGTGCATCAGCGGCATGGACTCGCTGTTCATCTCCGACACCCTGTGCCACCCTGACACCGTCGAGGCGATGAAGCCTTTGACCGTTGACGAGCCAACCGTTTCCATGACCTTCCAGGTAAACGACTCGCCTTTCTGCGGTAAAGAAGGCAAGTTCGTGACTTCCCGTAACATCAAGGAACGTCTGGACAAAGAGCTGCTGTACAACGTTGCACTGCGCGTTGAAGAAGGCGACTCGGCTGACAAGTTCAAGGTTTCCGGCCGTGGTGAGCTGCACCTCTCGGTACTGATCGAAACCATGCGTCGCGAAGGCTTCGAAATGGCTGTAGGCCGTCCGGAAGTGATCATCCGTCTGGTAGACGGCGTGAAGCACGAACCGTTCGAAAACGTCACCATCGACCTGCCGGAAGAATCCCAGGGCAAGGTGATGGAAGAGATGGGTCTGCGTAAAGGCGACCTGACCAACATGGTGCCGGATGGCAAAGGCCGTGTGCGTCTGGAATACAACATCCCTGCTCGTGGTCTGATCGGTTTCCGTAACCAGTTCCTGACCCTGACCAACGGTGCTGGCATCCTGACCTCGATCTTCGACCGTTACGACGTGATGAAGTCGGGCGACATGTCCGGCCGTCAGAACGGCGTTCTGGTTTCGGTTGAAACCGGCAAGGCGCTGACCTACTCCCTGGAAACCCTGCAGGCTCGTGGCAAGCTGTTCGTTGAACACGGTCAGGAAATCTACAACGGTCAAATCGTTGGCCTGAACAGCCGTGACAACGACCTGGGCGTCAACCCTACCAAGGGCAAGAAGCTCGACAACATGCGTGCTTCGGGTAAAGACGAAACCATCGCTCTGGTTCCACCTGTTCGCTTCACCCTGGAACAGGCTCTGGAATTCATCCAGGACGATGAGTTGTGTGAAGTGACTCCAAAATCGATTCGCCTGCGTAAGAAAATTCTTGACGAGAGCGAGCGTACCCGCGCTGCCAAGAAGGCCAAGGCTAACTAAGTCACTTAGTTAACCCGCCACAAAAAACGCCCCCGACCGCAAGGTTGGGGGCGTTTTTTTTGGGGTATTTGCGGTATGTCAGGCACACCGCTGGGGCTGCTATCTCTGGGTCAGAACTTGTCCAGGGTCCGCCGGCTATTGCTCTGGCGCTCCACTTCCTTGGGCTTGTAAGCGCAATAACCTGGACGCGGGCCGATTTTCGGGTGGTTGCGGCAGGTGTCGGGGCGCTTTTCATAAATAGTGCACAGACGGGATTTACGATCCAGGTAGTAGCAATCGTTGTTGCTCATGCGCTGGATGGTGAAGATCTCGGTGCGCTGGTTGAAGCGCTCGACTATCCCTTCCTTCTGCAGGCGCTTGGCGATGTTTTTCGGGGGATCGCCCATTTCGAACTCATCAACAATGCCAATGCGGATCAGGTCCTTGATCTTCACTTCGACCGGCAGCGTGCAGCAGCTGGATATGCAGGCGCCACACATGGGGGCGGAGTACTTGGCCCAGGTATCGAGACGGTCGATCTCCGCGGCAGCGATCAGGGTGGGCTTCATCATGGGCAATATCCAGCGTGTATCAGGGCGCGCGATCATACCGGGACTGGTGGATTTTTGAACAACCTTTCGCCAGATTTTTTTTATCCCGGCCGAATGCCCGCAAACCCCGGCACGACCCCTGCATCCATTTACCGTCAACAGCCTCACATTCGCGACTGACTCGCACCCATTGGAAAAACTGCCGAACCCATGCCTCTACCGTCTGTCAGACCGTCTAGGCTCAGACAATTCCATGCTCCCGAGGTCTCATCGATGACTCAAGAACCACTTGTTCGCGAAGCCGAGGTGGCTGCGTTCCGCGAAGCCGTCCTGACCAAACTGACGTACGCCGTCGGCAAAGACCCTGATCACGCCTTCGATCACGACTGGTTCGAGGCCATCGCGCTGGCGGCGCGTGATCACATGGTCGAGCACTGGATGGACCATACGCGGCAAATCTACCGCAAGGGCCAGAAGCGGGTGTATTACCTCTCGCTGGAGTTCCTCATCGGCCGCCTGCTTTACGACAGCCTGAGCAACCTCGGTTTGCTCGACGTCGCCCGCGAGGCACTGACCGAATTGGGTGTCGATCTGGAGCGCATCCGCCTGCTGGAACCCGACGCGGCGTTGGGCAACGGCGGCTTGGGGCGCCTGGCTGCGTGCTTCATGGAAAGCATGTCGACCCTGGGCATCGCCGGTCACGGCTACGGCATTCGCTACGAGCACGGGCTGTTCCGCCAAGCGATTGTCGACGGCTGGCAGCAGGAACAGACCGAGCACTGGCTGGATTTCGGTAACCCCTGGGAGTTCGAGCGGCCAGAGGTGATTTATCCAATCGGCTTTGGTGGCAGCGTCGAGACCCTCACCGATGCCAGCGGCAAGACCAAACAGGTCTGGACACCTGGAGAGACCGTGCGGGCGGTGGCCTATGACACGCCGGTAGTCGGCTGGCGCGGTGCCAGCGTCAACACGCTGCGCCTGTGGCGGGCGCGAGCGGTCGAAGATTTGCATCTGGAGCGTTTCAACGCCGGTGACCACCTGGGTGCAGTGGCGGAAGTGGCACGTGCGGAAAGCATCTCCAGAGTGCTTTATCCGGCCGACAGCACCGAGGCGGGGCAGGAATTGCGCCTGCGCCAGGAATATTTCTTCGTTGCCGCTTCGCTGCAGGACCTGCTGCGCCGCCATCGCAACATGCATACCTCGGTGCTGACCCTGGGCGATCATGCGGCGATCCAGCTCAACGACACTCACCCCTCGATTGCCGTGGCCGAATTGATGCGGCAACTGGTCGACGTGCACGACGTGGAATGGGACGCGGCCTGGCAGGTCACCGTCGATACGCTGTCCTACACCAACCACACCTTGCTCCCCGAGGCGCTGGAGACCTGGCCGGTAGGATTGATGGAGCGGATGCTGCCGCGGCACATGCAGATCATTTATCTCATCAACGCTCAACACATCGATTCGCTGCGGGCCAAGGGTATTCATGATTTCGACGTGTTGCGCGCGGTGTCGCTGATCGAGGAAGACAACGGCCGTCGCGTGCGCATGGGCAATCTGGCATTCCTTGGCTCCCACAGCGTCAACGGCGTGTCTGGCCTGCATACGCAACTGATGCGCAGCACGGTGTTCTCGGAACTGCACAAGCTGTACCCGGAGCGGATCAACAACAAGACCAACGGCATTACGTTCCGGCGCTGGTTGTACCAGGCCAACCCCGAGCTGACTTCGATGATGGTCGATGCCCTGGGCCCTGAATTGCTGGATAACCCCGAGGAACTGTTGGTCGGCCTGGAAGCGTTCGCCGAGAAGTCGGCGTTTCGCAAGCAGTTCGCCGAGCAACGGCTGCACAGCAAGAAAGCGCTGGCCTACCTGATTCACGAGCGCTTGGGCATCGCGGTCAACCCGGCGGCGCTGTTCGACGTGCAGGTGAAGCGGATTCACGAGTACAAACGCCAGTTGCTCAATTTGCTGCACACCGTCGCCCTGTATCAGGCGATCCGTGCCGAGCCGGAAACCGACTGGGTGCCGCGGGTGAAAATCTTCGCCGGCAAGGCGGCCGCCAGTTATCACCAGGCCAAACTGATCATCAAGTTGACCAACGACATCGCCCGCACGGTCAACAACGACCCGACCGTGCGCGGCCTGCTCAAAGTGGTGTTCCTGCCCAACTACAACGTCAGCCTGGCGGAGAGCATCATCCCGGCGGCGGACCTGTCGGAGCAGATCTCCACTGCCGGATTCGAGGCCTCGGGTACAAGCAACATGAAGTTCGGCCTCAACGGTGCATTGACCATCGGCACCCTGGACGGCGCTAACGTGGAAATGTGCGAACGCATCGGCGCCGAGCACATGTTCATTTTCGGTCTCAGCGCGCAGCAGGTCGAAGCGCGCAAACAGAATCATGAGTTCCATGCCGGCCCTGATATCGCCGCCTCCCATCGCTTGAACGACGTGCTGCAAGCGATTCGCAGCGGGGTGTTTTCGCCGGACGATCCGGCGCGCTACACCGGCCTGATCGATTCGCTGATCGACTACGACCGTTTCCTGGTCTGTGCTGATTTCGATTCCTACTGGGCGGCGCAGATGCGCGTCGAGAGTCTTTGGCATAACGATAACGAATGGTGGCGTTCTGCTGTACTGAACAGCGCGCGAATGGGCTGGTTCTCGTCTGACCGCACCATCCGCGAGTACGCCACGCAAATCTGGAAAGCCTTGGAGTAGCAGTCAGGATAAATCTGTTGCAGGCCCAGCGTTTGTTGGGCCGGATCGATATACTGGGCCCCGGTTTTACTGGATTCTTCAGTGCTTAGGGATATCGACCATGCAATGGACGTACATGCTGATTGGCCTGGTGCTGGGCTGGCTGCTGGATGAGTCCCTCAGCGACGCCTTTGTGGGCGCGCTGATTGGACTGGGCATTGGCCAGGTGCTGGCAATCAAACGCTTGAGCGGGCAAGCCGCCGAGCAGCAACGCCAATTGCATCTGGCGCAGGTCGCGCTGGGTGCGGTCGAGCAGCGTCTGGCGCTTCTAGAAGCCGGCGGCGAGCGCGTGGCGCCCGTTGCCGAGCCGCAGATTGTCGCCTCGACAAGCTCCGAGCCAGCCGCGCCAGAGCTGGTCTGGGAACTACCCCCTGAACTCGAGCCGCAACCGACGCCGGTCGACCACTGGATCGCTCGCGAGCCCGAGCAGCCAGCCGCCCCGCGTGGCCCGAACCTGATCGAACGCGGCATCAACGCAGCACGCAATTGGCTGCTGGGCGGCAACACCGTGCTGCGAGTCGGCGTGGTGCTGCTGTTTTTCGGCCTGGCGTTTCTGCTGCGCTATGCCACCGAAGGCATGGTGGTGCCGTTGGAAGTGCGCTATGCCGGGGTCGCCCTGGCCGCTTTGGCGCTGATGGGCCTGGGCTGGTGGCTGCGTCAGCGCAACCCTGACTACGCGCTGATTCTGCAAGGTGCCGGGATCGGCGTGCTGTACCTCACCGTATTCGCCGCCATGCGCTTGCACCCCTTGCTCGATCCGACGGCGGCTCTCGGACTGTTGGTGGCGGTCACGCTGTTCTCGGCGCTGCTGGCGATCAAGCAGGATTCCCTGGCGTTGGCCTGCGCAGCCGCCTTGGGTGGATTTGCCGCGCCGATCCTGACCTCTACCGGCGCCGGCAGCCATGTCGCGCTGTTCAGTTATTTCCTGCTGCTCAATGCCGGCATCCTCGCCATCGCCTGGTTCAAGGCCTGGCGCTTGCTGAACGTGATCGGCTTCGTCGGCACCTTCGGCATTGGATTCACATGGGGCTTGCGCGCCTACACGCCGGACCTGCTGGCCAGCACCGAGCCGTTTCTGATCGGCTTTTTTCTGATGTACCTGGCCATTGGCCTGCTGTATGCCCGGCGCAAATTGCAGGAGGCGCAGGACGTCCCGCAGACCGAGGACCGCTCTTCGCTGCTGCAGTGGTCGGCGCGCAACGGCGATTACGTCGACGGTACGCTGCTGTTTGGTCCGCCACTGGTGGGCTTCGGCCTGCAATTCGCGTTGGTCCAGCATTTGCCCTTGGCTGCGGCGTTCAGTGCCCTGGTCCTGGGCTTCCTCTACATGGGCCTGGCGTATGTCCTGCGCGGCGGACGGGCCTGGTTGCTGGCGCAAACCTGTCTGGCACTGGGCGTGATTTTCACCAGCCTGGCGATCCCCCTGGGCCTGGATGCACGCTGGACCACGGCAGCCTGGGCCGTGGAGGGAGCGGGCATCTACTGGCTCGGCCTGCGTCAACGGCGACCCGTCGCCCGAGCCTTTGCCTTGCTGCTGCAATTGGGGGCAGCGCTGATCTTTCTCAGCGAACTGCACGAGGGCGACAGCAGCCTGCTCAACGGTTCGACGCTGGGCGCGTTGCTTGTTGGTGTGGCCTTGCTGTTCAGCTTCTGGCAACTGCACCAGGCGCCCCTTGAGCGCAGCCGCAGTTGGGAACGCAAAGGCCTGCCGGTGCTGGCCTGCGCCGGTCTGACCTTCATCTATCTGTTGGCACCGTTGTTTTTCTTCAGCCACGGCACAGTGATCGGCTGGGCGCTGGCCGGGTTGCTGACGCTGCTGGTGGGCGTGCGCCTGCCGTCGCGCAGCGTGCTGGTGAGTGCCCTGGTGGTGCAATTGCTGGCGGGTGTGTTGGTGATCCTGGCCGCCGGCGCTGCCGAAGATCGCGTGTTGCTGGCCCATGCCGGGTTCTGGGCGCCAGCGCTGTTGGGTATGGCCGCGCTGCTGGGGGCCTGGCAGTTGCAGCGGTACGCCAATACATTCAGCGGACTCGACCTGCAACGCCTTTCGTACGGCCTGTTGGCCTGGGGTGCGGGCTGGTGGGCGCTGGCGCTGAGTAGTGAGGTGCTGCATTTCGCCGCGCCGTCCCTGCAATCGACCTGGTTGCTCGGCCTGCTGGCGCTCAGCGTGGCGCTGTGGGCCTGGCTCGCCCTGCGTCTGGCATGGCCGGCGCTGGGCGTGCTGTGCACGCTGTTGATTCCGGCTGCGACCCTGGTGTTGTTGGGCGCCTGGCATTCGCGCTACCACCCGGCCGCCGATTTCGGCTGGCTGGTCTGGACGCTGCTGTTCGCCGTGCATTTCCTCTCATTGAAGCGGCTGGCGACCCTGCTGCCGGCGACCGTCGCCAGTATCGCCCATGTACTCGGCTGCTGGCTGTTACTCGCGGTGCTGGTGCTGGAGTTGCGTTACGGACTGCTGGTGCTGTCGGAGCAGTACAACGCCTGGCGCTGGCTCGGCTGGGCGCTGGTGCCGAGCGTGTATCTGGTGCTGATGGCCGTGCCGCGTGCCTGGCCGTGGCCGCTGTCGAACTACAGCCGCGAGTACCGGCTATACGCTGCCTTGCCGCTGGCGTTGCTGATGCTTGCCTGGTTCTGGCTGGCGAACATCGCCAGCGACGGGAGCGCCGAGCCGCTGCCCTATCTACCGCTGATCAATCCGCTGGAAATCGGTCTGCTGTTCAGCCTGTTTGGCGTGTACCTGTGGTCGCGCAACACCCTCGATCAATTGCCCTTCGCCCAAGGCCAGCTCAGTCAGATTGTCGCCGGGGTTTCGCTGTTCGCCCTGTTCACCGCGATGGTCATGCGCACGGCGCACCACTGGAGTGGCGTGCCTTACGAGCTTGAGGCGCTGCTGGAATCGATGCGGGTGCAGGCCGGATTGTCGATTGTCTGGACCCTGATTGCCCTCGGCCTGATGATTGGTGGGCACCTGCGTAGCCGTCGCCAGGTCTGGCTGGTGGGCGCGGCGCTGATTGGCGTGGTGGTGGCCAAGTTGTTGTTTGTCGAATTGAGTAACCGCGGCGGTCTGGCGCGGATCGTGTCGTTTATCGGTGTCGGTGTGTTGCTGCTGGTGGTCGGCTATTTCGCGCCCCTGCCGCCCAGACGCATCGAAATCACATCGGGGCCGCAAGACGCGGTCAATGAATCCAAAGGAGTGTCGTCTTGAGCATCATGTTGAACCGGTCCTGGCTGGGTATCCTGGGCTGCTGTATTGCCTTGGCGGCACAGGCTCAGGACAGCCCCGCAGATTTCACCACCCAAATGCCGTTGACCCTCAGCGGCGAGGGCCCGTGGTACCGTCTCGATTTGCCGTTGGCGGTGCAATTGCATGCGCGTCAGACCGATCTCAGTGATCTGCGGGTGTTCAATGCCGCCGGTGAGGCGCAGGCCTATTCGCTGACCCTGGCGCAGCCTGCGGTGGGTGAAAGCCTGCCGCTGCATGAACTCAAGGCGTTCCCCTTGTACGATGCGGCGGATGCGGGCTCGGCGGTGCCGAACGTGCGGGTGCAGTCCAATGCCAACGGCACCCTGGTGCAGGTCCAGCCGCCCAGCCAACTGGAGGCCGGTGAAGAGGTGCGTCGCGGTTGGCTGCTGGATGCCAGTGCGATCAAGAAACCGTTGCAGCAGTTGATCCTTGACTGGTCCAGTGAACTGGATGGATTTCAGCGTTTCAGTATCGAAGCCAGCGACGACCTGCAGCATTGGCAGACCTGGGGCGAGGGGCAGGTTGCACGGCTGTCGTTTGCCGACGAGCGAGTCGAGCAGCGCGAAGTCGAGTTGCCTGGCCTGCGCGCGCGTTATTTGCGATTGCTGTGGCTGTCCCCACAAGGCGCGCCGGTGCTGACGTCGGCGCAGGTTCAAAGCCTCGACGCCAGTATCCCGCCTGCTCCGCTGGCGTGGTCCGCGCCTTTGTCCGGTAATCGGCTCAAGGATGCCGAGTACAGCTGGCAACTGCCCATGGGATTGAACGTCGAGCGCGTGCAGGTGCAGTTGGATGAAGCCAACAGCCTGGCCCCGGTATTGCTCTCGGGCCGGCGGGAAAGCAGCCTGCCGTGGCAGCCGTTGAGCAGCGGCTTGCTTTATCGCCTGAGCCAGAACGGCCAGGATGTGCTGCAGGACCAGTTACCCCTGCCGGGACAGGTGGTGCAGCAGCTCAAGTTGACGGTGGATGATCGCGGCGGTGGCCTGGGTGCGCAGGCACCGATGGTGCGCTACGCGGTGCGCTCGACTCAGTTGGTGTTCCTCGCCCGTGGCGCCGGCCCCTATACCCTGGCCCTCGGCAATCCGACGGTGAAGGCGGCCAGTCTGCCGTTGGCCACGCTGATTCCGGACTTCAATCCAAAACGCCTGGAAAACCTCGGTCAGGCCCAGGTCGAGGATGGCACGCTGGTGACGGCACCGAGCGCCGTGCTAACGCCGGCGCCGCCGGTAACTGACTGGAAAAAAATCGGCCTGTGGGCGGTGTTGCTGCTCAGTGTGGCGTTCCTCGCGGCCATGGCGTTCAGCCTGTCGCGCAAGCCGTCGGTCAAGTCCTGATCAGTGTTTGCCAGGTCGGCATAGACTTGGCAAACACATTGCTGTCGTACACCCAAACGTCCTTTTTTCGGACTACGCTCAACCCCGCACATGAACTCTGTTGTGCGAATCTCGTCTGATATGAGCAATTGCCTGACGACTCGCGCTAAACTGCGCGGGTTTTTAGCCCCCATTCCTTCGGAGCCTTCCATGTCCCGCGTTACCCTGAGTCGCTATTTGATCGAGCAGACCCGTAGCAACAACACGCCTGCCGATCTGCGTTTCCTGATCGAGGTTGTAGCGCGCGCCTGCAAGGAAATCAGCCATGCCGTATCCAAAGGCGCCCTGGGCGGCGTTCTGGGGAGCATGGGCACCGAAAACGTGCAGGGCGAAGTGCAGAAGAAACTCGACGTGATTTCCAACGAGATCCTGCTCGAAGCCAACGAATGGGGCGGTCACCTGGCCGGCATGGCGTCCGAAGAAATGGACAACGCCTACCAGATCCCGGGTAAATACCCGAAAGGCGCGTACCTGTTGGTATTCGACCCGCTGGACGGTTCGTCGAACATCGACATCAATGCCCCGGTCGGGACCATCTTCTCGGTACTGCGTTGCCCGAACGAGTACCTGAGCCAGAACGAAGCGCTGAACGAAAACGCCTTCCTGCAGCCAGGCACCCAGCAAGTCGCTGCCGGCTACGCGATCTACGGCCCGCAGACCATGCTGGTGCTGACCCTGGGCGACGGCGTCAAGGGCTTCACCCTGGACCGTGAAATGGGCAGCTTCGTGCTGACTCACGAGAACATCAGCATTCCTGAAACTACCCAGGAATTCGCCATCAACATGTCCAACCAGCGTCACTGGGAAGCCCCGGTACAACGCTACGTCGGCGAACTGCTGGCCGGTGAAGAAGGCGCGCTGAAAAAGAACTACAACATGCGCTGGGTCGCGGCGATGGTTGCCGACGTGCACCGCATCCTGACCCGTGGCGGTCTGTTCATGTACCCACGCGACAGCCGTGAGCCGTCGAAGCCGGGCAAACTGCGCCTGATGTACGAAGCCAACCCGATGTCGTTCCTGGTTGAGCAAGCCGGCGGCGCGTCCACCGACGGTCACCAGCGCATCCTCGACATCAAGCCCGAAGGCCTGCACCAGCGTGTTGCAGTGTTCCTGGGTTCGAAGCAGGAAGTTGCACGCATCACGGCTTACCACAAGGAATAAATCATGACCACGCCCTGGCAGCCGTTGCTTGAGTGGTGGTTCGGTTCGGCCGATGACCCCAACGCAGTGGCGGCGCAACAGGGCACGTTGTGGTTCGGCAAGCGTGACAGCCAGGACCTCGAAGCGCGCGAGCGTTTCGGGGAGCTGGTGGAACAGGCACTGGCCGGCGGATTGACCGAGTGGACGCAAGGTCCCGAAGGTTGGCTGGCCCTGGTGTTGTTGCTCGACCAATTACCGCGAATGATCTTTCGCGAGACCCCCAAGGCCTTTTCCGGCGATCTGCGCGCACAAAAGCTGGTAGCGCAGGGCATTGCGGCGGATTTCGACCGCGCGTTACGGCCGATCCAGCGGGTGTTCATCTATCTGGTATTCGAACACTGCGAGCACCTCGCGGTGCAGAACGAGGCGATCTCGCGCTTTACCGAGTTGATGAACCAGCAGCCCGAAGCCGATCGCGCGGTGTTCGCCGATAACCTCGACTATGCCGAACGGCATCAGCAGATCATCGCCCGGTTTGGCCGCTTTCCCCATCGCAATGCGGTGTTGGGGCGTGAGTCGACGGCTGAGGAATTGGCGTTTCTCAAGCGGCCTGGGTCGGGCTTCTGAAAAAGCTTTGCTGGCAAGCCAGCTCCTTCAGATCGCACACGTCCAGGTAGGAGCTGGCCTGCCAGCGAAGAGGCCCTTGAGGGGCACCTCAGATCCTGAAACTCCCCACCAACTGCTTCAACCGCGCCGCCTGTTGCTCAAGGTCGGCACACGCACGCAGGGTCGCCTGCAGGTTTTCCACCCCTTCCTGATTCAGCGTGTTGATCTCGGTAATGTCGACATTGATCGACTCGACCACGGCGGTCTGTTCTTCGGTGGCGGTGGCCACTGACTGGTTCATGCCGTCGATTTCGCCGATGCGCTGGGTCACACTGCCCAGCCGTGCGCCGGCCTGATTAGCGATGCCGACACTGTTTTCGCTCTGCCGCTGACTGTCGGTCATGATGCTCACCGCCGCGCTGGCGCCAACCTGCAGTTCCTCAATCATTGTCTGCACTTGCTGCGCCGAGTCCTGGGTGCGGTGGGCGAGGTTGCGCACTTCGTCGGCGACTACCGCGAAACCACGCCCGGCCTCACCGGCACGCGCGGCTTCGATGGCGGCGTTAAGCGCCAGCAGGTTGGTTTGCTGGGAGATGCTGGTGATCACCTCGAGGATCTGCCCGATGTTCACCGTGTTGCTGTTCAGGGTCTCGATGTTGCCGCAGGAATCGCTGATCTGTGCCGACAGTTGCTGCATCGCCGCGATGGTTCTATCCACCACCTGCTGACCTTCCTCAGCCAGGCCGCGCGCGTCGCTGGAATGCTGCGAGGCGAGGGCAGCGTTCTGCGCAATTTCCTGGGCGGCAGCGCCCAGTTCATTGATCGCTGCCGCGACGCTGCTGGTGCGCGAGGCTTGCTGGTCAGAGTTGAACATCGACGAGTTGGAGGCGCTGACCACCCGCAGGGCCACTTCGTTGACCTGTCCGGTGGCCGAGGACACTTCGCGGATTGAGTTATGGATGCGCTCAACGAAACGGTTGAAGGACAGCCCCAGGGTGCCGAATTCATCGTGGCCGTGAATCCTCAGGCGCTTGGTCAGGTCACCTTCGCCTTCGGCGATGTCGTGCATGGCCCTGCCCATGTCCAGCAGCGGCTGCATTAATACCCGGATCAACATGCCCAGCAGGCTGATGATGATCACCACGGCAATCAGCATGGCAACGATCGCCGAGGTGCGGAACTCGCTGAGCATTGAGAATGCCGTGTCCTGATCGAGCACCAGGGCTACGTACCAATTAGCCGACGGCACGCCGTTGACCGGGGTGAAGGAGATGAATTGGCGGCGGCCATCCACCGTGACTTCCTGCAGACCGGCCCGCACCTGCGGCGTGTTGCCGGGGTAGGCATCGCCCAGGGACTTGAGGACCAGTTTGCTCTCGGGATGGATCAGGATCTTGCCGTCACCGCTGACGATGAACGCATGGCCGTGGCCGTCGAAGTCCAGCGAGTTGATGATCGAACTGACGCTGCCCAGATCGATGTCGGCACCGGCGACACCGATCATCTGGTTCTGCCGCTGCACCGGGGTGGCCACGGTGATCACCAGCTTGCCCGACGAAGCGGCGACATAGGGTTCGGTGACAATGCTCTGCTGGGCAGCGTTGGCCGCCTTGTACCAGCCACGGCTACGGGGGTCGTAATCGGCTGCGCGATTGCCGGCCGGCACCGAGTACATCACGCCGTCGGCACCGCCGAAGTAGCTCAGTTGAAAGTTACGGGTGTACACCGGCAAGCCAACCGCGCGCTGCAGGGTAGTGGTGCCAGGGCCGTCGGCGGCTACTTGCTGCGCCAGCGATTGCAGCAGTTGAATGCGGCTTTCCAGCCAGGTCTGGATGTTGCTGGTGGTCAGGCTGCCGAGTTCCTGCATCGAGGCCTCGGTGCTGGTACGCAGGGTCTGGCGCTGGCGGTAGTCGTTGAACAGGATGAAACAGGCAAATGCGACGGCCACCACCAGGGCAGCAGCGAGCAGGATCTTGTGGCTGAATTTCATGTTTCTGGTCATTAAAGGAGCTACCGCGGGAGGACTGATCAACGAGAGGGCGACACAGGGTCACAGCTGGCTTGACGCAGCTTCTATGTCGACAGCGCGGCGCCAAAGATTAGGCGGCTTTTGCGAATTTCGACGAAATGCCGATTACTCGCAAAAAGTCGCTGATTTGCCGGGGAAATGCCGATTTGACCGTTCAAGAAATTCCCGCAGGGGCTGGGAACCAGATGGGGGTTTTCTCTTCTAAGCTTCTGGTTGGCAGCCATGCCAGCGTTTCTTTCCAGGAGTTTCACCATGTCGCTGCGATCTATCGCCTTGCTTTCGTTTTGCGTGCTGTTGGTCGCGTGCAGCAAGGTCAACCAGGAAAACTACTCGAAATTGTCGACGGGCATGCCCAAGGCCGACGTGGAAAACCTGCTCGGCAAACCAGCCGATTGTTCCGGCGCACTGGGCATGTCCAGCTGCACCTGGGGCGACAAGAACAGCTTTATCAGCGTGCAGTACGCCGGTGACAAAGTGCTGATGTTTTCCGGGCAAGGCCTGAAGTAATCCGGGGCTACGCGCCCTCGGGAGAAGAATAATGATGCGGTTTGTAATAGCTATTTTTGCCAGCCTGATCTTGGCTGGCTGCGCCACCCATGGCGATGATTCGCTGGCGCCGAAAACGGCCGGCGAGGTCAATCTCAAGCGTTATCAGGGCAAGTGGTACGAACTGGCGCGCATGCCGATGTACTTCCAGCGCAACTGCGCGCAGTCCGAAGCCCATTACTCACTCAAGCCCAACGGTGAGATCGATGTGCTGAACCGCTGCCTGACCGCCGAATGGAAGTGGGAAGAAGCCCGCGGCACGGCCGTCGCGCAGGTACCGGGCAAGACTGACAAGCTTTGGGTTAATTTCGACAACTGGTTTACCCGCCTGCTGCCGGGCGTGGTCAAGGGCGACTACTGGGTGCTGTACGTCAGCGACGACTACCAGACCGCGATTGTCGGCAACCCCAATCGACGCTACCTCTGGCTGCTGTCGCGCAAGCCGGAAGTCAACGCCGATACTCGTGAAGAATTGCTCAGCCGCGCCCGTCAGCAAGGCTACGACACCACCCGCCTGATCTGGCGTGTGTCGGACACACGCATGGCGCAGACCTCGAAGTAAGGCTGCCGCGAGGGAGCCTGCTCCCTCGCCACAACCCCGGGCATTTCAGCCGAGCAAATCGCGCAGCACCTGGGTGAAGGCGCGATTACTTTCCTCTTCGCCGGCATGCTGCCCGCCGCGTACCACCCACTTGCCGTTGACCAGCACATCACGAACCTGGCGATCGCCGCCAGCAAACAGCCAACGATTAAGAATCCCGTCACCGCTCGCGGTCGCCAGGTAGGGGTCGTTGCCGTCGAGCACCAGCCAGTCGGCGCGCTTGCCGACTTCCAGGGCGCCAATCGGTTGCCCCAGGGCCTGTGCGCCACCGTCGAGGGCCGCGTCGTACAGGGTGCGGCCGACCATCGGTTGCTCGGCGCCATACAGGCGATTACGCCGCTGGTCGCGCAGGCGCTGGCCGTATTCCAGCCACCGCAGCTCTTCCACCACGCTCAGCGACACGTGACTGTCGGAACCAATGCCCATGCGCCCGCCCTGGGCGAGGAAGTCCACGGCCGGGAAGATGCCGTCGCCGAGGTTGGCTTCGGTGGTCAAGCACAGGCCGGCGATGGCCCGACTTTTCGCCATCAGGCTGACTTCCTCGGCGTTGGCGTGGGTCGCGTGGACCAGGCACCAGCGCTGATCGACCTCGGTGTTTTCATACAGCCATTGCAGCGGACGACGGCCACTCCAGGCCAGGCAGTCGTCGACTTCCTTCTGCTGTTCGGCGATGTGAATGTGCACCGGGCACTGCTTGTCGCTGGCCGCCAATACCTCGTTGAGTTGTTGCGGAGTGACCGCGCGCAACGAGTGGAAACACAGGCCCAGGCTTTGCGCCGGCTGCTTCGCCAGGATCGGCTGTAGGCGGGCTTGCAGGTCGAGGTAGTTTTGCGTGCTGTTGATAAAGCGCCGCTGGCCGTCGTTTGGCGCCAGGCCACCGAAACCGGAATGGCTGTAGAGCACCGGCAGCAGGGTCAAACCGATGCTGGCGGCGCTGGCGGCCTGGCTGATCTGCAACGACAGCTCGGCCGGGTCGGCGTAGGGCTGGCCGTTGTGGTCGTGGTGCACGTAATGGAATTCAGCGACCGAGGTGTAGCCGGCCTTAAGCATCTCGATGTACAGCTGGCGGGCAATGATGCCCAGCTGTTGCGGGCTGATTTTTCCGACGAGGCGATACATCAGGTCGCGCCAGGTCCAGAAACTGTCGTTCGGATTACCGGCCACTTCCGCCAGCCCGGCCATGGCCCGCTGGAACGCATGGGAGTGCAGGTTGGGCATGCCCGGCAACACCGGCCCGCTCAAGCGTTCGGCGCCCTCGGCGCTGGCATCGGCCTGGATGTGGGTCAGCAGGCCATCGGCGCCGACCTCAAGACGTACATGGTTGGCCCATCCGTTAGGCAGTAGCGCGCGCTCGGCAAAGAAGGCGGACATCGTTCGGCACCCCATCGTGTGTTATTTGTATATACATATACAGACGTTTGCCTGCCCGGTAAACTCCGGCAAGCTAGCAACCTTTATCCCTCAACAAGGATTTCCCGTGCCGACTCCGCCTGCCAACACGCCGCTGAGTGCCAACCTGGGCGACAGTCCGGCGCCCTTGTATGCCCGCGTCAAACAGATGATCACCCAGCAGATTGACAGTGGAAACTGGCCGCCGCACTACCGCGTGCCGTCGGAAAGCGAGCTGGTCAGCCAGTTGGGTTTCAGCCGCATGACCATCAACCGCGCCTTGCGCGAGATGACCGCGGACGGCCTGTTGGTGCGCATGCAGGGCGTCGGCACCTTCGTTGCCGAACCGAAAAGCCAATCGGCTCTGTTTGAAGTGCATAACATTGCCGACGAAATCGCTTCACGCGGTCATCGCCACACCTGCCAGGTGATCACCCTGGAAGAAGAGGCCGCCGGCTCCGAGCGCGCACTGGCGCTGGACATGCGCGAAGGGCAAAAGGTTTTCCACTCGCTGATCGTGCATTACGAGAACGATATTCCGGTGCAAATCGAAGACCGTTTCGTCAACGCGCTGGTCGCGCCGGAGTACCTCAAGCAGGACTTCACCGTGCAAACGCCCTACGCCTATCTGAACCAGGTAGCGCCGTTGACCGAAGGCGAGCACGTGGTCGAGGCGATCCTCGCCGAGTCGAGCGAATGCAAGCTGCTGCAGATCGAAAAAGGCGAGCCTTGCCTGTTGATTCGCCGGCGCACCTGGTCGGGTCGCCAGCCAGTGACCGCCGCTCGTCTGATTCACCCCGGTTCCCGTCATCGCCTGGAAGGGCGCTTTCACAAGTAGAACAAGAGGCAACCATGAGTCAGTTGAAAGTCTTGCGTGCGGTCGACTATCCGCGCATGCCGTGGAAAAACGGCGGCGGCAGCACCGAAGAAATCACTCGCGATGCCGGCACCGGGCTGGATGGCTTTGGCTGGCGCCTGTCGATTGCCGACATCGGCGAGTCGGGCGGCTTCTCGACCTTTGCCGGCTACCAGCGGGTGATCACCGTGCTGCAAGGCGCGGGCATGACCCTGAACGTCGATGGCCAGGCAACGCGACCTTTGCTGCCGCTCGATCCCTTCGCCTTCAGTGGCGAGAGCCAGGTGTCCTGCACCTTGCTGGGCGGGGCGATTCGCGACTTCAACCTGATTTATGCGCCCCAGCGCTACCGTGCGCGGTTGCAGTGGTTGGCGGGCGAGCAACGGTTTTTCAGTTCGGCCAGTACGCTTTTGATATTCAGTGTGAGTGATCAGTTGGAAATTACGCTGGGCACTGAAACAACGCAGTGCCTCGGGCGTTATGACTGCCTTCACTTTGAGCATGATGGCGGTCTTCTGAACGTTTCTTCGAGCGGATCATGCTGCGTGATTGATTTGACTGCTCGTTGACTTGGCTTTGAGCGTCGGATAGGGAGCGGGTTGAGCAACGCGGCACCCTTCTCGTTTCAAACTCGGCGTCATGGGTTCATGGCGCAGCGTTGCCTTGGTGGGACAACTCCTCTTCGGACTGAATTTATTCTGCTCAAGTTGGTTACAGTGCCTGTCTCACGAAAAGTAGAGTTGCTTTCACTCTCTCGTTTAAGGCGACTTGTTCGAAAACCCTGTCTACATGTCTCAGGGTTGTAATTGCAGTCTCGGCGATACCGCTGACAATAGGTGCTGCGGCTCTGGCAGTGACAGCCAGTCCCGCAACAACCGTGCCTTGGGCAATTTGGCGTATGGCCAGTGGTGCTACCGCACGACCGCTGGCTGCTGCTCCCCAGACTCCGGCAGCAACGATCGCCGACGCGGCCGCTGCCTGCGTCCATATCGGGCGTATGGAACTACCCATGGCTTTCGCCATAAAGCCGCCGGCTACGGACAAGGTTCCTCCGGCTACCGCTATGGCTTTGGTCGACAGTGCCGCGAATATGGCCCCAATAAAATGCCCCGTCGGATCCGCGTGATTAACCGGATCCCCCAGACAATACGCATACGGATTCAACCCACCCTTACCAAACGGACTCATGTTGTCCGGGCTGTTGAATCGCTTCAGTATTGGATTGAATGCGCGGTAACCGTTTCCGAGCAAATAATGGCCGGTCACTGGGTCGCGCCGCTCGCCATTGAACTCAAGCAAGCTGCTGGTACCGTGTTCCGCCGGGCGATAGCCGTAGGGCGTGTAATTGAGCAAGTGTGCCTGAGTATCGAGAATGTGCAGGATCGAGCGCTGCCGGTCGGCAAGTAGCAGGCTGGTGTGCACCGTTGTTGATTGGCGCCGTAGCTGTGCCAGCAGATGATCGGCGTGCTGAATGATTGTGTGACTTTCCTGGCCTCGAATCTCCGTTGTCAGCTTGCCCTGCGCATAAAACCGCCGAGTGTTCGCCTGCAGTGCGGGCGTCAGGCCGACCAGTTGGTCCAGGGCATCGTAGCGATAAAGGCACAGTGGGGTGTCAAGCTTGCCCATCGCATCAATCCTCTACATCGGTTAATTTGTATCGTCAGGCTAAAGCAATCAGCTCGGGCCGATAACTATCAGAACTGCTAGACGTTAAGCCTTCGCAACCGCAGCACCTGCCTGGGCTGCGCGCTGCGGTTTTGAAGCGGCGTTACTGCCGTTCGAGGACGAAGCCTCGAACGGTGACCTCCAGTTCCGCTGACATCTGCTGCAGGGCATGAATGGTCTTGACCACATCCTGCTGCGCCGTGACATTTTCCTCGACCCGCTGGGCGACTGTTTCCACGTTGCGCGCAACGTCCTCGCTGGCCTCGCGTTGCTCCTGCAAGGCGTGGGATATCTGCCTGACCGCCTCCAACGAGGCATCCAGCACTGCCTTGACGTCATTCATCGAACTGCCGGCGTTGTCGATCAATTGTTGACCCTGAAGCACGCGCTCGCGGCCTGCGTTTATGCTGCTGTTGGCCTTGCGCATGCCGCTTTGGATGGCGCTCACCAGTGCCACGATTTCATCGGTGGAGCGGGTGGTGCGGGTCGCCAGTTCTCGCACTTCTTCGGCCACCACGGCAAAACCACGACCCTGTTCGCCGGCCCGGGCGGCCTCGATGGCGGCATTGAGGGCCAGCAGATTGGTCTGCTCGGCAATGCTGTGGATCACGTCGACAATCTTTCCGATGGCGTTGGAGTGCAGGGTCAACTGATCGATTTCGCTTGAGGTCTGGGTCACCAGTTCGGCGATTTGCTGCATCTCGATGATCGAGCGCTCCATGCTGGTGATGCCCAGGGCGGTGATCTGCTCGGCCTTTTGCGTGGTGGCCTGGGCCTGGGCGGCGTTGTCGGCGATGTGGGTGATGTTGGCGGACATCTGTTCCGCCGCTGCGGCAATTGATGACGCGGCGGCGTTTTGTTCAGCGGCCTGACGCAGGCCCTGTTCGCAGGCCACGCTCAGGTTCAGGGTCGAGGACTCGATGTGCCGCGAAGCCTCGCGGACCTTGCCGATCATGCCGCGCAGGCTGCGGCGCATGGCTTCGACTGAGTGCATGACCCCGGTGGAAACGGCGCCGTAAGTTGCCGGCTCGCTGAGTTGGCCCTGGGCAATCTGGGTGCTGATGCTCGCCAGTTCGTGGGGTTCGGCGCCCAGATAGCGGTTCAGGCGGGTGCCAAACAGCAGGGCATAGATGCTGCCCCACAGCAGGGTCAGTGCCAAAAGTAGCGCCATCAGTTGCACGTAGGTCGCGTAGCGATCCTGGCTGTGGGCGAACTGTTGCTGTGCCTCGTCGAGTTGGGCCTGGGTCAATTGACTGAACAGCTCGCTCAACGGATCGATCAAGGAATACAACCGGTGGGCGGCGAATTGTTCCAGGCCCGAGCCGGTGCTGGCGTTGTCTTTGAGTTCTGCCTGCAAGGCTTCAAGCGGTGCATCGGTGGCTTGCATCAGTGGAGTGATCCGCTCGATCAAGAGGAGTTCTGCCTCAATTAAATGGGTTGAGCGGTAGCGGCGCCAAAGGCTGTTTATTTCGCCCCGCGCCAGTTGTATCTGCTCTGCGGCCTGGCCGGCGCTATAGGCACCGTCGCGTGCTTTATGAATAGCGTCGACGATTTGC
This sequence comes from Pseudomonas fluorescens, assembly GCF_019212185.1. Classification (NCBI taxonomy): domain Bacteria; kingdom Pseudomonadati; phylum Pseudomonadota; class Gammaproteobacteria; order Pseudomonadales; family Pseudomonadaceae; genus Pseudomonas; species Pseudomonas fluorescens. The sequence continues at coordinate 557,813 of NZ_CP078138.1, forward strand.
GCCGAATACAGCTCGGATATGCGCTTCAAGTCCTGTAGCGGAATGACGCGGTCCAGGTACACCGTTTCCAGTCCCTGAACCGTGGCGCGCATGCCGTACAGGCCCATTGCTCCAATGCCCAGCATGCTGCTGAGCAGGAGTGTGGCCAGGAGCAGGAGGTGCGTTCTGACTTTCCACTGTTTCATCGGGTGATCCTCGCGAAGGTAGCGTCAATGGGTATTCGGCGAGGTTCCGGGTTGATGGAGTAGGGCGCTTCTGGGGATGACGTAGGGTGTTTCCTGATTGCTCTATTGTGTACCCGGCGTGTTACCGAACGCCCCAGATCAGGGCGAAAACAGGCTCAAGTAACAGTCGGTGAGCCGAGTCGCTGGAACCGAGCGAGCAGCGATCCGCCGCTCAAACCCTTGCTCCTGTGGCGTTTCAGCCATTTCCAAGATTTTATTGAACGGCTATCCAATAAGTTGGCCGCTCGATTGCATATGCTTGTATGTACAAGTAAAGACGTATGCGTATGAGTCACGAAGACTCGACCATCGTCCACTGATTCGCTGGCAAGCATTGTTGCTCGCCGGCTCGCTCGCCCACCGCCTGGGTTGGTTTGGATTGATTGCTGAGGAGTGCTTTTCGTGACCGAGAATAAACCGACGAAGTTTCGTGACGTAGAAATCCGCGCTGCTCGCGGCAACCAGCTGACCGCCAAGAGCTGGTTGACCGAAGCGCCGCTGCGCATGTTGATGAACAACCTCGACCCGCAAGTGGCTGAGAACCCGAAAGAGCTGGTGGTTTACGGCGGTATCGGTCGCGCAGCGCGTAACTGGGAATGCTACGACAAGATCGTCGAGAGCCTGACTAACCTGAACGACGACGAGACCCTGCTGGTGCAATCCGGCAAGCCGGTCGGCGTGTTCAAGACCCACAGCAATGCCCCGCGCGTGCTGATCGCCAACTCCAACCTGGTGCCACACTGGGCGAACTGGGAACACTTCAACGAACTGGATGCCAAGGGCCTGGCCATGTACGGCCAGATGACCGCCGGCAGCTGGATCTACATCGGCAGCCAGGGCATCGTTCAGGGCACCTACGAAACCTTCGTCGAAGCCGGTCGCCAGCACTACAACGACAACCTCACCGGCAAGTGGGTCCTGACTGCAGGCCTCGGTGGCATGGGCGGCGCCCAGCCACTGGCGGCAACCCTGGCCGGTGCGTGCTCGCTGAACATCGAATGCCAGCAGGTGAGCATCGACTTCCGCCTGAACAGCCGTTATGTCGACGAGCAGGCCAAAGACCTCGACGACGCCCTGGCGCGCATCGCCAAGTACACCAAGGAAGGCAAGGCGATCTCCATCGCGTTGCTGGGTAACGCGGCTGAAATTCTGCCGGAATTGATCAAGCGTGGCGTGCGCCCGGACATGGTCACCGACCAGACCAGCGCCCACGACCCTCTCAACGGTTACCTGCCGGCTGGCTGGACCTGGGAAGAGTACCGCGCTCGCGCCAAGACCGAGCCCGCCGCTGTGGTCAAGGCCGCCAAGCAATCGATGGCCGTTCACGTCAAAGCTATGCTTGAGTTCCAGAAGCAGGGCGTACCGACTTTCGACTACGGCAACAACATTCGTCAGATGGCTCAGGAAGAAGGCGTGGAAAACGCTTTCGACTTCCCAGGTTTCGTTCCTGCCTACATCCGTCCACTGTTCTGCCGTGGCATCGGCCCGTTCCGCTGGGCAGCCCTGTCGGGTGATCCGCAGGACATCTACAAGACCGACGCCAAGGTCAAGGAACTGATCCCGGACGACGCCCACCTGCACAACTGGCTGGACATGGCGCGCGAGCGCATCAGCTTCCAGGGTCTGCCGGCGCGTATCTGCTGGGTGGGCCTGGGCCTGCGCGCCAAGCTCGGCCTGGCGTTCAACGAAATGGTCCGCAGCGGCGAACTGTCGGCGCCGATTGTGATCGGTCGCGACCACCTGGACTCCGGTTCGGTAGCGAGCCCGAACCGCGAAACCGAATCGATGCAGGACGGTTCCGACGCCGTGTCCGACTGGCCACTGCTCAACGCCCTGCTCAACACTGCGAGCGGCGCGACCTGGGTCTCCCTGCACCATGGCGGCGGCGTCGGCATGGGCTTCAGCCAGCACTCGGGCATGGTGATCGTCTGCGACGGTACCGACGAAGCGGCTGAGCGCATCGCTCGCGTGCTGCACAACGATCCGGCCACTGGTGTTATGCGTCACGCCGATGCCGGTTACCAGATCGCGATCGACTGTGCCAAGGAACAAGGCCTGAACCTGCCGATGATTACCGGCCAGTAACGCACTACCCGTAGGAGCCGGCGGGCAGCCAGCTCCTACATCAGTGATGTCGGCAGAGATTGCTTGTGTGGGCTGAAAACCGTGGATTAATGACCGTGCTGTTGAAAGACCCGGCCTCGCTGCAAGAGACTTTTGCCGATTTGTACTGACTTCTAACTAAGACCAGCGTGCCAAGGCGCCACCCCTCAAAAGCGGGAAGCGACGGACAACGGATACTTCCGGAGCGTCTGGTTAATAAAACTCTCAAAAGGAGAATGAATGTGACTGCGCTGAACCTCATCCCAGGCCAACTGAGCCTTGCCCAACTGCGTGCCGTGTATCAACAGCCGGTGCGTGTGACCCTGGACGACAGTGCTTCGGCACAGATCGACGCCAGCGTGGCCTGTGTGGAACAGATCCTCGCGGAAAACCGTACCGCCTACGGCATCAACACCGGTTTCGGCCTGCTGGCCTCGACCCGCATTGCCAGCGAAGACCTGGAAAACCTGCAGCGCTCCCTGGTGCTGTCCCACGCCGCCGGTGTCGGCGAGCCGATCAGCGATGCGCTGGTGCGCCTGATCATGGTGCTCAAGGTCAACAGCCTGAGCCGTGGTTTCTCTGGTATCCGTCGGCTGGTGATCGATGCTTTGATCGCCCTGATCAATGCCGAGGTCTACCCGCACATTCCGTTGAAAGGTTCGGTCGGTGCCTCCGGCGACCTCGCACCGCTGGCGCACATGTCGCTGGTGCTGCTGGGCGAAGGCAAGGCCCGCTACAAAGGCGAATGGCTGGAAGCTACCGAAGCGCTGAAAGTCGCCGGCCTGACGCCGCTGACCCTGGCCGCCAAAGAAGGCTTGGCGCTGCTCAACGGTACCCAAGTCTCGACGGCTTACGCCCTGCGCGGTCTGTTTGAAGGTGAAGACCTGTTCGCCGGTGCCCTGGCCCTGGGCGGCCTGACCGTTGAAGCGGTGCTGGGTTCGCGCTCGCCGTTCGACGCGCGCATCCACGCAGCCCGTGGCCAGAAGGGCCAGATCGACGCGGCCGCAGCCTACCGCGACCTACTGGGCGAGCGCAGTGAAGTGTCTGATTCGCACCAGAACTGCGACAAGGTCCAGGACCCTTACTCCCTGCGTTGCCAGCCGCAAGTCATGGGCGCCTGCCTGACTCAGTTCCGTCAGGCCGCTGAAGTGCTGGCCGTCGAAGCCAACGCCGTGTCGGATAACCCGCTGGTGTTCGCTGCTGAAGGCGACGTGATTTCCGGTGGTAACTTCCACGCCGAGCCAGTGGCCATGGCCGCTGACAACATGGCCCTGGCCATCGCGGAAATCGGCTCCCTGAGCGAGCGCCGCATTTCGTTGATGATGGACAAGCACATGTCGCAACTGCCGCCGTTCCTGGTGGCCAACGGTGGCGTCAACTCCGGCTTCATGATCGCCCAGGTGACTGCGGCGGCACTGGCCAGCGAAAACAAGGCACTGGCACACCCGCATTCGGTAGACAGCCTGCCGACTTCCGCCAACCAGGAAGACCACGTGTCCATGGCGCCAGCCGCTGGTAAGCGTTTGTGGGAAATGGCTGAAAACACCCGTGGTGTTCTCGCAGTCGAGTGGCTGGCTGCCTGCCAGGGCCTGGACCTGCGCGACGGCCTGAAAACCTCGTCGAAGCTGGAACAAGCCCGTACCATCCTGCGCGCCAAAGTGCCGTTCTACGAGAAGGACCGCTTCTTCGCGCCGGACATCAACGCTGCCTGCGAGCTGCTGGCTTCGCGCTGCCTGAATGAACTGGTGACGGCGAAGTTGCTGCCAAGCCTGTAAGGGTCCCATCGCGGGCAAGTCGAATCGTCGCACCGCCGCTCCCACAAGGATTGCGCTGAACTTGTGGGAGTCGGTTTGTTTGCGATGCGTTTTTTGCGTCGATAAAAATAATAGGGACGAGCAATGCAACAGCCAGACAAAGGCTTGAAACGCGGGCTATCCGCCCGACATATTCGCTTCATGGCGCTGGGGTCGGCGATCGGCACCGGGCTTTTCTACGGCTCCGCCTCAGCCATTCAAATGGCCGGCCCTGCCGTGCTGCTGGCCTACCTGATTGGTGGCGCCGCCGTCTTCATGGTCATGCGCGCCCTGGGCGAGATGGCCGTGCACAACCCGGTCTCGGGTTCCTTTGGCCATTACGCCAGCACCTACCTGGGGCCCATGTCCGGCTTCATCCTGGGCTGGACCTACGCCTTCGAGATGATCATTGTGTGCCTGGCCGACGTCACGGCCTTCGGCATCTACATGGGTTTCTGGTTCCCGGAAGTCGCGCGCTGGATCTGGGTGCTGGGCATCGTGCTGCTGATCGGTGGGCTGAACCTGTGCAACGTCAAGGTTTTTGGCGAGATGGAGTTCTGGCTGTCGCTGCTGAAAGTCGCGGCCATCGTCGCGATGATCCTCGGCGGCTTCGGCATCATGCTGTTCGGCATCGGTTCGGCCAGCACTGAGCAGGCCACCGGCGTCAGCAACCTCTGGGCTCATGGCGGTTTCATGCCCAATGGCATCGGCGGCGTTATCGCTTCCTTGGCAGTCGTCATGTTCGCCTTCGGCGGTATCGAAATCATCGGCATCACCGCCGGCGAAGCCAAGAACCCGCAACGGGTGATTCCGCAGGCGATCAACGCCGTACCCCTGCGAATCCTGTTGTTCTACGTGCTGACCCTGTTCGTGTTGATGGCAATCTTTCCTTGGCCGCAAATCGGCAGCCAGGGCAGCCCGTTCGTGCAGATTTTCGACAGCCTGGGCATCAGCTCTGCGGCAATCGTCCTGAACATCGTGGTGATTTCGGCCGCAGTCTCGGCGATCAACAGCGACATCTTTGGCGCCGGGCGCATGATGTACGGCCTGGCCCAGCAAGGTCACGCACCGAAAGGCTTCGCGCAACTGTCCAAGCAGGGCGTGCCGTGGATGACCGTAGTGGTCATGGGCGCTGCGTTGCTCGGCGGCGTGGTGCTGAACTACCTGATCCCCAAGGACGTGTTCCTGGTGATCGCTTCGATCGCGACCTTCGCTACCGTCTGGGTCTGGCTGATGATTCTGGTCACCCAAGTCGCCATGCGTCGCTCCATGACCCGTGAGCAGGTCGCTGCGCTGCAATTCCCGGTACCGTTCTGGCCCTATGCGCCGGCCGCGGCGATCGTCTTCATGCTGTTCGTCTTTGGTGTACTGGGTTACTTCCCGGACACCCAGGCCGCGCTGGTGGTGGGTGCCGTATGGATCGTCCTGCTGGTGATTGCTTATAAACTGTGGGTCAAGCCGGCGGCCGCACAGCCGGTCGAAGTCGCCCGCGACGCTTCAACCTCTCATCGATAACCCCACGGAGGCCCGGGATGAAAACCCTCTGGCAACACTGTAACGTCGCAAGCATGGCGCAAGGCACCTACTCGATCATCGAGGATGCCGCCATCGTGACGTCCGGTGCGCTCATTGAGTGGATCGGCCCACGTCGTGAGCTGCCGTCCGATTACTATCCTGAGGTCCACGACCTCGGCGGCGCTTGGGTCACCCCGGGCCTGATCGACTGCCACACCCACACGGTGTTCGGCGGCAACCGCAGCGATGAATTCGAGAAGCGCCTGCAAGGTGTCAGCTACGCGGAAATCGCCGCCAGCGGTGGCGGCATCGCCAGCACCGTGCGCGCCACCCGCGAGGCCAGCGAAGATCAACTGTTCGCCAGCGCCGCCAAACGCCTGAAAAGCCTGATGCGCGACGGTGTCACCAGCATCGAGATCAAGTCCGGCTACGGCCTCGACCTGGCCAACGAAGGCAAGATGTTGCGGGTCGCCCGGCGTCTCGGCGAAGCGTTTCCGATCAGCGTGCGCACCACCTGCCTCGCCGCCCACGCCTTGCCGCCGGAGTACAAGGACCGCGCTGACGACTACATCGAACACATCTGCAGCGAGATGCTCCCGGCCCTGGCGGCCGATGGCCTGGTGGACGCGGTGGATGCGTTCTGCGAGTACCTGGCGTTTTCCCCGGCGCAAGTCGAGAAAGTGTTCATTGCCGCGCAGCAACTCGGTTTGCCGGTGAAATTGCACGCCGAGCAACTGTCGTCGCTGCACGGCTCCAGCCTGGCGGCGCGTTACCAGGCGTTGTCCGCCGACCACCTGGAGTTCATGACCGAAGACGACGCCATCGCCATGGCCGCCTCCGGTACGGTCGCGGTGCTGTTGCCGGGGGCGTTCTACTTCCTGCGGGAAACCCAGCTGCCGCCGATGGATGCTTTGCGCAAACACAAGGTGAAGATTGCCATTGCCAGTGACCTCAACCCGGGCACCTCGCCGGCGCTGTCGGTGCGCTTGATGCTGAACATGGCCTGCACCTGTTTGCGCATGACCCCGGAAGAAGCCCTGGCCGGCGCGACTATTCACGCCGCCACGGCGTTGGGCATGGAGCAGACTCACGGTTCGCTGGAAGTGGGCAAGGTCGCGGATTTTGTCGCCTGGCAAATCGATCGTCCCGCCGACCTGTCGTACTGGCTGGGCGGCGAACTGGAAAAACGCGTCGTGCGCCACGGCGTCGAAGTCGAGATTTAGGAGAGCAGCTGTGGATAAGGTTCTGAACTTCAAACAAGGCCGGGTGCCGCTGCTGATCAGCATGCCCCATGCCGGTACCCGTCTGACCCCGGCGGTCGAAGCCGGGTTGATTGCTGACGCGAAAAGCCTGCCGGACACCGACTGGCACATTCCGCAGCTCTACGACTTCGCCGCCGAGTTGGGCGCCAGCACCCTGGCGGCCGAGTACTCGCGCTTCGTCATCGACCTCAACCGCCCGTCCGACGACAAGCCGCTGTACGTCGGCGCCACCACCGGCCTGTACCCGGCCACGCTGTTCGATGGGATTGCATTGTTCAAAGAGGGGCAGGAGCCGTCGAAAGAAGAGCGCGCCACTTATCTGCAGCAGATCTGGACCCCATACCACCAGACCCTGCAGAGCGAACTGGCACGGCTCAAAGCCGAGTTCGGCTACGCGCTGCTGTTCGACGCCCACTCGATCCGCTCGATCATCCCGCACCTGTTCGACGGCAAGCTGCCGGACTTCAACCTCGGCACCTTCAATGGCGCCAGTTGCGATCCGACGCTGGCCACCGAGTTGGAAGCAATCTGTGCTGGCCACAGCGGGTACAGTCACGTGTTGAACGGGCGCTTCAAGGGCGGCCACATCACCCGCCATTACGGCAATCCGGTTGACAACATCCATGCGGTGCAACTGGAGCTGGGGCAGTGCACCTACATGGAAGAGTTCGAGCCGTTCCGTTATCGCCCGGATCTGGCGGCCCCGACCCAGGTGGTGCTCAAGCAACTGCTGCAAGGGATGTTGGCCTGGGGTCAGCAGCGCTATTGATTGGCGGTCTTCGTGATCGCGCATTTATGCGCGATCATTTTTTTGCTGTGAATCGAGGAATTGGCCTACAGCAAATTCAGGCGGATTTCGGCGCCATCCACTCTGAAAAAAAATATTGTCTGCGAGAGCTTTTTCTCTTTCACGCAATTAACTTCAGGAAGGCGCGTTAATGAAATCAAAATTACTGGTGTCGGCGTTTTTGATCCTTCTGACACAGCAGGTCCAGGCGCTTGATATCGAGCATTGCCCTCTGCCTCAAGTCATCAAAAATACCAATGGCATCTACACGGCGCTGACGATCAGCCGAAAAGGGCAATGGGTTGGCACCGCAACGGCGCCTCGCCCGAGTTCAAGCGACCGTTTTTCAGTCGATGAGGTCAAGACCTTTGATGGCGCAGTTTTTTATACGACACCGCAAAACGGGATCGCCCGAGGTGTGCTGAGCCGTTGCATGTACACAAACAGGGGGGGAGAGCGCCTGGACTTGCATTATCGTCCGGATGTTCGGCCTGACCTGGCCGTCAAATTGCTCGATATCAAAAAATGGCAACTGCAACCGGCGTCTGCCACCGGGTTGCAAACCTATCTTTGCAAGAGCAAAGAGCAGGGTGGGTGTGTTTTTGCCCTGATCGAATGATGTGACCAGCATCAAGTAAGTCGATTGACCGCCTGGGCATTGCGCAGGCGGCGAACCATGGTCGACGGGTGGTCACCGTTGCGCAAACCTGCTCGGGCGCACGGCTGACAAATTGTGACCTCGCACGGACATGCTCATTGGCGCTATTCGGGTTTATGATGCCCAACGGCAGAATAATAGAAGTCCCCCCAGGGATGACCTCGACCCCTTACGGAGCGCGCAATGCAGACTTTGTACCCGCAGATCAAACCCTACGCCCGGCATGATCTGGCCGTCGATGAAACCCACACCCTGTATGTCGACGAAAGCGGATCACCGGAAGGTTTGCCGGTCGTGTTCATTCACGGTGGCCCCGGGGCCGGCTGCGACGCGGCGAGCCGCTGCTATTTCGATCCGAACCTTTACCGCATCGTCACCTTCGACCAGCGCGGTTGTGGCCGCTCGACCCCTCACGCCAGCGTGGAAAACAACACCACCTGGGACCTGGTGGCGGATATGGAGAAAATTCGCCAGCACTTGAATATCGATAAATGGGTGCTGTTCGGCGGCTCCTGGGGTTCGACCCTGGCCCTGGCCTATGCGCAAACCCATCCCGACCGTGTCCATGGTCTGATCGTGCGTGGGATCTTTCTCGCCCGCCCGCAAGAAATCGAATGGTTCTACCAGGCAGGCGCCAGCCGCCTGTTCCCTGACTACTGGCAGGACTACATCGCGCCGATTCCTCAGGACGAGCGCCACGACTTGCTCGGCGCCTTCCACAAGCGCTTGGTGGGCAACGATCAGATCGCCCAGATGCACGCCGCCAAGGCCTGGTCCCTGTGGGAAGGTCGTACCGCGACCCTGCGTCCGAACCCGCTGGTGGTCGATCGCTTCTCCGAACCGCAGCGCGCGCTGTCGATTGCCCGGATTGAATGCCACTACTTCACCAATAATGCTTTCCTCGAACCGGACCAGTTGATTCGTGACATGGGCAAGATCGCCCATCTGCCGGGCGTCATCGTCCATGGTCGCTACGATGTGATCTGCCCGCTGGACAACGCTTGGGAGCTGCACCAGAACTGGCCGAACAGCGAGCTGCAAGTGATTCGCGACGCAGGCCACGCGGCTTCTGAGCCGGGCATCACTGATGCCCTGGTACGTGCGGCGAGCCAGATGGCGCGACGCCTGCTCGACCTGCCGCCGGAAGAAGCATGAAGGGCCTGCTGCAGCGCGTGCGGGGTGCGCGCGTCGAGGTAGCAGGGGAGATTGTCGGGGCGGTCGACCAAGGGTTGTTGGTGCTGGTCGCTGTCGAGCCTCAGGATTCCCGGGCAAGTGCCGACAAACTTCTGCATAAGCTGCTTAACTATCGGGTGTTCAGTGACGCCGAGGGCAAGATGAACCTGTCCTTGGCCGACGTTGGCGGTGGTTTGCTGCTGGTCTCGCAGTTCACCCTCGCCGCCGATACCAAAAATGGCCTGCGCCCAAGCTTTTCGACCGCTGCCCCTCCGGCACTCGGCGAAGAGCTTTTTGACTATCTATTAGGCAAAGCGCAACAGTTGCATGGCAATGTGGCATCAGGCAGATTTGGCGCGGACATGCAGGTGCACCTGGTCAATGATGGCCCGGTGACCTTCCTGTTACAGACCTGAAAGCGTTTGAAACATCTTTTCCGGCGTGTTTCGGGATGAAACAGGGGTTTTTCGCAATAAATACTTTGTTACCCCTGATGCGTTGTAACGCGGGCTACTAGATAATCCCGCGCTACGGGGATCAGCGTTCGTTGGCCCATTTTTGACTTAGGTAGAGACTTGTTCGCGACCGTTTGGGGAATCATTTTGCCCCATCGGAGTCGGAACAATGCTCGCCAACCTGGCATATAGATAGCTGGCCGTTGGTTTTTTGATCTGTTTTCGGCGAGGGTTGCTCGTGATTGTTAGTCCCTGTACTGCACCAAAATTGTCTGCCAAACGGTTGCGCAATGCACTGGCGACGGGCTCTGCCCTGTTGTGCCTGCTCAGCGCCGGCCAGCTTTGGGCATTCAATCTGAACGACGTGTCGGCCAAGGCGCAAGAGTTGGCCGGGCAGAAGTACGAAGCCCCGCGCAGCAATCTGCCGAACGAATTCCGCGAGATGAAGTTCGCCGATTATCAGAAAATTCGCTTCCTCACCGAAAAGGCCGAGTGGGCGGACAAGAAGACCCCGTTCAAGCTGTCGTTCTATCACCAGGGCATGCATTTCGATACGCCGGTGAAAATCAACGAAATCACGGCGAATACCGTCGAAGAGATCAAATACGACCCCAATCGTTTCGATTTCGGCGACCTCAAATTCGATCCTAAAGCCACCGAACAGCTGGGTTATGCCGGTTTCCGTGTGCTGTACCCGATCAACAAGGCTGACAAGCAAGACGAGATCATGACCATGCTCGGCGCGAGTTACTTCCGCGTCGTCGGCAAGAATCACGTCTACGGTTTGTCCGCTCGCGGCCTGGCAATCGACACCGCCTTGCCATCCGGCGAAGAGTTTCCGCGTTTTCGCGAGTTCTGGATTCAACAGCCCAAGCCGGGCGACAAGCACCTGGTGATCTTTGCGTTGCTGGATTCGCCACGGGCCACCGGTGCCTACCGCCTGACCTTGCGTCCGGGCAGCGACACCATTGTCGACGTCAAGGCGCAGATGTTCCTTCGTGACAAAGTCGGCAAGCTCGGCATCGCGCCGCTGACCAGCATGTTCCTGTTCGGCGCCAACCAGCCGTCGAAAGTCCTCAACTACCGCCGTGAACTGCACGACTCCAGCGGCCTGGCGATCCATGCCGGCAATGGCGAGTGGATCTGGCGTCCACTGAACAACCCGAAACACCTGGCCGTGAGCAACTTCTCGGTAGAGAACCCTCGTGGTTTCGGTCTGCTGCAACGTGGCCGTGACTTCAGCCACTACGAAGACCTCGACGACCGCTACGACAAGCGTCCAAGTGCCTGGATCGAGCCGAAAGGTGATTGGGGCAAGGGCACCGTCGACCTGGTCGAGATTCCGACCGCTGACGAAACCAACGACAACATCGTCGCTTTCTGGAGCCCGGAAACCATGCCGGAGCCGGGCAAGCCGCTGGACTTCGCCTACCGCATGCACTGGACCATGGACGAGGCGGCGATTCACGCGCCGGACAGCGCCTGGGTCAGCCAGACCTTGAAATCCACCGGTGACGTCAAGCAGTCCAACCTGATTCGTCAGCCGGACGGCAGCGTTGCCTACCTGGTGGACTTCGAAGGTCCGTCCCTGGCGGCATTGCCGGCCGATACCGATGTACGCAGCCAGGTCAGCGTCGGCGACAACGCCGAACTGGTCGAGAACAGCGTGCGCTACAACCCGGAAACCAAGGGCTGGCGCCTGACCCTGCGACTGAAGATCAAGGATCCGAGCAAGTCCACCGAGATGCGTGCAGCTCTGGTGCAGAACATCGTGCCGGCCGATCTGGCCAAGACCTCGATCCCGGCCTCCACCTCGTCGGTGGCCAAAGCTGACAAGGTCGCTGCGAAACAGGCCGAAAAAGCCGACAAGGATGCGAAAGCCGCCGAGGCCAATAAGGCCGAAGCCAAGCCGGTCGCGGATGCCAAGGATAAGGCCGACAAGAATGACGCCAAGCAGCCTGCTGCTGCCGACGCGGCCCCAGCCACACCGGAATCGGCGCCGACTGAAGAAGTCCTGACCGAGACCTGGAGCTATCAGTTGCCTGCCGATGAGTAATTCCCACGTACAGCCAGAGACTCTCAGCGAGTATTTGGCGCACCTGCCGATGACCGATGAGCAGCGCGCCGAACTGGCGGGCTGCAAGTCCTTCAGCGAACTGCATGAACGCCTGTCGTCTTCGACCTTCGACGCACCGAGCGAGGCCGCGCAGGCCTCGGTTGGCCGACGCCTGACCCTCAACTCCGCCGAGGAGCTGGAGGAGGCCGAGATGCTCGCGCTCGACGCCAGCGGTCGGGTCTGCCTCAAGGCAACCCCGCCGATCCGTCGGACCAAGGTCGTGCCCGAGCCATGGCGCACCAATATCCTGGTGCGTGGCTGGCGGCGGCTGACTGGCCGCACCAACCCGCCGGCGCCACCCAAGGATGAGCGGGTGTTGCCGGCTGCGCGTTGGCGCACCGTTGGTTCGATCCGACGCTACATTCTCCTGCTGCTGATGCTCGGCCAGACCATCGTTGCCGGCTGGTACATGAAAGGCATCATGCCGTACCAGGGCTGGTCGTTCGTCGACCTTGAAGAAGTCATGCACCAACCGCTGCTGCAGACCGCCACGCAAGTGCTGCCGTATGCCTTGCAGACCAGCATCCTGATCCTGTTCGGGATTCTGTTTTGCTGGGTCTCGGCCGGTTTCTGGACCGCGTTGATGGGCTTCCTGGAATTGCTCACCGGGCACGATAAGTACCGTATCTCCGGGAAAAGCGCGGGCAACGAGGCGATTGCGAAAGACGCGCGTACCGCGTTGGTGATGCCGATCTGCAACGAAGACGTGCCACGGGTATTCGCCGGCTTGCGCGCGACCTTTGAATCGGTCGCCGCGACTGGCGATCTGGATCGGTTCGATTTCTTTGTCCTCAGTGACAGTAACGACACCGATATCTGCGTTGCCGAGCAGCAGGCCTGGCTGGACGTCTGCCGCGAGGCCAAGGGCTTCGGCAAGATCTTCTATCGCCGTCGTCGCCGTCGCGTGAAGCGCAAGAGCGGCAACCTCGACGACTTCTGCCGGCGCTGGGGTGGCGACTACAAGTACATGGTGGTACTGGATGCCGACTCGGTGATGAGCGGCGAGTGCCTGACCAGCCTGGTGCGCCTGATGGAAGCCACGCCGGACGCCGGGATCATCCAGACCGCGCCTCGGGCGTCGGGCATGGACACTCTGTATGCGCGCATGCAGCAGTTCGCGACCCGTGTTTATGGCCCGCTGTTCACCGCCGGCCTGCACTTCTGGCAGTTGGGTGAATCCCACTACTGGGGCCACAACGCGATCATCCGCATGAAGCCGTTCATCGAGCACTGCGCCCTGGCGCCGCTGCCCGGTAAAGGCGCGTTCGCCGGTGCGATCCTGTCCCACGACTTCGTTGAGGCGGCGCTGATGCGCCGTGCCGGCTGGGGCGTGTGGATTGCCTATGATTTGCCGGGCAGCTACGAAGAACTGCCGCCGAACCTGCTGGACGAACTCAAGCGTGACCGTCGCTGGTGCCACGGTAACCTGATGAACTTCCGCCTGTTCCTGGTCAAGGGCATGCACCCGGTGCACCGTGCGGTGTTCCTCACCGGCGTGATGTCGTACCTGTCGGCGCCGCTGTGGTTCTTCTTCCTGGTGCTGTCGACGGCGCTGCTGGCGGTCAACACATTGATGGAGCCGCAGTACTTCCTTGAGCCGCGCCAGCTGTATCCGCTGTGGCCACAATGGCACCCGGACAAGGCCATCGCGCTGTTCTCGACCACTATCGTGCTGCTGTTCCTGCCCAAGTTGTTGAGCATCATCCTGATCTGGGCCAAGGGCGCGAAAGAGTTCGGCGGCAAGTTCAAGGTCACCCTGTCGATGCTGCTGGAGATGCTGTTTTCCATGCTGCTGGCGCCGGTGCGGATGATTTTCCACACCCGCTTCGTGCTCGCCGCATTCCTCGGCTGGGCCGCGACCTGGAATTCGCCGCAGCGTGACGATGACTCCACGCCCTGGAGCGAGGCGGTCAAGCGCCACGGTCCGCAAACCCTGCTGGGTTTCTTCTGGGCCCTGCTGGTGATCTGGCTGAACCCGAGCTTCCTGTGGTGGCTGGTGCCGATCGTCGGTTCGTTGATGCTGTCGATCCCTGTCTCGGTGATCTCCAGCCGTGTGGGCCTGGGCCTCAAGTCCCGTGACGAGAGCCTGTTCCTCATTCCTGAAGAATACAATCCGCCACAGGCCTTGCTGGCCACTGACCAGTACACCCACGAAAACCGTTGGCATGCACTGAACGATGGCTTCATCCGGGCCGTGGTCGATCCGCAGCAGAACGCTCTGGCGTGTGCTCTGGCGACTTCGCGTCACGGCCAGGCCGAGCCGATCGAGTGGCTGCGTGCCGAGCGCGTGCGGCATGCGTTGAAAGTCGGCCCTGCCGGGCTGAACAACCATGAGCGCCTGCAACTGCTCAGCGACCCGGTGGCTCTGGCCCGCCTGCATGAGCAGGTCTGGAGCGAAGGTCACGCCGAGTGGCTGGACGCCTGGCGCGGTTCGGTGAAAGCCGACCCCCATGCACCGTTGTTGCCGCTCAAACCCCTGAGCTTGCAGGCACAACCGGCCTGACGAAAAAACCCCGCATGCAGATGCGGGGTTTTTTTGTACCTGCAATTGGCGATTCTTCCTACTTACCGCAAAGGCAATGAACTACGACAAAAGCCTTCATCCTCTTTGTCCAAGTCGACGAGTGCGTTAGCATCGCTGCCTTCTTTGGTGCGCCTGGACAGCCTTCTGTCCTTATCTGCCGGATTTCCACACGAAAACGGCAATTTGCGTGCCTGACTACAAAAAGATTGGGGACTTTGATGATGAAGAAGTATCTCTCGATGCTGCTGCTTGGCGTCACTGCACTGGTAACCGTCAACGCCGCACAGGCTGGCGCCATCGATGACGCAGTCAAGCGCGGCACCTTGAAAGTCGGCATGGATCCGACCTACATGCCGTTCGAAATGACCAACAAACGCGGCGAAATCATCGGCTTCGAAGTCGATCTGCTCAAGGCCATGACCAAGGCCATGGGCGTCAAGCTGGAACTGGTGTCCACCGGCTACGACGGGATCATCCCGGCCCTGCTGACCGATAAGTTCGACATGATCGGCAGTGGCATGACCCTGACCCAGGAACGCAACCTGCGCCTGAACTTCAGCGAACCCTTCATCGTAGTTGGCCAGACCCTGCTGATCCGCAAGGAGCTGGAAGGCACCATCAAGTCCTACAAAGACCTGAACACGGCTGACTACCGCATCACCTCCAAGCTGGGCACCACCGGCGAGATGGTCGCCAAGAAGCTGATGTCCAAGGCCAAGTACCACGGCTACGACAACGAGCAGGAAGGTGTGCTGGACGTGGTCAACGGCAAGGCTGACGCGTTCGTCTACGACGCACCGTACAACGTGGTGGCGGTAAACAAGGTGGGCAATGGCAAGCTGGTGTTCCTCGACAAGCCGTTCACCTACGAGCCTCTGGCGTTCGGTCTGAAGAAGGGCGACTACGACAGCCTGAACTTCATCAACAACTTCCTGCACCAGATCCACGAAGACGGCACCTACGATCGCATCCATGACAAGTGGTTCAAAGACACCGCTTGGCAGAAAGACATGGAATAACACCGGTCAGCCAGACCGCGTCGCGTCAATCGCGAGCAGGCTCGCTCCTACAGGAGAACGCATTCCTCTGTAGGAGCGAGCCTGCTCGCGATGACGGCTTTCCAGGCAACAAAAAATCCCCCGGAACCCGCAATGAAACATAAAAAAGCCCAATGGCCCTGGCACGTCCTGACCGTGCTGGTGCTGGTCGGCTTGGCTGGCGCTTTGTACTACGCCACCTCGCTGATGTCCTACGAATGGCGCTGGAACCGCGTCCCGCAGTACTTCGCCTACCACGCCGAGGAAACCCAGCGCGCCGCCGACATTTCCACCGTCAGCGAACTGGTGCGCAAGGGCGACAAGGCTGAAGTGACCCTGCGCAACGATGCCGGCACCGAGCAAGTGCTGGTCGTCGACGAGAACAGCCTGCAAGTGGCGCGTGGCGACGATGTGGCTGAAGGCGATGTGGTCGGTGTCACTCGGCATTGGGCTGCCGGACCGCTGCTGTGGGGCCTGTGGACGACCTTGTGGCTGTCGTTGGTCTCGGGTGTGCTCGGGCTGTTGATCGGCCTGGCAACCGGCCTGTGCCGGCTGTCGAACAACCCGACCCTGCGCGACCTGTCGATCGTCTACATCGAACTGGTACGCGGTACGCCGCTGCTGGTGCAGATATTCATTTTCTACTTCTTCATCGGCACGGTCCTGAACCTCTCTCGCGAGTTCGCCGGGATCGCCGCGCTGTCGCTGTTCACCGGCGCCTACGTGGCCGAAATCATTCGTTCCGGGGTGCAGTCGATTGCCCGTGGGCAAAACGAGGCCGCGCGCTCCCTGGGTCTGAATGCCAGCCAGTCGATGCGTCACGTGGTTCTGCCGCAAGCCTTCAAGCGCGTGCTGCCGCCGTTGGCCGGGCAGTTCATCAGCCTGGTCAAGGACACCTCGCTGGTGTCGGTGATCGCCATCACCGAGCTGCTCAAGAGCGGCCGGGAAGTCATCACCACCTCGTTCTCGCCGTTCGAAATTCTGTTCTGCGTGGCAGGGCTGTACCTGTTGATCAACCTGCCGCTGTCGAAAATCGCCAGCCGGCTTGAGCGGAGGCTCGCGCAAAGTGATTGAAGTCCGCGATCTGATAAAAGTCTTCGACACCCGTGGCCAGATCGTCCGCGCCGTGGACAACGTCACCACGCAAGTGGCTAAGGGCGAAGTGCTGGTGGTGATCGGCCCGTCGGGCTCGGGCAAGTCGACCTTCCTGCGCTGCCTCAATGGGCTGGAAGAGTTCGACTCGGGCTCGGTGAGCATCGACGGCCTGCAACTGGCCGACCCGAAAACCGACATCAATGCCTACCGCCGTGAAGTCGGCATGGTGTTCCAGCATTTCAACCTGTTCCCGCACATGACCGTGCTCGACAACCTGTGCCTGGCGCAGAAGGTCGTGCGCAAGCGCGGCAAGAAGGAGCGCGAGGCCAAGGCCATGGCGCTGCTGGAAAAGGTCGGCATCGCGCAGAAGGCCCATGAATTCCCTTCGCGCCTCTCCGGCGGCCAGCAACAGCGGGTGGCGATCGCCCGGGCGCTGGCGATGGAACCCAAGGTCATGCTGTTCGACGAACCGACCTCGGCCCTCGACCCGGAAATGGTCGGCGAAGTGCTGGACGTGATGAAGACCCTGGCCGTGGAAGGCATGACCATGGTCTGCGTCACCCACGAAATGGGCTTCGCCCGCGAAGTGGCAGACCGGGTGCTGTTCTTCGATCACGGCAAACTGCTGGAAGACGCCTCGCCGGCGGAATTCTTCGATGCACCGAAGGATCCGCGGGCGCAGGCGTTTTTGCGCCAGGTGCTGTAAGACGTTCGGGCGCCCGCAGTAAATTGACGAGCGCCCGGAACGTTTATTAGGGATCACCCGGAAGGTTTACAGCACATGGATTGTATTTTTTGCGCAATGCTCGCCGGCCAAGCGCCGATGCATCTGATTTGGCAGGATGAAGGCCACGTCGCCTTTCTCTCCATTCGCCCCAATACACCGGGTTTTTCCGTGGTGGTGCCGAGGCAGCACCATGGCAGCTACGCGTTTGCCCAGTCGGACGAAGTACTGGCGGGGTTGGTGATAGCGGCGAAGAAAGTCGCCTTGCTTATCGACCGGGCGCTGCCGGGCGTTGGCCGTACTGGCCTGATGCTTGAAGGCTATGGCATTGATCACCTGCACGCGAAACTCTTCCCCATGCACGGCACGGGCGACTCCAGTGCCTTCAAGCCGCTGGCGTCCAACGTCGACGAGTTCTTCGAGCGCTACGAGGGCTATATCTCGTCCCATGATTTCAAGGGCGAACTCAATCACGACCTGGCGGCGATGGCCCGGCATATTCGTCAGGTGGGTGGCTCGCCGGACTGAAGCGGGAGGCTGCTGGCAGCCTCCCGGTCTCGATCAAACCCGAAACTTGCCCACCAGCAACTGCAAATGCGTCCCCAACCGCGCCAGCTCGACGCTGGAGGACGCGGTTTCTTCGCTGGCGGCGGCCGTCTGTTCGGAGACGTCACGCACATTGAGCACGCTGCGGTTGATCTCTTCGGCCACCGCGCTTTGCTGTTCGGCAGCGGCGGCGATCTGCTGGTTCATTGCCTGGATCGCCGACACGGTGCGGGTGATGTTGTCCAGTGAGCCACCGGCGCGGCGGGTCAGCTCGACGCTGCTGTCGGTCAGGGCGCGGCTGTTGTCCATGATGCTGGCGACCTGTTGGGTGCCGCTTTGCAGGCCGACGATCAGTTCTTCGATCTCTTCCGTGGATTTCTGGGTGCGCTGCGCCAGGCTGCGCACTTCGTCGGCGACCACGGCGAAACCACGGCCGGCTTCACCGGCACGCGCGGCCTCGATGGCGGCGTTAAGGGCCAGCAGGTTGGTTTGCTGGGCTACGGACTTAATCACGTCCAGCACGCTGCCGATCTTGTCGCTCTCGCGCTGCAGATGGCCCATGGCTTCGGTGGAGTGGCCGACTTCGGTGGCCAGGCGCTCGATCTGCGCGATGGCTTCGTTGACGACCTTGTCGCCTTCACGGGCCTGCTGGTCGGCGGCGACGGCGGCTTCGGACGCCTCTTCGGCGTTGCGCGCGACTTCCTGCACGGTGGCGGCCATTTCGTTCATGGCGGTGGCCACCTGGTCGGTCTCGACTTTCTGGCTGTTGACCCCGGCGCTGGTCTGCTCGGTCACGGCGGACAGCTCTTCGGCAGCGCTGGCGATTTGCGTCACGCCGTCGCTGATGCCACCGATCAGCTCGCGCAGGCCGACGGTCATGCTCTGGATCGCACGTTGCAACTGACCCAGCTCGTCGCGACGCTGGGACACCAGGTCGTGGGTCAGGTCGCCTGCGGCGATGCGCTGCGAGACGGTCAGGGCCTGATTCAGCGGGATGATGATCTGGCGAGTGATGGCCCAGGCCGCGATCAGGCCAAAGACCAGCGCAAGGATGGTGGCCAGCAGCAGGGTGTTCTTGGCGTGTGCGGCATCGCTGTCGCGCACCTGGGTCTGGGATAGCGTCAGCTTTTTGCTCAGGTCCATCAGCCGTTCGCCTTGCTGGGCCATGTCCTTGAGCGCGGCCGCGCTGGCGACCTGAGCGTCGCGGAACTGACTGACCGCTGCACGGTAGCCGACCAGAGAATCGCTGGCCTGCTGCAGGTTAGTGACGTGCTGATCAGGCAACTGCCCCGGCAGGCTTTTCAGGTAGCTGAGGGCATTGTCGATGGCGTCGAGGGCCGGTTGCTGGGCCTCGGCCTTGCCGCTGTAGGTATAGCCGCGCACCTGGAAACGCGCTTGCTGGAGCAGTTTGCTCAGCTCGACGACGCTGTTGAACTGGCTGACGTTGTCGCCTTGCAGCAACGTTTTTTCGATTTCACCGACCCGCGCCACGGCGTTGTCGGCGGTGGCACCCAGCCTGGCGCGCGCGGCCTCGCGGCTGGCGGTGGCCTGGGTCAGGTCGGTGAAGGCGCTGCGGTAGGCGCTGGCGGCGTCCAGTTGCTGCTTGAGCATGGCCAGGTCAGCAGGCTGTTCGATCATCGTCAGGGCGCTCTTGAGGCCCTGGTCGAGCGTGTTCAACACCTCGCTGACCGCCGCCGGGCCTTGCTCGCCATGCTGCATGTCGTAGTTCAGGCGAGCGATGCGCAGGTCCTTGGTCAGCTCGTTGAGGCTGGAGATGTAGCCCAGCTTGTCGCCCCGGCTGATGATGCTGCTCATGCCCGACCAGCCGTTGACGGTGATCAACAGGGTCAGCAACAGCACCAGTCCGAAGCCGATTCCCAGCTTGCGATTGACGCTCACATTGCCCAGATTCTCGGCTAACCATCGGTACATGCTGCGAACTCCCCATCGAATCAATTCTTGGGGAGGTTATCGGCAGGCGAGCGTGAATCTGTAGGCGCAGACTTAGAACAGGCGGGCCAACAAGGCGGTGACGGCGGTTTCAACCCGCAGGATGCGTTCACCCAACTGCACCGGTTGCAGCCCGGCCTTGCCCAGCAGGTCGATCTCGTAGGGGATCCAGCCACCTTCAGGGCCGATGGCCAGGGTCACCGGCTCATTCAGTCCGCGTGGGCAGGGCGGGTGGTTGCCGGGGTGACCGACCAGGCCCAGGGTGCCTTCGACGATGGCCGGCAGGCGGTCTTCGACAAACGGCTTGAAGCGCTTTTCGATGGTTATGCTCGGCAAGGCGGTATCACGGGCTTGTTCCAGACCCAGGACCAGTTGTTCGCGGATCGCTTCGGGTTCGAGAAACGGGGTCTGCCAGAAGCTCTTTTCAACGCGGTAGCTGTTGACCAGCACCACATTGGCCACGCCCATGGTGGCCACGGTCTGAAACACCCGACGGAGCATCTTCGGGCGGGGCAGGGCGAGGACCAGGGTCAGCGGCAATTTGGCTGGCGGTGCCTGGTCGAGGCTGACCCGCAGCTCGGCTTCGCCGGACTCGAGGCGCAGCACTTCGGCGGCACCCATCAAGCCGCCGATGCGCCCGACCCGCAAGCTATCGCCGACCGCCACGCGATGCACTTCCTGCATGTGGGTCAGGCGCCGATCGCGCAGCACGACGCGGTCGGCTGCAATGAAGTCAGCCTCTTCGAGGAGCAGCAGATTCACGGCTGGGTCGCTGGCGGCTGGTCGTTGTGATCGTCTGCCGCCTGGTCGTCCGGATGGTCGCCGCGCTTGCTGATCAGGCTGCCAAACAGGATGCCGACTTCAAACAGCATCCACATCGGCACGGCCAGCAGGGTCTGGGAGAAGATATCCGGCGGCGTGAGGATCATCCCGACCACGAAACAGCCGATGATCACGTACGGACGGATTTTCTTCAGGTAGGCCACGTCGACCACGCCGATCCACACCAACAGGACCACAGCCACCGGGATTTCAAACGCCACGCCGAAGGCGAAGAACAGCGTCATGACGAAATCCAGGTAGCTGGTGATGTCGGTCATCATCTCCACGCCGGCCGGAGTGGCGGCGGCGAAGAATTTGAAGATCAGCGGGAACACCAGGAAATAGGCGAACGCCATGCCGGCGTAGAACAGCACAATGCTTGAGCACAGCAACGGCACGGCGATGCGCTTCTCGTGCTTGTACAGGCCGGGTGCGATGAAGCCCCAGATCTGATGCAGGATCACCGGGATCGCCAGGAACAGCGAGACCATCATGGTCAGCTTCAACGGCGTCAGGAACGGCGATGACACGTCGGTGGCGATCATCGTCGCGCCGGCGGGCAGGTAGGCTCGCAACGGGGTCGAGACGAAGGTGTAGATCTGCTGGGTGAAGGCGAACAGCCCGGCGAAGATCAGGAAGATCGCCGCGACGCAGCGCAGCAGTCGGGTACGCAGCTCGGTGAGGTGCGAAACCAGCGGCATGTGTTGGTCATTCTCTGGAATATCGCTCATGGGGCTCGCGGCGGCAGAGTGGAGTCATGGGGGGCAGGCGCCGCAGCGGCCGCCTCGGGAGTAACGCTGGCTGGCGCAGGCGGGCTGGCCGGTGCCGGGGCTGGCTCGACCACCGGGGCCGCGGCCTGGGCGTTCTGCTCGGTCGAGGTGGCCGGCGGAGTCGGCTGTTGCTGGACCGGATTGAGGATGTTGCGCGCCTCTTGTTCCAGCGACAGGATGTGCTCGTTGTGCAGTTGCCGACGGATTTCGTCGGCACCGATTTCACGCTCAACTTCCTGTTTGATCGCATTGAAGCTGCGCTTCAGGCGCCCGACCCACAGGCCGGCGGTGCGCGCAGCGCCGGGCAGGCGCTCGGGACCCAGCACCAGCAGGGCAACGAGGCCGACCAGCAGCAATTCAGAGAAGCTGATACCGAACATTAGTCTGTGCTCACGAGTCTTTGCGGGTCGGCTCTTCGACTTTCTGCGCCTGCACGTCGATGGTGTGCGGCTCTTTCAGGGTCGAAGCCTGTGGCTGCACTGGCGGTACTGGCTGTGCAGTGGGTGGGACGCCCGGCTCGGCGGGTTTTTCATCGTCGTTCATGGCCTTGCGGAAGCCCTTGATCGACTCGCCGACGTCGGTGCCGAGGTTTTTCAGTTTCTTGGTGCCGAACACCAGAACGACCACCACGAGAATGACGATCCAGTGTTTCCAGTCAAAAATGCCCATGTTGCAACTCCTCTCTAATCGTTATTCAGTTGGACGGACGCGAGGCTTTCTCGACGTGCCCGGAAAGGCCGAAGCGACGGTCCAGTTCGTCCAGGACCGCCTGTGGATGCTGGCCCAGTTGGGCGAGCATGATCATGCTATGGAACCACAGGTCTGCGGTTTCGTAGATGACATCGCTGCAATCTCCGCTGGCGGCGGCATCCTTGGCGGCGATGATGGTCTCGACCGACTCTTCGCCGACCTTTTCCAGAATCTTGTTGAGGCCCTTGTGGTACAGGCTGGCGACGTAGGAACTGTCGGCGGCAGCGCCTTTACGGTCTTCGAGCACTTGGGCCAGGCGGTTCAGGGTGTCACTCATGGGTGTGTCCTGCGCTGTAGATGGCATGCGGGTCCTTGAGCACCGGATCGACGGTTTTCCAGTCGCCGTTTTCAAAGACGCGATAGAAGCAGCTCTGGCGACCGGTATGGCAGGCGATGTCGCCAATCTGCTCGACCATCAGGATGATCACGTCGGCGTCGCAGTCCAGACGCATCTCATGCAGGGTCTGGACGTGGCCGGACTCTTCGCCCTTGCGCCACAGTTTGCCACGCGAGCGCGACCAGTAGATGGCGCGGTTCTCGGCGGCGGTCAGTTGCAGTGCTTCGCGGTTCATCCAGGCCATCATCAACACGCGCCCGGTCTTGTAGTCCTGGGCAATCGCCGGCACCAGGCCGTCACTGTCCCATTTGATCTCGTCCAGCCAGTTTTTCATCTTCGACTCCGACAACCTGACCCGGCGTGTTCGCTGGGCCCAGGCGAATTGAAACAGTGTGCCAGCCGATGACGCGGCTGGCTATCGACGAACGACCAGATACAAGCCCACAGCCACCATTACGCCGCCTGGCCAGTGGCCCAGTTCGTTCAGTGGACCACCCGCCAGCAGGATTGCGCCACCGGCCAGATGGGCTGTACCGAGCAGGCGCAGGAACCAGTCGTCGCGGCGCCGGTGCCAGGGTGGCGGAGGATCGGACGCGTGGGGTTGGGACATGCGCTCCAGCAGATCGCGGGTCATGCTGGCCAGGTGCGGCAGTTGCTCCACCTGACTGTGCAGGTTGCCGAGCAGGGTTTTCGGGCTGACGCGCTCGCGCATCCAGCGTTCGAGGAATGGCTGGGCGGTGTTCCACAGGTCCAGGTCGGGGTACAGCTGACGACCCAGGCCTTCGATGTTGAGCAGGGTTTTCTGCAGCAGGACCAACTGCGGCTGCACTTCCATGTTGAAGCGGCGAGCGGTCTGGAACAGGCGCATCAGCACCTGGCCGAAGGAAATATCTTTTAACGGTTTTTCGAAGATCGGCTCGCACACGGTGCGAATCGCCGCCTCGAATTCGTTGAGCTTGGTTTCCGCCGGCACCCAGCCGGAGTCGATGTGCAACTGTGCCACACGGCGGTAGTCACGCTTGAAGAAAGCGAACAGGTTGCGTGCCAGGTAGTCCTGGTCTTCCGGGGTCAGGCTGCCGACGATGCCGCAGTCGATGGCAATGTACTGCGGACTCCACGGGTTGACGGTGCTGACGAAGATGTTGCCCGGGTGCATGTCCGCATGGAAGAAGCTGTCGCGGAACACCTGGGTAAAGAAGATTTCGACGCCGCGTTCGGCGAGCATTTTCATGTCGGTGCGTTGGTCGGCGAGGGTTGCCAGGTCGGTCACCTGGATTCCGTAGATACGCTCCATCACCAGCACTTTGGGGCGGCACCAGTCCCAGTAGACCTGAGGCACGTAGAGCAGCGGCGAGCCATCGAAGTTGCGCTTGAGCTGGCTGGCGTTGGCCGCCTCGCGCAGCAGGTCGAGTTCGTCGTAGATGGTCTTTTCGTAGTCCTGGACCACATCCACCGGGTGCAGCAGGCGCGCGTCGGCGGAAAGCTTTTCGGCGGCTCGGGCGAGGATGAACAACCATGCCAGGTCCTGCGCGATGATCGGCTTGAGGCCCGGGCGGATGACCTTGACCACCACTTCTTCGCCGGTTTTCAGTTGCGCGGCATGCACCTGCGCCACCGAGGCCGAAGCCAATGGCTCGACGTCGAAACGGCTGAACACTTCGCTGATCTTCTTGCCGAGTTGCTCTTCGATCAGCTTCACCGAAAGCTGCGAATCGAACGGCGGAACGCGGTCCTGCAGCAGCATCAACTCGTCGGCAATGTCTTCCGGCAGCAGGTCGCGGCGGGTGGACAGGATTTGCCCGAACTTGATGAAAATCGGTCCCAGGTCCTGCAATGCCAGGCGCAAGCGTGCGCCACGGCTGAGATCGAGGGGCTTGCGCGGGAACCAGCGCCACGGCAGTGCGTAGCGCAGGGCCAGCAGGAACCAGGGCAGGGGCAGGGCAAACAGCAGGTCATCGAGGCGGTAGCGGATCACGACGCGCTGGATGCGCAACAGACGGCGGACGGCGAGCAGCTTCATGCGTTATCGCTTGAGTCGAGGGATCGGGAAAGACGCTCCAGGCGCGCCTCAAGACGTTCCAGGTCGAGTTTGACCTGGTCCAGTTCACTGAATCGGGCTTCGGCTTCGCGCTGGCCCACCAGGGTGCGCGATTCTTCGGCGAGGTATTCGGCGAGGTTCTGGTTGAGACTGGCGAAACCTTGTTGATACCAGCGGGCGCGACTGCGCAGGTGACCGCCGATCAGGTGGCTGGCGACCGGGCCGAGCCAGCGCGAGAGTTCGTACTCCCAGTCCAGCTCCAAGTCCTGCAGCACGCCGGCCAATTCCAGCAACACGCCGCTGTCGCCATCGAGCTCGACTTCGGGGCGGTGCAGGATCGCCGTCTTGTCCTTGCTCAACGCCAGCGCCAGCAAACTGGAAGCGGGGGCGCGCAAGGTGCAGTCGGCTTCGGCTTCCCAATGCGCGGCCAGCAGCAGGCCTTCATCGCTAGGCAGGATGAACAGCTGCAGTGCCGGGCTGCGACACTCGACGGCAATCACCTTGCCGCTCAGGTGCGCCAGGCGCGGCAGCGCGGTGCTGTCGAGACGAAGAACCCGATTCAGGCCGAGTTCGACACTGGCGAGCAGGCCGGCGAGCAGCATCAGGGCTTGATGCCGCGGTGCAGGGCGACGATACCGGAGGTCATGTTGTGGTAGGTCACGCGGTCGAAACCGGCCTCGACCATCATCGACTTCAGGGTTTCCTGGTTCGGGTGCATGCGGATCGATTCGGCCAGGTAGCGATAGCTTTCCGGGTCGTTGAGGATCAGCTTGCCGACCATCGGCATAAAGGCAAACGAGTAGGCGTCATAGACCTTGGACATCAGCGCATTGGTTGGCTTGGAGAACTCCAGCACCAGCAAGCGGCCGCCGGGCTTGAGTACGCGTAGCATCGAGCGCAGGGCGTCTTCCTTGTGGGTCACGTTGCGCAGGCCGAAGGCGATGGTCACGCAATCGAAGTGGTTGTCCGGGAAGGGCAGCTTCTCGGCGTCGGCCTGGACGAACTCGATGTTGCCGGCCACGCCTTTGTCCAGCAGGCGATCACGACCGACCTTGAGCATGGACTCGTTGATGTCCGCCAGGACTACCTGGCCGGTAGGGCCAACCAGGTGCGAGAACTTGGCCGCCAGGTCACCGGTGCCGCCCGCGATGTCCAGCACGCGATTGCCTGCGCGCACACCCGACAGCTCGATGGTGAAACGCTTCCACAGACGGTGCATGCCGCCGGACAGCACGTCATTCATCAAGTCGTACTTGGCCGCTACCGAGTGGAATACTTCGGCGACTTTTTCCGCCTTCTGGCTTTCCGGAACGTTCTTGAAGCCAAAGTGCGTGGTGGGTTCGGCATCGCTGCCTTTGCGCTGATCAGTCATATCGCTGTCACCATAAGAGAATGCGCGCCATTCTAATCCCCAAGCCATGCTTTGTCTTGGAATGGCTAAAGGTAAGATGGGCGACCTTCGGGACGATTTGCCGCAGTGGCGGTCAGATTTACCGACAAGCATCCATCGCTGAATTTACAAAGAAGGAGTCATTCAATGGCCCGCATTAGTGTTGAACGTGCCCACAGCCTGGGTAAGGACGCGGCCCGCGAGAAGGCCGAGAAGCTGGCGAAGAAGCTCTCCGAGGAATACGGCCTGGAGCCGCAATGGGCCGGCGACACCCTCAATCTCAAGCGCTCCGGGGTCAAGGGGGCGGTGCATGTGGCCGAGGATTCGATTCGGGTCGATGTCGAGCTGGGCCTGATGATGTCGGCGATGAGCGGCGTGATCAAGGCGGAAATCGAGAAGGCGCTGGACAAGGCGTTGGTTTGAATCGGGCATCGATTTGCAGATATCCCCCCTTCCTCCTGTGGGAGCCGGCTCGAACTGGCGATGGCGTGCTCGAGGGCAGTGCATGGTTTGAGGGCCTCTTCGCGACGGTGCGACGATTCGACAGGCTCGCTCCCACAATTCAAACGGTGCACTCAGCAATCCCGGGTTAGGGTGCCGTTTCTAATTTTTCTCCCTACCGTGTGCCTGAGCCCGACTCTTTCGCGGGCAGTTCCTCAAACCTTCTGCGCGTGAGGTGCACTATGGCCAAAGTTATTCTGAAGAAAAAAACCGACGTTCAGCCTGCCCCGGTGAATGAAGTGAAATCCTATGCCCGCAAGATCTGGCTGGCTGGCCTGGGTGCCTACGCCAAGGTTGGCCAAGAGGGCAGCGAGTACGTTCAAGAGTTGATCAAATCGGGTCAAGCTGTTGAAAAGAAAGGCAAAAAAGTTGTGGGTGAACAACTTGAAGCCGCCAACACTCAGATCGATAACGTCAAGGGTGAAGTGGTCAGTCTCAGGGAGCGTGTTGAAGTGCAGTTCGACAAAGTCGAGCGGGCTTTCGACACCCGTGTCGCCAATGCCTTGAATCGTGTCGGCATTGCGTCTAAACATGACGTTGAGACACTCTCTGCTAAGCTCGATGGGCTGACGGCATTGCTCGAACGTGTCGCGCGTAAACATTAAGGAGAACGGGATGGCTGGTAAAAAAACCACTGATAAAGAAGGCAGCTCGTGGATCGGGAAAGTCGAAGACTACTCCCGCAAAATCTGGCTGGCTGGTTTAGGCGTGTACTCGAAGATCGACACTGACGGCAGCAAACTCTTCGATGCATTGGTTAAAGATGGCGAGAAAGCAGAGAAGCTCACCAAGAGCGCTGTGGGTAAAAAAGTCGACGCTGCCAAAGACTCTGCGTCGTCCGCCAAGTCGCGTATCTCCGGCGTGAAAGATCGTGCGCTGGGCAAATGGGATGAACTGGAAGGGGCTTTCGACAAGCGCCTGAACAGCGCCATTTCCCGTCTGGGCGTGCCAAGCCGCAATGAAGTCAAGGCACTGCACAGCAAGGTCGATACCCTGACCAAGCAGATCGAAAAACTCACCGGTGCCAAGGTTGCACCTGTTGCGGCGAAAACCGCAGCGGCCAAACCTGCTGTTGCCAAGCCAGCCGCCAAACCGGTTGCCGCCAAGGCCGCCGCCAAACCTGCAGCCAAACCTGCAGCCAAAGCAGCGGCCAAGCCGGCTGCGAAAACGGCAGCGGCCAAACCCGCCGCCAAACCCGCCGCCAAGCCGGTCGCCGCCAAGGCCGCAGCAAAACCGGCAGCCAAGCCAGCCGCCAAGCCTGCGGCGAAAACCGCAGCGGCCAAGCCTGCAGCCAAACCGGCCGCAGCGAAAAAGCCGGCAGCCAAAAAGCCTGCGGCACCGAAAGCGCCAGCCGTCGCTGCGAAGCCGGCCGCTGCTGCCGCGCCAGCGCCGGTCAGCTCGGCAAACTCCGCCGCCGCGCCAGCACCTGCTGCAACCCCGACTGCAACGCCAACTCCAGCGGCGCCAACCAGTCAGTCCTGATTACTGCGGGACACACAAAAACGCCCGGCCTGCGAAGGTCGGGCGTTTTTGTTTGGGCCTTTTGAGTTGAACCACAGACCACCGTAGGAGCTAGCCTGCTCGCGATGGGGCCTACGCCACACCGTACTGCGTTCAGGCGTGCGCTTCGAGATATTGCTGCGCCAGTTGCTCGGTCGCTATCTTGCCCGCCGGCTGCAGGTGGGGCGCCACCAGCATCATGATCTGATAGACCACCACCCGCACCTCGCCTTCACGATCGAGAATCCGCTGGTAGTCGAGGGAGAACAGCAGGGTCATGGTGATCTGCTCGACCAGTTGCCCGAGAGCACGGGTATCGCTCACCAGTCTTCCCTCAGCCTTGAGGCGCGCCAGCAATGAGGCCAGCGTACGCTTGAGGGCGTTGAGCAGGTTGCGGATGCCCTTGGCCAGTTTCGGCAGGCGTCCGGCCAGGTTCGACAGGTCCTGGAACAGAAAGCGGTAATGCGCCAGGCGCTCGATGATCAGGTGCAGGAACAGCCAGTACTCGTCCGGACTCAAGCGTGCATCGGAGGGCGGATCCAGCAGCGGTGTCAGCTCACTTTGAAAGCGTTCGAACAAACCGAGAATCAACGGCTCCTTACCGTGAAAGTGGTAGTAGAGGTTGCCGGGGCTGATCCCCATTTCGTTGGCAACCTCCATGGTCGAGACATTCGGTTCGCCCTTCTGGTTGAACAACAACAGGGCGCATTCAAGAATCCGGTCGCGGGTTTTCATCCAGTCTTCTTAGTGGTCGATGCTTGAGGTCGGTGAATGCGACGGCCCGTGTCCCGGCCGCCGCGCAGTCTGTGGTCAACGCACCCGCACATAGGTGCCAGGTGCGGCTTCCTGAGGAGGGTATTTCTGGTTCCCCAGCGCCATAAGGGTTTCCCGTTGGGCGCCGGAGCGCGCCTGGATCCAGCCCAGCCACTCGGTCCACCAACTGCCCTCGGCCTGCTTGGCATCGTAGTACCAGGCCCGCGGGTCGCTGGTCATTTTTGCGCTCTCGACATAGTGGGCCTTGGGGTTGCCCGGTGGGTTGAGAATGCTCTGCACGTGACCGCTATTGGACAGCACGAAGCGCCGATCGCCGCCAAGCAGCAGGGTGGAGCGGTAGACCGCGTCCCACGGGGTGATGTGGTCATTCATGCCGGCCACGCTGAAACTGTCGACGTTGACTTTCTGCAAGTCGATCGGCGTACCGCACACCTCCAAGCCGCCTGGGTGGGTCAGCGGGTTGTGCTTGAAGAAGTCCAGCAGGTCGCCGTGCAGGGCTGCCGGCAGGCGTGTGTTGTCGTTGTTCCAATAGAGGATGTCGAACGCCGGCGGCTCCTTGCCCAGCAGGTAGTTGTTGACCCAGTAGTTCCAGATCAGGTCGTTGGGGCGCATCCAGGCAAACACCCGGGCCATGTCGCGGCCATCGAGCACGCCTTGCTGATAGGAACGGCGTTTGGCTGCTTCGAGGGTCTGCTCATCGGCAAACAGCGTGGCCGGGCTGTCCAGTTGGCTGTCGAGCAGGCTGACCAGGTAGGTCGCACTGGCGATCCGGCGCAATTGCCGCTTGGCCTGCAGATGGCCCTGCAAGGCTGCGATGGTCAGCCCGCCGGCACAAGCGCCCATCAGGTTGACGTCGCGGCTGCCGGTGATTGCCCGGCAGACGTTCATCGCCTCTTCCACGGCTTCGACGTAGCTGGACAAGCCCCATTCGCGGTGCCGCACATCCGGGTTGCGCCAACTGATCATGAACACTTGCAGGCCATTCTTCAGGGCAAACTGGACGAAGCTGTTGCTCGGGCTCAAGTCGAAAATGTAGTACTTGTTGATCTGCGGCGGCACCACCAGCAATGGCCGGGCGTACTGCTTTTCGCTCATCGGCTTGTACTGCATCAACTCCAGCAGCTCATTGCGAAACACCACGGCGCCGGGGGTGGTGGCGACGGTTTTGCCGACCTCGAAAGCATGCTTGGTGACCTGGCTGGGCAAGCCATTGTTGTGTAGCAAGTCATCGAACAGGTGGGTCAGTCCGCGGACCAGGCTGTGGCCGCCGGAGTTGAACAGCTCCTTGACCGCCAGCGGGTTGAGTAGGGTGTTGGAAGGCGAAACCGCATCGTTGATCAGGGCGAAGGCGAAGTGCGCGCGGGCGCGGTCATCGTCGGGCATGCCGCTTTCGTCGATCCAGCTTTTGACCTGTTTCTGCCAGCTCAGGTAGGCCTGCAGGCTGCGCCGGTAAAAGGGATTGAGGCTCCAGCTGGGATCGCTGAAGCGACTGTCGGTGGCGTGCGGCTGATGCAGCGTTTCGCCCAGCAATACTCGACCCAATTGCCCGCCGAGCGCCAGTGCGTGACGAGCGCTGTGCACGGGATGGCGCAAGCCATGGGCGGCGACGCTGCGCAGGGTTGAGAGCAGGTCGCGGCCACGCAGGCCGGTGATCGCACTCTGGGCATTGATGAACGTCGCCGCTGTCGGCAGGGTGCCCGGTGCTGGTTTGTCTCGCATGAGTCAACACTCCTTCGTCAAGCCTTCTACAGGTTGCTCAATCCCGCACGCACGCTAACGGCGCGGCAGGCCTGACCGGCGCCCTCGACTGCCTTGTCGAGGTGCGCGGTGTCTCATGTGCCGCCATAGGGCGCCGGATGCGGGTGCATGACCGCGCGCTGGCGTTCTTCCTGAAGGAATTTCATGATGATGGGGGCGACGGCCTCGGCCCGGGTGATCAGGAATAAATGACCGTCGTCGATTATGTGTAGCTGGGCATTGGGAATACGCCAGGCGAGCATGCGCATATTGACCAGCGGGATCAGCGGGTCGTCGTCACCGGCCAGCACCAGGGTGGGTTGGCGGATCTTGTGCAGCCAGTGAATGCTGGTCCAGCCCAGGCCTGCGAACAGTTGCCAGTAGTAGCCCAGCTTGCCAGCCGAACGAACCTTGCTGGCGTGGTCGGCTGCCAGGTTGGGGTCGCGGCGGAACGAACCGCCATAGATCATTGGCGCGATGCGAATCACGTGGGACGGCTGGATGTAGCGTCGCGGGCTGGCCATCATCCACAGCACCTTCGGCTTGCCCGGGACCATCACCGCGCCGGCTGCCGTTGCCGCCAGCACCAGTTTCTTGCAGCGTTCGGGATAGTCATGGGCGAACTGTTGCGCCAGCGCGCCACCCCATGACACGCCAATCGCGTTGACCTGGCCGTAGTCGAGGTAGTCGAGCATCCGCGCGGTCAATTTGGCCAGCCCGGGAAAACGGTACGGACGTCGAGGCGTCGACGAGCCGCCCACACCCGGCACGTCGAAGGCAATCACCTCAAGGTCCGGATCCAGCGCTTGGACGAACGGAAACACCAGCTCCAGGTTGGCGCCGATGCCGTTGAAAATCAGCAAGGGGGTCAAGTGCGACTTGCCCGGGCGTACCGCGGTGCGGATGGTCTGGCCATCCAGGTCGACGGTACGAAAAATGAACGGTTGCGCCATGATTCGGAACCTGCAGTTGGGGTCGAGCAGATTCCAGCTGCAAGCGCCCGGCTTGCAGCTGGAAGCTTGTCGCTAGCGTTCGTGTACGTACGTCCCCGGTGCGGCTTCACCCGCAGTAAAGGTCTTGTTGCCAAGGGCGGTCGGGGCTTTTTTCAGCTTGCCCGCACGTTCGGCCTGCCAGGCCTGCCAGTGCAGCCACCAGGAATCGGTGTGCTTGGTCGAGTTTTCCTGCCATTCATCCGCACTCGATGCCGATTCCGAGTTGGTCATGTAGCGCGACTTCGGATTGCCCGGCGGATTCAGAATGCTCTGGATATGACCGCTGCTGGACAGCACAAACTCGACCTTGCCGCCAAACAGCTGGGACGACTTGTAGCAGGACTTCCACGGTGTGATGTGGTCGCTGGTGCCGGCCAGGGCATAGACATCGGCGGTGACCTGCTTGAGGTCGATCGGCGTGCCGCACACTTCCAGTGCATTCGGACGGATCAATGGGTTGCTCTTGAACATTTCGATCAGGTCGCCGTGGAACGCCGCCGGCAAGCGGGTGGTGTCGTTGTTCCAGAACAGGATGTCGAAGACCGGCGGCTCGTTGCCCAGCAGGTAGTTGTTGACCCAGTAGTTCCAGATCAGGTCGTTGGGGCGCATCCAGGCGAAGACTTTGGCCATGTCTTTGCCTTCCAGCACGCCGGCTTGATAGGAGTGGCGCTTGGCGCTTTCCAGGGTCTGCTCGTCGACGAACAGGGCCACCTGGGAGTCGAGGGTGGTGTCGAGCACGCTGACCAGCAGAGTCAGCGCATTGACCTTCTTCTCGCCGAGTGCGGCGTAGTGCCCCAGCAAAGCGGTGCAGGTAATGCCGCCGGAGCAGGCGCCGAGCATGTTGACGTCTTTGCTGCCGGTGATGGCGCTGACCACGTCGACCGCTTCCTTGAGCGCTTCGATGTAGGTCGACAGGCCCCACTCGCGCTGCGCCTTGGTCGGGTTGCGCCAACTGACGATGAAGGTCTGCACGTTGCTGCGCAGGCAGAAGCGCGCCAGGCTTTTTTCCGGGCTGAGGTCGAACACGTAGAATTTGTTGATCTGCGGCGGCACCACCAGCAGCGGGCGTTCGTAGACCTGTTCGGTGATGGGGCGGTACTGGATCAGCTCCAGTACGTCGTTGCGAAACACCACCGCGCCTTCGGTGGTGCCCAGGCTCTTGCCGACTTCGAAGGCGCCCATGTTGACCTGGCTCGGCATGCCGCCGTTGTGTACCAGGTCCTTGGCGAGGTGCGAGAGACCATCAAGCAGGCTCTTGCCGCCAGTCTCGAAGAAGCGTTTGACCGCTGCGGGGTTGGCCGCGCTGTTGGTCGGGGCCATGGCTTCGGTCATCAGGTTGATCACGAAGTGACCGCGGCTGATGTCCTGCTCGGACAGGTTGCTGTCGCCGATCCAGTCGTGCAGCTCCTTGCGCCAGGCCAGGTAGGTTTGCAGGTAACGTCTGTAGAGCGGGTTCTGGCTCCATGCCGGATCGTTGAAACGACGGTCATCGCCTTCCGGTTGCAGCTCGGACTTGCCGAATATCACGTTCTTCAGCTCAAGGCCGAAGTGAGCAACGTGCTTGACGCTATGGATGGGTTGTTTGATGGCCTGTGTCAGCACCATGCGAGCAGAACCAAGCAGATCTTTTCGGCGCAAGCCGATGACAGGATTTAGCCCCAGGGTGTTTTCCGAGGCTTGGCGTTTCAGGTCATCGTTATTCTTGTTACTCATCTACGACGCTCCATTGTCCCGAGTCGAGTACCTGAGTCCGGCTGTGGAGTCACACAGCTCTTGCCAGGTGCGCGCTCGGGTGACCGTTAATTGCACATCGCTGAGTTTTCAGTTCAGGGAGCGCTGCACAGAACTTGCCAGCTCCATTGGTTACCCGAGTTTAATTTTTTTCGCAAGCAGGCCAATCAATGGCTCACGGGGGGAGCATTCAAGCAGATGAAATTAGAAAATGCGCTCTAAAGAGCGAGAGGCCCGGACTAGAGCATCAGCTTGACGACGGACTCGCTGGGGTCGCGGGATTTTCCGGCGGCCTTGAGCTCGTCCAGATAGTCGGCCCAGAGATCGTCCTGACGTCGCGCCAATTGGTAGAGATAATCCCAAGTGAACAGGCCGCTGTCGTGGCCGTCATCGAAGGTCAATTTCAGTGCGTACTGACCGGCCGGTTCGACCTTGCTCAGGCCGACGCCGATCTTGCCAAATTGCAGGATAGGTTTGCCGTGGCCCTGGACCTCGGCGGAGGGGGAGTGCACGCGCAGGAATTCTGCGGGCAGTTGGTACTCTTCGCCGGACGCGTATTTCAGCGACAGGGTTTTCGAGGCTTTGTGCAGTTTGATGTCAGTGGGGATCATGGCCGGATGTCCGCTTTGCGAGGCTCCCTGTGGGAGCGAGCCTGCTCGCGATGGCGGTATATACATCAACACAGTGGTTGAATGTACCTCCGTCATCGCGAGCAGGCTCGCTCCCACAGGTTCTCTATCGCTGTAAGAGTTGCTTACAGGATATAACGGGACAGATCTTCGTTCTGCGCCAATTCACCCAGGTGGCTGTTGACGTAGTCGGCGTCGATGCGGATTGGCTGCTCGCCATGGGCACTGGCCAGGTCGCCGGCGCTGAACGACACCTCTTCGAGCAGGCGCTCGAGCAGGGTGTGCAGGCGGCGGGCACCGATGTTCTCGGTCTTCTCGTTGACCTGCCAGGCGATCTCGGCCAGGCGCTTGATGCCGTCTGGCTGGAACTCGATGGCCAGGCCTTCGGTTTTCAGCAGGGCGGCGTATTGCTCGGTCAGGGACGCGTGCGGCTCGCTGAGGATGCGCTCGAAATCTTCCGGCGAAAGGGCCTTCAGTTCGACGCGAATCGGCAGGCGGCCTTGCAGCTCCGGTACCAGGTCGCTCGGCTTGCTCAGGTGGAACGCGCCGGAAGCGATGAACAGGATGTGGTCGGTCTTGACCATGCCCAGTTTGGTGTTGACGGTGCAGCCCTCGATCAGCGGCAGCAAGTCGCGTTGCACGCCTTCGCGGGACACGTCGACGCCACCGGCATTGCCGCGCTTGGCGACTTTGTCGATTTCATCGATGAACACAATGCCGTGCTGCTCGACTGCTTCCAGAGCCTTGGCCTTCAACTCTTCATCGTTGACGAGGCGGCTGGCTTCTTCGTCGCGCACCAGCTTGAGCGCTTCCTTGACCTTGAGCTTGCGGGCCTTCTTCTTGCCCTTGCCCATGTTGGCAAACAGGCTCTGCAACTGATTGGTCATTTCTTCCATGCCTGGCGGCGCGGAAATGTCGACGCCGGCGTTCTCGGCGACTTCGATTTCGATCTCTTTGTCGTCCAGTTGACCCTCACGCAGGCGCTTGCGGAACAGCTGACGGGTGTTGGAGTCCTGGGTCGGCGCTTCGTCGTTGTTGAAGCCCATGCGCGCCGGCGGCAGCAGCGCGTCGAGGATGCGCTCTTCGGCGGCATCTTCGGCGCGATGGCGAACCTTGGTCATTTCCTGTTCGCGCAGAAGCTTGATCGCAGCATCGGCCAGGTCGCGGATGATCGACTCGACGTCACGGCCGACATAGCCGACTTCGGTGAACTTGGTCGCTTCGACCTTGATGAACGGCGCGTTGGCGAGTTTCGCCAGGCGACGGGCGATTTCGGTTTTGCCGACACCGGTTGGGCCAATCATCAGAATGTTTTTCGGGGTTACTTCAACGCGCAGTTCTTCGGGTAGTTGCATCCGGCGCCAGCGGTTTCGCAGGGCGATGGCGACGGCGCGCTTGGCGTCGTCCTGGCCGATGATGTGGCGATTGAGTTCGTGGACGATTTCACGGGGAGTCATGGACATAGTAATTGGCGGACCTCAAGCAAGCAGGAGCCGTGGCGCAGGGCGCACGGGCTTACTCGGCGCAGTCCTGCTCCTCAATGGTCTGGGTGTGGTTGGTGAACACGCAAATGTCGCCGGCGATGCCCAGGGCGGTCTCGACGATTTCACGGGCCGACAGATCGGTTTTTTTCAACAGGGCACTGGCTGCGGCCTGGGCGTAGGCGCCACCGGAGCCCATGGCGATCAGGCCATCTTCGGGCTCAACCACATCGCCGTTGCCGGTGATGATTAGGGAGGCGTCTTTGTTGGCAACGGCGAGCATCGCTTCGAGGCGGCTCAGGGAGCGGTCGGTGCGCCATTCCTTGGCCAGTTCGACGGCGGCACGCACCAGATGACCCTGATGTTTCTCAAGCTGGCCTTCGAAGCGTTCAAAGAGGGTAAAGGCGTCGGCGGTGGCGCCAGCGAAACCGGCGATGACCTGGCCGTGGTACAGGCGGCGAACTTTTTTCGCGTTGCCTTTCATCACGGTGTTGCCCAAGGAAACCTGGCCGTCGCCGCCCATGACGACTTTGCCGTGGCGGCGAACTGAAACGATGGTGGTCAAGGGAAGAGTCTCCACGCAGCGGGGCGAAAATGCCTTATGCAGACTCATATGGGGGTGGTGTGGCGTTTTTCAACTGTAGGACGTGGAGCAGGACGGGCGGTCTGTAGGAGCGAGCCTGCTCGCGATGAGGCCATCAGCAACACCGCATCAAATTCATCGCCAGCAGGCTGGCTCCTACAATGGATTGGGGTACACCGCAGAATCCCGGTGAAAACCGCCGATCAGCGGCTCTGACGTTGTTGTAACAACAAGTTGCTGAAACCGCTGCCGGCCAGTTGCTTCTGCGCCGTCGTCAGTTGCTCACGATTGCTGAACGGACCAACCAATACCCGATACCAGGTTTCATCCTTGACCGTGCCCGACTCCACCGAAACCGATTGGCCGAGCAGGATGATCTGTGCTCGAACCTTGTCAGCATCGGCTTCCTTGCGGAATGAACCGGCCTGCAGGAAGAACTTAGTCACCGGCGCGGCCTTCGCCACCGGTGGCGCTGGTGGTGGCGTCAGGCCGCTGAGGGCGGCTTGGGCGCGGGCAGTGTCGATCTTCGCCGCTTCTGCCGGTGTCACAGGCGCCACGGGGGCGGTCTGCGGGGTCGGCAGGGTTTTCTCGGGCACGGCGTCCGGCGGCACGATGACTTCCGATTCCGGCAGCAAGGTGTAAAAGTCGTACTTCGGCTTCACCGGTTGCTGCGGGCTCGGCGGGGTCTTGTTGGCCTCGGCCATGCGCGTGGCTTTCTGTTCTTCCTGCTTGACCCGCTTGACGTCGTCGCCCTTGCCGGGCTCCAGCTTCATCAGGAACACGATAAACGCGCCCACGGTCAGACCGATGGCCATCCATAGCCAGCCCGGAATCGGCTGTTTTGCTGGAGCTTGGTAACGGCTGGCGCCACGCTTGGGTGCAGGTTTTTTCTTGGCAGCCAACTTACATACGCTCCAGGGTTTCCAGGCCCAACAGCTCCAGGCCTTGCTTGAGAGTGCGACCGGTCAGTGCGGCGAGGCGCAAGCGGCTCTGCATCTGCGTCGGGGTTTCGGCGGCGAGGATCGGGCAGTTCTCGTAGAAGCTGGAGAACAGGCCGGCAACGTCATACAGGTAGGCGCACAGGATGTGCGGCGTGCCTTTCTCGGCGACGTTGTTCAGCACCTCGGCGAATTGCGCCAGCTTGGCGGCCAGCTCCTGTTCGTGGGCGGCTTCGAGGACGATCTGCCCGTCAACTTCGTTGAAATCCTTGCCCAGCTTGCGGAACACGCCGGCCACGCGGGTGTAGGCGTAAAGCAGGTACGGCGCGGTGTTGCCTTCGAAGTTGAGCATCAGGTCGAAGTTGAAGCTGTAGTCGCTGGTGCGGTGCTTGGACAGGTCGGCGTATTTCACCGCGCCAATGCCCACCACCTTGGCGATGTTGCGCAGGTCGGCTTCGGCCAGTTCCGGGTTCTTGTCCTTGACCAGGCTGTAGGCGCGTTCCTTGGCTTCGTTGAGCAGGTCGATCAGCTTGACGGTGCCGCCATCACGGGTCTTGAACGGACGGCCATCGGCGCCGTTCATGGTGCCGAAGCCCATGTGCTCCATTTCCATCGGATGGGTCACGAAGCCGGCCTTGCGGGCCACGGCAAATACTTGCTGGAAGTGCAGGGCCTGACGCTGGTCGACGAAGTACAGGGCGCGGTCGGCCTTGAGCACGCCGCTGCGGTAGCGCACGGCCGCCAGGTCGGTGGTGGCGTACAGGTAGCCGCCGTCGGCCTTGACGATGATCACCGGCAGCGGCTCGCCGTCGGCGTTCTTGAATTCATCGAGGAACACGCATTGTGCGCCGTTGCTCTCGACCAGCATGCCCTTGGCCTTGAGGTCGTTGACCACGTTGATCAGGTCGTCGTTGTAGGCGCTTTCGCCCATCACGTCGGCCATCGTCAGCTTGACGTTCAACTGCTCGTAGATTTTCTGGCAGTGCGACAGCGAGATGTCCTTGAACTTGGTCCACAGCGCCAGGCATTCGGCATCGCCGGCCTGCAGCTTGACCACCAGGCCGCGCGCGCGGTCGGCGAACTCGGCGGACTCGTCGAAGCGCTGCTTGGCGGCGCGGTAGAAATTTTCCAGGTCCGACAGCTCGTCGCTGGTGATCGGGTTTTCCTGCAGGTAAGCCATCAGCATGCCGAACTGGGTGCCCCAGTCGCCTACGTGGTTCTGACGGATCACGGTGTCGCCAAGGAACTCCAGGACCCGTGCCACGCCGTCACCAATGATGGTCGAGCGCAAGTGGCCGACGTGCATTTCCTTGGCCAGGTTCGGCGCCGACAGGTCGACCACGGTGCGCTGCACTGGGCCGGTCTTGCGTACGCCGACGTGGGCGTCGGCCAGGGCGGCATCCAGGCGCGCTGCCAGGGCCTGGGTGTTCTGGAAGAAATTGAGGAAGCCCGGGCCGGCGATTTCGGCCTTGCTGACGTTTTCGTCGGCTGGCAGCGCGGCGATGATTTTCTCCGCCAGGTCGCGCGGCTTCATGCCGGCCGGCTTGGCCAGCATCATGGCGATGTTGCTGGCGAAGTCACCGTGGGTCTTGTCGCGGGCGTTCTCCACCTGAATCGCCGGCGTCAGGCCTTCAGGCAACACACCGTCGGTAACGAGTTGGGTGAGGGCTTGCTGGATCAACTGGCGAATGGTGTCTTTCATGGGCTTCTCTTTCAACCGCATAGCGGCGGCGCGTCAATGCGCGGGTGGAAAAACTGGGCATTATCCGTTGCCAGGGCGGGCTTGCCAACCTTAGCAGGCCGGTTATGGATGTGTGGTGACAATTCGCCGCCCTTCACTGGCAAGCGACCTGCCGATCAATACAAGTCCACCGGATCCACATCCAGCGACCAGCGCACTGCCCGGCCGCTGGGCAAGTGCTCCAGCACCAGCATCCAGCTGTTGAGCAGTCGGTGCAGGGGCGCCCGGGCGCTGGCTTGCACCAATAATTGTGCGCGATAACGCCCGGCGCGGCGTTCCATGGGGGCCGGCACAGGGCCGAGGAGTTCGATGCCGCCGAGGTTCTGTTCGGCCAGCAGGCGCTCCGCTTCGCTGCAGGCTTCGTCGAGGAAGCTTTCGGCCTGGCCGGGCTTGTGCGCCTCGGCGCGGAGCAGGGCCAGGTGGGCGAAAGGCGGCAGGCCGGCGGCACGACGCTCGCTCAGAGCCTGCTCGGCGAAGGCGAAGTAGCCCTGTTCGGTCAATTGCACCAGCAGCGGGTGATCGGCGAGATGGGTCTGGATAATCACTTTGCCCGGCTCTTCGGCACGCCCGGCGCGTCCGGCAACCTGCACGATCAACTGCGCCATGCGTTCGCTGGCGCGGAAATCGCCGGAGAACAGGCCGCCATCGGCGTCGAGGATCGACACCAGGGTCACTCGTGGGAAGTGGTGACCCTTGGCGAGCATCTGGGTGCCCACCAGAATGCACGGTTGGCCTTTTTGGATAGTGGCGAACAGCTGGTTCATCGCATCCTTGCGCGAGGTGCTGTCACGATCGACCCGCAACACCGGATAGTCCGGGAACAGAATGCCCAAGCGTTCCTCTGCGCGTTCAGTGCCGGCACCTACCGGGCGCAGGTCGACTTTGCCGCACTTGGGGCAATGCCGCGGAACGCGCTCGACGTAGCCGCAGTGATGGCAGCGCAGTTCACCGGAGCGTTGATGCACGGTCATGCGCGCATCGCAGCGTTGGCATTCGGACATCCAGCCGCAATCGTGGCAGAGCAGGGTCGGCGCGAACCCGCGGCGGTTGAGGAACACCAGGACTTGCTGGCCGGCCGCGAGGGTCTGGCCGATGGCCTGTTGCATCGGCCCGGAAATGCCGCTGTCCAGCGGTCGACTCTTGACGTCCAGGCGCAGGAAGCGCGGCTGTTTGGCGCCGCCGGCACGCTCATTCAGGCGTAGCAGGCCGTAGCGTCCGGTGTAGGCGTTTTGCAGGCTTTCCAGGGACGGCGTTGCGGAGCCGAGGACAATCGGGATGTTTTCCTGGCGTGCCCGCACCAGCGCCAGGTCGCGGGCGTGGTAGCGCAGGCCTTCCTGCTGTTTATAGGAGCCGTCGTGCTCTTCGTCGATGATGATCAGCCCGGGGTTTTTCATCGGTGTGAACAGCGCCGAACGGGTGCCAATAATAATGTCGGCCTCCCCATCGCGGGCGGCGAGCCAGGCATCCAGGCGTTCACGGTCGTTGACCGCTGAGTGCAGCAGAGCGATCCGTGCATTGAAACGTTGCTCGAAGCGCGCCAGAGTCTGCGGCCCGAGGTTGATTTCCGGGATCAGCACCAGGGCTTGCTTGCCGGCCTCCAGGGTGGCGCGGATCAACTGCAGATAGACTTCGGTCTTGCCGCTGCCAGTGACACCGGCCAGCAAAAACGCGTGAAAACCGTCCATCCCGGCACTGATGGCTTCATAGGCGGCGCGCTGTTCGGGGTTGAGTGGCAGCTCTGGCTGGGCCAGCCAGTGTTCATGGCGCTCGCCGGGTGCATGCTTGCGGATTTCGACCTGGACCAGATCCTTGGCCAGCAGCAAGTCGAGGCTGTCCTTGCTCAGCATCAGTTTGCTCAGCAGCGCATGGGCGACGCCATGAGGGTGCTGGGCCAGGGTCGCGAGGGCCTCGCGTTGGCGCGGGGCGCGGGCAATGCGTGGGTCGTCGAGCCTGGCGCCTGGCGCCGCTGACCAGAAACGCTCCTGGCGGGCTTCGGCCAGTTCGCCCTGGCGCAGCAGGACCGGCAGGGCCCAGCTCAGAGTGTCGCCCAGGCTGTGCTGGTAATACTGGGAAGTCCACAGGCACAGCTTGAACAACGAGGCCGGCAGCGGCGGCGTGGCATCCAGCAGGGCCAGCGCCGGCTTGAGCTTGTCGGCAGGCACTTCGCTGTGATCGCTGATTTCCACCAGGATTCCGATCATCTCCCGGCGTCCGAACGGCACCCGCAGGCGCATGCCTGGTTGCAATTGCGTGCGCTTGACGCCGGCCGGGGCTCGATAATCGAACAGGCGGCGCAGGGGCGAGGGCAGGGCGAGGCGCAGAATGGCGTCGGGCACGCGGGAAAGTCTCGATAGCTGACATAGAAGATGGCGCATTCTCTGTAGGAGCGAGCCTGCTCGCGATAGCGACGTGTCAGACGACATATCCGCTGACTGACACTGAGCTATCGCAGGCAAGCCCGCTCCCACAAGGGTTGGGTCGCACCCATAGGGGGCGGAGCCTAGCAGACGACCGGTTTGAGGGACAGCTTGCGTCATCGTCAAGGTCTGGTAGAATCCGCGGCCTAATTACGTGCGGTATTCAACAATGGTGTTGAGTGGCGGCACGCTAGCTGAGGAAAACACCATGAAAGCTGATATCCATCCAGAATACCCAGTCATCGCTGTGACCTGCAGCTGTGGCAACAAGTTTGAAACTCGTTCGACTTTCGGCAAAGCTCTGCCAATCGACGTTTGCAACGAGTGCCACCCGTTCTACACCGGTAAGCAGAAGACTCTGGACACCGGCGGCCGTGTACAGCGCTTCGCAGACCGCTTCGGTGCGTTCGGTGCGAAAAAGGCCTAAGGCCGATCTACCGGGAAAACCCTCGCGGTTTTTTCTCGGTGATGAAAAAAGCGTCCCTTGCGGACGCTTTTTTTATGCCTGTGATTTTGCTTTTCGCAAGCGCGGCCTGGAGCAATCGCGAGGTGTTTTGGCTCAGGTTCAGGGTTCAGTTGTACTGCTGGTTGCACCCAATCGGCTACAGCCCTCTGGATTGAGCATCCCGTCAGGGGCTGCGGGGGTGTTGAGGTCTCGAGGGCGCCTGAATGGCAGGTACGCCATAAAAAATTGTAGACATTTTTTATATCGATTGTGAACACTTGTAGGCCTTGTGTTCCGTGGCTCTTGGGCGAAAGTCGTAGGGCAGGGCGCTTGACAGGGGTGACCGGTCAGTCTTGTGGGGACTTTGCGAGGCGCGTATCCTCGCTGACCAGTCTGTCCAACAGTAAAAAGCGGAATGCCCCTATGTCTGATCTGAAAACTGCCGCTCTCGAATATCATGCTCAACCTCGTCCAGGTAAGCTGAGTGTCGAGCTCACCAAGGCCACCGCTACCGCCCGCGACCTGTCGCTGGCCTACAGCCCCGGCGTAGCCGAACCAGTACGCGAAATTGCTCGCGATCCTGAGCTGGCCTACAAATACACCGGTAAAGGCAACCTGGTTGCAGTGATTTCCGATGGCACCGCGATTCTTGGCCTGGGCAACCTCGGCCCGCTGGCGTCCAAGCCGGTAATGGAAGGCAAGGGCGTACTGTTCAAGCGTTTCGCCGGCATCGACGTATTCGACATCGAAGTCGATTCCGAAAGCCCGCAAGCCTTTATCGACACGGTAAAGCGCATCTCCATCACCTTCGGTGGCATCAACCTGGAAGACATCAAGGCGCCTGAGTGCTTTGAGATCGAACGTGCTCTGATCGAGCAGTGCGATATTCCAGTGTTCCACGATGACCAGCACGGCACCGCGATCGTCACCGCGGCCGGCATGATCAATGCCCTGGAAATCGCTGGCAAGACCCTGCCAGAAGCCAAGATCGTCTGCCTGGGCGCTGGCGCTGCCGCCATCTCCTGCATGAAATTGCTGGTGAGCATGGGCGCGAACATCGAGAACATCTACATGGTTGACCGTACCGGTGTGATCCACTCCGGCCGTGACGACCTGAACCAGTACAAGGCAGTCTTCGCTCACGCGACCGACAAGCGTTCCCTGGCGGACGCGCTGGAAGGCGCTGACGTGTTCGTCGGCCTGTCCGGTCCGAACCTGCTGAGCGCTGAAGGCCTGAAGTCCATGGCCGCCAACCCGATCGTGTTTGCTTGCTCGAACCCGGATCCGGAAATCTCCCCTGAGCTGGCGCACGCCACTCGTAATGACGTGATCATGGCGACCGGTCGTTCGGACTACCCGAACCAGGTGAACAACGTACTGGGCTTCCCGTTCATTTTCCGTGGTGCCCTGGACGTTCGCGCCAAGCGCATCAACGAAGAAATGAAAGTGGCTGCGGCCAACGCCCTGCGTGAACTGGCCAAGCTGCCAGTGCCTCAGGAAGTGTGCGACGCCTACGGCGGTATCAAGCTGGAATTCGGCCGTGAGTACATCATTCCGAAACCAATGGATGCCCGCCTGATCACCGTGATCTCCGATGCCGTGGCCAAGGCCGCCATCGAGACCGGCGTAGCGACCCTGCCGTATCCGAAGAACTACCCGCTGAAAAGTGTGGATGATGTGTTCAACGGCTAAGTCGTTGTAGCGCGTCAATAGAAAACCCCGGCTCTGGCGAGTCGGGGTTTTTTTATGCCTGAGGTTTTGTGTGGGGTTGTACCGGCCCTTTCGCGGGCAAGCCCGCTCCCGCAGAGAGCACCTCAGCAGTCAATAAAAAGCCCCGCACTCCTCACGGAGGCGGGGCTTTTTGGCTGGGCCAGATCAGAACAGATCGATCGGCGCCACTTCATCCGCCGGCAGCGGGCTGCCAGGTGCGGTGCCGTTGCCCAGCTCGCTGCCATTGGGCGGCGTGTCTTCGGCCTTGAACAGTTCGAAGTAGGCGCCTGGTGTGCCTGGGGAGGCGGCGCGGCCGCTGATCGGGTCGACGCGCAGGCTGAGGATGCCCTCAGGCTCTGGCTGGGTGTGGGGCGGCTTGTCCTTGAGGGCGGCGCCC
This sequence comes from Pseudomonas fluorescens, assembly GCF_019212185.1. Lineage (NCBI taxonomy): Bacteria > Pseudomonadati > Pseudomonadota > Gammaproteobacteria > Pseudomonadales > Pseudomonadaceae > Pseudomonas > Pseudomonas fluorescens. The sequence goes on from NZ_CP078138.1 coordinate 601,458, forward strand.
ATGTAGCTCATCCAGATCGGCAGCGCGACGGTGCCGCCGAACTCGCGTCGGCCGAGGCTTTCGGGTTGATCGAAGCCAGTCCAGACGGTGGTCACGTAATCGCCGTTGTAGCCCGAGAACCAGGCATCCTTGGATTCGTTGGTGGTCCCGGTCTTGCCGGCCAGGTCGGTGCGACCCAGCGCCAGGGCGCGACGCCCGGTGCCAAGTTTGATCACGTCCTGCAGCATGCTGTTGAGAATATAGGTGGTGCGGGCATCGACAATCCGCTCGGCGACCGCAGGCGCCTGCTCGGTGGCAGCGGTTGTGGCCGGTGCTTCGCCAGGTGTCGGGTTGATGGTGAACGCCTCGTCGGTAGGTGCTGCGATGCCGCTGGTGGCGGTGTCGCCCTTGGGCACGCTTGGCGGGTTGGCGACGAACAGTGTGTCGCCATTGCGGCTTTCGATCTTGTCGATGATGTACGGACTGATCTTATAGCCGCCGTTGGCAAAGGTGCTCCAGCCGGTGGCAATTTCCATCGGCGTCAGGGTGGCGGTGCCCAATGCCAGGGACAGGTTGGGTGGCAGGTCCTGTTTGTTGAAGCCGAAGCGGCTGATGTAGTCGATGGTCTTGCCGACGCCCATGGCCTGCAGCAGGCGGATCGACACCAGGTTGCGCGACTTGTATAGCGCCTCGCGCAGACGGATCGGGCCGAGGAAGGTGTTGGTGTCGTTCTTTGGTCGCCAGACCTTGTCCAGGTACTCGTCGACAAACACGATCGGTGCGTCGTTGACCAGTGTGGAGGCAGTGTAGCCACTGTCCAGGGCGGCGCTGTAGACGAACGGTTTGAAGCTGGAGCCCGGTTGACGCTTGGCCTGCATGGCGCGGTTGTAGTTGCTTTGCTCGAAGGCGAAGCCGCCGACCAGGGCGCGAATGGCGCCGTTTTGTGGGTCCAGCGAGACCAGGGCGCTTTGGGCGGCTGGCAGCTGTTTGAACTTCAGGCTGCTATCGGCTTGGCGCTGCACCCGAATCAGGTCGCCGATCTGTGCCACATCCGACGGCTGGCGTGGATTCGGGCCCATGCTGTTGGTGTTCAGGAAGGGGCGCGCCCACTTCATGCTGTCCCAGGAAACATGTTCGGTCCCGCTGCGGGTCAGGACCTGCAGGCCGTTCTTGTCGACTTCGCTGACAATGGCCGGCTCAAGGCTGCTGATGGTCCGTTGCTTGGTCAGCTCAGTGGCCCAGGCGTCCGGGGTCTTGCCCGGCAGTCGGGATTCCGGGCCGCGGTAGCCGTGACGCTGGTCGTAGGTAATCAGGCCTTCGTGGACGGCGGTGTTGGCCATTTCCTGCAGGTTGCTCGGCACCGTGGTGGTGACGCGGAAACCTTCGGTGTAGGCATCGGCGCCGTAGCGGCCGACCATTTCGGCGCGGGCCATTTCGGCAATGTACGGTGCGTTCACTTCCGGGGTTGGCACGTGGTAGCTGGCATTCAGCGGTTCGTTGATCGCCGCCTGATACGCCGCCTCGTCGATTTTCCCGAGCTTGTACATGCGGCCCAGGATCCAGTCGCGACGCTCTTTACTGCGTGCCGGGTTGGCCAGCGGGTTGAAGCGCGAAGGGGCCTTGGGCAGGCCGGCGATCATCGCCATCTGCGCCAGACTGACGTCGCGGATCGATTTGCCGTAGTACACCTGCGCCGCCGCCTCGATGCCATAGGCGCGGTTACCCAGGTAGATCTTGTTCACGTACAGCTCGAGGATCTCGTCCTTGCTCAGCTGTCGTTCGATTTGCAGGGCCAGCAGGATCTCGGTGGTCTTGCGCGAGAAGCTGCGTTCGCTGGTCAGGAAGAAGTTCTTTGCCACCTGCATGGTGATGGTGCTGCCGCCGGACTGAATATGTCCGCTCTTGACCAGTTGGGTCGCGGCGCGCATCAGGCTGCTTGGATCGACCCCATAGTGGTTGAGGAAGTTGTCGTCCTCAGCACTTAGTAACGCATTGATGAAGTTGGGGGGAATGTCGGCAAAACGGATTGGATTGCGGCGCATTTCGCCGAATTCTGCGATCAACTTGTCGTCGCTGCTGTAGACCCGCAACGGAATCTGCAACTGGATACTTCTGAGCGCCTCCACCGACGGCAGTCCAGGACTAAGGTAGAGGAACGCGCCGCTCAGACCCAGAAGCAGTCCGCAGAAAATGGCGACGATGGACCACCCGAAAAATTTCAGCAGACGAATCAAGGCTTTTGGATATCCAGGGCAAAGAATGAATTTGGCGTCAGGGCATTCAGGGTAAACAAGGCTCGACCTGCGCTTGAAGAAAGCGGAGAAAAACGCTGGGCATTATAAGCATTTTTCCGCCAACAGCGCAGTTGGCGGCTGGGTCAAGGCACTGGCATTGGACGCCGGTCGCCATCAAGAGTTCGTAACTCACGGAAAGTCATAGGGAATTGCCAATGCCGGGAGTCTTCAGCAAAAAACCTCGAATGTTATTGGGTCTCGATATCGGCTCTACCTCGGTCAAGCTGCTCGAGCTTGGCGGCACGAGTTCGCGATATCAGGTGGAGGCGTTCGCAATAGAGCCTTTGCCGGCGAATGCGCTGGTTGAGAGGAGTATCACCGAGCCCGAGTTGGTCGGGCGCGCGGTATCAAGGTTGGTGACCAAGGCTCATGCCCGCTCCCGGCATGTCGCCGTGGCGGTTTCCGGACCGGCGGTCATCACCAGAGTGTTGGAGATGCCCGCAGGGCTGTCAGCCGATGAGTTGGAAAATCAGCTGAGAATCGATGCTGACCAGTACGTCCCTTATCCCCTGGATGATGTAGCGCTCGATTTTCAGGTAATCGGCGCCTGCGCGGACAATCCCGGGCGAGTCAATGTGCTGGTGGCTGCCTGTCGAAGGGAGCGTGTCGAGTTGTTGGAGGCGGTACTTGATCTGGCAGGGTTAGTGCCCGCTGTGGTGGATGTCGAAGCCCATGCGTGGCAGCGGGCCGTCACCTTGTTGTCCGGCACGCAGCGGCCTGCCGTGGCATTGATTGATATAGGCACTCACCTGACCACGCTGCATGTATTGAGTGAAGGCCTGATCGTCTTCAGCCGCGAGCACCTGTTTGGTGGTCAACAACTCGCTGAGAATATTCAGCGACAACACGGTCGGGAGAGTGAGCCGGTTGTGCGGATGGAGGAATGGTCTGACGGCTGCTCGGGTGAAATCCTCCAGCCCAGCTGTGAGGCGCTGTTGCAGCAAATTTCTCGTTCGCTGCAGTGGTACATCGATTCGGACTCAGCGCGGAAGGTCGAGCGCGTCCTGCTGGCCGGCGGAGGTGCCTCGATTGACGGTCTGGCGCCGATGATTGAGCGATGCCTGAAAGTTCCCACGCAGGTGGCCAACCCCTTTACCAGCATGACACTGGCTGCCCAGGTGAACCCGGCCTCCCTTGCCGACGCCGCCCCTGCCTTGATGATTGCCTGTGGTCTGGCATTGAGGAGTTTTGACTGATGACTCGCATCAATCTGTTGCCGTGGCGCGAAGCTCGGCGTGAGGCGGGCCGCAGGCGTTTTCTGCTGGTGTTGGGCGGCGTAGTGCTGCTGTCGGCAGGCAGTATCGTCCTGGGGGATCGCTACATCAATCATGCAATCGAGCGCCAGGCCGCGCGTAATGCTTATGTCGTCCAGCAAATCAGTGCGCTTGAGGAGCGGGTGGGGCAACTCAATGAGTTGAAATCGAGGCGCGCGCAGTTGGTTGAGCGGATGCGAATTATCCAGGGGCTGCAAGGGCAGCGATCAGGCGCCGCGCAAGTCTTCGATCAGTTGGCCAGGACCCTTCCTGATGAGGTGTATTTCACCGACCTGCAATGGCGCGATCGGACGTTGGTCATCAATGGTGTGGCCGCTTCCAACCAGCATGTTTCCGAACTGTTGCGCAATCTCGATGCCGCCGAGGTGTTTGACGCTCCAAGTCTGACCGAGATCAAGGTTGCCGGCGACGGATCGGGCAAACACGCGGCCAGTTTGTTCCGTCTCAGCGTTCGTCAGACCGAAACACTGCCTGTGGCGTCGAGGTCATGAGTGTTCTCGTGAAGTTGGCTCGATTCGAGTTCAGTCGTGACGACCTGCACGGTGCGGGGTCCCGGCCGCGAGCGCTCAGGGCTTTGATAGGCGTGTTGTTGATGCTGATTCTGCTGGTGTCGGGCTACACCGTTCACTTGCGTGATCGGCAGGGTCAACTGGAGAACGCTCGCGGTGAAGAGCGCGATCGTAAGCAGCAATTCGCGAACAGAGTCGCCCAGCTCGGCAATGTGCAGCTCTATCTCGACCAGGTTCAGGATATGCAGCACTCGTTCGACGAATTATTGCGGCAACTGCCCAGCGACACTGAAGTCCCGGGATTGCTGGAGGATATATCCCGTGCCGGATCAGTCGGTGGCCTGCAGTTTGAGGAAATCCGACTACTACCCGAAGAGGCTCAGCCGTTTTACCTCGAATTGCCGATTCAAATTACTGTAGTTGGCGACTATCACGGTCTGGCGACGTTCGTCAGTGCAGTATCCGCTCTGCCACGGATCGTCACCTTGCACGACTTCAGCCTGGCACCGGTTAGTCGGGCGGATGGCGCCATGCTGCGTTTGAATATCCTGGCCCGGACTTATCGCTATCACGAAGGGCATCAGCTGTGAGGCCGCTGCGCTGGGGCGCGCCTGTTGCTTTCCTTATCGGGCTTGGCGGCTGCGGCGAGGGGCAGGGCTTCGTTGATCTGGATGGCTTCATGGATGAAGTACGGTTGAAATCGCCTGACAGTATCGAGCCAATCCCGACCTACCCCTCATTACCGCCATTTTTCTACGACGCCGTCTCGTTACGCAGTCCGTTCCTGCCACCGTCCGGGACCGCTTTTGCGGCTCAGGACGCAGGGCGAACAAGGGTAAGTCCGGATCCACTGCGGATCCGCCACCCCCTTGAACGTTTTGCTGTCGAGCAGTTCGTGATGGTGGGAACCATGGCGAATGCGGCGGGTGCCTCGGCGCTGCTGCGTGTGGCGGGCGGCGTACATCGATTGCAGGTGGGGGACTACCTGGGGCGCGATGACGGGCGGATCGTGTCGATCAGTGAAACCCGGGTCGATCTGCTGGAAATCGTTGCCGATGGCGAAAACGCCTGGCGCGAGCAACCGCGATCCATCTCCTTGAACGTGCGCTCATAGTGGAAGCCAGACAATGAACAGGATTCTTTCCACCCTCGGTTTCGTGCTGGGTTTTGCGTTGCTGTCGGCGACCGCCCAAGCGGTCATTCACCCGATGCACGGCGTTGTCGAACCGGATGGGTATCGCGGCGACAAGCTGTCGTTGAATTTTCAGGACATTGAGGTGCGCTCGGTGCTGCAGCTCATAGCCGATTTCACTCAGCTCAATCTGGTGGCCAGCGATGCCGTGCAAGGCAGCATCACGTTGCGCCTCCACGACGTGCCCTGGGACCAGGCTCTGGATCTGGTGCTCAAGACCAAGGGCCTGGACAAGCGTCAGGTTGGCAATGTGTTGTTGGTCGCTCCGGCACAAGACATCGCAAACCGCGAGCGCCAGGAGCTTGAATCGCAACAGCGCGTAGCCGAACTGGCGCCCTTGCGGCGAGAGCTTTTGCAGGTCAACTACGCCAAGGCGGCGGATATCGCTCAGCTATTCCAGTCAGTCACCGGAGTCAGGCCTGTAGAGCGGGGTTCGCTGACCGTTGACGACCGGACCAATAACATCATTGCGTACCAGACCCAGGAACGTCTGGACGAGTTACGGCAAATCGTCGCTCAGTTGGACGTTCCGGTGCGCCAGGTGATGATTGAAGCGCGCATCGTCGAGGTGAACGTGGATTACGACAAAAGCCTTGGGGTGCGCTGGGGTGGATCGATTCGGCGAGGCAACTGGAGGGCTTCGGGTGCAGGGAGTCCAGGTGAGTCCGGTAGTGCGCCGTTCGTCGACATGGGCGCAGTAGGTGCCACCTCGGGGCTGGGGGTCGGGTTCGTCAGCGACAACCTATTACTCGACCTGGAGCTGACCGCAATGGAAAAAACCGGCAACGGTGAAATTATCTCCCAGCCCAAAGTGCTTACGTCCGACAAGGAGGTCGCGAAAATCCTCAAGGGCACCGAGATCCCCTATCAGCAGGCCGGCGCCAACGGCGCGACCTCGGTCTCTTTCAAGGAGGCCTCGCTGTCGCTGGAAGTCACTCCGCAGATCACGCCGGACAACCGCATCATCATGGTGGTCAAGGTGACCAAGGATGAGCCTGATTACTTGAATAAAGTGCAGGATGTGCCGCCTATCAGGAAAAACGAGGTCAATGCCAAGGTGCTCGTAATCGATGGTGAAACCATCGTTATTGGTGGGGTTTTCTCAAATACTCAAAGCAAGGTCGTAGATAAGGTGCCATTTCTCGGTGATGTGCCGTATCTTGGCCGCCTTTTCCGGCGTGACGTGGTGGCGGAGAAAAAATCCGAGCTGCTGGTATTTCTCACTCCGCGTATCATGAATAACCAGGCGATTGCTGTGAGTCATTGATTCTGTGCGAAATTTGATTCTTGTTGGGCCGATGGGTGCGGGTAAAAGCACCATCGGTCGCTTGCTGGCCAAAGAGCTGCGTCTGCCGTTCAAGGATTCCGATAAGGAAATTGAATTGCGCACAGGCGCCAATATCCCGTGGATCTTCGATAAAGAAGGCGAACCCGGCTTCCGTGATCGCGAGCAGGCAATGATCGCCGAGCTCTGTGAGCTCGATGGCGTGGTGCTGGCGACTGGTGGCGGTGCCGTGATGCGTGAAGCCAACCGTCACGCGCTGCATGCCGGCGGGCGGGTGGTGTATTTGCATGCTTCGGTCGAGCAGCAGGTCGGGCGCACGGCGCGTGACCGCAATCGTCCATTGCTGCGCACCGCCGATCCGGCTAAAACCCTGCGTGATCTGCTGACGCTGCGCGATCCGCTATATCGGGAAATCGCCGACGTCGTGGTGGAAACCGATGAGCGGCCGCCGCGCATGGTCGTGCTGGATATTCTGGAACGCTTGCAGCAACTGCCTCCCCGTTAATTCAGGGCGCGAAATGCGCTATCCTCGGCGTCGCGTCATGATGGCCGGCGAGTGTGGCGCATCAGCAACGGGCAACGTCACACAGGCAGACGTTACCCGTCGATAGCGCAAGGCGGGACGCCTGATTCCAACTTTTCTGTGGGGACACATGCAGACACTTAAGGTCGATCTAGGCGAGCGTAGCTACCCGATTCATATTGGTGAAGGGTTGCTGGATCAGCCCGAGCTGCTGGCGCCGCATATCGCAGGGCGGCAAGTGGCAATTATCTCCAACGAGACGGTTGCGCCGCTTTATCTGGAGCGTCTGACCCGCAGCCTCGCAGGTTATTCAGTGATTTCCGTGGTGTTGCCCGACGGCGAAGCCTTTAAGACCTGGGAAACCCTGCAAACCATTTTCGATGGCTTGCTGACCGCGCGCCATGATCGGCGCACCACCGTGATCGCTCTGGGCGGCGGGGTGATTGGCGATATGGCCGGTTTTGCCGCGGCCTGCTACCAGCGTGGGGTCGATTTCATTCAGGTGCCGACCACCCTGTTGTCGCAAGTCGACTCGTCGGTGGGCGGCAAGACCGGTATCAACCATCCGCTGGGCAAGAACATGGTCGGTGCCTTCTATCAGCCCAACGTGGTGCTGATCGATACCGCGACCCTCAATACGCTGCCGGCCCGCGAGCTCTCCGCCGGGCTGGCCGAAGTGATCAAATACGGGCTGATCTGCGATGAGCCCTTCCTGACCTGGCTCGAAGAAAACGTCGATCGCCTGCGGGCGCTCGACCAGGACGCCCTGACCTACGCCATCGAGCGCTCTTGCGCGGCCAAGGCGGCGGTGGTCGGTGCCGACGAGCGTGAATCCGGTGTGCGGGCCACGCTGAACCTGGGCCATACCTTCGGCCACGCCATCGAAACCCACATGGGCTATGGTGTCTGGCTACACGGTGAGGCAGTCGCTGCTGGCACCGTGATGGCGCTGGACATGTCAGCACGCCTCGGCTGGATCACGGCCCAGGAGCGCGATCGGGGCATTGCCCTGTTCCAGCGCGCCGGGTTGCCGGTCATTCCTCCCGAGGAGATGACCGAGGCGGATTTTCTCGAGCACATGGCAATTGACAAGAAAGTAATCGACGGACGTTTGCGCCTGGTGTTGTTGCGCCGCATGGGTGAAGCAGTTGTCACCGACGATTATCCGAAAGAGATTTTACAGGCAACGCTGGGAGCGGATTACCGCGCCCTGGCTCAGCTTAAAGGTTAATAAGATCCCGATGACCAGTTTGCATGCCGACGAGGCGTTCCTAGGCCACTTCCAGCTGAACCATGACCCCTTCGCTCCGCGGGTGCCTGGCTTCAAGTTTTTCCCTGCCCAGCGCAAATCTGTGCTCGGACAGTTGCACCATCTGGCCCGTTACAGCCAGTTGCTGTTGGTGGTCACCGGCCCCTTGGGCAGCGGCAAGACTTTGCTGCGCCAGGCGCTGGTTGCCAGCACCAACAAGCAGTCGGTGCAGAGTGTGGTTGTGTCCGCCCGTGGCGCCGGTGATGCGGCAGGTGTATTGCGGCAGGTGGCGCAGGCACTGGACGTTGCCGACGCAGAGGTGGGGGCAATTCTCAAGCAGGTGGTGCAACTCGCACTGACCGGCCAGGAAGTCTACATGCTGGTGGACGATGCCGAGCAGCTCGACGAGTCGGCCCTGGAAGTCTTGCTGGCCTTGGCTGCCGGTGCGCCGGAAGGGCGTCCCCATGTGTTCCTGTTTGGCGAGCCTTCTCTGATCGCCGGTCTGGATCAGTTGAGCGCCGAAGAAGAGCGTTTCCACGTTATCGAATTGCAGCCTTACACCGAAGAAGAGACTCGGGAATACCTCGGGCAGCGTCTCGAGGGTGCGGGCCGTGGAATCGAACTTTTCACCGCAAATCAGATCTCTGAGATTCACGAAAGCTCCGAGGGCTGGCCTGGAAACATCAATCAGGTGGCTCGCGATGCGATGATCGAAGCCATGATCGCCAGCCGTTCTGCGGTGAAGCGTCCAAGTATGGGGTTCAACATGCCGAAGAAACACGTATTGGCGATATCTGCCGTGGTCGTGGTTGCGGTGGCTGCCGCCTGGCTCTTGCCGGGTCGCAGCAAAGCACCAACCACCGGTGCGCCGGCTAACGAGCAGGCGCAATTGCCCCTGGGCCAGGGTGCCAATGGTGCTGCGCCGTCGGTCGAATTTGCCGGCAATACCCAGCCCATGCCGTTGCCGTTGGTCGGGCAATCGCAGCCGGTCATGCGCGGTCCATTGGCTGAGGAAGCCGGTGGCATTACCGAAGGTGACGATGGCGTTCCGGTGCCTGGGTCCAGCTCGGTGCCACCGACCGTGACCACTATCGCCCCGCCTGCTGGCGTTGCAGCTGGCCCGGCACCAGCACCGGCGGCCAAACCTGTTCCAGCCCCGACGCAAGTCGCCGTTGCCAAGCCAACCCCTGCGCCAGTCGCCAAGCCAGCTCCAGCCCCTGTGGTTAAGCCTGCGCCGGTGACCAAACCGGTCGAGAAGCCGGCAACTGTCGCAAAAGCGACACCGGCGGCAGCTGGCGGCACCTGGTACGCCGGTCAGAAGCCTGGCAATTACGTCGTGCAGATTCTCGGCACCAGCTCCGAAGCGGCGGCACAGAGCTTCGTCAAGGAGCAGGGCGGTGAGTACCGTTACTTCAAGAAAGTCCTGAACGGCAAGCCGCTTTACGTCATCACCTATGGCAACTTCGCCAATCGCGATGCGGCCGTATCTGCCATCAAGGCCTTGCCAGCGAAGGTTCAGGCTGGTAAACCTTGGCCTCGCTCTGTCGCCAGCGTCCAACAGGAACTGGCAACAGCTCGCTGAAGATTCGGCGGCCTTACCCAGGCCGCCTCTCCCGGCACCTCAAAATTTCTACAAGGCATGCTGCCCTGGAGGCCGCGTGCCTTGTGGTGTCTGCGTCACAGTAGTCTTTGAGTCGTGCGGTCAAAATTGAAAAAAGTTTTGACTAGCACAGTAGATAGCTTTAAACCTTTCATAAATGCGACATGAATTTGCGACATTTCGTCGTCAAATTTGTGGGCGTCTGTGTCGGTGTGTACAATGACCTCCCTTTTGCCCCCGCAAAGCTGGCGTTCGTTCGGCGTGGATGGTAAGTGGTTGAATTGAAAAGAAATTTGCCTCGATAAGAGGCAGCCTGGTGAGAAAGTGTCTATGAAAGCAGGTCTGTACCAACCAGATGAATTCAAGGATAACTGCGGCTTCGGCCTGATAGCCCATATGCAGGGCGAGCCCAGTCATACCCTTTTGCAAACGGCCATTGAGGCCCTGACCTGCATGACCCACCGTGGTGGGATCAACGCCGACGGCAAGACCGGTGACGGTTGCGGTCTGCTTATTCAGAAGCCGGACCAGTTCCTGCGAGCGATCGCCCAGGAAACCTTCGGCGTCGAAATGCCCAAGCAATATGCAGTGGGCATGGTGTTTTTCAACCAGGATCCGGTGAAAGCCGAAGCTGCTCGCGAGAACATGAACCGCGAGATCCTGGCTGAGGGCCTGCAATTGATCGGCTGGCGCAAAGTGCCAATCGACACCAGCGTGCTCGGGCGCCTGGCCCTGGAGCGTTTGCCGCAGATCGAGCAAGTGTTCATCGGTGGTGATGGCCTGAGCGATCAGGACATGGCCATCAAGCTGTTCAGCTCCCGTCGTCGCTCGTCCGTGGCCAACGCCGCCGACACCGACCACTACGTCTGCAGCTTTTCCCACAAGACCATTATCTACAAAGGCCTGATGATGCCGGCGGACCTCACCGCCTTCTATCCAGACCTCAGCGACCAGCGCCTGCAAACCGCAATCTGCGTGTTCCACCAGCGCTTCTCCACCAACACTTTGCCGAAATGGCCGTTGGCCCAACCGTTCCGCTTCCTGGCGCACAACGGCGAGATCAACACCATCACCGGCAACCGCAACTGGGCCCAGGCCCGTCGCACCAAGTTCACCAACGATTTGATGGACCTGGAAGAGCTCGGCCCGCTGGTTAACCGCGTGGGTTCCGACTCCTCGAGCATGGACAACATGCTGGAGCTGATGGTCACCGGCGGTATCGACCTGTTTCGTGGCGTGCGGATGATCATTCCGCCAGCGTGGCAGAACGTCGAGACCATGGACCCGGACCTGCGTGCGTTCTACGAATACAACTCGATGCACATGGAACCGTGGGACGGCCCGGCCGGCGTGGTCATGACCGATGGTCGCTACGCGGTGTGCCTGCTCGACCGTAACGGTCTGCGTCCGGCGCGCTGGGTCACCACCAAGAACGGCTTCATCACCCTGGCCTCGGAAATCGGCGTCTGGAACTACCAGCCTGAAGACGTGATTGCCAAGGGCCGCGTTGGTCCGGGGCAGATCTTTGCCGTGGACACTGAAACCGGGCAGATCCTCGACACTGACGCGATCGACAACCGCCTGAAGTCCCGTCATCCGTACAAGCAATGGCTGCGCAAGAATGCCCTGCGTATCCAGGCGACCATGGAAGACAACGACCACGGCTCGGCGTTCTACGACGTCGATCAGCTCAAGCAATATATGAAGATGTACCAGGTCACCTTCGAGGAGCGTGACCAGGTACTGCGTCCATTGGGCGAGCAAGGCTACGAAGCCGTGGGCTCGATGGGCGACGATACGCCGATGGCCGTGCTGTCCCAGCGCGTGCGCACGCCGTACGACTACTTCCGCCAGCAGTTCGCGCAGGTGACCAACCCGCCGATCGACCCGCTGCGTGAAGCCATCGTCATGTCGCTGGAGATCTGCCTCGGTGCCGAGCGCAACATCTTCCAGGAGTCGCCGGAGCATGCCTCGCGCGTGATCCTCAGCTCGCCGGTAATCTCGCCGGCCAAGTGGCGCTCGCTGATGAACCTCGATCGCCCGGGCTTTGAACGCCAGGTCATCGACCTCAACTACGACGAGGCCCTGGGCCTTGAAGCTGCGGTGCGCAACATCGCTGACCAGGCCGAAGAGGCCGTGCGTGCCGGTCGGACTCAGATCGTCCTGAGCGACCGCCACATTGCGCCCGGCAAACTGCCGGTCCACGCTTCGTTGGCCACCGGCGCGGTGCACCACCGTCTGACGGAAAAAGGCCTGCGTTGCGACTCCAACATCCTGGTCGAGACCGCCACCGCGCGCGATCCTCACCACTTCGCAGTGTTGATCGGCTTCGGTGCGTCGGCGGTCTATCCGTTCCTGGCCTACGAAGTGCTGGGTGACCTGATCCGTACCGGTGAAGTGCTGGGCGACCTCTATGAGGTGTTCAAGAACTACCGTAAAGGCATCACCAAGGGCCTGTTGAAGATCCTCTCGAAGATGGGCATCTCGACCATCGCTTCGTACCGTGGTGCACAGTTGTTTGAGGCCATCGGTCTGTCCCAGGAAGTCTGCGACCTGAGCTTCCGTGGCGTGCCAAGCCGCATCAAGGGTGCACGTTTCGTCGACATCGAAGCCGAGCAGAAAGCCCTGGCCGTTGAAGCCTGGAGCCCGCGCAAGCCGATCCAGCAAGGCGGCCTGCTGAAGTTCGTCCACGGTGGCGAATACCACGCCTACAACCCGGACGTGGTCAACACCCTGCAAGCCGCTGTACAGCAGGGCGACTACAGCAAGTTCAAGGAATACACGACGCTGGTGGACAACCGTCCGGTGTCGATGATCCGCGACCTGTTCAAGGTCAAGACCCTCGATACGCCGCTGGACCTCAGCGAAGTCGAGCCGCTGGAGTCGGTGCTCAAGCGCTTTGACTCCGCCGGTATCTCGCTGGGCGCACTGTCGCCGGAAGCTCACGAAGCCCTGGCCGAAGCCATGAACCGCCTGGGGGCGCGTTCTAACTCCGGTGAAGGTGGTGAAGACCCGGCGCGCTACGGCACCATCAAGAGCTCGAAAATCAAGCAGGTGGCCACCGGCCGTTTCGGTGTAACCCCGGAATACCTGGTTAACGCCGAAGTGCTGCAGATCAAGGTCGCCCAGGGCGCCAAGCCGGGCGAGGGTGGTCAATTGCCAGGCGGCAAGGTCAACGGTCTGATCGCCAAACTGCGTTATGCCGTGCCGGGCGTGACTCTGATTTCGCCGCCACCGCACCACGACATCTACTCGATCGAAGACTTGTCGCAGCTGATTTTCGACCTGAAACAGGTCAACCCGAAGGCGCTGGTCTCGGTGAAACTGGTGGCAGAAGCGGGCGTCGGCACCATCGCTGCCGGTGTGGCCAAGGCCTATGCCGACCTGATCACCATCTCCGGCTACGACGGCGGCACCGGTGCATCGCCGCTGACCTCGATCAAGTACGCCGGTGCGCCGTGGGAACTCGGCCTGGCCGAAACCCACCAGACCCTGCGCGGCAACGACCTGCGCGGTAAAGTCCGGGTACAAACCGACGGTGGCCTGAAAACCGGCCTCGACGTGATCAAGGCGGCCATCATCGGCGCTGAAAGCTTCGGCTTCGGCACCGCGCCAATGATCGCCCTGGGCTGCAAGTACCTGCGTATTTGCCACCTGAACAACTGCGCCACCGGCGTGGCAACGCAGAACGAGAAGCTGCGCAAGGATCACTACATCGGCACCGTCGACATGGTGGTGAACTTCTTCACCTACGTCGCCGAGGAAACTCGTGAGTGGCTGGCCAAGCTGGGCGTGCGTTCCCTCGAGGAACTGATCGGCCGTACCGATCTGCTGGAAATCCTCGAAGGCCAGACTGCCAAGCAGCACCACCTGGATCTGACGCCATTGCTCGGCAGCGATCACGTTCCGGCCGACAAGCCGCAGTTCTGCCAAGTCGATCGCAACCCGCCGTTCGACAAGGGCCTGCTGGCCGAGAAGATGGTCGATATGGCCACTTCGGCGATCAATGACCTGAGCGGCGCCGAATTCGCCCTGGATATCTGCAACTGCGACCGTTCCATTGGTGCGCGGATCTCCGGCGAAATCGCCCGCAAACACGGCAACCAGGGTATGGCCAATGCGCCAATCACCTTCCGCTTCAAGGGCACTGCCGGGCAGAGCTTCGGCGTGTGGAACGCCGGCGGCCTGAACATGTACCTGGAAGGCGACGCCAACGACTACGTCGGCAAGGGCATGACCGGCGGCAAGCTGGTCATCGTGCCGCCAAAAGGTAGCGTCTACCGCACGCAGGACAGTGCCATTATCGGCAACACCTGCCTGTACGGCGCCACGGGCGGCAAGCTGTTCGCCGCCGGTACTGCGGGTGAGCGTTTCGCCGTGCGTAACTCCGGTGCCCACACCGTCGTGGAAGGCACTGGCGATCACTGCTGCGAGTACATGACCGGTGGTTTCGTCTGCGTCCTGGGCAAGACCGGTTACAACTTCGGCTCTGGCATGACCGGCGGTTTCGCCTATGTGCTCGACCAGGACAACAGCTTCGTTGACCGGGTCAACCACGAACTGGTGGAAATCCAGCGGATCAGCGGCGAGGCGATGGAAGCCTATCGCAGCCACCTGCAGAACGTGCTGAACGAGTACGTCGAGGAAACCGATAGCGAGTGGGGTCGTGAACTCGCCGAGAACCTTGATGACTATCTGCGTCGTTTCTGGCTGGTCAAGCCGAAGGCTGCCAACCTGAAGTCGTTGCTTTCCAGCACCCGTGCCAACCCGCAGTGATATGCGCCTGAAGAGTTTGATGAGGTTTTAACAATGGCTGAACGTCTGAATAATGACTTCCAGTTCATCGAGGTCGGGCGCAAGGATCCGAAGAAGAAACTGTTGCGTCAACGCAAGAAAGAGTTCGTGGAAATCTACGAACCGTTCAAACCTCAGCAGTCGGCCGACCAGGCCCACCGCTGCCTGGGTTGCGGTAACCCGTATTGCGAATGGAAGTGCCCGGTGCACAACTTCATTCCCAACTGGCTGAAGCTGGTGGCCGAGGGCAACATCCTCGCCGCCGCCGAACTGTCGCACCAGACCAACACCCTGCCGGAAGTCTGCGGCCGGGTGTGCCCGCAGGACCGTCTGTGCGAGGGTGCCTGTACCCTCAACGACGGTTTCGGCGCGGTGACCATTGGTTCGGTGGAGAAGTACATCACCGATACCGCCTTTGCCATGGGCTGGCGTCCGGACATGTCCAAGGTCAAGCCGACCGGCAAGCGCGTCGCGATCATTGGCGCGGGCCCGGCGGGCCTGGGCTGTGCCGACGTACTGGTGCGCGGTGGCGTGACCCCGGTGGTGTTCGACAAGAACCCGGAAATCGGTGGCCTGCTGACCTTCGGCATCCCCGAGTTCAAGCTGGAAAAGACCGTGCTGAGCAATCGTCGCGAAGTCTTCAGCGGCATGGGCATCGAATTCCGCCTTAACACTGAGGTCGGCAAGGACGTGACCATGGAGCAACTGCTCGAGGAATACGATGCCGTGTTCATGGGCATGGGCACCTACACCTACATGAAGGGCGGCTTTGCCGGTGAGGACCTGCCGGGCGTCTACGACGCGCTGGACTTCCTGATCGCCAACGTCAATCGCAACCTGGGTTTTGAAAAGTCGCCGGAAGATTTCGTCGACATGAAAGGCAAGAAGGTTGTGGTGCTGGGCGGCGGCGACACGGCCATGGACTGCAACCGTACGTCGATCCGCCAGGGCGCCAAGTCGGTGACCTGCGCCTACCGTCGTGACGAAGCGAACATGCCGGGCTCGCGCAAAGAGGTGAAGAACGCCAAGGAAGAAGGCGTGAAGTTCCTCTACAACCGCCAGCCGATCGCCATTGTTGGTGAAGACAAGGTCGAAGGCGTGAAGGTAGTCGAGACCCGTCTCGGCGAGCCGGACGCCCGTGGCCGTCGCAGCCCCGAGCCGATCCCGGGTTCCGAAGAGATCATCCCGGCCGACGCCGTGGTCATCGCCTTCGGTTTCCGCCCAAGCCCGGCGCCGTGGTTCGAGCAGTTCAGCATTCAGACCGACAGCCAGGGCCGCGTCGTGGCGCCGGAACAAGGTCAGTACAAGCACCAGACCAGCAACCCGAAAATCTTCGCCGGTGGCGACATGGTGCGCGGTTCCGATCTGGTGGTAACCGCGATCTTCGAAGGCCGCAATGCCGCCGAAGGGATCCTGGATTACCTGGGCGTATAAAACCGATTTCGATTTGAAATGGGATCAAATGTGGGAGCGAGCCTGCTCGCGAAAGCGGTCTGTCAGCCAACATCAATGTTGGATGTACCGGCCCCTTCGCGAGCAGGCTCGTTCCCACAGTTGTTTCGCGGAGTTGCTAAACTCCGTATTTCATTGCGACAAATTGACCCGATAGACAAAAGGCTGACCTGCATTCGTGCCTTTTGCGTCCGGCTCTGAGAAAATGCCCGCACTTTTTTTCCGGATGCCGACATGACTGCCCTGAAGAACGACCGTTTCCTTCGCGCCCTGCTCAAGCAACCCGTAGACGTCACGCCCGTGTGGATGATGCGTCAGGCCGGTCGCTACCTGCCTGAATACCGCGCCAGCCGCGCCAAGGCCGGTGACTTCATGAGCCTGTGCATGAACCCATCGTTCGCTTGCGAAGTCACGTTGCAGCCGCTCGACCGTTATCCACAGCTGGATGCGGCGATCCTGTTCTCCGATATTCTGACCATCCCCGATGCCATGGGCCAGGGCCTGTACTTCGAAACCGGTGAAGGTCCGCGCTTCAAGAAAGTCGTCAGCACCCTGGCCGACATCGAAGCTCTGCCAATTCCAGATCCGCACAAAGACCTCGGCTACGTGATGGACGCAGTCAGCACCATCCGTCGCGAACTGAATGGCCGTGTGCCGCTGATCGGTTTTGCCGGCAGCCCGTGGACCCTGGCCACCTACATGGTCGAAGGCGGCTCGTCGAAAGACTACCGCAAGACCAAAACCATGCTCTACGACAACCCGCAGGCCCTGCACCTGTTGCTGGACAAGCTGGCCCAGACCGTCACCAGCTACCTCAACGGCCAGATTATGGCGGGCGCGCAAGCGGTGCAGATCTTCGACAGCTGGGGCGGTAGCCTGTCGGCGGCGGCCTACCAGGAGTTCTCCCTGGCCTACATGAAGAAAATCGTCAGCGGCCTGATTCGTGAGCACGAAGGGCGCAAGGTGCCGGTGATCCTGTTCACCAAGGGCGGTGGCCTGTGGCTGGAAAGCATCGCCGATGCCGGTGCAGATGCACTGGGCCTGGACTGGACTTGCGACATTGGCAGCGCCCGCGAGCGCGTCGGCAGCAAAGTCGCCCTGCAAGGCAACATGGACCCGACCGTGCTGTACGCCAAGCCAGAAACCATTCGCAGCGAAGTCGGGCGGATCCTCGCCAGCTACGGCAAAGGCAGCGGCCACGTGTTCAACCTCGGCCACGGCATCACCCCGGAAGTCGATCCGGAACACGCCGGTGCCTTCCTGCGTGCGGTGCACGAGTTGTCGGCGCAGTATCACGAGTGATCGTGACCCGATAAAAAACGCCCGGCAAATGCCGGGCGTTTTTTTGCACGCAGATTAAGTTTCAATTCAGCGAGCCTGTTTACGCTGAGTCCATCGAAATCCAGATGGAACCATCGCCATGAAAGCACACTACCTCGCTCTGCTCGTTGCCCCCCTGTTCAGCACCGCGGTCCTGGCTGCCGGTTACACCGGGCCGGGTGCCGAGCCCATCACCACGGTGGCCGCGGCCAACGAAGCGGCTGACGACACGCCTGTCGTCCTGCAGGGCTTTGTGGTGAAGAAGCTGAACAACGACGACAAATACGAGTTCAAGGATTCCAGCGGTACGGTCACCGTTGAAATCGATGATGAGGACCTACCGGCGGTCGCCTTCAACGACAAAACCCGGGTCAAGCTGACCGGTGAAGTGGAAAAGGGCCTGCTCAAGCGTGAGATCGATGTCGATCGGGTGGAAATTCTCAACTAAGACCGTGTTTCTCCCCAAGGGCCGCCATGCGGCCCTTTTTTGCGTCAGGACTTGGCGCTCTCTGCCAGGGTCGGCAACTTCGCCAGCTTCAATGCGACCAGCAGTGCAATCACCAGCAGCGTGCCGATGAACAACCCGATGCCGTTCCAGCCGCCCTGGTGCCAGAACACGCCGCCCACCGTGCCGGCGATGCTTCCCCCGGCGTAGTAGCTGAACAGGTACAGCGACGATGCCTGGCCCTTGGCTTTGGTGGCGCGGCGGCCGATCCAGCTGCTGGCGACCGAATGTGCGCCGAAGAAGCCGAAGGTGAAGATCAGCATGCCGAGAATCACCAGCGGCAGCGGGCTGAGCATGGTCACCGCGAGACCGGCGAGCATCAGCACAATAGTGCCCCACAGCACTTTACGGCGTCCCAGGCGGTCCGCCAGCGAGCCGATTTTCGCCGAACTGTAGATCCCCGACAGGTACACCACCGACAGCAGCCCGACGAAGGCCTGGTCCATGTGGTAAGGCGCGGCCAGCAGGCGGTAGCCGATGTAGTTGAACAGGGTGACGAAGGCGCCCATCAGCACAAAGGCCTCAAGGAACAGCAGCGGCAGGCCGGCGTCGCGAAAGTGCATGGTGAAGCCGTCCAGCAGGCTGCGCGGGTGCAGGGAACGTGAGCGGAAGTTGCGCGACTCGGGCAGGACTTTCCAGAACAGCGCGGCGGCGATCAGGGCCAGACCGCCGATCACCAGCATCGCGGTGTGCCAACTGACGAAGTCGATCAGCACCCCGACGATCAATCGTCCGCTCATCCCGCCAATGGCATTGCCGCCGATGTACAGGCCCATCGCCAGGCCGATGTGTTGTGGATGAATTTCTTCGCTCAGGTAAGTCATGGCCACCGCCGCCAGCCCGCTCAGGGACAGGCCGGTCAGGGCGCGCATCAGCAGAATGCCTTCCCAGGTCGGCATCAGCGCGCTGGCCAGGGTGCAAAGGGCAGCGGCGAACAACGCGGCGACCATCACCGGCTTGCGCCCGATGCGGTCGGAGATGGGGCCGGTGATCAGCAGGCCGATGGCGAGCATGCCGGTGGAGACCGAAAGGATCAGGCTGCTCTGCGCCGCGTTGATCGAAAACTCCTGGGAGAACATCGGCATCATCGGCTGCACGCAGTACAGCAGGGCGAAGGTCGCGAAGCCGCCGCAGAACAGCGCCAGCACCGTGCGCAGGAACATCGGCGTGCCTTTTTCGATGTAGATCTCGTTCAGCGAATTGAGTTGATCGTCCAGCGCGGTGGGGGGGAGATCATGGGCGAGTGGCGCAGCAACAGTTTTCACGGGGACCTCGGGAGTACAGGGCACAGCAGGCAATGGAAAAAGCATATAGCCGGCTAATGTTTCTATCCAATATATTGTTCGACCTGTTTGATAGCTTTCACGACCTAATGGAAATCCCATGGAATTGCGTCATCTGCGCTACTTCATCGCCGTCGCCGAAGAACTGCATTTTGGCCGCGCCGCACAGGCACTGGGCATCTCTCAGCCGCCGCTGAGCCAGCAGATCCAGGTGCTGGAGCAGGAAGTGGGCGCGCGTCTGTTCGAGCGTACCAATCGTCGGGTCGAGCTCAGCGAGGCGGGGCGTTTGTTTCTCGAGGAGGCGCGGCTGGTGCTGGCGCAAGTCGACAAGGCGGCGGACGTCGCGCGACGGGCGCAACTCGGTGAGCTGGGCGAACTGAAAATCGGCTTCACCTCGTCGGCGCCCTTCAACTCGACCATTCCGCAAGCGATCTTCGGCTTTCGCCAGCGCTTCCCGGCAGTGCATCTGAACCTGCGGGAAATGAGCAGCACCCAGGTGGCCGATGCGCTGGTGGACGAGTCAATCCAGATCGGCATCATGCGCCCCCTGCCGTTGCCGGATTCGCTGCAGGTAGTCGAGCTCAACCGTGAACCACTGGTGGCGGTCCTCAGCTCCAAGGATCCGCTGTCGCTGGGCAGCGAGGAAGGCTTGTTCCTCTCGGCCCTGGCCCATGAGCCTTTCGTGTTTTTCCCGCGCAGCTACGGCAGCGGTCTGTACGCGCAACTGCTGAGCCTGGCCCGCGACGCCGGCTTCAGCCCGCATTTCGCCCAGGAAGCCGGAGAAGCCATGACCATCATCGGCCTGGTGGCGGCGGGCCTGGGCGTCTCGGTACTGCCGGCGTCCTACCAACGCATGCGCATCGACGGCGTGGTCTACCGCCCCTTGCTCGACCCGGCGGCGGAGACGGCGGTGTGGCTAGTCCAGCGCAAGGACCAGAAATCGCCGATGGCGCGAGCGTTTGTCGAGTTGCTGACGAGCAGGGTGTAGTGGTTGGACGTTACGACGCTTTGGGTAATCCATCGGGTTGCTCCAGATCGTCTAGAACACGATTGACCAACAACTCGCCCAGTACGGCCAATTGCTGAATCGCCAGCGCCACATTACGCCGTGAACCCTCCAACTCGTACGCCAGATCGGTGCTCATGGCATTGAGCGAAGCCAGGGTTTCACTGGCATGACAGAGCAGGGATTCGGTGTCGACGTTTGGGTTGATGGTGAAGATGTGGCTGATGGGGTCAATTTTGCCAGGTTGCCGCAACCGTGCGCTGACAGTGCGCCCGCTGAGTTCGGCCAACTTGGAAATGTCAACATCCAGCGCCTCTTGCGATACTGGTGAGTCGGGGAAGTTTGTTTTCATGCCGGAGCTCCTTGCAGGGCTTCAAGAAGTATTGGCCCAAGGCTGATAGTCGCAATTGAATGGTGGCTACAAGACGTGACGAGCCTAACTAAGTGTCAATCATATAATCAATGAAATTCATCAAAATAATGCACATTGGTTAAGTCTAGTGGGTGTCTTCCAGGTGTCTGTAGGGTGATTCATAAAAGTTCGTTTAAAGTTGAGCGGCCTGCAGGATTTTCTGTTTTGATATTTCTGTAAGTAAAATCCATTCTTTTTGTAGTACGCGTCCGCTTATAAAAAATCCCGCGTCGAGTGCTATTGTTTGAGTCCGAATGCCATGTTTGTATTGGGAGTTTTGATTGGTCGTCTGCTTGAGGCCGAAAAAATATTGAATGGGTGAAGGTGGTGTTCTAAAGATGCACAGAAAAGAAAAGTCCGAGAGGTTGAAGAGTAATGTCAGGTATCTGATAGAAAGCCGTGGGGAGACGCGCCTTTCCTTGTGCAACGCCAGCGGTTTGACCAGAACGACGATTTACAACATTCTCGAGGGTCGCGTTGTGAATGTTCAGCAATCGACCATCAGGAAAATATCCGACTTCTTTGGTGTGTCTTGCACGGAAATAGAGATCGTTGATTTCGAAGAGAAAGAAACACTGGAAAGCAGTTATTCGGTGTTTGGAAATATGAATCCTGCCGCCGTTCCCATCATCATGGAGAGCGCTGTCGTTTCTAGTCTTGATAAGAAGATAGGTCAGCTGATCGTATCTCATCCACTGACCTACTATTTTGGTGCCGCAAGTAATCTGATAGGGGTTTTGCTGGAAAGTGACGTTGGCGGATCAAGCGAGCCGGGGGATCTGCTGATCGTTAGAAAAGGCTTTTGGAGTGGCGAAGGCGAAGGTCTGGTGTACGACTTGATGACGAAAACGGTGTGCGTTGTTCGGGGCGAAAATTTTGATGAGCGTATGACTGGTGTGGTCGGGGAAATTGTTGAGGAGCGGTTCAATGGCGATTGATTTAGGGGAGGTAAAGTACAAGCTTTTGGGGTTTGAGAATCACAAGGCTCTCGCCGTTTTGATGGTGGTGTCGACGGGTAAAGTATTCAAAATATCGTTGCGTGATCTTTTGAAAAGCGAGGTGCTGGATGAGCTAAGTAGGTCGGAAGTTAAGGGTATTTACCGAAAGTACTATTCGAACAGAGATGCGCCGACGGCTTATGAGATCAGTGATCGGCACGAAAGGTCGTGGATGACTTACGTGGTGCTTAATTTGGCTCTGTTTGCGCTTTATATATTTACCAATGTTGCTTCTGCGAAGCTTGTATATCTTGAGTATTTTGATGTTGTTGTGACCCCAGGGGTTTTTCTCTACCCGCTGACATTTTTGATAGTTGATCTATTGAACGAGTCGTACGGACTGCGACTGGCGAGAAAAGCGATACTGTTTGCTTTCTTGAGCAATGCTTTCATTCTTGGTTTGCTGATGAGCAGTAGCCTATTGCCGGGGATGACTGGTTGGCAACTGGATAAGCCCTATAGCGACGTTGTCAATCATGTCATAGCTGCTTTGGTCGCGTCATCCGTATCATTTATAATTTCCGAGTATGTTAATTCTTATTTGCTTTGTAAAATCAAAGAGTTAACGAACTCAAGGTTTTTGTTCTTGCGGGTTTTCTTGAGTACCTTTTTTGCGGTGATTATAGATAGCTTTGTTTTCTGCTTCATTGCGTTCTATGGGTCAATGGATAATGAGCAGATTATGGAAATTATCTATGTCCAGATCATCATAAAAATGTGCTTCGCAGTTTTCAATGTGCTGCCCGCCTATGGTGCAAGGTCGTTGTTCAAAAAGTATATTTCCAACGGGCGGGCTGCGTGAGGGACGGATCTATCTGCTTCCGAACATCTTGATACTGAGTTGCGTCCGCTACGACAGGACGACTTTTGCTTTTAGCGAATTCATCACTTCCGTTCTGTTTTCAAGAAACGCCGAAAGTCCTTTCGCCCGAAGGTTACAGGCATCGCAATGTTTGCACCCTTCGCCTTGTATTCCCTGGTAGCACGTCAGGGTCTCGTTACGGACCAGTTCCAGTTGTCCGTAGTGTTCGGCCAGTGCCCAGGTCTCCGCCTTGTTCAGCCACATCAGCGGGGTTTCGATTTCAAGCATGTAGTCCATGCCCAGTACGACGGCCAGGTTGAGCGCTTTGACGAACTGATCCCTGCAATCCGGATAGCCGGAGAAATCTGTTTCGCAGACGCCCGTGATGACACTGCGGGCCTGGATTTGATAAGCGTAAATAGAAGCCAAGGTTAGAAAGATGATGTTCCTGCCCGGGACGAAGGTACTGGGTAAACCACCGTTCGCGCTATCCGGGAGAGGCAATGGGATGTTGTCACGTGTCAGGCTGCTGATAGCGAGTTCGCCCAGCAGTGAGGCGTCCAGAATCTTGTGCGCGGCGACGCCCAGTTTTGTTGCAAGCTGCTGCGCCACCTCAATTTCTGCCCGATGGCGCTGGCCATAGTCAAACGTGATGCAGTGCACCTCGTCGTACCTGGCCATGGCGTGGATCAAGCAGGTCGTTGAGTCTTGTCCACCACTGAAAACGATAACGGCTTTGTTCGTCATTTATTCATCCTTTGGAGTTGTGCCAGGAGCCAGCGATCTGATTGTCTACTTCCTGATGCAGTTCAGACCGCTCGCTCTCCTTATCTCTGACACTTGACCGATTGCTGTCCATTTGTCCTGAATCAATAGTTCACCACCGCCGAAAAACCAACGACGTATTCACCCCACCAAACGCAAAGTTATTGTTCATCACATACCGATTGCTCATCTGCCGGAATTCGCCACGCAGGTAGTCCAGGGCGCCGCATTGGGGGTCGATGTGGTCGAGGTTGAAGGTGTGGGCGTAGTCGTCGCGATTGAGCATTTCGATGCTGAACCACGACTCCAGTGCGCCACAGGCGCCGAGTGTGTGGCCGAGGAAGCTTTTCTGCGAGCTGATGGGCATGTGGCTGCCGAACAGGCTGCTGGTGGCCTGGGTTTCGGCAATGTCGCCCTGTTCGGTGGCGGTGCCGTGGCCGTTGACGTAGCCGATTGCCGCGGGTTGCAGGTCGGCATCCTCGAGCGCCAGTTCCATCGCCCGGCGCATGGTGGCCTGCTCGGGACGGGTGGTGTGCTGGCCGTCGGCGTTGCTGCCGAAGCCGACGATTTCCGCGTGGATATGGGCGCCTCGGGCCAGGGCGTGTTCGAGTTCTTCGAGCACCAGCATGCCGGCGCCTTCGCCGATCACCAGGCCGTCGCGGGCGCTGTCGTAGGGCCGTGGGCTGGTTTGCGGTGCGTCGTTTTTCAGGCTGGTGGCGTAGAGCGCGTCGAACACCATCGCCTCGGTCGGGCACAGCTCTTCGGCGCCGCCGGCGAGCATCAGCGGCAGGCGGCCGAACTTGATGGCTTCGTAGGCGTAGCCGATGCCCTGGCTGCCGCTGGTGCAGGCGCTGGAGGTGGGGATCAGGCGACCGGTCAGGCCGAAGAAGATGCTGATATTGGCCGCCGTGGTGTGGGGCATCATGCGCACGTAGGAGTTGGCGTTGAGTCCTTCGGCCACCGAGTTCAGCAGCATGTTGCCGAAGGCCTTGATCTCGTCGGTGCTGCCGGTGGACGAGCCGCAAGCGACGCCCATGCGCCCGTCCTTGATCGACTCGTCGCCGAGCAAGCCGGCATCGGCGAGCGCGCGCTCAGCCGCACCCACAGCCAGCCGCGACACCCGGCCCATGCTGCGCAGCTGTTTGCGGGTCCAGTGTCCGGGCACCTGAAAATCATCGATCGGTCCGGCCAGGCGGGTGTTCAGTTCGGTGAAGCGATCCCACTCGTGCATTCGGCGGATGCCGCTATGGTTGGCCTTGAAATGCCCGGAGATGGTTGCCCAGTCGCTGCCCAGGGAGGTGATGCCGGCCATGCCGGTGACGACGACGCGCTTCATCAGCACAGCCCTCCATTGACGGCCAGCACTTGCCGGGTGATGTACGAGGCTTCCGCCGACATCAGGAAATTCACCGCGCCGGCCACCTCTTCCGGGGTGCCCATGCGTTGTGCGGGGATCATTTTCATCAGTTCTTCCACCGGCACGTTGTCGTCGAGCATGGCCGTGTCGATCAAGCCGGGTGCGACACAGTTAACGGTTATTTTGCGCTTGGCCAATTCGATCGCCAACGCTTTTGCCGCGCCGATCAGGCCGGCCTTGGAGGCGCTGTAGTTGACCTGGCCGCGATTGCCGATCAGTCCGGAGACCGAGGTGATGCAGACGATTCGTCCCGCTGCGCGGCGGCGGATCATCGGCATCATGACCGGGTGCAGGACGTTGTAGAAACCGTCGAGGTTGGTGCGCAGCACAACGTCCCAATCGTCCTCGCTCAGTGCGGGGAATGCGCCGTCGCGGGTCAGCCCGGCATTGAGCACCACGCCATAGTAGGCGCCATGGGCCTCGACATCGGCTTCCAGCGCAGTCTTGCAGGCGGCGCGATCGGACACGTCGAATTGCAGCACCCGGGCGTTGCGGCCCAGGGCTTCGATCTCGGCCTGCACTGCGCTGGCTTCTGCCAGGCCGCTGCGGCAATGCACGACAATGTCATGCCCGGCCTGCGCCAGGCGCAAGGCAATGGCGCGGCCGATGCCACGGCTGGAGCCGGTGACCAGTACGGATTCAGTCATCGCGGGACTCTCTGGGTGGATCGAGATAGTGAGCCGCCTTGGGCGGCTTGAACACATTCAAGCGGGCGCTGGCGTGGATGCCCGGCGCATTGATATGGCATTCGAACACGCCCATGCCGTTGTCATCCTCAAGCGATCGCCGGCCATGCAGGGTGAGTTCGGTCCCCACCGGGAAGTGATCGACGTTGCATTCGAATTTTCGACTGCCAAGCAGGAACCCGAGTTCCACCGCGCGGCCTTCCTCGCGGGCCCGGCAGCCGGCAAAAGCGGCGACGGTCTGGGCCATCAGCTCAATGCCGACCCAGGCCGGCAGGCTGCCGTCCTCGCGGCTGAACAAACCGCCGGGCTTGACCGTCATGCGGGTGTGGATCTGTTCTTCGTCAAAGGCCAGTACCTGGTCGATGAGGATCATGTCGCCGGCGTGGGGCAGCAGTTCGGCGAGCGGCCAGTCAATCATGGTGCGTCTCCGATAATCAGGCTGACGTTGTTGCCACCGAAGGCGAAGGAATTACTCATCAGGTAGCGCGCAGCTGTGGACGCCAGGCGATCTTGCGGGGTCACCCAGTGCAGCGCTGGCAGTTCGGGATCGGCCTGGCCATCCCAGAGGTGCGGCGCCAGGCGGTTGTCGGGGTTGTCCGGGCTCAGGCTTAGCCAGCAAAACGCAGCTTCCAGGGCGCCGGCGGCACCGAGGGTATGGCCGGTCAGGGGCTTGGTCGAGGAGCAGGGCAGGCCCTCGGGAAACAGGCTGGCAACGGCGCGGCTTTCCATGGCGTCATTGTGCTGGGTGGCAGTGCCGTGCAGGTTCAGGTAGCTGATTTGCCCGGCTTGCAGGCCGGCGCGGGCCAGGGCTTTGTGCATGGCTTGCAGCGCGCCACGGCCAGCGGGTTCCGGTGCGGAAATATGGTGTGCATCAGAGCTGGCGCCGCCGCCCAGCAAGGCGATGGCGGGTGCATGGGCAGAGCGGGTCATCAGGAACAGCACCG
The DNA here is from genome assembly GCF_019212185.1 of Pseudomonas fluorescens. Taxonomy (NCBI): domain Bacteria; kingdom Pseudomonadati; phylum Pseudomonadota; class Gammaproteobacteria; order Pseudomonadales; family Pseudomonadaceae; genus Pseudomonas; species Pseudomonas fluorescens. The sequence goes on from NZ_CP078138.1 coordinate 627,747, forward strand.
CCGCCTCGCCGATGTTGATGCCGTTGCGGTTGACCGAGAACGGATTGCAGCGTTGCCCGGACACCGCTTCCAGTGCCGAAAAGCCGTTGAGCGTCAGCTTGCACAGGCTGTCGACGCCGCCGCACAGCACTGCGTCGCACAGGCCCAGGTCGAGCAGGCGCTGGGCGCTCATCAACGCACGGGCGCTGGAGGTGCAGGCGGTGGAAATCACGTAGGCCGGGCCGCTGATCTGTAGCCAGTCGGCGAGAAAGTCGGCTGGCGCGCCAAGCTCCTGCTGCCGATAGTCATAATCAGCGGGGAACTGCCCGGCTTGCAGGTACGTCCCCAGGCTTTCACTGGCCTCATGGATCCCCGAGGTGCTGGTGCCCAGCACTACGGCAATGCGCTCGCGACCGTAGGTGTGGATTGCCTGTTCGATCTCGACACGAATCTGCAACGCCGCCTCCAGCAGCAGCTGGTTATTGCGGCTGGCGTGGCGGCTCAGTTCAGCGGGGATCGGTGGCAACTGGCCCTGGACCGCGCCCACCGGCAGCGAACGCTCGGGCACCCAGCCGGATGCTGCGCGCATGCCCGAGTCGTCCCCGGCAAACAGGCGCTCGGCGACTTGGCGTTTGCCACGACCGAGGCTGCAGACCAGCCCGAGGGCGTTGAGGTAGGCGGTCATGGCATGTCTCCACTGAGCGGCGTGACCTGATACTTCGGCCCCTTCATCAGCCTCAGTTCAAAGTTCAGCGGTTGCTGGTAGCGCACGTCCCAGCGTTCCGGCAGCGCGCGTTGTGCACCATGCTGCCAGGCGACGGGGTAGTTGGCCGACAGTTCAGCTGTTGGGGTCAAGGCGAACAGCAAGGCGGCGAACAGCTCCCTGGCCTCGGGATTGGGCGGCAGCAGGCCGTCAGCCTGCCATTCACCGTCTTGCAGGATCTGTCGCGCCTGGGGAATGCCCAGCAGGTCCATCATCGACCAGCGAATACCACTGCCTTCCTGCTGAACCACCAACACCCAATCCTGGCGTTGCTGGTCGACGGTCTGCTCGATGTGCAGTTGTAACGGCAGGGCGAGGGTCGGTTGCGCGGCGGGCAACGGCGCGCGACTGGCGCAGGCACTCAGCAGCAGGGCACAGGACAGCAGCATCAGACGAATCAGGTTCATGTGGCGTCCCGGGCACAGATTTGCGAAATCATCTTCAATCGACGGCGCGCTTCGCTGACAAACGGGTTGCGCTCATCCCAGGCGTAGCCGGCGAGGATCGAGCTGATCATGCGGCGGATCTCCACGGTGCCGCCCTCATGGTAGATCACGTCCTGGAAGGTTCCGTTGTACCAGCCTTCGACATAGCAACGGAAGGTATCGACGCCGCGCTTCAAGGGCTCGGCGAACTCGCTCTGCCAATCGACAGCGTGGCCTTGCAGTTGGCGATCGAGTACGGCAGCGGCCATGCTCGCCGAGCGCATGGCAATGGTCACGCCGGAGGAAAACACCGGGTCGAGAAACTCCGCAGCATTGCCCAGCAAGGCGAAGCCGGGTCCGTGCAGGGTTTTGACGTTGGCCGAGTAGCCGCCGATGGTCCTGGCCTCGGTGTCCCATACGGCGTTCTCCAGAGCGCCGGCCAGGCTGGGGGTTTCGGCGATGAAGCCTTGCAGGCAGGCGTCGAGGTCGTCCGTGCGGCCAGCGAAGTGTTCCGCCGCCGCCACCACGCCCACCGAGCAACGACCGTTGCTGAAGGGGATGGTCCAGAACCAGATATCGCGCTGGGTCGGGTGGGTGGTGATGAGGATCTTTTCGCGGTCGAACGTTGGGCTGTCGATCTGGTCCTGGACATGGGTAAACACCGCCTGGCGCGGCGGGAAATTCGAGGGTAGTTCAAGGTCCAGCAGGCGCGGCAGGACCCGACCGTAGCCGCTGGCGTCGAGGACGAAGGCGGCCTCCAGCATGTACTGGCTGGCATCTTCGCGCTGGACGATCAGACGCGGTTGCGGCCGCTCGAAGTCGACGCTGACGATGCTCTCGCCGTAGCGGATTTCCACACCCTGCAGGGCGGCCTGATCAGCCAGCAGCTTGTCGAAGTCAGCACGCTGTACCTGGAAGGTGGTCGGTTTGCCGGCGGTGAAGGTGTCGCCAAAATCGAAGGCGCTGTAGCGCTCGCCCCAGGCGAAGGCAGCGCCATTTTTCAGCTGGAATCCGGCGGCGTTGACCGCGTCGAGCATGCCAGCTTCCTCGACGAAATCCAGGCAATGGCAGAGCAGGCTTTCGCCAATTGAAAACCTCGGGAAGTGCTGGCGTTCGATCACCAGCACATCGTGACCCTTGCGCTTGAGCAGTGCACCGGCAATGGCGCCGGAGGGACCGGCACCGATGATGACGACCTGACGACGTTGCAGTTCAGTGAGGGACACTTGGATTCCTTGGCGCAGTGGCACTGTTCAGGGGCGCGCGCTGCAGACCGAGCAGGGCCGGCAGCAGCGTCGCGGCGAGGCCCATCAGCATCAGCGCGAAGTACAACGCACCACTGATGAGCTGTTGTTGCAGCAACAGATTGAGAAAGACGATCTCGCTCAAGCCGCGAATGTTCAGCAGCACGCTTTCGCGCCAGCGGCTGGCGCCGGCGAAAGACTCTCCGGCCCAACCCAGGCCGAGCCAGTTGCCCAGTAGTTTGCTGGCAATCGGCAGCAGTAACAGGGCCACCAGTTGCAGCCAGCCGAGGCTGTCCAGCGCGTTGTGCACATTGATCTGCACAATGCCGAAGGTGAGGATCAGCGGGATCGCGATCCAGGTCTGCAGGGCGGTCATGAGGGCGGCGGGCAGGGGCGGCACGAACGGCACCTTCAGGGTCGCCATGCACAGCAGGTAACCGATGCCCAGAATCAATGCGTTGAGCCGGTAGTGTTCGGCCACCACCAGCAGCGCAAAGAAACCCGCACAGTAGATCAGTGGCCTGCGCAGGCCCAGCAGGCGCAACAACAGCGGCGTGCAGCCGGCCAGCAACGGCAGCAACAGGCTGCTCAGGTGCAGACTGCCTTGGGCCAGGGCGAACAGGGTCCAGCAGGTCAGGTCGATGAGGATTGCGGTTTGTACCAGGCGCCGAGTGGCTGCCGGCGGATAGTCGATATGCCGCAGGTACAGGTACAGCACCGGAATCGCGGTAATGGCGAACAACAGCCCAACCGCCAGCGAGCTGATCCACGGCTGTGCCGGCAATAGCCAGACTGCGGTAGCCAGGCCGCAGGCGAAGGGGATGACGAAACTCGGCAGGGCGATTTTCAGGCTCTGGCGATCCAGGCGCAGGTCGATCACGTCGCTGAGGATATGCCCCAGCAACAGGGCGAACGCCAGGCTGTAGAGGTTTTTCAGCCAATCCGGGGCGATCAGTTCGGCGCCGCTGAGATGCCAGCCGGGCTCGATCCAGAAGTACATCAGCAGTGGCAGGCCGAAGGTTGCCAGCAGCAATTGGCTGACGATCGGAATCAGGCCGAAGCGCTTGCCGATACGGGTCGCCATCGCGAACAGCGCCAAAGCCATGAGCCAGAACAGGGCGATTATCATGCCGCTGGCTCCACCAGTGACGCGGCATGCGACTGGCGTCCGGCCCAGGGCGCGAGCATGAAGCTGAACATCAGGCCGAGGCTCACCGACAGGCCGAAGTTGCTCACTGCCGGGGTGCTGGAAATCGCCAGCAGGCCGAACGACAGCCAGGTGGTCAGCGCCGCCAGCAGGGTGCCCAACAGGCTCACGGCGGCGCCGCCGATCTGCTCGCGCATGAGGATCGCGTAGTCGACACTGATGGCCGTGACCAGCAACAGGCCGAACAGGCTGAACAGCGTCAGCGGTTGTCCCAGCCAGCCGAGGCTGGCCAGGCTGCACAGAGCGGCCAGCAGCGGTAGGGCGACAATCCGCGTGGCACCACCAAGCCCGAAGGGCAGGAGCAGCACCAGGACGATCAGCACGCAGGAGGCGAGCTTCAATTCGGCGGCGCTGATCTGGGTGGCGGCAAAGACTTTGTTCAGGTCGCCAAGGCGGTCCACCAACTCCACACCGGGCATATCCAGGGCTTGCAAGCGCAGCAGCGATGAATCGTTCAGGCCTTGCAGGCTCACTGTTGCCGCCACCCCGTCAGCCGTCTGGCCCAGCCACAGCGTGCGGTAGGGTTCGGCCAGGGGGCCTTGCAGCGCGGCGTCGATGTCCTCGTCGGGGAGCGCCTGCAGGGCCATCAGTTCGCTCTGCAACGCGGCCTCCGGCACGCCGAGTTGCAGCAGCGGCTGCCAGTGCTGTGGCAGTTTGGCCAGGGCCTCGCGCAGACGTTGCTGATCGGCGGGCGTGCTGAGCAGTTGATCGAGGCTCAGGTAGCCTTCGAGCTTGTCCAGGGCGACCAGTTGCTGCAGGCGCTCGCTCAGGGCGTGTTGGCGTTCGAGCAGTTGCTGCTGGTCGGCGGCGCGCACCAGGAAGAACTGGCTGGTGGGCTTGTAGCCGGTAATCTGCGCGATAGTCCGCGCCTCGTTGGTCAGTTGCTCGGGGGTGCCGACCCATTGGCGAATGTCGTTGTGAGTGCGCAATTGCAGCAGTCCGCCGACACAGAAGGCCAATAGCAGGGCCAACAGCAGCGGGGTGCGCAGGTGCTTGAGCAGGGCTTCACGCAGATTGAGCAAGGCCTCGCAGATGCGCAGCGGCCATTGTGCCGGGCGCAACTCGACACCTTTGAGCAGTGCCGGCAACAGGCACACCGCCGATAGGTAGGCGCCAAGCAGCCCGGCGGCGGAGAACACGGCGATCTGGGTCAGGGCCGGGAAGGGCGTCCAGGCCAGCGCCAGGTAGCCAATGCAACTGGTGATCAGGCTCAGGGTCAGCCCGGGCAGGGTCAGGCGCAAGGCCGGCCAACTGCGCCAGGGTTTCAGGCTCCAGCTCTTGGACAAGTAATGCAGCGGGTAGTCAACGGCCACGCCAATCAGGCTCGACCCCAGCACCAGGGTCATCACATGCATGCGCCCGAACAGCGCCACGCAGGCCACCGCGCCGAACAGCATGCCCACCAGTACCGGAATGAATGCAAGCAGCACCCGCCAGTGACGGAACGCCAGCAACAGCAGGAGCAAAATCCCCAGGGTTGCACCGCCGCCTACCCAGGTGATTTCCCGAGTGGCTTGCTGCTGCCCGGCGGCGGCGTACAGCAGGCCGCTGGCCGCCAGCAGTTGCACATCAGATTTGGCTGCCTGCTGCCGGCTGCTTTCCAGCAGTCCGGCCACCTGCAGCGGCAGGTTCATGTCGAAGGCGTCGCCGCGGGTGCGGGCACGCAGCAGCACCCAACTCTTGCCGTCGGCATCGGCGATCAACGCGCCGCTGCCCAGGTCCAGTTGCACCGCGCCGCGCCGAGGCTGGCTGTTCTGGATGCGTCCGGTGAGACCCAGCCAGTCGTCCTGGCTGGGCACCAGGCTGAAGCTGCTGAAGGGGTCGAACAAAGCCTGCACCCGTTGCTCGATAAAGGCCTCGGGATGTTCGATCAGTTGCTCCCGATCTGCTTCTGAAAGCATTGCCAGGCGCCCGCGCAGGAGCTGTTCACGCAGGGCCGGCAGATCGGCCTGGAGGTTCCACTGGACCTTCTCGAACAGGCTGCTGGCCTGCCACTGTTCGCCCAGGGTTTGCGCCATGTGGATCGCCTGGCTGCGGTCCTGGTGGCCGACCAGCACCAGCATTTCCCGATTCAGCGGTTCCTGCATGCGCTGTTCGGCGCGCAGTTCGAGGGCGTCTGGGGCAGTGCCGGGAGCCAGTTCCAGAAGGTTGGCGGACAGCGGAGCACCATCGCGCCATTGCCAGGCACCCATCGCGAGCACAGCCAGCAACAGGCTGAGGAACAGCCAGGGCAGCTTGCGCTCACTGGGCAAAGTCATGTTGCTCCGCGTCGCTCAAGGGTTGACTGTCGGTACTGTCGAGCATGCGCAGCACGGTGCTGTCGCCTTGAGCTTCCAGCAGTTCGATGCGTTGCACCAGGACACCGCCATCGATGTTGATCTGTTTGAACACCTGCTTGAGCAGCAATGAGCGCGGGACCAGGGTCAAAGTCCAGTGTTGTGCGTCGCCGTTCAAGGCCAGCTCGAAATCCCGCTGCAGACCACTGCTGTCGCCTTGCAGCACCGCAAGGAACAAACGGTTCTGTTCGGCCCCGGCACTTTTTCCGGGCAGCTGTTGCCAGGTATCGCCTTCGCGGCGGGCAATGCCTTGAGGGGTGATGCGGTAATCCTGCTGCAAGGGCGTTTTCAACAACCACAGCAAGCCATGGTCCTTGGCCAGGACGAAGTTGCCTTTGCTGGTCAACGGCTGCGGCAGGGCACGCAGGTGTTTTTCCTGGACGAAGTTACCGTGGATCACCGCCGGCTTGGCCAACTGCTCGCTCAACTGCTGCAAGTCGAAGGCCTGGGCCAAGGCGGGCATCAACAGTGCAATCACCACGCCCCCTGTCGGTGCGAGCCTGCTCGCGAAAAACTCAAGAACCCCCCGGACTAGCTGGTGCCCCATCACCGCCCTCAACATTGCAAAGCCCTCTCCACGGCATCAATCAACACCTTCGGCGACACCAACTGCATCTCCCGACTGTCCAGCGCCACCGCCACCTGCACGGTGCTGGCGCGGGTCAACCGTTCGCCTGTGCTCAGATCGCTGATCAGGTAATTGATCTTCAGCCGGTTCTCCCACTCCACGAGGCTGGCGCGCACATTGAGCTCCTGGCCGAACACCGCGCCGCGCACATAGCGCAGCTGCAGGTCGATCACCGGCCAGGCATAGCCCGCCTCCTGCATGGCCAGGTAGTTGTGGCCGAGCTGGTCGAGCAGGGCGCAGCGCGCGACTTCCAGGTATTTCACGTAATGCCCGTGCCAGACCACGTGCATGCTGTCGACGTCGAAGAACGGCACGCGGATCTGCGTGTCGCTGTGCAGCACTCCCTTGCTACGCATGCAGCCTCCAGTGTTGTTCGCCGATTCGTTGCAGGCACAGACGCAAATCGCCTTCCAAAGCGCGGTCTTCGATCACCGGCGCGAAGTCCTCGCCGAGCGCTTCGTGCATGGCGGCCAGGGCTGGCGGCAAAGGCCGGGCATCCTCGACCTGGCTGCGCAGCCAGACGCCTTGGTTGGCCGCAAGCAAAGTGGCCGCCGCGACCTGTTCGGTCAATTCCAGCACTCGCAGCGCATCGCGGGCGGCGATGGTGCCCATGCTGACTTTGTCCTGGTTGTGGCACTCGGTGGAGCGCGAGAACACACTGGCTGGCATCGTGTTTTTCAGCGCTTCGGCGGTCCAGGCGCTGGCGCCGATCTGCACCGCCTTGAAACCGTGGTTGAGCATGGCCCGCTCGGCGCTGGCGCCGGACAGGTTGCTCGGCAATCCATGGTTGTAGCGCTCGTCGACCAGCAGCGCGAGTTGTCGGTCGAGCAGGTCGGCGACGTTGGCCACGAGGTTTTTCAGGCTGTCCATGGCGAAGGCGATATGCCCGCCATAGAAGTGCCCACCGTGCAGGACGCGCTCGGCCTCGGCGTCGATGATCGGGTTGTCGTTGGCGCTGTTGAGTTCGGTCTCGATAAACGAGCGCAGCCAGTTCAGGCTGTCTGCCAACACGCCCAGCACATGGGGCGCACAACGCAGGGAATAGCGGTCCTGCAGGCGGTGCAGCGGGGCGGTAGGGGCATTGATCGCCAGGTCTGCGCGCAGCCAGGCGGCGACCTGCATTTGCCCGGGATGGGGTTTGGCGGCGAACAGGCGCTCGTCGAAATGTTCCGGGTTGCCTTGCAGAGCGACCACATTCAATGCGGTGATGCGCGTGGCCAGTTGCAGCAGGTAGTCGGCGCGGGCGAAGGCCAGGCAGGCCAGGCCGGTCATCACGGCCGTGCCGTTCATCAACGCCAGGGCTTCCTTGGGGCGCAGCACCAGCGGCGTCCAGCCCAGTTGTTGATGGACCTCGGCGGATGTACGGCGCTCGCCGCGAAACAGCACTTCACGCTCACCGGAGAGCGTCGCCGCGACGTAAGACAGGGGCGTCAGGTCGCCGCTGGCGCCCACCGAGCCTTCTTCCGGGATCAGCGGCAAAATGTCGTGTTCGAGAAACGCTTGCAGGCGCTCCAGCAGTTCCACGCGTACCCCGGAGACGCCTTGGCACAGCGACTGCAAACGCGCCGCCAGCACCGCGCGAGTGGCTGCCGGGTCAAGCAGCTTACCCAGGCCACAGCCATGAAAGGTGTACAGATGACGGGGCAACGCCTCGACGTGATGCAGCGGCACCGCCACCACGCAGGAATCGCCATAGCCGGTGGTCACGCCATAGATCACGCCTTCCTTGTCCAGCAGCGAATCGAGGAATCGCGCACCCTTGGCGATGCGCTCGCGGAACGCGCTGTCCGCTTGCAGGCGCGCCGGTGCCCTCTGCCGGGCCAGCGCCAGCACGTCCTCTATGCGCAAAGGGAGTTCGCCGAAGGTGATCGGCTCAAGCGTTGGCGTCGTCATCGGTCTTCCAGAAAGGGTAGAAATTGAACCACTGTTGGGGCGCTTCGAGGCAATAGTGACCCAGCCGCTCGGCGTAGCGCGAAGCCCACTGATGAATGACCTGCTCGCGCTCACTGCGTTTCCAGACCACTGCATCGGCAAAGGGTTCAAGGGTCAGTCGATAGCCGCCGGAGGGCTTTTTCAGGCACAGCAGCAGGTTCACCGGACATTTCAGCAGTCCGGCCAGCAGCCACGGGCCCTGGGGAAAGGCCGCCGGATGCCCGAGGAAGTCCACCGTCACGCTGCGCCCGCCGTGCAGCGGCACGCGGTCGCCGGCAATCGCCAGCCATTCGCCGCGCTCCAGGCGTTCGTGCAGTTGCAGCATGATCAGTGGATCGAGCTCACTGACTTGAATCAGCCGCAAATGGGTCGCCCCGGCTTCACCCAGCAGGCGGTTGAACTGTTCGGCGTGCTTGGTGTGCACCAGCACGTTCATGGTGACCCGTTCGCCGATTTCCGCCAGCGCGCGGCAGACCTCGAGATTGCCCAGGTGCGCGCCGACCAGCAGTTGCCCGCGAGCGCCACGCAGTTGAGTGCGCAGCAAGGCTGGGTCGTGGATTTCAATCTGTTCGATGCCCAACTTGCGATTCCACACGTCGAGCTTGTCGAGCATCGAATCGGCGAAGGCCATGAACTGGCCAAATACCCGCCAATGGCTGGGACGCAATTGGTCGCGCCGGCTCCAGTCGGCCAGGCGTTGCTGGTATTGCCAGATGCTCTGGCGGGCATTGCGGCCGAACAGGAAAAAGTACAGCACGATGCCGTAGAGCAGCGGGCTCAGCAGGCGGCGGCCAAGGACTTTGGCGGCGACTGCGGTGAACTTCATCAGCCAGAAACTGCCGCGCTCCTTGCGGTCTGCCCAGTGCTGCTTGTCCAGCGGACGATTCATGCTCGGCACCGGCGCCAGAGGATCAGCGGCGACCGCAACAACATGCCGAAGAACAACCGGGTGTGCATGCTGGAAATCAGCACGTTGTCGTGGAACAGGCGGAAATGCGACACCCCGTCCAGCGGGTAATGCACGCGGGTTTGCAGCCACTGCATGGGCTGATTGCGCCAGGCCAGGCGCACCAGGATGTCCGAGTCGAAATCCATGCGCTTGCCAATGTTCGCCGAGGCGATCAGGGCCAGGGTCGGCGGCAGCGGGTACACGCGAAAGCCACACATCGAGTCGCGGATCTGCAGAGACAGGGTGTTGATCCAGACCATCACGTGGGTCAGGTAGCGGGCGTACAGGCGGCCCTTGGGCACGCTGGCGTCGTACCGCGGATAGCCGCAGATCAGCGCGTCGGGGTGGCGCCTGGAGTGTTCGATGAATCGCTTCACGTCCTGCAGGTCGTGCTGGCCGTCGGCATCGACCTGCAAGACGTGGCTGAAGCCCAGGCGCGAGGCTTCGCGCAGGCCGCACATGACCGCAGCGCCCTTGCCCTGATTGCTTGCGAGCCGGACCAGGAACACCCGGTCACGTTTGGCCAGGCCGTCGAGTACCCGGGCACAGGAAGGGTGACTGGCATCGTCTACCAGGATGCATGGCAAATCATTGGCCAGCAGCGTATCGACCACGGTCGCAATCGCACCTTCGTGGTTGTAGACCGGAATCACCGCGCAGGGGTTATGCATCATCCGCCGCCTTGAGCAAGATCCGCCCGCTGGAGCAGGTGGCGGTGGCATTGCGGTAAGTGAAGTACAACTTGCTGCGCTCGGCATCGAAGCGCAGGTGCAACTGGATTTCATCGCCCGGACGTACCAGTTGCTGGAACTTCAGCACTTCCATGCCGGCGAATACGTGCGGCAGGCTCATCAATTGCTGACCCAGATTCATCGCCCAGTCCACTTGCACCACGCCAGGCAACACCGGGGCTTGGGGGAAGTGGCCAGTGAAATAGGCGAGGTCGGGAGGGACGGCCAGTTGCAGGTTCCATTCGCCTTCGGTTTGCGACTGTTCGAGGACTTCCGGGGCCTTGGTGCGCGGCGCCAACAGCAGGGCGTCGACCTCGCGCTGGGGCAGTTTGCCCTGGGCATTCAACGGCAGTTGCCGCAGCAGGCGCCAGCGCCGAGGCAGAGCCAGGCTTTCGCAATATTGGCTGAGATGCTGGCGCAGGGCCTGAGTCAGGCCGCGGCGCCCGCCATTGCGCAGCGCGTGGAGGCCCGATTCGCTCAGGACCAGCACGGCGCCGAGAGACGCACGATTCTCCTGCACCACCCCCAAACGTGCTTCGGCGACCCAAGGGTGGGTGACCAAGGCCTGTTCCAGCATGGGTAATGAAATGCGTTTTTCTTCCAGCTTGACGATACGATCCAGCCTCCCCAGCAGCTCGAAGCGGCCGTCAGTGGTGATTCGCGCGGCATCGGCCGTGTGTTCGATGTGTCCGGCTGGCAAGTAGGGCGAGGCGATCAGCAGTGCGCCATCGCTGTCCTGGCTCAGCGTGATGCCGGCGAAGGGCTGCCACAGCGGCTGTCCCTGGCGCCAGGCGATGCCGCCGGTTTCCGAGCTGCCGAGAATTTCCGTCGGCCACTGCTGCAAGCGTTCATGCAAGCTCTGCGCGGCAGCCTCGGGCAGGGCCCCACCGGAGGAGAACACCCGGCGCACCGCACTCAAGGCCGGCCAATCGAGGTTATCGCCCATGCGTTTAAGCAGTGCCGGGCTGGCGACCCAGGCAAATGCCGGGTGGTCGAGGCTGGCGCGTTGCAGGTCTTCGGGGAAGGCCAGTTGCCGACGCACGAAGGAGCGTCCGGCGCACAGGGGCCACAACACCCGAAATAACAGGCCGTAGATGTGTTGCGTGGCGACGCTGCCGATCAGGCAGGCGTCGCCCAGGTCGGCGCCCCACAGCAGCTCCAGGGCTTCGACTTCGTTGGCCAGTTGGCGCAGGGATTTATCGATACGCTTGGGTTCGCCGGTTGAGCCGGAGGTGCACAGGCTCAACTGGCAACGGTCGAGGTCCAGTAGCGCGGGGGCCAGGGGTGAGGCTTGGCAGTCGGTCAGGTGGGCATCGCCGGGTTGGTCGGTCAGCCACAGATCGATGTCGCTGGACCAGCGTTGACGGGTTTGCGCTTGCAGGTCAGCGGGCAGCAGCACGCCGACCCCGGCCCGCCAGGCGCCAAGCAGGGCAATCGCCAGGTCGGCGGCGTCTTCCAGATGCACGGCGATGCACTGCACGCCCTGGGCCTGCAGATGGGCAGCCAGGCTCAGGGCCTGTTCGCACAACTGGGTATGGTCCAGCGCCGGACTAGTGGTCACGGTTCGGGACATTGGCATCTTGAGCAGCAATTGCTCAAGTTTGATCCACTTCATGGCTGGCCTCGTAGCCGTTGTCGAATGAGCCACTCAATGGCAAACATCAGGCCGATCAATCCGTAGGAAATCAGGCCGGTATACAGCGTCCACCAACTCAGCGGCGCCCAGAGAGTCAGCGCGGCCGCGCACAAACCGTTGCCCAGGAAAAATACGCACCAGGCCCAAGTGACCTGGCGGGTATAGACAACCGCTCGCGGCGGCAACTGCGGCTCGCGCAGGCGGGCCAGGCGTTCGACCATTGGCGGACCATATTTCAGACTAGCGGCGAACAGACCGAGCATCAGCGCGCTGATCAGCACCGGGTACCAGCGCAGCAGATCCGGGCTGTCGAACAGTGCCAGCAACAGGCAAAAGGCAATGACCGCACCGGCCATCCACAGGCTGCCTGGCTGGCGTTTACCGGCCAGGGCCTTGGCCAGCCACAGACCGCCCAGCAGCAGGGCGAACTGCCACGGGGCGAAATGTGCCATGCCGTAATACACCGCAAAGGGGTACAGCAGGCCCGCGAGCAGCAGGCCAAGGCCGATCAATTGGCTCATGCGGCCGGTTGAACCAGGCGGTAGACCGCTTCGACCACATCGCCGACGGTACGCACCGACTTGAACTCTTCGGCGGCGATTTTCTTGCCGGTCTGGCGCTTGATGTGGTCAATCAGGTCGACGGCATCGATGCTGTCGATTTCCAGGTCCTGATACAGGTTGGATTCCAGGCTCACGCGCGCCGGGTCCAGTTCAAAGAGCTCGACCAGGGCATCGCGAAGGGTGTTGAAAATATCGTCACGAGTTTGCATGGTCCGGTCTCAAGCTGCCTGTTTTGCTGTGACGAACGCCGCAAGGCTCGCCACGTTGCTGAAATGATTGCGGGTGTCCTTGGCGTCGGCATCGATCTTGATACCGTACTTTTTCTGGATGGCCAGACCCAGCTCCAGCGCATCCACCGAGTCCAGGCCGAGTCCTTCGCCGAACAGCGGGTCTTGGTCATTGATGTCCTCGACAGCCATGTCTTCAAGGCCGAGGGCATCGATGATCAGTTGTTTCAAATCACGGTTCAGATCGCTCATCTGTGGCGAGCTCCTTAATGTAGTAATGGTGCAAATAGTCATTGAGCTTGCGCGAGGCCTGCGGCGCAGAGCCTGCACTGGCAAAGGCCTGCGGATCGATATCGGCGCCGACGCGGAGGCTGAAGTGCACGCGGCGGACGGGAATCCGGTACCAGGGCTCGGCTTTCGTCAACGTGCTGGGGTTGACCTTGATGATTACTGGGGTCAGGACGCTTGCACCGCGCAGCGCGATGGCCGCGCCACCGCGGTGAAACGCCGGCGGCTGGCCGGGCCGGGTGCGGGTGCCTTCGGGAAAAATGATCAGGGTTTGCCCGCTTTTCAGGGCTTCGGCTGCCGTATCGAGCATATCCATGCTGCCATCGTTGCTGATGTACTCGCTGCAGCGTAGCGGAGTGCGGGTGAAAGGATTGTCCCACAGGCTTTGCTTGACCACGCAGTTGGCGTGTCGCACCAGGCCGATGAGGAACACCACGTCGATCAGCGACGGGTGATTGGCGATGATCATTTGTCCGGGACGGCCCAGGCGCTCAGCGCCCTGGATTTCATAGGTGAGTACGCCGGTTCGGGCCATAAAGCGCACAAAGCACCAGAACAGCCAGCTGACAATCTGGCGTGCCCGTTGGCGGTGCGTCTGGGCGTCACCGGGCAGCCACCCTAGCACGGGGAAAACCACCAGGCGCAGGCACAGACCGCCCAGTCCGAACAGGGCAAAGCTCGCGGCAGTCGCCAACAGCCGCCAGTAATAGGCGTCGCGGTTTTTCTCGGTCACGGGTTGCGTTGCCAGGTCCATACACGATTTTTCCAGGCATGTTGGCAGGTAGTCTGCTGGCCGAGCAGGGTCTGCAGCAGATTCAGCGCGTGCGGCCAGTGGGCGTTGGACAACGGATCGGGTGAGCTGTTCAGGGTCAGTTGCCAGTCATTTCCGGGGGTTATCAACAGGCCAACGGCATAGGGAAAGGGCACGTCGTCGATCCACGGCGAGTAGGCTTCTGGCGGCTGGTCTTCGCTGATCACCAGCAAGACAGCCGGTGCGCCTTCGTCCAGCAGCGCCACCGCTTCGAGCATGCCGTGCTCCAGCCCATCGCCTGCGGCGGCCAGTGCGGTCATTTCGCTGGTTTCGCCACGCATGATCGACCACAGGCCAATGATTGCGTTATGCACCGAGAGGCTGAACTGCGTGGGTGACAAGGGCTGCTCGGCGGCCAGGTCGCTGAGAATCTCGAAAGTGCGCGGGGTTTCGCCGTGGCGGGAAACGAACACCAGGGGCAGCGCGTCGAGGCCCTCCGCCAGCGGCCAGCCGACGCTGAACGCCATCCGCGCCAGGCGACTCAGGCGTCGACGTTGCATGGCAGGAAGAAAGGACACATCGGGCGCCGCATCGCTGCTCGCCAGCTTGACCGGTTGTCGGCACCAAGCCTGCCAGTCGTCCACGCTTTCGAGCCCAGGGGCCCAGGCGCGCCATTGGGCGATGCTGAATGTGATCACGTGAAATTCATCCCGCCCCTGCGGGCTTGTTTGACGCGGTGAGTCGTTTCGACTGGCGATTGACCTTGCGTGGCACGAGGGCCGAGTGTCGCGCATTATCCCGGTGCCGTTGGTGTGTAGCAAATGTTGGTTACATTTTGTTCAATGGATGATCAGCGTTCTCAAACCGCTGAGGATGGACGATTATCCACATTGCGCTGGCAAAATCTGCCCGGCACATCCGGAGGGAAATGACGAAATCACTGATTTTTCTGCAAAGAATGTAATTGACCCTGTAGTCCGTATCTCGTCGAGGTAGCTAAGCAGTGCAGTCGGCTACTACACTCGATCATTCTTTGATACACGGAGGTTTTGCAATGCGGCGCGTGGTGTTCAATCAGAAAGGTGGCGTGGGCAAATCCAGTATTGCCTGCAATCTGGCGGCGGTCAGTGCCAGCGAGGGCTATCGCACCCTGCTGGTGGATCTCGATGCCCAGGCCAACTCCACTCAATACCTCACGGGCCTGACCGGCGACGACATCCCGATGGGCATTGCCGATTTTTTCAAGCAAACCCTGTCGTCCGGGCCGTTCTCCAAGAAAAACAGGGTGGATATTTACGAAACCCCGTTCGATAACCTGCATGTGATTACCGCTACGGCGGAGCTTGCCGATCTGCAGCCCAAGCTCGAGGCTAAGCACAAGATCAATAAGCTGCGCAAACTGCTCGAAGAATTGTCGGAAGACTACGACCGGATCTACCTCGATACCCCGCCCGCCCTGAATTTTTACGCGGTTTCGGCGTTGATCGCCGCCGATCGCGTGCTGATCCCCTTTGACTGCGACAGTTTTTCCCGCCAGGCGCTATATGGCCTGATGGCGGAAATCGAAGAGTTGAAAGAGGACCATAACGAAGGCCTGCAGGTGGAAGGGATTGTGGTCAACCAGTTCCAGGCCCGCGCCAGTCTGCCTCAGCAAATGCTCGACGAGTTGATTGCCGAAGGTTTACCGGTGTTGCCGGTGTACCTGGGCAGTTCGGTGCGGATGCGCGAATCACACCAGGCCAACATGCCGTTGATCCACCTGGACCCTCGGCACAAGCTGACCCAGCAGTTTGTCGACTTGCACAATCTGCTCGAGCATTCCTGATTCGCCGCTGCGGATCAGATGCCCTGGCTGCGTAACCAGGCCAGCAACTGAGGTAATGGCAGCGCCCCGCTCTGGCGCGCCACTTCGCGGCCATTTCTGAACAGGATCAGGCTGGGGATTGAACGGATGCCCAGTTGCGCCGACAACTGCTGATTGGCCTCGCTGTCGAGCTTGGCCAACCGGCATTTCCCCTGCAACTGCCCGGCCGCTTGCGCGAATATCGGCGCAAACGACTTGCACGGTCCGCACCAGTCCGCCCACACATCCACCAGCAACGGCAGATCGCCCTTGATCTGGCTGGCGTAATCGTTCTGCTTCAAATCGAAAGGTTTGTTCAACAACACCTCGGCCTTGCAGCGCCCGCATTTGGGTTGGTCACCCAGGCGTTCAGCGGGAATGCGGTTGAGGCCGTTGCAGTGCGGGCAGGGGATGAGCAGTGGGTCGGTCATGGCAGGGGTCCAATCAAAGGCGGATATCCCCTATCTGGAGACAACGCCTGACAATTTCAATCAAGTGTCGCTGCGGTCAGTGCCTAGGCTGGTGAGAGTCCAAGCCACACCGTTGGTCAGCCTTGCACAATCGCATATTGCGATATATGTGGATTGTGATTAACTGCGACATAGCAAAGTGCGATAGGGAGATTGCATGCATGTGATTACCGAGAAGCGTATTTGGGAAGCGAAGGCGCAGTGGCCTCAGTCCGCGACTGCACTGGATCAGTGGTACCGCCTGGTCAAGCGCAACAATCCTCGGGATTTCGCGCAATTGAAGGCGATGTTTCCGGCAACGGACAGAGTGGGCTCACTGCATGTGTTCGATATCGGCGGGAACAAGCTGCGTCTGATAGACGTGGTGCACTTCAAGGCACAGCGGTTGTATATCAAGCAGGTGTTGGATCACTGTGAATATGACAAGGGAAAATGGAAGGAGGAGCGTCGATGAGCGTTCTGATCAAGCAAGCTGCGGAGCACTGGCACTTCATCGCGCCACTGCTGCGCAAACCGAAGAATGAAGCGGATTACGATGTGCTGGTGACCGCCCTCGATGAGCTGCTGGAGCTGGTGGGAGAGGATGAAACCAGCCCGCTGATGAGCCTGGTGGACATCCTCAGCGACTGGATCGAAGCTTACGACCAGCAACACCGGCCAATGCCGCTGGCCAGTGGAGTGGATGCCTTGCGCTACATGATGCGCGAGCATGGCCTGAGCCAAAGCGAGCTGCCTGGCGTCGGCGCGCAGTCGGTGGTCTCGGAAATACTCAGCGGCAAGCGCCAGCTCAACCTGAGGCAGGTCCGCTGGCTGGCCGAGCGCTTCGGGGTGTCGGTGGACACCTTTATCTGACGGGTTTTACGACGAGCAACTGATTTCCAGATGCTTGCCCCATTCCGGTGGCCGTTCCGCGAAGTGGGCCATGCCGGGTTGTTCATTGAACGGCTCGCTCAATACCTCGTGCAGGCGCCGGACGACCGAGTAATCACCGGCTTCGGCCGCGTCGATGGCCTCCTGCGCAAGGTAGTTGCGCAAGATGTACAGCGGGTTGACCGCGTGCATGCGCTGGCGGCGTTCGCTCTGGTCATCGTTGCCATCGCGGGACACGCGGGCGCAGTAGCGTTCGGCCCAGGCATCGAAACCCTTGATATCGACGAAGTCATCCCGCAGGCGGGCGACGGCCGACTCGGCGCTATGCTCGCCCAAGTGGCGGAAGAACAGGTTGTAGTCGACGCCGCTACTCTGCATCAACTGCAACAGTTGCTCGACCAGCGCCTGATCGTTGTCTTCGCCCGTGGTCAGACCCAGCCGACGGCGCATCAGGTCCAGATAGTGAACCTGGAACAGCGGCAGATACAGGCCGAGGGTTTCACGCAGCGCTTCGACGCTGATGAAGGGCGTCAAGGCTTGAGCAAGGGCGCTGAGGTTCCACTGGCCGATCGGTACCTGATTGCTGAACGAATAGCGACCCCTGTCATCGGAGTGGTTGCAGATGAAGTTGGCGTCGAAGTCATCAAGAAAGGCGAACGGGCCGAAATCGAAGGTGATGCCGAGAATCGACATATTGTCGGTGTTCATCACCCCATGACAGAAACCATAGGCTTGCCATTTGGCGATCAGCTCGGCGTTACGTTCAACGATTTCGCGGAACATCGCCAGATAAGGTTCTGGTTGCTCCCGGAACTCGGGGAAGTGCATGGCCAGGACGTGCTCACCGAGGGCCTTCTGCTGCTCCGGCCGCTTCGTGTAGTAGAAATACTCGAAATGACCGAAGCGGATGTGGCTGGGTGCCAGGCGCAGGACCATTGCCGCTCTTTCCTGCTTTTCGCGCCACACCGGGGTATCCGAGCCGATCACGCACAACGCGCGGGTGGTCGGGATGCCCAATGCATGCAGCGCCTCGGAGGCGAGAAATTCGCGAATCGACGAGCGTAGCACCGCACGACCATCGCCCATGCGCGAGTAGGGCGTCTGCCCGGCACCCTTGAGGTGCAAATCCCAATGTTCCCCTGCCTGGTTGTAGACCTCACCGAGCAGCAGCCCGCGTCCGTCACCCAGTTGCGGATTGTAGGAGCCGAACTGGTGCCCCGAGTACACCATCGCCCGTGGCTCGGCCTCGGCCCACAGTTTGTGGCCGCCGAACAATTCGGCAAATAACGGGCTCTCGGCCACTGCCGGGTCGAGGTCGAGCAGCGCCATGGCGGCAGGGCTGGCCACCACCAAGCGTGGTTCGCTGATGGGCTCGGGCAGGACGTGGGTTGAGAACGCGTCGCCCAAGCGGGCGAAGCGGTTATCGAAGGTCAGTTCGTCGAGGGCTTTCAACGGCCATCTCCAGCAGAATGTCCGAGCATTCTGCTGGGGATTGCGTCGTTAGTCGAGTTTGGGGGCAGGCGGCTTTTGCTCGGTCGGCGCGCCGTTCGCCGGAACGATGGTTTTCGCTTCAGGCTCAATCGGCACCATTTTGTATTCCTGGCCATGCAGGTTCTTCAGGTAGACCTCCATCTGCCGGAACGAAATGTTGATGTGCTGCTTCTTGAACTCGCGGTTGATGAAACGGTTGATTTCGTCGAGCACCGGGTTACGGTCGCCAAGGTCGCGCACATGCACCCGCAGTTCGTGGTCCAGGGTACTTTCGCCGAAGTTCAGGAAGTACACATGGGGCTCGGGCTCTTTCAACACGCGCGGGTTTTCACGAGCGGCCTTGAGCAGCAGTTCCTTGACCAGGTCGAGGTCGGAGCCGTAGTCCACGCCGAGTTTCAGGGTTACCCGGGTGACGGTGTCGGTCAGCGACCAGTTGATCAGTTGCCCGGTGATGAACGTCTTGTTCGGGACGATGATGTCCTTGCGGTCGAAGTCGGTGATGGTGGTGGCGCGGATGCGGATCTTGCTCACCGTCCCTGACAGGTTGCCGATGGTGATGGTGTCGCCGATCCGCACCGGGCGCTCGAACAGGATCATGATCCCGGAGATGAAGTTGGCGAAGATCTCCTGCATGCCGAAACCCAGGCCGACCGACAGCGCTGCTACCAGCCATTGCAGCTTGTCCCAGCTGACGCCAAGGGTGGACAGGGTCGAGACAAAGCCGACGCCGGCGATCACGTAGGTCAGCAGGGTGGTGGTGGCGTAGGCGCTACCCTGGGCCAGGTCGAGCTTGGACAACACCAGTACTTCCAGCAGTCCGGGCAGGTTGCGCGCCAACGCCAGGGTGATGCCGATAATGATCAGCGCGCCAAGCATGTCGCCGATACTGATCGGCACCATGCTCATGTTGGCGCCGGTGCCGCTGGTGTATTCGTACAGCGTGACGTTGTCCAGATACGAGAACACGGTGATCAGGTCGGCCCAGACCCAGTACAGCGCGGCGATGAAACCACCCAGCAGGGCCAGGCGGATCAGGCGCAGGGATTGCTCGTTGACCTTTTCGATGTCCAGGGTCGGCTCTTCGACCACCGCTTCGCCGTCGCCGGCTTCCTTGGCCGCCAGGCGCTTGGCCAGTGCGCGCTGGTAGGCCAGGCGCCGTGCCGCAACGGCCAGGCCGCGGACGAAAGTGGCCTCGATCACCAGCCAGAACATCAACAGATAAAGGGTGTTGATCAGGCGATCGCTGAGTTTCAGTGCGGTATAGAAGTAGCCGAAGCATACGGCGATGAACAGGGCCACGGGCAGGGCGGTGAACAGCACTCCGACTGCCTTGCGGAATAGCGAAGCATTGTTATGGGCCGGGCTGTTGAGCAACAGGCGGCTGAGCAGCCAGGCCATCAGCGCATAGCAGGTCAGGACCACGGCGATGCCCAGTACGTCGTCGGCCAGCGCCGCCGGTTGCAATTCCGCCACCGAAACCACCGACACCAGGGCAAACACCACGATGCCCAGGCGACGGATCCAGCGGCGCAGGAATTCGACCTGCGCACGTTCCCAGCGGAAGTGCAATTCGGCCACGCCGCCCGGCGCGAGGATCCGGTAGGCGGTGTAGAACACCAGCCAGGCCTGGGATATCTGCAACAGCGCGGCACCGAGGTTGGCGTTCTGCCCACGGGCGTCGAACTGCAAGGCGTAGCCGCACAGCGCCAGCGCCAGGGCGACCGGCATTGCCAACAGCACGTTGATCAGGATCGCCTGCGGGGTGTGCCATTGGCTGTCACGCTTGAAGTGCCCGATGTCCTGGTGGACCTTGTTCAGTCGTGCATACAGGTATTTGCGGCGCCACAGCAGGAAGCCGATCAGCAAGGCCAGCGGGGTAAACAGCAGCGGGCGCTGGATCAGGCCGTCACTGAGTTCGCTGAGGCTGGAGATCCACGGCAAGGTATCGATCTGTTTTGCCAGGCGCGACGGCACGCCCCGCATCCATTCCGGATCCAGCGGCTTGTTGCTGGGAATCCAGAACATCTGCTCATCCAACGTCGCTCGCAGATTCGACGCCGTGGTCAGCAGTTGTTTCTGGTTCAGTTGCAGGGTGATGGATTCGTTGAGCAACGCGCTCAGCTCGCGGTTCAAGCGCTCCAGCAGATCGGCGCGGGTGAATGCCAGATCCAGCAGGTTCTTGCGCAGCTGTGGGGTGACCTGGTCGGGAGGCTGGGAGGCCAGCAAGTTATCCACATAGGCGGTGGGATTGCTGATCAGTTCGCGCTGTTGATTGACTTCGAACTGATACAGGCGGATGTCGGCAATCTGGTCGGCGAGGTCGCGGTCCACCCGCAGGCGTGGCAGGGCCTGCTTCTGTTTGTAGAGGATCTTCGACAGCAGCAGGCTGCCCTTGAGCACGCTGATCTGTTCGTCCAGGGCCGCGTCGCTCTGGGTCACGATGTCGAGCTGCTGCTTGGTCTGCAGGTTCTGCTGGGTCAACTCATTGAGGCGGTCGGTGCTCTTGAGCAGGTAATCGGACAGCTTCAGGTTGGCGGCGCTTTCGGTGGCCAGCAAACTGCTGCCGCCGGACTTCTGCGCTTCGATCGACTGCTGGGTGACCGTCTCCTGGGATTGCGCCAGGCGCTTCTGGTTGATCAGGGTCTGCAGGTCCTGGATTTCCTGCTCCATGCGCGCAGTCCGCTCGATCAGCAGGTCGTGCTGGCTGTTGCCCAGGTCTTGCAGTTGGCTATTGCCGGCCAGTTCCTGGCGGCGCAGAGGGATCAACGCGTTGAGGGCGGCGAGTTCGGCACTGAGCTGGTCGCGCTGTTCGGCGGAGAGGGTCTTGCCGCCGTCTTTACCGGCCTTGAGGATGTTGTTGATCTGCAGGATGCGCGACTGGCTGCTGGCGATTTCGGCCTGGGCGCGCTCGGGACGGGTTTGCGCGGTGATGATCAGGCTGTTGGCGTCGGCCAAGGCTTTTTGCAGATCACTTTGTTGGGTGCTGCGATCGGTGAGCATCTGCTCCAGTTGCGGCACCGTCAGGTTGGCGTAGCGCTGTGCCACCGGCACCACTTTGGTCGCGGTGAGGCGCTCCAGCTCGCGCTGATTCTCGAGGTTCTGCTTGGGGGCAGTGCTCAGCTGTTGCTTGAGGTCGCTCAGGCGTTTTTCATAATCGTTCTTGTTCGACAGCTGGGTCAGGGTCTGTTGCAGCACGGTCTGCAGGGCTTTCTGGTCAGCCTCGGGCAGTTTGCGCGCGGCAATATTGTCCAGGCTCTTCTGGACGCTTTCGGCGGACGGTGGTTCGGCCGCTTGCAGGGTGCCAATGGAGAGACTCAGCCCCAGCAGGGCTATCGCTAGAAATGTACGCAGGGTTGGCATAGTGACCGATCAAAAGCAGGGCGAAAAAAGAGTTTAGAGGAACAACCCGGGGCCCGGGCGACTTCCTTCGGGGAATCTGACGCCCACTTTGGCAATCTTGTTCCCCTCCATGACCGCCACCGTCCAGATGGTGTTGTTCCATTCCACCTGGTCGCCGACTACCGGAGCACCGCCGACTTTCTGGGTGATGAAGCGACCCAGCGGCATGTCCGGATCGACCCCTTCGAGCTGCAGCCCGTACAGCGCGGAAACCGCGCCCAGCTGGGCGTCGCCTTCGAGCACGAAGTCGCCGAAGAAGCGCAAATCGAGGCCCCGTTGGGGGGCCTGGCTGAAGAGTTTTCCGAGGGCCGCAAGGTTGTGTTCATGGCCGATAACGCAAAGCAAATCATCGGCTTCCAGCACCGTACTACCCGACGGATGGAGCAGTTGCTGACCGCGAAACAGCGCTGCGATACGTGTGCCCTCGGGCATTTTCAGCTCGCGCAGTGCCGCACCGATGCACCATTTTTCAGCACCGAGGCGATAAACGAACAGCTCCCATTCGCTGGTCACGTGAACTTCAAGGGCGGCGCGGGAAATCGGTGCAGGCTCGGGAGGTACCGTGACCTTCAACAGCTTGGCGACCCACGGCAGGCTGGTGCCCTGCACGAGCAATGAGACCAGGACGATGAAGAATGCCAGGTTGAAATACAGCTGGGCGTTGGGCAGCCCGGCCATCAACGGGAACACCGCCAGAATGATCGGTACCGCGCCACGTAGGCCGACCCACGAAATGAACACCTTTTCCCGGCCATGGAAGGCTTTGAATGGCAGCAGTCCTACGATCACCGAGAGTGGGCGGGCAAACAGGATCATCCACAGGGCCAAGCCGAGGGCGGGCGCAGCGATGGGCAGCAAATCGTGGGGGGTGACCAGCAGGCCGAGGACCAGGAACATGCCGATCTGTGCCAGCCATGCCATGCCGTCGAGCATATGCAAAATACCGTGGCGGCTGCGCACCGGGCGGTTACCGATCACCAGGCCGCACAGATAGACCGCGAGGAAGCCGCTGCCGTGCAGGGCGTTGGTCAGGGCGAAGACGACGAGACCGCCGGCGATCACCAGGATCGGGTACAGGCCGGTGGCCAGGTTGATGCGATTGACCATCTGCAGCATCAACCAGCCACCGCCCAGGCCAATCAGTCCGCCGATACCGAATTCGCGCAGAAGATGAGTCAGCAGGCTCCAGTGCAGGCCGGTCTGGCCGCTGGCGAGCATGTCGATCAGGGTGACCGTGAGGAACACCGCCATTGGGTCGTTGCTGCCAGACTCGATTTCCAGGGTGGCGGTCACCCGCTCGTTCAGGCCTTTGCCACCGAGTAGGGAGAACACCGCCGCGGCATCGGTCGAGCCGACAATCGCGCCGATCAACAGGCCCTGGATCAGGTTCAGGTCGAACAGCCAGGCAGCAGCCATGCCAGTCAAGCCGGTGGTGATCAGTACCCCGACCGTGGCTAGCGACAACGCCGGCCACAGCGCCACGCGAAAGCTCGATACCCTCGTGCGCAGGCCGCCGTCGAGCAGGATCACAGCCAGGGCCAGGTTGCCGACCAGGTAAGCAGTGGGGTAGTTGTTGAAGATGATGCCGCCGCCGTCGACGCCGGCGGCCATGCCCACTGCCAGGATGATCACCAGAATCGGGATCCCCAGGCGCGAGGAAAGAGAACTCACCAGAATGCTCGCACCTACCAGCAACGCGCCGATCAAGAACAGGCTGTTGATGGTCGTCGCATTCAAAGGCAGTACTCCGCAAAGCAGGAAAAGACGGGCGCCAACTGCCTATGCAGCGTGCGTGCCAGCGATTCTAACCTGTTGAAATGTGATGCTGTCAAAAAGCTTTTGCAGAGCAAAAACTTAACTCCCGGCACGCCCGCGCAATGAGTGTGTCGCTTGGCGATATGACGAAGGGCGGGAACCAGAATGACCATTCACAGTCTTTAAAACTCGCGAGAAAGTCGCTGTCAGACAATTCCAGGCTCTACGCCTGAATAACCCTGGCGCCTGTGGTGACTTTTCTTTATCTTACGCGCCCTTTGAAAATGCCCGGAAAATCAAAATGTTGGAAACAACCCTCAGCCAATTGGAACAACTGGTCAGCGAACTGGTGCAACAGAACCAGGAACTGCTCGGCAAAAACACTTCCCTGAGTGCCGAACTGGCTCAGGCCAAGGACGAAAACGAAAGCCTGCAACTGAGCCTGATGGAACAGGAAGAGAAACAAGGCGCGACCGTCGCGCGCATTCAGGCCCTGGTTGAGCGTGTGAGCTCGGGTCCTGTCAGCGCATGAACCACGGTGTCGATGGGGTGAAAGTCGTCTCGATTCTCGGGGAGGACTATTCGATCAAGGCGCCGGCCGGTGAAGAGCAGACCCTGCTGGACGCCGCGCTGATGTTGAAAGCGGCGCTGGCCGAGACCAAAAAGCGCTACCCGACCCTGATCGGCGACAAACTGCTGGTGCTGGCCGCAATGAATCTGTGCTCCAAGCAACTGGAAATGCAAAAGCGCCACCAGCAGGAACTCGACCGTTATCAAGAGCAAGTCAGCGCCACGGTTGAGGTGATTGCCAAGACGATCAGCCAGGCCTGATCGATATGAGCACAACCAAAGAGTAAATTGTCGATACGGTTGTATACAATCGGCACGGCAGTTGCAATGTGTTCCGCCTCTTACTCTTTGGGGGTGCCTCATGCAGTTCTGGCGACGCAGTATTCAATGGCAGTTGATCCTGAGCATGGGCACCGCCCTGCTCGTGAGCATGCTGATCGTGGTTGGCATTTATACCCTGGTGGTCAACCGCCTTGCCCAGAGCTATCTGGTCGAGCAGGCGCTGCCCTCGAGCATCGAGGCGATGCGCAACGACATCGAACGCATCCTCGGCCAACCGCTCACCGCCGCCAAAGATATCGCCAGCAACAGCATGCTGCGCGACTGGTTGGCGACCGGTGAAGACAGCGCGCAAATTCCTGCTTATACGCAATATCTGGAAGGCATCCGCGCCGAACACAAGGCTTTCACCGCTCTGATCATCGGCGGTGCTTCTCATCATTACATCACTGAAAAAGGCCTGGACCGCACCCTCAGTCGCTCCAAGCCCAGCGATGCCTGGTTCTTCTCGTTCCTGGACAGCGATCAATCGCGCACCCTCAATATCGACAATGACACCGCCACCGGAGAATTGGCGCTGTTCATCGATATCAAGGTCGAGCAGGCCGGCAAGGTGGTGGGCGTTGCCGGGCTGGGGCTGAGCGTGAAGGAGTTGTCGCAGCTGATTCACGACTTCAGCTTCGGTGAGCGCGGCAAGGTCTATCTCGTGCGTTCCGACGGGCTGATCCAGGTCCATCCTGAGGCGCAATTCAGCGGCAAACGCACCTTGACCGAGCAAATCGGCGAGTCGGCGGCGCAGGCCATCATGGGTCAAAAAACCGCCACGAGTCGCAGCTTTACCCGAGAGGGCGAGGATTATCTGGCATTGAGCATGCCGCTGCGGGGGCTTGGATGGAGTCTGGTGGCCGAAGTGCCGCAGTCGCAGATCTACGCCGAAGCCCGACGTGCCATGTGGATGAGCAGCGGTATCGGTCTGGCGGTGGCATTGGTTTGCCTGTTGCTGGTGGTGCTGCTGGCCCGTGGTTTGGTGCGGCCGATTCGTCAGGTAACAACTGCGCTGGTCGCTATCGGTAGCGGTGGTGGCGATTTGACCCATCGGCTGGATGCCAGTCGTGCCGATGAGTTGGGTGATCTGGCCCGTGGCTTCAACCGGTTCCTCGATAGTCAGCGAGATATGATCGGCGAAGTACTGGCCACCAGCGATCGCTTACGGATGGCGGTCGGGCAGGTGGCGACCGTCGTCGAGAACACTGCCGAGCGCTCCGGACGTCAGCAGGAAATGACCGACATGGTCGCCACCGCCGTTCATGAAATGGGCCTGACGGTGCAGGAAATTGCGCAAAACGCCGGAAACGCGGCAGTCGCTTCGCAAAGTGCGCGAGATGAAGCCATGCAGGCGCGGGAAGTGGTGGGTGGCTCGATTCGCCATATTGAAAGCATGTCCGATGAAATCGGCGTCGCTGCCGGTGCCGTGGCTGAGTTGGCGGACCAGGTGGCGTCGATCGATCAGGTATTGGCAGTGATCCGCGGAATTTCCGAGCAGACTAATCTGCTGGCGCTCAACGCAGCCATTGAAGCGGCGCGGGCCGGCGATATGGGGCGCGGATTTGCCGTGGTCGCCGACGAGGTGCGGACGTTGGCGCGGCGTACCCAGTCGTCCACCGATGAGATTCAGCAGATGATCGGCAGCCTCAAGCAGGGGGCGCACAACGCTGTGTCATCCATGCATAGCGGCCAGGCAGCAACGGGTACCGGAGTTGAATCGAGCCAGCGCACGGGCGCCTCGTTGACCGCTATTACCGGGCAGGTAGAGCGCATCAGCGACATGAATCACCAGGTCGCGACGGCGACGGAAGAGCAGTCGGCGGTGACCGAGGAAATCAACCGCAACGTGCAGGGTATTTCCGATCTGGCGCGGGCGACGGCAGGGGAGGTGCGGGCTTGTCGTGAGGATTGTCAGACGTTGCAGCGCTTGGCGGATGATCTGGCGCGGCAGATGGGTGGGTTTCGTCTGAGCTGATAAATGCGTTGACTGTGCTGACATCCACTCGCAGTTAATGGATGTCAGCGACAGCGCAAGGCTTGAATCAGAACCACTCATCCTGCATCCCCAGGCAAACATCATCCCGAGCTTCAAGAATGGCCAACTCATGCTGGCAGCCCGGCACCTCCCAGGTCAGGAAGTACCGCGCCGCCTGCAACTTGCCTTTATAGAAAGCCACATCCGCTGCATTGCCCTTGGCCAGCCCTTCCTCGGCACGAATCGCTTGCTCCAGCCAGCGCCAGCCGATCACCGTATGACCAAATACTTTGAGGTACAGCGCCGAGTTGGCCAGGCTGCTGTTGACCTTGCCTTGCCCGAGATCGGTCAGCAGGCCGATGGTCACCGTTTGCACGCGCGCCACCAGTGTTTCCAGCGGCTCACGCAGTGCATTCAGTGACTCGAATGCCTGGGCCCGCGCGCCGGTGGCGGCGATCAGACGGATCAATTGCTTCAGGCCTGCACCGCCGTTCTGCGCCAGTTTGCGTCCCAGCAGGTCCAGCGACTGAATGCCATGGGTGCCTTCGTGGATCGGGTTCAGGCGGTTGTCACGGTAATACTGCTCCACCGGGTATTCGCGGGTATAGCCGTGACCGCCGAGGATCTGGATCGCCAGTTCGTTGGCCTTCAGGCAAAACTCCGACGGCCAGGATTTGACGATCGGGGTCAGCAGATCGAGCAGTTCATGGGCCTGTTTGCGTTCGGCTTCGGTCTCAAGGGTGGTGGTGTCATCGAACAGCCGGGCCGCGTAAAGGCCGAGGTCGAAGGCGCCTTCCACGTAGGCTTTCTGGGTCAGCAGCATGCGCTTGACGTCGGCATGCTGGACGATCGACACCGGTGCAGTGGTTGGATCCTTGCTGTCCGGCAGGCGGCCCTGCGGACGTTCCCGGGCGTATTCCAGCGAATAGAGATAGCCGGCGTAGCCGAGCATCACCGCGCCCATGCCGACACCAATGCGCGCTTCGTTCATCATCTGGAACATGCAGCTCAGACCCTGGTGTGGTTTGCCCACCAGATAGCCGACGCAATTCCCGTTATCGCCGAAATTCAGCGCGGTGGAAGTGGTCCCGCGCCAGCCCATCTTGTGGAACAGCCCGGCCAGCAGCACGTCATTGCGCTGGCCCAGGCTGCCGTCGTCGTTGACCAGGAACTTGGGGACGATAAACAGCGAAATGCCCTTCACCCCGGGCGGCGCGTCGGGCAGTTTGGCCAGGACCATGTGCACGATGTTTTCCGACAGCGGGTGGTCGCCACCGGAGATGAAAATCTTGTTGCCCTTGATTCGATAACTGCCGTCGGCCGCCGGTTCGGCGCGGGTACGAATATCCGACAGCGACGAGCCAGCGTGGGGTTCGGTCAGGGCCATGGTGCCGAAGAAGCGGCCGTCGATCATCGGCTGTAGGAAGCGCTGTTTCTGCTCATCGGTGCCGAAGCTTTCGATCAGGTTGGCCGCGCCCATGGTCAGGAACGGATAGGAAGTGGACGCTGCGTTGGCCGATTGGAAGTGAGCGAAACAGGCTTGCGACAGTAAGGTGGGTAACTGCATGCCTCCAGCCTCGAAACTGCGTGCGGCATTGAGGAAGCCGGCTTCGAGGAACGCGTCGACGGCGGGTTTGACTTCCGGAATCAGGATCGCCTTGCCGTCTTCATAGCGCGGCTCGTTTTCGTCGCCCTTGCGGTTGTGCGGGGCAAAGAATTTTTCGGCGATGGTACGGGCGGTGCCGATGGCGGCATCGAAGGTTTCGCGGCTGTGCTCGGCGAAACGCTCACGCTGGGTCAGACCCTCGGCATCGAGGACTTCGTACAGCTCGAAAGCCAGATTGCGGGAACTGAGCAACGTCTCGGACATGGCGGCCTACCTTTTATTGGGATGGGCCGAGTCTAGGATGGGGAATAAACGATTAACAGGATGATTGATGAGCGTGATAGAGCCGCCAAACACCAACCTGTAGGAGCTGGCCAGCGAACGCGACAACACGTTGTTTCAGATTGACCGCGTTATCGTTCTTCGCTGGCAAGCCAGCTCCGACAGAGCGAGTGCATATTTGCGGTCTAGCGGCGCAGGCAAAAAAATGGGCGCCGATGAGGGCGCCCACTTTGTAGTCTCTGACGTTCGGCGAATTTAGCCGATCGTCATCAAGCTCGCATTACCACCCGCCGCAGCGGTGTTAACGCTCAACGCGCGTTCGATCACCAGGCGCTCCAGCGCAATGTTGGTTTCGCCTTGCGAGAGACCCTGGACGCCGACAATCGCGCCGGCGCGCTTGGCTACTTGCTGGCAGACCGCTTGCAACTGGTCGGAATGGCCGTGGTGCAGGACGGCATCAAACACCACCTCATCCTTGTTCCAGTCGGAAATCAGGTTGATGCGTGCCTGAATATCCTTCGGCAGGCGTGCGAACAGCTTCTTGCTCAGCTCGGTTTCCGGCCAGACAGCCGAACCACCTACAGCCAATACCGCCGCCAGTTGTGTCAGCAGGTCGGCTTCGACTTCTGCCAGGCACAGCACGTGCTCGCGGGGTAGGATCGCGTAGCTGTTGCGCTCGCCGGTCGGGCCGGCCAAGGTGCGGGTGATACCGCTTTGCGATTGCTTGGCGAACTGCGCGCACAGGGCGCTCAGGTCATTGAGCTTGTGGCTTTCAGCCCAGGTTTTCAGGGCCGTCAGCGGCTTGCTCATGGCGTCACGCAGACGGGTATCCGGTGCGGTCTCGGCGTCGGCACGGGCAAAGGATTGCTCGATCGCGTCGCTTGGGCGAGTCGACAGCAGGCGATACAGGTACAGCGGACCACCGGCTTTAGGGCCAGTGCCCGACAGGCCTTCGCCACCGAACGGCTGGACGCCGACCACGGCACCCACGATGTTGCGGTTAACGTAGACGTTACCGGCATTGACGTTGTCGATCACCTTGGCGATGGTCTCGTCGATGCGAGTGTGCACGCCCAGGGTCAGGCCGTAGCCAGATGCGTTGATCTGCGCGATCAACTGGTCGATATCTTTGCGCTTGTAACGAACCACGTGCAGTACCGGGCCGAAGATCTCGCGTTGCAGCTCATCGAAGCTTTCCAGCTCGATCAGGGTCGGCATGACGAAGGTGCCGCGTTTGACTTCTTCGGCGTCGGCGATAGCCACTTGGTACACGCTGCGGCCTTTGTCGCGCATGCCCTGGATGTGCTTCTCGATACCGGCCTTGGCTTCGGCGTCGATCACCGGGCCGATGTCCACGTTTAGGCGTTCCGGGTTGCCCAGGCGCGATTCGGCCATGGCGCCCTTGAGCATTTCGATGACACGGTCGGCGGAATCTTCCTGCAGACACAGCACGCGCAAGGCCGAGCACCGCTGGCCGGCGCTGTCGAAGGCCGAGGACACCACGTCGATGACGACTTGTTCGGTCAGTGCCGAAGAGTCGACGATCATCGCGTTCTGGCCGCCGGTTTCGGCGATCAGCGGGATTGGACGACCCTGGCTGTCCAGGCGCCCGGCAATGTTGCGTTGCAGCAAGCGAGCCACTTCGGTGGAACCGGTGAACATCACGCCTTTGACCCGATCGTCGCCGACCAGGCCGGCACCGACGGTTTCGCCACGGCCCGGCAGCAGTTGCAACACGCCTTCGGGAATCCCGGCTTCCAGCATCAGGCGCACCGCCTGGGCAGCCACCAGCGGGGTTTGCTCAGCAGGTTTGGCCAGCACTGGGTTACCGGCGGCCAGGGCAGCAGCCACCTGGCCGCTGAAAATTGCCAGCGGGAAGTTCCACGGGCTAATGCACACCACCGGGCCCAGTGGGCGGTGGGCGTCGTTGCTGAAGTCGTTGCGCGCCTGCACCGCGTAGTAGCGCAGGAAGTCCACGGCTTCGCGCACTTCGGCGATGGCGTTGGCAAAAGTCTTGCCGGCTTCGCGGGCCAACAGGCCCATCAGCGGCTGGATATCGGCCTCCATCAGATCGGCAGCGCGTTCCAGGATCGCTGCGCGTTCGGCCGGTGGCGTGGCTTGCCAGATCGGTGCGGCGTTGAGGGCGCACTGGATCGCATTGTCGACGTCTTCGACCGTGGCTTCCTGGACATGGCCGACTACGTCACGCAGGTCCGACGGGTTCAGTACCGGTGCTGGGGTTTCGCTGCTGGAGGCGCAACCGAGCATCGGCGCGGCTTTCCAGTTGTTGTGCGCGGTCGCGAGCAGGGCGCAGGACAGCGACGCCAGGCGATGTTCGTTGGCCATGTCGATGCCGCTGGAGTTAGCGCGCTCGGAACCGTACAGGTCACGCGGCAACGGGATGCGCGGGTGCGGCAGGCCGAAACCACCTTCCACGGTCGCCATCTGTTCAATGCTGGCGACCGGATCGGCCACCAGTTCCTGGATGGAAATCGACTGGTCGGCGATGCGGTTGACGAACGAGGTGTTCGCGCCGTTTTCCAGCAGGCGACGTACCAGGTAAGCCAGCAGGGTTTCGTGGGTGCCGACCGGTGCGTACACGCGGCACGGACGGTTCAGTTTGCCCTCGGAAACTTTGCCTACAACCTGTTCGTACAGTGGTTCACCCATGCCGTGCAGGCACTGGAACTCGTACTGCCCTGGGTAATAGTTCTGACCGGCGATGTGATAGATGGCCGACAGAGTGTGGGCGTTGTGCGTGGCGAACTGCGGGTAGATGACTTCCGGCACCGACAGCAGTTTGCGTGCGCAAGCAATGTAGGAAACGTCGGTGTACACCTTGCGGGTGTAGACCGGATAGCCTTCCAGGCCTTCAACCTGGGCGCGCTTGATTTCGCTGTCCCAGTACGCGCCTTTCACCAGGCGGATCATCAGGCGATGACGGCTGCGACGAGCCAGGTCGATCACGTAGTCGATCACGTAAGGGCAGCGCTTTTGGTAAGCCTGGATGACGAAACCGATACCGTTCCAGCCGGTCAGTTGCGGCTCGAAGCACAGTCGCTCGAGCAGATCCAGCGACAGCTCCAGGCGGTCGGCTTCTTCGGCATCGATGTTCAGGCCGATGTCGTATTGCTTGGCCAGCAGGGTCAGCGACAGCAGGCGCGGGTACAGCTCGTCCATCACGCGCTCGTATTGGGCGCGGCTGTAGCGTGGGTGCAGGGCCGACAGCTTGATGGAAATGCCTGGGCCTTCATAAATGCCACGGCCGTGGGAAGCCTTGCCGATCGAGTGGATGGCTTGCTCGTAGGACGCGAGGTATTTCTGCGCGTCATGTTCGGTCAGTGCGGCTTCACCGAGCATGTCGTAGGAATAGCGGAAGCCCTTGCTTTCGAACTTACTGGCGTTGGCCAGGGCTTCGGCGATGGTTTCGCCGGTGACGAACTGCTCGCCCATCAGGCGCATGGCCATGTCGACGCCCTTGCGGATCATCGGCTCGCCGCTCTTGCCGATGATGCGGCTCAGGGACGAAGTCAGGCCGGCTTCGTTGTGGGTGGAGACCAGTTTGCCGGTCAGCAGCAGGCCCCAGGTGGCGGCGTTGACGAACAGCGAAGGGCTGTTGCCCAGATGCGGTTGCCAGTTGCCGGTGCTAATCTTGTCGCGGATCAGTGCGTCGCGGGTGCCTTTATCCGGAATCCGCAGCAGGGCTTCGGCCAGGCACATGAGCGCCACGCCTTCCTGGGACGACAGGGAAAACTCCTGCAGCAGGCCCTGAACGATGCCGGCACGGCCACCGGCGCTCTTCTGATTGCGCAGTTTTTCGGCAATCGAGGCAGCCAGTTTGTTGGTGGCTTCGGCCATCGTTGCCGGCAGGCGCGCCTGCTCGATCAGCATTGGCACCACTTCGGGTTCCGGGCGACGGTAGGCGGCGGTAATGGAAGCGCGCAGCACCGATTGCGGGAGGATGCTTTCAGCGAACTCGAGGAAGCACTGGTGCGCGTGGTCGACCTGCACCTCGGCACTGTCGTCCGCATCGACGCGGGTCAAACCGTTGAGCTCGGTCAGGGTTGCACCACCCTCGAGTTTTTCCAGGTAATTGAAAATCGCCTGCTTGATCAGCCAGTGTGGCGTGCGATCAATCGAGGTCGCGGCGGCTTTGAGGCGCTCGCGGGTTGGGTCGTCGAGTTTGACCCCAAGGGTGGTGGTAGCCATATTTTTATCCTCATGTTTGCCACGACTGCGTGGCATCAGCTGGCGGCAAGATTAGCCGCGAGCTGAAAGAGGTGCAACCGGGTGCAACCCTTTTTTTGCCTGAATTAACGGCAGTTCGTCAGGAAGTAAATTCAAGCAAGTGCCGGCCGCTCCTGCTTGGTGCTTTTTGTCCCAGTCCGTTGAGTTTCTTGCTCCGAAAAGGAGCAAAAACTGTCCTCTAAAATAAATTTCCGACTGGGTGCAACTTAATCGGCCGAAACTGGTTGCACCTTATTTGCATTGTTGAATAGGATTCGCGCCCAAGGTGCAACCGTCCACAAGACGATTCATCGGCTGATGGCTTTCCTGGGGAAACATCAGTCATAAATGCGCGGATTATCCGATCGTCTTTCAAGCGTAATCGTT
Organism: Pseudomonas fluorescens; assembly: GCF_019212185.1. Classification (NCBI taxonomy): domain Bacteria; kingdom Pseudomonadati; phylum Pseudomonadota; class Gammaproteobacteria; order Pseudomonadales; family Pseudomonadaceae; genus Pseudomonas; species Pseudomonas fluorescens. The sequence continues at coordinate 660,605 of NZ_CP078138.1, forward strand.
TGGCGGCGCTCCATCAGACCGCTGCTACATAAAAACAAAGCCAGGGCGTAACTCAATGAGTGCAAGCAATCCAACCCTGATCACGTTCGTGATCTACATCGCAGCAATGGTGCTGATCGGCTTCATGGCCTATCGCTCCACCAACAACCTTTCCGATTATATTCTCGGTGGCCGTAGCCTCGGCAGCGTGGTGACCGCGCTTTCCGCTGGCGCTTCCGACATGAGCGGCTGGTTGCTGATGGGCCTGCCGGGCGCCATCTACATGTCCGGTCTGTCGGAAAGCTGGATCGCCATCGGCCTGATCGTCGGTGCCTACCTGAACTGGCTGTTCGTCGCCGGTCGTCTGCGCGTGCAGACCGAGCACAACGGCGACGCTCTGACGCTGCCGGACTACTTCTCCAGCCGTTTCGAAGACAAGAGCGGTCTGCTGCGGATCATCTCTGCGATCGTGATCCTGGTGTTCTTCACCATTTACTGCGCCTCCGGCATCGTGGCTGGCGCCCGTCTGTTCGAAAGCACCTTCGGCATGTCCTACGAGACTGCGCTGTGGGCCGGCGCTGCGGCGACCATTGCCTACACCTTTGTCGGTGGTTTCCTGGCGGTAAGCTGGACTGACACTGTGCAAGCCACACTGATGATCTTCGCCCTGTTGCTGACGCCGATCATCGTGCTGCTGGCCACCGGTGGCGTCGACACCACGTTCCTCGCCATCGAGGCGCAGAACCCTGAAAACTTCAACATGCTCAAAGGCACCACCTTCATCGGGATTATCTCGCTGATGGGTTGGGGTCTGGGCTACTTCGGCCAACCGCACATCCTGGCGCGCTTCATGGCGGCGGATTCGGTGAAATCGATCGCCAACGCCCGCCGTATCTCCATGACCTGGATGATCCTGTGCCTGGGCGGCACCGTGGCGGTAGGCTTCTTCGGCATTGCTTACTTCTCGGCGCACCCGGAAGTTGCGGCTCCGGTGACCGAAAACCATGAGCGCGTGTTCATCGAACTGGCGAAGATCCTCTTCAATCCATGGATCGCGGGCGTGCTGCTGTCGGCCATCCTGGCGGCGGTCATGAGCACCCTTAGCTGCCAGTTGCTGGTGTGCTCGAGCGCCTTGACCGAAGACTTCTACAAGGCTTTCCTGCGCAAAAATGCTTCCCAGCTGGAACTGGTGTGGATTGGTCGTGCGATGGTCCTGGTGGTTGCGCTGATTGCCATTGCCATGGCTGCCAATCCGGAAAACCGCGTACTGGGTCTGGTGAGCTACGCCTGGGCCGGCTTCGGTGCCGCTTTCGGTCCGGTGGTACTGATTTCGGTACTGTGGAAAGGCATGACCCGGAACGGCGCACTGGCCGGTATCCTGGTCGGCGCGATCACCGTGATCGTCTGGAAGCATTTCGCTCTGCTCGGCCTGTACGAAATCATCCCGGGCTTCATCTTCGCCAGCCTGGCCATTTTCATGGTCAGCAAGCTGGGCGAGCCGTCGGCGGGCATGCTGCAGCGTTTCGCGGCGGCGGAGAAAGATTTCCACCTGAACAAGTAATCGAAGGGGCTTAGGTCCTGATCAATTACTGATCAAAAAAACGGCTCGCACCCTCAAGGTGCGGGCCGTTTTTTTGTGCTCGTCTTTCCTGCCCAGGGGCCACTCGGCTGTGAACCCCTGACGCTGGGCGCACTACAGGGTAAACTTCGCCTCCTTCGCAGGAGCAATCATGAATTATCGTCACGCCTTCCACGCCGGCAATCACGCCGATGTGTTCAAACACCTGACCTTGACCCGCCTCATCGCCCTGATGTCGCGCAAGGAGCAGCCGTTTGCCTATCTCGACACTCACGCCGGCATTGGTCTGTATGACCTGCAAGGTGATCAGGCCAGTCGGACCGGCGAGTATCTGGAAGGCATCGCGCGGCTGTGGGGCGAGCCGGACTTGCCGATTCTGACGGCTGACTACATGCAGGTGCTGCATGAAATGAACCCGGATGGCCAGTTGCGCTACTACCCCGGTTCGCCAGAGCTGGCTCGGCGCCTGACCCGGCCACAGGACCGGGTGTTGCTCAACGAGAAGCACCCGGAAGACGGCTTGCTGCTCAAGGACAACATGAAGGGTGATCGTCGGGTCAAAGTGCATCTGGGCGAAGGTTGGCATGTGCCGCGTGCGCTGTTGCCGGTGCCGGAAAAGCGCGGCCTGATGCTCATCGACCCACCGTTCGAGAAGCTTGACGAGATGCAACGTTGCGCCGCGTCGCTAAAAGAGGCGATTGGCCGGATGCGTCAGACCGTGGCTGCGATCTGGTACCCGGTGAAGGATCAGCGCATGCTGCGCCGCTTTTATCAGGACCTGGCCGGCAGCGGTGCGCCGAAGCTGTTGCGTGTCGAATTACTGGTTCATCCGCTGGACACCCCGAACAGCCTGAACGGCTCCGGGCTGGCGATCGCCAATCCACCGTGGGGGTTGGAAGAGGAGTTGCGTGAGTTGCTGCCTTGGCTGTCGAAGAGGCTCGGCCAGACCCAGGGTGGGTGGCAGATGGATTGGCTTATTGCTGAATAAGGTCACCGTCTGACCGATCCCATCGCGGGCAAGCCCGCTCCCACAGTTTTGGTGGGAGCGGGCTTGCCCGCGATGCTTTTCAGCTGCCGAAAGTCAGATCGGGCAGGTCACGCCCGTACCGCCGATCCCGCAGTAGCCTTCAGGGTTTTTCGCCAGGTATTGCTGGTGATAGGCCTCGGCGAAGTACACGGTTGGCGCTTGGTCGATCTCGGTGCTGATCTCGCCCAGACCAGCCTTGCTCAGTTCCGCCTGGTAGGTGGCCTTGCTCTTTTGCGCCGCTTCCAGTTGCTCCGGGGTCGTGGCATAGATGGCCGAGCGGTACTGGGTGCCGATGTCATTGCCCTGGCGCATGCCCTGGGTCGGGTTGTGCAGTTCCCAGAACATCGCCAGCAGTTCGTTGTAGCTGACCTTGGCCTTGTCATACACCACCAACACCACTTCGGTGTGGCCGGTCAGGCCCGAGCAAACCTCTTCGTAGGTTGGGTTCGGGGTGAAGCCGCCAGCGTAACCGACCACCGTGCTGACCACGCCGTCACGCTGCCAGAAGCGTCGCTCTGCGCCCCAGAAGCAGCCCAGGCCGAAGATTGCGAAGTCGACATCCTGGAAGAACGGGCCGAGCAGCGGAGTGTCTTTGAACACGAAGTGGTTTTCCGGCAGCGTCATCGCTGTTTCACGGCCAGGCAGAGCTTGTTCTTTGGTAGGCAGCACGTTTTTATTCACCAGAATTTCCGAGCGCAAGACCATGATCAGTCCTCCAGTCAGGTTGGGGATGTAGGTAAAGAGTCAGACCACCAGTGTGCCCGAGTGTTGCCGCGCTGTCAGGCGATTGGGCCGCGTGGGTAGCGTTTGAGCTTGTCGATCAGCTCGGCCCCGGGAATGGGACGGTCGAACAGGTAACCCTGGCCAACGTCGCAGCGATGGCGCCGCAGGAACGCCAACTGGGCGGCGGTCTCGATCCCTTCGGCTACCACCTTGAGCTTGAGGTTGTGGGCCATTGCAATCACCGCCGAGGTGATTTCCATGTCGTCCTGGTTGTCAGGGATTTCGTGGATGAAGCTGCGATCGATCTTGATGATGTCGATCGGGAATTTCTTCAGGTAACTGAGGGACGAGTAGCCGGTGCCGAAATCGTCCATGGCCAGGGTCAGGCCCAGACGCTTGAGTTGCTCGAGTTGCTGGTGGGTGTCTTCGGTGGCTTCCAGCAGCAGGCCTTCGGTCAGTTCCAGCTCCAGCAAATGCGCGGGAAGCTGCTCTTCCTTGAGAATATTGGCGATCGACGACACCAGATCCGGGTCGGAGAATTGCTTGGGTGAAAGGTTGATTGCCACCTGCAGATTGCCCAGGCCTGCGGCGCTCAACTCGATGCTCATGCGGCAGGCCTGGCGGGCGATCCACTTGCCGATCGGGATAATCAGGCCGGTCTCTTCGGCGACGCTGATGAACTGGTCCGGGCGGATCATGCCCTTTTCCGGGTGATTCCAGCGCAGCAGCGCCTCCATACCCAGCAGGCGGCCGGTGCGCAGGCACAACTTGGGCTGGTAAAACACGTCCAGTTCATTCTGGGTCAGGGCGCGGCGCAGGTTGTTTTCCACGAACAGCTTGTAGCTGGCCTCGGCGTTCAAGGCCTCAGTGAACACCTGGACCTGATGCTTTCCATTGGCCTTGGCCTTGTGCAGCGCCAGGCCGGCATTGCGCATCAGGGTCTGCGGATCGCTGCCGTGCAGCGGCGCACACGCCACGCCCACCGAGGCGGTCACGCTGATCAGCTGGTTGTCGACGAACATTGGCTTGTCCAGCGTCATCAGCAACTGGCTGGCCATTTGCTGGCCGACATGCAGGCTGGCGTCGTCCAGCAGCACGGCGAATTCGTTACTGGCAAACCGCGCCAGGCTGCCGCTCGGGCTCAGGCTGTTACGCAGGCGCCGGGCGAGGCTGATCAACAGCTTGTCGCCGGTCTGGTGGCCGAGGCTGTCGTTAATCCGCTTGAAGTTGTCGATGTCCACCAGCAGCAGGCAGGTCGGGCTGTCGCTGTTGCGGGCGAAGCGCTCGTCGAGGTTGCGGATGAATGCCGGGCGGTTGCCCAGGTTGGTCAGGTTGTCGGTGTAGGCCAGGCGCTCGATACGTTGCTGGGCGAGCTTGGTCTGGGTGATGTCTTCGTAGATGCCGATGTAATGGGTCAGCTCGCGGTTGTCGCCGTACACCTTGGAGATCGACAACTGGCCCCAGTAGGGCTCCAGGTTTTTGCGCCTACTCTTGAATTCACCTTGCCAGCTGTTGCTCTTGGCCAGGCTGGAGGGCGCATCGAACAGCAGCTCGCTGAGGTTCTCCAGGGCCGGCAATTCCGACAGCCGATAGCCGTGGACTTCTTCGGTGCTGTACTGGGTGATCGCAGTGAAGCTCGGGTTGACGTATTCGACCACGCCATCGCAATTGACCAGCAAAAAGGCGTTGGCGCTTTGCTCGACAGCGCGCTGGAACAGGTGCAGGGCGCTGGTTGCCGTGCGGCGGTTGTGATTGTTGATGACCTGGGCGAACTGGTCGGCCAGTTCACCGGCGAAGGCGACTTCATCGGATTGCCAGGCGCGGGTGACACCGGTCTGCTCAAGGCAGAGCACGCCGACCACCTGGCCATCGACGCGGATGCTGGCGTCGAGCATGGCGTTGACGTCGCGCGGGCGCAGGCTCTCGGCCATGTCCCGGGTGCGCGGGTCGTGCATGGCGTTGTGCGCATCGATGGCCCGGCTGGAGTGCAGGGCTTCGAGGTAATCGGGGAAGCCGCTGGCATCGATGATCTCCGGCAGGCGGTACTCCTGGGAGGCGCGGTGGTAGGCGGAGATCGGCAGCAGGCGCTGGCCGTCGAGGTTCCACAGGCTGGCGCTGTCGATTTCGTAGATCTCGCAGGCGCTGCGGGTAATCAGTTTGGCGGCCTCCTGCAAGGAGTTGCCGGAACTGTAGCGCTGGCGTGCGAGCAGCAGGATCAGGTCTTGTTGGGCGCGCATGCGCTCAAGATGCTGCAATTGCTCCTGTTGTGCGCGCTGATTCAATTCCAGGGCAATCTGCAGGCGTGAGTTCTGGGTTTCCAGATCGAGTGCCGGCACCAGCGGATCATTTTCGAACATGCCATCGACCACCAGCAGGTAGCCGCGTAGCAGGTGACGATTGTGTTGCTTGTAGGCTTCGCCCATTTCCAGCAGGTTCAGGGAGCCTTGGGCTGTGTGCAGGGTATAGCGCACCAGGTAATGCGGGCTTTCAGTCAGTTGCTGCTGGATTGCGTCGTGCAACTGGTAGCGGGCCTCGGGCTCCATCAGGCTGGCGTAGGGCGAGCCGACCAGAGCGCAGAGTTCGACCGCTGGCAAGCCAAACTGACGTTCGCAGTTGGGGTCGAGAAACAGCAGGGCCCAGCTTGCTTCATTCAGCCGTTCGAAACGCAACATGCCGAGCCGCGAGGGCACAGGCAACTGCGTCACTACCTCGGCCACCATTCGGTTGGCGGCATCGGGATGGCTTTTCATTGAAGAAACTCGCTTCGGAAATGCTGAGCGCGATGGGCTCTCGCCCTCTGTTCTGTTGCCTGGCGCAAGGTTGCATGATGCAGCACGGACTGACAATAGAAGATGAAGGCTAAATGCTATAAGCGTTTATCGGCAGGCCTGCGAATTTCTGTAGGAAAAACTAACAGCTAGAAGCCGGCTTGGTGGCAGCCGGCTCCTGAGATGTTTTTTACAGCTGCAGTGGCAGGTTGACCGAGTACAAGTGCTCACCGTCGCGGTCGCGGTACTCCACTCGAATATGCTCCCGCTCGACCTCGAGGTAGGCAAAGTTATCCTGGCTGATCACTTTGCTGGTCCATTCAAGGTGATAGTCGCCCGATTCGGTCTGCGCCAGAGGCTGGTCGAGGATGAAGGAGGAGGCGCTTGCATAGGGCAGCAGGGCGCTGTTGCAAAAGGGCGACGAGACGATGGTCTGGACCTCGAAGTCCGCATCCTCACTGTGTCGCAGGCGCGAAGTCAGCGAGCCGTGGACGTCACCCGTAACGACGATGACGTTCTTGATTCTGTGCTTGCGAATGGTGTCCAGGATGCGCAGGCGTTGCTCGGGAAAAGCCTTCCAGGCGTCAGTGCCGTTGTCTTTATTGTCGGGAAAGAACATCACACTGGTGACCAGAAATTTGACCCGCGCAGGGCTATTGATCAGCCAGGAAATCAGCGCGTCTTCCTGTTCTGCATCGAGGATGCGCCGGTCATTGGCTGAAAGGTCGCGTCGGGTTCGACTGTCAGTGACAAACCATTCGATATCCCCTTGGGCGAACTGATACCAGTAATGTCCCAGTTTGCGCGCTGGCTGCCCACTGGGAAGCAGTTCATGGACGGGGCTGTGGCTGGCTTGATAAATCTCATAGGCCGCCATGGCATTGCGGTACAACGCGACGTCATTGTTGGCATTGGCGGGCCAGTTATCTTCTATTTCGTGGTCATCCAGAATCATGTAGGTCGGCACTGATGCCATGAGCGCCTGGATATGGGGTTGGGAAAAGGCTGCGCGGTATTTGGCAAGGATCTCCTTGTATTCGCGATCGGGGCTGACAACGTTCATGTCGTCGACGTAGACCTGGTCGCCGGTCATCACTAGCGCGCCGACGGGAATTAATGCGTTTTTTTTGACGAAGTTATGAATGGCCGAGAAAATCTTATCGCCCTTTGAGGGATATGAAGGGATTCCCAGGGTCATTCGCAAGTAACGGCAGGAGCCAACGATGTAACTTCGTGGTGTAGTTACTTCGCTGGAAATCGTGCGGAGTTGATAAATCTGCTTGGGCCACTGTAAGGGCCACTCCAGTAGTGTTTGCTCGCTCGGCTGCTCTTTGCCGGAACTGAACCAGCCAGCCTGATATTCATAGCGCGTGTCGCTGCCCAGGTTATTCAGGGCGATGACGTTCGAGAAGTCACGGAGTGCTGAAAGCTCGGCAAACAGGGGGGCAGACCAGTCGGTATCGCCACGACGTCGATAACGTACGGCGGCATATGTCCACTCGTTGTTAATGGATCCACCACGAATAAACAGGCGTGTGTGATGGGGCGTTGTATGGCCGACAATAGGGCCGACAGTAGGCTGAAACATATTCGAGTCCATTCGAAGTGCATCATTAATTTGGGGAGTAACCCGTCAGCGTTGCGCTGAACCCGACTTATCGTATGGCGATGGGCGCAATAAATATTGGGGAGGAAGCGGACCCAGAATGTGGTCTGTTTAAGCGCGAGGGGTGGTATCGAGGTTTGATGCCGGTAGGCGCATTCGCAGTGTTCGTTAAATGGCAGGCAAAAAAAGCCCCGCCAAATTGGCGGGGTTGAGGTACGAGCGTGGCGCTCGGAAACGTGGAGCGCGAAGGGCCCTTCGGTGAAGAAGGGCCGTCCGGTCTTACAGCAGGATGGTGCGGATGTCGCCCAGCAGGTCGCTCAGACGCTTGGTGAAACGGGCCGCAGCGGCGCCGTTGATCACGCGGTGGTCGTAGGACAGCGACAACGGCAGCATCAGTTTCGGCTGGAAGGCTTTACCGTCCCAGACCGGCTGGATAGTGGCCTTGGAAACACCCAGGATCGCCACTTCCGGCGCGTTGACGATCGGCGTGAAGCCGGTGCCGCCAATGTGGCCGAGGCTGGAGATGGTGAAGCAGGCGCCTTGCATCTCGTCTGCCGAGAGCTTCTTGGTCCGGGCTTTTTCAGCCAGGGAAGCCGCTTCGGCCGCCAGTTGCAGCAGGCTCTTCTGGTCGACGTTCTTGATGACCGGCACCAGCAGGCCTTCAGGGGTGTCGACGGCGAAGCCGATGTTGACGTACTTCTTGCGGATGATTGCCTTGCCGCTTGGCGCCAGCGAGCTGTTGAAGTCCGGCAGTTCCTTGAGCAGGTGCGCGCAGGACTTGAGCAACAGCGGCAGCACGGTCAGCTTGACGCCAGCCTTCTCGGCCACGGCTTTCTGCGCGATACGGAACGCTTCCAGCTCGGTGATATCCGCCGAGTCGAATTGGGTCACGTGCGGCACGTTCAGCCAGCTGCGGTGCAGGTTGGCAGCGCCAGCCTGCATCAGGCGGGTCATCGGCACTTCTTCGATTTCACCGAAGCGGCTGAAGTCCACGACCGGGATCGGCGGAATACCAGCACCACCGGTTGCGCCGGCGGCCGGAGCTTCCTTGGCCTTCTGCATCATCGCCTTGACGTAAACCTGCACGTCTTCCTTGAGGATGCGACCGTGCGGGCCGGTAGCGCCTACAGCGTTCAGCTCGACGCCGAACTCGCGGGCCAGCTGACGAACCGCCGGGCCTGCGTGAACTTTGCCAGCGCTGGGTGCTGGAGCAGCGGCCGGGGCTGGAGCAGCCTCGGCTTTGGCCGCAGGAGCAGCAGCTGGCGCTGGCGCAGCTTCAGCCTGGGCCGCAGGAGCGGCGGCAGGTGCAGGAGCAGCCGGTGCCGCAGCGCCAGTCACTTTCAATTTGAGGATGAAGTCGCCAGTGCCGACTTCGTCTTCGAGCTTGACCGCGATGCTTTCCACGACGCCGGCAGCCGGCGAAGGGATTTCCATGCTGGCCTTGTCCGATTCCAGGGTGATCAGCGATTGATCAGCCTCAACGGTGTCGCCGACCTTGACCAGTACTTCGATGATCTTGGCTTTGCCCGACGAGCCGATGTCCGGAACATGAATGTCCTGGACAGTGGCGGCAGCCGGGGCCGCGGCTGGCGCAGGAGCGGCCGCCGGGGCTGGCGCAGCAGCAGGTGCCGCCGCAGCGGGTGCAGGAGCCGCTGCCGGAGCCGGAGCCTCGGATGCCGCAGCGGCACCCTCGATTTCCAGTTCCAGCAGTTCGTCGCCTTCTTTCAGGCGATCGCCCAGCTTCACTTTCAGGCTCTTGATGATGCCGGCCTTCGGAGCTGGAACTTCCATGCTCGCCTTGTCCGATTCCAGCGTCAGGATGCTCTGTTCGGCTTCGACACGGTCGCCGACCTTCACAAACAGTTCAATTACTTCACCTTCACCGCTGCCGATGTCAGGTACGCGAATGAGTTCGCTCACAGGGGTTCTCCTCAGCAGTCCAGTGGGTTGCGTTTTTCCGGGTTGATACCGAACTTGACGATAGCTTCAGCTACCACCTTAGGCTCGATGTCACCACGGTCAGCCAGTGCTTCCAGGGCTGCCAACACCACGAAATGACGGTCAACTTCGAAGAAATGACGCAGTTTCTTGCGGCTGTCGCTGCGGCCGAAACCGTCGGTGCCCAGGACTTTGAATTCCTTGGACGGTACCCACTGACGGATCTGCTCGGCGAACAGCTTCATGTAGTCGGTAGAGGCAATCACCGGACCTTTACGGCCGTTCAGGCACTCTTCGACGTAGCTCAGCTTAGGCTTCTGGCCAGGGTGCAGACGGTTGCTGCGTTCTACGGCCAGGCCGTCGCGACGCAGTTCGTTGAAGCTGGTAACGCTCCACACGTCAGCGCCGACGTTGAACTCTTCACGCAGGATCTTCGCCGCCTCACGGACTTCACGCAGGATGGTGCCGGAGCCCATCAGTTGAACGTGGTGCGCCGCTTCGCGGGTGTCTTCCTCGAGCAGGTACATGCCTTTCTTGATGCCTTCTTCGGCACCGGCCGGCATGGCTGGCTGCTGGTAGGACTCGTTCATCACGGTGATGTAGTAGAAGACGTCCTGTTGCTCTTCGGTCATCTTCTTCATGCCGTCCTGAATGATCACCGCCAGCTCGTAGCCGTAGGTTGGATCGTAGGTGCGGCAGTTCGGGATGGTGGCAGCCAGCAGGTGGCTGTGACCGTCTTCGTGTTGCAGGCCTTCACCGTTCAGGGTGGTCCGGCCGGCGGTGCCGCCGATCAGGAAGCCACGGGTACGGCTGTCGCCAGCGGCCCATGCCAGGTCGCCGATACGCTGGAAGCCGAACATCGAGTAGAAGATGTAGAACGGCAGCATTGGCTGGTTGTGGCTGGAGTACGAAGTACCGGCAGCGATGAAGGAGCTCATGGCGCCCGCTTCGTTGATGCCTTCTTCAAGGATCTGACCTTTCTGGTCTTCCTTGTAGAACATCACCTGGTCTTTATCGACTGGCTCGTAGAGCTGGCCGACGGACGAGTAGATGCCCAGTTGGCGGAACATGCCTTCCATACCGAAGGTACGGGCTTCGTCCGGGATGATCGGTACGATGCGCGGGCCGATTTCCTTGTCCTTGACCAGTTGCGCGAGGATCCGCACGAAGGCCATGGTGGTGGAGATTTCACGGTCGCCCGAGCCGTCCAGGATCGCCTTGAGGGTGTCCAGTGGCGGAGTCGGGATGTTGAAGCTTTGCGCGCGGCGCTGAGGGACAAAGCCACCCAGTGCGGTACGGCGCTCGCTCAGGTAACGGGCTTCGGCGCTGCCTTCTTCCGGTTTGAAGAACGGCAGGTTTTCGAGTTCGTCGTCTTTGACCGGGATGTCGAAGCGATCGCGGAACAACTTCAGGCTTTCGACATCGACCTTCTTGGTGTTGTGCGCGGTGTTTTTCGCTTCGCCGGCACCGGTGCCATAACCCTTGATGGTCTTGGCCAGGATAACGGTAGGTTGTTCTTTGTGGTTGACCGCTTCGTGGTACGCCGCGTAGACCTTGTACGGGTCGTGGCCGCCACGGTTGAGCTTCCAGATCTCGTCGTCGGACAGATCGGCAACCATTGCCTTGAGTTCAGGCGTGTTGAAGAAGTGTTCACGAACGAACGCGCCGTCTTTGGCTTTGTAGTTCTGGTACTCGCCGTCGATGACTTCGTCCATGCGACGTTGCAGGATGCCGTCGACGTCCTTGGCCAGCAGTGGGTCCCAGAAACGGCCCCAGATGACTTTGGTCACGTTCCACTGGGCACCGCGGAACACGCCTTCGAGTTCCTGGATGATCTTGCCGTTGCCGCGAACCGGGCCGTCGAGGCGTTGCAGGTTGCAGTTGATGACGAAGATCAGGTTGTCCAGCTTCTCGCGGCCGGCGAGGGAGATGGCGCCTAGGGATTCCGGCTCGTCGCACTCGCCGTCGCCCAGGAAGCACCAGACTTTCTGCTTGCCTGGCTGGATGAAGCCACGGTGCTCCAGATACTTCATGAAGCGTGCCTGGTAGATCGCCTGGATCGGACCCAGACCCATGGATACGGTCGGGAACTGCCAGAAGTCAGGCATCAGCCAAGGGTGCGGGTAGGACGACAGGCCCTGACCGTCGACTTCCTGGCGGAAGTTGTTCATCTGGTCTTCGGTGATGCGGCCTTCCATGAATGCGCGGGCGTAAACGCCTGGCGAGGTGTGGCCCTGGAAGTAGATCAGGTCGCCGCCGTGTTCGTCGGTCGGGGCCTGGAAGAAGTAGTTGAAGCCGATGTCATACAGGGTCGCACTGGAAGCGAAGCTGGAGATGTGACCGCCGAGGTCGGAATCTTTCAGGTTCGTACGCATTACCATGGCCATCGCGTTCCAGCGGACCAACGAGCGAATGCGGCGTTCCATGAACAGGTCGCCAGGCATGCGTGCTTCGTGGGTAACAGGGATCGTGTTGCGGTAAGGCGTGGTGATGGCGTATGGCAGTTGCGAGCCGCTGCGGGTCGCAAGTTCACCCATACGGGTCATCAGATAGTGAGCACGGTCTTCGCCTTCTTTGTCGAGAACCGATTCCAGGGCGTCCAGCCATTCCTGGGTTTCGACGGGATCGAGGTCTTGCATGGCTTGCTCCAGGGCGGAAAGGCTACCAGAATCGGTTGCCTGAGTTAGCGACTGGCCTTGTGGGCAGACGTTTATGAATTCTTGGATTGCCGGAGGTTATTCGGCGGCGTGTAGTTTTACTACAAATCTTCGGGCATTTCAGCCTTTCGCCTGTATAGACGAGTAGTAAAACTACAGGGGAACGGCTTGTGGCCTCCTGCTGCGTTGTGAGGATAATCGTTAATCTTGGTCTTTCGTCATTCGCAATAGGGTACAGCTTGATGCTGGCTGCCAAAAAAACCGGAATTTCAGCTATTTCTAACTTTTGTTCGACAGTCATTTGCGTAGTGGATGTGACGGGTTCACTACAAACCGCCCTTTCTACGCCGATCAAGGATAGACCATGAGCCTTCCTTCGCTTGCCCCACTGCCTGCCATTCTCCTGCCATTGGTCAGTCGCGCCGAGCAATCGTTCCGCGCCGCGGTCGCGGCCCTCGACGACGACCATGGCCTGTCCAACTGGACACCTGAGCGTTGGTCCGAATTCGCCCGGGTCACCGCCGCCAGCGACTTCGTCATTGAACAGAGCGTGCGTGACCCTTTGATGTTGCTGGGTCTGGTGCAGTCCGGCGAACTCGACCGCAGTTATGCCCCCGGTGAGTTGTGCACGCAAATCGCCACGGCGGTGCAGGCCGCGACCACCGAGGACGAACTGGCCCGCGCGTTGCGTCGCCAGCGCAATCGGCACCAGGTGCGGATCGTCTGGCGCGACCTGACGCGCCAGGCCGACCTGGTGCAGACCTGTCGCGATCTCTCGGACATGGCCGATGCGTCTATCGATCAGGCTTATCAATGGTTGTACCAGCGCCATTGCCAGCAGTTTGGTACGCCGACCGGCTCGCGCAGTGGCGAGCCGCAGCAGATGGTCATCCTCGGCATGGGCAAACTCGGCGCGGTGGAGCTCAATCTGTCGTCCGACATCGACCTGATCTTTGCCTACCCCGAGGGCGGTGAGACCGTTGGGGTGAAGCGGGCGTTGGATAACCAGGAGTTCTTTATCCGGCTGGGCCAGCGCCTGATCAAGGCGTTGGACCCGATGACTGTCGACGGATTTGTGTTCCGCGTTGACATGCGCCTGCGCCCTTACGGTTCCTCCGGGGCGCTGGTGCTCAGCTTCAATGCGCTGGAGCAGTACTATCAGGATCAGGGGCGTGACTGGGAACGCTACGCGATGATCAAGGCGCGGGTGGTGGCCGGCGATCAGGTCAAGGGCGCGCAATTGCTGGAGTTGCTGCGTCCTTTTGTTTATCGGCGCTACCTGGACTTCTCGGCAATCGAAGCACTGCGCACCATGAAGCAGCTGATTCAGCAGGAAGTGCGGCGCAAGGGCATGGCCGACAACATCAAGCTGGGTGCCGGCGGTATTCGCGAAGTCGAGTTTATTGCCCAGGCCTTCCAGTTGATTCACGGCGGTCGCGACTTGAGCCTGCAGCAACGGCCTCTATTAAAGGTGCTTGGCACGCTGGAGGGGCAGGGCTATCTGCCGCCGGCGGTGATCAGCGAGTTGCGTGAAGGCTACGAATTCCTGCGCTACACCGAGCATGCGATCCAGGCGATTGCCGATCGGCAGACGCAAATGCTCCCGGGCAACGAGCAGGATCAGGCGCGTATCGCGTTCATGCTGGGCTTTGCCGGCTGGCAGTCGTTCCATGAGCAACTGATGTATTGGCGTGGCCGGGTCGATTGGCATTTCCGCCAGGTGATCGCCGATCCTGACGAGGAGGAGGGCGAGGAAGGCGAGGTGATCGTGGGTGGCGAGTGGCTGCCACTGTGGGAAGAGGCGCAGAACGAGGAGGCGGCCTGCCGGCAGTTGCAGGAAGGTGGCTTCGCCGATGCGCCGAAAGCCCTTAAAGCCTTGGCCGGGTTGCGCGGCAGCCCGCAGTTGCGGGCGATGCAGCGCCTCGGGCGCGAGCGGCTTGATGCTTTTATTCCGCGCCTGCTGGCCCAGGCGGTCGAGCATGCCAATCCGGACCTGGTGCTGGAGCGCGTGTTGCCGCTGGTCGAAGCCGTGGCCCGGCGCTCGGCCTACCTGGTACTGCTCACGGAGAATCCCGGGGCGCTGCGCCGCTTGCTGACCTTGTGCGCAGCCAGTCCGTGGATTGCCGAGCAGATCACCCGCTTTCCGCTGCTGCTCGACGAGTTGCTGAACGAGGGGCGCCTGTTCAAGCCGCCGTTGGCGCCGGAATTGGCCGCTGAACTGCGCGAGCGCCTGACGCGGATTCCCGAGGACGATCTCGAGCAGCAAATGGAAGCCCTGCGCCATTTCAAGCTGGCCCATCGCTTGCGCGTGGCCGCTTCGGAAATTGCCGGCAGCCTGCCGTTGATGAAGGTCAGCGATTACCTGACCTGGCTTGCCGAAGCGATTCTCGAGCAAGTGCTGGCCCTGGCCTGGCGCCAGACGGCGGCCAAGTACGGTTCACCGCAGCGCCCAGACGGCACCTTGTGCGATCCGGGGTTTATCATTGTCGGTTACGGCAAGGTCGGTGGGCTGGAGTTTGGCCATGGCTCTGACCTGGACCTGGTGTTTATCCATGACGGCGACCCGCAGGCGGAAACCGATGGGCCCAAGCCTATCGACGGCGCGCAGTTCTTCACGCGCCTCGGGCAGCGGATTATCCATTTGCTGACGACCCAGACCAACTCCGGGCAGTTGTACGAAGTCGATATGCGCCTCCGGCCTTCGGGGGCTTCGGGCCTGCTGGTCAGTTCGCTGGGGGCGTTCGAGCGATATCAGGAGAATGAGGCCTGGACCTGGGAGCATCAGGCGCTGGTCCGTGCGCGTGTGCTGGTGGGCAGCGAGGATGTCGGCCAGGCATTCGAGAAAGTCCGCGCCAAAGTACTTGCCCGGGAGCGGGATTTGCCCAAGCTGCGCCAGGAAGTCAGCGAGATGCGCGCCAAGATGCGCGACAATCTGGGGACCAAGAGCACGACCGCCGGCAAGGCTGCCAATGCCTTTGAAGCGACATCGCCGTTCGACCTCAAGCAGGACGCCGGTGGTATCGTCGATATTGAATTTATGGTGCAATACGCGGCTTTGGCTTGGTCGCATAGCCATCCGCCATTGCTGCGCTGGACTGACAATATCCGCATTTCTGAGGAGCTGGAGCACGAAGGGCTGATGTCGGTTGAAGACGCCAGCCTGCTGCGCGAGGTGTATAAAGCCTACCGTGCGGCGGCCCATCGGCAGGCCTTGCAAAATGAGGCCGGGGTGGTTCCTGGCGATCAGTTTGTGCAGGAGCGCCGGCAGGTGATGCGGATCTGGCAGGAACTGGGGCTAAGCTGATAGCGAATGCATCACCCAATGTGGTAGCGGGCAATGTGGGAGCGGGCTCGCCCGCGATGTCAGGCACCGACAATGTTGACGGTGCCGGCCTCATCGCCAGCAGGCTGGCTCCCACAGGTATGCGACACCTAATGTGGCAGGCTGGCCCCCACAGTGATTCTCGAGGCGGGGAGGCATAAGGCCTCCCCGGTTCGTTTTTGGAAGGCACATGAAAATTCTGATCGTTGGGCCCAGTTGGGTCGGTGACATGGTGATGGCGCAGACACTGTTCCAGTGCCTGAAGCAGCGTCATCCGCAGTGCGAAATCGACGTCCTGGCCCCGGAGTGGAGTCGGCCGATTCTTGAGCGCATGCCCGAAGTACGCCAGGCCTTGAGCTTCCCGCTCGGCCACGGCGCGCTTGAGCTGGCGACGCGCCGGCGCATCGGCAAGTCCCTGGCAGGTGAGTACGATCAGGCGATCTTGCTGCCCAATTCATTGAAATCGGCGCTGGTGCCGTTTTTTGCCGGCATTCCCAAGCGCACGGGCTGGCGTGGCGAGTTCCGCTATGGCCTGCTCAACGACGTGCGCACCCTCGACAAGGCGCGTTACCCGCTGATGATCGAGCGCTTCATGGCACTGGCCTACGAACCAGGTGTCGCGTTGCCCACGCCGTACCCGAGACCAAGCCTGCAGATCGATCCGGTGACCCGCGAGGCCGCGCTGGCCAAATTCGGTTTGACCCTCGATCGCCCGGTGCTGGCGCTGTGCCCGGGCGCCGAGTTCGGTGAAGCCAAGCGCTGGCCGTCCGAGCACTATGCCAAGGTCGCCGAGGCGAAAATCCGTGATGGCTGGCAGGTCTGGCTGTTTGGCTCGAAAAACGATCATGCGGTGGGTGAAGACATTCGCTCGCGACTGATACCCGGCCTGCGCGAAGAAGCGGTCAATCTCAGTGGCGGCACTTCGCTGGCAGAAGCCATCGATCTGTTGTCCTGCGCCGACGCCGTGGTCTCCAACGATTCCGGCTTGATGCACGTGGCGGCGGCGCTGAATCGTCCGCTGGTGGCGGTCTACGGCTCGACCTCGCCGGGCTTCACCCCGCCGCTGGCCGAACACGTCGAGATCGTGCGCCTGGGTATCGAGTGCAGTCCGTGCTTCGATCGCACCTGCCGCTTCGGTCATTACAACTGCCTGCGTCAATTGCTGCCGCAACCAGTGAACGAAGCCCTGCAGCGGTTGCAGGGCGCCGTGGTCGAGGTTCAATAAGTTGCGGGTATTGCTGATCAAGACCTCTTCGCTGGGCGACGTGATTCATGCGTTGCCGGCGCTGACTGATGCTGCACGGGCGATCCCGGGGATCCAGTTCGACTGGGTAGTCGAGGAAGGCTTCGCCGAGATCCCGACCTGGCATCCGGCGGTGGGCAAGGTGATCCCGGTGGCGATCCGCCGCTGGCGCAAGAATATCTGGCAGACCATCAAGAGCGGCGAGTTCAAGCGCTTCAAGCAAAGTGTGCGCGCCAGTCGCTACGACCTGGTGATCGACGCCCAAGGCCTGCTCAAGAGTGCCTGGCTGACGCGCTACGTGCGCGCACCGGTGGCTGGGCTGGATAAAAACTCGGCCCGTGAGCCGCTGGCCGCGCACTTTTACTCGCGGCGCCTGGCCGTGGCCCGTGGACAGCATGCCGTGGAGCGTCTGCGCCAGTTGTTTGCCGTGGCCTTGGGTTATGACCTGCCACAGGGGGTGGGCGATTACGGGCTGAACGTCGAGCGCCTGGTCGAACTGCCGCGCAAAAATCCCTACGTGTTGTTCCTGCATGGCACCACCTGGGACACCAAGCACTGGCCGGAAGCGTACTGGCGGGAGTTGGCCGAGCGCATGGGACGCCTCGGCATGGCGGTTAAATTGCCGTGGGGCAACCCGGCGGAGAAAGCCCGCGCCGAGCGGATCGCCCAAGGCCTGCGCAATGCCGAAGTGCTGCCCAAACTGAACCTGGCCGGCGTGGCCAAGGTCCTGGCCAGTGCCCAGGCCTGTGTCGCGGTGGATACCGGTCTCGGTCACCTGGCTGCAGCGCTGGACGTGCCGACCATCTCCCTGTTCGGCCCGACCAATCCCGGCCTGACCGGTGCCTATGGCCGCGGCCAGGTGCACCTGGGGAGCGACTTCCCCTGCGCCCCCTGCCTGCAGAAAAAATGTACCTACCAACCGACGGCTGAAGACCAGCGTCGGTTCGATCTCAAGCGCGAGTGGCCGTTGTGCTTCACTCGCCTGAACCCCGAGCGTGTCGCGAGCCGACTGAGCACGTTGTTAATGGCTGAGGAGCTGCGTTGATGCAATTGGCTTTTGTGCTGTACAAATATTTCCCGTTTGGCGGCCTGCAGCGCGACTTCATGCGCATTGCCCTCGAATGCCAGCAGCGCGGGCATCAGATTCGCGTTTACACGCTGATTTGGGAAGGCGACATCCCGCCCGGTTTCGAAGTGCTGGTTGCGCCGGTCAAGGCCATCTTCAACCATCGGCGCAACGAAAAACTCAGCGCCTGGATGGCTGCCGACCTGGCCAAGCGTCCGGTGGATCGCCTGATCGGCTTCAACAAAATGCCCGGCCTGGATGTGTATTACGCCGCCGACGGTTGTTTCGAAGACAAGGCGCAGAACCTGCGCAACTCGCTGTACCGGCGCTGGGGCCGCTACCGCCACTTCGCCGAGTACGAGCGGGCGGTGTTCGCCAAGGACGCGAAAACCGAAGTGCTGATGATCTCCGAAGTCCAGCAGCCGCTGTTCATCAAGCATTACGACACGCCCCTGGAACGCTTCCACTTGCTGCCGCCGGGCATTGCCCAAGATCGCCGGGCGCCGCCGAACGCAGCCGAGATTCGCGCGGATTTCCGTCGTGAATTCGCCCTCGCCGATGATGACTTGCTGCTGGTGCAGATCGGTTCCGGGTTCAAGACCAAGGGCGTCGATCGCAGCCTCAAGGCCCTGGCCGCATTGCCTGCCGAGCTGCGCAAACGCACCCGGCTATTTGTAATTGGCCAGGACGACCCCAAAGTATTCCAATTGCAGAGTGCCGCATTGGGCTTGGGCGACAACGTGCAGTTTCTCAAGGGGCGCAGTGATATCCCGCGTTTCCTGTTGGGCGCCGACCTGTTGATCCACCCGGCGTACAACGAAAACACCGGCACCGTACTGCTCGAGGCCCTGGTCGCTGGTCTGCCGGTGCTGGTGAGTGCGGTGTGCGGCTACGCGCATTACATCGCCGAGGCCGACAGCGGCCTGGTGCTGGACGAGCCGTTCGACCAGGCGCAACTCACGCAGTACCTGACGACCATGTTGAGCGATGACGCCGCACGTGCGGCCTGGAGCCGAAATGGCCTGGCATTCGCCGACACGGCCGACCTTTACAGCATGCCGCAGCACGCGGCGGATGTAATTCTGGCGGAGCACCATTGATGAAGCTGATTCTGGCCGAGCCCTTCAAGAGCCTGTGGGCTGGACGCGATGCGTTCCACGAAGTCGAAGGCCTGCAGGGCGAGGTCTACCGCGAGCTGGAAGCGCGCCGCACCTTGCGCACCGAGGTGGCCGGCAACGGTTTCTTCGTGAAAATTCACCGCGGTATCGGCTGGGGCGAGATCTTCAAGAACCTGCTCACGGCGAAACTCCCTGTGCTTGGCGCAGGTCAGGAGTGGCGGGCGATTCAGCGCTTGCAGCAGGCCGGCGTACCGACCATGACGGCGGTCGCCTATGGCGAGAAAGGGCGCAATCCGGCTGACCAGCACTCCTTCATCATTACCGAGGAATTGGCGCCCACCGTCAGCCTCGAAGATTTCAGCATCAACTGGCGCATGCAGCCGCCGGAGCCCCGACTCAAGCGTGCGTTGATCGACGAAGTGGCGCGCATGACCGGCATGATGCATCGCGCCGGGGTCAACCATCGTGACTGCTACATCTGTCACTTCCTGCTGCACACCGACAAACCGGTGACGGCGGACGATTTCAAATTGTCGGTCATCGACCTGCACCGCGCTCAGACCCGTCCGGCGATTACCAAGCGCTGGCGCAACAAGGATTTGGCCGCGCTGTACTTTTCAGCCTTGGACATCGGCCTGACCCGACGCGACAAACTGCGCTTTCTCAAGGGCTACTTCATGCAGCCGCTACGCCAGATCCTGCGCGAGGAAGCGTCGTTGCTGGCCTGGCTGGAAGGCAAGGCGAACAAACTGTACGAGCGCAAACAGCGCTATGGGGATGCGCTCTGATGACTGATTTCCTCGCAGCGCAGGATCGCGAACTGTTCGAACGTCATGGCCTGAACAGCTTTGATGCCCTGTGGGAGCGACAGCTTGAAGCCGTCGACGAACCCAATACCGATGGCGGTGGCTGGAGCAGTGTGTTCCGCCTTGATCTTGATGGCCGCGGCTACTACCTCAAGCGTCAGAGCAACTACCTCACCCGGACACTGCATCGACCGTTCGGCGAACCGAGCTTCGCCCGTGAGTTCCGTAATATCAGCCGTTACCGGCAGTTGGGTATTCCTGCTCTGGAAGCGGTGTTTTTTGGTGAACGCAAAGTGGCCGGCGAAGTCCGGGCGATCCTGCTGACGCGGGCTCTCGATGGCTGGAGCGACCTCGATGCGCTGCTGCAAGATTGGCCGCAGCTCAGTGCGGCGCAACAGACTGCGATCCTGCAGGCCTGTGGTGCGCTCGCCCGGCAGTTGCACGGGGTGCGTCAGGTGCACGGCTGCTTTTATCCCAAGCACATTTTTCTGCAGGCCGACGGCGAGCGCTATCGGGCGCAACTGATCGACCTGGAAAAAACTCGGCCCCTGCTGTTTGGCCAGCGTGACCGGGTGAAGGACCTCGAGCCGTTGCTGCGCCGTGCGCCCGTGTGGAGCGCCGACAACGTGCGCACCTTGTTGGCGACCTATCTGGATCAGCCCGCCGACAGTTCGCTGGTGGATGCCTGGCTTGGGCGCCTGTCGGCCCGGCGCAGTCACAAGGGAGCGCGTTGATGCGTTTGTCTGAATTGAAAAACGCCGGGCGCACACCGTCTCTGCCGTTGAGCCTGGAATTGGCTGATGCGGCGGGTCCTGCTCAGTTGCAACTGCTCAGCCTGCTGCGGGTGCTTCCCGGTCAGCGTTATGTCGGCGCGGGCGTTTGGCGCGGTCGTCCGGTGCTGGCCAAACTGTTAGCCGGTGGCAAGGCGGCGCGGCACTTTCAGCGTGAACTGGACGGTGTGCGCCTGCTCGCAGCGCAGAACCTGACCACGCCCTTGTTGCTCGCCGATGGCTTGAAAGAGGGTGAGGGCGGCTGGTTGCTGTTCGAGCTGCTGGAAGGTGCGCAAAGCCTGGGCGATGCCTGGAAGCAGGTCGAGACCCTGCCGGTGCTGGCGGATGAGCAGAGCGCAGTGTTGGCCGAAGCGCTAACCGCCGTCGCGCAGATGCACAGCAAGGGCCTGTGGCAGTCCGACCTGCACTTGGACAACCTGCTGCGTCATGGCGGCAAACTGTATTTGATCGACGGCGCCGGGATTCATGCCGAAACCGCCGGCCAGCCGTTGTCGCGAGATAAGGTCCTGGAAAACCTCGGGGTGTTTTTTGCCCAGTTGCCCAAGTCGCTGGAGCCGTTCACTGAAGAGCTGCTGGTGTATTACCTGCTGAGCAACGCTGAGCATGCGCTGCCGCTGGAAGCCCTGCAAAAGCAGGTGGATAAGGTGCGCAGTTGGCGCCTGAAAGACTTTCTAATCAAAGTCGGCCGCGAGTGCTCGCTGTTCAGCGTGCAGCGCACCGCCTTTGTCCTGCGGGCGATTCGTCGCGAAGAGCAGGCGGCCATGCTACCCGTGCTGGAACAGGCCGATGCCCTGCTGGACCAAGGTCATCTGTACAAAACCGGTGGTGCGGCGAGTGTTGGCAAGGTCGAGGTGGCGGGGCGCACGCTGGTGGTCAAGCGCTACAACATCAAGGGCTTCGCCCATTGGCTCAAGCGCTTCTGGCGCCCGAGTCGCGCCTGGCATTCGTGGCGCGAAGGCAATCGCCTGACCTTCCTCGGTATCGCTACGCCCAAGCCGCTGGCATTGCTGGAAAAGCGTTTTTTCTGGCTGCGCAGCCGCGCCTACCTGATCACCGAATACCTGCCGGGGCCGGACATCATCGAGCGCTTCGCGCCCTACGTTGAGCGGGGCGACGCGCCGGAAGCCGAACTGCAGGCGCTGGACCGACTGTTCGCCGAACTGATCGCCGAGCGCATCAGCCATGGCGACTTTAAGGGCCACAACCTGTTCTGGGATCAGGATCGCTGGTCGCTGATCGACCTCGACTCGATGTGCCAGCATCGGACCCAAGGCAGCTTTGCGCCCGCCTACGCACGGGATCGGGCGCGGTTCATGCGCAACTGGGCCGAGGATTCGGCGCTGTACCGAGTGATCGATCAGCGCTTGCCGCGGTTGTAGGGCTGCGCCAAACAACCGCTGGGTCATTCTCGTCATCTTTACGCTATAATCTCGCCCTTTAGCTGTTTCTCGCCCTGGTGCGGAGACACACAATTTCCAGGCGCCCCGGCGCCTGCATGCAGACTAAAGAGGCTAGACCCCTGTGGCATTGACGATTCTTGGCCTGTCCGGCGCCCTTAGCCATGATCCTTCCGCAGCGCTGTACATCGACGGCAAGCTGGTCGCGGCTGCTGAAGAAGAGCGCTTCGTACGCGATAAACATGCAAAGAACCGCATGCCTTACGAGTCGGCGAAGTTCTGCCTGGAACAGGCCGGTATCAAGCCGTCCGACGTTGACGTGGTCGCGATCCCGTTCGCTCCGATCAGTATCTTCGGCAAAGCCCGCTGGCAGTACGCCAAGCGTTACTGGTATGCCCCGGATCGCGCCCTCGATGCGATCCTGATGGGCAACCGTCGCTACAAGCGCTACCGCAACAAGATCGTCTGGTGCCTGGAACAACTGGGTTTTGATCCGAAGAAGATCAAGATCGAGCCAGTCGAACACCACCTGGCCCACGCTTCCAGCGCCTACCACTGCTCCGGTTTCAAAGAGAAGACCGCGATCCTCGGTATCGACGGCAAGGGCGAGTACGCCACGACCTTCTTCGGCTACGGCGAAAACGGCAAGATCCACAAGATCAAGGAATTCTTCGATCCGGACTCCCTCGGCGGCCTATACGGCGCGATCACCGAGTTCCTCGGTTTCGACATGCTCGACGGTGAGTTCAAGGTCATGGGCATGGCGCCGTATGGCGATGCCAGCAAATACGATTTCTCGCGCCTGGCTTCGTTCGAAAATGGCGAGTTGGTGATCAACACCGACTATGCCAACGTCATCGGCCTGCGCCGCTACAAAGAGAAGGGCAAGGGTTACTACTTCTCGCCGAAGCTGATCGAGTGGCTGGGTCCAAAGCGTGAAGGCGATATCGCCGACGAGCCTTACATCCACTACGCCGCCAGCATTCAAGCGCTGTTCGAAAAGATTGCGCTGCAGATGATCGACCACTACCTGGGCGACGTGCTCAAGGAAACCGGCAAGCTGGCGTATGCCGGTGGCTGTGCGTTGAACGTCAAGCTGAACCAGAAAATCATCGCCCGCGATGACGTCAAGGAACTGTTCGTCCAGCCGGCATCCGGCGACGCCGGTACTGCTGTTGGCGCCGCTGCCTATGTGTCCAACGCCCGTGGCGTGCCGGTCGAGAAGATGGAACACGTCTACCTCGGCCCGTCGTACAGCAACGAAGACGTGATCGCCGCGTGCGCCCGTCACGAGAACAAGCCGACGTGGCGCAAGCTCGACAACATGCCGGAGCAGATCGCCAAAATCATGGTCGATGGCAACCCGGTGGCCTGGTTCCAGGGACGCATGGAGTTCGGTCCCCGTGCACTGGGTGGTCGCTCGATCATCGGTTGCCCGAGCGTGGCCGGCGTGGCTGATCGGATCAACCACCAGATCAAGTTCCGCGAGCGCTGGAGGCCTTTCTGCCCGTCGATGCTCGACACCGTAGCGCCACAGATGATCAAGATCGATCACCCGGCGCCGTTCATGACCTTCACCTTCGAAGTGGCTGAAGAGTGGAAGACCCGTGTTCCGGAAGTGGTCCACGAAGACGGTACGTCCCGTGCCCAGGTGCTCAAGCGCGAATACAACCCGCGCTACTACGACATGATGAAAGCCCTGGAAGTGCTTACGGGTAACGGCGTGTCGCTGAACACCTCGCTGAACCGTCGTGGCGAACCGATGATCTGCTCGCCGACGGACGCGCTGAACATGTTCTTCGGTTCCGATCTACAGTACTTGATCATGGAAGACATTCTGGTGGTCAAAGACGGCGCAGACGCTTATGACTCGCTCGGCTGAGCGTCATGTGCTGCAGTTCTGCCACGGCTATGACGGGCCGTTCCTGGACTGCGCCCGACAGTACGCCAGCCTGTTCGCAGGCTCCGGCTATCGCGTGACCACGGTGTTTCTCACCGGGGTTGCCGATACCGACGTCGCCGCCGGTTGTGCGTCTGATGAAGTACTGTTCATGGAATACAGCTCCAAGGCCATTCGTGGCCTGAAGCTGGGGGCGATTGCCGATCTGCGCAAGATCGCCCAATCGCGCCAGTTCAGTTTCTGTATCGCCCACCGCTTCAAGCCGATCTACATCGCCTTGCTCGGTACGGCGTTGCCGGTTATTGGCGTGCATCACGCCTTTGGTGACTACCAGCGCCGCTCGCGCAAGCTGTTCGCGCAGATTTTCCGCAAGCGCCTGAGCCTGCTCGGGGTCTCCGATGCGGTGCGTGATGACATGCGCCGCTGCCTGCCGAAGTGGCCGGCGGCACGCATTCAAACCCTCTACAACCGCATCGATGTCGAGGCGCTGCGAGCCAGTCAGGTGTCCTTTGCCGAGGCGCGGGACGCCTTGGGTCTGTCGCCGGATGCCTGGGTGGTTGGTAACGTGGGTCGCCTGCACCCAGACAAGGACCAGGCGACCCTGCTCCACGGTTTCGCCCAGGCCTTGCCACGTTTGCCTGCCAACAGTCAGTTGGCGATCCTTGGCACTGGTCGCCTGGAGCAGGACCTCAAGGAACTGGCCCGCGAACTGGGTATCGGTGATCGCGTGCTGTTCCTCGGCCAGGTCCCCGAAGCCCGTCGCTACTTCCGTGCCTTCGATGTATTTGCCTTGAGTTCCGATCATGAACCTTTCGGCATGGTGCTACTCGAAGCCATGGCGGCGGGTGTGCCGCTGCTGGCCACGGCCTGTGGCGGGGCGAAGGAAGTGGTCGAAGGCGTGGGCATTCTCTTTCCGCTGGGCGATGCCGAGCACCTGGCCCAGGGCCTGCAACACCTGGCGGCCATGGATCAGCATCAGCGCCAGGTGTGCGCCGAGCTGATGCTTGAACGCCTGCACAAGCACTTTTCCGATCGCGCGGTAGGCGATGCATTCTGGCGTTTGCCGGCGGTCATTGATCTGACGACGAGGGCTTGATGCTCAACCGATTCCAAGGCTGGCGCGAACGCGGCTGGTCCGTTGTCGACGCGTCGACCTATGCCGATGCCTGGCAGCGATGGGGCGGCAGCGTGGCCACTCACCCACTGGTGGTCGAACGCCTGGCCCAACTGGCCGGCATCCCGGTGCGCTACCTGGCCTGGGAACGGTCGGGAGAGCTGAAGGCAGCTATTCCGACCTGGGGCCGCGACCTGGCCCTGTCCAAGGACGTGCTCAAGCGCCACGGCAAGAAAGGCTTGTTCGACCTCGGCAACGCCGAACTGATCCTGCCAGCCGCTGCTGATGCCCAGGCTCCATTGCGCCACCGCGCACGTTATCTCTCGGCGCTCAACGAAGGGCGCCTGGTCGGCCTCAAGCTGCAAGCCGAGCAGTTGGCCATGGCGCGCACCCCGGAAGAGCTGTCAAAGAAGTTTCGCTATAACCAGCGCCGCGAACTGCGTTTGCTGGAAGAGGCGGGTGGTGTGGTGCGTCCGGTCAGCGACTTCAGCAGTCAGGAACTGGCAGCGATCTACTGCGATCTGTTCCAGCGTCGCTGGGGCTTCCCGGCCACTGGTGCGGCGCGCATGGGCGAAGTGCTGGAGTTGCTGCGCGAACTGTTGATCGGCTCGGTGATCTTCCTTAACGACGCGCCGATCGCGATCCAACTGGTGTACCGGGTCGAGGCGCCGCAGTGGATCAGCGTTGAATACATCAACGGCGGCGTCGATCCTGAAACCCGCGAGTTCAGTCCTGGCAGCGTGCTGAGTTTCCTCAACACGCAAAGTGCCTGGGAGCAGGCGCGGGCGCTCGACAAGCCACTGCGCTTCTCGTTTGGCCGCGCCGATCGTGAGTACAAGGACCGTTGGTGCAATCCTGTGCCGGTCTTCACCGTATGAGTGCGCCCATGAGTCGCAAACAGCAATTGCTCAAGCGGCATCGCCGCAATAAACGAATCGGCCTGCTGATCGCCCTCGCGCTGTTGATCAGCCTGGGCGTGCTGGTGGCATGGTGGCTGCCGCTGATAGTGGCAGTCTTGGCTTGGGTGGCCCACGAGGCCTGGTTCGCCGACCACCTGTTCTACTCCCCGCGCGACGATTACCAGTGCAGTTTTCCGCCTTACACGCCGCAGCCGAAGATCCGCCTCGACGGTGAGCGTTTGCTGCTTGACGACGGTGTGATGCTGGCCGACGACACCACGCTGATCCTCGCGTTGCGGGTGAAAAGCGGCTGGTTGGGGCGCTTTCTCGATCCGGCAGTCGAGCTGTTGGGCGGTGATAACCCGGATCGACAAGTCTTCGAGCGTGGCGTCAACGGTTTGCGCTACCTCAACCTCAGCGGTCAGGCGCAGGCGCTTTCGGCGGGTCAGTTGCGCGTGCGCGGACGTCATTGCCAGGTGCACGGCGAACCTTTGCTGTGGTCAGTCGAACAGCCGGACTACCGGCGCCAGCGGGTGATGGTGATCGCGCCGCACGCCGATGATGCCGAGCTG
This sequence comes from Pseudomonas fluorescens, assembly GCF_019212185.1. Taxonomy (NCBI): domain Bacteria; kingdom Pseudomonadati; phylum Pseudomonadota; class Gammaproteobacteria; order Pseudomonadales; family Pseudomonadaceae; genus Pseudomonas; species Pseudomonas fluorescens. Next base: position 687,110 of record NZ_CP078138.1, read on the forward strand.
GCGGCGTACGGGCTGTACAGCCAGGCCGATGAAACCTGGATTGTCACCCTGACCGCCGGTGAAATCGAAGCCGAGCACTATCAGCAGATGGGCTTGAGCAGCGTCGAGGCCTCGCGACTCAAGGGGCGTTTGCGTGCCTGGGACAGCATTGCCGTGCCGCGCTGGGCCGGGGTGCCGGCGGCACACTGCGTGCAGTTGGGCTATTTCTGCCTGCAGTTGCCCGCCATGCAAGCTGCGCCGAACCAGCCAATGCCTTCGCGCGAAGCCGGGCTCGATGACATCCGCGGGTTCCGTCAGCTCAATCCGTTCGCCTTGCCGGGCGATCAGGATGGTCGGCCGACCTGGAACAACCTGCTGGCCGACCTGCGTGAAGTGCTGCTCAAGGCGCGACCGCAGGTGATCGTCCTGCCGCACCCTTCGCTTGATCCGCACCCCGACCACATCTGCGCCCAGCAAGCGGTGCTGGAGGCGTTGAAGGGTCTCGAATGGCAGCCCACGACATTGCTCGGCTACGCTAATCACTTGCATGACAATGATCGCTGGCCAATGGGCGATTCCGGGGCTGGCATTGCCTTGCCGCCGGTCTTTGATCCGGCGCAAGTGTTGCAGCCGTACTGTCTGGCATTGTCACCGCAGCAGCAAATCGACAAGGCCATGGCCTTGGGCATGATGCATGACCTGCAGCCCCGCGCGCCGTTCAAGCGGCGTCTGCGTCGGTGCTTGCAACGCTGGTTGGCAGGGCGGCGCGGTTCGCCTTATGGGGAGAATGAATTCTTCCGCAAGGCCGTGCGCCGTCATGAGTTGTTCTGGCGTTTGTAAACATGTATTTCGTGAAATATTTCTGCCGCTACTCTGGGTTAATCTCTGCACTTTTTTGGGGCTGCCGGGCCTCGCAAGGAACACGATGAAGGTTTTATTTCTGGTGCAGAAAGAACAGCGGGCGATCCTCGACCGTCTGTATGAGGGCGTGGCCGCGCATTGCGACTGTGACCTGCGCTGGCTCAGCAGTGACGAGCAGCGCAACCTGCGCGGCTATTTCCGTCGTGAAGTCGATGTATCGCGCTATGACCGGATCATTTTTTTCCTGCGCTTCAAGCAGGAGATTCGCCAAGCCAGTTTCATTCGCACCCTCCCCAATCTGGTGATCCTCGAGCACGACGCCTATCAGAACTACATCCCGTGCAAGTACACCGGCAAGTTCAGCGCGCACTATCGCCGGCTGCCGTGGGCGCGAGTGATCAGTTCGGGTTTTGTGGTTGCCGAGCGCTTGCGTGAAGAGGGTTTCGACGCGGTGTTCGTGCCCAAGGGCTACGACCAGGCCCTGTTGCAGGATCAGGGGCGTGAGCGCGATATCGAACTGGCCTTTGTCGGCAGCACCAACAGCGTCGCCTACAGTGGGCGCAAGGCGTTGCTCGACGAACTGGCGAGTGTTGAACCATTGGTGGTGACCCGTACCAAGTCGGGTGACGAATACCGCGATACCCTCAACCGCATCCGTTTTTTCGTCAGTGCCGACGTCGGCATGGGCGAATTCATGATCAAGAACTTCGAAGCCATGGCCTGCGGCTGCGTGTTGTTTGCCTTCGATCAGGGCGAGGCGGAGAGTCGCGCGCTGGGGCTGCAGGACATGCACAACATCGTGTTCTATCGCGACATTGCGCAATTGCAGGAAAAACTGGCGCAATTGCGCGCTAATCCCGAATTGGCGGCAAGCATCGCCCGCAATGGTCGGGATCTGGCCGTAAACCACTTCAGTTTTGCCCGTGTCGGCGAGCGCATCGTCGAAGAGCTCAAGCCGCCGTTGCGGCCGCGTGCAGACCTGAGTCTGATTGAGCGGTTGCGCTTGAAATTCGGCATTTGACCAAGCGTTCAAGGCATTTGAACGTATTGGCAACTATAACTGGCAAGGATCTGGCACTGTTGAGGTTCAGCAGTGCCGAAAGCCGATGTGTACAAGGGCGTCTCGCTCAATGAGTATCCTCAATGTCATGTGGTCCGGCGGCTCTGCCTTTGCCTCCATCCACAAGGTTCATCGGCAGTTGCTTGACCAGGTGGAGCCGTCCACCGCGATCAATACCTGGCTGCTGTGCGGCGATGCGCAAGGTTGTGCCGCCGCCTTCGGCGAGACCCGTGAGTGGCGCCTGTCTTCCAGCCGGCTCAAGGGTAAGCACCTGTGGAAATTTCTGGTGCCGAGCATGCAGGCCCGCTTCTACCAGGCCCTCAAAGGCAGTGATGTGCAGGTGGTCTTGCTCGACGGCCTGGGCACGGCGCGGGCGCTGTTGCCCGCTTTGGGAAAAATCCCGCACCTGCGTGCCGTGGTGATGTTCCATGGGGAAACCCGCATTCGCCCGGCCGATCTTACGCTGCTCGGACAATTTGATCCCTCCCGACTGACCCTCGCCGCCGTTTCGCAAACCCTGGCTGATTCGCTGCACCGCGATCTGCGGATGCCTGTGGTGGCAGTGCGCGGCGCGCTTGATCCGGTGGATTTCCGTTCGCGACTGTTGACACGCGAACAGGCAAGAAGCCGCCTTGCGTTGCCAGCCGGAGCGCCGGTAGTGGGGGCGGTGGGGCGCCTGGTCGACAACAAGGGCTTTGGTTGTCTGATCGAAGCCTTTGCCACCGCCCGACAACAGCAGCCGCAACTGCGCTTGGTGATTGTCGGCGAGGGGCGTGCGCGACCCGCGCTGCAAGCTCGCATCGATCAGCTTGAGCTGGGCGACGCCATCACGCTGCCGGGTCATCTGGATGATGTCGCCACTCTTTACCCGGCGTTCGACTGGGTGGCGATCCCCTCGCTTGAAGAAGGGTTGGGGCTGATCCTGCAAGAGGCCGTGCTGGCGGGCGTTCCGGTGCTGACCACGGATCTTGCGGTGTTCCGCGAGCAACTGGCGGACGCCGGATGGTACGTTCCCGCGCAAGATGAACGTGCCTGGAGTGCGGCGTTGATCAAGGCGTTAAGTGTCGCACCCGGGCAGATCGCGATGGCCCAGTCCGCGGTACTTTCGGCGCAAAGCGCCTGGCTGGAATTTAGTCAGGCTGCCCGTGAATTATTGTCAGGCCGCCAATAGGGATTTCGCCAATGCTTGCATTGGAAAGCTGTCGTTCAGCTTTTCCCGCTCAATATATCGCGCGAAGTGTTGCAGGTTGCGCTTGACTAGATGAGGGGGCAGCGGCCCGCGAGTGAAGCGCATGTCGGCGACATCAATCAGACCGTATTGGTTATCGGGCGTTACCACGATGTTGCCCAGGTGCAGGGAGCGGAAGTAGACCCCGGCGGTGTGCAGCTCACGAATGAATTTGCTCAACGCAGGCAATGCCTGTTGCCAGTCGAAACCTTCTTTGTTGGCAATCTGGCGCAGGGTCTCGCCGGGCAGGGGACGGTACAGCACCGCCGTCATTCCGGGCGTTTCCAGTCGATGAAACTTGAGGGCCTGAAGGGTCGGGATACCGCGTTTTTCCAGCTGCAGGGCGTTATCGATGAAGCGTTTGGAATACGGGCGAAATAGTGCCGAAGACAGCAGGCGCTTGCGGCGAAACAGCTTGAGAATGTTACCGTCCGGCAGCAGGAAGACTTTCGGGCCGAAGCTGTCGGCTTCAAGTACTCTGGCGCCTTCAACCATCTGATTTAACGCGGCATGGGAAAGCCGGAAGCATTGCATGTAGGGAGCCTTGTAGAAAAATGGGGCGTGCATGCGATCAATGATGCCGAAAAGTTGTTGTTTTAACCATGCCGTGATGGCAGTCGGATTTTTCAGCGGGAGCGGTTAGATGCAGGAAACGCGCTGGGCGCAGGTTTGGATGACGACAGGACTGTTATGGTTTTTGCTCGCCATTGCATTTGCTCCGACCAACAAGATTTATCAGCAAGGCCTGGTGGCGTTTCTCTGGTTGCCGACTCTGTTACTGGCCTGGCCTGCACGACAGCGTTTTGTTGAGCTCTGGCGTGGCCAGCGACTGGTATGCCTGGCGGTCATGGGTTTGGGTGTCTGGGCGATGATTACGCTGCTCTGGACCCAGGATCCCGACCCCTCGCGCGGCGCCAAGCGCGCCCTGTATATCATCGTCTTTCTGTTGTTCTTCCCGATTTTGGCCAATGCCCGCCCTGAACGGGTGATCCGCATCATGCAATGGGGCGGGCTTGGGCTGGCAGTGACCGCGTTGCTGGCGGCCATCGAGTTCTACGGGGTAGACGGCAATCACTGGATGGCGCGCCTGGTCGGCCTCGGACAGTTGGCGCATCCGATCCTCGGCGGCTACGTACTTGGCTTGGCCGCGGTATGGCTGGCGCACTGGATTCCGCCAACCCGCGGCAAGCAACTGCTGTGGCTGGTGGCGCTGGCATTTCTCAGCGGTTTTGTCGTGCTCTCGCAAAGCCGTGGCGCCGCGCTGGCCTTGTTGCTGACGTTCGTGACCATGCCTGTCTGGTGCCGCGATCGGCACAGTCGGCTCATCGCGCTGGGCGCGTTGTTGCTGGCGATGCTGGCGTTCTGGTTGCTGGAGCCGCTGGTATTGGCTCGCGGCACCTCTTTCCGGCCCGAAATCCTGAGGTCCAGTCTGGACATGATTGCCCAGCGCCCTTGGACCGGCCTGGGCATGGGCTCTGGTTATACGGTGTTTGCCGAGGGCATACAGTTCGATCATGCACACAACCTGTTTACCCATATCGCCATCGAACTCGGCTTGCCAGGTTTGCTGTTGTGGTGCGTGCTCTGGTTCGCCGTGCTGCGCGAAGCCTGGCGCGCCCGTGATACGTTGTATGGCCGTGGCATCCTGGGGATCTGGATGTTTTCGTTCCTGGCCATGCAGTTCGATGCGGCAAGCATCAGCGGCACGCCGCGCGCCGAATGGTTCATCAGTTGGCTGCCTGTGGGACTGGCCACCGTGTTGGTTTGGACACAGGCCAAATTCCAAGGCTGTGATAAAATTCCGCGTTCTACCTAAGAAGTGAGCTCTACGATGAGTGCAGCACCGCCCAAAGCGGAACAGGATTCGAGCCTGAAAATCTATTTTCGGCTGCTGGGGTACGTAAAACCCTACGTGGGCATTTTCCTGTTGAGTATCCTGGGCTTCGTGATATTTGCCTCCACCCAGCCCATGCTGGCCGGGATCCTCAAGTACTTCGTCGACGGTTTGAGCAACCCGGACGCGGTGCTGTTCCCCCATATACCGGTCCTGCGGGATTTGAAGTTACTGGTCGCCGTGCCCCTGCTGATCATCCTGATTGCGGCGTGGCAGGGCCTGGGCTCGTTCCTGAGTAACTACTACCTGGCCAAGGTTTCGCTGGGATTGGTGCACGACCTGCGAGTCGAGTTGTTTAACAAGCTGCTGGTACTGCCCAATCGCTATTTCGATACCCACAACTCCGGGCATCTGATTTCGCGGATTACCTTCAACGTAACCATGGTCACCGGCGCAGCCACCGATGCGATCAAAGTGGTGATACGCGAAGGCCTGACCGTTATTTTCCTGTTTGCCTACCTGCTGTGGATGAACTGGAAGCTGACGCTGGTGATGCTGGCAATTCTGCCGCTGATTTCGTTCATGGTCGGCAACACCAGTAAGAAATTCCGCAAGCAAAGCAAGCGCATCCAGGTGGCGATGGGCGATGTGACGCACGTCGCATCGGAAACCATCCAGGGTTATCGCGTGGTGCGCAGCTTCGGCGGCGAGACCTATGAGCAGAAGCGTTTCGCCCGCGCCAGCCAGAGCAATACCGACAAGCAACTGCGCATGACCCGCACCAGTGCCATCTACACCCCGGCGCTGCAGTTGGTGATTTACACCGCCATGGCCTCGTTGATGTTCCTGGTGCTGTTCTTGCGCGGTGATGCTACGGCCGGTGATCTGGTGGCCTACATCACGGCCGCAGGCTTGTTGCCCAAGCCTATCCGCCAACTGTCGGAAGTCAGCTCGACCATCCAAAAAGGTGTGGCGGGTGCCGAGAGTATTTTCGAACAGTTGGATGTCGAGCCGGAAGTCGATAACGGCACGGTCGAACGCGAGCGCATCAGCGGCCGCCTGGACGTGCACAACCTGAGCTTCACCTACCCCGGCACTGATCGCGAGGTGTTGAAAAACATCAGCTTCACCGCGACGCCTGGGCAGATGATCGCGTTGGTGGGGCGCTCCGGCAGTGGCAAGTCGACGCTGGCCAGCCTGATTCCACGCTTCTACCACCATGAAAGTGGCAAGATTCTGCTCGATGAAATCGAGATCGAAGACTATCGCCTGCGTAACTTGCGCAAGCATGTGTCCCAGGTCACTCAGCACGTGACGCTGTTCAACGATACGGTTGCCAACAACATCGCCTATGGCGACCTCGCGGGTGCGCCGCGTGAAGACATCGAGAAAGCGGCAGAAGATGCCTATGCGATGGACTTCATTTCCGAGTTGCCGCAAGGGTTGGACACAGAGGTCGGGGAGAACGGCGTTCTGCTCTCCGGCGGACAGCGCCAGCGTCTGGCAATTGCCCGCGCGCTGCTGAAAAATGCCCCGCTGCTGATTCTCGACGAAGCGACCTCGGCCCTCGACACCGAGTCCGAACGCCACATTCAAGCGGCGCTGGATAAAGTCATGAAGGGCCGTACCACCCTGGTAATCGCCCATCGCCTGTCGACCATCGAAAAGGCCGACTTGATCCTGGTCATGGATCACGGTGAGATTGTCGAGCGCGGCACCCACGCCCAACTGTTGGCTCAAGGTGGGTACTATTCCCGCCTGCACGCCATGGGCCTGGATGAGCCGACCTCGGCGGGCATCGCCTGATCCGTTCCTGGACGGGTTGTTCGCCGGACACGCAAAGTGCCCGGCGAATGATTTATCAGGCTGCGATGCATGCCTCAAAACTTCCGTCATCTGGCAGTTTTGCTCAAGAATTAACCAAATCAACAGCGTGTATTAGCGCGGATGAACCCGGCGAACTAGCCGGCGTTCACCCTGTGTTAATATCGCGCCCCTGTTCATTTTGTATGTGGGTTGCACCATGAAGTTGTCCATGCCGCGATTCGATCAGGCCCCTGTCTTGGTGGTCGGCGATGTCATGCTCGACCGTTACTGGCATGGTGGTACCTCACGGATTTCTCCTGAGGCACCCGTGCCGGTGGTCAAGGTCGATCAAATCGAAGACCGCCCGGGCGGTGCCGCCAACGTTGCCTTGAACATTGCAGCGCTCGGTGCGCCAGCCTCGCTGGTCGGTGTGACTGGTGATGACGAGGCCGCCGACAGCCTGGCCAACAGTCTCAAGGGGGCTGGCGTTCGTGCCCTGTTCCAGCGCATCGCGCACCAGCCGACCATCGTCAAGCTGCGGGTCATGAGTCGTCACCAGCAATTGCTGCGTATCGATTTCGAACAGCCCTTCGCCACCGACGCCCTCGCCCTTGCTGCTGAAGTCGACAGCCTGCTCGAAGGCATCAAGGTGCTGGTGCTGTCCGATTACGGCAAGGGTGCACTGAAGAACCATCAGGCGCTGATCGAGGCCGCCCGTACCAAGGGTATTCCGGTATTGGCGGACCCCAAGGGCAAGGACTTCTCGATCTACCGTGGTGCCAGTCTGATTACCCCGAATCTCAGCGAGTTCGAAGCCATCGTCGGCGGTTGTGTCGATGAGCACGACCTGGTGAGCAAGGGCGCGAAGCTGATGCACGATCTGGAGCTCGGCGCCCTGCTGGTGACCCGTGGCGAGCACGGCATGACCCTGCTGCGCCCGGAGCATCCGCCGCTGCACTTACCGGCACGGGCTCGTGAAGTGTTCGACGTGACCGGTGCCGGCGATACGGTGATTTCGACCCTGGCCGCAGCCATTGCTGCCGGCGAGGAACTGCCGCATGCGGTGGCCCTGGCCAACCTGGCGGCGAGCATTGTGGTGGGCAAGTTGGGTACCGCGTCCATCAGCGCTCCGGAACTGCGTCGTGCGATCCAGCGCGAAGAGGGCTCCGAACGCGGCGTGTTGGGGATTGAGCAGTTGCTGCAGGCGGTCGAGGATGCGCGTGCGCACAACGAATCGATTGTGTTCACCAACGGCTGCTTCGACATCCTCCACGCCGGTCACGTGACCTACCTGGAGCAAGCGCGCGCCCAAGGCGACCGCTTGATCGTCGCGATCAACGATGATGCCTCGGTAAGTCGTTTGAAAGGGCCGGGTCGGCCGATCAATAGCGTCGATCGCCGCATGGCCGTGCTGGCGGGCCTGGGCGCTGTGGATTGGGTGATCAGCTTCCCGGAAGGAACGCCGGAAAACCTGCTGTCCCAGGTCAAGCCGGACGTGTTGGTCAAGGGTGGCGACTACGGGATCGATCAGGTCGTGGGTGCCGACATCGTCAAGGCCTACGGCGGGACGGTGAAGGTGCTGGGACTGGTAGAAAACAGCTCGACCACCGCGATCGTCGAGAAGATCCGCAAGACCGAGTAACGCCATCCATTGCCGCACTGCAGGCTTGCCTGCAGTGCGCTTGAGCCTTCAGCGATTGGCTTTTTTCGGCACCATCTTGCGCAGTATCTGCCGCGCCTTGCCGGTCAATTGGCGCAGTTTCGAATCCTTGCTCGGGGCGACCAGCCCCTGCTGCTTGAGCCAGTCCTTCCAGCGAATCCGTTCATCCCTGACCAGCCAACCCTCCTGTTGGGCGAAGCTTTCCGCCAGATACAGGCCGCGGGTGCTCGCCGGATGCAACTGGTCTTTTTTCAGGGTGTAGAGCTCGGGTAGCGGTTGCCCGTCCTTGAGCGGCATCAGGTACAGGTCCGGGCGCTTGCGGTCGAGACGAGCGACCAGTTGATCACCTTCCAGGCGTTCATCGACGTGGAACAGGCTCAAGGACTTGGCTTCCTTGGGCACGTCGAGGCGCAAATCGTAAATCAACTGCAATGAGGCGGTGGGCAGGTGCACATAGGCCCGTGGCCGCTCGATCAACTGCAGGTTGGCGCAACGCACCGGGCGCGCGGCGCCGGACTCCGGGCTCAGGCGAAACGGCATGGCTTCGCGGTAATGCAGCGCAGAGGCGTAGGGTGCTGGCAGCCAGGTGTCATTGAAGCGCCCGCCGAGCCAGCCCTCCGGGGTTTCCAGCAGGCACTCTTCGGCGATCTCCTGAATGGCGGTGTGCAGCGGCAGGTTCAGTTCGTGGGCCGGAACGTAACCTGAAATCAACTTGAGCACCACGTCACCGCGATCCTGGCGGCGTTGGCGAACCAGTACCCAATAGTCGCGATGTTGCCAGCGCAGGGTCAGGCGCACCGAGACGCCCAGGTTGGCCAGCTCCAGAGCAAAACGCTCGGCATCGGCCACATTCACCGGCCGCCGGCGTTGCAGGGTTTGCGCGAAGTTCAGCGGCATCCCGACGCTTTGATAGCTCAAACCTTCGGGAGTCGCTTCGACGTACAGGGGCAGGGTCTTGAAGTTGCTGGGGTTCTTGCGGATCAGCGTTCGCGGCATGTCGGCTCCTTCTTGCGTCGGGGGCGGCCGCCTCGACGGCGGTTCAACGACTGGCTAGGACTTGAGCAACGGTCGCCACATTGTGGGCGAGGTGCAGCGGATTAATGGTGCCGACAATAGCACTGGCAACCCCGGGTTGGGCGAACAACAACTCGAAACTGGCGCGCACCGGATCGACCCCCGGACTCAGGCATACGTGACCACTGGCCAAGGCCTTTTTCACCAGGATCGCCTTGCCGTGGGCAGCAGCGTAGTCGATCACGGGGCGCTCGGCCTGCTCATTGAGATTGTAAGTGACCATGGCGCAGTCGCCTTGCTCCAGGGCCTTGAGGCCGCCTTCGAGGGTCTTCCCGGAAAAACCGAAGCCGCGAATCTTGCCTTCGGCCTTGAGTGCGGCAAGGGTCTGGTAGACCTCGCTGTCGTTGAGAATCGCCAAGTCGTTGCCGTCCGAGTGCACCAGCACCAGGTCGATAAAATCCGTTTCCAGACGTTGCAGGCTGCGCTCGATGGAGAACCGCGTGTGTGCCGCCGTGAAATCGTGGCGGGACAGGCCATCGGCAAATTCCTCGCCGACCTTGCTGACAATCACCCAGTCCTGACGCTGGCCGCGAAGCAGCGGCCCGAGGCGTTCTTCGCTGCGCCCATAGGCCGGTGCGGTGTCGATCAGGTTGATGCCCAGGTCCCGGGTCAGCTTGAGCAGCATGCGCGCTTCATCATCGTCGGGAATCTGAAAGCCGTTGGGGTACTTGACCCCTTGGTCGCGGCCGAGCTTGACCGTGCCCAGGCCCAGGGGCGAAACCCGCAGGCCGGTGCTGCCCAGCGGGCGATGCAGATCGTGCAGGGTTGCCTGGCTCATGGCAGCAGTTGCTCCCAGGCCGGTACGGCCAACGGCGGTTTTGGCAGGGCCGGCAGGGCGCTCGCAGGGCCGGGCTGGATACCGTCGCGTTGCAGTGCGGCGATCACCCGGTCGGCGAAGTCGGGGGCCAGCGCCAGCTTGGTCGGCCAGCCCACCAGCAGGCGGTCTTGCTCGGCGAGGAAGGCGTTGTCGGGACGGATCAGGCCCGATTGCTGGGGTTCTGCACGGTCAACTCGCAAGGTGGCCCACTGGGCCTGGCTGAGATCAATCCATGGCAGCAGCTGCGCCAGTTCTTTTTGCGCGGTGGCAATCTGCTCGGCTGGCTCGCGAGCCACACCTTCGGCTTCAGCGATGTCGCCGCCGACATACCAAACCCAGTCCCCGTTGGCCGCTGGATGTGTAGTGACAGTTATCCGTGGTTTCGGGCCGCCACCCAGGCAGTGGGCGTACAACGGCTTGAGGCTCGGCCCTTTGACCAGGACCATGTGCAGCGGACGCAACTGCATCGCCGGCTGGCTCAAGCCCAACGCGGCGAGCAGTTCGGCAGTGCCGGCACCGGCACTGAGGACGATGCGTTGTGCGCGGATTTCTCGCTCGTCGACCCGCAGGCCCACCAGGTTACCGTTTTCCATCAAGGGCTGGATCTGCTGCGCGGCCAGCAGGCCGTCTCCGGCCAGTTGCGCCAGACGCTCGATCAGACTGGGTATGTCGACCACCAACTCGGCCAGGCGATAGACCTTGCCCTTGAAGCGTTTGTCTTGCAGGGCGGGTGGCAATTGCTCGCCCTTGACCTGATCGACGCGTCCGCGCACCGCCTTACTGGCAAAGAAGCTGGTGAGGTTGCCGGCCAGGGTGCCGGGTGACCACAAGTAATGGGCGTCGGAGAGCAGGCGCACACCGGACAGGTCCAGTTCGCCATCGCCCGCCAGTGCTTCACGCCAGCGCCGCGGCATGTCGGCAATCGCCTCCGAGGCGCCCGTCAGCGCGCCATGCAATGCGTACTTGGCGCCACCATGGATGATGCCCTGGGATTTGACACTCTGCCCGCCACCGAGGCTGGCACTTTCCACCAGTACCGTCGAAAAACCCTGGCGACGCAGGCGTGCATTGAGCCAGAGCCCGGCAACTCCGGCGCCGACAATCAGGACGTCGGTGGAAATATCGGTGGGCATGGGGCGACCTCAGTGTTCAAGACTAGGGGCGCAGTATACAGGCTCAATGTGCAGTGCAAGCGCTGAGCGCACATCCTCTCGGGCGTTGGATTAATGCCCTGCGGTTTTCGAGAACAACTGAATCACCACCACGCCAAGCACAATCAGCGCCATGCCGAGCATCGCCGGTACGTCGAGTTTCTGCCCATAGATGAACAGCGCCGCGACGCTGACCATGACAATCCCCATGCCGGCCCACACTGCATAGGCCACACCCACCGGCACGCTGCGTACCACCAGGGTCAGCATCCAGAAGGCAATGCCGTAGCCGCAGATCACCAGCAGCAACGGCAGGGGGGTGCTGAAACCCTTGACGGCTTTCATCGAGACAGTGGCGATCACTTCGGCACAGATGGCGATGGCCAGGTAGTAGTAAGCGCTCATTGATCAATCCTCGTATGAAATAGTGGCGGGCTCCCCCTTTCTGAAGGAGCAAGCTTGCTCGCGAAAACTTAAGGACACCGCGTTCATTCAAGATATTCGCGTCATCGTTAACGTTCTTCGCGAGCAACCTCGCTCCTGCATAGGGCGGCATTTTAGAGATTCAACAGATGCGGTAAAGTCATTACCTATCTGAATCAAAGATAGGTTGAGCCATGAGCATCCAATGGAATCTCGAACAGATGCAGCTGTTCGTCAGCGTCGCCGAACAGCGTTCCTTTTCCGCCGTCGCGCGCGACCAGCGCAAGGCGCAATCGGCGATCAGCACCGCGATTGCGCTGTTGGAGGAAGACTTGGGCGTCTGCCTGTTCGAGCGTAGCAGCGGTCGCCAGCCGCGACTGACCGAAGCCGGCAGTGCGTTGCTGGAGGAGGCGCGGGAAGTGTTGCGTCAGTGCGAGCGCCTCAATGGTCGTGCGCAGGCGTTGATGCGAGGGCAAGAGGCGCGTATTCGTCTGGCTCAGGACGAGGCGATGCCCTATCAGCCGGTGATTGAAAGTCTCGAAGCGCTCGCCGAGCAATTCCCCAGCCTGGAGGTGCAGTTGGCCAGCGCTGCGCAGGGCGATGTGGCGCGCAAATTGGTGCAGCGCCAGGCTGACCTTGGCCTGCTGTTCTACCACGAGCAGATCCCCGAGGCGCTTGAGCGCCGAGTGCTGGGCAGTATCGAGATGGTTACCGTGTGCGGGGTGGGACATCCGTTGGCGCTGACGGGCCAGGTCAACTGCCAGCAGATGGCCCAGCATCGGCAGTTGCTGATGGCCACTCATTCCAGCGTGTATCCGGGCAGCGAGCAGGCCAGCCCGCAGGTCTGGCGTGCCGACAGTTTCTACGTGCTGGCGGAATGGCTGATGCGCGGCCTGGGTTGGGGCTGGCTGCCGCGACACGTGGTGCAATATCCGGCCTATCACGGGCAGATCGTCGAGCTGGTCAGTGAATGGACGCCGCCGGCATTGGTAGTGGAGCTGGTCTGGCGCCGTGATGAAACCCTGGGCCCGGCGGCGCGCTGGCTGGCCGAGCGGTTTGCCGTGCAGTTGCGGGCGATCGGCTGAAAAAGCCGATAAACTCCGCCTCCATGAATAGAACCCTGTACACCGCACTGTTTTACCTGGGGCTGCCGCTGGTAGCGATTCGGTTGTGGCTGCGTTCGCGCAAGGCACCGGCCTACGCCAAGCGGATTGGCGAGCGATTCTCCATCGGTTTGCCGGCCATGCAGCCGGGCGGGATCTGGGTGCATGCGGTGTCGGTTGGCGAGAGCATCGCCGCCGCACCGATGATTCGTGCGCTGTTGCTGCGTTATCCACAACTGCCGATCACCATCACCTGCATGACCCCGACCGGCTCCGAGCGGATCCACGCGCTGTTCGCCAACGAGCCGCGGATCCAGCATTGCTACCTGCCATACGACTTGCCCTGCGCGGCGGCAAGGTTTCTCGACCGGGTCCGGCCAAAGCTGGCAGTGATCATGGAAACCGAGTTGTGGCCCAATCACATTCACCAGTGTGCCAAGCGCGGGATTCCGGTGGCGCTGGCGAATGCCCGGTTGTCCGAACGCTCGGCCAGAGGCTACGGACGCTTTCGCAAACTGACCCAGCCGATGCTCGCCGAGATGAGCCTGTTCGCCGTGCAGACCGCAGCCGAAGCCGAGCGTTTTCGCGCTTTGGGTGCCCGTCCGGAGACCGTCGAGGTGACGGGTTCGATCAAGTTTGATCTGAACATCGATCCACAGTTACTGACCCGTGCCACGGCCCTGCGTAAGCAATGGCAAGCCCAACAGCGGCCGGTGTGGATTGCCGCCAGTACTCATGAAGGCGAGGATGAGGTGGTGCTGGCAGCCCATCGACAACTGCTTGCCAGCCACCCGGACGCGCTGCTGATCCTGGTGCCGCGCCATCCGGAGCGCTTCAATTCGGTGTTTTCCCTCTGCCAGCAGCAAGGCTTCGCCACGGTACGCCGCTCAACCGGTGAGGCCGTCGGTGCCGGCACCTCGGTATTGCTCGGCGACACCATGGGCGAGCTGCTGTTTCTCTATGCCCTGGCGGACAGTGCGTTTGTCGGCGGCAGCTTGGTACCGAACGGCGGGCACAACCTGCTGGAGCCGGCGGCGCTGGGCAAACCGGTGCTCAGCGGTCCGCACTTGTTCAACTTCCTCGAGATCGCCGCGTTGATGCGCAATGCCAGCGCCCTGCAGGAAGTGGATGACGCCCATGGCCTGGCTGTGGCCGTGCAGCGATTGTTCGAGTTGCCCCGTGATGCGCAGCAAATGGCCGAGGCCGGATTGCGCGTGATGCGCGCCAATCAGGGCGCGCTGCAGCGTTTGCTGGACGGGTTGGGGCGGTTGATCGACAGAGCGTGAATGTGGCGAGGGAGCCCTCGCCACTGACCGTTTTCAAGGGCGGGCTTTGAGCTGCTCGGCCGCTGCCTTCGCCAGGTCTGGCGGCAGGAAGTCCTTGTCCGGGTTGTAGTTGGGATTGAGCCAGCGTGCCAGGTCCTGCAGATCCCCCGGGTTCAAGGTGCCGGCTTGTTGCTTGAGCTTCAGGTTGTCGATGATGTAGTCGTAGCGGGTGTTGTTGTAGTCGCGTACCGACGTGTACAGCGAGCGCTGGGCATCCAGCACGTCGACGATGTTGCGAGTACCCACCTGGTAACCGATTTCGGTCGCGTCCAGCGCACTCTGGTTGGAAATGATCGACTGCTTGCGCGCCTGGACCTGTTCGACGTCGGTGTTCACCGCGCGGTGCAGGTCGCGGGTGTTTTCGACGATCTGCCGGCGCAGGGATTCGCGTTGCTGCTCGGTCTGGTCCAGTTGGGCGTAGGACTGGCGGACTTGCGAGTTGATCAGGCCGCCGCTGTAGATCGGAATATTCAACTGCAGGCCGATGGTCGTCTGCTGGACGTCGCCGCCATAGGGTTGACCCGTGGCGTTCGGATTGCTGAAGCCCAGCGCATCGTTGTCGCCTTTCTCATAGCGGGCGATGGCGTCAACGGTCGGAGCGTGGCCGGCCTTGCGCTGCTTGAGTGTTTGTTCGGCGGCGCTGACCGCGTAGTTGCTGGCCAGCAGATTGAGGTTCTGCCGAGCCGCAGTTTCAACCCAGGCCTTGGCGTCATTCGGTGCCGGCGGCAGGATCGGCAGGTTGTGGCTGATGCCCTGGACCGAGTTGTAGCGCCGGTTGGTCAGGGTCACCAGGGCTTCGAAGGCATCGTCGACCTGACGCTGAGCGACGATCCGATTGGCCCGCGCCGTGTCATAGCTGGCTTGCGATTGCAGCACGTCGGTCTTGTCCGACAGGCCGACGTCAAAGCGTTCGTTGGACTGGTCGAGCTGGCGCTTGAAGGCCGCTTCTTCGGCTTTGGTCGACGCCAGGTTGTCCTGGGTGCGCAGCACATTGAAGTAGCTGTTGGCGGTTTGCAGGATCAGGTTCTGCTCGGTCGCCGAGAGTTGCAGGGCGGCCTGTTCGTTGACTTCCTTGGCAGCCTGGAACTGGAACCAGCGATCGGCGCGGAACAGTGGTTGTGCCAGAGTCGCCTGGTAAGAGTGGGCATTGCGGTTGAAGGTGGCCGACGGTTGATCGAGCGACGTGCGCACGTTGTTCACATCGGCACCGCCCGAGAGATTGGGCAGCAGGCCGGCGCGGGCCTGGGGCACTACTTCTTTCTGCGCGCCATACTGGGCGACGGCGGCGGCCAGGTCGGCGTTGTTATCCACGGCTTCCTGATACACGCTGACCAGATCCGTCTTGGTCGATGCGGGCGCTTCTGCTGCCCAGGCCATTCCATTGGACGCACAAGACACGGCGAGGGCCAGTGAGAGTTTGCGCAGCATAAGCGTTCCCTAAATTTGATATTACACGGGTAATTTGACGGCCAAGGCTAAGGCGCCGCGAATGCAGCGTCAATGCGTGACGTGGCGTAGCGAGTGTAGTTGTGCAATAGGGCGCCAACAATCCTTCTACTGCGCGCAAATACGCCATTCATCACGCTGTTTGATCCGGTGTTGGCGTTCTCTTGCAGTTGTGTCTAGACTGGCCGGGTTCTTGTCGGGGTGCCTTGCTATGAGGCTGAGATCGAATAATTTCGGATCCCGTTGAACCTGATCAGGTTAGCGCCTGCGTAGGGAACAAGATTTCTCGTCACCCGGCGAGTCCTCTTGTGCTTCGTCCGGGATTTTGTTCGACAATCGAACACCGACGACGCACAGCACCAGTCCTGGTGCGTCCGTGCCTTTCAGGTTCTGCTCCGACAATCCACTGCCTGGATGCTGTCTGGAGAGCCCGTGATGACCATAAAAGCTAAAAACGCGATCAATCTGAGTGAATCGGCCAAGGTCGATGAACAGTCGGTTCAACCCTTTACCCGTTCACAAAAAGTCTATGTGCAGGGCTCTCGCCCGGACATCCGCGTGCCGATGCGGGAAATTACTCTGGACGTGACCCCGACCGATTTCGGCGGCGAGATCAACGCACCAGTGACTGTCTATGACACCTCGGGCCCGTACACCGACCCCAACGTGGTGATCGATGTGCGCAAAGGCCTGGGCGATGTGCGTTCGGCGTGGATCGACGATCGCGGCGACACCGAGCGCCTCAGCGGCCTGAGCTCGAACTTCGGCCAGGAGCGTCTGGCCGACGCCGAGCTGACCAAGCTGCGTTTTGCCCACGTCAACAACCCGCGCCGCGCCAAGGCCGGGGCCAACGTCAGCCAGATGCACTACGCGCGCAAAGGCATCATCACTGCCGAGATGGAATACGTTGCCATCCGCGAAAACATGAAGCTGCAAGAGGCCCGCGCCGCCGGCCTGTTGAAGCAGCAACACGCCGGCCACAGTTTCGGCGCGAGCATCCCGAAGGAAATCACCCCTGAGTTCGTCCGCGAGGAAATCGCCCGTGGTCGCGCGATCATCCCGGCCAACATCAACCACACCGAACTGGAACCGATGATCATCGGCCGTAACTTCCTGGTGAAGATCAACGGCAACATCGGTAACAGCGCCCTGGGTTCGTCCATTGAAGAAGAAGTGGCGAAACTGACCTGGGGCATTCGTTGGGGTTCGGACACGGTGATGGACCTGTCCACCGGCAAGCACATTCACGAAACCCGCGAGTGGATCATCCGTAACTCGCCGGTGCCAATCGGCACCGTGCCGATCTACCAGGCTTTGGAGAAAGTCGGCGGTGTCGCCGAAGACCTGACCTGGGAGCTGTTCCGCGACACGCTGATCGAGCAGGCCGAGCAGGGCGTCGACTACTTCACCATCCACGCCGGCGTGCTGCTGCGCTACGTGCCGATGACCGCCAAGCGCGTGACCGGCATCGTTTCCCGTGGCGGCTCGATCATGGCCAAGTGGTGCCTGGCGCACCACCAGGAGAACTTCCTCTACACCCACTTCGAGGAAATCTGCGAAATCATGAAGGCCTACGACGTCAGCTTCTCGCTGGGCGATGGCCTGCGTCCGGGCTCGATTGCCGACGCCAACGATGAAGCGCAGTTCGGCGAGCTGGAAACCCTCGGCGAGCTGACCAAGATCGCCTGGAAACACGACGTGCAGTGCATGATCGAAGGTCCGGGCCATGTGCCGATGCAGTTGATCAAGGAGAACATGGACAAGCAGCTGGAGTGCTGCGACGAGGCGCCGTTCTACACCCTCGGCCCATTGACCACCGACATCGCCCCCGGCTACGACCACATCACTTCGGGCATCGGTGCTGCGATGATTGGCTGGTTCGGTTGCGCCATGCTCTGCTACGTGACGCCAAAGGAACACTTGGGCCTGCCGAACAAGGATGACGTGAAGACCGGGATCATCACCTACAAGATCGCCGCTCACGCCGCCGACCTGGCCAAGGGGCATCCTGGCGCACAGATCCGCGACAACGCCTTGAGCAAGGCGCGGTTCGAGTTCCGCTGGGAGGACCAGTTCAACCTCGGCCTGGATCCGGACACCGCGCGTTCATATCACGATGAGACGCTGCCGAAGGATTCGGCCAAGGTCGCGCACTTCTGCTCCATGTGCGGCCCGAAATTCTGCTCGATGAAAATCACCCAGGAAGTCCGCGAGTACGCGGCTAACCAGCGGATCGAAGCGGTCGATGTGGACGTCGCCCAAGGCATGGCCGAACAGGCCGAGCGCTTCAAGCAGGAAGGCAGTCAGCTGTACAAGAAGGTTTGATCTGACAAGTCGGCGGTGTTCGCACCGCCCTCTTCGCGAGCAGGCTCGCTCCCACACTGGATCTGTGGCACTTACAAAATCCCTGTAGGAGCTGGCTTGCCAGCGATAGCGATCAAGAAAACTACAAATGTCCCTCTGAGATAACACCCTTGAGCATTCAACCCAGCACCTACTCCCCCGATATCGCGGTCCCGTTGGACAAACGTGTGTTCGGCGGTCGCGACCTGTTTTCCCTGTGGTTCTCCCTCGGTATCGGCCTGATGGTTTTGCAGACCGGGGCCTTGTTGGCGCCTGGTCTGGGCTTGTCGGGTTCGTTGCTGGCGATTTTTCTCGGCACGCTGGTCGGCGTATTGCTGCTGGCCTGCGTCGGCGTGATTGGCAGTGACACCGGCTTGTCGTCGATGGCCGCGCTGAAACTCACCCTCGGCGCACGGGGCGCCAGCTTGCCAGCGTTGCTCAACCTGCTGCAGTTGGTGGGTTGGGGATCATTCGAAATCATCGTTATGCGCGATGCCGCCAGCCTGCTGGGTGCGCGAGCTTTTGACGAGGCCAGCCTGATGGCCAATCCATTGGTCTGGACCCTGTTCTTCGGTGCCCTGGCGACGCTGCTGGCCGTTAGCGGTCCGTTGACCTTCGTCCGGCAGATCCTGCGCAAGTGGGGCATCTGGCTGCTGCTGGCCGCGT
The DNA here is from genome assembly GCF_019212185.1 of Pseudomonas fluorescens. Taxonomy (NCBI): domain Bacteria; kingdom Pseudomonadati; phylum Pseudomonadota; class Gammaproteobacteria; order Pseudomonadales; family Pseudomonadaceae; genus Pseudomonas; species Pseudomonas fluorescens. The sequence goes on from NZ_CP078138.1 coordinate 705,886, forward strand.
GTATCTGGCTGACCTGGAATCTGTTTGCCAAGGCCGATCTGGCCGCATTGTGGGCGCAGGCGGGCGATGGTTCGCTGCCGTTCGCCGTCGGTTTCGACATTGCGATCGCCATGCCGTTGTCCTGGCTGCCGCTGATCGCCGACTACTCGCGTTTCGGCAAGCGTGCGAAAAATGTGTTTGGCGGCACTGCGCTGGGCTTCTTCATCGGTAATTTCTGGCTGATGAGCCTGGGCGTAGCCTACACCCTGGCGTTTGCCCCGAGCGGCGAGGTCAATGCCTTGCTGTTGGCACTGGCCGGTGCAGGCTTGGGCATCCCGTTGCTGCTGATCCTGCTCGACGAGTCGGAAAACGCCTTCGCCGATATCCACTCGGCGGCGGTGTCCAGTGCGACCCTGTCGCGCTTGAAAGTCGAGCATCTGGCGCTGGCCATCGGCGTGATCTGCACCCTGATTGCCTTGCTCGCACCCTTGGCGCAGTACCAGAACTTCCTGCTGCTGATTGGTTCGGTGTTCGCGCCGTTGTTCGGCGTGGTGCTGGTGGATCACTTCATTCTGCGCAAGCGCAGTGCCGTGGCGGGCTCAGCCGCGTTGCGCGGTTCGGCGCTGATCGCCTGGCTGGGTGGGGTGGTGACCTATCATGTGCTGGCCAATCTCTATCCCGAGTTGGGCGCAACCCTGCCGGCGCTGATTCTGGCAGGGCTGCTGCAACTGGTGCTGGGCCGGATCGTTACTTTTGGGCGGGAAACAGCTCAGGCTTGAGGATACCGCCCAGGCGCGAGTAAGGGATCTTCAACTCGACGTGGCCCAGCGCGTACGGCGCAATGGTGGTCACGTCGTACTTGAGCATCACCCCGGCCGTGGTCAGTGCCACGTTAGGGGTCTGCTTGAAGGGCCAGGCCTTGAGGAACTCCGGCTCCTGATCGAGCCGGGTGCTGATCAGCCAACTGTTGTGCGCCACCTGGGCGGCTTTCCAGAACGCCGTTTCTTCACCCGGTTTCAGCATGTCGGCCAGGGTCAGCACTTTGTGCTCCTGGCGCGAATAGTTGATGAAACCGCGGCCCGGCACGCCATGGGCAGTGCCGTTATCGAAGTAGCTCGACAATTCAATGATCACCAGTCCGTCATGCTGCTCGCGTACCTTGGCTTGCAGGTAGCTGCTGGTGCGTGGGCCGGCAGTGCGCAGGAACTCATCGCGATAGGCCGCGAGCGACGCGGGCAGCGGCGCGTCGGGTGAGGTGCGAGTCATTTGCAGCAGGCGTTTTTCGATGATGCCATCGAGTTGCGGCTCACCGGGGAAGCGCACGGTGTCGATGTTCACCAATGGACAATCGGCGGCGGTGCAGCCCGGCTTGATGGTTTCGGCGGTGTCGCGCAGGGTTTCCAGCGGCGCCTTGAAGCTGGGTTGAAACAGGCTTTGGCAGGCGCCCAGCGTCAGGGCGATACAGGCCACGGAGGCGATTTTCAAAAGTGACATGGGCGTCCTTCAAGGATCGAGGGGAGGCAAAAGTTACCGGCTTCGACTACCGGCGGGGCAGTCAGTTCGCCACTAAGCTAATTAGAGTGGTTTACAGCCCTGCCGTCTATCCCACTGGTGGCAAAGGGGCTGCATCCAACACCGCGAGCGCGTTAGGATGGCGCGATGTCGAGGTCGGAGCCTCGTACCGGTTTTGCAGCAGACGAGGATAACCATGACTGATTTCGCCAACGCCATCCCGACTCAAGTAGAGGTTGTGCGCACGGAAAACTGCCACAAGGGTTTCTACCAGCTCGATCGCGTGCACTTGCGCCACGAGCTGTTTGCCGGGGGCATGAGCCGGGAAATCAATCGTGAATTGTTTGTGCGCCATGATGCGGTCTGTGTCCTGCCCTACGATCCGGTGCGCGATACCGTGGTGTTGATCGAGCAGTTCCGGGTCGGCGCCTATGGCAAGGTTGAGAATCCGTGGCTGATCGAATTGGTCGCTGGTCTGATCGACAAGCAGGAACAGCCGGAAGAAGTTGCTCGCCGGGAAGCGCAGGAGGAAGCTGGACTGGAAATCACGGCATTGTGGCCGATGCTCAATTATTTCCCGTCGCCGGGCGGTAGCACCGAATACGTGCACCTGTACCTGGGACGTTGCGATAGCACGGGGGCTGGCGGCCTGCATGGGTTGCTGGAGGAAGCGGAAGATATTCGCGTGACGGTCTGGGATTATGAAGATGCCCTGCAGGCCGTACGTGACGGACGGATTTCCAACGCGGCGAGCATTATTGCCATGCAATGGCTGGCTTTGAACCGCGCTGAAGTGAGGGGGCTATGGTCGTAAACAAACAACGCGACCGCTATCGGGTCGATCTTGCGGGGCTGCAAAGCGCCTGCGAAGCCAACTATGCCCGGCTGCTGCGGCTGCTGCCGGACATGCGCGACACGCCAGCCGCCCGACGCATCGCCATGACCCAGGGCGATCAGATGCTTGGCGTCCTGACCCTGGAAGTGCTGCTGACCTGTCCCTACACCACCACCTTGCGCGTACGCCAGGAGCACAGCTTGCCCTGGCTGCCGGTGCCGCAACTGGAAGTGCAGGTCTACCATGACGCGCGCATGGCCGAAGTCATCAGTGCCGAGCATGCGCGGCGCTTTCGTGGCATCTACCCTTATCCCAATGCGTTCATGCACCAGCCTGACGAAAAGTCCCAGCTCAACGTGTTCCTCGGTGAATGGCTGAGCCATTGCCTGGCCTGCGGGCATGAATATGAAGTGGTGCGTTAAGCGCCAGATGTGAACTGAGTCCGTTTCCACACTTTGCTCTTTTTCCCTGCCCCAGCATAATTGCGCCATTCATCCGCCCGCGTGATCACGCCCTGGGAGAACGCCTTGCCGAGCGTAGCCACTCTTTCCGTCAACGACCCAGTCATGCTGGTGCAACTGTCCGACAGCCATCTGTTCGCCGACACGCACGGGACCTTGTTGGGCATGAATACCCGCGACAGCCTGCAAAAGGTCATCGACCTGGTGCTCGCCCAGCAACCGCAGATCGATCTGCTGGTTGCCAGCGGCGACCTGTCCCAGGACGGCAGCCTTGAGTCCTATCAGCAGTTTCGGCAGTTAAGCGCGCAATTGGCGGCGCCGGCGCGCTGGATCCCGGGCAATCACGATGAGCCGATGGTGATGGAGCAGGCGGCGACCCAGAGTTCGCTGCTCGAACCGGTGGTGGATATCGGCAACTGGCGCATCACCTTGCTCGACTCGGCCGTACCGGGTTCAGTGCCCGGCTTTCTGGCGGATGAGCAACTGCAATTGCTCGCCCGCGCCTTGAGCGAGGCGCCGCAGCGTCATCATCTGGTGTGCTTCCATCACCATCCGGTGTCCATCGGCTGCCCGTGGATGGAGCCGATCGGCTTGCGTAACCCTGAGGCGCTGTTTGCCGTGCTGGATCGTTTTCCACAGGTGCGTGCCGTGTTGTGGGGGCATGTCCACCAGGAAATCGACCGGATGCGTAATGACGTGCGCCTGCTCGCATCGCCTTCGACCTGCATTCAGTTCGCGCCGGGCAGCGAGGACTTCAAGGTCGACACTCTGGCGCCGGGCTATCGCTGGCTGCGTCTGCTACCGGACGGACAACTGGAAACCGGTGTGGAGCGGGTCAGCGGCTTTGTTTTCGAAGTCGATTACGGTTCCAGCGGCTACTGATTTCGAAATGGACCGTTTTGTGTCAGGGCAAGTCAAGCGCCCGGACTCCCTGTAAACTGCCGCTCTTTGTCTCAGGTGCAGGGAGCTTGCATGTCCGGTTCGATCCTCTATATCCACGGTTTCAACAGCGCGCCTTCGTCGAAGAAGGCCTGCCAGCTGGTCGGCGTGATGGAGCGTCTGGGCCTGGGCGAGCAACTGCGGGTGCCGGCCTTGCACCACCACCCACGCGAGGCCATCGGTCAGTTGCAGCAGGCGATTGCCGAGCTGGGACGGCCGCTGCTGGTCGGCAGCTCACTCGGCGGCTACTATGCCACTCACTTGGCCGAACAGCATGGCCTCAAGGCGTTGCTGATCAACCCGGCGGTCGCTCCGCACCGGATGTTCGACGGGTATCTGGGGACGCAGCAGAACCTGTATACCGAAGAGACATGGGAATTGACCCTCGACCACGTTGCGGCCCTCGCCGAACTGGAAGTGCCGGCGCCCCAGGATTCACAGCGTTATCAAGTGTGGCTGCAGACCGGCGACGAAACGCTGGACTATCGCCTCGCCCAACAGTATTACCGAGCCTGTGCCTTGCGCATTCAGGCGGGCGGCGACCATAGTTTCCAAGGGTTCGCCGAGCGCATGCCGGCGTTATTGAGTTTTGCCGGCATTGGCGCAGATGTTTACCAGGCAATCGATTTCACCGCAGTGTGAACACCTGGCTCCTATTTTCATGAATGACTGACGACGAGACCCCATGGCCACTCCCAGCGCTAGCTCTTATAACGCAGACGCCATCGAAGTCCTCTCGGGCCTCGACCCGGTGCGCAAGCGCCCTGGCATGTACACCGACACCAGTCGGCCGAACCACCTCGCCCAGGAAGTCATCGACAACAGTGTCGACGAAGCCCTGGCTGGCCACGCCAAATCGGTTCAGGTCATCCTCCACGCCGATCACTCGCTGGAAGTTTGCGATGACGGTCGCGGCATGCCGGTGGATATCCACCCGGAAGAGGGCGTCAGCGGCGTCGAGCTGATCCTCACCAAGCTTCACGCCGGCGGCAAGTTTTCCAACAAGAACTACCAGTTCTCCGGCGGTTTGCACGGGGTGGGTATTTCGGTGGTCAATGCCCTGTCGACCGAAGTGCGGGTGCGGGTCAAGCGTGACGGCAATGAATACCAGATGACCTTTGCCGACGGTTTCAAGAAAACCGAGCTGGAAGTCGTCGGGACTGTCGGTAAGCGCAACACCGGCACCAGCGTGTTCTTTGCCCCGGACCCGAAATACTTCGATTCGCCGAAATTCTCCATCAGCCGCCTCAAACACGTGCTCAAGGCCAAGGCCGTGCTGTGCCCGGGGCTGCTGGTCAGCTTTGAAGACAAGGCCAGCGGCGAGAAAGTCGAGTGGCATTACGAAGACGGCCTGCGCTCCTATCTGGTAGACGCCGTCAGCGAATTCGAACGCCTGCCCGACGAGCCGTTCTGCGGCAGCCTGGCGGGTAATAAAGAAGCGGTCGACTGGGCGCTGTTGTGGCTGCCCGAAGGTGGCGACAGTGTCCAGGAAAGCTACGTCAACCTGATCCCGACGGCGCAGGGCGGCACCCACGTCAACGGCCTGCGCCAGGGCTTGCTCGATGCCATGCGCGAGTTCTGCGAGTTCCGCAGCCTGTTGCCGCGCGGCGTCAAGCTGGCACCGGAAGACGTCTGGGAGCGAATTGCCTTCGTTCTGTCGATGAAGATGCAGGAGCCGCAGTTCTCCGGCCAGACCAAAGAGCGCCTGTCGTCCCGTGAAGCGGCGGCGTTCGTGTCCGGGGTGGTCAAGGATGCGTTCAGCCTGTGGCTTAATGCGAACCCGGAAACCGGGATGCTGCTGGCCGAGCTGGCGATCAACAACGCCGGGCGTCGCCTCAAGGCGAGCAAGAAGGTCGAGCGCAAGCGCATCACTCAAGGGCCGGCGCTGCCGGGCAAACTCGCTGACTGCGCCGGGCAGGACCCGATGCGTTCCGAGCTGTTCCTGGTCGAAGGTGATTCCGCCGGTGGTTCGGCCAAGCAGGCGCGAGACAAGGAATTCCAGGCGATCCTGCCGTTGCGCGGCAAGATCCTCAACACCTGGGAAGTCGATGGCAGCGAAGTCCTGGCCAGCCAGGAAGTGCACAACATTGCCGTGGCCATCGGCGTCGATCCGGGTGCCACGGACATCAGCCAGCTGCGCTACGGCAAGATCTGCATCCTTGCCGACGCCGACTCCGACGGCCTGCACATCGCTACCTTGCTGTGTGCCTTGTTCGTCCAGCATTTCCGTACCCTGGTGGATGCCGGTCACGTCTACGTGGCCATGCCACCGCTGTATCGCATCGATTTGGGCAAGGAGATTTTCTACGCCCTCGACGAAGCCGAGCGCGATGGCATCCTCGACCGCCTGGTGGCCGAGAAAAAACGCGGCAAGCCACAGGTCACCCGATTCAAGGGCCTGGGTGAAATGAACCCGCCGCAGTTGCGTGAAACCACCATGGATCCGAACACCCGGCGCCTGGTCCAACTGACCCTCGATGATTTCGAGGCGACGGCGGAAATCATGGACATGCTGCTGGCGAAGAAACGCGCGGGTGATCGCAAGTCCTGGCTGGAATCCAAAGGCAATCTGGCCGAGGTTCTGGCCTGATGCGGAGCGGTTTCGCCCTCGCAATGCTGTTGTTTGCCGGAACTGCCATCGCGCAGCCGGCAGAGCCATTGCGCCTGCTGTCCGAACATGCCGTAGAAGGCATGCGCGGAGGCAACCTGTCTGGGTTGGCGCAGTGCGGTGACGACCTGTTGACGATATCCGACCGTGACGATGACCGGCTGTATCGGCTCGATACTCGCGACAGCACTTGGCGGGCCGAGGCGATCCATATCGACGTGCCGCCAGTGCCTGACAGTGGCTTGCCCTGGGGCTTGACGTCGCGGACCTGGGCTGCGTCGGTGGTGCGAGGCGGGGAGCTGGATTACGAAGGCATCAGCTGCGACCAGGCCGGTAACCGTTTTGTCGTCAGTGAGGCGCACGCGGCTGTGCTGCAGGTGTCGCCGACAGGGTCCGCGCAGTGGCTGAAAATCTCGCCGAGCCTGGTTCGCGAAGCGCGCGCCAGTGGCATGTTGCTGCACTTCAATGCGCTGTTCGAAGGCTTGGCGGTCAACCCTGAAGGCAATCGACTGTGGCTCGCGGCCGAGCGCGAGGGGCGTGGCTTGCTGCGCATCAAGCGCCAGCAAAGCGCTTGGGATTGTGACGGTGGTTGCGTGTTGCTCAGCGAGGGCGGCACGCAGATGCAGCCGGCACAGTTCCCCGGCGCTAGAGCGGTTTCCCGGGACTTTGCCGACCTGGCATGGTTTGCCGGCAAACTCTTTACGCTCGAGCGCAGTGCCTACGAGATCTGCCGTCGCGATGCCGAGAGTGCCAAGGTCGAGCGTTGCTGGTCATTCGCCGCTGAGGCCTTGCAGGCGTCGCGGCGTTATCCACAGCCTTACGGTCTCGCCGAAGCCCTGGTGATCGACGCCGAAGGTGCCTGGGTCGGTATCGATAACAACAACGGTGCGCGTGCCGATGGCGAAGTCAGGCCGGTGGTCTGGCGTTTCGCCGCGCCGCTGGCAGGCTGGAGTGACAAATCGTGAGTCAGCCGGTGCCGGGCAAGCGCGCCGGGCGCATCCTATTGGTGCTTGCCTGGTGTGCTGGGCTGTTCCTGGCCACGCGTTTTTTCGGCGAGTGGGAACAGCGTCGAGAAAACCCCAATACCCAAGTCAGCTCGCAGCAGGTCGACGGCTACATCGAGGTCAAACTGGTGGGCAATGGTCAGGGGCATTTTGTGGCCGATGGTCAGATCAATGGCCAGCCAGTGAACTTCATGCTCGATACCGGGGCCACCGATGTGTCGATCCCGGCGGGCCTGGCCGAGCGGCTGAGTCTGGAGAAGGGTGCGCCCGTCACCCTGAGTACCGCGAACGGACGCAGCCAGGGCTATCGCACCCGGCTGGAACAATTGAAACTGGGCGACATTGTCTTGCACGACGTGCGCGCCCTGGTGGCGCCAGGCTTGAGCGGCAACCAAGTGCTGCTGGGCATGAGCGCCCTGAAACAACTCGAATTTACCCAGCGCGGCGGCACCTTGCTGCTGCGCCAGTCAACAAATTGATGAGGCCCGCATGAGCGATATCCTTGCAGACAGCTTAGATGGCGTAGAACGCCGGTCGCTGGCTGACTTCACCGAAAACGCCTACCTCAACTACTCCATGTACGTGATCATGGACCGTGCCTTGCCGCACATCGGCGACGGTCTGAAGCCCGTGCAACGGCGTATCGTCTACGCGATGAGCGAGTTGGGGCTGGACGCCGACTCCAAGCACAAGAAATCCGCGCGTACCGTCGGTGACGTGCTCGGCAAATTCCACCCCCACGGTGACTCGGCCTGCTACGAAGCCATGGTGCTGATGGCGCAGCCGTTCAGCTACCGCTACACGCTGGTGGACGGGCAGGGTAACTGGGGTGCGCCGGATGACCCGAAATCCTTCGCGGCGATGCGTTACACCGAGGCGCGCCTGTCGCGCTATTCCGAAGTGCTGCTCAGCGAGTTGGGCCAGGGCACGGCGGACTGGGGGCCGAACTTCGACGGTACACTCGACGAACCGCTGGTATTGCCCGCGCGTTTGCCGAACATCCTGCTCAACGGCACCACCGGTATCGCCGTCGGCATGGCCACCGATGTGCCGCCGCACAACCTGCGTGAAGTCGCTACCGCCTGCGTGCGTCTGCTCGATGAGCCCAAGGCGACGGTCGAGCAACTCTGTGAGCACATTCAGGGCCCGGACTACCCCACCGAAGCGGAAATCATCACACCGCGCGCTGACCTGCTGAAAATCTACGAAACCGGTCGTGGTTCGGTGCGAATGCGTGCCGTGTACAACGTCGAGGACGGCGACATCATCGTCACCGCGCTGCCCCACCAGGTTTCCGGCGCCAAGGTGCTGGAGCAAATCGCCGCGATGATGCAGGCCAAGCCGTCCAAGGCGCCGCAAATCGCTGACCTGCGTGATGAGTCCGACCATGAGAACCCGTGCCGGATCGTGATTATTCCGGTCAACAGCCGGGTCGACCATGAAGCCCTGATGCAGCACCTGTTCGCCAGCACCGAGCTGGAATCCACCTACCGGGTCAACATCAACATCATCGGCCTCGACGGCAAGCCGCAACTGAAGAACCTGCGGGCGCTGCTGGTGGAATGGCTGGAATTCCGGGTGCGCACGGTGCGTCGCCGCTTGCAGTTCCGCCTGGACAAGGTCGAGCGCCGTCTGCACCTGTTGGACGGCTTGCTGATTGCCTACCTCAACCTCGACGAAGTGATCCATATCATTCGCACCGAGGAGCATCCGAAGGCCAAGCTGATCGAGCGCTTCGCCCTGAGCGAAATCCAGGCGGATTACATCCTCGACACCCGCTTGCGTCAGTTGGCCCGTCTCGAAGAAATGAAGCTGCGCGACGAGCAGGACGAACTACTCAAGGAGCAGGCCAAGCTGCAAGCCCTGCTCAGCAGCGAATCCAAACTCAAGAAGCTGGTGCGCAGCGAATTGATCAAGGACGCTGAAACCTATGGCGACGACCGTCGGTCACCGATTGTCGAACGTGCGGAAGCCAAGGCACTGACCGAGCACGATCTGCTGCCTAACGAGAAAGTCACGGTAGTGCTGTCGGAAAAAGGCTGGGTGCGCTCGGCCAAGGGCCATGACATCGACGCTACCGGTCTTTCCTACAAGGCGGGTGATGGGTTCAAGGCACTGGCGGCGGGGCGTTCCAACCAATTCGCGGTGTTCATCGACTCCACCGGGCGCAGCTATTCGGTTGCGGCGCATACCTTGCCGTCTGCGCGGGGCCAGGGCGAACCCTTGACCGGTCGTCTGACGCCGCCACCGGGTGCGACCTTCGAATGCGTGCTGATGCCTGAAGATGAAGGGCTGTACGTCATCGCTTCCGACGCGGGCTACGGCTTCGTGGTCAAGGGCGAGGACCTGCAGGCCAAGAACAAGGCGGGCAAGGCGTTGTTGAGCCTGCCAAACAACGCCAAGGTGATCCTGCCGCGTCCGGTTGCCGATAGGGATGAGAACTGGTTGGCCTCGGTCACCACCGAAGGGCGCCTGCTGATCTTCAAAATCAGCGACCTGCCGCAGCTGGGCAAGGGCAAGGGCAACAAAATCATCGGCATCCCCGGCGAACGTGTGGCCAACCGCGAGGAATACGTCACCGATATCGCTGTGCTGCCAGACGGTGCGACCTTGGTACTGCAAGCCGGCAAACGCACCCTGTCGCTCAAGGCCGATGACCTGGAGCACTACAAAGGTGAGCGTGGGCGACGGGGCAATAAGCTGCCGCGTGGCTTCCAGCGTGTGGATGCACTATTGGTAGAAACTCTCAATTAAGCCGTCTAGAGCCCTCGATCTACGATTTAACCCGTAGATCGACGCTTTCGCGCTGGAGTCGCAAGGCATATTCACGGATGATATGGCCTTTCAAGCGCCGGCGTGGTCGAGCGTTCTTCATATTTTTTGAGTATTTTCACAGTGATCGGTCTTATGGCCGTCACCTGGATGGGATGATGACTGTTCTGCGCTTTCCCCTAATTTTTTTGCTCGCTGGCGTTCTTGGCCTGGCGGGTTGTAGTACGCACCAGCCGGTGTCGCTGTATCAGCTGGACAGCGGTAGCCCGGCGCAACCTGCGCAAAGCGCGGGCATGGCGGTTTTGCTGGGCCCAGTGTTGATTGCCGATTACCTGCAACGCGAGACCCTGTTGCAACGCCAGCCGGACGGCAGCCTGCAGGCTTCCACCGACGGTCGCTGGGCGGGCAGTCTGTCCTCGGACATCAATCAATTGCTGCTGCGTCAGGTCGCCGGTCAATTGGACAGCCAGCGCGTCGTGCTGGCTCCGGCGACCCTGGGTTTCGCCCCGGACGTTCAGGTGTTGTTGTCGATTACCCGCCTGGACTCCGGCGAGTCGCAACCTGCGGTCCTCGATGCTCAGTGGCGCTTGATCGACCGTCGTGGCCAGGTTCGCGATAACCGCATCATTCACCTGCAGGAGCAGCATGCCGGCGGTACTGCCGCGCAGGTTCAGGCTCAAGGCATCTTGCTGCAGCGTCTAGCCGAACAACTTTCGGTCGCCTTGAAGCCATTGGCCAACCAGCCCGCTATCGTCGAAGCCCCGCGCAAGCCGGCAGCGGTCAAGCCAACGGCTCCAGCGGAGCGGGAGAAACAGCCGAAGATCCCGATGGCCGCACCGGTGCGAACCGATATGGAAGTGTTCCGCTTCTGATTGGGTCTTGTGGGGGTGGGCTCGACTTGCCCGCGATTATGATGGTGGTCGTGACGCCGTCATCGCGAGCAAGTCGAGTCGTCGCACCGCCGCCCCCCACAGGTTCGACCCAGTAACAAAAAGCCCGCGAATGCGGGCTTTTTGTTATCTCTGATTGGCTCAGTCCTTGGCGCTGGTCTCGTGCATGCGGGCCAGTTGGCGTTCCAGCATCGACGGATAAGGCTCCATCAGGCGTTCGACGCAGCAGGCGCCTTCCGGGCTGGCAATCGGGCGGATACGGGCGCGTTGGCGGATCAGCGCATCGTCGTTGATCTTGCGCTCCACCAGCAGCAGATTGCGGCTGTGTTGGGACAGGGCGAGAGCGTCCTGGGCGGTTTCGGTCAGCAGCAGGTCGATCTGGCTCAGGCCGTAGAGTTCGTCGCCCAGGGTCAGGCCGAGTTGCAGTTGCAGGGTAATGCCGCTGTCGGCGACTTCGATCTGCAATTGATGGCCGAGTGCGCGCAGCAGTTCGCCGCAGCAAATGGCATTGGTCAGGTAATCCTCACCGCTGTCCTGGGTGTGGAACAGCATCAGCGTGCTGCCGTCATTGAGCGTGTGCAGTTCGCTTTCATACAGCGAGGCGGCCTGGTCGAGGCAGTCGCGGTAGCGGTCGAGCAGCTCGGTCAGGCGTGCCCGCGGCAGGCGTCGCAATTGTTCCTGGGCGCCCAGTTGCACCGCCAGTACAGCGCTGAACTGAGGCTGGGTGGAGGCAGCGACTTTGGCTTGCGGCTTGACGACCACCGGGTCAGTGGCGCTGTCGCGAAGATCAGCGAACGGGTCTTCGTCATCTTCGTCCGACTCATCCTCAGTCGCCTTGATCACGTGCCGAGGCGCCGCTTTAGGGGTCGCAACCGGTGCGCTTTCATCGAAGCTCGGGTCACGCAGGTTACGCACTTCAAAGGCTGGCTCGTCGTCTTCGGTGTCGTCCAGTTCGTCGATTTCCGGCTCTGCGACCGGCTCGGGGATGACCGGCTCTGGCGCGAAACTGGCGTGCAGTTGGCGAGCCAGGTCGCCAATTTCGTCCTGGCGCTGGGTGCCAGGCGTGTGTTCGTCGATATCACGCAACCACACGCGCAACTGCAGCAACGGTGTGGAGATGTGCCGGCCAAGGCGCAGGCTCAAAGCCAAAGCCAAAGCCAGCAGGATAGCGCTGAGGATGCCCATGCTTTGCAGGCTGATGGTCATCGGCTGTTCGAATTGATCCATATCCAGGCTGATACGCAATTGACCGGCGGTCACGTCCTGGAAGGTGATCTTGCTCTCGTACATGCCCTGGGTTTCACCCAGCAGGCTTTGCTTGGGGCGCTGCCCGGCCTCGGCGAGAATCCGGTTGTCGACGCTATAGATAGCAGCGTGGGCCACCAACGGATTCTTCGTCAGGTTATTCAGCAGGACATTGAGGCTGAGGATGTCATTGGACACCAATAGCTCGGTCGCTGACGTCGCCGTCTGGGTGGTCAGGCTCTGGCCAAGGGCATCGGCCTGCTCGTGCATCGCCTGCTTGAACTGCAGACCCATCACGCAGGCGTAGATCACCAGGGCCAAGGCGACCAGGATCACGTTATGGCTGGCGATGCGCAATGCGATCGGTACACGGCGGTGGCGCAGTGCACGGAAGATCAGCAGGAAGAAGTTATCGGGTTTGACTGGCGTGGGCCGGTTCACTGAGCTCGGCTCTTTGTCCGTGGAGTTGGAGCGCAGTATAGCGATAGCCCCCAGACCGGCAAAGCGCTCGCTGTGCCCGATGGTCACTGAATGTGGGTAGAATGCGGTTTTTTTCCACTTGCGGGGGTGCGCCTTGCGCGAAATCGTCCTGATAAACATCACGGGAGTCGACCGTCCGGGTCTGACTGCGGCCATTACCGGTGTACTGGCCCAGGGTGGTGTGAACATTCTCGACATCGGTCAGGCGGTGATCCACGACACGCTGTCGTTCGGCATCCTGGTTGAAATTCCCGACACCGAGCAAGGCAAGTCGGTGCTCAAGGACATCCTGTTCACCGCTTATAAGCTCGACCAGCAGGTGCGTTTCACGCCGGTGTCCGAAGAGGATTACCAGCAGTGGGTCGGTAACCAGGGTAAAAAGCGTCACATCGTCACCCTGTTGACCCGCAAAGTGACCGCCGAGCAGTTGCAGAGCGTGAGTTCGATCACTGCCAAGTACGGCTTGAACATCGATCACATCGATCGTCTGTCCGGGCGCATGCCGCTGGACACCCCGGCCGATAAGGGTAAGGGCTGCATCGAGTTTTCCGTGCGTGGCGAAGCGGCCGATCCGCAGGCCCTGCGAGCCGAATTCCTCAGTGTTGCCCAGGAATTGAACGTCGACATCGCCTTTCAGGAAGATTCGCTGTTCCGTCGTAACCGTCGCCTGGCGGTGTTCGACATGGACTCGACACTGATCGAGGCAGAAGTCATCGACGAATTGGCCAAGGCCGCCGGTGTCGGTGATCAGGTCTCGGAAATCACTGAGCGGGCGATGGCTGGCGAGCTGGATTTCCGTGCCAGCTTCAAGGAACGCCTGGCCTTGCTCAAGGGGCTGGACGTCAGCGTGCTCGACTCCATCGGCGCCTCGCTGCGCCTGACCGAAGGCGCCGAAACCCTGTTCGCCGAGCTCAAGCGCCTGGGTTACAAGACGGCGATTCTGTCGGGTGGTTTCACCTACTTCGCCAAGCAACTGCAAGCCAAGCTGGGCATCGACTACGTGTTTGCCAACGAGCTTGAAGTGCTCGACGGCAAGGTCACCGGTGTGGCGGTGGAGCCGATTGTCGACGCGCAACGCAAGGCTGATCTGCTGCGAGAGCTGGCACACAAGGAAGGATTGCGACTGGAGCAGACCATTGCGGTCGGTGACGGTGCCAACGATCTGCCGATGCTGGCGATTGCCGGATTGGGCGTGGCGTTTCGTGCCAAACCGCTGGTGAAACAGTCGGCCAAGCAGGCGATCTCCACCCTTGGGCTCGATGGCGTGTTGTACCTGCTGGGCTTCCGCGATCGCGACGGCCAGCTCTAACGCTGATCCCTTGTAGGAGCGGGCGCCCGCTTGCGGCTTGCTCGCGAAAGCGGCATCACATTCAACATCTATGTTGACTGACACCGCGCTTTCGCGAGCAGGCTCGCTCTTACAGGTTTATCTCGGTGCTAATCAGGCCTTCGGCGAACCCAGCCCCTGGCCCATCACCACTGGCGAACCTGCCGCCAGCTCCTGCGCCCACTGCACTTGATCCGGGCCAAACAGCACGACAGCCGTCGAACCCAATTTGAAGCGACCCAACTCCGCGCCTTTTTCCAGGTGGATTGGCGCGCGGGCGGCTTCGTCGTAGCGGAAGGTTTTCAGTTCGCGCTTGGGTGGCGTGACCAGACCAGCCCAGACGGTTTCGATCGAGGCGACGATCATGGCGCCCACCAGTACCACGGCCATCGGCCCGCGCTCGGTGTCGAAAATGCACGCCACGCGTTCGTTGCGGGCAAACAGTTCCGGAACGTTTTCTGCGGTGGTCTGGTTGACCGAAAAGATCCGGCCCGGGATGTAGACCATCTCGCGCAGGGTGCCGGCCAGCGGCATGTGCACGCGGTGGTAGTCCTTCGGCGACAGGTAGATGGTGGCAAAATCACCGCCCATGAACGGCGCCGCATTGGCTGCGTCACCGCCGAGCAGTTCCAGCACGCTGAAGCTGTGGCCCTTGGCCTGGAAGACCCGGCCGTGTTCGATCGGACCCAGTTGGCTGACCGCGCCGTCGGCCGGGCTGAGGATCGCGCCCGGGGTTTGATCCAGCGGGCGAGCGCCGTCTTTCAATGCGCGGGTGAAGAAGGCGTTGAAGTGCTCATAGGCGGTCAGGTCTTCGACCAGGGCCTGGGACATGTCCACCTGATAGCGCTTGGCGAACCAGGCGGTGAAGGCATTCTTGAACCAGCGCACGCGGCATTCGGCAATGCAGCCGGCCAGGCGTGACAACAGGTGGTGGGGCAGCAGGTACTGACTGATGATGAACAAGCGATTTTTCATTGGGTGTCCTTAAAAACCTTAAATCTCAACGGGCGTATCAGGGTGGTTGCCCCATTCGCCCCATGAACCGGCGTAGCCTTTGACCCGCGGATAACCGAGTGCCTTGGCCACCAGATAAGTGAAGCCAGAGCGGTGGTGGGTCTGGCAGTGAGTAATGATTTCCTTGTCGGCGGTGATGCCGAGCTGTTCGAGGATCTGCGGCATGTCGCGGCGGATCCGCAGATTGCGCGCCGGATCCATGCCGGCGGTCCACTCGAAATTGATCGCGCCGGGGATGTGTCCGGCTTTGGCGGCCAGGACTTTTTCACCGGAGTATTCCAGCGGGCCACGGGCGTCCCAGATCGCCAGGTCGGCGGCACCGAGGCGGCTTTGCAGGTACTCGCGAGTGGCCGTGGGCGCCTCGTGCAGGGTCAGCGCGACCGAACCGTCTACGGCCGCCGGCACCTCGGTGGACGTTGGCAGACCCTCGGCCAGCCAGGCCAGCAGCCCGCCGTCGAGGTAGTGGTAGCGCGTGTGGCCGATGACATCCAGCAGCCAGATGAAGCGTCCGGCCCAGCCGCCGCCTTCGTCGTCGTACACCACGTAGACCGCATCCGGGTTGTGCCCCAGTTCGCCGAACAGCGCTTCGAGTGCCGCTTGCGGCGGCATCAGGCCGGGTGCCGGTGGCTGGCCCAATTGGGTGCGCTTGGGATCGACAAACCGTGCGCCAGGGATATGCCCCTCGGCGTAGCGGGCGCTGCTGGTCAGGTCGACCAGGATCAATTCGCGGGCATCGAGACGGGCGCTCAGGTCGCTCGGTTCGATGACCAGCGCCAAGCCAGAGAAGTCAGACATGCGAGGTCTCCAGAGCACAAAGGGGAGGATTGTAGCGCAGCGTCACTGGCCGCGGTGGCTAAAGCTGTGCAGGGCTTTTTCGATGCATTGCGCGGTTTTGCCGAAGGCTTGCACGGTAATGTCGGAAAAGTCCCCGCCGCCCTGATCCGCCACCAGCACCATGAGCACCTTGCCATTGATTGCCAGTGATCGCAGCAGCAGGTGCTGGCCGCTGAACAGGCTGCGCAGGGCGGCCGGCAGGTGGGCGCTGAACTGCCCATGATTGGCGGGTGTCAGGCGCAATTGTGCCGGTTGTGCCAGCAGGCGTTGCAGGATGCTGCTCTGGCTGACCACCAGATTCAGTGCGGCGGCGTCCGGACCGAGGCCGAGAGTCTGGTGGGCGCGCAATTGGCTGTGGCTGCGATCGGCCATCAGCAGTACGGCGCGGCGCAGGCCGCAGGCCGCCAGGGCGTCGCGGGCGCAGGTGGTCAGGTGCAGGGCGTTGCTGAATGGGCTGGGTTCGGTCAGCAGCTGTGCGCAGTGCTTGCGCCACTGTGCCAGGTCTTCGGCTGTCGGGCCGGCAGGCGAGCGGTCGCGTTGTGCGTCGGCGCTGCCCCAAGGCCACAGCAGCGCCTCGGCCGGATGCCAGATGTCTGGCATAGCGTGGTTGCGGGCGCTTTGTGCGGCCTGTTGGTGCTGCTGTTGTTGCACGTCATCCATGGGGATTTGCAGGTACAGACTGGTCAGGTATTGCCAGCGCAGTGTGTGCGGGCTAACCCAGGAGCGTTGCGCCGACAGCGCCAGGCCATTGGCCAGTAGCACTGTGTTGGCGGGCTGGTTGAGCCAGCGGCGCAGGGTCGGGTCGTCATCCAGGCGATTCTGTTGGCGCAACGGATGGTCGGCATCTCGCGCAATCAGCAGGACCTTGGCCAGTTCGCGCTGTTCGCTGATCAGCAGTCGATAACCCTGTGCGACCCAGTAAGGCAGACGCCACAGCTCCACCAGGGTCTGGCAAAGTTCGAGCAGGTGCACGCCGAACAGCTCTTTTTCAACCTTGTGCGCCGCTTCACCGTTGTGAATAACCCGGCGTTCCCAGTCTTCCAGGCGTTGTGGATCGCTGAGCGCCAGCGGCCACAGTGGCGCCAGGAACAGCAGGCTGCCCCAGTGGATGTCCTGCCACAAGCGCGCCAGCCGGCTGGCAAAAAAGCCGTTGGCCTGTTGCGAGGCGTGCTGGCTGATCATCTGCAGCTTGCGCAGCGCTGGCGGGATTTCGTTTTGTGGGACGGCAGGCAGGCGAGCGAGCAGTTGTGCGGTGCGCTTGAGGCCCAGGCGGCTGATTGCCACCTCGAGGTTTTCGCAGGGCTCGGTCAAGCTGCTGCTGACATGCCGATTGGCTTCGCGAATCACGCTCAGGGCCAGCGCCGGACTGCCCTGGATCAAGTCGGCAATCTCGCGCAACGAGCTGCGAGAGTTGTTCAGCGCCCGGCTAACCCGGTCATGACTGGCCAGCGGTACGGGCAAGATCACGCTATCGAGACGCTTGACCCAATCCTGGAGTGTGGCAGGTGTGGAGTTGGTTGCATTAGCCATGGTCGGGCGCGGTCACCGTTGACTTCAAACACGCCCGGATGGGGGCAAATTGGCTTTTCGCCATAACTGGCTATAGTCTGGCGCAGTTTTGCCGATAAGTAGAAGAAGAGATTTTTTAACTTCCGAATATGACCTTGAACCCGACTTAAGTAAGTACCTTCCTACCTATGGCTAAAATTATCGGCATCATCGTCGTATTCGCGAGCGTGCTCGGCGGATACGTGCTTTCCCACGGCAAGATTGCCGCCCTCATTCAGCCCTTTGAGGTGATGATCATCGGTGGTGCGGCGCTGGGTGCATTCCTCCAGGCGAACCCCGGCTACATGACCAAGCACGTGCTCAAGAAGTCCCTGAGCATGTTCGGTACGCGCTTCACCCATGCTTTCTACCTGGAAGTGCTGGGCCTGATCTACGAGATCCTCAACAAAAGCCGCCGCGAAGGCATGATGGCGATCGAGGCGGATATCGAGGACGCGGCCGCGAGTCCGATTTTTGCCAAGTACCCGACTGTTCTCAAGGACGAGCGCATGACCGCTTTCGTCTGCGATTACCTGCGCATCATGTCCTCCGGCAACATGGCGCCCCATGAGCTCGAAGGTCTGTTCGACATGGAGCTCTACAGCCTCAAGGAAGATCTGGAGCACCCGTCTCACGCGGTGAACGGCATCGCCGATGGCATGCCCGGTTTCGGTATCGTTGCCGCGGTACTGGGTATCGTGGTGACCATGGCGTCCCTGGGCGAGGGCGACCAGGCGTCCATTGGCCTGCACGTCGGCGCTGCGCTGGTAGGTACCTTCTTCGGTATTCTTGCGGCCTACGGCTTCTTCGGTCCCCTGGCTCACTCCCTGGCCCACGATGCCAAGGAGGAGCTGAACACCTACGAAGCAATCAAGGCCTCGCTGGTAGCCTCGGCCTCAGGCATGCCGCCATCGCTGGCGGTGGAGTTCGGGCGCAAGGTGTTGTACCCGGCGCACCGTCCGAGCTTCTCCGAGCTGGAGCAAGCGGTTCGCGGTCGCTAAGTCATGGAAAATAATCAGCCGATAATCATCAAGCGCGTCAAGCGCATTGCTGGCGGGCATCACGGGGGCGCATGGAAAATCGCCTTCGCTGACTTCGCCACGGCGATGATGGCGTTCTTCCTGGTGTTGTGGCTGTTATCCACAGCCACGCCGGAACAGAAGATCGCTATCGCCGGTTACTTCAAGGATCCGATCGGCTTTACCGAGAGCGGCACGCCCTACGTCATCGATCTGGGTGGCTCGCCTGAACTGGCGCCGGACCAGACGCTCAACCCGGAAGCCAAGTTCCAGCCGCAGCCGGACAAGGTCACGGTTGATACCGATCAGGTTGAAGGCATGGCCGAGCAGGTCGAGCAGGAGCGCCTCGAGCTGTTACTGCAGGAACTGCAGAACAAGGTTGAAGAGAATCCGCAGCTACAGAAGTTCAAGGACCAGATCCTGTTCGAGATTACTCCGGATGGCCTGCGCATTCAGATCATCGATTCGGAGAACCGGCCGATGTTCGACTCCGGTAGCGCGCGCTTGAAGCCTTACTTCGAAGACATTCTGCTGGCCATGGCTGACACCATCAAGGCGGTGCCGAACAAGATCAGCATCAGCGGCCACACCGATGCCAAGCCGTACACCGGCAGCGGCGATTTCGGTAACTGGGAGCTGTCGTCCAACCGCGCCAACGCTGCCCGTCGAGCGCTGGTTGCGGGTAGTTATCCGGAAGCCCAGGTGGCGCGGGTAGTGGGCTATGCCTCGTCGGCTCTGTTTGACCGGGAGAATCCGTTCAATCCGGTCAATCGGCGCATCGACATTGTGGTATTGACCAAGAAAGCCCAGCGCGCCATCGAAGGTGAGCAAGGTGCCGAGCCTGCCCCTGCGCCGACCCAGGGTCAGGGAGCGCCAGGCGAGGTGCCGGCGGATCCCCATGCCCTGCCGGCCGACCAGCAACCTTTGCCGGCCCATGAGTTGCGCGAGCGTTTGAACCTTTTCGACGATCCGGCGCCCAAGCCGGCCGAACCGCCGAAGCAGTGAGAAAAAGCCGACACCAATGTCGGTTTTTTTTTGCGCGCTTGACCTTAAAAGCCGCGGCGGATGCGTGCCTTGAGTTCGTTGTGAAAGCGTTCGGCATTGGTTTTGTTACTGGTGTGCAGCCACTCGTTGCTGGTATCCGTGTCCAGATTCATCGAGCGTCTGAGTGTTTGCTCGTTGCGGTAGGCATCGATGAAGAAGTCGATGTCGGCGATTTTTGCCAGCCTGGGCCATTTGTCGAGGTAGTCCGGCAATTCGCTGGCGCCGGTCTTAAAGGTGCAAATGCGTCGATTGCAGATCGTCGCCTCGCCGAGCTGGAACGGTACCCACCAGGCCAGCGCCGATTTGTCGCTGACCAGTGCCAGCAAGTGACTGTTCTCGCCGACGTTGCGGGTTATCAGGCCGCTGATGTCGTCGGTGGTCTGGGATTCGGGATCCAGAACCTCCAGGCAGGTCCTGATGTTCGCCTGCATCAGGCGATTGTGAATGAGGATCGCGTGTGGGCGATCCATGTGACGGTAGCTGATGAATACAGGCATTGAGCGTGTCCCTTGTGCACGAAGTGGGACTGACTGTAGGAGAGGGGGTCGGGGCAGCAAGGCGGCCGAGCACAAAGAGACACGTCCTTCGCTAGAAGGAAAAAATTCTTACGGATGTTTTTTACCTGGCACGGACATCTGCGTCCGTGCCAGATCGTCTGATCAGTAGCTGGTTTCAGGCAGGCTGGCGATGATCGAGCGATAGCTGTTCATGCGCTGTTGCTGCACGCGGCCATCTTCCAGGGCCTTGAGCAGGGCGCAACCCGGCTCGCGGTCGTGCTTGCAGTCGCGGAAGCGGCACGTCCCGATCAAGTCATTGAACTCGATGAAGCCGGCCTCGACGTCGTAGCGGCTGACGTGCCCGAGGCCGAATTCGCGGATACCCGGGGAGTCGATCAGCTCACCGCCACCGGGAAAGTGGAACAGGCGAGCGGTGGTCGTGGTATGAGTGCCCTGGCCAGACAGCTCGGACAGCGGGCCGACGCGGGTTTCGACATCCGGCAGCAAGCTGTTAACCAGCGACGATTTGCCGACACCGGACTGGCCGACGAACACGCTGATGCGCCCGTCCAGTTGTTCCTGCAGGGTTTGCATGCCATTGCCGTGATGCGCCGAAACTTCCAGCACCGGGTAGCCGAGGGTGCGGTACACCTCCAGCAGGGCATTCAGTGCGGGCGCGTTGTGCTCGTCGATTAGGTCGAACTTGTTGAGCAGCAGCAACGGGCGAATACCGGCGTGTTCGGCGGCCACCAGGTAGCGGTCGATCAGGTTGGCGTGGGGCTCGGGCAGTGGAGCGAAGACGATGACGATCATGTCGACGTTGGCGGCGACCGGCTTGAGCTGGCCACGGCTGTCCGGGCGGCACAGTTCGGTCTTGCGCGGCAGTTGCGCGACGATCACGCCGATCCCCTGGTTGCC
The DNA here is from genome assembly GCF_019212185.1 of Pseudomonas fluorescens. Classification (NCBI taxonomy): domain Bacteria; kingdom Pseudomonadati; phylum Pseudomonadota; class Gammaproteobacteria; order Pseudomonadales; family Pseudomonadaceae; genus Pseudomonas; species Pseudomonas fluorescens. The sequence goes on from NZ_CP078138.1 coordinate 726,812, forward strand.
GGCACGCCAGACCACCTGGTCGCCAGTGACCAGCGCTGGCAGGTTGGCGCGCAAGTGGCAGCGGAATACCTGGCCGGCCAATTCGCCGTCACGGGCTTCGACTTCGACCTGCACGCCGAAGTGCGCAATCACCAGGCCCGTCTGTTCGGGGCCCAGGTCCCCACCTTCCAGCGCTTCGACGGCGGAGGATTCGCGTTTGGCGGCGCGGGCTGCGCGCTCGCCCTGAATCTTTTCGATGCGCCAGTTTTGACGACGATTGAGTTGGCGTTTGGCCATGGGTGTTCCGTGTTGATAATGCAGCGATTAGGTAAAACGGTCGCGAGTTTAGCACGCCCGCGCAGTTGCCTAGGCTAAACTGCGCAACTACGCCGAGGAGCCGACACATGCAAAACCCGCAGAATCTGATCTGGATCGACCTGGAAATGACCGGTCTAAACCCGGACACCGACGTCATCATCGAGATGGCGACCATCGTCACCGACAGCAACCTCAACACCCTGGCCGAAGGTCCGGTGATCGCCATCCATCACAGCGACGCGATCCTCGCCGGCATGGACGAGTGGAACACCCGTCAACATGGCGGTTCCGGACTGACCCAGCGCGTGCGCGAGAGCAAAATCAGCATGGCCGAGGCCGAGGCCCAGACCATCGCGTTTCTCGAGCAGTGGGTGCCCAAGGGCAAGTCGCCCATCTGTGGCAACAGCATCTGCCAGGATCGCCGATTCCTTTATACCCACATGAAATCCCTGGAAAGCTATTTCCACTACCGCAACCTTGATGTCTCGACGCTCAAGGAGCTGGCGGCTCGCTGGGCGCCCGACGTTCGCGACAGTTTCAAGAAGGGCAGCACGCACCTGGCGCTGGACGACATCCGTGAGTCGATCGCCGAATTGCAGCACTACCGCAAGCATTTCATCAAGGCTTGATCCGCTTATATAAAGAAGGGCGGCTATTTCACGCGCCGCCCCCTTTTGGTGCTCGGGTGTTCTGAGTAGACTGCGCGCCTTCCTGCAAGGACCGCCGCCATGTTGTTGATGCTTTACCTGATTGCCATTACTGCTGAAGCCATGACCGGCGCGCTGTCTGCCGGGCGTCGCGGGATGGATTGGTTTGGTGTGGTGTTGATCGCCTGCATCACGGCGCTGGGCGGTGGTTCGGTGCGTGACGTGTTGTTGGGGCACTACCCGCTGACCTGGGTCAAGCACCCGGAGTACCTGGTGCTGACATCAGTGGCGGCGATGATCACGGTGTTCACCGCACGCTGGATGCGCCACCTGCGCTCATTGTTCCTGGTGCTGGATGCCGTGGGGCTGGTGGCGTTTACCCTGATCGGCTGCATGACGGCGCTGGAGATGGGCCATGGCATGCTGGTGGCCTCCGTCAGCGGGGTGATCACCGGGGTGTTCGGCGGGATCCTGCGCGACATCTTCTGCAACGACATTCCCTTGATCTTCCGGCGCGAGCTGTACGCCAGCGTCTCGTTTGCCGCTGCCTGGTGCTACATGTTCTGCATTTACCTGCAGTTGCCGGGCGAGCAAGCCATCCTGATCACCCTGTTTGGCGGTTTTCTGCTGCGCTTGCTGGCCATCCGCTTCCACTGGGAAATGCCCAAGTTCGTCTACAACGACCAGGCCTGACGGACGCTCGCGTTACTGGATGCCGTGCTGCTTGAGGGCCCAGGCTACATGCTCGCGGACCAGTTCGGACGGGTAGTCGGCGCGGGCTTTCAAGGCTTCCAGCACCGGAATGCTCGACGGCGCATTGCCCAGGCCCACCGCCAAATTGCGCAGCCAGTTCTCGTACCCTGTGCGGCGCAAGGGCGAGCCTTCGGTACTGCTGAGAAATTTGTCCTCATCCCACATGAACAGCACGGCCAGTTCCGCGTTATCCAGGTTGTGCCGTGGGGTGAAATCGCTTTCGCCCGACGGACGGGCGAAGCGATTCCAGGGGCAGACGATCTGGCAGTCATCGCAACCGAACACCCGGTTGCCGATCAGTGGCCGCAGTTCTTGCGGGATGGCGCCCTTGAGCTCAATGGTCAGGTAGGAAATGCAGCGTCGGGCGTCCAACACGTAGGGGCCGACAAAAGCATTGGTCGGGCAGATGTCGAGACAGGCGCTGCAGCGACCGCAATGTTCAGTGGCGTGGGGCGGGTCGACCGGCAGGGGCAGGTCGACGAACAGTTCGGCGAGGAAGAAGTAACTACCGGCCTTGCGATTCAGGACCAGGGTGTTTTTGCCGATCCAGCCCAGGCCAGCTTGCTCGGCGATGGCTTTTTCAAGGACCGGGGCGCTGTCGACAAAGGCACGGAAACCAAATGGCCCGATGTGCGCTTGAATCTTGTCCGCCAGCTGTTGCACGCGCTTGCGGATCAATTTGTGATAATCGCGGCCCAAGGCATAACGCGACACGTAGGCTTTTTCCGGCTGAGCCAGGACTTGCGCCATTTTGCTGTCGCCGGCCAAGTAGTCCATGCGTAGGGAAACCACGCGCAATGTGCCGGGTACCAGTTCCTCAGGGTGTGAGCGCTTGCTGCCGTGGGCGCCCATGTAGTCCATTTCACCGTGGTAGCCGGCTTCCAGCCAGCGCTCCAGGTGTTGTTCATGCTCGCCGAGGTCCAGGCCACTGATGCCGACTTGTTGAAAGCCCAGCTCGCGTCCCCACTCCTTGATCGATTGGGCGAGAGCGGGGAGGTCTGTAGTAATAGCAGGCATGAGACAAGAGAAACCGGAGCTGAGATGCGTATAATTCTGCCAGACATCGGAGCTCTAAGACGCATGCCGCAGACAAAACATGATTTACCCGACGTTCAGTTACTGGACGCTGCCCATTTGCCGACACTGGCCCCACGGTCTGCGGACGCCCACAAAGGCCAGTTCGGTCATGTCCTGTTGATCGGTGGCGATCGCGGTTTTGGCGGCGCCATCCTGCTCAGCGCGCAATGCGCCTTGCGCAGCGGTGCTGGCCTGGTGTCGTTGGCGACTCGCAGCGAGCATGTGCCAGCGGCCCTGGCGCGCTTGCCGGAAGTGATGGCGCTGGGCACTTCGTCTGCCAACCAATTGATGGGTTTGCTGGAGCAGGCGTCGGTGCTGGTGGTCGGCCCGGGGCTGGGGCAAGGCGCCTGGGGGCGCAGCCTGTTATCGGCAGCGGCGAATGCGCCGTTGCCGCAGGTCTGGGATGCCGATGCGCTGAATTTGCTGGCCAAAGGTGGCGTGAGTTTGCCCAAGGATTGCCTGATTACTCCGCATCCAGGGGAGGCGGCACGCTTATTGGGGATTTCGACAGCTGAGGTTCAGGAAGACCGCATTAGCGTGGCGCGCGCGTTGAGCGAGCGTTTCAGCGCCGTCACTGTTTTGAAAGGCGCCGGCAGTCTGATCGCCAGCCCGGATGGTCGTGTCTCTCGTTGTGATCTTGGGCATTCAGCAATGGCCAGTGCTGGTCTCGGCGATGTGCTCAGCGGTCTGCTGGGGGCCTTGCTGGCCCAGGGCATGGAAGCGTTTGAAGCCGCGACTCTGGCTGTTTGGCTGCACGCCGCTGCGGGCGAGCGAGAGGGCCGACTGGGCCGTGGGCTGGCAGCCAGTGATTTAATTCCCGTAATTCGTCAGTTGCTGGAGGAGCATGCACCGTGTCAGAAGTAACCCTGTACCTGGCTGATGAGCAAGCCATGACCGACTTTGGCGCACGCATTGCCCGTATCACTGCAGGGCATGGTCTGATTTTTCTTGAGGGCAATCTCGGGATGGGTAAGACCACGTTATCACGGGGCATCATCCGTGGTCTGGGCCATAACGGAGCGGTGAAAAGTCCGACCTTTACCTTGGTCGAGCCCTACGAAATTGGTGACGTTCGTGCCTTCCATTTCGACTTGTATCGATTGGTCGACCCGGAAGAGCTGGAGTTCCTCGGTATTCGTGACTACTTCGAAGATGATGCGCTGTGCCTCATCGAGTGGCCCGATAAAGGTGCAGGCTTTTTGCCAAAGCCCGACCTGACCATTACCATTAGCCCGCAAGACAGCGGGCGTTCGCTGACAATTTTATCCCAGGGCTCGCGTGGCGAGGCCTGGTGTGCCGCTTTGGCATCGGAAATCAAATAAATGATGGGGTTAGGTATGCGCTTTCGCGCGTTGGTTGCTGTCGTGGGAATGCTGCTTACGGCGGTGGCCGTTGATGCCATGGCCGCGACCAAGGTCAACAGTGTTCGCCTGTGGCGCGCGCCGGACAACACGCGACTGGTGTTCGACCTGTCAGGCACCGTCCAGCACAGCGTCTTTACCCTGACGGCTCCGGATCGCCTGGTGATCGACATCAACGGCGCCGTGCTGGGCGCGCCGCTGAACGTTGCCACCGCCAATACCCCGATTACCGCCATGCGCTCGGCGCAGCGTACACCGACCGACCTGCGGGTGGTCATCGACCTGAAAAAGGCCGTGACCCCGAAAAGCTTCGTGTTGCCACCCAATGCGCAATACGGCAACCGCCTGGTGGTCGATCTGTTCGACAACCCGGCCGACGCCGCGCCCGCACCCGCGCCGACGCCGAGCGTCGCGACTGTGCCGGCTGTGCCCGTGACCCCGACCGAGCCGGCAATCAAGTTGCCGCCAGCTCCGGCGGGCAAGCGTGACATCATCGTGGTCATCGACGCCGGTCATGGTGGCGAAGACCCGGGGGCTTCCGGCTCCCGCGGCCAGCGTGAGAAAGATGTGGTCCTGGCCATCGCCCGCGAGCTGCAGCGCCAGGTCAACGGCATGAAAGGTTTCCGCGCCGAATTGACCCGTACGGGCGACTATTTCATTCCGTTGCGCGGTCGCACCGAGATTGCCCGCAAGAAGGGCGCCGACCTGTTCGTCTCGATCCACGCCGACGCCGCACCGTCGAAGGCCGCTTTCGGGGCTTCGGTATTCGCCCTGTCCGACCGTGGCGCGACCTCTGAGACAGCGCGCTGGCTGGCCGACAGCGAAAACCGTTCCGACCTGATCGGCGGTGCGGGCAACGTCAGCCTCGACGACAAGGACCGCATGCTCGCCGGCGTTCTGCTTGACTTGTCGATGACCGCCTCGCTGACCTCCAGCTTGAACGTCGGGCAGAAAGTATTGAGCAACATTGGCCGGGTCACGCCGCTGCACAAACAGCGCGTGGAGCAAGCCGGCTTCATGGTGCTGAAGTCCCCGGATATCCCGTCGATCCTGGTGGAAACCGGGTTCATCTCCAACGCCAACGAAGCGTCGAAACTGGCGGCCGCCAGCCACCAGCAAGCGCTGGCGCGTTCGATCAGCAGTGGCGTACGGCAGTTCTTCCAGCAGAATCCGCCGCCAGGTACTTACATCGCCTGGCTGCGCGACTCTGGAAAAATAGCCCAGGGGCCGCGTGATCATACCGTGCGCCCTGGCGAAACCCTGGCGATGATCGCCGTACGCTATCAGGTGTCCGCAGCCACGCTGCGCAGCGCCAATAGCCTGCAAAGCGATGAGCTGAAAATCGGACAGCACCTGAATATTCCAGGCTCCGAGCTGGCGGCCAAGGAATGAACGAGCCCCTGAACAGCGGCGCGCGCATCGAACTGCTCAGCCCGCGCCTGGCGAACCAGATTGCCGCCGGCGAGGTGGTTGAACGTCCAGCCTCGGTGATCAAGGAGTTGCTGGAGAACAGCCTCGATTCCGGCGCCAAGCGCATCGATGTGGATGTTGAACAAGGCGGCGTGAAGTTGCTGCGGGTGCGTGACGATGGGCGTGGGATCCCTGCCGATGACTTGCCGCTGGCCCTGGCCCGGCATGCCACGAGCAAGATTCGCAACCTGGAGGACCTTGAGCAGGTGATGAGCCTGGGCTTTCGCGGTGAGGCGCTGGCATCCATCAGCTCCGTATCGCGCCTGACCCTGACTTCGCGCACCCGGGATGCCGATCAGGCCTGGCAAGTGGAAACCGAAGGGCGTGAAATGGCCAGCCGGGTCCAGCCTGCCGCCCATCCGGTGGGCACCTCGGTGGAGGTGCGCGATCTGTTCTTCAATACGCCAGCGCGGCGCAAGTTTCTCAAGACCGAAAAAACCGAATTCGATCACCTGCAAGAAGTGATCAAACGCCTGGCCCTGGCGCGTTTCGACGTGGCCTTCCACCTGCGCCACAACGGCAAGACTATTCTCAGCCTGCACGAAGCCCACGATGACGCGGCGCGTGCCCGGCGGGTGGCGGCGATTTGCGGTGCGGGCTTCCTCGAGCAGGCGCTGCCGATCGAAATCGAGCGCAATGGCCTGCATTTATGGGGGTGGGTCGGTCTGCCGACGTTCAACCGCAGTCAGGCCGACATGCAGTATTTCTTCGTCAACGGCCGTGCCGTGCGCGACAAGCTGGTGGCCCATGCGGTGCGCCAGGCGTATCGCGACGTGCTGTTCAACGGTCGGCATCCGACTTTTGCGCTGTTTTTCGAAGTGGACCCGTCGGCGGTCGACGTCAACGTGCACCCGACCAAGCACGAAGTGCGCTTCCGTGACGGGCGTATGGTTCACGATTTCCTTTATGGCACGCTGCATCGGGCCCTGGGTGATGTCCGTCCGGAAGATCAGTTGGCGGCGCCAGCGGCGGTCACCGGCATGGTGCGTCCGACCGGGCTGGAGGCTGGCGAGTTCGGCCCGCAAGGCGAAATGCGCCTGGCGGCCAATGCGCTGCTCGAGCAGCCGCAGGCCCAGCCATCCTTTAATACCACCCAAGCCGCTGGTTCTGCTGCCGGTGCCGGCTTCCAATATCAGTACAGTCCGCGTCCGCAATCCGTGGGCGTCCCCGCAGCTGAAGCCCAGGCCGCCTATCGCGAGTTCTTTGCGCCGCTACCGGAGGCCAATGCAACGGCGTTGCCGGCCGGTCAGGATGACATTCCACCGCTGGGCTACGCTCTGGCGCAGCTCAAGGGCATTTATATCCTCGCGGAAAACGCCCAGGGCCTGGTGCTGGTGGACATGCATGCGGCCCATGAGCGGATCATGTACGAGCGCCTGAAAGTGGCGATGGCCAGTGAAGGCTTGAGCGGCCAGCCATTGCTGGTCCCGGAATCGCTCGCCGTCAGCCAGCGCGAAGCCGATTGTGCCGAGGAACACGTCAGTTGGTTCCAGCGCCTGGGCTTCGAACTGCAGCGGCTCGGCCCGGAAACCCTGGCAATCCGCCAGATTCCGGCATTGCTCAAGCAGGCCGAGGCCAATCGCCTGGTGCAGGATGTGCTTGCCGACCTGATGGAGTACGGCACTAGCGACCGGATTCAAGCACACCTCAATGAGCTGCTGGGGACCATGGCCTGCCACGGCGCAGTGCGCGCCAACCGGCGCCTGGCCCTGCCGGAAATGAACGGCCTGCTGCGTGACATGGAAAGCACCGAACGCAGCGGTCAATGCAACCATGGCCGACCGACCTGGACCCAACTGGGCTTGGACGATCTGGACAAACTGTTCCTGCGCGGTCGCTGATGAGCCCACTACCTCCAGCGATTTTCCTGATGGGCCCGACCGCTGCGGGCAAGACTGACCTGGCGATCGAGCTGACCAAGGTCCTGCCGTGCGAGTTGATCAGCGTCGATTCGGCACTGGTTTACCGGGGTATGGACATCGGCACCGCCAAGCCTTCAAAAGAATTGCTGGCCGAGTTTCCCCATCGGCTCATCGATATTCTTGACCCGGCCGAGGCCTATTCGGCGGCCGATTTTCGCCGCGATGCCCTGGAGGCCATGGCCGACATCACCGCGCGCGGCAAGATCCCGCTGTTGGTGGGCGGCACCATGCTCTATTACAAGGCCTTGATTGACGGCCTGGCGGAAATGCCGGCGGCGGATTCGCAGGTTCGCGCGGACATTGAAGAAGAAGCTGCACGCCTTGGCTGGCAAGCCCTGCACGAACAATTGGCGCTCATCGATCCGGTATCCGCCGCGCGAATTCACCCCAACGATCCGCAGCGATTGAGCCGCGCCCTGGAAGTGTATCGGGTCAGCGGCCGGAGCATGACTGAGTTGCGGGCGCGACAATCTGCGCAAAGTACCGAAGCAGGCGCTTCGGGACGCCCACAATTGCCCTATACTGTCGCAAACTTGGCCATTGCTCCGGCAAATCGCCAGGTACTGCATGAGCGAATTAAACAAAGATTCACACAAATGTTGGAACAGGGATTCATTGACGAGGTCGTAGCCCTGCGCAAAAGAAGTGACCTGCATGCAGGTTTGCCGTCTATACGCGCTGTAGGGTACCGCCAAGTCTGGGATCACCTGGATGGCAAGCTGTCGTCAGCCGAGATGCAGGAGCGGGGAATCATCGCCACGCGCCAATTGGCGAAGCGCCAGTTCACTTGGTTGCGCGGTTGGGATGACCTGCACTGGCTGGACAGTCTCGATTGCGACAATCTGCCACGCGCCTTGAAATACTTGGGATCGGTCTCCATATTGAGCTGAGTCCTTGCAATTGCCGTCTATCCTTGGGGGTGTGACGGCTGAAAGCTTTCTGTTTACCTATTTTTTATTATTGAATCCTTAAAGGAGTGCGACACATGTCAAAAGGGCATTCGCTACAAGACCCTTACTTGAATACTTTACGTAAAGAGAAAGTTGGGGTTTCCATCTATCTGGTCAACGGGATCAAGCTGCAAGGTACGATCGAATCCTTCGACCAGTTCGTCATCCTGCTGAAGAACACCGTCAGCCAGATGGTTTACAAACACGCTATCTCGACAGTGGTACCGGTTCGTCCAATTCGTCTGCCAAGCGCATCCGAATCCGAACAGGGTGACGCTGAGCCAGGTAACGCCTGATAGGAGTCTCCTTTGTTCTTTGAGCGCCACGGTGGTGGTGAACGGGTAATCCTCGTTCACTTGGATGGACAGGACCCTGAGGCGCGCGAAGATCCGCAGGAGTTTCAGGAACTGGCAAATTCGGCTGGCGCCGAGACCGTCGCGTTTTTTAGCGTGCCGCGTCATCGGCCAACCGCCAAATTTCTGATTGGCAGCGGCAAGGTCGAGGAACTGCGCGACCTGGTCCGTACCGAAGAAGCCGATCTGGTGATCTTCAATCACATCCTCACGCCCAGTCAGGAACGTAACCTCGAACGTGTGTTCGAGTGTCGCGTGATCGACCGCACCGGTCTGATTCTCGATATTTTCGCCCAACGCGCCCGTACCCATGAAGGCAAGCTGCAGGTCGAACTGGCCCAGCTTGACCACATGAGCACGCGCCTGGTTCGCGGCTGGACCCACCTTGAGCGTCAAGGTGGTGGTATCGGCATGCGCGGCCCGGGTGAGACCCAGCTCGAAACCGACCGTCGCCTGCTGCGGGTTCGCCTGCGTCAGATCAAAGGTCGTCTGGAAAAGGTGCGCAGCCAGCGCGAGCAATCGCGACGTGGCCGTACGCGCGCGGATGTCCCAACCGTGTCCCTGGTGGGCTATACCAACGCCGGTAAATCCACGTTGTTCAACAACGTGACCAAGTCGGACGTGTACGCTGCCGACCAGCTGTTTGCCACCCTTGACCCGACCCTGCGCCGTCTGGAACTGGACGACCTGGGGCCGATTGTGCTGGCAGATACCGTGGGTTTCATTCGTCATCTGCCGCACAAGCTGGTCGAGGCATTTCGGTCTACGCTCGAAGAGTCGAGCAACTCCGACCTACTGCTGCACGTGATCGATGCGGCCGAGCCTGATCGGATGTTGCAGATCGAGCAGGTCATGGTGGTACTGGGCGAGATTGGTGCCCAGGACTTGCCGATCCTCGAGGTCTATAACAAACTCGATTTGCTTGATGGCGTTGAGCCGCAAATCCAGCGCGACGAGAACGGCAAGCCCCAGCGGGTATGGCTTTCGGCGCGGGACGGTAGAGGTCTGGAACTGCTGGAGCAGGCAATAGCCGAGTTGCTGGGTGGCGATTTGTTTGTCGGCACCTTGCGCTTGCCGCAGCGTTTTGCTCGACTGCGTGCACAGTTCTTTGAGCTGGGTGCCGTACAGAAAGAAGAACACGACGAAGAAGGCACTTGTTTGCTGGCCGTTCGTTTGCCACGAGTCGAACTCAATCGACTGGTGAGCCGCGAGGGAATGCAGCCGCTGGAATTCATCGAGCAACACACTTTGCAATAAAAGCCTGAAAAAGCGGTTGTGCCGCTGTGACAGGCATTCTGTAGCATTGGTCGGCGCGCCGTGGGTGCGTCTTTGCTTTATCAGATGGAGAGCGCTATGGCTTGGAATGAGCCGGGTGGCAACTCGAATAATCAGGATCCCTGGGGTGGCAAGCGCCGTAATAACGGCGATCGCAAGGGTCCACCAGATCTCGACGAGGCCTTCCGAAAGCTGCAGGAAAGCCTGAATGGGTTGTTCGGTAGTGGCAACAAACGTGGTGGTGATGACGGCGGCAAGTCAGGCAAGGGCGGCGGTTACGGCCTGCTCGGCTTGGGCCTTGTCGTGTTGGCAGCTGTCTGGCTGTACAGCGCGGTCTACGTCGTCGACGAGCAGGAGCAAGCCGTGGTGCTGCGCTTCGGCAAGTACTACGAGACCGTTGGCCCGGGCCTGAACATCTACCTGCCGCCGATCGACAAGAAGTACATGGAAAACGTCACGCGTGAGCGTGCCTACACCAAGCAGGGTCAAATGCTGACTGAAGACGAGAACATCGTCGAAGTGCCGCTGACCGTGCAGTACAAGATCAGCAACCTGCAGGACTTCGTGCTGAACGTCGACCAGCCGGAAATCAGCCTGCAGCACGCGACCGACAGTGCCTTGCGTCATGTGGTGGGTTCGACCGCCATGGATCAGGTGCTGACCGAAGGTCGTGAGCAAATGGCCGGCGAGATCAAGGAGCGTCTGCAGCGCTTCCTCGATACCTACCGCACCGGTATCACCGTCACCCAGGTCAACGTTCAGAGCGCAGCGGCACCGCGTGAAGTCCAGGAAGCCTTCGATGATGTGATCCGCGCCCGTGAAGACGAGCAGCGTTCGCGCAACCAGGCTGAAACCTACGCCAACGGTGTTGTGCCGGAAGCCCGTGGTCAGGCCCAGCGCATCATCGAAGATGCCAACGGCTACCGCGATGAAACGGTTTCCCGCGCCAAGGGTGAGGCTGACCGCTTTACCAAACTGGTCGCCGAATACCGCAAGGCCCCTGAAGTGACCCGTGAGCGTCTGTACCTGGACACCATGCAGGAAGTCTTCAGCAACACCAGCAAAGTCCTCGTGACCGGCAACAAGAATGGCCAGAGCAATCTGCTCTACTTGCCGCTGGACAAGATGATCGACAGTGGCCGCAGCACCAGCGCTCCGGCGACCAATACCGCAGCCAGCAGCAATGAAGCGAATACGCGTGCCGCAGCCGATCTGCAGCAACAGCAAGCACGTACCAGGGAGAGTCGCTGATGAGCAATAAATCGCTGATCGCCCTTATTGTTGGCGTCGTCGTGGCGATCGCTGCCTGGAACTGCTTCTACATCGTGGCTCAGACCGAGCGCGCGGTGTTGCTGCAGTTCGGTCGAGTGGTCCAGGCTGATGTCCAGCCGGGACTGCATGTGAAAGTGCCCTACGTTAACCAGGTGCGTAAATTTGACGCACGCCTGATGACACTGGACGCACCGACACAGCGCTTCCTGACGCTGGAAAAGAAAGCGGTCATGGTCGATGCCTATGCCAAGTGGCGAGTGAAAGATGCCGAGCGCTTCTACACCGCGACTTCCGGCCTCAAGCAGATTGCTGACGAGCGTTTGTCGCGCCGTCTGGAGTCGGGCCTGCGCGACCAGTTCGGTAAGCGCACCCTGCACGAAGTGGTGTCTGGCGAGCGTGATGCGCTGATGGCGGATATCACCGCTTCGCTGAACAAGATGGCGGAAAAAGAGCTGGGCATCGAAGTCGTCGATGTTCGGGTCAAGGCCATCGATCTGCCGAAAGAAGTGAACCGCAGCGTGTTCGAGCGTATGAGCACCGAGCGTGAGCGTGAGGCTCGCGAGCACCGCGCCAAGGGTAACGAGCTGGCAGAAGGCATTCGTGCTGACGCTGATCGTCAGCGCCGCGTACTGTTGGCTGAAGCCTATCGTGAATCCGAAGAGGTTCGCGGTGATGGTGACGCCCAGGCTGCAGCGATCTACTCCAAGGCCTACGGCCAGGACCAGGAGTTCTACGGCTTCTACCGTAGCCTGCGCGCCTACCGTGAAAGCTTCGCGAACAAATCCGACGTCATGGTCCTCGACCCAAGCAGCGACTTCTTCCGTTACCTGGAAAAGGCCAAGCCTTGATACGACGTTGACCTGAATCACTCCGCCCGGCGGCTAAAGCATCGGGTGGGGTGATCCTTTGGGAAAACGTGTGTATGATGCGGCAGCCGGGAAATTCCCGGCTTTTTTGCGTCTGCACGTTTGATTGTTGTTTTTGCTGCAGAACATCGGGTTGAATGGCCCGACAGTTTTTCGAGGAAAGTGGTTGGCGAGGCCGGAAACCGGCGTGTCGCTGCGTCGTTCTTGCGCGTGTGTTTTGAACGCCCCGACCATTTTCTGCTTCACTCAAGGCTCGCCCTAGGGTTGGCCGCCCGCATCAAAGGGGAATGGCGTAATGGCAACGGTAGACCGCTGGCTGCTGCCAGATGGCATCGAAGAAGTACTGCCACCGGAGGCGGCGCGCATTGAAGTAGCGCGTCGCCAGGTGTTGGATCTGTTCCAGAGCTGGGGTTACGAGTTTGTCGTGACTCCCCATATCGAGTACCTGGAATCCTTGCTCACTGGCGCAGGCCAGGACCTCGATCTGCGCACCTTCAAGGTCATCGACCCGCAATCGGGTCGGCAGATGGGCTTCCGTGCCGACATCACGCCGCAAGTGGCGCGCATCGATGCGCACACCTTGCGTCGTGAAGGCCCGAGCCGCCTGTGCTATGCCGGTAGCGTGCTGCATGCGCAGCCGCGTGCCTTGTCGACCTCGCGCAGCCCGATCCAGCTGGGCGCCGAGTTGTACGGCGATGCCAGTCCTAGCAGCGACGTCGAGGTGATCAGCCTGATGCTGGCCATGCTGCAACTGGCCGATGTGCCGGACGTGCACATGGACCTTGGGCATGTCGGCATCTATCGTGGCCTGGCTCGTGCGGCTGGCTTGTCCGGTGAAGTCGAACAGCAGTTGTTCGATGCCCTGCAACGCAAGGCCATCGACGAGGTCATTACCCTGACCGAAGGCTTGCCGGCTGGTCTGGCAGGCATGCTGCGCTCGCTGGTCGAACTGTGTGGCGGTCGCGAAGTGCTGGTTGCAGCCCGTGAGCGCCTGGCCCATGCGCCGGCGCCGGTCATCGCCGCTCTGGATGATTTGCTGGCGATTGCCGAGCGTCTGTCCGTGCGCTTCCCCGAGCTGCCGCTGTACTTCGATCTGGGCGAGCTGCGCGGCTACCACTACCACACCGGTGTGGTGTTCGCCGTGTTCGTCCCGGGCGTTGGCCAGTCCATTGCCCAGGGCGGTCGTTACGATGACATCGGCGCCGACTTCGGTCGTGCCCGTCCGGCAACCGGCTTCTCCACCGATTTGAAAACCCTGGTGACCCTGGGGCGTGCTGAGATCGAGCTACCGTCTGGCGGTATCTGGATGCCTGACAGTACGGATGCGGCACTCTGGCAGCAGGTTTGCCAGTTGCGCAGTGAGGGTCAGCGTGTTGTCCAGGCCTTGCCTGGGCAGCCTTTGGCCGCCGCCCGTGATGCGGACTGCGACCGGCAATTGATCCAGCAGAACGGGCTTTGGCAAGTATCGCCACTGGCCTCTTGAGTTTTCCTGCCGGCCGTGGCCGGCACCAAGTTTGCGCGAATGAGGACAAGTGTTATGGGTAAGAATGTCGTAGTCCTGGGCACCCAATGGGGTGATGAGGGCAAAGGCAAGATCGTTGATCTGCTGACCGAACATGCTGCCGCCGTAGTGCGCTACCAAGGTGGCCACAACGCTGGCCACACACTGGTGATCGACGGCGAAAAAACCGTCTTGCACCTGATCCCGTCGGGCGTGCTGCGCGAAGGCGTGCAGTGCCTGATCGGCAATGGCGTGGTGGTTGCACCTGACGCCCTGCTGCGCGAGATCACCAAGCTGGAAGAGAAAGGCGTACCGGTGCGTGAGCGCCTGCGTATCAGCCCGTCCTGCCCGCTGATCCTGTCCTTCCACGTTGCGCTGGACCAGGCGCGTGAGAAGGCCCGTGGCGAGCTGAAGATCGGTACTACCGGTCGCGGCATCGGCCCGGCTTACGAAGATAAGGTTGCGCGTCGTGGCCTGCGTGTGGGCGACCTGCTCAACATGCCGCGCTTTGAAGACAAACTGCGTGAGCTGGTGGATTACCACAACTTCATGCTGGTGGGTTACTACAAAGAGCCGGCCATCGAGTTCGACAAGACCTTGGCCGAGTGCAAGCAATACGCTGAGCTGCTCAAGCCGCTGATGCTGGACGTGACCGCCGAGCTGCACGACCTGCGTCGTGCTGGCAAAGACATCATGTTCGAAGGCGCCCAGGGTTCCCTGCTGGACATCGACCACGGCACCTACCCGTACGTGACCAGCTCCAACACCACGGCTGGCGGCGTTGCTACCGGTTCGGGCGTTGGTCCGATGTTCCTGGACTACATCCTGGGTATCACCAAGGCTTACACCACCCGTGTAGGCTCGGGTCCATTCCCGACTGAGCTGTTCGATGACGTCGGTGCGCACCTGGCCAAGCAAGGTCACGAGTTCGGTGCAACCACTGGCCGCGCCCGTCGTTGCGGCTGGTTCGACGCCGTTATCCTGCGTCGCGCTATCGATGTGAACAGCATCTCGGGCATCTGCCTGACCAAGCTGGACGTGCTCGACGGTCTGGAAACCATCAACATCTGCGTCGGCTATAAAGACGCAGAAGGCAATGCCGTTGCCCCGACTGACGCTGACAGCTATGTCGGCCTGCAGCCGGTGTACGAAGAAGTGCCGGGTTGGACCGAATCGACCGTGGGCGCCAAGACCCTGGAAGAGCTGCCAGCCAACGCCCGTGCTTACATTAAGCGTGTCGAAGAGCTGATCGGCGCGCCGATCGACATTATTTCGACAGGTCCTGACCGCATCGAAACCATCGTTCTGCGTCACCCGTTCGCTTGATAAGTTGTTGATGTAAAAAACAAAGGGCCCTTCAAAGGGCCCTTTGTCGTTTCTGCCTGCCGGGCGGCATGACCTTTGCTGTGTTTATCTCTTCGCGAGTGCTGTCAGTTTAATAGCACCGAAGCAGGGGGATTTACCGTGTCTGCCGTTCTCTCACTGTTACAAAGCCGTCTATTGCGGCCCGTGTTCGTTACCCTTGGTATCGCCCTTTTGGTGCAGGTCGTGGTGGCTGTCGCCCTTACCCGGAGCACCGTGACGGCCCTGGAGGCGGATCTGGCATCGCGCCTTGGCGCTGATAGCCAGAAGCTGTCTGGCGAATTGGAGCAGGCCGGGCGTGAAGTCACCTCAAGCCTCGACAGCCTCTCAACCAGCACTCGACAACGCCTGACAACCGGTTTGTCCTCGCGACTGGAAGACGAGCAGGCGCAACTGCGTGCCACGCTGGAAAAGGACCTCAAGGACTCTGCCAATGACATGGCGCAACTCCTGGCATCGGTTGCACCCAGGGCCATGTGGGACAACGACGTTCCGACCCTGTCCGAATTCGCCCGCCGCGCCCAGCGCAATCCCAACGTGCTGTTTGTGGTGTACGACGACGCCACTGGTCAGCATCTGACGCGCTACCTCAATCGCGAAAATCCGATCAATAAGGCCCTTTTGGAAAAGGGCCGGGGCGAGCGGGCGCTGGACAAGGTGCTGGATGCGGCGAAAAACGATCCTTCGGTGTATTACGTCGAGGCATCGATCAATCCCAATGGCGTGGAAATCGGCAAGGTCTTGATGGGAGTGTCCACGGCGTCCGTGGAGGCTGACCTGGTGGCGCTCGACAAGCGCTTCTCGGCGTTAATCGCCAGTAGCGATCAACTGGTCGGCGATAGCCTCAAGGGCGCTGCGGCTGATAGCGCTACCGCCATGCGTTCCCGTCTGCAGTCGGCGCAATCGACGGCAACTGAAATGAAGGCCAATACCGCCAGTACCGTGCAGGAGGCTGCTGCGACCTTGCGCTGGCGGATCGGCCTGGCGCTGGCACTGGTGGGCTGCGGGGTGTTGCTGCTGCTGGCTGTGGTGCTCGGGCGGCGGGTGGTCAATCGTCTGAAGTTGCTGATCGTGGCGATGGATGATCTGGCGGCAGGTGAGGGCGACCTGACCAAGCGCGTGCAAATCAACAGCAAGGACGAGATCGGTGACATGGCGTCGGCGGTCAATCGCTTTGTCGACAAGTTGCAGCCCATCGTGCGGGAGGCGGGTGATGTGGCCCTGCGTACCGGAGTCGAAATCGGTGCGCTGACCCAGCGCAATGCCGGGGCTGACGCAGCGGCGCAAACCCAGCGTGATGAAGTCGCGCAAAGCCTTCAGGCGTTGTCGCGAATGGCTGACGAAGCACAGGCTGAAAGCCAGGCCATGCAGGCGGCCTTGCAGCAAGTGGTGGACATTCGCCAGGCCACTGATGAAAACACCCGCACTTCTGCACAGGTGGGGAGCCTGATCGAAGCTCTGGCCGGGCAGGTAGACACCGGGGCCAAGGTGATCGAGCGCTTGGCGCAGCAGAGCGAGCAGATCGAGGTGGTGCTAGAGGTGATCCATGGGATCGCCGAGCAGACTAACCTGCTGGCGCTCAACGCCGCCATCGAAGCGGCGCGGGCCGGTGAGACCGGACGTGGGTTCGCGGTAGTGGCGGATGAGGTTCGCGCGCTGGCGAGCAAGACGCAAAGTTCCACCGGCGACATTCAGGCGCATATCGGTGCGCTGCAGCAGGGCGCTCGCGAGGCAGTGGCGGCCATTGGTCAGGCCGGGCGCCAGGCTAGCGAAGGCCTGCTGGTGTTGCGCGACAGTGCGCGGCTGCAACAGTCAGTCCAGGCGTCCGTCGAGCAGGTGCATGCGGCCATCGGTTTGGCTACTCAGGCGGCAGAGCACCAGGCCAAAGGCGCGCAAGCAGTGCGTGGGCGGGTGCAGACCATCCATGCCCAGGCCGAGAAGGCTGCCCAGGCGGTGGAGCAGACCACCGCCAGCGGCAAGGTGCTGGACGGTCTGGCAGCGCAGTTGAAAGCGAGCCTGGGCCAGTTCAGGGCTTGATCGGTTGTGAGTGCCGACCCTTTCGCCGCCCGCGAAGGCGATTTCAGCGGCTCAAATACATCCGCGTCGTCAGTAGATACACCGGCAACCCGGATACCAGAATCAACAGCGCTGCATAGGGCGCCGCTGCCGCGAATTCGACATTGGCGGTATGCGCCCAGACTTCGGTCGCCAGAGTGTTGAGACCGGTCGGGCTCAACAGCAGGGTGGCTGTCAGCTCCTTCATCGCATCGAGAAACACCAGAGCAAAGGCTGCGCCGAGCGCTGGAAAGATAATCGGCAATGTTATCCGGACAAACGCGGTAAACGATGAGGCGCCGAGGGTACGGGCGGCTTCTTCCAGTTGCGGCGCGGCCTTGTTCAGGGCGGTGCGGATCGGTGCCTGGGCCAGGGGCAGGAACAGCAGCGCGTAGGCAATCAGCAGCAGGGCCGAGGTCTGGTACAGCGCCGGCACATAGTGCAGGGCGAAGTACACCAGGGTCAGGGCGATCACTAGGCCGGGCAGGGCGTGCAGCAGATAGGGCAAGCGTTCTGCCCAGAGTGCCAGGCGTCCCTTGTAGCGCACCACCAACAGGCCGACCGGCACCGCCAGCACCAGGCACAGCGCGGCGCCGCCCAGGGACAGCGCCAGCGAAGACAGCAGCGCCTCGCCAATGGCTGCCACAGGGAATGCCGCTGAGGAGCCGACCGCCAGCCAGTACACCAGCATGCCCAAGGGGATGCCGCTGCCGATGACCGTCAATAGTAGGCAGTAGAGCTGTCCCAATGGCGCCCAGGCACCCAGTCGAACCTGCTCCGCGTGCCGTGCCGCGCCCTGGCCGATTCGCACATGGCGCCCCTTGCCGCGCACCCGCAACTCCAGCCACAACAGCATCAGGCACAGCGCCAGCAGCACGGCAGAGAGCATCGCGGCGTTGGCGTTGCTGAATTCCAGCTCGAACTGTTGGTAGATCGCTGTGGTGAAGGTTTGCAGGCCGATGATCGACAGGGCGCCGAATTCCACCAGCATGTGCAGGGCAATTAGCAAGGCGCCGGCCAGCAGCGAGGGCCAGAGCAATGGCAGGGTGATTTTGAAAAACACGCCCCAGCGGTTCAGACCGAGGGTGCGCGCCGATTCTTCAAGGGCTGGGTCGAGATTGCGCAGGGTGGCCGCCACCGGCAGGAAAATCAGCGGGTACTTGGACAGGGTCATCACCAGTATCGCCCCGCCCAGGCCTTCGAAGCTGGCACTCAGGGACACCCAGGTAAAGCTGCTGACGAAGGCCGGAACGGCGAACGGCAGGCACAGGATCACGCCCCACAGACGCCGGCCGGGCAGATTGCTGCGCTCCAGCAGCCAGGCCAGTGACAGGCCGATCAATGCGCTGGCGATGGTGACACCGAGCATCAGTAGCAGGGTGTTGCGCAGCAGGCCGAGCACGTACGGCCGCCATAACAGGTGCACCGCCTCCTCCCAGCCCGCCTGCCAGGCCTTGAGGCCAACGTACAGCAGCGGCAAGAGGCTCAGGCAGACCAATAGCAGTACCGGCAATAGCAGCCAGATCGAAGGTCTTTTGCGCCCGGGGACAAAGCCTGGGCGCGAGGCGGAGGCGGGCAGCAATGCGCTCATCAGTTCAAGCCAACTTCACGTTCCAGCTCCAGGGCTTCTTCGGCGTTGCCAAGGTCGGCCGGCGTGACTTTCGGCGCTTCCAGCTCGCTGAATGGCTTGAGTCCGCGATCCGATTCCATGCCTTTGTGCAGCGGGTACTCGGCAGTGGTCTGGGTAATCACCCGCTGGCCTTCTTCGCTGGCCATGTAGGCGAGCAGTTGTTGGGCCTCTTGGGGATGCTTGCTGGACTTGAGCACGGCAGCGCTGGATACGGTGATCAGGCCGCCGACGTCGCCACCGGTGAAATAGTGCAGCTTGGAGTCGAGTTGGCCTTTCTCCCGTTGCAGGGCGAACCAGTAGTAGTTGTTGACCAGCACCGTGGCCACTTCGCCGTTTTCCACGGCCTTCAGCGCCACCATGTTGTTGCTGTAGGTCTTGCCGAATGCGCGCAGGCCAGTCAGCCATTCCTCGGCGGCCTCCCTGCCGTGCAGCTTGATGATTGCTACGGCTTGCTCCTGAAACGCGCCGCTGGTAGGGACAAAACCGACTTTGCCTTGCCATTGTGGATCGGAAAATTCCATCACTGACTTGGGCAGGTCTTTTTCATCGATCAGTTTCGGGTTGAAGGCGACGACACGGACTCGGGCGGTCACACCGATCCAGGTGCCGTTGCTGGCCACGTAGTCCTTGGGCAGCACCGCGAGGGTGGCGTCGTCGGCCTTGGCCAGAAGGCCCTGTTCGCCGAGTTTGTTCAAGGGTGGGGATTCTTCGGTGTAAATCACGTCGGCGGGGGAGCGGTCGCCTTCTTCGACGATCTGGCTGGCGAGCTGGTTGCTGCTGCCCTTGCGAACGTTGACGTGGATTCCGGTCTTGGCTTCGAAGGCTTTGGCGACGGCGTCGCCGACTTCCTTGTGCTGACCGTTGTAGAGCGTCAGGGAAACCGGATCGGCGGCCTGGGTAAGCGGGGAGGCCAGGGTCAGCCCCAGCAGCGTGATGGTCAGGCCGCGGCGCAGGGTATTTCGAAACATCATTCGCAGGGTTCCTCACTGTCGCATTGCAAAAACTTGCAACAATGATAAACGATATTGTTTCTCAAGTGCGCCTTGCGTGGTGGCACTGCTTGTTGTAGGAGCGAGCTTGCTCGCGAAGAACCCGAGAGCGCCACTGGCATTCAGGATGTACGCGTTATCGTTGACGTTCTTCGCGGGCGACCGCTCCTGCAAGGGCGGGTATTTTCAGGAGGGCGGAAACGCAAAAACCCGCTTTCGCGGGTTTTTGTGAGATTCAAGATCGTAACCTTGAATTTGAAATTGGTGCCCAGAAGAAGACTCGAACTTCCACGACCGTAAGGTCACCAGCACCTGAAGCTGGCGTGTCTACCAATTTCACCATCTGGGCAGTATCAGCAACGTTGCCGCTGTTGATGTGGCGAACTATACGGAGCACTGTTTGATCTGTAAACCCCTGATTTGATAAATATTTATCAGAGGCTGAAAATGCAAAAACCCGCTTTCGCGGGTTTTTGTGTGAGCCTTGAAATTGAACTAATCTCAAGCTCGAAATTGGTGCCCAGAAGAAGACTCGAACTTCCACGACCGTAAGGTCACCAGCACCTGAAGCTGGCGTGTCTACCAATTTCACCATCTGGGCAGCATCGGCAACGTTGTCCGTCGTCGATGGCGCGCACTATACGGAGCGACAAACTAACTGTAAACCCCTGTCATCAAAAAAACAGGTAAATTTTGCTAAATGGTGCCAGGCGGTGCATGCGTCTGAGGTGGGAAGGGGCTTTTAACGGCTTCTATAGCCCGAAATTTCCCGTTTCAATACGCGTATGCCAAACTAACCCGCATATAGACAAGGTGAAAACTCTCTAATGGCCGATTGGCAGTCCCTCGATCCCGAGGCCGCTCGTGAAGCGGAAAAATATGAAAACCCTATCCCTAGCCGCGAACTGATCCTTCAGCACCTGGCTGATCGTGGTTCGCCTGCTGCTCGCGAGCAGCTAGTCGAAGAGTTTGGTCTGACCACCGAAGACCAGATCGAAGCCCTGCGCCGCCGATTGCGCGCCATGGAGCGCGACGCTCAACTGATCTACACCCGCCGTGGTACCTACGCACCCGTGGACAAGCTCGACCTGATCCTGGGCCGCATCAGCGGTCACCGTGACGGTTTCGGCTTCCTGGTCCCGGATGACGGCAGTGACGACCTGTTCATGAGCCCGGCGCAAATGCGCCTGGTGTTCGATGGTGACCGTGCCCTGGCGCGGGTTTCCGGCCTGGACCGTCGCGGTCGCCGTGAAGGTGTGATTGTCGAAGTGGTATCGCGTGCCCACGAAACCATCGTCGGTCGTTATTTCGAAGAAGGTGGCATTGGTTTCGTCGTTGCCGACAACCCGAAGATCCAGCAGGAAGTGTTGGTGACCCCGGGTCGAAATGCCAGCGCCCAGATCGGCCAGTTCGTCGAGGTGAAGATCACTCACTGGCCAACACCGCGCTTCCAGCCGCAAGGCGATGTGGTCGAGGTCGTGGGTAACTACATGGCGCCGGGCATGGAAATCGACGTTGCCCTGCGCACCTACGATATTCCCCACGTCTGGCCTGAGGCAGTGCTTAAGGAAGCGGCCAAGCTCAAGCCGGAAGTTGAAGAGAAGGACAAAGAGAAGCGCATCGACCTGCGCCATCTGCCGTTCGTCACCATCGACGGCGAAGATGCCCGCGACTTCGATGACGCGGTGTACTGCGAGTCCAAGCCAGGCAAGCTGCGCCTGTTCTCCGGCGGCTGGAAGTTGTACGTGGCGATTGCCGACGTTTCCAGTTACGTGAAGATCGGTTCAGCGCTGGATGCGGAATCCCAGGTGCGCGGCAACTCGGTGTACTTCCCCGAGCGTGTGATACCGATGCTGCCTGAGCAGTTGTCCAACGGCCTGTGCTCGCTGAACCCACATGTCGATCGCCTGGCCATGGTCTGCGAGATGACCATCTCCAAATCCGGCGAAATGACCGACTACTGCTTCTATGAAGCGGTTATCCACTCTCACGCACGCCTGACCTACAACAAGGTCAGCGCCATGCTCGAGCAGCCGAAAACCACCCAGGCTCGCCAATTGCGTGGCGAGTACACCGACGTAGTGCCGCACCTCAAGCAGCTTTACTCGCTGTACAAGGTGTTGCTGGGCGCCCGTCACGTACGCGGTGCGATCGATTTCGAAACCCAGGAAACCCGGATCATCTTCGGCTCCGAGCGCAAAATTGCCGAAATTCGGCCGACCGTGCGTAACGATGCCCACAAGCTGATCGAGGAGTGCATGCTGGCGGCCAACGTGGCCACTGCCGAATTCCTGAAAAAGCACGAAATCCCTGCGCTGTATCGGGTCCATGATGGTCCGCCGCCGGAGCGTCTGGAAAAACTGCGCGCCTTCCTTGGCGAGCTCGGCCTGTCCCTGCACAAAGGCAAGGACGGCCCATCGCCGAAGGACTACCAGGCTCTGCTGGCCAGCATCAAGGATCGTCCGGACTTCCATCTGATCCAGACCGTGATGCTGCGCTCCCTGAGCCAGGCGGTGTATAGCGCTGATAACCAGGGCCACTTTGGCCTGAACTACGAAGCCTATACCCACTTCACCTCACCGATTCGCCGTTACCCGGACCTGCTCACGCATCGGGCGATTCGCAGTGTCATACACTCGAAAATGGACACCCCGCACGTCAAACGTGCTGGCGCGATGACCATTCCGAAAGCGCGCATCTATCCGTACGACGAGGCGACGCTGGAGCAACTCGGCGAGCAGTGCTCGATGAGTGAACGCCGTGCCGACGAAGCCACTCGTGACGTGGTGAACTGGCTCAAGTGCGAGTTCATGAAGGATCGCGTGGGTGAGTCGTTCCCTGGTGTGATCACCGCGGTGACCGGTTTTGGCCTGTTCGTTGAACTGACCGATATCTACGTCGAAGGTCTGGTTCACGTCACCGCCTTGCCGGGCGACTACTACCACTTCGATCCTGTGCATCACCGTCTGGCGGGTGAGCGTACCGGTCGCAGCTTCCGTCTTGGCGATACCGTTGAAGTGCGGGTCATGCGTGTCGACCTCGACGAGCGCAAGATCGACTTCGAGATGGCAGAAAAAACCATTAGCGCACCGATCGGTCGCAAAAAACGTGGCGCCGAGACCACTGCGCCGGCAGCCAAAACGGCAGCAGAACCTGCGCCAGAGCGAGGCGGTCGTCGCGGCCCAGCCAAGGAAAAGGCCTCGGATGCCTACCGTCCAAGCGATGCTGCGGCGAAAAACGCCGAAGTGCGCAAAAGCCGGGAAATGAAGCAGGCCTTGCTCGCCGAAGCAAAAAGCAGTGGCAAAGCAGCGGCCGGTGGTAAGTCCGGGCGTTCGACCACTGAAAAGTCTGGCGCCAGCAAGCCGACCAAACACCGCAAGGGTCCGCCAAAGGCGGGCTCCGCTCCAGCCAAGAGCGGCGGGGCACGTAAACCTAAGGCCAAGTCATGAGTCAGTTGGAAAAAATCTACGGCGTGCATGCCGTGGAAGCATTGCTGCGTCATCACCCGAAACGTGTGAAGCAGATCTGGTTGGCCGAAGGCCGTAGCGATCCGCGGGTGCAGACCCTGGTCGAGCTGGCCGGCGAAAACCGCGTCGCGGTGGGCCAGGCCGAGCGCCGTGAAATGGACGCCTGGGTCGAAGGCGTGCACCAGGGCGTGGTGGCTGAAGTCAGCCCGAGCCAGGTCTGGGGCGAGGCAATGCTTGATGAATTGCTGGATCGCACCGAAGGCGCGCCGCTGTTGCTGGTGCTCGACGGTGTGACGGATCCGCACAACCTCGGCGCCTGCCTGCGTTCGGCCGATGCGGCCGGTGCGCTAGCGGTCATCGTGCCGAAGGACAAGTCGGCTACCTTGACTCCGGTTGTACGAAAAGTCGCTTGTGGCGCAGCGGAAGTCATTCCGTTGGTGGCTGTGACCAACCTCGCGCGCTCCCTGGAGAAACTGCAGCAGCGCGGCCTGTGGGTTGTCGGCACAGCAGGCGAGGCCGAGGTCAGTATTTATGACCAGGACCTGACCGGCCCGACCATCCTGATCATGGGCGCTGAAGGCAAAGGCATGCGCCGTCTGACGCGCGAGCATTGCGACTATCTGGTCAACCTGCCGATGGCGGGTAGCGTCAGCAGTCTGAACGTATCCGTGGCAACGGGTGTGTGCCTGTTCGAGGCTCAGCGTCAGCGCGGTGCAAAAGCCAAGGCTGCAGCCAAAAAGTCCTGATTTGGTCGCGCGCCCCCTGTAGGAGCAGCCCGGGCGGCGCTCCTGCAAGGGAATTGCATATTGCAGGCTGCTCAAATATTCACCAATTACCTTGCACCTCTCCCGCCCCTTCTCTACAATTGCGCCCCTTGCTGTGACGGCAGGCACGCATGTGTCCATCGCCGGCAAGTCCATAAGTGTCATTCACTCCTTGTCTGACCGCTTTTGAGCGGCAGGCTACAACCCGTAAGGAGCATTCATGCGTCATTACGAAATCATCTTTTTGGTCCACCCGGATCAAAGCGAGCAAGTCGGCGGCATGGTTGAGCGTTACACCAAGCTGATCGAAGAAGACGGCGGCAAAATCCACCGTCTGGAAGATTGGGGCCGTCGCCAACTGGCCTACGCAATCAACAATGTTCACAAGGCTCACTACGTGATGCTGAACGTTGAGTGCACTGGCAAGGCCCTGGCCGAGCTGGAAGACAACTTCCGCTACAACGATGCAGTGATCCGTAACCTGGTCATCCGTCGCGAAGAAGCCGTTACCGGCCAATCCGAGATGCTCAAGGCTGAAGAAAACCGCAGTGAGCGCCGTGAGCGTCGCGACCGTCCTGAGCACGAAGGCGCTGAAAGCGCTGATAGTGATGACAGCGACAACAGCGATAACGCTGACGAGTAATCCACGGACCTTTTAAGGAGCCTATCAAATGGCACGTTTCTTCCGTCGTCGTAAATTCTGCCGCTTCACCGCTGAAGACGTGAAAGAGATCGATTACAAAGATCTCAACACTCTGAAAGCCTACGTATCCGAGACCGGCAAAATCGTTCCAAGCCGCATCACCGGTACCAAAGCTCGTTATCAGCGTCAGCTGGCCACCGCTATCAAGCGCGCCCGCTTCCTGGCCCTGCTGGCCTACACCGACAGCCACGGCCGCTGAGACCGGGCAGTCGATACGTAGCAAAGGATTGAATGCATGCGTGCCATAGCTGAGTTCATCATGCGCGGCCGTATGCAGGCCACTCTGGTAGTGGCTGGATGTGCAGCATTGCCGTTGTTGTATTGGTTGGGTGCTGCCGCCGGGAGCCTGGTGCTCCTGCGGCGCGGATTGAAGGACGCCGCTGGCGTTCTTGCTCTGGGAATGCTGCCAGCATTGATTTGGTGGCTGTATTCCGATGATCCACGGGCGCTCATGGTGCTGCTGGGATCGTCGGGCCTTGCGTTGGTTTTGCGCGCAAGCGAGTCCTGGAACCGCACGCTGCTGGTCAGCGTAGCGATGGGAGTGGTGTTTTCAGTGGTGCTGGGTGCGGTTTACCGCCCTCACATCGAGATGCTGGCGCAGGAACTGGTAAAGATTCTGCCGCTGGCCCTTGGTGACCTCTACCAACAATTGTCGGAAGAGGAGCGAGCGCGTCTCGCCGCCCTGATTGCTCCGGTCCTGACCGGCCTGATAGCGGCCTTGCTGCAAATCGTCAGTGTGCTGAGCCTGATTGTCGGGCGCTACTGGCAGGCGTTGTTGTACAACCCCGGTGGTTTTGGTCGCGAGTTTCGCGCCATTCGAATCCCGCTGGGGCCAGCGATGTTGCTGCTGGCGTGCATGCTTCTGGGGCCGAACTTCGGTACCCAGATGGCCATGCTGACGCCGTTGTGCAGCGTACCGCTGGTGTTCGCCGGGCTGGCCCTGATTCATGGGCTGGTGGCTGAAAAGCGACTGGCCAAGTTTTGGCTGGTGGGGTTGTACGTAACGCTGTTGCTGTTTATGCAGCTGATCTATCCGTTGCTGGTGGTCCTGGCCATTGTCGACAGCCTGATTGATTTTCGCGGTCGTTTGACGCCGAAAGACGTCGATAGCGCGAACGGTGAAGGTTAAAAGTTAAGAGGATTTCCACATGCAACTGATCCTTCTGGAAAAAGTCGCCAACCTGGGCAACCTGGGCGACAAAGTGAACGTTAAGGCTGGTTACGGCCGTAACTACCTGCTGCCTTACGGCAAAGCTACCGCTGCGACCGCTGCCAACCTGGCTGCGTTCGAAGAGCGTCGCGCTGAGCTGGAGAAAGCTGCAGCAGACAAGAAAGCATCGGCTGAAAGCCGCGCTGCCCAACTGGCCGAGCTGGAAGTGACTATCACTGCCACCGCTGGTGACGAAGGCAAGCTGTTCGGTTCGATCGGTACTCACGACATCGCTGACGCGCTGACCGCCTCTGGCGTTGAAGTTGCGAAAAGCGAAGTTCGTCTGCCGAACGGCACCATCCGCAACGTAGGTGAATTCGACGTAGCTGTGCACCTGCACGCTGAAGTTGAAGCCACCGTACGCGTTGTCGTGGTAGCAGCTTAAGCAGTACTTGTCGGCTGGCACCCTCGGGTGCTTGTCGGTAACATCGGGCACGATCCTGTTTTCAGGTCGTGCCCTTTGTCTTTCTGCAGTTCCTGATTTTCTCAATCTGATTCCAAGTGGCCATGAACGATATCTCCGCTCCTGAGCAATACGATCTGCAAACCGCCGCGCTGAAAGTGCCGCCACATTCCATCGAGGCCGAACAGGCTGTACTCGGTGGTCTGATGCTGGACAACAACGCCTGGGAACGCGTGCTCGATCAGGTATCGGACGGTGATTTCTATCGTCATGACCACCGCCTGATTTTCCGTGCGATCGCCAAGCTGGCCGATCAGAACATGCCGATCGACGTCGTGACCCTGGCCGAGCAATTGGACAAGGAAGGGCAGACCTCGCAAGTCGGCGGCCTGGGTTACCTGGGCGAGCTGGCGAAAAACACGCCATCGGTTGCCAACATCAAGGCCTACGCCGCGATCGTTCGCCAACGTGCGACCTTGCGCCAATTGATCGGTATCAGCAACGAGATCGCCGACAGCGCCTTCAACCCGGAAGGGCGTACGGCCGAAGAAATCCTCGATGAAGCTGAACGGCAGATCTTCCAGATCGCCGAGGCCCGGCCGAAAACCGGCGGCCCGGTGGGTGTCAACGACCTGTTGACCAAAGCCATCGATCGCATCGACACCCTGTTTAACACCGACAACGCGATTACTGGCCTGTCCACCGGTTACACCGACCTCGACGAGAAGACCAGCGGCTTGCAGCCCGCAGACTTGATCATCGTCGCCGGTCGTCCATCGATGGGTAAAACCACCTTTGCGATGAACCTGGTGGAAAACGCCGTGTTGCGCAGCGATAAGGCTGTTCTGGTTTACTCGCTGGAGATGCCAGGCGAATCGCTGATCATGCGTATGCTCTCCTCCTTGGGGCGTATCGACCAGACCAAGGTCCGTTCCGGCCAGCTGGAAGACGACGATTGGCCGCGCCTGACCTCGGCGGTCAACCTGCTGAATGATCGCAAGTTGTTCATCGACGATACTGCCGGCATCAGCCCCTCGGAAATGCGCGCCCGAACCCGTCGTCTGGCGCGTGAGCACGGTGAGATCGGTCTGATCATGATCGACTACCTGCAGTTGATGCAGATCCCAGGCTCCGGTGGCGATAACCGGACTAACGAGATTTCCGAGATATCCCGATCCCTGAAAGCCCTGGCCAAAGAGTTCAACTGCCCGGTGGTGGCGCTGTCGCAGCTCAACCGTTCCCTGGAGCAGCGTCCGAACAAGCGCCCGATCAACTCCGACTTGCGTGAATCCGGAGCCATTGAGCAGGACGCCGACGTGATCATGTTCGTGTACCGGGACGAGGTGTATCACCCGGAAACCGAGCACAAAGGCATTGCTGAAATCATCATCGGCAAGCAGCGGAACGGCCCGATCGGCTTTGTTCGGTTGGCGTTCATCGGCAAATACACGCGCTTTGAGAACCTGGCGCCGGGTAGCTATAACTTTGATGACGATGAATAAGTTGTCTAGTGCCTGAAAGGGCCCCCTCGTGGGCAAGTCGGATCGCCGCGATGAGTTCGCCGTAATTTCCGACCGTCACCGTCGGAATTGGTCAAAATTTGTGCTATATTCCGCGCCCGCGATTTTTCACCTCAACACCGGTCACCGTCATGCAAACAGCCAAGCCGTTATTTGACTATCCCAAGTACTGGGCCGAATGCTTCGGTCCAGCGCCATTCCTGCCGATGAGCAGGGAGGAGATGGATCAGCTTGGCTGGGATTCATGCGACATCATCATCGTCACCGGTGATGCCTACGTCGACCATCCATCGTTCGGCATGGCCATCATCGGCCGGCTGCTGGAGTCCCAGGGCTTCCGCGTCGGGATCATTGCCCAGCCAAACTGGCAGTCAAAAGACGACTTCATGAAGCTCGGCGAGCCGAACCTGTTCTTCGGCGTCGCGGCCGGCAACATGGATTCGATGATCAACCGCTACACCGCCGACAAGAAAATTCGTTCCGACGACGCCTATACCCCTGGCGGCATGGCCGGCAAGCGTCCGGATCGCGCGAGCCTGGTGTATAGCCAGCGCTGCAAGGAAGCCTACAAGCATGTGCCGATCGTCCTTGGCGGCATTGAAGCTTCCCTGCGCCGCATTGCCCACTACGACTACTGGCAGGATCGGGTGCGTAACTCGATCCTGATCGATGCCAGCGCTGACATCCTGCTGTACGGCAACGCCGAGCGGGCGATTGTCGAAGTGGCTCAGCGCCTGTCCTACGGGCACAAGATCGAAGACATCACCGATGTGCGCGGCACCGCGTTCATTCGTCGCGACACGCCAAAAGACTGGTACGAAGTCGACTCGACGCGCATCGACCGTCCGGGCAAGATCGACAAGATCATCAACCCGTACGTCAACACCCAGGACACCCAGGCCTGCGCCATCGAGCAGGAGAAGGGGCCGGTTGAGGATCCTCAGGAAGCCAAGGTCGTGCAGATCCTGGCCAGCCCGAAGATGACCCGCGACAAGACCGTGATTCGCCTGCCGTCGGTGGAAAAAGTCCGGAACGACGCAGTGCTTTATGCTCACGCCAACCGCGTGCTGCACCTGGAAACCAACCCGGGCAACGCCCGCGCATTGGTGCAGAAGCACGGTGAAGTCGACGTCTGGTTCAACCCGCCGCCGATTCCGATGACCACCGAAGAAATGGACTACGTGTTCGGCATGCCCTACGCCCGTGTCCCGCACCCGGCGTACGGCAAGGAGAAGATCCCGGCCTACGACATGATCCGCTTCTCGGTGAACATCATGCGCGGCTGCTTCGGTGGCTGCACCTTCTGCTCGATTACCGAGCACGAAGGCCGGATCATCCAGAACCGTTCCGAAGAGTCGATCATTCGCGAGATCGAAGAGATTCGCGACAAGGTGCCGGGTTTTACCGGGGTGATTTCCGACCTTGGCGGCCCGACCGCGAACATGTACCGCATTGCCTGCAAGACCCCGGAAATCGAATCCGCGTGCCGCAAGCCATCGTGCGTGTTCCCGGGCATCTGCCCGAACCTGAACACCGACCACTCGTCGCTGATCCAGCTGTATCGCAGCGCCCGTGCCTTGCCGGGTGTGAAGAAGATCCTGATCGCCTCCGGCCTGCGCTACGACCTCGCGGTCGAGTCGCCGGAGTACGTCAAGGAGCTGGTGACCCACCACGTCGGCGGTTACCTGAAGATCGCCCCGGAACACACCGAGGAAGGTCCGCTCAACCAGATGATGAAACCGGGGATCGGCACCTACGACCGGTTCAAGCGGATGTTCGAGAAGTACACCAAGGAAGCAGGCAAGGAGCAGTACCTGATTCCGTACTTCATCGCCGCCCACCCGGGGACCACCGACGAAGACATGATGAACCTGGCGCTGTGGCTCAAGGGCAACGGCTTCCGTGCCGACCAGGTGCAGGCGTTCTACCCGTCGCCAATGGCCACCGCCACCGCGATGTACCACTCGGGCAAGAATCCGCTGCGCAAGGTCACCTACAAGAGCGACGGCGTGACCATCGTCAAGAGCGAGGAGCAGCGCCGCCTGCACAAGGCGTTCTTGCGCTATCACGACCCTAAAGGCTGGCCGATGCTGCGTGAAGCATTGACCCGCATGGGTCGTGCTGACTTGATCGGGCCGGGCAAGAATCAGTTGATCCCGCTGCACCAGCCGTCCACCGACAGCTACCAGAGCGCTCGTCGCAAGAACTCGACGCCGGCAGGTAGCCACAAAGTGTCGGGTGAGAAGACCACCAAGGTCCTGACCCAACACACCGGGTTGCCACCGCGCGCCAGCGATGGTGGCAATCCGTGGGACAAGCGTGAACAGGCCAAGGCTGCGGCGTTCGCCCGCAACCAGCAAGCGGCCAAGGAACGCAAGGACGCCGCCAAGGGCAAGGGACCGAAGCCGGCCCGCAAGCCGGTGGTGCCACGCTAAACAAAACGCCAACCTCAGGGTTGGCGTTTTGCATTTATCCCTCCAGGAAATGCAGTGAAGCGACCGGCCCCATCTTAAGCAGCGGAGCGCAGCCCGGGCTCCCACAAGGTGCTGGGAAGGCTCGTTCAGACACTCGCCACATTTACGTGCAATCCTGCACCTGCCACTGGGCGGTCGCCCGGTTTTGGTGCTGTACTTCCCTCAGGATCAGGGTAAAGCGTCGCACGCGCCATATGGCATAAGTCTTGCGCGCTTTGCGTCACGCCCAAGGCTCGCAGGAGGCACGCCGTGTCGATTCATGTCGCTTTGCATCACGTCACGCACTACCGCTACGACCGCGCAGTCGAACTCGGTCCGCAGATCGTTCGCCTGCGTCCGGCTGCCCACAGCCGGACGCGGATTCTTTCTTACGCGCTGAAAGTGTTGCCCGAGCAGCATTTCATCAATTGGCAACAGGACCCCCAAGGCAACTACCTGGCGCGTCTGGTATTCCCGGAAAAAACCACAGAGCTGCGTATCGAGGTCGATTTGCTGGCCGAGATGGCGGTGTTCAATCCGTTCGACTTTTTCCTCGAACCCTATGCCGAGCAAATTCCCTTCACCTATGCCGCTGACGAGCGCAAGGAGCTGGCGCCCTACCTCGAAACGCTGCCCTTGACGCCCCAGCTGAAGGCCTACCTTGACGGGATTGATCGTACCCCGCTGCCGGCCGTGGATTTCCTGGTGGCGCTCAACCAGCGCCTGAGCGAGGACATCAATTACCTGATTCGCCTGGAACCTGGCGTGCAGACCCCGGAATACACCCTGGAACATGCATCCGGCTCGTGCCGCGACTCGGCCTGGCTGCTGGTGCAATTGCTGCGCAATCTCGGTCTGGCGGCGCGCTTCGTGTCCGGTTACCTGATTCAACTGACCGCCGACGTCAAAAGCCTCGACGGCCCGTCGGGCACTGAAGTCGATTTCACCGACCTGCATGCCTGGTGCGAGGTCTATCTGCCGGGCGCCGGCTGGGTCGGCCTGGACGCGACCTCCGGGCTGTTTGCGGGTGAAGGGCATATTCCGCTGGCCTGTAGTCCCGATCCTTCCTCCGCGGCACCTATCAGTGGCTTGGTCGAACCCTGCGAGTGCGAATTCAGTCATGAGATGTCGGTTGAGCGAATCTGGGAAGCCCCTCGGGTGACCCAGCCCTACACCGACGAACAGTGGCAGGCGATTCAAGATTTGGGGCGGCAGATCGACGCCGACCTGCAAGCCGGCGATGTGCGCTTGACCATGGGGGGCGAGCCGACCTTTGTCTCCATCGATGACCCGGATGGCGCCGAATGGAACACCGCCGCCCTCGGGCCTGATAAGCGTCGCTTGTCTGCCGAGTTGTTCCAGCGCTTGCGCCAGCGTTACGCGCCCCAGGGCCTGGTGCACTTTGGCCAGGGCAAGTGGTACCCCGGTGAACAGTTGCCGCGCTGGTCGTTGAATTGCTATTGGCGGCGGGACGGTGTGCCGATCTGGCATGAGCCGGCGTTGATCGCCGATGAGCAGCAGGATTACGCCGCCGACAGCACCCTGGCTGGGCGTTTCCTGGCGAGTGTGGCCGAGCGCCTGAAACTGCCTGCGCGCTTTGTGTTCCCTGCCTACGAGGACAGCCTCTATTACCTCTGGCGCGAAGGTGCCCTGGCGCAGAACGTCAGCGCTGAAGACTCCCGGCTGGAAGAGCCGCTGGAGCGTGCTCGCTTGCGCAAGGTCTTCAGCCAGGGCCTGGACAAGGTAATCGGTCAGGTGTTGCCGCTGGCTCGCACTGCCAAGGGCGATCAATGGCAGAGCGGACGCTGGTACCTGCGTGATGAGCATTGTCGTTTGGTCCCCGGCGATTCGCCCCTGGGTTATCGCTTGCCGCTGGGGTCACAGCCTTGGGTGAAAGCGGCCGATTACCCGTTTATTCATCCCGTCGATCCCAATCAGGACTTGCCGGCGTTGCCAGGCAGCGAACAACTGCGCGATCAGCAGCCCGCTGTAACGGCCGAGGAGCGTGCCCCGGCCTTTGACGAATCCGCCGACTGGCTGACGCGCACTGCGCTCTGTGCCGAAGCCCGGGAAGGGCGCCTGTACCTGTTCATGCCGCCGCTGCAGCGGGTCGAGGACTACCTGGAGCTGGTCAGTGTCATTGAGGCGACTGCCGAGGAGTTGCAGTGCCCGGTTTTGCTTGAAGGGTATGAACCGCCGAGCGATCCACGGTTGAGCAATTTCCGGGTAACCCCGGACCCGGGCGTCATCGAGGTCAACGTGCAGCCGTCCGCCAGTTGGGATGAGTTGGTGGAACGCACCGAATTCCTCTACGAAGAGGCACGGCAGACGCGCCTGAGCACCGAGAAATTCATGATCGATGGCCGGCATACCGGCACCGGCGGTGGTAACCATTTCGTCCTGGGCGGCGCGACTCCGGCGGATTCACCCTTTTTACGCCGCCCCGATCTGTTACGTAGCCTGATCAGCTACTGGCATAACCATCCATCGCTGTCCTACCTGTTTTCCGGACTGTTCATCGGCCCTACTTCCCAGGCGCCGCGGGTGGACGAAGCGCGCAATGACGCGTTGTACGAACTGGAAATCGCCTTCGCGCAGATGCCGGGACCTGGCGTCGAGTGCGCGCCGTGGCTGGTGGATCGCTTGCTGCGCAATTTGCTGATAGATGTCACGGGCAATACCCATCGGGCCGAGTTCTGCATCGACAAGCTGTATTCGCCGGACGGTGTCACCGGCCGCCTCGGCCTGCTGGAGCTGCGCGCTTTTGAGATGCCACCCCATGCCCGCATGAGCCTGGCTCAGCAACTGTTGCTGCGGGCGCTGGTGGCACGGTTCTGGCGCGAACCGTATACGCCCGCCAAGTTGGCACGCTGGGGCACGCAACTGCATGATCGCTTCCTGTTGCCGCACTTTATCGAGCAGGATTTCGCCGACGTCATCGCCGAGCTCAACGCGGCAGGTTATGGGCTGCGCACTGATTGGTTCGCGGCGCATCTGGAGTTTCGCTTTCCCAAGGTCGGTGACTACGCGGTCAACGGCATTGAACTGCAAGTGCGTCAGGCGCTGGAGCCGTGGCATGTGCTGGGCGAGGAGGGGGCGGCAGGCGGCACGGTACGTTACGTCGATTCGTCGCTCGAGCGCCTGCAGGTCAAGCTCACCGGGCTTGCGCCGCAGCGTTACAGCCTGACGTGCAACGGTATTCCTGTGCCGCTGCAACCGACCGGGCGCGTCGGCGAGTTCGTCGCTGGTGTGCGGTTCCGCGCCTGGCAGCCGGCTAATTGCCTGCAGCCGACCATCCCGGTGCATGCGCCCTTGGTGTTTGATCTGGTCGATACTTGGATGCAGCGTTCGCTGGGCGGTTGCCAGTATCACGTCGCCCATCCGGGTGGACGCAATTACGACAGCTTGCCGGTGAACGCCAATGAGGCGGAGAGTCGACGCATGGCACGGTTTTTCCGGTTCGGGCATAGCCCTGGGACCTTGTCTGTCGTGTCGCCGGTGATCGATGACGAGTTTCCCTTGACCCTCGATTTACGACGTTTCTGAAGCAGCCGCGACGCCGCGCACCTCGGCGTCACAGGTCTGCGTTACTGTGATATTTCCTTGTCTCCGCCGAGCTTTCCATGTCCGACCTGTTAGACCGTTACCCGCTCACGGCGGGCACCTACCATGAACTGCTCGATGACAAGGGCGGCGTGCGCGCGCATTGGCGGCGGCTGTTTGATCACTTGCAGCGCAGCACGCCCGGACAGCTGCGGCAGCGACAGACACTGCTGGCCCGGCAGATCCAGGAAAACGGCGTCACCTACAACGTCTACGCCGACCCCAAGGGCGCTGACCGGCCCTGGGAGCTGGACCTGCTACCTCATGTCATCGCCGCCGATGAGTGGCAACAGCTGTCGGCCGGGATTGCCCAGCGGGCGCGCCTGCTGAATGCCGTGCTGGCCGACCTGTATGGCCCGCAACGTTTGATCGCCGAAGGGCTGCTACCGGCTGAGCTGGTGTTCGGTCACAACAATTTCCTTTGGCCCTGCCAGGGCATCCAGGCACCAGACGGCATATTTTTGCACCTCTATGCAGTCGATCTGGCCCGCACACCCGATGGCCGCTGGTGGGTCACCGCCGACCGCACCCAAGCGCCCTCCGGCGCCGGCTACGCCCTGGAAAACCGCACCATCGTCTCGCGCGCATTTCCAGAGTTGTACCGCGATATGCACGTTCAACACCTGGCCGGTTTTTTTCGCACTCTGCAGGAAACCCTGGCCCGCCAGGCATCCTGCGACGACGAGGTACCGCTGGTGGTGCTGTTGACCCCCGGGCGCTTCAATGAAAGTTATTTCGAACACCTGTACCTGGCGCGGCAACTGGGTTATCCGCTGGTCGAAGGCGGCGACTTGACGGTGCGTGATGCCACGGTCTATCTCAAGACCCTCAGCGGCCTGCGCCGGGTCCACGCAATCATGCGCCGGCTCGATGATGACTTCTGCGATCCGCTGGAACTGCGGACCGACTCGGCTCTGGGTGTGCCGGGTTTGCTGGAGGCGGCACGTCGAGGGCGGGTGCTGGTGGCCAATGCCTTGGGCAGCGGAGTGCTCGAGTCACCGGGGCTGCTGGGATTCCTGCCGAAGATCAATGAGTTCCTGTTTGGTGAGGCGTTGATCCTGCCGTCGATTGCCACCTGGTGGTGCGGCGAGCCTCCCGTGCTGGCGCAAGCGCTGGAAAAGTTGCCGGAGCTGCTGATCAAACCAGCGTTTCCGTCGCAAAGCTTTTCGCCGGTTTTTGGCCGTGACTTGAGTGAAAAACAGCGTGAAGAGCTGGCTGAGCGCATACGGGCGAGGCCATACGCTTATGTCGCGCAAGAACTCGCACAATTGTCCCAAGCGCCGGTCTGGCAGGCCGAGACTGGCCAACTGCAGCCACGCGCCATCGGCATGCGGATGTATGCGGTGGCCGATGATGATGGCTATCGGGTGTTGCCGGGAGGCCTGACCCGGGTTGCCGGAGAGGCCGATGCCGAAGTGGTGTCGATGCAGCGTGGCGGTGCCAGCAAGGACACCTGGGTGTTGGGCCAACGGGCGCCGGTCGGCGAGCAGTGGAAGGCGCAACGAACCCTGGGCGTCCACGACTTGATACGCCGCGATCCCTACCTGCCCTCGCGCGTAGTGGAGAACCTGTTCTGGTTTGGTCGTTACTGCGAGCGCTGTGATGACAGCGCTCGGCTGCTACGCATCATGCTCAGTCGTTATGTCGATGGGGATGATCCGCGCACCTTGCAGGCGGCTGTCGAGTTGGGTGAAAGCCTGTTGCTGTTGCCCGATGAGGGTGAACTGCCCGAGCGCCTGCTCGCCGCGCTGCTGGGGGAGGATTGGTCATTTAGCCTGCGCGCTAACCTGCAACGCCTGCAATGGGCGGCGTCCCAGGTACGGGGCAAGCTGTCGCGGGAAAACTGGCAGGCGTTGGTTGAGCTGCAGCGCGAAGCCCTGGAGCTGGAAACCGAGGCCCCTGATTTCGGTGAACTGCTGGACTTCCTCAATCGCCTGGTGATGTCGCTGGCGGCCCTTTCGGGTTTTGCCCTGGATGACATGACCCGCGACGAAGGCTGGCGACTCCTGATGATTGGCCGGCGGATCGAGCGCCTGCAGTTCCTGAGCAGCAGCCTGGCGGGCTTCCTGCGCGGCGCTGGCGCCTTTGAACAGGCCGGGTTGGAGTGGCTGCTTGAGCTGGGGAACAGCAGTATCACCTACCGCTCGCGCTATCTGGCGGTGGCACAACTGATCCCGGTGCTCGACTTGTTGCTGCTCGATGAGCAGAACCCTCATGCGGTGCTCTTTCAACTGAAGCTGGTAAGCCGCAGCCTTAAGCGGCTGAACGATGATTTCGCCGCGCCTCGCGAGCTGGCGTTGCCGATACTGGTCGAGCGCCTGGCCAGCGTTGACCTGGGTTGCCTGGAGAACGCCCTGTTTGGCGACAGCAGCGTGCGTTCGGCGCTCAACGGGCTAGCGGACTTGCTGCAGGAAATCGCCGACGTCAGTAATCAGGTCTCGGATCGCCTGGCACTGCGCCATTTCGCCCATGTCGACGATATCAGCCAACGTACGGTGTCCGTGTAATGAGTGCCCGTTATCAGATTCTTCATGACACCCACTACCACTACGACAGTCCGGTATCCCTGGCTCAGCAGCTCGCCCATTTGTGGCCACGCGCCTGCGCCTGGCAACGCTGTACCGAACAACAGTTGCTGATTAGCCCGGACCCGACGACTCGCCGAGACGAGCTTGATGTATTCGGTAATCCGCTGACGCGCCTGGCGTTTGAGCGACCGCACGATGAGTTGCAGGTCAATGCCCGCTTGAGTGTCGAGGTATTGGACCGTCCGACGGTGGATTTCCAACGATCACCGGCCTGGGAGGCGACTCGCAGCGCCTTGACCTACAGCGGCCGGGCTGTCACTGAGGACCTGCTGCAGGCCTGTCGTTACCGCTTCGAGTCGCCCTATGTGCACCTCAAGAGTAGCTTTGTCGAGTTTTCCCACAGTTGCTTTCCTCCGGGAAGGCCGTTGATGCTGGGCGTCCAGGCGTTGATGGAGAAGATCTTCAGCGAGTTTACCTTCGACGCCGAAGCCACACAGGTTGCGACACCCTTGGTGGAGGTGTTGGAGCGGCGACGTGGGGTCTGCCAGGATTTTGCCCACTTGATGCTGGCCTGCGTGCGTTCGCGGGGATTGGCGGCGCGTTATGTCAGCGGTTACCTGTTGACGCAGCCGCCACCGGGCCAGCCACGGCTGATCGGTGCCGATGCTTCCCATGCCTGGGTTTCAGTGTTCTGCCCGGAGTTGGGCTGGGTGGATTTCGATCCGACCAACAATGTGCAGCCTGCGCTGGAGCACATTACCCTGGCCTGGGGCCGGGACTTTTCCGATGTCTCGCCATTGCGCGGGGTGATCCTGGGCGGTGGCAGCCACGATCCGGAGGTGAGGGTGACGGTGATGCCTTTGTAGAAGCGGGGGCTTACCCACTTCTACAAAAGATCGCGATTCAGGCCTCGGGGGCCAGGTCTTTCGGTGCCTCTACCGTGTCATCTGCAACCACTTCACTGTCGGCGTCGGGGTTCAGTGCGTCTGTTTCGGCAGCCGCTTTCTTGCGTTGCAGCTTTTCCTCTTTCTTCTGCTCCTTGGCCAAGTCTCTCTGACGTTTGGCGAAGGAGTAATTAGGTTTGGCCATGGGCGATCCTCTGGGGTCGAAGGTGAGGTTGGGCGGCGCGTATTCTGCCTTTAAACAGGGGACAAGGGTTAGTTGGGTTTTTGTCCGTCCCATTTTGGCGTGACGACGGGCTGCCAGGTATCCAGCGCATCCAGCAGATCTTGCGGCGATTCGCTGGTTTGCAGCATGTCACGGTGATGGCTGCGAACGAAGCCTTCGCCGACGACATGATCAAGAAAAGCGGTGAGTTTGCTGTAGAAACCATTCACTTCCAGCAAGCCCAGCGGCTTACCGTGGTAGCCGAGCTGGCCCCAGGTCCAGACTTCGAACAGTTCCTCGAATGTCCCCAGGCCGCCGGGCAGGGCGATGAAGGCGTCGCTGAGTTCGGCCATCCGAGCCTTGCGCGCATGCATGCCGTCGACCACTTCCAGGCGAGTCAGGCCGTTGTGCCCGATTTCCTTGCTTTTCAGGCTTTCGGGAATAATCCCGATCACTTCACCGCCTGCCGCCAGCGCGGCGTCGGCGACAATGCCCATCAGGCCGACGGCGCCACCGCCATAGACCAGGGTCAATTGGCGTCGGGCCAGCTCTTTACCGAGGGCGATGGCGGCTT
This sequence comes from Pseudomonas fluorescens, assembly GCF_019212185.1. Taxonomy (NCBI): domain Bacteria; kingdom Pseudomonadati; phylum Pseudomonadota; class Gammaproteobacteria; order Pseudomonadales; family Pseudomonadaceae; genus Pseudomonas; species Pseudomonas fluorescens. The sequence continues at coordinate 764,924 of NZ_CP078138.1, forward strand.
CGCGGTAGGCCGGGTTGGAGCCAGTGCTGGCGCCGCAAAACACACAAACAGATGTTAGAGACATGCCTTACTCCGTGATCAGGGACGAGCGCAGAGTAATGGTTGGCGCCGGGTGCTCCAAGGATTAATCCGCGCGCCGGGGTTCTTCGCAGGTGCCGCTGGCACCACAGGCGTAGGCCGCGAGCAGGCTGCATAACAGGCTGTTGATGAACATGATGGGTACTCCAGGCTTGGGTCGATGGGCTGATCTTAAGCAGGCGCGAGGTGTCTGGCTGGTAGATTGTGTCGATGGGTCCCATAGCCCGAAAGTTGTATACAATTCTTGATTCAGGTCATATGAACTTCTGGAATTTTCAGGCAGTCTCTACACCATACGGATTTTTTAACCCTGCCTTGGAGATTCACCATGTTTGCCAAACTTGTTGCGGTATCCCTGCTGACGCTGGCCAGCAGCCAATTGATGGCTGCGGAATGCAAGGTCACCGTCGACTCCACCGACCAAATGTCCTTCAACAGCAAGGCCATTGAAATCGACAAGAGCTGCAAAACCTTCACCGTCGAGCTGACCCACTCTGGCAGCCTGCCCAAGAACGTCATGGGCCATAACTGGGTACTGAGCAAAGAAGCGGACATGCAGCCGATCGCCACTGACGGTCTGGCCGCCGGCATCGACAAGAACTACCTGAAAGACGGCGACGCGCGCATCATCGCCCACACCAAAATCATCGGTGCTGGCGAAAAAGACTCGGTGACATTCGACGTTTCCAAGCTCGATGCCAATGAAAAATACGGCTTCTTCTGCTCGTTCCCTGGCCACATCTCGATGATGAAAGGCACCGTGACCCTGAAGTAATCAGGCACACCGCGTCATCGCTCTTCGCTGGCAACCCAGCTCTCACAGTAATTTTCGGTGATCACACAATCTGTGGGAGCGGCCTTGCGCGAGAAGGGGCCATTCGCATCGACGCATGTTTTGGCCAAAGAAAAGCCCGCTGAAGCTCAACACTTCAGCGGGCTTTTTCATTCACTCACGCCTCAAGGCGCAAACGGCATCACGCGTTTGTGCTGGGTCTTGCGATAGGTGTCGCAGATGATCCGGAACGCTTCTTCGCGGACCGGCTCGCCGTGCAGGAAGGCGTCGATTTCGCCGTAGGTCACGCCATGGGACGCTTCATCCGGTTTGCCCGGGGACAGGTCCTCGAGGTCGGCGGTGGGTACTTTTTCCACCAGCGACTCGGGGGCGCCGAAGTGTCGGGCGATGGCCCGTACCTGGTTCTTCACCAAGCCACTCAGGGGGGCGAGATCGCAGGCACCGTCACCGAACTTGGTGAAGAAACCCATCACCGCCTCGGCCGCGTGGTCGGTGCCGATCACCAGGCCCTGGGCGGCGCCGGCGATGGTGTACTGAGCGACCATGCGCATCCGTGCCTTGGTATTGCCCAGGACGAAGTCCACCGCCGCCGCCGGCTTGCCTTCAAAGGCCGCGACTTCACTGGCCAGGGCCTTGACGGCCGGGCCAATGTTGACGGTGTGGCGCTCGTCGGGGGTGATGAAGTCCACGCAAGCCTGGGCTTCGTGTTCGTCGAATTGGGTCTGATACGGCAGGCGAACGGCAATGAACTTGTAGGACATGTCACCCGTGCGCTCACGCAGCTCGCGCATGGCACGCTGGGCCAGCAGGCCGGCGGTCAGCGAGTCGACGCCGCCGCTGATCCCCAGTACCAGCGTCTTGAGCCCGGAGTTGACCAGGCAATCCTGAATGAAACCGACTCGCCGGACGATTTCCGCTTCCAGGGCAGCCTGGTCGGCGAATGGCGGTTGAACCTTGAGCTGCTCAGCAATCTCACGCTGTACGGCTTGCATGAATTACTCCTTGCTTGAATGTGCGGATGGGGCGGCAGGTACTTGAAACACGTGTCGCAAATAGGCGACGAAATTCGGGTCCTTGCAGTGGGTCTTGCCCGGTTCATCGCTGATCTTGGCAACGGGCTGGCCATTGCAGGCAGCCATTTTAAGCACGATGCTCATGGGCTCGACACCGGGAATGTCGCAAGTCAGGTTGGTGCCGATGCCGAAACTGACATTGATCCGACCGCGCAGCGCCCGGAAGATCTCCAGCGATCGAGGCAGCGTCAGGCTGTCGGAGAATACCAAGGTCTTGCTCATCGGCTCGATGCCCAGCTTGTGGTAGTGGGCGATAGCTTTTTCAGCCCAGGCAATCGGGTCGCCGGAGTCATGGCGCAAACCGTCGAACAGCTTGGCGAAGTACAGATCGAAATCGTTGAGGAAGGCGTCAGTGGTGATGCAGTCGGTCAGGGCGATGCCGAGCAAGCCCCGGTACTCGCGGACCCAGCAATCGAGGGCGGCGCTCTGACTGTCGATAAGGCGTGGACCGAGTTGCTGGTGGGCCATGATCCATTCGTGGGCCATGGTGCCCAGGGGTTTCATGTCCAGCTCGCGGGACAGGTGCACATTGCTGGTGCCGACAAAACGACCGGGGAAATCGTGCTTGAGCACAGTCACCACTTCCTCCTGCACGCGGTAGGAAAACCTGCGCCGCGTGCCGAAATCAGCCACCTGCAATTCGCATAGTTCCTCGCTGCTGGCATTGGCGGTCAACCAGTCGAATTTGCGGTACAGCTGCTCGCGCGCCTGCTCCAGCACCACTTCGCGGTAGCGGTAGCGATTGCGCACTTCGCTAACAATCGCCAGCAACGGTACTTCGAACAGAATCACGTGCAGCCACGGGCCGCGCAGGCGGATAAACAGCTCGCCATTTTCGATGCCGGTATGGATGTAGCGCAGGTTGAAGCGAAACAGCCCGAGAAACCGCAGGAAGTCCGGCTTCAAAAAGCTGATGCGCTCGAGAAAGCCCAATTGGTCGGCGCTGAGGCTCAACTCGGCGAGGCGTTCGATCTGAACGCGGATTTCCGCCAGATAAGGGCGCAGGTCCTCGCTGTTACGGCAGCGAAACTCCCATTCAACCTCGACGTTGGGGTAGTTGTGCAGCACCGCCTGCATCATCGTCAGCTTGTAGAAGTCGGTGTCGAGCAGGTTCTGCACGATGCGATCGGCAAACACACTCTCGCTCATAACGGGGATCTCCAGGCTGGCCGCAGCCTATGCCGTGATTCAGGGAATGGGTCCAGTGGCGCATATCCACGAAGCCCAAGGCCAGTGTTTTTTCAGTGGGGCGTCTCGACCTGCTCCAGCATCCACTTGACGAAGTCGCGCACCTTGGGGACTTCCGCCGAATGCTCCGGGTAGGCCAGGTAATAGGCATCGCTGCTGGGCATTGCATGCTGCCACGGAATCACCAGCTTGCCGTCGGCCAACTCTTCCTCCACCAGAAAGCGTGGCAGCAGGGCGACGCCGCAACCGACCTGGGCGGCGCGGATGCACATGTAAAAGGTCTCAAAACGCGGGCCGTGGTAGCTGTGCTCGGTCTGAAAGCCCTGGCTGGCGAACCAGTCGTGCCAGGCCTGGGGGCGCGAGGCGTTTTGCAGCAGGACCAGTTCACTGAGCTGGGTCGGATCGGTAAACGGGGTGGCAGGCAGGCTGCCCGGCGCGCACACCGGAACCAGCTCTTCGCCGAACAATTTCAGGCACTCGGTGCCCGGCCGTGAGCCCTGGCCGAAGAAAAATGCGAGGTCACTGTGGCCTTGCAGCAGATCGTCGGCTTCCTGTTCATTGCGCAGGTCGAGGTGAATCTGCGGATGGCGCAGGCGCCAGCCCTTGAGGCGAGGCACCAGCCAACGTGCGCCGAAAGTGGATGGCGTAGAGACCCGCAGGACTTCAGTCTCGCCGCCGTAGGAGCGCAGGTAATGCGTCGACATCTCGACCTGGGTGAGGATTTTTCGGACTTCGACCAGGTACAAATCTCCGGCCGGGGTCATCTGCAGGCGTCGACGTACCCGGCGAAACAGCAGATGCTGCAGCAACTCCTCGAGCTGGGCCACTTGTTTGCTCACGGCGCTTTGCGTCAGGTTCAACTCTTCTGCCGCACGGGTGAAGCTCAAGTGGCGGGTGACCGCTTCGAAGCACTGCAGGGCAGTGATCGAGGGCAAATGGCGTTTATTCAGCATGGGGAGTCCCTTGTTCTTGTCGCGGCGCTTTGCATGAATAAACGGAATGATATCTCGCTTAATGGTCGTTTGTTGCCACGTCTTCGTAGCGCTACAACTAGAGTCCTGATCAGCCGTGTGATTGCGGCTGCACACTTTCTGTCTTTTGCTTGAGGAGTGACCCATGGTTGCCGCATTGCTTGATCGTTTGGGAGTGAACCCGGCCCTGTACCAGAACGGCAAAGTGGCGGTGCATTCGCCCATCGATGGCAGCCAGATCGGCGCCGTGAACTGGGAAGGCGCCGCGCAGGTCGAGCAGCACATCAGCCGCGCCGATCATGCCTTCGAACTATGGCGCAAGGTCCCGGCGCCGCGCCGTGGTGAGTTGGTCCGCCAATTGGGCGAGATCCTCCGTGAATACAAGTCCGACCTCGGTGAGTTGGTGTCGTGGGAGGCGGGCAAGATTACTCAGGAAGGCCTGGGTGAAGTGCAGGAAATGATCGACATCTGCGACTTCGCCGTTGGCCTGTCGCGTCAACTCTACGGCCTGACCATCGCCTCCGAGCGCCCTGGCCACCACATGCGCGAAACCTGGCATCCGCTGGGCGTCGTCGGGGTCATCAGCGCGTTCAACTTCCCGGTCGCGGTCTGGGCCTGGAACACCACGCTGGCGCTGGTCTGCGGTAACCCGGTGATCTGGAAACCTTCGGAAAAGACCCCGCTCACCGCCCTGGCCTGCCAGGCGCTGTTTGACCGCGTGCTGAAAAACTTCAGCGATGCACCACCGCACCTGAGCCAGGTGATCATTGGTGGCCGCGATGCCGGCGAAGCGCTGGTGGATGATCCTCGTGTGGCCCTGGTCAGCGCTACTGGTAGCACCCGCATGGGCCGCGAAGTGGCACCGAAAATCGCCGCACGCTTCGCCCGCAGCATCCTTGAGCTGGGCGGCAACAACGCGATGATCCTCGGCCCAAGTGCCGATCTGGACATGGCCGTTCGCGCCATCCTGTTCAGTGCGGTCGGCACCGCTGGCCAGCGCTGCACCACCTTGCGCCGGTTGATCGCCCACGAGTCGGTCAAGGAAGAGATTGTCACCCGCCTCAAGGCCGCGTATTCCAAAGTGCGCATCGGTCATCCGCTGGAGGGCAACCTGATCGGTCCGCTGGTCGACAAGCACAGTTTCGACAACATGCAGGACGCCCTGGAGCAGGCCTTGAGCGAAGGCGGCCGGGTGTTCGGCGGCAAGCGCCAACTCGAAGACCAGTTCCCCAATGCCTATTACGTCTCGCCGGCGATCGTCGAAATGCCGGAGCAGAGCGATGTGGTCTGCAGCGAAACCTTCGCCCCAATCCTGTACGTGGTCGGCTACAGCGACTTCGCCGAAGCACTGCGCCTGAACAACGCCGTGCCACAAGGCCTGTCGTCGTGCATCTTCACCACCGATGTGCGTGAAGCCGAGCAGTTCATGTCGGCGGTCGGCAGTGACTGCGGGATTGCCAACGTCAACATCGGCCCGAGCGGCGCGGAAATCGGCGGTGCCTTTGGTGGCGAAAAAGAAACCGGCGGTGGTCGCGAGTCCGGTTCCGACGCCTGGCGCGGTTACATGCGCCGCCAGACCAACACGGTCAACTATTCGCTGGAACTGCCGCTGGCCCAGGGCATTACGTTCGACTGATTAATGCTCCCCCTGTAGGAGCGAGCTTGCTCGCGATAGCGTCAGAGGCTGTGACGACGTCATCGCGAGCAAGCTCGCTCCTACATTTGACAGGTGTATTTGTTGGGTTTCTGCTGGAGTCTGGCAATGCCGTTACGCGAAGAGTGCTTATGGGAAAAACTGACGCCGCAGCGGCCTGACCGAGCGGCGCTCAAGGGTGAGATAACAGCAGATGTCTGCGTGATCGGCGCCGGTTTCACCGGTTTGTCGGCAGCGGTGCATTTGCTTGAGCAGGGCAAGACTGTCTGTGTACTGGAGGCCCAGCGCTGTGGTCAGGGTGGGTCGGGACGCAATGTCGGGCTGGTCAACGCCGGCATGTGGATCCCGCCGGATGAAATCGAAGAAGGCTTTGGCGAGGCCATTGGCAGCCAGCTCAACCGCATGCTCGGCGCTGCACCGTCGCTGGTGTTCAGCCTGATCGACAAATATAAAATCGACTGCCAGTTGCGCCGTGAGGGCACGCTGCACATGGCGCACAACGCGCGTGGCGAAGCTGATCTGCGCAGCCGCGAGGAGCAATGGAAGCGCCGCGGTGCTCCCGTGGAGTTGTTGACTGGGGCAGCTTGCGAGCAGGCGACCGGGACCAAAAAAATTGCCGCAGCCTTGCTCGATCGGCGTGCCGGCACGCTCAATCCGATGGCCTACACCAGTGGTCTGGCCAAGGCCGCAAGCGATCTGGGCGGTCGGTTGTTCGATCATTCACCGGTCACCCGCCTTGAGCGGCAGGGCCAGCGCTGGTCAGTGCAAACCGCTGCGGGTTCTGTGTTGGCCGAGCAAGTAGTGATCGCATCCAACGCCTACACCGAGGGCGACTGGACCGAGTTGCGGCGTAACTTCTTCCCCGGCTTTTACTATCAGGTGGCTTCGACGCCGCTGACCGAGGACGCTGCGCAGCAGATTCTGCCGGGTGGCCAGGGTTCCTGGGATACCCGCCAGGTACTCAGCAGCATTCGCCGCGACAAGGACGGCCGGTTGTTGCTCGGCAGCCTGGGCAACGGCAATCGCAAACCGACCTGGTTTCTCAAGGCCTGGGCCGATCGGGTGCAGCAACACTATTTCCCGTATTTGAAACCGGTGGAATGGGAGTGCACCTGGACCGGCTGTATCGCCTTTACGCCCGATCATTTGATGCGCTTGTACGAGCCAGCACCAGGCCTGGTAGCTGTCACCGGTTACAACGGCCGGGGCGTGACCACCGGAACCGTGGTCGGAAAAGCCTTCGCCGACTACCTGTGTAACGGAAATCCTCAAGCGTTGCCCATCCCATTCGCACCCATGCAGCCGGTGCTGGGGGTAGGGGTGCGCAGTTGCCTGTATGAGGCTGGTTTTTCTCTGTATCACGCGGGCCAGTGCCTGCGGATTGTCATTTAAGCAGCGGAATCTGCTCGCGCCAGCGGCAGTTTTCGAAGTTGCGACTAGCCTGTAGTGGTGCGGGTTGTAGCAGTCGCGCACCAGCAGTGTGCAGTTCGGTGACGCGTGCTGTTACAGGTCGGTTGCACGTCGTTTCTGCTTATGGTTGCAATGGTGGCACGCGGAGGTTGCGCCCAAAATAAATAGTGGTTTTACCTTCTGCGTTTTAGACGGTTGCACGCCCAATGAAAATGGGCTCGAAACAGTCGAAATAACAATAAAGCAGCGACTTGTTAACGAATAAAAAACCGATGGCACGGCCCTTGCTCTAAGCATGGAGTGAAGTCGCAGTGCCAACTAAAAAACCTTGGAGCACCACCTCATGTCCCAGACGTTTTACAAAAAAGGCTTTCTGGCCCTCGCAGTCGCTACTGCGTTGGGTGTTTCGGCGTTTGCTCAGGCTGACATCAAGATCGGCGTTGCGGGCCCCATGACCGGTGCAAACGCGGCATTTGGCGAGCAGTACATGAAGGGCGCACAGGCTGCCGCCGACGCGGTGAACGCTGCAGGTGGCGTCAATGGCGAGAAGATAGTGCTGGTCAAGGGCGATGACGCCTGCGAGCCAAAACAGGCGGTGACCGTCGCCAAGGACCTGACTAACCAGAAAGTTGCCGGTGTAGTCGGTCACTTCTGCTCCTCCTCGACCATCCCGGCGTCGGAGATCTATGACGAAGCGGGCATCATCGCCATCACCCCCGGTTCCACCAACCCGCAAGTTACCGAGCGCGGCCTGAGCGCCATGTTCCGTATGTGCGGGCGTGACGACCAGCAAGGCATCGTTGCCGGCGACTACATTGTCGACGTGCTCAAGGGCAAGAAAGTCGTGGTGCTGCACGATAAGGACACCTACGGTCAGGGCCTGGCAGATGCGACCAAGGCACAACTGGTCAAGCGCGGCGTGACGCCGGTGCTGTATGAAGGCCTGACCCGTGGCGAGAAAGACTTCAGCGCCGTGGTCACCAAGATCCGCGCTGCCGGTGCCGACGTGGTGTACTTCGGCGGCCTGCACCCGGAAGCCGGTCCGCTGGTCAAGCAACTGCGTACTGAGGGCCTGAAAGACGTCAAGTTCATGTCCGACGACGGCATCGTGACCGACGAACTGGTGACCACCGCCGGTGGCCCGCAATACGTCGACGGCGTGCTGATGACCTTCGGCGCCGACCCACGCATGCTGCCAGAGAGCAAGGCGGTGGTGGACGCGTTCCGCAAGGCTGGCACCGAGCCTGAAGGCTATACCCTGTATGCCTACGCCTCGGTCCAGGCACTGGCCGCCGGCTTCAATGGCGCCAAATCCAACAAAGGCGAAGACGCTGCCAAGTGGCTCAAGGCCAACCCGGTGAAAACTGTCATGGGCGAAAAAACCTGGGACGCCAAGGGTGACCTGAAAGTCTCCGACTACGTGGTTTACCAGTGGGACAAGGACGGCAAATATCACCAGTTGGAAAAACAGAAGTAAACGCGATCGGCTAGACGACATCGACTCCATGTAGGAGCGAGCCTGCTCGCGATGACGGACTGACAGGCGACATTTTTGTTGAATGTCCATCCGCTATCGCTGGCAGGCCAGCTCCCACAAGGGGATGTGGTGTTCTGCCTGACAGCGCTTCGACGTAAATCTGTATTTTTCCTAGAAGAACCGCACACCCAGGGTGTGCAGGTTCTCACTGCGTGAGATTGCGTTATGGATGGTATTTTCCTGCAGCAACTGGTCAACGGCCTGACCCTCGGGTCGGTCTATGGCCTGATCGCCATCGGCTACACAATGGTCTATGGCATCATTGGCATGATCAACTTCGCCCACGGCGAGGTTTACATGATTTCCGCTTACCTCGCGGCAATCAGTCTGGCACTGCTGGCGTACTTCGGTATTGAATCCTTCCCGCTGTTGATGCTCGGCACGCTGGTCTTCACCATTGTCGTCACCGGGGTGTATGGCTGGGTCATCGAGCGAATTGCCTACAAACCCCTGCGTAACTCGACCCGCCTGGCACCGCTGATCAGTGCCATCGGTATTTCCCTGATCCTGCAAAACTATGCACAAATCAGCCAAGGCGCTCGCCAACAGGGTGTTCCGACGCTGCTGACCGGTGCATGGCGCGTGGATATCGGTGAAGGTTTCGTACAACTGACCTACACCAAGATCTTCATTCTGGTCGCTGCATTCGCCGGTATGGCGTTGCTGACCTACATCATTAAGTACACCAAGCTCGGGCGCATGTGCCGGGCGACGCAACAAGACCGCAAGATGGCTTCGATCCTGGGCATCAACACCGACCGGGTGATTTCCTACGTGTTCATCATCGGTGCCGCCATGGCGGCGTTGGCCGGTGTGCTGATCACCATGAACTACGGCACCTTCGACTTCTACGCAGGCTTCGTCATCGGCATCAAGGCTTTCACCGCCGCGGTATTGGGCGGCATCGGCTCGTTGCCCGGAGCGATGCTCGGCGGAATCATCCTGGGGATCTCCGAATCGCTGTTCTCCGGCCTGGTCAACTCCGACTACAAAGACGTGTTCAGCTTCTCGCTGCTCGTTCTTGTTCTGGTCTTTCGGCCTCAAGGCCTGCTTGGCCGTCCTCTTGTGTCGAAGGTGTAAGCGATGTCTGCAACCCATAAGAAATCCATCGATATCAAACAAAGTGTGGTCGACGCGATTCTCGCCGGCCTGATTGCCCTCATCGTCTTCGGCCCGATTGTCGGGGTGGTGCTCGACGGCTACAGCTTCAATCTGGAACCGACGCGGGTGGCGTGGATCGTTGCCGTGGTCATGGCCGGGCGCTTTGCCCTGAGCCTGTTCCTGCAGACCAGCAAGGGCCGGCGGATTCTTGAAGGTTTCGAGTCCACCGGCTCTGGAGTACATGTGCTGGCGCCCGACTACAAGTCGCGCCTGCGCTGGATCATCCCGCTGATGATCGCGATTGCCGTGATCTTCCCGTTCTTCTCCAACTCCTACCTGCTGGGGGTGGTGATCCTCGGCTTGATCTACGTGTTGCTGGGACTGGGCTTGAACATTGTGGTCGGCCTGGCCGGCTTGCTCGACCTGGGTTACGTGGCGTTCTACGCCATCGGCGCTTACGGTCTGGCGCTGGGCTACCAGTATCTGGGTCTGGGCTTCTGGACAGTGCTGCCGCTGGCGGCAATCACTGCCGCGCTGGCCGGCTGCATACTCGGCTTCCCGGTGTTGCGCCTGCACGGTGACTACCTGGCAATCGTGACCTTGGGCTTCGGTGAAATCATCCGCCTGATCCTCAACAACTGGTTATCGCTCACCGGCGGTCCGAACGGTATGCCGGCGCCCTTGCCGACCTTCTTCGGCCTGGAGTTCGGCAAACGGGCGAAAGAGGGTGGAGTGCCGTTCCACGAGTTCTTCGGCATCGCCTATAACCCTGATGTGAAGTACTACTTCATCTACGCCGTGCTGTTCCTGGTGGTGCTGGCCGTGCTGTACATCAAGCACCGCCTGACCCGTATGCCGGTCGGCCGTGCCTGGGAAGCTCTGCGTGAAGATGAAATCGCTTGCCGGTCCATGGGCCTGAACCATGTACTGGTGAAGCTCTCGGCATTCACCATCGGTGCTTCGACCGCAGGCCTGGCTGGGGTGTTCTTCGCCACCTACCAGGGCTTCGTCAACCCGACCTCGTTCACCTTCTTCGAATCGGCGCTGATCCTCGCGATCGTGGTGCTCGGCGGCATGGGCTCGACCATTGGCGTAGTGATCGCCGCGTTCGTCCTGACCGTTGCTCCAGAGTTGCTGCGTGGCTTCGCTGAGTACCGGGTGCTGCTGTTCGGCATTCTCATGGTGTTGATGATGATCTGGCGGCCACGCGGCCTGATCCGGATCAGCCGGACGGGCGTGACCCCGCGTAAAGGTGCCATAGCGTATGAAAGGGGGCAGGGCCATGAGTGAAGTCGTACTCAGTGTAGAGAAGCTGATGATGCACTTCGGCGGTATCAAAGCCCTCAGTGACGTCAGTCTTAAAGTCCATCGCAACTCGATCTTCGCCCTGATCGGCCCCAACGGGGCCGGCAAGACCACGGTGTTCAACTGCCTGACCGGTTTCTACAAGGCGTCGGGTGGCAAGATCGAGCTCAACACCCGCGGCAAGCAAACCAATGTCATCCAACTGCTGGGCGAATCGTTCAAGGCGACCGACTTCGTTTCGCCGAAAAACTTCGCCTCACGCCTGTACTACAAAATGTTCGGCGGCACCCACCTGGTGAACCGCGCCGGCCTGGCCCGAACCTTCCAGAACATTCGCCTGTTCAAGGAAATGTCGGTGCTGGAAAACCTGCTGGTGGCCCAGCACATGTGGGTCAACCGCAACATGTTGGCCGGCATCCTCAATACCAAGGGCTATCGCAAGGCTGAGAGCGATGCGCTGGACTGCGCATTCTATTGGCTGGAGGTGGTCGATCTGGTGGACTGCGCCAACCGTCTGGCTGGCGAATTGTCCTACGGCCAACAGCGGCGCCTGGAAATTGCCCGGGCCATGTGCACTCGGCCGCAAATCATTTGCCTCGACGAGCCGGCTGCCGGCCTCAACCCGCAGGAAACCGAAGCGCTGAGCGCGATGATCCGGGTACTGCGCGATGAGCACGATCTGACCGTGGTACTGATCGAACACGACATGGGCATGGTAATGAGCATCTCTGACCACATTGTGGTGCTGGACCACGGCAACGTGATCGCCGAAGGCGGACCCGAAGCGATTCGTAGCGATCCGAAAGTGATCGCCGCCTACCTGGGTGCTGACGAGGAGGAGGTGGTATGAGCCAGCCGATCCTCGAACTTAAGGAGCTGGACGTGTTCTACGGACCGATCCAGGCCCTGAAGAAAGTCTCGCTGCACATCAATGAGGGTGAAACCGTCAGCCTGATCGGCTCCAACGGCGCCGGCAAGTCGACGCTTTTGATGTCGATCTTCGGCCAGCCGCGCGCCGCCGATGGGCAGATCATTTACCAGGGTGTGGACATTACCCACAAGTCGTCGCACTACATTGCCTCCAACGGCATTGCCCAATCGCCGGAAGGGCGGCGGGTTTTCCCTGACATGACCGTTGAGGAGAACCTGCAGATGGGCACTATCCCCATCGGCGACAAGTACGCGGCCGAAGACATGCAGCGCATGTTCGAGCTGTTTCCGCGGCTCAAGGAACGGCGTAACCAGCGAGCCATGACCATGTCCGGTGGCGAGCAGCAGATGCTGGCCATCGCCCGGGCGCTGATGAGCCGTCCCAAGCTGCTGCTGCTCGATGAGCCGAGCCTGGGGCTGGCGCCGATCGTGGTGAAGCAGATCTTCGCCACCCTGCGGGAGCTGGCGAGCACCGGCATGACCATTTTTTTGGTCGAGCAGAACGCCAACCACGCGCTGCGCTTGTCGGATCGCGCCTATGTGATGGTGAACGGGCAGATTCGTCTGACCGGCACTGGCAAAGAGCTGTTGGTAAACGAGGAGGTGCGTAACGCCTATTTGGGCGGGCACTGATTCGCGCGGTTATCCACAAGCCTCGACGCGCAAGCTCGGGGCTTTTTTACGTCTGGGTAAAAGCCTGCCTTGCGCCTCCACCGTTGAAATTGTGGAAAACAATTCGTACATGCTGCTAAAGCGCGACATAAAGCCGCTGCAAATGGCTGTTTTTCTGGGCTTTTGACTTGTCCCCGTTTGCTGTGGAGCGGGCTGTGGGTAACGTGGGTGCAACTCCACCAAGGCCTTATAAAACGTGGCTTCCAGGCGATTGATTGTTTTTTGATCAGTGCTTTTTTGCGAGTCGTAACCGCAGGATGTCAACCTTTTTATTGCTCGGCAAACCCAGTCAAATATGACTGGGCATGCCTGTGGATAAGTCTGTGGTTAAACTCTGGAAAGACCTCGCAAAGCGGCGTGGTTGCTGGCTTGGCGCCATTGCCAAGTTGACCGCGCGGTCGAATTGATGCGCAAGAGCTACACGGGTGAGGGGCCGGGTCAAGCAAAAAACTTTGCATTTTCCGCGCAAAGCCTTGTGGATAGCGGTGTGCAGGGTTTCGAGTTGCCCCCAGAGAATGTGGGCCGGACTGTGGATAAGGTGGGTGTAATGAGCTGCAGGCCACGGTTTTAAAGGCTTTGCGCAACCTGATCATTTTTTGTCCAATAAACCCGAGGTTGCCCACCGCAAGCGGGCCGGGCATGCTGCCGGCTGATGGTTCATTACACCGGCTGTGTAGCAGCCCGATCAAGGAGAGCACGATGTCCAACACCCTGTTTATTACCGGCGCCACGTCCGGTTTTGGTGAAGCCTGCGCCCGGCGTTTTGCTGCGGCTGGCTGGAAGCTGGTGCTGACCGGTCGTCGTGAAGAGCGTCTGAATGCCCTGTGCGCCGAGTTGTCGGCGCAGACCGAGGTCCATGGCCTGGTTCTTGACGTGCGTGATCGCAAGGCCATGGAAGCGGCCATTAGCAACCTGCCACCGTCGTTCGCCACCTTGCGCGGACTTATCAACAATGCCGGCCTGGCCCTCGGCGTGGATCCTGCGCCGAAATGCGACCTGGATGACTGGGACACCATGGTCGACACCAACATCAAGGGCCTGATGTACAGCACCCGCCTGTTGTTGCCGCGCTTGATCGCCCATGGCCGTGGCGCGGGAATCATCAACCTCGGTTCGATCGCCGGCAATTACCCGTACCCGGGCAGCCACGTGTATGGCGCAAGCAAGGCATTCGTCAAACAGTTCTCGCTGAACCTGCGTTGCGATCTGCAGGGCACCGGCGTGCGCGTCAGCAACATCGAGCCGGGGCTGTGTGAAAGCGAATTCTCGCTGGTGCGCTTCGGCGGTGACCAAGCGCGTTACGACGCCACTTACGCCGGTGCCGAGCCGATCCAGCCGGAAGATATTGCCGAGACCATTTTCTGGGTGCTCAACGCACCGGCGCACATCAACATCAACCGTCTCGAGTTGATGCCGGTGAGTCAGACCTGGGGTGGCTTTGCCATCGATCGTGGCGCCAAGGGCTGAGTAGTCCTCAGGCGCAGTAGGCGGCCAGTCCGGCGTAGCAGGTCGCCAGGTGGTAAGGCGTGGTCGAAGGCATGTCCTGGCGACTGACCACGCCTTGGGTATCGAGGCATTCGTACCAACCATCACTGTGCAGGAAGCGTTGCTGCAAGGCCGTCAATTGGCGCAGCAGCGCCGCCTGGCTGTGCGGACGCAGTGTCAGCGCACGCAGGTACTCGGCCTGGGCCCAGATGCGCTGGGTGGCATCGCGTGGCGCTTCGGCCTGATCCAGTTCCAGCATGGCGGCGACCGCACCAGTCTGCGGATCGACGCCTCGTTGTTCGGTGAAGGCAAACGCGCCGGTCAACGAAGCGTGTAACGGCGATCCCTGAAGGGTGGTCGACGAATCCAGGAGGAAAAACCATTCGAACTGGTGACCGGGCTCGAACCAGTTATCCACAGCTCCCAGCGGTTTCTCCATCATCACCCCGTGTCTTGGGTCGATGAAGTGTTTGTGCATCGCTGCGCACAGCGCGTTCAGCGCATCGCTGACCGGAGCGTCATCGCGTACTGCGAGGGTCGCGAGGAAGGCTTCGGCCAAATGCATCAGCGGATTTTGCAGAGGTCCCGAGTTCAATGACGACCAGTCGCGATCAAGGCTGGCTTCGTACAGACCGTCATCCGTGGCAAAGCGCTGGGCAATCACTTCCAGGGCGGCATTAAGTACGGACTCCACCAGCGGCTCCTTGACCCTGGACCAGTAGTGAGCGCAGGCAAAGAGGATGAAGGCGTGGGTGTAGAGGTCTTTACGGGTGTCGAGCGGTGCGCCCTGGGCATCGATGCTGTAGAACCAGCCGCCATGCTCGGCGTCGTGGAAATGCCGTTGCAGTGAGCGGAACAACGCCGCCGCCCGCTCCTCGGCACCTGTCACTTCGCCGATCAGGCTGGCGAACAGGTACAGCTGGCGCGCGCAGGCCATCGCCCGGTAGCGTTGTGGCGGCAAGGGTTGTTGCGCGGCGTTCAGCGCTTCGTAGGGCAGCGCCATGTCGGCATTCCAGCCCGGACCTTGCCACAGCGGCACGATGACCTGCCGGAAATGCGCTTGCACCGTGGCAAACAGAGCGGTCAGTTCAGGCTGGGGGGCAGAGCGGGGAGCATGGGGCATTGGCGGGCGTCGTCACGGCGGTAATGGTTGCGCGACATGGTAGCAGAGGAGCACAAGGTGCAAGCGGCAAGCCACAAGTTAATGCGCAGCCGCGTTGGCTCCTGATCGTGCTTGCAGCTTGCCACTGCTCTTATCCCACCATAAGCCAGGCGCCCATGCCGGCCGACACTGCCCCGGCTACCCGCACTAGCGGCGCAGCGGCTTGCGGCAATACCCGCACAAGCCCATAACCGGCTGCGTGCAAAGCCGCAGTGGCGAGGACGAAACCGGCGGCGTAGGTCCAGGGGCTCGACATGTCGGGCAGTTCCAGGCCATGGGCCACGCCATGGAACAGGGCGAACAGCGCTGTCGCCGTGACCGCCAGGCTTAGCGGTGGGCGTACGGCGAGCGCCACGGCCAGGCCCAGTGCCAGCACTGAGGCGGCTATTCCGCTTTCCAGCGCCGGCAGCTCCAGGCCCTCGAAGCCCAGCACGCCGCCCAGCAGCATGGTGCCGACGAAGGTGCAGGGCAGCGCCCAGCGTGCGGTGCCCTGTTGCTGGGCGGCCCACAAGCCGACGGCGAGCATGGCCAGCAGGTGGTCGAGGCCGCCGATCGGGTGGCTGATGCCGGCCAGCAGGCCATTATCACCGTGCCCCGGATGAGCGAAGGCCAGGGCCGGAGTGAGCAGTAGTGCCGCAGCGGCGAAAAGGCGATGAAGTGTCATGAATAAGCGTCCTTGTTGAGTGGCTTGTGGATAAGTGTCAGGCAGCGGTCAGCAGCCCCTGGCGTTCGATGAAGGCGATGATTTCCTCAAGGCCCTGGCCGATTTTCTGGTTACTGAAGACGAAAGGCTTGCCGTTGCGCATGCGCCGCGTATCGCTGTCCATCATCGACAGCGATGCACCCACCAGCGGCGCCAGGTCGATCTTGTTGATCACCAGCAGGTCGGATTTGCAGATCCCCGGCCCGCCTTTGCGTGGCAGCTTGTCGCCGGCCGAGACATCGATCACATAGATCGTCAGGTCGGAGAGTTCCGGGCTGAAGGTCGCCGACAGGTTGTCGCCACCGGACTCCACCAGAATCAGGTCCAGCCCGGGAAACCGGCGGTTCAGTTGATCCACCGCTTCGAGGTTGATCGAGGCGTCCTCGCGAATTGCCGTGTGCGGGCAGCCGCCGGTTTCCACGCCGATGATGCGCTCGGGGGCCAGGGCCTTGTTGCGCACCAGGAAGTCGGCGTCTTCGCGGGTGTAGATGTCGTTGGTGACCACTGCCAGGTTGTAGCGATCGCGCAGGGCCAGGCACAGGGCGAGGGTCAGCGCGGTTTTGCCGGAGCCAACCGGGCCACCGATACCGACTCGCAGGGGTTGTGTGTTCATGTGCTTCTCCTAGGAACGAAACAGGCGGCTGTACTGGCGCTCATGGGCCATGCACGCCAGGGACAGGCCGAAAGCGGCGCTGCCGCAGTGTTGGGGATCAATCGTCGAGGCATCCTGCTGGGCCTGTTGCAGCAGCGGCAGCAGTTCACTGGTCAGGCGCTGTGCGGCCTGCTGGCCCAGCGGCAAGGTTTTCATCAGCACCGCCAACTGGTTTTCCAGCCAGCTCCACAGCCAGGCAGCCAGGGCGTCCTGCGGGCTGATGTGCCAGACACGGGCGGCCAGGGCCCAAGCCAGGGCCAGGTGCGGTTCGGGATTTTGCTCAAGGAAAGCGCGGGCGCTGGCGTCCAGTTCCGGCAAGCCATTGAGCAGTTGTTGCAGGGAGTAACCCATCTGCCGGCTCTCCTGATGCAACTCGCGGGTTTCTCGACTGGCGCGGTGCTGTTCGCAGTGCTGGCTTAACAGCGGCCAGTCGTCCTCGGCGGCGGCGCGACAATGGGCGAGCAGCAAAGGCGCTTCGAAGCGAGCGAGGTTGAGCAGCAACTGGTCGCTGATCCAGCGCCTTGCCGTCCCGGGATCGCAGACGCGGCCGTTATCCACAGCCATTTCCAGGCCCTGAGAGTAGCTGTAGCCACCAATCGGCAGCTGCGGGCTGGCCAGGCGCAGCAGGGCCCATGCCGGATTCACAAGCGCACGCCAAACTGGTGCAGCTTCGGCGCGTAGTTGAAGTCTTCGTCGCCGTGTCGCGAATGATGATGGCCACCGCCGTAGGCGCCATGCTCAGGCTGGAACCCGGCCTCGATGCGTTCGGTGCGGGCGCCCAGTTGCTCGAGCATCGCCTGCAGGACGTAGTCGTCGAGCAGGCGCAGCCAGCCATCACCCACTTGCAGGGCGACATGCCGGTTGCCCAAGTGGTACGCGGCGCGTGTCAGTTCGAAGGCATTGGCGCAGGTGACGTGCAGCAGTTGTTCGGGGCGCGCGCAAACGCGCACGATGCGTCCGTCCTCTGCTTGCAGGCACTCGCCGTCGTAGAGCGGTGGTTGACCACGTTCGAGGAACAGACCGACGTCTTCGCCGTCGACACTGAAACAGCGCAGGCGGCTTTTGCTGCGGGCTTCAAAGCTCAGCAGCAGCTCTGCGGTCCAAAGGGGTTGTGGGGCGATTCGGCGACGGATTACCAGCATCAGGCAGCTTCCAGCGATGAGCAATAAGCACGCTAGAGCAAGGGGCTTGCCAACCCGCTCGGGTGTAGGAAAGTCCTGTAGGTATTGGCTATGTGCCAGGCGAGCCATGGACTACAGGTTGCGAAATGTTTCATTGTGGTGCGTGCGCAATGTTTATTGCGCCGAAACCGTGCGTCGTGTAGACGCCGGAAAAACGCACGGGAAATCAACAACTTGTTGTTCCATGCCTGATTTAAGGACTAGTCCTACAGGAATGACGGATCGGGCGTACATGTGCTTACTTTGCAGGCCACTAGGATGCCGCCCCGTGTTTAATCCGCGACGGTATCCGTTATGTGCAGGGTATTTACATTTTTAGTGCTTATTAGTCTGCTGCTCCTTACTTCAGCGGCCTGGGCCAATCTCGACTCGCGCAGCCTCACCCCAAAACCATTCGGCTCGGCGTTGCAGGCTGTGCCGCAGCCGTCCATCGAGAACGTTGTCGACCGTGCCCACCAACTCTTGGGCACGCCTTACAAATGGGGTGGCGCGACTCAGGCGCAAGGATTCGATTGCAGCGGTTTGCTGGTGTATCTGTTCAAGACCGAGGCCAATCTCCAACTGCCACGCACCACCGGGGCGATGCAACGTTCCAGTGCGGCAACCATCAAGCGCGGTGCCCTGAAACCGGGCGACGCGGTGTTTTTCAAGGGCAACGGGCGTCAGCAAATCAACCATGTGGGACTTTATGTAGGCGAGGGCAAGTTCATTCACTCGCCGCGCACAGGCAAGAACACCCGTATCGACTCATTGACCAACAGTTACTGGAAGAAAAACTTCACCTTCGGCAAGCGTTTTCACGCGGTGCGGTGATTGGGCTATTCGGTACTGCCCAATCCCTGCCAGTGCTTGAGGCCGATGAAAATGAAGCGCAACTGCTGGGTGATCTTCGCCTGCGGGGTCAGATGCTCGGGCAGCGCCTCGGCGGGCGGATCGATGATATCGGGCAGGGTAGCGAACACACTTTTGACGATCAGGTCGGCGATCACTGACAAGCCGGCCAGGTCCAGGTGCTGCAACTTGGGCATCAACGACAGGTCGGCAGCCAGGTCCGCGCTGATGTTCTCGCGCAATTGACCGATGGCCTGCCGTACCGGCAAAGAACCGCCGTATTGCTCGCGGGCGAGGAACAGAAACTGCGAACGGTTGGCGGCGACCACGTCGAGGAAGATCCGAACCGAAGCGTCGATGATGCCGCCCATGACGAATTCGTTGTGGCGTACCAGGCGAATGGTTTCACGGAAGGTCTGGCCGACCTCGCTGACCAGTTCCAGGCCCAGTTGATCCATATCGGCGAAGTGACGGTAGAACCCGGTGGGGACAATCCCGGCGGTTTTCGCCACTTCACGCAGGCTCAGGCTGCCAAACCCCCGGCCACACTCCATCAGATGGCGAGCGGCGTCCATCAGGGCGTGGCGGGTCTGTTGTTTCTGTTCGGCGCGGGGCGGCATCGGGTGGCTGACTTCTAATCAGGGACGGCGGCGCACTCTAGCAAATCGGCTTCGCTGGCGTCGAACTGGCATTGGCAGGTGCAGGCGAGAAGGGTGTCGCGGGGAAATGCATGGTTTACAAAGTCAAAGCCCGACTCCAGGGAGTCGGGCTTTTTTCCAGGCCACCATGGGCTCAGCTCACAGTGCTGTTGCGGTCGATCACACGGTCACCACCACCTTCGGCAACCACCTGACCTTGTGGGGTACGGTCATAGCCGTCTTCAACCAGACCTTTTTCTTCCAGGCGATCACGACCACCTTCGGCAATGGTCTGGCCTTGTGGAGTGCGGTCGAAGCCATCTGCGGCTACTTTGTTGCGTTCCAGCAGACGGTCAGAACCACCTTCGGCAACGGTCTGGCTGAACACCGAGTGTTCGGCTTTGACTTGCGGGGTTGCTTGCTCGGCGGCGGGCAGGGCAAATGCGTTGGCGGCAAGGATCGAGAGGGTCAGGCTCAGCAGTAATTGGCGTTTCATGATCGTGTGCTCCGTAGGTGGGCGACAAAGTGGGTACGAAGCCAATGCTACTCTCGATAAATCGATATAAAAGTTCATAAGGACAATGGTAATAATCAACGGAATTGATGGTTCTGCTGGAAGGCTCTAGAACGGGCGTTTCCGGCGAGCGTTTCAGCACTGATGTGGGTATTTTCGACTCAGGTGTGGGTCATAAAAGTGCGGGCGAGGTAACAGCTTGTTGTCGGATTGATCAGGAAAAAACCGCTTATTTGCCGCTGAATCGGCTTTTTCATTAAACCTGCGGGCCATTTGCCAGTCGTAGTTTGCAGAGACGGTCGATTTTCGGCCCGGAATTTTCAACGTGCGTCGCCGTCAGGACGCCGAGCAGTGATCAGGAGCTTTGTGCAATGACGCGCACCGGAAAAATTTTCGCCTGGGTCCTCGCCAGCCTGGTGCTGTTGTTGGCGGTACTGCTGGTGATCATCGCGTTCTTTGATTGGAACCGAATCAAACCGCCACTCAATGCCAAGGTCTCCGAGGAGCTGCATCGGCCCTTCGCGATCAATGGCAATCTGGCGGTGATCTGGAAGCGTGAACCCGACGAAGGCGGCTGGCGAGCCTGGGTGCCGTGGCCCCATGTGGTAGCCGAGGACATTAGTCTGGGCAATCCGGACTGGCTCAAGCAGCCGCAGATGGCCAGTCTCAAGCGCGTAGAGCTACGGGTTTCGCCGCTGGCCCTGCTGGCGCAACGGGTGGTGATTCCGCGTATCGACCTGACAGAGCCCAATGCCCAACTGCAGCGGTTGGCTGATGGGCGCGCCAACTGGACGTTCACCTTCGATCCCAAGGATCCGGATGCCGAACCGTCGAACTGGGTGGTCGATATCGGCTCGATCGGCTTCGACAAGGGCCACGTCACGCTCGACGATCAAAGCCTGAAAACCCGCCTCGACCTGCTGATCGATCCGTTGGGCAAGCCGATTCCGTTCAGCGACATTGTCGGTGACAAGCTCGCGAAGAAAACCCTGGAGCGGGGCGCGGCCCCACAGGATTACGCCTTCGCGATCAAGGTCAAAGGTCAGTATCACGGCCAGGCGCTCAACGGCCAAGGCAAGGTCGGTGGTTTGCTGGCCTTGCAAGACTCGGCCAAACCCTTTCCGCTGCAGGCTCAGGTGCAAATCGCCGCTACCCGGGTCGAACTGGCCGGGACCCTGACAGATCCGTTGAACCTCGGTGCTCTGGACCTGCGTCTGAAATTGGCGGGCAATAGCCTCGGTAATCTCTATCCGTTGACTGGCGTGACCCTTCCCGATTCGCCGCCTTACGCCACAGACGGGCACCTGAGCGCCAATCTGCGGGCGTCCGAGGGCGCGAAATTCAGCTACGAAGACTTCAACGGCACCATCGGCAGCAGCGACATCCATGGCAACCTGACGTATGTCGCCAGCCAGCCGCGACCCAAACTCAGTGGGGCGCTGGTCTCCAATCAACTGCTGTTCGCCGACCTCGCGCCGCTGATCGGTGCCGATTCCAACGCCAAGCAAAAGGCGCGGGGTGGAGAGAGCAAGCAGCCTGCGGACAAACTGTTGCCGGTCGAAGAGTTTCGCACCGAGCGCTGGCGTGACATGGACGCAGATGTCGAATTCACCGGCAAGCGCATCGTCCACAGCGAAAAACTGCCGTTCAATGACCTGTACGCCCACGTGATTCTCAATGACGGCCAGCTCAGTCTCGAACCGCTGCGCTTTGGCGTGGCGGGCGGCAAGCTGGACGCGCAGATCCGTTTGAACGGGCACGCCGCGCCGCTGCAGGGGCGTGCCCGATTGAGTGCGCGTGGCTTCAAGCTCAAGCAGCTGTTCCCGACCTTCGAACCGATGAAAACCAGCTTCGGCGAACTTAACGGCGATGCCGATATTAGTGGTCGCGGCAACTCGGTGGCGGCGTTGTTGGGGAGTGCCAATGGCGATCTGAAGATGTTGATCAATGACGGGGCAATCAGCCGCGAGTTGATGGAGTTGGCCGGGCTGAACGTGGGCAACTATGTGGTCGGCAAGATCTTTGGCGACAAGGACGTGAAGATCAATTGTGCGGCCGCCGATTTCGGTATCAAGGATGGCCTGGCCACCTCGCGTTTGTTCGTGTTCGACACCGAGAACGCAGTTATCTACATCGATGGCACGGCCAATATGGCCACCGAACAGTTGGACTTGACCATCACTCCCGAGTCCAAGGGATGGCGTTTGATTTCCTTGCGTTCACCCTTGTATGTGCGCGGCAAATTCATCAAGCCGGATGCCGGGGTCAAGTCGGTGCCCTTGATGCTACGCGGTGCCGGGATGGTTGCGCTGGGTGTCATTGCGGGACCGGCGGCCGGGCTGCTGGCGCTGGTGGCACCCAGTGGCGGTGAAGCCAATCAGTGCGCGCCGCTGTTGGAGCAGATGAAAATGGGGAAGGCGCCGAAGACGGTGAAGGGGTAAGAAGCTGCATAATCACTGTGCTGGAAAAACAAATGACGTTGAATGGGCGCTGATAACGGACTGGATGCGCTCCATGCGGGTGAAGTGCGAGGTTTGTTAAGTGCTTGGTAATTTGTTGTTGTAAATGTGCGTTGGTGTCGGTGATTGTATTTGTTTAGTTTGTGAGTGGCAGTCATTTGGCTGTTGTTCAGAAACCACCTATCATTTGAGTAAGGATATTTAAATGAGCAATCTTATGCCCGGTATCGAAGAGCGTATTGCGTTTTTTGATAGTGCTGTACTTGCACCCTTTCATGCTTCCAGGACTATCAGGTCCTTTGCAGGGGAAGATGAAGGTCTCAAGGAGGAAGGCGTCAAAGAAGAAGGCGGCCTGCTGCTTGTGGGTGACGACAAACCCGTCACACTTGCCTTTGCCGATAATCTTGATGGCGACATCGCGCAAGCGGCACGAGACAGTATTACCTATGCAGAGCGGTACGCCGACGGTAATGCCAACAAAGCCGAAACGCCAATGAGGTGGCACGCCAAGTATGCAACTGCCATGAAATATTGTGGCTGGTCCACCACCGGCTATAAGTATGCCAGTCATACCGTCAAGCAGAAAAGTATAACCATGGAGTCCATTGTCCTGGATATTATCGGTGCCGTTGCCGGGCCCAACAAAGCGGCAATGTTGAAGCTGTTGGGCGACGCCTTCGGGACGATAAAGTCCAACGATGGACTGATCACATTGTTTGACAAGAACAGTAAAAGCGGTAAAGACGCCGATTTTCGGATCGTTCCCTGCCTGTCATCAGCCAAGGGAACGGCCATTAGCGCGTTGCTCGCAATGGACTGTGAACTGAAGACAGAGCAGGGTGGGGCCTGGTTCTGGAAATGGAACATGTCCGAAGTGAAAATGAAAAAAGCCGCTGCGGTTATCGAACTTAATATAGACGAACATGAGCGGGTCAGGGACTGGATTCTTGAAGCGTTGGGTGCGAACAGTGAGGCCTTCTTCAAGTCGGCCAAGCTCGCGAGCTACGATGATTCAGATAGTTGAAGTTGCAGGCGGGCTAGTGGTTTAGCCCGCACTTGCTTCTCTGGAGATGTTCATGGGAAAGGATGACCTGTTACTCGTAGACGGTGGGCTGGTGTATGTTCCGCAAGGTTTTTCATCATCGTATCAAGGTGATGTCATTCGTGCGTTGCTCTATTGTTCTCTGTACGCAAAATCAAAATTCAATGTGTTTGCTGAGGCGCAAAGTTGGAGTGCGCGACATAATAAGGCCTTGCTTAATCTCAAGTGGAATCGAGAGCGCGATCGAGCGATTGTAGTTGAACAGAGTGGTGCGGGTTTTGTTCTGAGTAAGTTGCTTGAGGAGAAACTCTACCCCGTTCTCGGTGGCGGTCCTGCGCAAGACTTTGAGTCGGTAGTCGCCGGTGTCGAGCAGTTATCGACGGAACTTGGAAGTTGGAAAGCGCTTAGGGCGGCTACGGTACTGCAAAACAGCGGGGAAGAGGGCGCCCCGGCCTCACAGGTTGTGCTGCGGGTTAATTTGCTCGGCGCAGCAGCGAGTATCCACTCGGTATTTATTCATTTCAAAACCAATGAGGAGGTTGGCGCTGGCTTTTTCAACCAGCCTTTTGAGGCGGTGGATAATCTGCGCATAGACTTTACGCAATATTCGCTGAACAGTGAGGCCTATGAAAAAGGAGGGATTCGCACGCTGGTGCTGGAGCAACTCCTGGATGCACTCAATAAAAAAGTGCTCAGCCTGGGGTCCACGCCTGCGGATGACAAGTTTGTCGGTCTGCTTTGACTGCTGGCCTTGTTGTGGTGCACCACAACAAGGCTTTTCCAACCCCTACAATCCTTTCAGCAAATCCGCCATATCATCCGCATGCTCTTCTTCCTGAGCCAGGATGTCTTCGAAAATCCGCCGCGTAGTCGGATCCTTTTCGCCAATGTACTGAATAATCTCGCGGTAGCTGTCGATCGCGATACGCTCGGCGACCAAGTCTTCGTAGACCATCTCTTTGAGGGTGTTGCCCGCCACGTATTGGGCGTGGGAGTTTTTCGACAGCAAGTCGGGATTGAACTCCGGCTCGCCTCCCAACTGCACAATGCGCTCGGCGAGTTTGTCGGCGTGCTGGGCTTCCTGGGTGGCGTGCTCCAGGAACTCGTCGGCGGCGACTGCGGCTTTCAGGCCTTCGGCCATGAAGTAGTGGCGTTTATAACGCAGCACGCAGACCAATTCAGTGGCCAGCGATTCGTTGAGCAGGCGTAGCACCTCTTCGCGATTGGCGCTGTAGCCTTCAGTCACGGCACCGTTCTCGACGTGGGTGCGGGCGCGCTGGCGCAGGGTGTTTACATCGGATAACTGGATGTCACTCATTTCGGTTTCCTCGGGCTGATTCGGCAGGCATACGCTCTATTGGCGTGTTCTTTAGGTGTGAGTGGCGGGCCGTAGGAAAAGTTTTATCGGATTTTTCGTTGTCATAGACTGATCGTGAAGCTGTCATCAGCCCTGACGATGCTGGAACGCCCACTACAAGGAAGTCTGTCCATGACGCAGGACACCGCGACGCGTTACCCCTTGGTATTGGTCCCGGGCATGCTCGGATTTGTGCGTCTGGTGCTGTATCCGTACTGGTACGGCATCATCCCGGCCTTGCGCCGTGGCGGTGCCAATGTGATCGCGGTGCAGGTGTCGCCGGTCAACTCCAACGAGGTGCGCGGTGAAGAGCTGCTGCTGCAGATTCAGTCGATCCTGCGGGAAACCGGCGCAGATAAAGTCAATTTGATCGGCCATAGCCAAGGCTCGTTGACCGCTCGTTATGCCGCCGCCAAACGGCCCGACCTGGTGGCATCGGTGACCTCGGTCGCCGGTCCCAACCATGGCTCGGAATTGGCGGACTACCTGCATCGCCACTACCCGCCCGAGAGTGCCAAGGGGCGATTCTTGAGTGGCGTGTTGAACGTGGTCGCCTGGCTGATTGGGCTGCTGGAAACCGGACATCACGTGCGCAAGTGGCCGGTAGACGTCCACGCTTCCCACAACTCACTGACCAGCGCCGGTGTGGCGCTCTTCAACCAGCATTATCCACAGGGGCTGCCCGAGACCTGGGGCGGGCAGGGCGCCGAAGAGGTCAACGGCGTGCGCTATTACTCCTGGTCGGGCACCTTGCAGCCGGGCAAGACCGACCGTGGCGGCAACCTGTTCGATGGCAGCAACCGCAGTTGCCGCCTGTTTGCCCGCACCTTCGTGCGCGAGGCCGGGCAGTGCGATGGCATGGTCGGGCGCTACAGCTCGCACCTGGGCACGGTCATCGGCGATGACTTCCCGCTGGATCACTTCGACATCGTCAACCAATCGCTGGGGCTGGTGGGCAAGGGCGCCGATCCGGTGCGCTTGTTTGTCGAGCACGCGCAGCGTTTGAAAGCGGCGGGGGTTTAGGCGCGACCGAGGACCCGGGTCCAGCGCTCCGAGACAATCACTCCGCCCAGGGTCAGGGCGCCCCCCACCAAGTGGAACAGCGCAAGCTGCTCATGCAGCACCACAGCGGCAATCAGCGCGGTGAGCAATGGCAGCAGGTTGAAGAACTGCGTAGTGCGGCTTGGGCCCAGGCGCAACACGGCCTGCATCCACGCCAATGGCGCAACCATCGAGGCCAGCAGGCAGGCGTACAACACCAGCGGAATGTTGTGCAGGGTCGGGCCGACCTTGTCCGAGATGACAAACAACGGCAACAGCACCACCACCGCCACCAGCACCTGCAGGTACAGCAGCACCAGGGGCGGCAAGCGCAGTTGCCATTTCTTCAGCAGGGTGCTGTAGACCGCATAGGCCAGGGTCGCGATCAGCATCATCGCATCACCCAGGTTGACCCCATGCTCCAGCAGCGTGCCGAGGCTGCCGGACGACACCACGACCAGCACGCCGGCGAACGACAGCAGCGCACCGACCAGGGCGCCAGCGGTCAAGCGCTGGCCAAGGCTGATGATGGCCATTGCCAGCGACATCAACGGCATCAGCGACAGGATGATGCCCATATTGGTGGCCGTGGTCAGGCTCGCGGCAAAGTACGCCAGACTCTGATACACCGCCATACCGAGCACGCCGAGGATGAAAATCTTGCCCAGGCTGGGGCGTATCAGCGGCCAGTGGCTGATGACGGGTTTGAGCATGAACGGGGTGAACAGCAGGCCAGCGAGCAGCCAGCGATAGAAACCGATCTCGGCGGGGAAAATCGCCCCGGCCGACATTTTGGTGATGACGGTGTTGCCCGCCCAGATGAAGATGGCCAGCAGCGGATACGCGTATTGCATGGGGAAAACCAGAGCATTGATGAAGGGTGATTATCCGTTGTCTGGTTCAATGCTTATACTTCAAACCAGACAAACAACCTATGCATACGGACAACATGCCCCGTCAGCCCATTGATGTGCTGG
Source organism: Pseudomonas fluorescens (assembly GCF_019212185.1). Classification (NCBI taxonomy): domain Bacteria; kingdom Pseudomonadati; phylum Pseudomonadota; class Gammaproteobacteria; order Pseudomonadales; family Pseudomonadaceae; genus Pseudomonas; species Pseudomonas fluorescens. The sequence continues at coordinate 791,678 of NZ_CP078138.1, forward strand.
ATTTCAGCGAACTGCCGGCCCCGGTGTACTTTCGCTACGCCGATTTCGACGCACACCGTTTTGCTTCTGCGCATCGCCATCCGTGGGGCACCCTGGAATATTCGGCCCATGGTGTCTTGCACATGGAAGTCGCCGGGCGGCGCTTCATGTCGCCACCGCAGTACGCCGTGTGGGTGCCGCCGCAGACCGAACACAGTTTTTACAGTGATCAACCGATCAGCTACCGGGCGGTCTGCCTGGCGCCGTCGATCTGCCGCGATTTGCCGGGGCAGGGATGCACCCTGGCCATCAGTGACATCATCAAGGCGATCCTCCAGGACTTTGCCGGCCGTGACGTCAAGATCCCTGAGCATGCCGCCGACGCCCGTCTGGCGCAGGTCCTGGTCGACCAACTGCAACAGGCACCGGTGCATGAAGGTTTCCTGCCTTACGCCAGCAGCGCGGGACTGCTGGGCATTCTGGAAACCCTGCAAGCGGCGCCCGGTGATAACCGGACCCTGGCGCAGTGGGCTGACGGGATTCATGTCAGCGAACGGACCCTGGCTCGGCAGTTCGTCAAAGAATTAGGCATGAGCTTTGGCCAATGGCGCCAACGGTTGCGATTCGTCGCCTCGATCGAGGCACTGGACAGTACTCGCAGCATTCAGGAAATTGCCTTCGACATGGGGTACAGCAGCGCATCGGCGTTTATTGCCATGTTCCAGCGTCAGGCAGGGTGTACGCCGGAGTACTACCGTCGCTATAAAGTTCTTTGAATAACCCGGAATTAAACTAATCACCGCTCAGGATTAGACAAGTCTTACGTCATTGTCGGAATCTAACTTCATCTGCACTGATTTGAGCGCTGTAGGGTTTGCCGGGGTCTTTTACGGTAGGCGGTAGTCGCTGTTAATGGGCGTAGCTCGTGGTGTTGATTGGGCCACTGTCTACGTTGAAAGACCCGCTCAATTCATTTCAAGCGGGTATTATTCAATGGCATCAACTTCAAATAAAGATGTACTAGCGGGCATGGGCTCGCCAGTCAGCATTCACCGCGATTTTTTCAAGAAAGCTGTTCCTGTCTGGTTGGCCAAGGCTGACCCTGCGCGCGTGGCGTCTTTACAGACCAGCCGAATCGTCTTGCCTGATTGGGCCAAGACACTTTCCGAAGCCGAACAGGCCGATCTGAGGCGCGCGATCAGCGCCAGCTGGTCGGCGCAGACCGCCGTCGACAAGATGTTTGCCGAACTCCAGGACGCCTATGCCTTCGGTGAGCCACGGCTTCGCCAGAAAATCATCGAAATGTACGGGGTGGATGTCGACGTCAAGGAGACCTTTGTGAAGTTGTACCGCGGCGGTGTCGGGAAAACCCTTTCCCTGCTCGATGCCGCGTTGCAGAACTTCTCCGCGTCAGACAAATTCCGCGACTCGAATTATATGGGGCGGCCGTCGGCTGACGGGCGTTATGAGATAAAGCCGATTGACCAGAACATGAGCATCAGGCAGTTCACGCAACTGTGCCGAACATTGGACCTGGGCAAGCAGTATCAAGACTATCTCAATGAATACATGAATGTTTCCGACCCGTTTTCCGTAAGGGTGGTGAAACTTCGTGTTATTGAAAGCCATCGCTGTGCTTTCAAGGCCGCCCTGGAACTTGCTCGATTGAGAGACCACATCAGCCCTGACGCCTATCGGGTGGCCAATGGTTTGTATAACGGTCATAAAAACTTGTTTCTCGACGGCGCCCCCGTGCGTTTTTACAACTTGCAGATAATGGACTCGCGATTGTTCGGGATCGTGCTGATCGCTCCCGATTTGCAGGCCCCGGCGAGTGGCAACCGGCGAGTCATTGCTTACGTGCCGCACGACCCGGAACACCCGTTGAAGGAGTACCCTTCTTCCCTGGAGTTCCTCAATGACCTGACCCGCAAACTTCGCGACACTTCGGCACCGACCGGCGGCAAGCCGAGCTATCAGCAGTTTTTCAGTCGATTCGTTGCTCACCGTCAACGCGGTCACTTCTTTGCCAATCTCCGGCAACGGCTGAATAAGGTGATCTGGCACCCGTACGAGCCCGGATCCAACGTGCCCAGTTGGCGGGAGACGCCGGTAGAGTCGCCCAGGCTGCATTTTGGTGTACTGGCCTTTGGAGACGACAACATCCAGCGCTTCCGCGGGGATCTCTGGGAGTATCTCTATGAACAACAGCTGAACAAAGTTTTCAGCGATGCTCGCGAGTTGCTGATCTCCACCGCCGATGCCGACGACGAGGCCTACTGGCATTGGATAGACGACCTGGAAAACATCCTCTCCGAGGTTTTTCAGGCCGCGTTGATGGTGGTGACGCCTTTTGTGCCCTTTCTGGGCGAGGTGATGCTGGCCTACACCGTCTATCAATTGACCAGTGAGGTGGTGGAAGGCGTGGTCGACCTCTCCGAAGGGCAGTACGCCGAAGCGGGCGAACACCTGATTGGCGTGGTGCAGAACCTGGCGCAGGTTGCCGCTTTCGGCGCCGCATTCGCTGGCGCCAAACTGGTGCTGTCACCCTTGATCGAAAGCGCCGTGCCGGTGACGCTGAGCAGCGGCAAGGAAAGGCTCTGGACGCGAAACCTCGAGCCTTATCAACACGACCTGAGTCTGCCTGCCGAATCGAAACCAGACGAGCGAGGATTGCATCAATATCAGGGCAAGGCGGTGCTGCGTCTGGATGACCTTCATTATCAACTGAAGGGTGATCCTCAGAAAAATCAGCTTCGGCTCGTCCATCCGCAGCGTCCCGACGCTTATCAACCGCTGGTGCACCATAACGGTAGAGGCGCTTTCGTGATTGAGGGTGAACGACCGTCGCAGTGGAATGAGCAAACCCTGATGGCACGCCTTGGGCCTGAGGTCGACGGCTTGCAGGATGCCGGCCCGGCCATTCGCACGATCAGTGATTCACCGATCTCGGCGATGCGCCGCATGTATGCCAATAACGAGCCGCCCTTGCCGCTGCTCAGTGACACGCTGACGCGCATGCACATTGATCGCTCGCTGCAGTCGTTCTGTGAGCAGATCGCCAGCTCCCGGCCTGAGGAGTACCTGCAGGCCGATATCCCGACTCAACTGCAATTGCTCGACGGATTGTGGCCCAGTGAACGAAGGGTTCAGGTGCTTGCCGCAGATGGCCGGACCGTCCTTGGCGAACTGGGTTCGTCCAGCGCGCCACGTGAGCGGGTCTATGCCGACCAGTTGCTGAATCAGGATTTGCTGCAAACCCTGTTAGCCCATCTGAGCGAAGAGCAAATCGAGCAGTTGATTGTGCGTGAGCTGGGCGCCTCGACGCTGACACCGCAAGCGAATGCGCAAACGCTGAGGACGGAGCTGGCACAGCGGGCGGTGTACAAGCGCGGTCATTTGTTCGAGCGCCGCTATGCGGCGCATGAGCGGCAATGGGGCGCGTCGATTCAGTGGGTGCGCGATCAGGTGCCGGGCTTGCCAGGAGCGGTGGTCCAGGAGTTGCTGGCCATCGCCAGTCCTGTGGAGTTGCAGGCCGTGGCCGGCGGGCGTCTGCCTGCGCGGCTCGAAGGGCTGGCGCGCTTTGCCCTGGAGGAGGTGCGCGTCACGCGGGCTTACGAGGGGATTTATCTGGCCTCGGTCGAGAGCTTCGACACCGACAGGCTGGTGCTGCACTCCGTGGAAAATCTGCCGGGTTGGCCGAAGGATTTGCTTATTCAAGTCAGGCGTTATGGCGCAGAAGGGCAACTGCTGGACAGCATCGGTCCACAGGAGGCTCGACTCCAACGCACGATCGTCCTCGGCGCGGATGGCGGTTTTGAAGTGTCAGATGAGCAGGGAGTCGTGCTGGGGGAGCGCAATGATTTTCACGGGGCCATTTTATTGGCCTTGCCGGATGTTGATCTGATGACCCTGGGGTTCGCTCGCAATCAGATGCAAGGGTTCAAACAGGCCGTTCGCGGACACTTGCTGGCGCGTGAAAAATTGCCACAGGTGTTGGGTCGCTATCCCGAGACTGCGCCACCGCCCTATGACCCACGCCTGTTGCGTCTGCGAGGAGGCGCTCCGGGGGATGTCAGGCCGTTGTCAGACGCGGAAATGCTGAATATCTCCGGCGATCACCTGCTTTTTTATGCTTATGGCAACGCACAGATACCTCCGGCGATAGAGGCCAATTATCGCCAGGCGATCAGTTTGGTCCATGAGCGCTTTGGGATTGATGGGCTTAACAACCTGGAGACGGCCTACGTTGAAGGGGTGACGGATACCCTGGATATGGTCATTCTCAGGCAGAGCATTGAGTCTTTACCCGAGTTGCGCGGCTTGTTGGCGCCGGAGAAATTCTCCGAGCTGCTGGATAACCTGTTACGGCGTCCGACCATTCCCTTGGCCGCTGAACAACGCGCCTTGGCCCAAACCGGGCGTTATCTGCAGGCAACCGGACGATTAGCCGAGTATCAGGCGCTGCTCGATTCTGTACGGGAAGGCGAGAGCCCGGCGGACGTCAAAGCTAACTTGGCTGACTATGCTGAATTGTTAGGTCAAGACCCGGTACCGCCTACTCCGATCATTGAAGTGGACTCGCAAACCATGGCCAACCTGCGCCTGGCGCAGCGCACGATCGAACGCAGCAGGGAGTTGCTGCCCTTGTCTGGCAATCAGAAGCCGAGTATCTGGGAGAAAGGCGGCTCGGCTATCGCCAAGCTGAAAAACCTCAGGAAAATCGATCTGGCGACAGGATTGCCCACCGCCAATCTGACCATCGCCGAAGCGGCCAGGGGGGCGATTGAAATCAAGGGTGGCAACTGTTCGGAAAATTCGAAAGTGACTTTCTCGATCCTGGCCAGCCAACCCCGTGACAGTGCGATTCATATTGTCAAAGCGCCTAGATATGACCATCAATTCGTCGTTATCGGTGACTTGAAGGGGCCAAAAGAGCAATTGGTTGTCGCTGACTCCTGGCCAGAGTTTCCCGCCGCCCACCTCGCCAGCGAGTGCTACTTCAAATATGACATAGAGAATCCGGTGATAAGCCTCCCCCCAGGACCTGCCATCGCCGAGTACAGCTTCATCGACGATGCTGCCCCTGGGCCGGCGGTGCTTCCTCCGCGCGGTACGGATGATTCGACCTTGAGGTCGATCAAGGTCCCCAAACTGCATTTGAAAGGCGCGTATGCCCAATGGACCTCATTGGAAGAGCTGGGCAGCACATACGCGGAGCCGCAGGGGCAAGCTGTTTCCTTCCAGCGGCATGATGCTGCGGTGATTGAGCGGCGAATCGACGCTTACGGCCAGTACTTGACCGCGCTCAACCCCGAGAAGTGACGCGCAGGATCAGGGGCCACAAAGCTGTTGCCCCTGATCGCTACCGAGCTGTAGGTGTAACAGGCTTTGTCTACACTCCAGTGCAAGCTGCGCCGTTCGGCGCAGTAATCAGGAGAACATGTCATGAAGATGTTGCGTATCCCGCTGTTGATGGTCGGCCTGTTGCTGTGCGCCCAGGGCTTTGCCGCCACGGCGCAGCAGGACAAAATGACCACCTGCAACGCCGACGCCACCACCAAGGCCCTCAAGGGTGATGAGCGCAAAGCCTTTATGAGCAATTGCCTCAAGGCGACCCCGGCCGCCAACGACGCCAAGGCGCTGACCCCGCAGCAGCAGAAAATGAAAACCTGCAACGCCACGGCTGCCACCCAGGCGCTGACCGGCGATGCGCGCAAGACCTTCATGAGTGACTGTCTGAAGAAAAAATAAGCCACCTGGCGCCGGGGCATACTCTGTGTAGTCTGCGGTGTACTCGCTTCAAGACGCGAACGCTGGCAGACTGCCAATCCTTTCACGCTGTTTGTTTTGAGGCTGTATGCCAACGTTTTCTCAGCGTCACGTGTTGCTGTTGGTCAGTTGGGTGATCATTTTCGGTGGTTTGCTGCTGGTCCTGCCATTGCGCTTGCTGCCCAGCCTGCTGGCCGGGTTGCTGGTCTACGAACTGGTCAACATGCTGACCCCGCAATTACAGCGCCTGATCGAAGGGCGGCGGGCACGCTGGCTGGCGGTGGCGTTGCTGGGCACCCTGGTGGTCAGTGTGCTGGCGTTGATCTTTGCCGGCGCTTTCAGCTTTCTCCTGCATGAAGCGGAAAACCCCGGCGCCTCACTGGACAAATTCATGGGCGTGGTCGATAAGGCGCGCGGTCAGTTGCCGCCGTTTGTCGATGCCTACCTGCCCGCCAGCGCCGCCGAATTTCGCGTGGCCATCGGCGAATGGTTGAGCAAACACCTGAGCGAGCTGCAATTGGTGGGCAAGGATGCCGCCCACATGTTCGTCACGCTGCTGATCGGCATGGTGCTGGGCGCGATCATCGCCCTGCAGCGGGTGCCGGACGTGACCAAGCGCAAACCCCTGGCCGCCGCCCTGTTCGACCGCCTGCACCTGCTGGTCCAGGCGTTCCGCAACATCGTCTTTGCGCAGATCAAGATTTCCCTGCTCAACACCTTCTTCACCGGGATCTTCCTCGCGCTGATCCTGCCGATGTTCGGCATTCACCTGCCACTGACCAAGACCCTGATCGTCCTGACGTTCCTGCTGGGCCTGCTGCCGGTGATCGGCAACCTGATGTCCAACACCCTGATCACCATTGTCGGCCTGTCGTTATCGATCTGGGTGGCAATGGCGGCGCTGGGCTACCTGATCTTTATCCACAAGCTGGAATACTTCCTCAACGCGCGGATTGTGGGTGGGCAAATCAGTGCCAAGTCGTGGGAGTTGCTGCTGGCAATGCTGGTATTCGAAGCCGCGTTCGGCCTGCCAGGGGTGGTGGCAGGGCCGATTTATTACGCGTACTTGAAGAGCGAGTTGAAGCAGGTGGGGATGGTTTGATCCGCTGGATCAGTCCATGGAACCGTAACGCTTGGCCGCCTCGATCGCCAAGCCGCTACCAATACTGCCAAAGATGTTGCCTTCGACATGTCGAGCGTTTGGCAGCATCGCCGACACGCTGTTGCGCAGCGCCGGGATTCCGCTCGAACCGCCAGTGAAGAACACCGTATCGACCTGGTCAACGCGCACATTGGCGTCGCTCAACAGTTGGCTGACGCTGCCGCGCACCCGATCCAGCAAGCCGTCGATGGCTGACTCGAACAGTCCCCGGCCGAGGTCCACGGCCAAGCCCGCCTCGATGCGATCCAGCGCTACGTGGCGGTTGTCGGCATGGGTCAACTGGATCTTGGTTTCTTCCACTTCCATCGCCAGCCAATGCCCGGCGCGCTGCTCGATCAGCTTGAACAGGCGGTCGATGCCGCCGGTGTCCTCGATGTCGTAGCGCATGCTGCCCAGGGCCAACTGGGACTTTTGCGAGTACACCGAGTTGATGGTGTGCCAGGTCGCCAGGTTCATGTGGTGGCTGGTGGGCATGTAGGCGCCGCTCTTCATTCGGCTGCCGTAGCCAAACAGCGGCATCACGCCCTGCAGGCTCAATTGCTTGTCGAAGTCGGTCCCGCCGACGTGCACGCCGCCGGTGGCGAGGATGTCGTCCTGGCGGTTATCCACAGTCCGTCGCTCTGGCGACAGGCGCACCAGGGAGAAGTCGGAGGTACCGCCGCCGATGTCGACGATCAGCACCAGCTCTTCTTTATCGATGGTCGACTCGTAGTCGAATGCCGCGGCGATCGGTTCGAACTGGAACGACACGTCCTTGAAGCCGATCTTGCGCGCCACTTCCACCAGTGTGTCTTCGGCTTCCTTGTCAGCCACAGGATCGTCATCGACAAAAAATACCGGCCGACCCAGTACCACCTGCTCGAACTCCCGACCGGCGGCGGCCTCGGCGCGGTTCTTGAGTTGGCCGATAAACAGTCCGAGCAAGTCCTTGAACGGCATCGCCGTACCCAGGACGCTGGTGTCGTGCTTGATCAGCTTGGAGCCGAGCAGGCTTTTCAGCGAACGCATCAGGCGCCCTTCATAACCTTCCAGGTACTCGTGCAGCGCCAGCCGGCCGTACACCGGGCGGCGTTCTTCGATATTGAAGAAGACCACCGACGGCAAGGTGATCTTGTCGTCCTCCAGCGCAATCAGCGTTTCCACGCCGGGGCGGAGCCAGCCGACAGTGGAGTTGGACGTGCCAAAGTCGATACCCAAGGCACGGGCTGGAGATGCATTGTTCATGTCTTTCAGGTTCCGGTTAAAAAACGGCCGCGCAGTGTATGTCAGTGCGCCGCAGAATCGAAGGCCGACTATCCGCTAAATCTCGGCTTTAAATGCCTTGAAAGACTATCCTTGCTCCCCAAACTTACAGGCATGGCTTGGCAGCCACGGCGCGATCAGCTGATTCGTGCGGCTGCCGATAAACTTCTGACGCGCTGTCCGGTCACAATCCTGAGATCGGTCAAGCCTGCTGCAGCTCACGAGCGCATGCTGGCAGGCGGCGCGATATCGATAACGGATGGTGATTCCCGCGATGGACTTCAAAGACTATTACAAGATTCTCGGTGTGGAACCGACCGCTGACGACAAGACGATCAAAGCCGCCTATCGCAAGCTGGCGCGTAAATATCACCCTGATGTCAGCAAGGAAAAGGATGCCGAGGCCAAGTTCAAGGACGCCTCTGAGGCTTATGAAGCGCTGAAAAGTGCTGACAAACGCGCCGAATACGACGACCTGCGGCGTTACGGCCAGCACGGGCAACCTTTTCAGGGACCTCCGGGCTGGCAGAGCCGTGGCGGCTTTGGTGGCGGTCAGGACACAGGCGACTTCTCGGACTTTTTCAGTTCGATCTTTGGCAACCGGGGCCCGGGCTTCGGTGGCGGACAATCCGGGCGCAGCGCCGGACGGCGAGGGCAGGACGTGGAAATGGAGCTGGCGGTGTTTCTCGAAGAGACCCTGTCCAACGAGTCGAAGAAGATCAGTTTCCAGGTGCCGCAGTACAACGCCGCCGGGCAACACGTCAGCAATACCAGTAAAAGCCTGAACGTGAAGATCCCGGCCGGGGTTACCGATGGCGAGCGCATCCGCCTGAAAGGCCAGGGCGCACCGGGCATCGGTGGCGGCGCCAATGGCGACTTGTACCTGACCATTCGCTTTGCGCCGCATCCGAAATTCGATGTGGAAGGCGAAAACCTGATCATCACGTTGCCATTGGCACCGTGGGAGCTGGCGCTGGGCACCGAAGTGGCCGTGCCAACCCTGACCGGCAAGATCAACCTCAAGGTTCCGGCAGGCAGCCAGAACGGCCAGCGCATGCGCGCCAAGGGCCATGGCCTGTTGAACAAGGCGGGTGAGCGCGGCTACCTGTTTGTGCAGCTCAAAGCTGTGATGCCGAAAACCGCCGACGACGAGGTCAAGGCCTTGTGGCAGGAATTGGCGAAGAAAGCCGCGTTCAACCCACGCGAGCATTTTTGATCGAGAACATTCGGTTCCAGAAAACTGGAGACACTGACTATGAGCAGCCCCCTGATCGTTCAACTGGACATGGCGCAATTTTGTGAGGCGACCGATCTACCGGCCGTCTACGTGATCGAAATCGTCGAACACGGCATCCTCGAACCCCAGGGGGCACAGCCCCAGGACTGGCGCTTCAACGATTATGAACTGCTGCTGGCCAAACGCGCCGCCAAGCTGCGGCGCGATCTGGAGCTGGAGTGGGAGGGCGTCGCCCTGGCGCTCGACCTGCTGGAAGAAGTCCAGCAACTGCGTTCCGAGAATCAGATGCTTAAACAGCGACTGGCGCGTTTGGTGGTGCTATGAAACTGAGCGTGGCCGAGTGTGAGTTGAGGGCTTTTTAAGTGTCGGCTGTGCGTTATATATATATTTTATATATTTGAAACTTTGACGGCTTGGGTGATATTTGCGTCGCTATTAGTTGGGTATTTGATTTATTAAAAATGACGGATGTTTGCTAGGTTGGGCGCTCATTAAATAAGCATGAGTGTTCCGACATATGGCTTTATCAGGTGTAACTTCTGTGGGTGATGCCCCGGCTTCATCATCCGCGGATAAGGGGCGACACTACCAGTTTGTCAAAGACAAACTTCCGCCCTGGCTGGTCAGCGCAACACCTCACAGGCAGCGCGATTTGCGCAAGGTTGGACTGAAGATCCCCTACGGGTACGCCCAGGCTTCTGCCGCGCATAAGCAGGCGTTCAAAACCAGCAGTCAGCAGGGTTTCTCCTCGCAAAGCAGCGTTGATAAGGTGTTGGCCGGCCTGCAAGAGGTCAAGGCTTTCGCTCGCCCGTTATTGCAAGCCGCGATTGTTGAGCAGTTCAAGATTACGGTGGATGTAGATCGCACTGTCTTGCGTCATTGGGTCGCCAATCTCCAGCCCCTTTCCGATGCTATTCAACTGTCCAACAGTCTGTTGGATGCGGCCTTGCACAACTTCACCGAAGACGACGAAACAGCCATCTATGGCAGCACTCGCAGTGTGGACACGGTTTTGTTGCTGTCACCCCAGGGCAAATTGCCATTCAGTGCCGAGCAATTTGCCGAGTTGTGTCGCAAGTTGGATCTGGGCGCCAAGTATCAAGCCCATGTCAATTCGGTTTTGGGTATGGGTAACAGCGCTGATGAAGTTAAACTGCAAGCCAGTATCAAACTCAGCCAGCAAGACACTTTTGCGACCGCAATCGAACTGGCCCGACTGCAGGGCGATATTCACGGAGATGATGTTTATACGTTGTTGCACAAGGTCAAGGACCAGGCGCCTCACCTGGTGCTGGATGGCAAGCCGGTTCAATTGAATGGCTTGCGCCTGCTGGGTGACACCGACTTGAGCGGGGTGCTGCTGATCGGCCCGCAGCGTATCGCCAGCGACGTGGTGCAGCGGCTGATTGTCTACATTCCCCATGACCCGGTGAGTCCTATCAAGGAGTACGCCTCTGCGCAGCAGTTTCACTTGGCGTTACGCGAGAAACTGCGCGATCCGGCCTATCAGCAGTTCTTTAGCCGGTTCATCAAACAGTCGGACAAGGCGCGTTTCTTTCAGCGCCTGAACGATCGTCTGACCCCATTCAAGGCAGTGTCAGGCAGCAAGGTGCAGGTGCGAGTCCCTGACCCAAACGCCAGGATTGCCATGGAGGAAACGCCGGTCACTGGCAACTACTGGGTGTTCCTGGTCAATCAACAACTGAACAAGTTGCTGGACGATACCAGGAGTCTGGCGGTGTCCACCGCGGACGCTGATGCCCAGGCGCGGCATGACAAGATGCTGAGTTACTTGGGGATTGCGCTGTCGGTGCTCAATGTCGTGGCGTTGTTTGTCCCGCCCTTGGGCGTGGCGATGATGGCCGTCATGGCGGTGCAATTGACCGATGAATTGGTCGAGGGTGTCGAGGCGCTGGCGCAGGGGGAAAAGGACGAAGGATTCGCCTACCTGATGGATGTGGCGCAAAACGTCGCCCAGCTGGCGCTGATGGCGGCGGCAGGGGGCGGGAGTGGCGAGCAGGTCACGGGTGTGGGGCGCTCGGAGTTTTTTGCGAGTCTGAAGCCGGTCACCCTGGCCAATGGCGAGGTTCGTTTATGGAAACCCGACTTGGCGCCCTATGAACACAAAGGGGCGCTGCCGGAGGACCTCAAACCCAATGAGTTGGGGTTGTTGCAACATGACGGTCAGGAATTCCTGCCCTTGGCTGACAAGCGATATGCAGTGAGCAAGGACCCTGTCAGCGGCAAGTATCGAATTGCCCACCCGGAGCAGGCGGACGCTTATTTCCCTGAGCTGCACCATAACGGCAGTGGCGCCTGGCGCCACGAACTGGAGCGCCCGCAGACTTGGCAGGGGCCTGAGCTGATGAGGCGCCTGGGACATCGTGTCAGCGATTACAGTGACGTCGAGCTGGAGCAGGTTCGGCGGGTCAGCGGTGTCGACGAAAGTATCCTGCGCCGGATGCATCTGGAAAACCAGGCACCGCCCAAGGCACTCGACGATACCCTCAGGCGATTTGACGCCTACCGCCAGGTCGAACGCTTTATCGCTGACCTGCAGGGGGGCGAGCCACGGGACGTCAGAGAACATTCGATCAATCAATTGCATGTCCTGACCCGCTACGGCCAATGGCCGGAGGCGTTAGCGGTACGCCTGCTCGACGCACAGGCCGCAACGGTCCGGGAGTTCACGGTGCAGGGCGCGCAAAAGATCACTCGCGTAGTGAATATGCAGGCCCGGCAACTGACCGATGGCCGCCTGTTGCAAACCTTGCTCGATGCCCTGGAGCAGACAGACACCAACGCCCTGCTGGGAAGGAAAGCTGACAGTCCACTCGATAAGCAGGACACGCAAATCGCCCGCTTGAAGGAACAGATCGTCAAGCTGGCGCAGGTGCATAAAGTCGAATTTTTCAATGATCTTTATAGCGTCGCCGACTCAAGCAGTGACCCCAGACTGACAGTGCTGCAATCACGCTTTCCCAGCGTATCGCGCCAGGCAATCGAGGAACTCCTGGCCAGCGCCAACCGTGCCGAGCAGCGGCAAATGGCGCGCTGGAACTTCACCGATAGGCTGCAGACCAAGCCCATTCCATTGCGCCTGGCCGAAGAGTTGCGCAGCCTCCAGCGAGATGTGCGGCTGTCGCGAGCCTATGAAGGGCTGTTTCTGGAGGGATTGATCAATCGCGATGCCGAAGTTCTCGTCCTCAATTCACTGGAGAAGCTGCCGGGTTGGTCGGGTGATGTGCGCCTGGAAATTCGTGAAGCTGAGTTCAATGGCGATCTGCGGGTCAGCATCGGCGCCGAAGAGGCGGCCAGTCGCAAGGTTCTGGTGCGCGTTGAGCAGGGGCGGTACGAGGCCCGCGATCAGGACGACGGGCATTTGCATGGTGCCGATGATATCTATGCTGCCCTCCAGCACGCCTTGCCCGATGCACAGCGCCAGGCTATAGCATTACCGCATGTGGGGCAGGGGGCTGAGTTGAAAGCCTTGATCAGGCAGCATCTGCTGACACCTGTCGAGCTGCGTACGCGCTTGGGCATGCAACCGGTCAAGCCCGGGTTCAGAGCACCAAAGCGTCTGGCCGATGGTCGGCTGGGCTATCCATTGAGTGGGCGTGGCGCTGGTGTGAGTCCGCAGCAGGCCGCGGATGAGGCGCGGGTACGCAATCTTTTTCCCGGCTACACCGATGGTCAGGTGAGTCGTTTTCTGCTGACCCTGGGGCAGGACCGTGAGTTCTATCTGGTCAACTTCGAGGCGGATTACCAGCGCTTGCTCGAGAGCACTCGGCAGTGGCTGGCATCGCCTACCTCTCGCACGCTGGCCGATGGCAGCGAGGTTGCGGTCGACGCGCACGACAAACAAGCGGTGGTTGAGTTGCTCAAGCGCAGTTGGCGCAAACTCAGCACCCGCTATAGCGCCTTTGGCTACCCGCGTGGCTATGAACTGGTATTGCGCGGCCGCACGGTTGGGGCGCTGCCGATTCTGGAGACCAGTTTCAGCGGTGTGGAGTTTGTCGACATGAGCGGTATGGACCTGATGGCCGCGCCGAACGAGTTTCTCGATTCTTTTCCCGATGTGCGCTGGCTGGATCTGCACGCAAACCGAATGGCCGACATCCCAATGCGCCTTGGTCAAATGGATAATCTGGTCGGCCTCAATCTCTCCGGTAATAACCTTCGCTTGAGCGCCGAAGAAGCGGCATCAGTGTCGAGTCTGAAAAAACTGAAGAAACTGCAGCTCAGCCATAACCCGTTGGAGCGCGTGCCGGATTTCAGTCAAATGCGCGAGTTGAGCGAGATTCGCTTGCAAGGCACCGGGATCAGCCAGTGGCCTGATGGTTTGATTGGGCTGAATTCGCTGGAAAAACTGGATTTGCGCGATAACCAGATCACCGAGTTTCCCTTATGGGCGGTGAGTCCGCCGCCCGAGCAAGTCGATGCGATCGACCGTCTGCTGAAAATCACCGAGTTGAACGGCAACCCGCTGTCACCACAGGGCGTGCAGCAGTACGCGGACATTCTGGAGCGTATTTATCGGCGGGAAAACGAACCCGGCCTGATCCCTGGGCCGGTTGATGAGCCTGCCGCACGGGGAGCCGAAGGAGGTGTTCTGGCGTCTTCCACGCAGCGGCTCGAGCGCTGGTTAGGTGAAGTACCAGAGGCGCAAATGGCCAGGCGCAAGGAGCTCTGGCAACGGCTCGACACTGAATCGCTCGACCGAGAAGAGGCGGGTGGGGAGCTCGGACGCGGCGTCAGTGAAAGCGAAGAGTTTTTCCGTTTGCTGGAGAAGCTCAGTCAATCCGCAGAGTTCAGGAAAGCCTACGGCGATCTGCAGGCTCGGGTCTGGATAGTTCTCGAGGCGGCGGCAGACAACACGCAATTGCGCGAGGAGCTATTCAGGGCGGCCGGCGAGCCGCAGACCTGCAGTGATCGCGCAGCGTTGATGTTCAGTGATCTGGAAGTCAGGGTGCAGATCCATAAAGCCCTGGCTCGGGTGGGGGAGGAGGGCGCGGGTCGCGAACTGCTCAAATTGGCCAAAGGCCTGTTCCGTCTCGATCAGGTCGAAGCCTTTGCGCTCAAGGACATCCGCGAGCGGGTGGCAATTATCATGCACTCGGGTTTGACCAAGCGCGAAATTGGCCGGCAGTTGGTACTGCTGGATCAAATTGAAGTTCGCCTGTCCTATCGGATCAGTCTGCGACAGCGGCTCGATTTGCCGGGACAGCCTGTTCAGGCCGATTACACCGGCGTGCAGTATGTGCCCGAGCCCAAGCTGGCGGAGGCGGAGGCGGAGCGGCAGATCAAAAGCCTGAAGAATTCGCTGGCGGAGATCGACTCGATTACGCAACGGGATTTCTGGCGCGAGTACCTCAAAGACAAATACCGCTCACGCTTTGATTTGGCCTACGAATCAATCATTGAGCGCATGGAGCACCTTGAGCTGATCAAGGAGACGCTGACCAGCGAGGTCTATAACGCACGCTACAAAGCGCTGCGCGACGAAGCCGAAGCCGTGCAGGTCAAGTTGATCAATCTGTTGACTCCTCAGGAAATACTCAACCTGGAGGAAGAACAGACGCCGTAACCGAAAAAGGTGGTGAACAAGGCCCCGAATGCGCGCATTTGGGGCCTTGTCCGTATGGCTAGAACAAAAAGTAACGCTGCGCCATTGGCAGCACGTCCGCCGGTTCACACCACAGCAATTCACCGTCGGCCTTGACCTGGTGGGTCTGCGGATCCACCTCGATGTCCGGCAGGTAGTCGTTGTGGATCAGGTCGGTTTTCTGCACGTCGCGGCAGCCCTTGACCACGGCGATGGTCTTCTTCAGACCCAACTGTTCCGGCAACCCAGCCTCGTGCGCGGCCTGGCTGATGAAGGTCAGGCTGGTGGCGTGCAGCGAGCCGCCGAAACTGGCGAACATCGGTCGGTAGTGCACCGGTTGCGGGGTCGGAATCGAGGCGTTGGCGTCACCCATCAGGCTCGCCGCAATGGCGCCGCCCTTGATGATCAACGTCGGCTTTACGCCAAAGAATGCCGGACGCCACAACACCAGGTCGGCCCATTTACCCACTTCGATCGAACCCACTTCATGGCTGATGCCGTGGGTAATCGCCGGGTTGATGGTGTATTTAGCGATATAGCGTTTGGCACGGAAGTTGTCGTTGTCCGCACCATCGCCGGGCAACGGGCCGCGCTGCTTTTTCATCTTGTCGGCAGTTTGCCAGGTGCGGGTGATGACTTCGCCAACCCGGCCCATGGCCTGGCTGTCGGAGCTGATCATCGAGAACGCGCCGAGGTCGTGCAGGATGTCTTCGGCGGCGATGGTTTCGCGCCGGATGCGGCTCTCGGCGAAGGCCACGTCTTCGGCAATGCTTGGATCCAGGTGGTGGCAGACCATCAGCATATCGAGGTGTTCGTCGATGGTGTTGCGGGTGAACGGCCGGGTCGGGTTGGTCGAGCTGGGTAGCACGTTGGCAAAACCACAGGCCTTGATGATGTCCGGAGCGTGCCCGCCACCGGCGCCTTCGGTGTGATAGGTGTGGATGGTCCGGCCTTTGAAAGCCGCGAGGGTGGTTTCGACGAAGCCCGACTCATTGAGGGTGTCGGTGTGAATCGCCACCTGCACATCGAACTGATCGGCCACGCTCAGGCAGTTGTCGATGCTTGCCGGGGTGGTGCCCCAGTCTTCGTGCAGCTTGAGGCCTATGGCGCCGGCCCTGACTTGCTCGATCAACGGCTCTGGCAGACTCGCGTTGCCTTTGCCGGTGAGACCGATGTTCATCGCGAAGGCATCGGCGGCCTGGAGCATGCGCGCCAGGTGCCAGGGGCCCGAGGTGCAGGTGGTGGCGTTGGTGCCGGTGGCCGGGCCGGTGCCGCCGCCGATCATGGTGGTGACACCGCTCATCAGCGCCTCTTCGATTTGCTGCGGGCAGATGAAGTGGATGTGGGTGTCGATGCCGCCGGCGGTGAGGATCATGCCTTCGCCGGCAATCACTTCGGTGCTGGCGCCAATCGCGATGTTCACGTTGGGCTGGATATCCGGGTTGCCGGCCTTGCCGATGGCCGCAATGCGCCCATCCTTGAGCCCGATATCGGCCTTGACGATGCCCCAGTGATCGATGATCAGCGCGTTGGTGATCAGGGTGTCGACGACTTCTGCGGCGAGTAATTGGCTTTGGCCCTGGCCGTCACGGATGACCTTGCCGCCACCGAATTTCACTTCTTCGCCGTAGGTGGTGAAGTCCTTCTCGACCTCGATCCACAACTCGGTATCGGCCAGGCGGACCTTGTCACCGACGGTGGGGCCGAACATGTCGGCGTAGGCTTGACGGGAGATTTTCATGGAGTTGCCTTGGGATTCAATTGAGGTTGAGACCGCTCGCGGTGCTCGCTATCGCGGGCAAGCTCGCTCCTACGGGGGCAGGCGTTGTTTAGAGGTCGCCCATGATCCTGCCGGCAAAGCCGAATACTCGGCGCAAGCCCGCCAGTTCGACCAGCTCGACTTCTCGACTCTGCCCTGGCTCGAAGCGCACGGCGGTGCCGGCGGGGATGTTCAGGCGCATGCCACGGCTGGCGGCGCGGTCGAACATCAGCGCGTCGTTGGTCTCGAAAAAGTGATAGTGCGAGCCGACCTGGATCGGCCGGTCGCCACGGTTGGCCACGGTCAGGCTCAGGGTGCGGCGACCGGCATTGAGTTCGATCTCGCCGGGTTGGATCCGGTATTCGCCAGGAATCATGCAGGTTGTCCCAGGGTCTTGAAGTAGATGGCGGTCGGCGCGTAATGGCCGGCCGGACTTTGGCAGTAGTTCGGCAACTCGCCGACACGGGTATAGCCCAACGCCTGATAGAAAGCCTCTGCCGCCGAACCGGCTTCGGTGTCCAGATAAAGTAGGCCGCGCTGATGCTGGCGGGCGGCGAGCTCCAGGGTGCTCATCAATTGCTGTCCCAAGCCGCGCCGGCGCGCCTGGTGCAACACCAGGAGCTTCTGCACTTCGGCGCGATTGCGCCCGTTGGCTTTCTGGCATAGCCCCAGTTGCACGCTGGCGAGGACTTTTTCGTCGTCGACCACCACCACCCACAGCAACAGGCTGCCGTGCTCAACATCGGCCTGCACGCTGTTGATGTAGGCGTGCGCCTGGGTCTCATCGAAATCAGCGAGGAAACCAATCGACGCACCGTGCTCCACCGCATCAAGCAGCAGGTTGATAAGACCCCGGCGATACTGCGCAAAGCTCTCGGCGTTGACCCGGCGTAGTTGGGCAGCGTTCATCGTGGCTTACTCCTTGTTGAAGAAGGGAGGCTCTGAGCCTGGGTTGAGGGTCAGTTGCATGAAGGTCAGGTCCAGCCAGCGGCCGAACTTGGTGCCCACTTGTGGCATCTGCCCGGTGGTGATGAAGCCGATCCGCTCATGCAGACGGATGGACGCGGCGTTACCGCTTTCGATGGCCGCCACCATCACATGTTTGTCGCAGCCTCTGGCGCGCTCGATCAGTGTCTCCATCAGCCGTGGGCCGAGGCGGTTGCCGCGCTGGTCGCTGCGCACATACACCGAGTGTTCGACGGTGTGGCGGAAACCGTCGAACGGCCGCCAGTCGCCGAAGGAGGCGTAGCCCAGCACGCGCTCGGCGGTGTCGACGATCACCAGGATCGGATAGCCCTGGGCTTGGCGCGCACTGAACCAGGCCTGGCGATTGCCGAGGTCGACGGCCTGCTCATTCCAGATCGCCGTCGTATTGAGCACGGCGTCGTTATAGATGTCGCGAATCGCCGGCAGGTCGGCGTGCAGGGCATCGCGGATGGCATAAGTCATGAGCGGATCTCAGGCGATGGGTTGATGGACGGTGACCAGCTTGGTGCCGTCGGGAAAAGTGGCTTCGACCTGGATCTCGGGAATCATTTCCGGGATGCCTTCCATCACCTGTTCACGGCTCAGCAGGGTCGTACCGAAGTGCATCAACTCGGCCACGGTCTGGCCGTCGCGCGCGCCTTCGAGCAGTGCGGCGGAGATATAGGCCATGGCTTCCGGGTAGTTCAGTTTCACGCCGCGAGCCAGCCTGCGCTCGGCCACCAGGCCGGCGGTGAAGATCAACAGCTTGTCTTTTTCGCGTGGGGTCAGGTCCATCGTTGAGAATCCATGGTCGGCAGATAAAGGGGCATATTCAGGTGTTCCATATGCGTGGCGCGAGTGCTTCACGGCCCAGCAACGCCGGGCGCAACAGCCTCCACAGCGCAATCAGCCAGCCGCGCGCCAGCAATGCTTCACTGGCCAGGCAGCGCGCAACCAGCAGGCCCGGCAACTGGGTCAGGTCGCCGCGTACTGGATGATCCAGCGCACGGCAACGTTCCAGTAGTTCGCTGTCGATCTCGCCGGTGACCAGCAAGGTGGCGAACACCGGCTGACCGTCCAGGCCGATTGGCGAGTCGAGCAAACCGTCGTTGCCGACAATGCGTTGGCGCTCATGCCAGAGCAACTGGCCGTCGCGTCGGATGTTCAATTGCGACTGAAAGTGCCCGCGTTCGAAGCGTTCGTCACTGGCGGGGCGGCCGAGGGCAATCACGTCCCAATAAAACAATCGGGCGTCGCCCTGCAGGTCGATCGAAGTGCTCAGTTCCGCTTGGGCTGCGCTGAAGACGATGGTTTCCTGGGGCAACCATTCCAGTGTGGCACCGGCCGCCACCGTCACCTCGAGTTGCTGATAGGCGGGGCTGTTGGCGCGATACCACTTGGCGGCGCCGGGGCTGGTCAGTTGCGCCCAGGCGTCGCGCTCGACGCTGGCGCTGATGTCCAGCCGGTCGCCACCGGCGATGCCGCCAGGCGGGTGCACGATGATGTGCTGGCAGACCTGCGGGCCCTCGGCGTACAGGTGTTTTTGCACCCGCAGCGGTCCGCTGTGGCGGCGCAGGGTCGGCCGGGTGCTGTCACCGAAGCGGGCGTAGCCGAGTTGCAGTTCGGCGTGCCAGCTGGGCGTGAATAGAGCATGAGGGGCAGGGGCAGTCATATTTTCTAATTATCGTCAGGACGCTACAGACTAAATCGTTACCAGGCCGCGTACACCTTCGGCCTCCATGTTTTCGCCGCGACCTTGCTGGACGATTTCCCCGCGCGACATCACCAGGTACTGGTCGGCCAGTTCGGCGGCGAAATCGTAGAACTGCTCCACCAGCAGGATCGCCATGTCGCCGCGCGCCGCCAGTTGCTTGATCACCGCGCCGATCTCCTTGATCACCGAGGGTTGAATGCCTTCGGTGGGTTCATCGAGGATCAGCAGCCGCGGGCGGCTGGCCAGGGCTCGGCCGATCGCCAACTGTTGCTGTTGTCCGCCGGACAGGTCGCCGCCGCGTCGCTGCTTCATTTGCAGCAATACCGGGAACAGCTCGTAGATGAACGCCGGGACCTCCTTGGCTTCGCTGCCGGGGAAGCGTGACAGGCCCATCAGCAGGTTTTCTTCGACCGTCAGTCGCGGAAAGATTTCCCGCCCCTGGGGCACATAAGCGATCCCGGCCTGCACGCGCTGGTGCGGCTTGAAACCGGTGATGGCCTTGCCCTCCCAGTTCACCGCGCCTTCTTTGGCTGGCAACAGCCCCATCAGGCATTTGAGCAGGGTGGTCTTGCCCACGCCATTACGCCCCAGCAGGCAGGTGACTTCGCCGACTTTCACCTCAAACGTCAGGCCGCGCAGGATGTGGCTACCGCCATAGTATTGGTGCAGTTTTTCGATTTGCAGCATGTTCAAATTCTCCTCCTACAGATCGATTTATCGGCCCAGATAAACCTCAATCACCCGCTCATCATCCTGCACCTGCGCCAGCGAGCCCTCGGCCAGCACACTGCCCTGGTGCAACACGGTGACGTGGTCGGCAATCGAGCCGACGAAGCCCATGTCGTGCTCCACCACCATCAGCGAATGCTTGCCGGCCAGGCGCTTGAACAGTTCGGCGGTGAACTCGGTCTCGGCGTCGGTCATGCCGGCCACCGGTTCGTCGAGCAGCAACAGTTGCGGGTCCTGCATCAGCAGCATGCCGATTTCCAGGAACTGCTTCTGGCCGTGGGACAGCAGGCCTGCCTGGCGCTGAGCCGACGCAGTCAGGCGGATGGTGTCGAGCACTTCGTCGATGCGATCTTTCTGTTCGCCGCTGAGCCGCGCCCGCAGGCTGGCCCACACCGACTTGTCAGTCTTCTGCGCCAGCTCGAGATTCTCGAACACGCTCAGGGCTTCGAACACCGTCGGCTTCTGAAACTTGCGACCTATCCCGGCCTGGGCGATTTGCACTTCGCTCATCTGGGTCAGGTCCAGGGTTTCACCGAACCAGGCCTTGCCGTGAGTGGGCCGGGTCTTGCCGGTAATCACGTCCATCAAAGTGGTTTTTCCCGCGCCATTGGGACCGATGATGCAGCGCAATTCGCCAACACCGATGTACAGGTTGAGGTTATTCAGGGCCTTGAAACCATCGAAGCTGACGCTGATGTCCTCCAGCGTGAGGATGGTGCCGTGGCGGGTATTCAGGCCTTTTTCGGTGCGCTGGCCGAGGCCGATGGCGTCGCGGCTGCTGCCGGCATCCTTGTTCGGTTCGAGGATGGGTTCGAGCATGAACTCGGCGGTCGCGGTGACTCTCATTGCTCACCTCTTTTTTTCATCAGGCCAATCACGCCTTTGGGCAGGTACAGGGTCACCACGATGAACAGGGCGCCAAGGAAGAACAGCCAGTATTCGGGGAAGGCCACGGTGAACCAGCTCTTCATGCCGTTCACCACGCCGGCGCCCAGCAGCGGGCCGATCAGCGTGCCGCGACCGCCCAAGGCGACCCACACCGCCGCCTCGATCGAGTTGGTCGGCGACATTTCACTGGGGTTGATGATGCCCACCTGCGGTACGTACAGCGCGCCGGCCAGGCCACACAACACCGCGCTCAGGACCCAGACGAACAGCTTGAAGCCGCGTGGATCGTAACCGCAAAACATCAAGCGGTTTTCCGCATCGCGCAGCGCGGTGAGCACCCGGCCGAACTTGCTGCGAGCCAGGCGCCAACCGATGAACAGGCTGCCCACCAGCAGCAGCACCGTGGCGAGAAACAGCACGGCACGGGTGCCGGGTTCGGTGATGCCGAAACCGAGGATGCTGCGGAAATTGGTGAAACCGTTGTTGCCGCCAAACCCGGTCTCGTTGCGGAAGAAAAGGAGCATGCCGGCGAAGGTCAGGGCCTGGGTCATGATCGAGAAATACACGCCCTTGATCCGTGAACGGAAGGCAAAGAACCCGAACACCAGCGCCAGTAGACCCGGTGCCAGCACCACCAGGCACAGGGCCCAGAGAAAGCTGCTGGTGCCGGCCCAATACCAGGGCAGCTCGGTCCAGGACAGGAAGGTCATGAACGCCGGCAAGCCATCGCCGGCGGCCTGGCGCATCAGGTACATGCCCATGGCATAGCCGCCGAGGGCGAAGAACAGGCCGTGGCCGAGGGACAGCAGACCGGCATAACCCCAGACCAGGTCCAAGGCCAGGGCGACAATCGCGTAGCAGAGAATCTTGCCGACCAGAGTCAGGGTGTAGGCCGAGACGTGCAGCGCACTGTCGGCCGGCAACAGCGACAGCAGCGGCAAGCTCAGCAGCAGGGCGAGCACCACGATGCCCGTGGCGATCGTCAGCCGTGGTCCGGCTTTTTGCGTGGCGGTAATGAGCAGGGGCTGGTTCATCAGTCGATTACCCGTCCTTTGAGTGCGAAGAGGCCTTGCGGGCGTTTCTGGATGAACAGAATGATCAGCGCGAGGATCAGGATCTTGCCCAGCACCGCACCGATCTGCGGCTCGAGGATTTTGTTGGCGATCCCCAGGCCAAAGGCGGCGAACACGCTACCGGCCAGTTGTCCGACGCCACCGAGCACCACTACCAGGAAAGAATCGATGATGTAGCTCTGGCCGAGGTCGGGGCCGACGTTGCCGATCTGACTCAGCGCCACGCCACCGAGGCCGGCGATTCCCGAACCGAGGCCGAAGGCGAGCATGTCCACGCGCCCGGTGGGCACGCCGCAGCAGGCGGCCATGTTGCGGTTCTGCGTCACCGCGCGCACATTCAGGCCGAGACGGGTCTTGTTCAACAGCAACCAGGTCAGCACCACCACGAACAGGGCAAAGCCGATGATCACGATGCGGTTGTACGGCAACACCAGGTTGGGCAGCACCTGCACTCCACCCGACAACCAGGCCGGGTTGGCCACCTCGACGTTCTGCGCGCCGAACAGCAGGCGCACCAACTGGATCAGCATCAGGCTAATGCCCCAGGTGGCGAGCAGCGTTTCCAGAGGCCGGCCGTAGAGGTGGCGAATCACTGTGCGTTCCAGGGCCATGCCGATCCCGGCCGTCACGCAGAAGGCCACCGGCAGGGCGAGCAGGGGATAGAACTCGATGGCGTTGGGGGCGAAGCGTTGCAGCAACAACTGCACCACATAAGTGGAGTAGGCGCCGAGCATCAGCATCTCGCCATGGGCCATGTTGATCACCCCCAGCAAGCCGAAAGTGATGGCCAGACCGAGGGCTGCCAGCAGCAGAATCGACCCCAGGGACATGCCGCTGAAAGCCTGGCCGAGCAACTCACCTACCAGCAGCTTGCGCTTGACCTGGCCGAGGCTGGTCTGCGCGGCGGTGAGCACCCCGGCATCGCTTTCGACGCCTGGTTCCAGCAGGCCTTCGAGGCGCGTGCGGGCCAGTGGGTCGCCGGTTTCACCGAGCAGGCGCACGGCAGCCAGGCGCACTGCCGGATTACTGTCGACCAGTTGCAGGTTGGCCAGGGCCAGGCTCAGGGCGGCGTGAACGCCTTCGTCCTGCTCGGCGGCCAGACGTTGATCGAGGAACGGCAACTGCGCCGGTTTGGCGCTCTTCTGCAGTTGCTGCGCAGCGCCAAGACGCAATTGTGCGTCCGCCGCGAGCAGTTGATGACTGGCCAAGGCAGTGTCGATCAGACCCCGCAGGCGATTGTTCAGGCGCAGGGTTTTCGGCTGGCCATCGATGCTCATCTCGCCGCGCTGCAAGCCTTCGATCAGTTCGATGCGCGCCGGGTCGGGCTGTGCGGCCCAGGCTTCAAGCAGTTTGGCTTGCTGCGCGGGATTGGCGGCGGCGAAGTCTTCGGCGTCGCCGGCGTGGGCGGCCATCGGCAATAACAGGGCGATGGCGAGAATGAATCGGTAGAGGGCAGTGGGCATTTCAAATGTCCTGGTCATGCGCGGACCTTGTAGGAGCCGGCTTGCCGGCGAAGGGGACCTGACATTCACCATCAAGTCGCCTGTCAGGCCCTCATCGCGAGCAGGCTCGCTCCTACAGTAGGTGTATGTCGGCCTGAGGGGCCGACACCCAGTGGCTTCAGTTACTCTTCACCGCATAATCCGGCTTCTTGTCATTGCCGGCGATGAACGGGCTCCACGGCTCGGCGCGTACTGGACCTTCGGTCTGCCAGACCACGTTGAACTGCCCATCGGCCTGGATCTCGCCGATCATCACCGGCTTGTGCAGGTGGTGGTTGGTCTTGTCCATGGTCAGGGTGTAGCCCGACGGGGCGGCGAAGGTCTGGCCGGCGAGGGCCTCGCGAACCTTGTCGACATCGGTGGACTTGGCTTTCTCTGCGGCCTGCGCCCACATGTGGATGCCGACATAGGTAGCTTCCATCGGGTCGTTGGTCACCGCTTTATCGGCCCCCGGCAGGTTGTGTTTCTTGGCGTAGGCTTTCCAGTCGGCGACGAACTTCTGGTTCACCGGGTTATCCACTGATTCGAAGTAGTTCCACGCCGCGAGGTTGCCCACCAGCGGCTTGGTGTCGATACCGCGCAGTTCTTCTTCGCCCACCGAGAAGGCCACCACCGGTACGTCGGTGGCCTTCAGGCCCTGGTTGGCCAACTCTTTATAGAACGGCACGTTGGAGTCGCCGTTGACCGTGGAAATGACTGCGGTTTTGCCGCCGGCCGAGAACTTCTTGATGCTGGCGACAATGGTTTGGTAATCGCTGTGACCGAACGGGGTGTAGACCTCTTCGATGTCTTTGTCGGCGACGCCTTTGCTGTGCAGGAACGCGCGCAGGATTTTGTTGGTGGTGCGCGGGTAGACGTAGTCGGTGCCCAGCAGGAAGTAGCGCTTGGCACTGCCGCCTTCCTCGCTCATCAGGTATTCCACCGCAGGAATCGCTTGCTGGTTCGGCGCGGCGCCGGTGTAGAAGACGTTCGGCGACATTTCTTCGCCTTCGTACTGCACAGGGTAGAACAGCAGGCCGTTGAGCTCTTCGAACACCGGCAACACCGATTTACGCGACACCGAGGTCCAGCAACCGAAGACCACGGCGACCTTGTCCTGCGTCAGCAACTGCCGGCCCTTTTCGGCGAACAGCGGCCAGTTGGAGGCCGGGTCGACCACCACCGGTTCGAGCATCTTGCCGTTGACCCCACCCTTGGCATTGATCTCGTCGATGGTCATCAAGGCCATGTCCTTGAGCGAGGTTTCGGAGATCGCCATGGTCCCGGACAACGAGTGCAGGATGCCAACCTTGATGGTCTCGGCGGCCTGGACAGTCCAGGTCATGCCCATCGCGGCAATCGATGCCGATAGTGTGAAAGCCTTGAGCAAGCTGCGACGCTTCATTGTGCGATCTCCATGAACATTTTGAATTTTTCTGGGTTGGCAGATGCGGACTACTGAAGGGGCTTTAGCAAGGGTTGTGCCCGGTCGCGAAAAGACCGGGAAATGTCGCTTTGAAGCGAGAGGGAGGGCGCGCGGCGCACCGAGATGGGGCTTTCGCGGGGCCGCGTGCGCGGGTGTGCGCGGCATTGGTGCTTGGCGGTTGTAGAGCGCGCGATCAAAGGCGCCCGACGGTCGGCAGGGTTATTGTTTGATGCAGGTCTCCATGCCATGGCCGCCGCCTTCATACTCCGGGCCGTAATAGAACTTGCTGAAGGAAACGTTGCCGTCGGCCGTCGTTTCAACGATGGCGATACCTACGCCGTAGCTTTCAGCGAGGGATCGGTATGAGAGAAGTAAACCGCCAGGGCATTGTCCTTGCCGGCGGCAAAACCGTTGTAAAGCGAGTTGTCGGTAGGGGCGGGGAGTGAAATGAATGCAAGGGAGGCTGCGATCTTCTTTATCAAGTTGACCTCCTTTTTTTAGGAAAGATGGGGGTCAATGTTTGCGATCGCAGGTTATTAAGTTGAATTAAAGAGTGTCGAGAGCAAGCTCGCGACAAGATTTTTCTACCTCATTAAAGTTTACAAGTTGCATGGCCGGGCTTCTTCCAGCGCCGGCCATTGCAGATTTTTCGGCGGCTCAGGATGAAGAGGAAGCCGACTCGACTCGTCGATTGCCCCAAGCCTGCAGCATCCGATCCAGTACCCACACCACCACCAGCGAAGCGCCCACCAGCGGGAAGGCCACGGCCAGTGCAAGCATGATGAACACACCGGTTTTCCAGGTGGGCAGGTCATGCCGCAGCGGCGGTACGCCGAACTTGCCTTGTGGGCGGCGCTTCCACCAGATCACCACGCCGCTGACGGCGCTGAGCAGGATCATCAGGCAAATCAGCAACACAATGAGTTGATTGACCAGGCCGAACATCTTGCCTTCATGCAGCATCACGCCCATTTCCGTGGCGCGGGCCACCGGGCCGTAATGTTCCCAGCGCACGTCGGCCAGCACCTTGCCGCTGTACTGGTCAATGTGCAGGGTCGCATCGTTGCGCGGATCGTCGGCGAACACGGCGATGGTGAATACGCCGCTGGCCGTTGTCGGGAAGGTGATGCTGTAGCCCGGCTCGACCTGGCGTTGCACGGCAATCGCCTGGACGTCCTGCAGGCTGACGGTGGGTGCCGCCGGTGCATGGCTGGCGTTGTTGTGAGCCATGTGTTCGGCATGATCACCGGACATCGGCATCGGCGTATTTTCCACGGCCCAGGGCACGGTCTGGCGAGCGGCGGTATTGAGGTCGCGGGCTTGCTCATCGGAGGTCGGCACGTTGTCCCACATGGCGGCCGGAAATTTGTTCCAGACCTCTGAGTAAGTCTTGCCCCAGAAACCGGTCCAGGTCATGCCGCTGAGCAGCATCACCAGCAACAGCGTCGCGCCCCAGAACCCGGTGACGGCATGCAGGTCACGCCACAGCACCCGGCCACGACTGCTCAGGCGCGGCCACAAAATACCCGCGCCGCCCTTGCCCCGTGGCCACCAGAGGTAGACGCCGGAAACCACCAGCACCACGCCCCAGCCGGCGGCCATTTCCACCAGCCGGTCACCGACGGTGCCAATCATCAGCTCGCCGTGAATCGCCCGGGCGATGGCCTGCAGGTTGTACTTGGCGTCCTGATCGCCAAGGATCTCGCCCCGGTACGGATCGACGAACACATTGAGTTCACTGTCCGCGGTCTTGACCACAAACTGCGCGCTGCGCTCGGCGTCGACGGCAGGCAGGTACTGGGTGACCTGACCTTTCGGGTAAGCCGCTTGCACCCGGCTGAGCATGTCGTCGGCGCTGAGGCTGTGATGGCCGGCCGGTACATTCATCAGGTTGCCGTACATCAGCGGATCGAGTTGCGGCTTGAACAGGTAGAGGGTGCCGGTCAAAGCCAGCATCACCATGAAAGGGGCAACGAACAGCCCGGCATAAAAATGCCAGCGCCAGGCCAGGTTGTAGAAGGACACTTTAGGTTGGCTCATCATTAGCACTCCGCTCGGCTATGCATCTTTTATGTTGTTGTGTCGGTTCGCGAGTTACCCGGCGCCTGCGAACGGGATTGTCCGCAGGTGCCGGCGAAGCCTTTAGAAGCTCATATCCACCTTGGTCCAGAAGGTGCGCCCCGGTTCATTGATCGCTTGTGGATCGCTGGCCGGGTAGCCGAACCCGGCATTCCCGGCCAGGTTCAGATGTTCGGCGTAGTCCTTGCCGAACAGGTTGTCGATACCGCTGCTGACCTTCCAGTGCTGGTCGATGCGGTAAGCGCCATTGAGGGAGAACACCGCGAAGCCCGGACTCTTGTCATAGTCCTTGCCCACCACGTTGCCCTTGTTCTGATCGATACGGTTTTGCGGCGCGACTACCCGCCACAAGGCCCCGGCACTCCAGGTGTCCTGGCTGTAGGTCAGGCCGAAGCGCGCGTCCAGCGGCGGCATCTGTGGCAGTGCGGTGTCGTGGGTGGTGTCCTTGCCCCAGGCGTAGGCCAGGGTGGCGTCGGCTTTCCAGTTGCTGGTCAGGTTGTAAGCCGCACCGAGTTCACCGCCCATGATTCGCGCATTGATGTTTTCGGCGCGCGAGCTGGTGCCCATGGCAGTCGGGGTGTAGTCGAACAGGATGTAGTCATGCACGGTGCCGGCATAAGCCGAGACCCAGGCTTCGAGGTCGCGGCTTTTGTACTGCAGGCCGATGTCCAGTTGCGTGGTTTTCTCCGGCTTGATCGAGTCGAACGCATTCAACGAGCCCACCGGCCCCGAGTTCGGCGAGAACAGCTCCCAGTAATCCGGGAAGCGCTCGGCATGACCGAGGCCGGCGTAGAGCGTGGTCGGGCTGTCCGCCAGATCATGCTCGTAGCGGATGAAACCGCTGGGCAGGGTGTCGGCGCGGGTATCGTCGGCGGTCGGGTTGGGCATGCTCATCATCCCGGAGCCGATACTCTGGCGGAAATCCTTGGCCGAGGCGCGGTCCAGGCGCGCGCCACTGATCAGCCGATCACGCTCGGCGGCGTACCAGGTCAGCTCGCCGAACACCCCGTAGTTATGGAAGTCGGCGTCCTTGGTGTAGGGCAGGTCCTTGTAGGTGTCGATGCCCATGGCGCTGCGCTGGCGATGTTCGTTGGTCTGCGCATCGAGACCGCTGATCAATTGCAGATCGGCCCAGCGCCAGGTGGCCTTGACGCGGGCGCCGAGGGTGCGGCGGTCGACGTTGGAGGCCATGGGGCCGGCCATCATTCCGGTGCCGGACGGCGTGCGCAGGGTGTAGTTGTCCATGACGTGGTCGGCGTAGTTGTAGTAGACCTGCGCCTCGATTTGCTCCAGCACGTCGCTGATGTTCGACTGCTGGAAACGCAGACCCAGGCTCTCGCGTTTGAACTGCGAACCGTCCATGCCGCGTCCGGCATAACGTGCTTCGCCGTCGCCCTTGCCGGCGGTCAATTCGAGCAAGGTGTCGGCGTTCGGCGTCCAGCCCAGCGCCACGTCACCGTTCCACTTGTCGTAGCGCGACGGCACGGTGTCGTTGTTGCCGTCCTTGTAGTCGTCGGAGTGTGCGGTGTTGCCGATCACCCGCACGTAGCCCTGCGGACCGCCGGCGGCAGCGTCCACGACCTTGTCGAAGCGCCCGCTGGAGCCGCCCAGCACGCTGGCGTTGATCCGGCTGCCGAGTTCGCCGAACTGTTCCGGCTCACGGTCGAACAGGATGGTGCCGGCCGAGGCACCGGGGCCCCAGAGCACGGTTTGCGGGCCCTTGATCACGGTCAGGGTGTCGTAAGTTTCCGGTGAAATGTACGAGGTCGGCGCATCCATCCGCCCGGGGCAGGCGCCCAGCAGCATGCTGCCATTGGTCAGGATGTTCAGCCGCGAGCCAAACATGCCGCGCAGCACCGGGTCGCCATTGGTGCCGCCATTGCGCACCAGGGCAAAGCCGGGAATGGTTTTCAGGTAGTCGCCACCGTCGCTGGCCGGCACTGGTTGGCGCGGGTCCTTGGGGTTGGTGACGACGGTCAGTGGCGAGCTGGGAGCGATGCCGGTGATCACCGTCGGGCTCAGCTCTTCGCTGTGTCGGGCATGCTCGGCCGCGGTTTCGCCGGCATGGGCCATGGGCGCCAGCAGCGCGCCGCAGAACACCGCGAGGGCGTGTTTGAGGCGAATGCGTGCAGCATCCGGCTTGAGGGAAAGCTGAGCGTCGCTCAGCCGTGAGTCAGCAGAAAACCTGGACATTGAAGGTTCCATCAATCAGTCGTAAACACACGACCCGCAGCCCGTGGCGGTGATGCGCAACAGGTGGCCGTGTCAGTGGTGGCGTGGGTGTCTACGTGACGATGGGCGGGGCGCGGGTGCGAGCGCCGGGGAATACCGTTTGCCGGGCATGGCCCTGGCGCGGCGAGAGGCTGAGGAAGGTGTGGACCAGCGGCGAATCAAAGATCGCCAGCACTTGGCTGCCCGGCAGTGCAGGACAACTGAACAGCAGGCTGCAGTAGCCGCACTTTTCCCAGATGGCGTGGTGTTCGGCTTGCGGGGGGCAGTGCTCGGCAGAGGCTTGGGTGTCGTGTCCGGCGTGGGCATCGGACGGCATGTCCATGTCCGCGTGCATGTCCATCGACATGCTCATGGACATCGGCGCGCGCTGATCCATCGGCATCGACTGAGAAATCAGCGGACCGATAAAAATCATCAGCATGGCGAACAGGCTGACCCAACTACCACGCGCGACCGTCATCGAGGTCTGGCGTGGCGGGGTGCGCCTGTGGCCGGGTGAGCGCCGCATGTTCACGGACGGTTCAGCCTGTGGTTACTGAGCGTGCTGGTGGGCGTCGTTGCCGGCGGGCGGTTGCTTTTGCACCGCAACCTCGACCGTCACATCGCCTGAATGCTTGAAGTGTAGTGTCAGCGGGAAGCGCTTGCCATCCGTCAGCAGGCTGCGATCTTTCAGCTCCAGGAGCATTACGTGGTAGGCCATCGGGGCGAAGGTGACTTTGCCGCCAGCGGGGATTTCCACGTTGGCGACCTGCTGCATTTTCATCAGGTTTTCTGTCATCACGTGCTCGTGTAACTGGGCCAGACCGGCAATCGGCGAGCTGACGCTTTCCAGTTGATCGGCGCTTTTGCCGTTGTTGTGAATGACGAAATAGGCCGCCACGGTGGGGGCATTGGGTGGCAACTCTTGCGACCACGGATGGGCGATCTCGAGTTCGGCGAGTTTGTACTCGTGGGCATTGGCAAAACAGGCAGGCAGCAGCAGGGCGGCGAGCAGCAGGGCTTGCTTCACCAGGGATGGTTTCAACATGGCAGTTCTCCTGAACGATTTAAAACGCAGTAAGGGTGCGAATCGAATCAGGCGACGGGAGAGGCGCGGGGGTTGAGGCTCGGCCATTGCTGGCGGGGCGTCAGTGTATCAAGCGTCGATGCCGGCAAGCTTCGGTTGGATTCGAAGTGGGCAAAGTACAGTTGCGGTGAATGGCCGGGCAGCGCCACCAGCGGCGCGGAGCCGGAGCAGCACCAGCAGTGCTGCATGTTGGAGTGCTGCTCGTTCGACGGTGTTTTTTGTTCAAGGCTGCCGAGGGAGATCGCGACCATCCGCGTACCCGTAGACGAGCAGAAACTGCCCCACAACAATTGCTCGGTCGGTGACTGACTGCTGGCCTTGGCCATTGCACCGGACATCGGCATGGCGAGCATGTTGAACAGCACTGCGAAGCAGGCGATCCAGGCAAATGCTAGCCGTTGTCGGGACATGGTCACATCCGGTTATGGGGTCATCAGGCGGCGTATTTAGCCTGATTGGGGTGGATAAGTAAAAAACCGCTGTGCGGTGTGGTGTCGCAGCACCCTTGCACGGCGGTCAACGTGAAGCTTGAGGCCAAGGGCCTTCATGACCTTGATGATAGTCGTAAATTCCAGATTGCCACTACTGCCCGGCGCTTTGTGCAGGGTGGGGGACTGTAGTGCGGGCGATTGAGTCTTGCTATGCGATGCGCGCCGAAGGGCCTGTAAGAGTTTTCCGTTTTTTGACCTGCCGTCAGCGATGATCTGCCAGCGCCTTCAACACCTCGCCCACGCTGGCAAACGCCCGATCAACCTCCGGCAGTACCGGACGCTTGAGAATCAGCACCGGCACCTCGCGTTCACGGGCCACTTCCAGTTTGGGCTCGGTGGCGCTGCTGCCGCTGTTCTTGCTGATCAGCACATCGATGCGGCGACGCTCGAACAGGGCGCGCTCGTCTTCCAGGTGGAAAGGGCCGCGGGCGCCGATGATCTCGCAGCGCGGGTTGCCGGGGTAGACCTCCAGCGCGCGCAGGGTCCAGAACTGCTCGGCGGGAATGTCGTCGAGGTGCTGCAGTGGCTCGCGACCGAGGGTGAACAACGGACGCTTGAACGGCTGCAGGGCGTCGGTCAGCTCGGCCCAGTCAGCGACTTCGCGCCAGTCGTCACCGGCCTGGGCTTGCCACGCCGGGCGGCGCAGCGCCCAACACGGGATGCCACTGTGTTGCGCGGCGGTGACCGCGTTCTGGCTGATTTGCGCCGCGTAGGGATGCGTGGCGTCGAGCAGCAGGTCGATGCCCTGTTCCTCAATGAACCGGGCCAGGCCTTGGGCGCCGCCATAGCCGCCAACCCGTACCTGGCACTTCAGGTCGGTGGGCACGCGGCCGACCCCGGCCAGGCTGTAGATATGCGGCGCCTCCAGCGTGCGGGCAATGGCCAGGGCCTCGGTGACGCCGCCGAGCAGCAACAGGCGCTTCATTGCAGGACTCCGGCATGCCCGACAATCCCGCCCTGGCGGTCGATGGCAAACACCTCGACCTGAACCTGGGCCGGGACCACGCTGCGGGCGAAATCCAGGGCGTGCTGGCACACCGCATCACCGAGGGCGATCCCGGCGGCGCTGGCCATGGCCAGGGCCTGCTGACTGGTATTGGCCTCGCGAATCTCTTGCGCCAGGCCCTCTTCGGCGCCGCACTCCAGCGCCCATTGCGCCAGTTGCGGCAGGTCGATGCTTGAATGTCGGCTGTGCAAATCCATATGCCCGGCAGCGAGTTTGCTGATCTTGCCGAAACCGCCGCACAGGCTGAGTTTGTCCACAGGCACTTTGCGCAGGTGCTTGAGTACCGCGCCGACAAAGTCGCCCATTTCGATCAGGGCGATTTCCGGCAGGTTGTAGACCCGGCGCATGGTGTCCTCGCTGGCATTGCCGGTGCACGCGGCGATATGCAGGTAACCGTTGGTCTTGGCGACGTCGATGCCCTGGTGGATCGAGGCGATGTAGGCCGCGCAGGAAAATGGTCGGACGATGCCGCTGGTGCCGAGGATCGACAGCCCACCGAGGATGCCCAGGCGTGGGTTCATGGTTTTCAGCGCCAGGGCCTCGCCATCGCGAACATTCACCGTGACCTCGAAACCACCCTGATAGCCAAGCTCCAGGGCCAGCGCCGACAGGTGATCGCTGATCATCTTGCGTGGAACCGGGTTGATTGCCGGCTCGCCGACGGCCAGCACCAGCCCGGGGCGAGTGACTGTTCCGACCCCGCCACCGGCCACGAAACGAATGCCCGGTGCGGCCAGCAGCCGGACTTGGCTGTACAGCAGGGCGCCGTGGGTCACGTCCGGGTCGTCCCCGGCATCCTTGAGTGTGCCGGCTTCTGCGCCGGCTGGCGTCAGGCGGCAGAACTCCAGGCGCATCGTCACCTGCTTGCCCTTGGGCAGCGTGATCTGCACCGCATCACTGCTCACTCCGCCGAGCAGCAAGCGTGCTGCAGCGAGGCTGGTGGCGGTGGCACAGCTGCCGGTGGTCAGGCCGCTGCGCAAGGGCGCGGGTTGTTCGGCGGTTTCGTCACGCATCGAGAGGTTTGACCAGATCGAGCAGGGTAATCGGCAGCGCCTGGCGCCAGGTGTCGAACTCGCCCAGAGGCTGCGCCTGGGCGATATGAATCCGTGTCAGCTCACCGCCGTGGCGCTCGCGCCAGGCCATCAGGGTCATTTCGCTTTGCAGGGTGACGGCATTGGCAACCAGGCGGCCACCGGGCTTGAGCTGTTCCCAGCAGGTTTGCAGCACGCCGTCGCGGGTCACGCCGCCGCCGATGAAAATCGCGTCCGGCCGCTCGAGCCCGGCCAACGCAGCAGGTGCGCTACCGCGAATCAGTTGCAGCCCGGGCACGCCGAGGGTGTCGCGGTTGCGTTCGATCAGTGCTTGGCGGCCGGCATCGGTTTCAATGGCCAGGGCGCGGCAACTGGGGTGGGCGCGCATCCACTCGATGCCGATCGAGCCGGAACCGGCGCCGACATCCCACAGCAGTTCGC
This sequence comes from Pseudomonas fluorescens, assembly GCF_019212185.1. Lineage (NCBI taxonomy): Bacteria > Pseudomonadati > Pseudomonadota > Gammaproteobacteria > Pseudomonadales > Pseudomonadaceae > Pseudomonas > Pseudomonas fluorescens. The sequence goes on from NZ_CP078138.1 coordinate 825,057, forward strand.
CGGGCGTCGGCGCCAGGCGCGCCAGGGTCACTGCGCGCACATCGCGCTTGGTCAATTGACCGTCGTGCTGGAACGCCGAGTCCGGCAAACCGGCCAGGCGCGACAGGCGTGGCGTGGCGGGTTCGGCAAGGCACTCGATGGCGATCAGGTTCAAGTCGGCCAGCGCCGGGTCGGTCCAATCGCTGGCGATACCTTCGATACGTCGCTCGGCCTCACCGCCCAAGTGTTCCAGCACCGTCAGACGGCTCGGGCCGAAACCGCGCTCGCGCAACAGGGCAGCCACCGCCGCCGGGCTGTGGCGGTCGTTGCTCAGGACCAACAGGCGCACGCCGCTGAAAAGTTGCGCATTGATTGCCGCCACAGGCCGGGCTACCAGCGATACCGTGACCGTGTCCTGCAGCGGCCAGCCCATGCGCGCCGCCGCCAGGGCGCAGGATGAAGGGGCGGGGAGAACCAGCATTTCGTCGCCGGGGATCTGCCGCGCCAGGCTGGCACCGACGCCAAAAAACATCGGGTCACCGCTGGCCAGCACGCAGACTGGCTCGCCGCGCCGCGCCAATAGCGGCTCCAGAGAGAACGGACTGGGCCAGAGTTGGCGCTCGCCACGAATGCACGCCGGCAATAGATCGAGCTGGCGCTGGCCGCCGACTATCCGCGTGGCACCCAGCAGCGCGCGGCGGGCGAGCTTGCCCAGCCCCTTGAAGCCGTCTTCACCGATGCCTACGACTGTCAGCCAGGGGGTCATCTAAATTCCTCAAACAGGCAGGATCCGACAGGCAGGCTTTTCATGCTGTCGGACAAAGCAGGCATAATACCGCGCCTTCGCCTGCGAAGCGCTTCAACCTCACAGCCGGTCGCCCCCTTTGAACGAGCCTCAGCAGCACACCACCTTACGCCCCTCGGCCTGCCCGGGGTTGCTGCGTATCGTCCAGGCACTGGATGGCGGGATCTGCCGGATCAAGCTCAACGGCGGGACGATCACGGCGGTCCAGGCGATCGCGGTGGCCGAGGCTGCCGAGCGGTTTGCCGGCGGTGTGATCGAGGCGACCAATCGCGGCAACTTGCAGATTCGCGGGGTTGGCGGCGAGTCCCAGTGCTTGATCGACAGCCTGCTGGCCGCCGGCCTGGGGCCGCGTTCGATGGCCGGTGACGATGTGCGCAACCTGATGCTCAGCCCGACGGCGGGGATAGATCCGCACAGCGTGTTGGACACCCGGCCATTGGCGGCGCGGATTCTTGCCAGCCTGCAAGACAACCCGGTGTTTCACGACCTGTCGGCCAAGTTCGCTGTGCAACTGGATGGCGGTGAGGCGCTGGCGATGCTTGAGCACCACCATGACCTCTGGTTGAGCGCCGTCGAGCGTGAGGGGGAAGGCATGCTGGCATTTGGTCTGGCGGGTTGCCCGACAGACATACCGCTGGCTGCCGTGCGCGTCGAAGACGGCCATGCCCTGGTGATCGCGGTACTGGAGCTGTTCCTTGAGCGTGCGCGACCGGAGCAGACCCGCATGCGCCATTTGCTGACGGAGTGTTCCGCAGAGTCGTTGCTGCAGTCTTTAGCCGAGCACGTCGCGGTGCATCCCCTCGATCAATGGCAGCGTGCGCCGGCCGAGCCCCATCGGCACATCGGCACGCATGCGCAACGCGAGGCGAGCCTGGTGCATGTCGGCGCGGTGCCGCCGCTGGGGCGCCTCAACCCTGCGATGCTCAAGGGCGCAGCGCGCCTGAGCGAGGCTTTCGGAGACGCCAGCCTGCGCCTGACCCCATGGCAGAGCCTGCTGCTGCCGAACATTCGCGTCCAGGATGCGCCGATGCTGAGTCAGCAACTGCAGGACCTCGGATTTGTCCTGGATGCTGCACAACCCCTGGCCCATATGCTCGCCTGCACCGGTTCGGCCGGCTGCGCCAAAGGCCTGGCCGACACCAAGCGTGACGCCGTGCAACTGGCCACGCTGCTGCAACGTCCCGACATCGAACGGCACGTGCACCTGTCCGGTTGCCCGCGTTCCTGCGCCTCGGCACATACGGCGCCCGTCACCTTGCTGGCGGTGGGCGCCGGTCATTACGACCTTTATTTTCGCGATGCGCGGCAGCCGGGTTTCGGCGCCCTGCACGCACGCAACCTTACTATCGACGCGGTCGGCGCCTTGCTCGACGCCCGCTCACGGAGCCCCCTTGATGCTTGATTACATCCGCGACGGTCAGGAGATCTATCGCAACTCCTTCGCGATCATTCGCGCCGAGGCGAACCTGGACCGGATCCCGGCCGACCTGGAAAAACTCGCGGTGCGGGTGATCCATGCCTGCGGCATGGTCGAAGCCATCGACGGTCTGCAGTTTTCCGAAGGTGCGGGCAAGGCCGGGCGCGCTGCGCTGGCCGCGGGTGCACCGATCCTGTGCGACGCGCGCATGGTCAGCGAAGGCGTGACCCGCGCGCGCCTGCCGGCCAACAACCCGGTGATCTGCACCCTGCGCGACGACAGCGTGCCGGATTTGGCCCGCGAATTGGGCAATACCCGTTCCGCAGCGGCGCTTGAGCTGTGGCGTCCGCACCTGGAAGGCAGCGTGGTGGTGATCGGCAATGCCCCGACCGCGTTGTTTTACCTGCTGGAAATGCTCGATGCCGGCGCCCCCAAACCGGCCTTGATCCTCGGCTTTCCGGTGGGCTTTGTCGGTGCCGCCGAATCCAAGGCCATGCTCGCGGCGGACAGCCGGGGCGTGCCATTTGTGATCATGCAAGGTCGGCTGGGCGGCAGCGCCATGGCTGCCGCAGCGGTCAATGCCCTCGCCACGGAGATTGAATGATGCAGCAACCCGGACGTTTGATCGGCCTTGGCGTCGGCCCCGGTGATCCCGAACTGATTACCGTCAAGGCCTTGCGTTTGCTGCGTGAGTCGCCGGTGGTGGCCTACTTCGTGGCCAAGGGCAAGAAGGGCAATGCCTTCGGCATCATCGAGGCCCATCTGCAGGACGCGCAGAACCTGCTGCCGTTGGTGTATCCGGTGACCACCGAGACGCTGGCACCGCCGTTGTCTTACGAACAAGTGATCAGCGACTTCTACGATGGCGCCGCCGAGCAACTGGCCGAGCATCTGGACGCCGGACGCGACGTGGCGGTGATCTGCGAGGGTGACCCGTTCTTCTACGGCTCCTACATGTACCTGCATGATCGCCTGGCCCAGCGCTACGAGGCGCAGGTGGTGCCGGGTGTCTGCTCGATGCTCGGTGGCGCTTCGGTGCTGGGGGCGCCGCTGGTGTATCGCAATCAGAGCCTGTCGGTGCTGTCCGGGGTGTTGCCGCATGAGGAACTCAAGCGGCGCCTGGCCGATGCCGATGCGGCGGTGATCATGAAGCTGGGGCGCAACTTGCCAAAAGTCCGTGAGGTCCTGGTAGAGCTGGGCCTGGCCGACCGTGCGCTGTACGTCGAGCGCGCGACCATGGCCAACCAGAAGATCGTGCCGCTGGATCAGGTCGAACCAATGTCGTCGCCGTACTTCTCGTTGATCATCGTTCCCGGCGAAAGGTGGCAAGGCTGATGACTGATTCCACGCCGGCCATTGTCATCCTCGGCCAGGGCAGCCTGGCCACCGCGCGCCGCATTCAGCAGCTCTATCCTGCTGCGCAGATCCACGGCCTCGCGGCTCGGGTCGAAGGCGCCGACAGCACTTATCTGGAGTTCGGTAGCACCCTGCGCAAGCTGTACCAGCACGACACACCGATCATTGCGCTGTGCGCGGCGGGTATCGTCATCCGCACCCTGGCCCCGCTGTTGCTGGAAAAGGGCGCCGAACCGCCGGTGCTGGCGGTGGCCGAAGACGGCAGCGCTGTGGTGCCGCTGCTCGGTGGCCTCGGTGGGGTGAATGACATGGCGCGGGAGATTGCCGCCGCCCTTGAAGTCGCGCCAGCCATTACCACCAGTGGCGAGCTGCGCTTCGGCACCTGCCTGCTCAATCCGCCCAGCGGTTATGCCCTGGCTGATCTGGAGCAGGGCAAGCGTTTCGTTTCCGACCTGCTAGCCGGCCACAGCGTGCGCATCGAAGGCGTTGCGCCCTGGCTGGATCAGGCGCAATTGCTTGAGGATCCGCAGGCACAGCGCTCGATTCACATCGGCAGCGCCGAGCGTGAAGCGAACCGTCATGAATTGCTGATTTACCCACGGAGTGTGGCGGTGGCGGTGAGCGCGGGTGCAGGGGCCGAGGACATTCGCGCGGCACTGCAACGGGCAGGCGTAGCGGTGCAGGCAGTGGCCTGTCTGCTCGCGTCCGAGGACGAAATGGCCAGCCCGGACCTGCGCGAAGCGGCGTCGGCGCTCGGCGTTTCGCTGCGTTTTGTCGCTGCAGCGAGCAGCGCTGGTGCGCTGGCCCGGTCTGCGGTGCCGGAAGCGAAGGTCATCGAGTCGGGAGAGGTGATTGCCATCGCGATTGCTGCCCAGCCATTGCAGGTGAACCAGGTCGGTCGTGCCCGTGGCCGTCTTGCGGTGATTGGCCTCGGCCCGGGGGCCGCCGAGCTGATGGTGCCGGCGGTGAAGGCCGAGCTGGCGCGGGCCACCGACGTCCTCGGCTATGAAACCTATGTGCGCATGGCCGGTCCGTTCCGTGCCGATCAGGTGCAGCATTGCACCGATAACCGCGAAGAAATGCAGCGTGCCCGCCATGCTTTCGAGCTGGCGGCGCAAGGGCGCTCGGTGGTCGTGGTGTCGTCCGGTGATCCAGGCGTATTCGCCATGGCAGCGGCCGTGCTTGAGGCGTTGCACGAGTCCAGCGAGCCGAGCTGGCACCGTGTCGAGCTGGAAATTTTGCCGGGCGTCTCTGCCTCGCTGGCCACCGCCGCGCAAGCCGGTGCGCCACTGGGCCATGACTTCTGCGTGATGTCGCTGTCGGACAACCTCAAGCCCTGGTCGATCATCGAAAAACGCCTGGACCTGGCCGCCGAGGCCGATCTGGCGCTGGCGTTCTACAACCCGATCTCGCGTTCGCGTCCCTGGCAGCTGGGGCGGGCCCTGGAAATCGTCGCCCAACACCGAACCGCTGCAACGCCGGTAGTACTGGGGCGTGATATCGGGCGTCCGGGTCAGACGTTGCGCACCACCACCCTGGGGGCACTGACCCCGGATCAGGTGGACATGCGCACCATGGTCTTGATCGGCTCGTCCACCACCTGCGTGTTTCCCCGTGCCGAGGGTGGCGACTGGGTGTATACGCCGCGTTGGTACGGTGAGAAGCCGCTCTCCTGAATGAAGACGCCCCTGAATAGGGGCGTTATTCAATGTCTAGTTATGTTTAGCGTTATGGGTGACTTTGAGTGAGTCGCGAAGCTGTACATGTGCTGAATTCAATCGAATTTGTCCTTGTTGGTTGGGTGCGTTAGTTTCGATTCGGTCCAAAAAGATAGGCTAATAAACTTGTCAATAAAGTGGTGGGTATCTTTCGATGTCGACCGCCTTGATCAGTGCCTGTGTTTATGGGGGATCGATTAACTTTCAAGGAAGATATTATGGGTGACAATTTAGTTGGCATTGGAGAGCCTGGTGATAATGCTTTTTCAGAGGCGATGTTTTATCAGCTGACGGTGGAGTTGGCGGAGTTTGAGGAAGATCCGGTTTATCAGGCGTTATTTCAATATTACAGGGGCGTAAATCAAAGCGCAGAAGTGGCGGATAAACTGGCGGCTGCAACACTTCTGAATAACTCGATCAATTCGCTGTTTCAACGTCGATCTTCACCCCCTGGCGATAGTGCCAAGCAAAGTCTGCAAGCGCTCGAGCAGTTAACCTCAAGGCTCAACGCGACAATGTCCATGCTGTCCCCGGCGCATGAGCCGGTTCCCAAAATCATGCATTTTGTCAGGGTGGGTGGCAGTAAGGTCACTGACATTCAGCGTGACTACATGAACATCTGGCGCAAGGTTCTGGCTGCCGAGGGCTATCGCTTCAATCTCTGGTATGACAGCGATGCGCTGCTGGCTTTCAAGATGAATCGAGTGATTCGCGATAGCGCCAAGGCGGATGCGATGGAGTCCGCTGCAACCGAGGAGACTGACCCTACACGGCTGGCGGAATTGATTGAGCATCGTGCCCGGGTTCTCAAACGACAAATGTGGGATTACCTGCAACAACCGCAGTGGGCCGGGCGAGCGGATGAGGCGCGTATTGATCTGATGGTCCGAGTCTATGGCGAGGATCGGGCGACGCTGGAAGCGTTTCGTCAAGACTGCCTGGACAGTCACCTGGCCCTGATTGGACCGGATCTGCAGCTGCGCGACGCCGGTCTGGAGTTCCGGGATCACCCGTTGCGAGATATCTATCAGCGTGAAGTCGCGATGCGTGGCAATTTTGCGGCGGCCAGTCATGTTGTGCGTTTGCAGGCTCTTTATAAGGAGGGAGGACGCTACAGCGATATGGAGTATTTGCCGCCGCTGGTCGATAAGCCGGGGGGCGTCGATATCAGTGAGTTCTCTGGTGAGGCAAAAATCGGTGTATTGCAGCTGTTGCTCAATTATGACGACAGCTTGATGCCCGGCCGGGGTCATCCAGACCATGCTGACAGGACGGCACTCATCCCCACAGAACTCCAGGAGCCCCTGCTGGCATTTGCACGTGGCAAGCCAGGGCTCGATAAAATATTTGTTGCACCCCGGGACCAATCGGCTCCGCACGATGGATTGCGCATGGGCACGGCATATGGTGCCGCCAGTGACGGGGAAATGAACGAGCATGTTCTGGCGCAGCCGAACAGCGCAATGATTGAGTCGACCCAGCAGGTGATTCGTTCCAATTATGATGTTCTGTTGGAAGTTGAGCGCCGACTGACTGAAGACGCTAGCAGTTGGGGCGATAACGATAGTCTGAACAAGGTCGTGGCCGACGTTATCAACGAGAAAGAGGTGGAAGTCTGGCCGACGCCTGCACGTCAGATGCACTTGAAGAAGTTGCGTGAGGCCTTGCTCAGCTACCACCAGGAAGGCATTCATGTCGATGCCCATAGTGCGATCTTTATGACCGGCTCGCCGGCCTCATCCAAGGGGATCGCTGACTACATTGAGGCGCATATCGAGGGTGAGCATGCGCTCGCTGTTCGCAGTCGGCTGAAGTTGTTAGAGGGCTACAACTATTACACCGAAGCAGCATTCAGCACCGACGGGGCCATAAACGGCGAAGAGCGGCGCTGGCTTGCCTCTGAGCAAGAGAGATGGACATCCGGCGAACTCACGTCGCGTTACTTGGGTAACCTGTCGGAATTGCTCAACGAACAAACCCTCGAATTCGATGGCGGCTGGCCTGTCGTCGAAGGTAAACCGGTGTTGCTGACTTCCGTCCTGCAGCAACTGCTCCATGAGCTGCATGGTCAATTCGTGGACGTGATGAATGAGCACGTGAGCGGTAAGAGACGCTTTCGCTACAGGTTTTTCATTGGTCCCATTGAGCGTGCCCAAATCCGCGCGCAGCCTGACGTAAAACTGCCACCCTCGACGGACACCCAGTCACTCGGCTATCTCAACGCAGCGTTCAGCCGGATGGCTGCCGGAGATCTGCTGATCGAACAATTGAGCCCCGCGCACCGCGTCGTGCTCGGCGGCTTGTTCGGGGCCACGAGTCTGGATGAGGTGGGTTTTGCTCGGGCGTGGGAGGCGGCTTGTTTGCTGGCGAAAAACACTGAGGGTCGCAGCAGCAGTGAACGCTACATGCAGATTGAGCAGCAGCTTCGCGAGCAATCCGGCGCTGACTTCATGCTCGGACTCAACACGGGCATGCCACTCACTTCGATCGAGTGGAGTTCCTGGACGTCAAGAGTTGGGATGTTGTTCGACCCCTTGAGTGTTCGTCAGTGGTTAGAAAACGCCAACGGGATTGAGTCCGCGGCCAGGCGAGAATATCGATTATCCATACTTCAACGTGGCGCTCCCGTTCGTAGGCGGATGTTGGGAGCCGGGGCTGTTTCGGTCAAGCAATTGCCCCAGGGATTGCTGGTAAGTGGCACTGGCGATCCGTGGCGGCGCTGCTATCCATTGGCGCTGGTCATGGCCGCAGTTCTTGAGCAGGGGGACGCAGTCGAGCTCACATGGATAGGTAAACTGGTCAACGCCGACCTGGCTCAGGATGATCCGCAAACCCATCATTTACTGCGAGTGCTGGATGACCTGCGCAGCGTTCCCATGTCGCAGTTTGGTCAGAAGCGCACAGCGATGGATTTGCCTCGGGTGATGCAGATCCTGGAGGAGAAAGCCGACGGTGCGAGCCTGATGCTCAACACTGACAGGCACTCACTGCTGATCAGCAAGCACATGGTCGACGACCACGCGGTCTATCGCTTCTATGACCCCAATTTTGGTCTCTACGGGTTTGAGCGAGCGGAGGATCTACAGCCAGGTATCGAAGCTTTTTTCGCCGACCAGAAACTTGCGCTGCTCTACGGGATTGAAGATCTGTCCAGCGCCACCTTCGACGTGCTTGAGCTCGACGGTTCGAGGATCTGCGCTGAGCCCTTGCCGTCACAGCTGACTGTCGGCGAGTTGTTGGGCGATCACACCGTTGAGCCTTGGCAGCATCACGCCGCGTTAAGCACCCTGGCGTTATCGCATCACCCGCATCTGGCACGTGCGATGACTGAGCTGGATGGTCGCCGCTGGGCGCAACGGATCAAGCAGGCCACCCGGGAATTGCTGGCCAGGCACGGCCTGAAACAGGAGTACGTGCCGCTGTACCAAACAGTAGAACCGGCCGGTGAAGGGAAATGGACAATGACGCTGGTCAATCGCCGAAGGCCAGGCGAAAGTTTGAGCGTAACGCTTGAGGACCCCATCTGGTTCAATGCCAGGAACTGGCTGCACGAACAGTTCATGGATATGGCCAAAACGCTGCCCGTTGACGTCACCCCTCAGGAGTCTGCGGCCATCCCAACGCTCGACGCCGGCTTGAGAATCGCGGCGCTGTTGCTGACTTTACGGCAGCAGGGAAGCGCTGGCGAGAAGGAGGGAGAATCGATGGTGTTGGGGGTGCGTCTGCAAAGCTATTTGACGTACATCCAGCAGGCTCATGGTCACATTTCCACTGTTGTCGAGGTTGTGACGCAAATACAGCAAGTACTGCTCGATCAGCGGTTGATCACGTCCACGGTCACCAGCGCAACGAAGCATTCCTTTCGACTTCTCGTGCTCGGAAAGGCGGGCTTTGTCTTGGGGCTTATTGGTGTCGGGTTTGATGTTTACGAGCTAGTGACCGCTAAAGATGCCACGGGCATAGCCGTGGCCGCGGTTAATCTGACCTTCAGTTTGACTACGGTTGCATTGCAGGGCTCTGCCCTGGTCGCAGGTGGAACCTTTGCCGCTGTTGCAGGCCCGCTGGCGGTTGTTGTGGGTGGCGTCGGCTTTGGTGTGGGGGCTCTGACCAGAAACTACAGCTCGAATCTGGCGCGAGCACAAGCCGTCGCGATTTACATCAACAAACTCAGACTGGCTCTCGCCGACGGCGGTGGCACGACACAGCAGGGCGTCTTCCACCCGATACCTGAGGCAGTCATCCTGCAACTGGACCTGCGCAGTCGCCAGGTCACACTCGGTAGCCACTGCTTATTCCGTGGCCGATCGGTGACTTTGGGACTGCCAATGGTGGAGGAAGATATAGCGACGGCAATCGATATGCGAGAACGCTGGGGTCTGACTGAGAGAGCTGAGTTCGTGAAGGGCGTTCACAGCGCCATCTTGCCGGTTACACCAAAATGCTACTTCAATTATGACTATCAACTCCTGCCGGGAGGGGCTAATCGCCACGACCTGGGCTTTGATGACTTCCGCGACCTGGAGTACGACAGCGACGGCAATCGCACCTTCTGGTTCGACCCCTGGATACCTTTCGAGTACGTCGTTTACAAACTCTTCCCGGTCTATAAGCCGACCCTGATCAAGGTCCTGCTTGATGAGCAGTGCCGGTCTTTGTATGTCCCGCAAATCCCTAAAGAGTGGCGAGGGAAAGTGTCGTATGAAATTGAGGCGTCGACAGGGCAATATTCACTGTCATTGAACGAGGGCGTGTCGAGGGTAGACCTGCGCTCGCAACAGGCGCCCGAAGCAGTTGATTGGGTGATTCGTGTGACTTGGTTGAGCGAAAAGGATGTGTTTTTCGTGGCGCAGGGTCTGGATCTGTCAGGCGGCATCCAGGTGCGTGTGGCGCCGGATACCAAGCTGATCCTGGAACTGGATGAAGGGCTATTTTGCCAGGTGGATTGGGTCACTCAGCAGTTGATCCCGGCGGCCCAGCAGCTACCGGACAACAACAAGGTGGATGCAGTGCGCAAGCGCTTGAATCTGCTGACCCGCGAACATCACCCAAGCAGCCCTTATCTGTCACTGCATCACCTCAAAGTACCTTTTACCCATCCAGACTCTTCTGTCTATACCCATGCCTATTACGAGGTGGCGAAAGAGCGCATTCTGTACGGGCGCGACTTCCCTCAGTCGTTCGCCAAAGAGGTTCGCTTGGCGGCGGTCATGGCTGATGGCGCCTACTTCTACCACCTTGAAGCCCCCACCGTATGGCGGGTCGATACCGTCAGTGCCCAGGTCACTCGACGCTATCGGTTGCTCAATACCCAAAATCCTTCGCAGATCCTGTCGTGCAAAGATGTGGGAGGCGCGTTACATGTTGTTCAGCAATTCGCCGACCCTGAGGGTTATCAATTTCAACTCGAATACCTGATTCGCCCCGATTCCGTGGAACTGACTGCCAGTTCGGTTTCAAGCAAAGATCCTGAATTCAGCGGCGATGAAAAAGACGTTGAGTTTGTCTGGAAGAACTTTGTATCGAAGTACGCCGCGGACGAAGTGCCAAACGATGGTTCGCCCGCGATGGGTGGAGATATCAAAACATGGACGGCTGCGGCATGTGTCTCTTACCACATTCATAACGGCACCCAGACCTATGCTGCCTGGCGCCGTAGCCGAGATGATTGCTGGGTCCATGGCAAGAGTCTGAGCATCAAAAATCCGATTCTGCTTGCCTTCCAACCCGATGACAGCAACACCATGCTGTTTTACGACGTGCTGGAAAAGGCCGTGTGGGCCTGGCAGCGGGTGCCGAACAGCACGCATGGAAAGTTGAGTCTGCTGGTAAAGGATGTGGATAGCGAGCAATCCGTCTTCGCAAGCCACTTGATGCCCACAGTGCCGGGCCTGGTGTTCGACGTGCGAACCTCTCCCGCGAGGTTGCGCCTGCTCAGCGAAAAATGGTTGCGCGACCAACCCGACTGGCTTGCGACGTTACCGGCCGTGCTTGAGCAACATCAAGTTTCGACCCTGGATATTGTCGGCTTGTTCGATAAGCACGGCCGACCTTTCGCGGCACGTTACATGGAGCAGCAGATTCTGCTGGTTGATTCGGTCCATGGACCAAATGTGCAAATCGTGGGACTGACTCCCGACGAAAAAGCCGTATGGTTGTTTGCGCCTGAGTCCGCTGTGCTCTTGCGCCATCCGCTCTTGAGCCTTGCCCAGGTGAAGGTATTGTTCGGTACAGGCTTGAAGTTGTCGGGGCACATCGAAGGGATTTCGCCGCAGCGTGTCTGGCGAGATTGGTCGTTTGCTGATGTCACCATTCAGGGCGGTGGGTTGCGAGGGCGAACCCGTGAGGGTGTCATTCTTTCGCTGGTCGAAGGTGAGCCGGCTCGGATTATTGGGGTAGATCGAGCCTTCATTGATGCGCGGCCTTCCACGGGCACCCTGGAGGAGCGGCTGCATCGCTTGATTTCCAATCAGTCCCATGCACCCATTCTTACCGCAGGCCGTAGTCCTTCTCGTGATCAATGGTACGACACAGTTCGCCGGCGGCTATTCGCCGTAGCTGGAAGAATGGACGATCAATGGACGACTTGTCTCGGTGTGCTGTCGGATGGGTCATATCTGCTGTACGACCCTGTCGATCAGCGGCTGTTCAGCAGCAATCGAAAGATCTGGAGCCAGAAAGTCAGCGCCTATCGGAATGAGCAGGTGCTGACCATCTGCTGCTCCGAACCTGTTACTGACTTGCAAGCGATGCTTCCCGAGGGCATCGATAAGCTGATTCTGGGGTTTGGTGACGGGGGCGCGAGCTGTGAAGTTTCGCTGGACGATTGGGCCCGGCTGGATTGCATTGCAGTCGATCTGGCCGAGTCGCAGAGCTCGCAACCGCCAAGTCCTGGCAAGCTGGTCCTGCTGCTGCCGGGGCTGGATAACTGGTGGCTATCCTCGGGGAGTGGACATCTGGTGCTGACGGATCCTGATAACGCCCATACGCTGATTGTTCGTAATGCCCTGACGATGCCGGCAACATCACGGCGCGCCTTGACGCTGACGCTTCATCTGCGAGGACAGCATCAGGCGATAGGATTGGAGAAGTTGGTTCTGGCTTGGCAGGCTCACGGCAAGGAGGGCCAGTTGCATTTGCTAAGTGAGATTCTGGATCAGTCTAACGAAGATTGATTAACGCCGCCGTCAGGGATCTGGTATCCCCTGACGGCGGCCCTTAAGGCTGCTGTTTTCTCAAGGCAAATCGTTTCATCACATGCTCGCGAAGTTTGGACTCCATGAGAGGTCTTTTCTGATCGAGTTTGTCCCTGTCGAGTTTCAAAAAGGCGCGTGACTGGATAATTTTGGCCGACTGCTCCTCCCACGACCAAAACAGAAAGTTACTCTTCTCGATAGAGGCCTTCAGCTCAATGTTGAATACCGCGATATCGAGATTTCCGCGCTTGTCGTAGCGGGCTGGCAGTACCTGGAAGCGACGTCCTTTGAGGCTTTCCGTGTCCAATGAATGGGTGGCTGGATGATTGGTCTGCAAGGCGTCGAGGGTATCAATCATGGCGTTGCCTTGTTGGCGGTCCTGGGTGGTTTGTGCACGCTTCACCAGCAAATCAGCAAGGGTTCCGCAAACATCAATGCTGATGCGCGTGCTGATGCTGCCCTCGTAAAGTTTCCAGCCCAGGAACTGCAACGTGCGTACATATTCCTCCAGCCACAGGGGTGAGCTGGCATGGCGATTACTGACAAGGTCGGCGGAGCGCGTGGCAATGCGCGTGCAGTCGTTCAAGTCGTCATAATCTGGCGAAGATAGTTCGCCAATGCAGGAAATAAGATTGTGTCCTGTTACGCAACCTGCGGGCGTGTCTGTCATCTTGATTAACTCCTGTGGACTCATGGAATGATTAGTGTTGGTGAGTGTAAGTTGCAGGAGTGCTTTTGTGTGGCTGTTAAGTGTCACGCTATTTTTAGTGGTGTGTTGTTCTGGTACATGTTCTGAATTTAATAAGTGCTTTTGGAGAAAAGCGGGATGCATTAGTTTTGGAGTTGGTCAAATGAATGACCCATTTATCTGGAAGAGGTTTTTATATGGAAATTTCACGGTGTGTAGAGCTGGTCAGGGCGCGAGTGGAGAGGCGTCAGCAGTCCCAGCGCGCTGAAACCAGAATAAGGTCGTTTGCACCCGCCGACGCCTCCAGCCCGACCAAGGAGCTGGATGCAGTGGTATTGGCCAATACCTTGGTGGGTTATGGCGACAAGATTACCCTTGAGAACATGGCGATCATTGAAAACCTGATCAAGTTTGCCAAGTTGGAAGCAAACGACCTCGCGCCGAAGGATGATCCGAAACAATGGTATCTGGAGTTTCTGGAATGCATGGATCACTGCGGTTGTTTCGTCGCGGACTCCGGTTATACCGAGTACCACAAGAGCTCGCATCAGTTGACCATGGACAGCATTGTCGCTGATATCGTCAAGGTCGCCGTCGATGCTGCCCAGGCCGCTATTCCCGCTGCCGGAGTGCTGAACCTGGTGGCTGACTCGACCTTGAGTGCCTTGAAGAAAGAGCCTGATTCCATCAAGTTGTTCCAAAGTCAGGTGGTCGATAGCAAGGGGGTCAGGCTGGCGGTCATGCCTTGCGATCAACTGGAGAGCGGTATCATCATGACTTCGTTGACATCGATCGACAGCAGCGGTGGCGAAAATGAAAAGGATGTTGCCTTCTTCGACTGGAAAACTTCGGACCGTACTATTTTCCGGGCAACCGCCTACATCACCTTCAATCCGCTGAACTATGCGAAGGTGAAGAAAGAGCTGGAGGGGTGTCTCGGGGAGTATTACAACGATAACCTTAGTAAGCGGTTCCAGCGCCGCAGAAGAAATCTCGGCAACTAAAAAAAGGCCAGCGATAACACCATCGCTGGCCTTTTTCAGTTTTGCCAAGAGTAAAAGGACTCAGGGAACCAGGTACCCCCTGACTCCGGTGAAGATAATCTGCGCCGCCAGTGCACACACGAACAATCCCATCAACCGACTGACAATCTGCAAGCCCTGATCGCCGAGAATGCGCTCGATGCGGTTGGACAGGTAAAGCACGACACCCACCGTGAAGCTGGCGAGAGCGATGCTGAGAATGGCGGTAAGCTTGTCATCCCAGTGTGGTTGACCGACACCCATGACGAGCAGGGCGCCGATGGTGCCAGGGCCGACGGTCAGCGGAATGGTCAGGGGGACGATGGTCACGTCCTGCTGCACGTTGTCGGTCTGCACCGCCGATTTGCCTTGGGCCATCCCCAGCGCAGAGATGAACAACACGCTGCCGGCCCCGATGCGGAAGGCGTCCACGGTGATGCCGAACACATTGAAGATCACTCGTCCGAACAGATACAGCAGGACACTGGAGACCAGCGTCGCGAGGGCGACTTTCCAGGCCAGGCGTCGGCGTTCCTTGTTGGAATAGCCGCGAGTCAGGCTGATGAAGCAGGACAGGACGAAGAATGGGCTATAGAGCACCAGCATCTTCAGGTAAACGCTGAACAACACATGAAGCATGGTCAGGCTCGCTGGCGATAGAAGACGTCATGGAGTCTATCAGGGGTTGTGACAGACGGCTCAGGAAGGTTGCGTCGACGACTGGACGAGTTGGTCACGCTGGGCCACCCAGTGTTCGATCAACTCACGCAGTTGCGACAACTCCACCGGCTTGGCCATGTGTCCGTCCATGCCTGCCTGGCGTGCGCGCTCTTTGTGTTCGGCGAGGATGTGCGCGGTCAGGGCCACCACCGGGGTGCGGCTGCGTTGATTGCCGACTTCCCAGGCGCGTAGTTGTTGAGTGGCTGAAAACCCGTCGAGGATCGGCATTTCGCAGTCCATCAATACCAGGTCATAGCGCTGGGCCTTCATCGCTTTCAGGGCTTCTTCACCGTTGCTGGCGGTGTCCGGCTGCAGGTTGAGCTTGCCGAGCATGCCACGGATGACTTTGGTCGAGATGCTGTTGTCTTCGGCCACCAGGATGCGGAAGTCGCTGGGTACACTGACTTCGACCGGCACTTTACCGGGCAAGGCGGGCGGGACCGCCGGGCCCTTGTTGCGCTGATTCAGTTCGTCCGCAAGCGTGGTCTTGAGGGTGTAGCCGGCCACCGGTTTGGCCAGGATGCGCTTGATCCCGGCGTTACGCGCGATGATCTTGCTGGGGGCGTTGCTGATACCGGTCAGCATGATCAGCAGGATGTCGTGGTTAAGGCTCGGGTCTTCCTTGATCTTGGCGGCCAGTTGCATCCCGGTCATGCCGGGCATGTTCTGGTCGAGCAGGACCACATCGAAGTAATCACGCAGGTGCGCCTTGGTCCGCAGCAGGGCCAGCGCTTCTTTGCCGGATGACACGGCGCTCACATTCAAGCCCCAGGCGCTGCATTGCTGTACCAGTACCTTGCGACAGGTGTCGTTATCGTCCACCACCAGCACCCGCGCATCCTGCAGCGGTCCGTCGAGGTCCGAAGTCGGGTGCTCGAGGCGATCAGGGTCCAGCGGCAAGGTCAGCCACAGGGTGCTACCCCGATTGCTGCCGCATTTGATGCCGAACTCGCCGTGCATCATCAGTACCAGCCGTCGTGCGATCACCAGCCCCAGGTTGCCGCCCAGGCGGGTAGCGGCGAGAAAGTTCTTGCTGTGCAGTTCAGCGTGCATCAGCAACTCGCGCTCCTCGGCATCCATCGGCTCGCCGCTGTCCTGCACGGCAATTCTCAGGCGAGGGGTGGTGGTGCGTTCATCGAGGGCGACGACAATCAGGATCTCGCCTTCCTCGGTATTCTTCATCGCGTTTTCCAGCAGGCTCAGCAGCGTCTGGCGCAGACGTGTCGGGTCGCCGCTGATAACACGCGGTACCTGCGGCTGGACGAAGCTGATGAGCTCGACATTCTGTTGCTCGGCCTTTGCCCGGAAAATGCTCAGACAGTCTTCGACCAGGGCGTTGAGGTCGAATTGCACATCGTCCAGTTCAATCTGGCCGGATTCGAGTTTAGAGATGTCGAGGATTTCGTTGATCAGCGTCAGCAACTCGTTACCGGCGCTATGGATCGTTTGCACGTAGTCGCGCTGCTTGACCGAGAGTGGCGTGCCCAGCAGCAGCTCGGTCATGCCCAGCACGCCATTCATCGGGGTGCGGATTTCGTGGCTGATCTTCGCCAGGAACTCGGCCTTGGCATTGATTTCGGCATTGCTCGCCGCCAGGTCGCGGCTGATGCTGAAACGACTCTCCATAATGCTGCGCTGGCGCTCGCTCAATGACACGCCCATCAGCAGCCCGCTGAGGCCAATCAACGCCAGCAGCGTGGTGATCAAACCTTGCGGCGCGACCAGGGTCAGTCCAAGCAATGCCGGAAGGATAATCAGCGTGCCCGCGTTGAAAACCAACATGGCCATGACGAAGAAGCGTGCCGGTCGGTAGCCTTTCTGCCAGTGAAAGGCGCTGACGAACAGCATGCTCAGGCCAGCGAGCGCGACGAGGGCAAAGGTCATCAGGTTCAGCGGCAGAGTGTCTACGAACAGCATCAGCAGACTGCAAAGGGAAATCAGCAGGATATCGCCCAGCAGCAGTTTGTTCAGTGGGTGTGGGCCGCGCGGGGTGAAGAAGCGGTAGGTAAACATCAGGCCGCAGGGCGCGGTCAACAACAGGGCCAGGTAAGCGGCGGGGGAACGCAGCGCGCTCCAGTCCGGCAGCCAGGGTCCGGCCAGGTTCAACAGTTGCAACATTCCCAGCATCAATAGCGCTTCGCACGCCGCCAGCCACAGGCAGGTTTGCGAGCGGGTGTAGGCATAGCGAGTAAAGTTATGCAGGATCAGCATCGCGATACAGCCGAACAATAAACCGTAGATCAGCGTCTGGGTCTGATTGGCGGCGGTCATCACGGCTGATTGCAGGGTGATGTAGGGGCGCAACTGGTGTTCCGATACCAGACGCAAATACACGTCCAGCGGTTGTTCACGCTGCGGCAGCGGTACCATGAGGTCGGTGCTGGGCAGTGGGCGGGCGCTCAGGGGCTGATCGCTGCCATTGTGACTCTGCTCGACCAGCGTATCGCCATCCAGAACGTAGAGGTCCAGTTGCGCTAGATCGGGCGCGAAGATGCGCAGCAGTTGTTCGTGTTTGCCGGGATTGAGCTGAAAACGCAGCCATAGCGCGCCACCGGGATTGGCTGCAGTGATCCGGTCAAGTTCAATCGGGCTGAATTGGTTGGTGTAGCGGGTCGAGCGGATATCGCTCAGTTGCAGGGCACCTTGATCGTCAAACAATACCGCCCAGCCACTGCCTTGCGCACCAGCCTGAGCCGGGAGCATGCAGAGCAGGGTCAGCAGAGTGACGCATAAGCCTATGGCGTTCCTGAGCCAGCGCACGGCGAAATCCCTTCGTAGATTGATGCCAGATTACAACTATGCGCGGGCCGGAAGCAGGACGGCAAGGACCGTGGGTCCTTGCCTGGCCGAATGGCTGGTTTATTCCTGATTTTCGCCACGCTCGCGGGCAATGGCACGGTAGCCAATGTCTTTGCGATAGAAGCAGCCTTCCCAGTTAATCGCTGCAGCCAGCTTGTAGGCTTGCTGCTGGGCCGCACCGACACTGTCGCCCATGGCGGTGGCGCACAGCACGCGGCCACCCGCGGTGACGACGTTGCCGTCCTTGAGCGCGGTACCGGCGTGGAACACCTTGCCTTCCAGCTCGGCGGCAGCATCCAGGCCTTCAATGACAGCGCCCTTGGCGTAGTCGCCAGGGTAGCCGCCAGCCGCCAGCACGATGCCAACGCTTGGGCGTGGATCCCATTGCGCTTCGACCTTGTCCAGGGCCTGGGCCAGGGCTGCTTCGACCAGCAGGACCAGGCTCGACTGCAGGCGCAGCATCACCGGTTGGGTCTCCGGGTCGCCGAAGCGGCAGTTGAACTCGATGACTTTCGGGTTGCCGGCCTTGTCGATCATCAACCCGGCATACAGGAAGCCAGTGTAGACATTGCCTTCCTCGGCCATGCCGCGCACGGTTGGCCAGATCACCAGGTCCATGACGCGCTGGTGTACTTCGCTGGTGACCACCGGAGCAGGGGAGTAGGCACCCATACCGCCTGTGTTCGGACCAGTGTCGGCGTCGCCAACACGCTTGTGGTCCTGGCTGGTGGCCATCGGCAGGACGTTCTTGCCGTCGACCATCACGATGAAGCTGGCTTCTTCGCCGTCGAGGAACTCTTCGATGACCACGCGCGAACCGGCGTCGCCAAAAGCATTGCCAGCGAGCATGTCGCGCACCGCGTCTTCGGCTTCAGCCAGGGTCATGGCGACGATCACGCCTTTACCGGCGGCCAAGCCATCGGCCTTGATCACGATCGGTGCGCCTTTTTCACGCAGATAAGCCAGGGCCGGCTCGATCTCGGTGAAGTTCTGGTAGTCGGCGGTCGGGATTTTGTGGCGTGCCAGGAAGTCCTTGGTGAAAGCCTTGGAACCTTCCAGTTGGGCAGCGCCTGCGGTCGGACCGAAGCAATCCAGGCCGCGGGAGCGGAACAGGTCGACCACGCCGGCGACCAGTGGGACTTCCGGACCGACGATGGTCAGGGAAACGTTTTTCTCGGCAAAGTCGGCCAGTTGCTCAAGGGCCAGCACGTCGATCGCGACGTTTTCGCACTTGGCTTCAATGGCGGTGCCGGCATTGCCCGGGGCCACGAAAACTTTCTGCACGCGCGGATCCTGAGCCACTTTCCAGGCCAGGGCGTGTTCACGGCCACCGCTGCCAATGATCAAAACATTCATTTCAAAAACCTCGGATGACGCTAATTCTGTGGGCAGCGTTGAAGCTGCTTTTCTGTGAGAGCGAGCTTGCTCGCTCCCACAGTTGATCGTGCACTTAGTGACGGAAGTGGCGCATGCCGGTGAAGACCATGGCGATGCCGGCTTCATCAGCAGCAGCAATCACTTCAGCATCACGCATCGAGCCACCCGGCTGGATCACCGCCGTCACGCCTGCCTTGGCCGCATTGTCCAGGCCATCACGGAACGGGAAGAACGCGTCGGAGGCCATTACCGAACCCACCACCTGCAGGCCAGCATGCTCGGCTTTGATTGCAGCAATACGTGCCGAGTTTACGCGGCTCATCTGGCCGGCGCCGACACCGATGGTCTGGCGGTTCTTGGCGTAGACAATGGCGTTGGATTTAACGTACTTGGCCACTTTCCAGGCGAAGATCAGGTCGTTGATCTCTTGCTCGGTGGGTGCACGCTTGGTGACGACTTTCAGGTCGTCGGCGCTGATCATGCCGATGTCACGGCTCTGCACCAGCAGGCCACCGTTGACACGCTTGTAGTCCCAGGCAGCAGCGCGGTCAGCCGACCACTCGCCGCAAGCCAGCAGACGCACGTTGGCCTTGGCGGCGACGATGGCGCGGGCTTCTTCGCTGACGCTTGGCGCGATGATCACTTCGACGAACTGACGTTCGACGATGGCCTTGGCGGTTTCAGCGTCCAGCTCGCGGTTGAAGGCGATGATGCCGCCAAATGCCGATTCGGTGTCAGTGGCATAGGCCAGGTCGTAGGCCTTGCGGATGCCGCCTTCGGCGTCCGGGCTGACGGCCACGCCGCATGGGTTGGCGTGCTTGACGATGACGCAGGCCGGCTTGACGAAGCTCTTCACGCATTCCAGCGCGGCGTCGGTGTCGGCCACGTTGTTGTACGACAGTTCCTTGCCTTGCAGTTGGGTCGCGGTGGCGATCCCGACTTCGGCCGGCTTGGCTTCCACGTAGAACGCCGCGCTCTGGTGCGGGTTCTCGCCGTAGCGCATTTCCTGGGCCTTGATGAACTGGCTGTTGAAGGTGCGCGGGAATTCGCTGCGGCCTTCAGTGCTCAGGAGTTCGGCAGCCTGGTTCACGGTGCCCATGTAGTTGGCGATCATGCCGTCGTAGGCGGCGGTGTGCTCGAACGCCTTGAGCATCAGGTCGAAACGCTGGGCGTAGGTCAGGCCACCGGCCTTGAGGTTTTCCAGGACGTTGGCGTAGTCGCTGGCATTCACCACGATGGCCACGTCTTTATGGTTTTTCGCTGCCGAACGGACCATGGTCGGGCCGCCGATGTCGATGTTCTCGATGGCGGTCGGCAGGTCGCAGCCTGGCTTGTTGATGGTGGCTTCGAACGGGTACAGGTTGACCGCGACCAGGTCGATCGGCTTGATGCCGTGCTCGCTCATGATGGCGTCGTCGATGCCGCGACGACCGAGGATCCCGCCGTGGATTTTCGGGTGCAGGGTCTTCACCCGACCGTCCATCATTTCAGCAAAACCGGTGTAATCCGCGACTTCCACAGCGGCAACACCATTGTCCTGCAGCAGCTTGAACGTCCCGCCGGTGGAGAGGATCTCAACGCCCAGGGCTTCGAGCTCCTTGGCGAATTCGAGGATCCCGGTCTTGTCGGAAACGCTGATCAAGGCGCGGCGAATCGGCAGGCGGGTGGTCTGGTCGGTCATTTCAATTTCCATTAAAGCAAGGGAAGTCAGCAAAAAAGGCGACCGGTTTTTACGCGGGCGCCTTTCTGGTTTGATTGAATGCTTACAGCAAATCGTACTGTTTGAGTTTCTTGCGCAGCGTGCCGCGGTTGAGTCCGAGCATCTCGCTGGCCTTGGTCTGGTTACCCTTGACGTAGTTCATCACGCTTTCGAGCAGGGGAGCCTCGACTTCGGAGAGCACCAGGTTGTACACATCCGTGACGGCCGCGCCCTCAAGGTGGGCGAAATAATTGTGCAGCGCCTTCTCGACACTCCCGCGAAGGGTCTGGCCTTCTTCGCTGGGGGTATTGAGGTGCTGTTTCAAATTCACGTTGTCGCTCACGGGTGTTGTTCCACTCACTAAAGTCTCGCTCATCATCGTCATGCGGCCACCCCTTTTTCGTCCCCTGTCAGGCTCTTATAACGCTCGGCGAAAAACTCCCGGACGTTGGCGCATTGTGTTTCCGTTCCATCCAAACGATTGAAGTGGGCGCGAAACTCCCTGGCGCCCGGCAGGGTTGCGAGATACCAGCCGACATGCTTGCGCGCGATTCTTACGCCCATGACATCGCCATAGAAGGCGTGAAGTGCGGCCAGATGCTCAAGCAGAATACGTTCCACTTCGCTCAATTCCGGTGTCGGCAATTTTTCGCCGGTACGCAGGAAGTGCTCGATCTCACGAAAAATCCATGGCCGCCCCTGGGCAGCCCGACCGATCAACAGGCCATCGGCTCCGGTGGCGTCCAGCACATGCCGGGCCTTTTCCGGGGAATCGATGTCGCCATTGGCAAAGACCGGAATCGACACCGCCTGCTTGATCGCGGCAATGGTGTCGTATTCGGCTTCCCCGGTGTACAGGTCGGCACGGGTGCGGCCATGCACCGCCAGCGCCGTGATCCCCGACTGTTCGGCAATCTTCGCCACCGTCAGGCCGTTCTTGTTCGCCCGGTCCCAGCCGGTACGAATCTTCAGGGTCACCGGCACATCCACTGCGGCCACCACGGCCTGCAGGATCTCGGTGACCAGTGCTTCATCTTTCAGCAACGCGGAGCCGGCGGCCTTGTTACAGACCTTTTTCGCCGGACAGCCCATGTTGATATCAATAATCTGTGCGCCCAGTTCGACGTTGGCCCGGGCCGCGTCCGCCAGCATCTGCGCATCACCGCCGGCAATCTGCACCGAGCGCGGCTCGGGATCACCTTCGTGGATCATGCGCAGACGTGATTTGCGGGTGTTCCACAAACTCATGTCGCTGGTGACCATTTCCGAGACAACCAACCCTGCACCCAGGCGTTTGCACAACTGCCGAAATGGCTGGTCGGTGACGCCCGCCATCGGGGCGAGAATCAAGCCGTTGTGCAATGTATATGGGCCGATGCGTACCGCCGACATAGGACTTCCCTGTTGTGGGGTCGGATCATGAGAGTTCGAAAAAGGGTTGGCATGATACCCGCTCTCGATGACTGGATAAAGGCTGAATTGGATAAAATCTGAACAACTATTTTGTTATTGCCAGGAGTTTGGTTCGTCCGCGAGGGCGTCAGAAAGTCGCCGCCAATGGCGCGTGACTGAACCGATTCACTCGGGCGAGTGAAAGCTGAGGCTGTAATTCACCGCCTTGGAGCCGGGGTCGAGGATGTCCAGGGCAATGTGAATGGGGGTTTGCGGAGGCATCTCGGCCATCCCGGCGAGGTCGCCGTTGAGGTATTCACCAGGCTTGAAGCGGCGGCTGGCGATCAGGTGGCCGTTGAGGTCGGCAAAGCGCAACTCCAGCAGCGGAAAGGGTTGGGAGAAGGGGGCGCGATTGTAGATGATGGCATCGACCACCAGTGCACCGCTGAAGTCAGGGTGACTGCGGACCACCAGGTTGCTGCTCTTGATTTTCGCGATGTCGACCTTGGAAGGCACTTCGCAGCCGATCTGCGGGCACAGCTGCTGGAACCATGGACGGTACTGATCCTGGCGCGCCAGTTCGTCGAAGTGGTAGGTAATGTACTGGCCGGCCAGCGCGGCTGCACCCAGCAGCACCAGCAATCCCCAGAACAGTCTTCGGCCCCAGGGTGAGCGGCGTTTTTGCCAATCGAGCTGCAGCGGGTCGTCGACCAGGTCCTGCAGCACCTCCTCATGTGCGGCGGGTTCGGCGCGCGCGCGTTTTTTGCGTGCAGGCTCTACGGGCTCCGGGTGCTCATCGAAGTCGTCATCGACAGTCGCCGACAGGCGTTCATGACGTGGGTCGGCTTGCAGATCGTCGTCGAGCGCTTCCAGTCGCAGTTGCGGGGCGTCGGGCTCGTCATCATCGAGATCGACCAGCGACAGCGAAGGTTCGGTGCGCGTAGAAGCATCCAGGTCGTCGAGATTGCCGAGCGCCGGAGCGTCAGGTGTTGGCGGCATCTCATCGATCTCGCCACGCTTTTCGGCCGGTTCGCTGAACAGGCTGTCGGACCAGGGTTCGTCGCTCTCGCTGCTGTCGCGGCGGGCGCTCAGCGACTCTTCCCGAGGTTTGCGCGGCTGTCCGAACGCCTGGGTCGGCTGAATCTCGCGCTGTTCAAGCCGGGCGAGCTCCTGATCGAGGTCCAGGTGGTCCAGATCCAGCTCGGCGGCGCTCCATTGTTTCTGGCTGATGGCGCGCTGTTCAGGCTCCGGGATGACGGCGGGCGGCGGTGTGAGCGCCTGTGCTTCCTGGCCCATGCGCTGTTCGAGCAACTGCCGTGCAGCATTGAACACCTGCAGGCAGGAGCCGCAGCGAACCACTCCGCGGGCCACGCTCAATTGAGCGTGATTGACGCGAAAGCGGGTCTGGCAGTGTGGGCATTGGGTGACGAAGCTGTCGGTCATGCGGCCATCCGGAGTCTGCAAGCGCTCATCTTAGCGCCGACGACCGGTAATGCGCACCCAGCCTTCGCGATTGGCGATCGGATCCAGGTTAAAGTCCTTGGCATAAGCTGCCGCGACTTCTTCGCCTTGTTCGGCGAGGATGCCGGACAGCGCCAGGCGACCGCCCGACTTGACCAGGCCAGTCAGTTGCGGTGCCAGGGCCACCAGTGGGCCGGCGAGGATGTTGGCCACCAGTACGTCGGCCGGTTCCTGCGGCAGGTCTTCGGGCAGGTACAAGGGGAACAGCGCCTCGGCAATGTTGTTGCGACCGGCGTTGTCGCGGGAAGCTTCCAGCGCCTGCACATCGATATCAGTGCCGACCGCCTGTTTGGCCCCCAGCAGCAACGCCGCGATGGCGAGGATTCCCGAGCCGCAGCCGAAGTCGAGGACGTTGCAGTCCTTCAGGTCCTGGCCGTCGAGCCATTCCAGGCACAGAGCGGTGGTCGGGTGGGTGCCGGTGCCAAACGCCAGGCCCGGGTCCAGCAGCAGGTTGACGGCGTCGGGCTCCGGCGCGGCGTGCCAGCTCGGCACGATCCATAGGCGCTGGCCGAAACGCATCGGCTGGAAGTTATCCATCCAGCTGCGTTCCCAGTCCTGGTCTTCGATGATTTCGCTGTGATGCTCGGGCAGCGGGCTGCCGGTCAGTAGCTCCAGGTGCGCGAGTACCGGCGCGGCCTCGGTGCCGCCTTCGAACAAGGCCAGCAGATGGGTGTGCGACCACAGTGGGGTGGTGTTCAGCTCGGGTTCGAAGATCGGCTGGTCTTCGGCGTCCATGAACGTCACCGAGACGGCGCCCACTTCAAGGAAAGCGTCTTCATAGGTTTCGGCTTGTTCTGGGCTGATGGCGAGACGGACTTGCAGCCAAGGCATGGCGGGCACCTTTGAAAAATATTGATGGCAGCCTGGTGGGCTGCGAGAAGGGCGCAAGTTTACGCCAGAGTGCGGGTTTTGTGGGAATGGCATGCTTGCCTCAATCTCCTGTAGGAGCAGCCGGTCGACGCTCGACTGCTCCTACAGGGGGCAGAAACAACAAAGCCGCCCGAAGGCGGCTTTATCTGGTGCGGGCTGAAGCTTAGTGCTTGTCGCCAGCCAGTTTGTGCTCGAGGTAGTGAATGTTCACGCCCCCTTTGCAGAAACCTTCGTCGCGAACCAGGTCGCGGTGCAGCGGGATGTTGGTCTTGATGCCATCGACCACGATCTCGTCCAGCGCATTGCGCATGCGCGCCATGGCTTCGTCACGGGTAGCCCCGTAAGTGATCAGCTTGCCGATCAGCGAGTCGTAGTTCGGCGGCACCGCATAACCGCTGTACAGGTGCGAATCGACGCGAACGCCGTTGCCGCCTGGGGCGTGGAAATGCTTGACGGTGCCCGGGCTCGGCATGAAGGTTTTCGGGTCTTCGGCGTTGATCCGGCACTCGAGTGAGTGACCACGGATAACCACGTCATCCTGAGTGAACGACAGCTTGTTGCCAGCGGCGATGCTGAGCATCTCCTTGACGATGTCGATGCCAGTGACCATTTCCGAAACCGGGTGCTCTACCTGGACACGAGTGTTCATCTCGATGAAGTAGAAGCGACCGTTTTCATACAGGAACTCGAAAGTACCAGCGCCACGGTAGCCGATGTCGACGCACGCCTTGACGCAGCGAGCCAGGACTTCCTGACGCGCCTTCTCGTCGATGCCCGGTGCCGGCGCTTCTTCGAGAACCTTCTGGTGACGACGTTGCAGCGAGCAATCGCGGTCACCCAGATGGATCGCGTTACCCTGGCCGTCGGACAGGACCTGTACTTCGACGTGACGCGGGTTGGTGAGGAATTTTTCCAGATACACCATCGGGTTGCCGAACGCCGCGCCAGCTTCGGTGCGGGTCAGTTTGGCGAAGGCGATCAGGTCTTCTTCCTTGTGCACCACGCGCATGCCGCGACCACCACCGCCGCCAGCGGCCTTGATGATCACCGGGTAGCCGACTTCACGGCCGATGCGCAGAGCGGTTTCTTCGTCTTCCGGCAGCGGGCCGTCGGAGCCCGGAACGGTCGGTACGCCAGCTTCGATCATCGCGTGCTTGGCCGATACCTTGTCGCCCATCAGGCGAATGGTGTCGGCTTTCGGGCCGATGAAGGCGAAGCCGGAGTTCTCGACCTGCTCGGCAAAGTCGGCGTTTTCCGCGAGGAAACCGTAGCCTGGGTGAATGGCGGTTGCGCCAGTCACTTCAGCGGCCGCAATGATTGCCGGGATGTGCAGGTAGGAGTGCGCGGCAGAAGCCGGGCCGATGCAGACGGACTCGTCCGCCAGGCCCAGGTGCATCAGCTCTTTGTCGGCCTTGGAGTAAACGGCGACGGTCTTGATGCCCATCTCTTTGCAGGCACGCAGAATCCGCAGGGCGATCTCACCGCGGTTAGCGATCAGAACTTTTTCCAACTTCGCAGTCATCAAAGGCTCTCCGCAGTTCAAACGATGGTGAACAGCGGTTGGTCGTACTCAACCGGCTGGCCGTCTTCAACGAGGATGGATTCGATCACACCGCTGGTTTCAGCTTCGATGTGGTTCATCATCTTCATGGCTTCGACGATGCACAGGGTGTCGCCTTTCTTCACGGTCTGGCCGACTTCAACGAAGGACGGCGAGGTTGGCGAAGACTTGCGATAGAAGGTGCCTACCATTGGCGAACGGGCAACGGTGCCGTTCAGCGCAGGGGCGGCCGGAGCAGCAGGCGCGGCAGCGGCAGCCGGAGCGGCAGCAGCCGGGGCAGCGGCAGGTGCGGCCATTGGCGCTGGCGCGTAGTACTGCTGGGCCGGAGTCTTGCTGTGGCGGCTGATGCGTACGGACTCTTCGCCTTCCTTGATCTCCAGCTCGTCGATGCCGGACTCTTCCAGCAGTTCGATCAGTTTCTTGACTTTACGGATATCCATGAATCATCAACTCCCAAGGGTCGGTCAGGGGGGCGTTCAACGCTTGTGGTTCAAGCTGTTGCCTGTAGTTCAAGCTGTTCCAGGGCGGCCTCCAGGGCCAGTCGGTAACCGCTGGCGCCAAGGCCGCAGATCACTCCCACCGCTACGTCGGAGAAGTAAGAGTGATGGCGGAAAGGTTCGCGTTTGTGCACGTTGGACAAATGCACTTCGATGAATGGGATGCTCACCGCCAGCAGCGCGTCACGTAATGCGACACTTGTATGCGTAAAAGCTGCTGGATTGATCAGGATGAAGTCCACGCCTTCGCCGCGAGCGGCGTGAATCCGGTCGATTAATTCGTACTCGGCGTTGCTTTGCAGGTAGAGCAAATGGTGGCCAGCGTCACGTGCCCGCCGTTCCAGGTCCTGATTGATCTGAGCCAGGGTCACGGCCCCATACACACCCGGTTCGCGGGTGCCGAGCAGGTTCAGGTTGGGTCCGTGCAGAACCAGTAAGGTCGCCATCTGCTGTTCCTTGTTGTCTATGCGCAGTTGTCAGAACCCGGCGACTATGCCGCAAAGCCTTTGTGACTGTCCAGTTCTCTGCAATAGCCGGCACGATGTCCGATGATTGCGCGAGATAAATGACCGGCGGCTTGAGTTTGGTCATTAGAACGCGCGTTCGGCGCCTGGTATCAGACGCGGAACGCCTGCACTGCGGTATGCAGCCTGCCGCCCAAGACCAGCAAGTTCTCTCCCTGCTCGCGACCTTCGCCAATGCGCAGCAGATTATCCCCGCCCAACTGATGAATTCGCTCGCTGTGATCGCGAATCTCGCTGACCGCGCCGCTTTGTTGGGCGGTGACATCGGCGATGCGTTCGGCGGTGTCGGCAATGGTCTGGATCGCCTCGACGATTTTATCCAGTGCACCGTCAGCCGCTTGCGCCTGACTGGCGGTGGCTTCGGCATGTTCGACCTGGGCGCGCATGCCTTCAACCGAGGCTCGTGCGGCCTGTTGCAGGCCGGCGATCAGGCCCTGAATTTCCGCGGTGGCGCCGGCCGTGCGTTGCGCCAGTGAACGGACTTCCTCGGCGACCACGGCAAACCCGCGGCCCATTTCTCCGGCGCGGGCGGCTTCGATCGCGGCATTGAGGGCCAGCAGGTTGGTCTGGTCGGCGATCGAGCGAATCACCGTCAGCACACCACCGATGGTTGCCGACTCCTCGGCCAGGTGTTCGATCATCTGCGCATTGCCCTGCACCTCACCGACCAGCGCATGCAGCCCGGTCAGACTGTGGCCAATGACCTTTTGCCCCTGTTCCACCGCCAACCCGGCATGCCGACTGGCATCCGCAGCCTGACTGGCATCGCCGGCCACTTGAACAATGGTCGCCTCCAGTTCGCCCAGGGAATCACGAATCAGCGCCGTATCCCCGGCCTGGTGTTCGGCGCCGCTGTGCATGTCGTTGCTCAGATCCGCCAGCACCCGACTGCTGCCTGCGACCTGTTCGGCGTTCAGGCGAATGGTGCCCACCAAGTCCACCAGATAGGCGCGCAAGCGATTGAGGGACTCCTGGATGTCATGCAATTCGCGGTTGGTCGCGCCGAGCTGGATTTCCCGGCTGAAATCGCCTTCAGCCCAGATCGAGAGGGCCGGTGCCAGATTGCTCAGAACCCGGGCGAGGCGCCGTTGCAGCGTGTCGATCAGCAAGGCGATCAGCAGAATCAGGCCGATCATCACGCCCTGCAGCAGCCGCACTTCGCCTTGAATCTGTGCGTGTTGCCCGCGCACCACGGGCTCCAGGCCGGCAATGGCCTGTTGCACCGCGTCGATTTTCAGGTGGGTGGCGGCACTCAAGTCAGTCCGTTGCCGGATCTGCTCGCGGGTGCGCGCCAACTCGGCGGGGTAGCGCGCCAGCAGGCTCGTCAGTTCGCGTTTGTAGTTGCCGCCGGCGTCTTCGGCGACTGTTTGCTCGTTGCCCTGCAGGCCCATCATGGCGGCAAAATCGTCGCTGTTGGAGGCTTGGGTGCTGGCAACGCCGAGCAAGGGCAGGGCGTCGAGCGCTTCAGCCTGGCTGCGGATGTTGTTCACTTCGCGCTCGACATCGGCGGCCAGTTCACTGCGGCCACTGCTGACCAGCTTGTCGCGGGCCAACGACAGCTTGCCCAGGTGCCGGGAGGCCGCCAGCAGCGCCGGAAGGTATTGCGCGGCGGCAGGCGCTTGACTGCTGCTGGCGTATTGGCTGAGTTGTTCGAGGCTGGCGCCCATTTCACGCTCGGCCTGCAGCAACAGGGCCTGGGGGTCGCCTGCCAGTTTGCCGGCGGCGAGCAGTTCGGTCTTGCTGAACTGGTCCAGCTCGACCAGGCTCGGGCGCATGCTCTGGGCCAGCGTCTCCGGCATCTCGGTCAATTGCTGCTGCAAGGTGTCGAGGCTCTGGTTGGCACTGCTCAGGCGCAAAGCGTCACCGCTGGCCAGGTAATCGGCAATGTTGCGTGCCACCTGATTCTGGAACTGCTGCGACAACCCCAAATAACGCTCCATCAATAGATAGGGGCGCTCCAGGGCTCTTTGCGACCACCACAACGTGGCGCCGAGTGCGAAGCACACCGCAACTAATAGCAGCGTGTTGAGATTGGTCAGCAACTTCAGGCGCATCGGCTTCTACCAACGACAAAATGGCGAAGGCTGAAGTTATTGCGTTTGTATTACAGGGTTATGACCGAATCGGTGGCTTCCGCAGAAAGGCTGGCACTTTGCCTTGATTGTCGCGCAGCCTGCACCCGATTGCGTCCTGCGGCCTTGGCGCGGTACAGCGCTTCGTCGGCCTGGCTGGCCATCATCAGGCTGTCGCAGTCGTCGTGCAGGTCGACAATCCCGGCGCTGAAGGTGCACCACAGATCCTGCGGCTGAGCAGGGTAGTGAATTTCGGCAAAGCGCCGACGGATTTCGTCGAGCACCTTGCAGGCCGATTCGCAGTCGGTGTCGGGCATGACGATGGCGAACTCTTCACCGCCGTAGCGGCCAATGAAATCGGTCTTGCGCAGACGTTGCTTGAGGAACAGTGCCAGGCTTTTGATCACGCGGTCGCCCATGGGATGGCCATGGCTGTCGTTGACCCGCTTGAAGTGATCGATGTCGAGCATCGCGAAGCTCAACGGCTTGTTCTCGCGGCGGGCGCGGAAGCTGCAGTCTTCGAGCAGTTGCAGGATGTGGGTGTGGTTATACAGCCCGGTCAGGCTGTCACGGATCATCCGCGCCTTGAGATTGCGCGCCCGGGCAGCGCGATTGCGCACCGTGGTGATCAGGTGGCGTGGTTTGATCGGCTTGGTCAGGAAGTCGTCGCCGCCCTCGCTCATCGCGTCCAGCTGCTTGTCCAGGTCATCCTCGGCCGACAGGTAGATGATCGGCACGCTGACGTAACGGTCGTTGTGGCGAATCACCTTGGCCAGTTCGGTACCGGTGCAGGCCGGCATGTACATGTCGAGAATGATCAGGTCGGGCTGGAAGTCCGCCAGTACCGCCATCGCCTGGATCGGTTCGATCAGGGTCCGGGTCACAATCCCGGCACTGTTGAGCAGGCGCTCGGTGTGCATGGCCTGGGCGCGCGAGTCATCGATGATCAACACCTTGAACGGCTCGTACTGAGCGACGCAGGTCAGGACTTCGATTTTTTCCAGCAGGCTCGAGGCTTCGAGGGCTCCGGTCAGGAATTCCTGGCCGCCGGCGCGAACAGCGGCGAGGCGGGTCGGGGTATCGGTTTCAAGCAGGCTGAAAAACAACAGTGGCAGTTTCTGTTCCAGTCCTTGCTGGGCATCGGCCGCCAGTTGCAGGCCTTGGCCCGGGCCGTTGAAGTCGACGTCCATGACGATGGCGGCGGGCAGGCGCTCGACCATCGAGGATCGAAATGCCGCGACGCTGTCGAGGGATTGTGCGCTGAGGCCGAAAAATTCCAGCTGGCGGGCCAGGCGTTCAGCGCGCTCATGGTCCTGGAGGAGGATGTAGACCGGTTTGCGCAGCGGCGGCAGCAAGGTCTCTTCAAGCTGATCGCCCTCGCGCAAGCCGGTGCGCGACAAACGCTGCATCAGGCGATTGAGGTCAGTGATCAGGGTGCTGCTCAGGCGTCCGCGATTGGCATCGACCGCCTGCAGTGCCTGGCTGATGCTGTGTGCCAACCGGGTGTGTTCGGGTTGGGCGAAACGCTCGGCGAACCGCAGCAAGCGCAAGTTGGCTTCGCCGAGTTCGGAAAGGTCGGCGCTTGACCATTCGCTGCCCTGCAAGCGTTGCCAGATCTCAAGAATTTGACGTGCCTGATGAATTACCCGCTGGGCAAAGTGCTGTTTGAGGCGCTCACGGCTGGGGTCTTCTGGCTCGGTCATATCCTGACTACTAGTTAGGGTGCATGCTGAGATCGACTGGTGGCTCTATGCTAGCACCACTTTCTCATTGCATGAGTGTCGTAAGTCAATAATGTGCAAAGCGCCCCGATTCAGTTTATGACCGACCAGTCTCATAGGCTCGCAGCGCTCCTTCATCTATAGTGCTCGCTCGACCGGGCCAGACAGGTGTCATGCCTTGTAGGATTAATCCGCGCAGCCAAGGCACGATGGAGTCGGGTTGTGGTCGAAATCGATGAACTCAAGTGATTGAAAGGATATCGCCATGCTGGACTGGAAGAACCGCGCAGGCAGCGCGCCTGAACGTGCCGCCGAACCCAAATCGGCCACCCGCAGCTACGTTGGCGGTCTGCTGTTCAGCCGCGCCCTGGCCACCCTGATTGGCTTGTACTTGCTGGTAACCATCGCCCTGGGTTGGTACTGGAGCGAAGAGCCGGCGCTGTTCCCGGTCCAGCAGAACGCGCAAGTTGCCGCCGAAAAAGACGGCAAACAGATGGTCGTCGGCTACACCACTGTGGAAACCCTGAAAACGGTCGCGGGCACCCTGCTGAACAAGCCGGGCGGCTATATTTCCAACGACCGGTTCCCGCCGGGCCTGTGGATGGACAACATGCCGAGCTGGGAATACGGCGTACTGGTGCAGGTGCGTGACCTGACCCGTGCCCTGCGCAAGGACTTCGCTCGCTCGCAGTCGCAGTCGGCGGAAGATGCCGACCTGGCCAAGGCCGAGCCACGTTTCAACTTCGACAACAAGAGCTGGGTGCTGCCGTCCAGTGAGTCGGAATACCAGGAAGGCATCAACTCTCTGAGTCGTTATCAGGCGCGCCTGTCGGATCCGTCGCAGAAAAACGCACTGTTCTATGCGCGCGCCGACAACCTGAACAACTGGCTGGGTGATGTCGGTACACGTCTCGGCTCCCTGTCCCAGCGACTGTCGGCCAGTGTAGGCCGGGTCAAGCTCAACACCGCGCTGAAAACCGAAGTCATCGCGCCGGGCCAGGTTCCGCAGGTCGATGAAGAAGTGGTCGAAACACCGTGGATGCAAATCGACAACGTGTTCTACGAAGCCCGTGGCCAGGCTTGGGCTCTGTCCCACCTGCTGCGCGCCATCGAAGTCGACTTTGCCGACGTCCTGGCCAAGAAGAACGCCACCGTCAGCGTGCGTCAGATCATTCGTGAGCTGGAGGCCTCGCAAGAGCCGGTATGGAGCCCGATGATCCTCAACGGCAGCGGTTTCGGTCCATTGGCCAACCACTCACTGGTCATGGCCAACTACATCTCGCGAGCCAACGCAGCGGTGATCGATCTGCGCCAACTGCTCAACCAGGGCTAAGTGATGGTCGATCAATCCCGTGAGGCCGCCCACCGTGCGGCCTCCGACGCCGAACAAATTGCCTGGGTCGACGATCAGGACAACCTGCTCGGCTCGCTGGTGCGCTCGGAGTTGCGCGAGCGCGGGCTGATTGGCCGGGGCACCTACATCATGCTGTTCAATTCGGCCGGCGAGTTGTGCGTGCACCAGCGCACGTTCAGCAAGGCGATTTATCCGGGTTTCTGGGATGTGGCGGCGGGCGGCATGGTCGGCGCCGGCGAAAGCTACGCCGAGTCGGCGGCCCGGGAGTTGGCGGAGGAGTTGGGCGTGAGCGGGGTCGAACTGACCGCCCATGACCACTTCTATTTCGAAGATACCGGCAACCGTCTGTGGTGTTCGGCGTTCTCTGCGGTCTGGGACGGACCGTTGAAACTGCAGCCCGAGGAAGTGCTGCAGGCGCGCTTTATGCCTATCGAGCAGGTGCTGGTGGAAATCCAGCAAAAGCCTTATTGCCCGGACTCTTTGGCAGCGTTGAAGCGCTATCTGCGCTCGCGTGGGGGCGACGTCGCAAAAGAGCTATAAATTGGCGCCGATTGGCTCTTAGCAAGTAGGCTTTTTGCCGTTACACTGCGCGACCTTTTAAAGCTGGACCGGATTGCCCGTCTTTTTTATAGGAGCGAGGTAATCCGGTCCAGTAGCGCTGCCCCTGCCTGAGTGGGGCTTCGCGGTCGATAGCACGTGGCAACGTTGCTGCGACCAGTCTTTGTCCTCCCAAGAGGATTGCCGGTGGCCAAAAAAGCCGCATCCTTCGCCGCCCTAGGTGGCCTGGTATTTTCCACCGACGCAGGTCGACATTGCCCGGACTGTAGTCAGCCGGTGGCAGCCTGCATCTGCAAACAAACCGTCATCCTGGCCGGCGACGGCATCGCGCGCGTGCGCCGCGAAAGCAAGGGCCGTGGCGGTAAGACCGTGACCACCATCAGCGGCGTGCCGTTGGCGGAAGACGCGCTCAAGGAACTGGCGACGACGCTGAAGAAGCGCTGTGGCACCGGTGGTGCGTTGAAAGACGGGGTCATCGAAATCCAGGGCGATCATGTCGAGCTACTCTTGGCTGAACTGACCCGACACGGTTTCAAAGCGAAGAAGTCCGGCGGCTAGCAGCCTCTGTGAAGACCACCCCGACTTGATATTCACCTGCCACACGCCAGGTTCAATGTCGTCCCCATGGTTTTCACAGAGCCTGTTCTGACCGGTTTCTAAACTCAGCGCTGCTTGTGGGGTCTATGGACCTTGCATGCAGGCTAATCGTCATTTTCATTCCTTAGAATGCGCCAGCCCTCAACCCGGATGGCGCTCTTCGACTTCATTTATAGGGGACTTCAATGTCCGTACGACGCACACGCAAAGACGATGGCAGCCAATGGACAGTTGCGGACAGCCGCAGTGTTTACGGGATTCGCCATTGGGGGGCCGGGTATTTCGCGATCAATGACGCCGGTCGCGTCGAAGTTCGTCCGAACGGTCCGAACAGCTCGCCTATCGACCTGTTCGAGCAAGTCGACCAGCTGCGCAAGAGCGGCCTGTCCTTGCCATTGCTGGTTCGCTTTCCGGACATCCTGCAAGACCGCGTGCGTCAGCTGACGGGCGCGTTCGACGCCAACATCGAGCGTCTCGAGTACCAGAGCAAATACACCGCGCTGTACCCGATCAAGGTCAACCAGCAGGAAGCGGTGATTGAGAACATCATCGCCACGCAGAACGTCTCCATTGGCCTGGAAGCCGGTTCCAAGCCGGAGCTGCTGGCGGTCCTGGCCCTGGCGCCGAAGGGCGGCACCATCGTCTGCAACGGTTATAAGGACCGTGAGTTCATCCGCCTGGCGCTGATGGGCCAGAAGCTGGGTCACAACGTGTTCATCGTGATCGAGAAAGAATCCGAAGTCGGCCTGGTGATCGAAGAAGCCGCCTCGCTCAAGGTCAAACCGCAGGTCGGCCTGCGCGTGCGCCTGTCGTCCCTGGCATCGAGCAAGTGGGCCGATACCGGTGGCGAGAAATCCAAGTTCGGTTTGTCCGCCGCGCAATTGCTGTCGGTGGTCGAGCGTTTCCGTGGCGCCGGCCTGGATCAGGGCATCCGCCTGCTGCACTTCCACATGGGCTCGCAGATCGCCAACCTGGCGGACTACCAGCACGGCTTCAAGGAAGCGATCCGCTACTACGGCGAACTGCGCAACCTCGGCCTGCCGGTCGATCACATCGACGTCGGTGGTGGTCTGGGTGTTGACTACGATGGCACGCACTCGCGCAACGCCAGCTCGATCAACTACGACATGGACGATTACGCCGGTGTCGTGGTCGGCATGCTCAAGGAGTTCTGCGACGCGCAGAGCCTGCCGCATCCGAACATCTTCTCCGAGAGTGGCCGTTCCCTGACCGCTCACCACGCCATGCTGGTGGTACAGGTCACCGACGTCGAAAAACACAACGACGACGTGCCGCAGATCGAGAACAAGGAAGCCCTGCCGGAAACCGTGCAATGGCTGGTGGACCTGCTGGGGCCGACCGACATTGAAATGGTCACCGAAACCTACTGGCGCGCCACTCACTACATGAGCGACGTCGCCGCGCAGTACGCCGATGGCAAGCTGACCCTGGCGGAAAAAGCCCTGGCCGAGCAGTGCTACTTCGCCGTTTGCCGCCGTCTGCACAACTCCCTGAAAGCCCGTCAGCGCTCCCATCGCCAGGTGCTGGACGAGCTCAACGACAAGCTGGCCGACAAGTACATCTGCAACTTCTCGGTGTTCCAGAGCCTGCCGGACACCTGGGCCATCGGCCAGGTTCTGCCGATCCTGCCGTTGCACCGCCTCGACGAAGAGCCGCTGCGTCGCGCCGTGCTGCAAGACCTGACCTGCGACTCCGACGGCAAGATCAAGCAGTACGTCGACGAGCAGAGCATCGAGACCAGCCTGCCGGTACACGCCCTGAAGGACGGTGAGGATTACCTGCTGGGGATCTTCCTGGTCGGCGCTTATCAGGAAATCCTTGGCGATATGCACAACCTGTTTGGTGACACCGACTCGGTGAACATCTACCAGAACGCCGATGGCAGTGTGTATCACGCGGGTATCGAAACCCACGACACCATCGAAGACATGCTGCGCTACGTGCACTTGTCGCCGGAAGAGTTGATGACCCATTACCGCGACAAGGTTGCCAGTGCGCGGATCAGCGCTACGGAGCGTACCCAGTACCTCGATGCGTTGCGCCTGGGTCTGACTCGCTCGTCTTATCTGTCTTCTTGAGGTAACGAACGGCTGCTACCGGGCTGTCTGAAAATATCCCGCGTCCTACGGGTGATTCGGATAGTTCGGTAAGGCTTTTCTGATTTCTTGCAGTGCTTTTCCAAGCTGCAGCACTTTCAACGATGCTGCATCTTTATTTCGCGTAGTCCTTTTCCCAAGTTGTATTTCGGTACTCTACTCGGCCATGTCTCTCAGCGAGAATCCCCGGCCCGCCCCTCCTGTAGAGAAAAGCCGATGTTCGATCCCCTTCACGAGCCGTCATTTCACCTGGAGCTGACGGGCCACGCCAAACCTCTTCCCGTCCTGTCCTTCACCGGCAACGAAGCCATCAACCAACCTTTTGAGTTTCTGCTGGATCTGCACCTGGACGATTGCCTGCTGGACACCGGCAGCTTGCTGTTTCGTACGGCCTATTTCAGTTTTGGCGCGGCGGGGGGCGGTATCCATGGACTCATTCAAGACCTGGTCCCCTTGCACGATCCGTCGACGCCCGGACTCTGGCGTTTGACCCTGGGGCCCAGGCTGGCATGCCTGTCCCGGCGCAGTAATCAACGGCTATTCAGTGAGTGCACGGTGCCGCAGATTCTGACGCAGGTCCTGAAGGAGCATGGGATTGGCGCAAACCTTTGTCGGTTCGAGTTGCAGGGCAATTATCCGACGCTGGAGCTATGCACTCAGTACCGTGAAACGGACCTGGGGTTCTTCCAGCGCCTTTGCGAGCAACACGGAATTCGCTATCACTTTCACCATCGGCGTGACACCCACTGCCTGGTCTTGATCGACAGCTGGCCCGAGGACTGTGCGGCCGACAGCCTGTGGATCGACGGTGAGGCAAGCCATGCCGTCAGCCATTTTGAGGTGCATGTCGAAGGGCTGGGGGGCGGGGCGCGGGCGCGAACCGAAGAGGCCGCTGTCCGGGCGGGAGGGCATCTGCTGGTTTCGGGGTACGCCGACGCTGCCAGCCATGGCCAGTGGTTGATCAGCCGAGTCGAGCATGCCGGCACGCGAGCGTCGCCAGTGCCGTATCACAATCAGCTGTGGCTGCGCCCTTGGGGGGCTTCGCTGGCGCCGACGCAGGCGTTGCAGAAACCACAGATGACCGGCGTACAGCGTGGGAGGGTGGTCAGCATAGATGGCGCTCACCGTGATTCGCGGCAAAGGGTCGCGGTGCAATTCGATTGGCTGTATCAGGGTGAAGGGAGTGCTCCCAGCCACTGTTGGCTGCCAATCTCCGAGCGATTCAGTGCGCAAGCGCTTGCTGGCCTGATGGTCGGCGCCGAGCTGTGCGTGAGTTTCATCGAGGGCGATCCGGACCGGCCAGTGATCAGCGGGATATTCCGCTCGCCGACCTATCCCCTCGACAACCGGTCAGCGCCAGAGGCGCCGCTATTGCACCTGCAGATCAGCCGTGCCGCCTTCATGGCGCAAGCACCGCAGGTCGAGGTGGTGGGCGCCGGGCCGGCCCTGCAGGAACAATTCAGGCTCGGTAGCAGCGAGGTACGCTTTGAGCCAGCGCAGGTGATCCTCTCAAGTCCCAGCATCCACTTGCAGGCTGCGCCCCTCGACACCGTTGCCGAAGCCGGGGAGGGTACGGAGCAGGAGCACCAGGACTGGCTCAAGCAGGTTCAGGACGGTCAGCCATTGACCCTGTTGTGCCTGATACCGGGTGGCGGCAGCTTCAGTCATTGCCGGCAGGGTGCCTGTGCTTGCCGAATGGTCGTGGGGCCTGGCTTGAGTGGTGCGGCATGAATGTGGCCCGTACGGCTCAGTGGATAATATTGGATGTACCGGGGGCGCCGCCCATGAAAGAAAAGCTGCAGCAATTTGCCCCCGCCGCAGCACATGCCGTGTTTGCCAGCACTGACTTGCACCCGTTACGCGAGGACGGTCCGCAGTTGGTCGAGCTCTTGCCCCATTCGCAGCTGGCGCAATGTGTTCATGAGCAGCCAGGGGAATGGGCGGGTCTGCTGTTGCAGGCTGACGTTTCAACGCCGAGTCTGCTCAAGCATTTGCGACGCATGCTGACGGTCACTTTCGGCCTGCATTACAAAGGCCTGCTGAACTACTACAACCCCTGTACCGCCAGCTATTTTTTCGATGCCTGCGATGCCCGTGAGCTGAGTCGTTGGTTAGGTCCGATTGATCGGCTGTACTGGTACGGTGGGACCTGGGCCGACCGGGCGCTGGGCAGCCTGGGCTGGCAGCAATTGGTCAATCCGCACCTGGCCGTGGAGCCGCTGGCGGTTGACGACTACCTAAGCCTGCACCAGCAGGGACGGTTGCAGGCGTGCATGCTCGAGCGGCATGCATGGTTCTGGAGTCGCTCCACCGAACGAGACTACGAGGTGATCTGGGCCAATCTCCAGGAAGGTCTTGAGCAGGGCTTCACCCAGCCCGCCGTGCTGGACGGCTGGCTGCGCCTGCGCTTGCAACACCCCACTGCCACCTTGCTGCCGACGCAGTCCGGGCGGACACAGCAGGAACGCCTCGACAGCCTGCGCCAACACTGGCGCAACGATCATTTTTGAGCGGTAAACCACCTGTCCTGACTGCGCAGCTGCCAGGCGATCACGCCGAGCGTCACGCTGCGCAGCACCATGAACAGCAGAAACGCCAGCCACAAGCCATGGTTACCCCACCCTTGCAGCAACCACGCAAACGGTGCGGCGATGATCACGGTCAACAGCATGCCGTTACGCATTTCCCGCGCCCGGGTTGCGCCGATGAACAGGCCATCGAGCAGGTAACTCCAGACCGCAATCAATGGCAGCGCCGCCAGGTACGGTAAATAGTGGTAGGCGGTGTCGCGCACGTTCTGGATGTCCGTCTGCATATCGATGAACAGGTGCCCGGCGCACAAAAACAGCAGGGCAAAGCCGGTGCTGGCGAGCAACGACCAGCCGCACGACACCACCATTGAACGGCGGAGCGCCTGGCGATCACCGGCGCCAATGGCGTGCCCGCACAATGCCTCGACCGCATGGGCCAGGCCATCCAGGGCGTGCGCCGTGAGCAACAGGCCGTTGAGCAACAGGGCGTTGGCGGCCACTGTGGCATCACCGAGCCGTGCGCCTTGCACGGTAATCATGAAGAACACCGATTGCAGGGCCAGGCTGCGAATGAAGATGTCGCGATTGACCGCCAGCAGTGGTCGCCAGTTGTGCCAAAGCGCCAGGGCGGCCCACGCGATGTGCCCGGGGTAGGCGCGCAAGGCGCCGCGAGTGAGCGCCAGGCCGAGCAGCGCGCCGGTCCACTCGGCAATCACCGAAGCACGGGCCGAGCCCACCACGCCCCAGTCCAGGCCGATCACGAACCACAGGTTGAGAGCGATGTTCACCAGGTTGGTGGTCAGCAGGATGGCCAAGGGCGCGCGGGCATTCTGGGTGCCGAGGAACCAGCCGACCAAGGCATAACTGGCCAGTGCCGCCGGCAGACCAAAGAGCCGGGTGTGGAAAAAGTCCCGGGTCAGCTGTTCGAGTTCGACCGACGGCTGCATGAAGTGCAGAGCCACCCCGCTCAAGGGCACGCCGACGATGCCGAGGGCGAGCGCCAGGCCCAGCGCCAGCAACAGCCCTTGCAACAGAATCTGCCGCAGTGCCGCACCGTCGCCACGCCCGGCGGCCTGGGCGGCGAAGCCGGTGGAGCCCATGCGCAGGAAGCCCATGGCCCAAGCCAGGAAGGTGTAAAGGCTGGCGCCCACGGCGACGGCGCCCAGTTGATGGGCGTGGGGCAGGTGACCGATCACGGTGCTGTCGACCAGCGCTACCAGGGGCACGGAAATATTCGAGAGAATCATGGGCGCGGCGAGCGCCCAGACCCGGCGGTGGGTTGGGCGATCGCGCCAGTCGGTGATCAGCGTGGACATGCAGGCTCCTTGCGAGAGCGGCCATTGTAGCGGCAGAACCGGCGCCGAGAACCAATCGGCCAAACGTCGGTCAATCAGTCCAGCCCGACAGGTGCTTGGGCTATAGTTCAACCCGTCGATACTTCTGCCATCGAGTGCCCCATGCTTAACAAAGGATTGTTCCTGGTCTGTGCGCTGGCCTTGCTTAGCGCCTGCGATTCGTCGACTTCCGAAAAAACCACGGCCAGCGCCACTGCGCCGGCAGCCGCCAGCGTGCCCAAGGCGCCTGTGGTGCAAGACGTCGCGACCTTGAAACAGCGCTACGCCGGCCGCGAGCTGAGCGTGGTGGATGTCTCGGAAATCCAGGTCGACGGTGCCAGCACCCTGTCGGTGAGTTTCTCGGTGCCGCTGGACCCACAGCAGAAGTTCGCCGAAAAACTGCACCTGGTCGACAGCAAAAGCGGCAAGGTCGACGGTGCCTGGGAACTGTCCGATAACCTCATGGAGCTGCGCCTGCGCCACCTCGAGCCGCAGCGCAAGCTGGTGCTGACCGTGGATGCCGGGCTGGTGGCGGTCAACGACAGCAAGCTCGCCGCCGAATACGTCAGCCGCCTGGAAACCCGCGACCTGCAACCGACCGTCGGTTTCGCCAGTCGTGGCACCTTGCTGCCGACTCGCCTCGCCGAAGGCTTGCCGGTGATCGCGTTGAATGTCGACAAGATCGATGTCGAATTCTTCCGCATTAAGTCCGAAGCGCTGCCGGCCTTCCTCGCCCAATGGGGACGCAGCAACAGCCTGCAGAGCTATGAATCCCGTGAATTGCTGCCGATGGCCGAGCTGGTCTACGGTGGCCGTTTCGACCTCAACCCGGCGCACAATACTCGCGAAACCCTGCTGCTGCCGATTGCCGGCCTCAAACCGTTGCAACAGCCCGGCGTGTACCTGGCAGTGATGCGCGCTTCCGGCACCTACAACTATTCGCAACCGGCAACCCTGTTCACCCTCAGTGACATCGGCCTGTCGGTGCACCGCTACCAGAACCGCCTCGACGTGTTCACCCAGGCGCTCGAAGGCGGTAAGGCGCTGGAAGGCATCAGCCTCGAACTGCTCGACGCCGAAGGTCGGGTGGTCGGCCAGGGCAAGACTGAAAGTGGCGGTCATGCGCAATTGCCGCTGCCGAAAAAAGCCGAGGTGTTGCTGGCCCATCAGGGCGAGCAGACCAGCCTGCTGCGCCTCAATAGTGCGGCGCTGGACCTGGCCGAGTTCAATATCGCCGGGCCCCAGGCGCACCCCTTGCAGTTCTTTGTGTTTGGGCCGCGCGATCTCTACCGTCCCGGTGAAACCGTGCTGCTTAACGCGCTATTGCGGGACGCCGACGGCAATGCGGTGAAGCCGCAGCCGGTGAGTGTCGAGGTCCGTCGTCCAGACGAGCAGGTCAGTCGCAAGTTCGTCTGGGACGCCGATGCGTCCGGACTCTATCAATACCCGCTGCAACTGGCCGCCGAGGCGCCAACCGGGCGTTGGCAGTTGCTGTTCGACCTGGGGGACGGCAAGCCCCAGCTCTATGAATTTCTGGTCGAAGACTTTCTGCCCGAGCGCCTGGCCCTTGAACTCAAGGGTAATGATGCGCCAATCAAACCGACTGAGACCGCGCAAATCAGCGTCAATGGCCGTTACCTTTACGGCGCTCCGGCAGCCGGCAATCGTCTGAGCGGCCAGGTCTACGTGCGGCCCCTGCGTGAAGCGGTGAAAAGCCTGCCGGGCTATCAGTTCGGTTCGGTCACCGAGGAAGAGCTCAGCCAGGACCTGGAGCTGGAAGAAACCGCGCTGGATGCGCAGGGCGAGGTGTTGATCTCCCTGGATAGCAAATGGGCCGAAGCCAGGTCGCCGTTGCAGTTGATTGTCCAGGCCAGTTTGCAGGAGTCCGGCGGCCGTCCGATCACCCGCCGTGTGGTGCAGCCGGTGTGGCCGGCCGAGCGCATGCCGGGCTTGCGCGGGCTGTTCGAGGGTGAAGAAACCGATGGCGATGGTCCGGTCGAGTTCGAGCTGCTGGTGGCCGACAAGGAAGGCCACAAGTTGGCCGCCGACAACCTCAAGGTGCGCCTGGTCCGCGAGCGTCGCGACTACTACTGGAACTACTCGGATAACGACGGCTGGAGCTATCACTTCAACGAGAAGTTCCTCAACCAGGCCGAGGAAACCCTCAGCATCAAGGCTGGCGACACCGCCAAGGTCAGCTTCCCGGTGGAGTGGGGCCCTTATCGGGTGGAAGTCGAAGATCCGCAAACCGGCGTGATCAGCAGCGTGCGCTTCTGGGCCGGTTACCGGGCCCAGGACAACGCCGAAGGCGGCGCGGTGCGTCCCGATCAGGTCAAGCTGGCGCTGGACAAACCCGCTTATGGCGACGGCGATACCGCCAGCGTCACAGTGACGCCACCGGCTGCCGGCAAGGGTTACCTGTTGCTGGAGTCGGCGGACGGCCCATTGTGGTGGCAGGAAATCGACGTGCCGGCGCAGGGCAAGAGCTTTGCCATCAAGCTCGATCCGAATTGGGCGCGCCATGACCTGTACGTCAGCGCACTGGTCATTCGTCCCGGTGAACGCAAGGCCAATGTCACGCCCAAGCGTGCCGTGGGGGTGCTGCACCTGCCGCTGGAACGCAGCCAGCGCAAGCTCGGCCTGAGCCTCACGGCGCCGGAAAAAATGCGTCCCAAGCAGCCGCTGAAGGTGCAGATCCAGGCGAAGAACGCCGACGGCAGCGTGCCGAAACAGGTGCACGTGCTGCTGGCCGCAGTCGATGTCGGCATCCTCAATATCACCGAATACCCGACGCCGGATCCGTACTCCAGCCTGTTCGGGCGCAAGGCCTACGGCGCCGACCAACTGGACGTCTACGGGCAGTTGATCGAAGCCGGCCAAGGGCGCCTGGCGAGCCTGGCATTCGGTGGTGACGCGGCGCTGGCCAAGGGCGGCAAGCGCCCGGACACCAGCGTGACCATCGTCGCCCTGCAAAGCGCGCCGGTGACCTTGAATGAGCAGGGGGAGGGCGAAGTCAGCGTCGATATCCCGGACTTCAATGGCGAGCTGCGGCTGATGGCGCAAGCCTGGACCGATGAGCGTTATGGCATGGCCGAAGGCAAGACGGTGGTCGCCGCCCCGCTGATCGCCGAACTCTCGGCCCCGCGCTTCCTCGCCGGTGGCGACCAGACCACCTTAGCCCTGGACCTGTCCAACCTGTCAGGCAAGGCGCAGACGCTTACGGTGCAACTGAGTACCGAAGGACAGTTGGCATTGCTCAATGAGACCGCGCAAAGCGTGCAACTGACTCAGGGCCAACGCACCACGCTGCGGATTCCGGTGCACGCGCTCGGCGGATTTGGCCAAGGCAAAGTCAAGGTGCTGGTCAATGGCCTCGACCTGCCGGGCGAGAACCTGCCGCCCTTCAGTCGCGAATGGACTCTCGGGATTCGTCCGGCCTATCCGGCCTTGCTCAAGCATTACCGCGCAGTGCTCAAGGACCAGCCATGGAGCTTGCCGGAAGGGGCGCTGGCGCAGTTCGAACCGGCCGGGCGCGAGGCCTTGCTCAGCCTTTCCAGCCGACCACCGTTGAATCTGGGCGAGCAGATTCGCGCGCTCAAGGCCTACCCCTATGGGTGTGCCGAGCAAACCACCAGCGGCCTCTATCCGTCGCTCTATGCCGATGCCGCGAGCCTCAAGCGCCTGGGCCTGGAAGGCGAGCCGGACGCGACGCGCAAGCGCAAGATTGAGTTGGGCATCGAACGTCTGCTGGGCATGCAGCGCTACAACGGCAGCTTCGGCCTGTGGGGCGCCGACGGTGAAGAGGAATACTGGCTGACGGCTTACGTCACCGACTTCCTGCTGCGCGCTCGGGACCAGGGTTATGCCGTGCCGCCCGAGGCGCTGAAAAAGGCCAGCGAGCGTCTGTTGCGCTACTTGCAGGAGCGCAACCTGATTGAGGTCGATTACAGCGAAAATGCCGAGCACACGCGCTTCGCGGTGCAGGCCTATGCCGGCCTCGTCCTGGCTCGCAGTCAGCAGGCGCCGCTGGGTGCGCTGCGCAGCCTGTTCGAGCGCCGCAGCGATTCCCGCTCCGGGCTGCCGCTGGTGCAGTTGTCGATCGCTTTGCAGAAAATGGGCGATCAGCCGCGCGCCGACCAGGCCTTGCTCGCCGGGCTGGCCAGCACCCGCCAGGGCAACGACTGGCTGGCCGATTACGGCAGCCCGTTGCGCGACCAGGCGATGATCCTGGCCTTGCTGGAAGAGAATGACTTGGCCAAGGGCAAGCGTGAGGAGCGGCTGTTCGAGCTGTCCGATCTGCTCGCCAGCAACCCGTGGTTGTCGACCCAGGAACGCAATGCGCTGTTTCTCGCCGGTCGCGGCCTGCTGGGCAAACCCGAGACTGCCTGGAAGGTCGTGTTCGACGGCAGTGGCGGTGAATACCCGTTGAGCAACGAGCAGCCGGCGTTGGCCCTGGAAGGCCAGTTATTGTCGTCGGACATGAGCCTGCGCAACCAGGGCAGCGAGCCGGTCTATCAACAGCTGACGATCTCTGGCTACCCCGCGCAGGCGCCGCTGCCTGGCGGTGAAAACCTGAGCATTCGTCGCGAGTACCTGGGGATGAACGGCCAGCCTCTGGACCTCAAGGCACTCAATAGCGGTGACCTGGTGCTGGTGCACATCGCCGTGAATGCCAAGCAACGGGTGCCGGATGCGCTGGTGGTGGACTTGCTGCCGGCCGGCCTGGAGCTGGAAAACCAGAACCTGGCGCAAAGCGCTGCCAGCCTGGAAAACGCCAGCAGCAAGGTCAAGGAGTGGCGTGAATCGATGCAGAACGCCAGTCTCAAGCAC
Source organism: Pseudomonas fluorescens (assembly GCF_019212185.1). Taxonomy (NCBI): domain Bacteria; kingdom Pseudomonadati; phylum Pseudomonadota; class Gammaproteobacteria; order Pseudomonadales; family Pseudomonadaceae; genus Pseudomonas; species Pseudomonas fluorescens. The sequence goes on from NZ_CP078138.1 coordinate 869,309, forward strand.
CAGGAGTTCCGCGATGATCGTTATGTCGCGGCGCTCAACCTGGACGGCTACGGCACCACGCACCTGCTTTACCTGGCGCGGGCGGTGACTCCGGGGACCTACCGGGTGCCGCCGCCGCAAGTCGAGTCGATGTACCGGCCGAACTGGCAGGCGCTGGGTGAAACCGCGCCGCAGATGGTGATCAAGGGTCGCTGACGGCAGGCTGGGTGATCAATGGATCACCCAGCTCAACACCCACAAGCCCAGCACCAGCCAGATCACCCCGGCGATAATCGATGCACGCATGAAGGCGCGGATGGCCGAGTACAACAGAAGTAGGCCGACCACCAGGCTGATGATGCTGATCACCGAGGTGTCCATGCCCAATGCCTGCGACAGCCCTTCGACAAAGTTGCCGCCGGCGTGGGTCAGGGTATTGAACAAGCCACTGAGAATCTCGACGATAAAGCGGATGACCGATCCCAGTGCCTGGCCGAGCCATTCAAAAAAGCTTTCTACCTGCATGTGTGCGTCCTGATCAAAGAGTGGGTGTTGCCGTCGCTGCCGAGGCTTTGGCTGTGGTGTGAGCGGCCAAGTTCCCGAAGCATAGAGGTTTGCGCGTTTGAATTTTGCAAAAGCGGCGCGGCGTTTGTCTGTCAGCCGATTCCTGCGTCGGTTGATCGCTGGCGTGCTCCTGCTGGTGGCGCTGCTGTGGCTGGCCGATCGAATCTGGCCGCTGCCCTTGCCGAAGGACGACCTGGCGCGGGTGGTGCTGGCCGAAGACGGCACGCCGCTGTGGCGCTTTGCCGATGCCAATGGGGTGTGGCGCTACCCAGTGCGCACCGATGAAGTCTCGCCGTATTACCTCGACGCCCTGCTGACCTACGAGGACCGCTGGTTCTACCAACACCCCGGAGTCAACCCGCTGGCGCTGGGACGGGCGGCCTGGCAGAACCTCAGTGGCGGGCGCGTGCTGTCCGGCGGCAGCACCCTGTCGATGCAGGTCGCGCGTTTGCTCGATCCCCATTCGCGGACGCTGCCGGGCAAGCTGCGACAACTGTGGCGCACCGGGCAACTGGAGTGGCACCTGTCCAAGGAACAGATTCTCAACCTGTACCTCAATCGCGCGCCGTTTGGCGGCACCTTGCAAGGGGTGGCGGCGGCCAGCTGGGCCTATCTGGGCAAGTCGCCAAGGCACCTGACTCATGCTGAGGCGGCCATGCTTGCGGTACTTCCCCAGGCCCCCAGCCGTCTGCGTCCGGACCGTCACCCGGCACGAGCGCAGATCGCCCGGGACAAGGTCCTGCGCCGCCTCGCCGAGTTCAACGTGTGGCCGCAGGCGGCAGTCGACGAAGCCCTGGAAGAACCCTTGCTCCTGGCGCCCCGCCTGGAACCGAGCCTGGCGCCGCTGCTGGCACGGCGCCTGAACCGGCCGGACAGCCCGCCACTGATTCGCACCACCCTCGATGCCACCTTGCAACGGCGCCTCGAAGATTTGCTGCTGGGCTGGCGCGCGCGTTTACCGGAGCGCACCTCGGCGGCGATTCTGGTGGTCGAGGAGCAGACCATGGCGGTGCGCGCTTACCTCGGTTCGGTGGACATCAACGATGCCCGACGTTTTGGTCATGTCGACATGATCAGTGCCCTGCGTTCGCCCGGTTCGACACTCAAACCGTTCCTCTATGGCATGGCCCTGGATGCCGGGCTGATCCATTCCGAGTCGCTGCTGCAGGACGTGCCACGACGCTACGGCGATTACCGACCGGGCAACTTCTCCATGGGCTTCAGCGGCCCTGTGCCGGCCAGCAGTGCGTTGTCGACTTCGCTCAACCTGCCCGCCGTGCAATTACTCGAAGCCTACGGGCCGAAACGCTTCGCCGCCGAGATGCGCACCGGCGGCATGCCGCTGGCCTTGCCGGCCATGGCCGAGCCCAACCTGTCGTTGATCCTCGGCGGTGCGGGCAGTCGCCTTGAAGACCTGGTCAGCGGCTACCGCGCCTTCGCCCGTGGCGGCAAGAGCGCCAACATCCGTTTGCAGCCCGACGATCAACTGCGCGAGCGGCCCTTGCTGTCGCCCGGCTCGGCGTGGATCGTGCGGCGGATTCTCAGCGGCCAGGCGCGCCCGGACCGCGACCCGCGCGCCGAACTGGTTCAACGTCCGGTGCTGGCCTGGAAGACCGGCACCAGCTACGGCTTTCGCGATGCCTGGGCGATTGGCGTGGGGCCGCGTTATCTGATCGGCATCTGGATCGGTCGCCCGGACGGTACCCCGGTGCCGGGGCAGTTCGGCTTGGCCTCGGCGGCGCCACTGATGCTGCAGGTGCACGATGTGTTGACCAACCGCGACAGCCAGCGCGGCATTTCTGCCGCTGTGCAACCGGTGCCGGCCAACGTCTCGGTGGCGGCGATCTGTTGGCCCCTCGGTCAGCCCATGAGCCGCAGCGATCCGAACTGCCGGCGCCAGCGCTTCGCCTGGACCCTGGACGGCACCACGCCGCCGACCCTGCAGGCCATGGACCAACCGCTGGGCACCGGGTTGGTGGAAAACATCTGGGTCAACGCCAAGGGCCTGCGGGTCGACGCCAAGTGTCCGGGCGCAATGCCGCGTGAAATTGCCTTGTGGCCAGCAGCGCTGGAGCCCTGGCTGCCCAAGGTCGAACGGCGCGAGGCACGCTTGCCGGCCAATGACCCGGACTGCCCGGGGCCGATGCTGGCGCCATCCTCGCCGCTGTCGATCGTCGGCGTGCGCGACGGCGACCAACTGCGCCGCCCGGCGGCCAGCCAGGAGTTGCTGCGTCTTAAACTCTCGGCCCTGGGTGGCAGCGGCCGGCGCTGGTGGTTCGTCAACGGCACGCCGCTGGGCGACAGCGCCCATCAGGACAGCATCAACGCCACCTTCGAGCAGCTTGGCCGGGTCGAGTTGAGTGTGCTGGATGAAGGCGGACAGACGGCGCGGGTCGAGTTCAATGTTGTCGATTGAATGCCTTGCTTGATTGGCCAAATCGCCCGAAGCTATACGCCTTCTGGAGAACCCGATGAACCTTGTTGAACTGACCGAACGCCTGCACAGCATCCGCGACCGCAATGACTGGCGGCAATTTCACAGCCCGAAAAACCTGGCCATGGCCGCCAGCGTGGAAATGGCCGAACTGGTGGAAATCTTTCAGTGGCTGAGCGAAGACCAGTCACGCCAGTTACCCGCCGACAAACTCGCCCACGCCGGCCAGGAAGTGGGGGACATCGTGCTTTATCTGTTGCTGCTGTGCAGTGAGTTGGGATTGGACATGGAACAGGTGGTCCGCGCCAAACTGGCTGACAGCGAACGGCGGTTCAGCTGATGAGCGACCGTCATTTCGATCAGTTGGCGACCCGTTTCGCCGAAAAAATCTACGGCGGCGCCAAGGGCGCTATCCGCCTGGCGGTGCTCCAGGCCGACCTCGCGGAGTGCCTGCCGGACCGTCCGCTGCGGGTGTTGGATATCGGCGCGGGCCTTGGTCACATGTCGTTGTGGCTGGCCGAGCGTGGGCACCAGGTGACCCTGGCGGAACCGGCCGAACCGATGCTCGAAGGCGCCCGTCAGCGGTTCGCCGAGGCCGGTCAAAGCGCGACCTTCATCCAGGCGCCATGGCAGGAGTTGCTTGGACAACTCACCGAACCCTACGACCTGGTGCTGTGCCACGCGGTGCTGGAGTGGCTGGCCGAGCCCCATGCGATCCTGCCGGTGCTGCATCAACTGACCGCCGCGCAAGGTTGGTTGTCCCTGGCCTTCTACAACCGCGACGCGTTGATCTACCGCAACTTGCTCAAGGGCCATTTCCGCAAAATGCGCAAGAACGACATGGCCGGCGAGAAGCAAAGCCTGACCCCACAGATGCCCCTCGATCCACGGGAACTGGCGACGCAACTGCAGGGCCTGTGGACGGTCCAAAGTCAGAGTGGCGTACGGGTTTTCCATGACTACATGCCGGTGGAGTTTCAGGCCCGCGCCGAACTGCTCGACCTGCTGGAAATGGAACTGGCCCACCGTCGTCACCCGACCTTTGCCGGGCTCGGTCGTTACCTGCACTGGATCTGTCGTCCGGCCTGATCCCCGGACCTCTGGAGAGCACCATGAAACGCCGCTTGGGATTGATCCTGCTGTGCCTCGGGCTTGGCGCCTGCCAGGGCAGCAATCCGTATGTCGCCAGCTCAAAACCGTTGCCGCCGGCACCGCCAGAAGCGGCCAAGACCTTCGATCGCAGCGCCTATCCAGCCGCCCCGCGGGACTATGGCAAATACCGCAGTTGGACCTGGCTCGACGGCCGGGCGCCCAGCGGCTCGGCCTGGGCGGACTCGGCGCAGATTGCCGAAGTGGTGAGTAACGCCCTCGATCAACGCGGCTTGCGCCCGCTGCATGCTAACCAGAAGGCCGATCTGCTGGTCAGCGCCAACTTGCATCAGGAGACTCGTTTGCAGCAGGTACAGGATGACTACGGTTACGGTGCCTATGGTGGATACAACCGCTATAACAATGGCTACGGCAGTGGCGTTGGCATGTACAACAGCGTGCCGGTCGTGCGCACTTATCAGGTCCAGGTGTTGGTCGTGCAGGTCGAACTGTACGACGCCGCCAGCGGGCAACCGGTCTGGAGCGCCAGCGCCGAGACCAGCGTCAACGGCAATGAACGCGAGCGCGGTGATGCGTTAAGAACAGCTGTGGAAAAGGCAGTAGCGGCGTATCCTCCTTCTTAATGACTCGCATTCGTGTGCGGGTCTGAACCGGAGAATCATCATGTTCCGCCGACTCGCCTTGCTGGCCTGCGCTCTCTTGCTCAGCGCCTGCCAGTCCAACCAGATCAACAGTGATTTCGACGCCAGCCGCGACTTTGCTGCCTATCGCAGCTGGACCTGGAAAGAGCCCGCCCTGCAGTACCGCCCCGATGATCCGCGGATCAAGAGCGACCTCACCGAACAGCGCATTCGCCAGTCCGTCGCCGATCAACTCGACCAGCGCGGCCTGCGCCCGGCGGCGGGCAGCAGCCATGGCGATCTCGAAGTGCAGACCTACCTGATCATCGAAGAGCGCCAGCAACAGGTCACCACCAACTATGGCGGCGCCTGGGGCAATCCGTGGAACGGCTACTGGGGCGCGCCGATGTACAACGAAACCCGCAATATCAGCTACAAGGTCGCGACCATCCAGATCGACCTGCTCGACGGCAAGGACGGCAAACTGGTCTGGCGCGGCAGCGATGAGCAGATGCTCAGCAACTCTCCTGACCCCAGCAGCCGCAGCAACGCGATTCGCGAGACAGTCAGCCGCATCCTCAGCAACTACCCGCCCAAGCATTGAGATCGCAATCGCTAGCAGGCTCGCTCCTACAGGTCCTTGACGGCCGCTCACAAGACCGGCATCCACTCAGCGACAGCGCTGGCAACTAGCCAGCGCTGTCGCTGTACCTTGTCTACACTGCGATGACGATTGGAGGAAGCAAGGAGTGCTCGATGTCTCCCCGCTCGCAGTTTCGTGGCCCGGCGCACCAGCGCGGGGCGATTGGTCTGATGGCCGCCGCGACCTTTGGCCTGGCGCTGTTGTTTGCATTGTTGGTGGTCGACAGCGGTCGGCTGTACCTGGAGCAGCGCAAATTGCAGCGGGTGGCCGATACGGCGGCGCTGGAGGCGGTCAGTCGCGGCGGCACCTGCCTGCCGGGCCTGAGTGCTGCTACCTATGCCGGGCAGAGCGCGGTACGCAACGCCTTCATTGTTGGGCCGACTACCACACTGACCACCAGCTGCGGCACGCTGGTCACCGCCGCCAACAACCTGCGGACCTTTGCCCTGGATGCCAGTCAGTCGGCGGCGATTCGAGTGGTCGCCACCAATCGGGTGTCGACCAGTGTCGCCGGCGCACTGTTCGGTTTGTTCGGCGGCGGGGCAATCAGCGTCAATACGCAGCTGACGGCGACGGCGGTGGCCGCTAAACCCAAGCCGACCCTGGCGCAATTGAGCATCCGCAGCACCCTGCTGAGTGTCGATACGGCACGCTCCAATACTCTCAATCCGTTGTTTTCCGGCTTGCTCGGCGGCAACGTCAATCTCACGGCTGCGGGCTGGGATGGCCTGGTCAAGACCGACGTCAATCTGCTCAAGTTCATGGATCAACTGGCGATCAAGTTAAAGGTCACGGCAGGCGACTACACCAAATTGCTGACGACCGAGGGATCTGTCACTGACTTTCTCGAGGTCGCCGCGACCGTGGCACCGATCAACGGCGCGACGGCAGACGTCCAGGCCGCGCTGGCCAAGCTGCAGATAGGCGCGATCAACGCGCCCCCGATCAAGCTGGGAGACATCCTGCAACTGCAAACCGGCACCACGGCGGCTGGCCTGGATGCTGCGGTGCAGCTGTTTCAGTTGGTGCAGGCGTTCGTGCAACTGGCCAACAAAAATGCGGCAGCGGTGGCGGTACTACCGGTCAATGTGTTGGGGCTGCTGGGCCTGACCACCACGGTCAAAGTGATCGAGCCGCCGCAGTTTTCAGCGGTGGGTGATCCGGCGTTGGCCAAGGTCGCGGGGGAGTTCGGGGTTAACCGGATCTATGTGAAGACGGCTCAGGTGCGGGTGTTGAGTTCGGTGGATTTGTCGTTGGTGAGCAATTTGCTGAAGCTGGTGACAGACCTGTTGAACGGCGTCCTTGGCCTGATCGACACCTTGTTGGCGCCCGGTTGCCTGCTGGGTGGAACCTGTACCCAAACTGACCTGCAGGTGTTGCCCAACGCCAAGCTGGATGTGGGGCTGGAGGCCGGGGTGGGGAAAAGCTACGTGACGGATTACACCTGTGATCTGCCCAACACCAAGAGCCTGACGGCTACCACTGAGATCGCGGCTGTCAGCGTCAAGATCGGTCATATCGATCCGGCGATCTGGTTTTCGAGTTCATCCAAAGAACCATTAACGCCACTGACTCTGGTCGATGTGGGCAGCCAGTCGTGCAAAGGTCAACCGACAGGGTTGCTTTTGCCACTGTTCACCATCGCCTGCGGCACGCGCACGCCGTTCACCGGCGGCGGTGCCGAAATCATGATCAACAGTCCGATCCTCGGCACCAGCGACCCCAACTACCCCTACAGCAACCCGAAGGACGTTAACCTCACGCCTTCGCCGCTGCACACGGTGTCGGTCTCCGGAGTGGTGGGTGGCTTGAGCGCGACGCTGGGCGGGGTCAAGTTGATTACCCATGACCCGTCGCTTGGCTTCAGCTTGATCGGTGCATTGCTGGCGACGTTGAACGGGGTGTTGACCCAGGTATTCAATCTCCTGATCGCCACAATCAACGGCCTCCTGGCTCCCCTTGTCGACCCGCTGGTAAACGCCTTGCTCTTCAACCTCGGCATCGACGTCAACAAGGTCGACGTCGGCTTCAACCTGACCTGCGGCCAAAAGGGCAAAGCCTATCTGGTGATCTAAACCACCCCCACAATCGGCAGCTCAATACAAAACCGCGCCCCCTCAGCCGCGTTGCTGACGCTGAGGGTCCCGCCCATGTTCTCGACAATCCCATAACTCACCGACAGCCCGAGGCCGGTGCCGACGCCCACCGGCTTGGTGGTGAAGAAGGGTTCGAAGATCCGTTCCAGCAGGCGCGAGTCGATACCGCCGCCGTTGTCTTCCACCCACAGCCGGACCGAGCGCTCATCGCAGTCGGCTGCCAGGCTGATCCAGGGCGCAAATGCCGGATCCGTCTCGCGTCTGGCCAGCAGCGCGTCGCGAGCATTCACCAGCAGGTTGATCAACACCTGCTCCAGCTGATCGGCGTGGCCGCGCACCTGCACCGCAAAGCCGAACTCGCGGCTACGCAATTCCACACCCTTGCCCTGCATGCCCTCGGCCAGCAATGCGAGCGTACCTTCGACGGCCTGGGCCGGATCGAACGGCTGCTGTTCGATCTCCGAGCGCCGGCCGAATACCCGCATGTGGTCGACCACCCGGGCGGCACGCTGGATCTGCGAGTCGATGCGGGTGAGCTTGTCCTGCAGATAATCAATTTGTACGTCACCGTTGCTCAAGCGCTTGAGGGTGTTGACCACCGCCATGCGCATCACATTCAGCGGCTGGTTGAGTTCATGGGCCAGGCCTGTGGCCATTTCGCCGAGCGTCGCCATCTTCGCGCTTTGCAGCAATTGTTGCTGCGAACGCCGCACCTCGGTGTTGTCCCGACCCACGGCCTGGATCTCGACCAGCCGGCCGCACTCATCGAACACCCCGCGATCCGACCAGACCCACCAGGCGTGTTCGCGCCCGGGCAGTTGCAGGCTGATTTCCGCAGTGCTCACAGGAAACTCCGGGCTCAATTGCGCGATCCGCTGCACAAACGCTTCGCGCTGTTGCGCCGACAGCCATTGACCCAGATCGGCGCCGGGCAATTGCTCCGCAGCGGTTTCCAGGTACACCGCCAAGGGCCGGTTGGCGAAGGTCAGTGTCAGGTCGGGGCGGTAGCGGCAGATCATCGCCGGTGAGTCTTCCACCAGAATTCGGTAGCGTTCCTCGCTTTCCCTGACCTGCTCGGCGGCCAGGGTCGCTTCGGTGACGTCGAGCCACAAGCCGACCGCTTCCACCGGCAAGCCCAGGTCGTCGCGCAGCAGCCGGGCCTCATCGAGCAGCCAGTGGTAGTCGCCCTTGCGGTCGCGCAGGCGGTAGCGGGCGCGTACGTTGCCTTCGCGCAGCAGTTGCCGGCTGCGCTGGAAATACAGCTCGCGATCCTCGGGGTGAACCCGTTCGATCAAGGCGCTGTCGCTCAGATCGCTCAGTTGCCAGCCCAGCAGCGGCAGCAAGCTGGCGCTGAAAAAACTGGGGAGCAACGCGCCCTGGTCATAGCGCTGGACGTAGATCACCGCAGGCGAACTGGCGACCAGATTGTCCAGCCGGGCATGGGCGGCGGCGGCCTGCTGTTGCTGCTCCTTGATGTCGCTGATGTCGAGCATGAAACCCATCAGCCGCCGTTGCTTGCCGCTGCCCCGGACCTGGCCTTGCACGCGATACCAGAGCCCATCGGGATGTTGCAGGCGCACGCACATCAGCAATGGCGTGCCGTGCTGCTGGAGCATTTGCAGGCGGCTGGCGAGCTCCGGGCGATCGACCGGATGCAGCAGCGCCAGCCACTCATCCAGTGCCAGACGCGCATGGGGCAGGCCGAGGGTCTGGGCCAGGTGCGGAGCGAGGTGTATCTCGTCTGTACCCTCCGGGCATTCCCACCAACCGCTGCCGAGCAAGTCCTGCAAGGCGTCGAGACGTTCGAGCTGTTGCAGGTGCTGTTGCTCGCGCAAACGGCTGAGCAGCGGTTCGGCCAGGGCCGCGATCAGATGCAACCAGTCGCGCTCACCGAGCTGTGGCGCGCGTTGCAACACCGGATAGAAGCCGCAGAGCAGCCAGGCACTGGTGCCCCGGGCGTCGCGGTAGGGCACCAGGAAACCTTCGTGGTGGCCGAAGATGTCCAGCAGACGCGGGTCCTGGTCATCACTGTGGGCTGCACTGAGGTGCTGCGGGGTATGGCCGGCGAAACCCTCGAGCAGCGTGCCCAGGGGTTGTCCGTTGTGCCATAGATCGGCTGCATCGTGAGCGCGGTACTGGCTGAAAATTCGCCACCCGGGCGCGTCCTGATTCGGCAAGGCCAGGGCCACGCAGGGAATACGCAGCAGTTGGGCCAGGCTTTGCAGTTGCTCCAGCAGCACCTCGGGCAGACGCGATGTACTGCACAGGCGCAGTTGCTCAGCCGACTGTTCGGCAAACTGCTGACAGGCCACCCGGCCCTGTACCTGCTGGCGCTCACGCAACAGGTCGCCGATGTCCAGCAGTTGCAGGAGCCAGCCGTCGGGGTTCGGCTGGGTCCAGCCACGCAGATGCAAGGTGTCGCCCGCCGCGCGGGGAAAGTCCAGGTCCAGGCTTTGCCCCTGCCAATCCACGGGCACGCCTTCGACGGCCTGGCGACTGTGGGGCAGCAAGTAGTTCGCCAGGTGCCCGGCGCCGTCAGCAGGCAGATGCCGGGACAGCAGGTGGCGCAGCGGCCCGCTGAGGTCGACCACATGCCCCTGATGGTCAAGTTGCACATGCAGGCCAATGTTCTGCATCACCAGGCTGTGGGCGGTGGCCAACTCGGTTGAGGGTGGACGCCCGAGCAGGCGGGCGAAGAGCTTGTCCCCGGCCTTCAAAATTGCAGGCTCGATTGCGCGCTGAGGTTCACCGGCAGGCTGGGGACGCTGCCGACGCCGGGCAGGACCAGAAACGGAATCACCTGGTTGAGCTTGCTGGTGGGGTAATTGACGCTGGCGGTGAGCACGCCGGCGCTGTAGACCGCCTTGGCATCGCCGCCGTTGCCGTAGGTGATATTGAAGGCGTTGGGTACCCAGGACAGTTGTTGTTGCAGCACGCTGTTGGCCAGGGCGACCAGCGCCGTCGGGTAGTTGTTGGTATTGGGGTCGAGGGCGACGCTGCGGCGCACCGCTTCGGCGGTGGCTTCATTGAACGACTGCATGAGTAACAACGGAATGCTGTAGCTGACGATGCCGTAGAACACCGCGAAAAAAATACTGAAGACCAAAGCGAACTCAATCGCGACGGCGCCTTTTTGCTTGCGGGGGAGGTGTCTTCTCATGAGTGCGTCTACCCTGACATTTACTACGTGCTATCAGCATAGAATCATTCAGCCAATACGGACGGTTTATGCAGAGTTTTGTCTTACTGCTATGGCTGGCGCTCTGCGCGGCACAGGATATTCAGCAACGGCATATCGCCAATGGATTGACCCTCGGCGCGGGCCTTATCGCCCTGCTGTACATGCTCACCAGTGGCACCACCTGGCTGGGTTCGCCGGCCGAACAGGGAGGCTGGGCGCTGGTGCTGGCACTGCTGTTTACCCTGCCTGGTTACGCCACCGGGCGCATGGGCGCCGGTGATGTGAAACTAATGGCGACGATCGGTCTGGCCTCGGACCCTGTGCATTTATTAGGCAGTTTCATCGGCGCGGGTGTGTTGGGTGCGTTGTGGCTGCTGTTGGCGCCAAAGGTCTGGCCATATATGCCTCAAGGACTTAGGAAACGTATCCCACAGTTGGCACCCGAGCTGTCAAAAAAACCACCTTTTGCGCCTTTCGTCCTGATCGGGTTTTTGTTGACCATGGCGTGGATTCCTTAGGGCTGCCCTAACTTTTTAGTTATGTACAGAGTGATAAAGAGCGACTACTTTCAATGCAGAATTTGGACTGTTTTTCAGTCGATACTGGAACGATCAGTTCTCGGCCTGGACATGGAGTTGCGAGTGAACAAGTCCCTCTCTGCAGTAAAAGTATTGGTAGTCGACGATGAACCGCTGATCGTCGAAGAGCTTTGCGAATTCCTCGAAAACAGCGGCTATCAGTGTGTGCCTTGTGAGTCTGGAAAACAGGCGTTGGACAAGTTCTGTGAGGACCACGACATCGGTCTGGTGCTCTGCGATTTGCACATGCCTGACTTGAGTGGCATTGACCTGGTGCAGGCCCTGCAACACCTGGCGGGCAAGGAACGGATCTTCGAGGCGATCATGCTGACCGGGCGCGCCGACAAACAGGATGTGATCAAGGCCCTGCGTGCCGGTATCGCCGATTATTACCAGAAACCGATCGACCTCGATGAGCTGCTCGAAGGCGTGCAACGTCAGGAAGCGGCCTTGCAGGAACGGCAGAAAACCCTGCAACTGGGGCACCTCAACCAGAAGCTGCAAACCCTTTCCGAGTCCATCGACGACCTCTATCAGGATCTCGACAAAGTCCGCCGCACACCGTCCAGCGAGTCCGCCAGCGACAGCGCCGGCGATGTCGATCAGGTCGAGATTCCGGCCATCTTCAATCAGCTTTCACCCCGCCAGCTGGACGTCGCGCGTCTGGTCGGCAAAGGCCAGACCAACTATCAGATCGCCTGTGAATTGGGAATCACCGAAAACACCGTGAAGTTGTATGTCTCGCAGGTGCTGCGCCTGACCCACATGCACAATCGCACGCAGTTGGCGCTGGCCCTGTCGCCGAGCAACTCGGGAATACGCCAGCGGGTCACCGCGCACTGAAAGCTCGGGCACCGATGGCGCAGTGGCTCAATTGCTGCTCTGGATGTGCCCTTCCTGACCCTGCTCGAACAGGTCCGGAATGTCGTAGTTGAATTTCCTCAGCCAACGTTGCATCGCCAATTCGCGTTCGGTGGCCGTGGCCGTCTGCGGGATTGGCGAGGCGGCCTGATTGCTGATTTGCAGCTGCAACCAGCCTTCGGTTTCGGCCTGCTGAGGCGATGATGGGCCGGCCTCCAGGGCCATGGCTGGCAAGGGCAGGCCCAGCAGCCCGAGGCAGGCGAGAATCGGCAGTCTGTTCATGATCCTTCTCCGCTGCATTACTTGAGATGGCTGGTCTGGGTTTCGGCCACGGCGGCGACTTGATCGCCGGCGGTGGCCCTGGCTTTTTGCGGTGCCTTGAGCTGTTCGGCGCGGTCCTGGGCGATGCTGAATTGCTCGCGGCTCAAGCCTGACTGGCTGACCACTTCGGCGGCCTGCTGCCAGTTGTCCTGGTAGATCAGCAGGGTCACCAGGTTGATCGATGCCAGTTGGTCGCTCTGCTTCAGTTCAATGGCGGTGAGGAACTCAAATCGGGCCTCTTCCAGGCGCAGTTGATTGAGGTACACCACGCCCAGGTCGTTGCGGATTTTCTCGTTGGTTGGCGCCAGGCGTGCCGCGCGCTGCAAATGGGCCTGGGCTTGTCCATTGTCACCTCGCGCCGCGTACAACTGTCCGAGGCCTTGTTCGGCTTCGGCGCTGACACAGCCGCCCACCAAGCTGCGGTACAGCGGTTCCGCTTCGCTGCGCCCGAGCAGGCGGTAGACCCGGGCCTTGCGCAGGCGCACTTCGCTGAGGGAGTCCGGCAGCTTCTCCAGATTGGCCAGGCTGGCGTGCAGCTTGCCGTCATTGGCCATGTCATCGGCGAGGTTCACCGCCAGCTCCTGATCGGAACTCAGTTTGGCGCAACTGGCGCCGCCGCTGATGGCCGCCCAGGGCGTCTGGCCGTTGCTGGCGCAGCCGCTGAGCAACAGCAGGCCGGTTGCGATAATCAGTGCTTTCATCAGTTTTCCTCTAGGACGCAAAGGCCCGGGCGATGGCAGTGAAGGCCGGCCCGGCCAGGACAATCAGTAACGCCGGGAACAGGAACAGCATCATCACCACCGACATCTTGGCGGACATTTTCGAGATGTATTCCTGCAGGCGGGTCAGGCGTCGGTCGTCGAGCAACTGCTTGAGCGCCAGCAGCGATTTCATCGCGCCGCCGCCTTGCTGTAGCAGTTGCTGGAGGATCACGCAGGTGTCGGTGTACTCGTCCACCGCCAATAGCGCGGCGGATTGATTCAGCTCCTGGCCCAGCTCCAGGCCGGAGTCGACCCGGGCGAGGATCAGGCGCAATTCGCTGGTCAATTCCGGCAGCAATTTCCGTGCTTCGCTGCCGAGCACCCGCAGCGACTGCTCTACGGCCATACCTGACTCGAAAAGAATTCTGAGCAAGGGAATAAAGGTCGAGATCTCCAGGGCGATCCGTTTCTGCCGGCGACTCACGGCGTAGGCCAGCCAGCGCTTGGGCAGCAGATAACCAACACCGGCAGCCAGCACCGGCGCAATCCAGCGATTCTGCGCGCCGGGGAACAGCACTTCCTGGAGAAACAGCACCAACGCCAGCATCAGGAACGGCGTGCCGATCTGAAACGCGGCGAACAGCGAGCGCTCACTGGCCGAGCGCCAGCCAAGACGGGCGAGCAGGGTCTGGGTTTCGCCATCGATGCTCACCGAGCGCTGACCGAACCTGCTGTCGCCGAGGTGGCGCATCCAGGTTTCCAGGCTGTTGTCCCGCGACATCTGACCCTGCAGGCGACGGGCAACCTGGCGTGTCCGACGGCGCTGCGCAAGCAGATTGCCGAGGAGCAGCGCCACGGCGGCCAACAGCAGGATGATGCTCGCCAGGATCGCCATCTCAGATACTCCGCAACATGCGCGACAGCGCCAGGCAGCCGAAGACTTCCAGGCTCACGGCGGCAAGCAGCATGTGCTGGCCGCTGCTGTCGTTCCACATGCCCAGCAGGTAGGCGGGATTGGTCAGCATGAACCAGCCGGCAATCAACACCGGCAGGACACCGAGGACCCAGGCGGTCAGGCGGGTTTCGCCCGTCATTGCGCGCAGTTGCCGGGCGCCTTGCTCACGCTCGCGAATCAGTTTGATCAGGTTCTCCAGCAGCTCACTGGCATTGCCGCCGTAGCGGTGGTTGACCTTGAGTCCGAGGGCCAGCATGCGCAGTTCGTCCTGGTCGTAGAGCTCGGCAAAGTCGTTCACCGCATCCGGCAGATTGACCCCCAGTTGCACGTTGCGCTGGACCCGGCCCATGGCGCTTTTCAGCGGTTCGACGCTGCTGTCGATGCCGCCTAGCAAGGCATCGGCCAGCGTCCGCCCGGACTTGAGACTGCGAATAGTGTGATCGAGCATCGCCGGCAATTGCCCGATCATGCGTTTGAGCCGCAGCCGATAACGCAGGGAAATGTACAGGCGCAGCCCAAGCGGTGGCAGCAGGATCAGCAACAGCAATCCCGGCCAGTTACCGAGCAAAAAGCCCAGCAGGATGGCGCCTGCCCACAGCAGCAACCACAGGCTCAGGCGATCCGTGGGGGCGCCCAGTCCGGCGCGCAGAAATGCCCGTTCAAGGCCATTCCACGCCGGTTTCTCGACGATCAATTGTGGCTGTCCTGCGGCAAGGCGGTTGAGTACGCGCTCGGTGCTGGACTTGCGCATCCCCTGGTAAAACAGGCGGATCGACAAGCCCAGCAACAGCAGGCACAGCAGGCTGAGCACCCAGGCTCCCATGATCCGCCTCCTCAGGTCAGTTGCGCGTGAATGCTGCGCCGCAGCTTGTCGCCCGCTGGATTGACCGCTTCGCGCAGAAAGCCGAAGCCGGTACGCCGGTCCAGGCGGAACAGGGTATTGGTGACATACACGTCGTCGCGGATGCCCACCACCTCGACCACCTCGCTGACGCAACGGCGGCCATCGGGCATGCGAGTGAGTTGGATCACCACATCCAGCGCGGCGCAGATCATCTGCCGCAGGGTGCGCTCGGCAATCTGCCGACCGGTCAGGCCCACCAGGGTCTCCAGGCGCAGCAGTGCATCCTGGGCGTTGTTGGCGTGCACGGTGCTCATCGAACCGTCGTGGCCAGTGTTCATCGCGGTCAGCACGTCGAGCACTTCGACGCCACGAATCTCGCCGAGGATGATGCGGTCCGGGCGCATCCGCAGGGCGTTGCGGATCAGGTCGCTGGCCTTGACCTCGCCATGGCCCTCGGCATTTGGCGGGCGGGTTTCCAGGCGCACCACGTGTGGGTGATTCAATTGCAGTTCGGCGATGTCTTCGATCGTCACCAGGCGTTCGTGGGGGTTGATCAACTGGCTGAGAATGTTCAGCAGGGTGGTCTTGCCGGTGCCGGTGCCGCCGCTGATAAGAATGTTGCAGCGTCGTCCAACGGCTTCCTGGATAAAGTCGAAAATCGCCTGGTCGATGGTCTGCATCGCCACCAGGTCGCTGCTCTTGAGCATGTCCTTGCGAAACTTTCGAATCGACAGGCAGGGGCCGTCGAGGGCGATGGGCGGGATGATCGCATTGACCCGGCTGCCGTCGGGCATGCGTGCGTCGACCATCGGCGAAGACTCATCCAGGCGCCGGCCGAGGGGCGCGAGGATGCGTTGCATGACTCGCTCGACGTGGTGCGCGTCGATAAAACGCAGGTCGCTCTGGTGCAGCACACCGTCACGCTCAATGAATACCCGGTGCGGGCCATTGACCAGAATCTCGGTCACCGCCGGGTCGCGCAGCAGCACTTCCAGTGGGCCGAAGCCGGTCAATTCGTCGACGATTTCTTCGGACAGGCGCTCCATTTCGTAGCGGGAAATCGCCAGGTGCAGGCGCGCGGTGTACTCGGCGACCTTGTCCATGACGAACTGGGTCAGGACCAATCTGGAACCTTCCAGCAGGTTTTTCCCCGACTCTTCGATGGCGTCGATGATGTGCCGGTGCAGCACCAGCTTCAGGCTCTCGTGGTCGTGGCTGCCACCCGATTTCCGGGATTGCGCGCCGAACAGGTTGTCGCCGTTCATTTGCTGCCTCGCAGACGGTTCAGCCAATTGACCTTGGGTTTTTCCTGGCCGGCGGAACGCTTGGCCAGGCGCGTGCCGAGAGTGCGCAGGTGTTGGGTGAGGTTTTCCCGTGGCGCCAGTTCAAACAGGGTCAGCCCCTGGTTCTTGGCGTTGAGCCGGACTTCCGGGCTGTAGGCCAGGGTGGCGATGATTTCCAGGCCATAGGTCTTGCCCAGGGTGTCGGCATCCGGTGCGACGTTGCGCAGATAGCGATCCACCAAAAGCTTGGCGTGCTCAAGCTTCATGCCTTTTTCCCGCCAGCGATTGAGCACCGCCAGGTTGCGCCGGCAATCGAGCACGCTCTGGTCGGTGTACCAGAGGAGCTTGTCGCAATGACTCACAAAGGTGCGCACGGCTTCGCTGTCGGGTTGCCCGGCCAGGTTCACCACGATGTGCTGGAAGTGCTGGCGCAACGCGCTGAGCAACATGTACAGCTCGGCGGCGCTGGTGCGCTCCAGTGGCTCGTCGTTGTCGGCGTAGGCCAGGATGCGCAGGCCGGCGTCGGCGCTGGTGAAGGCGCTGTCGATCAGGGTCGCATCGAGGCGCCGCAGATGGCGCAGGGCGTCGCCGAAATGGAACGAACTTTCCAGCCCCAACAACGCCAGGCTGTCGCCCCGTGGCAAGCCGAGATCGAGCAGCAGGGTTTGCTGGCCGCTTTGCTGTACCACCAGTGCCAGATGGCTCGACAGTAAGGCACCGTCGGCGCTGCTTTGCGCGCCGTACAGCACGGTCAGACCGCCCAGTTGCGTATTCGGCGCGACTGGCGGCAGGCGCTTGCTCAGGCGTCGTACCAGCCCGGACACTTCACTGGAGCGTGAGCCATAGGCGACAAAATCCCGCGCCCCGGCGCGCATGGCATTGAGCACCAACTGGTTGTCCATGCCGTCGCCGAGGGCGACGATCGCCAGCATTGGCTTGGCCTCCAGCGCGCTCTCGATCATCGCGCACTGGGCCACCAGATGTTCACGGTCGAGACCGACAAACAGCAGGCTGGCGAAGGTCACGTCTACCAGCGCCAGCAGTTCGTCGAGGTTGTCCGTGCTGGTGCCGACCACCTGCCCCAGCGGCGCCAGTGCACCTTGCAGCCACTCCAGATCAGTGTTGTTGCGAGTGATGGCGAGGAAAGTCTGGCTCAGGCTCTGGCTCATCGCGACAGCCCGCTGCGTTTATCGAAGTCGCCGTTCTCGAGGAAAAACATGCGGTAGAAATTCGGGTCGTAGTTACGCAGTTTTTCGCCGGGAAGGGACGGCAGTTGGGCGTCGGCTGCCAGCGGCTGGACCAGGTGCGGAGTGACGATCATCAGCAACTCGCGCTCTTCGCGATTGATCGTCGAATCGCGGAAAAACGCGCCGAGCACCGGAATGTCGCCGAGCCCGGGGAATTTGTTGACCTGGGAGCTGTTGCGACTGCTGATCAAACCGCTGATGACGAAACTTTCGCCATCGGCCAGCGAGACGCTGGTGTCGGTGCGGCGGATAGTCAGGGCCGGGACGGTGGTACCGGCGATGACCACCGCATTGCTGAAGTCCAGTTCGCTGACTTCCGGCGCGACCTTCAGCGAGATCCGGTTACGGCCGACGATGGTCGGCGTCAGCGTCAGGCGAATGCCGAACTCCTTGTACTCGATGGACACGTTGTCGCTGCCGGAGCTGGGCACCGGAATCGGCACTTCACCGCCGGCGAGAAAGCTCGCGCTCTGGCCGCTCAACGCCACCAGGCTGGGCCGTGCCAGGGTGTAGGCAAATCCGCTGCCTTCCAGGGCGTTGATCATGACCATGGTCTTGCCGCCAATCCAGGAGAAGTTGAACTGGTCGTTGTTCACGGGCAGTCGTGGCTGAACCACGCCGTCAATGGTCGGCAGGGTTCTGGGAGAACCAAACAGAAAGTTGCCACGGGTACCGAAGATCGAGGCCGAGGCTTCCTTCAATTTGGTGCGGCTGACTTCGACGAAGCGAATATCGGTCTGCACCTGGCTGGGCAGCGACTCTTCCTCCGAGGGCAGGGTGCCGGTTAAGGCGACGCTGGCCTTGCCTTTGACGAACACCATGCTCTGGCGTGGCGCAGTCGCGCAGGCGGTCCAGACCATCAGGCTGGTGGCGCCCGGGGCAATGCCGGTGAGCAGGAAACTGCTGTTGCCGCTGGTTTGCACGTCGGCGATTTTCGGATCGCCAATGGCCAGGCGAGTAATGGCCACCGGCGACTGGATCTGTTGTTGCAGGCCTTCACCCACTTCGAGGGTGGCGGGCATTTGGTTCAGGGCGCTACAGGAGCTGGCGGCTGCCATCGCGATGTCGATGGGCAAACTGGCGAGCAACAGGGCGCAGCTGGCGCGACCAAGCAATGGCATGAGGCGACTGGACATCTCTGTGGATCCTTGCGCAATCAGGGAAGTTGTTGGGTGACCTGGTTGCCGCGGATCACTTCGATTCCGCGACGGGGGGCTGTGGTCGGCAGTGCGCTCACGGAGTTTTTCGGGGTGCTGGCAAAGGCCAGTTGGTTGAATTGCAGCAGTTGGCTGCTGGCCGCATCGAGGCGTGCGGGCGAGTCGCTTTCGCCGGCCCAGTAATGGGCCAGGCGTTGTTCTTCGCTGCTGCGCACGGCCAAACGCAAGGTACCGGCCTGGGCTGCCAGCATCAGGCGACTGAGCAGTTGCTCCGGCACGGCCAGTACCACGGTGCGGGCGGCGCCGCGACGTTGTTCCTGTTTGAGCTTTTCTTCCGCGTTCAGCGCCGGATTGGCGGGCTTGCCGTCGTTGGTCAGGCCGAGCTGATCACCGACCGCCAGTACGCGCATGGCCGGGATGGCGATTTGTGCCGATTGCTGCAGGTTGATGTTGTCCTGGCGCAGAAACAGCAGGACGTCGACGTAGTCGCCCGGCATCAACTGGCCGCCAGCCCCGATCACTTCGTCCACGGCCACCGCCAGTGCTCGTTCATCCTTGCGAATCATCCGCGCCAACGGGCCGCCGGCGTCGAAGCTGGCATCGCTCAGCCAGGTGCCGGCGCTGAGTGGGCGCCAAGGCGTGCGGCCGATGGCCTGGTCGAGAGTGTTGAGGCTGCCGGCGGGGGCGGTGTGGAGTTTTTCCACGGTCAGGTCGGCGGCGGTCAGGGCGGTGTAGGCGGGCACGTCACGGGCCAGGACCACGACGGCCTGACGCGTCTGATCCTCGGCACTGGCCACGGTCTGTTCCACCGCGCTCACTGCTGTTGGCGTCACGGGGGCGGCAACGGGTTCGGAAGAAGTTTGCGGGGAGTGACTGAGCACCAGGCCCCAATACCCCACAACAACGGCGGCGACCAAAAGCAGGCCAGCCAATCCCATGGTGACACGACTGTTCATGACGGCTCTCCCTATCCTGCTGCACGACTTGTCGTTGGCTTTCAACGAGTAAGCTCGCGTCCAGGCAGCTATGAACATTCAACTATTTCGCTATCTGACGTTAGCGCAGCTATTTCAAAATGCCATTACCGGTCAAAAAAATAACTCACGGGTTTATGACGCGCGTTGTTTTGCTGCGTATTTCTGGCGTCAAAGGAGCGTATATCACTTTGTGATTAGTCCTTTCTTACAGTTGCTGGTGTGGGATTTGTTAACGATGCTCCGGTGGCACAAAGCAATCACGTGTTTCCCGATGACGGTGCGCCCTGGCGCAAAGGAGTAGTCATATGAGCCTTAACTTCAGCTGTTTATTGGATGCTAGAGACCAGGGCAGCACCTCGCGAAACGGCTACCACGCTGGGGGGACGTCTTGACGATGCAGGGACGTGCAACTCAACCCCGGCCTATTTCCTGACAGGAATCGTACATGAACGCTTCTTCATTCCTGCGCCAACAACTGCTTCTGGTCGACGATGAAGAAGACGCGTTGCAGGAACTCGCGGAGTTGTTGGAGGGTGAGGGCTTTTGTTGCTTGCTGGCCACTTCGGTCAAGGTCGCTTTGCAGCAGTTGACCCGTCACCCGGATATCGCCTTGGTCATTACTGATCTGCGTATGCCGGAAGAAAGTGGCTTGGCACTGATTCGTCGCTTGCGTGAGCACACTTCGCGTCAGTATTTGCCAATCATTGTTATCTCCGGGCATGCCGCCGCGGAGGATGTCGACGAATTAAGGCGTATGCAGGTGTTAGGCCTGTTTCGCAAACCCATTTACCACGTTCGTTTGTTGGAGACCCTGAACACCCTGTTCCCTCAACCGATTTTGCATGTAGCGAATCTTTAGAACCTTTGAGCGTTTCTTTCCAGGCAGGAGAAGTCCCTATGTTGCTTAACTTCGTGCGTTATCTGTTCATCCGGGTGCAACTGTTCATGCGTCGTACCGAGGGTGCGTCGGCTATTGAGTATGCGTTGATTGTTGCGATGGTTGCGTTGGTTCTCGTTAATTTCGGCTCGGAGATAGGTACAAAAATTAACGATATCCTTACATCGGTATCCTCTGGATTGACCTCGGTGACGGGGGGGGGAACGAAGTAACGGCTTAGCGCCCCCCCTCCCAAACGACCCGCCACAAGCGGGTCGTTTGCCATCTACCCCCCCCTACAACTGATAACTGAAACTGACGCTATACCGAGGCCGCCGGTTGAAGGTATCCAGCGCTTCATCCGACATCGCCTTCCCGGCCTCCAGCGCAACGTTGTAGTACTTGGCATCGCCAAAGCGCAGGCCCAGGGCCACGGAGGACAAGTCGCTGCCCTGGATCGGCAACGTGTTGAACCAGGTTTTCGCCCGGTCCAGTACCACGTAGGGCTGCAGGATCCGCAGCCAGTTGCTGTCGCGATTGAAGCTGTAGTTCACCTCATAGGCCGCGCCCCAGCCCTTGTCGCCGGAGGCCTGGTCGTCGGGGTAGCCGCGCCCGAAGTTCTGCCCGCCGAACACCGCGCGTTCGCTGTCGGGCAACGTATCGTCACTCCAGTACAGCGCCGCCGACAGCACCCCTTGCCAGTGCTCGAAGAAGCTGTTGCTTTGCACCCCGGACAACCGCAGGCGGAAGAAATCCAGGTCGTAGGTCGGGTCGTCTGTGTGCGCGCCCATGCCGTCGGTGCCCTGGTAAAGGCCGGCGCTGATGATCTGCAGTTGCCGGGCATCGGCCTTGCGCCAGTCGCCTTCAAACGCCAGCGCACGGATGTCGGTCTTGAGGCTGATCTGCCGTGGGTCGTCGACCACTCGGTAGCGGGTCTTGTCGTCCACCGCATACAGCCGCGCTCCGGCGTTGAGTTGCTCGGTCGGCGCGGCGATCAGCGGGTGGTTGAAGCCTACGGAGTAGCGATCATTCTCGCGATGGGACTTGAGCTGCAGGCCGTTGTCCAGGCGCAGCAGGGTGGCCGGGTCGGCGCGATAACGCGAGCCGGACACCAGCAGTTGCGTGCCTTCGGCATTGAGGAATTGGCTGTAGTCCAGGCGATAGTATTTTTCCTCGTCGTCGCCCGGTGGAAACAGGCCGCTGAGGCTCAACTGTTCACCCATCGAGGTCTGTGAATTGCTGCTGACACCGAACAGCGCCTGGGTGCCTTTGCGGTTGTCGGCGGTGGTGCTCATGCTGCTGGTCCAGGGTTTGCGGCTGGCCTCGGCCACCAGGTAGGTCGCGCCATCGGTGGTGCCCGGCGGCGGCACCTGGGCTTGCAGGGTGACCCCGGGAATGCGGTTCATCAGGGTGGTGTAGCGCTCGAAGGTCTTACGCGTCAGCGGTCGTTCGGCGCTGAGTTTGGCCACCAGTTTGTCGAGCAGCGCCTTGGAGCGGCCGATGTCACCCTGCAGTTGGTAATCCTTGATGTAGCCCTCCACCAGCACCACGCGCACCAGGCCTTGGTCGAACGATTGCTGGGGCAGATAGGCATAGGACAGCAGGTAGCCGTCGTCCTGATAGCGCCGGGTGACGCTGCGGGTCGCCTCGATCAATTCGGCAACGGTTATCGGATGGCCCAGCAGCGGTTGGTAGACCTTGCCCACTTCGCTCAAGGGGTAGCGGGTACCGCCCTCGATCTGCAACTTGCGAATGGTCAGGGTGGTGCCCATGGTCAGCGGCTCGTCTGCACTGGCTGAGGGCTGCGGCACCTGCAAGGGCGCGGCGGCCGGACGGTAGGCGTCGGTGGGCAGGTTGGGAACTGGCAGGTTGCGGGTGGTCTGGTTGGTGTTGAGGTAACTGGGCAGGGAATCAGCGTGGGTGTAGCTGCAGCAGGTGAAAACCAACAGGCAAGCAATAGCGCGCATAGGACACTCCTTGGTCGAAACGGCAGCCTCGCCAGAGGAGCTTCAGTCCATTGATCCCTCAAGCGATTGGGAGCAACAGGCCCCTTGAAGAAAAGGTGGAAAGCCTTTGCGGCTTTCCACCTGCAACCAAGCGTAGGCGCTGAAAGGGCGGCCGGCGAACCGGTCAGGTGCAGCGTTAGTGTCTGTTGCCGGTGAGCGCACCGAGTCCGCCCGCCAAGCCACCGTTACCGGTGCCATTGGTCAAAGTGCCGACGGCGCCCAGGGTGTTGCCGACGGCCGCAACGGTAGTGCCGACGGCCTGGGTTACCGGGTTGGGCGCAGCGGCGGCGATGTTGGCGCCGACGCTGCTCACTGCGGCCCCGGCTTGAGCGGTGAGACCGGCGACTGGAGCACCAAGCCCGGTTGCACCGCCGACGGTCTGGGTCACGCTGGCGACACCACTGGTGACCGGATTGAGCGCGGTACCGATGGCATTACCGGCAGCGGCCAATGGTGCGGTGGCGGCGGTGTTGGCCAAGCCGGAGCCGCCCAGTACCGGACCAACCGTGGCCACTAGCGAACCGCCCGTACCCGCGGTGACGGCTGCCGAACTGACCAGCGCATTGTTGTTGCCGGCGTTCAAGCCATTACCCACATTGAGCACTGCGCCGCCGACGGTTTCCAGCAGGCCACCGCCATTGCCGCCATTGCCGGGCGCCGCCACCAGGCCGGTGGAGGTGTGCAGGGTGGTGGCGACGTTGGTCAGCACGGTGCCTGTGGTATCGGTCAGCGGATTGCCGTTGCCCGCCGTCTTGACCTTGCCGCCCAGATCAGCGACGCCACCGCTGACGCCGTTGAGCAGGCCGCTGACCGGAGCGCTCAGGCCGGTGGCGCCGGCGACTTTGCCGGTCAGGCCTTCAGTCAGGGTCACCACCGGCACCAGGACTTTGTTGCCGGCCTGATCGCTGAGCGAGCCCAGTTTTCCTGTGCTGGTGACAGTGGTCAGGGTGTCGCCAAGCATGCTGACTTTTTCACCGACGCCGCCGAGCACGGGGTCGACCTTGGAGATCACTCCGTTCACCAGTGGAATGCTGCCGGTGGCGGTAGTCAGCTTGCCGCTGAGGTCGGTCACGCCGTTGCCGACATCGGTCACCACATGGCCGGCCACCGCCGTGGTTTTGCTCACGGCCTGGGGATCGCTGCCGAGTTTGCCCAGGCCATTGCTCAGGTCGTCGCCCACGCTGCCCACCACATTGCCGGTGGTGTTGGTCACGCTTTGCACGACGCCGCCGACCACCGGCACCGCGGCGGCACCGTTACCAATCTGGGTCACGCCATCGCCGATGCCACTCACGGTTTTGCCGACGTCGCTGATCACATCGCTGGTGGTCAGTCCTGGCGTTGTTGTACCGCCACCGTTGCCGCCGCCAGGATTATCCGTGCCACCGCCAGTGCCACCGCCGGTGCCGCCACCCGTACCGCCGCCGGTGCCTGCGGTGCCATCACCCGCTCCGCCGCCAGTGCCGCCACCTGTGCCACCGGTCCCGGCCGTGCCATCGCCGCTGCCGCCCGAGCCACCGGAGCCACCGCCGTCTGCTGCACCCGCAGCACCGTCGGGCGATGAGCTGCCGGAGGTGCTGTGATGGCCGCCACCGCCACTGCTGCAACCGGTCAGACCCAAGCTCAAGACCAGGGCCAATGCTGTACTTGCCTTCAACCAAACGCGCGTGTTCATGAGGATATCCTTGCACCTATTACCACGATCACTGATTCGATGGCCTGCCGGTTCTGAATGCCGGTAATGCCTCGTCCGTCGCATACAGTTCTAATCCTCGTAGTGTTGTATTCCACTCTGCAGTTGGTATTAGGTCTTTCGATAATGGAGGCCGGTGGTGCGGAAAAAACCGCTGTAAATCAGGGCGCTGGATAAACCGCTGAGGACTTTCCCCACTTAAGTGATAAGCACAATTAAGCAGCCGGCTGCGGACGCTATACTGCGCGCCATATCTTTTCGTTGGAGAACAGCATGCCGGCACCTGTCTGGTGGTTACTTTGTCTGCCGTTGATTGCCGGGGCGTTTTTGCCGCTGCAAGCCGGTATTAATGGTCAGTTGGCCAAGCAGGTCTCCAGCGTGCTGGCCGCTGCCCTGATCTCGTTTTTTGTCGGCACCCTGGCCTTGCTGGTGCTGATGCTGATCCAGCGCGAAACACCGAGCCTGAGTGCGCTGAAGGGGCTGACCTGGTGGCATTGGAGCGGTGGCCTGCTGGGGGCGTTTTTCATCACCACGGCGGCGTTCGCTGGCCCGCGTATTGGCGCCATGCTGTTCATGGCGCTGGTCCTGGCCGGGCAATTGGGCATGGCCTTGGCCCTGGATCATTTCGGCTGGGCCGGGTTTCGCGAGGCGCCCATCAGCGCCGGCAAGATTGCCGGGCTGGTGTTGGTTCTGGCGGGGGTGTTCCTGATTCGTCGCGGCTGATTCGGCTCAGGGCAATGCTTGCCAGGTGCCGCGCATGTGTTCCAGATCACCGTGGCCGAGCAGTTGCACATCGCCCTGGGAACCTGCTGCGCTGCTCTGCAAAATGACTTCGCTGGGCAGGCGCACCGGCTTTTTGAACTGCACGGCAATCTCGAAACCACTGCCGGGCAGGTGCCCGCTCAACGCCGCCATTACCCGTGCCTTGAGCCACAGCCCATGGGCGATCGCCTTGGGAAATCCGAACAGACGGGCGCTGGCAGCGCTCAAGTGAATCGGGTTGTAGTCCCCCGAAACTCGTGCGTACTGCCGGCCAATATCGGCCGGTGCCCACCAGCGTGTCAGCTCATCCAGCGCCAGCGTTGCCTGCGGCAAGGGTTCGGCGGGCTCGCCATCGAGCTTCACACCTTTGCACAGCATCTGGCTTTCGGCCTGCCACAGTGGGCCAAGGGCATCCTCCAGGCTTGTCACCAGATCGAAAGTTGCTCCCTTGGCGTGGGGCTGCAGGTTCTGCACGTGGACGCTCACCTGCACCCGGCTGATCCCGCCGAGCGGTCGTATGACCCGAATGCGGTTGGCCAGGTGCACCAGTCCCAGCAGTGGAAAGGGGAAATCCTTGCCCGTGAGCAATTGCATTTGCAGGGCAAACGCCAGGACATGGGGATAAGTCGGCGGCAGCAGCGCGCTGTCGGGAAAACCGCAAACCTTGCGATAGGACGTCACATTCCGTGCATCGACCTCGACCCACGAGCGCAAGCCGTCATTCGGCAATTGCGTGCCGGTGATCTTGCGTCGGGTTGCCGCGCGCCAATACAGGCCGGACAGATGAGGGGTGCGGTGAAGTTGATGCCAGTCCGTGGTCATGTTCAGGCTCCCAGCACGCTTTGGCCGCAGACTCGCAGCGCCTGTCCGCTCACTGCACCACTGCCGGGCTGCGCCAGCCAGGCCACAGCTTCGGCGACGTCCTGGGGCAGGCCGCCCTGGCCCAGGGAACTCATGCGCCGCCCGGCTTCACGCAGGGCGAAGGGGATGTGGGCGGTCATCTGGGTTTCGATGAAGCCCGGTGCCACGGCGTTGATGCTGATCTCGCGTGCTGCGAGCGAAGGCGCCCAGGCCTCGGCAAGGCCGATCAGCCCGGCCTTGCTCGCGGCGTAGTTGGTTTGCCCCCGGTTGCCGGCGATACCGCTGATGGACGCGAGCAGGATCACCCGGCCGTTGTCGTGCAGGGTGCCGCTGTCGAGCAGGGCCTGGGTCAGCACTTGCGGTGCATTGAGATTGACCGCCAGCACCGCGTCCCAGAAGTCCGGGGTCATGTTGGCCAGGGTTTTATCGCGGGTGATCCCGGCGTTGTGCACGACGATGTCGATGCCCTCGGGCAACTGTTCAATCAGGCGGCTGGCGGCGTCTTCGGCGCAGATATCCAGGGTGATGCTCTTGCCGCCAAGGCGCGCAGCCAGGGCCTCGAGATCGTTTTTCGCCGCAGGCACGTCAAGCAGCACCACGTCGGCGCCGTCGCGGGCCAGGGTCTCGGCAATCGACGCACCGATGCCCCGAGCAGCACCGGTCACCAGCGCCTTGCGCCCTGCCAGTGGCCGGGTCCAGTCTTCGACTTGGGTTGCGCAGGCGTCGAGGTGCAGCACCTGGCCCGAGATGTAGGCGCTTTTCGGCGAGAGGAAGAACCGCAACGCGCCTTCCAGTTGATCTTCGGCACCGGCGCCGACATACAGCAGCTGCAGGGTACCGCCGCTGCGCAGCTCCTTGGCCAGCGAGCGGCTGAAACCTTCGAGGGCGCGCTGGGCGCTGGCGGCGAATGGGTCGCTGAGGCTTTGCGGGGCGCGGCCGAGAATCACCACATGGGCGCTGTGGTCGAGGTTTTTCAGCAGCGGCTGGAAGAATTCGCGCAACTGCTTGAGCTGCCCGGTGTGCAGCAGTTCGCTGGCATCGAACAGCACCGCCTTGAGCTTGGGGCCGTGCCCGGGAATCCACGCCTGGGCCACCAGCGGTTCGGGGCCGTAGCTGTAGATTTGCTCGGTGAGCTTGTGCGCGAACGCGCCGACGTTGCGCGTCAGGGCGCCGCCACCGATCAGCAACGCGCCATCCACCGGCCGCAGGCGCCCGGCTTGCCAGCGCTCCAGACGGACCGGCGAGGGCAGGCCAACGGCTGCGACCAGGCGATGGCCGAGGGACGAATTGGCGAAGTCGATATAGCGGTCAGACATGGAACGCGCTCCAAGAGTCGGGGTTCAAAGTGTGGACCACGGATTGTCATCAGTCGTTCGATCCGCGAGATAAGGCCTACGCTTGTGGGTCATGGCTGTCACAGAATAGGAGCTTTTCATGACCCAGTTGCGCCGCGTCGCGATCATTGGCGGTAATCGCATCCCTTTTGCCCGGTCCAACGGACCTTACGCCACGGCCAGTAACCAGGCGATGCTGACAGCGGCGCTGGAGGGCTTGATCGAGCGTTACAACCTGCACGGCCTGCGCATCGGTGAGGTGGCGGCGGGGGCGGTGCTCAAGCACTCCCGGGACTTCAACCTGACCCGTGAGTGCGTGCTCGGTTCGCGCCTGTCTCCGACCACTCCGGCCTACGACATCCAGCAGGCCTGCGGCACCGGGCTGGAAGCGGCCTTGCTGGTGGCCAACAAGATCGCCCTGGGGCAAATTGAGTGCGGCATTGCCGGCGGCGTTGACACCACCTCGGATGCGCCGATCGGGGTCAACGAGGGTCTGCGCAAGATTCTCCTGCAAGCCAATCGGGCGAAAACCACCGCCGACAAACTGAAAACGTTCCTGCAACTGCGGCCTCGGCACCTGGTGCCGGAGTTGCCACGCAACGGTGAACCCCGCACCGGTTTGTCCATGGGGCAACACTGCGAGCTGATGGCCCAGACCTGGAACATCCCGCGTGCGGAACAGGACCAACTGGCGTTGGAAAGTCATCAGAAAATGGCCGCCGCTTACGCCGAGGGCTGGCATAACGATCTGCTCACGCCCTTTCTCGGCCTGACCCGTGACAACAATCTGCGCCCGGACCTGACCCTGGAAAAACTCGCGGCATTGAAGCCGGTCTTCGAAAAAAGCGCCAAGGGCACACTGACCGCCGGCAACTCGACGCCACTGACCGACGGTGCTTCCCTGGTATTGCTGGGCAGTGAGGCTTGGGCGAAAGAGCGCGGGCTGCCGATCCTTGCCTACCTGCGCGATGGCGAAGCGGCGGCGGTGGATTTCGTCAACGGTGCGGAAGGTTTGTTGATGGCGCCGGTCTACGCGGTGCCACGCTTGTTGGCGCGCAATGGCCTGAGTTTGCAGGATTTCGACTACTACGAAATTCATGAAGCCTTCGCCGCGCAGGTGTTGTGCACGCTCAAGGCCTGGGAGGATGCCGATTACTGCAAAAGCCGCCTGGGACTGGATGCGCCGTTGGGCTCGATCGATCGCAGCCGGCTCAACGTCAAGGGCAGCTCCCTGGCCGCCGGCCACCCGTTCGCCGCGACCGGCGGACGCATCGTCGCCAACCTCGCCAAGCTGCTGGAGACGGCAGGGCAGGGCCGCGGCCTGATCTCAATCTGCGCCGCCGGCGGGCAGGGGGTGACCGCGATTATCGAACGGTGATACCCACAGGGATTGGCGGCGGTCCCGATATCCGGTGAACCTGTGGGAGCTAGCCTGCTAGCGATTGGGTCGGCACATTCGACTACTGCAGTGGCTGACACTCCGCTATCGCCAGCAGGCTGGCTCCCACAAGGGTGAACCCGGTTTATGTGCGGAACCGACGCACCAACCCATCCAACTCATTCGACAACCCCGCCAGGCTCTGCGAATCCAGGCGGGCCGAGTTGGCCAGTTCGGCCACCAACTGCGCGTCGCCATGGATCTGGCTGATGTGCCGGTTGATGTCCTCAGCGACTTGATGCTGCTCTTCGGCGGCGGTGGCGATCTGGGTGTTCATGTCGCGGATCACGTCCACCGATTCGCGAATCTGCCCGAAGCTGTTGCGCGCTTCGCCGATGCGGCTCACCGACTGTTGCGAGACCTCGAGGCTGGCGTGCATTTGCTGGGTCACTTGGCTGGTGCGCTTGGCCAGGTTGCCCAACAGGCCATCAATCTCTGCGGTGGAATCGGCGGTGCGCTTGGCCAGGGCTCGCACTTCATCGGCAACCACGGCGAACCCACGGCCCTGTTCGCCGGCCCGCGCTGCTTCAATGGCGGCGTTGAGCGCCAGCAGGTTGGTCTGTTCGGCAATCGAACGAATGGTGCCAAGGATCGACTGGATATCGTTGCTGTCGCGCTCCAGTTGCTGCATCGACTGCGCCGATTGCTCGATCTCTTGGCTCAGGCGATCGACGCTGCTCACGGCCGCATCGATCTGCAATTGACCCTCATGCGCCTGGCGCTGACCGCTATCGGCCGAATCGGCGGCCTGGCTGCAGGAGCGGGCGACTTCGTTGGCAGTGGCGACCATTTCGTGGAACGCGGTCGACACCATATCCACCGCCTCGCGCTGGCGCCCGGCGGCTTCGGCCATCTCGCCGGAGACTTGAGTGGCGTTGTGGGAGTTGGCGAGGATCTTGGTCGCGGCACCGCCGATGTGCTGGATCAAGCTGCGAATCGCCGCGAGGAACTGGTTGAACCAGTTGGCCAGTTGCGCGGTTTCGTCGCTGCCACGGATTTGCAGGTTGCGGGTCAGGTCACCTTCGCCCTGGGCGATGCCTTCCAAGCCACTGGCAACGCTGCGGATCGGCCGCACGATGAGGCTGGCGAAGCTCGCGCCGACCAGCGCAAATATGACCGCCAGCACAGCGGCGATGATTGCGATCAACCAGGTCAGTTGGGTCGCCGAGCTCATCACATCGGCCTGTTTGATCAGGCCAATGAAGGTCCAGCCCAGTTGCTCCGACGGCCAGACGTTCGCCATGTAGCGCTCGCCGTTCAACTCGACTTCCACCAAGCCCTTGCCGGCCTTGGCCAACTGCGCGTAGCCGTCACCCAGGCTGTTCAGTGGCTTGAAGTTGTGCTCCGGTTGCTTCGGATCAACCAGCACGGTGCCGTTGTTTTCCATCAGCATCAGGTAGCCGGTTTCGCCGAGCTTGATTTGCTTCACCAGCTCGGTCAGTTGGGTCAGCGTTACGTCGATACTGACCACGCCGCCCTGCGCCCCAAGCTTGTTATCGATGGTTCGCACGGTGCTGACGTAGGTGGTGTTGTTGTCGGTCCAGTAATAGGCTTCGGTGCGCAAAGGCTTGCCAGGGTTGGCCTGGGCGGCCTTGTACCAGGGCCGCTGGCGCGGATCGTAGTTGGTGAGTTGGGCATCGTCCGGCCACGAGACATAACCGCCGGCGCTGGTGCCGACAATGGCGTACGCATAGGCCGGGTGGCTGTTGCCCAGGTTCTCCAGCAGGGCGAATACCTGCTTGTCCATTTCGCCTTGAGGAATGCTCGCCGCGTTGGCACTCATGTACGTCTTGAGGCTGTCGTCGGTGTTCTTGATCAGTGGCAACGAGGCCAGATAGTTGACGTTCTGGCTGATGCCGTCGAAGAACATTTGCATGGCGTTGCTGACCTGGCGGATCTCTCGATCACTGGAGTCGACAAAGCCGGCCTTGGCATCGCTGCGCAGGTTCATGATCACCAGGGTCGCCACCAGCACCACTGGCAAACAGGCGATCACCGCGAACGCCCAGGTCAGTTTTTGTTTGATGTTCATCCGCGCTCCAGAATTTTTCTTATTGGCCGATTGTCAGACAAATCCATGTGTCCCTGAGGACTTCGGCTGCCAGCTGCGGAAATTGAGGGGTTGTATGAAAAAACCTACAAAATAATGGCTGGAGTACCTCGGGTTCTGTCGTAAATGCCTCCTCATCACATCGGCAACATGCGTTGAAGTCTCGGCTATGATCAGCGTCACCCGACAACTGGCCGTGAATTAATTTGGCACAGTGAGTGCATCCACAGGGTTCATAGGTCGGCAACCCCTCCCCGTGTCGAGAGGATTGCCGTATAACGAGTGACATTCGCGTGTTTGGTAATAAAGGACCCACAATAAAAGCTGATGAAGACTCCAAAACGCATTGAACCCCTGATCGAAGACGGTCTGGTTGATGAGGTGCTGCGCCCACTCATGAGTGGTAAAGAAGCAGCTGTTTATGTGGTGCGCTGCGGCAACGAACTACGTTGCGCGAAGGTCTACAAGGAGGCGAATAAACGAAGTTTCCGCCAGGCAGCCGAGTACCAGGAAGGCCGCAAGGTGCGCAACAGCCGTCAGGCGCGTGCCATGGCCAAGGGCTCCAAGTTCGGTCGCAAAGAGACCGAGGACGCCTGGCAGAACGCTGAAGTCGCGGCACTGTTCCGTCTGGCCAGTGCCGGGGTACGGGTGCCCAAGCCGTTCGACTTCCTCGAAGGCGTGCTGCTGATGGAGCTGGTGGCCGATGAATACGGCGATGCGGCGCCGCGTCTCAATGACGTGGTGCTGGAAGCCGATCAGGCCCGCGAGTATCACGCGTTCCTGATTTCCCAGATCGTGCTGATGCTGTGTACCGGCCTGGTGCACGGTGACCTGTCCGAGTTCAACGTGCTGTTGACGCCCGACGGCCCGGTGATCATCGACTTGCCGCAGGCAGTGGATGCGGCGGGCAACAACCATGCATTCAGCATGCTCGAGCGCGACGTCGGCAACATGGCTTTGTACTTCGGGCGTTTTGCCCCGGAGTTGAAGCGCACGCGCTACGCCAAGGAAATGTGGGCGTTGTATGAAGCCGGCACCTTGCACCCGGGCAGTGTGCTGACTGGCGAGTTCGACGATCCCGAAGAACTGGCGGATGTCGGTGGCATCATTCGCGAGATCGAAGCGGCGCGCCTGGACGAGGAACGTCGCCAGGCGATCCGCAAGGCCGACGACGCACCACCGAGCAAGGCCGAAGAGCCTCCACCCCCCTGGATGCAATGATCCACTTGCTCGTGGCGGGCTAGCTCGCCACGGGTTGCGTGCAACAGCCCGACGCCAGTTCCTTGAGGATCGGGCAGTCGGGGCGGTGGTCACCCTGGCAGTGCTCCACCAGATCCTGCAGGGTGTCGCGTAACTGGCCCAGTTCGCGAATCTTCTGATTCAGCTCATCGATATGCTGGCGCGCCAGGGCCTTGACGTCGGCGCTGGCCCGTTGCCGGTCCTGCCACAGGGTCAGCAGCTTGCCGACCTCCTCCAGAGAAAACCCCAGGTCCCGCGAGCGCTTGATGAAGGCCAGATTGTGCAGGTCTTCAGCGCTGTAGATGCGGTAGCCGCTGTCGGTGCGATGGGCTGGCTTGAGCAGGCCGATCGACTCGTAATAGCGAATCATCTTGGCGCTGAGGCCGCTGTGCCGGGCTGCTTGGCCGATATTCATTCGAGCTCCTCCAGTTGTTTCGGCTTCCAGGTCTTGAGCAGCAACGCATTGCTGACCACGCTGACGCTGGACAACGCCATCGCCGCACCCGCCATCACCGGGTTGAGCAGGCCGAAGGCCGCCAGCGGAATACCAATCAGGTTATAGACGAAGGCCCAGAACAGGTTCTGGCGGATCTTCGCGTAGGTCTTGCGGCTGATCTCCAGGGCGGCCGGGACCAGGCGTGGGTCGCCGCGCATCAAGGTAATGCCGGCAGCGTGCATCGCCACGTCGGTGCCACCCCCCATGGCGATACCGATATCCGCCGCCGCCAGCGCCGGGGCATCGTTGATGCCGTCGCCGACCATCGCCACCACCCCGGATTTTTTCAATTCGCTTACGGTCGCGGCTTTCTCGGCCGGCAGCACCTCGGCATGGACGTTGCGAATGCCCAACGCCTCGGCGACGACCCTGGCGCTGCCGCGGTTGTCGCCGGTCAGTAAATGGCTGCCGATCTGTTGTCCGTTCAATTCGCTGATGGCTTGCAAGGCGCCGGGCTTGAGGGTGTCGCCAAAGGCGAATAAGCCGAGCACCCGGGGTTGCGGACTTTGTTCGATCAGCCAGGACAGAGTCCGCCCTTCGGCTTCCCAGGCGCTGGCCGAGGTGGCCAGCGAACCGGCGTTCAAGCCGCTTTCCTCCAGCAGCCGGCGATTGCCCAGAGCCAACTGTTTGCCGTCCAGCGTGCCGGCAATGCCACGACCGGTCAGTGACTGGCTGGCACTCACGTCCGCCACCGCCAGGCCACGCTCGCTGCAGGCGTCGAGCACCGCCTTGGCCAGCGGGTGCTCGCTGCCGCGCTGCAGGGCGCCAGCCTGTTGCAGCAGGCGCGCCTCGTTGCCATCAATGGCCGTGAAGTGGGCGATGCGCGGGGTGCCGGAGGTCAGGGTGCCGGTCTTGTCGAACACCACCACGCTGACTTCATGGGCGCGTTCCAGGGCTTCGGCGTCCTTGATCAGAATGCCGTGGCGCGCCGCGACACCAGTGCCGGCCATGATCGCAGTGGGCGTGGCCAGTCCCAGTGCACACGGGCAGGCGATCACCAGCACCGCCACCGCGTTGATCACCGCGGTTTCCAGTGGCGCGCCGTACAGCCACCAGCCAACCAGGGTCGCCAGGGCCAGCACCAGCACCACCGGGACGAAGACCTGGCTGACCTTGTCCACCAGTTTTTGAATCGGCGCCTTGCCGGCCTGGGCGTCTTCCACCAGACGGATGATCCGCGCCAGCACGGTTTCCGCACCCAGCGCCTGAGTGCGCACCAGCAGCCGTCCTTCACCGTTGATGGCGCCACCCGTCACGCTGTCGCCGGGCTGCTTCGGCACCGGCAGGCTTTCGCCGCTGATCAGTGCTTCGTCGGCATGGCTTTGACCCTCGACGACTTCGCCATCCACCGGAAAACGCTCGCCGGGCTTGACCAGCACCAGGTCGCCGACGCGCAGGGCGCTGATGGCGACGTCTTGTTCGTGACCGTCGATTACCTGAATCGCTCGTTCCGGGCGCAATGCCTCAAGGGCGCGAATGGCGCTGGCGGTCTGGCGTTTGGCGCGGCTTTCCAGGTATTTGCCCAGCAGGACCAGGGCGATGACCACCGCCGAGGCTTCGAAGTACAGGTGGGGCAGGGTGCCGCTGCTGGCGGTGGCCCACAGGTAGATGCTCAGGCCATAACCGGCGCTGGTGCCGAGTGCCACCAGCAGGTCCATGTTGCCGGCGCCGGCGCGTACGGCCTTCCACGCGGCGACATAAAAACGCGCACCAAAGATGAACTGCACCGGTGTCGCCAGGGCGAACTGCGCCCACGCCGGGAGCATCCAGTGCAGGCCGAAGGGTTGCACCAGCATCGGCAGCACCAGCGGCAACGCGAGGATGACCGCGAGCAGGACGCTCCAGCGTTCGCGCTGCAGACGTTGCTGCTGATCATTATTGGCGACGTGTTCGGCTTGCCAGACGCTGGCGCTGTATCCGGCCCTGGTCACGGCGTTAATCAGCGTTTGCGGATCAACCTGACCCAGCAACTCCAGGTGCGCCCGTTCGTTGGCGAGGTTGACACTGACACTTTTGACCCCGGCAACCTTGTTCAAGGCGCGCTCGACCCGACCCGCGCAGGAGGCGCACGTCATGCCGCCGATACTCAGTTCGAGGCTCTGGGCCGGAACGCTGTAACCGGCTTGCTGCACCGCTTCCAGCAGTGCCGGCAAGCTGTCGCGAGGCGCCTCGACCCGCGCCTGCTCGGTCGCCAGATTGACGCTGACGGCGCGGGTGCCGTTGACTTTGCGCAGCGCCCGCTCGACACGTCCGGCGCAACTGGCGCAAGTCATGCCGGCAATCGGCAGATCGAAGGTAGTGGAATCGGACATCGGTCTTACTCCCTGTAGAAATGACCTACAGGATCAACCTTGCCACGCTGGCAAGGTCAAGCGCCATCCTCCACCGCGACTCAGTAACCCAGGCCAGCCTGTTTCAGGTACATGCCCTGGGCGTTCATGGCAATGCGGTATTTCTGGATATCGCCGGCGCGCAGGGTGATGTCCTGGGAACCCGGCGCGAGCATTCCAGGATTGCAACCGGGTGCCTGACCGGGCAACAGTTTCAGGCGCAGGGAAAAGCCGCCTGGGGGCAGGTTGAACGAGGTGCTCTGTTCCTGGAACAGGCGAGCCGACAGCTGATCCTGAATGTACACGCCGATTTCGCAGGGTGTCGCGACCTCCAGGCGTTCGCGGGAAATGATTAACACGCCATAGTCTTGCGCACTGGCCGGCGGGGCTGCGACACATAGACTGAGCAGGGCAAGTAGGCTGAAAGCGTGCCAGCGCATGGCTGAGTCTCCTGTTTCGATGTCATGAAGGGCCAAGCTTGGACGAGCGTGTCGCGTTATGCCAGCCCGGCAGCTGTGCAAAGAACTTGACCTTGCCACAGTGGCAAGCTCAAGACTGCTCGCAACCTCATAAAGGAGACGCCTCATGCAAGTATTCAACGTTCAGGGAATGTCCTGCGGTCACTGCGTTCGGGCCATTACCCAAGTGCTGCAAGCCGAGGACCCAGCGGCCAGTGTGCGCGTTGATCTCGCCGCCAAGGAAGTGGGTGTGGAAAGTCGGTTGACTGCCGAGCAGGTGATCAGTCTGATCAGCGCAGAGGGCTACGGGGTCCAACTCGCCGGGTAAAAAATAATAGTTAGCGACCTATCGGAATGTTCAAGGCGTCCCGGCACGGCTAGACTGTCGGGCTGTTGACTGATGTGAGCTGGACGCCTGATGAATTTTCGCACCATCCTGATTCTGGGCGCCTTGAGCGCTTTCGGGCCTTTGGCCATCGATTTCTACCTTCCGGCCTTTCCGGCGATGGCGGCGGCGTTCGGCACAGACGAACAGCACGTGCAGCTGACGCTGGCCGCGTACTTTCTCGGCCTGTCGATCGGGCAACTGGCTTACGGTCCGGTAGCCGATCGTTTTGGACGGCGTATTCCCTTACTCATTGGCGTGGGGCTGTTTACCCTGGCCTCGCTGGTCTGTGCCTTCGCCCCGAGCCTGGATTGGTTGATTGCCGCGCGGTTCGTGCAGGCTCTGGGTGGCTGTGCCGGGATGGTGATTTCCCGGGCGGTAGTCAGCGACAAATGTGACGCGGTGGGTTCGGCGAAGGTCTTTTCGCAACTGATGCTGGTGATGGGCCTGGCGCCGATTCTCGCGCCGATGCTCGGTGGTTTGCTGGTCAATCTGCACGGCTGGCAGTCGATCTTCATTGCCTTGACGGTGTTCAGTGCGGCGGCAGGGCTGGCGGTGGCCATGGGGCTGCCGGAGAGCATGCCGGCCTACCAGCCTCGACAACCCTTGTCCGGTGCGTTGCGCCAGTATGGGCGGTTGCTGTCGGACAAGGTGTACCTCGGGCACGCGTTGACCGGCGGAATCGCGATTGCCGGGATGTTTTCGTACATCGCCGGTTCGCCGTTCGTCTTCATCAAGCTGTATGGCGTGCCGGCCGAGCATTTCGGTTGGCTCTTTGGGGTCAATGCGGCTGGTTTCATCCTTGTGGCACAGATCAACGCTCGCCTGCTTTCCCGACGCGGACCGGCGTTCCTGCTGACGCGCACCGTGTGGCTTTACCTGGTCGCGGGTCTGGCGTTGCTGGCTGTCAGCGCGCTCCACACCGAGCATCTGTGGCCGCTGCTGATTCCGCTGTTTATCTGCATCTCCAGCCTGGGCTGCATCCTTCCGAATGCCTCGGCCTGTGCCATGAATGGTCAGGGTGCGCGCGCAGGCAGCGCTTCGGCGTTGCTCGGCTGCCTGCAATTCAGTGTCGCCGCCGGTGCGGCGGCGTTGGTCGGCGTGTTGCATGATGGCACCGCTGTGCCGATGGCAATGGTCATCAGCCTGTGCGGGATTCTGGTGGTGAGCGTGGCGATGCTCACCCGTCGCCTGCAGATTGCCCGGGCGGCGCAAGCCGAGGCTTGATTCAGCTTACGGCGCGTTGTGGCTGGAGCTCGGGCAAGTAATGAGGGGCGTGAATTCGGGTTTCGAGGGTGGTGGTGAATGCGCGGGCTTCGGCTTCGGAACGGAAGTTGACTGTCTGTTCGTCCAGGCGCACTTGCCACCGGGATTTTGCCATTTCTTTTATCAGGATCTTCATTGCTGACCTCCGTGCGTAAAAGAGTGCATTGCAGAAGCTGCGATTGTAGACCCGGAATTCGCCGACAAATATGACTATGATCAACTGTCGGACTGGTGGCTTAGAAGCAAAAGAGCGCAGGCTGCGCTCTTTTGTTCCAAGGCGGGTCAGAAGCCTTCGAGGACAATCTTGCCTTTCGCGGAACCGCTCTCAAGCAGTTCATGAGCGCGCCGCAGGTTGGTCGCATTGATGGTGCCAAAGTGCTCGCCAACCGTGGTTTTCAATGTGCCGGCGTCAATCAGTTCAGCCACGCGGTTGAGCAGTTTGTGTTGCTCCAGCATGTCGGCGGTTTCGAACAGCGAGCGGGTGTACATGAATTCCCAGTGCAGCGACAAACTCTTGCGCTTGAGCTGAGTGATGTCCAAAGCCTTTGGATCGTCGATCAGCGCCAGCTTGCCCTGCGGTGCCAGGGCTTCCACCAGTTGCGCGAAGTGCAGGTCGGTCTGGGTCAGGCTGGCGACGTGGGTGACGTTGGGCTGACCGGCGCGCTTGAGTTCTTCGCTCAGCGGCTGGCTGTGATCGATGACCAGGTCGGCCCCCAGCGCTTCGACCCAACTGCGGGTCTGCGCACGGGAGGCGGTGCCGATTACCTTGAGTGCGGTGAGTTGGCTGGCCAATTGGGTCAGGATCGAGCCAACCCCGCCAGCGGCACCGACGATTAACAGGCTTTGGCCTTCGGCAGCATTGCCTTCGCTGATCTGCAGGCGCTCGAACAGCAGTTCCCAGGCGGTAATAGCCGTCAGCGGTAGCGCGGCGGCTTCGGCAAAGCCCAGCGACTTGGGCATGTGGCCGACAATTCGCTCGTCGACTACGTGCAATTCGCTGTTAGCGCCGGCGCGGGCAATGGAGCCGGCGTAGTACACCTTGTCGCCAGCCTTGAACAGGCTGACTTCACTGCCTACCGCCTTGACCACACCGGCCACGTCCCATCCCAGTACCTTGGCCACGCCGCCTTCCGGCGAGACGTTCTGGCGAACTTTGGTGTCCACCGGGTTGACCGAGATGGCTTTGACCTCCACCAGCAAGTCCCGTGGGCCAGCGACGGGCTCCGGCAGTTCGATGTCTTGCAGCGCTTGTGGGTCGTTGATCGGCAGACTGGTGTAGTAGGCGATGGCTTTCATGGCGTCACGGACTCGGCTGTTTAGGAGAGGTGACACATGATTAGCTATTTATCTGCGAGATAAAACCGGCTAAAACCACAGTCTCTTTCAATAATTTTTTGATAATTGCAGGTGGCCTGATGCTGCGTTTTGATGATCTGCAGCTGTTTGTACGGGCGGCTGACCTCGGCAGCCTGTCAGCGGCTGCGCGGGGTATGGACATGTCAGCCGCCGTGGCCAGCGCGGCGCTCAAGCGTATCGAACAGCAACTGGGCGCTCGTCTGCTGGCGCGGTCTACCCGCAGCCTGCGCCTGACGGCGGAAGGCGAGGGGTTTGTGGAGTATGCCCGCGCAGCGCTGGGGCAGTTGGATGAAGGTCGGCGTTTGCTGGCGCGCGGGCAAGACCAGGTTAGCGGCGTATTGCAACTCTCGGCGCCATCGGACTTCGGTCGCAATCTGTTGCTGCCGTGGCTCAACGACTTCCAGCGCGAGCATCCCGGCCTCACGGTGCGCCTGTTGCTGGGTGACCG
The DNA here is from genome assembly GCF_019212185.1 of Pseudomonas fluorescens. Taxonomy (NCBI): domain Bacteria; kingdom Pseudomonadati; phylum Pseudomonadota; class Gammaproteobacteria; order Pseudomonadales; family Pseudomonadaceae; genus Pseudomonas; species Pseudomonas fluorescens. The sequence continues at coordinate 907,859 of NZ_CP078138.1, forward strand.
GATCGCCGACCTGTTCCGTCAGCCCGTGGACCTCGCCCTGCGTTACGGCGAACCGGAAGATTCCAGCCTGGTGGCGATGCCCATCGCGCCGGACAATCGGCGGGTGCTTTGTGCCTCGCCGCAGTACCTGGCGCGACGTGGCGAACCGCGTCAGCTGGAGCAATTGGCGCAGCACAACTGCCTGCTGTACATGCTCGGCAGCCGGGTGCATGACCATTGGAGTTTTCACGACGGCAAACGTGAAGTGAGCCTGACCGTCAGCGGCGACCGCTTCAGTGATGATGCCGATGTGGTGCGCCTGTGGGCGGTGGCTGGGGCCGGAATTGCCTACAAGTCGTGGCTGGATGTCTCGGCGGATGTCCTGGCCGGTCGCTTGAAAGTGCTGATGCCGGAGTTGCAGTGTGAGCGCGCACCGCTGAATTTGTTGTGCGCCCATCGCGCTCAATTGAGTAAGCCAGTGAACCTGTTGAAGGAAATGCTCAAGCGTCAATGCGCGTATTTGACCGGTCAATTTTCGACAAAAAATGTCACTGGCGGTTAATCGCAAGAACATAGCGAAATTTCTGTCTACCGCTGTCTCCTTTGGCGCTTTTCCAAAGACAGGATCCGTCGACCATCACGCTTATACTAGCGCCCGCCTGGGTTCGCACCATTGTCAGCGAACGCGTGCCGCCTTGCTCGATCCATGGGTCCGCGTGTGAGTTACAAATGCCCTGGGTCGAGGATTTCGAAGAAGTTTGTCGCTTTAGCTTGTTTTTTAGCCCGGTTTTTGGCGGATATCACGCCTTGGCCGGCACCTCATTACTGGTCAAGATGTTCGCCGAGCAGTAGACAAATGATTCAACAGGGAGTGAAGACATGGAACATGCACCTTGCATCAGCCAAATAGCGACGCTGCTGGCTGACCCGAAGCGTAGCGCGATGATGTGGGCCTTGATGGACGGCACTGCACGACAGTCGGAAGAGTTGGCGCTGCTGGCCGGTTTATCGCCCTCATCGGCCAACGCTCATCTGGGGCGTTTGTTCAGCGGTGGACTGCTGAAGCTCGAGGAGCGTGGACGCAAACGGTTCTATCGACTGGCGGCGCCTGAGGTCGGCGCGGCAGTCGAGGCATTGGCCAGCGCCACGCTGGTCAGCTCGCCAGGCAATATTGCCCCGGTGTTCAAACGCGGCAATCCGTTGGGCAAAACCCAGGCGGTGCCTTCTTCGGTGATGCGCGCCCGGCTCTGTGAGGAGCATTTTGGTGGAGCGCTGGCGGCCGATCTGTTTCAACGGCTGGTGGATGTCCGCTGGCTCGAACAGTCGGACAAATGCGTCAAGGTCACCCACAAAGGGGCCACCCGACTGGCGTCCCACGGCATCTTCATTCAGGCCCTGGCCCATCGCGATTCCCAGGTCGCCTGCGCCTGCCCTGACTGGAGTGAGCGTCGGCCGCACCTGGGTGGCACGCTGGGTGCGGCGTTGCTGCAACTGTTCATTCAGTCCGGCTGGTTGAGCTTGCCTGCTGACTCCCGCGCCTTGCAGGTGACGGCTGCCGGCGCCCGTGAGCTGGGGCGATTCGCCACTGAGACCGAGATGGAGCTTGCGCTCTAGTCATAGCGAACCGGCGGGAGCGAGCAGACTCCCTCCCGCCTGCGCTCAGGGTTTTACCAGGCGGGCATCCAGGCTGTTTTGCGCCAGACGTTTGGCCTGGTCCTGGGTCATGCCCAGGTGAGTGTGCAAGGCGTGGAAGTTTTCCGTCACGTAGCCACCGAAGTAGGCTGGATCATCGGAGTTCACCGTGACCTTCACGCCGCGCTCAAGCATGTCGAGGATGTTGTGCTGCGACATGTGGTCGAACACGCACAGCTTGGTGTTGGACAGCGGGCACACAGTCAGCGGGATCTGCTCGTCGATGATCCGCTGCATCAGGCGCTCGTCTTCGATGGCGCGCACGCCATGGTCGATACGCTGGATCTTCAGCAGATCGATGGCTTCCCAGATGTACTCCGGCGGACCTTCTTCACCCGCATGGGCAACGGTCAGGAAGCCTTCATGGCGAGCACGGTCGAACACGCGCTGGAACTTGCTGGGTGGATGGCCCATTTCCGAACTGTCGAGGCCGACGGCAACGAATGCATCGCGAAACGGTAGCGCCTGGTTCAGGGTTTTCTCGGCTTCTTCCTCGCTCAGGTGACGCAGGAAGCTGAGGATCAGGCCACTGGTGATGCCCAACTGTTGCTCGCCATCCTTCAACGCGCTGGCGATCCCGTTCAACACCACTTCGAAAGGCACGCCACGATCGGTGTGGGTCTGCGGGTCGAAGAAGGGTTCGGTGTGGATCACGTTCTGCGCCTTGCAGCGCAGCAGGTAGGCCCAGGTCAGGTCGTAGAAATCCTGAGACGTGCGCAATACATCGGCGCCCTGGTAATACAGGTCGAGGAATTCTTGCAGGTTGTTGAAGGCGTACGCCTTGCGCAGGGTTTCCACGTCGTCCCATGGCAGGGCGATCTTGTTGCGTTCGGCCAGGGCAAACAGCAGTTCGGGTTCCAGCGAACCCTCCAGGTGCAGGTGCAGTTCTGCCTTAGGCAGGGCGTTCAGCCAATCGTACATGTTCGGTTCTCATCAGATACTTATGCGCAGCATTCTACAGGGGCTAGTGGCAACAATTGGCAAAACCTGACCAAGCCACTCTGGACTAAGGTTCAACGGAACATGTGCGGGGCGTTGCAGTCAGTCGTTCATCGCCCAGGATTTGCCGGTTCCAGGAAAAGGCTGCGTCATGCTCACACTCTTCAAGCAAGAAAAATTCCTCCTGCTGGCCGTGCTGGCAGCCTGTGCCGCGTACCTGCTGGAACACTGGATGCTGAACAGTGGGCAGTTGATTGCGCTGCTCGGCGGGGTCGCGCTGATCGGCTTTATCGTCATTGCGTCGATGCGCGTCGCCCACCATGCGGAGTTGTTGGCGGAAAAGGTCGGTGATCCCTACGGCACGATGATCCTGACGCTGGCCGCGGTGCTGGTGGAGGTGGTGATCCTGGCGATCATGATGAGCAACGAGGCCTCGCCGACGCTGGTGCGCGACACCATTTACTCGGCGGTGATGCTCGACATCAACGGCATCCTCGGGCTCGCGGCGTTGATGGGCGGGATCAAGCATGGCGAACAGTCCTACAACGACGACTCGGCGCGTACGTACAGCGTGATGATCATGACCGCCATGGGTGTTTCTATGGTGGTACCGGAGTTCATTCCCGCAGCGGACTGGAAGATTTATTCGGCCTTCACCATCGGTGCGATGGTGGTGCTGTACACCCTGTTCCTGCGTATGCAGGTCGGCCCGCACAGCTACTTTTTCAGTTACAGCTACCCGCAAAAACGCCGGCGCAAGGAAGCGGTGCAGGAGGAACCGACGATCAGCCTCGGGCTGTCCATCGCGACCCTGGTGTTTGGCGTGGTGGTGATTGGTGCGCTGGCGGAAGTAATGTCCAAGACCCTTGATCTCGGTCTGGAGGGAAGCGGTGCGCCGCCGGTGCTGACGGCGATTGTGGTGGCAGCGATCTCGGCGGCGCCGGAAATCCTTACGGCGTTGCGCGCGGCGCTGGCCAATCGCATGCAGTCGGTGGTCAACATCGCTTTGGGGGCGTCGCTGTCGACGGTGATTCTTACGGTGCCAGTAATGGAAGCCATGGCGCTGTACACCGGTCAGCCCTTCCAGATGGCCATGACCCCGGTGCAAACGGTCATGGTGTTCATCACCTTGATTGTCAGTGCGATTAATCTCAACGATGGCGAAACCAACGCCATCGAAGGGATGACCCACTTTGTGCTGTTCGCGACCTTTATCATGCTGTCGCTGCTGGGGCTTTGAGTGCTGCACCGGCAAACATGCGTCGGCCGGTTCAGCGGGCGGGTCAGAGGTCGTTAATCAACTGGCGCGCGGCTTGGCTGTGATCCGCGATCAGGCCCTTGAGGTCCAGTCCTTCGACCTGACCATCAATGACCCGCCACTTGCCGCCGATCATCACCCGGTCAGCACGATCGGCACCGCACAGCAGCAGTGCGGAGATGGGGTCGTGACTGCCGGAGAATCGCAGCTCATCGAGTTTGAACAGGGCCAGGTCGGCCTGTTTGCCGACGGCCAGCTCACCAATGTCCGTGCGCCCCAGCAGTTTCGCCGATCCCTGAGTGGCCCAACCCAGCACGCCTTCCGGGGTGATTTTCTCTGCGCCGTAGCGCAAGCGCTGGATGTACAAGGCCTGGCGGGTTTCGAGAATCATGTTCGAGGCATCGTTGGAGGCCGAGCCGTCGACGCCCAGACCGACTGGCGCACCGGCCGCAATCAGGTCCAGGCTCGGGCAGATACCCGAGGCCAGACGCATGTTCGAGCTTGGGCAATGGCAGATGCCGGTACCGGCGGCACCGAGGCGGGCGATCTCATCCGGGTTGAAGTGAATGCCGTGGGCCAGCCAGGTGCGTGGGCCGAGCCAGCCGACGCTGTCCAGATAATCGACCGTGCGCAGGCCGAAGCGCTGCAGGCAGAAGTCTTCTTCGTCGAGGGTCTCGGCCAGATGGGTGTGCAGGCGCACGTCCAGCTTGTTGGCCAGTTCGGCGCTGGCGGACATGATTTCCGGGGTGACCGAAAACGGCGAGCAGGGCGCCAGGGCGATCTGGATCTGTGCGCCGTCACCGCGCTCATGGTACTCGGCGATCAGGCGCTGGCTGTCGGCGAGGATCACTCCACCTTCCTGCACGGTTTGTTGTGGCGGCAGGCCGCCGTCTTTTTCGCCGAGGCTCATCGAACCGCGGGTGAGCATGGCGCGCATGCCCAGTTCGCGGACGCTTGCGACTTGCACGTCGATGGCGTTTTCCAGGCCATCGGGGAACAGGTAGTGATGGTCAGCCGCCGTGGTGCAGCCCGACAGCAGCAATTCGGCCAGTGCCACTTTGGTTGCCAGCGCGAGTTTTTCCGGGGTCAGGCGCGCCCAGACCGGGTACAGGGTCTTGAGCCACGGAAACAAAGGCTGGTTGACCACCGGCGCCCAGGCGCGGGTCAGGGTCTGATAGAAGTGGTGGTGGGTGTTGATCAGCCCCGGCAGGATCACGTGCTCGCGGGCATCGAAGACTTGTCCACAGGGTGTCGCGGGTTGTTGGCCTTGCTTGAGTACTTCGACGATCACGCCGTCCTGCACGACCAGGCCGCCACGGGCATCGAGTGCGTTGGCAGTGAAAATCGCAAGGGGGTTTTTTAACCAGATACGGGTCGCAGGCATTTGCCGGCTCCTCTGAAAGTTGGGTTCAGGTTCGCCAGCTCAGTGTTGCCCTGTCTGCTGATCCAGGTTCGTCGCGGGGACGAGGTGCGCAGTGTCGGGCAAAAGGGCTTGGCAGGCAAGCCCGGCCCGACAGGACGAAATTACCAGGGAATGGTTTCGCCCTTGTAGTTGATGAAATGATGGCCGCCCTTGCCGGCATAGGCATTCACTTGGTCAATCAGTCCGCGGGTACTGGTCTGCACATCAAGGTCGGCACCTTCGCCGCCCATGTCGGTTTTCACCCAGCCCGGATGCAGCGACAACACCGTCGGCCGCGACTCGCCCAACTGGCTGACGAAGCTGTTGGTCATGGAATTGAGCGCCGCCTTGCTCGCCTTGTACAGCGCCAGTTCCGGGGCGTCGGGCATGGTCACGCTACCCAGCACCGAACTCATGAACGCCAGCACACCGCTCCCCGGGCGAATCTGCCCGACGAAACGCTGGGCGAGGTTGATCGGCGCCACGGCATTGGTAAAAAACAACTGACCGACTTCGGCCAACGTCGCACCGCCGTTGGGTGTCTGCACTTCCGGGCCCTTGACCCCGGCGTTGACGAACAGCAGGTCGAACACTTGGCCCTGGAGCTGCTGGCTCAAGGCGATCTGCGCCTGCTGGTCGTCCATGTCCAGTTGCTCAATCCGCACGTCGCCCAGCGCCTGCAAGGCTTCGCCTTTTTGCGGGTTGCGCACGGTGGCGGTGACTTGCCAGCCGTCGGCCAGCAGGGTTTTTACCAGGCCAAGGCCCAGGCCTCGGGAGGCGCCGATGATCAGTGCGGTTTTTGCGGTTGTCATGAGTGGCTTCCTTGTAAAAAGTCGGGGGGCAAGGCGTCGCGACTGACGGCGCTACCTGTGGGCTTGACCCTTGAGCATACTCCAGGCTTTGCCATTGACGCTCCTTGCGCAAAGTCACTATTCGACAATGTGGACCACATAGCATTACCAGCGGTTGGTGCGCAAAGGCGCCTGGTTAAAAAATGATCATCGTCCTGCACCCCATGCTGGCTATGCCACTGCGCGACCCATGAACGGCTTATCCACAGCTTGCTCCACAGTATTTGTGTGCAAGCCTAAAGCTTGGGCATAAGCCGGATATGGCTTTGATCCAAAGCTGCTAACGCGCGCTAACTGTTTGTTTTACGGTCGAATCGAGTCGCGTGCGGAGCAATTGGACAAAAACTGAGCAGTGCCCTCAAAGCCACGTGACAGAAGGGTTACAGCTCTGTGTGCTCAGGTTATCCACAGTCGGGTGCACAGCGGATGTGGGCAACTGTCAGTGAATCAGCGCTGCAACAGAATGCGCCCACGACTCAAGTCGGCCAACTGGCTTTGCAACAGCTCGATCTGCGCTTCACCCACGGCCAACTGAAGTTCTACGCCATTGGCCGTGAACTGTTCATCCACCACCAAACCGCCGGCCTCGGCGACGCGCAGTCTGACCAGGGCCAACTCGCTGAATCCGCAGTGGCAACTCAGCGGCTCACGGCTGATCAACTCGATCTTGGCTGCGCCCTGCAGGCACTTGTTGGCACCTCCTCCGTAGGCCCTCGCCAAACCGCCGGTGCCCAGTTGGATGCCGCCGTACCAGCGAATTACCAGCACCACCACCTGGTCGCAGTCCTGGGCTTCGATGGCGGCCAGTATCGGCCTGCCGGCAGTGCCGCCGGGTTCGCCATCATCGTTGCTGCGATACTGGTCGGCGAGTTTCCAGGCCCAGCAATTATGCGTCGCGTCGAGATCGCTGTGCTGTTCGATGAAGGCTTGGGCTTCGGCGGGGCTGGTGATAGGCGCCGCGAGGGTGATGAAGCGGCTCTTGCGAATCTCTTCCTGGTATTCGCAAAAACCGGCAAGGGTAAAGGGCATGGTAACGGTCTTAAATAGCGGGAGTGAGGCCGCAGCCTTTGAGAATGATGCGGATCAGGTTATTACCCGCATCGTCGATGTCCTGTTTGGTCAATTTGCTGCGCCCGGTGACGCGGCAGATCTGGGTGGAGAAGTCGGCGTAGTGCTGGGTACTGCCCCATAGCAGAAAAATCAGGTTGACCGGATCAACCGGGTCCATTTTACCGGCGTCGATCCACGCCTGAAACACACTCGCGCGGCCCTGGAACCAGGTCCGGTAGTCACGGTTGAAATACTCGCTCAGGCATTCGCCGCCACTGATGACTTCCATGGCGAATACCCGCGACGCCTGCGGATGACGACGCGAGAACTCCATCTTGGCGCGAATGTAGCGGGTCAAGGCCTCGGCCGGGTCATCGTCGGCGGTGAGGGTGTTGAAGGTGCTGTCCCACAACTGAATGATGTTGCTCAACACGCCGATGTACAGGCCCAGCTTGTTGGTGAAGTAGTAATGCAGGTTGGCTTTGGGCAATCCGGCGTTCTGCGCAATGGTGTTCATGCTGGTGCCTTTGAACCCATGCCGGGCGAATTCGACTTCCGCGGCCTTGAGAATTGCCTGTTCGTTCTTTTGACGAATACGACCGGCAGGTTTGCCGCTGTGCGCTGGGACTTCAAGGGTCATGGACGATTCCGGGCAGGTCAGTAGGGCATCAGTGCGTTGATAACGCACCAGCAGGCATCCGACAAGCCTTGGTGCGACAAAAAAGCCGGGTACTTCACCGAGTTGCCGCCAGGCTTTCGAGGAAGCTTTCCAGTACCAGGTTCGGGCGCCGGCCCTTGCGTGTGACCGATGCCAGGCTCAAGTCATAGAAGCGTGCATCAGGCTTGAGCGCCCGCAAGCGGCCCTGCTGCACCCACAGGCTGGCGTAGTGGTCGGGCAGATAGCCGATGTAGCGCCCGGTCAGGATCAGGAACGCCATGCCTTCGCGGTCCGAAGCGCTGGCGGTGCAATTGAGCGCCTGGTAATGGGCCTGGATCTCCGCCGGCAAGCGAAAAGTCGGGGCAATGGCGTCCTGAGTGTTGAGGCGCGCATCGTCCAACTGTTTGTCGTCGGCGTAGAACAGCGGGTGCCCGACCGCGCAATAGAGCAGTGAGCGCTCACTGTAGAGCGGCTGATATTCCAGGCCCGACAAGGCACTGGCCTGCGGCACGACGCCGACGTGCAGGCGACCATCGAGTACACCCTGTTCGACTTCATTGGGAGCAATCATGCGGATCTGGATCTGCACGTCCGGCCCACGCTCCTTCAATTGTGCCAGGGCATGGGTGATGCGCATGTGGGGCAGGGTGACGAGGTTGTCGGTCAGGCCGATCGTCAGCTCGCCACGCAGGTGCTGGTGCAGGCCGTTGACCTCGGTGCGAAAACTTTCCAGTGCGCTGAGCAACTGCAACGCCGACTGGTAGACCTCGCGGCCTTCTTCAGTCAGGGAAAAACCGGCGCGCCCGCGCTGGCACAGGCGCAGGCCCAGGCGTTGTTCGAGGTCGCTCATCTGCTGGCTGATGGCCGAACGGCCGATCCCCAGCACGCTCTCGGCGGCAGAGAAACCGCCGGATTCGACGACACTGCGGAAGATCCGCAACAGGCGGATATCAAAATCGCTGACTTGCGCCAGAGGGTCAGGTCGACGGCTGCTCATGGGGCGTGCTCGATAGTTTAGTGGTGATCTGACTAAAGGTTATAAATGTTGGATTTCACCGACTTTATCGCCGTGGCAATTTAGCTGCAACTAAGGTTTTCAATCCCTACGCCGTTTATTGCCTTGCGAGGTTTCGCTCATGAACTTGCCTGAAAACGCCCCGTCGTCCCTGGCCAGCCAGCTCAAGCTGGATGCTCACTGGATGCCTTACACCGCCAACCGCAATTTCCAGCGTGATCCACGCTTGATCGTCGGCGCTGAAGGCAGCTGGCTGATCGACGACAAGGGCCGCAAGGTCTACGACTCGCTGTCCGGTCTGTGGACCTGCGGCGCCGGGCACACCCGCAAGGAAATCCAGGAGGCGGTGGCCAAGCAGTTGGGCACCCTGGACTACTCGCCAGGCTTCCAGTACGGCCATCCACTGTCGTTCCAACTGGCGGAAAAGATCACCGACCTGACCCCGGGCAATCTCAACCACGTGTTCTTCACCGACTCGGGCTCCGAGTGTGCTGACACTGCGGTAAAAATGGTGCGTGCCTACTGGCGCCTGAAAGGCCAGTCGACCAAGACCAAGATGATCGGCCGTGCCCGTGGTTATCACGGAGTGAACATCGCCGGCACCAGCCTCGGTGGGGTCAACGGCAACCGCAAGTTGTTCGGCCAGGCGATGATGGACGTCGATCACCTGCCGCACACCCTGCTGGCCAGCAACGCCTATTCGCGCGGCATGCCGGAGCAGGGTGGTATTGCCCTGGCGGATGAACTGCTGAAGCTGATCGAACTGCACGACGCCTCGAACATCGCCGCCGTGTTCGTCGAACCCATGGCCGGTTCGGCTGGCGTGTTGGTGCCGCCACAGGGTTACCTCAAGCGCCTGCGCGAGATCTGCGATCAGCACAACATTCTGTTGGTGTTCGACGAAGTGATCACCGGTTTCGGCCGTACCGGCACCATGTTTGGCGCCACCACCTTCGGTGTCACCCCGGACCTGATGTGCATCGCCAAGCAAGTCACCAACGGTGCGATCCCGATGGGCGCGGTGATTGCCAGCTCCGAGATCTACCAGACTTTCATGAACCAGGCGACGCCGGAGTACGCAGTGGAGTTCCCTCACGGCTACACCTATTCCGCCCACCCGGTGGCCTGTGCCGCTGGCCTGGCCGCACTCGATCTGCTGCAAAAGGAAAACCTGGTGCAGAGCGTGGCGGAAGTCGCGCCGCATTTCGAGAATGCACTTCACGGTCTGAAGGGCACGAAAAACATCATCGACATCCGCAACTTCGGCCTGGCCGGGGCGATCCAGATCGCACCCCGTGACGGTGACGCCATCGTGCGTCCGTTCGAAGCCGGCATGGCCCTGTGGAAAGCCGGGTTCTACGTGCGCTTCGGCGGCGACACCCTGCAGTTCGGGCCAACTTTCAACAGCAAGCCGCAGGACCTCGATCGCCTGTTCGACGCTGTCGGCGAAGCGCTGAACAAAATCGACTGATTGCACTTACCTTCTTATATAAGCAGGCGTCCTTCAACGGGCGCCTGTGGACAACTTTTCAGGAGCCCTGCATGAGCCTTATCCCACATTTGATCAATGGCGAACTGGTGAACGATAACGGTCGCACCGCCGACGTGTTCAACCCGTCCACCGGTCAGCCGATCCATAAAGTGCCGTTGGCCAGCCGCGAAACCATCCAGCAGGCCATCGATGCTGCCAAGGCGGCGTTCCCGGCCTGGCGCAACACGCCTGCGGCCAAGCGTGCCCAAGTGATGTTCCGCTTCAAGCAATTGCTGGAGCAGAACGAAGCGCGTATTTCGCAATTGATCAGTGAAGAACACGGCAAGACCCTGGAAGACGCGGCCGGTGAGCTCAAGCGCGGTATCGAGAACGTCGAATTCGCCTGTGCCGCTCCGGAAATCCTCAAGGGTGAATACAGCCGTAACGTCGGCCCGAACATCGATGCCTGGTCGGACTTCCAGCCGCTGGGCGTGGTAGCGGGCATCACCCCGTTCAACTTCCCGGCGATGGTGCCACTGTGGATGTACCCGCTGGCCATCGTCTGCGGTAACTGCTTCATCCTTAAACCGTCGGAGCGTGACCCGAGCTCCACGTTGCTGATTGCTCAACTGTTGCTGGAAGCCGGTCTGCCGAAAGGCGTGATGAGCGTGGTGCACGGCGATAAGTCGGCGGTGGATGCACTGATCGAGGCGCCGGAAGTCAAAGCCCTGAGCTTTGTCGGATCGACGCCGATTGCTGAATACATCTACGCCGAAGGCACCAAACGCGGCAAGCGCGTCCAAGCGTTGGGCGGGGCGAAGAACCATGCCGTACTGATGCCGGATGCCGACCTGGATAACGCCGTCAGTGCACTGATGGGTGCAGCCTACGGTTCGTGCGGTGAGCGTTGCATGGCCATTTCGGTGGCGGTGTGCGTGGGTGACCAGGTGGCGGATGCGCTGGTGGCCAAGCTGACGCCACAAATCAAGGCGCTGAAAATTGGCGCGGGCACTTCCTGTGGTCTGGACATGGGGCCGTTGGTCACCGGCCAGGCGCGGGACAAGGTCAGCGGCTACGTCGATGACGGTGTGGCGGCGGGTGCCAAATTGGTGGTGGACGGTCGTGGCCTGAGCGTGGCCGGTCATGAGGAGGGCTTCTTCCTGGGTGGCTGCCTGTTCGACAACGTCACTCCTGAGATGCGTATCTATAAAGAAGAGATCTTTGGTCCTGTACTGTGTGTTGTCCGGGTCAACAGCCTGGAAGAGGCGATGCAACTGATCAACGATCACGAATACGGCAACGGTACCTGCATCTTCACCCGTGACGGTGAAGCGGCGCGGCTGTTCTGTGACGAGATCGAGGTGGGCATGGTAGGGGTCAACGTGCCGTTGCCGGTGCCGGTGGCGTATCACAGCTTCGGCGGCTGGAAGCGTTCGCTGTTCGGTGACCTGCATGCCTACGGTCCGGACGGCGTGCGTTTCTACACTCGGCGCAAGGCAATCACCCAGCGCTGGCCACAGCGTGCGAGCCATGAGGCTTCGCAATTCGCCTTCCCGAGCTTGTAAGGCGAAGTTGTGCAGTAGGCCGCGCCCTTGGGCGCGGCCTTCGCGTTTTTGGGGCGTTTCTGACTTATATGACAGAATTATGAAATTAGTGGTTGACGCGAGTTTTTATCTGTCTATAATTCGCCCCACTTCCGGCGCAGTCGAAACGGAAAACTCCTTGGTAAACAACGAGTTACGAAGTTTTCGGCAGTCAGTGTTTCAGGTCATCGAAGCGCGAAGGAAGTTGAAAAAGAGGTGTTGACAGCAGCGTGTAACGCTGTAGAATTCGCCTCCCGCTGACGAGAGATCGAAAGCGCAAGTGGTTGAAGTTGTTAAGGATTCCTTGAAAACTTCTGAAAATAATCACTTGACAGCAAATGAGGCTGCTGTAGAATGCGCGCCTCGGTTGAGACGAAAGATCTTAACCAACCGCTCTTTAACAACTGAATCAAGCAATTCGTGTGGGTGCTTGTGCAGTCAGACTGATAGTCAACAAGATTATCAGCATCACAAGTTACTCCGCGAGAAATCAAAGATGTAACCAACGATTGCTGAGCCAAGTTTAGGGTTTCTTAAAAACCCAAAGATGTTTGAACTGAAGAGTTTGATCATGGCTCAGATTGAACGCTGGCGGCAGGCCTAACACATGCAAGTCGAGCGGTAGAGAGAAGCTTGCTTCTCTTGAGAGCGGCGGACGGGTGAGTAATGCCTAGGAATCTGCCTGGTAGTGGGGGATAACGTTCGGAAACGGACGCTAATACCGCATACGTCCTACGGGAGAAAGCAGGGGACCTTCGGGCCTTGCGCTATCAGATGAGCCTAGGTCGGATTAGCTAGTTGGTGAGGTAATGGCTCACCAAGGCGACGATCCGTAACTGGTCTGAGAGGATGATCAGTCACACTGGAACTGAGACACGGTCCAGACTCCTACGGGAGGCAGCAGTGGGGAATATTGGACAATGGGCGAAAGCCTGATCCAGCCATGCCGCGTGTGTGAAGAAGGTCTTCGGATTGTAAAGCACTTTAAGTTGGGAGGAAGGGTTGTAGATTAATACTCTGCAATTTTGACGTTACCGACAGAATAAGCACCGGCTAACTCTGTGCCAGCAGCCGCGGTAATACAGAGGGTGCAAGCGTTAATCGGAATTACTGGGCGTAAAGCGCGCGTAGGTGGTTCGTTAAGTTGGATGTGAAAGCCCCGGGCTCAACCTGGGAACTGCATTCAAAACTGACGAGCTAGAGTATGGTAGAGGGTGGTGGAATTTCCTGTGTAGCGGTGAAATGCGTAGATATAGGAAGGAACACCAGTGGCGAAGGCGACCACCTGGACTGATACTGACACTGAGGTGCGAAAGCGTGGGGAGCAAACAGGATTAGATACCCTGGTAGTCCACGCCGTAAACGATGTCAACTAGCCGTTGGAATCCTTGAGATTTTAGTGGCGCAGCTAACGCATTAAGTTGACCGCCTGGGGAGTACGGCCGCAAGGTTAAAACTCAAATGAATTGACGGGGGCCCGCACAAGCGGTGGAGCATGTGGTTTAATTCGAAGCAACGCGAAGAACCTTACCAGGCCTTGACATCCAATGAACTTTCCAGAGATGGATTGGTGCCTTCGGGAACATTGAGACAGGTGCTGCATGGCTGTCGTCAGCTCGTGTCGTGAGATGTTGGGTTAAGTCCCGTAACGAGCGCAACCCTTGTCCTTAGTTACCAGCACGTTATGGTGGGCACTCTAAGGAGACTGCCGGTGACAAACCGGAGGAAGGTGGGGATGACGTCAAGTCATCATGGCCCTTACGGCCTGGGCTACACACGTGCTACAATGGTCGGTACAAAGGGTTGCCAAGCCGCGAGGTGGAGCTAATCCCATAAAACCGATCGTAGTCCGGATCGCAGTCTGCAACTCGACTGCGTGAAGTCGGAATCGCTAGTAATCGCGAATCAGAATGTCGCGGTGAATACGTTCCCGGGCCTTGTACACACCGCCCGTCACACCATGGGAGTGGGTTGCACCAGAAGTAGCTAGTCTAACCTTCGGGAGGACGGTTACCACGGTGTGATTCATGACTGGGGTGAAGTCGTAACAAGGTAGCCGTAGGGGAACCTGCGGCTGGATCACCTCCTTAATCGACGACATCAGCTGCTGCATAAGCTCCCACACGAATTGCTTGATTCCTTGTAGAAGACGAGAACAGCCCTGCGGTACGGGGGTTGTTGTGTGTCGTAAAGCTTAGAAATGAGCATTCCAGCGTGAATGTTGATTTCTGATCTTTAAGATTAGATCGTTCTTTAAAAATTTGGGTATGTGATAGAAAGATAGACTGAACGTTACTTTCACTGGTAACGGATCAGGCTAAGGTAAAATTTGTGTTCTAAATGCAAATTTTCGGCGAATGTCGTCTTCATAGTATAACCAGATTGCTTGGGGTTATATGGTCAAGTGAAGAAGCGCATACGGTGGATGCCTTGGCAGTCAGAGGCGATGAAAGACGTGGTAGCCTGCGAAAAGCTTCGGGGAGTCGGCAAACAGACTTTGATCCGGAGATGTCTGAATGGGGGAACCCAGCCATCATAAGATGGTTATCTTGTACTGAATACATAGGTGCAAGAGGCGAACCAGGGGAACTGAAACATCTAAGTACCCTGAGGAAAAGAAATCAACCGAGATTCCCTTAGTAGTGGCGAGCGAACGGGGACTAGCCCTTAAGTGGCTTTGAGATTAGCGGAACGCTCTGGAAAGTGCGGCCATAGTGGGTGATAGCCCTGTACGCGAAAATCTCTTAGTCATGAAATCGAGTAGGACGGAGCACGAGAAACTTTGTCTGAATATGGGGGGACCATCCTCCAAGGCTAAATACTACTGACTGACCGATAGTGAACTAGTACCGTGAGGGAAAGGCGAAAAGAACCCCGGAGAGGGGAGTGAAATAGATCCTGAAACCGTATGCGTACAAGCAGTGGGAGCCCACTTTGTTGGGTGACTGCGTACCTTTTGTATAATGGGTCAGCGACTTATTTTCAGTGGCGAGCTTAACCGAATAGGGGAGGCGTAGCGAAAGCGAGTCTTAATAGGGCGTCTAGTCGCTGGGAATAGACCCGAAACCGGGCGATCTATCCATGGGCAGGTTGAAGGTTGGGTAACACTAACTGGAGGACCGAACCGACTACCGTTGAAAAGTTAGCGGATGACCTGTGGATCGGAGTGAAAGGCTAATCAAGCTCGGAGATAGCTGGTTCTCCTCGAAAGCTATTTAGGTAGCGCCTCATGTATCACTGTAGGGGGTAGAGCACTGTTTCGGCTAGGGGGTCATCCCGACTTACCAAACCGATGCAAACTCCGAATACCTACAAGTGCCGAGCATGGGAGACACACGGCGGGTGCTAACGTCCGTCGTGAAAAGGGAAACAACCCAGACCGTCAGCTAAGGTCCCAAAGTTATGGTTAAGTGGGAAACGATGTGGGAAGGCTTAGACAGCTAGGAGGTTGGCTTAGAAGCAGCCACCCTTTAAAGAAAGCGTAATAGCTCACTAGTCGAGTCGGCCTGCGCGGAAGATGTAACGGGGCTCAAACCATACACCGAAGCTACGGGTATCATCTTAGGATGATGCGGTAGAGGAGCGTTCTGTAAGCCTGTGAAGGTGAGTTGAGAAGCTTGCTGGAGGTATCAGAAGTGCGAATGCTGACATGAGTAACGACAATGGGTGTGAAAAACACCCACGCCGAAAGACCAAGGTTTCCTGCGCAACGTTAATCGACGCAGGGTTAGTCGGTCCCTAAGGCGAGGCTGAAAAGCGTAGTCGATGGAAAACAGGTTAATATTCCTGTACTTCTGGTTATTGCGATGGAGGGACGGAGAAGGCTAGGCCAGCTTGGCGTTGGTTGTCCAAGTTTAAGGTGGTAGGCTGGAATCTTAGGTAAATCCGGGATTCTAAGGCCGAGAGCTGATGACGAGTTGTCTTTAGACGACGAAGTGGTTGATGCCATGCTTCCAAGAAAAGCTTCTAAGCTTCAGGTAACCAGGAACCGTACCCCAAACCGACACAGGTGGTTGGGTAGAGAATACCAAGGCGCTTGAGAGAACTCGGGTGAAGGAACTAGGCAAAATGGCACCGTAACTTCGGGAGAAGGTGCGCCGGTGAGGGTGAAGTACTTGCTACGTAAGCCCACGCCGGTCGAAGATACCAGGCCGCTGCGACTGTTTATTAAAAACACAGCACTCTGCAAACACGAAAGTGGACGTATAGGGTGTGACGCCTGCCCGGTGCCGGAAGGTTAATTGATGGGGTTAGCTAACGCGAAGCTCTTGATCGAAGCCCCGGTAAACGGCGGCCGTAACTATAACGGTCCTAAGGTAGCGAAATTCCTTGTCGGGTAAGTTCCGACCTGCACGAATGGCGTAACGATGGCGGCGCTGTCTCCACCCGAGACTCAGTGAAATTGAAATCGCTGTGAAGATGCAGTGTATCCGCGGCTAGACGGAAAGACCCCGTGAACCTTTACTATAGCTTTGCACTGGACTTTGAATTTGCTTGTGTAGGATAGGTGGGAGGCTTTGAAGCGTGGACGCCAGTCTGCGTGGAGCCATCCTTGAAATACCACCCTGGCAACTTTGAGGTTCTAACTCAGGTCCGTTATCCGGATCGAGGACAGTGTATGGTGGGTAGTTTGACTGGGGCGGTCTCCTCCTAAAGAGTAACGGAGGAGTACGAAGGTGCGCTCAGACCGGTCGGAAATCGGTCGTAGAGTATAAAGGCAAAAGCGCGCTTGACTGCGAGACAGACACGTCGAGCAGGTACGAAAGTAGGTCTTAGTGATCCGGTGGTTCTGTATGGAAGGGCCATCGCTCAACGGATAAAAGGTACTCCGGGGATAACAGGCTGATACCGCCCAAGAGTTCATATCGACGGCGGTGTTTGGCACCTCGATGTCGGCTCATCACATCCTGGGGCTGAAGCCGGTCCCAAGGGTATGGCTGTTCGCCATTTAAAGTGGTACGCGAGCTGGGTTTAGAACGTCGTGAGACAGTTCGGTCCCTATCTGCCGTGGACGTTTGAGATTTGAGAGGGGCTGCTCCTAGTACGAGAGGACCGGAGTGGACGAACCTCTGGTGTTCCGGTTGTCACGCCAGTGGCATTGCCGGGTAGCTATGTTCGGAATAGATAACCGCTGAAAGCATCTAAGCGGGAAACTAGCCTCAAGATGAGATCTCACTGGAACCTTGAGTTCCCTGAAGGGCCGTCGAAGACTACGACGTTGATAGGTTGGGTGTGTAAGCGCTGTGAGGCGTTGAGCTAACCAATACTAATTGCCCGTGAGGCTTGACCATATAACACCCAAGCAATTTGACTACTCGAAAGAGCATCAGATTGCGGTGTATGAAGACGAAGACACCGAAAGTTTGCAGTACACAAATTGATCACATACCCGATTTGCTGAAGCGTCGAAAGACGGTTCGGTACCCGAATTTCTTGACGACCATAGAGCATTGGAACCACCTGATCCCATCCCGAACTCAGCAGTGAAACGATGCATCGCCGATGGTAGTGTGGGGTTTCCCCATGTGAGAGTAGGTCATCGTCAAGATTAAATTCCGAAACCCCTATCTGCGAATGCAGGTAGGGGTTTTGTTTTTGCGCGCGGGAAAGTTGCCGACTTCCTGCGCTACCACAACCACCTGATAATGCTAAGGTTCGGCCTTGGTTTTGGCATTTCATCAAGGAAGCATTCATGGCGGACGCCTCGCGACTCAGTACTGGTTTCATGGTGGTTCACGGCAATCGCCTGGACGAGCTGCGCAGCCTGGTGGTCAGTTGGATGCGGCGCTACCCGCTGGCTCCCCTGGAAAATGAAATTGCCCTGGTGCAGAGCAACGGCATTGCCCAATGGCTGAAGCTGGCCTTGGCTGAAGACCCAGAGGCCGACGACATGGGCGGCTGCGGCATTGCAGCAGCCATTGATGTGCAGTTGCCCGGCAGCTTCATGTGGCAACTGTATCGGCAAGTCCTGGGCCGCGATGAAATTCCTGCCAAGTCCCTGCTCGACAAGGCGCCGCTGACCTGGCGGCTGATGCGCCTGTTGCCGGAGTTGATCGATCAGCCGCACTTTGAGCCTTTGCAGCGCTTTCTGACCCACGACAGCGACCTGCGCAAGCGCTATCAACTGGCCGAGCGCCTGGCCGACCTGTTTGACCAATACCAGGTGTATCGCGCCGACTGGCTCGAAGACTGGGCCGCGGGCCGACATCAGTTGCGCAACGCCAGGGGCGAAAGTCATCCCCTGACCCCGGCCAACTGCTGGCAAGCCGAATTGTGGCGCGCACTGCTGCTGGATGTCGGCGAGCAGGGCATGGCGCAAAGTCGCGCTGGCGTGCATCAACGCTTCATGGAAACCATCACTCGTCTCGCTGTCGCGCCCGCTGGCTTACCGTCCCGAGTGATCGTTTTCGGGATTTCCTCGCTACCGGCCCAAGCTCTCGAAGCCCTCGCCGGACTGGCGCGATTCAGTCAGGTGCTGCTCTGTGTACACAACCCTTGCCGTCACCATTGGGCGGACATCGTCGCCGATAAAGACCTGTTAAGGCACCAATACAAGCGGCAAGCGCGCAAGAACGGAATGCCGGTGGTGCTTGATCCGAACACCCTGCACCAACACGCCCACCCACTGCTCGCGGCGTGGGGTAAGCAGGGTCGCGACTACATCAACCTCCTCGACAGCTATGACGATCCCAACAGCTACCGCTCGGCGTTTCGCGATGGGCGCATCGACCTGTTCAGCGACAGTCAGCCATGGTCGATGCTCAACCAATTGCAGGACGACATCCTCGAACTGCGCCCCCTGAACGAAACCCGCGAGACCTGGCCTGCGGTCGACCTCGACAAGGACCCGTCGATCCGTTTTCACATTGCCCACAGTGCCCAGCGTGAAGTGGAAATCCTCCATGACCAGTTGCTCGCACGCTTCAGCGCCGATCCCCAGTTGCGCCCGCGTGATGTGATCGTCATGGTCCCGGATGTCGACAGCTATGCGCCGCACATTCGCGCCGTGTTCGGGCAACTGACCCGTGACGACCCGCGCTTTATCCCCTTTACCCTGACTGACCAGGGCCAGCGTGGCCGGGATCCTTTGCTGATTGCTGTCGAACACTTGCTCAAGCTGCCGGACAGCCGTTTCCCGGTCAGCGAGATTCTCGACCTGCTCGACGTCCCGGCATTGCGTGCGCGCTTCGGCATCGAAGAGCGGGACCTGCCGACCCTGCATCGCTGGATCGAAGGCGCCGGCATTCGTTGGGGCATGGATGCCGAGCAGCGTGCCGGCCTCGGTTTGCCGCAAGCGCTGGAACAGAACAGCTGGCGTTTCGGCTTGCGGCGCATGCTGCTCGGCTATGCGGTCGGCAGCGGACAGGCGTGCGACGGCATCGAACCCTACGACGAAATCGGCGGTCTCGATGCGGCGCTGATTGGCCCGCTTGTGGCGCTGCTCGATGCCCTGCAGATCGCCCACGATGAACTCACTCAAGCGGCCTCGCCTGAGCAGTGGGGCCTGCGCCTGCAAGCGTTGATGCAGGTGTTTTTCCTGGCGAGCAACGAGCACGATGATTATGTCCTGGCGCAGCTCGAACTATTGCGCGAAACCTGGCTGGAGACGTGCGAGGCGGTCGGGCTGTATGACGCACTGCCGCTGACCGTGGTCCGTGAAGCCTGGCTGGCCGGACTCGATCAGGGCCGTCTGTCTCAGCGGTTCCTCGCCGGGGCAGTGAACTTCTGCACCTTGATGCCGATGCGCGCGATCCCGTTCAAGCTGGTGTGTCTGCTGGGCATGAACGACGGCGATTACCCGCGTGCGCAACCGCCGCTGGACTTCGACCTGATGGGCAGCGACTACCGCCCCGGCGACCGTTCGCGCCGCGAAGACGACCGCTACCTGTTGCTCGAAGCCCTGCTCTCGGCGCGCGACCAGCTCTACATCAGTTGGGTCGGGCGCAGCATTCGCGACAACAGTGAGCGTCCGGCATCGGTGCTGATCGGGCAATTGCGCGACCACCTGGCCAATGGCTGGAAGCTGGCAGATGAGACAGAAGGGCTGCTGGAGTCGATGACCCAGGAGCACCCGCTGCAACCCTTCAGCGCGCGCTATTTTCATCAAGGCGATCCGCTGTTCAGCTATGCCCGCGAGTGGCAGTTGCTGCATGAGCAACAGGATCACCCAGCCCCCTCGACCTTGCTCGACCCCTACGTTCAGGAAGAACCCCTGAGCCTTGGGCAACTGCAGGATTTCCTGCGCCACCCGGTCCGGCATTTTTTTAGCCAACGGCTCAAGGTGTTCTTCGAAGCCGCCCAAGCGCCCCTGGCTGACGAGGAACCCTTCGTCCTTGATGCGTTGCAACGCTACAGCCTGAGCGACAACCTGCTGGCGGCAGCCCTCAGCGATCTCGACCAGGTCGAGCCGGTGTTGCAGGCGCAGGCGCGACGTCTGCAAGACAGCGGTTTGCTGCCCATGGCCGGTTTCGGTGAGTGCCTGCAACGCGAGTTGATTGAGCCGCTGCCGGACCTGTTGCAGCGCTATCAGCAACTGCTGGTGCTGTGGCCGACCCCGCAAACCAGCGCATTGCCGGTCTCCCTGCAACTGCATGGCGTGAGCCTTGAAGGCTGGATCGGTGGACTGCATCAGCGCAGCGACGGTGGACTGCTGTCGGTGACTACCATTCCCAACAGCATCGGCTCGATCAAAAGCCGCAAGTGGCATCGCCTGATCCGTCCGTGGGTCAATCATTTGGTGGCCTGTGCCAGCGGCTTGTCACTGACCACCGGGCTGGTTGCCAGTGACGACACGCTATTGCTCGATCCGCTGGAGCAAGATGTCGCCGCGCAGATCCTCGGCGACCTGATGCAGGCTTGGCAGGCCGGCATGCGCCAACCCTTGCCGATCGCGGTCAAGACCGCCTTCGCCTGGCTCGGTCAGAGCGATCCGAACAAGGCCGAGGCTGCCGCGCGCAAGGCCTACGACGGCGACGGTCAGAACAGCGAAGGCGAGCGCCGCGAAAGCCCGGCATTGGCTCGCCAGTTCAGCGATTACAACGCGCTGATCGCCGATGAGACGTTCACCCTCTGGTGCGATGCCCTTTACCGCCCATTGCACGCAGCGCCCTGGCGCTCACTGACCGGCGAGGAATCGCACTGATGACCGCGACGCTACCCCTGGCCCTGGCGTTTCCGCTGCGTGGCAGCCAACTGATCGAAGCCAGTGCCGGCACCGGCAAAACCTTCACTATCTCTGCGCTGTACCTGCGTTTGGTGCTGGGTCATGGCGACGCCAGCAGCGGCTTTGGCCGTGAATTGCTGCCGCCACAGATCCTCGTGGTGACCTTCACTGACGCCGCCACCAAGGAACTGCGCGAGCGGATTCGCACCCGGCTGGCGGAGGCGGCGCGCTATTTTCGTGACGAGACGCCCGCCCCCGATAGCCTGATTGCCGACCTGCGCGACGAGTACGAAGCGCAGCACTGGCCTGGCTGCGCCAACCGGCTGGACATCGCCGCACAGTGGATGGATGAAGCCGCCGTTTCGACGATTCACAGTTGGTGCCAGCGTATGCTGCGCGAACATGCTTTCGACAGCGGCAGCCTGTTCACTCAATCGCTGGAGACCGATCACAGCGATTTGCTCGGCGAAGTGGTGCGTGATTACTGGCGCCTGTATTGCTACCCGATGCAGGGCGATGCGCTGAACTGGGTGCGCAGCCATTGGGGCGGCCCGGCTGCCTTATTGAGTCGCGTGCGCGGTTTGTTCGACAGTGAGCGCGACGGCGTCGCAGGACGCGACCCTGCGGAATTGATCGACGAATGCCTGCAGCAGCGCCGCGAGGCCCTGATCTCCTTGAAGGCGCCCTGGATCGACTGGGCCCAGGAGTTGCGCGCGATCTGCCTGCAAGGCATCGCTGACAAGGCCGTCGACGGACGCAAGATGCAAGCGCGCTACTGCGAGCCCTGGTTCGAGAAAATTAGCGCCTGGGCCGCAGATGAAAGCCTCGAAGAATTGGACATCGGGACGGGTTTCACCCGTCTGACCCCTGACGGCATGGCCGAGGCCTGGAAAGGTCCAGCCCCGGACCATCCGGGGCTGGAAGCGATGGTCGGACTCAAGGCGCGCCTCGATGCGCTGCCGACCCCCGACGCGGCGGTGCTCAAGCATGCCGCGCAGTGGATCGGCGCGCGCTTTGAGGAAGAGAAGCGCCGGCGTGCGGAAATGGGCTTTGACGACATGCTGCTGCGCCTGCGTGCGGCGTTGCAGGCCGAAGGCGGAGAGCGTCTGGCGAGCCTGATCCGCGAGCAGTTTCCGGTGGCGCTGATCGACGAGTTCCAGGACACCGACCCGGTGCAGTACCGAATCTTCGAGAGCATTTACCGTATCGAGGACAACAACCCCGAATGCGGGCTGTTCCTGATCGGCGATCCGAAGCAGGCGATCTACGCCTTTCGCGGTGCCGATATCTACACTTACCTGCGCGCCCGCCAGGCCACCAGCGGTCGACTGCACACCCTGGGAACCAACTTCCGTTCCAGCCACGGCATGGTCGAGGCGGTGAACCACGTGTTCCATAGCGCCGAAGTGCGTGAGCAGGGGCGTGGTGCGTTCCTGTTCCGCGAACCGGATGGCGTCAACCCGGTGCCCTTTGCCCCGGTGCAATCCCAGGGTCGCAAGGAGGTTCTGCAGATCAATGGCGCGGTCACACCGGCGCTGAACATCTGGCATCTGGCAAGTGAGCAAGCGCTGTCCGGCGCGGTCTATCGTCAACAACTGGCCGCGGCCTGTGCCAGTGAAATCACCGCGTTGCTCAACGCTGGTCAGCAGGGCCAAGCCGGTTTTGTCCGTGACACGCAAGCGCTCAAGGGCTTGCTGCCGGCAGACATCGCGATCCTGGTGCGCGACGGCAAGGAAGCTCAGGCGGTGCGCAGCGAGTTGTCGGCGCGTGGGGTGCGTAGTGTCTATCTGTCGGACAAGGATTCGGTGTTCGCCGCCCAGGAGGCCCATGACCTGCTGAGTTGGCTCAAGGCGTGCGCGGAGCCCGATGTCGAGCGACCATTACGCGCGGCCCTGGCGAGCATCACCTTGAACCTGTCGCTGGTTGAACTGGAACGCTTGAATCAGGACGAACTGGCCTGGGAATCCCGGGTCATGCAATTCCGTGAATATCGCAGCCTGTGGCGCAGCCAGGGTGTGCTGCCGATGTTGCGCCGCCTGCTGCATGACTTCCGCTTGCCCCAGGCACTGATCGCGCGCAGCGATGGCGAGCGGGTGCTGACCAACCTGTTGCACCTCTCGGAGCTGCTGCAACAGGCCGCCGCCGAACTGGATGGCGAACAGGCGCTGATCCGTCATTTGTCCGAGCACCTGGCGTTGTCCGGGCAAGCCGGTGAAGAGCAGATCCTGCGTCTGGAAAGTGACGAGCAATTGGTCAAGGTGGTGACTATCCACAAGTCCAAGGGCCTCGAATACCCACTGGTATTCCTGCCGTTCATTTGTTCGGCCAAGCCGGTGGATGGCAGTCGCCTGCCGCTGCATTACCACGATGAACAGGGCAAGGCTCAGGTCAGCCTGAACCCGACGCCTGAGCTGATTGCCCTGGCCGACCATGAGCGCCTCGCCGAAGACCTGCGCCTGCTCTACGTGGCCTTGACCCGCGCCCAGCATGCCTGCTGGCTGGGTGTCGCCGACCTCAAGCGCGGCAACAGCAACAGCTCGGTGCTGCACCTGTCGGCGTTGGGCTATGTGCTCGGCGGCGGCCAGGTGTTGGCCGAGTCGGCGCAGTTGCAGCGCTGGCTGCTGGACCAGCAGCAAGGCTGCGCCGCCGTGCACCAGGAGCCGCTGCCCATCGCCACGGCCGAGCGCTACCAGCCGCCGCGCAACACCGCGCAGTTGCTGGCGCCTTTGCTGCCGACACGGCGTGCTGCGGAAAACTGGTGGATTGCCTCCTATAGCGCACTGCGCATCAGCGACAGCCTGGCCCCGGGCAGTGACGAAGCACCGGAAAGCCCGCAGGCGCAGAAACTCTTCGATGACGAGCGACTCGACCCCGATGCGCCCCGTGAAATGCTTGCCAGCGGCGGCGATATCCACCGCTTTCCCCGGGGGCCGAACCCGGGAACCTTTCTTCACGGTCTACTGGAGTGGGCAGGTGAGGAGCGCTTCAGTGCCGAGCCGAAGCTGATCGAGGATGCGATTGCCCGGCGCTGCAACCGTCGCGGCTGGCAGGGCTGGATCACCACCCTGAGCGACTGGCTGCAGCACCTGGTCCAGCTACCGCTGCCGGTGGGTTACGAGCAACCGCCATTGGTGCTGGGGCAGTTGCGCGAGTACCGGGTCGAGATGGAATTCTGGTTCGCCAGCCACAAGGTCGATGTGCTCAAGCTCGATGAACTGGTGCGCCAGTACACCCACGCCGGCGTTGCCCGGGCGGGGGCCGAGTCGGTGCTACTCAATGGCATGTTCAAGGGGTTTATCGACTTGACCTTCGAGCACGCCGGTCGCTATTACGTGGCCGACTACAAATCAAACTGGCTGGGCGCCGATGATTCGGCGTACAGCGAGCAGGCCATGGAGCAGTCGATCCTCGACCATCGCTACGACCTGCAGTACGTCTTGTACCTGCTGGCCCTGCATCGTCAACTCAAGGCGCGGCTGGCCGACTACGACTACGACCGCCACGTCGGCGGTGCCCTTTACCTGTTCCTGCGCGGCACGCGCGCGGCGAGCCAGGGCGCCTATTTCGCCCGTCCGCCACGTGAGCTGATCGAACGCCTGGACCGGATGTTCCAGGGCCAACCAGAGCCCCGGGCCGAAGCCGCCTGGGTGCAGGGTGAACTGCTATGAAACGCTCCTTCGCTGACCTGTTACCCACGCCTTTGACCGACGACAGCCTGGCGCAACTGGCACCGCTGAGCAGCGCCCGGGATTTGTTGCTGCTGCTCGAACGCTGGGTCGAGCGCGGCTGGCTGCGGGCGCTGGACAAGGCCTTCGTCGGCTTCCTCCACGAGCGTGCCCCCGACGGCGATCCGCTGGTGCTGCTGGCGGCGGCGTTGACCAGCCACCAACTGGGCCACGGTCACGTCTGTCTTGATCTGTTCGAAACCCTCAAGGAGCCGGATTTCGCCCTGTCTCTGCCGCCGGAAGGCGATGCCCAGGCCGGCGCTCAGTTGCTGCCTTCGCAATTGCTCGAGGCGCTGGAAGGCGCGCACTGGTGCAAAGTCCTGGCGAGCAGCCCGCTGGTGGCGCTGGCCGTCGATGCCAGCGCCGAAGCCGCGCAACGGCCGCTGATCCTTTCCGGCAAGCGCCTGTACTTGCGGCGCTACTGGGCCTACGAACGACGCATCGATGATGCCTTGCGCCAGCGTCTCTCGGCCGCTGAGCCGACACCGCCTGACTTGGCCGAACGCCTCACCGGGCTGTTCGGCGCGGCGCGTGCCGGTGCGGCGATCGACTGGCAAAAGCTCGCCTGCGCCTTGGCCACCCGTGGTGCGTTCAGCATCATTACCGGCGGTCCGGGCACCGGCAAAACCACCACCGTGGTGCGTCTGCTGGCATTGCTCCAGGGGCCTGCCGTGGAAGCTGGCACGCCGTTGCGCATTCGCCTCGCCGCACCCACGGGCAAGGCTGCCGCACGCCTGACTGAGTCCATCAGCCAACAAGTGCGCACCCTTCAGGTCGCCGCCGAAGTCAAAGACAAGATCCCCAGCGACGTGACCACGGTTCACCGACTGTTGGGCAGCCGTCCCGGCACCCGGCATTTCCGCCATCACGCCGGCAATCGCCTGCCGCTGGATGTGCTGGTGGTCGACGAAGCGTCGATGATCGACCTGGAAATGATGGCCAATCTGCTCGACGCCTTGCCCACCCATGCGCGGCTGGTGCTGTTGGGCGATAAGGACCAGTTGGCCTCGGTGGAAGCCGGTGCCGTGCTTGGCGATCTGTGCCGCGATGCCGAAGCCGGCTGGTACAGCCCGCAGACCCGTGCCTGGCTGGAGGCAGTCAGCCAGGAGTCATTGGCCGACAGCGGCTTGCAGCAAGACCAGGACGGCAGTCACCCACTGGCCCAGCAAGTGGTGATGCTGCGTCACTCTCGGCGGTTTGGCGAAGGCAGCGGCATCGGCCAACTGGCGCGCTGGGTCAATCAGCAGCAGGCCGACGAAGCGCGCAAGTTGCTCGCCGCGCGCAGCCACGCCGATCTGTATTCGCTGGCGCTCAAGGGAGAACAGGACCGAGCGCTGGAGCGCCTGCTGTTGGACGGTCATGGCGAGGGGCCGCAAGGTTACCGGCATTACCTCAGTCGCCTGCGCAGCCAACGGCCATCGCCCCAGGCAGCGGCCGATGATCCGTGCTGGGTCGACTGGGCGCGGGATGTGCTGCAGGCCTTCGACGCATTCCAGTTGTTATGCGCGGTGCGCAAGGGCCCCTGGGGCGTCGAGGGGCTCAACCAGCGGATTACCGCAGCGCTGCTCAAAGCCCGGCTGATCGACAGCGATCAGCAATGGTACGAAGGCCGCCCGGTACTGATGACCCGCAACGACTACGGCCTGGGCCTGATGAATGGCGACATCGGCATCGCCCTCAAATTGCCCGAACGTGACGCTGAGCAAGCGGGGCGGCAGGTGCTGCGGGTGGCCTTCGCGCGCAACGATGGCCAGGGCGGCGTGCGCTTCGTCCTGCCAAGCCGGCTCAACGATGTGGAAACCGTGTACGCGATGACGGTGCACAAGTCCCAGGGTTCGGAATTTACTCACACCGCATTGATCCTCCCGGATGCGCTGAACCCGGTGCTGACCAAGGAGTTGATCTACACCGGCATCACCCGGGCCAAGGACTGGTTCAGCTTGATCGAGCCCCGTGGCGGCGTGTTCGAGGAGGCGGTCAAGCGCAAGGTCAAGCGTTTGAGCGGGCTGATGCTGGAGCTTCACTAAACAGCGGCGCCCGTGGGCTGGCCTCGCCGCTGTTTTGGCGCTGTGCTATCGTTGCGGCATCATTTCGCAACGATCAACGAGAATGCCTGAATGAAGCTGACTGTCTTGATGACAGCGTGCATGGTCAGCTGCAAGCGATGGCTGCTGGCAGGCATTCTCTGTTTGTTCAGCGTGGCGGCCTGCGCCGACTCGTCCGCTCCAGTGAGCATGGCCGAGCAGCGCGCGCTGGCGGTCACCCAAGTGGTACTCGGTATCCTCAGCTACGCCCGCTGGCCGGTAGAGCCTGCGCAACTGCGCCTGTGCGTGATCGGCCCCACCGAATACACCGACGACCTGGTCAAGGGCACGATTCAGGCCACCGGGCGTCCGGTAGTGGTGCGGCGTTTTCTCACCAGCCATCCGGCCATCGCCACCGACTGCGAGGCGGTGTACATCGGCAAACTTTCCCAGCCAGAGCGCGAAACGTTGTTCGCCTCCCTGAGCGGGCGTCCGGTGTTGAGCATCAGTGAAGCGGACGACGCCTGTACGGTCGGCAGCCTGTTCTGCCTGCGGGTCAGCGACGCCCATGTGGCGTTCGACGTCAATCTCGACTCGGTAGCGCGCAGCGGCGTGCGGATTCACCCGAGTGTCCTGCAACTCTCGCGTCGCAAAACGGCGGCGCCATGAGGCTATTCGACAAAGACGGGCGAGCTACCCTGCGTGCGGTCATTGGCCGCGGCAACCTGATGATTGCCTTGGTAGGCGTGACCATGACCAGCTTGAGCCTGACCCTGCTCGGCGTCCTGGCCTTGCGCGCCTACGCCGATCACAACCTGGAACTGATTGCCCGCTCGATCAATTACACCGTGGAAGCGGCGGTGGTGTTCAACGACAACGTGGCGGCGACCGAAGCGCTGGCGTTGATCGCTTCGACTGAAGAGGTGGCGGACGCCCAGGTGTTCGACAGACGAGGGCAGTTGCTGGCGCGCTGGCAGCGACCGGAAAACGGCTGGGTGTCACAGCTGGAAATGCAGTTGGCGCGAGCGGTGTTGGAAAAGCCCATGCGCTTGCCGATTGTCCACGAGGGCCATGAGGTCGGCAGCATTCTGGTGGTGGGCCACGGTGCCAGTCTGCTGCGCTTTCTGCTTAGCGGACTTGCCGGGATCATCGCCTGCGCCGCCCTCAGTGCCTGGGTTGCGCTGTACCTGGCGCGCCACCAGCTCAAGGGCATCACCGGTTCGTTGCGCCGACTCGCGCAGGTGGCGCATGCGGTGCGCAGCGAGCGGGCCTTCGACCAGCGTGTGCCGCCGGCGCGGATAGCCGAGCTGGACAGCCTGGGCAACGACTTCAATGCCCTGCTCGATGAGCTCGAATCGTGGCAGACCCACCTGCAAAGTGAAAACGAATCCCTCGCCCACCAGGCCAGCCACGACAGCCTGACCGGCCTGCCGAACCGGGCATTTTTCGAGGGCCGCTTGATGCGCTCGCTGCGCACCGCGAAGAAGTACGACGAGCGGCTGGCGGTGTTGTTTCTCGACAGCGATCGCTTCAAGGACATCAACGATCAATACGGTCATGCCGCTGGCGACGCGGTGCTGACAGCGGTCGCCACCCGAGTGCGCGCGCAATTGCGCGAAGAGGACCTGGTGGGTCGCCTCGGCGGAGACGAGTTTGCGGTGTTGCTGACGCCGCTGCACAAGGTCGAAGATGCCGAACGCATCGCCGACAAAATCATCGCCAGCATGCAGGCACCGGTGCAATTGGCCGACGGCCAGACGGTGCAGACCTCGCTGAGTGTGGGAATCGCGATCTTTCCGGATCACGGTGCCACACCCGGCTCCCTGTTGCATGCCGCCGATGCGGCGATGTACCAGGCCAAACGCCTCTCCCGAGGCGGGCAATACACGGCAACGTCGGAGCACCTTGCCGCACCTTTGAAAAACAGGAGCTAACCCCCCGTGTCCCCAGTTTCCCAGCGTTCCCTTCGATTGTTCATGTTCTCGCTGTTCATGGCGATGCTCGCCCTGAGCGGCTGCCAGACCGCCCCGCAAAAAGGCCTCAGCCCCGCACAGATCGCGGTGCTCAAGCAGCAGGGGTTCGAATTGACCGATGAAGGCTGGGAGTTTGGCTTGTCCGGCAAGGTGCTATTTGGCAGCGACGTCGACAGCCTGAATGCGCAGAGCAGCGCCATCGTCCAGCGCATCGGCAAAGCCCTGCTGGACGTCGGCATCGACCGAGTGCGGGTCGACGGCCACACCGACGCTTCGGGTAAGGAAGCCTACAACCAGCAACTCTCGGTGCGCCGCGCCAAGAGCGTGAGCACCGTCCTGCAGCAGGTCGGCATGCGTGAAGAAAACATCCAGCTGCGCGGATTCGGCAGCAGCGTCCCGGTCGCCACCAACAAAACCGCCACCGGCCGCTATGAAAACCGTCGAGTGGCGATCGTCGTCAGCAACGACTAATCGGCGAAGTGCATTTCCCGCGTCTGCCCCATCAACAGCGCCTGGTTCTGCTCGGTGACGCTGCGGATGTAATCCCAGAGCAGGGTGATCCGCTTGAGCTTCCTCAAGTCTTCCCGGCAGTACATCCAGAACTGCCGTGTGATGTTGATCTCCTCCGGCAGCACCGGTAGCAGGCGTGGGTCCTGAGCCGCGAGGAAGCAGGGCAGGATCGCCAGCGAGCGGCCTTGCTGGGCGGCGACGAACTGGGCGATGACGCTGGTGCTGCGCAGGTTGGCGCTGGCGCCGGGCAGGACGTTGGCCAGATAAAGCAGCTCAGAGCTGAAGGCCAGGTCGTCGACGTAGCTGATGAATTGATGCCGGGCCAGGTCGGCCGGGCGGCGGATCGGCGGGTGTTGGTCGAGGTAGTCCTGGGTCGCGTACAGCTGCAGGCGATAGTCGCAGAGTTTGCAGCACACGTACGGGCCGTGTTCCGGGCGTTCGAGGGCGATGACGATGTCGGCTTCGCGCTTGGACAGGCTGATGAAGTGCGGCAGCGGCAGGATGTCCACCGAGATCGCCGGGTAGGCGTCGACGAAGTGACTCAACTGCGGAGTGATAAAGAAGCTGCCGAAGCCTTCGGTGCAGCCCATGCGCACGTGCCCGGACAACGCCACGCCGGACCCCGAAACCTGCTCGCAGGCCATGTGCAGGGTACTTTCTATTGACTCGGCATAACCCAGCAGGCGCTGGCCCTCGGCGGTCAGCACGAAGCCGTTGGTCCGCGATTTCTCGAACAACAAGGTGCCCAAAGCGCCTTCCAGCGAACTGATGCGTCGCGACACCGTGGTGTAGTCCACCGCAAGGCGCTTGGCCGCGGTGCTGGCCTTGCGGGTGCGGGCCACTTCGAGGAAAAACTTCAGGTCGTCCCAGTTCAGGGAGCCCAGGGATGTGATGTTTTTTTGCATGTTGGACCGGCTTTTATGTGCGTTCTTATTAGAAGTTTGCACATCTATACTCCAAAAACAGTCCGCTCACCACTTGCGGTACACGCCTCATCTCAAGGCGACCTCTGCGCCTTGGCTCCCAGCATAAATATAAGTACCGGAGACCCACATGAACGCATCGCTCACGCCCAACGAAACCACCGTGCAAACGGCCAAATTGCTGATCGACGGTCAGTGGGTCGAGTCTCAAACCAGCGAATGGCACGACATCGT
The DNA here is from genome assembly GCF_019212185.1 of Pseudomonas fluorescens. Lineage (NCBI taxonomy): Bacteria > Pseudomonadati > Pseudomonadota > Gammaproteobacteria > Pseudomonadales > Pseudomonadaceae > Pseudomonas > Pseudomonas fluorescens. Next base: position 938,309 of record NZ_CP078138.1, read on the forward strand.
CAACCCGGCCACGCAGGAAGTGCTGGCCAAGGTTCCGTTCGCTACCGCCGATGAAGTCGACGCTGCAATCAACGCTGCCCAGCGCGCCTTCCAGACCTGGAAACTGACTCCGATTGGCGCACGGATGCGCATCATGCTCAAACTTCAGGCGCTGATTCGCGAGCACTCCAAGCGCATCGCCGTGGTCCTCAGTGCCGAGCAGGGCAAGACTATTGCCGACGCTGAAGGCGACATTTTCCGTGGCCTGGAAGTGGTTGAACACGCCTGCTCTATCGGCACCCTGCAAATGGGCGAATTCGCCGAAAACGTCGCCGGCGGCGTCGATACCTACACCCTGCGCCAGCCGATCGGCGTCTGCGCCGGCATCACCCCTTTCAACTTCCCGGCGATGATTCCGCTGTGGATGTTCCCGATGGCCATCGCTTGCGGCAACACCTTCGTGCTCAAACCGTCCGAGCAGGATCCGCTGTCGACCTTGCTGCTGGTGGAACTGGCGATTGAAGCCGGGGTTCCGGCCGGTGTGCTCAACGTGGTCCACGGCGGCAAGGACGTGGTGGATGCGCTGTGCACCCACAAGGACATCAAGGCGGTGTCGTTCGTTGGTTCGACCGCAGTCGGCACCCACGTCTACGATCTCGCCGGCAAACATGGCAAGCGCGTGCAGTCGATGATGGGCGCGAAGAACCACGCCGTGGTGCTGCCCGACGCCAACCGCGAGCAGGCGCTGAATGCCCTGGTCGGTGCCGGTTTTGGTGCGGCCGGCCAGCGTTGCATGGCGACCTCGGTGGTGGTGCTGGTGGGCGCGGCCAAGCAGTGGCTGCCCGACCTCAAGGCGCTGGCGCAGAAACTCACGGTCAATGCCGGCAGCGAGCCGGGGACCGATGTCGGCCCGGTGATTTCCAAGCGCGCCAAGGCGCGGATTCTCGAGCTGATCGAAAGCGGCATCAAGGAAGGCGCCAAGCTCGAACTCGACGGTCGCGACATCAGCGTGCCGGGCTACGAGCAAGGCAACTTTGTCGGCCCGACCCTGTTCTCCGGGGTGACCACCGACATGCAGATCTACACCCAGGAAATCTTCGGCCCGGTGCTGGTGGTGCTGGAAGTCGACACCCTCGATCAGGCGATTGCCCTGGTCAACGCCAACCCGTTTGGCAACGGCACCGGCCTGTTCACCCAGAGTGGTGCGGCGGCGCGTAAATTCCAGAGTGAAATCGACGTCGGCCAGGTGGGTATCAACATCCCGATTCCGGTGCCGGTCCCGTTCTTCAGCTTCACCGGTTCCCGGGGTTCCAAACTCGGCGACCTCGGCCCGTATGGCAAGCAAGTGGTGCAGTTCTACACTCAGACCAAGACCGTCACCGCCCGCTGGTTTGACGACAACAGCGTCAACGACGGTGTGAACACCACCATTAACCTGCGTTAAGGAAGCCGAGATGAAGATCGCGTTTATTGGTCTGGGCAACATGGGCGCGCCGATGGCGCGCAACCTGATCAAGGCCGGCCACGCGCTGAACCTGGTCGACCTGAACAAGGCGGTGCTGGCGGAACTGGAGCAATTGGGCGGGCACATCAGCGGCTCGGCCAAGGAAGCCGCGCAGGGCGCCGAATTGGTGATCACCATGCTGCCGGCTGCGGCGCATGTGCGCAGCGTCTGGCTGGGTGAGAACGGTGTGCTGGCGGGAATCGGCGAGGGTGTGCCGGCAGTGGATTGCAGCACCATCGATCCGCAGACCGCGCGGGATGTCGCTGCGGCGGCGGCCGCGCAGGGTGTGAGCCTGGCGGATGCGCCAGTGTCCGGTGGCACCGGTGGCGCCGCTGCGGGCACCCTGACCTTCATGGTCGGGGCCACCCCGGAGTTGTTTGCCACCCTGCAGCCCGTGCTGGCGCAGATGGGCCGCAACATTGTGCATTGCGGTGCCGTCGGCACTGGGCAGATCGCCAAGATCTGCAACAACCTGCTGCTGGGAATCTCCATGGTCGGCGTCAGCGAAGCCATGGCCCTGGGCGATGCGCTGGGGATCGACACCGGTGTTTTGGCCGGGATCATCAACAGCTCCACCGGGCGTTGCTGGAGTTCGGACACCTACAACCCGTGGCCTGGCGTGATCGAAACCGCACCGGCCTCACGTGGTTACACCGGCGGTTTTGGTGCCGAGCTGATGCTCAAGGATCTTGGGCTGGCGACTGAAGCGGCGCGTCAGGCGCATCAACCGGTGGTGCTCGGCGCGGTGGCCCAGCAGTTGTACCAGGCGATGAGCTTGCGCGGTGAGGGTGGGCAGGATTTCTCGGCGATCGTTAACAGCTATCGCAAGCCGAAGTAAGCGGATCCAGGGTGGGATTGCAGGAGCTGGCAAGCCAGCTCCTGCAGGTTTTTTGCAGGTTCCGGTATCAAGCAAACACGAAATACTTGCGCACCGTCTCCACCACTTCCCAAGTCCCCTTCATGCCTGGCTCGACGACGAAGATGTCGCCCGCGCGCAGGTGGATCGGCGCCATGCCGTCCGGGGTGATCACGCAGTAGCCTTCCTGGAAATGGCAGTACTCCCACTTCACATAATCGACGCGCCACTTACCCGGCGTGCAGATCCAGGTGCCCATGATCTTGCTGCCATCTTCGCTGGTGTAGGCGTTGAGGTTGACGGTGTGCGGGTCGCCTTCGAGCTTTTCCCATTTGCAGGCATCGAGCACGGGCAGGGGATGGGTATCGCGAAGGACGGTAATCGGGGCGGTCATGCGGACTCCGGGCGTTGGGCAGGAATGAACCTGCACCCTATAGCGCCCGACCCCGGATCAGTTGTCTGGGGTCGACACTCAGCTGTCCAGAAACGCGCTTGCGCTCAGATCCGCTCCAGTGGGCAATCGCTCTGCACCTGTGCCAGGCTGGCCTGCAGTTCGCTCAGTTGGCGGACCTGACGGGTCATCTGCGCGATGCTCGCACTCAGCTGCTTCTTCTTCTCGCTGATCGCCTGCTGGGCCAGATTCCACGGCATGGCCTGGCCGTGGTAGTCCTGGAACATTGCCTGCATTTCCTTGAGCTTGAAGCCCAGTTGCTGGGCGCACTTGATGAAGCTCAGCAGCTCGACGCTCTGTTGGTCGTAGATGCGGTATTTGCCTTGGCGCTGGGCGGGCGGCAGCAGGCCGATGTCTTCGTAGTGACGAATGCTCTTGATGGTGGTGCCCGAAAGCTTCGCCGCTTTACCGATGTACATGAAAAGTCCCTTTTTCGTGGTTGACGCGGCGGATTATCTCCGAGACTTACCCCGCAGCGATAGCCTGGGCTTGCTTGAGCCAGGTTTCCCGTTGCCGTTCGGTGGAGCCGAGTATGGGGCCGAAAGTCAGGGTCTTGCGTGGCCGGATGCCGCAGAAGGCCAGGGTGGTCTTGCGCATCTGATGCAGGCCGGGCATGCGGTACACCCAGCGGTAGTACCAGGGCGGTGTGTCCATGGTCACCAGCAGGTCAGCGCTGCGCCCTCGCAGTAGCTGTTCCGGGAAGGCCTTGCCGGGGCGATACTTGAAGGCAAACCCGGGCAGGAACACCCGATCGAAAAAGCCCTTGAGCAGCGCCGGGATCGCGCCCCACCAGATCGGGTAGACGAACGTCAGGTGTTCGGCCCAGGTGATGTCCGCCTGGGCCTGCAGCAGATCGGCTTCCAGCGGCTGCACCTGGCGGTAGCCTTCGCGCAGGATCGGGTCGAAATCCAGTGAGCCCAGGCGCAGTTCGCGCACCTGGTGCCCGGCATCTTTCGCGGCCTGCACGTAACGCTCGGTGAGCGCGCCGCAAAAACTGTCGTGGGAGGGGTGACCGAGAATCACCAGGATGCGTTTGCTCATGGAAGTATCACTCAAGGACAAAAATGAGGTCCCTGTAGGCGCTGGCTTGCTAGCGATGAAGTTGATGCGGTGTAGCTGACGGCCTCATCGCGAGCAGGCTCGCTCCTACAAATAACCAAAACCGGAGGATAAAGTCGGCCCCATGGGGGAGAGTCAAGGGGCTCTTTCGGTGATTGAAATTTCCATCGCTCAAACTCGGTTTTTTTAGCAGTAAGTGCGAAACATTTGACCAGCGGCGGAGTTTTTCGCAAGAAAGTTCAGGGGTTTCGCTCGTATCATTCACGCGTGAGCAGGCCGAGATCAATACGATGAAAACAACACCCTCCTGGTGGGACATCAGCCCACCCTTGAGTACCGCCACCCCCACGTGGCCGGGCGATACACCGTTTCAGGAAGAGCGCGTCTGGACCTATGGGCCGGAGTGTCCGGTCAACGTCGGGCGCATCACCCTGTCGCCGCACACCGGCGCCCATGTCGACGCGCCGTTGCACTACAGCCCGGATGGCGCGCCCATCGGCGAAGTGTCGCTGGACACCTACATGGGCCCGTGCCGGGTCCTGCATTGCCTGGACAGCGGTGCGCTGGTCGAGCCCGAGCAGCTCGCCGGACGTCTCGGGCAGGTGCCCGAACGGGTGCTGTTGCGCACCTATCGCCGGGCCCCGCTGGCGACCTGGGACAGCGACTTCACCGCCGTGGCCAAGACCACTGTCGATTTGCTGGCGGGCCTCGGCGTGCGGCTGATCGGCATCGACACGCCGTCCCTCGACCCCCAGACCTCGAAAACCATGGATGCCCATAACGCGATCGCCCGGCACGGCATGGCTATCCTCGAAGGCATCGTCCTCGATGACGTGCCTGAAGGTGACTACGAGCTGATCGCCTTGCCGCTGCGCTTTGCCAACCTTGACGCCAGCCCGGTCCGGGCCATTTTGCGTCCCCTGAATAAATTGACACCTGAGGAGGCCGCCCAATGAGCCAATGTCCGTATTCCGCCGGTAACCAGAACGACGAATGGCATAACGCCGAGCTGAATTTTTCCGACTCCATGAGCTATGGCGATTACCTGGACCTGGGGCGCATCCTCAGCGCCCAGCACCCGCTGTCGCCCGACCATAACGAAATGCTGTTCATCATCCAGCACCAGACGTCCGAGCTGTGGATGAAACTGATGCTGCACGAACTCAAGGCTGCCCGCGAACACGTGCGCCTCGGCGAGCTGCCGCCCGCGTTCAAGATGCTGGCGCGGGTGTCGCGGATTTTCGACCAGTTGGTGCATGCCTGGACCGTGCTGGCGACCATGACCCCGACCGAATACCACGCGATCCGCCCGTTCCTCGGCCAATCGTCGGGCTTCCAGTCGTTCCAGTACCGCGAGATTGAATTCATCCTCGGCAACAAGAGCGCGACCCTGCTGCGTCCCCACGCCCATCGTCCGGAACTGCTGGCAGAACTGCAGAAGTCGATCGCCACGCCATCGCTGTACGACGAGGCAATCCGCCTGATGATCAGCGCCGGCCTGGATATCGATCCACAGCGCCTGAGCGTCGATCCAACCCTGCCGACTGCTCACGATGCCTCGGTCGAAGCGGCCTGGCGCGTGGTCTACAAGAATCCGACGCAGTACTGGGACCTGTACCAGTTGGCCGAGAAGTTCATCGACCTCGAAGACTCGTTTCGCCAGTGGCGTTTCCGCCATGTGACCACGGTCGAGCGGATCATCGGCTTCCAGCCTGGCACCGGCGGTACCGAAGGCGTGGGCTACCTGCGCAAGATGCTCGACACCGTGCTGTTCCCGGAACTGTGGCGCGTACGCTCCACGCTCTGAGTCAACAGGCATAAAAAAACCCCGGCATTCACTGAATGCCGGGGTTTTTTATGGGCTGAAGCTTACTGCGCGACCGATACATTCCCGGCGCGCGCCACCCGCAAGCGGTAGGCAACGTACAGGATCGCGATCCACACCGGGATCGCATACACCGAGGCGCTGATGCCCGGGATCATCAACATCACGCAGATGATCATGAACATGAACGCCAGGCACAGGTAGTTGGTGAAGGGCGACCAGAAGGCCTTGAAGCCCGGCACCACGCCTTTGGCCTGCATGGCCTTGCGGAATTTCAGGTGAGTCAGGCTGATCATCGCCCAGTTGATCATCAACGAGGCAACCACCAGCGCCATCAACAGTTCCAGTGCGCTATGCGGCGCCACGTAGTTGACCACCACGCAGAGCAGGGTCACCAGCGCCGACACGCACAGGGCACGGAACGGCACGCCGTTTTTGGTCAGTTTCATCAACGACTTCGGCGCATCGCCCTGGTCCGCCAGGCCGTACAGCATGCGGCTGTTGCAGTAGACGCCGCTGTTGTAGACCGACAGTGCAGCGGTCAGCACCACGAAGTTGAGGATCTGCGCTGCGGTGTCACTGCCGATCAGGGCAAAGATCTGCACGAACGGGCTGCTGCTGTAGGCATCGCCCGAGGCGCCGAGGGTCTGCAGCAGTTGGTCCCATGGGTACAACGACAGCAGCACGGTCAGGGCGCCGACGTAAAAGATCAGCACCCGGTAGACCACCTGGTTGATCGCCTTGGGAATCACTTTGCGTGGCTCGCTGGCTTCGGCCGCGGTGATACCCACCAGCTCCAGGCCACCGAAGGAGAACATGATGAAGGCCATCGCCATCAGCAGGCCGGTGGTGCCATTGGGGAAGAAACCGCCGTGGTCCCACAGGTTGCTCACCGAGGCTTGCGGGCCGCCGGTGCCGCTGAACAGCATGTAGCAGCCGAGGACGATCATGCCGATGATGGCCACGACCTTGATGATCGCGAACCAGAACTCCGCTTCGCCGAACACCTTCACGTTCATGGTGTTGATCAGGTTGACCAGCACGAAGAACACCGCCGCGCTGACCCAGGTCGGCACCTCGGGCCACCAGAACTGGATGTACTTGCCGACTGCCGTCAGCTCCGCCATGCCCACCAGCACGTACAGCACCCAGTAGTTCCAGCCGGACAGGAAGCCGGCAAAACCACCCCAGTAGTTATGGGCAAAGTGACTGAAGGACCCGGCGACCGGCTCCTCGACAATCATTTCGCCGAGCTGGCGCATGATCAGGAAGGCGATGAACCCGGCAATCGCGTAGCCGAGAATCATCGAGGGGCCTGCTGACTTGAGTACGCCAGCGGAACCCAGGAACAAGCCTGTCCCGATCGCACCACCCAAGGCGATCAGCTGAATGTGTCGATTTTTCAGCCCCCGCTTGAGTTCGCCCTGTTGCTGTATTTGTTCCGCCATCTGCTTACCTTCTAGTTGTTTTGGTCCGGCTGTGTTGCACCCCGACAGCTTATTCAATTGGCGCCCGTTTGTGGCCGTCAGACGTTGCTTTCGGTGAATTTTTCGTAATAAAGCTGCACGTTTTGCAGATTTTGCGCGATCAGCCAGCTCTTGATCGATTCGACCATCGGCGGTGGTCCGCACACATACATGTCGGCGGCGGCATCGCGCAGTTCGCTGGCCTCGAAGTGCTCAGTGAGGTAGCCGCGCTTGCCGCTCCATTCTGGCGTCGGCTCGCTGACCACCTCGGTGTAGCGAAACCCGGGAATGCGCTGGGCGTAGGCAAGGATGCGCGCGCGCTCGCACAGGTCGGCGGCATCGCGTACGCCGTAGTACAGGTGCACCGGTTGCTCGCAGCCGCGCTCGGCCATTTCGTCGAGCATGCCGAGCATCGCCGACAGCCCGGTACCGCCGGCCACCAGCAGCAGTGGGCGAGTGATGTGGCGCAGGTAAAACGCCCCGAGCGGTGCTTCCAGCTCGATCCGGTCACCGACCTGGCAGCGCTCGCGGATGTAGTTGCTCATCACCCCGTCGGGCAGCAGGCGAATCAGGAATTGCAGTTGGTTCGCCGCGCTGGGGCGGTTGGCGAAGGAGTACGAACGCTTGCTCTCGGTGCCGGGAATCAGCAGCCGGGCGTACTGCCCCGGGAGGAAGTCCAGCGCCGGGGTGTCTGTGCCAAGGTCCAGGTGCAGGATCGCCGTGCTCGCCGAGACCTGGGTGACCTGGGTCACCGTGCCGCTGAGTTGCGCCGGCCCGGCGGCGTTGCACAGGCTGGAAGCGAAATCGAAATAGAACGCCGCGTCGGATTTGACCCGGGTCTGGCAGGTGAGCATTTTGCGCTGCTGCAGGTCGAGGCTGGAGAGGGCTTCCTCGTCCACATAGTCCTGGCTGTAGTCGCCGGATTCGCAGCGACCCTGGCAGGTGCCGCACACGCCTTCGCGGCAGTCGAGGGGGATCTTGATGCCATTGCGCAGGGCGGCATCGAGCAGTATTTCGTTGGCCTGCACCGGAAAGAACAGCGTCTTGCCGTCGGCAAAGCTGAACGCAACCTTGTGGTTCATGCGCCGGTCTCCTCAGAGGTGGTAGAAATCGAGCACCGAGTTGATGGTGTCGTTGAGCAGCAGCACGTGCTTGCGGGCGATCAGCCAACTGCCGTCATGGGGCGTCAGGTGATAGGTGGCGGTGCCGTAGAACTGTTCGGAAGTGGCCAGGCGATAGAACAGCGTGTGCCAGTTCAAGCGCACTTCCAGCTCACCCTGGGGCAGTTCATTGATACGTACGTTGTTGATCAGGTGCAGGGTGCGCGGCAGCGGTGTGGCCGAGGCGGCCTTGCCGGTGCGCAGGCGGAACACCCGGTCTTCCAGGCCGGAACGGTTGGCGTAGTAGATCAGCGACATCTCGCGCTTGGGGTCCTGGGTATAGACGTGCTCCGAATCCCACTGCGGCAAGTGGAACTCGCTCTGCTCGGCGAACAGCTTGAGGTAGGCGTCCCAATCCTTGGCGTCGCACAGCTCGGATTTACGGTAGAAAAATTGCTCGATCTGGTACTGCAATTGCGCATTCATGGTTACACCTCACGGAGTTTCAGGGATTTCGCGTCCAGGCCGTCGAGCAGGAATTTCTGCCAGTTGGCGTGCTGGTTGACGTAAAGCCCCTCGTGGGTGAACTCGGTGCCGGTCATCGCCGGCTGAATGCCGATCGCCTCGCTGTTGGGCGTAGGGCCGGTTTCCCAGCGATGGCTGCCTCGGGAAATATCACTCCAGCGCTCCAGACGGGCCTGGAAACCGCGTTGGGCTTCGCGGAATTCCACCAGATCGTCCGGCGTGCCGAGCCCGGAGACGTTGAAGAAATCCTCGAACTGGCGGATGCGGTTTTCGCGGTCGGCGGCCGACTCGTTTTTCACCCCCAGGCACTGGCTGATGATTTCGGTCTTGTTCCACGCCACCGGGCGAATAATGCGCAGCTGCGAGCTGATCTGGTCGAGGAAGAACAGGCTCGGGTAGATGTTCAGGTTGCGCAGGCGATGCATCATCCACTCGGCTTTCTGCTGGCCGTATTCTTCGATCAGGCGCGGCATGATGGTCGCGTAGCCGGAGCGCACCGAGGGGTTGGGCATGTCGCTGAACAGCACACTGTGGCCGTTGTTGAAGGCGAACCAGCCGTCGTCGGTGTTGGCATCGCCGGCCCCCAGTTTGCTGTAGTCCAGGGTGCTGCCGTTGCTGGTGCCGTTGTCGCTGTTGACCTGCTGGCGGTGTTGCACGGTGGCCACGTAGTTATAGTGCACGGTGCTGACGTGGTAGCCATCGAGGCCGTTTTCGTTCTGCAGTTTCCAGTTGCCGTCGTAGGTGTAGGCCGACTTGCCGGGCAGCACTTCCAGTTCACCGGTGGGCGACTGGGCAACCATCATGTCGAAGAACACTTTCGAGTCGCCGAGGAAGTCTTCCAGGCTGTTGTCGCCATTGACGTCGAGGCTGATGAAGACGAAACCCTTGTAGCTCTCGATGCGAGCTTTTTTCAGGCCGCGAGTGGCCTTGTCGAAGCCTTCCGGGTATTCGCCCGGCGCCTTGACCTTGACCAGCCGGCCATCGCTTTTGTAGCACCAGGCGTGGAATGGGCAGGTGAAGGTCGACTGGTTGCCCTTGCCGACGCGGGTCAGGGTTGTGCCGCGATGCTGGCAGGCGTTGATCAGGGCGTTGAGCTGACCGTCACCGTCACGGGTGATGATCATCGGCTGGCGTCCGGCGCGCATGGTGATGAAGTCGTGGTTATTCGCCAGCTCGCTTTCGTGGCAGGCGTAGATCCAGTTCTTCTCGAAGATCAGTTCCATTTCCAGGTCGAACAGCTGCGGTTCGGTGAAGATGTCCCGGGCAATGCGGAACACCCCTTCGGCCGGACGGAAGTCCAGGCAGCCTTCGATAAATGATTTCCATTGCTCGACGTTTTTCTCGCCACTCATGGGTGTGTGCCCCTTGTTTTTGTTCAGGCTAATCGGTGCGCCCATTAGAGAGAGTGGGACGGGTGGGGGTCTATCCGCTTAGTCGGCGAAGGCAGTCCATAAAATTCACGGCTGCCTTAGTGCGCATTTTTGGCGGGTAACAACGGGTGCATTTTCTGGGCGGCGAATACTCAATTTCCTGCGCCAGTTGATGAACGGGCGCACTGATGTCGCGCATTGATGTACTGTTTTGCCCAGTCTTGAATGCGCGGGTCGGCTTCTGGGCGTGGCGTTATCCACTTAGTCGGTGATTGCTATCCATCGGCTCAGCGCGCGCGTTCGCTGGTCTGGAATTTGCTCTGTTCAAGCCAGAGGTGCGCCGTCAGAGCGCGCTGAAAAAATATTGCCGTGGGTGCGCCGTGATGAGTAGCAAAGCCGATCCGCAAAGTCGCGATATTCGTATCGATCACTATGACCTTGAAGGGGCCAGGACCTGGATGTCCGGTATCTGCGGCCCGCATCGCCTGGAAACCGCGACGCCAGAGCGGATTCGTTTTCACCACAGCGCAAACGTCTTCAAATCGATGGCCACCACCTTGGGCACCATCGAGTACGGCACCGACGTGACCGTCGATATCGAGGACGCTGAGCACTTCAGCAGCTACAGCCTCAGCCTGCCGTTGGTGGGGGAGCAGGAGCTGCGCAAGAACGGCGCCTTGCTCAGGTCCGATCGTGATCAGGGGGTAATCATTTCGCCCAACGAAAACCAGGTGCTGGCAATTTCCGGAGATTGCCGCAAGGTCCAGGTGGTGATCACCCGCGCGGCCATGAGCGAGTCACTCGAAGGCATTCTGCAACGCCCGCTGGACGCGCCACTGCGCTTCGAGCCGTTGATGGATGCGGTGGACGGTGCCTCGGCGGCGTGGTGGCGGATGGCGCGCTATTTCATCGCCGAGCTGGAGCACAACAGCGCGCTGTTCGATCAGGTGACCTTCACCCGCGACATCGAAAGCTCGCTGATCAAGGGCCTGATCCTCGCCCAGCCGAACAACTACTCCGATGAGCTGCGCGAGGTGCTGGGGGTCAAGGTGCCGCACTACCTGGTCCGCGCCAAACAGTACATCCACGACAACGCCCGCGAAGCGCTGTGCCTGGAAGATATCGAAATGGCGGCGGGGGTTTCGCGCTTCAAACTGTTCGAGGCGTTCCGCAAATACTTCGCGCTGTCGCCAATGGCCTATCTGAAGAAACACCGCCTGAACGCGGTGCGCCAGGACCTGCTGGAACACGGCCAGGCGCGCAACATCTCGGAAATCGCGATGGCCTGGGGCTTCACCCACATGGGCCGGTTCTCTGCTGAATATCGCAAGTTGTTCGAAGAGTCGCCCAGCGCCACGGTGCAGCGCAACGAGTCGCGGCGGATGCGTTGAGTCCGATTCCAACTGAACCCGGGTTTGGGCCCCTGTAGGAGGGGGGTTATTTGCGCACCACTAAATCCAGCAAATCATCACGCTCCTTGATCTTCTGCAGAACGATTTCCGAGCGGATATCGGTGACCCCCGCCGTGCGATTCAACTTGCCGACGATGAAGTCCGAGAAGTGCTTGAGGTTGCGCGCCTGGACCCGCAGTACATAGTTGCTGGCGCCCGTCACCACATAGGCGGTGGCGACTTCCGGCCATGACTGGACCTTCTTGATAAAGGTCTCGTGCCAGTCATCCACATCCTGGCGCAGCGACACATGAACGATCGCCTCCAGCTCCACGCCGAGGCGCTCGGCGCTCAGTTCGGCGCGATAGCCAGTGATGATTCCCTCACTCTCCAGCAAGCGCAAACGGCGCAGGCAGGCCGAGGGCGACAGCGAAACCTTCTCCGCCAATTCCTGGTTACTGATGCGGCCGTCCTGCTGCAGAAAGTGCAGGATCCGCAGGTCTGTCGAGTCGAGTGTCATGGTTTGAATAAATCCGCGTTTTTGTCGGTGGAATTCGAATTTTCTTCGAGATAACTACTATACGGCCTCGCACTTTGCACGAAAATTCTCCAATGCTTCGTTCATTATTTGCTCATCGTGCTGATGCTTGAACGCCTGTGAATACGGCGTGCACCGGCCGCATGACATTTAAAGAACAGGACCGACAATGACCACAAGAAACGATTGCCTGGCGCTCGATGCACAGGACACCCTGGCTCCCCTGCGTGATCAGTTTGCGCTGCCCGAAGGCGTGATCTACCTCGACGGCAACTCCCTTGGCGCACGTCCGAAGGCGTCCCTTGAGCGCGCGCAGGCGGTGATCGCCGAGGAGTGGGGCAACGGTCTGATTCGCAGCTGGAACAGCGCTGGCTGGCGCGACCTGCCACAGCGTCTGGGCGATCGTCTGGCCAGCCTGATCGGTGCCGGTGACGACGAAGTGGTGGTCACCGACACCACCTCGATCAACCTGTTCAAGGTCCTCGGCGCGGCTCTGCGGGTACAGGCCGAGCGTGCGCCGCAGCGCAAGATCATCGTCAGCGAATCGAGCAACTTCCCCACCGACCTGTACATCGCCCAGGGTCTGATGGACCTGCTGCAGCAGGGCTACAGCCTGCGCCTGGTGGATGCGCCCGAAGAGCTGACCCAGGCCATCGACCAGGACGTCGCCGTGGTGATGCTGACCCACGTCAACTACAAGACCGGCTACATGCACGACATGCAGGCCATGACCCAATTGATCCACGAGTGCGGCGCGCTGACCATCTGGGACCTTGCCCACTCGGCCGGCGCGGTGCCGGTGGACCTGCGCGGGGCCGATGCCGACTACGCCATCGGCTGCACCTACAAATACCTCAACGGTGGCCCAGGCTCGCAAGCCTTCGCCTGGGTCTCGCCGAAGCTCTGCAATCTGGTCGCGCAACCGTTGGCCGGCTGGTTTGGGCACACCCGTCAGTTCGCCATGGAGTCGGCCTACGAGCCAAGCCAGGGCATCGCTCGCTACCTGTGCGGCACCCAGCCGATCACCTCGCTGGCGATGGTCGAATGTGGCCTGGATATCTTCGCCCAGACCGACATGCAGAGCCTGCGTCGCAAGTCCCTGGCCCTGACCGATCTGTTCATCGAACTGGTCGAACAGCGCTGCGCCGCCCACGACCTGAAACTGGTGACCCCGCGTGAGCACGCCAAGCGTGGCAGCCATGTCAGCTTCGAGCATCCCGAAGGTTATGCGGTGATCCAGGCGCTGATCGCCCAGGGCGTGATCGGTGACTACCGCGAACCGCGGATCATGCGATTCGGCTTTACCCCGCTGTACACCAGCTTCACCGAGGTCTTCGATGCGGTGCAGATCCTCGGCGAAATCCTCGACCAGAAAACCTGGGCGCAAGCGCAATTCCAGGTTCGCCACAGCGTGACCTGACACCCCCGGGATGCCTCGATCCTGCTGCCGCTTTTGCCGGCAGCGGGATCTTGTCGTCTGAACAAAAGTTCTGTGCAAACACAATAATAAGGAGCACGCAGAATGAAATTGTCCCTTTGGCTCGCCTTGCCGCTCGCCATCAGCAGTAGCCTTGGTCAATGGGCGGTTGCCGCCGACAGCGGTTTCGTCGAAGACAGTAGCCTGACCCTGACCAACCGCAACTTCTATTTCTACCGCAACAACCTCAACAACCCCGGCGGCCAGAACTACCGGGAAGAGTGGGCCCACGGGATCATGCTCGACTACAGCTCCGGCTACACCCAGGGCAGCGTCGGGTTCGGCATCGACGCGTACGCGCAGTTGGGCCTCAAGCTCGACAGCGGCCGTGGGCGCACCGGCACCGGTTTGTTGCCGATCGACTCCGATGGCCGTCCCGAGGATGAGTACTCCGAGGCGGGCGGTGCAGTGAAAGCGCGTATCTCCCAGACCGAACTCAAGTACGGCAACCTGACCCCGCTCAACCCGGTGTTCGGCACCGGCAACGCGCGTCTGTTCACCCAGCATGCCAATGGCTTTCAACTGACCAGCCAGGAGCTGCAAGGGCTGCTGCTCGACAGCGGGCACTTCACCTCGGCCAGTGACAGCAACTCGAGCAACCACGACGGTGCGCTCAAGGCCCTGTACGCCGGAGTGGAAACCCGCAGCGTCGACTACCTCGGTGGTCGCTATGCACTGAGTGACCAGCTGAGCTTCAGCCTCTACGGTTCGGAGTTCAAGGACATCTGGCGGCAGTACTACGCCAACACCAACTACAGTTTCGCGCCCGGCGAAAACCAGTCGCTGAACGTTGATTTCAACCTGTACCGCACCGACGACACCGGGCAAAGCCTGGCCGGGAAAATCGATAACACCACCTGGTCGCTGGCCGCCGCCTACCAGCTTGGCGCCCAACGCCTGACCCTGGCCTACCAGCAGGTCGACGGTAATGAGCCGTTCGACTACCTGGGCTTCGATCGCCAGCCGGGTACGTCGATCTTCCTCGCCAACTCGATCCAGATTGTCGACTTCAACGCGCCCAACGAGCGTTCCTGGCAACTGCGTTATGACCTCGACATGGCCGCCTTCGGCGTGCCGGGGTTGAGCTTCATGTCGCGCTACGTCAACGGTGATCACATCGACGACAGCCACTACGATGGCGGGCCCAACGGCGCTTATGGGCGTTACGGCAGCGATGGCAAGCGCTGGGAGCGCGACATCGAGGCGCGGTATGTCGTGCAGTCCGGCAAGGCCAAGGACCTGTCAGTGCGGATCCGCCAGGCCAGCCTGCGCTCCAGCGCCCAGGTAGCCAGTGCCGACACCACCGACAACAACGAAGTACGGGTGATCATTGAATATCCATTGAATATTCTCTGACCCATGGCGGTATCGCCAGGGACTGGCTCTCTCCAAGAAAGACAAAATGCAGAGGCGTGAACGATGAGCGACAACCGCGGTTTCGAAACGATCTCCAACCGTGAGCAGGGCCTCAGGCGCCAGCTCACGTCGGGGCAGATGAGCATGATCGCCATTGGCGGGGCGATCGGTACCGGGCTGTTCATGGGCAGCGCCTACGCCATCGGCTATGCCGGGCCGAGCGTGCTGCTGAGCTATGCCATTGGCGCGATCATTACCCTGTTGTTGATGGGCTGCCTGGCGGAAATGACCGTGGCCCATTCCACCTCCGGTTCGTTCGGTGCCTATGCCGAGTTTTACATCAGTCCGCTGGCCGGCTTCCTGGTGCGCTACGCCTATTGGGCGGCGATTGTGCTGGCGGTCGGCACTGAAGTGACGGCGGTGGCGATGTACATGAAGTACTGGTTCGCCAACGTGCCGGAATGGATCTGGATCGTCTCGTTCTCCAGCGTGCTGATCGTGCTCAACGCGATCAGCGTCAAGACCTTCGGCACCTTCGAATACTGGTTCTCGACCATCAAGATCGGCGCGATTGTCGGCTTCATCATTCTCGCGGTGTACGTGGTGTTCGGCTCCGGCAACCCGGAGTACGGGGTGCAGAATTACACCGCTCATGGAGGCTTTTTCCCCAACGGTCTGAGCGGCATGTGGGTGGCGGTGATCGTGTCGATCTTCAGCTACCTCAGCGTGGAAATGATCGCGGTCGCCGCCGGTGAGGCCGAGGATCCGGAGCGCGCGGTGAAGAAAGCCTTTCGCGCGACCATCGTGCGCCTGGTGGTGTTTTACCTGCTGACCCTGGCGCTGATGCTGGCGATCGTGCCGTGGATTCAGGCGGGCAAGGCGCAGAGTCCGTTCGTCACGGTGATGCAGACCATCGGTATTCCTGGGGCTACCGGGGTGATGAACTTCGTGATTTTGATCGCCGCCTTGTCGGCGATGAACAGCCAGCTCTACATCACCACACGCATGATGTTCAGCCTGTCACGCGGCGGTTACGCACCTAAGTCCATGGGCGTGCTGAGCAAGAGCGGCATCCCGCTCAACGCCTTGCTGCTGTCGAGTTCGGGGATCGCCCTGGCGACACTGTTGAACCTGCTGTACCCGGAGAGCTCGTTCACCCTGATGATGGCGATCTCGATGTTCGGCGCGATCTTCACCTGGTTCATGATCTTCCTCACCCACTACTGTTTCCGCCGTTACCACCAGCGTCATGGCGAGAAAAAACTGTCGTTCCGCATGCGCTTTTTTCCCTACACCACGTTGCTGGGCCTGGTGCTGATGGGGGCGGTGATGATCACCACCTACTTCACCGACGCGTTCAAGATGACCCTGGTGTTCGGCGTGCCGTTCCTGCTGATCTTGTCGCTGGTCTACGCGCTGTTTTTCCGTAAGGGCAAAGCCGGTGCAACGCTGGGGACGGTGCCTGACGAGGCGTGATCGGCTAACTCCCCTGCTGCGGCTGCAAGGCGTGCAGCAGGGCCTGGGCGTAGCGCGGCAGGGCGTCGAAGTCACGGGCGCACAGCAGTAAGGTGCGCTGGGCCCAAGGCTCCTGCAGGGCGAAAAATTTGAACGGCAGTGGCGCGGGGCAACGCTGCACCGCCGCCAACGGCACAATTGCCAGCCCCGCGCCATGGGCGACCATGCGCAGCACCGCGTCGAAGCCTTCAGCGCGAATCCGTATCGGCATGCGCAACCCGGCATGCAACGCCTGCTCCTCCAGATAAATCGCCAGCGCGCTGTGGGCATTCAAGCCGACATAGTCGTGGCCCAGGCTTTGGCTGAAGGTCACGGATCGAGCCTCGGCCAGCGGGTGATCCTTGGCGCAGACCAGCACCAGCGGGTCGTCGCGAAACGCCCGGGTCTGCAAACCCTGGGTATCCACCGCGTCAGAGACAACACCCAACTCGGCGGCACCCTCGCGCAGGGCGTGGGTGATGCGTTGGCTTGGCAGCTCCTGCAGGTCGATGTCGAGGTTGGGGTGTGTGCGCAGGAAGTCGGCGAGCAGTTCCGGCAGGTATTCGCTGAGCGCCGTGGTGTTGCACAGCAGGCGCACCTGGCCTTTGACGCCCTTGGCGTACTCTGCCAGATCCTGCTGCAAGCGTTCGGCTTGCAACAGCATCAGTCGCGCATGCCGGGCCAGCGCCTTGCCGGCTGGGGTCGGGCTGACGCCACGGCGACCGCGTTCCAACAAAGTGATGCCCAGCGACGATTCCATCGCCCGAATCCGTGCACTGGCCGCAGCCAGCGAAAGATGGCTGCGCAGCGCACCGGCGGTGATATTGCCGGCTTCGAGGGTGTTCAGGTATAGCCGTAAATCTATCAAGTCGAAGTGCATGGAATGTTCCTGGCTCTGTTAAAACAAGAGGCAGGCTCAGTATATGGCGAATTTTCAGCGCACCGGCAACGTTCGACAATGGCGCTATGAATACTCTCCTGGCGTTTTATCAAGACCTCGGTCCAGCCCTGTCGTTGCTGGTGATTGGCACATTCCTGGTGGCGGGAATGATCAAGGGGGTGATCGGCCTCGGCCTGCCGACCATTGCCATGGGGTTGCTCGGCCTGGCTATGGCGCCGGTGCAGGCAGCAGCCTTGCTGATTATCCCGGCGACCCTGACCAACCTCTGGCAACTGGCATTCGGCGGCCACCTGCGGGCGCTGCTCGTAAGGCTGTGGCCAATGTTGCTGGCGATTTTTCTCGGCACCGGCGCTGGCACCCTATGGCTGGGCATCGACGAAGGCCAATGGGTGGTGCGCGCATTGGGTGCGGCGCTGGTGTTGTATGCCTTGAGCGGGTTATTCCTGCCGACGTTGCGGGTCGGCAGTCGCAGCGAGCGCTGGCTGGGGCCGTTGTGCGGGATGCTGACGGGCGTCATCACCTCGGCCACCGGGGTTTTTGTGATCCCGGCGGTGCCGTACTTGCAGGCACTGGGATTGGGCAAGGATCAACTGGTGCAGGCGCTGGGCTTGTCGTTCACCGTGTCGACCCTGGCTCTCGCGGGCGGGCTGATGTGGCGCGGTGCCCTGAGCGGCGGTGAACTCGGCGCCTCGATGCTGGCGCTGATCCCCGCCGTGCTCGGCATGCTGCTGGGGCAATGGCTGCGTCAACGGATCAGCGCCGTGTTGTTCAAGCGGGTATTTTTCATCGGCCTGGGCCTGCTCGGCGGCCACTTGTTGATCAGCGGCTAGCGGACGACGGGCTGAGCATGTCGATGCGGCGGATCTCGAAGTCGCGCTCCAGGTAGTCCATGCGTTTGTCGAAGAACGCCTTCATGTGCGGCAGGTTCGAGTGCGTGTCGAGATGGGCCTGGGACTCCCAGATTTCATAGAAGATGAACAGGCTCGGGTCCTGCTGATCGCGCAGCATGTGGTACTCGATGCAGCCAGGCTCGGCGCGGCTGGGTTCGACGTAGGCGCGGAACAGTGCCTCGAACGCGTCGGATTGTTCCGGGCGGGTCTTGGCCTGCAGGATGAAGCCGTGTTGCTGAGTCATGGGATTTCCTCTGAAGGGGTGTGAGGAAATTCTACGGCAACAATAGGTGCTTCATTCGTGCGTATAGGTCAAATGTGATTTGCCGGTTCGTGGCTTATTCAGCCGGACCTCCCTCGATATTCTGCTCGCCATCGAAACACACCTTCTTGATCCCGCGACTGATCCACAGCGCGGCGCATTCAATCCAGATGACGAGGCACTCCATGAAAAAAGTTCTGTTGCTCAACGGTGGCAAGAAATTCGCTCACTCCGACGGTCGCTACAACGCCACCTTGCACGACGCGGCGCTGGCGGTGCTGGATCGCGGCGGCATCGACGTCAAGGTCACTCATATCGACGAGGGTTACGACATCGCCGAAGAAGTGGCCAAGTTCCTCTGGGCCGATGTGATCATCTACCAGATGCCCGGCTGGTGGATGGGCGCGCCCTGGACCGTGAAAAAGTACATCGACGAAGTCTTCACCGAAGGCCACGGCAGCCTCTATGCCAGCGATGGCCGGACCCGTTCCGACGCCTCGCAGAAGTACGGCAGTGGCGGCCTGATCCAGGGCAAACAGTACCTGCTGTCGCTGACCTGGAACGCACCCCAGCAAGCCTTCGACGACCCAAGCGATTTCTTCGAAGCCCGTGGCGTCGACGCCGTGTACTTCCCGTTCCACAAAGCCAACCAGTTCCTCGGCATGACGGCCTTGCCGACTTTCCTCTGTGTCGACGTGATGAAGCGTCCGAACATCGAAGGCGACGTGGCGCGTTACGAGCAACACCTCAAGACCGTGTTCAACCTGCCGGCCTGACCTGCGCCGCGCCGCGTATCGAGCTACTATCGACGCCTTGGCCCGGGCTTCAGTGCCGGGCGGGTTCGACAGCGAGGGCAGCGGTGAAAGCCAGATCCGATGAGTTGCAGATTTTCGTCTGCGTGATTGAGTGCGGTTCGATTTCTGCTGCCGCCGAGCAGGTCGGGCAAACGCCCTCGGCGGTCAGTCGCACGCTGTCGCGCCTGGAAGCCAAGCTCGACACCACCCTGATCAACCGCACCACGCGGCGCATGGACCTGACCGAGGAGGGCAAGTACTTCTTCGAACAGGCCAAGCGCATTCTCGATCAGATGGAAGAACTGGAAGAGCGTCTGACCTCGCGACAGCAAACGCCTTCCGGACGGCTGCGGATCAACGCTGCGTCGCCGTTCATGCTGCACGCCATCGTGCCCTACATCGACGAATTCCGCCGGCTCTACCCGGACATCCAGCTCGAACTCAACAGCAACGACCTGATCATCGACCTGCTGGAACAAAGCACCGACATCGCCATTCGCATCGGCGCCCTGGCCGACTCGACCCTGCACGCCCGCCCGCTGGGCTGCAGCCCGTTGCACATCCTCGCCAGCTCGGCCTACCTGAAACAACACGGCACCCCGCGCAGCGTCGCCGAACTGGCCGGGCACTCGCTGCTCGGTTTCACCCAGACCGAAACCCTCAACCACTGGCCGCTGCGCCATGCGCACGGTGATCGCTGGGAAATCCAGCCGAGCCTCAGCGCCTCCAGCGGCGAAACCCTGCGCCAACTGGCACTGGAAGGCCAGGGCATCACCTGCCTGTCAGACTTCATGACCGCCGCCGACATCCAGTCCGGTCGCCTCATCCCACTGCTGGCCGAGGCCAACAGCGGCTACCGCCAGCCGATCAACGCGGTGTACTACCGCAACTCGCAGTTGGCGCTGCGGATTCAGTGTTTTCTGGATTTTATTCAGGGGAAGTTGGTGGGGTACGCGGGTGGAGGGTGATGCTGAAAATTTTGTCCAAGTAAATTCAGACGAAGCCCCTTTGCCGCTGGGAGACTGACATGCGGTACCACACCCTGATCCGCAACGCCTCGATCATTGACGGCAGCAACCGCCCGGCGTACTCGGCTGACGTCGGCATTCTGAACGGGCGGATCGAGCGTATCGGCGATTTGTCGGCCGACAACGCCGATGAGGTGGTCGACGCTCGCGGCCGGGTGCTGGCGCCGGGTTTCATCGACGTGCACACCCATGACGACACGGTGGTGATCCGTCAGCCGCAGATGCTGCCCAAGCTCAGCCAAGGGGTGACCACAGTGATCGTCGGCAACTGCGGGATCAGCGCCTCGCCGGTGAAACTGCGCGGCGATCCGCCGGATCCGATGAACCTGCTCGGCACTTCGGCGGCGTTCGTCTATCCGCGCTTCAGCGACTACCGCGCGGCGGTCGAGGCGGCTCGACCAACCCTGAATGTGGCGGCGTTGGTGGGGCACACGGCGCTGCGCAGCAATCATCTGGATGACCTGCAGCGCACCGCCAGCGCCGCTGAAATCAGTGCCATGCGCGAGCAGTTGCGCGAAAGCCTGGAAGCCGGTGCGCTGGGGCTGTCGACGGGGCTGGCCTATGCCAGTGCCTTTTCTGCATCCACAGATGAGGTGGTGCAACTGGCCACGGAGCTGGCGGCATTTGGTGCGGTCTACACCACCCATTTGCGCAGTGAGTTCGAGCCGGTGCTGGAGGCCATGGACGAGGCGTTTCATATCGGTCGCCAGGCCAAAAGCCCGGTAATTATTTCCCACCTCAAGTGTGCTGGCGCCGGCAACTGGGGGCGCAGTCCGCAGTTGTTAGCGGCGCTGGAGCAGGCGGCGCAGAGTCATCCGGTCGGCTGCGATTGCTATCCCTATGCCGCCAGTTCCTCGACCCTCGACCTCAAACAAGTCACCGATGCCCATCGCATCACCATCACCTGGTCCACACCCCATCCGCAGGTCAGCGGTCGCGACCTGATCGACATCGCTGCCGAGTGGGGCCTGTCCCTGGAGGATACGGCGCGGCGTCTGCAGCCGGCGGGCGCAGTGTATTACGGCATGGATGAGGCGGACGTGCGGCGGATCCTCGCGCACCCGCTGTCGATGGTTGGCTCCGATGGCCTGCCGGAAGACCCGTTCCCTCATCCACGGCTGTGGGGCGCCTTCCCCCGGGTGCTCGGGCACTTCAGTCGAGACCTCGGGTTGTTCCCGTTGCACACTGCGGTGCACAAGATGACCGGGTTGTCGGCGGCGCGTTTTGGCTTGAAGCATCGCGGCGAAATTCGCCAGGGCTATTGGGCCGACCTGGTGCTGTTCAACCCGGCGACGGTGCGCGATGTCGCGGACTTCAGCGACCCGCAGCGTTCGGCCGACGGCATCGACGGGGTGTGGGTCAATGGGGTGCGCAGTTACGTCGACGGGCAGGCCAATGGTCAGCGGCATGGGCGATTCCTGGCGCGAGAGGGCGACTTGCGCGCCGGCTTTAACGCCTGACACCTGATCGCACGGATTGTCTATGATGCTCTGCATTCAATCAGGGAGCATCACCATGGGTTTTGGAAAAATCACCCCGATCCTGCGGATCTTCGACGAGGCCAAGGCGCTGGAGTTCTACGTCGACTTCCTCGGCTTCAGTGTCGATTGGCAGCACCGATTCGAGGCCAATTACCCGCTTTATCTGCAGGTCTCGCGCGGCGGATGCGTGCTGCACCTCTCTGAGCACCACGGCGACGCCTCGCCGGGTGCGGCGCTGCGTATCGAGACCGATGCGCTGGACGCCTTTCACCAGGAACTGCTGGCGAAAAACTACCGCTATGCCCATCCTGGTATTGAGGACACGCCTTGGGATAGTCGGGAAATGAGCGTCAAGGATCCGTTTGGCAATCGGCTGGTGTTTGTCAGCACCTCGTAGGAGCGAGCCTGCTCGCGATGGCTGGGTATCTGATGTACCGCGGCGTCTGCATCGCTGGCAGGCCAGCTCCCACAGGGGCTGCGGTGTTCGCAATTCATTCGGCATGACACTAAACCTGTGGGAGCGAGCTTGCTCGCGAAGACGGCATGTCAGGCGAACCCACTTTGGCAGTTTGAATACTTCCGCTGGCAAGCCCCAAGCGCGAATGGTCCGACGGCCTTTGTGGGTTGTGCTGGATCTCGGCCACGGATACTCTTTGTGGGTCGCTGCCAATTCAGCGACCGGTTTTGACAGACCGAACAGATCTTGGCATGCAAGTGCCGCTATTCGAACCGTAGGCACTTTTTTTGTGTCCGCTGTTCTGATTTATGGCGGCTGTGCGTGGGGCACATTCGTGTGCGCCGGGTTCCTTGATCCTCGGTCTGTCAACCCGCGCACAGCTGCCACCCATTCTTGTTTGACAGCAGGTAGTGGCAGCTCCATCTGATCAAGGAGCTTCGCCATGAAAAAGATCACCCCCGATCCACCTGAATCCCTCGTCACTTCTCCCTATGCCTCCGATGACGCCGGCAAACTCCACGCCGCTGCCGAACGCGCACTCGATCACTACCTGAAGCCGACAGCGATGCGGGGCTCGGTTGCGAACAAATGCCCATCGAGCATTTTTGCTGTCATGCCTGGGTTGGACCGAGAACGCCTGTTGGCCCATGCCTCGGAGACCTTGGCTTCAGTGAATGTGATGGCCACTGACTTGGCGTTCGAACTTGAAGGTTCGCGTCGACAGGTGGCGTTGGCGATAGCGCAGATGATTTCGTTGGGGCAGTTGCTGGTGAATCGAGTGCTGGATGATGTGGATCAGCCACGAAGCTAGATAGTGATAACGCGTTGTCGTTCTTTGCTGTGATGCGCCATCCGACAGGCCAGCATCTACAGGGATCTAAGGTGTCCGAGATATCTGCGACATGCCGCAGACCTGTGGGAGCGAGCCTGCTCGCGAAGGCGGTATATCTGATGTTCCGAGGAGCCGGCTTGCCGGCGAAGGCGGTGCGTCTGATGTGCCGAGGCGTCTGGTTCGCTGGCAAGCCAGCTCCTTAAGGGCGTCAGCCACCCCACCACAATCTCAACCCTAATCCCCCTGCCGATGGGTCTGCCGAAACTCCCCCGGTGGCATGCCGCGGCGGCTTTTGAAGGTGCGGTGGAAGGAGCGGGGTTCGGTGAAGCCCAGGTATTGGGCGATGTCCTGGATCGGCAGAGTGCTGTTGAGCAGGTAGTGCTCGGCCAGTTCCTGGCGCAGGTCGTCGAGGATTTGCTGGTAGGTGGTGCCGGCCTGGTGCAGTTGGCGTTGCAGGGTGCGCACCGAGACGGCGAATTGTTCGGCGACCTGTTCCTTGCGCGGCAATCCTTCCTTGAGCAACTGGCGCAGGCAGCTTTTCACCCGCTGCTCCAGCGACGCGTCTTCCAGCGTCGCCATCAAGCCCAATGCATGTTCTTCCAGGGTGCGCAGCAATTGCGCATCGGCCTGGCGCAGCGGCAATTGCAGATAAGGCAGCGGCACGATCAGCGCCGAGTAAGGCTGATCAAACAACACCGGGCAATCGAAAAACGCCTCGTACTGCGCCAGCTCAGTGTTGGCCGGTAATGGATGTTCGAACCACACGGCGTCCGCTGACAGGTGCGTATCGGCAATCCAGCGCGCGTATTGCAGCCAGGAACCCAGCACGTTCTCCACCAGGTGGCGGCGGATGCGGGGGCGCTGGTGGCGGCAGGTCCAGATCAGGTGCACCTGTTGCCCCTGCAGTTCGGCACGGCTGACGCCCATGTCGCCCACCAGTTTCTCGAACGGCATGATCCGGTTCATTGCATCGCCCAGGGTCGCGCAGTTCATGGTGATGTAGCCCAGCACGCTCCAGGAGTTGGGCAAGACGAAGCGTGCCGAATTCAGCCCGAACAGTGGATCGCCGGAGTGCTCGCAGAAATAGTCGAGCAGACGCTCATGGGCTTCACCCGTTATGCGCAGGCTGTTGTCGCTCAATTGCTGCGCCTGCAACCCGGCTGCGGCCAACGCTGGCTCAATGGTCATCCCCAGGTGCTCGGCATGGCGCACGTATTTGAGCAGCGGCGGAACCGAGGTGAAGCCGAGGGATTGCATGATCGGGGTCCTTTGATCGGGGCAGGCGGGCACAGCGCAAGACCCTGAAAGGTAAATTGAAACCACAGCTAAAGTAAATGACTGGGAGCGGCGGCGCGGATTGACTCAATTGGCTACTCGAACTGGCCTGATGCGACCGTGACAGGTTTTGCCGGCTGGCTAGTATAGGCGCCAGAAATGTCACCTATAAGAACCGCAAAAGGACACACGCATGCGACGTTGGAACGGCTGGGGAGATGCAAGTACGGTGGTCGAACTGCCGGCGCAGGGCGCGGGATTTCTCGAGGCGCGGGTTGGCGCCGGTCGTGCGCTGCCCGACGCGACGCTTGAGTCGGCCCTGGCCCGCGTCCCGGCCTCGCGCTTGCCACAGCATTCGCTGTACAGCATCGAGCCCCAGGACCGCCTGATGCACGCCCGTGGCCAGAGCCTGCCGGACTGGCTGGCGCTGCGTGAAGGCGCGCCGGGAATCTATCCCGATGCGGTGGCTTTCCCGCAAACTGCCGAGCAAATCCGCAAGCTGCTGGCCCTCGCCGAAGAACGTGACCTGTGCCTGATTCCTTACGGCGGCGGCACCTCGGTGGCCGGGCACATCAACCCGCTGGACTCCGAGCGACCGGTGCTCACCGTTTCTCTGGCCCACATGAACCGCCTGCTTGACCTCGACGAGCAAAGCCTGCTGGCCACATTCGGCCCCGGCGCCTGCGGTCCGCAAGTGGAAAGCCAGCTGCGCGCCCGTGGCTACACCCTGGGACACTTCCCGCAATCCTGGGAGTTGTCGACGTTGGGTGGCTGGGTCGCCAGCCGTTCCAGCGGCCAGCAGTCGCTGCGCTACGGGCGCATCGAGCAGATGTTCGCCGGCGGCACCCTGGAAACCTTCGCCGGCCCGCTGCGGATCCCGACGTTCCCGGCCTCGGCCGCCGGCCCTGATCTGCGCGAAGTGGTGCTCGGTTGCGAAGGGCGCTTCGGGATCATTTCCGAGGTCAAGGTGCGGGTCACGCCGCTGCCGGCCGATGAGCGTTTTTATGGGGTGTTCCTGCCCAATTGGGACCAGGCCCTGCAAGCGATCCGCCAGTTGGCCCAGGCCCGTGTGCCGCTGTCGATGCTGCGCCTGTCGAACGCCGTGGAGACCGAAACCCAGCTCGCCCTGGCCGGCCATCCACAGCAAATCGCCTGGCTGGAGAAGTACCTGGCACTGCGCGGTGCTGGCGCCGGCAAGTGCATGCTGACTTTCGGCGTGACCGGCAACCGCCGGCAGAACGCGCTGTCCCTGAGCCAGGCGCGCAAGCACCTGAAAGCCTTTGGCGGGGTGTTCACCGGCACTTTGCTGGGCAACAAGTGGGCGCAGAACCGCTTCCGTTTTCCCTACCTGCGCGAGAACCTGTGGAACGCCGGCTACGTGGTCGACACCCTGGAGACCGCCACCGACTGGAGCAACGTCGACAACCTGCTGACGCGCATCGAAACCAGCCTGCGCGACGGTCTGGCGGCGCAGGGCGAGCGGGTGCACGTGTTCACCCACCTGTCTCACGTTTATGGCGAAGGCTCGAGCATCTACACCACCTACGTATTCCGCCCGGCCGCCGACTATCCGGCGACCCTGGCGCGCTGGCAGGCACTCAAGCACGCGGCCAGCCAGACCATCGTCGACCACCACGGCACCATCAGCCACCAGCACGGCGTCGGTAAGGACCACGCGCCATACCTGCTGCGGGAGAAAGGCGCGCTGGCGATGGACACCTTGCAGGCGCTGAGCCGGCATTTCGACCCGGCCGGGCGCCTCAACCCCGGCACGCTGTTGCAGGAGTGACGGCATGAGCCTGGATTGGAACGCCGCCTGGCGACAGCAGGTGCTGCCGACCCTGGCCGCCGAGACCTGGGACCTGATCGTCATCGGCGGCGGCATCAGCGGTGCCGGAATCCTTCGTGAAGCCGCCCGACGTGGCTGGCGCTGCCTGTTGCTGGAACAGCGCGACTTCGCCTGGGGCACCTCCAGCCGCTCTTCGAAAATGGTCCACGGCGGCCTGCGCTACATCGCCAAGGGCCAATGGCGGCTGACCCGCGACTCGGTCCACGAGCGCCAGCGCCTGCTCGACGAAGCGCCGGGGCTGGTGGAGCCGATGAGTTTCATGATGCCGCACTACCGGGGCGGCTTTCCCGGCCCACGGCTGTTCGGCGGCCTGCTGACGGTCTACGACTACCTCGCGGGACGGCGCAGTCACCGCTTCCATGATGCGCAGCAACTGCGCTTTCTGGCGCCGGGTCTGAAAGACGAAGCGCTGCTCGGTGGCACCTGTTTTGTCGATGCGTTGACCGATGATGCGCGCCTGGTGATGCGCGTCCTCAGTGAAGCCAGGGCCGATGGCGCGGTGGCGCTCAATGGTCTGCGGGTCGAGCAATTGCTGCGCGAAGACGGCCGGGTCTGCGGGGTTCAGGTTCACGACATCGAGGGCGGCGAATCGCTGCAGTTGCGCTGTGGCGTACTCGCCGTGGCCACCGGCGCTTGGGCCGAGCGCCTGCGCCCGAGCGATGCTGTGCGCCAACTGCGCCCATTGCGCGGCAGTCATTTGCTGCTGCCGGGCTGGCGTCTGCCAGTGGCGCAAGCCTTGACCTTTTTACACCGCCGCGACCGGCGCCCGGTGTTTGTCTTTCCCTGGGAAGGCGCCACGGTGGTTGGGACCACTGACCTCGATCATGAGACCGATTTGGACATCAGTGCGAGCATCAGTAGTGAAGAACTCGACTACTTGCTGGCCGCCTGCGCTCAGCAATTTCCTCATGCCGAGGTGGTCGCCGATGACGTGCTGTCGACCTGGTCGGGGGTGCGTCCGGTGGTCGGTTCGAGTGGCGCGCAACAAGGCCGGCCGTCCAACGAAACCCGTGAGCACGTGCTGTGGCAGGAGCCCGGGTGCGTGACCCTGGCGGGCGGCAAACTGACCACCTTTCGCCCGCAGGCCATCGAAGTACTCACGGCCTGCGCAGCGATGCTCGGGCGTGAACTCAGCGACGATGGCGCGCCGGTGTTTGCCGCTGTCGAGCCGCTGCCCATTGCCGGTTTGAGTGCCAGCCAATGGCGACGCCTGGCCGGACGGCATGGCCGCGACTTGCCGCGGCTGGCGCAGTTGATCGAGCAATTGGGCCGCGACAGCGTCGGTGCCACCGATACTTTATGGGTGGAACTGGCCCTGGCCTGTGACACGGAAATGGTTCTGCACCTGGACGACCTGCTACTGCGGCGTACCCGTCTTGGGCTGCTGCTGGCCGAGGGCGGGGCGCAGTATCTGCCGGCGATCAGGCGCCTGTGCCAGCCACGGCTGGGCTGGGATGACTCGCGTTGGGACGAAGAAGAGCAGCGTTATCGGGCACTGTGGCAACGTCATCATGGCCTGCCGCAGACCACGCAATGAAGGCCCATCGAAGAGAGCTCCATGGATAACCACAAGAATAAGCGCTACCTGCTGGCCATCGACAATGGCACCCAGAGCGTGCGCGCATTGCTGTTCGATCTGCAGGGCAATCTATTGGGCAAGGGCAAGGTCGAACTGCAGGCCTACTACTCGACGCAACCGGGCTGGGCCGAGCAGGATCCGGAGTATTACTGGGCCAAACTCGGAGAGGCCTGCGAGTTGCTGTGGCAGCAGACCGGAATCGATCGTACGCAGATCGCCGGCGTCTCACTGACCACCCAGCGCGGCACGCTGATCAACGTCGATGCCCAGGGCAAACCGCTGCGCCCGGCGATTCTCTGGCTTGATCAGCGCCAGACCGAGGTCGAGGGCGGCATCAAGGGGCCCTGGGGCTGGCTGTTCAAACTGGTCGGCGCCCAGGCCACGGTGGACTACTTTCGGGCCCAGGCCGAGGCCAACTGGATTGCCCGGCATCAGCCCGACGTGTGGGCCGGCACCGACAAATTGCTGCTGCTCTCGGGCTTTCTCACCCATCGCCTGTGCGGGCGTTTTGTCGACTCGGTGGGCGCCTGCGTCGGCTACCTGCCGTTCGATTTCAAGCGCCTGCGCTGGGCCGCGCCGTCGGACTGGAAATGGCAGGCGCTGGCGGTGCGCGCCGAGCAATTGCCAACCCTGCTCAAGCCCGGCGAAACCCTCGGCCACATCAGCGCCGAGGCCAGCCGGCATACCGGGATTCCCGAAGGCGTGCCGCTGATTGCCGCCGGCGCCGACAAAGCCTGCGAGGTGCTCGGCGCCGGGGTGGTCGACGAGTCGACTGTGTGTCTGTCCTACGGCACCACAGCGACCATCACCACCACCCGCCAGCGCTACCTGGAAATCGTACCGCTGATCCCGCCCTATCCGGCGGCGGTGCCCGATCAGTACAACTGCGAAGTGATGATCTATCGCGGCTACTGGATGGTCAGCTGGTTCAAGAACGAGTTCGGCCTGCGCGAAATGCAGCAGGCCAAAGAGCAAGGTATCGAGCCAGAGCAGTTGTTCGATGCGCTGGTCAACGCGGTGCCGCCGGGGTCCATGGGGCTGATGCTGCAACCCTACTGGTCGCCGGGGATTCGCGACCCCGGCGTCGAGGCCAAGGGCGCGATGATCGGTTTTGGCGACGTGCACACTCGCGCGCATATCTACCGGGCGATTCTCGAAGGCCTGGCCTATGCCTTGCGCCAGGGTAAGGAGCGCATCGAGCAGCGTTCCGGGCAGTCGATCCAGCGTCTACGGGTGGCCGGTGGCGGATCGCAAAGCGACGCGGCGATGCAACTGACGGCGGACATTTTCGGCCTGCCGGCGGAGCGTCCGCATGTCTATGAGGCGTCCGGCCTGGGCGCGGCGATCTGCTGTGCGGTGGGCCTGGGGCTGCATGCCGATTTCCCTTCGGCCATCGCCGCCATGACCCGGGTCGGCACGGTGTTTACTCCGCAACCGGAGGCGCAGCAGGTCTATCAGCGCCTGTACCAGGAGGTTTACCTGCGCATGTATCGCCAGCTCAAACCGCTGTACCAGAGTATTCGGCAGATCACCGGTTACCCGGCCTGAGGCGCTGAGTGACGCGCGTCGCTGGCGCTATTTGAGAGTTTTTATGGCGAGATTGGACAGTGTCAGGGTCGGGGTCGCTCTGTAGGCTCGCTCCTACAACACTTCCAATAAGAACCTCGAGCAATGAAGCTGACGTCACTCCTGTTGCTGCTCTGCGCCGTCGCCCCGACGGCCTGGGGTTGGTCCAACCACACGGTGGGCAGCTACCTGGCATTGCAGGCGTTGCCCGAGGTACAGGACGCGCCGCAGGTGGCCGTCGAACCGCTGGAAGCTTTCCTCGGCGCGCAATATCCGGCGATCGTCGAACTGCTCGAGCAACAGGAAGCCTTCGCCCGTGAGCATTTTGCCCAATACCCATCGCGCCCGGACAACCTGAAGTTGCCGGCCGCACCGGCGGACAATCTGCGCCACGCCTTCCTCATGGCGCTGCGGATCAATCCACAGATTCACTTGGCGATGGTCATCCAACCGTTGCCTGGCCAAGACCTGCCACAACGCGAACACCTCAAGGCTGATCAGGTGATGGTCGCGCAGACCCTGTCGCCGTGGAATCGCCAGCGCTTCATCGTCCTGGCGGACGGCGAACCAGTCAGCGCCCTCGCGGTACTGGCCAGCGCCGCCGACGAGCCGGACTACGGACACGACATCAACCTGTTCAGCGACAACCCGGGGGAGGTCGCGGCGCTCTATGGCTTCGGCCCGCAGTCGTTTGGCGACGAGCGTTTTGAGTACAGCTCCCAGGCGCCGTTTCACATGGGCTTCTTCCACGAAAACCCGGTGGTGTATGCCGCCGCCGGATTTCTCGCGCGCAGTTGGCCGGACTGGCGCGCCTATCAATATATGGGCCTGGCGCGCCTGGCGTTCGCCACCGGTCATCCCTATTGGGGCTATCGCTTTCTCGGCTGGGGCCTGCACCACGTCCAGGACCTGACCCAGCCGTACCACGCCAAGCCGCTGCCCGGCGTCGAGTTGGCGAGCATGTTGCTGATGGAGGGTAAGGCCCTGGCCGGTTACGGCGACGACAAGCTGGCGGCGGTCGAGCGCGTCGCCACCCGGCACATGGAAGTCGAGAAATACCAGGCGGCCTGGCTGTATCGCTTGCTGCGAGGCGGGCAACAGGTGCACCCGATGCTCCAGGCTTACGTCGACACGGCCGAGGATGGGGTCTATCCGCCGTACTCGGTGGACTACCTGCGCGAGGTGGTCAGCGCCCAGTCCGCTGCTGCGGGGGCGGGGTTCGATGAGGCCATCGGCCAATGGCTGGCCACGGCGCCGGCCACCAACAGTTTCAGCGCCGGTAATCAGGTGCAGCGTGAAGACTACGACCATCCGTTGCTCAACCAGCAACTGTTCCAGTTGCTGGGGCATTTCGGTGCGCATAGCCGCAATTTTGTGCGGGCTGGGTTGGGTAAATGATGCCCCCCCCCTGTAGGAGCGAGCCTGCTCGCGAAGAAGGTCAACGATAACGCGGACATTCTGGATAAACGCGGCGCTCTCAGGTTTTTCGCGAGCAGGCTCGCTCCTACAAGGGTGCGGCGTGAGCAGGTCTTTAGCGGCGCTATGTGGACAAAAAAACAACAAAATCAGGGAAGGGAGGAACACCGCATGAACATTCGACTACGCCAGTCTGGCGCAGCGATTTCCGGGGTAGGGCTGGTGGGGCTGTTGCAACTGTGCGCGGTCGATGGCGTGCAGGCGGCCGAGTTCAAGGTGCTGGACAATCAGGTCACCGGCTCGTTCGACAGCACGCTGTCCTATGGCCGTTTGTGGCGGGTGCAGGGTCGCGACAAAACCAACGATGACGTCAACACCAACGATGGCAATCGCAACTTCGACACCGGCCTGGTTTCCGAGGTGTACAAGATCACCTCGGAGCTGGAAGCCAACTACCAGAACTACGGCGTGTTCATGCGCGGCACTGCGTTCTACGACACCCAGTTGATGGACAAGCGCAACGATTATTACCGCAACAACAACCCGTCGCAGCCGAGCCAGAGCAACCCCCACGACGACCATTTCACCGAGCAGACCCGCGACATCGCCGGTAGCCGCATCGAGATGCTCGACGCCTATGTCTACGGCAACTGGGACGTGGCACAAATGCCGGTCACCGCGCGGCTGGGGCGTCAGGTGTTCAACTGGGGTGAGGGGATTTTCTATCGCGGCGGGGTCAACACCACCAACCCGGTGGACGCGGCCAAATACCGCTTGCCGGGCGCCGAGGTCAAGGAAGTACTGATGCCGGTGGAGGCGGTCAGTTTCAACATCGGCCTCACCGATAACCTGACCATGGAAAGTTTCTACCAGACCAACTGGAAAGAAACCCGCATCGACCCGGTCGGCACTTTTTACTCGCAGACCGATCTGTTCGCCGACGGTGGCAACACTGCCTACAACGACTTCACCGGCACCGCCCTCGACACCCCGGTACCGGGCTTCGGCAACGTGATTGACCTGTATGGTGCGCTGGGCAACAACCCGTTCCTCAAGCAGGCCCTGGGTACCACCGGCCTGTACGCCAACGGCGTGACGCCGGCGTTCGGCAACACCCTCAAGGTCGCCTCGGTGGGCAAGGACTACAACGCGCGCAACGACGGCCAGTTCGGTTTCGCCTTCCGCTACATCGCCGAGGAGCTCAACAGCACCGAATTCGGCCTGTACATGGTCAACTACCACGCCAAGGAACCGACCATCTCCGCTGACCTCGGCGGTTACCAGGGCGTCGACATTGACGCCCTGACCAACCTGTTGTCCGGCGTCGCTGGCAGTCAGGCCGGGGCCTTGGCCAACGGCCTGGTCACCGCCGACGTGATGGGCAACATCCAGGCGCACCGGCGCTACGCCGAAGACATCCGCATGTACGGTTTCAGCTTCAACACCACCCTCGGCCAGGCCTCGGTGTTCGGTGAAGTGGCGTATCGACCGAACCTGCCAATCGGAGTGGCTGCCACCAACGACTTGATCGGTGACTTGGCCAACGGCGCTGCCGCCGCGGCGTCCGGCAAGACCATCAACATCGGTGGGCAGATGGTCCAGCTCGACAGCCAGATCAACAACGCCGAGCGCGTCGAAGCCTTCAACACCTCGCTGGGCAGCATCTACAACTTCGGTCCGAGCCTGTCCTTCGACTCGATGTTCGGGGTCTTCGAGCTGGCCTCCGAGCACTTGCGTGGCAGCAGCCTGCAATACACCGCCTACGACGGCAGCCGCCGTTACTACGCGGGCACAGGTAACTACTCCTATGTGTCCGGTGGCGACCGTGGCGACCAGGTCAATCGCAACTCCTACAGCTACACCGCGATGTTCAACGGCACCTGGAACGACGTGTACGCCGGGGTCAACGTCTCGCCTTACGTGGTCTACAAGGACGACTTCAAGGGCAACAGCTACCAGGCCGGCAACAATATCGAAGGGCGCAAGGCCTACACCCTGGGGGTCAAGGCCAACTACCAGAACCGTATGGAAGCCGAGCTGCAATACACCGAATTCTACGGCGGCGGCCAGAACAACGGCATTCGCGACCGCGACAACATCGGCTTCAACCTCAAGTATTTCTTATAGGCCTCGAATCGCCCGAGCGCCGCTGTGCCCGGGCATTTGGCTCTATTTCGGAGAACCGCAATGCTGCATTCACCACGATTGATCAAGACCACCCTGGCGCTGGTCCTCAGCCTGGCGGCGGGTAGCGCACTGGCGGCGCTGACACCCCAGGAAGCCCAGCAATTGAAAACCAGCCTGACCCCGCTGGGTGCGGAGCGCGCGGGCAACGCCGCCGGGACCATTCCGGCCTGGGACGGCGGCATTACCCAGGCCCCGGCGGGCTATGTCAAAGGCAAGCATCACCTCGACCCGTTCCCAGGCGACAAGCCGCTGTTCACCATTACCAAGGCCAACCTGGAACAGTACAAGGGCCAGCTGACGGCGGGCCAGATCGCCCTGTTCAACAGCTACCCCGACAGCTTCCAGATGCCGATCTACACAAGCCGTCGCTCCGGTTCGGCGCCGCAATGGCTGTATGACAACACCCTGAAAAACGCCACCTCGGCGAAGCTGCTCGATGGCGGCAACGGTTTCTCCGACGCTTACGGTGGCGTGCCATTCCCAGTGCCAAAAAGCGGTGTCGAGGCCCTGTGGAACCACATCACCCGTTATCGCGGGATCTATGTGGTACGACGTGCTTCCGAGGCACCGGTGCAGCGCAACGGCAGCTTCGCCCTGGTGACTTCGCAGCAGGAAGGGTTGTTCACCTACTACCGCCCAGGCGGCCAGTTCGGTGATCTGAAGAACATCCTGTTCTACTACCTGGCCTTCGTGAAAAGCCCGGCGCGCCTGGCCGGTGGCGCGGCGCTGGTGCATGAGACCCTGGATCAGATCAAGGACCCGCGCCAGGCCTGGGTCTACGATGCCGGTCAGCGTCGGGTGCGGCGTGCGCCGAACCTGGCCTACGACACGCCGATTGCTTCGTCCGATGGCCTGCGCACGGCGGACGACACCGACCTGTTCAACGGCTCGCCGGATCGCTATGACTGGAAACTGGTGGGCAAGAAGGAAGTCTACATTCCGTACAACAACTACAAGGTGTCCAGCCCCGAGGTGAAGTACGCCGAGCTGCTCACGCCCGGGCACCTCAATCCCAAGTACACCCGTTATGAGCTGCACCGGGTGTGGGTGGTCGAAGGCACGCTGAAGCCCGGGGCACGGCATATCTATTCCAAACGCACCCTGTTCCTCGACGAGGACAGCTGGGGCGCTGCAGTGGTCGATCAGTACGACGGGCGCGGGGAGTTGTGGCGGGTGTCGATGGGCTACTTGAAGAACTTCTACGATCTGCCGACCACCTGGAGTGCGCTGGACGTGTTCCACGACCTGCAGGCCCGTCGTTACTACGTGCAGAACCTGGACAACGAAGAATCCGACACCGTGGACTTCGCCCAACCGGTGCCGGAAGACGCCTACTTCATGCCGTCGGCATTGCGCCAGCGCGGGACACGGTAGACCTGTGAACCTTGTGGGAGCTGGCCTGCCAGCGATGAAGTTGATGCGGTGTAGCTGATGGCCTCATCGCTAGCAGGCTAGCTCCTACAGGTTTTGTGATCGATCACTACCCCCTGTGGGAGCCGGCCTGCCGGCGATGGCGGTGTTTGCTACACCGCCATCGTCCGCGTCAAACCCTGAAATGGCTGACCATCATTTGCAACTGATTCCCCAGCCGCGCCAACTCGATGCTGGAGGCGGCGGTTTCGTCGCTGGCGGCGGCGGTCTGTTCGGAGACGTCGCGGACGTTAACGATACTGCGGCTGATCTCTTCGGCCACAGCGCTTTGCTGCTCGGCGGCAGCGGCGATTTGCTGGTTCATCGACTGGATGTTCGACACCGTGCGGGTGATGT
The DNA here is from genome assembly GCF_019212185.1 of Pseudomonas fluorescens. NCBI lineage: Bacteria > Pseudomonadati > Pseudomonadota > Gammaproteobacteria > Pseudomonadales > Pseudomonadaceae > Pseudomonas > Pseudomonas fluorescens. The sequence continues at coordinate 972,984 of NZ_CP078138.1, forward strand.
TCTCCAGGGATAGCCCGGCCTTGCGCGTCAGCTCGACGCTGCTGTCGGTCAGGCTACGGCTGTTGCCCATCACCGTCGCCACTTGCTGGGTGCCGTTCTGCAACGCGGCCACCAGGCCTTCGATTTCTTCGGTGGACTTCTGCGTGCGCTGCGCCAGGCCGCGTACTTCGTCGGCAACCACGGCGAACCCACGCCCGGCTTCACCGGCCCGCGCAGCTTCAATGGCGGCGTTCAGCGCCAGCAGGTTGGTCTGTTCGGCAACGGCCTTGATCACGTCCATCACGCTGCCGATCTTGTCACTTTCCTTCTGCAGCACGCTCATGGCTTCGGTGGAACGCGCCACTTCGTCGGCCAGGCGTTCGATCTGGGTGATTGCTTCGTTGACCACCCGATCGCCTTGACGGGCTTCGCCATCGGCGGCCGCAGCAGCTTGCGATGCTTGCTCGGCGTTACGTGCGACTTCCTGCACGGTGGCAGTCATTTCGTGCATCGCGGTGGCGACCTGATCGGTCTCGACCTTCTGGCTGTTGACTCCGGCACTGGTTTCTTCGGTCACCGCTGAAAGCTCTTCCGCGGCACTGGCGATCTGGGTAACGCCGTCGCGAATGCCGCTGATCAAGTCGCGCAAAGTCACGCCCATGCGTACGATGCCTTGCTGCAAGACACCCAACTCGTCGCGACGGGTGACGCGAATATTCTGCGTCAGGTCGCCACCGGCAATGCGCTCGACCACCGCCAGGGTTTCCTGCAGCGGGCGGGTGATCTGGCGGGTGATGAGCACGGCGGCGAGCACACCGACCAACAGTGCCAGCAGGGTGCTGATCAACTGCAGGGTGCGGGCCTGGGCGCTTTCGCTGTCGCGGCGATCCAGTTGAATCTGATACAGCGCATCGCTGCGGGTGACGATGTCGCTGCCTTGCACGGTCATTTCCTGGCGCGCGGTGATTGCTTCGCCGGTGGCCGCTTTATACGCCTGCACCGCGCTGCGGTAGCGGGTCAGCGCTTGCTCCAGCTGACGCAGGGCATCGGCGTGGCTGTCGAAGAAATGGCTGCTCAGCGACTTCAGGCTGGCCAGCGCGGCATCCAATTGTGCGGCGGCTTTTTGCTCGTTAGCCGGGTTGCTGTCGGCGATGTAGCCACGCACTTCATAACGGGCCAGCAGGAACTGTTCCTTGGCCTCGGAAATGGCCTGGAACTGCTCGAAGCGCTGATCGCTCAACGGCATCTGACGCACACGGGTGCTGAAATCGTTGATCAGGGTGGTAGCGCTTTCGGCGTTATCGGCCATGGCCTGGCGCGCACTGCTCGCGGTGCGGTAAGCATTGCGCATCTTGTTCAGCGACTGCTGGTAGGCGTCGATGACCACCGCCTGCTCCCTGAGCAGCTTGAGATTGTCCGGGCTTTTGAACGAGGCCAGGAGCGACTGCTGCTGGGCCTTGAAATCATCAAGGGACGCCTGCACGGTCTGCGCCACGGTTTCGTCGCCGTTGGCCAGCATGTATTGCAGGCGGGTGATGCGCAGCTTGGTCAGGCCGGCGTTGAGCTGGGTGATGTCGCTCATCCAGTTGCTGCGGTCGATCAGCCCGCCCAGGCTGGTCCAGCCGGTGAGGGCGAGGATGCAGGTCAGGGCGAGGACCAGGCCAAAACCCAGGCCCAGCTTGAGGTTGACGCTGATATTGGCGAACCAGCTATTCATAAACAATTCCTCCAGGAACGTTGCGCTTCTTGATCGTCGGTGGGCTGGAAGTTGTTGTTTTTCGTAGCCAGCAAGGGGGGTGTAGATCGCCTGTATCGGCAGCCTGGGCGATTGCTGAACCGGTTTTTGTCACGAGCCGCCAGACGGTTGGCGGGGGCGATCGCCCGTCACGTTTTTTTTCACATTCATTTCACCGGCCTTCAACCTGCCTGTCGTTATTGTCCGGCCACACTGGCGTTATAGGCATTGGCTGTTCAACGTGGCGCAGCGATAGAGGCGATAAGGGCGTGGCATCAAGAATCGAAGCGGTCAATGTTCGGCCGAGTTTTGGGCTGGCGGACATCCGACGTTACAAAAACACCCTGATGACCCTGCTGCTGGCGCTGTGCGTGCTGGCGGCAACGGTCTATCTGACGCGCCCGGCTGCGGTAGTCAACTTGGGCCAGGGCAATCCATCGGGGCTGGCGCAGTTGCACGCGGATTGGGCGGCGGGCGGGATGATCGTGCTGGTGCGGCATGTCGAGCGTTGTGACCACTCCAAGGCGCCCTGCCTGAATGCCGCCGACGGCATCACCGACCGCGCGCGCAGCGTGGCCGTGGGCCTGGGCGCGCAATTCGAACGCCTGGGGCTGGCCCATACCGATATTTACAACAGCCCGGTGCTGCGTGCCGTGCAAACATCCAGCTACATGTTCAACTCGACCACCGCCAATCAGGACTGGTTGTTCAACTGCAAGGGCACGCTGTTGCGTGATGCCCTGGCGCACAAGGTCGCCGGACGCAATCTGGTGCTGGTGACCCATAGCGAATGCATGGCCGAGCTGGAAAAACAATTGAAGGTGCCGAATTCGACCTTCGGTTACGGCTCGGCGCTATTCCTCTCCACGGCCAAGGGCAACACCCGGTCACAGTGGGTGGGCTACCTCGACGCCTCGGACTGGCGCGCCGTGTTCAATCCATCATCCACCCCTCTCAAATGAGAAACTCGATGCAGATCTTTGCGCGCCAGCGATTCTATTGGGTGAATTTCGGTGTACCGCTGCTGTGTGCGGCGGCGGTGTTCATGCTGTTCGACATGACCCGTATCGACATTGCGTTCAGCAACCTGTTGTTCGATCCGCTGAGCCAGACATTCCCCATCGACCACATCCGCATTTTTGAGCAGTTCACCCACAAGTGGGCGCGGATCGTGCCGAACTGGACCGCGGAAATTGCCCTGATCGGCGGGCTGTTGTCCTTCGTCTGGCCGCGCATCAAACCGCACAAGCACCCGCGCCTGGGTAACTTTCTGGAGCGCAGCAAGGCTGGCCCGTTGCTGCGTTTCACCCATGAACATCGTCGCGACTTCTGGTTCGTGGTGTTTGCCTTCGCCCTCTGCACCGGGGTGATCCACTTCCTCAAGGCCCACACCAGCGTCTATTGCCCGATTGAAACCACTCTGTACGGCGGCCAACTTCCGCATATCGAGTGGTACAACAACTTCCAGTTGTTCCACGAAGCCGGCGAAGGCCGCTGCTGGCCCGGCGGCCACGCCTCGGGCGGCTTTACCATGCTCGCCCTGTACTTCGTCGCCCGCCGTCATCAATGGCGCTTCGCCAAGGCGATCCTCTGGGGCTCACTGCTGCTGGGCTTCATCTATGGCACCACGCGGGTTCTGCAAGGCTGGCACTACATGTCCCACACCTTCTGGGCGGGGATCTTCGTCTGGCTGTCGTGCCTGCTGACGGCGCTGGCGTTTTATGGTCGGGCGCGGCTGGATGTGCCGGTGCGTGAGTCTGCCGAACGTGAAGCTGCAGAGCTTTACTGCCCTACGAAGTAATACGCCTGACGCCCCACCATCATCTGCTTTAACACTTTAAGCGGCGGCGCCGGTTCGCTATCACTGGCAATCAGCGCCACGTGAATCGGCGAAGCGGCGAGGAAGCGGTTGAGCTCGTCGTCAGTCTGCAAATCCTTGAGCAGGCTGTGGGTGTAGAACACCGTCGCCCCGGCCGTGCGTTCGTTGGCCTGAAACAGTGCCACCTCGTTACCTTTGGCTTGCAGTGTCTGGATCTGCTCGGTCAGTGGCAGGAACGACAGCTTGCGATCGGCCCGGGGCGCGGCCCATTGGGCGGCGGCCAGGTAGGCGAGGATGATCAGGCCGAGTAGACCGATGGCCAGATAACGACGCTGACGGGCGACTTTGCCGAGCAGCCCCGTACCCTGAGTGTGCTGGCGCAAGCGCTCATAGAGTACTGCGGCATATTCCGCGGCGATCACCGCCGCCGCAGGTGTCAGCGACATCAGGTACACCGTGCGCTTGCTCGACGCCAGCGACAGCATGACGAACTCGGCCAGCAGCCACAGGCTGAAGAACAGCAGGTAGCGGTTGCTCGCCAGGCTTTTGCGAAAGTGCCACAGCCCCAGGTACACCAAAATGTTCCACGGCAGGAAGGCTTCCGGCAGTTTTGCCAGGTAGTAATAGAAGGGCTCGTAGTGCCCGGCCTCGACGAACGAACCGCTGAAACGTCCGACGCTGTTGGTCAGCAATACTTCGGCCACCGCCGCCGAGCCGCCGCGCTGATAGAGCATCAACAGCCAGATCAGCAAGGGAATCAGCCCCAGCAGCGTCAACAGTCCAGGACGCAGCCAGTCACCGGGCTTGAGGCGTTTGTCGAGCAGGCTTGTACACAGCAGATAGGCAAAGATCACCACCCCCGGCATCGCCAGGCCAAGTACGCCTTTGCTCAAGGTTGCGATGGCGATACCGCCGACAAACAGCGCAGCATTGCCCAGTGTCGCCCGGCGATGCCCTTGAAAAAACGCCAGCAGCGCCATGCTCACACCCAGTGCCAGCAACGCGTCTTCACCGACGCTGCGCGAGTTGACCCAGTAACTGGCCATGGTCGCCAGCAGAATTGCGGCGGTCCAGGCGATCTCCCTGGGCCTGCCGAAGCGGCGCAACATGGCGTACAGCAGCATCACGCTGAACAGCCCGGCAAACGCCGAAGCCAGGCGCACCGCCCAAGGCGTGCCGCCGAACGCCCGAATGGCGCCGGCATCAAGCCACAGGCTCAGCGGTGGTTTTTCCAGGAAAGGTTGGCCGAACAGGCGTGGGGTCACCCAGTCATTGTCCAGGTGCATCTGCATGGCGATGCCGGCCACCCGTGCTTCGGTGGAGCCTTGCAGTTGGTGGTTGCCGAGGGCGAAGAAGAACAACAGGGCAGCGAGCAGAAACAGCAGCGGGGCAGGGCGCGTCATGTGCTTTGGGCTACCGGAGGCGAGTGCGGGAGGGCTGGAAGTATAGGGCGGCGAATCTGAACAAATAGTGAACGCCCTGTGACAGCTTGCGTTTCGTCGTCGGTATCAGGGCAGATGGTCGGCGGCGAAATCGGCTTCCGAACGCGCCAGCAAACGGCCCGTGCGACAGGCGTGCTGGAAACGCTCGAAATCCTGCTCGTTCTGGTCACTGTAGGCTTGGGCGTATTTGAACAGTGCGTCGGCGAGGGTGTCGCTTTTGCCGATGTAGCCGCTGATCAACGCGGCCTGCCCGGAGGCCTTGGCGTGGGCTCGGGCCAGTGCGCGGCCGCAGGTTCTGGCATAGGCGCAGAAGGTCTCGGCATCGAAGGTCTCCAGCTCCGCCGAGATTTTCATGTCGCGCAACTGGCGCAGGTAAAAGTGCCGACCGTGAGGGCCGCTGGTCCAACCGAGGAACAGGTCGCTGGCGGACTGCATCAAACGCTGCCCCTCCACCACCCGCTGCCCGTTGTGGCGCACCCGGGATTTGTTTTTGACGTAGTCGGCCAGCACCGAGCGCCGGGCCTCCTTGATTTGCAGAAACAGCGGACGCTCCTGATTGTCGGTCAGCAACGCCACCATGCAGCGGGTGCCGACACTGCCGACGCCGACCACTTTGAACGCCAGATCCTGCACCTCGAAACGCGCCAGCAACTCCCGGCGATCCCCGGCCAGCGTCCCGCGATAATCGCGCATCAGGGTGTCGTACAGCGGACGCCAATCGGCCAGGCGCAACCATTCATCCTCGGCATCGAGCAAGGTGGTGGTGTTATGCAGATGGAAAATCTCCGGCAGATCATCGCGGATCAACAACCGGCCCTGGGCATCGCGCTCGCAGATCTTCGGTAGCAACTCGGCATGGGTGCGCCGCGCTGCCTTATCGACTGCACGCTGCACATGCTGCAGGGTGGTCTCCGACTGCGCCCGCTGCAGCAGGTCTTCGTAACTGATGGAGTCGTACCAGATCTCCAGCGCGCTTTGCTCGGCGCACGTCGCCATGCTGCGCTGATAGGCGCCAATTAACTCCCGACAGACCGCTTCCTCCACCGTTGCGCCATGACGCAAATCGCGAGCGGCAATCAGAAAACTCGCCACCAGCCGTTTCAAATCCCACTCCCAGGGCCCGGGATGCACCTCGTCGAAATCGTTGACGCTGAACAACAGATTGCGCTCCGGCGTGGCAAACCCGCCGAAATTCATCAAATGACAATCCCCACAAATAATCGAGCGCAACCCCATATCCGGCGTCTTCGACAAATCGTGGGCCTGCAACAGCGCATTGCCGCGATAAAAGGTGAAAGGCGACACCAGCATCCGCCCATACCGCAAAGCCACCAACGACTGCACCCGCCCCTCACTCGACGCCTTGATCAACGGAATCGGATCGCGCTCGCTTTTTGCGTGCAGGGCCTGGGAACTGCGTGGGCAGTCTTTGCGTGCTTCCTTGCCTTGTTTCAGGCGATCTTTGAGGGTGGTCATGGCGGCCCTGCGTGGCGTGCTGGAGTGAGTGGAACGCTAGCAGGGATACGGGGGTTAGCCACCAGCCTCATCATAAAGAGAGCCTTAACCTTCACGAGCAGGATTACGCGACTCAGGTGTTGTGATATCAAATGGCTTTGTGCCCAATGAAAGTAACTACTGTGGGCAAAGGCGATTTGGGGCGCGATTGCTCTGACAAGACAAAAAGGGGCAAGGATTGTGGCAGCGGATCTAAAGGACAACGCAACTCTCAAGGCAGCCTGTGACGCGGTATTGGCGCATCACCGTGAGCTGCCTTGGTACCAGAACTGGTTGGAACGGCTGGCGGAGTTTCTTCATAAAGTCCAGGAGGCTGACAAGGAGGAGTTTTGCAGTCCTGCGTTCCAAGAGTTGCTGTGGGAAAGTGACGTCATCACTACAACGGGTATGGGCACGGTCAACGTGTCGGAGGTGATCACCGATCCTGGCGTCGCCGAGTGTCTTTGGAATCTTCGTGCATCGCTAAAAACGCGTGACGTTTGCCTGCAGGATCAGGCGCTCCAGGAAAGCTGGCGCGAACTGAATCAACGCGTCGCTCCACCCCTTGTGCGACGCAATCCCCGACTTAAAAAGTATCGGCTGTTCGCTGCGCTGTGCCCAACTGAAATGACCACGCTTGCCCACTACCCGAAATTGCGTACGTTGGCGTCGTTGATTGGTGTGGGCAGCGCGGATCGAGAGCTTTCTCTGCATAAGGTCGTGCTTGAGCGTTTGGATGGTGTTTTGGCGGCGCCTGAGAATGGGTTGCCAACATCGGCGCTGGAGCGCATGACGCTGCCGTGGTTGCTTTACATGAAGTTCGTTCAGGAACAGGAGGTCGAAGCCACGGAAATCGCTGACCCCGCAACGGGCCAGGAACGCTTGAATCCTCTGCCCGCTGAGCGCCGTCGTCGCGGCATGCTTGCCATAGGTGGTGGGGTCGCGACCATCAGGGCGATCATCGAGTTCGCCAAAGAGGGTTGCAAGCGTGAAGATCTGATGGAGCACATGCGCTCGATCAACCCAAGCCACATGCCCTCGACTATCCGAACCCAGCTCAATTCGCTCATTGCTGAATGGGGCGTTCTACGGGCTCAAGGTGACGAGATTTATCTGACACCACGAGGTGAGGGGCTGCTGGATTCTGGCGAACCTGACGAAGTATCGGATTGGTTGCTGACTCGCGTGCTCGGGTTCGATCACATGCTTTATGCATTGCGCAACGGCGCAATATCGGTCAGTGCGTTGAATAATGCGTTGAGAAAGGTCAATCCTGGCTGGACCAGTGATCGAGCTTTGACCAGCCTGACCTTTTGGCTGCGCGCCCTGCAGTTGGTCGAAACCCGTGGAGACAAACTGCTGTATCTGACTGAGCTCGGTGAAACCTGGGCAGCGCAAATCTACTGGGAGCCCCAGTCACTGACTTCGGACGCAGGGGCTGTCACAACCAGCGTGATTCCCTCCAGTGAGGAGCCCGCGTTTTTCGAGCGCCCCGCGCTGGAATCCATTCAGAAGAGTTTTTCCGCAGATATTGCGTTCCCGATCAGCCTGGTTGCCCGACTCGACGCCGGTTTGTGGAGTCACCCACGCCGTCACTTCGCAGTACTTACCGGCCTCAGCGGAGCCGGCAAAACGGTACTGGCTCGAGGATATGCGCTTGCGTTGCATGAAGGGCAAGCGCACCCGTCGGAGGGTCTGCTTACCGTTCCGGTTCAGCCTGGATGGCATGACCCCTCCTGCCTGCTGGGTTACGTCAATCCATTGAATAGCGATAGCTATGTACGCACAGCATTCGTCGATTTTCTGCTCAGAGCCAGTACAGACCCCGAACGGCCCTACACCGTCGTGCTCGACGAAATGAATCTTTCGCACCCGGAGCAATATCTGGCGCCCCTGCTTTCAGCCATGGAAACCGGCGGGGACATTGATCTGCACGCTCAGGATACCGACATCAGTGGCGTGCCGGCGACCATCCCATACCCGAGTAACCTTGTGATCATTGGTACTGTGAACATGGATGAAACAACCCATGGTTTGAGTGACAAGGTCCTGGACCGGGCGGCAGTGATCGAATTCTGGGACATCGATGTCGAAGCCTTTCCCGGTTGGAAAACCAGTGTTTTGTCTGACGCGCAAATGACCAAAGTGCGCGACACGCTCAAGGGGTTAGTCAAGGCCTTGCGCTCGGCTCGCCTGCATTTCGGCTGGCGCACTATCCACGATGTCATTGGCTATATCGAGCAGGCCGAACGCGGTGGTGTGATTGACTTTGATGCGGCTCTGGATCAAGCCATCTATGCCAAAGTCCTGCCCAAACTTCGTGGTGAGGACACTCCTCGGGTTCAAGCTGCTTTTGCGGACAGCCGCACCCTGTTGCGTGACATGGGCCTCACAGAATCGGCAAACAAAGTCAGTGAGCTGCAGGACGACTTGCGCTCACTCGGTTCCGCCCGGTTCTGGCGCTGAATCATGGCGATTATTCGATGCATTGATAAACAAGGCGGAACGTTCTCGGTCAGCCCTGAAGTATTGGTTTCGGGGTTCATGGAGCGCGGCACTTATTATTTCGAGATTGTTCCTGAGTCACGCCTGTTTGTTGATGATGAGCCGTTGGCGATCTCCCGACATGAGGCATTTGATGCATGGCGATGGGAGCCGGGTTTTTATGCGGGCAAAGTCATCGCTGAATTGGTGAGTGCCGGCGGCAAACTATTGGCGACCTATCATTTCGATGTGGCGGCGGATCAAAACAAGCTTGGTGAACTTTCGTTTGCTGCGATGCTCGATGAGCTTCTTGCCTTTGATACACGTTTGTTGATGGGCAACGAATACGCTCAGTTGGAAGTAGGGCGTGAAGGTCGAACCAGCAACCCGCACCTGCAATATGCCCGCTTGAAGCGCTACGGTCCGGCATTGTTGTCGGCATTTGCTGAGGTTGTGCGCAAGCCGCTGACAAGACTGCACCGAGAGCGCACATTGCGGCCAGCGCACCAACTGCGTCGTATTGATCGCCAGACCTTGCGTCGAGCTTTGCAAGACCCTGCGGCAACAGCGTTGCTCTACAAACCGGAACAGGACCGTACCAGTAGCGAGTTATTGCAATTCGATGTGCCGACCGTGTTCGAGAATCTGGATAATCCAGCCAATCAGGCGTTGGCCGTGGTCCTTGGCGAAACCCTGCGACGTAGCCGTCACGTCATCGCTGCCTTGCAAGCGATCATTGAAAAGGAACGCGACACGGGGGCTCGATCCGCATTGGCCCCCAGGCTTGGCCGGCGGATAGAGTTCCTTGAAGGCTTGCACAGAGACCTTCGCAGAATTCAACGCATAGACCCGTTCCGCTCTCTGCGTCAGCCCCGGATTTCTGCTGCAGGGCTCAACGCAATTTCAGCTCATCCGACGTACGCCCGGGCCTATCGTCATGGTTGGTATGTGCTGCGCCCCGGTATTGACGGTAGTAGCGAGGGAGAGCGCATGTGGATCAGCCCAACCTGGGAGATTTACGAGCGTTGGTGCTATCTCCAGGTGGTTGCCGTGATCAAGTCGATTTATCCCAACCTGCAGTGGTGTGATCGTTGGCCAGGCTCGCGCATGGACGTTATACGGTGCGAAGGAAGGAGTGCTGACATTCGGGTCGACGTGCTGCTGCAGGTCCGTTGTCCAGCGTTTGACCAACCTGCCAGCCACGGTTTCTCCAGCATCTCAGGGGAGCGCTACCCCGATATTGTGGTCACAGTGGAGAGTCCTGCGGGGAACTCGTTCATCGTGATGGATGCCAAGTATCGGGTTGAACGTAAAGGTGTGTTGGAGAGCATGGTGTCTGCGCACGTGTATCGGGACTGTTTACGCTGGAAAGGTCTCAAGCCGGACTTATCGATATTGCTGGTGCCTCGGGCAGGCGGTGCGCCGTTGTTGGAAACGCCGACCTACCAGAAAACCAACGGTGTCGGCGTAGCGGTGCTGAGTGTTGGACAAAACCGGTTGCTGGGTGTGTTAAGTCCCTTCCTGATTGGCTGCACAGGTTCGAATACTGCGGGTCCGCATATGGCCGCTATGCCACAGGCACTGATCTGAAATCTACATAACCCTGAAAAGGAGGCGCGATGACAACAATAATTACAAAGGCTCAAGCCGAGTTGGAACTTGCACTCATGCAAGCCGAAAGTGACTCCTTGGCCAGTGGCGATATTTATATCTGGCTACGCGAATGCGGTCTCTCACCCGAGATTGCTGTACGTCTCAAAGAGTTGGTGAGCGTGACTCAGCGAACCTACCCACAATGAGCGTTTTATCGCCATCCTCGGGGAGCATTTTCCAACCTGGCTTGAAGCTCGGGCCGAGTTGAATGAGTTGCCGCTGGCGGCTGAGATCTGGAAAGAGTGAGGCAACGTCAGGAGAAACTGAGGAGAAAACGTTGTGTTTAATGGATTTCGGCCACACAGAAGACTTCTGTGGACATCTGATATTGATTCTTGAATGGGCTGGGCGGGGTGTATGGGGCTGGGTGGGGCGTTGTGATTTTATGATTAAAGTGCGCGCTGATGGCTTTTTGCCTTTATCTGCACAGTCAGTCTGGATAGTGTGACATACGGCACATAAATCGGCAGCGATGGGGCGGGCGGCAGGTATTGCCCCAACACAAAAAAAATCTAAGCTGCCTCGTCACGAAGTTGGTATGGAAAGGGATTGGGAGTCGCTGCTGGATGAGCTGTGGGGGCATGGCTCATCGGATCCAGTTGAGCTTGAGACGAGGATTCGTGCATGCCTCGTCACCACAAGCGCGCTATCACCGAATCATCTCATTCTTATAGTGATGACCTGACCACCAATGGACAATCGACTGGCTGGCTTCCCGATACCTCAAGGGTCTCGATCAGGTGCCGGGCAGCCTGGCGACCGATCTCATAATATGGCAGTTGCACTGTGGTCAGCGGCGGGATGAACAGCTCGGCGATACCGATCATGTTGTCGTAGCCGAGCACGGCGACATCGTCGGGAATTTTCAGGCCACGGCCGAACAACAGCTGATAGGCACAAAAGGCAATGCGGTCGTTGCCGCAGATCAGAATGTCGAATTGCGGGCGACCGTCGATGAGGTGTCGGTCGAGGATGGCTGCGGTTTCACCATAGGCGTCATGATCGGAAAGGTCGTATTGCAGGAGTGCGTCAGGCGCCAGGCCGAATGCCTCACAGGCACGCTGCAGGCCTTTTTGTCGCAGGCCCCAGGCCAGGCTCTGTCTTGGAAGATTGATACACAGGGGGCGCTTATAACCGAGGCTCAACGCGTGGTGTACTGCCCGATACTGCCCCATTTCGTCGTCTGGCACATAACTGACCAACTGACTGTCATCCGCCATGCAATTGGCGAGTACCAGGGGTTTGCTCTTCAAGCGCTCGGGAATGCACACCTGGCGAAACCCCATGGCGCTGAAGATCAACCCGTCGGGACGGTGCGACAACATCAGGTCGATGTTCTGGTCGGTGGGCGGGTTGCTCAACAGGTTGAGGATAAAGACGTTCCAGCCGGCTTGCTGTGCGGTCTGTTCGATGGACAGCAGCAGCTCGACCGCGAACGGTGTGGTCGCGGTGTCCAGCGCGAACACACCAATGGTTCGGGACTGGAGATTGTCGCCGCGCATTTTGCGCGCCGACAGGCTCGGCACGAATTGCAGTTCATCAATCGCTTGGCGCACCCGCTGCAGGGTTTCGGGGCTCAACTTTTCCGGATTATTGAGCGCTCGAGAAACGGTCATCAGAGACACGCCGGCCAGCTGTGCAACGTCTTTCACTGAAGTCATGCGAGGCGAAACCTGTCAGGTTGACGCAGAATCATGCCACATGCCCCGCGCTTCTCGCGACCCGAATGACGCGCCTCACAACCAGCCCGAGGCAAGAGGCCATGCCTTGGGAATGGAGACGCGCCCGCCACTTCCACTGGCAAGCAGCTTCACGCCCAGACTGTCTGGCCGCGGATAAAGGCGACTGCTGAGGGTGAAGTGCCCGTTTTCGTCGAACACCTCGATGGACGAGCGATCGAGGAACACATGCAACTCCAGGCGCTCCTGTGCAGGGTCTATCGCCACGCTGCGCTGACCGCTGACTTGGGCACCCGAGCGGCTGCGGTCAAGCACCAGTCGATGCAGGGCCGCATCGTAGTAGAGCAGCGTCTCCTCCTGGCCGTCCTCACTGCAACGCAAGGCGACGCCCAAGTGCCCGGTGCAGTCGAGCAGATCCAGATGCACATGGATTTCGAGCATGTCGCCATTCACCTCCGGCACCCAGCGGGTTCCCGATTCATCCCACCACGGCGTACCCGGCAATGGCGCTTTGCGCAGAGCGGTGAGCTCCCGTGCCGGATACATGTAAAGGCGATCGGCGCACAGTTCCAGTTCGCGCGGCAAACCGAGCATGCCACACCAGTGATGGGCCTGGCTCGGCATCGGGCTTTCCCACATGTCGAGCCACGCCCACACCAGGCGCCGACCGTCGGCGGCGATTAGGGTTTGCGCGGCATAGAAATCATGGCCGTTATCCAGCTCGATAAAAGGTCCGCCCGTGAAGTGCCATTCGCTGTCGAGTCGGCCCACTCGATAACCGGTCTGGTACTTGTTGAGCCGGTCGAAACCTTCGGATTGCATGCCCTGGGGAGAGTACAGCAGCACATCGCGTCCGTTCAGTCGGAACAGATCCGGGCACTCCCACATATAGCCATCACCCTCGCTGCCGCTGGACACATAGTCGAGGAACTCCCAGGTATGCAGATCCGTGGAGCGGTACAGCGGGAGCAACGGCACATCGCCCAGGCGGGCGCCGGCAATCAGGTACCAGGCGTCATTCTCCTGCCATACCTTGGGGTCACGAAAATGCATGATAGCGTCTTGCGGCGCGCGCTCGATAACGACGCCATGCTTGACGAACCGGATGCCGTCGCTGCTGGTGGCCAGGCACTGGACTTGACGGATGAAACGCTCGTCACCGACTTCCCCCAGCCAGGTGTGCCCGGTGTAGATCAGCGCCAGGGTATCGCCACAGACCACCGCGCTACCGGAAAAACAGCCGTCACGGTCGAAGTCATCGCCGGGTGCCAATGCAATGGGCAGATGCTGCCAATGGACCAGATCGGCACTCTTTGCATGCCCCCAATACATCGGGCCCCATTTCGCGTCGAACGGGTAATGCTGATAGAAAACGTGATATTCGCCACGAAAGTACACGACCCCGTTAGGGTCGTTCATCCAGCCCACTGGAGGGGCAATGTGATAACCGGGTCGATAATCGTGGATGACGCGAGACAGGCCGTCACGCAGCGCATGCTGCGCAAGCTCAAGGGCACCAGACATGGGAACGCTCATGGGATTCAAGGACTCAGTCATAGGACGCCTGCTCTTGCCGAGCGCAGAGGGGCGCCATCTGATGGGGTTTCAATCGTCTGTGGGTGGCGCTTCAAGGCCGTGCCGTCGGCGTCGAACAGGTGCAGATGGGCGATCTCCAGTTGCAGCTCGACCCGGTCGCCGACTTGCCATCCGGCGCTGACCTCGCAACGACAAACCAGCGGTTCGTCCTGCGCTGTCTTGAGGTGCACATAGGTTTCGCTGCCCAGGTATTCGACCCCGGTCACGGCGATGCCAGCGCTGCCCGTGGCCGCCTTGAGTGACATGTGCTCCGGGCGAATCCCCAGGCTCAGCGGCGTGCTCGGCGCCAGATGCGAGCTGTCGAAGGGCAGGGACGTGATGCCCCATACAAGGGTATCGACCAGGCTGTTTTCGCCGGGTGCCAGCAGGAGGGCTGGCAGAAAATTCATCGTGGGAGAACCCAGGAAGCCTGCGACAAAGCGGCTGGCCGGGCGCTCATAGAGTTCGCGCGGTGAGCCGACCTGTTCGACGCGACCACCATTGAGCACGACAATTTTGTCGGCCAGGGTCATCGCTTCAACCTGATCGTGGGTGACATAGATCATGGTCGAGCCCAGCCGATCATGCAGCCGGGCGATTTCGTTGCGCATTTGTACGCGCAAGGATGCATCCAGGTTGGAGAGCGGCTCATCGAACAACAAAATGTCCGGTTCCCGCGCCATGGCCCTGCCCATGGCCACACGCTGACGTTGTCCTCCAGACAGCTCCCTTGGCTTGCGTTGCAGCAGTTTGTCCAATTGCAGGATTTGCGCAGTTTTCAGCACGCGTTCGCGCAGGCTGCTCTTTTCCGTCTTGGCCAGTTTGAGACCAAAACTGATGTTGTCGTAGACGCTCATGTGCGGGTACAGCGCATAAGACTGAAACACCATGCCGACGCGACGTTCGCGTGGCTCCAGGTCGTTGACACGCCGCCCGTCGATCAGCAGGTCGCCGCCGCAGATCGAATCCAGTCCGGCGATCAGTCGCAGCAGGGTCGACTTTCCGCAGCCCGAAGGACCGACGAACACCACGAATTCACCCGCCGCGATTTCGAGGCTGACGTCGCGCAGAATCCGCGCGCCGCCCAATTGTTTGTTCACGTTGTCTAGCTTCAATTTGATCACGATGCTGTTCCTTGTCTTTGTTGGGCATCAACCCTTTAACGCGCCGGCAGTGAGACCGGAAACGATTCGGCGCTGGAAGATCAACACCAGAATCACCAGTGGGACGGTGACCAGCACCGAGGCGGCCATCAACAACCCCCAAGGCAACTCGTGGGGGCTGCCGCCGGAAATCAGGGCAATGGCGACCGGCACTGTGCGTTGCGTGTCGGTGAGGGTGAAGGTCAGGGCAAACAGGAACTCGTTCCACGCGGCGATGAACGCCAATAAGCCAGTGGTGACCAGTGCGGGCCAGAGCAGCGGCAACAGCACCCGGGTCAACGTGACCCAGGGGGACGCGCCATCCATGATTGCCGCTTCCTCCAGTTCATGGGGCAGTTGTCCCATGAACGTAGTCAGCACCCAGACGGTGAAGGGCAGGGTGAAAATCGTGTAGCTCAGGATCAATGCCCAGGACGTGTTGTACAGGCCCAGCGCGCGAATCACCTCGAACAGCCCCGACAGCACCGCGACCTGGGGAAACATCGACACGCCCAGGACCATCATCAAGACCACGCCGCGGCCACGGAACTTCACCCGGCCCAAGGCATAGGCGGCGGTCAGGCTGAGGAATAGCGCCAGCATCACCACGGACAGAGCAACCACCAGCGAGTTACCGATTGCCTGCAGGAACGAGGCTTGATGCAGCACTGCAGCGTAATTGGAGAAGTCGGGGTTTTTGATCCAGTAGCTCACCTCGAACAAGGCGCTGGACGGCTTCAGCGACGTCACGATGGCGTAGTAGAAAGGGAAGACCGCATACAGCAGCAATACCCCGATCAGGCACCAGAAACCGAGGCGCAACAGTGCTTTTTTCAGTAGACGCGGGCTCATGAGCGCACCTCCAATTGACGACGTCCGAGGTAGAGGTAAAGCAGGGCGATGACCGCAACCACCAGGAACAGCAGCGTCGAGGCCGCGCTGCCGTAGCCGACGTCCTGAAACTCCACCAGATGCTGGCGGGCGTAGACCGACATACTCATGGTGCTCGATGAGTTCGAGGTCAGCACGTAGATAACGTCGAATACCCGCAGCGAGTCGAGGATGCGGAAGATCGCCGCCACCAGCAGGGCGGGCATCAGCAGGGGAAGCGTGACACGCCAGAACACCCTCAGCGGGTGAATGCCATCGACCCTGGCGGCCTCGTAGCAATCGCTCGGTAACATCTGCAAGGCCGCCAGCATCAGCAGCGTGACAAAAGGCACGGTCTTCCAGACATCGACGATAATCACCGCCCACATCGACAGATCCGCATCGGCCGTCCAGGCCAGGGGCGCATCAATCAGGCCGAGGCTGAGCATCATGTGATTGATGATGCCGAACTGGTCGTTCAGCATCCATGACCAGATTTTCGCCGAGACAATGGTTGGAATTGCCCAGGGAATCAGAATCAACGCACGCACCAGAGAGCGTCCGGTGAACTTGACGTTGAGCAGCAACGCCACCAGCAATCCCAGGACGATTTCCAGGCCCACCGACACCACGGTGAAATGCAAGGTGTTGCGCACCGCGTTCCACCATTGAGGATCAACCAGGATGCCCGACCAGGAGGAACCGTTGTGGAACAGGTAATTGCTCAAGCCGACGAAGGATCCGCCATTGGTGTCCGCCAGGTTGGCGTCGGTCAGGCTGAACCAGAATGTGCGCAGTAGCGGCCAGGCTGCCACCAGGGCCAGACACAGCAGCATGGGTGTCAGAAACAACCAGGCAGCGCGCACTCGGCGACGTTGTACGGGCGTTTCCCGGGTGAGCAGGAGCTCGTCACCGGGGGCATGGGTAGCGGAGACAGACATGGTGGTTTCCTTCCTTTGACTTACCAGTTCCGGCGTTTGATGCGTGTGAGTTCGCTTTCCAGGTCTGCCAGCGCCTGATCAACAGGCAGCTCGCCCGCCAGCACGCCATGCACTCGATCGAAGAACGCATTGGAAACCCGTGGATAGCGATCGGCAGTGACTGAGGCGGGGCGCATGACTCCAGCGTTGAGAATGCTGTGCAGTTGGCTGTAGTAAGGCATTGCCGCGAGCAATTCGGGGTCCTGGTAGAGCGACTCGACAACCGGGTTATAGGCGCCTATCAGGGCACGACGTTTTTGCTCTTGGGCACTGCTCAGGTAGCTCACCAACTCGGCGGCAAGTTTTGGCTGGGCGCTGTAACGCGATACCGCCAGGCCCCAGCCACCGAGGGTTGATGCATGGCTGCCAGCGTCGCCGCCGCGGGGCAGGGGCGCGACGCCGACCTTGTCTTTTACGGCGCTGTCCTGGCTTTGCACCAAGGCCCAGACATACGGCCAGTTACGCATGAACAGCGCATTTCCCGACTGGAATACGCCACGGCCTTCTTCCTCGGTGTAATTGAGCACGCCCCGTGGGGAGATGTCGCCGACCCAGCTTTTCGCCAAGGTCAGCGCCGTTCTCGAGGCCTGACTGTTGACCACGATATCGCCTCGTGAATTGACCAGCCCGCCTTCCGGTTGGCTGCTGATCCACTCCAGCGCATTGCAGGTCAGGCCTTCGTAGGCGCGCCCTTGAAAGATGTAACCCCACGCATTGGGGTTCCCGGCCGTGCGCTCGGCCTGTTGAATACTCCTGGCGGTAGCGGTCATTTCCTCCCACGTCTGGGGAACCGGCAGGTTGTACTTCTCGAGCAAGTCCTTGCGGTAATACAGCAGACCCGAGTCGGTAAACCACGGCATCGTCACCAGCCGTCCGTTCACCGTGGCGTTATCCACCTGTGCCTGGAAATAGCCTTGGGTTGCATTGGCTGGCAGCACCTCGCGCAGATCCATCAGGTGTTTGGCGAGCATCCCAGGCCAGACCATATCGATTTGAATGATGTCGATGTCGGCGGACTGCGCACTGAGGATCTGCTGGTAGAACGACAACCTCTCGGTCGCCGAATTCGGCGTGGAAACCACCTCGACGTGGTGACCGGTCTGTTTTGACCATGCCTCGACAGCCTCCTTGCACAGTTGCAATTCCGCACCCACCGCACCGCAGGAGATCGTCAGATCGGCTGCGTTCGAGAGGGAGGGAAGCCCGGCACAGAGGGTGAGCAGTGCTGCTGGAAAGAGAGATTTGAGCAGTTTCATAAAGGCCCCTTTATTTTTGTTTTTATAAAAGTTAACGTTAACATCGCCAAATGTAGCAGCGTATTTGCGATGAGGCATCCTTTTTTTCGTGGTTTCTGACAAATCGTCATTCGCGAAAAAAGGCCAGTCGCGGCAGCAACAACAATAAAAACAACACAGGAAATCCACATGCAGAAAGCATCAAGCTGGCTACTCGCAGGTGTGCTTGGCACCTCGGCGGCAACCTCCCAGGCGGCGACGCTGGAACAACGCATGGCCGCGTTTGAAGCCCGTGCCAGCGCAGCGGAACAACGCGCTGCCGCCGCCGAGCAGCAAACCCAGGCACTTGCCAGAGAATTGCAACAGATCAAGCTTGCCACTCCCGCCTTGCAGCCCGCAGCGTCGACGGCTGCAGCCAGTTCGGCGCCGGCCCTGGACACCCGAGTGGCAAAACTCGAAGCTCGTCAGCAAAGCCTGGAAAAACAGGGCAGCAGCGGACATCTCACCGACGGCTTCAGCTTCAAGGGCTATGCCCGTTCCGGATTGCTGGTCAACGATGGGCTCGGTGGTGGTCGTGGCGGCCCTTACACAACCCCTGCCGGTTCAGTCGGTGGTGCCGTCGGACGACTTGGCAACGAAGACGACACGTACATGCGCATCGACCTGTCGAAAGAGACCTATGCGCAAAACGGCACCCGTGCCAAATTCACCGTGTCCATCGCCGATGGCGTGGAGAGTTCCAACGACTGGACGGCCGACGAGAGCAACCTCAACGTGCGTCAGGTATTCACTGAACTCGATCATCTCGCCGCCTTCAAGGGCAACTCCGTGTTCGAGAACTCCACCTTGTGGGCAGGCAAACGATTCGACCGGGATAACTTCGATATCCACTGGCTGGACTCGGACGTCGTCTTCCTGGCCGGCACCGGCGGTGGCATCTACGATGTGCAGATGAACCCGGACTGGCGTTCGAATTACTCCCTGGTCGGGCGTAACTACGGCGATTTTAGTGAGGGCGGTGTCGATGCCGATGTGGAAAGCTACATCCTGACTTCCAACCAGTTCTTCGACAGGGGGCAGTGGCAGTGGATGTTCAATGCCATTGGTGCAAAGAAAAACGACATTTCCATCCGCAGCAATGAAGCGGGTCTGTCGCCTGCGGATTCCGGTTTGCAGAGCATGCTGGTCAATCACCAGAAAGACTTTTTCGGCCGGCAAGGCTTCTTCAAGACGGCGCTGCTCTATGGGCAAGGCCTGGGGGCAGAGGTCAAGAACATCGGCTCGGATGGCGAACTGATCGACGACGCCCGCGCTCTGCGATTGGCGGTTTACGGCGAGACACCGATCGCGCCGGGCTGGCGCATCGGCCCCAGCCTGTTGGCCGAGCAAAGCAAGGACCGGTACGTCAAGGGTGACGATTACCGCTGGATGACCCTGAACGTACGGTTGGCCAATGAAATCAACCGCAATTTCGAGATGGCCTACGAAGTGAGCTGGCAAACCATGGACCTCGACCCCAAGGGCTACCTGCAACGTAATGCGGTCGACGGTGACTTCTGGAAATTCACCATCGCCCCGACATTCAAACCGGATGTTGGCGACCTGCTCACACGTCCCGAACTGCGCGTGTTCGCAAGCCTCATGGACTGGTCTTCGGACCTGGACAGATACAGCACCTCTGACTCCTTCGGCAGGTCGGACTTCAGTGCTGGAGGCGTGTGGCAGTACGGCATACAGATGGAAACCTGGTTTTAATAGTTGAACGCGTCCGGCCAACACCAAGACGCCAAGGCGTATTGAGTCAGTGATTACCGGTCGAAGCTGATTAGCCAGCAGTTACCTACGATAAAGTATTGAGGAAATGACGATGGTATTGCCGCGCGCATTAGTATTTGGCGAAGCTCTGACCGACCTTGTCCAAGGCACTCCTGGACAGTGGAAGGGCTACCCAGGTGGTGCTCCATGGAACGTTGCACGAGCGCTAAGTCGCTTGGGTGTTGGCTGCGCTTTTGCTGGGTCGGTGAGCATGGACTCACTGGGTGACGAGATAGTTTTGCAGTCGGAAGCGGCAGCGTTGGATATGAGGTTTATCCAACGGGTAGACCGAACTCCTTTGGTCGCCATCGTTCCATCAAGCAGCCCTCCAAAATACTTTTTTGCTGGAGATGCCGATCTGTTTTTTGATCCCGATCTAATGCCCGAGGGATGGATCAACCAAGCAGAGCTGTGTCATTTCAGCTGCATCAGTTTGGCTCGACAGCCACTCGCAGACAGGCTGGTCAACATTGCTCAGCAGGCAAAAGAAGCGGGTAAACGGATTAGTTATGATCCGAACTGGCGCAATTTAATGGATGGCCATTATCGGGAGCATACCTTCCCTACGATGACGACCCTTGCTGACATGATTAAGCTTTCCGACGAAGACCTTCGGCACATTTATCCAGGGCTGACCGAACACCAGGCAATGGATGAGCTTCGCGCTCTCAACCCTCAGGCGCATATCTTGTTTACCCGAGGGGAGCACGGGATGATTCTCCACACCCCGGACAGCCAACTCGAGCAGCCGGCTATTGCCGTGAAAGTGCAAGACACGGTGGGAGCAGGAGACGCTTGTATGGCGGGTTGGTTGGCGGCGGACTTGCTGGGGATCTCAGACTTGAGCGCGCGCCTGCGATTTTCAGCGGCTTGCGCCTCCATCTCTTGCCGCTATCCCGGAGCCCATGCTCCAGCGCTAACTGATGTGGAAGGTTTGCTGCGGGTGATAGCAGGTACCTGATCATGGTTGTCGGCGCCGGGGAATTGTCTGGGTACGCGGGAATTCAAAAGCCCCTGGCAGCGCTGAGATCCGTGTATTTACTGGATTTCAGGCACAAAAAAAGACGTCCGTGGACGTCTTTGTTTGATCATTTGGTGGGCCGGGGTAAGTTGAATTCGTTAGGTAGCATATTGATTTATATGAATAATTCTTAGTTTTTCTTTTGGCAGGAATACCAATTGGAATACGATGCGAAATCGCCCGCCACTTGACCACCCGTTTGAATTCGATCTGACTACCGATTGGAGCTGTGTTGACCAGCTCGCTTCGTAATCATAATTGGTAAACAACTGACCACAGCGGCGAGCCATCCCGTCTACGAAACAATGGACGACTCAATCAGGCCTATGCGCCTCCCTCGTTGAACCGAATCGCCAGAGGGCGGAGTCTACGGTTGTTGGGCCATATCCTACATTTCGGTTTCTAGGTGCTTTTGACGTTGCCTCTTGTCCGTTGCACCGACGCACATACGTCGCTCCAGCACAGATGGGAGCTTACTCAGCTTGCTCGCGCTAACGCTTGGCGGATACATTCGCGTGTAGGCATCTGGGAATGGCGTGACCCTGACGGCACGCCCACTCCAGGCAGGGCATCTCAGAATTAGCACCGGGGAAATGAGCACGTTTCATTCAGGCATCAGCTGTGATCTGCTGTGAGGCAGGCGAGCTCTACCGGCTCAGCGCCAGGGTTCAACGATGTTCAACTTTCATAATTACCAAGCCAGCTAGGACGCATCGTGACTACCGTATACACCAAGATTCTTTCAAATACTCGATTCCGAACCTCCGAAGTTTCCGATCGTCATATTTTATTGGAGGCTGAAAGCGACAGGGGACGGCTTTTGTTCTGTCCGGCTTTCAGGAGGCTCCAGCAAAAGGCACAAGTCTTTTCGATGGAGTCCAACGCTTCGGTAAGGAGCCGGTTGACGCACTCCTTAGAAGTTGCTCAGGTTGGCCGTTACATTGCTGATCAGATTTCCATACAACTCATGGAGAAGAAGCTTGCCGAGAAAGAGGAATGTGCTGCTTTGACAACATTCGTCGAGACGGCGTGCTTGATGCATGACATTGGAAATCCACCATTTGGCCATTTCGGTGAGTTTGCAATTTCTGAGTGGTTCAAGATTAATGGTGTAGATGCGCTGAAATGCGCGTTTGAAGCGTCAGGTGTAGCGGGGGCTGAGACATATAAAAACCAAGCGCTTGCTGATTTTATTGAGTTTGACGGCAATCCCCAAGGGATAAGGATTGTCACTAAGCTCCAGCGGAATAATGATGAGTTTGGTTTGAATCTAACCAAAACCACGTTAGCAGCCTACCTGAAATACGTGCGTACCAGCGGCATTAAGCCGGAAGAAGTTGAATCTCCATTTGTTAAAAAGTGTGGTTACTTCTCGACGGAGGTAGACATCGTCGAGAGTGTGTGGCGAGAGTTCGGCTACAATATCCCGCAGCGGTATCCTCTTGCATATATCATGGAGGCTGCTGATGATATCGCTTACTGTATCAGTGATCTCGAAGACTCGATTGAAAAGGGGTTATTGAACCAGTCTTCTGCATTGTCTGATATCGACAGCCAATGGCGGAGTGCTGGTTACGATAAATTAGAGTTCTCAAGTATCATCACAGCGGCGCTTACTAACGCCGCCAATGGTGAGAAACCAGATGGGAAGCCATATACGTTCACGGATTTTCGCACAAACCTGAATCGGGCGTTGGTTAATCATGCTGCGGAACAGTACATCATCCATCATGACGAGGTGCTGAGCGGGGCGATGTCTTCGTTAATTTCTGCGGAGTCGGCTTACGGAAAGATTCTCGAGCTGTTGAAAGATTATTGCCGGGACCGGGTCTACTGCCACGAGAGCGTCCAGAAAATTGAGCTGGCTGGCTATAAGGCAATATCTGGCTTGCTTGAGCAATTCTCGTGCCTCCTTAAAATTGGTGAGGAGCGTTTTGCTCTGGCTTTGGATGGTCAAAAGAAAGATGAGCAAGGTCATAAGATTGTTATCGAATCTAAATTGTTATCACTCTTTCCAAAAAGATATATTCAGGCTTATCGCGATGATCTGGCCAGGCTCTCTAGAGACGAAAGCTTCCATGTAAAAGAATGGGTGCTGAGGGCTCATCTGGTTACTGATTTCATTTCCGGTATGACAGATGACTTCTCGATTGATACCTATCAAACTCTGTCTGGAATCAAATTGTGATATTACGCTCCAAGGAACATCCCTACTGGCATGTGGCGGCTATGGTTGTCTTAAATGCCCAGCCAGTTGAGGCGGTAGAGTTAAGCTTCTATCACTACCTACCTCAATCATTGACCGATACAAGGCATGTGGTGACCGTTGGGGTAGAGAATTTTTTGGACTTGATTTATATGGAGAGGTTAATAAAAAGCTGTCCGGCAGGAGCGGAGGTAGCGATTCATTCCAGAGTAAAAATGCTGAATGGCGAAATCAAGCATATTCCAATGATTGATCTGTCAACGGCGGCAGTGGCTCACCTTTCCAAACTCAGGCCGTTCCTCGATGAGGATTTCGAAGGATTTGCATGGTTCAAAAGCGGTCGGTCATATCATGGTTACGGGGGTAGGTTCATCAACTCCGAAGAGCTCATAGACTTAATGGGACGGCTGCTCTTGGCTAACCAGATTGGAATGCCGCCAACGGTAGATCCGCGATGGGTCGGCCATCGTCTAATCGCTGGATATGCCGCTCTTCGATGGACGAAGAATACCTCCCAATACACCGACATCCCTCGCCGAGTTTTTCCGGTGTAGAAGTGATCTAGGCCGCCCGGCTTGCTCCCGTCACCGCTTAAGGCGAGGCGAGCCAGCCGAGGTCACCAATCCAACAGCCTAATTCCTCCCGCTTTCCAATCAAAGTATGGTGGGTGAGCATCTGTAGCGGTCGTCTTGTGTGGTCTCCCCCTAGTACTTGGCGTTGGTGGCTATAAGGGCCAGTTTCAGGCCTGTGCGAGTGCAGCTCGCACTGGTAGACTTCAGCCGATTTAAAACGACTATGAGAGTGTTAGGCTGAGCTATGAGTACCGAGCCTTGGGTCACTGCTGAGCAGGTCGCCCTCCATTTGGGGGTTGCCAAAGATACGGTCTATCGCTGGCGTGAGCGGCGGGGCATACCGGCTCATCGCATTGGCAGACTCTGGAAATTCCAGCTCTCCGAGGTGGATGAATGGGTCCGGGCTGGTGGCGCGGATGATGCCTCTGACACCGTGGCGCAACATAACTAGCGTATTGCATTAAGGATGAGCACACCTGATGGTTTTCAGTGAAGATTCGCGCGTCAAGATTCCCTGCATCTTGCACCTGGTTCGCCTGGGTTACAGCTACCTATCCCTGAAGGGTGCTTCCTGGGATCAGCAAACCAATATCTTTCCGGCGCTTTTTTGTTCTTCGCTGGCCAGGATCAACCCTGGCGTGGAAACCGATGACATCGACCGCCTGCTGGCGGAAGTCAAGCTCTTGCTGGACAACGAAGACCTCGGCAAGGCTTTCTACGACAAGCTCACCGAGCGCTCTGGCATCCGCCTGATCGACTTCGAGAATTTCGACAACAACAGTTTCCACGTTGTGACCGAGCTGCCATGCCGAAATGGTGATGATGAGTTCCGGCCCGACATCACCCTGCTTATCAATGGCATGCCGCTGGCCTTCATTGAGGTCAAGAAGCCCAACAACCGCGAAGGCGTGTTGGCTGAACGCAACCGCATCATCATGCGCTGTCGCAATCAGCGCTTCCGTCGTTTCATCAACATCACGCAGTTGATGGTCTTCTCCAACAACATGGAGTATGAAGACGGCTCGCCGCAGCCAATCGAAGGTGCCTTCTATGCCAGCCCTTCGTATGATTTGCCAATCTTCAACTACTTCCGTGAAGAGGAAGCATTGAATCTGGCCAAGCTGCTGGTTGCCGAAAATGACGACGTCGAGAACGCGGTTCTGCGCGACAACAATCTCAACGTCATCAAGCACAGCCCTGAATTTCTCAGTAACAAAGATCCTGATGCACCGACCAACCGCATATGCACGTCATTGTTCAGCCGACAACGGCTGGCGTTTCTACTGCGTTTTGCACTTGTCTATGTCAACGAGGCTGATGGGCTGCAAAAGCACGTCATGCGCTACCCGCAGCTTTTCGCCACTAAGGCAATTGAGAAGAAACTCGATGCTGGCGTACGCAAAGGCATCATCTGGCACACCCAGGGCAGCGGTAAAACCGCGCTTGCCTATTACAATGCTCGCTTTCTGACGGACTACTTCCAGCGCAAAGGCATCATCCCCAAGTTCTATTTCATCGTCGATCGGCTCGATCTGCTCACCCAGGCCCAACGCGAATTTGTTGGTAGGGGGCTGATTGTACACAGCATTGACACTCGTGAAGCCTTCGCTCGCGACATCAAGGCCACCCAGGTGCTGCACAACCACAGCGGCAGGTCAGAGATCACCGTGGTCAACATCCAGAAGTTCCAGGATGACCCGGACGTGGTGCGTACTGAGGATTACGACGTCAACATCCAGCGTGTTTACTTCCTTGATGAGGTGCATCGCAGTTACAACCCGCAGGGCAGTTTTCTCGCCAACCTCAGCCAGTCAGACCGTAATGCCATCAAGATTGGTCTTACCGGCACCCCATTGTTAGGTGACGATCGTAACTCCCGGGCTTTGTTCGGTGACTACATCCACAAGTACTACTACAACGCATCCATCGCCGACGGCTACACCCTGCGACTGATCCGTGAAGAAATTGCCACCAACTACAAGCTGGTCCTTCAGGAGGCGCTGGCCGCTGTCGAACTGCAACAGGGTGACATTGACCGCAAGCTTGTCTACTCCCACCCAAAGTTCGTCGAGCCTATGCTCGAATACATCGTGCGTGATTTCGAAAAGAGCCGCGGTGCGCTGGCCGACGCCAGCATCGGCGGTATGGTGATCTGCGACAGCGCCGAGCAGGCCCGGCAGATGTTCGAGATATTCAACGACGCTCATGCCAGGCAGGGCCAGCCTACCCCCAAGCTCCAGAACTCCTCTCAAGTCTTGATCGCCGCCGAGCAGCGAGGCAGCTACGTCGCCCGTAGCCTACAGGAAAATCGCGTCAAGTCTGCCGCTCTGATCCTGCACGACATAGGCAGTAAGGAAGAGCGCAAGCAATGGGTGGAAGACTTCAAGGCGGGCAAGATCGACTTGCTGTTCGTCTACAACATGCTGCTCACCGGCTTCGATGCCAAGCGCCTAAAAAAGCTTTACCTCGGTCGGGTGATTCGTTCGCACAACCTGTTACAGGCACTCACCCGCGTCAATCGTACCTACAAGGATTTCCGTTACGGCTATGTGGTCGATTTCGCCGATATCCGTAAGGAGTTCGACGCCACCAACAAGGCCTATTTCGACGAGCTTCAGGCCGAGCTAGGCGACGAGGTCGAGCACTACTCCAATTTGTTCAAATCTGCTGAAGAAATCGCCGAGGAAATCGAAGCGATCAAGGACATCCTATTCAGTTTCAACGTCGAAAACGCCGAAGAGTTTTCACGGCAAATCACCCAAATTCAAGATCGCGCCACGGTGCTGGCGCTCAAGAAGGCCCTGGCCGACGCCCGCAGCCTCTACAACCTAATTCGTCTACAGGGTGACTACACGCTCCTGCAACAGCTTGATTTTCAGAAGCTAAACCAGCTCTACCGCGAAACCTGCAACCACCTTGACCTGCTCAACCTGAAAGAGAGTATCGAATCCAGCACCGATACCGGTAACCTGCTCAACGTCGCATTGGAAGACGTGCTGTTCATGTTCAGAAAGGTCCGAGAAGAAGAGCTGGTACTGGCTGACAAGCTCAAGAACACTCTGCGCCAGACCCGCGAGGCCTTGGCTGATAACTTCGACCAGCAAGACCCCAAGTTCATTACTCTCAGGGAAGAACTGGAGCGACTGTTCAAGAAAAAGAAACTCAACGAAGTCACCCAAGACGAAATGACTGCCAACATCGGCGCGCTCAACGCGATTCACGATCAGGTCAAAGAACTCAATCGGCAGAATAATCAGCTGCGCGCCAAGTACCAGGGTGACGCGAAATACACCCGCATCCACAAACGTCTGCAAGAGCGCGGCGGTCTCACCCAAACCGAACGCCGCCTGTTTGAGGCACTCTCCGGTGTCAAACAGGCCGCCGACGAGCAGGTACTGCAGAACACCCAGTTAGTGAATAACGAAAGCTACTTCGAAGGGATGATGATGCCGCTTGTAATTGGCGAGTTCCAAATTCGCCAGAGAATCCAGCTCACTCCAGACGCTTCCCGCGCCATTAACCAGTTGGTGGTGGCCGAATACATCAATGAATTTGCCTCCGGCACTCGAACAGGAACACGTACGTGGTAACGCAAGAGTTTGAGCAACGCACCCGCCAACTGATCGACAGTCTCAAGGGCATCTGCGCTGCCTATGGCCTGGGCAACGATGGCAACGAATTCAAGATCATCACCCAGGTCTTTCTCTATAAGTTTCTCAACGATAAATTCACCTTCGAAGCCAAGAGAATCCGCCCCGAGCTAGGCCAGGCCCTCACTTGGGAGCAGGCTATGGCTAGTCTTAGCATTGATGAGTTGGAGATGCTGCAACTGCAGATGGGTCCGGATACGGCCCGCCTGAAGCCTGAACACTTTCTAGCCCATCTGTTCGGTCGGCAGAATGCTCCCGAGTTTGCCAAGCTGTTTGACGACACTCTGCAAGATATTGCCTTTACCAATAACGATATCTTTGCAGTGAAAACCGACGGCGGCGAGAAGATCAGGCTTTTTGATCGAGTCAGCGAATTCATCTCCGATCCGTCCAAGCGCGACAACTTTTGCCGCGCACTGATCAACAAACTGGTGGAGTTCAGCTTTGAGCGCATCTTCACCCAGAAGTACGACTTCTACGCAGCGCTTTTCGAATACCTGATCAAGGATTACAACAAGGACAGTGGTGGCAAATACGCCGAGTATTACACCCCGCACGCCGTGGCCAAGATCATGGCGGCCATCCTGGTGCCGGAGACTGCGCGCGGCAAAATCAGGAACGTGAGCTGCTATGACCCCTCCGCCGGCTCCGGCACCCTGTTGATGAACATCGCCCACGCCATCGGGGAGCAGCGTTGCAGCATCTATTCGCAGGACATCTCACAAAAGTCCTCCAGCCTGTTGCGCCTGAACCTGATTCTCAACAACCTGGTGCACTCCATCCCTAACATTATCCAGGGCAACACCATGCTCCACCCCTACCATCGGGAGGGCAAGGCGCTTAAAAAATTCGACTATATCGTCAGTAATCCACCGTTCAAGATGGATTTCAGCGATTTCCGTAACGAACTGGACAGCAAGGAGCATCTGGAACGCTTCTTCGCCGGAGTGCCGAGCATTCCCAAGCAGGCCGTCGACAAAATGGCCATCTACCAGCTGTTCCTGCAGCACATCATCCATTCACTTAAACCCGGCGGTAAAGCGGCTGTGGTAGTCCCCAGCGGCTTTATCACCGCGCAAAGCGGTATCGACAAAGCTATCAGGCAGCACCTGGTGGATAACAGAATGCTGGCAGGCGTAGTCTCAATGCCCAGCAACATCTTCGCTACGACCGGAACCAACGTATCCATCCTGTTCATTGATGCCGCCAACAAAGAAAATGTGGTTCTAATCGACGCATCCGGCCTCGGCACCAAGGTCAAGGACGGCAAGAACCAAAAAACCTTGCTCTCAGACGCCGAGGAAGACCGGATCATTGCCGCCTTCAATGGCAAGCAAGCGGTGGAGCATTTCTCGGTAGTGGTGAGTTATGACGATATTAGCGCCAAAAATTACAGCCTGAGTGCCGGGCAGTATTTTGAGGTGAAGATCGAATACGTCGACCTGACGCCTGCACAGTTCGCCGCAAAGTTGCATGGATTTACTCACAATTTGGATAAATTGTTCAACGAATCAGCCGGGCTGGAACAGGATATCCGAAAAAAATTGGCGGGGTTGCGATATGAATAATTGGCAACCAATGACCATTGGTCATTTTTTATCGCTGCAGCGGGGATATGATCTAACTGGAGATGAACGAGAAGTTGGCAATATTCCCGTAGTGGGTGCCGCCGGTCAGAATGGCTTTCACAATAAAGCGCTTGCGTCAGCGCCGGGCATTGTTGTGGGTCGATGCGGGGGATCATTTGGTCAGGTGTACTTTTCAAAGGAAGACTTCTGGCCGCACAACACCGCAATGTTCGTTACGGACTTCAAGGGCAATGATCCGTATTTTGCTTATTACCTCCTGAAGAACATTGACTTTAGCAAGCTGAATTCAGGTAGCGCGCAGCCTTCCCTGAATCGAAATTATGTCTACCCAATAAAAATTACTGTTCCCAAACCGCCTGAACAAAGAAGAATCGCCGCCGTCCTTTCCGCTTTGGATGCCAAGATCGACTGCAACAATCGTATCAACGCCGAACTGGAGATGATGGCTAAGACGCTGTACGACTACTGGTTCGTGCAGTTCGACTTCCCTGATGCCGATGGCAAACCCTACAAGTCCTCTGGCGGCAAGATGAGCTATAACGCCACCCTGAAGCGCGCGATCCCCGAGGGCTGGATGGATGGCACCTTGAATGATCTCGGACAGATTGTCGGCGGTAGCACGCCGTCAACGAAAAAGCCGGATAACTTCACTACCAATGGTACGCCGTGGATCACTCCTAACGACCTGTCCGATAATCAGGGCAACAAGTTCATCACCCGAGGCGCACAAGACGTTTCCTTCAATGGAATTAAGGACGCATCGCTGAAAAAATACCCTCCAGGAACAGTTTTGCTCAGTTCCCGTGCACCTATTGGTTATATGGCTATCGCCCGAGCTGAGCTGACCACAAATCAGGGCTTCAAATCTTTTATTCCCAGCAATGGCTACTCTTCCGCATTCATTTACTACACCGTCATGAACTCCTTGAAAGCCATTACTCAGTACGCATCTGGATCAACCTTCAAAGAGGTATCTGGGGCTGTCTTGAAAACAGTGAAAATCACGCGGCCAGAGCGGAGTCCTGTCGAGGAATTCACTAAGCGTGTAGAGCCGTTTTTTCGGCGGCAAGATTTGCTCGAACAGGAAAACCAGCAACTCACCCAGCTTCGCGACTGGCTGTTGCCCATGCTGATGAACGGCCAAGTCACGGTGGCTTAATGTAGTCTGCCGTGACTGAGAACCACAGAAACTCATTCGCAACCTTGCTGCGAAGCTTCTGATATTCATTGGTAAGGCGTGTTTACCGGGCACTCACGGAGCGGTTCGCACATTGGTATCTGCTACGGGCATCGAATGTGTGATCAAGAGCCATGTGACGGGAGATTGTCACGTACGGTTCTGTGAGCAGCCGAGAGGTGAAACTCCCTTTGGCCCGGCTCGCTACGCAGCGATCAACGTGCATCGGCGCTGATGAGCCTGATCCAGTCGGCCAAGCTCAACGGGCATGATGCACATGCTTATTTGAAGGACGTCCTCACTCGCCTGCCGACGCAAAGGGCGAGTGAAATCGGAGAGTTGTTGCCGCATCGTTGGCCACCGGCTTCGTTACGCAACACGGGATGCCCGACCGCTTACCGAGCGCCCAAGGTTGTATCTGGTTGTCAGGTAGTCAGACGCGGTTGCCAGCGCCTAACCCTTGAGAACCGTGCATGTGAGTTTCCTAGCACACGGCTCAAGCCTCTGCTAAGGCGCCACTTTTCGTTTACCGATTCGGGCATCAGTTGCGTAACGCAGAAAATCGTTGTGGGCGGACGATTGAACCAAAGTTGCCACGAAGTTCGGCTTTGGCACGGGCGGCGGCTATTTCAAGCATCTGACGGTCAGCCGCATAGACAGCGTCCACCTGACGGTCACGTGAGCTGCTTTTAGGGTCTTCATCTCCACTACCCATAAGGGTGGAAATTAAGCTTGGTTTTGAGATTAGCACGCTCAGCCGGGGCATTTGCAGCTGAAGAGCTTTGATCGCAAGGCTTTACCCGACGAGAGTAAGCATACGGCCAACTCACCTTGCGTAAGTCAGGCCGGCACCCACTGATGCGGCAGCAGTTGCTCGATCTCACTTGCTCGCTGCTTCGGCAGCCGCGATAGCACATCTTTGAGAGAGGCATACGGGTCGTGCCCATTCATGCGTGCCGACTGGATCAAACTCATGATCGCCGCCGCCCGTTTGCCGCGCCTCGTGACTACGGCACGATAAGCTGTCCTTCGTCTGAATCGTAAAATGGCCTACGATCAAACAAGATGGGTACTGCTCTTTCTTTTTGCTTTCAATTCTTCGAGCTGCGTTTTGGAACCTGAAATAACAACTTCTACTGCTTTTTTCTCAATTAGTTCATTAATAGCGTCAATATTGATTTTTTCTATATCTTTGTCCGAGCCAAGTAGTAGAAGCTCTTTTGAAAACGGAAAACAAAATGATTGAAAAGAAAAAAGTTTTTCAAGATTGTCGTATATGACAGGTCTGTCAGAAGAGAAAAACATTCTGCTTTGAGGGGCTACATATAATTTGAAATTAAGCGCGATTTTGGATAGATCAAACGATAATAGTGGCAATAATAAAAACTGAATCACTTTTATTGAGTCATCTTTTTGGGCACGCTTACTCATGAATTTAATGAATTTTCGGTCGAAGCCAAGCAGCTCTTTGATCTCGGTTTCCGAGCGATCATAAAGCTCTAAGAGCCTAGTAGAGTACTCCATAGCAAGGTTTTTTTTACAGGGTGTTCGCCAAAATTGGATTGCAATGATGAGTTTTGCAATTCTGAAAAAATTATCATCTTGGCTAAGTGTGACTGCAAAGTTAGAGCTATTTATATTGTTTTTTAGTAGGTCTATGTATTTTGAAAATTGTCCCTCGATCTGGGAGTAAAAAGTTTCAATAGCTAGTGTTTTCTCTTTTCCTAGCGTTATTGTATGCAAATTATCTTTGTACAAGATTTGCGCTGGGCTCCACTCTTTTAGCCCACCAAAGGTTTTTTTGTAAGCATAGAGGTTTCCTTCGTCGGAGCAAAATCCTTTCTGATAGAACTCTGGAACAAAGTGATGCCGCTTGGGTGGGTTTGTCATGAAGGGGCTCTGAATTCGATTGTATTTAATGTTATAACTGTTCGCGCACTTTGCTATTTCGGAGGTTTGCATAAATAGCCGTGCCGTTTTTATTTGGGGTTCTGAAAAACATGTAGGTAATTGGCTTTCCGATCTAGATGATGGGTGGGAGGCGACCAAGCGCCTCCATCTATTGTTTTCGTTGGAGGTTTATCCAGAGGGCGAGCGGATGGCTCCGTTTCAGTGTGGTTCGGGCGCTTAGCCAAATCAGGACTTGTCGGGAAGCGCTTCCTCCTTCGGTATCGAGGTGTTAATCATCCTGTTCCACCATTCACCGAGGATCTGATCCATACGGAATGCAACGTCACTAATTTGCGAGTCTGTAGAAGTTTTTACGATTGACGCCACTGTCTTCAAGCGCCAGGCGAGGAAGACCAGCTCTTCATCTAACGCATACCCTACAAGCTGCTCGAACTCTTTCGGACGCCATGATGCATGGGAGTACATCGCTTGCATTATGGGCTCGACAATTCCGCTTGACGGACATAATAGCGAGCCAATGCCGGGAACCTCATGGGAGTGTAGGCCAGGAAACTCAGCGAAGTTGCTTGGCGACGGCCTGTAGATAAGATCTTCATGGTTGCCGAGTTTGGCAAAAATTTTCATGTTCACTGACGCGCCATCGTCACCAAAGTCCGCGGGAAATGCGGAAAGATGGCTCAGAACAAGCCATGGTTGCATATCCCCAGGGATTCGTTCATTCATACCCTCTCCGAAATGAAGGCGAATACCCTTTTTATCCTTGGCCAACAGTTCGATCACTGCGCCTTCTCTCAGCCAAGACTCTTCTGGTAGGTACTCAGTGAGAGCTTCAAATATCAAGGCGAGACGTTGGTCATTGTCGATACGGATTATCGCGGCAGCAGCGCAGAGGTCACCATAGGGCACAATATGCGAATGCTGAAGAATCCGATTGAGTACTACCAAAATCATTTCATCATCTGCGCTACGCAACGCAGTTGTCCAGTGTAAAGACACGTGATGTGCCAAGAGTTCTGGAAAGCGCAGCACCAGTCTAGGGCCCAGTGTTCGCGTATCGGACCAATGAATCATGCCTTGCTTGGAAAGTCGCTCAATTCGTTGCTCCCCAAGGGCTCGCTCCAAAATATCGGGATCGACTGAGGGCACGCCATAGGTTTCCACCATACGATTCTTGTCTGAACCGTTCTCTTCAACATCAGTCAGGAATGCGGATGCCAGCCGCGACAAGTCATGCTTCAGTTTTGCATCGGCACCAAAAAGCATGCTTGCTCTTTCCAGCATCTTTACGCCAGGTATCGGGGGGAGAGCGTTGCTGGTTATGTACTCATCTCCAGACTCTGTTTTACGTATCTGGCGGGGGGCATTTGGCGGAACCTGCGAGGCCACGATTCGCAGATGACGAGGACTGCGCAAGTCGGGAACAAGCTCAGCGCCGGGTAGAAAGACCGCATTGGATGAGTTAAACAGGAGTTTGCAAGCGATTTCGAATTCACCTGCCGATAACTCTGTTAGCACCACTTCTTCGGCCAAACGACCTAGAGTGGTTTCTTCGGCTCGCCCAGGCAGCATGCGTAGGGACTCAAAGCTCCAGCTATCCATGCCAAATACTAGATGTAGCGAATTGGCTTCTGCCAGTTGAAGCAATTCCTCAAGCCCGCTGGAGGGGGCACTATCAATTAGCAGCGTCAATCCAGATAGAGACTGGCCAGTGATAAGCCATTGCCTCACGTCGTCTCTGGAAATTCCTATGGATAACTCGCGGCTAAGGCGGCCGGCGATAAACTGCAGAATATCTCCGGCGTTTCTACTATCGATGTAGATGCAGCCAGCAAATGTGAGCGCCTCCACCATTTGAGCCATGGCGCAAGTCACCCCCGAAAGTGGAGGCCCATGCAGAACGACAACCTTTGCTCCCTTGTTGAGCATACCGTTGACTACACCAACAGCTTCGCGCGGAATCTGAAAATTCTCAGCAATTGCACGACGGAAATCACCCAACGCTCCTTTGCGTCTACTGATTTCTTCCAGATTCCATTTGTTTATTATTTCTTTCCATACTGCCGGTTCGCTTCCCAGCAAGCCTCGAATAGCGCTGTCTACTGAACTGGCTGCCAAAGCAGATGCAGCGGAAAGGATCTTGTTAAGACCATCTGAATCAGTGCGATCATGTGACAGCAACGATCCGTCATAAGTCAGGACCAGCCGAGTGCTCTCCTGGTCTCCATTTGTCACCAACACCAACGGAACCATCGGTTGATGTAGGCGAGCGTAGGAAAGCCCTTGAGCTACGTCCTCGTCGGTGATCGGTACATTGGGAGCTTTCAGCTCAGCCAATAACAGCGGCTTGTCATCTCGGAAGACAACTACATCAGATCTCCCTTTAAGGCCTTTTTTCTGTTCACTGAGACCATTCACTGTGACTTCATGATGCCCCAGCTTCAGGTGTAGGTATCGCTCCGCACGAATATCTGATGGCAGTAAAGGCAACGCCTCGCGAAGACGGGTGATAATAGATGCTTGGAAATCTGCTTCATTAATCGCCGGTTTTGGGGGGCGCTGCTTCGAGGAGTCTGTCTTTTTCCCTGCCATATCGTCCTTCACAAACTGCATTGAGTTGGCCGAAGCTCAGTCGGGGCCCGGTCGATTGTCCTGCTCTGTTAGTAGCATACCTGTAGACAGAGCGGCTGGAACTGGCCTAGACCAGATTGATTGACAGTCGGCCAGTCACTATGGATTCTCAGTCTGCTTCTGATCCGATTCTGTTGAATAAGTCGGGCATGGTTTGCGCGTCGGAAAAGTACGCGTCCGAGATTGAAATATTTACTTTTGGCAGAGGCTTCCAGGCGCGGATTTCACGTAGCAGCGTGCAAAAAAGGCGTTTTCACCCGTCAATGGTCAGGCAGTTTGTGCAGACCGACTTTTTCAACAGAATCGATCCGAAAGCAACCTTTCAAGCTGGCTGCCATTCATCCAAGCGATCAACAGAATTAGCACCCTGAGGCCAATCTCAAAAGCACTCAATTGCTGGCGCGAAAATTGAGCACCTTGGACACCTCGTAGCTTACGACGCGTGCCTTGATGCCCGTCCTTCTCTACTGGCCGTTTTTTGCCATTGCGGCGGTGTGCTTCGAGCAGGTTCATTCAGCAAGAGAATGTCCACGCTGAGATAGATGAAGGTGGACAAGCGAGCCTGGAGGGTTGCCTATCCATGATTCGAGCGTTAGATCAGCATTTCTCCGTCATTCCCTAATCGCTTCCAGATCAGTAGAGCGGTGAGTCGATAGTAATATTGGGTGGCGTCGGAATGGTCTTTCAGGTGCTGATTGAGAAACCAGCGCACATGCTTGAGCTGCCAGGTCCAAGGATTATCTCGCTGCCATCGCTGTTGAATGGCCGCTTGCATGACTCGTGCTTGGCGTAGGTGACGTTGCTGCGTGGCCTTCGATCCGGTCAGTACGCCACTCAGGAACAGCGCCATATTGAAGGGTTTGGTCATGCTCTGCCTCCAATGTAGGCCGACACTACATCAATCCGGTTATGCCCGAGCTCAAGGCTGATTTGTTGGCGTGCCTGTTGATCAAGGTCGCGGTCAATGCGATAGCAGTGGCCGCCATTGATCGGTGCGGCGTGGCCAGTGAGCTGTTCGTAACGCTCGCAGGCGTAGGCTGCGCGCAGTTCATGAAAACCCTTCAGCCCGTGTTCATGTAGCGTTTCGCGGGCGGGAAGCACTGTCCGTTGCAGGAGCGCGGCGTAGCTTTCGTCTTGGGCCAGCAAGTTGCGGCTGCCGGGCGGCGATGCCTGACGAGCCAACTGCAGCGTCGCTTTCACTGCTTTATTAGCCTCGATCCATCGCGGCGCTGATGCCCCTGAACGGCCGCCTTTGGTGCCGTCCTGGATGTTGATGCGGCCTAAGTGTTCGGCTTCGCGTTGCAGTCGTGGCAGGTCAGCCAGGATCGCTTCGCGCAGGCGCATACCGGTTGTTCGGGCCAAAAGGACAATCGCTGCCAACCGCTCGTGTTGCTGTTCGACAAGCGCCTCAATCACTCGCCGCACCTGTTGGTGGTCTTGGCCATCTGGCGCGCGGGTGCGTACGGTCGAACGCTTCTGTCCCAACGCCTGACTCGGGCTGGCGATCCTCACGTCCTGATCACCGCGCAGCGCCGCGAGGGTGCGGTTGACGCTGCTCAGGCGGTTCTGCGCGGTAGCGATGCAGAGTTCACCTTGCTGGATCTGCTGGCGCAGATACGCGGCATAGTCTTGCAGCGTCTGTCGATCGATCTGACGCGCATCGTTGTAACCGGGGCCGTCTTCTGACCGACACCAACGCACGAACGCTTGCCAGCGATCGCTATGCGCTTTAACCGTGGCGAAGTGGCCACCGGCAAACAAATCCTTGAGAGCTTGCGGGCCGGCGTAGCTCAGCTGGCGGCCATAGCCAAAGTTGCGACCATCACGCCGACCGACCAGAGCCATCGTCATCACCGTGTTCGTTTGTTTGCAGAAAGAGCAGCAGGGCTTTCCAGTGAGGGCTGAGCCGGTCCACCTGCTGCCAGTGTGTCGGGCGGATCAGGAGGGCGTTCTCCTGATGTTGCAGTAGTGCTCCTTCCTCACGCAGTTGCTCGATCAGCAGGGCGAGGTGGGCAGGCTCCAGGTGTGGTGTGGCGACAGCGGCGACAGTGGCGACAACCTGCGTCGTTTCTGGCCTGGCACGTGGCGACAGGGTGGCTACAGTGGCGGCGACACGCCGCGATGCTGGTTGCGATTGATGTTGCGCCTGATAGCGGCGCACCGCGTCATTGAGGCGAAACATGGTGGACCTCGAAAGTTTTTCCATCACGGCTGCTCAGCCAGCGATGAGTGATCAGCACGACCAATAAAGAGGCGGTATGGCTCGCGCTCTTGCGGGCAAAACGAGGACCGTTGCGATTGACGTCGCGGATGGTGAAGTGGGTCCAGTCTTTCTGCACCAACCAGCGCAGCAGTCGATCCGCCTCTTCGCGTCGGTTATTGACCGGCTCCTGTTCGGTCAAGCGCTGGATCTCGGCCAGGTAGTAATCCATCAGCGTGGAGGCGCGCTGGATGTGTGCCTCCTCCAACGAACTGGCCTCTTCCACCATGGCCAGCACGCCCGCGATACGCAGTACATTCGCCGCCGCTTTGCCCGCGACAGGCTGGATGCCGGCCAGTTCGCCGAACTCCCCAGACTGACATTCGATGGTGTCGTGAATATCAATCCAGGCCCAACGGGCACGGGCAGTCAGCTCCAGGGTGGTGGGATTGAGTGAGCCATCCCTGTGAAGCGACCAGGGCTGTTGCAGCAGGGCGGTGATCCGCTTTTGGTAATGCTGGACTTTGGCATCCCGGCTCAGGTCGATCGCCTTGTAAAGCCGCTGGCCGACCAGGCGCTCGGGCCAACTAATCAGGCAACGACCGAGGATGCCTTGGCCATTGATCACCGGGTCTTTGAACAGCTGGTTGGCCAGGTAGGGCTGCAGCATCAGGTGCAGGCTGAGGCGGCGATCATAGGCACGTAAGCTTTCCCCTGCCATGGAGCGCGCCCGGTCGATCGGGCTGCCATCCCAGAGTGTCGACAAGGTGGTGATCGCCTTGAGCAGGTTCTCTTTACTCATGGTGCTGCTGCCCAGAAACTGGCCCCCTTCATCATTGAACAAGCCCATGCTGGGCAAGCCATGGCACAGGCTTTTGACCAGGGCCTCGATGGTGGGCTCGGCAATGATCAGTCTTGGCGGTACCGGTTCGGATAACTCACCGCCTTCCTCCTCCGCGCGTTTCTTTGAGGTTTTGGGTTTGGCCATGATGCTGGTAGTGGCGCGATAGGCTTTGAGCTTTTCCGCATACAGGGTCCACTGCTGTCGTTCCCAGTCGCGCGCCGCTTTCAATGCCAGTTGATCCACCGCGCTTTTGCGATCACCCGAGGACGCCACCGTCAGGAGGTAGAGGGACAGCGGATAAGTTCGACCGTCGAGTCGGACATTGGCATGACCCTGGCTCACCAAGGCAGTGGTAGCCAGCACCGATTGCGCTGCCATGGCGCAGGGCACGCCGATCACTTCGGCCAGTCGTTGGACCGTAGGGCCCAACAGTTCTCCCAGTGCTTCGACGGGGTAGGGCAGTGGCACCTGCTGGTATTCCAGCAATGGTTGTGGTGGCTCGAACGCTTCGCACAGTTGCATCGCTATTCTCCTCAGATTATCGACTTCGTCCTCACTCATCCCGCCACGGTTGTTGAGTGTTATCAGGGATCAAGGCCCCTGCGACCTGTGAGGGTTGTCCTCTCACGCGGGACTGACGGCTCCTTACGACCGGGAGCTTGGGCATCTCATGATCTGGCTTCCTGAACACTTCCGAAGAAGTGGGCGGGTGGAGGCTGCACTGGCTGACGAGACCGGCCGCGAGATCCTGAGTCAGGTGAAGGCAGTGAGGCGATGACTGGGGCATGCCTGACTGTCAGTCAGGTGCAGTCCATTCCTTGGGTTGCGGCACCATCATCGGCATCGCTGTGGCGAGTGAGCATTCGGTGTTTGTCACGCCGATTGTCACGAGGGGGAAAGCCGCAAAGGCCCGTGTGAGCAGGGCTGCAGCAGTGTTAGGAGCGCCCGTCTCTTTAGGGGGCAAAGAGACGGGCAACAGGTTGGCGCAAGGAAATGGCCAAGCGGATAGGTTGCTGCAGGGCAGCTATAAAGGGGTATGAGTTGCCGCAGTGGCACTCTGGTAGAAGTAGGCATCCATCACATCACTGTGAGCGTGCGAGCCGCCGGACGCTAATCGCACTTGGGGAGAACCACCACGATGTGGCGTAGCCTCAAAGGTTCTGGCTACCTGGGTGCTGTCGAGGACAGCGCTGGTACAGTTCTGGTTTAGCGCTCGTTCTGCTCGCGGTCAACCGTATTTTGGGGGTGGCTGTTGCGCCAATCGGTAGCGCTGGAAGACCTAGGAGGCCGGTGGCTTTCCATGGCCGGGGTAGTCGTTCATCGGGATTTAATATGAGCCTGCGTAATTGCATGGACTTGGCCACCCATTTACATCGTCACTGACCATTCAATTGCATTCGACCTGACCAGCACACGCCGTAGTGACGACTGGCGGAGAACGGCCGATTGTGTTGAAAAAATCGGCCATGGTTTTTAAGGCAGAAAAGTACGCGTCGGAGATTGAAATCCTGAATGTCCGCAGAGCCTTTCAGGCTGAGATTTCACGAAGAAGCGTGCTGAAGAGGCGCTTTTACCTACCCATCCTGCGGCATCCTGAGAAACCCGACTTTTTCAACAGAATCGACCAAAAGCAGACCTTCACGTTTTACTCTGGTACGAGAATGCGCCCGCTGACCCAATTGTTTTTTCTCGCACCGCTCAAGCCAGTCGAGGATGTGCTCCCGGTACGACAGTCGACGGTAGCTCGCGTCGCAATGACTGGTTGCGTGCGCCTCCGTGCCTTTCTTTGTCAGGTACCACAACTGCCAATTCTTGCCTGAGGCCTTGCCAATATCGTCATAACGCTTCAGTTGTTGGTTGCCGTCGAGGGCGTCGATCTTGTTTTCAATAAGGATGAGGTGATCCCTCAGGTGAATCACCACATCAACACGACCATACCCCGCGAACGTCTGCTCCTTTTGCACCCTAGCCTCGCTGAGGCTGCATTCATGCGCAAACCCCATTGTCGACAAGAACAGTTCGAGGAAGTGCACGCCTTGACCGTGACGGCCCTCGGGGCTTAATAGTTCTGCGATCATCGCCGAATGAGTGTTGACCTCGGCCCGCTCGATTCGGGTGATGCTGAAGAGGTTGAACAGCTCACCGCTTGCTGCGAGCTTGGTCTTCGCCTCCCTCACCAGGCCGCCGGCCTGATCCAACAACAACTGTACTTTCTCCATGCTCACTTACACTCCGTTGTGCTGATGGATGGCGTAGCTGGGGGCAAGCATGTCACTCCAGGGTGGTCAATGACTAGACGCCACTAGAGGTCCTGTGCCAAGTCTGGCTGACGAGGTCTTTTCCAAAGCTGTGACCAACTGAAAACCGGCCTTCTGATACAGCTTGCGGGCCTCGCGAAGCACGTCGTTTGACCAAACGCGCCGCAGTGACGACCGACAGAGATCGGCCAAAAGCAGGCGATTGATAAAGGGCTCCTTCAAGCCAGAGGCGGCCTGAAAGATGTGGTTAGAAACCCGCAAGCTAACTAGGACTCGCAACTATATTTGGTCGCACGAGCATCATCGACCAAGCCAACGCTCTTGCTTCTGTCTCGGGATTCAGTGAGGAATGATTTTCATTGAGTTTGTGCGAACAAAGCTTTCCAATAGCAACGAGATGGCTAGTTGCCAGACATCGCTAAGGACTGCCCTTTGACTGACCAGGAACCAAAGACCCGCCATGTACCATGACGATCGCGAAATAACTGCCGAGAAGCAGATCGAAACGCTTGAAGCACAGGTGATGAAACTTACGGATATTCCGGATGAAGCGCGGCTCATGCTAATGCTGATTCTCATCGCAAGATTCGCAAAAAATTCCTATAAGTTGCAGGAGTTGTCCGATAAGTTGTTGCTTGAGAACCCTGTCCTTGCTTCGATCACCGGCAACACATTCGACCAGCTTCTGTTTGAAAGCCAGCGCATCGTCGGATTTAGTGATGACGCCAACTACTTGCTCACCCATTTAGCTGCGAAATCGATTTCATCCGAATTGGGCATCGACTATCGTCACCCCAAACTAGTCGCTGCATTCGTCGGGACAGTGCAATCGACATTATCGACCCCTCTATTCGAGGCCATGCCAAACACCGGGGAGCTTTCGCTTGGGCTTCTCGGTGCCTATTCAAAAGATTCTTTTCTGATGTTTGGCGGCATTCCAGAGCGCCAGCGTGATCTAATCAGCATCCGTCTGGAAGCGATCGACGTTAGAGCTAACTTTACGTCCATTAACTACCGTCAAATTCCTCAATCAACTGTGCTGTTGGACGCGCCCTACACTAATTTCTCGCTTGCGATTGAGGAGGTGCTGAAAAACCACGTGCAAGGTCGATTGGTGCTCATTCAAAACTGGGCCCGCGCAGAAACCGGTGAGATCTGGCAAAAGTTGATGGCAATGATCAAACACCGCGGTGTAGAGACAATCATCAATTTTAGTAGTTTGCCCACAACTTCAGACCAGTGCACGGCAATCATTATCAATACCAGCCCCGTCCATCGCGAAACCCTGTACATCGATGTTTCCATGTCAAACAAATCGTTGCCTCCACTGGATGGTATCGAGCGCATGCTTCTGGCCGGGTGTATCTATAACCTGTGGCAAGGACGTCTTGCCCACAGTAATACCGATTATCTTTCCGACAACGTTTCGCGCTTTCTCAACAGTTATTTCAGCGAAGGTTTCAGGCCGATCTCAGGACTGTGCAACACCGTAGACAAACGGCCTAAGACTATCTCGAAAACGCGTTTGGTCAGCCGCGCATTTCTTAAGGCGGCGCCAGGCGAATCCTCTCGGCCAACGCAGACTAATAACAGCAGCATGATTCGAGAGACGCTGAAGCGGCGCGGAGATCGTTGCTGTGTTTATGTCATTGGCAACAATGGCGAAGGCAAAAGCTTCTTGCTCAGAGATATCGTGTATCAGCTAGAAGAGGCCCAAAAACGTAGCATTGGTCTTCCAATGTCTCACGCTGACCGCTTCCCAATTACGGACAAGTCAATCAATCGCTTCTTCGAGTACAAAGGTGCGCGTAAGACCCAGATCGTGAAAGAAGTAGGAATGATTTCGTCCCAGCCGCGCAAAATTGGTTTGCTGAGCGAATGCCTGGAGTTGATCGGATTCGGTGTGCAAATTTACCTAACCTTGAAATCGGAACTGAGTCATGACCGTTTCGGCGAGCCGAGGAAAAATACGCTCGACCTGGGTAACGAAGGCGATATGCGGTATCTCAACAGGGATAAAGCCTCGATCAGCAAATATGAAGTCAACTTCATCCGCAAAGGGCACCGTACTGTCCTTTTCGATAATCTCAGTTCCGGGGAGCAAAGCATCCTTAGCTTGCTGATCAAAATCATCGCCTCGGACGCCGAACACGCGACCTTTTTGATCGATGAGCCGGAAATCAGCCTGCACGTCAGTTGGCAGCAAACGCTCCCACGGATCCTCAGCCTCCTGAGCAGTCGCCTGAATGCATCCTTCGTAGTCGCTACTCACTCGCCAATCCTAATCGCCAACGCTGCGGACGACGATGTCTGCTACGTGTCGAGGATAGGCAGATTGGCTGAAATCCCCATCGCTGAACGCCATTCAGTGGAAACACTGCTGATGGACGGTTTTGAGACCTATACCCCACATAACCGGGAGGTGCACGAGCGTTGCGCGAAGCTGGTAGCGTATCTTATCTCGGCTTCCAACAAATCCGATTCAGTTGGACAGGCTAACGAGGCAATCGCAAAACTCGAAACATTCAAAGCAACCATCGAGAAAAACAGATTTGATGTAAACAACAAGCGCAAAGCCAGCGATCTTGATCTCGTCGAAAAGACCATCGGAGCGATCTCGATGCTACGTGATGAAAGCAGGCCGCGTAATGGCTGAACTTACCCAGGAAGCCATGGCATCCGTGCTCGTGCGGTATAAAAACGAGTGCCATGAGCGCAAAGCACATCGCGAAAACACGTTGTTGCATTTTGCGGCCCAGAATGCTCGGGCAATTGATGAGTTCAAACGGCGCCAAAGAAGATTACCTGCCTCCAACACAGATCTGTGGGCTGAGTTAACCAGGTACGAGAAGGATAAAAAATCAGGCGTGACAGGCCCGCTGATCCGCAAAGCCCTGCGCGCATTCCTTGAGAAAGAACAGAACAGTCTGTGCTGCTATTGCCAACGTCCACTGGTCAATATCGCCCATGCTAAACCTATCGAGCACATTCTCCCGCGCGTAGATTTTGTCCAATACACCTTCCACTTTTGGAACCTGGCGGTTGCCTGTTTCGACTGCAACCAGATCAAGCTTGACGATGTCTGGGTCAATGACGATAAACGTGACTTGGAGACCTACCCGGCCCCGGCTACATTCACCGAGATGTACCATCCCAGGTTCCACACGTTCGCCGAGCATGTACGGTTCATTCGGGTACAGACCAATGAGCAAATTATATCGATCTACGTTGGCATCACGGTCCAAGGTCAGCAGTTGTGTCTTAAGCTGCTCAAGGATCTCTCGGCCCGCGAGATAGTGCTCAATAGCAATCCGGAACT
Organism: Pseudomonas fluorescens; assembly: GCF_019212185.1. Classification (NCBI taxonomy): domain Bacteria; kingdom Pseudomonadati; phylum Pseudomonadota; class Gammaproteobacteria; order Pseudomonadales; family Pseudomonadaceae; genus Pseudomonas; species Pseudomonas fluorescens. The sequence continues at coordinate 1,016,261 of NZ_CP078138.1, forward strand.
CAAAGCGGCGCTGGAAGTAATAAACATCCACGCGTCCACGAATGAGGGCTCACTGCCCCCGGAACTGGAGGCCTTCCACAAGGCGCTAGCGGAATCAACGTCGCAGTTGATTAAAACCAGCACCAGATAGCGCGGTTTTTTATGAATCGCAAAGGGTTTGTTGCCTCGTTGGGAGTGATATCTGGTTTTGTAGTCAATCCGGAAGTCCAGTTGGAGGGAGCTCGCTAACCACGAGACATGCCCCATCAAAAGGGGCTCACTCAGCCCCTTTTTTATCACGCGTTTGCCAACATCTGAATCGCTCCTGATTTCGTAGACGTCAAATGGCCGCTTTTGACCGAGGCTGTGTAAAAACGTTTTCGATCGGTAGGCCTAAGCGGAATCACTCGAAAAATCGTGTTCCTTCGCAAATTTCAGGTCTGCGGAGCGGAGCCGCCGATCGTCAGTAGATTTGCATAGGAACGCATGCATCAACACCGGCAGCGCGTTTTTTCACAACCTCGGCCGGTTGCAGTCCTTCAGTGCTTGGCTGACGCACTCGCGCTGAGTGGCACCCGCTGACACCCATCAACTGCAAGCGGCTGGTCAGCGCGAATGCAAATGACTGGTCAAGTCGGATGCAAACGACTGGTCAATGGCAATGCAATTAGGTGGTCAAGTGAGATGCAATTACGCAGAGCCCATGCGAGTGGGAATGCGGAGCCTTCCCGCTCGCGTGGGCTTGGCCGAGAAAGCCCAAAGAGCGAGGCTTGCAGCGGCGACAGTCGCCACTTCTGTCGCCATGCTGCAGACCAGGTATTACGCGGGTTGTCGCCGGTGTCGCCGCTGTCGCCAAATCATCCATCACTCCATCTGGGGAGTCATTTTCGGTTACCGGCGGCGTCCGGTGAACGCTCACCGTATCGGCACGACGTTGTGGTCCCTGGTTTGATTGATCGCAGATGCCGACAGGTTTCCAGTGGCCGCTTTTTGGATGTGCTCACTCCACCAAGCCATCATCGGACGCCGGCGTTCGATGTAGTCAGCTCGGTTGTAAGCGCTTCGGACTTCGTCCTTGTCGACATGCGCCAGTGCGACTTCGATCAGCTCCGGATCCCACCCATGCTCGTTCAGGATGGTGCTGGCCATGGAGCGCATGCCGTGGCTGACCAAGCGGTCCTGGAAGCCCATGCGTTTCAACGCCATGTTGGCGGTCTGGCTGTTGGCGTGGGTGCGCGGATTTCTATCTGCCGGGAACACGTATTCCCTGTGGCCGCTGAGGGGCTTGAGCGCCTCCAGTAACGCGAGTGCCTGTTCGGTCAGCGGGATGGTGTGCGGACGACGCTTTTTCATGCGCTCCGGCGGGATGGTCCAGATGCGTTTGTCAAAGTCGATGTCTACCCATCGGGTGGTAGCCGCCTCGGCAGGACGGGTCATCGTGTGCAGTTGCCATTCGATCAGGCAGCGAGTGATCCGCTTGATGCTGGCATTCGCGATTTCCAGAATGAGCTCCGGAAGCTCATCAGGTGCAAGCGCAGCCATATTCTCTTTCTTCGGCTTCTTGAATACCGCCCGGATACCGCTGAGGGGATTCGCGAAGATCATTCCTGAGTTGACCCCGTAGGTCATGATCTCGTTGAGCCGTTGGCTCAGCCGTTTCACTGTTTCCAGGCTGCCTTTGGCTTCGATTGGACGAAGGAGCTTGACCACCATCGGTGCGCTGACTTCCGAGATCGGTGTCGATTTCATGCTCGGAAAAACGTGCAGTGTGAGTGAGCGCCAGATGTCTTCAGCATACGCCGGCGTGACCGAGTCCTTCTTCAGCTCGAACCAGGCGGTGGCCACATTCTCGAACGTGTGTTCTGTCTCCGCTCGTTTGGCTTGCACCAGCTCGTTGCGTTGAGCTTTGGGGTCGATGCCTTGCGCCAACAGCTCTCTGGCCTCAACCGCTTTCTTCCGGGCTTGCGCCAGAGAAACCTCGGGATAGGAGCCGAGCGCCATGTTGATTCGATTCTTGGTAACGGGATGCCGGTAGTTGAAGTTCCACTGCATCGAGCGATTGACTCGGACGCGGAGCTGAAGCCCGTCACCATCGGTGAGGACGTAGTCCTTGTCTTTGGGTTTGACAGCCTTGAGCTGACGGTCCGAGAGGCGGGCGGTTTGAGCGCGCATGAGGAGTACTCCATGTCACCTTTTGGTATTCCCAAGATTAGCGCTGGGTAGCCGGGAATACCAATGGGAATACCAATGTGGCTGGAACTCAAAAACCCTCTGCGGAGCCCAGTAGCGCTTAACCCTTTGATTTCACTGGATTTCAGGCACAAAAAAAGACGTCCGTGGACGTCTTTAGATGATTAAGTGGTGGAGCCGGGGGGATTTGAACCCCCGTCCGCCAGTACTCCGCTGTCGGTACTACATGCGTAGCCGTGTCTATTAAGTTAACCCTCAGCGACCCGACGGGCAGGGTGCTTTGGGCGAGTTGTGTAAGTTTTAGCCGCTTCGTCCACAACGTACTGCACGGCGATTCTGTTCTATATGACAATCACTTTGGGTTTACAGACATCCCCTGGTGATTGCTGGACCCGAAGGTACCAGAAGCTCAGGATCTAAGGCTGCTTACGCAGCGATAGCGAATTCCTGGCCGTAGTTTTCGTCATTGGCAACTATAAGAAGTTGCAACAGTGGATTTACGAGTTCTGTTACCAACTCGGCATGCACCTAAAGTTTCGCAACCAGCGTCGAATCCAAAACGGCCCCGAGCCTGCTGCTCTGCGAAACATTTTGAGCAGCAAGCCTGCGTAGTGTACGCCAACGCGGGGGATAAGGCCAACCCGAAGGTTGGCCTGCGCATGCATCAGCCTTTGCTAGGTTCGCGGAGCTGGATTTTTTCCAGCATGCCGGTGGAGATGGCGATGCAGTCCTTGTCGTTGCCGGCAGCCTGGGCTGCTTTGGCTTTGTCCAATGCAGCTTTGACGTTGTCGAGGGAGTTTTCACCGACAGCCATCCCGGCGTCGACGGTATTCTGGAGTTTCTGGATGTTGGTGGCGCACAGATCTTCCGCAGCAAACACCGGTGAGGCCAACAGTGCCGCGGTGATGAACATTCCAGCCAATGCAGAGTGCTTCATGGGTATCTCCTTGTGCATGAGGGCTCGGTGCGGCCGGTCGATGGGGCTGCTGGCCGAGGGGGGCTTTAAGCTCTTTGGCAGGGCTTAGCTAAATGACTATAGCCGGGCGTAGGAATTCGGTTTTTTTTTGCTTGGTTGATGGGGGGAGGGGTGGGCTTGCTGGCGAAGGGCGTCAACGGAGGCGCGTTATCGTTGACGTTTTTCGCTGGCAAGCCAGCTCCTACAAGGGGCGGGGTTGGGTTACGCGGTCTACGAGGTAGACCAGGCTGTGGTAGTCGATGCCGCCGTGTTGGGTCAGGCCGATTTCGCAGGTGCGGCTGGTGGAGATGCCTTCGCTGCAGTACTGCACGGCGTCCTTCAGGCTGCGCAGGGAGTGGGCGTTGAGTTCCGGGGTGGTGAAGCCTTTGTCGCCGGCGAAGCCGCAGCAGTGGATGCCTTCGGGGATGACGACGTTGTTGCTGCAGCGTCGGGCGAGGTCGATCAGTGCCTGGCTTTCGCCCAGGTGCTGGGTGCTGCAGGTCACGTGCACGGCGATCGGCGCGTCCTGTGGGGTGAAGTCCAGGCGCTGCATCAGGTGGGTGCGGATGAAGCGCACCGGGTCGTACATATCGAGACGGACTTCGCCCAGGTCCTGGACCAAGCGCAGGGTGCAGGGGCTGGTGTCGCAATAGATCGGATCAAGCCCGCCGCGACTGGCGTGCAGCAGCGCGCCGAGCAGTTCCTGGCGCTTGTGTTCGGCCTGTTCGGCGTAGCCTTTGGAGGCGAACGGCTGGCCGCAGCACAGGCTGTCGAGGTTATCCGGGAGGACTACCTGATAGCCGGCTTTTTCCAGCAGGCCACGGGTTTTGTCGTACAGCGACATCTGCTCCTTATCACCCGCCGCCGGGCCCATGGCGCGTGAGACGCAGGCCGGCAGGTAGACCACCCGGGGGCGCTGGTCGTTGATCGTCGGGCTGAAACGGATGGCCCGTTCCGGCTGCGGCATGGCGTTGGTCCACTGCGGGATTTGTCCCTTGGATAGCTTGTTCAGGCTCGCCGTCAGCTTGCTCAGGCGCGGCGCACCCAGGAGCATGCGCGCACCGTTGGCGACGTGCAATGTGAAGCGCGCGCCTTGCAGGGCGGTGGCGAAATTGCTCTCAATCCAGTTGGCGGTTTTCTGATGGGTAGCGGTGCGCGCCCGCAGTTTTTTCACCAGCTCGCCGGTGTTGATGCCTACCGGGCAGCGTTGCGCACAGAGGCCGGTGGCGGCGCAGGTGTCGAGGCCCTGGAATTCGTAGGCCTGTTCCAGCTCTTGGGTGTTGATGCCGGCGCGCTTTTTCGCCTGGATGTCGCGCCAGATCACGATGCGCTGACGCGGGCTCAGGGTCAGTCCTTTGGACGGGCAGACCGGCTCGCAGAAGCCACATTCAATGCACTTGTCGACGATCTCGTCGGCGGCCGGCAGAGGTTTCAGGTGCTTGAGGTGGATCTGCGGATCCTCGCTGAGGACCACGTCCGGGTTGAGAATACCGTTGGGGTCGAGCAGGCGCTTGAGCTGCCACATCAACTGGTAGGCATCGCTGCCCCATTCCAGTTCGACGAAGGGCGCCATGTTGCGCCCGGTGCCGTGTTCGGCTTTCAGCGAACCACCGAACTCCACGGCCACCAGTTGCGCGACGTCGTCCATGAACGCCTGGTAGCGTGCGACTTCTTCCGGGTTGTTGAAGCCTTGGGTGAAGACGAAGTGCAGATTGCCTTCCAGAGCATGTCCGAACAGGATCGCTTCGTCGTAATGGTGTTTGTCGAACAGCTCGATCAGGCGGTTCACGCCGATGGCCAGTTGCTCTACCGGGAAGGTCACGTCTTCGATGATCACTGTGGTGCCGGTCTTGCGCACCGCGCCAACGGCCGGGAAGGTGTCTTTGCGGATCGCCCAGAGCCGCGCGTTTTCCGCCGGGTCTTCGCTGAAGTCGACTTGCTTCTCCACCGGGAATGCCGCCAACGAGGCCATGATCTGCGCCAGTTGTTCGTGCAACAGCGCAGAAGAGGCGGCGCGGGATTCGATCAGCAGCGCGCAGGCGTTGTTCGACAGCTCGCGGACGAAGGCCGGCATCCCGGGTTTGTCCTGCACTGAGCGCAGGCTGCGGCGGTCGAGCAATTCGACGGCGGAAACCGGTTGGTTTTTCAGCACGGAAACGGCGTTGCAGCAGGTTTCCACATCCGGGAAAACGATCAGCGCCGACGCCTTGTTCGGGTGGTCGAGCACGGTGTCGTAGGTCACCGCGCTGATGAAGCCCAGGGTGCCTTCGGAGCCGACCAGCAGATGGCTCAAGATATCCACAGGCTCGTCGTAATCCACCAGGGCGTTGAGTGACAGGCCGGTGGTATTTTTCAGACGGTATTTGTGGCGAATTTTTGCAGCGAGATCGGTGTTGGCGCGGGTCTCGCGGCCCAGTGTTGCCAGGCGTTCGAGCAGGTCGGCGTGGCTGGCGCGGAAGGCGGCGACGCTGCTGGGATCTTCGGTGTCGAGACGGCTGCCATCGGCCAGCACTAGGCGAATCCCTGCCAGGGTGTGATAGGTGTTTTGCGCGGTGCCGCAGCACATGCCGCTGGCGTTGTTGGCGACGATGCCGCCGATCTTGCAGGCATTGATCGACGCCGGATCCGGGCCGATCTTGCGCCCGAACGGTGCCAGCCAAGCGTTGGCCTGGGCGCCAATGACGCCGGGCTGCAGGCGAATCTGCGTGCCTTGGTGGCGAATCTCGCGGCCGTTCCAGTTATCGCCGAGGACGATCAGCACCGAGTCGCTGATGGCCTGGCCGGAAAGGCTGGTGCCGGCGGCGCGGAAGGTCACGGGGACACGGTCGCGCTGGGCCAGGTGCAGCAGGGCGACCACTTCGTCTTCGGATTCGACGCGGATCACCAGCTGCGGGATCAGCCGGTAGAAGCTGGCATCGGTGCCAAAGGCCAGGGTTGAGAGCGGGTCGTCGAAGCGTCGCTCCTGGGGAATCAGTTGCTGCGCATCTCGCAGGAAAGCCGCTGGCAATGTCATTGGTCCTCCAGGATCAGCACCACCAGGTCTTTCGGGCCATGGGCGCCGTAAGCCAGGACTTGTTCGATGTCAGCGGTTTTCGACGGGCCGGACACCAGCAAGGCGTTGGTCGGCATGCCCTGGGCCCAGTTGAACTCCTGCTGCACCTGATAGAAGTTGTCGCGGATTTCGCTGGCCTTGAGCAGGGCGAAATGCACCGGAGGCACCAGGCTCATCAGGCGCGGTTCTTCGCGAGTCGGCCAGATAATCAGGCTACCGGTGGCGGCGATGGCGCCGAGGGTAGTGGTGAGGCTGGCCGGGGTGTCGTTGAACAGTTCGGCTTTCCACTCTTCCACGGGACGGTCGTAGGCTTTCAGTGTTGGCAGTGCAGGTTGGTTCGCCCAACATTGTACGACACGTTGTCCATGGGCCGTACTCGGTGCGATCAACAGGCTGGGAATCTGCCGATCCAGCAGCAATTGCCCGAGCAGTTGTGGCCAATTGGCGCCTGAGGTCAGGTGGATTTCGGTGTGCACCGCTTCCATCAGCTTGCGCAGCTGTGGGATGCGTTGCTCAGCGGTGTAGGTGTAAGGCTCGGTCACCAGCGCTTCGTCGAAATTGTCGACGACCGGCGTAGTCCCGCTGAGGCTGTTGCGCAGCTTGGCGAGGATGTTTTGTTTGGCGCTCATCAACGATCTCCCTGTTTGGCCAAATGCTCGCGGGCCATGTCGTGCAGCGAGCGAGCGGCCGGTTTCGGCGCGCTGTGGTTTTGCGTCCAGGGGCCGACATTGTTCGGCGCGAGGGCGCGCAGGCGGGTGGCGAGCACGGTGAACAGGCGATACAGCTTCGGCGAGCTGTTGAGCTGCGCCCAGGCGTTCCAGATCAGGCGTTCCTTGTGCGAATATTTGCTGCCCTGGCCGCGCATCACTTGGTGCGGGCTGTCCGGAGCCTTGACGTTTTCTTCGCGCAGGCGCCGCAGCAGGGCCGGTATCGGAATTTTTACCGGGCACACTTCGCCGCAGGCGCCGCATAGCGACGAGGCGCTCGGATGGTCCGGGACTTTTGCCAGGCCGACCATGTGCGGGGTGATGATCTTACCGATCGGTCCCGGGTAGACCTCGCCATAGGCGTGACCGCCGATGCGGGTGTAGACCGGGCAGTGGTTCATGCAGGCGCCGCAGCGGATGCAGTTGAGGGTCTGGCGCAGTTCGCTGTCGGCAAACGCCTGGCTGCGGCCGTTGTCCAGCAGCACCAGGTGCACTTCTTGCGGGCCGTCGAGTTCCTCGGCCTTGCGCGGGCCGGAGATCATGTTGACGTAAGTAGTGATCGGCTGGCCGAGGGCCGAGCGGGTCAGCAACGACAGCAGCGGCACCACGTCACGCAGGTTTTCCACGACTTTTTCAATGCCGGTGACCGCGATGTGCACCGGCGGCACGGTGGTCGACATGCGGCCGTTGCCTTCGTTTTCCACCAGCAGCAGGGTGCCGGTTTCGGCCACCGCGAAGTTGACGCCGGAGACGCCGATGTCGGCTTCGAAGAATTTCTGCCGCAAGACTTTGCGACCGATCTGAATGAGTTGGTCAACGTCCTTGGTGTATTCCACGCCAAGTTTGTCGTGGAACAAGGACGCGACCTGACCGGCATTCTTGTGGATCGCCGGCATAATAATGTGTGAAGGCTTCTCGTGGTCGAGCTGGACGATGAACTCGCCCATGTCCGATTCCAGGCATTCAATGCCCTGTTCAGCGAGGACATGGTTCATTTCCATCTCTTCGCTGACCATCGATTTGCCCTTGATCACTTGCCGCGCCTCGTGAGCGCGGATGATCGAAAGGACGATGCCATTGGCCTCGTCCACCGTTTCCGCCCAGTGCACGGTCACACCGTTGCGGGTCAGGTTCTGTTCCAGTTGCTCGAGCAGGTCGGGCAATTTGGAGAGCGCGCGGGCTCTTACTGCATTGCCCAGGACGCGCAGGTGTTCTCTTTCATGGGCATCGCTGAACGACGTTGCCCGCTTGGTCATCAGTGAATCCATGGCACTGCGAAAGTTATTTCGCAGTTGCTGGTCACCCAGGGCGGTATGGGCCCGGGTGCGAAAATCTTCCTCGACGGCGACCGTCGGGATCAAGGTCGGGGCGCTCATCGGGCACCTCCGGTACGTTGCCAGATGAAACTGGCCAGGTGTTGGCCGCGCAACGCTTGCTGCTGTTTTTCCAAGGCGCCATTGATATTCATCAGGCAGCCGCAATCGGCACTCAGCACCTGGTGTGCGCCGGATTCCCTCAGGGCGCGGGTCTTATCGGCGACCATCGCTCCGGAAATGTCTGGCATACGGACGCTGAAAGTCCCACCGAAGCCACAGCATTCGCTTTCATGGCTGTGTTCGACTCGCTCCACGTTGCCCAATTGCGCCAACAACTCGCGACCGTGCAGGTGGGTGTTCATTTCCCGGCGCGCCGAGCACGAGGTGTGCAGGGCCACCTTGACCGGCTCACCGCTGTCCTTGAGCTGCACCTTACAGACAAACAGCAGGAATTCCGCCAGTTCATAGGTCCGGGCCGCCAGGGCCTGGACTTGTTGCAATGTCTGCGGCTCGTCCTTGAACAAGTCGGCGTAATGTTCGCGCAGCATGCCGGCGCAGGAACCGGACGGCACCACCACCGGGTAGTCGCCGGCAAACAACGCCAGTTGCGAGCGCGCCACGGTCCTCGCCTGCTCGGTGTAACCCGAGGTGTAGGCCGGTTGGCCGCAGCAGCTTTGCCCTTGCGGGTACTCCACGCGAATGCCTTCGCGTTCCAGCAGGTGAATCGCGTCCATCCCGGCTTCGGGATAGAACAAGTCGACCACGCAGGTGCCGAACAGGTAGACCCTCTGCGGTTTTTCGCTGGGGTACTGACGCGGTTCGCGCAGGGGCGGGGCGACACGGGTCGCATTGGGCACGGCGTTGTAGAAAAGCTCGCTCATCAGGCGTGTCTCCGGGTGGTCCCGGTTATCCGTCGGCGGCGGTTGCTGACACTAAAGCAACAAGCTTTCAGCAACCTTGCAGACCGGGTGGTGAGTCGCAGACGCCGGGAACGTGGCCCGGCGTCGGTTCTTTCGTGTTGCGTGCTGCTTAGTGCACCAGCATGCCAGTGAACCAGTAAGCCTGGGCCAGGGTGATCAGGCCGACAATGGTTGCAAAGAATAGGCTGTGCTTGAGGGTGAAGCGGAACAGATCCGATTCCTTGCCCACCAGACCGGTCGCGGCGCAGGCCACGGCGATCGATTGTGGCGAGATCATTTTGCCGGTCACGCCACCGCTGGTGTTGGCGGCGACCAGCAAGGTGTCGTTGACGCCGATCTGGTGCGCGGTGGTGGCTTGCAGCGAGCTGAACAGGGCGTTGGACGAGGTGTCCGAGCCGGTCAGGAACACGCCCAGCCAGCCAAGGAATGGCGAGAAGAACGGAAAGGCCGCACCGGTGCCGGCCAGTACCAGGGCCATGGTCGAAGACATGCCCGAGTAGTTGGTGACGAAGGCGAAGGCCAGCACCATGCCGATCGACAGGATTGGCCAGCGCAGTTCGTAGAAGGTCTCTTTCAAAGTGGTAAGACCAGTTCTGATGTTGATCTTCAGGACCAGCATCGAGATCAGCGCGGAGAAGAAAATCGCCGTGCCAGTGGCCGAGATCGGGTCCAGCTTGAATACGGCCGGGATCGCGGTCGGGTTGGTGACGATTGGCGCGACCTTGATCACCATTTGATCGAGGTGCGGGATCGCAAAGTTGAACACCCAGCTGTACATCGAGCCGCCGGCGGCGAACATCGCCTTGAACGGCTTGAGGGTCCAGATGGTCACCAGCACGGTGAGGATCAGGAATGGCGACCAGGCCTTGATGATTTCACCCAGGCTGTAGGGCGAAACCAGGGTCGCGCGTTTCAGGCCGAAACCACCGGCACTGGCGGTGACCACGGCATCCGAGGTCACACCGGCGATCTGTGCGCCAGCGGTACGCTGTGGCTGCCAAACTTTCAGGAACAGAGTCAGGGAGATCAGGCTGGCCAGGGCCGAGGTGATGTCCGGCAGTTCAGGGCCGATGAAGTTCGAGGTGAAATACTGGGTGATGGCAAAGCTCAGGCCGGCCACCAGGGCTGCAGGCCAGGTTTCACGCACGCCGCGCAGGCCGTCCATCATGAACACCAGCCAGAACGGTACGAACAGCGACAGCAACGGCAGTTGGCGGCCGGTCATGGCGCCGATCTTGAAGGCGTCGATGCCGGTGACCTGGCCCGCGACGATGATCGGGATGCCCAGCGCGCCGAACGCGACTGGCGCGGTGTTGGCAATCAGGCACAGGCCGGCGGCGTACAGCGGGTTGAAGCCCAGGCCCACCAGCAGCGCGGCGGTGATCGCGACCGGCGCGCCGAAGCCGGCGGCACCTTCCAGGAATGCACCGAAGCAGAAGCCGATCAGCAGGACTTGCAGGCGCTGGTCGTCGGTAATCGACAGCACCGAGCTGCGGATCACTTCAAACTGGCCGCTTTTGACCGTCAATTTGTACAGGAACACGGCGGCGACGATGATCCAAGCGATCGGCCAAAGTCCGTAGGCAAATCCATAGCCCGCGGCGGCGAAGGCCATGTCGACCGGCATCTGGAAGGCGAAGATCGCAACCAGGATCGACAGCGCCAGGGTAATGCTCCCGGCGACGTGACCCTTGAGGCGGAACACGGCCAAGGCCAGGAAGAAAAATACGATGGGGATGACGGCTGCGAGAGCGGACAAGCCGAGACTGCCGAGCGGGCTGTAGAGCTGTTGCCAGGTTTGCATATGGGGTGGCCCCTAATTGTTGTTGGTCAGGCACTGCATAGCGGTCTTGGATAATTGGTAAGACCAATTTACAATCGCTGTGGGCTAGGTTAAAAGCCTTGTGGGCGGTGTGTCAATTTGCCGCCCTAAAACTTTTGTCGAATGAGCGGTGCAGAGATCATCTGATCCGCTCGATCAATTGCGTCCTGATAGGTGCTGGCGCGGCGCCAATGGGCCAGAATAGAGAGCCCGGCGAGGTGTCGGGATGGTGGAGAACGAGTGATGGGTTTTGATCAGGTGCGGCAGCGCCGTTTGTCCGACGATATTGTCGAGCAGCTTGAAGGCATGATCCTTGAGGGCACGCTGAAGTCCGGCGAGCGCTTGCCGGCAGAGCGCGCCCTGGCCGAGCAGTTCGGTGTGTCACGGCCGTCTTTGCGCGAGGCGATCCAGAAATTGACCGCCAAAGGGCTTCTGGTCAGTCGTCAGGGCGGCGGTAACTATGTGGTCGAATCCCTCGGATCGACCTTCAGCGATCCGCTGCTGCACTTGCTGGAAAGCAATCCCGAAGCGCAGCGCGATCTGCTGGAGTTCCGGCACACCCTGGAAGCGTCCTGTGCCTATTACGCGGCATTGCGCGCCACGGATGTCGATCGCGAGCGTCTAAGCGCGGCATTCAATGAGCTGCAGGATTGCTACACCCGCCACGATGAAGTGAGTCGTGCAGAAGAGGGCGCGGCGGACGCGAAGTTTCACCTGGCAATTGCCGAGGCCAGTCATAACGCGGTATTGCTGCACACCATTCGCGGGCTGTTCGATCTGCTCAAGCGCAACGTGGTGACCAACATCGGCGGCATGTACAAGCAGCGCACGGAAACCCGCGACATGCTGATTACCCAGCACCGGGAACTGTATCAGGCGATTATCGAAGGGCGCGCCGAGCAGGCACGCGAGGTTTCCAGCCGGCATATCCTGTATGTGCAGGAAGTACTGGAAGAGGTGCGTCAGGAAGTACAGCGCATGGCTCGGGCGGAGCGGCGCAAGGGGATTTAACCTTTGTTGACGAAGGTTCCCACGCCTAAGTGGGAGCCTTCGTCAGCGGGCAAGTCAGTCTTCCTTGCCTTTGTTGCGGACTGCGCGCTGCAGTTCGCGACCGGCGTCGCGTTCGCGCTCGGTGTCACGCTTGTCGTATTCCTTCTTGCCCTTGCCCAGGGCGATCTCGCACTTGACCATGTGCTTGCTCCAGTACCAGGACAGGCAGACGCAGGCATAGCCTTTCTGCTGTACGGCAGCGGAGAGTTTTTCCAGCTCGCGCCGGTTGAGCAGCAGTTTGCGGGTGCGCACCGGGTCGGCAATGACGTGGGTGCTGGCGGTGGTTAACGGCGTGATGTGACTGCCGAGCAGCCAGGCCTCGCCATCTTTGAGCAGCACGTAACTGTCGACCAGTTGCAGCTTGCTCGCCCGCAGACTTTTTACTTCCCAGCCGGCCAGGACCAGACCAGCCTCGAACCGATGTTCGATGAAGTAATCGTGTCGCGCCTTTTTATTCTGCGCGATGGTCCCTGTTGGGTGTTTCTTCTGTTTAGCCATAGGGGCGGCATTATAGGCAGTTGCGCGTCAGTCGGCTACGGGGTTGCTGCGTGCTTGAGCGCTTTGGTTGAATCCCGGACAATGCGCGCACTTTTTTCTGGGTTGGACGTGGTAACGATGTCGTCAGACAAGGTTTCAGTCCACGGCAGTTGGGCCAGTCGCTGGGTATTTATCTTCGCGGCGACCGGTTCAGCCGTGGGCCTGGGGAGCATCTGGAAATTCCCCTATATGGTCGGCGTCTACGGCGGCGGTGCGTTTGTCCTGGTGTTTCTGGCGTGTATTGCGCTGATCGGCTTGCCGGTGATGCTCGCCGAAACCCTGATTGGCCGGCGCGCCCGTCAGGCTCCGGCGAATGCCTTGAAGGTCCTGGCGCTGGAGGCCGGGCATTCGGCTAAATGGTCCTGGGGTGCCTTTGCCGGAATGATCACGGCATTGCTGATTCTGTCTTTCTATAGTGTGGTCGGCGGCTGGTCGCTGGACTACATCATCAGCATGGGGAGTGGTCAGTTTCAGGGGGTGGCGGCCGATCAGGTCGGTGCCTGGTTCGAACGAGTGATTGCCGATCCCTGGCGCCTGACGCTTTGGCATACCTTGTTCATGCTGCTGTCGGCAGCGGTGATCGCCAAAGGCGTGGTGGCGGGGCTGGAGCGCAGCTTGCGGATCATGATGCCGTTGTTGTTCGTGATGTTGCTGGTGCTGCTGGGCTACAGCATGACCACCGGGCACTTTATGGAGGGCGTGCATTTCATGTTCGACTTTGACTCGGCCAAGGTACTCGGCGGGTTGTTGCCCGCCATGGGCCATGCGTTCTTTTCTTTGAGCGTGGGTGTCGGTTCCATCATGATTTATGGCGCTTACATGCCTAAGGATTCATCGATTTCCGGCACTGTGGTCGGCGTTGCTTTGCTGGACACCTTCGTTTCGTTGCTGGCGGGTCTGGCATTGTTTCCAATTGTGTTTGCGGGCGGTTTGAACCCCAGCGAAGGGCCTGGCCTGATGTTTGTCAGCCTGCCTTTTGCCTTTGGTAATGTGGCCTTCGGCCAGTTGATGGGCGTAGTGTTTTTCGTGTTGGTGGCGATTGCCGCCTGGAGTTCGGCGATTTCCTTGCTTGAGCCGATGGTGGCGTATCTGGTCGAACGGACCCGTGTCAGCCGGGGTTGGGTGACGTTCTGGCTGGCCTTCAGCTGCTGGTTCGTTGGCTTGGGCACGGTGTTTTCCTTCAATATCTGGAAGCAGGCCAGGTTTTTTGTGAACGATGGTGCCGGGTTTCACCTCTATCAATGGGGGGCGAACAGCGGGCTGGACTTCTTTGGCGTGATCGATTTCTTCACCTCGCGGATCATGTTGCCGCTCGGTGGTTTGTGTTTTGTGGTGTTTGCGGGTTGGGTGATGAACCGGGAAGCGGTGCGCGACGAGCTGTCGATTCGCAGCCCAGTACTGTTCGGCCTGACCTTGTTTTTGATGCGCTATGTGGCGCCCCTCGGCATTCTCGTAGTGTTTGCCGCCCAGTTTTGGAAGTGACGCTGACATGACGACACACATTCAACGTTCGGCCCTGTTGCCGTATCCGGCTCAAGCGCTTTACGACCTGGTCAACGACGTGGCGCGCTATCCGGAATTCCTGCCCTGGTGTTCCGATGCCAAGGTCATTGAAAGCTCAGCCGAGCACATGCGCGCCAGCGTCGGAGTGGCCAAGGGCGGGTTGAGCCAGCATTTCGTCACGCGCAACACTCTGGTGCCGGGGCATTCGATCGAGATGAATCTCGAGGAAGGGCCATTCACTCAGTTGCATGGCGTCTGGGTGTTCAAGCCGTTGGGCGAGAAGGCCTGCAAGATCAGCCTGGACCTGACCTTTGATTACGCCGGGCCGATTATTCGCGCGACCCTGGGGCCATTGTTCAACCAGGCGGCCAATACCCTGGTCGATGCGTTCTGCCAGCGCGCCAAGCAACTGCATGTCTGAGTCAATGATCGAGGTCGAGGTGGTGCATGCCGCCGTTGCTCGTCAGGTGCTGCTAAAGGTACTTGTGCCCAAGGGGGCCACTGTTCGTGGGGCCTTGTTGCGTTCAGGGATCGCCGAGCAGTTCCCGGAACTCGATCTGACGAACTGCGCTATCGGGATCTTTGCCAAGGCTGTGGCGGATCCGGATAGCTATGAGGTTCAGGCCGGTGATCGCATCGAAATTTACCGCCCCTTGTTGGCCGACCCCAAGGAAGTTCGGCGGTTGCGCGCGGCGAAGGCGGCCCAGGCCAAAGCCCGGGAGCAGTAGTTTTCTCGGAGCGCAGACAAGAAAAAGCCCGGCGTGCCGGGCTTTTTCTTGTGTCGCAAAAAATTATTGCGTGGTGTCCAGCGGTTCTGGTGTTGGCACCGGAACGGTCTCTACGCCGTCGACGTCTTTCTGGATCTGGTCCAGTAGCGAACCCGGCTTGACCGGTTTCTCCGGCTTCGGCGGCTCGACGTTTTCCACTGGCGCGGAGACAGGCGTGGCGCTGTCCTTGCCCATCAGCGCTTCGTCACGGCTTACACCGGGCATGAAGTCGCCCGACAGGCCGATCAGTTGGTCGTCAGGGCTGAAGGTTACGCTGATGCGTTCCTGCTGGCGTTCACCGCCACCTGGCTGCAAGCTGTACAGGTAATCCCAGCGATTGGCATGGAATGTGTCGGTCAGCAGAGGGTTACCCATGATAAACCGTACTTGCCGACGGGTCATTCCGGGGCGTAACTGGTCTATCATGTCCTGCGTGACGACATTGCCCTGTTGGATGTCGATTTTGTAAACCCCGGGGAATGAACAACCGGCGAGTGCGAGCAGTCCCACGAAGGTGAAACTGGTTAGCAAGAGCTTGGTGTTTTGCATCGGTGGGCGACTTCCACTATCTTGGCTGGGACAACGTAAACGCCGATCATACCCGCATTAAGAGAAGCTGCGAAGCAGCATCGCGAGAAAGCTGACCATGGTTGAAAATAGCGAACTACGCAAAGCCGGCCTCAAAGTGACCCTGCCACGGGTCAAGATTCTGCAAATGCTGGACTCCGCCGAGCAGCGTCACATGAGCGCCGAGGACGTCTACAAGGCCCTTATGGAAGCTGGCGAGGATGTCGGTCTGGCCACGGTATACCGTGTCCTGACCCAATTCGAAGCGGCTGGTCTGGTGGTCCGTCATAACTTCGATGGCGGCCATGCAGTCTTCGAATTGGCTGACGGCGGTCACCACGACCATATGGTCAACGTGGATTCCGGTGAAGTGATCGAATTCTTCGACGAAGAAATCGAAAAACTTCAGAAGGCGATCGTCGAAAAGCATGGCTTCGAGTTGGTGGATCACAACTTGGTGCTATACGTACGCACTAAAAAGTAAGCATGTCGCGCGGATCCAGGTCCGCGAAACGAACGAAGGCGACCCAAGGGTCGCCTTCGTGCTGTCTGCTGCCTTTTAAGCTTTTGCAGTGACGACCATTTTCTTCGCGTGCGCCAGGGATTCCTTGGTCAGGTCGATCCCGCCCAGCATCCGTGCCACCTCTTCTATACGTTCGTTCTTGCTCAGTTTGGACACCGCGGTGCGAGTCGCTTCCTCATCGCGGACCTTGTGCACAAACAGATGCTGATGCCCTTGGGAGGCCACTTGCGGCAAGTGGGTGACGGTCAGTACCTGGCCGCGCTCGCCCAAGCGACGCAAGAGTTGGCCGACAATCTCCGCTGTTGGCCCACCGATGCCCACATCCACCTCATCGAAGACCAGGGTTGGAATGCGCGAGGTTTGCGCGGTGATCACCTGAATAGCCAGGCTGATACGTGACAACTCGCCACCGGAAGCCACTTTGGCCAGCGCCTTGAGCGGTTGGCCGGGGTTGGCGCTGACCAGCAGTTCTACCTGTTCCAGGCCGTTGGGCAATAGCTCGGCGCTGGTGTTGGGGCGCAATTCGATGGTGAAGCGTCCGCCTGGCATGCCCAAGCGCTGGATTTCCTGCTCGACGGCGTGGGCCAGGTCGGTAGAGGCCTGGTGTCGCAAGTCGCTCAGTTCGCGGGCTTTTTCCTGGTAATGACGGGCGAACGCCCCCAGTTCTTCGCTGAGGCGCTCGATGGATTCGTCGTTGGCATTCAGGGTTTCGATCTCGTCCAGCAGTCGTTGCTGCAACTCGGTAACCTCGGTGGGCTGGATCCGGTGTTTGCGCGCCAGGGTATAGATAGTGTCCAGGCGCTCCTCGAGTTGCTGCAGGCGTGCAGGGTCGGCGTCGAAGTGGTCGAGGAAGCGATTCAGTTCGCCGACGGCTTCTTCAACCTGGATCTGTGCGCTGGTCAGCAGATTGGTAGCCTCGCCCAGAGCATTCGACGAGCCATTGACGCTGGACAGGCGATTGAGGCTGGCGGTCAGGGCATTCAGGACGTTGCCCGAATCGCTCTCGCTGCACTGCTCGACGACCTGGCGGCAAATACCCAGCAGGGTTTCGGCGTTGGTCAGGTTCTTATGCTCTTGCTCAAGCTGTTCCAGTTCGTTATCGCCGAGGGCGAGGTTTTCCAGCTCTTCGAGCTGATAGCTGAGCAATTGGTGGCGGGCGCGCTGCTCGTCACCGGAGTTGGACAGGCGCTCCAGCTCCTGGCGGGTCTGCCGCCAGCGCTGGGCGGCCAGTTGCACCTGGCGGGCGAGGTCGGTGGCGCCGGCATATTCATCCAGCAGTCGGCGATGAGTCTCGGTCTTCAGCAGTGACTGGTGTTCATGCTGGCTGTGAATGTCGATCAGCAGCTCGCCGAGGGCCTTGAGATCACCCAGCGGACAGGTGGTGCCATTGATGTAGCCGCGCGAACGGCCCTCGGCGGTAATCACCCGGCGCAGGATGCATGGGCCGTCGCTGTCGAGGTCGCGTTCGGCCAGCCAGGCGCGGGCTTCGGGGATGTCTACCAGATCGAAGGTGGCGAGGATGTCGGCCTTTTCGGCGCCTGGACGAACCACGCCGCTGTCGGCTCGATCGCCCAGGGTCAGGCCCAGGGCGTCAAGCATGATCGACTTGCCGGCGCCGGTTTCCCCTGTGATCACGCTCATCCCGCGATCCAGTTCCAGATCGAGATGTTCAACGATGGCGTAGTTGTGTACGGACAGGTGCACCAGCATAAAGGCCGCTCCCAAGCAAAATGTCTGGTTATTTATACAGTAGTTTATTTGCGCCTGACAATGCCTGCGTTTAGCTCGATTTGCTTGGTTCCGAGGTTTTTTTAAAACCTGCCCCGGGCAAAACAGGTCTTTTTATGTGGGTAATGCAATTGCTCGCATAGCGAGCCCTTGAACCGGCGAATTGCGACCCCATATACCGGGGCAGAAGCGCGAGTCGAGATCGCGCACGATTTTGAAAGGAGAAATCTATGGCTGACGAACAGACTCTGGATACGCAAAACCCAGACGCCAATCAGGCTTCCCAAGCATCGGGTGAAGACCTGGTGGCTCGTGTACAAGTGCTCGAAGAGCAACTGGCTGGCGCTCAGGATCAAGCTTTGCGTGTTGCGGCTGATCTGCAGAACGTCCGCCGTCGCGCCGAGCAGGATGTAGAAAAAGCGCACAAATTCGCCCTGGAAAAATTTGCTGGCGACCTGCTGCCGATCATCGACAGCCTGGAGCGCGGCCTGGAGTTGTCCAACCCGGACGACGAAAGCATTCGCCCAATGCGCGAAGGGATCGAACTGACCCTGAAAATGTTCCAGGACACCCTGAAGCGTTATCAGTTGGAAGCGATCGATCCTGAAGGTGAGCCCTTCAATGCCGAGCACCATCAGGCGATGGCCATGCAGGAAAGCGCCGACATGGAACCCAACAGCGTGCTGAAGGTGTTCCAAAAGGGCTACGTGCTCAACGGCCGCCTGCTGCGCCCGGCCATGGTTGTGGTCAGCAAGGCGCCTGCGCCGGTTTCGCCTTCGATTGACGAGCAGGCTTGAAATCCGCCGCAAGGCCCCCATTTATAAGTCAAGCGTTTAAGTATTACCGCAGTTAGCCACCACTGCTGCGGCAACCAAATCCAAAGTTTCGGGAGAGTGAACATGGGCAAAATTATCGGTATCGACCTGGGGACCACCAACTCCTGCGTCTCCATTCTTGAAAACGGCAACGTCAAAGTTATCGAAAACGCCGAAGGCGCGCGCACCACGCCATCGATCGTGGCTTACGCCAACGACGGCGAAATCCTGGTTGGCCAGTCGGCCAAGCGTCAGGCAGTGACCAATCCGCACAACACCCTTTACGCGGTGAAGCGTCTGATCGGTCGTCGCTTCGAAGAAGAAGTGGTACAGAAAGACATCCAGATGGTCCCTTACAAGATCGTCAAGGCTGACAACGCCGACGCCTGGGTTGAAGTGAACGGCCAGAAAATGTCGCCGCCACAGATCTCGGCTGAAATCCTGAAGAAAATGAAGAAAACCGCCGAAGACTACCTCGGCGAAGCAGTGACTGAAGCGGTGATCACCGTTCCTGCTTACTTCAACGACAGCCAGCGCCAGGCGACCAAAGACGCCGGCCGTATTGCTGGTCTGGACGTGAAACGTATCATCAACGAACCTACCGCCGCTGCTCTGGCTTACGGTATGGACAAGGCCAAGGGCGATCACACCGTGATCGTTTATGACCTGGGTGGCGGTACCTTCGACGTTTCGGTGATCGAGATCGCCGAAGTTGATGGCGAGCACCAGTTCGAAGTATTGGCGACCAACGGTGACACGTTCCTCGGCGGTGAAGACTTCGACATTCGTCTGATCGACTACCTCGTTGACGAATTCAAGAAAGAAAGCGGCATGAACCTCAAAGGTGACCCGCTGGCGATGCAGCGCCTGAAAGAAGCCGCTGAAAAAGCCAAGATCGAGCTTTCTTCGAGCCTGCAGACCGACGTCAACCTGCCGTACATCACTGCAGATGCGACCGGTCCTAAGCACTTGAACGTGAAAATCTCCCGCGCCAAGCTGGAAGCGCTGGTGGAAGACCTGGTTCAACGCACCATCGAGCCTTGCCGCATCGCTCTGAAAGACTCGGGTATCGACGTTGGCGCGATCAACGACGTGATCCTGGTCGGTGGCCAGACTCGTATGCCGCTGGTACAGAAAGCGGTGACTGATTTCTTCGGTAAAGAAGCACGTAAAGACGTGAACCCGGACGAAGCAGTGGCCATGGGTGCTGCTATCCAGGGCGCGGTACTGGCTGGTGACGTGAAAGACGTCCTGCTGCTCGACGTCAGCCCGCTGACCCTGGGTATCGAAACCATGGGCGGCGTGATGACTGCGCTGATCGAGAAAAACACCACGATTCCTACCAAGAAATCGCAAGTGTTCTCGACTGCCGATGACAACCAGGGCGCTGTGACCATTCATGTGCTGCAAGGCGAGCGTAAGCAAGCGGCGCAGAACAAGTCTCTGGGCAAGTTCGACCTGGCCGAGATTCCACCTGCACCACGTGGCGTGCCACAAATTGAAGTGACCTTCGACATCGACGCCAACGGCATTCTGCACGTAGGCGCCAAGGACAAGGCCACCGGCAAGACCCAGTCGATCGTGATCAAGGCTAACTCCGGTCTGTCCGAGGAAGAAATTCAGCAAATGATTCGCGATGCTGAAACCAACGCCGACGAAGACCGCAAGTTCGAAGAGCTGGCATCCGCCCGTAACCAGGGTGACGCGCTGGTCCACTCGACTCGCAAAATGATCGCCGATGCTGGCGACAAAGTGAGTGCTGAAGAGAAGACTGCAATCGAAGCCGCAGTGGTTGCCCTGGAAGCCGCCGTCAAAGGCGACGACAAGGCTGCCATCGAAGCCAAGGTTGAAGAGCTGTCGAAAGTCTCCGCTCCAGTGGCGCAGAAGATGTACGCCGAGCAGGCTCAGCCAGCTGAAGGCGCAGCCGCGCAAGGTGAGTCGGCCCAGAAGGCGGACGACGTTGTCGATGCTGAGTTCGAAGAAGTAAAAGACCAGAAGTAAGTTGTTGGTCGGCCGGTTGACTGCCTTTGTGCGGTGACTGGTAGGATGTCGCCGCGCGGGAGCTTGCTCCCGCGTTGGCGTGTCTGGAGTAGAGGAATTTTTACAGCATGCGACGATGTTCGGGTGCTGGCGGTGCGCTCGGGGATGCTCCTGCTTCCCGGCTCATGAGTACCGCATCTGCAGGGCGCTGATCCTGCAGCCATCAAAGACCAGGATCGTTGAATTGACGTGAGTTGGGTCCGGGCCTGTATTGGGGCTCAACGAGTTTGGCAAGGCTCAGGAGGGGTTTGCCGAACGTCCTTAAGAGTGCAAAGACTTATGGCAAAGCGTGACTATTACGAAGTGTTGGGTGTTGAGCGTGGCACAAGCGAAGCAGACCTGAAGAAGGCCTACCGCCGCCTGGCGATGAAGCACCACCCGGACCGTAATCCTGACGATAAAGCGTCGGAAGAACTGTTCAAGGAGGCCAACGAGGCCTACGAAGTGTTGTCCGATTCCAGCAAGCGCGCGGCGTATGACCAGTATGGTCATGCCGGTGTCGATCCAAGCATGGGCGGCGGCGGTGCCGGCTTTGGCGGGCAGAACTTCTCCGACATCTTCGGTGATGTGTTCAGTGATTTCTTCGGCGGTGGTCGCGGCGGTTCCCGTGGCGGCGCCCAGCGCGGCAGCGACCTGCGCTACACCCTGGAGCTGAACCTGGAAGAAGCGGTGCGCGGCACCACCGTGAATATCCGTGTGCCGACGCTGGTCAACTGCAGCCCTTGCGACGGTTCCGGCGCGAAGAAGGGCTCCTCGCCAGTGACCTGCCCAACCTGTGGCGGCATCGGTCAGGTGCGCATGCAGCAAGGCTTCTTCTCGGT
Source organism: Pseudomonas fluorescens (assembly GCF_019212185.1). Taxonomy (NCBI): domain Bacteria; kingdom Pseudomonadati; phylum Pseudomonadota; class Gammaproteobacteria; order Pseudomonadales; family Pseudomonadaceae; genus Pseudomonas; species Pseudomonas fluorescens. Next base: position 1,037,553 of record NZ_CP078138.1, read on the forward strand.
GCAGCAGACCTGCCCGCGTTGCCATGGCCAGGGCAAGATCATTTCCGACCCGTGCAACTCCTGCAACGGCGAAGGGCGTGTCGAAGAGTACAAGACCCTGTCGGTGAAAGTGCCGGCTGGCGTCGATACCGGCGACCGCATTCGTTTGTCGGGCGAAGGCGAGGCGGGCACTCAGGGTGGGCCGACTGGCGACCTGTATGTGGTGATCAACGTGCGTGAGCATGCGATCTTCCAGCGTGACGGTAAGCACCTGTTCTGCGAAGTGCCGATCAGCTTCGTCGACGCGGCATTGGGTGGCGAGCTGGAGATTCCGACCCTCGATGGTCGGGTCAAGCTGAAGATCCCTGAGGGCACCCAGACCGGCAAGCAGTTCCGCGTTCGCGGCAAAGGCGTTGCGCCGGTGCGTGGCGGCGGTGCGGGCGATTTGATGTGCCGCGTTGCGGTGGAGACTCCGGTCAACCTGAGCCGTCGTCAACGCGAATTGCTGGAAGAATTCCGCAGCTCGCTGGCGGACGACAATAGCCACTCGCCGAAAACCACTGGCTGGTTCGAAGGCGTGAAGCGTTTCTTCGGCGACCTGTAAGGAAACTGGTATGCGACGTATAGCTGTGATGGGCGCCGCCGGGCGCATGGGCAAGATTCTGGTGGAGGCGGTGCAGCAGCGCGCGCCGCTGACCGGCCTGACTGCGGCCATCGTGCGCCCCGGCAGCACCTTGATTGGCGTCGATGCCGGTGAGCTGGCATCGCTGGGCCGCATCGGGGTGCCGCTGGTGGGTAACCTGGAGGCGGTGGCGGACGAATTCGATGTGTTGATCGATTTCACCCTGCCGGAAGTCATGCTGAAGAACCTCGCGTTCTGCCGCAAGGCGGGCAAGGCCATGGTCATCGGCACTACTGGGCTGGACGTGGCGCAGAAGCAGTTGCTGGCAGAGGCTGGCAAGGACATCCCGATCGTCTTCGCGGCCAACTTCAGTGTCGGCGTCAACCTGTCGCTGAAGCTGCTCGACATGGCGGCGCGGGTTCTGGGGGATGAGGCTGATGTGGAAATCATCGAGGCTCATCACCGGCACAAGATCGATGCGCCGTCGGGTACCGCGTTGCGCATGGGTGAGGTGATTGCCGATGCCCTGGGTCGTGATCTGCAAGAGGTCGCGGTCTATGGTCGCGAAGGGCACACCGGTGCACGTGATCGCCAAACCATCGGCTTTGCCACGGTTCGCGGTGGTGATGTGGTGGGCGATCATACGGTGCTGTTCGCCTGTGAGGGCGAGCGCCTGGAAGTGACGCACAAAGCGTCGAGTCGCATGACCTTCGCCAAGGGTGCAGTGCGTGCAGCCCTGTGGCTGGATGCGCGCGAACCAGGCCTGTATGACATGCAAGACGTGCTCGAATTGCGTTAAGATGCGCCCGAAATCGGGCTTGAACTGCAGGTTCGGGCCCGGTTTTACTTCGCCAAGCGACGACCTGTCGCATTCTCAGGCCTTTCAGGCTCATTGGCGGTAGACCGAAAAGCCCTTTTTCTGTAAGCTACAGCTTTAGTGTGTCCACTAAAAGCGCGCAGAATAATTCAGTGAAAAAAGCGGGGTGACGTGTCCATACGTCACTCCGCTTTTTTACAACCTGCGATCGCCCCTTCAGGCTTTATTTACGGGAGGTCTTCTTGACTAAGCCAGCCATACTCGCCCTTGCTGATGGCAGCATTTTTCGTGGCGAAGCCATTGGAGCCGACGGCCAGACCGTTGGAGAGGTGGTGTTCAACACCGCCATGACCGGCTATCAGGAAATCCTTACCGATCCTTCCTACGCCCAGCAAATCGTTACCCTGACTTACCCGCACATCGGCAACACCGGCACCACGCCGGAAGACGCCGAGTCCAACCGTGTATGGTCTGCCGGCCTGGTCATTCGTGACTTGCCACTGGTTGCGAGCAACTGGCGTAACACGATGTCCCTGTCCGACTACCTGAAAGCCAACAACGTGGTGGCTATCGCCGGTATCGACACCCGCCGTCTGACGCGCATCCTGCGTGAGAAAGGCGCGCAGAACGGCTGCATCATGGCCGGTGACAACATTTCCGAAGAAGCGGCGATTGCAGCGGCCCGTGGCTTCCCTGGCTTGAAGGGCATGGACCTGGCGAAAGTCGTCAGCACCAAAGAGCAATACGAATGGCGCTCGACTGTCTGGGATCTGAAGACCGACAGCCACGCGACCATCGATGCCAGCGAACTGCCGTACCACGTCGTGGCCTACGACTACGGCGTCAAGGTCAACATCCTGCGCATGCTGGTCGAGCGCGGCTGCCGCGTGACTGTGGTGCCGGCGCAAACCCCTGCTGCCGACGTGCTGGCCCTTAATCCGGATGGCGTGTTCCTGTCCAACGGCCCGGGTGACCCTGAGCCTTGCGACTACGCGATCCAGGCGATCAAGGAAGTGCTCGAGACCGAGATTCCGGTATTCGGCATCTGCCTGGGTCACCAATTGCTGGCCCTGGCGTCCGGCGCCAAGACCCTGAAAATGGGCCACGGCCACCACGGTGCCAACCACCCGGTGCAGGACCTGGATTCCGGTGTGGTGATGATCACCAGCCAGAACCACGGTTTCGCCGTGGATGAAGAAACCCTGCCGGCCAACGTGCGAGCGATCCACAAATCGCTGTTCGACGGCACCCTGCAAGGTATCGAGCGTACCGACAAGAGCGCCTTCAGCTTCCAGGGTCACCCTGAAGCCAGCCCTGGCCCGAACGACGTGGCGCCGCTGTTCGATCGCTTCATCAACGAGATGGCCAAGCGACGCTGATCGCTGGCCTTGATGGAATGAAGCTTGAGGGCGGTCCCGACAACGGCGGCCCCCTCAAGTCAAAGATTGAACAAGACGGCTTGCCGACTGACCTGCGGATTTGAGTGACAAACCCATGCCAAAACGTACAGACATTAAAAGCATCCTGATTCTCGGCGCTGGCCCGATCGTGATCGGCCAGGCCTGCGAATTCGACTACTCCGGCGCCCAGGCTTGCAAAGCCCTGCGCGAAGAGGGTTACCGCGTCATCCTGGTGAACTCCAACCCGGCCACCATCATGACCGACCCGGCCATGGCCGACGCCACCTACATCGAACCGATCAAATGGCAGACCGTTGCCAAGATCATCGAGAAAGAGCGTCCGGACGCACTGCTGCCGACCATGGGTGGTCAGACCGCTCTGAACTGCGCCCTGGACCTGGAGCGCGAAGGCGTCCTGGAGAAGTTCGGCGTAGAGATGATCGGTGCCAATGCCGACACCATCGACAAGGCTGAAGACCGTTCGCGTTTCGACAAGGCGATGAAATCCATCGGCCTGGCGTGCCCGCGTTCCGGTATCGCCCACAGCATGGAAGAAGCCAATGCGGTCCTCGAGACCCTGGGCTTCCCGTGCATCATCCGTCCGTCCTTTACCATGGGCGGCACCGGTGGTGGTATCGCCTACAACCGTGAAGAATTCGAAGAAATCTGCTCCCGCGGCCTCGACCTGTCGCCGACCAAAGAGCTGCTGATCGACGAATCGCTGATCGGCTGGAAAGAATATGAGATGGAAGTTGTCCGCGACAAAAAGGACAACTGCATCATCGTCTGCTCGATCGAAAACTTCGACCCGATGGGCGTGCACACCGGTGACTCGATCACCGTGGCTCCGGCACAGACCCTGACCGACAAGGAATACCAGATCCTGCGTAACGCCTCGTTGGCGGTATTGCGCGAGATCGGCGTTGAGACTGGCGGTTCCAACGTGCAGTTCGGTATCTGCCCGGACACCGGCCGCATGGTCGTGATCGAGATGAACCCGCGTGTATCGCGTTCCTCGGCCCTGGCTTCGAAAGCCACCGGCTTCCCGATCGCCAAGGTCGCGGCCAAGCTGGCCGTGGGTTATACCCTTGATGAGCTGTCGAACGACATCACCGGCGGCAAGACCCCGGCGTCCTTCGAGCCGTCGATCGACTACGTCGTGACCAAGCTGCCACGTTTCGCCTTCGAGAAATTCGCCAAGGCTGATGCGCGCCTGACCACCCAGATGAAGTCGGTGGGCGAAGTCATGGCCATCGGCCGGACCTTCCAGGAATCCCTGCAGAAAGCCCTGCGTGGCCTGGAAGTGGGTGTTTGCGGCCTGGATGAGAAGCTCGATCTGAAAAACCCGGAAAGCATGAGCGTGCTCAAGCGCGAACTGACCGTGCCGGGCGCCGAGCGTATCTGGTACGTGGCGGATGCCTTCCGTGCCGGCATGACGGTCGAGCAGATCTTCGGCATGAACATGATCGACCCTTGGTTCCTGGTGCAGATCGAAGACCTGATCAAGGAAGAAGAGAAGGTCAAGACCCTGGGTCTGTCGGCAATCGACCGCGACCTGATGTTCCGTCTCAAGCGCAAAGGCTTCTCCGACATGCGTCTGGCCAAGTTGCTGGGTGTAACCGAGAAGAGCCTGCGTGCTCACCGTCACAAGCTGGAAATCTTCCCGGTCTACAAGCGCGTCGACACCTGCGCGGCCGAGTTCGCCACCGACACCGCCTACCTGTACTCGACCTACGAGGAAGAGTGCGAAGCAGCGCCTTCGGGTCGCGACAAGATCATGATCCTGGGTGGCGGTCCTAACCGTATCGGCCAGGGTATCGAGTTCGACTACTGCTGCGTGCACGCGGCACTGGCGCTGCGCGATGACGGTTACGAGACCATCATGGTCAACTGCAACCCGGAAACCGTCTCCACCGACTACGACACCTCCGATCGCCTGTACTTCGAACCAGTGACCCTGGAAGACGTGCTGGAAATCGTTCGCGTCGAGAAGCCGAAAGGCGTGATCGTCCAGTACGGCGGCCAGACCCCGCTGAAACTGGCGCGTGCCCTGGAAGCCGCTGGCGTGCCGATCATCGGTACCAGCCCTGACGCGATCGACCGTGCCGAAGACCGTGAGCGCTTCCAGCAGATGGTTCAGCGCCTGAACTTGCGTCAGCCGCCAAACGCCACCGTGCGCAGCGAAGACGAAGCGATTCGTGCCGCCAGCAAGATCGGTTACCCGCTGGTGGTCCGTCCGTCCTATGTACTGGGCGGCCGTGCGATGGAAATCGTTTACGAAGAGGAAGAGCTCAAGCGCTATCTGCGTGAAGCAGTGCAAGTGTCCAACGACAGCCCGGTGCTGCTGGACCACTTCCTCAACTGCGCCATCGAAATGGACGTCGATGCGGTCTGCGACGGCAAAGATGTTGTGATCGGCGCGATCATGCAGCACATCGAGCAGGCCGGTGTTCACTCCGGTGACTCCGCATGCTCGCTGCCGCCGTACTCGCTGCCGGCGCACATCCAGGACGAGATGCGTGAACAGGTCAAGAAAATGGCCCTGGAACTGGGTGTTGTCGGCCTGATGAACGTGCAGTTGGCGCTGCAAGGCGACGACATCTATGTCATCGAAGTCAATCCGCGCGCTTCCCGTACTGTGCCGTTCGTGTCCAAGTGCATCGGTGTTTCCCTGGCAATGATCGCGGCTCGCGTCATGGCCGGTAAGACCTTGAAGGAAATCGGCTTCACCGAGGAAATCATCCCGAACTTCTACAGCGTGAAAGAGGCGGTGTTCCCGTTCGCCAAATTCCCTGGCGTTGACCCGATCCTCGGCCCAGAGATGAAGTCGACCGGTGAAGTGATGGGCGTGGGCGACACCTTCGGTGAAGCATTTGCCAAGGCCCAGATGGGCGCCAGCGAAGTGCTGCCGACCGGCGGTACTGCGTTTATCAGCGTTCGCGATGATGACAAGCCGCTGGTTGCCGGTGTTGCGCGTGACCTGATCAGCCTCGGCTTCGAAGTGGTTGCGACCGCGGGTACTGCCAGGCTGATCGAAGCTGCCGGCCTGAAAGTACGTCGTGTGAACAAGGTGACCGAAGGTCGTCCGCACGTGGTCGACATGATCAAGAATGACGAAGTCACCCTGATCATCAACACCACCGAAGGCCGTCAGTCGATCGCTGACTCCTATTCCATTCGTCGCAACGCCTTGCAGCATAAGATCTACTGCACCACCACCATTGCTGCTGGCGAAGCGATCTGCGAAGCACTGAAGTTCGGTCCCGAGAAGACCGTGCGTCGCTTGCAGGATCTGCATGCAGGATTGAAGGCATGATCAAATACCCAATGACCGTCCAGGGCGCCAAAGCCCTGGAAGAGGAGCACGCCCATCTGACCAAGGTCGTTCGTCCGAAGCTGAGCCAGGACATCGGAACGGCCCGCGAGTTGGGCGACTTGAAGGAAAACGCCGAATACCACGCTGCTCGCGAGCAGCAGGGTATGGTCGAGGCGCGGATTCGTGACATTGAAGGCCGGATTCAGAATCAGGTCATCATCGACGTCACGACCATTCCTCACACCGGCAAAGTGATCTTCGGCACCACCGTCGAAATCGCCAACGTCGAGACTGATGAAAGCGTCACTTACCACATCGTGGGTGAGGATGAAGCTGACTTCAAACTCGGCAAGATTTCCGTCGGCTCCCCCCTGGCCCGTGCTTTGATCGGCAAGGAAGAGGGTGATGTGGTTGCGGTGAAAACGCCAAGTGGCGTTATCGAGTACGAGATTGTTGAAGTCCGCCATATCTGAAGGCTGGCGCTCGCTTCGTGCGGGCGCGATGCTTTGGCAACTGGCCCAGATGTTGTGGGTCGGTGGCCTGTGGCTGTTGCATATCGGTCTGCTGCCGGTGCTGGGTCGAATTGGCCTGGCGCCGCTGCTGATCGACGAAATCTCAAGCATGCTGAGTGCGCTGCTGGTTGGATTTTCAGCGGCGTGCGTGATTTCTCAGGTCTTGGTGCTGGTTCAGGCCAAGGGCCTTGTCAGTCTATGGCGCGATATTCGCGGGCAACTGCTGTTGATGGCGCTGTACGCAAGCACGATGTATTTCGTGGTGCGTATCCAGTGGCCCGAGGCGCAGCAGTGGGCACTGTTCAGCTATCTGGTGCTGGGTTTTTCCGGTTTGCTGCTGGTATTGCAGCCGGTCCCGGGATGGGGTGGCAGGGTGCGCGAAGCACACCCTTGACCCGTTTCATTACTTGAAGCGGTGGACGTTCGACAGTTGCTTGTTTACGCTGAAGTTCTTGCGATAAATCAGCGCCATCTTGCCGATGACCTGGACCAGGTCCGCTTTGCCGACCTTGCACAGTTCTGCAATGGTGGCCAGGCGCGATTCGCGGTCGAGGATGTTGAGCTTGATTTTGATCAGCTCGTGATCCGCCAAGGCGCGTTCAAGTTCGGCTAATACACCTTCAGTCAAACCGTTGTCTGCCACAATCAGAACTGGTTTCAGATGGTGGCCAATGGATTTGTACTGTTTCTTCTGCTCTGGAGTGAGCGGCATAATCTGACCCTTTCGTCTGGATTCTGTAAAATGGCGGCCATTTTACCCGAGGGCTCGTTGATCCGCCCAACTAATCACGACCCTAATCATCGAGGTGCCCAGTGGCGCGTTCCAAGACCAGCCTTGGTTGGCTGAAAAGACATGTCAATGATCCCTATGTGAAGCAGGCACAGAAGGATGGTTACCGCTCGCGTGCGAGCTACAAGCTTCTTGAAGTCCAGGAGAAATACAAACTGATCCGTCCGGGGATGAGTGTTGTCGACCTGGGTGCTGCTCCTGGTGGCTGGTCGCAGGTCACCAGTCGGCTGATCGGCGGTCAGGGCCGTTTGATCGCTTCGGACATCCTGGAAATGGACAGCATCCCGGACGTCACCTTCATTCAGGGGGACTTCACCGAGGACGCAGTACTTGCGCGCATCCTGGAAGCCGTCGGTAATTCGCAAGTGGACCTTGTGATTTCCGATATGGCCCCCAATATGAGTGGTACGCCTGAAGTGGATATGCCCAAAGCCATGTTTCTTTGTGAGCTGGCGCTTGATCTGGCGGAGCGAATCCTCAAGCCGGGCGGCAATTTTGTGATCAAGATTTTTCAGGGTGAGGGGTTCGACGTTTACCTGAAGGATGCCCGCAAGAAGTTCGACAAGATCCAAATGATCAAGCCGGACTCTTCCCGTGGCAGTTCCCGTGAGCAATACATGCTGGCCTGGGGCTTTCGCGGCGCAGGCGAGTAAAGCGAGTTTTTTTGGCGGGGCGATAGGATTTTCGTATTTCGCCTCGTGTGCATAAGCGAATATTGTGTAGGAAGAGTTTCACAAAGGGTTACAGACGGCGCCTGCCAGAGCTGTACGTAATGTAGTAAGTTAGGCCGGTGAATATCATGCGAAGCGCGCGCCAGTTGCGGAGCTTGCTTCAGAGGGTAGTTAATTGAACGATATGGCAAAGAATCTTATCCTGTGGTTGATCATCGCAGCTGTCCTCGTGACAGTGATGAACAACTTCTCCAGCCCTAACGAGCCGCAGACCCTCAACTACTCCGACTTCATCCAGCAAGTCAAGGATGGCAAGGTCGAGCGCGTAGCGGTTGATGGCTACGTCATTACAGGCAAGCGCACGGATGGCGACAGCTTCAAGACCATTCGTCCGGCGATCCAGGACAACGGCCTGATCGGTGATCTCGTGGATAACCACGTTGTCGTCGAAGGCAAGCAACCTGAGCAGCAAAGCATCTGGACTCAATTGCTGGTAGCCAGTTTCCCGATCCTGGTGATCATCGCCGTGTTCATGTTCTTCATGCGCCAGATGCAGGGCGGCGCAGGGGGCAAGGGCGGGCCGATGAGCTTTGGCAAGAGCAAGGCACGCCTGCTTTCCGAAGATCAGGTGAAAACCACCTTGGCTGACGTTGCTGGTTGCGACGAAGCCAAGGAAGAAGTCGGTGAACTGGTCGAGTTCCTGCGCGATCCGGGCAAGTTCCAGCGCCTGGGTGGTCGCATTCCTCGTGGTGTGCTTATGGTCGGCCCGCCAGGTACTGGTAAAACCCTGTTGGCCAAGGCGATTGCCGGCGAGGCCAAAGTGCCTTTCTTCACCATCTCCGGTTCCGACTTCGTCGAAATGTTCGTCGGTGTCGGTGCCAGCCGTGTTCGTGACATGTTCGAGCAGGCGAAAAAACACGCTCCTTGCATCATCTTCATCGATGAGATCGATGCCGTCGGTCGTCACCGTGGTGCTGGCATGGGCGGTGGTCACGACGAGCGTGAACAGACCCTCAACCAGTTGCTGGTAGAGATGGATGGTTTCGAAATGAATGACGGCATCATCGTCATCGCCGCGACCAACCGTCCGGACGTTCTGGACCCTGCGCTGCTGCGTCCTGGTCGTTTCGACCGTCAGGTGGTCGTAGGCCTGCCGGATATTCGTGGTCGCGAACAAATCCTCAAGGTTCACATGCGCAAAGTGCCAATGGGTGACGACGTGGCTCCGGCCGTGATCGCTCGTGGTACGCCTGGTTTCTCCGGTGCCGACCTGGCCAACCTGGTCAACGAAGCGTCGCTGTTCGCTGCCCGTGCCGGCAAGCGCATTGTCGAGATGAAGGAATTCGAACTGGCCAAGGACAAGATCATGATGGGCGCCGAGCGCAAATCCATGGTCATGTCCGAGAAAGAAAAACAGAACACTGCCTATCACGAAGCGGGTCACGCGATCGTTGGTCGAGTGGTGCCTGAGCACGACCCGGTCTACAAGGTGTCGATCATTCCGCGTGGCCGTGCGCTGGGTGTGACGATGTTCCTGCCTGAGGAAGATCGCTACAGCCTTTCCAAGCGTGCACTGATCAGCCAGATCTGCTCGCTGTACGGCGGCCGAATTGCCGAAGAGATGACCCTGGGCTTCGATGGCGTCACTACCGGTGCTTCGAACGACATCATGCGCGCCAGCCAGATTGCGCGGAATATGGTGACCAAGTGGGGTCTTTCGGAAAAACTCGGACCGCTGATGTACGCCGAGGAGGAGGGCGAGGTGTTCCTGGGTCGTGGCGGCGGTGGTCAACACGCCAGCTTCTCCGGCGAAACGGCCAAGCTGATCGACTCCGAAGTGCGCAGCATCATTGACCAGTGCTATGGCACGGCCAAGCAGATCCTGACGGATAATCGCGACAAGCTGGATGCAATGGCTGATGCGCTGATGAAATACGAAACCATCGATGCCGAGCAAATCGAAGACATCATGGCAGGTCGTCCGCCACGCGAGCCGCGTGACTGGTCGGGCGGCACGGGTACTTCCGGTACTCCGCCAGTGGTACAGGATGAGCGTCCGCAAACCCCTATCGGTGGCCCGGCTGCCGACGTTTAAGGCTTGAAATGAACTCTGTTCAGTCCTCGACCCGGTTGCCTTGCGGCAACCGGGTTCTTGATTTGGCCCATGCACATGTCATGGGTATTCTCAATGTCACTCCCGATTCCTTCTCCGATGGTGGTCGTTTCAGTCAGCTCGATGCAGCTTTGAAGCACGCCGAGGCGATGGTGTCTGCTGGCGCTACCCTGATTGATGTGGGGGGCGAATCGACCCGGCCAGGTGCTCGCGCGGTCTCGCCGCTGGAGGAGCTGGAGCGCGTTGCGCCCATCGTCGAGCGGATCCATCGTGAACTTGATGTGATTATTTCGGTCGATACCTCCACTCCGGCGGTCATGCGCGAAACGGCGCGGCTCGGTGCGGGTTTGATCAATGACGTGCGCTCCCTGCGCCGCGACGGCGCCCTGGATGCTGCAGCGGCCACTGGCCTGCCGGTGTGCCTGATGCACATGCTCGGCGAGCCGGGAGATATGCAGGACAATCCCCACTATGCTGATGTAACGCGCGAGGTTGGCGAGTTTCTCGCTGAGCGCGTTGCGCAGTGTGCTGTCGTGGGTATTCCTGCGGAGCGGATAATCCTCGATCCGGGGTTTGGCTTCGCGAAAACCCTGCAACACAACTTGAGCCTGTTCAAGCATATGGAAGACCTGCATCAGCTTGGTCGTCCGCTGCTGGTCGGGGTATCGCGCAAAAGCATGATCGGCCATGCGCTCAATCGCCCTGTTGGCGAGCGGTTGCATGGCGGCCTGGCACTCGCCGCGCTGGCGTTGACCAAGGGTGCGCGCATTCTGCGGGTGCATGACGTGGCCGAAACAGTGGACGTGGTACGGATGATCGCAGCAGTAGAATCAGCCGAATAAGAATGATGGAGCACTTATGACTAAGAAATATTTTGGCACCGACGGCATTCGCGGTCGGGTCGGTACATACCCAATCACTCCTGACTTCATGCTCAAGCTCGGCTGGGCTGCTGGCATGGCGTTTCGCAAGATGGGTGCCTGCAAGGTGCTGGTCGGCAAGGACACGCGTATCTCCGGCTACATGTTTGAGTCGGCACTGGAGGCGGGTCTGACGTCCGCAGGCGCAGATGTGATGTTGCTGGGGCCGATGCCTACACCCGCCATCGCCTATTTGACGCGTACCTTTCATGCGGAGGCGGGCATTGTTATTAGTGCTTCGCATAATCCCCATGACGACAATGGCATCAAGTTCTTTTCCGGCCAGGGCACCAAGCTGCCGGACGAGATCGAGTTGATGATCGAAGAGCTGTTGGATACGCCGATGACGGTGGTTGAGTCGAGCAAGATCGGCAAGGTATCGCGGATCAACGATGCGTCGGGTCGCTACATCGAATTCTGTAAGAGCAGCGTGCCCACCGGCACCAGCTTTGCCGGTTTGAAAATCGTTATCGACTGCGCCCATGGCGCCGTCTACAAGGTCGCCCCCAGCGTCTTTCGCGAGCTCGGTGCCGACGTTGTCGTGCTTTCTGCGCAGCCCAATGGCCTGAACATCAATGACAATTGTGGTTCGACCCACATGGGGCAACTGCAAGCCGCCGTTTTGGCTGAGCAGGCCGATCTGGGTATCGCCTTCGATGGCGATGGTGATCGGGTTTTGATGGTTGATCACACCGGCGCGATTGTCGATGGTGACGAGTTGCTGTTCATCATCGCTCGTGATTTGCACGAACGTGGCCGTTTGCAGGGCGGCGTAGTGGGTACCCTGATGAGCAACCTGGGCCTGGAACTGGCGCTCGAAGAGCTGAAAATTCCTTTTGTGCGAGCCAACGTGGGCGATCGCTACGTGATTGCCGAGTTGCTGGAGCGTGACTGGAAGGTCGGTGGCGAAAATTCGGGGCATATCGTTTGCTTCAATCACACCACCACCGGTGATGCGATCATTGCCGCGCTGCAAGTGTTGATGGCCTTGAAAGATCACGATCAGGGACTGGCTCAGGCGCGTCAGGCATTGCGCAAGTGCCCTCAAGTCCTGATCAATGTGCGTTTCGCGGGCGGCGTCAATCCCGTGGAGCATGCGTCCGTCAAGGAAGCCTGCGAGCGTGTTACCGCCGCGATGGCGGGGCGTGGTCGGGTGTTGTTGCGCAAGTCCGGAACGGAGCCGTTGGTGCGAGTAATGGTCGAAGGCGAGGACGAAACTGTCGTTCGTGGCTACGCCGAAGAGCTGGCAAAACTGGTTGCTGAAGTTTCTGTCTGATTTCGGCTTGCCAGCGCTGATGTGGTTGGGTAACATCTGCGCCCACTTTGACCGACGAGGTACAGCATGCGTCGCCCTATGGTAGCTGGTAACTGGAAGATGCACGGTACCCGCGCCAGCGTCGCTGAGCTGATCGACGGCCTAAGTGACTTGGCCTTGCCGAGCGGTGTTGATGTAGCGGTATTCCCGCCTTTGTTGCATATCAGCCAAGTGGTTGATGGCCTGAAAGGCAAGTCGATTTCAATCGGCGCGCAGAATTCTGCGGTGGAATCCGGACAAGGCGCACTGACCGGTGAGGTCTCGCCAACTCAGTTGGTGGATGCAGGTTGCTCCCTGGTGCTTGTTGGGCACTCCGAGCGCCGCCAGATAATGGGCGAGCAGGACGAAGTGCTGATTCGCAAGTTTGCAGCGGCACAGGCAAGTGGTTTGATTCCGGTGTTGTGCATAGGGGAAACCCTGGAGCAGCGCGAAGCCGGCAAGACCCTTGAGGTTGTCTCGCAGCAGCTGGGCAGCATCATCGGTGAGTTGGGTGTTGGTGTGTTTGCAAGCGCAGTAATTGCTTATGAGCCGGTCTGGGCCATTGGTACCGGGCTGACTGCTTCACCGCAACAAGCGCAGGATGTGCACGCAGCCATTCGCGCGCAGTTGGCGGCAGAGAATTCTGAAGTGGCACAAGGTGTGCGACTTCTATACGGCGGCAGCGTGAAGGCGGCCAATGCGGTCGAACTGTTCGGCATGCCGGATATCGATGGGGGGCTCATTGGTGGGGCTTCCCTGAATGCAGATGAGTTCGGTGCGATTTGTCGCGCCGCGGGAAACTGAGAAAATGCTGGAAACAGTCGTAGTCGTTTTTCATCTGCTGGGTGCATTGGGCGTAGTAGCTCTGGTATTGCTGCAGCAGGGTAAGGGTGCGGACGCTGGCGCGTCTTTCGGAGCAGGTGCTTCAAATACTGTGTTCGGAAGCCAAGGTTCCTCTACCTTTCTTAGTAAGTTTACTGCTATACTTGCCGCAGGTTTTTTCATAACCAGCTTAGGGTTAGGTTACTTTGCTAAAGAGAAAGCTCACCAGCTGACTCAAGTAGGTTTGCCAAACCCAGCGGTTCTGGAAGTTCCAGTGCAAAAACCGGCTTCTGATGATGTACCGGTGCTTGAAGAGCAAAAGTCGGCAACTAATGCGACTGACGTACCTCCAGCTCAAGAGCAAAAGTAAGAAGGGTTTCAAACGTAGTATTGCCGAGGTGGTGGAATTGGTAGACACGCAACCTTGAGGTGGTTGTGCCCATAGGGTGTAGGGGTTCGAGTCCCCTTCTCGGTACCAATTAGTCAGGAGAGCCCGCTGTTGCGGGCTTTCTTGCAGGTGGAAGGTTACATTGACCCTGTAGGGGATCGGTCGTATACTTCCGCCCCAGCTTTGTCGCGGGGTGGAGCAGTCTGGTAGCTCGTCGGGCTCATAACCCGAAGGTCGTCGGTTCAAATCCGGCCCCCGCAACCAGTTTCAGGAGCCCCTTTTAAGGGGCTTTTTGTTAGCTGGACACTTTCAACGCCGCTATTCGGCGGCGTTTCAAGGATGGGCATTACGCCCATTTTTTTATTTTCATGGCATGCACATACATGCACTAGGGGGTTCAGGTGTCGAGCAAGCTAGAAGAGTTGCAGGCCTTGCTGGCCCCGGTGGTCGTGGCCCTAGGCTATGAATGCTGGGGTATCGAGTTTTCGGCTCAGGGTCGTCACTCGATGTTGCGCGTTTATATCGATAAAGAAGGCGGAGTGCTGGTGGACGATTGCGCCATTGTCAGCCGTCAGATCAGCGGCGTCCTGGACGTAGAAGATCCAATCTCCGTTGAATACACCCTTGAAGTTTCCTCGCCTGGCATGGAACGCCCGCTGTTCACTCTTGAGCAGTTTGCAAAATTTGCCGGTGAACAAGTGAAGATCAAGCTGCGCTCGCCTTTTGAAGGTCGACGCAACTTTCAGGGCCTTCTGCGCGCTGTAGAAGAGCAGGACGTCGTGGTGCAGGTAGATGACCATGAGTTCCTGTTGCCGATCGAGATGATCGACAAGGCCAACATTATTCCCAGTTTTGACTGAGACGTGCCAGAAACTGCGGATCCCGCGGATCCAATGGCTTGCGAAAGGCGAGGCGTACGATGAGCAAAGAAGTACTGCTGGTTGTTGAGTCGGTATCCAACGAAAAGGGTGTACCGGCAAACGTGATTTTTGAAGCGCTCGAGCTGGCTCTGGCCACTGCTACGAAGAAGCGTTTCGAGGACGAAGTCGATCTGCGTGTGGAAATCAATCGCCACACCGGTGCTTACGAGACATTCCGTCGCTGGACGGTGGTCGAGGAAGACGATCTTGACGATCCTGCCATTGAAACCTGGCCAAGCAAGGTTGCCGAGACGCACCCTGGCGCCAAGGTCGGTGATGTCGTCGAGGAAAAAATCGAATCGATCGAGTTCGGTCGTATCGCTGCACAGACTGCCAAGCAAGTCATCGTGCAGAAAGTTCGCGAGGCTGAGCGTGCCCAGGTGGTTGACGCTTACCGCGAGCGCCTGGGGGAAATCATCTCCGGCACTGTAAAAAAGGTCACCCGCGATAACGTGATCGTCGATCTGGGTAACAACGCCGAGGCGTTGCTGGCTCGTGAAGACATCATTTCTCGCGAAACTTTCCGAGTTGGCGTGCGTTTGCGTGCGCTGCTCAAGGAAATCCGCACCGAGAACCGCGGCCCGCAGTTGATCCTGTCGCGTACCGCACCGGAAATGCTGATCGAGCTGTTCCGCATCGAAGTGCCGGAAATTGCCGAAGGCCTGATCGAAGTAATGGCTGCGTCCCGTGATCCGGGTTCGCGTGCCAAGATCGCCGTCCGCTCCAAGGACAAGCGCATCGACCCGCAAGGTGCCTGCATTGGTATGCGCGGTTCGCGCGTTCAGGCGGTATCCGGTGAGTTGGGCGGTGAGCGTGTGGATATCGTTCTTTGGGACGATAACCCGGCGCAGTTCGTGATCAACGCCATGTCCCCGGCCGAGGTTGCGGCAATTATCGTTGACGAAGATGCCCATGCCATGGACATCGCCGTTGGCGCAGACAATCTGGCTCAGGCCATCGGTCGTGGTGGTCAGAACGTGCGTCTGGCGAGCCAGTTGACTGGCTGGACCCTGAACGTGATGACCGAATCGGACATCCAGGCCAAGCAGCAAGCAGAAACCGGCGACATCCTGCGCAACTTCATCGACGAGCTGGAAGTCGACGAAGATCTGGCCCAGGTGCTGGTTGATGAAGGCTTCACCAGCCTGGAAGAGATTGCCTACGTACCGTTGGAAGAAATGCTCAACATCGATGGCTTTGACGAAGAAACCGTCAACGAGCTTCGCGCTCGTGCCAAGGATCGCTTGTTGACTAAAGCCATCGCTACTGAGGAAAAGCTGGCAGACGCCCATCCGGCCGAAGACCTGCTCTCGCTTGAGGGTATGGACAAGGATTTGGCGATGGAACTGGCGGTGCGCGGCGTAGTTACCCGCGAAGACCTGGCCGAGCAGTCTATTGACGACCTGCTCGACATCGACGGCATTGACGATGATCGTGCCGGCAAGTTGATCATGGCCGCCCGAGCCCATTGGTTCGAGTAATAGGCGCGGCCTGAGGAGAGAAGTGCATGACGCAAGTCACGGTGAAACAACTGGCCTTTGAGGTCAAAACACCGGTAGAGCGCCTGCTGCAGCAGATGCGTGAGGCAGGTCTGCCGCACACCGCCGCCGATGAACATGTGACCGACAGTGAGAAGCAGTCCCTGCTGACTCACTTGAAAAGCAGCCACAAGGCGAAAGTGGAAGAACCGCGCAAAATCACGTTGCAGCGTAAAACCACCAGCACCCTGCGTGTTGCTGGCAGCAAAAGCATCAGCGTTGAAGTTCGCAAGAAGAAAGTCTTCGTACAGCGCAGCCCGGAAGAAATTGAAGCCGAGCGCAAGCGTGAGCTGGACGAACGCCGCGCGGTAGAAAATGCTGCTCGTCAGAAGGCTGAAGAAGAAGCCAAGCTGCGCGCCGAAGAAGAAGCGCGTCGCCAGCCTGCTGCTGCGCAAGCTGCTCCGGCGGCGGCTGTTGCCGCTCCGGCGCCAGTGGCCGAGCCAGTGCGTGAAGCACCGGTGGCTGCTGCACCGGCTCCTGACGCACGCAAGCGTGACGAACAGCGCCGTCCGGACAAACCGCGCGCAGACGATAACAATCGTCGTAGCGGCGGTGGCGATGGCGAGCGCAAAAACGCTCCGCATCGTGCTTCGGTCAAAGAGAAAGCGCCAGCGCCACGTGTTGCGCCACGGACTACCGACGAAGAAAGCGATGGCTTCCGTCGTGGTGGTCGCGGCAAGGCCAAGCTGAAGAAGCGCAACGCTCACGGTTTCCAGAGCCCAACCGGCCCTGTCGTGCGTGAAGTGAAGATCGGCGAAACCATCACTGTTGGCGACCTCGCTCAACAGATGTCGGTCAAGGCTGCTGAAATCATCAAGTTCATGTTCAAACTGGGTACTCCAGCGACCATCAACCAGGTACTGGATCAGGAAACTGCCCAACTGGTTGCCGAGGAGCTGGGCCACAAAGTGACCCTGGTCAGCGACACCGCCCTGGAAGATTCCCTGGCTGAGTCCCTGAAGTTTGAAGGTGAGGCGGTTTCCCGTGCACCAGTCGTGACCGTAATGGGCCACGTTGACCATGGTAAAACCTCCCTGCTCGACTACATCCGTCGTGCCAAGGTTGCTGCTGGCGAAGCCGGTGGCATTACCCAGCACATCGGTGCATACCACGTTGAAACCGACCGTGGCATGGTGACGTTCCTCGATACCCCGGGTCACGCCGCGTTTACCGCAATGCGTGCCCGTGGTGCCAAGGCGACCGACATCGTGATCCTGGTGGTTGCGGCGGACGACGGCGTAATGCCGCAGACCATCGAAGCCGTCCAGCACGCAGTAGCGGCTGGTGTGCCACTGGTGGTTGCAGTGAACAAGATCGACAAGCCGGGTGCAGACCTCGATCGCATCCGTAGCGAACTGTCGGTTCACGGCGTGACCTCGGAAGAGTGGGGCGGCGACACTCCATTCGTACCGGTTTCGGCGAAGATGGGTACTGGCGTCGACGAACTGCTCGAAGCCGTTCTGCTGCAAGCCGAAGTTCTGGAACTGACCGCAACTCCGTCGGCTCCTGGCCGTGGCGTTGTGGTTGAGTCCCGCCTGGACAAGGGCCGTGGTCCGGTTGCAACCGTACTGGTTCAAGACGGTACTCTGCGCCAGGGCGACATGGTGCTGGTCGGTTCGAACTACGGCCGCGTGCGTGCCATGCTCGACGAGAACGGCAAGCCAATCAAGGAAGCCGGTCCGGCTATCCCGGTCGAGATCCTCGGCCTGGACGGTACCCCGGACGCTGGCGACGAGATGAGCGTGGTTGCCGACGAGAAGAAAGCCCGTGAAGTGGCTCTGTTCCGTCAAGGCAAGTTCCGCGAAGTCAAACTGGCTCGCGCTCACGCCGGCAAGCTGGAAAACATCTTCGAGAACATGGGCCAGGAAGAGAAGAAGACGCTTAACATCGTCCTCAAATCCGACGTCCGTGGTTCGTTGGAAGCTCTGCAAGGCGCTCTGAACGGCCTGGGCAACGACGAAGTGCAAGTGCGCGTTGTCGGTGGCGGTGTCGGTGGTATCACCGAGTCCGACGCCAACCTGGCACTGGCCTCCAACGCGGTACTGTTCGGCTTCAACGTGCGTGCCGATGCTGGCGCACGCAAGATCGTCGAGCAGGAAGGTCTGGATATGCGTTACTACAACGTGATCTACGACATCATCGAAGACGTCAAGAAAGCCCTGACCGGTATGCTCGGCAGCGACGTTCGCGAGAACATCCTGGGCGTGGCCGAAGTGCGTGACGTGTTCCGTTCGCCGAAGTTTGGCGCGATCGCCGGTTGCATGGTGATCGAAGGTGTTGTTCACCGTAACCGTCCAATCCGTGTACTGCGCGACGACATCGTTATCTTCGAAGGCGAGCTGGAATCTCTGCGCCGCTTCAAGGATGACGCTTCCGAAGTACGTGCCGGCATGGAATGCGGTATCGGCGTGAAGAGCTACAACGACGTCAAAGTCGGTGACAAGATCGAAGTCTTCGAGAAGGTTCAGGTTGCTCGCAGCCTCTAACTCGCGCACTTCAAGAGCCGCGATGGGCAGCCGCATGCAAATGCACGGCGCATCGCCCGGCCTCTAAACGCAACGCCCGGTCTGGCATTTGTCAGGCCGGGCGTTTGCCGCTTTCAGACCACACGGGTTTCACCGTGAGGCAGTAACAGGTAACAAGACATGGCAAAAGAATACAGCCGTACCCAACGTATCGGCGATCAGATGCAGCGTGAGCTCGCTCAACTGATCCGTCGCGAAGTCAAAGACCCGCGCGTCGGCCTGGTCACCATTACCGCTGTTGAAGTCAGCCGTGACGTCGGTCACGCAAAGATCTTCATCACTGTGATGGGGCAGGACGGCGCAGAAGAAATCGGCCAGAGCATCAAGGTGCTGAACTCCGCCGCCGGTTTCCTGCGCATGCAGTTGGCGCGCGAAATGAAGCTGCGCAGTGTGCCGCAATTGCATTTCCACTACGACGAAAGCGTCGTGCGTGGCGCGCACCTGTCGGCATTGATCGAGCGTGCTGTGGCTGAAGACAGCCAGCATTCGGTTGCGGCAGAAGCCGAAGACACCAAGGAGTAATCGGTGGCTCAGGTCAAGCGTATCCGTCGTAACGTCAGCGGCATCATCCTGCTCGACAAGCCGCTGGGGTTCACCTCCAATGCGGCCTTGCAGAAAGTCCGCTGGCTGCTCAATGCTGAAAAGGCCGGTCACACCGGCAGCCTCGATCCATTGGCGACTGGCGTTCTGCCGTTGTGCTTTGGTGAGGCCACCAAGTTCTCGCAATACCTGCTCGATTCCGACAAGGGCTATGAAACCCTCGCGCAATTGGGCAAGACCACCACCACGGCCGATGCCGAGGGTGAGGTTTTGCAGGAACGTCCGGTGACCGTTGGTCGCACCGATATCGAAGCGGTTTTGCCCGGTTTTCGTGGGCAAATCAGTCAGATACCGCCGATGTACTCGGCGCTCAAGCGTGATGGCCAGCCGTTGTACAAGCTTGCACGTGCAGGTGAAGTGGTGGAGCGCGAACCGCGATCTGTTACTATTGCGCGCTTGGATTTGCTGGCCTTTGAAGGCGACACTGCGCGTTTTGCCGTGGATTGCAGCAAAGGCACCTATATCCGTACCCTGGTGGAAGATATTGGTGAGCAGCTCGGTTGTGGCGCCTACGTTGCAGAACTGCGACGTACCCAAGCCGGTCCATTCAGCCTGGCCCAGACGGTCACGCTGGAAGAGTTGGAAGCGGTACATGCCGAAGGCGGCAACGAAGCGGTTGATCGCTTCCTGATGCCATCGGACAGCGGCCTGCTGGATTGGCCTCTGCTGCAGTTTTCCGAGGCAAGCTCGTTCTACTGGCTCAATGGCCAGCCGGTACGTGCCCCGGACGCGCCGAAATTTGGCATGGTACGCGTACAGGATCACAATGGTCGCTTCATCGGAATCGGTGAAGTGAGCGAAGACGGGCGCATCGCGCCGCGTCGACTGATTCGGTCGGAATGACCGAAAACCGGTCTGTGTAACAGCAGGCTGGCGAGTGTGGCTGTTAACAGGCACGGTCAACACTCATTTATAGATACAGGGATTTGTCCCTGGCCTGTTGAAACTGTTTTTCTGAAACAGTTTCCTGATAAAAGGATTGCCTCATGGCTCTCGACGTTCAAGAAAAAGCTCAAATCGTAGCTGACTACCAGCAAGCCGTTGGTGACACTGGTTCTCCAGAAGTGCAAGTTGCACTGCTGACCCACAACATCAACAAGCTGCAAGGTCACTTCAAGGCCAACGGTAAAGATCACCACTCCCGTCGTGGTCTGATCCGCATGGTAAACCAGCGTCGTAAGCTGCTGGACTACCTGAAAGGCAAGGACGTGAGCCGTTACAGCGCTCTGATCGCTCGCCTGGGTCTGCGTCGCTAATCAGCGATTGCGCTAGAGGTTGGTTGTCTGTCTTGCGTCAGTGGGTTTCCCACGGGCGCAGGGCAGGCTCCCAGCCTCAAGTTTTATCTGGACACACGTTTTACCAGGACAATACAGGCCGGGCCGATTCCCGGGGTTGCCCAAGAATTTCGCAAGAAACCAGTTCCCCCAAGAGCCACAAAGAAGGTAGGACACCGTGAACCCGGTAATCAAAAAATTCCAGTTCGGTCAGTCGACCGTTACCCTCGAGACTGGCCGTATCGCCCGTCAGGCCTCCGGCGCAGTATTGGTCACCGTTGACGACGACGTCAGCGTATTGGTGACCGTGGTTGGCGCCAAGCAAGCCGATCCAGGCAAGGGCTTCTTCCCTCTGTCTGTTCACTACCAGGAAAAAACCTACGCCGCCGGCAAGATCCCTGGCGGTTTCTTCAAGCGTGAAGGCCGTCCTTCCGAGAAAGAAACCCTGACTTCCCGACTGATCGACCGTCCGATCCGTCCGCTGTTCCCGGAAGGCTTCATGAACGAAGTGCAGGTTGTCTGCACCGTCGTTTCCACCAGCAAGAAGACCGATCCGGACATCGCTGCGATGATCGGTACCTCGGCTGCCCTGGCTATCTCCGGTATTCCTTTCGATGGCCCGATCGGCGCTGCCCGCGTTGCCTTCCACGAAAGCACCGGCTACCTGCTGAACCCGACTTACGAGCAACAGAAAGCTTCGAGCCTGGACATGGTCGTTGCCGGTACCTCGGAAGCGGTACTGATGGTTGAATCGGAAGCCAAAGAGCTGACCGAAGACCAGATGCTGGGCGCGGTACTGTTCGCCCACGACGAGTTCCAGGTGGTGATCAACGCCGTCAAGGAACTGGCAGCCGAAGCGGCCAAGCCAACCTGGACCTGGGCTCCACAACCGGAAGCCACCGAACTGCTGGGCGCTATCCGTGCCGAGTTCGGCGAAGCGATCTCCCAGGCCTACACCATCACCATCAAGGCCGACCGCTATGCGCGTCTGGGCGAGCTGCGTGACCAGGTCGTTGCCAAGCTGTCCGGCGAAGAAGGCCAGCCTTCTTCCAGCGAAGTCAAAGCGGCTTTCGGTGAAATTGAATACCGCACCGTTCGCGAAAACATCGTTAACGGCAAGCCACGTATCGACGGTCGCGACACCCGCACCGTGCGTCCGCTGAACATCGAAGTCGGCGTTCTGCCAAAGACCCACGGTTCGGCACTGTTCACCCGTGGCGAAACCCAGGCACTGGTTGTTGCAACCCTGGGCACCGCCCGTGACGCGCAACTGCTGGACACCCTGGAAGGCGAGAAAAAAGACCCGTTCATGCTGCACTACAACTTCCCTCCGTTCTCGGTGGGCGAGTGTGGTCGCATGGGTGGCGCTGGTCGTCGCGAAATCGGTCACGGCCGTCTGGCCCGTCGTTCGGTTCAGGCCATGTTGCCTGCCGCTGACGTGTTCCCGTACACCATTCGTGTGGTGTCGGAAATCACCGAATCCAACGGTTCCAGCTCGATGGCTTCCGTTTGCGGTGCTTCCCTGGCCCTGATGGACGCCGGTGTGCCGATGAAGGCGCCGGTTGCCGGTATCGCCATGGGTCTGGTTAAAGAAGGCGAGAAATTCGCAGTCCTGACCGACATCCTGGGTGACGAAGACCACCTGGGCGACATGGACTTCAAAGTAGCCGGTACCTCGAAAGGTGTGACCGCGCTGCAGATGGACATCAAGATCAAGGGCATCACCGAAGAGATCATGGAAATCGCTCTGGGCCAAGCCCTGGAAGCGCGCCTGAACATCCTCGGCCAGATGAACCAGATCATTGGCCAGTCGCGTACCGAGCTGTCGGAAAACGCTCCGACCATGATCGCGATGAAGATCGATACCGACAAAATCCGTGATGTTATCGGTAAAGGCGGCGCGACCATTCGTGCGATCTGTGAAGAAACCAAGGCTTCGATCGACATCGAAGACGACGGTTCGATCAAGATCTTCGGTGAAACCAAGGAAGCGGCTGAAGCGGCACGTCAGCGCGTACTGGGCATCACCGCTGAAGCCGAGATCGGCAAGATCTACGTCGGCAAGGTTGAGCGCATCGTCGACTTCGGCGCGTTCGTCAACATCCTGCCAGGTAAGGACGGTCTGGTTCACATCTCGATGCTGAGCGACGCTCGCGTTGAGAAAGTGACCGACATCCTGAAAGAAGGCCAGGAAGTGGAAGTGCTGGTACTGGACGTGGACAACCGCGGTCGTATCAAGCTGTCCATCAAGGACGTAGCAGCAGCCAAGGCGTCGGGCGTTTAATCACCCCCAACGTTTGAGCGCTACAACCTTGTAAGAAATGCCCCGCACCGAAAGCTGCGGGGTATTTTTTTGCCCGCAGGAAAATCACACCTCGGGGAAGTTGCCTGGCCTCAAGGTCAGTGCTAGGTTTAGCCCACCGCCCGTGTAGCTCAGCCGGTAGAGCAGCGCACTCGTAACGCGAAGGTCGCAGGTTCGATTCCTGTCTCGGGCACCAGGCACCACTTGTTTTCAAATGATCCCGAATGGTTCTGAAGGCCAGGTAAGCCAGATAGCACGCGGTTTATTTGCGTCAGAGAGATCCTTGATGATCCACATCCATCTTCCATTCCCCAGATCAACGAGAACGTCATGACCGACAAGACATTGACCCAAGAAGCCAGGCACGAGAAAGCACTCAAGCAGTACGCACTGGAAACGCCTGATTTGATTGAAGAGATCAAGGACTTGAGTCCTGACGATCAGAAAGACCAGATCCAGTGGGCGTTCGAGGATGAGGCCGAAGCTCAGGGCTTGCAGCCGTGGGAGCTGACCCTCAAGTACACCTCGACGCCAGAGGAATTCGAAGCGCAGCGTCTTGTATTGCACAAGGAGGCGGCAGAGGTGCTGGGTGTCGAGTGGGATGAGTACTGCGAGATGAATAATCTTGTAGTTTAGAAGCAGTTGCGAGCGGCAAGTCAGCAGCAAAGCTGCTTCGAACTTGCCGCTTGTAGCTGTTCTCAGATCGCCAGGCGCATCGAAAGATCGACTGCTTTAACATCCTTGGTCATCGCGCCAATTGAGATGTAGTCCACACCGGTCTCGGCAATTGGCCGCAAGGTGCTTTCATTGACACCGCCGCTGGCTTCCAGCTTGGCCTTGCCCGCGTTCAGGCGCACGGCTTCGCGCATGTCATCCAGGCTCAGTTCATCAAGCATGATGATGTCGGCACCCGCCGCCAGGGCTTCCTTGAGCTCCGACAGATTCTCCACTTCCACTTCCACCGGCTTGCCTGGGGCGATCTTGTGCGCGGCGGCGATGGCTTGGGCGATACCGCCGCAAGCCGCGATGTGGTTTTCCTTGATCAGAAACGCGTCGTACAAGCCAATACGGTGGTTGTGGCAGCCGCCGCAGGTCACCGCGTATTTTTGCGCCAGACGCAGTCCCGGCAGGGTCTTGCGGGTGTCGAGGAGTTTGACCTGGGTATCGGCGACGAAGTCGGCCAGGTATTGCGCGCGGGTAGCAACACCAGAGAGCAGTTGTATGAAGTTCAGCGCGCACCGCTCGCCAGTCAGTAGCGAACGGGCCGGACCTTCGAGGTGAAATAGCACTTGATTGGGATTCACTCGCTCACCGTCGCGCACCTGCCAATGGACGGCAACCCGCGGGTCGAGCTGGCGAAACACCGCGTCGACCCAGGCAGTACCGCAGATGACTGCGGCGTCACGGGTGATGATGGTGGCCTTGGCCAGGCGCTCGGCGGGGATCAACTGGGCGGTGATGTCGCCGCTGCCGATGTCTTCCAGCAACGCACGGCGCACGTTGGCTTCGATTTCGGCGGTCAGGTCGGCGAGGCGTAGATTCGGCATAACGTGCTCCACAAACAAAGTGGCCCGATTATAGGGCAAGTGATCGCAACCGGGGGGGCGATCGCGGCATACTGAACGCTGTCAAAGTCGTTGTCGAAGGAACCCGTATGCAGTTGGACCGCGCGAGCGGTTGGTTTGATGGTGTGCATCATTGCCCGTCGCCCAACTTCAATGCCCGCCCCTCAGGTGAAGTCTCCCTGCTGGTGATCCACAACATCAGCCTGCCCCCGGCGCAATTCG
The DNA here is from genome assembly GCF_019212185.1 of Pseudomonas fluorescens. Classification (NCBI taxonomy): domain Bacteria; kingdom Pseudomonadati; phylum Pseudomonadota; class Gammaproteobacteria; order Pseudomonadales; family Pseudomonadaceae; genus Pseudomonas; species Pseudomonas fluorescens. Next base: position 1,062,143 of record NZ_CP078138.1, read on the forward strand.
CCACGGGCAAGGTGCAGGAGTTTTTCCAGAATCGCCTGGATGTCACCGAACATCCCTACTTTGCAGGGATCGCCGACCTGCGCGTTTCTGCACACTTTCTCATCGAACGTGACGGCGCGATCACGCAGTTTGTCTCTTGTCTTGATCGCGCCTGGCATGCCGGCGTTTCGCGGTTTGACGAGCGTGAAGGGTGTAATGATTTTTCCCTGGGCATCGAGCTGGAGGGCACTGATGATTTGCCGTTCAGCGACGCCCAGTATCAGGCTCTGACGGATCTGACCCGGCAGTTGCAGGCGGCGTTCAGTGCCATTACCACCGAACGTATCCAGGGCCACAGCGATATCGCGCCTGGACGCAAGACTGACCCGGGACCGGCATTCGACTGGACGCGTTATCGCGCCGCGCTGAAGCAAGGAGAAGCACAATGAGTTTTGTGGTGTTGTTGCTGGCCGTATGGATCGAGAAATTCTCGGCGCTGCGCCATCGGCTGCAGCGTGACGGTGGTTGGCTGCGTGAGCTGGGCAAGCTGGAGAGCAGTCCCCGGCTGGCCAATCGTCCGTGGCTGGTGCTGGTGCTGACGATTTTGATACCGGTGGCCTTGCTCGGCTTGTTGCTGGTGGTGCTGGATCCAGTGGCCTATGGCTTGCTGGCCTTGCCTGTGCATTTGCTGGTGGTGATCTACAGCCTGGGTCGCGGCGACCTGCTCGGCGAACTGGGACCCTTTCGTGATGCCTGGCGCCGTGAAGACCTGCAAGCAGCGGCGCATGTCGCCGAGCGTGACCTGGGTATCTGCGCCGACAGTGGGGAGCAGTTGCTGCAGCAGGTGCAGAGCCATTTGTTGTGGCAGGCCTATCAGAGCTTTTTCGCGGTGATTTTCTGGTATTTCCTGCTCGGGCCGGTGGCAGCGCTGAGCTACCGCTTGCTGGCCCTCGCCGCCGAGCACAGCCGCAATCCGGCGGTCGCCGAGCGCGCTGCCCAACTGCGGCATGCCTTCGACTGGTTGCCGGTGCGGCTGTTGGCGGCAAGTTTTGCCCTGGTTGGCAACTTCGTCGCGGTCAGCCGGGTCATGCTCCATGAACTGTTGAACTGGAATATCAGTGCCGCACAATTGATCGACAAGGCCGGCAAGGTTGCCGGCGAGATACCGGCGCCGGTGGCGGGGCCGGAGGGCATCAACAGTCTGGATCAGTTGTGGGAGTTGCTGCTGCGCGCAGCTATTGTCTGGTACGCCGGCTTTGCCCTGTGGACCGTATTGCTCTGAAACGTTTTTAGTCCCCCTTTCAGTCAGCGAGACGCCCCATTCGGCGTCTCGCGCCGACCGTTAACCTTAAGTTACAAAACCTCCCGCCGATTTAAGTTATACAGAGGCAGCGCGCCGTAGTGGCTATCTGCTTGCTCTGTGCTGCCTGCTCATAAAAATAAGAAACGCAAAGGGGGACTTCTTTTGAAGAGTTTGCTCTATCCCGCCGTGGCCCTGATGAATCGCTTGAGCTTCGGCATGAAGTTCAGTCTGATCAGTGTGCTGTTCCTGGTGCCCATGCTGGTGACCAACTTCTACCTGGTGCGCGATTCCTATCGTGAATTCCGGGGCACCCAGGTTGAATTGCACAGTCTGGACCTGCTCGGGAGTGGCCTGGCCCTGCGCCACGACCTGGAAACCCTGAACAATCTGGTGCAGATCAACACCACTCTCGGGCAATCCGGCAAAGCCGGGGCGATCGAGACCACGATCTACACCCTTGAGCAGACTATTCTCAATCGCCTGCAAAACCTTACGGCGATCAGCAGCGACCTGGAGCAGGTCCGCGTCTTCGAGAGCAAGCGCGACGACATGCTCGCTGCGTTCAAGGCGCAGCAGGCGGAAACCTCTCTGCAAAGCAAAAGCGCGTTGATCGGCAAGCTGCTCGGCAATGCGCAGATCTTCGGGCAACTGATTGCCAGCCAGGCGGGTCTCAGTCGCGATAATCAAGGTGATATCCGGCAGTTGAGCGAACTGCTGACTGCCGTCACTCCGCGCATTACCCAGACCATCGGTGAAGGGCGGGCAATGGGTGCCTATTCCCTGGGCCAGGGCTTCCTCAATTCCGCGTCGTCGACTCGGTTCGATGAACTGCTGGCGCAGCTTGAGAAGCTCCAGGCGGAGTATGGGCTCAAGGTTCAGGATGCGCTGGGTGCCAGCACCGCCTCACGCCAGGCACTTGAGTCTGCGGCCAATGCCAGCCACGCCACGCTCAAACAAGCCAGTGAGCTGTTTGAGGAGCAGGTGGTGATGGCCGATACCCTCGATGCGCCCTGGCAGGGCTTCTACGATCAAGTGACCGGGCTGATGGAAAAGACTTATCAGCTCAATGAGGCGACCTTGAAGTATCTTTCCGTGCAGTTGCAGCAGCGCCTGGAGCAGAACCGCACGCACATGGTCCTGCAGGTCGGGGCGTTGTCCGTGGTGTTCGTGCTGATTTTCTACCTGTACGGCGGTTTCTACGCATCCACCCGCACCACCCTCAAACGCCTGGGGGGCGTCATGGACAAGGTCGCTGGCGGTGACATGACGGTGACCTTCAACGCCCACAGCCGCGATGAGCTAGGTGAGTTGGGCAATGTGTTCAATGGCACCGTGGCGAAGATTCATGACCTGATCGAGCTGGTGGGTAAAACCGTCAACGAGGTCGAGCGCCAGGCCGGGCAAGTGCAGAACGTATCGGCCCAGAGCAACCAGGCGGTGGCCGGCCAGCGCTCGCAAATCGAGCAAGTGGCGACGGCCATGAACCAGATGTCGGCCACCGCGCAAGAGGTCGCCCGCAGTGCTGCAGCGGCGGTGAGCAGTGCTCAGAGTGTCAACGATGAAACCATCAGCGGGCGTGTGCTGGTCGAATCCCAGCAAGGCAGCATCGCCCAACTGGCCCAGGAAATCGACGCCTCGGTGCAGGTGATCAATCAGTTGGCCAGCGACAGCCAGTCCATAAGCCGCGTGCTGGAGGTGATCAAGAGCATTGCCGAGCAGACCAATCTGCTCGCCCTCAATGCGGCCATCGAGGCGGCGCGTGCCGGTGAGCAGGGTCGCGGTTTTGCGGTGGTGGCCGATGAGGTGCGGACCCTGGCCAAGCGCACTCAGCAGTCGACCGAAGAAATCGAGCAAATGATCGGCAAGCTGCACGGTGGCGTAGGCGCGGCGGTGAAAGCCATGGGCATCAGTCATCAAATGGCCAGTGGCACGGTCGGCCAGTCGGAAAAAGTCCAGAAAGCCTTGGAAAACATCCTCGGCGCGGTGGGCATGATCGTCAATCAGAACCAGCAAATTGCCGCTGCTGTCGAGCAGCAGACCGCCGTCGCTCATGACATCGACCAGAACATCGTCGAGATCAATCACGCCGGTGAGCGCACCGCCGAAGGCGCGCACCAGACTGAGGATGCCAGCCGCGCTTTGTCGGCCCAGGTAGTGCAATTGAAGCAGTTGATTGGTGCGTTTCGGGTATGAGCCAATGAAGAGGCTGTAGTACAGGTTACTTGTACGAGTGGTCCCGATCCTGTTTTACGGCAGGATCGGGATTGTCGTCTTCAATGAAAGGACGTTCACCGTTCTACTGACTGCCCATCGATGTGCAAAACTCTGAAGGACATGGCCATGACAGCTGCATTTCTGGGTATCAAGGGGCGTTGCGCCCACTGCCAGTTCACCCTGGAACTCAAGACATGGGAGCTCAACGCCATGGCCATCAATGAGAGCTTTGCCTGCAGTCACTGTCAGAAATCTCTGCGCCTCAGTTGTCCGACCCAGATAAGGCGACTCAAGGCGCTCGACTCGCTGGCGATGCTGCGCGCGAGCCTGCGGGTGATGATCGCCACGGCGTTATTGGTGGCCCTGGTCATGGAGTGGGTGGGGATGCTGACGGGTATCGAGCAACTGAATTTTTCGCTGATCGCCGTGTTGATCTACTTCGCGGTCATGCTCATTGCCCGGCGGCGCCAGCACGTGACCTTGATCCTGCAAGCTGCCAAGGCTCACACCGACACCTTTACCAGTTGAACAACTGACAGGCGTTGGCGGTACTGGCGGCGGCCAGCTGCTCCGGGCTGATGCCCATGATCGCGGCCAGGGCGGCGCAAATTGCCGGCAGGTGGGCAGGGCTGTTGCGTTGCCCGGGGTACATGGCCGGCGCCATGTCGGGTGAATCGGTTTCCAGCACCACCGCGTCCAGCGGCAAACCGGCGATTACCTTATGCATGCGCAAGGCTTGCGGCCAGGTGGCGGCACCGCCCAGGCCCAGCTTGAAGCCGAGCTTGATGTACTCCAGTGCTTCCTCCCGGCTGCCGGCGAAGGCGTGGATGATCCCGCCGCGTTGCAGCTTGAAGCGTTTCAAGGTGGCAATGACCTGAGCATGACTGCGCCGTACGTGCAGCAGCGCCGGTAGCTGGAAGTCGCAGGCCAGTTGCAGTTGCGCTTCGAACAGCGTTTGCTGGCGCTGGCGATCCAGTGTCGGTAAGTAGTAGTCCAGGCCGAACTCGCCTACCGCACAGAGTTGCCGATGCCCGGCCAGTCGGCTCAACCAGTCAGCCAGTTGCCGCAGATCGTCGGGCTGGTGTTCGTCGAGGTAGACCGGGTGCAGGCCGAAGGCAGCATGCAGGTCTGGATCACTTTGCACCAGGTCCCAGACCCGCTGCCAGTTGCGTTGATAGACCCCTAGCACCACCATGCGCCGCACCCCCAGGGCGCGGCTTTGAGCGAGCAGCGCCTGGCGGTCGTCATCGAAGTCGGCGAAATCCAGATGGGTGTGGCTGTCGATCAGCTCCACGGCTCAGTCCCGGTGTATGCGCTGCTTGAACGTCCGGCCGATGGCTTGCACGCCCGGCTGGTAATGATCGTTTTCGACAGCGGCGAGGGCCAGTTGCAGGGCTTTGTCTGCGATCAGTTGGTGCTGTTGCGCCATGGCGTTGACCGGCAGCGGCAGGAAGTCCAGCAACTGCGTATCACCGAAAGTGCCCAAGCGTAGCGGGCGGTTTTTCAGCGGGTAATCGTGCAGCGCATCGAACACCCCCTGCAGGAGCACGTAGGAGGTGGTGACTAGCGCATCCGGTAAATGTCCCAGGCGTTGCAGCAGCTCTTCCATCATCTGACGGCCGCCTTCGCGGCTGAACGATTCGCCATGTTCGATCATGACCTGGCCCTTGAAGTCGACCAGTGCCTGCTGGAAGCCGGCGGCGCGATCCTGGCTGATGCTCAGCTCGGGGCGTGCGCCCAACAGCACGATCTGCCGCGGTTCAGGTTGCAACAGGCTGCGGGTGAGTTGCAGGCTGGCTTCCCGGTCGTCGCTGATCACCGAGCAGAAGTGCTCAGGCTCCATGACCCGGTCGATGGCAATGATCGGCAAGCCCTTGGCCTGCAGCTGACGATAGCTGTCGTCGCTGGCCGGCAGGCAACTGGCGACGAACAAGGCATCGCAGCGTCGGGCACGGAACAGCTTGAGCAACTGGCGTTCGCTGTCCGGGGCGTCATCGGAGCTGGCGATCAGCAATTGATAGCCACGGGCCCGGGCGCCTTGCTCCAGCAACTTGGCAATGCGCGCGTAACTGGGGTTTTCCAGGTCGGGCAGAATAAAGCCCAGAGTGCGGGTGTGCCGGCTGCGGAGTCCGGCTGCCTGGGGATTGGGCGTGAAACCATGCTGCTCGACGACGGCGCGTACGCGTTCGACCGTGGCATTACTGATGCGCTGCTGTTCGGCCTTGCCATTGATGACGTAGCTGGCGGTGGTCACGGACACACCGGCCAACTGGGCGATATCACTGAGTTTCAACTCGGGAATTCCTTGTTTTTTCGAGCTTGCCCCGACATTTTCGTCAATCCTACCTGAATAAGGCAGCAGACCAATGTCGCACGCATCCGACCGATTGGGCTTCAGGCTTGAGAGATTATCGAGTAACGTGCGCACTTCGCTAGATTAAACGTTTCAGCAAGCGTATTTTCTACAGTATTCGCCCTTTTGTCGGTGCTGCCGCGAAACCGCCAAAGGATGCCTCGAAAAACTGTTCGCATTAAAGCCTAAGCTGATTCATTCAAAACAATACCTGGTGCCCCGGCACCAAAAAGGAGAAAGCATGCTCGAGCTCACTATAGAGCAGATATCCATGGGCCAGAGCGCTGTGGATAAAGCCGCTGCATTGCACCTGCTGGCCGACAAACTGGTCGCCGACGGCCTGGTGGCCGAGGGTTACCTCGCGGGTTTGCAGGCGCGTGAAGCCCAGGGCTCGACGTTTCTCGGCCAGGGCATCGCCATCCCCCACGGCACCCCCGACACCCGCGAGCTGGTGCACACCACCGGCGTGCGCTTGCTGCAGTTCCCTGAAGGGGTGGACTGGGGCGACGGGCACATCGTCTACCTGGCCATCGGCATTGCGGCCAAATCCGATGAACACCTGCGCCTCCTGCAATTGCTCACTCGCGCCCTGGGTGAAACCGATCTGGGCCAGGCCTTGCGCCGGGCCAGCAGTGCCGAAGCCTTGCTCAAACTACTGCAGGGCGCACCCCAGGAGTTGGCGCTGGATGCGCAGATGATCGGCCTGGGTGTGTCCGCTGACGATTTCGAGGAACTGGTGTGGCGTGGCGCCCGCTTGCTGCGCCAGGCCGATTGCGTCAGTAACGGGTTCTCGGCGGTGCTGCAGCAGGTCGAAGCGCTGCCCCTGGGCGATGGCTTGTGGTGGTTGCACAGCGAGCAGACGGTCAAGCGCCCCGGTTTGGCATTTGTCACGCCGGACAAACCGATCCGCTACCTGGGCCAGCCGTTGAGCGGACTGTTCTGCCTGGCCAGCCTGGGAGAAGCTCATCAAGCCTTGCTCGAACGCCTGTGCGCGCTGCTGATCGAAGGCCGTGGCCACGAACTGGGGCGCGCCACCAGCCGCCGTGCAGTGCTGGAAGTCCTCGGCGGTGAGCTGCCTGCCGACTGGCCCAGCGCGCGAATCGCCCTGGCAAACGCCCATGGCTTGCACGCCCGGCCGGCGAAAATCCTCGCGCAGTTAGCGAAGAGTTTTGAGGGTGAAATTCGCCTGCGCATCGTTGATGGCCAGGACAGTGCAGTCTCGGCCAAAAGCCTGAGCAAATTGTTGAGCCTGGGCGCCCGTCGTGGCCAGGTGCTGGAATTGATCGCCGAGCCGAGCATTGCCTCCGATGCGCTGCCGGCTCTGTTAGCCGCCATTGAAGAGGGGTTGGGCGAGGAAGTCGAACCGCTGCCGGCATTCAACGAGCCGCGCGAGGTCCTGGCCGACATTGCCGAGGTGCTCATTGCACCGGCATCCGGCAGCCAGATTCCGGCCATCGCAGCGGCTCCAGGCATTGCTATTGGCCCGGCGCATATCCAGGTCCAGCAGGCGATTGATTATCCGTTGCGCGGTGAATCCACCCCCCATGAGCGTGAGCGTCTGCACGGTGCATTGGCCGAAGTACGCAGCGACATCGAAGGGTTGATCCAGCGCAGCAAGGCCAAGGCGATTCGGGAGATTTTTATCACCCACCAGGAGATGCTCGACGACCCGGAGCTGACTGACGAAGTCGACACCCGCCTCAAGCAGGGCGAAAGCGCCGAGGCGGCATGGATGGCCGTCATCGATGCCGCAGCGCGGCAGCAGGAGTCTTTGCAGGACGCCTTGCTCGCCGAACGTGCGGCGGATTTGCGGGATATCGGTCGTCGGGTGCTGGCGCAACTGTGCGGGATCCAGACCCCGAGTGAGCCGGACCAGCCGTACATCCTGGTGATGGATGAAGTCGGCCCTTCCGACGTGGCTCGCCTCGACCCGACGCGGGTGGCCGGCATTCTCACCGCACGCGGTGGCGCCACAGCCCATAGCGCCATTGTCGCCCGGGCCCTGGGGATTCCGGCGCTTGTGGGCGCCGGTGCCGCGGTGTTGCTGTTGGCCCCGGGCACGCCACTGTTGCTCGACGCGCAGCGCGGTCGCCTGCACGTCGATGCCGACGCCGCCACCCTGCAGCGTGCCAGCGAGGAGCGTGACACCCGCGAGCAGCGCCTCAAGGCCGCCGCCGAACAGCGTCATCAGCCGGCAGTGACCCGCGACGGGCATGCCGTCGAAGTGTTTGCCAACATTGGTGAAAGCGCCGGCGTCACTGGCGCGGTGGAGCAGGGTGCCGAAGGCATTGGCCTGTTGCGCACCGAACTGATCTTCATGGCCCATCCGCAGTTGCCGGACGAAGCCACTCAGGAAGCAGAATACCGTCGAGTGCTCGATGGCCTCGCTGGGCGGCCGCTGGTGGTGCGGACCCTGGATGTGGGTGGCGACAAGCCGCTGCCGTATTGGCCGATTGCCAAGGAAGAAAACCCGTTCCTCGGTGTGCGCGGGATTCGCCTGACGTTGCAGCGCCCACAGGTCATGGAGGCGCAACTGCGTGCCTTGCTGCGTGCCGCCGACAATCGTCCGTTGCGGATCATGTTCCCCATGGTCGGCAGCGTTGAAGAATGGCGTCAGGCGCGGGATATGACCGAGCGTCTGCGCCAGGAAATACCCGTGACGGACCTGCAACTGGGGATCATGATCGAGGTGCCGTCGGCTGCTTTGCTGGCGCCGGTGCTGGCCAAAGAGGTGGACTTTTTCAGCGTCGGCACCAATGACCTGACCCAGTACACCCTGGCCATCGACCGTGGTCACCCGACCTTGTCGGCCCAGGCTGATGGCTTGCACCCGGCGGTCCTGCAACTGATCGACATCACCGTGCGCGCTGCCCATGCCCATGGCAAATGGGTGGGCGTATGCGGCGAACTGGCGGCCGACCCGCTGGCGGTGCCGGTGCTGGTCGGACTGGGCGTCGATGAGCTGAGCGTGGGCGCGCGCAGCATCGGTGAGGTCAAGGCGCGGGTGCGCGAGTTGAGCTTGCCCCAGGCACAAGAATTGGCCCGCCAGGCTTTGGCCGTGGGCAGCGCGCAGGAAGTGCGCACGCTAGTGGAGACGCAGTAATGGCACGTATTTTAACCCTGACCCTCAACCCGGCCCTGGACCTCACGGTGCAGTTGCCGCGTCTTGAGGCCGGTCAGGTCAATCGCAGCACGGCGATGCACACCCACGCGGCCGGCAAGGGTGTGAATGTCGCCCAGGTGCTGGCCGACCTGGGTCATCAAGTGACCGTCAGTGGCTTTCTCGGCGAGGACAATTTACAGGCGTTTGAGGCGCTGTTTGCCCGTCGCGGGTTTGTCGATGCCTTCATCCGGGTCGCCGGGGAAACCCGCAGCAATATCAAATTGGCCGAGGCCGATGGACGCATCACCGACCTCAATGGTCCAGGCCCGGTGATCAGTGCCGCTGCCCAGCAGGACTTGCTCGATCGCCTTGAGCAGATTACCCACGGCCATGACGCCGTTGTCGTTGCCGGCAGTCTGCCCCGTGGTGTCAGCGCGCAGTGGTTGCATGCCTTGGTGCTGCGGCTCAAGGCCAAGGGCCTGAGGGTCGCCCTCGACACCAGTGGTGAAGCGCTGAAGGCGTGCCTTGGTGCCGGTCCGTGGCTGATTAAACCCAACACTGAAGAACTGGCCGAAGTGCTCGGTTGCGCCGTGGTTTCGTCCAAGGCCCAGGCCGAAGCGGCGAGCCGCCTGCACGCCCAGGGCATCGAGCATGTGGTGATTTCCAATGGCGCCGAGGGCGTGAACTGGTTCAGCGTCAGCTCGGCGCTGCATGCCACACCACCACGGGTCAGCGTCGCCAGCACGGTCGGTGCCGGTGACTCCTTGCTGGCGGGCATGCTCCACGGCCTGCTGAGCGCCGATACGCCGGAGCAGACGCTTCGCACGGCCACCGCTATTGCGGCATTGGCAGTCACCCAGATCGGTTTCGGCATCAACGATGCGGCGCATCTGGCGCAGCTCGAACAGGGGGTGCGTGTTCGTCCCCTGACAGAACAATAAGAGGGTTGGTCATGAAGTTAGCCATTGTTACTGCCTGCCCCAACGGCATGGTCACCAGTGTGCTCTGCGCCCGCTTGCTGGATGCGGCGGCGCAGCGCCAGGGGTGGAGCACCAGTGTCGAAGTGCACGATGCGGCGCATCCGGAGCGCCAATTATCAGCCGCGACCCTCGATGAGGCGGAGTGGGTGTTGCTGGTCAGCACAGGGACGCTGGACCTGTCGCGATTCGTCGGCAAGCGTCTGTTCCAGAGCACACCGTCCCAGGCCCTGCAGGACGTCGATGCAGTGTTGCGTCGGGGTGCTGAAGAGGCGCAAATCCATAGCCCGGTGCAAGCGCTGGCCGAACCCGTAGCGCAAGCGCAGGTCGCACCACGTCTGGTGGCCGTCACCGCCTGCCCGACCGGTGTCGCCCACACCTTTATGGCCGCCGAAGCCTTGCAGCAAGCCGCGAAACGCCTGGGCTACGAGCTACAGGTGGAAACCCAGGGCTCGGTCGGCGCGCGCAATCCGTTGAGCGCCGAGGCCATCGAAGCGGCCGACGTGGTGCTGTTGGCGGCGGACATTGAAGTGCCGACCGAGCGTTTCGCCGGCAAAAAAATCTATCGCTGTGGCACTGGTATCGCCCTCAAGCAGGCCGAGGCGACGCTGAATAAAGCGCTCGCCGAAGGCAAGCAGGAGAGCGCCGCCAGCGCTGGCAAGGTGGCCTCCAAACAAGAGAAGACCGGGGTCTACAAGCACCTGCTGACCGGTGTGTCGTTCATGTTGCCAATGGTCGTTGCGGGCGGCTTGTTGATCGCCCTGTCGTTTGTGTTTGGCATCGAAGCTTTCAAAGAACAGGGCAGTCTTGCAGCGGCGCTGATGCAGATCGGTGGCGAGAGCGCTTTCAAATTGATGGTGCCGTTGCTGGCGGGCTACATCGCCTATTCGATCGCCGACCGCCCTGGCCTCGCGCCGGGCATGATTGGCGGGCTGCTGGCGAGCACCCTGGGCGCCGGGTTTATCGGCGGGATCATTGCCGGTTTCCTCGCCGGCTACGCGGCGCAGGCGATCAATCGTTATGCGCGTTTGCCACAGAGCCTGGAAGCGCTGAAACCGATTCTGATCATTCCGCTGCTGGCGAGTCTGTTCACCGGTCTGGTGATGATCTATGTCGTGGGTAAACCGGTGGCCGGGATGCTTGCCGGCCTGACCCACTTCCTCGACAGCATGGGCACCACCAACGCGATTCTGCTGGGGGTGTTGCTCGGCGGCATGATGTGCGTCGACCTCGGTGGGCCGATCAACAAGGCCGCCTACGCATTCTCGGTGGGGCTGCTGGCCTCGCAGAGTTATGCGCCGATGGCCGCGACCATGGCCGCCGGTATGGTGCCGCCTATTGGTCTGGGCATCGCCACCTTCATCGCCCGCCGCAAGTTCGCCCAGACCGAGCGTGAGGCGGGCAAGGCGGCATTGGTGCTGGGGCTGTGCTTTATCTCCGAAGGCGCGATTCCGTTTGCCGCCAAAGACCCGCTGCGGGTGATTCCGGCGAGCATTGCTGGTGGCGCCTTGACCGGTGCGCTGTCGATGTACTTTGGCTGCAAACTGATGGCGCCACACGGTGGCCTGTTCGTGATGCTGATCCCGAATGCGATCAACCATGCGTTGCTGTATTTGCTGGCGATTGTTGCCGGCAGTCTGTTGACGGCGGTGGTGTATGCGTTGGTCAAGCGACCGGAAGCGGTAGAGCTGACGGTCGAACCCGCCAGCGCCTGATTTCTCCCCCCTCTGTAGGAGCGAGCAAGCTCGCTCCTACAGATACGGGTAGGTGGATCAGTACACGTCCCGGCGATATCGCCCTTGCTCGATCAAACGCTCAACCTCGTCAGGGCCAAGCACCTCGTTGAGCACCTGATCCACCCCCGACGCCATCCCCTGCAAACTGCCGCAGATATAAATCACCGCACCCTCCGCCAGCCACTTTTTCAATAGCACCGCCGATTCGCGCAACCGATCCTGGACGTAGATTTTCTCAGCCTGATCCCGTGAAAAAGCCAGGTCCAGGCGCTCCAGGTCACCCTCGATCAGCCAGCTCTCCAATTCGTCGCGGCACAGGTAGTCGTGTTCCCGATTACGCTCGCCGAACAGCAGCCAATTGCGTGTCTGGCCGTCGGCTATTCGTGCTTTCAGCAGGCTGCGCAGACCAGCAAGGCCGGTGCCGTTGCCCAGCAGAATCATCGGCACCGGGGTCGGCGGCAGATGGAAGCCGCTGTTGCGCCGTACCCGCAGGCTGATTGGCGAGCCCAGTGGTGCGTGCTCGGTCAGCCAGCCCGAACCGATGCCCAGGCTGCCATCGGCATGCCGTTCCTGGCGCACGATCAACTCCAGCACACCGTCGGCGGCAATCGAGGCGATCGAATATTCGCGCATGGCCAGTGGCACCAGCGCATCGACCAGCGCCTGGGCATGCAGGCCCACCAGATGTGCGCGGTTGTTCGGCAACTGACGGCTGGCCAGGGCTTGCTCAAGGGTTTCCAGCAGACCATCGAGTTGCACCGAGGTGTTGCCGGGGATGCCAAGGCCATCGAGGAAATGCTCAATCGCCCACGGACAGTTGCGTGGCAGCACTTCCACCAGGTCACCTGCCAGCCAACTGCTGTTATCGGGTGCGCTCAAGCCCAGCAAGTACACGCCTGAACCACTGCTATCCGGGTTCATCAGCTCGCGCCGATCAAGGGTCCAGTTGTTGTAGCCAGGGGCCTGCCAAAGTTCGGCCGGGGCCTGCCCGGTCAGATGACCGAGTTGCTGTTGCCAGTGACGCAGGGCATAGGGATCGCCGCTGTCGACTTCAACCGGGGCAAACAGCGTGGTGCCGCCGTGCTGCGCCAGCCACTGGTGCAGGCGCCGGGCGAAACCGCAGAAGTGCTGGTACTGGCGATCACCCAGGCCGAGCACCGCATAGTTCAGGCTGCCCAGGCTGGCTGCCTGGCCCAGGACCTTGCGCTCGAAACCACGGGCACTGTCCGGCGCTTCGCCGTCGCCGAAGGTGCTGACCACGAACAATGCGTTGTTCGATTCACGCAGGTCTTGCTCGCTAACGGACGCCAAGGGCTGGACCTTGACCGGCATGCCGGCCGCTTGCAGTTGGCTGGCGGTCTGCCAGGCCAATTGTTCGGCAAACCCACTCTGGCTGGCGAAGCCGATCAACCAGGCCGGAGTGTTGCTATTGCTCGGCGCAAGGTCTTTACGCGCCTGCTTGATCTGGCGTTTCTTGCGTCGACGGTCGAGGTAGAGCAGCCAGCCGGTGATAAAGAACAGCGGCATCAGCAACGAGGTGACCATCAAGATGATGCGTCCGGCGAGGCCGAAATAACTGCCGACGTGCAGCGCGTACACGCTGGTCAACAGTTGCGCCTTGAAGCTCTTGTCGCTGTAGCGATCGTGACGCTTGATCACTCCGGTGGCCGGGTCGAGGCTGATCTGGTTCAACGCACGCTCATGGGGCGAGGTTTTCAGCAGGTAGAACACGGTCGCGGGTTGGCCGGCCACTGGCGGCATACGCACGTTGTAGGCGCTCAGGTCCGGCCCGGCGGCGCTGTAGATGCTGCTCCAGATCGCGTTGTAGTCAGCCACCGGGGGCGGTCCCGCCGGTGGTCGCGCACCGCGACCCTGGCGCACGCGCTCGTTCTGCGGAGCGTCGGACAGCAGTCGGGTCACACCCTTGTTGTACCACTCGTACGACCAGGTCAGCCCGGTCAGGGCCGCCAACAGGTAAGCCAGCAAGCACCAGGTGCCGGCCACCGAGTGCAGGTCCCAATTGAAGCTGCGGCCTTTCTTCTTCCAGTCCAGGGTCAGCCAGGCGCGCCAGCTTTGCCACTGGCGCGGCCAGCGCAGGTAGAGCCCGGACAGGCAGAAAAAGATCAGGATCAGGGTGCAGGCGCCGGTGATCTGCCGACCGGTATCGCCCATCGCCAGGAATCGGTGCAGCTGCAGCATCAGGCCGAAGAAGTCCTGGCCCACGGCATCGCCGGTGAATTCGCCGGTGTACGGGTTGACGTAGCGCATCTGCCCGCGCCGCTCCCCCGGCGGCGGAGTGAAGAACAGGCGCGCGGCATAGCCACTGTCGGTGTCGACCCAGAGCATCGCGACTTTCTTGCCTTCGATGGCCTCGGCCTTGGCCACCAGCTCAACCGGCGGCAACACCCCGGCCGGGAGTTTTTCCACCCGCAACACCTGGGGGTTGATGGCCCGCATGATCTCGTCCTGAAACGACACCGTGGCGCCGGTAAAGCCCATCAAGGCCAGTACCAGGCCTGCGCTGATGCCGAAGAACCAGTGCAGCTGGAACAGGGTTTTCTTCAACACATCGACCGCCTTGTTTCGTTCAAAGAATTTTCACGGCGCGCATTATGCCGTGGGTTGTCTGCAGGCTTTGCCTTTTACGCACAAAGGCCCCGCTCATCGAGATGAACGGGGCCCTGGTGTTCACGCTTCCATCAGAAGTGGAAGTTAGTGCTCAGCAATGCCGTACGGCCCGCCGCCTGGTTGGCGAAGTGGGTCGAGAAAGCCTTGTCGTAGTAGGTTTCGTCGGTCAGGTTCTGCACGTTCAGTTGCAGGTCGATGTTTTTGGTCAGCTTGTAGGCGGCCATTGCATCGTAGCGAACGTAGGAATCAACCATGGTGGTGTTGGCCACGCTGCCGAACACGTCGTCGACGTAGAACGCGCCGCCACCGACGGTCAGCTTCGGCGTGATCTGGTAAGTGGTCCAGACGCTGGCGCTGTTTTTCGGGGTGTTCGGCAATTCGTTGCCGTCGGTCACGCTGAGCGGGCCGCCGTCAACTTGCTCGCTGTCCATGTAGGCGTAGCCGGCGAACACTTGCCACTTGTCGGTGATCTTGCCGGTGGCCGACAACTCGATACCTTGAACGCGGGTTTTGCCGGCGTTTTCATAGGTGGTCGAGTCAACCTGAACGCGGGCGTTGTCTTTCTCGGTACGGAAGATATCGGCGGTCAGCGACAGGCGATCGTTCAGCAGGTCCCACTTGGTGCCGATTTCGTAGTTCTTGGTGGTTTCCGGCTCCATGTCGCTCTTGATCTGGTTACCCGAACGGTCGGGTGTACCACCCAGGGCGTTGCCTTCCTGGCCTTCACCGACGTAGTTGCCCGGTGGGGTCGCGGAAGTGGCGTAGGACGCGTAGATGCTGCCGTTCTCCGCCGGCTTGTAGACCACGCCGAACTGACCGGTGATGAACTCGCTGGTGTCCTTACCTTTGTAGGTAGTTGCGCCGGCAGCGGTGTAGGACTTGTATTGGGTGTCGAAGTGGTCGTAGCGCAGACCCATGTTCACCAGCCATTGTTCGGACAACTCGAGGGTGTCGAACAGATAGATGGCGCGGGTGTTGGCATCGGTGTCGGTGCCGGCGTAGTTGCGCGAGATCGCGCCGTTCCACGGATCGCTCGGCGTCGGGTTGGACAGCGAGGTGCAGTTGAAGCCGCTGGATGCGCCGACCATCGCCGGGGTGCAGTTGCTGTTGGCAGCGCCGCCAGGCACGGTGTCGGTGTTGACGTTGTAGCTGGACTTTTCGCTTTCCTCGCGGCTGAACTCGATACCGGTGGAGAAGCTGTTCTTGAAGCCAGCGATGTACACGTCACCAAACAGATCGGTCTGGTTGGTGGTGGTGTCGGTGTTGCTGACGCGGGTGTTGGCGCGGCGCCACACCGTACCGTTGTTGACGTTGCCCTTGCTGTCGTCTGGCTGGGTCAGGATGTAGTCCTGCATGCTGCTGCCGTGACGCAGGGTGTTCTTCACGGTCAGCGCGTCGTTCAGGTCGTGCTCGATGGCGAAGGTCGCGGTGTCGGTACGGGTCTTGCGGAAGTCGCGGTTGTCCAGGCCGTAGAAGTTGCTGCTGTCACCGCCGGCGTAGGGCTTGTCCGGATTGGACTTGGTGCGCGCAGCCGAGCCGCCGGCCGGGATGGTGTAAGGAATGCCCGAATCTGGCGTGTCGTTGCTTTCCAGATGGTAGTAGTCGAGGTTGACGCGGGTATCGGTGCCCAGGCCGAAGACCAGGGATGGCGCGACGCCCCAGCGGTCGTAGTCGACGCTGTCACGGCCGGCCACATTGCTTTCGTGGCTCATCAGGTTCAAACGGCCAGCGGCGCTGTCACTGAACTGGTAGTTGCCGTCCAGGGTGTAGCGGCGGGTCTGGTCGGAACCGTAGGTGAAGCCACCGTCGAACGAATCGCCCAGATGCGCCTTCTTGCTCACCAGGTTGATGGTGCCGCCGGCTGCGCCACGACCGCCAATGGCGGAGTTCGGGCCTTTGCTGACTTCGATCGATTCAACGGCGAAGATTTCGCGGCTCTGCGAACCGGTGTCGCGCACGCCGTCGAGGTAGGTATCACCCTGGGCGTCGAAGCCGCGGATAAACGGACGGTCGCCTTGCGGGTTGCCGCCTTCGCCAGCGCCGAAGGTGATGCCGGGAACGGTGCGCAGGGCGTCCTGCATGTTCAGGGCGCCAGTGTCCTTGAGGACTTGTTGCGGAATCACGGTCACGGAACGTGGGGTGTCAACCAACGGCGCGGTGTACTTGGGCGAGGATGCCTTTTCAACCTGGTAGGACGTTGAGTCCTGCGCCTCACCGGTAACGCTGGTGGCGTCCAGCGCGATCGCATTGCCGGAAGTCTTCGCGTCGGTCTTTTCTGCGGCGAAAACCATCTGGCCGGCGGAGCCGGCGGTGATCGCCACGCCGATGGCGGAAGCGAGCAAGCGCGGCGTGCTGACGGGTGATTGTGGTAGTTGACGTGACATGGTGAATTCCCCTCCCCAAGGATTTGAGGACGCGGAATATAGGGTAAACAGGTATTTCTAACAATTGCGATTTATTGCTATTTGCACTGAATTTACATTCTTTACAATTTGTCCTTACGGTTTTTACGTTCTCGTTCGTCATGCCGGTTTTACTTCATCAATAAGAATCAATACCATTACCACCCTCTTGACTTTCAGGTATCGCGCCATGCTGCTGCACATTCCCGGCTTGTTCTCCCGTGAGGAGGTGCAGCGCATTCGCGAGGCTCTGCAACAGGCCGATTGGGCGGATGGCAAGATCACCGCCGGGTTCCAGTCGGCGAAGGCCAAGCACAACCTGCAATTGCCCGAAGGCCATGCGCTGGCTCAGGAAATCGGCGCGGCGATGCTCGACCGGTTGTGGAAAAATCCGCGCTTCATGTCAGCCGCGCTGCCGCATAAGGTGTTTCCGCCGCTGCTCAACTGCTACACCGCCGGCGGCAGTTTCGACTTTCATATCGACAACGCCGTGCGCCAGCCCAAAGGCAGCGTCGAGCGGGTGCGCACCGACCTGTCGTCGACCCTGTTCTTCAGCGATCCGGACGAATACGACGGCGGCGAACTGGAGATCCAGGACACCTTCGGCACCCAGCGCGTGAAGTTGCCTGCCGGCGACATGGTGCTATACCCGGGCACCAGCCTGCACAAGGTCAACGCAGTCACTCGCGGCACGCGTTACGCCTCGTTCTTCTGGACCCAGAGCCTGGTCCGCGAGGACAGCCAGCGTGCCTTGTTGTTCGAGATGGACGAGGCGATCCAGCAATTGACCGCCGACATGCCCGATCACCCCTCGTTGATTCGCCTGACCGGCACCTACCACAACCTGCTGCGGCGCTGGGTCGAGGTGTAAGTGACCGATTTTCGTTTACGCCGCGAAGAAACCCTCGACGCCGAGCGCCTGCGCGCCATGCTCGACGAAAGCCCGGCCCGCGCGGCCCAGGCGATTCTGATCGCCGCCCGCGAAGGTGAACTCGAGGCCCAGGCCTTGCTCGGGCAGATTCTGCTCGACGGCCAGGGCATCGCCCAGGATCAGGCGCTGGCCATGCGTTGGTTCGGCATCGCGGCGCAACAGGGCCACCTGATGGCGCGCAACATGCTCGGCCGTTGTCATGAGCACGGTTGGGGGTGTTCCGCAGACGCTGCCGTTGCCGCGCGACACTATCGAGTCGCCGCCGAAGCGGGCCTGGATTGGGCGATGTATAACCTCGCCAACCTGCTGGCGACCGGGCGCGGGGTGCTCGAGGATCAGCCCCAGGCACTGGGCTTGTATCGTCGTGCCGCTGAACGGGGCCACGCCAAGTCGATGAACCTGGTGGGGCGCTATCTGGAGGAAGGGCGGTTTTGTCCGGCCGATCCGGCGGGCGCGGTCGAGTGGTACCGGCGTTCGGCACTGGGCGGGGATTTTCGCGGGCAGTTCAGCTATGCAGCAGTGCTGGCCGGCCAGGGGCAGATAGAGGCGGCGCTGGGATGGCTGCGTGAGGCGCTGGCGGGTGGCAACCTGAAGTTTCTCGCGGTGGCGAGTCAGGCGCTGGAGAGTGCGCAGGATGTGCGGATTCGGGCGATGGCGGAGGATTACAGGCTACGTATGGAGCAGTTGCAGGTAGCGTAGCAACGCGTTCAGTTTGGGTGAACGCGTTGCTCTCTGGTTTTTCGCGAGCGGGCTCGCTCCTACAGGTCGCTATTAAACGTAGAACGACTTCAGTGGCGGGAAGCCGTTGAATTCAACTGCGCTATAGCTGGTGGTGTAGGCACCGGTGGACAGCCAGTACAGGCGGTCGCCGATGGCCAGGTTCAGCGGCAGGCCGTACTTGTAGTTCTCGTACATGATGTCGGCGCTGTCGCAGGTCGGGCCGGCGATGACCACTTCTTCCATCTCGCCTTTCTTCTCGGTCCAGATCGGGAACTTGATGGCTTCGTCCATGGTTTCGATCAGGCCGGAGAATTTGCCCACGTCGGTGTACACCCAACGCTCGACGGCAGTGCGCGATTTCCGTGCAACCAGCACCACTTCGCTGACCAGGATGCCGGCGTTGGCAATCAACGAACGGCCCGGCTCGAGGATGATTTCCGGCAGGTCGTCGCCGAAGTCTTCCTTGAGGAAGCGGATGATTTCCTCGGCGTAGGTTTCCAGGCTGTTGGTACGGGTGATGTAGTTGGCCGGGAAGCCGCCGCCCATGTTGATCAGCTTGAGGACGATGCCGTCTTCTTCTTTCAGACGCTCGAAGATCACTTTGACCTTGGCGATCGCTGCGTCCCAGACGCTGATGTCACGCTGTTGCGAACCGACGTGGAACGACACGCCGTACGGCACCAGGCCGAGGTCGCGAGCGAGGATCAGCAGGTCCATGGCCATGTCGGTCTGGCAGCCGAATTTTCGCGACAGTGGCCAGTCAGCGGTGGTCGAGCCTTCGGTAAGGATGCGCACGTAGACTTTCGAACCCGGTGCGGCCTTGGCGATGTTGCGCAGGTCGGCTTCGGAGTCGGTGGAGTACAGGCGCACACCTTTGTCGTAGAAGTAGCGGATGTCCTTGGACTTCTTGATGGTGTTGCCGTAGCTGATGCGGTCGGCGCTGACACCGCGAGCCAGGACCTTGTCCAGTTCGTAGATCGAGGCGATGTCGAAGCTCGAACCCTTTTCCTTGAGCAGATCAATGATCTCGACGGCCGGGTTGGCCTTGACCGCGTAGTAGACCTTGGCGAATTCGAAACCGGCGCGCAGGTCATCATAGGCCTGGGCGATCATCGCGGTGTCGATCACCACGAATGGGGTCTCTTGCTTGTCGGCGAACGCCTTCATTTTCTGAAAGGTATCGCGCGCGAAATAGTCTTCGACCTGGATCGACATATCGGGAAGCTCCTACTGGCAAACGTTAGAAATCAATGGGTGCAAATGAACGTCCTCCGTATCCCCACTTTGGTTCGCCTACTTCCCAAGGCATGTCGCCGAAAGCAAAAAGGCCATGGGATGTTCAGCTTTTCCCTTGGCCTTGCTGTCTCGTCGTCAGTACTTGAGCCGGATGGATCGTTTCCAGCATGGACGTTCGGCGCGAACTTTAGGGCGTGAGGGGCTTGAGAGCAACAAAAAATGTCGCGTTTTTGCACGCTTCTGACGTGCGTCCTCCACAGCACTCTTTGTAGCCGACTCAGATGACGGGCAGATGTTCCCGGAAAATTTTCGGGTGTTAAAAATACCTGCACGTTCGATGCTGATGTGCGCTCGATCATGGGTAAGTGCGATGGGCGCAACATCGGCGACGTTGGCGGCTAGAAAGTTTTCTATGAGGGATTTTGCGGTTCAAAGTGTGGTTTTTTGCAGTGCCGAGTGTTGAGATTTTTTTCCGGTGGATGCTTTGCTGAGAATGACACGATACCTGTGGGAGTGAGCCTGCTCGCGATAGCAATTTCACAGCTGATACTTTCTTCAGCTGACATTGCGCCATCGCGAGCAGGCTCGTTCCTGCAGGTTTTTGCGGTTTAACAGATGGTAAGTGTGATCAAACCGCCGCCACCTCGGCCGGCGACACGATATTGGTCTTCATCCCCCGCGAACGCCCCGAACTCAGGTACGCCGCAATCGACTCCTGCGTCACCTCGCCCAGGAAAACCCGCTCTGCATCCATTACCGGCAGCCACGAGCGGTTGAATTCGTACATGCGCGACAACAGGATGCGCAGGTGCTCGTCGTAGGCCGCCGTAGCGTTGAACTCGCGCAGGTACTGGCCGCAGGTGCCGGTCTGACGGTGCAGGTCGCGACGTCGTACATAACCCAGTGCCTTGTTCTCGGCGCAGGTGACCACCACGTAGCGACGGTCGTGTTCGTCCATCAGTTCCAGTGCGTCGGCCACCGGAGTCTCGGGACTGACGGAGGGCGCGTTGTCTGCCGCGTCTTCGGCCTTGACCAGCAGCAGGCGCTTGAGGGTGCTGTCCTGGCCGACGAAGTTGCTGACAAAGTCATCCGCCGGGTGCGCCAGCAGGGTGTCCGGGTGGTCGATCTGCAGCAGTTTACCGGCGCGGAAGATGGCGATCTTGTCGCCGAGCTTGATCGCTTCGTCGATGTCATGGCTGACCATGATCACCGTCTTGTTCAGCGCTCGCTGCATTTCGAAGAACTCGTTCTGGATCATCTCGCGGTTGATCGGGTCGACCGCACCGAAGGGTTCATCCATCAGCAACAGCGGTGCATCGGCGGCGAGGGCACGAATCACCCCGATCCGCTGTTGCTGGCCACCGGACAATTCACGCGGGTAGCGATGCAGGTACTGCTTGGGCTCGAGCTTGATCATGCTCATCAGCTCGCGGGCGCGGTCGTGGCATTTCTGCTTGTCCCAGCCCAGCAGCTTGGGCACCACCACAATGTTTTCTTCGATGGTCATGTTGGGAAACAGGCCGATCTGCTGGATCACGTAGCCGATGTTACGGCGCAGGGTCACCGCGTCCAGATCGGTGGTGTCTTCGCCGTTGATCAGGATCTTGCCCGAGGTCGGCTTGATCAGGCGATTGATCATCTTCAGCGTGGTGCTCTTGCCGCAGCCCGAGGGGCCGAGGAATACGCAAATTTCGCCTTCGTTGACGGTCAGGCTTACGTCGTTGACGGCGGATACGGTCTTGCCGTTGCTTTGAAAAGTCTTGGTCAGGTTTTGAAGTTCGATCATTTGAGCAGTCCTTTTGGAGTCAGCGAGCGTTGCAGCCATTGCAGGAGCAGGTCGGCGAAAATGGCCAGGAGACTGACCAGCAGCGCGCCGACGATCAGCATCGACATGTCGCTGCGACTGATGGAGGCGAGGATCAGCACGCCGAGGCCGCCGGCGCCGATGGTGGCGGCAATGGTCATCACGCCGATGTTCATCACCACGGCGGTACGCACGCCGGCGAGGATCACCGGCACCGCGATCGGCAGTTCAACCATGCGCAGGCGTTGGCCGAAGGTCATGCCGATGCCGCGCGCGGCTTCGCGAATCCCCGGTTCGACGCCGGTCAGCGCCAGGTAGGTGTTGCGCATGATCGGCAGCAGGGAATAAAGGAACACCGCGGTAATCGCCGGCAGCGGTCCCAGGCCCTGGCCGAATTTCGAGTAGAACGGCAGCAGCAGGCCGAACAGGGCAATCGATGGCACAGTCAGCAGTACGGTGGCGCTGGCCTGCAGCGGTCCGGCAAGCGCGGGGAAGCGGGTCATCAGGATGCCCAGCGGCACGCCGACGACAATCGCCAGGGTCACCGCGATGCCGACCAGGGTGATGTGTTGCCAGGTCAGGTGCAGGACCTGTTGCCAGTCAAGGTGGGAAAAAGCGTTGAAGAAGTCCATGACGTTTTCTCCTCAGTTGATCGGGTGTTGGCGCAGGAAGTCAGCGGCAACCACGGAAGGGCTCTGGTGATCGACATCGACCCGGGCATTGAGCTGGCGCATGGTCTCGTCGTCGAACAGTTCGGCCAGCGGCTTGAGTTGTGCGGCGAGTTGCGGGTGCTGGTCGAGAAACGCCTGACGTACCACTGGGGCAGCGGTGTAGTCCGGGAAGTAGTGTTTGTCGTCTTCCAGCAGCTTGAGCCCGAACGCATTCAGGCGACCGTCGGTGGTGTAGACCAGTCCGGCAAACACCTGGCCGTTGCGCAGCGCGGTGTAGACCAGGCCGGCGTCCATCTGCCGGATGTTCTTGCGCGTCAGGTCCATGTCGTAGAGTTTGACCATGCCAGCCAGACCGTCCGAGCGATTGGCGAACTCAGTGTCCAGCGCCACCAGGTTGTTGCTTTTATTCTCTTGGCGCAGGACCTGGTTGAGGTCACTGATGCTGTTGATCTGCGGGTATTCCTGCGCCACTTTCTGCGGCAGGGCGAGGGCATAGGTGTTGCTGAATTTCGATGGCGTCAGCCAGACCAGGCCTTTTTTCGCGTCGAGTTCTTTCACTCGGGCGTAGGACTGCTCGCTATCGAGTTTCTCAGTGACATGGTTGTAGGCCACCAGCGAAACGCCGGTGTATTCCCAGAGCATGTCCAACTGGCCGCTTTCGTGGGCACTGCGCGCCAGATTACTGCCCAGGCCGCCGGTGACTTGCACCTCGTAACCCTTGGTGCGCAGGTATTGCGAGGTGATTTCGGCGAGCAGGGTCTGTTCGGTGAACACCCGGGCGCCAATGCGGATCAGCGGTTTTTCCGCAGCTTGGGCAAATCCTGCGAACAGCAGGACGCAGCCTAATAAAAAGCTAGTGGTTTTCATGACGATTCCTTTGCCGGGGCTTAAGACGGGCGCAAGCCGCGTTCGAGCCAGAGACGGCTGGCAAGTGTCACCAGGCCATCGAGCAACAACGCCAGCAGGGCGGTGCAGGCCGCGCCGAGCAGCAATTGCGGCTGATTGTTCAGGGCGATGCCGGGGAAAATCAGACTGCCCAGGCTATTGGCGCCGATCAGGAACGCCAGCGGTGCGGTCCCGACGTTGATCGCCAGCGCGACGCGCACGCCACCGATGATGATCGGCACAGCGTTGGGCAATTCGACCTGCCACAGCACCTGGCGCGGGGTCATGCCGATGCCGGTGGCGGCTTCCTTGAGTGAAACCTGGACGTTTTTCAGGCCTTCGTAGGTGTTGCGCACGATGGGCAGCAGGGAGGCGAGGAACAGGGCGAAAATCGCCGGGCCGCTGCCAATCCCGAGGATCCCCAGGGCGATTGCCAGGACGGCCAGGGGCGGTACGGTGTTGCCGATGTTGAACACTTGCATGAAGCGTTCGGCGCGACCGGCCATGCTTGGGCGGCTGAGCCAGATACCGGCGGGGATGCCGACGACGAGTGCGGCCAGCATGGACGCGAGAACCAGGATCAGATGAGCTTGCAGGTAAAACAACAAATCGTCGCGGTACAGTTCGATCGTGTTGATGCCGATCCAGTGGATCAGCAGGGCCAGAAGGGCGATTACCAGCGCGCCTCCTATCAGCCCTTTGCCATAGCGAATAGCCACAGGCGGACTCCTTTTTTCAGTCGGCGGACACATTCCCGTGTGGCAACGCCATGCCTGGCGGCCGGGAAAATGTTCACGAAGAGCAGCTCGCCAACGCCGGTAAGAACGGCAGGAGGTCGAGCCATGAGCACAGCCTCGTCAGGCTGATTTTGCAGATGTTTCAGTCCCTGACGAATGGTCGTAACAGGGGAGTGGACGTCTCTACGCTTTAAAAGGTTCCCATCTCAGGCAGCATTTGGCCACCCCTGATGTGCTCAACGGTTCGGTTATTGATTCAAGTTGGGCTATAATCTGCGCCCTTTTTTGAATCACCTGCCAGGCGATTTCCCATGACCAACCAGGCCGCCGAAGTCGCGAAACGCCGCACTTTCGCCATCATTTCCCACCCCGATGCGGGTAAAACCACCATCACCGAGAAACTCTTGCTGATGGGCAAGGCGATTGCGGTTGCCGGCACGGTGAAATCTCGCAAGTCCGACCGCCATGCCACCTCCGACTGGATGGAAATGGAAAAGCAGCGGGGTATCTCGATTACCACGTCGGTCATGCAGTTCCCGTATCGCGAGCACATGATCAACCTGCTCGACACCCCGGGCCATGAAGACTTCTCCGAAGATACCTACCGCACCCTGACCGCGGTCGACTCGGCCTTGATGGTCCTCGACGGCGGTAAGGGTGTAGAGCCACGGACCATCGCGCTGATGGATGTCTGCCGTCTGCGTGACACGCCAATCGTGAGCTTCATCAACAAACTCGACCGCGATATCCGTGACCCGATCGAGCTGCTCGATGAAATCGAAGCGGTCCTGAAGATCAAGGCTGCGCCTATCACCTGGCCGATCGGTTGCTACCGTGACTTCAAGGGTGTCTATCACCTCGCCGACGACTACATCATTGTCTACACCGCTGGCCACGGTCACGAGCGCACCGAAACCAAGATCATCGAGAAACTCGACTCGGACGAAGCCCGCGCCCACCTGGGTGACGAGTACGAGCGTTTCGTCGAGCAACTGGAACTGGTGCAGGGCGCTTGCCACGAATTCAACCAGCAGGAGTTCCTCGACGGTCAGCTGACCCCGGTGTTCTTCGGTACAGCACTCGGCAACTTTGGGGTCGACCATGTGCTCGACGCCGTGGTCGACTGGGCGCCGAAACCGCTGGCACGGGTGGCCAACGAGCGCACCGTGGAGCCGGTGGAAGAGAAATTCTCGGGCTTCATCTTCAAGATCCAGGCGAACATGGACCCGAAACACCGCGACCGTATCGCCTTCATGCGCATTTGCTCCGGCAAATACGAAAAAGGCATGAAAATGCGCCACGTGCGTACTGGCAAGGATGTGCGGATCGGCGATGCGCTGACCTTCTTCTCCTCCGAGCGTGAGCAGTTGGAAGAGGCCTACGCCGGCGACATCATCGGCCTGCACAACCACGGCACCATTCAGATCGGCGACACCTTCAGCGAAGGCGAAGTCCTCGGTTTCACCGGCATCCCGCACTTCGCCCCGGAATTGTTCCGCCGTGTGCGCCTGCGCGATCCGCTGAAGTCCAAGCAACTGCGCCAGGGGCTGCAGCAACTGGCCGAAGAAGGCGCCACCCAGGTGTTCTTCCCGGAACGCAGCAATGACATCATCCTCGGTGCCGTCGGTGTGCTGCAGTTCGACGTGGTCGCCAGCCGCCTGAAAGAGGAATACAAGGTCGAATGCTCCTACGAGCCGATCACCGTTTACTCGGCACGCTGGGTTGATTGCAGCGACAAGAAGAAGCTTGAGGAATTTTCCAACAAGGCCGTGGAAAACCTCGCGGTCGACGGCGGCGGTCACCTGACCTACCTGGCTCCGACCCGGGTCAACCTGGCGTTGATGGAAGAGCGCTGGCCCGACGTGAAATTCCGCGCGACCCGTGAGCATCACTAAGCGCTGAGCGGCAATACCAAAAACCCCGCACGCGAGAGCTGCGGGGTTTTTTGTTGGCTTCAACTCAATCTGTGGGCTGCACTCCCGCTTGCGACTCGCAGCGGGTGCTGGTTGGCTGGACCCGATTCTCTAATGAGGGAGCGGGCCCGCTCCGGGCGGCGATCCGACGATGAACCTGAGGGCACCGCGTTT
This sequence comes from Pseudomonas fluorescens, assembly GCF_019212185.1. Taxonomy (NCBI): domain Bacteria; kingdom Pseudomonadati; phylum Pseudomonadota; class Gammaproteobacteria; order Pseudomonadales; family Pseudomonadaceae; genus Pseudomonas; species Pseudomonas fluorescens. Next base: position 1,087,909 of record NZ_CP078138.1, read on the forward strand.
CGTCAGGATGCACGCGTCATCGTTGACGCTCTTCGCTGACAAGCCAGCTCCAGTGTTCAGCGGTGTTAGCAAGTTTTGATATAGGTGTTATTCAAATCCAGTCTCTGTGTTTCCGGCATTTCTTTCCATTAGTAAGCGTCCTACCTGATGAACCGCGCTAGATTTTACTCAGCGCCAGTCAGGCACTTTACGAAAGGAAGGGAGCGGCTATGAACAGGTTGCTGCGGGTGTTGTTGATGTTGAAGGTGTTGGTGATGTTGTCGTTCGGGACGTCGATGGCCTGGGCCGAATGCACGCAGCACGATACCCAGGCGTCGAGTGGGCAGGTCGGACACAGTGGGTTGATGTTGGCCAAGTCGGAATCGGAGCCGGGGGATCAGGGGCAGGGTGGCGCGGGCAATGATGATGACTCGACCACTGATGAGCCTGATTCCGATGATCCGGATGAGGGCGATAGCCAGACGTAGGTTGCCGATAAAAGAAAACCCCGTCGCTGCCGATTGATGCGCAATCGGCAGGGACGGGGTTGATGAACGCTATGGTGTCCCCTGTAGGAGCAGTTTCAGGCAGCCCCCTCCACAAACTGCTCCGCGTAATGACACGCCACCTGCCGACTGTCCACCAGCCGCAACGCCGGCTCTTCACTGCTGCAGCGCTGCGTCGCATACGGGCACCGCTTGTGAAACGCACAACCCGGTGGCGGGTTCAGCGGGTTGGGCAGTTCGCCGACGATCTTGATTTTCGGCTTGTCCGGGTCGGGTGGATGGTGGGGGTGGCGGACAGCAGCGCCTGGGTGTAGGGGTGCAGGGGGCGGGCGTAGATGTCGTGCTTGGGGCCGATTTCCACCGGGCGGCCGAGGTACATGACCATCACGTCGTCGGCCACGTGTTGCACCACGGCGAGGTTGTGGGAGATGAACACGTAGCCGGTGTTGAATTCCTGCTGCAGGTCCATGAACAGGTTGAGCACCTGGGCCTGGATCGACACGTCGAGGGCCGAAGTCGGTTCGTCCGCCACCAGCACTTTCGGTTGCAGCATCATTGCCCGGGCGAGGGCGATCCGTTGCCGCTGGCCGCCGAGAGAACATGTGCGGGGTAGCGCTGGTAATGCTCGGGGCGCAAGCCGACCTGCTTCATCATCGCCTGGACTTTCTCGCGGCGTTCGGCGGCTGATAGTTGGGTGTTGATCAACAGCGGCTCCGCCAGTTGATCGCCGATTTTCTGCCGTGGATTGAGCGAGGCGTACGGGCTCTGGAACACCATCTGCACGTCTTTGCGCAGCTGCTTGCGCTGGGCCTTGTCGGCGCCGGCGACTTCCTGGCCGGCGATTTTCAGTGAGCCTGAGGACGGCTCTTCGATCAGCGTCAGGGCGCGGGCCAGGGTGGATTTGCCGCAGCCCGATTCGCCGACCACGGCCAACGTTTTGCCGGCCTCCAATTCGAACGACACGCCGTTCAGCGCGCGCACGGTGGCGTGGCCCTTGAACAGGCCACGGGAGACTTCGTAGTGACGGGTCAGGTCACGGGCGGTAAGGACGACGGCCATTACGCCACCTCCTGATTCAAGGGATAGAAGCAGCGGGCGAGGCTGTGGCTTTTCGGGTCGAGGGTCGGGCGCTGGGCGCGGCAGCTGTCCTGTACGTACGGGCAGCGCGGCGACAGCAGGCAGCCTTGGGGACGGTCGTAGCGGCCCGGGACGATGCCCGGCAAGGTCGCCAGGCGCGTCGAGCCGAGGCTGTGCTCGGGAATCGCCTTGAGCAGTGCCTCGCTATAAGGGTGCGCCGGGATGTCGAACAACTGCGGCACCTGGCCGACTTCCACCGCCTGGCCGGCGTACATCACGCAGACGCGCTGGGCGGTTTCGGCGACGACGGCGAGGTCGTGGGTGATCAGCACCAGGCCCATGTCCTGCTCTTTTTGCAGGGCCAGCAGCAGGTCCATGATCTGCGCCTGAATGGTCACGTCGAGGGCGGTGGTCGGTTCGTCGGCGATCAGCAGTTTCGGTTCGCCGGCAATCGCCATGGCAATCGCCACGCGCTGGCTCATGCCGCCGGACAGTTGATGCGGGTAGGCGTCCATGCGGCTGGCGGCGCCGGGGATCTCGACTTTTTCCAGCAGTTCGATGGCGCGTTTGCGCGCGGCGCGGCCGGACATTTTCAGGTGCAGGCGCAGCACTTCCTCGATCTGGAAACCGACGGTGTAGCTCGGATTCAGTGCCGTCATCGGGTCCTGGAAGACCATGGCCAGGTCCTTGCCGACGATCTTGCGGCGCTGGCGGTTGCTCAATTTGAGCATGTCCTTGCCGTCGAAGCTCAGGGCGTCGGCGGTGACGATGCCGGGGTGTTCGATCAGGCCCATCAGCGCCATCATGGTCACGGATTTGCCCGAGCCCGACTCGCCAACGATGGCTAACACTTCACCCTTGTCGACATTGAGGTCGAGGCCGTCGACCACCGGCACGGCGGTCTTGTCGCCAAAGCGCACGTTGAGATTCTTGATTGCTAACAGTGACATGGGAATCTCCTCAGGCGGCGTTCTTGAGCTTCGGATCCAGCGCATCGCGCAGGCCGTCGCCCATCAGGTTGATTGCCAGCACGCTGAGCAAAATGGTCAAACCGGGCAGGCTGACGACCCACCAGGCGCGTTCGATGTAATCGCGGGCCGAAGCCAGCATGGTGCCCCACTCAGGGGTCGGCGGTTGCACGCCCAGGCCGAGGAAGCCCAGTGCCGCAGCATCGAGGATCGCCGAGGAAAAGCTCAAGGTGGCCTGGACGATCAGCGGCGCCATGCAGTTGGGCAGCACGGTGATGAACATCAGGCGCGGCAGGCCGGCACCGGCCAGGCGTGCGGCGGTCACGTAGTCGCGGTTCAGTTCGCCCATCACCGCAGCACGGGTCAGACGCACGTAGGACGGCAACGAGACGATGGCGATGGCAATCACGGTGTTGATCAGGCCAGGGCCGAGGATCGCGACAATGGCCACGGCCAACAGCAGCGACGGCAGGGCGAGCATGATGTCCATCAGGCGCATGATGGTCGGGCCGAGCAGGCGCGGGAAGAAGCCGGCGAACAGCCCGAGGAGGATCCCGGGATCAGCGACATGACCACCGACGACAAACCGATCATCAGCGACAGACGCGAACCCTGGATCAGTCGCGACAGCAGGTCACGACCCAGTTCGTCGGTGCCCAGCAGGAACTGCATCTGCCCGCCTTCGAGCCAGGCCGGCGGGGTCAGGAGAAAGTCGCGGTACTGCTCGCTGGGGTTATGCGGCGCAACCCAGGGCGCGAAGATCGCGCAGAAGATCACCAGCAGCATGAACATCATCAGCCCGGCCACGGCGCCCTTGTTGCGGAGAAGGCGTGCCAGAATTCTTTGTATGGGGATGGGTACAGCAGGCTTTGATCGACTGCTGACACTTGAGTTGGACTAGTCATGGTCATGATCTCAGCGCTGGTGACGGATGCGTGGGTTGGCAAAGCCGTAGAGGATGTCCACCACGAAGTTGACCAGGATCACCAGGCAGGCGATCAGCAAAATACCGTTTTGCACCACCGGATAATCCCGGGCGCCGATGGCCTCGATCAGCCATTTGCCGATGCCCGGCCAGGAGAAAATGGTCTCGGTCAGCACTGCACCGGCAAGCAGCGTACCGACCTGCAGGCCGACCACCGTCAGCACCGGATCAGCGCGTTGCGCAGGCCGTGGACGAACACCACGCGCGCCGGCGAGAGGCCTTTGGCCTTGGCGGTGCGGATGTAATCTTCGCGCAGCACTTCGAGCATCGAAGAACGGGTCATCCGCGCAATCACCGCCAGCGGGATGGTGCCGAGGACGATGGCCGGCAGAATCAGGTGGTGCAGGGCGTCGAAAAACGCGTCCGGCTCGTCGGCCAGCAGGGTATCGATCAGCATGAAACCAGTGCGCGGCTCAATGTCGTAGAGCAGGTCGATCCGCCCGGACACCGGGGTCCAGCCCAGGCTCACGGAGAAGAACATGATGAGGATCAGGCCCCACCAGAAGATCGGCATCGAATAACCGGCGAGGGAAATCCCCATCACCCCATGGTCAAACAGCGACCCTCGCTTGAGCGCCGCAATCACCCCGGCCAGCAGGCCGAGGATGCTGGCGAACAACAGCGCAGCCATGGACAGCTCGAGAGTCGCCGGGAACAGCGAAGTGAACTCGGTCCACACGCTCTCGCGGGTACGCAGCGATTCACCCAGGTCGCCCTGGGCCAGTTTGCCGACGTAGTCCAGGTACTGGGCGTACAGCGGCTTGTTCAATCCAAGGCGTTCCATTGCCTGAGCGTGCATTTCGGGGTCGACACGGCGTTCGCCCATCATGACTTCCACGGGGGTCGCCGGGGATCATGCGAATCAACGCGAACGTCAGCAGGGTGATGCCGAAGAACGTGGGGATCAGCAGTCCCAGTCGGCGGGCAATAAAACTAAACATCTTCAGGTGTACCTCATCAGCCGGTTAGGCGTACCGGCCAGCCCCAGGGTGCGGGTTGGCCGGGGTTTTTTTCTACTTCACCTGGGTGGTGGCGAAGTTATTGTTGGTCAGCGGATTCATGTGATAACCGTCGACATTCTTGCGCATGGCGGTAAACATTTTCGGGTGCGCCTGGTCGATCCACACCACTTCGTCGTGGAGGATGGCCAGGGCTTTTTCATAGAGAGCAGCACGCTCGGCGGTGTCGGTGGTGGACCGAGCCTGGGTGATCAGTTCCTGAAATGGCTGGTTGCACCAGCGGCTGTAGTTTTCGCCGTTTTTGGCGGCTTCGCAACTCAGCAGCGGGGTCAGGAAGTTATCCGGATCACCGTTGTCGCCGCTCCAGCCGGCGGATACCAGGTCGTGTTCGCCTTTCTTCGCGCGCTTGAGCATTTCGGCCCATTCCATGACTCGGATGTCGATCTTGATACCGACTTTGGCCAGGTCAGCCTGGATCAACTGCGCACCCAGTTGCGGGTTCGGGTTGGTCGGCCCACCGGCGTTGCGGGTGTACAGGGTGAAGACCGTACCTGGCGGTACCCCGGCTTCCTTGAGCAGGGCGCGAGCCTTGTCGAGGTCCTGGGGCGGGTTCTGCAGTGCCGTGTTGTAGCCTAGCAGAGCCGGCGGATACGGGTTGACCGCGGCAATCGCGTTGCCTTTGCCGTACAGGGTGTCGACGTAGGTCTGCTTGTCCAGCGCCAACTCGATGGCCTGGCGCACGCGCACATCGCTCAGGTATTTGTGGCTGGTGTTGATCGCGGTGTAGCCGGTGGACATTGAGGCGATACCCACTACCTGCAGGTTCGGATCGGCCTGGATGCTCGGCACGTCATCGGGTTTCGGGTATAGCGCGACCTGGCATTCGTTGGCCTTGAGCTTTTGCAGGCGCGTGTTGTTGTCCGGGGTGATGGCGAAGATCAGTGGATCGGCCGGCGCCTTGCCACGGAAGTATTCCGGGTTGGCCTTGTAGCGGACCTGGGCATCCTTGCGTAGCGCTGGAAGATGAACGGTCCGGTGCCAATCGGTTTGCTGTTGAGGTCGGCCATTTTATTGGCCTTGAGCAACTGATCGGCGTACTCGGCCGAGTGGATCGAAGTGAAGGCCATGCCGAGGTCGAGCAGGAATGGCGCCTCGGGACGGTTCAGGGTGAACTTGACCGTCAGATCGTCGACTTTCTCGACGCTTTTCAGCAGGTTCTGAAAGTCCATGCTTTCAAAGTACGGGAAACCGACAGTGGACTGCTTGTGCCACGGGTGGTTCGGGTCCAGCTGGCGCTGGAAGCTCCAGACCACGTCGTCGGCATTCAGTGGCCGCGTCGGTTTGAAATAGTCGGTGGTGTGAAAGGTCACGCCCTGGCGCAAGTGGAAGGTGTACTGCAGGCCGTCCGGGCTGATTTCCCAGCGTTCGGCCAGCGCCGGCTGGATCTCGGCGGTGCCGGGCTTGAAGTCGACCAGACGATTGAACAGGGTTTCCGCTGCCGCGTCGGCGGTCACGGCGGTGGTGTAGAGCACCGGGTCGAAACCCTCCGGGCTGGCTTCGGTGCAGACCACCAGGGGTTTTGCCGAAGCGCCGATCGCTGTCGCCAGCAGGGTGGCGGCGAGCGCGGCGCGCAAGGGAAGCATATTCATGTAAACCCTCCGTAACCAATGAGGCAGATTAGTCGTTGAGGCCGATTCGTCGAATTGGCCTCGGTGTTGTTGCGACTTACAGGATGTTGAACGGAATGGTGGTGACCAGACGGAACTCGTTGATGCTGCCGTCAGCCTGGTTCTCGCTCGCCCGGTGCGCGGTGTAGGTGCCGCGTACGGTGGTGGCTTTCAGCGGACCGCTCTGCACCGCGTAGGTTGCACCGATGCCATATTCATAGTGGTGCTCGCCGTCCTGCGCCTGGATGCCGTCGTAGCCGGTACCGGTGTAGTGTGTACCGTCGATGCCCCAGCCGCGCGCCTGGTAGATGTTGAACTTCAGGCCCGGTACGCCGTACTCGGCCATGTTCAAGCCGTAGGCAACCTGGAAGGATTTCTCGTTCGGGCCGTTGAAGTCCGACAGCAGGGAGTTGGCCAGGTAGATGCCGTTGGTTTCGTGCAGATAGTCGAAGTACTCGTTACCGTTCACTTGCTGGTAGGAGAAGGTCAGGGTGTGTGCCTGGTGGGTCAGGCCGAACGACAGCGAGTAGGTGTCGTTGTCGATGTTGCCCAGCTTGGCTTTGCCTTCTTCCTGGGTCTTGTAGTAGTTCAGGCCGGTGGTCAGGCTCACGACCGAGCTGTCGCCCAGCACGTGGGTGGCGCCGAAGTAGTACTGGTTCCACAGGTCTTCAGCCTGGGTCGCCCAGAGGCTGGTGGTCAGGCTGGCCAGCGGCGAGTAGCTGATGCCGGCGGTGTTGACGTGATCGGCTTCGGCATTGATGTCGCCGTATTCGGAGCGAAATTTGCTCAGACTCTCTTCGGTACGCGGTGAGTTGCGATCGAAGGTGGCGAGGTCAAAGGCCAGGTTGTTCAGCTCTTCGCTGTGCAGCGCCACGCCCTGGAAGCTCGAGGGCAGGGCACGGTTGCCGATCACGTCGACCTGCGGGCTGCTGAAGTTCATGCGGCCGGCGGTCAGGGTGGTGTTGGACATGCGTGCCTTGACGTTGGCCAGGCCCAGCTTGCTCCACTGGCCCTGGGCGTCGCCGCCTTCCTTGGTCAGGGTGCGGTTGTTGCCCGCGCCTGGACGAGTGCCCGGTGCGCCGCCGTTGTTCGAGGCGAGGTTTTCCCGATCACGTTCCAGGGCGATGGCGTTGTACGCCGCCAGCTCGGTGCTGAAGCCCACGGTGCCTTCGGTGAAACCGGAGTTGTATTTGATGATGGTGCCCTGGACCCAGTTGATACGACGATCAGTCGGGGTCGAAAACACCATCTTTCTTGTAGGCGAACTTGCCGCCGCGCTTCAGTTGTTCGTTGGCGTACCAGTTACGGGTACTGCCGTCGATCTTCTGGCCTTCGACGAAGCCGGTGGCCTCGGATTGGGCGTTGCCGGTGTTCACAGTCACCGGGTTGAACGCCTGGCTTTGTGGTTCGGCGTAAGCGGTGGCGGTGATGCTGCTGATGGCCAGGGCCAGCAGTGCGGTGTTGCTCAGTTTCATCAGTGAAGCTCCTTACTTTCTTTTTATAAACACCGGTCTTTGTGGTTGATCCGGTTAGGTGGTTAACGCATACAAGGCATCGCAAACGTTTGCATGAGGGCAGATCGCCGATTTCAGGCAGCAGTGTGGCGTGAGGGCGAATTTCGCCCCCAGGTTTGGTTAATGGGTTTATTGGTCTATACCGACACCGGAGAACACGTTGCGGCCGAAGGGACTGACCTTGAAGCCTTCGACTTTGGCGCTCAAGGGCTGGTTGACCGTCGAGTGGGCAACCGGGGTGATCGGCACTTGCTGCTTGAGCAACTGCTGGGCCTGTTTGTAGAGCACCGTGCGCTGGTCACGGTCGGTGACGATCTTGGCTTGCTTGATCAGCTTGTCGTACTGGGGGTCGCACCACATGGAGTAGTTGTTGCCGCCAATCGCGTCGCAGCTGTACAAGGTGCCCAGCCAGTTGTCCGGGTCACCGTTATCGCCGGTCCAGCCGATCAGGCTGATGTCATGCTCGCCGTTCTTGGTGCGCTTGATGTACTCGCCCCATTCGTAGCTGACGATCTTCACTTTCAGGCCGATTTTTGCCCAGTCGGCCTGGAGCATTTCCGCCATCAGTTTGGCGTTGGGGTTGTACGGACGCTGCACCGGCATGGCCCACAGGGTGATCTCGGTGCCTTCCTTGACACCGGCAGCGCGGAGCATTTCCTTGGCTTTTTCCGGGTTGAAGGCGGCGTCCTTGATGGTCTCGTCGTAGGACCACTGGGTTGGCGGCATGGCGTTGACCGCCAACTGGCCGGCGCCCTGGTACACGGCATTGAGGATGCCTTGCTTGTTCACCGCCATGTCCAGCGCCTGGCGCACTTCGAGCTGGTCGAACGGCTTGTGGCGCACGTTGTAGGCGATGTAGCCGAGGTTGAAGCCGGGTTTTTTCGATCAGTTGCAGTTTCGGGTCTTTCTTCAGTGCCTCGACGTCCGCCGGGCGCGGATGCAGAGTGACCTGGCATTCACCGGCCTTGAGTTTCTGCACGCGCACCGAGGCGTCGGTGTTGATCGCAAAAATCAGCTGGTCGAGCTTGACCCGGCTTGGGTCCCAGTACTGTTTGTTGCCCGCGTAGCGGATCTGCGAATCTTTCTGGTAGCGCTGGAACACGAACGGCCCGGTACCGACCGGCTTCTGGTTGATTTCGCTGGGTTTGCCGGCGGCGAGCAACTGGTCGGCGTATTCGGCAGATAGGATCGAGGCGAAACTCATGGCGATGTTCTGGATGAACGCGGCGTCTACCGTATTCAGGGTCATGACCACCGTCAGCGGCCCGGTCTTCTCGACCTTGGCGATGTTCTTGTTCAGGCTCATCCCGTTGAAGTAGGGGAACTCGGTGGGGTAAGCCTTGCGGAAGGGGTGCTCGGCATCGAGCATGCGGTTGAAGGTGAAGAGCACGTCGTCGGCATTGAAGTCGCGGCTCGGTGTGAAGTACTTGGTTGGTGGTGTGAAACTTCACCCCTTCGCGCAGGTGGAAGGTGTAGGTCAGGCCATCCTCGGATATATCCCAGTCGGTCGCCAGGCCCGGCACCACGGTGGTCGCGCCTTTTTCGAACTCGACCAGGCGGTTGTACAGCGGCTCGGCGGCATCGTTGTCGGTCGCGGTGGTGTATTGCGCGGTGTCGAAACCGGCCGGGCTGCCCTCGGAGCAGAACACCAGGCTGTTGCTTGCAGCGTGACTGATGGATGTGGCGGCCAACAGGCCGGTGCCCAACAGGGCGGATAAAACCAGTTGATGGCGCATGACGCTCCCTCTCTTATTCGATGTAAACCCTTGTCCCGTCCGGGGGACGTGCGGGTACAGATCCATGGATTCAGCAAAACCGGCTCCAATACGATACGACCGGTCGTCGACGGTAGTCAGTCGAGGCTCGGGTAGTAAAGTAAATGCGTAAGGTCCGAAAGACAGGTAAGAAAAGTCGACGCGTCGTAGCCCTGCGAAGTAGTTCGCAATGCTATGGATGTGTAGGCAAAGTCCGCTGTCTGGGCAGGTTGCGCCGTGGCGACGTCATTGACGTCGCCACGGCTGACCCTTACTTGCTGACGCTGACGCCGTAGAAGGAGTTCAAGCCAAACGGGCTGATCTTGAAGTCCTGCACGGTGTTGCGCATGGGTTGATACACCGTCGAGTGCGCGATAGGTGTCATCGGGACTGCATCTTTGAGGAGGTGTTGCGCCTGCTTGTACAGCTCGGTGCGTTTGGCAACGTCGGTGGTCGCCTTGGCTTCCTTGATGATGGTGTCGTACGGCTTGTCACACCATTTCGAGAAGTTGTTACCGCTCAGGGAGTCGCAGCCGAACAGCACGTTCAGCCAGTTGTCCGGTCACCATTGTCACCGCTCCAGCCAATGATCATGGCCTGGTTCTCGCCACCTTTGGAACGCTTGATGTACTCGCCCCACTCGTAGCTGACGATGTTGACCTTGAGGCCGATCTTCGCCCAGTCCGACTGCAGCATTTCAGCCATCAGCTTGGCGTTCGGGTTGTACGGACGCTGGACCGGCATGGCCCACAGGGTGATTTCGGTGCCCGGCTTGATGTCGGCCTTTTTCAGCAGTTCCTTGGCCTTTTCCGGATCGTACTTGGCGTCCTTGATGGTGTCGTCATAGGACCACTGGGTCGGCGGCATGGCGTTGACCGCCAACTGGCCGGCGCCTTGGTAAACCGAGTCGATGATCTGCTGTTTGTTCACCGCCATGTCCAGCGCCTGGCGAACTTCGAGCTTGGCCAGCGGGTTGGCGTCGGTGCGGCCCTTGAGCACCGGCATCACGTTGTAGGCGATGTAGCCGAGGTTGAAGCCGGCCTGGTGCGGCAGTTGCAGGTTCTTGTCTTCGCCCAGGGCCTTGAGGTCGGCCGGACGCGCGGGAACAGGGTGACCTGGCACTCGTTTTTCTTCAGCTTCTGGATACGCACCGACGGGTCGGTGGTGATGGCAAAGATCAGGTTGTCGATCTTCACGTCTTCAGGCTTCCAGTAGTCCTTGTTGCCGGTGTAGCGGATGTTGGAGTCTTTCTGGTAACTCTTGAACACGAATGGACCAGTGCCGACCGGCTTCTGGTTGATGTCGCCGGGCTTGCCTTCCTTCAACAGTTGCGCGGCGTATTCGGCGGACTGGATCGAGGCGAAACTCATGGCCATGTTCTGGATGAATGCGGCGTCGACAGTGCCCAGGGTGAACTTGACGGTCTTATCGTCGATTTTTTCGATGTTCTTGATGTTGGTGTCCATCCCCATGTCCGTGAAGTACGGGAACTCGGTGGTAGGCTTTGCGGAACGGCATGTCCTTGTCGATCATGCGGTTGAAAGTAAACAGCACGTCGTCGGCGTTGAATTCACGGGTCGGCTTGAAATACGGTGTGGTATGGAACTTGACCCCTTCGCGCAGGTGGAAGGTGTAGGTCAGGCCATCCGGGGACACGTCCCAGCTGGTCGCCAGGCCAGGCACCACGGCGGTGCCGCCACGTTCGAACTGGCTCAGGCGGTTGAACATGGTTTCTGCCGAGGCGTCGAAGTCGGTTCCGGTGGTGTACTGGCCTGGGTCAAAACCGGCCGGGCTCCCTTCGGAGCAGAACACCAGGTTAGTCGCAGCGGAGGCGAAGGGTGCGCTAGCTAGCAAGCTGGCGCCGACTAAAAACGGAATGACCGCGTGTTTGAGCATGGTGGCCTCATGATTTGTTGTCATTTTTGGAATTAGAGGACGACCTCGTGAGTCGACCTGCGGATACTTATGCAGGGGCTATACCCAATGCAAGATGCCGAGCGGCTACAAGGATTAAACAGTGGTACGAACGTACCTTAATGTCGCATATGTATAAACTTTGCCGCATTTGACCGTTTGCGCAGGGTTTTTTTTCAGTGCAATGGTCGCACCAATATGGTGCCTGGGCGGTAGCGATCGCCCCCTGTTGGGGCGGCGGTGTTACCGAACTATACGTACAGCCTAGACGGCTTTTTCGTGTTGGCGAGAGGGAAAACAAACCCGCAGGAGGCCCTGCAGGTTTTGTCGCGCGAGGGGTTACGGCATCAGTACTTCAATCGAGCCATCGGCGGTCATGCTCACCTGGCTGGTGCCGGCTTCGACATCCGGGGTGACGGTGCTGAATCCATGGCGGCGGCCTTCATCATCATCGGCGCGCGCATGTAGGGCTGTGGATAACCGTTGGTGTTGAGGTTCAGGTTGACGATCTTGTAACCCTTGCCGCCCAGGGCTTCGGTGGTCAACTGGGCGCGAGCCTTGAACGCGTTCACCGCCTGCTTGAGCAGGGCATCTTCGCTGGCCTTGCGGGTCGGGTCGGCAATGGCGAAGTCCATGCCGGCCATTTTCAGTCCGGTGAGCAATTCGCCGGTGAGCTTGGACAGCGCGGCGAAGTCCGAGCTTTCCAGGCGCAGTTCGGCGCGCTCACGCCAGCCGGTGATTTTCTGGCCCTTGTCGTCGTAGATCGGGTAGCTGTTGCGGCTGCCCTGGCGCAGGGTCACGTCCTTGACCTGGCGGGCCTGGCCGAGGGCCTTGTTCATGGTGGTGCTGATGTCGGCGGCGAGCTTGGCCGGATCGGTGTTCTGCTCTTCGGTGTAGAGCGTCACGATCATCAGGTCGCGGGCCACTTCCTGGCTGACTTCGGCGCGCAGGGAAATCTGGTTGTAGTGCAGTTCGTCCGCGGCCAGGGTCGGGAGGCTGGCCACGGTGCCGGCGCTGAGGGCGAGAAGGGCGACGCTGCGGCGAAAAGTGTGCATGAAAGCTCCTTGGATAATGCGCAGGGATAATGATCCGAACCTGCGTTGACCCATCAGACTCTAGCTTTTAATGTCCGGTTCACCCAGTTACAACTTCTATACAGATCTGAATGTGGCAGCGGAAAAAACCTCGTAGGAGCGAGCTTGCTCGCGAAAAGCGTAAACGATAACGCGGTCCTTCTGAACAAACGTGGCGCTCTCAAGTTTTTCGCGAGCGGGCTCGCTCTTACAGACCTGTGGCGCTTTGCCGCACTTTTGCCTGTCGGCGCCCCTGCTTGGTTATACTCGACGCGATCCGCCTGGAGCGCTCATCAGGAGAGCTCATGCTCGCCCCCGTACAACTACTATCCGCAACGCGCCAGAACCTCTGGCGTCTGACTTTCATCCGCACCCTGGTGCTGGCCGCCCAGGCCGGTTCGGTCGGGCTCGCCTATTGGTTCGATCTGCTGCCGCTGCCCTGGCTGGAGCTGGCGGCGACCCTCGGTTGTTCGATGCTGCTGTGTGCGCGTTCACCGCCATCCGCTTGCGCACCTCCTGGCCAGTGACTGAGCTGGAGTACGCCGTGCAGCTGGCCTGCGACTGTTTATCCACAGTGCGCTGCTGTACTTCTCGGGCGGCTCGACCAACCCGTTCGTTTCCTATTACCTGGTGCCGCTAACCATCGCCGCGGTGACCTTGCCCTGGCGTTATTCGGTGATCCTCTCGGGCATCGCCCTGACCATGTACACCTTGCTCCTGGCGCAGTTCTATCCGCTGGAAACCTTCCCGATGTACCGGGAAAAAATGCAGATCTACGGAATGTGGCTGAGCTTCGCCCTGGCGGCGGCGGTGATCACCTTCTTTGCCGCGCGCATGGCCGAAGAGTTGCGACGCCAGGAAGAGCTGCGCGCGATCCGCCGTGAAGAGGGCCTGCGCGACCAGCAACTGCTGGCCGTGGCGACCCAGGCGGCCGGTGCCGCCGCCCATGAATTGGGCACACCGCTGGCGACTATGAGCGTGCTGCTCAACGAGATGCAGCAGGATCATCAGGATCCCTTGCTGCGCGAGGACCTGGGCGTGCTGCAGGACCAGGTCAAGCTGTGCAAACAGACCTTGCAGCAACTGGTGCGCGCCGCCGAGGCCAATCGCCGGCTGGCGGTGGAGATCCAGGACGTGAGTGTCTGGCTCAAGGAGGCGCTGGATCGCTGGCATCTGATGCGCCCGGAGGCGACCTACCGCCTGCTGCACATGGGCATGGGCGAGGAACCGCGCCTGGCGCCACCTCCGGATCTGACCCAGGCGCTGCTGAACCTGTTGAACAACGCCGCCGATGCCTGCCCCGAAGGGCTGGAAGTGACGCTCGACTGGGACGCCCTCGAGCTGACCATCAGCATCGCGCGACCACGGTGCCGGCGTGCCATTGGCGATTGCCGAGCAAATCGGCAAGCCATTTTTTACCACCAAGTAAAGGTTTCGGCCTCGGCCTGTTTTTGAGCAAAGCCAGCGTGACACGCGCCGGTGCTCTCAGTGAAACTCTATAGTCATGAGGAAGGCGGTACGCTCACCGAGCTGCGCCTGCCCCGTTCCGCACGAGGAGACGAACATGAGTGAAGAGATCCAAGTCGAAGGCGAAGACCTGCCGCATCTGTTGCTGGTAGACGACGACGCCACATTTACCGGGTCATGGCTCGCGCCATGAGCCGTCGCGGTTTTCGCGTGAGCACCGCCGGCTCGGCCGAGGAAGGCCTGGTCATCGCCCAGCAGGACCTGCCGGACTACGCCGCGCTCGACCTGAAGATGGACGGCGATTCCGGGCTGGTGCTATTGCCCAAGCTGCTGGAACTCGACCCGGAAATGCGCGTGCTGATTCTCACCGGCTATTCGAGCATTGCCACCGCCGTCGAGGCGATCAAGCGCGGCGCCTGCAATTACCTGTGCAAACCAGCCGACGCCGACGACGTGCTGGCCGCCTTGCTCTCCGAGCATGCCGACCTCGACACCCTGGTGCCGGAAAACCCGATGTCGGTGGACCGCCTGCAATGGGAGCACATCCAGCGCGTCCTCACCGAGCATGAAGGCAATATCTCCGCCACTGCCCGGGCCCTGGGCATGCACCGCCGCACCTTGCAGCGCAAGTTGCAGAAGCGCCCCGTGCGCCGCTGAACCTGCGCTGAACGAAATTTGCCGGCCTTCGCGACAAACCGAACCGATCATCTATGATCGGTTCGTACATCCTGTATTTTCTACCGAGCCTGAACCATGAATCAGAACGCTGAATATTCCGCGGTCAACGATGCGGTGCGCGGTGATTTTTTCCGCCGTGTCTGGCAGATGATCACGCCGTACTGGCGCAGTGAAGAAAAGGGCAAGGCCTGGGTGCTGTTGATTGCGGTGATCGGCCTGTCGCTGTTCAGCGTAGCGATTTCGGTGTGGATCAACAGTTGGTACAGGACTTCTACAACGCCCTGCAGAAGAAAGACGACGCGGCGTTCTGGAGCCTGATCCTGTATTTCTGCGGGATCGCTGCGGTGGCGATCCTCGGCGCGGTCTACCGCCTGTACCTGACGCAGATGCTGACCATCCGCTGGCGGGCCTGGCTCACCGAAAAGCACTTCAGCCGTTGGCTGGCGCACAAGAACTACTACCAACTGGAGCAGGGCGGCTACACCGACAACCCGGACCAGCGGATCTCCGAAGACCTCAACAACTTCACCAGCAACACCCTGAGCCTGGGCCTCGGGCTGATCCGCACCGTGGTCAGTCTGGTGTCGTTCTCGATCATTCTGTGGGGCGTGTCCGGCAGCATTGAAGTGTTCGGCTACACCATCCCCGGCTATATGTTCTGGTGCGCCCTGGTCTATGCCCTGGTGGGCAGCTGGATCACCCACTTGATCGGCCGCCGGCTGATCGGCCTGAACAACCAACAACAACGCTTTGAAGCCGACCTGCGTTTCTCCATGGTTCGCGTGCGCGAGAATGCCGAGAGCATCGCCCTGTACAACGGCGAGGCCAATGAAAACCAGCGTCTGAGCACCCGTTTCGGCAGGGTCTGGCACAACTTCTGGGACATCATGAAAGTGTCCAAGCGCCTGACCTTCTTCACTGCCGGTTACGGCCAGATCGCGATCATCTTCCCGTTCATCGTTGCCGCGCCGCGCTACTTTGCCGGCAAAATCGAGCTCGGTGAGCTGATGCAAATCAACTCGGCCTTCGGCAACGTCCAGGAGAACTTCAGTTGGTTCATCAGCGCTTACGCCGACCTCGCGTCCTGGCGCGCCACCTGTGACCGACTGCTGAGTTTCCGCCAGGCTATGAGCGAAAACGAAGAGCGCGCGCGCCGGCCATCGATGTGCAGCAGCAAGGACATGAACTGAAAGTGCAGCACGTTGGCCTCGATCTGGCGGACGGCCGGCATCTGTTGACCAGCGCCGACATGACCGTGGAGCAGGGCGACCGGCTGATGCTCAGCGGCCGCTCCGGCAGTGGCAAAAGCACCTTGCTGCGGGCCATGGGTGGCTTGTGGCCGGCCGGGCATGGGGCGATTCGCCTGCCCAGCGCGCGCTATCTGTTCCTGCCGCAAAAGCCTTATTTGCCGATCGGTACCCTGCGCGAGGCCCTGAGTTATCCACAAGCGGGTGATACCTATGCCGCCGAGCGCTATGAGCAGGTGCTGGAAACCTGCCGACTGCCGCACCTGATCCCCCGCCTGGACGAAGCCAACCACTGGCAGCGTCTGCTGTCGCCCGGTGAACAGCA
Source organism: Pseudomonas fluorescens (assembly GCF_019212185.1). Classification (NCBI taxonomy): domain Bacteria; kingdom Pseudomonadati; phylum Pseudomonadota; class Gammaproteobacteria; order Pseudomonadales; family Pseudomonadaceae; genus Pseudomonas; species Pseudomonas fluorescens. Next base: position 1,104,022 of record NZ_CP078138.1, read on the forward strand.
ACGTCTGGCCTTCGCTCGCGCCCTGTTGTACGCGCCGCAATGGCTGTACATGGATGAAGCCACGTCGGCGATGGATGAGGAGGACGAAGCCAGCCTGTACCAGGCGCTGATCGATCAACTGCCGGGCTTGAGCATCGTCAGTGTCGGCCACCGCAGCAGCCTCAAGCGCTTCCACCCACGGCATGTGCGGATCGAAAACGGCCATTTGCAGGAACAGGCCGTGATCGCCTGAACCGGCGATTGACCTGCAATGCACGCATAAAAAACGCGGACATTGCAGGTCAGCAGTGATCGTACAACTGCGCTGCGCTATGATGTGTCAATCACTGCTCGCCTGAGACCGATGTTGCCATGGAAAACCCGATCGACACCCCCCGTCTGCCCCGCAAGCGCCGCAGCCTCGCGCAGGAGCTGGTGACGGTGCTGACCGAGCAGATCCGCGATGGGTTGCTCCAGCGTGGCGACAAACTGCCCACCGAGTCAGCGATCATGGAAGCCCATGGCGTCAGTCGCACGGTGGTGCGTGAAGCGATCTCGCGCTTACAGGCGGCGGGCCAGGTGGAAACCCGTCATGGCATCGGCACCTTCGTCCTCGACACCCCGAGCCCGAGCGGATTTCGCATCGATCCGGCCACCGTGGTGACCCTGCGCGATGTGTGCTGGCGGTTCTTGAACTGCGCATCAGCCTTGAAGTGGAGTCCGCTGGCCTGGCCGCGCAACGCCGCAGCCCCGAGCAACTGGCACTGATGCGCGCAGCCCTGGATGCGCTGAACGAAAGTGCGGGCCCATGCCAGCGACGCGGTGGCCTCGGACTTCCAGTTCCACCTGCAGATTGCCCTGGCCACCGGCAACCGCTATTTCACTGACATCATGACCCACCTGGGCACCAGCATTATCCCGCGCACTCGCCTCAACTCGGCGCGCCTGGCCCATGATGACCACCAGCACTACATGAGCCGCCTGGCCCGTGAGCACGATGAAATCTACGACGCCATCGCCCGCCAGGACTCCGACGCCGCCCGTGCCGCCATGCGCCTGCATCTGACCAACAGCCGCGAACGCCTGCGCCACGCCCATGAAGAAGCCCAGGCGCAGCACGGCTAAGCGCCTTTTCCGGCCCATCGTTGCGCATTGATCAGCAGTCGAGCCCTCGACTGCTGAGTGTCGGACATCTCATGACTCTCTCGATGATCACGTCCTGTGGTGCATGAAATCGAATTTCCAATTCGATTTATTTATTCTTTTAAAATCAATTAGATATCTAAAATTTAGGCGCGTGATCGGGAGAAATATCCCGACGGCGGATGAAATGCAGTTGACGGTTGTATTTTTAAGTTGTACGATGACATACAACTTCAGCCAAGGCTGAGCGGCTTTTCATCACAACGTGCAACCCAGGGTGTTCGAATAATGAATCCACAAGAACTGAAGTCCATCCTCTCTTCCGGTCTGCTGTCCTTCCCGGTCACCGACTTCAATGCGCAAGGCGATTTCAACCGCGACGGCTACATCAAGCGTCTGGAATGGCTGGCGCCGTACGGTGCATCGCGCGCTGTTCGCCGCCGGTGGTACGGGCGAGTTTTTCTCCCTGGCCGCCAGCGAGTACTCGCAGATCATCAAGACCGCCGTCGTCGACACTTGCGCCACCAGCGTGCCGATCCTCGCCGGTGTCGGTGGTTCGACCCGCCAGGCCATCGAATACGCACAAGAAGCCGAGCGCCTGGGCGCCAAGGGCCTGTTGCTGCTGCCGCACTACCTGACCGAAGCCAGCCAGGACGGGGTTGCCGCCCACGTTGAAGCCGTGTGCAAATCGGTAAAAATCGGCGTAGTGGTCTACAACCGCAACGTCTGCCGCCTGACCGCACCATTGTTGGAACGCCTGGCCGAACGCTGCCCGAACCTGATCGGTTACAAGGACGGCCTGGGTGACATCGAGTTGATGGTGTCGATCCGTCGCCGCCTCGGTGATCGCTTCAGCTACCTCGGCGGCTTGCCAACCGCAGAAGTCTACGCCGCGGCCTACAAGGCCCTGGGTGTGCCGGTTTACTCCTCGGCGGTGTTCAACTTCATTCCGAAAACCGCGATGGACTTCTACCACGCTATTGCCCGCGAAGATCACGCCACCGTTGGCAAGATCATCGACGACTTCTTCCTGCCGTACCTGGACATCCGTAACCGCAAGGCAGGTTATGCCGTGAGCATCGTCAAGGCCGGGGCAAAAATCTCCGGCTACGACGCAGGTCCGGTACGTGCGCCGCTGACCGATCTGCTGCCTGAAGAATACGAAGCACTGGCCGCCTTGATCGACAAGCAAGGTGCGCAGTAACAACTTGATCAAACAAGGCCGCTGAGCAATCAGCGGCCTTTTGCGTAAGGAGACTGCCGTGGCAGACGTAAAGCGATTCGACAACTACATTGGCGGCCAATGGGTAGCCGGTGCCGACTACTCGACCAACATCAACCCATCGGAGTTGTCCGATGTGATTGGCGAGTACGCCAAGGCTGACCTGGCTCAGGTCAACGCGGCCATTGATGCGGCTCGCGCAGCCTTTCCCGCCTGGTCGACCTCGGGTATCCAGGCGCGCAGCGACGCGCTGGACAAGATTGGCAGCGAAATCCTCGCCCGTCGTGAAGAACTCGGCACCCTGCTGGCCCGGGAGGAGGGCAAGACCCTGCCCGAAGCGATTGGCGAAGTGTCGCGTGCCGGCAACATATTCAAGTTTTTCGCCGGTGAGTGCCTGCGTCTGTCCGGCGACTACCTGCCGTCGGTGCGTCCGGGGGTGAACGTCGAAGTCACTCGCGAAGCCCTGGGCGTGGTCGGCCTGATCACCCCGTGGAACTTCCCGATTGCCATTCCTGCCTGGAAGATCGCCCCGGCCCTGGCCTACGGTAACTGCGTGGTACTGAAGCCGGCTGACCTGGTACCGGGCTGTGCCTGGGCCCTGGCGGAAATCATCTCCCGAGCCGGCTTCCCGGCGGGCGTGTTCAACCTGGTAATGGGCAGCGGCCGGGTGGTTGGCGAGGCGCTGGTCAACAGCCCGAAAGTCGACGGCATCAGCTTCACCGGTTCGGTGGGCGTCGGCCGGCAGATCGCGGTCAATTGCGTGTCGCGCCAGGCCAAGGTGCAGTTGGAGATGGGCGGCAAGAATCCGCAGATCATTCTCGATGACGCCGACATCAAGCAGGCGGTCGAGCTCTCGGTGCAAAGCGCGTTTTATTCCACCGGCCAGCGCTGCACCGCGTCGAGCCGGTTGATCGTCACTGCCGGGATTCACGATCAATTCGTCGAGGCCATGGCCGAGCGAATGAAGTCGATCAAGGTCGGCCATGCGCTGAAATCCGGTATCGACATCGGTCCGGTGGTGTCCCAGTCCCAGCTTGAGCAAGACCTGAAGTACATCGACATCGGCCAGTCCGAAGGTGCGCGTCTGGTCAGCGGCGGTGGCCTGGTGACCTGCGACACCGAGGGCTACTTCCTCGCGCCAACGCTGTTTGCCGACAGCGAAGCCGCGATGCGCATCAGCCGCGAAGAGATTTTCGGCCCGGTGGCCAACATCGTTCGGGTTGCCGATTACGAGGCGGCGCTGGAAATGGCCAACGACACCGAGTTCGGCCTGTCGGCGGGCATCGCCACCACGTCGTTGAAATACGCCAACCACTTCAAACGCCATTCCCAGGCCGGGATGGTGATGGTCAACCTGCCGACCGCCGGCGTGGATTACCACGTTCCGTTCGGTGGGCGAAAAGGTTCATCCTATGGATCTCGTGAGCAAGGTCGCTATGCACAAGTTTTACACGGTCGTAAAAACTTCCTACATCGGATCGTAATTCACGCAATACCTGTGGGAGCTGGCTTGCCAGCGATAGCATTATCCCGGGGTGACTGACACCCCGAGTCGCCTGGATCGCTGGCAAGCCAGCTCCCACAAAAACAAGATTTACCCGCGCATAAAAATAATCAGTGGGAGTACTTTTACATGCAAGCGACCAAGCCGACCCACGTCCGCTATTTGATCCTGCTCATGCTGTTCCTGGTGACCACGATCAACTACGCCGACCGTGCCACTATCGCAATCGCAGGCTCCAGCCTGCAAAAAGACCTCGGCATCGACGCGGTCACCCTCGGCTATATCTTCTCTGCCTTCGGATGGGCCTACGTCGCCGGACAAATTCCCGGAGGCTGGCTGCTGGACCGTTTCGGCTCGAAAAAAGTCTACGCCCTGAGTATTTTCACCTGGTCCCTGTTCACCGTGCTGCAAGGCTTTGTCGGTGAATTCGGCATGTCCACTGCGGTAGTCGCACTGTTCATGCTGCGCTTCCTGGTCGGCCTGGCCGAGGCGCCATCCTTCCCCGGCAATGCGCGTATCGTCGCCGCCTGGTTCCCTACCGCTGAACGCGGCACCGCCTCGGCGATCTTCAACTCGGCGCAATACTTTGCCACCGTGTTGTTCGCCCCGCTGATGGGCTGGATCGTCTATTCCTTCGGCTGGGAACATGTGTTCATCGTCATGGGTATCCTCGGCATTATCTTCTCGCTGGTCTGGCTGAAAGTGATCTACAGCCCGCGTGAACACCCGCGGATCAACGACGCCGAGTTCAAGCACATCGCCGACAACGGCGGCATGGTCGACATGGATCAGAAGGGTAAGAAGTCCGACGGTCCAAAATGGGATTACATCCGCCAGTTGCTGACCAACCGCATGATGCTCGGCGTGTACCTGGGCCAGTACTGCATCAATGGCATCACCTACTTCTTCCTGACCTGGTTCCCGGTATACCTGGTGCAGGAGCGCGGCATGACCATCCTCAAGGCTGGCTTCATCGCCTCGTTGCCAGCGATCTGCGGCTTTATCGGCGGCGTGTTGGGCGGGGTAATTTCCGACTACTTGCTGCGCAAGGGGCACTCCCTGACCTTCGCCCGTAAGGCGCCGATCATCGCCGGCCTGCTGGTGTCCAGCAGCATCGTGGCTTGCAACTATGTCGAAGTGGAATGGATGGTGGTCGGCTTCATGGCCCTGGCCTTCTTCGGCAAAGGCGTTGGCGCACTGGGTTGGGCGGTGGTTTCCGACACCTCGCCGAAACAGATCGCCGGGCTCAGCGGTGGTTTGTTCAACACCTTCGGTAACATTGCCTCGATCACCACGCCTATTGTCATCGGCTACATCATCAGCTCCACCGGTTCGTTCAAGTGGGCCCTGGTGTTTGTTGGCGCCAACGCCCTGGTCGCGGTATTCAGTTACCTGGTGATCGTCGGCCCGATCAAGCGGGTGGTGCTCAAAGAGCCACCAACCAACGGCGGTTCCGAAGCCGCTGGCAAATTGTCTCAAGCGCATTCCTGAGGAGCGGCGTCATGCAGTTGATTGAACATTCCGACTCGCCGCGCTACATCCGCCTGCACGAGCGGGACAACGTGGTAGTAGTGGTCAACGACCAGGGCGTACCGGCGGGGACGGAGTTCCCCGACGGCCTGGTGACCGTGGATTTCGTACCGCAGAGCCACAAGGTGACTCTGCAGGACATTCCCGAAGGCGGCCAGGTGATTCGTTACGGCCAGGTCATCGGTTATGCCTTGCAGCCGATTCCCCGTGGCAGCTGGGTCAAGGAAGATCAACTGCGTATGCCCACCGCGCCGCCGCTGGATAGCTTGCCGCTGTCCACCGAAGTGCCGGCGGCGCAGGCGCCACTCGAAGGCTTTACTTTCGAGGGTTATCGCAACGCCGACGGCACGGTCGGTACCCGCAACATTCTCGGGATCACCACCACCGTGCAGTGCGTCACCGGCGTCCTCGATCACGCGGTCAAGCGGATCAAGGACGAGTTGTTGCCGCGCTACCCCCATGTCGATGACGTGATCGCCCTGACCCACAGCTACGGCTGTGGCGTGGCGATCACCGCCACCGATGCCTATATCCCGATTCGCACCGTGCGCAACCTGGCGCGTAACCCGAACCTGGGCGGCGAAGCGCTGGTGATCAGCCTCGGTTGCGAGAAGTTGCAGGCCGGGCAAGTGATGCATGACAACGACAGCTCGGTGGATCTGAGCGAACCGTGGTTGTATCGCCTGCAGGACGCCAGTCACGGTTTCAGCGAAATGATCGAGCAGATCATGGAGCTGGCCGAAGTACGCCTGAAGAAACTCGACCAGCGTCGCCGGGAAACCGTGCCGGCCTCGGAATTGATTCTCGGCATGCAGTGCGGCGGCAGCGATGCGTTCTCCGGCATCACCGCCAACCCGGCCCTGGGCTTTGCCTCGGACCTGTTGCTGCGGGCCGGGGCGACGGTGATGTTTTCCGAAGTCACTGAAGTGCGCGATGCCATCTACCTGCTGACCTCGCGGGCGGAAACCGAAGCGGTGGCCGAGGAACTGGTGCGGGAAATGGACTGGTACGACCGTTACCTGGCCAAGGGCGAAGCCGACCGCAGCGCCAACACCACGCCGGGCAACAAGAAGGGCGGGTTGTCGAACATTGTCGAGAAGTCCCTGGGCTCGATCGTCAAGTCCGGCAACAGCGCGATCAACGGCGTGCTCGGTCCGGGCGAGCGCTTCAAGCGCAAGGGCCTGATCTTCTGCGCGACGCCGGCCAGCGATTTTGTCTGCGGCACCTTGCAACTGGCCGCCGGGATGAACCTGCATGTGTTCACCACCGGTCGGGGCACGCCTTACGGCCTGGCCATGGCGCCGGTGGTCAAGGTCTCGACCCGCAGCGAACTGGCGCAACGCTGGCCGGACTTGATCGACATCGATGCCGGACGGATTGCCACCGGACGGGCATCCATCGAGGAGCTGGGTTGGGAGCTGTTCCACTTCTATCTGGACGTGGCCAGCGGGCGCAAGGAAACCTGGGCGCAGCGGCACAAGCTGCATAACGACATCACCCTATTCAATCCGGCGCCGATTACCTGAGACCTGTGGGAGCGAGCCTGCTCGCGATGAGGCCATTAGCAACACGTGGCGCCTGAATCGCTGGCAGGCCAGCTCCCACAGGGTCATCAGCGTAATCCTGGGCGCTGGCTTGTCGGGACACCGCACCGGAACGATCCAGCAGACGCCAATGTCCCCGGTGGCTTATCATTAGCCACCTAACGACACCTCTATCCCCAAGGTCCCCGGCATGCTGGCAATTTTCCTGCAAACCCTGAGCATCACCGCCCCGGTGTTTGCCATGTTGTTCCTCGGGGTTTTGCTCAAACGCATTAACTGGATCGACGACAACTTCATCCACGTTGCCTCCTCGCTGGTGTTCAACGTCACCATGCCGGCGCTGCTGTTTCTCGGGATCCTCCACGCCGACCTGCATTCGGCGCTCAAGCCCGACCTGCTGATCTATTTTTCCCTCGCCACCCTGGTCGGTTTCGCGATCGCCTGGGGCTGGGCTATTTTCCGTTGCCCCCGTGAAGATCGCGGGATCTACACTCAGGGCGCGTTTCGCGGCAACAACGGAGTGATTGGCCTGGCGCTGGCGGCGAGCATGTACGGCGCCTACGGGATTTCCCTCGGGGCGATTCTCGCGGCGCTGGTGATCCTGTTCTACAACACCCTGTCGACCATCGTCCTGGCGGTGTACAGCCCGGTGATCAAGTCCGATCCGTGGAGCATCTGCAAAAGCGTGGTGAGCAATCCGTTGATCATCAGTGTGCTTGCGGCGGCGCCGTTCGCCTACTTCCAGATCCCTTTACCGGGTTGGCTGGAAACCTCCGGCAGCTACCTGGCGCAAATGACCCTGCCGCTGGCGCTGATCTGCATCGGCGGCACGCTGTCGCTGGCGGCGTTGCGCAAAAGTGGTGGGATGGCCCTGAGTGCGAGCCTGGTGAAGATGATCGGCTTGCCGATCCTGGCCACGGTGGGCGCCTGGTTCTGGGGCTTTCGCGGGGCGGAACTGGGGATCCTGTTCCTTTACTTCGGCAGCCCGACCGCCGCAGCCAGTTTTGTCATGGCCCGGGCGGCCAATGGCAATCATGAACTGGCGGCAGCGATCATTGTGATCACCACGTTGATGGCGGCGATCACCACCAACATCGGCATTTTCGTACTGCAGTGGGGCGGCTGGATCTAGCGCGCTTCGGCGCTGTAGCTGTCGATCACTTCCTGCGCCGCACGGAAGGCTTCCATCGCCGCTGGCACGCCGGCGTACACCGCGCAATGCATCAGGGTTTCGCGAATCTCGTCGACCGTGCAGCCGTTGTTCAGCGCGCCGCGCACGTGGCCCTTGAGCTCCTGCGGGCACTTGAGCGAAGTCAGCGCGGCCAGGGTGATCAGGCTGCGGGTCTTGAGTTCCAGCCCGCCACGATTCCACACCGCGCCCCAGGCGTGCTCGTTGACGAAGTCCTGGAAGGGCCGGGTCAGCTCGGTGGCGTTGCCCATGGAGCGGTCGACGAACGCGTCGCCCATGACCTGGCGACGTACTTCGATGCCGGTCGGTTTGCTGGAGCTGGATTGATCGGTCATGGCGATTCTCTTTTGTTGTGTTGGCGGCGCCAGGCGCGCAATGACGTGAACAGCAAAAATGCCAGCAGTGCCGGCAGGACATACAGCAGCATCAGCCGCTCGAGTCGGCCGGCCAGCGGCATGCCCATGGTGAACGACACCACGTGCAGACCGTAGACCGCGTACAGGGCCAGCAGCAGCAAGCCTTCGGCGCGGGTGATGCGGTAGCCGGTGTAGAACATCGGCAGGCACAGCACGGTGACGCCGAGCATCACCGGCAGATCGAAATCCAGGGCGTTAGGGGAGACCGACAAGGGTGTGGGTGCCAGCAGCGCGGTGATGCCCAGCACCCCGAGCAGGTTGAACAGGTTACTGCCGATGATGTTGCCCACCGCCAGGTCGCGTTGGCCGCGCAGGGCGGCGATCAGCGAGGTGGCGAGGGCCGGCAGTGAGGTGCCGACGGCGACGATGGTCAGGCCGATGATGCGTTCCGAGAGGCCCAGTTCGACCGCCACGTCCACCGCCGCCGCGACCAACAGGCGACCGGCCACGATCAGCAGGGCCAGGCCGACCAGCATCAGCAGGACGCTGCTATTCCAGGGTTTTCCCGTCGACGCAGATACGCTGAGGGCTTGCTGCGGATCCGCTGCGTGCCGCGACTGGCGCCACAGCAGTCCGAGATACATCACCAGCACGCCAAGCAGGAGTGCGCCGTCGAAGGCGCTGAGTTGTTCATTCCAGGCCAGACCGAAGACCAGCGCGCTGGCGCCGATCAGCAGCGGGATGTCGAGGCGCAGCAGGTGCCGGGACACTCGCAGCGGGATGATCAGTGCGGACAGGCCAAGTGTTACCAACAGGTTGAAGATGTTGCTGCCCATCACGCTGCCGACGGCGATGTCGCTGTTCTGCGCGAAAGTCGCTTGCAGGCTCACGGCCATCTGCGGTGCGCTGCTGCCCAGGGCGACGATGCTCAGGCCAATGATCAGCGGACGTACCTTGAGGTGGGCTGCCACGCGTACTGCCGCGCGTACCAGCATTTCCGCGCCGATGATCAACAGCAGCAGGCCGCTGAGCAGTTGCAGGACGCTGGGCAGGGGCAGGTTGGCTAAAGCGGAAATGGTCGAGGCTCCCGGTCAGTTGTTCAGCGCTTGCACGCGGACTCGGGCGGTGCCGCTGCGGAGCATGCCCAACTGGCTGGCGGCGGCCTGCGACAGGTCGATCAGGCGACCCCGGGTGTGCGGGCCACGGTCGTTGATGCGGACCACGACGCTCTTGTCATTGTTCAGGTTGGTGACCTTCACCCGCGTGCCGAACGGCAGTTGGCGGTGGGCGGCGGTCAGCGAATTCTTGTCGAAACGTTCGCCACTGGCGGTACGTTTGCCTTGGTGTTTGCTGCCGTAATAGGAGGCGGTACCGGTTTCGTCGTAGCCGCGGGGATCGACGTCGTAACTGGCGCAGCCGGCGAGCAGCGAAAACAGGGCGCAGGCACCGAGGAGGCGTTTCATGGAGGGGATTCCGGAGAGCAATTGTGGGCGCGAGGCGGCTCGCGATGACTGTTCAGTGACATTGATGTCGGCTGGCAGTTCATCGCGAGCGGGCTCGCTCCTACAAAAGAAGGGTGAGCCAGATAGAGCAACTGGCTCCATACCCATTAGCCTTCGAGCTTGCTTTTCAGCAGTTCGTTGACTTGTTGCGGATTGGCCTTGCCTTTGGAGGCTTTCATGGCCTGGCCGACGAAGAAGCCAAACATTTTGCCGCGTTTGGCTTCGTCCGCCGCGCGGTATTGCTCGACCTGCTCGGCGTTGGCCGCGAGCATTTCATCGAGAACGGCCGAGATTGCGCCGCTGTCGGTGACTTGCTTGAGGCCACGCTTTTCGATGATCTCGTCAGCGCTGCCTTCGCCGTTGGCCATGGCTTCGAACACGGTCTTGGCAATCTTGCCGGAGATGGTGTTGTCCTTGATCCGCAGGAGCATGCCGCCCAGTTGCCCGGCGGTCACCGGCGCCTCGTCGATTTCCAGGCCCTGCTTGTTCAACAGGCTGCCCAGTTCGACCATGACCCAGTTGGCTGCGAGCTTGGCGTCGCCGGCAATGCTCACGACCTTCTCGAAGTAGTCGGCTTGTTCGCGGCTCGACGCCAGGACGCTGGCATCGTAGACCGACAGGCCGAACTGCTCCTGGAAGCGCTCGCGTTTCTGCGGCGGCAGTTCCGGCAGTGTGGCGCGGATGTCGTCGAGGTAGGCATTTTCGATGACCACCGGCAGCAGGTCCGGATCGGGGAAGTAACGGTAGTCGTTGGCTTCCTCTTTGCTGCGCATGGCGCGGGTTTCGTCTTTGTTCGGGTCGTACAGGCGGGTCTGCTGGATCACCTTGCCGCCGTCTTCGATCAGTTCGATCTGCCGGCGTACTTCAGTATTGATCGCCTTCTCGATGAAGCGGAACGAGTTGACGTTCTTGATCTCGCAGCGCGTACCGAACTCGACTTGGCCTTTTGGTCGGACCGACACGTTGCAGTCGCAACGCAGCGAACCTTCGGCCATGTTGCCGTCGCAGATGCCCAGGTAGCGCACCAGCGCGTGGATCGACTTGACGTAGGCCACGGCTTCCTTGGCGCTGCGCATGTCCGGCTCGGAGACGATCTCGAGCAGCGGGGTGCCGGCACGGTTCAGGTCGATGCCGGTGGCGCCGTTGAATTCTTCGTGCAGGCTCTTGCCGGCGTCTTCTTCCAGGTGCGCGCGGGTGATGCCGACGCGCTTGACCGTGCCGTCCTCGAGCGGGATGTCCAGGTGGCCCTTGCCGACGATCGGCAGTTCCATCTGGCTGATCTGGTAGCCCTTGGGCAGGTCAGGGTAGAAGTAGTTCTTGCGCGCAAACACGTTGTGCTGACCGATTTCGGCGTCAATCGCCAGGCCGAACATCACCGCCATGCGCACCGCTTCCTGGTTCAACACCGGCAGCACGCCGGGCATGCCCAGGTCTACCAGGCTGGCCTGGGTGTTCGGCTCGGAGCCGAAGGTGGTGGCGCTACCGGAGAAAATCTTCGATTGGGTGGCGAGCTGGGTATGAATCTCCAGCCCGATCACGACTTCCCATTGCATGTGTTTCTCCTCAGAAGCCTGTCGGGGTGCGGGTGTGCCAGTCAGTGTTGAGCTGATACTGGTGCGCAACGTTGAGCAGGCGGCCTTCCTGGAAATAAGGGGCGAGCAGTTGCACGCCGACCGGCAAGCCATCGACAAAACCGGCTGGCATCGACAGGCCCGGCAGGCCCGCGAGGTTGGCGGTGATGGTGTAGACGTCTTCCAGGTACGCAGCGACCGGGTCGCTGTTCTTGGCGCCGAGTTTCCAGGCCGGGTTCGGCGTGGTTGGGCCGAGGATGATGTCGACCTCATTAAAGGCAGCCATGAAGTCGTTCTTCACCAGGCGACGGATCTTTTGCGCCTTCAAGTAGTACGCGTCGTAGTAACCGGCCGACAGGGCGTAGGCACCGACCATGATCCGGCGCTGAACCTCGGCACCGAAACCCTCACCGCGTGAGCGCTTATAGAGGTCGGTCAGGTCTTTCGGGTCTTCGCAGCGATAGCCGAAACGCACGCCGTCGAAACGCGACAGGTTGGAAGAAGCCTCGGCCGGAGCGATCACGTAGTACGCCGGAATCGCGTGCTGCATGTTCGGCAGGCTGATTTCCTTGACCACGGCGCCGAGCTTCTGCAGCTCCTTGACGCTGTTGTGGATCAGCTCGGCAATACGTGGGTCGAGACCGGCGCTGAAGTACTCTTTTGGCACGCCGATGCGCAGGCCCTGCAAAGAACCATTGAGGCCGGCGCTGTAGTCCGGAACCGGCTCGTCGATGCTGGTGGAGTCGTTCGGATCGAAGCCTGCCATACCTTGCAACAATATTGCGCAGTCTTCAGCGGTGCGCGCCAAAGGGCCACCCTGATCGAGACTGGACGCGTAGGCGATCATGCCCCAGCGCGAAACACGACCGTACGTCGGTTTCAGGCCTGTCAGGTTGGTAAAGGCTGCCGGCTGTCGGATCGAGCCGCCGGTGTCGGTGGCGGTGGCCGCCGGCAACAGACGAGCGGCAACGGCCACTGCCGAACCGCCGGACGAACCGCCTGGCACGTGCTCCAGGTTCCACGGGTTCTTCGCGGGGCCGTAGTAGCTCGATTCGTTGGCCGAGCCCATGGCGAACTCATCCATGTTGGTCTTGCCCAGGGTCACGGCGCCGGCGGCAGCCAGCTTGGCGACCACGGTGGCGTCGTACGGGGCCTTGAAGTTGTCGAGCATCTTCGAGCCGCAGCTGGTGCGGATGCCCTGGGTGCAGAACAGGTCCTTGTGGGCAATCGGCGCGCCCAGCAGGGCACCGCTCTCACCTTTGGCGCGGCGGGCGTCGGCGGCTTGCGCCTGCTGCAGTGCCAGCTCTTCGGTGAGGCTGATGAAGCTGTTGAGCTGCGGGTCGAGCTGGGCAATACGCGCCAGCAGGACGCGGGTCAGCTCTTCGGAGGAAAATTTCTTGTCGGCGAGTCCGCGGGCGATCTCGGCCAGAGTCAATTGATGCATTGCAGGCTCTTTCCCTTTAGTCGATGACTTTCGGAACCAGATACAGGCCGTTTTCGACCGCTGGTGCGATGGACTGATAGGCCTCGCGGTGATTGGACTCGGTGACAACGTCTGCACGCAGGCGCTGGCTGGCTTCCAGTGGGTGGGCGAGGGGCTCGATACCGTCGGTATCGACCGCCTGCATTTCGTCGACCAGCCCGAGAATGCTGTTCAGGGCCGAAGTGATGTGTGGAAGATCGGCTTCATCGAGGCCGAGGCAGGCCAGGTGAGCGATTTTTTCCACGTCGGAGCGTTCAAGCGCCATGGGATTCTCCAGTGGAAAACAAAACGGATCTCGTCCGTGTGTTAGATTGTCGGAACACTACCGCATTTCTACGGTCATAAGGCCGCGATTGTGGGGGTTGGTGCACGGAAAAGCGGCCAATTTAACATATTGGCGCCTTGCCCAAAATCCCTGTCGTTGTTAGAGTTTGCCGCACTTTTTTACCCACGCGTTGCCTAGGGTCCCTTTCCCATGTTCAAGAAACTGCGTGGCATGTTTTCCAGCGATCTATCCATCGACCTGGGCACTGCCAACACCCTTATTTACGTGCGTGAGCGCGGTATCGTCCTGAATGAACCCTCGGTTGTGGCCATTCGGACGCACGGTAACCAGAAAAGTGTTGTTGCCGTCGGTACCGAAGCCAAGCGCATGCTCGGTCGTACCCCGGGCAATATCGCTGCCATTCGTCCGATGAAGGACGGCGTGATCGCCGACTTCAGCGTCTGCGAAAAAATGCTCCAGTACTTTATCAACAAGGTTCACGAAAACAGCTTTTTGCAGCCAAGTCCTCGTGTGTTGATCTGCGTTCCGTGCAAATCCACCCAGGTTGAGCGTCGCGCCATTCGTGAATCGGCCCTGGGTGCCGGTGCCCGTGAAGTGTTCCTGATCGAAGAGCCAATGGCTGCAGCGATCGGTGCCGGCCTGCCGGTAGAAGAAGCCCGTGGTTCGATGGTCGTCGATATCGGCGGTGGTACCACCGAAATCGCGCTGATCTCCCTGAACGGTGTGGTTTATGCCGAATCCGTGCGGGTTGGCGGCGACCGCTTCGACGAAGCGATCATCACCTACGTGCGTCGCAACTACGGCAGCCTGATCGGTGAATCCACTGCCGAGCGCATCAAGCAGGAAATCGGTACTGCCTACCCAGGCGGCGAAGTGCGTGAAGTCGACGTACGTGGCCGTAACCTGGCCGAAGGCGTGCCACGTGCCTTTACCCTGAACTCCAACGAAGTGCTGGAGGCGTTGCAAGAGTCGCTGGCGACCATCGTTCAGGCGGTCAAGAGCGCCCTGGAGCAATCGCCTCCGGAACTGGCGTCGGATATCGCCGAGCGTGGCCTGGTGCTGACCGGTGGTGGCGCCTTGCTGCGTGACCTCGACAAGCTGCTGGCCCAGGAAACCGGCCTGCCGGTGATCGTTGCCGAAGATCCTCTGACCTGTGTGGCTCGCGGCGGTGGCCGTGCACTGGAAATGATGGACAAGCACACCATGGACCTGCTCTCCAGCGAGTAATTTCGCCGCAGGCTTCTATGCTGTTCGCGCACAGGCAGCACTTTGCAGTGCTGCCTGTTGGCGTTTATCTTCTGTCAATCTGCATCCAGGCCGGTTTGATGCCGTATGAATAAACAGAACATTTGCCTGGGAGGAGCGGCTTATTAAACCGCTCTTCACCAAAGGTCCCTCGTTGGGTGTGCGCTTTCTGGTGCTGGCCGTGCTATCGGTCGCATTGATGGTGGTGGATGCCCGCTTCGACGCCCTCAAGCCTGCGCGCAGTCAGATGTCGCTGGTGTTGATGGACGCCTATTGGATCACCGACCTGCCCGAGCGTTTGTGGCAAGGAGTGAGCAGCCAGTTTGGCAGCCGCACCGAGTTGGTCGCCGAGAACGAAAAACTCAAGACCGAAAACCTGCTGTTGCAGGGCCGCATGCAGAAGCTCGCGGCCCTGACCGAGCAGAACGTGCGGTTGCGCGAGTTGCTCAACTCTTCGGCACTGGTGAATGAAAAGGTTGAGGTAGCCGAGTTGATCGGCGTCGATCCCAACCCGTTTACCCATCGAATCATCATCAACAAGGGCGAACGCGACGGCGTGGTTCTTGGCCAGCCGGTGCTCGACGCCCGTGGCCTGATGGGCCAGGTAGTCGAGTTGATGCCGTACACCTCGCGGGTGTTGCTGCTGACCGACACCACCCACAGCATCCCTGTGCAAGTGAATCGCAATGGCTTGCGGGCAATTGCCAGCGGCACCGGCAATCCGGAACGCCTGGAATTGCGCCATGTTGCGGACACGGCGGATATCAAGGAAGGCGACCTGCTGGTGAGCTCCGGTCTTGGTCAGCGCTTCCCGGCGGGCTACCCGGTCGCCACGGTCAAGGAAGTCATTCACGACTCCGGCCAGCCTTTCGCTATTGTCCGCGCAGTGCCGACGGCCGCGCTCAATCGCAGTCGCTACATGTTGCTGGTGTTCAGTGATAGCCGCACGCCGGAAGAGCGGGCCAATGAGGCTGCCCAGGCTCAGGATGCCCAGGATCAGCACGCCGGCAGCGCCGTGGTGGTGCCGGCGGCCGTGCCTGCGCCTGCCGCAGCAGCACCTGTGACGACCACTGCCCCGGTAACCGCTCCGGCCGCAGCGAAACCGGTGACACCGGCCAAGCCTGCTGCCCACGCCACCCCGGCCAAGCCGGTGGCGACTCCGGTCAAGCCGGCAGCGACCAAGCCGCCCGCGACGACGCCCGCAGCCACTCCTCAGGGTAGAGAATAATGGTCAGTACCCGCTCGCGTAATGGCTGGATGATCTGGATGACCTTCGCCATTGGCATGCTGCTCAGCGTCGTGCCATTTCCCCATGTCGAGATCCTGCGACCGATGTTCCTCGCGCTGCCCCTGGCCTACTGGGCCCTGGAAATGCCGCACAAGATCGGTATGGCCAGCGCGTTTTGCCTGGGCCTGGCACAAGACGTACTGTTCGGCACCCTGCTCGGACACAACGCGTTGATCCTGACCTTGATCACCTTCCTGATCCTGTCGCTGCAGCAGCGGGTGCGGATGTTTCCAATGTGGCAGCAAAGCCTGGTGATCCTGGTGGTGCTCGGGCTCGCACAACTGTTGCAACTGTGGCTCAGCGCCCTGACCGGTAACCGGCAGACGCTGGCGGTTTTGTTGCCCGCGCTGATCAGCGCCTTGCTCTGGCCCTGGGTCAGCTTCGGATTGCGTGGGTTGAGCCGCCGCTACAAAATCAACTAATCATTCGGTCAGGCATTGGCCCGCACCTCGACAGGGAGATGTCTTGATGAATCCGCTTTTCCTCGCCTCAGGTTCACCACGCCGGCGTGAGCTGCTGACGCAGATCGGCGTGGCGTTCAGCGTCATCGGCGCCGAAATCGATGAAACCCCTCTGCCAGATGAATCCCCAGCGGCCTATGTCGAGCGCCTCGCACGGGGCAAGGCCCAGGCCGGTCGTGCGCGACTGAATGCCAATGCCCAGGCTTGTGTGCTGGGTGCCGACACCGCCGTGGTGCTCGACGGAAAAATCCTCGGCAAGCCCCTCGACGAAGCCAATGCGCTGGCGATGCTGATGAGCCTTTCGGGCCAGGAGCATGAGGTGCTGACTGCGATTGCCTTGCTCGACGGCGAGCGCTGCGAATCGCGGGTGGTGCGTAGCCTGGTACGTTTTCGTCCCATCAACGCGGCCGAGGCCAGTGCTTACTGGGCCGGCGGTGAACCCCGGGACAAGGCCGGCGGCTATGGCATCCAGGGGCTTGGTGCGGTGTTCGTCAGCGGCCTCAATGGCAGTTATTCCGCGGTCGTCGGCCTGCCTTTATGCGAAACCGCAGAACTGCTCGGCCATTTCGGCATACCCTGTTGGCAAACCCCAAGCGCGCCCAGCGCCGTACTGACTTGATGCGGCCATAATCGTGAACATGCCTGAACGAGATCCTGCCATGAGTGAAGAGATTCTGATCAACATCACGCCGATGGAGTCACGCGTGGCGGTGGTCGAAAACGGTGTCCTGCAAGAAGTGCACGTCGAGCGCACGCAGAAGCGCGGGATCGTCGGCAACATCTATAAAGGCAAGGTGGTGCGGGTGCTGCCGGGCATGCAGGCGGCGTTCGTCGACATCGGGCTGGATCGCGCGGCGTTTATTCACGCTTCGGAAATCTCTCTGCGCGAAGGGCCTGCGGTGGAAAGCATCAGTGCCCTGGTACATGAAGGGCAGAGCCTGGTGGTGCAGGTCACCAAGGACCCGATCGGCTCCAAGGGCGCGCGCCTGACTACCCAGCTGTCGATTCCTTCGCGTTACCTGGTGTACATGCCGCGTACCGCCCACGTTGGCATTTCCCTGAAAATCGAGGACGAAGCCGAGCGCGAACGCCTCAAGCAAGTGGTCACCGATTGCGTGGCCAAGGAAGGCATCAAGGAAGCCGGCGGCTTTATCCTGCGTACCGCAGCCGAGGGTGCGGGTGCCGACGAAATCCTCATGGACATCCGCTACCTGCGCCGTTTGTGGGATCAGATCGGCGCGCAGATCAAGACCATTGGCGCGCCCAATGTGATCTACGAAGACCTGGGCCTGGCCTTGCGCACCCTGCGCGACCTGGTGAGTCCGAAAATCGAGAAGATCCGCATTGATTCCCGGGAAACCTTCCAGAAAACCACGCAGTTCGTTGCCGAGTTGATGCCGGAGATCGCCGACCGCCTGGAGCACTACCCGGGTGAGCGGCCGATTTTCGATCTGTACGGGGTCGAGGACGAAATCCAGAAAGCCCTGGAACGCAAGGTGCCACTCAAGTCCGGCGGCTACCTGGTGGTCGACCCGGCCGAAGCCATGAGCACGATTGACGTTAATACCGGCGCTTTCGTCGGGCACCGCAACCTTGAAGAGACTATCTTCAAGACTAACCTTGAGGCAGCGACGGCGATTGCCCGGCAACTGCGCCTGCGCAACCTGGGCGGGATCATCATCATTGACTTCATCGACATGGAAGACGAGGAGCATCAGCGCCAAGTCCTGCGCACGCTGGAGAAGCAGTTGGAGCGCGATCACGCCAAGACCAACATCATCGGCATCACCGAGTTGGGCCTGGTGCAGATGACGCGCAAGCGCACCCGCGAAAGTCTTGAGCAGGTGCTGTGCGAGCCGTGCAGCAGTTGCCAGGGCCGAGGCAAGTTGAAGACTCCGGAAACCGTGTGTTATGAGATTTTCCGAGAGATTCTGCGTGAGGCGCGTGCCTATCAGGCGGAAGGCTATCGCGTACTGGCCAACCAGAAAGTGGTGGATCGCCTGCTGGACGAGGAGTCGGGCAATGTCGCCGAACTCGAGGGATTTATCGGGCGCACCATTCGCTTCCAGGTGGAGACCATGTATTCCCAGGAACAATACGACGTGGTGCTGCTCTGAATCGCTGTGTTCCATTCCTCATGGCTGGCCTGTGCTCGCTGAACCTGTTTTCTTTGGGAGCCAACTGACATGGAGCGTCTGATGCGCATTCTGGGCACGCTGACCCGCTGGGGCCTGGGGTTGTGCGCGTTGCTGCTGGTGCTGATCGCGCTCTACGTCAACCTGGGTCGTGAGTTGATCCCGCTGGTCGCTGAGTACCGTGCCGAGGCGCAGGCCAAGGCTCGGGAAGCGCTGGACATGCCGTTGGAGATCGGCAGCCTGGAAGGGCGCTGGAGCGGCATGGCCCCAGTGTTGTTGGCCCATGACGTGACCGTGGGTGAGGGTGCCAATGCCCTGCATCTGGAGCAGGTGCGCGTGGTTCCGGATATTTGGGGCAGCCTGCTGGCGCGCGCGGTGCGTATCGAACACCTCGAGCTCAACGGCCTCAAGCTCAGCCTCAAGGAAGGCGCCGACGGCCAATGGGCGCTGGAAGGTGTGCCGGTGCAGCAGAACAAACCGCTGGATCCCACGCAACTGTTCAATCAGATGCAGATGGTCAGCCGCCTGTCGGTGCTCGACAGTCAGGTCACCCTGCAACCGCTGGACCATGCGCCGCTGACCCTGACCTACGTCGGCCTGACCCTCAAGACCGGCCCCAGTCGCCAGCGTCTCGACGCCCGCCTGACCCTGCCCGATGGCCAGCCTCTGGCGCTGAGCCTGCGCAGCCGGATGCGCACCGATCAGTGGCAGGATGCTGAAATCGAAAGCTACCTGAGCCTGCCGCAAAGTGACTGGGCGCGCTGGGTGCCGGCCAGGGTGACCCAGCAATGGAAGCTCTCTGAGCTCAAGGCCGGTGGCGAGTTCTGGGTGAGCTGGGCCAAGGGCACCCTGCAAAGCGCTGCAATCCGCCTGAACGCCCCGCAATTCAAGGGCGCCTACGCCGAGCGCAAGCCGGTGCAGATCAATAACCTGGCACTCAATGCCTACTTCAAGCGCAGCGGCGAAGGTTTCCAGCTGTCCCTCGATTCGCTGGCGATGAACCTCGGCAAGACCCGCTTCGATACCCGTCTGCAGCTACAGACTACAAACACCGAGAAAGAAGGGGAGCGCTGGCACCTGCAGGCCGATCGCCTTGACCTCACGCCACTGACCCCCATCATCAATGCCCTGGGGCCTTTGCCGGAAGGGGTGGCGACCACCATCGAACGCCTCAAGGTCACCGGTACTCTGCGTAACGTGCTGATCGACATTCGGCCCAATGCCACCGATGACAGCAAATTCAGTTTCGCCGCCAATCTGGAACAGGTCGGTTTTGACGCCTACCACGGCGCACCAGCGGCGCGTAACGTCAGCGGCAGCATCAGCGGCGACCTGGGTCAGGGCGAGCTGCGCATGGACAGCAAGGATTTCATGCTGCACCTGGACCCGATCTTCGCCAAGCCCTGGCAGTACCTGCAGGCCAACGCGCGGCTGACCTGGAAACTCGACAAGCAAGGCTTCACCCTGATCGCGCCGTACCTGAAGGTGCTGGGTGAGGAGGGCAAGATTGCCGGCGACTTCCTGATTCGTCTGCATTTCGACCACAGCCAGGAAGACTACATGGACCTGCGGGTCGGCCTGGTGGAGGGCGACGGCCGCTACACCAGCAAATACCTGCCCAAGGTCCTCAGTCCTGGGCTGGACGAGTGGCTGCGTACGGCCATTCTCAAAGGCGCGGTCGATGAAGGTTTCTTCCAGTACCAGGGCTCGCTGAGCCACGACGCGGGCGAGGCTGATCGCAGCATCAGCCTGTTTTTCAAGGTGCACGATGCCGAGCTGGCGTTTCAACCGGGCTGGCCGCACCTGAGCAAGATCAATGGCGATGTGTTCGTCGAAGACAGCGGCGTGCGTATCGTTGCCAGCCAGGGGCAGTTGCTCGACACCCAGGTTCGCGATGTTTTCGTCAACATTCCCCATGTGCCGGCCGAGAAAAACACCCATATGTACATCGATGGCGCCTTCGCCGGCGGCCTGGGCGACGGGGTGAAGATTCTCCAGGAGGCGCCGATCGGCACCGGTCCGACCTTTGCGGGCTGGCAGGGCGAAGGGGAGTTGCAGGGCAAGCTGAAACTCGACATTCCGCTGGAAAAAGGCGAAGAGCCGAAAATCCTGGTGGACTTCAAAACGGCCAAGGCGCGCCTGAAACTCAGCGAGCCGGAGCTTGAACTGACCCAGCTCAAGGGCGATTTCCGTTTCGACAGCGCCAAAGGCCTGAGCGGTCAGGGGATCAGCGCGCGGGCCTTTGATCGACCGGTGACGGCGCAGATTTTCGCCGACGGCAGCGCCGGCAAACTCAACACCCGTGTCACCGCCTCGGGCCAGGTCACGGTGAAGAAACTCACTGAATGGCTGAAGGTCACCCAGCCGTTGCCGGTTTCCGGAGATATCCCTTATCAGTTGCAAGTCACCCTCGATGGCGCCGACAGCCAGTTGATGGTCAGCTCCAGCCTCAAGGGCGTTGCCGTGGATTTGCCAGCGCCATTCGGCATGCCCGCCGAGCAGGGGCGCGACACGGTGTTCCGCATGACGTTACAAGGCAGCGAGCGACGCTACTGGCTGGACTATGGTGACCTCGCAGACTTCACCTTTGCGGCGCCGAGCAACAATTTTGCCGACGGCCGTGGTGAGCTGTTCCTTGGCAGCGGCAATGCCGTATTGCCGGGCAACAAAGGCCTGCGCGTGCGTGGGGTGTTGTCGGAGCTGGATGTCGAGCCGTGGAAAAACCTGGTGGACAAGTATGCCGGGCAAGATCCGGGCGGCAGTGCCAAGCAATTGCTCAGTGGCGCAGACTTCAAGGTCAACAAGCTCACTGGCTTTGGTACCACCCTGGATCAGGCGCGCGTGCAACTGGATCGCAAGCCCGGTGCCTGGGCCCTGCAGCTCGACAGCCAGCAGGTCAAGGGCAACGTCGGGCTGCCTGATGCCAAGGGGGCGCCGATTGCGGTGAATCTGCAGTACGTGCGCCTGCCGGCACCGGACCCAAAGGTGCAAGCCGACGAAAATGCGCCGGATCCGCTGGCCTCGGTTGATCCGACCAAGGTGCCAGCGCTGGATATCAATATTGCGCAGTTGTTCCAGGGCAAGGACCTGGTGGGCGCCTGGACGCTGAAGGTGCGGCCAACGGCTAAAGGCCTGGCGTTCAATTCCATGAGCCTGGGGCTCAAGGGCATGCAGTTGCAGGGCGCGGGCGGCTGGGAGGGCGTGCCGGGCGCGAGTAGCAGTTGGATCAAGGGTCGCCTGGAAGGCAAGAACCTGGCGGATGTACTTCAGGGTTGGGGTTTTGCACCCACGGTCACCAGTGAAAACTTCCATGTCGATATCGACGGTCGCTGGCCTGGCTCACCAGCCTGGGTCGGGTTGAAGCGCTTTTCCGGCAGCCTCGATGCGTCGCTGAACAAGGGCCAGATGGTCGAAGTCGAAGGCGGTGCCCAGGCCCTGCGGGTGTTTGGTTTGCTCAATTTCAACTCGATCGGCCGGCGCCTGCGCCTGGACTTCTCCGACCTGTTCGGCAAAGGCCTGAGCTACGACCGGGTCAAGGGCCTGCTGGTCGCCAGCAACGGGGTGTTCGTCACCCGCGAGCCGATTATCCTGACTGGCCCTTCGAGCAACCTGGAGCTCAACGGCACGCTGGACATGGCCGCCGACCGCATCGACGCAAAGCTGTTGGTGACCCTGCCGCTGACCAATAATCTGCCCATCGCCGCGCTGATCGTCGGCGCGCCCGCAGTAGGCGGTGCGTTGTTCCTCATCGACAAGTTGATCGGCGATCGCGTGGCCCGCTTTGCCAGTGTCAAATACACCGTCCAGGGACCGGTCAAAGAACCGAAAATCACCTTCGAGAAACCCTTTTGAGGCGATTTTTCACAACCGCCGCCTATGGAGTAGCATGGCTGCATACCTGATACGGAGCGCACCATGTCCCTTGCGGTGATTCAAATGGTCAGCCAGAGCGATGTGCTGGCCAATCTGACCCAGGCGCGACGCCTGCTGGAACAAGCGGCGGCCACAGGCGCACAGCTGGCAGTGCTGCCGGAGAACTTCGCGGCCATGGGCCGGCGCGACGTTGCTGACATCGGGCGTGCCGAAGCCCTGGGCGAGGGGCCGATCCTGCCGTGGTTGAAACAGACCGCGCGCGACCTCAAGTTATGGATTGTGGCCGGCACGCTGCCGTTGCCACCGGTCGCCCAACCTCATGCCAAGTCCAACGCCTGTTCGCTGTTGATCGACGAGCACGGCGAAACCGTGGCGCGTTACGACAAATTGCACCTGTTTGATGTCGATGTTGCGGACAATCGCGGGCGCTACCGTGAATCCGATGACTATGCTCATGGCAGTGCCGTGGTGGTGGCCGACACGCCAGTTGGCCGGGTTGGCCTGAGTGTTTGCTACGACTTGCGTTTCCCCGAGCTGTACAGCGAATTGCGCGCTGCCGGCGCCGAGCTGATTACCGCGCCGTCGGCCTTTACCGCGGTGACCGGGGCGGCGCATTGGGAGGTATTGATCCGCGCACGCGCCATCGAGACCCAGTGCTACCTGCTGGCGGCGGCGCAAGGCGGCACCCATCCGGGGCCGCGCGAGACCTTTGGTCATGCGGCGATTGTCGATCCCTGGGGGCGGATCGTCGCGCAGCAGGATCAAGGTGAGGCCGTGCTGCTGGCCGAGCGCGACAGCAGCGAACAAGCGTCCATCCGGGCGCGGATGCCGGTGTCCAGTCACCGGCGCTTTTTCTCGCAGGGCGCCCAGCGACCTGCTTCAGAACGTTGAATTAAGGCGTAAACCTATGAGCGAGTTGTTGTCCTCAGTCAGTGAACATTTACTAGCGCCGGGCGGCGTGACCCTCGACAACCTGCAAAGTGTGCTGGGTGACCTGGCCGGGCCGGGCATTGATGCCGCCGACTTGTATTTCCAGGGGCAGATTTCCGAGTCCTGGGCGCTGGAAGACGGCATCGTCAAGGAAGGCAGCTTCAACCTCGACCAGGGTGTCGGCGTGCGCGCGCAATCCGGTGAGAAAACCGGTTTTGCCTACAGCAATGCCATCACCCTCGAAGCCCTCGGCGCCGCAGCCAGGGCGGCCCGTTCGATTTCCCGCGCCGGACAGCACGGCACGGTTCAGGCCTTCACCAGCCAGGACGTGGCTCAGCTGTATGCGCCGGACAATCCCCTGGAAGTACTGACGCGCGCTGAGAAGGTGGAATTGCTCAAGCGTATCGACGTTGCGACTCGTGCGCTCGATCCGCGTATCCAGCAGGTGACCGTGAGCATGGCCGGGGTCTGGGAGCGCATCCTGGTGGCAGCCACCGATGGCAGCCTTGCAGCGGATGTGCGGCCGCTGGTGCGCTTCAACGTCAGCGTGATTGTCGAGCAGAACGGTCGGCGTGAGCGCGGTGGCCATGGCGGCGGCGGTCGTACCGATTACCGTTATTTCCTCGCCGAAGACCGCGCCATGGGTTATGCCCGTGAGGCGTTGCGCCAGGCCTTGGTGAACCTGGAAGCGATTCCGGCGCCGGCCGGGACTTTGCCAGTGGTACTGGGCTCGGGGTGGTCCGGTGTGCTGTTGCACGAAGCAGTCGGCCATGGCCTGGAAGGTGACTTCAACCGTAAGGGCAGCTCCGCCTACAGCGGGCGCATGGGTGAGATGGTCGCCTCGAAACTCTGCACCATCGTCGATGACGGCACCTTGGCCGGCCGTCGTGGCTCGCTGAGCGTCGACGACGAGGGGACCCCGACCGAGTGCACTACGCTGATCGAAAACGGTGTGCTCAAGGGCTACATGCAGGACAAGCTCAACGCGCGGCTGATGGGCGTTGCACGCACGGGCAACGGTCGTCGCGAATCCTATGCGCACCTGCCGATGCCACGCATGACCAATACCTACATGCTCGGTGGCGAAAGCGATCCGGCAGAAATCATTGCTTCGGTGAAGAGGGGCATCTACTGCGCCAACCTCGGCGGTGGCCAGGTCGACATCACCAGCGGCAAGTTTGTGTTCTCCACCAGCGAGGCGTACCTGATCGAGGACGGCAAGATTACCGCGCCGGTCAAAGGTGCAACGTTGATCGGCAACGGGCCGGAAGCCATGAGCCGGGTGTCGATGGTCGGCAACGACCTGTCGTTGGACAGCGGTGTGGGGACGTGTGGCAAGGATGGTCAGTCGGTGCCGGTGGGTGTCGGTCAGCCAACCTTGAAAATCGACGCGATCACCGTCGGTGGCACGGGCGCGTAAGGGATGGAGCTGCGGGTGGGCTGCGTCGCAGTCCCACCCGGTCGAGGATCAACGCAGGCCGCGTTGAGTCTCGTCCAGCTCACGGATGTACTTGAAGATTTTCCGGCTGGAAGCAGGCGGTTTGTTATGCGCCGTTTCGTGCTGGGCCTGACGGATCAGCGAACGCAGTTGCTGGCGATCAGCTTCCGGGTAGTCGACGACGAACTTTTCCAGAACGGCGTCGTCGCCGGCGATCAGCCGATCGCGCCAGCGTTCCAGACCGTGGAAGCGTTCGTTGTACTGTTTGGTGGAGGCATCGAGTTGATCGAGCAAGACCAGAATGGCGTCAGTGTCCTGATCGCGCATCAGTTTGCCGATAAAGCTCAGGTGCCGTTTACGCGCGATATTCGCGGTGTGCTTGGGCGCATCGGCCAAGGCCCGGCGCATGGCGTCGGTCAACGGCAGTTTTGCCAGCAAGTCAGGCTTGAGTGTTGTAAGGCGCTCGCCGAGGTCAACCAGAGCATGCAGCTCGCGTTTGACCTGGGATTTGCTTTTTTCTCCCCCGTAGAGGGAGTCGTCGTAAGAATCAACCATGGTGGCAGTCCGCAAAGAAACGCCGCCATGATAACCAGTCGGGGGCCGCTTGTCCGGCCCGGTCGCTCGATGGCCTTAACCGAAAGCAGAATTTGAGTGGAGAACAGCATGAGTGCAGTTGAAAGCGTCGGCCCACAAGCGTTGCCGGCACTGCAGGAGCAAGTCGAGCAGATCATCGCCGAAGCCAGGCGCCAGGGCGCCAGTGCCTGCGAAGTGGCAGTGTCGCTGGAGCAGGGTCTGTCGACCTCGGTACGTCAGCGCGAAGTGGAAACGGTCGAGTTCAACCGCGACCAGGGCTTCGGCATCACCCTCTACGTTGGTCAGCGCAAAGGCTCGGCCAGCACCTCGGCCAGTGGCGCCGAAGCCATTCGTGAAACTGTCGCTGCCGCCCTGGCGATCGCCAAACACACCTCCGAAGACGAGCACTCGGGCCTGGCCGACGCGGCCTTGATGGCTCGCGATCTGCCGGACTTCGATTTGTTCCACGCCTGGGACATCACTCCGGAACAGGCCATCGAAAAAGCCCTGGCCTGCGAAGCCGCTGCCTTTGATGCCGACAGCCGAATCAAGAACGCCGACGGTACTACGCTGAATACGCACCAGGGTTGTCGCGTGTATGGCAACAGTCACGGTTTTATCGGTGGCTATGCCTCGACCCGGCACAGCCTCAGTTGCGTGATGATTGCCGAAGCCGATGGCCAGATGCAGCGTGACTACTGGTATGACGTCAATCGCCAGGGCAGCCTGTTGATGGATTCGCTCACTATCGGCCAGCGCGCCGCGCAGCGTGCCGCCAGTCGTCTGGGCGCGCGCCCGGTACCGACCTGCGAAGTGCCGGTGCTGTTCTCCGCGGAGTTGGCGGGCGGTTTGTTCGGCAGCTTCCTCGGGGCGATTTCCGGCGGTAACCTGTACCGCAAGTCATCCTTCCTTGAAGGCGCGCTAGGCCAGAAGCTGTTTCCCGAGTGGCTGACCATCGACGAGCGCCCGCACCTGATGCGTGCCATGGGTAGCTCGGCGTTCGACGGTGATGGCCTGGCGACCTATGCCAAGCCATTCGTCGAAAATGGCGAACTGGTGTCTTACGTGCTGGGCACCTATTCCGGACGCAAGCTGGGCATGCCGAGCACCGCCAATGCTGGCGGCGTGCATAACTTGTTCGTCACCCATGGCGACGAGGACCAGGCTGCGCTGCTCAAGCGCATGGGGCGTGGTTTGCTGGTGACCGAACTGATGGGCCACGGCCTGAATATGGTGACCGGCGATTACTCGCGTGGCGCGGCGGGCTTTTGGGTTGAAAACGGCGAAATTCAGTTCGCCGTGCAAGAAGTGACCATCGCCGGCAACATGCGCGACATGTTCAAACAGATCGTCGCGGTAGGTAACGACCTTGAGTTGCGCAGCAACATCCGCACCGGCTCGGTACTGATCGAGCGCATGACTGTCGCTGGCAGCTAAGCCTTCTAACTGTTGGAAAAAAGCGCGTCATCTCTTGGGTGACGCGCTTTTTTTACGTCTTGAAAACGGCTTTTCATCAACCCGCCTAATTTCGCGCTCTTGTTTTGGTTCTCATTATCATCTAATAATAAATCTCATTATCGAATGAGCCCTGGGTCATGAGTTCTGCCTTGCACGAGCAGCCTTACCTTGAAAGCTGGCGTTGGATGAGTCGCCAGATCCGTTGCGCGCTGGATCCTGACGAGCCGCGCCTGATCGAACATTATCTGGCCGAAGGCCGTTACCTCTCTTGCTGCACCGCTACCTCGCCGTGGACGGTCGCCGAAACCACCTTCCGTTTGCTGCTCGACACCGCTGCCGATGTCGCCTTGCCCTGGCATTGGCGCAGCCACTGCCTGGATCAGGCCTGGCGCCCGCTGCGCGACCTGGAGCGCCTGGCGTTGTGCAAGTGCCGGCTCAAGCGCTGGCAACGCTACACCTGGCAACTGGCCACCTGCGAGTTGCAGCCCTCGATCCCTCTTATTGAACTGGTGCAAGGATTTCCCGATGAGTAATACCCGTATCGAACGTGACAGCATGGGTGAGCTGCAAGTCCCGGTGGACGCCCTGTACGGCGCCCAGACCCAACGTGCAGTGGATAATTTTCCCATCAGCGGCCAGCGCATGCCGGCACAGTTCATTCGTGCACTGATCCTGGCCAAGGCGGCAGCGGCCAGGGCCAACGTCGAGCTCCAGCAGCTAAGCGAAGCCCAGGGCAAGGCGATTGTCGATGCGGCCCAGGGCTTGCTGGAAGGCGAATTCATGGCCCATTTCCCGGTGGATATCTTCCAGACCGGGTCCGGCACCAGTTCCAACATGAACGCCAACGAAGTGCTGGCAACCCTGGCCAGTCGTTTGCTGGGCGAGACGGTCAACCCGAACGATCACGTCAACTGCGGGCAAAGCAGCAACGACATCATCCCGACCACCATTCACGTCAGCGCCGCGCTGGCGCTGCATGAGCAATTGCTGCCGGCGCTCAAGCACCTGATCCAGGTCATCGAGCACAAGGCCGAGCAGGTTCACCCTTTCGTCAAGACCGGGAGAACACACTTGATGGACGCCATGCCGGTGCGCATGAGCCAGGTGTTGAACGGCTGGGCGCAGCAGCTAAAGGCCAATCTCGGGCATCTGGAGAATTTGTTGCCGGCCCTGCAATCCCTGGCGCAAGGCGGCACGGCGGTCGGCACCGGGATCAATGCGCATCCTCAGTTCGCGGCACGTTTCAGCCAGCAGTTGAGCGCCTTGACCCATGTTCCGTTTACCCCAGGCCAAGACCTGTTCGCCCTGATCGGCTCCCAGGACACCGCCGTTGCGCTTTCCGGCCAGCTCAAGGCCATTGCGGTGTCGCTGATGAAAATCGCCAACGACCTGCGCTGGATGAACTCGGGGCCATTGGCCGGCCTGGGTGAAATCGAGCTGGAAGGTTTGCAGCCCGGGTCCTCGATCATGCCGGGCAAGGTCAATCCGGTGATTCCGGAGGCGACAGCGATGGTCGCTGCGCAAGTGATCGGCAATGACAGCGTGATCACTGTGGCGGGCCAGTCGGGCAACTTCGAGCTCAACGTGATGCTGCCTATCATCGCTCACAATCTGTTGAGCAGCATCGAGTTGCTGGCCAATTCCAGCCGGCTGCTGGCGGACAAGGCCATCGCCAGCTTCAAGGTCAACGAGGCCAAACTAAAGGAAGCACTGTCGCGCAATCCGATTCTGGTGACTGCGCTCAACCCGATCATTGGTTACCAGAAGGCCGCCGAAATCGCCAAGACCGCTTACAAGCAGGGGCGGGCGGTAATTGATGTGGCCCTCGAACACACTGATTTGTCCCGCAGCCAACTGGAAGAGCTGCTAAATCCGGAAAAACTCACTGCCGGCGGCGTGTAATCCCCTCAGCGCATTGGAGGCTCACCATGGAGCATTGGAAACGCACGATCGAAAGGGCCAACCGCTGCTTTATGCTGGGCGAGCTGGTCGATGCCCGCGAGGCTTACTTGCAGGCCCTGGCGCTGGCTCAGGTGCTATTCGAGCGCTGGTCGGACGCCGACGAGGCGGTGGCCGCCTGCGTGATTTCCCATCACAACCTCGCCGACCTGCATTTGCGCCTGAACCAACCCGAGGAGAGCGCCGAGTACCTGTGCGCCATCCACCAACTGTTGCTGCAGACCATGCAGGACCCGCGCCTGGCTCCGGCCCTGCGCGAGGCGGCCTTGCATCAGAGCAGCAAGACTTATGTCGAACTGCTGAATTTCATCAGCGAACACGGCGAATACCCACGTACCCATCGCTTGCTGCACATCGGTACCGCGGCACAGCCGCATGATGCGCGCGCCCAATACGGAGTTCATTGAAATGGCTTTTACCCTGCCTGCATTGCCTTACGCCTACGATGCCCTGGAGCCGCATATCGATGCGCAAACCATGGAAATCCACTACACCAAGCACCACCAGACCTACATCAACAACCTCAATGCCGCGGTCGAAGGCACCGAGTATGCCGAATGGCCAGTGGAGCGCTTGGTGGCCAATGTCCAGCAGTTACCGGAAAAACTGCGCGCGGCGGTAATCAATCAGGGCGGCGGACATGCCAACCATTCGTTGTTCTGGGCCGTCATGGTGCCCAATGGTGGCGGTGCGCCGAGCGGCGACCTGGGCCGGGCCATCGATGAGCAACTGGGCGGCTTCGACAGTTTCAAGGAGGCGTTTACCAAGGCCGCACTGACGCGCTTCGGCAGCGGCTGGGCCTGGCTCAGCGTGACCCCGCAAAAGAGCCTGGTGGTGGAAAGCAGCGGTAACCAGGACAGTCCGCTGATGAATGGCAACACGCCGATCCTCGGTCTCGATGTCTGGGAGCACGCCTATTACTTGCGCTACCAGAACCGCCGTCCTGAATACATCAACGCGTTCTACAACGTGATCCATTGGCCCGAGGTCGCTCAGCGTTATCAGGCGGCACTGGCTTGAGTCTTCACTGTCATAAAGCAATCAAGGCGTTCTATGGGCACTGAGACACTGGCGATCAACAGCGGGCGAATGTTTCGATATGCACTGGGTTCGCTCCTGCTGTTGGCGGGAACCACCTTGCTGGTAGCGCACGGCCTGGCGTGGTTGAACCTTGAGCCGAGGTTGATGCGTGCGCTGCAGGGCGGGGCCATCTGTGCCTTGGGCACGGCCCTGGGTGCGGTGCCGGTGCTGGTGATTCGACGGATGCCCTTGGCGCTCAGCGATACCTTGTTGGGGTTTGGTGCCGGGGTGATGCTGGCCGCCACTGCCTTTTCGCTGATCGTGCCCGGGATTGCCGCCGCCGAGAGCCTGGGGCTAACGCCGTGGGCGGCCAGCGGGCTGATTTGCTTCGGCATCATGCTCGGGGCGATCGGCTTGTTCCTGGTGGATCGCCAGGTGTCCGGTGCATCGCCTGAGATGTTGGTGGGCACCCCGGAACGACCGGTGATCCCGCCGCGCATTTGGCTGTTTGTGTTCGCCATCATTGCTCACAACATTCCCGAAGGCATGGCAGTGGGCGTTTCGGCAGGCGGCGGCATGCCGGACGCCGACAGCCTGGCCATGGGCATTGCCTTACAGGACGTGCCGGAAGGGCTGGTGATCGCTTTAGTGTTGGCCGGGGCAGGGATGTCGCGGTTCAAGGCGTTTTTGATCGGCGCGGCATCAGGTCTGGTCGAGCCGGTTTTCGCCTTGTTATGTGCCTGGCTGGTGAGCTTGGCCGAGGTGATTCTGCCGTTGGGGCTGGCCCTGGCTGCCGGAGCGATGTTGCTGGTGGTGACTCACGAGGTGATTCCCGAATCGCGCCGCAATGGTCACGAGAAGCTGGCCAGCCTCGGATTGCTGATCGGGTTTTGCCTGATGATGGTGATGGATACTGCGTTGGGCTAATGAGAAGGAAGGCGAGTTTTACTCGCCTTCGTCGAAGTAGTTGTTGATCAGTTCGGCCAGCGCGTCCAGCGCCTCTTGCTCTTGCTCACCTTCAGTGAACAAGTGAATCTTCGTACCTTTGCCGGCCGCGAGCATCATCATCGCCATGATGCTTTTTCCGTCGACCATCGACTCAGGCGTGCGCCCGGCTCGAATCTGGCAGGGGAATCGACCCGCTACACCTACGAATTTCGCTGAAGCACGGGCATGCAGGCCCAGTTTGTTGATGATTTCAATTTCCAGAGCAGGCATCGCGGTGTGAATCCTTTAGCTAAGGTCGCGGTGGCGAACCTGGACGTTCTTCAGGGTTTTTTGCAGGATCTGCCCCAGGCGTTCGGTCAGGTACACGGAGCGGTGATGTCCGCCGGTGCAGCCGATCGCAATGGTGACGTAGGCCCGGTTACTGGCAGCAAATCGCGGCAGCCATTTGAGCAGGTAGCTGGAGATGTCTACAAACATTTCCTCGACATCCGGCTGCGCGGCCAGATAGTCGGCAACCGGTTGGTCCAGGCCTGACTGTGCCCGCAGATCCGGAATCCAGTAGGGGTTCGGCAGGCAGCGCACGTCGAACACCAGGTCGGCATCGACCGGCATGCCGCGCTTGAAGCCGAACGACTCCACCAGGAACGCCGTACCGGGCTCCGGCTGATTGAGCAGGCGCAGCTTGATGGTATCGCGCAACTGGTACAGGTTGAGATTGGTGGTGTTGAGCTTGAGGTCGGCGAGGTCGGCAATAGGCCCCAGCAGGGTGGTCTCATCTTCGATGGCTTCGGCCAGCGAGCGATTGGAGCTGCTTAACGGGTGCCGCCGACGTGTCTCGGAGAAGCGCTTGAGCAGGGTTTCTTCGTCGGCGTCGAGGTACAGCACATCACACTGGATGTGGCGGCTACGTACTTCATCCAGCAATTCCGGGAAACGGGTCAAATGACTGGGCAGGTTGCGCGCGTCGATGGAGACCGCGACCAGTGGCTGGCTCAGTTCATTGTGAATCAGTGCGCGTTCGGCCAACTCCGGCAACAGGCCTGCCGGAAGGTTGTCGATGCAGTAATAGCCGTTGTCTTCGAGGACATTGAGGGCCGTACTTTTGCCGGAGCCGGAGCGTCCGCTGACAATAATCAGGCGCATCATCAGTGACCGTTCTGCTCGTCCAGGACAACCTGGTACAAGTCTTGATTGCTGCTGGCGTTGCGCAGGCGATCACGCACTTCCTTACGGTCCAGCATGCTGGCGATCTGACGTAGCAGTTCAAGGTGCGCATCGGTAGCCGCTTGGGGGACCAGCAGGACGAACAGCAAGTCGACCGGAGCGCCATCGATGGCGTCGAAATCAATTGGGGCGTCGAGGTGCATCAGGGCGCTGATAGGGGATGTGCAACCCTTGAGGCGGCAGTGTGGAATGGCGATGCCGTTGCCAAAACCGGTCGAGCCGAGTTTTTCACGGGCAATCAACGCCTCGAAGACATCTTGCATCTCCAGATCCGGGACTTCCCGGGCGATCAGGTTGGCAATTTGTTCGAGGGCTTTCTTTTTACTGCCGCCCGGCACGTTCACGAGGGAACGGCCGGGGGTCAGGATGCTTTCAAGTCGGATCATGGGATGGGGGTGTTAACGACCGGTTGCGCCCTGGAGGAGGCTCTGGGTCTTTTCCTTATGCTTTTTGAGTTGACGGTCCAGCTTGTCGGTCAGCAGGTCAATGGCGGCATACATGTCGTCATGCTCGGCATTGGCAACCACTTCTCCGCCGGGGATATGCAGCGTGGCTTCGATTTTCTGCTTCAGCTTCTCGACATTCATCGTGACCTGCACGTTGGTGATCTTGTCGAAGTGCCTTTCCAGCCGGTCGAGTTTTTCGCCGATGTAGGTGCGCAGAGGTTCGGTAACTTCCAGTTGGTGTCCACTGATGTTGACTTGCATACAGCTTCTCCTTCGTTGCCAGTGCATAAGGCGGCAGGCTGTGATGCCTGCCACTGGGTGTATCCGGAACAATTCCGAACACACCCTGGAACGCGGTGGCGTGGCCCGTTACATCAAACGCTTGCGTTCGCTCGAAGGCGCGATCCCCAAGGATTCGCGGTACTTGGCGACGGTACGACGGGCCACCTGAATGCCTTGTGCCTCCAGTAAACCAGCGATTTTGCTGTCACTCAACGGCTTTTTCTGATTTTCCGCGGCAACCAGTTTTTTGATGATCGCGCGGATCGCCGTAGACGAGCATTCGCCGCCTTCGGAGGTGCTGACATGACTTGAGAAAAAGTATTTCAGCTCATAAATACCGCGCGGGGTGTGCATGAATTTCTGCGTGGTAACCCGCGAAATGGTCGATTCATGCATACCTACCGCTTCGGCGATGTCGTGCAGGACCAGGGGCTTCATCGCTTCGTCGCCGTATTCGAGGAAGCCGCGCTGGTGCTCGACGATCTGGGTGGCGACTTTCATCAAGGTTTCGTTGCGGCTCTGCAGGCTCTTGATGAACCAGCGGGCCTCCTGCAACTGGTTGCGCATGAAGGTGTTGTCGGCACTGGTGTCGGCACGGCGGACAAACCCGGCGTACTGAGGGTTGACCCGCAGGCGTGGCACAGACTCCTGGTTCAGTTCCACCAGCCAGCGCTCGTTGTCCTTGCGCACGATCACGTCCGGCACCACGTATTCGGCTTCGCTGGACTCGATCTGCGAGCCCGGACGCGGGTTGAGGCTCTGTACCAGCTCAATGACCTGGCGCAGTTCGTCTTCCTTAAGCTTCATGCGGCGCATCAGTTGGCTGTAGTCGCGGCTGCCCAGCAGGTCGATATAGTCGGTGACCAGGCGCTTGGCTTCGGCGATCCACGGGGTCTTGGCGGGCAACTGACGCAATTGCAGAAGCAAGCACTCGCCCAGGTTGCGGGCGCCGATACCGGCCGGCTCGAATTGCTGAATGCGGTGCAGGACGGCTTCGATTTCGTCCAGTTCGATGTCCAGTTCCGGATCGAAGGCTTCGAGGATCTCCTCGAGGGTTTCGTCCAGGTACCCCTGGTTGTTGATGCAGTCGATCAGGGTCACGCCGATCAGGCGATCGGTGTCGGACATCGGGGCCAGGTTCAGTTGCCAGAGCAGATGGCTTTGCAGGCTCTCACCGGCCGAAGTGCGGGTGGTGAAATCCCACTCGTCGTCATCGTTGCTCGGCAGGCTGCTGGCACTGGTCTGGTAGACGTCTTCCCAGGCGGTGTCGACCGGGAGTTCGTTGGGAATGCGCTCGTTCCACTCACCTTCCTCAAGGTTATCCACCGTGGGGGCGGTTTCCTGGTAGGAAGGTTCCTGGACGTCGGTGTTGGGTTTCTGCTCGATATTGTCGGCCATCGGGTCGGCGTTATCGAAGTCGTCGCCTTCTTCCTGGCGTTCAAGCATTGGATTGGATTCCAAGGCCTCCTGGATTTCCTGTTGCAGGTCCAGGGTCGACAATTGGAGCAGACGGATGGCCTGTTGCAGCTGCGGTGTCATCGTCAGCTGCTGGCCCATTCTCAAGACTAGCGATGGTTTCATGGCTGGGGCTTAACACCTTATTCGCCGGCGCACGTGCGCCATCCACTACAGGGCGCCGGAGCGCCTAACTTAAGCAAATTATATGCCCGAAACTGAAGTGTTTGCCTAGAGCGTCATGACAATAAAAAGATAGATAGTTTTATTGACATTACGCCCCGGCGGCGTCCAGACGCCTCGTCGCTTACAGGCGGAACTCGTGGCCCAGGTAAACCTCCTTGACCAGTTCATTGGCCAGGATGGTCTCGGCATCACCTTCGGCAATCAGCTGGCCGTCGTTGACGATATAGGCAGTTTCGCAGATATCCAGGGTCTCGCGTACGTTGTGGTCGGTGATCAGTACACCGATACCCTTGGCCTTGAGGTGATGGATGATTTGCTTGATGTCGCCCACCGAAATCGGGTCGACGCCTGCGAAAGGTTCGTCGAGCAGGATGAATTTCGGTGCGGTGGCCAATGCGCGGGCAATCTCGACGCGACGGCGCTCGCCACCGGACAGGCTCATGCCGAGGTTGTCGCGAATGTGGTTGATGTGGAACTCCTGCAGCAGGCTTTCCAGCTCCTTGCGACGGCCTGCCTTGTCGAGTTCCTTGCGGGTTTCGAGGATGGCCATGATGTTGTCGGCAACCGACAGTTTACGGAAGATCGACGCTTCTTGCGGAAGATAGCCGATGCCTGCTCGTGCACGGCCGTGCATCGGCTGATGGCTGACATCGAGGTCGTCGATCAGCACGCGGCCCTGGTCGGCGCGCACCAGGCCGACGATCATGTAGAAGCAGGTGGTCTTGCCGGCGCCGTTGGGGCCGAGCAAGCCGACGATCTGGCCGCTGTCGATGGACAGGCTGACGTCACGCACGACCTGGCGGCTCTTGTAGCTCTTGGCCAGGTGCTGGGCTTTCAGAGTTGCCATTTACGGGGCCTTTTGCTCGTCGGTTTTCTTTTTCGGCTGGATGACCATGTCGATCCGTGGGCGTGCTTCAGTCACCTTGCTGCCGGTGGCGCGGCCGGCACTGGCGAGCTTTTTCTCGGTGTCATAGACAATTTTCTCGCCCTGGGTGACGTTGCCGTCCTTGTCGATGACCTTGGCGCGGTCGATCAATACGACACGGTTTTGCTGGGCGTGGTACTGGATGGTCACGCCGTAGCCCTGGACCGGTTTGGTATCGCCAGCGGTCTGCATCTGTTCGAAGTAGGCCAGGTTGCCCACTGAAGTGACCACGTCGATGTCACCGTTCGGGGCGCGGGTCATGGTCACGGTATTACCGGTCACCTTCATCGAGCCTTGAGTGATGATCACGTCGCCTTTGTAGGTGGCGATGCCGTTGCGGTCATCCAGCTGCGCATCGTCAGCCTGAATGCGGATAGGTTGCTGGCTATCGGATGGCAGGGCCCAGGCGCTCACGCTTCCCAGTGCTGCGCCCAGACTGAGCAAAATAGGGAGGGTTTTAACGAGCGTCATACTGTCCTCTTACGTTCGATAGCAGGTGTATCCTGCTTTCTTTCAAATACGCTTTCATGCCGGTACCCGTCGATACGCCGCCAGCGCCGTCGATTTTAACGGGTTGCTGGGTCTGCGCATATTGCTGCTCCGGGAATACGGTCATGCGGGTGGTGGTGATGAGCATTGGGCGGTTCTTTTCGTCCGTGCGCGAAATGCGTACCGAGTCGATCAGTTCGACCTCGGTGCCGTCCGAATTGACCTCGCCGCGCTCGCTCTGCACGTGCCACGGAAACTCGGTGCCGCGATACATTTTCAGGTCAGGGTTGGTCAGTTGCGTCACTTCACTGGTCTTGACGTGCTCGAGCTTGTCCGACGTCATGTCGTACTGCAGCTTGCCGTCGGGCAGGAACTGCACGCTGTGGGCGTTGATTGCGTAATAGTCGATCTCGCTTTCATTGACGGCCGCTACCGGCTTGTCGAGAAAACGCTCGGGGCTGATGTTCCAGTATCCAACCGCAGCGAACAGTGCGGCAATGGCACCGAAAAACAGAAAATTGCGAAACTTTTTACTCAGCATAAATGACTCACAGGTACGCGGCTTGGGCGGATTCAAGGTTACCCTGGGCGCGTAAGATCAATTCACAAAATTCGCGGGCGGCGCCTTCGCCACCTCGGGCCACAGTGATGCCGTGGGCATGTTCGCGGACGAAGCTCGCGGCATTGGCGACCGCCATGCCCAAGCCTGCGCGGCGAATCACCGGCAAGTCCGGCAGGTCGTCACCCAGGTAGGCGACCTGCTCATAGCTTAGGCCCAGTTGCGCGATAAGCTCGTCGAGCACCACAAGTTTGTCTTCGCGGCCTTGGTAGAGGTGCGCTATCCCGAGGTTTTTCGCCCGTCGCTCCACCACCGGCGTTCTTCGACCGCTGATAATGGCTGTTGTTACACCGCTGGCCATCAACATTTTGATGCCCTGACCGTCCAGTGTATTGAAAGTCTTGAATTCGCTGCCGTCTTCGAGGAAGTACAGGCGGCCATCAGTCAGCACGCCGTCGACGTCGAAGACCGCCAGCTTGATCAACTTGCCCCGCTCGAGCAGGTCCTCGTGCATTACATCACTCCCGCACGCAGCAGGTCATGCATGTTCAGGGCGCCGACCGGGCGGTCCTCGTCATCGACCACGACCAGGGCGTTAATCTTGCTGTCTTCCATGATTTTCAGCGCCTGGGCGGCGAGCATTTCGGCGCGAACGGTCTTGCCATGGGGCGTCATGACGCTGTCGATGTCTGCTTGCCGCAAATCCACCGAGCGATCGAGGGCGCGGCGCAAGTCTCCGTCTGTGAAGATGCCGGCCAGTTTGCCGCCGGTCTCCAGAACCACCGTCATCCCCAAGCCCTTGTGGGTCATTTCCAGCAAGGCATTTTTCAGTGAAGTGCCGCGTAGTACCTGCGGCAAGCCGTCGCCGCTATGCATGACGTCTTCGACTTTCAGCAGCAGGCGGCGACCCAGTGCACCGCCTGGATGCGAAAACGCGAAATCCTCGGCGGTAAAACCGCGGGCTTCGAGCAGCGCGACGGCCATAGCGTCGCCCATGACCAGTGCTGCAGTCGTCGATGAGGTCGGGGCGAGGTTCAGCGGGCAAGCCTCATGCTCGACACGGACGTTGAGGTTCACGTCGGCGGCACGCGCCAGGGGCGAGTCAGGGTTGCCGGTCATGCTGATCAGCGTGATGCCCATGCGTTTGATCAGCGGCAGCAGGGTGATGATTTCCTGGGTAGAGCCGGAGTTGGAGAGCGCCAGCAGGGTATCGTCGCGGGTAATCATGCCCATGTCGCCGTGGCTGGCTTCAGCGGGGTGAACGAAAAACGCCGTGGTGCCGGTACTGGCCAAAGTTGCGGCAATTTTGTTGCCGATGTGTCCGGATTTGCCCATGCCGACCACGACCACCCGACCTTTGCTTGCCAGAATCAACTCGCAGGCGCGGACGAAATCTGCGTCGATCTGGCCCAGCAAGCCTTTTACGGCGTCCAGCTCGAGGCGGATCGTTCGTTGTGCCGATTTGATCAGGTCGCTGGATTGGCTCATGTCTAAAATCGAATAGCCCGGGAAAAGGTGACGATTATAACGGTAATGATCGATTCCCTCACGCTAGTTCGTAGGGGATTTGTGCGCTCTGCGTCACGGCAAGTCCTCAATTAAGCGTTTTTAAGCTTAATTGAAGCTGAATGCTGCGGTCTTCGGCCTTGGGCGCTTTGCGTGGGCAGTGATATAGTTCGTCGCCAGTTCGGCCTGCCCAGGAGGTTTTGTGCTCTCCCACGAGATCACGACGTCCGAGTGAGAGGCTTGCATCGCAAGGAGTTTAGATGAGTGCCGATAACGCCTATGCGGTCGAGCTGAAGGGAGTGTCCTTCAAGCGCGGCGCGCGTAGCATTTTCAATAATGTCGATATTCGCATACCGCGCGGTAAGGTTACCGGCATCATGGGGCCTTCCGGGTGCGGAAAAACCACGCTGCTGCGCCTGATGGGCGCGCAATTGCGCCCTTCCAGTGGCGAGGTGTGGGTCAACGGACAGAATTTACCGAGTTTGTCACGCAGCGATTTGTTCGATGCGCGCAAGCACATGGGTGTTCTGTTTCAGAGCGGCGCACTGTTCACCGACCTCGATGTGTTCGAGAACGTCGCGTTTCCGCTGCGTGTGCATACCGAGTTGCCGGATGAAATGATCCGCGACATCGTCCTGATGAAGCTGCAGGCCGTGGGCTTGCGCGGGGCCACTGAGCTGATGCCCGACGAGCTTTCCGGCGGCATGAAGCGTCGTGTGGCGCTGGCTCGGGCAATCGCCCTGGACCCCGGTATTCTCATGTACGACGAGCCTTTCGTGGGCCAGGACCCGATCGCTATGGGCGTGTTGGTGCGCCTGATCCGCCTGCTCAACGATGCCCTCGGGATCACCAGTATCGTGGTTTCCCATGACCTCGCCGAAACGGCAAGCATCGCCGATTACCTGTACGTGGTCGGTGACGGGCAAGTGCTGGGGCAGGGCACGCCGGCCGAACTGATGGATTCCGACAATCCGCGGATTCGCCAATTCATGACTGGCGATCCGGATGGGCCGGTACCGTTTCATTTTCCAGCGACGGATTACCGCGCAGATCTACTGGGGAAGCGCTGATGCGCAAGACTTCAATTCTGGAGAGAGTTCGCCGATTCGGCCTCGCCGCCATCGACAGCGTCGCGGTGCTCGGTCGCTCCTCCCTGTTCCTGTTTCATGCCTTGCTCGGGCGTGGCGGCATTGGCGGCGGCTTCGGCCTGCTGGTCAAGCAGCTGCATTCGGTAGGCGTGATGTCCCTGGTGATCATTGTGGTTTCGGGGATATTCATCGGCATGGTGCTCGCGCTGCAAGGCTTCAACATTCTCTCCAGCTACGGCTCGGAGCAGGCGGTCGGGCAGATGGTGGCATTGACCCTGTTGCGTGAGCTGGGACCGGTGGTGACCGCACTGCTGTTCGCCGGGCGCGCCGGTTCGGCGCTGACCGCAGAAATCGGCAACATGAAATCCACCGAGCAGTTGTCCAGTCTGGAGATGATTGGTGTCGACCCCCTGAAGTACATCATTGCCCCCCGGTTGTGGGCCGGCTTCATTTCCCTGCCGCTGCTGGCGATGATTTTCAGCGTGGTCGGAATCTGGGGCGGTTCCTGGGTGGCTGTCGATTGGCTGGGGGTATATGAAGGTTCCTACTGGTCGAACATGCAAAACAGCGTGACGTTCAACGGTGACGTGCTCAATGGCATCATTAAGAGCATGGTTTTTGCCTTTGTCGTGACCTGGATCGCCGTATTCCAAGGCTATGACTGTGAGCCCACTTCAGAAGGGATCAGTCGCGCCACCACCAAAACCGTGGTGTATGCCTCATTGGCCGTTCTCGGCCTGGACTTTATTCTGACCGCCTTGATGTTTGGAGATTTCTGATGCAAAACCGCACCCTGGAGATCGGTGTCGGCCTTTTCCTGCTGGCCGGCATTCTGGCTTTGCTGTTGCTTGCGCTGCGGGTCAGTGGACTGTCCCCGGTTTCGAGCACCGACAGTTATAAACTTTATGCCTACTTCGACAATATCGCCGGTTTGACGGTCAGATCGAAAGTGACCATGGCCGGTGTGACCATCGGCAAGGTCACGGCAATCGATCTGGATCGCGACAGTTTCACCGGGCGAGTCACGCTGCAGCTGGAAAAACGTGTGGATAACCTCCCATCCGACTCCACTGCATCTATCCTCACCGCGGGGTTGCTGGGCGAGAAATACATCGGTATCAGCGTCGGTGGCGAGGAGTCGTTGCTCAAGGATGGCGGGACTATCCATGACACGCAGTCGTCGCTGGTGCTCGAAGACCTGATCGGTAAATTCCTGCTCAATACTGTCAGTAAAGAAGCCAAATAAGGAGTTTCTCCATGATCTCTACCTTACGACGTGGCCTGCTGGTCCTGTTGGCGGCATTGCCGCTGGTGGCTAACGCCGTGACCGGGCCTTCAGCGCATGATCTGGTCGAAGATACGACCAAACGCCTGCTCCAGGACTTGGCAGCCAACAAGGAACAGTACAAGAAGGATCCGCAAGGTTTCTACGATGCGCTGAATACCATCGTCGGACCCGTAGTGGACGCCGAAGGCATTTCCAAAAGCATCATGACCGTCAAGTACTCGCGTAAAGCTACGCCGGCGCAGATGAAAACCTTTGAAGAGAATTTCAAGAAGGGTCTGTTCCAGTTCTATGGCAATGCTTTGCTCGAATACAACAACCAGGGCATCACCGTGGACCCTGCCAAGGATGAGTCGGGCGACCGTACCAGCGTTGGCATGACGGTCAAGGGCAGCAGCGGCGCGATCTACCCGGTGTCCTATACCCTCGAGAAGATCGGTGGCGAGTGGAAGCTGCGTAACGTGATCATCAACGGTATCAACATTGGCAAGCTGTTCCGCGACCAGTTCGCTGACGCCATGCAACGCAACGGCAACGACCTGGACAAGACTATCAATGGTTGGGCGGGTGAGGTCGCCAAGGCTAAGGACGCAACCGAGAAGCAAAGCCAATGAGTGAGTCGGCAGTGCGTTTGGGTCAGGCCGGCGAGCTGATGCTCAGTGGTGTACTCGATTACCGCTCCGGGCCAGGTCTGCGCAAGCAGGGCCAGGCTCTGATCAAGTCGAGTGGCGCGACTGCCGTCGTGCTCGATTGCTCGGGCGTGGTCAAGTCCAGCAGCGTCGGCTTGTCGTTGCTGTTGTCGTTCATTCGCGATGCGGCGGCGGCCGGCAAGGCGGTGAGCATCCGCGCGCTGCCCGATGATATGCGTGAAATTGCTGAGGTCAGTGGTTTGACCGAGCTTTTGACGCACCCTTAACCCTCATCTATAGATAAGCCCCCCGTCAGAGTCCTGCTTCGCGGGGTTCGCAGGCGCGGGGCTTTTTTGTATGATGTCCGACCCGTGCGCACAGGGCGCCGATTGAGGTTGAGCATGCAGGCCGTAGAAGTGAAGAGCTTTCTTGAAGGAAAGCTGTCCGAGACTCTTTCACAAGTGCAGATTGAAGTTGAAGGCGAAGGCTGCAACTTCCAGCTGAACGTGATTAGTGATGAACTGGCGGCGTTAAGCCCGGTCAAGCGTCAGCAGAGCGTCTATGCCCATTTGAACCCATGGATCGCCGATGGCAGCATCCACGCGGTCACTATGAAATTTTTCAGCCGCGCGGCCTGGGCCGAGCGCACCTGAGCCCAAGGGCGTCGAGATTCTTATGGATAAATTGATTATTACCGGCGGTGCTCGTCTTGATGGCGAAATCCGCATCTCCGGGGCGAAGAACTCTGCCCTGCCGATCCTCGCGGCAACGCTGCTCTGCGATGGTCCAGTGACAGTCGCCAACCTGCCGCACCTGCACGACATCACCACGATGATCGAGCTGTTCGGTCGCATGGGCATCGAGCCGGTGATCGACGAGAAACT
The DNA here is from genome assembly GCF_019212185.1 of Pseudomonas fluorescens. Lineage (NCBI taxonomy): Bacteria > Pseudomonadati > Pseudomonadota > Gammaproteobacteria > Pseudomonadales > Pseudomonadaceae > Pseudomonas > Pseudomonas fluorescens. The sequence goes on from NZ_CP078138.1 coordinate 1,145,617, forward strand.
CAGCGTCGAAATCGACCCGCGTACCATCAAGACCCTGGTCGCGCCGTACGAGCTGGTGAAAACCATGCGTGCCTCGATCCTGGTACTGGGACCGATGGTTGCACGCTTCGGTGAAGCTGAAGTCGCCTTGCCTGGCGGTTGCGCCATTGGTTCACGTCCGGTCGACCTGCACATCCGTGGCCTTGAAGCCATGGGCGCGAGCATCGACGTGGAAGGCGGCTACATCAAGGCCAAGGCGCCTGAAGGCGGCCTGCGTGGGGCCAACTTCTTCTTCGATACCGTCTCCGTGACCGGTACCGAGAACATCATGATGGCCGCCGCCCTGGCCAATGGCCGCAGTGTGCTGCAGAACGCCGCTCGTGAGCCTGAAGTCGTCGACCTGGCGAACTTCCTCAACGCCATGGGCGCCAACGTCCAGGGCGCGGGTACCGACACCATCACCATCGACGGTGTGAAGCGTCTGCACTCGGCGACCTACAAGGTAATGCCGGACCGTATCGAAACCGGCACCTACCTGGTCGCTGCTGCCGTGACCGGTGGCCGGGTGAAGGTCAAGGACACCGATCCGACCATCCTCGAGGCCGTTCTCGAAAAACTGCGCGAAGCCGGTGCTGAAATCACCACGGGCGAAGACTGGATCGAGCTCAACATGCACGGCAAGCGGCCCAAGGCGGTCAACGTGCGTACTGCTCCGTACCCGGCGTTCCCGACCGACATGCAAGCGCAGTTCATCTCCCTCAACGCCATCGCCGAAGGCACTGGCGCGGTGATCGAGACGATCTTCGAAAACCGTTTCATGCACGTCTACGAGCTGCACCGCATGGGCGCGCATATCCAGGTCGAAGGCAACACCGCGATCGTCACTGGTATCGACAAGCTCAAGGGCGCGCCTGTCATGGCCACCGACCTGCGCGCTTCCGCCAGCCTGGTGATCTCGGCGCTGGTTGCCGAAGGCGACACCCTGATCGATCGCATCTACCACATAGACCGTGGTTACGAGTGCATCGAAGAGAAGCTGCAGATGCTCGGCGCCAAGATCCGCCGCGTACCGGGTTAATCGTTGCTTCAGGGCGCAGGGACGCGCCCACAGATTTGTTCCAGTCGAGCCTGTTTCAGGCTCGATGTGTGTCCGGCGTCGTTTGCGACCGGGCATCAGTAGCCTGAATTAAGGACTGACGTTTCCCATGTTGACCATCGCACTGTCCAAGGGCCGCATCCTTGACGACACCCTGCCGCTTCTGGCTGAAGCGGGCATCGTGCCGACCGAGAATCCGGACAAGAGCCGCAAGCTGATCATCCCCACGACCCAGGCCGATGTGCGCTTGCTGATCGTACGCGCCACCGATGTGCCGACCTACGTCGAGCATGGTGCCGCGGACCTGGGCGTCGCCGGTAAAGATGTGCTGATGGAATACGGCGGCCAGGGCCTTTACGAGCCGCTGGACCTGCAGATTGCCCAGTGCAAGCTGATGACCGCTGGCAAGGTCGGCGCGGTCGAGCCCAAGGGTCGTCTGCGTATCGCCACCAAGTTCGTCAACGTGGCCAAGCGTTATTACGCCGAACAGGGTCGTCAGGTCGACATCATCAAGCTGTACGGCTCGATGGAACTGGCGCCGCTGATCGGCCTGGCCGACAAGATCATCGACGTGGTCGACACCGGTAACACGCTGCGGGCCAACGGCCTGGAGCCACAGGAATTCATCGCCGCCATCAGTTCCCGACTGATCGTCAACAAGGCTTCGATGAAAATGCAACACGCCCGTATCCAGGCACTGATCGACACCCTGCGCAAAGCAGTGGAGTCGCGACACCGCGGTTGATTCACCTGCGCGACGTTAAGTCGCGCCCGTCTATCCGCCTCATAGCCAGTATTCTCAGGTGCCCAAGCGGAACGACTGACGGGGAAGGTGCGCTGACGTTTAATAACGGTCGCGCCTTACTCCAAAAGGCAACTTGTAGCAGTAGAAAAAACTTCTCTCAGAAGTAAGAATCGCGCAGCGGCCTGCCTTTTGGGGCAAGGCCCTGCGGGTTGGCCCTGTGGCCGCGCCATGCTGCGTTGCAGGACTTGGTAAGGAAACAACCCTGACCTACGTCCTGCGCCTTGCCTGGCACGACCACCGCACCAACGCGATCGTTATTAAACGTCAGCGCACCTTCGGGCGCCTGAGTTTTCGCCAATCCTATGAGGCTCTCGCTATGACCGCACCGACTGCAATTCGCCGACTCAACGCTGCTGACCCGGATTTCGCGCATCATCTGGATCATCTGCTGAGCTGGGAAAGTGTGTCTGACGACTCGGTCAATCAGCGCGTGCTGGATATCATCAAGGCCGTGCGTGAGCGTGGCGATGCGGCGCTGGTGGAATTCACCGAGAAATTCGACGGCTTGCAGGTTGCCTCGATGGCCGACCTGATCCTGCCGCGCGAGCGCCTGGAACTGGCCTTGACTCGCATCACCGTGGCCCAGCGCGAAGCCCTGGAAAAAGCCGCGGCCCGTGTGCGCAGTTACCACGAAAAGCAGAAACAGGATTCCTGGACCTACACCGAAGCGGACGGCACCGTGCTGGGCCAGAAGGTCACTCCGCTGGATCGCGCCGGCCTGTACGTACCCGGTGGCAAGGCCTCGTACCCGTCTTCGGTACTGATGAACGCGATTCCGGCCAAGGTGGCCGGAGTCAGCGAAGTGGTCATGGTGGTGCCCACGCCGCGCGGTGAAATCAACGAGTTGGTGCTGGCTGCTGCCTGCATTGCCGGGGTTGATCGGGTGTTCACCGTTGGTGGTGCGCAGGCGGTTGCGGCGCTTGCGTATGGAACCGAAAGCGTGCCGAAGGTCGACAAGATCGTCGGCCCCGGCAACATCTATGTGGCCACTGCCAAGCGCCACGTGTTTGGCCAAGTCGGCATCGACATGATTGCCGGTCCTTCGGAAATCCTCGTGGTCTGCGATGGCCAGACCGATCCGGACTGGATCGCCATGGACCTGTTCTCCCAGGCCGAGCACGACGAAGACGCCCAGGCCATCCTGGTCAGCCCAGATGCCGAATTCCTCGATCAGGTGGCGGCGAGCATCGCCAAGTTACTGCCAACCATGGAGCGCGCCGGGATTATCGAGACCTCGATCAATGGCCGTGGCGCCTTGATCCAGGTGCGTGACATGCAGCAGGCCATCGAGGTGGCGAACCGCATTGCGCCGGAACACCTTGAGTTGTCAGTGGCCGACCCGCAAGCCTGGTTGCCGCAGATTCGCCACGCTGGTGCGATCTTCATGGGCCGTCATACCTCCGAGGCCCTGGGCGACTACTGCGCCGGCCCCAACCATGTGCTGCCGACTTCCGGCACCGCGCGCTTCTCCTCGCCGCTGGGGGTCTACGACTTCCAGAAGCGTTCATCGATCATCTTTTGCTCCGAAGCCGGTGCCAGCGAACTGGGCAAGACCGCCTCGGTGCTGGCCCGTGGCGAGTCGCTGACCGCGCACGCGCGCAGCGCCGAATACCGCATCGTGGCCGATAAGGAAGGGAATTGAACATGAGTAAGTTCTGGAGTTCGTTCGTCAAGGACCTGGTGCCGTACGTGCCGGGCGAGCAGCCGAAGCTGACCAAACTGGTCAAGCTCAACACCAACGAAAATCCCTACGGCCCGTCGCCGAAAGCCTTGGCTGCGATGCAGGCCGAGCTGAATGACAATCTGCGTCTGTACCCGGACCCGAACAGCGACTTGCTCAAACAAGCGGTGGCCAAGTACTACGGCGTGCAGGGTAATCAGGTGTTCCTCGGTAACGGTTCCGACGAAGTCCTGGCACACATCTTTCACGGCTTGCTGCAGCACGATAAGCCGCTGCTGTTCCCGGATATCAGCTACAGCTTCTACCCGGTGTACTGCGGCTTGTATGGCATCACGTTTGACGCCGTACCGTTGAATGAGCAGTTCCAGATCGATCCGTCGGACTACACCAAGCCAAACGGCGGGATCATCTTCCCCAACCCGAACGCGCCGACCGGCTGCCTATTGGCCCTCGAGGCGGTGGAGCAGATCCTTAAGGCCAGCCCGGACTCAGTCGTCGTGGTGGACGAAGCCTATATCGACTTCGGTGGTCAGACGGCGATCGGCCTGGTGGACCGTTATCCGAACCTGCTGGTAACCCAGACCCTGTCCAAGTCGCGCTCGCTGGCCGGCTTGCGGGTTGGCCTGGCGGTGGGGCATCCGGACTTGATTGAAGCGCTGGAGCGGATCAAGAACAGCTTCAACTCCTACCCGCTGGATCGCTTGGCCATCGTCGGCGCGGCGGCGGCTTTTGAGGACCGCGAGTACTTCGAGAGCACCTGCCAGCGAGTGATCGACAGTCGCGAACAGGTCATCGCCCAGTTGCAGAAGAAAGGCTTCGAAGTGCTGCCGTCGGCGGCCAACTTCATCTTCGCCCGCCACCCGCAGCATGACGCAGCCGGTCTGGCAGCCAAGTTGCGCGAGCAGGGAGTGATCGTGCGGCACTTCAAGCAGGAGCGGATTGCCCAGTTCCTGCGTATCTCCATCGGTACGCCGGAGCAGAACCAGGCGCTGATCGATGGCTTGGGCGACCTCTGAATCGCTGATAACCCTGCTGTGGGAACCCTAATGTGGGAGCGGGCAAGCCCGCTCCCACAGGTTTTTACAGGGCTGAGATCTTAGTTCTCTTCTTCCTTGGCCATCGGTGCCGGCGGTGGGCGCAGGCCGATTTCCGCGGTCAGCTTCAGCTCCTTGCCGTTGCGAATAACCACGATGTTGACCTTGTCGGTAGGCTTGATCCGCGCCACCTGGTTCATCGAACGGCGGCCATCGCCGGCCGGTTCGCCATCGATGCTCAGAATCACATCACCCAATTGCAGGCCGGCTTTTTGCGCCGGACCGTCGCGGAAAATTCCCGCCACCACAATCCCCGGACGACCAGACAGGCCGAACGACTCCGCCAGTTCCTGGCTCAGCGGCTGTACCTCAATCCCCAGCCAGCCACGAATCACCTGGCCGTGCTCGATGATCGACTTCATCACTTCCATGGCGAGCTTGATCGGAATGGCGAAGCCGATGCCCTGGGATCCGCCGGATTTGGAGAAGATCGCCGTGTTGATTCCGGTCAGGTTGCCATTGGCGTCCACCAGCGCACCACCGGAGTTGCCGGGGTTGATCGCCGCGTCGGTCTGGATGAAGTCTTCGTAGTTGTTAAGGCCCAGTTGATTGCGCCCGGTGGCGCTGATGATGCCCATGGTCACGGTCTGGCCGACGCCAAACGGGTTGCCGATGGCCAGTGCGACGTCGCCGACGCGGATGCTTTCCGAGCGGCCGACGGTGATTGCTGGCAGGTTCTTCAGGTCGATTTTCAACACTGCCAGGTCGGTTTCCGGGTCGCTGCCGATGACCCGGGCGAGAGTCTCACGGCCGTCCTTGAGGGCGACCACGATCTGGTCGGCACCAGAGGTCACATGGTTGTTGGTCAGCAGGTAACCTTCCGGGCTCATGATCACGCCGGAACCGAGGCTCGATTCCATGCGCTTCTGCTTGGGCGCGTTGTCGCCGAAGAAACGCCGGAACTGCGGGTCTTCAAACAGCGGGTGGCTGGTTTTGTTGACCACTTTGGTGGTGTAGAGGTTGACCACCGCCGGTGCGGCGATTACTACCGCGTCGGCGTAGGACACCGGACCCTGTTGCGTCAGCGTGGTCTGCGGGGCCTGCTGGAGGTTGACGTCCAGGCTTGGCAGCCCGACCCATTGCGGATAACGCTGGATAATCAGCAACGCAATCAGCACGCCGGCCAACAGCGGCCAGCCAAAAAAACGCAGACCCTTGAGCATTGAACAAATCCTGGGAGGTTACGAGGGGCCCGAGACGGCCCATAATGTCGCGCATTATACGAGGCCGCGCGCGCCTCTGAACGGGATATTTAGGAGTCTTTGATGGCCGTTGCCCTGAGCACCCTGGTAGAAGAAGCAGATCGTTATCTGGGCAGTTCGCGAATTGCCGATTATTGCCCCAATGGCCTGCAGGTCGAGGGCCGGCCGCAGGTCATGCGGATCGTCAGCGGGGTCACCGCCAGTCAGGCCTTGCTCGATGCTGCGGTGGAGGCCAATGCCGACCTGATCCTGGTCCACCACGGTTATTTCTGGAAGGGCGAAAACCCCTGCATCACCGGCATGAAACAACGTCGGCTGAAGACCCTGCTCAAGCACGATATCAGCTTGCTGGCGTATCACCTGCCGCTGGATCTGCATGCGGACGTCGGCAACAACGTGCAACTGGCCAGGCAACTGGACATCACCGTCGAAGGCCCGCTGGACCCGGATAATGCCAAAGTGGTCGGCCTTGTGGGTTCGTTGGCTGAGCCGATGACCGCGCGCGACTTCGCTCGGCATGTGCAGGAAGTGATGGGCCGTGAGCCGTTGCTGATCGAAGGTGAGGCGATGATTCGTCGCATTGGCTGGTGCACCGGTGGCGGCCAGGGCTATATCGATCAGGCGGTGCAAGCGGGTGTCGATCTGTACCTGAGCGGCGAGGCTTCCGAGCAGACCTTCCATAGCGCCCGGGAAAATGGCATCAGCTTCATTGCCGCTGGTCATCACGCCACCGAGCGGTATGGCGTGCAGGCGTTGGGCGAGTATCTGGCGCGCCGGTTTGCCCTGGAGCACATCTTCATCGATTGCCCGAATCCGATCTGACGGCCAAACAGGCAGGTATATTGATATACCCTTTCGATCTAGTTGGCGTCCTGATTAGAAGAGGACGCTGTGCTAGGATTTCCCGCTCGAACACGGCCCGCTGGCCGTTCATAAGAAAGTTTTCGTGAGTAGCCATGGTCGACAAACTGACGCATCTGAAACAGCTGGAGGCGGAAAGCATCCACATCATCCGTGAGGTGGCCGCCGAGTTCGATAACCCGGTGATGCTGTACTCCATCGGTAAAGACTCCGCCGTGATGCTGCATCTCGCGCGCAAGGCATTCTTCCCGGGCAAGCTGCCGTTTCCGGTGATGCACGTCGACACCCAGTGGAAATTCCAGGAGATGTACCGCTTCCGCGACAAAATGGTCGAAGAGCTGGGCCTGGACCTGATCACCCACGTCAACCCGGACGGCGTGGCGCAGGGCATCAACCCCTTCACCCACGGCAGTGCCAAGCACACCGACATCATGAAGACCGAGGGCCTCAAGCAGGCGTTGGACAAGCATGGTTTCGATGCAGCCTTCGGTGGTGCCCGCCGCGACGAAGAAAAGTCCCGAGCCAAAGAGCGCGTGTACTCGTTCCGCGACAGCAAGCACCGCTGGGATCCGAAGAACCAGCGCCCTGAGCTGTGGAACGTTTACAACGGCAAGGTCAACAAGGGCGAGTCGATCCGCGTATTCCCGCTGTCGAACTGGACCGAACTGGACATCTGGCAGTACATCTACCTGGAAGGCATTCCGATCGTCCCGCTGTACTTCGCCGCCGAGCGTGAAGTTATCGAGAAGAACGGCACCCTGATCATGATCGACGACGAGCGCATCCTCGAACACCTGAGCGACGAAGACAAAGCCCGCATCGTCAAAAAGAAAGTGCGTTTCCGTACCCTTGGTTGCTACCCGTTGACGGGCGCGGTGGAGTCCGAGGCTGAAAGCCTGACGGACATCATTCAGGAAATGCTCCTGACGCGAACTTCCGAGCGCCAGGGCCGTGTCATCGACCACGATGGCGCCGGCTCGATGGAAGATAAGAAACGTCAGGGTTATTTCTAAGGGGTTGTCATGTCGCACGTATCTGATTTGATCAGCGAGGACATCCTCGCCTACCTGGGCCAGCACGAACGTAAAGAGCTGCTGCGCTTTCTGACCTGCGGTAACGTCGATGACGGCAAGAGCACCCTGATCGGGCGCCTGCTGCACGACTCCAAGATGATCTACGAAGATCACCTGGAAGCCATTACCCGCGACTCGAAAAAAGTCGGCACCACCGGCGACGATATCGACCTGGCATTGCTGGTCGACGGCCTGCAGGCCGAGCGTGAACAAGGCATCACCATCGATGTCGCGTATCGCTACTTCTCTACCGCCAAGCGCAAATTCATCATCGCCGACACCCCCGGCCATGAGCAGTACACCCGCAACATGGCCACCGGTGCATCCACCTGTGACCTGGCGATCATCCTGGTCGACGCTCGTTACGGCGTGCAAACCCAGACCCGTCGCCACAGCTTCATCGCCTCGTTGCTGGGCATCAAGCACATCGTTGTCGCCATCAACAAGATGGACCTCAAGGGCTTCGACCAGGGCGTGTTCGAGTCGATCAAGGCCGACTACCTGCAGTTCGCTGAAGGCCTGAAATCGCAACCGACCAGCATGCACTTCGTGCCGATGTCTGCCCTCAAGGGCGACAACGTGGTGAACAAGTCCGAGCGCTCGCCGTGGTACACCGGTCAGTCGCTGATGGAAATCCTTGAGACCGTGGAAGTGGCGGGCGACCGCAACTTCACCGACCTGCGTTTCCCGGTGCAGTACGTCAACCGTCCGAACCTGAACTTCCGTGGCTTCGCCGGCACCCTGGCCAGCGGCATCGTCAAGAAAGGCGACGAAGTCGTCGTTCTGCCATCAGGCAAGAGCAGCCGCGTGAAATCCATCGTCACCTTCGAGGGTGAGCTGGAACACGCCGGCCCTGGTCAGGCAGTGACGCTGACCATGGAAGACGAGATCGACATTTCCCGTGGCGACCTGCTGGTCCACGCCGACAACGTGCCGCCGGTGACCGACAGTTTCGAAGCCATGCTGGTATGGATGGCTGAGGAGCCGATGCTCCCGGGCAAGAAATACGACATCAAGCGCGCCACCAGCTACGTGCCGGGTTCGATTGCCAGCATCGTCAACAAGGTCGACGTCAATACCCTGGAAGAAGGTCCGGCCAGTGCCTTGCAATTGAACGAAATCGGCAAGGTCAAGATCGCGCTCGACGCGCCGATTGCCCTCGACGGTTACGACAGCAACCGCACCACTGGCGCCTTCATCATCATTGACCGCCTGACCAACGGCACCGTCGGCGCCGGCATGATCGTCGCCCAGCCACTGGCCCACGGCAACGCCACGCACCACGGCAAGTTGGCCCACGTGGCCACCGAAGAACGTGCCCAGCGCTTCGGCCAGCAACCGGCCACCGTGCTGTTCAGCGGCTTGTCCGGCGCTGGCAAAAGCACCCTGGCCTATGCGGTCGAGCGCAAGCTGTTCGACCTCGGTCGTGCGGTGTTCGTGCTGGATGGCCAAAACCTGCGTCACGACCTCAACAAAGGTCTGCCACAGGATCGCGCCGGACGTACCGAGAACTGGCGTCGTGCTGCCCACGTGGCGCGTCAGTTCAACGAAGCGGGCCTGCTGACCCTGGCCGCGTTCGTTGCGCCAAGCGCAGAAGGTCGCGAGCAAGCCCGTGACTTGATCGGCAAGGAGCGTCTGTTGACGGTCTACGTCCAGGCCTCGCCAGCGGTCTGCGCGCAACGTGACCCGCAAGGCCTGTACGCGGCAGCCGGGGATAACATCCCGGGCGAATCCTTCCCGTACGACGTGCCGCTGGATGCCGATCTGGTGATCGACACCCAGTCCGTGTCACTGGAAGAGGGCGTCAAGCAAGTGCTGGATCTGCTGCGCCAGCGTGGGGCGATCTAAGCCTTAGCGGTTAAAGAAAAACCCGCCGATGAGTGATCATCGGCGGGTTTTTTTGTGTCTCTTGGCTTGCCCGCGATTGGGCCGGTACCGGCGCCTCAGGACTTTGCCGGATATTCTCGATGCATCTGCGCGAGCAGAGCATCCTTGTCCTGCCACAACTGGTTAATCCAGCCCTGGAACTGCAGGCGGTAGTCGCCGTCCTGGTCGTAGTTCTTGCCGATGAACTGCGGAGGGATCTCCAGTTCTTCGAGGTGCACCACCACGTCTTCAACATTGCCGCACAGCAGGTCCCAGAAGCCGGGGCGGCCGGCCGGGTAGTGGATGGTCACGTTGACGATGGATTCCAGTTGCTCGCCCATGGCATCGAGAACGAAGGCAATGCCGCCGGCCTTGGGTTTGAGCAGGTATTTGAATGGCGATTGTTGTTGCCTGTGCTTGCCCTCGGTGAAGCGTGTGCCTTCGACGAAGTTGAAAATACCCACGGGACTGTTGCGAAACTTCGCACAGGTCTTGCGGGTGGTTTCCAGGTCCTTGCCTTTCTTTTCCGGGTGCTTCTCCAGGTAGGCCTTGGAGTAGCGCTTCATGAACGGAAAGCCCAAGGCCCACCAGGCCAGGCCGATCACCGGGACCCAGATCAATTCCTGCTTGAGGAAGAACTTCAGCGGCTGAATGCGCCGGTTGAGTACGTATTGCAGCACCAGAATGTCGACCCAGCTCTGGTGGTTGCTGGTGATCAGGTAGGAGTGCTGGTAGTCCAGGCCTTGCAGGCCGCTGACGTGCCAGCGGGTGCGCCGGACCAGATTCATCCAGCCCTTGTTGAGGCTGATCCAGGCTTCGTGGGTGTGACTCATCAGCCAGCCGGCAATGCGCTGGGTGAATGCGAACGGCAAGGCCTTGACCAGCGCCACGCAGAACAGGAACGAGCACAGCAGGATAGTGTTGAGTGCCAGTAACAGCGCCGCAATCACGCCGCGGACAGGAGCAGGGAGAAAATCCAGCATTTAGACATCCACAGGTCGGTTGGCGGCTTGAATCGCGGTCAGGGCGATGGTGTAGACGATGTCGTCGACCTGGGCGCCGCGCGGCAAGTCATTCACCGGTTTGCGCAGGCCTTGCAGCATCGGGCCAAGGCTGACGCAATCGGCGCTGCGCTGCACGGCCTTGTGGGTGGTGTTGCCGGTGTTCAGGTCCGGGAAGATGAACACTGTGGCGCGACCGGCCACCTGGCTGTTGGGCGCCAGTTGCCGGGCCACGTCGGCATTGGCGGCGGCGTCGTACTGCAGCGGGCCATCGATCAGCAGGGTACGTTGCGCCTCATGGGCCAGCAGGGTCGCTTCGCGGACCTTCTCGACTTCCTCGCCACTGGCGGAATCGCCGCTGGAATAGCTGAGCATCGCCACCCGTGGGCTGATGCCGAACGCGGCTGCAGAGTCGGCGCTTTGCAGGGCAATTTCCGCCAGTTCGCTGGCGCTCGGGTGCGGGTTCATGATGCAGTCGCCGTAGACCAGCACTTCTTCCGGAAACAGCATGAAGAACACCGACGACACCAGGGTACAGCCGGGCGCGGTCTTGATCAGTTGCAGCGCCGGGCGAATGGTATTGGCGGTGGAGTGGATGACCCCCGAGACCAGGCCGTCGACCTCATCCAGCGCCAGCATCATGGTGCCGATCACTACCGGATCTTCAAGCTGCTGTTCGGCCATCGGGGCGTTGAGGCTCTTGGTCTTGCGCAGGGCCACCATCGGCTCGACATAGCGCTCGCGGATCAGGTCCGGGTCGAGGATTTCCAGCCCAGGTGGCAATTCGATGCCCTGGGCGCGGGCCACCGCTTCAACGTCGGCCGGCTTGGCCAGCAACACGCAGCGGGCAATGCCTCGGGCCTGACAGATCGCCGCCGCTTGCACGGTCAGTGGTTCGCTGCCTTCAGGCAGGACGATTCGTTTGTTCGCCGCCTGGGCGCGCTGGATCAACTGGTAGCGGAACACCGCTGGCGACAGACGCATCTCCCGCGGCGTGCCGCAGCGCTGGTGCAGCCAGTTGGCGTCGAGGTGACTGGCGACGAAATCGGTGATGATTTCCGCCCGCTCGCGGTCGTCGATCGGGATTTCCTTGTTCAGGCCGTTCAACTGGTTGGCGGTGTCGTAGGAACCCGTGCTCACCGACAACACCGGCAAACCGGCCTGCAGGGCTCCACGGCACAGCTCCATGATGCGCGGATCGGGCAGGGTGTCGCTGGTCAGCAACAGGCCGGCCAGGGGTACCCCGTTGAGTGCAGCCAAGCTGACAGCCAGGATAATGTCGTCGCGATCGCCCGGGGTCACCACCAGCACGCCGGGCTTGAGCAGCTCCACGGTGTTGCGCATGGTTCGAGCGCAAATGATGATCTTGGTCATGCGCCGTGTTTCGTAGTCGCCGGCATTTAGCACTTGCGCGCCCATCAGGTCGGCCACGTCGCGGGTGCGCGGGGCATTCAGTTCCGGCTGGAACGGAATGCACCCGAGCAGGCGGAAATCACCACTGCGCAGCAGGGGCGAGTGTTCTTTCAGGCGTGCGGCGAAGGCTTCCATGCTTTCATCGGTCTTCACCTTGTTGAGGATCACGCCGAGGACTTTCGGGTCTTTCGGCCCGCCGAACAGTTGCGCCTGCAATTCAACCCTGCCGGACAGCTCGGTGAGCACTTCGTTTTCCGGGGCCGAGACCAGGATCACCTCGGCATCCAGGCTTTTCGCCAGGTGCAGGTTGACCCGCGCGGCGTAACTGGCGCTGCGGGTGGGCACCATGCCTTCGACGATCAGCACGTCTTTGCCGATCGCGGCTTGCTGGTACAGGGTGACGATTTCTTCCAGCAACTCATCGAGCTGGCCGTCGCCGAGCATCCGCTCGACGTGCGCCAGGCCCAGGGGTTGCGGTGGTTTCAAACCGTGGGTACGAGCCACCAGTTCGGTGGAGCGTTCCGGGCCAGTGTCGCCGGGGTGCGGCTGGGCAATCGGTTTGAAGAAGCCGACTTTGAGGCCCGCCCGTTCGAGGGTGCGCACCAGTCCGAGGCTGATGGAGGTCAGGCCCACACCAAAGTCGGTGGGTGCAATAAAAAAAGTTTGCATGCGAATTCTCTGCGGGTGCATGGCAAGGTGTCGGCCCAAGCCTGGCCGACGACCGAAATTCAGACGACAAGGTTAGCGCTAACCGCGCCTTGAGCGCACCAACCGCACGCGAAGGGCTGGCCAATTTTTTCCTGGCGTTGCAGCGGGTCTTCGACCCAGGCCCGGGATTGCCAGGGTGGCTGGTGCCGAAGGTGCTGGGTGTGGCCGCAGGATAGCTCGGCCACCCAGTGGCCTTCTTCGTCCTGATGGAAACCGGTGATCATCGATAGGGTCGACGCGGGCCGTTGGTCCGGGTTCCGTTCGCTTTCGGGCGATTGCTTCGCTAAACTTGTCCATTCTTTATTCTTCTGCAAAAGGTCTCGCCCCATGCTGATCGCCGCCAATAAGGCTGTCTCCATCGACTATACCCTGACCAACGACGCTGGTGAGGTCATCGACAGCTCCGCCGGCGGCGCACCGCTGGTCTACCTGCAAGGCGCAGGCAACATCATTCCAGGCCTGGAAAAAGCCCTGGAAGGTAAAGCAGTCGGCGACGAGCTGAAAGTGTCCGTTGAGCCTGAAGACGCTTACGGCGAGTACGCTGCTGAACTGGTCAGCACCCTGAGCCGCAGCATGTTCGAAGGCGTCGACGAACTGGAAGTGGGCATGCAGTTCCACGCTTCCGCGCCGGACGGCCAGATGCAAATCGTCACTATCCGTGACCTGGACGGCGACGACGTCACCGTTGACGGCAACCACCCATTGGCTGGCCAGCGCCTGACGTTCGAAGTCAAGATCGTGGCTATCCGTGACGCCAGCCAGGAAGAAGTGGCTCACGGCCACGTTCATGGCGAAGGTGGTCACCACCACTGATATCTGCGCTAAGCTCAGATATCTGGAGAGGCGCCCGAGGGGCGCCTTTTTAGTCGGCGACGTTCAACGGACGCCGGAGCATAGCGTGCTAAGGGCTTTTCGAGAAAAACACGGGATATCTGGAGTTTGCCATGAGTGCTTTTCACGACCTTACATTGAAAACTCTGGACGGTGCGGCATTGCCGCTGGCGCCTTTCAAAGGCCATGTCGTACTGGTGGTCAACGTCGCGTCCAAGTGTGGTCTGACCCCACAATATGCTGCTCTGGAAAACCTCTATCAGCAATATAAGGGGCAGGGTTTCAGCGTCCTCGGTTTGCCGTGCAACCAGTTTGCCGGGCAGGAGCCGGGCACTGAGAGCGAGATCAAGGATTTTTGCAGCCTCAACTATGGCGTGAGCTTCCCGTTGTCGAGCAAGCTGGAGGTCAACGGTCACGAGCGTCACCAACTGTATCGGCTGTTGGCCGGCGAAGGAGCGGAATTTCCCGGGGACATCACCTGGAACTTCGAAAAATTCCTGCTGGGTAAAGACGGCCGCGTTCTGGCGCGTTTCTCACCGCGCACTGCTCCGGATGATCCTACGGTGGTGCAAGCTATCGAGAAGGCGTTGCGCTAGTTTGCCTTTGCTGGCGCCGGGATCCCGGCCCAGCAAATTCTCCCTTCGTTTTAAACCTTAATCATTCAAATCAATAGTGCTACCCAAAGCATTCATCGCTCCATATTATGCTCGTCATAAACCTCGCGTCCCTGTGGAGTGCCGCATGCCTGTTCAAGCCTTGTTCAAACCTTTCCACCTCGCCAATCTTGAGCTGCCTACCCGTGTGGTCATGGCGCCGATGACCCGTTCGTTTTCCCCGGGTGGCGTGCCGAATTCCAAAGTGATCGAGTATTACCGTCGTCGTGCGGCGGCTGGCGTGGGTTTGATCATCACTGAAGGCACTACGGTGGGTCACAAGGCAGCCAATGGCTACCCGAACGTTCCGCAGTTCTATGGCGAAGCGGCTCTGGCCGGCTGGAAGAAAGTCGTCGACGCGGTGCATGCCGAAGGCGGCAAGATCGTCCCGCAACTCTGGCATGTCGGTAATGTGCGACGCATAGGCACTGAGCCGGACGCCAGCGTTCCAGGCTACGGCCCGTCGGAAAAACTCAAGGACGGGCAGGTCGTGGTGCACGGCATGACCCATCAGGATATCCAGGACGTCATCGCGGCCTTCGCCCAGGCGGCCAAGGATGCGCAAAGCGTCGGCATGGACGGCGTGGAAATCCACGGTGCCCACGGTTATTTGATTGACCAGTTTTTCTGGGAGCAGAGCAACCAGCGTACCGATGAATACGGCGGCAGCCTGGCCAACCGCTCGCGCTTTGCCATTGAGCTGATCCAGGCGGTGCGCGCTGCGGTGGGCGAAGGTTTCCCGATCATTTTCCGTTTCTCACAGTGGAAGCAGCAGGACTACAGCGCGCGACTGGTGCAGACGTCCGAGGCACTGGGTGAATTCCTCAAGCCGTTGTCCGACGCCGGTGTGGACATTTTCCATTGCTCGACACGGCGTTTCTGGGAGCCGGAATTCGAAGGATCTGACCTCAACCTCGCTGGCTGGACTCGCGTGCTGACCGGCAAACCGACCATCACCGTTGGTAGCGTTGGTCTGGACGGCGAGTTCCTGCAGTTCATGGTCAACACCGACAAAGTCGCGCAACCGGCTAGCCTGGAAAACCTGCTGGAGCGCCTGAACAAGGACGAGTTCGATCTGGTGGCGGTGGGGCGTGCGCTGCTGGTCGACCCGGATTGGGCACAGAAAGTCCGTGACGGACGCGAAGGCGAGATTCTGCCATTCAGTCGCGAAGCGTTGATGACACTGGTGTAAGCGGCGTCTCAACGGACGTTGGCGCGGGGCCCTGGCAGGCGCCGCGCAACTGCCCCTCGAACTGCTCGATGATCGCCGCCCAGCCCTGACGGCTGGCGTGCTGGCGGGCATTGAGGCGGATGCAGCGCAGGGTTTCCGCTTGTTCCAGCATCCAACTGGCGGCGTCGCAAAAAGCTTCTTCATCACCCGGCATCGCCAACACCCCGTTGTAGCCATGGCGGATGTGCTGCGCGGCGGCGGCCTGATCGTAGGCCACCACGCCCAAGCCTGAGGCCAGCGCCTCAAGCACCACATTGCCAAAAGTTTCGGTCAGGCTGGGGAACACAAACACATCCCCCGAGGCGTAGTGGCAAGCCAGCGCTTCGCCACGTTGTGAACCACAGAAGATTGCCTCTGGCAGTTCTTCCTCCAGCGCCGCCCGTTGCGGACCATCGCCCACCACAATCAGCTTCATCCGCCGTTGTGGATAACTCGCGAGCAGGTGCTCGTAACAGCGTTTGAGCAACCCCAGATTCTTCTCCGGTGCCAGTCTGCCGACGTGGATCACTGCGATATCGTCAGCGCCAAGCCCCCAACTTTCCCGCAACGACGCCAGCCGTTTGGCCGGATGGAACAACTGACTATCGACACCTCGGGACAGCAGCGACAGGCGCTCGAAATGCCGCCGTTCCAGTTCCAGTTGCTGGCTCGCGCTGGGCACCAGGGTCAGGGCCGAGCGATTGTGGAACCAGCGCAAATAGTGGGTCAGCAGGCGCGTCAGCAAACCGAAGCCATATTGACTGGAGTACTGCTGGAAGTTGGTGTGAAAGCCGCTGACCACGGCGATTCCCAGGCGCCGTGCGGCGCGCAACGCAGACAGGCCCAATGGCCCTTCAGTGGCGATGTACAGCACGTCCGGACGCTGACGTTTCCAGCGCCGCAGCAACTTGTGCATCGACGACTGGCCCCACTGCAGACCGGGGTAGCCCGGCAGTGGCCAGCCTCGGCACAGCAAAACGGCATCGTCGCTGGTGGCTTGTTGGTCGCAATCCTGGCGCGGGCGGACCAACTCTACCTGGTGTCCCCGCGCGCGCAAGCCATCGCACAGGCGGCCCAGAGTGTTGGCCACGCCGTTGATTTCCGGTGGAAAGGTTTCTGTGATCAGGGTGATATGCAGGGCTGTCGTCATGACCTCAGTGTCGGCTGAGGCCATGTCGTCATTGTGACGAGGTGATGACGAATAGGTGACCGACTCAGCGCTGGCGAGCGACCAGATTCTCCGCCCCACGCTCACGCACCCAGAACAGCGTGGCCCCGGCCACGGCCGCCGGCATCATCAGGATGTTCACCACCGGAATCAGCAGCACCAGGTACACGCTGCCGCCAAAGCTCATGCTCTGCCAGCGTTTTTCCCGCAGCCAGGCGAGCATCTCGTTCCAGCCCAGTTTGTGGTTGTCTGCCGGGTAGTCGATGTACTGGATCGCCATCATCCACACGCCGAAGATCAGCCACAGCGGCGCGGCGATCAGGTTGACCACCGGGATGAACGACAGGATGAACAGCGCCAGCGCCCTGGGCAGAAAGTACCCCAGTTTGCGCATCTCGCGAGCCAAGGTGCGTGGGACCATGGCCACCAGTTCACCCCAGCTGAAGGCGGGGAAGTCATCGGTGCCACGCACCACCACTTCGACTTTTTCCGCGAGAAAGCCGTTGAACGGTGCAGCGATGATGTTGGCGAGCATGGTGAACGTGAAGAACACCATCAGCAGCACCAGCACCACGAACAGTGGCCACAGCACATAACTGAGGAAGCTCAGCCAGTCAGGCAGCGATGGCATCAGCGTATCGACCCACAGGCTGAACTGATGACCGGCCAGGTAGATCAATCCGACGAACAGCAACAGGTTGATGACCAGCGGCAATAGCACGAACAGACGCAGGCCGGGACTCAGGACCAGCTTCAGGCCTTCGCGCAGATATTGCGGGCCGGACAGAACAGGGGCGGGCATAGGGTGCTCCGGGCAATGGGAAAACGCGCCGACCTTACCGGCTTTGCCCAGCAGGCGAAAGCACGGCAGCGGGATCGACATTAACTGTAACAAAGGCGCCGTGAATTCGACCTCCAGCACATAGAGACCGCCTATGAGCTGGATTGTTAATCCGTATTTCCTTAATCTTCGCCTCCTCGATACGCTGCACCCATTATTTTTCAGGGCTGTCCTACTACAGCGCTTCCCCAAGTGCAGGCACGGTCCTTTTTTATTCCAGCCGGCAATCCGGCAATCCGCGCCCGTTAACAGCGGCCGGTCGACAGGAGTGAGTCATGTCTGATGTACGTCATTCGCGTGTAATTATTCTCGGTTCCGGCCCTGCCGGTTACAGCGCTGCGGTCTATGCTGCCCGCGCCAACCTCAAGCCGCTGCTGATCACCGGCATGCAGGCAGGCGGTCAGCTGACCACCACCACCGAAGTCGATAACTGGCCGGGCGACGTCCATGGCTTGACCGGCCCGGCGCTGATGGAGCGGATGAAAGAGCACGCCGAGCGCTTCGAGACTGAAATCGTCTTCGACCACATCAACGCCGTCGACTTCGCTGCCAAGCCTTACACCTTGACCGGTGACAGCGGCACTTACACCTGCGACGCACTGATCATCGCCACCGGCGCCAGCGCGCGTTATCTGGGCCTGCCGTCGGAAGAGGCCTTCATGGGCAAGGGCGTTTCCGCCTGCGCCACCTGCGACGGTTTCTTCTATCGCAACAAGCCAGTGGCCGTGGTCGGTGGTGGCAACACCGCGGTGGAAGAGGCGCTGTACCTGGCCAACATCGCTAGCACCGTGACCCTGGTTCATCGCCGTGAAACCTTCCGCGCCGAGAAGATCCTGATCGACAAGCTCAACGCTCGTGTGGCTGAAGGCAAGATCATCCTCAAGCTCAACGCCAATTTGGATGAAGTGCTGGGCGACAACATGGGTGTGACCGGTGCGCGCCTGAAAAACAACGATGGCAGCTTCGACGAGCTGAAAGTCGACGGCGTGTTCATCGCCATCGGCCACACGCCGAACACTTCGCTGTTTGAAGGTCAGTTGACTTTGAAAGACGGTTATCTGGTTGTGCAGGGCGGCCGTGATGGCAATGCTACTGCCACCAGCATCGAAGGTATCTTTGCTGCCGGTGACGTGGCTGACCACGTTTACCGTCAGGCAATCACCTCGGCTGGCGCCGGCTGCATGGCCGCACTGGATGCCGAGCGTTATCTGGATAACCTGAAGAACGCTTGAGTCTGAGCGAAAGAAAAAACCGGCCTTGGCCGGTTTTTTCTTGTCCGCGATTCAGGGCTCAGCGGCGAGTCAGGGGCTGGGTGGTGAACTTCACACCGGCCAGTCCGTGGGCAATCAGCGCGCGGATGTTGCCGTGGTCGGTGCCTTCTGGCGTCGCCAGTACCGAGCGGTAGTGTTCGCCGAACGCCAGCAGGGCCTCTTTATCGCTCAGGCCTTCGAGCAGGGCCAGGCCCAGAGTCTTGCATGAGCCTTCGTTCTGGCCGGCGGCGTTTTCCACGCCGCCGTTGTTGAAGGCTTGTGGCTGGTAATCGTAGCCTGCAGCGATAAACGCCAAGGTATCGGCAAATGCATGTTCGCCGTTGTTGAGGCTGGCGCGCAGGGTGTTCAGGTCAGTCATGGGTTTTTCCTTTGGCGAACGCCGCCTGTTGTTCGGCGCTGGCTTCTTGCTGGTATTGGGCTTTCCACTCGGCGTACGGCATGCCATAGACGACTTCGCGGGCATCATCGAGGCTGACCTCGATCTGGCGCTCGTCAGCTGCGGCCTTGTACCACTTGGACAGGCAGTTGCGGCAGAAGCCGGAGAGGTTCATCAGGTCGATATTCTGCACATCCTTGCGGCTGTCCAGGTGGGCGACCAGCCGGCGAAAGGCGGCGGCTTCGAGTTCCAGTTGTTCTTGGGGTGTCATGGGGAGTCCCTGGGACAGCGGCAAGCTTCAAGCTTGAAGCTGCAAGATGGGTGGCGGTGGCTACTAGCTTAAAGCTTGAGGGCTATAGCTCCAAGCTCAGCGGCTCGCCGCGAGCGTAATCGAAACCGACTCGGCAAAGCGCAAGGCGTGAGGTTTGTCGACTTCAACTTCGGCGTACAACACGCTCTGGTTGGCCATGACCAGGTCGAGCAATTCCTGGGTCATGCGTTCGAGCAGGGCAAAACGGTTGCCCTCGACATGGGCGATGATTGCCTTGGTGATGGTGCGATAGTTCAGCGCGTGGTCGATGTCATTATCGCGCACTGCTTCCTGGGCTGCGTAGAGGATGGTCAGGTTGATCAGCACATCCTGCTTGTTGAGGATTTCGTCCTCATTGATGCCAATGAAGGTCCGCAAACACAGGTCTTTTACCCGGATCCGGGCCATTCCCGGTTGAAGTTGTGGCATTGCTACTTGCTCCGTCCAATCAATTGCAGGAACTCCTGGCGCGTGTTGCTCGAGTCGCGGAAGGCGCCGAGCATCACCGAGGTGTTCATGGTCGAATTCTGTTTCTCGACGCCGCGCATCATCATGCACATGTGCCGGGCCTCGATCACTACGGCTACGCCGGCGGCGTTGGTGACACCTTGCACCGCCTCGGCGATCTGCCGGGTGAGGTTTTCCTGGATCTGCAGGCGCCGCGCGAACATGTCGACGATTCTGGCGATCTTCGACAGGCCCAGCACCTTGCCTGTAGGAATATAAGCTACATGGGCCTTGCCGATGAAGGGCAGCAGGTGATGTTCGCAGAGTGAGTAGAGTTCGATGTTGTCGACGATCACCATTTCATCGTTGTCAGAGGCGAACAATGCACCGTTGACGATCTCTTCGACGCTTTGCCCATAACCATGACACAGGTACTGCATGGCCTTCGCCGCGCGTACTGGCGTGTCGAGCAGCCCCTCGCGATCGGGGTTCTCACCCAGGCCAATGAGGATCTCGCGGTACTGCTGGGGCAGGGTCGAGCTCATGCTGTTTCCTCGCGAGTCGGCTTACTTGACGTGCCGGCCGCCGTTGACGGTGAGGGTGGTGCCCGTGACATAGGGGTTGTCCAGCAGATAGCGCAGGCTCTGGTAGACGACCTCGCTGCCGGGCTCGAAGCCCAGCGCCGACTTGGCCAGGGCCTTGGCGCGGTAGGCCGCGTCGTCGTCAGCATTGAACAGTAGCAGGGCCGGGGCGATGCCGTTGACCTTGATTGCCGGCGCATAACGAGCGGCGAACGACAGGGTCAGGCTGTCTAACCCGGCTTTGCTGGCGCAGTAAGCAATGTGCTTGCTGCTGCCCTTGCGGGTCACATCGTCGCTGATGTGAACGATGTCGGCCGGGCTTGAGCGCTGCAGCAGCGCGGCGCAGTGCAAATTGATCAGGTAGGGCGCGAGCATGTGGACGTTGACCATCTGTGCGAAGGCGGCTGCTTCGTTGTCAGGTGTTTCCGCAATCCATGCCGAAGCGTTATGCACAATGGCGCGCAGGCAGGGTGTATGGCGCTTGAGTTCATCGATGAACGCGATAATTCCGGTTTCGCAGGAAAAATCCGCATACAAGGTGATGGCCCCCTGTTCACGCAAGGTCTGCACGCCCGGGCGCTCGGTGCGATAGCTGATGATCACCGAATGGCCGTCTTCCAGCAGGCGCTGCGCGCAGTGCAGGCCGACGCGCTGGCTGGCGCCGGTGATCAGGATCGGGGCAGGGGAGGAGGTCATGGACGGCTCGCTTCGCAGGTAGGGCAAAACTATACCAGTGCCGCGAGCCGGTTACCTCAAAGGCTGGAGTCAGTGATTTTGCGGTGCAACTTCGGCCGGCATTGACCGTGCAGGTGCACGGTGCAGCCAGTTGGCCAGCAAGCGGGTCGACAGTGGAATGAAAAAATAGACCATCAGCGGTGTCAGGGCCAGGGTGCTGATTAACACCCGTGCGAGCATGTCCAGTTCACCGAGCAGCGGACCCAGGACAAAGTTGAATAGCAGCGACACCGGGAAGAACGCCAGCCAGATCGCCACGGCCTGCTTCCAGCGTGGAGGGCGTTGATCTGCCGCGCCGAACCAACCGTCGATGCCGCTGACCCGGTGCTCCGAGGGATGGGCAAACAAGTCGCTGCCGCGTTCCAGCCATGCGGTACGCGAGGCGGAGTGCTCCCAGGCATGCAGGGTGTGCTCATCAGCGAAGCGGAAGATAATCTGGAATTCGTCATCACCGGGCGGCGGGGCCAGCACGCCGGAACCGAGATAACCGCTGAAGTCGGTGGCCAGTTGTTCGCCTTCGCGTAACCAGGCGATCAGGTCTTGATAGCGCCCGCTGGCAACGCGGCGCGCCACCATCAGGGTGACGGGGGAGGTCGACATTTTATATCTCCGTAGGACTCGCACGTGATTCCGGGTAGGAAGCGTGCACAGCGCAGCGCCGGGGTAGTGGGCTGCACCTTGGGACAAGCAAGGAATATTCCAGATTTTAGCAAAAAATAGCGTCGATATTCGTCGGACGTGCTGCCTACTTGTGTAGGAGGTAGCATTGCCCGCTAAAATAGGATCCAAATCGCTCCAGAGTTTTTCTCTCATGCCTGAAATCATTGAGCCTGCCGGATTGTCGCTCGAAGATCGCGCAGCCAGACAAGTGAATCTGGTTCCCATCCGAGATGTCGCGCGCTTGACCGGTGTTAACCCGGTGACCTTGCGTGCCTGGGAGCGACGTTACGGCTTGATTCAGCCGACACGCACCGAAAGTGGTCACCGGCTCTATAGCGAGAGCGATATCCGTGCGATTCGCAGCATTCTCGGCTGGATTGCGCGGGGTGTACCCGTCGGCAAGGTGGGCCAGATCCTGGCGCGGACTCAGGTCAATGAGGCGTTGTCGGACTTTATTCCCGATGAGTTGGTTCAGGCGGATTACGCGCAGTGGCAAGGACAGATTCGCACAGCAATGGTCAATTATGACGACCTTGAACTGACACGCATCTACGGTCAGGTGTTCTCTACCTATGCTGCGCCTGTGGTGTTCCAGAACATTTTCATGCCGGTCTGGAGTCAGGCTCTGCAGCACAAGGATCATTTTGCTCGAGCCAGTGAGTGGGTGATGCTTGATGCGTTCCTGCGTTCCCGGGTGATGCAGCGCCTGATGATAGCGCGGGGACCGAAAACCGCGCAGGTGGCAGTGGCCGGGATTGAAGGGCATTGTCTTGAGTTGGAGTTGTTGCTGGCCGGCTTGTATTTGAGCAGTGAGGATATTACGGTCAGGGTCCTGGCGCTCGGTAACCCCATTGATGAGTTGACGCTGATCTGTGAAAAAATCCAGCCGCAGGCGTTGGTGCTGGTTTCCAATCGCGCACCCGCTTCCGATTTCATGCGGCGCTTGAACCGCCTGGCAATGAGTGTGGATTGCCAAACGCTGTTGGCGGGGTCGGCTTCGGAATTGGCGCAAGACAAGCTGGCCGGTTCGTCGATCGGCTGCCTGGGTAATGAAGGGATGGGGATGCGCCAGCGTCTGCAGCACTTTCTCGGCGGAACGCTGGATACTTGATGCTCAGAGGTGCAGGGCGGGATGGCTCAGGCGATGCTGCTGGAGAATGTACTGGCGTAACCGCTCGGTTTCGCCGGTATTGCCCTGATTGAGTCGGTACGCATAAAAGCCTTGCTCGTTCTGCCGTTCGAAGGTCCCGCGCAACGCAATGCGCTCATACCCTGAAGGACTGAACCACAGCGAAAAGCCTTTCGGCGGCTTGGTGCGATTGCGCACTTCCAACAAGACACCCTTGAACGAAATTTCGTGCACCCACAATGCGCTTGGCTGACCTTTGGCATTTTCCAGGGCGACCGGCTCTTCAAGTGCCAGGCGCCAGGGTCGCACCATCGGCCCACCTTCATAAATGCTGGGCACGCCCAAGCGTAAATGCAGCGCATGAAATTCATCTTCTTCCAGGTGCAGGGGGAAGGTGATCTGCTGGTTTTCGAATTGCGCCTGGATAGTGACTTGTTCATTTGCCGCCAGACGGGTGAGCAGATCCCGGATTTGCGAACCGCCATTAACCAGCAGGCTCGACGTCGCATCACGCACGTTGAGCTGCGGGTTGTGTTGCATGGTTCGGATGAAGTCCAGCTCATCCTGGGTCAGGAGGGCGTCGCGCTGCATGGCTAGCTCGAAGGATATAGTTACAAAGTTATTGGTGATTGTAGTTAGTGACCATTAATTCGCTAACTGGTTCTGACCGCTGGTCGCCTTCAGTGCGCGAATTTCCGCCTGGGCTTCAGCCAGTTGTGCTTCCAACTGAGCAACACGTAACTGGGCCTTCACCTGCACGGTCACATCTTTTTGAACGCCGACAAAATATGTCTGACCGTCGCTCTCGTTGTAAACCGAGGAAAGCGACAGCTCATTCCAGAATGGTGTGCCGTCCTTGCGGTAATTGCGCAGGATTTCGCGGCACGAGCCATTGCTCTTAAGGGTTTCACGAACCGTATCGAGCGCCCCTTGCTCACGATCACCTGACTGTAGAAAACGACAGTCCTGGTAAAGAATTTCTTCAGCGCTGTAACCCGTAAGCTTTTCGAACGCCGGATTCACGTAAATCAGAATGGCGTCTTCGCCTTCCTTTTCAGAAATCACTATCCCGTCGTTCGAAGCATTAATCACCATTTGCAGCAATTGCGCATTGATCATCGGGGCATCCACTGGGGGTTGAAGGGTGCCATTTATTTTAAGGCATGGCCGACGGCTGTCCACATGCCATCAGTGCTCGTTGAGACTCAATCGCAGTTTTTTTTTGCCAGCTGTTAAGATCGCCGGTCTTTGACTCAGCTTCAGGATCAGATTGATGAAAGTCGCCATCCTTTCCGGCTCGGTGTACGGCACAGCAGAAGAAGTTGCCCGGCACGCGTGCAAGTTACTCAATGATGCAGGTTTTGAGGGCTGGCATAACCCGCGCGCCAGCCTTGCCGATGTGCAGGCGTTTGCCCCCGAGGCTTTGCTTGCCGTGACCTCTACCACCGGCATGGGCGAGTTGCCTGACAATTTGCAGCCACTGTACTCGACGCTGCGTGACCAACTGCCGGGCGCCTTGCGTGGGCTGCCCGGGGCGGTGATCGGTCTGGGTGATGCCAGCTATGGCGATACCTTCTGCGGTGGCGGCGAACAGATGCGTGAGTTGTTCGGCGAATTGGGCGTGCGCGAGATCCTGCCGATGTTGCGTCTGGATGCCAGCGAAAGCGTGACCCCGGAAAGCGATGCCGAGCCGTGGCTCAATGAGCTGATCACGGCATTACGCGACTGACCGGGTATTCGCGCAGCAGCGCGAGCCAGGCCTGGGCGGCTTTCGACAGATAGGCGCCCTGCCGCCAGATAAAGGTAATGTCCCAGCGCAGATAGTCAGGCGCCTGCAGGGCCAGGCGCGCGACACCTGGACGTTGCAGTGCGCGTGCAACCACCCTGGGCAGCAACACTACGCCCTGACCGGCCGCCACCAGGGCCACGAGAAAATCCGCCTGGCCGCTGCGGCCGCCTTCCTTGGGCGTGAAGCCGACCTGCTGGCAGGCCTGGAGCAAGCGTTCATTAAGCACGAAACTGCGCTGATAAAGCAGAAAGGGAGTCTCTGCCAACTCTTCCAGTCGCACGCTGGTATTGCTGGCCAATGGGTGTTCAGTCGCTGGCTCTATAAACGCAGCGGACGTTACCTGCTGTCACCCTTGATTCTGGTGCCCGCCATCCTGCTGCTCACGGCTATTGCGCTGCACGCGACCTATAGCGAATACGCAAAAAATATCCATTGGCTGATGGCCGTGCTGGGTCCCGTCACCGTGGCCTTTGCGGTGCCGATCTGGCAGCAGCGACAGAGGTTGATTCGCCATTGGCCAGCATTGCTCCTGGGCATGCTGGCGGGCAGCGCTGCTTCAATGGGCAGTTCGTTTGCCCTGGCTCGTGCACTGGCGCTGGACAGCTCGGTGACCCTGTCGTTGCTGCCGCGCTCGATCACTACGCCCTTCGCCATGCCCCTGGCCCATGACCTGGGCGGCGTGCCGGAGTTGACCGCGGTGTTCGTGATGTTCACCGGGGTGTTTGGGGCCATGCTCGGTGGGATCCTGCTCAAGTGGCTGCCGCTGCGCAGTGCGCTGGCGCGTGGCGCGTTGTTCGGCGTCGGCGCCCACGGTGCTGGCGTCAGCCGTGCCCATGAAGTGGGTGGCGAAGAAGGTTCGGTGGCGGGTCTGGTGATGGTTCTGACCGGCTTGCTCAATCTGTTCGCGGCGCCGCTTTTAACCCATTGGTTGTGATCCGCATCACGTCATATGAGACTTATCAGCTGACTGACTCGTTGGGTCAGTAAGCTGGCTGCCAATGCAACTACCCTAATCAACACTCCTGACTAGACTGCGATCACTGCCAGAAAATAATAAGAATCTCGAGGTCCTTGCCGTGAGCGTAGCCCCCGTCCAGAGCGTGAAAGACCAGGTCAGCGCCGCTGAATGGCAAGCCCGTGTGGACTTGGCTGCCTGTTACCGGCTGGTGGCCGCCCATGGCTGGGACGATCTGATCTTTACGCACATCTCGGCCAAGGTGCCAGGCACGGAAGATTTCCTGATCAACCCCTACGGCATGATGTTTCACGAAATCACTGCCTCGAGCCTGGTCAAGGTCGATCAGGCCGGCAACAAACTGATGGACAGTCCCTACGAAATCAACCCAGCCGGCTACACCATCCATAGCGCGGTTCACGAAGTGCGGCACGACGTGGTCTGCGTGCTGCACACCCACACTGCAGCCGGCGTGGCGGTGTCCACGCAGAAGCAGGGCGTATTGCCGATCAGCCAACAGGCGCTGTTTGTGCTGTCGAGCCTGGCCTATCACGGTTACGAGGGGGTTGCGCTGAATCATGAGGAAAAGGCCCGGCTGCAGGCCGACCTCGGTGACAACAACTTCCTCATGCTGCACAACCACGGCCTGTTGACCTGCGGTGCCAGCATCGCCGACACCTTTCTGATGATGTTCACCTTCCAGCGTGCCTGCGACATCCAGGTCCTGGCCCAGAACGGCGGGGCTGAACTGATTGCCATCGAGCCGCAGATCCTTGCGGGCGCCAAGGCGATGATCGCTGGTGTGACCCGCAGCGCACAAGGCATGGGCGGCGCACTGGCCTGGCCGGCATTGCTACGCAAGCTGGATAAACAAGACCCGGGGTACAGACTCTAATGCCACTCACCGAGATACCGCTATGCGTCTGGCGCAAACGCAGCCAGAGTCTGGTCTTCCGTGGTCATACCATTCGCTATTGGGTGGCCGGGCAGGGTGAGCCCCTGCTGTTGATCCACGGCTTTCCTACCGCCAGTTGGGATTGGCACTACTTGTGGCAGCCCTTGGCCCAGCACTATCGGGTGATCGCCTGCGACATGCTCGGTTTTGGCGATTCGGCCAAGCCCCAGGATCATGACTACTGCCTGCTGGAACAGGCCGACTTGCAACAGGCATTGCTGGCGCACCTGGGAATAGACCAGGGGGTGCACGTGCTGGCACATGACTACGGCGACAGTGTCGCTCAAGAATTGCTCGCCCGGCATGTCGAGGCGCGTGCAGAGATTGCCAGCTGCGTGTTCCTCAACGGCGGCCTGTTCCCCGAAACCCATCGGCCGGTGTTGATGCAAAAACTGCTGCTCAGCCCCTTGGGCTGGATGATCGGGCGCGCCTTTTCGCGTGATGCGCTGGTCAAGAGCTTCCGCCAGATCTTCGGCCCGCAGACTCGCCCCAGCGAAAGTGAGCTGGATGATTTCTGGAGTTTGATCGACAGCAATCGCGGCACGCGGGTGCTGCACAAGTTGATCAACTACGTGCCGCAACGCCGTGCCCAGCGCGACCGCTGGATCAGTGCAATGCAGTCGGGAGGCGTGCCGATGCGGGTGATTGACGGTGAAGTGGATCCGGTATCCGGCAGTCATATGGTCGAGCGTTATCGGGAATTGATCCCCAAAGCCGACAGCGTGCTGTTACCCGGTATCGGTCATTACCCGCAGATCGAAGCACCGGCGCAGGTGCTCCGGCATTACCTGGCGTTTCGTGATCAATTGGACTCGCCGTCGCTGAAAATCGCCTGCTCTTGATCGTCAGTCGCGGCCGCAACGGCCGCGACGGCGCAATCATCCCTGTACCTTATTGCCCACCATTCAGCCCCCGCCCAGTTGATTGTCGGCCCCCGTCCGGTGCCTGACACTGAGGTCACTGTCCCTTGGCCTGCTGGAGTTGGGTAATGAATGAGTCTGTGCGCTTTGAAGATAAAGTCGTGATCGTCACCGGTGCCGGTGGTGGCCTGGGACGGGCCCATGCCTTGTTATTCGCCAAACAGGGGGCCAGGGTGTTGGTCAACGACCTCGGCGGTTCCACCCAGGGCGAGGGCGCCAACGCCTCGGCGGCTGACCGGGTGGTCGCCGAAATCCGTGAGGCGGGCGGCACCGCCGTGGCCAACCATGACTCGGTGACTGATGGCGAGAAAATCGTCCAGCACGCCCTCGACGCTTTCGGCCGTATCGACGTAGTGGTCAACAACGCCGGCATCCTGCGGGACAAGACGTTCCACAAGATGGACGACAGTGATTGGGATCTGGTTTACCGGGTCCATGTCGAAGGCGCCTACAAAGTCACCCGCGCCGCCTGGCCGCACATGCGCGAGCAGAACTACGGGCGGGTGATCTTCACCGCGTCCACTTCGGGCATCTACGGCAACTTCGGCCAGTCCAACTACGGCATGGCCAAACTCGGCCTGTACGGTCTGACTCGCACCCTGGCCCTCGAAGGCCGCAAGAACAACATCCTGGTCAACGCCATCGCCCCCACCGGCGGCACGCGCATGACCGAAGGCCTGATCCCGCCGCAAGTCTTCGAACAACTGAAACCGGAACTGGTCAGCCCGCTGGTGGTGTACCTGGCCAGCGAAAACTGCCAGGAAACCTCGGGTCTGTTCGAGGTCGGCGGCGGCTGGATGGGCAAAGTGCGCTGGGAGCGCAGCCTCGGCGCCGGCTTCGATCCACGCGAAGGCTTCTCCCCGGAAGACGTCGCCGCCCACTGGCAACAGATCTGCGACTTTGAGGGCGCGGCGCATCCAAAGGACAACATTGAAGCGTTGAAAGAGATGATGGGTAATTTGCAGAAGTATGCGTTGTAAGCGGGGGCCTGGATCGAGCGCAAGGGAGGGCTTGCGCTCGATGTTTTTTACGATAGATCGTCGGCTTTGAAGCCCGGTTTGTTGTTGGCTGCACGCCAGGTTTTTATCGCGTTGAGTACGCCGGCGGGACTGTCTTCTACGCCTTCTTCCGGGTAGTACAAAACGCCGTTTCCGTAAGGGTGCTCGGAAGTTCTCGCGATGTTTTCAACAAATGAGTCGCGCTCTTCTTCGGACGAAAAGCCCCCCTGGAACAAGCGTTCTATAAGGCCCAGGTATTCGGCTTCTGTGTACTCTTCAAGTTTCTGTTTGAATTGCATTTCACTGCCCTCCCTTGTTTGAGTGGGTTTCGATGTGCTGCTTGGGTGTTAGCAGGCGAAGATTGTCCATATCGTAAACCTGGCCCCCTCCACTGATCTGTTCGACGTGATGGATCTCGAATTTTGTCCGCCTTCCCACTTGCTCAGACGGAGGGGCAAAAGGAGAGTGCCCCTCACTCATACCGATTTTGTTAAGCCTAGTAAATTGGTCTCTCAGTAATGCATCTTCAGCTATCGCTTTCCAAAAAGCCTCTCGAAAAGCCCGAAACGTTTTGAACTCCCGCCCTTTTAGCTGAGCTGCAATCTGCGATGGCACCGCCGCGCCTGCCGGCTGTGATGCTGTTCCCAACCATGCGCCGGACACCTCCTGTCCACTGCCGCTTGCGACACCCGGCTCGTTCCGTCGGTCCCTGAACATTGTGTAGATCGGCGGGATACCGGAATCGCTTGGGAATACGGTGATGAATCCGCCGAAGTTGTATAGATCCAGTTGCGGGAACTCATCGACCTGTCCTTGTGCCGGGGTGGCGATGGCGCCTTGGTAAATCTGCGGGTCTGTTTCGGCGACAGGAAAGGCAGTCACTACCCCCGGCACGTCGACCAGAGGTGTCCAGGTCAGCGTGATGGACTGCGGACCGGTACCGGTCGAAACGTAGAGGTTTTTCTCCGAATCAAACTGCGCAAGTCGCACCGGCACATCGGCAGGCACGGATACACCGTCGGTAGTCGCGACAACGAACTGGGTTTGATTGCCCGTTGTGCTCGAACCCAGTGCCACCTTCAATGTGATGTGCCCTTGAGCTGCCGCAGCTTCGTGCAGGTTGTTGGGCAGTCCGGGGTTCAGGTCGGACAGCGGAACACTCAGCGAGTAAAGGTCGCTATTACCCAATGGCGAAGGCGCGAGGAGTGCGGCGAAGCCGGCGATAATCGGCGTTGCCGAGGTGGCAAGTGCGGTGAGTGCACCGGACACTGCGGTGCGCAGTGCATTTTGCAGTGCGAGGGTCGTAACAGGGTTGGCAAGGACGCTGCCTGCCGTGGTGGTAAAAACCGGACCCACTGCCGACATCGCGCCCGATTGAGCGAAGGTGGGTGATTGCTGATGAGTCTGCTCCTGTAGGCGTTTTTGCGCTTCCTGATGCTCTCTTTCCAGGCGCAGTGTCTCGGCTTGGCGTTGCGCTTGTGCCAGCAGTTCAAGGCGAGCCTGTTCTGCGGCTAACTGCTGCGCGGCGGCTGCAGCGGCTAATTCGGCCTGTTCGTTGGCCAGTCGCTGAGTCTCTGCCAGCGCTGCAAGTCGAGCTTGCTCCCGGGCTTGGGCTTCTGCCTGTTCAGCGGCAAGGCGCTGTTCGTTGGCCACCTGCTGTTCAACGACGATGCGCCGTGCTTCAGCCTCTGCTGCCATACGCGCCAACTCCGCAGCCACCCGTTGAGCTTCCTGCTCCGAAATCAGTCGCGCCTGTTCGTCCGTTTGTACGGCTGCAAGAAAGTTCTGTACCGCAATCTGCTGCTGATTCAAACGTTGGATGGTTTCTTGAAGCAGGCGTGCTGACCATGCTGCTTTGTACGATCGAGTCCATTGCTCGACAGCTTGTCCATTAGGTGTCTGTACAGCGGCGAATCTTTTGGCTTTGGCGAAAAAGTCCGTTCGACCTATAGGGTCTGCGCCGTAAAACGCGTTGGCAAGGGCGGTTTGAACGTGGTATTCGGCGGTTTTGCGCAGCAGCAGGGTATTGCGAACCTGTAGCTCCCGTTGAATCGCTTGAACGGGAGGCAAGGGGTGGGTTGTGCCTTCGGTGCGAACCGCCGCAAGGTCATCTTCGATTGTTTGGGCGAGGGTTTGGAGTTTGACCTCGTGCTCCTGAAGGACCGTTTCAACCGTTGCATCCAGTGCGTCAGCTGTCAGCTTCGTCAGATGCTTGTGGAGAGGTTCCATGGCGCCTGGCGACGGCGAAAATCTGGGGCCAGAGTTGTTGCCGAAGCCTCCCCCTATTTCATCCTTGCCCGGGGAGGGTTGGGCTCCGATATAAGTAGCGGGCAGATACAACGTTCCTTGTTGATAACTCATGTATTCATTTCTCTCGTTCGAGCTATTTGCGGTGTGCTCAGTCACGGTTTAGTGGGGCGGCTTTTTCGTTTTTAAGGTTACAGAGAATTTCATGTTGCTTGGGCGCAGAGAGTTGTGCGAAATATCAATGAATTTCGTATGTTTTCGGGAATGGTTAGAGATATTTCGTAATTTGTTCGCGGGTTCTTACAATAGGTTTTGCTGAATATAACTAAAACTTAATCACTGAGTTTGCAGTGATTAAGTTTGTTTTTTTGCGGCAAATAGTGCGTCGTGCTCAACTCACGTATTTGCTCACCAACGCCTCCAGACGCGCCGCCGTTTCCGCATCCATTACCCCGTCATATTTCTCCGCGCGAAAGTGCAATTGAAACCCGCGCACCAACTGTTTGAACCCAGCCTCGGTAGTCGCCCCTGACGTGTCATAGCCATAGTCCTTGAAGCGCTTGAGCAAAGTCGCTCGATCCGGCAAGCCGGATTGCCGGTATTGCGCCAGGTAGCGGTCGCGGCAGGCGTCGTCGAACCAGGCACCGATGCCCTTGAGGTACAGCGCATGCCAGGGGAAGGCGGCGCCGGGGTCACTTTTACGCCCGATGGAAATGTCCGAGTGGCCGACGACGTTGCGTGGGCCGATGTCCGGGTAGCGTTTGAGAATGTCCTTCGCCAGTTGCTCGATGGCGGCGATCTGATTGGGTTCATAGCGCGGGAAGGTAAATTGGCCGCCATTGTCGATGGCCACATTGACGATCTCGATACCAATGGACGTGTCGTTGAGATTACTGCGTCCAGCCCACTGGCTGACGCCGGCATGCCAGGTGCGTTGTTGTTCATCAGCCAGTTTGAAAATTTCCAGGTCACGAAATCCGGCTTGCCGATAGCTATCGTCTCCGGTGTCCGGAATCAGATAGTGAGCGCTGACGGCAGGGCCGGTGAGGGCGATGATCGAACTGGAAAAGTTGGCGGCGGTGTAATGGAAGACCAGGAAGCGGATACGTTGATTGACGGCCTTGGCACGATACTGAGCGTTGATTGCGAACATGGTTGAATTCCCTTTCGTTAGTTGAGTGGTGAGTGGCACGTCACCAACTATCGGAAGGTAGCAACCCGGTCAGTATTGAGTTGTCGTGTCTTTCTGCAAGTTATGTAGGACAACATCGCCGCGTAACTGAGTAAATTTTTCCATAAAAAAGGCCGCTGCACAGGCAGCGGCCAAAGTAAGACGTTGGATCAAGGAGCTACAAATCAACGTCAGTGAACAGCGGGAGACGAATTGAACAATCAGCGTGCAACCCATCGAAATCGGCTGGCGGGGCAACTTGCCGCGACCACCAGTAAAGCTTAAGTCCTTATCGCCAAAGGAAAAATAGCGATTCGCGACATGCACTGTTACGTCATCGGCAACAGTCGGCCGGATCATCGGTTTGATTGATGCCCCTCCATCCAGCCAATCCATACCCGGCGCAAAGCCACGCCCGCTACGGGCATTCACTCTTTGGAGCGACACCGCGAATACCTCCTTGGTGCGCTTATCGACCCTGATGGGCGGCAGTAGGGTGTGGCCTTCAGTCACTCACCGGGGAAGACGCATGACAAAAACAACAATGCGCGCCATCTTCACGCCGCACGCGCTCGCCGTGGCGGTGGCCTTGGGCTTCTGCGCCCAGGCGCAGGCGGTTGATTTCAATCTGGGGGAAATCGAGGGCACGTTCGACTCCTCGCTGTCGATCGGCGCGAGCTGGGGCATGCGCGACGCCGACAACGCGCTGGTGGGCACGGTCAACGGCGGCTCCGGGCAGTCATCGACGGGTGACGACGGCCGCCTGAACTTCAGCAAGGGTGAAACTTTTTCGAAGATCTTCAAGGGGGTCCATGACCTGCAACTGAAGTACGGCGACAGCGGTGTATTTGTCCGCGGCAAATACTGGTACGACTTCGAACTCAAGGACGAGAGCCGGCCATTCAAAGACATCAGCGACCACAATCGCAAGGAAGGCGCGAAATCTTCCGGTGGGCAGATCCTCGACGCGTTCGTTTATCACAACTACTCGATTGCCGACCTGCCAGGCACCGTGCGCGCCGGCAAGCAAGTGGTCAGTTGGGGGGAAAGTACCTTCATCGGCAACTCGATCAACAGCATCAACCCGATAGACGTGTCCGCGTTCCGCCGTCCGGGCTCCGAGATCAAGGAAGGCCTGATTCCGGTCAACATGCTGTTCGCCACCCAGAGCCTGACTGACCGCTTGACGGTCGAGGGCTTCTATCAGTTGGAGTGGGACCAGACCGTTGTGGATAACTGTGGGACCTTCTTCGGCAACGACGTGGTCGCCGACGGCTGCGTCAACAATTACACGGTCGCCAGCCCGGCGATCCGTCCGCTGCAGCCGATTGCCGCAGCCTTTGGCCAGGGTTTCGAAGTGACCTCGGAAGGCGTGGTGGTACCCCGTGGTGGCGACCGTGACGCGCGCGATTCGGGGCAGTGGGGCACCGCGTTGCGCTGGCTTGGCGATGACACCGAGTACGGCCTGTACTTCATGAATTACCACAGTCGTACGCCCACGGTCGGCACGGTGACCGCAGGGCTGTCGACGCTCTCGGCGTTGCCTGGCATCGTCGGCACGGCCAACGCGATTGCCCCCGGCACCGGCTCGGCGCTGGCGCAGAGCGTGATGCTCGGTCGCGGCCAGTACTACCTCGACTACCCGGAGGACATTCGCCTGTATGGCGCGAGCTTCTCCACCACCTTGCCCACCGGCACCGCCTGGACCGGTGAAATCAGCTACCGGCCCAATGCCCCGGTTCAGGTCAGCACCAATGACTTGACTCTGGCCCTGCTCAACCCGATTGCCGGCGGCGCCTTGTCGCCGATCAGCACCACGCCAGGAGCCGACAACAAGGGCTACCGCCGCAAGGAAGTGACCCAGGTGCAAAGCACCCTGACGCACTTTTTCGACCAGGTCATGGGTGCCCAGCGCCTGACCCTGGTGGGTGAGGCGGCGGTGGTGCGGGTCGGTGGTCTGGAGTCGCGCAGCAAACTGCGTTACGGGCGTGACTCGGTTTACGGCCAGTACGGTTTTGGTGGCGACACCGATGGCTTCGTGACCTCCACCTCCTGGGGCTACCGCGCCCGGGCGATCCTCGATTACGCCAACGTGATCGGCGGGATCAACCTCAAGCCCAACCTGTCCTCGTCCCACGACGTCGCCGGTTATGGCCCCAACGGTTTGTTCAACGAAGGCTCCAAGGCGGTCAGCGTCGGCGTCGATGCCGACTACCGCAACACCTACACCGCGAGCCTCAGCTACACCGACTTTTTTGGTGGCGACTACAACACCCTTGAAGACCGCGATTTCCTGGCCCTGAGCTTCGGCGTGAACTTCTGATCTGGCTGAAAAGGATGACCTTATGCGCAAGATGATTCTGCAATGCGGTGCCCTGGCCTTGACCCTGCTGGCGGCCAACGTGATGGCGGCAGTGTCGCCGGAAGAAGCCAACAAGCTCGGCACCAGCCTGACCCCACTGGGTGCGGAAAAGGCCGGCAACGCTGACGGCTCGATCCCGGCCTGGACGGGTGGTCTGCCGAAAAATGCCGGGGCGGTGGACAGCAAGGGCTTCCTCGCCGATCCGTTCGCCAGCGAGAAACCCCTGTTTACCATCACCGCGGCCAACGTCAACCAATACAAGGACAAGCTTTCCGAGGGCCAGGTGGCGATGTTCAAGCGCTACCCCGAGACCTACAAAATCCCGGTCTACCCGACTCACCGCAGTGTGGCGCTGCCGCCGGAAATCTACGAGTCGGCCAAGCGCAGCGCGCTGAATGTAACCAGCATCAACGACGGTAACGGCCTGGCCAACTTCACCGGCAATCGCTACTACGCCTTCCCGATTCCGAAGAACGGCGTCGAGGTGTTGTGGAACCACATCACCCGTTATCACGGCGGCAACCTCAAGCGCATCATCACCCAGGTGACCCCGCAGACTAACGGCGCCTACACGCCGATCCGCTTCGAAGAAGAAATCGCCGTGCCGCAACTGATCAAGGACCTGGATCCGGAAAAAGCCGCCAACGTACTGACCTTCTTCAAGCAGTCGGTGACCGCCCCGGCGCGCCTGGCCGGTAATGTGCTGCTGGTCCATGAGACCCTTGACCAGGTCAAGGAACCGCGCCTGGCCTGGATCTACAACGCCGGCCAACGCCGGGTGCGTCGCGCGCCACAAGTGGCCTATGACGGGCCGGGCACGGCGGCGGACGGACTGCGCACCTCAGACAACTTCGACATGTTTTCCGGTGCGCCGGATCGCTATGACTGGAAGCTGATCGGCAAGAAGGAAATGTACATCCCGTACAACAGCTACAAGCTCGATTCGCCGAGCCTGAAGTACGACGACGTGGTCAAGGCCGGGCACATCAACCAGGACCTGACCCGCTATGAACTGCACCGGGTCTGGGAAGTGATTGGCACGGTCAAGCCGAGCGAGCGGCACATCTATGCCAAGCGGCACATGTACCTCGACGAGGACAGCTGGCAAGTGGCGCTGGCCGATCACTACGACGGGCGCGGGCAACTGTGGCGCGTCGCCGAAGGTCACGCGCAGTTCTACTACGACCACCAGAACCCGGCCTACACCCTGGAAGCGCTGTACGACATCATTGCCGGCCGCTACATCGCCCTGGGGATGAAAAACGAAGAGAAGCGCAGTTTCATATACGGCTTCGAGGCCAGGGCTGCGGATTACACGCCGGCGGCGCTGCGGGCGGAGGGGGTGCGTTAAGCCTCGTGTTCCCGGTTCAGGCCGGGATATTTGTGGCTAGCTTTAAACCCCTGTGGGAGCGCCGCCCGGGCTGCTCCCACAGATTCAACAGTGGCATCGCTCACGTGGCTGGCAGGACAAATGGCGACCCACCGGTCGCCATTTTTTATGGCACTCGATCAGCCTGCTGAATCTTTCTCAACAAGGCCACGGTTGAGGGCTAGGGTGGCGGCACAACTATAAAAAGGTCCGCTGCAATGACTGCCATGACACGCTGTCTGGATCGCCCGGGATCGGTGCCACGTTTGTCGGCCTTGCACGTCAATCGCGCGCGCCTGGCGCAGCCGCTGCTGAACTCGTCGGCGCGGGTGAAATTACTCTGTGCCCCGGCAGGCAGCGGCAAGAGCGCGCTGTTCGCCGAGTGCCTGGCGCAAGCTCCCGCAGGGTGCACGGTGCTCTGGCTGGCGCTGCATGGCATTGCGCAAAGTCCGGAGCAATTGTGTAGCGCGCTGGCCCAGACGCTGGGGCTGGAGGCACAGGACGAAGTACAGTTGCTGGCCAGCCTGGCGCAGCTGACGACCCCGGCCTGGTTGTTTATCGACGACTACTGCCGAGTTCCGGCACCTGAACTGGACGCCTTGCTCGATCGCCTGTTGAGCGCCAGCAGCCCGGCGCTCACCTGGTGGCTGGCTGGTCGGCGGCGACCACACTGCAATTGGCCCCGCCTGTTGCTCGACGACGACTTGTACGAGGGGGCGGCGAGCGAGCTGGCCTTCAATCGTGGCGAGATCCAGCAGTTGATCGCGCAACTGCCCCATGACCTGTGTGCCAATGCCTGCGAGCGGATCTTCCAGCGCAGCGGTGGCTGGTGCGCGTGCGTCAGGGTGGCCTTGCAGGACAGCAATGGCCGCAGTGCCGATGAACTGAAGAGCGGTCGCTCGGCAATCATGCTCGATTATCTGCACCATGAATTGTTCAGCAGTCTGTCGCCGGAACTGGCCCAGGCCTGGCGCGTGCTGGCGCACCTGCCGCGATTCAACCTGGGCCTGTGCGAGCACTTGTTCGGCGCGGGCGAGGGCGGGCAATGGCTGCGCGCCTTGCAGGAACGGGGGTGTTTCATCGAACCCTGGGAGCAATCGGATGACTGGTTGCAAGTATTCCCGCCACTGGCGCAACTGGTCCGCGACGATGGTTGGGAAGCCGGACGCTCCTGGCATCGACGGGCTTGCCAGTGGTTCGTCGCCCAGCAGGATTGGCAGGCAGCGTTCGACCAGGCGCTGCAGGCCGAAGCGTTCGAGATGGCGATCAGTCTGCTGCAGCATTTCGGCTTCGAGCAGCTATTCGAGCAGCGCAACGCTGTCCTGCTGTTGCATCTGTACGAACAGCAGGGCGCCGATCTGTTGCTGTGCAGTGCCCACCTGATCGGCCTGGTGACCGCCGCCTTGTTGTTTGCCGGACGCTTCGAGGAAGCCGCGGCGTGCATCGAGCACATGGCCCGATTTTCCCCGCAACCCACGGCTGATACCCAGCACGAACTGGTTGCACGCTGGCAGGCGCAACAGGGCTGGCTGCTGCACCTGCAAGGGCGGATGGCGCCGGCGCGTGAGCACTTCATCGAGGCGCTGGAGGCGTTGCCGACTCACGCCTGGCCGGCGCGCTTGCTGTGTTTGTCGGGGCTGACTCAACAAGCCTTGCTGTGTGGCGAACTGGAGGTTGCCCAAGGCTTGAACCGGGATGCACTGTGCCTGGCGCGCGCCCAGGGGGCGTTGTTGTTCGAAGGGCTGCTGGAGCTCGACCACGCGCAAATCCTCGAGCAGCGTGGTGCCCCCCATCGAGCGCAAAACCTGCTGGATGGGATCCAGCAGTTGCTGGCCCGCCAGGCCGGTTCAGCGACGCCGCTGCTGGGACGGATCGCCCTGCGCCGCGGCCGGTTGGCCTTGAGTCTGGGGCAGGACGACGAGGCCGCCGAGTTTTTCGAGGCGGGACTTCAAGAGTGTCTGCGCAGCCATGACAAGCGGGTGCTGTACGGCTATCTGGGGCTGGCAGAAGTTGCGGCCAATCGCAGCGATTTCGCCCAGGCTTTCGTTTACCTGCGTGATGCCGAGCGGATGATGCAGCGCCGGCATATTCCCGAAACGGTCTACCGTGGCGTCCTGTTACAGGTCAGCAGCGACTTCTGGCTGCAGCAAGGGCGTGCCGAACTGGCCCTCGAGGCGCTGACCCGAGTGCTGCGTCACTTCCACGGGGCACAGGCCCGGCAAGCCCCGCCGGCGACTCTCGAACTGATCCCGCGCCTGCGCTATCTGCGGGTGTTGGCCGAGGTGCAGCTCAAGCAGGCGAGCCAACCTTTGGCCCAGCTTCAGACGCTGCTGCAAGAAGCCCGGCAATCGGCAATGCTCGGGCTGGAGGTGGAATTGCTGCTGATCATCGCGCAGGTGACCTGGCTGCTGGAGCGTCCACTTGAGGCACGGCAAGCGTTGCAGGAGGCTCGACAACTGGCCGAGCGCTGTCACCTGCAGCAACCGCTGAACGCCTTGCAGCGGCAAGTGCCGGGTTTATTCGCGGCCGTTCAGCCGGTGCCGGCATCGAACCAGGCCTGTCGCGGCGACAACCCGCTGAGTCAGCGCGAGATGGAGGTGCTGCAGTTGATTGCCCAGGGCAACTCCAATCTGCAGATCGCCGAGCACTTGTTCATTTCCCTGCATACCGTCAAGACCCACGCCCGGCGCATCAACGGCAAGCTCGCGGTGGAGCGGCGTACCCAGGCGGTGGCCAAGGCCAAGGCGCTCGGGTTCTTCGCCTGAGATCAGCCCTGGCTGGCGATGCCGTCGTGGCCCATGCGCCAGCTCACTGCCCGGGCCGCCGCCAGCAGGCGCCGGGCTGCCGGACCGTTTTCGTCGGCGTGAAACAACGAGGCCGGGCCGACGATGGTCAGCACTGCAGCGATCTGTCCGACGGCGTTGAACACCGGCGCCGACAGCGCATCCACGCCGGGCATCAGCAAACCATGCACATGGTGCAGGCCGCGTTCACGAATCTGTTCACACAGGCTCGCGTAGGCCTGTGCACTGGCCAATGGATGGGGCGCTGAAGCGGCGACTTCCTGTTCCCGCAGTTCGTCGGTTTCGCGATGCGGCAGGTAGGCGCCGAACACCAGTCCGGTGGATGAGCTGAGCAGTGGCAGCACCGAGCCCAACTGAGTGACCACCGTCACGGCGCGCACCGCCGGTTCGATGTGCACCACGGTGGCGCCCTGATTGCCCCAGACCGCAAGGAAGCAGGTTTCATTCAGTTCGTCGCGCAACTCCGAGAGGGGCAGGGTGGCGACTTTCAGCACGTCCATGCTGTTCAGCGCAGCCAGGCCGACGCGCAACGCCTCACGACCGAGGCCGTAGTGGTTGGTCGCCGCGTTCTGCTCGGCAAAGCCGCTGGCAATCAGCGCCTGCAGGTAGCGGTGGACCTTGCTCGCGGGCATCTGCACATGTTCGGCCAGGCGCGACAGCGAGGTCGACGGTGACAACTCGGCAAGCGCCTTGAGGATGTCGGTGCCGACCTCGGCCGAGCGGACTTTCTGTTTGCCGGTGCTGTCGGCGGTAGGGCGCGGCTTTTCCATGGTTCGGTCATGTCTGCAGATGAATGGGCGTCTTTATAGCTTGACGGTCAATACCAATCAAATTACGTTATGCGTAATTGGATTACGACAAAAATAACCGGGACGTGCCGAAACCCTGATCAGTGGGCGCGAAGGCCACGGTCCTCTCCCTGTTCAGGAGGCTCCATGAACCCCGATTCAACGACGCCAGCGCTGGCCTATCAGTCAGGCTTCGGCAACGAATTCAGCAGCGAGGCCTTGCCCGGTGCATTGCCGGTCGGCCAGAACTCGCCGCAGAAAGCCCCATACGGTCTGTACACCGAGCTGTTCTCTGGCACCGCGTTCACCATGGTCCGCAGCGAAGCACGGCGCACCTGGATGTACCGCATCCAGCCGTCGGCCAACCACCCGGCGTTCGTCAAGCTGGAGCGTCAGTTGGCCGGTGGCCCGCTGGGCGAAGTCACGCCCAATCGCCTGCGCTGGAACCCGTTGGATATCCCTGGCGAGCCGACCGATTTCATCGATGGCCTAGTGAGCATGGCGGCCAACTCGGGCGCGGAAAAACCGTCCGGGATCAGCATTTATCACTACGCTGCCAACCGCTCGATGGAGCGCGTGTTCTTCAACGCCGATGGCGAGTGGTTGCTGGTGCCGCAACTGGGGCGCCTGCGTATCGCCACTGAACTGGGGGTTCTGGAGCTGGAGCCGCTGGAAATCGCCGTGCTGCCCCGAGGCTTGAAATTCCGCATCGAATTGCTCGACCCGCAGGCCCGTGGCTACCTCGCGGAAAACCATGGCGCGCCACTGCGCCTGCCGGACCTGGGGCCGATTGGCAGTAACGGCCTGGCCAATCCGCGGGACTTCCTGACGCCAGTCGCGCACTACGAAAACCTGCAGCAACCGACCACCCTGGTGCAGAAATTCCTCGGTGAATTGTGGGCCTGCGAGCTGGACCATTCGCCGCTGAACGTGGTCGCCTGGCACGGCAACAACGTGCCGTACAAATATGACCTGCGTCGCTTCAACACCATCGGCACCGTCAGCTTCGATCACCCGGATCCATCGATCTTCACCGTGCTGACCTCGCCGACCAGCGTGCATGGCCTGGCCAACCTCGACTTCGTGATCTTCCCGCCGCGCTGGATGGTGGCCGAGAACACCTTCCGTCCACCGTGGTTCCACCGCAACCTGATGAATGAATTCATGGGCTTGATCCGTGGCGAATACGACGCCAAGGCCGAAGGCTTCCTGCCCGGCGGCGCCTCGCTGCACAGCTGCATGAGCGCCCATGGCCCGGATGGCGAGACCTGCACCAAGGCGATCAACGCCGAGCTGGCACCGGCCAAGATCGATAACACCATGGCCTTCATGTTCGAGACCAGCCAGGTGCTGCGCCCAACGCGCTTCGCC
This sequence comes from Pseudomonas fluorescens, assembly GCF_019212185.1. NCBI lineage: Bacteria > Pseudomonadati > Pseudomonadota > Gammaproteobacteria > Pseudomonadales > Pseudomonadaceae > Pseudomonas > Pseudomonas fluorescens. The sequence goes on from NZ_CP078138.1 coordinate 1,186,337, forward strand.
CTGGACTGCCCTCAATTGCAAAACACTTATGACGCTTGCTGGGCTTCGCTGCCCGCCACTTTCAACCCGAATCGGAGATAACCCATGACCCAGATCACCCCCACTCGTAGCTGGGTTGCCTCCGCCAACGGCCACGCCGATTTCCCCCTGCAGAACCTGCCGCTGGGCGTGTTCAGCACCCAGGGTTCGGCCCCGCGCAGCGGCGTAGCGATTGGCGAGCACATCTTCGACCTCGAGGCGGCGCTGGCGGCCGGCCTGTTTGAAGGCGCGGCCCGCACTGCCGTGGAAGCCACCCGTGGCGGCCAGTTGAACGCCTTCTTCGAGCTCGGCCGCAGCGCCCGCGTGGCCCTGCGCGAGCGTCTGCTGGAACTGCTGGCCGAAGGCAGCAGCCTGCACGGCAAGCTCGAAGCCCAGGGCGCGAAACTGCTGCCGTTGGCGGCCAATTGCCAGATGCACCTGCCGGCCCGCATCAACGACTACACCGACTTCTACGTCGGCATCGAGCACGCGCAGAACGTCGGCAAACTGTTCCGTCCGGACAACCCGCTGCTGCCGAACTACAAATATGTGCCGATCGGCTACCACGGCCGCGCCTCGACCATTCGCCCATCGGGCACCGAAGTGCGCCGCCCGAAAGGCCAGACCCTGCCGGCTGGCCAGACCGAGCCAAGTTTCGGCCCTTGCGCGCGTCTGGACTACGAACTGGAGCTGGGCATCTGGATCGGCCAGGGCAACGCCATGGGCGACTCGATCGCCATTGGCGATGCGGCTGAACACATTGCCGGTTACTGCCTGCTCAACGACTGGTCGGCGCGTGACATTCAGGCCTGGGAATACCAGCCACTGGGGCCGTTCCTGTCGAAAAGCTTCATCACCAGCATCTCGCCCTGGGTCGTGACCGCCGAAGCCCTGGAGCCGTTCCGCCGTGCACAACCGCCGCGTCCGCAGGGCGATCCGCAGCCGCTGCCGTACCTGCTGGACACGCGTGACCAGGCCGCCGGTGCCTTCGACATCGAGCTGGAAGTGTTGCTGCTCACCGAAACCATGCGCGAGCAGAACCTGCCGGCCCACCGCCTGACCCTGAGCAACACCCAACACATGTACTGGACCGTGGCGCAGATGGTCGCGCACCACAGCGTCAACGGCTGCCAGTTGCAGGCCGGCGATCTGTTCGGTTCGGGCACCTTGTCCGGCCCCGAGAATGGTCAGTTCGGCAGCCTGCTGGAAATCACCGAAGGCGGGAAAAAGCCGATCGAACTGGCGTCCGGCGAAGTACGCAAGTTCCTTGAAGATGGCGATGAAATCATCCTGCGCGCCCGTTGCAGCCGCGAGGGGTTCGCCTCCATCGGCTTCGGCGAGTGCCGTGGCAAGATTCTGCCGGCACGCTAAGGGGGCAGGGGCATGGAACTCTTTACCTACTACCGCTCGACCTCGTCGTTTCGGGTGCGGATTGCCCTGGCACTCAAGGGCCTGGATTACCAGGCACTGCCAGTCAATCTGATTGCTCCGGCCGGCGGCGAACACCGTCAGCCGGCGTACCTGCAGATCAATCCACAAGGCCGGGTGCCGGCCCTGCGCACCGACGACGGCGAGTTGCTGATCCAGTCGCCGGCGATCATCGAGTACCTGGAAGAACGTTATCCACAGGTGCCGCTGCTCGCCGAGGACCTCGCCCAGCGTGCCCATGAGCGGGCCGTGGCGGCGTTGATCGGTTGCGACATCCATCCGCTGCACAACGTCAGCGTGCTCAATCAGTTGCGCCAGTTGGGTCATGACGAAACCCAGGTGGTGCAGTGGATCGGGCACTGGATCAGCCAGGGGCTGGCGGCGGTCGAGCAGCTTATTCGTGACGAGGGCTACTGCTTCGGCAGCGCGCCCGGGCTGGCGGATGTCTATCTGATACCGCAGCTTTATGCAGCTGAGCGCTTCAACGTCGATCTGCAGGCCTATCCACGAATTCGTCGGGTAGCAGCGCTGGCGGCGGAGCATCCAGCGTTCGTCAAGGCGCATCCGGGCAATCAGCCGGATACGCCGTGAACCTCAGTGGACGATCGAGTTGGGCGGCAAATGGCCCAGGCGTTCGGTCAGGCGTATGCGCTGGATCGGATCGTCACTGAGCAGCAGGGCGTGCTCCAGGTCGAAGCGTTCGGCATTGGGGCACTCCAGCCGCTGGTAAATGCTGGCGCGGGCGAGATAGTCGCTGGCGCTGCCATTGCCCAGTTCAAGGACTCGCTCGGCATCGATCAAGGCGCCGATGCAGTCGTCGTTGGCCAGGTGTAACTGGCGCAGGTTGCGGGACAGGCGCTGGAGCATCTGCAGCGGTTCGCTGGTCTGCAGATGTTCGGCGTTGAGTGACATCTGTGCGCCGTACTGGCGATGCAGCAGTTCGCGGCAATCAGCAGGATACAAGCGGCGACCGCCGCAGGGGTCGAGCAGATGGTCGGCGCCCGGTACGCGCAGCAGAAAGTGGCCGGGGAAATTCACCCCGACCATGGGAATTTCCAGGCGCCGCGCCAGTTCCAGAGTAATCAGACCCAGGGCCAACGGCTGTCCTCGCCGTCGTTCCAGTACCTTGTTCAGCAGCGCCGCCTGCGGGCGCAACGGTGTCGCTTCGTCCTGTTGATAACCCAGGTCGTTGAGCCGACGCAGCAACGGCTGTCCCAACTCGTTGACCGGCAACATCGGCAGGCCACTGCTGACACGCTGCTCAAGTTCCTTGAATTGTGCGAGCACGGCCTCTGGCCTGACCTCGGTATCGTGCTCGACAGCAATCCACAGCGCCGCCTCGAAGAGCGCCGGTGGCGAGTGTTGCAGGCAGGCGAAAAAGGCTTGGCGCGGCTTCATCGAAATCTCCGGTGAATGCCTCGTTTTAGCCCTGTCGCAAGCGTTCGTCCAGTGCCGCAAGCAGCGCCGTTGAAGATATGTCACAAAGCGTTGGCGGCGGCCTTTGCTTATTCCGGTGCGCTTCAGCAATTTTCAGCCGCACGCCTATACTGGCGACTACTGGAAGTGATTCGGGAGCCTTACGATGTTCGCTCTCATGCAAAGCACCCGCCTTGAATCGCTGCACTTGAGCGTTGACCCGGCAACCGGGTTGAAGGCGGTGATCGCCATTCATTGCAGCCGCCTGGGACCTGCCCTCGGCGGATGTCGTTACCTTGCTTATCCCGACGATGAAAGCGCCGTGACCGATGCTGTGCGCCTGGCGCAAGGCATGAGTTACAAGGCGGCCCTGGCCGGCTTGCCCCAGGGCGGCGGGGTGGCGGTGATCGTGCGCCCGGCCCATGTCGAAAGTCGCAGCGCATTGTTTGAAGCGTTTGGCCGTTGTATCGAGCAACTCGACGGTCGCTACATCACGGCAATCGACAGCGGCACTTCGGTGGCCGACATGGACTGCATTGCCCAGCATACCCAGCACGTCACCAGCACCACCGTCTCGGGTGATCCATCGCCGCATTCGGCCATGGGCGTGTTCACGGGTATTCGCGCCACCGCGATGGCGCGCCTGGGCAGCGATAATCTCGAGGGCTTGCGGGTCGCGATCCAGGGCCTGGGCAATGTGGGTTTTGCCCTGGCCGAGCAACTGCATGCCGCCGGAGCGGAGTTGCTGGTCAGTGACATCGACCCGGGCAAGGTGCAGTTGGCGATGGAGCAGTTGGGAGCGCACCCGATTGCCAACGAAGCGCTGCTCAGCACGCCTTGCGACATCCTCGCGCCCTGCGGCCTGGGGGGCGTGCTCAACAGCCACAGTGTTGCGCAACTGCGGTGTGCCGCAGTGGCCGGCTCGGCCAACAATCAACTGACCCACCTCAGCGTGGCTGATCAACTGGAGGGGCGCGGCATTCTCTACGCGCCTGACTATGTGATCAATTCCGGCGGGCTGATCTATGTGGTGCTCAAACATCGCGGAGACGAGTTGTCGAGCATCACCGGGCACCTGTCGAAAATCGGCTCGCGCCTGACCGAAGTCTTCGCCCACGCCCAGGCGGAAAAACGCTCCCCGGCTCGAGTGGCCGACGAGTTGGCGGAACGCCTGCTGTACCGTTGAACCCCTGTGTATGAAAAAGGCCCTGACTCAATGAGCCAGGGCCTTTTCATATCAACTGCCGTTTACTTCGCAGCCTTGACCGTCTTGGTCGGCTTGATGGCCTTGACCGGTTCGGCAGGCTCGTCTTCAGTCGCCGGTTCAGCCACTTCGACCTCGGGTTCAACCGGCGCCGGCGCACTGAGCAGCTCGGACAGGGCGTCCGGCTGGCTCTTGAAGGCCTTGGCGAAGACATCGCGGTTCTTCGCCATGTAGATGCCGGCCTCTTCTACTTGCTGCTCGGTCAGCGACGGCACCGCTTTTTGCAGCACTTCAGCCAGCAATTCGGCCAGCTCGAGCATTTTGTCATGACGGTCAGCTTCGGCTTTATCCATGAACAAGCGCTCCAGATCTCGGCTGCTGCGGTATACCACTTCGACGGCCATTTACCACCTCATATGCCTTCACAATAGTTGTCTTTTGCGACCACTGTATTTATATACAGCAAAAAGGATAAGCGAATCTTGTCGCTTTGGGTAGTCGCTTTTTAATCTAGACCGGTTTCGGGGTTTGTCAGCCGTCAGGCAGTGGCAACGTGCCTCATCGACGCCGGCCATCATCTCAATCGATGATCACTGGCCTTTTTTCTGCATGCAGAACAACCGTCACGTCCAACTCGCATTATTCGGTCGAATCGACCTAAGGAAGAACCACCGTGAAAATCCATTGGGCGGAGCGTCTTCGCCAGAACGTGCATGAGCTGGCCGAATCCCTGGGCAACCTGTTCGTCGAATCCTTCCACTACCTCGCCCTGTTCGCCATTGGCGCTGTCACGGCCTGGGCAGCGGTGATGGAATTTCTCGGCATGCTCGAGAAGGGCCACATAAAGATCGACGACATTCTGCTGTTGTTCATCTACCTGGAACTGGGGGCGATGGTCGGGATTTACTTCAAGACCAACCACATGCCGGTACGGTTTCTGATCTACGTGGCGATCACCGCATTGACCCGCCTGCTGATCTCCAACGTCTCGCACCACAATCCGCCGGACGTGGGGATCATTTACTTGTGCGGCGGGATCCTGCTGCTGGCGTTCGCGATTCTGGTGGTGCGCTATGCCTCTTCGCAGTTCCCGTCGGTGAAGATCGAAAACCCGCAGCGCAAGGTGGGTGCGGGTTCGGCGGAACATCCGGAAGTCGAGAAAGGCGAGCTCTAAGGCCGGGCTGACAGGGCGTTCGGGCGCTTGCGGATCGGCGGTGGCAACTCGAGGTTGGCACTGTCGGTCATGGCTTCGAGGATCGCCATGGCACTGTGGCCTTGCTCGATGGCAATGCCGAACTGGATGCTTTGCACCAGCCGTTTCAGGCGCTGCGGATCGTTGCGTTGCTGGGCGCTGATCATGCGCTTGGCAACCACCCGGCCGGCGTTGGACAGGGTCAGCATGATGCCGCCGTCGAGTCCCTGGATGCTCAGGTTGATCTGATAATCCTCGGCGAAGGCGTCGGTAATCAGTTGGAAAGGATTGTCCATGATGCGTCACCGCTTGATTGGCTCGTGCATGCATTGACCGGCCGTGGCCGGGATTGGTTCGCTTTTCCAGACCGTCGGCGGCTGGTGGGCTGCACACAGGACAAAGCAAAGGACATGCCGGGATGCCACCTGCCGCAGGCGCAGGCGTGGCAGCACCTGCGGCGGGTGGTTGACTGAGCTATTTCAGGGCATCACGGAATAGATGATCGCAGACAGTGCGATCAGTCCGACCAATACCACGAACACGTTCGACGCCTGACCCGAGTACTGGCGCAGAGCTGGCACGCGTCGAATGGCATACATCGGCATCAGGAACAGCAGGCAGGCGATCACCGGCCCACCGAGGGTTTCGATCATGCCCAGGATGCTTGGGTTGAAGGTCGCCACGGCCCAGCAGCTCAGAATCATGAACAGCGCCGTGGCCCGGTTCAGCCAACGGTTGGACACCACTCGGCCACGGCCGCGCAAGCTTTTCACAATCAAGCCCTGGAAGCCTTCGCTGGCACCGATGTAGTGGCCGAGGAAAGACTTGGTGATCGCCACCAACGCAATCAGTGGCGCGGCGTAGGCAATGACCGGGGTCTGGAAGTGGTTGGCCAGGTACGACAGGATCGAGATGTTCTGTGCCTTGGCCGCTGCCAGGTCGGTGGGCGACAGCGCCAGCACGCAACTGAAGCAGAAGAACATCACCGTCACCACCATCATGCCGTGGGCAGCCGCGAGGATGCCGCTGCTCTTCGCCTCGGCCTGGGCGCCATAGCGTTGTTTCTGATCGACCGCAAAGGCCGAGATGATCGGCGAGTGGTTGAACGAGAATACCATCACCGGGATCGCCAGCCACAGGGTCTTGAGGAACACCGGCATGGCCATGCCCTCACTGGCGGAGGCGAAGAATGCGCCGTTCCAGTTGGGGATCAGGCTGAGCGCCAGCAACAGCAAGGCCGCGACGAACGGGTAGACCAGCACGCTCATGGCCTTGACGATCACGCCCTGGCCGCAGCGCACAATGGCCATCAGACCAAGGATCAACGCCAGCGACAATACCGCGCGTGGTGGCGGGGTGATGTGCAACTGGTGCTCCATGAAGGAGCCGAGGGTGTTGGTCAGCGCTACGCTGTAGACCAGCAGGATCGGGAAGATCGCAAAGAAGTACAGCAGGGTGATCAGCTTGCCGGCGCCGACGCCAAAGTGTTCTTCCACCACTTCGGTGATGTCGCCGGAACGTCCGGACAGCACAAAACGGGTCAGGCCACGGTGGGCAAAGAAGGTCATCGGGAAGGCCAGCAGCGCCAGGATCAGCAACGGCCAGAAGCCGCCGACGCCAGCGTTGATCGGCAGGAACAGGGTGCCCGCGCCGATGGCCGTGCCATAGAGGCCGAGCATCCAGGTGCTGTCGTGCTTGCTCCAGCCTTTGTGGCTGATGTCGGTGGTACGGGTCAGATCTACAGCAGGGTTTTCGGCAGCAGGTGTACGTGCATCGGTCATCGTAAAGGCCTCGTTATTATTGTTGCTCGGGCTCACGTGGGACAGGTTGGTGCGGTTTAACCACACCGACCTATCAGGGACAATCAGGCAGTGCTCCTCAGCACTCCACCCAGCTCACAGCCAGGCCGCCCCGTGAAGTTTCTTTGTATTTGTCGTGCATGTCGGCGCCGGTATCGCGCATGGTGCGGATCACCCGGTCGAGGGAAATGAAGTGCTTGCCGTCGCCGCGCAAGGCCATCTGGGTGGCGTTGATCGCCTTCACCGCAGCAATTGCGTTGCGCTCGATGCACGGGACCTGCACCAGCCCGCCGACCGGATCGCAGGTCAGGCCGAGGTTGTGTTCCAGGCCGATTTCGGCAGCGTTTTCCAACTGCTCGGGAGTGGCGCCGAGGACCTCGGCCAAGCCGGCAGCGGCCATGGCGCAAGCGGAACCGACCTCGCCCTGGCAGCCGACTTCGGCGCCGGAGATCGAAGCGTTCTTTTTGCACAGGATGCCCACGGCCGCAGCGCCGAGGAAAAACGCCACGACGTCGTCCTCCGACGCCTCTGGGTTGAACTTCATGTAGTAATGCAGCACCGCCGGAATGATCCCGGCGGCACCGTTGGTCGGCGCAGTCACCATGCGCCCGCCGGCAGCGTTTTCTTCGTTCACCGCGAGGGCGTAGAGGTTCACCCACTCCATCGCCGACAGGGTAGAACTGATGACGTTCGGCTTGCCGATTTCCAGCAGGCTGCGGTGCAGTTTCGCCGCGCGTCGTGGCACATCCAGGCCACCGGGCAAGATGCCTTCATGGCGCAGGCCTTGCTCTACGCACTCGCGCATCACCGACCAGATATGCAGCAGACCCTGGCGGATCTCGGCGTCGCTGCGCCAGGCCCGCTCATTGGCCATCATCAGTTCGCCCACCCGCAGGCCGTGCTGCTTGCACAGCGACAACAGTTCGGCGGCGCTGGAAAAGTCGTACGGCAGTTGCACCTCCGCTGTAGCCGGCGCACCCGCTTCGACTTCGGCGGCTTCGACGATGAACCCGCCGCCCACCGAGTAGTAGGTTTGCTCGAACAGTAGGCCGTTTTCGCCAAAAGCACTCAGTGCCATAGCGTTGGGGTGGTAAGGCAGGCTCTCGTCGAGCAGCAGGACATCTCGCTGCCAGTCGAAGGCAATGCTCAAGCGTCCACCGAGCAGCAATTCGCCACTGTCGCGCAACTGTTGGATGCGCGGGTTGATGCTGGTGGGGTCGATGCTGTCGGGCCATTCACCCATCAGGCCCATGACGCTGGCGCGGTCGGTGGCGTGGCCGACGCCGGTGGCAGACATCGAGCCGTACAGGCGGACTTCGACGCGCTTTACCTGGCCCGCCAAATCCTGGTCGAACAGGGCCTGGACGAAGGTCGCGGCGGCGCGCATCGGGCCGACGGTGTGAGAACTGGACGGACCGATGCCGACTTTGAAGAGATCAAAAACACTGATAGCCATGCTAAAGCCTTACAAGCAATGGAGTAGGAATCGCTGCCATTTTTTGTAGGACAAGCGCAATGTCGGCGATACTGCCTACCATGGTCCGCGGTGACCAACGAAACTTCCTAAGACAGGCTTTAGCAGGACTAAACGATGAGTCGTCAATTTCACGCCCAGACTTATGTTTGGCTGCATGTGTTTTCCTGCGCGGCGCGGCATCTGTCATTCACTCGCTGTGCCGAAGAGCTGCACATCACCCCGGGGGCGGTGAGCCAGCAGATTCGCCAGTTGGAGGAGCGCCTGGGTTTTCGCCTGTTCCATCGCCGCGCGCGCGGGGTAGAACTGAGTGCCGAAGGCCAGCGCCTGGCCCTTACCGTCAGCGAAGCCTACGGCAGCATCGACGCCGAATTGCGTCGGCTGGACGCCGGGATGATCAGCGGCATTTTGCGTCTGCGCTCGATTCCGTCGTTCCTCGGTAAATGGCTGACCCCGCGCTTGCCGCGCCTGCAACAGCGTTACCCGGATATCCAGTTGCGCCTGGTGGCCGAAGACAGCAGCGTGGCTTTGCACGAAGGCGACTTTGACCTGGCCATTGACCTGAACGACGGCAGCTACCCTGGCCTGTTATCCACAGCCTTGCTCGATGAGCAGATCTTTCCGGTGTGCGCGCCGAGCCTGTTGCGCGGCCGTCCGCCGCTGCACGGCCCGGCCGACCTCGGGCACTTTGCGTTGTTGCACGACATCACCGCCTGGCGGGGCAGCTACGAATACGCGGAGTGGGAGTTTTATCTGAATGCCATCGGCTTCGACGGTGCCGATGTACGGCGTGGGCACACCTTCAATCGCAACCACCTGACCATCGAGGCGGCGATTGCCGGCATGGGCGTGGCGATTGCCCGGCGTACCTTGCTCAACGATGAACTGGAGCGTGGCACTTTGATAGTGCCGTTCGGGGTCGCGGTGCCGAATCACAAACGCTACGTATTGCTGTATGCCCCCGGTGCTTTAAGCCACCCGGGCGTGCGTGCGGTGCATGATTGGCTGGTGGAAGAGGCGGAAATCTTTCGTGGATTGCACCCCTTGGGTGAGGGGCAGTTGTGAGCAATTGTTGCAGTATTACAAGCCGACCCAACTCCCGACCTTACCAGCGCTTTTACCCTTTGTCCGGCTTTTTCGCCGTCGAAAATTTATCTTTTTTTAGGGGTTGAATTGTTTCCGGATCTGCCCAACTCTGTAAGTAAGAGGTCACGGTAACTGGGTTTTTCGAGACCACCCCGGACCTCTCGCGAGCTAGCTGAAATAAGGGATGAACTATGCAAATCCAAGTCAACAGCGATAACCATATTGAAAGCAGCATCCGACTGGAGGAGTGGGTACGTACTACCATTGAGAGCACGCTCGAACGTTATGAAGAAGATCTGACCCGTGTTGAGGTCTACCTGCGGGATGAGAACGGCGACAAGCCCGGTCCCCACGATTTAAGTTGCCGCCTGGAAGCACGGCCAAAAGGCCATCAACCACTGTCGGTGTCCGCCAAGGGCGATACCCTGGAACAGGCGATTGACAGCGCGGCCACCAAACTGGAACACGCGTTGGAACATCTGTTTGGTCGACTGCAAGGCAAGCCACGCGCTGCCGGGAAAAACCAGCCAATCAACAAAGTGAATGAAGACGCACTGGAGCAGGAATTCCTGGAAAACGAAAATGCTGTGATCAACGGCTGACCGGTTTTTCATCCTCTACAAGCGGGCCTGCATTTGCAGGCCCGCTTTCATTTAGCTGCGTCGGAAAAAATACCGACTCAGCAGCGCCAGCCCACACGCACCCAACCCTGCAAACAACATCGCCCAACCGGCGCCATGGCGCAGTGCTGCCTGGGCATCGTTGAGTGCCAGCCCCGGCGAATCCAACTTACCCGCTGCAATGTTTTGGCTGATGGCCGGCCAGTCCAGTGCAGTGCTCGCAGGCAACACCTCAGCCAGTTGATGGCTGATGCCCAGCAACAGCACCAGGCCCATCAGCGCGATGTTGATTGCCAAGGTAATTAATCGTGCGCTCAGGTCGATGCCCGACGCCATGCCCGCGCGGTCGGCGGACACCGAGCCCGTGGTGGTGTTGGTAGTGGGCGAGTTGGTCAGCGCCAGGCCCACGCCCGTCAGCACGCAGCTAGCCAGTATCAGCCTGATATCCGGGTGTTCGGCCATGTTGATGGCGGCCATGGCCAGAAACCCAATAGCCATCAGTCCCAGACCCAAAGGGATGACGCCTTCGGCGCCATAGCGCAGGGCGAGGCGCTCGGCCAGCGGCGGAACCAGCAGGGTCGGCAAGGTGTAGGCAAGCAGGGCCGCGCCAGTGGTCAGGGTGTCGTAACCCAGGCCGGCCTGGAAGTACAACGGCAGGTAGATCATGAAAGGCCAGAAGCTGAAGTTCATGCCGATCGAGCCCATCAGCGCACCGTTGAAACGGTGGATGCGAAATACCGCGAAGTCGAACATCGGGTGCGCGCTGCGGCGCTCAATCACGATAAACAACAGTAACGCAGCCAGCGCCAGGCCGGCCCAACCCGTTACAAAGCCATTTTCGCTGCCTTGGGTGATGAAGTAGACCAGTGCAAACACCGACAGCGTCAACGTCAGCATGCCGGCGATATCGAGGCGATGAGTGGCCGGGTCGCGGGATTCTTCCACGCTGACGCGCAGCAGTACCAAGGTGAACAATGTCAGTGGCACATGCACCAGGAACACCCAGCGCCAATCCGCCACGGCCAGGATCAACGCGCCGACCATCGGCCCGAAGCCGAGACCCACGCCGGCAATCACGCCCCATATGGCAAATGCCCGCGCCCGCGCTGCCGGGTCGCGGAACAGGTGCGAGAGGATGGCGAACTGACAAATCATCATCGCCCCACCGCCAATGCCCTGGACAAACCGCGCGACAATCAATGTGGAGGCGCTGTCGGTCAGCCCACACACCAGCGAAGCCACGGCAAATACCCATAGGCACAACACCAGCATGCGTCGACGGCCAAAGCGGTCGGCCAATGTGCCTGCCGCCATCAGCACGCTGGTGCAGGCCAGGGTGTAGGCGTTCATGATCCATTGGGCGTCCTGGAAACCGGTGCCCAGTTGCTGTTCCAAGGTGGGCAGGATGATCGGCACGCTGGAAATTTCCAGGCCGAACATCAGTGCCACCAGGCACACGGCGGTGAGGGCCAGGTTGTTTCTGGCGGTGCTGGGTGTGCTGGCGCCCGATAAGGTGGCGGCGGGTGGCATGGGATTCTCCTGTGGATAAACGATGGGAGTCATTCTCGCGGGAACCTGGTTCTTTATTCGTGATAAGTTTTCTTTGCATAGGGGACTCAAGGGCGACAATTGCACCATGGCCACACCACGTTTTGATGGCGTTGAACTCTTTCTGCAGATCGTCGAAAGCGGCAACCTGACCGAGGCCGCCGAACGGCTCAATCTCACGCGCTCGGCGGTGGGCAAGGGTTTGGCGCGGCTGGAGGCGCGGCTTGGCACGTGCCTGTTACAGCGTTCGACCCGTCGCCAACGGCTCACCGAAGACGGCCAGGTCTATTACGAACATTGCCTGCGCGCACTGGCGGAACTGGAGGCAGCGCAATCCGTCCTGGAAAGTGGTCGCCAACAACCGCGGGGACGCTTAAGGGTGAGTTTGCCGCTGGCATTCGGGCATCACTACGCGGCGCCCGCACTGTGGGGCTTGATGGCGCGTTATCCAGAGCTGGAAATCGAGATTTGCTTCGCCGACCGGCTGGTGGATCTGGCCCAGGAAGGCTTCGACGTGGCCGTGCGAATCGGCCCGCTGCCCGACACCGACCGCCTCAGCGCGCGCCGCCTGGGTGAGCAGTCCGTGTGCCTGGCGGCTGCGCCGGCGTATTTGCAACGTGTGGGGCCAATTGAATCGATCGACGACCTCGCCGGCCACCGAGGTATCGCCTATCGCAGCAACACCCCACACCGTTCCCGGGTGGTTTCGCTGCTGCTGATGGACGACCTCCAGGCCGTGGCCGATGCCGCTATCGCGGGCGTGGGCCTGGCCAGATTGCCGAGTTGGCTGGTGGCGCACTATGTGCTGCGTGGACAACTGGAAGCCGTGTTGCCCAGCTACCGTGAGCAGCCGTCACCGATCCATGTGATCTGGCCCACGGCGGCCCATATGCCGGCCAAGACGCGCTGTGCCATCGACGCGTTGGTGGCCGGCACGCCGTCGTGCCTGGCGGGCAGTTGATCAGAACGCGATGGACGTCTGCACATACACCGTACGCGGCTCACCCACGTATTTGCCCTTGTTGTTGTCGTCGAACGAGCGCGTGAAGTACTGGGTGTTGAAGACGTTTTTCACGCCGACCGCGACCGTCAGATCCGACAGCTGTGGGCCGAAATCGTAGGCGGCGCGGCTGCTGAACAGCATGTAGCCGGGGATCTTGCCAGTGCTGCCGTCGGCGCTTTCGGTGCCGGTGTTGGCGTTGTCGGCGTACTGATTGCTCTGGAAGCTGCTATCGACATTCAGCTGCCACGGACCTTCGGTGTAGCCGACACCCAGGGTGCCCTTGTGTTTGGAAGAGAAGGGCACGCGGTTGCCCTTGTTCGGGCCATCTTCGCGAATGGTTGCATCGACGTAGGCGTAGGTGGCATAGACATCGAAGCCGGCCAGTGCCGGATTGAGGCCCTCAAGCGCATAGTTGACGCTGGTCTCGATGCCTTGGTGGCGGGTCTCGCCACGGGCAATCACCGAATCGTTGGTCTGGTTGCTTTCGTACTGGTTGTCGAAGTTGATCAGGAAGGCGCCAATTTCTGCCCGCAGGTTGCCGCCGTCATAGCGGGTGCCGAGTTCCCAGGTCCGGGCTTTCTCCGGTTTCACTTCGCCGCTGGTTACCCGGTTGGGCATCTGGCTGTACTGCACGCTGCCGAAAGAGCCTTCGGTATTGGCGTACAGGTTCCACTCGTCGGTCAGGTGATACAGCACATTCAAGGCCGGCAGCGTGGTGCTGTAGTCGCCCTTGTACTTCACATCGGTCAGGTTGTTGGATTGCTGCGAATCGATCATCTCGTAGCGCACGCCCGGGGTAATGGTCCACTTGCCGATATCGATGCGGTCGTCGACGAAGAATGCATTGGCCTCGGTGCCGCCACGGGTATCGCGGTCGTTGCGGCTGTCGGTGGTGGGCAATTGCTGGTTGGCGCTGATCGGCGTGCGGTAGCGCAGTTCGTGACCGGCTTCGTTGATGTAGCGGTAGCCGACGCCGACCTCATGGCTGCTCTGGCCAAGGTCGAAACCCTGGGCAAAACGGGTTTCCAGGCCACGCACCCAATACTCGCGGGGTGACAGCGAGAGGAACGAGCCCTGATCCAGATAACCGCTGCGCAGGGTCTTGGTGAAGAAGCTGTTGACGGTGAATTCGCGGCGATCCTGCTCATAGCGGTAGCCGACGTTGAACATCGTGCGGCGGCCCCAGAACTTGTCGTAGGGACGGGTCGACTGGTACGGATCGGCATCGTAGTCCGCAACGTTGAGGCCGCCGGGCATGTCGGCGTTGCCTTCGTAGTACTGGGCCATCGCATTGAAGCTGTTGGCGTCGTCGAGCTGGTATTTGCCCTTGAGGATCAGGTCGTCGATTTGCGTGTCGCTGTGCTCGCGCCAGTCGCCGCCACGGGTGCCGGAGTACAGGAGCGCGCCGCCCAGGCCGTTATCCGCGGTACCGCCGGCCAATAGATTGCCAGTGCTTTTGAAGCCATCATGGCTGGAGGACGGACTGGTCTCGGTCTGCAACCCGCCTTTGACGGTCGGTTCGTCGGGAATCGCCCGGGTCACGAAGTTGACGATGCCGCCGACGTTCTGCGGGCCATAACGTACCGCGCCGCCGCCACGCACCACGTCCACCGCGTCCATGTTGCCCATGCTGATCGGCGCGAAGGACAGTTGTGGCTGGCCGTAGGGGGCGAACGGCACGGGAATGCCGTCCATCAGTACCGTCGAGCGCGAGGCCAGGCGCGGGTTCAGGCCACGGATGCCGAAGTTCAGCGCCATGTCGTGACTGCCGGTGCCGTTGTTGTCCGGGGCATTGACGCCGGGGACGCGGTTCAGCACGTCGCGGGCCTGGGTCGCGCCCTGGCGTTCGAATTCTTCACGGCGCACCACATCCCGCGCACCGGGGTGTTCAAAGACGTTGATCGCCGCCGCATCCCCCAGCCAGTCGCCGACCACACTCGACTCACCGAGCTCCAGAGTCTGGGGCGCGACCGGGTCAGCGGCAGGCTGCAGGCTGAACGCGTTATTGCCCTCGGCGCGGGCTTGCAGGCCGGTGCCTTCGAGCAGTTCGTGCAAGCCGTTTTCGGCGTCATAGCTGCCGCGCAGGCCCTGACTCTGCAAGCCGCTGGTGACCTGGGAACCGAATGAGATCAGCACCCCGGCTTCACGACCGAACTGATTCAGCGCGCTTTCCAGCGACGTCGGGGCGATCTGATAAACCTTTGTCTCACTGGCCAGTGCCATCGGCAGGGCGGCGAAGCTGAGGCTGGCGCCCAGAACAAGCTGGCGCAACGAGCGGGCGAGGGGAGTCAGGCGAGTAGCAGGGGTGGACATGGGGACGATCCTGAGAAGGGGCAATCAAGGTGGCTTTCCTTCTCTGTCACGCCAGATCTGAAAAACAGCTCACACAGATTCAAAATAATGTTGCGAGGCGAGGGTTACGCTCGCGCCTGCACCGTCACCCAGTAGCGGGTAAAGCGCTGCACTTTCACCGGCAGGCTGATTTCCAGCAGTTCGAGGACGCGCTCACTGTCGTCCAGTGGGTAGCTGCCGGAGATCAGCAGGTCGGCGACTTGTGGATCGCAGTTGAGCTGGCCGCGTCGATAGCGGCCCAACTCGTCGAGAAAGTCCGCCAGGCGCATGTGAGCCGCCACCAGCATGCCGTCGGTCCAGGCGCCGCTGTTGGCATCCAGGGCGCGTGGCGCGTCCCAGTGCTGGTCGGTGAATGCCAATTGCTGGTTGGGCCCGATCGACAGCGAAGCACCGCTGTTGGCAGTGAGCTCGACACGCCCGGCGAATACCGCTACCTGGGTGCTGTTGCGCAGCTGGCGCACGTTCAGTCGCGCCGAATCGCTGCGTAACAGGCCCTGGGCGGTTTGCAGGTGCAGGCTTTTGCTTGCGGTCAGCATGATTTCGCCGTCGAGCAGGCGAATCAGCCGCTGTCCGGCCTCGCTACGCACGTCCACCGAAGTATTGGTGTTGAGTTGCAACTGGCTGCCATCTTCCAGTTGCAGCTTGCGCCGCTGGCCGATCGGGCTGCGGTAGTCGGCCAGCATCGGCATCAGCGGCTCGCGCAGGCCCCAGGTCGCGGCACAACCGGCGCCAAGGATCAGCAGCAACTTGAGCGCCTGGCGCCGGCTGCCGGACTTCGGCGCATTGAGGGCCGTGTGCGCCAACGGCGACGATAAGCCACGCAGGCGCTGATTGACCCGTTGCATATGATCCCAGGCACGCTGATGTTCGCTGTGGGCGTTCAGCCACTGTTGAAAGGCGTGCTGTTGGCGCGGGCTGAGGGGGCCGTTCTGGATTTCCAGGAGCCAGTGGACCGCCTGCTCGGCGACCTGTGCAGAGAAGTCAGCAGCGCTATTTATACCCGCCATCATTGGGCGAAGTAGCAGCGCATGGCTGCCATGGTCAGGTGGCGTTTTACCGTGGCGATGGAAATCCCCAGCTCCTGGGCAATTTCGCGATGCTTCAGGCCATCGACCTGGGCCAGCAGGAACGCACGTTTGACCGGGCGCGGCAGGCCGTCGAGCAGTTGGTCGAGTTCGACCAGGGTTTGCAGGATGATCGCTTTTTCTTCTTCGCTGGGAATGACCTGCTCCGGCATCTGCGCCAGCGCATCGAGATAGGCGCGCTCAAGGTCCTGACGGCGGTAGTAATTGAACAGCACGCGCTTGGCGACAGTAGTGAGGAATGCACGAGGCTCGATGATGGGGCTGGCCTCGCGAGCGGTCAGAACCCGGATGAAGGTGTCCTGCGCCAGGTCGGCGGCGTTGTGCGGGCAGCCGAGCTTGCGCCGCAACCAGCCGGTGAGCCAGTTGTGATGGGCGTGGTAGAGGCTTTCAACGGTATTGGCTGGAGGCAACGCGACCACTCCGCAAACATGCAGATGCTTTAGAGAACAAGAATTGTTCGCATTGTAGAGGGCGATGCTGTCATTCGGCAATCAGCGCTGACCGAAGGCGGTGGGCTTTTTCATCGGAGTATTTTGCACATGAGAATATTTATCATTATTATCGCCGTCTGTTGACCCTGCGCTGGCACGGACCGCGCGCAGATTCCCTTCCGTTTCAAGGTCGAAACATGAAAAGCCTTCCCATGTCCTATCGCCTGGCTGTCACTTCACGAGTGCTGGCCGCCTTGTTTGGCGGCTATCTGCTTGCGGCACTGGCCAGCATCTGCCTGAGCCTTTGGCTGCCGATGCCCCGTGCCGAAGCGGTGGTCAGCGGCATGATGACCTCGTTCCTGGTGTACCTGGTCGCGGTGCTCTGGTGCTTCGCCAGTCGCAGTGCCTGGCAGGCCTGGTTTGGATTGGCGGTGCCGGGCCTGGTGCTGGCCGCATTCGGCGGTTTGGGTTACTGGCTGGGGCAATCATGAAAGAGGGCTTTCGTCAGGCAATGGCCTGGCTGCACACCTGGACCGGCTTGATCTTCGGCTGGATTCTGTTCGCGATTTTCCTCACGGGTACCCTGTCGTATTTCAAGGACGAGATCAGCCACTGGATGCAGCCGGAAGTGCCGCTGCGCTCGGTCAGCAGTGAGGCCAGCCTGACGTTGGCCCAGCACTATCTACAGCAACACGCCGCCGATGCCGGGCGTTGGGTGATCAGCCTGCCGAGCGCGCGCGATCCGGGGCTGTCGGTGTCCTGGCAGATGCCCGGTAACGAGGGCCGGCGTGGCCCACGGGAGAATCGCCAACTCGACCCGCTGAGCGGCGAAGAGATTCAGGTCCGCGATACCCGTGCCGGCGATTTCTTTTACCGCTTCCACTACCAGTTGCAGATGCCTCATCCCTGGGGACGCTGGTTGGCCACAAGCGCCGCGATGCTGATGCTGGTGGCGCTGATCACCGGGATCATTACCCATAAGAAGATCTTCAAGGACTTCTTCACCTTCCGTCCGCGCAAGGGCCAGCGCTCCTGGCTCGACGGGCACAACGCGGTGGGGGTACTGGTGTTGCCGTTTCACTTGATGATCACCTACAGCAGCCTGGTGATCTTCATGTACATGGTGATGCCGGCGAGCATTCTGGTGGCCTACAAGGGCGACACCGACAGCTTTTTCAGCGAACTGTTTCCGGCGTCCACCGATGCGCCAGTGGCGGCGGGTCAGCCCGGTCAATTGCTGGCGCTGGCGCCGTTCATTGAAAAGGCCCAGGCGCATTGGGGCGGTGGACAGGTCAGCCTGGTGACCGTGAGCCAACCGGGCGACCTCAAGGCCACAGTGAATCTCATGCGCAGCAGCGCCGACCGGGTGGCCTACGAGTTTGGCAGCGCGGTGGCCTTCGATGGAGTCAACGGCCAGTTCCTCGGCGCCGACCCGCAACGTTCGGCACCGATGGTGCTGGCCGGCAGTGTTTACGGTCTGCATCTGGGGCACTTTGCCGGTACGGCTCTGCGCTGGCTGTACTTCATCTGTGGCCTGGCCGGCACCGCGATGATCGGCACCGGGCTGGTGATCTGGCTCGGCAAGCGCCAGTTGAAGCATGCAAAAAGCGCGGTGATGCCGTTTGAGTTGCGCCTGGTGGAAGTGGCGAATATCGCCAGCATGTCCGGTCTGGTGATTGCCGTGGCCGTTTACTTCTGGGCCAACCGTCTGTTGCCAGTGGGCTTTGCCGAGCGCGCCGAATGGGAAGTGAACAGCTTTTTCATCGCCTGGGGGCTGAGCCTGGTGCATGCGGCCCTGCGTCCGGGGCGCGCTGCCTGGGTTGAGCAATTGACGCTGGCGGCGCTGTTGTTCTGCGGCGTGCCGCTGCTCAACGCCCTGACCACCGCGAATGGCCTGATCATCTCGTTGATCCTGGGCGATCGAGCCATGCTCGGCTTTGACCTGACGTGCCTGGGCAGCGGCCTGTTCCTGGCCTGGGCTGCGTGGAAAATGCAGCGTGCCACGGCGCTTGCGCCCAAAGGTGCCGAGCGTGCGCGAAAAGTCCCCCTTGCGCAGAAGGTGATCTGAATGTTGCTCGCCCTGTTGCTGTGTTACGGCGGTTTCAGCGCCCTGTGTGTGTCGATGGATCGGCACCACCGTGACTTGTTGGGACGCACACCGACTACGCGCCAGCGTCATCTGCTCAAAGCCTTGGGTTGGAGCTTGTTGGCGTTGTCGATGTGGCCGGCAGTAGCGGCGGCCGGCTGGAGCCTGGGGCTGGTGGACTGGTGTGCAGCGCTGATGGCCAGCGCGCTGCTGCTGGTCTGGTTGCTGCCGTATCGGCCGCGCCTGGCGCTGTCTCTGGCGGTCGCCGGGCTGCTCGGCAGTCCGCTGGCGCTGTTGTAGTCGAGTCGAATCTGCAATGAACCTCACGCCTCCTGAATCGCAGACCACTGACGGCCCGGACAACCCGGGTGGCCGGGCGCATTTCCTGCAGGTGTTTTTGTCCCAGCGTTCGCAGATGGAGGCGCTGGTCAATCGGCGGGTGGGCTGTCGGGCGACGGCGGCCGATCTGGTGCAGGACCTGTTCCTGCGCTTCTGGCGCCGGCCACTGGTTCAGGTGGAAGAGCTCAGCACGTATTTGCTGCGCTGTGCCGGCAATATCGCCATCGATCATTTGCGCAGCGAAGACGCGCGCGGACGGCTGAGTGAGGCCTGGTTGCCGGAGCAACAGGATCAGTTCGGCGTGGAGCCGCAAGCGGCGCTGGAAGCCGGTAATGATCTGCGCCATGTAGAGGCGGCCTTGCGCAGTCTGCCCGAGCGCAGCCGACAGATTTTCCTGCTCAATCGCATCCACGGTCGCACCTACGCGGACATCGCCAGGGCCATGGGGCTTTCCCAGAGTGCCGTGGAAAAACATATGATGCGTGCGCTCGAAGCCTGCAAGGCCAGCCTGCGAGACCCCCAACCGCGCACGCCAGGGAAAGCCCCGTGAACCCCAGTACCCCCCTCAGTCCGACGCCCGCCCAGGAACAGGCCGCGCTGGCCTGGTTGAGCCTGTTGCACGACCAGCCCAGCAGCGGCGATCAGGCGACCTTCAGCCAGTGGCTGCTGGCCGATCCGGCCCATGCCCAGGCTTATGCCCAGGCCCAGGTGCTCTGGGAGTTGAGTGAGGGGCCGGCGCGAGTCCTCGCTGCTGAGGAGGCGCTGGCGTTGCAAGGTTATCTGGATGCCATGGAGCGCTCCCGTTATTCCCGCGTGCGGCGCTGGTCGGCGGGGTTGGCGATGGCCGCTTGTCTGCTGTTGATGGTCTCGATGGGCGCGGGCTGGCAGCCGGCGCGCTGGTTCAACGACCTCGGCGCCGATTACGTCTCGGCGCCCGGTCAGGTGCGCAGCGTGACCCTGGCCGACCAGTCGCAGGTGACGCTGGATGCCGACAGTGCGATTGCGGTGGATTTCAGCGGCGGCGAGCGGCACGTCGAAGTGCGCCGCGGCGCGGCGTTTTTCAGGGTGACTCACACTGGCGAACCGTTCGTGGTCGAGGCCGAACAGGGGCGGGCGCGGGTACTGGGGACGCAGTTCGAGGTGCGGTTGCAACCGCAGGGGGCGCAGGTGACCGTGCTGTCGGGACGAGTCGGGGTGACCGCGCAGGCGGGTGCCGAACAGCAGGTGCTGGGCGCGGGCCAACAAGTGGCGTATCACGCCGGCCGCGCCGAGCCGCTGCACGCTGTCGACAGTGAGGCGCAACTGGCCTGGCGCCAGGGTTGGCTCAACTACGCCAGGGCACCCCTGGCCGATGTGATCGCCGATCTGCAGCGCTATTACCCCGGACGGATCATTCTGCTCAACGATGAACTGGCCGCCCGCCGCATCAGTGGCAGCTTTCCCAGCAAAGACCCGCGTGCGGTGCTGGCTTCATTGCAAGGCGTGCTGGGGTTTGAGCAGCATGAGTTGGGTAGTCTGATTTTTGTGCGGTGAGTCGAAGGTGCGGTGTCAGGTGGACCGCTGCTGTATCTCCCATCGCCTGCGCCGGCAAGGATTGTGGCAGGCCGCACATAGCGCGAACACCGCAGATTCCCGGTACACCCAGGCTACTTGAAATCAAAAAAATCCCCCCTTTGAAAATTATTTGCAAATCCCCATGAGGTAAACCCGCCCCCCATCCGTGTAGTTGATGAAAGTGCGATTGATTCGCATCGGTGCGTTACTCCACACGGGTCCAAGCAATGAAGTCCAGGTCAGGTTCGGTAGTGTTCAAGCAGCAGTGGTTCGGTGTTTCAGTGTTGGCCGTGTCGGCGTTGGCACTGTTGCCGCAAAGTGTCGCCCAGGCCGCTCAGGTCGGTGCGCAGCACAGCACGCAGTTCAGTTTCAGTATCGCCGCCAAACCCTTGTCTCAGGCCCTGAGCGATTTCAGCCGGGTCACCGGCCTCAGCGTGGTCTACACCGATGAAGCCCCTTACGGCCTGACCGCGCCGGCGATTAACGGCCAGATGAGCGCCGAGCAGGCCATGCAGCGGTTGTTGAGCCAGTCGGGACTGACCTTCCGCCAGACCGATGCCCACACGCTGGCCCTTGAACCGCTGCCGACCACGGGCGCCTTGAACCTCGGCGCGACCACCATCACCTCGACGCTTGATCAGTCGACCAGCTACCAGCCGCCTTCCACCACCTCGATTGCCCGCTCCTCGGCCTCGCTGCAGGAAATTCCCCAGACCATCAACGTGGTCGCCGCTCAGGTCCTGCGCGATCAGGCGCCGCGCAATCTTGACGATGCCTTGGCGAACGTCAGCGGCATCACCCAGGGCAACACCCTGGGCGGAACCCAGGACTCGGTGATGACCCGAGGCTTCGGCGACAACCGCAATGGTTCGATCATGCGCGACGGCATGCCGATCGTGCAGGGCCGGGGCCTGAACGCCTCGGTGGAGCGGGTGGAAGTGCTCAAGGGGCCAGCGTCTCTGCTGTACGGCATCCAGGATCCGGGCGGGGTGGTCAACATGGTCAGCAAGAAACCCCAGTTGCAGAGCTATAACGCCCTGACGGCGCGCGGCTCGACCTATGGTGACGGCAAGAACGGCAGCGGTGGCAGCCTCGACAGCACCGGTGCCCTGGGCGAATCCGGGCTGGCTTACCGGCTGGTGTTGGACCACGAGGACGAAGACTACTGGCGCAATTTCGGCACCCACCGCGAAACCCTGATCGCACCGTCGCTGGCCTGGTACGGCGACAGTACCTCGCTGTTGTTTGCGTACGAGCACCGTGAATTCCTCTCGCCCTTTGATCGTGGCACGGCGATCAATCCGCGGACCAATCACCCGCTGGATATTCCCGCCTCGCGGCGCCTCGACGAGCCGTTCAACAACATGGAAGGGCGCTCGGACCTTTACCACTTCGAAGCCGACCATCAGCTCGACGACAACTGGAACGCCCACTTCGGCTACAGCTGGAACCGCGAAACCTACGATGCCAGCCAGGTGCGCATCACCGCCATCGATCCTGTGAAGGGCACCCTGACCCGCAACATGGACGGTACCCAAGACGCGCTGACGACCGATCGCTTCACCACCCTCAGCCTCGAAGGCAAGGTTGAGCTGGCAGGTATGCAGCATGATTTGGTGATGGGTGTGGACGACGAGTACCGCAAGATTTACCGCGCCGATCTGATCCGCCAGAAGAGCCTGTCACCGAGCTTCAGCTACCTCGATCCGGTGTACGGCCGTGAAGTGGCCGGCACTACAGTGAGCGCCCCGGACAGCGAACAGACCGACCTGCTGCGCAGCGACTCGGTGTTCCTCCAGGATTCGATTCACCTCACCGATCAATGGATCCTGGTGGCTGGTGCACGTTTCCAGGAGTACGACCAGTACGCCGGGAAGGGCCGTCCATTCAAGGCCAATACCGACAGCAACGGACAGAAATGGGTGCCCCGCGCTGGCCTGGTGTATCGCTACACCGATGAACTGTCGTTCTACGGCAGCTACACCGAATCCTTCAAACCCAACTCGACCATCGCCCCGCTGAGCGGCAGCAGCACGGTGCTCGATGGCAGCGTGGCACCCGAAGAAGCCAAGTCGTGGGAATTGGGGGCCAAGCTGGATATGCCGGGCCGGATCACCGGCAACATCGCCCTGTTCGACATCAAGAAGCGCAACGTGCTGGTGGCCAACTCCGAAGGCCCGGTGACGATTTACAGTGCGGCGGGCGAGGTGCGCTCGCGCGGATTGGAAGTCGACCTCAGCGGTCAGTTGAGCGAGCGCTGGAACCTGATCGGCAGCTACGCCTATACCGATGCCGAGGTCACTGAAGACCCGACTTACCAGGGCAAGAAACTGCAAAACGTGGCGCGCAACAGCGGCTCGTTGTCGGCGGTTTATGACTTTGGCAGCCTGATCGGCGGTGACCAGTTGCGGGTCGGCGCGGGGGCGCGTTATGTCGGCGAACGGGCCGGTAACGCGGTGAACGACTTTGACTTGCCGGCCTACACCGTGGCCGATGCCTTCGCCACCTACGACACTCGCCTGGACGGGCAAAAGGTCAAGTTCCAGCTCAACGTCAAGAACCTGTTCGACCAGACCTACTACACCTCGGCGGCGAGCCGGTTCTTCGTGTCGATGGGCGATGCGCGGCAGCTGTCGTTGTCCAGTACCCTGGAGTTCTGACGACTGCGCTCAGGCGCAGAACGCCTGGCGGAATTCGCCGGGCGTGCCGTGCATGGTTTGCCGAAAGCGGTTGGTGAAATGACTGGCGCTGGCAAACCCACAGGCCAGGGCTACTTCGCCGAGGGGCAGGGTGGTGTTGCGCAGCAGGTGCCGAGCATGGGCCAGGCGCCGCGCCAGCAGGTACTGATGGGGCGGCAGGCCGAAGCTTTGGCGAAACATCCGGGCGAAGTGGTACTCCGACAGTGCGCACATCGCCGCGAGTTGTCCCAGGCTGATGGGCTGTTCCAGATGCTGGTCGATGTACTCCACCAGTTGCCGGCGCTGGTAGGCAGCCAAGCCACCTTTGAGGCGCAAGCCCTGGCGCAGGCCGACCTGGTTGAGCAGGGTGTGGCTGAGCATTTCGTGGGCCAGGCTGCTGGTCAGCAGGCGTTCGCCGGGCTCCTTCCAGTTCAGTTCGGTCAACTGGCGAAAGCGTTGGGCCTGCAGCGGGTCGTCGAGAAAGGTGCTCTCCTGCAACTGCACGGCGCGCGGTTCGCGGTCGAGCAGGGTGATGCAGCCGAGGGCGAATTGGTCAGGGCTGAAATACAGGTGGGCGAGGCGGATTTCGCCGTTGATCACCCAGGCTGACTGGTGTTCGGCGGGGAGGATGCAGAGTTTGTTCGGGCCGCCGGTGGTGCCGGGCTGTCCACGACGAAAGGTCCCGGTGCCGCCGGCCAGGTAGCAGGACAGGGTGTGATGCCCGGGCGCCTCGTAGTCCTGGGAGTCGTGGTGGTTGTTCCACAGGGCTGCAGCCATGCCGTCACCGAGCTCGGCACTGTGCTCCAGACGAGCATGGGGCGAGCGGTTGAGGGCTTGAAAGACTTGCAGGGTTTCGAGTGCGGGCATGATCGTTTCTCCAACGCCTTGCATCCTACTCCCTCGCCATGGTCGTGCCAGCCCGGCAGCCGACAAAAGCGCAAGTTTATGCAAGCGCGCTAGATCATCACGCCACAGACTGAAGGCCATCTTCAGGAGTGAGCGTGATGAACCTTTCGTTGTATGTGCTGACCGTGCTGATCTGGGGCACCACCTGGATTGCCCTGAAACTGCAACTTGGGGTGGTCGCCATTCCGGTGTCGATCGTCTATCGCTTTGGCCTGGCGGCGTTGGTGCTGTTCGTGATGCTGCTGCTCAGCCGCAAGCTGCAGGTGATGAACCGCCGTGGCCATCTGATCTGCCTGGCTCAGGGGTTGTGCCTGTTTTGTATCAACTTCATGTGCTTTCTCAGCGCCAGTCAGTGGATCCCCAGTGGCTTGGTTGCGGTGGTGTTTTCCACGGCGACCTTGTGGAACGCGCTCAATGCACGAGTGTTCTTCCGGCAGAAAATTGCTCGTAACGTACTGCTGGGCGGCGGGTTGGGTTTAGCGGGACTGGGCCTGTTGTTCTGGCCCGAGCTGGTCGGTCACAGCGCCAGCCCGCAAACCTTGCTCGGCCTGGGTCTGGCGCTGTTGGGCACCCTGTGTTTCTCGGCCGGTAACCTGCTCTCGAGCCTGCAGCAGAAGGCCGGGCTGAGGCCTCTGACCACCAATGCCTGGGGCATGGCCTATGGCGCGGCGATGCTCTCGTTGTATTGCGTATTCAAGGGCATTCCCTTCGATATGGAGTGGAATACCCGTTACGTCGGTTCGCTGCTGTACCTGGTGATTCCGGGTTCGGTCATCGGTTTCACCGCGTACCTGACCCTGGTCGGGCGCATGGGCCCGGAGCGTGCGGCCTATTGCACGGTGCTGTTCCCGGTGGTGGCGCTGAACGTTTCGGCCCTGGTCGAGGGTTATCAGTGGACCGCGCCGGCGTTGGCCGGGTTGGTGCTGGTGATGCTGGGTAACGTGCTGGTGTTTCGCAAACCTTCGGCACGCAGCAAAGCGCTGAAGGCCGACCTCGCGTGAGGGTGATCAGTGTTCGTTTTTCAGGGAGACATAGATCAGCGCAGGAAACATGTACGCGAGATTACTGCGGGCCCAATCAAAGGCATTGCGCTTGGTCGAGTATTCGACATCAAACCATTCATTAATGATGACTACATAGAGGATGTAGTAGACAAAGATCGCTGTTGTCAGGCCGATAATGGCGAACTTCTTGGCGCTCTGGAACTCCTTGCGGGGTGCCTCGATAGTTCGGTAGAGCTGATAAGTCCCGATCAGGCAACATATCGTGAAGATGGTCTCGAACGTAATGATCGCCCAATAGAAGCGATGATGAAAATAGCTTGAGGTGACGGCGCGGTAGCGACGTGAATCGTTGCCTTCAGTGGTGGTCATGCTGAGGATCTCGCCAATGTATTCGTAATAGGCGGTGTAGTCCGTGAAGTTGTTGACGAGGGTGACGCAACCAAAGGTGGCTGCCATCAAGACAATCAATATTTTGCTGCGCCTGACTGCGCAAGTGGTCGTGAGTTTCATCATGCGCGATATTCTCCTGATATAGAGCCTGTTATTGAAGTTCTCCAGGCGATTGGCGGAGTCTATAGCGCGTGACTGCAATCAGGTTGTGAGTTGCCGTGCAAGTTTTGTCGCTTGATATTAAGCGTTAGTCTGCAACTAAATAGTAATAAGCGGATTGTCAGCGGCACGTCCGGCAAACGTGCCGCCACTGAATCAGCCTTTCCACACCTGCGGGTTGACCAGATCCTGCGGCCGCTCACCCAACAGGGCGCTGCGCAGGTTGGCCAGGGCGCGATTGGACATGGCATCGCGGGTTTCGTGGGTGGCGGAGCCGATGTGCGGCAAGGTCACTGCATTCTGCAATTGGAACAGCGGCGACTCGGCCAGCGGTTCCTTTTCATAGACATCCAGCCCGGCGCCGCGAATCCGCTTGTTCTGCAACGCTTCGATCAACGCCGGTTCATCCACCACCGGTCCACGAGAAATGTTCACCAGGATCGCCTCAGGCTTCATCAGCGCCAGTTCGCGGTGGCTGATCAGGTGCCGGGTTTTCTCGCTCAGCGGTACCACCAGGCAGACGAAGTCGGCTTCGGCCAGCAATTGGTCGAGCGTACGGAACTGCGCGCCCAATTCTTGCTCAAGCGCCGTCTTGCGACTGTTACCGCTGTACAGGATCGGCATGTTGAAGCCCAGGCGGCCGCGACGAGCGATGGCCGCACCGATGTTGCCCATGCCGACGATGCCCAGGGTCTTGCCGTGCACGTCACAGCCAAACAACGGCGCGCCGACGCTGGCTTGCCACTGGCCGGCCTTGGTCCAGGCGTCCAGTTCGGCGACGCGGCGGGCGCTGCTCATCAGCAACGCAAAGGCCAGGTCGGCGGTGCTTTCAGTCAGCACATCCGGGGTGTTGGTGAGCATAATCCCGCGTTCGTTAAAGTAGGCCAGGTCATAGTTGTCGTAACCCACCGAGACGCTGGACACCACTTCCAGGCGGCTGGCGTTTTCCAGTTGTGCCCGGCCCAGCTTGCGCCCGACACCGATCAAGCCATGGGCATGGGGCAGGGCTTCATTGAACTGTGCATTGATATCGCCCTGCTTGGGATTGGGCACGATCACCTCGAAATCCTGTTGCAGGTACTCGACCATGGCAGGCGAGACACGGCTGAAAGCAAGTACAGTCTTTTTCATCGCGGGAAAGCTCATCGGGCGGAGGACAATGCCAAGCAAGCTATCATTCTTGGCAGGGTCAGCGCGAGTCCCATGGACAAGAACCGCGCATCCGCTTCAATTGGTCAAGCGCGCGCCGCCCAGGGTGCCACTCAGCTCATAGGCCGCCAATTCTGCCTGGTGGGCCGAAAGAATTTCCGGCAGCGAGCCGCGCAGGTATTCGACCCAGGTCTTGATCTTGGCGTCCAGGTATTGGCGCGAAGGATAGATCGCGTACAGGTTCAGTTCCTGCGAGCGGTAGTTGGGCATCACCCGCACCAGACTGCCGTTGCGCAAGCCGTCGATCGCCGCATACAGCGGCAGCACGCCAACGCCCATGCCGCTGGTGATCGCGGTTTTCATCGCATCGGCAGAGTTCACCAGGAACGGTGAGCTGTTGATGGTGACCATCTCCTGGCCATCGGGACCGTCGAACAGCCACTTCTCCAGCGGAATCACCGGGCTGACCAGACGCAGGCAGGCGTGGTTCAGCAGGTCGCTGGGCTTGGTCGGGCAGCCGTGCGCCTTGACGTAGGCTGGCGAGGCGCAGGCGATGCTGTAGGTGATGCCCAGGCGCTGGGAGACGAAACCGGAGTCCGGCAGTTCGCTGGCAAGCACGATGGACACGTCGTAGCCCTCGTCGAGCAAATCCGGGACACGGTTGGCCAAGGTCAGGTCGAAGGTCACATCCGGATGACTCTTGCGATAGCGGGCGATGGCATCGATGACGAAATGCTGGCCGATCCCGGTCATGGTGTGCACTTTCAACTGCCCGGCGGGCCGTGCATGGGCATCGCTGGCCTCGGCTTCGGCTTCTTCTACATACGCGAGGATCTGTTCGCAGCGCAGCAGGTAGCGCTTGCCTGCCTCGGTCAGGGCGATGCGGCGGGTGGTGCGGTTGAGCAGACGGGTTTGCAGGTGGGCTTCCAGATTGGAGACCGCGCGCGAGACGTTGGCTGTGGTGGTATCGAGCTGCACGGCGGCGGCAGTGAAGCTGCCAGCCTCGGCGACACAGCTGAAGGCGCGCATGTTTTGCAAGGTGTCCATGGGGTGCTCTCAAGGGAGATGGCAAATTGTGACATGAAGTTACGAGGCAAAGCATTCAACCAAGGGATTATCTCGTTAACGGTAACAAAGATTCACAGGATTCCCAGCTTATCGCCGTACGGCCCCAGCCCTAGAATCATCGCGGTCAAACACCTTTCCCTCAGGAATTTGCAGCAGTGCCGCGTCGCATCAACAGAGAGCTCAAGGCTCTCAGTATTTTGGCTTTATCCCTGGCAATCAGCGGCTGCATCGGAACCGGAGGTATTGCCCCACAGGGCAAGGCACTCGATGTCAATACATTGGCCACGGACGAGGCCATCCAGAGCGCTGCACAGGACGCTCATTGGCCCGTCGCACAATGGTGGCGCGCCTATGGCGATCGCCAACTGGACGCCTGGGTCGAACTCGCCGTGCAGGGCAGTCCAAGCCTGGCCATGGCAGCGGCGCGGGTGCGGCAGGCCAAGGCCATGGCGGGCGTGGTGGAATCGGCGGAGTCATTGCAGATCAATGCCGATACCACCCTCAAGCGCCACAACTGGCCCACCGATCAGTTCTACGGCCCTGGCGACCTGGCCAACTCCACCACCTGGGACAACAACGCGGCGCTGGGTTTCAGCTATGCCCTCGACCTCTGGGGCCGCGAAAGCAATGCCAGCGAACGTGCCGTCGACCTGGCGCACATGAGCGCCGCCGAAGCGCGCATGGCCCAGCTGGAATTGCAGAACAATGTGGTGCGTGCCTACATCCAACTGTCGTTGCATTACGCCCAGCGCGATATCGTCGCCGCCACTCTGGCCCAGCAACAACAGATTCTCGACCTCGCGCAAAAGCGCCTGGACGGTGGCATCGGCACCCATTTCGAGGTCAGCCAGGCGCAGACGCCGTTGCCCGAAACCCATCGCCAACTGGACGCGCTGGACGAGGAAATCGCCCTCAGTCGCAACCAGCTCGCGGCCCTGGCTGGCAAAGGTCCGGGCGAGGGCGCGCGGCTGCAACGTCCGACCCTGGCCTTGGGTGCCGCACTGAAGTTGCCCTCGAGCCTGCCGGCGCAATTGCTTGGGCAGCGTCCGGACGTGGTTGCCAGTCGCTGGCAGGTGGCTGCCGAGGCACGCGGAATCGACGTCGCCCACGCCGGCTTCTACCCCAATGTCGATCTGATTGGCAGTCTGGGTTACATGGCCACCGGTGGTGGTGCGCTGGAGTTCCTGACCGGGAAAAAGCTCAATTACAGCGTCGGCCCGGCAATCTCCCTGCCGATCTTCGACGGCGGGCGTCTGCGCTCGGAACTGGGTTCGGCCTCGGCCGGTTACGACCTGGCGGTGGCCAGGTACAACCAAACCCTGATCAATGCACTCAAGGGCATTTCCGATCAGTTGATCCGTCGCGAGTCGATGGACAAGCAGCAGGACTTCGCCGCCGAGTCGGTGGCCGCGGCGCAGAAAACCTATGACATCGCGATGATCGCCTACCAGCGTGGCCTGACTGATTACCTCAATGTGCTGAACGCGCAAACCCTGCTGTTCAAACAGCAGCAGGTGCAACAGCAGGTCCAGGCGGCACGCTTGAGTGCCCACGCCGAACTGGTCACCGCCCTTGGCGGCGGTCTCGGCGCGGGCGACGACGTGCCGGCCGACAGCAAAATCCAGGCACCGAAACCCCCGGCCATTCTCTCCGCCCTCGATCATTGAGCAGGACACCATGACTCCCTTGCCTGCACCGCTGCGCTGGCTTTATAGCCTTGAGTGGCGCCGTGGATTTTTCGACTGGGCACGCAGCGATGGCGTGACCTGGGTCTACATCTTCAAGGTGTTGATCGCGGCCTTCCTGACCCTGTGGCTGGCCATGCGCCTGGAATTGCCGCAACCGCGCACGGCGATGATCACCGTGTTCATCGTCATGCAACCGCAAAGCGGCCAGGTGTTCGCCAAGAGCTTCTATCGCTTCCTCGGCACCCTGGCCGGATCGGCAGTAATGGTCGCGTTGATTGCCCTGTTTGCGCAGAACACTGAACTGTTCCTCGGGGCGCTGGCGATCTGGGTCGGTATCTGCACGGCCGGCGCTGCGCGCTATCGCAACTTCCGCGCCTACGGTTTTGTGCTCGCCGGCTACACCGCGGCGATGGTCGGCCTGCCGGCTCTGGCGCATCCTGAGGGGGCGTTCATGGCGGCCGTCTGGCGGGTGCTGGAAATCTCCCTGGGGATTCTCTGCTCGACCCTGGTCAGCGCTGCGATCCTGCCGCAAACCGCCAGTGCCGCGATGCGTAACGCCCTGTATCAACGCTTCGGCGTGTTCGCGCTGTTCGTCACCGATGGCCTGCGCGGACGCAGCCAGCGCGACAGCTTTGAAAGCCGTAACGTCGGCTTCATCGCCGAAGCCGTGGGCCTGGAAGGGCTGCGCAGCGTGACCGTGTTCGAGGACCCGCACATGCGCCGGCGCAACGGCCGCCTCAGTCGGCTGAACAGCGAATTCATGGGCATCACTACCCGATTCAACGCCTTGCACCAGTTGCTTGAGCGCTTGCGCGACACTGGCGCAGACCAAGTGCTGGCGGCGATCAAGCCGGGGTTGCAGGACCTGGCGGAATTGCTCGACGGCTTTTCCGGACGGGCCCTGACCCATGCCGACGCGGCGCGCCTGGCCAGTCAACTGGCGGCTTACAAGGACGGCCTGCCAGCACGGGTGCGCAGCCTGCGCGCGGCTTTCGAACACAGCGCGCCGAGCGACGCCGATCAGCTGGATTTCCACACCGCCTACGAGCTGCTCTATCGCTTCGTCGATGAGCTGCACAGTTATGCTCAGACCCACGCTTCGCTCGCCGAACACCGCCATGAACGGGAGCAGTGGGACGAACCTTTCACACCGAAAACCAACTGGCTGGCAGCGGCGGCGTCGGGTATTCGCGCCTCGTTCATTCTGCTGGTGCTGGGCAGCTATTGGGTCGCGACTGCGTGGCCGAGTGGCGCCACCATGACTCTGATCGCGGCGGCGACGGTCGGCTTGTCTGCGGCGACGCCCAATCCGAAACGCATGGCGTTCCAGATGGCCTGCGGCACATTTCTCGGTGCACTGATCGGCTTCGTCGAGATGTTTTTTATCTTCCCGTGGATCGACGGTTTCCCGCTGCTGTGCGTGATGCTGGCGCCGGTGATCGTGCTCGGCGCCTTCCTGACCTCACGCCCGCACTACGTCGGCGTTGGCCTGGGTTTGTTGATTTTCTTCAGCACCGGTTCGGTGCCGGACAACCTGACGATTTATAACCCTTACACCTTCATCAACGATTACATCGCCATGGTCATTGGCATGCTGGTCTGCGCGGCCGCCGGCGCGATCATTCTGCCGCCCAACAGTCGCTGGCTCTGGCGCCGACTGGAGCAGGACCTGCGCGGCCAGGTGGTCTATGCCATCAGCGGCAAGCTCAAGGGCCTGGCGACGAGTTTCGAAAGCAGCACTCGCGACCTGTTGCACCAGGCCTATGGCCTGGCGGTGGGTCAGCCGCAGGTGCAGCGCAATCTGCTGCGCTGGATGTTCGTGGTGCTGCAGGTCGGTCACGCGATCATCGAGTTGCGCAAGGAGCAGGCGATTCTCCCGGTGCACCCGGCCTACGCCGAGTCGCAGCCGTGGCGCCAGGCAATCCGGGTCATGGGCCGCTCGCTGGTGCGCCTGTTCCTGCAGCCGGGGCAGAGCAATCTAGAGCGCGCGCTGATTGCCGTCGACCATGCCATCAGCCGCGTCCAGGCCACCGACGAGCCCTTCGCCCCGCACTTCGACACCTCGGCCCTGCGCCGGGTGAAGAGTTACCTGCATTTCATTCGCACTTCGTTGCTCGACCCGCAATCGCCGCTGGCGGCGCTGACCGCCCCGCAAGGACCTGACCATGCCTCGTGAAATCGCCTTCCACGGCGTGTACATGCCGACCATGACCCTGATGTTTTTCATCGCCGCCGCCTTGGCCTGGGCGCTGGACCGGTTTCTTTCCGGGTACGACCTCTACCGTTTTTTCTGGCATCCGGCGTTGTTGCGCCTGAGCCTGTTCATTTGCCTGTTCGGCGCCCTGGCGCTGACGGTTTATCAGTGAGACCGCTTCGATGAAAAAGCTTTTCAGTCTGCTTGCCACCTTGCTGGTGCTGGCCCTTGCGCTGTGGATCGGCCGCTCGCTGTGGGTGCACTACATGAACACCCCCTGGACCCGTGACGGCCGGGTGCGGGCCGACATCATCAACGTCGCCGCCGACGTCACGGGTGAAGTAGTCGACGTGCCGGTGCGGGATAACCAACGGGTGAAAAAGGGCGACTTGCTGATGCAGATCGATCCTGAGCATTACCTGCTCGCGGTCAAACAGGCGCAAGCGCTGGTGGCTTCGCGCAAGGCCACCTGGGAAATGCGCAAGGTCAACGCCCACCGGCGTGCCGACCTGGACAACCTGGTGATCTCCCGCGAGAACCGCGACGACGCCAGCAACATCGCCGACTCGGCACTGGCCGACTACCAGCACGCCCAGGCGCAACTGGAAGCCGCGCAATTGAACCTCAAGCGCACCAAAGTGCTGGCGGCAGTGGACGGTTATGTCACCAACCTCAATGTGCATCGCGGCGACTACGCACGCATCGGCGAACCGAAAATGGCCGTGGTCGACATGAACTCGTTCTGGGTCTACGGCTTCTTCGAAGAAACCAAGCTGCCTCACGTGCGGGTCGGTGACCAGGCCGAGATGCAATTGATGAGTGGTGAAGTGCTCAAGGGTCACGTGGAAAGCATTTCCCGCGGCATCTACGACCGCGACAACCCCGAGAGCCGCGAACTGATCGCCGACGTCAACCCGACCTTCAACTGGGTGCGCCTGGCCCAACGGGTGCCGGTGCGCATCCATATCGATGAAGTGCCGGAGGGCGTTCTGCTGGCGGCGGGGATTACTTGCACGGTGGTGGTGAATCTGTAGAAGCGAGCAAGCTCGCTCCACAAGGTGGGGTGGGGCATTCAGCAAAACGTCTCATGCAGATGCCGCCACGCCAGCGCCCCTGACGCCTGTCGTTCCAAAACCGCAGTGGCGCGCCTGTCGTTGAGCACCCCGCTGGCATCCGACTGCAGTTCGCGGTAGCTGACGCTGGCGCCATCGGCATGCCGGTCGATGCTATGCCACTCGCTCAACTCGATGCGCAACCCAGGGCGGGCGCCGCCGAGTTTTTCGAACAACGCTTGCAGGCCTGCAAAGTCCAGCGCGTCACCATTGGGCGTGATCATCGAGAACTGCGGCGAGAATCGCGCGAGCAGACGCTTTAGCACCTTGCGATCATCCGTGCCGGCGAACCATTGCTCGATGTCGGCGAGGGTGTGGCTGACTTCAGCGAAATAGTCATTCATGGGTTTTTCTCCAGTTTGGGGTGGGGAGTGATTAGGGCCTTCACCGGCGTGGCATCGAAGCGCCAGACGGCGAGGAGCGGGATCAGGGTCAGCAGGGCGGCGATCTGGAAGCAGCGCTCGAAGGCGTGCAGCGATTGCGGGCCCAGGGCATCGAGCAGCGCACTGAGAACTGCGGCGCCAAGGCCGAAGCTCAGTTGGCGGTTGATGTTCCACAGGGCGCTGGCGTGGTTCATGCGCTCGGCACGGATGTCGAGAAACGCCAGGGTTTGCGCGCAACTGCTGCATAAGCTGCCCCCCAGGCCCATCAATCCATAAGCGAGGATCGGCAAGCCACCCTGGGGTTGCTCGATGAGTATCAACAAGCCAATCCCGACGCTTTGCAGCAGCGCGCCGAGTATCAGGAGCGGCTTGGGGCCGTAGTGTTGGAAGGCGCGTTTACCGGCGATGATCGCCAGTGCCGAACCCATGGCCCAGGGCAGCATCGGCGGATTCAACCGGTCGTCGCAACACTGGATTGTTGTACAGACTTTAGATACTCATTCAGTGCTTCGGCAGGTGTTTTCCAGCCGAGTGTTTTTCGAGGTCTAGTGTTAAGTACGTGAGCTACCGCCTGTATTTCTTGAGCACTCCAACGAGAGAGGTCAGTGCCTTTCGGGAAGTATTGCCGTAGAAGGCCGTTCGTATTTTCGTTTGTGCCGCGCTGCCATGGACTATGTGGATCAGCAAAGAAAACCTTTACTCCGGACTCGATGGTAAATCGAGCGTGATCCGACAGCTCCTTTCCACGATCCCAGGTCAAAGATCGCCACAGCTCGATGGGAAGATCAGTCACCGTCTTCTTCAATGCATTGGCCATACTAACAGCCCCATAGCCAGCCAGCGCCGGGCCGTTCTTCGTGCGGGGAATTAGCCCATAACCTTTCTCGCGGGGCAGATGGACGAGCATGGTAAATCGAGTTGAGCGCTCGACCAGAGTTCCAATCGCAGAACGGTTCAGACCGATGATCAGGTCGCCCTCCCAATGCCCGGGTACAGCCCGATCTTCTACCTCAGCAGGGCGACTGGAGATCATGACATCCTCGCTGACGTGTGCCCACGCTTTGGCCTGCGCTCTGGCTCTCGGCACGCGCAATGCGCGTCCCGTGCGTAGGCAGCTCACCAGTTCGCGCTTGAGAGCGCCTCGCCCTTGAATATAAAGGGCCTGATATATGGCTTCGTGAGAGATACGCATGGATTCATCGTCCGGAAAGTCGATCTGGAGCCGGTTGGTAATCTGTTCGGGCGACCAGCCAATGACCCATTTACGGTCACTGCGATGTGGTTTGTTTCGGCCTTTGAAGGGCGCTTGTCGAGGCCCAGCAATCTCACAACCATCGGCGTCTTGAACCTTACCCTCAAGACGGTCTCGTACGTATTGATGCAGTCGCGGGTTAGTGACCAGTTTCGCTGGCTTTGGCCTCTTGGCCACCAGTTCTGCCTTCCATTGCGCGACTGAAGCTCGATACTCAAGCCGACCGCAACGAGTTGCAGCATTACGTGTCAGCTCTCGTGAAATTGTCGATGGGCTTCGTCCAAGGCGACGGGCAATCTCACGAACGCCGACACTTTGCGCCCGAAGCAGCCCAATCTCTTCTCGCTCTGCGAACGACAAGTACCGTCCTGATATGTGGTTCGACATGAATAATGGCATCCCGCCCCGATGACGGAACCAGCGTGTGCCTACCGCTGTTGATACGCCAACGGCCTGTGCTGCCTTTTCACTTGTGATGCCGGTCGCGATCTGCACCCAAAACAGCCGCTCTATCTCATTACGAAGTGACGGTGCGCCTGGAGAACGCATCGCTCCCCGGCCCGTCAATTTTTGCATCCATCCTGCAGGTCGTCCCATAAACACCTCGATCAAGGTGTTGCAACGACCGGTTGAATTCGCCATCAGTGCGCCGATCTGCGCGACCCCCCAGCCGCGCTGATTCAGGTACAGCACGGCGATCAGGCTGGTGCCGATGAACACCCCGGGAATCAGCAGGTAGACCCACATGGCCAGGCGCAATGCCGGATTGCGCAGTAATTGCAGGTCGAGCAAGGGGCGTGTCGTACGCTCGACGACCGCGTTATCGGTCTTCAACCAAAGCGCCGCCAGCAGCAGGGCCAGCAGGACAAACGGCAGATTCAGGTAAAACACCCAGCGCCACGACAGCGCTTGTACGATCAGCCCGCCCAACGCCGGTGACAATGCCGGGACCAACAACGCGACCGACATCACCCAAGTCGTCAGTTGAGCGCGCTGCTGCGCCGGGAATTGGCGGAACGCCAGGGCCTGGCCGATGGGGATCAGCAGGCCGCCGCTGAGCCCTTGCAGCAGTCGCCAGCCGATCAAGGCTTCAATCGACGCGGCTTGTGCGACCAGCAGCGAAGCGCAACCGAACGCCAGCAGTGAAGCCAGGATCAGGCAGCGCTCGCCAACCTTGGCCGCCAGCCACACGCTCAGGGGAATGACCAGGGTCAGGCCGAGCATGTAAGCGTTGCCGATCCATGCCAGTTGGCTCACCGAGGCTCCCAACTGATGGGCAATGTCGGGGTAGGCGATGTTCGCGACAAACATGTTCAGCAGGTCCAGGGCGAACCCCAGCAGGTACACCAGCGCGACTTTCCAGCGATAGGCCATGACGATTTTCCGGTCAATGAGCGGTGCAGGGTAGGGCGCGCAAAGGTTTGGAAAAACAGCGAATTGGCTGCTAGTTTGTCAAAATTATTTTGACAAGGGGCACCGCCGAGATGGTCAGCCTGGACCGATTCGATACCTTTAAAGCCGTGGTCGAGGCTGGTTCGCTGACCGCAGCGGCCGACCTGCTGGGGCAAACCCGGGCGGTGGTCAGCTTCAACCTCAAGCGCCTGGAGGCCGAGCTGGGCGTCACCCTGTTGACCCGCAGCACCCGCCAACTGGCCCTGACCGATGCCGGCGAGCGGTTTTACCAGCGCTGCGTGCGCACCCTCGACGAAGCGCGCCTGGCTATCGAGGATGCTCGCTCGGAGCACAGCCAGCTCAAGGGCACGCTACGCATCACCACCACCCTGGAATTTGCCCTGGCCCAGGTGGTGGCGGCCTTGCAGGTGTTCCGCGAGCAACACCCGCAATTGAACATCCATCTGTCGACTTCATCGACCCACGCGGACCTGATCTCCGAGCGCTTCGACGTCGCCCTGCGGCTGGGGCGCATGTACGACTCCAACCTGCGCGCCGTGCAGTTGTCGACGTTCGACATTCATGCGGTCGCGGCACCGGCGCTGCTGGCGCAACACCCGCCGGTGCAGACCCTGGAGCAGTTGCAGGCACTGCCGGCGCTGGGCCACGGGCGGGTGCCGGAGTTGACGGTGGAGGACCCGGAAGGCACGGAACACGTCTATCAGCCACAACCCGGCAAGACCACAATCATCGCCGACAACTCGGCCACGCTGCGGGCCTTCGCGTTGTCTGGTCAGGGCGTGGCGATCCTCCCGGAATGGCTGGTGGCCGATGACCTGAAGAGCGGCACCTTGCAACGCCTGCTGCCCGGTTACCGCTTCGCCCGGCAAGGTGTCTATGCCTTGTACCCGGACACCCGCCACCTACCGTTGAAGGTACGGGCGTTTATTGATTTCATGAAAGAGTGGAATTGAATTTCAGAGCGAACCGCGCAGACCAAAGCGCTTCATCAGCACCCACTCCAGCAAGCCTTTGGGCAACAGCGCGGCGAGCAGGGGAAGGGCGCGGCTGCCGTTACCCAGGCGCAGCAGGCGCGGTGGCTGATCTTGCTGCGCAGCCTTGAGCAGGTCGGCGGCAAATTCGCTGGCGGGTGTGGGCTTGTCCTGGGAGGCCTTGGCCCTTGCCCTAATGCCTTCGCGTAGCGGCCACCACGGCGATTGCTCGCTGATCAACTGCTCGGCCTCGGCGCCGGCGTTCTTTGCAAAGCTTGAGGCAATCGCACCGGGCTGCACTTCCATCACGCGGATGCCGAATGGCGCCAGCTCCATGCGCAGTGCATCACTCAGTGCATGGACCGCTGCCTTCGAAGCGCAATAGGCGCCGGCGAATGGCGTGACCAGCACACCGGAGACGCTGCCGATATTCACCACCAGGCCCTTGCTGCGACGTAACACGGGGAATAGCGCGCGGGTCACGCCAACGATGGAAAACACGTTGGTCTCGAATTGACGCTGCATCGCCGCCACGCCGCCATCGAGCAGTGGCCCCATGGCGCCGTAACCGGCATTGTTGATTAACAGGTCGAGGCCGCCGTGCTGCTGGTTGAGGCGTTCACTCAACTGCTCGAGTGCCGGTCCGTCGTTGACGTCCAGTTGCACTGCGGTGAAGCCGGCGGCCGCCAGGAACGCCACGTCTTCAACCTTGCGCGCCGTGGCCCAGACCTCGTAGCCGGCCTGTTTGAAGGCATCGGCCAGGGCGCGGCCAATGCCGCTGGAACAACCGGTGATCAACGCAACGGGCATGGCGCATTCCTTGTGCAGGGAAGAGGAAAGTCAGTCGGAGAAACTACCCTGCAATCGCTCGGCGCGAAACTCCAGGGTTTGCGGGCGGTAGCCGGGGCGCAGGGGTGGCATGGGCAGGCAATCCTGCCAGTTGGCGCCGGCCTGCAGTTCGCCAGGGCCACGGTAGCGTGGCGCGGCGTATTGATTGTCGGCCAGGTTGACCGTATCGCCCGGGGCATAGGCGGCGATGCGCCAACGCAGCTCGGTCAGCGGAACGTCGTTGCCGTTGTTCATGTTCAGCAACAGCGGCCGGTCAGCCGGGCACTGCTCGGGGGCATAACTGATCCGCAACTCAAGGCGCGCCAGTTGCTTGACCTCGCGGTTATCCAGCCACACCACCCATGCGGCTACCAGCCCCAGGCCCAGCGCGGCGGCCAGGGACACAGGCAAGGCTTTACTCGGATAGCGCAGTAACAGAACCAGCCAGGTAATGATCAGCAAAACGCCAATGAACATGACGTACAACCTCGGGAACAGAGATCAGCATCCTACCGAAGCATAGGGAGGTTGGCGAATGGGGGAGGTCTTGTTGTCGTCCTCAGGAGCCCCCGTGGGAAAGCCCCTGTCCAACCCACTGCGGATAGGGGACGCAGTCGGCTGGACAGGGGGCTTGTTCTTGCCGGGCAGTTACTGCGCGATGGTTTTTACCGACACCCCACGCTCCAGCGGTGTCGAGCGCCCATAGATATCCTCAAACCGCTCAATATCATCCTCGCCCAGGTAACTCCCCGACTGCACCTCAATGATCTCCAGGGGAATCTTCCCTGGATTGCGCAAGCGATGCACCGAGGCAATCGGAATGTAGGTCGACTGGTTCTCGGTCAGCAGGAACACGTTCTCATCACAAGTCACCTCCGCCGTGCCGCTGACCACGATCCAGTGCTCGGCACGGTGGTGGTGCATTTGCAGCGACAGGCAAGCCCCCGGTTTGACCGAGATGTGCTTGACCTGGAAACGTCCGCCCATGTCCACCGAATCGTAGGAGCCCCACGGACGATAAACCTCGCAGTGATTCTGAGTCTCGCTGCGGCCCTGTTCGTTGAGGGTGTTGACCATCTGTTTGACGCCCTGGACCTTGTCCTTGTGGGCAATCATCATCGCGTCTTTGGTTTCGACCACGACTATGTTCTCCAGGCCGATCACCGACACCAGTTTGCCGTTGCCGTGGATCATGCAGTTGCGGCTGTCCTGGATCACCACGTCACCTTTACTGACGTTGCCGTTGACGTCTTTTTCATGCACGTCCCACAGCGACGACCAACAACCGACATCGCTCCAGCCGGCGGTCAGCGGCACCACGCAGGCGCGCTGGGTTTTTTCCATCACGGCGTAATCGATGGAGTTGTCCGGGCAGCAGGCGAAGGTAGCTTCGTCGAAGGTGATGGTGTCGGCGTCCTGGGCGCTGCGTTCGAGGGTCAGCAGGCAGGTGTCGTAGATGTCCGGATCGTGTTTTTTCAGCTCCTCGAGGAAGCGACTGGCGCGGAACAGGAACATGCCACTGTTCCAGAAATAGCCGCCCGTGCGGACGAACTCGGTGGCGCGCTTGACGTCGGGTTTTTCGACGAATTGCGCGACCCGGCTGATACCTTCCGGCAGCAGCGCATCGTTGGTCGACTTGATGTAGCCGTAGCCGGTTTCCGGCTTGGTCGCCGGCACCCCGAACAGCACCATCTCGCCGCGCTCGGCGGCGACTGTGGCCAGGGCCAGGGCGCGTTGCAGGGCCTTCTGGTCTTCCAGCACGTGGTCGGCCGGCAGCACCAGCATCAGCTCGTCGCGACCTTCATTGACCAGCATCATCGCGGTCAGGGCCACGGCCGGTGCGGTGTTGCGGCCGAACGGCTCCATCAGGATGCGCTGGGTTTCCAGCTTGCGGCTGCTCAGTTGCTCGTTGACGATGAAGCGGTGGTCCTGGTTGCAGACCACGATCGGGTTGTCCATGCCGTCGAACACCAGGCGTTCGAGGGTTTGCTGGAACAGCGTGTGCTCGCCGGTCAGGGCCAGGAACTGCTTGGGGAACTGTTTGCGGGAAAGCGGCCAAAGACGTGAACCGCTACCGCCGGAGAGGATGACTGGGATCATGGTGTAACTCCTTCAAAATTTTTAAGTCGGGGCCGCTTGTAGGAGCGGGCTTGTCGGGCCGCCGCATCGCAGCGAAGGCGGCATATCAGACACATCAATGCCCAATGACACACCGCAATCGCCAGCCAGCCGGCTCCTACAAGGAACTGCATCAATTCGGAAAATGGCTTAGCGAGTAGAAACCGGACGTTTTACCCACACCGGCGACAGGCTGCTGCCGCTACCCGTGACGTACAGCACCGCCGCTTCACCGCGCTCCAGGGCAACGGGTTTGACGTCGCCGACTTTGGTAGCACCGTCGTACAGCGCCAGGCTGACTTTCACCGGGTTGATCTCGCGTTCGCCACGGCCTTTGGCGGCGACGGTCTTGACCACTTCGGTCTTGCCGTCGGCGGTCTTCAACGTCAGCGCCTTGTCGCTGAGGTTCTGTACCCGCACCAGGGATTTCTGCTTGTTCTTGAACGGCGGTTCTTCGATCAGTTGCGGCTGGCCGCTGGCGTTGTTGACCAGGGTGTAATAGTGGTCGGCGGCGAGTTTCACCGGCAGGCTCTGGCTGCCAACCTTGGCGCTGTAGTCGCCGCCGGGCATGAAGCTGAAGTCGCTGCTGGCCAGCGGCGCAACATCGTTGAGGGCGGTGCTGCCGACGGTGGCGCTGACCTCGGCGTTGCTGGCGTTGTAGATCCGCACGAAGCTCGAGCCTTTCGGCGCGGTCGGGCCGTAGAGCGCGGCGTCACCGGCGAAGGCCTGCAGAGACAGCGCGCTCATACCAGCGACGAGGGCGATGGTCTTGGCGAGACGACGAGGAGTGGAAGTGCAAGTCATGGGAGTTACCTCTTTCAGTTTTGCGCCCGGTCGGGCATCTCGGATTTACGGATGTTGAGTGCAACGTTCTGTTGGCGCGCACCGGCTTGCTTGAGTTCGGCGACCCATTGCGGGTCGGCGTCGCCGATTTCGTTGTTGACGGGCAGATAGCGTTCGGGGAACTCCCAGATCAGCACCTGGGGCGGGCTGTTCTTGAAGTCATCGCTTTTCAGGTAGCTGAGCATCGGCAGGATCGGCCCGTGGCCGTCCTCGGCGTAACTGAGCACATCGCTGTTCAGTGCCTGCTTGAGTGCGCCGACGAAATTCCAGTTTGGGTTGGCGCTGTAGCTGGTACCGACCAGGGCGACGGGCACCTCGCTGTTGGCGAACAGCGCGTCCTCACCTTCAGCAGGTTGCTCGGCAGCAACGGTGGTGCGCTTTTGCAGCGGTTCGGTGGCCGGCATCAGGTTTTCGAACAGCGGATCCAGCGGCAGGAACAGGCGCAGGTCGCCCTTGTGACTGACGTTCTCGCTGGCCTGGGTGACGAATTGCTGAGGTTGGCCGCTCAGCGGGGTTTTCTCGGCAATGGTCCGCGCCAGTTGCTCGGCGGCGATCTGCGCGCCTTCCGGGGTCCAGTGGGTATCGGTGCGCAGGAACACTTGCTGCCCGGCATTCTTGGCCTGTTGCAAGGGGCCCAGCAGGTCAGGCGCGGGGATCCGCTCGGCGGCCACGCGCTGGTGGAAATCCCGGTACAGGTCGGCATGGATGCTCGCCGGCTTGACCTCGGCCAGATGCTCCGGATACAGGCGCACCTTGGCCGGGACAATCGCCATCACCAGTTCGACGCCACGGGCCTTGAGAGTCTGGCGTACGCCTTCGACCAGCGCGTAGTTGCCTTGCAGGTTCAGCTCTTCGTTGACGATCGGGTTGAACTCTTCATCGCTGTATAGCCATTGATCGCGACCGAGCACCACACCCGGACGCCCCTCGTTGAACAGCTTGAAATCCAGCGCCGCCCACAGGTTGGTGCCCAGGCGCTTGATTGGGAATTCATCGTCGTAGTGGGTTTCCACGGCCTTGGTCCAGCGGCCGTTGAGCACGGTTGCCTCGTTGTTGGTGCTGAAGCCGAAGAAGCTGCGTACCGACCACAGGCCCAAGACCATCAGGGTCACCAGGAACAGGGCGATGTAGAACACGCGTAATGAGCGGGTCATGGTCAGATCCCTCAGAACTGGAAGTAAAGGAACGGCGAGAAGCTTTGCGCCGAAAGTTTCAGGATCGAAGCGATGAACAGCAGCAGCACCAGCGCGCGCATGGCGTAGCGCGGCCAATCCACCATGGCGCCACCGGCCAGGCTCAGGGCACCGCCGTCGACCGCTTGGCTGGGTGCGGCGCTGTCCTTGGTCGGCGGACGGTTGCGGTAGAAGTCGCGCAGGCCGAAGAACGCCAGGGTTGTGTAGGCCACCACCAGGGTTGCCACTTGCAGACCGGTGAGGCTGGCGCGGTTGAGCTCCGAGAGCGACCAGTCGCTGAAGCTGAACATGGCGCCGTACATGCGGGCGGCGACGTGCAGGTTTTCCGCGCGGAAGATCACCCAGCCCATCACCACCAGCAGGAAAGTCAGTGCCCAGCGGATCGGGTTGAAACTGCGTGGCGAGGTGTTGAGGCCGATGGCTTTTTCAATCGCCAGCCACATGCCGTGCCAGGCGCCCCAGACGATGTAAGTGATGTTGGCGCCGTGCCACAGGCCACCGAGCAGCATGGTCAGGAACAGGTTGCGGTAGGTGGTCAGGGTGCCTTTGCGGTTGCCGCCCAGGGTGATGTACAGATAGTCGCGCAGCCAGGTCGACAGGCTGATGTGCCAGCGTCGCCAGAACTCGGTGATCGACTGGCTGATGTAGGGTTGCTTAAAGTTTTCCATGAAGCGGAAACCCATCATCAGGCCCAGGCCGATGGCCATGTCGCTGTAGCCGGAGAAGTCGAAGTACAGCTGCGCGGTGTAGGCCAGCGCGCCGAGCCAGGCGTCGCCGGTGGTCGGGTTCTGCAGGGCGAAGCAATGGTCGGCGACCACCGCCAGGGTGTCGGCGATG
This sequence comes from Pseudomonas fluorescens, assembly GCF_019212185.1. Classification (NCBI taxonomy): domain Bacteria; kingdom Pseudomonadati; phylum Pseudomonadota; class Gammaproteobacteria; order Pseudomonadales; family Pseudomonadaceae; genus Pseudomonas; species Pseudomonas fluorescens. Next base: position 1,229,158 of record NZ_CP078138.1, read on the forward strand.
AACACCTTCTTGATGAAACCCTGCATGAACCGCGTGCAGCCTTCGGAAAACTTGTCGAGGGTATGGGTGCGGTGATTGAACTGGTCGGCCAGGTCACGAAAACGCAGCACCGGGCCGGCGATCAGGTGCGGGAAGATCGCTACGAACGCGGCGAAGTCGATCAGGTTGCGGGTGGCTGGGGTGTCGCCGCGGTAGACGTCGATGATGTAGCTGATGGACTCGAAGATGTAGAACGAGATCCCGATCGGCAGCAGCACGTGGGTCAGGATGAAAGGTTCCAGGCCCACTGAGGTCATCATCGCGTTGATGCTGTCGACGCCGAAATTGGCGTACTTGAAATAACCGAGGATGCACAGGTCGACGGCGACGCCGAGCAGCAACCAGCGCTGAGCCGGTTTGGTCCTGACCCCGGCGGCACCGACTTTCAGGCCGATCCAGTAGTTCCACAGCGTGACGGCAGCGAACAACGCGAGAAAGTCCACGCGCCACCAGGCATAGAACACGTAGCTGGCAATCAGCAGCAGCAAGTTGCGATAGCGTTGCCCGCTCAGGTAGTACAGGCCGAGAAAGATCGGCAAGAACAAAAACAGGAACACGTTGGATGAAAACACCATCCCGGTTTCTCCTTGTGTACATCAACAGTCAAGGGCCAACGGCCCCCCCAACCCCCCCAGTGAAATGGAGGGGTAACGCATTCACCCTTGTAGGAGCGAGCCTGCTCGCGATGGCGGTGTATCAGTCGACATCAATGGTGAATGTCAGACCCTCATCGCGAGCAGGCTCGCTCCTACAGGGGGTGTGTTGTTCATGAGCCTTTTTCATTCCTCGGGTCATAGACCTTGGTCAGATCCCCACCCAGGCGAAAGGACTTGAACGGCTGCATGCCGTGCTTTTTCTCCAGCACATCCGCCGAGCAGCTGTAGAGCGAGCAGTAGGGTTCGAGCCAGGCGAATTTGGAGTCGACCTTGAGGTCGGTCATGTCCTGCTCCTTGCCGTTTTTCTGCTCGAACTCGTCCGGGTCCTTGACCCCGGCCAGCACCCGCTCACCCAGGCGCTTGAGCGCGCTGTTGTTTTCCTGACGCAGGTCGACACCGTTGACCTGGGCGAAGCTGGCGATCATCGCCAGGGGTGGCAGGGCGTAGTTGTGATAGGCCAGCGCCCGTTGCTCGCGCTTGAGTTCATTGGGCAGGTAGCCCTGGGCGTCGACCTGGTTGGCGCCGACCTTGAACTCCTTCACGGCCCAGTCGAACAGGTCGCGGCGGTTGGTCGCGACCGAGGTGGCCATCACCGACCAGGCAGCCCAGTACGAGTGGTTGTTGGTTTTCTCCAGCGGCAGGTCGTTCCAGTCGCTGACCACCTGATCGGCCATTTTGCTGAACCAGGCTTCGATCTGCTGCGCTTGCTGCGGGTGATTCGCCAGCGGATGGGAGTCGGAGAACTTCAGGCGGATGTAGGCCGAAGCCATGCTGCCCAGCGCCCATTTGCGCATCGACTTGCCGGTGTGGTTGAAGTCCCTGGACATCAGCGCATCGGCCTGGGCCCAGGCGGTCAGCCAGTTCAGCGTGCATTCCAGTTGCTGCGGGCGACCGTCGCGCATGAACTGCATGACCCGCTTGCTGGTGCCGCGCTCGATTTTAGTGATGTCGGCGGTGGTGTCGCGGAAGGCTTTTTCCGATTGCACATTCAGGGTCGAACGGGCCTTGTCGGAGCCTTCGTATTTGCTGCGAAATTGCAGGGCACCGGTGTACGGCGTCGGCACCGCGTCGCAGCCTTCACTGCTGTCGCCAGTCTTGAATTTTTCCACCGGGGCAAAGTAACCCTGGGGCGGATGCAGTGGTGCGGCGGCCTGGGTGGCGCCGGCGAACATCGCCAGGCTGAGCAGGGCTGGTACCCAGAGCTTTTTGCGTTGTGCAGTGTGCATGGCAGACCTCATTGCCCGAGCTGGGCGGTACGTGGACCGGCGCCCGGGAATACGTTGCGTTTGCAGATTTTCGCTTCGACTTTCTGTGGCGCGGCGCCGGCTTCGGGACCCTGGACTTCGACCGCCAGCAGGTTCTGCGAGGCCCAGTCTTCGTCGGTGCGCAACTCAAAGGCGAAACGACCGTCGGTGTCGGAGGTTTCCGGTTTGTCGATCTTGATGTCCTCGTGGCGCCCGTTCATGTACCAGAGGGTGGCTTGCAGGGTTTTCACCGACGGGTCGGCGAAGCGGATATCGATCTGATGACTGCTGTTGCGCAGGTCCATGTTGCGGCTGTTGACCATCAACTCGTTCTTGCCCGGCTTGAGCGTCGAACTGCTGCTCATCAGCGCGTCCTTGCCTTCGCAGCCGTTGTCGAGCAGCGCCATCATTTGCCGGTAGATGGTTTCCTGGTCGAGGCGGTACAGCGGCGAGAATTCCCAGATGAGTATTTTCGGCGGGCTCTTCTGGAAGTCTTCACTGCCCAAGTACTGCAGCATCGAACCTTCGAAGCCACCGCCGGGGAAAGCGACGTTGAGAATGTCGGCGCCAATCGCCTCTTCGAGAAAGCCGGCGAAGTTGTAGTTCTTGCCGCTGTGGCTGGTGCCGACCAGGGTGATCTGCGGGTTGCCGGAATCGCCGAACAGGTCGCCGTCGGAGGCTTCGCCCTTGGGTTCGGTGGTGAACTGGTCCATGTACTGAATCGCATAGCTGGTGCCGCAGAGTTGCCCGGCCATGTTGTGCAGGGTGCCGGTCTTGCCCATGCGTCCGGATTTTTTGGTCTCGAACTCACGCTTGGGGATGTCGGCGAATTGCGGCAGCTGGCGGACTTTCTCGGCAACGATTTTTGCCGTGCGTTGGGCGCCGTACGGGGTCCAGTGCTGATCACCACGGAAGTAGAAATCGTGGGCGGGCAGGGTCTCGGGCAGCGACTCGTTGGTCAATGGCGAGAGGTCCGGCACCACGTATCCCATCTCGGCGAAACGCCCGAGCATGCCCTGGTAATTCTTCAACGCCTTGTCGTAGTCGAACGCGGCTTTTTCCTGCGGGTTGAGCTTGTTGCGATTCACCAGACCACGGGTTGGCTGATAGACCACCACCAGTTCCACGCCCTTGCTCTTGAACGCCTCGTGCAGTTGCTTGAGGCGGCGGTAGCCGGCGGGCGTGGTGTTGAACTCGGTGCGCAGATCCTCCTGGGTACGGAACAACCAGTCGCCCTGGGCTTGCACCAGGGTGGTGAAGTTCTGCTGGTAACGCGTGGTGTAATTCTTTGCGTCATGGGCTTCGGGGCACAGGTTGCAGCACGGCTCGGCGCTGAAGGTTGGCGCCGTGGCGGTGGCGGCACTGGCGGCGTCGCTGACGGTCAGCAGGGCGGCGGCGATGCCGGTCAGGCCGAGCAGTTTGATCAGGTGGGGCTTCATCAATGTCATCCTCAGTCGCGCATTTCGGTCTGGCGTTCGACGGGGTCGATCAGCACGGCTTTTTGCTGGCGCACCAGCAGGTCGAGGATTTCGTCCTGGCGTTCGCCGAGGATCCCCGAGAAGCTGATGCCACTGGATTTGGTCGGGGCGAGCATCGACACCCGATACAGCTCGATACTCAACGGCGAGTCGATGGACATCGGCCCGCTGCCGTTGGCCGCCAGCTCACCGCCGACCACGATCAGCGAGACCTGGGCGTCGAACGGGTCGAGCTTGATGTCGCGGTCGGTGTCGGACAGGTCCTTGATGTGGCCGTAGAGGCCGGTCAGGCCGTTGGCCATGGCGATGTTTTCGTACAGGCGAATGTTCACGCTATTACGAATGCGAATGCCATGGCGGCGGTTGCTGATGACCTTGTTGCCCCACAGCAGGTTGTCGGCACTCTCGTAGAGGGTGATGCCGTCGGTGTGGTTGCGGTAAATCTCGTTGTAGGCGACCAGGTTGTTGACGCTGTTGCGGTCGATCACCAACCCCGAGAGTTTGTTGTCGTAGCTGCGGTTGTTGAAGATGAAGCTGTCGTTGACCTCACGGGAAATGATGATGCCGTGCTTCTTCTTCGTGCCGTAGACGGTGTTGTCGGCGATGATCAGGCGATGAGAGCGGTCGTGGGGGTCGATGCCGTAGACGATGTTGTCTTTGTAGGTGTTGCCCTTGACCACGAAGTCGCTGGTTTCATAGCAGTAGAAGCCGTACCACATGTCGGAGAACTCCGAACCGATGATCCAGCCGGTCGGTTCCGGGCGCTTGAGGACCTTGGCCATGTTCGGCGTGTACTGGGAAATACTCACCCCGTAGGACTTACTGTTGGCGTAGCCGAAACTGGCCATCTTGCTGTTAACGATGTAGGTCTGGGTGCCGCCCCAGGCCAGCAGGAACGGGCGGAAGTCCTTGGGCGAGCGGAAGCTCGCCGGGCCGTTGTCCTTCTCACGCCAGCCGGTGATCTTGCTGTCACGCACGAACAGTTGGCCGTCGTTGACCAGGAACGAGCCGGCTTCCTCGGACAGGCGCAGTTCCTGGGTCTGCTTGTCGATCTCGAGAATGCCCTTGGCCCCGACCACGATCGGCAGACGCGCAAGGAACACCCCCGGCGACGTCTCGCTGAAGTACTGCTTGGGCAGCTTCTTGCTCAGATCCTTGAGGTTCAGGTAACCGTCATCGATGAAGATCGCCTGGGGTATGCCGTGCTGACGGACCACCCATTCGGCCATCTTGTTGTCACCACCGATAAAGTCCTTCAGCGCGTCTTCCTGCATCATCCGCCGCACGCTGACCTTGCCGGCCTTGCTGCGGACGATCTTCGCCTCGGCCGCTTCGGCGGTGTAGCCGGACAGGTCGGGCAGCTTTGGCGGGGCCAATTCCAGCGGCCCGGTCGGCGCGCTGCTGACGGTATAGGTCTTGGCCTGCTGCAGCTCCTTGGCCATGGTCACCGGCTTGGCCGACTCGACGCTGGCGCAGGCGGCATGGGCGGCCAGCAACAGGGCGGCGGCCAGCAGGCTGATCGCGGGGTTGTTCATCCGGGGCACTCCCTTGGCGGCTCGCATCAGAAGCGCCAGATCACGTCGACGAATGCGCGGTGCATGTACGAGTCGACCTGGTTTCCGTAGGCATCGCCCGGCTTGAACACACCGCCGCGAAAGCGCACCAGCGCCGCCGGCTCGTCGATCGACTTGCTCAGGCTGGCCGGCAGCAGGCCTTGCTTGAAGTACTTGGTGACCACCAGGTCGACTTCCTGGCCGAGGTCTTTGTTGCCGTCTTCCAGCGGCAAAGAAGTGCTGGAGAGTAGGGCGCCGGTGACGTCGTCGTAGTTGTTGTCGACGGCGTTGATGCCATTGCTGCCGACCGGCTTGTTGCCGTCGACGCGCCAGAATTTGTGGTAGACCAGGCTGGCGTCGTAGTCGTCCTGGATCATCCACGAACCGAACAGGGTGGCGCTCTGCATGTTGTTCATTTCGCCACGGAAGGCCTCGCCGAAACGATGGACCCGGGCGCGGGTGCCAGTGTAGTTCGAGCGGTTACTTTGCAAGCCGTTCTGCTCGTAGTCGGCACTGGCGCGGGCATAGGCGGCGCCGACCTGCCACTTCGGATCGAGGCGCAAACGCACGCCGAGGTCGGTGGCCCAGCCGTCGACGTCGCCGCTGCGCTTGGCTTGCGCCGGCTGGCTGCCATCGGCGTTCAGCGGATTGACCGTGTCGCGGTCGCCGCTCATGCCGGTGAGGCTGGCCCAGTAATTGACGGTGTTGGTGTTGCGCCAGTTGTAAGCGTCGCTGTTGGCCTCCAGGCCGACCCAGCTGAGGTCGCCGTTCTGTTTTTTATCGGTGGCTTCTGGCGCTTCGCCGGGCGTCGGGTAGTCGAGCTTGCCGTTGTCGTGGGTGTGGTGGGCGCGCAGGCCGACCCATTGCCCCGGAGTCCACTGGGTGGCGATGTCGCCGAAGATATGCAGGCGGTCCTTGTCTTGCGGCGATAGCTCGGTGAGGTCGGTGCGGTACTCGCTGAAGCGCTCGGCGACCCCGACGTTGGCTTTCAGCAGGGTGGTGTCGAAGGTCCAGTTAAGGGCTTCAATGTTGGTGTCGCGCCATTGCCCGTCATCGTTGCGCAGGCGTTGGCGACCGAGCTTGAGGATCTCGCCGGGGTAGGGCGTCAGGCCGCTGTAGCCCACCCAGAATTCGCGCATGGCCAGGTAGTTCTTCTTGCTCTTGCGGCCGTCGTCGTTGCTACTCTGGCTGCCTTCGGTGTCGGACTGCTGCAGGGTGTCGGTTTCGATGATGTCGGTGGAGGTCACGGCCTGACCCATGGCGTAGGCGCTCCAGTTGCCGCTTTCGCCGTACACCCACGGACGCAGGTCGAGGCCGACGCCGTTGACGTCGCCACCGCTGGCGGTGCCAAGGTCGCGGTCGTCTTCGGATTGGCCGGTGATCTTCACGTCGAGGCCGAAGTTCTTGGTCTCAGTCATCGCCGCCAATGTCGGGCACGACCACAGCAGGGCGAAGCTCAGGCCAATGCCGGCCTTCACAAAGGGATTCAACTTCATAGGGATTCCTCACCATCTTGTTCTTGCAGGGCCTGGGCGCTGATCGGGTTCTGGCTCACGGCGCCGCGCGTCGCCTGTTCCTGTTGCAGCAGGCGTTGCGCTTCGGCCAGTTGTGCTGGCGGCAGCTGGGCTTCGAGGGTCTGCGCCAGCTCGTTGGCCTGCGGGGTGTCCTGGGCCTTCGCCAGTTGGCTGAAGACATAAGCGTTAAGCGGGTTGGGCTTGGTGCCCTTGCCTTGGGAGAACAGCTGGGCGAGGGCGAAGTCGGCGCTGTTCTGGCCATTGCGTGCAGCGGTCAGCAGGTGGTCGACGGCTTTCTGTGAGTAGACCTGGCCGAGGTAACCACGGCGATAGATCTGACCCAGGTAGTAGTCGGCGGCAACTTCCTTGCCCACGGCTTTCTGCAAATGCGCCTCGGCGACCTTGGCGTCGGCCGGCACCCATTTGCCTTCGTAGTACAGCTTGCCCAGCAACAGCTCGGCCCGTGGCTGGTCGGCGGCGCGACCGTTCTCCAGGTACTTCATCAGGGTGTCGACGTCGCCCAGTTCGGGGAAGTCGTAGAGCAACTGAGCGAGGCTGACCCAGGACGCCGGGTAGCCGGGGGCGATTTTTTCGAGCATGGCTTGTGCGGTTTTTTCATCCGGCTGGCCGAGGCTGGCATCGCCGAGCACCCGCGCCACGCTGTCGACGCGTTGGGCCGAGACGGCGCCGCGACTGAAGCTGGCCTGCAACTGCTTGAGCAGCTCGGCCTGTTGTTCGGGTTGGGCACGTTTCTGGTAGACCGTGGCCAATTCGACGTAGCAGATGTCGGTGCTGTTGAGGGCGGCCTTGCAAATCTTCTCGACGTCGTCCAGGTGCTGGTCGTAAGTGCCCTGGGTGCGATACAGCAGCACCTGGGCCAGGCCGGCCTCCGGATAACCGGCGCTGCGCCATTGGCTGATCTGCTGCTGGGCGTTGATGTTGGGGAAACTCTGCGGGTATTGCAGGTAGAGCATCGCCAGCGGGATCAGGGTGTTGCCTTCACCACTGGCAGAGGCTTTTTTCAGCAGGCTTTCGGCCTCGTGGCGCTCGGCTTCGCTGGCACCCGGCTTGGCCACCAGCAGGCGACCAAGGCGCGCCTGGGCCCGCGGTGAAACGCTGGCGGCGGCGCGGTAAGTGGCCTCGGCCTTTTGCATCTGCGCCGGGTCGCGGCTGTCGACCTGGATATCAGCCAGACCGACCTGGGCTTCGCTGTAGCCGAGGTCCGCCAGTTGCTGATAGTTCGCCGCCGCAGTCGTGGTGTCGCCGCGCTTCAGTGCTTCATTGGCCAGGCGTTGATCAGGCAGGCCGGCGCAACCGGCAAGACTCACCGCCAAAGCCAGCCCACACACATAATGACCCCTGTAGGAGCGAGCCTGCTCGCGATGCGATGAGTCAGACACACCGCATGGACTCAATCGCTGGCAAGCCAGCTCCCACAGGGTCCGTCGTGTATTGAGGAGTGGAGTAGTCACAGGCATTTCCTCGACTTAAAGACCATTGGCCATGGCTTTGTCGATCAGCCAGCTCAGGTTCGGGCCACGATCGCTGTTCACTTCCACCGGACGCCCGGCGAGAGCGCTGTCGAGGGCTTCGTCCGGTTTAATCTGCACGCGAATGTCGGAGGACAGGTCGGCGCTGTTGAGGCTGGTACTGCTGACGATCTTGCCGCTGCGCACACTGTCGTCGCCGGCCACCTGGAAGCTCACGGCAGTGCCGGGACGGACGTCGGCGAACTGGCGATAGGAGAAGCGCGCCTCGACATTGGCCTCGCTGTTGCGCGGCACCAGTTGGAAGATCACGTCGCCCTTGCTGGCGTACTGACCGTCGGCAACCATCTGCTGCGCCACGATGCAGTCGCAAGGCGAGGTGAGGGTGCCGGTCATTTGTTTGCCAAACAGTTCTTCGACCTTGGCTGGCTGCAACTGGTCTTCGTCCAGATGACCCTTAAGCACGTCGAGCATGCTGGTGCTGAAGGTCGCCAGCGGCGCGCCCTTGGCGGCCACGCCGTCGGTCTGGATCAGGCTTTGCACAGTGCCGTCGCGGGGCATGGTGACGTTCATTCCCGGCACGCTGACCAGACCGGCCTGGGCGTGGCTGACGAAGTACATGCCGTACACCGATTTGAGAATGAAGCCGAACGCAGCCAGGCCGACGATGAAAATGCCGGCGCTGAAGGTCACCGCACGCAGACGGCCGAAAGCGGTCATGCCGGTGCCGCCGTCCTTGTTCTTGCGCGCCTTGGTGAAGTTGTCCCGTTGCAGGGTCGCCAGCACGTCACCCATGGTCACGATGTCGCCGGACAGGTGCGAGGTGATCAGGTGGCGCAGGGTGGAAATGTCCTGCGGTTCGAGGTTCTGGAATTGGCAGCCGACACGGCCGGTTTGCTGGTCCCAGGAGCGCACCATCAACTCGACGTCCATGGCCAGGCCGAGGTTGTCGATGAGGAACTGCAACCGGCCCTTTTTCACTTCGCCGACCTTGAATGGGATCTGCCCGCCATTGAAGCTCAGGCCACCCGCCGACAGGTCGATCAGGCGCGCCTCGACGGGCGTGCGGTCCGGACCGAAGAAACGCAGCTTGGCCGGGATCTTGACCCGGGCGTGTTGGCGTTGGGCTTCGGATTCATGCACTACGTTGACATTCACGGCGGTATTCATAGGGGGCGATTTCCTAGTTAATTCAGGCAAGGTGGGTCAGACCATCAGCAGCAGTGCGGCGACAAAAATGCTGCCGGCGGAGAAGGTCATGGTCCGAGACGACCAGGTGTTGAACCAACGTTGAAAGCTGGCGAGATCACGGGACAGAGCAGTGGGTTGGCGCGTCCAGGACTGTTGGTCGAGGCGGAAGAACACGTAGATCTTCACCAGCGCGCCAACGATCTGGTTGTAATAGAGGATGGCCGGGTAGGCCGGGCCGATCCGGTGCCCGGAGCACGACAGCAATAGGGTCAGGATCAGCCGAGTGATGCCGATCCACAGCAGATAGACCAGGATGAACGCGGTGCCGTACTTGAAGCTGGCGATGATTGCCACGGTCAGGCCCAGCAGCGACGTCCACATCGACACGCGTTGGTCGAACAGCACCACCGAGGTGAACAGGCCCAGGCGCTTGATCCCCAGGCCGAGGGCGCGGGAGTTCTGCCGCAGGTTGTTGCCGTACCAGCGGAACATCAGTTTGCGACTGGCCTTGATAAAGCTCTTTTCCGGCGGGTGCTCCACCGTGTTGATCGCCGCATCCGGCACGTAGAAGGTGTCGTAGCCCAGGCGCATCAGGCTGAACCAGCTGGACTTGTCGTCGCCGGTGAGAAACTTGAAGCGGCCCAGGCGCCAGTGCTGCAGCGAGTCGCTTTCCACGTCGGCGATGAACTCCGGGTTGGTCACCACGCTGGCGCGGAATACCGACATGCGCCCGGTCATGGTCAGCACGCGCTTGGACAGGGCCATCGAGCACATGTTGATGTGGCGCTGGGCGAAGCGCAGCTTGTGCCACTCGCTCATGATGTAGCCGCCACGCACTTCGCAGAATTCGTTGGTGGTCAGGCCGCCGACGTTGTCGAACAGCTGGAACCAGGGCACGGTCTTGCGCACCACGCCTTCGGCGAGCACGGTGTCGCCATCGATCACGGCGACCACGGCGCGGTCGTCCGGCAGATGGCGGGAGATGGCGCGGAAGCCGAAGGCCAGGCCATCACGCTTGCCGGTGCCGGGGATGCGCACGAAATCCAGTTTGACGTGGTTCGGCGGATTCATTTTTGCCCACAGGCTTTTCACCAGCAGCTCATCGGACATTTCCACGATCGAGCACACCACTGTGGTCGGGAAGCCACATTCGATGGCTTCGCGGATCACCGAGCAATAGACCTGGGCGGTGGTCAGCGCGTCGATGCGAAAGCTGGTGACCATCAGGAACACATGGGACGGGTCAGCCGCCTTGCCCAGTTTGCGCACCTTGCGCCGCAGGTGCGGGTAGACCACGTAGAGAAACAGCATGCCGCGCAGGAAGTGCGTGGCACCCATCGAGTAGCGCCAGATGCCCACGGCGCCAATCAGGAAAATAAAGTCCTTCGACTCGGAGTCGAAGGTGGACGCGGGCAACGCCAGGGCGAGGCCCATCAGTAAACATAAAAACAGCAGCCAACCGGCGGCCTGGAGTAGGCCGTGCTTTAGCCTGTGCATAATCTGCATCCGTCTCGATCTCGGGCGCGCCGGCGGGGCCGCCCGATGGGGTTAAGGCTGGCGAACGACGCCGGTGTGGCGTGCGACGCCATCGCGAGCAAGCAGGGCCCTGTGGGGGCGAGCCTGCTCGCGATCAACCGCGAAGTGGTTGCGGTGTGTCCCGGATCTGCCGCCTTACCAGCAAATCCCTTCCGTGCGCGCAGCCGGGTTGGTGGCCTTGGCCATGAAGCCGACCAGGTCGATCACCTGTTTGCCGTGAGGGACGGTGTGCGCCAGGCTGCGGAACTTCTCGTCGCGGTTGCCGAGGATGATCACGTCAGAGTTGTTGATCACTTCGTCGAAGTCCGAGTTGAGCAAGGACGAAACGTGGGGGATCTTCGACTCGATGTAGTCCTTGTTGGCGCCATGCACCCGGGCGTACTCGACGTTGCTGTCGTAGATGCTCAGGTCGAAGCCTTTGCCGATGAGCATTTCCGCGAGGTCAACCAGCGGACTTTCGCGCAGGTCGTCGGTGCCGGCCTTGAAGCTCAGGCCGAGCAGGGCGACCTTGCGCTTGTCATGGCTGGAGACTATGTCGAAAGCGTTCTGCACCTGCGACTCGTTGCTGCGCATCAGCGAGTTGAGCAGCGGCGCCTCGACGTCCAGGGAACCGGCGCGGTAGGTCAGGGCGCGTACGTCTTTCGGCAGGCAGGAACCGCCAAAGGCGAAGCCGGGGCGCATGTAGTACTGGGAGAGGTTGAGGGTCTTGTCCTGGCAGACCACGTCCATCACTTCACGGCCATCGACCCCGACGGCCTTGGCGATGTTGCCGATCTCGTTGGCGAAGGTCACTTTGGTGGCATGCCAGACGTTGCAGGTGTACTTGATCATTTCGGCAACGGCGATGTCCTTGCGGATGATCGGTGCGTCGAGTTCTTCGTACAGCGATTGCAGGACGTCACCCGAGGCCTTGTCGAATTCGCCGATAACGGTCATCGGTGGCTGGTCGTAGTCGGCGATGGCGGTACTTTCGCGCAGGAACTCCGGGTTCACCGCCACGCCGAAATCGACGCCGGCTTTCTTGCCCGAGCAGTCCTCGAGAATCGGGATTACCACGTTGGCCACAGTGCCCGGCAGCACGGTGCTGCGTACGACGATGGTGTGGCGGGTGGTCTTGTCGCGCAGCACGAAGCCGATTTCGCGGCATACCGCTTCGATGTAGTTGAGTTCCAGGTCGCCGTTTTTCTTGCTCGGCGTGCCGACGCAGATCATCGACAGGTCGGTATCGCGGATCGCTTCGGCGAAGTTGGTGGTACCGCGCAGGCGCCCGGTCTCGATGCCCTGGGCGAGCAACTCGCCCAGGCCCGGCTCGACGATCGGCGAACGCCCGGCATTGATCATGTCGATCTTGTCCTTGGCCACATCGACACCCACAACGTCATGACCGCGGGCCGACAGGCAACCGGCACAGACTGCGCCGACATAACCCAAACCAAATATGCTGATGCGCATCGCAATTACCTCTGTGTTTATCACGCCATTAAATGGCCGAAGTTAATGAAGTTCATGGGGCGAACTGCACTCGCAACTTTCCCGCAGGCGCAAAACTACCCGTAGTGGCATGTTCAATTGCGAGTGGCTAAATAAGTGCACTCAAGTTGTGCGTAACTATGACCGTTTGTCCCGGCCCGCCCTGATAGGCAGCCAAACCCCCGCTGAGGAGGCTGTGGTGCAGGCGCCTGGTGCTCGTGTGAGCACGGTTCGGGGGGCGAGACGCCGGTCTTATGGGGGAGCGCGAAGTGAAGGAATGTTCCGCCATTCGCTGTTATCCCCAAGCACTGCTGCCCATGATCAAGTTCAATGTGACAACTTGGTTATAGGGCGGTTGCTTTTCGTAAGTCATCTCCTACGTATTCGTGAAGAATCGTTACCGGTGGTATGAGCGGCGCATTTTCAGATAGTTCATGGCCACTCATCCTGATTTTTGAAATCTCTTGAAATATAGCCAGAGATGGCACTGCTCTCAAATTGATAGCACTTACCGTTTGGCCCTTTATATATGGGGAGCTAATAAGGGAGGATAGTTTTGTGCCACTACCGAACAAAAAAATCGGTGCCACTAGTGAAAAAAATCACCCCTGTCGAGTGAAATTAAAGTTAGCGGAATGTGGGGGTGGTTTTTTGACGTCATGAAAGTGACGTATTTGGCGGGAGTCAACGAGGGTGTTGGCGCATCAACAGCCGAGGCTGTCGTGCGCCCTTTTTGCCTTATTCCGGTGCGTGGTCGCGCAAGAACACCAGGTTGTCGGGTTTCGACTGCTCCGCGCTGTAGCGATAGCCCTGCAGGTCAAAGCCGGTGAGGGCTGCCGGGTCGTTGATGCGTTCCTGGATGACGAAACGGCTCATCAGGCCCCGGGCTTTTTTCGCGTAAAAGCTGATGATTTTGTATTGGCCGTTCTTCAGGTCCTTGAACTCGGTGTTGATGATCCGAGCGTTCAGGGCGTTGCGCTTGACGGCCGAGAAGTACTCATTGGACGCCAGGTTCAGCAACACATCGTCGCCTTGCTCGGCCAGGGCCTCGTTCAGCCATTCGCTGATCTGCGTGCCCCAGAAGGCATACAGATCCTTGCCCCGGGCATTGGCCAGCTTGGTGCCCATTTCCAGGCGGTATGGTTGCATCAGGTCCAGCGGGCGCAGCAGGCCGTAAAGGCCGGAGAGCATGCGCAGGTGCTGTTGCGCGTAGTCGAAGTCGGCTTCGCTGAAGGTCTGGGCGTTCATACCGGTGTAGACGTCGCCTTTGAAGGCCAGCAGCGCCTGTTTGGCGTTGTCCTGGGTGAAGGCCGGGGTCCAGCTGCCGAAGCGCGCGGCGTTGAGTCCACCGATCTTGTCGGAAACGTGCATCAGCTCGCTGATCTGCGCCGGCGTCAGTTCGCGCAATTGCTGGATAAGCTCCTGGGAGTGGTCCAGGTACTGAGGCTGGGTGAAGCGCTGGGTGGCCGGCGGTGTTTCATAATCGAGGGTCTTGGCGGGGGAAATCACCATCAGCATGAAGTCGTCTCCTTTGAACGTGCGGGGATTCTAGGGGGTTGGGCGGTTGGACTCCAGCTATCGGGTTCATAGCTGATCGGCGGTGTGCGCAATGGAGGAGGCGGGCGGCGAATCGGCTATAGTGCCGCGCGGGTTTTCCGAGGAGTCATCCCTGTGCGTAGCGCTTTACTGTTTGCGGCCTGTCTGTTCAGCCTTGCGGCCACCGCGGCGCCTGTGGGGCCGGCAACGCTGGACCGCAGTACCTGGCCGGAACAGCTGTCAAATCCGACACTGTTCGATGTTGCTTCGCGGGCGGAGATTCTGACGTTCGCCCGGGCGCTGCTTGCCAGTGAGGCGCTGGATGAGGCTGCCTTGAAGCAGCGTCTGGGGCTGCGGATGATCAACCTCGACGCGATCAACCGCCTGCGGGAACGGATGTGGCAGCGCTTGCTGGCCAACTATAACTTTGCCCAGCAAAGCTGCGATCAGGATGCCTCCTTCTGCTTCCTGGTGGAGGACCGCGACACCCTGCGCGAGCAGGCGGGCAAGTTCGAACTCGGCGAAGACTCCTATTACGCCCGTTGGGCCGAGCCGAGTCGGCAGTTCCATGAGCGCTATCTGGACGAACAGTTGCGCAAGGCCGCGCTGCTGCCACAAACCAGCAGCGAAGTTGAATTGCTCGGTGATCACGAGCGCAACGGTGAGCAACTGAATGACCGGCTGTTTGTCCTCAGTTTTGACAGTGGCGCCAACCTGATACCGGATCACAGTGCCTGGCTGGGCGAGTACCTGCGTGAGGCAAAACTGACGGGCACTTTCTTCGTTCTTGGCAGCGAAATCCAAACCCGCCTGGCCCAGGGCTCTGTAGCGCAGTTGCAGGAACTGTATGCAGGGCAGTGCGTCGGCGTCATGGGTTGGGAGTTTCGTGCTCACAGTCATTGGCAGGATTGGCAGTATTCGATCACCCGCAGTGTCGACCTGGTGAAGAACAGACTGCCGGAAAACTTCGTCCCGCTGTTCCGGCCGCCCAATGGTCAGCGTCGGGCCGAGGGGGCGAGCTTCTTCAAGGCGCAAGGGCTGCAAGTGGCGCTGTGGGACATCGACCCGCAGGACAGCAACCGCCAGATGAGTGGTGAGGTCAGTGCGCAGCGGGTGCTGACGCTGATGCTGTTGTGGCGCCACGGGGTGATCAACTTCAATAGCCGGCAAGATGCGGTCACCACGGCATTGCCTTGGTTGATGGCGCAAACGGCGCAAAGCGGGATCGGTTGGGAAGATTGTCAGGACGCGTTTCGTTGAAACGCCAAAACCCCGTAAACATTGGCTTTGGGGTGATTTTTGCGAAGAATTCGCTGCAGGCGGACTTACGACTTTAACGGTGCGTGAGTCACCCGCCAAGCGCTTTTTAGCGCTGTGAAAAATAAATATCAAAAAAGTGTCAAAGTGCTTTTTCCTGTCATGGGTTTTGGAGTATTACGAAGACAGACCGCCGAAACCTGCAGCACAGGTGGCGTCTTCCAAGACCCGCTTGTGTGCAATTCTCCGGACGCCCCCCCGGGGAATTCGGTGGCCACTTCGAGGCGCAGCACTGTCACGGTATTGCGTCGACTGGCTCCCACAAAGGTGACCGAGTATGGATGATCACGGACGTAGCCCTTCTTCCAACCAGCCAATCCTTTATGTACTCGATACCAACGTATTGATTCACGATCCAAACGCGCTTCTGAACTTCGAAGAACACCACGTCGCCATCCCCATGACCGTGCTTGAGGAGCTGGACAAGCTCAAGAGTGGGCATCACAGCGTCGCGGCCGAATGCCGTCAGGCTATTCGCCTGATCGACAAGACCCTGGGCGAGGCGTCACCGGAAGACGTTGAACTGGGTGTGCCGATCCAGCGTGGCAAAGGCGGTCCAAAAGGCTTGCTGTCGATTCTGATGAGCAAGCGCGCCGAGCCGAATATCATTCTGCCCGAGCACCTGAACGACAACATCATCATCAACCAGTTGATCGACCTGCACGCCCGCGAGCCCAAGCTGCCCGTGGTGCTGGTCACCAAAGACATCAACATGCGCCTCAAGGCCCGCGCCTGCGGGATCGCGGCCGAGGACTACAGCACCGACCAATTGGTCGACGACATTTCGCTGCTGCCCAACGGCTATCACAACATGAGCGGTTCCTTCTGGGATCGCGTGAGCAAGGTGGAGACCCGCCAGGACCATGGTCGCACCTGGCATCAAGTGCAACTGATCGACAACCTGCCGGCAGTGCACATCAACGAATTCATCATCGATGAGCAGGGCTTTGTCGGCTGGATCAAGGAGATCGAAGACGCCAAGCTGCTGATCCTCGACCTGCATCAGGAACCCCTGTTGCACCAGGAAGCCTGGGGCCTGAAACCGCGTGACATCTACCAGAGCCTGGCGCTGTATGCCTTGCTCGATCCGGACATCCACCTGGTCAACCTGTCAGGCGCCGCCGGTTCCGGCAAAACCATCCTCGCGCTGGCAGCCGCTATCGAGCAGACCATGGTCAGCAAGCGTTACCGGCGCATCATCGCGACCCGTAGCGTGCAGGGTCTGGACCAGGAAATCGGCTTCCTGCCGGGCACCGAGGCGGAAAAAATGGAGCCTTGGCTGGGCGCCATCACTGACAACCTCGAAGCCTTGCACATGGACGACGAAAGTACCCATGGCAGCGTCGACTACATCCTTAGCAAAGTGCCACTGCAATTCAAATCCCTCAACTACATCCGGGGCCGCAGCTTCCAGCAAAGCCTGATCCTGATCGACGAATGCCAGAACCTCACCCCGCACCAGATGAAAACCATCATCACCCGTGCCGGCGCCGGTTCCAAAGTGGTGTGCCTGGGCAACCTGGCGCAGATCGACACCCCTTACCTGTCCGCGACCAGCTCCGGGCTGACCTACCTGACTGAACGCTTCAAGGATTTCCCCAACGGGGTGCACATCACCCTGCAAGGGGTGCCGCGTTCGATTCTGGCCGAATACGCCGAATCCCACCTGTAACTTTTCACACACACCGGGCGGCCTCGAAAGCCGCCCGGTTTTTTCTGTGTGACGGATAACCCTACAAACAAGGGTGCTTAATTCTGACCGGCAGGTTTACAATCGGGGCTCCTGATCAGGAGTAACCCTGTGCTGACTCATCTCGATTCCCAAGGTCGCGCCAATATGGTCGACGTCACCGAAAAATCCGTGACGTTCCGTGAAGCCACGGCCGAAGCGCGCGTGCGCATGCTCCCCGAAACCCTGCAAATGATCGTCAGCGGCGGCCACCCCAAGGGTGATGTGTTTGCCGTGGCGCGCATCGCCGGGATTCAGGCGGCTAAGAAAACCTCGGATCTGATCCCGCTGTGCCACCCGTTGCTGCTGACCGGGGTCAAGGTCGAGCTGAACGCCGAAGGGCTCGACACCGTGCATATCACCGCCCGCTGCAAGCTGTCAGGGCAGACCGGCGTGGAAATGGAAGCCCTGACCGCCGCCAGCGTCGCGGCGCTGACCATTTACGACATGTGCAAGGCGGTGGACCGCGGCATGGTCATCGAGAACGTGCGCTTGCTGGAGAAACTCGGCGGCAAGAGCGGGCACTATCAGGCGGACGAGCAATGAAAGTGACAGTCAAATACTTTGCCCGTTACCGCGAAGTCTTGGGTAAGGATTCAGAGCGGGTCGAGGGTGAATTCGCCACAGTCGACGATGTTCGTGCTCTGCTGGCCCAGCGTGAGGGTGCCGAGGTGCTGAGCGAGCAGAACCTGATGTGCGCACGCAATGAAGACCTTTGCCAACTGGACGAGCCGCTCAGCGATGGCGACGAAGTGGCGTTCTTTCCGACCGTGACCGGGGGCTGAACCATGGCCATCCGCGTGCAATCGGCGGCGTTCGATCCGGGAGCTGAAGTCAATGCACTGCACGACGCCAATGTCGGCGTCGGTGCGGTGGTGAGTTTTGTCGGCTATGTGCGCGACTTCAACGATGGCCTCGATGTCGCCGGCATGTTCCTCGAACATTATCCGGGCATGACCGAAAAAGCCCTGGGCAAAATCGCCATTGAAGCCGAGCAGCGCTGGCCGCTGCTCAAGCTCGAAGTGCTGCACCGCATCGGCGCCCTCGAGCCGGGCGAGCCCATCGTGTTTGTCGGCGCCACCAGCGCCCACCGCCAGGCGGCATTCGACGCCTGCGCCTTTGTCATGGATTACCTGAAGACCCGCGCGCCGTTCTGGAAGAAGGAAACCACCAGTGATGGCCCGCGCTGGGTGGAAGGGCGTGACAGTGATCATGCGGCGGCGGATCGCTGGAAGCAGTAAGTCTGGCGTTTCTTTATCGCCACTGCTGGCCTCTTCGCGAGCAGGTTCGCTCCCACATTGGGTTGGTGTACTCCGTACCCTGTGGGAGCGAGCCTGCTCGCGATGGCGGCCTATGCCCCACAAAAATCCTCAATGACTGCCCACCCGACCACCGGCCGGCCCAGCCTGCATTTGCCCGATTGACGCCAAATACATAAAAGTCCAGTATGGAATTATAAGTACAAAAAAGGCTCCGCCGATTGACGCTTTCTTCTCTCTTGCCAAACCAACAACAACTCGCGAGAAAACCAACATGAAGAAATTCCCCCTCATCACCGGTCTGGCCCTGAGCCTGCTCGCGTGCAGCTCAGTGTTCGCCGCCGAGAAAACCCTGCGTATCGGCATCGAAGCCGCCTACCCACCGTTCGCCTCGAAAACCGACAAGGGCGAGATCGTCGGTTTCGACTACGACATCGGTAATGCCTTGTGCGCCGAGATGAAGGTCAAGTGTGTGTGGGTCGAGGGCGAGTTCGACGGTCTGATTCCGTCGCTGAAAGTGAAGAAAATCGACATGGCGCTGTCGTCCATGACCATCAACGACGATCGCAAGAAGTCGGTGGATTTCACCCACAAGTACTACTTCACCTCATCGCGGCTGGTGATGAAGGAAGGCGCGACGGTGGATGATCAGTACGCCAGCCTCAAGGGCAAGACCGTCGGCGTGCAGCGCGCCACCACCACCGATCGTTATGCCACCGAGGTGTTCGAGCCCAAGGGCATCAACGTCAAGCGCTACAGCAACAACGAAGAGATCTACATGGACCTGGCGGCCGGGCGTCTCGACGCGATCTTTGCCGACACCATCCCCCTCAACGATTTCCTGTCGATGCCTCGTGGCAAGGGCTATGCCTTTGTCGGGCCAGAACTCAAGGACCCGAAATACGTGGGCGAGGGCGCCGGGATTGCGGTGCGCAAGGGCAATGCCGAGCTGGTCAGCCAACTGAACAGCGCCATCGATGCGATTCGCGCGGATGGCGAGTACCTGAAGATTTCCGAGAAGTATTTCAAGTCTGATATCTACGGCGATTGATTAATCAACATCGTCGGAGCGCCGCCCGGAGCCGGCTCGCTCCGACGATGGGGCCAGATCAATCGCGGAAAATCTTTAGCCCTTCAACTCCTTCAAATGCTTGTACACCGTCGCCCGCCCCATGTTCAGCACATTGGCCACGTAGTTTGACGCGCTTTTACCCTTGAAGGCGCCTTCGGCGTGCAAGGCCAGCACCAGCTCGCGCTTGTGTTCGCGGGTCAGCACATTCAAGCCCAGTTGCCGTTCCCGCAGCCAGTTGTGCAGGAAGGTGTTGATGCGTTCCTGCCAGTCATCGCGGAACAGCGCGTCGGGTTGCGGGATCAGTTTGCTCGGCGAGAGAAACAGGTCCAGTGCGGCCTTGGCATTTTCGAACAGGGAAATGTTCAGGTTGATGCACAGCACGGCCAGCGGGTGGCCCTGGCTGTCGCGCAGCACACTGCTGAGGCTGCGAATCTTCTGTCCATCCCAGTTGAGCTTTTCGTACGGGCCGATGTTGCGCTCGCTGACCTCGTCACTGAGCATGTCTTCCAGTGCGGCATCGTCACCAATTTCGCGCTTGGACAGGTTGTTGGCGATGTAGTCGATCTTCTGCGTACGCAGGTCGTGCAGCACCACCTCGGCATGGGGGAAAAACAGCGTGGCGATGGCGTCGGCGATCGCCCGGAAGTTATCCAGTGCAGGATCGGGTAGAGGTGGGGTCATCGGTGGTGCTCCAGGCAATCGGCGCCCCGTGGACGAGGGGCGCAGGAAGTTTGCCGCAAACGGGGTCGGGTGTCAGCCGAGGCGTGAAGGCGAGAGCATTTCAGCGCTGAGGCCGAATTCGCACAGGTGCTGAGGAAGAGTCTCGCCGCGAACCAGTGCGGCGCTGGCCTGCCCCATGGCGGGTGAGGTCTGGATGCCATAGCCGCCTTGTGCGGCAACCCAGAACAACCCGGGCACCTGTGGGTCGAAGCCGCTGATCAAGTCGCCGTCGGCGACAAAGCTGCGCAGGCCGGCCCAGGTGCGGGTCGGGCGGCGGATGGTCAGGGTGGTGGCCTCTTCGATCTGGTAGATGCCCATGGCGATGTCCAACTCTTCCGGCTGCACGTCATGGGGTTCGACCGGGTCGGCGTTGGCCGGTGAGCCGAGGAACATCCCGGCGTCGGGCTTCATGTAGAAGGACTCGTCGAGGCTGACCAGCATCGGCCAATTGTGGATGTCCACGCCTTCCGGCCCGGCAAAAATAAATGCGGCGCGGCGCTTGGGTTGCAGACCCAGCGGGCGGGCGCCTGCCAATTCACCGAGCTTGTCGGCCCAGGCACCGGCGGCATTGATGATGATCGGTGCGCTGAAGGTCTGCGTGGCAGTTTGCACTTGCCAGTGGCCGGTGGCATCGCGTGTCAGGCCGAGTACTTCGCTGTCGGTGTGCACTTCGCCCTGGTTGCGCCGGATACCGCGCAGGTAGCCCTGATGCAACGCATCGGTGTCGATGTCGGTCGCGGTGGGATCGTAGAGCGCGCCGAAGACTTTTTCCCGACGCAGGATGGGCAGGCGCGTGCAGGCTTCGTCGGCACTGAGCAATTGCATCTGCGGCACGGTGGCTTTGGCGCTCAGGTATTGGTTGTTGAGCTCGGCCGGGTCATTGCTGAAGTCGACGGTCATCTCGCCGCGCGGGGTCAGCAACGGGTGTTCGCAGAAGCCTGGCGGCGGCGCATCGAAGAATTCGCGGCTGGCCTGGGTCAGGGCGCGCACCTGTGGCGTGCCGTAGGCTGCTGTGTAGAGCGCCGCCGAGCGTCCGGTCGAGTGATAGCCGGGGTGAGACTCGCGCTCGAGCACGATCACCCGACCATGCCGGGACAGCCAGAAACCGGTGGAGGCACCGGCGATACCGCCGCCGATGATGATGAAGTCTGCCTGGGGCATGAACGGCTCCTGTCAGTGCGCCAACGGGTAAATGGCATTGGCCAGCGCAATGTCTTCCAGGCCCAGACCGATCGAGCGGAAGAACACATGGCGCTCGTAGTCCGGACGCTGCACCTTGCCACTGATCAGGTCAGGCAAATCGCCGAGGATTGCCGTCGGGTTCCAGCCATGCTGCTCGCTGGCGATCAGCATTTCGCCAGCCGAGCCCGGTGTGGTCAGGCGGTAGTCGCAGAACACCTGCATGTCCTTGAGGCTGTGCGGTGGCACTTCGTGGGCGCGCGGGGCATTGGTGCTGATGGAGGTGATCAGAGCCGGTTTGCTCAACTCGGCGGGGTCAATCACCGGGCCGGCGGAGGAGGTGCAGAGCATGATCACGTCGGCATCGGCGACGGCAGTCTCGCGGCTGCTGGCGATGTTCACGCGTGGCTCGATGGCTTTCAGCAGGGCGATGGTCTCAGCGTCGTCGGCCAGGTTCGGCGAGTACAGGCTGATGCTCTGCCAGTCGCGCAGGCCTCGGACGTAATGCAGGTGCGCCTGGGCGACCTTGCCGCTGCCGATGATCGCCAGTCGTGTCGCCTGCTGCGGGGCCAGTGCACCGACCGCCACCGCCGTTGTCGCCGCCGTGCGCGCGGTGGTCAGTTCGCCGGCATCGCACAGCAGCAGGGGCTGGCCGGTGTGCATCGACATCAGCAAGGTCCAGGCACTGACCAGCGGGCCCTGCTCGCGGACGATGTAAGGCGAGGTCTTGATTCCGTACACGCCGTCCTCGGCCAGCACTCCCAAGTAGTTGATGAAGTCGCCGGCACCCTGGGGGAACTCCACCAGTTGCTGGGCCGGTTGCACGGCTTGGCCAGCCGCCAGGTCTCGAAACAGCTTGCGCAGGATCTGCGGTACGTCGACCCGGGCGAGCAGTTCGCGGGCCTGGGCTTGGGCGATCACTAAAGGGGTGCTGGACATGCAGGGACTCCATGAAGTCGCAACTAAACTAATTTGTCCATTGTGGACTTATTCATCTATTTGGCAATATCCGGGCGTAAAAAAAGCGCAGTCCGTGGCCGGGTGCGCTTCTTTAATCGTGAACCTATCTTACGGGCGTTTGCGCTCTACAGGCCGCAGCAGATGGGTTGGCGGGGTTTCGCAACTGATCTTGCGGCCCAGCAGCTCTTCGATAGACGGTAGCTGGTAGGAGTCGTCTTCACCGGCGAAGCTGATGGACACACCGTCAGCGCCTGCGCGACCGGTACGGCCAATACGGTGCACGTAGTCGTCCGGCACTTCCGGCAGGGTGAAGTTAATCACGTGGCTGATGCCGTCGATGTGAATGCCGCGGCCGGCCACATCGGTGGCCACCAGCACGCGGATCTTGCCTTCGCGGAAACCTTCGAGGGTCTTGATGCGCTTGTGCTGTGGCACGTCGCCAGACAACTGCGCCGCATTGATGCCGTCGCGCACCAGGCGTTCTTCGATGCGGCGTACTTCGTCCTTGCGGTTGGCAAACACGATGACCCGCTCCCAACCGTTGTCGTTGACCAGGTTGTAGAGCAGTTTGTATTTGTCGGCGCCGGCCACCGCGTAGATGTGCTGCTCGACGTTTTCGTTGGCGACGTTGGCCACTTCGATTTCGACGATGGCCGGATCGGTGGTCCACTGCTTCGCCAGGTTCATCACGTCTTCGGTGAAGGTGGCGGAGAACAGCAGGGTCTGGCGTTCGCTTTTCGGCGGAGTCTGGCGAATGATCTGACGCACTTGTGGGATGAAACCCATGTCGAGCATCCGGTCGGCTTCGTCCAACACCATCACTTCGACCATGTCCAGGTGCACGTCGCCGCGCTGGTTGAAGTCCAGCAGGCGGCCCGGCGTGGCGACGAGGATGTCGCAATGGCGGGCTTCAAGGTGCTTGAGCTGCTTGTCGAAATCCATGCCGCCAACGAAGGTCATGACGTTGAGGCCGGTGTACTTGGTCAGGTCGGCTGCGTCTTTGGCGATCTGCACCACCAGCTCGCGGGTCGGCGCGATGATCAGCGCCCGTGGCTCGCCCATGTAGCGCTCTTTCGGCGGCGGGGTTTGCAGCAGTTGGGTGATGATCGACACCAGGAACGCGGCGGTTTTGCCGGTGCCGGTCTGGGCGCGACCGATGGCGTCCTTGCCGGCCAGGGTGAAGCCCAGTACTTGCGCCTGGATTGGCGTGCAGTACGGGAAGCCCAGGTCCTGGATGGCATGCATCAATTCCGGGGCCAGCTTGAAGTCGTGAAAGCGGGTTTTGCCTTCCTGGGGTTCGACCACGAAGTCTTCGAGTTTCCAGGCCACTACCGGCGGTTTTGGTGCGCGAGGGCGACGCGGTTTCGGCGTTTCGCTGCGTACGGGGCCCGGGGGCGTTTCGATGGCAGGTGTGTTCACCGGCTCGATTTTCGCTGCGGTTAGACCAGGCTGATGACCGTCGGTGCGGTGGCTGGTAGCAGGAGTGGGGGCGCTGGAGCTGGGCGCGAGCTGCTCAGCCTCGCTTTTACCGAACATTTTCTTGAGTGCTTTGAGCACGGTCATCTCATTAATTGGTTAAGGAATGTACGCCGGCCAGTGTAATGCAAGAAACGGGCGCGGCGTAGTACGTTGGTCATACGGCGACACAGATGTGCCGGTATCAGCGCAAACGGTCGGCAAGCCAGGTGCCAATGTCGCGAATTTCCTCGGGTAACACTTCGTGCCCCATTGGGTATTCCTGCCATGTCACGGTGACACCACGGTTCTTCAGGTGCTCGTAGGCGCTACGGCCCATCGAGTTCTGCACCACGTCGTCGTACTGGCCGTGCAGGCACAGCACCGGAATCCGCTGCTGGCTGGCCGAGAGTTCGAGTGTCTCGCTGAAAGTCGGGGCATAGGTGGAGAGGGCCAGGACACCGCCCAATGCTCCCTGCCATTTAAGAAATGCCGTGTGCAGGACCACGGCGCCGCCCTGGGAAAAGCCCGCGAGGAAAATCCGCGAAGCGTCTATTCCGCTGGCGCGCTGTTGTTCGATCAGTTCGATGACGCGATCGGCGGAAGCTTTCAGTTGTTCGCGGTCGATTGCCCGGGCCGGACTCATGGCCAGGATGTCGTACCAGCTCGGCATCTCGTAGCCGCCATTGATGGTCACGGCGCGGGTCGGCGCCTGGGGCAGGACGAAGCGCGTGGTTTGCAGGGTTTCCTGCAGGGCTTCGGCCACCGGCAAGAAGTCGAAGCGGTCGGCGCCCAGGCCATGCAGCCAGATGACGCAGGCGTCTTCGGCCTTGGCAGGGTGAAGAATCAAGGGCTCGCTCATGTTTGCTCCAGTCTTGTGCGTGCGCCCGCATTCGGTGCGGGGCTGAGGTGCACGTTCGGTCGATCAGTTAAGAAGATGTCGCACGGTTGCAAGTTTTGCTCTTGACCTCACGCTGAATCGCTTTAGCGAGCAGTGTGGTACGGGCCTTGCTATGGGGAATCCCGTGCAATCAATCCTGCGCCTGGCGGTAACACTATCAGGCTAACGTCGGCGACGGGAATGCAAAAAATCCGGTGATGGACGTTCGCCACAGGCCGCTACGGGCTGGGCAGACAGGAAAGGGCTACAGCCCGTTCGGCCGATTGGTGAGAAGTGAGTTTTCCATTATGTGGATTTTCTCCTACTAGACTCATAGCGAAAGTCTGACGCCGCTTGACCCTATAACAAGCCAACACGGGTCAACAGCGCCTCATAAGGGTGCGGCAGGACTCAAGCTCCGACACAACAAGAGCAAAACTGGAGGTTTGAATGAAGATGTTGAAATCCACCCTGGCAGTCGTCACTGCGGCCGCAGTACTCGGCGTCAGCGGGTTTGCCCAGGCGGGCGCAACCCTGGATGCGGTGCAAAAGAAAGGTTTCGTACAGTGCGGTGTCAGCGATGGCCTGCCAGGCTTCTCGGTTCCAGACTCCACCGGCAAGATCGTCGGTATCGATGCTGACGTCTGCCGTGCGGTAGCCGCTGCAGTGTTCGGCGACGCGACCAAGGTCAAATTCAGTCAGTTGAACGCCAAGGAGCGCTTCACCGCGCTGCAATCCGGTGAGATCGATCTGCTGTCGCGCAACACCACCATGACCAGCTCCCGTGACGCGGGCATGGGCCTGAAATTCCCGGGCTTCATTACCTATTACGACGGCATCGGCTTCCTGGTGAACAACAAGCTGGGCGTGAAAAGTGCCAAGGAACTGGATGGCGCAACCATCTGCATCCAGGCCGGTACCACCACCGAGCTGAACGTTTCCGACTACTTCCGCGGCAATGGCCTGAAGTACACCCCGATCACCTTCGACACCTCCGATGAAAGCGCCAAGTCGCTGGAATCCGGTCGTTGCGACGTGCTGACCTCCGACAAGTCGCAACTGTTCGCCCAGCGCAGC
Organism: Pseudomonas fluorescens; assembly: GCF_019212185.1. Taxonomy (NCBI): domain Bacteria; kingdom Pseudomonadati; phylum Pseudomonadota; class Gammaproteobacteria; order Pseudomonadales; family Pseudomonadaceae; genus Pseudomonas; species Pseudomonas fluorescens. Next base: position 1,254,510 of record NZ_CP078138.1, read on the forward strand.
AAGTTGGCCGCGCCGAAAGACTACGTGGTCCTGCCGGAAACCATTTCCAAGGAACCACTGGGCCCGGTCGTACGTAATGGCGACGACGAGTGGCTGGCCATCGTGCGCTGGGTGGGCTACGCCATGCTCAACGCCGAAGAGGCGGGCATCACGTCGAAGAACGTCGAGGCTGAAGCCAAGAGCACCAAGAACCCGGACGTCGCCCGTTTGCTGGGTAGCGACGGCGAGTACGGCAAAGACCTGAAAGTGAAGAAAGACTGGGTCGTGCAGATCGTCAAACAGGTCGGCAACTACGGTGAGGTGTTCGAGAAAAACCTCGGCAAAAGCACTCCACTGGAAATCGACCGCGGTCTGAACGCGCTGTGGAACAACGGCGGCATTCAGTACGCACCACCAGTGCGCTGATGGTTCTATCACCCGGCGGGCCAACCGCCGGGTGATGTTCTGTTCCATTCTTTGCGGGGCACTTCATGCAAAATTCTATCGGCGCACCAAAGCAGAGGTTCAGCCTCAGCGATCCAAAAGTGCGTGCGTGGCTATTCCAGATCATCACCATCGTGGCGGTGGTCTCCATGGGCTGGTATCTGTTCGATAACACCCAGACCAACCTGCAGCACCGGGGCATCACCTCCGGCTTCGACTTTCTCGAGCGCAGTGCCGGTTTCGGCATCGCCCAGCACCTGATCGACTACACCGAATCGGACAGCTATGCCCGGGTGTTCGTCATCGGCTTGCTCAACACCCTGCTGGTGACTTTCATCGGCGTGATCCTGGCGACAATCCTCGGTTTCATCGTCGGCGTCGCGCGCCTGTCGAAGAACTGGATCATCGCCAAGCTGGCGACCGTCTATGTGGAAGTCTTCCGCAATATTCCGCCGCTGCTGCAGATCCTGTTCTGGTACTTCGCGGTATTCCTGACCATGCCGGGACCGCGCAACAGCCACAACTTCGGCGACACCTTCTTTGTCAGCGCCCGTGGCCTGAACATGCCAGCGGCGAAAATGGCTGAGGGATTCTGGCCGTTCGCCGTGAGCGTCCTGGTGGCGATCGTCGCTGTGGTGCTGATGAACCGCTGGGCTAACCGTCGCTTCGAAGCAACCGGTGTACCCTTCCACAAGTTCTGGACCGGCCTGGCGTTGATGCTGGTGATTCCGGCGTTGTGCTCCCTGGTGTTCGGCGCGCCGGTGCACTGGGAAAAACCGGAGCTCAAGGGTTTCAACTTCGTCGGTGGTTGGGTACTGATCCCGGAACTGCTGGCCCTGACCCTGGCCTTGACCGTGTACACCGCGGCGTTCATCGCCGAGATCGTGCGTTCCGGGATCAAGTCGGTGAGCCACGGCCAGACCGAGGCCGCTCACTCGTTGGGACTGCGCAACGGTCCGACGCTGCGCAAGGTGATCATCCCGCAAGCCCTGCGCGTGATCATTCCGCCGCTGACCAGCCAATACCTGAACCTGGCGAAAAACTCCTCGCTGGCAGCCGGTATCGGTTATCCGGAGATGGTCTCGTTGTTTGCCGGTACGGTGCTGAACCAGACCGGGCAGGCGATCGAGGTGATTGCCATCACCATGAGCGTGTACCTGGCGATCAGTATCAGCATTTCCCTGCTGATGAACTGGTACAACAAGCGCATTGCGCTGATCGAGCGGTAAGGAAAAGCGCATGAGCACTCATACTTTCAAACCTGACATGCCACCGCCGAGCAGCAGCATCGGCATCGTGGCGTGGATGCGCGCAAACATGTTCTCCAGTTGGCTCAACACCCTGCTGACCCTGTTCGCGTTCTACCTGATCTACCTGGTCGTGCCGCCGATCCTGCAGTGGGCGATCCTTGACGCCAACTGGGTAGGCACCACTCGCGCCGACTGTACGAAGGAGGGCGCCTGCTGGGTGTTCATCCAGCAGCGCTTCGGCCAGTTCATGTACGGTTACTACCCGCCGGAACTGCGCTGGCGTGTCGACCTGACGGTGTGGCTGGCGGTACTCGGCGTGGCGCCGCTGTTCATCTCGCGTTTCCCGCGCAAAGCCATCTACGGCCTGAGCTTCCTGGTGCTCTACCCGATCATCGCCTGGTGCCTGTTGCACGGCGGCGTGTTCGGCCTGACACAAGTAGCGACCAGTCAGTGGGGCGGCCTGATGCTGACCCTGGTGATCGCCACCGTCGGCATTGCCGGCGCCTTGCCGCTGGGGATCGTCCTGGCGTTGGGGCGGCGCTCGAACATGCCGGCGATTCGCGTGGTCTGCGTGACCTTCATCGAGTTCTGGCGCGGCGTGCCGTTGATCACGGTGCTGTTCATGTCCTCGGTGATGCTGCCGCTGTTCCTGCCCGAAGGCATGAACTTCGACAAGCTGCTGCGGGCACTGATCGGGGTGATCCTGTTCCAGTCGGCCTACGTCGCCGAAGTGGTGCGTGGCGGTCTGCAGGCGATTCCAAAGGGCCAATACGAAGCGGCCGCGGCGATGGGCCTCGGTTACTGGCGCAGCATGGGCCTGGTGATTCTGCCGCAAGCCCTGAAGCTGGTGATTCCGGGCATCGTCAACACCTTCATCGCGCTGTTCAAGGACACCAGTCTGGTGATCATCATCGGGCTGTTCGACCTGCTCAACAGCGTCAAGCAAGCCGCCGCCGACCCCAAATGGCTGGGCATGGCCACTGAAGGCTACGTGTTCGCGGCCCTGGTGTTCTGGATTTTCTGTTTTGGTATGTCGCGCTATTCCATGCACTTGGAACGCAAGCTCGACACTGGCCACAAGCGCTGAAGCGCCGTACCTAATTTAGGAAGTTCTCTTATGAGCGAAGCAATCAAGCAACCGTCCAGCCCTGAAGGCATCATCCAGATGCAGGGCGTGAACAAGTGGTACGGCCAGTTCCACGTGCTGAAAGACATCAACCTCAACGTCAAGCAGGGCGAGCGCATCGTCCTGTGTGGCCCGTCGGGTTCCGGCAAATCCACTACCATCCGTTGCCTTAACCGCCTGGAAGAGCACCAGCAGGGCCGCATCGTGGTCGATGGCGTGGAGCTGACCAACGACCTCAAGCAGATCGAAACGGTGCGTCGCGAAGTCGGCATGGTGTTCCAGCACTTCAACCTGTTCCCGCACCTGACCATCCTGCAGAACTGCACGCTGGCGCCAATGTGGGTGCGCAAGATGCCCAAGCGCAAGGCCGAGGAAATCGCCATGCACTACCTGGAGCGCGTGCGCATTCCGGAGCAGGCGCACAAGTACCCGGGGCAGCTGTCCGGTGGTCAGCAGCAGCGTGTGGCAATCGCCCGCGCATTGTGCATGAAGCCCAAAATCATGCTGTTTGACGAACCAACCTCGGCCCTCGATCCGGAGATGGTGAAGGAAGTACTGGACACCATGATCGGCCTGGCTGAAGACGGTATGACCATGCTCTGCGTGACCCACGAAATGGGCTTCGCCCGCACCGTGGCGAATCGAGTGATCTTCATGGACAAGGGTGAAATCGTCGAGCAGGCGGCACCGAACGACTTCTTCGACAACCCGCAGAACGACCGCACCAAACTGTTCCTGAGCCAGATCCTGCATTGATCGAGGTGTACAGTTAAAAAACCCGGACTGAGTTCCGGGTTTTTTTATGCCGGCAGAAAACGGGCGCTCTGTTGCTCTCCAGGGGCAAGCTGACTAACATGTCAGAAAATTCATCCCATGATTGGATGACAGGGCGAATTCCATGTCTGAAATATCTCCGCTTATCAAACGCTCCCTGGTCGATCAGGCCCTCGAGCAACTGCGTCTGCGCATCAGTCAGGGCCAGTGGGTCGTGGGCCAGCGCCTGCCGACTGAGCCCGAGTTGTGCGCCGAACTTGGCATTAGTCGCAACACCGTGCGTGAAGCCATGCGAGTGCTGGCGTTTTCCGGATTGATCGAGATTCGCCAGGGCGATGGCAGCTACGTGCGCGCAGTGGTCGATCCGCTGGATACCCTGAAGGCCTTGTCCCGCTGTTCCCATGAGCAGGCCCGAGAGACCCGGCACATCCTCGAAGTCGAGGCCATCGGCCTGGCGGCGTTGCGGCGTACCGACGATGACCTGCTGGCCTTGCGCCAGGCACTTGAAGTCAGCGGTGGTCATTATCACGGTGACCTCGACAGTTACATTGCCTGCGATATGGCATTCCACCGGTTGCTGGTGGACGCCGCGCATAACCCCACCCTCAGCGAGCTGTATCGCTATTTCTCCAGCGTCGTCGCGGCACAGTTGCGCGAGACACTGAACGTTATCCCCAGGCGTCAGGAAGTGTTCGATCTGCATATCGACCTGCTCGATGCCGTCGAGCAGCGCGACCCGGAACGGGCGAAAGCCATTTCCCGGCAGTTGATCAATGAACCCTGATACCGAGAGCCTTATGTCCAACCACTCTGAAACCCTTGCACCGAAGCGCTCGGCAGAGCTTGAAGAACTGCTGATCGATGCCGAGGCCGACGACGAGCAGGTCCAGACCAGTCCCCCGTCGTTGCGCCGTCCGTGGCTGCTGTTGCTGGGCCTGGTCCTGGTGGCGCTGAACCTGCGCCCGGCGCTGTCGAGCATGGCGCCATTGCTCAGTGAGGTGTCCCACGCGCTTGGCCTTTCGGCTGCCAAGGCCGGTTTGTTGACCACCTTGCCGGTGCTCTGCCTGGGGCTGTTTGCACCGCTGGCGCCGGTCCTGGCGCGGCGTTTTGGTGCCGAGCGCGTGGTGCTGGGGATTCTGCTGACGCTGGCCGGCGGGATTATCCTGCGCAGTTCGTTCGGTGAAGTCGGGCTGTTTGCCGGGAGCGTCCTCGCCGGTGCCAGCATCGGTGTGATCGGCGTATTGCTACCGGGGATCGTCAAGCGCGACTTCGCCAAGCATGCCGGGACCATGACCGGGGTCTACACCATGGCCCTTTGCCTGGGCGCGGCCATGGCGGCGGGCGCCAGCGTGCCGTTGAGCGAGCATTTTGACCAGGGATGGACGGCGGGTCTGGGCTTCTGGGTCATTCCGGCGTTGCTCGCGGCGGTGTTCTGGTTGCCGCAAGTTGGGCCCAAGCACGGCGCGCACAATGTCGCGTACCGGGTTCGCGGCTTGCTGCGCGACCCGTTGGCCTGGCAAGTGACGCTGTACATGGGGCTGCAGTCCTCGCTGGCCTACATTGTGTTCGGCTGGTTGCCATCGATCCTGATCGGTCGCGGCCTGACGCCAACCCAGGCCGGGCTGGTGTTGTCCGGCTCGGTGATCGTGCAACTCGCCAGTTCGCTGGCGGCACCCTGGCTGGCCACGCGGGGCAAGGATCAGCGTCCGGCCATTGTGCTGGTGATGCTGATGACCCTGGGCGGCTTGTTCGGCTGTCTGTACGCGCCGATCGAAGGTTTGTGGGGCTGGGCGATCCTGTTGGGCCTGGGGCAGGGCGCGACGTTCGCCCTGGCCTTGACCCTGATCGTCCTGCGCTCGCGCGACTCCCACGTGGCGGCCAACCTGTCGAGCATGGCCCAGGGATTCGGTTACACCCTGGCGTCGATGGGGCCGTTCGCGGTCGGCCTGGTGCATGACTGGACCGGCGGCTGGGGTGCCGTCGGCTGGATCTTCGGGGTGATTGGCCTAGGGGCGATTATCGCCGGGTTGGGAGCGGGCCGAGCGCGCTACGTGCAGGTTGAGAGCGAACGGGTCTGAGTCGAGCGCACCCACAGTATTTGCGTGGCGAATGCCGGTGGTGTTCCGCGCTGGCGCAGACTATCGTGCAGCGATCTTTCGATTGTCCGGAGTCTGCCCATGAGCGAAGCCAACCGCGCGTTGATCACCACGTTCTACCAAGCCTTCCAGCGCCTGGATGCCGAGGCCATGGCGGCCTGCTACTGCGACGATGTGTTGTTCAGCGATCCGGCCTTTGGCGAGCTGCGTGGCCGTGATGCCGGCGACATGTGGCGCATGCTCACCACCCGGGCCAAGGACTTCTCGCTGACCTTCGACAGTGTTCAGGCCGACGAGCGCGCAGGCAGCGCCCATTGGGTCGCCACCTACCTGTTCAGCCAGACCGGCAACACTGTGGTCAACGACATACACGCGCGCTTCGTGTTTCGCGACGGCAAGATTTGCGAGCACCATGACGCCTTCAGTCTGTGGCGCTGGTCGCGTCAGGCATTGGGTTTCAAAGGCCTGCTGCTGGGGTGGACACCGCTGGTGGGCAACGCAGTGCGCGGTCAGGCGTTGAAGGGGCTGAAGGCATTTCAGGCCGGTCGCTGATAAGATTGCGGCCTGTTTCCTACAAGTCCTCATTGTTACGTGACCACCCTCAGCGAAAGCACTGTCGACGTCGACACTCCGGCAAGCAAAACCTGGTTTGTCTACCTCGTGCGTGCCGCCAATGGTTCGCTCTATTGCGGGATCAGTGATGATCCCGAGCGTCGTTTCGCCAAGCACCAGAGCGGCAAGGGAGCACGTTTCTTTCTCTCCAGCCCGGCGGTGGCGCTGGTCTACACCGAGCGCTGTCGTGACAAGAGCGATGCACTGCGTCAGGAACGGTTGATCAAAAAGCTCAGAAAGAGTGCCAAAGAGTGCCTGGTGGCCAGCGCAGTGACAGGCCCATCAATCTGACTGATCAGTTCCCATCAGGGTGCATGGGTAGGCCACCACTCGATTGCGCGCTAAGCTGCGGGCTCCTCACTCAAGCGGCGGGACCAGCATGTCAGAGTTGATTCTTCACCATTACCCGGCCTCCCCATTCGCCGAAAAGACCCGCCTGATGCTGGGCTTCAAGGGGCTGTCCTGGCGTTCGGTGCACATCTCACCGGTCATGCCCAAGCCCGATCTCACGGCGTTGACCGGCGGTTACCGCAAGACTCCGGTGCTGCAGATTGGCGCCGATATTTACTGCGACACCGCGCTGATTGCACGACGCCTGGATCAGGAGAAGGCCCTGCCGGCGTTCTTTCCAGAGGGCCAGGAATTGGTCAGCGCGACTTTCGCCGCCTGGGCCGATTCGGTGCTGTTCCAGCACGCGGTGAGTCTGGTGTTCCAGCCTGAGTCGATTGCTGTGCGTTTTGCCAAGCTGCCGCCGGAAGCGGTGAAAGCCTTCGTTGCCGATCGTGCCGGATTGTTCAGTGGCGGCAGTGCGACGCGGTTGTCGGCGGAGCAGGCTCGGCATCAATGGCCGACTTTTATGGCGCGGCTGGAGCAGCAATTGCAGCGCGATGGCGATTACCTGTTCGGCGAACCTTCGATTGCCGACCTGGCCTTGGCCCATCCTCTGTGGTTCCTCAAGGCTACGCCGGTGACGGCACCGCTGGTGGATGCCTATCCGACGGTTTCGGCCTGGCTGACGCGGGCGCTGGGCTTTGGTCATGGCGCATTCAGCGCCATGAGTGCAGAGGAGGCCTTGCAAGTGGCGCGCGAGGCAACCCCGGCGGCCTTGCCGGACGAGGCGTTCATCGACCCGAACGGTTTTGTCGCCGGTCAGCCAGTGGTGATCGCCGCGACCGACTATGGCGTTGATCCGGTTGAGGGCGAGTTGCTGTTTGCGGGCAGCGAGGAGTTGATCCTGCGTCGCGAAGACGAGCGTGGCGGTGTGGTGCACGTGCACTTCCCGCGCCTGGGATTCCGAATCGAGGCCCGCTGACGCGGTGTTGTGTGCCGGCCCTTTGTGCGAGCAGCCCGGGCGGCGTGCCGTTGCTCGCGAAAGCGGTGGGTCAGTCATCGCAGATGTTGGATAGGCTGGCCTCATCGCCAGCAGGCTGGCCACAGGGATTTGAACGCTTCACAGGTTCTGCGTCGCGCCCCTACAAGGCCGCCATGATCGCATCCGGGTCAAAGTTGCGAATCAGCGTGCCATTCACGTCCAGCACCGGGATGCCGCGACCGCCTAGCGCTTCATAAGCCTTGCGTGCCCCGGCGTCCTTGTCGATATCGAATTCCTTGAACGGAATGCCCTTGCTATCGAGAAAGCGCCGGGTTGCCTGGCAGTAGCCGCACCAGTCGGTCGAGTAAAGCACAACCCGGGCGTTGCTCCGGACTTGCTCGGAGACCGCCTGGGAAGGATTGAACAGCCGTTCGATCTTGCCCCAGTTCTGATAGACCACCACCACCAGCAGGATCAACAGGACCTTCTTCAGCGTCCGTACGAGCATCAGTTGCGACGCTTGAGCTGATCGGTGAGCGAGGTCGGCAGGCCCTTGATGATCAGGGTGCCGGCTTCTTCGTCGTATTCGATCTTCGAGCCGAGCAGATGCGCTTCAAAGCTGATGGACAGGCCTTCGGCGCGCCCAGTGAAGCGACGGAATTGATTGAGGGTACGTTTGTCCGCCGGAATCTCCGGCGACAGACCGTAGTCCTTGTTACGGATATGGTCGTAGAAGGCTTTCGGCCGCTCTTCGTCGATCAGCTCGGAGAGCTCTTCCAGACCCATGGGTTCGCCGAGCTTGGCCTGGCTGCTGGCGTAGTCGACCAGGGTCTTGGTTTTCTCGCGGGCATCGTCTTCGGGCAGGTCTTCGCTTTCGACGAAGTCACTGAACGCTTTGAGCAGGGTGCGGGTTTCGCCTGGCCCGTCGACCCCTTCCTGGCAGCCAATGAAATCGCGGAAATACTCGGAAACCTTTTTCCCGTTCTTGCCCTTGATGAACGAAATGTACTGCTTGGACTGCTTGTTGTTCTGCCACTCGGAAATGTTGATCCGCGCCGCCAGGTGCAGTTGGCCGAGGTCCAAGTGCCGGGAAGGGGTCACGTCGAGTTGCTCGGTCACCGCCACGCCTTCGCTGTGATGCAGCAGGGCGATCGCCAGGTAGTCGGTCATGCCTTGCTGGTAATGGGCGAACAGCACGTGGCCGCCGGTCGACAGGTTGGACTCCTCCATCAGCTTCTGCAGGTGCTCGACGGCAACCCGGCTGAAGGCGGTGAAGTCCTTGCCGCCGTCCAGGTACTCCTTCAGCCAGCCGCTGAACGGATGTGCGCCAGACTCGGCATGGAACAAACCCCAGGCCTTGCCGGCTTTGGCGTTGTAGCTTTCATTGAGGTCGGCAAGCATGTTCTCGATTGCGGCGGATTCGCTCAGCTCCGAGTCACGGGCATGGAGAACTGCAGGTGTGCCGTCGGGTTTTTTGTCGATCAGGTGGACGATGCAATGACGGATCGGCATGGGCTTCTCGGCTGGATGAATGGAGGAGGGCGTGCTCCCCCGAAAAAGTGCCCAGTGTACCGCACCTGCTGGTTTTGGCGGCGGTTCAAGGGGGTGGCGTGTGACTCCCGTCGGGCTTATGCGTTTTTTTACCGGTTTAGAGCAATAAAGCTGACCAAATGGGTAGGTAGAGGCGGATATTTCCCCGTCTCTGTGCTAGTTTTGCCCCGTCTTGCGCGAAGTCACCGCGACAAGCCTGCATTCAGCATTTGTCAGGTCGAACCAAACCCTGATTTCGGCATCTATAACCCCGATGCATCGGTGTTGTAGCCGAGGGTGCCAGATCCAGAAGATCGGGCTCGATAGCTGACACTGCACTCTGCAATCCATATGAATTTGATAGGGAAGGAACACCACATGGCTCTTACTAAAGACCAACTGATCGCCGATATCGCTGAAGCTATCGACGCGCCAAAAACCACCGCGCGTAACGCTCTGGACCAACTGGGCCAAATCGTTGCTGATCAACTGGAAAACGGCGGTGAAATCACCCTGCCAGGTATCGGCAAACTGAAAGTGACCGAGCGTCCTGCCCGTACCGGCCGCAACCCTTCGACTGGCGCTGCCATCGAAATCGCTGCCAAGAAAGTTATCAAGCTGGTTGTGGCTAAAGGCCTGACCGACGCTGTTAACAAGTAAGACGCATAAAAGAAAGCCGTGCACCGGAGCGATTCGGGCACGGCTTTTTTGTTGCCTGCGATTTAATCCTTTCGCACCCAGCGCTGACGCCAGGCCTGTTGTTGCGCGGGCGTCTGGAACGTCCAGGCGACAAAGCGGCTCTGCTTCTGCCCCTGGGACATTTCCACCACCTGGCGTTGCAGGGCTCCGACCTTTTTCAGCGCGGCCTCGATTGCCGGCAGATTGGAAGCTTTCGAAACCAGGGTGCTGAACCACAACACCTGTTGCCCGATCTCTGCGCTTTCGCTGATCAGTTGTGTGACAAAGCGTGCCTCACCACCCTCGCACCACAATTCCGCTGCCTGACCGCCGAAGTTCAGCACTGGCAGTTTGCGTTTCGGATCGGCCTTGCCCAATGCCCGCCATTTGCGTGTGCTGCCACGCGTGGCTTCTTCCAGCGAGGCGTGGAAAGGTGGATTGCACATCGTCAGGTCAAAACGCTCGGTACTCTCAAGCAGATCCCGCAGGATCTGCTTGCGATTACCTTGCTGGCGCAACTGGATGGCCTTGTTAAGCCCGTTGGATTGAACGATGGCTTTGGCGGAGGCGACGGCCGTGGTGTCGATTTCCGAGCCGAGGAAATGCCAGCGGTAATCGCTGTAACCGATCAGCGGGTAGATGCAGTTGGCGCCCGTGCCGATATCCAGCACCTTGACTGCCGCACCTCGTGGAATGATGCCTTCGTTGCCGCTGGCCAATAGGTCGGCGAGGAAGTGCACATAATCGGCTCGGCCCGGCACCGGTGGGCACAGGTAGTCTGCGGGAATATCCCAATGGGCAATGCCGTAGAAGGATTTGAGCAGCGCCCGATTGAACACCCGCACCGCATCGGGGCTGGCGAAGTCGATGCTTTCCTTGCCGTACGGGTTGATGATCACGAACTTCGCCAGTTCCGGGGTGCTTTTGATCAGCGCCGGAAAGTCGTAACGGCCCTGATGGCGATTGCGCGGATGCAGGCTGGCCTTCTCCCGCGGCGCCTCGGCTTTGGCCGGGGTAGCGGTGGCTGGCTTGTTGCGCGCAGGTTTGGGGTGGCGAGGGGCGGTCATGGCTGGAATCGATTCGGGTATGGCTGAAAGTGGCGGGCATTGTCCCACATCCTGCGGGTGTGAACCCAATTGCAAAATCGACACAGAGCCCTGTGGGCGTGCCCGCAATAGCCGTCTATCAGGCAAATCAGTTTTGAATGTATGTCCGCATCGCGGGCAAGCCTGCTCCCACAGTGGTCAGGAACGGAACAAAAAAAGGGAGGCCATCACTGGCCTCCCTTTTTCATTGCGCTTTACCGATTACAGACTGGCAATCCGCGCGTGCTGCTCGGCCAACTTGCCCAGAGCCTGTTCGGCTTCGGCCAGTTTGGCGCGTTCTTTTTCGATGACTTCGGCCGGGGCCTTGTCAACGAAACCGGCGTTAGACAGCTTGCCGCCAACCCGCTGCACTTCACCTTGCAGGCGCTGGATTTCCTTGTCCAGACGCGCCAGTTCGGCACCCTTGTCGATCAGGCCGGCCATCGGCACCAGTACTTCCATCTCGCCGACCAGAGCGGTAGCGGACAGCGGTGCTTCTTCACCAGCGGCGAGGACAGTGATCGATTCGAGCTTCGCCAGCTTCTTCAGCAGCAGTTCGTTTTCGCTGAGGCGACGCTGGTCTTCGGCACTGACGTTCTTCAGGAACAGCGGCAGCGGCTTGCCCGGGCCGATGTTCATTTCGCCACGGATGTTACGCGTGCCGAGCATCAGGCCCTTGAGCCATTCGATATCGTCTTCGGCGGCCTGGTCGATGCGTGCTTCGTTGGCCACTGGCCAAGGTTGCAGCATGATCGTTTTGCCTTCGACACCGGCCAGCGGCGCGATGCGCTGCCAGATTTCTTCGGTGATGAACGGCATGAACGGATGCGCCAGGCGCAGGGCCACTTCCAGCACGCGAACCAGGGTGCGGCGGGTGCCGCGCTGACGTTCGATCGGGCCGTTTTCGTCCCACAATACCGGCTTGGACAGTTCCAGGTACCAATCGCAGTACTGGTTCCAGATGAACTCGTACAAGGCTTGCGCCGCCAGGTCGAAACGGAACTGGTCGAGTTGACGGGTGACTTCGGCTTCGGTGCGTTGCAGTTGGGAAATGATCCAGCGATCCGCCAGCGACAGTTCGTAGGCCTCGCCGTTCTGGCCGCAGTCTTCGCCCTTGTCGAGGACGTAGCGCGCAGCGTTCCAGATCTTGTTGCAGAAGTTGCGATAGCCTTCAACGCGGCCCATGTCGAACTTGATGTCGCGACCGGTGGAGGCCAGCGAGCAGAAGGTGAAGCGCAGGGCATCGGTGCCGTAGCTGGCGATACCGTCGGCGAACTCGTCGCGGGTCTGCTTCTCGATCTTTTTCGCCAGTTTCGGCTGCATCAGGCCGGAGGTGCGTTTCTGCACCAGGGCTTCAAGCTCGATGCCGTCGATGATGTCCAGCGGGTCAAGCACGTTACCCTTGGACTTGGACATCTTCTGGCCTTGGCCATCACGCACCAGGCCGTGCACGTACACGGTCTTGAACGGAACCTGCGGTGTGCCGTCCTCGTTTTTCACCAAATGCATGGTGAGCATGATCATCCGGGCAACCCAGAAGAAAATGATGTCGAAGCCGGTCACCAGGACGTCGGTGGAGTGGAACTTCTTGAGGAATTCGGTCTGCTGCGGCCAGCCAAGGGTCGAGAAGGTCCACAGGCCTGAACTGAACCAGGTGTCGAGTACGTCGTTGTCCTGCTGCAGGGCAACGTCGGCGCCGAGGTTGTTCTTGGCCCGCACTTCGGCTTCGTCGCGACCGACATAGACCTTGCCCGACTCGTCGTACCAGGCCGGAATCCGGTGGCCCCACCACAGTTGGCGGCTGATGCACCAATCCTGGATGTCACGCATCCACGAGAAGTACATGTTTTCGTACTGTTTCGGCACGAACTGGATGCGACCGTCTTCAACGGCGGCAATCGCCGGCTCGGCCAGCGGCTTGGTGGACACATACCACTGGTCGGTCAGCCAAGGCTCGATGATGGTCCCGGAGCGGTCGCCCTTTGGCACTTTCAGACCGTGGTCGTCGACGCTGACCAGCAGGCCCGCAGCTTCGAAGGCGGCAACGATCTGCTTGCGCGCTTCGAAACGATCGAGGCCTACGTATTCGGCCGGGATCTTGCCGTCGATGCTGTCGTTCAGTGTGCCATCGAGGTTGAACACCTGGCAGGCCGGAAGGACTGCAGCGTTCTTGTCGAAGATGTTCAGCAGCGGCAGGTTGTGGCGCTTGCCGACTTCGTAGTCGTTGAAATCGTGTGCCGGGGTGATTTTCACGCAGCCGGTGCCGAATTCAGGGTCGCAGTAATCGTCGGCGATGATCGGGATGCGGCGGCCCACCAGTGGCAGCTCGACAAACTTGCCGATCAGGGCCTGGTAGCGCTCGTCGTTCGGGTTCACCGCGACGGCGGAATCGCCGAGCATGGTTTCCGGACGGGTGGTCGCGACGATCAGGTAATCATTGCCTTCGGCGGTTTTCGCGCCATCGGCCAGCGGGTATTTCAGGTTCCACAGGAAACCTTTCTCGTCGTGGTTTTCCACTTCAAGGTCGGAAATCGCCGTGTGCAGCTTGGTGTCCCAGTTGACCAGGCGCTTGCCGCGGTAGATCAGGCCGTCTTCGTGCAGGCGCACGAACGCTTCCTTGACCGCTTCCGAGAGGCCGTCATCCATGGTGAAGCGCTCGCGGCTCCAGTCCACGGACGAGCCGAGGCGACGGATCTGACGGCTGATATTGCCGCCGGACTCTTCTTTCCATTCCCAGACTTTTTCGAGGAATTTTTCCCGGCCCAGGTCGTGGCGATTCTGGCCCTTGGCTTCGAGCTGACGCTCAACCAGCATTTGCGTGGCGATACCGGCGTGGTCGGTGCCCGGCTGCCACAGGGTGTCGCGACCCTGCATGCGGCGGAAACGGATCAGGGCGTCCATGATCGCGTTGTTGAAGCCATGACCCATGTGCAGGCTGCCGGTGACGTTCGGCGGTGGAATCATGATGGTGTAGGAATCGCCCGCGCCTTGCGGGGCGAAGTAGTTCTCGGACTCCCAGGTGTTGTACCAGGAAGTTTCAATGGCGTGCGGCTGGTAGGTCTTATCCATGCGCGGCGGGACCCTATTGGCATTTATTCAGGAAAAGCCGGCAAGTATAGCGGGGATGACGCCCGGGGCGTAGGGCGAGCTGATGGCAGGGGTGAGAAAACTCGCGGTTTTTTTGCTGTCACCGTCGCTGGGCGCTCCTCGTTAAGGAGGGTGCGTCCTGAAGTCAGTCTCGGATGCCAACCGTTGAAGAGGGAGTGGAACTGCTAAATGACTTTTCGTTTACATGTAAGGACTTTCCCTACAAGTTTGCGGGTTTGAGCAAGGTAAGTGTGTGGGTAATATTCGACCGGCACTGGAGCGCCATTGTTATCTGCGCGTGATAGCTGCAAATCACACATTGGGTTACACGTATTACATGGAGTGTTTATGGCTATTAAAAAGTTAGCGCTGTTGATCCCCTTCCTGTTGTCGAGCACGGCCTGGGCGGGCGTCATCGAGCACTGCCCGAAAGTCGCCGATATCAAGGAGGTGGGCACCGCCAGCTACACGGCGCCAACCGTCAGCGGTGAGGGCCAGTGGCACGGTACTTCGCAAGGCGCGGGCGGACCTGTCGTCGGCTTTGACGAGGCGATCTTCAAGGCTCATGGCGAGCCGGCCGAAGGTGAGGTGGTCGGCGAGTTGCTGCACTGTGGCTACAGCCTGCGCGATGGTGGCAAGTTGGATATGCGTTTCAAGCAGGAAGGTACTGTTATCAAAATCAAGTCTGGCGGCGCTTGGGAGCAGTGGTACAGCCAATATTACTGTGAGGATAAAACCGACGGTGGTTGTGCCTTCAAAGAATTGAAGCGTCCAACTAAAGGCTGACTCAGTAACATTCAAACAAGGAGCGAGTCATCTCGCTCCTTTTCGTGTTGGCAATCAATTCTCGTACTGACTCAACAAGCGTTCCATCCGCGCATCCAGCCGACGCTTGATTTCGGTTTCGATGTGCGGAGCGAAGTCGTCGATCACGTCTTGCATGATCAGTTGCGCGGCGGCGCGCAGTTCGCCGTCCAGGTGCAGCATCACGTCAGCAGCCTGTTGCGCAGTGCTGGCCGCCGGCGGAGGAGGTGCTTGTACCGCGGGTGCGGGTGGTGCGGGCTCTTCGATGGCTTCAGCCGGCGCAGTGCCGCCGACCTGATCGAACAGCATCGGAATCTGGCCTTCTTCGCTGACACTATCGACCGTTTCGACGGTATCGGTCAGCAGGGGCGGTTGCAGGTTGTCGTCGCCGAGCAGTTGGCGGATCGACTCAAGGTCGTCCAGCAGGTGCGCGGATTTTTTCAGCGGGTTTGGCGTGTCCATGGGGTACTCAGATTCGCTGTAGCCGGTGATCTTGCAGAGGATAGCCCTGTTCGCGGTAGAAGCGGAAACTCTCCCGCGCGGCCTGACGAATTGCCGGATCTTCCACCACCACTTCAGCCACGCGGGCGAAGCGCTGGGCAAAGGTCGGGACCTTGAGGTCGAGGTTAACCAACAGATCCTGATGAGAGCCTGGATCTTCGCCCAGGCCCAATACGATCAAGCCGTCCGGTTCACGTTCGGCGGCACCGTGGGGGACGAAGGTTTCGCCCTTGAAGGCCCAGAGCCGGGCATCGAGGTCGTCGCGTTGCGCGGCATCGCTGCAATGCAAATAGATGCGATGACCCATGCGCCAGGCTTTTCCCGTGAGTTTGCAGGCGAAGTCCAGGCGTGCCGACGGGTCGGCGCTGGGCAGGATATAAAAGTCGACTTTGGTCATTGCGGTTCCTGAGCCACAAGTGGCGCCCCATAAAGGACGCCACTCGCGGTCATCGGTTTCAGGCCTTGGCGCGATCCAGCAGGTATTGGGTCAGCAGGGGGACCGGGCGGCCGGTGGCGCCCTTGTCCTTGCCGCCGCTGATCCAGGCGGTGCCGGCGATATCCAGGTGCGCCCAGTTCAGGTTCTTGGTGAAGCGCGACAGGAAGCAGGCGGCGGTGATGGTGCCTGCCTTCGGCCCGCCAATGTTGGCGATGTCGGCGAACGGGCTGTCCAGTTGTTCCTGGTACTCATCGAACAGCGGCAGTTGCCAGGCGCGGTCGTCGGCGGCCTTGCCGGCGCTGAGCAGTTGTTCGATCAGTTCGTCGTTGTTGCCCAGCAGGCCCGAGGTGTGCGAGCCAAGGGCGACGATGCAGGCGCCGGTCAGTGTGGCGATGTCGATCACGGCCTGTGGCTTGAAGCGCTCGGCGTAGGTCAGGGCATCGCACAGCACCAGGCGGCCTTCGGCGTCGGTGTTGAGGATTTCAACGGTCTGGCCGCTCATGGTGGTGACAATGTCGCCAGGACGTGCAGCGTTGCCGCTTGGCATGTTTTCGGCGCATGCCAGAATGCACACCAGGTTGATCGGCAGTTTCAGTTCGAGCACGGCACGCAAGGTGCCGAACACGCTGGCGGCGCCGCCCATGTCGTACTTCATTTCATCCATGCCGGCGCCAGGCTTGAGGCTGATGCCGCCGGTATCGAAAGTGATGCCTTTGCCAACCAGGGCGTACGGTTTCTCGGATTTCTTGCCACCGTTGTATTGCATGACGATCAGGCGCGGCGGCTGGGCGCTGCCCTGGCCAACGGCGTAGAACGAGCCCATGCCCAGTTCCTTGATCTTCTTCTCGTCAAGCACTTCGACTTTCAGGCCCTTGAACTCTTTGCCGAGGTTCTTTGCCTGCTCGCCGAGGAAGGTCGGGTGGCAGATGTTCGGCGGCAAGTTGCCGAGGTCGCGGGTGAACGACATGCCGTTGGCAATGGCAGTGGCGTGGGTCACTGCGCGCTGCACTTCAGCCTGGGCTGCCTTGATGGTCAGCAGGGTGATTTTCTTCAGTGCGCGAGGTTCGGCTTTCTGGCTCTTGAACTGATCGAAGGTGTATTCGCCGTCCACCAGGGTTTCCGCCAGCAGGCGGGTCTTGCCATAGCTGTCGCGACCCTTGACCACGACTTCGTCCAGCGCCAGTGCGGCATCGCCGCCACCCAGGCCCTTGAGGGTGTTCAGTACGCCAGCGACGATTTTGCGGAACGGACGGTCGCCCAGTTCGGCGTCCTTGCCCACGCCCACCAGCAGCACGCGCTCGGCCTTGATGTTGGGCAGGTTGTGCAGGAGCAGGCTTTGGCCGACTTTGCCGGCGAGGTCGCCGCGCTTGAGGATGGCGCTGATGGCGCCACCGGAGAGTTCGTCGATCTGCTGAGCGACGTTGCCGAGTTTGCGGCCTTCGCCGACGGCAACCACCAGGGTGGCGGTCTTCAACGTTTCTGGGCTAACGCTTTTTACAACCAGTTCCATGTCCGGGTCCCTGAATAAATGGTCAAAGTGCAACGGCACGCACGTTTGCTTCTATATTGAAAAGGCGCTGCTACAGCCAGCGACAAAGGCCGCAGTGTGAACCTCGCCAGCGGCGCCTGACAACCCTTGCGCCGCTGATCTTTGAGGCTTTGCGCGCCGGCTTGAGCGTGCGCAGTGACAGGCGCGGTCAATCACAGGATAATGCCGCAACTTTTTCGGCGGCTCATTCCTGAGAGCCGCTGTTTGCTTGTTTGGCCGCCTTAGCCTGACAACCCTGGAGTGTCTGGTTTGATTGTCTTCCGTTATCTGTCCCGAGAAGTCCTGGTGACCCTGAGCGCCGTCAGCGCCGTGCTATTGGTCATCATCATGAGTGGGCGCTTTATCAAATACCTGGCCCAGGCTGCGGCCGGCCTGCTGGACCCGGGCTCGCTGTTCCTGATCATGGGCTTCCGCCTGCCGGGGTTCCTGCAACTGATCCTGCCCCTGGGGCTGTTCCTGGGGATTCTGCTGGCGTATGGCCGGCTGTACCTGGAAAGCGAAATGACCGTGTTGTCCGCGACCGGTATGAGCCAGCAGCGGCTGTTTGTTTACACATTGTTTCCAGCGACCCTGGTGGCCTTGCTGGTTGCCTGGCTGAGCCTGGGCCTGGCACCGCAAGGGGCCAATCAGTTCCAGTTGCTGCTGAACAAGCAGGATGCCCTGACTGAGTTCGATACCCTGGAGCCAGGGCGTTTCCAGTCTCTGCGCGACGGTACGCGGGTGACCTATACCGAAACGCTGACGGACGACCGCATCAACCTCGCCGGCGTGTTCATTTCGCAGAAGAATCAAGGCTCGGAAACCAAGGATCGCGGGATTTCGGTGTTAGTGGCTGAAAAAGGTCGTCAGGAAATCAAGCCCGACGGCAACCGCTACCTGATCCTCGACAACGGCTACCGCTACGACGGCAACCCGGGGCAGGCCGACTACCGGGTCATCAAGTACGACACCTATGGCGTGCTGCTGCCCAAGCCGGATGTCAGTGACGAAGTGACCGACCGCGATGCGATCAGCACTGCCAACCTGCTGGGCAGCGACGACGTGCGTTCGCGCGCCGAGTTGCAATGGCGCATGTCCCTGCCGCTGCTGGTGTTTATCGTGACCCTGATGGCGGTGCCGCTGGCGCGAGTCAATCCGCGCCAGGGCCGATTCCTCAAGCTGTTGCCGGCAATCCTGCTGTACATGGCCTACCTGACCATCCTGATTGCCGCTCGCGGCGCCCTGGAGAAAGGCAAGCTGCCGGCGTCGCTGGGCTTGTGGTGGGTGCACGGGATATTCCTGGTCATCGGCCTCGGATTGCTTTATTGGGAACCCTTGCAATTGAAGCGGGCGAGTCGCCGTGCGTTGGAGGTGACCCGTGGTTAAGCTCGATCGCTACATTGGCAGCAGTGTATTCATGGCCATTCTGGCCGTGCTGGGGATCATCCTCGGGTTGGCGACACTCTTCGCCTTCATCGATGAAATGGGCGATGCCAGCGACACCTATACCGTGATGGATGTCCTGAGCTATGTGCTGCTGACCGCGCCACGCCGGCTGTATGACATGTTGCCGATGGCCGCGCTGATTGGCTGCCTGATCGGCCTCGGCAGCCTGGCCAGCAACAGCGAATTGACCATCATGCGCGCTGCGGGCGTGTCGATTGGCCGTATCGTCTGGGCGGTCATGAAGCCGATGCTGTTGCTGATGGTCGCCGGCGTGCTGATTGGCGAATATGTGGCGCCGGCCACGGAAACCATCGCTCAGGCCAATCGTTCGCTGGCCCAAGGCAGTGGCGATTCGCAAAGCGCCAAGCACGGCCTGTGGCACCGTCAGGGCGAGGAGTTTATTCACGTCAACTCGGTGCAGCCCAACGGCCGTCTATATGGCGTAACTCGTTATCGCTTCGATAATGAGCGGCACCTGGTGTCGTCGAGTTTTGCCAAGCGTGCTGAGTTTGATACCGATCACTGGCAACTGAGCGACGTCACCACCACCCTGTTCCACGACAAGAGCACTGAAGTAGTAAGCACTCCGATCGAGCGCTGGGATGTGGCGTTGAGTCCGCAATTGCTGAGCACGGTGGTGATGGCGCCCGAGTCGCTGTCGATCAGTGGTCTGTGGGGCTATATCCACTACCTGGCTGACCAGGGCCTGAACAACGGGCGCTACTGGCTGGCATTTTGGGTCAAAGTGTTGCAGCCACTGGTCACCGCTGCGCTGGTATTGATGGCCATCTCCTTCATCTTCGGTCCTTTGCGTTCGGTGACCCTCGGTCAGCGAGTGTTCACCGGGGTGCTGGTGGGTTTCACCTTCCGTATCGTCTCGGATTTGCTGGGTCCTTCGAGCCTGGTGTTCGGCTTCTCGCCGTTGTTCGCAGTGCTGGTTCCGGCCGCGGTCTGCGCCTTGGCGGGCCTGTTCCTGATGCGCCGAGCCGGCTGACGAGCGGTATACAGCGTCGCGCCGGACACTCAAAAACGCCCCGTTCACCAGAGCGGGGCGTTTTTGCATCCGGGCTTCATGCTGCAAACGTGACGCTTGCCCAGTGATTCAGGTACAATTCCCGGCTATTTTTCGGCGGGCCATGCCTGCAGCCTTTTTGAGTGTTGATCCGTGAGTGATTTGAGTCATATCCGCAATTTCTCCATCATCGCCCACATTGACCATGGCAAGTCGACGCTGGCCGATCGCTTCATCCAGATGTGCGGCGGCCTGGCCGAGCGTGAAATGGAAGCCCAGGTACTGGACTCCATGGACCTTGAACGCGAGCGCGGCATCACCATCAAGGCGCACAGCGTCACCCTGTATTACAAAGCCAAAGATGGTATCAACTACCAACTGAACTTCATCGATACCCCGGGCCACGTTGACTTCACTTATGAGGTCAGCCGTTCGCTGGCGGCCTGTGAAGGTGCGCTGCTGGTGGTCGACGCCGGTCAGGGTGTCGAGGCGCAATCGGTTGCCAACTGCTACACGGCGATCGAGCAGGGTCTGGAAGTGATGCCTGTCCTGAACAAGATCGACCTGCCACAGGCTGATCCTGAGCGGGTGAAGGAAGAAATCGAGAAAATCATCGGCATCGATGCCACCGACGCCGTCACTTGCAGCGCCAAGACCGGCCTGGGTGTCGATGAGGTGCTCGAGCGCTTGGTGACTACCATTCCCGCGCCGACCGGCAATATCGAAGATCCGCTGCAGGCGTTGATCATCGACTCCTGGTTCGACAACTACCTGGGCGTTGTGTCTCTGGTACGCGTGCGTCATGGCCGGGTGAAGAAGGGCGACAAGATTCTGGTCAAATCCACCGGCAAGATCCATCTGGTGGACAGCGTCGGTGTATTCAATCCGAAACACACCCCGACCGCTGATCTGAAAGCCGGCGAAGTGGGCTTCATCATCGCCAGCATCAAGGACATTCACGGCGCGCCAGTCGGCGATACCCTGACCTTGAGCTCGACCCCTGACGTCGACGTGCTGCCAGGCTTCAAGCGTATTCAGCCGCAGGTCTATGCCGGTCTGTTCCCGGTCAGCTCCGACGACTTCGAAGACTTCCGTGAGGCGCTGCAAAAACTCACCCTGAACGACTCGTCGCTGCAGTACACCCCGGAAAGCTCCGACGCCCTGGGCTTCGGCTTCCGTTGTGGGTTCCTCGGCATGCTGCACATGGAAATCATCCAGGAGCGCCTGGAGCGCGAATACAACCTGGACCTGATCACCACGGCGCCGACGGTAATCTTCGAGCTGCTGCTCAAGACTGGCGAAACCATCTACGTCGATAACCCGTCGAAGCTGCCGGACCTGTCGACCATCGAGGACATGCGCGAGCCGATTGTGCGCGCCAACATCCTTGTGCCGCAGGAGCACCTGGGTAACGTCATTACCCTGTGCATCGAAAAACGCGGCGTGCAGGTCGACATGCTGTTCCTCGGCACTCAGGTTCAGGTTACCTATGACCTGCCAATGAACGAAGTGGTATTGGACTTCTTCGATCGCCTGAAATCCACCAGCCGCGGCTATGCTTCGCTGGACTACCATTTCGATCGCTACCAATCAGCTAATCTGGTCAAGCTGGATGTGCTGATCAACGGCGACAAGGTCGACGCCCTGGCGCTGATCGTGCACCGCGACAACTCGCACTACAAAGGTCGCCAGTTGACCGAGAAGATGAAAGACCTGATTCCTCGGCAGATGTTCGACGTGGCCATCCAGGCCGCCATTGGCGGTCAGATTGTGGCGCGGACAACTGTCAAGGCACTCAGAAAGAACGTATTGGCCAAATGCTACGGTGGTGACGTCAGCCGTAAGAAGAAACTGCTGGAGAAGCAAAAGGCCGGTAAAAAACGCATGAAGCAGGTCGGCAACGTGGAAATTCCACAGGAAGCCTTCCTTGCAGTGCTCAGGTTGGATAGTTAGGTCCTATGTCACTAAATTTCCCGCTGTTGCTGGTCATCGCTGTCTTCGTCTGCGGTTTGTTGGCCTTGCTCGACCTGGTGTTTCTGGCGCCGCGTCGGCGTGCCGCCATTGCCTCCTATCAGGGCACGGTCAGCCAACCGGACCAGGTTGTGGTCGAGAAGCTGAACAAGGAGCCGATGCTGGTTGAATACGGCAAATCGTTCTTTCCGGTGCTGTTCATCGTGCTGGTGTTGCGTTCGTTTCTGGTGGAGCCGTTCCAGATTCCGTCGGGTTCGATGAAGCCGACCCTGGATGTCGGCGACTTCATCCTGGTGAACAAGTTCTCTTACGGGATCCGCTTGCCGGTGCTCGACAAGAAAATCATCGAGGTGGGTGATCCGCAGCGCGGTGATGTGATGGTGTTCCGTTACCCGAGCGACCCGAACGTCAACTACATCAAGCGTGTGGTCGGCCTGCCGGGCGACCAGATTCGCTACACCGCTGACAAGAAACTGTTCGTCAATGGCGAGTCGATTGCCGAACAACTGGTCGGCTCCGAGCCGGGAACCCTGGGCAGCGCCGAGCTGTACAAGGAAAAACTCGGTGCGGCCGAGCACATGATCCGCAAGGAAATGACGCGCTATCGCGCCACTCCTGACCGTCAGTGGACAGTGCCTGCCGGGCACTACTTCATGATGGGCGACAACCGCGATAACTCGAACGACAGTCGCTACTGGGATGACCCGAACATTCCCAAGAACCTGCTGGGCATGGTTCCCGACCAGAACATCGTCGGCAAGGCCTTCGCGGTCTGGATGAGCTGGCCTGAACCAAAACTCAGCCACCTGCCGAATTTCTCGCGGGTTGGCCTGATCAAGTAATCCCACACGGCGCTGTTGAATACAGCGCCGAGTGTTTTTCTGGAACCCGCAGACGGTTGTTGAAAAGCATTGAAGCCACGATATTCAGGAAGTAATTTTTGAACACAGCGTTATTTGTCCCAGGCCTTCGCAGCGATGCTGTGAGGGAAGTCGGCCACGAACTCAGCGTGGGTAAACCGTGAGCGTCTCTTTAAGTCGTCTTGAGCGTCAGCTCGGCTACACCTTCAAGGACCAGGAACTGATGGTCCTGGCCCTCACTCATCGCAGCTTTGCCGGGCGCAACAACGAACGCCTGGAATTCCTCGGTGACGCCATCCTTAACTTTGTCGCCGGTGAAGCCCTGTTCGACCGCTTCCCGCTGGCCCGCGAAGGCCAGTTGTCGCGTTTGCGCGCGCGTCTGGTGAAAGGCGAGACACTGGCGGTACTGGCGCGTGGTTTTGACCTGGGCGAGCATTTGCGCCTGGGCTCCGGCGAGCTGAAAAGTGGTGGCTTCCGTCGTGAGTCGATCCTGGCCGATGCCCTCGAGGCGCTGATTGGTGCGATCTACCTCGACGCTGGCATGGACATGGCGCGTGAGCGGGTACTGGCCTGGCTGGCGTCTGAGTTCGAGAGCCTGACCCTGGTCGACACCAACAAGGATCCGAAGACCCGCCTGCAGGAATTCCTGCAGTCGCGTGCCTGTGAGCTGCCGCGTTACGAAGTGGTGGATATCCAGGGTGAGCCGCATTGCCGGACGTTCTTCGTCGAATGTGAAATCACCTTACTGAACGAAAAAAGCCGTGGCCAGGGCGTCAGCCGTCGTATTGCCGAACAGGTAGCGGCCGCTGCAGCACTGATCGCCCTGGGCGTGGAGAATGGCCATGACTGATACAAACGTAACTCGCTGTGGCTATGTCGCCATCGTTGGCCGCCCGAACGTGGGCAAGTCGACCCTGCTGAACCACATCCTGGGCCAGAAGCTGGCGATCACTTCGCGCAAGCCGCAGACCACCCGCCACAACATGCTCGGGATCAAGACCGAAGGCGACGTGCAAGCTATCTACGTCGACACCCCCGGCATGCACAAAGGCGGCGAGAAGGCCCTGAACCGCTATATGAACAAGACCGCTTCGGCGGCGTTGAAAGACGTCGACGTGGTGATCTTCGTGGTTGACCGGACCAAGTGGACCGAAGAAGACCAGATGGTGCTTGAGCGCGTGCAATACGTCACCGGCCCGTTGATCGTGGCGCTGAACAAGACTGACCGCATCGAAGACAAAGCCGAGCTGATGCCGCACCTGAGCTGGTTGCAGGAGCAGTTGCCGAACGCCCAGGTCATCCCGATTTCGGCTCAGCACGGTCACAACCTCGACGCGCTGGAGCGTGTGATCGCCGAGCACCTGCCGGAAAACGATCACTTCTTCCCGGAAGACCAGATCACCGACCGCAGCAGCCGCTTCCTCGCCGCCGAACTGGTGCGTGAGAAAATCATGCGCCAGATGGGCGCCGAGCTGCCGTACCAGATCACCGTGGAAATCGAAGAGTTCAAGCAGCAGGGCAAGACCCTGCACATCCACGCGCTGATCCTGGTCGAGCGTGACGGTCAGAAGAAGATCATCATTGGCGACAAGGGCGAGCGGATCAAACGCATCGGCACCGAAGCGCGCAAGGACATGGAGCTGCTGTTCGACTCCAAGATCATGCTCAACCTGTGGGTCAAGGTGAAGGGCGGCTGGTCCGACGACGAGCGCGCCTTGCGTTCGCTGGGTTACGGCGACTTGTAAGCTACACCAGACCCTTGTAGAAGCGGGCTTGCCCGCGAAGGCGGAGTGACATTCAACATCTTTTTTGAATGCTGCATCCCCTTCGCGGGCAAGCCCGCTCCTGCATTGGGTTGTGTCGATCTCAAAAGTGGTGGCACCCCGTCAGCGAGACACGCATGTCCTCGAATCCACCGCCCAGCCAACCCGCCTACGTCCTCCACTCCCGCGCCTACCGCGAAAACAGCGCGCTGGTCGATTTCATCACCCCACAGGGTCGCTTGCGGGCGGTGTTGCGCAGTGCGCGGGGCAAGGCCGGGACGCTGGCGCGGCCGTTCGTGCCGCTGGAAGTCGAGTTTCGCGGGCGTGGCGAGCTAAAGAATGTCGGGCGCATGGACGGAGCAGGTATTCCCACCTGGCTCAATGGCGAGGCGCTGTTCAGCGGCTTGTACCTCAATGAGCTGCTGATTCGCCTGCTGCCCGCCGAAGATCCCCATCCCGCGGTATTCGAGCACTATGCCGCGACCTTGCTGGCCCTGGCCGAAGGCCGTGCGCTGGAACCCTTGCTGCGCTCGTTCGAATGGCGCCTGCTGGATGACCTCGGCTATGGCTTTGCGTTGACCAGCGATATCCACCAGCAACCAATCGAGGCGACGGGCATGTACCGCTTGCAGGTCGATGCCGGGCTGGAGCGGGTCTACCTGGTGCAGCCGGGATTGTTCAGCGGCGCCGAGCTGTTGGCCATGGCTGAAGCCGATTGGGGCGTGCCCGGCGCGCTGTCTGCGGCCAAGCGCCTGATGCGCCAGGCGCTGGCGGTTCATCTGGGTGGTCGTCCGCTTGTCAGTCGCGAGCTGTTTCGCAAGCCCTGATCACCCCGTATGCTGTGCACCGAACTTTCTCTTCCTCTGGAGCGTTTTCCGTGACCACCAGCACTCGCATTCTTCTTGGCGTGAATATCGACCACGTTGCCACCCTGCGTCAGGCCCGGGGCACTCGTTACCCTGACCCGGTCAAGGCAGCGCTGGACGCGGAAGAGGCGGGGGCCGATGGCATCACCGTGCATTTGCGCGAGGACCGCCGGCACATCCAGGAGCGCGACGTGTTGCTGCTCAAGGATGTGCTGCAAACCCGGATGAACTTCGAAATGGGCGTCACCGAGGAAATGATGGCGTTCGCCGAGCACATTCGCCCGGCGCACATCTGCCTGGTGCCGGAAACCCGCCAGGAACTGACCACCGAAGGCGGCCTGGATGTCGCGGGGCAGGAGGCGCGGATCAAGGCGGCGGTGGAGCGTCTGGCGAAGATCGGCTGCGAAGTGTCGCTGTTCATCGATGCCGACGAGCGCCAGATCGAAGCCTCGAAGCGGGTCGGCGCCCCGGCGATCGAGCTGCACACCGGGCGCTACGCTGATGCCCAGACACCCAGCGAAGTCGCCGAAGAGCTGCAGCGCGTGGCCGATGGCGTGGCCTGTGGCCTGGCCCAGGGCCTGATCGTCAATGCCGGTCACGGCTTGCACTACCACAACGTCGAAGCGGTAGCGGCGATCAAGGGCATCAATGAGTTGAACATCGGCCACGCGCTGGTGGCCCATGCGCTGTTTGTCGGCTTCAAGTCGGCGGTGGCCGAGATGAAGGCGCTGATTGTGGCGGCTGCGGCCAAGGCCTGAAAATCAACCTCTGTAGGAGCGAGCCTGCTCGCGATGCGGTCTGACATTCACCGTTGATGTGTCTGACATATCGCATCGCGAGCAGGCTCGCTCCTACAGTGTCATGCGCTGGCCGTCACAGCGGCGCCGGCTCTTCCGGCGGCTTGGTCTTGTCGATCCCCGGCACATGCAGGTTGCCTTCGGCGACCTGGTCGCCTTCCAGTTGCGGCTGCGTGACCCAGGTCAGGATGTCGTAGTAGCGGCGGATGTTGGCCACGAAATGCACCGGCTCGCCGCCACGGGCGTAGCCATAACGGGTCTTGCTGTACCACTGTTTCTGCGACAGGCGCGGCAAGATCTTCTTCACATCAAGCCATTTGTCTGGATTCAGCCCCTCCTTGGCGGCCAGCTTGCGCGCGTCATCCAGGTGGCCGCTGCCGACGTTGTAGGCCGCCAGGGCAAACCAGGTGCGATCAGGCTCCTTGATCGAGTCGTCGAGCTGATCCTTCATGTAGGCCAGGTACTTGGCGCCGCCCATGATGCTCTGTCGGGCATCCAGGCGGTTGGACACGCCCATCGCCTGCGCGGTGTTCTGGGTCAGCATCATCAGGCCGCGCACGCCGGTTTTGGAAGTGACGGCCGGTTGCCACAGGGATTCTTGATAGCCAATCGCGGCCAATAGCCGCCAATCGACTTTCTCTTTCTTGGCGTAGGTCTTGAAGTGCTGTTCGTACTTGGGCAGGCGCTGCTGCAAGTGCTGGGCAAAGGTATAGGCGCCGACGTAGCCGAGCACGTCGACATGCCCGTAGTAGCGGTCCTTCAGACGTTGCAGGGTGCCGTTTTTCTCGACCTTGTCGAGAAACTCGTTGATCTCGTTGAGCAGGCTGTTGTCATCGCCGGCGGCCACGGCCCAGCTCTGGTTACTGGCATCGCCAAGGTCGAAAGCCACCCGGACGTTGGGGAAGTACACCTGGTTCATCGCGACTTCGTTGGAGTCGACCAGGGTCAGGTCGATCTGACCTTCATCCACCATGCGCAGCAGATCGACCACTTCCACAGCGTCAGACTCTTCGTATTCGATCCTGGGATTTTTTGCCTTCAATGCCGCCAATTGTTCGGCATGGGTGCTGCCCTTGAGCACCATGATCTTCTTGCCTGCCAGGTCGGCTGCATTGGTGGGGCGCGACTGGCCGTTGCGGTAGATGATCTGCGGGGTAACTTCCAGATAGGAGTGGGAAAACCGCACTTGCGCCTTGCGTTGCTCGCTGCTGACCAGGCCGGCAGCAGCGATCACGGGACCGTTGGGCTTGCCCACCTGTTCAAAGAGGTCGTCGAGGTTGTCTGCGGTCTCGATCTTCAGCTCCACCCCCAGATCGTCGGCAAAGCGCTTCACCAGCTCGTATTCGAAGCCGGTTTCACCGTTGCGGTCCTGGAAGTAGGTGGCCGGGCTGTTACGCGTGATCACGCGCAGCACGCCATCCTCCTTTACGCGCTCCAGGGTGTTGGGTTTATCAACACAGCCGCTGAGCATCAGGAAGAGTCCGGTTGCGATGAGCCATTTGGCGAATCGCGGACGCAAAGCCATTGGGGAAAACATCTGCGCAGTATACGCAAAGGACCACGGCCGCCATATCTCGACAGCAAGGGGCTTGTCTGCTAGAGCGCGAAAAAGCGGCGCAAAGCCCGTAAAAACGGCTGTCTGCCAGTGATTTTCAGTACCAAATCATTCCCGGCCGACGGCCTTAATGAGCATTGGTTATAGCTCATGAGCCCCTGGCCGACGTTCGGGCAATACCGGGCGTAGCGTTTCGGGTGCTGTCGCGGGCGGTTTAGGCTAGAATGCACGGCCTCAAAGCACACCCCCTTCCCGAGGCTGTCCCGAAGATGTTGATCCTGCGCGGCGCTCCTGCCCTTTCTGCCTTTCGCCACAGCAAACTCCTAGAGCAACTGAGCCAGAAGGTTCCGGCTGTCAGTGGCCTCTATGCTGAATTCGCTCACTTCGCCGAAGTCACCGGCGTCCTGACCGGCGACGAACAGCAGGTGCTTGCGCGCCTTCTGAAGTACGGCCCAAGCGTTCCGGTACAAGAGCCAAGTGGCCGACTGTTCCTGGTGTTGCCACGTTTCGGCACCATTTCGCCCTGGTCGAGCAAGGCCAGCGACATTGCCCGTAACTGCGGCCTGGCAAAAATCCAGCGCCTGGAGCGTGGCATCGCGTTCTATGTCGCCGGTGAGTTCACAGACGCCCAGGCCCAGTTGATCGCTGACGGCCTGCACGACCGCATGACCCAGATCGTGCTGGAGAACCTCGAGCAGGCTGCCGGCCTGTTCAGTCATTCCGAGCCCAAGCCGCTGACCGCGATCGACGTGCTGGGTGGCGGTCGCGCCGCGCTGGAAAAAGCCAACGTCGAGCTGGGCCTGGCCCTGGCCGAAGACGAGATCGACTATCTGGTCAACGCCTTCGTCGGCTTGAAGCGCAACCCGCACGACATCGAACTGATGATGTTCGCCCAGGCGAACTCCGAGCACTGCCGTCACAAGATTTTCAACGCCAGTTGGGACATCGACGGTGAGAGCCAGGAAAAAAGCCTGTTCGGCATGATCAAGAACACCTATCAGATGCACAGCGAAGGCGTACTGTCCGCTTATAAGGACAACGCTTCGGTGATCGTCGGTTCGGTGGCCGGTCGTTTCTTCCCGGACCCTGAAACCCGCCAGTACGGCGCGGTGCAGGAGCCGGTGCACATCCTGATGAAGGTCGAAACCCACAACCACCCGACCGCGATCGCCCCGTTCCCGGGCGCATCCACCGGTTCCGGCGGCGAGATCCGCGACGAAGGCGCCACCGGTCGCGGCGCCAAGCCAAAGGCTGGCCTGACCGGTTTCACCGTGTCCAACCTGCAGATTCCTGGCTTCGAACAGCCGTGGGAAGTGCCGTACGGCAAGCCAGAGCGCATCGTCAACGCCCTCGACATCATGATCGAAGGCCCGCTGGGCGGCGCCGCGTTCAACAACGAGTTCGGCCGTCCGGCCCTGACCGGTTACTTCCGTACCTTCGAACAGTCCATCAGCACCCCGCATGGTGATGAAGTTCGCGGTTACCACAAGCCGATCATGCTCGCAGGCGGCATGGGTAACATCCGCGAAGAACACGTCAAGAAAGGCGAGATTCTGGTCGGCTCCAAGCTGATCGTGCTCGGCGGCCCGGCGATGTTGATCGGCCTGGGTGGCGGTGCCGCTTCCTCGATGGCCACCGGCACCAGCTCGGCCGATCTGGACTTCGCTTCGGTTCAACGCGAAAACCCGGAAATGGAGCGCCGTTGCCAGGAAGTCATCGACCGTTGCTGGCAACTGGGTGACAAGAACCCGATCAGCTTCATCCACGACGTGGGTGCCGGTGGTCTGTCCAACGCCTTCCCGGAACTGGTCAACGACGGCGACCGTGGTGGCCGTTTCGAATTGCGTAACATTCCAAACGACGAGCCGGGCATGGCCCCGCACGAAATCTGGTCCAACGAATCCCAGGAGCGTTATGTCCTGGCGGTTGGCCCGGCTGATTTCGAGCGCTTCAAGGCGATCTGCGAACGTGAGCGTTGCCCGTTCGCCGTGGTCGGCGAAGCCACTGCCGAACCGCAGCTGACCGTGACCGACAGCCACTTTGGCAACAGCCCGGTGGACATGCCACTGGAAGTGTTGCTGGGCAAGGCGCCACGCATGCACCGTTCGGTGGTTCGTGAAAATGAACTGGGCGACGATTTCGATCCGTCGACCCTGGACATCGCCAACTGCGTCGAGCGCGTCCTGCATCACCCGGCCGTGGCCAGCAAGAGCTTCCTGATCACCATCGGCGACCGCACCATCACCGGCCTCGTGGCGCGTGACCAGATGGTCGGCCCTTGGCAGGTGCCGGTGGCTGACGTGGCCGTTACCGCCACCAGCTTCGACGTCTATACCGGTGAAGCCATGGCCATGGGCGAGCGTACCCCGCTGGCCCTGCTGGACGCTCCGGCGTCGGGCCGTATGGCGATCGGCGAGACCCTGACCAACATTGCCGCCTCGCGCATTGCCAAGCTTTCCGACATCAAACTGTCGGCGAACTGGATGTCGGCAGCCGGTCACCCGGGCGAAGACGCACGTCTGTACGACACCGTGAAAGCGGTCGGCATGGAACTGTGCCCTGAGCTGGGTATCACCATTCCGGTGGGCAAGGACTCGATGTCCATGGCCACGCGTTGGAACGAGGAAGGTGTCGACAAGACCGTGACCTCGCCGATGTCGCTAATCGTCACCGGCTTCGCGCCAGTGACCGACATCCGTCAGACCCTGACCCCACAACTGCGCATGGACAAGGGTACCACCGACCTGATCCTGATCGACCTCGGTCGTGGTCAGAACCGCATGGGCGCCTCGATCCTCGCCCAGGTTCACGGCAAGCTCGGTTCCCAGGCTCCGGACGTCGACGACGCCGAAGACCTGAAAGCCTTCTTCGCGGTGATCCAGGGCCTCAACGCCGACGGCCACCTGCTGGCGTACCACGACCGTTCCGACGGTGGCCTGCTGACCAGCGCCGTGGAAATGGCCTTCGCCGGTCACTGTGGTCTGAGCCTGAACCTCGACGGCCTGGCGGAAACGTCGGCTGACATCGCCGCAATCCTGTTCAACGAAGAGTTGGGTGCGGTGATCCAGGTTCGCCAGGACGCCACCCCGGACATCCTCGCGCAGTTCAGCGCTGCCGGTCTGGGCGACTGCGTCTCGGTGATCGGTCAGCCGATCAACAATGGCGAAGTCAGCATCACCTTCAACGGCGAAACCGTATTCGAAGGCCAGCGCCGTCTGCTGCAACGCCAATGGGCGGAAACCAGCTACCAGATCCAGCGCCTGCGTGACAACGCCGACTGCGCCGATCAAGAGTTCGACGTGGTGCTGGAAGAAGACAACCCGGGCCTGAGCGTCAAGCTCAGCTTCGACGTCAACCAGGACATCGCTGCGCCGTACATCAAGAAAGGCATCCGCCCACAGGTTGCCGTGCTGCGCGAGCAGGGTGTCAACGGTCAGGTGGAAATGGCTGCAGCCTTCGACCGCGCCGGTTTCAGTGCGATCGACGTGCACATGAGCGACATTCTGGCCGGCCGCGTCGACCTGAACGAGTTCAAGGGCCTGGTGGCTTGCGGTGGCTTCTCCTACGGCGACGTACTGGGTGCCGGTGAAGGCTGGGCCAAGTCTGCGTTGTTTAACAGCCGTGCCCGCGATGCGTTCCAGGGTTTCTTCGAGCGCAACGACAGCTTCACCCTCGGCGTGTGCAACGGTTGCCAGATGATGTCCAACCTGCACGAGTTGATCCCGGGCAGCGAGTTCTGGCCGCACTTCGTGCGTAACCGCTCGGAGCAGTTCGAAGCCCGTGTGGCCATGGTCCAGGTCCAGGAATCGAACTCGATCTTCCTGCAGGGCATGGCCGGTTCGCGCATGCCGATCGCCATCGCTCACGGTGAAGGTCATGCCGAGTTCGAAAGCGAAGAGGCACTGCTCGAAGCCGACCTGTCCGGTTGCGTGGCGCTGCGTTTTGTCGACAACCACGGCAAGGTCACCGAAAGTTACCCGGCCAACCCGAACGGTTCGCCGCGCGGGATCACCGGCCTCACCAGCCGCGACGGTCGCGTGACCATCATGATGCCGCACCCGGAACGTGTGTTCCGCGCCGTGCAGAACTCGTGGCGCTCGGACGACTGGAACGAAGACGCTCCGTGGATGCGCATGTTCCGTAATGCTCGGGTCTGGGTGAACTAAGAACGGGTGGACTAAGGGCCGTGTACAAGCTCGGTTTTTTTGTTCCCGACAGCCATGTCGAGGTGGTCAAGAGTGCCGTATTCGCCGCCGGTGGCGGACGCATAGGGGCCTATGACCACTGCGCCTGGCAAGCGCTTGGCCAGGGCCAGTTCCGACCACTGGACGGCAGTCAGCCGTTCATTGGCGAAGCCGGGCAGGTCGAGCGGGTCGAGGAATGGAAGGTCGAGTTGGTAGTGGCTGACGAGTTGATCCACTCGGTGGTGGTGGCGCTGAAACAGAGCCATCCCTATGAGACACCGGCGTATGAGGTGTGGCGGTTGGAGGATTTCTAACGGCTGAAATGAAAAACCCGCTGAGAGAGATTTCAGCGGGTTTTTTGTTGCCCTGATTTTGTAGAGTCCTCGCGGCCTCTTCGCTGGCAGGACAATGTAATCTAAACCCTGGCCCCAACCTCCCGCCGCTCAACCAGCCCCACCAGCGCCGCACTCAATCCCGCGGCCTTTTCCCCCACCAGCAAATGCCACACATTGCCCTCCAGCGCACTCGTACCCTGGCAACCCAGCTCCTTCAATTGATTCTGCGACAGCGCCTGGCCATCGGCCAATTGCAGGCGAATCCGGGTCAGGGCCACGCACTCCAGGTGCAGCACATTGTCGCTACCACCCAGGGCGCTGAGCCATTTTCGGGCTTCACTGCTCGGTACTGCCGGCACTGCTTCGTCTTCGGCCAACGCCGCAACCGGTATTGACCCGGTCATCGGCAGCGCCCGGCGGATTTCGTCTGCGATGCTGTCAGCCAGCGGCCCCACCACCACCTGCAAACTCCCACCCTTGCCCGGACGGACCACGGCCATCGCACCGAGCGCTTTCAGATCGGCATCGTTGGCCTGGTTGCGGTCGACCATTTCCAGGCGCAAGCGAGTGGTGCAGGCGCCGATGGTGATCAGGTTCGCGGGGCCACCCAAGGCCTGGATGTAGGCACTGGCTCGCTGGTTGTCGCTCAGCTCGGCTTTTTCCGTGACGATATTGTCTTCCCGGCCCGGGGTTTTCAGATTGAAGCGGCGAATGCAGAAACTGAACACGTTGTAGTAAATCAACCCATAGACCAGACCCACCGGCACCACCCTCCAGCCATTGGTCGACTTGCCCCAGCCGAGGATCATGTCGATAAAACCGCCGGAGAAGGTGAAGCCCAGGTGGATGTTCAGCGCGTTGGTGATCGCCATCGACAACCCGGTCAGCAGCGCATGCAGCAGAAACAGCAGCGGCGCGAGGAACATGAAGGCGAACTCGATCGGCTCGGTGACGCCGGTGAGGAACGAGGTCAGGGCCATCGACAGGAAGATCCCGCCCATCACCTTGCGCCGTTCCGGCAGGGCATTGCGGTACATCGCCAGGCAGGCGGCTGGCAGGCCGAACAGCATCACCGGGAACATGCCGGTGGTGAATTGGCCGCCCTTGGGGTCGCCGGCGAAATAGCGGGCGATGTCGCCGGTGACCAGGGCGCCGGTGGCCGGATCGGTGAAGTTGCCGAACACGAACCACGCCATGTTGTTGAGGATATGGTGCAGGCCAGTGACGATCAGCAGCCGGTTGAACACGCCGAAGATGAACGCGCCGAAGCTGCCGCTTTCCATCATCAACGTACCGAAGCTGTTGATGCCCTGCTGGATCGGCGGCCAGATCAGGCCGAAGACTACGCCCAGGCCGACGGCGGCGAAGCCGGTGGCGATCGGGACGAAGCGGCGGCCACCGAAGAACGCCAGGTATTCCGGAAGCTTGATGTCCTTGAAGCGGTTGTACAGCGCGCCGGCCATCAGCCCGGCGACGATGCCGGCGAGCATTCCCATGTTGATGCTCGGATCGAGCACCTTGAGGGTCGAGACCATCACCAGGTAGCCAATCACCCCGGCCAGGCCGGCGGTGCCGTTGTTGTCCTTGGCGAAACCGACCGCAATGCCGATGGCGAAGATCATCGCCAGGTTGGCGAAAATCACCTGCCCGGCGTCGTGGATGATCGCAATGTTCAACAGGTCGGTGTCGCCCAGGCGCAACAGCAGGCCGGCAATCGGCAGGATGGCAATGGGCAGCATCAATGCCCGGCCGAGGCGCTGCAGGCCTTCGATAAAGAGTTGGTACATGGCGTGTCTCCGTGGATTCTTGTTGTTCAGGCCAGCGGCCAATGTTGCCGGCAGGCGTTACGCACGGCGGCGGCGCTGGGCAACTTGAGCAGCTCGGCGCTCAGGCGCTGGCAATCGGCGGCGTCCAGTTGGCGCACGCGCGCCTTGATTTCACCGATTTGCGGCGGGCTCACTGACAGCTCGCGAACCCCCAGGCCCAGCAGTACCGGCGTCGCCAGCGGGTCAGAGGCCAGTGCGCCGCAGACGCCAACCCAGCGCTGATGAAGGGCGGCGCCAGCGCAGGTCTGGGCGATCAGGCGCAACAGCGCCGGGTGCATGGCGTCGACGCGGGCGGCGAGACCGGCGTGGTCGCGGTCCATGGCCAGGGTGTACTGGGACAGGTCGTTGGTGCCGATGGACAGGAAGTCCGCGTGCTCGGCCAGTTGTTCGGCGAGCAGGGCGGCGGCCGGGACTTCGATCATTACCCCCAGCTCTGGACGCTGGCTGATCTGCAACTCGCCGCAGAGCGCTTCGAGGCGCTGGCGGATCTGCAGCAGTTCATCCACTTCGCTGACCATCGGCAGCAGAATCCGGCAACGCTGGAGGGGAGTGACCTGCAGCAGGGCGCGTAATTGCTGGTCGAGCAGTTCCGGGCGTACCTGGGCCAGGCGAATTCCGCGCAGGCCGAGCACCGGATTGGCCTCGGCGGGCAGCGGCAGGTAGTCGAGTTGTTTGTCGCCACCAACGTCGATGGTGCGGATGATTACTGGCTTGTCGCCCATGGTATCCATCACGGCTTGATAGGCTTGGCGTTGCTCCTGTTCGTCCGGTGCGGTCTGGCGATCGACGAACAGAAACTCGGTGCGCAGCAGGCCGACACCATCGGCGCCGCCCTTAAAGGCATCGGCGGCTTCGTGGCTGGAGGCGACATTGGCGGCCACTTCCATGTGGATGCCATCGAGGGTCACGGCCGGTTCGTGAGCCTGGGTCTGCTGACGGGCACGGCGTTGCTGTTGCTCGTCGCGAGCTTGGACGACTTGCGCCAGGCGCTGGGCATCGGGCGTCAATTCCAGACGGCCACCGTCAGCATCCAGCACTACCGCGTGACCTTGGGTTTGTTCAAGCAGGCTGGCGCCGAGGGCGACCACGCACGGCAAACCCTTGCCCCGGGCGAGAATCGCCACGTGGGAAGTGGCGCCGCCTTCGGCCATACACAGACCGGCGACGCCCTGTTCGCACAGTTGCAGCAAGTCCGATGGAGTCAGCTCGTGGGCCGCGACTATCGCGCCTACCGGGATGTCGTAGTGCCATTCCTCACCGAGCAGGGCGCGCAACACCCGTTGTCGTAGGTCGCGCAAGTCGTTGGCGCGCTCGGCCAACAGCTGGTTGCCGAGTTGCAACAGGACCTGGCATTGGGCTTCGATCGATTGGCTCCAGGCATGGGTCGCGGCGCTCCCTTGTTCGATGGCCTGATAGGCCGCGTCGAGCAGGGCCGGGTCTTCAAGCAGGGCGAGGTGGGCGGCGAAGATTTGCTCTTCTTCTACCTGCCGGTGTTTCTGCGCTGCGGTGAGGGTTTCGCGGATCTCATTGCGCACCTGTTCCAGGGCGGTAGCGAGAGCTAGGCGCTCCTGCGCAGGATGGTGATTGCCGGTGTCTTCGCGCAGGTGGATCGCTGCCAGTTGGAACAGGGTGCCGCCGACAAGCCCGGGCGCGGCGCAGACACCCTGAAGCACACCCGCTTCGGCATCGCGCGGGGGCTGCACAATAGCAGTTGGCACGGCGCTCTGATGAGCGTCATGCACTGCCGTCGACAGCGCCGTGATCAAGGCTTGCAGCGCCGCGTCGGCGTCCGCGCCCTGGCAACTGACCTGGACTTCATCCTGTTCACCAATGCCCAGACCCATCAGCCCGATCAGGCTGTCACAGGACGCCGATTTGCCGGCGAAGTGCAGTTGCGAACGGCTGCGAAATTGCTGGGCGGTCTGGCGGATCAAGGCGGCCGGACGCGCGTGCAGGCCGCCGCGATGGTTGATCCGTACCTGACCTTGCACCGGTACCGCCGATTCGTCCCCGTGGTGCTGCGCTCCATGACTGGCTTTGCGCACGATGTGCAGCAGGGCGTCGCCGACCTTGACGGGCTTGAGGGTAATCGGCAGGACCTGAAAGTCGTCGCTGTTGGTGAGGATTAACAAGCTGACCAGGCTTTTGCAGCCCTGAGCGACTCGGTCCAGGTCGAAGCGCAGCAGTGCGTCGCCCTGGCTGACGCGCGCGCCTTCCTCGACCAGCAAAGTGAAACCCGCGCCTTGCAGGTTGACCGTATCCAGGCCCAGGTGCAGCAGCAATTCGGCGCCATTGTCGGTGCGCAGGGTCATAGCGTGACGGGTACGCGCAACCTGGATCACAACGCCGCTGCAGGGGGCGTGCAGCGTGTCGTTCAACGGGTCGATGGCGATCCCGTGACCCATGGCGCCGCTGGCGAACACTGGGTCGGGAACCTTGGCCAGTGTCAGCACCGGACCGCTGAGCGGGGCGCTGAGGATCAGCTCATTATTGTTGTTGGGCATGGCTCGGTACTCGACTCGGGCGATTTAGTGGGTGCGGGTGACTTTGCTCAGGTGCCGTGGCTGATCCGGGTCCATGCCGCGCGCCTGAGCAAGGCCGGCGGCCATTACATAAAAACTCTGGATGGCGAGGATTGGGTCGAGCGCCGGGTGTTCGGCGCGACTCAGCGTCAGGTCGCGTTCACTGACGTCATCAGGCGCGGCCAGCAGCACCCGGGCACCGCGCTGGCGCATTTCTGCCGCCAGGCTCAGCAGGCCAGCCTGTTCCGCGCCGCGTGGGGCGAACACCAGCAATGGGTAGTTGTCGCTGATCAGGGCCATCGGACCGTGTTTCACTTCGGCGCTGCTGAAGGCTTCGGCCTGAATGGCCGAGGTTTCCTTGAGTTTCAGCGCCGCTTCCTGGGCGATGGCAAACCCGGCGCCGCGGCCGATCACCATCAGGCGCTGGCAGTCACGCAGGGCATCGATGGCCGGCGTCCAGTCCTGAGTTGCAGCGTCGCGCAGGCCCTGAGGCAGTTCCAGGCCGGCTTCGAGCAACTCGGCGTCCTGCTTCCAGTGTGCCACCAGGCGCGCGCTGGCGCTGAGGGTGGCAATGAAACTTTTGGTTGCGGCGACGCTGCTTTCAGTGCCGGCGCACAGCGGCAGGCTGAATTCGCACGCCGCTTCCAGTGGCGAATCCTCGGCGTTGACCATGGCAATGCTCAGGGCGCCGCGTTTGCGCAGCAGGCGCAGGCTGTTGACCAGATCCGGGCTCTGCCCCGATTGGGAAAAGGCGAATACCGCCTGGCCGCTGACTTTCAGTGGAGCCTGTTGCATGGTCACTACCGACATCGGCAGCGAGGCCACCGGCACGCCAACCTGTTGCATGGTCAGGTAGGCAAAGTAGCTGGCGGCGTGATCGGAGCTGCCCCGAGCGACGGTCATTGCCACTTGCGGTGGCTGGCGATTCAGGCGTCCGGCAATTTCGATCAACGCCGGGTCGAGTTGCTGCAGTTGGGCTTCGACGGCCAGGTGCGAGGACAGCGCCTCTTCAAGCATTTTTGAAGTCAATGTCTTCTCCTTCGACCATCACGGCGGTCAGTGTCAGTGAGCGATCCAGGCGCACGCAGTCGGCCCAGGCGCCGGGTTGCAGGCGTCCGCGTTCGTTGATGCCGAGGTAGTCGGCGGGAAATTGCGACAGGCGTTGTGAGGCTTCGGCCAGCGGCAGGCCGATTTTCACCAGGTTGCGCAGGGCCTGATCCATGGTCAGGGTGCTGCCGGCGAGGGTGCCATCGGGCAGACGCACGCCGCCCAGGCATTTGGTCACGGTATGGCTGCCCAACTTGTATTCGCCGTCCGGCATGCCGGCGGCTGCGCTGGAGTCGGTCACGCAGTACAGGCAGGGGATTGAGCGCAGCGCCACGCGAATCGCGCCCGGGTGCACGTGCAGCAGGTCCGGAATCAGCTCGGCGTATTTGGCGTGGGCCAGCGCCGCGCCAACAATCCCCGGTTCGCGGTGATGCAGCGGGCTCATGGCGTTGTACAGGTGAGTGAAGCTGGTGGCTCCGGCTTCCAGCGCGGCCAAGCCTTCCTCGTAGCTGCCCAGGGTGTGGCCGAGTTGCAGGCGCACACCACGCTCGCTCAGGGTGCGGATCAGTTGAGCGTGACCGGCGATTTCCGGGGCGATGGTAATCACCCGGATGGGTGCCAGGGCCATGTACGACTCGACTTCGGCCAGCAGTGCGGTGTGAGCGAAGTTCGGCTGTGCGCCGAGTTTTCCCGGATTGATGTAGGGCCCTTCCAGATGAACGCCCAGAACCCGGGCGCAGCCGGCAGGGCGTTGTTCGCAGAACTCACCGACCTGCTCCAGCACCCGAGCGATTTCCTCGCTGGGGGCGGTCATGGTGGTGGCCAGGAGCGCCGTGGTGCCGAAGCGCACATGGGTGCGGGTGATGGTTTCGAAGGCGGGTGTGCCTTCCATCAAGTCCTTGCCGCCGCCGCCATGCACATGCAGGTCGATAAAACCCGGTAGCAGGTAAGGGAGATCGTTGTCCGCCGGATCGCAGGGCTGGCCTTCGATGCGCACGACCTTGCCGTGTTCATGGATCAGCCGGCCGCGAATCCAGCCGTTCGCGGTGAGGATGTTGTCTTCAGACATGGGACGGTTCTCTGGCCTGTTATCGACGCAGTTCAGCGACGAAATCGTAGTAATCGTTGCGGCAATAGGTGTCGGTGACTTCGATTGGCGTGTTGTCTTCGAGGTAGCCGACCCGGGTCATCAGCAACATGGCAGTGCCCGGCGCTATGCCCACCAGCGCAGCGAATTCGTCCGAGGCGTTGATCGCCTGGATGTGCTGCAGGGCGCGGACCACCGGTTTGCCGATGCCGTCGAGGTAGTGGTAGAGCGAATCGCCGACGGCCTGGGGCTGGGCAATGATCGAGGCGGGCAGGGTGCTCATTTCGATCGCCATTACGGTGTCGTCGGCTTTGCGCAGGCGCTTGAGGCGCGCGACTTTGTCGTAGGGCGACAGGGCCAGGCGAATCAGTTCTTCATGGGTCGGTTGGGTGATTTCCCGTTGCAGCCATTGCGAACTGGGGGAAAAGCCTTTGAGACGAAGCATTTCGCTGAAGCCAGAGAGACGCGACAGCGGCTGTTCCAGGCGCGGCGTAATGAAGGTGCCAGAGCCTTGGTTGCGACGGATAAGACCTTGCTCGAACAAGACTTCCAGGGCTTTGCGCGCGGTCACTCGGGAAATGTTCAACAGCTCGCTGAGGTTGCGTTCCGAGGGCAGTGCCTGTTCGGCTTTCCAGTGGCCGGCGTGAATGGCCGCTTCCAGGTTGCGCGCCAGTTGCAGGTACAACGGCGTAGGCTGAGAGTCATCGAGGCGTAGGGCCTGGAGGTCGTTCATAGGTCGTTTCCGATGCGGATGTAGGATTGTTGTCGCCCGGTTGTGGGGCGAAACTAATACCACTTAAATACCATGTCAACGCCAGTGACGGGCGGCGGGCAGGCGAAAACGTGCCGGGCTTTGGGCAGCGTCGGGGTTGGCTTTAAAGTGGTATTAGAGGTGGTGTGGCGAGCGGATCAGATGACTGTCTGCGCCGGTATTTTCTTTTGCAGGTGGTATTGCGGTAGGGCGGGCGGCCCTGGAAAGAATTTTTTTCATTTATTTTTGCCGGGCGACGTGCGGTCACCAGGCTGGCGAGGGCGCGGAGTCCCTCGCCGCGACGAGATCAGGGGCGGATCTCGATCATCGTGCCATCCGGGACCAGGCCCCAGACTTCGCGCATGTCGACGTTGCGCATGGCGATGCAGCCGTCGGTCCAGTCCAGGGTGTGGAACAGGTCCTCGGGGTTTTCCTCGGTGTCCGGGGTGCCGTGGATCATGATCATCCCGCCGGGGTTTACGCCTTCACGGCGCGAGCGGGCGGCATCGCTGATGTTCGGGTAGGAAATATGCATGGCCAGGTTGAAGCGGTCGCTGACCTTGCGCCAGTCCAGCCAATAGAACCCTTCGGGCGTGCGTCGATCGCCTTCCATGAGCTTCTGCCCCTTGGGGTTCTTGCCCAAGGAGATGCGGTAGGTCTTGATGGGCTTGCCGTCGTTGATCAGTTGCAACTGATGGGCGGATTTGAGCACCAGGACTTTTTCGATGACTTTGCCGTCCAGAGTCTCCACGGTGGAAGCCTGGGTGACAGCAACGAACGACAGGCAGAGGAACGCGAGCAACCAGCGCATTGAAACGATATCCCTGTGAGTACGGCGTACTTCTTGTTGTTTAAGTGATCGCAGGCTGAGCAAGCGGAGGAATGGATTCGCTGCGCACCGGGTAATCGCCCTGGCGACGGTCAGCGAAGAAGCATTCTAGGGTACGGCCCACCGTGCGGAAAGCCAGCTCTGACCAAGGGATGTCCTGTTCTTCGAAAAGCTGCACTTCCAGGCTTTCGACACCGGCAGAAAACTGCTCGTCGGCCATCTCGGCGCGAAAAAATACATGCACCTGGCTGATGTGCGGCACATCGATCAGCGTATAGATGCTCAGGTTACGTACCCGGGCGCAGGCTTCCTCGGCGGTTTCACGAATGGCCGCCTGTTCGATGGTCTCGCCGTTCTCCATGAAACCGGCCGGCAAGGTCCAGAAACCACGGCGCGGTTCGATGGCGCGTCGACAGAGCAGCACCCTGGAGCCCAGGGTGGGAATGCAGCCAGCGACGATATTGGGGTTCTGGTAGTGAATGGTCTGACATTTGTCGCAGACATACCGCAGGCGCGAATCGCCTTCGGGAATGCGTTGAGTGACCGGGTTACCGCAGTGGCTGCAAAAATTCATGCTGGGTCTTCCGAAAAGGCTGCGCCTATCTTGGCGTGGTGCGGTGTCGGTCGGCAAGTTGTCGTTTAGCGACATGCCCCGGGGCCGGGGGTTGGGCGGCTTGTGTGTTTGGTGCATGATGCTCGGTAGCCAACAGATCGAGAGCACTCATGCTGGACGAGCTACTGCACCGGGTCAGTCATCACACGCCGAACACCATGGAAACTGACCGACGTTTTCCCGAGGCCGCCGTGTTGGTGCCCATCACTCGCAGTGACGAGCCGGAACTGGTTCTGACCCTGCGCGCCAGCGGGCTTTCCACCCATGGCGGGGAAGTGGCCTTTCCGGGCGGTCGACGCGATCCCGAAGACCCGGACCTGGTCTTCACTGCCCTGCGCGAAGCCGAGGAAGAAATCGGCCTGCCGCCGGGTCTGGTGGAGGTGATCGGGCCCTTGAGTCCGCTGATTTCCCTGCATGGGATCAAGGTCACGCCCTATGTCGGTGTCATTCCGGACTTTGTCGAGTACCGCGCCAATGACGCCGAGATCGCCGCGGTATTCAGTGTGCCGCTGGAGTTTTTTCGCACGGACCCACGAGAACATACGCACCGCATCGATTACCAGGGGCGTAGTTGGTATGTGCCGAGCTACCGTTATGGCGAGTACAAGATCTGGGGACTGACCGCGATCATGATTGTCGAGTTGATCAATCTGCTCTATGACGCCAAGATCAGCCTGCACCAACCTCCCAAAAGCTTTATCAATATTTGAAGCCATCGTGCCTATGGCGCGAACCCGCGGCTGCCTGAGCCATGAGGATAACAACGATGAAATACCGTCTGGGCGACGCCCGCGTCGAAACCCATCCGCAGAGCTGGGTCGCACCCAATGCGGTGCTAATTGGCAAGGTCAAGCTGGAAGAGGGCGCCAACGTCTGGTTCAACGCGGTATTGCGCGGTGACAACGAGCTGATCCTGATCGGCAAGAACAGCAACGTTCAGGACGGCACGGTGATGCACACCGACATGGGTTATCCGTTGACCATCGGCACCGGCGTGACCATCGGCCATAACGCCATGCTGCACGGCTGCACCGTCGGCGATAACAGCCTGATCGGTATCAATGCGGTGATCCTCAATGGGGCAAAAATCGGCAAAAATTGCATAATCGGCGCCAACTCGCTGATTGGCGAGAACAAGCAGATCCCCGATGGCTCGCTGGTGATGGGCTCGCCGGGCAAGGTGGTACGTGAACTGACCGAGCCGCAGATCAAAATGCTCGAAGCCAGTGCCGCGCACTATGTTCAACGCTCCCAACGCTATGCGGTGGACCTGGTCGAGCAAGAAGAATGACAGCTTCGGAACGCCCGGTTGCCTCGCCCTGCGTGAACATTTGCGCGCTGGACGAGCAGGACATCTGCACCGGTTGCCAGCGCACGGTGGCGGAAATTACCCGCTGGAGCCGCATGGACAACGACGAACGCCGCCAGGTCCTGGTGCTGTGTCACGAGCGGGCCAAGGCCAGCGGGCTGGTGTGGATGGTCGGCGCCAAGCAGCCGTAGTCGCGGACCTGCCACTGATATGAACTGTGGGAGCGGGCTCGCCCGCGATGGCGTCAGCAACTACATCGCCGGCAAGCCAGCTCCTACGGTATTCTGTGCGGCAAATTTCCAGGTACTCCGCGCCCCATGCTCTTTCTGATTGCCTACATCAGCAGCGTCGTGCTGATCAACTTCGCCTTTTCCACTGCCCCGCACCTGGACATCATCTGGTCAGCCTGGGGTGGCCTGGTGTTTGTGTTGCGCGATATGGTGCAGACCCGCTTCGGGCATGGCGCGATCATTGCCATGCTGGTGGCGCTGGTGCTGTCCTACCTGACCTCCGACCCGTCCATCGCCCTGGCCAGTGCCACGGCGTTCGCGGTGTCCGAGTGCATCGACTGGCTGGTGTTCAGCATCACCAAGCGGCCGCTGCACGACCGCTTGTGGATCAGCTCGGCGCTGAGCATTCCGCTGGA
Organism: Pseudomonas fluorescens; assembly: GCF_019212185.1. Taxonomy (NCBI): domain Bacteria; kingdom Pseudomonadati; phylum Pseudomonadota; class Gammaproteobacteria; order Pseudomonadales; family Pseudomonadaceae; genus Pseudomonas; species Pseudomonas fluorescens. Next base: position 1,297,171 of record NZ_CP078138.1, read on the forward strand.
CACTTTCATCTTCTTCGGCATGATCGACGCCCTGACCCCTGGGGTGATTCTCACCGCGCTCGGCTCCAAGTTCGCCGGCGTGACTGCCGTATGGCTGATCATGGCCTGGCGCTTGCGCAAACAGGCGCTCGCCAGCTGAGGCCAAACCCCTCGGTTCATGTAAAATGCCGCGCTTTCTCCCCTGGGAAGTGCGCGCAGCGCCTTGTCCCTTGATGATCCGCTCCTTTGAGGAACTGCAAATGACTCGTATCGGAACTCCATTGTCGCCAACCGCGACCCGCGTATTGCTGTGTGGCTGTGGTGAGTTGGGCAAGGAAGTGGTGATCGAGCTGCAGCGCCTGGGCGTTGAAGTGATCGCCGTGGACCGTTACGCGGATGCGCCGGCCATGCAGGTGGCGCATCGCAGCCACGTGATCAACATGCTCGATGGCGCGGCACTGCGCGCAGTGATCGAGGCCGAGAAGCCGCACTTCATCGTGCCGGAAATCGAAGCCATCGCCACCGCCACCCTGGTCGAGCTGGAAGCCGAAGGCTTCACCGTGATCCCGACCGCGCGCGCCGCCCAGTTGACCATGAACCGTGAAGGCATCCGCCGCCTGGCCGCTGAAGAGCTGGACCTGCCGACCTCGCCATACCACTTCGCCGACACCGTGGAAGACTACCGCAAGGCCGTCGACGACCTCGGTTTCCCGTGCGTGGTCAAGCCGGTCATGAGCTCGTCGGGCAAAGGCCAGAGCCTGTTGCGCAGCGCCGATGACGTGCAGAAGGCCTGGGACTACGCGCAGGAAGGCGGACGTGCCGGTAAAGGGCGAGTAATCGTCGAAGGTTTCATCGATTTCGACTACGAAATCACCCTGCTCACCGTACGCCACATTGGCGGCACCACGTTCTGTGCGCCGGTCGGCCACCGTCAGGAGAAGGGCGATTACCAGGAATCCTGGCAGCCACAAGCCATGAGTCCGATTGCCCTGGCGGAATCCGAGCGGGTGGCCAAGGCCGTGACCGAGGCCCTGGGTGGTCGTGGGATGTTTGGCGTCGAACTGTTCATCAAGGGTGATCAGGTGTGGTTCAGCGAAGTCTCGCCACGCCCCCACGATACTGGCCTGGTAACCCTGATCTCGCAGGACCTGTCGCAGTTTGCCCTGCACGCCCGGGCGATTCTCGGCCTGCCGATCCCGCTGATCCGTCAGTTCGGGCCTTCGGCCTCGGCGGTGATCCTGGTGGAAGGGCAATCGACCCAGACCGCGTTCGCCAACCTCGGCGCGGCATTGGCCGAACCGGATACGGCATTGCGCCTGTTCGGCAAGCCTGAGGTTAATGGCCAGCGTCGCATGGGCGTGGCCTTGGCCCGCGACGAGTCGATCGAAGCGGCACGGGCCAAGGCCATGCGCGCCTCGCAGGCGGTTGTTGTCGAGCTGTAACGCAGGTCCCTTGTAGGAGCGAGCCTGCTCGCGATGAACCTGAGAGCGCTGCGCAGTGTCAGGCACCCAGTGTTATCGTTGACGTTCATCGCGAGCAGGCTCGCTCCAGGGTTGGTTCACACCACCCGATCCAAGTCGTTATTGCGCGTTTCCTTCAGGCACAGCACAGCGATCAAGCTGAGCACCGCAGCCGCCGACACATACCCGCCAACCCAACTCAAGCCGCCCATCGCCACCAGTTTCTGGGCGAAGAATGGAGCTGCGGAGGCGCCGACAATGCCGCCCAGGTTGTAGGCCGCCGATGCGCCCGTGTAGCGTACGTGCGTCGGAAACAGTTCCGGCAACAGCGCGCCCATCGGGGCGAAAGTCACCCCCATCAGAAACAGCTCGATGCACAGGAACAGCGCTACGCCCCAAGTGCTGCCGTGGGTCAGCAAGGGTTCCATGGTGAAGCCCGACAACACCGCCAGCACGCCACCAATGATCAGCACCGGCTTGCGCCCGAAACGGTCGCTGGCCCATGCCGACAGCGGTGTGGCGGCGGCCATGAACAGCACGGCGAAGCACAGCAGGCCGAGGAAGGTTTCGCGGCTGTAGCCCAGGGTCGACACGCCGTAACTCAGGGAAAATACCGTGGAGATGTAGAACAGTGCGTAGCACACCACCATTGCCGCGGCGCCCAGCAGCATCGGCGCCCAGTACTGGCTGAACAGCTCGACCAGCGGGATCTTCACTCGCTCCTGGCGAGCCACCGCGTTGGCGAAGACCGGGGTTTCATGCAGCTTCAGGCGCACGTACAGGCCGACCATCACCAGCGCGGCACTGAGCAGGAACGGGATGCGCCAGCCCCAGGAGCGGAACTGTTCGTCGTCCAGGGTCATGGCCAGCGTCAGAAAAAGGCCGTTGGCCGCCAGGAAACCAATTGAAGGCCCCAGTTGCGGGAACATGCCGAACCAGGCGCGTTTGCCTTTCGGTGCGTTCTCGGTGGCGAGCAAGGCTGCACCACCCCATTCGCCGCCCAATCCCAGGCCCTGGCCAAAGCGCAGCACGCAGAGCAGGATCGGCGCCCAGGCACCAATGCTGTCGTAACCTGGCAACACGCCGATCAGGGTGGTGCAGACACCCATCAGCAGCAGAGAAGCGACCAGCGTCGATTTACGGCCGATGCGGTCACCAAAGTGGCCGAACAGTGCTGAACCCAGCGGCCGGGCGAGGAAGGCGATGCCGAAGGTCAGGAAGGCCGACAGCATCTGCGCCGTGCCGGAGGTCTGGGGAAAGAACACCGGGCCGATCACCAGTGCGGCGGCGGTGGCGTAGACGTAAAAGTCGTAGAACTCGATGGCGGTGCCGATAAAGCTCGCCGTAGCGACCCGGGTCGCGGAGTTCGTCGGTTGGGCAGGCGTATCGGCGCCGTAGGTGGTGCTCGTGGTCATGCGGTTATCCCTGACAGTCATGTGCTCGCGAGGAGCGAATTATTATGGTTGAAGCACCCAGGGATGTGGGGTGGGGCGCGGCGCAGGCTCAAGGTAGGAGCGTTCGCCGGATAGTCGCGGATCTTGCCGCAGGACGCTGAGTGCGGGTAGCACGGTCTGCGGCGGCGCTTGGGTAAGCGTTTGGATTATAGAAAGGAGGCTAACGATTCAACAAGGGGCTTAGCGCACTGCTGGCGTGGAAGCCGTTTGCCAGATCAATACCTGGCTGACCCGATTGTCTTCGGTTTCGAGGATTTCCAGGCGATAGCGGCCGATTTTCAGGCACACCGGGCAGTCCGGGATGGTTTCCAGGGCTTCGGTCACCAGGCCGTTGAGGGTTTTCGGGCCGTCGCTGGGCAGGTGCCAGCCGAGGCTTTTGTTCAGCTCGCGGATCGAGGCCGCGCCGTCGATTATCAGACGGCCGTCGGCTTGTGGATGGATGTGCGGGTTGTCGAGGCTGTGTTGGCTTTCGAATTCGCCGACGATTTCTTCGAGAATGTCTTCCAGGGTGACGATGCCTTGGACTTCGCCGTACTCGTCGACCACCATGCCCAGGCGACGCTGCTGCTTGTGGAAGTTCAGCAGTTGCAGTTGCAGTGGGGTGCTTTCCGGTACGAAGTATGGCTCGTGGCAGGCGGCCAGCAAGGCCTCCTTAGTCAGGCTGGCGTCCGCCAGCATGTGCCTGATCTGGCGGGTGTTGAGCACCGCTTCGACCTGGTTGATGTCACTGTGGAACACCGGCAGGCGTGTGCGTCGGTTGGCCCGCAATTGCTCGATGATCACTCCGATTGGCTCGTCGAGGTTGATTCCGTCCACTTCGCTGCGCGGTACCAGAATGTCGTTGACGGTAATGTTGTCCAGCGCATGAATGCCGGGGAGGGCGTGTGGCCGGCATACGGCGTGCTCGCCGTCGAGGTGGGTGTTTTGTGCCGGCGCGGGCTCGTCGTCGCTCTGCTGGACCACCTTGGGTTTGCGCGCCAGAGGCTTGAGCAGCAGCAGGCTGATTCCGCTGAGCAGCCAGGCCAGCGGGTAGAGCATCTTCAGGGGCACAGCCAGCAGCGTATTGCCCAGGCTCAAGACGGTATCCGGGTAGCGGCTGGCGAGGGTGCGTGGCAGGTAATCGGCGAAGACCAGTAAGGCCGCCGTCGCGCCGAGGCAGGCCAGCCACGGACCGTTGTCCGCCCAGCCGAACACCGCGAGCAGGGTGCTAATGATCACCACCAGCGAGCGGCAGAGGGTGTTGCAGAGGATGAGGCTGCTCAGCGGGAAGTTCAGGCGCGCCACAGGCCTGTCATTGGAACGCGAGGCGGTGCGCTGGGCCAGCAAGTGCTGCTGTGCAGCTTCGATGGCGGTGAACAGGGCGGACCAGAGGATCAACAGGGCCAGAACAGCGAGTAATGGCCCTATGGGCAGGTTGTCCATAACGAATGCCCGTCAGATGTGCAGGATGAATTCGCGGACCAGCTTGCTGCCGAAATAGGCCAGCATCAGCAGGCAGAAACCAGCGAGGGTCCAGCGGATCGCCTTGTGACCGCGCCAGCCGAGGCGGGTGCGCCCCCACAGCAAGACGCTGAAGACGATCCACGCCAGACACGCCAGCAGGGTCTTGTGCACCAGGTGCTGGGCAAACAGATTTTCGACGAACAGCCAGCCGGAAATCAGTGACAGCGACAGCAGGGTCCAGCCGGCCCAGAGAAAGCCGAACAGCAGGCTTTCCATGGTTTGCAGCGGCGGAAAGTTCTTGATCAGCCCGGACGGGTGCTTGTGCTTGAGTTGATGGTCCTGCAGCAGCAATAGCAGCGCCTGGAACACCGCAATGGTGAACATCCCGTACGCGAGGATCGACAGCAGGATGTGGGCGAGGATGCCTGGCTCCTCGTCGATCACCTGCACTGTCCCGGACGGCGCGAACTGCGCCAGCAGGACTGTGGCCATGCCTAGCGGAAACAGCAGTAGCAGCAAGTTTTCCACCGGGATGCGCGAGGTGGCCAGCAGGGTCAGGGCGATCACGGCGGCAGCGATCAGGCTGGCGGCACTGAAAAAGTCCAGGCCCAGGCCGATCGGCGTCATCAGGTGAGCGAACAGGCTCGCGCTGTGGGTCAGCACGGCAAGGATGCCGAGCGTTACCAGCAGGCGTTTGTTCGCCTTGGCGCCTGTGGCGAGGCGAGAGCCCTGATAGAAGGTCGCAGCGGCATATAAGCAGGCGGCGGCGAGTGTAGTGAGCAAACTGGGTGACAAAGGGAGCATAAGTCCTGTTAGGCAAGCCCGAAAGACAACGAGTTTGGCATACAACCCTCGTCGCATGAAAGACCGCACAACGAGACGGCGGGTGTGCGCCAGACGCAGTCTTCGCTATAATCCGCGACCTGCCCCCGCCGCAGGCTCGCCGAGCACCTGTATTTCACGGTCTGGGCCGCCATTACCCGGTCTTCCTTAGGGCCTGAAAGGATCGCGCATGTTTGAAAACTTAACCGACCGTCTCTCGCAGACGCTGCGCCATGTCACCGGCAAGGCCAAGCTGACCGAAGACAATATCAAAGACACCCTGCGTGAAGTGCGCATGGCGTTGCTGGAGGCTGACGTTGCCTTGCCAGTGGTCAAGGACTTCGTCAATTCGGTCAAGGAGCGCGCTGTCGGCACCGAGGTGTCGCGCAGCCTGACGCCGGGCCAGGCCTTCGTGAAGATTGTCCAGGCCGAACTCGAAAGCCTGATGGGCGCGGCCAACGAAGATCTGAACCTGAGCGCCGTGCCGCCGGCCGTCGTATTGATGGCGGGCCTGCAGGGCGCTGGTAAGACCACCACCGCCGGCAAGCTGGCGCGCTTCCTTAAAGAGCGCAAGAAGAAGTCGGTGATGGTGGTGTCCGCGGACGTCTACCGTCCGGCGGCGATCAAGCAGCTGGAAACCCTGGCCAACGACATCGGCGTCACCTTTTTTCCGTCCGACCTGAGCCAGAAGCCGGTCGACATCGCCGAAGCGGCTATTAAAGAAGCCAGGCTGAAGTTCATCGACGTGGTCATCGTCGATACCGCCGGTCGCCTGCACATCGACGAAGAGATGATGGGCGAGATCAAGGCCCTGCACGCCGCGATCAAGCCGGTCGAAACCCTGTTCGTGGTCGACGCCATGACTGGCCAGGACGCCGCCAATACGGCCAAAGCCTTTGGTGATGCACTGCCGCTGACCGGTGTGATCCTGACCAAGGTCGACGGTGATGCCCGTGGCGGTGCCGCGTTGTCGGTGCGTTCCATTACCGGCAAGCCGATCAAGTTCATCGGTATGGGCGAAAAAACCGAAGCCCTGGAGCCGTTCCACCCCGAGCGTATCGCTTCGCGCATCCTCGGCATGGGCGACGTGCTCAGTCTGATCGAGCAGGCCGAACAGACCCTCGACAAGGACAAGGCCGACAAGCTGGCGAAAAAGCTGAAGAAGGGTAAAGGCTTCGACCTCGAAGACTTCCGCGATCAGCTGCAACAGATGAAGAACATGGGCGGCCTCGGTGGGCTCATGGACAAGTTGCCGAACATCGGCGGCGTCAACCTGGCGCAAATGGGTAATGCCCAGGGTGCGGCAGAGAAGCAGTTCAAGCAGATGGAAGCCATCATCAACTCCATGACCCCGGCCGAGCGCCGCGATCCTGAGCTGATCAGCGGCTCGCGCAAGCGTCGGATCGCCATGGGTTCCGGCACCCAGGTGCAGGACATCGGTCGCTTGATCAAGCAGCACAAACAGATGCAGAAGATGATGAAGAAATTCTCTGCCAAGGGCGGGATGGCGAAAATGATGCGCGGCATGGGCGGTATGTTGCCCGGCGGCGGCATGCCGAAGCTCTGAAGAATTCGCGCCGGCAGCTTTGCCGGCGTGTCTCCCACAGGGATGTGGGGACGACAGTGACCTGCCCTGGCAGGCACTGACTCGCCGTTGTTCGCAGCGGCTCTATCGCAAATCTGCAGCGCACACCGACAGGCGTCGGAAAAAGTCATTTGCAAAAGTCCGGATATTCCTTAGAATATGCGGCCTTTCGGGCACCTATGCCCGCTGTGCGTTTAGATTTGCAGCACCGACTACAGGAACTATGTTCACATGCTAACAATCCGTCTTGCCCTTGGCGGCTCCAAAAAGCGCCCGTTCTACCACCTGACCGTAACCGACAGCCGCAACCCGCGCGACGGTTCGCACAAGGAACAGGTTGGTTTCTTCAACCCTGTTGCTCGTGGTCAGGAAATCCGTCTGTCCGTGAACCAAGAGCGCGTAGCCTACTGGCTGAGCGTTGGTGCACAACCTTCTGAGCGCGTTGCTCAGTTGCTGAAGGAATCTGCTAAGGCTGCGGCCTGAGCAATATGAACGCGACGCCAGACATTGCTGATGATTTGATCGTTATCGGCAAAATTTATTCTGTTCACGGCGTTCGCGGCGAAGTGAAGGTGTATTCCTTTACTGATCCGATCAAGAACCTGCTCAATTACAAATCCTGGACGCTCAAGCGCGAAGGCGATGTCAAGCAGGTAGAGCTGGTCAGCGGACGCGGGAACGACAAGTTCCTGGTCGCAAAGCTCAAGGGTCTCGATGATCGTGAAGAAGCTCGTCTTCTCGCCGGTTATGAGATCTGCGTGCCACGCAACCTGTTCCCTGAACTGACTGACGGCGAGTACTACTGGTACCAGCTGGAAGGTCTTAAGGTCATCGACACACTCGGGCAACTGTTCGGGAAAATCGATCACCTGCTGGAGACCGGCTCGAACGATGTCATGGTGGTCAAGCCTTGCGCTGGCAGCCTGGATGATCGCGAACGCCTGTTGCCCTATACGGAGCAATGCGTGTTGGCAGTCGACCTGGCAGCGGGCGAGATGAAGGTGGATTGGGATGCGGACTTCTAAGCGTGGCTAACTTGCGCGTAGAAGTGATCAGTTTGTTTCCCGAGATGTTTTCCGCCATCAGCGACTACGGCATCACCAGTCGTGCGGTGAAACAGGGGCTCTTGCAGCTGGCTTGTTGGAACCCGCGAGACTACACGACGGATCGACATCACACTGTGGACGATCGCCCATTTGGCGGTGGCCCGGGCATGGTGATGAAGATCAAGCCCCTGGAAGATGCACTGGTTCAGGCCAAGGCAGCAGCCGGGGAGGCGGCGAAGGTAATTTATCTGTCGCCCCAAGGCCGTCAACTGACTCAGTCGGCGGTACGCGAGTTGGCGAATGAGGAATCATTGATCCTGATTGCCGGCCGCTATGAAGGCATTGACGAGCGATTTATTGATGCTCATGTCGATGAAGAGTGGTCGATTGGCGACTATGTATTGTCTGGCGGTGAGCTGCCGGCCATGGTCCTGATTGACGCGGTTACGCGACTGCTGCCTGGAGCTTTAGGGCATGCGGACTCCGCCGAGGAAGATTCCTTTACGGATGGTCTGCTGGATTGCCCGCACTACACCCGACCGGAGGTGTATGCGGATCAGCGTGTTCCCGACGTGTTGCTGAGTGGCAACCACGCACACATCCGGCGTTGGCGTTTACAGCAGTCCCTTGGTCGGACCTATGAACGACGCGCCGATCTTCTGGAAAGCCGCTCGCTTTCTGGAGAAGAGAAGAAGCTGCTCGAGGAATACATCCGCGAGCGGGACGATAGTTAACAACGTATCGATGGTAGATCCGACGATTTACCTTAGGAGCACAGCATGACTAACAAAATCATCCTTGCACTCGAAGCAGAGCAGATGACCAAAGAGATCCCTACCTTTGCCCCGGGCGACACCATTGTCGTTCAGGTGAAAGTGAAGGAAGGTGACCGCGCGCGTCTGCAAGCGTTCGAAGGCGTAGTAATCGCCAAGCGTAACCGTGGCGTGAACAGTGCTTTCACTGTTCGTAAAATCTCCAACGGTGTTGGCGTAGAGCGTACTTTCCAGACCTACAGCCCGCAAATCGAAAGCATGGCTGTCAAGCGTCGCGGTGACGTGCGTAAAGCCAAGCTGTACTACCTGCGTGATCTGTCGGGTAAAGCAGCTCGCATCAAGGAAAAACTGGCTTAAGTCCAGCTTCCGATGCAGAAAAAGCAGCCTACGGGCTGCTTTTTTGTTGTCTGCGATTTATTCAGCGCCATGGGTTTCCGGCTGGATCAGCGCCACCAGGGTCCAGCCGGGGCCGGGCTTGAGCGCGCTATCGGGTGTCACCACATAGACCCAGTCGCTGCTATCACGGGCGAACAACAGAGTTGCGCGCTCGCCGTGCAGCGCCTTGTAATCCTCCCAGCCAAAACCCTCCGTCAGGTGCGTGGTATACAACTCGGCGCCCTGGCCGAGCAGGCTGGCCAGCTTGGTATAGGTCAATGCCTGGCTGCCCAGCAGTTGCCCGCGATGCTCAAGGCTCGCCCGATGTTTATCGGTGCGACGATTTTCCTGGCCGCTCGCCAGGGAGAACATCCGCTGATGGCCGAACTCATGGCGAAAACGCATAGTCGCCAGGGTGTTCAGCTCGCCCGAGGGGGACAGGGTCAGCAGGTGGCCGAGGCCGACCAGATCCAGGTGTGCATCGGCGTGCTGTGAGGCCGGGTTGCCGAAGTAGGTAGGCAATCCCTCCATGCGCGCCGCGCGAATGTTTTCCCAGCTCGAATCCGTCAGCAGCACGCGGCTGTCCAGCTGTTGCAAGGCTTTGCCCAGGGCGCGCGCCGGCCCGTTGGCACCGACAATCAGAAAGCCACTCGGCGCCGGCTCGGCGACCTTCAGCAGACGTGCCAATGGTCGGGCGGTGGCGCTCTGCAGGACTACGGTACCGATGATTACCGCAAACGTCAGTGGCACCAGCAGCAGTGCGCCTTGATGACCGGCCTCGTCCAGGCGAATCGCAAAAATCGCCGATACCGCCGCCGCGACTATCCCGCGCGGTGCAATCCAGGCCAACAGCGCGCGCTCACGCCAGTTCAGGTTCGACCCTGCGGTCGACAATGCGACGTTCAGCGGGCGGGCGATGAACTGAATCACCAGCAATAACAGCAGCACCAGTGGCCCCAAGGCGAGCATGGCGTCCAGGTCCAGGCGTGCCGCCAGCAGAATGAACAGGCCGGAAATCAGCAGGACGCTGAGGTTTTCCTTGAAGTGCAGGATATGTCGGACGTCCACGCCTTTCATGTTGGCCAACCACATGCCCATCAAGGTCACTGCCAGCAAACCTGACTCATGGATCGTTTGGTTGGCAGCAATGAAGATGCCAAGCACTGCGGCGAGGGAGGCCAGGTTGTGCAGGTATTCCGGCAGCCATTGGCGGCGAATCAGCGTGCCTAGCGCATACCCGCCGCCGATGCCGAACAGGCCGCCACAGACAATCACCCCGCCGAAGGTCAGCAGACTGTCCTTGAGGCCGTTGCCGTCGGCACTGGCGATGATAAAGCTGTAGACCACCACCGCCAGCAGCGCGCCGATCGGATCGATGACGATGCCCTCCCAGCGCAGGATATTGGCGATCGACGCCTTGGGCCGCACCACCCGCAGCATCGGTACGATCACCGTGGGGCCGGTAACCAGTGTCAGGGTGCCGAACAGAATTGCCAGCAGCCAGTCGAAACCCAGCAGCCAGTGGGTCGCCACGGCAATCACCAGCCAGGTGGAGAGGGCACCGAGGGTGACCAGGCGGCGTACCACGCTGCCGATTTCCCGCCATTGCGAGAGGTGCAGGGTCAGGCTGCCTTCGAACAGGATCAACGCCACTGCCAGCGATACCAGTGGCATCAGCAAAGGGCCGAACATCTCTTGCGGATCCAGCCAGCCGATGATCGGGCCCATGACGATGCCGGCCAACAGTAGAAACAGAATGGCCGGTAATTTCAGGCGCCAGGCCAGCCATTGGCAACCAATGGCTGCCGCACCGATGCCGCCGAAGGCCAAGAGGATTTGCTGCTCGTTCATTGAGACTCCCTGTTCCTTGAAATGGCCAGCTATGAAAGACTAGCGGGCATCCTGACCGTTCACTATTTTTTTGCGCGCAGTGCCTGGCCTGCGTGTCTTGAGTGCCCATGTCCGCTATAGAACACCCGCTGATCGACCAGTTCCTCGACGCCTTGTGGCTGGAGAAGGGCCTATCCGACAACACCCGAGACGCTTATCGCAGTGATTTGGCACTGTTCAACGGTTGGCTTCAGGAGCAGGGGGTAGAGTTGCCCAACGCTGGACGCGAACTGATTCTCGATCACTTGGCCTGGCGTGTTGAGCAGGGCTACAAACCCCGGTCCACAGCAAGGTTTCTCTCGGGTGTGCGTGGGTTTTATCGCTATCTCTTGCGGGAAAAAATGATCGCCGTGGACCCGACGCTGCGGGTCGACATGCCGCAATTGGGTCGGCCGCTGCCCAAGTCGTTGTCGGAAGCCGACGTCGAAGCGCTGCTCAAGGCGCCGGACCTGAGCGAGGCGATCGGCCAGCGCGACCGGGCCATGCTCGAAGTGTTGTACGCCTGCGGGCTGCGGGTCACCGAGTTGATCAGCCTGACCCTGGAACAGGTCAACCTGCGTCAGGGCGTGCTGCGAGTCATGGGCAAGGGCAGCAAGGAGCGCCTGGTGCCGATGGGCGAAGAGGCGATCGTCTGGGTCGAGCGTTACCTGCGCGATGCCCGTGTCGAGTTGCTCGGCGGGCGTCCCAGTGACGTGCTGTTTCCCAGTTTGCGCGGCGAGCAGATGACTCGCCAGACGTTCTGGCATCGGATCAAGCACCAGGCCAGGGTCGCCGGGATTGGCAAGTCGCTGTCGCCCCACACCCTGCGCCATGCCTTCGCCACGCATCTGCTTAATCACGGCGCGGATTTGCGGGTGGTGCAGATGCTCCTCGGTCATAGCGATTTGTCGACCACCCAGATTTACACCCACGTGGCTCGGGCGCGCTTGCAGGACCTGCATGCCAAGCATCACCCGCGTGGTTGAAAGCATCGGCAAACACCTTGCATCACCCACATTCCGCCCCGCCAAGCCTTATGTGATAGGCTTTGCCGGTTTGCACGATGGACGGTTTTGACCCGCTGTAGCGACAGCGGTGTTCTGGCCGATCCATTTGTCCGCCTTCAGGAGTTCCCATGCGTCTGACCCAGATTTTCGTCGCTGCCGCCATTGCGCTGCTCAGCACTTTCGCCGTCGCCGATGATGCGGCTGACAAAGCCATCCGCAAGAGCCTCGAAACCCTCCAGCTCGACACGCCGATCGAAACCATCAGCGCCAGCCCGCTGGCCGGCCTGTACGAAGTCAAACTCAAGGGCAGTCGCGTCCTTTACGCCAGCGCCGACGGCCAGTACATCGTCCAGGGCTACCTGTTCCAGCTCAAGGATGGCAAGCCGGTCAACCTCACCGAAAAAACCGAGCGCCTGGGCATCGCCAAGCTGGTCAACGGTATTCCGGTCGCTGAAACCGTGGTTTACCCGGCCATCGGCGAAACCAAGACTCACATCACCGTCTTTACCGATACCACCTGCCCGTATTGCCACAAATTGCACGCTGAAGTGCCAGCCCTGAACAAACTCGGGGTAGAAGTGCGTTATGTTGCTTTCCCGCGTCAGGGCCTGGGTTCGCCAGGTGATGAGCAACTGCAGAATGTATGGTGCTCGGCCGATAAGAAAGCGGCCATGGACAAGATGGTCGACGGCAAGGAAATCAAGGCCGCCAAGTGCGATAACCCAGTGTCGAAACAGTTCGCCCTTGGCCAGTCGATTGGCGTGAACGGCACACCGGCCATCGTTTTGGCCGATGGTCAGGTCATTCCGGGCTACCAGCCAGCGCCACAAGTGGCCAAACTGGCGCTGGGTGCGAAATAATCCTGCGTCGTCACGGTAAGCCTTTGACGATCATGGAGCGGCGACAGCAGTCGACGCTCCATTAATAGAGAGCCGCATGCTATGCGGCTGTTTCCACGGCCGGCCTCGAGTCGGCCGTTTTATGGGGAGTTCAGAGTGAATCCGGTCAAAGTAGGCATCTGTGGGTTAGGTACCGTCGGTGGCGGCACCTTCAACGTACTTCAGCGCAACGCCGAGGAAATTGCTCGTCGTGCCGGGCGTGGAATCGAAGTGGCACAAATTGCCATGCGCACGCCAAAGCCTCAGTTCCAGACGACCGGTATTGCGATTACCAACGATGTCTTCGATGTGGCCACGAACCCTGAGATCGACATCGTTATAGAGCTGATGGGCGGCTATACCGTTGCCCGCGAGCTGGTACTCAAGGCCATCGAGAATGGCAAGCATGTGGTCACCGCGAACAAGGCGCTTATCGCTGTTCACGGTAATGAAATTTTCGCCAAGGCTCGCGAGAAGGGTGTGATTGTTGCCTTCGAAGCGGCAGTGGCTGGCGGCATCCCGGTGATCAAGGCGATTCGTGAAGGCCTGTCGGCCAACCGCATCAACTGGGTCGCAGGCATCATCAACGGTACTGGCAACTTCATCCTCACCGAAATGCGTGAGAAGGGCCGTACCTTTGAAGACGTGCTCGCCGAAGCCCAGGCGCTCGGCTACGCCGAAGCCGATCCGACGTTCGACGTCGAAGGCATCGATGCCGCGCACAAGCTGACGATCCTGGCGTCGATTGCCTTCGGTATTCCGCTGCAATTCGACAAGGCCTACACGGAAGGCATCACCAAGCTGACCACCGCTGACGTGAATTACGCCGAAGCCCTGGGCTATCGCATCAAGCACCTCGGCGTGGCGCGCAGCACCGCCAGTGGTATCGAGTTGCGGGTTCACCCGACGCTGATCCCGGCCGATCGCCTGATCGCTAACGTCAATGGCGTGATGAACGCAGTCATGGTCAACGGTGACGCGGCCGGTTCGACCCTGTTCTACGGCGCTGGCGCCGGCATGGAGCCCACCGCTTCGTCGGTCATCGCCGATCTGGTGGATGTGGTTCGCGCCATGACCAGCGACCCGGAGAACCGTGTACCGCACTTGGCGTTCCACCCGGACACCCTGTCGGCGCACCCGATCCTGCCGATCGACGCCTGCGAAAGTGCCTACTACCTGCGTATCCAGGCCAAGGATCATCCGGGCGTACTGGCCCAGGTGGCGAGCATTCTGTCGGAACGCGGTATCAACATCGAATCGATCATGCAAAAGGAAGTCGAAGAACACGACGGCCTGGTGCCAATGATTCTGCTGACGCACCGTGTGCTGGAGCAGCGCATGAACGATGCGATTACCGCCCTTGAAGCGCTGCAGGGCGTTGACGGTCCGGTAGTACGTATCCGTGTCGAACATTTGAATTAATACAGCAGCGGCGAGCGGCAAGCGGCAAGTGAAAGGCGGTTCAGCGTTCACTTGCCGCTTGCAGCCCCAAGCTCAAACCGAAGGTTTGCCCCAATGCGCTATATCAGTACCCGCGGCCAGGCACCGGCCCTGAATTTCGAAGACGTCCTGTTGGCCGGTCTGGCCAGCGATGGCGGCCTGTACGTGCCCGAGAACCTGCCGCGTTTCACCCAGGAAGAGATCGCTTCCTGGGCTGGCCTGCCTTACCACGAGCTGGCATTCCGGGTGATGCGCCCGTTCGTTACCGGCAGCATTCCGGATGCCGATTTCAAGAAGATTCTTGAAGCGACCTACGGCGCGTTTTCCCACAATGCCGTGGCGCCTTTGCGTCAACTCAACGGCAATGAATGGGTGCTTGAACTGTTCCACGGCCCGACCCTGGCGTTCAAGGACTTCGCCCTGCAACTGCTCGGTCGCCTGCTCGACTACGTGCTGGAGAAGCGCGGCGAGCGCGTGGTAATTGTCGGCGCGACTTCCGGCGACACCGGTTCGGCGGCGATCGAAGGCTGCAAGCACTGCGAAAACGTCGACATCTTTATCCTTCACCCGCACAACCGGGTTTCGGAAGTTCAGCGTCGGCAGATGACCACGCTGTTCGGCGACAACATCCACAACATTGCCATCGAAGGCAACTTCGATGACTGCCAGGAAATGGTCAAGGCCAGCTTCGCCGATCAGAGCTTCCTCAAGGGGACGCGCCTGGTTGCCGTGAACTCGATCAACTGGGCGCGGATCATGGCCCAGATCGTTTACTACTTCCACGCGTCCCTGCAGTTGGGCGGTCCGGCGCGTTCGGTGGCGTTCTCGGTGCCGACCGGTAACTTCGGCGATATCTTCGCCGGCTACCTGGCGCGCAACATGGGCCTGCCGATCAACCAGTTGATCGTCGCCACCAACCGCAACGACATCCTGCACCGCTTCATGAGCGGCAACCAGTACGTCAAGGAAACCCTGCATGCGACCCTGTCGCCGTCGATGGACATCATGGTCTCGTCGAACTTCGAGCGCCTGCTGTTCGACCTGCATGGTCGCAACGGTGCAGCCATTGCCGGTTTGATGGACAGCTTCAAGCAGGGCGGTGGTTTCAGCGTCGAGCAGGAGCGCTGGACTGAAGCGCGCAAACTGTTCGACTCGTTGGCCGTGGATGACGCGCAGACCTGCGAGACCATCGCAGAAGTCTTTGCCCAGACCGGTGAACTGCTCGATCCGCACACTGCCATTGGCGTCAAGGCCGCGCGCGAATGCCGCCGCAGCCTGGATATCCCGATGGTGATCCTTGGTACTGCGCATCCGGTCAAGTTCCCGGAAGCCGTGGAAAAGGCTGGTGTAGGAAAAGCGCTTGAACTGCCTGCGCACCTTTCGGATTTGTTTGAGCGAGACGAGCGTTGCACCGTTCTGCCAAATGACCTGAAAGCCGTGCAGGCCTTTGTCAGTCAGCATGGCAATCGCGGCAAGCCACTCTGATCTGCAAAAAACTGTCACACATGAAGCCCGTCTCCTGACGGGCTTTCTTGTTCCTGCATGCCACACTTGTCGCCGTTTTGCCCTTCAGGGATGGGTCAGTCAGAGTGAAGGATGTGGGCATGTGGACAATGACACGCATAAGGCCGGCCGTGTGCTGGTGGTTTTTTTCCTGTCTGCTGGGGTTGGCGCTCTGCATGCGGGCCGCTCAGGCCGATGGCCCGGCCGTCAGCTCTGCAGGTACGAGCAAGCCGCTGCAGTTGTCCGCTCGGGAACGAGACTGGATTGCTCATAATCGCCAGGTGATTGTCGCGTCAGTGCAGTATCCGTTGTATTTGTTCAAGGACGAGCAGGGCCATTGGAGCGGGCTGAATAACGATATTCTTTTACAGCTTTCGCGGATGACCGGCTTGCAGTTTGTCCACGAAGAGTCGTTTTCCACGGAGCACCTGTTGGGCCTGTTGGAGAGTGCACGAGCCAACATGAGTACCACGCTGGCGATGAACGAGGAGCGCAAGGCTTACCTGGATTTCAGTCATGCGTTTGGCGGCTCGGGATGGGTCTTCGTCGAACGCGCCGGGGCGCAACCGGTGGAGTCGCTGGAGGCGTTGCAAGGCAAGGTCCTGGCCTTGCCGGCTCGGCATGCACTGGAAAGCGCCATTCGTCATGAGTATCCGCAGATCGGGCTGCGTTCAGTCAAAACCTACGCAGAGGCGCGTGCGCTGGTGGAAACCGGCGAGGCCGATGTGACCATCGAAAATGACAACGCCATCTACCGGTTTCCGGCTGGCCGGCTGAAGATTGGTGCGAGCCTGGAAGGCAAGTGGGAGCACGATCACCTGGCCCTGCGCAAGGAGCAGCCGCAACTGTTGAGCATCCTCAACAAGGCGCTGGAGGCGCTTCCTCCCGGCGAATTGCAGGCGATCCGCACAAAATGGCTCGAGGGCACCGCCGCAGTCCCACCTTCGCCCTGGCAATCCATGCGTTCGTGGCTTTTCTGGGGCGGTTTGCTGGCGGGGGTGTTTGGCCTGATCAGCGTGTCATGGCGACAGCGGCTGAACATTCAGGTGAAAAAACGCAAGGCGGCGGAACAGGCGCTGAACGATCAGTTGGCGTTTCGGCACAGCTTGATCAACGCCATGCCTGATCCGGTGTTTGTGCGTGATCTGCAGGGGCGCCTGCTGCTGTGCAACAAGGGCTACGAGGAGTACCTGTCGGTCCGCCTGGAGCGGGCTCAAGGCAAATGCCTGCCCGATATGGATGTGCTCCCGGACGCCACGGCCAGGCTCCTGCACGAGGAAATGATGGAGCAATTGAGCAGTGGCAAAAGTCGTTTCGGCGAGCGCCAACTGATGCTCAAGGACGGCGTCAGGTTTATCTATCAATGGACCGTGCCGTTCTACAGCGCAAGCGGCGAGCTACGCGGCGTAGTGGGGGGCTGGACCGAACCTCGAGGCAGGTCGTCCCGTACCGGTGACTGACCTGCACCACCCGGTGTTTTTTTCCTGTCATCTTTGCCGTGCATGCTCTGCCAACTCAGGACGGCATCGCGCCTGTGCAGTAACGATGCAGAACTTTCTTCTCGGGCCGGTAGTCATTTACAGTGAATGCGCCTTGGCACTTTGTCTTCGAACTATTGAGTGGTGATCGAGATGGAAAGTATCAGCCTGTTGTTGGGTGAAGCATTGGCCCCTTATCACGTCACGCTGACGCCGTCGGGTGTCCACGGCCAGTGCCTGGTGACCTTGAAGAATGCAGTGGGCGCCATCGTGGTTGAGCGTGAGTTCAATCAGGTGCAGTTCATGGATAAACGATTACTGACCGATGTCGTCGATGGCTTGCACCGGGACCTGTTGATTGCCGAAGGACGGCTGCAGCCCTGTGCCATCGAGGCACAGCGCAACGTTGCGCAGGACCGGCACCAGGCGCTCAGCCACTGATTGGTTTTTTCGGGAACCTTCACCACGTCGAGACTGTCAGATTTTATACCTTCAAGAGCAAGCATTGTGCTCCGGTGCTTGTCGCTTGAGGTACGGGTCTTTGTAGACCACGTTTAACCCCGAGTTGTCTCCCCACTGCTCGGGGTTTCTTTTTGCCCGGCGTTTACTCAGGCGCGTCATCCTGAAAAAAGTCCTCGGCGTCGCGCAGGTATTCACTGCGCATTTGCGGGTCGAGCCATTGCGCATAAAACTCGATCAAGCGGTTATGTCGCAGTTGGCGGATGGTCGCGTTGATGGCGCTTATCGCCTGGCGGCCTTCGGGGATGTCGGAGCAAGCGACATGGATTGATTGGTACTTGGCGTTGCCATGAATACCAAAGAACTCCAGTTCCTCGGGGGCGATGCCTTGTTGCAACGCCTGATAGCGAATCTCCGGCCAGTAGCCAAGAAGCGAGGTCAGGCGACCCAGGCGCTGCATCTGCAGAAGGCTGCCCAGGGCGTCATTGCCATAGTGCGCCGTCAGGCTGCCGGGCGGTGCCTGGCTCAGGGTACGATCGACGGCCTCGCCGTAACTGCGTTCGGCAACCACGCCCAGCTTGCGGCTTTTGCTCGCCAGCAGTCGTTCGAGATCCACCTGATTGTCAATCAGAAAGGGGCTCAGCGCTGCGTGGTCTTTGCGGCGTATGGCGACGCCGTTGCTGCGGATCCGATACGCCGGGATCGAATAAACCATTCGCTTTGCCCGCTCAGGGTTCCACAGCAGGGAAGGGTCGCAGGTAAAACTCGGTTCCAGCAACATCTGCATGCCCCGCGCACGATTGACCCGCAACAGGTCATGGCGATATTGCGGCAGGCTGGCGATCAACAGTGGCATCAGTTGATCCACTGCACCGAGGTTCTTCTGCGATCCTTCGAAGATGGTCAGTGGCGGTAAGTCGCGCAGGAGCCAGATCAGCGTCTGCTTGTCTTCGGCAGCAGCGGGCAGGACGTGCAGCCAGGCTAGCGCTGCCGCAATACTCAGCCAGCGCAATACGCGCCCGGTAATCCTGTCCAGCTCAGATTGCCCCGGCTTCACGCAGGCGCGCGATCTGTGCCGCGTCATAGCCCAGTTCGCCGAGGACCTGGGCGTTGTGTTCGCCCAGTTCGGCGCCGACCCATTCGCAGGAGCCCGGGGTGTCCGAGAGTTTCGGCACGATGCCGGGCATCTTGAAGGCCTTGCCATCGGGCAGCTTGGCCTGGAGGAACATTTCCCGGGCAATGAATTGCGGGTCGCTGAACATGTCTTCGGCGCTGAAGATACGACTGGCGGGGACTTCGGCGGCGTTCAGGCGTTCGATCACGGTATCGAGCGGCAGTGAGCTGACCCACCGATCGATCACCCCATACAACTCGTCGCGACGGTTGTCGCGGCCATCGTTGCTGGCCAGGCTCGGGTCATTGGCCAGATCGTCGCGTCCGATGACTTGCATGAAACGCTTGAAAATCGCATCGCCATTGGCGCCGATCTGTACATGCTTGCCGTCGACACTGGTGTGAATGGAGGAGGGCGTGATGCCGGGCATGATGTTGCCGGTGCGCTCGCGGATAAAGCCAAACACATCGAACTCCGGGACCATGCTTTCCATCATCGCGAAGATCGCCTCGTACAGCGCCACATCGACGACCTGGCCCTGACCGCCGTTGACTTCACGGTGACGCAAGGCCATCAAGGCGCCGATCACGCCCCACAGGGCCGCGATCGAGTCTCCAATCGAGATCCCGGTGCGCACCGGTGGACGATCCTCGAAGCCGGTGATGTAGCGCAGACCACCCATGGATTCACCGACGGCACCGAACCCCGGCTGGTCCTTCATCGGTCCGGTCTGGCCGAAACCGGACAGTCGCACCATTACCAGTTTCGGGTTCAAGGCATGCAGCACATCCCAACCCAGGCCAAGTTTTTCCAGGACCCCGGGGCGAAAGTTTTCGATGAGGATGTCGGCTTCGCCCAGGAGCTTTTTCAGGATCGCCAGGCCGTCGGGGTGCTTGAGGTTGAGGGTCAGGGATTTTTTGTTGCGGGCCTGGACGAACCACCACAACGAGGTGCCTTCGTAGAGTTTGCGCCATTTACGCAGGGGGTCGCCGCCGTCCGGTGATTCGATTTTGGTCACGTCGGCGCCGAATTCGGCACAGATTCGCGAAGCGAAAGGCCCTGCGATCAGGGTGCCGAGCTCAATGACTTTCAGGCCGGCAAGTGGTTTGGCGGAGAGCGACATGGACGATCCTGTAGGACAAAGCGGAATCAATACAGCGTTTTATCATAGCCAGGTGCCCAGCGGCCAAGCTTGATGGCGGTCATGATTCGTTGAATGGTCCTCGCATCGGTTAGACTTGCCGCCTTTCCTCGTATCAAGAAGCGCGTCCATGGCCCAGCCGTCCACGACCTATAAATTTGAACTGAACCTGACCGATCTCGACCGCAGCGTCTACGAGACGGTGAAGCAGACCATCGCCCGTCACCCGTCAGAAACTGAAGAGCGGATGACCGTACGGCTGTTGGCCTACGCCTTCTGGTACAACGAGCAGTTGTCCTTTGGCCGTGGTCTGTCGGACGTCGATGAACCTGCACTGTGGGAAAAGAGCCTGGACGACCGCGTGCTGCACTGGATCGAAGTCGGCCAGCCCGATGCCGACCGCCTGACCTGGTGTTCGCGTCGCACCGAGCGCACCAGCCTGCTGGCGTACGGCAGCCTGCGGGTGTGGGAAGGCAAGGTGATCCCGGCGATCAAGACCCTGAAAAACGTCAACATCGCCGCCGTGCCTCAGGACGTGCTGGAGACCCTGGCCCAGGACATGCCCCGCGTGATCAAGTGGGACGTGATGATCAGCGAAGGGACCATTTTTGTCACCGACGACCGTGGCCAGCACGAAGTCCAGTTGCAGTGGTTGCAGGGCGAGCGCGGCTAAAAGCGCTCCCACCTCCATCAAACCCGTATCAAAGAGAAGCTCCTGACATCCTATGCGTATCGAACCTCGCCAGCTCCCCGCCACCCTGCCATTTCTCGGTGACTTGCCGCCCTTGCTGACCCGCTTGTATGCGGCTCGCGGCGTGCAGTCCGAGGCGGAGTTGGACAAGAGCCTGGCGCGCCTGATCCCGTTCCAGCAACTCAAGGGGATCGAGGCGGCGGTGGACTTGCTGGTGGTGGCGCTGGAGCAGCGGCAGCGGATCCTGATCGTCGGCGATTTTGATGCCGACGGCGCGACAGCCAGCACCGTTGGCACCCTCGGCTTGCGGCTGCTGGGCGCAGCCCATGTCGACTACCTGGTGCCCAACCGGTTCGAGTACGGCTATGGCCTGACCCCGGAGATCGTCGCGGTGGCCCTGCAGCGCCAGCCGCAGTTGCTGATCACCGTGGACAACGGCATTTCCAGCGTCGAGGGGGTTGCCGCGGCGAAACAGGCCGGGCTCAAGGTGCTGGTGACCGATCACCATTTACCAGGCGATGAACTGCCGCTGGCCGATGCCATCGTCAATCCCAACCAGCCGGGCTGTACCTTCCCGAGCAAGGCGCTGGCCGGGGTCGGGGTGATTTTCTATGTGCTGATGGCCCTGCGCGCGCGCCTGCGTAGCCTCGGCTGGTATGACAGCCGACCGCAACCGAACATCGGTGAACTGCTCGATTTGGTGGCTTTGGGCAGTGTGGCCGACGTGGTGCCGCTGGATGCCAACAACCGGATCCTGGTGCACCAGGGCCTGGAGCGGATTCGTGCCGGGCGTGCGCGGCCGGGGATCAAGGCGATCCTCGAAGTGGCCAAGCGCGATCATTCGCGCATCACCTCCACTGATCTGGGTTTTATCCTCGGCCCGCGTCTGAATGCCGCGGGGCGTCTGGACGACATGAGCCTGGGCATCGAATGTCTGCTCACCGATGACGTCGACCTGGCCCGTGAAATGGCCGCGCAACTGGATGGCATGAACCAGGATCGCAAATCCATCGAGCAGGGCATGCAGCGCGAAGCACTGGCCCAGCTCAAGGATTTGCCCTTGGAATCGATGCCCTTCGGCCTGTGCCTGTTCGATCCGGAGTGGCACCAGGGGGTGATCGGTATTCTTGCCTCGCGAATGAAAGAGCGCTATTTCCGCCCGACCATCGCCTTTGCCGACGCCGGTGACGGCATGCTCAAGGGCTCGGGACGTTCGGTGCAGGGCTTTCATATCCGTGACGCCCTGAGTGTGGTGGCGGCGCAGCACCCGGAACTGATCAGCAAATATGGCGGCCACGCCATGGCGGCGGGCCTGACCTTGCCCGAAGCGAACTTCCCGCTGTTTTGCCAGGCGTTCGACGCCGAAGTGCGACGGCAGATGCGCGAGGAAGACCTGACCGGGCGGTTGCTGTCGGATGGCACCCTGGCGGTGGAAGAGTTTCATCTGGAACTGGCCCGCGCCCTGCGCCATGCCGGTCCTTGGGGCCAGCACTTCCCGGAGCCGCTGTTTCACGGAGTGTTCCAGCTGGTCGAGCAGCGGATCGTTGGCGAGCGCCACCTGAAAGTGGTGCTCAAGAGCGAATGTGGCTCTGTGAAACTCGACGGGATTGCCTTCGGGGTTGACCGTGAAGTCTGGCCCAACCCGACCATCCGCTGGGTCGAATTGGCCTACAAGCTGGATGTGAACGAGTTCCGCGGCCAGGAAACCGTGCAATTGATGATCGCCCATATCGAACCGCGCTGATGCCCCCGGTCGGGCTGCAATGTGCTAACTGCAGCCTGAACCCTCCCTGATCGCCGGATGTCGACTAGGCTCTAATCACTGCTTGATTGGCCTTGTGACGTTTTTGTCCATTTTTTACCCGCGGGGGCGGGTCCTGCATCCTTTCCAGTCACTCGTCGACTATTCAAACAGAACCCTGGAGCCTGCCCACTGGATCAAAGAGGTGCCCCATGAGTCTGCTGCTTGAACCCTATACCCTTCGTCAATTGACCCTGCTCAATCGCATTGCCGTGTCACCGATGTGTCAGTACTCCAGCGTCGATGGACTGGCCAATGACTGGCACCTCGTACACCTTGGCAGCCGCGCCGTGGGCGGGGCCGGCCTGATCTTTACTGAAGCCACGGCCGTCACCGCCGATGGCCGTATCACCGCACAGGACTTGGGTCTGTGGAACGACGAGCAGATCGAACCGCTGCAACGCATTACCCGCTTTATCACCGCCCAAGGGGCGGTCGCCGGGATTCAACTGGCCCACGCCGGGCGCAAGGCCAGTACTCATCGACCATGGCTGGGCTTGCATGGCAGCGTCAAACCGGCGGATGGCGGCTGGACCCCGGTCGGCCCTTCACCGATTGCCTTCGACCCGCAGCACACCCAGCCCACACAGCTCGACGAGGCGCAAATCAGCGAGGTGATTCAGGCGTTTGTCGCGGCCGCCAAACGCGCCCTGGTCGCCGGTTTCAAGGTGGTCGAGGTGCATGCTGCTCACGGCTATCTGCTGCATCAGTTTCTCTCGCCCCTGAGTAACCAGCGGCGGGACCAGTACGGTGGCTCGTTCGAAAATCGCATTCGCCTGGTGCTGCAAGTGACCGAAGCGGTACGTGCAGTGTGGCCCGAAGAGTTACCGCTGTTCGTGCGAGTGTCGGCGACCGACTGGGTCGAGGATGGCTGGAACCCGGATGAAACCGTCGAGCTGGCACGGCGCCTGAAAGCCCTGGGGGTCGATCTGATCGATGTGTCGTCGGGTGGTACTGCGGCGAATGCCGAGATCCCCACCGGCCCGGGCTACCAGACCCGGTTTGCCGAGCGGGTGCGCAAGGAGTCGGGGATTGCCACCGGCACTGTGGGATTGATTACCGAGCCGGCACAGGCCGAGCATATCCTTCGCACCTGCCAGGCCGATATCATTCTGCTTGCGCGGGAACTGCTGCGCGACCCGTATTGGCCGCTGCATGCCGACGATGACCTGGGAGGCCGCAAGGCCGTCTGGCCATCGCAATACCAACGGGCGACGCACCGCGATCAGCCGATCCATGAGTCTGATCTGCGCGACTGATGCGGCGAGCGGGCCGGTTCCCCACAGGAACCGGCCCGCAAGGTTCAGGCCTTCGGCCAGTCGGGGTAGGTGCGCTGGTCAGGCGCAGGAGGGAAGTACTGGTACAGCCAGGTTTCGCTCAACGTGCGGTCATGGGTGCGAATGAACAGGCGCAGTTCCACCGGCTCGACGCTGTCATTGGTCGGGAACCAGTCGAAGGTAATTCGATAACCCTTGATGTCATCCAGCAGCAGCACGTTGAAATCCTTGACCTCACCGTTCGACGCGGTGACCACCGGCTCGATCCCGGTGCCCGCCGGCAGGCGATCCAGTCCGCCGCCATTGAAATCGACCGCAAAACGCCGCGCCCAGACTTTCGGATAGTGCTCGCCCGGTGCCCAACCTTCCGTGAAACCGCCCATGCCCGAGCGCGTGGCGTTGACCCGTGCCAGCGGTGTGCCCACCGGCGGCAGGGCGCTCCAGTAGAGCTTGTAGCCATAGTTCAGCGAATCGCCGGCAGCCACTGGTTTCTTCGGGGTCCAGAAGGCGACGATGTTATCCAGGGTTTCGCCGGTGGTCGGGATCTCCAGCAGATCGATCGAGCCTTCGCCCCAAGCCGTGGTCGGCTCAACCCATAGGCTCGGACGCTTGCTGTACCAGTCGACGGTGTCCTGATAACTGGCGAATTCATGGTCGGTCTGCACCAGACCGAAGCCCTTCGGGTCCTTGTCGGCGAACGCGTTGAATTGTAGGGTCGCCGGGTTGTTCAGCGGACGGCAGATCCACTCGCCATTGCCGCGCCACATGGCGAGCCGGTCCGAATCGTGGATCTGCGGGTGGATGGTGTCGCACATACGCCGTTCGTGGGTGCCGCAACTGAACATGCTGGTCATCGGCGCGATGCCCAGTTGCTCGATGGCGGTGCGTGCATTGACGTGCGCGTCAACCGCCATCACCACCTGCGTGGCCTGGCAATCGATGTCGAAACGGTAGGCACCGGTGGCGCTCGGTGAGTCGAGCAGGGCATAGACCACGAAGCGGGTGCTGTCCTTGTCCGGGGTTTCGAACCAGAACTTGGTGAAATCGGGAAACTCTTCGCGTTTTTTTCCGTAGGTGTCGATGGCCAGGCCGCGAGCCGACAAGCCGTACTGGCCGGTGTTGTCCACCGCGCGGAAGTAGCTGGCGCCGAGGAACGACACCACATCGTGCTTATCCAGCTCCGGCGCCTTGAACAGCTTGAACCCGGCAAAACCCAGGTCGCCCTTGAGCTGGCCGGTGTCGACGCTGGAGCGCTCATAGTTGAACAGTGACGGGCGGAAGTGCACCTCCCGCGCCTGGCGGGTCTTGGGGTCGACGCTGTACATGCGTACCGGCTGCTTGAAGCCCATGCCGACGTGGAAGAACTGCACGTCCAACTGGCCGTTCAGTTCATTCCACAGCGAATGGTCGGCATCGTATTGAATGGCGTTGAAATTCTGCGGGGTCATGCTGGCCAGCGTCGGCGGCAGCACTTGCTTGGTATCGACGTAGCGGTTACTGGCCAATTGTTTGGCCTGAATCTTCAGCGCTTCGAAGTCGAAGGCCTGGGCCTCGCCATCGGCCGTCCCGGCCCAGGCACGTGTCGCCAACAGTCCAGTGGCCGAGAGGCCGGTGTAGGCAGCGATGGCCATGGAGGCCTTGAGCAAATTCCTGCGGTGCATAGGACAACCTGTCTTGGACAATCCCGCGGCGTTCCTGGCTGCGTTACGGATCAGAGATGGAGGTTCGGACAAGCCTTCGACCAAACCCGTGGAAGTTTAAACAGATGCCCGATTAGTTAAAGGGTTCGAAATAACTCGCAAAATGATTGGGTTGCGCTTTTTGAAAACTACGGCTGTCCCTGTATGAGCGAGCCGGCTCCGGGCGGCGCTCCGACAAAAAACGTCAACGATGACGCGGATTGCCTGATTGCAAGCGGTGCCTACAGATTTTTCGCGAGCAGGCTCGCTCCAAGGTTCGATTTCCTACAGTCTTTTATGAAGGCCCCAATGACCGATATGGCGTTTTAAATAGGCGTTTTTATTTATTTGACTAATTACTCTAAAAATCCTTCCCGAAGCATTTTTTCTCCCTATTCTTAGGCTCATGACCGATATGGCAGTCGGCGTTTTTATCCAGATTCAGAAGGAAAGCCTCCATGGCAAAAGCGCAAGGCATTATCGAGTGGCTGGGGATGTTCCTGGGTGTGAGCGGTGCGTGCGGTGCACGTCGGCTCAGCAATGAGGAGAGAAGGCTGGTGGAGCATTACCGAGAGTTGTCCGAGAGTGACCGGATTGCCATGCGCTATCTGGTGGACGCGATGCGCAGCATTTCGCGATTTTGAAGACACTTCCGAATCCTGCCTCGCCGATATTCGCGGCGAGGCAGAGACTAAACCGCCCTGATTAGCCGATTTCTCCTACCGCACGATGCGCTTCATCAATGGCTGCATGGGCATAGGCACTCCAGGCAGCGTCGGAGTTGGCAATGCTGACTTTGCCGACCGGCTGACGCGCCAGTTCCATCAGTTTCTCGCTCTCATCGGCATCGTCGTACAGGCTATTGGAGAAGTACGCATAGCCATGTGACCAGCGGTTGACGGTGATTTCGAGAATATCGGCCTCATGGTTGAATCCGCCCGGGCCGAGCATGCGTTGCAACTGATCGCGCAGTTGTGCCTCAAGTGCCTCGAAGGTCTGACCATACAGTCGACCACGGCCGGCGCGTGCCTGGTCGCGGGCGTTCATGCCGCTATTGGGGCTGGTGGGCACATAGACCATATGCAGGCCAATCGGCTGTGTTGGGTCTTTCGGATGCTCGTAGCCACCCATGCTGACCGGGTAATCGAGCTTGATCCGGCTGTAGGGTTGGGTGGCGGCATAGATTTCGTGGACCCCCAGTTTCTGGAACGACTGCCAGTTGCGGATCACCACCTTGGTGTACACCAGCGGGAATTTCACGTTCTGGCTCAGGGCGTGGGCCTGCTCCTTCGACAGGTCGCGCAACAGGTATGGAATCATCATGTTGTAGCAGGCCATGATGCAGTGCTTGCCACGCACCTGGCTCAATTTTCCGCCACGGCTGTAGCCGACATTCACCCCATTGCCGACGTTGCGCACACTGACTGCGGTGCTGTTGAGGCGAATGCGTACCGGGGTTTTCGCTTGGTCGAGTTTGGCGTAGTCGAATGGCGCGAGGACGATGTCATCCATGGTGTGACCAGGGGCAACGGCCGGGATCAGACTGCGCACCAGCAGGCGCGCTAGCGAAGCGTTTCCGTCGGGGAAGTGGTAGATGTAGGGCTCTTCCATTTCCGCCAGGGCTTCCTCGCTGATCGGCTCCAGATTCATCGCACTGAAACCGGGGAAGCCGACGTTGTAGGCGTCGTACGCGGCCACGGCGTCGATGCTCAGGGCCATGAAGTCGTTGGTGCGGCTTTGGAAATACTTCACCGCCTGTTCCGACAGACCGACATCCTTGAGCAGGAAATCGCGGTAGCTGGTGGTCTCCAGATGCGCCGTTTTTTCCTCGGTGGATTTGCCGGCAAGGTAATCCTTCGGTGCGCTGTGCAGGGCAATCAACGCATCACGGTCGGACTTCGGCAACGGGAAGTCGTTGATGAAGGCCTCGATGCTGCGGGCATGCAGTTGGTCCGGCGCGATGTCGTCGGCCACCATCGGCGTCGGGTCGCCGGTGACCAGTTTGTCTTCGCCAAAGTTTTCCTTGTCGAAGAACACCGCGCGCGACAAGCCCAGGCCCGGATAGAACTGGCGGTCGAAGGCGGTTTCAAAGCGCTTGATATCGACCCCGAGTTTTTTCAGCAGGCCATTCACCTCTTTGCTGTAGAGGTGGTTGGGCGACTGAAAGGCCTCACTGCCGCCGTAGCCGAGGATCATCCGGCCACCGGCGGAGAATTCATTGCGCTTGGCGTGACCGCCGAAGTCATCGTGGTTTTCCAGAATCAGGATCCGCGCTTTCGGATGTTTCTCACGGTAGAACCAGGCGGCGGATAACCCGCTCAAACCACCGCCAACCACCACTAGGTCATAGTCCTCGCTGATTGGCAGGGCATCGGTGTCGAAGACTTTTTTCTCCCAGCCCATCTGATGCGCCAACTCGAACGAGCCGACATGGCTGCCGCGCAAACCGGTGAGGGCCGGCGGGTAATAACGTCCATCCGGTGCAGCCTGGAGAATCTGCAGCGGGGTCATGCCGGCGGCGATGGTGACTGCGACACCGTTGAGGAAGTCGCGGCGGGTGATATCCATGTTCAATCCTTGTTGGTTTTTTGTCGCCCTGACCCGTGTTCACCGGCCAGGGCGTTGTCGTTACCGGCTGACTTTCCAGGCATCCCCGGAAGGTGCGGTGCCGTGGTCGTACGGCTTGCCGAGCCACATGTAGAGCAGGCCCAGGCCAATCACGATGGCGGTGCTCAACACCATTGCGTAGTTGATGAACCACGGCGCATCCGGCGTGCGTGGCCATGCCATGTTGACGATCGCCCCGACGCCATAGACCAGCGCGCCGATGTTCACCGGCAGGCCCCAGGCTCCCAGGGTGAATTTACCGCTGGGCTTCCAGCCGCGCGCACGGGCGTAGAGTGCCGCGAGGACAATCATCTGGAAGGCCAGGTAGATGCCAATGGCGGCGAAGCTGACGATGGTGGCGACGGCATCCTGAAGGAAGAAACCGAGGACAATAATCAGCGCGGGCAGCACGCCTGATACGAACAGCGCCGCGACGGGCACCTGGGTGTTCGGCGAGATGCGTTTAAGCAGGCTGCTGCCGATGACCATCTCATCACGAGCGTAGGAGTACAGCAGACGACTGGCCGCTGCTTGTAGGCTGATGACGCAGGAGATGAAGGAAATCATCACCACGCCCATCACCACTTTTGAACCCACCGGGCCGAAAGCGTTGTTGAGGATGGTGGTCACCGGGTCCTTGTCGGTGCCGTTGATCACTGCCTGCATGTCCGGTACCGCGAGAATCAGCGCCAGGCAAGCGAACATCGCGGCGATGCCGCCGATGTAGATGGTCATGCGCATGGCCACCGGAATCTTTTTGCTCGGGTTCGGTGTTTCCTCGGCCACGTCACCGCAAGCTTCGAAGCCGTAGTACAGAAACATCCCGGCCAGCGAAGCGGTGAGGAAGGCCGGCAGGTAGGAGCCATCGACGCTGATGTCGAAGGTGTTGAACAGCACGCTGATGGGTTGGTGACGTTCGAACATCAGCAGGTAAACACCGACGATGACCGCGCCGATCAGTTCACAGAGAAAACCGAACATGGCAATCCGCGCCAGCACTTTGGTGCCGCTGAGGTTGACCAGGGTGGCGAACAGGGTTAGCACCAGGGCAATGACGATGTTGGTGTTGTTGTTCGGTTCAAAACCGAGCATTGCTGCCAGGTACGGACCGGCGCCAACGGCCACGGCGGCAATGGTCACGCACAGGGCGATGGAGTAGATCCAGCCGACCATCCACGCCCAGCGCTTACCCACCAGGCGCCGAGCCCAGGGATAGACGCCGCCGGAGATCGGGAACTGGGAAACCACTTCACCGAAGATCAGGCACACCAGCAGTTGGCCGCAGCCCACCAGCAAATACGCCCAGAACATCGGCGGCCCGCCAGCGGCCAGGCAAAGGCCGAAGAGGGTATACACCCCTACGACCGGGGAGAGGTAAGTGAAGCCCAGGGCGAAGTTTTCCCACAGGCTCATGCTGCGGTTGAAGTTCGAGGTGTAGCCCAGTTGGCGTAGCTGCTCGGCATCGCTGTCGGCGGCGCTTGCAGACATTTCGGGTAGTGCACTCATGGCGTGGTTGCTCCGGAAAATCGGCAGATTTCGGATGGCCGAGGCCGAGGCGGCGCCTTGGGAGGCGTCGCCTGGATCGGGGGTTATTGTTGTTTTGTGTTGCTAGCCTGGTGGTGCTTGTTGCCGGTTTCTGCCTTGAAACCGAGGTGACGGCGTTCCGACAAGCCAGTTCCTACAGTTCAATCCTTTGTGGGAGCTGGCTTGTCGGGTCGCCGCATCGCAGCGAAGCTTTTAATGCTTGAACATCACATGCCGCACACAGGTGTAGTCTTCCAGCCCATACATGGACATGTCCTTGCCATAGCCGGACAGTTTCTGACCGCCATGGGGCATTTCGCTGACCAGCATGAAGTGGGTGTTGACCCAGGTGCAGCCGTATTGCAAGCGAGCGGCGAGGCGGTTGGCGCGGCCGACGTCGGCGGTCCACACCGAGGAGGCGAGGCCGTAGTCCGAATCGTTGGCCCAGCCCAGGACTTGCGCTTCGTCGTTGAAGCGGGTTACCGAGACCACCGGGCCGAACACTTCGCGACGAACAATTTCGTCATCCTGTTGGGCATCGGCGAGCACGGTTGGCTCGAAGAAGAAACCATTGCCTTCGACGGTTTTGCCGCCCGTGACCAGGCGGATGTGCGGTTGCGCCACGGCGCGTTCGACGAAGCCGGCGACGCGGTCGCGGTGCTGGGCGGTGATCAGCGGGCCGAGCTCGGTGCTCGGATCATCCTGCAGGCCGTACTTGATGCTGGCGACCGCCGCACCGAGCTTCTCGACGAACTTGTCGTAGATGCCGTCCTGAGCGTAGATGCGGCAGGCGGCGGTGCAGTCCTGGCCGGCGTTGTAGAAACCGAAGGTACGAATGCCTTCGACCGCAGCGTCGATGTCGGCGTCGTCGAAGATGATGACTGGCGCCTTGCCGCCCAGTTCCATGTGCATGCGCTTAACACTGTCGGCGGTGCTGGAAATGATGTTCGAGCCGGTGGCAATCGAACCGGTCAGCGACACCATGCGCACTTTCGGGTGAGTCACCAGCGGGCTGCCGACGGTTGGCCCGCGACCGAATACCAGGTTGAGTACGCCGGCCGGGAAAATCTCCGATGCCAATTCGGCGAGGCGCAGGGCGGTCAGTGGGGTTTGCTCCGAGGGCTTGAGCACCACGGTATTACCGGCGGCCAGGGCCGGGGCAATTTTCCAGGCGACCATCATCAGCGGGTAGTTCCACGGCGCGATGGAAGCGATCACCCCCACCGGGTCGCGGCGGATCATCGAGGTATGCCCCGGCAGGTACTCGCCGCCGGCCATGCCGCTCATGCAACGGCTGGCGCCGGCGAAGAAGCGAAACACATCGGCAATCGCCGGAATCTCGTCATTCAGCGCTGCACTCAGAGGCTTACCGCAGTTGTCCGATTCCAGCTTGGCCAGCTCTTCGGCGTTGGCTTCGATGGCGTCTGCGAGTTTCAGCAGGAGCAGCGAGCGATCCTTGGGCGGGGTCTGTGACCAGTTGTCGAACGCCGCATCGGCGGCACGCACGGCGGCGTCGACCTGGGCTTCGCTGGCTTCATTGATTTCCACCAGGACACGGCCCAGGGCGGGGTTGAACACCGGTTGGACGGCGCCTTCACCGGCGACCAGTTGGCCGTTGATCAGCAGTTTGGTTTGCATGGTAGTTGTCCCCTTGCGAGCTGTTCTTGTTTTTCTGTGGGAGCGAGCCTGCTCGCGAAAGCGTCCTCAAGGACGCCAAAAGCTTCGCGAGCAGGCTCGCTCCCACAGGGAAAGTTGTTGTCAGTTGCGATGTTATTTCCCACCACTCCCCGCCACGCTTTCACCGCCGCGTGTCAGGTAGTAGGCGCCGAGGATCGGCAGCATGGTCACGAGCATCACCAGCATTGCCACCACGTTGGTCACCGGCACGTCCCGTGGGCGGCTGAGTTGGTTGAGCAGCCACAGTGGCAAGGTGCGCTCGTGCCCGGCGGTGAAGGTGGTCACGATGATTTCATCGAACGACAGGGCAAACGCCAGCATGCCGCCGGCCAGCAAGGCCGAGCCGAGGTTCGGCAGGATGATGTAGCGGAAGGTCTGCCAGCCGTCGGCGCCCAGGTCCATCGAGGCTTCGATCAGGCTGTGGGAGGTGCGGCGCAGGCGGGCGATGACGTTGTTGTAGACGATCACCACACAGAAGGTCGCGTGACCGACGATGATGGTGAACATGCCCGGCTCGATGCCCAGGGACTTGAAGGTCGCCAGCAAGGCAATACCGGTGATGATCCCGGGCAGGGCGATCGGCAGGATCAGCATCAGCGAGATGCCTTGCTTGCCGAAGAAATCACGGCGGTACAGCGCGGCCGAGGCCAGGGTTCCGAGGACCATGGCAATCAGGGTGGCGATGGCGGCGACCTGTGCCGAGAGCTTGATCGCTTCGAGCACGTCCGGTCGCGAGAACGCGACGCTGAACCACTTCAGGGTGAAGCCCTTGGGCGGAAAGCTGAACGCGGCGTCTTCGGTGTTGAAGGCGTACAGGAAGATGATCAGGATCGGGAAGTGAAGGAACACCAACCCGCCCCAGGCTGCGATGCGCAGGCCCAGCGAAGCTTTTTCAGAGTGCATCGAAGGCCCCCAGGCGTTTGACGATGGACAGGTAGATGGCGATCAGCACGATCGGCACCAGAGTGAAGGCGGCGGCCATCGGCATGTTGCCGATCGCACCCTGCTGGGCGTAGACCATGCTGCCGACGAAGTAGCCGGGCGGACCGACAAGTTGCGGCACGATGAAGTCACCCAGGGTCAGCGAAAAGGTGAAGATCGATCCGGCGGCAATCCCCGGGATCGACAGCGGCAGAATCACCTGCATGAAGGTCTGCCGGGGTTTCGCCCCAAGGTCGGCGGAGGCTTGCAGCGGCGACGGCGGCAGACGCTCCAGCGACGCCTGGATCGGCAGGATCATGAACGGCAGCCAGATGTAGACGAACACCATGAAGCGCCCCAGGTGCGAGGTCGACAAGGTGCTGCCACCGACGCCGGGAATCCCCAGCACGAATTGCAGCAGCGGCTCCAGCCCCAGGTGCTGGACGAACCATTGCGCCACGCCACCCTTGGCCAGCAGCAGGGTCCAGGCGTAGGCCTTGACGATGTAGCTGGCCCACATCGGCAGCATCACCGCGATGTAGAAAAACGCCTTGGTCTTGCCGGTGGTGTAGCGCGCCATGTAGTAGGCGATCGGAAACGCGACGAAGGCGCTGGCGATCGAGACCACGATGGCCATGCTCAGGGTGCGCAGGATGATGTCGAAGTTCGACGGCTGGAACAGCGCGGCGAAGTTGGCCAGGGTCAGGTCAGGGGTGACCGCCATGGTGAAGTCATCGAAGGTGTAGAACCCTTGCCACAACAGGTTGAGCAGCGAGCCGAGGTAGATCGCGCCGAACCAGATCAGCGGCGGCACCAGCAGCATCGTCAGGTACAGGTTGGGTCGGCGATAGAGCAGGTTGGACAACCTGCGCAGCGGCGAGCCGCCTGTGGCTGTATGGGTCATTGTTGCGCTGTTCATGTCACACCCCGCCCACGGCAGTGTCGTGCAACGGCGTCATTGCCTCGCGTGCCCAGCGCGCGCTGATGCGCTGGCCGGTTTGGTGCTGGGCGCTGGTGTCCAGCCACTGGCTGTTTGCCTTGCTAATGTTAAGGGTCTGGCCGTTGTCCAGTTTCAGTTCGTAGCGGGTGGCGCTGCCCTGGTATTGAATGTCGTGCAGCAGGCCGCTGACTTCGATTTCATGGCTGGCCAACGGGCCTTCGGCGAAACGCACGTGTTCCGGGCGAATGGAGAAAGCTTGCGGGTTGCCGCTCAATTGCTGCGCCAGTTCACCGCGAATCACGTTGGAGGTGCCGACGAACTCGGCGACGAAGCTGGTGGCCGGCTTCATGTAGAGGTTGCGCGGGGTGTCGACCTGCTCGATGCGACCCTTGTTGAACACGGCCACGCGATCGGACATCGACAGCGCTTCGGTCTGGTCGTGGGTAACGAAAATAAAGGTGATACCGAGCTGGCGCTGGAGCTTTTTCAGCTCGCTCTGCATTTGCTCGCGCAGCTTCAGGTCAAGGGCGCCCAGCGGTTCGTCGAGCAGCAGCACTCGCGGACGATTGACCAGTGCGCGGGCCAGGGCCACGCGCTGACGCTGGCCGCCGGACAGTTGCGCCGGCTTACGGTCGCCGTAGCCACCCAGGGCGACCATGCCCAGCGCCTCTTCGGCGCGCTGCAGGCGTTCGGTTTTGCCGACACCCTTGACCTTCAGGCCATAGGCGACGTTGTCACGCACGTTCATGTGCGGGAACAGGGCGTAATCCTGGAACACGGTGTTGACGTCACGCTGATAGGGCGGCAGGCCCGCCGCTTCTTCGCCGTGGATGCGGATGGAACCGGCACTCGGTTGTTCGAAACCGGCAATCAGTCGCAGGCAAGTGGTCTTGCCCGAACCGGAAGGGCCGAGCATGGAAAAAAACTCGCCGTCCTGGATGTCGATGGAAACCCGGTCTACGGCTTTCACTTCGCCGAAAAGACGGGAAACGTTGGTGAACTGGACTGCAAGCGTCATGGTGCGGTGCTCCAAAAAGGCGAAGGCCGTCGCAGCGGCCCTGCCTGGACTTCTGAAAAAACAGTTATTGCGTCAACCGTTGAGCTTTTGACAAAGCTCAGGATGTGGAAAAGTCGTTTCGGGAGCGTCGCGAGCGGCGACTAGTCGTGTCCGGCCAGCGCACAGCCCCCGGAGCGTACGTCAGTACGTGAGGAGGCGAGCACTGCCCGGGCGCGAATAATCGACGCGCAGCAGCTACCGGAATGACTTTTAGCGGCCGCCCATGATCGCGATATAGTCCTGGGTCCAGCGGCTGTACGGTACGAATTTGCCGCCTTCAGCCTGCGGGGTTTTCCAGAAGGCGATCTTGTCGAACTGGTCGAAACCGTTGGTCTTGCAGCCTTCGGCGCCCAGCAGTTCGCTG
This sequence comes from Pseudomonas fluorescens, assembly GCF_019212185.1. Lineage (NCBI taxonomy): Bacteria > Pseudomonadati > Pseudomonadota > Gammaproteobacteria > Pseudomonadales > Pseudomonadaceae > Pseudomonas > Pseudomonas fluorescens. Next base: position 1,331,535 of record NZ_CP078138.1, read on the forward strand.
CCCTGGCAAGCCGCCGGGACCGCTGGCAAGGAGCCGAACCAGGCTGCGACGTCACCCTGGACTTTCGGCTGCAACGACCAGTCCATCCACTTGTAGGCGCAGTTCGGGTGCTTGGCCTCGGCGTGCAGCATGGTGGTGTCGGCCCAGCCGGTGGCACCTTCTTTCGGGATGGTGGAAGCGATCGGCTGCTTCTCGTTCATCAAGCCGTTGACCTGATAAGGCCAGGCGCTGGAGGCCACCACGCCTTCGTTTTTGAAGTCACTCATTTGCACGGTGGTGTCGTGCCAGTAGCGGTGGATCAACGGCTGCTGTGCGCGCAGCAGATCGAGCACGGCCTTGTATTGGACTTCGGTCAGTTCGTAGGGGTTCTGGATCCCCAGCTCCGGCTTGGTGCTCTTAAGGAACAGCGCCGCGTCGGCGATGTAGATCGGGCCGTCATAGGCTTGCACGCGACCTTTGTTCGGCTTGCCGTCCGGCAGGTTCTGCGCGTCGAACACCACGTTCCAGCTGGTCGGCGGCGTCTTGAACACGTTGGTGTTGTACATCAATACGTTCGGACCCCACTGGTAAGGGGTGCCGTAAGTCTGCTTATTGACCACGTACCACGGTGCATCCTTGAGGCGAGGGTCGAGGTTTTTCCAGTTCGGAATCAGTGCGGTATTGATCGGCTGCACACGCTTGCCGACGATCAGTCGCAGCGAGGCGTCGCCGGACGCTGTCACCAGGTCGTAGCCGCCCTTGGCCATCAGACTGACCATCTCATCGGAAGTGGCGGCGGTCTTGACGTTGACCTTGCAGCCGGTTTCCTTCTCGAAACCGCTCACCCAGTCGTAGGCCTTGTCGCTTTCGCCCCGTTCGATGTAGCCAGGCCAGGCCACGATATCCAGTTGGCCTTCGCCGGCACCAACGGCTGTCGCGGGTTCGGCGGCCTGGATACTGGCACTGGCCAGCAGCGCGGTGGTGATTGCACTGAGCAGTGCGGTCTTGTGCGCGAACATGGGAATTCCCTCTTCTTTAAATTATGGTCGGGGCAGTTTTTCAAGCAGGGTTGCTGGCCTTTTGGCTCGTTATTAGCTTAGTTGTGTTATTTCAGGTCATTGCCGTGACGCGCCATGATGTGGCGCACCACGCTGTAGTCCTGCAACGAATCACTGGATAAGTCTTTGCCGTAGCCCGAACGCTTCAAACCGCCGTGGGGCATTTCGCTGACCAGCATGAAATGGCTGTTGATCCAGGTGCAGCCGTATTGCAGGCGCGCGGCGACCTGCATGGCCTTGTCCAGGTTCTGGGTCCAGACCGAGGAGGCCAGGCCGTATTCCGAGTCGTTCGCCCAATCCACCGCTTGCTCCAGTTCGTCGAAGCGGGTCACGGTGACCACCGGGCCGAACACTTCGCGCTGGACGATTTCATCGCTTTGCTTGCAGCCGGCCAGCAGGGTGGGCTGGTAATAGAAGCCGGCACCGGAGTGCACCGCTGCGCCGGTCACGCGTTCGATATGCGGTTGACCGAGAGCACGCTCGACGAAGCTGGCCACGCGGTCACGCTGGCGGGTGCTGATCAGCGGGCCGATTTCGTTGTCGGCGTCGCGCTTGCCCGCGAACCGCAGGCTGCTGACCGCGGCGCCCAGATCGGCCACCAGTTTGTCGTGGATGCCCGCCTGGGCGTAGATCCGGCAGGCCGCCGTGCAGTCCTGTCCGGCGTTGTAATAGCCGTAGCTGCGCACGCCTTCGATCACCGCCTTCAGGTCGGCGTCGTTGCAGACGATCACCGGCGCCTTGCCACCCAGTTCCAGGTGGGTGCGCTTGAGGGTCTTGGCCGCGGCCTGGAGAATTTTCTGGCCGGTGACGATGTCGCCGGTCAGGGACACCATGCGCACCTTCGGGTGGCTGACCAAGTGACTGCCAACCCCCTCGCCACCACCGCAGATAATGTTGATCACGCCGCGTGGCAGGATCTCGGCAAGCATCGGCGCCAGCGCCAGGATCGACAGCGGGGTGTGTTCCGAAGGCTTGAACACCAAGGTGTTGCCGGCGGCCAGGGCCGGGGCGATTTTCCACGCGGCCATCATGATCGGGTAGTTCCACGGGGCAATCGAGGCCACCACGCCAATCGGGTCGCGGCGCACCATGCTGGTGTAGCCGGGCAGGTATTCGCCGCTGAGCTGGCCGGTCTGGCAGCGTACGGCACCGGCGAAGAAGCGGAACACATCGACGGTTGCGCTGAGATCGTCCTGACGGGCCAGGTGCAGGGGCTTGCCGCAGTTCAGCGATTCGAGGCGGGCGAGCAGGTCGGCGTGTTTTTCCACGGCATTGGCAATGCTCAGGAGAATGTTCGAGCGCTGCTGCGGGGTGGTCCGTGACCAGGCCGGGAATGCGTGGTGGGCCGCGAGAATCGCCGCTTCGACTTGTTCGTTGCTGGCTTCGGCAATCTGGGTCAGCACTTCGCCAGTGGCTGGATTGAGAATCGGCTCGACAAAGCCCTGGCCGGCAACCAATTCACCATCGATCAACAAGTTGGTGAACAACGGGGTCTGCGTGCCGGGCATTTTGCGGGTTCTCTTTTCTTGTGTGGCCATGGTGCTCCCGGTGACTGGGGGCCCGACCGTCTTATAGATGGGCTAAGACTAGTGGCAGGGCCTGGGGACGACAAATTCTAAATACTGAATGCAGCGTTCGATTAAATCGATGGCTTGCGTCCGCCGTGGGGTTGCTCGCGGGCGACGGTGAGGAACGGGTCGACCAGGGTTGGGCGGGCGGTGCCGCGACGCCAGGCGAGGCCAACGTCGAGGGTCTGGCTGAGGTCGGCGATGGGCCGCGCTTCGATGATGTCGCCTTCCAACGACCAGGGGCGATAGGTCATGTCGGGCTGGATCGACACGCCCAGGCCGGCAGCCACCAGGCTACGAACAGCCTCGGTGGACGCAGTGCGCAGGGTGATGCGCGGCTGCAGTGAGGCGGCGCGCCACATACGCTGGGCATTGCGGTCCATTTCGTCGACGTTGAGCTGGATCAGCGGCTCGCGAGCGACGTCCGCCAGATTGATGCTGTCGTGCTCGAGCAGGGGATGCTGGGCCGGCAGCCACAGGCGATGGGGCGAGTGGGTCAGCACTTCGGTTTGTAGGGCGTGGCGATCTTCCAGGTTGGAGAGAATCAATACCCCAACGTCGATTTCGCCGCTGACCAGCAAATGCTCGATGTACGGCCGCTCGTCTTCCATGACGCGGATTTCCACGTTGGGGTAGGCGCGCTGAAAACGGGTCAGCAGGTCGGCCAGGTAGTAACCGGCCACCAGGCTGGTCACGCCAATGGTCAACTGCCCGGCCACCTGGTCGGTGCTCTGTTGCAGGCTGCGTTTGGCGTTGTCGACGGTGGCGAGGATCAAGTGCGCCTGGCGCAGGAACTGATGGCCCTGGTGGGTCAGGGTCATGCCCTTGGCATGGCGATTGAACAGGTTAACCCCGATCTCCTGCTCCAGTTGCTGGATGGCCAGGGTCAGGGTGGATTGGGAGATATATACCGCCTGGGCGGCGGCCGAGATCGAGCCGGTTTCGGCCACGGCGATGAAATGACGGATCTGACGCAGGGTCATCATGGGAAAAAGTACCCGGTGAGCGGTTTTTATAGATTTTTTGCAGTGTATATCTTTTTTTTCGATGCCCTAGTCCAACCAAGGTCGGGTGGCAAGGCTCGGGCAACATCTGGAAGCACTCTCGTCGACGAGGCCCGGGCACTTTGGATCTAGGCTGGTGGCCTTATTTATGGGTTAAACCTGATTTTCTGGAGGCTATAAATGAACACCCGTGGTTTGCTCGACCAGTTACTCAAGTCCGGTCAGGACCTGTTGCAGAACAAGACCGGCAATGTTCAGCGCACGACTGCACGTTCGGATAAAAGCGGTCTCGGCAGTCTGTTATCCGGTGCCGGTGGCGGCGCTCTGGCGGCTGGTGCCATGGGCCTGCTGCTGGGTAATAAAAAGGTGCGCAAGGTTGGCGGGAAGGTCGCCATCTATGGCGGTTTGGCGGCTTTGGGCGTGATTGCCTACAAGGCGTTCGGCAACTGGCAGGCGCAGCAGGGCACCGCTCCGCAATCAGCACCACAAACCCTTGACCGCCTGCCGCCGGCGCAGGTCGAGGAGCACAGCCAGGCAATCCTCAAGGCGTTGGTGGCGGCGGCCAAGGCTGATGGGCATATTGATGAGCGTGAGCGCGGGTTGATCGAGGGCGAATTCGTCAAGCTCGACAACGACCAGCAACTGCAACACTGGCTACACGCCGAACTGAACAAACCGCTGGATCCGGCCGACGTCGCACGTGCGGCGAGAACCCCGGAAATGGCCGCCGAGATGTACATCGCCAGCGTCATGCTGGTGGATGAGGAAAGCTTCATGGAGAAGTCCTACCTCGACGAACTGGCGCGCCAGCTCAAGCTGGAACCTGGCTTGAAGGTCGAACTGGAGAAGCAGGTGCGTCAAACGCTGGTCTGATCACCCGGGCGATGGCGAGCCAGCTTTGTCATGGTTAACGCCATCGCCGCCCCGCACATGACCGTTTCACGGTCTGTTTCTACACAAATATCACTGGCGGCACTTGGCCCATCTGACGGAAAGTAGCCGTCCCAGAGCGGACGCTGGCTTTTCGCTCGAGATGAGACGCAGTGCGCAACGGCTGCTAAAACGCAGCGCGCCCTCGGCTATACTCCCCACCATTTGAATGGCCCCGAGGACTGACTGTGAAGAACTGGACGTTGCGCCAACGCATTTTGGCGAGCTTTGCGGTAATTATCGCCATCATGCTGCTGATGGTTGTCGTCTCGTATTCGCGGCTGTTGAAAATTGAAAGCAGCGAAGCCAGTGTTCGTGAAGATGCGTTGCCCGGGGTGTTTTACAGCTCGATGATTCGCGGTGCCTGGTCCGACAGTTACCTGCGAATGCTGGAGATGCTGGGTACGGAACAGGGCCAGGGCTTCAGCGCTCAGGATGCCGCCGACTTCAAGGCCTACTCCGCGCGTCTGCAGGAGCAGATGGACCTGTACCAGGCGACGGTGACGGATGACGACGACCGGGCTGAGTACGCCGCGTTCGGTAAGCTTCACGAGGACTACCACCGCATTCTCGCCGCCGTGATCGAGTTGCATGCACTTAGTCAGAACGCTGACGCGCTCAAGATGTTCCACGACCAGCTGACGCCGGCCTGGACCGCAGGTCGAGTCAAACTCAACGATATCTTGCGTCATAACAAAAAGGTGGCGGACAGGGACATCGCGGCCATCGATGACGCGGTCCTCACTGCAAAAGTGATCATGGGCATTTCGCTGCTGGTGGCGGTGCTGGCCGCCGCACTCTGCGGCCTGTTGCTGATGCGGGCGATCATGGCGCCAATGAACCGCATCGTGAAGATCCTCGAGATCATGCGCACCGGCGACCTCAGCGGCCGCCTGAATCTCGACCGCAAGGACGAATTCGGCGCCGTGGAAACCGGCTTCAACGACATGATGACCGAGCTCACAGCGCTGGTGTCCCAAGCCCAACGTTCCTCGGTACAGGTCACCACTTCGGTCACCGAAATTGCCGCTACCTCCAAGCAGCAGCAGGCCACCGCCACCGAAACCGCCGCGACCACCACGGAAATCGGCGCCACCTCGCGGGAAATCGCCGCAACCTCCCGCGACCTGGTGCGCACCATGACTGAAGTCTCCACCGCCGCTGATCAGGCCTCGGTGCTGGCCGGCTCTGGCCAGCAAGGCCTGGCGCGCATGGAAGACACCATGCACTCGGTGATGGGCGCCGCCGATCTGGTGAATGCCAAGCTGGCGATCCTCAACGAGAAGGCCGGCAACATCAATCAGGTGGTGGTGACCATCGTCAAGGTCGCCGACCAGACCAACCTGCTGTCGCTCAACGCCGCGATCGAAGCGGAGAAAGCCGGCGAATATGGGCGCGGCTTTGCCGTGGTCGCCACCGAAGTGCGACGCTTGGCCGACCAGACGGCTGTCGCCACTTACGACATCGAGCAGATGGTGCGCGAGATCCAGTCGGCGGTCTCGGCCGGGGTGATGGGCATGGACAAATTTTCCGAAGAAGTGCGCCGTGGCATGTCCGAGGTGCAGCAGGTGGGTGAACAGCTGTCGCAGATCATTCATCAGGTCCAGGCGCTGGCACCGAGGGTGCTGATGGTCAACGAGGGCATGCAGGCCCAGGCCACCGGTGCCGAGCAGATCAATCACGCGCTGGTGCAGTTGGGCGATGCCAGCAGCCAGACCGTCGAATCGCTGCGCCAGGCCAGTTTCGCCATCGACGAACTGAGCCAGGTGGCCGTCGGGCTGCGCAGCGGCGTCTCGCGATTCAAAGTCTGATGAGCGAACTCCTGGCCAAGCGGGGCGCGGCCGTGGGGCCGAAACTGGCGCTGTTTCTGGTGTTTCGCATCGGCGGCGAGCGCTACGCGTTGCAGGCCGTGGAGGTGGCAGAGGTGCTGCCGCGCCTGCCATTGAAGCCGATTGCCAGGGCGCCGCATTGGGTGGCGGGGGTGTTCGCCTACCGTGGCGCCGTGGTGCCGGTGATTGATATTGCTGCGCTGACCTTTGGCCAGGCTGCCGTATCGCGCACCAGTACCCGCCTGGTGCTGGTGCACTACCGTGCCGATGACAGCGTCCCGGCGCGCTTGCTGGGATTGATTCTGGAGCAGGCCACCGACACCCTGCGCTGCGACCCCGCCGACTTCCAGCCCTATGGCCTGGACAACCGCCAGGCGCCGTACCTGGGGCCGGTGCGCGAGGATGCCCAGGGCTTGTTGCAGTGGGTGCGAGTGGCAGACCTGCTGGATGCGCAAGTGCGTGCGTTGCTGTTTCCTCAGCCGCCGCTGGATCTTGCGCTGCTTGGGGAGCATCCATGAGCAGCGATCAACGTTTTTTCGATTTTCTCAAGGCGCGGATCGGCCTTGATGTAACGTCGGTCGGGCCTGCCATCATCGAGCGCGCCGTGCGCCAACGCACGACTGCGCAACAGGTGGAGACGGCCGACCAATACTGGCAGCGTCTGCAGGTGTCGGCTGACGAACAGCAAGCGCTGATCGAAGCGGTGATCGTCCCCGAAACCTGGTTCTTTCGCTATCCGGAGTCCTTCGCGACCCTGGCCAAACTGGCGAACAAACGCCTGGCCGAACTGCATAACATGCGTGCGCTGCGCATTCTCAGCTTGCCGTGTTCCACCGGCGAAGAGCCCTATTCGATTGCCATGGCTTTGCTCGATGCAGGCCTGGCGCCGCATCAGTTCAAGGTCGAGGGGCTGGACGTCAGCCCGCTGTCGGTGGAGCGGGCCAAGCGTGCGCGCTACGGCAAGAACTCGTTTCGTGGGCAGCAGATCGATTTTCGCGACCGCCATTTCAGCACCGAGGCAGACGGCTATCAGCTTGATCAGCGAGTGCGCGAGCAGGTGCGCCTGCAGGTCGGCAATCTGCTGGATCCGACGCTGCTGGCCAATGAACCGCCTTATGACTTCGTGTTCTGCCGCAACCTGCTGATCTACTTCGACCAGCCGACCCAGCAGCAAGTATTCGAAGTGCTCAAGCGCCTGACCCATGTCGATGGCGTGCTGTTTATCGGCCCGGCCGAAGGCAGTCTGCTGGGGCGCCTGGGCATGCGTTCGATTGGTATCCCCCAGTCGTTTGCCTTCAGCCGACACAGCGATCCGCAGCCCGAACCTCTACCCGCCTTCATCCCGCCGCCTTTGCCGGTCAGTGCTCCGGCGCGCCGGATGTCTGCGCCGACGCCACGGGGTCGACCCTTCGCCAGCACTGCACCGGCACGGGTTGAAAAAGCCCCGGCGAGTGATGCCGCGCAGCTGTTGGCGAATATCGCGGCCCTGGCCAACGCAGGCAAAAGCCTGGAAGCGCGCGCGGCGTGCGAGACTTATCTGCGCCAGCATGCCCCTGTCGCCCAGGTGTTCTATTGGTTGGGTCTGCTCAGCGACGTGGCCGGCAGTGCGGTGGAGGCCCAGGGCTTTTATCGCAAGGCCTTGTACCTGGAACCGCAACACCCCGAAGCCCTGATGCATTTGGCCGCCCTGCTGGCCTCCCAGGGCGACGAGGCCGGAGCTCGGCGCTTGCAGGAGCGCGCTGCGCGTAACGAACGAACCGCTGGCAGTGAGCGCAAACGATGATCGGTTCTGTTTCGTTGAACGTGACCCATGACGATGCCCAAGCCATTGACGATTGCTGGAACCGCATCGGGATCCATGGCGATCACTCCTGTCCGTTGCTGGCTGAGCATATTCATTGCCGCAATTGTGCGGTGTATTCCGCCGCCGCCACCCGCTTGCTGGATCGCTATGCCTTGCAGCAGGACGACGAGCGACACTCTTCGGCGGTCGTCGAAGTCCAGGTCGCCACGCGCTCGCTATTAATGTTCCGCCTGGGCGAGGAGTGGCTGGCGCTCAGCACCCGCAGCCTGGTGGAAGTGGCGCCCTTGCAGACCGTGCATTCGTTGCCTCATCAGCGCTCGCGGGCACTGCTGGGGGTGGCGAATGTGCGCGGGGCGCTGGTGGCGTGCCTGTCGCTGGTGGAGTTGCTGGGGCTGGAAGCGTCCGCCCCTGTCACCGCAGCCGCACGGGTGATGCCGCGTATGTTGATCATTGCTGCACAGGGTGGCCCGGTGGTGGTACCGGTGGATGAAGTGGACGGGATTCACGCCATTGACCAGCGCCTGCTCGACGCTGCCTCGCAGTCCGGCCCGCAGGCCAGTGGCAAGTACACCCGAGGCGTATTGCCGTACAAGGGGCGCAGCTTGCGTTGGCTGGATGAAGAGCAGTTGTTGTCCGCCGTGACCCGGAGCCTCACATGACCCCCGAGCAAATGCGCGACGCCTCGCTGCTGGAGTTGTTCAGCCTGGAGGCCGAGGCCCAGACCCAAGTGCTCAGTGCCGGCCTGTTGGCGTTGGAGCGTGATCCGACCCAGGCCGACCACCTGGAATCCTGCATGCGTGCGGCTCACTCGCTCAAGGGCGCCGCCCGGATTGTCGGGGTGGACGCCGGGGTCAGTGTTTCTCATGTGATGGAAGATTGCCTGGTCAGTGCTCAGGAGGGGCGCCTGCTGCTGCGCCCCGAGCACATTGATGCATTGCTCCAGGGCACTGATTTGCTGATGCGCATTGCCACGCCCGGCAGTACCGATGTCGGCCCCGAGAACATTGAAGCCTATGTGGCGTTGATGGGACGCCTGCTGGATCCGGCGGCGCCCGCCCCAGTAGTGGCCGCGCCGCTGTCCGAACGGCCAATGGCTGAGTTGCAGCTTGAGCCAGCGCCTGCTCCAGAGTTGCTCGAGCCGGAGATCGCGACGTCGGTGCAAACGTCACGTCCGGGCAAGCGCGTCACCGAAGGTGGCGAGCGTGTGCTGCGGGTCACCGCCGAGCGCCTGAACAGCTTGCTCGACCTGTCGAGCAAGTCGCTGGTGGAAACCCAGCGCCTGAAGCCCTACCTGGCAACCCTGCAGCGGCTTAAACGCTTGCAGAGCAATGGCCTGCGCGCACTGGAAAACCTTAACGCCCAACTCACCGAGCAGAGCCTGAGCCTGGAGGCGCAGGAAGCCCTGGAGGATGCGCGACGGTTACTCGCCGAGTCGCAGCAGGTGCTGGCGGAGCAAACCGCCGAGCTGGACGAGTTTGCCTGGCAGGCCAGTCAGCGTGCGCAAGTGCTCTACGACACCGCCCTGGCCTGTCGCATGCGGCCGTTTGCCGATGTATTGACGGGGCAGGTGCGCATGGTCCGCGACCTGGGGCGTAGTCTCGGCAAGCAGGTGCGGTTGGAGATCGAGGGCGAGAAGACTCAGGTCGATCGTGATGTTCTGGAAAAACTCGAAGCCCCGCTGACCCATTTGTTGCGCAACGCGGTGGACCATGGCATCGAAATGCCGGAGCAGCGCCTGCTCGCCGGCAAGCCCGCCGAAGGGTTGATCCGCTTGCGCGCCTCTCACCAGGCCGGTCTGCTGGTGCTGGAGCTCAGCGACGATGGCAATGGTGTCGACCTGGAGCGGGTCCGGCGCAGTATCGTCGAGCGCCAGCTGTCGCCGGCCGAGACGGCTGCACAGTTGAGCGAGGAAGAGCTGCTGACGTTCCTGTTCCTGCCCGGCTTCAGTCTGCGCGACAGGGTCACCGAGGTCTCCGGGCGCGGTGTCGGCCTGGACGCGGTGCAGCATATGGTGCGCCAGTTGCGTGGAGCGGTGGAGCTCGAGCAGAAAACCGGGGAGGGCAGTCGCTTTCATCTGGAAGTGCCGCTGACCCTGTCGGTGGTGCGCAGCCTGGTGGTGGAAGTGGGTGAAGAAGCCTATGCCTTCCCCCTGGCGCACATCGAGCGCATGTGTGACCTGGCCCCGGATGAGATCATTCAGGTCGAGGGGCGCCAGCATTTCTGGCACGAGGGGCGTCATGTCGGCCTGGTTGCCGCCAGTCAGTTGTTGCAGCATCCGGCCAGCCAGAACAGCGCGGCGACCCTCAAGGTGGTGGTGATTCGTGAGCGCGATGCGGTGTACGGCGTGGCGGTCGAGCGCTTCATCGGCGAGCGCACCCTGGTGGTGCTGCCGCTGGATGAACGCCTGGGCAAGATCCAGGATATCTCCGCCGGGGCCTTGCTCGATGACGGCTCGGTGGTGTTGATCGTCGATGTCGAAGACATGCTGCGCTCCGTTGAGAAGCTGCTTAACACTGGACGCCTGGAGCGCATCGCTCGTAATAATCAGCAGGCGGCGCACGTGGTGCGTAAACGGGTGCTGGTGGTCGACGATTCGCTGACCGTGCGTGAGTTGCAGCGCAAGTTGCTGGTCAATCGCGGTTATGACGTCGCCGTCGCCGTGGATGGCATGGACGGTTGGAACGCCCTGCGCTCCGAGGATTTCGACCTGCTGATTACCGATATCGACATGCCGCGCATGGACGGTATCGAGCTGGTATCGCTGTTGCGTCGCGACAACCGCTTGCAGTCATTGCCGGTGATGGTGGTGTCCTACAAGGATCGCGAAGAAGACCGACGCCGTGGACTGGAAGCCGGAGCCGACTATTATCTAGCCAAGGCCAGTTTTCATGATGATGCCCTGCTCGACGCAGTGGTTGAGCTCATAGGAGGAGCGCGGGCATGAGGATCGCAATCGTCAACGACATGCCCATGGCGGTGGAGGCGTTGCGCCGCGCCCTGGCGTTCGAGCCCGCACATCAGGTGGTGTGGGTCGCCAGCAATGGCGCGGAGGCGGTGCAGCGATGCGCCGAGCTGACCCCGGACCTGATCCTGATGGACTTGATCATGCCGGTCATGGACGGGGTCGAGGCGACCCGGCGGATCATGGCCGAAACCCCATGCGCCATCGTGATTGTCACGGTCGATCGCCAGCAGAATGTGCACCGGGTCTTCGAAGCCATGGGCCATGGCGCCCTGGATGTGGTCGACACCCCGGCGCTGGGTGCGGGCAACGCCCAGGAAGCGGCGGCGCCACTGCTGCGCAAAATCATGAATATCGGCTGGTTGATTGGCGAGAAGACCGGCCGCGAAAGGCAGACGCCCAGCCCGTTGCGCGCGTCGGCGTCGCGCCAGCGCCTGGTAGCCATCGGCTCCTCGGCCGGTGGCCCGGCCGCCCTGGAAGTGCTGCTCAAGGGCTTGCCGCGTAATTTTCCCGGGGCGATTGTGCTGGTACAGCACGTGGATCAGGTGTTTGCCGCCGGCATGGCTGAATGGCTGAGCAGTGCCAGCGGCCTCGATGTACGCCTGGCGAAGGAGGGCGAGCCGCCTCAGAGCGGTACCGTGCTGCTGGCGGGCACCAATCACCATATTCGATTATTGAAAAACGGTACGCTGGCCTACACCGCCGAACCGGTCAACGAGATCTACCGACCTTCGATTGACGTATTCTTTGAAAGCGTGGCCAGTTACTGGAACGGTGATGCAGTGGGTGTGCTGCTGACCGGCATGGGCCGCGATGGCGCCCAGGGACTTAAATTGATGCGCCAGCAGGGTTTTCTGACCATTGCTCAGGATCAGCACAGCAGTGCGGTGTACGGCATGCCCAAGGCCGCCGCCGCCATCGATGCCGCTGTAGAAATCCGCCCGCTGGACAAAATAGCGCCACGTTTGCTGGAGATCTTTGCACAATGACTGACATCCGCAGCGGTACTGGCCAAGCAGTATTTCAGGTGAATCCCCATGGATGAGTTACAGCTCGACGACTTCAAGAACGATGAAAACGCCGCCATGGTCCTGCTGGTCGACGACCAGGCGATGATCGGCGAAGCGGTGCGTCGTGGGTTGGCCAACGAGGACAACATCGACTTCCACTTCTGCGCCGATCCGCATCAGGCGATTGCCCATGCGATCCGCATCAAGCCGACGGTGATCCTCCAGGATCTGGTGATGCCCGGCCTGGACGGCCTGACGCTGGTGCGCGAATACCGCAACCATCCAGCGACCAAGGACATCCCGATCATTGTTCTGTCGACCAAGGAAGACCCCTTAATCAAGAGCGCGGCCTTTGCCGCCGGTGCCAACGATTATCTGGTCAAACTGCCGGACAATATCGAACTGGTCGCGCGGATCCGCTATCACTCACGCTCCTACAACACCCTGATCCAGCGAGATGCCGCGTACCGGGCGCTGCGGGTCAGTCAGCAGCAGTTGCTCGACACCAACCTGGTGCTGCAACGCCTGATGAACTCCGACGGCCTGACCGGCCTGTCGAACCGCCGGCACTTCGACGAATACCTGGAACTGGAGTGGAGGCGGTCGCTGCGGGATCAGACCCAGCTCTCGCTGTTGATGATCGATGTCGACTACTTCAAGTCATTTAACGACAGTTTTGGCCATTTGGACGGGGATGAAGCCCTCCGCAAGGTGGCCACGGCCATCCGCGATGCCAGCAGTCGTCCATCAGACCTGCCGGCGCGCTACGGCGGCGAAGAGTTCGCCCTGGTGCTGCCCAACACCTCGCCCGGCGGCGCACGGCTGGTCGCGGAGAAGCTGCGCCAGGCCGTCGCTGCCCTGAAAATTCCGCACATTTCCCCGGCCGAGGGTGCGAGCCTGACCATCAGCATCGGTCTGTCGACCATCACCCCGCAGCCGGGCAGTGACTGCCGACAGTTAATTTCGGCGGCCGACAAGGGGCTGTACCTGGCGAAGAACAATGGGCGCAATCAGGTCGGGATCGCGTAAAAAACAGCCGTTTTGGTGGCGCAATTGCCGCCAGGCGGGCTGCCGTGGCGGCCTGATTACGGTATACTCGCCGGCTTTCAAAAGTTCGCCAACGAGTGCTGCCCGCCATGGAAATCAACCCGATCCTTAACACCATCAAGGACCTGTCCGAGCGCTCCGAAACTATTCGGGGGTATCTTTGACTACGATCAAAAGCATGAGCGTCTGACCGAGGTCAATCGCGAGCTTGAAGATCCGAGTGTCTGGAACAAACCTGAATACGCCCAGGAACTGGGCCGCGAGCGCGCTGCGCTGGCGCAGATCGTTGATACCCTTGACGAGCTGAACACCGGTCTGGCCGATTGCCGTGACCTGCTGGACATGGCCGTCGAAGAAAACGACGAAGGCGCCGTCGACGATGTGGTCGCCGAGCTGGCCCGTCTCGAGGAAAGCCTGGCCAAGCTGGAATTCCGTCGCATGTTCAGCCATGAAATGGACCCGAACAACGCCTACCTGGACATCCAGGCCGGTTCCGGCGGCACCGAAGCCCAGGACTGGGCCAACATCCTGCTGCGCATGTACTTGCGCTGGGCTGACAAGCGCGGCTTCGACGCGACCATCATGGAGCTGTCGGCCGGTGAAGTCGCCGGGATCAAGGGCGCTACCGTGCACATCAAGGGCGAGTACGCCTTTGGCTGGCTGCGCACCGAAATCGGCGTGCACCGCCTGGTGCGCAAGAGCCCGTTCGACTCAGGCAACCGTCGCCACACCTCGTTCTCCGCGGTTTTCGTCTCGCCAGAGATCGACGACAAAGTGGAAATCGAAATCAACCCGGCAGACCTGCGGATCGACACCTATCGTTCCTCCGGTGCCGGTGGTCAGCACGTAAACACCACCGACTCGGCCGTACGTATCACTCACGTACCGACCAACACCGTGGTCAGCTGCCAGAACGAACGTTCCCAGCACGCCAACAAGGACACCGCCATGAAAATGCTGCGGGCCAAGTTGTACGAGCAGGAAATGCAGAAACGCAACGCCGCGTCGCAAGCGCTGGAAGACACCAAGTCCGATATCGGCTGGGGTCACCAGATTCGTTCCTATGTACTGGATGCCTCGCGGATCAAGGATCTGCGCACCAACATCGAACGCAGCGACTGCGACAAGGTGCTCGACGGCGACATCGACGAGTACCTGGAAGCCAGCCTGAAGTCCGGGCTGTAATACCCTGACACACCGCGATCCCTGTAGGAGCCGGCTTGCCGGCGATCCCCGGCCGCAGGCCGGGGGCAACGAACCAGATGGAATACCTAAAGACATGAGCGACCTAGAACTCGACCCGCAAGCCCTGCAACAGGAAGAAAACACCCTGATCGCCCTGCGCAAGGAAAAGCTTGCTGCCGAGCGCGCCAAGGGCAATGCCTTCCCGAACGACTTCCGCCGCGACAACTACTGCGATGTCCTGCAGAAACAGTACGCGGACAAGACCAAGGAAGAGCTCGCAGAGGCTGCAATCCCGGTCAAGGTTGCCGGTCGCATCATGCTCAACCGTGGCTCGTTCATGGTGATCCAGGACATGACCGGGCGCATCCAGGTCTACGTCAACCGCAAGACCCTGCCGGAAGAAACCCTGGCCGAGGTGAAAACCTGGGACCTGGGCGACATCATTGCCGCCGAAGGCACCCTGGCCCGTTCCGGCAAGGGCGACCTGTACGTTGAAATGACCAGCGTGCGTCTGCTGACCAAGTCCCTGCGTCCATTGCCGGACAAGCACCACGGCCTGACCGACACCGAGCAGCGCTATCGCCAGCGTTACGTTGACCTGATCGTCAACGAAGACGTGCGCCAGACGTTCCGCGTGCGTTCGCAAGTGATTGCGCACATCCGCAGCTTCCTGATGAAGCGCGACTTCCTCGAAGTTGAAACGCCGATGCTGCAGACCATCCCTGGCGGCGCGGCAGCCAAGCCGTTCGAAACCCACCACAACGCGCTGGACATGGAAATGTTCCTGCGTATCGCGCCTGAACTGTACCTCAAGCGCCTGGTGGTTGGCGGCTTCGAGAAAGTCTTCGAGATCAACCGCAACTTCCGTAACGAAGGCGTTTCGACTCGTCACAACCCTGAATTCACTATGTTGGAGTTCTACCAGGCTTACGCCGACTACGAAGACAACATGGACCTGACCGAAGAACTGTTCCGTGAACTGGCGCAGCTGGTCCTGGGCAGCACTGACGTGCCGTACGGCGACAAGGTGTTCCACTTCGGCGAGCCGTTCGTGCGCCTGTCGGTGTTCGACTCGATCCTCAAGTACAACCCTGAGCTGACCGCCGACGACCTGAACGACATCGACAAGGCCCGTGACATCGCCAAGAAAGCCGGCGCCAAGGTGCTGGGCTTCGAAGGCCTGGGCAAGCTACAGGTGATGATTTTCGAAGAACTGGTGGAGCACAAGCTGGAACAGCCGCACTTCATTACCCAGTACCCGTTCGAAGTATCGCCGCTGGCTCGTCGCAACGACGACAACCCGAACGTCACCGACCGCTTCGAGCTGTTCATCGGTGGTCGCGAAATCGCTAACGCCTACTCCGAGTTGAACGACGCGGAAGACCAGGCCGAGCGCTTCATGGCCCAGGTGGCCGACAAGGACGCCGGCGACGACGAAGCCATGCACTACGACGCCGACTTCGTGCGTGCGCTGGAGTACGGCATGCCGCCAACGGCGGGCGAGGGCATCGGTATCGATCGCCTGGTGATGTTGTTGACCAACTCGCCATCGATCCGCGATGTGATCCTGTTCCCGCACATGCGACCGCAAGCGTAAATGCTGCAATTTAAAAAGCCGCCGACTTCAGGCGGCTTTTTATTGCCTGAATGGAACAAACGTATCAACTTATTGCTTCCAACTGCGAGGTAAGACCGGTGAATCGTGCAAATGCTCAAGAAGGAGCTGCGGGGGTCGCCACGGCGGTCGCCGAAAGTGTTCAGTACCAGGGCCGCAAGGCCAGCCGCCAGGGCAGTGAACAGCGTCGCCAGGAGATTCTTGATGCCGCGATGCGCATTGTCGTGCGCGACGGCGTGCGCGCGGTGCGCCACCGCGCCGTGGCGGCGGAAGCCGACGTACCGCTGTCGGCGACCACCTACTATTTCAAGGACATCGACGACCTGTTGACCGATACCTTCGCCCAGTATGTGGAGCGCAGCGCCGCGTATATGGCCAAGCTGTGGGCCAACCACGAAGGGTTATTGCGCGAATTGGTGGTCAGCAGTGATGGCAGCCCCGAATCCCGTTCGCGAGTGGCCGACGACATTGCGCGGTTTACCGCCGATTATGTGCACCGGCAACTGGTCAATCGCCGTGAGCACCTGATGGCCGAACAGGCGTTTCGCCAGGAAGCCCTGCTCAATCCACGCCTGGCACTGTTGGTGCGCTCCCATCAGCAGATTCTCCTGCATGGCACCTTCCAGTTGTTCGAGGTGCTGGGCTCGGCGCAGCCGGAGCAGGATGCCAAAGTGTTGACGGCTATAATCGGACGGATGGAATATCAAGGCTTGCTCAACGAGGCGCAGCCGCAAACGGAAGAGGAAACGCTCGCTATCCTCACCCGGTACATGCATTTGGTGCTGGCGTCGGTGTAACCCCTGGCGGGCAGTAAAAGGGAGTCCTGGATGAAGTATTGGCGTGTGATGGTGATCTTCCTGGCGTTTTTGCTGCTGGGTGGCTGCCTGGTTTCCTTCAAGGAGCCGTTGCCCGCCAATGAGGCCGCCCCGCAGGGGCTGCTGGGAAAATGGACCAGCAAGAACGCCTGGGGCGAAGCACAGAATCTGGAACTGACCCGAGTCGGCCCGGACCGCTATCAAGCGGTGAGCTACTTCAAGGCGCGACCGAAAGAGCGTGAAGCCTACCCCTTCACCGTGTCGCGCCATGGCAACCGCTGGTACCTGTCGGCCAAGGTCCCGGCCCAGTATGGCGGACACTTCACTATCGCCGGCTTCGAACTCGACGATCGCCGGGAACTGGTGATCTATCAACTCGATCTCGACCAGATCCGCCAGGCCCTTGGCCAGCAGCGGCTTCAGGGCGACCCCTTTACCACCGGTGAAGGCGATGGCGTGCTGGTCAATAGCAGCATGGACCAGGTATTCGCCTACCTCGACGATCCGGCCAATTCCGATGTCTTTGTCGAGGCTGCCCGCTACCAGCGGCGCTGAATATTTACTCAACGCAGTACGTCAGGCTTGAACAAGGGAGTTACCGGTGGACGATTACCAGCAGACGATACGCACCCTGTCTGATCGCATAGTGCTGGCGCAGACGCCGATCCGCGTCCTCGATGCGGTGAAGTGGGACGACACCATTCGCAAGGGCTTCCTCAAGGCCAAAGGCAAGGAAATGCCGGCGGTGGACCGCGATTACTACCTCAATCGGCCGCTGTCTTTCGACTCGAGCAAAGTGAAGCTGGAGTTCCAGAACATCGAGCGTGACATCACTCGTCAGCTCGGTCAGTTCAACCCGGTCGGGCAGATCATGCGGCGCATGTGCAAGGAGTACCGCATGGTGGTGCGGATGCTCGAAGCCCGGGGCACCGAGGATTTCGGCCTGATTTCCCAGGAGCTCTACGGCGCGGCCTCCGATGCCTTTCACGCCGGCGACCCGACCCTGGCCGACCTGGGTCTGATGATGTCCGATTACCTGAACAACATCGATGGCCGGGGCGACCTCAAGGACGAACCGAAGACCCTTAGCGCCAAGGAGGCCGTGCACCTGCTGCAGACCCGCCTGAACAAAGTCTTTGGCGAGGCCGAGGAGACCATTCGGGTGTTCGAGTCCGACGGTATCGTCGCTGATGCGGCGGCGGGTGCCGACTACATCAAGATTCGCGCCGACGCGAAGTTCAACGAACGCGACGTGCGTGCCCTCGAGGTGCATGAAGGGCTGGTGCATGTCGGCACCACCCTCAATGGCTTGAGCCAACCGATCTGCACCTTCCTGGCCAAGGGCCCGCCGTCGTCGACCGTGACCCAGGAAGGCCTGGCGATCCTGATGGAAATCATCACCTTCGCCTCCTATCCCAGCCGCCTGCGCAAATTGACCAACCGTACTCGCGCCATCCATATGGTCGAGGAGGGCGCGGACTTCCTGCAGATCTACGAGTTCTTCCGCGAGCAGGGCTTCGAAATGGCCGAAAGCTACGGCAACGCCAGCCGGGTGTTCCGCGGTTCGGTGCCCAATGGCCTGCCATTTACTAAAGACTTGTCCTATCTCAAGGGCTTCATCATGGTTTACAACTACATTCAGTTGGCCGTGCGCAAAGGCAAGCTTGAGCAGATTCCGTTGCTGTTCTGCGGCAAGACCACCCTGGAAGACATGCGCACCTTGCGCCAGCTGGTCGATGAAGGCCTGGTGGAACCACCGAAATACCTGCCGGCTCAGTTCCGCGACATGAACGCGCTGTCGGCCTGGATGTGCTTCTCCAACTTCCTCAACCACCTGAGCTTGGACCGGATTGAGGCGGACTATTCCAACATTCTGTAGGAGCCAGCTTGCTGGCGATGGCGGTTTATCCGGCAACAAATATGTTGAATGTGGCCCCCAATCGCGAGCAGGCTCGCTCCTACAGAGGTTTCAAAGGATGCGAATCCTCGGCGTCATCTGCCTTCTCCTGACCCTGACCGGCTGCAGCTCCCTGCTGTTCTACCCAGAACCCGGTCAGTTATTTACCCCGGCAAAAGCCGACCTCGAATTTCACGACGTCACCCTGACCACCGCCGACGGTGTCCGCCTGCACGCCTGGTGGTTGCCGACGAAACCGGGTGTGGCGGTCAAGGGCACGGTGCTGCACCTGCACGGCAACGGCGGCAATCTGCCGATGCACCTGGGAGGCAGCTATTGGTTGCCGAAAGAAGGTTACCAAGTGTTGCTGCTGGACTACCGCGGATACGGACTCTCCGAGGGCAAACCGAGTCTGCCGCAGGTCTATTTGGACATCGACGCCGCGTTCAACTGGCTGGACCAGGCGCCCGAGGTCCAGGGTAAGCCGTTGATCGTGCTGGGCCAGAGTCTCGGCGGGGCCATGGCCCTGCATTATCTGGCCGAACGCCCGCAGCGTCAGGCCGGGCTCAAGGCATTGGTGCTCGATGGCGTACCCGCCAGCTACCGCGCAGTCGGCCAGTTTGCCTTGAGTACTTCATGGCTGACCTGGCCGCTACAGGTGCCGTTGTCCTGGCTGGTTCCGGACGCCGACAGTGCCATTTACGCGATGCCAAAGATCAATCAAGTGCCGAAATTGATCTACCACAGCATCGACGACCCGATCGTGCCTCTTTCCAACGGCATCCGACTGTATCAAGCTGCGCCGCCGCCCAAAGTCCTGCAGCTGACCCGGGGAGGTCATGTGCAGACCTTCGCCGATCCGGTCTGGCGCACCGTCATGCTGCGTTGGCTGGACGATCCAGAACATTTCAATGGGGTGCGTCGACTCGGCGAAATCCCCAACTACCCGGCACCCCGTCATTCTGAAGTTGAACCGCAAGAGAGCCCGCAATGAGTGAAGAACGTAACGCCATCCCGCTGATCATCACCGGTATCTGCACCATCCTCGGCACCGTGGGCGCCCTGTGGTGGTACGGCTACCTGCACTTTGCCAAGCCGGAAGATGCCTTGCTGCTCAGCGACTTCACCATGCTCAAGACCGTGCCGGGCGAAGACTACAAAATCTCCCTGCAACCGGCCGCGCAAGTCGCGCAGTGCATCGATGGCGTGCTGGTGATGTTCGACACCGAACAGAAAGGCCTGACGGGCGTACTGGTCAACAACAAGAAGCAGGCGGTGCGCTGCATGGGCCAGGAAACGCCGCAGCAGCTTGAACCGTAAGTCCAGCCGCACTGATCGTTGTCTAGTCCTGAAATAGGTTTACACCTGTTTCACCCTCAAAACGCCCGATGCACCGCATCGGGCGTTTTGCATTTCAACGATAGGTGCGGACGTTTGCTGTTGTAGATGCTTATCGACTCGTCGACCATTCGAATCGCCTCGGCAAGATCTCTAGGTCGGTGAAGCAGAAACTCTGTCTTCAAGATCCCGTTTACACGCTCCGCCAAAGCGTTCTGATAACAGTCGTACCCGTCGGTCATGGAGCACCTGACGCCATGTTTGGCATGCAACTTCTGGTAAAGATCAGAGCAGTATTGGGCGGATTCAACCGGTCGTCGCAACACCTTGATCGAGGTGTTTATGGGACGACCCGCAGGATGGATGCAAAAATTGACGGGCCGGGGAGCGATGCGTTCTCCAGGTGCACCCTCACTTCGTAATGAGATCGAGCGGCTATTTTGGGTGCAGATTGCAACAGGTATCACAAGCGAAAAGGCAGCACATGCCGTTGGCGTATCAACAGCGGTAGGTACACGCTGGTTCCGTCATCGAGGCGGGATGCCATTATTCATGTCGAATCACATATCAGGACGTTACTTATCGTTTGCAGAGCGAGAAGAGATTGGGCTGCTTCGAGCGCAAAGTGTTGGCGTTCGTGAGATCGCCCGTCGCCTTGGACGAAGCCCATCGACAATTTCACGGGAGCTGACACGAAATGCTGCTACCCGTTGCGGTCGGCTTGAATATCGAGCGTCAGTAGCGCAATGGAAGGCAGAACTGGTGGCCAAGAGGCCGAAACCAGCAAAGCTGGTCACTAACCCGCGACTGCACCAGTACGTACGCGACCGCCTTGAGGGCAAGGTTCAAGACGCCGATGGTCGTGACATCTCTGGGCCTCGGCAAGCGCCCTTCAAAGGTCGAAATAAACCGCATCGCAGTGACCGTAAATGGGTCAATGGCTGGTCGCCTGAACAGATTGCCAACCGGCTCCAGATCGATTTTCCGGATGATGAATCCATGCGCATCTCTCATGAAGCCATATATCAGGCGCTCTACATTCAGGGTCGAGGAGCTCTCAAGCGCGAACTGGTGAGCTGCCTGCGCTCAGGACGAGCATTGCGCGTGCCGAGAGCCAGAGCGCAGGCCAAAGTGTGGGCACACGTCAGCGAGGACGTCATGATCTCCAGTCGCCCTGCTGAGGTAGAAGATCGGGCTGTACCCGGGCATTGGGAGGGCGACCTGATCATCGGTCTGAACCGTTCTGCGATTGGAACTCTGGTCGAGCGCTCAACTCGATTTACCATGCTCGTCCATCTGCCCCGCGAGAAAGGTTATGGGCTAATTCCCCGCACGAAGAACGGCCCGGCGCTGGCTGGCTATGGGGCTGTTAGTATGGCCAATGCATTGAAGAAGACGGTGACTGAT
The DNA here is from genome assembly GCF_019212185.1 of Pseudomonas fluorescens. Taxonomy (NCBI): domain Bacteria; kingdom Pseudomonadati; phylum Pseudomonadota; class Gammaproteobacteria; order Pseudomonadales; family Pseudomonadaceae; genus Pseudomonas; species Pseudomonas fluorescens. The sequence continues at coordinate 1,352,983 of NZ_CP078138.1, forward strand.
CTTCCCATCGAGCTGTGGCGATCTTTGACCTGGGATCGTGGAAAGGAGCTGTCGGATCACGCTCGATTTACCATCGAGTCCGGAGTAAAGGTTTTCTTTGCTGATCCACATAGTCCATGGCAGCGCGGCACAAACGAAAATACGAACGGCCTTCTACGGCAATACTTCCCGAAAGGCACTGACCTCTCTCGTTGGAGTGCTCAAGAAATACAGGCGGTAGCTCACGTACTTAACACTAGACCTCGAAAAACACTCGGCTGGAAAACACCTGCCGAAGCACTGAATGAGTATCTAAAGTCTGTACAACAATCCAGTGTTGCGACGACCGGTTGAATCCGCCTTGCGAGCCGCGATCTGAGTGATGCACCAGCGCCTGATCCGTTCTTCTGTTCCTTAGAGCCTTGTTCATTGCCTGTATGACCGATTCGGTGTGCAGGGTTTCATGCACGTGATGGCCGACGATTTTGCGAGAGTAGGCATCGGTCACCAAGCTCACATAGGCAACGCTTTGTTGGGTAGGCAAATAGGTGATGTCCGCCACCCAGACCTGCTCGGGGCCCGTAGCAGTCACTTGATCAGGGCCAGGTTTTAACCGATTCGGATGTCGGCGGAAGCGATGATGGCTGTCAGTGGTCTTGTGATAGGCGCGCTTGCGAGGAACCAGTTGCCGATTGTCTCGCAAGATATCGAATAGCCGATCTCGACCTACCGTTTGCGTCAGCTCAGGCTCCGCCTGCATAAGGCCATGCAGCTTACGAGTGCCCAACCGGGGCATCTGAAGACGTGTTTCCAGGACAAAACCCAGCACTTTCTGAGCATGACTGGCTTGCGCGTCATAAGCCCGGTTTCGTTTGTAGTACGCCTGCCGGGATATACCCAGAAACTGGCAAGCCCTCTGAATACTCAGGCCTTGGACTTGCCCTTGGGTGAGGACTTGCCGGATCGCTTTTTTACGATAGAAACCCCGTAATCGTTCTTCAACACGTCAACCACCGCTTCGAAGAATTGGGCTTTCTGATTGGCAAGGGCTAGCTTTTCCTCCAGCTCCTTGATTCGCTGCTCAGGCGTCAGAGGCAAACTTTGCTCGTCCATCGGTCGGCTCCTCTGGGTACGAATAGAGGCGCCTTGGCTCCAGTCCTGCCGCCCATGCTTGCGTAACCACACCAGCACAGTCGACCGCCCCTGAATCCCATAGCGCCGTTGAGCCTCTTTATAACTCAACTCGCCTTTTTCGACCTGATCAACGACTGCCAATTTAAAGCCCAGCGTGTAATCACGTTGGCTGCGCCTTTTTCCCGTATCCATTGGTTCCTCCTGAAGATAAGTCAGAAGGTGTAAACCTTATTCAGGACGAGACACGTGCTCAAAAAAAGCCCCGCCTGAACGAATCAGACGGGGCTTTTGCGTTACTGCGTTAAACGTTTAGTTTGCGCTCACTGCCGAGCGCGGAATCACTGGTTGGCTGTCATTGGAAACGGTGACTTCGACCCGACGGTTCATCGCTCGGCCCGAGGCGCTGCCGTTGTCGGCGACCGGGTATTCCTTGCCATACCCCTGGGCGACGATGCGCGCAGGGTCAACGCCCATTTTCACCAGGGCCATGCGCACCGAGTTGGCGCGACGTTCCGACAGCGACTGGTTGTGCGAGGCGGTGCCAGTGCTGTCGGTGTAGCCTTCGATAATCACTTTGCGGTCCGGATTCTGCTCCAGGTAGCGCGCCAGGGTGTTGACGTTGACCAGGCCGCTGGATTTCAGCTCGGCCTTGTCGGTGGCGAACAGCACGTCGCCGAAGGTCACCAGGGTGCCGCGGTCGGTCTGCTTGGCATTGAGGCTGGCCTGCAGTTGCTTGATCTGCGTGTCGCGGGCATCAAGGCGGGCCTGGGCGCGCTTGGCCGAAGCATTTTTCAGCTCGGCTTCAGCAGTGCGCAGAGCGATGGTCTGTTTGGCCACTTCGACTCGCTGATTGGTCAGGTAGGCCAACTGGTCGACCTTCGCCGTGTCCTCACGTTCACGGAACGCATTGTCGGCTTTGTCCATGTAGTCGCTGGCTTCCTTGGTTTCCAGGGCCGCGACCTTGCTCGCCTGTGGATCGGCCTGGAGTGCCGAGTAGTTGACGCGGGCCTGTTCCAGGTTGGCGTTGGGTGGGGTCGAGCAGGCCGCGAGGGCAACGCTGGCGGCCAAGAGGGCTGGGATCATCAGTTGTTTGCGCATATGAATTCGTCCTTTCTATCTATTCGCGGGGCTCAGGGCGTAGGGGGGGGCAGCTTTTACTGCACGGTGCGCTGGCTTTCCTGACGTAGTTCCTGGACGCCTTGCTGAGAGTCCTTGACCGATTGTTCGGCTTTCGCCGCCTGGGCTTTGCGTTCGGCGACGCGGGCATCCCACTCCGCCTGTTCGGCGTACATCCGGGCTTGGTCATATTGCTTGTCATGCATGGCCAGCTCGGCTTGTTTGAGCTTGTCCTGGGCGGATTTCATTTCCACGGCGGCAAACTCGGTGCCGCCAGCGCTCACGGCACTCTTGACCGCCGATTCAGTCACGGCGTATTGCTCGGTCGGCGGGTTGCCGGCGCACCCGGCCAGCACGAAGCTGCAACCGAGGGCCAGGGCAGCCAGTTTCAGACCGCGCGGGAAGGTGGGGGTGCTGGTGGCGGTGCGGGATTTCATGGTCGTCAACTCCATTGGATAACTCCTGAAAAACGTCAAATCCATCCTGGGGAAAGAGCCGTTGTGGCGCCTGTTTTGAGACGGCAGTTCCAGCGATGGTTACAGGATGGACCCGAGGCTTTTTTTCAAAGTTCAGAAAAATTGACGGTTGTTGTAAAAAAAATGGACGCCAGGGTCAGGGCTGCGGGCGTTGTTTCAGATGTGCACAGCCGAATTCCCGAGCCTGTGAAGGCCCGGGAAATGTGCTGTTCAGGGGGAGGATGCAGCGAGCTTGGATCAGTGTTTCTGCTCGCCGGCGTCCGCTGACAAATCGCGTAAATGCTGGCGTGACAGGGAGAGAAAACGCGGGGTTGGACCGACATCTTCGTACAGCGGATCGCCTTCTTCGTCGGTGGCGATGACCTGCTGGCCCTTGATGTACGGGAAGCTTGCTTCAAGCTCCTCGAGCGCTGCACCGATCAGTTCGCCGAGCAGTTCCTCGGGGTGGCGCTTGGGGTACATGTCACTGAGGGCAGCCAGGCGGGCAGCGGCTTCGACGTCCAGGTGAATGGTGTAGCCGGTCTTGGTCAAGCGGCCTTTGGCAGTTTCTTCCCAATGCTGGGCCAGTTCACGGATTTTCATAATGACCTCAATAGGCACCTGCTCGTGACAGGTTGAGATGAATGTCCGGCCGTGGCCGGTGCAAGCCTTTGTGCGGCTTACTCATGAGACTAGTCGTAACCGCGAAGGTTTACTGTCAGTTCGTCGCCTGCTTGTAAGAACCGTCTGTGGGCGGCACTCTTGGGGTTCGCTTCAGAGCTGACCGCCATTCGCTGGAGAACTGCTGATGACCGATATTGATGCACGCTTGCGCGAAGATGTTCACCTCTTGGGTGAGCTGTTGGGCAACACCATTCGCGAGCAGTACGGGGAAGGATTTCTCGACAAGATCGAGCAGATTCGCAAGGGTGCCAAGGCTGACCGCAGGGGCTCGATGGACGCGGAGCTGAGTGCCAGCCTCAACCAGCTGAGCGAAGACGAATTGCTGCCTGTGGCACGGGCGTTCAATCAATTCCTCAACCTGGCGAACATCGCCGAGCAGTACCAGTTGATTCATCGGCGCGACGAGTCGCAACCGGCACCGTTCGAGGCGCGGGTATTGCCCGAACTGCTGGCCCGGCTGCGTGCCGAAGGCCATGGCGCCGAGGCGCTGGCGCGACAGTTGGGCCGCCTGGAAATCGAACTGGTGCTGACCGCGCATCCCACCGAAGTGGCGCGTCGCACGCTGATCCAGAAGTACGACGCGATCGCTGCGCAACTCGCCGCGCAAGATCACCGCGACCTCACCAGCGCCGAGCGTGAACAGATCCAGCAGCGCTTGCAGCGGCTGATCGCCGAGGCCTGGCACACCGAGGAAATCCGCCGGACCCGACCCACCCCGGTGGATGAAGCCAAGTGGGGCTTCGCGGTCATCGAGCACTCGCTGTGGCAGGCGATTCCCAATTACCTGCGCAAGGCCGACCAGGCGCTGCAGGCCGCCACCGGCTTGCGTCTGCCGCTGGAAGCCGCGCCGATCCGTTTCGCCTCGTGGATGGGTGGCGACCGTGACGGTAACCCCAACGTCACCGCCGCGGTGACCCGTGAAGTGCTGTTGCTGGCGCGCTGGATGGCGGCGGACCTGTACCTGCGTGACGTCGATCAATTGGCCGCCGACCTGTCGATGCAGCAGGCCAGTGCGGCCTTACGTGCCCAGGCTGGCGACAGCGCCGAACCTTACCGTGCCGTGCTAAAGCAACTGCGCGACCGCCTGCGCGCGACCCGCCAATGGGCTCAGGCCTCCTTGGCCGCAACGACCCCGGCACCCGCTCAAGTGCTGCACAACAACCGCGAACTGCTGGATCCGCTGGAGCTGTGCTACCAGTCGCTGCATGAGTGCGGCATGGGCGTGATCGCCGATGGGCCGTTGCTCGATTGCCTGCGCCGCGCGGTGACCTTCGGCCTGTTCCTGGTGCGCCTGGACGTGCGTCAGGACGCCTCGCGTCACGCTTCGGCCATGACTGAAATCACCGACTATCTCGGCCTGGGTCGTTATGAAGACTGGGACGAGGAGGCGCGCATTCGCTTTCTGATGGCGGAGTTGAACAATCGCCGGCCGCTGTTGCCGACGCATTTCAAGCCTTCGGCCGATACCGCCGAGGTCCTTGCTACCTGTCGTGAAGTGGCTGCAGCACCGGGGGCCTCGCTGGGCTCCTATGTGATTTCGATGGCCGGTGCCGCCTCTGATGTGTTGGCGGTGCAACTGCTGCTCAAGGAGTCCGGGGTGCTGCGGCCGATGCGCGTGGTGCCGCTGTTCGAAACCCTGGCTGACCTCGACAATGCCGGGCCGGTGATCGAGAAGCTGTTGCTGCTGCCGGGCTATCGCGCACGCCTGCAGGGCCCGCAGGAAGTGATGATTGGCTATTCCGACTCGGCCAAGGACGCCGGCACCACGGCCGCCGCCTGGGCGCAGTATCGAGCGCAAGAGCGGCTGGTGGACATCTGTCGCGAGCAGCAGGTCGAATTGCTGCTATTCCATGGTCGCGGCGGCACGGTGGGGCGTGGCGGTGGTCCGGCTCACGCGGCCATTCTCTCGCAGCCACCGGGTTCGGTGGCCGGACGCTTCCGCACCACCGAGCAGGGCGAGATGATTCGCTTCAAGTTCGGCCTACCGGACATCGCCGAGCAGAACCTTAACCTGTACCTGGCGGCTGTCCTCGAAGCGACGCTCCTGCCGCCGCCGCCACCAACCCCCGAGTGGCGTCATCTGATGGATGAATTGGCGGCCGATGGTGTCAGCGCCTATCGTGCGGTGGTGCGGGAAAATCCGCAATTCGTCGAGTACTTCCGCCAATCCACGCCTGAGCAGGAACTGGGGCGTCTGCCGCTGGGCAGCCGGCCGGCCAAGCGTCGCGCTGGTGGTATTGAAAGCCTGCGAGCTATCCCGTGGATCTTCGGCTGGACCCAGACGCGCCTGATGTTGCCGGCCTGGCTCGGCTGGGAAGCGGCGCTGAGCAATGCCCTGGCACGCGGCGAGGGTGAGCTGTTGGCACAGATGCGCGAGCAATGGCCGTTCTTCCGCACCCGTATCGACATGCTGGAGATGGTGCTGGCCAAGGCCGACACGGACATCGCCCGGTCTTACGACGAGCGTCTGGTGGAGGCGGATCTGCTGCCGTTGGGTGCGCATTTACGCGACCTATTGTCGCAGGCCTGCGCGGTGGTGCTGGGCCTGACTGGCCAGTCGCAGTTGCTCGCCCATAGCCCGGCTACCCTGGAGTTCATCCGTTTACGCAACACCTACCTGGACCCTCTTCATCTATTGCAGGCGGAGTTGCTGGCGCGTTCGCGGCAACAGGAGGTGGCGCAAGGCAGCCCGGTAGAACAGGCGCTGCTGGTGTCTGTGGCGGGAATTGCCGCTGGTTTACGTAATACCGGCTGAGGCGTTTGCGCCGTCGTCAGTGAACGTTTTCGTCCCTTTTCAGGGCGAGCGAGGAGGGTTGTTGTCGACGGCCAGGCGACACTTTGTTATGGGGTTGCGACTTGGAATACCTCGTCGCAACGGCACCACAGGCGCGGGTTCTTCCGACTTTCGGCGGCTTGTGTGGGCCGTGCCTGCTGTGTATCTTGATCAGCCTTTGGCCGTTTGGGCGGCCCACGACCCTATTCCAGGATTGGCCCCGTGCGGCGAATCCGATTGTTTATAAATAAGAAATTGAGGAGCACATCGATGCGCGTCATTCTGCTGGGAGCTCCCGGAGCCGGTAAAGGTACTCAGGCCAAGTTCATCACCGAAAAATTCGCCATTCCACAGATTTCCACCGGCGACATGCTGCGTGCGGCGGTCAAGGCTGGCACCGAGCTGGGCATCAAGGCCAAAGGCATCATGGATGCCGGCGGCCTGGTCTCCGACGACCTGATCATCGCCCTGGTCAAGGACCGTATTGCTCAGCCGGACTGCGTCAACGGTTTCCTGTTCGACGGCTTCCCGCGCACCATTCCGCAGGCTGAAGCCCTGGTGACTGAAGGCGTCGAGCTGGACCACGTGGTCGAAATCGCTGTAGACGATGAAGAAATCGTCCAGCGTATCGCCGGTCGCCGTGTTCACGAAGCCAGCGGCCGCGTGTACCACACCGTCTACAACCCGCCAAAACTGGCTGGCAAGGACGACATCACCGGTGAGGAGCTGGTGCAGCGCAAGGACGACACCGAAGAAACCGTGCGTCATCGCCTGTCGGTCTACCACTCGCAGACCAAGCCGCTGGTGGACTTCTACCAGAAGCTGTCGGCTGCCCAGGGCAAGCCGAAGTACAGCCACATTGCAGGCGTTGGCTCGGTTGAAGCCATCACCGGCAAAGTGCTGGAAGCGCTGAGCTGATAAAGCTGATTTGCTTTGTCTTCAACGGCCCGCTTGCGGGCCGTTGTTGTTTATACTGACGGACTTTTTTCTACTGCCTGACGGAAACATCGATGAGCACCTTGCTGGCCCTGGACACCGCGACTGAAGCTTGCTCCGTTGCCTTGCTGCATGACGGTAAAGTGACGAGCCATTACGAGGTGATCCCGCGCCTGCATGCGCAGAAGCTGTTGCCGATGATCCAGCAGTTGCTGGCGGATGCCGGCACAACCTTGCAGGCCGTTGATGCGATTGCCTTCGGCCGTGGTCCAGGCGCATTCACCGGTGTGCGAATTGCCATAGGCGTGGTCCAGGGTCTGGCGTTTGCCCTCGATCGCCCGGTGTTGCCGGTGTCCAACCTGGCAGTACTGGCGCAGCGTGCATTGCGTGAGCATGCTGCGACGCAGGTGGCGGCTGCCATCGATGCGCGGATGGACGAAGTCTATTGGGGTTGCTACCGCGAGACCGCCGGGGAAATGCGCCTGGTGGGTGCCGAAGCGGTGCTACCGCCAGAAGTCGCGGCCTTGCCGGTCGATGCCACGGGCGAGTGGTTTGGCGCGGGCACGGGCTGGGGTTATGGCGAACGCATTGGCGTTGCGCCCAGCGGCCAGGACGCGGGCATGTTGCCCCACGCCGAGGACCTGCTGAGCCTTGCCCGGTTCGCTTGGGAACGCGGCGAAGCCGTTGCCGCCGATCAAGCGCAACCAGTCTACCTGCGCGATAAAGTGGCGACGCCGAAGGCTAGATAAATATTGCTTGTACCCCTGTAGGAGCAAGCTCTCTCCTACAGGGTTTTGTGGTCGATCAAATGGTGATCGGTGGCCGATAACCCCGCCAATCGTCTGTTTTCCTTCAGCCTTTTAAACCTTTTGCCTTTTATGTGTTCTAGTTATCACTTGGCTGTTTGCGCACCTCTGCAAGTGCCGCTAAATTGCCATCATTGATGACAGGCACGCTCTCATGCGCATAGACGGATTTCCCTCGCAGTCGTACCCCATTTCGCGTAAGCCTCGCAAAGGCCGGGCGACGGTGGACGAGTCGGTCATCGACGAAGACGGCGAGTTGCAAATCCCCTCCGAAGAGCAAATGGCCGCGCGTGCCGAGCAACGCACCAGCCATCTTCCGGCACGCCAGCAAGACCTGCTGTATCACCGGGCCATGGACCGCAATGCATCGCTGGCCCTGGCCAGCTACCTGAGTACCGCCGCTTTCGTCGATTGGGATATGGAAGTGCTGGGGCTCGACCTGTACATCTGATGTCACTGCCTTATTTCCTCGGTTGCCCGTCCTGGAGCGAAAACGCCTGGCGCGAGTACCTGTACCCGCAAGACGCGCGCGCCAACCAATACCTCGAACTGTATTCGCAGGTGTTCAACGCGGTGGAGGGCAACACCACCTTCTATGCCCGTCCCGCCCCGGCAACCGTGGAGCGCTGGGCGCAGATCATGCCCGAGCATTTTCGCTTCACTGCCAAGTTTCCCGGCGATATCAGCCACGGCGGTGACCTGCGCGAGCAACTGACCGCAGCCGAGACCTTCGTGCAGTTGCTTAGCCCTTTAGGCGACAGAGTTGCGCCGTACTGGTTGCAGCTGTCCAAAGCCTTCACCCCGCAACGCCTGGCCGAACTCGCCGGCTTTATCGATGGCCTGCAGTGCCCGCTGGCGGTCGAGGTGCGGCATCGAGACTTCTTTGCCAAGGGCGATGCCGAACGCATGCTCAACCGGCTGTTGCGCGACCGTGGCGTGGAGCGCATCTGCCTGGACCCGCGGGCGCTGTTCAGTTGCACTTCGACCGAGGCTGCGATTTTGCATGCGCAGGATAAAAAGCCCAATGTGCCGACCCGGCCGGCGGCCTTTACTCAGTTCCCTCAGGTGCGCTTCATTGGTCATCCGGAGCTCGAAGCTAACGAGCCGTTTCTTACGCCCTGGGTGGAGAAAATCGCCCTGTGGATCGAGGAGGGTCGCACCCCCTACGTCTTCCTGCATACCGCGGATAACCGTTTGGCGGCAGCCTTGGCGCAACGCTTTCATCAGCGGCTGATGCTGCGTTTACCTGGCTTGCCGGCGCTGCCTGAGTTATACAGAGAGCCCGCCGCCGTGCAGCTTGGATTGCTCTGACGACGGCTCACACCCATCGCCAAGGAGCCCATCTATGGATGCGCAAACTCGCAAAGCCCATGCGTTCAAAGCCCTGCACGAAGGTGCCGGGGTGTTTGTGATTCCCAATCCATGGGATGCCGGCTCGGCGAAAATGCTCGCCAGCCTGGGGTACCAGGCGTTGGCAACCACCAGCGCCGGCTGCGCCTTTTCCATGGCCCGCGCCGATGGTGCGCTGAAACTCGACGATACCCTGGCCAACGTCCGCGCAATTGTTGCCGCCAGCGACCTGCCTGTGGCCGTGGACCTGGAAAACGGTTTCGCCGACGACCCGAAACAATCCGCCGCCAGCCTGCTGGCTGCCGCTGGGGCCGGTGCCGTGGGTGGCTCGATTGAAGATGCCACCGGCCGCGAAGAAGGGCCGATCTATTGCTTCGAACACGCCGTGGCGCGGATCGAAGCGGCGGTCGCGGCGGCGCGCAGCCTGCCATTCCCGTTCATCCTGACCGCCCGCGCCGAAAATTACCTGCATGGCAAACCCGACCTGGCCGACACCATTCGCCGCCTGCAGGCATTTGCCGAGGCCGGCGCCGATGTGTTGTATGCCCCGGGCCTGCGCAATGCCGAGGAAGTGCTGGCGGTGGTGCGTGCCGTGGCGCCGAAACCGGTCAACGTGTTGATGTCGGGCGGGCTCAAGCTGACGGTGGCGCAACTCGCAGAGATGGGCGTCAAGCGCATCAGTGTCGGTTCGGCGATGGCCCTGGCGGCTTATGGCGAGTTCTTCCGCGCCGCCCAGGAAATCCGCGATCACGGCACTTTTGGCTTCACTGAGCGCTCGATGCCGTTTGCCCAGGCCAATCAACTGTTCAAGGGCTGATGGACGCGATCCAAGGGGATGTTGGGTGAAAGTGCTGGCGCTGCTGGTTGTCTTGCTGGGAGGGCTGCTACTCAGCGTCTGGCGTGGCTGGTTGATTGTTCCGTCAGCCTGGAACCCTTGGGCGCCGCTGGATGTGCACACGACGCCGAACCTGCTGACTCGCTACAAGCTCGCCCAGTTGCGCGACAACCCGATGCTTTGCGATCAGGCACTGGCTACCTCGGGGCTGAAAGTCAGTCGCCAGGCCGACAGCCCGGTGAACGTCGCGTGTCCATTGTCCAACGTGGTACGGGTACAGGGTGCCGAAGTTGGCCTGAGCAGCAGCTTCCTCGCCAGTTGCCCCTTGGCCGTGGCCTTCGCCCTGTTCGAGCGGCATGCCCTGCAGCCGGCGGCGCAGCAGGTCTATGGCCAGGCGGTGACGCGGGTCGATCATCTGGGTAGCTTTGCGTGTCGCAATATCTATGGCCGGGAAAAAGCCGCGCGCAGTCAGCATGCGAGTGCCAGCGCCCTGGATATCGCCGGTTTTCGTCTGGCTGATGGCCGCAGCATCAATGTGCTGCGCGATTGGCCCAAAGATAACGACGACGCACGATTCCTGCGCCAGGTCCGCGACGATGCCTGCGCGATGTTCAATGTGGTGTTGAGCCCGGACTACAACGCGGCGCACCGCAACCATTTTCATCTGGACGTGGGCCGCTGGTGGGTCTGTCGCTGAGTCTTAGGCGGCGATGCGCAGGTTCTGCAGGACGATCGGACGCGCCCAGTGCAGGTCGTAGTCCAGGTCTTGCTGTTGATCCACCAGCTCTTGCGGCGGATACGGCGGGGCAGGTGGGTCCAGCAGGTCCAGCTCGAATTCGGCAATCGGCAGGAACAACGGGCGCGGTTGCGGCGCGGGGCCTGGGGTGGGCAGCGGTTGACCGGCAGTGAGGACCAGCGGGCGCAGCCATTCGCTGTCGAAATCCTGTTGCGCCTGCTGGGCCACCAGCTCTTCAGCGGCGAAGGCGGGCGCGGGCTTGTCGGCCAGGTCCATCTCGAATTCGGCGATCGGCAGGAACAACGGCTCGGGTGGACGGATTTCGGTGTCGACGATCGCGCAGGCGCGCTGAGTGACGATCTCCGCCAGCAACTCGGAACCGCCTGCTGGCTCGTCCGGACCATCGACCACTACGGGCTGCAAGGTGCCTGGCGGCGGGGCCCCGTCACCCAACTGATCGGCCAGCGCCCGGGCAAAGAAATCTTGCCACAGGTGGCTGCTGACGCCGCTCAGTGTCTGGGTGTTGTGACGGCTGTATTCGCGATAAGGCGTAATAAAGCCTGCGGGGACGCGTTGAAGGTCTGACATGGTTCTCGGTCGACGCTCAGCTCTGGCAAAATGCTCGATAGTTTGGTTATCGGCCGCTTTTGCCGATCCTTGATTTTTTCGAGTGTGATTTCTGATGAGTGAACAACCCGCGGCCAGCCGCATCATTGTCCAGGCCCTGGCCGATGCCTACCGCACCCAAGCCGAGCAGTGGGCCGAGCGCCTGGGCCTGCCGCTGCACCTGGAAGATGCCGAGTTCGCCTTGCAAGTGGGCGAGCAAGGCTTGCAGTTGCAGCAACTGGGGCCGGATGCGCCGGGGCCGGTGCGGGTCGACTTCGTCGAGGGCGGCGCAGCTCATCGCCGACTGTACGGCGGCGGCAGCGGGCAAATGATTGCCAAGGCGGTGGGTATCGCCCAAGGTGTGCGGCCTCGGGTGCTGGATGCCACGGCAGGCTTGGGCAAGGACGGCTTCGTGCTGGCCAGCCTGGGCTGCGAAATGAGCCTGATCGAACGCCAACCACTGATCGGCGCCTTGCTCGAAGACGGCCTGGCCCGTGCGGCGGAAGATTTCGAGGTGGCGCCGATCGTTGCGCGCATGCGGTTGCTCAAGGGTAATTCGATCGAGTTGATGCGCAACTGGGAGGGCGAACCGCCGCAGGTGATCTACCTCGACCCGATGTTCCCGCACCGCGAGAAAACTGCACTGGTGAAGAAGGAAATGCGCCTGTTCCGGCCCCTGGTCGGTGACGATCCGGACGCCCCGGCGCTGCTCGCCGCCGCCCTGGCGCTGGCCACTCACCGCGTGGTGGTCAAACGCCCGCGCAAGGCACCCTGCATCGAAGGGCCGAAGCCGAGTCACGCGCTGGATGGCAAGTCCAGCCGCTACGATATTTATCCCAAGAAAGCTCTTAAGCCCTGAGCTTGCCGCTAGTGCCTGCGGGCAAACGCCCGCATGAACAACTCCACCACTTCCCGCACATGCGCCTCGGCCGCTTCGCCGGTCAGCGGCTCGCCGCAGCCGTAGAGCAGGCGGAAATTGCCGGCGCCCTTGAGCAGGCAGAAAAAGTGCTCTGCGGCGTTGCGTGGTTTGTCGATGCTCAAGGCGCCCAACTGGTCGATCTTGCCCAGCAAGCGCTCCATGCCCTGCAACATCCGCTCGGGACCGGCTTCGAAAAAGATCTGCGAGAGCTTGGGGTCCTGGCTGCCGAGGGCCATGATCAGGCGATGCAGATTGACGGACTCATCGCTGTTGATCAGTTGATGAAAGCCTCTGGCAATGTTCAGTAATACATTTTCCACCGACATGCCGTCGGGCAATTCGAAGAACAAGGTAGGCAATTGCTCTTCGCATTTGGCGATGACGGCGGCGGAAAACAGTGTCTCCTTGTCGTTGAAATGACTGTAGACCGTCAGTTTCGATACGCCGGCCTCAGCCGCCACCGCGTCCATGCTGGTGCTCGCGTAACCATTACTCAGAAACAGGCGCTTTGCCGCTTCAAGGATTGCCTCGCGCTTTGCGAGATCTTTGGGGCGGCCGGGGCCGTTTTGTGAAGAAAGATTGTCGGACATTTTTCGCTTTTAATACTGGACTGGTGAGTTTGCTATTAATAACATACTGGCCAGTATAAATATTCCAAGCACTATTAGCGAAAGGTCGTTCACCATGTTCCGCTATGCCTTGCCCCTCGCGTTGCCAGTCAGCCTGGCCTTTCTGTTAACGGCATGTGGTCAGGAAGAGCCGGTACAAGCCACCGTGCGTCCGGCCATGGTGGTTCAGCCAGAGCCTTCGGCGCAGTCGCTGGAGAGCTACCCCGGTGAAGTTCGCGCTCGCTTCGAGCCCGACCTGGCCTTTCGCATTGCCGGTAAAGTCAGCCGACGACTGGTCGATGAGGGCGAGCGGGTCAAGGCCAATCAGCCATTGGCCGAACTCGATCCCGAGGACGTGCGCCTGCAACTGGACGCGACCCGTGCCCAGGTCACCGCAGCCACCGCCAACCTCAATCTGGTACGCGCCGAACGCGATCGCTACAAGACCCTGATGGAACGTCAGATGGTCAGCCGTTCGCAGTACGACAATGCGGAAAACCTCTACCGTTCAGGTGAAGCACGTCTCAAGCAGATCAAGGCGGAATTTGACGTGGCCAACAATCAGGCCAGCTACGCGATCCTGCGGGCGCCACAGGACGGCGTGGTCGCCAAGCGTGCGGCAGAAGTCGGGCAAGTGGTGGCCGCTGGGCAAACGGTGTTCACCCTGGCCGCTGACGGTGAGCGCGAAGTGCTGATCAGCCTGCCGGAGCAGAACTTCGGCCGCTTCAAAGTCGGTCAGCCAGTCACTGTTGAACTCTGGACCCAGCCTGATCAACGCCTGGCAGGCACCCTTCGTGAGTTGTCGCCGGCGGCCGATCCAAAATCACGGACCTTTGCCGCTCGCATTGCGTTCACTGCCGGCAAGGTGCCGGCGGAACTGGGACAGAGTGCCCGGGTGTTCATTGAAAACGCTCAGGCGATGGCGCTTTCGGTGCCGCTCTCGGCACTCACTGCCGAGAACGGTGCGACCTACGTCTGGATCGTCGGCCCTGATAACACCCTGAAAAAAGCCCCGGTCCGGGTCGGTGCCTTCGGTGAAAAAACCGTGCCGGTGCTCGAAGGCTTGAGTGCCAATGATTGGGTAGTGGCAGCCGGCGTGCATGTACTGCTCGACGGCCAGAAAGTGCGTCCGGTGGATCGCGCCAACCGCACGGTCGATGTGGCGGCCAAGGAGTAATGCCCGATGGGTTTCAATCTTTCCGCCTGGGCGCTGCGTAATCGCCAGATCGTACTGTTCCTGATGATTCTGCTGGCGGTCGTCGGCACCTTGTCGTACACCAAGTTGGGGCAGAGCGAAGATCCGCCCTTCACCTTCAAGGCCATGGTGATCAAAACCAATTGGCCGGGCGCAACGGCCCAGGAGGTCTCGCGGCAGGTCACCGAGCGTATTGAAAAGAAACTGATGGAGACCGGTGAATACGAGCGCATCGTTTCGTTCTCGCGTCCCGGTGAATCCCAGGTCACGTTCATTGCCCGCGACTCGATGCACTCGGTGGAGATTCCCGAGCTGTGGTACCAGGTGCGCAAGAAGGTCAGCGACATCCGCCAGACCCTGCCACCGGGCATCCAGGGGCCGTTTTTCAACGACGAATTCGGCACCACCTTCGGCAATATCTATGCGCTGACTGGTGAAGGGTTTGATTACGCAGTGCTCAAGGACTACGCCGATCGCATCCAGATCCAGCTGCAACGGGTCAAAGATGTCGGCAAGGTCGAACTGCTCGGGGTGCAGGACGAGAAGATCTGGATCGAGCTGTCCAACCTCAAGCTGGCGACCCTTGGGCTGCCGCTGGCTGCGGTCCAGCAGGCACTGGAAGAACAGAACGCGCTGTCCAATGCCGGCTTTTTCGAGACCGGCAGCGAACGCTTGCAACTGCGGGTGTCGGGTAACTTCCAGTCGGTTGAACAGATCCAGCAATTCCCGATTCGCGTAGGCGATCGCACCTTCCGTATTGGCGACGTCGCCGATGTGCGCCGTGGCTTCAACGATCCGCCGGCACCGCGCATGCGCTTCATGGCTGAAGATGCCATCGGCCTGGCTGTGGCGATGAAGGACGGTGGCGACATTCTGGTGCTCGGCAAGGCCCTGGAGGCGGAGTTCGAGCGCATCCAGAACAACCTGCCGGCGGGCATGCAGTTGCGCAAGGTCTCCGACCAGCCAGCGGCGGTGAAAACCGGTGTGGGCGAGTTTGTCCGAGTATTGGTCGAGGCGTTGGCGATCGTCCTGTTGGTGAGTTTCTTCTCCCTCGGCGTGCGCACTGGCATGGTGGTCGCGCTGTCGATTCCGTTGGTGTTGGCGATGACCTTCGCCTGCATGTATTACCTGGGCATCGGCCTGCACAAGATTTCCCTGGGCGCCCTGGTGCTGGCCCTTGGGCTGCTGGTGGACGACGCGATCATTGCCGTGGAAATGATGGCGATCAAGATGGAGCAGGGTTTTGACCGGATCAAGGCGGCCAGCTATGCCTGGACCAGCACCGCCTTCCCGATGCTCACCGGTACCCTGATCACTGCCGCCGGTTTCTTGCCGATCGCCACCGCGCAATCGGGCACCGGCGAATACACCCGTTCGATCTTCCAGGTGGTGACCATCGCCCTGCTGGCCTCCTGGGTGGCGGCGGTGCTGTTCGTGCCGTACCTGGGCGAGAAGCTGCTGCCGGATCTGGCGAAAATCCACGCCGCCAAGCATGGCGCCGGGCAGCCGGATCCTTACGCCACGCCGTTTTACCAGCGAGTGCGCCGGCTGGTGGAGTGGTGCGTGCGTCGGCGTAAAACGGTGATTACCTTGACCCTCATGCTCTTCGTGGCCTCGGTGGTGCTCTTCCGGTTTGTCCCGCAGCAGTTTTTCCCGGCCTCTGGTCGCCTGGAATTAATGGTCGACCTGAAACTGGCCGAAGGCGCCTCGCTGAGCAACACCACGGATGATGTCAAGCGTTTGGAGGCGATGCTCAAGGAGCGCGCTGGCATTGAAAACTATGTGGCCTACGTCGGCACCGGTTCGCCGCGCTTCTACCTGCCGCTGGACCAGCAATTGCCGGCGGCCAGCTTTGCCCAGTTTGTCGTGTTGGCCAATACCATCGAAGAGCGCGAGACCCTGCGCACCTGGCTGATCGAGACCCTTAACCAGCAGTTCCCGACTTTGCGTTCGCGGGTCACGCGCCTGGAAAACGGGCCGCCTGTGGGCTATCCGGTGCAGTTCCGAGTCACCGGCGAACACATCGAGGAAGTCCGCGCACTGGCGCGCAAGGTAGCGGCCAAGGTCCGTGAGAACCCGCATGTGGTCAACGTGCACCTGGACTGGGAAGAACCGAGCAAGGTGGTCTACCTGAACATCGATCAGGACCGCGCCCGGGCGTTGGGCGTAAGCACCGCCAACCTGTCGAAGTTCCTGCAAAGCTCGCTGACCGGCTCCACTGTCAGTCAGTACCGCGAGGACAACGAGTTGATCGAAATCCTCCTGCGCGGCACGGTGCACGAGCGCACTGAGCTGTCGCGGCTGTCGAGCCTGGCGGTGCCGACCGATAACGGCAGGAGCGTGGCCCTGTCCCAGGTCGCGACCCTGGAATACGGCTTCGAGGAGGGCATCATCTGGCACCGTAACCGCCTGCCCAACGTGACAGTGCGCGCCGACATCTATGGCAAGGAGCAACCGGCAACCCTGGTCAAGCAGATCCTTCCGACCCTGGAGCCAATCCGTGCCGAATTGCCGGATGGCTATTTGCTGGATGTTGGCGGTACGGTGGAAGACTCTACCCGTGGCCAGGATTCGGTGAAGGCCGGCGTGCCGTTGTTCATCGTGGTCGTCCTGACTTTGCTGATGGTGCAGCTGCGCAGCTTCTCGCGCACGGCCATGGTGTTCCTCACCGCGCCGCTGGGGTTGATTGGCGTGACGCTGTTCCTGATGGTGTTCCGCCAGCCGTTCGGCTTCGTGGCCATGCTCGGCACCATCGCCCTGTCGGGGATGATCATGCGCAACTCGGTGATCTTGGTGGACCAGATCGAACAGGACATCCGCGCCGGCCTGAAACCCTGGCAGGCAATCATCGAAGCCACGGTGCGGCGCTTCCGGCCCATCGTGCTGACTGCACTCGCGGCGGTACTGGCGATGATTCCCTTGTCGCGCAGCGTGTTCTTCGGGCCGATGGCGGTGGCGATCATGGGCGGGCTGATTGTCGCCACGGCGCTGACCCTGCTGTTCCTGCCGGCGCTGTATGCGGCGTGGTTCAGGATCAGGAAGGAGTAGGGTTCGTCGGTAATCCTTGTCTCAATATTGGCAAATATTGAGACAAGGGGCCTCGTGTGCTGTACTGCTGTCTCAGTTTTAGCTGATTTTGAGACAGCGATGATCAAAAGCCCTCCCACCATCGACCCCCATGTGCTGGATAGACTCGCGCGCTCTCCCCACAAGGAAAAGCTTGCCGAGTACCTGGCCTTGCTCAAGCCGCTGGATGATCAGGGGCGATATTTGCCGTTCGATGATCTGCGTTACCGCTGGGCCCCGGGCCTGGATACAACCTTGTGCTGGGCCTTGGTGAAAAAGGCCCGCGCCGCGCAGTACGTAAGCTTGTTGCCCGTAGGAGAACCGACGCGCTGGGGGCAGTTCGTGCTTACGCCGCTGGCACACAAAACCCTGTCGGCGGTGGACCGCCAGGCAACCACTGCCGCCCTGGAATATATGACCCATCACATCGGTGAGACGGCGCATTTCAGTTACCTGCTCAATGACCTGATCGAAGATGAGGCCATCAGCAGCAGTCAGTTGGAAGGGGCGGCGACCACCACACGGGTGGCCAAGGACATGCTCAAGCGTAACCGCCTGCCACGCTCGTCGGATGAGCGGATGGTCATCGGCAACTACAAGATGATGCTGTTGGCCTGGGAAAAGCGCGATGAGCCATTGAGTCTCGGACTGATTCGGCAACTGCATGGTGTCGGAGTGGAGGGTATCGATGACGGGCAATATTCACCTGGCCAGTTCCGCAGCAACGATCAGGTCGTGGTGCAGGATGCCCAAGGCAATACCGTGCATACGCCGCCACCGGCGTCCGGCCTCGGCGCGCGGCTGGAGCGTTTGAGTAACTGGATCAATCAGGCGCAAAACGATCCGCTTCACGGTGACTATGTGCACCCGCTGATCAGGGCCATTGCCCTGCATTTTGCGATTGGCTACGAGCATCCATTCCGCGATGGCAATGGCCGAGTGGCACGAGCGTTGTTTTACTGGCTGATGTTCAAGCATGATTTTTCGGCGTTTCGCTACATTGCCATCAGCATTCTGCTGCGCAATGCCCCGGTGAAATATGGCCGGTCCTATCTGTACAGCGAAAGCGATGGCCTGGACCTCACTTATTTCATCGACTACCAGTGTTCGGTGATTCTAAGGGCCGTCACCGAGTTTACGGCGGCGTACCGCAACAGCCTGGAATACGCCAAGGGCTTTAACCATTGGCTGGAGGAGTCCGGGTTGTTCAAACAGTTGAGCGATAAACAACGCACGCTGGTCCAGGTAGCGAAGAGTGGCATGGCCAAGGAGTTCACTGCGGTCAACGTCAAGGAGAACCTGGATTGCTCCTACAACACCGCGGCCAGCACCCTTAATGGTCTGGTCGAACTCAAGGTATTTGAAAAGAGAAAGATGGGGCGCGAGTGGGTGTTCTTCCTACGGGATGCGGCGAACATCCAGGCCGAATGGAAGTAGGAGCCCACCCGCGGGCTCCTATCATCTGACGGTTAATACTCAGCGAACAGCGTCGACGCGAACTTTCATCGGTTGCGGGTCGCTGCCGTCCAGTTGCACGGCGTGATGTTCGGTGGTGATGAACAACAGTTTGCCGTCGTTCTCGATCCGCGCGCTCACCGAGTAACGGTGCCCAGGTTGTATTTGCTGCGGGTCATAGCTGAGGTGGAATTTCAGCGGGACCTGGCCCTGGACTTGGCCTTTCTGTTCGTCAATCACCTGTGCCGGCGCATCGGCCAGGGACACGTCTTGCAGGCTGACACTCAGGGTCGCAGTTGGCGGCAGGGCGATGCGCTGCAGGTAAAACACCTCGCCGTCGAGGCTGGCTTTACCGGTTGGTGTGGTCGACTGGCAGGCGCTGAGCAGGGTAGCGGCGGCGAGCAGGGTCAGTTTTTTCATCGGAGTACTCCGTATCGGCGGCGCCAGAAACAGACTGGCGCCTTGAACAAATCAGAGGGTTTGCGCGGGCATCGGTTGATCTGCGGCATCTTCGCTGCGATGCAACGCCACCTGACGGATCGACAGGCGAATCTCCGCCGGCAATACGCGCTTGGCCGCACCCTCAGCCAACTCACCGAGCAACTCGTGGTGGCTGAGTTTGCCGGCTTCATCGCGGCGCAACACATCAAGGTCAAGCAAGGTCTGGATAAAGTGCCGGAACAGGCTCTTGTCGAAAAACTCCGGAGCGTTCAGGCCGTGCAGGATCGACAGGCGCTGGGCCATGACCGTGCACAGGTCTTCCAGTTCTTCGGCGCTGAGGGTGTTCTGGCCGCTGTTGAGCAGCAGCGAGATGGCCATGTAGAAGCGCTGCAGGGTCTGGGCGATGCTCTTGGACAGCAGGGTCAGCAGTACGAAATGCCGTGAGCTCGGCGCCGGTCGCAGGTAAACGTTGTTCTCGAAACGCAGCAGGCCCTGTTCGACGAAGGCTTCGAGCCATTGATCGATCACCGCGTCCAGTTCGTCCAGCGACCAGCGGATGAATAACTCCGATTGCAGGTACGGATAGAGCGCACGGCTGTAGCGAAGGATCTGTTCGCGGCTCATCCGCGAGGCGCTCTGGAAGAAGCTCGCCAACAACGCCGGCAAGGCGAAGATGTGCAGGACGTTGTTGCGGTAATAGGTCATCAGGACGGCGTTCTGTTCGTCCAGATAGAGAATCTTGCCCAGCGCATCGCTCTGCTCGGAGAGCAGGTCCATGTCCTTGACGTGCTCGATCAGCGCGCGGCCGTCACCTTCCGGCAAGGTGGTGTGCGGCGAATAAGGCACGCGCCGCAACAGCGCCAGGTACAGGTCGAGGACCCTTGCCATGGCTCGATCATCCAGGGCCAGGCGGCTGGTGGACAGCAGCGCCAGAGCGACCAGGTTGACCGGGTTGATCGCCGCGGCTTCGTTGAGGTGGCGCGCCACGCGTTCGCCCAGGCGATGGGTGGTTTCGTTGAGCCAGTTGGGGCGAAACTGCGGGCCGAGGTCCTGGGAACGCCAGTCCGGCTGCTCGCTGTCGAGGAATTCGGCGAGCTTGATTGGCTCGCCGAAATTGACGGCGACCTGGCCGAAGCGCTGCTTGAGCGCGCCGACCACTTTGAAGATGTCGAAGATCGACTCTTTCTTCTTGCTGGCACCGCGCAGTTCGCCCAGGTAGGTACGGCCTTCGAGCACCCGCTCGTAGCCGATGTACACCGGCACGAACACGATCGGCATGCGCGAGGAGCGCAGGAAGCTGCGCAGGGTGATCGCCAGCATCCCGGTCTTCGGCTGCAGCATGCGCCCGGTGCGTGAGCGGCCGCCCTCGACGAAGTACTCCACCGGGAAACCCTTGGTGAACAAAGTGTGCAGGTACTCGTTGAACACCGAGGTGTAGAGCGGGTTGCCTTTGAAGGTGCGGCGCATGAAAAACGCCCCGCCACGGCGTAGCAGGCCGCCGATCACCGGCATGTTGAGGTTGATCCCGGCGGCGATGTGCGGCGGAGTCAGGCCGTTGCGGAACAGTAGATAGGACAGCAGCAGGTAGTCGATATGGCTGCGATGGCACGGCACATAGATCACCTCGTGGCCCGGTGCGACTTTCTGCACGCCTTCGATGTGATTGACCTTGATCCCGTCGTAGATCTTGTTCCAGAACCAGCTCAGCACCACTTCGAGAAAGCGGATGGCGGTGTAGGTGTAGTCCGAGGCGATCTCGTTGCCATAGCGCAGCGCCTGGGCCTTGGCTTTTTCGGGGGTGATGTTTTCGCGCTCGGCTTCGTCGAGAATGGCCTGGCGCACCAGCGGTTGATTGACCAGGCCTTTGACCAGGTTGCGTCGGTGGGAAATGTCCGGCCCGATCACCGCCGTCTTCAGATTGCGGAAGTGCACGCGCAGAATGCGTTGGGCCATGCGCACGGTGCGCTCGTGGCCCTTGTTGTGTTCGATCAGTTCACGCAGGTGAATCGGCGCGGAGAACTGCACCCGGGTTTTGCGCCCGAGAATCATGATGCTCATCAGCCGCCGCAGGCGCCCGGTCACTGCCCAGCTGTCGGCGAACAGCAGCTTCCACGGGCTCGACTCGCTGTCTGGCGATTGGCCCCAGAACACGCTGACCGGAATGATTTGCGCATCTTCGGCGGCGTTCTGGCTCAGGGCGCTGACCAGCCGTGTCAGGGTCGGCGGTGCACCGCGCTTGTCCTGACGGCCGAGCCAGTCGGGTGCGGGTGTCAGGTAGAAGAACGCCGCTGGCTCCAGCAGATTACCCACCGACACCGGCAACACCGGCCGTGGCAAGCCGGCTTTGGTGCATTCGCGGTCGAGCACGGCCAGGTCAGTCAGCGACGGGCTTTGCAGGACATAGAACACGGGGCGACTGCGGTCGAGGTTGAGGGTAAAGGACGACTGGTTGATCGTTTCCGAGCGAACCCAGAGGTACAACAGTCGGCGCAGGGCGCCAAACACCAGACGGCGGAACGGGGAGCGGGTCATAGGCGTGCTGCTTTAGTGGAAAAAACCGAGCAATTGCTCGGGAGCGATAGTGTGCCGTATTCGTCGAAAATCGGCAAAAAAGCAGGCAAGTAAAGATGAGTTGAGACTTTTCAGGACTGTCATATACTCGGCCGGCCGTTTGCCACTATCGACCCTGTCTTTGACAGACCGTCGAGGGCAGGCAAATGTTCATCAGGCCTGTCAAAGAACAGGCTGATTCAATAATAAAAAACGGGAGTACTGATTGATGGCAACGCGCGAGACCGGCAACGTGAAGTGGTTCAACGACGCCAAGGGCTATGGCTTTATTCAGCGTGAAGGCGGGGCGGATGTGTTTGTGCACTACCGCGCGATTCGTGGCGAAGGCCACCGTTCATTGACCGAAGGCCAGCAGGTGGAATATGCGGTGGTCGACGGCCAAAAAGGCCTGCAGGCCGAAGACGTAATCGGCCTGTAACACTGCCCTGTTGGAGCGGGTTCCCGCTTGCTTGCCAGCGAAGGCGGCAATCCGAGCGCATCAATCGCCAGCCAGCCGCAAGCGGGCACCAGTTCCTACAACTCCGTCAGGCCGTTTTCCAGGTGATCTCTTCCTCACCATCGGCGCTGATTCGAATCCAGCGATCAGCCGACTCTTCACCTTCTTCTTCGACCCAGGTTCCCGGAGCGCAGCGCACTTCCACGTTCAGCGCGGCGAAGGCAGCGCGGGCGCAGGCGATGTCGTCATCCCACGGCGTCTGGTCACTTTCCAGGTACAGGCTGTTCCACTTGCCTACAGCTTTTGGCAGCCAGGTGACGGGCACGTTGCCGGCCGAGCACTTGTAAGTCTGGCCTTTCTGTACCCAGTCGGTGCAAGGGCCGAGCGCTTTGGCGAGCCAGGCGGCGATGGCCTTGTGGTCGACGTCGGCGTCCTTCAGGTAAATCTCGATATCCGGTTGGCGCATGGATGTTCCTCGCTGCGGGTTCTGAAAAATCCATTCGCGGATTTTGCCGGCCTCACGTCATCGCGTGAGGCCAAGGGTTAAAGGGTTACTGCAGAACGAAGTAATCGTAGCGCATCGACACACTGACCTCGAACGGCTCGGCCTGTTCGATGACCGCGGTCCGGCGCTCGGCACTCGCGCGCCAGCCGTGAGGGGTCATGGCCAGCAGGTTGGCGCGATCCTGGGGACTGACCAGGGTCAGCTTGAAGTCCAGGGTCTCGCTGTGTTGCAGGCTCATGCCTTGCGGCACCAATGCCAGGTGCTTGTCGTCGGTGTACTCGCGCACTTCGTCGTACAAGCGCTCGCGCAGTTCCATCAGGTGGCCACTGGTTGGGCCGACTTTCATCAAGCCGCCACCCGGGCTGAGCAAGCGCTTGGCTTCGTCCCAGTCGAGCGGGCTGAACACGCTGGCGAGGAACTGGCAACTGGCATCGGCCAAAGGAATGCGCGCCATGCTGGCGATCAACCAGGTCAATTGCGGGTTGCGCTTGCAGGCACGTTTCACCGCTTCGCGGGAAATATCCAGGGCGTAGCCATCGGCAGCGGGCAGGGCATCGGCGATTTGCGCGGTGTAGTAACCCTCGCCACAACCAATGTCCAACCAGCGTTGCGGCGTCCGTTCGGCGGCCAGCTCGGCCAGGCGCCGGGCAACCGGGGCGTAGTGACCGGCGTTGAGAAAGTCGCGGCGGGCCTCGACCATGGCCTGGTTATCGCCCGGGTCGCGGCTGTTCTTGTGCTGCACCGGCAACAGGTTCAGGTAGCCCTGGCGGGCGCGGTCGAAGCGATGTCCGACCGGGCATGCCACGCCATTGTCGACCGCACTCAGCGGCGCGCTGCAGATAGGGCAGGCGAGCATCAGGCGAGCAACTTGATCAGGGTCTGGTAGTAGATCTCGGTCAGCACATCGAGGTCGCTGGCCAGGACCCGCTCATTGACCTGGTGAATGGTCGCATTGACCGGGCCAAGCTCGACCACCTGGGTGCCCATGGTGGCGATGAAACGCCCGTCCGAGGTGCCGCCGCTGGTGGAAGCGTGGGTATCGCGACCGGTGATGTCCTTGATGCTCGACGCCACGGCATCCAGCAGCGCGCCGGGTTCGGTGAGGAATGGCAGGCCGGACAGCGCCCAGTCGATATGCCAGTCCAGGCCGTGCTTGTCGAGGATGTCGGCGACCCGCTGTTGCAGGCCTTCGACGGTGGACTCGGTAGAGAAACGGAAGTTGAACACCGCGACCAGTTCGCCGGGGATTACGTTAGTCGCGCCGGTGCCGGAATTGACGTTGGAGATTTGGAAACTGGTCGGCGGGAAGAAGTCGTTACCGTGATCCCAGTGCTCGGCGGCCAGTTCGGCCAGGGCCGGGGCGGCAAGGTGGATCGGGTTCTTGGCCAGGTGCGGGTAGGCCACGTGACCCTGCACACCACGGATGGTCAGCTTGGCGCCGAGGGAGCCGCGACGACCGTTCTTGACCACGTCGCCGACCAGACTTGTGCTCGACGGTTCGCCAACGATGCACCAGTCCAGGCGCTCCTTGCGGGCCACCAGGCGTTCCACCACGGCCTTGGTGCCGTGGTGCGCAGGACCTTCTTCATCGCTGGTGATCAGGAACGCGACCTTGCCCTTGTGGTTGGGGTAGTCGGCGACGAAGCGCTCGGCCGCCACGGTCATCGCCGCCAGGCTGCCTTTCATGTCGGCGGCGCCACGGCCGCAGAGCATGCCGTGTTCGTCGATCAGTGCGTTGAACGGCTCGATCTGCCAGGCCGCCACCGGGCCGGTCGGCACCACGTCGGTGTGACCGGCGAAGCACAGTACCGGACCATCCTGGCTGCCGTGGGTGGCCCAGAAGTTATCCACGTCTTCAATGCGCATTGGCTCCAGCATGAAACCGGCATCGCCCAGACGCTGCATCATTTGCTTCTGGCAGTCGGCATCCAGCGGCGTCACCGACGGGCGGCGAATCAGGTCGATGGCGAGTTGAAGGGTCGGCGAAAGGTCGGCGTGGGCCGTCATGGAAAACTCCGGAAATCATGAATATGGGCGCGGACTTCTGTGGGAGCGAGCCTGCTGGCGATAGCGGTGTGTCAGCCAACATAGAGGTTGATGGTTACACCGCTATCGTGGGCAAGCCCGCTCCCACAGGGATCGAGATCACGCCAAGCCCCGCAAAATGGCGGTTATCTTAAAGCAAAACGGCGACCTTTGGCCGCCGTTTGGTGGATCGCTGCAGATTTAGCTGGCAGCTGCGGTTTGCGCGGCAACCTCAGGTTTTGGCAGCGACGACAGGAATGCCATGATCAGCGCCGCCAGGTACGGCAGCGACTGCACCAGCAGCATGGTGACCCAGAAGCGCATGTCGTTGCTCGGCAAGCCCTGGACCAGGAAGATCCCCAGCGCGGCACCCCACAACAGCAGCATGATGAACAGCTCTTCGCGGGCTTCCGAAATCGCCACCCAGAAGCCATGATTGTCAGCATTTTTCGGGGTGCGGAAGAACGGAATGCTGCTGGTAAAGAACCCGTACAGCACCGCTTTTGCAATCGTATGGGACAGCGCCAGGCCGGCCAGCGCGGCGCAGAACGCGTCCTTGAGATTGACCCCGACCGCGCGACGGTAGAGGAAAATGATCTTGCCGACTTTGAACACGAACAGTGCCAATGGCGGGATAGCGAAGATCAGCAGCGGTGGATCGACCCGGTGCGGCACGATGATCATCGCCGCCGACCACAGCAGCGCGCCGACGGTGAAGAAGATGTTCATGCCATCTGCCACCCACGGCAGCCAGCCCGCGAGGAAGTGGTAGCGCTGGCCACGGGTCAGCTCGGTGTCCTTGCCACGGATCAGGCTGGCGGTGTGACGCTTGATGATCTGGATCGCGCCGTAGGCCCAGCGGAAACGCTGTTTCTTGAAGTCGATAAAGGTGTCGGGCATCAGGCCCTTGCCGTAGCTGTCGTGGTAGTACGCCGCCGACAGGCCTTTCTCGAACACCCGCAAACCCAACTCGGCGTCTTCACAGATGCACCAGTCGGCCCAGCCCAGCTCTTCGAGCACTGAGCGGCGGGTCATGGTCATGGTGCCGTGCTGGATGATCGCATCGCGGTCATTGCGGGTGACCATGCCGATATGGAAGAAACCCTTGTACTCGGCGTAGCAGAGCTTCTTGAAGGTGCTTTCGTTCTGGTCGCGATAGTCCTGCGGTGACTGCACCACGGCGATTTTCGGGTCGGCGAAGTGCGGCACCATGTGTTTGAGCCAGTTCGGATGTACGCAGTAGTCGGAGTCGATCACCGCGATCACTTCGGCGTCCTTGGCGGTATGCGGGATCAGGTAGTTCAGCGCACCGCCCTTGAAACCGGCCAGTGGCGCGACATGGAAGAATTTGAAGCGTGGGCCGAGGGTCGCGCAGTAAGCCTGCACCGGTTCCCAGACGGCCGGGTCCTTGGTGTTGTTGTCGATGATCAGGACTTCGAAATCCGGATAGTCGAGGTTGGCCAGGGCATTGAGGGTCTGTTTGACCATCTCCGGCGGCTCGTTGTAGCAGGGCACATGAATCGACACTTTGGGCCTGTAGGTCGAATCCCCTTCAACCGGCAGGAATTCCCGACGGCGTTTGTGAATCCATACCGCCTCGGCCAGCTCGTGGGCCTCGGTGAGCAACACGATAAATACCCCGAGGGCGCCGAGGGCGAGCAGGAAGCCGACGGTGAGACTGAACCAGGTACTGTATTGCTGGCTGTAGTCGTAACCGATCCACACCAGCACCGATCCGCAGAGGAACGCGATGAAGGTCAGGAAGGTTCGGCCGCGCTGGCGCAGGGCCGAGCCGTCGATCATCAACAAGGTCAGCGAGAGCAGCGCCAGTACCACCGAGCCGATGGCCAGTACGCGCCATTGCGGGATCGCGACCACCGGCCCTTCAAAGTTGAATTTCTGCTGGCGTGCGGCGTTGAATACGCCCCAGTAGGCGCCGACCGAACCTTCGTCGCTGGCTTTCCAGGGTTGGTCGAAGGCTTCGATTACGAAGTAGTTGAAGCCCTGACGGTTGAGCTTGTTCACCAGGGTGCGCAGGTAAATCGCCTGGTCCGCTGGCGAGGCATCAGCACCGCCACGCATGCGACCGTTGCTCGGCCAGCCCACTTCGGACAGCAACAGTGGTTTCTTCGGGAACATTTTCTTCAGGTCGCGGGCGCGGTCGAGGACGAATTGCCCGGCCTGATCCACCGGAATAAATTCCCAGTAGGGCAGGACGTGTGCGGCGATCAGGTCGACGTGCTTGGCCAGTTCCGGGTGTTCTTCCCAGACGTGCCATTGCTCGGACGTAGTGACCGGTACCTTGACCGCAGCGCGTACCCGATCCAGCAACACACTAAGCTGCTCGGCAGTGATTTCCTTGCGGAAGATCGCTTCGTTGCCGACCACCACCCGCACCACGCTGCGCGAGGTGTTGGCGATTTCGATGGCGCGCTGGATCTCGCGCTCGTTGCGCTCCTGATCCGGGCTGATCCAGATCCCCAGGGTCACTCGCAGACCGAATTCTTCCGCCAGTTTCGGGATGTCTTCCAGGCTGCCGTCGACCGAGTAAGTGCGGATGTTGTCCGTCAGCTTGCTCATGATCTCCAGGTCGCGGCGCATTTCATCGTCGGACGGATATTGGTTCTTCTGTGGGAACTGGCCTTGCTGAAACGGCGAGTAGGAAAAACCGGAGATTTGTTCAGGCCAGTTGGGGGTCGTGACCGGGCGGTTGATCAGCGCCCAGAAACCGGTGAACAGTGCGGCGATTGCCAGCACTACCACGAGGTTGAGTCCAAATTTACGCGATGACATGGCTATTTCGGGTTCCAAAAGGAGTGGAACGAGGGGACGTTCGGCATACGGCCAAAGGGCGCGCATCCTACACTGGGCTTTCCCTGACCGTACAGCGGACAGGGTGGTGTCTGGCATTTGGCAGCCGACTTTCACATAAGTTCTTACACTTATGCCCTGAAGGTTAAAACTTGTCGCCCGGTTCCCCTATAATGCGCGCCGGTTTTAAGGGTAGTGGTCATGAGTACAGAAGATCCGCGGTTTGCTGGCATCGCCCGCTTGTATGGCATCGAAGGCCTGGACCGCTTGCGGGCCGCTCACGTGGCGATCGTCGGGGTGGGCGGCGTTGGCTCCTGGGCGGCGGAAGCCATCGCCCGTTGCGGGGTGGGTGAGATTTCCCTGTTCGACCTCGACGATGTTTGCGTCAGCAACGCCAATCGCCAGTTGCACGCCCTCGACAGCACGGTGGGCAAACCGAAGGTCGAGGTCATGGCCGAGCGTCTGCGCGGGATCAACCCGGACTGCACCGTGCATGCGGTGCCGGACTTCGTTACCCGGGAAACCATGGCCGAGTACATCACGCCGAATATCGATTGCGTGATCGACTGCATCGACAGCGTCAACGCCAAGGCGGCGCTGATTGCCTGGTGCAAGCGGCGCAAGATCCAGATCATCACCACCGGCGGCGCGGGCGGGCAGATCGACCCGACGCTGATCCAGGTCTGCGACCTGAACCGCACCTTCAACGACCCGCTGGCCTCGAAAGTGCGCTCCACCCTGCGCCGCGAATACAACTTCTCGCGCACCGTGACCCGCCACTACAGCGTGCCCTGCGTGTTTTCCACCGAGCAACTGCGCTACCCGAAACCGGACGGCAGCATCTGCCTGCAGAAAAGTTTTGTCGGCGACGGTGTGAAACTGGACTGCGCCGGCGGCTTTGGTGCGGTAATGATGGTCACCGCGACCTTCGGCATGGTGGCGGCGACCAAGGCGGTGGATAAGATTGTGGCGGGGGTAAGGCGGCCGGCGGATAGGGTCAAGCCCGCAGTTTAATCGGCGTCGTGGCTTCGAACGCACCTCGCCCTATGTGGGAGAAGCCCGGGTGGCGCTCCGCTGCTAGCGATGAAGTTTATGCGGTGTGATGGCAGGCCTCATCGCCAGCAGGCTGGCTCCCACAGGTTTTGAGATCGACTCACGGGCCGTCCTTTATTGAGCAGCCAATTCCCTTATCCGCTGCAACACTGCATTCAACCCATTACTACGCGACGGCGATAACTGGCGGCTGAGCCCCAACTGCTCGAACCAGCCCGGCAAGTCCACCAGTTGCAACTCGGCACTGGACAAGCCGTTGACCCGCGCCAGCAGCAGTGCCACCAAGCCGCGGATCAAGCGTGCGTCGCTGGCAGCGTTGAATTGCCAGTGGCCGTCGTGCAAGGCGCCCACCAGCCACATCTGGCTTTCACAGCCGTGTACCCGATTGGCCTCGGTTTTGTCGGCGTCGCGCATGGGCGGCAGGCGGTCGCCCCATTGCATCAGCAGGCGGGCCCGTTGTTCCCAGCCGGCGGCGGCCTGGAAGGTGGCGAGGGCGGTGACGGCGTCGGCGGGGAGGGTCATCGCAGTAGCTCCAGTGCCTGGTCGAGGGCTTCGAAGAAGCGTTCGAGGTCGTCGGAGTCGTTGTACAGCGCCAGCGATACGCGAATGGCGCCGGCCAGTTCGAAGCTTTTCAGCAACGGCATGGCGCAGTGATGCCCGGCACGCACGGCGATGCCCTGTTCCGTGAGCAGGTGCGCCAGGTCGGCGTTATGCACGCCATCGACGACGAAGCTGGCCAGGGCCAGTTGCGGTTTGCCCAGCAGGCGGATGCCGTTGCGCGCCTGCAGGCCACGCAGCAAGTAGTCATGCAGCGCGGCTTCGTGGGCGGTGACGGCGGCCTGATCGAGACCGGCCAGGTAATCCAGGGTTGCGCCGAGGCCGATCACGCTGGCAATCGGCGGCGTGCCCGCTTCGAAGCCTAGTGGTGCGGAGCGAAAGCGGGCGTCGTGGTAATTGGCATCGAGCACCATTTCCCCGCCGAATTGCCAGTGCTGCAACTGGCTCAGCGCGGAGTTGCGGGCGAAGACGACGCCCAGCCCGTCCGGGCCGTAGAGCTTGTGACTGGAAAAGACATAGAAGTCGCAACCCAGGGCCTGCACGTCGTGGCGACCGTGGACCACGCCCTGGGCGCCATCGACCACGGTTAGCGTGCCGTGTGCCTTGGCCAGCGCCAACAAGGGTGCCAGCGGCTGCCAGGCGCCGAGGACGTTGGACAGTTGGCTGACGGCAAGCAGGCGGGTGCGGGGGCCGATCAGCGTGGCGGCGGCATCGAGGTCGATCAGGCCGTCGGTATCCAGTGGCAGGACCACCAGTTTCAGCTCGCGACGTTTTGCCAGTTGCTGCCAGGGCAGCAGGTTGGCGTGGTGTTCCAGGGCGCTGATGACAATCTCATCGCCCGCCGTGAATTGTTGCTCAAGGCCATAGGCCAGGAGGTTCAGCGCCGAGGTGGCGCCGTGGGTGAAGATGATCTGCCCGCTGTCACCGGCATTAAGCCAGTGGGCAACTTTGCTGCGGCTGTCTTCGAATGCCTGGGTGGCATGGGCGCCGGGCAGGTGCTGGGCACGATGCACATTGGCTGCGCCGTTGGCGTAGTAATGCGTCAGCGCGTCGAGCAGGGCTTGGGGTTTCTGGGTAGTGGCGGCGCTGTCCAGGTAGGTCTGGTCCTGCCGTTGCAGGGCGGCGATGGCCGGAAAATCGGCGCGCCAGGGGGAGGCAATCATCACGGTTTCTGGCCCTGGTGAAGATGGGCGGGATTTACGCCGAACCCTGTAGGAGCGAGCCTGCTCGCGATGGCGTCCTCAAGGACACCAAAAGCTTCACGAGCAGGTTCGTTGCCACATTGGGACGGTATTAGTTGTGAGCGTGCAACGCTTCGTTCAGTTCGATGGCCGATTTGTGGGTTTTGCATTCCACGGCACCCGTCTCCGAGTTACGGCGGAACAACAGGTCGGTCTGGCCAGCCAGCTCACGGGCCTTGACCACTTTGACCAGGTTGTTGTTCTCGTCCAGCAGCGCGACTTTGGTGCCGGCGGTGACGTACAGGCCCGACTCGACGGTATTGCGATCGCCCAACGGAATGCCGATACCGGCGTTGGCGCCGATCAGGCAGCCTTCACCGACCTTGATCACGATGTTGCCGCCACCGGACAGGGTACCCATGGTCGAGCAACCGCCGCCCAGGTCCGAACCCTTGCCAACGAACACGCCGGCCGAGACGCGACCTTCGATCATGCCCGGGCCTTCGGTGCCGGCGTTGAAGTTGACGAAACCTTCGTGCATCACGGTGGTGCCTTCGCCGACATAGGCGCCCAGGCGCAAGCGGGCGGCATCTGCGATACGCACGCCAGCCGGTACCACGTAGTCAGTCATTTTCGGGAACTTGTCCACCGAGAACACTTCCAGCAAGTCGCCGCGCAGGCGGGCTTCCAGTTGATGCTCGGCCAGTTCGGCAAGGTCGATGGCGCCTTGGCTGGTCCAGGCTACGTTTGGCAGCAGCGGGAAAATGCCGGTCAGGTTCAGGCCGTGAGGCTTGACCAGACGGTGAGACAGCAGGTGCAGCTTGAGGTAGGCCTCAGGGGTGGAGCTCAGGGCGGCGTCTTCGGCCAGCAGGGTGGCGACCAGCGGCTTGTGGCTTTCTGCCAGGCGAGTCAGGAGGGCGGCCTGAGTGGCGTCAACCGACTTCAGTACTTCAGCCAGTTGTGCCGCCTGGGCGTTGCTGAACGCGATCGCCTGGTTGCCTTCGCCGTAGCCGAGAATCGGTGCAACGGCGGCGACCAGTTCGGCCGACGGGTTGAGCAATGGCTGTGCGTAGAACACTTCCAGCCATGCGCCCTGGCGATTTTGGGTACCGACACCGAAGGCGACGCTGAACAGAGTAGTGGACATGCAATTACCTCTAAAAAAGATGAACGGGCTGCCTTACTTGAGAGCGGCCGCGTAGATATCTGGCTTGAAGCCAATCAGGGTTCGGTCACCGAGATCGAGCACCGGGCGCTTGATCATCGAGGGTTGTGCCAGCATCAGTTCGATTGCTTTCGTCTGGTCGAGATCGGCTTTGTGTTCGTCGTCGAGTTTGCGAAAGGTCGTGCCTGCACGGTTAAGCACCACTTGCCAGCCGTGCTCATTGCACCACTGGGTCAGGTGTTCACGGTCGATTCCGGCCGTTTTGTAGTCGTGAAAATCAAAGCTGACAGCGTTTTCATCGAGCCAGGTGCGCGCCTTTTTCATGGTGTCGCAGGCTTTGATGCCGAAAAGGTGCAACGTTTTGCTTGAAGCGGTCAAGGAATTGCCCCCCTTTGGAGGTGTCGGGATTAAAGGTGACGGATTATGCCACGACCGAGCGGATTCGGCGTCGGCGGCGGGCCGGATTGAACAATTGTGCGACAAGTTACCCGGGCGGGTGCGACCTTTGTGCAACGGTCAGGCAACAGCTTAAGTGTCTAATATGGCACTTCGACGGCAACTCGTTGCCTGTTACCTGCTGTTGCATGTCGATTGATCGGGAATCCTGTTTTATGCAAACCGCCTACACCGTCCTCATTCTGCTGATGCTGGTCAGCCTCTCGCGTCTGCTCGGTCGATTGATTCCGCTGCCGCTGCCGTTGGTGCAGATCACTGCGGGTGCGCTGCTGGCCTGGCCGACGCTGGGGCTGCACGTGGCCCTCGATCCCGAGCTGTTTTTGTTTCTGTTCCTGCCGCCGCTGTTGTTCTCCGATGGCTGGCGGATGCCCAAGCGTGAGTTGTGGAAGTTGCGCGGGCCGATCCTGACCCTGGCTGTCGGGCTGGTGCTGTTCACGGTGGTCGGCGCCGGGTACTTCATTCATTGGTTGCTGCCAAGCATTCCGCTGCCGGTGGCCTTTGCGCTGGCGGCGGTGTTGTCGCCGACCGACGCCGTGGCAGTCTCGGCGATCACCCAGAATCGTCTGCCTACGCCCCTGATGCACATGCTCCAGGGCGAGGCCTTGATGAACGACGCAACGGGCCTGGTGACTTTCAAGTTCGCCCTGGCGGCGGCGATTACCGGCGCGTTTTCCCTGGCCAACGCCAGCCTGACCTTCTTGCTGGTGGCCATCGGCGGGCTGTTGGTGGGGGTGGCCCTGAGCTGGCTGGTGGGGCGTTTGCGGGCCTGGATGATTGCCCGGGGCTGGGACGATCCGGCGACCCACGTGGTGTTCATGTTGCTGCTGCCGTTTGCCGCCTATGTGCTGGCCGAACGCCTTGGCGCCTCGGGGATTCTGTCGGCGGTGGCGGCGGGGATGATGCAGAGCTGGCTCGACCTGCTGCCGCGCCAGACCAGTACCCGTTTACTCAATCGCAGTGTCTGGTCGCTGCTGGAATTCGCCTTCAACGTATCATTAGTTTTTCTTGATAGGGAAGGTAAACAAGGTAGGGGAGGATGGCTGGTCTGTTGATTTTCACTCCTAAATCCAGTGATTGCTTGGGTTTAAGGATATCTATCAACTGGCTAAACACGCGAATTCAGCATGCCTAAGTGGAGAAATGTAAACAGGCCCCCTGGACGAGTTTTTTTGTCGAAGATGTAAACCTAATCCATCTTCCGTCGGCCCATGTTTAAAAATTACCGCTTCGATTTAACTTAAATCCCTTGGTTTTACTGAGCCTAGACGTTTACATTTTGAGGAACTTCGGCGTTGAAAACGTTCGCCGCCTCGAACCAGTTCCCCTGGGTCAGAGTTAGATGTGTTCGATTGCGCGGCTTAGCTGGCCGCCTTGGCAAGATAGCGCTGCACTGTCGATTTCGAGATACCCAATTCCCAGGTGATTTTAGAATTGGACATGCCAGCGGATTGAGCCGTGGCGAGCGTTCGAACGCCTTTTAGACATCACGAGCTGCCGTGCGACCCGTTCGAGGTTCATGTTCAAAGGTAATGAGTTCGAGGACTCCGTCTCGTTTGAGAGACTCGAGCTTAGATGAGATGCGATTCATAGTCACATCAGCAGGTTCCCCAGACTGAAGAGAGTGCGCTAGAAGGATCAACAGGGCACCGACTCATAGTGGGGAGACGGTGGGCCTAGATGCTATTTCTCTCTCTTATTTTTTTGCAGTATCTGGAAACAGTTGCCGGGCTGAGCTCAAGATTTTTAGCAATAGTCTTCTGATCCAAACCCGTCTGTAGAAGGGCTTCGATCTTTTCTTCTGTGAGCTTTAGGCGCGATTCATTCGACAGGCCTTCTGTAGCCTGAGCTCGATCAACTTCCTTCTGGAATGCTTCGAGCAACCCGTTCTGGCTGAGAAGGGTAGTCGCGGCCAGAACGCCTTTCATCGTCTCCTGAACGGACTGTCCACTCCGGACGGATTCGCACAATGCGATCATCACGAGCGGTTCAATTTTCAGAACAGCAGCAATGGCAACGAGCTTATCTAGCGTAACGCTTGAATTTCCGTTCTCAAGCCAGCTCGTGTAATGACGACCCATAGCTTCTGAAAATTCATCCTGGCTCATGCCCTTTGCTTTGCGCAAAGCTCGCAGAGTGACAGCGAATGCGCGCCTCATTGACATCTTGCATCCCCAAAAGGAAGGGATAAAGCCATGTTGCTTCTATTTCATCGACCGGATATATTGGTCAGATGATGTGTTTGGCGCTTAGAGGTGCGAATTTTCGATTTTTGCACGGCTCACGCTCGTCTATTTTTCGACTCCCTTAAACATTAGCCATAAATTGACACTGTGACCAAGGAGGTGAGGTATGAGAATTCACTTGCTGTCAGACCTCCACCTTGAGTTCCAGGATTTCTCGCCTGCTACGCATGACGCGGATGTTGTTGTGTTGGCAGGTGACATCGATCTACTAGCCAGGGGAGTGGAATGGGCAAACAAAAACTTCCGCTGCCCGGTGATCTACGTTGCTGGAAACCACGAGTTCTACAAAGGCCACCTAAACCGAACGTTGGAAAAAATGCGTGAGAAGGCGCTGCCTCATGTTCACGTTTTAGAGAACGATGAAGTAGTGATTGATGGCGTAAGGTTTCTTGGAACTACAGGTTGGACTGATTTTTTCTCAACAGAAAACGTCACCACTGCGATGCTTACCGCTCAGATTTCCATGAATGACTACAAACAAATCAGAACAGGAAATCAGTACCATCGGATAAGGCCGATAGACCTCCAGCAAAAGTCGCAATTTGCGAAAAAGTGGTTGCTGGCTGAATTATCTACTGAATTTCAAGGACAAACAGTAGTGGTGACCCATCACGCACCTTTTCCGGAATGTGCGCCTGGAATCAAGTATGAGATGGGCCATTTGGCGGCAGCTTATGTCAATGACTGGAAGGAGTTTGCAGGATGCAATATAGACATCTGGTTGCATGGGCATACGCACGTCGGTTACGAGAAATCCATAGAAGGCATTCGCTGTGCGTCTAATCCAAGGGGCTACCCCTTCGAAGAGACTGGTTTTGTAAGTGATCTAATACTCACTATCTGAATCAGATGGGCGCTAAAGAAATAAATTGTCAGTCAGGAACTGTATTGTGTTCAGAACAAACGAGAGTCAGCTGCAAGGCAGATTCAAAATGCCTGATGAAAATCTCCTGTTATGGAAAAGCGTTAATCTTAGTCACAACCAATATTCTTTCTTAGTAGAAGGAGTAGGGTTTTTCGATGGGACTTTTGGGCCAAGCGTGCGCCTCGTCAGTGATGCGGAATCGGTTCAAGCAATGTGCAGTTCAGGAGATACTGAATTTTTTACTGTTACCAAGGTATACCTCATCTCCCCACCGTGGATGAACCGGCAAGATGAACGTCTAATGGAGCCGATTGCAGAAATCAGACTACAAAATCCTGGTAAAGAACCGCCGATCTACGAATTCGTAACCGTTGTGGGACAGACCTACACAAGCGTTCCTGAACCTTCACCGAAATGAGATACACATGGTGACCTTAAATGAAATCTCGCAACTCTTTTACGGCGCGGGAGAAGCAACTTCTGGTTGGAGTGGCTCGCAAGAAGACCTGATCTCTTTGGCAGGAAGGTCGTTCCCAGGCAAACCATTCTGCATCGTTCGGCAGTGGATTTTGATCGACCTCATCATGACGCCTGAGGAGAACGAAAAATTGACGAAGCTCGGACTGCTTCCTGCGACACTTTTCGCTCATGAGGTAGTCTTGGACAGCAAGGGCCGTTTCGAGCCGACCATGTGGGCACGCAGCAACTTCGGAAAATCATTCACCGAAGGCTGCATTTTTGAAACCAAGGACACCGTCTACTTGCTCTTAGGTGCAGGCCAGAAAAAAGAGGCTAGCGTGGCTGCCGCTTTTTCTATGTCCGCTGGGTGAGCTATGGCATCGCAAATACACAGTTATTGATTTTTTGAGGTTTGGCCGGATGCCTGATGTCATCGAAGTGGAGTTTCACGGCAAGGATGTTAGTGACTTTCAGCTGAGTCGCTTGGTGCGAGCGAGCCATCGAAAATATAGCGTGCCGATTACAGCTTTCATCAGTGATGCTTTCATCGCTGAGGATACGTGCGCAGGTGTTTCTTTTGACCACGCAGAGAAACACGAGGGATATCGCAAAGCGGATGGCGCCATCCTTCGCACAGGAAAAATTCACACTGTACGGAAGGAAGGGCGTTTCTGGCTGCTTGAAACGCAAGATGGCAATTACGTCATCGGCAGCTTCATGCGAGATGTTGGACGGCAGAGTTTTCTGAGGTTTCTGCGGACTGGCGAGCGCATCTGATACGTCAGTTAAAGAGCTCCGAAACCGCAATTCTGAGCCCTTAACTTGGTCGGTTCCATCCCGTGACTCACCTCATCCATGGGCTGTTTTCACAAGAGTGGTACCGGGCTCAGTAGCCGAACTCGTCCAGCAATCTCTGCAAAAAATCGCGCCGCCTTTGAACGATGCAAAGAATCAAATAATCCCGGTCGGTGTCTCTCGTCGACAGGTGCCCTGCATCCACCAAGCCATGGATGTAGCCTTCAGCTTTGCCCCTTGCCTCAAGCAATGCCTCGATGGAGGTGCTTTTGTAGATGTCGCCAGCGATCAGTTGCCACCGTTTCTTTTGGCGGTTACCAGTAGGGTCATTCGAAAACTTTGGTGCGCTGAGCAGGGCATCGAAATCGTTAGGTACGGCGGATGGACTCAAGGCGGCTTCTCACGATAGTGATTTTTTGAGGAGGCTATCACGCGCACACTATATGGCCTGTTTCTAGCTGGAGCGTTGCAGATACCCTTCCTTCCTTGATCATCCCAATCAGCACGGCTAGCCGCTTACGCGCAGAAGCGACTGCAGTAATGCCAGCGGCACAGCGAAAAGCGGTTACCGCTCAACTCTCATGACCACCTGGCCAACCTCCAGATTTTTCTCCCAGTGATGGGGCAGTTTCAATGCGTCGTAAGCCGGTGTCCACCTAGTCATCCAGCCAGCTTTCCAAAGCGCCTGTAACTGACTGTTGAATCGTTAAAACTAACCACCCAGCCGAGAGATAAAACCCTCGATAATCGTTACTCCGATTTGATTTGCCGCTTGCCGGGGATGGGAGATGAAACCATCGATATTCGTTTCACCCGCCAATCCGACCTCGCCAGGGGGTGGGAGATCAAATCGCTGATACTCGTCAAAGTCCCGTTGTTTGCTGGCTCCGACGGACAACCCAGCCGGGAGATTAAACCCCCGATATTCATTAGACGCCCGTGTTTGCTGGGCTGAACGGCCAGCGGAGCCGGGAGATGAAACTGCTTATAATCACTGACGTGATCCGATCCGACCCTCGCCAAGGGGCGGGAGATCAAACCGCCGATGTTCGCCAAAGGCCAATGATTGCTGGACGGAGCTGCCAGTAGGATATTCGTCAAAGTCCCGTGTTTGCTGGGCGGAACGGCCAGCAGGGCCGGGAGATGAAACCGCTTATATTCGCTGCCGCGAACCGATCCGAGCCTCGCCATGGGGTGGGAGATCAAACCGCCGATATTCACCAAAGGCCCGTGTTTGCTGGGCGGAACGGCCAGCGGGGCCAGGAGATGAAACCGCTTATATTTGCTGCCGCGAACCGATCTTGCCCTTGCCAGGGGGCGGGAGATGAAACCCCCGATATTCGTCTGAGCCCAGATGCTACGTACCGCATTAGCCAGGAATTCAACTCGCACGGCTAGTCGCTTACGCGAAGAGGCGACTGCTTTGTTACCAATGGGACAACGAAAAACGCTCATACCACAGTCTTTTTGGCCTAGCCTCCAGCTGCCAGCGAATCCATCGGTCGCAATTTTTCTCACTTGAGATTGACCGCAAGCAGGCTTCGACGTTAACTGTATGTATATACAGTTTTGGTTAAGGCATCCCTCATGAGCGTCACCATTCTCGGCCCCCTTGCAGAGGGGGGAGTCCAGCTCCCGTTTTACTCGTTCAAAGTTCCAGCAGGCTTCCCCGTCGCCAGCTGCTGACCATCTTGAACAACACATCTCAATCGATGAGCTCCTGGACATCCGAGCACCGCATATCTACCTGGTGCGTATTGAAGGCCACAGCATGGAAGGTGCGGGCATCTTCGACGGAGACATGGCCGTGGTGGATCGCTCGATCACCGCCGAGCATGGGCATATCGTGATTGCGGCGGTTAACTGCGAACCAGTCTGCAAGCGCCTGTGCAAGCGTGGGCCCAACATCATTTTGATGTCCGAAAACGTAGGTTATCCGCCGCGATACATTCTCGAAGGCGATGAGCTGATTATTTGGGGGGTGGTGACATTCAGCGTGCGTGCTCATGATCCAAAAGCCTGAGCCTGTCTTCGCGCTAATCGACTGCAACAGCTTCTACGCGAGCTGTGAACGGGTATTCCGGCCTGATCTGGCCAAGACACCCATCGTGGTACTGTCGAACAACGATGGCTGCGTGATCGCCCGGAGCGCGGACAGCAAACCGTTCGTAAAAATGGGTGAGCCGTACTTCCAGATCAAGCACAAGCTCAAGCAACACGGCATCGTCGCCTTCTCTTCAAACTATGCACTGTACGGTGACATGAGCGAGCGCGTTATGAGTGTGATCGAATCGCTTGTGCCAGCAGTCGAGGTCTACAGCATCGATGAAGCATTCGCAGATTTGGCCGGCGTACCAGGTGATCTCGAGACACTGGGGCGACGGATCCGGGCGCAGGTGTATCGAAGCACTGGCATTCCGGTCGGCGTCGGTATTGCCGGTACCAAAACCCTGAGCAAACTCGCCAACCATGCAGCCAAAAAATGGCAGGCGCAGAGTGGCGGTGTGGTTGATCTGCGTGACCAGGTTAAGCGCGATTGGGTACTCAAAAAATGCTCCGTCTCAGACGTGTGGGGCGTCGGGCGGAAGATGACTCTTCACTTAGAAGGCATGGGCATCAAGTCAGCCTGGGATCTCTCCAAAACCGATCCCTGGACGCTTCGCAAGAAATTCAGTGTGGTCATCGAGAAGACTGCG
The DNA here is from genome assembly GCF_019212185.1 of Pseudomonas fluorescens. Taxonomy (NCBI): domain Bacteria; kingdom Pseudomonadati; phylum Pseudomonadota; class Gammaproteobacteria; order Pseudomonadales; family Pseudomonadaceae; genus Pseudomonas; species Pseudomonas fluorescens. The sequence goes on from NZ_CP078138.1 coordinate 1,391,896, forward strand.
CGTGAGTTGGCGGGTACGCCATGCCTTGGGCTTGATGAGCCTGATCCGCCCAAGCAGGAAATTTGCTGTTCTCGCATGTTTGGCAAGCGCCTTACAGAGATCGCACCGATCAAGGAAGCGGTCGCCACCTACATCATGCGAGCGGCGGAGAAGCTTCGCGTGCAGCAGTCACTGTGCAAGAAGATCAGGATCAGCATTCGCACCGGCATGTGCAATCCGGAGGAGGCGAAGTACGCCAATGGTGTGCTGGTTGAGTTGCCGTACCCAACTGACGATGTTCGATTGATGACGAAGGCAGCGGTGGACGCTGTTGATCGAGTGTTTCGGCCAGGGTTCAAGTACAGCAAGGCGGAGGTACTCTTGCTCAGCCTCTGCCAAAAAGGTGAGTACACGGATGACCTTTTTTCCATCTCTCAACCGGCCGCTACTGAAAAAGTTATGAGTGTGCTGGATTCCATCAACGAGCGATGGGGAAGGGGAACACTGCGCTTGGCAAGTGTGCCAACCAATCCTGATTGGGGGATGCGCCGGGAGATGATGAGCCAGAGCTTCACGACGCGGGTTGATCAGCTATGGACGGTGTATTGCAATTGACGTCAGTTCCTCCTTTCTAAATAAATTTAATGACGAATCGAATTTATTAAAGCTATTAATAGTTCGCGTTCTATCTGAATCTCAACGGTCGTCTTTTTGGTCTAGTGCCAATGGAATTAATTTTCGATGTTGACTATCCGGCCTGCTAGTAAGGGGGCTAGCCGGATATAAACCGTTATATAGTTAAAGGTCACTGAATATTTTCTGTGTTTTGCACGTCATAATATTCACCGGAAAAGCGTGAAAATAGTCTGTGATTCAGTAGGGCAAGGAATATAAACTTACAATTTTCGGCGGTCGGTACTATTTTTCCGTTTGCATCGAAATCGATTGGTAGTCTCATTTCAACAGCGTTGTCACGAATATTTTGAATATAAATATCATTGTTGTAATGTGCTTTTTGCCGGATAGCTGATGCTCGTCTAAGCTGCATTTTGTTCTCTCCAACATAATTGTTGATAGCGTCCATGTTGGAAAATAGTGACGAAAAATTTGGCTCTAGCTTAAGCGCGGTAAAATCTTCTTTGTGTGCTTCTTTGTAGTTTAGTATGGATTCTGTTTTTTTCTTTGCTTTAGCGATTACGTCATCATTGAAAATAAAGAAATCGATGTGTTTTGAGATGTTGAAGGTCGGAGTTTCGTCAAGATCCAATGCGTTGTCTTTGAATGCTGCTCTATAAGCGCCTGAAAGCTTTCTAAGCTTCCATGAGTCATCAGTTGATTTTACAGCATATAAGGATTGTTGGTCGTTAAATGTAAGGCGAATGACGTAAAATTGAGCATTCTGAATATCCTTAATTTTCTTTATCTTTTTTTCGTCTCGGGCAACACATTCCTGTACCAATTGTCCTGCATGCGTTTCATCGACAGGGATAGAAAGGACGCTCGTTTCGTTATTTTCAGCCAGTAGCGAGTACTCTCGAATTTCTTCAATACTGAGAATGGCAGAGCTGACATTTTCTTTGATTTTTGAGTCAAGTATTTCCGAGGTTTCAACCCAGCGCCCTGTATAGACTAATTGACCGGCGCGAGTGGATTTTTTGAAAATCCATAGAGTCACGGTTGAATTTAAGACGTCAAACGCTTTCAGTGTTCGAAGATCGGCCATTGTTATTGGTCTCGGTTTTTTAAGATTTTAACTTTATCAATGGTGCTGTATGGCAGCACGTCGCCTGCTAATGGAGAAGACTCTGCTAAACAGCCCTCGGTGTTGATTTTTGTATCGCCTTCATATCGATATTTAATCTCGTAGTGACCCCATCCGAATGCGACAAGTGCGGGGTTCAGTATTACTTGACCTGATTTGAAGGTTAGCCAGAATATCCAGGCAAGAAAAATAAAAAAACCTAAAAATTTACCGGTCTCTTGGTAGTCTAGACTCATGAAGGAAACTACATATGGGAGAACATAGTTCATTAGGTCGGCCGGAACGTGTTTGGATTCCTCTATAACAATCTTACGCTTTGGTTTAGCCAGCCAAATCGTTCCCAAAGTTATGAGTAGTGAAACTAGACATAGAGTAAAGAATCCCAGCGCCAATAAAGGATGCTTTAACGGTAATTCACATTTGGTGTCAAAATCTAACCAATCTGTACACAAAGGTAGCGACGTAGCATCAATCTTGAAGTCCTGGGCTAGCAAGATCATGCTTAGAGGAAGGTAAGAACCAAGGTAGATCAGGAGTGCGACCAAAATCCTTGTCTGCATGTGGTGTATCTTCCCTGTCAGCCATTTCTATATGCCTTTTTCCTTCCTTGCACATTTTATAAGTAGTGCACGGAAGCTCAAGTAACCTTGTGCTTCATACCAGAGACACGGTCTCGTTTTTGCAGCAGCAAGGCTATCTTCGACAAGCTAGCAGAGTGCCACGATGGAGTCGACATCCATTTGGGACGAAGGTCAAGAATTTCTATGAAATTTAAATATTCACACCCAAGATGCCGTTATTCATCGTGTGCTTTTGCGAGGGTCGTTAATTTTCGTGCGCGCTTGGTTTTTCGAACGACGATGTGGCGGTGTAATTTTTTTGATTTTCAATAACACATTTTAATATGCTGTACGAAACTATCTCGTTGAGGCCGCTATGTCTAAACTCGCTGAATTCCGCCAACTCGAAAAACACCTTGCCGAACAGCTCGAAGCTCTCGAAGCCCTGAAAGGCGACGCTGGCCTCAAGAAAGAAATCGAATTTGAAACCAAGCTGCGCGCTCTGCTTGCTGAGTACGGTTACAGCCTGAAAGACGTGATCAACCTGCTTGACCCACAAGCCGGTCGTCGCGCTCCAACCGTCGAGTCGAAAGCCGGCAGCCGTAAGCCGCGCCAGGTGAAGGTATATAAAAACCCTCACACCGGCGAAGTCGTGGAAACCAAAGGCGGCAACCACAAGACTTTGAAGGAATGGAAAGCTGAGCACGGCTCCGCGACAGTTGAGTCCTGGCTGAGCAAGTGATTTTGGTTTGAGTACAAAAAGGCCCACCAGGGCCTTTTTTGTTGCCTGGGTAAGGCCAGTTAAACGGCTTAATCTGCTTCGAATTTTTGAAGGTATTGGTGCGGTAAGCATTGAAAATCACAGAGCTGGCTAGATGTGGGCCTAGGCAATGGCTCACCATTCGTCAGCACGGTGGCATGACCCTTCTTGACAGCCGAGTCGTCTGGGGAAATACTCGCTTCAAGATTCATATAGATGACTATATAACAAGGTGAATAAAGTCGATGAGTACTCTACCAAGTGATACTCGCCTGCCGCTCTACCAACGCCTGCGCGACCAATTGGCTGAGCAGATCGCCAAAAATCGCTGGCGTCCTGGCGAGGCGATTCCTACCGAGGCTGCGCTTTCAGCGGAGTACGAACTGTCTACCGGCACGGTGCGCAAAGCGATTGATGCGTTAGTCAGTGAGGGCATTCTGGAGCGTCAGCAGGGGCGAGGGACTTTCATTCGTCGTCCACAATTTCAATCCTCTCTGTTCCGCTTCTTTCGATTTCAGTCTGCTTCTGGTGAGCGCCAAGTACCGGAGAGCCGCATCCTGTCAATCGAGCCCGTTGCCGCGCCTTCGGCCGTAGCCCAAGCGCTTGGGCTGCCCTCCGATACACCGGTAATTCGCATTGTTCGTTTGCGTTTGCTGGAGGTTCAGCCAGTACTTGCCGAAGAAATCTGGTTGCCGCGCAGCCGTTTCCAACCCTTGCTTGAGACCGACCTCAGCCTGAAAGGGCCATTGCTGTATCCAATCTACGAAGACCTCTGCGGCCAGGTCGTTGCCTATGCCGAAGAGACCCTTACCGCCGAGTCGGTTAACGACGTACACGCACGCCTATTGCAGGTGCCGATTAACAGTCCGGTGGTAGTGATCGAGCGACTGGCCCGTGATTACGCCGGTACGCCACTGGAGTGGCGTCGTTCTCGTGGCCACGCAGAGCATTTCCGTTACAGCGTGGATATTCGCTAGCGCCTACCCGTGTAGTGAGCTGTTCAGCGGCGAACAAATCGTCGCTGGTTTCCTGTTTGTTTGCCAAAACTGGCCCTGTGGCGGTGCGGTTCGCTCTCGGCTGCCTTACGTTCCACTTATAAGGATAAGAACCATGTTCAGCTGGTATCGCCAAGTCACTCCTCGGGAGCGCAAAACGTTTTGGGCCTGCTTCGGCGGATGGTCGCTCGATGCGCTGGAAGTACAAATGTTCGGCCTGGCGATTCCGGCGCTGATCGCCGCTTTCGCCCTGATCAAGGGCGATGCAGGACTGATCAGCGGCGTCACGCTCGTCACTTCGGCCATCGGTGGCTGGGTAGGGGGGACTCTGTCCGACCGTTACGGTCGAGTGCGCACCTTGCAGTGGATGATTTTGTGGTTCTCGTTCTTCACCTTTCTCTCGGCATTTGTCACCGGTTTCAACCAGCTGTTGATCGTCAAGGCGCTGCAGGGTTTCGGCATCGGCGGCGAGTGGGCAGCAGGTGCAGTATTGATGGCCGAAACCATCAATCCGCAGTATCGCGGCAAAGTGATGGGCACCGTACAAAGTGCCTGGGCCGTGGGTTGGGGGCTGGCCGTCGGAGTTTTCACACTGATTTATTCCTTCGTGCCGCAGGACATGGCGTGGCGCGTTATGTTCCTGGTCGGGCTGCTACCGTCGTTCCTGATTATCTGGGTGCGTCGTAATGTCGAGGAGCCCGACAGCTTCCAGCGTCTGCAAAAAGAAAACGCCATCCCGCAAAGTTTTTTCAAATCCTTGGCCGGCATCTTCCGCCCCGAGTTGATCCGCGTAACGCTGTTCGGTGGTCTGTTGGGGCTGGGTGCGCACGGTGGTTACCACGCGGTGATGACCTGGCTGCCAACGTTCCTCAAGACTGAGCGCAATCTGTCCGTACTGAACTCTGGCGGCTACCTGGCGGTGATCATCTTCGCGTTCTGGTGTGGGTGTGTAGTCAGCGGCTTTTTGATCGACCGTATTGGCCGGCGCAAAAACATCGTGCTGTTCGCGCTTTGCTGTGTCGTCACTGTGCAGAGTTATGTGTTCCTGCCGCTGACCAATACTCAGATGCTGTTCCTGGGGTTCCCGCTCGGCTTTTTCGCGGCCGGTATTCCCGCGAGCCTTGGCGCACTGTTCAACGAGCTGTACCCGGCGGATGTACGCGGTGCCGGTGTGGGCTTCTGCTACAACTTTGGCCGAGTGCTTTCAGCGGTGTTCCCGTTCCTGGTCGGTCACATGAGCGACTCCATGTCCCTTGGGTCTGCGATTGGTATCGACGCCGGGATTGCCTACGGCGTGGCGGTGATCGCGGCACTTTGTCTGCCGGAAACCCGTGGACGCAGCCTCGAAGCTTCGAGTGCATCGGTGCCAGCATCGATCAACGGCAACGAGAGTGCGCGGGCCTGATGCCATTTACCTTCTATAGATGAACGCTATGACTGACACCTGTTCTACGCCGATCACCGGCATCGACTCCCATGCTCATGTGTTTAGCCGTGATCTAAATCTGGTCGGTGCACGGCGCTATACCCCTGATTACGACGCCACGCTTGAGCAGTATCTGACGCACTTGCACGCTCATGGTCTGAGTCATGGCGTATTGGTGCAACCGAGCTTTCTAGGCACCGACAATAGCTACTTGCTGGCGGCGTTGAGGCAAGCGCCGGATCAGTTGCGAGGCGTGGTTGTGCTGGATCCAGGCGTTAGTCGTGCCATGTTGAATGACATGGATCACCTGGGCGTGGTCGGCGTTCGCTTAAACCTGATAGGTAAGGCGTTACCTGATTTCCGTAACAGTGCCTGGAGAGAGTTTTTCAGCCACATTGCTGATCTTGACTGGCATGTCGAGTTGCATCGGGAGGTAAAGGATCTGCCGGGACTGATCCATCAATTGACGCCGTTCGGTTTGAAGTTGGTGATTGATCACTTTGGTCGACCGGATGCGAACTCGGGTGTCGATCAGCCCGGGTTTTGCGAGTTACTGGAGCTGGGATCGAAAGGTTCGATCTGGATGAAGGTATCGGGAATCTATCGTTTGGGAGGTACGCCGCAACAGAACATCAATTTTGCTCGAATGGCTTTACCGCTGCTGGAACAAAGTTTCGGCCTTCGCCAGTTGGTGTGGGGTAGCGACTGGCCGCATACGCAGCATGAGCAAAGCATCGGTTTCAGCACCGTAGTCGATCAGTTGCAAGCCCTGGAGTGTTCGACGCAGGTTAGCTATTCGTTGCTGGTGCAAGCCCCTCGAAGGTTATTCGGTTTTGCAGAAGGCGAAAGCTGAAATTTACGCCTGCATTTGCAGATGACCATTCATCTCACCCATTTAAACGAATACATACAGAACGTTCGAAGTGCGACGTTGCAGTCAAACCTCTCGTGCCGCATCGAGAAGTTCTGCGTAATAGCAGCTTCCAATTACAATAGAGTGGATTCCATGAACACGTCATCCAATGCCGAAGTTGAAAGCACCCAGACGATGTTTGGTTTATCGCGTGCGCCGACCGGCGTTACGGTTTCAAACTTCTCGTTCAAATCTGAGTGCAGTTTGGGCGCCAACCCAACCGAGATCATTTCATGACTCCTTTAGATATAGACCTCTTACTGACCGCATTGGTGAGCGTCCTGGTTCTGGTGGCGCTCATCGTGTCGCGTCTCAAAATGCACCCGCTCCTGGCCTTGCTAGTAGTTTCCATTGGCGTTGGCTTTGCAACCAGTATGGAGCCAGAATCCATCGTCACCCATTTGATCACCGGCGCCGGAAAGACACTGGGGGCAGTAGGGGTCGTAATCGCGCTTGGAGCGATGCTAGGCAAAATTCTTGCTGACGCAGGCGTCACAGAGCAGATCGCCGAGGTCATCCTCAAGCGAACATCGGATCGGATGATACCTTGGGCCATGATGATGGTTGCATTTGTAATTGGCATTCCCATGTTTTTCGAGGTGGGCTTGGTGATCATGCTGCCGCTGATTTTCAGCGTGGCGCGAAAGCTGGAAAGCCAGGCTCGCTTCAAAGGTTCAGCGTATGTGTATGTGGGTGTTCCGGTGATTGCGGCACTTGCAGCTATGCACGGGATGGTACCACCGCACCCTGGCCCCTTGACGGCCATCGCCGCGCTCAAAACCTCGGTTGGGCCCACAATGCTCTATGGCTTCCTTGCGGCTATTCCTTCAATGATTTTAGGTGGCCCGCTTTATGGCGCATTCATTTCGCCGCGCATGAGCACGCGGCCCGATCAGGTTTTGTTAGATCAGTTCACCCTAGCTGAAAAAGCCGACGATCAACCAAGCACCAGTGTATGCCTTGGCGTGCTGGCAGCCTTGCTACCGGCGATCCTGATGCTGATTCATGCCGTCGCTGAGATGGTATTACCCAAGGGCGATGCGATCCTGAACATGGCTAATTTCTTGGGCAATCCCCTGATAGCCATGCTCCTAGGTGTGCTGTTCGCAGGGGCAAGTCTGGTACTCGCGAGGGGCGGCGATGCAGGGCAATTGCGAGAATCCCTGGGCAAGAGCCTCAAGCCAATCGCCTCAATCATCATGATCATCGCCGGCGGTGGTGCCTTTCAGGAGCTGCTGACCAGCGCCAAGGTGGGCGACGCCATTGTGCACCTGACTCAGCAGTCTGCGTTCCCTCCGCTGATCTTGGGTTGGTTGATCGCGATGTTGCTCTCGGTATCTACCGGTTCTGCCACTGTAGGTATCGTTGGTGCTGCCGGCTTGCTGGCGCCGCTTGCAGGTGCTGATCCCAGCCTCAACCTGCCTCTGCTTGCCTTGTCCATAGGCTGCGGCTCGCTGTTCTTCAACTATGCGAACCATGCTGGCTTCTGGATGGTGAAGGAGTCCTTCGGCATGACTATGGGCGAAGCCACCAAGACCATTTCGGTGGTTCAATCCATCGTAGCCGTGGTCGGTTTGATTGTGGTGTTGATGTTGAATGCGGCTGTCACGGTGATTTGAGTCAGGATCTGTTCGCAGGTAGTAACCCTGTCCGAGCGAGTTAGCCGAGGGTGGGAGATAGAGTTACGTTTAAGGTCTATAAAAATCCTCACACTGGCGAAGTCGTCTAAACCAAAGGTGGTAACCACAATCAACTGAACGAATGGAAAGCCAGTATCGCCATGCTGGTCACTGGCGGAGTCGGAACGCGCACGGTTTCCGGGTGTGTCGGGCGTTCGCCAGACGACGCCGTCGTCCCCCAGCAAACGCAACCCAGCCCAGCTCGGGTGGCCGGCCGATTCATGCCAGCTTTTCTGCATCAGATTGAAGACCTGTAGTACAGCTCCGCTACCCAATCGCTGACAGGCTTGGACTACGGCACTGGGAGCCACCAACGGACGGTGACCTGGCAGCATGATGTTCATGCGACTGACCACATCCCACGCCGACATGCGCCGGAAAAACGCCATGGAGATGATGCACCACAGCATCATTCCAAGGGCAGGCGCCGCTTGCGCAAGGTGGCTACGCCGGCCTGTTCCAGCGTCTGCTCGACCAAAGAAGGATCGAGCAAGGAGCCCAACACCTCAATGGCGTAGGGGGTGGAGGCGATGTTGTGGGTCAGTTCCAGTGCCCGAGCGAGACGCATAAAAAATCCGATGCTAGTACATGCATCGGATTTTGAATTCTTGCGGCCAAAGGTCAAGCGAGAAGGCTTAACTGATCGGCATTAGCCCGAGAGGGTCATTTTTTGCGAGTGTCGCACATTAAGCAGACGCATCTCTTCGCTGGGTCTACTCCCTACGTACCAATGAAGTAAAGGCATGCCGATAGAGTTATGAGCGATCCGAGGGTCGACATCAATATCGTGTTGGACACAAGCGAGCCATCTCGACGGTAAAACTCTGCGAGCATGAATGGCCCTGTTCCGGTCGGCAGGGCGCTCAGAAGCAGAGCAGCTTGTGCCCAAATTAGCGGTAGGCGAAATACATAAATGGCGAGCAACCAAGTCATCAGCGGATGGGCAATTAGTTTGAGGATCACTAGGCTCGTTACGTGATCACTGCGTCCTTCATGTTTATGGGCTAAGAAAAGTCCCAGTGAAACCAGCGCACACGGCCCCGTCGCTGCAGATAGCATTTTGAGAAAATGGTGTAGTGAAACGGGCAATGGTTGTGCGGTCGTCGTCCAAAGCGCTCCCAAAATAGGTGCAACGACAATAGGGTTTTTGACCAAAGCCAGGCCAACTTTGCCTACAGCTTTAGAAAGGTTCTTTTCGCCCTGTAGGCTCACTTCAATGCAGACAACCGATATTGAAAACAATACGCAGACCACGATCAAACATGCGATCAGCGCGGGCTCCATGCCTGCTTCTCCAAATACCAGCAGGCATAGCGGGATGCCCATGTACCCTGTGTTGGCGTACGACGCACTTAATCCCACTACGCTGGCATCTGCCAGGTTGCCTGAGCGTCGGAGACGCCACACCAACGTAACGCAGAACAAACCGATTGTTGAAAGCCCATAAGTGAGAATGAAACCAGGCTGCCAAATCTGCTCCCATACAACGGTGGCCATGGCTTCAAATAACAGGGCTGGAAGGCATAGCCAAACCACCATTCGATTGATTTCTGTCGCTGCATTCGGGCCTAAGAGCCCCAGTCTACGACAGGCGAAGCCACTGAGGATGAGAGCAAAGACGGGGAGGATGATATTTAAAACAGAGGCCATTGGCCGGATAACTCGCAGTGTGTGAAGTCGAATTCTATATTCAAAATCGACAGGAGTGTCACGCATAGCTTCCTGCGGATTTAGTAGTCTCGTGGGCACTCTCGCTAATGGCTGGCGGCGCATCAATGACCAGAGTTCCGCGCTGGAGGTTAAATAAATGAGAAAGCGGGATCAAGCAGTTCACTTGGTTTTCATATTCTGACCACTTCTCCTCATGCGACGGGCGCCTCAAATCAAGGCGCCTTTCATCATGAAACTACAGCCAGGCTTTGATTTGCGCACAAACGGCTGGAGTCGAGATGCCATACCGATCATGTAGCGTCGGCAGTGCGCCCGCGTCCAGGAATGCGTCGGGTAAAGCAATTTGCCGGAAGGTAGGCGTCACTCCGTTACGCAGAAGTAACCCGGCAACAGCTTCGCCCAGCCCACCGATAATCGAGCTGTTTTCGGCGGTTACTACCAGGCGTCCGGACTTGCGGGCTTCGGCCAGGATGGTCTGCTCATCCAGCGGCTTGATGGTTGGGACGTGCAGCACTGCAACATCGATCCCGTCTGCCTGGAGCTGCTTGGCCGCTTCCAATGAACGCATCGTCATCAGCCCCGTAGAGATGATCAGGACATCGTTACCAGTGCGCAGAGTCTTGGCTTTACCGATCTCGAATTTGTAGCCGTACTCGTCCAGCACCAACGGGACATTGCCACGCAGTAAGCGCATGTAGACTGGGCCTTGATACGCAGCGATTGCAGGCACGGCCTGCTCGATTTCCAGTGCGTCGCAGGGATCAACAATCATCAGGTTGGGCATTGCGCGGAAGATCGCCAAGTCATCGGTAGCCTGATGGCTAGGGCCATACCCGGTGGTGAGGCCGGGCAAACCGCAGACGATCTTGACGTTGAGGTTTTCCTCGGCGATGGCCATGCAGATGAAGTCATAGGCGCGGCGCGAGGCGAATACGGCGTAAGTGGTGGCGAACGGCACGAAACCTTCCCGGGCCATACCCGCAGCTGCGCTCATCAGCAACTGCTCGGCCATGCCCATTTGATAGAAGCGATCCGGATGAGCTTTGGCGAAGATGTGCAGGTCGGTGTACTTGGACAAGTCGGCGGACAGGCCGACGATATCCGGGCGTTGATCCGCCAGCGCAGCTAATGCATGTCCGAAAGGTGCCGACTTGGTGGCTTGGCCTTCGGAGGCAATGGAAGCGATCATCGCGGAGGTAGTTAGGCGCTTTTTGATCGGCTCGGCGGTCGAAGTCGGCGTGTTAGCGGCATTGCTCATTTGTTTTTTCCTTCTTCAAGATTGCTCAGAGCCAGATCCCATTCGTGTTCTTCCACGCGGATGAAGTGCGTTTTTTCCCGTGTTTCGAGGAAGGGCACGCCTTTGCCCATTTTGGTATCGCAGATAATCACCCGTGGCTGAGTGCCGGGATGATTGCGCGCGGCATCGAACGCGGTGACCAGCGCCGCCAAGTCATTGCCGTCCACGCGTTGGGTGAACCAGCCAAACGCTTGCCAGCGATCAACGATGGGTTCGAACGAAAGGATTTCACTGGAGTAACCGTCGGCTTGCTGGTTGTTGACGTCGACGATGGCGATCAGGTTGTCGAGCTTCCAGTGCGACGCCGACATCACGGCTTCCCAGGTCGAGCCTTCATTCAGTTCGCCGTCCGACAGCAAGTTGTAAACGAAGGAGGACGAGCCTTTGCGTTTGAGGCCGAGACAGGCACCTACTGCGATGCCCAAGCCCTGACCCAGGGAACCACCGGTGATTTCCATGCCCGGGGTATAGGCGGCCATGCCCGACATCGGCAGGCGGCTGTCGTCCGCTCCGTAGGTTTCCAGCTCATCGAGCGGGATGATTTCGGCTTCGATCAAGGCGGCGTACAGGGCAATGGCATAGTGACCGATGGAGAGATAGAAGCGATCACGTTCTTCCCATTCAGGATCTTCAGGCCGATGGTTCATGGCATGAAAGTAAGACACTGCCAGTAGGTCGGCGGCGCCGAGGGCCTGGCCAACATAGCCCTGTCCTTGGACTTGACCCATTCGCAGCGCATGGCGGCGAATGTTGTGTGAGCGCTCAACCAGAGTCGTGGATGAAGCGTATGAAGGATTAGTAGTCATGATGAAACTCCGTTAACTCAACGATTGACCAGGGCGGCGGGAATGCGCAGTACCAGAGTGGCCCCTGCGAACAGCACGCCAGTGATCAAGTACATGCCGATGGCACTGGAGCCGGTCATTGTGGTGATCCAGCCAATCAGATAAGGCGAGCAGAACCCGGCGAGGTTGGCGAAGCTGTTGACCGCCGCGATGCCTGCGGCGGCCGAAACGCCTCCGAGCAACGTGGTGGGTAACATCCAGAACAACGACGTCGCAGACAAAATGCCAGAAGCTGCCAAGCAAAGACTGAGGATGGACAGGGTTGAATTTCCGCCCATCAACGCCGCCGAGCTCAGGCCGATAGCACCGGCAATCATCGGCACAATGAGGTGCCAGCGGCGCTCGCGATGTTTGTCACCGCTGCGTCCAACCAGCAGCATGGCGGCGATGGCACAGAGGTAAGGCAGGCTGGTCAGAAAGCCGATGTGAAGCGGATCAGAAACTCCTGAATTACGCACTAAGGTCGGTAGCCAGAAGGTTATTGCGTACTGCCCCATCACGACACAGAAGTAGATGGCAGCCAGCAGCCACAGACGACGGTCGCGAATGAACTCACCGACAGAGGCATGGGTGACTTTTTGCTGGTCGTCTTCGGCCAGCTCCCGGGTGATCAGTGCTTTTTCTTCGTCGTTTAGCCAGCTGGCTTGATGCACGCCGTCTTTCAGGTAGCTCAGTACCAAAAGTCCGACAACGACCGTAGGTACAGCCTCCAGAGCGAACATCCATTGCCAGCCGGCCCAGCCGTGCATACCGGCGAAGTGGTTCATGATCCAGCCGGAGAGGGGGCCACCCACCATGCCTGACAGCGGAATGGCGATGAACCACAACACGGTCATGCGCGCTCGGCGGTAGGACGGGAACCAATAGGTCAGGTACAGCAACAGGCCTGGGGCGAGACCGGCTTCCGCAATCCCGAGCAGAAAGCGCAGGGCATAGAACTGCCAGGCGGTTTCGACGAAGGCGAAAAGCGCCGAGACAATGCCCCAGGTGATCATGATGCGTGCGATCCATACACGCGCACCGACCTTGTGCAGGATAATGTTGCTGGGAACTTCGCAGAGGAAGTAGCCGATGAAGAACATGCCCGCGCCCAATCCGTAGACCGTTTCGCTGAGCGCCAAGTCGTTCATCATCTGCAGCTTGGCGAAGCCGACATTGACGCGATCAAGGTAAGCGCACAGGTAACAAAGCATCAGGAAAGGCATCAGGCGCCAAGCCGTTTTCCGGTAGGCGTTGGAACGCACGGTCGAAACCGCTTCGAGCGACAGGGTAGTCATGATGGTCTGATCTCTTGTTTTTATTGACTGCCAGGCCATGAGGCCCGGCTACGTCATCGATCCAGAACCGCACGAGCCGCACAGGCCCGCCCAGGTGTACTCAATGAATCAGCATGCCGCCGTTCACATCCAGAGTGATGCCTGTGAGGTAAGAGGATAGGTCGCTGGCCAGGAACAGGGCGGCGTTGGCGACATCCTGTGCTGCACCGAGTCGGCCCAACGGAATGCCGTCAATGATCGCGTGGCGGCGATCGTCCTGCATCAGGCCACCGGTGATGTCGGTGTGAATCAAACCAGGGGCGATGGAGTTGACGCGAATGTTGTCCGGCCCTAGTTCCCGTGCCATGGCTTTGCCCAGACCCAGCACACCTGCTTTAGCCGCACTGTAATGAGGGCCACCAAAAATGCCGCCGCCCCGCTGAGCAGAAACGGAAGACATGCACACAATGCTCCCGGAAGATTGTTGGCGCATGACCGGAATCACGGCCTGCGACATCAGCAGGGTGCCGCGCAGACTGACGTCCAGCACCTTGTCGTAGTCTGACGGGCGGATGTCCAAAGTCTTGAGTGGCTGAGTAATGCCGGCGTTGTTAACGAGGACGTCAATGCGGCCGAAGTGCTCGATGATTTTGGCAACGGCCTGTTGTACCTGCGATTCGTCAGCAACGTTGGCCGCAAGACCGAGATGACCTTCGCCCAAGGAAGCAGCGGCATCACGGGCAGCGGATTCATCCAGGTCAAGGATCACGACGTGAGCGCCTTGTTGCGCGAAAGTGGTCGCTGTAGCGCGGCCAATGCCACGGGCAGATGCGGCACCGGTGATGATTGCGACTTTGCCTTGGAGAAGCATGGAGAAGTACCTCAAATTGTTTTTATTGGGTCGATCCGTAAAGAACCGATGGATTCAGCTTGTTCTCCAGGGATGGTCTGAGCAATAACGCGAATGTCACTCGATGCTGAAAAAAATTCAGCACTCGCCAATAACTGGAACGAGTGATTGAATAGTTCAACGCCCGGCCTACGCCATTTGTTGTGGAATAATGAAAAAAATGAGTTCACCAGGCGATCTACCTTCGATCCTGCCACCCCTAAAATCCATTCAGGCCTTCGAGCAGACAGCCCGTTTCGGCAACGTGGCTCGCGCAGCAGAACTGCTCGACCTGACGCCTTCGGCAGTCAGCCACCAACTGGCCAAACTGGAGGCGATGATTGGTCGGCAATTGTTCTTGCGCACAGCGCGAGGCGTGACGCTGACACCGGTCGGCGAGCAATATCTCAAAGAAGTGTCCGGCATCCTCCACAGCCTCGCAGTCGCTACCGAACGCGCTGCCAGCGATGTCAGCCTCGACTGTCTACGCCTGCACTCATCGCCGAGCTTCGGCCTGCTCTGGTTGATGCCGCGCCTTGAGCAGTTCCGTGAAAGTCATCCCGATATCCAACTCAACTTGTCGTGCTCCTACGAGTCGTTGCATTTCAGCCGGGACAAGATCGATGTAGATATTCGCCATGGCACACCCAATTGGCCAAGCTTCGAAGTACGGACAGTCAGAGATGAAAAAATCGCGGTGATGGCGTCGCCGAAGCTGTTGGCGAAACGCCCGATACAGACGATTACTGATTTGCTCGACAGCAACCTGATTCTGTCTGAGGCAACATTAATCAAGTGGCCGCAGTTGTTTGCGCAGCATGGTGTTGCACGACCGGAAAAGCCCTACACCCTGAGCTTCGATCGTTCATATATGACGTTGGAAGCTGCCAGTCATGGCCTCGGTTTTGCTCTCGAAAGTACATTGCTGGCGCAGGATTATCTCGTTCGGGGAGTGCTTGTCGAAGTGGCGCCAGAGTTGAGCGTGCCGATTATGGCGCACCATTTGGTATTTCCTCGGGCTCACTCAAATTTTCCGAGGGTGCGACGGTTCCTTGAATGGATGCAGAAAGAATTGGGCCATGAATTTACGTACTGAATGTGGGCCAGATTGGGTAGTCTGCAAATCCAAATTTGAGTAGTTTTGGATCTACGGGCAGTTGCCTCATTAACGGTAGTTTTTTTCGTCACCTGTGACAAATCATACGCCCCAGACACACCGATCTTCCGAAGAAATTGCGCATTGATCAATGTTATCTACGCTAGTTACTTGCAGCGCACTTTTGTCGGCTAGGTGATTAGAGATGGATTCGAAAGATCGATTGATTTGTATCGCTTCTGTATTGACTGCAGCCTTGTGCTTTGTGCCCACGACACAGGCTGAGGACTCAGCAGAGCTGGCTAAAAAGGCCCTTAACCCAGTCGCTGCCATGTACAGTCTTCCTGTGCAGTACAACTGGGATCAAAAGATGGGCCCGACCGGCGATGGCATGCACAGCGTCACTAACATACAGCCGGTACTGCCTTTTACCTTGAACGATGACTGGAATCTCATTTCTCGCACCATTCTGCCAGTCATCGACCAACACGGGCTAATGCCCAATGGCGCAGCTGACAAATCGGGTGTCGGTGATATCACGCAGAGTTTTTTCTTCTCCCCGAAAGCGCCTACGGGCAGTGGCTGGATACTCGGCGCTGGCCCTGCGATATTGATACCTACGGGCAGTGACGAGTTGCTTAGTAGTGAACAATGGGGACTCGGCCCGACAGCAGTAGCGTTGAAACAATCAAACGGCTGGACGCGGGGTATCCTGGCCAACCATATCTGGGGGCTCAATGGCAGCCCGCCCGATGATAAGGAAAAGGTCAATCAGACCTTTCTGCAACCCTTCCTCTCCTACACCACAAGTAGTCTCACCACCTTCGGTGTGAATAGCGAGTCCACCTACAACTGGCAAACTCGTGAGTGGGCGATACCAATCAATCTGATGGTCACCCAATTATTGAAGATCGGTGGCCAACCGTTGACCTTGCAGGTAGGGCCACGTTACTGGCTCGAAAGCCCGGATGATGGAGCTCAAGGCTGGGGGTTTCGCGCGGCAGTAACTTTTTTGTTTCCTCGATGACACACCTTCCAAAAAGGAGTCTTGCTACGGATCCCTCAGGTAACGCCAAAGTATCCATCATTGTGTTTTGTATCGTATCAATCTGCGTAATGTTTGACCGAAAAAATCTGCCTTGGGGATATTCACATCAAGCAGAGAGAGGATGTTCATGCACCAGACCTGGCGCTGCAAAACAACCAGCTTGGTGCCGTTGAGTGGTAAAGACTCCAACGGCCTGTTTCTACCTGCCTCCCCCCGACTTAGGGTGACCCATTCGTTTTCTTCGGTGAGTTGACCACGATCAATATTTAAAGGCTGGTACTGTTGGGGCATCTTCGACTGCGCTACCAGCCATGCTTTTTATGGAGCAAAAAAGTGACTGAACGACAAATTTTTCAAGTTGCCGGATTTCGAGAAAGTTGAGTGAACACTGCCGTGAGACCGTAGTTTTAGGCGAGATTTCAGATGGTCAATTTTTTTGAAAATTCTGTATACAGGCGAGCGCATATGAGATCTCTGCCAAAGCGCTCAGGAACTGAAGTGAGCGACTCTTTATCCCGTCGGCCTTATCCCCTATTGGCTGCTCTAGGTTATTGGTACTTTTTTCAAAAAGATCCATTTAGTAAGCTTCTAGGACACAGATCTGACATTCGCTCTTCGCTGAACTACGCTGCGATTTGATATCTTCGTATCATAAGGACATCACGCATGCGAATCAGATTGCCAGTCATATGGATGGTTGTTTTTTGCATGCTTTGGTCAGTCAGCCTTTGGGCTGACACCACAGTAAAACCGGTAGAAAACCTCGCCGAGCTTAAAGTCGCGAATCGTAGCGTTATGGTCTTTCACGCGACGATACTCGGTGAAGTGCCCGAGTTACGAGCAAAGCGGGCGAAAGAGGTCATTGGTGAGGCCCTGGAAGCCGATGACGGGCTAAACGTCACCATCGAGCCGATCATGAAAAGCTATATGGTGTTGTTGGGCAGTCGTAGGGCCTTCATTTTTTCTCCTGAGGACTTCAATGAGTCCGAATTCGACTCAGTACAGCAGGCAGCTGAAGTGGCGGCGGAAAAGCTGCGCCAAGCGGTCTCTGAAACTCAAGAAACGCGCAACCTGCATCTGATCCTCTGGTCAGTGGGAGCCGCATTGTTGGCAACTGGCATTTATGTCGCCCTACTCTTGGGCGTGAGTAATCTGCGACGGCGCTTGCTGAGAAAACTCCCCGAGTTGATGCATCAACATACCAGAGCGTTAAAGATTGGGCGGATTCCGTTGCTCGACGCCAATTATATGTATCCGTTGGTCGGCCGTCTGTTCGAGCTCCTGCGGTGGATTGCTGTGTCGCTCCTGACATACGAGTGGTGTGGTTTTGTCCTATTGCGTTTTCCCTACACACGACCGTGGGGTGAAAGACTTGATAGCTATCTATTGGAAGTCGGCGATTATTTTTTGCAGGGGATTGTCGGTGCCATACCAAGATTGGTCATAGCCCTAGCAATTTTTTTCATCGCGCGCGGCGCTACTGCATTTACGAGCAGGATTCTGCGTCGCATTTCTAGCCCTGGAAACTTCAGCTGGTTGAACCACGAGACCCTACAACCGACTCAAAAGCTCACTTCCCTGGCCATCTGGCTGTTTGCTTTGGCGATGGCCTATCCGTATTTGCCGGGTGCTGGCACCGATGCATTCAAAGGAGTATCGGTGCTGGTCGGCCTGATGATTTCCCTGGGGGCCACCAGCGTGGTAGGGCAGGCCGCCGCCGGGTTGATTCTGACCTACACTCGAACACTGCGGCTAGGCGAGTACGTGCGTATTGGCGAATACGAAGGAACCGTCACTGAGCTGGGTATGTTCACCACGCGTATCCGCACTGGTCTGGGTGAGGTGTTAACTCTGCCAAACTCATTGATCACAGGTGCTGTAACGAAGAACTACTCGCGGGCGGTCAAGGGTATGGGGTATGTGGTCGACACCGTGGTGACGATTGGCTACGACACCCCGTGGAGGCAAGTGGAAAGTATGCTGTTGGAAGCTGCCCGACGCACCGTAGGCGTCCTTGAAGACCCATCACCCCAAGTGTTTCAGACCGCGCTGTCAGATTTCTACCCGGAGTATCGCTTGGTGGCCCAGGCCATTCCGAATCTGCCGCGACCGCGAGCAGTGTTGCTCAGCATACTGCACGCCAACATACAGGATGTGTTCAACGAGTACGGCGTACAGATCATGTCGCCCCACTATCTGGGCGATCCGCAGCAAGAGAAGTGGGTGCCCAAGGACAAATGGTACACGGCACCTGCGCAAGAACAGAAGGATTACTGAGTCGTCTCAAAGGGAGTGGGCAATATGCTTGAATTCGTGCTCCATGCTTTTCGATCCAACCCGGAGATTGCGGTGTTCCTCGCTATTGCCCTGGGCGTTTTCATCGGTCGCATCCACATCGGCAGTTTTCACTTGGGCTCGGTAGCCGGGGCGCTGCTGATGGGACTGCTGATCGGCCAGATCGGCCTGGAAGTGCCGACCGGGTTGAAGTCGGTGTTTTTCGTGATGTTCATCTACGCGGTCGGCTTCAAGAGCGGGCCAGAGTTTTTCGGAAGCCTCAATCGCGGTACGCTAAAACTGGTGCTGCTATCCGTGGTGCTGTGCGCCACGGCGCTGGCGACCATTCTGTTGATGAACGCGGTGTTTCATTTTGACGCCGGTTTCACCGCAGGCCTCGGTGCTGGTGCGCTCACCGACACGGCGATCATGGGTACCGCAACAAGTTCGATCAATCAACTGGCGATCGACGCTGCCGCGAAGGCGCAGCTCAACAGTCATATGGCGATTGCCTATGCAATCACCTACCTGTTTGGCACGATCGGTCTGGTTGTCTTTGTAGGCAGTATCGCCCCGAAATTGCTCGGTGTGGATCTTAGGGCTTCGGCAAGGGAACTGGAGTTGGAATTAGGAATCGCCAAAGACGAAGACGCAATTACCGTACCGTACACGCGCATTGTTGTGCGTGCACATCAAGTTGCCAGCAATGGCGAGGCGGCTGGACAACGCATCGTCGATATCGAAAAGTTGCATGACTCTCTGACGTTCGAGCGGGTAGTGCGTGCCGGGCAGATCATCGAGCGCGATGAAGATTTCACCCTAATGACAGGCGATATTGTCGGTGTGTACGCCTTACGCGAAGCCGTTGGAACACTAACCCAATGGATCGGGCCGGAAATCGACCATCCAGTATCGTTATCGTTTCCGACCCGCAAGGTAGACTTAATCCTGACTTCGCCAGAGTTCGCCGGAAAGACCATCCATCAAGCCAAATCTCTTCTGGAAAATACCCAGCGCCTAGGTTGCTTCATTAACACCATTACCCGTCAGGGATACGAACTGCCGTTACTGCCTAACACTGTGCTTCGCCGGGGTGATGTACTTACTCTCACTGGACGCACGGCCGGCGTCGAGGCGTTGGCTAGGAGGCTTGGGCGGATTCGCGAGAGCAACTACAAAAGTGACATCGCCGTACATGCCTTGGGCATGGTGCTGGGGTCGCTGCTAGGTTTGCTGTCCACTCATGTCGGGATGATTCCAGTGGAACTCGGCATCGGTGGCGGAGTGTTGGTCGCGGCGCTGGTGATAGGCTGGTACAACTCCCGTCACCCAGAAGTCGGAGCACTACCCAAGGCCGCGCAATGGGCGTTTTCCGAATTTGGCCTGACTGCGTTTGGTGCAGTTGTTGGTTTGCTCGCGGGCCCGGCGGCTTTTGCCGCAATGAAAGAGCAAGGTCTGGCGCTGCTGTTATCCGGCGCGGTAGTGACGATAGTACCTCCGTTGGTGGCGCTGTATTTCGGTCGATATATACTTCGTCTGCATCCGATGATCCTGTTCGGCGCACTAGCTGGTGCACAGACGGAAGCCGCATCAATGAACAAGATTATCGAACAGTCCGGCAGTAACACTCCGGTCATTGGCTTTACCGTGTGTTATGGCATTTCCAACGTATTGCTGGCCGTGTGTGGGCCCATCATCATTTTTGTCATCGCAGGTTAGAGTGTTTTTCAGCAATCACTTTCCCTAAGTAAGATAGCCAACAAATGAGCTACGCCATTAGCCGTCTTGCGGCTGCGTGCGCTTTTGCTCAGCACTTTAATTGACAGAAGGGGCGTCACTCCTCCCAGCAATAAATTAGGGTGTTTCTGATCGAGCTGGGCTTCGATTTGGACGGTCTGAACTACGGCTTCGAACCGCGCTTTGATGGCGCTGACATAGGCAGCGTGGGCTTGCCAGTTTCATGTAAGCTGATTTATAGGGGCAGGCCGGGCGTCGGTGTTGACGTTGGTGCTCAAGATCAGACAGGCCAACAACAGGAAGCCGAAACTGGGCTCAAGGGCGGTTTTGTGCATTCGGCGCTCCTTGCTGAGTGATGAGTAGGCGTTGCTGCTCCTGTTCGTTCAAAGTGCGTTGGATTTCCCGGGCCAAGGTCTTGATGTCGTGTTTAGATATTTCGGTCGGCAGGACATCTAGGCCCACTGAGTTGTACAAGCGGCCCCAAGCCGCCTGAGCACTGGAGAATGCGGCTTCGCGCTGATAGCGCGAGAGCAGATAGCGCCCTTCGGAACGAATCACTTCCAGTTCTGAGCCCAACTTCCCGGTTTTCGCCGCCTGGGCGTAGTCGAGCAGGCTGCGGTCGACCCGCAAACTGTCCTCGGTGAATTCCACTTCCTGGCGCGCCAGTTGATAGCGCAGGGTACCGACCCGTACCTGGGTCAGGATTGCCATGGACAGAGCCACCCGACGTGTATCGTCGGTTTCGTTCTGGGACTTTTGCGCGGCATTGAGCGATGGCAATTGCAACAGGCGCAGTAGGTTCATCGAGACTTGCAGGCCGGTGGCGTTCCAGTCGTTGTTGTAGAGGTATTTGTTGGAGTCGTAGTGATAGCCGAAGTCGACGCTGACATTAGGCCACAATTGCGCCTTGGCGATGTCCAGGTCTTTCTGGTTGACCCGCTTGCGGTACCACTCTTCCATGATTTCCGGACGGTGCTCCATGGACAGCTGCTCAAGCTGCGCCATGCTCTGGTGCACCTCGGGCAGCGGCGGATCGGGTACGTCGGCCAAGACCATATTCGTCCCCGGTGGCAGCGACATCAGCGCAGCAAGCTCAGCCTGGGCAAACTCCAGATCTTGGCGCCGTACGGTCAGCAGGTAGATCGAATCGAGCAGAGCCCGCTGGTAGGCGAGTATTTCCTGGCGTGGCAATAGGCCGCGCTGTTCGGCTTCTCGGGCCGAGGTCAGTGCGGTGTGGGTGCGCATCAGCAGCTTGTCAACTTCCGGCATTAGGCGCTGCGCACCGAGAGCGCGCCAGTAGGCATTGCGCACGTCTTGCAGGACGTTCTGCGCGACTTTGCGCCGGCGCTCTTCGGCCATCAGAATCTGGTCAGCCTTCTGCTGGGTACGGTAATACGCTACGCCGAAATCCAGCAAGCTCCAGCTCAGTCCTAGACCATAGATTTCGCGGTAACGCTCTTCGGAGGTCGAAGGCCGCAAGCTGACCTGGCGGTCTTCGATACCGATCGAGGTACCTCCTGAGTCATTATTGCGTCCGGCATATCCGGCTGAGGCCACCAACCGTGGCAGCATTTCATGGCTGGAGACATCGCGCAGGTCTGAGGCCAGCGCGCTTTCCATGAGTTTGAGGCGGTAGTCGAGATTGTATTTCAAGGCCCGTGCGGCCGCTTCATAAAAGGTAATGGGTGCGGTGACCGGTTCCTGGTCGGAGTACATGCGGGACTGGTCAGAGATGATGCGTTGACGGTTTTCTTCGTCGGTGGAGGGTTTAAGCTCCAATGCAGAGCAGGCGCTAAGTACCAGTGCCCCTGTAAAGGCCATACATAGAATCCGGATAGCAGTACTAGGCATACTCAATCCCTTTTGCTTGTCCGTGTAGGAGGGCCCTGATAGCGACTGTTCGGTGAAAGCACAAACTCCTAGGAGTTAAGAATGGGGAGCTTGAGCGCTATGGGCGTAGGTGCATTGAGACCAAAATGGATATTGATAAACCCAGATCGCCGAAATAGCATGTTCAATCCTTGTATGGCGCCTTGAACCATACAAGGGTATGCGACACCGGTTATCTGACTTAATGAGCGTAGAGCTTTTTTTGTGCTTTTCCATATGTCAGTGCGCCGTGCTGACCTCAGTATGGTTCGCGGTACAATAGAAGTCATCGAACAACCAAGGCGTGTTGGGTGAAGCTCGCCTTTGGCAGGTTCAAGAGCGCCTGTTATCCCTATGGGAATGATGAGCTGAATGCTCTGGTCGTCGCTGCCGCGCTTGCCTACGAGACCGTCGCCCCCTGTCCAGTCTCGCAAATTATGATACCGCCAATCTATGCCGAGGAGCGGTGGTGACGATTCTGCGATG
This sequence comes from Pseudomonas fluorescens, assembly GCF_019212185.1. Taxonomy (NCBI): domain Bacteria; kingdom Pseudomonadati; phylum Pseudomonadota; class Gammaproteobacteria; order Pseudomonadales; family Pseudomonadaceae; genus Pseudomonas; species Pseudomonas fluorescens. The sequence continues at coordinate 1,414,438 of NZ_CP078138.1, forward strand.
GTCGATACGTACCTCTTACTCCGATTGAGTCGCTTAAACCTATCAATAAAAAAGTAGGCTAAGTTGATATTTCCTGATGGCGGTGATGGTTAAACTCAGGAACGCCCACTTCGTGTTTGTTGACATCTCCGGCGATCTAGACAGCTAGATGTTTAGCGTTGGAATGCTGAGCACTGATTAGATCATCACATCATTTTAGTGCCGGATCGCCCATATTCATTCTCTTCCACCCCTGCAATAGCACCTGCGCCTTCGGCTCTTGGCCGCTGTCGAGGTAGTACTGGATCAGCGACAGCCGTGCATTGCGGTTGGCCGGTTGCACCTTGAGCAGGCCTTCCAGTATCGAGCACGCCTCATCAACCTTGCCACTGTCGTGTAACGCCACCGCCAGCACATAACCGTACTGCGCGTTCTGCGGTTCCAGTTGTGCAGCCTTGTGCAGCGCAGCCATCGCTTCGTCGGTTTTACCGGTGCGGATCAGTGACAGGCCCTGGGTATGTTGCAACAGCGCAGCCTCCGGGTGTTCCTTGAGGCTGTCAGCAAGCAGTGTTTGCGCTTCCTGACCGCGACCGTTGGCCTCCAGCCATTGCACTAGCGTCACCAGCGCCGGGTAGAAGTCCGGATCGCGCTTGAGCGCATCTCGCAGCAATGCCTCGACTTCCGAACTGCGCCCACTGGCCTGATAAAGCATGGCCAGATTGAGGTTTGCTTCGGCGCGTTCGAGCAGACTCTTCTGCACCGCCTCGTATTCGCCAATCGCCGCTTCCCAGTTGGCTTGCGCTGCACCGAGACCATTACTGCGGGCGACGCTGAGCAAGTCCCGCGCAACAACAATGCGCACCGCTTTCACCGGATCTTCCAGCAGTGGTGACAGCAACGGCGCACGTTCGGGTGGCGGCAGAAATGCACTGATTGCCCTCGCTGCACTTTCACGCACCTGTGGCTCAGGATTTTTCAGATCTTGCGTGGCCAGTTTCAATGCCTGCGCGCTTGGGTACAGCGGCAGTTCTGCCAGCAAGGTCGAGCGTTGAATTGCCGGCAGGTTGCTGCGCTGCAATTGCGTAAACAACGCGTCGGCAGCCCCGGGCTGGCCATTGCGGATCAGCCACAGACTTTCGTCGTAACGCGGTGCCTGCGGGGCGGTGGAGGCGCCCCACAGCTTGAACTGCGCGGTGATTTTGTCGCCAGACTTGCCCTGATGGCAGGTCATGCAGGCGTCCGGGGTGCCGAGTTTCTGCGCACGTTCCGGGTTGGGAATGCTGAAGCTGTGGTCGTGGCGGAAGTCGTTGCCCATGTAGAACTTGCCGGGCATGTGGCAATCCACGCACTGCGAACCCGGTTGGCCCATGGTGTGGCGCGTGTGTTCGATGGAGTCGTAGTTTTTTGCTTGCAGGCCTCGGCCATCAACCCCTTCAACCGAAGTCTTGCCCGCCGTGTTGTGGCATTGCAGGCACACGCCATTGCCCGGCACCTTCAGCTGCGTGCTGTGCGGGTTGTGGCAGTTGCTGCAACGCACACCTTTGTCGAACATTTTGCTTTGCAGGAACGAGCCATGCTCGAACACTTCATCCTTGATCTTGCCGTCCAGCGCATACAGTTCGCGGGTTAGGGTGCTAGGCAGGTAGTCGTCCATCAAGCGTTTGCCGGCCGTGTAGCCATCGCCCAACGGTGCACGACGCGCATGGCAACGGGCGCAGGTTTCGATCTCGACCGTGGCGTTTTTGTCGTTGAGGTCGACGTCGAAACCCTGATGAATCAGGTCGCCTTTTTTCTGCGTCCATTCCAGGTGATTGGAGGCCGGGCCATGGCAAGCCTGGCAGCCGACGCCGAGGCTGTTCCAGTGACTGTCGAAGGTGTTTTTCGCCGCATCGAAATTGCGCTTGAAACCGGTGGTGTGGCACTCGACGCACATGAAGTTGGCGTTCTGGCTCGGCTTGCTCCAGTGCAGCGGGTTCTTGAAGGTCACACCCTGGCCCGGATACAAATGGAACCAGCGGTGTTTCTCGGTATCCCAGGCCACGCCGAGGGCTTGCAGCCGACCCTCGCCGACCTCGATCAAATACTGTTGCAACGGTGCAATGCCGAAGGTGTAGGCGACTTTGAAATCGGCGTTCTTGCCGTCGATACCCGGCGTGTTGACCCAGAATTCGTCGCCCTTGCGCGCGAACACCGTGGTCTCTTTTTCGGCCTTGAAGGTGACATTGTTGAAGTCGCCGAGCATGGTCTCGGCGTTGGCTGGTTGCATCGCCAACTGGTGATGGGAGCCTTGCCAGTCCTTGACCTGCTCGCCGTGGCAGCCTTGGCATTGCTGCTCGTCGACCATGGTCGCCGGTTTCAGCGCGACCAGTGGCGGCTTGGGTGCGGCAGGCGCGGGCGCCGGTGCACTGATCGGTGGCACCGTGATCGGCGCGGTAACGGGCGCAGGGCTGAACAGAAACCAGCCTATCCCCGCCACAGCCGCCAGCAGCACGCTGATGGAGACGGGGAACAGATAACGTGAAAGTGAAGATTGAGACAAATCCGGGTCAGGATGTACCGATTTATTTTTATGCTTGGGCATTGCGACTTCCATAGTCCGGATGCTTTCGCCGTCAGGCGCTGGCTGAAACTCGATGCAGCTTTATTGGAAAGCAACCGTGAGAATTGACCCCTCTGAGCGGTCACTCGCCTATTGCGGCTGTGAAATGCGCTGTGTCAGTTATTTACACTAAATAGCAGAAAGTTTGGTTACCAGTATTAGTGAAATTTTGCTCACTGAAAAACGTTAGTGCACAGTGGGCAAAGCTATTGTCCGATGAACCAGCGGTAATACGGATTCCCTGCATCAGCCCGCATCACTTCGCGCATATCCCGAGCCCAAGCCTCTCGGTCGCCGTCATAGGCATGCAGGCTCGCCTGATAGAACTGCATCAGGCGTTGCCGGTGGACGTCCATGCGTTCGGTGAATTGACCATCGGCGTTGACCAGTGGCGCCGGTTGGTGCAGGTCGAGCAGGGCCGGCAGCACCCGACTGATTTCCTTCGAGCGCACCCAGGGTGCGTATTCGATGCGTGGCTGATCGTCAGTAACTGGTTTGGCATCGGCAGCGAAGCGCTCAAGGCCTGCGCGGTCAGTTACCCAGGTGGCGAGCAGCGCTGCTGCTGAACTTATGCCGACTTCCTGCAAGGCGCTGCGCACACCCTCCTGTTGGAAGCGTTCATTAATCTTCGTGACGTCCAGTGCAATCGGATTCATTGAACCAATCAGCAACATCTCGTGGAACTCGCTTGTCCAAAGGGTAGCGTGAGGAAACACATCGAGGAAGCTGCGCACCAGAGAGCGAGAATCGTCGATGTTTTGCGTTGGCAGCGGCAGCCACTGCGCCACCAATCCTTGCTTGTTCAAACGACTGGCGGCGAGTTGGTAAAAGTCCCGGGAATACAAGTTGACCACGCCGGCTGCGGAGGGCGGCGGCGGTTCGAGGGTAATCAGGTCATAGGCTTGCGGATTACGTAGGAGTTCCTGGCGACCGTCGCGCAAGCGCACATCAACACCCGGATCGGCCGCGACATTGAAGTTGCCTTTGAACAGCGGAGCAGCGTTGACTACCGATGGCAGCAGTTCAGCCACCACCCGGTGCTCCAGGCCCGGATAACGGGTCAGTGCACCGGCGGTGATGCCGGTGCCGAAGCCGATTACCATCGCCGAGCGCGGTTCGCCGTTATGTATCAACAGCGGCAGCAATGCCTGAATTCGCATGTAGCGCAGTGACGGCATGGCATCGCCAGTGTTGGACACCCCTTGAATGTAAAGACGTTGGAACTGTTTCTGCCCCTTGCCCTGAGCGACGACGGCAACGGTACCGCCACGTCCTTCCTCGTAGAAGGTTAAGATACCGTTGCGCGCACCGGGCAACAGGCTCGCCATTTTGCTCACCGGTGTGAAGGCGGCAAAGGCCACAGACAACAGGCCGATGGCAATCACCGCCTGACGCCTGCCTTTCTTCACGCCATGACTTTTGTGCGCCGCGATGTAAGCGACAGCTGCAGCGATGATCGCCAGCAAGCCCAGGGTTCGCACCAAACCTAACAGTGGAATCAACAAAAAGCCGCAGAGCATCACGCCGATGATTCCGCCCAGCGTGTTGTAGGCCACTACCTCACCGACGCTGCGTCCGACATGTTCAGGCCCGACGCTCAATCGCAATGCTAGGGGGAATGCCGCGCCCAACAACAGGGTTGGCACAAACACGATGCTCAGGGCCGCCACGGCAAACCGCGTGCTCATGCCCAGCAGTTCACTGCCACCTAGGCCCAGCACCCAGGATTCCGCTAGGCTCTGGGCAAACACCAACCAGCGCCCGAGGAGGGCGATTTCCAGCAGGGCAATTAGTCCGGCCCCGGCAATCAGCAGGGCGAACATGCCCCAGGGATCGCGCAGGCGATCGACTCGACGGGCCAGCAGCAAGCTGCCGAGAAACAGACCGGTGAGATACGTCGCCAGCACTACGGCGAACGCATAGGTACGGGTACTCATGAACTGCACGATGGATTGCGACCACACCACTTCGTAGCCCAGTGCTACTCCGCCTGCGATACAGTAGAGCCAGAGTGCGAGGCGATCGGGGGCTTTTTCAGCGTGACGCATTTCCACGGCGTAGATCGGCGCCGGGCGTTGACGCTGGAACCACAGGGCACCGGAAGCGGCTAAAAGATTCAGCATCGCGGCGGCTAGCGCGCTGCCACGCACGCCGAGAGTGGCAATCAGCACGAACGCAGCGAGCAGGGTGCCGGCGATGGCACCAGCAGTGTTGGCCGCATACAGTTGGCCGCCGGCCTTGCCTAATTGTTGCGGATTGCTGGCCAGAGAGCGAACCAGCACCGGTAAGGTACCGCCCATCAACAGTGCGGGCGTGCCCACCAACGCAAACGGCAGCACCCAGGCCAGCCGGCCAACATGTTCTTCCAGCCAGGCAAACGGGCTGGCTGCCAGACTCATGGCGAAGGTTGCGCCGACCCCGACTATGGCCACCAGTATTTCCAGCCCCGCATACAATAGAACCGGTTGCCGCATGCGGTCTGCCCATTGGCCGAACAACAAGCTGCCTAAGGCCAAACCAGCAAAAAACGCACTGATCCCAGTAGTAATGGCGTAGACCTCGACACCCACCACCAGCGATAGCTGCTTTATCCATAACACCTGATACACCAGCGCCGCAGCGCCGGACAAAAACAGTAATAGAGCGGGAGCCAGGAGTGTGCGAGAAGCAATTTGAGGGACAGGCATGGCCGACGACTTGCTGGCGACACGTGAAGGCATAGATTTATTGCCTATCAAATTAGCAGAAATAGTCTTGCGCACGAGCTTTCGAGCGCTCCGATCAAGTTTAATATTTTTAGAGGTATTTATTAGAAAACGAGAATAAAAAACCGCTCGCCAACGAGGGCGAGCGGTGGTTAAGCAGTCTTACTGTGTAGCTTTCATTTTTTCAGCGATTTTGGCGTCTACCGCAGCACGGATCTGATCCACGCTGAAGCTGGCCGGTTTTTGGCTTGGCGGATAATCGATGAAAGTCTGCAGGAACGCTGCGGCCTTACCGACTGCCATTTCAGTCAGATAAACGTTTTTGGTCGCCCAGTCGTAGTACTGGTCGGAAACGATATCAGCACGCTCATACGGATCCATGCGCAGGTTGAAGACTTTCGGTACCCGCAAGCATACGAACGGTTCGCTCCAGACCTTGAAACCACCCGGTGCTCGTTGTTCACAGAACACGGCTTTCCAGTTGCCGAAACGCATCGACACCAGCACGCCATCGTCGTTGAAGTAGTAGAACTCCTTACGCTCACCTTTTGGGCTTTGGCCGGTCAGGTACGGCAGTTGGTTGAAGCCATCCAGGTGTACTTTGAAGCTGGTGCCGCCGGATGTCGGCGCCCAGCCTTTGAGCAGCTTGTTGGTGACGTCGGTGTCACCTGCGGCGGCGAGCAGTGTCGGGAACCAGTCCAGACCGGAGAACAGCTCGTTGGAGACTTCACCCGGTTTGATCTTGCCCGGCCAGCGGATCATTGCTGGCACACGGTAGGCGCCTTCCCAGTTGGAGTTTTTCTCGTTACGGAACGGCGTGGTCGCCGCGTCCGGCCACGACCACTGGTTAGGGCCGTTGTCGGTGGTGTAAACCACGATAGTGTTGTCGGTGATTTTCAGGTCATCGAGGGTTTTCAGCAGTTTACCGACATCACCGTCGTGCTCGATCATGCCGTCGGCGTAATCATTGCCGGGCATGCCGCTCTGGCCCTTCATCGAATCACGCACGTGGGTGAACGCATGCATTCGCGTGGTGTTCATCCATACAAAAAACGGTTTGTCCGCTTTCGCCTGTTTCTCGATGAAGGCTTGCGCAGCGGCGGTGGTTTCGTCGTCGATGGTTTCCATGCGTTTCTTATTCAACGCACCGGTGTCCTCAATTTTGCCATCGGCAAAACTGTGGATCACACCGCGAGGGGACGTCGCCTTGACGAATTCCGGGTCATCTTTTGGCCAATACGGACGCTCGGGTTCTTCTTCTGCGTTGAGGTGATACAGGTTGCCAAAGAATTCGTCGAAGCCATGATTTGTCGGCAGGTATTCGTCCTTGTCGCCCAAGTGGTTCTTACCAAACTGCCCGGTGGCATAACCTTGGGACTTCAGCGCCTGGGCGATGGTGATATCACGCTTTTGCAGGCCCACCGGAGCGCCTGGGATACCGACTTTTGAAAGTCCGGTGCGCAGCGGCGTCTGGCCGGTGATGAACGAAGACCGTCCAGCGGTGCAACTGTTCTCCGCATAGTAGTCGGTGAACATCATGCCTTCCTTGGCGATGCGATCGATGTTCGGAGTCTTGTAACCGACCACGCCCATCGAATAAGCGCTGATATTGGTTTGGCCAATGTCATCACCGAAGATCACGAGTATGTTGGGTTTTTCGGCCGCCCCGGCTGTTGCCGAAATTGCCATGACCGAGGCTGCCACCAGGGCGAGCTTCGGTAGCCATTTGCGTATGCGATTCATTGAGTGCTCCTTTCGCTAGCTTCAGTCGCTTATCCGCGACCAACTTGTCTTACGTTCCTGCGTAAACCATTTTTATTGCACTTGCTGGGGTGTAGGAAGATCAAAGGGATAGACCCGACGCCATTCAGACGCCATGTCTACGATAGTCCAACCTTGAAATTTTGCTTCATCCAAAGCCTTATCCAATCGGCCAATATCGGATTGTCGGTCGTAAGCCCATTCACGCTTGGCGTCGGTGTGATGCACCAATCCCATTAGGCTTTTGCCCGGGCCTTGCGCAGTCCACTGCAGCATTTGCAGGTCACCGTCGGAATTGCCGAACGCCAGGATTGGTCGTTTGCCGATCACCGCGTCGATGCTTTCCGGTTTGCCCGGGCCGTCATCGTTATGAGCCAGTTTTGGCGTGCGCAGGATCGACGCCTTACCGTTCTTGAACTGAAATGCGGTGACGAACGTCGTACCGATCACCTGCTCCGGTGGAATGCCATAAACTTTTTGCGCAAAGGCGCGCATGAACGCGGTATCGCCACCGGACACGATATAGGTCTTGAAGTCCTGGCTGCGCAGGTAATCGAGCATTTCCAGCATCGGCTGGAAGATCATTTCGGTGTAGGGCTTGCCGGTTTTCGGGTGACGGGCTTGGCTGAGCCAGGTTTTGGCGTAATCGTCAAACGCTTCGGTGGTGATGCCGGTGTGGGTGGCGCCGACAATCTTCAGCAAACCGTCCATGCCGGCAGAGGCCAACGCCTTGTGATCGTTTTCCAGCACAGCCTTGAACGGCTGCGTGGTTTTCCATTCCGGGTGCTGCGGCGCGGTGCGCTTGACCTCATCGAGAGCGAACAGCAACTCAAAGTACATCGGCTGCTCGCTCCACAGGGTACCGTCATTGTCGAACACAGCGATGCGGTCTTCGGGTTTGACGAAGTCCTTGCTGTCTTGGTCGGTCACGGCCTGGACGAACTCGATGATCTGTTTCTTCGAAGGGCCATCGTTCCAGGAGGGCAACGGTTCGGCCGCCTGCACTAGAAAGGGCAGGCTCAAGACCAGGGTCAACAGGAAAACCATCCAGTGATAATGGCGTTGAAATGTCGAGTTCTTCATGGGAAATCCTTCTCCTGAACCGGGTTGAGTGGGCGTAACGCCGGAGTGACGGGTGCCTTGTCACGTTCGGCCTGACTATGCAGCGTAGACAAGGATTCTCGCAGTTGACGCAGTGCCTGATCTTTGACCGATTCCCAGCCATAGCAGGCACGCAGGAAGGTTTGCAGGTGCGGGCTGAGGTGAGTCAACTTCAGGCCGTGACGGGTGCGGCGCGTCCAGAGATACAGGGCACTCAGCTGTGCCGGCTTGCTGTCGATTTGTGCCGGGATTTGCTGCCACGCGTAGTCGGCCGACGCTTGCCACGCGGCGTGCCTGGCCTGGCGTCGGGCCCGCCAGCCAATGTATAGACGGTGGGCGAGGGGGCGGGTGAACCAGCCGAGGGCCACTATTGCTGCCAGCAGCGCAAGCCAGCCGACCCAGTGTCCGGACAGGTGCAGGTGGTTTTGCTGGCCGAGTTTTTTCAGGTCTTCGGTGATCGAGAACACCGGCTGGTAAGCGGTATTGATCGTCGCGTCGAAAGTCAGGGCCGGCACGGTCGCCGTGCGCGTCTGGCGACTGTCGGCGTCCCACCATTTCAGCTCGATGGCGGGCAAGGTGTAGTGGCCTTCTGTGTCGATCCGGTAAGTCACGGTGTCGATACGCTGGCCGCCAGTGAAGTTGCCTCGGCCGTCGTTGATGTTGTTGATCTGCGGCGCTTTCGGATAGCGGCTCAGGCCCTTGATGTCGCCCAGTGACGGGGTGGGCAAGGCCATGGCCATGGCGCCATCGGCCTGCAGCGTCAGTTCCCGGGTGATGCTGTCGCCTGCCTTCAGCGGTGTGGCGGAAGGCGTCATTTTTTGCGTGAAGCGCAACGCCTGAGCGACCAGCACCGGCTCATCGGGTTGGAACCCCGGGGGCTGGGCAGCGGTGAAGTGTAATGGCTGACTGTTCGCACTCAGCTCATTGGTGGCTTGTCCGGGTGTGACGTGTACGGTCAGTGCCGGAATGTCGAACTCCTGGGCCAGGTTCGGCGTGATGAAGTAGCTGTAGCGCATGCCAGCGTAGGTTTTGCCGTCGAGGGTCTGGTTCAGGTGCTCGGCATGGCCGTCGGGTGGGCGCACCAGTGCGCCGGATATTTTTAGGTCAGGCAGGGTTGGTGCATCGGTGAACCAGGTGTCGGTGAGAATCACCAATTGCAACTCGACCAGGCTGCCAACCATGATCGAGTCGGCAGGTTGCAGCGTGGCCTGGACTTTCAGCTCGACAGCGAAGGAGTTAGTCGCGAACAGACAAAGGAGTATCAGCGGAAGTTTTGTAGTAAATGGGCTTACGATAGACTTAACGTGATTTTTCAGGCTGATCATGGTTTACCCCCCACCTGATCCTGCAAGCTGAATTTTTGTTTGAGGAATTTGGCCGGCGAGGTGGTCAGGTTTCGCAGCCACTGTTCATCGGACGCGGCCTGCGCGGTCTGCACCTTTTTGCTTTGTCCCTTGCCCGGCGCCTTGTCCATCTTGATTTCGTCGGGCTTGACCTTGGGGGTGTTCTTTTCGGCATCTTCGGTGTCTTTCTCCAAGGCAATGGCCAGCGCCAGGTTGGCCGTGGCTTCCGGAAACTGCGGCTGTAATTTAAGCGCCTGGGTATAGGCGGCGATCGCCTGATCGAACTTGAAGCGGCGCACGTAGATATTGCCCAGATAAAAGTAGGCTTGCGGCGTGTCCAGGCGCGCGAAGCTGGCAAGCGCCAGGTCGAAGTCCGCAGCGTTGTACGCGGCCACGCCTTTCCAGTACGGATCGACGAACAATGCGGCGGCCTGCGGATAGCGTTCATGTTCGAAAGCCCAGCGGCCCTGCTGGTCACGGGTGAAGAAGGCGTCCGTCAAGGCATTGGCCTGAGCCGGCGTCGGTTGCAATCCCAAACCCACGGCCAGCAATAAACCGGCCATCCAGTTCAGGCTCCAGCCCTTGCGCACGCTGAAGAACGCAATCAACAGCAGCGGCCAGCACAACCAGTAACCGGCGTCTTTCCAGTGCAGTTCACGCTGCTGGTCACTGGCGGCCTGGAAGTGTTGTTCGGCGTGCAGTTCGATCCAGTCCAGATCGTCGTTGTCGAGGGTCAGGCTACCCAACGGGGCGTCCAGCGCGGATGCAAGTTGCTTGAGCGCGTCCTGGTCGAAACTGCCGATCTGCGGGCGCCCATTGCTGTCGGTGCGAGGGCCGCCACCCGCGTCATGGATGATGCCACCATCCGTGTTTCCGACGGCCAGGATCATCACTTGAAGGTCACTGCCATCGAGTTGCTTGTCGAGCCCGTCAAGCGCCGAGGTGTCCGCGCCGTCGGTGATCAGCAGCAGGGTACCGGGAGTTTTTTCGGCGGCGAGCAGGCGATTGGCCTGATCGATCACGGCGCTGACGTTTTTCCCTGGTTTGCTGATCAGGTCGGTGCTCAAGGCTTGGATAAAGGTGTCGAGCAACCCTGGATCGTCGGTGGCCGGCAGCACCAGATGGGCGCTGCCGGCATAGGCGATCAAGGCGTTGCGTGCGCCAGAGCGGCGCTGGATAAGGTCGTGGAGCTTGTGCTTGGTCGCTTCCAGGCGCGTGGGCGAGACATCGCTGGCGTCCATGGAGGGTGACAGGTCGACGGCGATGATCAGCGGCGCCCGATTTTCCAGAAAGTCTGGTCGATCCTGTTCCCAGGTTGGCCCAGCCGCCGCAATGGCACCTAATACCAATAACGCGCACACCAGATGGACAGGGCGTAGGCGATGAGGGTCTTTTGGGGTTATCAACAAATGTGACAACAGATGCGGCGCGATACTGTTGCGCAGACGCTTTTGCAAATCACGACTGTGCCGCCAAAAAAAAGGCAGCGATGCGCCGAACAAACCGAGCAGCAACCAGTACGGACGCAGGAAGTGGAAGTCGCTTAGATTGATGTCCATCTCAGGCCTCCTGCCTTTGACGCGCGAGCATCAGCCGTGGAAGGAGCAGGGCGCCCAAGTGATACAGCGCTAACAAGCCGATCGCCGCGCCCAATGGCCACCAGAACAGGTCGCGCTTGGGCTGATGGCTTAGGGTTTTCACCTGATGCGGAGTGAGTTTGTCGAGTGTGCTATAGACCTGATCCAACGCATTGCGGTCTTCGGCGCGGAAGAACTGCCCGCCGGTGGCTTTAGCGATGTCGCGCAGGCCTTGCAGGTTGACCTTGGCTTCACCCTCGGCATTCGGGTCGCCGATGCCGATGGTGTGGATCACCACGCCTTTCGCAGCGGCCATAGCGGCCGCGTGATCCGGGGTGATGGCACTACTGGTGTCGTTGCCGTCGGTGAGCAGGATCAGCACCTTTTCCTGCTCGTGAGCTTGATCCAGCATTTTCAGGCTCAAGCCAATGGCGTCGCCGATGGCAGTGTTCGGCCCGGCCATGCCGATCCCGGTGTCGTCCAGCAACAGCGACAAGCTGGCATGATCGAGGGTCAAGGGTGCCTGCGGATAAGCACCGGTGCCGAACACGATCAGGCCGAGGCGATCCTCTTTGCGCTTGTCGATAAAACCATGCACCACTTCCTTGACCGCTGCCAGACGATTGATTTTCTGGCCATTGACGTCGGTGAAGTCGGTGGTTTCCATGGATTGGGACAAGTCGATGGCCAACATCAGATCACGCACCGGTTGTTGACGCTCGATGGGTTTCTCCACCAGCACGGGGCGACTGGCAGCGACCAGCAACAACGCCCAAACCAACAGGTTGAGTATCAGTTGCCAGCGATTGCTGCGGGTGCCAGCTTGTCTCGGGGACTGGCCGACTGCACGGCTCATCGCCCTGAAGAACGGCACGCGCACGGCGCTGCGGGCTTCACGGTAGTCCGGCAGGTAGCGATAGCCGAGCCACGGTAACGGCAGCAGGATCAACAACCAGGGGTAATCAAGCTGCCACATGGTGATGCTCCACCCAGTTCTTACAGGTACTGAACAGCGCCTCACGCTGCTCATTGGGCAGGGCAAGCAACGTGGCGTCCGGTGCGTAGGCCAGCAGCGACAATTGCAGGCTGAAGTCGGCAGGCAACGGCTGTTTGCTGTGCTGCTGTAAAAAGGCCTGCCAGTCCTCCTTCCCCAAGGCCGCCGGCGACCCTGGTAGAAGCGAGCCTGCTCGCGATGAGGCTCTGACATTCGACATCGATGTTGGCTGACGAGACGCCTTCGCGAGTAGGCTCGCTCCAACAGAGGCCGTGGCTGGCATGGAGAGGGCCACGCGTTTCAGTAACTCCGGCAACTCGCGCAGCGCATTGAGGTCATTGCCGCGCTGCTGCAACTCCGCAAACCGCAGCAGAGCTTCACGCCGATACCGATCCCGGCGCCATTGCCAATAACGCCGTACGCTCACCAACACCACAGCAAGCACCAATAAACCTAGAAGCGCCCACCAGCCCCAGGTCTGCGGCGCGTAACTGATCGGAGTCGGCAGTGCCATTTCCTTGAGTTGGTCGATGCTCGGAATGTTCGGATTCATCGACGACCTCCGGCGAGCTTGCCCAGTTCGGCGCGCAGTTGTTCCTGGGCGTCGCTGGCGGTGCTGAACATCATCAACGGCACCTGGCTGCGCCGCAGCAACGTGGCAACATCCTTGAGCCTGCCACTGAGAAAATCCCCCAGGGGCTGATGCACCTGACGCTTCTCCACTGCCAGTTCCACCTGCAACTGGCCCTGGGTGATCAACACCCGGCCATTGGTTGGCAGGTTCAGCGCCAACGGGTCGTAGACCTGCATGGCGATGACATCGTTGTGCGCCGACAGTTGCCGCATCAGTTGCAAGGTGCGTTCATCGGCCCCGGCAAAGTCGCTGACGATGCAAATCAGGTGATCGTGGCCGGCGATGGCCATGCAATGCTGCAGTACCTTGTTGAGCTGGTCTTCGCCTTCGGCATCCGGGTTGGCTGCGTTCAGCGCCTGATTCTGGTCGGCGATGCGGCTGCACAGCGATTCGATGCGTTTGCGACTGCGCAGGGGGGCGATACTGTCGATGCGCTGATCGTTGAACACCATTCCGCCGACCCGGTCACCGGCGTTGAACACCATCCACGCGGCCAGCGCACCGAGTTCGGCGGCGATGGCGGATTTGAAGCTGCGTTGCGAGCCGAAGAACATCGACATGCGTTGGTCAACAAGGATCAGCGCCGGGCGGTCGCGCTCCTCGGTAAACGTACGCACCACCGGTTTACCGGTGCGCAGGGAAGCGCGCCAGTCGAGGTGACGCAAGTCGTCGCCGGGTTGATAGCGGCGCAACTCGTCAAAGTTCAAACCACGCCCGCGCAGGCGCGAGGCATGGTTGCCGGCCAAAATGCTACCTTGGGGTTGGCGTGCGCTGAAACTCAGGTCACGGGCCTTGAACTCCAGGGCCATCAATTGCTGAAGCGAGACGTAGACCAATCCGTCGGCGTTCATCATTCACCTCAGGCAGGAATGGCCACTTTGTCGAGCAGGCGGTCGAGCACCTGTTCGGCCGTCACGCCATCTGCCACCGCGTCGTAGCTCAATTGCAGACGATGGCGCAGCACCGGGTGCACTACGGCGCGAACGTTGTCCGGGGAAACGAAGTCTTGGCCCTGCAGCCAGGCGTCGGCCCGGGCGCAACGGTCGAGGCCGATGCCGCCACGTGGGCTGGCGCCAATATTGATCCAACGGCCGAGGTCGGCGTCGTAATCGGCGGGGTGGCGGGTGGCGTTGATCAGGTCGATCAGGTAGCGGTCGATGGCCGGTGAGACGTGCACCGCACTGACCTCCCGGCGCGCAGCAAAAATCACGTCCTGGGAAAGTTCGAAGCCATTGGCAGCGGCAGTTTTTGCGCCGAGGGCCTGTTCTTCTTCACGCAGCAGGCGCAACACCTGGCTTTCGTTATCCGCACTCGGGTAATCCAGCAGCAACTTCATCAAAAAGCGATCCATCTGCGCTTCCGGCAACGGGTAGGTACCTTCCTGTTCGATGGGGTTTTGGGTTGCCACTACGATGAACAACTCCGGCAGCGCGTGACTGTTGCCGGCCACAGTGATTTGCCGTTCTTCCATGGCTTCCAGCAATGCCGCCTGCACTTTGGCCGGGGCCCGGTTGATTTCGTCGGCCAGGATCAGGTTTCCGAACAACGGCCCTGGCTGGAAGCGGATCTCGTTTTTACCCTCGACCTGGTGCAGCACTTCTGCGCCGGTGATGTCTGAGGGCAGCAGGTCGGGCGTGAATTGGATGCGGCTCATCTTCGCGTCCAAGTGTTTGGCCAATGCCTTGACTGTGCGTGTCTTGGCCAATCCGGGCAAACTCTCCAGCAGCAAATGTCCGTTGGCTAGTAGACCCACGAGGATCTGCCGGATGACCTTATCTTGACCCAACACCGCTTCGGCGATGCTGGCTTGCAGGGCGTTTATGTCGTCGAGCGCTGTCATGCGGTTTTCCTTTTTTAAGCATGAAAGTCAGAGTCAATGAGATAAAACAGTAGACGAAACGCTGGAACGCTCAAATATTTTGCTTGAAATGGACGCCTTCAGCTTTTTTTCCATCCCGTGTGGACGCATCCCTGAAAACCTCGTCAATAATTGAGCGTTCAAATCCTTTTACATCTTGAGAACCTCTTCGGAAAAGCGTCGCTCCCACCCCATTGGGCCAATATATTCCTACAATGCCCCCATAAATGTTTCGAGAATCAACCACGCATCGTAATTTGCGGGAAAATAATCTGCTTGGCTCAATAACGATGTGAGCCAAACCACACAGGCTTCTAGCTAACCTGTCAGGAATTACGGCGTATTTGTCTTTTTCGCTAGCGCTAATGTAAATGATAGGCAATGAGCAGCTGAGCTTTTGATCAAATATAGAATGCGCAATTTTTCTATCGGCTTCAGTGTCTTTTAATGTTATTGGTGCGATCTCAATAGGGAGTTCACCGTCCAGCCCACCGCCGAATTGGCTGACTAATCTAATGGTTAAACTCGAATTGTTGAGTCGTGGAAGCTGGGTAGGGAGTTCCTTAACGGCTTCAAGTGAGCAAAATTTTATCCAGAGTTGACTTTTATCTACTCTTGTTTCGATTCGAATGGTCAGGTTATACGTTGGCGACATTTTATGATATGTCAATGAGCTTGATGAGGTGTTTTCTACTTGTGGCTTGGAGAAAATAATATGCTCTTGAAGGTTTGAAAGCTCAAAGTTATTGTCAGGATTAACTCGATTGATATCATCAGGTTTGAAGTTGGTGTGGGGTAGGCATAATATCCAGCTCATGCATTCTTGGATGACATTTTCGATGCGTGGCATTTTGCTGAGTGGGAAGTTATAAGTAGCGCACAAGTTTTTGTCCTCCAAAGAAAATAAATGTATTTTTCTGGTGTTCGTATTAATAAATTGAAGTTTGGTTGTGGGTATTAAATCATGTGTGTGACTCGTCGCAATTGTCATCTTTGTTGTGATCAGAGTAGCAGCGAATTCTGAAGTTGCAATTGATTCGTCGCCTAGGGGGTTGCGAACGCAGTCTTTGCGAGCATTCGACCGCGAATGACTTAACGAAAGATAAAAGAAAGTTGGTGGTTTGGATAGAGCATGGTTTGGCGATGGAGCTTCGATTGATGCAAGTAAGCATCCAAGGCGCTACCAAGCGAGGAGGTGTTTTTTGTACTTTCCGTAGTTAAGATATATGTAAAATTTTGCGAGGGGGTAGTATGAGGTCTGTCATAGGGATGTTAGCGTTGGCGTCATTGACAGGATGCACAACTCCTACCATGAATGAAATGCGCCAGGAAGAACCTCGACAGGTTTTGCATTCAAAAAAAACAGACAAAGTCATCGCTGATTGCGTGCAGCATGCATGGCAGGATATGCCCGTTTTTGAAGGGGAATCCGGGGCCACTCAGGAACCTGGCAGCAACGGAGGCTACACGGTGGCGACCGTCGGCGAGGCATATTTTGTCGATATTCAAGCAGATACGGAAGGCTCGGTAGTTAAGTATTACGCAATGACTTATCGCTGGATATCAAGAAAGCACTTGGCGGCGCTGCAAGGTTGTTTGTGATTCCATCTAACATAAAGTATCTCTTGGAAATATTTTCTCCCCTTGCAGACGGGTGGCCCCGACAGTAATGCGTGCGGTGCTGAGACAGTGGGTTTTCGCGCAAAAAAAAACCGCGAGAAACTGCGGGCGGGAAATCCCAAAGGAGCTTGATTCACGGTGTATATATCAAAAACGCCAAGTCGCTCCGCCACCAACGATGTGCAGGGCCGAATTACGATAGGTGCCTGAAAGGGTATTACCCGAACGTGACTTGGTTTGTTCGACGTCCATGTCACCCAGCCAGACCAAGGTGTAGGCCGCATGCAGGTCGAGCCCTTCGTCAAGCTTGTAATTGATCCCGGTGGCTAGGCGCCAGGCTTCGCCCATGGGATTATCGACGGTGCGATCCTTATCATCTACCGCCGAGCTGTCGTAGCCAAGTCCCATGCTCCAGCGCACCCTTGAGTTGGCCTGGTACTGAGCTCCGAGAGAGACATGCCAGGTGTCTTTGTATTGGCGGTCGGCGGTACGATTGACATCGGTGGCATTGGCGTCGACCTCTACACCAATGTCGCCAAACTCGCTCCAGTCCTGCCAGCCGAGACTGCCCAGCAACTTCCATTGCGGGCCGAGATCGTGCGCGATGCTGAACAGCACAGTCTGAGGCACCGACATATCCAGCTCAATAGAGTCGATATCCAGACGACGTAACGCGGCGTTGATGATTGGATTGTCGACCTTGCGCACGCTCGGGCTGTCCTTGAACTCCAAATCAATCTTGCTGGTATAGGCGAGGCCAATCTGGGTGCGATCATTCATTCGATAGAGCAAACCGAGGTTGACCCCAGCCCCGACATCAGTGTCCTTGTATTCAAGCTGGCCGTCGGGGCTGTCCCGTAACCCAAGCAGGTTGTTGTTGATGGCCGTCTCGTTTCGGTAGTAGCCATACATGATGCGTGGGCCAATGCCGATGGAAAGATCGTCTGTGAGTTTGTGCGCCAGCGTGGGCTGGAGAGACACACCGATGATCGCCGCCTCCTGATTGAAGTAGCGTCCGGCCCAGTCATCGTCATAATCCAGGGCCAAGCCAAAATTGCCATACATACCGAACCCGATGGCCGAGCGTTCATCGATCTGGTGGCTGACAAAAAAACTGGCTCCCGGAAGGTATTGCAAGGAGTTGCCGCCTTCGTTGCCGTCGAACTGATTGTGGTTGTCGCGAGAGAAGCTTAGATCGCCCAGAATGACTTGAGCATTGGCGCTGATCTGGGTGCCCGCCAATTCGGTAATGCCAGCCGGATTGCTCATCAGTACGCTAGGGTCGGTCGCAAGAGCAGCGGCCCCTGCATTGGCCAAGCCATTACCTTCCTGCCCTGTTTCATAAATCAAGATGCCACCGGCCCAGGCATTGCTGGCGAGTAGGCTCAAACCAAGAGCCAACGATATGGGTAACCGGAGAGATTGGTAACTTCTGTACATCACGCGTCCTCTGCGAGGCCCTCAGGCACGAAGGAAGGTCTGCCAAACTCTTTCGTGCTGATAGGAAAACGACCATCAAGACTGCGCTTACCTCTCAGACTGCATCACGCATTGCAGTGAGTCACGGCAAGGCAATTCTGTTGGCCGTATTTAGGTACTACTTGGTTTTAAGCTGTTTGTAGGATTTGACGATGTCTTGTGCCCAGATATCGAGCACTCCCCTGAAGTCTTTGGCTTGCACGACTTCTGAGGAATTTGCGAGTTCAGACCCTGCGCCTTTACGAACCAATTGGGCCACCACCTTATTGTCGCCACCATCGATAAATGCCGCTTCAGTGGCGAGAGTGGTGTCCTGGTCGCGAATGCCGGTCGCCGCACTGACACCGGCGGCGACCAAGGCAATCGGGATTATCTCGTAAGGTTGCAGTCCCTTGGTCTTGGCACTGACGGCCGTAATGGCCGGACGCACAACCAACACGCCTGGGCCAGGGCCAGTAGCCAATGGAAGCTCTCTGGCAAAGGCATTTTTCAACGCTTGGTCATAAAACTGAGTAATACCATTGAGTGCACTTTGCGGAATTTTTTTGGTCGGTTGCGGTGGTGGATACATCTGGCTATGTTCGACGAATACGCTGGTGTAGCTGTTCGCGTCAACGTTCGGGTCGATCCAGCGCATGACGGGTTCACCCGACGGCGATTTTTCCTCTTTTAGCGCGCTGTAATCTTTGAGAAAACCCGAGTATTGCTCAGGATCAACGTAGGGGCTGGCGCATCCGGCAAGCGCCAAGGTCAAAACGCATGCGGCGAGCGGTCTGATATGCATAAAAACTCCAGAGTAATCTATTGAAATCGAAAGTAGCGTCCACAGTAGCCACGCTGACGGCAGCGCTTTCAGCACTGCTGTCTGTTGAGGTGATTTTTCAAGGCGCGTATTTCCTTTACTTCCTGGCTATGCGCTTGAACGGGCTAAAAACCGGGGTGAGCTCCTTAGACGGCATCTCGTGTTTCCTCTTCCATTTCCTTGTCGTACCTCTGCGCCATACCAGGGGGAGCGGCGAGCTAATTTAAAAGTAGTAGGAACTGAAAAAATTTCGAGTAAATACAGGCAGTTTTAATGGAATCTGTGAGAAGAGGGTAAGAAAAGGCCCTGGCGATCTCTGTAAAAATTAGAAACATTTTTTAATGCCTCTGGTTCTGAATTAAACCAGCCGATATCGAACGTACGTTCAGTTAAGGCTTCATGGGTAGGACGTGTAAACGTCAAGGGGCTCGCTTACGGAGCCAATCCGCGAAAACGTTTTTAACCACAGGAGTGACATTGAAGCCAAGCATCCATCGAGGGCCGAATGCGTCGGAACGCTCTGTGTAGTAATTGACTTCGACACCAAAACGCCAAGGTGTGTCGCCAATAATTATTGTTTTGGCAGCTGTGAGGTTGATGGGAATCGTCCATTGATCGGTTTCCCAGTCGTAGGTCATGGTCGGATTTGTGCCATAGATCCAAGCATTGCCGGGAAGAACGAGGGCCAAAGGTTCTATGGAGGTTCGATTGACGGGGGTCTCGCCCCAACCAGCAACGTCCCATTGGTGAGAGGGGAATATACCCACGATGTACGTTTGAGTCTTTTTGGCAACAAAGAGCTCTGGGCCGAGGCTAACTTGGCCGTTGCCTAGCTCGCTTTTGGTGGCGGTAGGCAAAGAGCCGGTGATACCGACTGACCAAATATTGCCTGACGCGGAGCCGTGCCCAAAAGAGAGATCGAATCCCATATCCCCCAAGCCCGCTTCGTCTTGAAAGCTTCCTGTTTGACTGTTGTGGACGGGCCCCTCGTAAATAATCGGAATCGCGGGACGAGCGAAAATCATATATCCATCGTCGAGGCTAATCGGAAATGAGGGCTGAAAGAGGGTTCCGAAACCATGTTTATCGGCGCCGGGAAGCTTGCCATCAAACCAGTACATTTCATTCTTAAATGTCAGTTTGGCGAGATCGGTGTTGGGGTTCGCGAGTTTTTGCGCCACCGCATTAGCGGAGTCATTTTCTTGCTCCTGCGCAATGGCTCCCTGAGTGTTGACCAAGGAGATTAGGCATAAGAAGGTAGGGATAGGAAAAGGGATGCGCATGGTTAATCTCCATTGTCAACTTGACGTTAGGCGCAGCCGAGCTTGCCAACCCATCTATGACTCAGCGTCTCACTTTGTATGGTTTTCGGATGGCCTTTGATTTTCGGTGCCTACCGATGGGAGCGGCCCTATGAACATTTTTTTCAGACGATCATGTCCGATGGCACGCGCAAGCTCCGAGATAACGCAGTACATGAATATCAACGTAACGAGCAGAAGCTGTACCGCCCAAAATTGGGGCCAATTCATAGCGTTCCAAAGCGTGGAGTTCGCATCCATGATGCTCGGAGCTTCTTTCCAGAACTCATATAGCCGTTCCAGATAATGAACAACAAGCGCGACCAAGGTATACATAAGCGTCTTCCAGGTGACATTCCAAATCAGTGGCTTTTCCGGAAAGCGGTTAATAAAGGGCAACATATCTGTAACTAATACTGACTTGCCAAGTATTAGAGAAGCAATCAGAACCGACGCTGAAACCGGAAGCGAAACGCCCGTTCCTTTAATCATGAGCGAACGGATGGCCGCTACTATGTGCAGAATGACGAAAAAGAATAGCGTAGGTGGAATTGCCTTGATGACTTCATGCTTTATGGTGAGCAGCACTGCTTTCATATTGTTCCCCTAGAAAAAGCTTGTGACCATAGATCGTTCTAGCTTAGTACAAAATTTGGATTCCCCTTCCGTGTGTCGAGTGAGTACCTCCAGACCAGGAACCGCTTGTCGTTGGAAGCGTGTCGTGATGCATTGGAGGAGGGGCGGGTCGAATCGCTGTAGCCTTCCAGCGGAAAAAACTGTATAGGTGGCAAAAAATAGTGAAGAAAGGAGGCTGCCGATGAACTGTTTGATATGCGCTGGTACAGCAGAGCGTATTAATTGCAAAGGGGCTTGGGAAGAAAGAGATTGCCCAAGTTGCGGACGGTATCGCGTGGCGGATGCGTTGGTTCTAACGCTAATGGAGCAAGGGCAAATTTTCGATGTGGGAAAAACCAGGGAGTGGCTTGCGAATAGGCGCCGAATCGAATGTGTGCCTTGTATTGAGGTCGAGGAAGCATTATTAATTCTGTGACGGATGATGTAAGGGACTTATGGTTTTACCATTAGCCGTCAATGCGAAATGGCGCAGAGGTTCTTGTTCAGTTTCGTTTGAGCGCTATGGATTGCGGTTGGGCGGGTAGATGACTATGAACCTTATAGGGTCAATCCACTTGGGGCGATGCCGTCTGTCGCCTTCACTCAGGCGTTTGTTACTCTGAGGGATTGTTCAACACCTGTTCATGGGCAACACGCAATACCTGAATGGCATTCGACAAATGGGGAAAGCCAACCCAGCGGTAATGTTCACCCTCAAGTAAACCAAACGTCGCACTTTCAACCAAAGCGGCCGAGTCTATTCCGCTGGCCACCACAGCTCCAATAAACGCAACAAGTGCCTGCTCAAGTGCAATTTCGCGATCAGTCACCATACATTTCTCCTTGAACCATCTCCTTGTCAAGCGGTGAGATTAATAACTCACTTGCAGTCATTTCGCCACTACTTTCTGTCGCATTTGGCGAGGCTAATGAAATTCAAGCTCAGCGGCGACCAGTTAGGGCTGAAGGTCATTGAAAATTAGGCGTACAAGAAAGTGAATGGCTCCAAGTCCTCCAGTTATTTCTCACCTATGCTGTTGGCATTCTTGACCAATTAGATGAATTGGGGGTGCTAGATGCGTCTTGTGAGAAAGGCTGCGGTGCTGCTTATAGTCGGGGTTGTAGGAACAGTTTGTGCACAAGAAATGCCGAGAGAGGCACAACCCTGTGTCGCCTGTCATGGCGAACATGGTTTGGGCACAGCCAAAGGCCCGATGCTCGCAGGACTGTCGAAGGAATACATTTACGCACAGATTGGGCACTTCATTTCTGGGCGGCGCAGCAACATACAGATGACCCCAATGGCTCAGGGCTATACCGACCCTCAACTGCGTGAACCCGTGGCAGCCTATTTCGCTGCCCAAGGGAAACAACCGCAATTGCAGTTGCGAGGACAGCGTCAGCCTAAGTCGCTCGCGGAGCAGCTCTACTATCAGGGTGACCCCACACGGGATATACCTGCTTGCTTTAGCTGCCATGGGCCGGCCGCAGTGGGAGGAGGCCCCTTCCCGCGTCTCGCTGGGCAGCAGGCGGATTACCTGGGTGCGCAATTAGTAGCTTGGCAGAAGGGCGAGCGAAGTGGTGACCCGGATAACATGATGGGCACCATCGCCAATCGTTTGAGCGGAAAAGATATTCAGGCGCTAGCTAGCTATCTGTCGTCTATTCGGTGAGGAAACAGTCATGAGATTTGCCAAACTCAGGCAGGTGATACTGCTCTGCAGTGTACTTCCGAATCTAGTCCTGGGCGCCTATCCGGACATGCAAGATGAAATTGCAGCCCAGCCCAAAGCGGCTGACCTGCACTATTTCACGCCGCGTGACCTGTCGCGTATTCCCAACGACGCTTTTGGTGACAAGGTGCGCAAGGGATACGAGCTGTTTGTCGATACCCAGCAACTCAAGGGTCGTTATGTTGGCAATACGCTCAATTGCACCAACTGTCATTTGGATGCCGGTACAAAAGCCTATGCCGCGCCAATGTGGGCTGCCTATTTAGCCTACCCAGCGTTTCGCAAAAAGGATAACCGGGTGAGCAATTTTGCAGAGCGCATCCAAGGCTGCTTCAATTATTCGATGAATGGAAAAGCTCCAGCTATTGGTTCCCCCGAGTTGGTGGCTATGTCCGCTTATTCATATTGGTTACTAATGGGTGGGTTGCTCGATATGTACGGCATGCGGGACAAGCCCGTGCCCGAACTCAACGACACGCGACTTCAACTGGGTGGGAGAGACGACTCGTTCGTCCTTCCTGGGCCACTGACAGGTCAAGTCAAGCTGGCCGGGCGCGAGCACATGCCGGGCCGCGCATTTGCTGCTCTGCAGGAACCAACCCAGCCAGCGTCTCCCTTACGTGGAAAACAGGTCTACGCCCAGCACTGCGCGGTGTGTCATGGTGAACAAGGCCAAGGGCGCTTGATGGCCGGCGTCCCCGTCATCCCTGCACTCTGGGGGCCGGAGTCCTACAACTGGGGAGCCGGAATGCATAGGGTCAATACTGCCGCCACTTTCATTTTCGAAAACATGCCGCTGGGCAAGGGGGTGCAACTCGATGTTCAGCAGGCCTGGGATGTGGCGGCGTTCATGAATAGCCGCGAACGACCGCAGGATCCCCGATTTGACGGTGACCTATCAAGAACCACCAAAGCGTTTCATGACTCGGATCAGGGCTATTACGGTAAGACCGTTGACGGTGCGCCGCTGGGAAGTCAGGCATTCCCTGCCGGGATCCAGCCCTAGTAGGCGGGAGTCGTAGAGGAGTCATCGAGATGACGGGGAACTGCTCGATTAATAATCGAGAATCGGAATATCGATAAGGCACATGCCCGATGCACAGCCGCTCGTAAACAGGTTCAGCCCTGCGCAGTGATACTGGCTTTGCTTTGGAACATGGCGGTATCGGCCTTGAACATCAGCTCGTCGAGGTATTCACCATCTTCCGGGTACAGCGCCACGCCAAGGCTGGCACTGACCTTGATCTGGCTGTTTTTCCAAGGAATGGCCAAGGCGATGGCCTTGCAGATTTCCTGGGTGACACGCTGGATATCGCTACTGTGATGCGCGCCGTCGAGCAACACGACGAATTCGTCCCCGCCCATGCGCGCGGCTATTTCGAACTCGCGAATATTGGATTTTATGGCCCAAGCCGCGTGGATCAGGATGGCATCGCCCGCCTGGTGGCCGAAACGGTCATTGACCTGCTTAAAGTTGTTCAGATCGATATAGCACAGCGCCAGGTGCTCCCCACAACGCTCGGCGTTGAGCAGCTTCTGAGTAGCGAAGGGGATAAAACTGTTGCGATTGGGCAAACCAGTCAGGCTGTCATTGAAAGCAGTTTGCGTACTTCTTCTTCGGCCTGTTTGCGTAACTTGATCTCGTTGTGCAGGCGGCGCTGGGCCCTCAACAGAATCAGGGTGAGCATCAGCGCCAGCGCGCAGCCAATGCTGATCAGGACAATAATTTTGCGCAGTCGCTCAAGCTGTGGCGGATTAGGATCATAGATGAAGTCCTTCAGACCTTCGATATTGCTGACCATGCCCAGTTCGAGGAAGTCTTCAGCCATACGTTGCCAGCGCCCGGGGTTCATGTGGCCGATCTCGATCAGGTCGGGTAGCACCAGCGCCCGCATGGCTTGAGCTTCGAACTGCAGGTGTGCGCGGCTTTTCTTCACCGAATACTGATTGAGCAGCAGGTCTATGATTTGCTCGGGGTTGTCCATCGCATAGCGCCAACCACGCAGACTGGCGCGGCGGAAGGCCTCGGCCCGTTGTGGATGATCGTCAATCTCGCCCTGGCTGGTGAATAAGATGTCGCTGTAGAAGTCGATCCCGTAGGTGATGGGCGCGATAATGTTGTAGTCGATGCCGCGCTGTTGCAGGTAGAAGGGCTCGTTGGTCAGGTAGGAGTTGAAGGCCGTCACTTTGTCGTTGGCCAGATCCTCGACTTTAAAACTGCTGGGTAGCAATTGCAGTTTATCGAGGGCTATACCCTCGTGGCGAAACATGGCCAGAAACTCGGCATCGGTCTGTGCATCCATCAGCATCACCGGCTTGCTGATCAGATCATGCACGGAGTGAACACCTTTGTCGGCGCGAGCCAGGAGCACTGAGGGGGAGTGTTGAAAAATCACCGCCAGCGCCACCAAGGGCTTGCCCTGCAAACGTGCGTAGAGCAATTCGCTGTTGGCTTCGCCGTACTGGGCGCGCCCGGAGAGCACTTCTTCGACCGGTGTGATGCTGGGGCCACCTTCGTGTAGGCGCACCTCCAGACCTTCTTCGCGGTAATAGCCCTGGGCGATGGCGGCGTAGTAGCCAGCGAACTGGAACTGATGTTTCCAACGTAGCTGGACGTCAATCACCTGTACGTCGTCATTCTGTTGGGTGACGGGGTTTGCCCACGCGGCCTGACCTGAGAGCAGCACGAAGAACAGCAGTCGACGCAGACGAGTCGACAAGGCTCTCTCCGGCTGGCGTGGCGTGATAGAGCAGCAACAGAGACTGGGCATGGTGGTCGTCCGTGAGTCGCGGTTATTGCTTAGGGTGCGGGACTTCGTGTGGCATTGTGGCATCACTTATGCGGTACCAGCAATCACGTGTCGGGATAAGAAAAACGGCTTCTACGGTTCCCCGAGTTCTGCACGAAAGCGACCTTCACCTCATCGATTGAAATTTTGAAGCGCTCGAACTCCAGGCTCTAGGTAAAGGAGTAGCGGTTGAGGCGTGCAAGCTGGTGAAACAACTAATATGCGACCTTATGCGTGCGACCGCTGTTGGCCGAGAGTGTGTAAAAACGCCTGCGCGAACCCTTGCTATGATTTCTGAGGATTTCATCGCAGGGAACCGCCCATGAAGCGCTTTATCCAAGGTGAACAGTACGCGGAAATGAAATGAAATTCTTCTGGACTACACTCGATGAGTAGTTGTAGCCCACGCGCATGTTGGACAGGACATGTGAACTCTTTGCTTCAAAAGAGAGCGACTCATTTATGGACAGCCCCTCCAAGCCAAAGAGCACCCTAAATCCGCCGGTGTTCTATACCAGCGCGATTCTGATTTTGTTGTTGGTTCTTTACACCGTCGTCTTTCAGGTCGAAGCCCAGACTCAGTTCGATCACATACAGCGCTGGATCAATACTAATGCCAGTTGGTTTTATATCTTGGCTGTCGCCCTGATTCTGATCAGCGTGGTGTTTCTTGCCGTGAGTCGCTATGGGGATATCAAGTTGGGGCCGGATCACAGCGAGCCGGATTATCGCAATAGCAGTTGGTTTGCCATGCTGTTTTCCGCAGGCATGGGCATCGGCTTGATGTTTTTTGGGGTGGCTGAGCCGGTCATGCATTTCACCAGCCCGCCAGTGGGCGAGGGTGGCACAGTCGCCGCAGCGCGCGAAGCGATGAAAATCACTTTCTTTCACTGGGGCCTGCACGCCTGGGCGATCTACGCAATGGTTGCGTTGATCCTGGCCTATTTCAGCTTTCGCAATGGCCTGCCACTGACCTTGCGCTCGGCGTTATATCCGTTGATTGGCGAGCGAATCTACGGCCCGATTGGTCATGCCGTGGATGTATTTGCCATCCTCGGTACCGTGTTTGGTGTGGCGACTTCGTTGGGTTATGGCGTGCTACAGATCAACAGTGGTTTCCATCACTTGTTCGGCCTGCCTGTGAACACCACGGTTCAGGTCATATTGATCACGGCGACTTGCGCGCTCGCAACGCTGTCGGTCGCCAGCGGACTGGACAAGGGGATCCGCATACTGTCCGAGATCAACCTCGGGTTGGCCGTAGTGCTAATGATCTTTGTACTGTTGCTGGGGCCGACGGTTTTTCTGCTTCAGGCTTACGTGCAAAACACTGGCGCGTATTTGTCAGACATCGTGAACAAGACATTCAACTTGTACGCCTACGAACCCACCGACTGGATCGGTGGATGGACGCTGTTGTATTGGGGCTGGTGGCTGTCTTGGTCACCGTTTGTGGGGTTGTTTATTGCTCGCATATCGCGCGGTAGAACCATTCGCGAATTTGTCTGTGGTGTCCTCTTCGTACCGGCCGGCTTTACGTTGTTGTGGATGACAATATTCGGCGATTCGGCAATCCATATGATTCTCAACGAGGGCGTCACAGAGTTGGCGAAGGTGATTGATCAGGACAGTTCGCTGGCGTTATTTGCCTTTCTAGAGCATTTCCCTTTTTCCGGTTTGATCTCGATGCTGGCAGTCCTGATGGTGGTGGTGTTTTTCGTCACCTCCGCCGATTCGGGGGCACTGGTGGTCGACATGCTGGCGTCGTCCGGGCATGACCACTCTCCATTATGGCAGCGCATTTTCTGGTCGGTGACGATCGGAATAGTGGCCATTGCACTGCTGCTGGCCAATGGGTTGAAGGCACTGCAGACCGCAACGATCGCCAGTGCCTTGCCGTTCTCGATCATTCTGCTGGCGTCCATATGGGGTTTGTTCAAGGCGCTCAGTCTGGACGCTACCCGCCGTGGGCTGCGCAACCAGGCGTTGCCTGGGCTGCATAACACCCGCCACCCTCATGGCGGATGGCAGCGGCGATTGCGCGGTATTGCGATGCGTCCCCGACGTGCCCATGTCAATCGCTTCATCACCGAGGTGGTCAAACCCGCTTGTGAAGAGGTGGCTGGCGAATTGCGCAAGCAGGGTTATGAGGTCACGGTGAATGAGTCCGAGGGTGGCAGTGTGGTATTGGAGTTGTTGCAGGCAGGGGAAGGGCGCTTCCTCTATGAAGTACGCCCGCGTGCGTTCACCAGCCCGAGTTTCGTGGTTGGTGATAGCGAGGATGGCTCTGACGCCCGCAAATACTTTCGCGCTGAAGTCCACCTGCGAGAAGGGGGGCAGGACTACGACATCATGGGCTGGAGCCGTGAGGACGTGATCGGCGATATCCTCAATCAGTACGAACGTTATTTGCACTATCTGCATCTGGTGCGCTGAGCTCAGCCGCTATGAACCCCGGCACAATAATGCGACTGCTGAGTAGGTCTTTATCAATGGCAATGAAAGATCAGTACTCTGACGGCCACTTTTTCCGATACCAACGTTCGAACTGGTAAATACCGATGAAACATTCTTCAATGGAGATGTAAATGGCATCAGGGCAAGGTCTTTGCGCGGCTGTACGCTTTTCCCTGGGGTTGAACCAAGATTTTATTATCGCTGCCATTGCACCCTGTGCCGCAAGCTGGCCGGGGTCGGCCATAATGTCGCCACGCTAGTCAAGGTTCCAGACTTTTGTTGAGAAGCAGAGCAGGATGCGATCACCTGTCAGCACAAACGTAGCGGGTAGAGAAACGATTTTTGCTCACGATGTGGTTCGACCGTGCCGAGTGCTATTCACTAGACGCCTTGCTTCTGGATCCCGCTTGGCCTTCCAGATGGCGAACTGGACATAGAGTGTGTTGAGATTTCTGCACCGATGACGCTATGCCACGGGATGAGCAACGCAAAAAAAACCGTTGCGTAGCGTCGGATTTACTTGAGTTTCTTCTACATGAACCAGATCAACAATGTTTGATTCGGGAAGTTGATCAGCATAGGGAAACAAGCGATCCAAGCATTTTCACACAGCCTGGGCCGATAACTATCTATTCATCGCTTAGCGGGATAATCCGCAGCTCATATTCGAACGACAAGCGGTCGTACTACTCACCGATTGATTGATCCAAATTAATGTACAGCCGGTTATGCATTGACCTGAATGCGATGTGCCAACAAACTTTTCTTCTCTTTTTTCTTTCTAGAGGTCTGCCTGATGCGTAAAGTATTATCTTTCGTTGTACTAAGCCTTCTTGTATCGCAGTACTCCTTCGCCAGCGAAACCAGCAACACGGCTATCGGTGGCGGTGTCGGTGGCGCCCTTGGTAGCGTCGTCGGTCAGGCTGTGGGAGGGAGCACTGGCGCTGCGATTGGAGCCGGCGTAGGTGGCGCGGCTGGGGGCGCAATGACCGCGAAGAGTGGCAAGAAGACCGAGTCAGCTATTGGCGGGGGGCTCGGTGCAGCGGGTGGACAGGTAATCGGCAACAGTGTCGGTGGTTCCACCGGTGGCTTGATCGGCGCTGGACTGGGCGGCGCAGCAGGTGGTGCTATCGGCAACAATATGGCCGATGACAACGACCACCACGATTCCGATTACAAGCATAAAAATAAGTACAAGAATAAACATAGACACAAGCATGACGATTGATCTTGGATTCCGAGACTGAACATTGGACGCATTCTTTGAAAAGGGGGGGGACGTAGATTTCTCCCTATTGATCGGCTATCAGGCGGTGGCATTCATTTCTGCGTCTTACAGCAGCGACGTGATATCGCGGCATTGCCAAGCCACTCGCGGGCGCCAGGTTACTGGCGGTGCTTCCATTTGGTGTGCGTGCACCTACTTCGTGGGTATGCCGCTTTGCAGCACGAATATGCAGCCTAGCCCAATCAGGATGGCGCTGCTCACGCAAGGTACCAAACGTTGGAAGCCTGTCGCCGAGAATGGGCCGCGAAGTAGCGAAGCGCCTGGCACTGCCATCACGTCAGCCAGGGAAAAGACCAGGTTGACGAAGTTGCTAATCAACAGAAATTGCAGCCATACCGACGCGGCGCTGGTGGCATCGACGAATTGCGGTAGAAAGGTCAGAAAAAACAATGCCGTTTTCGGGTTGAGCACTTCCACTACCACGCTGTCGCGCAAAACCCCCAGCTCTCGTAGCGGCTCTGCCGTCACGGGTTGGCGACTATTGATGATCATCCCGCCCCCCAACCAGACCAGATAATCGACACCGGCCAGGCGAATCACGTCGATCGCCATTGGTGCTGCCTGAAGCAGTGCGGATAGCCGACTGTCATTCTGGTGCCATCAGCACCGCGAGCGACATATTGATGAACTCTTCATTCTTTCTTGCTGATTGTGTCCAAAGCACCGCGTACGTTGCCTGCGACCTCAGCTGAACCGCGCTGCTCCACCCAGAGCGTGAGTTCCATAATCGCGGCTTCAAGGGCTAGCTGGTTCTGATTGATCTTGAAGAGTAGGGAAGGGAGCAGGTCTGCGTTCGACATTGTGATTCCTCCGTGGAAGAGGACAGCGTAGCAACAAAGGTCTGAATCAGTTAGGAACGGCTTCGACGCTGTTGAGTCCTGGCTGACCAAGTGATGTTGGTTTGAGTACAAAAGGGCCCTTCGAGGGCCCTTTTTTCGAGGAGGAATAGGTCGTAGTTTACGACATCGATCAAAATTCAGTTGCTGATGGGAGCGGAGTCAATCGGTCATCGTTTGTTGGACGCATGATTAGAATCGATACGACTTTTGACATATCCCGCACGCCTCCGCTTATTTCCCACGGTACTCCATATCGTTTAAAACGATGTGAACAGGTACGTTGCGATTAAGCGTGTCTCGTCAATATCGCGGGCATCATCACTACGATAGGTTGCATTCCTTAGACGCACAGAAAAGCCTTTAAGCGACCCCTGGAAAGCGTAGCTCACATCTATATCCCGTTCCCATTCCTTTTCGGTGCCGACTTTCTTCAGTCCATCTCCATGGGTGTAGGCTGTAAAAAAGCTCAGTCCAGGAATACCCATGGCCGCAAAGTCGTACCCGTACCGAAGCTGCCAACTGCGTTCGCCTGCACTTCCGAAATCATGGTATTGCACGTAGTTCGGCAGATAGGGGTTGTTGACGTAAGGGAAGCCGGTAGCGCCCTCCATGACCTGATAGGCCGCCATGACGCTATGCCCATTGCCCACTGCGTAGCTGAGCGCTGCGGCGTATGCACGGTTATCGACGTCTCCGGCTTTAGCTGCACCAACATCACTGCTTGCGAAAGCACGTAGATCAGTAGTGAGCGTGCCTTTTCCGATACGTGTGCTGTGTACCAAGCCAGCGAACTGCTGACGGTATACATCATCAAGCTCGCCATAAAAGTACGTTGCACTCAACTCGGGAGTCAGCTTGTATGCACCACCGCCATACCGGTAGTAGTCTCCGATACCTGTTGCACGATATCGGCCGTCTTTCACCGCGAGGCTGATGTCCTGCAGATCGGTGGAATCAGGTGTAATCGTCTTATTGAATTGAGCCAGATTTATGGTCAGGCGGTCGATGTCGGTAGAGCTAATCTGCCAACCTTGGAATGTCTGGGGAAGCAGCCGGCTGTTGTTGTATTGCAGCACCGGTACCTTTGGTAATGACATCCCATAGCGCAACGACGTCTCGGATATCTTGAGTTTTGCAACGTATCCAGCTTTTGAATATTCGTCTGCAGCCTCACCGGAAGCTCGTTTTGGGAGGAGGCCGCTACCAGTGCGATCTGGACTCGAATCCAGCTTGTAGCCTGCAAAGATCAATGCGTCAGCACCGAAGCCAATGACTCCTGGTGTGTATCCTGATTCATAGTTGAGCAAAAATCCCTGAGCCCATTCTTCTTTTTTCGATACGCCAGCTCCTTGGCGATAATCACCGTTGTAGTAGAAGTTTCGTGCTTCTAAGTGAATCTTGCTGTCAGCGATAAAGCCGTCGGCCATGGTGGTGTCGATGGAGAAAAATACGGATGCAAGCACAGCTATATATATGGCGCGGCTCATTTTTATTATTTTCCTGACGCAGGGAGTCGCTGCTCGGTATTAGACCGAACAGAGACTTCTAGAGATGTTGTGATCGGTAGTGCAGAAGGGTTACGGCTTAGTGCCAAGTTCCTTGGCGAGTTTGTCGCGATCTAGTTCCTTCTCCCACGCTGAAACAACCAGTGCCGCGACACCGTTACCAACCAGGTTAGTCATAGCAAGGCCAGTACCCATGAAACGGTGGATTCCCAGAATCAGCACCATCCCCGCTACAGGGACAAGTGGCACCACCATCAAGGTGCTGGTTAGCATGACAAAGGCTGCACCTGAGACACCGCTAGCACCCTTTGAGGTGAGCATGGCCACGATGACCAATGTCAGTTGCTGCGAAAGTGTAAGATCGATATTCAGCGCTTGTGCGATAAAAAGAACCGCCATCGTGAGGTAGATGTTAGTGCCGTCGAGGTTGAATGAGTAACCCGTAGGAATGACCAGTCCAACAACGGGTTTTGAGCAGCCCAGACGCTCCATCTTTTCCATAATTTGTGGCAGTACCACTTCAGAGGAGCTGGTTCCAAGAACGACCAACAGTTCCTCTTTGATGTAGGAGATGAAGCGAAGAATACTAAACCCGCAGACTCTCGCCACACCGCCCAAAACGACGATCACAAACAAGGCGCACAGCACGTAAAAGCTGCCTACCAGTTTCATCAGTGGCAGCAGTGAGCCAACACCGTAAGTACCTACCGTGAAAGCGATGGCGCCGAATGCGCCGACAGCGGAGAGCTTGGCAATGATGTGTACGATGCGAAAGAACACGCCGGAGAGACCTTCGATCATGTCGTAGACCGGCCGGCCCTTTTCACCCATAGCTGACAAAGAGCATCCGAAAAGCACTGAGACCAGCAATATGCAAAGGACGTTGCCCTCGGCAAATGCCTGCACAAATGTCGAGGGGATAATCCCCATCAGGAATTCGACCATATGCATGTGTTGTGCTTTTTCAGCGAATCCGGTGACCGCCGATGCATCCAGGGTATTAACGTCCACATTGAAGCCACCACCTGGATTGAAAAGGTGACCACCGATAAGGCCAATCAGCAGCGAAACGGTCGAAATCACTTCGAAGTAGAGCAGTGCTTTGCCACCTACTCGACCAACCTTTTTCAAGTCGCGCATGCCAGCGATGCCAGTGACGACAGTGCAGAAAACTACTGGGCCGATGATCATCTTGATTAGCTTGATGAAAGCATCACCCAGCGGCTTAAGGTCAGCGGCAAAGGTGGGCCAAAAGTGGCCGACGGCGATGCCTGCGATAATCCCCAGAAGTACTTGGAAGTACATTGCGCGATAGAAGGGCGGCTTGGTCTTCACCTTGATCGGAACTGTTACTTCGACCTGAGCAGATGCTGGGCTAGGATTCATGGCGGTCACTCACTGAAAGTCTTATTTTTGGAGGTGCAGCGAAGGCTGTTGCGGTTATCGTCCGTAAAGCTTCATGGGGTTCTCGACCAATAGCTTTTGACGCAACTGAGGGTCAGTACAGAACTTGAACATCAGATCTACTAACTCCCCGTCGTTGGGCATATCTTTGCTAATGTTCGGATGCGGCCAGTCAGTGCCCCACAGCACGCGGTCTGGAGCGATTTCAATCAGTCTCTCTGCAAAGGGAACCGCGTCTTCGAAGGGGCGACGGCCCACTGATACCCTTTCCGCGCCACATACCTTCACCCACGCCAATGGATTCTCCATCAGTTGCTGCAAGGCAATGAAGGGCTGCTGCTCAATGCCATCCTGAGCTTTGACCCGCCCCATGTGATCGATGATGAAAGGTACGGGGATACGCGCGAGTCTTTCCGAGTAGGTCAGGATGTCTTGCGCATCAAGGTGTAGGACTACATGCCATCCCAGATCAGCCAGGCGATCAACAGTGCTGTCAAAGACATCCAGGTCTGGCGCGCCACCTAGATGTGCAACGAAGTTGAATCGCACCCCACGAACACCTCCAGCGTCCATCTCGGCAAGCTGCTCATCGGTTTCACTGCCGTCCACGATGGCTATCCCTCGATACCGCCCTTCGCTACGATCGATAGCGTCCAACATCGCGCGATTGTCGCTGCCATGACAGCTGGCTTGGACAATCACACCACGAGTGAACCCCAGGTGGTCGTGCAACGCCCGCAAAGTTTCAAAAGGTGCGTCGGGCGGTGTATAGCTGCGATCTTCGGCATAGGGAAACTCAGCCCCGGGGCCAAATACATGGCAGTGGGCATCCCAAGCACCCACAGGAAGTGACTGCATGGGTTTTGTAGGATGGGAGTCAGGTGCGAGGCAGGTTTTCATCTCGTGTCCTTTGGTCATTGTTAGCGGAAGCGATAGCCCCGATGGTGGCGGTCTCTACGCTCGACAACAACCAGATGCGGGCTCTAGCAGTTATGCTGATTTAGCATGCGCTTGCTTAGGCTATGCAGATTTCACGAACCAGAGCCATTGTCTCTACTGCCAAGCGAGACAATGGGCGTTGCTCAAACGTGCCGATGAATAGATGTGTCTGGATAGATGGATCAACGATCTGCGCAGCTTTGAGCCCCTCCAGTTTCCCGTCGCTATTAGTGAGAGCTGAGCGAAAAAGCACACCGTAGCCCATGTTGAGGTTGATGAGTTCCAGCAGTGACGGAATGCTATCGATTTCCAGACATACGTTGAGGTGCACTTCGTGACGTGAAGCTTCACTTTCGATGAGACGACGTATGGAGTGAGGTTCGCTGGGAGTGATCAAAGGGTATTGCCCCAAGTCTTTCATCGCTACCTGGGCGGGAAGGTTCGAGTGCTGGCCACCGATGAGCATCAGTGGCTCTGAATGGATGTGCTCATACTGCAATTGAGCGCTGTGGCCAGGATTGAAGAGTAGGGCGAAATCCAGGCGACCGAGTAGCAGCCACTCGCGCATCGAGTGAGTCAGACCCTCTTTGATACCTAATATGCAGTCGGGAAAGCGTTCGCGAAAGGCCGAGACCAGCGCCACGGTGTGTCGTCGGGAAATGCTGGGAGGAAGCCCGACGACCACTTTGCCCGACAAGGTATCGCGTTGTTCGCGGAGATCCTCACGAGCCACTTGCACTTGACGCAAGATTCCTTTGCCATGATCGAACAAGCGTTGTCCGGAAGCGGTAAGCAATACCCCTCGACCATTTCGCAGCAGTAGATGCTCCTGCAGTTCGACCTCAAGTTGCCTAACCTGACGGCTGACAACCGACTGGGAAATGTTCAGTACAGCCGCCGCCTTGGTGAAACTTCCGAACTCGGCCACCCTTACGAAACATTCGAGCTGTTTTAGATCCATGAGCGCGACTCTGGTAAAAGGCTATGTTACCGCTTTTCCTATATAGCGCTTTCACGGGCTACTGGACTGCCATACAACGTGTCGATTAGGTTTGGCCAGTTGAATGGCTCAAGACTTGGGTAACCGATATCGGCGTCACGCATGGCGTCGACGAGCCCTTTTTGAGCATCGACGATGGCAAGACTCATGTTCGGAACAACGTCTACGTCGCGAGAAGTTTTCGCCACCTCCTTCATTTCCTCAGATCGACGCCGACCATGTTCGGCCACACGACTTATCAAGTAGTGAGGCAGGGCGTCGTCCCAACCCATTTGCGGGAAACTTTCGTGCAACGAAGCCAGCACCTCATCCTCGGCATGGTACTGGCGAGCAGTACTCAGGCATTCGGTTGTGAGCGCTTCCAGGCCTTTAATCATGATGCTTCGACACATCTTGATTGCTGATGCTACGCCGATCACGTTGGCCACTACCCGAACGTTCATTCCTAGCTCGCCCAATCGTTCGGCAACCTGGTCAGCACGTTCGCCGCCCAAAAGAATGGGGGTTTTCAAGCGCTGGGGGGGGACTGGTGCCATGACAGCCGCATCGATGTAATCGATGCCGTATTGCTGCATGGCCGTAGCCGCTGCGTGCTTCGTAGAGGGGGCGACCGAGTTGATGTCGATGAACAGTTGTCCACGCCTCATCAGTGGCGCCGCGTTCAGTGCGACTTCGAGTGCGTTATCCGCCGTGACTGCTGATATTACCCACTCGCCAAGCGCTATCGCCTGAGCCGCACTTTCACAAAGTTGAACGCCACACCGTTGAGAGCGAACTCGCAGTGCAGTTCGTTGAGCAGGGTCTTCAAGGAGTCGATCATAGGCGTAGATTTTTACATCCAGCGCGGCGAGGTCTTGGCCGAAAATAGCGCCTGCTTCGCCGAAACCGATTAGAGACAAGGTTGTGGTCATTATGATTTCACCGAGTTTTGCCAGATATCGCCAGGGATGAGAACGTTTCCGTCGAACAGAAGTCGGGCCGTGCGCACCAATCCGCACCCGGCTAACTGACCGGCAATCAAACGAAGTTCGACCGTAAACTCTCCCGTTGGATGCTCAACAGACAATTGCACTCGATCAGCTGTTTCCACTTGGGCTAGGTTGCTTGCAACTGTCCCCCCAACCTGGCAAGCAGAGGCGACACTGACAGCGCCGAACACCCCGATCGATGTGTGACAGCGATGAGGAATGAAGGTACGGCTGCAAATTGCGCCACCACTGCGAGGGGCAGCTATCAATGACATTTTCGGTACTGTGCGCTCGCGGACATCCCCCAGATTCATCAAAGGGCCCGCTTGCAGTCGGATTGATTCCAACAACGCTTTGAGCTCGATGTTGGCGTCCAATTGCTCGGGGAGCTCATAACCCGTGCAACCCACATCAGCGGCCCTGATCAGTACAACAGGCATCCCGTTGTCGATACACGTGACTTCGATACCGTCGATGCGATCAATGGCGTGACCAGTCGGTAGCAGTGTTCCGCAACTGGAGCCGACAATGTTTTCAAACTCGACAATCAGTGGGGCACTGGTGCCTGGAACACCGTCGATTCGAGTCTCACCAGCGTACTCAATGATGCCGCCTGGCGTGGGTACATTAGCTACAGCGATCTGGCCGGTATTGACCATGAAAATCCGCACGCTTGTCTGCGATTTGTCGGTGTTTATCAGCCCACGCTCAATCGAAAATGGGCCGACGCCAGCGAGGATGTTTCCACAATTCTGGCCGTAATCAACTTGAGCTTGATCGACTGAGACCTGGGCAAACAGGTAATCGACATCGGCATCCGAACGGTTTGAGCGACTGATGATTGCGACTTTACTGGTCAGTGAGTTTGCTCCACCAATGCCATCGATCTGGCGTGCATCGGGTGATCCCATGACGGCCAAAAGTACTCGGTCACGCAGCTTGCCTTCGGGCGGCAGGTCGTCGGCCATGAAGTAAGCACCCTTGGAGGTACCTCCACGCATCAAGAGACACGGAATACGAGTCTGGGGCATGAAGGTTATCCTTGCAGGTCAGTGAGACTGTCGTGGTATCTCAGGCCTCGGTCAGCGAGCTTCTGACGCATCTCGTAGATATCCAGCCCCAATTCACCCGCTGCCAGGCGTACGCGTTTCTCTTCTTCGAGCCGAGCGCGTTTTCGGCTGGTTTCAAACACTTCGGGTAACTCGTCTCGGCGGACAACGACTACGCCATCATCGTCTGCCACGATAACGTCTCCGGGCTCGACCAATTGGCCAGCGCAGATGATTGGCACATTGACTGAGCCCAGGGTTTCCTTGACGGTACCCTGGCCATGAACTGCCCGCGACCATACCTTGAAGCCCATGTCGCGTAGTGTTCGGGTATCGCGCACACCGGCGTCAATGATCAGGGCGCGTACTCCCCTGGCCATTAACGAGGTAGCGAGCAAGTCGCCGAAGTAGCCATCGGTGCAGGGCGACGATGTCGCGACCACAAGAATATCGTCGGGTTGGCATTGTTCGACTGCTACGTGAAACATCCAGTTGTCACCAGGCGCGACCAACACGGTTACCGCTGTTCCGCTAATGCTCTGGTTTTGCTGGATCGGGCGAATGGCGCAATCTAGCAGGCCTTTACGCCCCTGGGCTTCATGCACGGTGGCAACCCCAAAGCGATCCAGTTCGTCGATCAACGCCGAGTCAGCACGGGGAATATTGCGTACGACAATGCCGGTTTTTCCGATCAATGTGCTCATGCCAAGTTCTCCGTTACCCGTGGGAAGATGCTTTGGTAGCCCTCTGCGTAAACGATGTTGCGGGTGGAGGTGATGCCCACATTGCGTTTGGCCTGCACTCCACGTTGCAGCGCAACACGGGTGTAGTACTCCCAGAGATGTTCCTGGCCTGCCATGCACTGGATGGCGGCATATTTTTTGTCCCAGACCTCAGTGATATCCAGCAGAACATCCGGGCGCCATTCACATTGCTCAGGCTGATGGGGTTCGAAACTGTAGACAGGCGGGGCGCCCACAATTTTCTCGCCAGGTTTGTAGCCTTCAGCCTGGGCGATGATGCGGGCTTCCTGAGTCAGGTTCATCGCTAGTGGGTGATCATAGTTGTAAGGGTCTTTGATCGAGTGACTGAGGACAAACTCCGGTTGAACGCGACGAAATACATCGGCTAAGCGAAACAGCGTTTCTTTGTCGGCCCGCATCGGGTAGTCGCCGATATCGAAAAACTCCACGCTCGCGCCAAGGATCTCCGCTGCGGCTTCAGCCTCGCTGCGACGCGCTTTTTTGACCTTGTCTTCAGACATATCGCCTTTGCGCCAGAGCTTGGCCGACTCACCTCTCTCTCCATAGGAAAGGCACACGATATGAACGGCGTGACCTTGTTGGGCATGCAGCGCGATGGCGCCACCAGCGCGCCAGACGAAGTCGGCTGAGTGGGCGCTGACAACCAGTGCGGTTTTTATTTTATCGATCATCGGAGGGCTCTTTTTGCGGTTGGTTGATAGAGCCCACGTTCGCATTTGAGGAGGGAATTGAATAATGCGTTCGGCGGTGGCAGGTATACGTTTTACTTATCGCGATGGGTTCTGCATGCTGTAAATCTGCTTCCTCGAAAATTCGGTAGGTGCACGTGCACAATCCTGTACTACCCAATCTCATGCAGATTCGGGCGTTCCTTCGTGTCGTCGAATACGGCAGTGTTTCTAAGGCATCCGCTGTGCTGTTTCGTGCTCAGCCTGTTGTAACGCGCTCCATCCATTCTTTAGAGAAAAGGCTCGGTATTTCGCTGTTTGAGCGACACGTCGATGGTATGCGTCTGACTAAGTATGGTGAGTGCACAGTTCCTCGGGCTAGAAGGGCAATGGATGAATTGCTCGCTATACCGCACTTGCTTGGACAGGTATTAGGTCACGTTGCGGAGCCGCTTTATCTGTTCCAAATTCGACGCTTGGAGATCTTTGCGAAACTCTGTGAAACGCACCATATGCAAACCACTGCGAGCACTTTCGGGGTTTCACAACCAGCGATCAGTGCTGCCATTAAAGTCCTAGAACAAGGCAGTGGGGCTGGCCTGTTTGAACGTACTTCACAGGGTTTGCTTCCCACCCGTGCCTGTCTTGTAATGTTGGTGCAGGTGCGCCGAGCCCTTAATGAACTGCGTCACATCGATGCAGACATCGCTGCTTTGGGTGGATCCCTTCAAGGCGTCGTGCACGTAGGGGCCTTGCCTCTTGGGCGCACGGGGATATTGCCCGAAGCCATAGTGCGCGTGACCTTGGAACACCCTCATGTACAAATCGTAACCAACGAAAGCCCGTTCGACTTGTTGGCAAGTGAACTGCGCGCAGGCGATGTGGATTTTGTGCTTGGGGCTCTACGTCCATCGGCCTACGCCAGCGACCTGCATAGTGAGGCCTTGCTGCAGGAAGAAATGGTCATCCTGGTACGCCGCGACCATCCTTGGTTAAAACGGGTTCCAGTCTATGAGGACTTAAGTGCGGCGCGTTGGATACTGCCTCGTGCGGGTTCCCCCGCAAGAAAACTGCTGGATGCGTTTTTCGCCTACATCGGCATCACTGTACCTAGCTGCGTGATTGAAACGGGCGACCTAGCGATTCTGCGCGGCGTGTTGTTACGCTCAGACATGCTCGCCGCTGTTTCAGCACACCAGTTGGAATACGAAATTGTTAGCGGTGATCTTGTTCAGCTTCCACTTTCCCTGAGCCATACCACGCGACCAATTGGTTTTATCACAAGAATGGGAGCGCTTCAGTCGCCAGCGGCGCAGGCGTTGATGGACAAGATTCGTGAGGTGGTGATCAGGCAAACTGCTTGAAAGGTACGTAGCCTCCATATCTTGACTCGCCTTAGGAATTGCAGCCATTCGTCAGCAAGACAACTCGACCCTTCTTGACAGTCGAGTCGTCTGGGGAAATACTCGACACAAAATTCATATAGATGACTATATAACAAGGTGAATAAAGTCGATGAGTTCTCTCCCTAGTGATACTCGCCTGCCGCTCTACCAACGCCTGCGTGACCAATTGGCTGAGCAGATCGCCAAAAATCGCTGGCGTCCTGGTGAGGCGATTCCTACCGAGGCTGCGCTATCAGCGGAGTACGAACTGTCTACCGGCACGGTGCGCAAAGCGATTGATGCGTTAGTCAGTGAAGGCATTCTGGAGCGTCAGCAGGGGCGAGGGACTTTCATTCGCCGACCACAATTTCAATCCTCTCTGTTTCGCTTCTTTCGATTCCAGACGGCTGCCGGAGAACGCCAAATGCCGGAGAGCCGCATCTTGTCCATCGAGCCAGTGGCCGCGCCCTCGGCCGTAGCGCAAGCGCTGGGGTTGCCCGTCGATGCTCCGGTCATTCGCATTGTTCGTTTGCGCCTGCTGGAGGTTCAGCCGGTGCTTGCCGAAGAAATCTGGTTGCCGCGTAGTCGCTTCCAACCCTTGCTTGAGACCGACCTCAGTCTGAAAGGGCCATTGCTGTATCCGATCTACGAAGACCTCTGCGGCCAGGTCGTTGCCTATGCAGAAGAGACACTCACGGCCGAGTCGGTGAACGACGTGCACGCGCGCCTGTTGCAAGTGCCGGTTAACAGCCCGGTGGTGGTGATCGAGCGACTGGCTCGTGATTACGCCGGTACGCCACTGGAATGGCGTCGCTCTCGCGGACACGCGGAGCACTTCCGCTACAGCGTGGATATCCGCTAGCGCCTGCCCGTGTAGTGAGATGTTCAGCGACGCGCAGATCGTCGCTGTTACCTGATTGTTTGCCAAAACTGGCCCTGTAGCGGAGCGGTTCGCCCTCGGCTGCCTTACGTTCCACATATAAGGATAAGAACCATGTTCAGCTGGTATCGCCAAGTCACTCCTCGGGAGCGCAAAACGTTTTGGGCCTGCTTCGGCGGATGGTCGCTCGATGCACTGGAAGTACAAATGTTTGGCTTGGCGATTCCGGCGTTGATCGCCGCGTTCGCCCTGACCAAGGGGGATGCGGGGCTGATCAGTGGCGTCACACTCGTCACTTCGGCCATCGGCGGTTGGGTAGGGGGCACATTGTCCGACCGCTATGGCCGAGTACGCACATTGCAATGGATGATTTTGTGGTTCTCGTTCTTCACCTTTCTGTCCGCGTTCGTCACTGGTTTCCATCAGTTGCTGATCGTCAAAGCACTGCAAGGCTTCGGTATTGGCGGTGAATGGGCCGCTGGCGCAGTATTGATGGCCGAGACCATCAACCCTAAATTTCGTGGCAAGGTGATGGGCACAGTGCAAAGTGCCTGGGCTGTGGGTTGGGGCCTGGCGGTTGGGATTTTTGCGCTGATTTATTCGTTTGTACCGCAGGATATGGCCTGGCGTGTGATGTTTATCGTTGGCCTGCTGCCGTCGTTTCTGATCATCTGGGTGCGCCGTAACGTCGAGGAGCCGGACAGCTTCCAGCGCCTGCAAAAAGAGAACGCCATCCCGCAAAGTTTTTTCAAGTCGCTGGCTGGTATTTTCCGCCCCGAGCTGATTCGCGTGACCTTGTTTGGTGGCCTTTTGGGACTGGGTGCGCACGGTGGCTATCATGCGGTGATGACTTGGCTGCCGACCTTCCTCAAGACCGAGCGCAACCTGTCCGTTTTAAACTCGGGTGGCTACCTGGCGGTGATCATCATTGCGTTCTGGTGTGGTTGTGTGGCCAGTGGTTATTTGATTGACCGCATTGGCCGTCGTAAAAACATCGTGCTGTTCGCTCTGTGCTGTGTGGTGACCGTGCAGTGTTATGTGTTTCTGCCACTGACGAATACTCAAATGCTGTTTCTGGGCTTCCCGCTCGGCTTCTTTGCCGCCGGTATTCCGGCCAGCCTCGGGGCGCTATTCAACGAGCTGTACCCAGCGGATGTGCGCGGCGCTGGTGTAGGTTTCTGCTACAACTTTGGCCGGGTGCTCTCTGCGGTCTTCCCATTCCTGGTCGGTCACATGAGCGATTCCATGTCCTTGGGGTCTGCGATCGGTATCGACGCAGGAATTGCCTATGGCGTAGCGGTGATCGCGGCACTTTGTCTTCCGGAAACCCGTGGTCGTGCCCTTGAAGCCTCGAATACTTCGGTGCAATCCACGGTCACCGGTAACGAGAGTGCGCGGGCCTGATGACCATTACCTTCGAATGATGATAGCCATGCCTGATACCTGTAATACGCCGATCACCGGCATCGATTCCCATGCGCACGTTTTTAATCGTGAGCTGAACCTGGCCGCCGTGCGGCGTTATACCCCTAGCTACGACGCTACGCTCACGCAGTACCTGGGGCATTTACAGGCCCATGGCCTGAGTCATGGCGTTTTGGTGCAACCGAGTTTTCTTGGCGCGGACAACAGCTATCTGCTGGCGGCGCTGCGCCAGGCCCCGGAGCAGTTGCGAGGGGTCGTGGTGCTGGAGCGGGACGTCAGTCGCGACACGTTGAGCGAAATGGCTCGACTGGGTGTGGTGGGCGTTCGCTTGAACCTTATGGGTAAAGTCTTACCTGACTTTCGTGACTCGGCTTGGAAAGACTTCTTCG
Source organism: Pseudomonas fluorescens (assembly GCF_019212185.1). Lineage (NCBI taxonomy): Bacteria > Pseudomonadati > Pseudomonadota > Gammaproteobacteria > Pseudomonadales > Pseudomonadaceae > Pseudomonas > Pseudomonas fluorescens. Next base: position 1,456,288 of record NZ_CP078138.1, read on the forward strand.
GTCACATCGCTGAACTGAACTGGCATGTCGAGTTGCACCGCCAAGTGGAGGACTTACCGGGGTTGATTCGTGAACTGATGCCGTTTGGCATCAAACTCGTGATCGATCACTTCGGTCGTCCGGATGCGCGTTTAGGCGTTGATCAACCAGGCTTTCTGGAGATGTTGGAACTGGGGGTAAGCGGGCAGGTATGGATGAAAGTTTCCAGCATCTATCGATTGGAAGGAACGGATCAACAGAACCTGAAATTTGCTAGGATTGCCTTACCACTCCTGTTGCAGAGTTTCGGCGTGCGCCGTTTGGTTTGGGGCAGCGATTGGCCACACACCCAGCATGAAGACAGCATTGGTTTCGGTACGGTGGTGGAGCAGTTTCAAGCGCTGGAGAGTTCGACTCAGATTATGCGGTCGTTGCTCGTGGAAGCGCCTAGTGAGTTATTCGGATTTCAATCTGGTTGCGAACTAGTAACAACCGTCGATTAAGGAAGCTGCCAATGTCCTAACACCAGGGAAGTCGTCGAAACCAAAGGCGGCAACCACAAGACGCTGAAGGAATGGAAAGCTGAGCACGGCTCGCTACTGTCGAGTCCTGGCTGACCAAGTGATCTTGGTTTGAGTACAAAAGGGCCCGAGAGGGCCCTTTCTCGCGGATCGAGTCAAAGTGACGTTCAATACCGGCTGAGCAAAATGCCACAATGACGATATGGTTAGTAATGTTCTGTTCGGCTTTCTAAATTAGACGCCCCTTATATTCCAAGTAATATATATGTAGGCTTAGATTTGGCCCAATCAATATCCTTTGGGGAGCGAGGCCGCGTCGAAGCAGTCTCGTAACTCTGACTAAAGCTTACTTAAAGGAGTAGGTGTAGTTAACGTAAAAACGTGTTTGGTCAGTATCAAAAGCGCTTTGTGCTTCAGGAACATCAGTTCGAAAGTTCGCTCGACGTAATGAGAAAGCCAATCCTTTAGCAGCTCCAGATTGAATGACATAGTCAATGCGGTAATCTCGCTCCCACTCTTTATATTTTTCTCCGTTCCCGCTTGCATCTTTAATGTCTGTTGCATGGAGATAGGTAATAGAAGCTTTTAGTCCTGGTAGGCTGAGTGGGGCAAAATCGTACGCATACTGCCCAAAGGTTGTATTTTCCCCCGCGCGGGTGAAAGAGTTGATCATCGAGTCTGTGAAAAGATAATAGCTTGAGCCACCCTCTCCCTCGGGACGTCCTCGACCATCGCGCACAGAACCATTACTAATTGAGGCCATTCCGCCATCGTCGCCAACTTGCTGATGGCCCATTAGGAATGAATGCCCCCCGATGGCGTATGTGAACATTGCAGACCAAGTATCGTTATTAACTTCACCAGGGATTTTTGCAAAGCCACCGTTGTTATTAAATTTATAACCATCTTGTCCATTAATACCATCAGACCGGCTGTTAAAATATCGTAGGTCTGTTTTCAGTGTCTGGCCAGGAACGATTTGAGCAATATGTACAAGTCCAAAGAAGTTCTGAGTGTAATAGTCTTCAAGTTTGGCGTAGTAGTATTGAAGGGTGAGGTCTTTATTAACCTTCCAATCGGCCCCTCCGAACCAGAATCCATCTGAACCCCGTGTGCCTCCACTCATCGCAATGCCAGCCCAATTGCTTGAAGCTCGACCAACTTCTCTATCGAGCATGCCCCCCGTTAGAGTAAAATCGTCAATTTCCTCTGAAGTGATTTGAGTGCCGTTGTAAGCGGCAGGCAATAGGCGCCCATCATTGGCCACAAGGATAGGCAAGGTCGGAGCTAGGCTATTGCCAACCTTAATTTCGGATTTAGAAAATTTTATTTTGGCAGCACCACGTATACTTGACCAGTTACTAACAGGAGTGCCATCACTACTGACCGGGCTTACAGTGTTGACAGTGGCAGGGGAGTGGTTATCTATCCCTCCATCCAAATTAAAACCTGTTACTGCTTGCAAGTCAGAGCCAAAACCAACGGTGCCTTCGGTAAAGCCCGAAGAAAAATCAAATTTAAGCCCGGTGACAGTTTGCCGTTGATCGGTGTTTTGTGAACGAACGTCATTTTCAAAATAAAGTGATCTAGAGCTGATACTGGATGTGCTATCTTTCAGAAAGTCGGCATGCGCATATTGAGTAACAGTTGATCCAAACGTTAAGAATACAAATGCGGCGCTTTTTGGAAATTTTATCATTGTTGTTCTGCTCGTATTTTTATCAGTGGTTTTTGTTTGGCAGGTGTGAGACGTTATGAGTGGTGTTTCATGTTTTATCGTGTTGTGATCCTGCTCCAGTGTATGGCTGGTAAGGTTGGTTTATAAACTCTTCTGATGCATTGAAAGTAAATGTATTTTGGTTGTTTTTTAGCGGGTGAAGTGGTGGTGGGACTTGTCCCGAGTGTTAAATGGTAAAGTTGTTGTGGTAGGTTACTTGGTTAACGCAGCATCCTATTTTTTGGTCTGTCATTATCAGTGCTGGCAAGGGTAGTTTGGCTTTCCTATTTGAAGCTGTTTGTCCAGCTGACCTCAAAACCCGTATGTGTATGGCGCACTCGTTTTGTCTGCAATCATTGTGTAATGAAAGATTGCATTACCTTGACGACCTTCTGACTGAGGTCACTCCATGAGCAAGACACAGCTTGTCAGCGGCAGCATTTCACCGCTTTCTGTGTGGAAAGGTGTACCCATGTATGCATCACTATCTATGAAGCCGGGAGGGGAAAACTTGCCATCGCAATCGATTTCTTGGGTGCTTTTAGCTGGTCGGCGTTTTGAATTGATGTAGAGCCCAGGGACTCCAACGGCCGCAATCTCTGTAGTGCGATTGCCCTCAATTAAAATGTCCGCTGACTCCCAGGGTGGTGCTCCAATGCCATCAATGATCGACAGTCCGCGAAGCACCATTCGATGATAGGGGCCGTCACCGCGATCATTTTGGATCGCAGTATTAACCTGGCCGAGCCCTTTCTTGGCGAAACCCGCGACCATTTTTTCGCCAACCTCAATTGGCGCCGTTGTGCTTGTCTCCACAATGCCTCCTATTATTCTAATTTGAATCCACACCTACCCATCATTCAGGTTATTTAGGAGACGATTTGCTCCTTTTTTATTTTTCAAATTGCCATGTTGCTATGCTCTCCAAGTCGCTCCATTATTGCTAATTAGAATTTTAGAAAGTTCAATATCGATAAAATCGATGAAGCCAGCCATCCGCCAGTTCCAGCATTTCACTGCACTCGCAGATGAATCGCACCGAGATTCGTAGATACCTCTTTGCCTTAAACCGACGGCAATCAAGAGGTGGCATGAGCAAACCGCGTACCCCGAAGAATTCAAAATCCAAGCGGTGGATCAAGTGATCGAAAAAAGCTGCCTGTCGCTCATGTACCGGCACGTCTTGGTGTGTCGACGCATAGCCTCGATGCCTGGATAAAGCGCTAGAGCGAACCTCAAGAGGAGCGTTAGCAGGACGATGATCAACACCCTGAACTGCGTCGTCTGCGAGCAGAACTCAAGCGGGTCACTGAAGAGCGAGACATCTTAAAAATGGCCGCCGCGTACTTTGCCAATGTGCGGCTGAAGTACGCCTTATCAAGCAGCGAGCGGGCGACTATTTGATACGACGCCTTTGCGAGGCGCTGAAAGTTCACCCCAGTGGTTATTATGCTTGGTTGTCCGAGCCGCAATCTGCCGGCGCTAGAGACGACCAGCGATTGCTGGGTTTGATCAAGTATTCAAGGCTGGAGAGCGGCGGAATTTATGGCTATCGTAAAATCCATGACGATCTGCGTGAGGTTGGTAAGGATTTTGGTCGCCATCGTGTGGCGAGGCAGATGCATCTTGAAGATCTGCGTTCTCATACAGGGACGACACCTTGGAAAGTACGGAGGTAACCCAGCAGTCGCCTCACCTAATTTGCTGAAACGCCAGTTCGATGTTGTTGAACCCAACAAATTTTGGGGCACCGTATGAAGGCTGGCTGTATTTGGCTGTGGTGCTGGATTTGTTTTCACGCCAATTTGACGACTGTTCAGTGAAGTCGCAGACGACAGTGATTTAGTCATTGATGCGTTAATGATGCTGGTTTGGAGGCGTAAACCGAAACGGGAGGTGATGGTCTACTCCGACTAAGGCAGCCAGTACAGCAGCACCGATTGGCGCAGCTTTTTTAAGGCGAGCAATTTGGTTAGCAGTATGAGTTGCCGAAACAACTGTCATGACAATTGCGTTGCCGAGAGATTTTTCCAACTTCTGAAACGGGAACGGATCAAGCGGAAATACATACCACGCGGCATGATGCTCGTAGCGAGGTGTTCGATTACATTATGCAATGCAAAAGGCCGCCATAGTTTCAACAATCAGCTGTCACCGGTAGAATTTGAAAAGCGTTACGCAATGAGCTTGCAAGGTGTGTAGATAATCCGGGGCGGCTTTCTTAGGTTGCCGTCAATAGGGCAATTGTTTCTGCGTTGTCGTCATAACAGTTAAATCGTAGTCGAGCGAATCAACTCAACTAGCGTTACCCAGCGATTAATACTCAAGTACTTAGAACTCCACACGATACCAATGTCCATGGTCGGTATTTTATCCGTTAGCATACGCCTCGAAATACGTTGTCCTTCAAGAGACCACGGGCGATACACAAAGTCGGACAAAATACTGACCCCTTGGCCTGCTGCGACCAAGCTACGCACTGCTTCAATAGAGCGGCTTTGCAGACGTACTTTTGGTTTAATCTCAAAAGGTGACCAGTAGCGATCAAGTGTGGAAATGTGTTCGTCCATATCAAGCAGGATGTAGTTGTGCCCTGCGACATCCTGCAATGAAATCTGCTCCGTGGCGATCAGTGGGTGCTCAGGGTGGGCCCAAAGTTGGCGAGTTGAACGAACCAATACTTCGTATTCCAAATCGTCGGAGATGGAGAGGTTGGACGTGAGCATGATCGCGAAATCCAACTCGCCTTTTCGCAGCCTTGATTCCAGCTCCTTTCGATCATGCTCCTCGCAAACCACTTCCAGCATTGGAAATTTACGCTCAATGGAAGGAAGCAGTACCCCAATGAGGTAGGCGCTTATCGTTTCAGTCAGTCCGATTCTGACGGTGCCCTCAAGTTGTGTGGGTTGAACATGCAAGTCTTCAACCGCCTCGTCCAAGGCGTTCATGATGTTTTGGGCATTGCGCAGGAATCGCAAGCCAGCCGGGGTCAAACGCGTGCCTGACGCTTGCCGGTAAAATAGCTGCGTCTCTAGCGTTTTCTCCAGGCTCTGGAGGGAGGCGGTCATGGAGGACTGCGAAATATGGCAACGCAGAGCCGATTTGGAGACCTGACCCGTGTCTGCAAGTGCAATGAAATGCTGCAGTTGGCGGATGGTTGGCTTCATCGATTTTACCGATATTGGTCTTTCTAAAATTTGAATTAGCAATAATGCGCCGGCTTGGAGAGCATAGCAACATGGCAATTTGAAGAATAAAAAGGAGCACATCGTGTCGGCCAAGCTTATACGCGGTTACTGCACCCTATGTAGATCCCGGTGCGGCACCTTGAACGAAGTTCAAGGCGATAACCTGATCGCAGTTCGTCCCGACTCCGAGCATCCAACGGGTAAGGCCATGTGCCTGAAAGGCAAAGCTGCTCCTGAATTGGTCGATAACGCGGACAGGCTCCGCCATCCCATGCGCCGCACGCAGCCCAAGGGTGCCGCAGACCCAGGCTGGGTTCAAATTTCCTGGGACGAAGCGCTGGATGAAATTGCTGGCCGCATGGCCGATATCAAATCGCGTAGCGGCGCAGAGGCCTTTGCCTTTGGTGTAACGACGCCCAGCGGAACTCCCTTGAGCGACAGTATCGATTGGATTGAACGTCTGATTCGTCGGTACGGCAGCCCCAATACCTGCTACGCCACCGAAATTTGTAACTGGCACAAAGATTTTGCCCACATGTTCACCTTCGGCAGTGGTATGCCGGCAGCGGACTACGCACATGCGGGGCTTATCATGCTGTGGGGCCATAACCCGACGAATACCTGGTTGGCCCAAGCCCATGCAATCGGAGAGGGAAGGCGTGCCGGGGCGAAGCTCCTTGTTGTTGATCCGCGGGAAACAGCTCTTGCCAAGCAAGCAGATGTCTGGCTTCGCGTGCGGCCTGGCAGCGATGCAGCGCTCGCCATGGGGATCGCGAACCTCCTGTTGAACAAAGGCGGATTCGATCATTGCTTTGTTCAGACGTGGTCGAACGCGCCCGCTTTGGTGCGTTGTGACAACGGGCGTTTTCTGCGTGCTGATGACTTGGGTCTCAAGCCAGGGCATGAACCGATGTATTGGGACAGCCTGCGTGAAGAAGCTGCTGTGCTGCCGCGAGCGGAAGCTGCCGAGGTTGCAATGGACTATCAAAACGCAACCTTGAGGGGGCGATTCCAAGTCAGGACGAAGTCGGGGCTAATCGAATGCCAACCGGTGTTTGAACTTTATGCTCAGGCCTGTGCTGCTTACACGCCCAAGCGTACGGCTGAATTGACTTGGGTGAGTGAAGAAGACTTGCACCAAGCAGCAACGCTCATCTCAGAGGCTTCGAGCGTCGCGTATCACTCTTGGTCGGGGGTAGGTCAGCAAAGCAATGCCACACAGAACGAACGAGCGATCGCGTGCCTCTATGCGTTGACTGGCAGTTACGACGCGGCGGGTGGAAATCAGATCTTACGCAAACCCCCTTATCGGCCTGTGAGTGGTCTGGATCTTGTCCGAGAAGAACAGCGGGTCAAAGCTTTAGGGTATGACAAACGACCCTTAGGGCCTCCGGCACAAGGTTGGATTACGTCGCGCGATCTCTACGAATCCATTACCACGGGCGCTCCCTACCGCGTCGAGGGCATGCTCGCTTTTGGCACAAACCTACTGTCCTCACACAGCGACACCGCCTTGGGCATCGAAGCGCTGAAATCTCTCGACTTCTATGCTCATTGCGATCTGTTTTTAAATCCAAGTTCTCATTACGCTGACCTTGTTCTGCCGGTCAATACACCATGGGAACGCGAAGGACTACGTATTGGATTTGAAGTATCTGCAGAAGCTGAGCAGCATATTCAGTTGCGCCAGCAGATGGTTTCTTCCCGGGGAGAAGCCCGGTCGGATAATGATATCGTTTTTGCGTTGGTTAACCGTTTAGGTTTCGCTGATGATTTCTTTGGCGGAACACTTGAGCAAGGCTGGAACGCCATGCTTGAACCGTCCGGGTTGACCGTCGACGAACTGCGCAAACATCCGGAAGGTATTTCGGTCAGCGTCGTACAACAAAGCCATAAATATGGGAACACGGGGTTTGCCACGCCCACGGGGAAAGTTGAGTTCTACAGTGAGCGGTTGCTAGAGCACGGTTACCCACCTCTCCCAAATTTTGTCGCTGAGCAAGACCTCATGGCGACGGATAGTCACTTTCCCTATGTGTTGACCAGTGCGAAAAGTGGTTATTTTTGCCATAGCCAACAGCGCAGTGTGGCGAGTTTGAGGCGCAAGTCGCCATCGCCTTTATTGGACATTTCCTCTGAGTTGGCCTGGGAAAAAGGCATCGCTGATCAGGACTGGGTTCGCGTCACGACCCGCATGGGAAGTGCGAGATTTCGCGCTAGACTCATTGATTCACTCCATCCGCGTGTGCTGGTCGGTGAGTTCGGCTGGTGGCAGAGTTGCGTCCCGCTCGGGCAGCCGGCAATGCGTGTCTTGGGTGAGGACAACAGCAATTACAACAGCCTGATCGATACTCAGCGTGTAGACCCCGTGAGCGGATCAGTACCTCTGCGCGCATTCACCTGCGATGTGTCCAGAGAAGCTAGCGAACAACTCCAGCCCTCACGATGGAAAGGCTATCGTCCGTTCGTCATCACTGCGTTGGACGCTCAAGGTGAAGATGTCACGCAAGTCTCCATGGAGCCGATTGATGGAGGACTGCTTCCCAATTATGAGTCCGGCCAACATGTGACCATCCGGCTGGATGTGACTGATCCTGACCAGGGATTGATCACGCCGAGAACGATTGCTGTGCGTTCTTATTCCTTAACCGGGCCTGCTGTTGAGCCAGGTAAAAGCCAATACCAGATCGCTGTGCGTCATGCGAAAGCTCGCGGGCCAATGGGTGAGGATTGGGATGGTCTGGTCTCAAAGCACATCAACCAGCGATTGAAAATTGGCGACAGAGTAGAGCTTCAGGCACCCAGCGGAACATTCGTTATCCCTGTGCATTCATCACGTCCCTTGGTTTTTTATGCGGGCGGAATCGGCATCACTCCATTTTTGTGCGCGCTGGAAACCGCTGTCGCAGCGAAATCCAAGGCCGAGATGCTGTTGCTCTACGGTAATCGCAATCATCGAGGCCATGCATTTGAAAAGCGCTTAAAAGAACTTCAATTGCACCTGCCTGGATTGAAAATAATCAATGTTTACAGCGAGCCTGAAGTGGGTGCTGCTTTTAATGCTGATGTTATTCATGGGTATTTAAATCTTAATTTAGTTGAGGATAATTGGATGGCCCGTCGTGCTCTGCACTATATGTGTGGGCCTCCCGTCATGATGAAGGCGCTGACAGAAGGCTTATTAAGCGCTGGTGTTCCTCGATTCGATGTTTTCAAAGAAATATTCCGTTCCCCCATTGCTTCGAAAATCGAAGCCAACGGGGCATTTGAAATTACTTTCTCTCGTAGTGGGAGAACCCATACATGGACAAGCGAGGCTGGGCCACTTCTCACATTTTCGGAAAACCTGGGTATTGAACTTCCTAGTGGTTGCAGGGTGGGTCAATGCGAAAGTTGTGCGGTAAGAGTTCTGAAAGGGGAAGTCAGCCATCTTCATGGTAGTGAACCGGAGGATCCGGAGATTTGCTTGGCGTGCCAAGCCATACCAACAACAAATCTGACGCTGGATGCTTGATTCAACCAGGAGTCAGAAACATGTACGAACCTAGAAGGAAAATAAAAATGCGCAGTACAAAGGTTCTTCCAACGTTGAATCAAGCAGAGCCGTCCTGCTGCTGTCTTGAGTCATGTCGTAGCAGCGGTTTTTTGCGTGACATTTCAAAAAGCCAACTCCAGTTGAGCATGCAAGGAGTACTAGCATGAACACTGAACGATTGAGTAATGTTGGGTATAAGAGCACTTCGGGCCGCTTAGAGCGTATTGCCATTTCGGTCAGTAATTGGTCGGAAAAATGGTTCCCCGAAGCCTATATTTTTGCAGCGCTTGCCGTAATCGTCGTGACATTGGCTGCGATGTCCATGGGCGTTCCCTTGGTACAGGTCGCTCGTGGATTTGGCGATGGCTACTGGACGCTGATTCCGTTCACGATGCAAATGGCTCTGGTAGCTATTTCGGGTTACATCGTCGCGGTCTCACCGCTCGCTTCACGATTGATCGACTCCTTGGCTCGCATGCCTCGCACTGCACGAGGTGCCGTGGTACTCGTGGCATGTGTGAGCTTGGGTACGTCGTTGTTCAATTGGGCGATCAGCTTGATCCTGAGTGGCTTATTGGCCAAGGCCATGGCTCGACGCAACGACTTGCACCTAGATTACCGTGCAGCCGGGGCCGCCGCTTACTTGGGTATGGGCGCCACGTGGGCCTTGGGTCTGAGTTCGTCCGCTGCTCAACTGATGGCCAACCCAGCGAGCTTGCCGACAGGCCTCATTGAAATCAGTGGTGTCATTCCGTTTTCGGAAACGATTTTTTCTTGGCAATCGATGTTGATGACAGCGATTCTGATTGTGGTCTCCGTCGCAATCGCCTATTTCTCTACACCTACTGGAAATCGAGTTAAAACCGCCGCTGATTTGGGTGTCGATCTGACTGAAATCAATTTGGTGGTCAGTAAACCTCAGCGTCCTGGTGAATGGCTCGAATACTCGCCGGTGATGACGGTTCTGGTGGTCTTGCTTAGCTCGCTCTGGCTTTACAGTGAATTCACCACTAAAGATCCAGTGCTCGCGATATCAAACCTCAATACGTATAACTTTCTGTTTCTGACGCTGGGTATGCTTCTGTGCTGGCGGCCAATCCGTTTTATCCGTGCCTTTGCCAAAGCCGTACCTTCGGTAGCAGGAGTACTGATTCAATTCCCACTCTATGGGGGCATTGCCTACATCATGACGAAGGCGGCCAACGTTGATGGCCAAACGCTTTCTCATGTGTTGGCGTCAGGGTTTGTTTCGGTCGCTTCATACGATACTTTTTCAGCGGTCATGGGGCTCTATTCCGCTATTTTGGGGTTTTTCATTCCATCCGGTGGCGGTAAGTGGCTGATCGAAGCACCTTATGTATTACAGGCGGCAAATGAGCTGAAGGTCAATCTTGGCTGGTCGGTGCAGATTTACAATGCCGCCGAAGCGCTCCCCAATTTGATTAACCCGTTTTGGATGTTACCGCTACTAGGTGTTCTAGGATTGCGAGCCCGGGATATTGTTGGCTTTACGTTCACGCAGTTACTGGTGCATTTGCCGCTCGTATTATTTTTGTTGTGGTTCTTCGCCAGTACGTTCCAATACATTGCGCCGGTAATTCCGGGTAAATAAACAACTGTCCAGGCAAATGTTTAGGTGCTGTTTTATAACAGCATCTAAAGCGCTTCGTCTGCATTGCCAACTATTACTGTTGGATGTGTATCGACAAAACTATAAACGGAGAATGACATGGCCGATAAAAAATACATCATCTGTGACAAGGCAGAAACCGCTGCGCTGCTGGATTTCGCTCAACTGACAGATGCAATTGAACAAGCGTCGCAGGAGTATACCCAGGGCCAGATTACCAGTCCGGAGCGTATGGTTGTGCCTATGGCTTTAGGGGGAGTCATGCTGAGCATGCCCGCAGTCTCTGAAGATCTGGCGATTCATAAATTGGTTAACGTACAACCGAAGAATCGGGATCTCAATATTCCAACGATTCACGGTCATGTTTCGGTTTATGACGCAGAAACGGGGAGCCCGTTGTTCATTCTGGATGGGCCTGAAGTCACGGGCCGTCGCACGGCGGCAGTAACCATGTTGGTGATCCGTACATTCAAGGAAGCTCTGCCAAAAGAAATTCTCATCATCGGCACCGGGACGCAGGCGACCTATCACTTGCAGGCGATTCAGGCGCTGTACCCAGAAAGTAAAGTTTGGATGCGTGGAATCAACGCAGCTGACGCTCAGCAATTCTGCACAACCAACCGTAGGGTACACCCTAATCTACATCCGTGTGTTGATGACGAGGTGCCAGAGACAGTCGATGTGATCATCACGTTGACCACTAGCACTGTGCCTGTCTACAACCAATCTGGACAAGTAGGAAGGCTTGTAGTGGGCGTTGGAGCGTTCAAACCAGAAATGGCTGAAATCGGAAAAAATACGTTGTTCAGCAGTGATATTTATATCGATGATCCAGCAGGGGCGAAGCATGAGGCTGGCGACCTGATTCAAGCTGGTATTGATTGGACTCAAACTCGATCCTTGGCTTCGGCCTTCACAGATACACCCGATCTGACTCGTCCGATTGTCTTCAAAAGCGTGGGTACGGGTGCATGGGATTTAGCTGCCTGCCGCGTAGCACGAGCTAAATTGGGCGTCTAGTAATCAGCTGATTGGTTTGTTGCGAAATCCCTCCAGTTGATTAAGTCGAGCCCTATATCGATGAGTTTATTAACTGGAGTTGTAAGCGCTGTTTTCTGAGCGCGTTAGTGATCGAGTTTAAAGAGTTGTTTTTATCTCTTTGTTAAGTGGTTTAACGGCCCTCGGAATCTGCGAGTTACAACTGGGTAATCAATCAGGTGGTTTCGCCAACTCCATGAGCGTCGGGGATTCTAATCGCGATTGTGTTTAGTTGGCCGTCGGGCCGATTGATCTCAGACCACATTCGCTTGCGATACATAAATTTTTAAAGTTCCTAGCAATATTGCGGAGGGCACGACGTTGAACTATTTGAACGAGATGGTCGGTAAAGAGACTGGCGAACCAGGAAACATCATGCCCAATGACCTGCATGAGCCATTTGCTGAGTTTGCTGCAAGCATTCTTCCGCAGTCCGTTATGCGGGCAGCCATCACGGCGGCTTATCGTCGTCCAGAAACGGAAGTCGTGCCTATGCTGTTGGAGCAAGCCCGCCTTCCGGAAAAAATGGCAACCTCAGCCTGCGAGCTGGCGGCGTCCATCGCAGAAAAGCTTCGGAACCAAAAAAATGCAGGGGGGCGTGCGGGTCTCGTTCAGGGACTTCTGCAGGAGTTCTCTTTGTCCTCCCAAGAGGGCGTTGCACTGATGTGCCTGGCCGAAGCGCTGTTGCGGATTCCTGATAAGGGTACCCGCGATGCACTTATTCGCGACAAGATCAGCTCTGGCGACTGGGGGCCTCACTTGGGTAACAGTCCGTCGATGTTTGTTAATGCCGCTACCTGGGGCTTATTGCTCACGGGAAAATTGGTATCGACTAACAGCGAAGCAGGGCTCACCTCGCTGCTTCGTCGGATCATCAGTAAAGGGGGAGAACCCCTGATCCGCAAGAGCGTGGATATGGCCATGCGCATGATGGGGGAGCAGTTCGTCACAGGGGAGTCGATTGCGCAGGCATTGAGTAATGCCAATCGTCTAGAGGAGGAAGGTTTTCGCTACTCTTACGACATGCTGGGCGAAGCGGCACTGAGCGAACACGACGCGCAGAGATACCTGGTGTCCTACGAGCAAGCAATCCATGCAATCGGTAAGGCCTCAAGCAACCGTGGTATTTATCAAGGCCCCGGAATTTCGATCAAGCTTTCTGCACTGCATCCACGTTACAGCCGTGCGCAGTATGGTCGGGTCATGGATGAACTTTATCCCCGTCTGCTGTCGCTGACGTTGCTCGCCAAGCAATACGATATTGGCCTCAACATCGATGCTGAAGAATCCGATCGGCTCGAACTGTCGTTGGATCTGTTGGAGCGCTTGTGCTTTGAGCCGCAACTGGCAGGTTGGAACGGTATTGGGTTTGTGATCCAGGCTTACCAAAAACGCTGCCCTTACGTGATTGACTACGTGATTGACTTGGCTGAGCGCAGCCACCACCGCCTCATGATTCGTTTAGTAAAGGGGGCGTATTGGGACAGTGAAATCAAGCGTGCCCAAGTCGAAGGATTGGAGGACTATCCGGTTTACACCCGTAAGGTGTACACCGATGTTTCCTACATAGCCTGTGCGCGCAAACTGTTATCTGCCCCTGAGGCGATCTACCCTCAGTTTGCCACGCATAACGCGCATACGTTGTCGGCCATCTACTATATTGCGGGCGACAATTATTACCCTGGCCAATACGAGTTTCAGTGTCTTCACGGAATGGGGGAGTCACTTTACCAGCAGGTCGTGGGCAAGGTGAGCGATGGGAAACTGAATCGCCCTTGCCGAATTTACGCTCCCGTGGGCACTCACCAGACATTGCTTGCCTACCTGGTTCGCAGGCTGTTGGAGAACGGGGCGAATACATCTTTCGTCAATTTGATTGCTGACAAGTCAGTGTCAATCAAGGAGCTGGTCGCCGACCCGGTCAGAAAGATCGAAAGCCTTGCGCTGAAAGAGGGTGCCTTGGGTTTACCTCATCCTCGCGTCCCCTTGCCACGTGATCTGTATGGTGTCGAACGACCAAACTCGGCGGGCATCGATCTCGCGAACGAGCATCGCCTGGCGGCTCTGGCGGATGCGCTGGTTAGCACCACGCGTGCTGAATGGTTCGCTGCCCCCATGCTGGGCTGTTCAGCCAGTGACGGCAAAACGGAGGAGGTGCGTAACCCGTCCAACCTGCGTGATGTTGTAGGCCATGTTCAGCACGCAGATCTTGAAGATGTCAGCAACGCATTGGAGTGCGCGGTGCGCGCAGTTCCCGTTTGGCTGTCGACGCCGCTCAGTGAGCGCGCGGCCATTCTGGAGCGAGCTGCAACGCTGATGGAGGCTCAGACCCAGCCACTGATAGGACTGTTGGTGCGCGAGGCTGGAAAGACCTTTGCAAATGCCATTTCAGAGGTGCGAGAAGCGGCGGACTTCCTCAGGTATTACGCCGTACAGGCACGCAATGATTTCAACAACGACACCTACCTACCCTTGGGCCCAGTCGTTTGTATCAGCCCCTGGAACTTCCCGCTGGCGATTTTTACAGGCCAGGTAGCGGCGGCGCTCGCGGCGGGTAATCCGGTGTTGGCCAAACCTGCTGCACAAACATCACTGATCGCGGCCCAAGCCGTACGATTGCTTCTGGAGGCAGGTGTACCTAAGTCGGCGTTGCAATTACTACCAGGAAGTGGACGCATTCTAGGTTCAGCAATGATCGCGGATGAGCGCGTGAAAGGTGTGATGTTCACGGGTTCCACCGAGGTAGCTCGCTCCTTGCAAGAGACCCTGGCCGGGCGTCTTGATGAGCGAGGTCGGCCAGTGCCCCTGATCGCGGAAACTGGCGGACAAAATGCGATGATTGTCGACTCGTCCGCGTTGACGGAGCAGGTGGTTTTCGATGTCATCACTTCTGCTTTCGACAGCGCGGGTCAACGTTGTTCAGCACTGCGAGTCCTGTGCTTGCAAGAGGACTCCGCTGACGACGTTATCGAAATGCTCAAGGGGGCAATGGCTGAGTACCGCCTTGGCAACCCAGATCGGTTGAGCGTTGATATCGGGCCCGTCATCGATAGCGGCGCCAAAGCGGGCATTGAAAAACACATTCAATCGATGCGCACCAAAGGGCGAAATGTTTATCAGATCGCAATCGCAAACACCGAAGAAACTCGACGTGGGACTTATGTCATACCGACGCTGATTGAACTGCAAAGTATCGAGGAGCTGGAGCGAGAGATTTTCGGGCCAGTCTTACACGTTGTTCGGTACGCGCGTAAGGAGCTGGATCGCTTAGTGGATCAAATCAACAATTGTGGCTATGGGTTAACATTAGGCGTTCATACGCGCATTGATGAGACTATCGCCAAGGTCGTAGACAACGCCCACGTGGGGAACATCTACGTGAACCGCAACGTTGTCGGCGCAGTTGTTGGTGTGCAGCCGTTTGGTGGAGAGGGGCTCTCAGGAACGGGGCCAAAAGCTGGTGGCCCGCTGTACCTGTACCGCCTTCTCTCGGCACGTCCAGTCAATGCAATTTCGAGTTCATTTCAACGCAACAGCTCGTTTTGCAAGACGAATGTATCCGAACGTTCATTTGATTCTGCGCCGATCGATGAATTGAAAAAATGGGCCGCAGACAATAAAAGGTTAAGCTTGGTCGGGCTGTGTGTTCACTTTACACAGCAATCTCAAAGTGGCGTTACCCGAGTGCTGATGGGCCCAACCGGTGAGCGTAATAGCTATATTTTGCTTCCGCGCGAACAAATTCTGTGCCTGGCTGAGATTGAGGACGATCTCCTGATCCAATTGGCTGCGGTATTGGCGGTTGGTAGTCGTGCCTTGATAGTCGCCAACGCTAAAAGTCGTGCGCTTATTAGTCGATTGCCTCCTTCGGTTCAGGCGAGAATTCTTACGGTCACAGACTGGAAGATTCACGATGTGAAATTCGATGCAGTATTGCACCATGGCGATTCAAATGAACTTCGTGAAATTTGCCGAACGGTTGCTCAACGAAGTGGAGCGATTATCAGTGTGCACGGACAATCGAAAGGAGAAACTGATATTGCGCTGGAACGATTACTGATTGAACGTTCTGTGAGTGTCAACACAGCTGCTGCGGGTGGTAATGCCAGTTTGATGACCATCGGTTGAGGCCGGATCGATAAGGGGGCTTCTATTGGAGCTTCCTTAGCGATTTCTTAATCGGAGAACTTAAATTTGGATAGCGGCACAAAGCAAGTCCAGCATAAAAATAGAATTCCCTGTCCTAGGCTATGGTGATTGAAATGTCAGGTCGCACATTAGTGGACGCGTTCTCTCGGCGGATCGATTACTTAAGGATGTCGGTAACAGATCGCTGCGATTTTCGTTGCGTTTACTGTATGACTGAAGAGATGGAATTTCTGCCACGAAGCCAGATTTTGAGACTGGAGGAAATTTATCGTGTCGCCGAAAGTTTTGTCGCTTTAGGAACCCGCAAAATCAGGTTGACCGGGGGGGAGCCTCTGATACGTCCGGGTGTTGTGGGCCTGTGTGAACGTATAGCCGCTCTACCAGGCTTGAAGGAACTGTGCATGACCACTAACGGTTCACAGTTAAAAAGGCTTGCGCAGCCACTGATCGATAGTGGGCTTAGCCGTCTGAACATCAGCTTGGACAGTCTTGCGAATGAGCGTTTCAGTAAGCTGACACGCACGGGTAATTTGTATCAGGTTATCGAAGGCATCGACGCCGCAATCGCGGCAGGCTTCCAGAATACAAAGATCAATTGTGTAGTCATGAAGGGACACAATGACGGTGAAATAAATGATTTGATCCGTTTTGCGATTGACCGACACCTGGACATTTCTTTTATTGAGGAAATGCCTCTGGGGCTAATTACCGAGCACAGCCGAACGACTACCTATTTTTCCAGTGAACAAGTACGTCAATGTATTGCGCAGCAATATACAATGGTTGAGTCTGCTGAGACAACAGAGGGCCCCTCGCGGTATTGGAGGCTCGCTGAAGCACCGAATATTCGCGTAGGCTTTATTTCTCCTCAGAGTCATAATTTTTGTGACAGCTGTAATCGAGTGAGATTAACAGTTGAGGGGCGGCTCATACTATGTTTGGGGCACGAGCAAGCAGTCGATTTAATGTCCATTCTACGGAGTGACCAAAATGATCGAGACCTGTTAGAAAACGCGATCATTGAGTCCATGAAGGTAAAGCCGTATCGCCACAGCTTTCAAGTAAGTGATGATGTTCAGATTGTTCGCCTGATGAATATGACAGGTGGATAGTCAAGAAGCTGGAGAAGTTTTGGATTCCCCAGTGCGCAGAGTAACTTGGGCAGGCTTTAAGAGTGATTACGCTTTGAACGTGTGTTCTGCACCAGGAAACTCACCAGATTTGACTTGGGCCACATAGGTTTGTAATGCGGAGTAAATGCTGTCGTGACTTTTCATAAAGTTCTTAACGAATTTTGGCGTGTGCCCAGTCATTGATAGTCCCAATATGTCGTGGAGTACAAGTACTTGTCCATCCGTATCTGGCCCAGCGCCAATTCCAATAACCGGGATGCTGACGGATTGTGTGATTTCGGCTGCGAGCTCTTTAGGGACGCATTCCAGCACCAACATCGCGGCACCGGCTTGTTCCAGGGCCACCGCATCAGCCCGCAATTGCCGCGCGTGAGCCTCGTCGCGGCCTTGTACTTTATAGCCTCCCAATACATTGACCATTTGAGGCGCTAGTCCCATGTGTGCACACACCGGAACACCTCGATGTGAGAGCTCACGGATCGAATCCAATTGGAGTTGCGCGCCTTCAATTTTTATCATGTGCGCACCAGCTCGCATTAACAGCGCGCTACTGGTTAAGGTTTGTTCATGGGTGGCGTTGGCCATAAAGGGTAAGTCCGCGACAATTAGAGATCCGTGGTTACCTCGTTTAACACCAGCCACGTGGTAAGCAATTTCCTCAGTCGTTACCGGAAGTGTGCTGTCATGCCCTTGCAGCACCATGCCCAGGGAGTCGCCGATGAGCAACACCTCTACACCAGATACACTGCAGGCATGGGAAAAAGTCGCGTCATAGCACGCGAGCATAGTGATTTTTTCTTTTTTTTGCTTGAGTGACATCAATGTAGACAAGGTGGTAAGAGTCATCCGACTTCCTTCGGCGTTAAGTCTGAAAAAACAAGTCAATGAGAAAATTTGTTAGGCAACTTTTCTCATAAAGACTTTGGGGTAAATTAGGCATGTGAAAAGATGTAAAAGGTACGCATTGGGTACTGGGTAATGTCAGCGCTATCGTAGTGTTTGATTTTTAGTACGTATACATCCAACCGGACAACCTATAACTGAATTCAGCCAACATGCGAAAAAAAAATATTAGCCTACTCGACCTCGAAGGATTTTCCGCACCTATCTATTTTCGACAGGCTGAATTCGAAGCGGAGGGAGAAACTGATTGCCACCAGCATGCTTGGGGCTCCCTTGATTATGCCGCGAGCGGCGTTATGCATTATAAAATTGATGGGCAAAATCTCATTTCACCACCTCAGTACGCGGTATGGATTCCCCCTAACACCGAGCACAGTTTTCATAATGCGCAAGCTATTCTTTATCGATCGGTTTATTTGGCGCATGAATATTGCAAGCGATTGCCTTCGCATCCGCAGATTCTTATTATCAGCGATATAGTTAAATCCATTTTGAGTGATTTTGCGAAGCGCAATTTATGTACCCCTGAACGCGAAGAAGACATTCGTTTGGCGCAGGTGCTGATTGATCAACTGTGTCAGGCCAAAGTGCATCAATGCTATTTGCCAACGACTTCGCATCCTGGGTTGCTCAAAATACTCGATTTGATGCGCGAGGATCCTGGCAACAATTTTTTGCTGAGCGAATGGGCCGAGCGATTACACGTCAGCGAGCGGACTCTTGCTCGTCACTTCGTACGGGAATTGGGTATGAGTTTTGGGGAGTGGAGGCTGCGCTTGAGGTTTCTTGCAGCGGTAGATGCCCTTGAAACTGGGCGCACTGTACAGGAGATAGCATTTGATATGGGGTACAGCACGGCATCTGCATTCATTGCAATGTTTCGACGCCAGGGAGGTCTCACGCCGGAGCAGTATCGTCGACGCATGCTTAAGTAAAGGAGCAAAATAAATTGAAGAAAGGGCCCTTCGAGGGCCCTTTTTTATTGAATATTGCGAGGACAATTTGATCGCCAAATCATAGGCAGACATGGTTCATATCGCCTATAAAGCGAGCCATGATCTCGGATACACGTGTTTAGAGGATGGCCAAGTGGTTGGTGTTATCAGCGAACGGGACTATACGCGTAAGGTTGTTCTCCAGGGGTGATCCTCGGTTGGTACGCCGGTCAGAGCCAACATGAGCGCTCCTGTCGTGACGGCAGACTGTCAGCAGAGTATCGAGCGTTGCAAGGCGGTCATGACTGACAGACATCTGCGCCATTTACCGGTATTGAAAGGCGACCAACTGAATGGTCTTTAGTCGATTGGTGAGCTGGTGAAAGAAGCCATCGCCGAGCAGGCCGACCTGATCCGACAGCTGGGACACTACATTCGCGACCATTAGCGATCAAGTTCACTGGGGGGCGTTGGTGACTCAGCATCAGTTCAAGCAGATGCAACACAGACGAAACATTACAGCCATATGATTCCCGTCAAGAAGCATGCGCAAGCTGCTCGACTCAGTCGCGACTAACAATGAGGCGGCGGCGCTCGATGTGATGTGCGTAGCAGAGCAGCTTCATGACGAAGTTCTTCGTCAACGATTGCTCAACATGATTCACCGGCTCAACCAGGACGCCCATAATTTGCGCATGGCGCGTGACGATATCCAAGGTGGAGCCATAAAGCTCGCGTGAGCGGCCTTGTAGACGTTACACAGTCGTCCCTTCGGGCCACTAGGCCCGGCTAAAGCTTGTTTTCGCTGATCGAACACCTTTATCCAAAGTCTTAGTGAAAAATCAAAACGGCGCTGGTAATGTCCCGGCCACGTTCGCCAACCATTAAGGGATGGAGGCGAAAATAGAAGCCCTGGAGCCGCGAACCTCCGGGGCTTTGTTTTTTCTACTCTGTGGCTTTTTCACGTACGGTTTCCATTGCTACTGCACCGGCAATGGTTAGGTGCTTGTACGTGCAGGCTCAGAGCGCGGCGTGCAAGCGTTCGAGCTGTTCACGCTCCTAAGCACTCAATAGGTCGACAGGATCAGTTCCTTCGCGCTGCCAGAGTTCAAGTGTACCGACTCGGCCATCAGGCGACCTGCAGTACTCGCAGTAGTCCAGGGTGTCACAGTCATTGAAGAGGGTGAGTCTCCAGCCATCAATCTCCACGGACATGAGGCCGTGATAAATCTCGCTCCAGGACTGTGTGGAGCTTCGCATCATGATGCGTTTGCCGAGCACGACATCCGTCAGCACCTGGCAGACCTCGCGGGCGGGGAGAGGTGAGGTTGTGTTCAAATCAATATACTCTCGGGTGATCGCATGCCCAAGGCTAAGCTACGGTACGAGGTGGCGTGAATTGACTGTTGATCGTTCAAGCCAACGACGTCCGGCTAGCCTAATAAACTCGAAACTACTCACTCCGGCGACATGAGCACCGCAAGCGTCATGTTGATGAATTCCTCGTTCATGCTGATTGTGTCCAAAGCGCCACGAACGTTGCCGGCGACCTCCGCTGATCCTCTCTGTTCGACCCAGAGCGTTAGCTCCATTATCGCGGCTTCGAGGGCTAGCTGGTTCTGATTGATCTTGAAGAGTAGGGAAGGGAGTAGGTCTGAATCCGACATGGGATACCTCCATGGAAAAAGGTCAGCGTAGCAGGCTGGTGCTATTCCCGTTCTAGCTACCGGGCGATTAAGATCACCGCTTCCATTTTAGAAATCAGCTCTCTAAGCATCTGCATAAGGGTGAGCAAGATGCTCTGTCGGCAAAGTAGGAACATCCACGCACCAACGGCATCGAGTGTTCAATATTCAGCACTGAGGAAACAGCGTCCGCCTCTGTCCTGACCCGGAACACATCATGCTTTCTAGCTGAGCCTCCCTCTACAAAATCAACGACCTCTATCGCGTGGTGTCATCGCCTAGTGTGGTGGTCAATCACCTTAAATCTTGACTGTGTGGTGCGATCTCTGCTGAAAGCGCAGTTTTAAAGAAGCCGGCAACACGTACCGACTTAAACTTCGTAACTGGCTTCATTAAAAGCGCAGAAACGATCCCTCCCTGCCGCTTTGAGATCAATCTAAATTCCGCGCGGAGTTGGTCAACGCACGAGAGCATTGCAACAGCGCCGGTGCCAGTTGCCGCTCGGCATCCGCGCGGCTCCAGCGACTGGTAGGTGCTACCACATGCACCGCAGCTACCGGTCGGCCATTAGCGCCCAGCACGGGTGCACCGATGGTCATATCACCGAGAAAAAGTTCTTGGGTATTGACCGCATAACCTTGCTCGCGCACTTCCTCAAGAGACTCCAGGATCTTGTCGACCTGCGTCAACGTATGGCTGGTGTGAGCGATTCGCTGGCTATTTTCAATCAACACCAACGCTTCATCCTGTGGCAGCGCGCTTAAGTAAGCCCTGCCGGACGCAGTGCAATACATCGGCACGCGCGACCCAATCGGCATATGCACCGGCACAAAACCTGAGCTGACAAATCGCGCAATGTAGGTCATGTCGTAGCCCGCTGGCTCAGTAAGGCAGGAGGTCTCCCCGGTCAGGCGCGTCAGTTCGGAAAGGAACGGGTTGGCCACTTCAATCAGCGAATGGGCATCCAGGTAGCTGAAGCCGAGTTCCAGCACACGTGGTGTCAGTTGGTAATGGCGTGTGCGGGAGTGTTTCCGAAGGTAACCAAGGCTTTCCAGAGTAAACACCATGCGCTGGGCGGAGCTTTTGGTCATGCCAGCGGCGTCAGCCACCTCTGCAAGGCTCATGCTACGGCGCTGTGCGCTGAATGCCTTGAGTACCGACAGGCCTTTTTCCAGGGATTGATTATGCAAACTGTTGCGTTCTTCGGTCATGGCCCACTCGTTGTCAGTTGGATCAACTCTCAGGAGATTTCTACACCACAAAGCAAAAATTGACCATTAAATATCGCATATCGATACGAATGATTCATTTATAGAAATTTATAAATCGATATGCACTACTTATTAATCGGAATGGCATGAGGCTTGCGATTGTTCTCTTGCCGCTAGCGGTACTCACAATCCGTTTTCCTTCTGGAGTAACCCGATGAACAGTCTTTCACACGTGTTTCGCCGCCTTGCCTTCGGCCTATGCGCCACCCTTTGCGTGTCCACCGTGCACGCGGCCAGTGCGACCTCGTACAAAGTTGGTGCAACCGCCAGCGGTTCGCCGTTTACCTTCCTTGATATCAAGAGCAACAGCATTCAGGGGGTGATGGTCGATGTTGCCGAGGCGGTAGGCAAGGCCGGGGGCTTCACCAGCCAGATCGAACAGACCAACTTCGCCGCGCTTATTCCTTCGCTAACGTCAGAAAAGCTCGACTTCATTTCCGCCGGCATGCTGAAAACCGAAGAGCGTAAAAAAGTCGTCGACTTCAGCAGTCCGGTCTACGCCTACGGCGAAGGCTTGATCATCAACGCCGATGACAATGCTACTTACCATGACCTGAGCCCGCTCAAGGATCAGGTCGTGGGTGTGCAGGCCGGCACCATTTTTTACGACCAGCTAAACAAGCTCGGCATTTTCAAGGAGATCCGTACCTACGACTCTATCGGCGAAATGATCCGTGACCTGTCCCTGGGTCGCATCAAGGCTGCCGTGGGTGACCAGCCGGTGGTGGCCTACCAGATCCGGCAGAATCTGTTTAAAGGCGTGAAACTGGCCGCCGACTACAAACCCACCAATGTCGGCGAGGTTTGCCTAGTGGTGCGCAAGGGCGATACCGAAACCCTCGAGCGATTGAACCAGGCCATCGCCAGCATCAAGGCTGACGGAACCCTGGCCAGTATCCTCAAGAAGTGGGGGCTTGATGCCCAGGTGAACCTATGAGCCCCACTGAATTCCTGCAAACCGCCGTGGATTTTTTACCCATCCTGCTTCAGGGCGCCTGGGTGACTATCCAGATCACCGTGCTGTCGTTCCTCCTCAGCAGCGCGATCGGCCTGGTGTTGGCGCTGCTCAAGCTGTCACCGATCCGTGTGCTGTCGGTAACGGCGAGTACGGTGATCAACGTGATTCGCGGCCTGCCGATCATCGTGCAGCTGTTTTACATTTACTTCGTGCTGCCGGACATGGGCGTTCACCTGACCGCCTTCCAAGCTGGGGTGATCGGCATGGGCATCGCCTATTCCGTCTATCAGGCCGAGAACTTTCGCACCGGCATCATCGCCGTGGAGCAAGGACAGCGCGAAGCCGCCGAAGCCTTGGGCATGCGCTCGGTACTGATGATGCGCCGCGTGATTCTGCCCCAGGCATTCCGTATCGCCTTGCCACCCTATGGCAACACCTTGGTGATGATGCTCAAGGACTCCTCACTGGTATCCACCATTACCGTCGCCGAGATGACGCGCCAGGGGCAATTGATTGCCTCATCCACCTTTCAGAACATGACTGTTTATACCCTGGTGGCTTTGCTCTACCTGCTGATGAGCCTGCCGTTGGTGTATGGCCTGCGCCGCATGGAACAGCATCTGAGCCGGAGGAAAAAAGCATGATCGAGATTCGCCAGCTGCAAAAACAATACGGCAGCCACCGGGTGCTGCACGGCGTAGACCTTGACGTCGCCAAAGGGGAGGTGGTGTGCCTGATCGGCCCCTCCGGCTCGGGCAAGTCCACGTTGCTGCGCTGCATCAATGCACTGGAAACCTACGAAGGCGGTGTTATCACCGCGTTCGGCGAAACCGTGCAACGGGGCAGTAAAACCGTGCACGCGCTGCGAAGCCGCATGGGCATGGTGTTCCAGCGTTTCAACCTGTTTCCCCATCGCACTGTGTTGGAAAACGTCATGGAAGGCCCGGTATACGTCAAGGGTGAGTCACCCAATCAAGCGCGTGCAGAAGCCTTGGCCTTACTGGAAAAGGTTGGTCTCTCGGCAAAGGCGGACGCCTATCCGGAACAACTTTCCGGTGGCCAGCAACAGCGGGTGGCCATCGCGCGCGCCTTGGCGATGAAGCCCGAAGCCATGCTGTTCGACGAACCTACCTCGGCCCTCGACCCTGAACTGGTGGGCGATGTACTGGCAGTCATGCGTACCCTCGCGGATGAGGGCATGACCATGATCGTGGTCACCCATGAAATGGGTTTTGCCCGCGAAGTGGCCGACCGCGTGTGCTTCCTCCATGGAGGTTACATCGTTGAAAGCGGCCCGGCGGAGCAAGTCCTGGGCAATCCGCAGCAGCCGCGAACCCAAGACTTTTTGCGCCGGGTACTGCATCCGACCGCCAACGCCCGGAGCCTGTCATGAAGTCACTATGGGCAGCGACGGCACCACCTGCCGTACCAACACCAGCATTGAGCGAGTCGTTGAAGGTGGATGTGGCGATTGTGGGGGCGGGGTATACCGGTTTGTCGACGGCCCTGCATCTGGCGGAGAAGGGTGTAAGGGTCTGCGTCCTGGAAGCTAACGAACCTGGTTGGGGCGCTTCGGGCCGTAATGGTGGGCAGGTCAACCCGACGTTGAAATACGATCCGGATCAACTGGTGCAAATGTACGGCGCTGAGCGCGCTGAACCATTGATCGACACCGTGTCGAGTTCTGCTGACCTGGTGTTCGATCTGATCAAGCGGCATGAGATTGATTGCGCGCCGATACGAAAGGGCTGGATGCAGGTTTCCTACTCGGACAAAGGCGTGGCCGGGCTGCATGCCCGGGCGGATCAGTGGGCCCGTCGTGGTGTGCCGGTGCAGTGTCTGGATGCCAGCGCAGTGGCTACGCGCATGGGCAGTGAAGCCTTTGCCGGCGGTTGGCTGGATGGTCGAGCGGGGGCGATTCAGCCTTTGGCCTACGCACGCGGATTAGTGCGCGCGGCGCTGGCGGCAGGTGTGCGGATTCACGGCCAGAGTGCCGTGACGGAGTTGCAGCGCCAGGGCTCTGGGTGGCAAGTGCAGACTGCCTGCGGCGCACAAGTCACGGCGGATCAGGTGGTACTGGCAACCAACGGCTACAGCAGCAACCTGTGGCCGGGGATGGCGCAGAGCATATTGGCCGCCAATAGTTTTATCGTCGCCACCAAACCGTTGAGCGGGTCGGTAGCCGAAAGTATTTTGCCAGGGCAGGAAACGGTTTCTACGTCGCAACGACTGCTGCTGTATTTCCGTAAGGATGCCTACGGTCGTCTGTTGATGGGCGGGCGCGGGTTGTTCAACGATCCCACCGGGCCGACGGACTTTGCTCACTTGGAGCGTTCTCTGGCCTTGCTGTTTCCGCAGTTGGGGCCACTGGAATTTGAGTATCACTGGGCTGGCCGGATCGCGATTACTCGGGACTTCATGCCCCATGTTCACGAACCGGCGCCGGGGCTCACCTTGGCGCTGGGGTGCAATGGGCGGGGGATTGCCTTGTGTACCAGCCTTGGGCAGCAGTTGGCAGGACGCTTGTGTGACCGCCATGCGGCTTTTGCTTATCCGGTGTCGCCATTGCAACGGTTACCATTACATGGACTGCAGCGCTTCTACATTGGCGCGGGGGTGGCTTGGTACAGCTTGTTAGACCGATTAAATGTGAGCTGAAGAAATCTCAGCTATCAGCGTCAGAAGCTGCGTGATTCATGCCGCGCGATGTAAGGGGAACGGCAGTCAGAAAATGGGATAAAAGCTCAGAAGCAAAGCCGTGTACCCATGTCGTGGGAGTGCCTATGGAAGGGCTCCTACTGCTCAAGTTTGAATGATTGGCTTCTGCGTCGTCATTCAAGTTTGGCGGAAAATAAGCCATTGCATATGAGATGCCGTATCTGTTCACACTAAGTGCTATGCAATGCCCGCGTTGCCAACTGAATAGGATGATCAGCATTCAATGTCGAGCAAACAGCCTCCGCCTCTGTTCTAGCTTTGAACACACCATGCTTGCTGGCTGAGCCTCCCTGTACAAGGTCGACAACCCTGTATCGCTTGCTGCCATCGTCCAACGTGGTGGTTTCAATCACTCTGAATCTTGCGTGCATGGTTGCTTTCCGTGCATGACATTGGTGACCTACAAGTACCGGCAAAACGAGACGATTTCAAGAACGGGACGGTCTTCAGCTGAGACAATTTATGACAGTGCAATGCGCTCGTCATTGCGGGAGAGCTTAGCGGTGGGGGGAGTGTCGAGGCATTTCTAAATGTCGCTGCTTCGGGCCTCATGGCCCGGCTTGACGTAAACCTTGGACAGCAGCTCCGCCTGAGCATCCGTAGTATCTGCAAGGCTGCATCTTGACGATCAGAGCTACCAACTCTTGTGCAAATCCGGAAGGAGCTCTCTTACAAACCAGTCTGGTAACGCAACCCCAAGTGTGAGGAGGTCAGATGACGAGCTCACTACGACACCGACGTCAATCAACCTGTTGAGCTGAGCGTTTGCGATGTCAGGCTGAAGTCCGGTAAAGGTTACGAACTCAGAACGAGGAAGCGTGCCCTGGATCAGCATCGCCAAAAAAGCTGGTGCAATTTCTGCTCTGATCCCGGCCTCTGTTAAGCGAGGGTTTGTGTGGAACGCATGCGTAACAGATTCACGAAGCTTGCGGCGATTCAGGGCAGCCGTCATGTAGTCCACCTCTTCATGGCAGACATCAAGCATGAACTCAATGAAGGCGAGAGAGGCTTTGTCTGTTCGCTGGAAACCACCAGCAAGTTGTCTTTCTTGCATGTCACCAGTTATGCCCAGCGCAGCGTGATACTCCTCCTGTCTACGAGCTATACCGCGAGATAACGACCACAGCTGTGGATGCAATCCGATCTGAGCGAAATGTATATGAACGATCAGCCTCGCCACAGCCCCATTACCGTCAGATAGCGGTTGAGTTTGTACAAGGTGATAGTGGTGGGCTAGCGCCGCAATGAGACGTCGACGAAGCTCGGTGATTTCCGCCAACGTGGACTGCGTGCTAGCCAAGTTGTTTGCGTCTTCCAGCACCGCCAGGTCAGTGTTGTGCCCGTCGATGATCCTCGAGTACTCGGCGTCAGAGACCTTCAGCTGTCTGCTCAAGCATGCTGCAGTTTCAGGTGCGAGCAGGCCGGCAAGGAAAGCTGTTTTCGTTACAAGCACGTCTGCTTTCGCCAGTATCGACGGAGGAATCGAATCGGGCAGGGGCGGAATAAGCCATTGATCAGCGGTCATCTGAGATATCTATAAAAGGATATTGTTTCATTCATCATCCGCCATCACCGATGAGTTTGGGTCGATATTCGATTCGGGCCGGCTGAAGGCCACGTAAACCGGGCCGCTCACGAAACTCCAGTGGTTGCTTCGGCCAGGAAACGCTCAGCAAATTCCGGTCGGCGTACACAGAATTCCGGTGCCCTATGTCGATTGCACACTGAACGGTGCCAGTGATTCTGTTGACGGAGGGTGGGAGATAAAACCCTTGATATTCGATTCTGGCCGGCTGCGGGCCACGTAAACCGGGCCGCTCATGAAATTCCGGTGATTGCTTCGGCCAGGAAACGCTCAGCAAATTCCGGTCGGCGTACACAGAATTCCGGTGCCCTAGGCCGATTGCACACCGAACGGAGTCAGTGCTGCTGATGGAAGGTGGGAGATAAAACCCCCGATATTCGATTCCGGTCGGCTGCAGGCGCCGTAATCCGGGCCGCACACCAAATTCCGGTGGTCGCTTCGGCCAGGAAGCGCTCACCAAATTTCGGTCAGCGTACACAGGATTCCGGTGTCATATGTCGATAGCTTGTTTGTTGCACGCCGAACGGTGCCAGAGTGAACTGATGGAAGGTGGGAGATAAAACCCTCGATATTCGACTCCGGTAGGCTGCAGCCCACGTAATCCGGGCCGCACACCAAATTCCGGTGGTTGCTTCGGCAAGGAAGTGCTGACCAAATTTCGGTCGGCGTACACAGGATTCCGGTGCCCTGTGTCGATTAGCTTGATTTGTTGCGCGCCGAGCCAATCCGTCCCTTTCCAGGGGGTGAGAGATAAAACCCCCTATAGTTGCCCAAGGCCCGTGTTTGCTTGCCGGAATGGCCAGCGGGGCCGGGAGATGAAACAGTCGATATTCGCTTCCGCGAGTCGATCCGACTCTGCCAGGGGGGTAGATGAGCCCCCCTATATTCGACTAAGGCCCGTATTTGCCGGCTGCACGCCACGTAAACCGTGGTGTACACCAAATTCCGGTCGGTTCTGCAGGATTCGGGTCTAATTAACCTAAGCGGCGGGCGATGGGAGATGTCGCTTCTTCGGGCCATCTGGCCCGGCTTAGTCTTAGGTATTTCAGATGGAGGTGAAAGTGCTGTCATCGATCAAGGAATACCCACCAGGGCCACAGATCCCACAGAGCATTTGAATGACCCTCGGGCTGCAGTTACGCGGTACCAGAAATGGCAGAGGTGATGGGTAGCCGCCGAGCTTCAAGCAAATGAAGCTCGGACAAGCCTGTGAAACCCTATTCCTTTGGCTTTTTTTTAACGCCTCGTATGTAATCAAGCGTCTTTGGGGGGGAGGAATGTCCCATCAAGTCAGAGACTGATATTGCGCCCGACTTCATCGCGTTTGCGATCACAGATTGCCTGATCCGATGTGTCGACCGTTGTTCAGGATCTGCCAATGCATCACGCAAATATGAACCAATCATCCTACTCATTTCATGTGAGCTCATGGGGGCAGTTGCATCCACTTTGGATGGGAACAGATAGTCATTCACTGAAAGGCCTGCTTCCTGGATATACCTGCCAACCACCTGTCCAAAGCTACCGGGTAAAAAAGCAGATCTTTCTTTTGAGGAGGATTTAGCATAACGGACGCGCATTAGGACTCCCGAGTCAAATCGCGAGAAGTCGTGTGGCTTGGCGAGCTTGAGATCATGAGGACGTAGTCCATGCAGCAACATGGCAAAACAGCTCTGATCCCGAAGATTGCCCTTGCGCTGCACCACCTCCCAGAGAAACTTCAGGCCCTTCTCATCAATGAATTTTATGGGTGGAACTGAATGACTCAGTTTCAAATCTGCGTTAGTGGGCAAACTTGCATGATTCGCGCTGATCTCATTTGATGGATCTGGCAACTCCCGTTCTGCGTCTAAGGGCGTATCGAGGACAGTTGGTGCGGGGAGATCTGCCGGGTGCCCTGGATTGAATCCCTGGAATACACCGAGCTCATGGAGGGGGAGTAGCTTTACCAAGCGCTCGACATCGGTCTCATTAATAATGCTGGTAAATTTGCTTGCCTGACAAAATGCGAAAATAGACGTGCTGATGCCATCTCGAGCCTCATTCTGAGTAGCTAGGGTGGCATGTAAATCGCCTTCCTCAGCCGACTGTTGGAGATCATGGAAGTCGCGATAACCTAAGCCCCGTGAGAGGATCCCTTGGGCCGAGGCAAGATTTAGAGGAGTGACATCGGGCCAATTCCGCTGCAGTTTTTTTGCAATACGTTTGAAGCCACGCTTGTCGCTAAGGTCGGCGGTATAGATGGGGACACGCATGACATTCTCCAATGCGTCAGAGTGTCGGCTGCCCCTGACAATTGTCGAAGTGCATGCGAAGCAGAAGTGAATCAACCTGAGGCAAACCGCCTTTGCGAACCGACCGCTCGATCTAGGAGACCGCTTCGTCCAAGGTAGCACAACCATGCCACCTGTCTAGTCGGCGGCATAGCACCGTACGAGGAGTCCCCATAAATCTCATTCCCCCTGCCTGCCTTGCTGACTCTGATTCATCCCCAGATCACAGCTATGCCAGATAGGTTTCACGGGCCAGCGAAATAGGTCGCTGCTTCGGGCCAATTAGGCCCGGCTTAACCATCTTGAATCAACTGCCAGCGTTATTGAAAACTCGGAAAAATCTCCTGAGCAAACCAAACAGGTAAGCCAATCTCCAGCCCATGGGGGTTAGATGGTGGGCTCACCACTACGCCGAGGTTGATCAGCCTACTGAGCTGATTGCTTGCTGCTTCAGGCGGAACCGATAAAGGTTATGAACTCGGCGCGAGGTAGCGCGCCCTGGAAAGCTCTTGGTCATTATCTGATACGCCTATGCGCTCTGACTCATTGCGAGAGTGGATGGTTGAAATAGCTGAGGTAGGATTTGAATCGTTCATGGCGCAGACATTCTCTGTGGTTGGAGCACTTGTCATGCGCTGCTTTCGGAAGTTGCAAAGCTATGCGATTCGCCGAGTGTGGGATCGTTGATTCGGGCCATTGGCCCGGCTAGCCTGAGGTTTTTCAGATGGAGATGAAAGTGCTGTCATCGATCATGAAATGCGTTTGGGCGTATCCGGGCCATCCTGGACAGGCAAGGTCGAAAGCGCGCGATTTGTGTGTGTAGTAGGCTGAATAACGTTACTCCCCCATACACGCCAGCGAGGTACATCAGCCATGATTACAATCCTAAGCTGTAGCCAAGCTCGCTGGCGAATCCGTCGCCTGTTTGCGCTGTCACGAGGGCACAGTTTCGTCATAACTAAGAACGGGCGAGAAATTTGTCGCCTGGTGAATGCTGAGGCGAAGGAGTAGCCGAAGGTGAGATTGCAGTCATCAATCAAGGAATACCAGCCAGACCTCCAGATCGTACAGAGTATTTGGATGACCCTAGGGTTGCCGTCTCGCGGCGCCATGCTTCATGACGTGGTTCGCGAAGGACTGCCTTTCGATTACCTAGAGCGGATAGCGAGCTTTCTGCTGGTGCCGCGAGGGGTTGTCTCCAAAGCAATATGCGTGTCTCCCACAACGATGGCCCGTAGAGCGAAAGTAGGGCGGTTCAACACCGTAGAAAGCGACCGCCTAGTTGCATTAATAGTTGTCTTTGAGGACGCACTTTCTCTCTTCGAAAACGATGTCGCCGTTGCAACGGAATGGATGAGCTCACCGGTTCAAGGGCTCGGATCGAAGCGTCCAATCGACATGCTGGGGACGAGGGTGGAAACGAAAGCTGTCCTCGATCTTATCGGTCGATTGGAGAGAGGAATTCTTGTGTGAGACTCACTAGACGCTCTAGCGGGCTGGAGAGCTGTAGCAATTTTTGCTATCGCTCCTTCGGGCGTAAGCCCGGCTCGACGCGTGAGGGCCGGGTGTCTGAAAAAATGTTTGACAGAAAAATGTGTATAAGTATACAGTATTCTTGCTGTGTTGACGTGCCGCTCCTGATTAGCTGCCAGATGTTTTGGGCGTCAGCGATGATCGTCATACAGTGAAGCCAGAGCCCCTTAAATGGGGCTTTTTTTGCCTGAGCTAAAGAAGCCGATGGCTCAGATGGCTGTATATCAAGCTTTCCAAGCAATCTCTCTTTCGGCTCGATGGGTCGACCTCCGAAAACCGAAATGACATCACGACATCACGCCATCAAGTGAGCCAGGTCGGAAGGCGAGTGAGATGGGTCATTAGGTGCGGTCAGTAACTATCTTCGACCTCATCGGTCGACTGAAGAGGGGGGAGTGCTTGTGTGGGATTCGTCAGGCACTGGCATCCTCTGACAATCCTGAGACTTACGAATCCCCCAGCAGGTTCTAGCGCATCTCCCTATGCGCTGCGAGGTGCTGCATCTCGGCTGTCCATAGTCTTAAAAAACGGCGCCAATCTCTCGCATAGCAGCCCTGCTGCAAACGGGTAGATCCAGTACTCGCTTCTTCGAAACGAGTTTTCCAAGGTTCTGGTATGTGCTCGTCAAGCACGACTACAAAGTGGGATCCGCTGACTCCCTCGATTTCGGTTTCTGGAACACATTCACGTAGCTCATCAACCGACATGGCGACTGCATCGCCAATGGGGTCATCTCGATCTTGGCGCTCAATTTCATCAAGAATCGCAAGGTACTGAATCGCTCGATCAGATCCGGGTTGCAGCCTTTCCAAATCCCACAATGCATAGCGACGCCTGCGTTCGCGCTGCCAGAGACGATTCGCGTCAATCATCATTGTCCGCCATTCCAGGCCCCAGTGAGGTCGTGTATTCGATCTGCGATTTGAGGTATTTTGGAGAGGATACGGCAACGCGTGTTGTCGACAAATTCTTCTATCAAGTACATAGCTTCGCCGACATCCAGTTCGAGCTGCTGCACCGCTTCGTCCGAAGTCCGAATCGCCCCGTCACCATCCCATTCTTCGATGATGATTTTCTTAGGGGGCTTTCTCACATGTGGTCTCCATTGGTTCTGATTCTGTGAGCCGTTCGATGCCTGTAGATCCACGGTGGTAGGTTTTAGAGATCTGGATAATCATCAAGCCTAAGGCTAGGAGTACCCCCGTCCTCTGGCTCGTACTTAGGCGTGTGTATCACTCCTGCTTCAGCATCGGCACGCATCTGCTCGAGTTCTTTGTGAAATGCTTTGTCCTGAACCGAAGGTTTGCTGGTGTACGGCTTTCGTTCAGGTACTGGCTTGGCTGCATAAGTCGTTACAGCGTCTGGGTCGTGCTGTAGTTTTTCTTGAACTTGTGATTCCAGCATCGCACGTAGCGCGTCTTTGTCGGGACGATTAAGCAATTTGGTACTCCTAGTTGGCAGTCAGGAACTGAGTGTTCGATTGGCTCATTGGCTGGATGATGAGAGAGGAATCGTCGATATAGATTGCGGAATTGCAATAATGGATTAACAGCCACACTAGCATGTGTGAGCCTACCAAGCCTTAGCAGCAACCGCCTGTGGTCAATGACGTTATCAAGTGTGAAAATGGAAAATACAGGACGCATGTCTCAGCCTCCCGCTGGGAGACGGCCTCGGTTTCGCGAGGCGGGCTTTCAACAAGAAGCAACTACTTGCAGTTGCCTGCCTTTCGATATCCTGCCGCCTGGGCCTCAGATTCTGACGTGAAGGAGACCTGATTTTTTTCAGACACCTGACCATCGCCAGGGCATCCCATTGAAAGGTGGTACACCGGGCTCTTCCGGTTACCGATGATCACACCTGTCCCGGTCACGCTCGCGAGGGTACGAGGGGTAATTCGGCGTCTGCGTCTATGCGTGTCTGCGCACGCACTTGAACGCCTGCCACAGGCAACCTCGGTGGAGGATTACGAAGCCCTGATGCCTTGGAACTGCTCGCTCGGATCGCCTTGCTAACGCGCCGCCTATTTTTGAATAGGTGGGGGGATGGAGCGCTTACGATGCTTTTCTGTGGATTGAGGCAGTGATGGCGAGGACAATCCACGCGGTATCTGATTATGATGAAAGTAGACTGCTTCGCGAGTACGGTCAGGAGATAAACTTTAGTATCAATCCTTTCATTTTGAGTTTGTAAGAAAAGCCAGGTAGTGACCTACTCAGACGCACAAAATTCGCACATGTAGCCCTTTCATAGTCGATTAATAATACGAGTGTCCAGTAATAAAAAATATCCATCGAAAATGGTTGGGTTCTAGTTGAGTTGTGCTTTTCAAGAGTCTGATGTTTTGGTTTTCCATTTGTTATTGAAAGCCAGTCGATCTTTATCAAGCTTTATAAACATTGATGTGCTTAGAGTTGACTGGGTTTCTTTGCTGTATTTTGTGATTTCATCAATGGATATGAATATTTGTTTAGAAGATTTTTTGTAGATGCTGACGAGTCTTTCTATGGCGGGTGTATCCATGTTTTTAAAAAGTAGACTGTCATGAATTAGCGCTGGCAGCGCAGTTTCATTTAGGAAGGTTATGTCTAATGCGATCATGTTGGCAAAACCTTTCCCTGTGCCTCGATCATCGCCATGATCAAATTTATAGTCTGTTGTGCTGAATGAAATAGCTGGGGTGATTGAGTCTTTTGAGTAAATTAATTCGATGACTTCCTTCATGCCAATATTTAAGCTAGATTCAATCGCCAATAAAGAAGTTATCAGCTCGGAATTTATGGTCTGTTTAAGAGCTTTTATTTCGGCTAGGCTTTCTGTATTTAATGTCCAATACAGTTTTTGTTGGTTTATGTCGTTTTGAAGACGATCTAGTTCGATTAGTCGCTCAAGTAAATTAACAGCATCTTCTTTTGAGTCAACGATCTTCAAAAGCTCGGCATCGACTTTTTCTATATCAGCTTTCGCTGATGATATTGCTTCAATCAATACGCTTTGCTCTTCCTTAAGCTGCTTTTTTAGTATGTTCGTTATCCCCTTGTGAAAGCTTTCAACTTCGAGAAGTTTTTCAGAGTCGATTTCGGGGAAAAATGTTTGGACGGTTTGAAAGGATTTGCTATTCCTTATTTTTCCATTGGCAAGGTTTGACTCTATTCGGTTTAGTTGGATTTGCAAGTTTGATTTAATTTCAACTAGTTTGTCTTTTTCATTTTTCAGTTCAAGGTTTCGTTCGTTAATGATTGATTTTATGTCTGTGACGTTGCGTTTAAGTGCTTCTTTAATTGAGTTGATTTCTTCAGATAGCTCAAGAAGAACGGCATCGGTTTTTAAAAGCTGAGGCTTGGTTAGCTTCTTTACCGCTCCAGAGTTGAAAGTTCCTGATATGTCTTTGGATTTTTTTTGAGCAATTGTTCGTTGGTCTTCTAGTTGGGCAATAGTCCAATACCGGTTGAACATTTTCAGTAGGCGCTTTCTAACAGCTTCCCATTTTTCTCGGGAGGCGATATCAAGTGGGCGCTTGTGATTATAATTGTTTCTTTGATAAATTCTGAAGAAGCCGCTGACGCAATCACGAAAGGATATTTCATTCAGTTTGGAGAGATATTTTTCTTTGAGGAAGCTGGTAAATTCGCGGATCGACAACGGACGATTTTCGTTGACATAATACACCGTATCTGGAGTTTCAGTATTCCGGACAAATGAGTGAATTTTTTCAAATAGAAACTCAATTGAAATTTCAATGTGGCCTACGTTTTTTATCACGTCATCACATTTAGTGGGAAAGTCGCTACCGCCAAAGGCAAAGTCAATAAGCATTAAAACTGAGGATTTACCAATTGAATTGTGTGCGTCATCAGCACCAATAATTGCGTTAAGTCCGGGTTTGAAGTGGAGAGTTGATTGAATGAGCTTGGCGCAAACAATTGATTTAAGCAATATTGATCACTCCCGTTGTATAATTTACGTTGATCTTGCCTAGGGCAAAGAGTAAGTCTAAGGCGTCAATGTATTCGGAAATGTCGAAAAAACTATTTTTTTTTAATTCGTATAAACTCTGAACGCTATCCTCTTCTTCGAGAAACTCTAAGATTTTGGCTGCTTTCAAAAGGCAGCTTTCGTCGAGCGATATTATTTTATTTGGCATTAACATTCAGAGAAGATCTCGCAATTCTGGATGAAATAAGAAACAAGTACTTCTGATTTGGCTCGGTCTTTAATTCCAGTATTTGTCATGAACCATTCGCACATGTTTTCAAATATTTCGTTTTGGTTGAATCCTTGCATTAGTAATAGCGTGTAATAACTTTTAACTTGAGAGCAAATAAAAAGAGATTTTGCTTTTTCTTCCATTTCTAATTTTTTAAGCGAGTCTCTGATTGGAGTGAAAAAGCTTAGGATGTATTGTGATATTTTCATCTCGTTTAGTAAGCCTAGTGTCTCGTCTTTTTTTTCAGAAAGCTTCAAGGCTGCAAATGACAGAGATGTGTTTTTTATATCAATATCGCTGAGCTTTTCTATGTCTCTAGCTACGGTTGATATATCTTTATGAAGAGTTTGTTTGTCCCATGTTTGAGACAGTATCTTTATCTTGTTGATTGTTTTTTTTATCTCGACTAGCTGTCGATATTCTTCGACCGTTTTCTTTGTGTCGTATATTTTATGGCATTCTTTGCAGAGTGCTATAAAGTTTTCCTCGCAATCTATATTGATTGAGAGTCTTACTTCGTGTTTAAGTATAATTTGCTCATGAGGCGTAGCGTTTAATGGGTAGATGTGAGCAACGTCGAATACTCGCACCGATTTTTCATTGCGCTTAACCATGAGACTACGATTACAGAGAGGGCAAGACCCTTGGACTTCACAGAGTAAACTCATCTTCACTGTGTCATTGACATTTGCTCTCCTAAGCTGGTCTGACAAGTTGAAGCTCCATCAAATCTAAAAATAGTCAAGGATTGAATTTATTGATGCCTTGAGACATGTCACTCATGTTGAGCTACGCGCCGTACGTACTGTGTTCCAAGATGAGGCCCTTTGTCATGCCCTAGTCTTTCATGCTCTAACGCTACTGTTTTGCCATCATTTTGTCTAGCAAACCAGGGTGGACGGACGAAGTGAACACGTAAAATGGCGACAAAGCCTAAATTGGAAGCCAGGGCGTCTATCGACACGGCGATAGTGCTCACATCCACATCCACATCCACATCCACATCGCCCGGCGCCGGTTAGATAGTAGCGCTAAATGCAGAAATCGCTATTTCGGGCCCCCCGGCCCGGCTCACGTCGTCAGGCGAGCACCTCCATAACGATGGCGGCACTATTTTTGAGTCGTCTATCCCTCGATGATAGGTACCCTGCCAA
The DNA here is from genome assembly GCF_019212185.1 of Pseudomonas fluorescens. Lineage (NCBI taxonomy): Bacteria > Pseudomonadati > Pseudomonadota > Gammaproteobacteria > Pseudomonadales > Pseudomonadaceae > Pseudomonas > Pseudomonas fluorescens. The sequence continues at coordinate 1,492,400 of NZ_CP078138.1, forward strand.
ACATCGCGACAGGTCTCGAAGGATAGGTGCCGACAGCCTAACGTCATTTCAATAAGGCAACCGATTTCTCAAGCGATTTATCCTTGCGAACGATATTCAATTTTATTGATTGCCCGTCATGGATTCCAATCAGCCTGGACACATCTTCCGGCGTTGAGACTTTTTCGCCGGCCATCAACACAATTACATCGCCGGGAAGAATGTCGCTCAGGTAAGCCGGACTGCCATCGACGATGGTCTCCACAACGTATCCCTGGTTGGTCTGCAATGCCTGGCGCTCGGCATCGTTAAGGCTGCGACCAAAGATCCCCAGGCTGAAGCGACGCTTGATGAAGTAGGCCGCACCGTAATCCGAGCGATTGACCGTAACCGGGATGTAGGTGGTATTCGTGCCGTATGTTGTTGTCGTCGAATTACCATAGGCCGTGACAGGCCCGCCAGCCCCGTAAGCGGTAGCTGATCCACTCGAATAGGAGGTATTTGTTGTCGGCATCGTGAGGGGCACGCTGGAGGTCACTGAGCCGGTGTATTTGGGTGTGAAGATGAGTACTAGATCGGCTCCGACGAGTCGCCCTTGCTCGATGGCATCATCCTCGGACTCGCTTTCACCACTGTTGAACATCGCGCTGCCGATTGGGATATAGCCGCGTTTGAGGTAGTCACTCTGGATCTGCTTACCATCAGTAAACGTCATCCGTTCGACCAAGGGTTGTGTCGGAGCCGGTACTGCGCGCACTTTGGCGATTTCCTCCGGTGTGGCCCCAGTGACTGGTATGTAGAAGGATTTGTAGTTGCTGGCGCAGCCTGAAAGCACAAGCGAAGTCAGCGCCATGAGCGCGTACTGCTTTAATTTTCCCTTCATTCCTTGACCCCTCAAATGCAAAAACTCGCTAAGTTATTGAACCTTTCCCAGCTCCTACTGCTATCTGAGTAACAGTAAGAATATAGCTGTTGTGGCGAGCAGTGCCCCTGTGTGTAAGCGGTGATAGGATTATGACCCGAGCTGCCGGAATCCATTGCCCCATTCGAATACTCAGGCAACGATGGCTAGCGCGGGATTTCAGAGGGTGGGTATGGGGGGCAGTCAAAATCAGCCGGCTGGGTCAACTTTCAATCAGCGCCAACAACCCGATCTCTGGCTTGCTCGCGGTCTGATCTGTTGTCTCGACAAACGAGTCCTATCAATCGACCGAACCACTTCATGCCGCAGTCCTGATTTGGTGTTCCGTGGCAGCATTTTCAGCGATGTGCAGGATATGTTAAATGATTGAGCGAGTAGCAGCGAGATATTGGACAATTTGCTCGAGTCCCGTTCTGCATGCGATGAGATCACGTGGTCGACCACTCAGACCACGATTCTTGCTGCTTATCCAGATCTTTGCATTTTGCTCGGTTCCTACAAGCGCGAGCAATGACTGATACAACTCAACCAAGAGCATGCCTCGGCTCCGCGCTTCGGTGCTAGGTTCAAGCAGTTCATGTCCGTGACGCAGACGCAGCACAGTGGAAACCTGCTCGCCCAAGACAGCTGCCAGATCAGTGTCATCAAGCCCCAACCCTTCTCCGGCTCGGATAAAAGCTTTGCCAAGTACAGCGTTTTCAGCGCTCGATGTGACTGATTTCATGCTCCACCATATCTGTGATGACTGGTCTGTGATGACCGAATTTATCAATCCTTCTCCATCGACCAGTATGGCCTCTTCTGACCGACGACTAAATTGATCCTTCAATGTTCTGAATTACTCCACTCGTGAACGGCTCCAGCAGCCATGCAATCAATGGTCTGTAAGGTAATTTTGTGCTTTGTAACACTGCTTACGTTACAGCGCACAAAGCTACGTTACAGACTCCAGAAGGCGAGGGGGGAGGCAGGCAAGCGGAGCGCGCAGGCGTGCGGATGGAAGCCCGAAGGGCCAAGACCAACGCCTTGCGCGTGGGCTTGGTTTACGACAGCCATCTCCGACCAGGGGCACGCCCAAAACAATGGCCTCTCAGCTAGAAGCCTTATCAAAGGCCCTCGCCCAGAGGCGCATGGCGTTGTCTTTGGCTATTACAGCGAAATCAACTCTTGGGAGTGCGATGACATGCCATCCTACTGCCGCCGCCATGTGCGGGGCTTAAACAACCATTACTTACCAGCCCGCATAATGAGTAACCATGTGGCCCCAGGCTGAGAGCGCCGGCCCATTTCTGCGAAGAATATTCATTGCCTCGGCGGCAGGAATTTTCGTCGGACAGCCCCCAATCAGATATGTCTTGTCTTTGCCCTGGTTGTACAAGTGCATGATCGTTAAAACCATGATCTGTTGCAGCGGCGACATTGCGCGATAGCTTTTGCGCATTGCTTTCAAGTATTCAGGGACGGGCTCTTCTCCGTCAGCCCAATCGAAGCCGCGAGGCCGCAAGTTGTAATGGCTACCTTCACTACCATAGGCGCGTTCGACGTACTCAAAACACCCCTCAAGCGAGTAAGCCTCTACGATTCCCCACACTGATTGTCCAAAAATATTTTCGCGCTCTGATGCACTGGAGAACGTAGACATGGAAGCTCCGCAAACCATCGACAGCGCCGTAAGCTCAGCACCGTCCATACAAGGCACTTTATCCACCATATCGACCAATGCCCAGTTGGGAAAACGGCCAGCAGCGAACGTGGGGTTAACTGCCGCGTAGGCAGCCAGGGCGACTGGTTGAAGTGAGTGGTGGTTGTAGGCTTGGCTGGCAGTGTGAACATCCGTGAATGCCCATACACCTTCCGAAAGTTGGTGGACGCCAATAGCAGACAAAAGGCCTTTGGCCTTATCAACGTAGTCGTTGTTCACGATTCGATTTCCTCGTCGCTGTTGGGCGCCCAATTCGCTACTGTCCTGTAAAGGTACCCGTCCTATTTCGGAGATACGCAAACTGGGTTGATCGCTTCCCTCATCCCGTCAGGTTATGGCGCCGTCATTGAGGTAAGCGGAGCTCGCGGGCGTGAGGATGGATGCCCGTAGGGCCGATTCGCCGGCGCTTGCGCCAGAGGCTCGGTTCACGACAGCCGAACCCTCCCGGGGCACGCGCTAACGCAAGTCGTTCATTGGACTTAGAACTTCACGTCATCATTAAAACCAAAATCATAAGGATCGTCTGGGGCCTGAAGCTCTTCCTGAGTGGCTGGCCCGAAAATATTCACAGGATCCCACTCATCCCAAAACAGAAACATATCCGCCGTATACTCTGTAATACCTAAATCATTGGTTTTCAGGATTTCGGGGGCGTATTTTCTAAATGCCCTGCAACTTTCGAATGTATTATCTACAAAAATATCCGCAATAAATATTACTATCCAAGATTCATATATCACGCAAGAAGCAATATCCTCCCAAGCGGTAACAAATTTTTTGTATTGACGTTCGTTTAATTGGGTGTCGTATGCGATGACAAGTGTTCCCTCAGAGGCATGCAGCAGTTTCACAGGTGCAAGTATGCCTTTGATGATGGCTTTTTCAATCAAGTAGATTACTTGAGTGTCGGGGATGCCTCCCCAAAGAACAGCAAATTTCTGCATGCATAGAGCGTCAAGGAGTTTGTGGTTAACATCTCTAACCTGCTGTGTGCTGAAGATGGTGTAAGCCCCATCTCCATATTCGTCGTGGGGATAGTCGTGTTCAGTATAAAGCACTCGGGAATAGATCATGAAACGCACCTTTTGGTAAAGCTACGCTAATGACAATCGATGTGGGTAGGCCGGTGCCTTTAATGATGCGTGACCCTTTGGGCCAACGTATTAGGCGTCAGGCTTCCGATTATTCGGATAGATGTAATGCAGCGACATCAGACAGTTGTTATGACCCATGATTTCTGCGAAATTTGGTGTTTCGATCGGGCAGTGCTGAATAGTTTCAGGCTGACCATCCTCTTGTGATTGGCGAAACCACAGATCTTCATCGATGAACCCAATATCCGAGAAGTCATCGAGAGCCTTCAGATCATATGGCGCAATCCCCAAGCTATAGGATTCCAGAATTTCTTTCGCATCCTGCCAAAAGACGTAGTCGGAGTGTCCAGAGTGGACTTCGTTAACGTTCTCAAAGTCTACTGTTAGCCGAATGTGGCTCATACATATGACCTGTTCCCACAGTGACTCGACTTCCTGGAAGGTGGCGCTTGATACCCCACTGTCCAGAAAAAGGCGGAGAGAGTCTTCGTGTACGGCGATAAGCTTCACAGGCGACATCGCTCCCAAAATATAGGCGCGCTCTAGGGCTGCGGTAACGTACGGATTTAAATGATCGCCGGACATGACTGCAAAGCTTTGCTTGGCTGCCTGTGGCATCACCTCCAGACTTGGGGTTTTCCACTGCAAGCAACTGAACACCACATGATTTGGGGCGTCGTGAGGTTCTATTGGTTCGCATTCAGGGTGAAAAATTTCTGAAAACGGCATGGCGGTTTCCCTCCTTGTGTAGCTAGATCAAAGTCGACTTTTGAACACCTGTCAAAGATGAAAAGCGCTAGCTGTCGGAAGTACATAAGCTAACTTTTCAAAAATGTCGTGATAAATTAACCTCTAGAATTTAACAAGTGTCGGGCGCAAGTCAGTAAACATTGATGGCGTCTCGTTCGGTAGATGAAAATTGACTTTGAGATTTTAAAAAAGTTGCTTGCAAATCTATTTTCAGCGGGATAGTGTTTTCCTGACTTCTGGTGGAGGTGAAGCGCAGTGATTGAGTGAATTTCTAGAGTTTATAAGCGTTCAGTTTGGATTGCTTCTATAAGCGCTTGTCCCTCTAACGGTTCATTTTCTAGTGTCCTGTCTCAGAGGAAACGCTCTCTTGAGCTATGACCTCCATAGCCTCTCGCGCACGCTGGATTTTTCGCAGATGTCTTCACTCTTTGCGCTCCAGATGTAGCGGCAGGGCTGAGCGTTGTGCAGCACTAAAAACGTGGTAATGGAGCTGACCAATTCGCGTGTTGAGCTGAAACTATCATCCCGTAAGTAAACGGTGATATCTCGGAAAAAGCATTCAACTATGTTCATCTAGGAACTCGATGTCGGTGTGAAATGCAAGTGGAATCGCGGATGTCGCTTGAGCCATTCCTTGACGACTGGATGCTTGTGAGTAGCGTAGTTATCCACGATCAAATGCAATTGCAGGGTCTTGGGTGTTTCCCGGTTGATCTTTTTCAGGAAGGCCAACCACTCTGATGCCGGTGTTGTGGGCGGATTCAACCGGTCGTCGCAACACCTTGATCGAGGTGTTTATGGGACGACCCGCAGGATGGATGCAAAAATTGACGGGCCGGGGAGCGATGCGTTCTCCAGGTGCACCCTCACTTCGTAATGAGATCGAGCGGCTATTTTGGGTGCAGATTGCAACAGGTATCACAAGCGAAAAGGCAGCACATGCCGTTGGCGTATCAACAGCGGTAGGTACACGCTGGTTCCGTCATCGAGGCGGGATGCCATTATTCATGTCGAATCACATATCAGGACGTTACTTATCGTTTGCAGAGCGAGAAGAGATTGGGCTGCTTCGAGCGCAAAGTGTTGGCGTTCGTGAGATCGCCCGTCGCCTTGGACGAAGCCCATCGACAATTTCACGGGAGCTGACACGAAATGCTGCTACCCGTTGCGGTCGGCTTGAATATCGAGCGTCAGTAGCGCAATGGAAGGCAGAACTGGTGGCCAAGAGGCCGAAACCAGCAAAGCTGGTCACTAACCCGCGACTGCACCAGTACGTACGCGACCGCCTTGAGGGCAAGGTTCAAGACGCCGATGGTCGTGACATCTCTGGGCCTCGGCAAGCGCCCTTCAAAGGTCGAAATAAACCGCATCGCAGTGACCGTAAATGGGTCAATGGCTGGTCGCCTGAACAGATTGCCAACCGGCTCCAGATCGATTTTCCGGATGATGAATCCATGCGCATCTCTCATGAAGCCATATATCAGGCGCTCTACATTCAGGGTCGAGGAGCTCTCAAGCGCGAACTGGTGAGCTGCCTGCGCTCAGGACGAGCATTGCGCGTGCCGAGAGCCAGAGCGCAGGCCAAAGTGTGGGCACACGTCAGCGAGGACGTCATGATCTCCAGTCGCCCTGCTGAGGTAGAAGATCGGGCTGTACCCGGGCATTGGGAGGGCGACCTGATCATCGGTCTGAACCGTTCTGCGATTGGAACTCTGGTCGAGCGCTCAACTCGATTTACCATGCTCGTCCATCTGCCCCGCGAGAAAGGTTATGGGCTAATTCCCCGCACGAAGAACGGCCCGGCGCTGGCTGGCTATGGGGCTGTTAGTATGGCCAATGCATTGAAGAAGACGGTGACTGATCTTCCCATCGAGCTGTGGCGATCTTTGACCTGGGATCGTGGAAAGGAGCTGTCGGATCACGCTCGATTTACCATCGAGTCCGGAGTAAAGGTTTTCTTTGCTGATCCACATAGTCCATGGCAGCGCGGCACAAACGAAAATACGAACGGCCTTCTACGGCAATACTTCCCGAAAGGCACTGACCTCTCTCGTTGGAGTGCTCAAGAAATACAGGCGGTAGCTCACGTACTTAACACTAGACCTCGAAAAACACTCGGCTGGAAAACACCTGCCGAAGCACTGAATGAGTATCTAAAGTCTGTACAACAATCCAGTGTTGCGACGACCGGTTGAATCCGCCGTGTTTCGATGCTACTGATTAGCCGACCTTGTAGATAATCCATGGCGGCAAACAGCGTTAGCGTGCCGTGACGAACATAGTCGTGGGTTTGCGTGCGGATATGGCCGATACCCCGGCTGGGTGCGTTGCAAGGCTTGAACCTGGCTCTTTTCATCGTAGCAGAGCACCAGCGCCTTCTCGGGGGGGGGGGCAGATACAGCCCGATAACGTCCCAGAATTTCTCCTCGAAGTGCGGGTCACTGGACAATTTGAAGGTACGGGTCAGGTGCGGTTTGATTTCGTTGGCGGCTCAAATCCGTTGCACACTGGCCGGTTAAATGCCAGCGACACGCGCCATGCTGCGACAGCTCCAGCGCGGCTGACCGATACGCGGTTGGGTGACTTGTTCCAGAGTTCGCTTCAAGGCTTCGGCGGGCAGTGATGGCTTGCGACCTCGTCCAGGTAGATCCACCAAGCCTTGCAGGCGCAGCACTTGAAAGCGCTTGCACCAGCGCGTGACTGAAACAACAGAGAGTTCGGTCAACTGGGCAATTCGACGACTGTCGCGCTGGCTGATGGTGGCCGACCGTAGGCGCCGACTCAACTCGATCTGTTCGTCTTCACTGAGCACGATGTCTTGAGAATTCATAGCTCCACTCCAAGTCCGGATCGACTCTGAAAGCGTAACTCAGATGAGAAATTTATTTATGAGACAAGACACTAGGGAGGCCCTGGAGCAAGGCACTCCAGACGTTTCTTTGGATGAGAATTTGGAAATGAACGAAGGAGGCGCTGATGATCAGCAGGAGCCCGATGTTCCGGTCATATACGGAACGAACGGACAACCTGTCACCTGCACCTATTTCAACCATCCTGCATGGAATGCAAGCATAAACATTTGCATGACACTCCATTTCATCATGCTAACGCTAGGCCCGACGCGAACTTCGTCTTGGTGCTACAGGTTGCGCCTAACCATCAAATATTTTCTAGATTTCATCCTTGACTACAACCACAGACATCCAAGCCCACTGTATATTACGCACATTAGAGACATTACGCCCTCCATTTTCAGAAGCTTTTGCCTATATTTAGATGAGAACAAAAAAACGCGCTTACATGCTGGATCTCTAAAATCAGCAATTAATATCGCGGCAAAAGAAACCGAGGTTGTGCCCCAGCTGGAACTTCCTACCATTAAGAAAATACCAGGATCCGGCACAGAGCCTCTTAGCGAAGAGGGCGTGGCAAGTCTAACGCTTGCCACTCGGAAGAATATAGATGCCATACGCCAAACCATTGAGCGACGAAGAGAAATAGACGCTTCGGCGCCTTATACTTATGAAGAGCTTCAAGCGCTTTTTGACCGACGACTTACGAAGGAGGAGATCCTAATCTGGGTGAAGTATAAGGTCGAGAACGGAATAGACTTTAATGTATCCAAAGCATTGACGCGTTTGAATAAATGCGACGACCCAGAAATGGTTGAGCTCCGCAACGCGCCCGAAATTATCAAGTCACTTAAGAGAATGGCCGCAACGGATACAACAATTAAAATCCCACAAAATTATCAACCTAATATCAGGAAAAGGGAGAGCTGGCATAGCACAGTGCTTGACCCACACCGCGTCGTAAAAACGTTCAACGAGCATGGCTTCCCGTTTAAGTTCAGCATCGATGACCTTAGGCAAAAATACTCAGGGAGTAGGATCTCCATCATTGAAAAGTGTGACGACGCCATCAAACTTATTCTCAACAAACTATACTTTATCCGGGCAAAATTTAATAATTTTTATGGAAAACAGGGACAGTACATGATGTCCCTAGATGAGCATTTTGGCTTATACTACCCGACTGCAATTGACATGGCAGGCCTTGCTACACTGATGATGCTGCAAGCGGGGTGGAACAAAGAAACGATAATGGAGGTAGACAAAGACAACTTCGAGCACCCACTTACCTCTATTATCGAAGAATCCATTAAGATTATTCGCTCGGAAAAATTCCGTAGTCAGGGCTCAAACGTGCCGTACGCTGAACCCAAGCAGATCTTAGCCGCTTCTGATGCGGACAACCCTTACTCATTGTACAACCTAATTCTTTTGGCGAAGGAGTTCACCGCCCCTCTTGCTTCCTTCCTCAACGGAATAATTGATCCGTATAGGAACCGTCAAGTTAATACTCTCTTCGTCTACGTACGCCCCTGGACAGCCTGGACTAAATCAGAGGGTACAGCTGGGTTAGCCACTCTCGACTATGCTGCTCAATTTTCGTACGCGATGAGCGAGTTCCTTGAACATTATGAGGTAATCGATAACGGGAAGCGCCTTACTTCTTCATCAGAAATTACCCGGCGCCTGCGAGTTTCTTGGTTGTACTATAACGCAGAGGCGATGCCATTTGCTTTCCTGTCGCAACTGTTGGGGCATCAATCAAGGGACACTACTGATCAGTCCTATGACAATTCCAATGCAGCCCACGCCCGTCGCTTGAAGCGTCTGCGCTCCGCGCTGGAGCACATCGTGGAATTGTTACGGGCACGCAAGTTCAAAGGCCTCCTTGGAAAAAGGGCACGCGCACAAGCGACTACTAAGCTCAGTATTTTCTTTCTACCCGGTCTGGAACGACCTCTTTGGGCTTGCGGTAATCGCTATAAACCCGACTGGCCCGGAGCACCCAAGCTAACTAAAGGCTCCAAGTGCGTTGCCTTGGAGCAATGTTTTTTTTGTAGCCAGGTGTGGATTTTAGAAGACTCTCTTCCCTACTTGATTGAGCGGCTTGCCCATATCGATGAATTGCTGCGCGACGGCAGCGTGGCGGAGTTTGGCAGCCGGCTTGAGGCTGAGCAGGAGGAGATTAACGCGATTCTCGGGGCCTGGCCTGATGGGGATGCCATCGATGAGGCTCTGCAGTTCCGAACAATGAACTCTCCTCTACTGCCACGTAACCTGCGGGATCTCCGCCTAATCTTTAAAACTGGTGACCTCGATGAATAATAATCCCAAAAATAAAGCATCGCCAAGAAATAAAAAAGCAGACTCATCTAAGGATAAAAACAGCTACGCTCAGTCTCTCATTGATGAGTTTGAGCAAGATATTCAAGACTCCATCAATGCGGAACTCGAATCGCTGCTCAGAGACACTGTAGATAATCACACTCCGAAAGGAGGACATCTGACATTTATGCTTGAGCACAGCTCAGGTGAATTCCCTGTCTCGCGAAAATCCCTTTACCACGAGACAACGTGGCTATTTCCATCCTGCTCAATATCCTTCAACCATACTACTGAATGCGCCAACGACCTGAAGCGTGCTCTTACATTTTACCTGCTCCCTGAAAACAGCCATATATTTGACATCAAGAGCTATAAGTCCAGCCTACAATACTCCAAAGGCTTTTCACTTCTTGAAAAGTACGTCCTCGTTGAAAACCATATCACTGCAGACCAGCAGTCGCTGCAGATGATCAGCACGAAGATGATCAACGTGGCATTGGATAGCGCCAGAGACTATGACACTGCAACTAACTACATGTCTTTATTTTATATAATTAGGCTTTGGCTCAGCCTCTCTGCGCACGAACTCATTCCTGTAGATATGCGAATAGATGTTCCGCTCGAAAAGATCGTAGTTCCCGAAAGACGCGCTGATCTTTATAAGACATTGCGCGCCACCATCCAAGCATGGGTGCCCTTTTCTGAGGAAGATCTCCGCCACATGATGGAGTACGCCCTCTTCTGGATCGAAAAGGCCGCCCCAGAACTTGCCAAAGTTGAGCCAACTATCGAAGAGGTTAATCGAAAGAACAAAAATGGGGTAATCAGCCGCAGTAAACCCGACCCAGAGCTGGAATCGAATTTTGAAGTGAAGGTTGAAGGCAAAGTTGTAATGCAAACGACTCGCCATGTATTCTCCAGTCGCTCGCGCGACTACTGGCGATATACGTGGAAGGCGGATTGGGCTCGGGCTCTAGACCATGTCCGTAATGCCGTATTCATTCTGATAGCCTTGATTACCGGAGCCCGAATTTCGGAGCTAGGCCCGCTTAGCATCACGGACATCAGTAACGACAGACCGGACGGCTCAGGAGAGTACTGGATCCGCATTGTACGCTGGAAGACAGCTGATGATCCGAATTATAACGGTGAAGTGGAGTACTTACCGTTGCCTAGGTTTGTTGCAGAAAGTGCGATTGCGTACGATAAGTTGCGTAATATTGGACGCAAAACCCAACGCCACTGGCTGTTCCAAAGCAACAAGGCTGGATCGGGTAATAAATTGCAGGGGGTTACGCCTCAGCTCCTGGCGCGCGTGATCAGTCAGCTGAAGGAGGCCTTGCCCATCGAGCGCATTCATGTCCACCGTTTTCGGAAGACGATTGCCGAGATCCTCATTAACCAAGATGAACGTAACCTCGACCTTATTCGCGCGCTGTTCGGTCATAAGACCTTCAAAATGACCATGCAATACATCGCACGCAATCCAGCTATGGTACGCAGCGTCGCTTTGAGCTTGGAGCAATCCTACACCCACGAGCTCCAAGAGATCATTCAGGCCATCCGTATCGGCGCCTATTCTGGACAGGCTGCGATTCGTATCTCCGAGCAAATCACGGCCAAGCCAGATGACTTCCAGGGCAAGAAAATCCAGATTTCGCTTCTGGAGTACGTTACCAACCTATTAATGGGAGGTCACCCCCTGTTCATCAAGCGGACTGCCGTAGGCACCTATTGCGTGACTGCTGAGTACTTCAAGTTCGATAACCTTCCACCCTGTATCCAGGGGCGAGACTTCAGCGATGAGCTGCCACGTCCCGACCCCACTAATTGCCATTACGACTGCCGCAAGATTGTGGTGCTGGAAAAGGCAAAGACTGCGCTTGAGGAGAACGTAAAGTTCTTCCAGAAGATCCTGGACAACCCGAAAGCCACGCTTCCCGAGGCAACCCGCCATGAGATTCAGACGAAGATAGAGTCGTACCAATACCATCTGGCCAATCTGAGCCACAGCAATCTCCATCATCACAACCCCGATTTCGTAGACCACGCAGCAGTAAACGACGCGCAATCCAATCGCATCTCAGTAGTAGACCTCAATGACTAAGCCGGTGCAGTACGACAAAACCCTTAGCGCAAAAGCGCAGAGCAACCCGACACGCCAGAAGTTGATCGAAATCATCGTGGACATTTACTTCAGCCGTGGAGGTGCGTTGCAGGTTGGCAAGGTGGCGGAAGAGGCAGGGATCACCCGGCAGGCCTTTCACCGCTATTACGGGGATCTGCTCGGTTACATCAAGGGGGAAAAGGACGTCAACGCCCTTCTTCCGAAATCAGCCCCGGATTCGGTCAGCGGACTGCTGCAGGTTACGCAGCAGAGGGCGAGCGAGTTGGAGATGAGGCTTGCAGAGACAGAGAAGAAGCATAAAGCCGAGCTCTCTGCAGCGCTTGACCGGCACATCACCTCCCTCATGAACAATGACATCACCTTGTTCGAGACGGATAGCGTTCGTGTAACCTTGGACAAACAGACGACGTTTATCAGCCACCTGGTCGCTCAGTTGGATCAGGTCAAGGCTGAGCTCACCAAGGCGAAGCTCAATACCACCAATCAGAAGCTGGTCGGCACTCCAGGCTCGCGAATCGTTTATGGGCCGAACCTCAAGCCGGCGTTCACGGCCTATAAGAAAAACGGCGTATATAAGGCCTACCTAGGTGAAAAAAGCAAAGAGATCGCCAAAGTCATCGAGAAGGTCAACCAGCACGAGAACACGTCAACGCCGCTGATCATTTTCGTGGATCGGTTCATCTCCAACTTTGAAGATTTCCTTGGGCAGCTTCCGGCGCCGCGTACGACGGAGATCGTAATTCGCCTGCCAGTGTTCAGTTCAATGGAGATCAAGAACCTTATACGGAAAATCAAAAAAACCTCGATTTCCATACATGTTCCAGAATGCCCATCTGTGGCGGAAACGGTAGCTCAGCGGAAATTTCGGGCCAGCAGCGCACCGGCAGAGGAGCTGTTGGCTGCCGAAAAAGCCGACCACGTTCATCTGTTCAAAGGCGTCGATCAGGTTGTCCACTTCAGCGTTACCAGCCGGGTGGAAAAATGATTAGGATCACCAAGAAGTACATTGAATACGTGGCCTCGGAGGGCAATCGAAAAACTGCTCATTTCATTCTCATTTTTGAAGACAAGAAACACAGCATTCTTTTGAGCCACGTGAATCTTTTCCTCTACACGCAAACTCGCGCTTCCAAGAAAACTTCTTCGCGATACGCCAGCGTCATCTCGATGTTTTATCGGTACCTGTCGACGACGGATGACTTCAAGTGCATCCATCCTAGCCAATTCCATCTTTTCGCCCGCAACAAGCATGTGAAGCGATGGCAGAGCGCTCGCGAAATGCAACGTGTTGCAGAGAACTCGGCAAGCCCATCCACGGAGACCATTTTCGGAGACGCTAAGCTGCTTATGAATTACTTCAGGTGGTTGGGTGATAAAGGCTTCAACCCGGGGATTGAAGTGCAACTCAAGACCTGGATTCCTCCCTACAGGAGCTCTCGATACCAAGAATACATTGCTTTGAAAGCAAAGAAGGTCATCGATTCCACGAGCATTGAGGTGCTGGACAAGGAGAGCCGTCAGTCCGCGATTCGTTCGCTTATCACCCCTCAGGAGATCAGCCAGCTGACGACAAGTTATTCAGACCCGGTGTATGCCGCCATGCTCATCTTCGCCTTGGCCACGGCGATGCGGCCAATGGATCTGTGTAGATTCCCTTACTACGGCAACGGCGACAACGCGCACATCGCACCCTTCTCTTCCATGGAGTTCAGCGAACCAAATGTGAGATATACCATTCACAACAGCAAAGGGCAGAAAATGCGCACAATCCTCGTACACCGGGATGCGCTTCGGGACGTTGAAGAAATGTACATCAAGCCCCTATTCGCAGCCAGGGCCAAGAAATATAAGGAAAATTACGGTGAGGAACCGCCGTTGTCGTTGCTGTTTCTGACAAAGGACGGCCACCCTGTGATACCTGACAGTATTTCACAGCGTACTACCGCAGCAAAGAAGAAGGCACTCAAACTCAACCCTAAGCTTCGGGCGAATCTCAGATTCTACGATGCCAGGGACTGGTGGCCCACACAGTACCTCATTCGTAACTTCGGCGAAGATGTCCTCAATAATGATGGGGTGTACAACCTAGCAGTGGCTCAGGTGCTTCAGGATCAGATGGGGCATAAATTCCTCCGAACGACTTTCGATCACTATGTCGACCTGGCCCGCGTGATTTTGACGATGCACAAAAAAAGATCGACCGAGATTTTCAAAGCTGCAAATTTGTCTGCCAATGACTTTATCAGTGCAGTAGGAACAATTGATGATAGGGAAACGACACTGGTGGCTTAAGGTTTTGCAAAGGGGGAGAGTCATGATCGAAGAGTGGGATATAGGCTTTTCGCTTATACGTGCCGCCGACCACAACAAAAGCAAAGCCCCAGGCTCCAAGGCTTCTATTTTCGCCTCCATCCCTTAATGCGGAGAACATGACGTGCGCAATACCAGCGGCTTTCAGGTATTTCACCACGACCATAGCTAATGGATTCGATCAGCGAAAAGTCGGGGGAGAAGGCATGGATTTCACGCGAGGTGGCGACATTCAGCTTGTTGACCTCAAACCAGAACGCCTTCCTCCAGTTGCCCGGTAAAATCCAATACAGCTAGAGTTTCCAATCGCGTCCCCAGCATGTTGGTTGGACGCTTCGATCCGAGTCCTCGAACCGGTGAGGTCATCCATTCCGTTGCTCCGGCCTTCTCGTTTTCAAAGAGGAAAAGGGCGCCCTCAAATACAGCTACCAATGCAACCAAGCGGTCGCTTTCTATGGTGTTGAATCGCCCTGCTTTCGCCCTACGCACCACCTTCGGATTTCGGAAAGGACTGGAGGCCCAGGAGGCCAGAGAGTCTGGGCTTTGGGGAGAGCTGTCTCATCATCTGAACTTGCTGCATGGGTTTACCTTATCTGACGCTAAAAACTATCACCATAGGTTTACACAATCAAAAAAGAAAAACTAAGGCCTGATTTTCCTGCTGCTGGGCCTGCAACTGCCGGACATCATCAAGGCCGTGGTCAGTCACGAAAGCTCGCTGTGGCCGACGCTGTTCTATCGCGCATTGGCGGTGCTGGCGATCTTCGCCGTGTTGTTGGTGCTGCGCTATGTCTGGGTGCAGAGCATCTGGCGCCTGTACGGTTGGCTGCGGCGCTGGCGCGGCAAGGGCGAGTTGACATTGGTACCGACCGCGCGCTCATGCTGGCTGCTGACGCTGGGTGGGGTTCGCGGTGCGGTGACCCTGGCGGGTGTGATGTCGGTGCCGCTGCTGCTCAGTGGCGCCGACTTTCCGGAACGTGACTTGCTGATTTTCATCGCTGCCGGGGTGATTCTGCTGTCGCTGGTGACGGCCTGTATTGCCTTGCCGATCCTGCTGCGGGGGATTGAGCAAAGCCCTGACGAAAAACGCCTGCAAGAGGTGCGTGAAGCCTGGCGCAAGACGGCCGAGGCGGCGATTCATGCACTCGAAGCGCAGGAGGTTAACCCGCAGGACGCGGCGCAGGCTGCGTTGGCGGCGGAACTCAAGGCGCGGATCATGTCCGAATATCGGCATCAACTGGACGTGTTCAATGACTCGGCCGAAGCCCAGGCGCTGGCCTTTCAGATGGATTTGCTGGAGCGGCGCATGCGCCTGAACGCCTTGCGCGCCCAGCGTCTGGAACTGTACCGGCTCAGCCGTCAACACCAGATCGGTGATGACGTGCTGCGCGAGGTGTTGGCTGACCTGGACTTGAGTGAGGCCAACCTGGGGGTGGTGAAGTAGGGCGGATCAGCGGCGCCGCTGGATAAACGCGCGAATCCGCTCGGCGGCTTCGACGCACTCAGCCAGCGGCGCAACCAGGGCCATGCGCACGCGTCCGGCACCGGGGTTGAAACCGTCGACTTCGCGGGACAGGTAAGAGCCCGGGACCACGGTCACGTGTTCCTCGACAAACAGGTCGCGGCAGAACGCGGCATCGTCACCCTCGACGTTCGGCCACAGGTAGAAGCTGCCGTCCGGACGCTGGACGTCGAGCACCGGGGCGAGGATCTCCAGCACCGCGTCGAACTTCTCGCGGTACAGCGAGCGGTTGTCGCGCACGTGATCTTCGTCGTTCCAGGCAGCGACGCTGGCCAGTTGGGTTTGCACCGGCATGGCGCAGCCGTGGTAGGTGCGGTACAGCAGGAAGCCCTTGAGGATGTCGGCATCGCCTGCGACAAACCCTGAGCGCAGGCCTGGCAAGTTGGAGCGCTTGGACAGGCTGTGGAACACCACGCAGCGTTTGAAGTCTTGACGGCCCAGTTCCACGCAGGCGCTGAGCAGGCCTGGCGGTGGCGTCTGTTCGTCGAAGTAGAGTTCGCTGTAGCACTCGTCGGCGGCGATCACGAAGTCGTATTCGTCCGCCAGGGCGATCAGTTTTTTCAGGGTGTCGACCGGAATCAGCGCGCCGGTCGGGTTGCCTGGCGAGCACAGGAACAAAATCTGGCAGCGCTGCCAGATCTCGGGCGACACCGCATCGAAGTCCGGGTTGAAGCCGTTCTCATCGAGGCACGGCAAGTAGTGTGGCTTGGCGCCAGCCAGGAACGCCGCCCCTTCGTAGATTTGATAGAACGGATTGGGGCTGACCACCAGCGCGTCTTCGCCACGGTTGACCACGGTCTGGGTAAAGGCAAACAGCGCCTCACGGGTGCCGTTGACCGGCAGCACGTTACGCGCCGGATCGATCCAGCCAGCCGGAACATTGAAGCGACGCTCGCACCAGCCGCCGATCGCTTCACGCAGCGCAGGCAGGCCCAGGGTGGTCGGGTACACCGCCATCTGGTCGAGGCTGTTGGCCAGGGCCTGGGCGACGAACTCCGGCGAACGGTGCTTTGGCTCACCGATGGACAGGGCAATCGGACGTTTGTCCGGGTTGGGTGTGACCGCACCGAGCAGGGCGCGCAGTTTCTCGAACGGGTAAGGCTGGAGCTGGTTCAGAGCGTTGTTCATCGGTGCGGGGTCTCGATCAAAGCAGTTAAATCAGGCGTGTATCAGAAACTGATGCGCGACAGTTTGACATCGGATTCGGGGCTGACGCTCAGTTGCTCGACGATCGCATCCTGCAGGCGGCTGCACAGTTGCGGGTCGGACAACGGCTGGTTGTCGGCGTCGGTGATGAAGAATACGTCTTCGACCCGCTCGCCCAGGGTCGCAATCTTGGCGTTTTGCAGCGACAGGTCGAACTCGAGGAATATCCCGCCGATTCGCGCCAGCAATCCCGGGCGATCCGGCGCGCTGAGCTCGAGTACGGTCACCGGACGATGGGCGTCGTTGTGGATCGTCACCTGGGGCGCGAAGGCAAAGTGCTTGAGCTGGCGTGGGACGCGGCGCTGGATGATGGTTGGGTAGTCATCCGGGTTGCGCAGGGCTTCAGTCAGGCCGTCGCGAATCTGCTTGACCCGGGTCGGATTGTCGCCGATCGAGTCGCCGTCGGTGTCGAGCACAATGTAGGTGTCGAGGGTGAACTGGCTGGTGGAGGTAATGACCCGGGCGTCGTGGATGTTCAGGTTGAGCTGGTCCATCGCGGCCACGGTCACGGCGAAGAAATCGTGTTGGTCAGGGGCGTAGATGAAAATCTGCGTGCCACCCTCGAACTCGCGCTGGGTGGTTTCCTTGATCAGCACCAGGGGGCCGCCGTCGGACGGTTGCTGGAGGATCGCATCGCTGTGCCAGGCCACGTCGCCGGCGGTATGGCGCAGGAAATAGTCGTCGCCCAGTTGCGACCACAACTGCTCCACGTCATCCGGATCGGTACCGCCGCGCACCAGAATATCGAGGGCGGCGCTTTGGGTCTGGCGGATCTGCTCTTCACGGTCCACCGGGTTTTCCAGGCCGCGACGCAGGGCGCGCTTGGTTTCGGTATACAGCTGGCGCAGCAGGCTGGCACGCCAGGAGTTCCATAGCGTGGGGTTGGTGGCATTGATATCCGCAACCGTCAGCACGTAAAGGTAGTTGAGGCGGGTTTCGTCGCTGACTACTTGTGCAAAATCGTGGATGACCTGCGGGTCGGAGAGGTCCTTACGCTGGGCGGTGGTCGACATTACCAGGTGGTTTTGCACCAGCCAGACGATCAGCCGGCTGTCCCAGGCCGGCAGTTGATGGCGCTGGCAGAAGGCCTCGGCATCCACCGCGCCGATGTCCGAGTGATCGCCGTGCCGGCCTTTGCCAATGTCGTGGTACAGCCCGGCCAGATAGATCAGCTCGGGCTTGGGCAGGTTGGCCATGGTCTTGCTGGCCAGCGGGAATTTCTCCGACACCTGGGTGTACTGCAGCTTACGCAGGTGTTTGATCAGGTTCAGGGTGTGGGCGTCGACCGTGTAGATATGGAACAGGTCATGCTGCATTTGCCCGACAATCAAGCCGAATTCCGGCAAGTAGCGTCCGAGGATGCCGTAGCGATTCATGCGCCGCAGGTTGCGATGGATGCCGATCTTGCACTTGAACAGCTCGATGAACAGGCTGGTGTTGCGAATGTCGTTGCGGAAATCGTCATCGATCAGGTGCCGGTTTTCTCGCAGCAGGCGAACCGTATCGGCGCGCACCCCTTTGATTTCCGGCTGCTGGGCCATCAACACGAAGATCTCCAGCATGGCGAACGGCGTACGTTTGAATACGTTGTTGTTGATCGCTTCGATGTAGCCGTCATGCAATTGGAAACGTGAATTGATTGGTTGTGGCGGCGCTTCATCCTCCGGCGCGAGGATGATTTCCTCGAAGTGCTGGATGATCAGGTCGCTGAGCTGGGCGATGCTCATGACCACGCGGTAGTACTGCTGCATGAAGTTTTCGATGGCGTGTTTCGCGTCTTCGCCTTCAAAGCCAAGCAGGCCGGCAATTGAGCGCTGATGGTCAAACAGCAGGCGGTCTTCGGAGCGTCCGGCCAGCATGTGCAGGGCATACCGGACTTTCCAGAGGAACTCCTGGGAGGAGGCCAGCAGGGCATTTTCGCTTTCCACCAGGAAGCCTTCGCCGGCCAAGGCATGCAGATTCAAGGTGCCGTATTGGCGGCGGGCTACCCAGAGAATGGTCTGGATATCCCTCAGGCCACCGGGCGAGCCTTTGACGTTCGGTTCCAGGTTGTATTCGGTGTCGTTGTACTTGTGGTGACGGGCCTTTTGTTCGGCACGCTTGGCCAGGAAAAACTCCTTGGCCGGCCACATGTGCTGGGTGCTGGTGACGTCGAGCATGCGCTGGCGCAGACGCTCGGGGCCAGCAATGGTGCGGCTCTCCATCAGGTTGGTGACGACGGTGAGGTCGGCACGCGCTTCCTGAGCGCATTCCTCGACCGAGCGTACGCTCTGGCCGACTTCCAGGCCAATGTCCCATAGCAGTGTGAGAAAGCGCTCGATGGAATCCCGGAAAATTTCGTGATCGGCGCTGTCCAGCAGGATCAGCAAGTCGATATCGGAGTAAGGATGCAGCTCGCCCCGTCCATAACCGCCTACTGCAACCAGGGCGATGTCGGCGTCTTTGCTCCAGGTGAACTGTTCCCAGGCCTTCTGCAGGATGTTGTCGACGAACCAGGCACGATCCTCGATCAGTCGGCGGATGTCGCGGCCCGCCCGAAAGCGCGTGTCGAGCACTTCGCGGGCCTGGCGGATGGCCTTCTTGAAGGCCGCGATAGGGCTTGCCTTCAGGGCCAGTTCAGCCTGGAACTGGCCGCGGTCAAACAGTTCGGGATCCACCTGCGGCATCGATTGGCTTTCCTTCTATAAGGCTGGGAGCAGTGACTCAGGCTGAAACGCGTGGGATGGTGTCATCGCTGCGCAGAGTGAAGATCTCGTAGCCCGTTTCGGTGACCAGCAGGGTGTGCTCCCACTGGGCCGAAAGTTTGCGGTCCTTGGTGATGGCGGTCCAGCCGTCGCCAAGCACCTTGGTGTCGGCCTTGCCCTGGTTGATCATCGGCTCGATGGTGAAGGTCATGCCGGCTTGCAGTTCCATGCCGGTGCCCGCGCGGCCGTAGTGCAGGATCTGCGGCTCTTCGTGAAACACTTTGCCGATGCCGTGGCCGCAGAATTCGCGGACCACCGAGAAGCCGTTCTTTTCGGCGTGTTTCTGGATGACTTCACCAATATCACCCAGGCGGCAGCCAGGCTTGACCAGTTCGATGGCCTTGTACATGCATTCCTGGGTGACCTGCGACAGGCGCTCGGCCCAGACGGGTACTGTGCCGACATGGAACATGCGGCTGGTGTCGCCGTGGTAGCCGTCCTTGATCACCGTGACGTCGATGTTCAGGGTGTCGCCATCCTTCAGCGGTTTTTCGTTGGGGATACCGTGGCAGACCACGTGGTTGATCGAGGTGCAGATCGACTTCGGGAAGCCTTTATAGTTGAGGGGGGCAGGGATGGCCTTCTGCTCGTTGACGATGTAGTCGTGGCAGATGCGGTCAAGCTCTTCGGTGGTGATACCGGGCTTGACATGTTCGGCAATCATTTCCAAAACGTCGGCGGCGAGCTTGCCGGCGATGCGCATTTTGGCGATGTCCTCTGGGGTTTTGAGGGTGACGGTCATACAGGCTCTCTCTACGCTCAGTGGCGCTTTCTATACGGAATGGGTGCTGTGCGTAGCGGCTCGCAGCCCCGAAAAACGCGATTCTACCAGACGATCGGGGCAATACCGTGGCTGCCTGCAACGCTTCTCTGTATTGATAGGTGCATTATCGGGCGATTCCAAGGGCTGCCAAGGCGGCGTGCGCTTGCTTTTGAGAATCCGGGTTCCGTTTTACGCCTCGCTATGGTATAAAATGCGCCGCTTTCCGGGGATGCCCCGAAAAGCTTAAATCCACACACGTGTCGACACGATGACCTGGGTGCCTTCAGCTGAAGCTGCTGGTTGGTCATTGGGATACGTGGAGGCCAAACCCGACTTATTAAGGAACTATCATGTCCCAAGTCAACATGCGCGATATGCTGAAGGCCGGTGTGCACTTCGGTCACCAGACCCGTTACTGGAACCCGAAAATGGGCAAGTACATTTTCGGCGCGCGCAACAAGATTCACATCATCAACCTTGAAAAAACCCTGCCAATGTTCAACGAAGCTCTGACTTTCGTAGAGCGTCTGGCCCAGGGCAAAAACAAGATTCTGTTCGTCGGCACCAAGCGTTCCGCTGGCAAGATCGTTGCTGAAGAAGCAGCACGTTGCGGTTCGCCGTACGTCGATCACCGCTGGTTGGGCGGCATGCTGACCAACTTCAAAACCATCCGTGCTTCCATCAAGCGTCTGCGTGACCTTGAAGTCCAAGCCGAAGACGGTACTTTCGCCAAGCTGACCAAGAAAGAAGCGCTGATGCGCTCCCGTGACCTGGAAAAGCTCGATCGTTCCCTGGGTGGTATCAAGGACATGGGCGGTCTGCCTGACGCACTGTTCGTTATCGACGTTGATCACGAGCGCATCGCGATCACCGAAGCCAACAAACTGGGCATCCCGGTTATCGGCGTAGTCGATACCAACAGCAGCCCGGAAGGCGTTGACTACATCATCCCAGGCAACGATGACGCAATCCGCGCTATCCAGCTGTACATGGGTTCGATGGCTGACGCTGTAATCCGTGGTCGCAACAACGTTGCTGGCGCCACCGAAGTTTTCGTTGAAGAAGCTCCGGCAGCTGCCGCTGAGTAATTGACGCCTTGGCGTTGACTCAGTAAGCAAAAAGGGGGCTTGGCCCCCTTTTTGCCACCTCGAAAACCATTTGTCGGCGCCCACTGCCTTTTTTGTAACGTGCGGCAGCTAACAAGGGTGGTTCGGGGAAGAATTGAACGCCCGTTCGATCGGGTGGAATGGTTGATAACCTATCCAAGAGGAATTTTGAAATGGCAGAGATTACTGCAGCGTTGGTTAAAGAACTGCGCGAGCGTACTGGCGAAGGCATGATGGACTGCAAAAAAGCCTTGACCAAGGCTGGCGGCGACATCGAAAAAGCCATTGATGATATGCGCGCTTCGGGCGCCATCAAGGCTGCCAAAAAAGCCGGTAACGTTGCTGCTGAAGGCGCTATCGCACTGAAGGAAGACGGTAAATCCGCAGTCCTGCTGGAAGTGAACTCGCAGACCGACTTCCTGGCTCTGCAGGACGACTTCAAGGCATTCGTTGCTGCCAGCGTTGAAAAAGCGTTTGCTGACAAGCTGACTGACGTCGCTCCGCTGATCGAAGCTCAAGAAGCAGATCGTCTGGTCCTGGTCGGCAAGGTTGGCGAAAACGTCAACATCCGTCGCCTGGTTCGCGTTGAAGGTGATGTGGTTGGTGGTTACCTGCACGGCAACAAGATCGGTGTAGCTGTTGTCCTGAAAGGCGGCACTGTTGAGCTGGCTAAAGACATCGCCATGCACGTAGCGGCCAGCAACCCTGAGTTCCTGCTGCCATCGGAAGTGTCTGCCGAAGCCATCGAGCGCGAAAAAGCCGTGTTCCTGAGCCTGAACGCCGACAAGATCGCCGGCAAGCCAGAAAACATCGTTGAAAACATGATCAAGGGTCGTATCAGCAAGTTCCTGGCTGAAGCGAGCCTGGTTGAGCAAGCGTTCGTCAAGAACCCTGAAGTCAAGGTTGGCGAGCTGGCCAAGAAGGCCGGCGCTGAAATCGTTTCCTTCACTTACTTCAAAGTAGGCGAAGGCATCGAGAAGCCAGTGGACAACTTCGCTGAAGAAGTTGCTGCACAACTGGCTGCTGCCAAGCAGTAAGACAGTTTTTCAACTGTCGCCCTGAAGAGGCTGCCCGCTCACGCGCGCAGCCTCTTTTCAGATGGGGAGGCCAATTTATTTGGTTTCCTGGCGGAACTGGCTTACAAAGCCGTGTTCCGATGGCGCTGTGATAGCGTCAAGCTGGATTGAACGCCGGCTGTAAACCA
Organism: Pseudomonas fluorescens; assembly: GCF_019212185.1. Lineage (NCBI taxonomy): Bacteria > Pseudomonadati > Pseudomonadota > Gammaproteobacteria > Pseudomonadales > Pseudomonadaceae > Pseudomonas > Pseudomonas fluorescens. Next base: position 1,515,007 of record NZ_CP078138.1, read on the forward strand.
GCCAGCAAAGAATTTTTAAAATACGCCGCAGGAGAGATTCGCAATGGCTCAGCAGGGCAGTGGTTATCAGGCTCGCTATAAACGCATTCTACTCAAGCTTAGCGGCGAGGCCCTCATGGGGTCCGAAGAGTTCGGGATCGACCCCAAGGTCCTCGATCGCATGGCGCTGGAAGTCGGTCAACTCGTTGGTATCGGCGTCCAGGTGGGCCTGGTGATCGGTGGCGGCAACCTGTTCCGCGGTGCGGCACTGAGTGCAGCCGGCATGGATCGGGTAACAGGCGACCACATGGGCATGCTGGCCACTGTGATGAACGCCCTGGCCATGCGCGATGCGCTGGAGCGCGCCAATATCTCGGCCATCGTGATGTCGGCTATTTCCATGGTGGGCGTGACCGATCACTATGATCGCCGCAAAGCCATGCGTCACCTGAACTCCAAGGAAGTGGTGATCTTCGCTGCCGGTACCGGGAACCCGTTCTTCACCACCGATTCGGCCGCCTGCTTGCGCGCGATCGAGATCGACGCTGATGTTGTGTTGAAGGCAACCAAGGTCGACGGTGTGTACACTGCAGATCCATTCAAAGACCCGCATGCCGAGAAGTTCGATCATCTGACCTACGATGAAGTACTGGATCGCAAGCTGGGCGTCATGGACCTGACCGCAATCTGCCTGTGCCGCGACCACAAGATGCCGCTGCGCGTATTTAACATGAACAAGCCCGGCGCCCTGCTGAATATCGTACACGGCGGCGCTGAAGGGACTCTGATCGAGGAAGGCGAACAATGATCAATGAAATCAAGAAAGACGCTCAAGAGCGCATGCAGAAATCCCTGGACTCTCTGAACCACGCATTTGGTCAGATTCGTACCGGTAAGGCTCACCCAAGCATTCTGGGTAGCGTGATGGTGCCGTACTACGGTGCGGACACTTCGATCACTCAAGTCGCCAACATTACTGTAAAAGACTCCCGGACCCTGCAAGTCGTGGCCTTCGAGCGCAACATGCTCGCTGCCGTCGACAAAGCGATCCAAAGTGCTGGCCTGAACCTCAATCCGACCAACTTGGGCGAGTTGCTGTTGATTTCCATGCCTGCCCTGACCGAAGAGACCCGTAAGGGCTTCACCAAGCAGGCGCGCAGCGCAGCCGAAGATGCTCGTGTCGCCGTGCGCAACATTCGTCGTGATGCATTGGGTGACTTGAAGAAACTGGTCAAGGACAAGGAAATCAGCGAAGACGAAGAGCGCCGTGCCGTCGCTGATATCGACAAGCTGACCAAAGACGCCGAGGCTCAGATCACCAAGGCCACGGAAGAGAAAGAAAAAGACCTGATGGCCGTATAAGGGTCACCTTTTCATGGAAAAGACCAAGCAGCCTGCGCTGTCCTCGGTGCCGCGACATGTCGCGATCATCATGGACGGCAATAATCGCTGGGCAAAAAAACGTTTCCTGCCCGGCGTTGCCGGGCACAAGGCAGGTGTCGATGCGGTGCGTGCCGTCATCGAGGTCTGTGCCGAGTCAGGGGTCGAAGTACTGACTCTGTTCGCCTTTTCCAGTGAGAACTGGCAGCGTCCGGCCGATGAGGTCAGCGCCTTGATGGAGCTGTTCTTCAAGGCGTTGCGTCGCGAGGCCAAGCGCCTCAATGAAAACAACATCACCCTGCGCATCATCGGTGATCGTTCGCGTTTTCATCCCGAACTTCAGGCGGCCATGCGTGAAGCTGAGGCGATGACTGCGGGCACCAATCGTTTTGTCCTGCAAATTGCCGCCAATTACGGTGGTCAGTGGGATATTGCCCAGGCTGCACAACGCCTGGCGCGTGAGGTTCAGGCTGGCCATTTGAGGCCGGACGACATCACTCCCGGGCTGTTGCAAACCTGTCTGTCCACCGGTGATCTGCCGTTGCCGGACCTGTGTATCCGCACCGGTGGTGAGCACCGCATCAGCAACTTCCTGTTGTGGCAGTTGGCGTACTCCGAGTTGTATTTCTCCGACCTGTTCTGGCCGGACTTCAAACACGAAGCCATGCGCACCGCGCTGGCCGATTTCGCTTCTCGCCAGCGTCGCTTTGGTAAAACGAGCGAACAGGTTGAAGCTGGAGCCCGGGTTTAATGCTTAAACAACGAATCATCACAGCACTCATCCTGTTGCCTATCGCCCTGTGCGGTTTCTTCCTGCTGGAAGGTTCCGGTTTTGCCCTGTTCATAGGGTTGGTCGTAACCCTTGGTGCCTGGGAATGGGCGCGCCTGGCGGGTTTCGAAGCCCAGTCCATGCGTGTTGGCTATGCAGTGGTGGTGGCAGCCATGCTGTTTGTCATGCATTTGGAGCAGGGCCTGGCACCGTGGGTGTTGGGGGCAGCCGTACTGTGGTGGGGTGTCGCTACCTTCCTGGTGCTGACCTATCCCCGTACCAGTGAGCATTGGTCCAGCGCGGCCTGCAAGCTGGTCATTGGCTTGTTGATCCTGCTGCCGGCCTGGCAGGGGCTGGTGATGATCAAGCAGTACCCGCTGGGTAATTGGTTGATCATGGCGGTCATGGTACTGGTATGGGGTGCCGATATTGGCGCCTACTTCTCCGGTCGAGCCTTCGGCAAGCGCAAGCTGGCGCCAATGGTCAGTCCTGGCAAGAGCTGGGAGGGGGTGTACGGTGGTCTGGCGTTGAGTCTGGTCATCACCCTCATTGTTGGTCTGGTGCGGGACTGGTCCCTGGCTGATGCGCTCAAGGGTTTGATCGGCGCGGCCATCATTGTGTTTATCTCGGTGGTGGGTGATTTGACCGAAAGCATGTTCAAGCGTCAGGCGGGCATCAAAGACAGTAGTAATCTGCTGCCCGGTCACGGTGGCGTTCTCGATCGCATCGACAGCCTGACTGCCGCGATTCCGGTGTTTGCCGTATTGCTGTGGATGGCGGCGCCGTGAGCCGTCCTCAACAGATCACCGTATTGGGTGCTACCGGTTCCATCGGTCTGAGCACCCTGGACGTCATCGCTCGACATCCCGAACGCTATCAAGTCTTTGCCCTGAGCGGCTATTCGCGCCTGAGCGAGTTGCTGGCCCTGTGTATTCGCCATGTGCCGCGTTTCGCGGTGGTGCCCGAGGCGGTGGCCGGTCGTCGCCTGCAGGATGATTTGCGTGCGGCGGGTTTGCCTACGCGTGTGCTGATAGGTGAGGAGGGGCTGTGCCAGGTTGCCTCCGACGCTGAAGTCGACGCGGTGATGGCGGCGATTGTCGGGGCGGCGGGTTTGCGTCCGACCCTGGCCGCGGTCGAGGCTGGCAAGAAGATTCTGCTGGCCAATAAAGAGGCGCTGGTGATGTCCGGCGCCCTGTTCATGCAGGCAGTGCACAAAAGTGGCTCGGTGTTATTGCCGATCGACAGTGAGCACAATGCGATTTTTCAATGCATGCCGACGGATTTTTCTCGTGGGCTGAGTAGTGTGGGGGTGCGGCGGATTCTGCTGACGGCCTCTGGCGGTCCCTTCCGACAAACTCCCCTGGTTGAGCTCGAGCATGTCACTCCGGACCAGGCGTGCGCCCATCCCAACTGGTCGATGGGGCGCAAGATTTCGGTCGACTCCGCGAGCATGATGAACAAGGGGCTTGAACTGATTGAAGCCTGCTGGCTGTTCGATGCCAAGCCGTCTCAGGTCGAAGTGGTGATCCATCCACAGAGCGTGATTCACTCGCTGGTCGATTACGTCGATGGCTCGGTGTTGGCCCAGTTGGGTAATCCTGACATGCGCACACCGATTGCCAATGCCCTGGCGTGGCCGCAGCGGATTGATTCCGGGGTGCCGCCACTGGATCTGTTTGCCGTGGCCCGCCTGGATTTCCAGGCGCCTGATGAGGAGCGCTTCCCTTGTTTGCGCCTGGCACGTCAGGCGGCGGAGGCTGGCAACAGCGCGCCGGCAATGTTGAATGCGGCAAATGAAGTCGCGGTTGCGGCGTTTCTCGATGGGCGTGTCCGTTACCTGGAGATCGCGAGTATCATCGAGGAGGTGTTGAATCTTGAGCCAGTGGTAGCGGTCGACGATCTGGATGCCGTTTTCACGGCGGACGGCAAGGCGCGTGAGCTGGCCGAGCATTGGTTGCGTCGTCACGGGCGATAAGTGCTGCGGCAGAGTGCACGCGGCAGCGCTGTTTAGGAATGCGGAGAAAAGTAGATGAGCGCGCTCTATATGATTGTCGGCACCCTGGTGGCTCTGGGCGTGCTGGTCACATTCCATGAATTCGGCCATTTTTGGGTTGCGCGTCGCTGTGGCGTCAAGGTTCTGCGTTTTTCCGTCGGCTTCGGTATGCCCCTGCTGCGCTGGCATGACCGTCGGGGCACGGAATTCGTGATCGCGGCCATCCCGTTGGGTGGCTACGTGAAAATGCTCGATGAGCGTGAAGGCGAAGTTCCCGCAGATCAGCTCGATCAATCGTTCAATCGCAAGACCGTTCGTCAGCGCATTGCCATTGTTGCTGCTGGCCCGATCGCCAACTTCATGCTCGCGCTGGTGTTTTTCTGGGTCTTGGCAATGCTCGGTAGCGAGCAGGTGCGTCCGGTGATCGGTGCGGTCGAGGTCGGCAGTATCGCCGCCAAGGCGGGCTTGAATCCGGGGCAGGAAATCGTCGCCGTCGATGGCGAGCGCACGTCCGGCTGGGCGGCGGTCAATCTGCAACTGGTGCGCCGCCTCGGTGAAAGCGGATCGGTGCAGGTGCTGGTCCGCGACGAGGGCTCGAGTGCCGACTCGCCCAAGGAACTGATTCTGGATAATTGGCTCAAAGGTGCCGATGAACCCGATCCGATTCGCTCGCTGGGGATTCGTCCATGGCGCCCGGCCCTGCCGCCAGTATTGGCCGAGCTTGATCCAAAAGGCCCGGCGCAGGCGGCTGGTCTGCAAACAGGCGATCGTCTGCTGGCGCTGGATGGCCAGGCGCTGACCGATTGGCAGCAGGTGGTGGATTGGGTTCGGGTGCGTCCTGAAACCAAGGTTCTGCTGCACGTCGAACGTGATGGTGCACAAATTGATGTGCCGGTTACCCTGGCGGCGCGCGGCGACGGCAAGGCAGCCACCGGATACCTGGGTGCAGGGGTCAAGGCTGTCGATTGGCCACCAACGATGATTCGTGAGGTCAGTTATGGCCCGCTGGCAGCCATTGGTGAAGGTGCTCGCCGCACCTGGACCATGAGCGTGCTGACCCTCGACTCGCTGAAGAAAATGTTGTTCGGCGAGCTCTCGGTAAAAAACTTGAGCGGACCGATAACCATTGCTAAAGTGGCGGGCGCTTCTGCCCAGTCGGGCGTCGCTGATTTCCTGAATTTCCTTGCTTATCTGAGTATTAGCCTGGGGGTTCTGAATTTGTTGCCCATTCCTGTACTGGATGGGGGGCATCTGTTGTTTTATCTGATCGAGTGGGCGCGTGGTCGTCCCTTGTCGGATCGGGTGCAAGGTTGGGGGATACAGATCGGTATCAGTTTGGTGGTCGGAGTGATGCTTCTTGCTCTGGTCAATGATCTGGGTCGACTGTAACGCTTCGCTGAATTGCGAATCTGCCGCATTTTGCGGCAGTTTGTTTATTGCCAGTTGGAATAAGAAAGGACTTCATGAAACGTCTGCTGCTAACTGCGGTTCTCTCCGTATTGATGATCGCCGAAGTTCACGCCGAGTCCTTCACTATCTCCGATATTCGTGTCAACGGCCTCCAGCGGGTATCCGCAGGTAGCGTCTTTGGTGCCTTGCCGTTGAACGTTGGTGAACAGGCTGATGACCGTCGTCTGGTCGAGTCCACTCGTGCGCTGTTCAAAACCGGGTTCTTCCAGGATATCCAGCTGGGTCGTGATGGCAACGTCCTTGTCATCACGGTAGTCGAGCGTCCGTCGGTAGCCAGTATCGAGATCGAAGGCAACAAGGCGATCTCCACCGAAGACCTGATGAAAGGCCTGAAACAGTCTGGTCTGGCCGAAGGCGAGATCTTCCAGCGTGCGACCCTTGAAGGTGTGCGTAACGAGTTGCAACGTCAGTACGTGGCTCAAGGCCGCTACTCGGCAACCGTTGATACCGAAGTCGTCCCTCAGCCACGCAACCGCGTGGGCCTGAAGGTCAACATCAACGAAGGCACCGTTGCCGCGATCCAGCACATCAACGTGGTGGGTAACACGGTTTTCCCCGAGGATGACCTGACCGACCTGTTCGAACTGAAGACCACCAACTGGTTGTCGTTCTTCAAGAACGACGACAAGTATGCCCGTGAAAAACTCTCCGGTGACCTGGAGCGCCTGCGTTCCTACTACCTGGACCGTGGCTATATCAACATGGATATCGCTTCGACCCAGGTATCCATCACCCCGGACAAGAAACACGTCTACATCACCGTCAACGTCACCGAAGGCCAGAAGTACAACGTGCGTGACGTGAAGCTCAGCGGCGACCTGAAAGTGCCTGAAGACCAGGTCAAGGCGCTGTTGCTGGTGCAGAAAGGCCAGGTGTTCTCGCGCAAGCTGATGACCACCACTTCCGAATTGATCACCCGTCGCCTGGGTAACGAGGGTTATACCTTCGCTAACGTCAACGGCGTGCCTCAGCCACACGATGACGACCACACTGTGGACATCACCTTTGTGGTGGATCCAGGCAAGCGCGCCTATGTGAACCGTATCAACTTCCGTGGCAATACCAAGTCCGAAGACGAAGTACTGCGTCGTGAAATGCGCCAGATGGAAGGCGGCTGGGCTTCGACCTACCTGATCGACCAGTCCAAGACCCGCCTGGAGCGTCTGGGCTTCTTCAAGGAAGTTAACGTCGAGACACCGGCCGTGCCAGGTGTCGATGACCAGGTTGACGTGAACTACAGCGTGGAAGAGCAGGCTTCCGGTTCGATCACCGCCAGCGTCGGTTTTGCCCAGAGCGCCGGTTTGATCCTCGGTGGTTCGATTACCCAGAACAACTTCCTGGGTACCGGTAACAAGGTCAGCATCGGCCTGACCCGCAGCGAGTACCAGAGCCGCTATAACTTCGGTTATGTCGACCCCTACTGGACTGCTGACGGTGTGAGCCTGGGTTACAACGCGTTCTACCGCACCACTGACTACGATGAGCTCGATACCGACGTATCCAGCTACTCCGTTGACAGCCTGGGTGCCGGTGTCAGCGTGGGCTACCCGATCAGCGAGACTTCGCGTCTGACTTTCGGCTTGAACGCGCAACAGGACAAGATCAAGACCGGTAACTACACCGTCGACGAAATCTTCGACTTCGTTAACCGTGAAGGCGATCAATACCTGAACTTCAAGGCGTCTGCCGGCTGGTCCGAATCGACCCTGAACAAAGGCGTGCTGGCGACCCGTGGTCATGCGCAGAGCATCACCCTGGAAACCACCGTGCCGGGCAGCGACCTGTCGTTCTTCAAGCTCGACTACCGTGGCCAGTTGTTCACCCCATTGAGCGACAACTACACCATGCGCTTCCACACCGAGCTGGGCTACGGTGATGGTTATGGTTCGACGGATGGCTTGCCATTCTATGAAAACTACTATGCTGGTGGTTTCAACTCGGTTCGTGGCTTCAAGGACAGCACCCTCGGTCCACGCAGTACCCCGAGCCGTGGTGTTGGCCAAACCGGTAACCAGGGCACGTTGGCCGACCCGGACCAGGATCCATTGCCGTTTGGTGGTAACGTCCTGATCCAGGGTGGTGCGGAACTGCTGTTCCCGTTGCCATTCGTCAAGGATCAGCGTTCGCTGCGTACTTCGCTGTTCTGGGATGTGGGTAATGTGTTTGATTCCAAGTGTGACCAGAGCACCAACGGCAACGGCGTCTCCAAGTCGAATACGCAGTGCAACGATGTCAGCCTGAGCAACATGGCAAGCTCCGTCGGTGTTGGCGTGACCTGGGTGACCGCATTGGGTCCGTTGAGTTTTGCCCTGGCGATGCCGGTGAAGAAGCCTGATAACGCTGAAACCCAAGTGTTCCAATTTTCCCTCGGCCAGACGTTCTAAGCGTCTGACCCAAGATAACGACAATGGATTTTGTAGGAGTGCATCGTGCGTAAGTTGACTCAATTGGTTCTCCTGGCAACCGTCCTGGTAGCGGGCCCGGCATTTGCCGACATGAAAATCGCGGTCCTGAACTATCAGATGGCGCTGCTGGAATCTGACGCGGCCAAGAAATATGCCGTGGATGCCGAGAAGAAATTCGGCCCGCAACTGACCAAGCTGAAAACCCTGGAAAGCAGTGCCAAGGGCATCCAGGATCGTCTGGTGAGCGGTGGTGACAAAATGGCTCAGGGTGAGCGCGAGCGTCTGGAGCTTGAGTTCAAGCAAAAGGCCCGTGACTTCCAGTTCCAGTCCAAAGAGCTGAACGAAGCCAAAGCCGTCGCCGACCGTGAAATGCTGAAGCAGCTCAAGCCGAAACTGGATAGCGCTGTGGAAGAAGTGATCAAGAAAGGTGCATTTGACCTGGTCTTCGAGCGTGGCGCAGTGATTGATGTCAAGCCTCAATACGACATCACCCGCCAGGTTATCGAGCGCATGAATCAGCTGAAGTAATCCATGACAGCGACTAAAAAGCTCGGCCAATTGGCCGAGTTCCTCGGCGCCACCCTGCGTGGCGACCCGGAAAAGACAATTACTGGGCTAGCCACTTTGCAAGAGGCTGGCCCAGCTCAGTTGAGCTTTCTGGCAAACCCCCAGTACCGCAAGTACCTGGCCGACAGCCAAGCCGCAGCCGTGCTGCTCAAGGCCGCTGACGCAGAGGGTTTTGTCGGTGATGCGTTGGTGGTACCGGATCCTTATGCGGCGTACGCGCGGGTGTCTCATCTGTTCGACCCCAAGCCCAAGGCGGCGGCCGGTATTCATCCGACAGCCGTCATTGCGGCTGACGCGGTGGTCGATCCCGCGGCTAGTATCGGTCCCTTCGCGGTGATCGAGAGCGCTGCGCGAATCGCTGCCGGTGTCACGGTCGGGGCGCACTGCTTCATCGGTGCGCGCAGCGAGATCGGCGAGGGCGGTTGGCTGGCCCCGCGCGTCACGCTGTATCACGATGTACGCATCGGCAAGCGCGTGGTGATTCAGTCCGGTGCGGTGCTCGGCGGTGAAGGCTTCGGTTTTGCCAACGTGAAGGGCATCTGGGAGAAAATTGCCCAGGTCGGTGGTGTGCTGGTCGGCGATGACGTGGAGATTGGCGTGAATACCGCTATCGACCGCGGGGCTCTGGCTGACACCATCATCGGCAACGGTGTGAAGCTCGACAACCAGATCCAGATCGCCCACAACGTGCAGGTCGGTGACCACACCGCCATGGCGGCGTGCGTAGGCATTTCGGGCAGCACCAAAATCGGCAAGCATTGCATGCTCGCGGGTGGTGTCGGGCTGGTTGGGCACATTGATATCTGCGACAACGTATTCCTCACCGGAATGACCATGGTCACTCACTCGATTACCGAGCCGGGCGCCTATTCTTCCGGTACGGCCATGCAGCCAGCCGCCGAGTGGCGCAAAAGCGCGGCGCGCATCCGTCAGCTCGATGACATTGCGCGGCGCCTGCGACAGTTGGAAAAGCAGGTCGGTGACGTGACCCCTGGCGGTAATGCTTCATCAGATGGCTGATACCATTTCCATATCAAGTGTGCACAGCCGCTAGACTGCCTCCTTGATTTGCTAGAGGAGTGTGCGTTAGTCGCGCGCTCCCAATCTTTACATAGGCTTCCCCCCGAAATGATGGACATCAACGAGATTCGCGAATACCTGCCTCACCGTTACCCGTTCCTGCTGGTGGACCGGGTAGTGGACCTCAATGTTGAGGAAAAGCGCATTCGTGCCTACAAGAATGTCAGCATCAACGAGCCGTTCTTCAACGGTCACTTCCCTGCGCATCCAATCATGCCGGGCGTATTGATCATTGAAGCGATGGCCCAGGCTGCCGGAATCCTTGGTTTCAAAATGCTCGACGTCAAGCCTGCCGATGGCACGCTTTACTACTTTGTCGGCTCCGACAAGCTACGCTTCCGTCAGCCGGTCAAGCCAGGCGACCAGTTGATCCTCGAAGCCACCTTCATCAGCTGCAAGCGCAAGATCTGGAAGTTTGAGTGCCAGGCTTCGGTGGATGGCAAGCCCGTGTGCTCGGCCGAGATCATCTGTGCGGAACAAAAAGTATGAGTTTGATTGACCCTCGCGCAATCATCGATCCGACGGCCGTGCTGGCCGACGGCGTCGAGGTCGGCCCGTGGTCGATCGTCGGCGCAGGTGTGGAAATCGGCGAGGGAACAGTGATTGGCCCGCACGTGGTGCTCAAGGGCCCGACGCGCATTGGCAAGCACAACCGCATCTATCAGTTTTCCTCGATAGGTGAGGACACGCCCGACCTGAAGTACAAGGGGGAGGAAACTCGCCTGGTGATCGGTGACCATAACGTCATTCGCGAAGGCGTGACGATTCACCGCGGCACCGTGCAGGATCGCTCGGAAACCACCCTGGGCGACCACAACCTGATCATGGCCTATGCCCATATCGGCCACGACAGCGTTATTGGCAATCACTGCATTCTGGTCAACAACACCGCGCTGGCCGGCCACGTACACGTTGACGACTGGGCGATTCTTTCCGGATTCACCCTGGTCCATCAGTACTGCCATATCGGTGCCCACAGCTTCTCAGGTATGGGTACGGCGATCGGCAAGGATGTTCCTGCCTACGTCACGGTATTCGGCAATCCGGCCGAAGCACGCAGTATGAACTTCGAGGGCATGCGCCGTCGTGGCTTCAGCGACGACGCCATCCATGCCTTGCGTCGTGCCTACAAGACTGTTTATCGCCAAGGGCTGACAGTCGAGCAGGCCCTGACCGAGCTGGCCGAGCCGGCGGCGCAGTTCCCCGAAGTTGCGGTATTCCGTGACTCGATCCAGTCTTCGACTCGCGGCATCACCCGCTAACCATGGCTAATTTGCGTGTTGCGCTGGTGGCCGGCGAAGCCTCCGGCGATATTCTTGGCGCGGGTCTGATGCGTGCTCTCAAGGAGCAGCATCCGGCCGTGGAGTTTGTCGGCGTCGGCGGGCCGTTGATGGAAGCTGAGGGACTCACCTCCTACTTCCCCATGGAGCGCCTGTCGGTCATGGGTCTGGTGGAGGTGCTGGGTCGGCTGCGTGAGCTGCTGGCGCGTCGCAAGAAGTTGATCAAGACCCTGATCGCGGAAAAGCCTGACGTCTTCATTGGCATCGACGCACCGGACTTCACCCTCAATATCGAACTGAAACTGCGTCAGGCCGGGATCAAGACTGTGCACTACGTCAGTCCGTCGGTCTGGGCCTGGCGGCAGAAGCGCGTGCTGAAGATTCGCGAAGGCTGCGACCTGATGCTGACCCTGCTGCCATTTGAAGCCCGTTTCTACGAAGAGAAGGGCGTACCGGTGCGGTTTGTCGGGCATACCCTGGCCGATGCGATTCCCCTTGAGGCGGACCGCACAGCTGCGCGTGCCGAACTGGGTTTGCCGGATGGGCCGTTGGTGGCCTTGATGCCCGGTAGTCGTGGCGGTGAGGTCGGGCGCCTGGGTGGCTTGTTCCTCGATGCTGCCGAGCGTTTGCGCGCGATGCGCCCGGGTGTGCGCTTCGTCATTCCCTGTGCGAGTCCGCAGCGTCGGGCTCAGCTCGAAGAGCTGCTGACCGGTCGCGACTTGCCAGTGACCTTGCTCGACGGTCGCTCCCATCAAGCGCTGGCAGCCTGTAACGCGGTATTGATCGCCTCCGGTACGGCGACTCTGGAAGCCTTGCTCTACAAGCGGCCGATGGTGGTGGCCTACCGTTTGGCGCCGCTGACCTACTGGATTCTCAAGCGCATGGTCAAAAGCCCTTACATCTCCTTGCCGAACTTGCTCGCCCAGCGTCTGTTGGTGCCCGAGTTGTTGCAGGACGATGCAACGCCGGAAGCGTTGGCGCTGACCTTGTCGCCGCTAATTGATGGCGGCGAGGAGCAGACCACAGGCTTTGACGAGATTCACCGCACCCTGCGCCGCGACGCCTCGAATCAGGCCGCCAAAGCGGTCCTCAATCTGATCGGCACAGCACAATGAGTAACGCAAAGATGCAAATGGGCCTGGATTTTACCCTCGTGGCCGATGCCGAGGATCTGGTGGCGGGCGTTGACGAAGTCGGTCGCGGCCCGCTGTGCGGCGCCGTGGTTACGGCTGCGGTGATCCTTGATCCGCTGCGGCCGATCCTTGGTCTGAATGACTCCAAGAAGCTGACCGAGGCCCGTCGCGAGAAGCTCTACGACGAAATCTGTGAAAAAGCCCTGAGCTGGTGCATTGCTCGAGCCGAAGTCGAGGAAATCGACGAGTTGAACATCCTGCATGCCACGATGCTGGCAATGCAGCGTGCGGTCGAGGGGCTGCATGTCCAGCCAAAACTGGCGATGATCGATGGCAATCGTTGCCCGAAGTTGGCGATGCCGGCCGAAGCGGTGGTGAAGGGCGATAGCAAGGTGCCGGCAATTGCCGCCGCGTCGATCCTGGCCAAAGTCAGCCGTGATCGTGAAATGGCTGCGTTCGAATTGATTTACCCCGGGTACGGCATGGGTGGCCATAAAGGCTACCCGACGCCCGTTCATCTGGAAGCGTTGGCCCGTCTCGGCCCGACCCCGATCCACCGGCGCTCGTTCGCCCCGGTGCGCCAGGCGTATGAAGCTCGCGAGGAGTTGCTCGGGAGCTAGGCGCAAGGCTGATGTTTTTGCCAAGGCCCGGTACAATCCGGGCCTTGTTGTCTCCACGTTCTGGACAGGATCACCATGCCGGCTTCATTCGTTCACCTGCGCCTGCACACTGAATACTCCCTGGTCGACGGGCTGGTGCGGATCAAGCCGCTGGTCAAGACCCTGGTCGGCATGAACATGCCCGCCGTGGCGGTCACCGACCAGAACAACATGTGTTCCCTGGTCAAGTTCTACAAAAACAGCATGGGTGCGGGGATCAAGCCGATCTGCGGCGCCGACCTTTGGCTGTCGAACAAAGACCCGGAGAACCCGGTCAGCCGCATCAGTCTGTTGGCGATGAATGCCGTCGGCTATCGCAATCTGACTGAACTGATCTCCCGTGGCTTCATCGAGGGCCAGCGCAACGGCCAGGTGATCATCGAGCGTGAGTGGGTGGCCGAGGCCGCTGAAGGCCTGATCATGCTGTCGGCGGCGAAGGAGGGCGAGATCGGTATGGCCCTGCTGAGCGGTAATCCGCAGGAAGGCGAAGCCCTGGCGCGTGAGTGGATGGCGGTGTTTCCCGAGCGTTTCTACCTGGAGATCCAGCGCACCAACCGCCCCAACGACGAAGAGCAACTGCACGCCGCCGTGGCCCTGGCCGACAAGCTGGGCGCGCCACTGGTGGCCACCAACGATGTGCGTTTCCTCAAGCAGGAAGACTTCGCCGCCCACGAAACCCGTGTGTGCATCGGTGAGGGGCGAGCGCTCGACGATCCGCGACGCTCGAAGAACTACAGCGACCAGCAGTACCTCAAAAGTGCCGAGGAGATGGCCGAACTGTTCAGTGACCTGCCCGAGGCGCTGGAGAACACGGTCGAGATTGCCAAGCGCTGCAATATCGATGTGAAGCTGGGCAAACACTTCCTGCCCAACTTCCCGATCCCCGATGGTATGACCATCGACGAGTATTTCCGCAAAGTGTCCTTCGAGGGCCTCGAGGAGCGTTTGGCGGTTCTGCTGCCCCGTGACACCACTGAAGACTACGAATCCAAGCGTCAGGTCTACGTTGATCGGCTGAATTTCGAGCTGGATATCATCATCCAGATGGGGTTCCCCGGGTACTTCCTGATCGTGATGGACTTTATCCAGTGGGGTAAGGCCAATGGCGTGCCGGTGGGGCCGGGACGGGGGTCGGGTGCCGGATCGCTGGTGGCCTATGTGCAGAAGATTACCGACCTCGATCCGCTGGAATATGACCTGCTGTTCGAACGTTTCCTTAACCCGGAACGGGTTTCCATGCCCGACTTCGACGTCGACTTTTGCATGGACGGTCGTGACCGGGTTATCGAGTACGTGGCCGAGAAGTACGGCCGCAACGCGGTGAGCCAGATCATCACCTTCGGTTCCATGGCCGCCAAGGCGGTGGTGCGTGACGTGGCGCGGGTGCAGGGCAAGTCTTACGGGCTGGCGGATCGTCTGTCGAAAATGATCCCCTTCGAAGTCGGCATGACCCTGGAAAAGGCCTACGAGCAGGAAGAAATCCTCCGTGACTTCATCAAGGTCGATGAAGAGGCGGCGGAAATCTGGGAGATGGCGCGCAAGCTTGAAGGCGTTGTACGTAACGTCGGCAAGCACGCCGGCGGCGTGGTAATCGCGCCGACCAAGCTGACTGACTTCTCGCCGATCTACTGCGATGAAGAGGGCGGCGGCCTGGTGACCCAGTTCGACAAGGATGACGTCGAGGCGGCGGGCCTGGTGAAGTTCGACTTCCTCGGTCTGCGGACCCTGACCATCATCGACTGGGCGCTGAAAACCATCAACCGCGACCGCGCCAAGGTCAACGAAGCGCCGCTGGATATCGCCTTCATCCCGCTGGATGACAAACCGACCTATCAGTTGCTGCAAAAAGCCGAAACCACGGCGGTGTTCCAGCTCGAGTCGCGGGGCATGAAAGAGCTGATCAAAAAGCTCAAGCCCGACTGCCTGGAAGACTTGATCGCACTGGTGGCACTGTTCCGTCCAGGCCCGCTGCAATCGGGTATGGTGGACGACTTCATCAACCGCAAGCACGGTCGCGCCGAACTGGCCTATCCGCACTCCGACTACCAGTACGAAGGCCTCAAGCCCGTATTGGCGCCGACTTACGGCATCATCCTCTATCAAGAGCAAGTGATGCAGATTGCCCAGGTCATGGCGGGTTACACCCTCGGTGGCGCGGACATGCTGCGCCGGGCCATGGGTAAGAAAAAGCCCGAAGAAATGGCCAAGCAGCGTGGCGGTTTCATCGAAGGTTGCGCCAAGAACAATATTGACGCTGACCTCGCGGGCAACATCTTCGATCTGGTAGAGAAGTTCGCCGGTTACGGCTTCAACAAGTCTCACTCCGCTGCCTATGGCCTGGTTTCCTACCAGACCGCCTGGTTGAAGGCCCATTACCCGGCGCCGTTCATGGCGGCGGTACTCTCGGCGGACATGCACAACACCGACAAGGTCGTGACCTTGATCGAGGAAGTGCGCACCATGAAACTGCGCCTTGACGCGCCGGACGTGAACGCTTCGGAGTTCAAGTTCACGGTGAACGACGAGGGCCGCATCATCTACGGCCTGGGTGCGATCAAAGGGGTGGGTGAGGGGCCGGTGGAGGCGATTACCGAGGCGCGTCTGGCAGGGCCATTCAAGGACCTGTTTGATTTCTGTGCGCGGGTCGACCTGAAGCGTATCAACAAGCGTACCCTCGACGGCTTGATCCGCAGTGGTGCGCTGGACCGTCTCGGGCCGTTCTTCCATGACGAGCCCAAGGCTTATCAAGCCAACATCGATCGCAATCGCGCGGTGTTGCTGACAGCCATGGAAGAAGCGATCAAGTCCGCCGAACAGACTGCCCGCACCCACGACAGCGGCCACGCCGACTTGTTTGGCGGACTGTTCGTTGAAGAAGACGCCGATGTCTACGCCAATCACCGCAAGGCCAAGGAGCTCACGCTCAAAGAGCGCCTCAAGGGTGAGAAAGACACCTTGGGCCTGTACCTGACCGGCCACCCGATTGATGAGTACGAAGGGGAAATTCGCCGCTTCGCCCGTCAGCGCATCATCGACCTGAAGCCGGCCCGCGATACCCAGACGGTTGCCGGCATGATCATTGCCTTGCGGGTGATGAAGAACAAAAAGGGCGACAAGATGGGCTTCATCACCCTCGACGACCGCTCCGGGCGGATCGAAGCCTCGCTGTTTGCCGAAGCCTTTCACTCGGCGCAGTCGTTGCTGCAGACCGACGCGATGGTGGTGGTCGAAGGCGAAGTCAGCAATGACGACTTCTCCGGTGGCCTGCGGCTGCGAGTCAAGCGGGTGATGAGTATGGAAGATGCCCGCACCAACCTGGCCGAAAGCTTGCGCCTGAAGGTCCAGACCCAGGACCTGAAGGGCGATCAGTTGCGCTGGTTGGGCGAGTTGTTCAAGCGGCACCGGGGCGCCTGCCCGATTACCATGGAATACACCAGCCCCGACGCCAAGGCCCTGCTGCAATTCGGCGAGACCTGGCGAATTGATCCGGCAGACAGCTTGATTCAAGCCCTGCGTGACCAGTTCGGGCGAGACAACGTCTTCCTCCAATACCGTTGACGGCCAGGGGCCATTGCCGCGCCCTGACCCTGACCCGAATTTTTAATCTCGACCTGAACGCGCCTGTCCCTTAAGGTAGGGCGCGAATAGACAACCGGCCGACCCAAGCTCACTTGGCCTCGACCCAAGACGGACGCCTATGAACCCGAATTTTCTAGATTTCGAACAGCCGATCGCCGACCTGCAAGCCAAGATCGAAGAGTTGCGCTTGGTCGGTAATGACAATTCGCTGAATATCGGCGATGAGATCTCCCGCCTGCAGGAAAAAAGCAGCACCCTGACCGAGGACATCTTCGGCAAGCTGACCAGCTGGCAGATCGCACGTCTGGCGCGCCACCCGCGTCGTCCTTACACCCTGGACTACATCGACCACATCTTCACCGAGTTCGACGAACTGCACGGTGATCGTCACTTCTCCGACGACGCCGCGATTGTTGGCGGTATTGCCCGTCTGGACGATCAGCCAGTGATGGTGATCGGTCACCAGAAAGGCCGTGAAGTACGTGAGAAGGTTCGCCGCAACTTCGGCATGCCGCGCCCGGAAGGCTACCGCAAGGCCTGCCGCCTGATGGAAATGGCCGAACGTTTCAAAATGCCGATCCTGACCTTCATCGACACACCGGGCGCCTACCCGGGTATCGACGCCGAAGAACGCAACCAGAGTGAAGCGATTGCCTGGAACCTGCGAGTGATGGCGCGCCTGAAAACCCCGATCATCGCCACCGTAATCGGTGAGGGTGGTTCCGGCGGTGCACTGGCGATCGGTGTCTGCGATCAGTTGAACATGCTGCAGTATTCGACCTACGCGGTGATTTCGCCGGAAGGTTGCGCCTCGATCCTGTGGAAAACCGCAGAAAAGGCCCCGGATGCTGCCGAAGCCATGGGCATCACGGCCGAGCGCCTGAAGGGCCTCGGTATTGTGGATAAGGTGATCAGCGAGCCGTTGGGCGGCGCGCACCGTGATCCGGCGACGGCAGCGGCTTCGATCCGCGCCGAGCTGAGCTCGCAACTGGCGATGCTGAAGAAGTTCGACAACGATGCGCTGCTGGCTCGTCGTTATGAGCGCCTGATGAGCTACGGCCTCTAAGTCGACCGCAATACCCTGTAGGAGCGAGCTTGCTCGCGAAGGCGGCGTAGCATTCAACCCATGTGTTGGCTGTCGGACCGCAATCGCGAGCAAGTTTGCTCCTACATTTGTTTTTGGACGAAGAGAAAGATATGGCTCGGTCCACGGTTGATCTGCCTACCCGGCTTCTGCGCAGTCTTGAGCCTTGGTGCCAAGTCAAAAGTTGGCGTGTCGCGTTCTCCGGCGGCCTCGACTCCACAGTGCTCCTGCACCTGCTCGCGCACCTCTCCCAGCGCCACACCCTGCCCGAACTCAAAGCCATCCATATTCACCACGGCCTTCAGGCTGCAGCCGATGCGTGGCCGGCTCATTGTCAGGCAGTATGCGATGCGCTGGCTGTGCCCCTGGCGATCGTGCATGTGCAGGTCGAGGTCGGCGCAAGCCTTGAGCAGGCGGCGCGAGCAGCTCGCTATGGTGCATTCATCGAGGCAACCCAGCCCGGCGATCTGCTGCTGACGGCCCAACACCGCGACGACCAGGCCGAAACCCTGTTGTTTCGCTTGTTGCGCGGCGCAGGGGGCAGGGGGCTGGCGGCCATGCCGATGCAACGTCCTCTGGGGCGCGGGCACCTGCTGCGCCCGCTGCTGGACGTTTCCAGGACCGACCTTGAGGCGTACGCCCGGGAGCATCGTCTGCAGTGGATCGAAGACCCTTCGAACGCCGATCCGCAGTTCTCTCGCAACTACCTGCGCCAGTTGGTTTTCCCTGTGCTGACCCGGCGCTGGCCGCAAGCGGCCACCACCATCGCCCGCAGTGCCGCGCATTTGCGTGAGGCCCAGAGCCTGCTCGACGAATTGGCCGAATTAGACTTGGCCCGCGCGCAAACGTCGGGCGAATTCGATTGGTTGAAGGTGCCCTCGCTGGACCTGACCGCGATCCAGTCGCTTTCCCCGGCCCGTCAGCGCAACGCCCTCAGCCATTGGTTGGCGACTAAGACACGCCTGCCTGATAGCGACCATTGGTCGGGTTGGGTCAGCCTGCGCGATGCGGCATCGGACGCCCAGCCGATCTGGCGGCTGGCCGATGGCGAGTTGCACCGGGCCAATGGACGGATCTGGTGGTTGGCCGGATATTGGTTGCGAGCGGTCGTGCCAGCGGGCGCCTGGGCTGATCCGTCGCAGCCGCTCCTGTTGCCCGATAACGGTACGCTCTACTTCGTCGGGGCGGCCCCGACAGGCAGTCTCGAGGTGTGTTACCGCGAAGGGGGAGAGGTGATGGCGTTGGCTGGCCGTGGGCATCGCGACCTCAAGCGTCTGTTCAATGAGCGACAGGTGCCATCGTTCGCCCGTGGCAGATTGCCGCTGCTGTACCGCAATGAGCAGTTGATCGCTGTGGCCAACCTGCCCGGGCTGGACGGCAGCGCGGGGGCAAACTACGTTTTGCACTGGCAGCCGGTAATCCAAGATCAAGGTTTGAGCTGAAAGGGGCTTTCCGGTAGACTACGCTCCCTTCTTGATACAACTTCTGTGGATTCGCCTGAATTGCAGGAGTTGCCGATTACCAAGCAGTCTTTGCTGGGCGATTCCAAAAAATGTGTAGCGAGCAACGTACCGGTGATTCACCTATCGGTCTGTCCCAACGCGGCGGTTTTTTTGAAAGATGCACTGTAATTAATGCAGGTGATCGGGGGCTTCGGCCTTCCTTCGCTTTCCCCGGCGGCTCGGACCGCTTTAACGCAGACTTCTAGGGTTTTTCATGACGCGCTACATATTCGTCACGGGCGGTGTTGTTTCTTCATTGGGGAAAGGCATTGCATCGGCTTCATTGGCGGCCATCCTGGAGGCGCGGGGACTTAAGGTCACCATGCTCAAGCTGGATCCGTACATCAACGTCGACCCGGGTACCATGAGCCCGTTCCAGCACGGTGAAGTGTTCGTCACCCATGACGGCGCCGAGACCGACCTGGACCTGGGGCACTACGAGCGGTTCATCCGCACGACCATGACCCAGAACAACAACTTCACCACTGGCCGTGTCTACGAGCACGTTCTGCGCAAAGAGCGCCGTGGTGACTACCTGGGTGCAACCATCCAGGTGATCCCGCACATCACCGACGAAATCAAGCGCCGTATCATCAAGGGTGCCGGCGATGCCGACGTGGCGATGGTCGAAATCGGTGGCACCGTGGGTGACATCGAGTCGCAACCGTTCCTCGAAGCCATCCGTCAATTGCGTTTCGAAGTCGGCGCCAAGCGCGCGATGCTGATGCACCTGACACTGGTTCCGTACATCGCCACTGCCGGCGAAACCAAAACCAAGCCAACCCAGCACTCGGTCAAGGAACTGCGTTCCATTGGCCTGCAGCCAGACGTGCTGGTGTGCCGTTCCGATCACCCGATCGACGTTTCGTCGCGTCGCAAGATCGCTCAGTTCACCAACGTTGAAGAGCGTGCAGTAATCGCCCTCGAAGACGCCGACACCATCTACAAGATCCCAGGCATCCTGCACTCACAAGGCCTGGACGATTTTGTCGTCGAGCGTTTCGGCCTGCAATGCGACAGCGCTGATCTGTCCGAGTGGGAAGCAGTGGTCGATGCCAAGCTCAATCCTGAGCATGAAGTCACCATCGCCATGGTCGGCAAGTACATGGAGCTGCTGGATGCCTACAAGTCGCTGATCGAAGCGATGAGCCATGCCGGCATCAGCAACCGTACCAAGGTCAACCTGCGCTACATCGATTCCGAAGACATCGAGAACCAGGGCACCGCGCTGCTCGAAGGTGTCGATGCGATCCTGGTTCCGGGCGGCTTCGGTCTGCGGGGCGTGGAAGGCAAGATCACCGCGGTTCAGTACGCTCGCGAAAACAAAGTGCCTTACCTGGGTATCTGCCTGGGCATGCAAGTCGCGGTCATCGAATTCGCCCGTAACGTGATGGGCTGGAAAGATGCCAACTCCACCGAGTTCGATCGTGCCAGCGGTCACCCGGTCGTGGGCCTGATCACTGAGTGGGAAGACGCCACCGGTGCCGTCGAAACCCGTACCGAGACTTCCGACCTGGGCGGCACCATGCGCCTGGGTGCTCAGGACTGCCTGCTGGAAGCTGGCTCTAAGGTCCACGATTGCTACGCCAAGGACGTGATCGTCGAGCGTCACCGTCACCGTTACGAAGTGAACAACAAGCTGCTGCCACAACTGATCGAAGCCGGCCTGAAAATTTCCGGTCGCTCCGGTGATGGCGCGCTGGTTGAAGTGGTTGAAGCAGCGGATCATCCATGGTTCGTCGCTTGCCAGTTCCACCCGGAGTTCACCTCGACACCGCGTGATGGTCACCCGCTGTTCAGTGGCTTCGTCAAGGCAGCCCTGGCGCAACACCAGAAGAAGGCGTAACTCGCCTGACGACGTGACCCACGGCCCGCCAAGGTCCGTGGGTCACTTTGATTTCAACGGCGGAAACTGAGTTTCTCCGTGTGGAAGCTACTATTGGCGCTCCCACAAAAAGCAATGTGACCCACAAGTTATAAATCGATCGGTATACAGCGTTTTCGTCAACTTTGGAGTGTTTACAACAATGGCAAAGATCGTCGACATCAAAGGTCGTGAAGTTCTCGACTCCCGTGGCAATCCCACCGTGGAAGCGGACGTGCTTCTCGATAACGGCATCATCGGCAGCGCCTGCGCGCCGTCCGGTGCTTCCACTGGCTCGCGTGAAGCGCTCGAGCTGCGTGATGGCGACAAGAGCCGTTACCTGGGCAAAGGTGTGCTCAAGGCCGTTGCCAACATCAATGGCCCTATCCGCACCGCGCTGCTGGGTAAAGACCCGGTTGATCAGAAAGCCCTCGACCGCATCATGATCGAACTCGACGGTACCGAGAACAAAGGCAACCTGGGCGCCAACGCGATCCTCGCCGTCTCCCTGGCTGCTGCCAAGGCTGCTGCACACGACCAGGACCTGCCGCTGTACGCGCACATTGCCAACCTGAACGGCACCCCGGGTGTGTACTCGATGCCGGTACCGATGATGAACATCATCAACGGTGGCGAGCACGCCGATAACAACGTCGACATCCAGGAATTCATGGTGCAGCCGGTTGGCGCCAAGTCGTTCTCGGACGGTCTGCGCATGGGTACCGAGATTTTCCATCACCTCAAAGCCGTGCTGAAGGCCCGTGGCCTGAACACTGCCGTAGGTGACGAAGGTGGTTTCGCCCCTAACCTGGCGTCCAACGAAGATGCACTGAAAGTGATCTCCGAAGCCGTCGCCAACGCTGGTTACAAGCTGGGCACCGACGTGACCCTGGCGCTGGACTGCGCGGCGAGCGAGTTCTTCGAAGACGGCAAGTACAACCTGTCCGGCGAAGGCCAGGTGTTCACCGCTGAAGGTTTCGCCGACTACCTGAAAGGCCTGACCGAGCGTTACCCGATCATCTCCATCGAAGACGGTCTGGACGAGTCCGACTGGGCTGGCTGGAAAATCCTCACCGACAAGATCGGCGAGAAAACCCAACTGGTCGGTGACGACCTGTTCGTGACCAACACCAAGATCCTGAAAGAAGGCATCGATAAAAAGATCGCCAACTCGATCCTGATCAAGTTCAACCAGATCGGCACCCTGACCGAGACCCTGGAAGCGATCCAGATGGCCAAGGCCGCTGGTTACACCGCCGTAATCTCGCACCGCTCCGGCGAAACCGAAGATTCGACCATTGCCGACCTGGCCGTGGGCACCTCGGCTGGCCAGATCAAGACCGGTTCGCTGTGCCGTTCCGATCGCGTTTCCAAGTACAACCAACTGCTGCGTATCGAAGAGCAATTGGGCGCGAAAGCCAAGTACAACGGCCGCAGCGAATTCCGCGGCTAAGCTTGGTGGAGTGAAAAGACAGCGGATTGTGGCGAAAAAAACGTAAAAGCGGGTTTTTTGCCACTAGTCTGATGCCTTAGAGTACGAGCCTGGGTCTTCCAGGCTTCGTGCTATCTGACGTTGCAAAGTGTGGCATGGCTGTTTTTTTCAGTGGATACCTGATATTCGATGCGCAGTCCCTATTGGTTGTTTCTCGTCTTGCTCTTGCTCCTGGGGGGGTTGCAGTACCGCCTGTGGGTGGGAAATGGCAGCCTGGCACAGGTGGCTGACCTGACTCAGCAAATTGCTGATCAGCAAGCTGAAAACCAGACGTTGCTGGAGCGCAACCGGGTGATGGACGCTGAAGTGATGGAGCTGAAAAAAGGTATGGAGACCGTTGAAGAGCGGGCTCGCCATGAGTTGGGCATGGTCAAGGATGGTGAAACCCTTTACCAGTTGGCCCAATGATGCACGCCTTGCCGGCCTTCTGGGCCGTGATCCCTGCCGCGGGTGTGGGTGCCCGTATGGCCGCCGACCGTCCCAAGCAATATTTACCGTTGGGCGGACGCACTATTCTCGAACACAGCCTCGGCTGTTTCCTCGATCATCCAGCCTTGAAAGGTCTGGTGGTCAGTCTTGCAAATGATGACCCTTATTGGCCGAGCCTGGCCTGCGCTCACGATCCGAGAGTCCAGCGTGTGGACGGTGGCGCCGAGCGTTCGGATTCGGTACTCAATGCCTTGTTGCACCTGCACGCGCAGGGCGCTGCCGATGAGGACTGGGTACTTGTCCATGACGCAGCACGGCCGAACCTGAGTCGCGATGATCTCGACAAATTGCTTTCGGAGCTGGCTGATGATCCGGTCGGTGGCTTGCTTGCAGTGCCGGCTCGCGACACCTTGAAGCGCATGGACAAGCATGGTCGGGTCCTGGAAACCGTCGATCGCAGCTTGATCTGGCAGGCCTACACGCCGCAGATGTTTCGTCTGGGCGCCCTGCACAGGGCGCTGGCCGACAGCCTGGTGGCCGATGTCAGCATTACCGACGAGGCCTCGGCGATGGAGTGGTCGGGGCAGGCACCGCGCCTGATCGAAGGTCGGGCGGATAACCTCAAGGTGACGCGCCCCGAAGATCTCGAGTGGTTGCGCCTGCGTTGGGCTAATCGCGGTTCGTTGTAGGCCTTGCCTCAGCCTTGGTACTCCGGCCGCTCGGCCAAACCTTCCTTCAAGTAATCCACCAGCTTACGCACCTTGGGCGATAGATGCCGTTGTTGCGGATACAGCGCCCAAACAGCGGTATTGGGGGGCTGGTGAGCGTCGAGCAGTGATATCAGTGCGCCGCTGTTCAGATGTTCCAGTACGTAATAATCCGGCAACTGACACAAGCCCACACCCTGAAGCGCGGCATCGAGCACTGCCTGGCCACTGTTGCAGCGCCAGTTGCCCTGGATACGTTGGGAAAACTCTCGCCCGTCCTGGGCCAGTTGCCACAGATCCGAACTCCCCACCAGGCAGTTATGGCGGCTGAGCTCCGAGAGGCTGTGGGGGCGGCCGTAATGCTCAAGGTAGGAGGGCGATGCGCACAGGTACATGCGCCGTGGCGCCAGGCGAGTCGCCACCAGTCGCGAGTCTTGCAGGCGCCCGAGGCGGATCGCTAGGTCCAAGCCTTCATGTACCAGGTCCAATGGACGATTGCTCAATTCGATATCGACCCGCAGTTGCGGATAAAGCCCCATGAAGCGGGTGACCAGTGGCACGATGAAGCGTTCGCCATAGGCCACGGCACAGGTCATGCGCAACATGCCCTTGGGCTCGCTGGTAAGGTCGCCTACCGCACGTAATGCCTCTTCGCGGCCATCCTGCAGGCGCTGGCAATGTTGAAGGAAGGTCTGTCCGGCTTCGGTCAGGGTGACGCGTCGGGTGCTGCGATAGAGCAGACGGGTTTGCAGGCGCTCTTCCAGTCGTACGACTTGTCGACTGATATGCGAGGAAGAAACCCCCAAGCGTTCAGCTGCGGCGGTGAACTGGCTGCATTCGGCAACGGCGACGAATTCGTCAATGCCCTCCCAGCGATTTTCGGACATCATGATTATCCCTGTGCAGCAATAATGTTTTGCTTTTGGTTGGATTATTCATCGTTCGACAGTGTTTTACACTCGATGCTTCGTTTTTATTCACACTGGAGAGTCAGGATGATCAAGTCGCGCGCCGCCGTTGCCTTCGAGGCCAAGAAACCCCTTGAGATCGTTGAAGTCGACGTCGCGATGCCGAAGGCTGGGGAAGTGCTCCTGCGGGTCGTTGCCTCCGGTGTGTGTCATACCGATGCCTACACATTGTCGGGCGCCGATCCGGAAGGCATTTTTCCGTCGATCCTTGGTCATGAAGGCGGTGCCGTGGTCGAAGCCATTGGTGAAGGCGTGACCTCGGTAGCCGTGGGCGACCACGTGATCCCGCTGTACACCCCGGAATGCGGCCAGTGCAAATTCTGCAAGTCGGGCAAGACCAACCTGTGCCAGGCCATCCGCGCCACCCAAGGCAAAGGCCTGATGCCGGACGGCACCACGCGCTTCTCCTACAAGGGGCAGCCGATTTTCCACTACATGGGCACATCGACCTTTTCCGAGTACACCGTGCTACCGGAAATCTCCGTGGCGAAAATTGCCAAGGATGCACCGCTGGAAAAAGTCTGCCTGCTGGGTTGCGGCGTCACCACCGGCATCGGTGCAGTGATCAATACCGCCAAGGTCAAGCCGGGCGACACCGTGGCCATTTTCGGTCTGGGCGGTATCGGCCTGTCGGCAGTGATCGGCGCAGTCAAGGCCAAGGCAGCCCGGATCATCGCCATCGACATCAACCCGGCGAAGTTTGAAATTGCCAAGCAATTGGGTGCCACCGACTGCGTGAATCCGAAAGATTTCGACCGTCCGATCCAGGAAGTGATCGTCGACATGACCGATGGCGGTGTCGATTTTTCCTTCGAGTGCATCGGCAATGTGCAACTGATGCGTGCAGCCCTGGAGTGCTGCCACAAAGGTTGGGGTGAATCGGTGATCATCGGTGTAGCCGGTGCTGGCCAGGAAATCGCCACCCGTCCTTTCCAACTGGTGACCGGTCGCGTCTGGCGTGGTTCGGCGTTCGGTGGCGTGCGCGGCCGCAGTGAACTGCCTAGCTACGTGGAAATGGCCCAGACCGGCGAAATCCCGCTGGATACCTTCATCACTCACACCATGGGCCTGGAAGACATCAACAAGGCTTTTGACCTGATGCATGAAGGCAAAAGCATTCGTACTGTCATCCATTTCTAAAGCAGCAGCGACAAGTTGTAAGTTTCAAGCGGCAAGAGGCTGTGCCTCTTTGCCGCAGGAGCTTGCAGCTTGAAGCCTGAGGTGCGTCCATGAGTCTGGAAAATATTTCGTGTCAGAAGAGCTTCGGTGGCTGGCATAAGCGCTATCGGCATCATTCCGAAGTGCTGGGTTGCGACATGGTATTTGCCGTGTACCTGCCGCCTCAGGCCGAGCAGGGTGGCAAGTTGCCGGTGCTGTATTGGTTGTCGGGCTTGACCTGTACCGATGAGAATTTCATGCAAAAAGCGGGTGCCATGCGCCTGGCCGCCGAGTTGGGGCTGATCATCGTCGCTCCCGATACCAGCCCGCGTGGTGCCGGTGTGCCGGGTGATCCGGATGGTGCTTGGGATTTCGGTCTGGGTGCGGGGTTTTATCTCAACGCTACCCAGGAACCATGGGCCAAACACTATCGGATGCATGACTACGTGGTGCAAGAGTTGCCGGCGTTGGTTGAGGCGCATTTTCCGGCCTCGGACAAACGTGGTGTCAGCGGTCACTCCATGGGCGGCCACGGTGCCCTGGTCTGCGCGCTGCGCAATCCCGGACGCTATCAATCGGTATCGGCGTTCTCGCCGATCAACAATCCGATGGATTGCCCCTGGGGCCAGAAAGCCTTCTCGCGATACTTGGGCGAAGAACGCTCGAAATGGCGTGAGTGGGATGCCTCAGTGCTAATCAGCGAAGGCTCGGAAAAACTGCCATTGCTGGTCGACCAGGGCGATCGGGATGACTTCCTGGTCACGCAACTCAAGCCCGAAGCTTTGCAGCAGGCGGCCAGGCAGGCAGGTCATCCGCTGACCCTGCGCCTGCAACCCGGCTACGACCACAGCTATTTTTTCATCGCGAGCTTCATTGACGATCACTTGCGGCATCACGCGCACGCCCTGAACGCCTAAAGCAGGTAGAATCACGCCCTGACTCAATCAGGGCGTTTTTTTATGCGTATTGGCCACGGCTACGATGTGCACCGTTTCGCGCAAGGCGACTTCATTACTCTGGGCGGTGTGCGAATTGCCCACAGCTTCGGGCTGCTCGCCCACTCCGACGGCGACGTGTTGTTGCATGCATTGAGCGATGCCTTGCTGGGTGCCGCTGCGCTGGGCGATATCGGCAAGCACTTCCCGGATACCGATCCGCAATTCAAGGGCGCGGACAGCCGCGTGCTGTTGCGTCATGTGGTCGCGCTGATTCACGCCAAGGGCTGGAAGGTCGGCAATGTCGATAACACCATCGTTGCCCAGGCGCCGAAAATGGCACCGCATATCGAAGCGATGCGCGCGCTGATTGCCGCGGATCTGCAAGTTGAACTGGACCAGGTAAACGTGAAAGCCACAACCACCGAAAAACTTGGTTTCGTTGGCCGTGAGGAAGGCATCGCGGTGCATTCCGTTGCCTTGTTGCTACGCTCATGAATGAACTGCAATTGCTTGGCCCGCGTGCCTACGGCGAACCCTTGGGAACCGCCGCTCTAAAAGCCATCGCCGAAGATTTCCAGGTTGATGAGGTGCTCGACATCCCGTTGACCGGCGACGGCGAACACCTGTGGATCTGGGTCGAGAAGCGTGGCCTGAATACTGAAGAGGCCGCCCGCCGCATCGCCAAGGCGGCAGGCGTGCCATTGCGCACCGTCAGCTATGCCGGGTTGAAAGATCGCCAGGCCCTGACTCGCCAATGGTTCAGCGTGCAATTGCCGGGCAAGGCCGACCCTGATCTGTCAGGCGCAGAAAACGCCACCCTGAAAATCCTCAAGACCGCCCGGCACAGGCGCAAGCTGCAGCGCGGCGCCCATTCGGCCAATGGCTTTACCCTGCGCCTGACTCAGTTTGCGGGCGACCGCGAGGCAATCGAGGCGCGTCTGCAGTTGATCGCCAAACAGGGCATCCCCAATTATTTTGGCGCCCAGCGATTCGGGCATAACGGTGGCAACGTCGTTGATGCTCGCGACTGGGCGGCCCGCAAGGCATTGCCGGAGCAGCGCAACGTGCGCTCCCGGTTGCTCTCGACCGCCCGCAGCTTCCTGTTCAACCAGGTGTTGGCGGCCCGTGTCGCCGATGGCAGTTGGCAGCGTGCACAGGTCGGCGATCTGCTGGCCTTTACTGACAGCCGCAGTTTCTTCCCCGCAGGCGTTGCTGAATGCAACGACCCGCGCCTGGCCATCCTCGACTTGCACCCCACCGGGCCGCAGTGGGGGGAGGGTGATTCACCAGCCACCGGTTCGACCCATGAACTGGAGCAACGGATCGCTAATGACGAAGCCGATTTGCGCGACTGGTTGGCAAACGCTGGAATGAGCCAGGAGCGGCGTATCTTGCGGCTGCCCATTGGCGGGTTGACGTGGCATTATCCTTCGCCTGACATTCTGCAATTGGAATTCGTCCTGCCGGCCGGATGCTTCGCCACTGTATTGGTGCGTGAACTCGTCGATCTGGTGCCGGTGGGGCAGACGGACAGCCCATGCGTATTCTGATTTCTAACGACGACGGGGTCATGGCACCCGGTCTCGCCGCGCTGCATGCTGCGCTGGCGGATTATGCCGAGTGCGTGGTGGTTGCCCCGGACCAGGACAAAAGTGGCGCCAGCAGCTCGCTGACCCTCGACCGTCCGTTGCATCCGCACACCCTGCCCAATGGCTTCATCAGCCTCAACGGCACCCCGACCGACTGTGTGCACCTGGGCCTCAATGGGCTGCTGGCGCACGAGCCGGATATGGTGGTGTCTGGGATCAACCTGGGGGCCAACCTGGGGGATGACGTGCTGTATTCCGGTACGGTCGCCGCCGCGCTTGAAGGACGGTTCCTTGCGGCGCCGTCTTTTGCCTTTTCCCTGGTGTCGCGCCAGGTCGAAAATCTGCCGACGGCGGCTTACTTTGCGCGCAAGCTGGTTGCCGCGCATGCCGAGCTGGATCTGCCGCCGCGTACGGTGTTGAACGTGAACATTCCCAACTTGCCGCTGGATCACATCCGTGGGATCCAGCTGACCCGCCTGGGGCACCGGGCTCGTGCTGCGGCACCGATCAAAGTGGTCGATCCGCGTGGCAAGGCCGGTTACTGGATTGCCGCGGCCGGCGATGCTGAAGACGGGGGGCCGGGCACGGACTTTCACGCTGTCATGCAGGGCTACGTATCGATCACGCCGCTGCAACTCGATCGCACCTTCAATGATGCCTTTGCTCGTCTCGATGGCTGGCTGGAGGGTTTGCGCTGATGGGGCGTGAGCAGGACGACATGCTGCGCCGGGGGATCGGCATGACCTCCCAGCGCACCCGTGAACGATTGATCCAGCGTCTTTACGAAGAGGGGGTGAGTAACCCTCAGGTCCTGGAGGTCATCCGCCGTACGCCACGTCATTTGTTCGTCGATGAGGCCTTGGCCCATCGTGCTTATGAAGACACGGCATTGCCGATAGGCCACAACCAGACCATTTCCCAGCCTTACATGGTGGCGCGCATGAGCGAGCTGTTATTGGAGGCGGGCCCTTTGGACAAGGTGATGGAAATCGGTACCGGATCCGGCTATCAGACGGCGGTGTTGTCGCAACTGGTCGAACGGGTTTTTTCGGTCGAGCGCATCAAGGTGCTGCAGGATCGGGCCAAGGAGCGCCTGGTCGAGTTGAACTTGCGCAATGTGGTATTTCGCTGGGGAGATGGCTGGGAAGGCTGGCCGGCGCTGGCACCGTACAACGGCATTATCGTCACAGCGGTGGCGACCGATGTGCCTCAGGCGTTGCTTGATCAATTGGCGCCTGGTGGTCGCCTGGTGATTCCGGTTGGCTCGGGTGAGGTCCAGCAATTGATGTTGATCATTCGCGAGGAGCAAGGTTTTTCCAGACGTGTTCTGGGGGCGGTTCGCTTCGTCCCATTGCTCAATGGGCCACTGGCCTGAGCATTTGTTAAACACCGCTGAATTCTCGTCAATTGCCTTGGTCTTACTGCGGCAAGGATTGGTTAAACGCGATCTTGGAGCAACAGGCAAACGTGTGCGTGCGCCGATTTTGCTTCAGCGCCGGTAAAGCACGAACGGCCAGTTATACTTGCGACACTTCATGCCTGAACCAGGCAAATTTCTATTTCAGCCACCAGAAAGGGAGCGGCGGGTGAGTCTCAAAGTCATTGCGCAGTGTATTGGTACAAAAAGCTTTCAGTGCCTGGTGACTGGCCTTGTCTTGAGCTCATTGCTGGTCGGTTGTTCAAGCACGAAGTCGAGTGACGTGCGGGTCGTCGATCGTAATAACACTGCCGCCCAGCGTCCTGCTGTCACCACCGGCCAGTATGTAGTCCGTCGCGGCGATACGCTGTTTTCGATCGCTTTTCGCTACGGTTGGGACTACAAGGCCCTCGCGGCCCGCAACAACATTCCTGCGCCCTATACGATACATCCGGGTCAGACGATTCGCTTTGATGGCCGTACCGGTTCAACGCCGACGCCGGTGGTAGCGTCGTCCACTACCACCAGTTCTCCGTCGGGCAAATTCACCGTCACTCGACGTCCGGCTTCGGCGACTGGCACCACTACGACCGCTGTTGCTCCGAGCGTTGCCAGCAAGCCGACGCCTGCGCCTTTGCCACCAGCGGGACCGGCGCCGACGGGCTGGGGATGGCCATCTAATGGCATTTTGATTGGAAAATTCTCTTCAAACGGTAGTTTGAATAAAGGAATTGATATCGCCGGAGATTTGGGACAGCCTGTTTTAGCTGCGTCTGATGGGACAGTGGTTTACGCCGGGAGTGGCTTGCGGGGCTACGGCGAGTTGGTCATCATCAAACACAGCGATACCTACGTCAGTGCCTACGGTCACAACCGCAGGCTGTTGGTTCGGGAGGGGCAGCAGGTCAAGGTCGGGCAGACAATTGCCGAAATGGGGTCAACGGGTACAGACCGGGTGAAACTGCATTTTGAGATTCGCCGCCAAGGTAAACCAGTCGATCCGCTGCAATTCCTGCCACGTCGTTGATGTGCTTCCAGCCTGTTCCGTCACGTAGAGGGAACAGGCTCCAGCGTTGCCAAGGATAAGGGCGCCGCTAGAGCTTGAGGTCGAACTCACCAAAGGACTATAACAATGGCTCTCAGTAAAGAAGTGCCGGAGTTTGACATCGACGATGAGGTTCTCCTGATGGAGACCGACGTCGCATCGGATCAGACGTCGAATGATGGGGCTGCTACGCCCTCAGCTCGCGTAAAATCCAAACACTCCGCCTCACTCAAGCAACACAAGTACATTGATTACACCCGGGCGCTAGACGCCACCCAGCTGTATCTCAATGAAATCGGCTTTTCCCCCTTGCTCTCACCGGAAGAAGAAGTACATTTTGCGCGGCTGTCGCAAAGTGGTGATCCGGCTGGGCGCAAACGCATGATTGAAAGCAACTTGCGACTGGTGGTGAAAATCGCCCGGCGCTATGTCAATCGGGGATTGTCATTGCTTGACCTGATCGAAGAGGGCAACCTCGGATTGATCCGGGCGGTAGAAAAATTTGATCCGGAACGCGGCTTCCGTTTCTCGACCTATGCAACCTGGTGGATTCGTCAGACCATCGAGCGCGCAATCATGAATCAGACCCGGACCATCCGGCTGCCGATTCATGTGGTCAAGGAGCTCAACGTCTACCTCCGTGCGGCACGTGAGCTGACCCAAAAACTCGATCACGAACCTTCCCCTGAAGAAATCGCCAACCTGCTGGAGAAACCGGTAGGAGAGGTCAAGCGCATGCTGGGCCTGAATGAGCGGGTTTCTTCGGTCGACGTCTCGCTGGGTCCGGACTCGGATAAAACCCTGCTGGACACCCTCACCGACGACCGTCCCACCGATCCCTGCGAACTGCTCCAGGACGATGATCTGTCGCAAAGCATCGATCAGTGGCTCTCTGAACTTACGGACAAGCAGCGTGAAGTGGTAATACGTCGCTTTGGTCTGCGTGGTCATGAGAGCAGCACGCTGGAGGATGTTGGTCTGGAAATCGGTCTGACGCGTGAGCGGGTAAGACAGATCCAGGTCGAAGGACTGAAGCGCCTGCGTGAAATTCTCGAGAAAAATGGATTATCAAGTGAGTCACTGTTCCAGTAACAGCCTCTCTCGATAACAAAAGCCCCGCCTGTTTCGGGGCTTTTTGTTGGGCGTTAATCCAGTGTCGTATAACGTCGCTGGCCAACCGTTTTCTTTCTCAGGTTTACGTAAGCCTTCGCTTAGTCTTTCGTAAGTGTTCAGTTTTAAAACATAGAAGCAGTCCTCTGCTTCTATGTAGTACATTCTTTAACGCTCTGTTTTTTAAGGATTAATTTATCTATTGGAACGCTTCTACACGGAATGTTTAACTCCCAAGGGTGATTGTCTTTACCGGGGAACTCTCTAATATCAGCCCTGTGTCGACGGACAGACACAGCCATCAAGGATGATGGTCAAGGAACATCGCAAGGACGTGATTCATCAGGACGATGAAAGGGAATACAGGGAATAGGGAAAAAATGTGGGCGGGTCAAACCGCCCCTTTTTTTGTCTGCAGAAAAGCAAAAAGGCCCGCGAGGGGCCTTTTGAGAGCGCGAAGCCAGGATCAGCGTTCGAGGTCTTTGA
This sequence comes from Pseudomonas fluorescens, assembly GCF_019212185.1. NCBI lineage: Bacteria > Pseudomonadati > Pseudomonadota > Gammaproteobacteria > Pseudomonadales > Pseudomonadaceae > Pseudomonas > Pseudomonas fluorescens. The sequence continues at coordinate 1,547,090 of NZ_CP078138.1, forward strand.
TCTTGCCTTTGACCCCATCCCACTCTTCGGCGTCTGGCAACGACTCTTTCTTCTCGGTGATGTTGGGCCAGATTTCTGCCAACTCAACGTTCAATTGAATAAATTCCTGCATCTCTTCCGGGACTTCGTCCTCGGAGAAAATGGCCACGGCAGGGCATTCCGGCTCGCACAGGGCGCAGTCGATGCACTCATCCGGGTGAATCACCAGGAAGTTCGGGCCTTCGTAAAAGCAGTCCACCGGACAGACTTCTACGCAGTCGGTGTACTTGCACTTGATGCAGTTGTCGGTGACGACGAAGGTCATTTCTAATTCTCTCCTCAGGCGGCATGCTGCGCCCCTTCACGGTGGGGTCGCTGGGTTTGGAAGTGTCATCTGCAGACCAGGCTAATTGCCTGCAGCACCCCAAACCGCGCGAGATTCTAACAGCTTGCAGGCGACAGCGTTAGATCCGTGTCTTCAGTGTATAGAGCATTTCGAGTGCACGACGGGGTGTCAGGTCATCCAGATCGAGTTTTGCCAGTTCGTCGAGTACCGGGTGAGGCAGGCTGGCGAACATGTCGCTTTGCTGTGGTACCGCTGGTTTGCCTTTTGCCGGGACCGGGGCTTCATGGGGCAGGCTGGTGGTTTCCAGGCGACTCAAATGCTCGCGAGCCCGCAATATGACTTCGTTCGGTACACCGGCCAGTTGTGCGACCGCCAAGCCGTAGCTTTGGCTCGCCGGACCAGGTAGTACGTGGTGCAAGAACACAATGCGTTCGTTGTGCTCGGTAGCATTGAGATGCACGTTTGCCACTAATGGCTGGTTTTCCGGCAATACCGTCAGTTCGAAGTAATGGGTGGCGAACAGGGTGTAGGCGCGCAATTGAGCCAGGCGCTCGGCGGCGGCCCAAGCCAGGGACAGACCGTCGAACGTGCTGGTTCCGCGACCGACTTCGTCCATCAGCACCAGGCTGCGCTCAGTGGCGTTGTGCAGAATGTTCGCGGTTTCGCTCATTTCCACCATGAAGGTCGAGCGTCCGCCTGCCAGATCGTCGCTGGAGCCAATACGGGTAAAGATGCGGTCCACCAGTGACAGCTCGCAACTGGCGGCGGGCACGAAACTGCCGATATGTGCCAGCAGCACAATCAATGCGGTCTGGCGCATGTAGGTGGATTTACCGCCCATATTCGGACCGGTGATCACCAGCATTCGTGTGTTGTCATCAAGGCTCAGGTCGTTGGCCACGAACGGTGTGGTCAGGACTTGCTCGACAACCGGGTGACGACCCTGACTGATGCGCATGCACGGTTCGCTGACGAAACGAGGGCAGTTCAGGTCCAGAATGAGTGCGCGCTCTGCAAGGTTACTCAGGACATCCAGTTCGGCCAGTGCCGCTGCGGTATCTTGCAGGGGGGGTAACTGACTGATCAGGTCTTCGAGCAACGCCTCGTAGAGCATTTTTTCGCGCGCCAGTGCGCGGCTCTTGGCGGACAATGCCTTGTCTTCAAAAGCCTTGAGCTCCGGCGTGATAAAGCGCTCGGCGCCCTTGAGTGTCTGGCGTCGGATGTAATCGGCTGGCGCTTGCTCCGCCTGCTTGCTTGGCAACTCGATAAAGTAGCCGTGGATTCGGTTGTAGCCGACTTTCAAGTGGGACAGGCCGGTCCGGGCTTTTTCCCTGGCCTCGAGGTCGATCAGGAACTGGCCAGCGTTTTCGCTCAAGGCTTGCAGCTCATCCAGTTCGGCGTCGTAACCGGTTTTCAACACGCCGCCATCACGGATTACCGCGGGCGGGTTGTCGATAATGGCGGTTTCCAGCAGTGCCGCCAGTTCCGGATAGGTACTGGTAATCACTGCCAACTGAATGAGGTGCGGCGCCTCCAGTTCGCTCATCGCCAGTTGCAACTGGGGCAGGGCGCCGAGGGCATCACGCAGTCGAGCCAAGTCGCGAGGGCGAGCGTTACGCAAGCCGATCCGCGCCAGAATGCGCTCGATGTCGCCGATTTCCTTGAGTTGCGGCTGCAGTTTCTCGAATCGATAGCCGTCGAGCAGGCACGTGATCGAACCCTGCCGAGCTTGCAGCACTGTCAGGTCGCGCAGCGGGCGGTTCAGCCAGCGGGTCAGCAAGCGGCTGCCCATGGCGGTTTGGCAACGATCGACCACCGATTGCAGAGTGTTGTCGCGACCGCCGGCCAAATTGACATCGAGTTCCAGGTTACGACGGCTGGCACCGTCCAACACCACGGTGTCGTCCAGGCGCTCATGGCGCAGGCTGCGCAGGTGCGGCAGGGCTGTACGCTGGGTCTCCTTGGCGTAGCTCAGCAGGCAGCCGGCGGCGCCGATGGCCAGGGTCAGGTTTTCGCAACCAAAGCCTTTGAGGTCTTGAGTGGAAAATTGCTGGCACAGGCTCTTCAGCGCCGAGTCCCGCTCAAAATCCCAAGGCGCACGGCGGCGAACACCGCGACGCTTTTCGGCAGGCAGGTCTTTAGGCCAGTCGTCCGGAATCATCAATTCGACCGGATTGACCCGTTCCAACTCCGCCAGCAGATTTTCCCAACCCTTGATTTCCAGCACGGTGAAGTTGCCACTGGTGATGTCCAGCACGGCCAGGCCAAACAGGCGCTCGTCACCCAGCACGGCCGCGATCAGGTTGTCGCGACGTTCATCGAGCAGCGCTTCGTCGCTGACGGTGCCAGGGGTGATGATGCGAACCACCTGACGCTCCACCGGCCCTTTGCTGGTTGCAGGGTCGCCAACCTGTTCACAGATCACCACCGATTCGCCGAGTTTGACCAGTTTCGCGAGGTAGCCTTCGGCGGAGTGGTACGGAATGCCGCACATTGGAATCGCCTGGCCCGCCGATTGCCCGCGAGCCGTCAGCGTGATGTCCAGCAGCTTGGCCGCTTTCTTCGCATCTTCATAGAAGATCTCGTAGAAATCGCCCATGCGATAGAACATCAACTGGTCCGGATGCTGGTTCTTAAGGCGCCAGTACTGCTGCATCATCGGGGTGTGGGAGGACAGGTCGGAGAGTGCTTTATTCATCGGCTAATCAGGTGAATTCATTCAAGAGGATGGGCAAAGGAGGGTGCTGCAGAGGCCTTCGCGCGATGGACGCAAGGTTAACACGGGCGGGTCCGCGCGACCCAGGATCAACGTCATGCAGGAGCTTGGTTGTGCTTATGCAAATGTGCATTTGTCATTGCACAAAAGAACATGCATTATGCAATTTATGCAAAAACGCAACGTTTCCATCGTCCTCAGAGCGCTGCTCGATCAGCACGGCATCTCCCCCACGGAGTTGCACCGGCGTACTGGCGTGCCGCAATCGACCCTGTCACGGATTCTCGGCGGCAAGATCGCCGATCCCTCGGACAGGCATATCTCGAAAATCGCCGACTATTTCCAGGTAAGTACCGACCAACTGCGCGGTCGTGTGGAGATCGTTTCCGGTTATTCATCGACTCGTGAGCCCTCACACTCGGAGCTCAAGGACATAAGCTTGTGGGATGACGATACCCCCATTGATGACGATGAGGTGTCCGTGCCTTTTTTGCGTGAGGTCGAATTGGCCGCTGGATCGGGAAGGTTTGCCATCGAGGAAAGTGAACGCGCCAGCTTGCGATTCGGCAAGCGCAGCCTGCGGCATAACGGAGTTCAGTTCGATCAGGCCAAATGCGTGACCGTGCGTGGCAACAGCATGTTGCCGGTGTTGCGCGATGGCGCCACGGTGGGCGTCAACGCTGGTAAGTGCGGGATCGGCGACATCGTCGATGGCGACCTGTATGCCATCAATCACAATGGGCAACTGCGGGTTAAGCAGCTGTATCGCCTGCCGAGCGGGATTCGCCTGCGTAGCTTCAATCGGGAAGAGCACCCCGACGAAGACTACAGCTTTCAGGACGTTCAGACTGGGCAGATCGTTATTCTGGGGCACGTATTCTGGTGGGGTATGTACGCCCGTTGAGGTTTTTCACATACGGGATTGGGCCGCCGCAGGGCGGTTTTTTCTTGTCTGGGTTAATGCGTTTGTGCATTGTTTTGTCAGTGATCGCGTCATTCTGATTGACCTTATATGCATTGATGCATAGTCTGGGTGTCGGCATTGTCCAGCCCGGAGGTATTAAATGACAATCGAACAGCAAGGGCTGCTGGAGATCCCTGTATGGCTGGTCATGGCGCTCGCAGTGCTGGGCGGAGTGATGGGGGAGATGTGGCGCGCCGACAAGGAAGGTGCGCAGGGTTGGTCGTTGGTGCGGCGCCTGATCTTGCGCTCCGGGTCCAGCATGATGTGCGGTGTATCGGTGGTGATGCTGCTGTATGCCGCCAATGTGTCGGCCTGGACTGCGGGAGCGCTAGGCGGTTTGACGGCGGTGGCCGGTGCGGACTTTGCCATCGGCGTGTATCGACGCTGGGTTGCCCGGCGTATCAATGTCGTTGAATCCATTGCCCATGATCGCGGTCGGGATCGGTCCTAGTCAGCGTCTCACATTTTGTCCCAGCCAGAGCCTTGCAAGCGCTATCTGGTCCTGTAGGGTAGAGCGCACGCCCGTCTGACCAAGGAGATAACCGTGAATGAAATCACTCAACTGGCTGCGGAACTTGGCCGGCGTCTGCAGGTTCTCAACGCCCATGTCAGCACTGCCGAGTCCTGTACCGGAGGCGGTATCGCCGAGGCGATCACCCGGATCGCCGGCAGCTCGGCATGGTTCGAGGCGGGTTATGTCACCTATTCCAATCGGCAGAAAACTCGACAATTGAAGGTGCCAGCCGAATTGTTCGAGCAGGTTGGCGCGGTGAGTCGTGAAGTGGTCGAAGCCATGGTCCGCGGAGCCCAGCATGCCAGTCATGCGCGTTTCGCCGTGGCCGTCAGCGGGATTGCCGGGCCGGATGGCGGCTCGCCGAACAAGCCAGTCGGTACCGTCTGGCTGGCCTGGGGCGTGGGCGAGGCGGTATTTGCCGAGTGCCGGCATTTCCCCGGTAACCGCGATGAGGTCCGCCGACAAACGGTGAAGGCCGCGCTAGAGGGGCTGCTGCAGCATGCCGCCGGAGAAATCTCAAATCAGGGGTAGGCGATCCACAATCGCTGTGGAATAATACTGTCTACTTATACAGGTGTTGGCCGTCAGGCCTTATTGATTACGTGAGGACTTTAATGGACGACAACAAGAAGAAAGCCTTGGCTGCGGCCCTGGGTCAGATCGAACGTCAATTCGGCAAGGGTGCCGTAATGCGTATGGGCGATCAGGACCGTCAGGCGATCCCGGCTATTTCCACGGGCTCTCTGGGTCTGGACATCGCACTCGGCATTGGCGGTCTGCCAAAAGGCCGTATCGTTGAAATCTACGGTCCTGAATCCTCCGGTAAAACCACGCTGACCCTGTCGGTGATTGCCCAGGCCCAAAAAGCCGGTGCGACCTGCGCATTCGTCGATGCCGAGCACGCACTGGACCCGGAGTACGCCGGCAAGCTGGGCGTGAACGTTGATGACCTGCTGGTATCCCAGCCAGATACCGGTGAACAAGCGCTGGAAATCACCGACATGTTGGTGCGCTCGAACGCGGTTGACGTGATCATCGTCGACTCCGTGGCGGCACTGGTACCGAAGGCTGAAATCGAAGGCGAGATGGGTGACATGCACGTGGGCCTCCAAGCCCGTCTGATGTCCCAGGCGCTGCGTAAAATCACCGGTAACATCAAGAACGCCAACTGCCTGGTGATCTTCATCAACCAGATCCGGATGAAGATTGGTGTAATGTTCGGCAGCCCGGAAACCACCACCGGTGGTAACGCGTTGAAGTTCTATGCTTCGGTTCGTTTGGACATCCGTCGTATTGGCGCGGTCAAGGAAGGCGACGAAGTGGTCGGCAGCGAGACCCGCGTCAAGGTCGTCAAAAACAAGGTTGCAGCGCCATTCCGCCAGACAGAGTTCCAGATTCTTTACGGCAAGGGCATCTACCTTAACGGTGAGATGATCGACTTGGGCGTACTGCATGGTTTTGTCGAGAAGTCCGGTGCCTGGTATGCCTACAACGGCACTAAGATCGGTCAGGGTAAGGCCAACTCGGCCAAGTTCCTCGCGGACAATCCGGACGTTGCTGCGAATCTCGAGAAGCAGATTCGCGACAAGCTGCTGTCTCCAGCCGGGAACCACGAGGCCGCCAAGGTCAACCAGACTGAAGATGATCTGGCCGAAGCCGACGCTGATATCTGATTGACCCCATGATCGCCGTACTCGATACCCTCGTCGCAGTGCGGCGAACTGCAATGGACCTGCTCGCGCGACGCGAGCATGGTCGAGTCGAGCTGACGCGCAAATTGCGTCAGCGCGGCGCTCCCGAAGAATTGATCGACACTGCACTCGACCGCTTGACGGAAGAAGGGCTGCTGTCCGAATCGCGTTACCTCGAAAGTTTTGTTTCCTACCGCGCCCGCTCGGGTTACGGCCCTCTGCGTATCCGCGAAGAGCTGGGGCAGCGTGGTTTGCAACGCGCAGACATCGAGTTGGCCCTGCGTGAGAGCGGCATCAACTGGCAGGCACAGTTGGAGGACGTCTGGCGACGCAAGTTTTCCGGGCAGTTGCCGGTGGACGCCCGTGAACGTGCCAAGCAGGGGCGATTTCTCGCTTATCGAGGTTATTCCATGGAGATGATCGGCCGCTTGTTCAGCGGCCGAGGAATGGAAGACTGATCGGGCCCGACTATGAAAGTAGTCGGGCCTTTTGCATTCAGGTGACTTTGCCAGGCTCCCGTTTGTGATTCGGGATTGCAGGTTTGGTTTTCGCCCAGTTGTCGCTCAGGTTGATGTAGTCCACCAGTTCGCGCAGACGCCCGTGATCGCGGGCTTTGAAGCTGAATACCAGTCGCGTCAGGTGGCTGAATTGAGCTTCATCTTGCTCCTCGCCACGGTATTCATGCTGGTGGAATTGATCACTCAGGCACAGATCGGCGAAGGCGGTTTGCATGTGCTCCAGCGCCTGTTCGTTGAGCGGGTGGTTCATGCGGATCACGAACTGGTTTTTCAGCCAGCGGCTTGAGTGAAAGTTGCTGTAGAACTGATTGATCTGCACCACCGCCTCTTCAGCGCTGTATACCAGGCGCACCAGCTTCAGGTCGTTGGGCAGGATGTAGTGGTTGGCCTCCAGTTGATTGCGAATGAAGTCCAGTGCCCCTTCCCAGAACGTGCCCCCGGGAGTATCCAGCAGTACTACCGGAACCAGGGGGCTTTTGCCGGTCTGAATCAGTGTCAGGACTTCCAGGGCTTCATCCAGTGTGCCGAAACCGCCGGGGCACAGCACCAGGGCGTCGGCCTCCTTGACGAAAAACAGTTTGCGGGTAAAGAAAAAGTGGAAGGGCAGCAAGTTACCGGTGCCGCCCACTGTCGGATTGGCGTGCTGTTCGAAAGGCAGGGTGATGTTGAACCCCAGGCTATGCTCACGGCCAGCGCCTTCATGGGCGGCGGCCATGATCCCGCCCCCTGCGCCGGTGATCACCATTAGCCCCGATTGCGCGAGTTTTTCCCCCAGGTCTCGGGCCTGAGCGTACAGCGGGTGTTCGACTGGTGTACGTGCCGAGCCGAATACCGTGACTTTACGGCGTCCCTTGAACTGTTCGAGGACGCGGAACGCGTGCTCCAATTCGCGTAGGGCTTGCAGGGTAATTTTGGCGTTCCAGCGATTATGGTCGTCCTGGGCCATACGCAGGACCGTCAGCATCATGTCGCGGTAAATTGGGATGTTCGGGCTGTTTGGGGAAACCAGGTTGAGTTGCTCTTCGATCTTGCTGCCGAGATCGACGCCGTTGCTTTGAAAATGACGTATCAGCGAGTCATTCGGTTGGTAGGGCATTCAACTTCTCCTTCTACACAGAACCCTCGGTTCGTGAGCCAGACGCTGGATGGCAGTTCCTTTTCTGCCGCGGACGTTGAACATCAATACATTGAATCTAGACGTTCGCCGGCCGTTGCGCTGGCTTGATCATGGCCCTCCCGTGATTGTGCTGGCAAGCGCTGATCAATGACTTTCCACCGCCCGTCTGAAGGCACGCTGCCCCCTGTAGTCTCTGATTAACTGAAGGACAGACACAACACATCAGTCATGCGTCCAGGGCAGGCGCATGGCACCAGGAGCGGTAGGGAGTCATCGGCAGCTACGGGTGATTCACGGGCACGGAGGCGGGATCAATGACTCTGGTGATTCTGGAGATCGATGCGCAGTTGTACCAAACGCTGAAAGCGGCAGCCGAGGATCATCAAGTGAGCCTCGAAGAGGAATGTCGGCGGCGGCTGGAGGGTAAAGAGCAGCGCTCGCCCTATTTGCAGGCGCTGGTCGCTGAGCTGCGCGCGGCTGAAGAGCAGCGACGCGCGGGCTCGTAGTGGTTACTTCTTCTTTTGCGCAGGTGTCGCCGGGCAATCCGATTCCTGGAATTTGGCCGAAGCGACCGGGCGATTGGTTTTGTTCTCGGTGAACTCGTAGCGCATGATCGCGCCCTTGGCCATCAGCTTCCGGTAGTTCGGGTTGCGGCAGACGCTGGCGCCCAATTGCAGGTATACCGCCTTGGGGTTGGTGCGCATCTGATCGGCATAGTCTTTCTGCACGCTCAAATGGTCGATCAATTCCTTGCCTTCGACGGTATAGCCCATGTCGAGAATATCGTTGCTGACTTCGCGAGGCAGGCCGACGTTACTTTCCTGGGCAACCTTCTGCAGCATCTTGTTCAGGTCGTAGTCTTGCTTGGACGCGGCCTGGGCACTGAAGGGTAGCGCCAGTAGCAGGGCGGCGGTGGGAACGATAAGGCGCAGCATGGAACTCTCCTGATTCAGTGACTGGTGCTTCGACCCGTCACAGGGCTGAGCGTTCAGTGGCGGGAAATTATAGGGGGCAGGGCGCGGGCGGTACAGGCTTGTGCAGAGTGCTCTGGTAAACTGGCGCGACTTTATTGCCCAGCCGAGCGCCTTTCGTGTCGATTCAATTCATCTGCCGTCGAAACTTGTCATGAGCCACGCCGTTTCCCGATTGCGCGCCCTGCGTCTGGCGCGGGCCGTCAGACCTTTTGTGGCGCGGGGCTCGCGGGCCGAACGTTGCGCCCGTTGCCGTGTGATTCCAAGCCATTGCATGTGTGCCTGGCGGCCGACAGTCGCTGCCAAGTCAGCCATGTGCCTGGTGATGCACGACGTCGAGCCGATGAAGCCGAGCAACACCGGCTGGCTGATTGCCGATGTGATCGACCAGACCAGTGCATTTGCCTGGTCGCGTACTGAAGTCGAGCCGGAGCTGCTTGCACTGATCGCCGATCCGCAATGGCAGCCCTACATCGTGTTTCCCGGCGAATTTGTCGCTCCCGAGCGGGTGGTTTCGCAGGTCACGCTGGAAGAGGGAAAGCGTCCTTTGTTCATTCTGCTGGATGCCACCTGGAGTGAAGCGCGCAAAATGTTTCGCAAGAGTCCTTATCTCGAGCACTTACCGGTGCTGAGCCTGGCGCCTGAGCAACTGTCGCGATACAAACTGCGTCGCTCCAAGCGCGATGATCACTTCTGTACTGCCGAGGTCGCGGCGCTATGCCTTGAGTTGGCTGACGATCAAGTGGCCAGTGAAGTGCTGGACGCCTACCTTGACGTCTTCAGCACCCATTACCTGTCGGCCAAGTTCCAGCAGCCAATCGACCCGGACGACGCCCCCCACAGCCGGTTGAAGCCTTACCTTTAAACTTCAAGCCGTGACCAGCTGCGGTTTTTTCGGCCAGAGCTGCGCCGCCAGCATGCCGGCGAGCATCAGCGCACAGCCGATGTAGCCCCGCGTGCTCAGTTGCTCACCCAGCAACCAGGCGCCGGCGATGGCGGCAAATACCGCCTCCATCGAAAAAATGATGGCCGCGTGAGAGGCAATCGCGTCCTTTTGGGCGATGACTTGCAGCGTGTAGCCGATACCGACGGCAATCAGCCCGCCGTACAGAATGGCCGGGCCGGCGGCGATAATTGCGCTGATATCGAAAGGCTCCAGCCACAGGGCCAGGATCAGGCTGACTAACGAGCAGGTGGCGAACTGCAGGAATGCCAGGCGGATCGGATCGTGCCGGCTGGCGAATACGCCCACCAGTACCACATGTCCCCCCCAGACAAACGCGCCAATCAGTTGCAACCAGTCGCCGGAGGCGACCTGAAATTGATCCCCGACGCTGAGGAGAAACATACCGATGACCGCCAGGATTGCTCCGAGCCAAGTGCCGAGTCCGGTCTTGTGGCCGATCAGCAGTCCCAGTAGCGGCACTACAATGACGTAGAGTCCGGTAATGAACCCGGCATTGGTGACGGTGGTGAAGAGCAGGCCAACCTGTTGCAGGTTGATCCCAAGGGCGAGGGCCAGTCCCATCAGACTGCCACCGAGCAGCAGGCCGCGAGTCAGGAAGGCCTCAGGGCGCGCGGCGTCACCGCGGCCACGCCACAGCACCAGCGGCAGCAGGCACAATGAGCCGATCGCGAAACGCAGGCCGGAATAAAGGAAGGGACCGATATGGTCCATGCCGGAAGTTTGAGCGACGAATCCTGATCCCCAAATCATGGCGGTGATCAACATCAGGACATCGGCGCGCAGGGCTTTGCTCTGCATGATGGCACTCTCAATAGTTAGCCAGCTAAGATGCCGTAAAGGATGCGGCTTGACCACCCCGGATTCGCTGGGCATTCTTGGCGCCGATTAGGGTGCGGCCGAAGATTGAAACGCCGGTTTTCTGGGCTCTTGGCGTTGAACGTACCCTGTTGGTAGTGCTTGCTGGTGCTACCTTGAGTGTTTTGGTGAGGCCTGAATGCATTAGGTCTGCCATAAAAACAGGATCATTTGAAAAATGGCCACATACGACATCCTGATTGCCGATGACCATCCCCTTTTCCGCAGTGCGCTGCGTCAGGCCGTGACCCTGGGGCTGGGCCCCGACGTGCGCCTGGTGGAAGTGGCAAGCATTGCGGAACTGGAAACCCGATTGACGGAAAAAGCCGATTGGGATCTGGTCCTGCTGGATCTGAATATGCCCGGCGCATACGGGTTTTCCGGGCTGGTCCTGCTGCGCGGTCAGTATCCGCAGATTCCGGTGGTGATGGTCTCGGCGCAGGAGGAAGCCTCGATCATGGTCAAATCCCGCGAGTTCGGGGCCAGTGGTTTCATTCCCAAATCCAGTTCTCTGGAAGTCATTCAGCAGGCAGTGCGTACCGTGCTTGACGGTGAAGTGTTCTGGCCGCCGCAGGCGTTCGAAGCGGTCTCGGTCTCACCAGAGGCCAAGGCTGCCAGTGAAGGGTTGGCGAGTCTGACACCTCAGCAATTCCGTGTGCTGACCATGGTCTGTGAAGGGTTGCTGAATAAGCAGATCGCCTACGAGCTGAGTGTTTCCGAGGCCACCATCAAAGCTCATGTGACGGCAATCTTTCGCAAGTTGGGGGTTCGCACTCGAACCCAGGCCGCATTGCTCCTGCAACAACTTGAGTCAATTTCACCGCAGTAACGGGTATTGCATTCACGCTTTTTTGACTCTTGTTGATCTAGCTTTCCTACTCCTTTTTGTTCAGTTGCTTACTCTATGTCACCTTTCAAAGGTCAAACCGGTTTCAAACGCATCCTCAACGCTTCCGGCTATTCCTTGGACGGCCTGCGTGCTGCCTTCACCGGCGAGGCGGCTTTTCGTCAATTGGTCTTGCTCAACGTCATCCTGATTCCGCTGACGTTCATCCTCAATGTCAGTCGGGTCGAGCAGGCGGTGTTGATTGCCGTCTGCCTGCTGGCGTTGATTGTGGAGTTGCTCAACTCTGCGGTGGAGGCGGCCATTGACCGAATTTCCCTGGACCTGCATCCCTTGTCGAAAAACGCCAAGGACATGGGCAGCGCCGCTCAGTTCGTGGCATTGAGCATGATTGCGCTGGTGTGGGCGGTCATTCTGATCTGATCGTTCAGGCAATGGTCGGCAGGACGATCTCGTCGCTGCGCTGCACCCCGGCGGTGAAAGCGCGGCACAGTTCGAGGAACTCGCGCATGGCCGAAGTCTGGTACTTCTGTTTGTGCCAAATGAAGTAGAACTGTCGCGCCAGGTCCAGATCTGGCGTTTCGACAGCTACCAGGCTGCCTCTGCGGAATGCATCGCGCAGGGCCAGTCGGGAAATGCAGCCAATCCCCAAGCCTGACTCCACGGCACGCTTGATGGCTTCGGTATGTTCGAGCTCCAGTCGGATATTCAGGGCGCTACGGTGATGGCGCATGGCCTGATCAAAGGTCAGGCGCGTACCCGAGCCCTGTTCGCGAAGAATCCAGGCTTCGTGAGCCAGTTCCTCCATGCTCGCATGGCCGCGTGCCGCCAGCGGATGCTGGGGGGCGCAGAACACCACCAGTTCATCCTCGACCCAACTCTGCACTTCGATATCCGGGTGGTTACAATCGCCCTCAATTAGACCCAGATCAATTTCATAGTGCGCGACCTGATGCACAATATTGGCTGTGTTCTGTACGTGCAGCTTCACCTGACTCTCTGGATGGCGCTGCATGAAGCTGCCGATCAACAGGGTCGCCAGGTAATTACCAATGGTCAGCGTCGCACCGACCGCCAGTGAGCCAAATCCGGACTTGCCGTTGAGCAGGTCTTCGATTTCCTTGGCCTGGTCCAGCAGGGCTACAGCTTGAGGCAGCAGTTGTTTACCCAGGGCATTGAGGCTCAGACGCTTGCCCGCCCGATCGAACAATTGGCAGCTCGATTGGCGCTCGAGTTCGGTGATGGAGGTGCTGGCGGCCGACTGCGAGAGATTGAGCAGGCCGGCAGCCCGCGACACGCTCTCTTGTTGGGCGACGGCGACGAAGACTTGCAGTTGACGTAAAGTAAATCGCATATCGATATAACCGATAACCCTTATCTTAATAATTCAGTTAACAGATATTGTGGCTGCCATTAGAATGCGATGCAATTGCGCACGGCCGCTCATTTTTCGCAGAGCATGTGCAGATAAATCTCCAGGAGTTCCCCGTACATGAGCAACATGAACCACGAGCGTGTCCTCAGTGTCCATCACTGGAATGACACTCTGTTCAGCTTCAAGTGCACCCGTGACCCGGGCCTGCGCTTCGAGAACGGCCAGTTCGTGATGATCGGCCTGCAACAGCCCAACGGCCGCCCGCTTATGCGCGCTTACTCGATTGCCAGCCCGAACTGGGAAGAGCATCTGGAGTTCTTCAGCATCAAGGTGCCCGACGGTCCGCTGACTTCCCAGTTGCAGCACCTGAAGGAAGGTGACGAGATCATCATCAGCAAGAAGCCTACGGGCACGCTGGTGCTGGACGACCTCAAGCCCGGCAAACATCTGTACCTGCTCAGCACCGGTACTGGCCTGGCGCCATTTATGAGCGTGATCCAGGATCCGGAAACCTACGAGCGTTTCGAAAAAGTGATCCTGTGCCACGGTGTACGCTACGTCAACGAAGTCGCCTACCGCGAATTCATCACCGAGCACCTGCCGCAGAACGAGTTCTTCGGCGAGGCCCTGCGTGACAAGCTGATCTACTACCCAACCGTTACCCGCGAGCCGTTCGAGAACGAAGGCCGCCTGACCGACCTGATGCGCAGCGGCAAACTGTTCAGCGACATCGGCCTACCGCCGATCAACCCGCAGGACGACCGCGCCATGCTGTGCGGCAGCCCGAGCATGCTCGATGAGACCAGCGAAGTGCTGAATAGCTTCGGTCTGAAGGTTTCGCCGCGTATGCGTGAGCCAGGCGATTACCTGATCGAGCGGGCATTCGTCGAGAAGTAATCGACTGATGATGGTAGGACCTGTGGGAGCCAATTGGCTCCCACAGTCGTTTCAGGGGTCAGGCTTTTGCCGGAATGACTTCCAGCACCCGGATCAGTTCTGGCGAGGGATAGTGCCAGCGTACGTCCAGATCCCAGAATTGCGCACCATATTCCCTTTCCGCTGTAGGCGTCTGGTACGCCGGACGTGGGTCTTGTGCCAAGCATTGCTCGATCAGGGCCGCCAGAGGCTCGTCGAGGCGCTGTGCGTGACTATGAGCCTGCTCCAGCGCGCTGTCCGTCCACTGCACAGCGATCAACTGCGGCGCGGCGCTGGCGATGTGGTTGGCGGCCTCGGGGATTACGTCGGCATAGGGCACATAGGGCTTGATGTCGATGACCGGGGTGCCGTCCAGCAGATCGATGCCGGAAATCCACAGGCGATTGGCTTCGACTTTGTCCAGCTTGACCACTGACTGGCCGATGCCATTCGGGCGGTGGGTGGCGCGGGTAGCAAACACGCCCATGGACTTGTTGCCCCCTAGGCGCGGCGGGCGGACCTTGAGCCGTGGTTTGTCTTCCAGCGCCTGGTGAAACAGGAACAGCAGCCAGACATGACTGACCTGTTCCAGGCCCTGCACCGCGTCACCCTGGTCAAAGGGGGCGACCAACTCCAGAATGCCCCGCGCGGCCGGGGCCAGTTGGGGCTGGCGTGGGATGGCGAACTTCTCCTTGAAGCAGGAGCGCACGAAGCCGATGGGGGAAACGCTGTAGGTCATGATGGGGTCGAAAGGCCAGATTGGGTGGGCATGATAACCCGTGTGAGTCAGTCAAGCCGCCATCGCGAGCAGGCTCGCTCCCACATTGGCTCTCCTGCGCAGCGCAGGCCCCTTTGGGAGCCAGCCTGCTCGCGATGAGCGCGTCCCGATCTAGAGACTGAACCCACCATCCAGCGGGATGATGTTCCCGGTCATGTAGGCCCCGGCGGTGCTCGCCAGGCTGATCGCCAGGGCGGCCATTTCTTCTTCGCGGCCCCAGCGTTTCATCGGGATCAGCGCCGTGTCCTCGGCCAGGGCATGCTCGTCGTTGCCGATATGCTGGGTCATTTTGCTCGGAAAACGCCCCGGAGCAATCACATTGACGTTGATGTGCTGGCTGACCAGTTCGCGGGCGAGGATCCGCGACAGTTGGTGCAGGGCCGCCTTGCTCGGACCGTAGGCGTAGGCCTGTTCGCCGAACGATGAAATCCCGGCGACTGAACCGATGTTGATAATGCGCGCCGGGTTGGCAGCCGAGCCGGCTTTGCGCAGCAGCGGCAGGAATTGCTGGATACAGGTAAAGACCGCCGTCACATTCAACTGCATGACCTTTTCCCATCCCTTGACTGGATAGCTCTCCAGCGGCGCCCCCCAGGTGGTGCCCGCGTTGTTGACCAGAATGTCCAGGTGGCTCAGTTGTTTGTCCAGGCGCTCGACCAGTTGGGCCACGCCTTCTTCGCTGGCGAGGTTGGCGGCCACGGCATGGCAGCGGCCCAGGGTGCTCAACTCGTCGGCGGTCTGTTGGCAGGCCTCGGCATCGCGAGCGCAGACGTATACGGTCGCGCCGGCTTCGACGAAGGCTTTGGCGATCATTTTGCCTATACCGCGGGTGCCGCCGGTGATCAGGGCGGTGCGGCCTTGCAGTGAGAAATAGGGATGCATGGCGAATCCTGGGGGCTGAGGGTCATTACACCCTAGCCGTCAGTCGCCCGATGCGGAGCCACTATTTTTTTGCGTAATGGCTGGCCATAAGGCCAGGCCCCAAGCGGCATGTGCAGCCCGGGGACGGCGAGGGGCTTACTGTGGGCGGACGCGCAGGGTCAAGCCTTTAAGGAAGTTACGCAGCAACTGGTCGCCGCACGGGCGGTAGTTGGTGTGGCCGAACTTGCGGAACAGCGCGCTCAGTTCTGGCTTGGAGACTGGGAAGTCGGCCGCCTTGAGGATCGCGTGCATGTCGTCTTCCTTCAGTTCGAAAGCAACCCGCAGCTTCTTCAGAATGATGTTGTTGGTCACCGGCGTTTCGATTGGCTGCGGCGGACGGCTTTCGTCCTTGCCGCGCTTGAAGATCACCAGACCGTCGAGAAAGTGCGCCATGACCTCGTCGGGGCAGAACACAAAGCCTTCTTCCTCGTCCTTCTTGAGGTAGGTCACGAGGTCGTCTTTAGTGACATCCATGCCGCCGAGCTTGATGATCTCGACGACCTTGTTGTCGCTGATATCGAGCATGTAGCGCACGCTGCGCAGTACGTCGTTGTGAATCATGTGTGCAGTCCTGATCATTCAGCGGTGGGCGTTGCCGGTGCCGGCTACGCCGAAATGGGTGGCGGCCTCAGAATTTCTCTTTGGCGGACAGGTAACGCCATTGTCCTGCCGGAACCTTGCCAATGGAAACTCCGCCGATACGGATGCGGCGGATGGCAACGACCTTGAGGCCGACTGCCTGGCAGAGCAGGGCGATGATCCCGGGTTGCGGGTTCTTCATCGCGAAGCGCAGGCGGTTTTCGTTCTGCCAGCTGGCCTTGACCGCCGGCAGTTCCTTGCCTTTGTAGCTCAGGCCGTGGTTCAGGCGGTTGAGGCCGTGGGCGACCATTTCGCCTTCGACTTCGACCACGTACTCCTGTTCGATCTTGCTGGCGTCAGCCGTCAGTTTGCGCAGGACTTTCCAGTCCTGAGTGAACACCAGCAGACCGCTGGCGTTGGCCTGCAGGTCGGCACTGGCGCTCAGGCGCAGGAAGTGACCCTTGAGCGGGCGTTTGCTGAAGCGGTGTTCTTCGCTCAGGGTGTCGGGGCTCAGCAATTGCTGGGCATTCTCGACATCGATGCCGGCTGGCGCGTGCAGCAGCAGGGTCACGGGCTCCGGCACCGTGGCCTTGGCCTCGGGGTCGAGCGCGACTTTCTGCTCGCCGACCTTGAACTGCGGCTCATCAATCACTTCACCGTCGACGGTCACCCAGCCGCCTTCAATGAACAGCTCAGCCTCCCGACGGGAGCAGCCGACAAGCTCGATGAGGCGTTTGGAAAGACGAATCGGGTCAGTCATGACAGGGCCGTAACAAAAAGGGGGGAGACATTGTACCTGCCCCGCGCCGGTTAATCGCGGGGCGATTTGTCTTGTGTGGCTTTTAGCCGCGCCCGACCTGTTGGTGGGGCTGTTTCAAACGCATGTGCAGCAAAGGATAAGGCTGGCCCATACCGTCGACTTCCGAGCGTCCGATGACTTCGAAGCCCTGCTTGAAATAGAAGCCCAGGGCCTGAGGATTTTGCTCATTGACGTCCAGCTCATCGGCATTCAAATGTTGCATGGCGTAGTGCAGCAACTGTTTACCCAAGCCCTCGCCGCGATGCTGCGGGGCGATGAACAGCATCTCGATCTTGCCCGCCGCCACGCCAGCGAACCCGGTGATGCGATGTTGCCGGTCGCGAGTGCAGATCAGCATCACGGCGTCCAGGTAGCGCGTCAGCACCAGGTTTTTCAGCAGTTCGATGTAGCTGTCTGGCAAAAAGTTGTGAGTAGCGCGCACCGACGCTTCCCAGACCTGGGTCAGTTCTTCGTAGTCACTGTGTTTCGGTGTATGGATGACCGAATGATGGCGCATGCCCACCTGTTCCTTTTGCTGTCCGTGAGATCAAATCCATTGGCTGTAGAAAACGATAGCTGTAAAAAAGCCCCGCATCATTTTGAAATGAGCGAGGCTTTTCGGCTTCAGCGCAATTCGCGAGCAGCGGAGCGCCGCCCGGCCTGCTCCCGCAGGGGCTTGTGCTGGTTAGATCTGTTCGGCCCAGAGGTCGTACTCATCGGCGTCGGTGACCTTGCACCAGACTTTGTCGCCTGGCTTGAGGTTGCTGCCGTTATCGATGAACACGTTGCCGTCGATTTCCGGGGCATCGAAGAAGCAGCGGCCTACAGCGCCTTGCTCGTCGACTTCGTCCACCAGTACTTCGATTTCACGGCCGATGCGCATTTGCAGGCGCGCCGAGCTGATTGCCTGCTGGTGAGCCATGAAGCGCTCCCAACGATCCTGCTTGACGTCGTCCGGGACGATGTCCAGGTTCAGATCATTGGCCGGTGCGCCTTCGACGGGCGAGTACTGGAAGCAGCCGACGCGGTCGAGCTGGGCTTCGGTCAGCCAGTCCAGCAGGTACTGGAAGTCTTCTTCGGTTTCGCCGGGGAAGCCGACGATGAACGTCGAGCGAATGATCAGGTCCGGGCAGATTTCGCGCCAGTTCTTGATCCGCGCCAGGGTCTTGTCTTCGAACGCGGGGCGTTTCATCGACTTCAGCACTTTCGGGCTGGCGTGCTGGAACGGGATGTCCAGGTACGGCAGGATCTTGCCGGCGGCCATCAGCGGGATCAGTTCGTCAACGTGCGGGTACGGGTAGACGTAGTGCAGACGGACCCAGACGCCGAGGGTGCTCAGCGCTTCACAGAGTTCGGTCATGCGGGTTTTCACCGGCGCGCCGTTCCAGAAGCCGGTGCGGTATTTCACGTCGACGCCGTAGGCGCTGGTGTCCTGGGAGATCACCAGCAGCTCTTTGACGCCGGATTTGACCAGGCGCTGGGCTTCATCGAGCACGTCACCGACCGGACGGCTCACCAGCTTGCCGCGCATCGATGGGATGATGCAGAAGCTGCAGCTGTGGTTGCAGCCTTCGGAAATCTTCAGGTAGGCGTAGTGGCGCGGGGTCAGCTTGATGCCTTGCGGCGGCACCAGGTCGATCAGCGGATTGTGGTCCTGGCGTGGCGGCACGACTTCGTGCACGGCGTTGACCACTTGCTCGTACTGCTGCGGACCGGTGACGGCCAGCACGCTTGGGTGCACGTCACGGATGTTGCCTTCCTCGACGCCCATGCAGCCGGTCACGATGACCTTGCCGTTTTCCTTGATCGCTTCACCGATCACTTCCAGCGATTCGGCCTTGGCCGAGTCGATGAAGCCGCAGGTGTTGACCACCACGACATCCGCGTCCTGATAGGTGGACACGACGTCATAGCCTTCCATACGCAGTTGGGTGAGGATGCGCTCGGAGTCGACCAAGGCTTTTGGGCAACCCAGAGAGACGAAGCCAACCTTGGGGTTGGCCGACGCAGGAGTGGTGGACATGTCTAACCTCGGTGTTTGGTGACGCCTCCAGCCGCAGGTGGGCAAGGCGACAGACGGACGCTTGGCGCGCCTCTGATCAAAAAGTGCGCAATTCTAGCGATGGTCGACGCACTTGACCAGCTTTATGCAGGGAAATACGACGAGTGCTGCGCTATGCTTCGCGCCGTTAGGCCTCAGTGATTTTTTTGAGTCAATGAAACGTCTGTAACAACAAGTAAAACAGCGCATGCTGCACGTCAAAGTATAGGGCTTCTCGCGAAGCGGTCCGGTCTGGGTAGTAGGGGTGGTGGATGGGTCAGGCAAGTAGTCAGGCAACGGGCGCCGAGCATTCGGCCGCCAAGCCGATCGGCATGCTGGTGGCGGCGGTGGGTGTGGTCTATGGCGATATCGGCACGAGCCCGCTGTACACCCTCAAGGAAGTGTTTTCCGGCGGTTATGGCGTACCGGTCACCCACGACGGTGTGCTGGGGATTCTGGCGCTGATCTTCTGGTCACTGATCTGGGTGGTGTCGATCAAGTACATGATGTTTGTCCTGCGCGCCGATAACCAGGGCGAAGGCGGAATCATGGCCCTGACTGCGCTGGCTCGCAGTGCGGCGGCCGGGCATGCGCGGCTGCGTACGCTGCTGGTGGTTTGTGGCTTGATCGGTGCCGCGCTGTTTTATGGCGACAGCATGATCACCCCGGCGATTTCCGTACTTTCGGCGATCGAGGGGCTGGGCCTGGCCTTTGATGGCATCGACCATTGGGTGGTGCCGCTGTCGCTGGTGGTGCTGGTGGCGCTGTTTCTGATTCAGAGCCATGGCACCGCGCGAATCGGCATCCTGTTCGGTCCGATCATGGTGACCTGGTTTGTTGTCCTGGGTGCGCTGGGGGTCTACGGCATCCTTCAGTACCCTGAAGTGTTACATGCGATAAACCCGATGTGGGCCGTGCGCTTTTTCATCGTGCACCCGGGCATGGGGGTAGCGATTCTCGGCGCGGTGGTGCTGGCGTTGACCGGAGCCGAAGCGCTGTACGCCGACATGGGCCACTTCGGCCGCAAACCAATCGCTCGCGCCTGGTTCATCCTGGTGCTGCCGGCGCTGGTGCTGAATTATTTTGGCCAGGGCGCATTGCTATTGGGCGACCCGCAGGCGGCGCGCAACCCGTTCTACCTGTTGGCGCCGGAATGGGCCTTGCTGCCGCTGGTCGGCCTGTCGACCCTGGCAACAGTGATTGCCTCCCAGGCGGTCATCTCCGGAGCATTCTCCCTGACCCGCCAGGCGATCCAGTTGGGCTACATCCCGCGCATGCACATTCAGCACACCTCCAGCGCTGAACAGGGACAGATCTACATCGGCGCGGTGAACTGGTCGCTGATGGTCGGCGTGATCCTGCTGGTGCTCGGTTTCGAGTCGTCCGGTGCCTTGGCTTCGGCCTATGGCGTGGCGGTGACCGGCACCATGCTGATGACCACCATCCTGGTGTCGGCGGTGATGCTGCTGCTGTGGAAGTGGCCACCGATTCTTGCGGTCCCGGTACTGGTCGGCTTCCTGTTGGTGGATGGTCTGTACTTCGCTGCTAACGTGCCGAAAATCTTCCAGGGCGGGGCCTTCCCGGTGATCGCTGGCCTGGCCCTGTTTGTGCTGATGACCACCTGGAAGCGTGGCAAGCAGTTGCTGATCGAGCGTATCGACGAGGGGGGGCTGCCGCTGCCGATTTTCATCAGCAGTATCGCCGTCCAGCCTCCTCACCGGGTGCAAGGCACCGCGGTGTTTCTCAGCGCGCGCCCGGACGCAGTGCCCCATGCGCTGTTGCACAACCTGCTGCATAACCAGGTGTTGCACGAGCAGGTGGTGCTGTTAACTGTGGTGTATGAAGACATCCCGCGAGTACCGCCAAGCCGACGTTTCGAGGTTGATTCCTACGGCGAAGGGTTCTTCCGGGTGATCCTGCATTTCGGCTTCACCGATGAGCCTGACGTGCCGCAAGCCTTGAAACTGTGCCACCTCGCCGAACTGGACTTCAGTCCGATGCGCACCACTTACTTCCTGAGTCGCGAGACAGTGATCGCTTCGAAGCTCGAAGGTATGGCGCGTTGGCGTGAGGCGCTGTTCGCGTTCATGTTGAAGAATGCCAATGGCAATTTGCGCTTTTTCAATCTGCCGCTGAATCGGGTGATTGAGTTGGGGACGCAGGTGGAGATGTAGGGCAGGTTTCCTATGGGAGCGGTCGGGCTTCCACTCCCATAGGGCACGCCAAGGTCACGCCTCGATCATTCAGACGGTGTGCTCGGTTCCCAGGCGGCAAAGTGCCCACGAACGAGAATCGGAGTGTGCCTACAAGGTCGTAGGGCGTCATCCGATATTGCATTGCAACGCTGGCTAAATTGAATCTTGATATGCCCAGGCGCTTAACCATAAAAAAGCCCCCGTTACTCACCGGTAACGAGGGCTTTTCCGTACAGGCAATTCAACTCACTCTTCAGCCACCTTCGCCGCAGCCTGGCGCTTGACGATGATGTCCACCAGGCGCTGGGCCAGGGCCGGATAGTTTTCGTCGAAGTGGTGGCCGCCTGGCAGCTTCATGGCTTCGCCGACGGCTGTCTTGTCGGTGCAGCCGCTTTCATCGGCCTCTTCTTCGCCGTAGATGCACACCACTTTGGCGGCAGGCAGCTTGGCCATTTCCGGGCCGGTGGCGGCTTCCTTGCCGGCGTTGCCGAGCCAGCCTTCGACTTCGATCTCAAAACTGCCGGTGCGGGCGAAGGCCAGCAGGATAATTGCGTCGACGCGTTGCTGCTCCGACTCCGCCAGGCGGTTGTAGATGGCTGGCAGGACATCGGCACCGAACGAGTAGCCGGTCAGGATGAAGCGCTTGGTGCCCCATTTCTGCCGGTAGTGCTGCATCAATTCAGCCAGATCGATGGCGCTCTGCTCGGGGCTTTTGTGTTGCCAGTAGTAGCGCAGGGTGTCGATGCCCACCACAGGGTAGCCAATCTTGGCCATCTCGCCGGCGACGTCGCGGTCCAGGTCGCGCCAGCCGCCGTCACCGGAGAGGAACAGGGTGACAGTATCCTTGGCTTGGCCGGCGGGCACTTCGACCACTGGAATGTTCAGCCCGCCATTGCCCTTGTCGGCTCCGACAAGGATCTTGCGCAGTTCGTTATTCAAGACCTGCGGCAGGTTGATGTCATAGTCGCTGATGCTGGTTTCGGCATTGGTCTGGTCGCGTACGAAGCCAGCGCTGGTGTCGTCCGGATTGTCGTTCCAGGCCACCAGCCAGTGGCCGTGGGCGGCGCTTTTGGGCAGCAGGTGGGTACAGCCGGGTTTTTCCAGGGCGAGGTCGACCGAGACTGCCTGGGATTTGTCGTCTTTCTGTTCGGCCAGCCAGCGCCAGGCCAGTACCGCGCCCGGACCAATGCCGCTGACCAGGGTCGCCGGGCCTTGCAACTGCCGGAGTGCTGATTGCAGGGCACGGCCTTGCAGCATGCAGTCCTTGGGCAGAATCACCTGGACTATCTGCGCCGAGCCGGCACGGCTGAGGGTCAGCAGTTGGGTGTCGCTGAGTTTCTGTTCTTCGTTGACCGCCACCACCACTTGGGCGCGTGCCTTGGTGCCCGGAACGACGCGGGTCATGGGCGCGCCGTCGGTGGGGGTCAGCAGTTCCAGGGTGGGCTGCGGCGCCGGACGGTTCCAGTACCAATAGCCACCACCGAGGATCACAGCCAGTGCCACCAGAGTGGCCAATACATACCGCCAGGTGCGTTGAATCATCAGCGTTTCACCAATCCAGTCAAGCCGCCTGCGATCAAGGCGGCGGTGTCGGCCAGTGCCACCAGCGGATCCAGTCCGGCGGGCACGGCCATATAACGGGGTTCCCAGTCAGGCTGGAATTTATCCTTGAAGCGACGCAGCCCCTGGAAGTTGTAGAGCTGCTCACCCCGGCGAAACACCATCGAGCCGAGGCGCTGGGTCAACGGGGCGCCGCGACGGGGTTGCAAGCCCGACAGTGGCACCATGCCCAGACTGAAACGTGCGTAACCATGGTTCTTATAATGCTGAATCAGGCCGACCATCATGAATTCCATGGTCAACTTGGGGGCGTCCGGGTGCGCGCGCATCAGGTCGAGGCTGGCCAGGTCATGGCTGTAGGTCTCGAGCAGGTTGGCGAAGGCCACTGGGCGTCCTTCGAAACGAATGATCGCGATGCGGAAATGCTTCAGGTAGTCATCGCTGAAGCGACCGAGGGAGAAGCCTTTCTCGCGAACGTTCTTCCCTGTGAGCCAGGCATCGGAAATGACTTTCAGCTCATCCATCGGCGCCTGGCCGGGCTCATGGATCTCCAGCGACAGGCCATCGCGGGTGCCACGGTTCCAGGTGTAGCGCAGGTCTTTCATCTCCTTGCCCTTGGCTTCGAGGTCGAAGCGCACCAGGTCGACCCGGGCTTCTTCGCCGAGCTTGATGGCGGTCAGGCCGATGTCCATGTAGTAGGGCAGGTTCTCGGCACGCACCTGATAAAACACCGGTCGTGCATGGTGCAGATCGCAGAGGTCGCGGAACTGCCAGATCATTTCCGCGCGATGCTGCGGCTGGCCGATCGGGTCGTACAGGGCGACGAGGCTGCGTCCACGACGCGCATACATCAGAAAGGCGTCATCGTTGGGATGAAACAACAGCGCCTTGTCACCGGTCAGGGCCAGGCCGCCGTCGGGTTGCGCCGAAGCCATGAGAATCTTTCGGGCTTTTTCCAGGTCGGTCGCATCCGGCAGATCAATGGCGGGACGTGCCGTGCGCAGCAGCCAGGTCAGTGACACCACCACCAGCAGTACCGCGGCCCCGAGCAGCGAGCGCAAGCCGCGTGGTGCGTCGGAATCCAGGGTGAACTGCCACCACAGTTGATGGCTGTAGGGCACATCCTGATAGGCGAACAGCAGCAGCCAAATCGAGGCGGCGAGGACGCAGACACTGGCGACCAGGTACAGCGGCGAAAACGGCAGCTCGGTCAAACGGCTAGGGCGGTAGAACGAGCTGCGGAAGATTGCCAACAGGCTGGCGGTGAGGATCAGCAGGCTGGCTTCTTCCCAATCGAAACCCTTGAGCAGTGAAAGTAGGGCGCCGGTCAGTAGCAGTACAGTCGTCAGGATCCAGGCCGCCGACAGGCGTCGCCGCAGACCCTGGGCCAGCAATAGGCACAGCACCCCAATCAAGCTGGCGCCGAAGTGCGAGGCGTCGATCAGTCGATGTGGGATCAGAAAGCCGATGTGCTCCAGGCGAGTGTCGATCTCCGGTGTCGCGCCAGAGAACAGCAATACCACGCCAGACAGAAACACCAGCACGGCCAATACCGGAGCCGCGAGGCCGGAAGCGGTCCGCAGCGATTCCCGAGTGTTGAACAGACGCTGGGCTTCATTGATCAGCAGCAGTACGCAGGCCACCAGCATCGGCAGGATCACATAGATCAGGCGATACAGCAGCAGCGCAGCGGCCAGCGGCGCTGCGCCGAGTTTGTCAGCGAAGGCTGCGAGCAAAATCGCTTCGAAGACCCCGACACCGCCTGGCACATGACTGAGCACACCCGCCGCCAGGGCCAACAGATAGACCAGCAGGAACGCACCGAACGGCGGCGCCTCGGGCAGCAGTAGATAGAGCACGGTGGCCGCGGCCGCGACATCCAGAGCGGTGATGATCAGTTGCAGGAATGTCAGCCGACGTCCTGGCAGGCGCAGGGTGCGGCGACCGACACGCACCAGCAGGTTGTCCGCATACGGTTGCTCGGGCAGGCGCCGACGATAGATGCCGATAGCCAGTGCCGCGCAGAGCAGGAGCACGGCAATTGCAATGCCTCCCAGTAGCGCTTCAGATAAATGCAGGGCGGCTGATGCTGCGGGCAGGTTGCTCAAAGTTGCCAGTGCTGCCAGCGGGGGCAGGGCGCACCCCAGCGAAAGGCTGGCAAACAGGGTCATGTGGGCAACTTCCGAAGCCCCCAGTCCGTGTCGTGCATATAGGCGGTAGCGTACCGATCCACCGGATAGAAGGGACAGGCCTATGGCATTGCCGATGGCAAAGGCGGTGAACCCGCCGAGCATCAGGCTGCGCGGTGGCAGGTTGGCGTTGGCATAGCGCGAGGCCGACCACTCATAGCCGAGCAGGATGATGAAGCCGACGATGGTCGCAACCAACGCTCCCAGCAATGCCGGTTGCGGCACTTCGAGGATCGAGTCGTGGAGGGCGTACAGGTCCAGCTCGCTCAAGAGATGGCGACAAGCGATCAGAGCGATGGCGAACAGCAGCAGGGTGACGGCCAGGCCAATGGGCTGGCGGTATTTGCTGAGCAGATCCAGCCAGTGCAGGCGAGTGGCTGTGATCGGTTGGTTCGCTGTAGCGGTGTCTTGTGAATCAGACGAGTTGGCGCGCATCAATCACCTCTTGGATTGTGCGCGACAGGATGGGGGTATCCAGCCAAGTTACCAATCCCTGTAGAAAAAAATAGTTACAAGTACGGACGCTTATCATTGAGCGTTGTGCGTCATGGCGCAATCAAGTCTTGAGGGAGCATAGCCTGATCTGAAGAATCGGGGAGGGTGGCGAAGCTACGCAGCACCATGCCAGGCCTTTGTTACGAAAGGATTTTTCTACGGATACAAAAAAGGCCACTCTTTCGAGTAGCCTTTTTTGATGTTTGGTTGCGGGAGCCGGATTTGAACCGACGACCTTCGGGTTATGAGCCCGACGAGCTACCAGACTGCTCCATCCCGCGTCTGTGAGGCGGCATTCTACAGAGGATCGCGAGGGTGTCAACCGTTAATCGAACATTAGTTCAAATTAACCTACATTCCTCATCGCGACCCTCACCGTTGAGCTAAGTCGCGGATGTTCAACGAGATTTCATCTGGTTGTAAAAAATACGCGCGCACAAAAAAGGCCACTCTTTCGAGTAGCCTTTTTTGATGTTTGGTTGCGGGAGCCGGATTTGAACCGACGACCTTCGGGTTATGAGCCCGACGAGCTACCAGACTGCTCCATCCCGCGTCTGTGTGTCGGCATTCTACAGAGGAAAGCGTGAGTGTCAACTGCTTATTGCGAAAAATCTGTTCCTGTTCAATCAGTTAGCACTCTATCGTGGATCACCATCAGGGCTGCAGGGCTTGCCACGTAAGGCTTTCAGCTCTATCGAAGGTGAAATCCCGATTAATAAAATAAATTTCAAGACAGGTCATTCAGGCGCTTTGTAGAAACCTGAAAAGCACTGGTGCTATATACAGGTGTGAGTGAGATACTGACAGTCCGACGGTTGAAAGTCCTTTTTCCTTCATCGAACACCGCCTTATATGACGCAACGCAAAATCATCCACGTCGACTGCGACTGTTTTTATGCCGCCATCGAGATGCGTGACGATCCGACGCTCGCCAGCAAACCACTGGCGGTGGGCGGGTCGGCGGACCGGCGTGGGGTGATTGCAACCTGCAACTATGAGGCGAGAGCTTATGGCGTGCGGTCGGCTATGTCATCGCGTCACGCGCTTAAGCTGTGCCCGGACCTGGTAATCGTCAAGCCGCGGATGGACGCTTATCGTGAAGCGTCAAAGGAAATCCAGGGGATCTTTCGCGACTACACCGATCTCATCGAGCCGTTGTCGCTGGATGAGGCTTACCTTGATGTGTCAGAAAGCAGTCATTTCAACGGCAGCGCCACGCGTATTGCCCAGGATATCCGACGCCGGGTTTCCAATCAGTTGCACATCACCGTCTCGGCGGGCGTGGCGCCTAACAAATTCCTGGCGAAGATCGCCAGTGACTGGAAGAAACCCAATGGTTTGTACGTGATCACGCCGGATCAGGTCGAAGATTTCGTCTCGCATTTGCCCGTCAGCAAGCTGCACGGTGTGGGCAAGGTCACGGCGGACAAACTGTCACGGCTGGGAATTGCCGATTGTTTGCAACTGCGCGACTGGAGCAAGTTGGCGTTGGTGCGCGAATTCGGCAGCTTCGGCGAGCGTTTATGGGGCCTGGCCCGTGGGATAGATGAGCGGCAGGTACAAAACGACAGCCGACGTCAATCAATCAGTGTGGAGAATACCTACGATGTCGATCTGCCCGATTTGGTCAGTTGCCTCGATAAGCTGCCCGAGCTACTGGAGACTCTGAACGGTCGCATGGCGCGTATCGACAGCAGTTATCGTCCGGGGAAACCCTTCGTCAAAGTGAAATTCCATGACTTTACCCAGACCACACTTGAGCAGGCCGGGGCGGGTCGGGATCTGGGCAGCTATCAACTGTTGCTGACGCAGGCGTTCAATCGGGGCGGCAAGCCAGTGCGATTGCTGGGGATTGGGGTGCGCTTGCAGGATTTGCGCGGCGGGTTTGAACAGTTGGATCTGTTCAGCCGTTAGTCGGGCGGCAAGGCCTCGCGCCCGCAGGCACGAGGTTTCAGAGACTCAATTGACGCCAGGGTCCGCCACCAGGCGTCCGGCATCCCTGGTCAGCGACTTGAGGAATTCACTCTGCAACTCGGGATCGTTGCGGGTCAATTCGATCAGGCTCTGTTCCAGTTCGCTGGCTTCTTCCTCCAGGCCCAGCTCCGACAGGCGCTTGACCCGATGCACCCATTGGCTCACTTCGTCATCTTCGAGGTCGTCGTAGATCAGTTCGTGGGCTTCCAGCAACTTGCCGCGCAGGCCGCTGCTGATGGCCAGGGACGAGTCAACGTGAACGTCGTCCTGGGCGTCGGCAACGCTGATCTGCAATTTGCTGAGGCGGCTCAGGTCATGCTCGGAAAACGGGCTGTCGAGCAGGTTCAGGCGTAACACACCATTACGATCTGTGGTCAGCTCGAAGGTCTGCTTACCGGTCTTGACTTCGACCGGACGCTCGCTCCAGGGCAGGCTCGAGTATTCCGTGCGCTTGTCACGCTCGACTTCATCGATGCCCGCCAGGTTCTGTTGCGCGCGACCATGGGACTGCACGTTCATGAACGGGTTGAGCCCGGCAAAGCCGTAGCTGATCCAGTCCTTGGTGACGCTGTCCGGCAGGTTGCCGAGGGCAAATACGTTGACCACATTGGCACCGACCCCGGCCACGACGGCAACCGCGCCCAGCGGGATCTCGTAGACCTCCCGCCAGGGTTGGTACGGCGTGTAGCGATCGTAGCGGCGGGTGACTTCGAACTCGGTGACCTCAAAGGTCTTCTGTTCGTGAATCCGTACCCGGCGTTGCGGCAGCTCAAGCACCTTAGGCTCACCGACATCGATCTGCAGGCTGTGATCGAGCAGTTTGCGCTCGATGCGCTCCTCGTGTTCGCTGCGTTGTGACATGTGGTTGGCACAGCCGCTGAGCAACAGGGTGCCGCACAGGGCGGCACCACCGAGGTTTAAGGTGTTTCGCTTGAACATGACGTCTCTATCTGGTTTCAGCGGCGGATACGAGCCTGCAGGAACGACAGTACCTCAGCGACCGGCAGCGCTTGCGGCTCGGCCTCGGTACGGCTCTTGTACTCCAGGTTGCCATCGGCAAGGCCGCGGTCGCTGACCACGATCCGGTGCGGAATGCCAATCAGCTCCATGTCCGCGAACTTGATGCCCGGGCTGGTTTTCTTGTCGCGGTCATCCAGCAACACTTCGAAGCCGGCGGCAGTCAGTTCTGCGTACAGCTTGTCGGTGGCTTCGCGTACCAGTTCGGTTTCGTAGCGCAATGGCACCAGGGCAATCTGGAAAGGTGCGAGGGTGTCGCTCCAGATGATCCCTTTCTCGTCGTTGTTCTGCTCGATGGCAGCAGCCACTACGCGGGACACGCCGATGCCGTAGCAACCCATTTCCAGGGTCACTGGCTTGCCGTTCTCGCCCAGTACTTCGCACTTCATCGCCTTGCTGTACTTGTTGCCCAGCTGGAAGATGTGCCCGACTTCGATGCCGCGCTTGATTTCCAGGGTGCCCTTGCCGTCCGGGCTTGGATCGCCGGCGACGACATTTCGCAGGTCGGCCACGGTTGGAACCGGCAGGTCGCGTTCCCAGTTGACGCCAAAGTAGTGCTTGTCGTCGATGTTGGCGCCGATACCGAAGTCGCTCATCAGCTCGACCGAGCGGTCGATGATGATCGGCAGTGGCAGGTTCAGCGGGCCGAGGGAGCCGGCGCCGGCACCGATGGCGTCACGCAGTTCGGCATCCGAGGCCATGACCAGCGGGCTGGCAACGCCAGGCTGCTGGGCGGCCTTGATTTCGTTGAGTTCGTGGTCGCCACGAATGATCAGGGCAATCAACTTGCCTGGCTCTTCGGCGTGGACGATCAGGGTCTTGATGGTCTTTTCAATCGGCAGATTGAATTTTTCCACCAGCGCGGCAATGGTCTTGGTGTCTGGGGTATCGACCAGGCGCAGCTCTTCGGCCGGCGCAGGGCGCGACGTTTCCCGTGGTACGGCTTCGGCTTTCTCGATGTTCGCTGCGTAGTCGGAGCCGTTGCTGAAGACGATGTCGTCTTCACCAGACTCGGCCAGGACGTGGAACTCGTGGGAGCCAGCGCCGCCAATGGAGCCGTTGTCCGCTTCCACTGGGCGGTATTTCAGGCCCAGGCGCGAGAACACGTTGCAATAGGCTTCATGCATGCGGTCGTAAGTGACCTGAAGCGATGCCTGATCGGCGTGGAAGGAGTAGGCGTCCTTCATGATGAATTCGCGGCCACGCATCAAGCCGAAACGTGGGCGGATTTCGTCACGGAATTTGGTCTGGATCTGGTACAGGTTGATCGGCAGCTGTTTGTAGCTGCTCAACTCGTTGCGCATCAGGTCGGTGATCACTTCTTCGTGGGTCGGGCCCGCGCAGAAGTCGCGACCATGGCGGTCTTTGAAACGCAGCAGTTCAGGGCCGTATTCTTCCCAGCGTCCGGATTCCTGCCACAGCTCAGCCGGTTGAGTGCTCGGCATCAACACTTCAAGCGAGCCGGCGGCGTTCATTTCTTCGCGAACGACGGCTTCCACCTTGCGCATCACTCGCAAGCCCATGGGCAGCCAGGTGTACAGGCCCGAGGCGAGTTTGCGGATCATGCCGGCACGCAGCATCAGCTGATGGCTGACGACAACCGCGTCGGAAGGCGTTTCTTTCTGTGTGGCGAGCAAAAATTGACTGGTGCGCATGGTAGGCCGTTGTCGGTTGCTGATGACTAGAAATGACGGAGCAGTGTACCGGCGAGAGCCGCTGACGTACAGGCGTGTGGCTGGCGCAGTGGTCCGGGGCGGGCAATGCCCTGCGCCCGGGGTGCTTCAGGATTCTTCGATGGCCTTGCCGCTCGCCACGGGTTCAGGCGTGGGCGTCGGGCCTTCGCGACGGCTTTCCTGGTACCAGTGAATGGCGATCAGGATCAGCGTCGGTACGCCGAGGAAGGCGGTGATGATGAAGAAATTGTGGTAGCCGAATTTTTCCACCATGACCCCGGTGTAACCGCCGATAAGGCGCGGCAGCAGGAGCATGATCGAGCTGAGCAGGGCGTATTGAGTAGCGGAAAACTTCAGGTTGGTCAGGCTCGACAGGTAGGCCACGAACGCTGAAGTCGCCAGGCCGGAACTGAAGTTGTCCAGGGAAATGGTGACGATCAGCATCTGCAGGTTGGCGCCCATGTCGGCGAGCATCACGAACAGGATATTGGTCGCGGCGGAGGCGGCGCCACCGATAAACAGAATCGGCAGGATGCCAAAGCGCACGATCAGCAGGCCGCCCATGCCAGCGCCAACCAGAGTCATGATCAGGCCGAAGATCTTGCTGACCCCGGCAATCTGGTCCTTGGTAAAGCCCAGGTCGATGTAGAACACGTTGGCCATGACGCCCATGACCGTGTCGGACATGCGGTAGGTGGCGATCAGGCCGAGCAGCAGCAGCGCCTGCCAGCGGTAACGCATGACAAAGTCGTTGACCGGCGTCAGGACCGGTGCCAGGCCGCGACGGCCCATGGCGGACAGGCACATGGCAGTCAAGGTTACATAGAGAATTGCGCGCAGGAAGGCGCGGTCTTCCAGCAGCAGGTCGAGGGGGCTGGCATCGCCGAACAGGACGCTGGCGAAGTCGGTGTTATAGAGCTGGGTGAACATCGCCGGCAGTGACACCAGCAGCACGATCAGCACGAACACCGACGCCAGTTGATGCACAAAGCTGTAGCGTCCGGCAGACAGTTGAGTGCGCAGGGGTACTGGCGGCTCGCGCATGAAAAAACTGGTCAGCAGCGCCGGAACCATCAACAGGCCGAACAGCGCGTAGGTGCCGGTCCATGCCGAGTGCTGGTAGTTGAAACCGGTGGAACCGAAGCCCTCGGCGAAGAACAGCGCTCCTGCAGTTGCCAGCAGAGCCGCGACCCGGTAGCCGGACATGTAGCTGGCGGCCAGCGCCGCCTGGCGGGTGTCGTCGGCGATTTCCAGGCGGTAGGCGTCGACGGCGATATCCTGGGTGGCCGAGGCAAAGGCCACCACGACGGCAATCGCAATCAGCCACGACAGATGTTTTTGCGGATCGCAGAATCCCATGCCGACCAGACCGAGAATCACCAGGCCCTGGGAGAGTACCAGCCATGAGCGTCGTCGACCGAGTTTGCCAAGTAACGGCAGGCGCCATTGGTCGAGCAGGGGTGACCATACCCATTTGAATGCATAGGCCAGGCCGATCAGGCTGGCATAACCAATGGTTTCGCGGGCCACACCGGCCTCACGTAACCAGACGGAAAGCGTTGAAAACACCAGCATGTACGGCAGGCCGGCGGCGAAACCCAGCAACAACAGCACAAGCGTCGAGGGGCTGGCATATGCGGCGAGCGCGGCGCGCCAGGTTTTACGGGGCATGGGCTGGAGTCTGCCTCAAAATTACGGAAACAAAGCGCGCACTCTAACCGCTGTGCTCTACCGGACGCCAGCCATGACGCTGAATATCAACACGATTGTTCAGGATACTGATGCCTTCCAGGCGCAAGCGTGCCCGTTGTTCGTCGCCTGAAGGAGTGCCCACGGGCAGGCTGATGCGCCCACCGGCACCGAGCACGCGGTGCCAGGGTAAGGTGCTGTCGCCGGGCAGTTGGCTCAGCGTGCGCCCGACCCAGCGCGCTGCGCGGCCCAGGCCGGCCATTTCGGCCAGTTGGCCATAACTCACCACCTTGCCCTCCGGCACTTGGGCCAGGGTCAGGTAGAGTGCCGTTCGGCGGATTTGTGCCGGGTCCTGGGGTTCGGGCTCGTTCTCGCTCACGTCCGGGTTTCCTTGCTTAAGGGCGCAGTACCGTTAATAAGGTGGTGCGCCGTCGAGTCAATGATAAATGAACTCATTACGAATACCTCGGTCAGTGCTTGCTCAGGCGTTCTCCATGGGGATAATGCCGCCTTTTTTTCGCAAACTTGAGTCCCTTCTTTGCTTATGTTGTCTAGAACCTTGCTCTGCCTTGCCGTCATAAGTGCCTGCACTCCCGCATTCGGGGATACCGTCTGGTTGAAGAATGGCGATCGCCTGAGCGGCAAGATCAAGCTGTTTGACGGCGGCAAATTGCTGATCCAGACCGAGTACGCCGGTGCGATTCCCATCGACTGGAAGCAGGTCAAGACACTGGAGAGTGATCAGGAGTTGCTGGTCAAGCAGGATGCTTACACCGGTGAAAAAGCCAAGGCCCTGCAGCCTGCCGATGAAGGCAAGGTCACGCTGGCCAATGGAGAGGCGCCGAAGACCGTGGAATTGGCGAGCATCCAGCAGATCCTCAAGCCCAAGCCAGTGGTCGAAGACCTCGTGTGGAAAGGCAATGTTGATATCGCCCTGGATTACCAGCGGGCGGAAAAAGACACCGATGACTACGACATCGACTTCAAAACCTCTGCCCGCCATGGCAAATGGCGTCATACCGCGGAAGGGGAATACAACCGTGAGTTCCAGGACGAAGAAGTCACCACCGATAACTGGCGCGCTGAGTATGCCCTGGACCGGTTTATCACTGATCAGTGGTTCTGGCAGGGGCGTTTGACCTACAAGCGTGACAAGGTCGAGGACCTGGCTCGCCAGCGTACCGTCGGTACCGGTCCGGGGTATCAGTTCTGGGATGACGAGTTGGGAGCGTTCTCGCTGGGTTCGCTGCTCAATCGCACTGACTATGAATACGCGGATGGCGGCAAGGACAACTTCTATTCGTTGGCGATGAAGTGGGACTACAACCGTTACCTGATGGGTAAGTCAGTGGAGTTCTTCACCAATGGCGAGGTGGGTAAGCCGCTCTCGGGTGTGGCGGATTTCGCCCTCGATGCGGAAATGGGCTTGCGCTACAAGGTCACGGACTGGGCATCGCTCAATCTCAAGGCTGAACGCGATATTGTCAGCGGTTCCGAGGACGCAGACTTCAGCAAGACTCGCTATACCGCAGGATTCGGCGTTACCTGGTAAGGGGCAGGGGGGGGCGAAAGCCTCCCGCCGGACAAAACACACAGGCACAAAAAAGCCCCACGTTTGACGGTGGGGCTTTTTACTAAATCAGGACAAGTTAGATAACTTGAACTTCTTCAGCTTGCATGCCTTTCTGACCGCGGGTAGCGATGAAAGAAACCTGTTGGCCTTCTTTCAGGCTTTTGAAGCCGTCGGATTGGATAGCTTTGAAGTGAACGAACAGGTCGTCACCGGATTGTGGAGTGATGAAGCCGAAGCCTTTTTCATCGTTGAACCACTTAACGGTACCGGTTTGGCGATTAGACATGGTGTAACTCCTTGAACAAAGATAACTGCGACTCAGGAAGAACCCTGGCCGAGACTGAGTGCAAAGAGCAGGAAAAATTCTTGTAGATGGTTGGATCGAAATTCAACATATCGTGTAGAGATTCTCAGTGACACAAGCAGCACAGTGGCGCCACCTTAACCCTTTTTCCGTAACGTGCCAATGGTCTTTGCTAAGGTTTCTCGGTTTTCGTGACTGACGGTGAGCTGGATGACGCACGGTAGTGGATATCGCCAGGATCAGTGATTTATCCGCCCCCGGTCTTTGAACCCGACGGCGCGCCCCGGTAAGATGCCGGACAGAATTTTTCCACCTCGCTATTCAGGACACCCGCCATGAGCATCAAATCGGACAAGTGGATTCGCCGCATGGCGCAAGAGCACGGCATGATCGAGCCCTTCGTGGAGCGTCAGATGCGTGGCGAAGGCGCTGATCGATTGATCTCTTTCGGTGTATCGAGCTACGGCTACGACGTGCGCTGCGCCGATGAATTCAAGGTGTTCACCAACATCAATTCGGCCACAGTCGATCCGAAGAATTTCGACGAGAAGAGCTTTGTCGACGTCAAGAGCGATGTCTGCATCATTCCGCCGAACTCTTTCGCCCTGGCCCGAACCGTCGAATTCTTCCGTATTCCGCGCAATGTACTGACGATTTGCCTGGGCAAGAGCACCTATGCCCGCTGTGGCATTATCGTCAACGTCACGCCGTTGGAACCTGAGTGGGAAGGTCACGTGACCCTGGAGTTTTCCAACACTACCACCCTCCCGGCGAAGATCTATGCGAACGAAGGCGTGGCGCAGATGCTGTTCTTCGAATCCGACGAGCAGTGTGAAGTGTCCTACAAGGACCGCGGTGGCAAGTACCAGGGCCAGCGTGGCGTGACCCTGCCGCGCACCTGAGTCAGTCGTCTGACCGAATGAGGGAATTCCTGGGCGGGCGTAGACTCTATTGAGTGCACTGCTGTGATTCGCGCAAGGCGGATCCAGCCCATGTCCAGGAGTACCCAATGAAAATTGATTCGAAAATCAGCGCCGAACTCGCGAGGCTCGAGCCCAACCAAGTGGGCATCATGGCCTGGTCGTTGCTGGCTCATCCGTCCATGTTTCAGGCTGGCGGAATCCCCGGTCAACCTGACCCCGACACCCCCAACGAACAACCCACCGAGCCAGGCGAGCCGACTCTGCCGGACGAACCGCCTCCTGCGCCTGTCGCCTAATATTTAACAGTCATTATTGGAAATACCTGTGTCTGCCGTTGAAACCTTTGCCTGACCGGTCCGTGATTTGATCGCGCGGTTGCTCGCCCAGCGTTCCGCTGTGACGGGGGCGAACGGTTATCCAGCCAGTCAATGAAAAAGGAATTTCCAATGGGTGCAAATCGACCGGGTTTTTTTCATGCGGATATCGGCAGCGCCGAAAACCGCCTGGAGTTTCGGCTGAAAGAAGGTCTCAATTACTTCAGTCGGGGCGGTGTCCACTGCATTGAAGCGGTGAACGATCAGCGCGAAGGGTTCTATGTCTACCTCCCGGCAGACATCGTGACGGGTGAATACCAACTTCAAATCGGATTACCCTCGATTGTCCATGTAACGGACAACTCCGAGGCGGAACTGTATCCGCAGGGTGCATTGAAGCTGACGATCGACGCTGAAGGGCAATTCACGGGCGAGTTCAGCGGCATCGATGCAGATGGTGTTGCAGTGGAAAACGGGGCCTTTCAACTGACGCTTAGCGTTCCAGGCTAACCACGGGCGATGCGCGGGAACAGCCGGACTGTTCCCGCGGATTCGAGACCTCAGCTACTTCAGGTTGCCGCTGAGAAACTGTTTCAAGCGCTCACTTTTCGGATTACCCAACACCTCTTCAGGCGTTCCTTCTTCCTCTACCAGTCCGTGGTGCAGAAACAGCACCTGATTCGATACCTTGCGAGCGAAACTCATTTCATGGGTCACCATGATCATCGTCCGGCCTTCCTCCGCCAGCCCCTGAATCACCTTGAGCACTTCCCCCACCAGTTCCGGGTCGAGGGCCGAAGTCGGTTCGTCGAACAGCATGACTTCCGGCTCCATGGCCAGCGCGCGGGCGATTGCCACACGCTGCTGTTGGCCGCCAGAAAGAAATGCGGGGTATTGGTCAGCCACGCGCGCCGCGAGGCCGACTTTGTCCAGATAGCGGCGAGCGCGATCTTCGGCGTCCTTTTTGCTCACCCCCAGCACTCGACGTGGAGCCATGCTGATATTTTCCAGCACGGTCATGTGGCTCCACAGGTTGAAGTGCTGGAAGACCATGGCCAGGCGGGTGCGAATTCGTTGCAGTTCGGCTTCGTCGGCCACGCGCAGGCCCGAGTGGTCCTTGATCATGCGGATGGCCTGGCCATCCAGGCTCATGGCGCCGTCATTGGGCTGCTCGAGAAAGTTGATGCAGCGCAAAAAAGTACTTTTGCCCGAACCACTGGCGCCGATCAGGCTGATCACGTCACCGGTTTTCGCCTTGAGCGAAACACCCTTCAGCACTTCATGGCTGCCGTAGTACTTGTGCAGGCCTTCAATGGTCAGTTTGTACATGGAGCGAGCATCCTCAAGGCGAAAGTAGGTAGCCGGTGCGGTAAGCCTCAAGGCCGGCGACATGGGCGATCACCATGCCGGCAGTGGCCATGCGTCGGATCGAGCGGGCGTACAGCAGGCCGGCGTTGGCGCAGTGCACCGGGGTGACCTGGTCGCTGATCGGGTCGATGATTTCGGCGATCAGTTGTCCGGCCTGCAGGTAGTCGCCCGGCCGCGCGTGGTACACCAGCAAGCCGCCAATCGGTGTGGCGACCGGTTCTACCGCAGCCAGTGGCGTGGCTGGGTAAGGCAGTTCAGGCGGGGGCGTGGGCTGTCCTTCGATTGCGCCGAAGCCAATCAGGTAATTGATCAGCGCCTGGCAGTCGTGGCTGGCCAATGCGTGGTTTACGTCCCCCTGGCCACGCAACTCGACAGTCACCGAGAAACTGCCCAGCGGAATACTGAAATGCTCGCCGAAGCGCTCCTGCAATTGCCACCAGACCAGGGTGAAACATTCGTCGAACGACTGACCGCCGGAGTCGGTGGCAAGCAGGCTGGCTTTGGAACCGATGTAGCGCGCCAGAGGTTCGACCTGCGGCCACGCCTCGGGGGTGGTGTACAGGTGGGTCACGGCTTCGAAGTCGCAATGCAGGTCGAGCACCATATCGGCGTCGCAGGCCAGGCGTTGCAAGGTCAGGCGCTGTGATTGCAACTGCGTACTGGCCGTATGCCGTGCCAGTGCCTGGCGCAGGCTGCGACGAATCAGGACCAGGTTGTGCTGCGGGTCGTCGCTGAGTTGCCCCTCGATTTCGTTAGCGACTTCTTCGCTCAAGTCGACGAACCAGCGATTGAAATTCTGTCCGCTTTCCAGCTCGTAGCGACCCAGAGGCACGTCCATCAGCACCTGTTCCAGGCCGATCGGATTGGCCACCGGCACCAGCACGATTTCACTGCGCAAGCGGCCAGCGGCCTCAAGCTCGGCCAAGCGCTGCTTGAGATGCCAGGCCACCAGCATGCCGGGCAGTTCGTCGGCATGCAGGGAGGACTGGATGTAGATCTTGCCGTTGGCCTGGGCCGGAGCGAAGTGAAAGCTGTGGATCTGCCGGGCGGTGCCTGGCAGCGGGGCAAGCAGGTCATGAATCTGGTGGCGCATGTGCGTGGGTGTCCTGAAACCGGTAGTTAGTGAGTCGGACCGAGGAACGCCAGCCAGCGGCGTTCGGCCAGTCGGAACAGGCCGACCAGGGCAAAGGTGACGGTCAGGTAAATCAATGCGGCAATGCCGAACGACTGGAAAGTCAGGAAGGTCGCCGAGTTGGCATCACGCGCCACTTTGAGAATGTCCGGGATGGTCGCGGTGAACGCCACGGTGGTCGAGTGCAGCATCAGGATCACTTCGTTGCTGTAGTACGGCAACGAGCGGCGCAGGGCCGAAGGCATGATCACGTAGGCATACAGCTTCCAGCCGGTCAGACCATAGGCCTTGGCCGCCTCGACTTCGCCGTGATTCATGCTGCGAATCGCCCCGGCAAAGATCTCCGTGGTGTAGGCGCAGGTGTTCAGGGCAAAAGCGAGGATGGTGCAGTTCATGGCGTCACGGAAGAACGCATCGAGCACTGGCTGCGCGCGAATGGCGGCCAGGCTGTAGATCCCGGTGTAGCAAATCAGCAGCTGGATATACAGCGGCGTGCCGCGGAACAGGTAGGTGTAGAACTGCACCGGCAGACGCACGTAGAACTTCGATGAGACCCGGGCGATCGACAGCGGAATCGACACCAGGAAGCCAATGAAGATCGAAGCGCTGAGCAACCACATGGTCATGGCCAGACCGGTCATGTGGTAACCGTCGCTGTACAGGAACGGTCGCCAATACTCCTGCAGAAGTTCAATCATCGTACGGCCTCCCGGGCGCCTGCGGCATAGCGGCGTTCAAGCCGGCGCAGGACAAAGTTCGAAGCGCTGGTGATGAGCAGGTAGATCAAGGCCGCGAGCACCAGGAAATAGAACAGTTGGTAAGTGCTCTTTCCGGCATCCTGGGCCGCCTTGACCAGGTCGGCCAGGCCGATGATCGACACCAGCGCGGTGGCCTTGAGCATCACCATCCAGTTGTTGCCGATACCGGGCAGGGCGAAACGCATCATCTGCGGAAAGACCACGAAGCGAAAGCGCTGCCCGCGCTTTAGGCCATAGGCGGTAGCGGCTTCGACTTGCCCGCGAGGAACGGCAAGGATCGCGCCGCGAAAGGTTTCGGTGAAATAGGCGCCGTAGATAAAGCCCAGGGTGATGACCCCGGCGCTGAACGGGTTGATCTCGATGTATTCCCATTCCATGAAATCGGTAAAGGACGTCAGCCAGGTTTGCAGGCTGTAGAAAATCAGCAGCATCAGCACCAGGTCGGGGACGCCGCGTATCAGCGTGGTGTAGCACTGGGCAGGAACGCGCAGCAGTCGTGAGGCCGAGAGCTTGGCGCTGGCGCCCAGCAGGCCGAGTAGCACCGCCACCAGCAACGACAGCACCGATAACTTAATGGTCATCCAGGTGCCTTGCAGCAACAGCGGACCAAAGCCCTTCAGGCTGAACGCCGAGAGCCCCAGGGTTTGTAAAAGTTGTTCGAACATAAGATCGACGACCTGATAACGGAAAAAAAGCGCCCATCACAGGGATGGGCGCCGGGTGTTATTTACCGCTGTACAGATTCAAATCACCGAAGTGTTTCTTTTGAATGGTGGCGTAGGTGCCATCATCGTGTAACGCTTTGATACCTTTATCCAGGAGGGCCTTCAGCTCTTTGTTACCTTTCGAGATACCGACAGCCGTTTTCGCTGGCAGCATCGGGCTATCGACTGGCTTACTGACTTCGTAGTCACCGCCTTGTGGCGACTTCAGGAAACCCAGTTCGGCTTGCAGCATGTCCTGGATCGACGCGTCGAGGCGTCCGGAAATCAGGTCGGCGTAGACCTGGTCCTGGTTGGCGTAAGCCTGGGTTTTCACCCCGGCCTTGTCGAGTACGGCCTTG
Organism: Pseudomonas fluorescens; assembly: GCF_019212185.1. Taxonomy (NCBI): domain Bacteria; kingdom Pseudomonadati; phylum Pseudomonadota; class Gammaproteobacteria; order Pseudomonadales; family Pseudomonadaceae; genus Pseudomonas; species Pseudomonas fluorescens. Next base: position 1,586,207 of record NZ_CP078138.1, read on the forward strand.
GCGTAGGCTTCCTGGATGGTGCCCTGCTCGTAGCCGACGGTCTTGCCTTTGAGCGACGCAGTATCTTCAGTCAGGCCCGAGCCTTTCTTGAAGACGAAGGACGTAGGACCGGAGAACAGTTCGTTGGAGAAGTCGATGACCTTCTCGCGAGCCGGGGTCACCGTCATGGAGGAGATCACGCCGTCGAATTTATTGGCCTTGAGGCCCGGGATCATGCCGTCGAAATCGCTTTCGACCCATTTGCACTTGACCTTCAACTCGGCACAGATCGCATTGCCCAGATCGATGTCGAAACCCACCAGGCTGCCATCGGCGGCCTTGGACTCAAAGGGTGCATAGGAAGGATCAACGCCAAAACGCAGTTCTTTGTACTCTTTGGCCAGCGCGGAACCCGCAGCCATGCACAATGCCAGTGCGGAAAGGGTCAGCAATGCTTTTTTCATTATTCAATCCCTAAGAACCAATATGAGCGCTTGTGGCGCAGAATTATTGTTACTGGAAAGCGTAAGACCTTATGAAAGTAGCAATTTCCGAACCAGAGTCCCGAACAAGCGTTTTAAAAGTTGATTCCTTGTGTGTACTCATCCCATTCGTGCCCTGAATCGGGCACGAATTTTTTCTTGCACCATGCGGGTGCTAATCTGCTCTCAGGTGACCTTGCATAGGGCCATTACTTGCCCGGTATCAGGGTCAGGCGGGTCTTGCCGTACACCTTGTCGAAGTTCTGCGGTTGCATGGGCAGACTCTGGTACTGAGCTTTCAGCCATGGATCGATGTTATTCAGGTAGTTCTGGCTCGCCGGATTGCCGGACTGGCCGATGCCGTTCTGAGCCAGCAGCGGTTCAGCCTGGGCGAAATCGACAATCAGACGCATGCCCGGCACTCGAGTGACGTTGAAGTCCTGACCCCAAGCGTAAGCCGCGGCATTCAACGTGCTCTGGTCGCCGCCGGCGGCTGTGGCAGTGCGTACCGTGTTTGCGCGCGCATCTTTCCACTCATACCGGTGCAGTTTCCCCCATTGCCAGGCTCGGCGATCGCTGCCCATCTGGCTTTCACCGACGGAAATGGCGGCGGCCAGGCTGCGGGCGAGAATGGCCGGTTTGTCCTCTTTGGCCGGTGTGCGCACGTCATCCCAGAACGGGCTGTCTTCCCGACCGAGCAGGTGGTCGGCCTGGGCCGAATAGGAACGCGTGCCGTTGGCGACAAAAGCCTTCCAGCCCGGGCTGGATTGCGGTCCGAGTTCGTCGAGGAAAATCTGTTTCATGCTTTCTTGCAGGAACAGTTGGTAGATCGCAGCGTCCGTTGAGGTCGGGCTGAGTTTGCCGTCAAACGCCATCAGCCGGCTAAAGGCTTCACGCGCTTTGGCGGCATCGGCAGCGGGCAGGGCATTGATGGCCTGTTTCAGCGGCTGGGACATACCCGGCGCCTCGAACATTTTCTTCAGCTTGGCGGCAAACACGGTGGTCTGGTCGTATTGCATGGCAATCATGCTGCGGCTGTCCTGCTTGCCAGCGCCAGCCAGTTCGGCGATGCGCTCGCCGCGTTCCGGTGCGGCCCAGGAATTGGACAACTGCATGCCGTAGCCGTGGGGGATGATTCGCTGGTTGGCAGTGCCGAGCCAACCCTGGGCCGGATCCTGGTCGTAGGGGTGGAGCATCGGGTCGGCGTAGCCATCCCAGTCATAGCGACCTTCCCAGCCGGGCGAGGGCAGCAGACCTTCGCCTTCACGGCGGTTGGGGAAGCGTCCGGTGACTTGCCAGCCAATATTGCTGGCATCGGCAAACAGCATGTTCAGCGAGATGGCGCGGATTTCACGGCTGGCGTCCGAGGCTTTTTCGACGCTCTGCGCACGGGACAGATCGAAGAACGCGTCCAGGCTCTTGTCGTCCTTGAAGTCCGGCAGTTGCAGGGCCAGGCCGAAACCGTTGCCGGGCGTTGCCACTTGGGCACTGTTGAGCAGCGCGCCATGGCGGGTTTCGTAGATGACTTCGCGAATCGGCCGCTGGCCTTTGACGAAGTAGGTTTCGTTGCGCACCATCGCTGGTTGCCATTTACCGGCGGCTTCATAGCTCAGGCTGTTGCCCTGGCGTTTGAGTTTCTCCAGGAACAGGTCCTGGTTGTCGCCCATGACCGCCGCCATGCTCCAGGCCACCTTGCCATTGAAGCCGGACATCACCATCGGCAAGCCGGCAATCGTGGCCCCGGCAACCTGGTACTTCGGCGCGCGGATCTGCACGAAACTCCACAGCGACGGCACGCCAATCGGCAACTGGCTATCGCCGGCCAGCAGACTCTTGCCGCTGCGGCTGCGTTGCGGGGCAATGGCCCAGTTGTTCGAGGCAGTGCCACCGAGGATATTCAAGCCGGCCAGTTGTTCATTGGCGCTGGCCAGTTCAGCCAGACCAGGAATGCTGCCGTTGAGTTTGACCCCTTGCAGTTTATCCGCTTCCGCCACCGGCAGTTTTTCGTCCGGATAGGAGGGCGACAGCCAGGCCAACTTGTCGTTGGTCACGCTCTGCGCCATCATCAGCGCAGAGATTTCCTGAGGCAGGTTGGCCGACTGACTGAAGTTCAACAGGCAGAAAATCAGTGCCGAGTCTTCGGGCTTCCAGTACTCCGGCTTGTAGCCGGTGGCGGCCAGATCGGCGGGCAGCTTGTCGCGATAACGGAACAGGTAGGCATTGATCCCGCGTGCATAAACCTCGAAGAAGCGCTTGAGACGCGGCGACGAGGCCTTGTACAGCTCATCGGCACTTTTCTTCAGATTGACCGCACGCATGTAACGGTCGGCATCGAGCATTTGCGCCCCGGACATTTCCGCCAGGCGCCCCTGAGCCAGCAGGCGCAGGGTGACCATCTGGTTGATACGGTCGCTGGCGTGCACATAGCCTAGGGTGAACAGCGCGTCGTGGAAGGTGCTGCTTTCAATCAACGGCATGCCCATGGCATTGCGGCGTACCGACACGTTCTGCGCCAGGCCTTTGAGTGGCTGCACGCCGGAAGCCGGAGGCAGTGTGTCTTGTGCATTCCAGCTCTGGCAGCCGCTGAGGCTGAGCACACTGGCCACTGCTGCGGCAACGCCGAACCGGGGAAGAAAAGGTGTAAGGGCTGGCGAGGCCATGGCAAAGCTCCGAGGCGGGGTACTGAATAAAGGCGCTACGTTAGTCAGCGGCCGAGGGGCGTGCAAGCGGCGGGCTGGGTTATTTAGAGGTTTGTCCGATAAATCGCGGAATTTGAGACCACTGGCGAGCTTGCTTCGGACTAATGAAGGTGCTCAAGTAGGTAATTCCCTGCCTTTTGGAGAAAACCCAGCCATGGATCCTCAGGCAAACAGCGCCTTGATCTTGATCGACCAGCAACAGGGCATCCATCACCCCAAACTCGGTCCGCGCAATAATCCGCAAGCTGAGGAGCGCATCGCCGAACTGCTCGAGCATTGGCGTGCCATGGGGCGACCGGTCATCCATGTGCAGCACCTGTCGCGCTCACCGGACTCGGTGTTCTGGCCGCAGCAATCGGGGGTGGAGTTCCAGCAGCGCTTCAGGCCGCAGGTCGGGGAGTGGGTGGTGCAAAAGCAGGTGCCGGACGCGTTCTGCGGGACCGCACTCGAAGAGGGATTACGCGAGAGCGAAATTACCCAGTTGGTCGTGGTCGGCGTGGCGACGAATAATTCGGTGGAGTCCACCGCACGCACGGCGGGCAATCTGGGGTTTGCCACCTGGGTGGTCGAGGACGCCTGCTACACCTTCGACAAGGCAGATTTTTTTGGCAATCCACGTTCAGCCGAGGAGGTCCACGCCATGTCGCTGGCCAACTTGCATGGCGAATACGCGACGGTCGTGGCGGCTGCTGAGTTGTTGCAGGAACGTCGTCTGAGGTTCCTGCAATAAAGTGTCAGCGCATCAGGCGCCGTGGCACTTCTTGAACTTCTTGCCGTTGCCGCATGGGCACGGGTCGTTGCGGCCCACGTCTTTCAGCGCGTTACGTACCGGCTCCTGATGGGCGTGGCCACAGTTCGGGCCATGTACATGGCCGTGGTCGTGATCATGGTGGTCGTGATGGTCATGGTCGTGGTTGCAGTCGGGGCCATGAACGTGGGGTTGCTGGGTCATCGAGGTTACTCCGGAATAAAATCGCCGGGAATTATCTCGCCATAATGGGACAGGTGCACGTCTTTGCCGAAGAATAATCCGGTTTCCAAGGTGCCTTCCAGACGATAGGGGATGGGCTGGTCGGGTTTTTTCAGCAGCTTGACCATCTCGCGCAGGTGTTGCCAGAGGTTGGTGCGGATCGGCACCTGGAAATAACTGCTGCTTTTGGGGTCGACACTGAACCATTGTTCGGTCTCGCCTTCAGCCAACAGGAATTGGCTCAAGTGAATGCGGTACTCCATGCCGCGGATGGTCAGGCTGTCGTCGTTGGGGTTGTCGATGCGAAAGTACAGCATGAACTTCTGATCCAGCAGCTTGGCCCGCACCACTTCGACTTTGAGCAGATGGACCTGCGGATCGAGTTCGTCATCGCTGAACCAGGACGCGCAGCCACTGAGAGTCAGGGCCATGAGCAGGCTGATCGTGCGCAAGACGCGGCGCTGGCTGAACATGGTCCGACTCCTTTTGTCTGCTGCGGTGCTTCATGCGGTCAGGCGAAAATACCCCGCGCAGCACTTCTTGAATTTGTGTCCACTGTTGCAGGGGCAGGCGTCGTTGCGTCCGGTCTTGAGCGGTACGGTGGGGTCGATGAAGTACCAGTGACCAGCGTTCTGCACAAACGAGGAGCGCTCGCGATGGCTGTGCTCGCCGGTGCTGTCGTGCCAGCGTGCGGTGAACGTGACGAAGGCATGTTCAGGTTGACCGCCGAGCACTTCGGAGCTTTCCACGTCCAGGCCCAGCCAGGTGCTGCGCGCGCTCCAGTCGCTGATCGACTGACGATCCAGGCCGGATTGCTGGGCGGGCAGGGTGGTCGCCACCAAATAGTCGATCAGGCCCAGCACGTAGGCACTGTAGCGTGAGCGCATCAGTGCTTCGGCACAGGGTGCGGGATGCCCGGCGTGATAATGCCCGCAGCAGGCATCGAGTGGCGTGCCGCTGCCGCAAGGGCAGATGGATGTACTCATTGGGTTACCACCAGTATTTTCCAAAATTCTGCGGATTGGCCCAGAAACGAGAGTTGAGCCAGTCGGGGACTTGTTTGTATTCAAGCAGATCATAGGTGAACAGGGTCAATACCTGCTGATCGCGCTGGAAGCGTTCACTGGCCTGCAGGGCCAGGGAAAAGAAGTCGGTTTCCTGCCAGTGGCAGACATCCAGGTCGGCCAGTACCGCGATGCGGCTGGCATTGAGGTTACGGATGCCGCCCAGCAGGTTGAGGCCGTCGCGCTTGGGCAGATGCTCCAGGCAGTCGAGTGCCAGTGCCAGGTCGAAACGCTGCGCGGCGACCTCGGCTGTCAGCGGGCCAGGGGCTGCGCGGACGATCACGCTATCGGGATGGGCGGTTTGGAACGCCTGCAGCGCCGGGAAGTCGTCAGCGCCAATCAGCAGGAGCCGTTTGGGTGCATAACGATCGAGCAAGGCGGCCAGCGCCTGCTGGGGAGTACGCGAAGAAATTGCGGCGGTCATCAAGGATCCTCAATCAGAACTGCAGAGACTAGCCTGCCCGAACGCCTGGGCCTAGAGGCTCTTTGCACTGGATGTTGCGCAGGCGAGTGATTGGCTGATCCCGTGAGGATGGCCTATTGCTGGCGGATATTAAAACTGGGGTCTTTACTGCTTGAATCGGTCGTATGCCGATCCCTCAGGAGAAAACTCGATGAGCATAGTTCGGACAGCATTACCCTTGGTTCTGCTAACCAGTGTCTTGACTGGTTGCGCAGGTTTGCAGAAAACCGACTGGCCGACCTGTGCGGCGGTGGGCGGCGTGGTCGGGGCCGGTCTCGGCGCGACGAAAAGTTCGGCGTGGGCCGGCGGTGGCGCGCTGTTCGTAGGCGGTTTGGCTGCCGCCTATTGCTGGGTGCATGGCGATGGTGACGAAGACGGTGATGGCGTTCCGGACAGCCGCGACAAGTGCCCGGGCACACCGAAAGGCGTACAGGTGGATGCCAACGGTTGCCCTCCGGCCCCCGAACCGGTAGTTGAAGAGGTCGTCGTAGTTAAGGAAGAAACCATTGTCATCCGCGATGTGCACTTCCAGTTCGACTCGGCCAAGCTGACCGCTGCCGACAAAACCAAACTGGAGACCATTGCGACCCGTCTGAAACAGGAAGCACCTTCGGCGCGACTGAGCGTGACCGGGCATACCGACAGCGTCGGCAGCGATGCCTACAACCAGAAACTCTCGGACAAACGCGCGCACTCGGTGGTCGAGTACCTGATCGAAGAAGGCGTACCACGTGCCAGCTTCGTTTCGGTGCAGGGCGCCGGTGAAAGCCAGCCAGTGGCGGACAACAAAACCGCTGACGGCCGTGCGATGAATCGTCGTACTGAAATCAAAATCAACCGCTAGCTCCTTGCGTCCGTGGCTTGAACAGTCACGGATGCGGGTCTTTACTCCTGTGTGACCGGTGTCGGCCGGTGACACAGGAGCAATCATCATGAGCGTTCGTGCACGGACCGTAATACCGGTACTTCTGTTAGCCAGCCTGGTCTCGGGTTGCGCCACCCACAGCGACGGCACTGCCCCCCTCAATCAACGTACCTGGCCGATCTGCAGCGTCATTGGCGGACTCGTGGGCGGAGGCTTGGGCGCCATCGAAAGCGGTGGTTGGGCAGCAGGTGGCGCGGCGCTCGGTCTGTTGAGCGGCGGCTTGATCTGCTACGCACAGGATGGCGACGAAGATGGCGATGGCGTCTTCGACCGTCGCGATCACTGCCCCGATACTCCGGCCAATACACCGGTGGACAACCGCGGGTGCCCGATCCCCCAGTACCCGCCCAGCGTCAAACCGGTCGAACCCAGCAGTGAAGTGATTACCCTCAGTGACCAGGGCGATGTGTTGTTCGCCTTCGATTCGGCGGAGTTGACGCCGGCCGCTCATGAACAACTGATGGCGTTGATGGACAAGTTGAAAAGCGCCGACGTCCTGAGCATCAAGGTAGTGGGTCACACCGATAGCCAAGGGAGCGATGCCTATAACCAGGGGCTGTCCGAGCGACGCGCCAGCAGTGTCGCCGCCTTTCTGCTGAATCAGGGACTGGCCCCTGACAAACTCACCAGCCAGGGCATGGGTGAAAGCCAGCCGGTGGCGGATAACGCGAGTGAAGAAGGTCGAGCGAAAAACCGTCGGGTCGAGTTGGTGATCGGTCGCTGATCGGCGCTGCCGGATTGGCGATCTGCGTCGATCCGGTGGCGAAATCGAGCGCTGCAGAAGAATTTTCGTTGCCCTCTGGCGTACCCCGCGTGGAAGTCGTTACTGTTCGCGCAAAGAAAAATGATCCTCGGGGGGGCGGGTATGAAAGTGTTATGGGGGCTGGGCAAATGTGCGGGGCTGGTGTTCTGGTTGGTGGCAGTGGTCAATCTGTTGCAGCCATTCACTGATCCGATCCATCTGGCGGTCAATCTGGTTTCCAGCGTGTTATTGCTGGTCCACCTGTTGGAAGTGCTGGTGTTCAATCGCACCTTGAAAACGCGCGCTCATCCCTGGCTCGATCGCCTGCAAGTTCTGCTATTCGGCATCTTTCATATAAAGAGCATGGCCAGTGCTGACACGTCGGAGGCCCGCCATGCGTAAACTTTGTCTGCTTGCTGCGCTGATCAGCCCAATGGCCATGGCGCAGGTTCTGACAGTCGAAAGTCATTCCCTGATGCGCCTGCCCAATACCGCCAGCACCTTGCAACTGGAGCGTCTGGACGTGGCGGACAATGGCACCTTGCTGATTCCCTCCAATGTCACCCAATTGAATGTGACGGAGTTGCACCTCGGGCGCGACGCCCGAATCGCTATTGTTCCAGGCGAGCAGAGTCTGCAAATCAGCGTCGGCCATGCGTTGCTGGCGAGCGGCAGCCAGATCACTTCCCGAGGGGCGCCGGGTACCTACCTCAAGGCGGCACGTCCGGGGCGTAACCTGAACCTGCGAATTGTCTCGTTGAACGCGCCTGAGCTGTCGGTGGATGCGCGCGGCGGTGATGGCGCTCCGGGTTTTGTCGGGCTCGACGGCGGTAATGGCCAGGAGCCGGGCTGCACCTGGGGCTCGGCGGGCCGGGGTGCCGATGGTGATAATGGCGGCGATGGTCGTGCCGGGGCGCCGGGAGCGCTGGTGCGCCTGGAGCTGCCGCGTGACTTTGCCGAGCAGAGCATCAAGGTGCAGGTGCAGGGCGGTGCCGGCGGCCTGCCCGGTGTTGGGGGCAAAGCCGGGGCGGGCGGTAAGTCCAAAGGCTGCCTGGTGTATCGCGCCGATGGCGGCAAGAGCGGTCGCCCGGGTGATGCGGGTCAGCCTGGGCCGGTTGGCGCTCCAGGTTCGGTGACCGTGCAGCGCCTGTAGCCATTACTCACCCGTCTCGCTCACAGGGCGCGAGGCGGGTGAATGCTTAAAACATCGGCCGTGCGGAGGCGATCGCCACCAGCAGCAAGCCGATCAGCAAATTGATCCCCACCAGACGGCGAATCCCACCCAGGGTCGCGGCCCCCGTTGCCCAGTCTTCGGCCAGCACCGCCTTGCGCAATTCCGGCACCTGCAGCGCCTGGATCCGGATAAACAGCGCGGTCATCACCAGATACAAACCCATCATGATCTGCACGTAGCGGGGGGCCGTTTCAAAACCATTGAAGCGCATGTGGATCATGCCGACGCCGCCGATCGGCAGAATGATGACTGCGACCCAGACCCAGGCAAAAAAACGCGGGAACACTTCGACCCACAACTTCAGCCGTGCCGGGCCTTCCAGCGCTTTGACCGCGGCGGGGCGCAGGACCATCCAGGCGAAGAACATGCCGCCGACCCAGACCAGGGCCGCCAGCACGTGGATGCTATAAATGAAGGCGAAAAGTGTCATTGGGGTACTCCGTCCTGCGCAGGATTGATTAGCGGGGTATGATAGCGGCCGATTCAAACTACTGAAAATTTATCCAGCGTTTTTGCGCCCGACAATTCATGATCAGCACTGAACTCAAAACCACGATCCAGGGCGCCTACTCGCGTTTTCTCGAAGCCAAGAGCCTCAAGCCGCGCTACGGCCAACGCCTGATGATCGCCGAAATTGCCAAAGTACTCGGTGACATCGACACCGATGACGAAGGTCGGCGCAGTGGCGACCCGGCGATTGTCGCCGTGGAAGCCGGCACGGGTACCGGCAAGACCGTGGCCTACAGCCTAGCGGCGATTCCGACCGCCAAGGCCGCCGGCAAACGCCTGGTGATTGCCACCGCCACCGTCGCCTTGCAGGAGCAGATCGTCTACAAGGATCTGCCGGACCTGATGCGCAACAGCGGGCTTAACTTCAGCTTCGCCCTGGCCAAGGGCCGTGGTCGTTACATGTGCCTGTCCAAGCTCGATATGTTGTTGCAGGAAGGCCACGCGCAAACCGCCACCGCACAGCTGTTCGAAGAAGAAGGTTTCCGGATCGAGGTCGACGAGGCCAGTCAGAAGCTGTTTACCAGCATGATCGAGAAGCTTGCCGGCAATAAGTGGGATGGCGACCGTGACAGTTGGTCTACAGCCCTGGAAGATGCCGACTGGGCACGCCTGACCACCGACCACAGCCAGTGTACCAATCGCCATTGCCCGAACTTCGGCCAGTGCGCTTTTTATAAGGCACGCGAAGGCATGGGCAAGGTCGACGTGATCGTCACCAACCATGACATGGTCCTCGCCGACCTGGCGCTGGGCGGCGGCGCCGTCCTGCCTGACCCGCGTGACACCATTTATGTGTTCGACGAAGGTCACCACCTGCCCGACAAAGCCATCGGCCACTTCGCCCACTACACGCGCCTGCGCTCGACCGCCGACTGGCTGGAATCCACCGCGAAGAATCTCACCAAGTTGCTCGCGCAACATCCGTTGCCGGGTGATCTGGGTAAGCTCATCGAGCAAGTGCCGGAGTTGGCGCGCGAGATCAAGACCCAGCAACAGTTCATGTTCAGTGCCTGCGAGCAGGTCGCCGACTTCAAGCCCGGGGAAGACGTCGAGGGCCGTGAGCGGCCACGCCATCGCTTCGTCGGCGGGGTTGTTCCCGAGCACATGCGGGAAATGGGCATCGAGCTGAAGAAAGGCTTCGCCCGCCTGACCGACCTGTTCACCCGCCTGACCGAATTGCTCAAGGAGGGCATGGACGGCGAGGTCAACATCGGCATCGCCAGCAATCAGGCAGAAGAGTGGTATCCGCTGTTCGGCAGCCTGTTGTCACGCTCCCAGGGCAATTGGGAGCTATGGACCGCCTTCACGGTTGAGGACCCGGAAGACAATCCGCCCATGGCACGCTGGTTGACCCTGGCCGAAAGCGGTTCGCTGTTTGACATCGAGGTCAACGCCAGCCCGATCCTTGCCGCAGAGATGCTGCGCCGCAGCCTGTGGAACGTGGCACATGGCTGCCTGGTGACGTCGGCGACCCTGACCGCGCTGGGCACCTTCGAGCGTTTCCGCATGCGCGCCGGCCTGCCGAAAAAAGCCGTGACGGCGGTGGTGCCAAGCCCGTTTCATCATGCCGACGCCGGTGTCTTGCGGGTGCCAAACCTGAACGCCGATCCCCGTGATGCAGCGGCCCATACCGCGGCGATCATTCGTGACTTGCCGGAACTGGTCGAAGGCTCGCGCGGCACCCTGGTGCTGTTCTCCTCGCGTAAACAGATGCAGGACGTGTTCGACGGCCTGGACCGCGACTGGCGCAAGCAAGTGTTCATCCAGGGCAACCTGTCGAAACAGGAAACCCTGAACAAGCACAAGGCGCGGGTCGACGGTGGCGATTCCAGCGTGCTGTTCGGCTTGGCCAGTTTCGCCGAGGGGGTCGACTTGCCAGGCGCCTACTGCGAACACGTGGTGATCGCCAAGATCCCGTTCTCGGTGCCGGACGATCCGGTCGAGGCGGCGTTGGCGGAATGGATCGAAGCCCGGGGTGGCAATCCGTTCATGGAAATCTCGGTGCCCGACGCCTCGCTCAAGCTGGTCCAGGCTTGCGGACGTCTGCTGCGTACTGAAGAGGACCGCGGCACCATCACTCTGCTGGACCGGCGCCTGGTCACTCAGCGCTATGGCAAAGCGATCCTCAATGCGCTGCCGCCGTTCCGCCGCGAAATTTCTTGAGACAAGGTGGGCGAAAACGCCCACTGCGTTGTCTATCCCCTATCTCCGATCTCACATTCGCCTTAGGGAGAACCTGGTTCTCATGATTCGCCGTACGTTACCCGCCGTATTTGCCCTGATGTTTGCCACGCCCTTGCTGGCAGCACCAACCGGGCAGCAGACGCTGTTCAACTTTGTCCGCCCGGCCGATGTGGTCCAGGTGGCGACACAGGATGCCAGCTTGCCGCAATCCAACGCGGAACAGACGGCCGAGGGTGAAGTGTTGCGGCGGGTGACCTTCAATCCAACAGCCCGGCCGACCTTGCGCCTGACGCCGCAGACCGGCGCCTGGGATTGGTCGCAGTCCGGAGTCATGACCCTGCGCCTGCAGAGCGCGATGAACTGGGCGTTGACCCTCTATGTGACGATCCAGAGTAATGACGGCAAGACCCTCGTCAGCCGTGTCGACCTGCCGGCGGGCCCTGCGCAAACCTTGATGGTGCCGTTGATCCCGAGTACGCCATTGAGCCAGGGCATGAAGGCCGGTCCGCCGATGCCGATGACCGTCGACGGGCAGCGCATTCTGCTCGCCAGCAGCGAGGGTGAACTGGATCGCAGTCAGGTGGTATCGGTGTCGCTGTCGATGGAGCAACCCAAGGTAGCCCAAAGCATCCTGATCGAGCGCTTTGGTGTGCAGGAGGGTGAATCGGTGGTCAAGGCCGTTTATGGCTCGTTGGTGGACGCCTATGGTCAGTCCACTCGGGCCAAATGGCCGGAAAAAATTGCCAGCGACGACCAGCTCAAGGCAGCCGCCGGCAAGGAACAACAGCAACTGAAAACCTGGCTTGCCGAGCGCCAGCGCAACGACCTCGACAAGTTCGGCGGCTGGAGCCAGGGCCCGACGTTCAAGGCCAGTGGTTTCTTTCGCACCGAGAAGCGTGATGGCCGCTGGTTCCTGGTGACGCCTGAGGGGCATCCGTTCTACTCGCTCGGGGTCAACGCGGTGACCGCCGATGCTAGCCAGACCTATGTTGCCGGTCGTGAGGGCATGTTCGAGGCATTGCCTGGCGACGGCGAGGTGCTGGCCAGTCACTACGGTGAAAGCGACAACCGTGGCGGTAACGGAGTCGATCGCGGACGCAGTTTCAATAGCGGCCGCTGGTATGACTTTTATGGTGCCAACCTTCAGCGCACCTACGCTCAGCCTTGCGTCGTGTCCACTGTGCCGCCGACCGAGCAGCCCGCCGCTGAGGCCAATAGCACTCCCTGCGCTCCAGCGGCTTTCGACGAAAAGCGCTGGACCGGACATACCCTCGATCGCCTGCAAGCCTGGGGCTTCAACACCCTCGGAAACTGGAGCGCTCCGGCGCTGGGACAGAGCGATCGCGTGGCCTACACCTTGCCGCTGTCGATTGTCGGTGACTACACCAGTATCAGCACCGGCAACGACTGGTGGGGCGGCATGCCCGATCCGTTCGATCCGCGCTTTGCCATGGCCACTGAACGTGCCGTGGCCATCGCTGCCCGCGATCACCGGGACGATCCCTGGTTGATTGGCTATTACGCCGACAATGAGTTGGCCTGGGCCGGTCCTGGCGACGATCCCAAGGCTCGCTACGCGCTGGCCTATGGCACCTTGAAAATGACCACCGACGTCCCGGCCAAGCGCGCCTTTCTCAAACAGTTGCGCGACAAGTACCGTAACCAGGCCGGTCTATCCAAGGCCTGGGGTATCGACCTGCCGGCCTGGGAATTGATGGAAGACCCGGGCTTCGTGCCGCCGCTGCCTGATCCGCAGCACCCGGAAATCGAGGCCGACTTCAAGTATTTCCAAAAGGTATTCGCCGATACCTACTTCAAGACCATTTCTGACTCGTTGAAATGGCACGCACCCAATCACTTGCTGCTCGGTGGCCGGTTTGCCGTCAGCACCCCGGAGGCGGTGGCATCCTGTGCCCAGTATTGCGACGTCCTGAGCTTCAACATGTACACGCTCAAGCCGCAGGACGGCTACGACTTCGCTCAACTCCAGGCGCTGGACAAGCCGGTGCTGATCAGCGAATTCAACTTCGGCTCCCGTGATCGCGGCCCGTTCTGGGGTGGCGTGACCGAGTTGGCCAGGGAAGAAGATCGCGCCCCGGCCTACGCCACTTTCCTCAGGCAAGCCATCAGCGAACCGTCGATTGTCGGCGTGCACTGGTTCCAGTACCTGGATCAGTCGGTCACCGGGCGTCTGCTGGACGGTGAGAATGGCCATTTCGGCCTGGTAGGTATCACCGACATCCCGTTCCAGGGCTTTGTCGACGGGGTACGCAAGGCTAACCTGCAAGCCCTTGATCAGCTTGGAAAGGCTGCCAGGGTCGAGGTCGAAAAAGCGGCAAATGCGGGAGCGGCCAACGAAGGCGAAAAAGGCCATCCAGACGGCCATGCCCCGGGGCAAAGCGGTCATCCGGGCGGGCATTCGGCAAACGGTCATTAATCAGCAAAATTCGCGGTTGTTCAGCACAACCGCCCAGCCTGTGCGGGTTCCCAAAAGCCTTGGAGGCTGGAACAATGCCGGCCATTGAAGCGAAACGTTTTTCCGGGGAGTGGCGGGTGCAGATTCAGGGTCATTACGAACTTAAATTCGAAGCGGTGCACGAGGCCTTTGCCGCGCTGTTCGACAACTCCCAGGAGCGTGGCGCGGCATTGTGCATCCAGGTGGGTGGCGAGACCGTCATCGACCTGTGGGCCGGTACGGCAGACAAGGACGGCCACCAGGCGTGGCACAGCGACACCATCGCCAATCTGTTTTCCTGCACCAAGACCTTTACGGCCGTGACAGCCTTGCAACTGGTCGCCGAAGGCAAGTTGCAACTCGATGCCCCGGTGGCCCGCTACTGGCCCGAATTCGCAGCAGCCGGCAAGGAGTCAGTGACTCTGCGCCAACTGCTTTGCCACCAGGCTGGCTTGCCGGCCCTGCGCGGGTTGTTGCCAGCTGAGGCGCTCTACGACTGGCAGACCATGGTCGACGCACTGGCCGCCGAAGCGCCTTGGTGGACGCCGGGCGAAGGCCACGGTTATGCGGCCATCACCTATGGTTGGCTGATTGGCGAACTGCTGCGTCGAGCTGATGGCCGAGGGCCGGGCGAATCGATCGTGGCCCGGGTGGCCCGGCCATTGGGTCTGGATTTCCATGTCGGCCTGGCGGATGAAGAATTCCACCGTGTCGCACATATCGCGCGCGGTAAAGGCAGCCTCGGCGATGCGGCGGCCCAGCGCTTGCTCCAGGTGACCATGCGCGAGCCGGAGGCCATGAGCACACGGGCCTTTACCAACCCGCCGTCGATCCTGACCAGCACCAACAAGCCGGAGTGGCGACGGATGCAGCAGCCAGCGGCCAATGGCCATGGCAATGCCCGCAGCTTGGCCGGTTTCTACAGCGGCCTGCTGGATGGCAGTCTGCTGGAAAGTGAAATGCTCGAGGAGCTCACCCGTGAGCACAGCCTGGGCGAAGACAAGACCTTGCTGACCCGGACCCGTTTTGGCCTGGGTTGCATGCTGGATCAACCGGACGTGGCAAATGCCACTTTCGGCCTCGGTGCTCGTGCCTTTGGTCACCCGGGCGCAGGAGGATCGGTCGGATTTGCCGATCCCGAGTACGATGTGGCCTTTGGTTTTGTCACCAATACCCTGGGGCCTTACGTATTGATGGACCCGCGTGCGCAGAAGCTGGTGCGAGTTCTCGCCGATTGCCTGTAAAAAGGTTGCTGTATCGCATTTTTTTGATAAAAGATGCCTGAAGGTCGTGGAACGGAACCCCACGACCTTTGATGTTTCAGAGCGTGTGTTCAGACGGGTCATCAAGACCCACAGCTTTTTATCTCATTTTGTGGATATCTCATGTCACCGAACAAATTTTTAACTCTGGCACTGTGCCTCACCATCACTGGTTGCGCACAAACTCCACAAAATGATGCCGACGGTGGCCATTGGTGGTCATTCGGTTCCGGTTCCGACAAGGTCGCGGACAAGGGCGCCAGCAAGCCTGACGTCAAAGCGGACGCCAAGGCTGCTCCTGCTCCTGCTCCTGCGGACAAGGCTGCCGGCACCCCGGCACCTGTTGCCAAGGCGAAGGAGGGCGGCAGCAGCTGGTGGCCGTTCTCGTCCGACGAGACCCCGGCCAAACCAGCAGTGGCCGACACCAAGGCCGTAGCGCCGACCGCACCCATCGCGGCAACCAGCGCTGCCGCCGCTGCCGCCAAGGCCGACTCCGAAAGCAAATGGTGGTGGCCGTTCAGCGACCAGCCAAAGGCTGTAACCAAGGCCGACATCAAGGATGTACCGATGCCGGATCCGAAAATCACCCAGGCGTGGCTCGACGACTACGAGCCACGCCTGCGCAGTGCCGTTCAGGACAAGCGCCTGGTCGTTGAGCGTCGCGAGAACGTACTGGTGGTCGTCGTGCCTGTCGATGAGTCCTTCAACCCGAAACGTCCAGCGATGCTGCTGCCTTCGACCCTGGGCCCATTCACCCGAATCGCCAAGCTGGTAGAGGGCGATACCAAGACCTCCGTACTGGTCCTCGGTCACGGTGACTCGACGGGCGCCGCCCCGGCAACTCAAGCGTTGAGCAAGGAACGTGCTACCTCCGTGGCCTCGATCTTCAGCCTCGGTGGCCTCAAGCGTGATCGCCTGATGCTGCGTGGTATGGGTGACCTGATGCCGCGCGCGGCCAACGACAGCGCCCAGGGCCGTGCCTTGAACCGTCGTGTTGAAATCATGCTGACCCAACGCACCACCATGCTGGCCCTGCTGAGCAAATACAGCTCGCCAACCCCGCCGGTCGCGGAAATGGTGGCGGTTCAGGACGTCAAGCCTGCCGCAGCAGACCTGGCTGATCAAAAAGCATCGTCGTCGAAAAAAGCTGCACCGGCGAAGAAGGCGCCTGCAAAGAAAGCCGCGTCAGCCAAAAAACAGCCTGCCAAGACCGCAACCCCGGCGAAAAAACCGGTGCCAGCCAAGGCTACAGCTGCTAACTGATTGCTCCAGCACAAGGAAAACGCCATGACCCAGGCTCTGGCTGATATGCGCCGCGACTACACCCGCGATGGCTTGACCGAAGCCCAGGCTCCGGATGAGCCGTTCGCGCTGTTCCACCAATGGTTCTCCGAGGCGGTGAAAACCGAGCAGCCTCCGGTTGAAGCCAACGCCATGACCGTGGCCACGGTGGATACAGACGGTCGCCCGCATTGCCGGATCCTGTTGCTAAAGGGGCTGGATGAGCAGGGTTTTACCTTCTTCAGCAACTATGAAAGCGCCAAAGGCCAGCAATTGGCCGTCAATCCCTTCGCCGCCATGACGTTCTTCTGGCCGACGCTGGAGCGTCAGGTGCGGATCGAGGGGCGGGTGGTCAAGGTCAGTGCGCAGGAGTCCGATGCCTATTACCAGGTGCGCCCGTTGGGCAGCCGCCTGGGGGCTTGGGCCTCGCCACAGAGCCGGGTGATTGCCGATCGTGCCGAGCTCGAGGGCCTGCTCAAGGCCACCGAGCAGCGCTTCAGCGAGAGCCAGCCGCATTGCCCGGAGCATTGGGGGGGCTATCGCCTTCTGCCCGAGCGCATCGAGTTCTGGCAGGGCCGCTCCAGTCGACTGCACGATCGCCTGAACTATCGCTTGCACGGCGATCGCTGGAGCCGTGAACGTCTGGCGCCCTGAGCAGTCTACCGGGCAGGGTAGGTGGCTGCGGCCGCCTCCAGCCACTGTTGCAGGTCACGACGCTTGATTTTCTGCTGCCTGGCGCGTTCCAGTTGTTGCAGCATGAAAGCTTTTTTCTGTTCGTCGTTACCAGCCATGGCCAGAGCCAGGTCGCGATCCATCCAGCGCTTGATGCGTACGTACAACCACCAGTGGAAGTACAGACCGGCAGCGGTGGTGACGACAATGATGAAGTAATCCATGGAAATCCTTGAGGCGGTGGCGCAGGTTCTGGAATTTGCCGCTACTGTGTGTTGAGTCCCTGGCAGGCGCTGTACTGCGCCTGAATGAAAGCACTTTTATCCCGGCGGCGCCGTGACAGGCGTCAAGCTGCGGAGTTTAATGAATACTTGTCCTTTGGAGTTGATGCTATGCGTAAGTCTGTTCTGCTGGTTGCTTCCTTTTCGACGATGGCGATGTTGCTCACGGGTTGCCAGTCCAGCCTGACCGGCGACTCCTACTCCCGTGATGAGGCGCGTCGCGTGCAGACCGTCCGCATGGGCACCATCGAATCCCTGCGTCCGGTGAAGATCGAAGGCACCAAGACCCCAATCGGCGGCCTGGCGGGTGCAGCGGTTGGCGGCGTTGGTGGCAGCGCCATCGGGGGCGGTAAAGGCAGCATCGTTGCCGCGGTCATCGGTGCGGTTGCTGGTGGTCTGATCGGCTCGGCCACTGAAGAAGGCCTGACCCGTACCCAGGGCGTAGAAATCACCGTGCGTGAAGACGACGGCAGCATGCGTGCTTACGTGCAGCAGGTTCAGGAGAACGAAGTGTTCCGCGTCGGCGAGCGCGTACGCATCTCCACCGTCGATGGCACCAGCCGCGTTTCCCACTAAGCGCAGACGGTTAAAACAAAACCCCGATCAGGTGACTGGTCGGGGTTTTGTGTTTTTGGGGGAGCGGTTCAGAGCGACTTATGCTGTCGTGGTCTTGCGACTCGCCATGACCATCACCGTATAACCAATCAACGCAGCAAACAGCGAACCGGTCAGGATGCCCATGCGGTCCATGCCCGCGTATTCGCTGCTGCCGGCTTCAAAGGCCAGGGAGCCGACGAACAGGCTCATGGTGAAGCCGATCCCGCAGAGAATCGCCACGCCCAGCACCTGGCCCCAGTTGGCACCTTGAGGCAGGGCGGCTATGCCGATTTTCACCGCTAGCCAGGTCAGGCCGAAGACACCGATGGTTTTCCCCAGAAGCAGGCCGACGGCGATGCCCATGGGCACATCGTGGGTGAAGCTTTCGAGGGTTACGCCGCTAAGAGAAAGGCCGGCGTTGGCGAAGGCGAACAACGGCAGGATGCCGTAGGCCACCCAGGGGTGCAGCGCATGCTCCAGGGTCTGGAGTGGCGAAGGCTCGGCGTTTTTCGTGCGCAGCGGGATGCAGAAGGCCAGGGTTACACCGGCCAGTGTGGCGTGGACACCGCTCTTGAGCACGCAGACCCAGAGAATCAGGCCGATGATCATGTACGGCCCCAACTTGACCACGCCCGCGCGGTTCATCCCGATCAGGGCGGCGATACAGGCAGCGGCCAATGCCAGGGACAGGGTTGACAGGGCGCCGGAGTAAAAAATCGCGATGATGATGATCGCACCGAGGTCATCGATGATGGCCAGGGTCATCAGGAACAGTTTCAACGACACCGGTACTCGCTTGCCCAGCAGGGCCAGTACGCCGAGGGCGAATGCAATGTCTGTGGCGGTAGGAATGGCCCAGCCATTGAGCGCCGGCGGGTTGTCCTTGTTGAGAAGCCAGTAGATCAGCGCCGGCACCACCATACCGCCAATAGCCGCAGCGCCGGGCAGGACGATCTGCGAGGGCTTGGACAGTTGCCCGTCGAGTACTTCGCGCTTCACTTCCAGGCCAATCAGCAGGAAAAACAGCGCCATCAGGCCATCGTTGATCCACAGCAACAGCGGCTTGGCGATTTTCAGGGCGCCAATCTGGGCGACCACGGGGGTGTCCAGCAGGCCAGTGTAGAGCCAGGACAACGGCGAGTTATTGATGACCAGGGCAAGGACGGCGGCAGCGATCAATAACAGACCGCTGGCAGCTTCCATCTGAAAGAAACGCGTGAAAGTGCTACGCAGAGGCAAAGTCGCTCTCCATCTGTGGATTCAAAAGGTGGGACACCCTAACCTGTACCGTTAGACGATAAAACAAAAGTTATATTCTTTTTTGTTATATGTCGTTACAACCGGCGGTGCAGAGAGCCTAGCAGTTGCTTGGCGTATTGAATCGCAGCTGTACCTGTGAGTTATGTAGGTTTTTTCCTAAGCTTGGGCATTAAGCCAGCCCCATTCGAGTCAACGAGAACCCAGCCATGAGCGACAGCCGACAGTGGGCCCGCGAAGCCATCCGTATCATCGAAGCCGATTTCCAACGCAGCGCCGACACGCACCTGATTCCACTGCCATTACCGGGTCTGCCGGGGATCGAGTTGTATTTCAAGGATGAGTCCAGTCACCCTACCGGCAGCCTCAAGCACCGCCTGGCCCGGTCGCTGTTTTTGTACGCGCTGTGCAATGGCTGGCTCAAGCCAGGAGCACCGGTGATCGAGGCGTCCAGCGGTTCGACGGCGATTTCCGAGGCCTATTTCGCACGTTTGCTCGGCCTGCCGTTTATTGCGGTGATGCCGGCGACCACCTCCCGGGAAAAAATCGCACAAATCGAGTTCTACGGAGGCAAGCCCCACCTAGTGGAGGATCCCACACAGATTTACGCCGAGTCCGAGCGCCTGGCCCGTGAGCACGGCGGGCACTTCATCGACCAGTTCACCTATGCCGAGCGCGCCACCGACTGGCGTGCCAACAACAATATCGCCGAATCGATCTTCCAGCAGATGCGCTTTGAGCGTCATCCTCAGCCGAGCTGGCTGATCTCAAGCCCAGGTACCGGCGGGACCACGGCAACATTGGGGCGTTACGTGCGCTATCGCCAGCATTGCACCCGAGTCCTGTGCGCCGATGCCGAGCGTTCGGTGTTCTTCGACTATTACCAGAGCGGCGATGCGAGTCTGCGCCTGGATTGCGGTTCGCGGATCGAGGGCATCGGCCGTCCGAGGGTCGAGGCGTCGTTCCTGCCGAAAGTTATCGATGCCATGATCAAGGTCCCTGACGCTCTGTCGCTGGCCGCCATGCATTATCTGGCGCAACGTCTGGGACGGCACGTGGGAGGGTCCAGCGGAACCAATCTGATCGGTGCCCTGGTGGCAGCGCAGCAGATGATCGCGGATGGGGAAACGGGTTCGATCGTGGCGATTCTGTGCGACAGCGGCGAACGCTATGGGACCACCTATTACGATCAGGAGTGGTTGAAGGCGCAGGGATACGAGTTGGATGGGTTGATCGCGACGGTCGCCGCCAGCGTCGAACGCGGTGAACCGTTGCCGGACAATGTGTTGCGCGCAGGGATTTGAAGCGTTGGCACTGGCGTGATGGGCGGGCACCCGTCACGCCAGTGCCAGGTTTCAGGCCGGTAGACCGAGGATGTCGCGGGCCACGGCTTCAGCGATGCGGATCCCGTCGACACCCGCCGAGAGAATCCCGCCGGCATAACCAGCGCCTTCACCGGCCGGGAACAGGCCCTTGACGTTGAGGCTCTGCATCGACTCGTTGTTGCGGGTAATGCGCAGCGGCGACGAGGTGCGGGTCTCGATCCCGGTCAGCACGGCATCGTGCAGGGAGTAGCCACGAATCTGCTTCTCGAAGGCCGGCAGGGCTTCGCGGATGGCCTCGATAGCAAATGCCGGCAGCGCCAGCGCCAGGTCGCCCAGGGCAACACCTGGCTTGTAGGACGGCTCGACGCTGCCCAGGGCTGTCGACGGTTTACCGGCAATGAAATCACCCACCAACTGTGCCGGGGCTTCGTAGTTGCCACCGCCGAGGACAAAGGCGTGGGATTCCAGCTGCTCCTGCAACTCGATACCGGCCAGCGGGCCGCCCGGATAATCGACTTCCGGGGTAATGCCCACGACAATCCCGGAGTTCGCGTTACGTTCGTTACGCGAGTACTGGCTCATGCCGTTGGTGACGACGCGGTTCGGCTCGGACGTCGCGGCCACTACCGTACCGCCCGGGCACATGCAGAAGCTGTAGACCGAACGACCGTTTTTTGCGTGGTGCACCAGTTTGTAGTCGGCGGCACCGAGTTTCGGGTGACCGGCGTACTTACCCAGGCGAGCGCTGTCGATCAGTGACTGCGGGTGCTCGATGCGGAAGCCCACCGAGAACGGCTTGGCTTCCATGTACACACCGCGACCGTGCAGCATGCGGAAGGTATCGCGGGCGCTGTGACCCAGCGCGAGGATCACGTGGCGGGAGTGAATCTGCTCGCCGCTGGCCAGCTCGACGCCGGTCAGTTGGCCGTCTTCGATCAATACATCGGTGACTCGTTGCTGGAAGCGCACTTCGCCGCCGAGGGCGCGAATCTGCTCGCGCATGTTTTCGACCACGCCCGTCAGACGGAACGTACCGATGTGTGGCTTGCTGACGTAGAGAATCTCTTCCGGCGCACCGGCCTTGACGAACTCGTGCAGGACCTTGCGACCGTGGTGCTTGGGGTCCTTGATCTGGCTGTAGAGCTTGCCGTCGGAGAAGGTCCCCGCGCCGCCTTCGCCGAATTGCACGTTGGACTCAGGGTTGAGCACATTTTTACGCCACAGGCCCCAGGTGTCCTTGGTGCGTTGGCGTACTTCAGTGCCGCGTTCGAGGATGATCGGCTTGAAGCCCATTTGCGCCAGCAGCAGCCCGGCGAAGATCCCGCAGGGGCCGAAACCGACGACTACCGGACGTTCGCTCAGGTCTTGTGGCGCATGGCCTACAACCTTGTAGCTGACGTCCGGTGCGGCGTTGACGTTACGGTCATTGGCAAACGCCTGCAGCACCTTCGCCTCGTCGCGCAGGTTGAGGTCGATGGTGTAGATGAAGCACAGTTCGGTGGACTTTTTCCGCGCATCGTAGCTGCGCTTGAACAAGGTGAAATCGAGCAGTTCATCACTGGCGATGCCCAGGCGTTGCACGATGGCAGGGCGCAGGTCTTCTTCGGGGTGGTCGATTGGCAGCTTGAGTTCGGTGATTCGTAACATGACAGGATCCGGTTCGCGGGCGCACCAATGCGCCAAGGCGTTTGCAAGCGGGCAATTATAAGCCGCAAAGGCACTGTCCAGTGAGGCTAAAACAGCAGCTCGTCGAATCAGTCGCTGCGTGCGCCGCCAAAATAGGCACAACCACGTTGTACCTGATCGTTGACCCGCAACTCGGCGCTCATGAGCTGGACGCTGGGGCGACTTGGGTCGACGCAGCGCTGGGGGGCGATCCACAGTTCGACGCGCTGGTTGTTGGCTTCGCTGCTGAGATGAAAGCGCCCGTCACCCAGCTGTTCTTCCAGGTAGGGCAGGGCCAGGGCCGGCCGCCCGGCGCGCTCGACCACCATGCCGTTGCCACTGACCTTGACGCTCCAGTTGGGCGTATTACCGCCGGCCTGCAGGATCAGTTTCTGGAAGTCCGGGCTATTGCAGGCGCCGGTTGAGCGTTCCAGGCGATACAGCTGCTGGACATCGAGTTGTGCTTGGCCGTCCGCGACTTTTGCCGAGGGCACCCGGCCACGCAGATCGGCGAAGACCTGGTGCTGGGTGCCGGCCAGCGTGGCGGCCTCTTGCATGACGCTGGTGGAGCCGCTGTCATGCACGGCATACAGGTTGTTGCCCTGGCAGGGCTTGAACACCAGCTTGCCGTTGGCCATGCCGAGCTCACCTTGCATGCGGGTCAGGCCGGCCGTGGAGGGCGCCTGGGGCGAACTCTCGAGCAACTGACAACCGGCAAACAACGGCAGCAGGGCGACAAACATCAGGGAACGGGCAGCACGCATCGTTGGGTCTCCAGACAGGTGCCGCCACGTTACGCAGGCAGGCCGTCGATCACAAGGCCGGTGTTGCCCGAGCGCGCTCAAACGCGCCCCTGCAACATTGTGTACGGGGTTCTTGCGGGTGGACGCCGATCGGGATCGGCTACTCTAGGAGCCGTTTTTTCCACTGGATCAGGAGGATGCTCATGCGTTGCAAGGTTTGGATGGTGTTTTTGGCAATGGTGGTCGGCACATCCACTCAGGCTGTCGAGATCGACTTCTCATCGGCCCTGGACTTCACCAAAACGGAGCTGGTGTTGAAGGACATCGACTCCCCCAACCCCGAGACTGTAGCCTTGAATGTCACACTTTCCCCCGAGGCCACGGAACGCATGCGCAAGGTCAGTACGGAATCGATCGGAAAGCCGTTGACCCTGTTGATCAATGGCCAGCCGATCACCACGGCCACCGTACAGTCAGTACTGGGTGCGCAGTTCCGAGTCGCGATGTCGCGCGCCATTGCCCGGGAGTTGGTACCGAGCCTCCTGGACTGAACCGGTCGCGGTCAGCCGACGTGGAACGTCTGCCCGGTTTGCAAACCTTCCACACTCTTGGCGTAGGCCAGTCCGACATCGGCGCCGGAAACCGGTTTGTAGCCACGGAAGTAGGGGGCGTAGCTGCCCATCGCCTCCACCAGCACGGTGGGGCTGACGGAATTGACGCGCATGCCACGAGGCAGTTCGATGGCGGCGGCCCGCACGAAACTGTCCAGAGCACCGTTGACCAGCGCCGCCGATGCGCCGCTGCGGATCGGGTCGTGACTGAGGACACCGCTGGTGAAGGTGAACGAGGCGCCATCGTTGGCAAATTCACGGCCGATCAGCAGCAGATTGACCTGGCCCATCAGCTTGTCTTGCAGACCGAGGGTGAAGCTCTGTTCGGTCATTTCCGCCAAGGGAGCGAAGGTCACGCTGCCGGCGGCGCAGATCAGGGCATCGAACTTGCCGGTCTTTTCAAACAGCGCACGAATCGAGGCGCTGTCGCTGATGTCTACCTGGAAATCGCCGCTGGTGCGGCCGATGCGAATGATCTCGTGACGTTCGGACAACTCCTTGTCAATCGTCGAACCTACCGTGCCGCTGGCGCCAATCAAAAGAATTTTCATCGTGGGGATTCCTCGGGTGTTTGAACGAGGTTTCAGTCTAGTGTGGTTTTTTCTGGAGATAAGCGTGCTAATAGGCAACCTTTGGTTTTCAATTGGAAACAATCCATGAGCGAAATGGACGACCTGGCCGCCTTCGCGGTGCTGATCGAGGCGGGCAGCTTCACCCTGGCGGCGCAACAACTGGGCTGCAGCAAAGGTCAGTTGTCCAAGCGCATCAGCCTGCTGGAGGCGCGTTTCGATGTGCTGTTGTTGCAGCGCACGACACGCCGTTTGAGCCTGACGGCGGCGGGCGCGGCGTTGCTGCCGCAAGCTCAGGCCCTGCTGATTCAGGTCGAGCGCGCACGGCAAGCGCTGGCGCGGCTCAAGGACGACATGGCAGGCCCGGTACGGCTCACCGTGCCGGTTTCGCTAGGGGAGACGTTCTTCGATGGCTTGCTGCTGGAGTTTTCCCGGCAGTACCCGCAGGTCCTGATCGAGCTGGAGCTGAATAACAGTTACCGCGATTTGGCCCGCGACGGCTTTGACTTGGCGATCCGCTCCGAAGTGGCCAACGACCAGCGCCTGGTTGCCCGACCGCTGTTGGCCTGGCATGAAATGACCTGTGCCAGCCCCGAGTACCTGCGACAGTTTGGCGAGCCGACCACGCCGCAGCAGTTGACGGGCCATCGTTGCCTGCTCAACAGCCATTACAGCGGTCGTGAAGAATGGCTCTACCACCAGCAGCACGAATTATCGCGGGTGCGGGTGTCCGGGCCTTTTGCCAGCAATCACTACAACCTGCTGAAAAAAGCTGCGCTGGCTCATGCCGGGATTGCGCGACTGCCGTCTTACCTGCTTCAGGCCGAGCTGGCTGACGGGCGTTTGCGCTGGCTGCTGCGCGATTATCAGACCCGCAGCATGCCGATGTACCTGGTGCATCCGTATCAGGGCGGATTACCCAAGCGCACCCAAGTGCTGGCGGACTATCTGATCGACTGGTTCAAGCGCAGCGGCGAGGCGCTGGACCGATTGTGAGCGCGCACAAAAAACGGCCCGAAGGCCGTTTCATGTATCGCGTTTTGCTTAGCCGCCCAAGTACGCTTCGCGCACTTTGGGATCGGTCAGCAAGGCTTCACCGGTGCCTTGCATCACCACCCGGCCGTTCTCCAGAACGTAGGCACGGTCGGCGATTTTCAGCGCCTGGTTGGCGTTCTGTTCGACCAGGAACACCGTCACACCGTCCTTGCGCAGTTGTTCGATGATATCGAAGATCTGCTGGATGATGATCGGTGCCAGGCCCAGCGACGGCTCGTCTAGCAACAGCAGCTTGGGTTTGCTCATCAGCGCCCGGCCGATGGCGAGCATTTGCTGCTCACCGCCCGACATGGTGCCGCCGCGCTGTGCGAAGCGTTCCTTCAGTCGTGGGAAAAGCCCCAGGACCTTGTCCATCTGCTCCTGGTAATCGCCCTTGTCGGTGAAAAACCCGCCCATGGCCAGGTTTTCTTCCACGGTCAGGCGTGAGAACACCCGACGACCTTCTGGCACTACGGCAATGCTCTTGCGCATGATCTGCGCCGAGGTCTGGCCGACCAGTTCCTCACCCATGTAGCGAATGCTGCCGCTGTGTGCCTGCGGCGAACCGCAGAGGGTCATCAACAAGGTCGACTTGCCGGCGCCATTGGCGCCGATCAGGGTGACGATTTCGCCCTGGCGGATTTCCACGTTGACGCTGTGCAGGGCTTGGATCTTGCCATAGAAGGTGGAAACGTTTTCGAACTGCAGCATTTACGCTTCCCCCAGGTAGGCTTTGATCACTTCAGGATTGTCACGGATCTGTTCCGGCGTGCCATCGGCCAGCGGTGTGCCTTGGTTGATCACGACGATGTGGTCGGAAATGCTCATGACCAGTTTCATGTCGTGTTCGATCAGCAGCACGGTGACGTTGTGCTCTTCACGCAGGACGCTGATCAGCGCCTTGAGGTCTTCGGTTTCCTTGGGGTTGAGGCCGGCAGCCGGTTCGTCGAGCATGAGGATCCGCGGGCGGGTCATCATGCAGCGGGCGATTTCCAGGCGCCGTTGCTGACCATAGGCCAGGGTTCCGGCGGTACGGTTGGCGAACTCCTTGAGGTTGACTTTTTCCAGCCAGTACTCGGCAAACTCCATGGCCTCGCGTTCACTTTTGCGGAACGCCGGGGTCTTGAACAAGCCGGACAGGAAGTTGGTGTTCAGGTGACGGTGCTGGGCGATCAACAGGTTCTCGACCGCCGTCATGTCCTTGAACAGCCGCACGTTCTGGAAAGTACGTACCACGCCTTTAAGGGCGATCTTGTGGCCGGGCAGGCCTTGGATCGGCTCGCCGTCCAGCAGGATGCTACCGCCGCTCGGTTTGTAGAAACCGGTCAGGCAGTTGAACACGGTGGTCTTGCCCGCGCCGTTGGGGCCGATCAAGGCCACTACCTGTTTTTCCTTGACGGTCAGGGCAACGCCATTGACCGCCAGCAAGCCGCCGAAGCGCATGCTCAGATTTTCGACTTTCAGGATCTCACGGCTCATTTTCGCAGCTCCATGTGAGGACGTTGCATGGGCAGCAGGCCTTGAGGACGCCAGATCATCATCAGCACCATGAGGGCGCCGAACATCAACATGCGGTACTCACTGAACTCACGCATCATTTCTGGCAACAGGATCATCACCACTGCGGCGAGAATTACGCCCAGCTGCGAGCCCATGCCACCCAATACCACGATGGCGAGAATGATTGCCGACTCGATGAAGGTGAAGGACTCGGGTGTCACCAGGCCCTGACGGGCGGCGAAGAAGCTACCGGCAAAACCGGCGAAGCTGGCACCCAGGGTGAAGGCCGACAACTTGATCACGGTTGGGTTGAGACCCAGCGCACGGCAGGCGATTTCGTCTTCACGCAGCGCTTCCCAGGCACGGCCGATCGGCATGCGCAGCAGGCGGTTGATCACGAACAGCGCACCGAGGGCCAGCAACAGGGCAACCAGGTAGAGGAAGATCACCTTGTTGATCGAGTTGTACTGCAGGCCGAAATACTCATGGAAGGTCTGCATCCCTTCTGCGGCCTTGCGCTCGAAGGTCAGGCCGAAGAACGTCGGTTTCTCGATGTTGCTGATACCGTTTGGCCCACCGGTGAGGTCGGTCAGGTTACGCAGGAACAGACGGATGATTTCACCGAAGCCCAGGGTCACGATCGCCAGGTAGTCACCGCGTAGACGCAGCACCGGGAAGCCCAGCAGGAAGCCGAAAGTGGCCGCCATCAGGCCGGCGATCGGCAGGCAGATCCAGAAGCTCAGGCCGTAGTAATGCGAGAGCATCGCATAACTGTAGGCGCCGACGGCGTAGAAGCCGACGTAGCCCAGGTCGAGCAGACCAGCCAGGCCCACCACGATGTTCAGGCCGAGGCCGAGCATTACGTAGATCAGGATCAGGGTGGCGATATCCACCGCGCCGCGCGAGCCGAAGAACGGCCAGACCAGGGCGCCGACGATCAGCGCCAGGATGATCCAGCGTTGGGTGCCAGGCAGGGTCAGGAAGTTGCTGGCCTTGGCCGGGATCAATGGCATGCGTGGCGAGGATTTCCACGCGGCATCGATCTGGTGGCTGAACAGCACCCGCAGGAACATCAGGACCGAGCACAGGGCAATGGTCGCGAGGATGGCCGGGCTGGTGTTGTGGACTTCCAGGTTGATACCGACGATGGTCAGTTTCAGACCCAGCACCGGGTAGGCCACGGCCCACACCAGCAAGGCGCTGAACAGCGCCGATTTAAGATTCCTAGTCATACTTTCTCAACCTCCGGACGGCCCAGAATGCCGGTCGGACGGAACAACAGCACCAGAACCAACAAGCCGAATGCCACGACGTCCTTGTATTGGTCGCCAAAGATATCGGCACCGAATGCCTCAGCCACACCCAGCACCAGACCGCCCAGCATGGCGCCCGGAATACTGCCGATGCCGCCCAATACTGCGGCGGTGAAGGCTTTGAGCCCGACCAGGAAGCCGGCGTTCGGGTTGATCACGCCGTATTGCATGCTCAGCAGTACGGCCGCGATGGCCGCCAGCGCAGCACCGATGACGAAGGTCAGGGCGATGATGTTGTTGGTGTTGATACCCAGCAGGTTGGCCATCTTGATGTCTTCGGCGCAGGCGCGGCAGGCGCGGCCGAGGCGAGAACGGGAGATGAACATGGTCAGGCCGAACATGGCCACCAGAGTCACCACGAACACCACGATCTGCATGTAGGAAATCAGGACTTCCGATGCACCGCCTGGCCCGAAGGAGAAGTTGCCCGGGATCAGGTTGGGGATCGATTTATCCTTGGAGTCTTGTGACAGCAGAACGGTGTTCTGCAGGAAGATCGACATGCCGATAGCGGAAATCAGCGGAATCAGGCGGTTGCTGCCCCGTAGCGGGCGGTAGGCAATCCGTTCAATGCTGTATCCGTAGGCACTGGTAACGACGATGCTCGCGATGAAAGCTGCGGTCATCAACAGCGGGACACTGTCGAGTCCCATCATGGCCAGTCCGGCGATGGCGATGAACGCCACATAGGAACCGATCATGTAGACCTCGCCGTGGGCGAAGTTAATCATTCCAATGATGCCGTAAACCATCGTATAGCCGATGGCGATCAGGGCATACGTGCTGCCAACGGTCAGGCCGTTAACCAGCTGTTGGAAAAAGTGATAGATCTCAGGCATTACAGCGCTCCTAAAAACCTGATACGCATTTCACTGGTGGAGTCATTATCCCGCCCGAACCCCGTGGATCTGCATCCACCTCGAATTCGAACATTGCCAGCGAACCGCTGATGACGGTTTTGAGATTTTCAGGTGGGGAGGCTAGCGGATCACGCCAGCGCGGCCCAATACGTTCGTAAAATAAAGCCCACGGCACGCCGTGGGCTTTATTGGCAGTCAGTCAGGCAAGGCCTTACTGAGGCGAAGCTTCGGTTTTAGGTTTACCGAAGTGCCACTCGTAAACCACGAACTTGAAGTCTTTCAGGTCGCCCTTGGCATCGAAGCTGAGGTCGCCAGTCGGGGTTTTGAAAGTGCCGGCGTGGATGGCTTCAGCCACTTTGGCCGGGTCTTCGCTCTTGGCAGCAGTGATACCGCCGGCGATGACTTCAACGGCCGAGTAGGCCGGGAACACGAACGGACCGCTTGGGTCTTCTTTCTTGGCCTTGAACGCGTCCACCAGGGCAACGTTGGTCGGATCCTGGTCGAAGGATTTCGGCAGGGTTACCAGCAGGCCTTCGGAAGCGTCCTTGGCGATTTGCGAGATCGAGTCGTTACCCACGCCTTCCGGACCCATGAACTTGGCTTTCAGGCCTTTTTCCTGAGATTGACGCAGGATCAAGCCCAGTTCCGGGTGGTAGCCGCCGTAGTAAACGAAATCGACGTTGGCTTGCTTGAGCTTGGCGATCATCGAGGAGAAGTCTTTGTCGCCGGCGTTGATACCTTCGAACACGGCAACCTTGACGCCTTTGCCTTCCAGGGTTTTCTTCACCGCGGTAGCGATACCTTCACCGTATTGCTGCTTATCGTGCAGGACAGCAACGACTTTCGGCTTCACGTGATCGGCGATGTAGTTACCAGCGGCAGGGCCTTGGGCGCTGTCCAGACCGATGGTACGGAAGATCATTTTGTAACCACGGGCGGTGATGTCCGGGCTGGTGGCTGCCGGGGTGATCATGATCACGCCTTCGTCTTCGTAGATGTCCGAAGCCGGTTGGGTGGAGCTGGAGCACAGGTGGCCAACGACGAACTTCACGCCGTCGTTGACGACTTTGTTGGCAACAGCCACGGCTTGTTTAGGATCACAGGCGTCATCGTATTCAACGGCTTCAAGTTTCTTACCGTCGACGCCGCCTTTGGCGTTGATTTGTTCGATGGCCATTTTCGCGCCACTGAACTGCATGTCGCCGTACTGGGCTACAGGTCCGGTTTTAGGGCCGGCAATGCCGATCTTGATGGTGTCAGCTGCGAACGAATGGCTGGCAACCCCGGCCAGAACCATAGCGGCAAACAGTTTGGAAATCTGCTTAGTAGCCTTATTCATAGTGCTCCACTCTTACTGTTGTAATTTTTATAGTCCTGGCGGCCTGAGGCGCAGAACCGATCGATGACGTAAGTCTCTGACGGAAATGCCCCTGGCAACTGTACCGGTACAGTGTAGAGCGCCGGTTGTTCGCTTGAAAAGCTGGCTGCTGGGGACAAAACCTGATGGTGTCGCTTTATTGAAAGAAAAGTATAGAAACGCGGCATGGCTTTTGAGGGCTTATAGCTGGTTCAGCGGCTTTATGGGGCTTTCCCGCACTTTTCGTTCGATGACGCAATTACATCCGGGTTTTTCTGCTGGACCACCGACGTTATGATTGCGCCGATTTCTTTTCCGGACAGGACCCATGACTGAAGAACCTAGCACCCTCTATGCCAAGCTGCTTGGCGAAACCGCATCCATTACCTGGAAAGAACTCGAACCGTTCTTTGCCAAGGGTGCCCTATTGTGGGTCGATCCGGCTCTGGATTTGATTGCTGCCGCTGAGGCAGTTGCGCAGGACGAAGGCGAGAAAGTGGCTGCCTGGTTGGCTGCCGACAAACTCGCGAAGCTGTCTGAAACGCGGGCGTTGGATCTTTTCGAGCGCGATCCGCAGCTCTGGGCGGTGGTGGTTTCACCCTGGATTCTGATCCAGGAAAGGGCGCAGGCTTGATTGAATGCACCAAACTTGTGCGTCGCAGTCGCGCTGAAAAGTGTGTAGCCCCGTAGCGTGATGGCACGGTGCCGTAGAGAAAGGCCACAGCCAGGTCTGCTTGACGGTGACGTTCGCGTAATGGGAACAGTTGATGGAGCAGCCGAAGGGTTACTCGATTGTTTCCGATTGTAATTGGCTGACCTTTCCCAAGCCTCGGCAAATCGGCGACTATTTGTGCGATCCCGAATTTGACAGAGGCATTCATATGGCTGTGTTACCTGCACTTGCGTTCGCCGGCATCGGCCTGATGGGCTTGCCGATGTGCCGTCGCCTGTTGGCGGCGGGTTATTCATTGACGGTGTGGAATCGCAACCCGGAAAAATGTGCGCCCCTGGTCAAGGCCGGAGCTCGCCAGGTCGCGACACCGGCCGAGCTGTGTGACCACGCCGACCTGGTGCTGCTCTGCCTGGCCAACACCGAGGTCGTGCGCGAGGTGGTATTTGGTCCGGCCGGTGTGGCCAGTGGCGCAAGGAGCGGTCAGTTGCTGGTGGACTTCTCCAGCCTGGAACCAACGGCCACTCGCGAAATGGCCACGCAACTGGCCAGCCAATGCGCGATGGATTGGCTTGATGCACCGGTGTCCGGTGGCGTGGCCGGTGCTGAAGCGGGCAGCCTGGCGATCATGGTGGGCGGTCAGGCCGCCGATCTGCAGCGCGTGCGCCCGATCCTGCTGAACCTGGGTCAACGGGTCACGCATATGGGCGCGGTGGGGGCTGGGCAGGTGACCAAGGCCTGCAATCAAATGATTGTGGCGTGCAATGCCCTGGTTATCGCCGAGGTGGTAGCACTGGCAGAGCGCTCGGGTGTCGACGCCAGCTTGCTGGCAGAGGCCCTGAGCGGTGGTTTTGCTGATTCAAAACCCCTGCAGATTCTGGCGCCACAAATGGCCGAGAGTCGCTTCGAACCGGTGAAATGGCATGTGCGTACGCTGCTCAAGGACCTTGATGGCGCGGTGAAATTTTCCCGGGAGCAGGGGGCGGCGACGCCGCTCAGTGGGTTGGCTGCGCAACTGATGCGCTTGCACGGTGGTCAGGGCTTTCTGGAAAAGGATCCCGCTACATTGATTCAGCTGTACCGCGAACCAGACGCAAAGGGCTGATGCGTTGATTGACCTGATCGAGGATCGGCCGCAATTCCGCCAGGGGCACCGGGCAACTCAGTAAATAGCCCTGAATGTAGTCACAGCCCAGGCGTTCGAGGAAACGGTATTGTTCGAGCGTCTCGACGCCTTCGGTGACCACCTGTAGGTGCAGGGTGTGGGCCATGACGATGATCGCCTGCACGATCTCCATGTCCTGCGGTGAGTTGGGGATATCCTGGATAAACGACCGATCGATCTTCAGCGTATTCAACGGCAGTCGCTTGAGGTACGCGAGCGAGGAATAGCCGGTGCCGAAATCATCGATGGACAGCGATACCCCGAGCTCGCGGATCTGGTGCAATAACTCCAGCGTTTCGGCGATGTTGCCCATCAGCGCATTCTCGGTGACTTCCAGCTCCAGTCGCTGTGCGGCAACGCCAGCAGACTGCAGCGCGGCCTTGATTTGCCTGGCCAGCTCCGGTCGGCTGAGGTTGAGCGGCGAGCAGTTGACGGCGATCTTCAGCGAGTCACAGCCTGGCCCGGATAAGTGCTTGAGGTCCTCGCAGGCCTTGCGTAACACCCAGTGGTCGAGTTCGGCGATCAGGCCATTGGCTTCGGCGATAGCGAGGAAGCGTTCAGGCGTCAGTAGGCCGTGAGTCGGGTGCTGCCAGCGAATCAATGCTTCAAGCTTGGTGACCTGACCAGTCGCCAGGTCGTAAATGGGCTGGTAGTACAGCAGCAGACCCTGGTCCTGACGCAGGGCATTGCGCAGTTCCTCCTCTAACTGCAGGGCGGTCGTTGCCTTGGTCTTCAGGGCTTCATTGAAAAAGCAAAAATCGTTGCGGCCGTTGGCCTTGGCTTGATAGAGGGCCAGGTCGGCATCTTTCAGCAGTTCTTCGCACGTGAGGCCATCGTCCGGGTACAGGCTGATCCCGATGCTGGTGGTCATGACCATGCTGCGGCCGGCCAGTGCGACGGGCTCTTTCATTCTGGCCAGGATGCGCAGCGCCACATGTCGGGCTTCGTCCTGCTCCTGCAAGTTGAGCAGCACGCAGAATTCATCACCGCCAAACCGCGCGACCAGATCGGCATGACTGCGTATCGAGCTTTTGAGATGTCCGGCGAGGATCTTCAACAAGTCGTCGCCAGCATCGTGGCCGAGGCTGTCGTTGATCCGTTTGAAATGATCGATGTCCAGGAACATGATCGCCAGCTTGCCGCCGTGGGCGCTTCTTTCGACGATTTTCTCCGCGAACAACTGATTGAAACCGCGCCGGTTCAGCAGGTTGGTCAGGCTGTCGTAATGCGCGGCTTGTTGCAGTGACATCCGTGCCTGGTCGAGTTGGCCGAGCAGGGCCTGGACCCGTTGCAGGTCATGTTCCTTGAGCTGCAATTTCTTGTCGGCCAAGGCGGCGCTGATGGTGCTGCCGATCACCAGCAAGGCAATCACGGCAATGGTCATGCCCAATTGCAGTTGGTTGTCGTCCGAGGCCGGTTGGACGGGCATGCTCTCGGGTAATACCAGCGTCATTGCCCACATGCCCGTGAAGTGCATGCTGACAATGGCGGCGCCCAGTATCAGGCTGGTGAGGTATTTGAGCGTCTGATGGAAGACACCGCTGCCATCGCGCAGCAGGTGCCAGAGCAGCAAGGCGATGCCGCTGGCAACAATGGCGATCACAATCGACAGGGCTAACAGCCAAGGCTCGAAGTATTGGCTGGCGTCGGAATGCATGGCAGCCATGCCCACGTAATGCATGGTGGCGATGCCCAGGCCGACACCGATCGAGGCTAGCCCATAGCGCCATGGGCCGAGCCGTGCAGCACTCAGGGTATTCATGGCCAGAACGCCGGCAATCAGGGCGATCAGCAGCGAAAGCAGGGTGATGGGGAGGTCATAGTGGAGGTTGATCGGGGCGAGGAAGGCCAGCATGCCGATGAAGTGCATGGCCCAGATTCCACCGGCCAGGCACCCGGCCCCCGCCCAACGCCAGTGCCGCCTTGAGGCTGGATGTTCGGCGTGACTGACCCGCTCGGCCATGTCGAGCGTTGCGAAGCTGGCTGCGCAGGCAACCAGATAGGCCAGCAGTACCAGCGTTGTGCTGTAGCTGCAGTCGAGTACGACATAACCGCTGCTCTGCGGCAGCTCGCTGGTAAAGCGCAGCCAATCCATAGCATCCCTCGTCTTTACGCCGCCTGGGTGCCGGCCAATGGCTTGAGTATAGAGACCGTGCCCAGCCTGCACTGGATAGTGGCGCATTGCCTCTTAATATTTTTGAATTGATTTTATTGCGATTGGAAATAAGGCAGGCGACTTGCTCGAGGACTTGCCATAGGCCCCTATCACCCTGGCGAATAATGACAGACAGCCGTCTCGGGCCTGACTAGATTGCGGATTCCGGGCTCGGATGCGCGTGGTGGCGGAGCCCTCATAACAATAAATAGACGAGACGGACCCCATGCAGAACTCGACCCAAGCGGCGAATGCCTGGCGCATTCTGTTCCTGCTGTTCCTGGCCAATCTGTTCAACTTCTTCGATCGCACGATACCGGCCATCATTATTGAACCGATCCGTATGGAGTGGCACCTCAGCGACTTCCAGTTGGGGATCATTGGCACGGCGTTCACCCTGGTGTATGCGATCGCCGGCCTGCCGCTGGGGCGGATGGCCGACACGGGTTCGCGCAGCAAACTGATGGGCTGGGGGCTGGCGGTATGGAGTGGTCTGACGGCGGTTAACGGGCTGGTGGGCAGTTTCTGGAGTTTCCTGATCGTGCGCATGGGCGTGGGCATTGGTGAAGCGAGCTACGCACCGGCCGCCAACTCGCTGATTGGCGATCTATTTCCCGCCCATCGCCGGGCGCGGGCCATGGGCATCTTCATGCTTGGACTGCCCTTGGGGTTACTGCTCGCATTCTTCACCATTGGCGCGATGGTCAAGGCCTTTGACAGCTGGCGGGCACCGTTTTTCATTGCGGCGGTACCGGGGCTGATCCTTGCGGTGTTCATGTTTTTCATCAAGGAACCCAAGCGTGGCGCGGCGGAAACCGTAGCGGTCTCCCAAGAGCGTGTGGACCGGCCGATCCGGCGGGTACTGGCGATCCCGACTTTCCTGTGGCTGGTGATGGCGGGGCTGTGCTTCAACTTCGCCACTTATGCCTGCAACTCCTTCCTCGTGCCAATGTTGCAGCGCTATTTCGGCTTACCGCTGCAGGAGGCGGCGGTGGCCACTGGGGTCATCGTCGGGGTGACAGGCTTGTTCGGTCTGACGCTGGGCGGTTGGGTGGCCGACAAGATCCACCAACGAATTGCCAATGGCCGGCTGTTGTTTGCCGCCTTCAGTCTGATCGTTTCGACCCTGTGCACCGCTTGGGCGCTGCATGCCGGGCGGATCGAAATTGGAGTGTTCGTAGGGGTGTTCAGTCTGGGCTGGTTGTTTGCCTATAACTTCTACACCTGCGTCTACACCGCCATCCAGGATGTGGTTGAGCCGCGTTTGCGGGCCACGGCGATGGCGTTGTTCTTTGCCGGTCTGTATTTGTTGGGCGGGGGATTGGGGCCGGTGGTCGTGGGCGGGCTATCGGATCACTTTGCCAAGAGTGCAATGCTGGCGGCGGGGGCTGAGCAAATGACCGAGGCGTTCAAGGCGGTCGGCTTGCACGATGCGATGTACCTGATTCCGGTGGCGTTGCTGCTGACCACGGTGTTCCTGTTCCTGGCTGCGCGCTGTTTTGTGCGTGATGCCAAGCGGATGAAGGAGGGGTTGGTGCCGGTGGCGGAGCCAGGTGTAGCTGTGGCGACCGCATGAGCCCTGGCGGCCGGACGCTGCTGCGTGATGATGCTCATTTTTTTGGCTGGATCTTGTGGGGGCGGGCTTGCCCGCGATGAAAGCACTGCGTTATTTCAGGTAACGCGCGTTATCGTTCATCGCGGGCAAGCCCGCTCCCACAGACTGTTAGCCGACTCTCACAGACCGTTAGCCGGCGACCAGCACCCGAATCGCTTCCAGACGCAGTGCCGCTTTTTCGAGCATGGCGAGGCCTTGCTCGCGCTGGCGACGCAGGGCTACCAGTTCGCTGTCGCGTACGGTCGGGTTGACGGCCTGCAGGGCTGTCAGGCGCGCCAATTCTTCGTCAGTATCGGCGGCCAGGCGGCGTTGCGCCTCGGCGACACGTTCGGCGTGACGCGGGGTGATCTTCGCTTCGCCTGCGTTGATTCGCGGGGTCAGTTGATCGCGCTGGGCCTGGATGAACTTGTTGGCGCTGGCGCGTGGCACGCTTTCGAGTTGATCGTTCAGGGTCTCGAAGGAAACCCGGCCCGATAGGTCGTTACCGTTGGTGTCCAGCAGGCAGCGCAAGGCCGCCGGTGGGAGGTAGCGACCCAGTTGCAGCGAGCGCGGTGCAACCACTTCACTGACGTAGAGCAGCTCCAGCAATACGGTCCCAGGCTTGAGCGCCTTGTTCTTGATCAGCGCGACGGCGGTGTTGCCCATCGAGCCTGAAAGCACCAGGTCCATACCGCCCTGGACCATCGGATGCTCCCAGGTGATGAACTGCATGTCTTCGCGAGACAGTGCCTGGTTGCGGTCATAAGTGATGGTCACGCCTTCGTCATCGCCCAGGGGGAAGCTGGCGTCGAGCATTTTTTCACTCGGCTTGAGGATCAGGGCGTTTTCCGAGTGGTCTTCGCTGTCGATGCCAAAGGCGTCGAACAGGGTTTCCATGTAGATCGGCAGGGCGAATTGATCGTCCTGTTCGAGGATCGCTTCCACCAGCGCATCACCTTCGCCGGCACCGCCGGAGTTGAGCTCCAGCAGGCGATCGCGGCCGCTGTGCAGCTCGGCTTCCAGCGCTTCGCGGGTGCCACGGGCTTCGTCGATCAGCGCTTGCCACTCGCCGTCGTCGGCTTCTTCGAGCAGCGGCAGCAGGCGCGGGCCGAACTGGTGCTGCAGGGCGTTGCCGGTCGGGCAGGTGTTGAGGAAAGCATTCAGCGCTTCGTGGTACCACTGGAACAGACGCTCTTGCGGGCTGGTTTCCAGGTACGGCACGTGCAGCTCGATGGTGTGCTTCTGGCCGATCCGGTCGAGACGGCCGATTCGCTGTTCCAGCAGGTCCGGGTGCGACGGCAGGTCGAACAGCACCAGGTGATGAGCGAACTGGAAGTTGCGACCTTCACTGCCGATTTCCGAGCAGATCAGCACCTGGGCGCCGAATTCCTCGTCGGCAAAGTAGGCTGCCGCACGGTCACGCTCAAGGATGTTCATGCCTTCATGGAACACCGTGGCCGGGATCCCGGAACGTACGCGCAGGGCGTCTTCCAGGTCCATCGCAGTCTCGGCGTGGGCACAGATCACCAGGACCTTGGTGCGTTTGAGCATCTTCAGCTGATCGATCAGCCACTCGACGCGTGGGTCGAATTTCCACCAGCGTTCTTCTTCACTGGCGTCCGGCTGGGCCTGGAAGCTAACTTCCGGATACAGCTCGGCGTGTTCGCCCAGCGGCAGCTCGAGGTATTCGTCCGGGCACGGCAGCGGATACGGGTGCAGTTTGCGCTCCGGGAAACCCTGGACCGCGGCGCGGGTGTTACGGAACAGCACGCGACCGGTGCCGTGACGATCGAGCAGCTCGCGCACCAGACGGGCGCTGGCTTCGACGTCGCCATCGTTGACCGCAGCCAGCAAAGCTTCGCCTTCGTTGCCGAGGAAACCGTGGATGGTCTTGTGCGCCGCTGGCGACAGACGACCCTGGTCCATCAGCTCCTGGACGGCTTCGGCGACCGGGCGATAGTTTTCGCTTTCGGCACGGAAGGCCTGCAGGTCATGGAAGCGATTCGGGTCCAATAGGCGCAGACGCGCGAAGTGGCTGTCCTGGCCCAGTTGTTCCGGGGTGGCGGTCAGCAGCAGCACGCCGGGAATGGTCTCTGCCAGTTGCTCGACGAGCGAATATTCCGGGCTGACCTGGTCTTCGTGCCACACCAGGTGGTGCGCTTCGTCCACCACCATCAGGTCCCAGCCGGCTGCAAACAGCGCATCCTGGGCCTTCTCGTCGTCCACCAGCCACTCCAGCGCGACGAGGGCGAGCTGGGTGTCTTCAAACGGGTTGCTGGCATCGCTTTCGATGAAGCGTTCTTCGTCGAACAGCGCGACCTGCAGGTTGAAGCGCCGGCGCATCTCCACCAGCCACTGGTGCTGGAGGTTTTCCGGAACCAGGATCAGCACGCGGCTGGCGCGACCGGACAGCAATTGGCGATGGATCACCAGGCCGGCTTCGATGGTTTTACCCAGGCCCACTTCGTCCGCCAGCAGAACCCGCGGGGCGATTCGGTCAGCCACTTCACGGGCAATGTGCAACTGGTGGGCGATCGGTTGTGCACGGACGCCACCCAGACCCCACAGGGACGACTGCAACTGGCGGCTGGTATGTTCCAGGGTGTGGTAGCGCAGGGCGAACCAGGCCAGTGGGTCGATCTGGCCGGCGAACAGACGGTCGCTGGCCAAGCGGAACTGGATAAAGTTCGACAGCTGGGTTTCCGGCAGGGTGACAGGCTCGTTCTGGGCGTTAAGCCCGTGATAGACCAGCAGTCCGTCGACATCGTCGACTTCGCGCACGGTCATCTTCCAGCCTTCGAAGTGGGTGATGGTGTCACCCGGCGAGAAC
Source organism: Pseudomonas fluorescens (assembly GCF_019212185.1). Classification (NCBI taxonomy): domain Bacteria; kingdom Pseudomonadati; phylum Pseudomonadota; class Gammaproteobacteria; order Pseudomonadales; family Pseudomonadaceae; genus Pseudomonas; species Pseudomonas fluorescens. Next base: position 1,624,656 of record NZ_CP078138.1, read on the forward strand.
CGCACGCGGGTCAGGGGCGCACTTCGTAGCGCATACTGGCGGGTGTCGCCAGTGGCCGGGTAGAGCACGGTCAGCAAGCGACCGTCCTGTGCCAGAACGGTGCCTAAACCTAGCTCCGCTTCGCTGTCACTGATCCAGCGTTGCCCCGGTTGATACTGCTGCGCCATGCTGCCTGACTCCCGCCTTGAAAAAGCCGACTATCTTAACGGATCGCTGCCTTCAGAGCCAAAGGACTCTCATAAAAACTACTAGTCTTACGGTAGCGCATCACGTCGAATGGGGCGTTTGAGTGTCAACTCGGTCACAAGTTTGCGACCGATGGCTCAAGTCGCTGGTCGACCCGCCGACAGCTTGCCGACAGGAGACCCATTATGCTGCCACCGATGCTGCCCTTGAGTGCCGTGCCAATCACCTCCCAGCAGGATCCGGTTCGCCCGCGCCCGGACATGCCGCCGGTGGTGCCGGTGCAGCCGAGTTCCAGTGAAAGCACGATTGACCTGCAAAAGCGCGATCCTGAGGAAGCCGCCATGGCGTTGCGTGATGAGCAGCGTCGTCGACAGGAACAGGACAAGCGCCGGCGTGAAGCCGACGGCGACCCCGAAGCGTACCTGGCAATCCCGGGTGATGAACTGAATGCCGATCACACGGTGCCGGTGGCGCCGCTCATGGATGAGCAGCCTCGCCAGGGGTTGTGGGTGGATATAGAAGTCTGAGCCTTCCACAGGATTTGTCATGCTCACGGCTGCCTCGCAGGCTGGTTATTGCCAGCCGCAGACCGCATTATTGGCAAATCCCTGGCGGGCCGGGTGACAATAGTCGCTGTGCCGCGCCCGTATTGAATCTGGAAGAAGCCAACTGCGCCATGAGCCAAGACGACAAGCTGATCGACCTCAATGCCGAGCGCGCCAAGCGCGTGCATGACCTTAATGAAAAACGCCTGAACGAAGTGCGCCAGGCATTCGAGCAGGCCATGCCCTTGGGCAAGGCGAAGAAAAAGCCGAAAAATAAACCGAAGAAGCGTTGAACCCCCATATTTGTTGATATACGTCAGTTATTTCCCTTCCTTTACGCCCTGTCTTGGGCGCTATTGATCCCGGTCAATTTTCTCCTGCGTCCGATTGGTTAACTTAGGCCCATCGCAACGAAGCAAGCACAGGAGGCCAGTCATGTTTTTCGACAATGTGGTGATCGCCGGAGTGCTGACTGTCAGCCTCATGATTCTGTTTTTCGCTGGGTTTGGATTCTTTATCTGGAGAGACTCGCACAAGCGCAAGTAGTCGCAGGTCTTTCCGGAAACACGAGCACGCAAGGCATTTTGGGCAACTTCGGTTGCCCTTTTTTTGCCTGCGATTCGAGATTGGCAATAACCGAGCATAAAAAAAGGCGCGACCTGCGATGAGGGCGCGCCTTTTTTATTCGGCGGGGAATCAGCTGCCCAGTGCCTTCGACGCCAGCCAGAACAGGCCGGCCGACAAGGCCACGGTCGCTGGCAGGGTCAGGACCCAGGCCATCAGGATGGTTTTCACTGTGCCGCCTTGCAGGCCGCTCTTGTTGGCGACCATGGTCCCGGCAACACCCGAGGACAATACGTGAGTGGTCGATACCGGCAGGCTGAATACGTTGGCCAGGCCGATCATGCTCGCGGCGGTGATCTGTGCCGACATGCCCTGGGCGTAGGTCATGCCTTGTTTGCCGATCTTCTCGCCGATGGTCAGAACCACACGCTTCCAGCCCACCATGGTGCCCAGGCCAAGTGCCAGGGCAACCGCCAGGATTACCCAGAACGGTGCGTATTCGGTGGTGGCAGTCAGGTCTTTGCGCAGCTTGTCGAGGTCGGCCTTTTCACGGGCGTCCAGGCCAGGCAGCTTGCCGACTTTCTTCGCGGTGTCATCCAGGCAGAGCAGGTAGCGACGGACTTCGATGCGGCTTTCATGGGGCAGCGAATGGTAGTCGGCAACCCCTTTGAGGGTGCTCAGCAGCGCGGCGATGGTTGGTTCAGTCTGTTGCGGGTTGCAACGGAACTTCTCCGGCAGGTCGTCCTTCACGCCTTTACCCAGCGCCAGGAACTCACCCAAGGTGGCCTCGTTGCGCTGGTAGAACTGGTTCAAATGCAAGGTTGCATCACGAGTGCGTTCGATCTGGTAGGTGGTGCTGTTCAGGTCGAGTACGAACTGCGCCGGCACGATACCGATCAGCACCAGCATGATCAGGCCGATGCCCTTCTGGCCGTCGTTGGAACCGTGGACGAAGCTCACGGCCATTGCCGAGATCACCAGAACCAGGCGGTTCCAGAACGGTGGGTGCTTCTTGTCGTCGATCTTGCGGCGCTGGTCCGGGGTCTTGTGCATCTTGGACAGTGGGCGCCACCATTTCAGGCCAAGCAGCACCAGCGCGGCAACGGCGAAGCCGGCCATTGGCGAGACCACCAGCGAGGCGCCGATGTCCACCGCCTTCTGCCAGTTGACCCCGTCAACCAGTGGAATGTCGTTGATCAGGGCGTTCGCCAGGCCCACACCCAGGATCGAGCCGATCAGGGTATGGGAGCTGGAAGCCGGGATACCGAAGTACCAGGTCCCCAGGTTCCAGGTAATGGCCGCAGCCAGGAGCGAGAACACCATGGCCAGGCCGTGGCCGGTGTTTACGTTGATCAACAGTTCTACCGGCAGCAAGTGCACGATGGCATACGCCACGCCCACGCCGCCCAGCAACACGCCAAGGAAGTTGAATACACCGGAAAAGAACACCGCCAGGTGGGGCGGCATGGCTTTGGTGTAAATAACGGTGGCAACCGCGTTAGCGGTGTCATGAAAGCCGTTGATGAACTCGAAGGCGAGGACAAAGGCCAGGGCGAGCAAGAGGCTCACAAGCACCCAAGCATCCAGTCCGCTGAATAAATCGATCATGAAGGTTTTCTGACCCGGTCATAAGGGGGCGCGATTATGCCAGAAAAGATGGTTAATCGATGCACTCGGTTGTCGCCGATGTGGCGATTTGACCATTTAGTTTGTAACAAGACCCTAAGCCCGAGCGTTTGCGTAGGTGTTTCAACTGATTGATTTTACTGGTATTTATCTTGTGTCGAGGAAATGCAGCGGCCTCGCAGACCTGCGATCAAAGCTGTATGAAATTTCTGAAATGAGCGCTGGAAAAGCCCTATTAGCCCATTACCGTCAGCCACGGCAAAGCTCGCCCGCACCCCGGGTATTGGCATGAGGTCACGCGTTACATTGCGTGTTCCAGGCAGCAGCAAACCCAGGTCGCGACGCTAGGGGGCGTCGGCCTTGAGTTCTTTTTCCATCTTCTGCAGTTCCTGGCTGAACGCCTGATCCTGAACCGTGGCGCGTTTTCGCCATGGCTTGCGCTCAGGTTCCGGCTGTGCGGCATAAGTGGTGACTTCGCCGCCGTAGACTTCCTTGTAACGTTGTTCCTGGCGCTCAAGTTCGGCGCGCAGTTCGTCTTTCGTCACGGTATTACCTAATTGAAATTGAATTGAACTCTGGTGAAACGCATAACTCGGGCTCTGTCGTATGCATGCACGCTCATGGCTGTCTTCCGAAGAAGCCGTGGTTTCATGAGAACGTCAAGCTGACAGCATCCTGGTTACAGGCGGCCACAGCACCAGAGAAGAATCACCGATGTAGCATCAGTCTTCTTGTTTCCTGCAAGTGCTTGGGGCGGGCATTGGGGATGCGCGTCAAGCGCTTGCGGGTGAGTAACGGGTAGCGAAGTACCGCTTCACCGCAGAGTGATCACTTACCTGCAGTATAGGAAAGTGGAGGTATCACTGTAGGTATTATAGCGTCCAATCTGGTAATGACTATCACCCCCGCAAAGCAAAAATGTCCGAGGCTGTTAAAAATGGTGGTGCTTCGTAACGTTTCAAGTGCATGTACTTATCTGGCAGCAATAGAAGTTTGACGTCATTGTGCAGTCGCGTTTTTTGCACGGTTGTACTCGCTGGGGTTGGATTAAAAAACAAGTGAGATCTGACGGATTGCGATTATCGGTTAATCGTTCGATAATCGCCCAAAGTCACTGTCCACGACTTGTGCACAAGATCGCGGGCAGCTTGTAATAGCCGATGAACTTCGGGGGACCCACCTGTAATGAACGATCAAATGCGTAACTCCTTTACCTCGGCAGCCCCCCCAATCGTTGCTTCGCCGGCCAAGCGGATCCAGGCGCTGACCGGTGATCCTGACTTCATGACCTCTCTGGCCCGCGGCCTGGCAGTGGTGCAAGCGTTTCAGGAGCGTAAGCGTCACCTGACCATCGCCCAGATCAGCCATCGCACGGAGATTCCGCGCGCGGCAGTGCGCCGCTGCCTGCATACGCTGATCAAATTGGGCTATGCCACCACCGACGGGCGCACCTATTCGCTGCTGCCCAAAGTGCTGACCCTCGGTCACGCCTACTTGTCGTCCACGCCATTGGCGGTCTCGGCGCAGCCCTATCTGGATCGCATGAGCGAGCAACTGCACGAGGCCTGCAACATGGCCACCCTGGAAGGTAACGACATTCTGTACATCGCCCGGTCGGCGACTACCCAGCGCCTGATTTCGGTCGACCTTTCCGTAGGTGGACGCCTGCCGGCCTATTGCACGTCCATGGGCCGCATCCTCCTGGCGGCGCTGGACGATGCGTCGTTGCGCGAGTACCTCGACAGCGCCGATCTGCAGGCCAAGACCAGCCGCACCCTGCATACGCCAGAAGCCTTACTTGAATGCCTGCAGGAGGTTCGCCAGCAGGGCTGGTGCGTCGTTGATCAGGAGCTTGAGCAGGGCCTGCGCTCTATTGCCGTTCCGGTGTACGACGCGTCGGGCCAGGTGCTTGCTGCACTGAACATCAGCACCCACGCCGGGCGCGTCAGTCGCAATGAACTGGAGCAGCGGTTTCTGCCGGGGTTGCTGAGTGCCAGCCGTGAGCTCAGCGCCCAGTTGTTCGCTTAACGTGTTCGATAAACGCACAGACTCGCGTTTGCTCGATTGACGCTCTTTCCCTCGCCTTATTAATGTCGCGGCAGCGTTTTCCGGTGTGTACGGCCCTCGCGGCCAGCACCGGTGGAGCACCCGATAATAATGAAGAGGCATCCCATCATGCGCCCGTCCCTGGCCTGTCGTTGTATCGCGCCCCGGAGCGCCTGACTCCGCAAATACCCCTTTGTTGAATGGCCTGGCCTGTGCCGGCCGGCGTTCGCCTGCGTTTTCAGTGTGGAATAAAAATAATGAATCAGCCTCAATCCTCTGTGGGTAACTGCCTTGACGTGCAGTCCTTCATCAATGCTCAGCCGATCTCGCGCTACCAGTGGCGCGTGGTCATCCTGTGTTTTCTGATTGTCTTCCTCGATGGCCTGGACACGGCGGCGATGGGTTTTATTGCCCCCGCTCTGTCTCAGGATTGGGGGATCGACCGTGCCAGCCTGGGGCCGGTGATGAGCGCCGCACTGATTGGCATGGTCTTCGGCGCCCTGGGTTCCGGGCCGTTGGCTGACCGTTTCGGGCGCAAGGTGGTGTTGGTGGGGGCGGTCCTGTTGTTCGGCGCCTTCAGCCTGGCATCTGCCTATAGCACCAACGTCGAGCAACTGTTGGTGTTGCGCTTCCTCACCGGCCTTGGCCTGGGCGCCGGCATGCCCAACGCAACCACCTTGTTGTCGGAATACACCCCGGAGCGCAAGAAGTCGCTGCTGGTGACCAGCATGTTCTGTGGCTTCAACCTGGGCATGGCTGGCGGCGGATTTATCTCGGCCAAATTGATCCCGGCGTTCGGCTGGCACAGCCTGTTGCTGATCGGCGGCATCCTGCCGTTATTGCTGGTAGTGGTATTGGTGTTCTGGTTGCCGGAGTCGGCGCGTTACCTGGTGGTGCGCAATCGCGGCACCGACAGGGTGCGCAAGGCACTGACGCCGATTGACCCGGTGACCGTGAGCCAGGCGGCGAGCTTCAGTGTGCCCGAGCAAAAGAGCGTCAAGGCGCGCAACGTGTTCGCGGTGATTTTCTCCGGCACCTACAGCACCGGCACGCTGTTGCTGTGGCTGACGTACTTCATGGGGCTGGTGATTGTTTACCTGCTGACCAGTTGGCTGCCGACCCTGATGCGCGACAGTGGCGCGAGCATGGAGCAGGCGGCGTTCATTGGCGCGCTGTTTCAACTGGGCGGAGTGCTCAGCGCGGTCGCGGTGGGTTGGGCAATGGACCGGTACAACCCGCACAAGGTCATCGGCACCTTCTATCTATTGGCCGGGGTATTTGCCTACGCGGTAGGGCAGAGCCTGGGCAACATCACCTTGCTGGCGACCCTGGTGCTGGTCGCAGGGATGTGTGTGAACGGCGCGCAATCGGCCATGCCTTCGCTGGCGGCACGTTTTTACCCTACCCAGGGACGCGCAACGGGCGTTTCCTGGATGCTCGGAATCGGCCGCTTTGGCGCAATCCTCGGTGCCTGGATGGGGGCGACTCTGCTTGGCCTGGGCTGGAACTTCGAGCAGGTGCTGACGGCGCTGGTCATTCCTGCTGCGCTGGCCACCACGGCGGTGATTATCAAGGGGTTGGTCAGTCACGCAGACGCGACCTGAGTGCTTCGAACGGATCGTTAGGCTAACAACAATCTGTTCGATAAACGAACACTTAGTCGATTATCGGATTGTTTGACGATTTGGCGCGGCTTAATCTTCAGGCAATCCGGCGGCGCTGATCGCGCCATGTCCTCCACATCGGTTTACTAAGAATCGGGAGTCCAACCCCATGGCAGAAATCCTTTCGCTGCAAGCTGCAGTGAAGCAATTCGTGAATGACGGCGACACTATCGCCCTCGAAGGCTTCACTCATTTGATTCCGACCGCTGCGGGTCATGAAATCATCCGTCAGGGCAAAAAAGACCTGACTCTGGTGCGCATGACTCCCGACTTAGTCTACGACCAGTTGATCGGTGCCGGTTGCGCGCGCAAATTGATTTTCTCCTGGGGCGGCAACCCGGGCGTGGGCTCGCTGCATCGCCTGCGCGATGCGGTCGAGAAGCAGTGGCCGCATGCTTTGGAAATCGAAGAGCATAGCCACGCCGACCTGGCCAACGCCTACGTTGCCGGCGCCTCTGGCCTGCCGTTCGCGGTGCTGCGTGCCTACGCCGGTTCTGATCTGCCCAAGGTCAACCCGCTGATCAAGAGCGTGACCTGCCCGTTCACCGGTGAAGTGCTGGCGGCGGTGCCGTCGGTGCGTCCGGACGTGACCGTGATCCACGCGCAGAAGGCCGACCGCAAGGGCAACGTGCTGCTCTGGGGCATCCTTGGTGTGCAAAAGGAAGCGGCTTTGGCGGCCAAGCGTTGCATCGTCACGGTGGAAGAGATTGTCGACGACCTGAACGCACCGATGAACGCCTGCGTACTGCCAACCTGGGCCCTGACTGCGGTGTGCCATGTGCCTGGCGGCGCGCACCCGTCCTACGCCCACGGCTACACCGAGCGTGACAACCGTTTCTACCAGGCGTGGGACCCGATTGCCCGCGACCGTGAGACCTTCACCGCGTGGATCAACGAATACATCCACGGTACTGCCGATTTCAGTGAATTCCAGGCCAAGCTGGCTCGTGCTTCGGAGGCCAAATAATGACGTACTCCACCAATGAAATGATGACCGTTGCCGCCGCCCGCCGCCTGAAGAACGGTTCGGTGTGCTTTGTCGGCATCGGCTTGCCATCGAAAGCGGCCAACCTCGCGCGACTGACCTCTTCGCCAGACGTCGTACTGATTTACGAGTCGGGCCCGATCGGCGCCAAGCCAAGCGTCCTGCCGCTGTCCATCGGTGACGGCGAGTTGGCGGAAACCGCTGATACTGTGGTGCCGACTGGCGAGATCTTCCGCTATTGGCTGCAGGGCGGGCGCATCGACGTTGGTTTCCTCGGCGCCGCGCAGGTTGACCGTTTCGGCAACATCAACACCACAGTGGTCGGTGACTATCACCAGCCAAAAGTCCGTCTGCCAGGCGCGGGCGGGGCACCGGAGATCGCCGGTTCGGCGAAAAGCGTGCTGATCATTCTCAAGCAGTCGGCGCGCTCGTTTGTCGACAAGCTGGACTTCATTACCTCAGTCGGCCACGGCGAAGGCGGCGATTCGCGTAAACGCCTGGGGCTGCCAGGTGCCGGTCCGGTGGGGATCATCACCGACCTGTGCATCATGGAGCCGGAAGCCGGCACCCACGAGTTCGTGGTCACCGCACTGCACCCGGGCGTGACCCGCGAGCAAGTGGTTGCCGCTACGGGCTGGCCAGTGCGCTTCGCCGATCAGGTGGAGTTCACCGCCGAGCCGACCGAGGCAGAGCTGCTTGCCTTGCGCGATCTGGAAGCGCGCACCGCTGCCGCCCACGGCCAGGCACCGGGAGAAGCATGATGCGTGACGTTTATATCTGCGATGCAATTCGTACTCCGATCGGCCGCTTTGGCGGTGGCCTTTCGGCGGTGCGTGCCGACGACCTGGCGGCTGTGCCGATCAAGGCCCTGATCGAGCGCAACCCGGGCGTCGACTGGACTGCCGTGGACGAAGTGTTCCTCGGCTGCGCCAACCAGGCTGGCGAAGACAACCGTAACGTGGCACGCATGGCGCTGTTGTTGGCCGGTCTGCCGGAGAGCATTCCCGGGGTGACCCTCAACCGCCTGTGCGCTTCCGGCATGGATGCGATTGGCACGGCGTTCCGCGCCATTGCCAGCGGTGAAATGGAACTGGCGATTGCCGGCGGCGTCGAGTCGATGTCCCGTGCACCGTTCGTGATGGGTAAGGCCGACGCAGCGTTCTCGCGCAACATGAAGCTGGAAGACACCACCATTGGCTGGCGTTTCATCAACCCGTTGATGAAAGCCCAGTACGGGGTCGATGCGATGCCGCAGACCGCCGACAACGTCGCCGATGATTACGCGGTATCGCGCGCCGACCAGGACGCCTTTGCCCTGCGCAGCCAGCAACGTACTGCAGCGGCGCAAGCGGCTGGCTTCTTCGCCGAGGAAATTGTCCCGGTGCGCATCGCCCACAAAAAAGGCGAAAGCGTGGTGGAGCAGGACGAGCATCCGCGTGCCGACACCAGCCTGGAAACCCTGAGCAAACTCAAACCGGTCAACGGCCCGGACAAGACCGTCACCGCTGGCAACGCCTCGGGCGTTAACGACGGGGCTGCGGCATTGATCCTGGCCTCCGCCGAGGCGGTGAAGAAGCACGGTCTGACCGCTCGCGCGAAAGTGCTGGGCATGGCCAGCGCCGGCGTTGCTCCACGTGTCATGGGCATTGGCCCGGTGCCGGCAGTGCGCAAGCTGGTGGAACGCCTGGGTGTGTCGGTCAATGATTTCGACGTGATCGAACTCAACGAAGCCTTCGCCAGCCAGGGCCTCGCGGTGTTGCGCGAACTCGGCCTGGCGGACGACGCGCCACAGGTCAACCCGAACGGCGGCGCCATTGCCCTCGGGCACCCGCTGGGCATGAGTGGTGCACGTTTGGTGCTGACTGCCTTGCACCAACTGGAGAAAACCGGTGGCCGTAAGGGCCTGGCGACCATGTGTGTAGGTGTAGGCCAAGGCCTGGCACTGGCGATCGAAAGGGTTTAATCCACACCCTCCATCACCTGTAGGAGCGAGCTTGCTCGCGAAGAACGTCAACGATAACGCACGTTATCTGAGGCAACGCGGCGAATTCTTCGCGGGCAAGCCCGCTCCCACAGGGGGCCGCCTCCCACAGTGAGCAGCGTCGCCTACAGGTTTCTGCGGAACGGGACTGTTGCAAAGTGTGTCTAGACTCTCACTGTCCCCATCGAGTGAATAACCATGACATCAATCACCAGCCACTACACCGCTGAAGAGCGTGGCAAGAGGATCTTCGCAATTGTCGGGGCATCTTCCGGCAATCTCGTCGAATGGTTCGACTTCTATGTATACGCCTTCTGCGCGATCTACTTCGCCCCAGCCTTCTTTCCCTCCGACGATCCGACCGTGCAATTGGTCAACACCGCTGGTGTGTTTGCCGCCGGATTTTTGATGCGACCCATTGGTGGCTGGCTGTTCGGCCGGGTGGCCGACAAGCACGGGCGCAAGAATTCGATGATGATTTCGGTGCTGATGATGTGCGCCGGATCATTGCTGATTGCCTGCCTGCCGACCTACAAGGACATTGGCGTCTGGGCGCCGATCCTGCTGCTGGTGGCCCGTCTGTTCCAGGGCCTGTCGGTGGGTGGCGAGTACGGCACCACCGCGACCTACATGAGTGAGGTAGCACTCAAGGGCCAGCGCGGCTTCTTCGCCTCGTTCCAGTACGTGACGCTGATCGGCGGGCAACTGCTGGCAGTGTTGCTGGTGGTGATCCTGCAACAGTTCCTCTCCGAAGATGAACTGCGTGCCTGGGGTTGGAGGATTCCGTTTGTCGTCGGCGCGATAGCGGCGGTGATTTCGCTATTGCTGCGTCGTTCGTTGAAAGAAACCACCAGCAAGGAAATGCGTGAAGACAAAGACGCCGGCAGCATTCGTGCGCTGTTTCGTGATCACAAGGCGGCGTTCATTACCGTGCTGGGTTACACCGCCGGTGGCTCGTTGATTTTCTATACCTTCACTACTTACATGCAGAAGTACCTGGTGAACACCGCCGGGATGCACGCCAAGACGGCCAGTTACATCATGACCGGCGCGCTGTTTCTGTATATGTGCATGCAACCGTTCTTCGGCATGCTGGCCGACAAGATCGGGCGACGTAACTCGATGCTCTGGTTCGGTGCCCTCGGTACGCTGTGCACGGTGCCGATCCTGCTGAGCCTGAAATCGGTCACCAGTCCGTTCCTGGCCTTCGTGCTGATTACCCTGGCGCTGGCAATCGTGAGTTTTTACACCTCGATCAGCGGTCTGGTAAAAGCCGAGATGTTCCCGCCGCAGGTGCGCGCCCTGGGTGTCGGCCTGGCTTACGCGGTGGCCAACGCGGTATTCGGCGGTTCGGCGGAATATGTGGCGCTGAGCCTGAAATCGGTGGGGATGGAAAACTCCTTCTACTGGTACGTGACGGTGATGATGGCTGTCGCCTTCCTGTTCAGCTTGCGTTTGCCCAAGCAAGCGGCGTATCTGCATCACGACCTTTGACCCTTCGGCGCGCGCCTGCTTCGGGCGCGCGCCCTTCAAGGAAGCCTTATGCAACGTCCGAGCAACCAATTGTTCGATGCTTATTTCACCGCGCGGACCATGCGTGACGTATTCAGTGACCAGGGCCGAGTCCAGGCCATGCTCGACTTCGAGGCCGCTCTGGCGCGGGCCGAGGCGAGCATAGGGCTGGTCCCGACGACTGCGGTGGCGCCGATTGCCGCCGCCTGCCAGGCCGGACACTACGACTTTGCCGCCCTCGGCGAGGCGATTGCCACTGCCGGCAATTCCGCCATTCCGCTCGTCAAGGCGCTGGGCAAGCAGATTGCCCTGCAAGACCCGGAGGCCGAGCGCTATGTGCACCTGGGCGCTACCAGCCAGGATGCAATGGACAGTGGCCTGGTCCTGCAACTGCGCGATGCGCTCGAATTGATTGAAGCTGACCTGGCTCGCTTGGCCGACGCCTTGGCGCAGCAAGCGCAACGGCATATCGCCACACCACTGGCCGGACGCACCTGGCTGCAGCACGCGACACCGGTCACCCTGGGCATGAAAATCGCCGGCTGGCTGGGCGCGCTGACCCGCACCCGCCAGCGCTTGCAGGCACTCAAGCCGCGCTTGCTGGTCCTGCAGTTCGGCGGTGCCAGCGGCACCCTGGCGGCATTGGGCGAGCAGGCCATGCCGATCGCCGAAGCCTTGGCGCAGGAGTTGGATTTGGGGTTGCCGGATCAACCCTGGCACACCCAGCGTGATCGCCTGGTGGAGTTCGGCGCGGTGCTTGGCCTGCTGGCCGGCAGCCTGGGCAAACTGGGGCGTGATATCAGCCTGTTGATGCAGACCGAAGCGGGGGAGGTCTTCGAACCTTCTGCGCCGGGCAAGGGCGGCTCTTCGACCATGCCGCACAAGCGCAATCCGGTTGGCGCGGCAGTGCTGATCAGCGCTGCGACTCGAGTGCCAGGCCTGGTGTCGACGCTGTTCAGCGCCATGCCCCAGGAGCACGAACGCAGCCTCGGGCTGTGGCACGCCGAGTGGGAGACCCTGCCGGAAATCTGCTGCCTGGTGTCCGGTGCCTTGCAACAGGCGCTGGCGATTGCCCAAGGACTGGAAGTCGACGCCGAACGTATGGCACGCAATCTCGACCTGACCCAGGGCCTGGTGCTCGCCGAAGCCGTCAGCATCGTGCTGGCCCAGTGCATCGGTCGCGACCGCGCCCATCACCTGCTGGAAACCTGCTGCAAGCGCGCGGTGGCCGAACAGCGGCATCTGCGTGCAGTCCTCGGCGATGAGCCGCAGGTCACCGGCGAGTTGTCCGTGACTGAACTTGATCAACTGATGGACCCCGCGCACTACCTCGGCCAGGCCCAGACCTGGGTCGAACGCGCGCTGGCCGAACACCTGACCCTGACTGTCTGAAGGAGAATCTCTGTGGCATTCGTACAACTCGCCGACGGCGAACTGCACTACCAAATTGAGGGTCCGCAAGACGCTCCGGTGCTGGTGCTGTCCAACTCCCTGGGCACCGACCTGCACATGTGGGACGCCCAGATCCCGGCGTTCGCCGAGCATTTTCGGGTGCTGCGTTTCGATACCCGTGGCCACGGTCGCTCGCTGGTGACTCAGGGGCCCTACAGCATCGAGCAACTGGGCCGCGACGTGCTGGCCCTGCTGGATGCCCTGCACATCGAGCGCGCGCATTTTTGCGGGCTGTCCATGGGCGGCCTGATCGGCCAGTGGCTGGGCATCAATGCCGGTGAGCGCTTGCACTCGCTGGTGGTGTGCAACACCTCAGCGAAAATCGGCGAACCGGCCACCTGGGATCCACGCATCGAAATGGTCCTGCGTGATGGCGCGGCGGCCATGGTTGCCCTGCGCGACGCCTCGATTGCCCGCTGGTTCACGGCGGATTTTGCCGAGGCCCATCCGGCGACGGCGAAACAGATCACCGACATGCTTGCCGCTACCTCGCCACAGGGCTATGCCGCCAACTGCGCAGCGGTGCGCGATGCCGATTACCGTGAGCAGCTGGGTGCAATCAAGGTCCCGACCCTGGTCATCGCCGGCAGCGACGACGCCGTGACGCCACCTTCCGGCAGTCACTTCATCCAGGAGCGGGTCGCGGGCGCCGAGTATGCCGAGTTCTACGCCGCGCACTTGTCCAACGTGCAGGCCGGCGATGCTTTCAGCCAGCGTGTGCTGACCTTCCTGTTGGCCCACTGAGGAGCGACCCGTGGACGAGAAACAACGTTATGACGAAGGCATGCAGGTGCGTCGCGCGGTGCTCGGCGACGCTCATGTCGACCGCAGCCTGGACAGCCTGACCGAGTTCAACTCGGAGTTTCAGGAGATGATCACCCGTCACGCCTGGGGCGATATCTGGACCCGCCCTGGCTTGCCGCGGCATACCCGCAGCCTGATCACCATCGCCATGCTGATCGGCATGAACCGCAACGAAGAGTTGAAGCTGCACCTGCGGGCGGCGGCCAACAATGGCGTGACCCGGGCCGAGATCAAGGAAGTGCTGATGCAGAGCGCGATCTATTGCGGCATTCCGGCGGCCAATGCGACCTTCCACCTGGCCGCGTCGGTGTGGGATGAGTTAGGCGTCGAGTCCCGCGAGTAGGACCTAGTCTTTGTGGCCCCAGATCCAGTTCCACAGCCCCGGTAAACGCACCGGATCGCCAGCCTCATGCAGCGTGCGCGCCATGGCCGCACGCTGCAGCGCCGCCGAGTCCTGATAGAACGGCTGGGGTGCCAGCGGCACGTGGGTTTCGTGAGCGCTGTCGAGGAGGATCTGCAGGTATTCCTGCATATGCCGGGCGGTGTAGCGATTCAGATCGTGGAAGGTCACCACCACCGGAATCACCCCATCGACCGCGGGTAATTCGCCCTTGGCGATGCGCTCGCGGGTTTCCGATAACTGCCTGAGCAGATTGGCCCGCCGCCGCGGACTGGCGGTGATGCCCCAGACCTTGCCGTCATTGGCACTCAAATCCGTCAATAACACATGCAGGCCATGCCGTTGATAGGCGGCAAAGGTGCGCTTGTCGTAACTCCAGAATGGTGGTCGTACCAGGGTCGGTGCCGTGCCGGTGATCGCCTGGATATCGGCGGTGCCCCAGCTGAGGGACTGCTCCAGTTCCTGCGGGTCCAGCGAACGATGATTGGTGTGCCACGGGGTGGCGGTGTGGAACGCCAGGATATGCCCGGCCGCGTGCTCACGAACCATGGTCTTGCGCCCGCGCTCACTGCCGCCGGCCCTTGGGGCTCGGGTCTGGACAAAGAACACGGCTTTGATCCCGGGCTGGATCGGGTTGTTCGCCAGCGCCTCCATCACCGCACGACTCGGATTGGCCCAGCCGGAGGCGCTGGGGCCGTCGTCAAAAGTCAGCAGAAAACGAATCGGCGGCGAGGCTTGCAGGGCTTGTTCAGTCTGCGGGCTCAGGGCAATCGGTGGGCCGATGCAACCGCCCAGTCCGAGGGACAGGGCGAGCACAGCGATAACGGCAAGAATCGGCTTCATGGTAGTAGGGCGACCGGCGATCAATCAGCGGAAATGACACCTGTTGGCGTGCAGTGATGTTCCGCACGCCAAGGCCAGTGTTCCGGGGAGTGCCCATAGGAACGTCAAGCCGCTGAAGGGTTCAGCAGGTCACGGCGATTATATCGGCTCAGAGCAGGTTGAGCGGATAGCTGACGATCAAGCGGTTTTCGTCGAACTCGTTGCTGCTGTAGTCGCGGCGGATGCTCGAGTTGCGCCACTTCAGGTTGAGGTTTTTCAGGGCGCCGCTCTGCACGGTGTAGCCTAATTCGCTTTCGCGCCCCCATTCCTTACCATCGCTGACGGTGGCGGTGTGCACGTTGTCGCCGCTGATGTAGCGGTTCATCAGGGTCAGGCCGGGCACGCCGAGCGCGGCGAAATTGTAGTCATGGCGCAGTTGCCAGGATTTTTCCCGGGCGTTGTCATAGCTTGAGTTATAGCTGTCGTTGGCCAGGGTTCCGCCGCTGGTGCCGTTGACGCGCATCCAGGCGTTGTCGCCGGTGAGTTTCTGCAGGCCGACGTAGAAGGTGTTACCGCCGTATTTGGCCGAGAACAAGCCTGACCAGGTCTTGTTGTCCAGCTCGCCGGCCCGGGCGCTGCCGTCATCCTTGCCGTAGAAAAAGCCGAGGTTGGCGCCGAGGGTCCAGTCGCCCAGTGGCTGGCTGTGGGTCAGATTGACGAATTGCTGGCTGTAGATGTCCTTGAGCTCGGCATTCCACAGCGCAACCTGTGTGCGTTTGTCGTTGAAGCTGTACTCGGCGCCCTGAAAGTTGAAGCGGTCGGAGGTGACCGTCGCCCTGCCGGTCATCGACAGGTCGCTCATGCTGCTGTCGTCACGCGGGCTGTTGGCGCGCATTTGTCCGCCGTAGAGGGTCAGGCCACTGATTTCCCGAGAGGTGATCTGCCCGCCACGGAACGTCTGCGGCAGCGAGCGGCCGTCGTCCGAACGCAGGATCGGCAGCACCGGCATCCATTCGCCGACCTTCAACTCGGTCTGTGACAGACGAGCCTTGAACGCGACGTTAGTGCGCCCGAAGTTGTCCGCCGGACGACCGTCATGGTCCAGCGGCAACAGTTGGGTGCCGCCGGTGCCCTTGCCGCCGTCCAGCTTCACCGAGTACAACCCCAACACGTCCATGCCAAAGCCGACAGTGCCTTGGGTGAAGCCGGATTTGGCATCGAGAATGAAACTCTGCGTCCATTCCTCAGCCTTGCCCTGGGGTTTATCCGGGTTGGTGAAGTTGCGGTTGATGTAGAAGTTGCGCAGATTCAGGTTGGCGCTGGCGCCGTCGATAAACCCCGACTCCTCGGCGTAGGCGGGCAAGGCTGCGGCGAACAGGGCGGCGGCGATCAGGCTGGGGGCGAAGTACTGCGCAGTGAAAGGTGTCATGGGCTGGGGACTCTCTAATTCTTGGAGATGAAACGGGCCAACGCCGCGACGCAAAGGTTGCGGACAAAGGGTATTCAAGAGGGCAAAACGATCTGTATCAGCCGGACGGGGCAGGGCGCGGGGACATGGCTTGGAACCTGTTGTTATTGGTGTTGTTTGGCGAATGGTGGGGCGAATGTACTAAATGGTTCAATCTGCGAAAGCGGGTTTTGGGCGATGATCGAACGGTAATCCCGCTGCTACCGATGAGCCGGGCACGGTTGCAGGTCCCGCGTTCGCGGCCTATGGTCGATGCGAGGTTGCAGTCCTTCCTGTGCTGATCCCCCGTGAGGTACCGACATGCCGAACGACTCCCGTCCTGCCGTACTCGAACTAATCGGTAATACGCCACTGGTGCGTGTCAGCCGCTTCGATACCGGGCCCTGCACGCTGTTTCTCAAACTCGAATCGCAGAATCCCGGGGGCTCGATCAAGGACCGCATCGGCCTGGCCATGATCGACGCCGCCGAGCGCGACGGGCGCTTGCGCCCTGGGGGAACCATTATTGAAGCGACGGCCGGGAACACCGGCCTGGGCCTGGCGCTGGTCGGGCGGGCGAAAGGCTACCGGGTGGTGCTGGTGGTGCCGGACAAGATGTCCACCGAGAAAGTCCTGCACCTGAAGGCGATGGGCGCCGAAGTGCACATCACCCGCTCCGACGTCGGCAAGGGCCATCCCGAGTACTACCAGGATGTCGCCGCGCGCCTGGCGCAGGAGATTCCCCGGGCGTTCTTCGCCGATCAGTTCAACAACCCCGCCAACCCGCTGGCCCACGAATGCAGCACCGCGCCGGAGATCTGGGCGCAGACCCAGCATGATCTGGACGCTATTGTCGTTGGCGTCGGCTCGGCCGGCACCCTGACTGGGCTGACCCGATTCTTTCGTCGGGTGCAGCCTGACCTGGCGATGGTGCTGGCCGATCCGGTCGGCTCGGTGATGGCCGAGTACAGCCGCAGCGGCACCCTTGGCACCCCTGGGGCCTGGGCGGTGGAAGGCATAGGCGAGGACTTCATTCCCTCGATCGCCGACCTCTCCAGCGTGCGCCAGGCCTACTCGATCAGCGACGAAGAAAGTTTCGATCACGCCCGGCAGTTGCTGCGCGCCGAAGGCATTCTCGGCGGTTCATCGACGGGGACATTGCTGGCGGCGGCATTGCGCTACTGCCGCGAGCAAACCGAGCCGAAGCGGGTGGTCAGCTTCGTCTGTGATACCGGCACGCGCTATCTGTCCAAGGTCTACAACGACCAGTGGATGACCGATCAGGGCCTGCTGCAACGCAAGAGCTACGGAGACTTGAGGGATCTGATCGCTCGGCGTTTCGAGGATGGCCGGGTGATCAGCGTCGGGCCGGACGACACCTTGCTGACCGCCTTCCAGCGCATGCGTTTGGCCGATGTCTCGCAGTTGCCGGTGTTGGTGGATGGCCAGCGCCTGGTCGGGGTGATCGACGAGTCCGATATTTTGCTCGGCGTGCATCAGGACGCCGCGCACCTGCGCCTGACCGTCGCCTCGGCCATGACCGACCAACTGCATACCCTGCCGGCCAGCACCTCGTTGGCCGAATTGCAGGCAGAACTCGACCGTGGCCTGGTGGCGATCATCGCCGATGGCCCGGTGTTCCATGGCCTGATTACCCGCGTCGATCTGCTCAATCATCTACGGAGATCCCTGACATGAGTGACCACGAGAACCCCCCGGTGCCACAGGAGTTTGCCACCCGGGTGATCCACGCCGGGCAGGTTCCGGACCCGTCCACCGGAGCACTGATGCCGCCGATCTACGCCAACTCGACCTATCTGCAACAAAGCCCCGGGGTGCATCAAGGCCTGGATTACGGGCGCTCCCACAACCCGACGCGTTTTGCTCTGGAGCGTTGTGTGGCCGACCTTGAAGGCGGCACCCGGGCCTTTGCCTTTGCCTCTGGGCTGGCGACCATTTCCACCGTGCTCGAGCTGCTCGACAGCGGCGCGCACATTGTCTCCGGCAACGACCTCTACGGCGGGACCTTCCGCCTGTTCGACAAGGTCCGCCAGCGCAGCGCCGGGCATCGCTTCAGCTTCGTCGACCTGACTGACCTGTCGGCATTTGAAGCGGCATTGCAGGACGACACGCGGATGGTCATGGTGGAAACCCCAAGTAACCCGCTGTTGCGCCTGACTGACCTGAGCGCCATCGCCCGTATTTGCCGCCAGCGCGGCATCCTCTGTGTCGCCGACAACACCTTCGCCAGCCCCTGGGTGCAGCGGCCGCTGGAGCTGGGTTTTGACATCGTCCTGCATTCCACCACCAAGTACCTCAACGGCCACTCCGACGTGATTGGCGGGATCGCCGTGGTCGGACAAAACCCCGAGCTGGCGGAGCGCCTGGGGTTCCTGCAAAACGCCGTGGGCGCGATTGCCGGGCCGTTCGATGCGTTTCTGACCCTTCGCGGAGTCAAGACCCTGGCGCTACGCATGGAACGCCACTGCAGCAATGCGCTGGACCTGGCGCAGTGGCTGGAGCGTCAGCCGCAAGTGGCGCGAGTCTATTACCCAGGCTTGCCGTCCCATCCGCAGCATGCCTTGGCGCAACGGCAGATGCGCGGATTCGGCGGGATGATTTCCCTGGACCTGAACAGCGACCTGGCCGGTGCCCGGCGCTTCCTCGAAGCGGTGCAGATCTTTGCCCTGGCCGAGAGCCTGGGCGGGGTGGAAAGCCTGATCGAGCACCCGGCAATCATGACCCACGCCAGCATTCCGGTCGCCACCCGGGCGCAAATCGGCATTGGCGATGCACTGGTGCGCCTATCGGTGGGCGTGGAGGGTATCGAAGACCTGCGCGCCGATCTGGCCCAGGCGCTGGCGCAGATCTGACAGGCAGTTTCAGACCGGCATAAAAAAACCGGAATCCATGGCGGATTCCGGTTTTCATGAGGCTCAAGGGTCTGGCAATCAGAACATCTTGAGCTGCGGTGCGTCTTTGCTCACCGGCTCGTTCTGCGCGGTTTGCGCATTCCAGCCGCCACCCAGGGCCTTGTACAGGTTCACTTCGCTGACCAGTTGCGACAGGCGATCAGTGATCAGCGATTGTTGCGAGCTGAACAGCTGACGCTGGGCGTCGAGGAAGGTCAGGTTGCTGTCGACGCCAATGCGGTAGCGACGCTCGGCCAGACGGTAGTAGGTCTGGTTGGCGTCCACCAAGTCACGCTGGGCCTGCAACTGCTGGTTGAAGGTCTGGCGTGCCGCGAGGCCGTCGGAGACTTCCTGGAAGGCAGTCTGAATCGACTTCTCGTACTGCGCGACGGTGATGTCTTTCTGGATTTTCGAATAGTCCAGGCTGGCACTCAACGCACCGGCGTTGAAGATCGGCAGGTTGATCTGTGGCTGGAACAACCAGGTTCCGGAACCGCCCTTGAACAGGCCCGAAAGGTCCGGGCTCAAGGTGCCGGCATTGGCGGTCAGGCTGATGCTTGGGAAGAACGCAGCCCGGGCGGCGCCGATGTTGGCATTGGCGGCCTTGAGGTTATGTTCGGCGGCGAGGATGTCCGGGCGTCGTTGCAACAGGTCCGACGGCAGGCCGGCCGGCACTTCGCTGAGCAGGTCGTCGGCCAGCGGCCGGGCGGCGGTCAGATTGCTCGGCACACCGGTGCCGAGCAGCAGCGTCAGGCCGTTTTCGTCCTGGGCGACCTGGCGGGTGTACTTGGCCAGTTGCACCTTGGCGTTTTCCACCGAAGTGCGCGACTGACTCAGGTCCAGCGCCGAGGCCACGCCGACTTCGTTGCTACGCGCGGTGAGGCGGTAGCTTTCTTCGAAGGTGGCGAGGGTGTCCTGGGTCACCTTCAGCAGTTCCTTGTCGGCCTGCCACGTCAGGTAAGCATTGGCGACGTTGGCCACCAGGCTGATCTGCGTGCTGCGGCGGGCTTCTTCGGAGGCGAAGTAGGTCTGCAACGCCTGTTCGTTGAGGCTGCGAACGCGACCGAAGAGGTCGAGCTCGTAGGCGCTGACACCCAGGGTCGCCGAGTACGAGCTGCTGATGCTCGACTCGCCAGTCTGCGACGCGTCAGCCGGCAGGCGTTGGCGACTGCCGCTGCCGTTGGCTGACACTGCCGGGAACAGGTCGGCGCGGGAAATGCGGTATTGGGCCGCATAGGCGTCGATGTTCAGGGCGGCGACACGCAGGTCACGGTTATTTTCCAGTGCGACCTGGATCAGCTGTTGCAGCGCCGGATCATGGAAAAACTGCTTCCAGCCTTGTTCCGCCGCGGCCTGGCTGGCCGCTTCGGCCGGCGTATAGGCCGGACCTTGCGGGTACTGCCCGGCCACCGGGGTTTCGGGCTGCTGATACTCGGGGATCAGCGAGCAGCCACCGAGCACGAACGCGGCGATGGCTAGGGAGAGTAGTGACTTGCTCATTGGCCAGCCTCTTTAGGAGTTTCAGTTGCGCCATCCTGGTCAGCTTTTTTGCGCTGCCCCATAGACGACACGGTGACAAAGAACAGTGGGACCCAGAAGATCGCCAGTACGGTGGCGGTGATCATACCGCCGATCACCCCGGTACCGATGGCATGCTGGCTACCCGAACCTGCGCCGGTGGAAATGGCCAACGGAACCACACCCAGGACGAATGCCAACGAGGTCATGATGATCGGGCGCAAACGCATCCGGCAGGCTTCGATGGCCGCATCCGTGAGACTGCGTCCCTGTTCATGCAGCTCCTTGGCAAATTCGACAATCAGAATGGCGTTTTTCGCCGCCAACCCGATGGTTGTCAACAAACCTACCTGGAAGTACACGTCGTTGGACAAGCCGCGCAAGCTGGTCGCCAGCAGGGCACCGATGATCCCCAGCGGCACCACCAACATCACCGCGATCGGAATCGACCAGCTTTCGTACAGCGCCGCCAGACACAGGAACACCATCAGCAGCGACAAGGCGTACAGCGCTGGCGCCTGGGAACCGGACAGACGTTCCTCGTAGGACAAACCGGTCCAGGAGATACCGACACCGGCCGGCAGCTTCTTCGCCAGCGCCTCGACTTCGGCCATGGCTTCACCGGTGGAGTAGCCCGGGGCCGGGGCACCAAGGATTTCCATCGCTTCCACGCCGTTGTAGCGCGCCAGTTTCGGCGAGCCGTAGATCCAGGTGCCCTTGGCGAAGGCCGAGAACGGCACCATGGTTCCCTGGCTGTTGCGCACGTACCACTTCTTCAGGTCTTCCGGGGTCATCCGCGAGCCAGGCTGACCCTGGATGTAGACCTTTTTCACCCGACCACGGTCGATGAAGTCGTTGACGTAGCTACTGCCCAGGGCAATCGACAGGGTGTTGTTGATTTCGGTCAGCGTGACGCCCAGGGCGCTGGCTTTCTCGTCATCGATTTCCAGTTGGTATTGCGGTTCGTCGTTCAGGCCGTTCGGACGCACCTGCGACAGCACCTTGCTCTGCGCGGCCATGCCGAGGAACTGGTTGCGCGCTTCCATCAGCTTGTCGTGACCGATACCGGCGCGGTCCTGCAGAAACACGTCGAAACCGGTGGCGTTACCCAATTCCAGTACGGCCGGCGGGGCGAACGCAAACACCATCGCATCGCGGAAGGTGAAGAAGTGCTGTTGGGCACGGGCCGCGACCTTGAACACGCTGTTGTCGGCGTTACGCTCGTCCCATGGCTTGAGCATGATGAACGCCATACCCGAACTCTGGCCACGACCGGCAAAGTTGAAGCCGTTGACGGTAAACACCGAGGCCACCGCATCGCCTTCACCGCCATCCTTGTTCGGACGCAGCAGGAACTCGCGCATTTCGTCCACGACCACCTGGGTCCGTGCGGCGCTGGAACCGGCTGGCGTCTGCACCTGAGCGAACAGAACGCCCTGGTCTTCTTCCGGCAGGAACGCCGTTGGGATGCGGGTGAACAGCCAGATCATGCCGACCACGATGATCAGGTAGGCCAGCAGGTACGGCGCTTTATGCTTGAGGATGCTGCCGACGCCGCGCTCATAGCGGCGCACACCGTTGTCGAAGTTACGGTTGAACCAGCCGAAGAAGCCGCGCTTCGGTACGCCGTGCTCGCCATGGGGAATGGCCTTGAGCATGGTGGCGCAGAGCGCCGGGGTGAAGATCAGTGCGACCAATACCGACAGGGCCATGGCCGACACGATGGTGATCGAGAACTGCTTGTAGATCACACCGGTGGAGCCGCTGAAGAACGCCATCGGCAACAGAACGGCGGACAGCACCAGGGCAATACCGACCAACGCGCCCTGGATCTGGCCCATGGACTTCTTGGTCGCTTCCTTGGGTGACAGGCCTTCTTCGCTCATCACCCGTTCGACGTTTTCCACCACGACGATGGCGTCGTCCACCAGCAAGCCGATGGCCAGGACCATACCGAACATGGTCAGGGTGTTGATGCTGAAACCGAACGCGGCAAGGATACCGAAGGTCCCCAGCAGTACCACGGGCACGGTCATCGTGGTGATGACGGTGGCGCGGAAGTTCTGCAGGAACAGGAACATCACCAGGAACACCAGCACGATCGCTTCGACCAGGGTCTCAACCACACCCTTGATCGACTCGGTCACCACTGGGGTGGTGTCGTACGGGAACACCACTTCCATGCCTTCAGGGAAGAATGGCTTGAGGCTTTCGATGGTTGTGCGCAGGGCCTTGGCGGTGTCGAGGGCGTTGGCACCGGTGGCCAGTTTCACAGCCAGGCCGGACGCCGGCGCACCGTTGAACTGGGCGTTGATGCTGTAGTTCTCGCCACCGAGGGCAACGTCGGCGACGTCTTTCAGGCGAACCTGGGAACCGTCCTTGTTGACCTTGAGCAGGATTTCATTGAACTGCTCTGCGGTCTGCAGGCGGGTCTTGCCGATGATGGTGGCGTTGAGCTGAGTGCCAGGCAGCGCTGGCAAGCCGCCGAGCTGGCCGGACGAGACCTGGACGTTCTGCGCCGCCACGGCGGTTTTCACGTCGACCGGGGTCAGGTTGTAGTTGTTCAGCTTGGCCGGGTCGAGCCAGATACGCATGGCGTACTGCGCACCGAAGACCTGGAAGTCACCGACACCGGCGGTCCGCGAGATCGGGTCCTGCATGTTGGACACGATGTAGTTGGACAGGTCGTCCTTGGTCATGCTGCCGTCACGCGACACCACGCCGATCACCAGCAGGAAGTTCTTCACTGCCTTGGTCACGCGGATACCTTGTTGCTGCACTTCCTGCGGCAACAGCGGGGTGGCCAGGTTCAGCTTGTTCTGGACCTGGACCTGCGCGGTGTCGGAGTTAGTGCCTTGCTCGAAGGTGGCGGTGATGGTCATGGTGCCGTCGGAGTTACTTTCCGAAGACACATAACGCAGGTTGTCGATACCGTTGAGCTGCTGCTCGATCACTTGCACCACGGTGTCCTGCACGGTTTGTGCAGAGGCGCCTGGGTAGGTCACGGAGATGGCGATCGCCGGTGGGGCGATGCTCGGGTATTGGTTGATCGGCAACTTGAGGATCGATAGAGCCCCGACCAGCATGATCACCAGGGCAATTACCCAGGCGAAAATCGGACGGTCGATAAAGAATTTCGACATGGTTTACTCCCCTTTGCCGCCCGCAGCTTTGTCTGTTGCCTGTGCAGGGGCCGGGTTTTTCACGGATACGTTGGTCGCTTCGCTGACTTTCACTTCAACGCCGGGTTTAACGTACTGCAGGCCTTCGGTAATCAGGCGGTCGCCGGCCTTGAGGCCGTCTTCGATCAGCCATTGGCTGCCGACGGTGCGGCTGGCCTTGAGTTGGCGCAGTTCGACCTTATTGTCCGGGCCCACCACCAGAGCGGTCGGGCTGCCCTTGAGGTCACGGGTCACGCCTTGTTGTGGGGCGAGAATCGCGGCGCTGTTCACACCCGCTTGCAGTTGGGCGTGAACGAACATGCCCGGCAGCAGGGTGTGGTCAGGGTTGGGGAACACGGCGCGCAGGGTCACCGAGCCGGTGGTCTGGTCAACCGAGACTTCGGAGAACTCCAGCTTGCCCTGTTGCTTGTACTGGCTGCCGTCTTCGAGGGTCAGCTTGACCATCGCCGCGTTGTCGCCGGCTTTTTGCAGGCGACCGCTTTCCAGTTCGCGGCGCAGCTCAAGCAGCTCGACCGAGGACTGGGTCACGTCGACATAGATCGGGTCCAGTTGCTGGATCACTGCCATGGCTTCGGTCTGGCCATTGTTCACCAGTGCACCTTCGGTGACGGTGGAACGACCGATGCGCCCAGTCAGTGGAGCCAGGACCTTGGTGTAACGCAGGTTGATCTGTGCGGTTTGCAGGGACGCTTCGGACTGCAGGCGGTTAGCCATGGCCGTGTCGTATTCCTGACGGCTGACCGCCTGTTCGTCGACCAGTTGCTTGTAGCGATCGGAGATCGATTTGGTCGATTGCAGGTTGGCCTGGGCACTGTTCAGCGTGGCTTGGTACACCGATGGATCGATCTGGTAGAGCTGCTGGCCTTCCTTGACGTCGCCGCCTTCCTTGAACAGGCGCTTGAGAATGATGCCGTTGACCTGTGGACGAACTTCGGCGATGCGATAGGCCGTGGTGCGGCCTGGCAGTTCGGAAGTCAGGGTAAAGGCTTGTGGTTGGAGGGTAACGACGCCGACCTGAGGGGCTTGTGCGACGGGAGCCGCCTCTTCCTTTTTACATCCGCTGAGCAGCGATGCCAGGGCGACGGCAGTGACCAGAGCGGTAACAGCTGGCTTGAATTGCATGAAGATCCTCGGGTCAGGCGCGCTCGATGCGCACTAGAAAAGTGGAAAGGTAAAAAATCAGTGCTGAGTGGATAAGTAGCTTGCTAAGGAATATACTTACGTTCATGGTTGTTTGTAAATACCTTGAAGGCGGCTCAATCCTTTCAGCCGCAGTGTTTCAAGGTGTGAATTGTAGGCTGGGGAGCAGGCCCGAAAGAGGTCTCCCCACATTTGTTCAGATGCTGTTCAGGCATCGCCGAAGGATCCCTGATTGAGGTTTTACTGCCATGGTTCGTCGCACCAAAGAGGAAGCTCAAGAAACCCGTAGCCAGATTCTCGAAGCCGCAGAGCAAGCCTTTTACGAACGGGGCGTGGCGCGCACGACGCTGGCCGATATCGCGACCCTCGCCGGGGTGACGCGTGGCGCGATCTATTGGCATTTCAGCAACAAGGCCGATCTGGTCCAGGCCATGCTGGACAGCCTGCGTGAGCCACTGGATGAGATGGCGCGCGCCAGCGAGAGTGAAGAGGAAGAAGATCCCCTGGGCTGCATGCGCAAGCTGCTGATTCATTTGTTTCATCAAGTTGCCCTGGACCCGAAGACCCGTCGCATCAATGAAATTCTGTTTCACAAGTGCGAATTCACTGATGAAATGTGTGATCTGCGCGAGCAACGGCGCACGGTTAGCACGGACTGCAACCTGCGGATCGGGCTGGCGCTGCGTAATGCGGTCAATCGTGGACAACTGCCGGAAAACCTCGACACCGCCCGCGCTGCGATAACCATTCACGCATACATTGATGGCATCCTCTATCAATGGTTACTCGCTCCCGAGAGCTTTGCGCTGCATCAGGAGGCCGAGCGTTGGGTCGACAGCGGCCTGGACATGCTTCGCCTGAGTCCCAGCCTGCGTAATTGAGTCAGGTTGTGTCAATAACGAAAGGGGCTTCAGTCCCTGATCGAGGCACCTTTTCGCGATGGGGTGCTTTTATATACGGACACCCGTCGCCTTGATACATGGCGAACTACGTATTTTGTAGGGAATTTGTGTCGAGGATGTGAATGGGCGTGCCTGTACCAGAGGCACGCCGCGGCGATGGCTGTCTGCCCGGGTTGCCCCTGGCGACAGGTTGCTACTTGTTGATGCTCAGTTCAACGGCGTAGCTGAAAGGCGGTCTTGTCAGCTTTTTGGTCGTGACCCCCTGGCACCTGTATTTCCCGCTTCCTGACGATTCCACGGCGGTTTGCCAGACAGGTTTATAGTCAGGCGCCAGAACGCCGTAGCCTACCGGTGCCTCCATTCTGGTTTTCAATCGGCAACGCTGACCATGGGCTTCAAACTCCAGATCGAGGGTCACCGGTTCGACTTTGTTGCGGCGCGGTTGCCAATTCGGGGAGTCGAGCGTGAAAGGTCGGCTGTATGGAATATCGATGATTTCGTAGGTGCCAGGTCCGACATTGAACGTGATCAAGGGGCCATTGAGTGCAACTTCAAGTCCAGTGATGCTTTTCAATTTCATCGTGCCAAAAGTGTTGTTAACGACTTTAACGCTGATCACTGTGTTGCTCATGCTGTGCGCGTTGAATGAGCACAGTAATAACAGGGCGCACGTACTGATGCTGAGTGTCTTCATTTTTATTTTGCTCTCGGTGAGTTACCGCTCATTCGAAACTGAATTCGATGGCCATGCTGTAAGGGTATGACTGCTTCACTTGCAGGATTTCGGTAGAACAGTCAGCGGCCTCGCTGCCCGTTGATTTGCCATAGCCTGACCAATGGGGCACCCGCTCAATGTCACCCTCTTCGTCTTTCAGACTGACTTCGATCGTGGCGGTGAACTGGCATTGCTTGTTGCCTGAGACATAGGAGAACGTCTCGGTCAGTACCGTCGGTTTGGCGAGCCCGATAGAGCTGAAGTAGTTGGGGAAGTCTGCGGCAAACTCGGTCGTGCCTTTGACGGGCACATCGAAGTCAGTGAGCGGGTAGGGTGCATTGCTCATCTTTTTGGATGGCGTCGCAACACTCATTTTTTGTGGGGTAAGGTTTTTGATGTAGGAGTGGATCGTGGTGGTGTCCAGATCCTCTGACAATGAAATTGCCGGGTAACTGTCTGCAGCGCAATAACTGCTGATGGCCAGGCTGAGTGTCAATCCACTTGCGAATTGCTTGATAAAAGTTGGCATCGGCTTAAATCCATTTAAGTTGATGTTTGTTGGGCGGCAGATAATTCTTGATGGATCGGAAGGGTTAATCAACGCGTATGGGTAAAGGAGTTATTAGCTCCTGTTACGAGGGGGCGACGGGTTGTAAGCGGTTTGTTTATTTCTCCACGGTAAAAAGAAAAAAGGCCTCGACTCGGATGAGTGGAGGCCTTTTGTTTACGTGTTAAGTGATTTACAGGGTCGGATAGTCGATATAACCGACCGGGCCTTTGCCGTAGAACAGTTCCGGACGTGGTTCGTTAAGCGCCGCGTCGGCTTTCAAGCGTGCCGGCAGATCCGGGTTGGCGATGAAGGGCACGCCGAAGGCGACGGCGTCGGCCTTGCCGCTGGTCAGCCATGCGTTGGCGCTGTCCTTGGTGAAGCGCTCGTTGGCGATGTACGGGCCGCCAAAGGCTTCCTTGAGTTGCGGGCCCAGGCTGTCGGCGCCTTCTTTTTCGCGGGAGCAGATAAAGGCGATACCGCGTTTGCCCAGTTCACGAGCGACGTAGGTGAACGTCTCGGCGAGGTTGTCATCGCCCATGTCATGGGAGTCGGCGCGCGGTGCCAGGTGCACGCCAACGCGGCCAGCGCCCCAAACTTCGATGGCGGCATCGGTCACTTCCAGCAACAGGCGTGCACGGTTCTCCAGAGAGCCACCGTAGTTGTCGGTGCGCTGGTTGGTGCTGCTTTGCAGGAACTGGTCGAGCAGGTAACCGTTGGCGCCGTGGATTTCCACGCCGTCAAAGCCGGCCGCCTTGGCGTTTTCGGCGCCGGTGCGGTAGGCGTCGACGATGTCGGCGATTTCAGCGGTCTCCAGGGCACGTGGGGTCGGGTAGTCGGCCATTGGGCGAACCAGGCTGACATGACCTTTCGGCTGGATGGCGCTTGGCGCGACCGGGGCTTCACCGTTGAGGTACGAAGGGTGGGAGATCCGGCCTACGTGCCACAGTTGCAGAAAGATTTTGCCACCGGCGCCATGGATCGCCTTGGTGACGTTGGCCCAGCCACGTACCTGGTCGTTGGACCAGATGCCGGGGGTGTCCGGGTAGCCCACGCCCATTGGCGTCACCGAAGTCGCTTCGCTGAGGATCAGGCCGGCGGAGGCTCGCTGCACGTAGTACTCCGCCATCAACGCGTTGGGTACGCGGCCTTCGTCGGCGCGGCAGCGGGTCAGGGGAGCCATGATGATGCGGTTGGCCAACTCGACGTCGCCCAGTTTGATCGGATCGAAAATAGTCGTCATGAAATAGCGCTCGTAGTGGGATCAGTTAGTCGCAGGAGCCAGTTCGGGGTCACCGCTCTGGCGAAAGGTAATCAGGGTGACCAGCAAGGCCAGTACCGCCAGTGCCGCCGCCGCGAGGGGCACGCTGGTCAGGCCGAAGCCGTGGGCGATGACGCTGCCGCCAACCCAGGCGCCAAGGGCGTTTCCGACGTTGAAGGCGCCGATATTCAGGGTCGACACCAGGTTTGGTGCCGCCTTGCCATAGGTCACCACGTTGATTTGCAGCGCCGGTACGGCGGCGAACGATGCGGTGGCCCAGAGGAACAGGGTGATTTCGGTGGGAATCAGCGCAACGCTGGTCCAGGTCAGGACGGTGGAGACCACGGCCATGGAAATGAACACGCCGATCAAGGTCGCGCTCAGGCGTTTGTCCGCCAGCTTGCCGCCGATGATGTTGCCCAGGGTCAGACCCAGACCGATCAACAGCAGGGTCCAGGTCACGCCTTTGGGCGAGACGCCGGTGACGTCGCCAAGCAGCGGTGCGACGTAGGTAAAGAGGGTGAACATCGAGGCGGCGAACAGCGCGGTCATGCTCAGCGACAGCCAGATCCCGGCGCCCTTGAGTGCACGCAGTTCGGCGCGCATGTCGAGTTTTTCTTCGTCACGCTTGGCCGGCAGGAAGCGAATCAGGCCGATCAGCGCGATCACGCCAATTACCGTCACCGCCCAGAAGGTCGAGCGCCATCCGGCTTCCTGGCCGAGCGCGGTGCCCAGCGGAACCCCCAGTACGTTGGCCAGGGTCAGGCCGGTGAACATCAGGGCCACGGCCGAGGCACGCTTGTTGGCCGGTACCAGGCCCGCTGCCACCACTGAACCGATGCCGAAGAACGCACCGTGGCAGAGGGCGGTGACCACGCGGGCAAACATCAGCACGTTATAGTCGCTGGCCAGGGCACAGAGCAGGTTGCCGACGATGAAAATGCCCATCAACGCTACCAGTGCCGCCTTGCGTGGCAATTTGGCGGTAGCCAGTGCCATGAACGGCGCACCGATGGCCACGCCCAGGGCATAACCGGTGACCAGCCAGCCGGCGCCGGGGATCGACACGCCGAGGTCGGCCGCCACATCGGGCAGCAAGCCCATGATGACGAACTCAGTGGTGCCGATGGCGAAGGCGCTCAAGGCCAGGATGAGGAGCGAGAGGGGCATGCTGGAGGTCCTTTGTGAGCTCCTAGAGCTCTTTACCTAGGGTGTCGAGGAAGGCCTGGATGGTTTCCTCGTTACGTTTGTAGAAATGCCATTGGCCGACTTTCTGGCTGCGGATCAGGCCTGCGCGGTGCAGGGTTGCCAGGTGGGCGGAAACGGTTGACTGCGACAGGCCGCAGCGTTGGTCGATTTGCCCGCAGCACACACCGAAGTCGGTGCTGTGTTCCTGATCGGGAAACTCGGTGGCCGGGTCTTTCAACCAGTTGAGAATGTCTCGCCGTACTGGGTGTGCCAGGGCTTTTATTATTTCGTCGAGGTCGATGCTGGACATGGCGGTGCTCGGGTTGGGTAAAACGTTATATCGCGATGAAGCGAACTTTAAATCGGTATTTCGCGATATACCAATATGATTTTGATCTGATATCAGCATAAATCGGTATATCGAGTTATAACGATATGATGGGCGCGGTGCTAAGCTGTGCGCCATGAACTATCTCGCACATCTTCACCTCGGTGGCCAGCGTCCCGGTCAATTGCTCGGCAGTTTGTATGGCGACTTCGTCAAGGGGCGTCTGCAAGGGCAGTTCAGCGCCGAGATCGAAAACGCCATCGCCCTGCACCGACAAATCGATGTCTTCACCGACCGCCATGCCGTGGTCGATGTGGCGTTGTCCCGCTTCAGCCAGACTCGACGGCGCTACGCCGGTATCGTCCTCGACGTATTCTTCGACCATTGCCTGGCCCGGGATTGGGCGCAGTACGCCGACTCCTCATTGCCGCACTTCACCGCAGGCGTGTACCGGGTACTGGCCGCCGAACCGCAATTGCCGGGGCGGCTGGCGCAGATCGCGCCGTACATGGCGGCGGATGACTGGTTGGGTTCGTACCGCGAGTTTGCGGTGCTGGAGCAGGTGTTGCGGGGCATATCACGGCGGCTGTCTCAGCCACAGGAACTGGCCGCCGCGATGCTGGAGCTGGAGCGTTTGTATGAGCCTCTGAGCGAGGACTTCCGTCTGTTCTATCCGCAACTCCAGGCGTTTGCCGGACAGCGTTTAGACCCCTGATCAGGCCGCAATCAACTCCCCACCTCGACGTGGTTGCGCCGGTTGCGTGACGTCGCCAAACAACGCCTGGTGTATGGCCTGTTGCGCGGCAAAGGCCAGGGCGGCCCGTTCCTGGCCCTGACAGGCGATAGGTTTCAGCAGGTGGATGTGCACCTCACCCAGGTCGTTGGCGAACAGGCGCATCAGGTGCGACAGCAGATCGTCATCGCCAATGAACGGCGCCAGCGTATCGGGCTGACCGTTTCGCAGATAGCGAATGGCCACGGGTTGCAGGGCGACGTCCGCGTCAATCGCAGCCGACAGCAGGCGACCATGGAAGGTGCGCAGCGAACGGCCGTCGGTGGTGGTGCCCTCGGGGAACATCAACAGCGGGTGCTGTTGCTGCAAGTGCCGGCCCATCTGTTTGCGAATCAGTTGGCTGTCGCCTGCCCCCCGACGGATGAACAGGCTACCCGCCTTGGCCGCCAGCCAGCCGGCAACCGGCCAGGTACGCACTTCGGCCTTGGACAGGAACGACATGGGGGCCAACATGCCGAGCAGGGGAATGTCGGTCCAGGACACATGATTGCTGACCCACAGCATCGGCTGGCGCGGCAGTTCGCCTTGAACGGTCACGCGAAAGGGCAGGGCATTGCTCAAACGACCCATGAAAAACCGCGACCAGCGTTGCCGTCGGACCATCGAGTTGGCCAGGCCCAGGCGCTCGAACAGGCCGAACAGACAAGCCATACTCAAGCCCAGCGCCACCACCAGCAAGACCCGCGCAATCCGTCCGTACACCCGCAACCGGCTCATTACACGGCCGCCTTGAAGTGTTTGGCGTAACGCGGGCAGAGCTCATCGCGCTTCAGCAGGATGAATACGTCGGCCACCTGGAAATCTTCATCCCAGCATGGCTCGCCGCAAATCTTTGCGCCCAGGCGCATGTACGCCTTGAGCAGCGGCGGCATTTCGGCGATCACGTTGGACGGGATGTCGAGGCTGGGCAGCGGTTTTTTCGGTTCGGCCCGCAGGTGTTCGGTGCACAGGTAACGCTCGCGCAGGCGCTGCATGATGGCGTGGGCCTGGACTCCGCCGTCCTGCATCGGAATGCTCGCGCAGCCCATCAGGTAGCTGTAGCGGCCTTGATTGAGGACTTCCGCCAATTCGCCCCAGAGCACGGCGATGGTGCCACCGTTGCGATACGCCGGATCGACGCAGGTACGGCCCAGTTCAAGGATCGGGCCCTGCAAATGCTTGAGGCCGTGCAGGCTGAACTCCTCTTCACTGTAGAAACGCCCCAGGCTGCTGGCCGCGGTGTGGTCGAGCAGGCGAGTGGTGGCCACCAGGCGACCGGTGTTCAGGTCACGTACACCGATGTGGCTGCAATGAACATCGTAGTCATCCATGTCCAGACCCAGTTCTGCGCCTTTGAGCTTGGCATCGAACTCCGCGCTGAAGACGTTGAAGCGCAAAGCCTGGGCCTCTTGCAAGGCCTCGGCGCCGATCAGGCGTTCGGCTTGCAGACGGCGTTCAGTGCCGGTGTCACGGATGCGGGCGATCTGGGTCATGACGAATCTCCGTACGCGCTGCTCACCCCACGCGGGTTGCAGTCGATCGACTTTGTTGTGCAAAGTCAGGCTATGGAGCCCCGGTGTCATGACTATGACGTTTGGGTGATGCTTGTATGACAGCCATTGAGGACCCGTCTATGCCTTGGCAAGCCCTGTTGAACTGCAATACTCGATTGGCCGCGACCCCGGATCTGGCGGAGGGTTACGCGATTTTGCTGGAGCAATTGGGCGCCGTGACGCCTTTCGAATTGGCAGTGCGCGGCGGGCGCATGATGGCGACGCCGGGCTGGGCTTTCCTGGTGGGCTATCAGGCGGCATTGCGCATGTTATGGCCCAGCGCACCGCTCAGCCTGGGCGCGTTATGTGCGACCGAACAGCGCAGCCTGCGTCCGGCAGACCTGCAGACTCGCCTCAGCGATCTGCGCTTGAGTGGACGCAAGGATTTCGTCACCGCCGGCGATGCGGCGGATTGGCTGTTGATTGCCGCGCGTAGCGAGGAAGAAGGCGAGTCGCCGCGCCTGAGTCTGGCCGTGGTGTATCCCGGAGAACCTGGTGTGCGCCTGGAAAAGCTGGCGCCTCTACCGTTGATGCCGGACATCAGTCACGGGCGGGTGTTCCTCGAGGGCGCGCTGTGTGAGCTGCTCGCCGGCGACGGCTGGGATGCCTACGTCAAACCGTTCCGAACTCTGGAAGACATCTACGTACTCAGCGCCATGAGCGCCTGGCTGTATGGCGTTGGTCAGGACTATGGCTGGCCGCAAGCGTTGCAATTGCAGTTGCTGGCGCTGTTGGCCGGTTGCGCAGAAGTCAGTCGACAGCCGCCCAACAGCAGTGCCGGGCATGTGGTGCTGGCAGGCTTGTTTGCCCAGTTCGACAGCTTGAAAGTGGCGATCGATCAAGCCTTTGCCGCAGGCTCGCCGGAGTGGGCAGCGTTGTGGCAGCGCGACCAGGCGGTGTTGCAACTGGCGGCGGGCGCTCGGGCCAAGCGCCTGGCCAAGGCGTTGACGTCGCGCTAGAACTGTCATTGATATCGACTAGGCTCAGCAGGTTTATTTCCATGAGTTCGCGCCATGCTCAAAGGTTTGTCCCTGCTGGTCATGCTGCTGGTCAGCGTTACTGTTCGTGCTGAAAACTGGCCCGCCGAACACTGGGCGCAAGGGCCTGTCGTCAGCGGCCCGGCACTGCAGGCGCTGGAGGACTATGCCTTTGTCCCCCGTGACGAGGTAGGCCGCAGGGGTATCCGCACCGATGCCTTGCTGGTGATTCGCGATGGTCAGCTGATCTACGAGCGTTATGCCGGTGGCACCAGCGCCGACACCCCGCACCTGACCTGGTCGGTCAGCAAGAGTGTGATGGCAGCGGTATTGGGGGTGGCCTATGGCGAAGGCCGGTTCAGCCTGGAGGATCCGGCAGCGAAGTATTACCCAGCCCTGCAAAGCCATCCTGACATCCGCATCGCCGACCTGCTGCACTGGGCCTCGGGCCTGGATTGGCAGGAGGACTATGAATATGCGCCACTGAACTCTTCGGTGGTCGCCATGCTGTACACCCGCGGACATGCCGACATGGCGCAATTCACTGCCGAGCATCAGCGCCACGCCGATGCCGGCCAGCAGTTTCGCTACTCCAGCGGCGACAGCAACCTGCTGGCGGCCGCGCTGAAAACCCTGCTCGGGCCGCAGCAGTATGCGGATTATCCGTGGCGCGCCTTGTTCGACCCCCTGGGGATTCGCAGCGCCGTGTGGGAAACCGATGCCGCGGGCACCTTCGTCGCTTCCTCGTATGCCTACATGACGGCCCGCGACCTGGCGCGCATCGGCTTGTTGATGCAGCGCAACGGTCGCTGGCACCAGCGTCAGTTGTTGCCGGTCGATTGGGTCGCCTTCAATCTGCAGCCCTTCGAGCGTTACCAGGCCAATCAAGATGCGGCCGTGCCGGGCGGCCATTGGTGGCTCAATCGTCCGTTGGACGGTGCGCCGAGCCCCTGGTCGGACGCGCCGGCCGACACCTTTGCTGCCCTCGGCCATTGGGGGCAGGCGTTGTACGTGTTGCCCAGCGCGAACCTGGTGATCGTGCGTTATGGCGATGACCGTGACGGCAGTTACCGCCACAACGAATTGCTCAAGCGGGCGCTGGCGGCCTTCACTCCGCAGGTGCAGCCATGAAGTCGCGCAATTTTGTTCTGCGCCGGCCGTTGCTCACGCTGTTTTTAGTGTTGCTCGCGTTAGTGCTGGGTTGGGGCTGGCAGCAGCGCGTAGCCCTGGCGGCTTTTCCGGACATCCTCAGCGCCTACACGGCCAAGGAATATTGCTCGTGTCGCTACGTTGTCGGGCAGTCGCAGGCGTACTGCCAGGGTTACGTGAAGCAGTACCTGCCGCTCAGTGGATTAGTCGATGATGCCGAGCAAAAGCGTGTCACTGCCAGCGGTCTGGGGCGCAGTAATACCGCTGCCTGGATCGGTAGTCGCCAAGGTTGTCGCCTGCTTCCGTGATCTGACAGTTTGCAATCAGTACAGGGCCGGTTAAGGTTCGTTCAGGTTTATCGGCCCCATGAGTTTCCATGTTCAATCGCTCACTCTGCAAAACGCTCGCATTCCTGCTGCTGGCGGGCTCCTCCGCTTCGGCCAACGCCAACTGGTACCTCGACGGCGAGTCTTCTCGGCTGTCATTTATTTCCACAAAAAACGCCAATATCTCCGAAGTTCAGCGATTTTTGGTCCTGCACGGCAAGGTTGATCCGAAAGGCCTGGCGCAGGTCCAGGTCGAACTGGAGTCGGTCAACAGTGGCGTGCCGCTGCGGGATGAGCGCATGCGCAAGGAGCTTTTCGAGATTCAGACCTTCCCCGAAGCGCTGATCACGACGCAAATCGATCTGCGACCGATCAATGACCTCGCTCCGGGCGCGCAACTGGAACTGCGCCTGCCATTGACTGTTGACCTGCATGGCAAGCAGCACACGTACAACGCCGAGTTGCTGGCGACCCGGCTCGACGACCGACGTTTCCAGGTGGTGACCCTGGAGCCGCTGGTGATCAACGCCGAGGATTTCGACCTGGCGCCAGGCCTGGAGCGCCTGCGCAAACTCGCCGACTTGTCGGCGATCAGCCTGTCAGTGCCGGTGGGTGCGGTACTGATTTTCACGGCGCGCTGAGATGAAGGGCGCCGTGTTCCCATGGCGTGACGGCAATCACTTTGAGTTGCTGATCGACGGCCCGCAGTTTTTTCCACGAATGCTGGCGGCGATTGCCGACGCTCAAGAGCAGGTCGAACTGGAGCTGTATCTGGTGGAGGCGGGCGCCTGCGCCGAAGCCATGGTGCGCACGCTGGTGGAGGCCGCCGAGCGTGGCGTACGGGTGCGTTGCCTGTTCGATGACTATGGCAGCCTGGCGTTTACCCTGAGTTTGCGTCGCCGGTTGACCGAGGCCGGGGTCGAGTTGCGCTTCTACAATCGCCTGAGCTGGCGGCGCTGGGTGCGCAACTTTTACCGCGACCACCGCAAGCTGCTGTTGGTCGACCAGACGCTGGCGGTGGTGGGCGGCACCGGCGTCACCGATGAGTTCTGGACCCCGGGCCATGAGGTCAGCGAGTGGCATGAGGTGATGGTGCAAATCAGCGGCCCGTTGGTGCTCGACTGGCAATTGCTGTTCGATCGCCAATGGATTGCCAACCGCTATCGCCGCGCCTGGAAACCGGCTGCGCATTTTGGTTTGCCGCGTCTGCCGAGGGTTCCGCCAACGGGTGAGGGCATGGGCCGGGTGGCTTACGCCGATGCCGCGCAACACCGGGATATCCTGCAGTCGTTGTTTCGCGCCCTCAACAGTGGCCAACGGCGCATCTGGCTGGCCACGCCGTATTTTCTGCCGACCTGGAAAATCCGTCGTTCACTGCGTAAGGCCGCCGCACGGGGCATCGATGTCCGCCTGTTGTTGACCGGCCCGCGTACCGATCATCCTTCCGTGCGATATGCCGGGCATCGCTATTTCCCCAGGCTGCTCAAAGCCGGGGTGAAGATTTTCGAGTACCAGCCGTGTTTCCTGCACCTGAAAATGGTGCTGGTGGATGACTGGGTCAGCATCGGCTCGTGCAATTTCGATCACTGGAATCTGCGCTTCAACCTGGAAGCGAATCTGGAGGCCATCGACAGCGAATTGACCCACGCGGTGGCGAGCAGTTTCGAGCGCGATTTTGCCTTGAGCCAGCAGGTCAGCCTCGAAGCCTGGCGCCACCGGCCACTGTGGCGGCGGGTCCAGCAACGGGTGTGGGGATGGGTGGATCGGGTGGTGGTGAATCTGCTGGATCGGCGTGGTTAATCAGACCGCGTCGTCTGGTTTGCCGCTTTCGTCCCTGTAGGAGCTGGCAAGCCAGCTCCTACAGGTGATTGAGATGACGCGGTTCAGCCGTTAAAGCAACTCAAAGCTCTGCTGCGTCACGTCCTCTGAATCGAGGCCGATCTGCACGTTGAACTTGCCAGGTTCGGCAGCGTACTTGAGCTGGGCGTTGTAGAACTTCAGGTCGTCCTCGCTGATGCTGAAGTGAATGACCTTCTGTTCGCCGGCTTTGAGCGACACCTTCTGGAAGTTCTTCAGCTCCTTGATCGGGCGGATCATCGAGCCGGTTTCGTCCTGGATATACAGCTGAACCACGGTTTCGCCGTCACGCTTGCCGGTGTTCTTCAGGGTCACGCTGGCGTCGATCTTGCCGCTCTTGTTCAAGGTGGTCGACGACAGGGCCATGTCCGACAGGGCGAATTGGGTGTAGCTCAGGCCGTAGCCAAACGGATACAGAGGGCCGGTGGTGTCATCGAAGTACTGCGAGGTGTAGTTGCCTGGCTTGCCCGGGGTGAACGGACGGCCGATGGTCAGGTGGTTGTAGTAGGTCGGAATCTGTCCCACCGAACGCGGGAAGCTGATGGGCAGCTTGCCGGACGGGTTGTAGTCGCCGAACAGCACATCGGCGATAGCATTGCCGCCTTCGGTGCCGCTGAACCAGGTTTCAAGGATGGCGTCGGCCTGTTGGCTTTCTTCGAGGATCGTCAGCGGCCGGCCGTTCATCAGCACCAGCACCAGCGGCTTACCGGTGGCCTTGAGGGCCTTGATCAGCTCGCGCTGGTTGGCTGGCAGGTTCAGATCGGTGCGGCTCGACGATTCGTGGGACATGCCGCGCGACTCGCCAACCGCCGCCACGATCACGTCGGCCTGTTGTGCCGCTTTCACCGCTTCATCGATCAGAACCTGCGCCGGGCGTGGATCATCGACCACTTCCGGTGCATCGAAGTTGAGGAAGTTCAGGTAGTCGACGACTTTCTTGTCCGAGGTGATGTTGGCACCCCGGGCATAACTGAGCTTGGCTTGATCACCCAGGGCACGGGTCATGCCGTCGAACAGGGTGACCGATTGCGCGGGTTTGCCGGCGGCGGCCCAACTGCCCATCATGTCGATCGGCGCCTTGGCCAGCGGGCCGACCAGGACGATTTTGGCGGTTTTGCGCAGCGGCAGGGTGTCGTTGCTGTTTTTCAGCAGGACCTGGCTGCGTCGCGCCACGTCACGGGCTTCGTCACGATGCAGGCGGCTTTCGGCGTAGGTGTCGGCCGGATCGTCCTCGGCCTTGCCGATGCGCAGGTAAGGGTCCTTGAACAGGCCCATGTCGTACTTGGCCGCGAGTACTTCACGCACCGCTGCGTCGATGTCGCTCTGCTGGATTTCCCCGGACTTGAGCAAGCCTGGCAGTTCCTTGCCGTACAGGGTGTCGTTCATGCTCATGGCGATACCGGCCTTGATCGCCAGCTTCGCTGCTTCGCGTCCATCGCGGGCCACACCGTGCTTGATCAGTTCGAAGATCGCGCCGTGGTCGCTGACGGCCAGGCCCTTGAAGCCCCATTCGTCGCGCAGCAGGTCCTTCATCAGCCAGGTGTTGGCGGTCGCCGGGATGCCGTTGATCGAGTTCAGCGCCACCATGACCCCGCCAGCGCCGGCTTCGATCGCCGCGTGGTACGGCGGCAGGTAGTCCTGGTACATCTTGACCGGGCTCATGTCGACGACGTTGTAGTCGCGCCCACCCTCGACCGCACCGTAGAGGGCGAAGTGCTTGACGCTGGCCATGATGTTGTCGGCGCCGATCAGGCCCGAGCCCTGGTACGCCTTGACCATTACCCGGGCAATGCGCGACACCAGGTAGGTGTCCTCGCCGAAGCCTTCGGAGGTGCGGCCCCAGCGCGGATCGCGGGAGATGTCGACCATCGGTGCGAAAGTGATATCGAGGCTGTCGGCGGCGGCTTCTTTCGCGGCAGTGCGCCCGCTCAGGCCGATGGCGTCCATGTCCCAGCTGGATGCCAGGGCCAGGGGGATCGGGAAAATCGTGCGGTGGCCGTGGATCACGTCATAGGCGAAGAACATCGGGATCTTCAGCCGGCTGCGCATGGCCGCGTCCTGCATCGGCCGGTTTTCCGGGCGGGTGATCGAGTTGAAGGTGCCACCGATGTTGCCGGCGGCGATTTCCTTGCGGATCAGTTCCCGGGGCATTTCCGGGCCGATGCTGATCAGGCGCAGTTGGCCGATCTTTTCGTCCAGGGTCATCTGCTTCATCAGGTTGCCGATGAACGCATCCTTGTTCTCGAGGCCGGCAGGCGTGGTGCCAGCCCATACCGAGTGACTGGCCAGGCCGATGGCAAGGCCCAGCAAACACAACTTCTTCATGAATAGTTTTCTCAAAAGCCCACACAATGGTCATCGAGACGCATCGGCCAGCCAAAATTTAGGGAGCGACTATTGTTGTTCGGGTAAATGCAGCAAACTTTGCAACTCTTTATTCGCGCTGGGCATCTTTTAGCCGATTGGCTCGATGCAATCCAGTGGCGAGGGCAGATTAAGTCCCGGGTAGTCGATTGGGCGGGACACAGAGCCATTACCAAAGCACAGGGCAAGGGAGCACACGGACATGAATGTACAACAGCGCTATCGTTCGGCCTGGCAAATGACGGTTTTGCTGGTGCTGGGCTCGGTATTGGCCGGCTGCGGCATCAACACCATTCCGACCCTTGACGAGCAGGCCAAGGCGGCCTGGTCGCAGGTACAGAACCAGTATCAGCGGCGCGCCGACCTGATTCCCAATCTGGTGGAAACGGTCAAGGGCTATGCCCAGCACGAGCAGGACACCCTGACGGCGGTCATCGAGGCCCGAGCCAAGGCGACGTCGATCCAGGTTGACGCCAATACCCTCGACAACCCGGAAAAACTCAAGCAATTCCAGCAAGCCCAGGACCAGCTCAGCGGCGCACTCAGCCGTTTGATGGTGGTGTCCGAGCGTTACCCGGACCTCAAGGCCAACCAGAACTTCCTGGCCCTGCAATCGCAACTCGAAGGCACTGAAAATCGTATCGCCGTGGCGCGTCGTGATTTCATCCTCGCGGTACAGAAGTACAACACTGAAATTCGTACGTTCCCCGGCCGTCTGTGGCACACGGTGATGTACAGCAACTTGCCGTTGCGCGAAACCTTCGAGGCCACCAGCCCCGATGCCGACAAAGCGCCGCAAGTGAAGTTCTGAACCGGTCCGCGGCCCGGCAGTGACGCCGGGCTGCGCCTGGAGCGAATAGGGATGAGGTACTGATGCGCGTCTTTCGAATGAGCCTGGTGCTGGTGCTCTGGGTATTTGCCATCACCGCACAGGCCGAGCTGAAATTTCCGGCGCTGACCGGACGGGTGGTAGATAACGCCCAGATGATCGAGCCGGCGGTACGCGAGCAACTCGCTCAACAATTGCAGGCCCATGAGCAGACCACGGGCGAACAATTGGTGGTGGTCACCCTGGCCAACCTGCAAGGCACCAGCATTGAAGACTTCGGTTATCAATTGGGCCGCTATTGGGGGATCGGGCAGAAGGACAAGAACAACGGCGCGCTGTTGATCGTTGCGCGGGACGAGCGCAAGTTGCGGATCGAAGTCGGTTACGGCCTGGAAGACCGGCTGACCGATGCGCAAAGCTCGGTGATCATCAATCAGGTGATCACCCCGGCCTTCAAGGCCGGCAATTTCAGCAAGGGCATCAGCGACGGTGTGGCGGCGATGCTGGTGGTGCTGGGCGGTAATCCGCTGGATGAGCCGGCCACGGCTTATGGCGCCGGCGGCGACGATGCCAGCGATTTCGTCGGCCAGCATCCGGGGCTGTTCGTGTTTCTGGTGGTGCTGTTCATCCTGACGGTGTTTGTCTGCCAAATGCTCGGGATCTTGCCCAGTGGCGGTCGCGGAGGCGGCGGTGGCATGGGAGGGGGCGGTTTCGGCGGCGGAGGTTTTGGTGGCGGCTCTGGAGGTGGTGGATTCGGCGGAGGAGGGGGCAGTTTCGGGGGCGGCGGATCGTCGGGCGGCTGGTGAAGACAACAATGAGTGAGCAAGTACAACCATGGCATTACTGAGCGAATACGAACAGCGTCAGGTCGCCGAGGCGATCGCCCGGGTCGAGCGCGACACCGACGCTGAACTGGTCACCGTGCTGGCGGCACGGGCTGATGACTACACCTACATCCCCTTGCTCTGGGCCAGCCTGCTGGCGTTGATCGTGCCCGGCCTGGTGCACTACGTCTCGGGGTGGATGAACATGCACACGCTGCTGCTGGTGCAGTGGGTGAGTTTCATTGCCCTGTGCCTGATCTTCCGGATTCCGGCGCTTACCACGCGTCTGATCCCGCGGGCCGTGCGTCACTGGCGCGCCTCGAACCTGGCGCGTCGGCAGTTCCTCGAGCAAAACCTGCACCATACCGTTGGCAGTACCGGCCTGCTGATTTTCGTCTGCGAAGCCGAGCGCTACGTCGAGATTCTGGCGGACGAAGGCATTTCCCGGCATCTGGACAACCAACAATGGGAACCCATCGTCGCGGCCTTTACCCGGCAGGTGCGGCAGGGTCAAACGTTGCAGGGCTTCGTCAGTTGCATCGAGGCCTGTGGCGAGTTGCTCAAGGTGCATGTCCCCGTGACCCACGTGCGCAATGAGTTGCCCAATCGGCTGGTGGTGCTTGGCTGAGCAGAAAGGCCGATGGGCTGAAGGGGCAACGAGCCGGGATAAAAATAACTCCGTGCCCTCAAGCCCCATCCCCCCTAAAATAACGGCCATTCCCTGTTTTGCACCGCCCGAGGCGTTTTCTTCATGTCCGTTACCGCAACTCCCGCCAGCCTCACGCCCGATCACCACGGTCAATTCATCGAGCTCTTGAGCAGCAGCCTCGCGCAGCAGGCGTTCATCAAGCTGGTGCTGGCCAAGTACGTCGGCGACGAAGCGGACCTGCAACGCATCATCATCAAGCAACTGACGGTCAAGGAGCAGGCGTGCCTGTCTTTCGTCTATCGCTACAAGACTCGCGACATCACCAAGAACTTCCCGCTCGAAGAGGGCGTGGCGACGGTTGCCAGCTTGTTGCCGCAAGCGTTCAAGAACGCCCATCTGCTGTCGCTGACTGACGAGGCGCAGCTCGAGTACAGCAAGAAGGGCAAGAGCTCGCTGTTCAAGAGCAAGCCCCAGCAGCTGCGCGAAGTGCCCACTGGCGAACACAACCGTGAGAAAAACCGTTTCCTCGACCTGAACCGGCCGTTCCTCGTCGACTTGGGTGTGACCAATAAACAACACGAGCTGATTCCGGCGATGTCGCGCAAGTGGAAGCAGATCAACAAGTTCATCGAAGTCTTCAGCCATGCCTTGACCTCCTCGCCGCTGGCGCTGGACAAACCGGTGCAAGTGGCGGACTTCGGATCGGGCAAGGGCTATCTGACCTTTGCCATTCACGATTACCTGCGCAATACCTTGAAGGCCGAGGGCGTGGTGACGGGCGTCGAGCTGCGCGAGGACATGGTGACTTTGTGCAACGCCGCCGCCGGACGCCTCGAACATCCGGGCCTGGTATTCAAGTGCGGTGATGTACGCAGTGTGGCGCCCAGCGAGCTGGACGTGATGATTGCCCTGCATGCCTGTGACATCGCCACGGATTACGCGATCCACACTGGCATCCGTTCCGGGGCGTCGATCATCATGTGCTCGCCGTGCTGCCACAAACAGATTCGCCTGCAGATCCAGAGCCCGGCGTTGCTCAAGCCGATGCTGCAATACGGCCTGCACCTGGGGCAGCAGGCGGAGATGGTCACCGACAGCCTGCGCGCACTGTTCCTGGAAGCCTGTGGTTATGAGACCAAGGTGTTCGAGTTCATCTCCCTGGACCACACCAACAAGAACAAGATGATCCTGGCGGTCAAGCGCGCCGAGCCGGTGAATCCGGCCCAGCTGCTGGTTAAGATCGAAGAACTCAAGGCCTTCTATCAGATCAGTGAGCACTGCCTGGAAACCTTGCTGCGCGCCGACGGTCTGCTCGGCTAGGCCGTGGCGGGGCGCGCCGGCTGCACCGCCGTCTTGCGCCCCATGATCACCGTGACGATCACCCCGGCGGCAAACACCCAGGTGACCGGCTCGACGTGCTCACCGAAGAACAGGGCCGAAAACGCGATGGTGAAAAAAATCTGCAGCAATTGGATTTGACTGACCCGGGCGATGCCACCCATGGCCAGCCCGGCGTACCAGGCGAAGAAGCCGATGAACTGCGAGAACAGCGACACGTAACCGAAGGCCCACCAGGTTTTGCTCGAGATTGCGCCCTGATGCTGGGCGGCCAGGTACAGCACCGGGCCGATCAACAGCGGCGTCGACAGCACCAGCGCCCAGCAGATCACCTGCCAGCCGCCCATTTCTTTGGCCAGGCGTCCACCCTCGGCGTAGCCCAGGCCGCCGACGGCAATTGCTCCGAGCATCAGCAGATCGCCAGCCTGAATGCTGCCTGCACCACTGATCAGCGCATAACCCAGGACCAGCGCACTGCCCAGCGCGGCGCAGGCCCAGAAGGCTTTCGATGGCCGTTCATGGGACAGCCACGCCGCATAGAGCGCGACACACAGGGGTTGCAAGCCGTTGACCAGGGCGCCATGGGAGGCCGGCAAGGTTTGCATGGCCCAGGCCGACAGCACCGGAAACCCGAGAATCACGCCAGCAATTACCAGGCTCAGGCCCTTGATCTGTTGCCAGGTCGGCCATTTCTCCCGACGCCACAGCAGCAGTGCCGCCGCCGGAATGGCCGCGAACAAGGCGCGGCCCAGGCCGTTGAGCAAGGGATGGAGTTCCTGCACCACGATGCGGGTGAAGGGCAGGGTCAGGCTGAAAATGATGACGCCGAGCAGGCCCAGAGCCATGCCGGTGTTTTCGCGCGAGGACATATCGGTAACCCGAGTCGAATAGGGCGGTAAGTGTCGCCATCTAGCCACAAACCCAAGGTCAGACGCTGTTACAGCTAGGCACAGAGTTATCCGTACAGTTTGAGCGACGGGTCGGCGTAGTAGCGGGTTGTTACCCCGCCGCGTGGATTCGGACTACCTTGAATACTCTTCCTGCCCATGTATTACCCAGAGGAGTCCTGCCCATGGCTGCGAAAAAGATCTTGATGCTGGTTGGCGATTACGTCGAAGACTACGAAGTGATGGTGCCGTTCCAGGCTCTGCTGATGGTCGGTCACAGCGTGCACGCCGTGTGCCCGGATAAAACCGCCGGGCAGACCGTACGCACCGCGATCCACGACTTCGAGGGCGATCAGACCTACAGCGAAAAGCCCGGTCACCTGTTCGCCCTGAACTTCGACTTCGCCAAGGTCGATGCCGCCGATTACGACGCTTTGCTGGTGCCAGGCGGGCGTGCGCCGGAGTACCTGCGGCTGAATGAAAAAGTCCTGCAACTGGTGCAAGCCTTCGACAAGGCCGGCAAGCCGATTGCGGCGGTCTGTCACGGCGCGCAACTGCTGGCGGCGGCGGGTATTCTCGAGGGCCGTGAATGCAGCGCCTACCCGGCGTGTGCCCCGGAAGTACGCCTGGCGGGTGGCACCTTTATCGATATTCCCGTGACCGAGGGCCACGTCCAGGGCAATCTGGCCACCGCGCCGGCCTGGCCAGCGCACCCCAACTGGCTGGCCGGCTTCCTCGGCCTGCTGGGCACCAAAATCACTTTGTAAGCGGAGACCTGCGCATGTGCGAGCTGTATGTCAAAGCCGACCCGATCCTCTACGAGTCACGCTCGCGCTCGCTGCGTATCTGCGGGGTGGTGACCACGCTGCGCCTGGAGAACCAGTTCTGGGACATCCTCAGCGAAATCGCCGAGGTCGATGGCATGACCACCAACCAGCTGATTGCCAAGCTCTATGAAGAGGTCATGGATTATCGCGGCGAAGTGGTCAACTTCGCCTCGTTCCTGCGGGTCAGTTGCACCCGCTACCTGAGCCAGCGCAGGGCCGCGCCTGCCGAGTTGACGGTGGTGCATTCGGCGCGCAAATGAGTGTGAAGTGGCTAAATTGCTGGCGCGGGCTTTACTGAAGAGGCCGGGATTCCTAGAGCGCTGTCCCCTGTAGGAGCGAGCCTGCTCGCGAAAAACGTCAACGATAACGCGGACATCCTGAACGAATGCGGCGTGCTGAAGTTCTTCGCGAGCAGGCTCGCTCCTACAAGGGGGTGGCGTCGAATTCCTTTATCCATCAGGAGCAACCCCATGTCTGGATGGTATGAGTTGAGTAAAAGCAGCAACGGTCAATATCGCTTTGTACTGAAAGCCGCCAACGCCGAAACCATTCTCCACAGCGAGCTGTACACCACCCGGGCTGCGGCCGAGGGCGGTATTGCCTCGGTCCGCAGCAACAGTCCGTTGGAGGAGCGCTACGAGAGAAAGTCCACCAAAGACGGCCATCCGTACTTCAACCTCAAGGCCGCCAATCATCAAATCATCGGCAGCAGCGAGGCCTACTCTTCAGAGGCGGCCCTGGAAAAAGGTATCGCCAGCGTCAAGAGCAATGGCGC
Source organism: Pseudomonas fluorescens (assembly GCF_019212185.1). Taxonomy (NCBI): domain Bacteria; kingdom Pseudomonadati; phylum Pseudomonadota; class Gammaproteobacteria; order Pseudomonadales; family Pseudomonadaceae; genus Pseudomonas; species Pseudomonas fluorescens. Next base: position 1,669,510 of record NZ_CP078138.1, read on the forward strand.
GACTTTGGTGGTCAAGGACAAGACACTGCCCGTCCTGTAACCAACCCGGATCAGCGCAAGCTGTCGAGCAAGCCCAGCAGTTGGCTGCATCCGGCTTCACCAAGGGGGAATACTGGCAGTCGCGGGTCACCGGCTTCCAGGCCGGTCATGCGCAAGCCGGCCTTGATGGTTGCCGGCAATCCACCCTTGAGAATGAAATCGAGCAACGGCAATTGGCGGTAGAACAGCGTCCGCGCCTTGTCCAGGTCATTGGCCAGCACGGCCTGGTACAGCTCGCCATTGAGCTGCGGGATCAGGTTCGGTGCCGCCGTGCACCAGCCCGCGGCACCGGCGGCGAAGGCTTCCAGCGCCAGCGGATTGCAGCCGTTGTAGAACGGCACCCGGCCTTCGCCGAGCACTTGCAGCTTGTGCATGCGCTGGATGTCACCGGTGCTCTCCTTGACCATGGTCACGTTGTCCACGGCATTGAAAATCCGCAAGATCAGCTCCACGGACATGTCGGTGCCGCTGGTGGCGGGATTGTTGTAGAGCATGATCGGCACGCCAATGCTGGCGCCGATGGTCTGGTAGTGGGCGAGGATTTCCGCTTCGCTGAGCTTCCAGTAGGACGTCGGCAACACCATCACCGAGTCGGCGCCATGGGCCTCGGCAAAGCGCGCGCGGCGCACGGCCTTGGCGGTGGTCAGGTCGGAGACGCTGACGATGGTCGGTACACGTTTGTCGACATGGCGGATGCTGAATTCGCTGACCAGATCCCATTCCGCGTCGCTCAGGTAGGCGCCTTCGCCGGTGCTGCCTAGCGGAGCGATAGCGTGGACGCCGCCGTCGATCAGGCGATCGATGGAGCGGCCAAGGGCGTCCAGGTCGATGCCTTCGCCGCTCGCAGTGAACGGGGTGATGGTGTAGCCGATGATGCCGTGGATGTTCGGGTTGGACATATTATTTCTCCAGAAAGCCAGTCAGTGGGTTCAGTTCAGGCAATCGGCGTGTCGACGCAGAATTTGCCGGGCGTAGTAGTTGAACGCAGCGCCGTGGCGCTTGGGTCTGGAGATCCAGTCATGGGCTTCGCGTCCCAGGGCCGGGAGGATCGGTTTGATGTTGCCGGCTGACATGGCCAGCAACTGCAGTTTGGCCGCGCGCTCGATCAGTTGCGCAATCACGCAAGCCTCCTCGATGGTGCGCCCGGTCGACAGCTGGCCGTGGTGGGACAGCAGAATCGCCCGCTTGTCGCCCAGCGCGGCCGCGATGATTTCACCTTCTTCATTACCCACCGGCACCCCAGGCCAGGCCTGGAGAAAACCGCAGTCCTCGTACAGCGGACAGAGGTCCATGTGGGAAATTTCCAGCGGCACTTCCAGCATTGATAAGGCGGTGACGTGGGTCGGGTGGGTGTGGATGATGCAGTTCACATCCGGGCGGGCGCGGTACACCCAAGAGTGAAAGCGGTTGGCCGGGTTGGGCATGCCGTGACCCTCCAGCACTTCCAGGTCTTCATTGACCAGTAGCAGGTTGTTCGCGGTGATTTCATCGAAACCCAGGCCCAATTGCTGGGTGTAGTAGGTACCGGGTTGCGGGCCACGGGCCGTGATCTGTCCGGCGAGGCCGGAGTCGTGACCGTTTTCGAAGAGGATGCGACAGGTCAGCGCCAGCTTTTGTCGATCGGTCCACGTATTATCCGCCAGGCTGCTTTGCATCTGCGTCAGCGCCTGCTTGATGAGTTGCTCTTTGGGTAGTGCTAATGTCTTGGCCATATCGGCTGTCCTATGCAGAAACCAGTGGACGTCGGATGTGGTTCTCCCGCTGCTCGCAAGGTCGTCGGGGTTGCACATGACACATAAGAGGCTATATGACACTTTGTGTCATTGGCAAGAGATAATCGTCGCCTCCTTGATGGATTAATCGCTGCGCATGTCTATCCGTTTGAAATTACTGCGAAAAAAATTGGGCGTGACCCTTGAGGCGCTGGCTGAAAAGTCCGGCATGACCAAGAGCTATTTGTCGAAAGTCGAGCGTGGTCTGAATACCCCGTCGATCGCTGCGGCGCTGAAGCTGGCCAAGGCGTTGAACGTTAAGGTTGAGGAGCTGTTTTCCGAGGACAACGTCCATCTGGACAGCTACAGCCTGGTCCGCGCCCATGAGCGCCAGTCGTTGGCCGCCAATGACCAGGCCCCCGGTTACGCGGTGCTGGCCCATCAGGTCAGCGAACGCAGCCTGTTGCCGTTCATCATTTATCCGCCCACCGAGTTCACCGACAAGAGCTTCAAGGAGCACGTCGGTGAGGAATTTCTATTCGTCCACGAAGGCCGGGTCGAAGTCGATTTCATGAGTGAACGGGTGATTCTCGAGCGCGGCGATGCGTTGCACTTCAACGCCCAGAAACCCCATCGCCTGCGCTCGGTCGGCGAGGTACAGGCGCAGCTGCTGGTGGTGGTCAACAGCCGGGAGGAGTGAGCAGGCGGCTCAGACCTCGACCGGAACCGACAGCTGTGGATGGCCCAGGGCATGGGTCTTGGAATCGAAGAAGCGCAGTTCGATGTCGCTCTCGGCAAACACCTTCCCATAGTGACGCTTCTGGCTCTGGATAAACGCCGCACTGCGCGGGTAGATCGAGATTGCCACGGTTTTCGGCCGGGCCTGGATCAGCGCCTGGACGATATGCGCGTCCTGCTTGCCGAGGCTGTGACCGAAGATGCACAGCGCGTCGTGCTGCTGCAGCAGTTGGTCGTAGCAGAACGATAGATAATCCGAACTGCGGATGGTCTTGAGCTTGTCTTCGCTGCTGCCTTCGTTGATGAACAGCGGCACGTCGTCCAGGGTCTTGATCGTATTGTTGATCGCAAAGTTGCCCAGCAGCGTGCCCTCGGTCGAGGTCAGCTTGCGCGCCGTGCCGTCCTGGTTGCGCACCAGGTGCAGGCCGCCGTGCAGGTACAACAGGCGAGTCTTGTTGGTGGCGGAGGCGCTCAGCTCGAAACGCGGCTCGCTGCCCTGGAACAGGTCGTCGATAGCCGCCGGGGCCTGCTGGATCGCCCAGTAGTTGAGGAGGTCGTAGTTGGTGGTGAACACGGTTGGGTAGCGGCTCAGTTCGGCGCTGATGGCCTGCAGACTCGAGGGCTGCACCAGACGCCACGGAATGTGTACCGCATGCACCGTATTGATCAGCGCTTCCTTGATCGCGTAGTAGCGATTGCGTGGCGCCGCAGAGCTGACGGCCAGGGCCTTGTTGACCCGGCTGGTGGTCTTCAGGGCGCTGAGCACCTGCTCGAAACTGCGGGTGCCGAGGGCGTCGAAAACGCTCAACTCGGATGGGCTCAAGGGCTTTTCTTCGACAGTGCGGGCGTTTTCGAACAAGGAGTCGTAGGCAAAGTCGTCCCAGACTGCGCGGCTGGCGCCGTTGCCCACCAGCAGGGCGCTGAAATCGGTGGTGGCGCGCAACGCGGTCCAGTCTTCAAGGTGGGTATCAACATCCTGGAAATCGCTCATTGCGTCACTCATCTCAAGCCGGTGGGAACTGGGCGCAGACTTTATCACGACCGGCCATTGAGCCAGATCAAGATGCACGCCTGGGGATGGGGCGAAGCTGGGGCTATTCGCTGACCCGCTGCGGTCGGCCCATCGCAGAGGAATTGCCATGACCAGCACATTTTTCATTCCCGCCGTGAACATCATGGGCAACGGGTGCCTCGATGAAGCCATGACCGCCATTCGCAACTACGGCTTTCGCAAAGCGCTGATCGTCACCGACGTCGGGCTGGTCAATGCCGGTATCCCGGCGCTGATCGCGGAAAAACTCGCGCAGCAGGACGTCGACTCGGTGATCTTTGACGGCGCCAAACCCAACCCGAGCATTGCCAACGTCGAAAGCGGCCTGGCCCTGCTGCAGCGCAGCGCCTGTGACTGTGTGATCTCCCTCGGCGGCGGTTCACCCCATGATTGCGCCAAGGGCATTGCCCTGTGCGCCACCAATGGCGGCACGATTGCCGACTACGAGGGCGTCGATCGCTCGCTCAAGCCGCAACTGCCGCTGATCGCCATCAACACCACCGCCGGCACTGCCAGCGAAATGACCCGTTTCTGCATCATCACCGACGAATCGCGCCACGTGAAAATGGCCATCGTTGACCGCAACGTCACGCCGTTGCTGTCGGTCAACGATCCGGCCCTGATGGTTGGCATGCCCAAGGGGCTGACCGCCGCCACCGGCATGGACGCCCTGACTCACGCGATCGAAGCCTATGTGTCGACTGCCGCGACGCCTATTACCGACACCTGTGCGCTCAAGGCCATCGAGTTGATCAGCCTCAATCTGCGCCAGGCCGTGCGTGATGGCAGTGATATGAACGCCAGGGAAAACATGGCCTACGCGCAGTTTCTCGCCGGCATGGCATTCAACAACGCATCGCTGGGATTCGTACATGCCATGGCGCACCAACTGGGTGGTTTCTACGATTTACCCCACGGCGTGTGCAACGCGGTGTTGCTGCCGCACGTACAAACCTTCAACGCGACGATCTGCGCCGAACGCCTGGCCGTGGTGGCGCAAGCGATGGGCAGCGATATCCAGGGCTTGAATGCGGAGCAGGGCGCCGAGGCGGCCATCGTGGCGATCCGGGCGCTGGCCAGGGATGTGCAGATCCCCGCCGGCTTGGGCGACCTTGGCGCCAAACTGGAAGACATTCCGATCCTCGCCGCCAACGCCCTGAAAGATGCCTGCGGCCTGACCAATCCGCGTGCCGCTGATCAACGCCAGATCGAAGCAATCTTCCGCAACGCGTTCTGAGCCCCTGCCTCAGCCGGGCGTCACCAGCGCCCGGCCCGGCGTGGCACTGAAATGAATCAGACCCACGCCGGCAATCAACAGCACGGCACCGAGCAACTTGCTCAGGTTCAGGGGCCGCTCTGCCAGGCCGAACCAGCCGAAATGGTCGAGCAGTAGCGAGGCCACCACTTGTCCGGTCAGCGCCAGGGCGATAAAACCCGAGGCGCCCAGTTTAGGCAGCAGCATCAGGGCCAGCGCGATAAAGCACACGCCGAACGCGCCACCGGCCCACATCCACAGCGGTGCCTTGCTGATAAAACCCAGGGACGGTAGCGGCAAGCGCAGGGCGATGATCACCGGCAGCAACACCAGGATGCTGACCATCAATGAAGCCAGGGTGGCCCATAACGGATGGCCAAGGCCGCGGCTGAGGTTGGCATTGATTGCGCTTTGGAAAGGCACTACGGCACCGGCAATCACCGCAAGTATTAGAAATCCAGCCCAGTGCAGGGTCGTCATGATTAATTCTCCATCAGGTTTTACTGGACCTTAAGCTATTCGTCGCGCAAATTTAAATTCTGATTTGCTATCCAGAACATGCATACGATGAATGATCTGCGCCGCATCGATTTGAACCTGCTGGTGATCCTCGACGCCCTGCTCAGTGAGCAGCACGTCACCCGCGCCGCCGAGCGCCTGCACCTGAGTCAGCCAGCGGTGAGCCATGCCCTGGCGCGCCTGCGCGATGTGCTCGGTGATCCACTGCTGATGCGTGCCGGTGGCGGATTGGTCGCCACACCGCGAGCGCTGGAGTTGGCGGCGCCGTTGGCCGAGGCGCTGGCACAGGTGCAAGCGCTCCTGGCGCCGAACACCTTTGATCCTGCATCGGCCAAACGCCGATTTCGCGTGGCGATGTCTGACTACGGTGCCGCCATTGTCCTGCCTGGCCTGATCCGTCGTCTGCGCCAGGACGCCCCGGGCATCGACCTGCAAATCAGTCATGCCAGCCGCGAAGGCATGCTCGATGCGGTGCTCAATGGTGATATCGACCTGGCCGCCGGCGTCTTTCCCGAACTGCCCCCGGCGTTGTGCAGCCAGCCGCTGTTCGAAGAACGCTTCGTTTGTCTGGTGGATCGCCAGGGCCTGCCGGTCAGTGCTGAACTCGACTTGCCCACCTACCTGACCCGGCCCCATGTGTTGCTGGAGATGCGCGGCAGCGGCACGCCGGAAATCGAGCGCGCGCTGACCTCCCTGAATTTGCGCCGCCATGTCGCCATCAGCCTGCCGCACTGGAGTGTCGCGCCGCAGTTGATCCGCGGCACCGATCTGATCCTCACCGTCGCTGCCCGTGGCCTGAACGGCATCGACGATCCGCAGTTGGTGATCCTGCCGCCGCCGTTTCATATCCCCTCGTTTACCTTCGTTCTGGTCTGGCATGAGCGCCGGGGCGGTGACCAGGCATTGAACTGGTTGAATCGGCAGATCGCACAGGCGATAGTGCACGGCTGACTTTCTGAATTCGATCGACACAAGGAACACGGAATGACCTTGAAATACCGCTGGCTGGGATGCGTGGCAATGAGTGGTGCTCTGGGGGCGACCCAGGCTTATGGCCGCTGCGAACAACCGTCATTGCCCGAGGGCGTACCGGGTTACTCGGTGTGCAAGGAGTGGCCGGCCTACGACGGCCAGACCATCACCGCACTGTCGCAGATAGAGCCTGATCCGACCCTGAGCGATGCCCCCGATGGCACCGGCATGTACGACCTGAAACTGGCGGTGGTCTCGAGCATCGACGGCAAGCCGCTGGCCCGCTACGCCCAGGCCTCGGTGTACAGCTCCGACGCCGTGCGCTTCGACGGCCTGAGCATCGACACTGCCCGCTACAAACTGACCTCCGACCTGCGGGCCTTTGGCGTGCGTGCCGGTTTCACCGGTTCGTCGCGGGCCAACCCGTTCGAACAGGCCGTGCTGTCGCTGTACGTGCGTGAAGGCAACGCCTTGCGTCCGGTCCTCGAACAATTGGTGATCGAGTCGAGCAATGGCGAGTGGGATACCAATTGCGCGGGTGAATTCAGTCGCACACAGCGTACCCTCGACCTGGCTAAAACCAGCAGCCACGGCTTTGCCGATCTGATCGTGCGCTCGGTGACCACGGGGACGCAGAACACGTTGGGCAAGACCGACTGCGAGTCCACCGACACCGTCGGTAAAACGGTGCTGACGACTTTGCGCTATGACGGTCGGCAGTATGTGGTGCCGAAGGATATGCGGGGAGTCTGACGTTACCAGGAGCCGGGCGGCAGGCGACGGGTGTGAAAGCCCCGTAGTACTTGCAATCGGCCTTGGCGAACTCGGTAAGGAATGAAGTAGGGGTGACCTGGGACCGTCCATTGCCGGGAAACGGGCCAAGAGTTCGACACTGGAGAAGATGCTCGCGACAAAGCCCGCTGCTGCCTGCGGATTTTCCAAGGCAATGTGCGCGGCTTCGTCATCGGTGTTTTTGAGCGCTGTTCTCAGCCACTCATCTTTATCCTGTCGGTGCTGCTCTGACCTATCTCGTGATACAACGCCTCTTCCCGCTCGACCAGACCTGGAGTTATCCCGCATGACCGCATCCCTGTTGTTGGCTGTACTCGCTTCGGGCTTTATCTACGGGATCACCCCAGGCCCCGGCGTGCTCGCGGTGTTCGGGATCGGTGCGGCTCGTGGTCGACGGGCTGGCGCGGGATTTCTTTGCGGGCATCTGTTGGGGGATGTGGTCTGGTGCAGCACCGCACTGGTTGCGATCGTCGGTGCGCGGGAGATCGGCAGCAGCGCTTTCGACGTGCTAGGGGTGCTCAGTGGCTTGTATCTGTTCTGGCTGGGCATGCGCGCCATTCGCGCGCGTCGCTCCACTGACGATGCGCCGCAAGGGGCGGCCCGGCAACCGTTCTGGCACGGCATCATGTTCGGCTTGACCAATCCCAAGGCCTACCCGGTGGCCGTGGCGACCTTTACCGCGTTGCTGTCCAGCCGTGCCGAATTGCTGCAGTGGTCGATGTTGCCCGCACTTATTTTTCTGAGTTTCCTTGGTGGCATTTTGGCATACGCTATTCTTATCGGAATTGTAGGCGCTCGTCGGGTGCGCACGCTGTATCAGCGTCATGAGCTGGCAATTACTCGGATTTGCGGGGTAATGTTCGTCGGTTTTGCCATCAACGCCTTGCTGCACGCGGTGCCGGGGTTGCTGGCCAACAAGAGTTGAGGTTGGGCGCAAGGCTGCGCCAGCTATGTACGACCACCGCCTGGGAGGGGAGTGGTCAGGTCCTGGAGAGATACTCACGGCTGCATTTTTGGACAGTATCCATCTTCGATGACCAGCAAAAACTCTGCACCATTGGCCAGCTATATCGACCTGCTGCTCGACGTCGTGTGTGCCGTCGACAGTCAGGGACGCTTTGTATTTGTCAGCGCTTCCTGCGAGCAGTTATTTGGCTACACGCCGGACGAACTGATCGGCCAGCCGATGATCGAGATGGTCCACCCGGCGGATCGCCAGCGCACCCTTGATGCCGCCCGGAAAATCATGAGCGGCCAACCCAATCCCAACTTTGAAAACCGCTACCTGCGCAAGGACGGCCAGGTGGTGCACATCCTCTGGTCGGCGCGTTGGTCGGAGGTCGATCAATTGCGTATCGCAGTCGCCCGTGACATCACCGAGCGCAAGCAAGCCGAGTCACGGCAGGCGGCGCTCTACGCAATCTCCGAGGCCGCCCATGCCGCCGAGGATCTGCTGGCGCTGTTCAAGCGCATTCATCAATTGATCGGCGAGTGGCTGCCGGCGCTGAATTTCTCGGTGGCGCTCTATGATGAGCACTGCGCGCAACTGGACTTTCCCTACCATGTCGATGAGCACGAGCGTGAACCCGAACTCAGCGTGACCGGACGGTTGTGTGCCGAAGTAATTCGCAGTGGACAGCCGGTACTGCTGACGCCCGATCAACCGTTTTCCCTGCCCGGATTTCCCGGTGCTATCAGTGATCAGGATTCGCCCTGCTGGTTGGGTGTGCCGCTGAACTCGCAAAAGGGCACCATCGGCGCGTTGATCGTCAAGAGCATGCCTGGCGGCGAACGCTATACCGAACGCGATAAGGAGCTGTTGCAGTACGTCTGTGCCCAGGTGGCGGCTGCCATCGAGCGCAAGCAACTGCATCATCGTTTGCAATTCATGGCCCAGCACGACTACCTGACTCGTCTGCCCAATCGCGAGCTGTTGCGTGAACGGCTGGCCAAGGCCCTGAGCAAGGCTCAGTTGGACAGTAGCCGTATGGCGCTGCTGTACGTCGATCTGGATCATTTCAAACAGGTCAACGACACGTACGGTCACGGCGTGGGCGACATGCTTTTGCAGGCCGTGGCGAACCGCTTGCAAGGTTGCGTGCGTGAGACGGACACCGTGGCGCGGATTGGCGGCGACGAATTCGTGGTGCTGCTTGACAGTATCCAGGCCGCCGAAGACGCCTCACGCGTGGCAAGCAAGATTCGCCAGGTGCTGGGCCAGCCGATGCGGCTCGACAGTCATAGCCTGAATATCCTGCCGAGCATAGGCATTGCCCTGTACCCCGAGCATGGCCGTGAGGAGCATCAGCTGTTCAAACATGCGGACGAAGCCATGTACGCCGCCAAGCGCCTGAGCGACCGGTTCGACCCGGCTTGAGGTTCCGCTCGTCGTGGGCTGGATGGCTTTTTTTAAACCTTTGCGCGGTTTTACCTTCCAAAGAGTGTCGGGGGCACCTCGACGTTTCTTTTTGTCTGTTCAAGGAGGGCGAAACCATGAAACCCATGGCCAGCCGATTATCGATCATTAGTGTTGCCGCTTTGCTGAGCCTGGGCGCCGGCAGCGCATGGGCCCAGTCACCGGCCGAATTCATCAACGAAGTATCAGCTCAGGGCATGGCCGACATCGAAGCCAGCCGCCTGGCGCATCAGAAATCCGAGTCCAAGGAGGTCAAGGACTTCACCATCGTGGTCATCAACGACCGCACCACGGCCAATCAGCACCTGGCGAAAATCGCCAAGAAACTCGACCTGCCCGTTGCCCCTCGCGAAGAGGTCATGGACAAGGCCAAAACCTTGATACCCGAGGTCAAGGAAGGCGAGTCATTCGATTCGGCCTACGCGGCCAGCCAGGTGCAAACCACCGAGCAGGCCATCGAGCAATTGCAGGAGGAGGCGAGGACCACCGACGTGCCGGAGCTCAAGGCGTTTGCCGAAGAAACCCTGCCCAAGCTCGAGCAACACTTGCAAATGGCCAAGACGTTACTGGCGAGTCGCTGAGTCATTTCAGCATTGGTTCAAATCCTGCTGCCCGTTGGCAGCAGGTGCTTCTTCCAGTGCAATCGACTGACCCTCACCGATTTTCCGGTAGCGTTTTCTCAGGGCCTCAAGCTCATTGAGGTCGAGGGCTTCGAGTCCGAGCATGGCGTTCTGCGCATCCTTGGTCACCCGCAGCAACTCATCGATCTTCAGGTGCAGAATGTCGGTGTCGCGGTTCTGCGTGTTCTGGATCAGGAACACCATCAGGAAGGTGATGATGGTGGTCGAGGTGTTCACGATCAATTGCCAGGTGTCGTTGTAATCAAACAGCGGCCCGGTCAGCGCCCAGCCGACGATCAGCACGATGGCCAGGAGGAACGTCCTCGGACTGCCCGCCCACAACGCCAGCTTCTGAGACACCTTTGCGAACTTCATTACCGTGCTCCTTATTGGGATATGCCTGGAATTCAGACCACGGCGGGGTGGGGGAATTTCCTTGAAATTATTCAGCAGGCAGACAGCCATTTGCTGCTAAAAAAGCCCCCACGCCAAGCAGGAGCGAAGCGGTATTCGGGGGCAAGTGAACGTTCATCGTGGGCGTGTGTTGCGCCCACGATGATTGCGCCGCTAACGCTCGACGGCCACCAATAACATCATCGGTCGCTCCCGTTCTTCGACCAGTGCCGGCAACTCGGCGACCTGCTGGGCAGTCGGCCCCCATTCGTTGACATGGACAATCCGCAAGCCGGCCGCGATCAGCAGATTCAACAATGTCCCGATTGTGCGGTGCTGTTTGATCACACCCTCCGCCAGCCAATTTGTGATCCGCTCCCCCTCCATCTGATAGCTGTCCACCGGCCATGAGCGTTGACCTTGTGCGTCGACAATCCAGCCCGGATTGCGTGGGGCCATGAAGATCGGGTGCTCGATGGAAAACACCAAGCGGGCTCCAGGCGCCAATGCGTCATGGATGCGGGTGAACAGGCCGGGTAGATCCTTTATGTAGTGCAGCGCCAGAGAGCTGTAGGCCAGGTCGAAACTTTGCGTGGGAAGGTCGAGGCACTCGAGATCAGCCTGGCGGTAGCTGATGTTGCCGGCCTGCGTCGTGGCCTCGGCTTTTTCGAGCATTTTCTGCGAGACATCAAGTCCGAGCACGCTTTGTGCACCTTGCTCGCTGGCCCAACGGCAAAACCAGCCATAGCCGCAGCCAAGGTCGACCACTCGGAGGTTCTGCAGTGTCGGCAACAGTGCACGCAGCGCTGGCCATTCCGGTGCTGATTCAAGGCCGCCAACGGATCGAGGCAACTGACTGTAGGCCCGGAAAAATCCGGGATCGTCGTAGATGTTCTGGGTCATGGGGGCGGTCTCTTTGAGTTCGAGATATGGGCGCGGATGTTACAACCTGTGACTGACGGTTGACGGCATTGGCCAGTGCGTCGCTTACTGGCGCCCCACCAGCGATATGCCGAGTCTGGCATGTCGCTGTTTCCTGATCCGTAACAGGAGTATGCGATGAGCTGGTCTGCAAAGCAGTATGTGGCCTTCGAGGACGAGCGTACGCGCCCGGCGCGGGATTTACTGGCGGCGATTCCCGCTGTCGACGCGCGCTCGGTGATCGATGTCGGATGTGGTCCGGGTAATTCGACACAGCTGCTGGTCGAGCGATTTCCCGGCGCGATGGTGCGGGGTCTGGACAGTTCTGGCGACATGATTGAGGCAGCGCGCAAACGCCTGCCGCAGGTGCGTTTCGATCAGGCCGATATCGCCAACTGGAACGAAGCCGGTCCCTTCGATGTGATCTTCGCCAACGCCGTGTTCCAGTGGCTGCCCGACCACGCCACGCTGCTGCCTGCACTGGTTGGCAAGCTGGCCCCGGGTGGAAGCCTGGCCATCCAGATGCCCGACAATTTGGAGCAACCGCCGCACCGCATGATGCGTGAAGTGGCCGCCCAGGGGCCGTGGGCCGACAAGCTGGCGCAAATTGCCGGGCAGCGCACCGCCCTCGACGACGCCACGAACTATTACCAGATACTCTGCGGCTGCAGCGCGCGTGTGGATGTGTGGCGTACTACCTACCACCACCCACTCAAGGGTGGGCCGGCGGCAGTGGTCGAATGGTTCAAGGGCAGTGGCCTGCGACCGTTTCTCGATCCTTTGAACGAAACAGAAAAAAACCAATACCTGGCGCAGTACCTGGAAGCCCTCAAGCCTTACTTTCCTGTGATGGCCGACGGCTCGGTGCTGTTGCCGTTCCCGAGGATGTTCATCGTCGCGACTCGCTGAAGATCATCAGCGCTGCTGTAACACCTTCAACGCCGCCGAGGCCAGAAAGCCGGAGCGGCTTTTTTCTTCCGGGTGATTCAGCACGTATTCGTCAATGCGCGTCAGCAAGTAACCGGGCAGGGTGATATTGAGCTTCTGCGCCTTGCCCAGGTAACGGGTGATATCGATGTCCACCAGCGCCCAGGTCACGTCGCTGTAGGCCGGATTGGCGGCGTGCACAGTGATTTTGTTGGCATGGGGAATGGCTGCGCCGTCATCGGCGAGTATCTCGAAATGCCCCTCGATGGCCTCGCGCGCCATGGCAATGGCATCGTCCAGGTCATCGCCTGCGGAGAAACAACCGGGAATGTCCGGTACTTCCACACCCCAGGCGTGCTCATCGTCGCCCTTGGAAATTGCAATCGGGTAAAGCATGTTCATCGTCCTCAAATAGCGGGTGTGTCGATTCAATTCAGCAAGGCTTGTTGCAGGATGCTCACGGCAGTCTTGGTCAACAGGTCTTTTTTCGGGTGGGGGACCGTCACCAATCCAGGCTTTGTTGGATGTTTGTAGTGGTGATGGCTGCCGCGAACCCGAACCAGATCCCAGCCGTCTGCGACAATCTGGCTAATCAAATATCGACTATTCACATCACGTCCCTGTGCTGTGTAGGTGGTTACTGTACCTACTATTTGTCTTTTATCAACACCATAACCACCATTTTGGCCCGGTAATTGATAAGTGGTAGGGAGCAGTGTAGGAAGCCTGCGCGATTGCTGAGTTCACGTGGCGTGCGGGTGTATTGCGGGGTGATACGCGAGACGCAACCAGGAAGGCGAAGGGAATCGCAGGCATAAAAAAACCGGTCGCTTGGACCGGTTTTTTGGCATCCCCTGTCAGACATTGCCTGGACAAGCGATTGAAATGATGTGGAGCGGGTGAAGGGAATCGAACCCTCGTTATCAGCTTGGGAAGCTGGAGTAATGCCATTATACGACACCCGCTCAGAGCGGCTGACTTTGTACCAGATGTAGCGAAGGATTTGAAGTTTTTCTTTGCGTGATCTGCGTTTACGCCGTTTTTGCCGGGCAGCCTCCTCGGCTTAAGGAACTGCTTTTCCCTAAGGCGAGGAGGCTGCTGGCAAAGACGATTTTTCAGATAGCCAGTGCATGGTGGTCCTGGGTGAAGTGGGAACGCGTTCGGCTTTCATACTGCGCCGGTTTCAGAAAACCCAGCAGTGCCTGGCGACTGTCCCGGCAGGCGGCTTTGTGCTCCATGTCGAGAAAGTGCCCGGTGGCCTCGATGGTGCTGAAGCTGCTGTATTGCACATGGTTGCCAAATATCCTGGCGTCGTCGGCACTGGTGTACTCGTCCCATTCGCCGTTGAGGAACAGCACCGGCACATCGATTTGCTTGGCCGCCTTGAGGTAGCACAGGCAGTCGCTGTTGAGTACCTGGTTGATGTGAAAGTGCATCTGCCCGTATTCGTGTTCGGCCAGGCTGCTGACGTGGCGGTGATTGAAGCGCTTGAACAACGACGGCAAATGTTTGCCGATGGTGTCGTTGACCAGATGACCGACACGGTCGCGGTCGAGGTTGCCGAGGTAGTCGACACCGCGCTCCAGATAATCGCGCATCGGTTCGTTGATCACCGGCGAGAACGAACTGATCACCGCTTTTTCGATCCGTCGCGGGCGGTGGGACAGGGCGATCAGGGTAGCGGCGCCGCCCCATGAGAACGACAGCACGTGCTCGGCGGCGAAGTGGTCGATCAGCTCAAGGAGGATCTGTCCTTCGACTTCCTTGGTGAGCATTTTCTGGTGTTGATTGTGGGCTTTTGACTTGCCCGCGTAGGGCTGATCGTAGAGCACCACATTGAACTGCGGGTGAAGGCTCTTCACCGTTTGGGCAAACGACGCAGTGGTGGCCATCGAGCCGTTGACCAGAATAATGGTCTTCTCTGCGGCACCTGCGCGATAGAACTCCGTGTAAACCCGATACTGACCTTGTATGTCCAGCACAGCGATTTCTGGCCTCATGTCGTAAGACTCCTGGCAAGCGTGTAGGCGCGCAACTGAGTGTGCACGGGCTTTATGACAGGTAGGCATACGCCTGGAAGGAAATGGCCCATGTCGATCCGCTGAGGTCTGGTCGACGGGTATTGTTATAGGCGGGCAGTCTGTCGGGGGAGTTGGAGCCTTGAGGCTCTCGACCGACAAAAAGTTGCTTGGATGTACGGTGTGACCTGTCGGTCACATTTCGGCCGACGGTTTGATTCAAGCAGGGCGACGTCTATCGCGCAAGTGCCGTTGGCGAATTGTTAGACAAAGTCTGCCGGGCGGTCATCCGTTCAGAACAGCGCGATCTCGGCGGCGCTGAGGGGGCGGTATTCACCTGGTTGCAGTGTGCTGTCCAGCAACAGCGGGCCCATCCGTTCGCGGTGCAGGCGCAGTACCTTGTTGTCGAAGTGGCCGAACATGCGCTTGACCTGGTGATAGCGGCCTTCGACGATGGCCAGCCGTGCACTGTGGGAGGTCAGCAGCGTCAACTCGGCTGGCTGGGTGGTGAGGTCCTCGAAGGCGAAGTACAGGCCTTGGGCAAAGGTGCGTATGTACTCGGCGGTAATCGGCTGCTCGGTTTCCACGTAATAGATCTTCGGCAGTTTGGTCTGCGGCTGGGTCAGCCGTCGTGACCAACTGCCATCGTTGGTGATCAGCATCAGCCCGGTGGTGTTGAAGTCCAGGCGGCCGGCGATGTGCAGGTCGTCCTTGTCAGGCTCATGGATCAGATCGAGCACGGTGGAGTGTTGCGGATCGCGTGTGGCGCTGACACAACCCATGGGTTTGTGCAGCATGAAAAAACGCGCCGGTTTGCCGACCTGCAACACCTGATCGTCGCATTCGACGCGACTGAATTCGCGGACCTCGAAATGCGGGTCGCTGACGATCTGCCCATCTACTCTGATCCGTCGCTCGACCAGCAGCAGGCGCACCTGTTTGCGGTTGAAGCAGGGCAGGTTGCTGAGGAAGCGGTCAACGCGCATGGGAGTCGGAAGGTGGCAAGTGGGCGCGCATCTTACTCGATGGGCGTACGACTTGCCTGAAGTTGCGATTCGACCCGGGCACAGGCGGGGCACAGGCACGCCTGGTTGCGCAGTTCAGCGGGCAGGGCGGCGAGTACTGCCGGATCAATGGTCACGGCGAAGCACCAGCAGGCGCGGTCGGCGGTTTGTGGATCGGCCAGGCTGCAATCGTTGCGGGCGCCGCAGGCAGGGCAGAGGTCGGGTTTAGGCATAGCTGGTGTGCGGCATCTCTGAGAAGGTGCGGTTACGGCCACTGAGCTTGGCCCGGTACATCGCCTGGTCGGCACGCGACAGCAGGTTATGCAGGGTGTCATCGGGCTGCAGGGTGGTCAGGCCGATGCTTACGGTAATCCGTAAGGCATTTCCTTGATAGCTGTAGCGCTGTTGTTCGATCAAATGACGAACTTTCTCGGCGATTTTCAGAGCAGCGTGGGCGTCGGTGTCCTTCAGCAGCACGATGAACTCTTCACCGCCCCAGCGGCAGACGATGTCGGACTGGCGCAGGCAGCTTTCCAGGTCGCGGGCGAACCCGGCCAGAACCAGGTCGCCAGCCAGATGGCCATGGGTGTCATTCAGGCGTTTGAAGTGATCGAGGTCGAGCAGCATGGCGGTCAGCGGTTTGGGGTCGCGCTGCGCTTCCTGCATCGCTTGCGCCGCGAGCAGATCGAAACCGCGACGGTTGGGCAGGCCGGTCAGACTATCGAGGGTGGCCTGGGCTTCTATGCGGTTCTGGAAGCGTGTGATCACGCGGATCACCAGCGCCAGGACAATCAGGGTGACGACCAGGCAGATCAACAGATTCAGGTACAGCGACTGGCGAACCTCATGCAAGGCACTGCCTTCGCGCTTGTCGACGAACAGGTACCAGTTCAGTTCCGGAATAAACCGAACATTGAGGAAGTGTCCCTGGCCCTGGGTCATGTATTCGAAGCTGCCGCTGTGGGGTTTGGGCAGCTTGGCCATCAGCTCTTTCATGCTATCGAGCTCGCTCAACGCCTGTCCCACCCGAGCGCCTTGCGGGCCGCCGTCGGCACCGGTCAACACAATGCGGCCTTCGGTATCGACGAAGTACACGCTGCGCTGATAACGCTGCTGATAGGTGTCGATCAACTTGATCACCGCATCGACGGTCAGGCCCACGCCCGCCGCGCCGATGAAATTGTTCTGGTAGTCGTAGACCTTGTAGTTGATGAAAAAGGTCAGGCTGTCCTGGTTGGCCATGTCGACATCGACATTGATTTCGTAGGGCGTGCCCATGTCACGGACGCGGAAGTACCAGATGTCGCGCGGCTCTGTGGTGCTGACTTTCTTCAATACGCCCTTGGCCTGGTAATAGGTCAGGCTGTTGTTGGAGACGAAGAACGCGGTGTAGGCGCCGTAGTGGGTCATGACCTCGTTGAGGTAACGAGTCATTTGCCCGGAGTCCTGTTCACCGGCCACCACCCAGTCACGCAGGAAAGTATCGCGCGACATCATTGAGGAAATCAGGATCGGGCGGACCAGGTCTTTCTGGATCTCCGAGTACACCGTATCGGAGGTCAGGGGCAATTCGGTGTTGACGATGCTGTCGCGGATCGAGGTGCGCGAGGCGTAGTAACTGAGCAGGGAGGTGGCAAGAAAACCGGCGCCCAGCAAGGCAATCAGGGTCAGGACCAACGAACGTTGCGAAAACAGCGCAGAGCGAAGCGGCATGACGAATCCGTTGGCGAAGGGGATGTGAGGCATTCTAGTGGCACCGCAAGAAAATAACGCGGGCATTTACGACCAAATCCACGTCGGACGGTGCTTGCTCAAGGCAAGCGACGGATGACATGTATCAAACTGTTAACGCTGCGCACCAGTTTCCGTTTTCGATGTCAGATGTTACGTCAGGCAGATGAATCGACTGACGCCCACCCGCGTCGCTGGTGTGGCTCTTTCGCGGTCCAGGAGGCCGCTATGTATCACCGACTAGTTTTGATCAGTTCGATGAGTTTGAGTCTTGCCGCCTGTGTTCCCTACTACGACGGAGGGGGTTCCAGCTATTACAGTTCAGAGGTCTATTCGTCGCCGGCACCGGCTTATTACTACGGCGGCAGTTCCTATTATTCCTATCCACGCAGCTACTATTCACAGCCGCCGCGTTACTACCCATCCCCCCGTTATTACCAATCGGGGCCGCGCTATTATCAACCGTCACCACGCTATTACCAGGCCCAACCCCATGCTTACCGTCCGGCGCCGGGCCGTGGCTGGGATGATCAGCGCAACCGGGGCTGGGGCAACAACTACGGACAGAGCAATCAGCGCTGGGAGAACCGCGGTGGGCACAACCGTGGCGACGGCCGGCATGGCGATCATGATGGTCATGGCGACCGAGGTGGGCGCAACCGTTAAGCCAGGCCAGAGCTCAAGCGGCGCATTACGCGCCGCTTTTCTTTTCAGTAGTCCGACAAATCCGCCAGCGGGTGGCGACCCTCCCAGGCCTTGTGAAAATGCGCCTCGACCACTGCCTGCGGAATCGTATTGATGTCCGGCCAGTGCCAGTGTGGCTGGTTATCCTTGTCAATTAAGCGCGCCCTGACGCCTTCGCTGAATTCGGGATGCCGGCAGCAGTTCAGGCTCAGGGTGTATTCCATCTGGAAGACTTCGGCCAGCGACAGGTGTCGGGCACGGCGGATCTGTTCCCACACCAGATGGGCCGTCAGTGGACAGCCATCGCCGAGGGTCTTGGCCGCGCGGGCGAGCAGCAGGTCGTGGTGGTCGCGCAACTGGCTGATGGCTTTCCAGGCGCAACGCACGTCGCTGACGTCCAGCAGCTCGTCAATCTGCTGGCGCCTTGGCAGCCATTGCGCCTCGGGCAGTTGGCCAACGGCCTCTTGTTGCAGGGCCTTGAGCAAGCTGTTGAGTTGCATCGCCGTCTGCTCCTGCCAATTGAGTTGCAGCAGGCCCTCGATCAAGGACTCCTGCTGCTCATCGAGGAGGAAGCGGTCCGCCAGGTCCAGGTCGATGGCATCATGCGCATTCATTTGTGCACCGCTCAGGCCGAGGAACAGCCCGAGCTTGCCCGGCAGGCGCGAAAGGAACCAGCTGGCGCCGACATCCGGGTACAGGCCGATGCTGATCTCCGGCATGGCCAGGCGGCTGCTGGGGGTGACGATACGGGTGCTCGCACCCTGCAGCAGCCCCATGCCGCCGCCCAGCACATAGCCATGCCCCCAGCAGATCAGCGGCTTGGGGTAGGTGTGCAGGTTGAAATCCAGGCGGTACTCAGCGGCAAAGAATTGCCCGGCCAGCGGCGGCACTTCGCCCGGATGAGCCCGACAGGCCTGGACCAGGCTGCGCACCTCACCGCCGGCGCAGAAGGCTTTGGCGCCGTTACCGCGCAGCAGCACGCAGACAATCTGCGGCTCTTTGGCCCAGGCGTCCAGTTGCTCGGCCAGGGCGCGGATCATTGGCAGCGACAGTGCGTTGAGGGTTTTCTCGGCATCCAGGCTGGCGATGCCCAAGCGCGCGCCGTCGGTGCCGGTGAGTTCTTCGAAGTGCAGATTCATCATGACCTCGATCGGTGAATTGAGCGTTCAGTATGATCGCTGTGCAGGAAAGTGCCGGATCGGCGTCAGGGCAATTGACAAGCGTAATGGGCTTTCCTAGGGTTCGCCCCATTGTTTTTGCCGGATGTAACCATGACTGCTGACGACCGTATCAAACTCGAACCGAGCTGGAAGGAGGCACTGCGTGCCGAATTCGACCAGCCGTACATGGCAGAGTTGCGCACATTCCTGCAACAGGAGCGCGCGGCGGGCAAGGAGATCTATCCACCGGGCCCGATGATTTTCAATGCGCTGAATTCGACCCCGCTGGACAAGGTCAAAGTGGTGATTCTGGGTCAGGACCCTTACCACGGTCCGGGCCAGGCCCACGGCTTGTGCTTCTCGGTGCAGCCTGGCGTGCCGGCGCCGCCGTCGCTGGTGAACATCTATAAAGAGCTCAAGCGAGACCTGAACATCGACATTCCCAGCCACGGCTACCTGCAGAGCTGGGCCGATCAGGGCGTGCTGATGCTCAACACCACCATGACCGTCGAGCGCGCCAACGCTAACGCCCATGCCGGCAAGGGCTGGCAGTTCTTCACTGACCGGATCATTTCGCTGGTCAGCGAGCACCAGCCGCACCTGGTGTTCCTGCTGTGGGGCGCACACGCCCAGAGCAAACAGAAGCTGATAGACGCCACCAAGCACCTGGTGCTGACCTCCGTGCATCCATCACCGCTGTCCGCCTATCGCGGCTTCCTCGGCTGTGGGCACTTCAGTCGCACCAACAAGTACCTCGAGCAAAATGGCGAGACGCCGATCGAGTGGCGCTTGCCCCCCGTCGTCTGACCGGCGTTATCTCAGAGGCTGTCCGGCTGCCGGTCCCAGTGTCGGAACAAGGGCTCGGCGAGGAACAGCACAAACAACAGGCGCATGACCTGCATTGCCGTCACCAGGGGTACCGAGAGTTGCAGGGTCTCGGCGGTCAGGCTCATTTCGGCAATGCCGCCGGGCATCATGCCCAACGTCAGCGAGCGCAGATCCAGGTGAGTAGCAGCGCTCAGGCCAAGGGCGGCGAGGCTGGCGATCAGCATGGTCAGTGCGGTGCCGACCAAGGTGCGGCCCATGAATGACGGGGCGCGGCGGAAAAACTCTCGATTGAAATGGCAACCCAGGCCGCTGCCAATCAACCACTGGCCGATCTGACTGCCGCCATCGGGCAAACCGATGTGCAGGTCCCAGCCAATGCTCACCGCAGCACTTACCAGCAACGGGCCGAACAGCCAGGGGTTGGGTTGGCGCAAGCGTTGCCACAGCCAGGCACACAAGGCGCCCGCCGGAAACAACAACGCCAGCCAGCGCCAGTCGACAGTCGCCGGATGCAGCAGCGGCACGCCTTCGCCCAACAGGTATTTGAAGGCGGCCGGTACGCACAGCACTACCACCAGCACCCGCAGGCTTTGCCCGGCCGCCACGCGACTGAGCACAGCGCCATTGCGCGCACCGAGGTTGACCATTTCGCCAGAGCCGCCGGGCATGCTGGAGAAAAACGCGGTGGCCCGATCCTCGCCGGTGCGCCGCATCAGCCAGACGCCGACGACTGCCGACACGCTGGTGACCAGCGCCCCGAAAAAGATCAGGCCAAAATGACTCATGACCTGCTCCATCACCACCGGGGTGAAGTGCAGGCCGATACCGATTCCGACGATCCACTGACCGCATTTACGCCCGCCGGGGATTTCCGCCAGTTGCCAGGGCGTCAGGCAGCGCACCAGGATGATCGCCAGCAACGAGCCAACCATCCACGGCAGCGGCCAGCCGATCTGGCTGGCGACATAGCCGCCCAGCAGACCGACCAGCGGTGTTCCCCACCAGGCTTTCAGACCGACTTCAGACATCGGCAATGGCGCGGCGCTGCAGGGAACGTTTGCGCCAGATGCGCAGCAGCGGGAACAGCAGCATCAGTGCGGTCAGCACCCAGACGCCGAAGGTGATCGGGCTCGACCACAAAATCTCCAGCGCGCCATTGGAAATCGACAGCGCCCGGCGCAGGTTCTGCTCCATCAGGCCGCCGAGGATGAAGCCCAGCAGGACCGGCGACAGCGGGAAGTCGAGCTTGCGCAGGATGTAGCCGAAGATGCCGATGCCGATCATCAGGAACAGATCGAAGGTGGTGGCGTGCACGGCGTAGACGCCAATCGCGGTGATGATTGCGATCACCGGCACCAGCGCCCAGTTCGGCACGGCGAGGATGCGGGTGAACAGGCGGATCATCGGAATGTTGAGGATCACCAGCATGATGTTGGCGATGAACAACGAGGCGATCAGGCCCCAGACGATGTCCGGCTGCTGTTGGAACAACAGCGGGCCCGGGGTGATGTTGTACAGCGACAGGGCGCCGATCATCACCGCCGTGGTGCCCGAACCTGGCACGCCGAGGGTCAGCATCGGCACCAGGGCGCCGCAGGCCGACGCGCCGATGGCGGTTTCCGGTGCAGCCAGGCCACGCATGTCGCCCTGGCCGAACTTGCCGCTGGCGCCGGCCATGCGTTTTTCCGTCATGTAGGCCACGGCCGAGGCCAGTGTCGCGCCGGCACCTGGCAGTACGCCCATGATGAAACCGAGCAGGCCGCAGCGAATATTCACTGCGAACACCGCACCGGCTTCCTTGATGTTGAACAGCATGCGCCCGGTGGCTTTCACCGCTTCCTGGCCACGGTGGGTTTTTTCCAGCAGCAATAGAATCTCGCTGATCGAGAACAAGCCCAGCACCAGCACTACAAATTGAATGCCGTCGGTGAGGTGGATGTTGTCGCCGGTGAAGCGGTAGACGCCGCTGTTGGCGTCGATGCCGACCGCCGACAGGAACAGCCCGATCAAGGCGGCGACAAAGGTTTTCAGTGGCTTGTCACCGGCCATGCCGCCGAGGCAGACGATGGCGAACACCATCAGCACGAAATATTCCGCCGGGCCGAAGGCAATCGCCCATTTCGCCAGCAACGGGGCGAACAGGACCATGCCGCAGGTGGCGATAAACGCACCGATGAACGAGCTCCAGGCCGACAACGACAGGGCTACGCCAGCCAGGCCTTTACGGGCCATCGGGTAACCGTCGAGGGTGGTCATTACGGTGGAAGCTTCACCCGGGATGTTGAGCAGGATCGAGCTGATGCGCCCGCCGTACTCGCAGCCCAGGTACACCGCGGCCAGCAAAATCAGGGCCGATTCCGGTGGCAAACCCAGGGCGAAGGCGATCGGGATCAGCAGCGCCACGCCATTGATCGGACCCAGGCCCGGGAGCAGGCCGACCACGGTGCCAATCAGGGTGCCGCACAGCGCGGTCACCAGGTTGTAAGGGCTCAGCGCGACGCCGAAGCCCTGGCCCAAATAGGCAAACGTTTCCATATCAGTTCTCCAGGACGTCGAGCAGACCGAGGGGCAGGGGAACGTCCATGGCCTTATCGAACAGCAGATACAGGCCGACGCTCATCAAGCTGACAATCACTGCCGAGGGCAGCCAGCGGCCGCCATACAGACGCGCCATCGGCACGCCGATCAGGATGCTGCTGAGGATGAAACCCAGGGGTTCAAAGGTGCCGGCGAAGACCAGCAGCAGCCCCACACAGATCGCAATCTTGACCAGGGTTTCGCGGTCCAGCGGTGGTTCTTCTTCGCTGTGTTTGGTCGGTTGCGGGCGCAGCAGCATGTAAACCAGCGCCAGGCTCATCAGCCCGAGCATCAGCAGCGGGTAGGCCCGAGGTCCGACCGGTTCGTAGGAAAATGACGCTTGATAGGGCCAGGCCATCAGCGCCAGGCCAGCGCAGGCCAGCAGCAGGACCGCGGCAAAAATACGTTGTAAGAGCATGACAAACTCCTGGGCCACGGCCTTGATGCGCAAGGGCGTGGCCACGCGACAGGGCGATTACTGGATCAGGCCGAACTCTTTGGCGAGGGTCTTGTAGTCCGCAACCTGCTTCTTCACGTAGGTGTCCAGCTCAGGCCCGGTCATGGCGAACGGGAACAGCTCACGCTGGTCGCGCAGCTTGGCGAAGTCTTCGGAAGCCAGAAGGGTGTCGAAGGCGTTTTTCCACCAGGCGTATTCCGCATCGCTGACTTTTGGCCCGAGGTAGAAACCGCGCACCACCGGCCAGACGATGTCGTAGCCTTGCTCTTTGGCAGTCGGAATGTCCTTCATTTCCGGCTCGTCCAGGCGCTCGTTGGCGAACACCGCCAGCAGGCGCATGTCACCGCTCTGGATGTGCGGCATGGAGTCGGAAATGTCGGTGCTGCCGACCTGAATGTGACCGCCGAGCAGGGCGGTGGCAATTTCACCGCCGCCTTCGAGGGCCACGTAGCGCAGGTCACGCGGGTTGATCCCGGCGGCTTTGGCAATCAGCGCGGTTTGCATCCAGTCCTGGCTACCCACGGTGCCACCGGAACCGATCACCACCTTGCTCGGATCTTTCTTCAGCGCCTGCACCAGATCGTCGAGGTTCTTGTAGGGCGAATCCTTCTTCACGGCGATGGCGCCGTAACTGGTGCCGACTGCCGCCAGCCAGCGCACTGCGTTCTCGTCGAAACGGCCGAACTTGCCCTGGGCCAGGTTCAGCAGCGAACCACTGGACCAGGCCACCAGCGTCCCGGCATCCGCGGGACGCTGGGCGACCACTGCGTTATAGGCAACGGCACCAACGCCGCCGGGCATGTAGGTCACGCGCATCGGTTTGGTCAGCAGTTTTTCGTTGACCAGCGCGCTTTGCACGAGCTTGCAGGTCAGGTCGAAACCACCGCCGGGCGAGGCCGGGGCAATGCATTCCGGGCGTTTCGGTTCTTCGTTTTCGGCGGCCAGCAGCGGCGCAGTGAACAGTAGGCAACTGGCGGCCAGTGCAACGTTACGCAGTGAAAGATTCATCGGTAGTCTCCACAGGAGTTGTTGTTATGGGGTGAATTCAATTACCAAAGGGCAACGCTGTAGCTCACCAGCACACGCACTTCATCGGCGTCGCGGGCGGAATAGTTGGAGCGGTAGGTGGCATTGCGCAGGCGCAGGGCAACGTCCTTGAGGGCGCCACTTTGCACGACGTACTTGATCTCGGTATTGCGTTCCCATTCTTTGCCGGTTTCACCGTTGTTGAGCTTGATGTTGTCGCCACTGATGTAGCGGCTCATGAAACTCAGGCCAGGCACGCCAAGCTTGGCGAAGTCGTAATCGTAACGGGCTTGCCAGGAGCGTTCTTCGGCGCCGGCGAAGTCGTTGATCTGTACGAAGTTGACCAGGTAAGGGTCGGAGCCGTCGACGTAGGGGAAGGCGCTGTCGCCGGACATGTGCTGGTAACCGGCGCTGAATTTGTGCCCGCTCAAGGCGTAGCTGAGCAGGCCATTGAGCGAGGTGTTGTCGATCTTGCCACCGCGTGCCTCACCGGAGTCATCGCTGACCGCCAGGCGCAGGTCGCTGGAAAAGGTGCCGGGACCCAGCGGTTGCGAGGCGAGCAAGCCGAGGAAGTGCTGGTTGTAAACCTCGCCGAGTTGCGCGAAGTGATAACTGGCAGTGATTTTGTCAGTGACTTTGTAGTCGACGCCGCCGAAGTCGAAATGACTGCCCGCTACAGTGCCGGCGAAGCGGCTGTTCTTGTTGTTCAGCGCGACGTCTTCGAAGTCGGTGCTGTCACGGTCCTTGGCTTTATCCAGGCGACCGCCGGTGAAGGTCAGGTTCTTGATCTCCTTGGAGGTGAGCAAGCCACCTTCAAAGGTCTGCGGCAGGATTCGCCCATCGTTGGCCTTGAGAATCGGCAGTTCGGGAATCAGGCTGCCGATCTTCAGTTCAGTGGCTGAGATCTTCACTTTGCCGGTCAGGCCCAGTTTGGAGTACTCGTCGGCCGCACGGCCATCGTCATGGGTCGGCAGCAAGCCGGTGCCGGTGCGGTCTGGGCTGGAATCGAGTTTGATACCGAGCATGCCCAGGGCGTCGACGCCAAATCCTACGGTGCCATCGGTATAACCCGACTCGACATTGAGCATGAAGCCTTGGGCCCACTCGTCACGTTTGGATTGCTGGGCGCTGGTGCCACTGCGAAAGTCACGATTGAAGTACATGTTGCGCGTTTCGACGGTGGCGCTGCTGTCTTCGAAGAAGGCGGCCTGGCTGACAGGTGCGAAGCCGGCAAGGGCGGCGGCACTGGCGAGGGCGGTGGTTGCAAGGCGGGGAAAACCGATAGGCGTGAAAGCCTGAGGCTGCATGGACAGCATCGTGAAGCACTCCGTTTATTGTTCTTATTGGTCGAAAACGCATCGGGGCGTTTTTCGTTCACTACTCTCAAAACACGGCAGTCGAGACTGTCCGTGGCGGGACTCTAACCAGCCAACCTTTCGCTAACCTTTCAGCAGACTTTCACGGTTTTCGGGCTTCACAGCGGCGAGTGCGGCTGTACACTCCGCGCCAAAGAAGGGCGTCGACCCTCCCAACATGAGGTAAAAATCCATGCGCGTTCTGCTCGTCGAAGACCATCTGCAGTTGGCCGAAAGTGTCGCCCAGGCGCTCAAGAGCACCGGTCTGACCGTGGATGTGCTGCACGATGGCGTGGCGGCCGACCTGGCCTTGGCCAGCGAAGACTATGCGGTGGCGATCCTCGATGTCGGCCTGCCGCGCATGGACGGTTTTGAAGTGCTGGCGCGCCTGCGCGGTCGTGGCAAGAACCTGCCGGTGTTGATGCTGACAGCCCGCAGCGACGTCAAGGATCGGGTACATGGGCTCAATCTCGGCGCCGATGATTACCTGGCCAAACCTTTCGAACTGAGCGAACTGGAAGCCCGGGTCAAGGCCCTGCTCCGGCGGAGCGTGCTGGGGGGCGAGCGTCAGCAGCGTTGCGGGGTGCTGGTGTATGACCTGGACACCCGGCGTTTCAGCCTCGCGGGCGAACTGCTCACCCTGACCTCCCGCGAGCAGGCGGTGCTGGAGGCGTTGATCGCCCGTCCCGGTCGGGTGATGAGCAAGGAGCAACTGGCCTCCCAGGTGTTCGGTCTGGATGAAGAGGCGAGTCCTGACGCCATCGAGATCTATGTGCATCGCCTGCGCAAGAAACTCGATGGCCATGCCGTGGCCATTGTCACCTTCAGAGGCCTGGGCTACTTGCTGGAAAGCCGCGATGCATAAGCCCAGAAGCTTGCGTTGGGGGCTGCTCGGCAACCTCGCGCTGCTGCTGGTGGTGTTGATGATCGCCAGCGGCCTGAGCGCTTATTGGAACGGTCGCGAAGCTGCCGACACCGCCTATGACCGGACCTTGTTGGCGTCGGCGCGGACCATTGCCGCCGGCCTGTCTCAGCGTGACGGCAGCCTCAGCGCAGATGTGCCTTACGTGGCGCTGGACACTTTCGCCTACGACAGCGCCGGGCGCATTTACTACCAGGTCAACGACATCCAGCAGAAGCTGATTTCCGGTTACGAGAACCTGCCCGGACCGCCGCCAGGCACGCCACGCACCGACGACTACCCGGCATTGGCGCGTTTCTACAACGCCACCTACCTGGGGCAGAACGTGCGAGTGGTCAGCCTGCTCAAGGCGGTCAGCGAGCCGAACATGAACGGCATGGCCGAGATACGTGTGGCCGAGACGGATGAAGCGCGGGTCAGCATGGCCCGCAGCTTGATGGCCGACACCCTGCTGCGTCTGGGCATGCTCGCTGGCGGCGCCTTGCTGCTGGTGTGGTTTGCCGTCAGCGCGGCGTTGCGTCCGCTGGAGCGCTTGCGCACGGCAGTGGAAGAGCGTCAGCCGGATGACCTGCGGCCGTTGCCACTGGTGGAGGTGCAGCGGGAATTGTGGCCACTGGTGCGCGCCCTCAACCATTTCACCGAGCGTTTGCGTGGACAGTTCGAGCGCCAGGCGCAATTTATCGCGGATGCTGCCCACGAGTTGCGCACCCCGCTGGCGGCACTCAAGGCCCGTCTTGAGCTGGGTCTGCGTGCTCAGGATCCAATCACTTGGCGCGAGACCCTGGAGAGCGCCGCGCAAGGCACCGATCGGCTGACCCATCTGGCCAACCAATTGCTCTCGCTGGCGCGGGTCGAGAACGGCGCGCGAGCGATTGCCGAGGGCGGTGCGCAATTGCTCGACCTGAGCCAGTTGGCCCGCGAACTGGGCATGGCCATGGCGCCTCTGGCCCATGCCCGTGGCGTCGCGTTGGCGCTGGAGGCTGACGAGCCGGTGTGGCTGCGTGGCGAACCTACATTGCTCAATGAGCTACTCAGCAATCTGGTGGACAACGCCCTGGCCCATACGCCGTCCGGCGGCAATGTGATCCTGCGGGTCAGTGCGCCGGCCGTACTTGAGGTCGAGGATGACGGGCCGGGGATTCCGGTGGCGGAGCGTGACCGAGTATTCGAGCGTTTCTATCGGCGCAACCAGCAGGTTGCGGGCTCCGGCCTGGGGTTGGCGATCGTCGGCGAAATCTGCCGCGCACACCTGGCCCAGATCACCTTGCACGATGGCGCGCAGGCGGGACTGAAGGTGCGGGTGAGTTTTATCGCCGGCTAAAAACAACTAAGCCCGGCCAAGGCCGGGCTGTGACGGAGCTTCAGCACTTAGCTGAGGTTGGCCGAACCCGTGCGGTCGAAGCCATCGGCGGCGAGGGTAGCCGAACCGGTGCGGTCGAAGCCATCGGCGGCGAGGGTAGCCGAACCCGTGCGGTCGAAGCCGTCGGCGGCGAGGGTAGCCGAACCGGTGCGGTCAAAGCCATCAGCGGCGAGGGTAGCCGAACCCGTGCGGTCGAAGCCATCAGCGGCGAGGGTAGCCGAACCAGTGCGGTCGAAACCGTCAGCCGCTACGGTGCGGTCATAACCATCGGCAGCGAAGGTGTTGGCGGCCAGTACGGAAAGGGTCAGGGCGAGGATCAGGTGGCGTTTCATGGTGGCGACTCCGGTATGAGTGATGTGCAGTGGTGTTGGAATAAATACTACTCGGATGAATTCGATTAAAAAGCGCAAATAAATGCTCAAAAAAATCGAATAATTCGATATGTATAAAAGTCCAAATTGCCGAATGGGGTAGAAAGTCTGGGGATGGGTCGCCGTCTCGTGGAGGGCGGTGGCGGGCTGTTCGCCGCAAGCGCGATTGCTTGCGGCCGATAGTCTAAACAGCCTTGAAGCGAGGTCAGGCGTTAGCCGTTAGAACAACCATTGCCCATAACGCTGTAACGCAGAATATGCCGTTGACCATTCGAGTCTTCATATTCCATGCGCGCTGGCACAACTTCGCAAACACTTGGGATTTCGCTCATGGATATAACTTTGGCGATATCCAGATGAGTCGAGTAAGTGTATTCCTCTACCGGTACCGTATTGCTGGCGACATCAGTCGGGACCTCGTTCGCCATGGCGGTCGCGCACAGACTGCTGAGGGCCAGAACCAATAAAGCTTTCATTCGAATTTACCTTCCTGAGGTCGAGTGGGGTCACGCAGCCTTTGTGGGGCTGCGTGTACAACTTGATGACAAAGTTGGGATTAACTGCCTTCGTGGGGGCTGCAACTGGGTTAATCACAATGCCTGGTTGGCGAGGCAGATTTTAAGTGGGGAAGAAAAATTCATATAGCCGCGCTTTTGATAAACACTGTTGACAGATCTTGTAACAATCATCGTTTTTCAGATTGCTTTGGAACGTTCGTACCAAGCCGTCAGGAGAAGTCAGGGCAATTTGTAGGGGCTTGTTACTACCATCGTCGAATGGTTCTATAGGTCCGCCTCGGGCTACAACGGGGTCATACAAAAACAACTATTTCACCGAGGTAAAGAAAGATGAGTGCGGCTTCTCTGTATCCCGTTCGTCCCGAGGTTGCGGCCAACACGCTGACTGACGAGGCGACCTACAAAGCCATGTACCAGCAGTCGGTCGTCAACCCTGACGGCTTCTGGCGCGAGCAAGCCAAGCGCCTCGACTGGATCAAGCCTTTCACCACGGTGAAACAGACCTCTTTCGACGATCACCATGTCGACATCAAGTGGTTTGCCGATGGCACCCTGAACGTGTCCTACAACTGCCTCGACCGTCATCTGGCCGAGCGTGGCGATCAGGTCGCAATCATCTGGGAGGGTGACGATCCTTCCGAAAGCCGCAACATCACCTACCGCGAACTGCACGAACAAGTCTGCAAGTTCGCCAACGCCCTGCGTGGGCAAGACGTGCACCGCGGTGACGTGGTGACCATCTATATGCCAATGATCCCCGAAGCCGTGGTCGCCATGCTGGCGTGCACTCGGATCGGCGCGATTCACTCGGTGGTGTTCGGCGGCTTCTCGCCGGAAGCCCTGGCGGGCCGGATCATCGACTGCAAATCGAAAGTGGTGATTACTGCGGACGAAGGCCTACGCGCCGGCAAGAAAATTCCGCTCAAGGCCAACGTCGACGACGCTCTGACCAACCCTGAAACCAGCAGCATTCAGAAAGTCATCGTGTGCAAGCGCACCGGTGGCGACATCAAGTGGAACCAGCATCGTGACATCTGGTTCGAGGATCTGATGAAAGTGGCGGGCACCGTCTGCGCACCGAAAGAAATGGGTGCTGAAGAAGCCCTGTTCATCCTCTATACCTCCGGCTCCACCGGCAAGCCCAAGGGCGTGCAGCACACCACCGGCGGCTACCTGCTTTATGCGTCGCTGACCCATGAGCGCGTGTTCGACTACCGTCCGGGCGAAATCTACTGGTGCACCGCCGACGTCGGCTGGGTCACCGGCCACACCTACATTGTCTACGGCCCTCTGGCTAATGGCGCGACCACTTTGCTGTTCGAAGGCGTGCCGAACTACCCTGATATCACTCGGGTGGCGAAGATCGTCGACAAGCACAAGGTCAATATCCTCTACACCGCACCGACCGCGATCCGCGCCATGATGGCGGCGGGCACCGCTGCCTGCGAGGGTGCCGACGGCAGCAGCCTGCGCCTGCTGGGCTCGGTGGGCGAGCCGATCAACCCGGAAGCCTGGGACTGGTACTACAAGAACGTCGGTCAATCCCGTTGCCCGATCGTCGACACCTGGTGGCAGACCGAAACCGGCGCCACCCTGATGAGCCCGCTGCCTGGGGCTCACGCCCTGAAGCCAGGCTCGGCGGCGCGACCGTTCTTCGGTGTGGTGCCGGCGCTGGTGGACAACCTGGGCAACATCATCGAGGGCGCTGCCGAAGGCAACCTGGTGATTCTCGACTCGTGGCCAGGCCAGGCGCGTACCCTGTACGGCGACCATGACCGCTTCGTCGACACCTACTTCAAGACCTTCCGCGGCATGTACTTCACGGGTGACGGCGCGCGTCGCGATGAAGACGGTTACTGGTGGATCACCGGGCGCGTGGACGACGTACTCAACGTTTCCGGGCACCGCATGGGCACCGCCGAGATCGAAAGCGCGATGGTCGCGCACCCGAAAGTGGCCGAGGCCGCGGTGGTCGGTGTGCCGCACGACATCAAGGGGCAGGGCATCTACGTCTACGTCACCCTCAACGGCGGCGAAGAGCCGAACGAAGCCTTGCGCCTGGAACTGAAAAACTGGGTGCGTAAGGAGATCGGCCCGATTGCTTCACCGGACGTCATCCAATGGGCGCCGGGGCTGCCGAAAACCCGCTCGGGGAAAATCATGCGCCGGATCCTGCGCAAGATTGCCACCGCCGAGTACGACGGACTGGGCGACATTTCCACCCTGGCCGACCCGGGCGTGGTGCAACACCTGATCGACACCCACAAGACCATGAACGTCGCGTAAACCACGTTCTTGAGCCTTCGAGCCCCGCCAGGTCTGGTACCTGGCGGGGCTTTTTTGTGGCCTTCGAAAAAGATGACACAGGCACTGTCGAGCGAATAAATATCGATGTGAGTGTAGGACGTTTCTCTGCGTTACCGTCGCGCCAAATTGTGTAACCGTGCGCGTCAATTCGGGGCAATGGGAAACGTAAGGCCCCATTTTAGAGCCTTGATTGGCCGTATGAAAAATATGACATTACGCTGCGCTTGCCGGATTAGAAGGGTTTGCCAATAATAGGCCCGCTATTTGCAGCATAGATCGGTTCTACGTCTTTTGCTCTTGCATGAATTTCAAGGGCTGTCAATGTGCTCTAACGGCTTTCTCGGCGCATCTGTAACTAGTTGTCGCATTGAAGAAATATCGGCTTGGGGCCTGTCGTTAGAATGCCGATCACTCGCTCGTCGTTGTCCGTGTTGAATTCAGCGCCGGGCAAGCAGGACGCAGCAACGCTATTTTCGTTTAACCCATTCGCATATTGGGCTGATGCTCACTCTGCCGTTTTCGCCCTTTACCGATGGAGTCCCAAGATGAAGAAACTCGTGCTGCTTGGCGCCCTGGCACTGTCCGTGCTGTCCATGCCAACTTTCGCCGATGAAAAGCCTCTGAAAATTGGTATCGAGGCGGCTTACCCTCCATTCGCATCCAAGGCGCCGGATGGCAGCATCGTTGGCTTCGACTACGACATCGGCAACGCCCTGTGCGAACAGATGAAGGTCAAGTGCGTGTGGGTGGAGCAGGAATTCGACGGTCTGATCCCTGCGCTCAAGGTGCGCAAGATCGACGCCATTCTGTCGTCCATGTCGATCACTGATGATCGCAAGAAGTCCGTGGACTTCACCAACAAGTACTACAACACCCCGGCTCGCCTGGTCATGAAAGCAGGCACCCAGGTCAGCGACGGCCTGGCCGAGCTCAAGGGCAAGAACATTGGCGTGCAACGTGGCTCGATCCACGAGCGTTTCGCCCGTGAAGTCCTGGCCCCGCTGGGCGCTGAAATCAAGCCGTACGGCTCGCAGAACGAAATCTACCTGGACGTGGCCGCCGGTCGCCTCGACGGCACCGTGGCAGACGCTACCCTGTTGAATGACGGCTTCCTGAAAACCGACGCCGGCAAGGGCTTCGCGTTTGTCGGTCCGGCGTTCACCGACGTCAAATACTTCGGTGACGGCGTGGGTATCGCAGTCCGCAAGGGTGACGCGCTGAAAGAGCAGATCAATACCGCGATCACGGCCATTCGCGAGAACGGCAAGTACAAGCAAATCCAGGACAAGTACTTCGACTTCGACATTTACGGCCAGTAAACGTCGCAGCGTAAGTCCGAAATGGCGCAAGCAACAGAATCTCTGCGGTTTGCGCCATTTTTTCATCCCAATTTTCGAGGACCTGAATCATGTTGAAAGGCTACGGGGCTGTCATCCTCGATGGCGCATGGCTGACGCTGCAACTCGCCTTGTCGTCCATGGCCTTGGCCATTGTTCTGGGTCTGATCGGGGTCGCGTTGCGCCTGTCGCCGATTCGCTGGCTGGCCTGGCTCGGCGACCTGTATTCCACGGTGATCCGCGGGATTCCCGATCTGGTACTGATCCTGCTGATTTTCTATGGCGGTCAGGACCTGCTCAACCGGGTGGCGCCTTTGCTCGGTTATGACGACTACATCGACCTGAATCCGCTGGCGGCCGGTATCGGCACCCTGGGCTTCATCTTCGGCGCCTACCTGTCGGAAACCTTCCGCGGGGCGTTCATGGCAATTCCCAAAGGCCAGGCGGAAGCCGGTATGGCGTACGGCATGAGCAGCTTCCAGGTGTTCTTCCGGGTCATGGTGCCGCAGATGATTCGCCTGGCGATTCCCGGCTTCACCAACAACTGGCTGGTGTTGACCAAGGCGACCGCACTGATTTCGGTGGTCGGCCTGCAAGACATGATGTTCAAGGCCAAGCAGGCGGCAGACGCCACTCGCGAGCCTTTCACCTTCTTCCTTGCAGTGGCGGCAATGTACCTGGTGATCACCAGTGTCTCCTTGCTGGCATTGCGTCACCTTGAGAAGCGCTACTCGGTAGGCGTAAGGGCGGCTGATCTATGATCTTCGACTACAACGTCATCTGGGAGGCACTGCCGTTGTACCTCGGCGGCCTGCTGACCACTCTGAAATTGCTCGCGTTGTCGCTGTTCTTCGGCCTGCTGTGTGCCTTGCCCCTGGGCTTGATGCGCGTATCGAAGAACTCGATCGTCAATGGGGCCGCCTGGCTCTACACCTACGTGATCCGTGGCACTCCGATGCTGGTGCAACTGTTCCTGATCTACTACGGTCTGGCCCAGTTCGAGGCGGTGCGCGAGAGCTTCCTCTGGCCATGGCTGTCCAGCGCAACCTTCTGTGCGTGCCTGGCCTTCGCCATCAACACCAGTGCCTACACCGCTGAAATCATCGCCGGCAGCCTGCGGGCCACGCCCAACGGTGAAATCGAAGCAGCCAAGGCGGTCGGCATGTCGCGCTTCAAGATGTACAAGCGCATCCTGCTGCCATCGGCCCTGCGCCGGGCCCTGCCGCAGTACAGCAACGAAGTGATCATGATGCTGCAGACCACCAGCCTGGCCTCCATCGTGACCCTGATCGATATCACCGGTGCCGCACGGACCGTGAATGCCCAGTACTACTTGCCGTTCGAGGCCTACATTACCGCTGGCGTGTTCTACCTGTGCTTGACCTTCATTCTCGTGCGCCTGTTCAAGATGGCCGAGCGCCGCTGGCTGGGTTACCTGGCCCCGCGGAAGCACTGATATGGAACGTATCGATCATCAGTTGCCGTGGAATCATCTGGGCAGCGAGCGGCAGATTTCGGTGTTCCGTTTCGGCAGTGGCGAGCGCAAGGCCTATATCCAGGCCAGCCTGCACGCCGACGAATTGCCGGGGATGCGCACCGCCTGGGAGTTGAAAAAACGTCTGGCCGAATTGGAAGCCCAGGGCGCCCTGAACGGTGTGATCGAACTGGTGCCGGTGGCCAATCCGCTGGGTCTGGGGCAGCTGCTGCAAGGCAGTCACCAGGGGCGTTTCGAGGCAGGCAGCGGGAAGAATTTCAACCGCGACTTCGTTGAATTGAGCGCGCCGGTGGCGGCGCAGTTGGAAGGGCGCCTGGGAGATGATCCTCACGCCAATATCCAGTTGATCCGCCAGGCCATGAGCGATGTGCTCGCCAATTTGCCACCGGCCCGCAGCCAGTTGCAGGGCATGCAGCGCATCCTCCTCAGCCACGCCTGCACCGCCGATGTGGTGCTGGACCTGCACTGCGACGCTGAAGCCGCGCTGCATATGTACGCCTTGCCGCAGCATTGGCCGCAGTGGCGTTCGCTGGCGGCGCACCTGGATGTGCGTGTCGGCTTGCTGGCCGAAGATTCCGGCGGCAGCTCCTTCGACGAGGCCTGCTCGCTGCCCTGGCTGCGCCTGTCGCGACAGTTTCCCGAGGCGCAGATCCCGCTGGCGTGCCTGGCGACCACCATTGAACTGGGTGGCCAGGCTGACACCGGTCGCCCGCAAGCCGAGGCGCATGCCGAGGGCATCCTGGCGTTCCTCGCTGAACAGGGATTGATCAGCGGTCAGTGGCCGGCGCCGGAGCGCGAGGCCTGCGAGGGCCTGCCATTCGAAGGCACCGAGTTGCTGTTTGCGCCCCATCCGGGGGTCGTCAGTTTCTTGCGTGAGCCTGGCGAGTGGGTGGAAGCCGGTGACGAGATTTTTGAAGTGATTGATCCATTGGCTGATCGGGTCAGCACCGTGTGTGCTGGTACGGCCGGCGTGCTGTTTGCCGTGGAACGGCTGCGGTATGCCCAACCCGGTTTCTGGCTGGCCAAGGTGGCGGGGCGCGAAGCGCTGCGTCACGGGCGCTTGCTCAACGACTGACTGTTTTTGTGAGAACCGACAGCATGTACAAACTTGAAGTCCAAGACCTGCATAAACGCTATGGCAGTCACGAAGTGCTCAAGGGTGTGTCCCTGAAGGCAGCGGCAGGCGATGTGATCAGCATCATCGGCTCCAGTGGCTCCGGCAAAAGTACTTTCCTGCGTTGCATCAACCTGCTGGAGCAGCCGCACGCCGGCAAGATCCTGCTCAACAACGAAGAGTTGAAGCTGGTGGCCAACAAGGACGGCGCGATGAAGGCCGCCGACCCGAAACAGCTGCAACGCATGCGTTCGCGCCTGTCGATGGTGTTCCAGCATTTCAATCTGTGGTCGCACATGACCGCCATGGAAAACATCATGGAAGCGCCGGTGCATGTGCTTGGCATGTCCAAGGCCGACGCCCGCGAGAAGGCCGAGATGTACCTGGCCAAGGTCGGCGTAGCCCATCGCAAGGACGCCTACCCGGGGCACATGTCCGGTGGCGAGCAACAGCGCGTGGCGATCGCCCGGGCGCTGGCGATGGAGCCTGAGGTCATGCTGTTTGACGAGCCGACTTCGGCACTCGATCCGGAGCTGGTAGGTGATGTGCTCAAGGTCATGCAGTCCCTTGCCCAGGAAGGCCGGACCATGGTTGTGGTGACCCACGAGATGGGCTTCGCCCGTGAAGTGTCGAACCAGTTGGTGTTTCTGCACAAAGGCCTGGTCGAAGAAAGCGGCAACCCGCGCGAAGTGCTGGTCAATCCGCAGTCCGAGCGCTTGCAGCAGTTCCTTTCGGGCAGCTTGAAGTAATCAGGACTGCCGTTGTGCACCGAGATAGTGCATGCTTCGCAACCTAAAGGTCGGCCCCGATTGACTGTGGGAGCTGGCCTGCCAGCGATAGCGGTGAACCAGTTTGCATCTCTGGTACAGATATACCGCCATCGCTGGCAGGCCAGCTCCCACATTGATCTCCGGGATCCGTGCCGGTTTCGGGAATTGCGTTCATTTACGGGCTAGCATTGGCCCATGCCTTCATCACCGTTCTTCGTTTCGGATTGCCCGCCATGACTGCCCATCGAATTGGTTTCCTGATTTGGCCCAGCACTAAAGCCTTGACGCTGGCGCTGGCCGAGGAGGCCTTGCGTGTTGCCCAGCGCGTGCATCCGGAAGTTGTCTACGAGCTGACATTTCTGCAGGCCGAGCCGCCGGCCGAGGGCGCCTGGCAATTGCCGGGCGAAGCCTGGAGCGGAAAACTGGAAAACTTCCAGAAGCTGTTCCTGCTGGCTGACGAGCCACCCGCCGCCATGGCGCCGCCCCTGAGCAGTGCGCTCAAGCAATTGGTGCGTGCCGGTTGTGTGATTGGCGGTCTGTCGGCCGGCGTCTATCCGCTGGCGCAACTGGGCTTGCTCGACGGTTACCGGGCTGCGGTGCATTGGCGCTGGCAGGATGACTTCGCCGAGCGCTTTCCCAAGGTCATCGCCACCAGTCACCTGTTCGATTGGGATCGCGATCGCCTGAGCGCCTGTGGCGGCATGTCCGTCCTGGATCTGCTGCTGGCGGTATTGGCCCGTGATCACGGTGCCGAGTTGGCGGGGGCGGTTTCCGAAGAATTGGTGGTGGAGCGCATCCGCGAGGGGGGCGAGCGTCAGCGCATTCCATTGCAGAACCGCCTGGGCTCGAGTCATCCCAAGCTGACTCAGGCAGTGCTGTTGATGGAAGCCAACATCGAAGAGCCGCTGACCACCGACGAAATCGCCCAGCATGTCTGCGTTTCGCGCCGACAGTTGGAGCGGATTTTCAAGCAGTACCTCAATCGCGTGCCGAGCCAGTATTACCTGGAACTGCGTTTGAACAAGGCGCGGCAGATGTTGATGCAAACCAGTAAGTCGATTATCCAGATCGGTTTGTCCTGCGGTTTCTCCTCCGGTCCGCACTTCTCCAGCGCTTATCGCAACTTCTTCGGCGCCACGCCACGGGAAGATCGCAATCAGCGGCGCAGCAG
The DNA here is from genome assembly GCF_019212185.1 of Pseudomonas fluorescens. Taxonomy (NCBI): domain Bacteria; kingdom Pseudomonadati; phylum Pseudomonadota; class Gammaproteobacteria; order Pseudomonadales; family Pseudomonadaceae; genus Pseudomonas; species Pseudomonas fluorescens. The sequence goes on from NZ_CP078138.1 coordinate 1,706,070, forward strand.
CAGCCCGTTCGAGCTGTCATCGGTGCCTTCGGAGCGCGGCTGACGCACTCCGAAAGACGGTATTACTCCTCGGTCTCCGAGTCTTCCGACGTTGATACCTCGATCTCGGTACGATTGATCACCGCATCGACGCCAAAATCTGTTCGGTTCGCGCCGAAGTAGGCGATCAGTCGTTGCACGCTGTCTTCGGACAGCGGATTGCCGCGCAGGTTGATCCTTCCCGCACACGCCATCGACAGTTCGAAAATATCGCTGGGGATATGGCTGATTGCGTTATCGCTGAGGTCGGCTAGGTCAAGGTTCTTCAGTTGCAGCAGGCCGGGCGGCAACTCAGTGATGCCGGTGCTGTCCAGCAGCACCGATAACTCGTTCATCTGGCTGATGTCGGGTGCGCGCCCCAAGGGGTTATCGCTCGAGTCCAGGGCATTGATGTGTTCAGGTTTTGCCCGGCCCCCCTCCTGACGTTGCATAATTACCGCCTCTGGCGAATCGCCATATATCAGATTCCTGCACGACTGCCGCAAAACCCCTGCAGGCAGTTTAAACTGCGCCTTTGCGACCCTATATGTCGCATTGCCGTAAACCCGGGAAAATCAGGGTTTTGCGCTATAAGAAGTTGTCGCTTGGCGACAAGGCCAAGCTCGAAACTGTCCTTACAATCCCCCCCATCGCTCGCCAGTTTCAGGCGGGTGTTCCTCATCAGGAGACTCCGATGTCCGTTGAGCACGCTGCGGTAGAACGCGCCGATTTTGACCAGGTAATGGTTCCCAACTATGCGCCTGCCGCTTTTATTCCGGTGCGTGGTGCCGGTTCCCGCGTTTGGGACCAGTCGGGTCGCGAGCTGATCGACTTCGCCGGCGGGATTGCCGTCAACGTACTGGGCCACGCCCATCCGGCGCTCGTCGGTGCCTTGACCGAGCAGGCGAGCAAACTGTGGCACGTATCCAACGTGTTCACCAATGAGCCGGCCCTGCGCCTGGCGCACAAGCTGATCGACGCGACCTTTGCCGACCGCGTGTTCTTCTGCAACTCCGGTGCCGAGGCCAACGAGGCCGCTTTCAAGCTGGCCCGTCGCGTCGCTCACGACCGTTTCGGCGCCGAGAAGTACGAAATCATCGCAGCCCTGAACAGCTTCCACGGTCGTACCCTGTTCACCGTCAACGTCGGTGGCCAGTCCAAGTACTCCGACGGTTTCGGTCCGAAAATCACCGGCATCACCCACGTTCCGTACAACGACCTGGCTGCGCTGAAAGCCGCCATTTCCGACAAGACCTGCGCCGTGGTGCTGGAACCGATCCAGGGCGAGGGCGGTGTGCTGCCGGCGGAGCTGGCGTACCTGCAAGGTGCCCGCGAGCTGTGCGATGCGCACAATGCGCTGCTGGTCTTCGACGAAGTGCAAACCGGCATGGGCCGCAGCGGTAAGCTGTTCGCCTATCAACATTACGGCGTGACGCCAGACATCCTGACCAGCGCCAAGAGCCTGGGCGGCGGATTCCCGATCGCGGCCATGCTGACCACCGAAGACCTGGCCAAACACCTGGTCGTCGGCACTCACGGCACCACCTACGGCGGCAACCCGTTGGCATGCGCAGTGGCTGAGGCGGTGATCGACGTGATCAACACCCCTGAGGTGCTGAACGGCGTCAACGCCAAGCACGACAAGTTCAAGGCGCGCCTGCAGCAGATCGGCGAACAGTACGGTGTGTTCACTCAGGTGCGTGGTCTTGGCCTGTTGTTGGGTTGTGTCCTGAGCGATGCCTGGAAAGGCAAGGCCAAGGACATCTTCAACGCCGCCGAGAAAGAAGGCCTGATGATTCTGCAAGCCGGCCCTGACGTGATTCGTTTCGCCCCGAGCCTGGTGGTGGAAGACGCCGATATCGAGGCCGGCCTGGACCGCTTCGAACGTGCCGTGGCCAAGTTGACGCAAGCCTGATAGACCTTTCGGCGCCCGAATGTCGGGCGCCGATGCAAATTTCCACGCCGGATGGCTTCTCTGTGCAGGCTCACCCCCGCACAGGCCAAAGCAGCCGGCGATTTTCCTCAAAGAGTTGATAAAAAAGGAGTGACACCATGCTGGTGATGCGCCCCGCGCAAATGGCTGATCTGGGCGAGGTACAACGCCTGGCTGCGGACAGCCCGATTGGTGTCACTTCCCTGCCGGATGACGTTGAGCGCCTGAGCGACAAGATTGCCGCGAGCGAAGCGTCCTTCGCCGCCGAAGTCAGTTTCAACGGCGAAGAGAGCTACTTCTTCGTCCTCGAAGACACTGCCACCGGCAAGCTGGTGGGCTGCTCGGCTATTGTCGCCTCGGCCGGTTACTCCGAGCCTTTCTACAGCTTTCGTAATGAAACCTTCGTGCACGCGTCCCGCGAGCTGAAGATTCATAACAAGATCCACGTACTCTCGCAGTGCCACGACCTGACGGGTAACAGTCTGCTGACCAGCTTCTACGTGCTGCCGGAACTGGTGGGCTCGGCCTGGTCGGAGCTCAACTCCCGTGGACGCCTGCTCTTCGTGGCCAGCCATCCGGAACGTTTCGCCGATTCGGTGGTGACCGAAATCGTCGGCTACAGCGATGAGCACGGCGACTCGCCATTCTGGGATGCCATTGGCCGCAACTTCTTCGACCTCAACTACGCCGAAGCCGAGCGTCTGTGCGGGCTCAAGAGCCGTACGTTCCTGGCCGAGCTGATGCCGCATTACCCGATCTACGTGCCACTGCTGCCGGACTCCGCGCAGGAGGCGATGGGTCAGGTGCACCCGCGTGCGCAGATCACCTTCGACATCCTGATGCGCGAAGGTTTCGAGACCGATCATTACATCGACATCTTCGACGGTGGCCCGACCCTGCATGCACGGGTCTCGGGCATCCGTTCGATTGCCCAGAGTCGCGTGGTGCCGGTGAAGATCGGTGAGCCGGTCAAAGGGGCGGGGCGTCAGTACCTGGTGGCCAATGCCCAGTTGCAGGATTACCGCGCCGTCATGCTTGAGCTGGACTACGCGCCAGGCAAGCCCGTCGTGCTGGATCTGGAAGCTGCCGAGGCCCTGGGTGTCGGCGAGGGTGCCAGCGTGCGCCTGGTAGCGGTTTAACGCTTGAACGCCGCAAGGCAATAGAGCAGCGAGTTTTACGGGAGGTCGTCAGCGACCGCCCGTTTGAGGAGATAGCATGATCGTTCGTCCCGTACGCAGCAGCGATTTACCCGCTCTGATCGACCTGGCCCGCAGCACCGGTACCGGCCTGACCACCTTGCCGGCCAATGAAGAACGCCTGGCGCACCGGGTAGGCTGGGCGGAAAAAACCTTCACTGGCGAGGCGGGGCGTGCCGACGCCGATTACCTGTTCGTGCTCGAAGACGACAGCGGCCGGGTGGTGGGTATCTCGGCGATTGCCGGTGCTGTTGGCCTGCGTGAGCCCTGGTACAACTTCCGGGTCGGCCTGACGGTCAGCGCTTCGCAAGAGTTGAACATCTACCGGGAAATCCCCACGCTGTTCCTGGCTAACGACCTGACTGGCAATTCCGAATTGTGCTCGCTGTTCCTGCACGCCGATTACCGCACCGGCCTCAATGGCCGCATGCTGGCCAAGGCGCGGATGCTGTTCATCGCCGAATTCCCGCAACTGTTTGGCAACAAGATCATTGCCGAGATGCGCGGTGTGTCCGACACCGCGGGCCGCTCGCCATTCTGGGAAAGCCTGGGCCGGCACTTCTTCAAAATGGAGTTCAGCCAGGCGGACTACCTGACAGGTGTAGGCAACAAGGCGTTCATTGCTGAGCTGATGCCAAAATTCCCGCTCTACACCTGCTTCCTGTCCGAAGGTGCACGTAGCGTCATCGGCCAGGTTCACCCGGACACCGAGCCGGCATTGGCCATGCTCAAGAGCGAGGGTTTCAGCTATCAGGGCTACGTCGATATTTTCGACGCCGGTCCAGCCGTGGAGTGCGAGACCGCGAAGATCCGTGCGGTCCGCGACAGCCAGGCGCTGGTGCTGGCCATTGGTACCCCGGGTGACGACGCGACACCGTTCCTGATTCACAACCGCAAGCGCGAAGACTGCCGCATCACTGCCGCGCCGGCGCGCTTTGCCGCCGGTACCCTGGTGGTCGATCCGCTGACCGCCAAGCGCCTTCAACTCAATGCCGGCGATCAGGTGCGCGCCGTTCCATTGTCTGCTGCCCGGGAGTCGAAATAATGAATTCGCTTTACATCGCAGGTGAGTGGCTGGCCGGTCAGGGCGAGGCCTTTGAATCGCTGAACCCGGTGACCCAGCAAGTGCTCTGGTCAGGTCAAGGTGCTACGGCAGCTCAGGTTGAAAGCGCCGTGCAAGCGGCCCGTCAGGCATTCCCGGCCTGGGCTCGTCGCACCCTGGAAGAGCGCATCAGCGTGCTCGAGGCGTTCGCCGCCAGCCTGAAACAGCATGCCGATGAATTGGCCCACTGCATTGGTGAGGAAACCGGCAAGCCTTTGTGGGAAGCCGCGACTGAAGTGACCAGCATGGTCAACAAGATTGCAATCTCGGTGCAAAGCTACCGTGAGCGCACCGGCGAGAAGAGCGGCCCACTGGGTGACGCGACCGCCGTGCTGCGGCACAAGCCTCACGGCGTGGTGGCGGTGTTCGGCCCCTACAACTTCCCGGGTCACCTGCCTAACGGACACATTGTTCCAGCCCTGTTGGCCGGTAACAGTGTGCTGTTCAAACCCAGCGAACTGACGCCGAAAGTCGCCGAGCTGACGGTCAAATGCTGGATCGAAGCTGGCTTGCCAGCGGGTGTGTTGAACCTGGTGCAAGGCGCGCGGGAAACCGGTATCGCCCTGGCGGCCAATCCGGGCATCGATGGCCTGTTCTTCACCGGCTCCAGCCGTACCGGCAACCATCTGCACGCGCAGTTCTCCGGTCGGCCGGACAAGATACTCGCCCTGGAAATGGGTGGTAACAACCCGCTGGTGGTTGATCAGGTCGCCGACCTCGACGCGGCGGTCTACACCATTATTCAGTCGGCGTTCATTTCCGCCGGTCAGCGCTGCACCTGCGCACGCCGTCTACTGGTGCCGCAAGGCGCTTGGGGCGATACCCTGCTGGCGCGCCTGGTAGCCGTCAGCGCAACCATCGAGGTCGGTGCATTCGACCAGCAACCGGCGCCGTTCATGGGCTCGGTAGTTTCCCTCGGTGCCGCCAAGGCGCTGATGGATGCCCAGGCGCAGCTGTTGGCCAATGGTGCGGTCAGCCTGCTGGATATGACTCAGCCACAGCCGGCGGCAGCCTTGCTGACCCCTGGCATTCTTGATGTCACGGCCGTGGCCGAGCGTCCTGACGAGGAACTGTTCGGGCCGTTGCTGCAGGTCATTCGCTACGCGGATTTCGAAGCGGCGATCGCCGAAGCCAACAACACCCAATACGGCCTGGCCGCCGGCTTGCTGTCGGACTCCGAAGCGCGCTACCAGCAGTTCTGGCTGGAAAGCCGCGCCGGTATCGTCAACTGGAACAAGCAACTGACCGGCGCCGCCAGCAGTGCACCGTTCGGTGGTGTCGGCGCCTCCGGTAACCACCGCGCCAGTGCTTACTACGCGGCGGACTATTGCGCCTACCCCGTGGCCTCGCTGGAAACACCGAGCCTGGTGATGCCGGCGGCCCTTACGCCTGGCGTGAAAATGGCTTGATGCCCATCGCCGGCAAGCTGACTCCTTGTGGGAGCTGGCTTGCAGGCGATCAGCCGCACCGCGGCCGCCAATGCCTTGTTATTGAAGCCTATAAAAACCAGATTCTCGTGGAGCCTCGCTAATGAAATCCTATGAAGTCAATTTTGACGGTCTAGTGGGGCCGACCCACAACTACGGCGGTCTGTCCTACGGCAACGTCGCATCCCAGAGCAACAGCCAGCAGGCTTCCAATCCCAAGGAAGCGGCGCTGCAGGGCCTGGCAAAAATGAAAGCGCTGATGGAAATGGGCTTCCAGCAAGGCGTGCTCGCGCCTCAGGAGCGTCCGGACGTGGGCGCCTTGCGCAGGCTCGGTTTCAGCGGCACTGATGCACAGGTCATCGAGCAGGCGGCCAAGCAAGCGATGCCGCTGCTGGTTGCCAGTTGCTCGGCGTCGAGCATGTGGGTGGCCAACGCCGCCACTGTCAGCCCGAGTGCCGACACCGCCGACGGTCGTGTGCATTTCACCGCGGCCAACCTCAACTGCAAATATCACCGCAGCATCGAGCACCCGACCACCAGTCGCGTGCTGGGGGCGATGTTCGCTGACCCAAAACACTTCGCCCACCACGCGGCGTTGCCGGCGGTAGCGCAGTTCGGTGACGAAGGCGCCGCCAACCACACCCGTTTCTGCCGTGAGTACGGTGAGGCCGGTGTCGAGTTTTTCGTGTTCGGTCGCAGCGCCTTCGATACCCGCTACCCGGCACCGCAAAAGTACCCGGCACGCCAGACCCTGGAAGCCTCCCAGGCGGTCGCACGCTTGCACGGCCTGAGTGATGACGGCGTGGTCTATGCTCAGCAGAATCCGTCGGTGATCGATCAGGGCGTGTTCCACAACGACGTGATCGCGGTCGGTAACGGTGAGGCGCTGTTCTATCACGAGGATGCGTTCCTCGACACCGAACAGATGCTCGCCGAGCTGTCGGGCAAGCTGGCCAAGCGGGGCGGTCAATTCAAGGCGATCTGCGTGCCGCGTTCGCAGGTTTCGGTGGAAGACGCCGTACGTTCCTACCTGTTCAACAGCCAACTGCTGTCGAAGGCCGACGGCTCGATGCTGCTGATCGTGCCGCAGGAGTGCCAGAACAACGAGCGTGTCTGGCAGTATCTGCAGACCCTGACCAGCTCCGGCGGGCTGATTCGCGAGGTGAAAGTCTTCGACCTCAAGCAGAGCATGCAGAACGGCGGAGGCCCGGCGTGCCTACGTTTGCGCGTGGCGTTGAATGAAACTGAGCTGGCGGCAGTCAACCCAGGGGTTATCATGACCGCGCCGTTGTATGGCACGCTGACCCAATGGGTCGAAAAGCACTACCGTGACCGTATGGCCGAAAGCGACCTGGCGGATCCGCAGTTGTTGCTTGAATGCCGGACGGCACTGGATGAACTGACGCAAATCCTTAAACTGGGCGCGGTTTATCCATTCCAGATCAATTGAAAGCCCACGTCCGCCTTTTGATGAGCGGACGTGCAGCTTTATTTCCAGATGAGAGCGAAAACATGAGCGATACCCTGCAGCTGATCCTTGAAGACACCGATGGCACTCAACTGGAAACCTCCTGCACCCGCGTTGCCGTAATCTGGCAGGGCAAAGAGTTGTGGATCCAGCACGACGGCCGTGGCCAGTTGCTGATCGGCGTGGACGTCGAAGAAGGCGATGCCGAATACGCCAACCTGCTGTTGCGCCCATTGGCGACTAATCTGGTAAGTCTGCAACTGGAGATGGAGCCGGCTGACCTCGGTGACGACGACCACGTGCATGGCCCGGACTGCAATCACGACCATTAAGGAAATCGCTCTATGCTCGCCCTCGGCAAACTGCTTGAACTGACCCTCGCCGGCCGCGAACCGGCGGAGAAGACTCAACTGACTGTCGAAGGCGTGCGGATGCGCTGGCTGAGTGAAGGTGCGCTGGAAGTTCGGCCACCGGAAGCCCGTGACAATGGCCTGGACCTGCTGCTGTCAGCCGGGATCCATGGCAACGAAACAGCGCCGATCGAACTCCTTGATCGATTGCTGCATGACATCGCCAGCGGCACCTTGAAGCCCTGTGCACGTATCCTGTTCCTGTTTGGCAACCCCGAGGCCATGCGTCGCGGCGAGCGTTTTGTCGAGCAGGACGTCAATCGGCTGTTCAACGGCCGTCATGAACTGAGCAGTGGTTCGGAAGCATTGCGCGCCTGTGAGCTGGAGCGCCTGGCTGCGAGCTTTTTCAGCCTGCCGGACCGCGCCCGCCTGCACTACGACCTGCATACCGCGATTCGCGGCTCGAAGATCGAGCAGTTCGCCCTGTATCCCTGGAAAGAAGGTCGCCTGCATTCCCGGCGCGAACTGGCGCGGCTGCGCGCGGCTGGCATGGAAGCGGTGCTGTTGCAGAACAAACCGTCGATAGTGTTCAGCTCGTACACCTACGACAAGCTGGGTGCAGAGGCCTTTACCCTGGAATTGGGCAAGGCCCGACCGTTCGGGCAAAACGAAGGCGTCAACGTGTCGCGCCTGGAAACCCGCCTGAAGCAGATTATCGAAGGGACTGAACCGCCGTTGGCGGATGAGGGCCTGGATGGCTTGCAACTGTTCAGCGTGGCGCGGGAAATCATCAAGCACAGCGACAGCTTCAAATTGAATCTGCCGGCCGATATCGAGAACTTCAGTGAGCTGGATATGGGCTATGTACTGGCTGAAGACATTGCTCAAACACGCTGGATCATCGAAGAGCAGGGCGCTCGCATTATCTTCCCCAACCCCAAGGTGAAGAATGGCCTGCGCGCCGGGATCCTGATCGTTCCCACTGGCGACCACAACCTCGCCTGACGCTATGTCGAACTGTAGGAGCGAGCCTGCTCGCGATAGCGGCTAAATGGTCGACGACAATCTCGACTTATTTAGCCACATCGCAAGCAACGATCTACTACACCGCCACCGCCCGCGGCTCACTACGATGCAACGCCCGCAGTTTATGCAGCGTGTCGGCACAGGTTTTCGCCGCTTCCTGCCCCTTGTGCACAAAATGCTCGAAGAAGAACTTCTGGTGCTCTTCGCCAGCGTGGAAGTGATGGGGGGTCAGCACGACCGAGAACACCGGTACTTCAGTCTCCAACTGCACCTGCATCAGGCCGCTGATTACCGATTGGGCAACGAACTCGTGACGGTAAATTCCGCCATCCACCACCAGGCCGGCGGCGACGATGCCAGCGTAGCGGCCCGTCTTGGCCAGCAGCTTGGCGTGCAGCGGAATTTCGAAGGCACCGCCGACTTCAAAAAAGTCGATGTCCGACGCCTGATAGCCCTGAGCGATCATCTCGCTGACAAAACCTTCACGGCTCTGATCAACGATTTCCTTGTGCCAGCACGCCTGGATAAACGCTACGCGCTCGCCTTGATGGTGTTTGCTTTTGCTATCGATTGCGGTGGGTTGCATCTGTTCTGACTCCTGTTTGTGTGAAAAACAGGGCGTTATGAATCGAAGGGGATTTAAGGGTACGTGGCGGACCCGAGCACACACTGCTCGTTGACCTGGACGGCCCTTTGGCGTTAATCCCGTTCTCTCTTCATCCGGACTATGACCGTCGGCCCCGGAATCACACCGGGTCTGCTGACCTTGTCATCACCACTGCCAAAGGCTGGCGGGATGCCAAGCGCTCGCGGGCTATGCGCATTGCGCGCAATTACCGCCGGTGGGGAGTTGCACCCCGCCCTGAGAACGTATTGCCGTCAGATTTTCTGGCGGCGCAGCGTTTTTAACACATATTTCTGACCTGCGCATCGCTGCTATCTGATGATTGTTATCGAAGTTTTCATTCGGTGAGGGTTGATAATTCCTCGGCATGACCGCAGTAATTCATTTCTGAAAGGGATTTTCCCCTGCTTACCGAGGCCAGCTTCATGACTGTTATCGATCTGCGCAGTGACACCGTTACCCAACCTACCGCAGGGATGCTCGATGTAATGACCGGGGCGGCCACTGGCGACGATGTGTACGGTGAGGATCCGACGGTCAACCGTCTGGAGGCCGAGTTGGCCAAGCGCCTGGGCTTTGCCGCGGCGCTGTTCGTGCCCACCGGCACCATGAGCAACCTGTTGGGGCTGATGGCACACTGCGAGCGCGGCGACGAATACATCGTTGGCCAGCAGGCGCATACCTATAAGTACGAAGGCGGCGGCGCTGCAGTACTCGGCTCGATCCAGCCGCAGCCGCTGGACGTCCAGGCCGATGGTTCGCTGGACCTGGACCAGGTGGCGGCGGCCATCAAGCCCGACGACTTCCACTTCGCCCGCACCCGCTTGCTGGCTCTGGAAAACACTATGCAAGGCAAGGTACTGCCACTGGAGTATCTGGGACGAGCACGCCGTTTTACGCGCGAACATGGTCTGCAACTGCACCTGGATGGCGCGCGCTTGTACAACGCCGCGGTCAAGCTGGGCGTGGATGCCCGGGAAATTACCCAGCACTTCGATTCGGTTTCGGTTTGCCTGTCCAAAGGCCTGGGTGCCCCGGTGGGCTCAGTGCTTTGCGGATCAGTGGCGTTGATCGCCAAGGCCCGGCGCCTGCGCAAGATGGTCGGCGGCGGCATGCGTCAGGCCGGGATTCTCGCGGCGGCAGGGCTGTATGCCCTGGACAACCATGTGCAACGCCTGGCTGACGACCACTCGAATGCGCAACGGCTGGCGGAAGGCCTGCGCGCGGCGGGTTTCGAGGTCGAGCCAGTGCAAACCAATATGGTTTACCTGAATATCGGCGACCAAGCCGACGCGATCAAGGCGTTTGCCGCCGAGCGCGGGATTCGTCTCAGTGCCTCATCCCGTCTGCGCATGGTCACGCACATGGATGTCAGCCAGGCGCAGATCGATCAGGTCATCGCGACATTCGTCGAGTTTTCCGGTAAATGACATTGCTGGCCGTCCAATTGGCTGTTTCTATCGTATAAACACGCTGTACCCCGCGCGCAGGGCCGATATAATGCGGCCCTTTGCCGTCGCTTCGTCTGTTGACTAAGTGCACAGGCCTTTGGCCGCAGCCTCCGTGGAAGAACCTAATGAAAAGCGCAGAAATCCGTGAAGCCTTCCTTCGCTTCTTCGAAGAGCAAGGCCACACCCGTGTAGCCTCCAGCTCTTTGATTCCGGGCAACGACCCGACCCTGCTGTTCACTAACGCGGGGATGAACCAGTTCAAGGATTGCTTCCTGGGCCAGGAAAAGCGCGCCTATACCCGCGCCACCAGCAGCCAGAAGTGCGTCCGCGCAGGTGGCAAGAACAGCGACCTGGAAAACGTCGGCTACACCGCCCGTCATCACACCTTCTTTGAAATGCTGGGTAACTTCAGCTTCGGCGATTACTTTAAGCATGACGCGATCACCTACGCCTGGACCTTCCTGACTGGCGTCTTGAAGCTGCCCAAGGACAAACTCTGGGTCACTGTCTATGCCTCGGACGACGAAGCCTACGACATCTGGACACAGCAGATCGGCGTGCCGGTCGAGCGCATGATCCGCATCGGCGACAACAAGGGTGCGCCTTACGCCTCCGACAACTTCTGGACCATGGGCGATACCGGTCCATGCGGCCCCTGCACCGAGATCTTCTACGATCACGGTGACCACATCTGGGGCGGTCCACCCGGCTCGCCGGAAGAAGATGGCGACCGTTACATCGAGATCTGGAACAACGTATTCATGCAGTTCAACCGCACCGCCGATGGCGTGTTGCATCCGCTGCCGGCGCCGTCGGTCGATACCGGCATGGGCCTGGAGCGGATCAGTGCGGTGATGCAGCACGTGAACTCGAACTACGAGATCGACCTGTTCAAGAACCTGTTGAGCGCTTCGGCAGCGGCTATCGGTTGCAGCAATGACGACCAGTCGTCGCTCAAAGTGGTGTCTGACCACATCCGTTCCTGCGGTTTCCTGATTGCTGATGGCGTACTGCCTTCCAACGAAGGTCGTGGCTACGTATTGCGCCGGATCATTCGCCGCGCTTGCCGTCACGGCAACAAGCTGGGCGCCACCGGCAGCTTCTTCTACAAGATCGTTGCCGCGTTGGTGGCCGAGATGGGCGAAGCCTTCCCGGAGCTCAAACAGCAGCAGGCGAACATCGAGCGCGTGCTCAAGGCCGAAGAGGAGCAGTTCTCCAAGACCCTGGAGCACGGCCTGAAAATCCTTGAGCAGGATCTGGCAGAACTCAAAGGCACCGTGGTGCCGGGTGATGTCGTGTTCAAGCTGTACGACACCTATGGCTTCCCGATGGATCTGACGGCCGACATCGCCCGTGAGCGTGAGCTGACCATCGACGAAGCAGGTTTCGAGCGCGAAATGGAAGCCCAGCGCGTGCGTGCCCGTTCGGCGAGCTCCTTTGGCCTGGACTACAACACCCTGGTCAAGGTCGACGTTGCCACCCAGTTCACCGGTTACACCGATACCAGCGGCTCGGCGAAGATCGTCGCTCTTTATAAAGACGGTCAATCGGTTGATGTCCTGAGCGAAGGCGACGAGGGTGTGATTGTCCTCGACAAGACGCCGTTCTACGCCGAATCCGGTGGTCAGGTCGGCGACTGCGGATACCTGCAGGCCGGCACTGCGCGTTTTGACGTGCGTGACACCACCAAGACCGGCGGTGCGTTCCTGCATCACGGCGTGCTGGCTTCCGGCAGCCTGATCGTCGGTGCGCCGGTGGAGACCCAGGTAGATGCTGACGTGCGTCATGCGACATCGCTGAACCACTCGGCGACCCATTTGCTGCACGCGGCCCTGCGCCAAGTGTTGGGCGAACACGTTCAGCAGAAAGGCTCGCTGGTTGACAGTCAGCGTCTGCGTTTTGACTTCAGCCACTTCGAAGCCATCAAGCCTGAGCAGATCAAGGCGCTGGAAGACATCGTCAACGCCGAGATTCGTAAGAACTCTGCAGTCGAGACCGAAGAAACCGACATCGAGACCGCCAAGCGCAAAGGCGCCATGGCACTGTTCGGCGAGAAGTACGGCGACGACGTGCGGGTGTTGAGCATGGGGGGCGACTTCTCCGTCGAGCTGTGTGGCGGCATCCACGCCAACCGTACCGGTGACATCGGCTTGCTGAAAATCATCAGCGAAGGCGGTGTGGCATCGGGCGTGCGTCGTATCGAAGCGTTGACCGGTGCCGCGGCACTGGCCTATCTCAATGGCGCCGAAGAGCAGCTCAAGGAAGCGGCCAACCTGGTCAAGGGCAGCCGCGACAACCTGATCGACAAGCTGTCGGCTGTGCTCGAGCGCAACCGTCTGCTGGAAAAGCAACTCGAGCAGTTGCAAGCCAAGGCCGCCAGTGCGGCGGGTGACGACCTGTCCTCTCAGGCTCAGGACGTCAAGGGCGTGAAAGTACTGGCCGTGCGTCTCGACGGTCAGGACGGCAAGGCGCTGCTGGCGCTGGTCGATCAGCTGAAAAACAAACTCGGCCGCGCAGTGATCCTGCTCGGCAGTGTCCATGAGGAAAAGGTCGTGCTGGTTGCAGGCGTGACCAAAGACCTGACTGGCCAACTCAAAGCCGGTGATTTGATGAAGCAAGCCGCTGCGGCAGTGGGCGGGAAGGGCGGTGGTCGTCCGGACATGGCGCAAGGCGGTGGTACTGACGCTGGCGCACTGGACGCGGCCCTGGCCCTGACCGTGCCGTTTGTCGAACAGGGTATTTAAGGCTGTGTGCCGGTCCCGTCGTCTAGTGTCGGGGTCGGCTGCTGTTTGAGTGACTAATGGGCGCCCTTCATGGGCAGAGGCGGCTTTGAAATGGCTTTGATCGTACAGAAATTTGGAGGCACCTCGGTCGGCACTGTCGAGAGAATCGAGCAGGTCGCCGACAAGGTTAAGAAATTCCGCGATGCCGGCGATGACCTGGTGGTTGTGCTGTCGGCAATGAGCGGTGAAACCAACCGTCTGATCGCTCTGGCCAAACAAATCAGTGGTGATGATCAACCAGTCCCGCGTGAACTGGATGTCATCGTCTCCACCGGCGAGCAGGTAACGATCGCGTTGCTGGCCATGGCGCTGATCAAGCGTGGCGTACCGGCGGTGTCGTACACCGGTAACCAGGTACGAATCCTGACGGACAGCGCGCACAATAAAGCGCGAATTCTGCAGATCGATGATCAGAAGATTCGCGGTGACCTGAAGGCTGGTCGCGTGGTCGTTGTGGCCGGTTTCCAGGGCGTGGACGAGCATGGCAGCATCACCACCCTTGGTCGTGGCGGCTCCGACACCACCGGTGTGGCGCTGGCAGCGGCCCTGAAGGCCGATGAGTGCCAGATCTACACCGATGTGGATGGTGTCTACACCACCGATCCGCGCGTGGTCTCCGTGGCTCAGCGTCTGGACAAGATCACCTTCGAAGAGATGCTGGAAATGGCCAGCCTCGGTTCCAAGGTATTGCAGATCCGCGCGGTCGAGTTCGCCGGCAAGTACAACGTCCCGCTGCGCGTACTGCACAGCTTCAAGGAGGGTCCAGGCACCCTCATTACTATTGATGAAGAGGAATCCATGGAACAGCCGATCATTTCCGGCATCGCTTTCAACCGCGATGAGGCCAAGCTGACCATCCGTGGCGTGCCAGACACCCCGGGCGTGGCGTTCAAGATTCTCGGCCCTATCAGTGCCGCGAACATCGAAGTCGACATGATCGTGCAGAACGTTTCGCACGATAACACCACCGACTTCACCTTCACCGTGCACCGCAATGACTACCAGGCGGCCCAGACCGTGCTGGAAAACACCGCACGCGAAATCGGTGCTCGTGAAGTCGTGGGTGACACCAAGATTGCCAAGGTTTCGATCGTCGGTGTTGGCATGCGCTCCCATGCCGGTGTTGCCAGTCGCATGTTCGAAGCCCTGGCCAAGGAAACCATCAACATCCAGATGATTTCGACCTCGGAGATCAAGGTTTCGGTGGTCATCGAGGAGAAGTACCTGGAACTGGCTGTGCGCGCGCTGCACACGGCGTTCGAGCTGGATGCTCCGGTTCGTCAGGGCGAGTGATGTAATGCACCTGGGGCGCGGTCTGACCGCGCCCTTTGTTTTTTTGAGTAGCGCACAAGGCTGTTCTTTTTCGTGCGCTGGTCAATACTCAGGCGTGTAGAGCGGTGATCGTCCTGGTCGCGGCTTGAGCGCTTTTTTTTTGCAGACTGTTGTCCCTGAACTGAAATGCGTGAGGAGAAAGGTATGCTGATTCTGACTCGTCGGTGTGCGGAAAGCCTGATTATCGGTGATGGCGAAATCACCGTGACCGTGCTCGGCGTCAAAGGAAATCAGGTGCGTATTGGCGTCAACGCACCCAAAGAGGTGGCTGTTCACCGTGAGGAAATCTACCTGCGTATAAAGAAAGAGAAGGACGAAGAACCAAGCCATTAATTTTTATCGCTTTTTATGTTTGCAAACGGGGAAAAGGTTGGTTAAGATACGCCCCGTGTTGCGGAGAGCTGGCCGAGTGGCCGAAGGCGCTCCCCTGCTAAGGGAGTACACCTCAAAAGGGTGTCGGGGGTTCGAATCCCCCGTTCTCCGCCATTATTTGTTTAGCACGTTGTAATCAGGCTTCTTCGGTAAGTTGTTGAAATTACTAGAAAAAGTGCTTGGAAAAAAGATTCGACGGACTATAATGCGCAGCACCAAATGCACTCGTAGCTCAGCTGGATAGAGTACTCGGCTACGAACCGAGCGGTCACAGGTTCGAATCCTGTCGAGTGCACCATTTAAAGGTTGTTTGCAGTTATGCGGTCAACCTTGTTTCAATCAGTCGTGATCTGATCAAAAAGCACACCCTGCACTCGTAGCTCAGCTGGATAGAGTACTCGGCTACGAACCGAGCGGTCACAGGTTCGAATCCTGTCGAGTGCACCATTTAAAGGTTGTTTGCAGTTATGCGGTCAACCTTGTTTCAATCAGTTGTGATCTGGTTTAAAAGCACAAACTGCACTCGTAGCTCAGCTGGATAGAGTACTCGGCTACGAACCGAGCGGTCACAGGTTCGAATCCTGTCGAGTGCACCAAACACCAAAAAGCCTGCGTTCATCGCGGGCTTTTTGCTGTCTGGGATTTGGCTTTTTCCTTTCCTCTCCTGCCGTGCTTCGTGCTCGGGCCAGGGTTCTCATTTTTGCCCCGCAGTGTGTTTTCTTTTCGCGATCAGTCGTCGCAGTTTCATAGATGTGAGCCATGCTTAGCTTTGTCTCGCAAGCGCTTGTTCTGGGCAGGATTTTTTAACGTTCAAAAGCCCCAAGCGGTGTATGATTGCGCCCGTCAGCCCCGCCGGGGCTTGTGGAATACCTCCATGGACTTACCCAGTAGTTACTCAGTAAACCGTTTCACCAATCATGAATTGACTGATTGATCCTTCCGGCGTGCCCCGCTGCTGGGAGTGGAGTTCGCCTATGACTGAAGTAGAAGTAAAGAAAACTCAAGAAAGCCTGCAGGATCGCCTTGCTCAAGTTGTCGAGCTGCTGCAGCGCCAGCGTGTGGTCGAAGACCTCACCCACCGCCAGGACGGTCCGCACCAGGATCGGGTCGAGAGCCTGGTCCACCGGCAGAACCTCGTCGAGTTGCAGCGCAAACTCGATGACCTGCACTCCGCCGACGTTGCCTACATCCTTGAAGCGCTGCCCCTCGACGATCGTCTGACGGTCTGGCAACTGGTCAAGGCCGAACGTGACGGCGATATCCTGCTGGAAGTGTCCGACTCGGTTCGAGAAACCCTGATCGCCGACATGGACGATCACGAGCTCCTGGCGGCCGCCAAGGAGATGGATGCCGACGAACTCGCTGACTTGGCCCCTGAGCTGCCGCGAGACGTCGTCCACGAACTGATGGAAACCCTCGACGGCCAGCAGCGTGAGCGCGTTCGCTCTGCGCTGTCCTATGACGAGGAGCAGGTCGGTGCGTTGATGGACTTCGAGATGGTGACGATCCGCGAGGATGTCAGTCTGGAAGTGGTGTTGCGTTACCTGCGTCGTCTCAAGGAGCTGCCGGGACACACCGACAAGTTGTTCGTGGTCGATTATGACGGCGTGCTCAAGGGCGTTTTGCCGATCAAGCGTTTGCTGGTCAACGACCCTGACAAGCAGGTGTCTGAGGTCATGGCCAGCGACCCGGTGAGTTTTCATCCGGATGAGGACGCCTACGATGCCGCGCAGGCGTTCGAGCGTTATGACTTGATCTCGGCCCCGGTGGTCGACAAGAACGACAAGCTGATTGGTCGTCTGACCATCGACGAAATGGTCGACCTGATTCGTGAGGAGAGCGAAAGCGAAGTTCTCAACATGGCGGGTCTGCGTGAAGAAGAAGACATTTTTGCTTCGGTCTGGAAATCGTTGCGCAACCGTTGGGCGTGGCTGGCGATCAACCTGATCACTGCCTTTGTTGCGTCGCGGGTGATCGGCTTGTTCGAGGGCTCCATCGAGAAGCTGGTGGCCCTGGCGGCCTTGATGCCGATTGTTGCCGGTATCGGCGGTAATTCGGGCAATCAGACGATCACCATGATCGTGCGCGCCATGGCGCTCGATCAGGTCAGCACCGGTAATACTTCGCGACTGATGCGCAAGGAGTTGGCGGTAGGCTTGATCAATGGCCTGGTCTGGGGTGGGGTGATTGGCGTCGTGGCTTATCTACTCTATGGCAGTTGGTCGCTGGGTGTGGTGATGACCGCCGCCATGACCCTTAACCTGCTGCTGGCTGCACTGATGGGCGTCCTGATCCCGATGACCCTGGCGCGCATCGGGCGCGACCCGGCGATGGGGGCGAGCGTGATGATCACGGCCATGACCGACAGTGGTGGCTTCTTTATCTTCCTGGGTCTCGCGACCATCTTCCTGCTCTGATTTCTGAGACTCGCCCTATAAGGGCGAGTCGTTTTTCTATCGGTGTCTTGCGGCAAATTCCAGGCAAAAAAAAGCCAGCGCTAGGCTGGCTTGAACTTTCGGGATGCAATCAGGTAGGGCTTGCTGCCATTTCTGCATCATGCGCGATCAGCGAGACCAAAGCATTCTGCTGACGATGAGAGAGTTGGCGGAAGCGTTGCAGCAATTCACGTTCGTGCAGCGACAGCTCAGGGCTGTCCAGGCGCATACTCAGCTCTTCGCCCAGTGCACCTTCTTGGATAAGGCTCTGCTCCAGTCGTGCAATGATCTCTGAGTTCATGCTGCGGTGATGGTTGCGTGCCACCTCGGCGATGCGTTCACGCATTCCGTCTGGCAGGCGTACGACAAACTTGTCAGCCGTACGGCTTGAATAAATTGCCTGTTTCAATGGGCGCATATAGTTAACCGGTTAGTTCAGGGGAGCGGTTCTCGGAATTGGCCGCAGGATGTGTGTTAGGACAAGGTCCGCGGCCAAATGTTCAACCTGAATTGATATGAGGCCCGCATCATGCCTCATAAATGCCGGATCCTTGGCGCCAATTCTGTGACAAATATTGATCCGGGCGCAGGCGTTTTGCCAGCACCAATTATCAGAAATGCGGACTGGTTTGAAAACCTGTCTCCGGTCCGACCGTCTGAAGTAACCGTGAAGCCTGGGTGAGGAGGTTGACCCTCGCCCTCTATAGAGTAGTGGCAAATGGCCGATTTACTAGGGGTGTATGCACCATGAGCGGAGGCGAGAAGCTTAAAGGCAGGCTTGTTTACTTGATGGGGCCATCGGGTTCGGGAAAGGACAGTTTGATCGATGCTGCTCGTGATGCTCTGGCGCAACTCAACTGTGTCGTCGCGCGACGAGTGATCACGCGTTCAGCGGAGTCAGCAGGTGAATCGGCCTTCGGGGTGTCTGTCGAGGCATTTGCTGATTTGGTGCGTGCGGGTGCTTTTGCAATGAGCTGGCGTGCCAACGGGCTTGGCTATGGCATTCCTGTAGAGATTGATCAGTGGCTGGCGGAGGGGCGGCATGTCCTGGTGAACGGATCCAGAGAGTACTTGCCGCAGGCACAGGAGCGGTATCCGACGTTGATTCCTGTCCTGCTCTCAGTCAGATCGGACGTCTTGCGCCAGCGACTCATGAGTCGAGGGCGTGAAGGTATCGAGGAAATAGAGGCGCGGTTGGCTCGCAACGCCCTGTTTGCCCCGAATGAGTCAGCGGGCGGGGCGGAGGCAGGGTTGCTTCTGGATAACTCTGATGGCCTATCGTTGACGGTGTCACACCTGATGGATCTGTTGAGGCGTGAGGGGGTGAGCATCCTGTAGTGTTCTGTATGAAGGGCTGGCGTTTGCCTACACTTAATTTACCCATCAGACGACATGACAAACACAGGCTCGACGTTTAACATGCTGGCCGTCCATCGCGCCGCGCAACATCATGGCCGATTAGTGTCTCAGTAGCTCAATTGGATAGAGCATCCCCCTCCTAAGGGGAAGGTTGCAGGTTCGAACCCCGCCTGGGACACCACTATTATTGACCGTCGTCAGTCGATAGTGCTGATGACAGATAAGCCCCGCCGAGGTTTTTCCTCGCGGGGCTTTTTGTTATGCGCCCAGCATGGGCGCAATCTTGTGGGTGAAAGTCCTGCCGTAAGCTGACCACAGCGAACGAAGTGAAGCGCAACTGCATGAGGGCGACCGAGTGTGGGGAGGAAGCGTGAATCGAAACCGCGAGCCGATGGACAAGAACCGGATATAAGGCGATGCCGATCAGGGCGAGCGGGCAACAAACCGCGAAGCTCTTGTGGTCAAAGGTCGGCAGCGCTAAGCCGACGATGCGAATTTATATGTTCGCAGCCGCAGGGCGGGGCAGCGGGTGATGGCTTTGCTGAAGCGACTGTATGAAAAGCTGCACTTGAGTGTCAATGAGAGCAAGAGTGCGGTGGCGAGTGCGTTCGGTCGCAAGTTTCTGGGATACGCTTTCTGGTCATCTCCACAAAGCGTGAAAAGAACAGTAGCGGTCAAGGCGCGCAAGCAGTTCAAGCAACGGGTGCGCGAACTCATCCGTCGCTCAGGCGGTCGCAGTCTGCGCCAGGTTGTCGAGAACCTACGCTCTTATCTTCTGGGTTGTCACAAGCGCCGAAATTCTGGCGAGGGGTGGACGAGTGGATGCCGACACCGATTGCAAGCGACCCAGCTCCTCTATGCCGATTATAGGGTGACGCCTTGATCCTGGGTTAGGAGGAAGGGTGGTCGAGTACTTATCTTATATAGGTGGGAAAAGTGGGCGTTTTGCAGTGTGCGGTACAAATGCCGAATTAAAGGTTGACGCGAGTTTTTATCTGTCTATAATTCGCCCCACTTCCGGCGTAGTCGAAACGGAAAACTCCTTGGTAAACAACGAGTTACGAAGTTTTCGGCAGTCAGTGTTTCAGGTCATCGAAGCGCGAAGGAAGTTGAAAAAGAGGTGTTGACAGCAGCGTGTAACGCTGTAGAATTCGCCTCCCGCTGACGAGAGATCGAAAGCGCAAGTGGTTGAAGTTGTTAAGGATTCCTTGAAAACTTCTGAAAATAATCACTTGACAGCAAATGAGGCTGCTGTAGAATGCGCGCCTCGGTTGAGACGAAAGATCTTAACCAACCGCTCTTTAACAACTGAATCAAGCAATTCGTGTGGGTGCTTGTGCAGTCAGACTGATAGTCAACAAGATTATCAGCATCACAAGTTACTCCGCGAGAAATCAAAGATGTAACCAACGATTGCTGAGCCAAGTTTAGGGTTTCTTAAAAACCCAAAGATGTTTGAACTGAAGAGTTTGATCATGGCTCAGATTGAACGCTGGCGGCAGGCCTAACACATGCAAGTCGAGCGGTAGAGAGAAGCTTGCTTCTCTTGAGAGCGGCGGACGGGTGAGTAATGCCTAGGAATCTGCCTGGTAGTGGGGGATAACGTTCGGAAACGGACGCTAATACCGCATACGTCCTACGGGAGAAAGCAGGGGACCTTCGGGCCTTGCGCTATCAGATGAGCCTAGGTCGGATTAGCTAGTTGGTGAGGTAATGGCTCACCAAGGCGACGATCCGTAACTGGTCTGAGAGGATGATCAGTCACACTGGAACTGAGACACGGTCCAGACTCCTACGGGAGGCAGCAGTGGGGAATATTGGACAATGGGCGAAAGCCTGATCCAGCCATGCCGCGTGTGTGAAGAAGGTCTTCGGATTGTAAAGCACTTTAAGTTGGGAGGAAGGGTTGTAGATTAATACTCTGCAATTTTGACGTTACCGACAGAATAAGCACCGGCTAACTCTGTGCCAGCAGCCGCGGTAATACAGAGGGTGCAAGCGTTAATCGGAATTACTGGGCGTAAAGCGCGCGTAGGTGGTTCGTTAAGTTGGATGTGAAAGCCCCGGGCTCAACCTGGGAACTGCATTCAAAACTGACGAGCTAGAGTATGGTAGAGGGTGGTGGAATTTCCTGTGTAGCGGTGAAATGCGTAGATATAGGAAGGAACACCAGTGGCGAAGGCGACCACCTGGACTGATACTGACACTGAGGTGCGAAAGCGTGGGGAGCAAACAGGATTAGATACCCTGGTAGTCCACGCCGTAAACGATGTCAACTAGCCGTTGGAATCCTTGAGATTTTAGTGGCGCAGCTAACGCATTAAGTTGACCGCCTGGGGAGTACGGCCGCAAGGTTAAAACTCAAATGAATTGACGGGGGCCCGCACAAGCGGTG
This sequence comes from Pseudomonas fluorescens, assembly GCF_019212185.1. Taxonomy (NCBI): domain Bacteria; kingdom Pseudomonadati; phylum Pseudomonadota; class Gammaproteobacteria; order Pseudomonadales; family Pseudomonadaceae; genus Pseudomonas; species Pseudomonas fluorescens. Next base: position 1,727,342 of record NZ_CP078138.1, read on the forward strand.
GAGCATGTGGTTTAATTCGAAGCAACGCGAAGAACCTTACCAGGCCTTGACATCCAATGAACTTTCCAGAGATGGATTGGTGCCTTCGGGAACATTGAGACAGGTGCTGCATGGCTGTCGTCAGCTCGTGTCGTGAGATGTTGGGTTAAGTCCCGTAACGAGCGCAACCCTTGTCCTTAGTTACCAGCACGTTATGGTGGGCACTCTAAGGAGACTGCCGGTGACAAACCGGAGGAAGGTGGGGATGACGTCAAGTCATCATGGCCCTTACGGCCTGGGCTACACACGTGCTACAATGGTCGGTACAAAGGGTTGCCAAGCCGCGAGGTGGAGCTAATCCCATAAAACCGATCGTAGTCCGGATCGCAGTCTGCAACTCGACTGCGTGAAGTCGGAATCGCTAGTAATCGCGAATCAGAATGTCGCGGTGAATACGTTCCCGGGCCTTGTACACACCGCCCGTCACACCATGGGAGTGGGTTGCACCAGAAGTAGCTAGTCTAACCTTCGGGAGGACGGTTACCACGGTGTGATTCATGACTGGGGTGAAGTCGTAACAAGGTAGCCGTAGGGGAACCTGCGGCTGGATCACCTCCTTAATCGACGACATCAGCTGCTGCATAAGCTCCCACACGAATTGCTTGATTCCTTGTAGAAGACGAGAACAGCCCTGCGGTACGGGGGTTGTTGTGTGTCGTAAAGCTTAGAAATGAGCATTCCAGCGTGAATGTTGATTTCTGATCTTTAAGATTAGATCGTTCTTTAAAAATTTGGGTATGTGATAGAAAGATAGACTGAACGTTACTTTCACTGGTAACGGATCAGGCTAAGGTAAAATTTGTGTTCTAAATGCAAATTTTCGGCGAATGTCGTCTTCATAGTATAACCAGATTGCTTGGGGTTATATGGTCAAGTGAAGAAGCGCATACGGTGGATGCCTTGGCAGTCAGAGGCGATGAAAGACGTGGTAGCCTGCGAAAAGCTTCGGGGAGTCGGCAAACAGACTTTGATCCGGAGATGTCTGAATGGGGGAACCCAGCCATCATAAGATGGTTATCTTGTACTGAATACATAGGTGCAAGAGGCGAACCAGGGGAACTGAAACATCTAAGTACCCTGAGGAAAAGAAATCAACCGAGATTCCCTTAGTAGTGGCGAGCGAACGGGGACTAGCCCTTAAGTGGCTTTGAGATTAGCGGAACGCTCTGGAAAGTGCGGCCATAGTGGGTGATAGCCCTGTACGCGAAAATCTCTTAGTCATGAAATCGAGTAGGACGGAGCACGAGAAACTTTGTCTGAATATGGGGGGACCATCCTCCAAGGCTAAATACTACTGACTGACCGATAGTGAACTAGTACCGTGAGGGAAAGGCGAAAAGAACCCCGGAGAGGGGAGTGAAATAGATCCTGAAACCGTATGCGTACAAGCAGTGGGAGCCCACTTTGTTGGGTGACTGCGTACCTTTTGTATAATGGGTCAGCGACTTATTTTCAGTGGCGAGCTTAACCGAATAGGGGAGGCGTAGCGAAAGCGAGTCTTAATAGGGCGTCTAGTCGCTGGGAATAGACCCGAAACCGGGCGATCTATCCATGGGCAGGTTGAAGGTTGGGTAACACTAACTGGAGGACCGAACCGACTACCGTTGAAAAGTTAGCGGATGACCTGTGGATCGGAGTGAAAGGCTAATCAAGCTCGGAGATAGCTGGTTCTCCTCGAAAGCTATTTAGGTAGCGCCTCATGTATCACTGTAGGGGGTAGAGCACTGTTTCGGCTAGGGGGTCATCCCGACTTACCAAACCGATGCAAACTCCGAATACCTACAAGTGCCGAGCATGGGAGACACACGGCGGGTGCTAACGTCCGTCGTGAAAAGGGAAACAACCCAGACCGTCAGCTAAGGTCCCAAAGTTATGGTTAAGTGGGAAACGATGTGGGAAGGCTTAGACAGCTAGGAGGTTGGCTTAGAAGCAGCCACCCTTTAAAGAAAGCGTAATAGCTCACTAGTCGAGTCGGCCTGCGCGGAAGATGTAACGGGGCTCAAACCATACACCGAAGCTACGGGTATCATCTTAGGATGATGCGGTAGAGGAGCGTTCTGTAAGCCTGTGAAGGTGAGTTGAGAAGCTTGCTGGAGGTATCAGAAGTGCGAATGCTGACATGAGTAACGACAATGGGTGTGAAAAACACCCACGCCGAAAGACCAAGGTTTCCTGCGCAACGTTAATCGACGCAGGGTTAGTCGGTCCCTAAGGCGAGGCTGAAAAGCGTAGTCGATGGAAAACAGGTTAATATTCCTGTACTTCTGGTTATTGCGATGGAGGGACGGAGAAGGCTAGGCCAGCTTGGCGTTGGTTGTCCAAGTTTAAGGTGGTAGGCTGGAATCTTAGGTAAATCCGGGATTCTAAGGCCGAGAGCTGATGACGAGTTGTCTTTAGACGACGAAGTGGTTGATGCCATGCTTCCAAGAAAAGCTTCTAAGCTTCAGGTAACCAGGAACCGTACCCCAAACCGACACAGGTGGTTGGGTAGAGAATACCAAGGCGCTTGAGAGAACTCGGGTGAAGGAACTAGGCAAAATGGCACCGTAACTTCGGGAGAAGGTGCGCCGGTGAGGGTGAAGTACTTGCTACGTAAGCCCACGCCGGTCGAAGATACCAGGCCGCTGCGACTGTTTATTAAAAACACAGCACTCTGCAAACACGAAAGTGGACGTATAGGGTGTGACGCCTGCCCGGTGCCGGAAGGTTAATTGATGGGGTTAGCTAACGCGAAGCTCTTGATCGAAGCCCCGGTAAACGGCGGCCGTAACTATAACGGTCCTAAGGTAGCGAAATTCCTTGTCGGGTAAGTTCCGACCTGCACGAATGGCGTAACGATGGCGGCGCTGTCTCCACCCGAGACTCAGTGAAATTGAAATCGCTGTGAAGATGCAGTGTATCCGCGGCTAGACGGAAAGACCCCGTGAACCTTTACTATAGCTTTGCACTGGACTTTGAATTTGCTTGTGTAGGATAGGTGGGAGGCTTTGAAGCGTGGACGCCAGTCTGCGTGGAGCCATCCTTGAAATACCACCCTGGCAACTTTGAGGTTCTAACTCAGGTCCGTTATCCGGATCGAGGACAGTGTATGGTGGGTAGTTTGACTGGGGCGGTCTCCTCCTAAAGAGTAACGGAGGAGTACGAAGGTGCGCTCAGACCGGTCGGAAATCGGTCGTAGAGTATAAAGGCAAAAGCGCGCTTGACTGCGAGACAGACACGTCGAGCAGGTACGAAAGTAGGTCTTAGTGATCCGGTGGTTCTGTATGGAAGGGCCATCGCTCAACGGATAAAAGGTACTCCGGGGATAACAGGCTGATACCGCCCAAGAGTTCATATCGACGGCGGTGTTTGGCACCTCGATGTCGGCTCATCACATCCTGGGGCTGAAGCCGGTCCCAAGGGTATGGCTGTTCGCCATTTAAAGTGGTACGCGAGCTGGGTTTAGAACGTCGTGAGACAGTTCGGTCCCTATCTGCCGTGGACGTTTGAGATTTGAGAGGGGCTGCTCCTAGTACGAGAGGACCGGAGTGGACGAACCTCTGGTGTTCCGGTTGTCACGCCAGTGGCATTGCCGGGTAGCTATGTTCGGAATAGATAACCGCTGAAAGCATCTAAGCGGGAAACTAGCCTCAAGATGAGATCTCACTGGAACCTTGAGTTCCCTGAAGGGCCGTCGAAGACTACGACGTTGATAGGTTGGGTGTGTAAGCGCTGTGAGGCGTTGAGCTAACCAATACTAATTGCCCGTGAGGCTTGACCATATAACACCCAAGCAATTTGACTACTCGAAAGAGCATCAGATTGCGGTGTATGAAGACGAAGACACCGAAAGTTTGCAGTACACAAATTGATCACATACCCGATTTGCTGAAACGTCGAAAGACGGTTCGGTACCCGAATTTCTTGACGACCATAGAGCATTGGAACCACCTGATCCCATCCCGAACTCAGCAGTGAAACGATGCATCGCCGATGGTAGTGTGGGGTTTCCCCATGTGAGAGTAGGTCATCGTCAAGATTAAATTCCGAAACCCCTATCTGCGAATGCAGGTAGGGGTTTTGTTTTTGCGCGCGGGAATTACTCAAGCTATTTCCCAGGCCACCGCATGGAAATGTCAGCCAGATAAATCCACGAATATTCCTCCTGGCCTTCAAGAGAACGGCACCTGCGGCCGATAACCCGATAGACGGTTGTCTTTGGGTTCATCTTTCTAAATTGCCTGGAATCTTCGATGCTGGCGTACCACCAAAAAAGCTTTTTGATCGTCGATGATTTCTCGGATTTCCGCAGTTCAGTCCGTTCGATGTTGCGCGAGTTGGGGGTCAAGGACGTCGACACCGCAGACTCCGGCGAGGTCGCCTTGCGCATGTGCTCGCAGAAGCGCTACGACTTCATCCTGCAGGATTATCATCTGGGAGACGGCAAGAAGAATGGTCAGCAGGTACTCGAAGACCTGATGATCGAAAAGCTGATCAGCCATGAAAGTGTGTTTGTCATGGTGACCGCCGAAAGCAGCCAGGCGATGGTGCTCAGTGCGCTGGAACATGAGCCGGATGCCTACCTGACCAAGCCCTTCACCCGAGCTGGCCTGGCTCAACGCCTCGAACGCCTTGAGCAGCGCAAGACGCTGCTCAAGCCGATCATGCAGGCCCTGGATCGCGGCAAGCCGGTCGAGGTTTTGAACGCGTGCATTGCCTTGTGCAAGCAGGATCCACGTTATTCGCCGTTGTGCCTGCGCTATCGCGCTGATGCGCTGCGCGATATGAACCAGAACGAAGTCCTCGAACGCCTGTACAACAGTATTCTGGCGGATCGTCCATTGCCGTGGGCCTATGTCGGATTGGGACGATTGCTGTTCAAACGCGGTCAGGTCGGGCAGGCCAAGGCATTGTACGAAAAAGCCCTGAAAGTCTTCCCGATGATGCCAGGTCTGTATGACGGACTGGCCGATGTGCTGGTTTCCCAAGGTGAAACCAAATCTGCACAACGTGTGCTTGAGGAAGCAGTACGACTCTCGCCGCTGGCGGTACGTCGGCAGGCGCTGTTGGGCAAGCTGGCCATGACCAACGAGGACTTCGATGCTGCCGCCAGAGCCTATCGCCAGGCGGTCTCCCAAGGCGCGCAGTCACGCTTCAAGGACCCCGAGAGCAACCTTGGACTGGCCCACGCCCTGATCAGCAAGGGCAGCGATAGAGGATTGGATACTCGCGCCCGGTTGGAGATCAACCAGACCCTGAGTGCGGTCGCCAAAGACAACCCTGGCGATCCAGGCTTGCAGATTCGCGCGCGACTGATGAAGGCCACGAGCCTGTTGATCAATGACGCCGAGACGGCCGACAAGCTCACCGAGCAGGCACTGACGCGTCTCGATGGCATGGAAAAATTCATGAGTGCCGACGCCGCGTTGCTGGTGGCCAAACAACTGAAATTGCTCGGCCAGGCGCAGGCCAGTGATTCGATGCTGAAAAACTGTGCGGAAATCTACGGTGATGACCCAGCGGTGATGCGCGGCATCGCCAAGCAGACCGACGATCCGGCCATTCTCAATTCCGGCACAGCAGCGGCAGACCTCAATCGTCAAGGTGTCCGTAGCTACAAGGCCGGCGCCTTGACCGAAGCCCGCGAGCTGTTTCGTGGCGCTCTGTTGCTGCAACCGAAAAACATCAGCATCGCCCTCAACATGGCGCAATCGATCCTGCATGGCGCTACGGCCAACCTTGACCCGGGATTGCTTGATGAATGTCGGCGCTGCCTGAAGATGGTCGGCTTGATGCCCGAGAGTGACGCGCGTTATCCGCGATATCAGAAGTTGCAGAGCAAGGCGTTAGAACAATGAACGACGTAGATCAGGGGCTGGATTTTTCCACGGTGATCGCCTCCACCGTACACGACATGAAGAATTCCCTGACCGTACTCATGCAGGCTCACGGGCAGTGGCTCGCGCGGTTGCCGGATGCCCAGGCTCACACCGATGAGCAGGGGGTGATCGACTTCGAGTTCGCGCATCTGAACGGTATGTTGGTGCAGTTGCTGGGACTCTACAAACTGGGCGTCAACCAGTTGCCGGTGCGTCCGGATTACCATGAGCTGGATGACTTTATCGAAGCGCAATTGGCGGCCCACCAGGAAGTGTTCAAGAGTCGCGGCCTGCTGGTGACTTATGAAGTGGATCCGCTGAGTCCGCTGGGTTTTTTCGATCGCGAACTGATCGGCACGGTGTTGGCCAATGCGATCAACAATGCCATCCGTTATGCGCAGCAGTCGCTATTGATCTGCGTCGGAGAGGAGACCGGGCAACTGGTACTGACAATCAACGACGACGGCGAAGGTTACCCAGCTCAGATGATCGAGCGTCAGGCCGAGTACATACAGGGCATCAACCCGAGCAGTGGCAGCACTGGATTGGGCTTGTACTTCGCCGCCCGCATCGCTCAACTGCACCAGCGCAATGGCGTGCATGGGCGCACCGAGATCAGCAACGGTGGTCCGTTGGGTGGCGGATTGTTCAGTCTTTATCTGCCTTGATGGTTGCCGCAACGGTAGTGCTTGAAATTCCGAACGGCTGATGCCTATTTTGTACGGGACGCCGTTCGCGGCCCGCACATAACAAGGATAGAGTCATGAAGACCGACGGCCAGGGATCACTCGCGCAGCGATTGACCGGTATCAACGAGATTGAATGTGTCACCCCTGACCTCAACGGTGTACCCCGCGGCAAGGTGATGACCGCCGAGGGCTTCCTCGAAGGACGACGCCTGCAGATGGCCCGTGGTGTGTTGTTGCAATGCATCATGGGGGGGTATCCACCTGCGCGCTTCTATGGCAGTGACGATGGCGACCTGGCGTTGAATGCCGACCCGCAGCAGATCCATCGCCTGCCCTGGAGCAAGCAGCCGCGCGCACTGGCTATCTGTGATGCCGACGAGCTGACTGGTGGGAGTTCTCGGCTGTCCACTCGCGGTCAACTCAAGGCGGTGATCGCACGCTATGCGGCGCTCGACCTGGCGCCCGTGGTGGCGACTGAAATGGAGTTCTTCGTATTCGCCCCGAACACTGACCCGGCCCAGCCGTTCCAGCCCCCGCTTGGCCTGGATGGCCGACGCGAGGACGGTAGTTCGGCGTTCAGCGTCAGCTCCAACAACGGCCTACGTCCATTTTTCAATGAAGTCTATGAGTGCATGGCAGCCCTGGGACTGCCGCGCGATACCTTCATGCACGAAATGGGTGTCAGTCAGTTCGAGATCAACCTGCTGCACGGCGACCCCCTGTTGCTCGCCGACCAGACGTTCCTGTTCAAGCACCTGCTCAAAGAGGTCGCCCTCAAGCACGGAGTGACCGTGGTGTGCATGGCCAAGCCACTGGCGCACACGGCTGGCAGCTCGATGCACATTCACCAAAGCGTCGTCGAGATGGGCAGCGGCCGAAATGTGTTCAGTGACGAGGCAGGTGACCCGACCGAGACGTTTCGCCACTTCATTGGTGGCCAACAGGCGGCCATGGCGGAGTTCACCGCACTGTTCGCGCCGAACGTGAACTCCTATCAGCGCTTGTGCCATCCTTTCGCGTCACCCAATAACGCCTGCTGGTCCCATGACAACCGCGCCGCCGGGCTGCGTATTCCCGCCAGTTCGCCCGTCGCGCGACGGGTCGAGAATCGCTTGCCTGGGGCCGACGCCAATCCGTATCTGGCCATCGCTGCCAGCCTTGCTGCAGGGTTGCACGGCATTGAAAACCGGTTGGAGCCGTCAGCGCCGATCCAGGGTGAATTCAGCGTGCCGGAAAGTTTGTCGCTGCCCTGTACCTTGCATGCTGCGCTGGAGCGTCTGAAACGTAGCCAGTTGGCGAAGGAACTGTTTGGTGCTGAGTTCATCGAAGGCTACATCGCTTCGAAGACCCTGGAACTGACCAGCTTCCTTGATGAAATCACTCCTTGGGAGCGCCGAGTTTTAGCGGCCCAGGCTTAACCAAACCGTCGTCGTCGGGCTATCGTTGATGCTAGCCCGATACTCAATTCAAGGAGCCGCCCGGAACGCCGATGCGCCAGATCTGGAAGTCTTTTCGAGCGCTTTACTTCGCCTCACTGATGATGTTGATCGGCTCGGGCTTACTCAGCACCTACCTGGCGTTGCGCCTTGCCGCGGATCAGGTCGATGGCCTGTGGGTCGGTGCGTTGATGGCCGCCAACTATTTCGGCCTGGTCCTGGGCGGTAAAATCGGCCACCGGCTGATTGCCCGGGTAGGGCACATTCGTGCGTATTCGGCGTGTGCCGGCATCGTCGGGGCGGCGGTGCTGGGGCATGGATTGGTGGACTGGTTGCCGGCCTGGCTGATCCTGCGGATGGTGGTGGGCCTCGGCATGATGTGCCAGTACATGGTCATCGAGAGTTGGCTCAACGAGCAGGCCGATGCCAAGCAGCGCGGCATGGTATTCAGCGGCTATATGATCGCCTCTTACCTGGGGCTGGTCCTGGGCCAACTGATTCTGGTCATGCACCCTTCGTTGGGACTGGAGTTGCTGATGCTGGTAGCCCTGTGTTTCGCGCTGTGTCTGGTGCCCGTCACGCTGACCCGACGCATTCACCCGGCGCCCCTGCATCCGGCGCCGATGGAGCCGCGCTTTTTCATGAAGCGGGTGCCGCAGTCCCTCAGTACGGTGTTGGGCGCGGGGCTGATCGTCGGTTCGTTCTATGGTTTGGCTCCGCTGTATGCCTCGCAGCAGGGCTTGTCCACCGAGCAGGTCGGTCTGTTCATGGGTAGCTGCATTTTCGCCGGTCTGGTGGTGCAGTGGCCTTTGGGCTGGTTGTCGGATCGCTATGATCGAGCCGTGCTGATTCGCAGCTTTGCGATCTGCCTGGCGTTGGCGGCCCTGCCATTGGCGATTATGCCCAAGGTGCCGCTGGAGGTGCTGTTCGTTGCTGGCTTTGTCTGTTCCTTGGTGCAGTTCTGTCTGTATCCGCTGGCTGTAGCCTTTTCCAACGACCACGTCGAAAGCGACCGGCGGGTTTCACTGACTGCCATGCTGCTGGTGACCTACGGGGTCGGCGCAAGCATCGGGCCTTTGGTGGCGGGTGTGCTGATGAAGTTCTTCGGCAGCCAGATGCTCTATGCCTTCTTCAGTTTCTTTGCCCTCGTGCTGGTCTGGCGGATTCGACCCAAAGCCGTGACCAATCTGCATCAGGTCGACGACGCTCCTCTGCATCACGTGGCGATGCCGGACAGCATGTCCAGTTCGCCATTGGTGGCGGCGCTCGATCCGCGAGTCGACGAACAGGTGGTCCAGGATCAGATGCAAACCACTGCGAGCACCGAGCCGGAGCCGGTAGCTGAACCCGAAACGGCGAGCACAGCCGAAGCGCCTCGCGAGGACCAGCCGCCGGATGATCCGGACGCCGAACATCCCCATACCTTCACCGGGGCCAGGCCTTGAATTGAAGGCAAAAAAAACGGGCAGTGACCGCAAGGGACTGCCCGTTTTTCATGCTTGCCGATCAGAAGTCGTCTTTGTCGAAACGACGCGCCTCGCGCTGCAACTGGTAGACGAAGCGCTCGACCTGACGCTGCACCAGGCCGCTCATGTTATGAAAGCGCACACCGGCGAAGGTGGTGTCGATTTTTTCTTCGTGATGCAGGTAACGCAATTCGACCGGGGTGGTCATGCTGCCGAAGGGCAGGGCGGCAATGAAACGGTCGTACACCTGGCCCAACTGCAGGCCATTGGAAATGTCGCCATCAAAGCGCAGCTTGCAGCCGGTGGCCGAAATGTCCAACAACTTGCCGGCTAGCGGCACCTTGAGCTTTTCACCGCCCAGCTCGATGCTCACCAATTGCGCCAGTTTCAGGGCGGCACGAAAGGCGTTGCGGCGCTGGTGATAGACCACCTCGTCCGGCAACGTGCCACGATAGCAACGAGTGCCGTTGGATTCATCGATCGTCAGGGGGCCGTTGCTTTCCCAGGCAATACGCACGCCTTCGTGAAAACCTTCGATCCGGAAGGGTTCCCCCGCCAGCAGGAAGCGTTCGCCATCGCGCGGAATCATTTCATCGAGCGCGATCGAGTTGTTCTCGCGATCGACATCGACCACATAGCTTTGGAAGCGCTGGGTACGCTCGTGGAACGTGATGATCAGAGGATCATGGCTCTCTTGCAGCATTCGCAGGTTGCCGGCGATTTCCAAAGGCGTAGTGAGCACCTTCGGTGGCTGCGGAGCATCTTCCGCGTTTAAGGCATTGGACACGGTTTATCACTCTCCGGACAGAATACGGTCACACGCAGGAGCCAGCATTCTGCCAGCATGTTTCGCGCCTTGATAGAGCACGCTTGATGATGAAGTCAAACCTGGCTGAGCGAGCGCTTCACGAGCGTGGCGGTTGAGCCGCGAGCGTCGTACAGGGGCGGGGATTCGCCGCCATTGAGGATGCGCAGTTGGTTGGCGGTGCTCGCCTGTTGGACCTGGATCGAGCGGCCATTGCGCTCATTGGCGTCCCGGCAATCGCTGAGCAATTGATTGAGGACATCGCTTTGGGACAGCAGTTGCTCGCCTATGCTGGAGTGCGCGGCCAGCTGTTCCAGGCCACTGCGATCGGTCGGCAAGCCGAGGCTGGCGAGTATTTCGCTGCGTCGGCGGCCGTGTTGTTCCAGCAGAATGATCAAACCCTGCTTGCTCGCCAGGATGTGTTCGAGCAATTGCATGTCGCGACCGTGCAGTGCCAAAGACTCTTGCCCGAGTAAATCGAGCAACTGTTGAGCTGGCGCAACGTCGTCGGTGATCAGTTGCAGTAAATTGTTATCGTGCATGGCTGGCCTTGGTTTTTAAGCGTCCAAAAGCCTGCGCAGGCCGTTGGCTAGCGCTGGGCTTCGAAGTTGAGCAGTTTGCTGGCGACGCGGTTGCTGTCGACTTTATAGCTGCCATCGGCAATCGCGGCTTTCAACTCGGCCACGCGGGCCTTGTCGACAGCGGGCTGGTCGCGCAGCGTGTCGGAAATCTTCTGCAACTGCTGGGCCTCGTTGCTGAGGTGTACCGATTCCCCGCTTTGGCTGGCACTGGCCGCTTCGGCCTGGGTCGACAGCGGCGCGGTTTCAGCGGCTTCTTTCGTGGCGCTGGTACGCGTGTTGCCGGTGAGCGTGGGGGAACTGTTCAAACGGCTGAAATCGATGACCATGATGCTGAAAACCTCTGGGAATTTGGACGCTTGCCATGTTTTCGGCCCAATGCGAGAAAACTTTAGGGACATTTAAGGGGCGGCAGCGTCGCCTGTTGCCCTGCGTAAGGCTCAGTTTAGGGAATGGGTCGGTATCGCGCCAGCGATCTACATGGCAACTTCCACCTGGCCGGGAGCCGTGACCTGGGCCTTGATCACCCGTTGCGAATTCAGATTTTTCACTCGGATCTGTTCACTCATGCCGCCGTTAGCCAAGGCTTCGCCCGGCATCCGTACGCTGAGGGTGCCACTGCGGGCCGTAATCACTACCTGATCGCCCTTGCGCACCACTTCGGCCTGCTCCAGATGAACCAGAGTAATCACCTGATCGTTGACCATTGGTCGGACAAGTTTCTGCCCGATCGCCTGCTCCACGTCGGTCAGATAGCCCTGGTTGATCAGACTGATATCGCGCTCGCGCAGCATCACGTCTCCCGGCTCGATAATTCCGGCGCGCTTGAGCGGTCGAGTGCTGGTCACGACTTCGCGAAACAGCCGGACTTGAGCGGGCACGAACACTGTCCAGGGCGAGGCGCCGTCACAGCGAACCCTCACCGTGACACGCCCAATCGGCTTGGCCGGGCTTTCCAGTGTGGCTGTCAATTCCTTGTCGCACATGGGCAGGCGCAGGCGCGGGTCGAGTTGCTTGACCTCGATTTCGTAACGGCCCTGGGTTTGGCTGCTGGCCAAATAGTCTTCTACGGTGAATTCAAGAAAGCCCTGAGTGACGCCGATAAGGAGATCAGGCAAGGTAACCGGATCAGCAAAGGCAGGGCTGCCAGCAGTGAAAAAGCCGGCCATCGCCACCGCGCCGAGTAATCGGCGAGGAGCGCAGGCAAGGCGTCGAAAAAATGTCGTGTGCAGGTTCATAGCGGTTAAAAAGCAAGCGCCGTGCCGTTTAGTGATGAATGTGCGTCGCAACACACTTAGCGTTGGTGTAGGGGGCTGGGCATGGCTGGTGTAATGGATTCGGTAAACCAGCGCACGCAACTGGTAGGGCAGAATCGCCTGGAGCTGTTGTTGTTCCGTCTCGACGGTCAGCAGCTCTACGGCATCAATGTGTTTAAGGTTCGGGAAGTGCTGCAATGCCCGAAACTGACCTTGATGCCCAAATCCAATCCTGTCGTGTGCGGTGTGGCAAGTATTCGTGGGGCAACCATTCCGATTCTCGACCTGGCGATGGCCACGGGTTCGGGCGGATTGCAGGATCAAAGCAATCCCTTCGTGATCATCACGGAGTACAACACCAAGACCCAGGGTTTTCTGGTGCGCTCGGTGGAGCGGATCGTCAACATGAATTGGGAGGAGATCCATCCGCCGCCCAAGGGTACCGGGCGCGATCACTACCTGACGGCAGTGACGCGGGTCGACAATCAGTTGGTGGAAATCATCGACGTCGAGAAGGTTCTGGCGGAAGTCGCGCCAACGCCCGAGGCCATTTCGGTTGGCGTGGTCGATGTCGAGACCCAGCACAAGGCCTTGTCGCTGCGGGTATTGACGGTGGATGACTCGTCGGTGGCGCGCAAGCAGGTCTCGCGCTGTCTGCAGACGGTCGGGGTCGAGGTGGTGGCGCTGAACGACGGTCGGCAAGCACTGGACTACCTGCGCAAGCTGGTCGACGAAGGCAAGAAGCCGGAGGAAGAGTTCCTGATGATGATTTCCGACATCGAGATGCCGGAAATGGACGGCTACACCCTGACGGCGGAAATCCGCAACGACCCGCGCATGCAAAAGCTGCACATCATCCTGCATACTTCGCTGTCAGGCGTATTCAATCAGGCGATGGTCAAGAAAGTCGGTGCCGATGACTTTCTGGCCAAATTCCGCCCTGATGACCTGGCATCCCGGGTAGTCGACCGGATCAAAGCAGCAGATATCAGCTAGGTGGCTTTTGGCCCTGGCGATCAATACGATTTAAGAGGCGGTATCCTTGTCTACGGGTAATTTGGATTTTGAACAGTTCCGGGTTTTCCTGGAAAAAGCCTGTGGCATTTTGCTCGGTGAGAATAAACAGTATCTGGTCTCGAGCCGTCTCAACAAACTGATGGAACAGCAGGGCATCAAGTCGTTGGGCGAGTTGGTCCAGCGCATCCAGACCCAGCCACGCGGCGGTTTGCGTGAAATGGTGGTGGACGCGATGACGACCAACGAAACCCTCTGGTTTCGTGACACCTATCCGTTTGAAGTGCTGAAGAACAAAGTCTTGCCCGAGGCGATCAAGGCCAGTCCCGGGCAGCGTCTGCGCATCTGGTCGGCGGCCTGTTCGTCCGGGCAGGAGCCTTATTCGCTGTCGATGGCGATCGACGAATTCGAGCGAGTCAACATGGGCCAACTGCGCATGGGGGTGCAGATCGTTGCCACCGACCTGTCCGGGACGATGCTGACCAACTGCAAGTCCGGCGAATACGACAGCCTGGCGATCGGGCGCGGCCTGTCACCTGATCGCCTGCAACGCTACTTCGATCCGAAAGGGCCGGGGCGCTGGGCAGTGAAGGCGCCGATCAAGAGTCGGGTGGAGTTCCGCTCGTTCAACCTGCTGGACAGTTACGCCAGCCTCGGCAAGTTCGACATCGTGTTTTGCCGCAACGTGCTGATCTACTTCTCTGCGGAAGTGAAGAAGGACATCCTGCTGCGTATCCACAGCACGCTCAAGCCGGGCGGTTATCTGTTCCTTGGCGCTTCGGAAGCGCTGAACGGCCTGCCGGATCATTACCAGATGGTCCAGTGCAGCCCGGGGATCATCTACCAGGCGAAGTGAAAAGACGGGAGCCCTCAGCGGCTCCCTTTTTTCTGTCCGGTGATTCAGCCCTTCACAAGCGGCAGAAAAGCGGCGGGCGCCGGAAAGCGCTTGCCGCTTTTCTGGCATTGCCGCCTTGCCGCTACTTGCCGGGCCCCCTGTTTACGGGGGCTGGCGAGCTGGCACGGCGCTTGCTAAAGATCCAGATACGAAAAATCTGGTCACCTGAAGGTTTGCGCCATGAGCATCAGCTTCGACAAAGCGCTCGGTATCCACGAACAGGCCCTGAGCTTCCGCGCCCAGCGTGCCGAAGTCCTGGCCAACAACATTGCCAACGCCGACACCCCGAACTACAAGGCTCGGGACCTGGACTTTGCGTCCGTGCTGGCGGCACAGGCGGAAAAGACCAACAACGGCACCTTCGCCTTGAACATGACCAACAGCCGTCATATCGAAGCCCAGGGCATGAGCAGTGGCGACGAGTCGTTGCTGTATCGCACGCCGATGCAACCTTCGATCGACCAGAACACCGTCGACGCACAGTTGGAGCAATCCAGCTACGCGGAAAACTCGGTGAACTTCCAGGCCAGCTTCACGCTGCTCAACAGTAAATTCAAAGGGCTGATCTCGGCCCTGCGCGGAGAGTAATCCATGTCCCTGTCCAGCGTTTTCAACATTGCCGGCAGTGGCATGAGCGCGCAGACCACTCGCCTGAACACCGTGGCCAGTAACATCGCCAACGCCGAAACAGTGTCCTCGAGCATCGACCAGACCTACCGCGCGCGCCACCCGGTGTTCGCCACCATGTTCCAGGGCGGCCAGTCCGGTGGCGGCGATTCGCTGTTCCAGAATCAGGACGCGGCGGGTCAGGGCGTGCAGGTGCTCGGCGTGGTCGAGGACCAGAGCAACCTCGAAGCGCGCTACGAGCCGAACCATCCGGCTGCCGACGCCAAGGGTTATGTCTACTACCCGAACGTCAACGTGGTCGAGGAAATGGCCGACATGATTTCCGCCAGCCGTTCGTTCCAGACCAACGCGGAAATGATGAACACCGCCAAAACCATGATGCAGAAGGTCCTGACCCTCGGTCAGTGATAAGAGGCAGCTCAGATGAGTGTTACCGATACCACCAGTGGCCTGAGCCTCAAGGACATTCTTGCGAATTCCTCGAAGACGGTCACCAACACCAGCAGTGATGGCCTGGCGGCAGCGACTAAAAGCACGACCGGCAAGAACGAGCTGGGCAAGGACGCGTTCCTGCAATTGCTGGTGACCCAGCTGAAGAACCAGAACCCGCTCGATCCGCAGGACAACAGCGCGTTCGTCGCGCAGTTGGCGCAGTTCAGCAGTCTGGAGGGCATCACCACCTTGAACACCTCGGTGAATAACATCTCCGGTTCGTTCAAGTCCTCGCAAGCCTTGCAGGCCTCGTCGCTGGTCGGGCGCTCAGTGGTGGTGCAGACCGGTTCCGCCTATGTCGACACCACAAAGAGCATGACCGGTTCGGTGGTGGTCCCGACCTCCGTGGCCAGCTCCACCGTGACCGTCACTGACAAGGACGGCAAGACCGTGAAAACCATCGATCTGGGCAGCCAGGCGCAAGGCAACGCGAGCTTTGTTTGGGATGGCACCAATACTGCGGGCGAAAAAGTTGACCCGGGTACCTACACCTTCAAGGCCAGCGCGCCGATCGACGATAAGGCGACCGACCTGATCACCTACCTGCCGGCGACCGTCAACAGCGTGACCCTGAGCCAGACCGGCGGCGAGATGATGCTCAACCTCGCCAATATGGGTTCGATTGCCCTGTCCAAAGTACAAACCATTGGTCTATAGAGCCGGCTAGCGCGGCACAAAGGAGTGGAACATGTCTTTCAATATCGGCCTTAGCGGCCTCTATGCGGCCAACAAACAACTGGACGTTACTGGCAACAACATCGCCAACGTCGCCACCACTGGCTTCAAATCCTCCCGGGTGGAGTTCGAAGACGTGTACTCGGCGACCAAGCTGGGAACCGGCAACAAGACCATCGGCAGCGGCGTGAGCCTGGCCAACGTGTCCCAGCAGTTCCGCCAGGGCGACGTGACCAACACCGGCAACGTGCTGGACATGGCGATCCAGGGTTCGGGTTTCTTCGTGCTCAACGACAGCGGCTCGCTGACCTATACCCGTGCCGGTACCTTCAACGTCGACAAAGACGGTTTCATCACCAACAGCTCCGGTACTGCGCGCCTGCAAGGCTACGCGGTGGATGCCAATGGCAAGATCCTCAAGGATGTGATCGGCGACCTGAAAATCGACCAGTCGAACCTTGAGCCGAAAACCACTGGCAATATCTCTTCGAGCATCAACCTTAACTCCGGCAAGCCGAACATCGACCCGGCGGTGACCCCGTTCGACCCGAGCAAAATCGACACCTACACCGACATGTTTACCACGCCGGTCTACGACAGCCAGGGTAATCAGCACAACATGGACCAGTACGTGGTCAAGACCGGTGCCAACACCTGGCAAACCTACACCCTGGTGGATGGTCGCAACCCGGATGGCCAAGCCTTCGTACCGGCCGGCGTGAACCCGGTGACCGCGAGCAACCAGGCCGCCATGACCATGAACTTCGGTTCCGACGGCAAGCTGCTGAATATCACCGCGCCAGCCACTGGCACCCCGTACACCGTTAGCGGCAATTCGATTGTCATGGGCGCGGGCGTCTGGACTCCGGGCACGGTCAAGGATGGCGTGTGGACCGCCAACGGTGCGGTGGGCAACGCCACCGGCATCAGCAACAACCTGGCCAGCACCACCCAGTACAACTCGGCAACCATCCGCAACCTGCCGACCCAGGACGGCTACGCCACCGGCCAGATCACCAACCTGACCATCGACGGCACCGGCACCCTGTTCGCCAACTTCAGCAACAGCAAGTCCAAAGCGATCGGCCAAGTCACCCTGGCCAGCTTCAACAACGAGCAAGGCTTGCAGGCAGTGGGCGGTACCAGTTGGAAGGAGACCTACCTGTCCGGCTTCGCCGCCTACGACGCAGGCCAGACCGGCACCCTGGGGTCGGTGGTGTCGAACTCGCTGGAAGACTCCAACGTCAACCTGACCAGTGAGCTGGTGGACCTGATCAAGGGCCAGAGCAACTACCAGGCAAACGCCAAGACCATCTCGACGCAAAGCACCATCATGCAGACCATCATTCAGATGGCGTAATTGTGTGGTGCTGACGCGGTGGGGCCATCGGCAACACCGCGTCAATTTCATCGCTAGCAGGCTGGCTCCTACAGGATTGTGAATGACTCCGGACCTGTAGGCGCTGGCTTGCCAGCGATGAGACCCTCAGCCTCACCCCATCATGTCCTTGATCATCCGCTCTTGCTCCATCAGCTCGCGCTGGCGCGCATCAATCCGTGACGACAGCGGGAAGTTGCCGCTGGCGCGGCGTTTGGCGAAGTCCAGTTGCTGGATGGCCTGACGGTAGTCGCCCACTAGCGCGAAGTACTCGGCACGGGCCTGATGCAGGCCAATGATGTTGCCGGACTGGCCACGGGTCTCGGCGACCTGATACCAGACATCCGGATCGTCCGGACGGCTCTTGAGCAGGGCTTCCAGGGCTTTTTCCGCGTCGGCGGGGCGGTTCTGCTTGAGCATCAGATCGACGCGGGCCTGGTTCAGCGGGTAGTTGCCGGGGTACTGCGCAATCATCCGCTCGACCCGGCTCTGGGCATCGGCCAGGCGATTGCTGTCCATGTCCAACTCGATCTGTGCCAGGTTATAGATGACTTCATTGGGCGCCTTGGCCAACAGTGGCTTGAGCGTCTCGCGTGCATCATTGAACTGGCTGCCCTTGATCTGGGCGATCGCCAGGCCATAACGCGCTACGTCATTTTTCGGGTTGTCATCCAGCTGTGCACGAAAGCGCTTGGCCGCCAGCCCAGAGGTTTCTTCGTAGTACAACTGCACGCGCGCGCGAATCAGTTGATAAGTCTGAGTGTCTTCTTTGCCACCGGCGGGCGCCTGTTCGGCGCGGTTGCGGGTGTCGGCGATCCGCGATTCGGTGACCGGGTGAGTCAGGAGGAATTCCGGCGGCTTGGCGTCGAAGCGATACTGACGCGACAGGCGCTCGAACATGCTCGGCATCGAGCGCGGGTCGTAGCCGGCTTTCTGCAGGTTGAGGATGCCTATGCGGTCGGCCTCCTGCTCGTTCTGCCGGGAGAAGCGGCGCTGTTCCTGGATCGCCGCGGCCTGGGTGCCGGCAATCGCGGCGATACCGGCATCACCGCCACCGGCGGCGGCGACGATGATCCCGGCCAGCAGCGCGGCCATCATGGGCACCTGCATGCGTTGCTGGGCCTCCACGCCACGGGCGAAGTGGCGTTGCGACAAGTGAGCCAATTCGTGGGCCAGAACCGAGGCATATTCGCCTTCGGTCTGGGCGTTGAGAAACAGTCCGCCGTTGACCCCGACAATCCCGCCAGGCGCGGCGAAGGCGTTGAGTTGCGGGCTGTTGATCAGGATGAACTCAAGGCGTCGGTCGTTGAGCTGGCTGGTCTCCACCAGGCGATAGACACTGGTCTCGACGTAGTTTTTCAGCTGTGGGTCATTGAGTTGCGACACCTGGCTGCGCAGCATGGCCAGCCAGGCGCGGCCCAGGTCGTGCTCTTGCTGAGGGGAGACAATGGCAGAACTGGCGTCGCCGAGTGACGGCAGGTCGTCGGCGAAGCCCGGTGAGGCAAGCAGGCAAGCCAGCGTCAGCAGGGTAGGGCGCAGAAAAGTCATGCACGAAGCCTTAGTCGACAAAGAGCTTACTGTAGCCGGACACTTGGCTTGGGACCAGATATTCTAGGCGGCTCAATCACCTGACCGGAGTGACGCAATGACCGACGCTGTAGCCCATGATGCCGAGCTGGATGCCAGCGGGCTCAACTGTCCCTTGCCACTGCTCAAGGCCAAGATGGCGCTCAATGGCCTGGCCAGCGGCGCAGTGCTCAAGGTGATTGCCACCGATGCCGGCTCGCAGCGCGACTTTCGCACCTTTGCCCGTCTGGCCGGTCATACCCTGCTGCGCGAAGAAGATGATGCTGGCGTCTACCGCTACTGGCTGAAAAAAGCCTGACTGACGAACCCTCCGATTAAGGAAGATTGATGTTTAAAGTGCTACGCGACTGGATCCAGCGCTACTTCTCCGATGAAGAAGCGGTGGTGCTGGCCGTTCTGTTGGTTCTGGCGTTCACCGCCGTGCTCACCCTGGGCGGCATGCTCGCGCCGGTGTTGGCGGGGATGGTCCTGGCCTACCTGATGCAGGGTCTGGTGAGCACCCTGGAGCGCCTGCGACTGCCGGGCGCCGTGGCCGTCGGCCTGGTGTTCGCCTTGTTCATGGGCCTGTTGCTGCTGTTCATCGTGGTGGTGGTCCCGTTGCTTTGGCATCAGCTCATCGCCCTGTTCAACGAGTTGCCGGGGATGCTCGCCAAATGGCAATCGCTGCTGTTGCTGCTGCCCGAGCGCTATCCGCACCTGGTCTCGGATGAACAGGTGCTGCGGGCGATCGAAGTGGCGCGCGCGGAAATCGGCAAATTCGTGCAGTGGGCGCTGACGTTTTCGCTGTCCAGCCTGCCGCTGCTGGTCAACATCATGATCTACCTGGTGCTGGTACCGATCCTGGTGTTCTTCTTCCTCAAGGACCGGGCCATGATCGGCCAGTGGGTGCGCGGCTACCTGCCTCGCGAGCGCGCGCTGATCACCCGGGTCGGCCAGGAAATGAACCGGCAGATCGCCAATTACATTCGCGGCAAGGTCATGGAAATGGCGATTTGCGGCGGAGTGACCTACATCGGCTTCATCACCATGGGGCTCAACTACTCAGCGCTGCTGGCGTTGCTGGTGGGGGTGTCGGTGGTGGTGCCCTATGTCGGCGCGGTGGTGGTGACCGTGCCGGTGGCGCTGATAGCCCTGTTTCAGTGGGGTTGGAGCGATCAGTTCATCTACCTGATGGCGGTCTACGGGATCATCCAGACCCTGGATGGCAACGTGCTGGTGCCGTTGCTGTTCTCCGAGGCGGTGAACCTGCACCCGGTGGCAATCATCTGTGCGGTACTGCTGTTCGGCGGGTTGTGGGGGTTCTGGGGCGTGTTCTTTGCGATCCCGCTGGCGACCCTGTTCAAGGCCGTTCTGGATGCCTGGCCGCGTAAGGAGCCGGTGGTGGCGCCGTTGTTGTAGCGTTGGCCTTACCGGCCTCTTCGCGAGCAGGCTCGCTCCCACAGATACGCAATCCCCTGTGGGAGCGAGCCTGCTCGCGATGGCGTCATTCCAGACGCTACAAAGCTCAGCCCTGATTCAACGCCTGAGCCGCCGCCAACACAGCATCAACATGCCCCGGCACCTTAACCCCACGCCATTCCTGACGCAGCACACCGTCCTTGTCGATCAGGAAGGTGCTGCGATCAACGCCCATGTATTCCTTGCCATACAGTTTCTTCAGCTTGATCACATCGAACAGCTGGCAAAGGGCTTCGTCCTTGTCGCTGATCAGCTCGAAGGGGAATTCCTGCTTGCACTTGAAGTTCTCGTGGGACTTCAGGCTGTCACGCGAGACGCCGAACACTTCAGTGTTGGCAGTCGCGAACTGCGGGTACAGGTCGCGAAAACCCTGGCCCTCGGTGGTGCAGCCCGGCGTGCTGTCCTTGGGGTAGAAGTAGATGACTACCTGCTTGCCCTTGAGGGCGGCGAGGTTCACGGTCTGTCCGCTGGTGGCGGGTGCCGTGAAGTCGGCAACCGCCTGGTCGATGGCAACGGTCATGGCAAGCCTCCTTACATTGGGTTCTGTGGACGCCACGGTTCGATCAGGGCATCCAGGTTCAGCGCGTCGGCGAAATCGAGGAACTGGTCACGCAGCCAACTGATTTGCACGCCGGCCGGCAGGGTTACGGTAAACGTGGCGTTGAGCATGGTGCCGCCGGTCTGTGGCGCCTGGTAGGTGTCGCAGGTCAGGTTTTCCAACTCGACGTTGTGGTCAATGAAGAACTGGCACAGTTCATTGACGATGTCCGAGCGATAGGCGGCGCTGACGTACGCCACGTAAGGCAGGGCTTGCGGGCGGTTTTCCAGGGCCGCGCTGCGCACCACATTGACGGTGAACGCATGTTTCTTGGCCAGGCTCGGCAGGCTGGTCTCCAGGCGCGCCAAGGCGTCCCAGGAGCCGGAAATCTCGAGGACCAGTGCGCTGCACGCGCCATGGCGCGTCAGCCGGGAAGTGACCACGGCGCAGCGGTTTTCATGGCTGGCGCGGCACAGGACGTTAGTCAGCTCCATGGGGTTGGCGCCAAGGGCACTGATGACAAGGAATTGTTCGCGAACTGTGGGGGTGGACATGCAGCATTCCTAAAGCGATGAGCGGTCGGTACCTGGACAGGCTTGCACGTCGGTCAGGCGTCCGGATGCGAAATCTACAAGGTCCGGACCAAAGGGTTGCTTCGAGCTTGCGCAAGGCAGGTTCGGCGGCGTGGCAACGCAGGAACGGGGCTTGTGAGGCCGAAAATGGAGGCGTGAACCCGGCGCGCGAGGCGGTCGGTACGGATCAAAGTCTGAAGGGTAGCGAAAAGCGGCGCCAAGGGGAATGGCATGAGCGCAGTACTTCGCTTGTACAAGCATCTTGGCGCCAGTACCATTACCGCTCTCTTTTTCCGGCAGGAGCGTTTGCATGATTGCGGGCAGTATGGTGGCACTGGTCACTCCCATGGATGCACAAGGGCGTCTTGACTGGGACAGCCTCAGCAAACTCGTAGACTTCCACCTCAATAACGGCACCCACGCCATCGTCGCCGTCGGCACGACTGGCGAGTCGGCCACCCTTGACGTCGAAGAACATATTGCCGTCATCAAGGCCGTGGTCAAGCAGGTTGCCGGGCGCATCCCGGTGATCGCCGGCACCGGCGCCAACTCGACCCGCGAAGCCGTCGAATTGACCCGCAACGCCAAGGAAGCCGGCGCCGATGCCTGCCTGCTGGTAGTCCCGTACTACAACAAGCCGACCCAGGAAGGCCTGTACCAGCACTTCAAGCACATCGCCGAAGCCGTCGACATCCCGCAGATTCTCTACAACGTTCCCGGCCGCACCTCCTGCGACATGCAGGCCGAGACCGTGATCCGCCTGTCCAGCGTGCCGAACATCATCGGCATCAAGGAAGCCACTGGCGACCTGAAACGCGCCAAGGCCATCCTCGATGGCGTGAGCCCGGACTTCATCGTGCTGTCCGGCGATGATCCGACCGCTGTCGAGCTGATCCTGCTGGGCGGCAAGGGCAACATTTCCGTGACCGCCAACGTCGCACCGCGAGAAATGGCCGACCTTTGCGAAGCCGCACTCAAGGGCGACGCCGAGACCGCGCGTGCCATCAACGAAAAACTCATGCCGCTGCACAAGGACCTGTTCATCGAAGCCAACCCGATTCCGGTGAAGTGGGCTCTGGTCGAAATGGGCCTGATGCACGAAGGCATTCGCCTGCCTTTGACCTGGTTGAGCGCTCCTTGTCATGAAACGCTTCGCTCGGCCCTGCGCCAGTGCGAAGTATTGGTTTAATTGAGGAAGTAATACGCATGAAGCGACTGGCCGGACTTTCCGCACTTGCCTTGATTATCTCCAGCACCAGTGGCTGTGGATGGGTCTGGGGCCCGGAAGGTTATTTCCGTGACCGTGGTAGCGACTACCTCGAAGCGCAACAGACTGCACCGATGCAACTGCCGCCGGACATCCAGACCTCCAAACGTCTGGATCCACTGCTGCCGATCCCGCGCAACGTGGCCGACGACACCGCCAAGGGTGAGTACGTCGTGCCGCGTCCGCAACCCTTGTCCGCCGTTGCCGAAGCCAGTGACTACAGCCTGCAAAAAAGCGGCGACTCGCGCTGGCTGATGGCTCAACGTCCACCGGCTGAAGTCTGGCCGGTAGCCGTACAGTTCTTCCAGGACAACGGTTTCCGCCTGGATCAGCAGCGTCCGCAAACGGGCGAGTTCACCACCACCTGGCAGCGTTCCGACGAGCTGTCGGCGGCAATGGCCAAGCGCCTGGCCAGTGCTGGCGTCGCGGCTGATGCCGAGACCCGAGTACGGGTACGCGTCGAGCCTGGCGTGCAGCGCAACACCAGTGAAGTCTACGTCGTCAGCGCCGAGCGTCCTGCTGGCAGCACGGATGACGTCGCATTCACCAATCGCTCGGTCAATACCGGTCTCGATGCCGCGCTGGTCGACGACATGCTGGCCAGCATGAGCCGCATCTCCGAGAAGGGCGGGTCGGTCTCGATGCTCGCCTCGCGTGATTTCGACACTCCAAGCCGCGTCAGCCTGATCGAAGACGGCAGCGGCAACCCGGTGCTCAACGTCGGCAACGACCTCGACCGCGCCTGGTCGAGCGTTGGCCGTGCGCTGGAGCAGGGTGAGTGGCGCGTTGAAGACATCAACCGCAGCCTGGGCCTCTACTACATCAACCTGGCGGAAAAAGCCGAGAAGAAAAACGAGAAGCCTGGCTTCTTCGCGAGCCTGTTCGGCAGCTCTCCAGCCAAGGAAGAAGTCGAGGCGCGCGCCGAGCGTTATCAGGTACGCCTGAGCAAGGTCGGCGAGAACGTCCAGGTCACCGTGGAAAAAGACATCAACACCGTGGCGCCGGCTGAAGTGGCGCGCAAAGTGTTGGGCGTGATTCAGGACAACCTGGGCTGATCGAATGCGTTTTGCCGTTCTCGGCAGCGGTAGCCAAGGGAACGGCACGCTGATAGCCAGTGACGACACCTGTGTCCTGGTCGATTGTGGTTTCTCCCTGCGGGAAACCGAAAAACGCCTGCTGCGCCTGGGTGTATGCCCGACGCAGCTGAGCGCGATACTGGTAACCCACGAACATGCCGACCACGTGCATGGCGTGGGTTTGCTGTCTCGGCGCTACAATATTCCCGTTTACCTCAGCCGTGGCACCTTGCGCGGGATGCGCAAGCCGGTAGAACCGGCAGGGTTCGTGGCTGGAGGTGAACAGTTGCAGATCGGCGGGCTGAGCATCGGCGTGATCGCCGTGGCCCATGATGCACGGGAACCGACGCAATACGTCTTCAGTGACGGCACGCGGCGGTTTGGCCTGCTCACCGACCTGGGTTCGTATTGCGCGACCGTGCTGGACGGCTACAAGGACCTCGATGCGTTGATGATCGAGTCCAACCATTGCCGAGACCGCCTGGCGCGTGGTCACTACCCGACCTTTCTCAAGCAGCGGGTGGGTGGCGAACTGGGACATTTGAACAACCACCAGGCGGCATTCCTGGTGTCCGAGTTGGGCTGGAAAGACCTGCAACACCTGGTACTGGCCCATCTGAGCAGCAAGAACAACCTGCCGCAGCTGGCCCGGCAATGTTTTGTCGACACCCTCGGGTGCGACCCGGACTGGCTGCAACTGGCCGATCAAGATTCAGGGCTCGACTGGCGACACATCGCCTAGCCCATCTACTTAGCAAGCGGAGCCCATCATGGAAAAACGTGAAGAACTCTACCGCGGCAAAGCCAAGTCGGTTTACCAGACCGACGACGCCAACCGCTTGATCCTGCTGTTTCGCAACGACACTTCGGCGTTCGACGGCAAGCGCATCGAACAACTCGATCGCAAAGGCATGGTGAACAACAAGTTCAACGCCTTCATCATGCAGAAACTCGAAGCGGCCGGCGTACCGACCCAATTCGACAAACTGCTGGGCGACAACGAGTGCCTGGTCAAAAAGCTGGACATGATCCCGGTTGAATGCGTCGTGCGTAACTACGCCGCCGGCAGCCTGGTCAAGCGCCTGGGTGTGGAGGAGGGCATGAAGCTCAACCCTTACACCTTCGAACTGTTCCTCAAGGACGACGCCAAGGGCGACCCGTTCATCAACGAATCCCACGTTGTGGCGTTCGGTTGGGGCACTGCCGAGCAACTGGTGCGCATGAAAGAACTGTCGCTCAAGGTCAATGAAGTCCTGAGCAAACTGTTCGACGACGCCGGCCTGCTGCTGGTCGACTTCAAACTTGAATTCGGCGTATTCCACGACGGCTCCATCGTCCTCGGCGACGAATTCAGCCCGGACGGCTGCCGCCTGTGGGACAAGGCCACCGGCAAGAAGATGGACAAGGACCGCTTCCGTCAGGGCCTGGGTGACGTCATCGAAGCCTACGAAGAAGTCGCCAACCGCCTTGGCGTACCGCTGTAATCGACGCAAGCATCTGATAGCACGGAAAAAAATTCACCAGAGGGCTTGCTTTCGGTGACCGTGCTGTTATGATTCGCGCCGTTGGAGAGATGCCAGAGTGGCCGAATGGGACGGATTCGAAATCCGTTGTACCTTCACCGGTACCTAGGGTTCGAATCCCTATCTCTCCGCCATTACACAGAAAAAGCCCCCGTCGCTGAAAAGCGCGGGGGCTTTTTCGTTGTGCGCTTTTTAATCTTCGTGGCCTGCCAGCGTAGCTAAGGCCTACTCATCCTTGTAGAGCGAGCTTGCTCGCGAAGGTCTCAAACGCGCGACGTTTCTCCAGTGGGCATTCGGATCGCCGCCCGGCTCGTATCCACAGAAGACTCGTAGTGACTCAATATTTTTTGGCTTCACGCTGAAACCACCACCCCACCCGCCAACGGCACCGCCCCCGCCACCTTGCACAACTCCACTCCCGCTGCGGCAAAGCGGATGGCGCTGCGCATGTACATCACCCCACTCGTGGTGCTACACACCACCTGGGTCGTACCGCTGATGGGGTCAATGAGGTGGACCACCGGTTGATCGCGCTCGATCCAGGCGCCCGGGCTGTGCAGGAACACCACCAGCCCGGCGCACGGGGCGCGCAGGGTCAGGGAGCCGTCGAAGGGGGTGATGGGGTGGAGCAGGGCCGGTAGCGGCGGCGCAGTCCCGGCGAGGATTCCTCGGTGTTGCAGGAAGGCGTAGAGCGCGGCGGCGTCGTGGCGGGCCAGTGGATGCTCTACTTGCGCTTCGCCACGCAGTTCGACGGTGGCAGCCACGCAGCCGGACGGTATCGGGAAGCGGCCTTCAAAGTGTTGCGCCAATCGCCACCAGGGCTGGCCGCAGGCTTCGTCGAATGATCCGGCGCCGGTCCCGCTAGCCAGCAACGTGGCCTGGGCGCCGATGTAGCGGGCGAGGGGGGCGAGCTCGTCCCGGTAGGGCGTCTCGCCGTACAGATGGACTACTGCCTGGGCATCGCAATGCAGGTCGAGGACAAAATCGGCATCCACCGCCAGCAGTAGTTGTGCCTGGCGCAGGGAGTCGATTTCGCTGCCCGGCTGCAGGCATTGCAGGGCTTCGACCATCGCCTGGCGAATGATCCGGCGGTTCTCCAGCGCATCGCTGCCCAACTCGTCGTTGATGCTTTCGACGATCATCGAGGCCAGGTCCGGGTATCGCCGGTTGAAGTTCTCGCCACTGTTGAAATCGAAACGGCCCATGGCGTCGTGCATCAGGGTCTGTTCCAGGCCGATCGGATTGGCGATCGGCACCAGGACGATTTCGCCGAGGATCTCACCACGCGACTCGGCGGCGTCGAGCAGTTGCCGCAAGTGATGCAACGCCAGCATGCCTGGCAGTTCGTCGGCGTGCAGGCTGGCTTGCAGGTAGACCTTGCCGGCGCCACCGGCCTGACCGTAATGCAGGCTGATCAATTCACGCCGGGTGCAGGGCGTGCGGGTCAGCAAGGGGTGATGGTGCACGCGCATGGGGCGCTCCTTGTCAGGTCGAGCGTTGCATCTTTATGAAAGTTCACGCCCCCCACAATCGAATAATTTGCCCGTCACTGGTGAGCCAGATGATCCTTTCGCCCCTGCGTGAGGGGTAGCTTTTGTTCAATTAAATTGGACAAAGGCGCAAATTTATTTCGATTGATGTAATTGTTTTGTCACCAATACTAGAGCCCTCGAAACAGGCAGGGATACGCCTGCCTCATCATAAGAATAAAGAGGTGCTCGCATGACCAGCTGTGCCCAGGCGCTCGTCCAGTTACTCGAAGGCTACGGTGTGGAGTCGGTGTTCGGCATTCCCGGCGTGCACACCGTCGAACTGTATCGCGGACTGCACGGCAGTTCGCTGCGCCACATCAGCCCACGCCATGAGCAGGGCGCCGGTTTCATGGCCGACGGCTATGCCCGCGCCAGCGGCAAACCGGGGGTGTGCTTCATCATCACCGGCCCTGGCATGACCAACATTCTCACCGCCATGGGCCAGGCCTACGCCGACTCGATCCCGATGCTGGTGATCTCCACCACCAGCCGCCGCGAGCATCAGCGCCTGGGTCATGGCTACCTGCACGAAATGCCCGATCAACGTGCAGTAGTCGCCGGGGTCTGCGCCTTCAGCCATACCCTGCAGCGGCCGCAGGAGCTGCCGGAAGTGCTGGCCCGTGCCTTCGCGTTGTTCAACTGCGCGCGTCCACGTCCGGTGCACATCGAAATTCCTCTCGACGTACTCGAGATGCCGGCCGATGGTCTCGATTTGCGTCCACGCAACTTGCCGCAAGCCCCGGCGCCGGCCGCCGCGAACATCGACGCGGCGTTGCAATTGCTGGCAGCGGCACGCAAGCCGCTGATCCTCGCCGGTGGCGGTGCGCGGCGTGCGGGCCAGGCGTTGCAGGCACTGGCCGAGCGTCTGCAGGCCCCCGTCGCGCTGACCACCAATGCCCGTGGCTTGCTGGCGCCGGAACACCCTTTGTTGCTCGACGGTGTGCAATCGTCGGCACACGGCCGGGCACTGTTCGGCGAAGCCGATGTGGTCCTCGCGGTGGGCACCGAGCTGGGTGAAACCGACTACGACTTTTTCGGCCTCGGGCCATTGGCGTTGAACGCGCCGCTGATTCGCCTGGACATCGATCCGCTGCAAATCCTCGGCGCCACCCGTGCCGACGTTGGCCTGCTGGGCGATGCCGGACTGGGCTTGCAAGCGCTGTTGAATGGCCTGTCCGACACTCAGGTCAGCGACTGGCCGAGCCTCAGCGTAGCCCGCACCAATGCCGCCGAGCGCAGCAGTTGGAGCCACAAACAGAACGTCATGCAGCAGATGCTCGACACCCTGCGCGACAGCCTGCCGGCGCCGATTGTGGTCGGCGACTCGACGCAGCCGGTGTATCAGGGCGCACTCGGCTACCGGGCGCCGCAAGCCAATAGCTGGTTCAACGCCGGCACCGGTTTCGGCACCCTCGGCTACGGCTTGCCGGCGGCGATTGGCGCCAAATTGGCGATGCCGGAGCGTCCGGTGCTGGCGGTGGTTGGCGACGGTGGCGTGCAGTTCTCCAGTGCCGAACTGATCGCCGCCCGTGAAGCCCAGGCCGGGGTGATCGTGGTGCTGTGGAACAACCACTGCTACGCCGAGATTCGCGACTACATGACCGCGCGCGATATCCCGCCATTGGGCGTCGACATCCTGCCACCGGACTTCGCAGCGCTGGCCAAGTCCTGCCACGTGCAGCACCTGTCGATCAGCAGCCGCGAGCAGTTGCGTGAAGTGCTCGCGGGTCTCGTCGACACCCGTCAGCCGGTGCTGCTGGAACTCGACGCCGCCGCCTTCCTGTCTGCCTGAGCAGCCTCCGCCGAACCCTTGGGAAAAAGTCGCATGGAATTGCAGAAAAGATTTGCCCGCAAATGGATCGACCAGCACCGCCAGCAATTGTCCGACTGGCACCAGATTATCTGGCACTACGCGGAGCCGGCGTTTCGTGAATACAAATCCTGCGCCTGGTACGTCGAACGGCTGCGCAAGGAAGGTTTCACCGTTGAAGAAGGCAGCGGCGGCATGCCGACGGCCTTCTGCGCCACCTTCAGCAATGGCGACGGTCCGGTGCTGGCGACCTACGCCGAATACGACGCGGTGCCCGGCAACTGCCAGGCCGCGACCACCCGCAAAATGCCGCGCGATGGCCTGTCACGCTTCGCCCCGGGTCATACCGACCCGCATTCGGCGCTGGGCATCAGTGCCCTCGGCGGGGTGCTGGCGGCCAAGGCGGCGATGCTCGAATTCGGTATCCAGGGCACCATCCGCTTCTTCGGCGAGCCGGCGGAAAAACTTCGGGCGTCGAAGCCGGTCCACGCCGCCAAGGGTTACTACGACAACCTCGACGCGGCGATCAGCTTCCACCCGACCTACATGCTGCCGCTGAACAACACCACCACCTGGGACACCCATTGCGGGATCGCCTACGCCTACATCTATAGCTTCACCTGCGAAGACCCGGAGAACTGGATCGCCGCCGACCGCTACAGCCCGATCCCGCAGAATCACCTGGCCGCCCGCGCGCCGGGGGCCAACGATGCGCTGATGCACTTCTACAACCTCAACGAAAGCCTGCGCCGTTCGACCCTGCCGTTCACCGGGCTGTGGAGCTACAACGAAGCCATCCTCACCGCCGGCCAGGCCACGGCCGACAACCTGCCGCCACACTTGTCGCAGATCCAGTACCTGCTGCGCTGCGACTCGATCGAGCAGGCCGAGACCATTTCTTCGGTGATGGACAACAACGCCGCCGCTGCGGCGATGGCCACCGGTTGCCAGTGGAAAAAGACCTGGGTCTGCAAGTCCCGTGGCGGCCTGGCCAACCACGTCCTGGCCCAGTCCACCTACGACAATCTGGCCGCCATCGGCGCGCCGCAGTGGGGGCTGGAAGCCTGTGAAATCGCCCGGGAAATCCAGGTCAACCTGGGCCTGGAACCGATGGCCGAACCCTTTCTGCCAGCCATCGAACAACTGATCGATCCGCAGGAGTGCGAACGGCAGATGCGCCTGCAAATGCCGGCCTGGCAGAAATACCTGACCTCCGACGACTACCCGGAATACACCTGGCATTGCCCGACCGTGCGCTTGCTGGTGGCGCGGCCGATGCTTGCTGCGCCGGCCGGTCACGTCTACCCGGACTGGGTCTCGAATGCCCTCGGCGGCATTGCGCAGACCATCGACCCAATGATCGACGTCGCCTCGAAAACCATCGCCACCACGTTGCTCGATCTGTTCTGCAACGAGGATCTGCTGGCCGCCGCCAAGGCCGAATTCGACCAGCGCACCGGCGGTGGCATCGGCGGCGAACACTGGCAGGCACCGTTGCTGCCCAGCGACTTCCAGGCTCCGCACCGTTTCCGCTGGCCGGAGTACATCAGCACCGTGCGCGGTGAGGAATGGTGGATCCCGGCGCGCGAGGACGAGTGATCCCAGCGTCAGCCCTGCGTACCGAAACAACAAGAATTCGAGGAACCAGACGTGCAAGCACTGACCAACGTCAACATCCCGCAGCCCGAGGCGGACACCGCCGTCGTCGCCATCGACGACCTGCATAAAAGCTACGCCGATCACCACGTGCTCAAGGGCATTTCGATGCGCGCCAAAGAGGGCGAGGTGGTCTCGCTGATCGGCTCCAGCGGCTCGGGCAAAAGTACTTTGCTGCGTTGCATCAACCTGCTGGAAATCCCCTGCAGCGGCAGCCTGCGGATCAATGGTGAACAGGTAAAGCTGAAGACCGGGCGCCACGGCGAGGCGCAGGTCGCCGACCCGCGTCAGGTCGAGCGCCTGCGCACGCGGCTGAGCATGGTGTTCCAGAGTTTCAACCTGTGGCCCCATCGCACGGTGCTGGAGAACGTCATCGAAGCACCGGTGTATGTGCTCGGTGAGGACCGCAAAGAGGCCACCGCCCATGCCGAACACTTGCTGGAAAAAGTCGGCCTGATCGACAAGCGCAATGTCTATCCGGCGTTCCTTTCCGGCGGCCAGCAACAGCGCGTGGCGATTGCCCGCGCCCTGGCCATGCGTCCGCAAGTGATGCTGTTCGACGAGCCGACCTCGGCCCTCGATCCTGAGCTGGTGGGCGAAGTGTTGCGAGTGATCCAGGGCATCGCCGAAGAAGGCCGGACCATGATCCTGGTGACCCACGAAATGGCTTTCGCCCGTGACGTGTCGAGCAAGGTGATTTACCTGCACCAGGGACGGGTCGAGGAAGAGGGGACGCCGCAGCAGGTGTTGCTGGATCCGCGCAGCGAGCGCTGCCGGCAGTTTGTGATGGCCCAGGATAACCGCGGGTAATCGCGCCGGTTTTTTCAACCTCGATAACAACAACCTGAAAGAGGCACCCCTGCATGAAAAAAACTCTGTTGGTTACCCTGCAAGCCTGCGTCCTGGCCGCTATCGCGAGCAGCGCCGTGGCCGCTGACAAACTGGTGTTCGGCATCGCCCTGGAACCCTATCCGCCGTTCTCGTTCAAGAGCGGCAAGGGCGACTGGAGCGGTTTCGAGCCGGAGATGATCACCGCCGTCTGTGCACGTATGCAGGCCGATTGCACCCTCAATGAAATGTCCTGGGACGGTCTGATTCCAGCCCTTAAATCGCAGCAGGTGGACGTGGTCCTCAACTCGCTGTCGATCACCCCCGAGCGCCAGCAGGTGATCGATTTCACCCAGCCGTATTTCTTCACTCGCGCCCTGTGGATCGGCGAAAGCGCGCTGCCGCTGGAAGCCACCCCGGAAGGCCTGAAGGGCAAGATCATCGGCGTGCAGGGCTCGACCACTCACTCGGCGTTCGTCAAGAAGTACTACGGCGCGACCTCGACCATTCGTTACTACAACGATCAGGACGACATCCTCTCCGACCTGCGCAGCGGCCGTATCGACATCATGCTCGGCGACCAGTTGGTGGTCGAACCGCTGCTCGACCAGCCGGAAAACTCCATGCTCGCCAGCAAGGGTGTGGCGCCCCTCGATCCGTTGTTCGGTGAAGGCGTCGGCGCTGGCGTGCGCAAGGGCAACGACGCCCTGCGTGAGCGTTTGAACGTGGCGCTGCAAGCGCTGCGTGACGACGGCACCTACCAGAAGATTCAACAGCGCTACTTCAAGACCGATATCTCGGCCCTTGAGTGATCCGCTGTATCAAGCAAACCCAGCGAAGGTGTGCGCATGACTGTTACTGAAATTTCCCGGCTGTTTTTTGCTGACGGTTGGCTGCAGGCCCTGGCCGAGGGCATGGTGAAAACCCTGGGTATTTCCCTGGGCGCCTTCGTCCTGGGATTGTCGATCGGTTTGATCGTGGCCATGGTCAAGCTCAAGGGGCCGCGCTGGATGGTGGTCTGTGCCAATTGGTACACCACCCTGTACCGCGCGGTGCCGGAATTGCTGCTGATCCTGTTGCTGTATTACGCCGGCGCCGACCTGATCAACCTGACCATGGCCGCGCTCGGCCAACCGGCGGTCGAGATCAACGGTTTCATGGCGGCGGTGGTGGTGCTTGGCATCGTTCAGGGCGCCTATTCGGGTGAAATCATCCGTGGCGCCATCGAGTCGATTCCCCATGGCCAGATCGAGGCGGCACGCGCTTATGGCATCAACCGGTTGATGCTGGTGCGCCGGGTGATCCTGCCGAGCATGCTGCCGTTCGCTATCGCCGGGCTGTCCAACCTGTGGCTGGTGCTGGTCAAGGAAAGCGCGCTGATCAGCGTGGTCGGCTACAGCGAACTGCTGACCGCCGGCCGCCAGGCAGCGGCCTCGACCAAGCACTACTTGCTGTTTTACCTGGCGGTCGCGGCGTTCTATTACCTGATCACGCTGGTCTCCAGTTCGGTCTTCCGGCAGGTCGAAGTGCGCTTCGAACGCTGGATGCCACGGCACTCATAGGGAAGGGCGGTGATGGACTTTCAATGGATAAGCAGTTTTTACAATGAATTGGTCAGGGGCCTGGGGCTGACGCTCCAGTTGCTGTTGATCTCGGGGTTCTTCGGTTTCCTGATGGCGATTGGCGTGGCCCTGGGGCGTTTGTCGAAGAATCCGTTTCTGGCCAACGGCCTGCGGTTCTACACCAGTGTCCTGCGTGGCACGCCCTTGCTGGTGCAGATCTACGTGCTTTACTACGGCGTGGGCAGCCTGTTCGCCACCTTCCCGTTGATTCGCGGCAGTATGTTCTGGCCTTACTTGCGTGAAGGTTTCTGGTACGTTGCGTTTGCCCTGACCCTGAGTGTGTCGGCCTACGTCGGCGAAGTGCTGCGTGGCGGTTTGCGCGCGGTGCCGCGTGGCGAGCTGGAAGCGGGCCGGGCCTATGGCATGCGCCCGTGGCTGGTGCTGCGGCGGGTGTGGATGCCACGGGCGTTGC
The DNA here is from genome assembly GCF_019212185.1 of Pseudomonas fluorescens. Classification (NCBI taxonomy): domain Bacteria; kingdom Pseudomonadati; phylum Pseudomonadota; class Gammaproteobacteria; order Pseudomonadales; family Pseudomonadaceae; genus Pseudomonas; species Pseudomonas fluorescens. The sequence goes on from NZ_CP078138.1 coordinate 1,760,431, forward strand.
AGATGTTGCGGCCGACCCTCGCAGGCGAAAGCGTGATGTTGCTCAAGGCCACGGCGCTGGCCTCGACGGTCGCGGTGACCGACCTGCTCGGCGCGGCGAACCTGGTACGTGCGCAAACGTTGCGGGTCTATGAACCGCTGCTGGTGGTCGCGGTGATCTACATCATTCTGGCGATCGTGATCGAACAAGGCTTTGCCCGTATCGGCAAGACGCCCCAACGTCAGGCCTGACTTCAAGGTTATTGAAACCTCGGCCCGAGGGCTCACAAGGAGTTTCACATGAAATATTCGTCCATGGTCCAGCGCATCAGCGGTGAAACCGTCACCGCCTGGGACATTCACTACGCCGCCTGCGATGCGCAGGAGCGTGGTGAAGATGCGATCGTGCTGAGCATTGGCGATCCGGATTTCGCCACCGCCGACGAGATTTGCGCGGCGGCGGTGCAGGCCTTGAACGAGGGCGATACCCACTACTGCCACGTGATCGGCCGCCCGGCTCTGCGCGAGGCGATTGCCGCCAAGCAGAGCGTGTTACTCGAGCAGCCGGTGTCCGCCGAGAACGTGGCGTTGGTGGCGGGTGCGCAGAACGGCTTGTACTCGGTCGCCATGTGCCTGTTCGAGGCTGGCGATGAAGTGCTGGTGCCGGCGCCGATGTACCTGACGTACGAAGCGAGCATCCAGGCCAGCGGCGCACGTCTGGTGCCGATTGCCCAGCCGGCGGAAAACGATTTCCGCCTGACCCTGGCGGCGATCGAAGCGGTGATCACTGACAAGACCCGTGGCATCGCCCTGGCAACGCCGAACAACCCCACCGGCAACGTTTACACCCGCGAAGAGCTGGAAGCCGTGGCCTTGGTCGCCCAGCGCCATAACCTGTGGGTGATCAGTGACGAAGTCTACGGCCAGTTGACCTACGACCGTCCACACCAGAGCGTGGCGACCCTGGAAGGCATGACCGAACGCACGGTGGTGCTTAACAGCCTGTCGAAATCCCACGCCATGACCGGCTGGCGCGTGGGCTGGGTGGTCGGCCCGAAAGAGTTGATCGGCCATCTGGATAACCTGCTGCTGTGCATGCTCTACGGCTTGCCGGGGTTTATTCAGGCGGCGGCTTTGAAGGCGCTGGAACTGGACGAGCAGGTCGTGGGTCACGCCCGCGAGCTGTATCGCCGGCGTCGGGATCTGGTGGTCGAAGGTTTGCGCAACGTGCCGCTGCTCAAGTGCAAGGTGCCTGAGGCTGGCATGTTCATGCTGGTGGATGTGCGTGAGACCGGGCTGTCGAGTACTGATTTTGCCTGGCAGCTGTTCCGCGCCACCGGCGTCTCGGTGCTTGATGCCAGTGCCTTTGGCGCCAGTACCACGGGCTTTGTGCGGATCTCGTTCACCGTCTCCGATGCGGCGCTGAGTGATGCCTGTGGGCGGATTGCCGGGTTCATCGATGGGCTTAAAGCCCGCGTCTGAACCTCACACCTCCCCCCTGTAGGAGCGAGCCTGCTCGCGAAGAATTCAAGGACACCGCGGACATCCTGAATGTCCGCGTTATCGTTGACGTTCTTCGCGGGCAAGCGCGCTCCCACAATGGTGTGGCGTCGTTTTTTTAAGCCAGCTTATGCCCCAACTCCAGCTCAATCAGCGCATACACCTGTTTGTGGGTGGAGTTTTTCAGGGTGTTCTCCTTGCACGCCTTGCTCAGCAGGTCCTTGACATCCTGCTTGTGTTTTTCCGGGTACAGACCGGCCACATAGTCCGTCTCGTGCTTCTGGCTGCAGTTGAAATGCAGGTCATCTTTGGCTTTGTCTCTGGCCATGGTAGGGCTCCTTGAGTCGTGTTTGTTTCGGGCAAATGCGACGAAATCGGACTCAGGGTAACGACGATTTTTGCGCGCGCCAGACGCTGCGGAAAAAAAGGAAAAGCCTGTACGACGCGGCTGTCATCGAAGCGTTTTTTTAAACGCGCCGACCTGATCCAGCGCCATTGTCGATGGACGCCGCGCCTCGTGGCTCCCTAAACTGGCGCCAGTCATGGAGAGTGGGGGCGGTAGATGAATCGCAATGAACTGCGCAAGGCCGACATCAATCTAATGGTGGTGTTCGAAACGCTGATGCTCGAGCGCAACGTCACCCGAGCGGCGGAAAAACTCTTTCTCGGCCAGCCCACCATCAGCTCGGCGCTCAATCGCCTGCGGACCATGCTCAACGATCCGCTGTTCATTCGCGTCGGCCACCGCATGGAGCCGACGGCCCGCGCTGAAGAGTTGATCCAGCACCTGTCCCCGGCGCTCGACGCTCTGTCCTCGGCCCTGAGCCTGACTCGCGATTTCGATCCGTTGAGCAGCACCATGACCTTCCGCATCGGCCTGTCCGATGACGTTGAATTCGGTTTGCTGCCGCCGCTCCTGAGTGCCTTGCGCAAGGAGGCGCCGCAGGTGGTGTTCGTGGTCCAGCATGTCGACTATTGGCGCATCCCCGACCTGTTGGCGTCCGGCGATATTACCGTCGGCATCAGCCAGACTCGTGGCCTGCCGGCCAATGCCAAGCGCAAGTTGCTGCGGCATATCCAGCCGAGCATCCTACGCGCCGATGCTTCCGATACCCCGCTGACCCTCGATGAATATTGCGCCCGCCCGCACGTGCTGGTGTCGCACACGGCCAACGTCAGCGGCTTTGCTGATGAGTGGCTGGCGGAGATCGGCCGCACGCGCCAGGTAGTGCTCTCGGTGCCGCAATACAGCGCCTTGCCGGCCTTGCTCGCCGGCACTGACCTGATCGCCAGCCTGCCGGATTACACCGCGACTGCCATGGCCGCTTCTGGGCAACTGTTCAAGGAACCGTTCCCGTTCAAGACCCCGACCCTCGACCTGTCGATGGTCTGGCTCAGCCACGTCGACACCGACCCGGCCGAACGCTGGCTGCGCTCGCGTCTGGAAGCCTTCATGAGCGATCGCGACAAACCCGCAGCCTAAGGATTTCCCGCATGGAACGGGAGGTGGCAGCGTGGTATATCTAGCGCCCTTTGAGCGTCACCACAAGGAAGACTGCAATGCCCCACCTGCACATGGAATACACCGCCAACCTGCCAGAGCTCAACGTCGATGTAGCGTTGCTGCGTTTCAACCAGGCGCTAGTTGCCTCGGGGCATTTCGGCGATGAGTTCGACATCAAGAGCCGGGCAATCAAGCTGGATACTTACCGGGTCGGCACCGGTATCGGTGAGCGCGGATTTGTCGCGCTGTACCTGTCGATGCTCAGTGGTCGTTCGACGGAAGTCAAAAACCAGTTATCGCAAAGCCTGCTGGCGATTCTTCAGGACCTGGGCCCATGGCCGGCCGGGGTCGAGGTGCAGTTGTCCGTGGAAGTGCTCGACAACGATCGCGAGACTTACAACAAGGTCGCCATCGGCCGCTGATTTCTCCTCAGGCCTGCTCCTGCGCGGTGCAGGCCTTGATCACCTGTTCGCGTAACCAGCGGTTGGCGCTGTCCGACTCGCGGGTTGGGCTCCATAGCATGTCCAGGCTGAAACCCGGCAAACCCTGCGGCGCGGCGCAGTGGCCGAACATCGGTGCTGTGGCGATTGCTTGCTGGATGCGTCTCGGCATGGCGAGGATGTAGTCGGTGCCGGCGATCAGCTTCAACGCTGCGCCATAGCTATTGGCGCGGGCCACCACCTGACGCTTGTGGTCCCGCTGCGCGAGCCAGCCATCGACCATGTTGGTGCTGGAGGTCCAGGGCGTGGGGTACACGTGCCGGCGCTCGGCAAAGTCCTTCAGGCTCATGGGCGAAGTCGCGGGCAGGGTGCCTTTGTCGACCACACAGACCAGTTCGTCTTCGAGCAGTACCTGCGATCGGAACTCGCCATGGCTTGGGTGAAAGTTCGGGCCGAAGCCGATCACCAGGTCGATGCTGCCATCGCGCAATGCGTCGGCGGGGATGTCGGCTTCGAGCTTGTGCACATTAATGGTCACCGGCCAGTCGAGCGCGGCGAAGTACTGCAGCAGGCGCGGCAACAACAGGTGCTCGAAATACTCCGGTGCACACAGGTTGAAGGTCACCGCCTGGCGCGTCGGATCGAAGGCCTGGACCCCGGCATGGCAACGGTTGAGGCTTTCGATGATTTGCAGCACATGGGGGTACATGTCGGCGGCTCTGGGCGTCGCTTGCATGCCGGTGCGGGTGGTGATGAACAACTCGTCGGCGAAACTGTTGCGCAACTTCTTCAGGCAGTAACTCGCCGTCGACTGACTGACACTGAGTGCCTCGGCGACCTCGGTCAGGTTGCCTTGTCGGTACACCGCAACGAAGACCATCAGGTCTTGCATGTCGAGTTTGCGCAGCACGTTACTGTTGAGCATTCACACCGTCTCGTTCAGCGGTCTGCCCATGAACGGCGCAGACCTGAACCGGCGATGCTAACGCATGTGGTCAAGATTTTGGGTGGGGGCGCTCAGGTGATGTGCCGGGCGTAATACCGTGGATTGAGGCGCAAGGCCATCAGGATCATCACCAGCATCACCGCCGTCAGCGACCACCAGGCCCATTCGAAGCTGCCCGACAGGTCACGGATCATTCCGGCGAGCAGCGGCGAGATCCCGGCGATCAGGTAACCGATGCCTTGCACGAACGCGGTCAGGCCGCCGGCACGCTGCGGGTTGTCGAGGTGGTCGAGGCTGACGATCAGGCTCATTGGGAACAGACCGCCAATGCCCAGGCCCAACAGGCTTGTCCACAGCAGGCTGAGGGCGTGTGGGCTGAGTATCAGGCCAACGAAGCCGACGACGATCAGGCTCAGCAGAATCACCAGCACCAGGCGTTTGTCGCGGCTGCGGTTGGCCAGGGCCGGGGTTAGCAACCCGGAGACCACTTCCATGGCGGTGAGGAAACCCAGGAGCAGGCCGGCGTCCTGTTCGCTCCAGCCTTGCTCCGCGTAATAGGGCGCCAGCCAGGCCAGTACGCAGGTGTAGGACGCCGTGCCGAGGCCGAAGAAGATTGCCAGCAGCCAGGCGCGGGCATTGCCGGCGAAGGTGCTCTTGACCTGCGAGCTGGCTGCAGGCGTCGGCAGGGCTGAGCGCTGCGCGTACCAGAACAGCAACGCCGCCACCGCCAGCGCCGCCCAGATCGCCAGGCCAATGCGCCAGCTTCCAGTGCGCGCCATCACCAGCGGCGCAAACGAAGCGGCAATGGCCGCACCCCCCATGATCGAGGTGACGTACAGGCCCATGAACAGCGAGACGTTGTCGCGAAAGCGCGACTTGATCAGCGCCGGCATCAGCGCCTGAATCAACGCAATGCCGATGCCGGCCAGTACCGCGCTGAGAATCAGCTCCACGGCCGAATCGAGAAACAGCCTTGATGCAGTGGCCACAGCGATGATCAACAGCGACCAGACCACCGTGCGATGCTCACCCAGGCGCCGACTGACCGCCAGACCCAAAAACATCGCCAGCCCCATCGCCATCACCGGCAGCATGGTCAGCAGCGAAGCGAGGCTGAAACTCAGGGGAATGTCAGTGCGGATACCCGAGAGCAACGGACCGACGGCGGCCATCGACGGACGCAGGTTCAGCGCGACCAGAACCACGGCGAGCATGAGCCAGACGGCGGGGCGGGAGGTGGAGCGTACATTTTCCATAAACGGGCCTTGATCAACGAAGTCTGGATTAGGCCGTTTGGAGGAGGGGACAGCAAATCAGAAAGTCCGGGGCGGGATTTAGAAATTAAATCGGGGGAATCGTTAACTGGCTTGCTATGTCCGGGAGATCGCATCGCGGGCAGGCCCGCTCCCACAGGGGGATTTCAAGTCTGAGAAGAAGCGGCGCCGGGCAATGTTTAGTTCATCCACAACCAAACTCCTTCAAACCTGAATTTAACGACGCTTCCTCACATGTGACGCTGCTCAGCCTCTGTGTTCCGCGATTGAGCTTATGGACCTGTCAGCCCTGCCTTCGCAACTGGCCTTCTGGGCGCTGTGGCATTGTCGCCATGCGCGTCCACCGGATGTTCGTATTTCCCGTTGATTCACTTCAAGCGGTCCCGGTATTGCGCCGGGGCCTGACTGGCGGTGCCTGTGCGCCTGCCTGACCTGGAAATACGAGCGTTCCCATGAGTCCCTTTGCCTCCCTGCAAGAAGCCACTGATTTTCTGCAAGCCAACCCCGATATCGAGATGTTCGAGTTGTTCATCCTCGACAACAACGGCGTGCCCCGGGGCAAGTTGTTGCACCGCGATGAACTGCTGGCGGTCTATCAAAGCGGGCGGCCGTTGCCCAGCACCATTCTCGGCCTGACCATCAATGGCGACGACGTGGAAAACTCCGGGCTGGTCTGGGAGGTGGGTGACATCGATTGTCGCGCCTACCCCCTCAGCGGCAGCTTGCAGCGCATGCCGTGGCGGCAGATTCCGACGGCGGCGGTGCAGGTCAGCATGCACCCCGAAGAGGGTATGCCGGCGACCATCGCCGATCCCCGGCAGTTGCTGGTCAAGGTCATCGACGGGCTCAAGGCCGACGGCTATTACCCGGTGATGGCGGCCGAGCTGGAGTTCTACCTGCTCGATCAACAACGCGACAGCCACGGCCGACCCCAACCGGCGCGGGACGTCGACGGGGGTCGACCGCGCTCGACCCAGGTCTACGGCCTGCGTGAGCTGGAGCAGATCGAACCTTTCCTCGCCGACCTCTACAGCGCCTGCAAACTCCAGGGGATTCCAGCACGCACGGCGATTTCCGAGTACGCCCCGGGCCAGGTGGAAATCACCCTAGAGCACCGCAGCGATGCACTGCAGGCGATGGATGAGGCGGTGCGTTACAAGCGCCTGGTCAAGGGCGTGGCGCACAAGCACGGGATGAGCGCGTGCTTTATGGCCAAGCCATTTGACGACTTGGCCGGCACCGGCATGCACATGCACGTGAGCATTGCCGATGAGCACGGCAACAACCTGTTCGCCAGCGAAGCGGCGGATGGCACGCCGTTGCTGCGTCACGCGGTGGGCGGCATGCTCAGCACCTTGCTCGACTCGCTGCTGCTGTTCTGCCCCAACGCCAACTCCTATCGTCGCTTCCAGAGCAACAGCTACGCGCCGCTGGCAGCCACCTGGGGCGTCGACAACCGCACCGTGAGCCTGCGGGTGCCCGGTGGCCCGGCGTTTTCCCGGCACATCGAGCACCGCATTTGCGGCGCCGATGCCAACCCGTATCTAGCGGCAGCGGCGATTCTGGCCGGCATCCATCGCGGTATTCGCGAACAGCGCGACCCCGGCGCTCCGGTCGAAGGCAATGGCTACGCCCAGGCCAAGGAATTGCTGCCCACCGATTGGCTGACCACCCTGCGCGCGCTGGAAAACTCGTCCTGGGCGCGCGATGCCTTTGGCCCCGAATTCCTCGGCGTGTACCTGGCGGTCAAGCGTGCCGAGTACCGCCAGTTCATGGGCGAAGTTGGCGAGCAGGACTGGCGCTGGTACCTGCACCAGGCCTGAGCCACGGCAAGACCTTGAAGCCAACTATTTGTTGGCTTCTTTTTCACGAAAAATTGATACCGGTCTGCTTAAAGTTTGTGCTGTCGTCAGCAAAGAATAATTCGTTCCTGGCGGGCGTCACTTACTTCAGGAATCTGCAGACCTCTCATGTTTAAAATCAAAGCCGTGCGCCCGGAATGGGTGACGTTGATTGCCAGCGCGTTATTGTTGGCGGGATTCAATTCCGTGCTCTGGCAACACCTGTTCGAAATCACCAGCAGCGATGCCCAGGGCATTGGCATGCGGGTGGCGTTCGGCGTGATGATTCTCTGCGCATTCAACATCGTCCTGACCTTGCTGGCCGTGCGTCCGCTGTTCAAACCGCTGTTGACCCTGATGTTCCTGATCAGTGCCGGTGTGGCGTATTTCATGGGTCAGTATGGGGTCTTGATCGATGCCGGCATGTTTCGCAACTTTGCCGAAACCAATGCCACTGAAGTCCGGGACTTATTGTCGCTGAAGTTGCTGGCTTACATTTTATTCCTCGGCGTATTGCCCTCTTGGCTGTTGTGGAAAACCCCCATTATTTATCGTCGCTGGCACCGCGAGTTACTCAGTAAAGTGCTGGCCGGTGTGGCGTCCGCTGCGGTGATTGGCGCAGTCGCGTTGGTGAACTATCAAGGGCTGTCGTCATTGTTTCGCAATCACCACGAGTTGCGCTTAATGGTGGTGCCCAGTAACTACATCGGCGCGTCCGTCGGTTACCTGCGCGAACAGGTGAAGTCGGCCAGCCAACCCTTCGTCAAAGTCGGTGAAGATGCCCAGCGCAATCCCGTCTGGCAGACGCACGGACGCAAGTCCCTGACCGTGCTGGTGGTGGGCGAAAGTGCCCGCGCCGAGAACTTCGGTGTCCTCGGTTATGAGCGTGACACCACGCCGAAACTGAATAAGGAAGCCGGCCTGATCGCCTTCACCGATGTGCATTCCTGCGGTACTGAAACCGCAGTCTCGGTGCCCTGCATGTTCTCCAACATGGGGCGCAAGAACTACGACGCGAGCACCGCGAAGAATGAAGAAGGTCTGCTGGATGTGCTTAAACGCGCCGGGCTGGACGTCATCTGGCGGGATAATCAGTCCGGCTGCAAGGGCACCTGCGACCGCGTCACCGTGGAGAATGTCAGCAACCTCAAGGATCCGGCCCTGTGTGCCAACAGTGAATGCCGCGATGAAATCCTTCTGCAGGGCTTGCAGCAATTCATCGACAATCTCGACAAGGACACGGTGTTGGTCCTGCACCAGATGGGCAGCCACGGTCCTGAATACTTCAAGCGTTATCCGAAGGAGTACGAACGCTTCACGCCTGTGTGCGAAAGCAATGCACTGAACAATTGCAGCCGGGAAAGTATCGTGAACGGTTACGACAACACTCTGGTCTATACCGACCATGTGCTCTCAAGTCTGATAGACGTGCTGCGCAGCAATCAGGAGAAAGTCGACACCGCCATGCTCTATCTGTCCGATCACGGCGAGTCGCTGGGCGAGTACAACCTGTTCCTGCACGGCACGCCTTATATGTTGGCCCCCGAGCAGCAAAAGCATGTGGCGATGCTCGCCTGGTTTTCCGACAGCTACCAGAAGTCGTTCTCGGTCGACACCCATTGCCTGCAGCAGAGTCGGGAAAAACCTTTGAGCCAGGACAACCTGTTCCACTCGATGCTGGGACTGCTGGAAGTGAGCAGCAAGGTCTACAACCCTGATCTGGATATGTTTGCCCGATGCCGTGGCACGGTGGTCGATGGTGTCCTGGCCAAGGATTGAGTGCTACAGCGTTGCTCGCAGGCCAGCTACGGAGCTGGTTTTGGTAGATACCTTACAAGAGTCGCCCGTCATGTCCGCCCACCCCCCATCCTACATCGAGCGTGAATTCGCCGAGCGTCATGGCCAGCAGTACAGCTGTGCCTGCGTGGAGCCGCAGCCCCAGGGTTGGCGCCAGCGCCTGGCTCGCTGGCGCAGCGAGCAGTTGCTGCGCAATGCCCTGGATGAAGCGGGCGAGCCAGGGCTGGTGCTCGATGTCGCCTGTGGGGCGGGGCGTTTTTGGCCGGTGCTGGCGGAGCACGGTAATCGGGTGATCCTCGCCGCCGACCAATCGAACGAGCGCCTCAACCATGCCCGCACCCATCATTCAGCGAGCCTGCTGGCGCGCATCCGCACGTTCCAGAGTTCGGCGTTTGCCATTGGCCTGCCAGCCAATGCGGTGGACTGCATTGTCTGTTCGACGCTGCTGCAATACTTGCCTGGTGCCCAGCACCGGCTGGCCCTGCTTCAAGAGTTTTACCGGGTCAGTCGCGATACCCTGATTGTCAGTGTGCGCATCGAAGGACGCCTGCAATGGGTGGGCGATCAGTCGGCGGCGGCCGGGCTGACGGCGACTCAGCCGCGGGCCCGGGTGGATAAACACACCCTGGAGGCCGAGTTCAGGGCGGCAGGCTTCGAGATCCAGTCCCATCAGGACATGTTTCCAGGCATTGCCGCGCCACGGGTCTACGTCCTGCGCAAAGTCAGTCAGGACTGATGGGGCGAACTACGCTTACCCCTCAACCGTTGATTTCCTGCACGCTCGCGCTCAGTGGATGCGCGGAAATCGTCGGGGGCGATATATACTGCGCGCCATTCATCAAGGGAGAGCCGTGTGGCCATCGATATTCACTGGATTCGCGACAACGATAGCCTCGGTCAGTTTTGCGCCCAATGGCAGCAACTGCCGTTCGTCGCCCTCGATACAGAATTCATGCGGGTCGACACGTTCTACCCGATTGCAGGGCTGCTGCAGATCGGTGACGGCGTGCGCGCCTACCTGATCGACCCGTTGACCATCGACAACTGGCAGCCGCTGGCGGCCTTGCTGGAAAACCCGGCGGTGCTCAAGGTGCTGCATGCCTGCAGCGAGGACCTCGAAGTCCTGCTGCGCCTGACCGGCAGCCTGCCCGCGCCAATGTTCGACACGCAACTGGCGGCGGCTTACCTCAACCTCGGTTTTTCCATGGGCTATTCGCGCCTGGTCTCGGAAGTCCTGGGCATCGACCTGCCCAAGGGTGAGACCCGTTCCGACTGGCTGCAACGCCCGCTGTCCGAGACCCAGATCAGCTACGCCGCCGAAGATGCCCTGCACTTGGCGCAGGTGTTCGTGCAACTGCGGCCGAAACTCTCGGACGAAAAGTTCGCCTGGGTCCTGGAAGACGGCGCCGAGCTGGTGGCCAACCTGCGCCGGGAAACCGATCCCTACGAGGTCTACCGCGAGGCCAAGCTGGCCTGGAAACTGTCCCGTGCGCAACTTGCGGTGCTGCGTGAACTCTGCGCCTGGCGCGAGCGCGAGGCCCGTGCCCGCGACCTGCCGCGCAACCGCATCGTGCGTGAGAACGCCTTGTGGCCGCTGGCTCGCACCCAGCCGGACAATCTCTCGGCGCTGGGCAAAATCGAAGACATGCACCCGCGCACCGTGCGTCAGGACGGTGAGTTCCTGCTGGACTTGATCAAGCGGGCCGGCAGTGTTTCGCCCGATCAATGGCCGCCCGCGATCCCCGAGCCGCTGCCTATCGAGGCCACGGCCCTGATCAAGCGCCTGCGCGCCCTGGGTCAGGCCGAGGCGGAGCGCTTGAACGTCGCCCCGGAACTGATGCTGCGCAAGAAAACCCTCGAGGCCCTGCTCAAGAGCGGTTTCCCCGAGGGTCCTTACCAATTGCCCGAATCGCTGCGTGGCTGGCGCCGCGAATTGATGGGCCAGGCCCTGCTCGACAGCCTGGCCACTGCAGGAGAACAGCCTTGAAACGTATCTGCTCGATTTACCGCAGCCCGAAGAGAAACGAAATGTACCTTTATGTGCTCAAGAGCGATGCCCTTGAGCGCGTGCCGGAAACCCTGCTGTTAGCGTTCGGCAAACCGTCGCATGCTTTTGACCTGGTGCTGAGCCCCGAGCGCAAGCTCTCGCGTGAAGACATCGCGGTGGTCCTGGAAAACCTTGAAACCAAGGGCTACCACCTGCAAATGCCGCCCGCCGAAGACGAATACATCGAGCACCTGCCTGAAGAGTTGCTGCGACGTAACGATCCGGTTTGACGGGAACATGCACCGGCCCTGTCCAGGGCCGGATGCACCCATGGCACCGATTATCCTGGCAGAGGCCGCGAACCGGGGAGCACACTCCGGTGGCGGCCTTGTGTACTGTTTTTAAAGGTTTGAACCATGCGCGTTCTGATTGCCGAACACGACCATGCGGTCTACGCCCAACTGCTGAGCCAGCAGGCTCCCGAATTGCAGGTGCTGACCAGTGGCGACTCCGCAGAACTGGCCAACCTGGCCGCCGACTGCCCGGTGTGGCTGGGTCAGCCGGACTTGCTGGCGAACCTGCTGCGCCAGGGCCATGCCCCGCAGTGGATGCAGTCGACCTGGGCCGGCATTACGCCGCTGCTCGCCGAAGGCTTGCCACGCAACTACCGCCTGACTCGGGCGGTGGGGATTTTCGGCCAGGTCATGGCCGAATACGTGCTGACTTACATGCTGGGTCACGAGCGCGAAGTGCTGGCACGCCTGGTCAGCCAGGTCGAACGCAAATGGGACAACCGCCAGGGCGTGAGCCTGAGCGGACGCAAGGTGCTGATTGTCGGCACCGGCGATATCGGCCAGAGCGTCGCGCAATTCCTCCAGCCGTTCGGCGTCGAGTTGTACGGGGTCGCCAGCGCGCCGCGTGAGCAGGCACCGTTCATTGAAGTGGCAGGACTGGCAGACCTCGGTCGGCTGGTGGGCGAGGTCGATTACGTGGTCAACCTGCTGCCCAACACGCCGAGCACCCACGATCTGTACGACGCGGCGCTGTTCCAGCGATTCAAGCCCAGCGCCTTGTTCATCAATGCCGGACGCGGTGTCGCGGTGGTTGACGCAGATCTGGTGACAGCCTTGAAAGAGGGCCATCTGGCGGGCGCGGTCATCGACGTATGTCGTCAGGAACCTTTGCCGCAGCGTCATCCGTTCTGGACCGCCTGGGGCCTGTTGCTGACCGGCCACAGCTCGGCACCGACTTCACCGACGCTGATGGTCAAGCTGTTCCTGGAAAACCTGCGCGCCTACAAAGCGGGCGAGACGTTGCGCGGTGCCGTGGATTTCGATCGCGGCTACTAGTGTGACGGGCGCGCGAGCAGGCTCGCGCGCCTCATTCCTTACAGGCTGAAATCGCCTTCGGCGGCCAGCTCGCTCAGCGGTTTGCGCGGGCTTGGTACTTCACGGGCCTGCAGGTACTCGGCCAGCGACGCCTTGTCGCCCAGCTTGCCAATCGCCACCGCGGCGTGCAGCGCATAACCTTCTGGAATATTCAGCTCGCTGCGGGTCAGCTCCTGGTCGAAGCCGGCCATGCCGTGGGTGTGCCAGCCGCTGATGGACGCCTGCAGAGCAAGGTGGCCCCAGGCCGAACCGGTGTCGAAGGTGTGCCACAGGGCCGGGGTTTCAGCGTCGGCGCCCGGCGCGGTGAAGGTGGTCTTGGAAATCACAATCACCAGGGCCGAGGCGTGCTGGGCCCAGCTACGGTTGAATTCGTTGAGCAGACCCAGGTAGCGCTGCCAGTTTGGCGTGTCTCGACGCGCGTAGAGAAAGCGCCAGGGTTGCGAGTTGTAGGCCGATGGCGCCCAACGCGCGGCTTCGAAAAAGCTCAGCAGGGTTTCTTCGGGGATGCTTTCGCCGGTGAAGGCGCGTGGCGACCAGCGCTCGGTGAACTGCGGGTCAATGGCGTAATCGGCAACACGTGGGTTAGCGCTCATGGAGGAAATTCCTGAGGTGGATGAAGGGATAAACGAGCAAAAACCGCGGTGCACCAGTTGGCTGGGCAGTGGGGTTTGCCGACCCCTGAAACGTCACCGCAATGCGACGCCGTCGGGCGTTAATGGCAGAGGGGCATGGGGCGTGGTGACTGGCAAAGCTACTTGGCCCGATGGCAACTGACAAGTGCCGGCGTACCGGCAGTCGCCAGCGCTTGGCCCGAGCGGCCTTGGGCACTAGACTGGCGGCCTTTTCTCCACCTGATGCAGATGTTTGAACCATGGCCGCCAAAGTTGAACCCTTCTGGATACGCAAGACCCTCGAGCAACTCGACCCGCAGGAGTGGGAGTCGTTGTGCGACGGCTGTGGCCTGTGCTGCCTGCAAAAGCTCGAGGATGAAGAGGACAACAGCGTCTATTACACGCGCATCGCCTGCAAACTGCTGGATCTGAAGACCTGCCAGTGCAGCGACTATCCTAATCGTCGGGACTCGGTGCCGGACTGCATCCAACTGACGCCGGGCAAGGCCGATGAGTTCAAATGGTTGCCGCCGACCTGTGGCTACCGCCTGGTCAGTGAAGGCAAGGACTTGCCGCTCTGGCATCACCTGGTCTGCGGCGATCGCGATGCCGTGCACCACGAGCGTATCTCGCAGTCCGGGCGCATGCTCGCCGAGGGCAGCGTGCCTGAAGATGATTGGGAAGATCATCTGATTTTTCGCGCAGGCTAAGTCCCGCGCGTTGTACCAATGAGTCACGAAGGAGTGTGTATGGCTGTGCGCTTGCCGTTGGCGCTGTCGCTGCTGGTGCTGAGCCCTTGGGTGTGGGCGGCGAAGAAAGTCGATCTGGATTATCACGTGCGCCTGTTGCCGCAGAGTGATCAGGCCGAAGTGCGCCTGACCCTGGCCCAGGGTTCGGCGGTGCGCAGCCTGGATTTCGATCTGGCCGACGGCAGTCGCTACAGCGATTTCAAGGCCGATGGCCAATGGCAACTGACGCCGGGAAAGGTCACCCGTGGGCTGTGGCGCCCGGCGGCGGACAAGGCCAGCCTGACCTACAAGGTGCGCATCAGCCAGCCACGCAAGAACAACACCTTCGAAGCGCGCATGACCCCAAGCTGGGCCTTGCTGCGCGGTGACGATCTGGTGCCGGCGGCGCGCCTCGATCAGCAGGACGGCATCGAGTTGGTGTCGCGCCTGGCATTCGAGTTGCCCAGCGGCTGGAAAAGCGTCGAGACCGCCTGGCCGCGCATCGGCAAAAACCGCTTTCGCGTCGACAACGTTTCCCGCCTGTTCGACCGGCCCACCGGCTGGATGCTCGCTGGCAACCTCGGCACCCGTCGCACCCGCTTGGGCGAAACCGAAGTCACGGTCGCGTCGCCACGCGGGCAGGGCATGCGGCGCATGGACGTGCTGACCTTGCTGACCTTTGTCTGGCCGCAGGTACAGGCGGTGTATCCGCGCCATCCGGGCAAGGTGCTGATTGTCGGCGCTGGTGACCCGATGTGGCGCGGCAGCACGGCGGGTTATGAATCGATCTATCTGCACAGCCGCCTGCCGCTGGTCAGCGAAAGCGGCAGCAGTCCGCTGCTGCGCGAACTGGCGCAGATGTTCGGGCGGATCAGCGATGACGACCGCAGTGACTGGATCAGTGAAGGGTTTGCCGAGTTTTACGCGGTCGAGCTGCTGCGCCGTGCCGGTGGCATGAGCGATGAGCGGTATCAGGTGCTGCACGACAACCTGCTCAAGGTCGGTGGGAAAGTCAGCAGCCTGCGCGGCGAACAGGCCAGCGCCGCCCAGGTCGCTCGGGCGGTGGTGTTGTTGCAGGAACTGGATCGCGAGATTCGCCTGCAAACTCGCAACAAACGCTCACTGGACGACTTGCTGCACAGCGTCATGCGCCTGGACAAGGTCAGCACCAAGGAATTCGTGACGCTGGCTGAAAGCATCATCGGTGAGCCGTCGAAAGTGTTGCAGAGCGACCTGCTCAAGTGAGCCGGCCCCCTTGCCGCTGGCAAGGGGGCCGCGATCAGACGCCGGCCTTCGGCGATTTCAGGGAGTCATTGCCGGTGACGGTGGCCGTCTTGGTCGCCGCTTCGGCATTGGCCTTGAGGGCTGCCAGCTCTTCGCCTGCGCGCTCGATTTTCGCCCGCACGTTGTTCATGTCCTGACGGCTTTTCTCCAGGAAACTCTTCGCCGAGCTGTGACCGGTGATGCCCCGCGCCAGCGCGACGCCACCTAATGCCACCTGGATCAGGCCGAATACGCCACCCCGGCGCAGGCCCTTGCCGACCATCATCACGCCGCCGGCCAGCGAGCCGATGCGCTCCCAGCCGTGCACGTTCTGGCTCGGTTGGCTCTGGAATGGCGTGGAGTCGATTCGTTCTACGCGTTTGAGTTCGTGCATCATCTGTCTCCTCTAGGGGCAATGGATATAAGACTGACTGCGCGGCTGTTCGAGTCGTTCAATCGAGCGTGACGGGAATCAGCGAAATTTAGGCCCTGAGCGGGTATTCAGGCCCTTGGCCATGCGGTCGTAGAGCACCACGTTGACCGTGGCCGCGAGGTTCATGCAACCGGTGGTCGGGATGTAGACCACGTCTTCGCACCAGTCGCGGATCTCTTTGTCCAGCGAACCGTCTTCCGGGCCAAAGATATACAGCGCCCGGTCCGGATGGGTGTATTCCGGCAACGCGCGGGCGCCCTCGACCAGCTCGACCGCCACTGGCACGCAGCCCAGCGGCAGGATTTTCTTCAGGTCGTCGATGCCGATCAGCGGGATGTCGTAGTGCACGCGCTTGGTGTCGGTGACGAAATCGGCGGCGCGTTCATAACGCTTGCCGGTGTAGAACACCGACGCCACGCCGTAGCAGCCAGCGGCGCGCATCACCGAGCCGACGTTTTCCGGTGATTTGGGGTTATACAAACCAATGCAGCTGTACCGTTTATCTGCCACGAGCGGGGTGCCTTCGTGTAAAAGAGGGCGATTATACGGGGAATGGGTGGCGGGAGAGCAGATGATGGCGGCAAGCCTGCAACACAAAGTAATTTGGCGAGAATCCATTCAGAGTTGTAAGTCAAATGAGACATACAGATTGAGTGATAATTGTTACCTCAAGCACCTCCGTGGCAAGCTCCGCAGGGGATAACGCGGTTCAACAATCCCCAATCCGAGGTATGCTTGAAGCAGGGTTCTTCCCAGCGGTTAGAGGCGAAATGCCATAACTGAGGTATAGTGCACGGCTTGATATATGGAAGGGATGCCCATGAGCCATCGTGTAGTTGAGCTACATTGCATTATGCCGATCGAGAATCTTCCGTCTGTTTTTCAGCATGGAATTCTGTGTCATGACCGGGCAGAAAAATTTCCTCACAAATCGGTTGCCTTACAGGATATACAAGATCGTAGGGTCGGTAAAACTGTCCCAAACGGTCTGCGATTGCACCAATATGCCAACCTATATTTTTACGCGCGAAATCCGATGATGTACCGAAGGAAGGATGTTCGTCAGGATTTGTGTGTGATTCGTATAAGTCTGGATGTGCTGACGCGTCCGAACGCTGTCGTCAGTGATCAGAATGCGGCCTCCGACTGGGTACGCTTCCACTCATATCCAGACGGAATGGGCAAAATTAATTTCGATTTTATTTTTGCCGATTGGTGGGACGATGAGGACCAGGCTACCGGTTACCGAAAAAAAGCAGTCAAATGCGCCGAGGCCCTCATTCCTGATGCCGTGGCACCGAGTTACATAAACGGCTTTTATGCATGCGATAACGAAACGAAACGCAAGGTTGAGCGCGTATTAGCAGGATTAAACTGGCAGGTACCCGTGACGTCGAATCCTCATCTTTTCTTTAGGTGAATAGCGTGATCAAGGTTCTTATAGGTGACATGTTTCAAAGTGGCGCGCAAACGCTGGTGAATACTGTGAATTGTGTCGGCGTAATGGGTAAAGGTGTTGCGCTAGAGTTTAAAAAGCGCTGGCCTGGCCTCATGCTGGACTATGAGTCGAGATGCGCCAAGAAGCTAGTTGAGCCCGGTGTTCCGTATATGTATACCGATATTCTTGGAACATCTATTGTTAACTTTCCTACCAAGGGTCATTGGAGGTCGGCGTCAAGGTTGTCCGACATTGAGAAGGGGTTGGATATCTTTCTCGAACACTATAAAGCATGGAACATCACGTCAGTCGCATTTCCACCACTTGGCTGTGGAAATGGCGGACTTGAGTGGGGGCTAGTGGGGCCAATAATGTATAAATCGCTATCTAAAATAGACATACCGGTTGTAATTTTTGCTCCTTTCGGAACACCGATTAGTCAGCTCACTGCTGATTTTCTTAGCCCTCAACAGTCGCGACTCTTTCACGAAAGTGAACATAAAGGAACAAGGAATCAAAAACTTAATCCTAATTGGATTGTGCTTTTGGAGGTGCTTTATCAGCTTGAATCGCAACCTTATGCTGCCAAAGTCGGACGCACTATTTTTCAGAAGATATGCCATGCAGTAACAGCTCTGGGGGTTGATACTGAACTCGAATTCAAGAAAGCCAGCTATGGACCGTTTTCGGATCAGGTGCAAAGACTTCTTGGAACCTTGGCAAACGCGAACCTCATCATCGAGGCTCAGTTTGGTAGGATGAATACATTGAAAACGGGGCCTGAATACTTTAATGCGCGCGAAAAATTCAAAGAAGTCTTAGTCGCAAATGACAGTAAAATATCCAAGGCTGTAGACTTGTTTAGTCGAATCAAGAATACGGAGCAGGCCGAAGAAGTTGCGACGGTATTTTATGCTGTGAGTAAATTGAAAGAGGATCAAAATCTCACAACTGTTCCTGAGCGCGAAGTTTTTGATTTCGTACTCGCCTGGAAAAAAACTTGGGATAATGAAACAAAGCGTGAAGCGATTGCTTCCGCAATTCGCAACTTAGCCATTCTAGGCTGGATACGCGTCAGTGCGAGTGAGTGCCTGCCTTTGAGTAAAGAGTATGAAGCCACATCCTGCTAATTTGTAGTCTCGTAGGTATGAGGTCAGAGAAATCAGGATGACTGCTTAATCGCAGCATTTCACCTGCACGCCGTATGTAGTGGAGTTAGACGGGGCAGGTCCCCTCTTCCCGCCGAATGCGAAGCTAACAAAACCCGCCAACAGCGGGTTTTATAGCATCTGAACCATGCAAGGGGTTCTATAGCTTTGAGCTGGCGGGCCAGTTCCTATGCGCTTATTCGTCGTCTTTCTTCATCAATCCGGCCAGGGCGGCAAACGGGTTGTGGGTGGCCTTGGCGATTTTCGGGGTGCTCAGGGAGCCGTCGCCGAAGTACTGCTGGTCGGTGTAGCGCGAGTGTTCGTTGTCGTGGCAGTACAGGCACAGCAATTCCCAGTTCGAGCCGTCCTGGGGGTTGTTGTCGTGGTTGTGGTCACGGTGGTGCACGGTCAACTCGCTCAGGCGCTTGCCGGAGAACTCACGGGCGCAGCGGCCGCAGACGTGCGGGTACATCTTCAGGGCCTTGTCGCGGTAACCCATTTCCCGGTCGCGCTGGGCGTCGGCGAGGATGCGGTCGAGCTTGGCGGTGTTGGTGGGGGTGGACGAACTCATGGGTTCACCTTTGTAGAAAAAGACTAATGACGGTTATACAGGCAGTTTAGCTCAGCCCTTGAGCTTCTCGGCAATCCAGATGGTGTGGCGGGTGCCCCGGTTACCGTGGGCGAACACCTGCACCTCTTCGGCCTTGAAGCCGGCTTTTTTCAGTTTGTCGGAAAACTGCCTGTCGGCGCTGGCCGACCAGACAGCCAACACGCCTTTGGGGCGCAAGGCCTTGGCGCAGGCTGCCAGGCCCGCCGCCGAATACAGCCAACTGTTGGCTTTCTGGGTCAAGCCTTCGGGGCCATTGTCGACGTCGAGCATGATCGCATCGAACCCCTGGGGCTCGGCCTGCAGGACCTTGGCCACGTCTTCCTGGCGGATCACCGTGCGCGGGTCGAGCAGCGGCATGCCGGCTTTCTCCCCCAGCGGGCCACGGTTCCATTCAACGACGCCGGGCACCAGCTCGGCGACCACCACTTGCGCGCCCTTGCCCAAATGCTTGAGCGCCGAGGCGAGGGTGAAGCCCATGCCCAGGCCGCCGATCAATACCCGAGAGTCCGGGCGCCCGGCAACCTTGCGGCAGGGGATCTCGGCCAGGGCATCTTCGGAGCCATGCATGCGGGTATTCATCAGTTGCCCGCCGTCCCCGCCCTGGATCTTGATGACGAAATCCTCGCCATATTCGAACAGGCACAGGGCACCGCCGTTGTCAGGGATCGGGGTGGTGTCGAGCAGAACAAAACGTTTCATGTAACTCTCATCCGGAAAACTGCTTTTTAAACGCAAAAGCGCATTGAGAAGGGCATTCTTGCGCGGTTGGGAGTAGCCTTGAAGTATCCAGCAAGGGCAACGGAGCCATTGATGAAGCGCACCATTCTAACGGTCATTGTGTTGGCCGCGCTCTCGATAAGTGCGGCGCAGGCACAGGAGCTGCAAGCGATCCCGATCACGCCTTCGGCGGTTCCCGGTTCACCTGGCACCGCCACTCCCACGCCGTACCCGCAAATCACCCCCACCGCCGCGCCCAAGAGCGGCAGCGGTTCGGCGAGCAAGTTGCCGTTGCCGCCGATCATCAAGCCCAACCCGCCCAAGGACCAGACGTTGCCCGGCCTTGACCTGCCAGCGCCCAAGGCCAAGTCGCCGGGCGGTTAATCCTGCTGCGCGAGTAATTGCCCGTCGACCATTCGCAGACGCCGCGACAACGACACCGCCAGCGCGCGAATGATCTTCGCGGCAACCTTCGGCGCATCGTTGAGCATTTTCTCCAGCGAGTCCTTGCCCAGGTTGAGCAACTGGCAATGACTCGCCGCCACGCAACTGGCCGAACGCCGTTCGCCGTCGAGCACCGCCATTTCGCCGAACGCGCCTTTGCGCAGGGTGGCGACGGTCACGCGTTGGCCATCGCTGTTGGTTTTCTGCACCGAGACCTGACCGCTGTGGATGATGCACATGAAGCTGCCGGCATCGCCTTCCTGGAAGATTTCTTCGCCGGTGGCAATGCTGCTGATGCTGAAATAACCCGCAGCCGCAGTGAAGTCCGCCGCTTGCAGTTGCGGGAACAGGCCGCAATCCATCAGCCAGTCGCGGATTTCCCGGTTCAGTGAAGTCGGATCAGACATGGTTTCAGGCGATTCCCAGTTGCTTGAAGACAAAGGCGTATTCCAGGGCCACGTCACGCAAACCCTGATAGCGGCCACTCATGCCGCCATGACCGGCACCCAACTCGGTCTTGAGCAGCAGCAGGTGGTCGTCGGTTTTGGTCACCCGCAGCTTGGCCACCCACTTGGCGGCTTCCCAGTACTGCACGCGGCTGTCGTTATAGCCGGCGATCACCAGGGTCGCTGGATAGGCCTGAGGCGTGACGTTTTCGTAAGGCGCATAGGCCTTGATCCGCGCATAGACCTCGGGTTCCTGGGGGTTGCCCCACTCATCGTATTCGGTGACGGTCAGCGGCAGGTCCGGGTCGAGCATGGTGTTAAGCACGTCGACGAAGGGCACTTCGGCAATCGCCACGGCGAACAGCTCCGGGCGCTGATTGAGCACCGCACCGATCAGCAAACCGCCGGCGCTGCCACCGCTGATCGCCAGTTTCGACGATTCGGTGTAGCCCTCAGCGATCAAGTGTTCGGCGCAGGCAATGAAGTCGTTGAAGGTGTTCTGCTTGTGTTCCTGCTTGCCGGCGCGATACCAGGCCTCGCCCAGTTCGCCGCCGCCGCGCACGTGGGCGATGGCAAAGGCCACGCCGCGCTCGAGCAGGCTCAGGCGCGCGTGGGAGAACCACGGATCAAGGCTTTCGCCATAGGCTCCGTAGCCGTATAGATACAACGGTGTCGGCTGGCCGAGGTGTTCGCGCTTGACCACCAGGCTGATCGGCACCTGCGTGCCGTCCGGCGCGGTGGCCCACAGGCGCTGGCTGACGTAGGCATCGGCATCGAACGGGCCGAGCACCGGAGTTTCTTTCAGTACTTTCTGCTCGCCGCTGGCCAGTTCCAGCTGGCGCACTTGGGCCGGACGATTCAGCGCCTCGTAGCGCAGGCGGATCTTGTCGCTGACAAATTCCAGACTGTTTTGCACATACAGGCTGTAGGCCGCGTCCGGCAGTTGCACGCGATAGGCCGGCAAGCTCTGAGGATGCACTTCGATGATCGGCAAGCCGCCAATGCGCAGGCTCAAGGTCATGGCCGTGGCGTTCAGGGTGACGCCGTCGAGCATCACGCTGTCGCTGTGGGGAATCAGGTTCTGCCAGTCGCTTTCGGTAGGCACCACGCCGGTGTCGGCGGCCTGGTACAGGGCAAAGTTGATTCCGTCGCGGTTGCTGCGAATAAACCAGCGCCACTGGTCATCGAGCTTGCCGTGATCGACCTCGTACTCGTGGTCTTCGACCCGTGGCGCCAGGCAGGTGAAGGCCTGCTGTGGCTGTGATGCGTCGAGAGCCCAGACTTCGCTGGTGGTCTTGCTGCCAAGCGCCAGCAGCAACTGGCGCTCGGAGCTGGAACGATAGCAATGCAGGAAGAAACGTCCGTCCGGCTCATGGAACACCTCCTCGGCGGCGGTGCCGTCCAGGCGATAGCGATACAGCTTGTGCGGGCGATGGGTGTCGTCCAGTTCGGCGAAAAACAGCGTCAGGCTGTCGTTGGCCCAGGTCATGCTGCCGTCGCAGTCCTCGAAACTCAGTTCGCTGACCTTGCCGTTGGACAGTTCCTTGACGAACAGGGTGTAGATCTCATCGCCACTGGTGTCGAGGCTGTAGGCCAGGCGCTGGTGGTCGGGGCTGACGCTGAACGCGCCGAGGGAGAAAAATCCGCCGTTGGCCAGGGCGTTGGGGTCGAGCAACAGCTCTTCGGCACTTTCATCGACCTGCTGGCTGTCGTCGGCCGGGCGCGGGCAACGGTAGTGCCGGGCGTATTCGTCGCCGGCGGTGGTACGCGTGTAATACAGATACGGGCCCCAAGGGGAGGGCAGCGACAGGTCGGTCTCGAGGATCCGGCCCTTGATTTCGTTGAACAGGTTTTCCCGCAGCTCGGCCTGGTCGGCAAGCATGGCTTCCTGGTAGGCATTTTCTGCCTTGAGGTAATCGAGCACCGGCGCCGTGTCCCGTTCCTGCAGCCAGGCGTACGGGTCATCGCCGGCGGCCTGGCGGGCAATCGGGGCGCTGGGGACGTGGGCGGACTGGGGCATGGGCAGCTCTCGGCAAGGATGCAAAAAAGGCTTCACGGACGGCGGGGCAGCCTGATCGGTGAAAAGCCGTTATCATAAGCGCCTCTTTGCCTGCCATGCCATGGACACCATGACCGAGAACGACTATCTGATCGCCTGGGGCCTTTACGCCTTTGCCGCTTTGGGCTGCCTGCTGGTGTGGATGCGCATGACCCGCTGGATGTGGCGCTACCTGCGCGAGCCGCTGCGGGTGATCGTCGCCGTGCTGCTGTTCAGCCCGACCATCATCGACCCGGTGAAGGAAAAATTCGCCCCGGCCATCGCCATCACCGCCCTCGACCTGCTGTTCAAGGTCGGCAACAACGCCTGGCGGGCGATTTCCGACCTGTTCATGTACGGCATCATCGCCCTGGGCCTGTACCTGGTGTTCGTGGCGATCCGCCTGCCGATCGAGCGCGCCGCCAATGCCCGTCGACAACAGGCCGCCGCTGCCCAGGCCGCCGCCCGTGCCGCTGATATCGAGGATGACCAGCCCTTCGGTGGTGCCGGCGATGACCGTTACGGTCGTCCACCGGTGCCGAGCAACCCCCAGCGTTCGCGTGTCGAACCCCGTCTCTGACCGTCCTGCATTGATCCGAGAGTTCTGCCATGTGTGAGTTATTGGGCATGAGCGCCAATGTCCCGACCGATATCGTCTTCAGCTTCACCGGGCTGATGCAGCGTGGCGGGCGCACCGGTCCGCATCGCGATGGCTGGGGCATCGGCTTCTACGAGGGGCGCGGCTTGCGCCTGTTTCAGGACCCGGCGGCCAGCTGCGATTCGCAAGTCGCGCAACTGGTGCAACGGTATCCGATCAAAAGCGAAGTGGTGATCGGCCACATTCGCCAGGCCAACGTCGGCAAGGTCTGCCTGTCTAACACCCACCCGTTCGTCCGTGAACTTTGGGGTCGCAACTGGTGTTTCGCGCACAACGGCCAATTGGCGGATTTCCAGCCCACGGCCAGCTTCTACCGGCCGGTGGGCGACACCGACAGCGAAGCGGCGTTTTGCGATCTGCTGAACCGGGTCCGCGAGGCTTTCCCGGAGCCGGTGGAGATTGAGCAACTGTTGCCTATCCTGGTAGAGGCTTGCGCCGAATACCGCAGCAAAGGCGTGTTCAATTGCCTGTTGAGCGATGGCGACTGGCTGTTCTGCTATTGCTCGACCAAGCTGGCGCAGATCACCCGGCGCGCACCCTTCGGTCCGGCGCGCTTGAAGGATGTCGATGTGATCGTCGACTTCCAGGCCGAGACCACGCCCAACGACGTGGTGACGGTGATCGCCACCGAGCCGTTGACCGAAAACGAAACCTGGACGCGCTACGAGCCGGGCCAATGGAGCCTGTGGCGGCGCGGTGAATGCGTCAGCCACGGCCAGACCGAATAGGGAAACTCGCGATGCTGCTCAGTTATTTGCGTCTGGTGCTGTTTGCCGTCGGTCTGTTGGTGGGCGTTCAGGTGCCGGGGTTCATCAACGACTACACCAAGCGTGTCGAAGCCCATCTGATCGAGGCGCAGACCAGCCTGCGCGGCTTCCAGGGCACCGCCGAGCAATTCTTCAAGGGCGACCTGCAAGCGCTGGTGGCTCATTACCGCGCCAGCGAAGACCCGATATTTCGCAGCGATGCCGACAGCCTGAACACCCTGCTGGTGCGCCAGGTGGCCTTGGACAAACAGTTCCAGGCCATGCAGGGCCCGTGGTACATCCGCTTCCTGCAGGTGGTGCTGGCCGCCGATCCGGACATCCGCAAGGAAACCTGGAACGGCTACAGCTACCAGTTGCTGCTGACCCCCGAAGCCATGGGCTGGGGCCTGGGCGGAGCGATGTTGCTGTCGTTCGGCCTGGAGTGCCTGTTCCGCCTGATCGACTGGGTGGTGCTGGGCGGCAAGCGCCTGCGCCAGAGCCGGCCGATCGAAGAGCGCGACTTGCGCGGTCTGTAACCCGCGTCCAGCCGTTCAGGGTTTGGCGAGGACAATATAGTCTTCGCCGACCTTGCGTCCGTAGTCCTGCAGCACCTGTTGGCACAGCTCGACAATCTCCTCGACCCACTCCGCCCCCACCCGCCATGACACCACCACCTGCAGGTTGGGCGGACGCTGGGCGATGTCCAGCAGCACCAGTTCGCCCCGCGCCAGTTCCTCGCTGACCAGCGCCGGTGGCAGTGCGCCGATGCCGAAACCGTCACGCAGCAGGCGGGTGATCGCCGACACCGAGTTCACGCAGTTGAGTCGTGGCGTGAGCACGCCGTTGGCCTGCATCAGGCTGAGGACTTCCTGGTGCGGGTGGGAGTTTTTCGAGTAGGTGATGATCCGCTCCCGGGCCAGTTCGGCGAGGTCGGCGTAGTCGCGGTTGTAGATCGACTGGCTGGCGACGATCCAGCCGATCGGGTGACTGGCCAGTTCCAGGCTGCGGACGTTTTCCTGTCGCAGCAGGTCGGTCTGCAGGGCCAGGTCGAGAAACCCTTTTTGCAGCTGATCGCAGAGGTTGAGCGAGGTGTCCGCCACCAGCTCGATTTCCAGCAGCGGGTAGTGATCGGTGATCTGCGCCACCAACGGACTGAGCCAGGTGTGAATCACCGTGTCCATTACCCCGATGCGGATCCGACCGGCCTTGCTCGAACGGGTTTCCAGCGACTGCTTGAGCGCCTGCATGGTGTCGAGCATGCGCTCGGCATAGTCGAGCACCTTGAGCCCTTCGGGGGTCAGTTTCACGCCCCGCGAATCGCGCAAGAACAGCTTCACCCCGAGCTCGCCTTCGAGCACCGCGATGCGGCTGGAAATCGAAGCCTGGGTGGTGAAGAGCTTGTCGGCGGTCAGGCGGAAACTTTTCAACCGGGCGACCCAGACGAAGGTTTCGAGGAACTTGAGGTTCATGTGATCAACTTTTTCTTATGCCTTGGCGCGGGTTTTATTAGTTGGACGGGCAGGGCGGTGCCATCGAAAAATGTGCCAGGACCCACGATATGCGTCGTAGCGGTCCAGAACAATACCAATAAAAAATCTGCGGAGAATCGCCATGAGTGCGCCCGACACGACCGACGCCATCCAGCCCGCGGTTGGCAGCCGCCCCGGTCCCTTTGACTGGTATCGCAATATCAACCAGCAAGAGCGCCGGACCTTCTGGAGCTGCAAGATCGGCTACGGCCTGGATGGCATGGACACCCAGATGCTCAGCTTCGTGGTGCCAACCCTGATCGCCATGTGGGGCATCACCACCGGTGAAGCCGGCTTGATCCACACCAGCACCTTGATCGCCTCGGCCATCGGCGGCTGGGTCGCCGGCATTCTCTCGGACCGCATCGGCCGCGTGCGCACCCTGCAACTGACCGTGCTGTGGTTTGCCTTCTTCACCTTCCTCTGCGGCTTCGCCCAGAACTACGAACAACTGCTGATTGCGCGGACCCTGATGGGCTTCGGCTTCGGTGGCGAGTGGACCGCCGGCGCCGTGCTGATCGGCGAAGTGATCCGCGCCAAGGACCGTGGCAAGGCGGTGGGCATGGTGCAGTCGGGCTGGGCGCTGGGTTGGGGACTGACGGCGATTCTGTATGCCGTGCTGTTTTCCCTGCTGCCACCGGAGGACGCCTGGCGCGCGCTGTTCCTGTTGGGCATCGTGCCGGCGATTTTTGTGATCTTCGTCCGTCGCCTGGTCAAGGACCCGGAGATCTACCGCGAAGCCAAGGCCAAACAGGAACCGAGCAACCCATCGAAGTTCTACGAGATCTTCGCCCCCGGCATGCTCAGCACCACTATTCGCGCCTCGTTGCTGACCACCGGCGCCCTCGGCGGTTACTACGCGATCACCTCCTGGTTGCCGACCTTCCTGAAAAACGAACGCGGCTTGAGCGTGCTGGGCACGGGCGGCTACCTGGCGATGGTGATCGTCGGTTCTTATGTCGGCTACGTGATCAGCGCCTACTTGACCGACCTGCTGGGGCGCAAAAAGAACTTCATCTTGTTCGCGGTGGGCTCGTTCGCCATCGTCCTGCTCTACACCCAACTGCCGGTGAGCAATGGCGTGATGCTGTGGCTGGGCTTTCCTCTGGGGTTCTTTGCCTCGGGGATCTTCAGTGGCATGGGTGCGTTTCTGACCGAGCTGTTCCCGACGCGGATTCGCGGCTCGGGCCAAGGCTTCTGCTACAACGTCGGCCGGGCGTTGGCGGCACTGTTCCCGTTGCTGATCGGCCTGTTGAGCCAGAAGGTGCCATTGAGTGTAGGGATTGGCGCGTTTGCCGCGGTGTCCTACGGCGTGGTGATTCTCGCCGCCCTGAGCCTGCCGGAAACCCGTGGCAAGCAACTCGACGCGCAGTAGCTGTTAGTCTGCGAGATCTTCGGGCCACACAATAAAAATTCACAGGAGCACTCAACGTGAGCCGCCTGTTATTGAACTGCGACATTGGCGAGAGCTTTGGCAACTGGACCATGGGTCTGGATGCCGAGGTGATGCCGTTCATCGATTGCGCCAACATCGCCTGCGGGTTCCATGCCGGCGACCCGAGCACCATGCGCAAGACCGTTGCCCTGGCACTCAGCCACGGCGTGCAGATCGGCGCCCATCCGGCTTATCAGGATTTGCAGGGCTTCGGTCGGCGTTCGATGGCCTACAGCGCCGAGGAAATCCGCGACCTGCTGCATTATCAGATCGGCGCGCTGGATGGCATTTGCCGGGCGCAGGGCGCTCGGGTGAGCTACGTCAAACCCCACGGCGCGCTGTACAACGACATGATGGCCAACCCGGCGCAGCTGCGCGCAGTGATCCAGGCGGTGGCCGCCTATGACCCGCAACTGCCGCTGATGCTGATGGCCACCCGTGACAACAGCGCGGCCCAGGCACTGGGCGATGAGTACGGCGTGACGCTGTGGTTCGAAGCTTTCGCCGACCGTGCCTATGACGCCGCTGGCCGCCTGGTGTCGCGCAACCTGCCCGGCGCCGTGCATCACGACCCCGCCACTATCGTCGCCCAGGCCCTGACCATTGCTTGTGGCGGTGAGCTGGTCGCCAGCGATGGCAGCGCTTTGCAGTTGCACGCCAACACGCTTTGCGTACACGGCGATAACGCCAGTTCGGTGGCGGCCGTGCAGCGCATCCGCGAAGCCTTGAAGCAGCAGGATGCCTCATGAAGCCACGGATTGAAGTGGTGGCCCTCGATTGCCTGATGGTGCGTCTGTTCGATGAAATTGCTGAAAGCAACATGCCGTGGATGCTCGCGGCCGGCGCTCGACTGCGTGAATCATTTGCCGGGCACTTGATCGATCTGGTGCCGTCCTACACCACGTTGATGGTTCATTACGATCTGCTGGCGCTGAATCCGATGCAGGCGCGGGAGTTGATCGGCCAAGCGCTGGAAGGGCTGCACGCTGATGCCCAGGCCCGAGGGCGCCGGCATGTACTGCCGGTCTGGTATGACCCGAGTGTCGGGCCTGAACTTCACTTGCTGGCGCAACGCAGCGGCCTCAGTGTCGACGAAGTGATTGCCCGCCACAGCGGCCGCGAGTACCAGGTATTCGCCCTGGGTTTTGCGCCGGGTTTTGCCTTTATGGGGCTGGTGGAAGAAGCGCTGGCCGCGCCACGCCTTGATACTCCCCGCAAGCGCGTGGCGGCGGGCAGCGTGGGCATTGCCGAGCGGCAGACGGCGGCTTATCCGTTGGTCTCGCCCGGTGGCTGGAATCTTATAGGGCGTACCCCAGCGAAACTGTTCGACCGCACGCGGGACGGCTACAGCCTGCTGCAACCCGGCGACAGCGTGCGCTATGAGGCAGTCAGCCGCGCCGAGTTCATGCGCCTGGGCGGCGACGACACACCTTTGGAGGTATCGACATGAGCCGCTTAAGCGTTGAGGCCAGCACCGCGCTGTGCCTGTTGCAGGACGGCGGACGCTTTGGCGTGCGGCACCTGGGCGTGACCCAGGGCGGCGCGGCGGACTGGTTGTCGATGGCCTGGGCCAACAACCTGCTGGGCAATCCGTCGGGAGCGGCGGTGATTGAAGTGACCCTCGGCGGCCTGACCCTCGAAGCGCGTGACGATTGTTGCCTGGCCCTGACCGGTGCCGATCTTGGCGCGTTGCTTGACGGCCAGCCGTTGATGCCGTGGCGCAGCTTTATTGTGCGCAAGGGCCAACGCCTGCAGTTCAGCCAGCCACGCCTCGGTGTGCGCGCCTACTTGGCAGCGCCCGGCGGCTTCAATGCGCCAGCGGTGTTGGGCAGTTGCGCGACGGTGGTGCGCGAAGAACTGGGCGGCCTGGACGGCATGGGTCGACCCTTGGCCCGTGGTGCCGAGCTGAGTTATTCGGGGACTGCGCCGAGCCTGCGCGAAGTGCCAGAGGCGCTACGCCCGGACTTCAGCGACACGCAAGGGCTGGACCTGGTGTTGGGCGCGCAACATGGCGAATTCAGCGGGCAAAGCCTGTTCGACGCCTTCAACAGCACCTGGACCCTGGACAGCCGCGCCGACCGCATGGGCATCCGCCTGCTGGGTCCGGCCTTGCAGTACCAGGGCAAACCGATGATCTCCGAAGGCATCCCCTTAGGTGCCGTGCAAGTACCTCCGGACGGCCAGCCGATCGTACTGCTCAACGATCGCCAGACCATCGGCGGCTATCCGCGCTTGGGCGCGCTGACCCCACTGTCCCTGGCCCGCCTGGCGCAATGCCAATCGGGACAAAGGGTGCGTCTGGCGCCGGTGTTGCAGGATACGGCGCATCGGCAGCATGTGGAGTATTTGCAGCGGTTGGGCCGGCGCTAAAATCGCGGCGGTGCCACTGTTCCACAATGGGCCTGGGTGGATGCTGATCTTGTGGTCCACCAGAAACCCTGTAGGAGCCAGCCTGCTGGCGATGGCGGTGTATCAGTCGACATCGATGTTGACTGAACAACCCTCATCGCTGGCAGGCCAGCTCCCACAGTGGACTGAGCTCAACTGATCTTTTGGTCCACCAGAAAACCCTGTGGGAGCCAGCCTGCTGGCGATGGGGCCGGCACATTCAATCGCTGCAGCGCCTGACACTCCGCCATCACTAGTCCGCCAACGAGAGGCTGGCCCGCACCTTGGTGACCAGCTTTCTGACCTTCAGCCTTTGTATCGACCGGAGAAAGTCGTTGGCCGCGCCGAGCTGTCGATTGCTTGCTAGAGCTTGGCGTAATGACTGGGCAACTGCGGCGTACGATTACGGCAACGCTCCGATCACAACCGCGTTACGTGGGGCTGTTGCACGGTGATTGCGTAACCGCTGCAAGTGGCGTTATTGCGGAGGGTTTTGTGATAACTACCATTTTTGAAGTGCAACGCGATGCCGTCATCGACGGCGTAGGCAGGATTAATCTGATGGTTGCAGATTAGTTCGACAAAGGAAGTCTCTCGCCCCTCTTCTGAATTGAAATGCGGACACAGCGCGCCGCGGAGCAAGCCCAGTCCATGGACCAACGCGAACGCACCACCAGAATCCGAGTGGCCGAAATCGAACCAGCATATGGCGCCAGCGCTGACGCCACTTAGAATCTTGCCCTGGTCCCTGGCTTCTTTCAAAAGGGCGATAACACCGAACTCCCGCCACACCGCCAACATCGCGCGGGTATTACCACCGGCGACGTAAATGACGTCGGCCTTCTCGAACATCGAAGAAATTTTCTGCGCGTGGGGGAAGGGTGGGGTGAAGAGTGCAAGTGCAGTGACCTTACAGCCTGCCCCTGCATACTTGCTTTTGAAGTCTGAGATCTTCAGCGGGTCATCGCCGTTGGCAGTGGGGATGTAGAGGACTACGGGCGCCTTTTTTCCGGTTAACGAAATGATGTATTCATCAATCGGCGTCATGCACTTCACATCGTTATCGGACTCACCGCCTATAACAATGATATTCATATCCGGCATGCGCTCAACCCCGTTATTTTAAAGGCCAAGGCAATACTATTCGCCGATGTTGATGGTTTGTTAAGTCAGTGTGATCCCGTGTTTGAAGTAAATTTTCCAATTGTTCTGAGGGGGGATTCCTACAAGGTAGGCAAGGTTTATAAAAAGCATCGCTGGCAGGCTCCCACAAGGGATCTGCGGTGGATGCCGATCTTGTGGTCGACCAGAACCCCTGTAGGAGCCAGCCTGCTGGCGATGGCTGCGCCGCTTACTTGGACAAAAACCGCATCCCTTCCTCCAACCCGCGCAAGGTCAGGGGGAACATCTGGTCTTCGATCAGATCGCGGACGATGCCGGTCGAGGAGGTGTAGTTCCAGGTGTCTTTCGGGTAGGGGTTGATCCAGATGAGCTTCTTGTATTTCTCCATGAAGCGCTGCATCCAGACATAGCCGGGTTCTTCGTTCCAGTGCTCGACGCTGCCGCCGGCCTGGGTGATTTCGTAGGGGGCCATGGCGGCGTCGCCGACGAAGATCACTTTGTAGTCGGCGCCGTACTTGTGCAGCAGGTCCATGGTCGAGGTGCGCTCTGAGCCGCGACGCATATTGTTCTTCCACACCGATTCATAAATGAAGTTGTGGAAGTAGAAGTACTCCAGGTGCTTGAACTCGGTCTTGCAGGCCGAGAACAACTCCTCGCAGATCTTCACGTGGGCGTCCATCGAGCCGCCGATGTCGAACAGCAGCAGCAACTTGATGGTGTTGCGCCGCTCCGGGCGCATCTGGATGTTCAGCAGGCCGGCATCGCGGGCGGTGTGGTCGATGGTGCCGTCGATGTCCAGCTCTTCCGCCGCGCCCTGGCGAGCGAATTTGCGCAGGCGACGCAGGGCCACCTTGATGTTGCGCGTGCCCAGTTCGACCTGGTCATCGAGGTTCTTGTACTCGCGCTGATCCCAGACCTTGACCGCCTTGCCCTGGCGCTTGCCGGCATCGCCGACGCGAATGCCTTCCGGGTTGAAACCGCCGGAGCCGAACGGGCTGGTGCCGCCGGTGCCGATCCACTTGTTGCCGCCGGCGTGGCGTTCTTTCTGTTCTTCGAGACGCTTCTTGAACTCTTCGATCAGCTTGTCGAGGCCGCCGAGGGACTGGATCTGCGCCCGCTCTTCATCCGTCAGCGAGCGCTCGAATTCCTTGCGCAACCAGTCTTCGGGAATTAATGCCTGCAGGTGATCGTCGAGTTTTTCCAGGCCGTTGAAGTACGCGCCGAACGCCCGGTCGAACTTGTCGTAATGCCGCTCATCCTTGACCAGAATCGCCCGCGACAAGTAATAGAACTCGTCCATGTCGGCGAAGGTCACGCGCTGTTTCAACGCGTTGATCAGGTCCAGCAGCTCGCGCACCGAGACTGGCACCTTGGCGGCGCGCATTTCATTGAACAGGTTGAGCAACATGGCATCAGTCTCTTAACGGGTGCCGCGACGGCTCATGAACGCCAGGCGCTCGAGCAGTTGCACGTCCTGTTCGTTTTTCACCAGGGCACCGGCCAGCGGCGGAATGGCCTTGGTCGGGTCGCGCTCGCGCAGCACCGCTTCGCCGATGTTGTCGGCCATCAGCAGCTTCAGCCAGTCGACCAATTCCGAGGTCGAAGGTTTTTTCTTCAGGCCGGGCACCTTGCGCACGTCGAAGAACACATCCAGCGCTTCGCTGACCAGGTCTTTCTTGATGTCCGGGTAGTGCACGTCGACGATCTTTTGCAGGGTCGGGCGGTCCGGAAAGGCGATGTAGTGGAAGAAGCAGCGGCGCAGGAAGGCGTCCGGCAGCTCTTTCTCGTTGTTGGAAGTAATGATGATGATCGGGCGCTGCTTGGCCTTGATGGTCTCGTCGATTTCGTAGACGTAGAACTCCATTTTGTCGAGTTCTTGCAGCAGGTCGTTGGGGAACTCGATGTCGGCCTTGTCGATTTCGTCGATCAGCAGGATCACCCGCTCCTCGGACTCGAAGGCCTCCCACAGCTTGCCTTTTTTCAAGTAGTTGCGGATGTCATGCACCTTGTCCACGCCCAGTTGCGAGTCGCGCAGACGGCTCACCGCGTCATACTCGTACAAGCCCTGGTGGGCCTTGGTGGTGGACTTGATGTGCCAGGTGATCAGGCGGGCGCCAAAGGATTCGGCCAGTTGCTCGGCGAGCATGGTCTTGCCGGTGCCCGGCTCGCCCTTGACCAGCAACGGCCGCTCCAGGGTGATGGCGGCGTTGACAGCCAGCTTCAGGTCATCGGTGGCGACGTACGCGCGGGTGCCTTCGAACTTCATCGGTAATTCCTCGAACGGTAACGCCGACCTGCGCCGGGCAGGGCGGGACAAGTAAATGCAATAGCCGACTATAACGCGGCGCCTGGTCGAGTGGGAACGCAGACGGCTTATTCAGTCTCTGAATGGAGCGTCACATGATGACTCAGTCAGGCGTCGGCTTGGGCTGCTCGTAGCGGGCGTTAAAGGCCTGGATGAAACCGTTGCGCAGGATCTGCAGAAAAGCCTGAAAGGCGCTGACCTCCTGGTTGTGCACGCTGCCACTGAGTTCGACGCGGGTGGCAAACTGGTTTTTCGGCTGGTTCTTCAGCAGATTTTCGCTGGTGCCCACCAGCGCCTCCCAGACCGAGCGGAAGATGCTTTTCTTCTCGTTCTGCACGTCCTGTTGCCAGTTGAACACCTCGACATCGCGCAGCAATGGCTTGATGTAACCCTTGAGCTGGCCTTTGTTGGCCTGGGCCTCGATCACCACATCGCCGTGGCCGGCATTGAAGTCGAACTTGCCGTAGGCGGAGGCGAAGTCATTGAGGCGCTTGAGTTCGATGTCCTTGACCCGCAGGCGGAATTCGAACTCCTCGAAATTGCTCAGCGGGTCAAAGGTCGCGGTGCTTTCCAGCGGCGCATGCCCCAGCAGTTGCGCCTTGCCCTCGAAGCGCGCGTCGCGCCGGCCCTTGAGGTCGACCACGTTGGTCAGGTTATAGAGGCTGGCGTTGACCTGGGTGGCCTGCATATTCACCGGTGGCTTGGAGTTGAAGTTGTGGAAGCTGATTTTGCCGTCGTTGATACGCACTTCATCAAGGGTGATCGGCAGCAACTTGCTCAACTGCGCGCGCCAGTCGGTGCCCTGACCGGTCTGCGACGACGCTTTGTTACCGCCGTCGACGAAATTCAGCTCCGGGTTGACGAATTGTGCACGCGCCACCACGGCGTGGTCGTACCACAGCGAATGCCAACTGACGGCGAGCTCGATCAGCGGCGCCTTGAGGAACGGCACCGGTACTTTGCCCTGGACCTTGACGATCTGCAGCCCGTTGATCCGGTAGGCGCCACGCCACCACGCCAAGTCAACGTCGGTAATCTGGCCGCGATAGTCGCCCATGTCGGCGAGTTTGTCGTTCAGGTAGTCGCGCACCAGGTAGGGCAGGGCAATGTGCAGGGTCACCAGCAAGAGCACGATGGCAGCCAGCGTCCAGAGCGGCCAGCGGTATCGACGTTTCATGGCGTCTCCCTCGGGAATGTCTAAAACGGTGGACTACACGCCGGCGCAGACGTTCGTCCCGACTGGACGCACAGGAGTGCGAGGCATACCCTTGGACGCTTCTTCAACGCTGTACAAGGACCCAGCCATGAGCCGTATTTTTGCTGACAACGCCCACTCCATCGGCAATACGCCGCTGGTGCAGATCAACCGCATCGCGCCGCGTGGCGTGACCATCCTGGCCAAGACCGAGGGGCGCAACCCGGGTTACTCGGTGAAGTGCCGGATCGGCGCGAACATGATCTGGGACGCTGAAAGCAGCGGCAAACTCAAGCCGGGCATGACCATTGTCGAACCGACCTCGGGCAACACCGGTATCGGTCTGGCCTTCGTCGCGGCAGCGCGTGGCTACAAGCTGATGCTGACCATGCCGGCCTCGATGAGCATCGAACGGCGCAAGGTCCTCAAGGCGCTGGGCGCAGAACTGGTTCTGACTGAACCGGCCAAGGGCATGAAGGGCGCGATCGACAAGGCCGCGCAAATCCTCGCCAGCGATCCGTCGCGCTACTTTATGCCGCAACAGTTCGAGAACCCGGCCAACCCGGCCATTCACGAGAAAACCACCGGTCCGGAAATCTGGAACGATACCGACGGCGCGGTGGATGTACTGGTGGCCGGCGTGGGCACCGGCGGTACCATTTCCGGCGTCTCGCGTTATATCAAGTTGACCCAGGGCAAGCCGATTCTGTCGGTTGCAGTGGAACCTGTGGCTTCGCCAGTGATCAGTCAATTTATGGCCAATGAGGAAATCAAGCCGAGCCCGCACAAGATCCAAGGCATCGGTGCCGGGTTCGTGCCGAAGAACCTTGATGTGGCGATGGTCGATCGGGTGGAACTGGTCAGTGACGACGAATCCAAAGCCATGGCCCTGCGCCTGATGCAGGAAGAAGGCATTCTCTGCGGGATTTCTTCCGGCGCAGCGATGGCCGTGGCGGTACGTCTGGCCGAGACCCCGGAAATGCAGGGCAAGACCATTGTGGTGATCCTGCCGGACTCGGGTGAGCGCTACCTGTCGAGCATGTTGTTCAGTGACCTGTTCACCGAGCAGGAGAATCAGCAGTAATCCAAGGTTGATGGGTTTGGGGGTGGCGTCAGCAGGCGTTCAGCAGGCTTGTGTTAACAAGCTTTTTGTTGCGCAGCCCTCAATACTGAATGTACAGATGTGCGGTTTATCTTTCGGCTACTAATGTGGATTATGGCCGCCTGCCACGTCGGGTAAATGGCGATGCGCAGTGAAGTTTTTTCTCAAGGAGTGTTGCATGAGCTTTTCTTTTGCCGCCAAGGCCTCACTGTTGCTGCTGTTTATCGGCAGCACGCTTTATGTGCACTTGCGTGGCAAGGCGCGGTTGCCGGTGCTTCGGCAATTCGTCAACCACTCGGCGTTGTTCGCCCCCTATAACGCGCTGATGTACCTGTTTTCCGCAGTGCCGTCCAAGCCGTACCTGGACCGCAGCAAGTTTCCCGAACTGGACGTCCTCAAGGACAACTGGCAGGTCATTCGCGAAGAGGCCATGCACCTGTTCGACGAGGGCTATATTCGCGCCGCCGAAAAAAACAACGACGCCGGCTTCGGTTCGTTCTTCAAGAAGGGCTGGAAGCGTTTCTACCTGAAGTGGTACGACAAGGCCCTGCCATCGGCCGAGACCCTGTGCCCGCGCACGGTCGAACTGGTCAACAGCATTCCCAATGTCAAAGGCGCAATGTTCGCCCTATTGCCCGGCGGCAGCCACCTCAACCCGCACCGTGACCCCTTCGCGGGCTCCCTGCGTTATCACCTGGGATTGTCGACGCCGAACTCGGATGACTGCCGGATCTTTGTCGACGGTCAGGAATACGCCTGGCGCGATGGCGAAGACGTGATGTTCGACGAAACCTACGTGCACTGGGTCAAGAACGAAACCGAGCAGACCCGGGTGATCCTGTTCTGCGACATTGAGCGGCCCCTGAGCAATCGCCTGATGACTCGCCTCAATCGCTGGGTCAGCGGCCTGCTGGGACGCGCCACCGCGCCGCAGAACCTGGACGATGAGCGCGTCGGCGGAATCAACCGGGCCTATGCCTGGAGCAAGAACTCCAGCGACAAGTTCAGCGCCGCGTTCAAACAATGGAAACGCCGCAATCCCAAGCTCTACCGCGTCCTGCGCCCGGTGTTGGCGGTGGTGGTGTTGACGGTGTTGGGGTATTGGTTGTTTGGGTAAAAGCCCCAGCTCCTACAAGTAGGGTGGTGAGCACCAAGCCCATTTCAATAGCACCCATCGCAATCATTGCAAAACCTATCCAGCGCTGGTTATAGTCAGCGCTCTTGTATCCACCCTCATCAAAAGATCAGCCCATGCCAGCATCCCCTCTCAACGCGGTAGTCGATTCAGCGGTCAACGCTGGCGTCGTGCCGTGCGGGAATCAGCAGCCTGCGCAGATCAGTCACTACCCCCCTCCTGTCAGTCGCACTCCAGTGTGCGCGGTGGTGTCCCCACCGGGTGTTGGCGTCTCGGGCTGATCAGCGCTCCTTGCTGATTCCTGTGCCTGCCTGAACCAAAAAAACTGAATTTCAGCTACGGCTGAGTTGGCTTATTGCCTGATGACAGGTGGTTTTCATGTTGCACATTTCGAAAAAATCCGCGCTTGCGGCGGCCTCTACGAGCCTGTTCGTTTTGCTCTGGAGCAGTGGGGCGATCTTCTCCAAGTGGGGCCTGGCCCACGCTTCGCCCTTTGCCTTTCTGTTGATCCGCTTCGCCATCGCCCTGTGCGGCCTGGTGCTGTTGGTGCCGTTGCTCAAACTCAAGTTGCCTCGAGGACGCAAGCCGATGCTCTATGCGGCGGCGACCGGCCTGGTGCTGCTGGGCGCTTATCAGATCTTTTATCTGCTGGCGCTGGACCTCAAGGTCACCCCGGGGGTCATGGCGACGATCATGGGGGTCCAACCGATCCTCACCGTGGTGCTGATGGAGCGTCAGCGTTCCTGGAGTCGGATGTTCGGCCTGGCGCTGGGTCTGGCCGGGTTGATCATGGTGGTGTACCAGAGCATCGGCCTGGCCGGTATGTCCCTGGCCGGGATGTTGTTCGGGTTGCTGGCGCTGCTGAGCATGACCGCCGGTTCGATCATGCAGAAAAACATCACCCGCGATCCCCTTGGCACGCTGCCGGTGCAGTACCTGGCCGGGCTGTTGCTATGCGGGGTGTTCGTGCCGTTCCAGCCATTCCACTTCGAGCACAGCGCAGGGTTTTTCCTGCCGGTGTTGTGGATGGGCCTGGTGGTGTCGGTGGGGGCGACCCTGCTGTTGTACCGGCTGATCGCTCGCGGCAATCTGGTCAATGTCACCAGCCTGTTCTATCTGGTGCCGGCGGTGACGGCGGTGATGGACTACCTGATCTTCGGCAATCGCCTGGCGCTGTTGAGCCTGTTGGGCATGGCGCTGATTATCGTCGGTTTGGTGTTTGTGTTCCGTAGACCGAGCTGAGGCTGGCCGGGCCCGGTTTCAGGCCGGGCTCGTCCCATGCTCGGCGCGTACCGAATTCATGAAGGCCTGCATGGCCGAGGACTGGATGCGGTGGCGCCGGGTGATGAGGCCGAACGGTGGCAGGCGGGCTTCGAATTTGATGGGCAACACTGCCAGCAAATCGCGGCCGGCGTAGTCTTCGACCACCGACACCGGGGTGACGCCGAGCATGTCGGTCTGCTGGATCAGCGACAACAGGGTCATGATCGAGGTGGTTTCGACGATGCTGCTGGGGATGTCGACCCGGGCATTGTGGAATACCTGGTTGATGATCGAACGCATCGGGCTGGGTTGCTGTTGCAGGACCCAGGTCATGTTTTGCAGTTCGGCCCAACTCAGGTGCGTGGCTTGCGCCAGCGGATTCTGCGCACCGGCGATGACGCACAAGGCTTCCTCGCCGAGGCTGTCGAAGAGCAATTCTTCGGCCCGTGCCCCGGCGGGAATCCGACCCAGCACGATGTCCAGTTGGTCCTGCAGCAGGGCCTGCACCAGCACGTCGCTGGTGTCGACCTGGATGCTCATGGACAGCCGTGGATGGCTTTGCTTCAAAGTGGCGATGGTGCGGGTCAGCAGGCCCGAGGCCAGGGCCGGGATCGCCCCCACCGCGACTCGTCCGAGGTTGCCCGACTCCAGCGCCACCAATTCTTCTCGCATACCGCTGAGTTCGGCGAAGACCATGCGCGCGTAGTAGATCACCGTCTCGCCGAACGGCGTAGCACGCATGCCCCGCGGCAGGCGTTCGAACAGCTCGACGCCGAGCAGATCCTCGGCTTCGTGAAGCATCTTGGTGGCGGCCGGCTGGGTCATGCCGATATGGTCGGCAGCGCGGCGCAAAGAACCGAACTCCTGCAGGGCCAGCATCAGGCGCAGTTGACGCAGGCGCAGGCGACTGTGGATCACGTTGGCATCAGGAATTCGGGTCATGGGCCGTGCTCGCAGAAAAGACTGCGGCAAGCCTGACAACAAATGCCAGGCGTTGCCAGTCTTGCGGTGTCACAGCGCCGATTTAGTGCGCTTGGCCACGTGCGCTTTACGCAAGCCGAGGACGCTCTGCAGCGCTTTGGAAATCAGCGGCCAGAACAGCATCAGCAGGGCGGCGGTAGTCAGGCTGCCGACCAGCGGATTGGACCAGAAGATCCCCAGTTGCCCGTCGGAAAACAGCATCGACTGGCGGAACGCATCCTCGGCCTTGTCTCCCAGCACGGCGGCCAGCACCAGCGGGGCGATCGGGTAGCCAAGCTTCTTGAACAGGTAGCCGAGTGCGCCGAAGCCCAGCATCAACACCACGTCGAAGAACGAGTTGTGCACCGAGTAGGCGCCAATGGCGCAGACCATGATGATAATCGGCGCGATGATCGAGAATGGGATGCGCAGGATCGAGGCGAACAGCGGCACTGTGGCCAACACCACCAGCAGGCTGACCACGTTACCCAGGTACATGCTGGCAATCAGGCCCCAGACAAAATCGTGTTGCTCGACGAACAGCGTCGGCCCCGGGTGCAGGCCCCAGATCATCAGGCCACCGAGCATTACCGCGGCGGTCGCCGAACCGGGAATACCGAGGGTCAGCATCGGCAGCAGGGCGCTGGTCCCTGCGGCGTGGTCGGCGGTTTCCGGGGCAATCACGCCTTCGAGTTCGCCCTTGCCGAAGTTGTCGCGGTTCTTCGAGAAACGCCGCGCCAGGCTGTAACTCATGAACGAAGCGGCGGTGGGGCCACCCGGCGTAATGCCCATCCAGCAACCCACCAGGGTACTGCGCAGGATGGTCCACCAATAGCGCGGCAGGCGCGCCCAGGTGCGCAGGATTACCATCGGCGTGATGCGTGCATGTTCGCCACGGAACACCAGGCCTTCTTCCACGGTGCAGAGGATTTCGCCGATGCCGAACAGGCCGATCACCGCCACCTCGAAACTGATGCCGGTCATCAGCATTGGCTGGTCGAAGGTCAGGCGCAGGTTGCCGGAAACGGTGTCCATGCCGACGGCAGCCATGGCGAAGCCGATCATCATGGCCACCACGGTTTTCAGTGGCGGATTCTTGCTCATGCCAATAAAGGTGCAGAACGCCAAAAGGTACACCGCGAAGAACTCCGGAGAACTGAAGGACATGGCGAACTCGGCGATCCGGGTCGACAGGAAGGTCAGTAGCAACACCCCCGCCAGCGCACCGATCAACGCCGAACTGAAAGCGGCAGTGAGGGCTTCGGCGGCACGACCTTCGCGGGCCATCGGGTAGCCGTCGAAGGTGGTCGCCACCGATGAGGGCTCGCCGGGTATGTTGAACAGGATCGAGGTGATCGAACCGCCGAACAACGCCCCCCAGTACATGCACGACAACAGAATGATCGCCGACACCGGCGACATGGTGAAGGTCAGTGGCAGCAACAGTGCCACGCCATTGGGGGCGCCGAGACCGGGCAACACGCCGACCAGGATGCCCAGCAGCACGCCGACCACCATAAGGCCGATGTGGCCCGGGGTGAGGATCAGGTTCATGCCTTGCAGCAGGGAATCGAACTCGCTCATTTGAAATTTCTCCCGGCCAGGGCAATCCAGTCGCCCATGGGGCCGGCATCCAGCGGCACCTTGAACCACAATGCGAAAATCAGGTAGCTGGCCAGCACCGCGCCGAGCGACACGCTGCCAATCACCCATTTGCCGTAGGGTTTGACGCGAACCTTATCGCGCCACATGAACCAGGCGATGAAGCACGCCGAGGCCAGATAGATGCCGGTGAACGGCATGGCGAAGACAAACAGGGCAATAGGCACGAACACCGACAGCACTTGCTTGAACGCGCTGCGGCTGACGAATGCCACGCTTAGCGCCTGCCAGCGCACGCGGGTCAGTACCGCATTGGCGACGCTGGCGGCGGTCAGCAACAGGCCAATGTAGAACGGGAAGTAGCCGGGCTCAGGGCCGGCGTCGCCCCAGCCGATACCCTGTTCGACGCTGCCGAACATCACGACCACGCCAATCAGTGCGGTGAAAACGGCCAGGCCAAGCTCGACCCAGCGAGTGCCGACCAGCGACGATGAATCCGAAGAATGGGACATGCAAACACCTCCAACGGGTGACGGTCATGCGCTGCGCGGCAGGGCACGACCGTGGATCACTCAGTTACGCAGCCAGCCGGCCTCTTTGAACACCGGGGTGACGCGGGCGGTGTCTTTCTCGATATAGGCGGTCAATGGCTCACCTTCGAGGAAGGTCGGCACCAGTGCGTTTTGCGTGATGTAGGCCTTGAACTCGGGGGTTTGCGTAACTTTGCGCATCAGTTCGACATAAAACGCCTGCTGTTCGGCGGTGACTTCGCCGGGCATGAACACGGTGCGCGGGAAGCGATATTGATCGATGCCCAAGCCTTGCTCGTGGCATGTCGGGATGTCGGCCCAGGCTTTGCCACCGGCGACTTTCTCGGTGTAGCCCATGCGCTCCTTGCTGAACACACAGAGCGGTTCGACCTGGTCGCCGCGCCATTGGCTGATGCTTTCGGCGGGGTTGTTGACGTTCGCGGCGATGTGCTTGCCGGCCAGTTGAGTCGCGGCTTCGCTGCCGCTCTTGAACGGGATGTACACCAGTTTGCTGTTGTTGGTCTGGTTCAGCAGCAGGGTCAGGGTCTGGTCGACGTCCTTGGACTGGCTGCCACCCATGCGCAGTTTTGAAGGATCGCTTTTCACCGCTTCATAGAAGCCCTTGGCATCGCTCCATGGCGCGCCCTTGTAGCTCCAGAGAATGAAATCGTCCTCGGCGAGAGCGGCCACCGGGGTCAGTTCCTGCCATTGATAGCCGAGCTTGGAGACCAGCGGCAGCAAGTAGATGTTATTGGTGCCGATCACCAGTTTGTCGGGGTCGCCCTTGGCCATTTTCAGGTCGAGGAAGGCTTCGGCACCGTTGCCGCCGCCCTTGTTCAGGACAATGGTGTTGACGTCGAGGAACTTGTGGGTGGTGATGATCGACTGGATCAACCGCCCCAACTGGTCAGTGCCGCCACCGGGGCCGCCGGCGACGACGATTTCCACGTTTTTGTCCGGTTGCCAGGCGTGGGCGAGGGTGGGAAGAGCACCGGCGCACAGCAGGGTGCAACCGAGCAACAGGCGTGACGTGCGACGAACGAACGTTGTGCGCATGGAGAATGCCTCTTTCTTGTAGTTGTTATGAGTGGCTTGTCAGTGGCCAGGAGCCGCAAGCCTGGCCCGAGTGTGGGAACGAGCGCCGCCCACGTCTACTCAAAACAATACATACACCGATAGCCTGGAGTTATCGGTCGCCCGGAGGGGGAGCGCCGCAGAGCGCCAAGAGTGGTGGGGCAGACACATTTTGTTGGACAGTCGCAAGGTTCCCGGCGCGCTGAAAGGCTGACGAAAGTCCGGCATGCCATAACCTGAGGGTATCGCCGTATTTCAAGTTTTGATTAGACGGTTATCGGTAAGCCTTCGATAGTGCTCATCAGGCGTAACTGACAACGGTGGCGCCCAGCGCTCACAACAATAATAAAAGAGGTACGCACCATGGCTCGTCCCAGTGCATCCCTGCACCTGCCTGACGCAGATGCCGCAACCCCGTCAGCGTTTACGCCCAGCACGGCGCGCGCCAGCAGCGTGCGCTGGCGGATTTTCGCGATCATCTTTGCCCTGACCATGGTCAACCTGATCGACCGTGTGTCGCTGTCCATCGCCATGCCCACCATCGCCGAAGAATTCTCGCTGTCGCCGAGCATGCAGGGGCTGATCCTCAGCAGTTTCTTCTG
The DNA here is from genome assembly GCF_019212185.1 of Pseudomonas fluorescens. Taxonomy (NCBI): domain Bacteria; kingdom Pseudomonadati; phylum Pseudomonadota; class Gammaproteobacteria; order Pseudomonadales; family Pseudomonadaceae; genus Pseudomonas; species Pseudomonas fluorescens. The sequence goes on from NZ_CP078138.1 coordinate 1,802,608, forward strand.
GGCCTACGCGCTGTTGCAGATTCCCGGTGGCTGGTTGATCGACCGCTTCGGACCGCACAAGGTCATCAGTTGGTCGACCGGCTTGTGGGGCACCTTCCAGGTGTTGGCGGCCTTTGCCACCGGCGGGCTGTCATTGCTGTTCGCCCGGGTGGCCCTGGGCGCGGCCGAGGCGCCGTTGTTTCCCTCCGGCGGCAAACTGATTTCCCTGTGGCTGGCACCCAGCGAACGCAGCCGCGGCGCGGTACTGATGGACAGTGGCAGTCCATTGGGCGTGGCGCTGGGCGGGCTGATCATTGCCTACCTGATTGCTTCCCTGGATTCCTGGCGGCTGGCATTCGTGATTGCCGGGATTGCCACCCTGGTACTGGCCTGGCTGGCGCGTCGCTACCTGCGTGACGACCCGGCCAGCCACGCCCAGGTCAATGCCGCGGAGCTGGACAAGATCAATGCCGGGCGCGCTACACCGGCGGCAGAAGCAGCGCGGGCACCGGTCAAGGGCCTGGGGATTGCCGCCCGTTCCCTGAGTGGTCTGCTGATTGGCCGCGCCAGTTGGGCGATGGTCTACTTCGGCCTGCTGACCTGGGGCCCGAGTTACCTGGCACAGGCTCGCGGTTTCGATATCAAGGGCATTGGCGCGGCGACATTCGTGATTTTTGTCTGCGGCGCGCTGGGCTCGCTGACCGGTGGGTTTCTCTGCGATGGGCTGATCCGCAAGGGCGTTAGCCGCGGTGTGGCGGTCAAGAGCCTGCTGGCGTTTTCCGGGCTGGTGGCGCTGGGCGCGTTCCTTTTGCTGCCGACCCTGAGCAACCCGTTTGCCGCCGTCGCGTTACTGGCCATGACCGCGTTTTTCCTGATGTGGGGCAGCCTCTACTGGAGTTTCCCAGCGCTACTCGCGGCACCGGCGCGGGTCGGGCTGATTGGCGGGGTCATGAACATGGCCGGCAGCACCGGCGGTATCGCGGTGCCGATCCTGGTGGGGGTGATCCTGCAACTGTCCGGTGGTTTTGCGCCGGTACTGGGGTTCTTCGCGGCGTGCTCGGCGATCTTTGTCTTCGCCACTCTGTTCATCAGCCTTGACGAGGTGCGCCATGCCTGAGCAATCCACCAGCCTGTGGGACGGTCCGATCATTGACGCCCATCATCACTTCTGGGACCCCTCGATCAACCACCACCCGTGGCTCACGCCGCAGGCCAACATTGCCTTTCGCTACGGCGACTACAGCGCGATCAAGCGGCGCTATTTTCCCGAGGACTACTTCGCCGATGCAGCCCCGCACCGGGTGGTGCAGACCGTGTACGTCGAGACCGAATGGGATCCCACCGACCCGATTGGCGAGACCCGTTTCGTCGAGCAACTGGCCGCCCGCTACGGCGTGCCCAATGCCGTCGTCGCGCAAGCCTGGCTCGACCATCCAGACGCCATCGCTCTGCTCAGCGAACAGGCATCGTTCCCCTGCGTGCGCAGTGTCCGACACAAACCTGGCGGGCCGTCGACGCCGCAGCAGGTGGGCCAGTCGCGCAGCCTGATGAGTGATGAGCACTGGCGTCGCAGCTATGCCGCGCTCGAAGGGCTGGGCCTGCATTTCGACTTGCAGACACCCTGGTGGAACCTGCTGGAAGCCGAGCACCTGGCGCGGGATTTTCCCGCAACCACGCTGATCCTCAACCACGCCGGCCTGCCCAGCGATCGCAGCGAGCACGGCTTGCAGGCCTGGCACCGGGCAATGTCGAGCCTGGCGCAATGGCCGAACGTGCAGGTGAAGATTTCCGGCTTGGGGCAGGGCGGCAAACCCTGGCGCGTCGAGGACAACGCCTGGATCGTCAACGAGGTGATCGCCATGTTCGGCGCCGAACGTGCGATGTTTGCCAGCAACTTTCCGGTGGACAGCCTGTGCGGCTCATTCGACGGCATCTACAGCGGTTTCAAACACATCGTGCGTGATCGGTCAGCGAGCGATCAGCAGCACTTGTTCTACAGCAATGCGCAGCGTGTCTACCGCTGTGAATCCAACGCCATTGACCTGACACGGCCCGAACCACTGAGGAGTGAAGCATGAGTAAATCGACCATTGCCATGGTCCTGGGCGACCCCGCCGGGATCGGTCCGGAATTGATCGCCCGGCTGCTGGCCGACGCGCAAGTGCGCGGTCAGGCCAATGTGATCCTGATTGCCGACGAGGCCGAGATGCGCCGAGGTATGCGCATCGCCGGGGTCGAGTTTCCCTATCGGCGCATCGACGCGCTGGAGCAGATGTCGTTCACCGATGACACACCGCTGTTCTATGATTTTCGCGGTGCGGCGGTGGGCGAGTTTCCGCGCAGTGAGGCCAGTGTGATCGGCGGCCGCTACAGCCTCGATACCCTGGAAGTGGCGCTGCGCCTGACCCAGGCCGGGACCACCGATGCGGTGCTGTTCGGGCCGTTGAACAAGACGTCGCTGCACATGGCCGGCATGGCTCACAACGACGAGCTGCATTGGTTTGCCGAGCTGCTGGATTTCCATGGGCCGTTCTGCGAGTTCAATGTGCTGGACAATCTCTGGACCTCGCGCGTGACTTCCCACGTCGCCCTCTCCGAGGTGCCGGGCATGCTCAGTCAGGAGCGCGTGCTGGAAGCCATCCAACTGATCGACACCGCGCTCAAGCGCAACGGTCTGCAACGCCCGCGCATCGGCGTGTGCGGACTCAACCCGCACAATGGTGACAACGGCTCCTTCGGCCGTGAGGAACTGGACATCATCGGCCCGGCGGTGAAAACGGCACAGGCCCTGGGCATTGCCGCCGACGGTCCTTATCCCGGCGACACGATCTTTCTCAAGGTCCAGGGCGATGCCAGTGCCTTCGACGCGGTGGTGACCATGTACCACGATCAGGGCCAGATCGCGATCAAACTGATGGGCTTCTCCCGTGGAGTGACCGTGCAGGGCGGCTTGCCGATACCGATCACCACCCCGGCCCATGGCACCGCCTTCGACATCTCCGGCCAGGGCAAGGCCAACCCCGGTGCAATCCGCCAGGCCTTTGAAATCGCCTGTCGAATGGGTGCCCATCGGCACTGATCGCCGAACCTCGAAAAGCATAAACCCTGTGGGAGCGGGCTTGCCCGCGATTGCGCTCTGTCAGTCGATAGTGTTGTCGACTGACGCAGCCTGATCGCGGGCAAGCCTGCTCCCATTTTTTTCGCATCAAGTGATAACCCGATGTGAAAAGTAACCCCCTGTTCCTATCACTCCTGGTTATCGCCGGATACGCATAAGTGATTATTCGCTGTCGTCTGGTCTGGCTAAAGTCGCTGCATCGCCAGAGCCGGGATTGCCCTTACCACCCCCTCTCGACTCATGCGAAAAACAACGACAAAAAGCCCGCCTTGTTCTTCCGCAAGGCATATACCGGCAGTTAAGGAACACGCTTATGACCCGTCCAGATTCCGTCCAGGCACTCGCCAGCGCCATTTCCAAAAGTCGGCTGCGCTTGCTGCCCTTCCTGATCCTGATGTACATCCTGGCGTTCATCGACCGCTCCAACGTCGGCTTTGCCAAGGCTGCCTTGCAGGCCGATACCGGTCTGGGCGATGCGGCGTTTGCCTTCGGTGCGAGCATTTTCTTCATCGGCTATGCGTTCTTCGAAGTGCCGAGCAATTACATGCTGCACCGTCTCGGCGCCAAGGTCTGGCTGTGCCGCATCATGGTCACCTGGGGCCTGGTGTCGGCGGCCATGATGTTCGCCCACAACGCCGAAACCTTCTACGTCCTGCGCTTCTTGCTGGGCGTCGCGGAAGCTGGTTTCTTCCCGGGCATCATCCTTTACCTCACCTATTGGTTCCCGGCTCAGAGCCGTGGCCAGGCGCTCGGCCTGTTCTACTTCGGCCTGCCGCTGGCGCTGGTATTGGGCAGCCCGCTGTCTGGCTGGCTGCTGGAGTTCCACGGGGTGTTTGGCCTGACCAACTGGCAGTGGCTGTTCGTGGTCGAAGGCCTGATGGCTTCCGTAGTTGGCATCGCGGCCTACTTCTATCTGGTCAATCGTCCGGCGGAGGCGAGCTGGCTGAGCGCCGACGAGAAGCAGGCGTTGCAAACGGCGCTGGCCGATGAAGACGCGCAGAAAAAAGACAGCAGCCCTCATGGTTTCCTCAGTGCGCTGCGCAACCCTCGGGTGCTGCAGTTCTGTGTGGCCTACTTCACGATCCAGATGAGCGTGTACGGCGTGGTGTTCTACCTGCCGACCCGGATTGCCGGCCTGCTCGATGGTCACGTCGGTCTTAACGTTGGCCTGATCACTGCGATTCCGTGGATCTGCGCCCTGGTGGTCACCCGCATCGTCACCCGCTACGCCGATCGGAGTGGCCAGCACCGGCGCCTGGCGGTGTGCATGTTGACCATGGCGGCGTTGGGTATTGCCACTTCGGCACTGGGCAGCAGCATGGTCCCGGTCGTCCTCGCGTTCTGCTTCGCCGCCGCTGGATTCGTCGCCGTGCAACCACTGTTTTGGACCATTCCCACCAGCTACCTCAGTGGTGCTGCCGCGGCCGGCGGTATCGCCCTGATCAACTCGATTGGCAACCTCGGCGGCTTCGTCGCGCCGAACCTGAAAACCGTTATGGAAAACCAGTTCGCCGATCCGCGTGCCGGCATGTTCGCCCTGGCACTGGTAGGCATTCTCGGCGCCATCCTGCTGTCGCGTCTTCGCACCACTCATACACCCGCGTCCCCTTCGCAGCTCACACCGGCTCAGGTCGGCTGATCATTTATCCCGTATTGGCAAGGAACTGAATTCATGAAAATCAAAGCGATCCGTACCCGTGTCTTCGAATGGAAAGGCAAGGTCGTGCCACCGCAAGCGCATTTCTGCACCAACGCCAGCGACATCCTGTTCGAGCGTGGCGATGCCATGGGCTCCTTCCGTTTCCACGGCTGGCTGGTGGTGGAAGTCGAGACAGACAGCGGCATCGTTGGCATCGGTAACTGCGCCCTGGCGCCGCGTGTGGCCAAGGAAATCATCGACACCTACCTGGCCCCGATCGCCATCGGCGAAGACCCGTTCGACAACGAGTACATCTGGCAGAAGATGTACCGTCAAAGCCATGCCTGGGGTCGCAAGGGCATTGGCATGGCGGCGATCTCGGCGATCGATATCGCGATCTGGGACATCATGGGCAAGGCGGTGAATAAGCCGGTATTCAAGCTGCTCGGCGGACGCACCAAGGAAAAGATCTGGACCTACGCCTCCAAGCTCTACGCCAACGACAACCTCGACCTGTTCCTGGAAGAAGCCCAGGGCTATCTGAACCAGGGTTTCACGGCGCTGAAAATGCGCTTCGGCTACGGCCCGAAAGACGGCCCGGCAGGCATGCGCAAGAACATCGAACAGGTGCGCGCCCTGCGTAAGCTGGCCGGGCCGGACGTCGACATCATGCTCGAATGCTACATGGGCTGGACCCTGGAATACGCACGCCGGATGCTGCCGAAACTCGCCGAATTCGAACCGCGCTGGCTCGAAGAACCAGTGATCGCCGACGACATCGAGGGTTATATCGAGCTGAAGAAGATGGGCATCATGCCGATCTCCGGCGGCGAGCACGAATTCACCTCCTACGGCTTCAAGGACCTGCTGGAGCGTCGTGCTGTCGACGTGATTCAGTACGACACCAACCGGGTCGGCGGCATCACCGCGGCGCGCAAGATCAACGCCATGGCGGAAGCCTGGTCGGTGCCGGTGATCCCTCACGCCGGGCAGATGCACAACTATCACCTGACCATGTCCACCACCGCTTCGCCGATGGCCGAGTTCTTTCCGGTGTTCGACGTCGAGGTCGGCAACGAACTCTTCTATTACGTGTTCAAGGGCGAGCCGCAGCCGGTCAACGGTTACATCCAGCTCGACGACAACAAACCGGGCCTGGGCCTGGAAATCTCCGATGAATACCTGAGCGACTTCAACATCATCGAATGATCTTGCGGCGCCGCTTTCGGGCGGCGCTGACCACGACTTACTGGAGGGCCGACATGCGCCTGATTCAATTCGAAAATAGTGCCGGCGAACGCCAGGTCGGCCTCGTCGACGGCAACCGGGTTCAGGTACTCAACAACACCCGCAGCACCCGTGAACTGGCACTCGCGGCCATCCGCGCGCAACGCAGCCTGCAGGACGAGGTTGCGCGGCGGGGCACCGAGCCCGGGCCGGACTATGCGCAGTTGCTGCGTGACGGCCAGGTCTTGCCACCGCTCGACCATGAGGACCCGGCCCACTGCCTGATCAGCGGCACTGGCCTGACGCACCTGGGCAGCGCTTCGGCGCGAGACAAGATGCACCAGCAGGAAGGCGCGGTCGAAGCCGGCATGACTGACACCATGCGCATCTTCAAATGGGGCCTGGAAGGCGGTAAGCCGGCGGCCGGCCAAGTCGGTGCGCAACCGGAGTGGTTCTACAAGGGCGACGGCAGCATTGTCGTGCGTCCGGGGGCGGACTTCCCGGTGCCGCCGTTCGCCGAGGATGCCGGTGAAGAGCCGGAGCTGACCGGCCTGTACGTGATCGGCGACGACGGTCTGCCGTATCGCCTCGGCTATGCCCTGGGCAATGAGTTCTCCGATCACGTCATGGAACGCCGCAACTACCTGTATCTCGCCCATTCGAAACTGCGGTACTGCGCCTACGGTCCGGAACTGCGGGTCGGCGAGTTGCCTCGGCACCTGGCAGGCACCAGTCGCATTACCCGCAATGGCGAAGTGTTGTGGGAGAAAGAGTTTCTCAGTGGCGAGGACAACATGTGCCACAGCCTGGCCAACCTCGAATACCACCACTTCAAGTACGCGCAGTTCCTGCGGCCGGGGGATGTCCATGTGCATTACTTCGGCACCGCTACCCTGTCGTTCGCCGACGGGGTCAGAACCCAGCCCGGCGATCGCTTCCTGGTCAGCCTCGATGCCTTCGGCGCGCCGCTGGAAAACGGTATCGGTGAAAGCGCTCAGCCGCTGGCCATCGGTCAGGTGCGCGCACTCTGAGTCTTCAACTTCCGGCGCCTGGCGCCGGCCAAGGAATCTGTCATGACCTCGCAACTGGGACACAACTACATCGGCGGCCGACGCAGCGGCGAAGGCAACGTGCGCCTGCAAAGCCTCGACGCCAGCACCGGCGAGCCGTTACCGGGCGACTTCCACCAGGCCAGTGCCAATGAAGTGGATGCCGCGGCTCGGGCTGCGGCTGCCGCGTACCCGCTGTACCGCAACCTGAGCGCGGAGCGCCGCGCACAATTTCTCGATGCAATTGCCGATGAGATCGATGCCCTGGGCGATGAATTCGTTGCCACCGTGTGCCGCGAGACCGCCTTGCCGGCTGCACGCATCCAGGGGGAACGGGGCCGCACCAGTGGCCAGATGCGCCTGTTCGCCAAGGTCTTGCGCAGGGGCGACTTTTACGGCGCGCGCATCGATCGTGCGCTGCCGGAGCGTCAGCCGTTGCCGCGTCCGGACCTACGGCAGTACCGCATCGCGCTCGGCCCGGTGGCGGTGTTCGGCGCGAGTAACTTCCCGCTGGCGTTTTCGACCGCCGGCGGCGATACCGCCTCGGCCCTGGCGGCAGGTTGCCCGGTGGTGTTCAAGGCCCACAGCGGACACATGGCGACTGCCGAGTGGGTGGCAGATGCGATTATCCGCGCCGCTGAGCGCTGCGACATGCCGGCCGGCGTGTTCAATATGATCTACGGCGGGGGCGTCGGTGAGTGGCTGGTCAAGCATCCGGCGATTCAGGCCGTCGGTTTCACCGGATCGCTCAAGGGGGGCAATGCCCTGGGCCAGATGGCGGCGAGCCGGGCGCAACCGATCCCGGTGTTCGCTGAAATGTCGAGCATCAACCCGGTGTTCCTGTTGCCCGAGGCGCTCCAGGTGCGTGGCGAGCAGATTGCCGCGCAATTGGCCGGTTCAGTGACCCTGGGCTGCGGCCAGTTCTGTACCAATCCAGGGCTGATTATCGGCCTGCGTTCCCCACAGTTCAGCGCGTTCCTCCAACAGTTCAGCGCCAACATGCAGCAACAGCCGGCGCAGACCATGCTCAATGCCGGCGCACTGGACAGCTATCGCCATGGCCTTGGCGAGTTGCACGGCCATCCCGGCCTGACGCATCTGGCGGGCCAGCCGCAACAGGGCAGCCAGGCCCAGCCGCAACTGTTCAAGGCGGACGTGAGCCTGCTGCTCAATGGCGAAGCGCTGTTGCAGGAAGAGGTCTTTGGCCCTGCCACCATCGTCATCGAAGTTGAAGACGCAACGCAGTTGGCTGCTGCCTTGCAGGGTTTGCGCGGGCAATTGACCGCGACCTTGATTGGCGAAGCCGAAGAGTTGTTGGCGTACCGTTGGCTCGCTGAGTCGTTGCAGGAGAAGGTCGGCCGGATCCTGCTCAATGGCTACCCAACCGGCGTCGAAGTCTGCGAGGCGATGGTCCATGGTGGACCTTATCCGGCCACTTCGGATGCACGCGGGACATCGGTCGGGACCCTGGCCATCGAGCGCTTCCTGCGTCCGGTGTGTTTCCAGAACTACCCGGATGCCTTACTGCCTGAAGCCCTGCAAAACGCCAATCCGCTGGGGATTCGGCGCCTGGTGGATGGCGAGATGAGTGAGCAGGCCTGGTGAGCCCGGCGATTCAGGGACGAATCGCCCTCCGCGCCGGACGCAACACCAGCCACAACGCTGCGCCGATCAACACCCCGCCATACAGATGCGCCAGCGACAGTGGCTCGCCGAGAAACAGCGCGCCCCACAGCACGCCGAACGGCGGGATCATGAAGGTCACAGTCATCGATTTGACTGGGCCGATGGCGCTCAGCAGGCGGAAGTAAAGGATGTAGGCAAACGCCGTGCAGCCCAGGCCCAGTCCCAGCAACGACAGCCAGACCTGCCAGCCACCCCAGCTGGCGGGCGGCTGAATGATGGCGCTGTAGGTGAACAACGGCAGCAGCAACAAGGTGGCGCCGAGCATGCTGCCCAGGGCCGAGAGGCGGCTGTCGAGACCGCCTTGCTGGTCGAGCCAGCGCCGTGCGAGGAAGCCGGCAAAGCCATAGCAGGTGGTCGCCAGCAGGCAGGCGAGGGCACCCATCAACAGTTCTGCGTCGAAGGCCACCGTCCCGGCACGGGTGAGGATCGCCACGCCAAACAGGCCGAGAGCGAGCCCGGCGAGTTTCGACAGGCTCAGCCGCTCATGGAAAAACAGGCCACCGATCAGTACACCCATCAATGGGGTGGTCGCGTTGAAGATTGCCGAGTAACCGGCGGGCAGCACCTGGGCGGCCACTGAATACATGGTCGCGGGTATCCCCGAGTTGATCACCCCGAGCAACAGCACGGTTTTGAACTTGCCGCGAAAATCCCACGAGGTGCGCATCAGCACCAGGATCACCAGCAGGCCGCCGGCGGCAATCGACACCCGGAAGAACGCGGTGGGAATAGTGCCAATCTCCGGAGCGACGATGCGCATGAACAGAAAGCTCGCGCCCCAGATGGCGGCAAGCGACAACAAACGCAGAATATCGACGGGGTTCACAGCGCGTTCCTTCCTTAATCAGCGCGCCAGTGTCGCCGTCCGTCCCGGTCAAGGCAATGGTTGCGTTGCGTAACAATTGACCTCTAAGCTCAGCCTCCAACGACAAGAATCTTCCCGCAGAGGTCTTCCCATGCCGCAGCCCTGGCCCGCCGCCGACATCGCCCGTATGGTCCTCGACGGTTTCGACGACTACCGCGAGCATTTCCGCCAGATCACCGATGGCGCCCGCGCGCGCTTCGAACAGGCGCAGTGGCAGGAAACCCAGGTCGCCTCGGCGGCGAGGATCAACCTCTACGAAGAAAAAGTCAGTGAAACCGTGGGTCGGCTGCGCATCGCCTTCGACGAGCAGACCCTGGATGTCAGCTGCTGGCCGCTGGTCAAAAGCGCATACATCAGCCTGATCGACCTGCGCTTCGACGATGAGCTGTCCGAGACCTGGTACAACTCGATTTTCTGCGGCCTGTTCAGCCACGACCTGATCAGCGACGGCTGCATGTTCATCCACACCACCCGCCCGAGCCTGCGCCGGGCGCGGGCGGCGCAGACTCGCACCTACAAGCCGCAAGGCCAGTTGCCGGGGATGCTCGCGAGCATCTTTGCCGACTTCCGTTTCAGCGAAGACTACGCGGACCTGGCCGGTGACCTGCGCCGGCTCGAAGCGCAACTGCGCGAGAACCTGCCGGACTGGGTTTGCAAGGACCCGAACCTGGCGGTCGAACTGTTTTCCTCGGTGCTGTACCGCAACAAGGGCGCCTACCTGGTGGGGCGCATTTACACCGCCGACGAGCAATGGCCGCTGGTGATCCCGCTGCTGCACCGCGAGGGCCGGGGGATCCAGATCGATGCGTTGATCACCGACGAAGCCGAAGTGTCGATCATCTTCTCCTTCACCCGTTCGTATTTCATGGTGGATGTGCCGGTGCCCGCCGAGTTCATCGGTTTCCTGCGGCGGATCCTGCCGGGCAAGCACATCGCCGAGCTGTACACCTCGATCGGCTTTTACAAACACGGCAAGTCGGAGTTCTACCGCGCGCTGATCAACCACCTGGCCAACACCGACGACCCGTTCATCATGGCCCCCGGCGTGCGCGGCATGGTCATGAGCGTGTTTACCCTGCCGGGCTTCAATACCGTGTTCAAGATCATTAAGGACCGCTTCTCGCCGTCGAAAAACGTCGACCGCGCCACGGTGATCGAGAAGTACCGATTGGTGAAAAGCGTCGACCGGGTCGGGCGCATGGCCGATACCCAGGAATTCGCCGACTTCCGTTTTCCACTGAGCAAGTTCGACCCAGCCTGCCTTGCCGAACTGCTGGAAGTGGCGCCGTCGACCGTGGCCGTCGAAGGCGACACGGTGCTGATCCGCCACTGTTGGACCGAACGGCGGATGACGCCGCTGAACCTATACCTGGAAAACGCCAACGACGCCCAGGTGCATGAGGCGCTGGAAGACTACGGGCTGGCGATCAAGCAACTGGCAGCGGCGAACATTTTTCCCGGCGACATGCTGCTGAAAAACTTCGGCGTCACCCGCCATGGTCGTGTGGTGTTCTACGACTACGACGAGATCTGCTTCCTCACCGAAGCCAACTTCCGCCACATTCCTGAACCGCGTACCCCAGAGGACGAAATGGCCTCCGAGCCCTGGTATTCGATTGGCCCGCTGGATGTGTTTCCCGAGGAGTTCCCGCCGTTTCTGTTCGCCGATGCCGGGCAGCGCAAGTTGTTTGATCAACTGCATGGCGAGTTGTACAACGCCGATTACTGGAAGAGCCTGCAGGAGGCGATTCGGGCGGGGAAGGTGATTGATGTGTTTCCGTATCGGCGCAAGGGGCTGGACAACGAATAGTCGTCCATCCGACACGATCCCTTGTAGGAGCCGGCAAGCCGGCTCCTACAAGGGATCTCGTTCACCCTGTAAATCTGCGACAATCGCCGACCTGCGCCACTAGACGACTGAATTGCGTACCCGATGACCGACGAATCGCCCTCCATCGACAAACTGCTGAAAAACCTCGATCACGCCATGCTCGCCGACCGCCACCGGCTGCGGCGGCAGTTGCTTGAGCTGCGCAAGAAACCCGATGAGGCCAAGCTGGCCCAATGGGTGGCGCGGATGCAGGCGTCCTGTGATCAGGTGCTGGCGCGTAAAGCCAGCCTGCCGCTGATCCGTTACGACGACAGCCTGCCGATCGCGGCCAAGCGTGACGAGATCAAGAAGGCGCTGGAACAGCATCAGGTGCTGATCATCGCCGGCGAAACCGGTTCTGGTAAAACCACCCAGTTGCCGAAAATCTGCCTGGAAATCGGTCGCGGCCAACACGGCCTGATTGGCCACACCCAGCCACGCCGAATTGCCGCGCGCAGCGTTGCCAGCCGGGTTGCCGAAGAGTTGGCCACGCCGCTGGGGGCACTGGTCGGCTATCAGGTGCGGTTCGAGGACCAGAGCGACGCCAACACCCTGATCAAACTGATGACCGACGGCATCCTGCTGGCGGAAACCCAGAACGACCGCTACCTCGAGCGCTACGACACGATCATCGTCGACGAAGCCCACGAGCGCAGCCTCAACATCGACTTTCTGCTGGGCTACCTGAAAACCCTGCTGCCACGGCGTCCCGACCTGAAGGTGATCATCACCTCGGCGACCATCGACCTGGAGCGCTTCTCCAAGCACTTCGACGATGCGCCGATTGTCGAGGTCTCCGGCCGGACCTTCCCGGTGGACACCTGGTATCGCCCGCTGACCCTGGAGCAGGACGAGGAGGGCAACCGCGTCGAGGACGACTTGACGGTGGATCAGGCGATTCTCGCCGCCCTCGACGAAATCGCCGCCCATGAGCGCAGCGAGCGCCGCAGCCCCGGTGACGTGCTGGTGTTCCTGCCCGGCGAGCGCGAGATTCGCGACGCCGCCGACCTGTTGCGCAAGGCCCAGCTCAAGCACACTGAAATCCTGCCGTTGTACGCGCGCCTGTCACCGGCCGAACAGCAGCGGATTTTCCAGTCGCACCCTGGACGGCGCGTGGTGCTGGCAACCAACGTCGCGGAAACCTCGCTGACCGTGCCGGGCATTCGCTACGTGATCGACAGCGGCACCGCGCGCATCAGTCGCTACAGCTACCGGGCCAAGGTCCAGCGCTTGCCGATCGAAGCCATTTCCCAGGCCAGCGCCAACCAGCGCAAGGGCCGTTGCGGACGGGTCGAGCCGGGGATCTGCATTCGCTTGTACAGCGAAGAAGACTTTATTGGCCGCCCGGAATTTACCGATCCGGAAATCCTGCGTACCAACCTGGCGGCGGTGATCCTGCAGATGCTCCATCTGCGACTGGGTGAAATTACCGACTTCCCGTTTATCGAGCCGCCGGACGGCAAGGCCATCAGCGACGGCTTCAACCTGCTGCAAGAGCTGTCGGCGGTGGACCGCAACAGCCAGCTGACGCCGCTCGGTCGGCAGTTGGCGCGCTTGCCAGTCGACCCGCGCATGGGCCGCATGCTGCTCGAAGCGGCCAAGCTCGGCAGCCTCCAGGAAGTGCTGATCGTCGCCAGTGCGATGTCGATCCAGGACCCTCGGGAACGTCCACCGGAACGCCAGCAAGCCGCCGATCAGGCCCACGCGCAATGGAAAGACGTCGACTCTGATTTCGCCGCGCTGGTCAATCTGTGGCGGGGTTTCGAGGAGCAGCGCCAGGCGTTGACCGCCAGCCCGCTGCGCAACTGGTGCCGGAAACATTTCCTCAATTACCTGCGCCTGCGCGAGTGGCGTGACTCCCATCGCCAGTTGAGCCTGATCTGCCGCGACATGCAGCTGAGCCTGAATAAAGAGCCGGCGGATTACCCGAAACTGCACAAGGCGGTATTGGTGGGGCTGCTCAGCCAGATCGGGCAGAAGACCGAGGACGGCGACTACCTCGGTGCGCGTCAGCGACGCTTCTGGATTCACCCGTCATCGGGCCTGGGCAAGAAGCGCCCGCAGTGGCTGATGACCGCCGAACTGGTGGAAACCACCAAGCTCTACGCGCGCATGGTGGCGAAGATCGATGCCGACTGGATCGAGCCGCTGGCCGGGCACCTGATCAAGAAAAATCACTTCGAACCGCATTGGGAGAAGAAGCGCGGGCAGGTGGTGGCCTACGAGCAGATCACCTTGTTCGGGCTGATCGTGGTCGGGCGTCGGCCGGTGCATTACGGTCCGGTCGACCCGGTGGTGTCCCGTGAGCTATTTATCCGTGAAGCGCTGGTGCGCGGCGAAATCCAGTCCCGGGCCAAGTGCCTGACCGCCAATGCACAGTTGCTCGAGCAGCTCGATGAGCTGGAGGCCAAGGCCCGCCGTCGCGACATTCTTGCCGACGAAGAAACCCTGTTCGCCTTCTACGACGCGCGGCTGCCGGCGGAGATTCACCAGACCGCGACGTTCGACAGTTGGTACAAGGTCAACAGCCAGAAGAATCCGCAGTTGCTGATCATGCGCGAAGAGGATGTGCTGGCCCGTGAAGCCAGTGAAATCACTGCGCAGCATTACCCGGACACCTTGCACATCGGTGATCTGGAATTGGCCCTGAGTTACCACTTCGAACCCAATCATCCGCGGGACGGCGTAACGCTACGAGTGCCGGCGCCGTTGTTGCCGATGCTGCCACCGGAGCGCCTGGAATGGCTGGTGCCGGGAGTGATCGAGGCCAAGTGCATTGCCCTGGTGCGTAACCTGCCCAAGGCACTGCGCAAGAACTTCGTGCCGGTGCCGGACTTCGTCAAGGCCGCCCTGCAGCGCATGACCTTCGCCGAGGGCTCGCTGCCCCAGGCGCTGGGCCGTGAGTTGTTGCGCATGACCGGTGCTCGGGTCAGCGATGAAGCCTGGAGTGAGGCCGCGCAGCAGGTTGAAAACCACCTGCGGATGAACCTGGAAATCGTCGACGCTCAGGGCAAGTTCCTCGGTGAAGGCCGTGATCTGGCCGAGCTCACGGCGCGTTTTGCCGAAGCCAGCCAGGCTGCATTGGCGGTGCCGCAAACCGCGAAAAGCCAGGAGCCGGTGCAGCCGAAAGCCTTCGCCGCCGTCGCCGAGAAAACCCAACAGAAAATCGCCGGGCTGTCGATGACAGTGTATCCGGCACTGGTGGAAGAGGCGGGGACGGTCAAGGAGGGGCGCTTCTCAACGCCGGCCGAAGCCGAGTTTCAGCATCGTCGGGCCTTGCAGCGCTTGTTGCTGCAACAGCTGGCGGAGCCGGCGAAGTTTCTCCGGGGCAAGTTGCCGGGCCTGACCGAGCTGGGCTTGTTGTACCGCGATCTGGGCCGAGTCGATGCGTTGGTCGAAGACATCCTGCTGGCCAGCCTCGACAGCTGCATTCTCGACGGCGAAGACCCATTGCCCCGCGATGGTGCCGGGTTGGCTTCGCTGGCCGAGCGCAAGCGCGGTGCCTGGACCGAGCACGCCGAGCGGGTGGCGAAGCTGACCCTGGAAATCCTCAAGCTCTGGCACGGTCTGCAAAAACGCTTCAAGGGCAAGATCGATCTGGCGCAAGCCGTGGCCCTCAATGACATCAAGCAGCAACTCAGCCATCTGGTATACCCGGGCTTTGTCCGCGAGACGCCGATGCAATGGCTCAAGGAACTGCCACGGTATTTGAAGGCGGTCGAGCAACGTTTCGAGAAAATCGGTGCCCAGGTCCAGCGCGACCGGGTGTGGAGCGGCGAATTGTCTGGCCTGTGGACGCAATACCAGACCCGCGCCAACAAACATGCCCAAGAAGGCAAGCGCGATCCGCAGCTGGAGCTGTATCGCTGGTGGCTGGAGGAATACCGGGTGTCGCTGTTCGCCCAGCAGTTGGGGACCAAGGTGCCGATCTCGGACAAGCGTCTGAATAAGCAGTGGGCGCAGGTAGAGCCGTAAAGCCAAGGCTTGCGCAATACCTGTAGGAGCGAGCCTGCTCGCGATGGGGCCCTTTGATTCAGCATTAATGTTGATTGATAGATCGCCATCGCGAGCAGGCTCGCTCCTACAGGGGGCGTGGTGGCTTCCAGGCGGTGTTATCCAGCAAACCACGCCAACTCCCGCGCTTTATGGCAAACTTCGCCACCATAAATGCCGTTTTCGCGACCCAGAGCCTGCGCTCGGGTCGAAACGCGGAATAAAGCGACGCCCCGGTCTGCGTCCCTGGATGGGCTTGGACCCTTTACGTGTTGGTACGTCGGTGCCAATACTTTCTGCCTGAACAGATTAGAGAAGCGACCATGCATAACGTCGTCATCAGCGGCACCGGCCTGTACACCCCGGCCAACAGCATCTCCAACGAAGAGCTGGTGCAGTCTTTCAATACCTACGTCGCGCAGTTCAATGCCGACAACGCCGAGGCCATCGCCCGTGGTGAAGTCGAGGCGCTGACCGAATCCAGTGCGGCGTTCATCGAAAAAGCTTCCGGGATCAAGAGCCGCTTCGTCATGGACAAAGAAGGCATCCTCGACCCGACGCGCATGGCGCCGCGCCTGCCGGAGCGTTCCAACGACGAATGGTCTGTGCTCTGCCAGATGGCCGTCGGCGCTGCCGAACAGGCCCTGCAACGCGCCGGCAAGACGGCTGCGGACATCGACGGGGTGATCGTCGCCTGCTCCAACCTGCAACGCGCCTACCCGGCCATTGCCATCGAAGTCCAGGAGGCCATGGGCATCCAGGGTTTCGGTTTCGACATGAACGTCGCCTGTTCCTCGGCCACCTTCGGCATCCAGGCCGCCGCCAACAGCGTGCAACTGGGCCAGGCCCGGGCGATCCTGATGGTCAACCCGGAAGTCTGCACCGGCCACCTGAACTTTCGTGACCGTGACAGCCACTTCATCTTCGGCGACGCCGCCACGGCGGTCATCATCGAGCGCGCCGACCTGGCGACGTCCGCGTACCAGTTCGACGTGGTCAGCACCAAGCTGCTGACCAAGTTCTCCAACAACATCCGCAACAACTTCGGCTTCCTCAACCGTGCGGCGGAAGAGGGCATCGGTGCTCGCGACAAGTTGTTCGTGCAGGAAGGGCGCAAGGTGTTCCGTGACGTCTGCCCGATGGTTGCAGAACTGGTTGGCGCCCACCTGGAAGAAAACAGCCTGAATGTCAGCGACGTGAAACGCTTCTGGCTGCACCAGGCCAACCTGAGCATGAACCACCTGATCGTCAAGAAACTGCTGGGTCGCGAAGCCAGCGAAGAAGAAGCGCCGGTGATCCTCGACACCTACGCCAACACCAGCTCGGCCGGTTCGGTGATTGCCTTCCACAAATACCAGGACGACCTGCCGGCCGGTTCTCTGGCGGTGCTCAGCTCGTTTGGCGCTGGGTATTCGATTGGTAGTGTGATTTTGCGCAAGCGTTGATCGACTTGCCGGGGCTGTCTTCGCTTGCGACGTGCCAGCGAAGACAGCCTCCAATCATTTAGCGCCATTGCGGACGTCTTCGCTGGCAAACCAGCTCCTACGATTCCTCTGACACCCCGTAAAACCCCTCTATCTAGCCCCTCCCAGCCCATCCCCCGACGCGTAGCAGATTTATTTCGAATCGAAGTAAAAAAGTTCCGTTGTCATCAAATCTTTATCTAATGGCAACTTGCCTGCAATACCCCCTCGCCAAGATTCCCTCCCAACACAAGCGGGCCTGAACCGCGTGTTTCAGCTTAAGACCACCAATTAGGGGAACTCTTCGATGATCCGTAAGCACTTCGCCGGTTTTGCTGCCAGCGCACTGGCCATGGCAGTGACCGCCCAGGCTTTCGCAGGCACCGTCACATCCGATGGCGCCGATATCGTAGTCAAGACCAAGGGCGGCCTTGAGGTCGCAACCACCGATAAAGAATTCAGCTTCAAGCTCGGCGGTCGTCTGCAGGCTGACTACAGCCAGTTCGACGGCATCTACACCAAGAACGGGGACACGGCAGACGCAGCTTACTTCCGTCGTGCGTTCCTCGAGTTGTCCGGCGTGCTCTACACCGACTGGGCCTACACCATCAACTACGATTTCTCGCACAACACCGGCGACTCCGATAACGGCTACTTCGATGAAGCGTCGCTGGCCTACAACGGGTTCAAACCGGTATCGATCAAAGTCGGTCGTTTCGACCCGGATTTCGGCCTGGAAAAAGCCACCAGCTCCAAGTGGGTCACCGCGCCTGAGCGCAACATGGCCTACGACATGGTCGACTGGGCCAACGGCCACCAGAACGGCCTGGGCCTGCAAGCCTCGAGCACCTTCGCCGAGTCGTTCTACGCCTCCGCCGGCGTGTTCAGCAAGGACACCGACGACACCGACGGCAACAGCGTCAAGCAGGTCAACGGTCGCTTCGTCTTCGCCCCGATGCACGAAGCTGGCAACGTGCTGCACTTCGGTGTGAACGTCGCTTCCCGTGACGTTTCCGACACCACCTTCGACTCCCGCTACCGCACCCGTATGGGCATGCGCGGCGTGGAAACCCTGGGCGGCAACGATGCCGGCACCAACGGCAACCGTCCGGTACTGGGTGGCAACTCGGCATCGCCGGCCGGTTCCTATGACACCGACACCGCGTTCGGCCTGGAAGCCGCCTTCGCCATGGGCCCGGCGTCGATCCAGGGTGAATACATCACCCGCAAGACCAAGGCTGACGACAACGCGTTCGACGACATCAAGGGTCACGGCTTCTATGTCCAGGGCGCCTATACCCTGACCGGCGAATCCCGTGGCTACAAGGTCGGCAAATTTGACGCGATCAAGCCGCAGAACAAGTCGATCGGCGCGTGGGAAGTGTTCTATCGCTACGACAGCCTGACTGTCGAAGACGACAACATCACCGCTCCGACCCTGACCCGTGACGTCGGCGATGCCGAAGCCAAGGTGCACACCCTGGGCGTCAACTGGTACGCCAACGAAGCGGTGAAGATTTCCGCCGCCTACCTGAACGCCAAGACCGAAAAAGTCACCAACGCCACCGCAGCCAGTGGCGGCACCCCGGCCCAGCGTACCGGCGACGACAGCGGCGACGGTTTCGTGGTTCGCGCGCAATACGTGTTCTAAAACGCAGTAACCCGTTGCAAGAGCTCTTTCTTCATCCGTTAAAGCTCCTTTCGTTTCACCCCGCCTCGGCGGGGTTTTTTTTATTTCGGCAAGCGTCAGGGATGGGCGATACTCGGCGGGTCTTGAGGTTGCACCCGCGGGGAACAGCATGCCGTTACACGTTTTGGACAGTTTGTCCGCCATTGCCGCGCACGAGTGGGATGCCCTGGTGCCCGACTCGCAACCGTTCCTGCGCCATGCCTTCCTCAGCGCCCTGGAAGACAGTGGCAGCCTCGCTGCCCACAGCGGCTGGCAGCCGGAGCACCTGCTGCACATCGAAGACGGCCGCCTGTTGGCGGCATTGCCCAGCTACCGAAAATGGCATTCCTACGGCGAGTACGTGTTCGACCATGGCTGGGCTGACGCCTGCGAGCGGGCCGGCATTGTCTACTACCCAAAGTTGCTCAGCGCCGTGCCGTTCAGTCCGGTCAGTGGACCGCGTTTGCTGGCCGCAAGTATCGAGAACGGTTTTGAACTGCTCAATAGCCTGCCCGGATACCTGGAGATCGAAGAGCTTTCCAGTGCCCATATCAACTTCACCGACCCCTTCACCGATGCCGCGCTGGCTGGGCAAGCCGGTTGGCTGCAACGCATTGGCTGCCAATATCACTGGCAGAACCGTGGCTATCGGGACTTCCAGGACTTTCTCGACGCCCTCAGTTCGCGCAAGCGCAAACAGATGCGCAAGGAGCGCGAGCAGGTGGCGGGGCAGGGCATCGAGTTCGAGTGGCTGAGCGGTGAGCAACTGGATCAGGCGCAGTGGGATTTCGTCTATGCCTGCTACGCCAATACCTATGCGGTGCGTCGGCAGTCACCCTATCTGACGCGGGAGTTTTTCAGCCTGCTGGCCGAGCGCATGCCAGAGGCGATTCGTGTGGTGCTGGCTCGCCAGGGCACGCGGCCGGTGGCCATGGCGTTCAGCCTGGTGGGCGGTGACAGCTTCTATGGGCGTTATTGGGGTTGCCTGGCGGAGTTCGATCGGCTGCATTTCGAGACCTGTTTTTATCAGGGCATGGATTATGCGATCGCTCATGGTTTCCAACGCTTCGACGCTGGCGCCCAAGGCGAGCACAAACTGATTCGCGGTTTCGAACCGGTGATCACTCATTCTTGGCATTACCTGCGCCATCCCGGGCTGAAAGCGGCGGTCAGCGACTTTTTGCAGCGTGAGCGCGAGGGCGTGTTGGGTTATGCGCAGGAAGCGAGGAACGCCTTGCCTTATCGGCAAGGCTGATCCCCATACTGCAATTCAGTCGGACTCTTTGCCCAACCAGCGATACAGCACGCCACCGACCACTGCGCCGAGCAGGGGTGCGACCCAGAATAGCCACAACTGCTGGATCGCCCAGCCGCCGACAATCAGCGCCGGCCCGGTGCTGCGCGCCGGGTTGACCGAGGTGTTGGTGACGGGAATCGAGATCAGGTGAATCAGGGTCAGCGCCAGGCCAATGGCAATCGGTGCAAAGCCGGCCGGGGCGCGTTTGTCGGTGGCACCGAGGATGATCAGGATGAACATCGCGGTCATCACCAGTTCGGTGACAAAGCCCGAAGCCATCGAGTAACCGCCGGGGGAGTGATCGCCATAGCCGTTCGACGCCAGGCCGCTGGCCAATTCGAAACCGGGCTTGCCGCTGGCAATGAAGTACAGCAGGGCTGCGGCAATGACCCCGCCGAGCACCTGGGCAATGATGTAGGCCGGTAGCTCACTGGCCGGAAAGCGCCCCCCGACCACCAGTCCCAACGACACCGCCGGGTTCAGGTGACAGCCGGAAATATGGCCGATGGCAAAGGCCATGGTCAGCACCGTCAAGCCAAATGCCAGGGCGACCCCCAGTAGGCCGATTCCCACCTCCGGAAACGCGGCCGCCAGCACCGCGCTACCGCAACCACCCAACACCAGCCAGAACGTACCTACCAACTCTGTAGCCGAACGTTTTAACAGAGACATTTGAGAGTACCCTTTCGAGTTAACGCTGCCGTGTGCCTGCGTAGATGTACTACAGAACCATCTCCAGAACCTGTGCTGCTTTCAGCCAATACGATGATTGTGTAGGAGCGAGCAGGCTCGCTCCTACACAAGCCTCCACTGAAAACATTGTGCTGAGTACAGCAGGCTTTTTGCGAAATTCCACTCGCACAAAAAAACGCCAGAGCCCCTGTGTCCGGGCTCTGGCGCTTGATGGCGGGGCGCGTGCGGGGTCAGTCGATGCCGACGAACCCGCCTGTCTGATGCTGCCACAGTCGCGCATACAAGCCGCCGTGGGCCAGCAGTTCGGCATGGGTGCCGCTTTCGGCGATCCGTCCGTGCTCCAGCACCACCAGCCGGTCCATGCGCGCAATGGTCGACAGGCGGTGGGCGATGGCGATCACGGTCTTGCCTTGCATCAGGGTTTCCAGGCTTTCCTGGATCGCTGCTTCGACTTCCGAATCCAGCGCCGAGGTCGCTTCGTCCATGATCAGGATCGGCGCGTCCTTGAGCAGCACCCGGGCAATCGCGATGCGTTGCCGCTGGCCGCCGGAGAGTTTCACCCCGCGCTCACCGACATGGGCATCGAAACCGGTTCGGCCTTCGGCGTCCGACAGCTGCGGGATGAACTCATCGGCACGGGCTTTGTGTACCGCTTCCCAGAGTTCGGCGTCGCTGGCGTCGGGTTTGCCGTACAGCAGGTTGTCGCGGATCGAGCGGTGCAGCAGTGAAGTGTCCTGAGTGATCATGCCGATGCGTTCGCGCAGGCTTTCCTGGGCGACGTGGGCAATGTTCTGGCCGTCGATCAGAATCTGCCCTTCCTGCACGTCGTACAGGCGCAGTAGCAGATTCACCAGGGTCGATTTGCCGGCGCCGGACGGACCGATCAAGCCAATCTTTTCGCCGGGCTTGATGGTCAGGTTGAGGTCGCTGATGACCCCGCTGCGCTTGCCGTAATGGAAGGCCACGTGTTCGAAACGTACCTCGCCACGGCTGACTTCCAGACGCGGTGCCGCTTCGTGGTCGGTGACGCTGATGGGCTGGGCGATGGTCTGCAGGCCGTCCTGAACCATTCCGATATTTTCGAAGATGCCGTTGACCACCCACATGATCCAGCCCGACATGTTGACGATGCGGATCACCAGGCCGGTGGCCAGGGCAATCGCCCCCACCGAGATCAGCGACTGGGTCCACAGCCACAGCGCCAGGCCGGTGGTGCCGACGATCAGCAGGCCGTTCATGCTGGTGATGACCACGTCCATGCTGGTGACCACGCGCCCGGCCAGCTGGGATTTCTCGGTCTGCTCGGCAATCGCTTCGCGGGCGTACTGCTGCTCGAAGTTGGTATGGGCGAACAGCTTGAGGGTGGTGATGTTGGTGTAGCCGTCGACGATCCGCCCCATCAGTTTCGAGCGGGCATCGGAGGACACCACCGAGCGTTCCTTGACCCGGGGTACGAAGTAGCAGAGGGCGGCGATGTAGGCGGCGATCCAGCTCAGCAGCGGGATCATCAGGCGCCAGTCGGCCTCGGCGAACAGCACCAGCGAGCTGATCGCGTAGATCAGCACATGCCATAGCGCGTCCACCGCCTGCACGGCGGAGTCGCGCAGGGAGTTGCCGGTCTGCATGATGCGTTGGGCGATGCGTCCGGCGAAATCGTTCTGGAAGAAATTCAGGCTCTGCTTGAGCACGTAGCTGTGGTTCTGCCAGCGGATCAGGCTGGTCATGCCCGGGCTCAGGGTCTGGTGCACCAGCAGGTCATGCAGGCCGACGAACACCGGGCGCAAGATCAGCGCCACCACCGCCATCCACGCCAGCTCCCAGCCATGCTGCGCGAAAAAATCCGGATTGGGTGTGCCCTGGGCGAGGTCGATGATCCGGCTCAGGTAACTGAACAGCGCCACTTCGACCAGTGCGGCGAACAGGCCGACCACCAGCAACGCGACGAAACTCGGCCAGACCTGGCGCAGGTAGTAAATATAGAAAGGCAGGACCCGATTCGGCGGGGCCGCCGTCGGGGCTTCACGGAAAATATCGATGAGTCGTTCGAAGCGGCGATAAAGCATCAGTCTAACGCCCGCGTGCGGGCTCTCCTTGTCATTGATGCGAGCGGCGCGATCAACCCGTCGCTGCCGCTCAGGACGCCTGGTACAGCTTAGTTGATGCGCTTGGCGGACTTGATGATGACTGGGTCAACCGGCACGTTCTGCATGCCTTGTTTGGTGGTGGTTTGCGAGTTGACGATGACGTCGACCACGTCCATGCCCTTGACCACTTTGGCGAACACCGCATAACCGGCATCACGACCCGGGTTCAGGAAATCATTGTCGGCGACGTTGATGAAGAATTGGCTGGTGGCCGAGTTCGGATCGGAAGTACGGGCCATCGACAGCGTGCCACGGACGTTATGCAGGCCGTTGCTGGCTTCGTTCTTGATCGGGTCCCTGGTGTCTTTCTGCGACATCTGCTGGGTGAAGCCACCCCCCTGGACCATGAATCCCGGGATCACCCGGTGGAAAATGGTGTTGGTGTAGAAGCCGCTGTCGACGTACTCAAGGAAGTTCTTGGTACTGATCGGTGCCTTGACCGGATCCAGTTCGATTTCGATCTGGCCGTTGGTGGTGTCGATCAGTACGTGGGGTGCCTTGGCCGGTTCGGCGGCCATCAGGTTGGCGGCGAACAGCACGGAGCCGGCCACAAGGGCGATTTTTTTCAGCATGGGTCAGTGATCCTGGTTGGGTGTGTCAACGGTGGTTAAAAATTCGAGCAAGGTCTGGTTGAAGCGTTGCGGCTGGTCCAGTGGGGTGGCGTGACGGGAGTTCTCGATCACCACCAGCCGCGCATCGGGCAGCAGTTTGACATAGGCCTCTTTCAGCGCCACCGGCGTGTAGTCGCGGTCGGCGCTAATGATCAGGGTTGGACAGGTGACTTTCGCCAGTCGTTCCTGAACGCCCCAGCCAACAATGGCATTGAAGCTGGCGAGATAAGCACGTTTGTCGTTTTTTGCCCAGCGTTCGGCCATTTTCTGCCGCAGCTCGGCTTGATCCGGATGGGGGAACAGTTTGCCGCCGAGGGCCTTGCCGATAGCGCCGAGGCTGAGCACATGCATCAGGCTCCAGCGCTTGAACCACTGCCAATAGTCGTCAACCGTGCGCAGCTTGACCTGCGGCCCGCTGTTGACGATGGTCAGGCTCTTGAGCAGGGGCGGTTGATCCACCGCCAACTGGAAACCGATCATCCCGCCCATGGACAGCCCCACCAGATGGGCCGGACCGAGGTTCAGGTGTTCGATCAGGGCCACCAGGTCGGCGCTGAAACCGGCAATGCTGTAGCGCTCTCGGGGTTTGTCGGAGCGGCCGTGACCGCGCACGTCGGGAACGATCACACGGTAGTGCGCCGACAACTCGGCAATCTGTTTTTCCCAATCGAGGGTGCTTGACCCCAGGCCGTGGATCAGCAGCAGCGGGGTGCCGTGGCCGTATTCCTCGTAATGCAGGGTGCAACCTTCATGCTCGAAATAGGCCACGGTGCAATTCCTTGTCAGGCTTGTTCGGGGGCGGCGAACGGGGCGTCCAGCGGTGCGGTGTCGAAAGTGCGAAGCAGCTCGATGAGAATCTGCGTGGCCGGGCCCAGGGGTTTGTCCTTGTTCGAGTAAAGATAGAAGCTGGGATTGCGACTGCCACCCTGATCCAGTGGCAGCGGCTTGAGCACGCCTTCTTTCAATTCGCGCTCGATCATGTGCCGTGGCAGCCAGGCAAAGCCCAGGCCGCTGCCGACGAAGGTCGCGGCGGTGGCCAGGCTGCCGACGGTCCAGCGTTGCTCGGCGCCGAGCCAGCCGACGTCGCGTGGCTGCTGACGGCCGGAGTCGCGGATCACCACTTGCAACTGGCTTTCCAGGTCCTGGAAATTCAATTCGCGATTGAGCCGGTGCAACGCGTGTTCAGGATGGGCGACCGCGACGAACTCGACGTCGCTGAGTTCCGCGCCCAGGTAGCCGGGGATGCTGAAACTGCTGATGGCCAGGTCCGCCACCCCTTCGTGCAGTACCTCTTCGACCCCGGACAGCACTTCCTCGCGCAGGCGCACCCTGCAGCCACGGCTCTGCGGCATGAAGGCGGTGAGGGCGCGGACCAGGCGGGCGCTGGGGTAGGCGGCGTCGACCACCAGACGCACCTCAGCCTCCCAACCCTGTTCCATATGGTGCGCCAGATCTTCCAACTGGCTGGCTTGTTTGACCAGTTGACGCGAGCGCCGCAGTAGCACGCCACCGGCTTCGGTCAGCACCGCCTTGCGCCCGTCGATGCGCAACAGCGGCACGCCAAGTTGGTCCTGCATGCGCGCCACGGTGTAGCTCACCGACGATTGCGAGCGGTGCAGTGCCTCGGCGGCCTGAGCGAAACCGCCATGGTCGACCACGGCTTGCAGCGTGCGCCATTGATCAAGGGTCACGCGGGGCGCTTTCATGAGGGGCTCCTCTTGTCCTAAGCTGGCGCCTCCCATTGGAGGCTGCCGAATGAAAAAAATCTGTTGTCTGGTCCTGGCGATCTTGCCGTTGAGTGCGTTTGCCTATCCCATCGATGTCGAAAAGCAGCTTAACGGCCTGAAAATCGACTACACCACCTACGCCACCGACTACGACATGGGTTCGATCACCCTGAGCAACTATGGGGACAAGGCCGCCGACTGCAAGGTGGTCTTTCGCAACGGCCCGGAATCACCGCGCACCCGACGAGTCAGCCTGGAACCGGGGAAAAACGCCGAGCTGTCGGCCAAGTTCAGTCGCAAGATCATCAAGCTGTACCTGACGGTGAACTGCAGTCCGAAATGAGTTCAAGCGGAGCGCGTCGTTGAGCCTGCTTCGCTTATAAACGAATTTCTTGATGGGTTATAGCAGTTATTTGCGCTTTTTCATCGATATGACTCTGTTTAATCTTCACTCCATCGACTTACCGCATTCACCGATGGAGCTTACAAGCCATGTCCCGTGTTCTGATCATCGAAAGCAGCGCCCGCCAGCAAGACTCGGTCTCTCGTCAACTGACCCAGACCTTCATCGCCCAATGGCAAGCCGCGCACCCCGCCGACCAGATCACCGTGCGTGACTTGGCCACCCAGCCGGTGCCGCACCTCGATGCTAACCTGTTGGGCGGCTGGATGAAGCCTGCCGAGCAGCGCACCGAGATCGAACAGGCTTCGCTGGAACGTTCCAACCTGCTGACTGACGAACTGCTCGCCGCCGACGTGCTGGTGATGGCCGCGCCGATGTACAACTTCGCGATCCCCAGCACCCTTAAAGCCTGGCTCGACCACGTGCTGCGTGCCGGTGTGACCTTCAAGTACACCGCAACCGGCCCGCAAGGCCTGCTCAGCGGCAAGCGTGCCTACGTCCTGACCGCTCGAGGCGGCATCTACGCCGGCAGCAACAGCGACCACCAGGAACCGTACCTGCGTCAGGTCATGGGCTTCATCGGCATCCACGACGTGACCTTCATCCATGCCGAAGGCCTGAACCTGGGCGGCGACTTCCACGAAAAAGGCCTGAATCAGGCCAACGCCCAGCTGTCCCAGGTGGCTTGATATGTTAATCGCCAGATAATCCCTGGATGGTCTAGTGATCTGGCGCACCCCTTCAAGGTTCCACGCGCATCGAACCTCCCTTTGCACTTGTTGCTCCTGAGTGCTCTAGCCCGATTGCACGCTTTAGCGAGATCGGGCTTTTTTTTGCCTCGATTTTTGTCAGTGACCATGCCTCCTTTGTAGGAGCCAGCCTGCTGGCGATAGCGGTGGATCAGCCAGCAAATGTATCGACTGGGCTGGCCCCATCGCGAGCAGGCTCGCTCCCACATAGTTTTTGCGGTGCGCACAATTTCTCTGAGTGATCCGGATCCCCGTGGGAGCTAGCCCTGCTAGCGATGGTCGTCAACGATGACGTGGGCTGTCTGAATAGTCGCGGTGTCCTGGCGTTTTTCGCTGGCAAGCCAGCTCCTACAGAGGACGTGACCTCGCGATCAAGGGCAAAACCCGTTATCGTCGCCGCCATCGAAAATGAGGCGAATATGGGCTATCTACTTGTTGTCACGCTGATCCAGGCGTTTTCCTTCAGTTTGATCGGCGAATACCTTGCGGGTCATGTCGACAGTTACTTCGCGGTGCTGGTGCGGGTGCTGCTGGCCGGGTTGGTGTTCATCCCACTGACCCGCTGGCGCTCGGTGGAGCCTTCGTTCATGCGCGGCATGCTGGTGATCGGCGCCCTGCAGTTCGGCGTGACCTACGTCTGCCTGTACCTGAGCTTCCGCGTACTGACAGTGCCGGAAGTGCTGTTGTTCACCATCCTCACCCCGCTGCACGTGACCCTGATCGAAGACGCGCTGAACCGCCGCTTCAATCCCTGGGCCCTGGTCGCGGCTTTGGTAGCCGTGCTCGGCGCCGCGGTGATCCGCTACGACCGCATCAGCCCCGACTTCCTGATGGGCTTTTTGCTGCTGCAACTGGCCAACTTCACCTACGCCGCCGGGCAAGTCATGTACAAGCACCTGGTCGCCCGCCACCCCAGCGACCTGCCGCATTACCGACGCTTCGGCTACTTCTACCTCGGCGCCTTGCTGGTGGTGTTGCCGGCGTTCCTGCTGTTCGGCAAAAGCAACTTCCTCCCCGAAGCGCCGCTGCAATGGGCCGTGCTGCTGTTCCTCGGCCTGGTCTCGACGGCACTCGGCCTGTACTGGTGGAACAAAGGCGCCTGCCTGGTCAACGGCGGCACCCTGGCGGTGATGAACAACCTGCATGTGCCGGTGGGGCTGTTGTTGAACCTGCTGATCTGGAACGAGCATGAAGAGCTCGGGCGGTTATTGTTGGGAGGCTTGGTGATTATCGGTGCGGTGTGGATCAGTCGGTTGGGCGTGCGCCGAAAATCCCTGGCGTAAGAGGGCTCTGTAGTCCTGTTCTGAAAATTCAAACCGGCCGCTTTATCGGTTGTAGTGCCCAAAATGTATACGTAGGTTTGGCCTCATGAGGGTTGGCAATTTGTCAGGTCTGCACATGAGGAAAACCTACGAATGCATGCGTCGAAAACCTGCCTGGCAACTCCCGCCGTCCAACAGGCCCTATCGCAGATTGACCTGACCAAGCCTTCTTCCCCCGATCACGCCATTCGGCTGTTGCTCACGCAAATCCTCGACGGGCTCGCCAGCAAAGGCTGGCCGACTGCGCAAATCCAGACCGGCCCACGAATCGTCTCCGCCCAGGAGAACTATAGGCTACTGGGCTACGACCCGGCTGAAATCACCCTGGGCAGCGAACACACCCGTTGGGTCGATGAGTGTTCGTTGCTGCGCACCCAGACCACCAGTCAGATTCCGGCGGCACTGCAGCGGGCGGCCGAGCAGCGTCGAGCGGGTGAAACCGTTCTGCTGGCGGCGCCCGGGATTACGTTCCGGCGTGACAGTCGCGATCGGTGGCATTGCGCCGAACCCCATCAGATGGACATCTGGGTCCTGGGCGAGCCGGAACTGGCGACGCGTGAGCACTTGCTGCGGCTGGTCGGCGACATTCTCCAATTGGCGGTGCCTGACGCTGCCTGGGTCCATAGCGATAGCCCGCACCATTACACCGAGGGTGGAATCGAAATCAATGTGCTCAACGATGGGCAACCGGTGGAGGTGCTGGAGTGCGGCTGCATCGCGAAGTCGTTGTTGCAACGGTTGCAGATCGATCCCGCCCGCCATGGCGGACTGGCCCTGGGCATGGGGCTGGATCGCCTGACCATGTTACGCAAAGGCATCCCTGACATTCGTTTGCTGCGCGACACCAACGAGCGAGTGCAAGCACAGATGCATGACCTGCTGCCCTGGCGCGCGGTTTCACGGTTGCCGTCGATTACCCGGGACATATCCCTGGCGGTCACCCCGGGGCAAAGCGAGGAACTATTGACGGAAAAAATGCTACTGGCGGCTGGAGAGTGTTCAGGCTGGATCGAAGAGATGCAGATAATCGGGCGCTGGGGCGAAGCGCAACTTCCTGTGCAGGCCATCGAGCGATTGGGGTTGTTGCCGGGCCAGGAAAACCTCTTGCTGCGGGTGGTTCTGCGCGATTGTTCCCGCTCGATCACCGCCGCTGAGGCCAATGCGGTGTACCAGCGGATTCAAACCGCACTGCATGAGGGGGCGCCCGGGGCTGGCTACAAGATGGACCTTCATCAGGGTTAGCACCTTTGCGCAAAGGTGCCGGGGGAGGGAGGCGCGACGCTCGTCCTCAACCAAAGCGCCGCGTTTTTCCAAGGGGGCCATCTTGCATTGCTTCGCGGTGATGCAGCCTGATCAGCCCGTGTGCTTCTCCAACTGCGCTACAGAGCTGGCCCCCAGCACCGCCGGCAGAATCCCGGCGCGCAGATCATTACCGCTCGGCTGCTGATACAAGCTCAAGCCAAACTCCGGCAGCACCGCCAGCAGATAATCGAAAATATCGCCCTGAATACGTTCGTAATCGGCCCAGGCGGTGGTTCGGGTGAAGCAGTAGATTTCCAGCGGGATGCCCTGGGCGGTGGTCTGCATCTGGCGGACCATGCAGGTCATGTTCGGCTGGATTTCCGGGTGGCTCTTCAGGTAGGCCAGGGCATAGGCGCGGAAGGTGCCGATGTTGGTCATGCGCCGGCGGTTGGCGGACATTGCCGCGACATTGCCCTGGGCCTCGTTCCAGGCCTTGAGCTCGGCTTGTTTGCGGCCCATGTAGTCGGTGAGCAGGCGCACCTGGGTCAGGCGCTGCTCTTCGTCATCGGTGATGAAACGCACGCCGCTGGCATCGATAAACAGGCTGCGCTTGATCCGCCGACCACCGGAGGCCTGCATGCCGCGCCAGTTCTTGAAGGATTCGGACATCAGGCGCCAGGTGGGGATCGAGACGATGGTCTTGTCGAAATTCTGCACTTTGACCGTGTGCAGGGTGATGTCGACCACGTCGCCATCGGCACCGACTTGTGGCATTTCGATCCAGTCGCCGACCCGCAGCATGTCGTTGCTGGTCAGTTGTACGCTGGCGACGAAGGACAGCAGGGTGTCCTTGTAGACCAACAGAATCACCGCCGACATGGCGCCGAGACCGGACAGCAGTAATAGCGGCGAACGGTCGATCAGGGTGGCGACGATGATGATCGCGCCAAACACGAACAACACCATCTTCGCCAGCTGCACGTAGCCCTTGATCGAGCGGGTGCGCGCGTGTTCGGTGCGGGCATAGATGTCGAGCAGGGCGCTGAGCAGGGCGCTGATGGCCAGCGTCAGGAACAGGATGGTGAACGCCAGGGCGAGATTGTCGAGGAAGTTCAGGGTGATTTTGTTCAGTTCGGGAATCAGGTTCAGGCCGAACTGCACCACCAGCGATGGCGTCATCTGTGCCAGGCGATGGAAGACTTTGTTGTGCAACAGGTCATTGACCCAGTGCAGGGTCGGCTGCCGGCCAAGTAACTTGACGCCTTGCAGGATCAGGTAGCGCGCCACTCGTCCAACGATCAGTGCCACCGCCAGCAAGGCCAGCAGGGCCAGGGCGGAGTACAGACGCGGGTGCTGCTCCAGGGTTGTCCAGAGTTCCTGGGTGTTGAGCCAAAGCTGTTTGAGATCCATAAGCTAAAACGATTCTTCTATAGGGCAGGGCGGGCTCGATTAGAGCATTTACGGGCTGACAGGTCAGGTCCTGGGTCAAGTCTGCGAAGAAAATACCCAGTCTTTGTGTCCGTTTGCACAAAGAAACTCGGCCTGAGCGCTCGAAATTGTTACCCTATGCAGCTGATTTTTTGTATTTCCTCGAGGTAGCACCCGTGTTTTCCCAATTCGCCCTGCACGAACGCCTGCTCAAAGCCGTGGCCGAGCTTAAATTTGTCGAGCCAACGCCAGTGCAAGCAGCGGCTATCCCGCTGGCGCTGCAAGGGCGTGACCTGCGGGTGACGGCGCAAACCGGTAGCGGTAAGACCGCTGCATTCGTCCTGCCGATCCTCAATCGCCTGATCGGTCCGGCGAAGATCCGCGTCAGCATCAAGACCCTGATCCTGTTGCCGACCCGCGAGCTGGCCCAGCAGACTCTGAAGGAAGTCGAGCGCTTTTCGCAGTTCACTTTCATCAAGTCCGGCCTGATCACTGGCGGCGAAGACTTCAAGGTCCAGGCCGCGATGCTGCGCAAGGTGCCGGACATCCTGATCGGCACGCCGGGGCGGATGATCGAGCAACTGAACGCCGGTAATCTCGACCTGAAAGAAGTTGAAGTGCTGGTGCTGGACGAAGCCGACCGCATGCTCGACATGGGCTTTGCCGAAGACGTCCAGCGTCTGGTTGACGAATGCCCGAACCGTCAGCAAACCATGCTGTTCTCCGCCACCACCGGTGGTTCGGGCCTGCGCGAGATGATCGCCAAGGTGCTGAACAACCCCGAGCACCTGCAGCTCAACGCGGTCAGCCAACTGAACGACACTACGCGTCAGCAGATCATCACTGCCGACCATAACCAGCACAAAGAGCAGATCGTCAACTGGCTGCTGGCCAACGAGACCTACCAGAAGGCCATCGTCTTCACCAACACCCGAGCCATGGCTGACCGCATCTACGGTCGCCTGGTGGCGCAGGAATACAAGGCGTTCGTGCTGCATGGCGAGAAAGACCAGAAGGATCGCAAACTGGCGATCGATCGCCTGAAGCAGGGCGGGGTGAAAATCCTCGTTGCCACCGACGTTGCCGCCCGCGGCCTGGACGTCGACGGCCTGGACCTGGTGATCAACTTCGACATGCCACGCAGCGGCGACGAGTACGTACACCGTATCGGTCGTACCGGGCGTGCCGGCAACGATGGCCTGGCGATCTCGCTGATCTGCCACGGCGACTGGAACCTGATGTCGAGCATCGAGCGCTACCTCAAGCAGAGCTTCGAGCGCCGCACCATCAAGGAAGTCAAAGGCACCTATGGCGGACCGAAAAAGGTCAAGGCTTCGGGTAAAGCCGTTGGCGTGAAGAAGAAAAAGACCGACGCCAAGGGTGACAAGAAGAAGTCAGTGGCCAAGACCCCAACCAAGCGCAAGAGCGCCAACCGGCCGAAGGCCGAGGCTCCGTCGCTGGTCAGCAATGACGGCATGGCGCCGCTCAAGCGTCGTAAGCCGGAAGCGCCAGCGGCTGAGTAAACCTCTTCGCAATTTGTAGGAGCAGCCCGGCTGCTCCTACAATGATCTCGACGATCAACCCTCGGCCTTCTGCTCCGCCGCATCCAGCTCCTTGAGCCGCTGATCGATCAACTGGCACTTGTCCGGCAGATCTGCCGCCGCAGTACCCAGGTCCATCTTCTGCAATTCCTCATTCATTTCCTTGGCCTTCACCGGATTCTGTTCGGTGAGCTTGGCGACCCGTTGCGCCAGTTCTTCACGTTTGCCGGTGGCTTCCTCCGGCGTGCAAGCCCAGGCGGGCAGGGTGCTGCACAGGGTGGCGACGAGGGTCAGTTTCAATAGGCTGTTCATGGGCGTGGCCTCGGTTGGCGGAGTTAACCGGTTGAGGGCCACAGACGCACAATAGTTCAGCCGGAGTGACAGCAACTGCCAGCAGCCTTTTCCTCATAACGGTCGTGATGGCGCACCCATTCCATGATCTGGTCCTCGTTACGCCCCTTGGGCATCAGGTCGAGGTAGTTATAGGTGCCCACCAGCAAGTCCAGGCCACGGGCGTAAGTGGAGTAGGTGTGGAAAAACTCGCCGGCTTGATTGCGATAAAACACGCTGAGGCCGGGGAGTTCCTGCTCGGCGTCGTCGGTTTTTTCGTAGTTGTAGGTCGCGGTGCCAGCCGCAACGTCTTCGGCTCGGGCGGTGACGCCAAAGTCATAGTTGAAGTCGCAACCTTCTGACGATACCCATTCAAATTTCCAGCCCATGCGCCGCTTGAACGTCTGGAACTCGGCGAATGGCGCGTGGGAAACCGCCACCAGCGCCACGTCGTGATGGGCCAGGTGCTGGTTGGCGCCGTCGATGTGGTCCGACAGAAACGAGCAGCCTGGGCAGCCTTCGTCCCAGCCAACGGCGAACATGAAATGGTAAATGATCAGCTGGCTGCGTCCGCCGAACAGGTCGGCCAGCTTCAATTCGCCGTTGGCGCCCTGGAAATGGTAGTCCTTGTCGATTTTCACCCAGGGCAGGGCGCGGCGCTCGGCGCTGAGCTTGTCGCGCTCGCGGGTGAAGGCTTTTTCGTGGGCCAGGTGTCGGCGGCGGGCGACGAGCCATTCTTCGCGCGACACCACCGGATGATTGTCGATCTGCATGTGCTGTTCTCCTGCGTGCGTGGAGTGTGCTCTTACAGACACTAGTCGTGCGGCACGTCTGATCTTCGACATACCGCTGGTCAGTGCATGACCTCATCCCGGCTGAACGACAGCACGAAGCCAGGGGTCACACCTTGGGTAGACCCTCTCATTTGCAGGCTTTGGAGGTTGAATCAGGATGACTACTTATTACGACTGGGATTTGATCGAACGGCTGTTGCACGAAGTGCAGAACGGTGCCGGACACAGCTTTACTCCGCGTCCTTACGCCGAGCAACACGCGGCGGACAAGGCGGCGCAGGGTGAACCGACCGGCAATCTGGACGAGCTGAAAGTGACCGCTACGGAATACGAAAAACTGCTGCTGGATCGGGGCTATATCGAGTCGCGTCCGGAGGATCAGGGCGGTAACGGCGAGAACTTCATTCTGACGGCGCTCGGTTCGCGCCTGTTGTCGCTGATCGATAGCAGCATCCCGGGAAACGATCATCCGCGCCAGGTGCTGGATGAGCAGGCCGATGGGTTGGACCCGATAACCTTTGAAGAGGTCGCGGCCAAGGCGCAGATTGCCTGAGACTTACGACGCTCGGGCAGTTTTCAGGCACTTGAGACTTTCGAAGTTACTGCGCAGCTTGTCGATCTTCTGCAGTACGCGCTGGCGCTGGTCGGCGCTGCTGTCGGCCATCAGGTCGACGATCAGGTTGCGAGCCTGTGCCTCGGTGTCGCTGAACGCCTGACGGTAGGCTGGGGTCCACAGGCTTTCGCGGTCCACCAGCAGGGTTTCGATACGCTTGCCGAAGTCGGGCGCCTGGCGTTGGGCCATGGCGGCGCTGAATTGTGACTGCCAGTGCGCGCGGTTGGCGATCCACTGCTGGTTCTGCTCGCCGAGCGCCGTGGACCAGGCCGTCACTCGCTGTTCCTGCGTTTGATTCAGCGCCCCCAGCCAATCGCGCAGGCGCTTGTCCATGCGCTCGGCCCGTTGTTTGACCTGCTGCGCCAGCGGCGGTTTCAGGTATTTGTCCTGGCGTTCGCGCAAGTCCTTGGCGAAGGCCTGATTCATCTCGCTCACCTGTTGATCGCTCATGCCTTGCAGCAGCTGGACGGCGGATGGGGTGATTTGCCGCGCGCTGACGGCGATTGCCTGCCGCGCTTCAGCGGTCCGGGCTTGCAAGGCGGCATCGTCGACCTGATTGTTGGCGACCATCTGTTGCAGGCGGTCGAGCCAGTCGAGGTAGCCGGGCAACTGGGTGCTGCAATGCCAACTGAGGTGTTGCTGGAGGCGCTGGTCGAGCCAGTCCTTTTGCTCGCTGTTCATGTCCAGGTAGTCGTTGAGCGTCCACGGAATGATCACATCGAGGTTGCGATAGGCCAGGTCGACGCGGTTACAGGCCGTCAGCGCAAGGCTGAGGATCAGGGTCAGGCTCAGGTGATACAACCAGCGCGACATGGGCGAGTCCTTGCGTAGACGGTGTCTGCCATCTGAACGCGGAAACTGCCCGGCAGTTCAGCTTGTCAGTAGAACGAGCGCTCGGCGCGGAAGGTCAGCGAGCCATCACATTGGCTGTTATGCCCGGAATAGGCGCTGCACCCGTTGCCGCTGAGGTTGGAGTCACTGTAGATCAGGTTCAGGTCGATGCCCATCCACGGCCGCGAGACCTTGACCGACCAATCATTGAAACTGGACACATAGCCGCCGTCGGTGATTGCCGCCGGGGTGTTCAGGCGATAGGTGGTGTATTTGACGCTGAGGCCGACGCCGAACGGCTCGTTGCCGCTGAGATTGGCGAACAGGGTGCTGTTCTGACGGTCCGGATCGAGGCTGAAGGCGGCGCCGAAGCGACTGCCGAGCAAGGTCAGGCCGGCAAAGAACTCCTGGCTGTCGAGGGTCTCCAGCTGCGGGTAGCTGTAGTGGATCATGCCCACTTCGTAGCCGAGGGTCTGGTCGAAGGGGCGCTTGAAACCGAGGTAGGAATCGACTTCCAGATTGCTGTCAGGCGACAGGCCCATGCTCGGCGCCCACTGTCCGGCGTACCAACCGCTGTCGTGACTGAGGTCCAGGCCGCCATGGAAGGAGCCGCTGCTCGAAGGTTTGACCAGGCCCTGGGCCATGCTGCGACTGGGGCTGGTGCCCAGCTTGAGGTCGTAGTCGCCCAGTTCGCGCTGGAAGATTTGCCCTTGGGCGGCAGTGCAGGCTAGCAGGCTGATCAGCGCAATTGTCAGTTTGAGCATGCGGGGAAGTTCAGGCGCGGAGTTCGCGGGAGGTGTCCAGTCCTGGCGCTTTGATGCTCAAAGCGCTTGGGGACCAGGGTGTTGCGGGGGGTATTACTTTTTGCCCAGGGTAATCTGTTTGGACGGGGCGAACGTCTGGCCGCTGACGCCTTTGGCAATTTGCTGGATCTCGCCGCCGGACTTGAGGAACGCAGCAATCTGGTCGTTGATCGATTCGCTGGTTTCAACGGCTGGAGCTGGCTTTGCTTTGCTGGTGGATGCTTTTACGCGCATGGCGGCCATTAACCTGTAGAAAATTAATTTGGCCAGCTATCGTACATGAAATGCTTGACAATTGCTTGGTAAATATCTCTCTGTTTATCTTTAACCACGGCCTGGGTATTTTTTCCCATCTTTCGGAATTCGACCTAAGCTACTGTTTTAATTAAGAACCTCGGTATCGACCAAGGTGGTGACCGCCGTAGTGAGGGGGCCGCTGGTGCTGCAAACGGCCTGACGAGCGGGACGCCGGTCATGGTGAAACCCGCAAAATTCGCGCCTTGCAGCGGAAAATCCGCAGTCACCCAACGGCGGCAGCAAAAACGGGTAGAATGCCGCCCACGCAATGAGGGTATTTGGAAATGGCTTTAGTCGGGCGCTACAACAGTTTGCAAGTGGTTAAACACACTAACTTCGGTTTATATCTGGACGGTGGTGCGGATGGCGAAATTCTTTTGCCCAACCGCTATATCCCGAAAGATATTCCCAGTGAAGATGAAGATTGGCTGAACGTATTTGTTTATCTCGACAGCACTGACAAACTCATCGCAACTACTGAAAAACCGAAAGTTCAAGTCGGTGAATTTGCCAGTTTGAAAGTTGTTGAAGTCAACAGCATCGGTGTGTTCCTCGACTGGGGCCTGCCGAAGGACCTGCTGCTGCCGTTCTCCGAAGAAAAGCGCCAGATGGCCGCCGGTGAATACTGCGTGGTGCACGTCTACCTCGACAAGCACACCCGCCGTATCACCGCGACCACGCGCCTGGATCGCTACCTGGACAAAACCCCGCACAGCTACAAGCCAGGCCAGGAAGTCGACTTGCTGGTGGCCGAAGCGACCGACATGGGTTTCAAGGCGATCATCAACAACAAGCACTGGGGTTTGATTCACAAGAACGAAATCTTCAAGTTCATGCGCGCCGGCAAACAAGAGAAGGGCTTCATCAAGGAAGTGCGCGCCGACGGCAAGATCAGCCTGAGCCTGCAGCCGGTTGGCGAAGAAGCGGCCACCAGCCTGAACTCGAAGATTCTCGCCAAGTTGCGCGACAACAACGGCACCCTGGCGGTCAGCGACAAGAGCGATCCGGCGTTGATCAGCAGCCTGTTCGGCGTCAGCAAGGGCAACTTCAAGAAGGCCATCGGCGCGTTGTACAAGAACGGCCAGATTGTCATTCATGCCGATCGCATCGAACTGAGTTGATTGCTTTTCGCCCCGGCCGAGTGCCGGGACGTTGGTTTTTTTGCTGATTGAATGTCCTGTCGTTCTCTGTCCGCGAGGTTTCCTGATGATCGCCACTCGGCGCAGCGTCGATGGTTTTGCTTTGCAAATCATGGTGGGTCTGTGCCTGGTCTGGGGCATCCAGCAGGTGATGATCAAGTGGGCGGCGGCGGACATCGCTCCGGTGATGCAGGCCGCCGGACGCTCCGGCATCTCTGCGCTGCTGGTCGGGCTGTTGATCTGCTGGAAGGGTGGCTGGACCCAGGTTGGCACCACCTGGCGCGGCGGCTTGCTCGCGGGCGCGCTGTTCGGCCTGGAATTCCTGTTTATCTCCGAAGGCCTGCAACTGACCACCGCCGCGCACATGTCGGTGTTCCTCTATACCGCGCCGATTTTCACCGCGCTGGGGGTGCACTGGTTGCTGCCCAGCGAGCGACTGCGGGCGGTGCAATGGCTGGGCATCCTGCTGGCCTTCATCGGCATCGGCGTCGCATTTGCCGGCGGCGTGTCGTGGGACAACCTGGACCGGCGCATGCTGCTCGGCGATGCCCTCGGCGTACTGGCTGGCGCGGCATGGGGGGCTACCACGGTGGTGGTGCGTGCATCGCGGCTGTCGGAAGCGCCGGTGACCCTGACCTTGTTCTATCAGCTGATCGTCGGTTTTGTCGGCCTGCTGCTGATTGCGATCTTCAGTGGCCAGGTGTCCCATGTCAGCCTGACCCCGGTGGCAATCGGCAGCGTGCTGTTCCAGGGATTGGTGGTGTCCTTTATCAGCTATCTGGTGTGGTTCTGGTTACTGAGACGCTACCTTGCGGCGAACCTCGCGGTGTTCTCGTTCATGACGCCGCTGTTCGGCGTGACCTTCGGCGTGTTGCTGCTGGGCGAAGAACTGACCCTGAACTTCATCATCGGCGCCGTGCTGGTGTTGCTCGGCATCACCTTTGTCAGCGCTGAACAGTGGGTTCGCCGGCGTTTGCGCACACTGCTGGGGCAGCGCTGAACGGACCCAGCAATAACCCGCCGGCCAGTATCAGGCCGCTGCCCGCCACCAGCAGCGCCGGCTGCAAACCTCCACTGAAATGGCTGCTGACTGCCGCCAGCAATGGCCCGCTGAGCTGACCCAGGGCGAAGCAGGCGGTCAACAGGCCGGCGTTGCGTTGGGTCGCCGCGGGGGCCAACTCTCGCGAGCGCTGCATCACCAGTTGCATGCAGGCCAGAAACGGCGTGCCGCAGAGCAGCACACCCAGCGCCAGACCGAAACCGCTACCCAGCAGGCAGGCAAATACACCGGCGGCCTGCAACCACAAGGTGGCGATCAACCACCGGCGTGACGAGTCCGGCCCAGGCCGACGCAAGCTCACCAACACCACGCCAAGTGCTGCCGCCAGACCAAAGCACGGCCAGAACAGGTCGGCCTGCCACAGGCCATGAAACCGTGCGCTGGCCATCTGCGAGAGAAAAGTCGCCGGGATGATGTAGCCCAATCCGTACAACGCGTAGGTCCAGCCCAGGCGGGCGATGCCAGCGTTGCTTGACCCGTTCGCGGGTTGGGTGGCGCTTGCACTCGGTGAGGGTTGCGGCAGAAAAGGCAGGATCAGCATGAGCATCAACAGGCCGACCGCCGCGTAGATCAACCACAGGACAGCAGAACTCTGCTGCAGCAGGTTGGCGCCGAGTGCCAGCAGCCCGGTGAGAAAAATCCCCAGTCCGGGTCCGGCAAATACCAGCGCGCCCAAGCGTGGCCGATTAGCGGCCACGGCCAGTGGCTGACTCAGCGTGGTAATCATCACCAGCACCCAGGCACTGGCCACGCCAGTGCCAAAGCGCAGCAGCAGATGGGCCCAGAAACCGTTGGCGCAGAACGAAGCCAGGGTCAGCAACACGCACAGCCACAGCCCGCCGAGCAGGCGGCGCTTCACCTGGGCGGGACGACGGGCGAACATCGCGTCCAGGGCGCCGATGAAATACCCCAGGTAGTTGGCGGCGGCAATCAGGCCGGCGGCCGTCAGGTCGATCTGGCCTTCGCTGAGCAAATGCGGCAGTTGCGGGGTGAGGGCGAAGCGGCCAATGCCCATGGCCATCATCAAGGCGATAAAACAGGCGGACAAGCGAACGAAGGGCGTCATGGTCAGATTTCCTGCAAGGAGCAATGACCGTCAGGCTAGGACTGATTGACTTTCTTTAAAATTGAATAATAGTGAGTAACTTGTTCAGTTTTGGAGAATTGCTGTGGAGCTGAGTCAACTGCGGATTTTTCGTGCGGTCGCCGAAGAAGGTTCGATCACGCGCGCCGCCGAGCGTCTGCATCGGGTGCCTTCCAATTTGTCGACCCGGCTCAAGCAGTTGGAAGAGCAACTGGGCGTCGAGTTGTTCTTGCGCGAGCGACAACGCTTGCAGCTTTCTCCTGCCGGAAAAGTGCTGCTGGACTACAGCGCTAGGCTATTCGCCCTGCATGACGAGGCCGAGGCCGCGGTGCAGGGTGGTCAGCCGGCGGGCAATTTTGTCCTCGGCACCATGTACAGCACCGCCGCGATTCAATTGCCACCGTTGCTGGCGCGTTATCACCGCAGCTACCCGGCGGTGAACCTGCAGGTGCAGTCGGCGCCCAGTGGCGAGTTGCTTGAAGGCTTGCTCAGCGGGCGCCTCGACGCCGCACTGGTGGACGGTCCGTTGCAGTTGGCGGGGCTCGACGGTGTGCCGTTGTGCGACGAGAAACTGGTGCTGATCAGCGAGGCCGATCACCCACCGGTGCGCAGTGCGCTGGATGTGCAGGGGAGGGCGGTGTTTACGTTTCGCCAGGGCTGTTCCTATCGCATGCGCCTGGAGGCCTGGTTCGCGCATTCCCACGCGGCCATGGGCCGGGCGATGGAAATCGAGTCCTATCAGGGCATGCTGGCCTGTGTGATAGCCGGTTCCGGGGTGGCGCTGATGTCCGAGTCGATGCTGGCGAGCTTGCCGGGACGCGAGAGTGTGGCGGTCCATCCCCTGGCTGAACCGTTCGCCAGTACCGCCACCTGGCTGATGTGGCGCAAAGGCATGGTTGGCGCCAACCTGACGGCGTGGATTCAACTGCAGCGCGACGCCGACGTTACGGGCCGGACCGACGGCCTTGATTCAGATCAATCCGGTAACAGATCTTTGCGTACTGAGGCGAGCATTGCGTAGGAGATAGGACTACTATCTGTATGAAGCGTCTTCTTATGAGCCCGGTCGCTCGGCATTACCCTGAAGGGGGGCACCATGAAAGAGAAATTGCAAAACTGGCTCCATGACCTCGGTGTCGCGCTTGGTTTGATTGAACCGCCGCTGCAGCCGGTGCCGATTCGCACCGATGATGAGCAACGTCGACGCCAGCAGCGCCGCCGCTAAGCACTTTCCAGCAGGCGAAAAAAAACGGGTGCAGCAACCGACGCTGCACCCGCCGAAGAAAGTAAGACGGCGTCTGACTCTAAATCAGATCGCGCTGGCCGCAATGGCCGGGCGACGCGACGCCAGACTCACCACGACGAAGCTCACCAGGCCAACCGCCAGGCTGTAGTAGATCGGCGTATTCGCATCCAACCCATCCTTGAACATGAACACCAGCGCGGTGACAAAGCCCAGGCCCATGCTGGCGATGGCGCCGGCGGTGGTTGCGCGTTTCCAGAAGATTGCACCGATCAGCGGGATCAGCATGCCGCCCACCAACAGGTTGTAGGCCAGGGTCAGGGCGCTGATCACGTCGTTCACCACCAGGGCGATGCCCAGTACGGCGATGCCGGTCAGTGCGGTGAACAGGCGGTTGATTTTCAGGCTCGACGGTTTGCCGCCGCGCAGTTTCGGCAGCAGGTCTTCGGTCAGGGTGGTGGCAGCCGCCAACAGGCCGGCGCTGGCGGTGGACATCATGGCGGCCAGGGCTGCGGCGATCACCAGGCCACGAATACCGTCAGGCAGAGACAATTTGACGATGGCGGCGAAGGCGTTGTTGACGTTGTCCAGATCGGGAATCAGCACATGGGCGGCCATGCCGATCAGGGCGCAGGCCAGGCCGTAAAGGATGCAGTAGAAGCCAGCCAGGGTACCTGCGTACTGGGCGACCTTGGGTGTGCGCACGGTGAATACGCGCTGCCAGATGTCCTGGCCGATCAGGATGCCGAAGAAGTAGATCATGAAGTAGGTGATGATCGTGTCCCAGCCGATCGTGGTGAAGCTGAAGTTCGACGCCGGCAGTTTGCTCACCAGCTCATCCCAGCCTCCGACGCGGTACAGGCAGATTGGCAACAGGATAAACATCAGGCCAACGGTCTTGATCACGAACTGGACGATGTCGGTCAGGGTCAGTGACCACATGCCGCCAATGGCCGAATAGACCACCACCACGCCACCACCGAGCAATACCGAGATCCAGAACGGCAGGCCGAACAGCACTTGCAGCACGGTGCCGATTGCCAGGATCGAGGTCACGCCGATCATCAGCGCGTACGCCAGCATGATCACCGCGCTCGCCGAGCGGGCCATCGGGTTGTAGCGTTTTTCCAGGACCTGAGTAACGGTGTAGATCTTCAGCTTCAGCAGCGGCTTGGCGAGGAACAGGTTCAGCGCGACGATCCCGCAACCCAGCGCGGCGCACAGCCAGAAACCGGAGATGCCATGCACATAGCCCAGGCGTACGGTGCCGACGGTGGACGCGCCGCCGAGGACGGTGGCGGCCATGGTGCCCATGTACAGGCTTGGCCCGAGGTTGCGACCGGCCACCAGGAAGTCTTCGTTGGTCTTGGCTTTGCGCATGCCGTAGTAGCCGAGTAGCAGCATTGCGGCGGCGTAGATGAGTACGACGAATAAATCTAAAGCCATGATGGCGTGTCTCCGATTGTCTTTTTTATGGTGAAACCAAAGCGATTTTGTGGGTGCTGCTTTTTTGTAGGAGCGAGCCTGCTCGCGATTGCGATTGGCTTGTCACATCAAGGTTGAATGTGCCGCCGTCATCGCGAGCAGGCTCGCTCCTACAGGGTCATGCCATCTGGCGCATGACCGGTGTTGCCGTGCTCTTGCTGCGTGAATCCTTGGGCCCGTAGACACTGGCCGATTCCGGGAACAGGCTGAGCAACGCCAGGTACACCAGCGAGGCCAACCCCAGGGTCACTGGCAGGCTGATGTCGATGCCGCCCGCCAGCTCGCCGAGTACGCCGACGAATTGCCCCGGCAGGTTGACGAAACACAGGCCGACCAGTGCGCTGGGGATCCAGGCCCCGAGACCGCGCCAGTTCCAGCCGTGGCTGAACCAGTAGCGACCGCCTTGTTCGCCGCGGGTGAACACTTGCAGGTCATCCGGGCAGTAGAAGCCGCGGCGCTTGAGCAGGCCGATGATCATGATCACCATCCACGGGGTGGTGCAGGTGATGATCAGCACCGCGAAGGTCGACACGCTCTGCACCAGGTTCGCCGCAAAGCGCCCGATGAAGATGAAGGCGATCGACATCACGCCGATCAGCAGCGTTGCCTTAACCCGCGACAGCACCCGTGGGAACACGCTGGACATGTCCAATCCGGTGCCATACAGCGAGGTGGTTCCGGTGGACATGCCGCCGATCACCGCAATCAGGCACACCGGCACGAAGAACCAGCTCGGTGACACGGCCAGCAGGCCGCCGACGTAGTTGTTCGCCGCGATGTAGTCCGGCGCCTTGATCGCCACGATGGTGGCGGTGGCCAGGCCGAACAGGAACGGGATCAACGTCGCCATCTGCGCCAGGATTACCGCCAGCATGATCCGGCCCTTCGGCGTTTCACGCGGGATGTAACGCGACCAGTCGCCGAGGAACGCACCGAAGGAAATCGGGTTGCTCATGGCCACCAGTGCGGCACCGATAAAGGCTGCCCAGAACCCGGCCTGACCGAGGCCGACGCTGCCGGCGTACTGGCTGTCGAAGGCCGGGGCGAAGGCGAAGATCCCCAGCAGGAACAACAGGCTCGCGGCCCACACGGCAATGCGGTTGACCCACAGCATGAAGCGGAAGCCGTAGATGCACACGGTCAGCACCAGGATCGCGAACAGACCGTAGGCCAGGCCCAGGGTCAGGTCGGTTTCCGGCAGGTCGATCAGGCGTTTGGCGCCACCGATCAGCGCATCCCCGGAACTCCAGACCGACAGCGAGAAAAACGCGATGGCGGTCAGCAGCGACAGGAACGAACCGACGATTCGCCCGTGCACGCCGAAGTGTGCACCGGAAGACACAGCGTTGTTGGTGCCGTTGATCGGGCCGAAGAGGCCCATCGGCGCCAGAATCAGCGCACCCAGCAGCACGCCCAGGACAATCGCCCAGACGCCGGCCTGGAACGACAGACCGAACAGCACCGGGAAACTGCCGAGCACGGCGGTGGCAAAGGTGTTGGCGCCGCCGAAGATCAGGCGAAACAGGTCGCTGGGCCGGGCGGTGCGTTCGTGGTCGGGGATCTGTTCGACCCCGTTGGTTTCAATGCTAAGGCTGTGTTCTTTGTTGTTGTTATTCATGATCTGCTCCGATCATAAAGGCGCGCTCATCGTCCGTGAGCGTCACCTGTCTTGGCTAAGGGGAGGGCAGCCCTTCCGGCATCGCGGATAAATGTTCGTGGCAGGCCAGCCAGTGGCCTTCTTGTTGTTTGCGAAACACAATGGTTTCGCGTTCCTGGCTAAAGTGTTGCTCCCCTTGCATGCGCAGCCGTGTCGCCACGTCATGCACAAACACCGCGACGTCACCCTGCAGGCTGACGAACGCGTTGCTCGAGGCGCACGACAGCACCTCGAAGCCTTCTTCATTGCGCCAGTTGTCCCACAACACCTGGTAGGCGTCGCGGCTCAGCAAGGGCTTGTCGAGGGTGTAAAAGACAAAGCTGGCGTCGGCACTGAAGGCGCCGAAGTAGGCTTCGCGGTCGTTGCGGGCAAAGGCCGCCACCAAATCGGCGGCGGCTTGCAGGACCTGATCCTGTGGGTTCATGGTCCTGCCCTCAGCGGTGGGCCACGCCCGGCAGTACGCAGAGCATTTCGTACAGCAGGTTGGCGCCCAGCAGCGAGGTGTTGCCGGTGGTGTCGTACGGCGGCGAGACTTCCACCAGGTCGCAACCGACCAGATCGAGGCCCTGGCAGCCACGGACGATTTCAATCGCTTGAATGGTGGTCAGGCCGCCGATTTCCGGGGTGCCGGTACCAGGCGCCCAGGCCGGGTCGATGCCGTCGATGTCGAAGCTCAGGTACACCGGGCCGTTGCCGACTTTCTCGCGGACTTCGGCCATCAGCGGCGCCAGGGATTTATGCCAGCACTCCTCGGCCTGGACCACGCGGAAGCCCTGTTTGCGGCTCCAGTTGAAGTCTTCGGCGGTGTAGCCCTGGGCGCGCAGGCCGATTTGCACGACGCGGTCGCAATCCAGCAGGCCTTCTTCGACAGCGCGGCGGAAGGTGGTGCCGTGAGCGATTTTCTCGCCGAACATGTGGTCGTTGACATCGGCGTGGGCGTCGATGTGGACCAGGCCGACCTTGCCGTGCTTCTTATGAATGGCGCGCAGGATCGGCAGAGTGATGGTGTGGTCGCCGCCGAGGGTCAGCGGGAT
The DNA here is from genome assembly GCF_019212185.1 of Pseudomonas fluorescens. Taxonomy (NCBI): domain Bacteria; kingdom Pseudomonadati; phylum Pseudomonadota; class Gammaproteobacteria; order Pseudomonadales; family Pseudomonadaceae; genus Pseudomonas; species Pseudomonas fluorescens. The sequence goes on from NZ_CP078138.1 coordinate 1,846,693, forward strand.
CACGTCGTGTTCGAGAATCTCGTCGTAGGACTCTTCGATGATGCGCACGGCGTCCAGCAGGTTGAAGGTGTTGATCGCCACGTCGCCGATGTCGGCAACCGACAGCGAGTCGAACGGAGCGGCGCCGGTGGCCATGTTGTAGGGGCGGATCATTACCGACTCGGCGCGGATTTCACGGGGCCCGAAACGGGTGCCGGCGCGCAGCGAGGTGCCAATGTCCAGCGGTACGCCGACGAAGGCAGCGTCGAGGCCGGCAGCGGTAGGCAGGTGAGGGAGTCGCATCATGGTGGCGATGCCGCCGAAGCGCGGCATTTCGTTGCCGCCCAGTGGTTGGTGAAGAATTTTGTCCACGGGTAGGGCCTCATCGTCTTTGTTTTATTTATGGGGTTGCGCAGCGCATCGGGAATGCACGGGCACCTGTTGGGCGGATTCTGCGAAATGTAGTGGCGGGGAAGAATCGCTACGGGCAAATACTTAGTTCAGAAATTTCTAAACTAATGGGGGGCGGGGGGATAGAATCTTCGCCTTTGTTGATGTGGTGTGTTGGCGGACGCTTTCGGCCCGCAATGCCTGCGAAGATTCATCTGGCACCAGCGAGTACACCCTCATGGCCAACCCGTTACCCGACCTGAAACTATTGCGCATCTTCGTCAGCGTGGTGCGCCATCAGGGGTTCGCCAATGCCCAGCACGAGCTCAACCTCTCCACCTCGGCCATCAGCACTTACATGAGCCAGCTGGAAACCGCCCTGGGCCTGGTGCTGTGCCATCGCGGGCGCGGTGGTTTCAGCCTGACCAGCAAGGGCGAGTTGTTCCATCAGGAGACTTTGCGCCTGCTCGGCGAGCTGGAAGGTTTCGAGCAATACGCCGCTGCGCTCAAGGGCGAGTTGCGCGGCACCCTCAACCTCGGGGTGATCGACTCCACGGTCAGCGACAAGGCCCTGCCGTTCGCCGAAGCCATCGGCGCCTACACCCTGGAGCACCCGGCGGTGCATTTGCATTTGTCGGTGATGAGCCCCTACGAGCTGCAACTCGGGGTACAGGACAACCGCCTGGACCTGGCCATCGGCGCCTTCTCCAACCGCATGAGCGGGCTGGTCTACATGCCGCTGTACCGTGAGCAGCACTGGCTGTATTGCAGTAACCGCCACCCGCTGTTCAGCGAACGGCGGATCCCCGAGCAATTGATCACCCAGCAGCGCATGGTCGGCCGTGGTTACTGGAGCCAGGCCGAACTGGCTCGCCACGGCTTCAAGCACAGCGCGGCGACCGTCGACAGTATGGAAGCGCAGCTGATCCTGGTGCTGTCAGGCGCCTACATCGGCTACCTGCCCGAGCACTACGCCCAGGCCTGGGCTGACAAGGGCGACTTGCGGGTATTGTTGCCCGCGACCTTCGGCTACCAGGCGCCGTTCTCGATGATCGTGCGCCGGGGACGCAGCCGCGAACCGCTGATCCAGACCTTCCGCGACTTGCTCAAAGCGCAACTCAACCAGGCTTGAAGACCATGTCGAGAATCCAATGCCCGCGCTGCCTGCGCCCACAAACCCACTGTTTGTGCCCGCTGATCCCCGATCTCGATAGCCGCACCCGAGTGCTGCTGTTGCAGCATCCCAGCGAGGTCAACCACGCGCTGAACACCGCGCGTCTGGCGGCATTGGGGCTGAGCAACAGCCAACTGGTGGTGGGGGAGGTGTTCGAGGATTTGTCCGAATTACTGAACCCGCCGGGCTATACCGCGCGCCTGCTGTTTCCGGCGGATGACGCCCAGCCGCTGCAAGCCTACTCACCCGGTGAGCAACCGATGTTGCTGGTGGTACCTGATGGCACCTGGCGCAAGGCGCGCAAACTGCTGCACCTCAACCCGCTGTTGGCGGCCTTGCCACGAGTGACCCTGGCCAATGGCGGGGTTTCACGCTATCGCCTGCGCAAGGCACCAGGGCCGGGGGCGTTGTCGACAGTGGAGGCGATTGCCCAAGCGCTGCAGGTGCTGGAAGCCCCGCAATCATTCGATGCCTTGCTGCAACCCTTCGAGGCGTTGATCGAGGGGCAGATTGCGGCGATGGGGCAGGAGACTTATCAGAGGAATCATTTGTAAATGACCACCCTCCTTCAGGGGGTATGCGATCAGCGCTCGCGCATCGCCTCGGTCCGTGCCTTGAGCACTGGCTTGAGCAAATAATCGAGCACACTTTTCTCGCCGGTGATGATGTCCACGGTGGCGACCATGCCGGGGATGATCAGCAGCGGTTTGATGTCGCCGCCCAGGTGGTTTTTGTCGGTACGGACCTGGATCAGGTAGAAGCTGTTGCCCTTGTCATCGGTGATGGTGTCGGCGCCGATCAGCTCCAGCTTGGCGCTGAGGCCGCCGTAGATGGTGTAGTCGTAGGCGCTGAATTTGACCATGGCTTTCTGCCCGGGATGCAGGAACGCCACGTCTTGCGGGCGGACCTTGGCTTCGATCAGCAGGTTGTCTTCCAGCGGCACGATCTCCAGCATATCGCTGCCGGGCTGGACCACGCCGCCGATGGTGTTGACCTTGAGCACCTTGATGATTCCGCGCACCGGCGAGACCACGGTGGTGCGGGTCACCCGGTCGTCGATGGCAATGCTGGTGGCGGTGATTTTCGACAGTTCGGTGCGCTTCTCGTTGAGCTCCTTGGCGGCGTCCGAGCGAAAGCTCTGCACCGATTCGTCGAGCTTGCTCTTGATCTCGTCGATCGCCGATTCAGCCCGTGGGATCGCCAATGTTGTCGCGTTCAACGAGCCGCGAACTTCCACGGCGCTGCGTTTCAACCGCAGGATTTCCACCGGTGACACCGCGCCGGTGCCCACCAATGGCGCCGACATGTTCATCTCCTGGTTGAGCAGCGCCAGGCTGGAACTGTATTGCCCCTGCTTGGAACGAAATTCCGCCAGTTCCTGGGTCTTTTGCCGAAGTTGTTCACTCAGCGTCCGTTGTTCGCTGGCCAATCGGCGCTGCCGTTGGTCAAACAGCGCGCGTTCGTCTTCGGCCACCTGCGGGGCCTTGGCGATGACTTCGTCGGAAAGCTTGAACGGCCGCCCCTCGGCCTCGGCGGACAGGCGCTCGACCTGCGCGGTCAGCGCGTAGCGATCAGCCTCGCTTTCGCCCTTGTTCGATAGAAAACGCGTGTCATCAAGGCGTAGCAGGGTGTCGCCCTTGTTCACCATCTGCCCTTCGCGGACGAAAATCTCGGTGACGATCCCGCCTTCAAGGTTCTGGATCACCTGAACCTTGCTCGACGGAATCGCCTTGCCTTCGCCCATGGTGACTTCCTGCAGCACCGCGAACTTGGCCCAGACCACCGCCGTGACAATCAGCGCGGCGGCCAGCCACACGGTGATCCGCGACCAGCGCGGCGAATCCTGCAGCGAAGCGCTGGCGGTTTCCGGCATGAACTCGCTTTCCGCGCTTTTGCCGAAGCTGCCAAAGTAGCCGCGCTCACCTGTTGGACCGGACATAAGCGACTCCTAATCGGCCGCAGAGCCGACCCGGCCCTTGCGCAATGCATCAATGACCGCTTCTTTCGGGCCGTCGGCGACGATTCGCCCGTTATCGAGCACCAGCAGCCGGTCAACCAGGCTGAGCATGGAGGTGCGGTGAGTGACCAGCAGCAGGGTCTTGCCCTGGACCCAGCCCTGCAGTTTCTGGCGCAGGACGTCTTCGCTGCTGTTGTCCATAGCGCTGGTGGGCTCGTCGAGCACCAGGATCGGCGGGTCGAGCAGCAAGGCTCGCGCCAGCAGCACCGCCTGGCGCTGACCGCCGGAGAGCAGTTGGCCGCGTTCACCCACCGGGCGGTCGAAGCCCTGGGGGTGCTGGCGCGCCAGTTCGGTGACGCCGGTCAGTTCGGCCACTTCGAGCATGCGTGCATCGCTGACGTAGCGCGCGCCGAGGGTCAGGTTGTCGCGCAGGCTACCGGCCAGCAGCGGCAGGTCATGGGCGACGTAGCCGATCTGCTGGCGCAGGTCGGCGACATCCAGTTGCCGCAGGTCGAGGCCGTCGAGCAGCAATTGGCCTTCGTCGGGCGCGTAGAAGCCCATCACCAATCGGGCCAGGGTGCTTTTGCCAGATCCGCTGCGACCGATGATGCCGATCCGCTCGCCGGCCTTGAGGCTGAAACTGACATTGGCCAGGGCCGGTGCGTTTTGTCCCTGGTAGTGGAAGGTCACCCCGCTGACATCCAGCGCGCCGTGTAACTGCGTGCGCTCCAGTGGCCGTTGCCCGGTTTCGCGCTCCTGGGGCAGGGACATCAGCGCGTCGGTGCTTTTCATCGTCAGTTGCGCTTGCTGGTAGCGGGTGATCAGTCCGGCGATCTGCCCCAATGGTGCGAGGACTCGGCTGCCGAGCATGTACGTCGCCACCAGCGCGCCGACGCTGAGGTTGCCGGCGATGATGCTGTAGACCCCGGCGACGATGGTCGCCATGCCGCTGAACTGCTGGATGAACAGGGTGCCGTTGCTGGCCAGCGCCGAGAGGTTGCGCGCATGGCTGTCGAGGCGGGTCAGGGCGCCGTGGGTGCTTTCCCAGCGATGCTGGCGTTCGCTTTCGGCGCTGCAGGCCTTGAGGGTTTCCAGGCCGCCGAGGGTTTCGATCAACAGCGCCTGGCGTTCGGCGCCGAGGGCCAGGCTCTTCTGCACGGTGTCGCGCAGGCGTGTCTGGATCAGCAACGCGAAGGCAATGGTGATCGGGAACGCCAGCAGCGGGATCACCACCAGCCAGCCGCCGAGCAGGCCGATCACCAGCAGCATCAGCGCGGCAAACGGCAGGTCGATCAGGCTGGTCAGGGTCACTGCGGTAAGGAATTCACGCAGGCCCTGGAAGTCATGGATGCTCTGGGCAAAGCCACCGACGGTCGCGGGCCGGGCCTTCATCGACATGCCGGTGATGCGTTCGAACAGGGTCGCGGAAAGGATCACGTCGGTTTTGCGCCCGGCGCTGTCCAGCAAGTGCGCGCGCACCAGCCGCAGCACCAGCTCGAAGGCGGTGCCGATCAACAGCCCGATAGCCAGCACCCACAGGGTCGAAGTGGCCTGGTTCGGCACCACCCGGTCGTAGGTCTGCATGACGAACAGCGGCACCATCAGGCCCAGCAGGTTGATCAGCAGACTGGCGAGGATCGCGTCGCTGTACAGCCAGCGCGACAGCTTGACGGTGTCGCGAAACCACGCCTTGACCCGAGGCACCAGCGGCGCGCGCAGTTCTTCGAGCTCGTGCCGGGGCCGGGCGAACAGCGCCTGGCCGCTGTACTCGGCGGCCAGTTCTTCGCGGCTGACCCATTGCTCGCCGCCCTCGGCTTCACTGGGCAGAATCAGTGCCTTGCCATCGTCGCCCCAGCGCCGCAATACCGCGCAGCGACCGTTGTGCAGCAGCAACAGCAGCGGCAGGTTGAGCGCCGAAATCGACTCCAGTTCGCGGCGCAGCACCCGCGCCTGCAGGTTGGCCCGGGCGGCGGCGCGTGGCAGCAGGTCGAGGCTCAGGCGTTGCTTGTCCAGCGGCAGACCGGCACTCAGGCTGGCCCGGCTGACGGCGCAGTCGTGCAGCTTGCACAGGATCAGCAGGCCATCGAGCAGCGGGTCGTCGAAGCTCAGGCGCGGATCGGCGCCAGTGTTGCCGGGTGCCATGCTGGTCAACTGCAGTTCCCTCGTGGGTTAGCGCATGTCGGGCAGGCGCGCCTGGCTTTTCACTTCGCTCTGGGCAATCGCTTCGGCCGGTACCACGACTTTCGATTTGTTGAGCAACTCGCCCATGTTCGCCAGGATCCGGTACATCGAGAATTCCTCGGTGTAGCGCACTTCGGTGTAGCGGCGATTGGCGTTGTACAGCTCGTTTTCACTGTCCAGCACGTCGAGCAGGGTGCGTTGGCCGAGGCCGAACTGATCCTGATAGGCGGCACGTACGCGCATGGTGGTGTCGGCGTATTCGCGGGCGGTTGGGGTTTGTTTCTTCGCGTTGACCATGGCGTTCCAAGCCAGGGTGATGTTCTCGTTGAGGGTGCGCAGGGCGTTGTTGCGGATGTCCATGGCCTGGTTGATCTTGTGCGCGTCGGACTGCAGGCGCGCCTTGTCGCTGCCGCCGCGGAACAGGTTGTAGTTCATCACGATGCCCACGCGCCATTGATTATCGTGGCCGATATCGCCCTGGATGTTGTCGTTGGCACCGACGGCGGCCTCGGCGTCGAAGCGCGGGTAGAACGGCGACTTGGCCACTTCGTACTGACTCTCGGCGGACATCACGTCGGCCTGGGCGGACTTCAGGTAGGGGTTGTTTTCCATCATCGACTGCCGGGCCTCGCCCAGGGTCTGCGGAACTTCCCCGCGAATCGACGGCAGGGTTTCCAGCTCATCGGGCATGCGCCCCACGGCACTGAAGAAATTCGCCTCGGCATCGGCGAGGTCGACCTGGGCGGTGTCCAGGTTGTTTTCCGCCAGGGCGCGGCGGGCCTTGGACTGGTCGAGGTCGGCATTGCTGCCAACGCCACGCTCGGTGCGCAGGCCGATCTGGTCGTTGACTCGTAAATGCGCTTGCAGGTTGTTGGTGGCCAGGGTCACCAGCTCGCGGCGCTTGAGCACTTCCAGGTACACCTCAATGGTGCGCAGGGCCAGGCTTTCGGCCGTGCCGCGGGTGAAGTACGCGCGCGAATTGACGATCCCCTGGGTGCGCCCGACCTCGTTGGCGGTGTTGAAGCCGTCGAAGAGCATCTGCCGCAAGCGCAGTTCCGACTGGGTGTACCACTGCGTCTGGGTGTTGTGGTTACCCAGGGCGCGGGTGCTGGAGTTATCGCTGTAGCCACGGCCATAGCCGCCGAACAAATCCACGGCGGGGTAGTAACCACCCTTGGCGACCTTCACGTCCTCATCCGCCGACAGACGGTTGTTCTCACTGGCCAGCAGCTCCGGGTGGTAGTCCAGCGTGCTCTGAATGGCCTCGGTCAGAGACATGGCCTGAGCCTGCTGGACACAGGCGATGGCCAGTAAAACCGCGCTGCAGAGGGGGGTAAGGACGCGCATGAAGGACATCTCCCTGTTCACCAATGGTGCCTGTCTGTCGCCAATAATTTGGCGTTATTTTTGGCTAAAACCGTTTCAGCCTTGTAACAACAGAGCTAAGAACATCTGAGGCAGAAGCTAAGAAGAATTTCTCATATGCGTTATGCCGAAAAAAACTTATGCGCTTCGCTCGATCCAGCACATTGTTCAGTGCACAAGCCTTGTATTCACGAGCTTTAGGGAGCTTTGCAAGGCCCGAACAAGTTCCAACACTTTTGCAACAGAGGGTGGAGAAACGTTGGAGGGGAAGGAGGCTGAGCGGTTTTTGGGCGACAAAATATTGTCACTCTCCGGCAGCCACCCTCGCAGGCAACCTGAACTGCGCTGAGTGAATGATTTCATTCAAGTTTGTCCCGCAATCAGGACCCCGTCTGCGTAGGGCACGCGCGACCAGATCGTCGTCAGGCAAGGGCTTGCACCTTGAAGCGCAAGTGCTGCCAGGCCGAAGGTCGGCGAGGCGACCCGGTAGTGCCCTGCCAGTTTCTGCGCGCAACCCAGGTGCCGATGGATGTCGGCGGCGGAGGACTTCACATGGCAAGGCTCATCGGAATCGTCAGCAAGGTCGTGGGTCAGGTGTTCGCGGAGGCGGGTAATGGCACCCGTCGCGTCCTGACCGAGGGGGACCGGTTGTACGCCGGTGAGCAACTGGTGACAGGCGCCGCCGGTGCCGTCGCCGTGCACCTGCAAAATGGCCAGGACCTGACGCTGGGGCGTGGCAGCAGCCTGCACATGAATGATTCATTGCTGGCCAGCCAGCCGGCCCATGTCGACAGCTCCGCAGACACGGCACCCAGCCAGGCGCAGTTGACCGATGTCGAGCAACTGCAAAAAGCCATCGCCGCCGGCGTCGATCCGACCCAGACCGCTGAAGCCACCGCGGCTGGCCCCAACGTTAGCGGCGCACCCGGCGACGCCGGTGGCGGTCATTCATTTGTGCTGCTGCAGGAGACGGCGGGGCGGGTGGATCCGGTGATCGGTTTCCCTACGGCCGGGTTTAATGGCATTCCCGAGTTCGTCTTCGGCTGGCGCGACGGCACGCCGGATAGCGATGGCGGTGACAACGCCGGTGCTCCCGGTACTCCAGGGACACCTTCGGTAAACCCGCTGTCTCCTGAAACGCCCAACCCTCCAGGCCCGCCATTCCCGCCGATCGTCCCGGAAAATCACCCGGTCACCCTGACCGGCCTGTCGGTGGCAGGTGGTGAGTTGACTCTCAACGAGGCCAACCTGGCCAACGGTTCGGCGAGCAATGCCGCTGCCCTGACCCAGAACGGCACCTTCAGGGTGTCGGCGCCGGACGGTCTGCTCAACTTGAGTATCGGCGGGATGAACATCGTCAGTGGCGGCACCGCTACCGGCTTGCCACAGTCGATCACCACCGGTCTGGGCAACACCTTGATCATCACCGGCTACGATCCGGCCACCGGCATCGTCAGCTACAGCTACACCCTGGTTGGCAATGAAAGCCATGCCGCCGGCGATGGCCTGAACAACCTGAGCGAACACTTCAGCGTGATCGCCAGTGATACCAATGGCGATTCGGCCAGCAATACCCTGGATATCAACATCACCGACGATGTGCCCCAGGCCTACGATGACAGCCATGGCGTCGCCTCGGAAACCCGCCTGACCCTGACCGGCAACGTGCTGGACAACGACACTCAAGGCGCCGACCGGGTGCCCAGCGGGCCGATCACCCCCGGTACCTTCACCGGCACCTACGGCACCCTGGTGCTGGCGGCCGACGGTTCCTACACCTACACCTTGCACAGTGGCGATCCGGCATTTCTCGGGCTCAAGGGCGGTGGCAATGGCAGCGAGACGTTTACCTACACCCTGACCGATGCCGACGGCGACAGCAGCAGCGCCAAGCTGGTGCTGAACATTCACAACAACGACGATCCGGTGAGCCTCAACGGCTTGGCAATCGAAGGCGGTGAACTGACCGTCTACGAAAAACACCTGGGCACCGGCAGCGATCCCACGTCAAGCGCACTGACGGTCAACGGTACGTTTACCGTCACCGCCCTCGACGGGTTGCACAGCCTGAGCGTTGGTACGCTCAACGTGATGACCGGCGGCATCACTGCCGGCTTCCCGCAAACCCTGCCCACCGCCTTGGGCAACACCCTGACCATCACCGGCTACGATTCTGCCAGTGGCGTGGTCAGCTACAGCTACACCCTCAACGGCAACGATGCCCACCCGAATGCCAACGGCGCCAACAGCCTGAGCGAGCATTTCACGGTGACCGCCACCGACGTCGATGGCAGCACCAACAGTGTCTCGCTGGACGTCAACGTGGTCGATGATCTGCCCAGCGCGGCCGACGACAGCAACCCAGGCGTGGCCTCGGAAAACCAACTGACCCTGGTCGGCAACGTGCTCGACAACGATCAATTGGGCGCCGACCGCGTGACCGACGGCCCAGTCACTCCGGGCACGTTGACGGGCACCTACGGTCATTTGGTGCTGGCGGCGGACGGTACTTACACCTACACGGTTGACACCAGCAATCCGGCGTTCCTTACACTGAAGGCCGATGCCCACGAAGTCTTCACCTACACCATCACCGACTCGGACGGCGACAGCAGCAGCGCCACCCTGACCCTGACGGTGCACAATAACGACGACCCGGTGCTGATTGATGGTCTGAACGTTTGTGGTGGCGAACTGACGGTCTACGAGCGCGCCTTGAGTGATGGCTCGACCCCGGGCACTCCGGCGTTGACCCAGAGCGGCACCTTCACCGTCACCGCACTCGACGGTGTGCAGAACCTGAGCGTCGGCGGGTTGAATGTGGTGACAGCCGGCGTGACTGCTGGCTTCCCGCAAACCCTGACCACCTTCCTCGGCAACACCCTGACCATCACCGGCTATGACTCGGCGACTGGCGTGGTCAGCTACAGCTACACCCTCAATGACAACGAAAATCATCCCACCGCCAACGGCGCCAACAGCCTCAGCGAACACTTCGCGGTCACGGTGACCGACAGCAACGGCAGCACCGCCAGCGACTCGCTGGACGTCAACATCATCGACGACCTGCCGACCGCTAACGCCGATTGCGCCACGGTATTCGAAGGCGCGACCGTAAACATCGCGGTGCTCGGCAATGACAGCAACGGCGCTGATGGTGCTGCCGAGGGCGGCGCGGTGGTCGGCGTGCGCGCCGGTGGTAACACCTCGACCTCGGTGATCGGCGGCCTCGGCGATCCGATCCAGGGCGCCTACGGCTACCTGACCCTGGATGCCGCCGGCAACGCGATCTATCACAGCACCGCCAACGGCGTTTGCCCGCCGGGGGCGACCGATATCTTCACCTACACCATCCGCGATGGCGACGGTGACGAGAGCACCACTACCATCACCATCAATGTCACCGACAGCGGCCTGCACGCCTGCGTCGACTCTTGTCTGACGGTGTTCGAGAAAGGCCTGGACCTCAGCAAGGACGGCCAGGATCTGGCCGCCGGCACGGTGATCGGCAGCGATCCAACCTCCACCAGCGAAACCGCCCACGGCAACCTGGCCGGTTCCGTCGGCGGCGGCAGTGGCCCGCTGACCTTTACCCTGCTCGGCAGCGCCACCGGCGCTTACGGGCAAATCCTGCTCAACCCGGACGGCACTTACACTTACACCCTGACCTCGGCGCCGAAAACTGCGCCCGGCGGCAATGACGGCGCCAACCTCATCACCGAGACCTTCAACTACAAGGTCACCGACGCCTTGGGCAACAGCACCACCAGCAGCATTGTGGTGAACATCGTCGACGACGTACCCCAAGCCCAGCACTCCGAACGCTTTGCCCCGGCGGGGGAAATTGATACCAACCTGCTGCTGGTGATCGATGTGTCCGGCAGCATGGCCGACTGCTCGGGTGTCGGCTCACTGTCGCGCCTTGAGTTGGCCCAGCAAGCGATCAGCGCCTTGCTCGACAAGTACGATGCACTGGGCGACGTCAAAGTGCAGTTGGTCACTTTCAACGGCGATGCCAGCGGGCAGAGCGCATTCTGGGTCGACGTGGCCACGGCCAAGGCGATCCTCGCCTCGCTGACCGCTGGTGGCGGCACCCACTACGACGACGCTTTGGCGGCGGCCAAGCTGGCCTTCGGTACCGAGGGCAAACTGGTCGGCGCGCAGAACGTCGGCTACTTCTTCTCCGACGGCAAGCCCAACGTGGGCGGGCAGATCGACCCGGCGGACGAGGCGGCGTGGAAAGCCTTCCTCGATGCCAACGGGATCAAGAACTACGCGATCGGCCTCGGCGGTGGCGTCGATGCCTCCCATCTCAATCCGCTGGCCTACGACGGCAGCAACCACGTCGACACCGATGCCCATCTGGTCACCGACCTCAACCAGCTCAATTCGGTGCTGACCGGTACCGTGGTCGGCGTGCCGATCACCGGCTTGCTGATGGGCGACGGCGGTGGTTTCGGCGCCGATGGCGGCTTTATCAAAACCGTCATCGTCGAAGGCACCACCTACAGCTTCGATCCCCATGGCGACAATAATCACGGCACGCTGTCGGTCATCGAGGGCTTCAATCGCGGGGTGTTCAACACCCTCGACAACAGCCTGACCATCAGCACCCTCAAGGGCGGCGTGCTGGTGATCAACCTCGACACCGGTGAGTTCACCTACACCTCGTTGAAAGCCACGGCGGTCGAACTGACCGAACAGATCGCTTTTACTGCCAGTGACTACGACGGTGACCTGGCCAGCCGCACCCTGAACATCAAGGTGGTGCCGAATACGGTGCCGCTGGCAGCGGATGACCATGTCATCACCAACATTCTCTCGAGCCATATCAGCGTGCCGGGTGCGGCGCTGCTGGCCAACGACAGCGATGCCAATGGCGATCCGTTGACAGCCACCCCGACTACCTTCAACACCGGCTGGATCGTTAAGGGCGCGGATTTCACCGGCAGCGGCGCGATTGATTTCAGTGCGCCTCAGAACATTTCCGCCAACCGCAATCTGGCGGACGTTCGTGGCGCCTTTGCCGCCGATGCGGCCGCCATGACTGCGCTGTTGGTGATCAGCGGATTCCTCGGCCAGGTCAGCCACAGCGGCGCCAACGACGAGGACATGATTACCGTCAACCTGAAAAAAGGCGAAACCCTCAACCTCGATCACAACCTGGCGGCCGGTCATATCGGCATGGAGTATTCGCTTAACGGTGGCGGCTTCCTCGACATCGGCAACGACAGCACCCTGACCGCCAACGAAGACGGCACTTACCGGATCCACATCAGCAACCTGCACAACCCCGACGGCAGCCAACCGAATGCCGCCGAGAGCTACCAGTTGAGCATGACCATCAACTACGCCGGCGCCCACGAGAGCTCGCCGGACTTTGTCGGCAGCTACAGTGCCAACGACAACCACGGCGGCAGCGACGCGGCAGCGGTGAGCATTAGCTACCAGCAAGGCCAGATCTTGACCGGCACCGCTGGTGACGACGTGCTGTTGGCCGGCAATGGTGACAACGTGCTTAACGGCGGTGACGGCAACGACGTGCTGACGGCGGGCAACGGTAACAACGAGCTGCATGGCGGCGCGGGCAACGACCTGTTGTTCAGTGGCCTGGGCAACGATCTGCTGGACGGCGGCGACGGCATTGACACCGCCAGCTATGCCCATGCGACTGCCGGCGTGACCGTTAACCTCGGCCTGCAAGGGGGGCAGAACACGGTGGGGGCGGGTGTCGATACCCTGGTCAGCATCGAGAACCTGACCGGCTCGAACTGGAACGACACGTTGATCGGCAATGACCAGGACAACCTGATCATCGGCGGCCTGGGCAACAACACCCTGACCGGCGGTGGTGGCTCCGACACCTTCAAGTGGCTGGCCGGCAACAGCGGGCATGATGTGGTCACCGACTTCACCCCCGGCACCGACAAACTCGACCTGTCGCAACTGCTGCAGGGCGAGCATGCCTCGTCAACCTCGCTGGACGACTACCTGCACTTCAGCGTCAGCGGCAGCGGCGCGTCGCTGGTCACCAGCATCGATATCAAGGCCACGGTCGGCGCGCCGTCGACCCAGACCATCGACCTGGCGGGGGTCAACCTGGCCGATCACTACGGCGTGACGCCGGGGGCGGGCGGGGTGATCGCCGGCGGTCACGACACCGCGACCATCATCAACGGCATGCTCAATGATCATTCGTTGAAGGTGGACACGGTCTGAGGATCAGTAGTCCCTGGCGCGGGAGACTTCTCCCGCGCCACACCTTCACTGCTCGCCAGGCACCGGCTGCGGCGCACCGATCAAGCGTCCCATTGCGCCAAAAATCCCCAACTCCCTGAGCGCCTCCAACTCGCCGGCGGTCTCGACCATTTCCGCAATCAGCGGCAGGTCGATGCTGTGGGTGGCGCGGTAGATCGCTTCGATAAACAGCCTCTTGTGGCTTTGCGTGTCGATGCCGCGAATGTAACTGCCGTCGATTTTCAGGTAGGCCAGGCCGAGCTGGGTAAAGTTGCCGATCTGGCTGAAGCTGCCGCCGAAGTGCTGCAGGCCGATGCGGTAACCGGTGTCGCGCAGGCTCAGGCTTAGCTGACGCAGATCCTCGGGGGGCGGTAATTGATGCTCATCGATTTCCAGGGTCAGTAGCGGTGCCAGTTCCGGCAGCGCGTTCAGCGTGTCGAGGATGATCCGCCGTTGCGTGGTGTCGCGCAGGGTGCTGCCGGACAGGCTCAGGGCCAGCGGCTGGCGATGCTCGGCGAGGTAGTCGAGGGTGTGCTCGAGCATCGCCAGGTCGAATCGCGCCGACCAGCCCAGGCGTTCGATCCAGGGCAGGAAATGCCCGGCGGCGATCGCCTCGCCCTGAGGGTCTAGCAGGCGCGCCAGGACCTTGTGGTGCAGCAGTCGCCCGGTGTCGGCGCATTGCACCACCGGTTGAAAATACAGCTGCAGCTTGCCGTGGGTCAGGGCATCGTCGATCCAGGCGCGCCAGTCGTGGGCGGTCTGCGTGGGGGCGGATCGTGACTGATCGAGGTAGACCCACGGTCGCTCCGGTTGCAGTTGCGCCTGGGCCAGGGCCTGGTCGAGGCGCATCAGTACCTGGTTTGGGGTTTCTCCGGGAACGTAGGGCACTATGCCCAGATGGGCGACCGGCATGCAGTCGCTGGCGCCGGTCAAGCGCAGGTTCTCCAGGGTGGCGCTGATCTCCGCGCCCAGACGGCTCGCTTCCTGGATATCGAGGCCCGGGGTCAGCAGGCTGAACTCGCCGCCACGGTTGCGTGCCGCCAGCCAGGCATGACGTTCGGGTAGCTGGGTCAGGCGCTTGAGCAACTGGCCGATCTGGCTGATCAGGGTGTCAGTGGCCTGTCCGCCGTGGCGCTGGTTGAGGCCGTTCAGGTCATTGATCCGGAACATCAGCAAATGCCCGGCGCTGTTCTGTTCGCCGGGTAACAGTTGGTCGGTCAATTGTTCGTCGAGCAGGCGTCGGTTGGCCAGCCCGGTCAGCTCATCCTGATAGGACGCCGCGCGCAATGTTTCGCTGCGCGCGGCCTCTTCGACGAATAATGCCTTGAGCTTTTCGACCATCTGGTTCATTGCCAGCACCACCCGTTTCAGCTCAGGCGTCCTCGGCAGTTTCTTCACGCTGCGAAATTCTCGTTGGCTGATGGCTTGGGCCTGCTTGACCAGACTGTCGAGGGGGCGCAATTGGCGACGCAGCAACCAGCCGCCGAACACCGCGCTGAGCAGACCGCAGAGCAGCAGCCAGAGCAGGCTGCCGACGCTGCTGTCCCAGAGTTTGGCGAGGGCGAATTGGGGATTGCTCTGCACCTCGACCCGGGCCGCCTGTTCCCAGCCGCGCATGATCAGCGCATCGCCACCTTGCGGGCGCAGATTCACCAGTCTGACGAACCAGGCGGGAATGCCCTCAGCGGTGGCCCGTGTGCTGCGTTCCACCAGCAGGCGCTCATCTTCGATAGCGATCACCCGGATGCTGGAGAAGTAGCCGCTGTCGAAAATCGAGCTGACCATTAACTCAACCATCGCCGGATCGTCCAGTTGCGTGGTCAATGACAAGCCCAAGGCCGTCGCAGCGTCCTGGGCATGGGAGCGCAACTGGCCGAGCATCTGTTCACGGGAGCTCTCCAGGCTGACAAAAAAACTGCCGCTGAACGCCACCAGGAGGAACAGGCAGATGGCCAGGAATAATTGTTTGAGTAGGGACATGTGACGCTCCTTTGCTCGTCAGTCTCAGCCATCGCCCACGGCAAAACCCTCTGCCTGCATCTTGCGCAGCAGGTCCTGCCAGCGTGACAGGCGCTTGGCGTCGCCCTTGCGCTGGCCGCCGTTGGCCCCCGGCGTGTACAGGCCTTCGGCATTGAAGGCGTATACCGGCAGCAGGTCCTTGCGTTGCGAGGCGGGGCGGATGTCGCTGATCAGGTTATCGAGGACCAGCGGGTCGGCTGTGGGGCTTGGGTAATACGTCAGGACCATGTGGGCCTGATTGCGGGTCAGCGCCTTGACGTAGGTGATGCGCAGTTTTTCGGCGGGCACGCCCAATTGGCGCAGGCTGAAGTATTTGCCCAGGGCGTAGTCTTCGCAGTCACCGGCGCCCTTGACCAGCGCTTCGACTGGCGTTGCCCAGTAATCGATTTGCTGCCAGACGCGGCTGTCGTCGCGAAAACTCAGTTGCTGGTTGAAGAAGCGATTGACCGCTGTCAGTTGGTCGCGCTCGGGCAGTCCGGCCTGGCTTTGCAGCATTTGGTTCCACGCCTCAATCCGTCCCTGCGCACTGCCCAATGGGCCATAGCGTTGTTCGGCAGTGGTCAGGATGTCAGCGAAATTCCAGTTCGCCCGAACAGCCTCCAACCCTGGCAGCAGGAAAAACCCGAGAAGCAGCCATCCGCCGAGCCGGCGTCGGGGCGTTGACCATCCTGGACTTCGCGGGCGACGAGGCATGCCGGGCGGCTCACATGCAGATCTGTGGAGTCTAGGCGTTGTTGGGCAAAAGGCCGGGCCAATTATCGAGTGGTCGGCTCAGGGCTTTTCGAGGGTCTTCTGGCGCAGGATGTAGACCGTCACCAGCACTGCGCTGGTCAACATGAAGCCACGAGCCCAG
This sequence comes from Pseudomonas fluorescens, assembly GCF_019212185.1. Taxonomy (NCBI): domain Bacteria; kingdom Pseudomonadati; phylum Pseudomonadota; class Gammaproteobacteria; order Pseudomonadales; family Pseudomonadaceae; genus Pseudomonas; species Pseudomonas fluorescens. The sequence continues at coordinate 1,862,848 of NZ_CP078138.1, forward strand.
GGCAGGGGGACCAGGTAGCAGGAAAACAGGATGCTCGCCCACATCAGGCCAATGGCGTAGACCTTGCCCTTGAGCGGAATGCCGTTGCCGTCCAGGTAGTCGCGAATCCACGGGCCGAGGCGCGGATGCTCCACCAGCCATTGATAGAAGCGCGGCGAACTGCGGGCAAAACAGGCGGCGGCCAGCAGCAGGAAGGGGGTAGTAGGCAGGACGGGCAGGAAGATGCCGATCACTCCCAACGCTACGCTCAACCAGCCAATGGTCAGGAGTGCGTAGCGCAGCATCAGGGAGCGGTTGCCTATGGGATCAGCCACAGGCAGGAACTCAGTGGTGACGAGGCTTGAGAATCGCCGGTTTTTCGTCCGGTGCGTTGCACAGCAGGTACAGCGCAGTCAGGGCTTCCGGGATCTGTACGATCATGTCGTCCATCAGATTGGCGTCCGAGGCGATGTCGGAGAATTCCGGTTGCTCGTCGAACAGGCCGGAACCGACCATGATCGGCAGCAGCATTTCGCTGACTTCGTCTTCGGCGGTTTCGAACCAGGCTTCTTCACGCAGGAACACGCCCTCCATGAAGCCGATGCACCAGCCGCGCAGTTCGGAGTCGTCCGGGTCATCGCCGAGGTCGAGGTCGCATGGCAACTCGAATTCCTCATCGGAAGCCAGTTGGCGTGCGATGTGGGCCTTGAGGCCGATCAGCGTGGCTTCGATTTCCTCACGCTGGGCGTCGCTGGTGTAGTGCGGCTCTTCCGCGAACAGGGCGTCGATCCACTCGCGCTCCGGCACGGTTTCGGCACAGATCGACAGGGCGGTGAGGTAGCCATGGGCGGCCACGTAGTCCAGCGCCTCGTCATGCAGTTCATCGGCGTCGAGGAAGACTTGCAGGCGGGTTAATTGCTCAGCGAAGGACATTGGGAGGGCTACCTTGGGAATATACGATGAGCAAGTTTAGGCGTTCTTGAGCGCCCAGGCCAGCCGCGCAGCGGATTTGCCGGTAATTGCACAGGTTGTCCGGCAAGCAGGGACTATTCGTCAGTGAAGTCCATTGCCGGGCAGCGCTCGGGTATACTCGCGCGTTTTGTTATGCCCGGCAGGTTTGGCGCATGCCCCGGACAAATCCGCTAACGGATCTGGCCGTGAACATCGCGCGGTTTTGAGCCAGCCTGCACACCGGGATTTTCAGCACCATTGGGAGTTTTTCATGCTCGAACAGGCTCAACGCGTCCTCAAGGACATCTTCGGCTACGACAGTTTCCGTGGTCGCCAGGGTGCCATCATTGAGCGCGTGGCCAGCGGCGGCGACGCCTTGGTGTTGATGCCTACCGGCGGCGGCAAGTCCCTGTGCTTCCAGGTGCCGGCGCTGTTGCGCAACGGCCTGGCGGTGGTCGTTTCGCCGCTGATCGCGTTGATGGATGACCAGGTCGCGACTCTCGAGGAGCTGGGGGTCGCAGCCGCCTCGCTGAACTCGACCCTGAGCCCCGAGCAACAGCGCGACCTTGCCGCGCGCATCCGTCGTGGCGAAGTGAAAATGCTCTACCTGGCGCCGGAACGGCTGGTCCAGCCACGCATGCTGGCGTTCCTGCAGAGCCTGGAAATCGCCCTGTTCGCCATCGACGAAGCCCACTGTGTGTCGCAATGGGGCCATGATTTCCGCCGCGAATACCTGCAATTGGGCCAGTTGGCCGAGTTGTTCCCCAACGTCCCGCGCATCGCCCTGACCGCCACCGCCGACAAGCGCACCCGCGAAGAAATCGTCGAGCGCCTGCATTTGCAGAATGCCGAGCGTTTTCTGTCGAGCTTCGACCGGCCGAACATTTTCTACCGCATCGTGCCCAAGGAGCAGCCTCGCAAGCAATTGCTGGCGTTCCTCGCCGAGCGTCGCAGCGACGCCGGCATCGTCTATTGCCTGTCGCGCAAGAAGGTCGACGAGGTGGCGGTGTTCCTCAGCGAGCAGGGTTTTCCGGCGTTGCCGTACCACGCCGGGCTGGCCAACGAGGTGCGCGCCGAGAACCAGAAGCGCTTCCTCAACGAGGAGGGCCTGATCATGGTTGCCACCGTGGCGTTCGGCATGGGCATCGACAAGCCCAACGTGCGCTTTGTCGCGCACCTCGACCTGCCCAAGTCGCTCGAGGCGTATTACCAGGAAACCGGTCGTGGCGGGCGCGACGGCCTGCCGGCGGACGCCTGGATGGCCTACGGCCTGCAGGACGTGGTGATGCTCAAGCAAATGCTGCAGAACTCCGAAGGCGATGAACGCCACAAGCGCCTGGAGCAGCACAAGCTCGACGCCATGCTGTCGTTGTGCGAAGAAACCCGCTGCCGTCGTCAGACCTTGCTCGCCTATTTCGACGAAGACATGCCGCAACCCTGCGGGCATTGCGATAACTGCGTCGACGGCGTGCAAACCTGGGACGCCACCGAGCCGGCGCGCCAGGCCTTGTCGGCGATTTATCGCACCGGCCAGCGCTACGGCGTCGGGCATCTGGTAGAGGTGTTGCTGGGCAAGGACAACGAAAAGGTGCGGGGTGCCGGGCATCAACACCTGGCGGTGTTCGGCGTCGGCAAGGGCCGGGCCGAGGGCGAGTGGCGCTCATTGTTCCGCCAGTTGGTGGCCCGTGGCCTGGCCGATATCGACCTCGATGGCTACGGCGGTCTGCGCCTGAGCGACAGCTGCCGGCCGCTGCTCAAGGGCGAAGTGACCCTGGAATTGCGTCGCGACCTGAAACCGCAAACCACCGCCAAGACCGGCTCCAGCCAGGCCAGCCAATTGGTGCGTGGCGAAGAGCGGGAACAATGGGAAGCGTTGCGCGCCCTGCGCCGCAAGCTCGCCGAAGAACATGGCGTGCCGCCCTACGTTATCTTTCCCGACTCCACGTTGCTGGAAATGCTCCGCAGCCAGCCGGGCTCCCTGGCGGAGATGGCGCGGGTCAGCGGCGTCGGTGCGCGCAAGCTGGAGCGTTATGGCGATGCGTTCCTCGAGGTCCTTGGCGGCCGGGCCGAGGCGCCGAAAGTGGTGGCCGACCTGCGCCACGAGTTGATTACCCTGGCCCGCGCCGGCATGACCCCGCTGCAGATTGCCGGGCAGTTGCAATGCTCGGAGAAAAACGTCTACACGCTGTTGGCCGAAGCCATCGGCAAGCAACAATTGTCGCTGGAGCAGGCTCTGGATCTGCCGGAAGACCTGCTGGGCGAAGTGCAGGATGCGTTCCTCGACGGCGAGGGCGAATTGCCGGCCGTCGCCGAAATTGCCCCGCTGTTTGCCGGTCGGGTTCCGGAGGGCGTGTTGTACTGCGTGCGTGCGGCCTTGCAGTCAGAGTTCGAGATGTAACTTGACGCCTCTCAAGATGTAACGATTCAGTACAGTCTCGACCTTGCTTCGTACCGAGGGTCATGCTTAGCTGGCTAACAATTAGTATTACTTCGATATCAGTCTAAACATGAGTGTTTTATGCCGTTAACCGAACAACACCGCTTTGGCATGCAGTTGGCGCAAATGTCTCGCGGTTGGCGCGCCGAACTGGATCGCCGTCTTGCTGGCCTCGGCCTGTCTCAGGCCCGATGGCTGGTGCTGCTGCACCTGGCGCGTTTCAAGGACGCGCCTACCCAGCGCGAGCTGGCGCAAAGCGTCGGCGTTGAGGGGCCAACCCTGGCTCGCCTGCTCGACAGCCTGGAAACCCAGGGCCTGGTTCAGCGCCTGGCGGTGGCTGAAGACCGTCGGGCGAAGAAAATTCTTCTTTGCGATACGGCCCGTCCGCTGATCGAGCAAATCGAAACCATCGCCAACGCGCTGCGCCAGGAGTTGTTCGACGGCGTCGATGAGGAAGAGATCAAGCTGTGCATGCGCGTCCACAGCCGCATCCTCGCCAATCTGGAGAAGTGATTCATCCCCCCCCTCTGCGTGAAGTCGGCCAGCCTTAGAAGGTCTGGCCCAGGTTCATGTAAATCGCCTGCTGGTCATCGTCGTTGAAGCCGTAACTGAAGTTCAGTGGCCCGAGCGGCGTGTCAAATCCGAGGAACACGCTGGCGGCGTTGATGTAGCCGCTGTCGAACTCGTTGTCGTTGTTCCACGCCCGGCCGCGTTCCAGCGAGCCACCCACGTACAGCGGGAAGTCCAGCGGCAGGTAGGAGCGCGGGGTCAGGCGCCGGTAGTACACGGCGCGCAGAAGGCTGGCGTTCTGTCCGGATATCGCATCCTCGCGAAAGCCCGAGAGTTGCCGCGCGCCGCCGAGCAGGAAGCTCGACGTGACCACGTTGGCCTGGTCCAGTGTGCGTCCGTAACGCCCGCCAAGGACGTAAGTGTCGGGGCCGAAGCTCAGCGCCTTGTCCAGCTTGAACTCCCACTGTCGATAACGCTGGTCCGATCCCAGCTCCGGCTCGAATTGGCGAAATGCCAGGCCGATGTCCTCGCCGGCATGGGGAAAATAGACGTTGTCCAGTGAGTCGAACGAGTACTTGAGCTGGTAGAAGCCTTCGTTGAAGCTTTCGCTGGGCAGGCTCTGGTCGCCGATGCGCACATCAGCCTTGCCCCAGGCTTCGCCGACCCCGAGGCGGATTTCGCCGCTGTTGCCGATCTGTCGTCCGACGTTCAAACCAAAACCGTAGCGTTCCAGGCGGTACTCGGCCACGGGGTCGTTGTCGAGAATGGCCTCGACATTCTGCGACTCGATCGCCGCGTAGGGCGCGATGAAGTAGCGCGAACCGACGTCCAGCGGCTGGTAGAACTCGGTGTACAACTCCTGCTGATCGCCGATCTGCAAGCGGGTCAGCCATTCGGCGCCGAGGCGGTTGATGCCGTTCATGCGGTAACTGGCGCCAATGTTGAAGGCGCTGTCGCCTTCCATGTCATCCGAGAGGTTCAGGCCCAGGCGCAGGTAGTCGGTGCCGGTGCGCTTGCCGCGGGCGCGGATTACCAGGGTGTGCTCGTCGCCCTTGTGCACTACGCGGTACTGCACCTGCTCGAAGTAGTCCAGGCCATACAGGGTGCCCATGTCGGTCTGCAGGCGGCCCATGTCCAATGGTTCGCCGATGTTCTGCCGGATGTAGTAGCGGATCACGTCGTCACCGACCTTCGAGTCGTTTTCCACCTTGATCGCGGTGATGATCGGCGTGCGTTGCCCGGGCGCGCGGGCCGCGTTCAATTCGGCATCCACCGGTTCGGCGGGGCGCAGTCTGGCGAGGCGGGCATCGAGAATGCGCGTGGCGCGATAGCCGGCATCGATCATTTCCTCAGCCTTGCCAAAGTCGGTGACGCCAAAGCTGGCCAGCGGCGGCTCGATCAGCACATCGTTCGGGTGCAGGGCGGCCAGTTGTTCTTCGGAGTTGCGCCGGGTCATCAGGGTGATCGACTGGTTGAGCACGTCGACCACCGTTGCCAGCTGTTTGCGGCTACGTAGCGGGGTGCCGATGTCGACCACGATGGCGACGTCAACGCCCATTTCCCGTGCCACATCCAACGGAATGTTGTCGGTCATGCCGCCGTCCACCAGCAGTCGGCCGTCGAGCTCGACCGGGGCGAACACCGCCGGGATCGACATGCTGGCGCGGATCACCTGGGGCAAATGGCCTTTGCGAAATACCACTTTTTCGCCGCTGGCAATGTCGGTGGCCACGGCGCGGAAAGGGATCGGTAATTTGTCGAAATCCCGAGTATCGCTGGTATGGGCCAGCAGGCTTTCGAGCAGCAGCGACAGGTTCTGGCCCTGGATCACCCCAAGCGGCAGGCCGAGGCTGCCGTCGTCGCGAAAACTGAGCTTCTGCTTGACCAGGAAATCGCGGTCATCCTGTTTGCGCCGAAACGGTACATCGGCACGTGGCGGGGCATCCGACAGGGCCTGTTGCCAGTCGATCTTCAGGGCGAGTTTTTCCAGCTCGTCAATCTTGTATCCCGAGGCGTACAGCCCGCCGATCACTGCGCCCATGCTGGTGCCGGCGATCGCGTCGATCTTGATCCCCTGTTCCTCCAGTGCCTTGAGCACGCCAATGTGCGCCAGCCCGCGCGCGGCGCCACCGGACAGCACCAGGCCGACTTTCGGTCGCGGCGTTTCGGCGGCGAGCACACACAGGGGCAGCAAACACAGGAGCAGGCAGGACAGCAGGCGGCGCATCGGGTATCTCGGGTGATCGTTAAAGGCGGCTATTATAGCGACGCTATCGCCCTCAGGAGTTTCGCCCGCATGACCGCCAGCAAACCGGAAATTGTCATCACTTACTGCACCCAGTGCCAATGGCTGTTGCGTGCCGCCTGGCTGGCACAGGAACTGCTCAGCACCTTTGGCGACGACCTGGGAAAAGTGTCATTGGTGCCGGGCACCGGCGGCATCTTCCGGATTGATTGTGAGGGCGTGCAGATCTGGGAGCGCAAGGCCGACGGCGGTTTTCCGGAAGCCAAGGTGCTCAAGCAGCGGGTACGGGACCAGATCGATCCGCAGCGCGACCTGGGGCACAACGATCGCACCCGGTAACGCTCTGCGAACCCTCAGTGAGCGCTGGCCGCGACCGTTGGTTTGTTGCCGGGCGCGCGGTTGCCCAGGCTGCTGACGACCACAATCGCGACGATGATCAACGCGCCACCGAGCAGCATGCGCAGGGTCGGGGTTTCGCCAAACAGCAGCCAGGCCACCGTGATGCCGTAGACCGGTTCCAGGGCGAACACCACCGCCGCCGTGCGCGCCTTGATCACTGCCAGGCTGGCGACGAACAGGCTATGGGCCAGGCCGGTGCAGAAGATGCCGAGTAGGGCGATCCACAGCCAGTCCAGTGCACGCACTTCGCTCAGGCCAGGTGCCGCCACCGGCAACAGACACAAGGCAACCACCACGTTTTGGCACAGCGCCGCCTGCACTGCCGGAATTCGCCCCGAGCTGGCCCGGTTAGTCAGCGACAGCAGCGAGAACAGCAGGCCGGACCCCACCGCCCAGAACAGCCCGGTGGTGGCTTGGCTCGCGAGGTCGAAGGCCGGGGTCACCAACACCAGGCCGATGCTCACCAGCACCACCAGGAGGATTTCATTGGCGCGAATCCGCTCGCGGAAAATCAGGCCTTCGAGGATCACGGTGAACGCCGGGAAGCTGGCAAAGCCCAGGGTCGCAATGGCCACGCCGGCAACTTTCACGGCGATGAAAAAGCTCACCCAGTGCCCGGCCAGCAGCAGGCCGCCGAGCAGCAGGCGACGCAGGTCGCGGGCGTCCAGGCGTTGCCAGGTGCTGCTGCGGGAAAATCGCGCAAAGCAGGCCAGGGCCAATACGGCGAAGGCGGCGCGGCCGAAGACGATGATGGCGGGGGAGGCAGCGGCGAGCTTGCCGAACACACCAGTCAGGCCAAACATCAGTGCACCGATATGCAGGGCGCCTAGGGCGGAACGGGGAGTCATTGCAATCCTTGAGATGAAATTTCAGACACCCGCTCACTCTAAAGTGAGGGACGTTGAGTGTCTGTCGCCAGACTCGCGTCTTTTAGCGCTGGCCTATTGCACGCTCACCGCTCGGCGCAGGCTGCCGGGCGCGGCGCCGAACTCGCGCTGCACCGCGGCGCTGAATGCGCTTTGCGAGGTGTAGCCGACACGGCAGGCCACTTCGCCGATGGGCAGTGCGGTTTCGCGGAGCAATTTAACCGCGATATGCAGACGTCGGCTGCGAATGTAATCCATCGGCGTCTGCCCGCATTCGGCGACGAAGCGCGCATGCAGACGGGCTGTGGACAAACCGGCGACCTGCGCAAGGTCGGCGACTTGCAACGGGTAGGCGGCGTATTGATCAATGTGCGCATTCAGCGCAGCGAAGGGCAGGCGGCGCCCGCCAAGGTTCTGCGGTGCGACATTGTTGAGGCTGGCCAGCAACAGCACGGCGCCCTGCTGGGCAATCAGCGGATCCTGCACCGGGCTGCTGGCCAGCCAACTGACCAGCTGACTCTGCCCGGCATCCAGCGGCAGGCGACCGGGGGTATCGAGCAAGCGTCGACTGGCCTCGGCGTGCTCGCCCAACGACTGCCCCACCCACTGATCGCTCGGCACGTCGAGCACCAGGCAACGACTGCCATTGGGGCTGCCACAGGCGTGATGGGCGCCCGCCGGTACCACCACGAAACTCTGCTGCAGCACCTGGCTGCCATGCCCGTCGACCTCGAAGTCGAGCGCGCCCGACAGGCCGAACACTAACTGGGCGTGGTCATGGCTGTGGACGATCAAGTCGTGGCTGTATTGGCGCAGGGTGAGTATCGGACGCATCGGCTGTTCCTCGGCAGAACCACAGTCTACACCGCTTGCGGATGGGGCCGGGCTGTCATTGGACTGCCGCATTTATGTCATGGACTATTAATCGCCGCGGCGCAAGCTGGCGGAAAATCTGCCGGGGATTGCCCATGACCAGTGCTGAACTCGCCAAGCCCAGCCGCAAACAACGGGTGCGCACCTTGTGGATTTCCGACGTGCACCTGGGCACCCGGGATTGCCAGGCCGAGCATCTCTCGCAATTTCTCAAGGGTTATCAGGCCGACAAGGTTTACCTGGTGGGCGATATCATCGACGGCTGGAAATTGCGCAGCGGCATGTATTGGCCCCAGGCCCACACCAACGTGATCCGCCGGTTGCTGACCATGAGCAAGCGCGGTACCGAGGTGATCTACGTCACCGGCAACCATGACGAATTCCTGCGGCGCTATTCGAAGCTGATCCTCGGCAACATACAGCTGGTGGACGAGGCGGTGCACGTCACCGCCGATGGCCGGCATCTGCTGGTGATCCACGGTGACCAGTTCGACGTGATCACCCGTTACCACCGCTGGTTGGCCTTTCTCGGCGACTCGGCCTACGAATTCACCCTGACCCTCAACCGCTGGCTCAACCACTGGCGCGCCCGCTATGGCTACGGCTACTGGTCGCTGTCGGCCTACCTCAAGCACAAGGTCAAGACCGCGGTCAGTTTCATCAGTGACTTCGAAGAAGCCATCGCCCATGAGTGCGTCAAGCGCGAACTGCATGGGGTGGTCTGTGGGCACATCCACCACGCCGAAATCCGCAAGGTCGGCGGGGTGGACTACCTCAATTGCGGAGACTGGGTGGAATCCTGCACCGCGTTGATCGAGCATTGGGACGGCACGATCGAGTTGTATCGATTGGCGGATGCGCAGGCGTTGGCGGCGCAGCTGAAGGTGGCGGAGGCCGTTTGAATGTCTATTGAAGGAGCCGCCATGCCGGCGAAGGCGGTCTGCAGTTTTGCATTGACGGTACGGACGCGTTCGCTGGCAAGCCAGCGCCTACAGCGGCGTCAAACCGGTGCGTACTGCTCCATCGCCGCCGTATAAATCGAGTTCTTCGGCTGACTGAACAACCGCTCCATCATCGGCTCAAAAAAACTCAACGGCAGGGTGTCGTAGTCAGGATCGAATGCCGCAGCATCGTACCTGGCACAGAACTCAATGGTCAGGTGGTACTGCGGATGATCACTGAATTGCTCGCGCAAGTGCCGGTCCATACCCAGGTGGTGGAAAAAATAATAGCCCTGGAAGATCCCGTGCTTTTCCACCATCCACAGATTTTGTGCACTGACGAAGGGTTTGAGGATCGCGGCGGCGATGTCCGGGTGGTTATAGCTGCCGAGGGTGTCGCCGATGTCATGCAGCAGCGCGCAAACCACGTATTCCTCGTCGCGGCCATCACGCCAGGCACGGCTGGCGGTCTGCAGGGAGTGGGTCAGTCGATCCACCGGGAAGCCGCCGAAATCTCCTTCGAGCAACTTCAGGTGCGCGACGATGCGCGCTGGCAGTTGCTTGGCGTAGGCGCTGAAATCGGCAGCGATGATTTCCCAATCTTCTTGCGTGCCGTCTTTCATGTGGGTGAAACGGGCGTGCGCATTCATCGACTATCCTTTTATTGTTTTTCAGCAGGATGGGACTGAGTGTACGACCTCATCCCGCCAGCGCAGTGGCCTCGTGGGACGGCTTGATGGCCTGGCGGGCCGGGCGCTAGAACGGCACCTTGCCAAGAATCATGTCGCGGTACATGACGAAATCACCGAGTAGGCTGTAGAGCGGGTGCTGAAAGGTGGCCGGGCGGTTCCTTTCATAGAAAAAATGCCCGACCCAGGCAAAGCTGTAACCGGCGACAGGCAGGGCCAGCATCAGCAGCATGGAACCTTTGGCGATGGCCATGGCCAGGATGAAAATCACCAACGTCGTGCCGGTAAAGTGCAGGCGCCGACACGTACTGTTGCTGTGCTCGGCCAGATAGTACGGATAGAACTCGGCGAAACTGTTGAAACGTCTGACGTTTTCCACGACTGCAATCTCTGAGATTTATTGTTCTGCTGGTCGGATATTCTACGGGCAGCTTATTTGAGTCTAGAGTGATCATTGGCAACGGCCAGTGACAATAGGCGCCACTTTAGTATCCTTGGAAAATTGGCCGTCAATCGCGAGTCATCAACTAAGAAAACGCCATGAGCGAACGAACGACTTCAGCAACTTGGGCGATGGGGATTGTCAAGGCACTGGAAATGGACGGCCTGGATTGCCGGGCCCTGTTCAGCCAGTTGGGACTGGACTTTGAGGCGCTGGACGATCCGGATGCGCGCTTCCCGCAGGATTCCATGACCCGCCTGTGGCAATTGGCAGTGGAGCTTTCCGGAAATCCGGCGATTGGCTTGAACATGGGCAAGGTGGTGCGTCCCGCGTCCTTTCATGTCGCGGGTTACGCCTTGATGTCCAGTCAGACCCTGGCCGAAGGCTTCAAGCGTCTGGTGCGTTATCAGCGAATCATCGCCGAAAGCGCTGACTTGAGTTTCCGCCTGTTGCCGGAAGGTTATGCGCTGATCCTGACGGTTCACGGTGACCATCTGCCGCCGACCCGACAAAGTGCCGAAGCTTCACTGGCTTGTGCGCTGGGCCTGTGCGGCTGGCTGACCGGGCGCACCCTGCAGCCGCGCAAGGTGCTGATCCAGGGGGCACAGCCCATTGATCTGGAACCTTACAAACAAGCCTTTCACGCCCCGTTGGAGTTCAATGCGCCCTACGATGCGTTGATCTTCGAGCGGGCGGACATGGAGGCGCCGCTGCCGACAGCCAACGAGGCGATGGCGTTGCTGCATGATCGTTTTGCCGGGGAGTATCTGGCGCGTTTTTCCGAAAGTCGGGTAACCCACAAGGCTCGCCAGGTGCTGTGTCGCTTGTTGCCCCAGGGCGAGCCGAAGCGCGACACCGTGGCGCAAACCCTGCACCTGTCCCAGCGCACGCTGCAGCGCCGTCTGCAGGAAGAAGGCACGAGCTTTCAGGCCCTGCTGGACGACACCCGCCGCGAACTGGCCGAGCAGTACCTGGCCCAGCCCAGCATGACCTTGCTGGAAATTGCCTACCTGCTGGGCTTTGCCGATCCGAGTAACTTCTTCCGGGCATTTCGCCGATGGTTCGAGGTCACCCCCGGCGAATATCGCTTGCGCCTGCTGGAAACGCCGCAGGTTGTCAGTGACGCCAAAACGCCGGAATACACAGCACAAACACGGTGATGATCTCCAGTCGCCCGAGCAGCATGCCCACCGACAGAATCCATTTGGCCGCATCCGGCAGGCTGGCGAAGTTGCCGGCCGGGCCAATGGTCTCGCCCAGCCCCGGACCTACGCCGGATACCGTACTGGCGGCGCCCGTCAGCGCGGTCATCCAGTCGACGCCCAACAGCGACAGCAGCAGGGCGATTACGCAAATGGTGATGGCAAAGAAGAACGAAAAGGTCAGGATCGAACGCACGATTTCTTCGTCGAGGCGGTGACCGTTGTATTTTTGCTTGATCACCGCCCGTGGGTGAATCAGCTGGTTAAGGTTGGCCTTGAGCAGGATGTAGGCGACCTGGAAACGGAAGATCTTGATCCCGCCAGCAGTGGAGCCGGAGCAGCCGCCGACGAATCCCAGGTAGAAGAACAGCATTAGCGAGAAGTTGCCCCAAAGGCTGTAGTCCCCCAGCGCGAAGCCGGTCGTGGTGACCACCGAGGTCACGTTCAGCGCGACATGCCGCAGCGCATCCAGCCAGTGCAGGTTGGTGGTCCACCAATACCAGGTGCCGAGCACCAGCCAGGTGACCAGCAACATGCCGATCAAGCCCTGCACCTGCTGATCTTTGATCAAGGCCCGGCGATTGCCACGCAGGGTCGCCACGTACAAGGTGAAGGGCAGGCTGCCGAGTATCATCACCACCACCGCCACCCAATGCACGGCCGGCTGCGACCACTTGGCCAGGGACTGGTCGGAGGTGGAGAAACCGCCGGTGGAAATCGCCGACATGGCGTGGTTGATCGCATCGAAGGGGCTCATCCCGGCCCACCAGAACGCCAGGCTGCCAAGGATGGTGATGCCCACATAAGCGGCGACGATCAGCCGCGCCACCATGTGCGAGCGCGGCATGACCTTTTCCGAGCGGTCCGAAGACTCGGTCTGGAACAGGCGCATGCCACCGATACGCAGCAGCGGCAGGATCGCCACCGCCATGCCGATAAAGCCTATGCCGCCGAGCCAGTGCAGCAGCGAGCGCCACATCAGGATGCCCGGTGACATGTTATCCAGCCCGCTGAGTACGGTGGAACCGGTGGCGGTGATGCCGGACATGCTTTCGAAAAACGAGTCGGTGTAGCTGATGTGCTGGGTCAGCAGGAACGGCAGCGCGGCGAAAATGCACACCACTACCCAACTGGTCACGGTCAACAGATACATGTCCCGGGGGCGCAGGTGCACGTGTTCTGGGCGGCCGGGGATGACCAGCGCCAAGCCGGCGAGGAAGGTGATCATGCTCGACCAGAGGAAGGACGGCAGGTCGCTGGTGCGCTCGTAGATCACCAGCGTCGCCATCGGCACGACCATGCTGACGGACAGGGTGATCAGGAAGATGCCGATAATAAAACCAATGATCCGCAGGGTCGGCAACGCCATGAAGTCCGCTCGGGCTGATGTGAGAAGGGCGCCATTCTACCCGCGAGGCGGGCTATGTAAACCGGCATGCCGGTGGCAGTTACCGCTAGAATAGCCAAACAATTTTTCAGGAGGTGGCCGATGCAGGCTCTCGACGCTTTGCTCAACCGAGTTTCCGTTCCCCGTTTGCTTGACCCGGCACCGACCGCCGAACAGCGCGAGGTGTTGTTTGCCGCGGCCATGCGCGCGCCGGATCACGGCCATCTGCAGCCGTGGCGCTTCCTCACGGTGGAAGGGCAGGCGCGCGAGCAACTGGGAGAAATCCTCGCCCAGGCCGCATTGGCACAGGATGCCGAGGCACCGCAGGCGGTGGTCGACAAGGCGCGTAACGGGCCATTGCGCGCACCGCTGGTGGTGGTAGTGATCGCCAAGTTGCAGGAACACGTCAAGTATCCGAAATCGGAGCAACTGTTGGCAGCGGGCTGCGCTGCCCACGGTATTTTGCTGGCGGCCTATGCCCAGGGCATCGGCGCGGTGTGGCGTACCGGTGAGTTGGCGTATTCACCGCAAGTGGCTCAGGGGTTGGGCCTGGCGGAAGGGGAGGAGGTGATTGCGTTCCTGTATCTCGGCACTCCGCAGAAAGAACCGCGGGTGGCCGAGAAGGTGGATCTGGCGGAGTTTGTCAGCGCTTGGTCGGGTGAGTGATAAACCTGCAAGAGCGTGTGAACCGAGAAAGTCCCCTTCGGGCGAAGACTCCCTCGGCTACCCCACTACCCCCGGCGCCAACGGCAACTCCAGACTGGCGATAAACCCGCCCTCAGGATGATTGCCCAGCACCAGACTGCCGCCATGACGCTCCGCAGCACGCCGTGCGATGGCCAAACCCAGGCCATGCCCGGCGGCGCTCTGGCCGGGGGCGCGGAAGAACGGCTCGCCCAGTTGCGCCAGATGTTGCTCCTCAACCCCGGGACCGTGATCGCGCACGCTGATAACGATGCGTTCGCCCTGGCGCAAGGCCAGGACTTCGATAGCCTGGCCCGGCGGGTTGAAGCGCTGGGCGTTGCGCAGCAGGTTATCGAGGGCGCGCTCGAGCATGGTCGGCCAGCCTTTGAGGTGCAGTTGCTGTTCGGCCTGGAGCTCGATCTGTTGTTCCGGTGACGCCATGCCGGCATCTTTTTGCGCCGCGCTCAGCAGCGCATTCAAATCCACCTCTTCGGCACTGGCGTTATCGGCGTCGACCCGTGCCAACACCAGAATTTCACTGATCAGTGCTTCCAGGCGGTCGCACTCGCGGGTCAGGCGTGGCCAGAGTTTTTCTCGCTCTTCGGGGCCGGCGCGCTCGGCCAGGGCCAGGGCGATACGCAAGCGCGCCAGAGGTGAGCGCAGTTCATGGGAAACGTCGCGCAGCAGTTGTCGCTGGCTGCCGATCAGGCTCTGCAGGCGCGCGCCCATGCGGTTGAAGTCGTTGGCCAGCACGCCAAATTCGTCGCGGCGGTTGGCCAGGCGCGCCAGGCTGTTCTGTTGGTAGGTGGTTTGCCCAAGGTCGTGCACGGCACCGCGCAAACGGCTCAGCGGACGGGTGATGGACAGCGTCACCAGCAGGCTGAACAGGGTCAACACCACCAGCGCGATGCCCAGCGCACTCAAGGGCCAGAGCAGGCTTTCGCGGTGCCAGGCGTCAAGTTCCGGGTGCGGGATGCGGTAGATCAGCAGGTAGGTTTCGCCGGTTTTCGGGCTGGTGTACTCATCGGTCAGACGCCGCCACGGCAGGTGCCGGTCATTGCTGTCGTTCTGCCTGGCTTCAAAGGCTGCGGCACGCTTGGGGAAGGTGCCGCGCACCACCGGGTCGCCGCTTTCGTTAAGCACCTGGACGTCGATGTGATAACGCCGTTTGCGTTTTTCCAGCAACGCCTGCGCGGCGTCTTCGCCGTTTTCCTCGTAGCGCTCGGTCCATTGTTGCGCCAGGGTATTGAGGCCGGGATGGCGGCTGAGAATCCAGGCGTCCTGATTGAGCATGTGCCCCATCAGGATCGACAGCCCTGCAACCAGAGCGATGGCCAGCCAGAAACTGGCAAGGATGCGCCAGAACAATGAACGCACGGGAAGCCCTCAAACAAGGAAAGCCCAATGGCGTTGGCCATTGGGCTGGGGAGTAGCGCCTGGTGATTATTGCGCTTTTTGCGGTTGCTGGGCTTTCCAGGCCTGGAACTGCTGCCATTCGGCCTTGCGTTCGGCGCGTTGTTTCTGGATCTCGTCGAACTTCTTCTGCTGGTCAGGCTTGAGCTGGGCGCGGACGTCGGCCTCGGCTTTCTGCTTACTGGAAGCCATTTCGTCTTGCATGGCCTTCTGTTCGGCTGGCGGCAGTTTTTCCAGGTACTTGTCGACCAGTTGTTTACGGTCGTGCATCTGCTCGCCCATGATTTTGCGGATCTGCTCGCGCTGTTCGCGGCTCAGGTCGAGTTGGCTGTACGGGCCTTTACCGTGCTCGTGCATCTGACCGCCGTGACGCGGGCCGTCCATCGGACCCATCGGTCCCTGGCCTTCAGGCATGGCCATGGCGACGGTTGGCAGGGCTGCAGCGAACATCAGAGCGATAAGAGTCTTGCGCATGGTGTATCTCCTTGTCTCGTTCCCGGTGTGTTCCGGATGAGTTCAGATTACCGGGATCAAGGTCAGCCGCCGTCAGCGAAGCGTAAAGCTTGGGTAAAGACGTTCAGCATCGAAGCTGACATCAGAGGCTGTAATAATACCCACGGCTGCGCAAAGCAACGATCCGCGGACGCCCATCCGGATGCGGGCCGATCTTCTTGCGCAGGTTGCTGACGTGCATGTCGAGGCTGCGGTCGTACAGGGTCAGTTTGCGACCCAGGGCGATCTGCGCCAATTCCTGCTTATCCAGCGGTTCGCCCGGTTGCTTGAGCAAGGCCTCGAGCAGGCGGCTTTCGGAAACGGTCAGGGTGAATTCCTGCTCGTCGATGCTGACCACGCCGCGCACCGGGCTGAAACACAGGTCGCCCAGTTCCATCTGGCTCGGGGCAGCCGCCGGATGACTGCGGCGCAACACCGCTCGCAAGCGCGCGGTCAGTTCACGGGGATCGCAGGGTTTGGCCAGGTAATCGTCGGCACCCAGTTCCAGGCCGAGAATCCGGTCCAGCGGTTCGCCGCGGGCCGAGAGCATCAGCACCGGCAAGTCGGGATGGTCGTTGCGCAGCTGCTTGAGCAGTTCCAGGCCGCTGCCGTCGGGCAGCATCACGTCAAGCACCACGGCCGCCGGCGCCGAATCGGCCAGCGCACGCCGCGCGCTGTTGCCATCGTGGCAAGCCCGGACCACAAAGCCTTCCTGGCTCAACCAGCTCCCCAGCAGCTCACACAGCTCCTGGTCATCATCAATCAGTAACAGCTCGCTCATGACTCACTCAATTTAGCCATTGTCGACGTCGACGGTGTCCGCCACTGGCAAAGATACCGCAGAGCAGGGCCAATAGCGCGACTCCCGCACCGGCGACGAACCATTGTTGCTGCTCGGTCAGCCAGCGTGGCGAAGTACTGGCCTGGGCCTCGCGCAGTTGCAGCTTGAGACGCTGGTTTTCCTGGCGCAGACGGCTCAGCACGGCGCTCTCACGCGCGCTATCGGCAGTCTGCAGTTGTTGAAGCAGCGTTTCGCGTTGTTGCTCGCTGTCCTTCAAGCGCTGCTGCAATTCGGAAATCTGCCGTTCGGCGGCGGGATCAGGCACCTGATCAGCCTGGGCAAGGCTTCCCATCGATAACGTGAGCAACAGCAAGCACAGCTGACCTTGGCGCATCGCAACTCCTGATTCCAAACGAGTGTTGGGCAGGTTGTCGGCCGTTATACGAGAAGGATGAGCAATGGAGTGCGCGATGAACCGAAGGTTCACCGCGCAGGTCAATCAAGGCAGGACTTGCTTGAACGGCTTGACGATCACGTTGGCGTACACGCCGGCGGCGATGTAGGGGTCGGCATCGGCCCAGCTCTTGGCGGCTTCGAGGGAGGCGAATTCGGCGACGATCAGGCTGCCGGTGAAGCCAGCGGCGCCCGGGTCATTGCTGTCTACCGCCGGGTGTGGACCGGCCAGTACCACGCGGCCTTCGGCCTTGAGCTGTTGCAGGCGCTCGATGTGGGCAGGGCGTGCAGCCAGGCGGGCATCCAGGGAGTTGGCGACGTCTGTGGCAATGATTGCGTAAAGCATGTCAGTCCTCGGTTTTTGGCGTAGTGGTGTCGGCGTCGTGCAGGTGGCGCGACAGGTAGATGCCCTGGGCCACCAGGAACAGTACGGTCATGCCCAGGCTGCCGAAGACCTTGAAGTCGACCCAGATGCTCTGGAAGGTGAACGCGACGAACAGGTTAGCCGCGCCGCAGAACAGGAAGAAGCCGATCCAGGCGATGTTCAGGCGGGTCCAGACGGCCTCCGGCAGGGTCAGGGCATGGCCCATGATGCGCTTGATCAGCAGTTGCCCGCCGATGAAGTGGCTGCCGATGAAGGCCAGGGCGAACAGCCAGTTGACCACCGGGGCCTTCCATTTGAGGAAGGTTTCGCTGTGGAAAGCCAGGGTCAGGCTACCGAAGACCAGGCAGGCGATCAGCGTCAGCCATTGGCTTTTTTCCAGTTTTCGCTGGGAAATGAACAGGGTGCCGTAGACCACCAGCGAGCTGACGATCAGCATCGCAGTGGCGCTGTAAATACCGCCTACAGTCAATGGATAACCGGCAACGTCGATGACCCGGGGGTCGATTTTGAAAACAATGAAAAACAGCAGCAGCGGGATGAAGTCGATGAATTGTTTCACAGTGGCAGCCAGAAGCAGGATGTGGCGGCATAATACCAAACATATTGGGTCGCGATAGCGCCAGCTGATTTGAGGTTACACATCCTGTGAATGTTGATTTGCACTGCCATAGCACGGCCTCCGATGGCGCCCTGGCGCCCGCGGTACTGGTGGCGCGGGCGTTCGAGAACGGCGTGCGAGTCCTGGCCCTGACCGACCACGACACCGTTGAAGGCCTGGCCGAGGCGCGAACCGCCGCACAGGCCTTGGGCATGCAACTGATCAACGGCGTCGAATTGTCCTGCACCTGGGGCGGCGCGACTATCCACGTGCTGGGCTATGGCTTCGACGTCAACGCGCCGGCTCTGGTCGAGGCCATTGCCAAGCTGCACGAGGGCCGCTGGCTGCGCTCCGAGGAAATCAGCCGCAAGCTCGCGCTCAAAGGCATGCCCGGGGCGCTGGAAGGCGCGCGGGCGATCCAGCAGGAACTCGGCGACAGTGGCAACGCTCCGGCCCGACCGCATTTTGCCGACTACCTGGTGCGCGCCGGTTTCGTCAAGGATCGCGCTGAAGCTTTCCGCAAGTGGCTGGGCGCCGGCAAGCTGGGGGATGTCAAGCAACACTGGCCGACCCTCGAAGAAACCGTCGGCACCCTGCGTGACGCCGGTGCCTGGGTCAGTCTGGCGCACCCCTGGCATTACGATTTCACCCGCAGCAAGCGTCGAAAGCTGATTGCCGACTATATTCAAGCAGGGGGGCAGGCGCTGGAGGTGGTCAATGGCTATCAACCGGCCGAGCAGGTCGGCAGCCTGGCCATCCTGGCACGTGAGTTCGGTCTGCTGGCGAGTGCCGGCAGTGATTTCCATGGCCCGGGAGGCTGGTCCGAGATTGGCGAATATCGCCCGGTCCCGGAGGATCTGCCACCGCTTTGGTGTCGATTCAAACATGACCCAATTATTGCCGCCGTCTGAACAGGTAGAGAATGTGAGTCAATTTTTCCAGATTCATCCGGAAAACCCGCAAGCGCGCCTGATTAAACAGGCTGTTGAAATCATCCGTTCGGGCGGGGTGGTGATCTATCCCACGGACTCTTCTTACGCCATTGGCTGCCAGATCGGCGACAAGACTGCCGTCGAGCGGGTGCGACGCTTGCGTGGGCTGGATGAGAAACACAATTTTGCGCTGATCTGCAGCGATCTGTCGCAACTTGGGGTGTTTGCCAAGATCGATACCGGAACCTTCCGGATCCTCAAGGCGCACTTGCCGGGGCCCTACACCTTCATTCTTAACGCCACTCGCGAAGTCCCGCGCCTGTTGCTGCACCCGAAGAAACGCACCATCGGCCTGCGGGTGCCCAGCCATCCGATCGCCCTGGCGCTGCTCGCTCAATTGGGTGAGCCGCTGATGAGCGTGACCCTGATCATGCCCGGCGACACCGACCCGTTGAGCGATCCCTACGAAATGCGCCAATTGCTCGAGCACCAGGTCGACCTGATCATTGACGGCGGTTTCGGCGGCATCAAGGCCTCCACCGTGATCAATCTGGCGGACGGTGATCCAGAGGTGATTCGCGTCGGTTGCGGCGATCCGACTCCATTTATGGTCGAGGCCTGAGTGTCGGTGGTGGAGACCGTCGACAGCCAGGCGGGCGCACAGCAGGAACTGCCATTTGCCATGGTCTATGGCCAGGCCGTGCTGGAGATGCCGCAGGACCTCTACATCCCGCCGGATGCCCTGGAAGTCTTCCTTGAGGCCTTCGAGGGCCCGCTCGACTTGCTGCTGTATCTGATCCGCAAACAGAACATCAACATTCTCGACATCCCGGTGGCGGAAATTACCCGGCAGTACATGGGCTATGTCGAGCTGATGCAGTCGGTGCGCCTGGAACTGGCCGCCGAGTACCTGGTGATGGCGGCGATGCTGGCCGAAATCAAATCCCGCATGTTGCTTCCGCGTTCGGCGGAAATCGAAGCGGAAGAAGAGGACCCGCGCGCCGAACTGATTCGTCGCCTGCAGGAATATGAACGCTTCAAGGCCGCCGCCGAGGGCATTGATGGCCTGAGTCGGGTCGGTCGCGATGTGATTGTGCCCAAGCTCGATGCGCCCCAGGCGCAGGCGCGCAAGTTGCTGCCGGATGTGCGGCTGAGCGAATTGCTGCTGTCGATGGCTGAGGTGCTGCGCCGTGGCGACATGTTTGAAAGCCATCAGGTCAGCCGCGAAGCACTCTCGACCCGCGAGCGCATGAGCGATGTGCTGGAACGGCTCAAGGGCGGTGGTTTTGTGCCCTTTGTCGAGCTGTTCACCGCCGAGGAGGGCCGCCTCGGGGTGGTCGTGACCTTTATGGCGATCCTCGAACTGGTCAAGGAATCTCTGGTCGAGCTGGTGCAGAATGAGCCCTTTGCCGCCATCCACGTGCGGGCGCGAGCCGAATAACGAGCAAAATCCATGAATTTGAGTGAACCCCGCGAGCTGGCGCCCTTGCTTGAAGCCTTTCTGTTGGCCTCGGGAAAGCCGCAATCGATGGAACGTCTGTTCGAGCTGTTCGAGGAGGCTGAGCGCCCGGAACCGGCGGTGTTCAAGAAAGCACTGACGATCCTCGAAAAGTCCTGTGATGGCCGCGCCTTTGAACTCAAGGAGGTGGCGTCCGGCTACCGCTTGCAGATCCGCGAAAAGTTTGCACCCTGGGTCGGCCGTCTCTGGGAGGAGCGCCCGCAGCGTTACTCCCGGGCGATGCTGGAGACCATGGCGCTAATCGCCTATCGCCAACCGATCACCCGGGGCGAGATCGAGGACGTGCGCGGCGTGGCGGTCAACAGCAACATCGTCAAGACCTTGCTGGAGCGCGAGTGGATCCGGGTCGTCGGCTACCGTGAAGTGCCCGGCCGACCGGCGATGTTTGCCACCACCAAGGCGTTTCTTGACCACTTCAACCTGAAAAACCTCGACGACCTGCCATCGCTGGCTGAACTGCGTGAGCTGGAACCGGAACCGATGCTCGAGTTCGAAGATGCGCCGGTGCCACCTGGCCTGCAGGAACTGGCCGACGCCAGCGCCGAGCCGGAAGAGCCGAAGGACGAAACCAGCTTCCATAGCCTGTTGCTGGAACTGGACTCGATGGAGGAGGGGATCAAGACCGACTTCGACGACCTGTTGCGTGACGGCGAGCCTGGCGGGGTGCAGGAGGCCGGCAAGGTCACCGAGCCTGCTGAAGCTGAAGCCGAAGCCGAAGCCGAAGCCGAAGCTGAAGCCGAAGCCGAGCCGGTCGAGGTGCCGCCGCAAGAGGACACGCTCGGCGTTGCCGAGGCTCGCGAGAAACTCCTGGCGGCAGTGGCGGCTCTGGAGCCGCCCGCAGCGCAGCCGGAAATGAGCGACGAAGAGGCCGAGGCCCTGGCCCTGGCTGAAGCGATCGAGGCCGAACGCCGGCAATTCGAAGACGACTGATTCGCCACCGGTCGGCGGAAAAAGCGCTGGCCGACCGTTTATCCGCTAGTCTCTGATGCGCAAGTCGCGCCATGCGCGTATGATTCGCGACCCTTTGGCGTTCTCTTCGCCAGAGACCAGCTTTCAACTCTTCAGGCCAGGCCTGAACAGATCACACCGGGAGGTGCCCAGATGAGTATCAAAGATCAGCAAGACGACCAGGAAATCGGCCCAGCAGGCGAAAAACTGCAGAAAGTCCTCGCCCGTATCGGCGTTGGCTCGCGCCGTGACGTAGAGGCGTGGATCAGCCACGGCCGAATCAAGGTCAACGGCAAGGACGCGACCCTCGGTCTGCGTGTCGACATGCACGACGCCATCACCATCGACGGCAAGGTCATCAAGCGCGAAGAAGCGGCCGAATCGGTCCGCCGCGTGATCATGTACAACAAGCCCGACGGCGAAATCTGCACCCGTGACGACCCGGAAGGCCGTCCGACCGTGTTCGACAAGATGCCGCGCCCGAAAGAAGGCCGCTGGATCAACATCGGTCGCCTCGACATCAACACCACCGGCTTGCTGATGTTCACCACCGACGGTGAACTGGCCAACCGCTTGATGCACCCTTCCTACGAGATGGACCGTGAATACGCGGTGCGTGTGCGTGGCGAAGTCGACGACGAGATGATCGAGCGCCTGAAGGCGGGCGTTGTCCTCGAAGACGGCCCGGCCCGGTTCACCGACATCAAGCAGGCGCCGGGCGGCGAAGGTTTCAACCACTGGTACCACTGCGTGGTCATGGAAGGTCGTAACCGCGAAGTACGCCGTCTGTGGGAATCCCAGGGCCTGGTGGTCAGCCGCTTGAAGCGAGTGCGTTTCGGTCCGGTGTTCCTCAACTCCGACCTGCCAATGGGCCGCTGGCGCGAAATGAGCCAGTACGAAGTCGACGTACTGAGCGCCGAAGTCGGTCTGACGCCGGTTGCCATGCCGCAACTGAACGCCAAGAGCAAGGACAAGCTGGAGCGTATGCAGCGTAAATCCTCGCGTCCGGTGGGCAAGAGCGAGCGCGTGCGCACTTTGCGCCCGGCGACCGCCGCGCCAGCCACCGGTCCGCGTCCGGCCCGTGAACCGCAGATCGAAGGCGAGCGTCCAGCCCGCAAGCCGGCAGCCCGTCAAGATGGCGAGCGCGGCCCGCGTACGCCGCGTCCGGCCAACGGTCGCACCGAGCGTGGCGAAGGCCGTGGCGCTCCAGCCGGTCGTGGTACGCCGGTTGCTGATCGTCCAGCCGACACCAAGCGCCCGGCCAAGCCGGCGCCGAAGCGTCCTGGGATCAAGCTGGTAGAAGGCGACAAGCCTTCGGGCAAGCGCCGCGGCGCACCGGCCGGTTCCGGCCAGCGTCCGGGCTTTGGTCGTCGCAAGCCAGAGTAAGAGCCGGCTTGCCGGCGAAGCTCCTCAATGAAAACGCCAACCCTCAGGGTTGGCGTTTTTTTTGGCTTGGTTTTTTGCAGGTGTAGGTCTTGAGGCCGCTGCTCGCGATGGCGTCATCAGCCACACTGGAAACCCCACCTTACGCCCTGTAAAGAAATCCTGACAAAATCCACTGATTTATCCCCTGAATCGCCTTATCTCCAATGGCTGTAAGAAAATTCTTCCATCGTGCCACCCTCCACATCAGCCGCCACCCCTCTAGCCCGCTTGTTTCGCCCACCCAGACAAGGTCAGATGCGCCCCATGCCTGTCGTGCAGGTGGATAACAAGAAGGAGGCGCTATGTACGCCGTGAGTCATCTTCATCTCTCTTCGTGGGGCGATTTTTCCGTTTCCCCCGTCACTGACCAGCAAAGGTCTGACCTCATTTTTGCAGCCGTCCGAGTCAATCGGGACGGACACAGGCAATCCCGGCCCACGCCACGCTGATTCAGCGAGGTCTGGCGGCAGGGGGTTACAGGTGTACAATGCGCCGCGTTTTAACTGTGACCCCCCGCGTAATCGCGCAAACCTCAAGGCTACCCGCCTTGTTCACTCCGTCGCGTCACGAGCGTGTCGGGTTCGATTTCGTCACAGATAAAAACAAACAGGTGACGCATGACTGTTGTAAATACGCTGAACTCCTGGTGCCTGCGCTGGGGTTTGATCGGCGCTGCTGGAGCCTGATCCGGACAGCAACGTCGTAACGAACATCATCAAACCTTGCGTGAGACCGTTTTCATGAGTGGACAAAACTCGCATTCAGGCGAGCTGAAGCGCGGCCTGAAAAATCGTCATATTCAATTGATCGCCCTCGGTGGCGCGATCGGCACCGGCTTGTTCCTCGGCTCTGCCGGGGTCCTGAAGTCCGCCGGCCCGTCGATGATCCTCGGCTACGCCATCTGCGGCTTCATCGCCTTCATGATCATGCGCCAGTTGGGCGAAATGATCGTTGAAGAGCCAGTGGCCGGTTCGTTCAGCCACTTTGCCCACAAGTACTGGGGCGGATTTGCCGGCTTCCTGTCGGGCTGGAACTGCTGGATCCTGTACATCCTGGTGGGCATGTCGGAGCTGACGGCAGTCGGCAAGTACGTGCACTACTGGTGGCCGGAAATCCCGACCTGGGTCTCGGCAGCCGCCTTCTTCCTGCTGATCAACGCGATCAACCTGGCCAACGTCAAAGTCTTTGGCGAGGCTGAGTTCTGGTTCGCGATCATCAAGGTAGTGGCCATCGTCGGCATGATCGGCCTGGGCAGCTACCTGCTGGTCAGCGGTAACGGCGGCCCGCAAGCGGCGGTCAGCAACCTGTGGGAGCACGGTGGTTTCTTCCCGAATGGTGTCAGTGGTCTGGTAATGGCCATGGCGATCATCATGTTCTCCTTCGGCGGTCTGGAAATGCTTGGCTTCACCGCCGCAGAAGCTGATAAGCCGAAGACTGTGATCCCGAAAGCGATCAATCAGGTGATCTACCGGATCCTGATTTTCTACATCGGCGCCCTGGTGATCCTGCTGTCGCTGACCCCATGGGACAGCCTGCTGACCACCCTGAACGCCTCCGGCGATGCCTACAGCGGCAGCCCGTTCGTCCAGGTGTTCTCGATGCTGGGCAGCAACACCGCTGCGCATATCCTCAACTTCGTGGTCCTGACCGCAGCGTTGTCGGTGTACAACAGCGGCACCTACTGCAACAGCCGCATGCTGCTGGGCATGGCCGAGCAGGGCGATGCGCCTCGCAGCCTGGCGAAGATCGACAAGCGTGGCGTGCCGGTGCGTTCGATCCTGGCGTCAGCGGCCGTGACCCTGGTCGCGGTGCTGCTGAACTACCTGATCCCGCAGCACGCGCTGGAACTGCTGATGTCGCTGGTAGTGGCAACGCTGGTGATCAACTGGGCGATGATCAGCTTCTCGCACTTCAAGTTCCGCCAGCACATGAACCGCACCAAACAGACGCCGCTGTTCAAGGCACTGTGGTACCCGTACGGCAACTACGTCTGCCTGGCGTTCGTGGTGTTCATCCTCGGCATCATGCTGATGATCCCGGGGATCCAGATCTCGGTGTACGCGATTCCGGTGTGGATCCTGTTCATGTGGGTCTGCTACGGCATCAAGAACAAGCGCAGTGCACAGCAGGTACTCAACGCGGCGCCTGTCGCGGAGTAAGTTGCTGCTGTAAACATGACAAACCCGGCTAATGCCGGGTTTGTCGTTTCTATTGCTGATCCTCCGTCACCACCGTCCAACTGTCATCCGGATCGAAGCGCTTCATCGCCAGCGCCTGTTTCTCGCTGTCCGGTCCCAGGTCTTTCTCGAACACTTCACCCTCGTGGCTGATCATGAAACTCATGACGCCGGTGTCGTCGTATTTCAGCGGCCAGGCGATGAGGGCGAAGCCGCGGCTCATCTTGTCGCCGATCAGGTAGCTGTAGGCGCCGCCCGGTGCCGAGGGGCCCTGGGCGTCGAGGATGCGGAAGCGATAGCCGTGCCAGCCTTCGCCGGCGATGGTCTTGCCGAACTCGGGGCCGAGCGGGCTGATCTGGCCACTTTTGTCCTCGGCCCAATAGAGGCCGTCGTGGGTGCCAGGGGTGCTGTAGATGTTCTGCGCATATTCCAATGCGCCGTCTCCGTCGCGATCGGCTGACGCGTAGTCCATTTGGGCGTCGTGGTAGGCCAGCACTGATTGCACCGCGTCCAGTTCGTTGCGACCAATGCGCCGGGCGCGGACTTCGGCACCGCCGGCCTTGAGGTCGAAGCGCCAGCCGTTGGCGCCCTTGACCATGGGGATCGGCAGGGTCCAGTTGTTCGGGCCGACGGCCAGCACGGCCTTGTTGTCGCCGGATTTCTCGATGTGATGCTGCTCGCGATACTGCTGCAAGAACGCTTCCACGTCCTTGCGCTGGTTGCCGGCGCGGGGGATGTAGGTGCGCCAGTCTTCCCCCAGCAGTTCGATCAGGCGCTGCTGATCAGCCTGGTGGGTGCCCAGGGCATCGACGAACGCCTGGGCGGCTTTCTCGGGTGTGGGAAATGACTGCTGCGCCGCTGCCACGCACGACCAGGCCAGGCCTGCGGTGATGGTCAGGGCCTGCAGGAGCCGACTGATGGGCGCCTTGGTTCGAGGATGCTTGTTCAACGGCGGCCCCCTCCGGAACGTGATGGTGGCCGGGACGGCCGACTGACTTGATGGCCGGCCGAGCGCGCGGCAGTCGGGCGCTGGGCGGAGACCTGGCTGGCGCGACCGCGATTGGCTTGCAGGTTGGTCCGGGAAGGCGAGCGCGCGCCGGCGAACACGTTGTTGCTGGCGCTGCCTCGGCTGGCGGTTGGGCGCTGGCTGGTGGTCTGTCGGGCTTGCTCGCGCCGCTGACTGGCCTGGGCGGTCTGTTTGCGCGGTTGCTGGTTGGCGTGGGCAGCTTGATTGCGCGGTTGCGGGTTGTCCCGAGTGTTTCTCGCGGTGTTCTGGCTCCTGTCTGCCGCTCTCGGCCGTTCTGCACCCGGTTGCATGCGGTTGTTGACCGAGCCCGAGGAGCGGGCCTCGCGCATTTGTTCGCGAGCTTGCAGGTTACTGGTGGCCGGGCGTTCGATGCCGGCACGGTCCATGGAGGTGCGCGCCTTTTCGCGGGCCTGGGCGCGCTGGGCATTGTCACCGCGATAGGCGTCGCGTTGAGTGGCGCCGTTCAACTGCCGACCGTACTGCTCGCGGCTGCGGGTATCGCGATAGGGTACGCCGTTGCGGTGTACCGGGTTGTGCTGCCATTTCTGTGAATTGTTGTTGAACTGGTTGTTGCGATTGATCTGATTGTTGCGGTTGATGTTGTTGTAGCGATCGACATCGATGTCGACATCGTTATCGTCCCAGTCACACTCGCCCCACAAGGAACCGATGATCGCCACCCCGGTGCCGAACGCCAGCCCGGCCATCAGGGCCTGGCCAGGGTAGTACGCCGGGGGCGGTGGATAGTAGGCGGGCGGTGACGCGGGGTAGGCCCAGGTGCCGTAGGTGGTGGTCGGGTTGTAGGTGGGCACGTACACCACCTGCGGATCGGCGGGTTGGATGATTATGGTCGATGGGCTGGACGTCGCTGCCGGCGCTGGCGCTGAAGCCGCAGCTGGCGCAGCCGCCTTGGGCGCCGCGGCCGGTGCCGCGACGTTCTGGATGGTTACGTTCTGGTACTGGTTGCTTTGCAGATTGCCGGCAGCCTGGGCCTGATGGCGCAAGCGTTGCACGGCATTCATCACGTCATCCGGTTGGGCGAGGAAGGCATCACCCAGGCGTTGCACCCAGACCGGGTCCTGGCCCAGGGTGACCAGCACCTGGGGAAAGGCTACCAATGCCTGCACGCTCGGGTCCCAGGGCTGCTCCGCTACTTGCTTGACCGCGTCGTCGCCCTTGGCATCCGGGTGAGCCTTGGACCAGGTGACCGCCTCGGCCACTTCACCGGGGTAGGTCACCGCCATCAGCAATTGAGCCAGTAGCGGATCGGGATACAGCGCGATGGGCGCGATCATTTGATCCAGTTGTTCCTGATTGAACACCGGGTCCTTGGCGGGCGCCGTTGCAGGCGCTACAGCGACCGTACTGGCAGGCACAGCGGCTGGCGCATCTGCCGCCTGCGCTGCACCAAAGGAACCACCGAGAACAAGCACAGCCGACATCGCATAGATAAATGGAATGCGCATTGCAACTCCATGGGGTCAGTGGATCAGTGTCAGCGCAAACTGGCGTTGAACGGCGCATTTAGCCGCTGCAAAGACGTTGCCTAACTAGCGTAGCAAACATCCGGTTTTTGCCACGCGCTGCAGGATGAAACCCTGAGACAATAGTCAAACGCTTGAATCCCATTCCTGGAGGGCGAGCGCTTTTTGACATGACTGCGAGACTGCAATGCTGGTGATTTCCAACAACGTGCATCTGTCCGATGCCGAGATCGAGTTGACGGCCATTCGTGCGCAAGGTGCGGGCGGGCAGAACGTCAACAAGGTCTCCAGCGCCGTGCACCTGCGCTTCGACATTTCGGCCTCATCACTGCCCGAGTTCTACAAGGACCGCTTGCTGGCGCTGCGCGACAGTCGGATCACCAGCGATGGCGTGATCATTATCAAGGCCCAGCAATATCGCACCCAGGAGCAGAACCGCGCGGACGCCCTCGAGCGTTTGACCGAACTGATCCTCGCTGCCACTAAGGTGGAAAAGAAACGCCGCCCGACCAAGCCGACCCTCGGCTCGAAGAAGCGTCGGCTCGACACCAAGAGCAAGCGTGGAAGCATCAAGGCCGGGCGTGGCAAGGTGGACTTCTAGCGCGCCTGGCGCTGCCGTGGAGCCTGGCGGTATAGATAGATGCTCAGCGCCAGTCCGCCCAGTGCGGCCAGCGCGGCGAACAGGAAGATCGTGGCAAAGCCGAATCCGGCGGCGATCGCGCCGGCCAGCGGCCCGGTGATCCCCAGCGACAAGTCGATGAACAGCGAGTAAGCGCCCACCGCCGCCCCCCGGCTGGAGGCGGGCACCAGGTTGACCGCTTCCACCCCCAGCGCCGGGAACACCAGCGAGAAACCGAAGCCGCTCAGCGCCGCACCTGCCAGCGCCCAGTGGGCATCCGGTGCCAGCCACAACAGCAGCAACCCCAGGGTTTCCACCGACAGGCAGGCAATCGCCACGCGAAAACCGCCGAGGCGGTTGATCAGATTGCCAAACAGCAGGCGTGCGCCGATAAAGCTGACGCCGAACAGGCTAAGGCAGAGCACTGCGTTGTCCCATTGGCGGGTCGCGTAGTACAGGGTGATGAAGGTGGCAATCGTGCCAAAACCGATAGAGCCCAATGCCAGCCCGCAGCCGTGGGGCAGGACCCGTACGAGTACATGCATGAACGGCAAGCGTTCACCGGCGACAATCGGCGCCGCGGTTTTCGGCCAGGCCAGCGTCAGGCCGAGCAGCGCCAGCAGGACGATACTGACGCCCATGCTCCACAGGCCGAACTGATGCACCAGCAGCACGCCCAAGGGGGCGCCGACCGCCAGTGCGCCATAGCTGGCGATGCCGTTCCAGGAGATCACCTTGGCGGTGTTCGCTGCGCCAACCCGGCCGATGCCCCAGCCAATCGACCCCGAGCCCACCAGACTCTCGGCGCTGCCAAGCACCAGCCGGCCGATCAGCAGGCAGCTCAGACTGAGCATCGGCAGGTGTTGGCTCCAGGCCGAAAGCAGCATGAATACGCCGCTCAAACCGCAACCGGCAAGGCCATAGATCACCGCCAATTTGCTGCCCTTGTTGTCGATGATGCGTCCGGCATAGGGGCGGCTGAGCAGAGTGGCGAGGTATTGCACGCTGATCACCAGGCCGGCGATCACTGCGCCAAAGCCCAGGTCGCTGTGCACATAGCCGGGTAGAACGGCCAGCGGAATGCCGATATTCAGGTAGCCGATAAAGGTAAACAGGACGATGGAGACGACTTGCAGCGTGACCGTGATGGGGCGCTGGGAATCTGGCATGGGGAGGTCCACGGGACAGCAGGATAGATAGGCTGCTTATGATACCGATGGTTGGGGGTGATCGGCAGGAGAATTTCGAGCCATCGGGTCTGGATCGATCAGGCGGGCTTGTCTGTGACCAGTTGGGTTGCAACCAGCGCGGCCAGGGCGTTTTCCCGGGTGCCGAAGCGGGCCAGGAGCAGGGCTTGTTTTTCCGGGCTCAGGCGGCTCCAGACGTCGATCATTTGTTGCGCGGCGTCGATCAGTACGCTGGCCTGGTGTTCATCGAAAGTATCGGTCATGGCGGGAGACTCAGTTTCAGGCAGTGTGGAAAGCGCATGAAAGAGCGCTTTCCACACGGTCTGGGTAGTGCGCTTACTCTTCGCTGTCGGCCTTGCGGCTACCAGTGGCTTCTTTCGGCTCGGGCTGTTGGGCACCGGCTTGTTGCGGGGTTGTCTGCTCAGTTTCGTGCAGGCTTGGGAAGGGGAGATTCGGGATCTCGTGCATGGTGATTGCTCCTCGCAAAGTCTGTTTTTTAAATCGCTGTGTAGAACCGCGCTGCTTAAAAAGCCTGGGCAGGATACAGCAGGGGAGATGACAAACAGACTTTTATCTCAACTTTCTGCGACAGATGGCCGCAGCGGGAAGGCGGGGAGGGGGGCGCAGGCTCCCCGATCAGGGGGAGCCCGGCTTTGTTACTTGCAGACGTCGGCAATCGCCTCGGCCAGCAGATCGAGGCGCGTGGCGTCGATTCCGGCGACGTTGGCGCGACCGGAACTGACCATGTACACGCTGTGTTGCTCACGCAGCTTTTTCACCTGCTCCGGACTCAGGCCGGTGTAGGAGAACATCCCGCGTTGCACGCCGATGTGGGCAAAGCGTTCACGCAAGCCGTGGGGCTCCAGCGCTTCCACCAGACCGCTACGCAATTGCGCGATACGCTGGCGCATGGCTTCCACTTCGTCGGCCCATTGCTGCTTCAGCTCCGGGTCGCCGAGGATGGTCGCCACCACTGCCGCGCCGTGATCCGGTGGTGTCGACCACAGATTGCGGGCGATGTGCGCCAGTTGGCTGCGCACATCGGTGAGCTTCTCGGCGTCCTTGGCGCAGACAATTAGCGCCCCGGTACGGTCGCGGTACAGGCCGAAGTTCTTCGAGCAGGAACTGGTGATCAGCAGCTCCGGCAGTTCGGCGGCAAACAACCGCACTGCCCAGGCATCCTGCTCCAAGCCATCGCCAAAGCCCTGGTAGGCAAAGTCGATCAGCGGCAGCAGCTCGCGGCTGCGGACCACGTCCAGCACTCGGCGCCAGTCATCGTGGGACAGGTCGAAACCGGTCGGGTTATGGCAGCAGGCATGCAGCAGGACGACGTCACCCTTGGGAATCAGGTTCAGGGTCGCCAGCATGGCCTCGACGTCCAGACGGTTGTCACTGCCCACGTAGGGGTAGTGGCTGACCTTGAGGCCGGCGGTGGCGTAGATGGTTTCGTGGATCGGCCAGGTCGGGTTGCTCAACCAGATGCCACGGCCCGGCAGGCACTGGGCAATGAAGTCGGCACTCAGGCGCAGTGCACCCGTGCCACCCGGGGTCTGGGTGGCGCCCGCACGTTTGCCGGCGATCAGTGGCGAATCGACACCCAACACTAGCTCATTGATTACCTTGCCAAACGCCGCGTCGCCGTGACCACCGATGTAGGTCTTGGTGGTCTGGCGATCGACCAGGCGCAGTTCGGCCTGCTTCACCGATTGCGGGATTGGCGTCAGGCCCTGGGCATCTTTATAGACGCCCACGCCGAGGTCGAACTTGCGCGGGTTGCTGTCTTGCGCATAGGCCTCCATCAGGCCGAGGATCGGATCGCCGGGCACCCGGCCGATGGCGTCGAAATGCATTACTTGCGGCCCTCGGCGTCCTTGGCCACTTCGTCAGTGCGCGCAGCCATGATGAAATCGTTGCGGTGCAGGCCCTTGATCGAGTGGCTCCACCAGGTCACGGTGACTTTGCCCCACTCGGTGAGCAGGCCTGGGTGGTGACCTTCGGCCTCGGAGATCTCACCCATCGCATTGGTGAACGCCAGGGCGAACTTGAAGTTCTTGAACAGGAATACTTTTTCCAGCTGCATGACGCCGTCGCGAACTTCGATGTTCCAGTCAGGGATCTGCTTGATCAGTACCGGCAGTTCTTCGTCGCTGACTTGTGGGGCATCGGCACGGCAGGCTTCGCAATGGGCTTGGTTCAGAGCAGTCATAGTGGTTTCCTGAATTCGATTTCTTGTTAGACGTTACTATTTTTTGCCGGGCGCCGCGACTGCGGCGACCTTATGCCGCCTTGGGTTTTGGCGGGAATTTTGGCGCGTGCAAGCCCAGCTGCATGCCTTTGTGGACCATGCCCATGATGTCTTCGTGGGCCAGGTCGAACAGGCGCTTGAGGTCGGGCAGGACAAAGTACAGCGGTTGCAGGATGTCGATGCGATACGGCGTGCGCATGGCTTCCAGCGGATCGAAGGCCTGGTGTTCCGGCTCGGCGGACAGGCTGTACACGGTTTCCTTGGGCGAGGAGAGAATGCCGCCGCCGTAGATCCGTTGACCCTCTGGCGTCTCGACGAGGCCGAACTCGATGGTCATCCAGTACAGGCGCGCCAGGTACACGCGCTCTTCCTTGCTGGCCTTGAGGCCGAGCTTGCCGTAGGTGTGGGTGAATTCGGCGAACCAGGGGTTGGTCAGCAGTGGGCAGTGGCCGAAAATCTCGTGGAAAATGTCCGGCTCTTGCAGGTAATCCAGCTCTTCGCGGGTACGAATGAAGGTCGCGACGGGAAACTGCTTGTTGGCCAGCAATTCGAAGAAGGTCTGGAACGGAATCAGCGCCGGTACCCGGGCGACCTGCCAGCCGGTGGTTTCACCGAGGACCTTGTTGATTTCATCGAGCTGGGGAATGCGGTCATGGGGCAGGCCGAGTTTTTCGATGCCTTCCATGTATTCCGGGCACGCACGGCCCTCGAGCACTTTCAATTGGCGAGTGATCAGCGTGTTCCACACCGCGTGTTCTTCAGCGGTGTAGTGGATAAAACCTTGCGCATCGGGCTCGCGGGCCACGTATTGCGTCTGCTTCATGCTGCTCTCCTGCAAAGGGATACATTCTTGTTATGTCCTGCTATGGACCTAGAAATACCTCGAAGCGTGCGACCTTGCAGCAGGTCTCAGCAGCGCTGCGTAGGAAATGTCCGTGGTTTTCGTAAAGTTTTCGTTACGAATGGGCGGCTATGGCGCAGTTACTGAGATTTTCAGCTGTGAAAAGCCCTGGGGCTGTCACATAATCTTGACGACTAACTTGTCGCGGCAGCAGAAAAAAGCCGCTCGCGCGCCGCTTTCCACCTCAGTTCGGGCCTTTTCATGCGTATCAAAGTCCATTGCCAGAATCGCATCGGCATCCTGCGCGACATCCTCAACCTGCTGGTGGAGTACGGGATCAACGTGGCCCGGGGCGAAGTGGGTGGCGAACATGGCAATGCGATCTACCTGCATTGCCCGAACCTGATCAACCTGCAGTTCCAGGCATTGCGCCCCAAGTTCGAAGCAATTGCCGGGGTCTTCGGCGTCAAGCGTGTCGGCCTGATGCCCAGCGAGCGTCGACACATGGAGCTGAATGCCTTGCTCGGTGCGCTGGAGTTCCCGGTGTTGTCGATCGACATGGGCGGCTCCATCGTCGCCGCCAACCGCGCGGCCGCGCAGCTGCTCGGGGTGCGGGTCGACGAGGTGCCGGGGATTCCGCTGTCGCGCTACGCCGAGGACTTCGACCTGCCGGAACTGGTGCGGGCCAACAAGTCGCGGATCAACGGCCTGCGGGTCAAGGTCAAGGGCGACGTGTTCCTCGCCGATATCGCGCCGTTGCAGTCCGAGCATGATGACAGCGAGGCCATGGCCGGGGCGGTGCTGACCCTGCACCGCGCCGATCGGGTCGGCGAGCGTATCTATAACGTGCGTAAGCAGGAGCTTCGGGGCTTCGACAGTATCTTCCAAAGCTCGAAAGTCATGGCCGCCGTGGTCCGCGAAGCACGGCGCATGGCGCCACTGGATGCGCCATTGTTGATCGAAGGCGAGACCGGCACCGGCAAGGAGTTGCTTGCGCGCGCCTGTCACCTGGCCAGCCCGCGCGGTCAGTCGCCGTTGATGGCGCTGAACTGCGCTGGCCTGCCGGAATCAATGGCCGAGACCGAGCTGTTCGGCTATGGCCCCGGTGCCTTCGAAGGAGCGCGGGCCGAGGGCAAGCTCGGGCTGCTGGAGTTGACGGCGGGCGGTACGCTGTTTCTCGACGGCGTGGGGGAAATGAGCCCGCGCTTGCAGGTGAAATTGCTGCGGTTCCTGCAGGACGGTTGCTTCCGCCGGGTCGGCAGTGACGAAGAGGTCTATCTGGATGTACGGGTGATCTGCGCCACCCAGGTCGATCTGTCCGAGCTGTGTGCCAGCGGCGAGTTCCGCCAGGACCTGTACCACCGTCTGAACGTGTTGTCGCTGCACATTCCGCCGCTGCGTGAATGCCTGGATGGCCTGACGCCGCTGGTCGAGCACTTCCTCGACCAGGCCAGCCGGCAGATCGGCTGCCCGTTGCCGAAGCTGGCGCCGGCGGCCATGGAGCGGCTCAGCCACTACCACTGGCCGGGTAATGTGCGACAACTGGAAAACGTACTGTTCCAGGCGGTATCACTCTGTGAAGGCGGCACGGTCAAGGCCGAACATATCCGCCTGCCGGACTACGGGGTGCGTCAACCTCTAGGGGATTTTTCCCTCGACGGTGGTCTCGACGAGATTGTCGGACGTTTCGAGAAAGCGGTGCTGGAACGCCTGTATTCCGAACATTCCAGCAGCCGATCATTGGGCAAACGCCTGGGGGTTTCCCACACCACCATTGCCAACAAGTTGCGCGAATATGAAATCGGCAAACTTGAGCGTTAACGCTGTAACGCAACTTTGTTAATGATAATTGTTTGCGAAATTTGTATTTGCCGTTTGAACTTTTCCTGACCTGCGACATGGAAATTGTCATCAGCGCGATCTAGGCTCCTTTCACTCATTGGCAGGAGCCTGGCCATGTCTGGGGTCGACGACGGCGCGCAACGCTCGCGCAAAGAAACACGGTTGTTTCTATTCCTGGTGATCTTCCTGTTTCCGCTGTTATCGGTGGCGATAGTCGGCGGCTACGGCTTCTTTATCTGGTTCCTGCAAATGCTGTTCGGCCCTCCCGGGGCGCCTCACTGATTGCTTCTTAAACGGCAAGGAGCGTGAGTCATGGAACAGAACATTCATATCGCCAGTTTGATCGTGCTCGCCCGCCCCGAGTTGTTTGACGGGGTGAAAGCCAACCTGCGCTTGCTGCAGGGCGTCGAGCTGCATCAGGAAAGTCCCGAAGGCAAGTTGGTAGTGGTCCTGGAAATACCCGGTGAGTCGCACTTGCTGCAACGTATCGAGCAAATCAACCGCTTGCCCGGCGTGCTCAACGCCTCCCTCGTGTACCACGAAATTCTCGATGTCAGCGGAGAACACACATGCCCATGACCCGCCGTGAGTTCGTCAAGGCCCAGGCCGCCGGGATCGCTGCGGCTGCGGCCGGGCT
This sequence comes from Pseudomonas fluorescens, assembly GCF_019212185.1. Taxonomy (NCBI): domain Bacteria; kingdom Pseudomonadati; phylum Pseudomonadota; class Gammaproteobacteria; order Pseudomonadales; family Pseudomonadaceae; genus Pseudomonas; species Pseudomonas fluorescens. Next base: position 1,897,458 of record NZ_CP078138.1, read on the forward strand.
GCCGGTGTTCACCTCGGCCAGCAACCTGATCACCGAACAGGACATGATCTCCCTGACCTGGAACAAGGCGCCGTGCCGGTTCTGCGGCACCGGTTGCAGCGTGATGGTCGCAACCAAGGACAACCGGGTGGTGGCGACCCACGGCGACGTCAAGGCCGAGGTCAATCGCGGGCTGAACTGCGTCAAGGGCTACTTCCTGTCGAAGATCATGTACGGCGTCGACCGCCTGACCCAGCCGCTGCTGCGCATGAGCAACGGTCAGTACGACAAGCAGGGCGAGTTCCAGCCGGTGTCCTGGACCCAGGCCTTCGACATCATGGAGTTGAAGTTCAAGGAGGCGCTGAAGAACAAGGGCGCGGATTCGATTGCGATGTTCGGCTCCGGACAGTGGACGGTGTGGGAGGGCTATGCCGCCAACAAGCTGATGAAGGCCGGCTTGCGCTGCAACAACATCGACCCGAATGCCCGGCATTGCATGGCCTCGGCGGTGATGGGCTTCATGCGCACTTTCGGCATCGACGAACCCATGGGGTGTTACGACGATATCGAAGCCACCGACACGTTCGTGTTGTGGGGCTCGAACATGGCGGAGATGCACCCGATCCTCTGGAGCCGGGTCACCGACCGCCGTTTGAGCCAGCCTGGGGTCAAGGTCGCGGTGCTGTCCACCTTCGAGCATCGCAGCTTTGATCTGGCCGATATTCCGATGGTGTTCAAGCCGCAGACCGACTTGCTGATCCTCAACTACATCGCCAACTACATCATTGAAAGCGGCTCGGTGAACCAGGAGTTCGTCAGCAAACACACCAAGTTCGCCAAAGGCGCCGACGACATCGGCTACGGCCTGCGCGGCGATAATCCGCTGGAGATCAAGGCGAAAAACGCAGCCAAGGCCAACACTTGGTCCGACATCGATTTCGAGCAATTCGCCGCGTTCGTCAAACCCTACACCCTGGAGCGCACCGCCAAGGAAACTGGAGTTCCGGCCGAACGCCTCAAGGCTCTGGCGCAGTTGTATGCGGACCCGAAACGCAAGGTGGTGTCGTTCTGGACCATGGGCTTCAACCAGCACACTCGCGGGGTCTGGGCCAACAACCTGATCTACAACATCCACCTGCTGACCGGCAAGATCAGCGAGCCTGGCAACAGTCCGTTCTCCCTGACCGGACAGCCATCGGCCTGTGGCACCGCGCGGGAAGTGGGGACCTTCTCCCATCGCCTGCCGGCAGACATGGTGGTGACCAATCCGAAGCACCGGGCCAAGGCCGAAGAGATCTGGAAGCTGCCCGCTGGCACCATCAATGAAAAGGTCGGTTTTCATGCGGTGCAGCAGAGCCGCATGCTCAAGGATGGCGTGCTCAACGTGTACTGGACCATGGCCAGCAACAACATGCAGGCCGGTCCGAACCTGATGCAGGAAACCTTGCCTGGCTGGCGGAATCCGCAAAACTTCGTGATTGTTTCCGACGTCTATCCGACGGTTTCCGCACAGGCCGCCGACCTGATTCTGCCGACGGCGATGTGGGTCGAGAAGGAGGGCGCCTACGGCAACGCCGAGCGCCGCACCCAGTTCTGGCACCAGTTGGTGACCGCGCCGGGGGATGCCAAATCCGATCTGTGGCAACTGGTGGAATTTTCCAAGCGCTTCACCACTGACGAAGTGTGGCCCGCCGAGCTGCTGGCCAGTGCCCCGCAATACAAGGGCAAGACCCTATTCGAGGTGCTGTTCAAGAATGGCAATGTCGACCAGTTCCCCAACGAGCAACTGAACGCCGACTTCCAGAACCACGAAGCCAAGGACTTCGGCTTCTACCTGCAAAAAGGCCTGTTCGAGGAATACGCGCAATTCGGTCGCGGTCACGGCCATGACCTCGCGCCCTTCGATCTGTACCACAGCGAACGCGGCCTGCGCTGGCCAGTGGTGGATGGCAAGGAAACCCGCTGGCGCTTTCGCGAGGGCTACGACCCTTACGTGGAGAAGGGCAGCGGTGTGCAGTTCTACGGCTACCCGGACAAGAAAGCGATCATCTTTGCCCTGCCGTACGAGCCGCCGGCCGAAGCGCCGGACAAGGACTTCCCGTTCTGGCTGAGCACCGGTCGGGTGCTCGAGCACTGGCACACCGGCAGCATGACCCAGCGCGTCGAAGAACTGTACAAGGCGGTGCCCGATGCCCTGGTCTACATGCACCCGGCTGATGCCAAGGCGCTGAATGCGCGGCGCGGCAGTGAGGTGAAGATCATCAGTCGGCGCGGTGAAATGCGTGCGAGGATCGAAACCCGTGGCCGCAACAAGCCGCCGGAAGGGCTGGTGTTCGTGCCGTTCTTCGATGCCAACAAGCTGATCAACAAAGTCACGCTGGATGCCACCGACCCGATCTCCAAGCAGACGGATTACAAGAAGTGCGCAGTGCGCATCGAACTGATCAAGACGGCCTGAGGAGCGCTTTGATGAACAATCCCATGCTGTCCTTGCTCGCCGCGTTGCTGATCTGGACGCCGCTGGCCTTTGCCGCAGAGCCGGGATATCCACTGGATGCGCCAGCTCCGGATGGGCGCCGCGCTGGTGGCACCCTGACTCAGGACATGCCCGCGCCACCGCTGGCCGAGGATGAGAACAAGGACCTCAAGCGCGAGCGTAATTATCCCGAGCAACCGCCGACCATTCCCCACAGCATTCGCGGTTATCACATCGATACCAACAGCAATAAGTGCCTGACCTGTCACAGCCGCGCCAACAGCGCACGGACCCAGGCGCCAATGATCAGCATCACCCACTACATGGATCGCGACGGTCAGCCGCTGGCGGCAGTATCACCGCGCCGTTACTTCTGCGTGCAGTGCCATGTACCGCAAAAAGACGTCAAGCCTCTGGTCGAAAGCAGCTTCAAGAACATCGACCAGGTGCTGCAGGACGAAATCACCGACAAGCAGAAGCCCTGAGGAGCGGACATGAAGTCATTGCTGGCGCTGCTCAAGGATTACTGGCAGGTCTTGCGTCGACCCAGTGTGCATTACAGCCTGGGCTTTCTGACCCTCGGCGGGTTTATTGCCGGGGTGATTTTCTGGGGCGGTTTCAACACCGCGCTGGAGGCGACCAACACCGAAAAGTTCTGCATTTCCTGTCACGAGATGCGCGACAACGTTTACGTCGAGTTGCAGGACACCATCCACTACACCAACCGCTCCGGTGTGCGCGCGACCTGCCCGGATTGTCATGTGCCGCACGAATGGACCCACAAGATCGCACGCAAGATGCAGGCGTCGAAGGAAGTCTGGGGCAAGATCTTCGGCACCATCAGCACCCGCGACAAGTTCCTCGGCATGCGCCGCGAACTGGCCGAGCACGAGTGGGCGCGGCTCAAGGCCAATGACTCGCGGGAGTGCCGCAACTGCCACAACTTCGAGTTCATGGATTTCACCCGCCAGAGCAAGCGTGCCTCGAGCATGCACTCCACCTCGCTGGCCAGCGGCGAGGCCACCTGTATCGATTGCCACAAGGGCATTGCCCACAAACTGCCGGACATGAGCGGGGTCAAGGGCTGGTAGTCACGCACTGCGCCGGTTTGCCGTAAAGCGGCAGCGGCGCGCCGGTTTTTCGTCTTCGTCACCGCGCCTGTTCTTCCCCTGAACGCCGCCAAGTCCTGTGTTTGCAGGACTTGGCGCGGCTGCGCGCAAGTTGGTCTGCAAATTGCTAAAGCCAGTGCAGTACAGCAGTGGGCGGCAATCGTCCGGCATGCAGAGGAGCGACTGTGGACAAGTACCTATATGTGGCCATGACCGGCGCCAGCCAGAACGCGGCGGCGCAAAAGGCCCATGCCAACAACCTGGCGAACATCTCCACCAATGGCTTCCAGAAAGACCTGGAGCAGGCGCGCTCGATGCCGGTGTTTGGCGACAGCTTTCCGGCGCGGGCCTTCGCGATGTCCGAGCGTCCCGGCACCGATTTCAGCCCTGGCTCGCTGGTGGAAACCGGGCGTGACCTCGACGTCGCGGTCAGCGGCAATGGCTGGATCGCCGTGCAAAGTCCCGACGGCAAGGAAAGCTATGTGCGCACCGGCAGCCTGAATGTCGACGCCCTTGGCGTTCTGCGCGCCGGCAACGGCATGCCGGTCATGGGCAATGGTGGGCCGATTGCCGTGCCGCCGGAGCAGAAAATCGAAGTCGGCCAGGACGGCACCATCAGCATCCGCGCCATGGGCGAAGGCCCGCGCGTGATGGCCGAAGTTGACCGCATCAAGCTGGTCAACCCGGACCTGAAGAATATGACCAAGGGCCTCGACGGTTCGATCCACACCAAGGACGGCCAGCCGGCACCGGCTGACGCCAACGTGCAACTGGTCTCCGGCTTCCTCGAGTCGAGCAACGTCAACGCGGTGGAAGAGATGACCTCGGTGCTGGCCCTGGCCAAGCAGTTCGAGCTGCACGTGAAGATGATGAACACCGCCAAAGAAGACGACCAGGCCATGGCTCGGGTCTTGCAGATCAGCTAATTATCAGAACGTCGCGCCGTAAAACAGGCGCACGAGGAGAATCGAATGCTTCCGGCTCTTTGGGTTGCCAAAACAGGTCTGTCCGCCCAGGACACCAACCTGACCACCATTTCCAACAACCTGGCTAACGTCTCGACCACGGGTTTCAAACGTGACCGTGCCGAGTTCCAGGACCTGCTGTACCAGATCAAGCGCCAGCCAGGTGCCCAGTCGACCCAGGACAGCGAGCTGCCGTCGGGCCTGCAACTGGGTACCGGTGTGCGCATCGTCGGCACCCAGAAGAACTTCACCGCCGGCAGCCTGCAGACCACTGAGCAGCCGCTGGACATGGCCATCGACGGCCGTGGTTTCTTCCAGGTGCTGCAGCCGGATGGCACCACTTCCTACACCCGTGACGGCACCTTTCACCTGGACTCCAATGGCCAGATCGTGACGGCCAGCGGCTATGCCCTGGAACCGGCGATTGTCATCCCTGCCGAAGCTCAGACCTTTACCGTAGGCCGTGACGGCACCGTGTCGATCACCATCGCCGGCAACCCGGCCGCCCAGGTGATCGGCAACCTGCAGACCGCCGACTTCATCAACCCGGCCGGCCTGCAAGCCACCGGCAACAACCTGTTCCTGGAAACCGCCGCCAGTGGCGCGCCGCAGATCGGCACCCCGGGCCTTAACGGTTTCGGCACCACCCTGCAGAGCACCCTGGAGACCTCCAACGTGAGCACGGTCGAGGAGATGGTCAACATGATCACTACCCAGCGCGCCTACGAAATGAACTCCAAGGTGATCTCCACCGCCGACCAGATGCTCTCGTTCGTCACGCAGAATCTGTAATCAAGTCTATGGGGCGACCTGAGGTCGCCTGCAATACCGTGAGGTTAGGGTCATGAATCGCTTTGTATCTGTTCTCGCATTGAGTGGGATCGCCGCGCTGGCGGGCTGCGTCGGGCCGACGCCGAAACCCAATGACCCTTACTATGCCCCAGTGTTGCCACGCACGCCGTTGCCGGCCGCCGCCAACAACGGTTCGATCTACCAGGCCGGTTTCGAGCAGAACCTGTACAGCGACCGCAAGGCGTTCCGGGTCGGTGACATCATCACCATCACCCTGAATGAAAAAACCCAGGCCAGCAAAAACGCCAACTCGCAGGTGGGCAAAACCAGCAAGGCCGACATCGGCCTGACCTCGCTGTTCGGCAGCGTACCCAACACCAACAACCCGTTCGGTAGCGGCGACCTGAGCCTGGAAGCCGGCTACAGCGGCGATCGTGCGACCAAGGGCGACGCCAAGGCCGGGCAGGGCAACAGCCTGACCGGTTCAATCACTGTGACCGTGGCCGACGTGTTGCCCAACGGCATCATTGCCGTGCGTGGCGAGAAGTGGATGACCCTCAACACCGGCGACGAACTGGTGCGGATTGCCGGACTGGTGCGCGCCGACGATATTTCCACCGACAACACCGTGTCCTCGACCCGGGTTGCCGATGCACGCATCACCTACTCGGGGACCGGCTCCTTTGCCGATGCCAGCCAGCCCGGCTGGTTCGACCGTTTCTTCCTCAGCCCGCTGTTCCCTTTCTAGGTGATGACTATCCCCATGCTGAATTTCAAGCACCTGATGGCGGCCGTGTTATTGCTGTCCACCTCCCTCGGCGCGCAGGCCGAGCGACTGAAGGACATCGCCAGTATTTCAGGCGTGCGTTCCAACCAATTGATCGGCTACGGCCTGGTGGTCGGCCTCAACGGCACGGGTGACCAGACTACCCAGACCCCGTTCACCCTGCAGACTTTCAACAACATGCTCTCGCAGTTCGGCATCAAGGTGCCGCCGGGTTCGGGCAACGTGCAGTTGAAGAACGTCGCCGCAGTCTCGATCAGTGCCGACCTGCCGGCGTTCGCCAAGCCGGGTCAGCAGGTCGACATCACCGTGTCCTCCATCGGTAACTCCAAGAGCCTGCGCGGCGGCACCCTGTTGCTGACCCCGCTCAAGGGTATCGACGGCAACGTCTACGCGGTCGCCCAGGGCAACCTGGTGGTGGGCGGTTTCGACGCCGAAGGTCGCGATGGCTCGAAGATCACCGTCAACGTGCCCTCGGCCGGACGTATCCCCGGCGGCGCTTCGGTGGAGCGTGCGGTGCCGAGCGGTTTCAACCAGGGCAACAGCCTGACCCTGAACCTCAATCGATCCGACTTCACCACCGCCAAGCGTATCGTCGACAAGATCAACAACATGCTCGGCCCCGGCGTGGCCCAGGCCATCGATGGCGGCTCGATCCGGGTCACTGCGCCGCTGGATCCGAGCCAGCGCGTCGACTACCTGTCGGTCCTGGAAAACCTCGAAATCGATCCGGGCCAGGCGGTGGCCAAGGTCATCATCAACTCGCGCACCGGCACCATCGTCATCGGCCAGAACGTCAAGGTCTCGCCGGCGGCAGTGACCCACGGCAGCCTGACCGTGACCATCACCGAAGACCCGATCGTCAGCCAGCCGGGGGCTTTCTCCAACGGCCAGACGGCGGTGGTCCCGCGCTCCAACGTCAACGCGCAGCAGGAAGCCAAGCCGATGTTCAAGTTCGGCCCGGGCACTACGCTGGACGAGATCGTGCGTGCGGTGAACCAGGTCGGCGCGGCACCGGGTGACCTGATGGCGATCCTCGAAGCCCTGAAACAGGCCGGCGCCCTGCAAGCCGACCTGATCGTGATTTGAGGTAGCGGCCATGGACATGCGCAAGAGCGGGCTGGTCAGCAGCAGCGATTCGGGATCCTACTCGGACCTCAATCGGCTTAACCAGCTCAAGGTCGGCGACAAGAACAGCGACGGCAACATGCGCAAGGTGGCGCAGGAATTCGAGTCGCTGTTCCTCAACGAGATGCTCAAGTCGATGCGCTCGGCCACCGAAGCCCTGGGCCAGGACAACCCGCTGAACACCGCGGCGGCCAAGCAGTACCAGGAAATGTACGACCAGCAACTGGCGGTCTCGATGTCCCGCGAGGGCGGCGGCATCGGTCTGGCCGATGTGCTGATGCGCCAGATGTCGAAGAACAAACCGCTGGCCCCGGGCGAGGCAGCCGAGTTGTCGGCGGCCAAGCAGGAAGCGGCCAAGGCCGCGGTGCAGACCCCGATTGCCGCCGGCACTACGGCTACCGATGGGCCGCTGTCGCGCCTCAACGGGCAGCGTCCATTGTGGGCTTCGCGTTCGATCCACGCGCCGCAAGGGGCAGGTGAGGGCGGCGGGCACAGCAACGACATGGCGCTGATCAACCAGCGCCGCCTGGCCTTGCCGCCGAAGCTGGCGGACCGTCTGCTGGCCGGGCTGGTGCCGTCGGCCTCTGGGGCTGCCGCAAGCAACGCCAACACCACGTTGCCGACCCGCGCCACCACCGAAGGCAACGCGCTGGTGAAAGGCGATTGGCTGCCGGCGCAAAGTTATTCCGCCGAACGCGGTCGCCTGCAGGTCTACGGTCGGGCCATTGCCCAGCCACCACTGGCGCCAGCGAAAAAATCCTTCAGCTCGCCGAGCGAATTCATCGACACCATGCTGCCGATGGCCAAGCAGGCTGCTGATCGCATCGGCGTCGATCCGCGTTATTTGGTGGCCCAGGCCGCGCTGGAAACCGGCTACGGCAAATCGGTCATGCGCCAGGCCGACGGCAACAGCAGCCACAACCTGTTCGGGATCAAGACCGGCAGCACCTGGAAGGGTGCCCAGGCGCGGGCGATCACCAGCGAATTCCGCAACGGCGCGATGGTCAAGGAGACGGCCGAGTTCCGTTCCTATGCCTCCTACCAGGACAGCTTCCACGACCTGGTGACCTTGTTGCAGAGCAACAATCGCTATCAAGAAGTGCTGAAGTCGGCCGATAACCCGGAACAGTTTGTACGCGAGTTGCAAAAGGCCGGGTACGCCACCGACCCGAACTACGCCAGCAAGATTTCGCAGATTGCCAAACAAATGAAGAGTTACGAGAACTACGCCGCGGCGAGTTCTCCCATGCATTTATAAGGTCTGAAACATGAGCTTGATCAATATCGGGATGTCGGGTCTGAATGCGAGTCAGGCTGCGTTGGCCACCGTCGGCAATAACATTGCCAACGCCAACGCCGCGGGTTACTCGCGTCAACAAATCGTCCAGGGTACTGCAGGCTCGCAGCAGGTCGGCGGCGTGTTCATCGGTAGCGGCACCACCCTGGCCGATGTGCGCCGGGTGTACAACGCCTACGTCGACGCGCAGTTGCAGACCACCACTTCGCTCAATGGCGATGCCCAGGCCTATCTCGATCAGGTCAGCTCGGTCGACAAGCTGCTCTCGGACAAAAACACCGGTGTCTCGGCCGCGCTCGGCAGCTTCTTCGCCTCGCTGCAAACCGCTGCCGGCAACCCGAGCGATACCTCGGCGCGGCAATTGCTGCTGACCAACGCACAGACCTTGAGCAACCGCTTCAACTCGATCTCCAGCCAGCTCACGCAGCAGAACGAAGGCATCAACAGTCAGTTGAGCACCTTGACCTCGATGGTCAATCAGCACACCGCGACCATTGCCTCGCTGAACCAGCAGATCACTCAGTACGGCAAGTCCGGCAGCACCCCGAACAACCTGCTGGACGCCCGTAACGAAGCGGTGCGTTCGCTGAATGAGCTGGTCGGGGTCAAGGTCCAGGAGCACGACGGGGTCTACGACATCAGCCTCGGTACCGGCCAGTCGCTGGTGCTGGGCAACACCGCCAGCACCCTCACGGCGGTGCCGGGCAAGACCGACAAGAGTCAGTTCAGCCTGCAGATCGATTACCCGCAGTCGAGCATCGAAGTGACCTCGGTGATCACCGGCGGCAAGATGGGTGGCCTGCTGCGTTATCGCGACGACGTGCTGGCGCCGGCCATCAACGACCTGGGACGCACCGCGCTGGTGGTCTCCGACGCGATCAACAAGCAGTTGGGGCAGGGCCTGGATGCCAGCGGCGAGTTTGGTTCGTCGCTGTTCAACAACATCAACAGCGCCCAGGCCATCAGCCAACGCAGCCTGGCCACTTCGGGCAACAGCGCCGGCTCCGGCAACCTTGATGTGACCATCGGCGACAGCAGCAAGCTGACCACCTACGACTACCAGGTGACGTTCAGCAGCGACAAGAGCTACACGGTCAAGCGCTCCGATGGCACCACCCTGGGCCCGTTCGATGTGACCAAGAATCCGCCGGACATGATCGACGGCTTCAGTCTCAAGCTCAACGGCGGTGGCCTGAGTGCCGGCGACAGCTTCAAGGTCAGCCCGACCCGCACCGGTGCCAGCGACATGGCGGTGCAGTTGAAAGACCCGAACAAGCTGGCGTTCGCCGCACCCTTGGTGGCGGACAAGGGCAGCTCCAACAGTGGTTCGGGCGTATTGAGCGCGCCGAACCTGTCGTCGATGCTGGACATTTATGGTGGTGCCGACCTGAGCCAGTTGCAGGGCCAGATTGAGGGCGCGATGCCGGTGCGCATCGCGTTTGACGCAGCCAAGGACGGTACCCAGACCTATCGGGTGCTGAACGAGGCGGGCGACGAAATCGGCACCGGCAGCATTGTTCCGGGTCAGTCCAACAAGGTCACGATCAACGTGCCGGTGCTGGATGCCGCCGGCAATCCGGTGAAGAACCCTGATGGCAGCAACAAGACCATCGGCTTCGACACCACCATCAGCGGCTCGCCGGGCAAGGGCGACAGTTTTGATATCAAGTTCAACAAGGACGGTAAGGCCGACAACCGCAACGCCAACGAACTGCTGGCCCTGCAAAACAAGGCCACCGTCGGCGTCAGCGGCGCCAGTGCCGGGATGAGCATGGGCGGCGCCTACAGCCACCTGGTGTCCACGGTCGGCGGCAAGGCCAGCCAGGCCAGCGTCGATGGCACCGCCAACAGCGCCGCGCTGGAGTATGCCAAATCCAGTCGCAGTTCGGTGTCCCAGGTCAACCTCGATGAAGAGGCCAGCGACCTGGTCAAGTTCCAGCAGTACTACACCGCGTCGTCGCAGATCATCAAGGTCGCGCAAGACACATTCACGACACTGATCAACAGTCTTTAAGGGAGTCATCGACGATGCGTATCTCCACGGCCCAGTTCTTTGAGACCAGTACTGCCAAGTACCAGAACAACTTCTCGTCGGTGGTCAAGACTCAGGATCAGATCGACTCAGGCGTACGTGTCCAGACGGCGGCGGATGATCCTGTCGGCGCGGCCCGCCTGCTGCAGCTGCAGCAGCAGAAAGACACCCTGCTGCAGTACGCGGGCAACATGAACAGCATCAAGTCGGCCCTGACCAATCAGGAAAGTGTGCTCGACAGCATCAACACCGCCTTGCAGAAGGTCAGTGAGTTGGCCATTCAGTCCGGTGGCGGAGTGATCAGCGACGCCGATCGCAAATCCATCGCCGACGAGCTGGGCAATATCGAGGAGCAGGTGTTCAGCCTGCTCAACAGCAAGGACGAGTCCGGCAATTACCTGTTTTCCGGCTCCAAGACCGACGTTGCGCCTTATGTGCGCAACAACGACGGCACCTACACCTACCAGGGCGATGACACGCAACTCAACCTGAAGATATCCGACACCCTGAGCATGGCCTCCAGTGACACCGCCAAGAGCATCATGGAAGGTGCGCTGAATACCGGGCGTACCCAGGCCACGCTGCAGCCGCCGTCGGTGAATGACGGCAAGGTCACGGTCTCGGACGGCCTGATCACCTCCAATCAGACTTACAACAAAAGCTTTGCCGACGGCCAACCGTACAGCCTGGAGTTCACCAGCAGCACTCAGTACATCCTCAAGGATGCCACCGGCAAGGACGTGACCTCGGAAGTGCCCGGCAATGGCACCTTTGACGCCAGCAAGGAGGGCGCCCACAGCGTCAGCCTGCGCGGGGTCAAGTTCGACATCAGCCTGAACCTCGATGATGTGGCTGCGGCGGACCGGGACGCTGCGGTGGCGGGCAAGGTCTTCACCCTCGAAGCCAAGCCCGACAGCTTCAACGCGTCGCGCACGCCGAGCAATCCTTCGACGGCGCAAATCACCGGCTCCAGCGTGGTCGATGCCAAGGCCTACGGCGATAGCTTCCCGAGCAACGGTGCGGTGATCAAATTCATCAGCGACACCGACTATGAAATCTACTCCCAGCCGTTGACCGGCAACAGCAAGGCGATCAGCAAGGGCAGCCTGAGTGCCGCTGGCGACTCGCTGACCGCTGCCGGGGTCAAGTTCGACTTCAATGGAGCGGTCAAGTCTGGTGATCAGTTTGTCATCGGCGCCAACAACCACCAGACCCAAAGCGCGCTGGATACCATTAGCCAGTTGCGCGAGGCCCTGGCCATGCCGAGCGATGGCGACCTGGTTGCCCAGCAGAAGCAGAAGAACGCGATCAACTCGGCCATTGGCAACCTGCAGAACGCCAGTGCCGGGATTGATAACGCACGGGGCTCGATCGGCGCCCGGCTGAAGACCATCGATATCCAGGCCAACGAAAACATCAGCCTGGGCCTGGCCAACGACTCGACTACTTCGGCCATTGGCAACACCGACATGGCCAGCGCCTCGATCCAGCTGGCGTTTCAGAAAGCTATGCTTGAAGCCTCGCAATTGGCATTTGTGAAGATTTCCCAGTTGACCCTGTTCAACAAGCTCTGATCCCGCCTCAATACCGGTCGGCACTGTGCGCAGTGACGGCCGGTCATCCTTGCCGCACTGTTCCTTTCCGGTCTTCAAGTCCCTCAGCCGACACAAGTTTTTCGGCGGCATTCGGCCGTCTGCAGCTTTCCCGTCCGGCAACTGTTTTGCCCATTGCCCACAAAATAGAGTGACCTATGAGTCATAAAGGGCATCTTCACTGTATCGTGTGAAACGAGTGGGACGGGTGCCCGGTAGTTGCTGGGTTGATTTTCATGGATTCGGCACCCGTGTCTGGCGTCTGTTTCGGCGTCGGACCCCTTTGTTATCAGTGCCTCTCGATCGTGCGAGCGGTGATCTCCAGTTATTCTGTTTTGGGAAGCCACAATGATTGGCATAAAAAGCATCGCCAGTTTCGTGCCAGTGAACGGGCTTGATAACTACGCGCAGGGCGCAAAATTCGCCAAGGATGAAGAATTCATTCTGGGCAAGATTGGCTCGGCGTTTCTGCCGCGCATGGATGCTGGCCAGGAAACTTCCGATCTGTGCGTCGAGGCGGCCAACGCCTTGTTCGCCAGCAACCCGCAACTCGACCGCCAGGCCATCGATGTACTGATCGTGGTCACGCAGAATGGCGACGAGGAGGGCTTGCCCCACACCTCCGCCATTGTTCAGGACAAGCTCGGCCTGTCGACTCGCGTCGCCGCGTTCGACGTCTCCCTGGGTTGCTCCGGTTACGTCTACGGCCTGTACGCGATCAAGGGCTTCATGGAAGCCGCAGGCTTGAAGAACGGCCTGCTGATCACCGCCGATCCGTACTCGAAGATCGTCGACCCGGAAGACCGCAACACCACCATGCTCTTCGGTGATGCGGCCACCGCCACCTGGATGGGCGAAGACGCTGCCTGGCAACTGGGCAAGGCCAAGTTCGGCACCGACGGTTCCGGCGCACCGCACCTGAAAGTCAGCGACGGCGTGTTCTTCATGAATGGTCGCCAGGTGTTCAACTTTGCCCTGCTCAAAGTGCCGGCGCATTTGCACGAACTGCTGAGCGACTCGGACCTCAAGTCCGAAGACATTGACGCCTTCTGCATTCACCAAGGCAGCGCGGCCATTGTCGACGCCGTGGCTCGGCGCTTCGAAGGCGAGCCGGAGAAGTTCATCAAGGACATGGTCGAGACCGGCAACACCGTGTCGTCGAGCATTCCGCTGCTGCTGGAAAAGCACATGTTCGCCTCCAGCTGGAGGCGGGTGGCGATCAGCGGGTTTGGTGTAGGCCTGTCCTGGGGTTCGGCGATTCTCCATCGTCCTTGATCCTCTACTGCACCGGCCTCAAGGCAAAGCGCCCGGGAGTGAAAACTCTCGGGCGCTTTGCATTTTATTGACGTCAGTTTTCTGCCTGTAAACCCTTGAAATCAAAGGGCTGGCACCCTGCCACCAAAAATTTGCAAAAAACCCCTCAAGCAAAGTGCTTTCACGACGATAACTATTACGAAGGTTCTCTAGGCCACACCCGGCGGTTGCCAGGGCCGGAAGCCGCAGCACCCAACCAACGAGGAATTCGTCATGGCTTTATCTGTAAACACCAACATCACCTCCCTGGGCGTTCAGAAAAACCTGAACAAGGCTTCCGACGCTTTGAGCAACTCGATGAACCGTCTGTCCTCGGGCCTGAAAATCAACAGCGCCAAGGACGACGCCGCTGGCATGCAGATCGCCAACCGTCTGGGCAACCAGGTTAAAGGTCTGAACGTTGCCATCGCCAACGCCAACAACGGCGTGTCGATCGCACAGACCGCTGAAGGCGCCATGCAAGAATCCACCAACACCCTGCAGCGTCTGCGTGAGCTGGCTTTGCAGTCTGCGAACGGTGATAAAAGCGACGCTGACCGTGTGTCCCTGCAGCAGGAATTCACCGCGAAAGTCGGCGAACTGACCCGTATCGCCAACACCACCACTTTCGGTGGTCGTAACCTGCTGGACGGTTCGTTCAGCAACATCGCCTTCCAGATCGGCGCCAACGCCAACGAAACCATCTCGTTCGGCATGACCGACATCAGCGCTACCGCTCTGAAAGGCGAGTACAGCGAAGCCACTGTAAACGGCAAGGCGATGGCTGGTCTGACTGCTACCGCTACTGGTTCGGTATTGGGTGGTTCGACCGGTACTGGTACAGCTGTAGCGGCCCTGAACGTTGCTGCTGCAGGTACTGGTTTGGCTGCAGCAGCTTCGATTACTGTTAACGGCACCAAGGTAGACTTCGCATCCGGCGACCTGGGTGATGATGTTGCTCAAAAGCTGAATGATGCGGGCATTTCTGGTGTGACTGCGTCCTGGGACGATGCCACCGACCAACTGACCATCAATTCGACTTCCACTCTGGAAGTTACCGGTGCAGCGGCTGACCTCACGGCTGTAGGTATGACCGCCATTGCTGCTGGTGGCAAAATTCCTTCCGCCGTCAGCGACGGCACCACCTTGCTGGGGCAAGGCGGCACCGTCAATGTCAACGGCAAAGACGTGACCTGGGCTGCTGGCGCGGACATTGATAGCGTTCTGGGCGACATCGACGCAATTACTGGTATCGGCAGCGCCACCATCGGCAAAGACGGTCGCATCCAGGTGACCTCGGAAGACGGCAACGACGTTGTCCTGAAAAACGTCAGCAGCGGCGCGCTGTCGACTCTGGGTCTGACCTCGGGTACTTCGCAAGCCAAGCTGGGTTCCGACACTTCGATCAGCTTGAACGGCGTTGAAGTCAAGTTCAAGAAAGGTGACACCACTGATGCGATCGTTTCCTCGATCAACAGTGCAAGCACCGGCGTAACTGCCAGCAAGAACTCGGACGGCACCCTGGGCCTGTTCTCCAAGAAAGACATCGTCATCGCCGACGGCAGCGCTGGCACCGGCCTGACCGCTCTGGGTCTGACTTCCGGTACTACTTCTTCCACCACCCTGGAAACCACCGTTTCCAACCTGAGCATCCTCAGTGCTGCCAGCTCGCAGCAAGCGATCCAGGCACTGGACGGCGCCATGCAGCAGATCGACAGCCAGCGTTCGCAGCTGGGTGCGGTGCAAAACCGTTTCGCCAGCACCGTGGCCAACCTGCAGAGCATTTCGCAGAACTCCACTGCCTCCAAAGGTCGTGTAGAAGACGCCGACTTCGCTTCCGAAGCCGCTGAACTGACCAAGCAACAAACCCTGCAACAGGCTTCCACTGCGATCCTGTCCCAGGCTAACCAACTGCCATCCGCTGTACTGAAGCTGCTTCAGTAACATCGGCCGCGGTTAACTAACGGAAGGGCGCGTACGTGCCCTTCCGTTTTTTCGGTTATGAGGTGATGACATGGACATGAGCATCAAGCTGAACCCGTCTTATCACGCTGGCACCCCACAGCCCGGCGCTGTCCAGGCGCAGCAGGCCAGGCCTGCGAAAGAAGCGGAGGGGCAGGTCAGCGAAGAGCCGCAACGCGTGGCGCTGGAAAAGGCGGTGACCGACATTCGCGAGTTTGTCCAGGCGAGTCAGCGCAACCTTGATTTTTCCATCGATGACACCACCGGCCAGGTCGTGGTCAAAGTGATCGCCACCGACAGCGGTGAAGTGATTCGACAGATTCCATCGGAGACCGCGCTGAAGCTGGCGCAGAATCTGAGCGATGCCAGCAGCCTGCTGTTCCAGAGCAAGGTGTGAGCTGGCACGAAATATGATTCTGACTGCCGCTAACGTGCGCACGCGCCAATAAAGCGGCAGCCACAGGACAAGGAGACTACTCATGGCGAGTTCAACGATTTCCGGCCCCGGTTCGGGCTACGACACCCAGGCCATCGTCAAGGCGTTGGTGGGGGCTGAAAAGGCGCCCAAGCAAACCCAGATCACCGATCAGCAGAAAGACACGACGATCAAGCTTTCGGCCGTCGGCACGGTGAAGAGTGCGCTGGAGACCTACCGGACGGCGATCGCCAAGTTGAACAACGTGTCCGCCTTCAACGGCCTCGCCGCGACCTCGTCCGAAGACAAGAACGTCAAGGTCACCCTTGGCGATGGCGCCTCCAGCGGCAAGTACGTGGTGGTGGTCAGCGAGCTGGCGACCGCCTCGAAAGTCACCAGCAAGGTATTTGCCGGCGGCGCAACAGGTTCGGCGAACTCCAGCGGTGCCGACCAGACCTTGACGATCAATCAGGGCGACAAAAGCTACGATGTGCTGGTGCCCGCTGGCGCGACCCTGAAAGAAGTTCGCGAGTCGATCAACACCCAGCTTTCGGCCCAGGGCATCAGCGCCAACGTCTTGACCGATGCCAATGGCGGGCGTCTGGTGATTGGCTCCAACACCACAGGTGTGGACACCGATATCACCCTCAGCGGTGATTCGGATCTGGTCCAGGGCTATGACAAGGGCGCTCCAGCGCAGAATGCCAAGTACACCATCGACGGTATCGCGATGGAGTCCACCAGCAACAAGGTGACGGCTGCTATCAGCGGCGTGACTCTGGACTTGGTCGCCAGCGACAAGGACAAGCCGATCACCATCAACGTGGCGAGTAACACCGACACGCTGAAGACTTCGGTCCAGTCTTTCGTCACTGCCTATAACGCTCTGATGACCAGTATCAACACCCAGACCAAGGTCACTGCTACCGGCGACTCTTCGACCACCACTGCGGGAGCGCTGACCGGCGACGCATCGATGCGCCAACTGGTCAACAGTCTGCGTAGCGAACTGGTCAACAGCACGGGGTCGGGTTCGGTGGGCAGCCTGGCGCAGATGGGCGTCACCACAGACTTGAAAACCGGCCTGCTGAGCCTGGATGACAAGACGTGGGACAAGGCCGTGGTCAAGGGCGCGACTGACATCGCCAAGATGTTTACTGGCGATACCGGTTTGGTGGCGCGCATGAACAAGGCGACCGAGTCCTATGTGGGGACTACCGGATCCCTGGCGACGCGGGTGACGGACCTCAACACCAAGTTGACCGACCTCACCACCCAGCAGGCTGAACTGGATCGGCGCATGGAGGCCCTGGAGAAAACGTTGAGCGCTAAATACACCGCGATGGACACCATGATCGCCCAACTCAACGCCAGCAGTTCCAGCATCATGACCACGCTCAACTCGCTGAACAATCCGAAGTCGGACTGATAAGTGCGGGGTGCTCAAACACTCCGTCAAGCCTGTGTCCGCATCTAAAGTTTTAGTAGCGACAGTCGAAAAACTGGTAAGCACCCAATCATTCGCCTGTGGCCTGTACCGAGGTAGCAACATGAACCCAATGAAAGCCCTTCGTGCGTACCAGAAGGTCAATTCCCACGCGCAGATCTCCGAGGCCACGCCGCATCGGCTGATCCAGATGCTGTACGAGGGTGGGCTTGATCGCCTGGCTCAGGCCAAAGGCGCGTTGGAGCGCGGGGATGTTGCGCACAAATGCCTGATGATCAGCAAGTCCATCGACATCATCACCGGCCTGCGCCAGGGCCTGGATGAAGAGAAGGCCGAGGATCCGGCGAGCATCCAGCAACTGGCCAGTCTCTATGACTACATGAGCGCCCAGCTGCTGAAGGCCAACATCAGCAATGACCCGGAAATCATCGACGAAGTTGCGCGCCTGCTGATCACCCTGAAAAGTGGTTGGGACGCGATCGCGACGCAAGAGGTCGCGCAATAGGCCCTGGGGCCTGAGGATGAAGGCATGAGCCAAGCCCTGCAACGCATTGAACAAACCCGTGAAGCCCTGGTCGATGCATTGGCCGAGCGCAACTGGACGGCGATTGGCGAATTGGACGTCGCCTGCCGCAGTTGTGTCGACGAAGTGCTCAGTGAGGCGCCGGTCGATGAGCAGGCGCTGCGGGAAAATCTCGAGAGCCTGCTGTTGGTCTACAAGCAGTTGCTCGAGGTGGCGAAGGATGAGCGTCAGGCAGTAGTCGACGAAATGGCGCAGATGAGACAAGCGAAGGGTGCCACAAAGGTTTACCATCTGTTCGGTTAACGCTTTGGTTAATCAGTTTGTCCGGGCACCTGCGCCATAAATTTGACTCTGCGCGGTTTTTTGACTTAACTAGTGGCTGTTTGCGGAATTCAGACGTCTATAAGGCTTACCGTGCCTGCAGGCGTCTAGCTTGCCTCTCATTTGGGCATTGAGTTGACTAGGGAAGTTGCTATTGCATGTGGCGTGAAACCAAAATTCTGCTGATTGATGACGATAGCGTGCGCCGCCGCGACCTGGCGGTGATCTTAAATTTTCTTGGGGAAGAAAATTTACCCTGCGGTAGCCATGACTGGCAGCAGGCTGTCGGCTCTTTGTCGTCTAGTCGTGAAGTCATCTGCGTCCTGATCGGGACGGTCAATGCACCTGGTTCGTTGTCGGCTCTGTTAAAGACACTGGCAAGCTGGGATGAGTTCCTTCCAATTTTGCTGATGGGCGATAATTCTTCCGTCGAGTTGCCGGACGACCAGCGTCGCCGGGTGCTGTCGACCCTGGAAATGCCGCCCAGCTACAGCAAGTTGCTCGATTCCCTGCACCGTGCCCAGGTCTATCGCGAGATGTACGACCAGGCCCGCGAGCGCGGTCGCCATCGCGAGCCCAACCTGTTCCGCAGCCTTGTCGGCACCAGCCGGGCGATCCAGCACGTGCGCCAGATGATGCAGCAAGTGGCCGATACCGATGCCAGCGTGCTGATTCTCGGTGAGTCGGGCACGGGCAAGGAAGTGGTCGCACGTAACCTGCACTATCACTCCAAGCGTCGCGACGCGCCGTTCGTGCCGGTCAACTGCGGCGCGATCCCGGCCGAGTTGCTCGAAAGCGAATTGTTCGGCCACGAGAAGGGCGCCTTTACCGGGGCGATCACCAGCCGTGCCGGGCGTTTCGAACTGGCCAACGGCGGCACCCTGTTCCTCGACGAAATCGGCGACATGCCGCTGCCGATGCAGGTCAAGCTGCTGCGCGTGTTGCAGGAGCGCACCTTCGAGCGCGTGGGCAGCAACAAGACCCAGAGCGTCGATGTGCGCATCATCGCCGCGACCCACAAGAACCTCGAGAGCATGATCGAGGTCGGCAGCTTCCGCGAAGACCTTTACTACCGCCTCAATGTGTTCCCGATTGAAATGGCGCCGCTGCGTGAACGCGTCGAAGACATCCCGTTGCTGATGAACGAGCTGATCTCGCGCATGGAGCACGAGAAGCGCGGTTCGATTCGCTTCAACTCGGCGGCGATCATGTCGCTGTGTCGTCACGGCTGGCCGGGCAACGTTCGCGAGCTGGCCAACCTGGTGGAGCGCATGGCGATCATGCATCCGTACGGGGTGATTGGCGTGGTCGAGCTGCCGAAGAAATTCCGCTACGTCGACGATGAAGACGAGCAGATGGTCGACAGCCTGCGCAGCGATCTCGAAGAGCGGGTGGCCATCAACGGCCATGCCCCGGACTTCACTGCCAACGCCTTGCTGCCACCCGAAGGCCTGGACCTCAAGGACTACCTCGGTGGCCTCGAGCAGGGTCTGATCCAGCAGGCGCTGGACGATGCCAATGGCATCGTGGCTCGCGCTGCCGAGCGCCTGCGTATCCGTCGCACCACCCTGGTGGAGAAGATGCGCAAGTACGGCATGAGCCGGCGCGAAGGAGACGAACAGGCGGACGATTGACGCCTGTTTTACAAACCGCTGATGAGTCAGCGGTTTTTTTTCGGCACGGGTATTGCTACAGCCCTCGCAACGGTCCGTTTCACTGACGGTCAGCCAAGCGAGAGAGCACGATGCCCCACGCCGCCCCCATCTCTTCAGCCCTCGATGCGTCCAGCCCGGAGCAGGCCAGCCGGCTGGGCCTAGAGCAAGCGTTCGCGCTGTTCAATCAGATGTCGAGCCAGCTCACCGATTCCTACAGCCTGCTGGAAGCCCGGGTGACCGAGCTCAAGGGCGAGTTGGCGGTGGTCAGCGCCCAGCGCATGCAAGAACTGGCGGAAAAAGAGCGCCTGGCCAATCGTCTGCAAAACCTTCTCGACCTGTTGCCTGGTGGCGTCATCGTCATCGACGGCCAGGGTATTGTCGGCGAGGCCAATCCGGCGGCGTGCGAACTGCTGGGGCTGCCGTTGCAGGGCGAGTTGTGGCGCCACGTCATCGCCCGCTGTTTTGCTCCTCGTGAAGACGACGGCCATGAAATTTCCCTGAAGGACGGGCGGCGCCTGTCGATTGCCACGCGCTCCCTGGATGCCGAGCCGGGGCAGTTGGTGCTGCTCAATGACCTGACTGAAACCCGTCACCTGCAGGATCAATTGGCGCGCCACGAGCGCTTGTCATCGCTGGGGAAAATGGTCGCCTCGCTGGCGCACCAGATCCGCACACCGCTGTCCGCCGCTCTGCTTTACGCCAGTCATCTGACTGAGCAGGCGCTGCCGCTGGCGACCCAGCAGCGTTTTGCTGGGCGCCTCAAGGAGCGTCTGCACGAGCTGGAACATCAGGTGCGCGACATGCTGGTGTTCGCCCGCGGCGAATTGCCGTTGACCGATCGCGTTACCCCGAAGGCGCTGATGCAGTCGCTGCAGGCGGCGGCACAAACCCATGTCCAGGACGTGCCGCTGCGCTGGCAGTGCGACGCCCATGTCGGCGAGCTGCTATGCAATCGCGACACCTTGGTGGGTGCGCTGCTTAATTTGTTGGAAAACGCCATCCAGGCCGGCGACGCATCGCTGCGCCTGAAGGTGCACCTGTATGCCCGGGGCAATAGCCTGCGCCTGTGTGTCAGTGACAATGGCGGCGGCATCGATGCGGCGGTGCTTGAGCGTCTGGGCGAACCCTTTTTCACCACCAAGACCAATGGCACCGGCCTTGGCCTGACCGTGGTCAAGGCTGTGGCGCGGGCGCACCAGGGACAATTGCAACTGCGCTCGCGGCCCGGTCGCGGCACCTGTGCGCTGTTGCTCCTGCCGTTGTTCAGCAATACGCAAGGCATGGAGTAAGGCATGGCAATCAAGGTTCTGTTGGTCGAAGACGACCGTGCGCTGCGTGAGGCATTGGCCGACACGCTGTTGTTGGGCGGTCATGACTACTGTGCGGTCGGTTCGGCTGAGGAAGCGCTGGAGCGGGCGGCACAAGAGCCGTTCAATCTGGTGGTCAGCGACGTCAACATGCCGGGCATGGATGGCCATCAATTGCTCAGTGCGCTGCGGGTCCGGCATCCACAGTTGCCGGTGTTGTTGATGACCGCCCACGGCGCGGTCGAGCGTGCAGTGGACGCGATGCGCCAGGGCGCGGCGGATTATCTGGTCAAGCCGTTTGAGCCCAGGGCGCTCCTTGATCTGGTGGAACGGCATGCCTTGGGTGGCCTGGACAGCTGCGAGGGCCCGGTGGCATTCGAGCCGGCCAGTGCGCAATTGCTCGAGTT
Source organism: Pseudomonas fluorescens (assembly GCF_019212185.1). NCBI lineage: Bacteria > Pseudomonadati > Pseudomonadota > Gammaproteobacteria > Pseudomonadales > Pseudomonadaceae > Pseudomonas > Pseudomonas fluorescens. Next base: position 1,918,942 of record NZ_CP078138.1, read on the forward strand.
AGCGGCGCGGGTTGCGCGCAGCGATTCGACGGTGCTGATTTCCGGCGAATCGGGCACCGGCAAAGAGGTGCTGGCTCGCTACATCCACCAACATTCGCGACGTGCCAGTCAGCCGTTCATTGCGATCAACTGCGCGGCGATTCCGGACAACATGCTCGAGGCGACGCTCTTCGGTCATGAAAAGGGCGCTTTCACCGGGGCCATCGCCGCCCAGGCCGGCAAATTCGAACAGGCCGATGGCGGCACCATCCTCCTCGACGAGATCTCGGAAATGCCCCTGGGCCTGCAGGCCAAGTTGCTGCGGGTGTTGCAGGAGCGTGAAGTCGAGCGGGTCGGGGCGCGCAAGCCGATCACTCTGGATATTCGTGTGGTCGCGACCACCAACCGTGACCTCGCTGGCGAAGTGGCGGCGGGACGCTTTCGCGAAGACCTCTACTATCGGCTCTCGGTGTTCCCACTGGCCTGGCGCCCGTTGCGCGAACGCACCGCCGATATTCTGCCGCTGGCCGAACGCCTGCTGGCCAAGCACGTCAATAAAATGCAGCACGCCCACGCCAGGCTCTCGAAACAGGCGCAGGCATGCCTGGTCGGCTATCCGTGGCCAGGTAACGTGCGTGAGCTGGACAACGCCATCCAGCGTGCGCTGATTCTGCAGCAGGGCGGAGTGATCGAGCCGCAGGACTTCTGCCTGTCCGGACCGGTGGCCTGTGCACCGTTGCCGGTGATTGCGCCGAGCACGATGGCGGCACGCCCGGCGGCGGTCGAGGCTGAGTCCGCCGGTGCGCTGGGCGACGACCTGCGCCGCCGGGAATTCCAGATGATTATCGACACCCTGCGCGCCGAACGCGGGCGGCGCAAGGAAGCTGCCGAACGGCTGGGCATCAGCCCGCGTACCTTGCGCTACAAGCTGGCGCAGATGCGCGATGCAGGGATGGATGTGGAGGGGTATTTGTTTGCGACGTGAGTGATGCCGCTTCTGCGATACACGCGGATTCTGTGGGTGGTGAGATCCCTGTAGGAGCGAGCCTGCTCGCGATGGTCGTCAACGATGACACGGGCATCCTGAATGTACGCGGCGCCCTCAGGCTCTTCGTCGGAACGCCGCCCGGAGCCGACTCGCTCCTACAGTAGATCGCCGTCCCCCGCGTGCAACTGGTCAGGTATTTGACGGCAATCCCAGCAGCGTTTTTCAAACCCCGTCATCGAGCTGGCACCCTTGTTGCTAACACCTCCCTACCCGCTGCGTGAGTGTCAAAAAATTGCGGGTCGTCAGAGAGAGCAGTCATGAGCCAAGGAATTGAATTTAATCGGTTGATGCTGGACATGCGCGCCATGCAAATGGACGCCATGGCCGCACCAAAAGCCGTTGCCGCGCCGCAAGAGGCGGGGAGCAGCTTTGCCGACATGCTGGGTCAGGCGGTGAACAAGGTCAACGCCACCCAACAGGCCTCGACCCAGTTGTCCACGGCGTTCGAGATCGGCAAGAGCGGTGTCGACCTGACGGACGTAATGATCGCCAAGGAAAAGGCCGGCGTGTCGTTCCAGGCGCTGACCCAGGTCCGCAACAAGTTGGTCCAGGCTTACCAAGACATCATGCAGATGCCGGTTTAAGGACGAGATTGACTCATGGCAGAAGCAGTCGCCGATAACGTTCCGGCCAAGGCCAATGCAGCGGACGGCAAGCCACCGCTGTTCGGCTTGTCCTTCCTGGAAAACCTTTCCGAGATGACCATGTTGCGTCAGGTCGGCCTGTTGGTCGGCCTGGCAGCCAGCGTGGCGATTGGTTTTGCCGTGGTGCTGTGGTCGCAACAGCCCGATTATCGGCCGCTGTACGGCAGTCTGGCGGGGATGGATGCCAAGCAGGTCATGGACACCCTGGCCACTGCCGACATTCCTTACACCGTCGAACCCAATTCCGGCGCCTTGCTGGTCAAGGCCGACGACCTGCCGCGTGCGCGTTTGAAACTGGCCGCGGCCGGTGTCACGCCCACCGACGGCAATATCGGTTTCGAGATTCTCGACAAGGACCAGGGCCTGGGCACCAGTCAGTTCATGGAGGCGACCCGTTACCGTCGCGGCCTCGAAGGCGAACTGGGGCGGACCATTTCCAGCCTGAACAACGTCAAGGCCGCCCGTGTGCACCTGGCAATTCCGAAAAGCTCGGTGTTCGTGCGTGACGAACGCAAGCCCAGCGCCTCGGTGCTGGTGGAGCTGTATTCCGGACGCTCGCTGGAGCCAAGCCAGGTAGTGGCCATCGTCAACCTGGTCGCCACCAGCGTTCCTGAGCTGAGCAAATCGCAAATCACCGTGGTCGACCAGAAGGGCACCTTGCTCTCCGACCAGGCGGAAACCTCCGCGCTGACCATGGCCGGCAAGCAGTTCGACTACAGCCGGCGCATGGAAGGCATGCTCACCCAGCGGGTGCACAACATCCTGCAACCGGTGCTGGGCAATGATCGCTATAAGGCGGAAGTCTCCGCCGATATCGATTTCAGCGCGGTCGAGTCGACCTCCGAGCAGTTCAACCCGGATCAGCCGGCGCTGCGCAGCGAGCAATCGACCAGCGAACAACGCACCGCCAGCAATGGCCCACAAGGTGTGCCCGGCGCCCTGAGCAATCAGCCACCGGCACCGGCCTCGGCACCGCAGACCACTGGTGGTGCCGCGGCAGCCGGCGGCATGGTGCAGCCCGGCCAGCCACTGCTCGACGCCAACGGCCAGCAGATCATGGACCCGGCCACCGGCCAGCCGATGCTCGCGCCTTATCCGGCGGACAAGCGCCAGCAGTCGACCAAGAACTTCGAACTCGACCGTTCCATCAGCCACACCAAGCAGCAGCAAGGCCGTCTCAATCGACTGTCGGTGGCGGTGGTGGTGGACGATCAGGTCAAGGTCAACGCGGCCAATGGCGAAACCAGCCGCGCGCCGTGGAGCGCCGATGAATTGGCGCGCTTCACCCGGCTGGTGCAGGACGCCGTCGGTTTCGACGCCAGCCGTGGCGACAGTGTCAGTGTGATCAACGTACCGTTCTCCGCCGAGCGCGGGGAAGTCATCGCCGAAATCCCGTTCTACTCCCAACCGTGGTTCTGGGACGTGGTGAAGCAGGTGGTCGGCGTGCTGTTTATCCTGGTGCTGGTGTTCGGCGTGCTGCGTCCGGTGCTGAACAACATCACCGGCGGCGGCAAGGGTCGCCAGTTGGCCGGCATCGGCAGCGACGCCGAACTGGGTGGCATGGGTGGCCTGGATGGCGAGTTGGGCAACGACCGGGTCAGCCTCGGCGGTCCGCAAAGCATCCTGCTGCCAAGCCCGAGCGAAGGCTATGACGCTCAGTTGAATGCAATCAAGAGCCTGGTGGCCGAAGACCCGGGTCGTGTGGCCCAGGTCGTGAAAGAGTGGATTAACGCAGATGAGTGATAACCGAGCCGCGATCGCCAAACTCAGCCGGGTCGACAAAGCCGCGATCCTGCTGCTGTCCCTGGGTGAAACCGATGCCGCCCAAGTGCTGCGGCACATGGGCCCGAAAGAGGTGCAGCGGGTCGGCGTGGCCATGGCGCAGATGGGCAATGTCCATCGCGAACAGGTCGAGCAGGTGATGAGCGAGTTCGTCGACATCGTCGGCGACCAGACCAGCCTCGGCGTTGGCTCCGACGGTTATATCCGCAAGATGCTGACCCAGGCCCTCGGCGAGGACAAGGCCAACGGCCTGATCGACCGGATCCTGCTGGGTGGCAACACCAGCGGCCTGGACAGCCTTAAGTGGATGGAGCCGCGCGCGGTGGCGGATGTGATCCGCTACGAGCACCCGCAGATCCAGGCCATCGTCGTCGCCTACCTCGACCCCGACCAGGCTGGCGAGGTGCTCGGCAACTTCGATCACAAGGTGCGCCTGGACATCATCCTGCGCGTGTCGTCGCTGAACACCGTGCAACCGGCGGCACTCAAGGAACTCAATCAGATTCTCGAGAAGCAGTTCTCCGGCAATTCCAACGCCTCGCGCACCACGCTGGGCGGGATCAAGCGCGCTGCCGACATCATGAACTTCCTCGACAGCTCGATCGAAGGCCAGTTGATGGACTCGATCCGCGAAGTCGACGAAGACCTGTCCGGTCAGATCGAAGACCTGATGTTCGTGTTCAACAACCTCGCCGACGTCGACGACCGTGGCATCCAGGCGCTGTTGCGCGAAGTCTCCTCCGACGTGCTGGTGCTGGCCCTCAAGGGCTCGGACGAAGGGGTCAAGGAGAAGATCTTCAAGAACATGTCCAAGCGGGCTTCCGAACTGCTGCGCGACGACCTCGAGGCCAAGGGCCCGGTGCGCGTCAGCGACGTCGAGACTGCACAGAAGGAAATTCTCACCATCGCCCGCCGTATGGCCGAAGCCGGAGAGATTGTGCTCGGCGGCAAGGGCGGCGAGGAAATGATCTGATCCTATGGTAGCCAAGAATGATGAGGCGCCCAGCGACCTGATTCGCGCGCGGGATGTCGAGGGCTTCGACCGCTGGTCTCTGCCCAGTTTCGACCCGTTTGTCCCTGAGCCCGAGCCGGAACCCGAGCCCGAGCCGCCGGAAGTCGAGGAAGTGCCGCTGGAAGAAGTCCAGCCACTGACCCTCGAAGAGCTCGAAAGTATTCGCCAGGAAGCCTGGAACGAAGGCTTTGCCACCGGGGAAAAAGAAGGTTTTCACAGCACCACGCTCAAGGTCCGTCAGGAGGCTGAAGTCGCGTTGAGCGCCAAACTGGCCAGCCTTGAGTCGCTGATGAAAAACCTCTTCGAGCCGATCGCCGAGCAGGACACGCAAATCGAAAAAGGCCTGGTGGTGCTGGTCCAGCACATCAGCCGGCAAGTGATCCAGCGTGAGTTGGCGATGGATTCGTCGCAGATCGAACATGTCATGCGCGAGGCCCTCAAGCTGCTGCCGCTGGGGGTGGATAACGTGCGCCTGTACGTTAATCCGCAGGACTTTGCCCAAGTCAAGGCGCTGCGTGAACGCCATGAAGAAACCTGGCGCATCGTCGAGGACGAGGCGCTGTTGCCCGGTGGTTGCCGGGTCGAAACCGAGCACAGCCGCATCGACGCCACGGTAGAGACGCGTATCACCCAAGCCACCGCGCAATTGCTCGATCAATTGCACGAGCAATCCCTGCACCCGGCGCCGGCGGACCTGCACCTGGATCTGACGAAAGCCCCGGACCCGTCCGATGCGCCTTGATCGCACCAGTTTCGCCAAGCGCCTGGGCAGCTATGCCGAGGCCATCGATCTGCCTGGCCAGCCGATCCTCGAAGGGCGCCTGCTGCGCATGGTCGGCCTGACCCTCGAAGCCGAAGGCTTGCGTGCCGCCATGGGCAGTCGTTGCCGGGTGATCAATGACGACAGCTATCACCCGGTCGAGGTCGAAGCCGAAGTCATGGGCTTCTCCGGCAATAAGATATTCCTGATGCCGGTGGGCAGTGTTGCTGGTATCGCCCCTGGTGCCCGCGTGGTGCCGCTGGCCGATAACGGTCGCCTGCCGATGGGTATGAGCATGCTCGGTCGGGTGCTCGATGGCGCCGGTCGTGCGCTGGATGGCAAGGGTGGGATGAAGGCCGAGGACTGGGTGCCGCTGGACGGTCCGACGATCAACCCGCTGAACCGCGACCCCATCAGCCAGCCGCTGGACGTCGGCATTCGCTCGATCAACGGATTATTGACGGTGGGTCGCGGCCAGCGCCTGGGCCTGTTCGCCGGTACCGGCGTGGGCAAGAGTGTGCTGCTGGGCATGATGACCCGCTTCACCGAGGCCGACATCATCGTGGTCGGGTTGATTGGTGAGCGGGGCCGAGAGGTCAAGGAATTCATCGAGCATATCCTTGGCGAAGAAGGCCTCAAGCGTTCGGTGGTAGTCGCCTCGCCAGCGGACGACGCGCCGCTGATGCGCATGCGCGCCGCCATGTACTGCACGCGCATCGCCGAATATTTTCGCGACAAGGGCAAGAACGTCCTGTTGCTGATGGACTCGCTGACCCGTTTCGCCCAGGCCCAGCGGGAAATCGCCCTGGCCATAGGCGAGCCGCCGGCAACCAAGGGTTATCCGCCCTCGGTGTTCGCCAAGCTGCCGAAACTGGTGGAGCGCGCCGGTAATGCCGAAGCCGGTGGCGGTTCGATTACTGCGTTCTACACCGTGCTTTCCGAAGGCGACGACCAGCAGGACCCGATTGCCGACTCGGCGCGGGGCGTGCTCGACGGGCATATCGTGTTGTCCCGCCGGCTGGCCGAAGAAGGGCACTATCCGGCGATCGACATCGAAGCCTCGATCAGCCGGGTCATGCCGTCGGTGGTGTCGCCCGAGCACATGCGTCGGGCGCAGTACTTCAAGCAGTTGTGGTCGCGCTTCCAGCAGAGCCGCGACCTGATCAGCGTCGGTGCCTATGTTCCTGGTGGCGATCGCGAGACCGACACCGCGATTGCCCTGCAGCCCGCCATGGTCAATTACTTGCGCCAGGGCCTGAACGACAACATCAGCATCGGTGAAAGCCATGGTCATCTGGAGACCATCTTCGCGCCAGCGCCCGGGGGGTAACCGACCATGGCCCAGAGTCGCGCCGCACGCCTGGCCCCGGTAGTCGACATGGCGGAAAAGGCCGAGAAAACCGCGGCCCAGCGCCTGGGCTATTTCCAGGGCCAGGTACGGCTGGCCGAAAGCAAGCTGGCCGACCTCGATGGCTTTCGCCTGGAGTACCTGGAGCGCTGGGTCGAACGCGGCAAGGAAGGGGTTTCCGGTCAGTGGTTGCTGGGCTACCAGGGCTTCCTCGGACAATTGGGCACCGCCATCGATCAGCAGCGGCAAAGTCTGGCCTGGCATCAGAACAATCTGGACAAGGCCCGCGACGGCTGGCAACAGGCCTACGCCCGGGTCGAGGGGTTGCGCAAACTGGTGCAACGCTACATCGACGAAGCCCGGCAACTGGAGGATAAGCGCGAGCAAAAGCTGCTCGACGAACTGTCACAGCGCCTGCCCCGGGAAAATCCCTACTGATCAGTGCCAGCGAGGCGATGGGCTGCCTTGCTGATGCCTTGTACAGGTGCTAAACCTTGTACACGATTGCCTAAGACAAGGAAGCTCTTGCATGTCAGTCATTACCGAAGTTTCACCGGACGGATTGAAGCTGACGATTGCTATCAAGGGGCGCTTCGACTTCGCCAAGCACCAGGAATTGCGTGCGTCCTACGAAACCATCGACCGTTGCCCTGGCAGCTCAGTGGTGGTCGATCTCAAAGATGTCACCTACCTCGACAGCTCGGCCCTGGGCATGCTCCTGTTGCTGCGTGATCATGCTGGCGGCGGCGAGTCGGACGTGTGCCTGATCAACAGCAGTTCGAATGTGCGAAAGATCCTCGCCATCTCCAATTTCGACAAACTGTTCGACATCAGTTGAGTCCGCAGATGCCGGCGCTTGAATCCCTGACGGTGCTGATCGCCGAAGACAGCGCGGCCGATCGCCTGCTGTTGGCGAGCATTGTCCGGCGCCTTGGGCATGCGGTGCTGGTGGCGGTCGATGGCGCCGAAGCAGTCGAGTTGTATCGGCAACTGCGCCCGCAGTTGGTGTTGATGGACGCGATGATGCCGGTCATGGACGGCTTCGACGCGGCGCGGCAGATCAAGCAATTGGCTGGCGAAACCCTGGTGCCGATCATCTTTCTCACCTCCCTGAGCCAGAGCCAGGGCCTTGCCCAATGCCTGGAGGCAGGCGGCGACGATTTTCTGGCAAAGCCCTATAAGCCAGTAATGCTGGCGGCCAAGATCAAGGCCATGGATCGATTGCGTCGGTTACAGGCCACTGTGCTTGAGCAACGTGACGAGATTGCCCGGCATCATCACCACTTGCTCAATGAGCAGCGGGTGGCCAAGGCGGTGTTCGACAAGATCGCCCACTCCGGTTGCCTGAGTTCGCCGAACATTCGCTATACCCAATCGCCCTATGCGCTGTTCAACGGTGATTTGCTGTTGGCCGCCCTGACCCCGGCGGGCGATATGCACCTGCTGCTCGGTGACTTCACCGGCCATGGCTTGCCGGCGGCGGTTGGCGCCATGCCCTTGGCCGAGGTGTTCTACGGCATGACGGCCAAGGGGTTCGTGCTGGCGGAAATCCTTCGCGAGATGAATGCCAAGCTCAAGCGCATCCTGCCGGTGGACATGTTTTGCTGCGCCACCCTGTTGTCCCTGAGTTTTCAACGGCGCTCGGTGGAGGTGTGGAATGGCGGCATGCCCGACGGTTATCTGCATGACGTGGCCAGCGGCGAGCGGCGGGCCCTGAAGTCGCGGCATTTGCCCCTGGGGGTGTTGAGCGCGCAGGCGTTTGACGACCGCACGGAAGTGTTCCCCATGGCGGTGGGAGATCGGGTGTTCCTGTTGTCCGACGGGGTCATCGATACCTGCGACAACGACGAGCAACTATTCGGGGTAGAGCGCTTGCAGCACGTGTTCGCCAATAACCGTGAGCCGGACCTTTTGTTCGAGGATATAGAGGCAGCGCTACGGGATTTTGGCGGCCAGGCGCGGGATGACGTGAGCATGGTCGAGGTCAGCCTGCTGGCGCCGGATAAACTGGCGCAGCCGGCGCCGGTGTATTCCGACAGTGGTCAATCGAGCCCGCTGGACTGGTCGGTGAGTTTCGAGTTTCGCGCCGCCACGCTCAAGCGCTTCAATCCGCTGCCTTATCTGCTGCAACTGCTGTTGGAAGTACATGGCCTGCGGGCGCAGAGCGGGGCGCTCTACAGCGTGCTCGCCGAGTTGTACTCCAATGCGCTGGAGCACGGGGTGCTGGGGCTGGATTCCAGCATCAAGCGCGACGCTTCGGGATTTGCCCGCTACTATCAGTTGCGCAACGCGCGTCTGGAGCAGTTGGAGGAAGGCTTTCTGCGCGTGCGTTTGCACGTTGTGCCGCAAGGCTCGGGCGGCTGCCTGGTGATTGAAGTGCAGGACAGTGGCAATGGTTTTGATGTGCGGCGTGTAATGGACAGACCGTTGGATGTTGGCCGTTTGTCGGGTCGTGGTGTCAGCCTGATCCGGCAATTGAGCCGTAATGCCAGTTGGTCCGACGACGGACGGCTGGCCCGCGTGGAGTTTTCCTGGGAGGCTCTGGCATAATTCCGCGGATTCTTGATCAAGGAGCGAACAAGTGATGGATAAACATCTGGACCAGGACGTGCTCAGCGCGTTGCAGGAAGTCATGGAGGAGCACTATTCGGAATTGCTCGAGACCTTTCTCAGTGACTCCGAAGAGCGCCTGCAAATGCTCCGCGAAGCGGACGATATTTCGCAACTCATCAGTGCGGCCCACAGTTTCAAGGGCAGCAGCAGCAATATGGGCGCGGTACGCCTGGCCAAGCTGTGCGGCAAGTTGGAGCAATTGGCCAAGGGGGACGCTCCCCAGGGATTGGCCAAGCTGGTCGGAGAAATCGACGGCGAGTTTGCCTTTGTTCGACCCCTCTACGAAGCCGAGCGTGAGCGCTCATTGATCACTCATTCTCCCAATCGCTGCTTTTAGTCGGCGCCCCCGCAATCTGGCTCGACTCTTGCTGTCTTCTCGCGCACCTGTACCCATTTATCCCGTGCAGCGGAGACCGCGATGCCCCTTTCCCCCAATCTACTGCTTCAGGCTGGCGCGCAGGCCAAGACGCCGTCCGGCCCTGCCAATATCTCGGCAACGCCCGCAGTACAGGGGGACAAGCCTGCCAGCTTTGCCCGGATGTTCGCCGATCAGAAGCCGGCCAAGGCTGCTCCTGGCGGTGACGCCGGGGTAAAACCGTTGCGGGACAAGGCAACGGATGCGCCCGGCAAACAGGATGTGGACAGCGACAAATCTGCCGCAGCCGCAACGACGCTTGCCGATAGCGGCAAAACCTTGCCCGATGAAACCCAGGCTGCCGACAGCGATACTCCGGTTGATGGCACGGCGCCTGCCGTTGCTCAGACACCTGCGCCCGTGGTGCCGGCAGAGCCTGTCGAGGCTGCGGTTGCGGCCGATCCGACGATCCAGGCCGCGCTGGCAGCGGCGACAGCCTCCGTCAGCGATCCGGCGTTCGACCCCGAGGCCGATCCGCTGGACGCACTTCCCGCCGTACGCCTGGCCATGGAGCAGAGCGGTCACCTGTCTGCCGCCAGTCAGGCGCAACCCAAGGCCGCACCGCCGGCTGCGGTGTCGGCCGAGGGGGAGCTGACTTCGATGCAGACCTTCGCCGCCGGCATGGCCAGCATGCTCGATGTGCAGGCTGAGCAGGACAGCACCGACAAGGGCGGTGACAAGGCCTTCAGTGGTTTGCTCGAAGACGGCCTCAAGGATCTGAAATCCGCCAGCAGCGACACCCGGGTCGACGATTTCGCCAACCGCCTGGCCGCACTGACCCAGGCCGCCACGCCGAAAACCGCCAACGCACTGCCGGTCAACCAGCCGCTGGCCATGCACCAGAGTGGCTGGAGCGAAGAGCTGGTGAATCGGGTCATGTACCTGTCCAGCGCCAACCTCAAGGCCGCCGATATCCAGCTGCAACCGGCCGAGTTGGGGCGGCTCGATATTCGCGTCAACATGATTCCCGACCAGCAGACCCAGGTCACCTTCATGAGCGCCCATGTCGGTGTTCGTGAAGCATTGGACGGACAGATGCATCGACTGCGCGAGATGTTCGTGCAGCAGGGCATGGGCCAGGTCGACGTCAACGTTTCCGACCAGTCCCGCGGTTCTCAGGAACAGGCCCAGCAAGGCCAGGGGCAGGGTACGCGGACCTCGGCCAACGGCTCCCGCCTGGAGCCGCTGAGCGATGAGTCGCCGGCGAGTCTCGCCGAAATCGCCGCCAGTACACCGCAGGTGATTGGCAGCAGCGCGGTCGATTACTACGCCTGATTCGCCAGCCGGGTTTTGAAAACGCCACAAGACTTGTGATCGACACAAAACCTGTAGGAGCTGGCTTGTCGGGGCGCCGCATCGCCGCGATGGGCGTCAACGATAACGCGCCCATGCTGTTTAAACCGGGCGCTCTCGGTTTTTTCGCGGGCAAGCCAGCTCCTGCACAGGTTACCCGCCGATTCCCATCGACACTTCTGGCATAACACTTGCTCTTGCCTTGCCGTGCGACTGTGAAAACCCGATTAGTGACGGATTATTGGCATGGCGAAGAGCGACGCAGCAGTAAAAGACCCCGCCGGGAAAGGCAAACTCAAGCTGATCCTGATGATCGTGGCGGGTGTGCTGTTGGCCATCGGCCTGTCCATCGGCGCGACCTGGTACTTCATGCACAGTGCCCAGAGCAAACCTGAGCCCGCCGCCGAGGCTGCCAGCAACGTCAAGCCAGCTGCCATCTACGAACCCATGACTCCGGCCTTCATCGCCAACTTCAACCAGAACGGCCGTCAGCGCTACATGCAGGTGAGTATTACCCTGCAGGCACGCAACCAGGCCGACCTCGACGCCTTGAAAGTGCATATGCCGGTGATCCGCAACAACCTGGTCATGCTGTTCTCCGGACAATCCTTCGACACCCTGGCGACCCCGGTCGGCCAGGAAATGCTGCGCCAGAAAGCCACTGCCAGCGTGCAGGAAGTGGCGCAGAAGGAAGTCGGCAAAGTAGTGGTCGAGCAGTTGCTCTTTACCAATTTCGTACTGCAGTAGGAACTCGACATGGCCGTGCAGGACCTGCTGTCCCAGGATGAGATCGATGCGCTGCTGCATGGCGTCGACGATGGTCTGGTGCAGACCGATACCGTTTCCGAACCCGGTAGCGTCAAAAGTTACGACCTGACCAGTCAGGACCGGATCGTCCGTGGGCGCATGCCGACCCTTGAGATGATCAACGAGCGGTTTGCCCGCTATACCCGTATCAGCATGTTCAACATGCTCCGGCGTTCGGCCGATGTCGCCGTCGGCGGGGTGCAGGTGATGAAATTCGGTGAGTACGTGCACTCGCTGTACGTGCCCACCAGCCTCAACCTGGTGAAGATCAAGCCGTTGCGCGGCACCGCGCTGTTCATCCTTGACGCCAAGCTGGTGTTTAAGCTGGTGGACAACTTCTTCGGTGGCGACGGCCGTCACGCCAAGATCGAAGGTCGCGAATTCACCCCCACCGAACTGCGGGTGGTGCGCATGGTGCTGGAGCAGGCGTTCACCGATTTGAAAGAAGCCTGGCAGGCGATCATGGAAGTTAATTTTGAGTACATCAACTCGGAAGTGAACCCGGCCATGGCCAATATCGTCGGCCCCAGCGAAGCAGTGGTGGTGTCTACCTTCCACATCGAACTCGATGGCGGTGGCGGCGACCTGCACGTGACCATGCCGTATTCGATGATCGAGCCGGTGCGCGAAATGCTCGATGCCGGTTTCCAGTCCGATCTGGACGACCAGGACGAACGCTGGGTCAACGCCCTGCGCCAGGACGTGATGGACGTCGATGTGCCGCTAAGCGCCACCGTCGCCCGTCGTCAATTGCGCCTGCGCGACATCCTGCACATGCAGCCGGGTGACGTGATCCCGGTTGACCTGCCGGAAGACATGATCATGCGCGCCAATGGCGTGCCGGCCTTCAAGGTCAAGATGGGTTCGCACAAGGGCAACCTCGCGTTGCAAGTGATCGAGCCGATCGAGCGCCGCTGAGCGGCGTTGTTGTGTATTCGCCTTTAAATGATGGTTGCCCCGCCGAGGACAAATGATGGTTAACGATATGAATTCCCAGGACGACCAGGCCCTGGCTGATGAGTGGGCTGCCGCGCTGGAAGAAGCCGGTGACGTTGGCCAGGATGATATCGACGCGCTGCTGGCCGCCGACGCTGCCGGCTCACCGTCCAATCGCCTGCCAATGGAAGAATTCGGCAGTGCGCCGAAGAACAACGGTCCGGTGACCCTCGACGGTCCCAACTTGGACGTGATCCTCGATATCCCGGTGTCGATCTCGATGGAAGTCGGCAGCACCGATATCAACATCCGCAACCTGCTGCAGCTCAACCAGGGCTCGGTGATCGAGCTCGATCGCCTGGCCGGCGAGCCGCTCGACGTGCTGGTCAACGGCACACTGATTGCCCACGGCGAAGTGGTGGTGGTCAACGAAAAGTTCGGCATCCGCCTGACTGACGTGATCAGCCCGAGCGAACGCATCAAGAAGCTGCGCTAAGTGAAAAAACTCCTCGGTGTAGTGCTGGCGCTGCCGTCCGCGGTGATGGCGGCCGAGCCTGTGGCAGCGGTCGCCGCACCTGCTGTCGGCAGCGGCGTGGCCGGTCAGTTGACCCAGTTGGTGTTGGGTTTGTTGCTGGTGCTGGGGCTGATCTTCCTGCTCGCCTGGCTACTGCGCCGAGTGCAGCAGGCTGGCCCGGCGGGCAAGGGGCAGGTGATTGAGCTGATCGGCTCGCGCGCGCTGGGTCCGCGTGATCGGCTGGTGCTGGTGCAGGTCGGCAACGAGCAGGTGCTGCTGGGGTTGACCCCGGGCACCATCACCGCGCTGCACGTGCTCAAGGAGCCGGTACAGGTGCCGAGCACCGAGCCGGCGACCCCGGAGTTTGCCCAGCGCCTGATGGAGTTGCTGGGTAAAGACAAGGATAAGAAGTAATGCCCGTGCGTTTTCTCCTGACGCTTTTGCTGATGCTGACCGCGCCCCTGGCGCTGGCGGCCGACCCGCTGTCAATCCCGGCCATTACCCTCGGCACCAATGCCGACGGCGCCCAGGAATACTCGGTCAGCCTGCAGATTCTGCTGATCATGACTGCGCTGAGCTTTATCCCGGCGTTCGTCATGCTGATGACCAGCTTTACCCGGATCATCATCGTCTTCTCGATCCTGCGCCAGGCCCTGGGCCTGCAGCAGACACCGTCGAACCAGATCCTCACCGGCATGGCGCTGTTCCTGACCCTGTTCATCATGGCGCCAGTGTTCGACCGGGTGAACCAGGACGCACTGCAACCCTACCTGGCAGAGAAATTGACCGCCCAGGACGCAGTGGCCAAGGCCCAGGTGCCGATCAAGGACTTCATGCTGGCGCAAACCCGCAGCAGCGATCTGGAGTTGTTCATGCGCCTGTCCAAGCGCACCGACATTGCCTCGCCAGATCAGGCGCCGCTGACTATCCTGGTGCCGGCGTTCGTCACTTCCGAGCTGAAAACCGCGTTCCAGATCGGTTTCATGATCTTCATCCCGTTCCTGATCATCGACCTTGTCGTCGCCAGTGTGCTGATGGCGATGGGCATGATGATGCTCTCGCCGCTGATCATTTCGCTGCCGTTCAAGATCATGCTTTTTGTGCTGGTGGACGGCTGGGCGCTGATCATCGGCACCCTGGCCGGCAGTTTCGGCGGTGTTTAGCGCGAGTGGCCCGATATGACGCCTGAAGTAGCAGTCGACCTGTTTCGTGAAGCGCTTTGGCTGACCACTGTCATGGTCGCTGTGCTGGTGGTGCCGAGCCTGTTGGTGGGGCTGTTGGTGGCAATGTTCCAGGCCGCCACCCAGATCAACGAACAAACCCTGAGTTTCCTGCCGCGCCTGCTGGTGATGCTGGTAACCCTGATCGTCGCCGGCCCGTGGCTGGTGCAAACCTTCATGGAATACATCCTGCGCCTGTACGGCAGTATTCCGCAGTTGATCGGCTGAGCCATGTCGCTGCTGGCGCTGACCGACGCGCAGATCAGTACCTGGGTCGCCAGCTTCATGCTGCCGCTGTTTCGGGTCGGCGCCGTGCTGATGACCATGCCGATCTTCGGTACCAGTCTGGTGCCCACGCGGATCCGCCTGTATTTCGCCTTGGCCATTACCGTAGTGATCACGCCCAATCTGCCGCCGATGCCCACGGTCAACGCACTGGACCTCAGTGGCCTGCTGTTGATCGCCGAGCAGGTGCTGATTGGCGGATTGCTGGGCTTCTCCCTGCAGCTGTTTTTCCAGGCGTTCGTGGTCGCCGGGCAGATTATTTCGATCCAGATGGGCATGGGTTTCGCCTCAATGGTCGACCCGACCAACGGTGTCTCGGCGGCGGTGATCGGGCAGTTCCTGACCATGCTGGTGACCTTGCTGTTTCTCGGCATGAACGGTCATCTGGTGGTGTTTGAGGTGCTGACCGAGAGTTTCACCACCTTGCCGGTGGGCAGCGCGATGCTGGTCAATCACTTCTGGGACGTGGCCAACAAACTTGGCTGGGTATTGGGCGCGGCGATGTTGCTGGTGCTGCCGGCGATCACCGCGCTGCTGGTGGTCAACATTGCCTTCGGCATCATGACCCGCGCGGCGCCGCAGCTGAACATCTTTTCCATCGGCTTCCCGCTGACCCTGGTGCTGGGCCTGGTGATTTTCTGGGTCAGTCTCGGCGATATTCTCAATCAGTATCAACCGCTGGCCACCGAGGCCTTGCAGTTGCTGCGTGATCTGGCACAGGCGCGCTGAGTCATGGCCGAGAGCGAGAGCGGTCAGGACAAGACCGAAGAACCCACCGAGAAAAAGAAAAAGGACGCCCGCGAGAAGGGTGAGATTGCCCGTTCCAAGGAGCTCAACACCTTGGCAGTGATGCTCGCCGGAGCAGGGGGCTTGCTGATCTATGGCGGTGGTCTGGCGCAGGATTTACTCGAAGTCATGCGCCTGAATTTCTCCCTGCCCCGCGAAGTGCTGCTCAGCCCCGGTGCCATGGGCCAGTACCTGCTGCACTCGGGCAAGATCGCGATCATCGCCGTGCAGCCGGTGCTCATCACCTTGCTCCTGGCCGCGTTGATCGGCCCGATTTCCCTGGGGGGCTGGTTGTTCGCCGGCAGCAGCCTGGCGCCCAAATTCAGCCGGATGAACCCGGCCAACGGCATCAAGCGCATGTTCTCCTCGACGGCGGTGATCGAGCTGCTCAAGGCGCTGGCCAAGTTTCTGTTGATTCTGTTTGTGGCGCTAACGGTGCTCAAGTCGGACATCGACGACCTGCTGCGCATCGCCCATGAACCACTGGAGCAGGCGATTATTCACAGCGTCCAGTTGGTGGGCTGGAGCACCCTGTGGATGGCCTGCGGGCTGATCCTGATCGCGGCGGTGGACGTGCCGGTGCAGCTGTACCAGAGCCACAAAAAGCTGATGATGACCAAGCAGGAAATTCGCGACGAGCACAAGGACCAGGAAGGTCGCCCCGAGGTCAAACAGCGCATCCGCCAGCTGCAGCGCGAGATGTCCCAGCGGCGGATGATGGCCGCCATCCCCGACGCCGACGTGGTCATCACCAACCCGACCCACTATGCAGTGGCGCTCAAATACGATCCGGACAAAGGCGGCGCGCCGATGCTGGTCGCCAAGGGCAGCGACTTCCTCGCCCTGAAAATCCGCGAAATCGCGGTCAGCAACAATGTGCTGCTGCTCGAATCACCGGCGCTGGCGCGGTCGATCTACTACTCCACTGAGTTGGATCAGGAGATTCCAGGTGGGTTGTATCTGGCGGTGGCCCAGGTGCTGGCGTATGTCTACCAGATCCGTCAGTTCCGGGCCGGCAAAGGCAAGCGGCCGGAGCCGTTCAAGGACGACGTGCCGATTCCGCCGGAGTTGCGGCGCGATTCTTGAGCTGAAGGTGGACTTTGTAGGCGCTGGCTTGCCAGCGAATGGAGCGACGCGGTCCATCAGATCTGTCGCCTTCACCGGCAAGTCGGCTCCCGCAGTGATCGGGGTTGACCGCGAAATCTGTGTTGGACCCAGAACCTGTGGGAGCGGGCTTGCCCGCGAAGAGGTCCGCCCAGGCAACACAAATCCTCCCGTGTAACCCCGTCTATTTCCATCCTCTGCAAAAGTTGGACAGCTTTTTGCAGTAGCCGCTCTGCGCCCGCTTCTGGCGTCAAAAGTTTGCTTCAAGGAACGGGGAATACCGGTGGATCGCTCTCAGCTCATCAACAGCGCGCGCAGTAACGTGGCGGACCTCAGCCGGGGCAATCTGGGCGTGCCGTTGTTGCTGTTGATCATGCTGGCAATGATGATGTTGCCGATCCCGCCGTTCCTGCTCGATGTGTTTTTCACCTTCAACATCGCCCTGTCGATCGTGGTCCTGCTGGTCTGCGTGTACGCCTTGCGGCCGTTGGATTTCGCGGTGTTCCCGACCATTCTGCTGGTGGCCACCTTGCTGCGCCTGGCGCTGAACGTCGCCTCGACCCGGGTGGTGATGCTCCACGGCCAGGATGGGCATGCCGCTGCGGGCAAGGTAATCCAGGCCTTTGGCGAGGTGGTGATCGGCGGTAACTACGTGGTGGGTATCGTGGTCTTCGCGATCCTGATGATCATCAACTTCGTGGTAGTGACCAAGGGCGCCGGGCGGATTTCCGAGGTCAGCGCGCGGTTTACCCTCGATGCCATGCCCGGCAAGCAAATGGCGATCGACGCCGACCTCAACGCCGGCCTGATCGACCAGAACCAGGCCAAGTCCCGTCGTTCGGAAGTCGCCCAGGAAGCCGAGTTCTACGGTTCGATGGACGGTGCCAGCAAATTCGTGCGCGGTGACGCCATCGCCGGCTTGCTGATCCTGTTTATCAACCTGATCGGCGGCATGGCGGTGGGTATTTTCCAGCACGGCATGACCTTCGGCGACGCCGGTAAGGTCTACGCGTTGCTGACCATCGGTGACGGTTTGGTGGCGCAATTGCCATCACTGCTGTTGTCCACTGCTGCCGCGATCATGGTGACCCGTGCTTCGGGCTCCGAAGACATGGGCAAGCAGATCAACCGGCAGATGTTTGCCTCGCCCAAGGCGCTGGCGGTGTCGGCGGCGTTGATGGCGATCATGGGTATTGTCCCGGGCATGCCGCACTTCGCATTCCTCAGCATGGCCGCCATCGCCGCCGGCGGTGCCTACCTGTTCTGGAAGAAACAGAACGGCGTCAAGGTCAAGGCGCTGGAAGATGCCAAACGCCAGCAGGAACTGCTGCCATCGCCAGCGCGGGCCATGGAAACCAAGGAGCTGGGTTGGGACGACGTCACGCCGATCGACATGATCGGCCTGGAAGTCGGTTACCGCCTGATCCCGCTGGTGGATCGCAACCAGGGTGGGCAATTGCTGGCGCGGATCAAGGGGGTGCGCAAAAAGCTCTCCCAGGACCTTGGCTTTCTGATGCCCACCGTGCATATCCGCGACAACCTCGACCTGGCGCCAAGTGCTTACCGCCTGACCCTGATGGGGGTGATCCTCGCCGAAGCCGAGATCTACCCGGACCGCGAACTGGCGATCAACCCGGGGCAGGTGTTCGGTACGCTCAACGGCATTACCGCCAAGGATCCGGCCTTTGGCCTGGAGGCGGTGTGGATTGAGATCAGCCAGCGCTCTCAGGCGCAATCGCTGGGCTATACCGTGGTCGATGCCAGTACGGTTGTGGCGACGCACTTGAACCAGATTCTGTACAAGCACTCCAGCGAATTGATCGGCCACGAAGAAGTCCAGCAACTCATGCAGTTGCTGGCGAAAAGCTCGCCGAAACTGGCGGAAGAGTTGGTGCCAGGGGTGCTGTCGCTGTCGCAACTGCTCAAGGTGTTGCAGGCGTTGCTGGCGGAGCAGGTGCCGGTGCGCGACATCCGCAGCATTGCCGAGGCCATCGCGAACAATGCTGCCAAGAGTCAAGATACCGCCGCTTTGGTCGCCGCTGTGCGCGTTGGCCTGTCTCGCGCTATCGTCCAAAGCATTGTAGGCACTGAGTCCGAGCTGCCTGTGATCACCTTGGAGCCAAGGTTGGAACAAATATTGCTCAATAGTATTCAGAAGGCAGGGCAGGGCGCTGATGAGAGCGTCTTGCTGGAGCCAAGCATGGCCGAGAAGCTGCAGCGTTCGTTGATCGACGCGGCCCAGCGTCAGGAAATGCAAGGTCACCCGGTGATTCTGTTGGTAGCCAGTCCCGTACGCGCGATGCTTTCGCGCTTCGGGCGTCTCGCGGTCCCGGGGTTGCACGTGTTGGCGTATCAAGAGATACCCGACAACAAGCAGGTGACCATCGTTGCGACAGTAGGGCCCAACGGCTGAGGTAGTGGTTTATGCAAGTTAAGCGTTTTTTCGCCGCCGATATGCGTCAGGCCATGAAGCTGGTTCGTGATGAGCTGGGCGCCGATGCCGCGATCATTGGCAACCGACGGATCGCCGGCGGTGTCGAGCTGATGGCTGCCCTCGATTACAAACTCTCGGCGCTGGCGCCACGGGTGCCGAACGTCGAGCTCGAAGACGAGCTGCGCAAGACCCAGTCGCGAATTGTCACCGCCCAGGCCGAACTGAGCCTGCGTGGCGAAGGCGAAGCGGGCGAGCACGCCAGTCGCCAGCTGTTCGCCGGCTTGCCGTTGACCGCTGCCGAGCCGCTGATCGAGCCAACGCTGTCCGAGCCGCCACGCCCCGCTCCGGCACCCGCCCCGACGGCGAGTATCGATCCGCGCGCCTACGACGCCATGCGCTCGGAGCTCAATGGCTTGCGCGAACTGCTGGAAGTGCAATTGGGGTCGCTGGCCTGGAATCAACTGCAAGGTCGTCATCCGCAGCAGGCCAACCTGTGGCGTCGCCTGCAGCGCATCGGCTTGTCCGGTCCGCTGTCCCGTGACCTGCTGGAATTGATCACCGAGATTGCAGACCCACGCCAGGCCTGGCGCATGCTACTGGCGCACCTGGCGCGGATGATCCAGACCCCTGAGGTCGAGCCGCTGGAAGAGGGTGGGGTGATTGCCATGGTCGGCCCGGCCGGTATGGGCAAGACCACCACGTTGGCCAAGCTGGCGGCGCGTTACGTGCTCAAGTACGGCTCGCAGAACATTGCCCTGGTGAGCATGGACAGCTACCGCATCGGCGCTCAGGAACAACTCAAGACCCTGGGGCGGATTCTCAACGTCTCGGTGACCCACCTGGATCCCGGCCAATCGCTGGCCCAGGCCCTTGAGCCGGTGCTGCGCAAACGCGTGGTGCTGATCGACACCGCCGGCCTGCAGGCCAGCGACCCGGCGTTGCGCATGCAACTGGAGAGCCTCGCCGGTCGTGGCATCAAATCGAAGAATTATCTGGTCCTGGCCACCACCAGCCAGAAGCAGGTGTTGACGGCCGCTTATCACAGTTACAAGCGATGCGGGCTGGCAGGCTGCATCCTGACTAAACTGGACGAGACGGCCAACCTGGGCGAAGTATTGAGTCTGGCAATCAGTCATGAGTTGCCGGTCGCCTATCTGACCGATGGACCGCGGATCCCGGACGATCTGCACTTGCCGCGCCGGCACCAACTGGTGAGCCGCGCGGTCAGTGTACAAATGCAGGAAGAACCCAGCGAAGAAGCCATGGCTGATATGTTCGCTGACCTCTACCACAGTCCGACCAAACGGGTTGGCTGAGGTATTAATGACTAGATTTGTATCTACATCGATGGCCTGCCATGCATTGTTCGTTCGCGAACGCGCAGCCAGTCATGTAGCCCGCGTCTAAGCAAGACAAGGTAAAGAAAGCACATGGGCAGCATGCATCCCGTACAGGTGATCGCGGTGACCGGCGGCAAGGGTGGCGTCGGTAAGACTAACGTTTCAGTGAACTTGTCCCTGGCTCTGGCAGAGCTCGGCCGGCGCGTCATGCTGCTGGACGCCGACCTGGGGCTGGCGAACGTCGACGTCCTCCTGGGACTGACGCCCAAGCGCACCCTGGCCGATGTGATCGAGGGCCGCTGCGAACTGCGCGATGTATTGCTGCAGGGGCCGGGCGGGATTCGCATCGTGCCGGCCGCTTCCGGCACCCAGAGCATGGTGCACCTGAGCCCGGCGCAGCACGCGGGCCTGATCCAGGCTTTCAGCGACATCGGCGATAACCTCGACGTGTTGGTGATCGACACCGCCGCCGGCATCGGCGAATCGGTGGTCAGCTTCGTGCGCGCGGCCCAGGAAGTGTTGCTGGTGGTCTGCGACGAACCGACCTCGATCACCGACGCCTACGCCCTGATCAAACTGCTCAACCGCGACTACGGGATGAATCGTTTCCGCGTGCTGGCCAACATGGCGCAGAGCCCGCAGGAGGGCCGCAACCTGTTCGCCAAGTTGACCAAGGTCACGGATCGCTTCCTCGATGTCGCCCTACAATACGTCGGTGCGGTGCCGTACGACGAAAGCGTGCGTAAGGCCGTACAGAAACAGCGCGCAGTGTACGAGGCGTTCCCGCGCTCCAAGTGCGCCTTGGCCTTCCGGGCCATCGCGCAGAAAGTCGACACTTGGCCACTGCCCGCCAATCCGCGTGGGCATCTGGAGTTTTTCGTGGAGCGCCTGGTGCAACAGACTGCGGGTCCGGTGCTATGACCGCGAGCGGTTACAACCTGTACAAGCAGTCGGCGCGTGACGCGCAGTACGAGCTGATCGAGCGTTACGCGCCACTGGTAAAACGTATTGCCTACCACCTTCTGGCGCGTTTGCCGGCCAGCGTTCAGGTCGAGGATCTGATTCAGGCGGGGATGATTGGCTTGCTGGAAGTGTCGACCAAATACGACGCCAGCAAGGGTGCAAGTTTCGAGACCTATGCCGGGATTCGTATTCGGGGCGCGATGCTCGACGAAGTCCGCAAAGGGGACTGGGCGCCACGCTCGGTCCACCGCAATACCCGTATGGTCAGTGATGCGATTCGCACAATTGAAGCTAAAACCGGACGTGACGCTAAAGATCACGAGGTTGCGGCCGAACTCCAATTGAGTCTCGATGATTACTACGGGATTTTGAATGACACCTTGGGCAGTCGCCTGTTCAGCTTCGACGACCTGTTGCAGGACGGCGAGCATGAAGGGCTGCATGAGGATGGCGCGAGTGCTCATCAAGAGCCGTCGCGCGACCTGGAAGACGAGCGCTTCCAGGCAGCGCTGGCGGACGCGATTGCCAATTTGCCGGAGCGTGAGCGACTGGTGTTGGCGCTGTACTACGACGAAGAGCTGAACCTCAAGGAAATCGGCGAGGTACTGGGGGTCAGTGAATCGCGGGTCAGCCAGTTACACAGCCAGTGCGCGGCCCGTTTGCGGGGGCGTTTGGGAGAGTGGCGAGCGCGCTGACAGCAGTGTGGGGACACTGCGTACGACAGCGGGGCGGCGAGAGGCCGGTCCGTTGCTCATCCGTTGTGCTCCATGACGAAGTCGAGTGCTCTGCCTGATTGATTGAATGGCGTGCCCAGGTGCTGGGCGCGTTTAAGACTGCTTGGAGGTCGAATTGGACAAGAACATGAAAATCCTCATCGTTGATGACTTCTCAACGATGCGGCGGATCATCAAGAACCTGTTGCGTGACCTCGGTTTCACCAACACGGTCGAGGCAGACGACGGTACTACCGCCATTCCTCTGCTCAACAGCGGCAGCATCGACTTTCTGGTAACGGACTGGAATATGCCCGGCATGACCGGCATCGACCTGCTGCGCCACGTGCGCGCCGACGAAAAACTCAAGCACTTGCCAGTGCTGATGGTCACCGCCGAAGCCAAGCGCGAGCAGATCATCGAAGCCGCCCAGGCCGGGGTAAACGGCTATGTGGTCAAGCCGTTCACGGCGCAGGCGTTGAAAGAGAAGATCGAGAAAATCTTCGAACGCATCGGTTGATGATTGGCGCCACGGGGGAGCTATGGAACAACGAGAAACATCACAGGGCGATTTCGAGTCGACCCTGAAAAAACACGCGGTCGAACTGGTCGAAAGCCTTGAAAAAGGCAAGTTCGGCGACGCGGTGCAACTGATCCATGAGCTCAATCAGACCCGTGACCGTGGCCTGTACCAGGAAGTCGGCAAGCTCACTCGCGAGCTGCACAGTGCGATCGTCAATTTCCAGATTGATCCGCACATGCCGCAGGCCGAGGAGGTCTCGCAGATCACCGACGCCACCGAGCGTCTGGGCTATGTGGTCAAGCTGACCGAAGCCGCGGCGAACCGCACCATGGATCTGGTGGAAAACGCCACGCCACTGGTCAACGGCTTGAACACTGATGCCCAGGCACTGAGCGCGGACTGGGGACGTTTCATGCGCCGGGAAATCGGCGCCGAAGAGTTCCGTGAGCTGGCCCGCCGTGTCGATGGCTTCCTGAGCCGCAGCGCGACCGAGACCCAGATGGTCTCGAGCAACCTCAATGACATTCTGCTGGCCCAGGATTACCAGGACCTGACCGGTCAGGTGATCAAGCGCGTGACCCAACTGGTCACCGAAGTGGAGAGCAATCTGCTCAAGCTGGTGCTGATGGCCAGCCAGGTCGACCGCTTTGCCGGCATCGAACATGACCGCGCAGCGATCCTTGCGGAAAAAAATCCGCAAAAATATACCGCGCAGGGTGAAGGTCCGCAGATTCATGCCGATAAACGTGAAGACGTGATGTCCGGCCAGGACGATGTCGACGATTTGCTTTCGAGCCTGGGTTTCTAGGTTCAGACCTTTTTTAGGAGCACCCATTCATGAGCTTCGGCGCCGATGAAGAAATCCTTCAGGATTTTCTGGTTGAGGCCGGCGAAATTCTCGAGCAACTGTCCGAGCAACTGGTCGAGCTGGAAAGCCGTCCGGATGATGCGGATTTGCTCAATGCCATTTTTCGCGGTTTTCACACTGTAAAAGGAGGCGCCGGCTTCCTGCAGCTCAACGAACTGGTGGAGTGCTGCCACATCGCCGAGAACGTGTTCGACATCCTGCGCAAGGGTGAGCGACGCGTCGACTCGGAGCTGATGGACGTGGTCCTGGAAGCGCTGGATGCGGTCAACGGCATGTTTGGCGAAGTGCGTGAACGCGCGCCGATTACTGCTGCCACTCCAGAACTGCTGGCCGCCCTGGCGCGCCTGGCAGAACCGCAGTCGGCGGATCAGGTGGCGCCGGTTGCAGCGGCGCCGGTCGTGGCTGAACCGCCGGTTGCCAATGACTCGGGCGACATCACCGACAATGAATTTGAACTGCTGCTCGACTCGCTGAACGCGGTCAAGGAACAGGCCGAAGCCGCCCCTGCACCGGCCGTGGAAGCGGTCAGTGGCAGCGAAGAAATCACTGACGCCGAGTTCGAGTCGCTGCTTGATCAGTTGCACGGCAAGGGCCAGTTTGCCGTGGATTCGCTGGTCACTGCAGCGCAACCTGCAGAGCCGGTGGCCGCGGCTGCCGCTGTTGAAAGCAATGAAATCACCGACGACGAATTCGAAGCCCTGCTCGATCAGTTGCACGGCAAGGGCCAGTTCGCCGTCGATGCGTTGGAGTCGGCGATTGCTTCGGTGGCGGTACCTGCGCCAGCGCAAGCGGCTGCGGTCGGCAGCGATCTGATTTCCGATCACGAATTCGAATCGCTGCTCGACGAGTTGCACGGCAAGGGTAAGTTCTCGCCCGAAGTTGGCAGTGCTGAATCCTCGGTGGCAGCGCCTGTGGCCAAGCCGGTCGCGGCTGTCAGCGAAGCTCGGGCGCCTGCGCCTGCGCCGAAGCCAGCACCTGCCCGGGCTGCGGCGCCAGCGCCAGCGGAAAAACCTGCGAGCGAAGCCGAGACCACCGTGCGGGTCGATACTGCGCGCCTCGACGAAATCATGAACATGGTCGGCGAGCTGGTGCTGGTGCGTAACCGCCTGGTGCGCCTGGGGCTCAACAGCGGCGACGAGGCCATGTCCAAGGCGGTGTCGAACCTCGATGTGGTCACTGCCGATCTGCAGACGGCGGTCATGAAGACCCGCATGCAGCCGATCAAGAAGGTCTTCGGACGCTTCCCGCGGCTGGTTCGCGACCTTGCGCGCCAGCTCAAGAAAGAGATCAACCTGGAACTGGTCGGCGAAGACACCGACCTCGACAAGAACCTGGTCGAAGCCCTGGCCGACCCGCTGGTGCACTTGGTGCGCAACGCGGTCGACCACGGCATCGAGTCGCCGGAAGAGCGTGAAGCCACGGGCAAGTCCCGGGGCGGCAAGGTAGTGCTGGCGGCCGAGCAGGAAGGCGACCATATCCTGCTGTCGATTTCCGATGACGGTAAAGGCATGGACCCTAACGTCCTGCGCGCCATCGCGGTGAAACGCGGGGTGATGGACAAGGACGCGGCCGAGCGCCTCAGCGACACCGAGTGCTACAACCTGATTTTCGCGCCGGGGTTCTCGACCAAGACCGAGATTTCCGACGTGTCCGGCCGTGGCGTGGGCATGGACGTGGTGAAAACCAAGATCTCCCAGCTCAACGGCTCGATCAACATCTACTCGGCCAAGGGCCAGGGTTCGAAGATCGTCATCAAGGTGCCGTTGACCCTGGCGATCATGCCGACCCTGATGGTGATGCTCGGCAATCAGGCCTTCGCTTTCCCGCTGGTCAACGTCAACGAGATCTTCCACCTCGACCTGTCGCGCACCAACGTGGTTGACGGCCAGGAAGTGGTGATTGTGCGCGACAAGGCGTTGCCGCTGTTTTACCTCAAGCGCTGGCTGGTCAGTTCTGCCGCTCATGAAGAGCAGCGTGAAGGCCATGTGGTGATCCTTTCGGTGGGCACGCAGCGGATCGGCTTTGTCGTCGATCAGTTGGTCGGCCAGGAAGAAGTGGTCATCAAGCCGTTGGGCAAAATGCTCCAGGGAACGCCAGGCATGTCGGGCGCCACCATTACCGGTGACGGTCGCATCGCGTTGATTCTCGATGTTCCGAGCATGCTCAAGCGTTACGCCGCACGGCGGATTTGATTCTGGCGTAGCGGGGCAGTCGATGCCCCGTGGCGTCTAATGGAGTGTTTATGGCAGTCAAAGTCCTGGTGGTGGATGATTCCGGTTTTTTCCGCCGCCGCGTCTCGGAAATCCTTTCGGCAGACCCGAATATCCAGGTGGTCGGTACCGCGACCAATGGTAAAGAGGCGATCGATCAGGCGCTGGCTCTCAAGCCCGACGTGATCACCATGGACTACGAGATGCCAATGATGGATGGCATCACCGCAGTGCGGCACATCATGCAGCGCTGCCCGACCCCGGTATTGATGTTTTCCTCGCTGACCCACGAAGGCGCGCGGGTGACCCTCGACGCGCTGGACGCGGGAGCGGTGGATTTCCTGCCGAAAAATTTCGAAGACATCTCGCGCAACCCGGAGAAGGTCAAGCAACTACTGTGCGAAAAGGTTCACAGCATCTCGCGCAGCAACCGTCGGATCAGTGCCTATCGGGCGTCGAGTGCGCCTGTTGCCGCGCCGGCTCCAGCTCCGACTCCCGCAAGCAGCTTTTCCCACAGCCCGGTTGCGCCACGTCCGACGCCGACGCCTGTTCCTACGCCTGTGCCAAGCCGTGCAGCCGCGCCGAGCCCAGCGTCGCCAGCTCCCAAGCGCAAGGCCTACAAACTGGTGGCCATCGGTACCTCCACCGGCGGCCCGGTGGCCCTGCAGCGGGTGCTGACCCAACTACCGGCCAACTTCCCGGCGCCGATCGTGCTGGTCCAGCACATGCCGGCGGCCTTTACCAAGGCGTTCGCCGAGCGCCTGGACAAGCTGTGCCGGATCAGCGTCAAGGAAGCCGAGGACGGCGATATCCTGCGTCCCGGTTTGGCGCTACTGGCTCCGGGCGGCAAGCAACTGATGATCGACGGCCGTGGCGCGGTGAAAATCCTCCCGGGTGACGAGCGTTTGAACTACAAGCCGTGTGTGGATATCACCTTCGGTTCGGCGGCCAAATCCTACGGCGACAAAGTTCTGGCGGTGGTCCTCACCGGCATGGGCGCCGACGGTCGTGAAGGCGCGCGCCTGCTCAAGCAGAGCGGCAGTGCAATTTGGGCCCAGGACGAAGCCAGTTGCGTGATCTATGGCATGCCGATGGCCATCGTCAAAGCCAACCTGGCGGACGCGGTGTATGACCTCGATGTGATCGGCAAGCACTTGGTCGAGGCTTGCCTCTGATGGACGTGCTCAGCCTGATCGGCATCATCATGGCGTTTGTCGCGATTATTGGCGGCAACTACCTCGAAGGCGGCCACCTCGGCGCCCTGGCCAACGGCCCAGCGGCCTTGATCGTGCTCGGCGGGACCATCGGCGCAGCGTTGCTGCAATCGCCGATGAGCGCCTTCAAACGAGCGATGCAGATTCTGGCGTGGATCCTGTTCCCGCCGCGGGTCGACCTGGCTGGCGGCATCGACCGGGTGGTCAGCTGGAGCCTCACGGCGCGCAAGGAAGGGTTGCTGGGGCTTGAAGGCGTGGCCGATGTCGAGCCCGACAGCTACTCGCGCAAGGGCTTGCAGTTGCTGGTCGACGGTGCCGAACCGGAAGCCATCCGCAGCATTCTTGAAGTGGATTTCTACACCCAGGAAAGCCGCGACATCGAGGCCGCCAAAGTCTTTGAAAGCATGGGCGGCTACGCGCCGACCATCGGCATCATCGGCGCCGTCATGGGCCTGATTCACGTGATGGGTAACCTGGCTGATCCGACGCAATTGGGTAGCGGCATTGCCGTGGCCTTCGTCGCGACGATCTACGGGGTGGCCAGCGCCAACCTGGTGCTGCTGCCGATTGCCAGCAAACTCAAGGCGATTGCCCTGCGCCAGTCGCGCTACCGCGAGATGCTGCTCGAGGGGATTCTGTCGATTGCCGAAGGGGAAAACCCACGGTCCATCGAATTGAAGCTCCAAGGCTTCATGGATTGATGGGGAGCATGGACCATGGCACGTCGTCGCCACGTTGAAGAACACGTCAATCATGAGCGCTGGCTGGTGTCCTACGCCGACTTCATCACCTTACTGTTTGCTTTTTTCGTGGTCATGTACTCCATTTCCTCGATCAACGAAGGTAAGTACAAGGTCATTTCCGAAGCGTTGATCGGGGTGTTCACCGACTCCGATCGCGCCCTCAAGCCGATCCCCATCGGCGACGAACGGCCGCAGACCGTGACCCCGGCCAAGCCGCTGGTCAAGGATGCCGAGCAGATCGACGCCGGCATCGCCCAGGCGGCCAATGATCCGCTCAAGAGCATCGCGGATGACATCAGCGCGGCCTTCGGCGACCTGATCAGTGCCAACCAGATGACCATTCGCGGCAACGAGTTGTGGGTCGAAATCGAGCTCAATTCCAGCCTGTTGTTCGGCAGCGGCGACGCCATGCCCAGCGATATCGCGTTCAACATCATCGACAAGGTCGGGGCGATTCTCAAACCCTTCGACAACCCGATCCACGTCGAAGGTTTCACCGACGACCAACCGATCCGCACCGCGCAATTCCCGACCAACTGGGAGTTGTCCTCGGCGCGTTCGGCAAGCATCGTGCGCATGCTCGCGATGCAGGGCGTCAACCCGCAGCGCCTGGCCTCGGTGGGCTATGGCGAATTCCAGCCGGTGGCCAATAACGCCACGGCCGAAGGGCGCGCGCGCAATCGGCGGGTGGTGCTGGTGGTCTCGCGCAATCTCGATGTGCGCCGCAGCCTGACCGGTACTGGCACGGCCAATGCGCAACCGGACGCGGCATTGAAGCGTGCTGGCACACAAACTGCACCAGCGCCTGTCAAATCGCCGGGAAGTGCGAGCGCCGTCAATTCCCCGTCACCCGGCTTATCACGATGAGCTATGTCTCGGTTGCCCCGTACGACCGGGAGGAACGATCTGCATGAGAGTCTGGGCTGTTGCCAATCAAAAGGGTGGTGTTGGTAAAACCACGTCCTCCATCGCTTTAGCCGGTTTGCTGGCCGAGGCGGGCAAGCGCGTGGTGGTGGTCGACCTCGACCCCCACGGCTCAATGACCAGCTACTTCGGTTACGACCCGGACAGCCTGGAACACAGTTGCTACGACCTGTTCCTGCATGGCGGCAGTGTGCCCCAAGGCCTGCCGGGGCAACTGTTGTTGTCCACCAGTGACGAACGTATTTCCCTGCTGCCGTCGAGCACCGCACTGGCCACACTTGAGCGTCAGTCGCCGGGCAAGAGCGGCCTGGGCCTGGTGATCGCTAAAAGCCTGGCCCAGTTGTGGCAGGATTTCGATTACGCGCTGATCGACAGCCCGCCGCTGCTCGGCGTGCTGATGGTCAATGCCTTGGCGGCCAGCCAGCAACTGGTGATCCCGGTGCAAACCGAGCACCTGGCGGTCAAAGGCCTTGAGCGTATGGTCAACACCCTGGCGATGATCAATCACTCACGCAAACAGCCACTGCCGTTCAGCATCGTGCCAACCCTGTTCGACCGCCGCACTCAGGCCTCGATCGGCACCTTGCGGGTGCTGCGCGACATGTACCCGGACGACATCTGGCAGGGTTTCATCCCGGTCGACACGCGTCTACGTGATGCCAGTCGGGCCGGTCTGACGCCTTCGCAGTTCGACGGCAAGAGTCGCGGAGTGCTGGCTTACCGTTCATTGCTCAAGCATTTGCTGGCCCAGCAACTTGCGCCGCAGGTGGCCTGAAGATGAATCGTCCGCTGAAAACCACTTCGCGCCCGCAACTGGC
Source organism: Pseudomonas fluorescens (assembly GCF_019212185.1). Lineage (NCBI taxonomy): Bacteria > Pseudomonadati > Pseudomonadota > Gammaproteobacteria > Pseudomonadales > Pseudomonadaceae > Pseudomonas > Pseudomonas fluorescens. The sequence continues at coordinate 1,948,238 of NZ_CP078138.1, forward strand.
GCTGCAATCCTATCTGGATGCGCTGCTGCAGGACGCGACGGAAGAACCCTTGAGCGAGGTGGTCGAGGACCCTGAGGCACTGGATGAATTCCAGGCGGCGGTGCTCGAGGAGCAGGCGCGTGATGCGCAGGCCCCGGTTGAGGTGATTGCCGAGATCGAGTTCCCGGTGGAAGTGCCGCAAGAGCTGGTCACGCCGATTCCGACGGTCGCGCCGCAGGTGCTTGTCGAACCGATCGCCGACGTGCACCTGCCGCCGAGCAATACGCCACCGCCGGAAGACAGCGATGGCCGTCCGAGCTGGGCCGTCGAACCGTTTGAATGCCTGCTGTTCGACGTTGCCGGGCTGACCCTGGCGGTGCCGCTGGTGTGCCTGGGATCGATTTATCCACTGGCCGGGCACGACCTGACGCCGTTGTTCGGCCAGCCTGATTGGTTTCTCGGCATCCTGCCGAGCCAGGCCGGTAACCTCAAGGTGCTGGACACCGCGCGCTGGGTGATGCCCGATCGTTACCGCGACGACTTCCGCCAGGGCCTGCAGTACGTGATCTCGGTCCAGGGCTACGAGTGGGGGCTGGCGGTGCATCAGGTCAGCCGTTCGCTGCGCTTGAATCCCAACGAAATCAAATGGCGCAGTCATCGCGGGCAACGGCCGTGGCTGGCCGGCACGGTCATTGAACACATGTGCGCTTTGCTCGATGTCGCGCAACTGGCCGAGTTGATCGCCAGCGGCGGAGCCAAACACCTGGGTGCAGGTCAATCACTGCACTCGCTGCCATAACAAAGCACTGGTCGCACACGCGGCGGCCAGGCAGAACACACACCGCCAACGGCGGTTTTTTCGAGGGGTCAGGGTATGAATGATAAGGCGTCGTCTGCAAAGGGTTCCGAAGATCCGATCCTGCAATGGGTAACCTTCAAACTGGACAATGAGACTTACGGCATCAACGTGATGCGCGTCCAGGAAGTCCTGCGCTACACCGAGATCGCCCCGGTACCGGGTGCGCCAAGCTACGTGCTGGGCATCATCAACCTGCGCGGCAACGTGGTCACCGTGATCGACACCCGCCAGCGCTTCGGCCTGATGAACGCCGAGATCAGCGACAACACCCGGATCGTCATCATCGAGGCCGACAAGCAAGTGGTCGGGATCATGGTCGACAGCGTTGCCGAAGTGGTTTACCTGCGCCAGTCGGAAATCGAAACTGCACCGAACGTCGGTAACGACGAGTCGGCCAAGTTCATCCAGGGCGTGTGCAACAAGAACAACGAACTGCTGATCCTTGTCGAACTGGACAAGATGATGAGCGAAGAAGAATGGTCGGAACTGGAGAGTATCTGATTGATCCTCGAAGTCGCGGTGATTGTGCTGGCACTGCTCTGGATCAGCACCTTGGCGATGTTCCTGGCCTACACCCGCAAACAGCGCGAGCTGAGTGCGGCGCAGGCCCAGGGCGATGCCTTGCGTGATCAGCGGATCAAGGAACTGGCCCGCCGCGTCGACCACTACCAGGACGGCAGTGTGCGCATGGGCGAAGAACTGCTTGAGTTGCAGGCATTGGTCGAACCCTTGCCGGAAAAAATGAACCGCCTCGAACAACGCGACCCCACCAGCCTGTCCTTCGCCCAGGCCGCCCGCCTGGTAGGCATGGGCGCCAGCGTCGACGAACTGACCCACAGCTGCGGCCTGACCCAGGCTGAGGCGGAGTTGATGAGCAAGATGCATAAGGGCTGATCGGAGTCGTCAGGGCTGCGATGCGTCGTTGCGCCGGCGGGAGACAAACCTTGTAGGAGGCTTGTCGGGTCGCCGCATCGCAGCGAACCTGGCGCCTCGGTCCAGGCAGGCGCTACGTCAAGGAGACCTATGCTCGACATTCTCCAAGGCACACCATTGTGGGTGTATGGGGTTTTTCTTGTCCTGACGTATTACGGAGTGCGCGCCTGTTTCGAAAGTCATGTGTCGAAAAGGTCGTTACACGTCACGCCAATGATATTCGTGGCCCTGTCATTGGCTTCGCTGGAACTCTCTCGAGGTTTAGCCTTTCCGCTTTCAGCCTATGCGTTCGGACTATTGGCAGGCGGGTTACTGGGGCTGCGTTTTTACTCGTACACGAATGTGAAAGTCGTGGGGCAGAGTTTAGTCATGGGCGGCACAGTCCAGGTATTGATCGTCTATTGGTGCTTCTTTGCCTGGCGTTACTACTTGGGTTACCAGGCCGCCATCCATCCGGAACTGGCCAATGAGCTTGTGGCGGTAGTCCAGGCGTCGCTGGGGGCGGGCCTGATCAACGGCTTGATTGTCGGTCGCAGTCTCAAGCTTTTGCGCTTGTTCAAGGCTCAGGCTTTAGGCGCAGCAGCTCAATAATCCTCCCCACGCCCCGTCACATCCCGCTCCAGGATGTCGTCCCGCAATTCGTACCCCGCCGGAAACTTGCCCTTGAGTTTCCAGGCAAACGCAATGATCTCGGCAATCGTGCGGTACAACTCCTCGGGGATACTGTCGCCCAGTTCCATGCGCGCCAACAAACGTACAAGCTCGGCATTTTCGTAGATCGGCACCTCGTGCTCGCGGGCGAGTTTGAGGATGGCTTCGGCCAGTTCGGCGTCGCCTTTGCCGGTGAGGGTCGGGGCGTGTTGGCCGTCGTACTTGAGGGCGATGGCCTGGCGTGGGGTATTGGAATCGTTCATGCGGTGTCGTCGACCCAGCGTTGTTCGAGGCGGGTTTGCGGGCCTTGAGGTGGTTTGCCGAGGTGGCAATCCAGTCCGCTGACATTGAGCCCGCAGTCATGGAGTTGGGCGCGCAGGCTGTCGAGGTTGTTTTCAATCAGGCTCGCGGTGTAGGGGCGTTCGGCCCAGAGCTGGCCGGACAAGCTGCCGTGCAGCAGTTGCGCCTGCACTTGCAGCGGGCCCAGCGGCTCGAGGTCGAAGGCCAGGTCGAGGCGCCACAGCGGTTGCTTAACGGTTTGCTCGGCGGCTTTCTCCTGCTGCTCACGGGGCGGTGGATCTTCGCGTTGCAATTTGACCTGCAACGGCACGATGTCGTGGGCGTGGCGCATGGGGATTTCCAGCTGCCAGGTGGTTTGCAGCCGGCCGTCCTCGGTCATGCCGCTTTGTTCGAGACTTGCCAGTTGATGGCTTTGCAGGCGCGAGACCGCAGCGGCGGCAAGGCGCAGCAGGTGTTCGAGGTCGCCTTCCTGCTCCAGGCTCTGAAGCAGCCGCGAGGGTAGGGGGAAGCTGCCGGGCGCCGGCTTGGCGCTGACCTGGCCGAGCATGCCGAGGGCGTTGCGCACGAAGCTCGGCAGCGCCTGCGCCATGGTATTGGCGGCGATTGCGGCGTTGAAACTGGTGTTGGCCGGCAGGCCGGGGGCCAGTTGGGCGATCAGGCGCAGCAGGTTGCCTTTGGTGTCGTTTGCCGGTGCTTCGGTCAGCCCGGCCAGCAGTTTACTTTCGAGGAACACGCCGCTGTTGGCCAGGGCCTGGGCCAGGACCTTGGGGTTGCTCAGGTGACGCGCCTCGGGCAGGCCGGCGAGCAGGGTCTCGACAGCCGCCCGCACCGATGCCGTCTGACTGTGGGCGGGAAGGTTCTGCAGGGTCTTGAGCAGTCCTTCCAGCGAGCCCTGGCGGCTTTGCTGGGTCTGCAACTGCTGGGAAATCGCCAATTGCTCCGAACGGCTGCTCAGGGGCACGAAGTTGAGGGTGTCCGCGTCCTGAACCAGGGCGCTGAGCAGCGTACCGATGCGCAGCGGCTGGGCGCTGTCGAGGGTCAGGGTGCTGCCGCTGAGGGCGGTGTTGAGCAGGCTGACCATCGAGCGATACACCGGCGGTTGTCCGGGCGCCTGCGGCAGGGTCTGGTTGGTCAGCACCTTGCCCTGCAACAGCGTGCCGACCGGCAATTGCGCGGTGTCGAGGCGGGTGAGAGACGCAGTGTTGCTGGCCAGGGCTTGTTGCAGGGTTATTGCCAGGTTGCCGGCCGAGGGCTGGGTAATGGCCAGACTGGCCCCCAGCGCCAATGGCAGATTACTGGTGGCCGACACCGTTGTCTGGCGGCCTCCGGCCAGGGTGATCTTCAGCAGCAGCTGGAAAACCTGTTGCTCCTGGCGCAGTGATAGCACTTCGGCCTTGGCGCTTTGCCCCGGGGCAATCAGGCCATCGATCGGGGTCTGCAGCTTGAGCACTTCGCCACCGGCCTGCGGGCGCGGCGTAGCCGTTGCCGGAGCGGGCAGGGGAGGAAGGTTGATCTCACTGGTCATCAGGTCACACCCTGTCGAAATTGCCCTCTGGAGAGTAGGACATCGCATGTATAATGCCGCCCGTCTCCAGGACGCGTGGCGAAACTTCGCAACACAATCTGCTTGAAACTTGACCCAGCTCTCTGGAACAGGCCGTCAATGCCACTATGCTGCATCACTTTAACGGCCGATCCACTGCCGACTTGAACCGTAAAGGCCCACGATCTCTTGACCATCCCTCTATTAGAAGCCGTTGCGCTCGCCTGTGAGCGAGACTGGCGGATGCTCTTCGAAAACCTCGCCTTGCGCTTGGGCAGCGGTGACATGCTGCAGATCAGCGGGCCGAATGGCAGCGGCAAGACCAGTCTGTTGCGCCTGTTGGCCGGCCTGATGCAGCCCACCAGCGGTGAGGTGCTGCTCAATGGCCAGCCCCTCAATAGCCAACGCCCGGAACTGGCTCACAACCTGTTGTGGATTGGCCACGCTGCCGGGATCAAGGACCTGCTCACTCCGGAAGAAAACCTCAGCTGGCTGTGCGCCCTGCACCAGCCCGCCAGCCACGACGCTATCTGGGCGGCACTGGCGGCAGTCGGCCTGCGTGGCTTCGAGGATGTGCCCTGCCATACGCTTTCCGCCGGTCAGCAACGGCGTGTGGCGTTGGCCCGCTTGTACCTGGACAGCCCGGCGTTGTGGATTCTCGATGAGCCCTTCACCGCGCTGGACAAGCAAGGCGTCGCGCAGTTGGAAGAACACCTGGCCAACCACTGCGAGCAGGGTGGCATGGTGGTATTGACCACCCACCACAGCTTGACCCGGATGCCATCCGGGTACCGTGAACTGGATTTGGGACGGTGGGCCGCATGAGTGTGTTCGCGTTGTTGGTGGCCCGTGAAGCACGCTTGCTGTGTCGTCGACCGGCCGAATTGGCCAACCCCCTGGTATTTTTCGCAATTGTTGTCGCATTGTTTCCATTGGCCGTGGGACCTGAGACTCAATTGTTGCAAACCTTGTCTCCGGGCCTGGTCTGGGTAGCAGCCCTTTTATCGGTTTTGCTCTCGCTGGACGGGCTCTTTCGCAGTGATTTCGAGGACGGATCGCTGGAACAGTGGGTCCTTTCGTCGCACCCCCTGGCCCTTCTGGTTTTGGCCAAGGTGCTGGCACACTGGGCGTTTTCCGGCCTGGCATTGGTATTGCTTGCGCCCTTGCTGGCGTTGATGCTCGGTTTGTCCACCGCCTGTCTGCCGGTTTTGCTCTTGTCGCTGCTGCTAGGTACACCGGTACTGAGCTTGCTCGGTGCGGTGGGCGCGGCGCTGACGGTGGGTTTGAAGCGCGGTGGCTTGCTGCTGGCGCTGTTGATTCTGCCGCTGTATATCCCGGTGCTGATCCTCGGCAGTGGTGCCTTGCAGGCCGCCCTTCAGGGCATGCCGGCAACCGGGTATCTGTTGTGGTTGGGTAGCCTGACGGCGTTGGCCGTGACCCTGACACCCTTTGCAATAGCTGCTGGCCTGAAGATCAGCGTCGGCGAATAATAATGAGGTCTGGTCAAATTTTGACCACTTTTCCCAAGAAAGCAGACCCTGACTTTTCGTGACATCGAAAAGCAACCGTGATGGAAACAGCAATGAACTGGACCTGGTTTCACAAGCTCGGCTCACCCAAGTGGTTCTACGGCATCAGCGGCAAAATGCTGCCATGGCTGAGTGTCGCGGCACTGCTGCTGATCGGCATTGGAGTGGTCTGGGGCCTGGCGTTCGCGCCGCCGGATTACCAGCAGGGCAACAGCTTCCGGATTATCTACATCCACGTCCCCGCCGCGATGCTTGCGCAGTCGGTGTATGTGATGCTGGCGGTCTGCGGCATCGTTGGCCTGGTGTGGAAGATGAAGCTGGCCGACGTCGCCCTGCAGTGTGCTGCGCCGATCGGTGCCTGGATGACCGCCGTGGCCCTGGTCACCGGCGCCATCTGGGGCAAGCCGACCTGGGGTTCGTGGTGGGTCTGGGATGCGCGACTAACGTCGATGCTGATCCTGCTGTTCCTGTACTTCGGTCTCATTGCGCTGGGCAATGCCATCAGCAATCGTGACAGCGCGGCCAAGGCCTGCGCGGTGCTGGCGATTGTCGGGGTCATCAACATCCCGATCATTAAGTATTCGGTGGAGTGGTGGAACACCCTGCACCAGGGCGCCACCTTTACCCTCACCGAGAAGCCGGCGATGCCGGTCGAGATGTGGCTGCCGCTGCTGCTGACGGTGTTGGGTTTCTACTGTTTCTTTGGCGCGGTGCTGTTGCTGCGCATGCGCCTTGAAGTGCTCAAACGCGAGGCCCGGGCCAGTTGGGTCAAGGCCGAAGTGCAAGGCAGTCTGGAGGCCGTTCGATGAGTTTTGCTTCATTCGGCGACTTCCTCGCCATGGGCCATCACGGCCTCTATGTCTGGTCGGCCTATGGCATCTGCCTGGCGGTACTGGTTCTTAACGTCGCCATGCCGATCCTGGCCCGCAAGCGTTATCTGCAACAAGAGGCGCGCCGTCTGCGCCGGGAGAACAGCAAGTGAATCCGCTGCGTAAAAAACGACTGATTATCATCCTGGCCATTCTGGTGGGTGTCGGCGCTGCCGTTGGCCTGGCCTTGAGTGCCCTGCAGCAAAACATCAACCTGTTCTACACACCGACCCAGATTGCCAATGGCGAAGCGCCGCAAGACACGCGCATTCGTGCCGGCGGCATGGTCGAGGCCGGGTCGTTGCAACGTTCCTCCGACTCGCTGGACGTCAAATTCGTCGTCACCGATTTCAACAAGTCGGTGACCATCACCTATCGCGGCATCCTCCCGGACCTGTTTCGCGAAGGGCAGGGCATCGTTGCGCTGGGCAAGTTGAATGCCGATGGTGTGGTGGTGGCTGACGAAGTGCTGGCCAAGCACGACGAGAAGTACATGCCGCCGGAAGTGACCAAGGCCCTCAAGGACAGCGGTCAATCCGCCCCCACACCCGCGAAGGAGGGTTGATCGATGAATGCCGGTCTGTTTATTCCCGAGTTGGGTCATCTGGCGATGATCCTCGCGCTGTGCTTTGCCATCGTCCAGGCCATCGTGCCCCTGCTGGGCGCCTGGCGCGGTGACCGCCAGTGGATGAGCCTGGCCCAGCCGGCTGCCTGGGGGCAGTTCGCGTTCCTCGCGTTTGCCTTCGGCTGCCTGACCTATGCCTTCATGGTCGACGATTTCTCGGTCGCTTATGTCGCCAATAACTCCAACAGCGCCTTGCCCTGGTACTACAAGTTCAGCGCGGTGTGGGGCGCCCACGAGGGCTCGCTGCTGCTCTGGGCGTTCATTCTCGGTGGCTGGACCTTTGCCGTGTCGGTGTTCTCCCGGCAGTTGCCGCAGGTCATGCTGGCCCGCGTGCTGGCAGTGATGGGCATGATCAGCACCGGCTTCCTGCTGTTCCTGATCGTCACCTCGAACCCGTTCGCGCGGATCCTGCCGCAGATGCCGACCGATGGCGCCGACCTTAACCCGCTGCTGCAAGACATCGGCTTGATCGTTCACCCACCCATGCTCTACATGGGCTACGTCGGCTTCTCGGTGGCCTTCGCCTTCGCCATTGCCGCCTTGATGGGCGGTCGCCTGGATGCGGCCTGGGCGCGTTGGTCGCGGCCATGGACCATCGTCGCCTGGGCCTTCCTCGGCATCGGTATCACCCTCGGCTCCTGGTGGGCCTACTACGAACTCGGCTGGGGTGGCTGGTGGTTCTGGGACCCGGTGGAGAACGCCTCGTTCATGCCATGGCTGGTGGGCACTGCGCTGATCCACTCGCTGGCGGTGACGGAAAAACGCGGCGTGTTCAAAAGCTGGACCGTGCTGCTGGCGATCGCCGCCTTCTCGCTGAGCCTGCTGGGCACCTTCCTGGTTCGTTCCGGCGTGCTGACTTCGGTCCACGCCTTCGCCTCGGACCCCGAGCGGGGCGTGTTCATCCTGATCTTCCTGCTGTTCGTGGTCGGTGGTTCGCTGACCCTGTTCGCCCTGCGCGCCCCCGTGGTCAAGAGCCAGGTCGGGTTCAACCTGTGGTCGCGGGAAACCCTGTTGCTGGGTAATAACCTGGTGCTGGTGGTGGCGGCCTCGATGATCCTGCTCGGCACCCTGTACCCGCTGGTGCTCGATGCCTTGACCGGCGCCAAGCTGTCGGTTGGCCCGCCGTATTTCAACGCCTTGTTCATTCCGCTGATGGCCTTGCTGATGGTGGTGATGGCCGTGGGCGTTGTGGTGCGCTGGAAAGACACCCCGGTGAAATGGCTGGTGGGCATGCTGACTCCAGTATTGCTCGGCAGCGTGGCCCTGGCCGTGGTGGCCGGGATCGCTTATGGCGACTTCAACTGGGCGGTGCTGGCGACCTTCCTGCTCGCCGCCTGGGTGTTGCTGGCCGGGGTCCGCGACATCTTCGACAAGACCCGCCACAAGGGCCTGATCAAGGGCCTGCCATCGCTGACTCGCAGCTATTGGGGCATGCAGATCGCTCACCTGGGCATCGCCGTGTGCGCACTGGGTGTGGTGCTGTCGAGCCAGAACAGCGCCGAGCGTGACCTGCGCCTGGAGCCGGGCGAGTCGATGGAACTGGCCGGTTACCACTTCATTTTCGAAGGCGCCAAGCATTTCGAAGGGCCGAACTTCACCTCCGACAAGGGCACCGTCCGCGTGGTCCGCGACGGCAAGGAAGTTAGCGTGCTGCACCCGGAAAAACGCCTGTACACCGTGCAGAACTCGGTGATGACCGAAGCCGGGATCGACGCCGGGATCACCCGTGACATCTACGTGGCCCTCGGCGAACCGCTGGGCGAAGGTGCCTGGGCGGTGCGCGTGCACGTCAAGCCGTTCGTGCGCTGGATTTGGCTCGGCGGCCTGCTGACCGGTTTCGGTGGTTTGCTGGCGGCGCTGGATCGGCGTTATCGGGTCAAGGTGAAAAGCCGCGTGCGTGAGGCACTGGGTATGTCTGGAGCGACTGCATGAGACGTTGGTTAATGGTTCTGCCGCTGGCGCTGTTTCTGCTAGTGGCGGTGTTTCTGTACCGTGGGTTGTTCCTCAACCCGGCCGAATTGCCCTCGGCGATGATCGGCAAGCCGTTCCCCGAGTTCAGCCTGCCGAACGTGCAGGGCGACAAGACCCTGACCCGCGCCGATCTGCTGGGCAAGCCGGCGTTGGTCAACGTCTGGGGCACCTGGTGCATTTCCTGCCGGGTCGAACACCCGGTGCTGAACAAACTGGCCGAGCAGGGCGTGGTGATCTACGGCGTCAACTACAAGGACGTCAATGCCGACGCCTTGAAGTGGCTGGCCGAGTTCCACAATCCCTATCTGCTGGATATCCGCGATGACGAAGGCACCCTGGGCCTCAACCTCGGAGTCTACGGCGCACCGGAAACCTTCTTCATCGACGCCAAAGGCATCATCCGTGACAAGTACGTCGGCGTGATCGATCCGGTGGTCTGGCGTGAGCAACTGGCGTCCAAGTACCAGGCGCTGGTGGATGAGGCCAAGCCATGAAGCGCTGGATTGCTGCTGCCATCCTCGGCCTGAGCATCGCCAGCGTCGCCCACGCCGCCATCGACACCTACGAGTTCGCCAAAGAAGGCGATCGCGAGCGCTTTCGCGAGCTGACCAAAGAGCTGCGTTGCCCCAAGTGCCAGAATCAGGACATTGCCGATTCCAACGCACCGATTGCCGCTGACCTGCGCAAAGAGATCTTCCGCATGCTCGGCGAGGGCAAGGACAATCAGCAGATCATCGACTTCATGGTCGACCGCTACGGTGATTTCGTGCGCTACAAGCCGGCCCTGACCGGCAAGACCGCAGTGCTCTGGTTCGCCCCCGCCGGGCTGTTGCTCGGTGGCCTGGTGGTGATTGCCCTGATCGTCCGTCGTCGCCGCGCCGAGCGCGCCACCGGTGCGGACACGCTTTCTGCCGAGGAGCGTGAACGCCTCGACCAACTGTTGGATAAAAACCAAGAATGATTGATTTCTGGCTCGCTGCAGGTCTGCTTCTACTGGTTGCCCTGAGTTTTCTGTTGATCCCGGTGTTGCGCGGCCGTCGTGCCCAGCGTGAAGAGGATCGGACCGCGCTGAACGTGGCGCTTTACCAGGAGCGTGTCGCCGAGTTGCAGTCGCAACAGGCCGAAGGCGTGCTTGATGCCACGCAGATGGCTGCCGGCCGTGACGAGGCTGCGCGCGAGTTGCTGGCCGACACCGAAGGCGCCGACAACGTCCGGGTTTCGCGCCTGGGCAAGCCGCTGCCGTTGCTCGCCGCGCTGCTGGTGCCGGTGCTGGGCCTGGGCTTGTACATGCATTTCGGTGCCAGTGACAAGGTCGGGCTGACCCGTGAATTTGCCCAGGCTCCGCAGTCGATGGAAGAAATGACCCGGCGTCTGGAACGTGCCGTGGCGGCGCAACCGGATTCCGCCGAGGGCCTGTACTTCCTTGGCCGTACTTACATGGCCCAGGATCGTCCTGCGGACGCGGCGAAGCTGTTCGAGCGCACCGTGGCCGTCGCCGGTCGCGAGCCCGAACTGTTGGGGCAGTGGGCCCAGGCCCAGTACTTTGCTGACAATAAAAAATGGTCGGACAAGGTCCAGGCACTGACCGATGAAGCCCTCAAGGCTGACCCGAAAGAAGTCACCAGCCTCGGGCTGCTGGGTATCGCCGCCTTTGAAAGCGAGCGTTATCAGGACGCCATCGACTACTGGAATCGCCTGCTGGCGCAACTGCCGCCCGAAGACAATTCGCGCAGTGCCCTGGAAGGCGGAATCCAGCGCGCCACCGAGAAACTCCAGGCCAGCGGCGGCACCGTGGCCAAGGCACCGGCACCGGCAGCGGTGGCCAAGGCTGCGGCAATGCTTAAGGTCTCGGTGGACCTGTCGGACGAGGTCAAGGCGAAGGTCCAGCCTGGCGACAGCGTGTTCATTTTCGCCCGGGCGACCTCTGGCCCACCGGCACCGCTGGCGGCCAAGCGCCTGACGGTCGCCGACCTGCCGGTGACCGTCGAGCTGGGCGATGCGGATGCAATGATGCCGCAGTTGAAACTGTCGAACTTCCCTGAAGTCCAACTGGTTGCACGGGTATCCCGCGCTGGCCAACCGACTGCCGGCGAATGGGTCGGGCGCAGCCAGCCACTGGCGAGCAGCACCACCGCGCCGCAGCAATTGACCATCGACAGTCCGGATAAATAACCAGGAAAACCGCTATGACCGCCATCGCCCGTATCACCCTGCTCAGTCTGGTCCTGGGGTTAAGCGCATGTGCGGTCCAGCGTCCAAGCCCGGATACCGGGCCGGCGCCGCCCATCCCCGAACCGCGACCCACCATCAAGCCCGGCCCGTCCACCCCCCCAGGCAAGCCGGTGATCCCCAACGCCCCGGCCAAGCCGCAGCCACGCACTTCCGCCAGCTTTGCCCCGCCACCGGGCGGCAACAGCCATTGGGATGCGAAGCTTGGGGTCTACGTGCTCGACGACCAGAGCAACGTGTTCTATCGCCAGCGCACCTACTACCGCTGGAACAATGGCTGGAGCCGCAGCATCAGCCCCAAAGGCCCGTGGGAAGACACCGATATCCATGGCGTGCCTTCGGGGTTGGGCAGGCATTATCAGTAATTTTTAGTCTGCGCTATGTGTACTGAGGTTGCTCCAGCGTTGAGCGTAGAGGGGCAATGTTCGCCGCTTGACTTGAATAATGCAGAAAGCGCTGCAACGGAGGCGCGATCTACGTCTATTATCCTGTCCGGTAAATCCGCGGGACAAAAAGTGGGGTGGGATTGTGTTAAAAAGCTTGAAACTTAGCCATGTAGGGCCGCTTCCAGAAATGGAAGTGGAATTCTCCAGTCGGTTGAATTTGATCACTGGTGACAATGGTTTGGGTAAAAGCTTTTTGCTGGATATAGCGTGGTGGGCATTGACCCGGCGTTGGCCCAGCGATTTAAATCGGGCGTTGACGGGTGGCAATATGGTCCGTCCGAACGACTCAACAAAGGCAAGGATCGATTTTTCAGTATCCGCGAAAACCAAGGATGTTTCTTATTCGACGTCTTTTTCTTCGTTGGATCAAGCATGGACGGGTAAGGCGGGACGGCCTATCAACCCGGGCTTAGTACTCTACGCCATGGCGGATGGGAGTTTTGCTGCCTGGGACCCTGCCAGGAATTACTGGCTGAAGAAAGGCAATCTCGATGTCCAGGATAGAGTGCCAGGTTATGTATTCAGCTCACGTGAAATTTGGGATGGTCTCGTCGACGGTGAGCGAGGCCTCTTATGCAACGGGCTGATTTCGGACTGGGCAAGTTGGTACAAAGAAAAAGGTGAGTCATATGACCACTTGTGCGCAGCGCTAGCCAAGTTATCTCCTGAAGAGGGAGAAACACTCGTGATGGGGCCGCTGACCCGCATTGGCCTGGATGACCCTCGAGATATTCCCACTTTAAAGATGCCCTATGGGCAGAATGTACCGGTTGTTCATGCATCGTCTGGAATGAAACGCATACTTGCGATTGCGTATCTGCTGGTCTGGAGTTGGCAGGAACATGTCAAGGCGTCGGCTCTTTTGGGGCAGGAAACGACTCCGCGTCTGACCTTTTTGATCGACGAAGTGGAGTCTCACTTGCACCCCCGCTGGCAGCGCTCGGTGGTCGGCGCTTTACTTGATGTCGTGACGGCTCTTTCTCCAAGCGCCCAGGTACAAATTCTTCTGGTAACTCATTCACCTCTCGTCATGGCTTCAGTCGAACCTCGTTTCGACAGGTCACAAGACGCCTGGTTTGACCTGGATTTGTCAAAGAACAAAAAGAACGGCAAGACTGAAGTTCAGTTTAAACAACGTGAGTTTGTTCGTTTAGGAGAAGTTTCCCGGTGGTTGACAAGCGACGCATTCGATTTGGGAAGTGCTCGTTCCATCGAGTCTGAGAGGGTGTTGGAGGAGGCTTCCAAGGTCTTGTCTGAAGAAGTAATTGATGCGCAACTGGCGATTTCCCTGGATGGTAGATTGCGAGAGTTGTTGGGTGATACCGATCCGTTCTGGATTCGCTGGAGATACGTAGGTCTAAAACAGGGATGGCTCAAATGATTCCTGTACGAGGGCAACCGGAGCCTGCGTCGTTCAATGCTAAGGTTCGAGTCAAAGGTATTGCACATTTGAAGTCGAAGGGGCTGGCGCTGAACAAGCCACTTCCTTCTGGGACTGAGGTGAGCCCCTACTGGCGTGAGAGCCTTACAGACCTTCATGTCGCTTATGAGGGTATTTGTGCTTATCTAGGCATTTATTTCGAGCGAGTCGGCGGAGTGAGTGTCGATCATTTTGTCGCCAAGTCTGTAAGCGCTGCGGATATTTATGAGTGGGCTAATTATCGCCTCGCGTGCTCAACCATGAACAGTCGCAAGCGTGATTACAATACGGTGTTAGATCCATTCTACTTGGCAAAAGATCTTTTTCGTTTGCAGTTATCCACTGGGCATATTTATCCAAAGCCAGGCATTACTGCTCAGCCGACGAGGTTGATCGAGGAAACGATAGAAACCTTGGGGTTGGATGACGCAATATGCCGAGAGATCAGAGCCAGGCGGTATCAGGAGTACTTGCAGTATCAGCTGCCTGCTGACTACCTTAAATTGACATCCCCTTTTATTTGGTCGGAGGCTAATCGCCAGGGGCTTCTTTAGGCACTTGATTTTTGGCGCTGGCAATCACTACCCTTGAGTTTCCGGATGTTGCAGGCACTGGAACCCTGATACCGGTTGATTTAGATTTTCCGGTCATTCCAGGGAGTCAGGAGTCTTCATGCACAAGTCGGTGTTAAATCCCTCCAGTGTTTTCAACTCGCTGCAGTACGGGTTCAGCCAGGCGGTTGAGGTCAGTGGCGGGCGTCATTTGTTGTTGTCCGGTCAGGTCGGTGTCGATGCGCATGAGCGCACGGTGGCGCCTGGGTTGCGTGAGCAGACTGACAAGGCGTTCGACAATATCGAGACGATACTGCGCGAGGCGGGCGGGGATTTGTCCCATGTGGTGATGATGCGGATATACATCGTCGAGGCTGCACGGGATGAGCAAGAGCAGATCACCCAAGTATTGCTGGAGCGCTTCCCGGCTAACCCGCCGGCATCTTCATGGGTGATTGTCAGCGGGCTGTCCTTGCCGCAGTGGCTGATCGAAGTGGAAGTGGAAGCGATGTTGCCCTAGAACGGGCAGCGACAAATAAGGCGACCCGCGGGTCGCCTTTTTCACTTTCAGCGCAGCTTATTGGCCACTGTAGATCTGGTCGAAAACACCGCCATCGTTGAAGTGGGTTTTCTGCACGGTGCGCCAGTCACCGAAGGTTTTTTCCACCGACAGGAAGTCGACTTTCGGGAAGCGATCGGTGTACTTGGCCAGCACTTGCGGGTCACGTGGACGCAGGTAGTTGGCGGCAGCAATTTCCTGGCCTTCTGGCGACCACAGGTACTTCAGGTATTCCTCGGCGGCGGCGCGGGTGCCTTTCTTGTCGACGACTTTGTCGACCACGGTCACTGGCGGCTCGGCTTCGGCGGAGACGCTCGGGTAGATCACTTCAAACTGGTCGCGACCGAATTCGCGGGCGATCATTTCCGCCTCGTTCTCGAAGGTCACCAGCACGTCGCCGATCTGGTTGGTCATGAAGGTGGTGGTAGCGGCACGGCCACCGGTGTCGAGCACTGGTGCCTGCTTGAACAGCTTGCCGACGAAGTCCTTGGCTTTGTTCTCGTCGCCACCGTTTTTCAGCACGTAGCCCCAGGCCGACAGGTAGGTGTAGCGGCCGTTACCCGAGGTCTTGGGGTTGGGCACGATCACCTGTACGCCGTCCTTGAGCAGGTCCGGCCAGTCTTTCAGGGCTTTCGGGTTGCCTTTGCGGACGATGAACACGGTGGCCGAGGTGAACGGCGCGCTGTTGTTTGGCAGGCGGGTAACCCAGTTGTCCGGCACCAGCTTGCCGTTGTCGGCGAGGGCGTTGATGTCGGTGGCCATGTTCATGGTAATGACGTCAGCCGGCAGGCCGTCGATGACCGAACGCGCTTGCTTGCTGGAACCACCAAAGGACATCTGCAGGGTGATGTTTTCCTTGTGCTCGGCTTGCCAGTGTTTCTGGAAGGCCGCGTTGTAGTCCTTGTAGAAGTCGCGCATCACGTCGTAGGACACGTTCAGCAGGGTGGGTGCGGCTTGCGCCACGCTGGCGAGGGTCAGGCCAGCGGCCAGAAGTGAGGCGGCGAAGATTTTTTTCACTGCACATTCCTTTTGTTCGAGAGAGTGAAGGCAATTTGCCGTCGACTATAGCCGGGGCTGCATAGGTCTTTAAAGATTAAAAAGTGCTTTGCTTATTCGATTTTCTTGAATAACAGATTGCCGCAACGTGAGCAGTAGGCGGCGCCATGCTCGTGGTTATTTTTGCTGCACACCGGGCAGTCGTGCTGGAGTTTTTCGCCGCGCATGGCGTTGGCCAGTTCGGCGGTGAAAATCCCGGTGGGCACGGCGATGATCGAGTAACCGGTGATCATTACCATCGACGAAATGATCTGCCCGAGTACGGTCTTGGGCACGATGTCGCCATAGCCGACGGTGGTCAGGGTGACGATGGCCCAATAGATACCCTTGGGAATGCTGGTAAAGCCGTGCTCCGGCCCTTCAACCACATACATCAGGGTGCCGAACACCGTCACCAGGGTGCAGACGCTGAGCAGGAACACGAGGATTTTCTGTTTGCTGCCGCGCAGCGCGTCCAACAGATAGTGGGCCTGCTTGAGGTAGGGACCAAGCTTGAGCACGCGAAAAATCCGCAGCATGCGGATCACTCGGATGATCAGCAGATACTGGGCGTCGGCGTAATACAGGGCGAGGATCCCCGGGACGATCGCCAGCAGGTCCACCAGGCCATAGAAGCTGAAGGCGTAGCGCAACGGTTTGGGTGAGCAGTACAGACGCAGAATGTACTCGCCGAGGAAGATCACCGTGAAGCCCCACTCGATGTAGGCGAGCAGGCTGGCGTAGTTCTGATGCACCTCATCGATGCTGTCGAGAATCACCACCACCAGGCTGGCGAGGATAATCAACAGCAAGGTGCTGTCGAAGCGTCGACCCGCCACCGTGTCGGTCTGAAAAATCATCACGTAGAGGCGATTGCGCCACGTGTCCTTGCTGTCCATTTGCACGGCCTTGAACGTAAATCAGCGCAGCCTAGGGTGATTCTCCGGGGTTTGGCAAGGAGCACGCTCGTCGTGGGTGCGGCGTAGCGGGCGGATGCCGATGCGCAGTAGCCAGCAGGCGAGGATGAAGGGCGCGGTCAGAGGCGCCAGGCCCGCAGCGGCGAACAGCGGCGTGAGCAGGATCGCCAGGCCGATGCCCAGCAGCGGCAGCCAGGATTGTTGGCGTTGCTGACTGAGGGCCAGGGCTGCCAAAGCCGGGTTGTAGCCATGCTGGCCGAGCAGGGCGGCAGGGGCGTCGTGTAGCCAGAGCGCGCAAAGCAAGCCGACGGCAGACCCGAGCAGGGCCCAGCCGGCGGCACGCTGATCGGCCAGCAGCAGGCCGCTGGCGATCAGGATCCCGGCCAGCGGCGCGTCGAGGAATACCACCTGGCCCAGGCCTTTGAATACGCCGGCCACAAGGTTCAGGGTCGACAGTTCGAGTATTGGCGCAGGCGCGGCCTCACTTGGCGCGGCGAAGCTCAGGAGCAGCCAACCGAGCAGCACGAAGGGCGCCGTGTAGGCCGGCAGGAAACGCTGTTCGCGGGTGCGCTTGAGCCATTGCTCGGTGAGCATCGCACTGAGGCCGCCGCTGGCCAGGATCAGTGGTGCGAGCAGCGCCGACCAACTGAAATGCAGGCTCAGCAACAAGCCGATCAACACACCGTTATAGCTGTACAGCCCAGCCTGGCGATCGGCCTTGGCATAGCCGCGACGTTGCGCAGTCAGCAGGCCGGCCACGCCGCCCAGCAGCGCGCCACCGAGCAGGCTTGGGGCGGTGAACAGGATGGCCAGCAGGCACAACAGGCCGCACAAAGGGTTGCGTTGCAGGAATATCTGGCTGAAGCCGTTGAGCAGGGCTTCGGCCCAGTCGGGGCAGTGGGTATTGAAGTGATGGGCAGGCATGGCAGTTTTGCAAGTAGGGGGGGACCGAGGTGCCTGCATCGCGAGCAGGCTCGCTCCTACAGAAAACTGGTAGGAGCAAGGCTGCTCGCGATAAGGCCGGCAAATGCGTTCTAGATCAACGTCTCGATACGCAACGAGTTAGTCGAACCCGGCTGGCCAAAAGGCACGCCAGCGGTGATCAGCAGAGTGTCGCCGCGCTGCGCCATGCCTTGTGCCTGGGCAATTTCCAGGGCGGTGGAGCAGACTTCGTCGACCTGGCGCAGGCGATCGTTGACCACCGAGTGCACGCCCCAGGCCACGCTCAGGCGGCGGGCGGTGGTCAGGTTCGGGGTCAGGTTGAGGATCGGTACCGCCGGACGCTCCCGCGCTGCGCGCAAGCTCGAGGTGCCGGATTCGCTGTAGTTGACCAGCACCGCCACCGGCAGAATGTTGCTGATGCGGCGGATGGCGCAACTGATGGCGTCCGAGGTGGTGGCTTCGGCTTTCGGCCGGCTGACGTCCAGCTGTGCCTGGTAATCCGGGCCGCCTTCAACCTGACGGATGATCTTGCTCATCATCTGTACGGCTTCCAGCGGGTATTCCCCGGACGCGGTTTCCGCCGACAGCATCACCGCGTCCGTGCCTTCGGCGACTGCGGTGGCGACGTCGGTCACTTCGGCGCGGGTCGGCGCCGGCGAGAAGCGCATCGACTCGAGCATCTGCGTCGCGACCACCACCGGCTTACCGAGCTGGCGGCAGGTGCTGATGATGTCTTTCTGAATCTGCGGCACGCTTTCGGCTGGAACTTCTACGCCCAGGTCACCGCGGGCTACCATGATCGCGTCGCTCAGTTCGGCGATTTCCCGCAGTTTTTCCACCGCTGACGGCTTCTCGATCTTGGCCATCAGGAAAGCTCTGTCGCCGATCAGCGCACGGGCTTCGATGATGTCCTCCGGGCGCTGCACGAACGACAGAGCAACCCAGTCCACCCCCAGCTCCAGGCCGAAGCTCAGGTCGCGGCGATCCTTGGCGGTCAGTGGGCTGAGGTCGAGCACCGCTTGTGGGACGTTAACGCCTTTGCGGTCCGACAATTCGCCTCCATTGAGCACGGTGGTGTCGATGGCGTCGCTGTATTTGCTGACGACTCGCAGGCGCAGCTTGCCGTCATCGAGCAGCAGGTCCATGCCCGGTTCCAGCGCGGCGATGATTTCCGGGTGCGGCAGGTTGACCCGGCGTTCATCGCCCGGGGTGGTGTCGAGGTCCAGGCGCAGGGCCTGACCACGGACCAGTTGCACCTTGCCTTCGGCAAACTTGCCGACCCGCAGTTTCGGGCCTTGCAGGTCCATGAGGATCCCCAGCGGATAATTGAGCTGGCGCTCGACTTCGCGAATCCACTGGTAGCGCTGGGCGTGGTCGGCGTGATCGCCATGGCTGAAGTTCAGGCGAAAGATGTTGACCCCGGCCAGCACCAATTCACGAATGTCTTCGATGCCGTCGGTGGCAGGGCCGAGGGTGGCGAGGATTTTGACTTTTTTGTCAGGCGTCATGTTTAGGAGTCTCGAGGATCAGGATGGCGCGGAAGTCGTTGACGTTGGTGCGGGTTGGCTCGGTGACGATCAGCGCGTCGAGCGCCTCGAAGTAACCGTAGCCGTTGTTGTTATCCAGTTCGTCGCTGGCGCTCAGGCCCAGGGCGGCGGCGCGGGCGTAGCTATCCGGGGTCATGATGGCGCCGGCGTTGTCTTCGGAGCCGTCGATACCGTCGGTGTCACCGGCCAGGGCGTAGACACCCGGCAGGCCCTTGAGGCTGTCGGTCAGGCTCAGCAGGAACTCGGCATTGCGTCCGCCACGGCCATTGCCACGCACGGTCACGGTGGTTTCGCCACCGGAGAGGATCACGCAAGGTGCGGCCAGCGGCTGGCCGTGGAGAATCACCTGGCGGGCGATGCCGGCGTGGACTTTCGCCACTTCCCGGGATTCGCCTTCGAGGTCACCGAGGATCAACGGGCTGAAACCGGCCTGGCGGCATTTCACCGCTGCAGCTTCGAGGGATTGCTGCGGGCGGGCGATCAGCTGGAAATGGCTGCGGGCCAGAGCCAGGTCGCCGGGTTTGACGGTTTCCGATTCCGGGCTGTTCAGCCAGGTGCGTACCGAGGCCGGAATCTCGATGTTGTAGCGCTTGAGGATCGCCAGGGCTTCGGCGCTGGTGCTCGGATCGGCCACTGTCGGGCCAGAGGCGATGACCGTGGCGAGGTCGCCCGGTACATCGGAAATCGCGTAGGTATAAACAGTGGCAGGCCAGCAGGCCTTGCCCAGGCGTCCGCCCTTGATCGCCGAGAGGTGCTTGCGCACGCAGTTCATCTCGCCAATGCTGGCGCCGGACTTGAGCAGGGCTTTGTTGATCGACTGTTTGTCGGCCAGGGTGATGCCTTCGGCAGGCAGTGCCAGCAGGGCAGAGCCACCGCCGGAGAGCAGGAAAATCACCCGGTCGTCTACGCTGAGGTTGCTGACCAGTTCGAAGACGCGTTTGGCCACGGCCTGGCCGGCGGCATCCGGCACTGGGTGAGCGGCTTCGACCACTTCGATTTTTTCGCACGGCGCGCCGTGGCCGTAGCGGGTCACCACCAGGCCAGAGACGTCGCCCTGCCAGCAGCGCTCGACCACTTGGGCCATGGCGGCGGCGGCCTTGCCGGCGCCGATGACAATGACGCGGCCCGTGCGATCGGCGGGCAGATGGGCTTCGAGCACCTGTTGCGGATGGGCCGCGTCGATGGCGGTGGCGAACAGGTCGCGCAGAAATTGTTGCGGATCGACCGACATGGCGGGCTCCCGGGAATTCTTGTTATTGGGGTGAAGCGAAAGCAATGGAGTAACTCGGTCCCTCTGGGAGCTGGCATTCTGTGGGGGCCAGCCTGCTGGCGATTCAGGCGCTGAGGTCTATCAGACACACCGCGTTGACTGCATCGCTAGCAGCGGAGCGCCGCCCGGGCTGGCTCCCACAGGTCCGGCAGGAACTGGCTCCCACAGGTTTAGGCGGGCTTTATTGTTTATCGCGAATCGAGAAATTCGCCATGTGCTCCAGGCCTTTGATCAGCGCCGAGTGGTCCCAGTTGCTGCCACCGATCGCCGCGCAAGTGCTGAACACCTGCTGGGTGTTGGCGGTGTTTGGCAGGTTGATGTTCAGTTCCTTGGCGCCTTGCAGGGCAAGGTTCAGGTCTTTCTGGTGCAGGCTGATGCGGAAGCCTGGATCGAAGGTGCCTTTGATCATGCGGTCGCCGTGCACTTCGAGGATTTTCGAGGAAGCGAAACCGCCCATCAGCGCTTCACGCACCTTGGCTGGATCGGCACCGTTTTTCGAGGCGAACAGCAAGGCTTCGGCCACGGCCTGGATGTTCAGCGCCACGATGATCTGGTTCGCCACTTTCGCGGTCTGGCCGTCGCCATTGCCACCGACCAGGGTGATGTTCTTGCCCATGGCCTGGAACAACGGCAGGGCGCGTTCGAACGCGTCGGCGTCACCACCGACCATGATGCTCAGGGTCGCGGCCTTGGCACCGACTTCACCGCCGGACACTGGGGCGTCGAGGTACTGAGCGCCTTTTTCGGCGATTTTGGCGGCGAAAGCCTTGGTGGCAGTCGGCGAGATCGAGCTCATGTCGATCACGACTTTGCCTTTGCCAACGCCAGCGGCAACGCCATCGGCACGGAACAGCACGTCGTCAACCTGCGGGGTATCCGGGACCATGACGATGATGAATTCGGCTTCCTGGGCGACTTCTTTCGGGTTCGCCAGGGCGACGGCGCCAGCGGCAACCAGGTCGGCAGGGGCGGCGTCGTGGTGCGCCGACAGGAACAGGCTGTGACCGGCTTTCTGCAGGTTCGCCGCCATTGGGTGGCCCATGATGCCGGTGCCGATAAATCCGATTTTAGCCATGAGAAAATCCTCTTGTTTTTGTACTGCTCAAGCAAATTGGGGGTGGGAGCGAGCCTGCTCGCGAATGCGGTGGAACATTCAACATCCGTGTTGTCTGAATCACCGCATTCGCGAGCAGGCTCGCTCCTACAGGTAATGGGTCAGATGTTATGGGTTTTCAACCAGCCCAGGCCGGCTTCGGTGGTGGTCAGCGGCTTGTATTCGCAACCCACCCAGCCCTGGTAACCGATGCGGTCCAGGTGTTCGAACAGGAAGCGGTAGTTGATTTCACCGGTGCCTGGCTCGTTACGGCCCGGGTTGTCCGCCAGTTGAATGTGGTTGATCTCGCCCAGGTGCGACTGCATCGTGCGCGCCAGGTCACCTTCCATGATTTGCATGTGGTAGATGTCGTATTGCAGGAACAAGTTGGTGCTGCCGACTTGTTCGCGGATCGACAGGGCCTGGGCGGTGTTGTTCAGGTAGAAGCCCGGGATATCGCGGGTGTTGATCGCTTCCATCACCAGTTTCAGGCCCGCCGCCTGCAGCTTCTCGGCAGCAAACTTGAGGTTGGCGACGAAGGTTTTTTCCACCGTGGCATCGTCCACGCCTTGTGGGCGGATCCCGGCCAGGCAGTTAATTTGGGTATTGCCCAGCACTTGTGCGTAGGCGATAGCCAGGTCAACACCGGCGCGGAACTCTTCCACGCGATCCGGGTGGCAGGCGATCCCGCGTTCACCCTTGGCCCAGTCACCGGCCGGCAGGTTGAACAGCACCTGGGTCAGGCCGTGGGCATCGAGCTGGGCCTTGATTTCGGCGGAACTGAAGTCGTACGGGAACAGGTATTCGACACCGCTGAAGCCGGCTTTGGCGGCTGCTTCGAAGCGGGCGAGGAAATCCTGTTCGGTGAACAGCATGGACAGGTTGGCTGCGAAACGCGGCATGGTGGTCTCCCGTGAATCTTGTGAGGTCTCTCCCCTTGTAGGAGCGAGCCTGCTCGCGATGGCGTAGTGTCGGCCAACATTAATGTTGAATGTGCCGACGCTATCGCGAGCAGGCTCGCTCCTACAGGGAGAGCCGTTAGCTGTTAATCGAGCATCGAGATCGCAGTTGGTGCGTCGTTGCCGACCAGCGCCAAGTCTTCGAATTCGTTGACCGCGTTGATTTCGGTGCCCATGGAAATGTTGGTCACGCGCTCCAGGATAATCTCGACGATCACCGGAACCTTGAACTCCTCGATCAACTCCTGAGCCTTGCGCAGGGCAGGCTGGATTTCCGCCGGCTCGAACACGCGCAGAGCCTTGCAACCGAGGCCTTCTGCAACCGCGACGTGGTCAACCCCGTAGCCGTTGAGCTCCGGTGCGTTGAGGTTGTCGAAGGACAGCTGTACGCAGTAGTCCATGTCGAAACCGCGCTGCGCCTGACGAATCAGACCCAGGTACGAGTTGTTCACCACGACGTGGATGTACGGCAGTTTGAACTGCGCGCCCACCGCCAGCTCTTCGATCATGAACTGGAAGTCGTAGTCGCCGGAGAGTGCCACAACCTTGCGGTTCGGGTCAGCCTTGACCACGCCCAGGGCGGCCGGGATGGTCCAGCCCAATGGGCCGGCCTGACCGCAGTTGATCCAGTGACGAGGCTTGTAGACGTGCAGGAATTGTGCGCCGGCAATCTGCGACAGACCGATGGTGCTGACGTAGCAGGTGTCTTTGCCGAACACCTGGTTCATCTCTTCGTACACGCGCTGTGGCTTGACCGGCACGTTGTCGAAGTGAGTCTTGCGTTGCAGGCTGGCCTTGCGCTGCTGGCAGTCTTGCAGCCAGGCGCTGCGGTTCTTCAATTTACCGGCGGCTTGCCATTCGCGAGCGACTTCGATGAACACGGTCAGCGCGGCAGCGGCGTCGGACACGATGCCCAGGTCCGGGGTGAATACGCGGCCAATCTGCGTGCCTTCGATGTCGACGTGAATGAACTTGCGGCCTTCGGTATAGACGTCGACCGAACCGGTGTGGCGGTTGGCCCAACGGTTACCGATGCCCAATACCACGTCGGATTTCAGCATGGTCGCGTTGCCGTAGCGGTGCGATGTCTGCAGGCCAACCATGCCGACCATCAACGGGTGATCGTCAGGGATAGTGCCCCAACCCATCAGGGTCGGGACGACTGGAATACCGGTCAGCTCGGCGAATTCCACCAGCAGGTCGCTGGCGTCGGCATTGATGATGCCACCACCGGCTACCAACAATGGACGCTCGGCCTGGTCCAGCAGGGCCAAGGCTTTTTCCACTTGCACGCGGCTCGCGGTCGGCTTGGCCAGCGGCAGTGGCTGGTAGGCGTCGATGTCGAATTCGATTTCCGCCATCTGCACGTCGAACGGCAGGTCGATCAGCACCGGGCCGGGACGGCCGGAGCGCATTTCAAAGAAGGCTTTCTGGAACGCGTAAGGCACCTGGCCCGGTTCGAGAACGGTGGTCGCCCACTTGGTCACTGGCTTGACGATGCTGGTGATGTCGACAGCCTGGAAGTCTTCCTTGTGCATACGGGCGCGGGGTGCCTGGCCGGTGATGCAGAGGATAGGGATCGAGTCGGCCGAGGCGCTATAGAGGCCGGTGACCATGTCGGTGCCCGCTGGCCCGGAAGTACCGATGCACACGCCGATGTTGCCGGCCTTGGTGCGGGTGTAGCCCTCGGCCATGTGCGAGGCGCCTTCAACGTGGCGAGCGAGGACGTGATCGATGCCGCCGACCTTTTGCAAGGCGGAGTACAGCGGGTTGATGGCGGCACCGGGGATGCCAAAAGCGGTATCAACCCCTTCACGGCGCATCACCAGAACGGCGGCTTCGATTGCTCTCATTTTGCTCATGGTTTTGTGCCTCTTTACGTTTTGTAATTGTATACAAGTGGCTTTGCGCAGAGTGTATTCACGGCGGACGGCGCAGGTCAATCCATTTTCTCAAGCGCCCGTTTCATTCGGCGAAGGCCTATAAATACTGTGGCGTTTCGTCGCACAGGGCGCATTTCGAAAATTATTGTATACAAAAAAATAACTCATTGTGTTCTATTTGTTGCATCGGGCTGCGGCAAAAGGCAGCAGCCCCACGGCTTTCCGAAAAACAAAATGAGGACGGCACCATGAGCGCTTTAACCTTGAAAGTCGCAGTCAACCTGGCCAACGAGGCCATCACCGCAGGGCGTGCAATCGCTGCAGCACCTTTGACCATTGCCGTGCTTGACGCCGGCGGCCACCTGATCACTTTGCAACGCGAAGACGGCGCCAGCCTGCTGCGCCCGCAAATCGCTATCGGCAAGGCCTGGGGCGCCATCGCCCTGGGCAAGGGCTCACGCCTGCTGGCGCTGGACGCCCAACAACGCCCGGCCTTCATCGCCGCGCTCAACAGCCTGGGGCAGGGCAGCGTGGTGCCGGCACCGGGTGGTGTGTTGATTCGGGATCAGGCGGGTAACGTGCTGGGGGCGGTGGGCATCAGCGGCGATCTGTCGGATGTCGACGAGCAGTGTGCGATCACTGCGATCGAGGGATTGGGATTGGGGTTGCAGGCGGATGCGGGGGTGGCGGCTTGATTTGCGTCGCTTGATCTGACGCCATCGCGAGCAGGCTCGCTCCTACACTGGGAATGCATTTCCCTGTAGGAGCGAGCCTGCTCGCGATCGCCATTTACCAGACACATCCAGCCAACAGTTGGTATACCTTCACGAATTCACAGAGCTAGGCTTCTCATGACCTGAACATGGGAGGCTAAGGAATGCCTGATCTACCTGCCGCCAATCGCTTGCGGATCGGTCGCTATGCCGAAGCCGGCCGAATCTATCTGCTCACCACCACTACACATCACAGGGTCCCGGTATTCAGGGATTTCATCCTGGGTAGGATGGTGGTCAATCAATTTCGCTGCGCTCAGAACCTGGGTTATGCGAGCTCGCTGGCCTGGGTAGTCATGCCGGATCACTTTCATTGGTTGATCGAACTGCAGAAAGGATCTTTGAGTGAATTGATGCAGCGAACCAAGTCTTTGAGCGCCAAAGCTGTGAAGCAGGCTACTGGTCGAACTGCTGATCTCTGGCACAGAGGGTTCTATGATCGGGCGCTGCGGCGGGAGGAGGATTTGCTGAAGGTAGCCCGCTATGTTGTTGCCAATCCTTTGCGGGCGGGGTTGGTGGAAAAGCTTGGCGACTATCCGCTGTGGGATGCGGTATGGGTTTGAGTTGAGACCGAGTCGCCTGCATCGCGAGCGGCGGAACGCCGCCCGGGCTGCTCCTACAAGGGAGTGGATTCCTGCTTCGCCATCAATCCAACTCAATCCCCTTGAGCACCAACCGAATGATCGTCTGCGCCGCCGCTTCATAATCCTCTTCATCCAGCTTGGCCTTGCCGGTGATGGCGGAGATTTGCCAGTCGAAGTCGGCGTAGGTCTGGGTCGCGGCCCAAATGCTGAACATCAGGTGATTGGGGTCGATCGGGGCGATCTGGCCGCGGTCGATCCAGGTCTGGATGCAATCGATGTTGTGCTTGGCCTGGCCATTGAGCTGCTCCACCAGGTCGGTACTCAGGTGCGGTGCGCCGTGCATGATTTCGCTGGCAAATACCTTGGAGGCGAAGGGCAGGTCGCGGGAGATGCGGATCTTCGAACGGATGTAGCCGCTGAGCACTTCATGGGGGACGCCGTCGGCATTGAACGGCGTAGAAGCCTGCAGGATGGGCTCGATAATGCTCTCGAGGACCTCGCGGTAGAGGTTCTCCTTGGACTTGAAGTAGTAGTAGACGTTGGGCTTGGGCAAGCCCGCCTTGGCCGCGATGTCACTGGTTTTGGTCGCGGCGAAGCCCTTATCGGCAAATTCTTCGCTGGCGGCACGCAGGATCAGTTGTTTGTTGCGCTCGCGGATAGTGCTCATAAACCAAGGTGTTCCTTGCCGGTGCTGGCGGTTGGGCATGGTAGCACCGGGCTTGCGCGGCGCTCAAGAATGCCCATTGGCGCCGGGGCAGGCTATGCTGCGAAACATTCACTTACTCAGGAACATTCAAGCCATGGCAGGAAGCAGTTTGCTGGTGCTGATCGACGACATCGCGGCGGTGCTGGATGACGTCGCGCTGATGACTAAGATGGCGGCAAAAAAGACCGCCGGGGTGCTTGGCGACGATCTGGCACTCAATGCCCAGCAAGTCTCCGGGGTGCGTGCCGAGCGGGAAATTCCGGTGGTCTGGGCGGTGGCCAAGGGCTCGTTTCTGAACAAGCTGATCCTGGTTCCGTCTGCCTTGGCCATCAGTGCCTTCGTGCCCTGGCTGGTGACGCCGCTGCTGATGGTCGGCGGCGCCTACCTGTGTTTCGAAGGCTTCGAAAAGCTCGCGCACAAATTCCTCCACAGTCCCGCCGAGGATCAGGCCGTGCATGCCCAATTGGCCGAAGCAGTGGCCGATCCGGCAGTCGACTTGGTGGCTTTCGAAAAGGACAAGATCAAGGGCGCGGTGCGCACCGACTTCATTCTCTCGGCAGAAATCATCGCCATCACCCTCGGCACCGTGGCTGATGCACCGTTGACCCAGCAGGTGATCGTGCTGTCTGGGATTGCCATTGTCATGACCGTCGGCGTTTACGGCCTGGTGGCCGGCATCGTCAAGCTCGATGATCTCGGCTTATGGCTCACACAAAAAACCTCGGCACTCGCCAAAAGCATTGGCGGCGCGATCCTGCGGGCGGCGCCGTACATGATGAAAAGCCTGTCCGTGATTGGCACTGCGGCGATGTTTCTGGTGGGTGGCGGGATCCTCACCCATGGCGTGCCGGTGGTGCATCACTGGATTGAAGGTGTCGGCGCAGCGGCGGGCGGGGCAGGGTTTATCGTGCCGCTGTTGCTCAACGGTGTGGCGGGGATTGTGGCGGGGGCGGTAGTGCTGGGTGTGGTGATGGTCGTCGGCAAGATCTGGAAAGCGCTGAAGGGCTGATGGTTCTCCCATCTGTAGGAGCAGCCCGGGCGGCGGAGCGCCGCCCGGGCTGCTCCTACAGGGATTACTCGGCAATCTGCAACTTACGCGCCTCGGAATACACGTACCGAACCTTCTCGTACTCGAACGGCGAGTTCATCTGGCCGTAGCGGAAGTTGGTCTGATAACGCTTGTCGACGCCGCGCAGAATCCAGATCTCCGGGTGGTTCTTGCTGACTTCCGCCACGTTGAGGAAGTTGATCGCATTCTCCGCGGTGTAGTCCACCACCAGCCCCGAGGTGTCGCGCAGGTTCGATGGGCCGAGGATCGGCAGGACCAGGTAGGCGCCACCCGGGACGCCATAGAAGCCCAGGGTCTGACCAAAGTCTTCGCTCTGGCGCGGCAGACCCATGGCCGTCGCCGGATCCCACAGTCCGGCGATGCCGATGGTGGTGTTGAGTAGCAGGCGGCCGGTGGTTTCCAGCGAGCGCTGGCCCTTGAGCTGCAGCAGGCTGTTCACCAGGTTCGGCACATCACCGAGGTTGTTGAAAAAGTTGCTGACGCCGGTGCGCAGGAAGCTCGGGGTGACATAGCGGTAACCGTCGACCACCGGCAGGAACACCCACTGATCGAAGCGGTAGTTGAAGTGGTAGACCCGGCGGTTCCACGACTCCAGCGGGTCGTAGACATTCAGTGCGCTCAGGGTCGAACGCTCGAATTCGCGCTGATCCAGCCCCGGGTTGAATGTGAGTTGTTTCAGCGGCTCGGTAAAGCCGTCCGGATCGACCACGGGCGGGTTGTTGGCCTTACTGTTGTCGGCATTGGCAGCGCCTGCACAGAGCATCGCCGCGAGAATCAGTAGATGTTTAGCCACGGAAAAACTCCAGCATGGCGTCGGCGTTGACGCGGTAGTTGAGGTTGCCGCAATGGCCGCCGTGAGGGTAGACCGTCAGGCGGTCGCCAAAAGTCTTGCGCAGGAAACCGAGGTCGCCCGGGCCGAGAATCACATCGTCAGCGTTGTGCATGACGGCGATTTTCGAGCTGCCTTGCAGATAATCCTGCAGCGCGTACAGGCTGACCTGGTCGATCAGTTGCAGCAGGCTGCCGCCGTCGGTGCGTGCGCGCCACATCGGGATCACTTGCTCGGTCAGGTAGCAGTCGAAGTCGCATTGCAGCGCGCGCTTGAGGAAGGGCGTGAGGCTGGTGCCTTCGGTGATCGGGTATTTGGGCGGGGTGATCAGGCCGCGGCGATTGATCAGGTCCGAGGTGTAGGCGATATCGGCGGCGGAAAAGCGGAATGAGGTGCCGATCAGCATCGCCATCTGTTCATTGGTCAGGTGTTGCTTGGACTGCTGGAAGTCGTAGAGCAGGGCGTCGTTGAGGTCGATGTAGCCCTTTTGCTGGAAGTAACGGGTCAGCTTGTTCAGCACCAACTCGTAAAAGGTGGTGGTGTTGTTGATGCCCTTGACCTCGGTCTGCACCAGCTTGTCGAGGTTGGTCACCGAGGTGTACAGGTTGACCGGCGGATTCAGCAACAGGACTTTCTTGAAGTTGAAACTGCGCCGGGTTTCGTCCAGGTGGGCCACAAATGCCGCATCCAGGGCGCCCAGGCTGTAGCCGGTGAGGTAGAAATCGGTCACCGGCAGTTTCGGGTTCTGCGCGCGCACCGCTTGCATCACCCGATACATATCTTCGGCGTCTTCCTTGGATACACCGGGAGTGGCGAAGCGCGAGGCTGAACTGATGAAGTCGAAGCTGGTCGGCGATGACAGTTGGACTACGTGATAGCCGGCCTTGTAGTACAGGCGCTTGAGGTATTCGTTGAGGCTGCTGTCATAGCGCGCGCCGGTGCCGGCGATCAGGAAGATCAGCGGGGCTGCATGGTCCTGGGTGGCCATGCGGTAGGTCAGCTTCTTCACCGCCCAGAAATTGTCGGGCAGGTCGAACTGCCGTTCAGGGCGCAGGGTCAGGCTATGGTCGCTCTGGTTGATGTCGTCATCCGATGGGAGCTCGGGTCGCAGATCCGGAGGCGTCGTGGCGATGGTCGCTTCGAACGGGTTGGTCAGCGGATAGCCATAACTGGCGGCGTCGATATCCGCCGCCAGCGCGGACGCACTCAGGAGAAGGCCGCCGAAAATGGCAGCAAAGCGCAAGGAACGGAGCATGACTAAATCCCTTAGAGGAAGGTGCCGAATAAAGTTCGCAGGCTATGACCACAGGTATCGCGCCAAAGTGCCATGCATCGGCACCAAAGAGGCTGGGTTCGAGGTAATAGTAGCTGGACGATACACTTTGCCGCCATTTGATGAACAGATATCTGTTGATGTCGGTTGCGTCCGCCAGCCACGGGTTTAAGCTGGGCGCCGTTTTTGCCCTTTGGAGTGTTCCATGTCCCGCCGCTTGCCCTTGATTGCGCTGCTCATCGTCCTGCCTCTGTGGCTGGCCGCCAGTTATGGTGCGCGTTATGGCTTTATGGAGGATGCACAGTGGGTGGGCATTTGTGCGGAGGAGGCGAGCCGCTGGGAGTGTCAGTTGCGGGCGAACCTGGGGTGGCTGATCCACTTCCAGGTCATGGGCTGGGCGGCGCTGGCGGCAGCGGTGCTCGGCTTTCTGTTGCCGGGCCGCACTGGCTGGTGGCTGGCGGCGCTGGCGCTGGTGTGCGGTTTGCCGGCGCTGGCGTTATATAACGCCAGCCTCGCGGTGTTTGCGGTGGTGATTGCCGGGTTGCGGTTGGTTCGGGCTTCGCGAGGTGTCAGGTAGTCCGCCATCGCGGCCCAACCGCGCTCCCGCCTGGTTGTTCTAGTAGTTCTGATAGTAGACAGCCGCTTCGTTAGCTCCGAACCTAGGGCGACAGATTTTTTCCTGGGAAATGGAGCAACGCCATGACCGATCAGCAAGCAACGTTGTTGTGCGGCTACGGCTACGACCCCTTGGATCGGCTGGTGAGTTGCGCCCCCCCAGAATCATCAGACTATCCAGCGCTTTTATCGTGTGTCTGCATCGTTCCCTGCTTTTCGCCGAGTTGGCAAAGGGCTTGTTGCAATGAAGAAGAATGTGATGAGGTGAGGTTGCGACAAATTGGGGAGCAGTACACCGTGATAAAAAACGCCGATGCTCCCCCGCCCATTGCCAGATACGCACAATCACAGGGTTTTAGTGAGAGTCAGATGATGGCAGAAGAGGGGTATAAAAATTTCCCGGAGGTGCAGAGACAATACCTGCATTCGCAGCAACCAGAGGTCGCGGAGCGTCTTCGTCAGGCAGATGTAGACTTTTTGGTTGCGACGGGGGAACACGTCAAACGGTATCCTCACAACGAGCATCGGACGCGGCAGATCGTGAGTCTCATCCGCTCACAATAGAGCGAAGCCAGCCCGGTGTGGAATGATCTTGGGGTTGCTTCGTTCTATTGTGCTGACTTCGATTTAGCTCTCAAACTGCGCCACAACGCCGCCACCATCAACCCGCTCACCAGCGCCCAGCCCCAGGCCTGCTGGTTCAGCAGTCCTTCCTGATACAGCTGCGGCGCAATTCCCGCGCCGGTGATCAACGTCAACAGGGCGATTTCCCGTCGTGGTGCGCTCACCGGGCGCGCCAGGTAGACCAGCGCCGGCAGCAGCAGGGCGGCGCTGGGGAAGCTGCGGTAGCGCGGCTCGAACACCAGCCCGAGCATCATCACCGCAGCGGCAAAACCGGCCGCGCCCAGCAGCCAGCCGGCGCGCCGCTCAAGTACATTGAAGACGCGCTGGCGCCAGCCGCTGGCAGCGCTCAGGCTCAGCGCGGCGTGGGCGAGGATCGCCAGGTTGAGGGCGATCAGCAGGCCGGCCCATGTCCATTCCCAGGTAGAGCGGCTGGTGACCCGCGCCAGCTCGCCCCAGGTGCCAATGGCGCAGGCCGCTAAGGCACCGAGCAAGGGCAGGACCAGCGCCGCCCGGGTGCTGCGCACGCGACCGCCGAGCAGCAGGGTGCCGAGGAAAATCAAGCCACCGACTGCCAGCCATTGTGGCCAGTACGGCAGGTTGCTGACCGGTCCGGCGAGGATGCCCTTGTCCTGGCGGTCGGCATCGAACAGCCCCCAATATCCGCCGACCGCGCCTTCACTGCCGCGTTTCCAGGGTTGGTCGAAGGCTTCGATCAGGTTGTAGCGCCAGCCCTGTTGCTCGGCGAGGGTGACGAAGCCGCGAATAAAGCGGGCTTCGTTGACTCGGCTGGGCAACGCGGTTTCACGTTGGCGGCCTTCGCTAGGCCAGCCAGTTTCACCGATCATCACGTCCTTGGGGGCAAAGCGATTCCCGAACACCTGGCGCACTTCGGCGACGTGCTGCAGGGCCGCATCGATGTTGGACGGATCGTCTTCCCAGTACGGCAGCAGGTGAATGGTCAGGAAGTCCACGTTCGGGGCGATTTCCGGGTGTTTGAGCCAGAACTCCCAGACGTCGGCGTAGGTCACCGGTTGCTTGACGCTGCGTTTGACCTGCTTGATCAGGGCCGCCAGTTGCGGGCCGGTGACTTCTTTACGCAGCAGTGCTTCGTTGCCGACGATGACCGCCGAAACCACGTCCGGGTTGGCGTTGGCTTCGGCGATCAGCAGGTCGATCTCCTTGGCAGTGTCCACGGGATTGCTGTTGACCCAGGCGCCAATCATCAATTTCAGCCCATGCTTGCGCGCCAGTCCCGGCAGCGCTTCGAGGCCGGTCACCGAGTAGGTGCGGATGCACTCGAAGCGGGTGGCGAGCAGAGCCAGGTCGGCGTCCATGCGCTCGGGGCGCAGGTTGAACGGCTGGTCAAACGGCGATTGGTCCTTGTCGAAAGGGGTATAGGAGGCGCACTGCAGTTTGTGCGTCGGGGTCGCGGCGTCCGGCAGCAGAACCGGTTGACCGAGGCCATACCAGTAGCCGCCCAGGGCGAACAGGCCGAGCAGGCAGGCAAAGACATAGGCGGCGAAAGGGAAGCGCGATCTGGCGGGCATGGTCAGGCCATCGGGGAGCAAAGCCGCGCATCTTACCTGCATTTATCCACAGCTTGGTGGGTAGCAATGTTTTTACATGCAAAGACCGGGCGGAGCGGGTGGCGGCTTTTTGCCAAGTTGTCGTTAATGGCTTTCTGATGTCGTTTCTCGCTGCCTTGAGGTCGCTGACAGAGCAGGTCGTCGCGGGCGTGAGGTTGATGATCAATCCATCAGTACTCCGCTGATGTTCCAACGAGTTCGCGGTGAGGCGTGATGGGGGCGCGGTGCACCAAAACAATAGGTTGACGACGCTGCTCGGCACCCGTCGGGCGCAGCACTTTCGGGGAAGTAACGATGAAGATGCGACGACTCTTAGGCGCAAGTGCCGCTCTGGTACTTGCGATGGGCTCCACCTTGGCCAGCGCCGAAAACAAAACCCTGAGCATCGGCTACGTCGACGGTTGGTCCGACAGCGTGGCCACCACCCACGTGGCCGCCGAGGTGATCAAGCAGAAGCTTGGCTATGACGTGAAACTGCAGGCCGTGGCCACCGGTATCATGTGGCAGGGCGTTGCCACCGGAAAACTCGACGCCATGCTTTCGGCCTGGTTGCCGGTGACTCATGGTGAATACTGGGCGAAGAACAAGGACAAGGTGGTCGACTACGGTCCCAACTTCAAAGACGCCAAGATCGGCTTGATCGTGCCGGAGTATGTCAAGGCCGTGTCGATTGCCGATCTCAAGACTGACACGACCTTCAAGAACAAGATCGTCGGCATTGACGCCGGGTCAGGCGTGATGCTCAAGACCGACCAGGCGATCAAGGACTACGGCCTCGATTACAAACTTCAAGCCAGTTCCGGCGCTGCAATGATTGCCGAACTGACCCGCGCCGAAGACAAGAAGGAATCCATTGCCGTGACCGGTTGGGTGCCGCATTGGATGTTCGCCAAGTGGAAACTGCGTTTCCTGGAAGATCCAAAAGGCGTTTACGGTGCAGCAGAAACCGTTAACAGCATCGGCAGTAAAGAACTGGCGACAAAAGCGCCAGAAGTGGCGAAATTCCTGAAGAACTTCCAATGGGCTTCGAAAGACGAAATCGGCGAAGTGATGTTGGCGATTCAGGACGGCGCCAAGCCTGACGCTGCGGCCAAGGATTGGGTGGCCAAGCACCCGGAGCGTGTTGCCGAGTGGACCAAGTAAGTTGAGCTAAGCCTCTAGTCAGCACTTTCCAGGCCCCTTTGGCGCCCACGCCCAAGGGGCCTTGTTGTTTCTGGGTGATTATCGCTGAGTGGCGGCCTTTACATCAGTCGTTTATGAATTGGAGAAAACGACATGGCGTTCTAAGACTAAGGTCGTCTGGAACCTCTCCTCCAGCCGCATACAGTGGATATGTTCCAACTAAAATCTGTGCTGCGAGGATAAAAACAATGAACGACAGCATTTACCTCTCGATTCAGAACAGCCCGCGCTTCAAGGAGCTGGTTCGCAAAAGAGAAAAGTTCGCCTGGATTCTTTCGGCGATCATGCTTGGCTTGTACTCCGGTTTCATTCTTCTGATTGCATATGGACCGCAGGTATTGGGGGCGAAGATCAGCCCTGACTCCTCAATCACCTGGGGTATTCCGATTGGCGTGGGGCTGATTGTTTCGGCCTTCATCCTGACCGGTATCTATGTGCGTCGCGCCAATGGCGAGTTCGACGATCTGAACAATGCAATTCTCAAGGAGGCCAAGCAATGATCCCGCGTCTGATTGCAGCCCTGGGCATTGCCGCCTTCGCACCGGCCGTTTGGGCCGCGGATGCGCTGACCGGCGAAGTCCACAAACAACCGCTGAATATTGCAGCGATCCTGATGTTCGTGGCCTTTGTCGGCGCGACTTTGTGCATTACCTACTGGGCGTCCAAGCGTAATAACTCGGCCTCTGACTACTACGCGGCGGGTGGCAAGATCACCGGCTTCCAGAACGGCCTGGCGATTGCCGGCGACTACATGTCGGCCGCTTCTTTTCTGGGTATTTCCGCGCTGGTATTCACCTCCGGCTATGACGGCCTGATCTATTCGATCGGCTTCCTGGTGGGCTGGCCGATCATTCTGTTTCTGATCGCCGAGCGCCTGCGTAACCTGGGTAAATACACCTTTGCCGACGTGGCGTCCTACCGCCTTGGGCAAACCCAGATTCGCACCCTGTCTGCCTGCGGTTCGCTGGTGGTGGTAGCGTTCTACCTGATCGCGCAGATGGTGGGTGCCGGCAAGTTGATCCAGCTGCTGTTCGGCCTCGATTACCACGTTGCGGTGATCCTGGTGGGGATCCTGATGTGCATGTACGTGCTGTTCGGCGGCATGCTGGCGACCACCTGGGTGCAGATCATCAAGGCAGTATTGCTGCTGTCCGGTGCCTCGTTCATGGCGCTGATGGTGATGAAACACGTTAACTTCGATTTCAACATGCTGTTCTCCGAGGCGATCAAGGTTCACCCCAAAGGTGAAGCGATCATGAGCCCGGGCGGCCTGGTGAAGGATCCGATCTCCGCATTCTCCCTGGGTCTGGCGCTGATGTTCGGTACCGCTGGCCTGCCACACATCCTGATGCGCTTCTTCACCGTGAGTGACGCAAAAGAAGCACGCAAGAGCGTGCTGTACGCAACCGGCTTCATTGGCTACTTCTACATCCTGACCTTCATCATCGGCTTTGGCGCGATCCTGCTGGTGAGCACCAATCCGGCGTTCAAGG
The DNA here is from genome assembly GCF_019212185.1 of Pseudomonas fluorescens. NCBI lineage: Bacteria > Pseudomonadati > Pseudomonadota > Gammaproteobacteria > Pseudomonadales > Pseudomonadaceae > Pseudomonas > Pseudomonas fluorescens. The sequence continues at coordinate 1,983,082 of NZ_CP078138.1, forward strand.
ATGCGGCTGGCGCGCTGCTGGGTGGTAACAACATGGCGGCGGTGCACTTGGCCAACGCGGTGGGCGGCAGTATCTTCCTGGGCTTCATCTCGGCAGTGGCGTTCGCGACCATCCTGGCGGTGGTCGCCGGTCTGACCCTGGCCGGTGCCTCGGCGGTGTCCCATGACCTGTACGCCAGCGTGATCAAGAAAGGCAAGGCCAACGAGAAGGATGAGATTCGCGTCTCGAAAATCACCACCATCGCTCTGGCGGTGCTGGCAATCGGCCTTGGTATTCTGTTCGAAAGCCAGAACATTGCGTTCATGGTTGGCTTGGCGTTCTCCATTGCTGCCAGCTGTAACTTCCCGGTGCTGCTGCTTTCCATGTACTGGAAGAAGCTGACTACCCGTGGCGCGATGATTGGTGGCTGGCTGGGGCTGGTCAGCGCGGTGGGCTTGATGGTCCTGGGTCCGACCATCTGGGTGCAGATCCTTCATCATGAGAAGGCGATCTTCCCGTACGAGTACCCGGCGCTGTTCTCGATGATCATTGCGTTTATCGGGATCTGGTTCTTCTCGATCACTGACAAGTCGGCGGCTGCGGATAAAGAGCGGGAATTGTTTGCTCCGCAGTTCGTTCGTTCGCAGACCGGCTTGGGGGCGAGCGGGGCGGTTTCGCACTGATGCTTCTTATATAAGCTGAGCGGTTTGGAAATGCCCTGGTTGAGAGACTGGGGCATTTTTTTTGGTGGGGTGGCGTACCTCACTGTGGGAGCGAGCCTGCTCGCGAATAACCTGAGACCGCCGCCTACAGCCAGGACAGCTGCGTCATCGTTAACGACCGTCACGAGCAGGCTCGCTCCTGCGGTAGAGCTGCGCGCAACCTACTCAATCAGGCCGGCCGGTGGGCCGCTTCGGTTGCTTGGGGTTTTGATCCGCCGGCCCCGTTACAGGAGACTGAGTGGAGGTGTTCATCCGAGGGGGGGAGCCAGCTCCGACAGTTGAGAGAGCGTTACTGCAGGAATGGATGTGCGGGCTGACAAATAGCAGTAACTCGCAGCACAAACAAAAACGGCCTCCTGCTTTATATAAGAAGCAGAGGCCGTTTTCGCTGCAATCAAGACGCTATCGTGAGAGGGCGCTTATTTGCGGTCTTCCAGTTTGCTGATGTCGCGCGACTCGTAGCCGGTGTACAGCTGGCGTGGGCGGCCAATCTTGTAAGGGCTGGAGAGCATTTCTTTCCAGTGGGAGATCCAGCCGACGGTCCGCGCCAGGGCGAAGATCACGGTGAACATGCTGGTTGGAATGCCGATCGCCTTGAGGATGATCCCCGAGTAGAAGTCGACGTTCGGGTACAGCGAGCGCTCGATGAAGTAAGGGTCGGTCAGGGCGATCTCTTCCAGGCGCATGGCCAGTTCGAGTTGCGGATCGTTCTGGATACCCAGTTCCTTCAACACTTCGTCGCAGGTCTGCTTCATCACGGTGGCGCGCGGGTCGCGGTTTTTATACACGCGGTGACCGAAGCCCATCAGTTTGAACGGATCGTTCTTGTCCTTGGCCTTGGCGATGAACTTGTCGATGTTCGAGACATCGCCAATTTCGTCGAGCATGGTCAGTACCGCTTCGTTGGCGCCGCCGTGAGCCGGGCCCCAGAGTGCGGCGATACCGGCTGCGATACAGGCGAACGGGTTGGCACCCGAGGAGCCTGCCAGACGCACGGTGGAAGTCGATGCGTTCTGCTCGTGGTCGGCATGGAGGATGAAGATCCGGTCCATGGCCTTGGCGAGTACCGGGCTGATCGGTTTGATCTCGCACGGGGTGTTGAACATCATGTGCAGGAAGTTTTCCGCGTACGACAGGTCGTTGCGCGGGTACATCATGGGTTGGCCCATGGAGTACTTGTAAACCATCGCTGCCAGGGTCGGCATCTTGGCAACCAGGCGGATCGCGGAAATTTCGCGATGCTGCGGGTTATTGATGTCCAGGGAGTCGTGGTAGAAGGCCGAAAGCGCACCGACTACGCCGCACATGACGGCCATTGGGTGGGCGTCGCGACGGAAGCCGTTGAAGAAGGTCTTCAGTTGCTCGTGAACCATGGTGTGGTTCTTCACGGTGCCGACGAACTGGGCTTTCTGCTCGGCTGTCGGCAGTTCGCCGTTCAGCAACAGGTAGCAGGTTTCCAGATAGTCCGATTTCTCGGCCAGTTGTTCGATCGGGTAGCCGCGGTGCAGCAGGATGCCGTTGTCGCCATCAATATAGGTAATCTTCGACTCGCAGGAGGCGGTCGACATGAAACCCGGGTCGAAGGTGAAGCGGCCCGTGGCAGTCAGGCCTCGAACATCGATAACATCGGGACCAACGGTGCCGGTTAAAATGGGCAGCTCGACGGGGGCTGCGCCCTCGATGATCAACTGCGCTTTTTTGTCAGCCATGTGGCCTCCTATTTATGCTTGAAATCATCAGACAGACCCCCCACGCAGGGCCCGCACCACTATAGTGAGATAAATTCGAATGTCAATTTGCCTAAAGTCTTGCCCCAGAAGGCTTTAACCACACTTTTTCCTCGAAATTGCCTGCCATTTACGCCTTTTATCCCGCTTGTGCAATCAGCTATTTGGGGTAGGTGTTTGCGTTGTCATTAGTAACCTAACTGTCTATACTCGGCCTCCGACCGCCAGGGGCTTTTGGGCCTGTATTTGATGGGGGTCGCATCCCTGGGTGGTGGTTACCTGACCAGTGCACTCCCCAACAACTTTGCCCTGATTGTTAGGGGCTCTTCAGTGTGAAAAAAAAGCCGTGAAAAGCCAACGACCTGTAAACCTAGACCTAAGGACCATCAAACTCCCCATCACCGGCGTTACGTCGTTCCTTCACCGTGTATCCGGCATCATTCTCTTCCTGGGCCTCGGCTTCATGCTTTATGCATTGGGCAAATCCCTGGGTTCCGAGGAAGGCTACGCCGAAGTGAAGGCATGCTTGACCAGCCCGCTGGCCAAGTTCGTAGCATGGGGCCTCCTGTCCGCTCTGCTGTATCACCTGGTAGCCGGTGTGCGCCACTTGATCATGGATATGGGCATCGGTGAGACGCTGGAAGGCGGCCGCCTGGGCTCGAAAATCATCATCGCCATTTCCGTGGTGCTGATCGTTCTGGCAGGAGTTTGGATATGGTAACCAGCGTTACGAATCTTTCGCGTTCGGGCCTCTATGACTGGATGGCACAGCGCGTGTCTGCGGTCGTTCTCGCGGCTTATTTCATTTTCCTGATCGGATACCTCGCGGTGAATCCGGGTATCGGCTATGAGCAATGGCACGGCCTGTTCAGCCACAACGGAATGCGTATTTTCAGTCTGCTGGCACTGGTTGCCCTGGGCGCTCACGCCTGGGTCGGCATGTGGACCATCGCGACCGACTACCTGACGCCGATGGCGCTGGGCAAGTCCGCGACTGCGGTACGTTTCCTCTTCCAGGCAGTATGCGGCGTTGCGATGTTCGCTTACTTCGTCTGGGGTGTGCAGATTCTCTGGGGTATCTGATTCATGGCTAACATTCCAACGATTTCTTTCGACGCCATCATCATTGGCGGCGGCGGTGCTGGCATGCGCGCAGCGCTGCAACTGGCACAAGGTGGTCACAAGACCGCCGTGATCACCAAGGTTTTCCCGACTCGTTCGCACACTGTGTCGGCACAGGGCGGCATCACCTGCGCTATCGCTTCGGCAGATCCGAACGATGACTGGCGCTGGCACATGTACGATACCGTCAAGGGTTCCGACTACATCGGTGACCAGGACGCTATCGAATATATGTGTCAGGAAGGCCCGGCTGCGGTATTCGAGCTGGACCACATGGGTCTGCCGTTCTCCCGTACCGAGCAAGGCCGTATCTACCAGCGTCCATTCGGCGGCCAGTCGAAGGATTACGGTAAAGGCGGTCAGGCTGCACGTACGTGCGCCGCTTCCGACCGTACCGGTCACGCACTGCTGCACACCCTTTATCAGGGCAACCTGAAAGCGGGCACCACGTTCCTCAACGAATACTACGCTGTGGACTTGGTGAAGAACTCGCAGGGCGAGTTCGTCGGCGTTATCGCCATCTGCATCGAAACCGGCGAAACCACCTACATCCGCGCCAAGGCCACCGTATTGGCTACCGGCGGTGCAGGTCGTATCTATGCGTCCACCACCAATGCCCTGATCAACACCGGTGACGGCGTTGGCATGGCCCTGCGTGCTGGCGTACCGGTACAAGACATCGAAATGTGGCAGTTCCACCCGACCGGCATCGCCGGCGCCGGTGTACTGGTCACCGAAGGTTGCCGTGGTGAAGGCGGTTACCTGATCAACAAGCATGGCGAGCGTTTCATGGAGCGTTATGCTCCGAACGCCAAAGACCTTGCTGGTCGTGACGTTGTGGCCCGTTCCATGGTTAAAGAGATCATCGCCGGTAACGGCTGTGGCCCTAATGGCGACCACGTGATGCTCAAGCTGGATCACCTGGGTGAGGAAGTGCTGCACAGCCGTCTGCCAGGTATCTGCGAACTGTCGAAGACCTTCGCTCACGTTGACCCGGTAGTTGCTCCGGTTCCGGTTGTTCCGACTTGCCACTATATGATGGGCGGCGTTGCCACCAACATTCACGGCCAGGCGATCACCCAGGACGCCGACGGCGTAGACACCATCATCCCTGGTCTGTTCGCAGTGGGTGAAGTGGCTTGCGTATCGGTACACGGCGCCAACCGTCTGGGCGGCAACTCGTTGCTCGACCTGGTGGTATTCGGTCGTGCAGCGGGTCTGCACCTGGAAAAAGCCCTGACTGACGGCATCGAATACGACGACGCGACCGAAGCTGACATCGAAGCCGCTCTGGCTCGTCTGTCCGCGCTGAACGCACGTACCGATGGCGAAGACGTGGCTACCCTGCGTCGCGAGCTGCAAAGCTGCATGCAGAACTACTTCGGTGTATTCCGTACTGGCGAATACATGCAGAAGGGTATTGCCCAACTGGCCGAGCTGCGCAAGCGCATTGCCAACGTGAAGATCAACGATAAGTCGCAGGCGTTCAACACTGCACGTATCGAAGCGCTGGAACTGCAAAACCTGCTGGAAGTGGCCGAAGCTACCGCCATCGCAGCTGAAGTGCGTAAAGAGTCCCGCGGTGCTCACGCCCGTGAAGACTTCGAAGACCGTGACGACGAAAATTGGCTGTGCCACACCCTCTACTTCCCGGGTGACAAGCGCGTGAGCAAGCGTGCTGTGAACTTCTCGCCGAAGACTGTTCCGACTTTTGAACCCAAGATTCGGACTTATTAAGGGTGGCCGCCATGTTGAAAGTCAGCGTTTATCGTTACAACCCTGATCAGGACGCCGCGCCGTTCATGCAGGAATTCCAGGTTGATACCGGTGGTAAAGACCTGATGGTGCTGGACGTGCTGGCCCTGATCAAAGAGCAGGACGAGGGTTTTTCCTATCGTCGCTCTTGCCGTGAAGGTGTTTGCGGTTCCGACGGCATGAACATCAACGGCAAAAACGGCCTGGCGTGCGTCACGCCGCTGTCCGCTGTTGTAAAAGGTAACAAGTTGGTTGTTCGTCCGCTGCCAGGTTTGCCGGTAATCCGTGACCTGGTCGTCGATATGAGCATCTTCTACAAGCAATACGAGAAGGTGAAGCCATTCCTGCAGAACGACACGCCGGCTCCGGCCATCGAGCGTCTGCAGTCCCCTGAAGAGCGTGAAAAGCTTGACGGTCTGTACGAGTGCATCCTGTGCGCTTGCTGCTCGACCTCTTGCCCGTCCTTCTGGTGGAACCCGGACAAGTTCCTGGGTCCAGCTGCACTGCTGCAAGCGTACCGCTTCCTGGCAGACAGCCGCGACACCAAGACTACCGAGCGTCTGGCTTCGCTGGATGACCCGTTCAGCGTATTCCGCTGCCGCGGGATCATGAACTGCGTCAACGTTTGTCCGAAAGGCCTGAACCCGACTAAGGCCATCGGTCACATTCGTAACATGCTTCTGCAAAGCGGCGTGTGATTCAGCTGTAGTACCCGTAGCACCGTTGTAACCGAAGGAGCTAAGGCGCGGGCTTCAACCCGCGTCGTAGCTATAACCAGAGCAGCAGCTTACAAGGCTGCGGCTCTTATTTTGAAGAAATGAGACAAGCAGGGGCATCCGGGCTGGTACCCGGACTATCAGCGTGATCCTAAGTGGCTTGTTTTGGTCGCTGCACTCGGACTTCTGCAAGTTTGCTCGGTGTCTTCGCCGATGGTGTTCCCCTAACCGAGGGTGACCAAGCATGCAAGAAAGCGTGATGCAGCGCATGTGGAACAGCGCCTACCTGTCCGGTAGTAACGCTGCCTATGTGGAAGAGCTCTACGAGCTCTACCTGCACGACCCTAACGCTGTGCCAGAAGAGTGGCGCACCTACTTTCAGAAGTTGCCTACAGATGGCGACTCTGCCATCGATGTTTCGCACTCCACAATTCGCGATCATTTCGTGCTGCTGGCAAAGAACCAGCGCCGCGCCCAACCGGTTTCCGCCGGCAGCGTGAGCAGTGAGCACGAGAAGAAGCAAGTTGAAGTGCTGCGATTGATCCAGGCCTACCGTATGCGTGGCCACCAGGCAGCCCAGCTTGACCCGCTGGGACTGTGGCAGCGTCCTGCACCTGCAGACCTGTCGATCAATCATTACGGCTTGACCAATGCCGATCTTGATACGACCTTCCGTGCCGGCGACCTGTTCATCGGCAAAGAGGAAGCGAGCCTACGCGAAATTCACGAAGCGTTGCAGCAGACATATTGCCGCACCATCGGCGCTGAATTCACGCACATCACCGATTCCGAGCAGCGCCAGTGGTTCCAGCAGCGTCTGGAAAGCGTGCGCGGTCGTCCGACCTATTCCGCAGACATCAAGGGCCACCTGCTCGAGCGTGTGACTGCCGGTGAAGGTCTGGAAAAATACCTGGGTACCAAATACCCGGGCACCAAGCGTTTCGGTCTGGAAGGCGGCGAGAGCCTGATTCCGATGCTCGACGAGCTGATCCAGCGTTCCGGTTCCTACGGCACCAAGGAAATCGTCATCGGCATGGCCCACCGTGGCCGTCTGAACGTACTGGTCAACACCTTCGGCAAGAACCCGCGCGAGCTGTTCGACGAGTTCGAAGGCAAGAAGAAGGTCGAGCTGGGTTCCGGTGACGTTAAATACCACCAGGGCTTCTCGTCCAACGTAATGACCAGTGGTGGCGAAGTTCACTTGGCCATGGCGTTCAACCCGTCCCACCTGGAAATCGTTTCCCCGGTGGTCGAGGGTTCGGTTCGCGCCCGTCAGGATCGTCGCAACGACCCGACCGGTGAAAAGGTTCTGCCAATCTCCATCCACGGCGACGCAGCATTCGCCGGCCAGGGTGTGGTGATGGAAACCTTCCAGATGTCGCAGACCCGCGGTTTCAAAACCGGCGGTACTGTGCACATCGTGATCAACAACCAGGTTGGCTTCACCATCAGCAACCCGTTGGACTCGCGCTCCACCGAGTACGCCACCGACGTCGCGAAAATGATCCAGGCGCCGATCCTCCATGTGAATGGTGATGATCCGGAAGCCGTTTTGTTCGTGACCCAGTTGGCTATTGACTACCGCATGCAGTTCAAGCGTGACGTGGTGATCGACCTCGTCTGCTACCGTCGTCGCGGCCACAACGAGGCCGACGAGCCAAGCGGTACCCAGCCTCTGATGTATCAGCAGATCACCAAACAGCGCACTACCCGTGAGCTGTATGCCGATCGCCTGACCCAGAGCGGCGTGCTCGACGCAGAGCGTGTTCAGGCGAAAGTCGACGAATACCGCAATGCGCTGGACAACGGTCTGCATGTTGTAAAAAGCCTGGTCAAGGAACCGAACAAAGAGCTGTTCGTCGACTGGCGTCCGTACCTGGGTCACGCCTGGACTGCGCGTCACGACACTCGCTTTGATCTGAAAACCTTGCAGGAACTGTCGGCCAAACTGCTGGAAGTTCCGGAAGGTCTGGTTGTTCAGCGTCAAGTTGCCAAGATCTACGAAGACCGTCAGAAGATGCAAGCCGGTGGCCTGCCGATCAACTGGGGTTTCGCCGAGACCATGGCCTACGCGACGTTGCTGTTCGAAGGTCACCCGATCCGCATGACGGGTCAGGATATTGGCCGCGGTACGTTCTCGCACCGCCACGCTGTTCTGCACAACCAGAAAGACGCCGGCACCTACGTTCCGCTGAAGAACCTGTACGACGGTCAGCCGCGTTTCGAAATGTACGACTCGTACCTGTCGGAAGAAGCCGTACTGGCGTTCGAATACGGTTACTCGACCACCACGCCGAACGCGCTGGTGATCTGGGAAGCCCAGTTCGGCGACTTCGCCAACGGTGCCCAGGTAGTTATCGACCAGTTCATCACCAGTGGCGAGCACAAGTGGGGCCGTCTGTGCGGTCTGACCATGCTGCTGCCGCACGGTTATGAAGGCCAGGGTCCGGAGCACTCTTCCGCACGCCTGGAGCGTTACCTGCAGCTGTGCGCCGAGCACAACATCCAGGTAGCGGTGCCGACCACTCCGGCGCAGATCTACCACTTGCTGCGTCGTCAGGTGATTCGCCCGCTGCGCAAGCCATTGATCGTTCTGACTCCGAAGTCGCTGTTGCGTCACAAGTTGGCCATCTCGACCCTGGAAGATCTGGCCGAAGGTTCGTTCCAGACCGTTATCCCGGAAATCGACACCCTGGACCCGAAAAAGGTCGAGCGCGTCGTGCTGTGTAGCGGCAAGGTCTACTACGACCTGCTGGAAAAACGCCGTGCCGAAGGCCGTGACGATATTGCCATCGTGCGTATCGAGCAGCTGTACCCATTCCCTGAGGACGACTTGAAAGAAGTCCTGGCTCCTTACACCAACGTCAAGCATGCCGTGTGGTGTCAGGAAGAGCCGATGAACCAGGGTGCGTGGTACTGCAGCCAACACCACCTGCGTCGTAGCATCGCAAACCTCAACAAGTCTCTCGTACTCGAGTACGCGGGCCGTGAGGCTTCTGCTGCACCGGCATGTGGTTACGCATCGATGCACGCTGAGCAGCAGGAAAAACTGCTGCAAGACGCCTTTACTGTTTAACGCCTTCGCGCACCTGAAACCGAATTTAAGGAACCACAGACAATGGCTATCGAGATCAAAGCCCCCACTTTCCCGGAATCGGTTGCCGATGGCACCGTTGCCACCTGGCACAAACAACCGGGCGACGCGGTCAAGCGCGACGAACTGATCGTCGACATCGAAACCGACAAGGTCGTGCTGGAAGTGTTGGCTACTGCTGACGGCGTGCTGGGCGCTATCGTCAAGAACGAAGGCGAAACCGTTCTGTCCGACGAAGTCCTGGGCTCGATCGTTGAAGGCGGTGCTGCTGCCGCTCCAGCTGCTGCCGCTCCGGCTGCCGCTGCACAAGCTGCTGCTCCGGCCGCTGCTGGCGAAGACGATCCTGTTGCTGCCCCGGCTGCACGCAAGCTGGCTGAAGAGAGCGGTATCAACATCGCTTCCGTTGCCGGCACTGGCAAAGGCGGTCGTGTGACCAAGGAAGACGTAGTTGCTGCTGTTGCCGCCAAGGCTTCGGCTCCAGCTGCTGCTCCGGCCAAGGCTGCTGCACCTGCCGCTGCTGCTCCGGTATTCGCTGCTGGCGACCGCGTCGAGAAGCGCGTTCCGATGACCCGTGTTCGTGCAACCGTGGCCAAGCGCCTGGTAGAAGCACAATCGAACATGGCGATGCTGACCACTTTCAACGAAGTCGACATGACCGAAGTCATGGCCCTGCGTTCGAAGTACAAGGACCTGTTCGAGAAGTCCCACAATGGCGTGCGCCTGGGCTTCATGTCGTTCTTCGTCAAGGCCGCTACCGAAGCGCTGAAACGCTTCCCGGCAGTCAACGCGTCGATCGACGGCAACGACATCGTTTACCACGGTTATGCCGACGTTGGTGTGGCGGTTTCCAGCGACCGTGGCCTGGTGGTCCCGGTTCTGCGTAACGCCGAACACATGAGCCTGGCTGAAATCGAAGGCGGCATCGCCACCTTCGGCAAGAAAGCCCGCGACGGCAAACTGTCGATGGACGAAATGACCGGCGGTACTTTCACCATCACCAACGGTGGTACTTTCGGTTCGATGATGTCGACGCCGATCGTCAACCCGCCTCAGGCTGCAATTCTGGGCATGCACAACATCATCCAGCGTCCTATGGCCATCAACGGTCAGGTCGTGATCCGTCCGATGATGTACCTGGCGCTGTCCTACGATCACCGTCTGATCGATGGCAAAGAAGCTGTAACCTTCCTGGTGACCATCAAGAACCTGCTGGAAGATCCGGCTCGTCTGTTGCTGGATATCTGATTGAAGCAGCCGTGAGCTGCAAGTTTCGAGCTGCGAGTCAATGCAGCCCGGCTTGCAGCTTGCGGCTTGGAGCTTTTCGCTAAAGAGGATTCTTTTACATGTCACAGAAATTTGACGTAGTAGTGATCGGTGCTGGCCCTGGCGGCTACGTGGCTGCCATCAAGGCCGCCCAACTGGGTCTGTCGACCGCGTGCATCGAGAAGTACACCGACGCCGAAGGCAAGCAAGCCCTGGGCGGTACCTGCCTGAACGTTGGCTGCATTCCGTCCAAGGCGCTGCTGGACAGCTCCTGGAAGTACAAGGAAGCCAAAGAAAGCTTCAACGTTCACGGTATCTCCACCGGCGAAGTCAAAATGGACGTCGCTGCGATGGTTGGCCGCAAGGCTGGCATCGTCAAGAACCTGACCGGCGGCGTTGCGACCCTGTTCAAGGCCAACGGTGTTACTTCGATCCAGGGCCACGGCAAGCTGCTGGCTGGCAAGAAAGTCGAAGTCACCAAGCCAGACGGTTCGGTTGAAGTCATCGAAGCTGAAAACGTGATCCTGGCTCCAGGTTCGCGTCCTATCGACATTCCGCCTGCTCCGGTTGACCAGAATGTGATCGTCGATTCCACCGGCGCCCTGGAATTCCAAACCGTACCTAAACGTCTGGGCGTGATCGGCGCTGGCGTGATCGGTCTGGAGCTGGGTTCGGTATGGTCGCGTCTGGGTGCACAAGTGACTGTCCTGGAAGCCCTGGACACTTTCCTGATGGCAGCGGACACCGCTGTTTCCAAGGAAGCGCTGAAAACCCTGACCAAGCAGGGTCTGGACATCAAGCTGGGCGCTCGCGTGACCGGCTCCAAAGTCACTGGCGAAGAAGTTCTGGTGAACTACACCGACGCCAACGGCGAACAGACCATCACTTTCGACAAGCTGATCGTAGCCGTTGGTCGCCGTCCGGTGACCACTGATCTGCTGGCCGCCGACTGCGGCGTGACCCTGGACGAGCGCGGTTTCGTGCACGTTGACGATCACTGCGCCACCACCGTACCGGGCGTCTACGCCATCGGCGACGTGGTGCGCGGTATGATGCTGGCGCACAAGGCCTCGGAAGAGGGCATCATGGTTGTCGAGCGCATCAAGGGCCACAAGGCCCAGATGAACTATGACCTGATCCCTTCGGTTATTTATACTCACCCGGAAATTGCATGGGTCGGTAAAACCGAGCAGGCCTTGAAAGCTGAAGGCGTTGAAGTTAACGTCGGCACCTTCCCGTTCGCAGCCTCTGGCCGTGCCATGGCAGCCAACGACACCGGTGGTTTCGTCAAGGTCATCGCAGATGCCAAGACTGACCGCGTACTGGGCGTCCACGTGATTGGCCCAAGCGCTGCAGAACTGGTTCAGCAGGGCGCGATCGGTATGGAGTTCGGCACCAGCGCTGAAGACCTGGGCATGATGGTTTTCTCCCATCCGACCCTGTCTGAAGCCTTGCACGAAGCAGCTTTGGCAGTGAATGGCGGCGCCATCCACATCGCCAACCGCAAGAAGCGTTAAGACATAATAAGAAACCACGGCGGTTTGGCCCGTCGTGAGCCTTGCTTGCAAGACTCACCGCGGAATATCCGCTGGACGCAGTCTTGCATAGCTCCGCTATGCAAGCAGCAGTCACAGGTGGTGCGGCACTTTTACAAGTGCAGCACCGAATGCGCAGTACCTAACGAAGACGGTAATAAGCATGAATCTTCACGAGTATCAGGGTAAGCAGCTGTTCGCTGAGTACGGCCTGCCAGTATCCACCGGTTACGCGGTAGACACCCCGGAAGCAGCAGCAGAAGCTTGCGACAAAATCGGCGGCAGTGAGTGGGTTGTCAAAGCCCAGGTCCACGCCGGTGGTCGCGGTAAAGCGGGCGGCGTAAAGCTGGTTCGCAGCAAAGAAGACGCCAAAGCCTTCGCACAGCAGTGGCTGGGCAAGCGTCTGGTGACTTACCAGACTGACGCCAATGGTCAGCCAGTCACCAAGATCCTGGTTGAATCGTGCACTGATATCGCTAAAGAGCTGTACCTGGGCGCTGTCGTTGACCGTTCGAGCCGTCGTATCGTGTTCATGGCTTCCACCGAAGGTGGCGTGGACATCGAGAAAATCGCTCACGACACTCCAGAAAAAATTCTGAAAGCCACTATCGATCCACTGGTTGGCGCTCAGCCATTCCAGGGTCGCGAGCTGGCGTTCCAACTGGGTCTGGAAGGCAAGCAAGTTGCCCAGTTCGCCAAGATCTTCGTAGGTCTGGCCAAACTGTTCAAGGATCACGATCTGGCCCTGCTGGAAGTGAACCCGCTGGTGATCAAGGCTGACGGCGATCTGCACTGCCTGGACGCGAAGATCAACATCGACGCCAACGCCATGTACCGTCAGCCTAAGCTGAAGACTTTCCACGATCCGTCGCAGGACGATCCGCGCGAAGCGCACGCTGCCAAGTTCGAACTGAACTACGTAGCGCTGGAAGGCAACATCGGTTGCATGGTCAACGGTGCTGGCCTGGCCATGGGTACCATGGACATCGTCAACCTGCATGGCGGCAAGCCAGCCAACTTCCTCGACGTGGGCGGCGGTGCTACCAAAGAACGCGTTACCGAAGCGTTCAAGATCATCCTGTCCGACACTAACGTCGCTGCAGTACTGGTCAACATCTTCGGCGGCATCGTTCGTTGCGACATGATTGCCGAAGGCATCATCGGTGCAGTGAAAGAAGTCGGCGTGAAAATCCCGGTTGTTGTTCGCCTTGAAGGTAACAACGCTGAACTGGGCGCTAAAGTACTGGCAGAAAGCGGTTTGAACATCATCGCTGCAACCAGCCTGACCGACGCTGCTCAACAAGTTGTCAAAGCTGCGGAGGGCAAATAATGAGCGTCCTGATCAATAAAGACACCAAAGTTATCTGCCAGGGCATTACCGGTTCGCAAGGTAGTTTCCACACCCAGCAAGCCATTGAGTACGGCACCAAGATGGTGGGTGGTGTAACTCCGGGCAAAGGCGGCACCGAGCACCTGGGTCTGCCAGTGTTCAACACCGTTAAAGACGCAGTAGCGGCCACTGGCGCTACCGCCAGCGTGATCTACGTTCCGGCTCCTTTCTGCAAAGACTCGATCCTGGAAGCGGCTTTCGGCGGCATCAAGCTGATCGTCTGCATCACCGAAGGCATTCCTACTCTGGACATGCTGGACGCTAAAGTTAAGTGCGACGAACTGGGTGTTACCCTGATCGGCCCTAACTGCCCAGGCGTGATCACCCCAGGCGAATGCAAGATCGGCATCATGCCAGGTCACATTCACTTGCCAGGCAAGGTCGGTATCGTTTCCCGTTCCGGCACCCTGACCTACGAAGCTGTTAAGCAGACGACTGACGCCGGTTTCGGTCAGTCGACTTGCGTCGGCATCGGTGGTGACCCGATCCCGGGTTCGAACTTCATCGACATCCTGAAGCTGTTCCAGGAAGACCCGAAGACCGAAGCGATCGTAATGATCGGTGAGATCGGCGGTTCGGCTGAAGAAGAAGCGGCTGCCTACATCAAGGCACACGTGACCAAGCCAGTTGTTTCCTACATCGCTGGTGTGACTGCTCCTCCGGGCAAGCGCATGGGCCATGCTGGCGCAATCATCTCTGGCGGCAAAGGCACTGCAGACGAGAAATTCGCTGCGCTGCAAGACGCAGGCGTGAAAACCGTGCGTTCGCTGGCAGACATCGGCAAAGCCCTGGCTGAGCTGACCGGTTGGGCTGTCAAGTAAGCCTCGCGCTTAGCTTGCAGCTCTGCTGACAAAGGCCACCTTCGGGTGGCCTTTGTCGTTTCTGATAGTTGTATTGGCTGTGCTGGCCTCTTCGCGAGCAGGCTCGCTCCCACATGGAAACTCGGTCAACTGTGGTTCTAGCCCGGGCGACGTTTCGCTGCTCGCGATGACGGACATGTAGGCGAAAACCATTTACATGCATAAACGCGACACGGAAGTGTCGCGCATCGGATAGTCCGCCCTCAAACAGTGCGTTTGACCCACAAATTCGGTACCCTAGCCGCCATCTTGCGTTTGCGTCCCACAAGGTTGCTGCGCGCTAAACGGGTCAGTCCCATACGGACCGACAGCATTTCCCTCACCCATCAGGGAAATCCCTCTCTAAATTCCGATTCAGTAGTGTGGTATTTCCTTAATGAAAGTGTTGAAAGGCCAGGACATTCTGGCACTTGGTTTTATGACGTTTGCCCTGTTCGTCGGGGCTGGCAACATCATCTTCCCGCCTATCGTCGGTTTACAGTCCGGACCTCATGTCTGGATGGCTGCGCTGGGCTTTTTGATCACCGCGGTCGGTTTGCCGGTGATCACCGTTGTCGCATTGGCCAAGGTCGGCGGCGCCATGGACGCCCTGAGTAGCCCGATTGGCAAGATCGCTGGCGGCATTCTGGCGGCAGCCTGCTACCTAGCTGTGGGGCCGCTGTTCGCCACCCCGCGTACTGCCACCGTATCTTTCGAAGTGGGTCTGGCGCCGCTGACGGGTGAAAGCCCGCTGGCGCTGTTCCTCTACAGCTCCGTGTACTTCCTGCTGGTGTTCTTCATCTCACTGTACCCAGGCCGCTTGCTGGACACCGTAGGGCGTTTCCTTGCGCCGCTGAAGATTATCGCCCTGGCGGTACTCGGTATCGCTGCATTCGCGCTGCCGGCGGGCGACATTGGTGTTGCCACTGCGGAGTATGTTGCGGCGCCGTTCTCCCAGGGCTTCATCAATGGTTACCTGACCATGGATACCCTTGGCGCACTGGTGTTCGGCATCGTGATCGTCAATGCCATTCGTTCCCGTGGCGTTGAGTCACCGGCGCTGATTACCCGTTACGCCATCATTGCCGGGCTGATCGCCGGCGTTGGCCTGGCGCTGGTGTACGTCAGTCTGTTCCGACTGGGTTCGGGCAGCCATGAGGTGGCCATGGGCGCGACCAACGGCGCTGCGGTCCTGCATGCTTACGTGCAGCACACCTTCGGCTCCTTGGGCAGCGGTTTCCTCGCGGTACTGATTTCCCTGGCGTGCCTGGTAACTGCCGTCGGCCTGACCTGCGCCTGCGCCGAATACTTCAGCCGTGTGCTGCCTCTGTCCTACAAGACTCTGGTGGTCATCCTGGCGGCGTTCTCGCTGCTGGTGTCCAACCTCGGCCTGACCAACCTGATCGCGTTCTCGATCCCGGTGCTGACCGCTATCTACCCGCCGTGCATCGTTCTGGTAGCCCTGAGCTTCTGCAAGGACTTCTGGCTGGAGCAGGGCCGCATCGTTGGTCCGGTCATGCTGGTGTCGTTCCTGTTTGGCCTGATCGATGCGCTCAAGGGTGCTGGCCTGGCCGACTGGATGCCGACGCAACTGACGCACCTGCCGCTCGCCGAGCAAGGCTTGGCGTGGCTGGTGCCGTGCTTCTTCACCCTGGTGATTGCCGTAGCCTGCGATCGCCTGCTGGGCAAGCGCAGCGAAGCCTTGGCGTAAACCTCGACGTCTGCCACAAGCGGACGCTGATGTAACAGGAAATGCCCCGTATCAATCGATACGGGGCATTTTTTATGGGCCGCTGGTCGTGTCTTTTTTTGTCGGCTAACGTCGAAGCACTGTTTTCCATTTGAACCTCGCACCACACAAGGAACTGCATGTCGTTCGTCCACGCCAATCTGCTGCACATCATCGCCGCGCTCTGGTTTGTCACCTGCTGGGGCGGTTACACCCGCTACGCCACCTGGAAAGGCCGCGACACGGCCTGCCTGGCCAGTGTTCTGCACCTATACCGAGAAGACTGGATGCGCCGCATGCTGCTGCGTGATAACCGCATCGCCGATGCCAGCGTGATTGGCAATCTGGAGCGCAACGCGTCCTTCTTTGCGTCCAGCACCCTGATCATCCTCGCCGGCATCCTCACCGTGCTGGGTGCCTCCGAGCGCGCGGTGTCGCTGCTGGCGGACATTCCCATGGTGCAGCAAGCGTCCCAGGGTATGTCGGAGATAAAGCTGCTGTGCCTGGCGCTGGTGTTCGTCTACGCCTTCTTCACTTTCAGTTGGTGCATGCGCCAGTACAACTTCGCGGCGGTTCTGGTGGGCTCGGCGCCGATGGTAGGTGAGCGGCATGTTTCCGAGCAGGAGCGCAAGGCATTTGCCCAACGTGCTGCGCGGGTGATTTCAATGGCGGCCAACCAGTTCAACTTTGGCCTGCGTTCCTATTACTTCGGCATGACCATGCTGGCCTGGTTCGTTAGTCCCTGGTTGTTCATGTTGCTGAGTGCCGGCGTGGTGCTGGTGTTGTATCGCCGGGAGTTTCATTCCGACGTACTTGAAGTCATGGTCTATACCCCTACAGAGGCGCCATTGCCCGAAGCCAGTAAAGAGGTGAGTTGATGAGTATCCCGTTCTGGTGTGTGTTTATCAGTGCGTTGCTGATTTTTGTCGCGCGCATGCCGGTGGGCAAGGCGATGAAAGAGCAGGGGTGCTACAACAATCATCTGCCACGTCAGCAACAGGCACAACTTACCGGTTTTGGTGCACGCGCACTGGCGGCCCACCAGAACAGTTTCGAGGCGTTTATTGTGTTTGCAGTGGGCGTGTTAATGGCACACACCACGCAAACAGCGGGTTGGCTGATCGATGGGCTGGCCATTGTGTTTGTTGTTGCGCGGATTGTTTACTTGTTGTGTTACTGGGCTGATCTGGCCTGGCAGCGCAGTCTGGTGTGGGTGATCGGCCTGGTCTGTTCGCTGCTGTTAATGCTCAGTCCGACATTTCGGACCGTGTTGCTCTAACCGTCATTTTCCTGCAAACACAATAAAGCCCGCACTTGGCGGGCTTTATATTGAAGCGCTAAAACCGGATCAGTTGGTTTTAGGAGCGGCTTCTTCTGCGGCAGCTTTGTTCGATTCAGCCTGATCTTTGGCGGCTTCGGCGTTTTCTTTCGCTGCCTCGTTCACCTTATCCTGAGCTTCGTTCATCTTTTGCTGTGCTTGCTCAGCATGTTGGTTGGCATCTTGAGCTTTGTCCTCGGATTTTTTATCGCAGGCAGCGAGACCGAGGGAAGCGGTCAACATCAAGGCAATAGCTAAAGTCTTACGCATGGGGTGTTTCTCCTTATGGAAAATATCTACTTGTCCTTTCGAGCACGGCGCTCGTGGTTAAGTTCAATGAATCCCTCAGATATATAAGTTTCTTCTTACGGGAACTTTTTCTTAGTCCCATAACTGCTATGCATCATCCCTTGCCCAGAGCCTATAGCGCATGACGGATAACCCCATTTTTGAACGTGCGACGCGCTTTTTATCGGCGCTGCGCCATTGTCAGGTATTGGATCTGCGGGTCCATAGCGCCACTGAACAGGGCATCACCATTACCTTGCCCTACAGCGCGCACATCGTCGGTAACCCGCAAACCGGAGTTATCCATGGCGGCGCGATTACCACATTGATGGATTCCGCCTGTGGAATGGCCACGCTCTGTGTCCTGCCGCAGTTCGAGGTGTGTCCGACCCTCGACCTGCGGATCGACTACATGCATCCGGCCGAGCCGTACAAGGATGTCTACGGCTTCGCCCAGTGTTATCGGGTGACCACTGATGTGATCTTCATGCGTGGCTTTGCCTATCAGGACGATCCCGAGCAACCGATCGCCCATGTCGTCGGCACTTTCATGCGCATGGGCAAGGGTATCAGGGGCACCAAAGGCTTCGGTGGCGGGATCAGTGGTGAGGCGAGATGAACGATAACTTCAAGGAACAACTGCAACAGGCTCACGCGCAGGGCGACTATGCGTCGCTGCTGCATCTGATTCCCTACGCCAAGCTGATAGGTGTGGAGTGTTCGCGATTGGGCGACGAGTTGCTGTTCAAGCTGCCGGCCAGCAAGGACAACATTGGCAACCCGTTGCTGCCGGCGATTCATGGCGGGGTGATTGCCGGTTTCATGGAGCTGGCGGCGGCCCTGCACCTGTTGGTGTTCACCGGCTCGCCCGGGGTGCCGAAGATCATCGACTTCTCCCTCGATTACCTGCGCGCCGGACAGTTTCGCGATACTTACGCCAAATGCCAGGTTTGCCGCCAGGGCCGGCGGGTGGCCAACGTCGCGATAACCGCGTGGCAGAGCACTGAAGCCGAGGCGATTGCCACGGCGCGTGCACATTTCAAGATTGAGGAAGCAGTCGGCTCTTGAAATCCTCGACACAGCCCCCAACTTTGATGACATCCCGCCGCTGACCTTTCAGGACGCGGCCACTGCCATCCAATTGGAGTTTGATGACCATGAGCGTGGAAACTCAAAAGGAAACCCTGGGCTTCCAGACCGAGGTTAAGCAACTGCTGCACCTGATGATTCATTCGCTGTATTCCAACAAGGAAATCTTCCTTCGCGAACTGATCTCCAACGCATCTGACGCGGTCGACAAATTGCGTTTCGAAGCCCTGTCCAAGCCTGAGTTGCTGGAAGGTGGCGCGGAACTGAAAATTCGCGTGAGCTTCGACAAGGACGCCAAGACCGTCACTCTCGAAGACAACGGCATCGGCATGAGCCGCAGCGATGTGATTACCCACCTGGGGACCATCGCCAAATCCGGCACCGCGGATTTCATGAAAAACCTGTCGGGCGACCAGAAGAAGGATTCGCACCTGATCGGTCAGTTCGGCGTCGGTTTCTACTCGGCGTTCATCGTTGCTGACAAGGTTGAAGTGTTCAGCCGTCGTGCCGGCCTCGCCACTAGCGAAGGCGTGCACTGGTCGTCCAAGGGCGAAGGCGAGTTCGAAGTTGCCACTGTCGAAAAAGCCGATCGTGGTACCCGCATCGTCCTGCATCTGAAACCTACTGAAGACGAATTCGCCGATGGCTGGCGTCTGCGCAACATCATCAAGAAGTACTCCGATCACATCGCCCTGCCAATTGAATTGCCGAAGGAAGCGGCGGCTGCCGAAGGCGAAGAGGCCCCGGCCGTCGAGTGGGAAACCGTCAACCGCGCCAGCGCGCTGTGGACCCGTCCGCGTACCGAGGTCAAGGACGAGGAATACCAGGAGTTCTACAAGCACATCGCCCACGATTTCGAGAACCCGCTGAGCTGGAGCCACAACAAGGTCGAAGGCAAGCTGGAATACAGCTCGTTGCTCTACGTGCCGGCCCGTGCGCCATTCGACCTGTACCAGCGTGAAGCGCCAAAAGGCCTGAAGCTGTACGTGCAGCGCGTGTTCGTGATGGACCAGGCAGAGTCGTTCCTGCCGCTGTACCTGCGTTTCATCAAGGGCGTAGTCGACTCCAACGACCTGTCGCTGAACGTGTCGCGGGAAATCCTGCAGAAAGACCCGATCATCGATTCGATGAAGTCGGCGCTGACCAAGCGTGTCCTCGACATGCTGGAGAAATTGGCGAAGAACGAGCCTGAGCAATACAAGGGGTTCTGGAAAAACTTCGGTCAGGTCATGAAAGAAGGCCCGGCGGAAGACTTTGCCAACAAGGAAAAAATCGCCGGCCTGCTGCGCTTCGCTTCGACTCAGGGCGAAGAGGGTGAGCAAGTGGTGTCGCTGGCTGAGTACCTGGCGCGTGCCAAGGAAGGTCAGGACAAGATCTACTACCTGACCGGCGAAACCTACGCCCAGGTCAAGAACAGCCCGCACCTGGAAGTCTTCCGCAAGAAAGGCATTGAAGTGCTGCTGCTGACCGATCGTATCGACGAGTGGCTGATGAGCTACCTCAGCGATTTCGACGGCAAAAGCTTTGTCGACGTGGCGCGTGGTGACCTGGACCTGGGCAACCTGGACTCGGAAGAGGACAAGAAGGCCGCAGAAGAGGTCGCCAAGTCCAAAGAGGGTCTGGTCGAGCGTCTGAAAACCGCACTGGCCGACTCGGTTGCCGAAGTACGGGTTTCCCACCGTCTGACCGACTCGCCAGCGATTCTGGCAATCGGTGAGCAGGACTTGGGTCTGCAGATGCGTCAGATCCTTGAAGCGAGCGGGCAGAAGGTGCCGGACTCCAAGCCGATCTTCGAATTCAACCCGGCTCACCCGCTGATCGAGAAGCTCGACGCCGAGCAGAACGAAGAGCGTTTTGGCGACCTGTCGCACATCCTCTTCGATCAGGCAGCACTGGCAGCGGGCGATAGTCTGAAAGACCCGGCGGCCTATGTGCGCCGGCTGAACAAGCTGTTGGTTGAACTGTCGGTTTAACCGCGTAGGAAAAAACCCGCTTCGGCGGGTTTTTTTTCATTCTGGCGTTTCTTGACGGGAGTGAGTCATGAGTCAAATCACTGTGCGTTCAGTGGCTTATCAGATTGATGGCCAACCTTACGAAAGTCGCGTGGCGTTCGATGCCGGTCATACCGGTCCACGCCCGGGGCTATTGATGGCGCCGAACTGGATGGGCGTGAGTGCTGGCGCCGAGGAGATTGCCAAGTCGGTCGCTGCCAAGGGCTACGTGGTGTTGATTGCCGACCTCTATGGGCAATCGGTGCGGCCGAGTAACAATGATGAGGCAGGGGCGGCGATGATGCCGTTGAAGAATAACCGGCCGCTGTTGCGCAAGCGCATGCAGGCGGCATTCGAGCAGTTGCAGAGCCAGGGCGAAGCGCAGGTTGATACGTCGAGGCTGGCGACATTCGGTTTCTGCTTTGGCGGTTGCTGCGCCCTGGAATTCGCCCGCACCGGAGCGCCGGTGAAAGCGGCAGTGTCATTCCATGGCACCCTCGACACCCCGAATGCCAGCGACGCTAACAACATCAAGGGCTCGGTTCTGGTGCTGCACGGCGCCTCCGATCCATTGGTGCCCAAGGAGCAACTTCCGGCGTTCGAGGCCGAGATGAATGCGGCGGGCGTCGATTGGCAATTGCTCAGCTACGGCGGGGCGGTGCACTCCTTTACCGATCCCCATGCCAAGGTGCCCGGCATGATGATGTACGACGCCAAAACCGCCGGGCGGGCGTTCCTGGCGATGCACAATTTGCTGGATGAGGTGTTGGTCTAACGCTGCGGTAATTCGATTCGCTCGTTTTCCCCCGGCACCGTTGGCCAGTCGCCGCTCGCCCAGCGGCGGCGGGCCTCGTCGATGGCAGCCGGATCGCTGGCGACAAAGTTCCAGTTGATCCGCCGTGGTCCGTCGAGCGGGGCGCCACCGAACAGTACGGCGTGGCAGTCGCTGGCGGCGCTCAGGATCATTTCCGCGCCGGGCGGCAAGACCACCAGCGCATGAGGTTCCAGGGCGGTGTCGTCGAGTCGGGCGTCGCCGCTGAGGACGTAGATCGCCCGCTCCTGATGCTCGTTGGGAATCAGCAGGGTGGTCGCGGTTTGCAGTTGCAACTCGGCGTACAGGGTGGGGGAGAGCACCGGGACCGGCGATTCGAGGCAGAAGCCGCTACCGGCAATCATGCGGATCTTCACACCCAGGTTGTCGCTGACTGGCAAGCTGCTGGCTGGATGATAGCTGTAGTGTCCCGGGCCTCGCTCGTGCTCCTTGGGCGAGGCCAGCCAGATCTGCAGGCCATGCATCTTGAATTCGCTGTCCCACAGCGCCTGCGGAGTGCGCTCGACGTGGGCAATCGCGCTGCCGGCGGTCATCCAGCTGACGTCGCCGGCCTTGACGATCTGGTCGGAGCCGAGGCTGTCCTTGTGCTGCAGTTGACCTTCGAACAGGTAGGTCAGGGTCGACAGGCCGATGTGTGGGTGTTGGCGGATGTTCATGCCCTTGCCTGCCAGATAGGTGGTTTCGAGCATGTGATCAAAAAACACAAAGGGGCCGACGTTGCGGCATTTGGCCGACGGCAATGGACGCAGGATCGGCTGACCTTCGACATCTTCAGGGCGTGGGCGGATGACGAGCGGAGTGTTCATGAGGCCTTCCAGGCAATAGCGGTGATGCCGTCGAGCATAACCGCTAGCGCCTGCGAATGCTGTTACTGGCTGAGCGCGCCTTCGGACAGGTGGGTTTCGATGCTCACTTCACTGGTGGTCATCAGCTTGTGGATCGGGCAACGGTCGGCGACACGGTGCAGTTCGTCACGTTGAGCGTCGGTGAGGACGCCCTTGAGGGTCAACTTGACGTGCAAGGCGTATTTGCCTTTTTGCTCTTCACTGTTGTCATGCTTGACCTCGACCGTGACCCCGGTCAGCGGGATGCCTTTCTTCTTCGCATACAACTTGAGGGTCAAGGCCTTGCAGGCACCCAGTGCTGCGTCGAAATAGTCGTGCGGCTCGGGAGCAGAGGCTTCGCCGCCGGCGGCTACCGGGACATCGGCGAAGAGCTGATGGTCGTCGATCTGCACGCTGTGGCGAAACCCTTCGCTGGATTCGGTATTGATGGTGACAGTCATGGCATACCTCGTGGGCAGTGGATAGAACGGGCTGAGACCTTGCAGTTATAGAGCATCCGGTCGGCATGGCGTTCCACTTTCTTTACAGCTGAACCCTGGATGGACAGTCGCGGTCTACCTTGCTCTGGTCAGTGGGAGCGTGGGAATGCCTTGGAAAACCTGGAAGATTGCCGGGTGGTTGCTGTTAATGAGCGGTCTGGTCGAGGCCCGCGAATACACCTACAGCGATGCGCACCTGCACTACGTGGATTTTTTCCAGGAAACCGCAGGCATGCCGAAGCTTCTGGCGTCGATGCAGGAAAATCGTATCGAGCACGTGATGATTTCCGGTGTGCCAGTGGCAAAGAAATGGCATGAAGACGAGCCCAAGCGCCCGCGCTACTACGCCGGAGATGACGCCGATGCCTATTGGTACAGCGCCACTGACGTGATTGTTGCCGACGCCGTAAACAAGCTCACGCCCGAGCAGCGCAAACATTTCCATCCATTCCTTGCCGGCTTCAATCCCAATGACAAGAACTCCGCAGCCCATATCCAGCGCATGCTCGATCTCAATCTCGGGCTATGGCAGGGCATCGGTGAGGTGTTTACCCGTCACGACGATCTGACCGCCTTGACCGCGGGCGACACGCCGCGGGCGAACAATGAAGCCATGACGCGGATTTATCATTTGGCCGCCGAGAATGATCTGCCGGTGTTGCTGCATTCCAACATCACCTCCAAGCGTGAGAAGAATCCGCTCTACCTGGCGGAAATTGAAGAACCGCTGCGTAATCACCCCCATACGCGTTTTATCTGGGCGCACGCTGGCACCAGCCTGGAAATTCATCGGCATCAGACCCGGATGGATTTCCTGTTACCCACCTTGACCCGTCTGCTGGATACCTATCCGAACCTGTTCGTCGACCTGTCCTGGAGCGTGCTGAACCCTTATCTGCTGGATGAGGCGGGGCAGCCGCAACAAGAGTGGCTGGCGTTGGTGGAGCGCTTTCCCGAGCGTTTCATGCTGGGATCCGATGTGGTCGGGCGCTTTAACAAGCAGGGAGCGCAGATGCGCAGCTTCGAGCCGTTTCTCGATGCCTTGCCCGAGGACGTGGCGCGCAAGGTGGCGCGGGACAACTTTCTTGCGGTGTTGCCTCGCTGAACCTGCCGGAGCAGGACTGTCATCAGCCTGTCACGCCGGCGTCATACCCTCGCGCTCATCTCAATCAAGGAGCGTGATATGTCCCTCGTTCGTTTAAGCGTACTGGCCCCGCTGATGCTGGTCAGCGGCCTGTCCGGTGCCGACGTCAGTGTTCAAGGCCCGGTGGAGTTTGGTGTATTCGAAGGCACCAAGGCTGAGCTGCAATCGGGGGAGCGGGTGATACGCCGCAGCAACGAGTCGATCGAGCCAACACATACCGTGCCGGCCAAACTGGGCACCAAGTTCGGCATCCGTTACCAGTTGGCAGGCAAAACCGCCGAGGGCCAGCCGCTGACATTGCTGTATTTCACGCCGGGTATTCGTACCCCAGATGGCGTGCGCCACGATAAGCTGGAAGTCATGCAGAAGTTGCTGCCAGGTGCCCCCCAGGATGTGATGGCTTACGAGTTCACCGAGAGTCACGAGGTGGTGCCGGGGGAGTGGTGTTTCATGGTGTTCCAGGGCGATCGCTTGCTGACACAACAGAGTTTTACCGTTCAGTGATGCCAGGCGGCAAAAACGCCGACAATAAAAAACGCCCCGAACCAGTCGGGGCGTTTTCATGTGGGGTTCAGCAGTGACGAATCACTTGCCTTCCCAGCGCTTCAGCACGAGGGTGGCGTTGGTGCCACCGAAGCCGAAGCTGTTACTCATCACGGTGTTGATGGTGGCGTTCTCGCGGGTCTTGGTCAGCACCGGCAGATCGGCCACTTCAGGGTCCAGTTCGTCGATGTTGGCCGAACCGGCGATGAAGTTACCTTCCATCATCAGCATGCAGTAGATCGCTTCGTGAACGCCTGCGGCGCCCAGGGAGTGGCCTGACAGGCTCTTGGTGGAGCTGATGGCTGGAGCCTTGTCGCCGAAGACTTCGCGCACACCTTTCATTTCCGCGACGTCGCCGACCGGAGTCGAGGTGCCGTGGGTGTTCAGGTAGTCGATCGGAGTGTCGACGGTGGACAGCGCCTGCTGCATGCAGCGGATTGCGCCTTCGCCACTTGGGGCGACCATGTCGTAGCCATCGGAAGTCGCGCCGTAGCCAACGATTTCCGCGTAGATCTTCGCGCCACGGGCCAGAGCGTGCTCCAGCTCCTCGACCACGACCATGCCACCACCGCCGGCGATGACGAAGCCGTCACGGTCGGCATCGTAGGCACGGGAGGCTTTTTCCGGGGTGTCGTTACGCTTGCTGGACAGTGCACCCATGGCGTCGAACAGGAACGATTGGCTCCAATGCTCTTCTTCACCGCCGCCGGCGAACACGATGTCCTGTTTGCCCATCTGGATCTGTTCCATGGCGGTACCGATGCAGTGAGCACTGGTGGCGCAGGCAGAAGCGATGGAGTAGTTCAGGCCCTTGATCTTGAACGGGGTGGCCAGGCAAGCGGAAACGGTGCTGCTCATGGTCCGCGTCACGCGGTATGGGCCAACGCGCTTCACGCCTTTCTCGCGCAGGATGTCCAGCGCTTCCATCTGGTTCAGGGTCGATGCGCCACCGGAGCCGGCGATCAGGCCGGTACGCGGGTTGGAAACCTGCTCTTCGGTCAGGCCGGAGTCAGCGATAGCGTCTTTCATGGCCAGGTAGGCGTAAGCCGCCGCGTGGCCGACGAAGCGATAGATCTTGCGATCGATCAGTTCTTCAAGGTTGAGGTCAATGGAGCCGGAAACCTGGCTACGCAGACCCATTTCGGCATATTCCGGGTTGAACCGGATGCCCGGGCGGCTTGCACGCAGGTTAGCGGAGACGGTCTCTTTGTCATTGCCCAGGCACGAAACGATGCCCAGACCAGTGATAACGACGCGGCGCATGCGAATAACCCTTAGAAGTTGTCAGTGGAGGTGAATACGCCGACCCGTAGGCCTTCGGCGGTGTAGATCTCGCGGCCGTCAACGCTGACCGAACCATCGGCGATGGCCAGGTTCAGTTTGCCTTTGAGTACGCGCTTGATCTGGATGTTGTAGGTAACTTTGCTGGCGGTCGGCAGGACCTGACCAAAGAACTTCACTTCGCCCGAACCCAGGGCGCGACCGCGGCCTGGCAGGCCTTGCCAGCCGAGGAAGAAGCCAACCAGTTGCCACATGGCATCGAGGCCCAGGCAGCCTGGCATCACCGGGTCACCTTCAAAGTGGCAGGCAAAGAACCACAGGTCCGGGGTGATATCCAGCTCGGCGACCAATTCACCTTTGCCGTACTTGCCACCCTCTTCGCTGATGTGGGTGATGCGATCCACCATCAACATGTTCGGGGCGGGCAGTTGCGCGTTACCTGGGCCGAACAGCTCACCGCGACTGCAGCGCAGCAGATCTTCCCGGGTAAAGGCGTTTTGTTTGGTCATGCGAGCTCCTCAATAATCCCATGCGGCAGGTGGGGCGAATCTTCCCGGCCGCTACAAGGCATTCATGCCTGGTAACGGCAGCCTACTCATAGACTATTGCGTTGTAGTGAAAGTCACAGGACAAGGGACATGAATGTACACTTGTGCACTGAAATTATTATTCAAGCCCAAAAACGAGCCTGTCGAGGTGTCTAAGACTGCCGCACTTTCGCCTTTCACGCCAGTCACAGATGCTCGATAACCGCGTACTACTGCAGCCAACGCTGGAGAATTTGCTGCAGATCAGTGCGTTTGAAAGGCTTCGCCAGGTAATCGTTCATGCCCGCCGACAAACACGCTTCCCGGTCACCCTGCAGGGCGTTGGCAGTCAGGGCGATGATCGGCACGTCGGCGCAGCCGGGCAATTGGCGGATTTGCCGCGTCGCTTCGTAGCCGTCGATGATTGGCAGCCGGCAATCCATCAGAATCGCCTCGTACCGCAGGCCTTCGGCGCTCTGCACGGCCTGTGCACCGTCGTCGGCAAGGCTAACGGTAAAGCCCAGGCTGCGCAGCATTGCTTCAATCACGGTCTGGTTAACCGGGTTGTCCTCCACCAGCAGGACATGACGCCCGGCACCGTTGACGGTCGTGGCTCGCGGCGCCGGAGTGGGCGGTGGCAAGGCCTGGCGGGACAGGGCCAAGGGAATTTCGAGAGTAAAGACCGAGCCCCGGCCTTCTTCGCTTTGCGCGCGCAGCGTACCGCCCATGCGTTCGGCCAGGGCTCGGGCAATGGGCAGACCCAGGCCTGTGCCGCCGTAGCGGCGGGAGATTGAACTGTCGGCTTGCTGGAAGGCATTGAACATCGGTTCCAGGTTGTCGGCGGCGATGCCAATGCCGCTGTCGCGCACGGTGCAGGTAAACCAGAGCAATTCATGATCGAGGGATTGCCACTGCGGTTCGATGGTCACCTGGCCGCGTTCAGTAAACTTCAAGGCGTTGCCGATCAGGTTGACCAGAACCTGCCGGATCCGCGTAGGGTCGCCTTGGACTTGCAGTGCCTGCATACCTTCGGGTAGCTGCAGTTGCAGCTTCAGGCCGCGCTGCACGGCGCTGTGGGCGAAGGCCTGGGCGCAACTGCTGATCAAGTCGGCGAGATTGAATGCGATGTGCTCCAACTCGAAGGGCGCGCGTTCGATACGGGAGAAATCGAGAATATCGTTGATCACCTTGAGCAGGTGTTCGGTGGACTGGGAGGCCAGCGCCGCGTATTCCACCTGCTCATCGGTCATCTGCGTGGTTTCGAGCAGTTGCAGCATGCCCAGTACGCCATTCATGGCTCATCATTGCCAGGAAATCGGATTTTGCGCTGTTGGCCTTTTCTGCTTCCTCGCGGGTCTGGATCAACTGGGCCATGGCTTGCTGCTGGTCGTGGCTGGCGTGTTTCAGGCCGTCGGCGAGGTTGTTAATGTGCCGCGCCAGGCTGCCCAGTTCGGCATCATCGACAATCGGCAGCGGGGTACTGTAGTCGCCTTGCTGGATCGCTTTCACCGCATTGCCCATGGCGCTGATCGGCTCGGACAGGCTGGCGGCGAGGCGACGCGCCAGGACGAAAGTGAAGAGCAGGGCGAACAGCGCGAGAATCCCGGCCTTGAGCACGATTTCCTGTTGGCGCTGGTTGAAGGCGTCGTTGGACATGCCGACCACCACCCGTCCCAAATAATCCTCGGCGACTCCGCCATTCGGCGGCGCGCCCTGCAGAAAGTCATTGTTCAGCGAGATGCGCTGCAGGCGCACCGGGGCCTGGAACACTTCGACCAGTTGCGATGTTTCCCTGGAGAGCGACGGCTGCTCGACATGCACCAGGATGTTGTTGGCGCTGTCGCGGACCTGCAGGAAGCGCACATGGGGCGTGGCCAGGGTCGCCTTCATTAGGCTTTCGAGGACTTCCTTGTTGCCGGAAATCACCCCGTACTCGGTGGCGGGGGCCAGTTGGTTGGCGATCAATTGCCCGGTGTGGTTGAGCTCCTGGCGCAGATCCTGGATGCGCACGAAGGTAAAGAAGCTGATCAGCAGCAGGGTCAGCAGCAAGGCCGGACCGAGACTGATCACCTGGGTGCGGGTGCTGATACCCCAGTGGCGGCGCAAGGTCATGGAGTCGATTCTCCTTCGGCCAACTGAAGAGAGACCGTCGCCGGGTCAATTTGCTCGATTCCCAGCGATCGCGCCACTTGCGGGTTACTCGCCACCTTGAACCGCTTGGGATACAGGCTGCGAGGCCAGATGGAGGGCGGACGGTCGAGCAGGTCGTCAAGGATCGCCAGCCAGTCGTCCTGATCGCTGTAGCTACTGGCCAGGCTGCCGGCCTTGACGAAACCCGCATTGGGGCCGATCAGCGCTTGTTGCTGGCTGTAGCTGCTCAGTAGCAGGTTTTTCGCGGTGCTTGCATTAAACAACTCGGCGTCATCAAGCCCCAGTAGCACATCGCTGTTCTTCAGCAGCGCTTGCAGAGGCCGGCTGTCGCGGGTGTCGTCCCAACGTTCGGCGACGATTTCCAGGCCCATGTGCTGAGCGCTGCCATGCAGTTCCTTGAGCAGGAATTCGCTGTTTTTGCCGTACACCACGCCGACTCGCCTGGCTTGCGGCAGCAGGATCCGGGTCAGACGCAATTGACGGCTCAGGGGCGGATCGCTCCAGAGTAGGCACAGGTGCATGGGCCGGGTTTCGCCGACGCGCTGATTGGCTTGCACGCGGCTGACCCGCAGCACCAGGGTGGGCGGCCCCTGATTGTCCTGCAGGCGCCAGTCAAGGCTGGCCAGGTCCAGCAGAATCAGGCGGGTAGTGGTGGGGATCCGCGACGGTGCCGGCAACTGATCAAGGACGATAAAGCGCACAGTGTCTTTGGGTCGCCGTTCAGCGAGGGCCTGGGTGAACGCTTGCATGCCAGGGCTGTTCTCGGCACCGGTCAGCAGCACATCGGCTGCCCGCGCTGGCACTGCGCACAGGCTGGCGAGCAGCAGCATGCACGACCAACACCATAGTCTGCTCACTGCGCGAGTCACTCTGCGGGCCTGGTTCATATCAGAACGTCAACTCGGCGCTGAAATACACCACGTGACGCGAGTCGTAGTTATTGTCGGCGTAGGTGGTGGGTTGCGGATCGAGCCGCTGCTGCAGCATGCCGGCCAGCTCCAGGCTGGTCTTGCCCAGCAGCAGCCGTTTGGCGATGCGCGTATCGACACGTTCGAAGCGGTAACCATTGAGCGCATCAGCGCCATAGTAGAAGAGGGCGCTGCTCCAGCCTTGCCCCCAATCCCGCAGCCAGCCGGCGGAACCGCTGTGGCGCGCGGTCAATGGCTCATCCAGAGGGCTGCTGGCCTGCGCATCGACATAGGCGTAGGTCAGGCGCAGCCGATCGGCGGCGGTCACGCGCCAGTCGAGCTGGGCTTCGCCACCCTGGAAGCGCGCGGTGTTGGCGTTGCTGGCAATGTACTGATTGTTGCGCAGGGGCTCACTGATCATGCCGGTGATTTCGTCATGGAACAGTTTCGCGTCGAGGTTCAGCCCAAAGTCCGGGAAGAAACCGTTGTAGCCCACTTCACGCGAGCGCATGTGCTCTTGCTCCAGATCGCCCGGACCGCGGGTCCTGACGAAATAGCGGGCACTGCTCCGGCCGTAGGCGGCGGGCTGCAGTCCGTTGACCTGGTAACTCCAGTTGACGTTGTCCTCGAACATGTCCGGGGAGCGCACGGCTTCCGAATAGACCGCCCGCAGGCCGTGGCGCGGATTGATCAGGTAGTTGATCGCGAAGCGCGGTGTCAGCGAGTCGCCGATCAGGTAGTTGGTTTCGTACATGGCGCCGCCCTGCAGCAGCCAATGCTCAGTGGCACGCCACTCCAGTTGACCGAACAGACGCCAGGTCGTTTCAGCCAGGGTGCCATTGAAGTAGGTCTCGGAGTCGGCCCGGTCGTAACGGTAGTTCAGGCCGCTGACCAGTCGCAGGCTGTCGGAGAGGCCCAGGGTGTCCTGCACTTCCACTTCGTAGCGCGATTCGCGACTGCTTTGGTCGATGTCGCCGCACAGGGTTCGATTGGCGCCGCCTTTCCATTGCGCCAGCACCTGATTGGCCAGCGCTTGTTCCGCTGGTGCGGCGTAGGGTGCGCCGCTGCCGGTAAAGCTGTCCATGTGCCGCGCCAGTTGTTCGGCGTAGTTCGGGTTCAACTGCCAAAGCTCAGTCAACTGCGGGCTGAACGAGATCTCGGCATCGCAAGCGCGCCAGGTCTGTTGGCGATCCCAATGCTGGGCGGTGCCCTCGACATACAGGCTGTGATCAGGATCGAAGTCGAGATTCCAGCGCAGCGCGGTGGCATAGGTTTTGGCAATCACATCGGAACCGTTGCCTGAAGCGGTTATCCCGGAAAACACCGGACGATAGGTATAAGGCCGTTGGTTGCTGCCATCTTTGGCATTGAGTTGCCAATCGATGCTCTGCCGCTCATCGAGCGCCTGGCTGACAGCGAGGCTGAAGCGGTCCAGGCGCCGACTGTCGCGATAGTCCGTGCCCATTTGATGGGTGTCGAACCCATCGTCCTGCTGGCCGGACAGTGACAGGCGCATGTCGCCGGACGCCCAGCCGTTGCCGTGGCTGGCATACCAGTCGTTGATGCCGCGTTGACCGCGGGTAACCTTGACCCTCGAACCATGGCTGTGGGCGGGCGAGCGGGTAATGATATTGACCACCGCCATCAGGGCATTGGCGCCGTAGCTGACCGTATTGGGGCCACGAAAAACCTCGATCCGTTCGATGTCCTCCATCGCTACGGTGATGTCACTCCATTCCACGGTCGCCAGGCCGGCCCGGTAGAGTGAGCGGCCATCGAGCAGCACTTGCATGCGTCGCGCCTGGCTGGCGTTGGTGCCGTGATAATTGACGGTCGGCTGGTTGCCCGTGAGATTGCCGACCATCATCCCTGGCACCAGTCGCAGCACTTCGCTGATGTCCCGCGCGCCGCTGGCCTTGATCAGTTGGCTATCAATCACAGTCATGCTGCCCGGTACGGCGGCAGGCGATTGTTTGAGTCGGGTGGCCGTCAGCACTTGCGGCAACTGCGTGTTGTCGAGGAACAGGTCATCGGCCAGCAACGTGTCGCTGAAGATCAGCGCCAGGGCCAGCGACGAACGTAGAGGGCAGGGACCAGCAAACACGGAACAGCCTTGATACCGTTTGGAGGGGGCGCATGTTAACCGAGCCAGTTTATTTTTCCATTTACGTTATCAGCGTTTTCCTCGGATTTGTTGTCTAGCTTCCTACAAGTGTCGGTAATTTTCTCTGGGGCTGGCCGATGGTCGACCGCCCCGTATAATGCCGCCATCGCCACTGGTATGGATTAATGGATTGGATATGACAGAACAGCGCCCTATTGCGGTCCTGGGAGGCGGGAGTTTTGGTACCGCTGTGGCTAATTTGCTGGCGGAAAACGGTCATCCGGTTCGACAGTGGATGCGTGATCCCGATCAGGCCGAAGCCATTCGCGTCAATCGTGAGAATCCGCGCTACCTCAAAGGTATCAAAGTGCACTCGGCCGTGGAGCCGGTCACGGATTTACTGACGACCCTCAACGACTGCGACCTGTGTTTCGTTGCCTTGCCATCCAGCGCCCTGCGCTCGGTATTGGCCCCGCACGCTGAGCGTCTGAGCGGCAAGATGCTGGTTAGCCTGACCAAAGGCATTGAGGCGCAAACCTTCAAGTTGATGAGCGAAATTCTTCAAGAGATCGCACCGCAGGCGCGCATCGGCGTGCTGTCCGGGCCGAACCTCGCCCGTGAAGTGGCTGAGCACGCGCTGACGGCAACCGTGGTGGCCAGTGAGGACGAAGCGCTGTGCCAAGCGGTGCAGGCGGCATTGCATGGCCGGACGTTCCGCGTGTACGCCAGTGGCGACCGTTTTGGCGTTGAGTTGGGCGGTGCGCTGAAAAACGTCTACGCGATCATCGCCGGCATGGCGGTGGCGCTCGGAATGGGCGAGAACACCAAGAGCATGCTGATTACCCGGGCGCTGGCAGAAATGACCCGCTTTGCGGTGAATCAGGGCGCCAACCCGATGACGTTTCTCGGCCTGGCCGGCGTCGGCGACCTGATCGTCACCTGCTCCTCGCCCAAGAGCCGCAATTATCAAGTGGGCTTCGCCCTTGGCCAGGGCCTGAGCCTGGAAGAGGCCGTGACGCGCCTGGGCGAAGTGGCTGAAGGCGTTAACACTCTCAAAGTGCTCAAGGCCAAGGCTCAGGAAGTCGGGGTCTACATGCCACTGGTCGCCGGCCTGCACGCGATTCTGTTTGAAGGGCGCACGCTTGAACAGGTAATTGAACTGCTGATGCGCGGCGAACCGAAAACTGATGTCGATTTCATCTCTACCAGCGGTTTTAACTGAACACTCGAGCCAGGGAGCAACCCATGAACGAACCCAAAGTAGACGCCAAGTACGAATCCATTGCCCTGCGCGTGTTGTGGATGCTGGTGTTTGTGCTGGTCTGGCAGGTGGCGCAATTCCTGCTCGGCGCGCTGGTGGTGGTGCAGTTGATCTATCGACTGATTTACGGCGCCCCGAATGCCGGTCTGATGAACTTCGGCGATAGCCTGAGCCAGTTCCTTGCGCAGATCGGCCGTTTCGGCAGCTTTCACAGTGACCAGAAACCCTGGCCATTTGCCGACTGGCCAACCCCGCGCACCCCGGAAGGCGAGGCGCCCCATAGCGTCCCGCCAGCTCCGCACCCGGTTCGTGATGAGGAACCGAAGCTATGAAAATCTGGGTCCTGCGTCACGGCGAAGCTGAGCCGTACGGCTCGCGTCCTGATTCGGAACGAGCCCTGACCGAGCGGGGTCGCAAAGAGGTCCTGCGCAGTGCTGCGAAGTTGATGGGCAAACCCTTGACGGCGATTTACGCCAGCCCTTACCTGCGTGCGCAGCAGACGGCGCAGATCGTGCGTGAGGTTCTCGGTTTCACACCGGATCTGCGCACCGTTGAATGGTTGACGCCGGACAACCGTCCGCAAGCCGTGGCGGAGCAACTGGCCACCGCGGACAACGTGCTGCTGGTCAGTCACAACCCGCTGGTGAGCAACCTGCTGGGCTACCTGCAGCATGGTCATGTGCAGGCGCCGGAAACCGTCCACACCGCGACCCTGGCGGAGTTGGAGGGCGAGTGGCCAATGGCCGGGCTGATGAAGCTCAACAGCCTCAAGCACCCCAAGCACTGATCGGCGCGGCTCTTGGGCCGCTCAACGCAGCTGGCGACATGGGCTGGGGCCGCGTTGAATATCTTTGTTTACAATTGCCAACCAAGCAATCGCTTGGTTGGTCTACGCTTGCCGCCACATCGAACAAAAAGGAGCGCCCGCCATGTCCGCCGCTTTTCGTTTGCCGCTGCAAGTGTTCTACGAGCGAGAAGGTCGGCATCCCGCCCAGCGTTTTCTGGTGCAGCCGTCGGCCGGCGGCCAGGTGGAAACCCTGACCTGGGCCGACGTCGGTCATCAGGCCCGTTGTGCCGCACACTGGCTTCGGGCGCGCGAGTTGCCCCAGGGCAGCCACATTGCGCTGATCTCGAAAAACTGCGCGCACTGGATCATCGCCGACCTGGCGATCTGGATGGCCGGGCACGTTTCCGTTCCCCTTTACCCCAACCTGACGGCCGAATCAGTGGCCCAGGTGCTTGATCATTCCGAAGCGGCGCTTGCCTTCATTGGCAAGCTGGACGACTGGTCGGGCATGTCCCGAGGGGTCAGCGCCGACCTGCCAACTGTCAGCCTGCCGCTGTGTCCGGAAGGGATGTTCGACTTCAGTTGGGCCGACCTGCAGCGCTGCTCGCCAATCCAGGACAGCCCGACCCCGGCGGCCGACGCACTGGCGACCATCATCTATACCTCGGGGACCACGGGGTTGCCCAAGGGTGTGATGCACAACTTCGGCAACCTCGGATTTGCCGCGACCCGTGGCACTCAGCTGTTTAACCTCAACGAGTCGGATCGACTGCTGTCGTACCTGCCACTGTGTCATGTGGCCGAGCGCATGTTTGTCGAGTTGGCGTCGATCTACACGGGCCAGACGGTGTTCTTCGCCGAAAGTCTGGACACCTTCCTGGTGGATCTACGGCGTGCGCGCCCCACGGCGCTGTTCGGTGTTCCGCGTATCTGGACCAAATTTCAAATGGGCGTGTACAACAAGATCCCGGCCAAGCGCCTCGATCTGCTGTTGGGCTTGCCGATCATCGGCAAGCGCGTCGGGCACAAGGTGCTCGCCGGCCTGGGGCTGGATGCGCTGCGCGTTGCCCTGTCCGGTGCCGCCCCGGTGCCGCTGGCATTACTCAATTGGTACAAACGCCTCGGGCTGGATGTGCTTGAGGTCTACGGCATGACCGAAAGCTGCGGTTACTCGCATATTTCCCTGGCAGGACAGCAGCGGTCGGGCTGGATCGGCAAGCCGTGCCCGGAAGTAGAGGTTCGCATCGACGAGGCGGGCGAGGTCCAGGTGCGCAGCGGTGCGAACATGCAGGGTTACTTCAAAGAGCCGCGCAAGACCGCCGAAACCCTGACTGAGGACGGCTTTTTGCGCACGGGCGACAAGGGTGAGCAGGACGCCGAAGGCTATTTGCGCCTGACCGGGCGGCTCAAGGAAATCTTCAAGACCAGCAAAGGCAAGTACGTTGCGCCGGCGCCAATTGAAAATCGTCTGGCGGTGCATAACCGCATCGAACAGGTGTGCGTGGTGGGCGATGGGCTGAGCGCGCCGCTGGGGCTTTGCGTGTTGTCCGCCGTCGGCCTGCAGGACGCCACCAGTTCTGCGCGTAACGCCTTGCAGACGAGCCTGGAGCGCCTGCTCGAAGAGGTCAATGGGGCCCTCGACAAGCATGAGCGCTTGCGCCGTCTGGTGGTGGTCAAGGACAGTTGGGCGGTCGAGAACGGTTTCCTGACCCCGACGCTGAAGATCAAGCGCAATGTGATCGAGGCGACTTACGGAGCACGCTTCGAAGAATGGAGCGCCCGCAGCGAAGCCGTGCTATGGCAGGATTGACGTACAACAACACCAACAAGGGATGAAGTGATGAGTCTGTGGCGTACCACCCCGAACATTGAACAACTGAATGCGATTCAGAAAAACACCATCGGTGAAGTACTGGACATCCGTTTCGAGTCCTTCGACGAGCAGTCACTGACCGCGAGCATGGTCATCGACCATCGTACTCATCAGCCCTACGGCTTGTTGCATGGCGGCGCGTCGGTGGTGCTCGCCGAATCGGTTGGTTCGATGGCCAGCTACCTGTGCATCGATACCAGCAAGTTTTATTGCGTGGGCCTGGAAATCAATGCCAACCACCTGCGCGGCCTGCGCAGTGGACGCGTCACGGCGGTGGCCACACCGATTCACATCGGGCGCACCACCCATGTCTGGGACATTCGCCTGAGCAGCGATGAGGGCAAGGCCAGTTGCGTGTCGCGCCTGACCATGGCGGTGGTGCCGCTGGGTGAAAATCCGCCGGCACGCTGAGCTACCAAGGCCGGGCTGCAGGGAGCAATCGCGGCGATGGCCTGACTGTCATCATTCATGGCAGTTACGGTCATTGCTGTAGGGCGGCGTCTTACGGACAATCAAGGTTGATTTCGTTTATGGACGCGCCGTTATGCCGCAGCAGATTTTTTTCGCCCATGCCAATGGCTTTCCTTCAGGTACCTACGGCAAGTTGTTCGCCGCACTGGCGCCTGAATATCGGGTCGCGCATCTGCAGCAGCACGCCCATGACCCCAGGTTTCCGGCGGACGATAACTGGTACAACCTGGTGGATGAGCTGATCCACCACCTGGAACAGCAACCCGAGCCGGTATGGGGCGTCGGGCATTCCTTTGGCGGTGTCCTGCACCTGCACGCGGCCCTGCGTTGTCCACAGCTTTATCGCGGCGTGGTGATGCTTGATTCGCCGGTACTGACCCGTTCCGATCAATGGATCATCCGCGCCGCCAAGCGCTTCGGCTTTATCGATCGCCTGACCCCGGCAGGGCGTACGCTGGGGCGACGGGAAGAATTCGACGACCTGGAAGCGGCCCGTAGCTATTTCGCCGGCAAGAGCCTGTTTCGCGGTTTTGACCCCGAGTGTTTCGACGCCTACCTGCAGCACGGTCTGCATCAGGTGGGTGATCGCCTGCGCCTGCGTTTCGATCCGGCTACTGAAATCAATATCTACCGCGGTGTACCCCATACCAGCCCGGGGCGCACACGCCAGTTGCAAGTGCCTCTGGCCGTGGTGCGTGGTCGCCAGAGCCGGGTGGTGATGCGTCATCACGCCAACGCTGTCGATCGCATGCCACAGGGTGAGGCGCTGAGCGTGCCGGGAGGGCACATGTTTCCCCTTGAACAGCCACACAACACCGCTGCGCTGATCAAGGACCTGTTCCAGCGCTGGCAAGGTCGCTGCGACCGGAGTTGCGCATGAGCGGCGTCGAGGAAGTGCGCCTGAACCTGCCTCACATCGAGCTGGCCGCCCATCTGTTCGGGCCTGAAGATGGCCTGCCGGTGATCGCCTTGCACGGCTGGCTGGACAATGCCAACAGCTTTGCGCGTCTGGCGCCGAAACTTCAGGGGCTGCGCATCGTCGCCCTGGACATGGCCGGGCACGGTCATTCCGGGCATCGCCCCCCAGGTGCCGGATACGCGCTGTGGGACTACGCCTACGACGTGCTGCAAGTTGCCGAGCAGCTTGGCTGGGAGAGGTTTGCCCTGCTGGGGCACTCCCTGGGAGCAATTGTTGCGCTGGTGCTCGCCGGGGCCATGCCCGAGCGCGTTACTCACCTGGCGCTGATCGATGGGGTCATTCCACCGACCGCCGAGCACGACAACGCAGCTGAACGCATGGGCATGGCCTTGCAGGCCCAGCTCGATCTGCTGGGCAAAACCAAGCCGGTGTATCCGACCCTGGAACGCGCCGTGGAAGTGCGCATGAAGGGCTTGGTCGCGGTTAGTCGCGAGGCCGCCGAGTTGCTCGCCCAGCGCGGCCTGATGCCGGTTCCGGGTGGCTACACCTGGCGCACTGACAGCCGCCTGACACTGCCTTCAGCCTTGCGCCTGTCCAGCGAACAGGCGATGTCGTTCGCCCTGCGCCGAACCTGCCCGGCGCACCTGGTGGTCGCCGAGGACGGCATGCTCGGCAAACATCCCGAATTGCTGGAGCGTCTACCCTTCAGTCGCGAACAGCTGCCGGGCGGCCATCATCTGCACTTGAACGACGAGCACGGTGCAACCCTTGTTGCAGACTGTTTCAATCGGTTCTTCGCCATTCCTTGACTTGCCGCGGGCAACTGTCGAGGCTGGGCGGGTTGAAATGGGAGACAACCATGATAGATCTCTACACCGCTGCGACCCCGAATGGCTACAAGGTCTCTATCGTGCTCGAAGAGCTCGGCATGCCCTACACGGTGCATGCCCTGAGTTTCGACAAGAAGGAACAAAAGACCCCCGAGTTTCTCAAGATCAATCCCAATGGCCGGATCCCGGCGATTGTCGATCGTGCCAACGGCGATTTCGCCGTGTTCGAGTCCGGCGCGATTCTTCTGTACCTGGCAGAACTGAGCGGGCAACTGCTGCCCAAAGATCCCAAGGGACGTTCCCTGGTCATCCAGTGGTTGATGTTCCAGATGGGGGGAGTCGGGCCGATGCAGGGCCAGGCGAATGTGTTTTTCCGCTACTTCCCGGAAAAGCTCCAGGGCGCCATCGACCGCTACCAGCATGAAACCCGCCGTCTCTATGAAGTGCTCGACAGCCGCCTGCAAAGCGTCGAATTCCTCGCCGACACCTACAGCATTGCCGACATCGCCACCTACCCCTGGGTCCGTGGTCATGAGTGGTCCGGTATCTCGGTCGACGGCTTGCCGGCCCTGCAGCGCTGGATGGCAACCATGGCCGGGCGTGACGCGGTGCAGCGTGGTTTGCGGGTCCCGCAGCGGATCGACGATGCCAGTGTCATCAAGGGCGCCCAGTCCATGTTGATCCGATGAGAGTCTCTTCAAGGTTGAAGCCCATGCGTTTTATCAGTTTGCTGGTGGTTGGTTGTTTCAGTTCGCTGGCAGTGGCTGCCGATGTACCGGGCAGCCAGGATTTACCTTTGTTGCCCCGTCCGGACGACGCGCAAATCGTCGATTATCGTCAGGCCGCGCAACTGGAGCGGCTATACCCGATGGGTTCGATCCGCAAGATCAGTAACCGGATCCGCTCCGAGAGCCAGCTCAATCCCCGTGGGCAGTTGACCGCAGTGACCTATGAGTTGCCAGCGGAGCACACGGCCCAAGCGGCCTTCACCAACGCTCGGGAAACCTTGCAGAAGCAGGGCGCCGAACTGTTGTTCTGGTGTCAGGCGCGTGATTGCGGTGAAAACAGCCTGTGGGCCAATGAGGTCTTCGGCAACGCCAAGCTCTCCGGGGCCGATACCGAGCAGTCCTACCTGTTGCTGCGCCTGGCCGCACCACAGGACAACTCGCTGGTAGCGTTGTACAGCGTCACCCGAGGTAATCGCCGGGCCTACCTGCATGTCGAGCAGTTCGACGCCAGTGCGCCATTGGGCGAGGTGTTGCCCACTTCCGCGACCTTGCTGCGCCAGCTCAAGGACACCGGCAAGCTTGACCTGGCACGCCTGACCGGCGACCCGCAGGCGCTCTGGGTCACGCTGTTGTCCCGTGGACTGAACCTCGACACCACCTCTCGCGTCAGTATTTCCGGTACTCAGGCCGAGGCCTGGCGCCAGGCCCTGATCGCCGCAGGCGTGCGCAACGCTCGACTGGAACTGGGCGAGATGCAAGCGCCAGGCCTGCATTTCGAACTCTTGCGTTAAGCTCTGTGCAGGCGGACGCGCCATCGGCTGTCCGCCCGTGCACCTTTTGACTAACCCTGTTCGAGATTGTCCATGCTCAATAACGATCGCCTGTTGGTGCAAATCCTCCTTCTGGTGTTATTTGGTGCCAGCTTCTGGGTGATGGCGCCCTTCTGGTCGGCGCTGTTCTGGGGCGCGGTGCTGGCGTTTGCCAGTTGGCCGCTGATGCGTCTGTTGACCGGTTGGCTCAAGGGGCGCGAATCCCTGGCAGCGGCATTGCTGACCCTGTGCTGGATGCTGCTGGTGGCGGCGCCACTGGTTTGGCTGGGCTTGAATTTGGCGGATCACGTGCGCGATGCCACGGCCTTTATCAAGGACGTGCAGGTCGACGGCCTGCCCGAGGCACCACTGTGGTTGGCCGGCGTGCCGCTGGTGGGCGGGCGGTTGGTGGGTATCTGGAACAGCATCGACCAGCAAGGTGCCGCATTGATGGTGGCGATCAAGCCGCACCTCGGGCAGGTCGGTAACTGGTTGCTGGCGCGCAGTGCGCAGATCGGCGGCGGTATCCTTGAACTGACCCTGAGTATCGTTTTCGTGTTCTTCTTCTATCGGGATGGTCCACGCCTGGCGATGTTCGTTCATCGCCTGCTGGAGCGCCTGATTGGTGATCGTGCCGGTTATTACATCGAACTCGTAGCCGGGACGGTCCAGCGCGTGGTCAACGGGGTCATTGGTACGGCGGCGGCGCAGGCGCTGCTGGCGCTGATCGGCTTCCTGATCGCCGGTGTGCCGGGGGCGCTGGTGCTGGGCATCGTGACCTTCCTGCTCAGCCTGATTCCCATGGGCCCGCCGTTGGTATGGATTCCGGCCACTGCCTGGCTGGTGTGGAAGGGCGAGTATGGTTATGCGGTATTCCTGGGGATCTGGGGTACGTTCATCATCAGCGGTGTGGATAATGTCCTGAAACCTTACCTGATCAGCCGTGGTGGCAATCTGCCGCTGGTAATCGTGCTGCTCGGGGTGTTCGGCGGTTTGATCGCCTTTGGCTTCATTGGCCTGTTCATTGGTCCAACCCTGCTGGCGGTGGCGTATAGCCTCCTGACTGACTGGAGCAAGAGCCAGGCGCGGGTAGAAGAGAGGCGCTGAGCCTGGGGTTTTTAGGGGTAAAGGATGATTTACCGATCATCGGGTCCCGGACGGGCTCGTGTTCCGCTACAATGCGCGCCGATTTCGACTTGCCTGAGAGCCCACTCATGTCCGCCTGCCAGACTCCTATCATCGTCGCCCTGGATTTCCCTACCCGTGACGCCGCACTGAAACTGGCGGACCAGTTGGACCCGAAGCTGTGCCGCGTCAAGGTCGGTAAAGAGTTGTTCACCAGCTGCGCTTCGGAAATTGTCGGCACCCTGCGCGACAAGGGTTTTGAAGTGTTCCTCGACCTGAAATTCCACGACATCCCGAATACCACCGCCATGGCCGTCAAGGCCGCGGCCGAGATGGGCGTGTGGATGGTCAATGTGCATTGCTCCGGTGGCCTGCGCATGATGGCGGCCTGCCGCGAAGTGCTGGATCAGCGCAGCGGTCCGAAGCCGTTGCTGATCGGCGTGACCGTGCTGACCAGCATGGAGCGTGAGGATCTGGCCGGTATCGGCCTGGACATCGAACCACAGGAGCAAGTGCTGCGCCTGGCGGCCCTGGCGGAAAAAGCCGGGATGGATGGCCTGGTGTGCTCGGCGCTGGAAGCCCAAGCCCTGAAGGCGGCGCACCCGTCGCTGCAACTGGTGACCCCGGGAATCCGTCCGGCAGGCAGCGCCCAGGACGACCAGCGCCGGATCCTGACCCCGCGCCAGGCGCTGGACGCCGGCTCCGATTACCTGGTGATCGGTCGTCCGATCAGCCAGGCGGCCGATCCGGCCAAGGCATTGGCCGACGTCGTCGCCGAACTGGCCTGAGGTTTTGCGGGAGCCGCCTGGCGGCTCCCGCAATGCTTTGCGTCACACTTTCAGCACCAGCTTGCCGAAGTTCTCGCCGTTGAACAGCTTCATCAGGGTTTCGGGGAACGTCTCCAGCCCTTCGACGATATCCTCCTTGCTCTTGAGCTGCCCTTTGGCCATCCAACCGGCCATCTCCTGGGCGGCACTGGCGTATTGCGCCGCATAATCCATCACCACGAAGCCCTCCATGCGCGCGCGATTGACCAGTAGCGACAGGTAGTTGGCCGGGCCCTTGACCGCTTCCTTGTTGTTGTACTGACTGATGGCACCGCAGATCACTACCCGGGCCTTGAGGTTCAGGCGGCTGAGCACCGCATCGAGGATGTCACCGCCGACGTTGTCGAAGTACACGTCCACGCCTTTCGGACATTCGCGCTTGAGACCGGCCACCACGTCCTCGCTCTTGTAGTCGATGGCGCCGTCGAAACCCAGTTCATCGACCAGGAATTTGCACTTGTCGGCACCCCCGGCAATCCCCACCACTCGGCAGCCCTTGAGCTTGGCTATCTGCCCGGCAATGCTGCCTACGGCGCCGGCTGCACCGGACAGCACCACGGTATCACCGGCTTTCGGTGCGCCGACATCTAGCAGGGCGAAGTACGCGGTCATGCCGGTCATGCCCAAGGCTGACAAATAACGCGGCAGCGGCGCCAGTTTCGGATCGACTTTGTAGAAACCCCGCGGCTCGCCGAGGAAGTAATCCTGCACGCCCAGTGCACCATTGACGTAGTCGCCCACGGCAAAGCCCGGATTGTTCGAGGCAATGACTTGGCCTACACCCAGCGCGCGCATGACTTCACCAATGGCCACCGGCGGAATGTAGGACTTGCCTTCATTCATCCAGCCACGCATGGCAGGGTCCAGCGACAAGTACTGGTTCTTGACCAGGATCTGACCCGCCGCTGGCTCACCGACCGGGACTTGCTGGTAGGTGAACGTCTCACGGGTCGCAGCGCCTACCGGGCGTTTGGCGAGCAGGAATTGACGATTGGTCTGGGCAGTCATGGCGGTCACTCAAGGGTGAAGGAAGACTGATTGATAGACCCTCGAGGTCGATGTCGCAAGGTCTGCCGTGCCAGCGAATACAACCCGATCCAAAGCAGTGATAGTTGGCCCGAGCTACTTATCACTGGGACTCATGGCTGGCCAACCGGCCCTTCAATAGTGCTGCCGCGCGTGGTGGGCGGGTGGCTAGACTGCCTGCAGTCGATCACTCCCATCTTTCGAGGGCATAACAATGAGCATGACGTTTTCTGGTCGGGTAGCGTTGGTGACGGGTGGTGCAGCCGGGATTGGTCGCGCAACCGCACAGGCATTTGCCGCCGAAGGGTTACAAGTAGTGGTTTCGGATCTTGATGCAGCCGGTGGCGAAGGGACGGTCGAGTTGATCCGCGCAGCAGGCGGTGAAGCGCTGTTTGTGCGCTGTAACGTTACCGACGAAAACGATGTGCAAAATTTGCTGGCGCAGGCAGTGAGTGCCTATGGACGCGTTGATTACGCCTTCAACAATGCGGGCATCGAGATCGAGAAGGGCAAGTTGGCCGATGGTTCCATCGATGAATTTGACGCAATCATGGGGGTAAACGTCAAAGGCGTCTGGTTGTGCATGAAGTACCAATTGCCGTTGATGCTGGCCCAGGGCGGCGGAGCCATCGTCAACACCGCATCGGTAGCTGGCCTTGGCGCGGCGCCGAAGATGAGCATCTACGCAGCGTCCAAGCATGCCGTCATTGGCCTGACCAAATCAGCGGCGATTGAATATGCGAAGAAAAAGATCCGCGTGAACGCGGTGTGCCCGGCGGTGATCGATACCGATATGTTCCGCAGGGCTTATGAGGCCGATCCGAAGAAAGCCGATTTCGCTGCCGCCATGCACCCGGTGGGGCGGATTGGCAAGGTGGAGGAGATTGCCAGTGCGGTGCTGTATCTGTGCAGCGATGGCGCGGCATTTACTACCGGACATTCGCTGGCCGTTGATGGCGGTGTGACTGCGTTCTGATCACTGGCTAGGTGCGGTAGTTTGTCAGCACGACAGCTGTCATTTGCGTGAGACTCGGCCCACATTCATGTGGGCTTTTTTAACTTCGGTGGAATGTGTTTCAAAGGGTTAGAGGCGGCCGTTTTGGTGGTTTTGTCGTACATATGCGACAGGCACGCTGTGCTTAACTGATTGCGGAAACACCCTCAAACAGTTGGAGTTGGACTCTCATGGAATTGAGAATCGATCGTCAGGCCCTTGTCCCCGTCGTGCAGCAAATCGTCGATGCCTTGAGCGGCTGGATTCGCCTCAGCGGCATCGAGCCTGGAACCCGTCTACCCTCTATTCGTCAACTTGCCCGTGACAACCTGCTCAG
The DNA here is from genome assembly GCF_019212185.1 of Pseudomonas fluorescens. NCBI lineage: Bacteria > Pseudomonadati > Pseudomonadota > Gammaproteobacteria > Pseudomonadales > Pseudomonadaceae > Pseudomonas > Pseudomonas fluorescens. The sequence goes on from NZ_CP078138.1 coordinate 2,026,440, forward strand.
CCAGTCCTGTGTGGTAGAGGCCTATGAGCGCATGGTGGCGCAAGGAGTACTCGTGTCACGTCACGGCACAAGTTTTTTCGTGGCGATGCCCTCAAGCGCTCCCGAATTTTCCGCCAGCCCACGGAACAGTTTGCCCTTGGGGCACGGAGGCATGCCGGAGCATTGGCGTGAAAGCGATGACTTGGGCTACGCCATCTGCCAGGTGTCCCGCACCGACATGCAGGGCTTGTTCAGTTATAGCTCCGACTATGGGTTACCCGCTCTGCGTCAGCAGATTCTCAGGCGTTTGCGCTCGTTCAATATTGCCGCCGATGAAACGCAAGTGATCTCCACTACAGGGGCCACCCATGGCCTCGACCTGATCATTCGGGCGCTGCTCAAGCCGGGTGATTGCGTGGTGGTCGAAAATCCTGGCTACCCGAATCTTTTCGAACAATTGCGCCTGCACGGTGTGCGACTGCTGGAGGTGCCGCGCACGCCGCGCGGCCCGGATATCGAAGCCCTGGAAGCGCTGATGCGGTGCCACTCGCCGCGGGCTCTGTTTATCAACAGTCTGTGTCACAACCCTACGGGCACCAGCCTGTCATTGGAGGTGGCGCAACAACTGCTGGCGCTGGCCGAGCAGTACGGGGCAATGATTGTCGAGGACGATGTGTATGCCGATTTTCAGGGACGTAGCGCGGTTCGGCTGGCAGCATTGGATCGCTCCGGCTGTGTGATCTACGTGGGCAGCTTTTCGAAGACCCTCAGCAGCTCATTGCGGGTTGGTTTCGTAATGGCCGGTGAAGAAATTGCCGCGCGCCTGGCAACTGTGAAACGTATTACCAGCCTGGGAACCTCGCAATTCTGCGAGTCGGTACTCGCACAACTGCTGGCCAATGGTGCCTACCGTAAATTGATCCAGCGACAGCGCCTGCGGTTGCGCCATGACATGCGCGCAACGTTGCAGGTGCTGGAAGACCGGGAGTGGGAGGTGTTCGGCCAACCTACTGCAGGTTTGTACATCTGGGCGCGTCCGAAAAACCGTGATCGCCAACAGATTTGTGCGAGCGCGTTACTTCACGGTGTTTCGCTATCGTGTAGCAGCACCTTCAATGCAACGGGCCAGACCAGCGATTGGCTGCGTATCAATGTGGCGTACGCGGATGATGCGCGAGCGCTTGCCTTTTTCCAGGACTGTTCATTGTCAGATCGACCTCAAGCATCCTGAAAGCGACGCTTGTGTAGCTTTTTGCCATTAACGCCGTGCCTGAGGCTTGTGCTCCGGGGTGGCCCGTTGCGAACCTGCAGCAATCAACAATCATCCTGTTCCGATGGACACTGATAGGAGAGGGCGAGTAATGATCTCAGGCGTGCAAGGGCCATTTGCCAACCTCGGCATGGCAAAGAAAATGGCACTTGGTTTTGTCCTGGTGTTGCTATTGACGGCCCTTGTGGCTGCCATCGGCATCTGGTCACTGCAAACCATCAGTCAGCGTTTCGACGGGCTCAAACAGATGTCATCGCTCAACAGTGGCTTGCTTAAAGTACGCCTGCTGGAGCAGGAGTTTGCGTTACGCGGCGATGGGAAGACCGCCGATGCCTTGCGCCTGGGCATCGATGAGATCAAGGGGTTGGCGACAAGTCTGAAGGCCGAGTCCCAAGCCAGTGCTTCGGTGATGTCCGAGGTCGACCAGTCGTTGGACGCCTATCGCAAGGCGTTCGATGAGTTTGTGGAATTGACCGCGGCCAAGGATCTGGCGCTGGAAATGGCCAGTTGGTCAGTGTCCAGTGTGGCCAATAATCTCGACGTCTTGCAGGCCGGGCTGGCGGATGATGGCACTTACACGCTCAAGGAGTCAGCGGGCAAGGAGGGTGCCGAGTTCATCGAGCAGGCCAACCTGGTCAGCCAGGTGTCGAAATTGATGCTGCAGGCAATGAACGAGGCACGGGTGCGTCTTGATCAAGGCCGCCAGGCCAATTCGGATGAGAGCAATGAGGGCAAGATCGAGCAGGCAGATCAGGCGCTGGCCCAGGCGCAGGCCTTGACCGGTATGCTCAAGGACGCGGGTTATCAAACGGTACTCAACGAGGTGACCGGGCACATCGCCGGGTTCAGTGAAAAACTGGCTGAATACACCGGGCTCCTGGCTCAGGAAAAGCAGGTCTATCAACGCTTGCATCAACGTGCCGGCGACGTGGTGCGTCAGGTCGATCAGGCCTACGCGGCACAGGATCAGGCCATGCAGGCGGAACTGCAGAAAAACTCGCTATTGATCATTGCGTCGTCGATTCTCGCCTTGTTGGTCGGCTTGGTCGCTGCCTGGGTCATTACCCGGTTGATTGTTGCGCCTTTACGCAGCGTGATCCGGCTTGCCGAGCAAATTGCTGCCGGTGACTTGAGTGCAACGGTGGAGGTGACCCGGCGCGATGAAATCGGCCAACTGATGCAGGCCATGCAGCAGATGGGTTCAGGTTTGAGCCGGATCGTCAGCGGGTTGCAGGCGGGAATCGAGCGGTTGGCCAGCTCCGCGCAGTCACTGTCGGCAGTGACTGAGCAGACCAATCTGGAAGTCAGTAGCCAGAAGGAGGAGACCGAACAGGTCGCCACTGCCATGAATCAGATGACAGCCACTGTGCACGACGTCGCCCGCAACGCCGAAGAGGCTGCGCAGGCGGCACAGACTGCCGACGATAAAGTCGAAAACGGTCAAGTGGTGGTGCGCCAGAGTATGCAGCGGATTGAACAATTGGCGGACTCGGCGACCTCGGCCAGCTCCAGCATTGATGGCCTGAGCGCGCAGATCCAGAATATCGGCAGCGTCCTCGACGTAATCAAGAGTGTGGCCGAACAGACCAATCTGCTTGCACTCAACGCTGCTATCGAAGCTGCGCGCGCGGGTGAGCAGGGCAGGGGATTCGCGGTGGTGGCCGATGAGGTTCGGGCCCTGGCCCGACGTACCCGGCAATCAACCGAGGAGATCGAAGGGTTGGTCAGCGCCCTGCGCGCGGCGGCCGAGGCTTCAGTGCAAACGATCCGCGGCAGCGGCGAACTGGTCAAGCTGGCGGTCAGCGATGCGCTGCAGACTGAAAGCGCGCTGGGCAGTATTGCTGCAGCGGTTTCGTTGATTCAGCAGATGAATCAGCAAATTGCGGCGGCAGCCGAGCAGCAGAGTTCGGTGGCTGAAGAAATCAATCGTAGCGTGACCAGCATTCGTGCCAGCGCCGATCAATCGTCACTGGCAATGCAAGGCAATGCTGCATCGAGCATTGAACTGGCGCAATTGGGGGGTGAGCTCAAGGGAATGGTGGGGCATTTCAGGCTGTAGTGCGGTTCCATCATGAGGAAAGATCGCGGGCCAGAGACGGCCGGCGATCTTTCAGGGTGTGGCTATCAGTCGTAGATTACTTTCTTTTTCCAGTCCGCTTCGGCCTCGACGTCCTTCAGGCCTTCGGTCAGCTCGTTGACATCACCTTCAACCGGCGCACTGTTGGTCAGCACCGTGGAGTTGGCGCGGGCAAGGAGCTTTTCAAGAAACTTCAACTGCTCGCTGTATACCTGCGGGTCCGTTTGTTTGCGCAGATACTGTACGCCACGCTCGAACGCCAGGCGGGCCTGCCCGGGTTGTTCCTGCTGCAAGGCGTGCTGGCCAAGATTGCTGAAGAACTCGATGTGCAGCAACACCAGGATATGGCGAATTTCGCGTATCCAGCTTTTGGCTTCGTTGGTCGGTAGAAAACCGTCGTGGGCCGCGCGCGTGACCTGACCATGCAAGGCTTCCAGCAAGAAACGCACGTCCTTGGCCTTGGCCTCGGTGAGAATCGGTGCCGGTGGATTGTTGACCGGAATCGACTCGCCCTGAGCGATCAGCGCCTTCAACTCCTCAATACGGCTTTTCAGCGCTGCATTGGACTTCTCAAGGTTGAGCATGCGCTGGCAGACATTCAGTTCAAGGCGCGCCAGCAGCAATTTGAGCGCCGGGGTCATCAGTTGTCCGGGAAAGGTTTCGGTGATTTCGCCACAGCGGCGCAGACGGTCATTCAGTTCGAGCTTGGTGCGGGCCTTTTGCAGCTTGTTGTTTTCCACCACATTGTTCATGTAGCCAATGGCGATCAGTAATGCGATCCCAACTATTACTAGCAGGGTGATCATGAGTGGCGTCACCTTGAAGACCTCTTTTAAGGGTTTGCGTGCGAGTTTAGTGGCTATGCCCAAGAGCGCATAGGCCGGCGCGACGATCAGAAACGGGTCAGTTTGCTTGCTGCAACGACGCTGCGCCCATGAATGCACATTGCCATTATCGGCGTGCAAGGGACTATAGCGCCTTGGCGAGTGCCAGAATATAGGCGTCAAACACCGGTCGGCCGAAAACCCTGATTCGTCCTTGAAAGGGCAGGGAAGTCATTGATTTAAATAAATTTATATCGGGGGGTTGACGACCCCTCAATCCATCCATAGAATGCGCGCCACTTACAGCGGAAAGCGAATAGCGAAACGCGGTGAGGAGTGAAGTTGTAGCTGTGTCCCCTTCGTCTAGTGGCCTAGGACACCGCCCTTTCACGGCGGTAACAGGGGTTCGAGTCCCCTAGGGGACGCCAATGCGGGAATAGCTCAGTTGGTAGAGCACGACCTTGCCAAGGTCGGGGTCGCGAGTTCGAGTCTCGTTTCCCGCTCCAATTTTAAACAGCAGTGCCTTCGGGCGGTGCTGAGTGAAACCAGAACCCAGTCTTCGGATTGGATCTGGACACCGAAACACACACCATGTGTTCCGGGTAGCGTGTCCCCTTCGTCTAGTGGCCTAGGACACCGCCCTTTCACGGCGGTAACAGGGGTTCGAGTCCCCTAGGGGACGCCATTTGCGGGAATAGCTCAGTTGGTAGAGCACGACCTTGCCAAGGTCGGGGTCGCGAGTTCGAGTCTCGTTTCCCGCTCCAAATTTAACGAGAGCGCCACTCATGGAGTGGCGTTTTTGTTCGGTACCAGACCACACGCTGTGTGGTCCGGGTAGTGTGTCCCCTTCGTCTAGTGGCCTAGGACACCGCCCTTTCACGGCGGTAACAGGGGTTCGAGTCCCCTAGGGGACGCCATTTTGCGGGAATAGCTCAGTTGGTAGAGCACGACCTTGCCAAGGTCGGGGTCGCGAGTTCGAGTCTCGTTTCCCGCTCCATATTCATCAAAAACGCCGCTCACTGAGCGGCGTTTTTGTTTGTGCGATTTTTATCCCCCAACCCGATTCGCCTCCCGGCCCGACCGAGCGGGCTTTGCCATTTCCCTGCGTCGATGACGTTGCGAGTTGTTACCGGACGCACCAATACGAGGCGAATTTCCCTCAAGGTAACAGCCGGTAACCTAAGTGCAGACGACGGCATGCGCTGCTCTTTCCTTTCTAAACCCCCGTAATTGCGGGCTTGTGCCTGATTCCTACAGGCGACAAACGCGAGTTGGCTGATGGATTGCATATGCTTGTACGTACAAGTAAATCTATGTGTGTAGGTGTTTCTACGCCGGATGACTTCGCAACAGCCTTGCACGCCACAGTACCCATGCGCCACAAGCGCCCGTAGCGGTTTTAGGAATTGATAATAATGAAAAGAACATTGCTGACCCTTTCTGCACTGACCCTGTGTATGGCCGCCGGTGCCGCTTTGGCCAAGGAGTACAAGGAGCTGCGTTTTGGCGTTGATCCGTCCTACGCGCCGTTCGAATCCAAAGCCGCGGACGGCAGCCTGGTGGGTTTCGACATCGATCTGGGTAATGCGATCTGCGCCGAGCTGAAGGTCAAGTGCAAGTGGGTCGAAAGCGATTTCGACGGGACCATTCCGGGTCTGAAGGCCAACAAGTTCGACGGTGTGATCTCATCGATGACCGTCACTGCGGCCCGGGAAAAAGTGATCGACTTCTCTACTGAGTTGTTCTCCGGGCCGACCGGTCTGGTCTACAGGAAAGGCGCCAACCTGGGGGTTGATCCGGCAGCGCTCAAGGGCAAGAAAGTTGGCTACGAGCAGGGCACTATTCAGGAGGCGTACGCCAAGCAGGTGCTGGATAAGGCGGGAGTAGAAACCCAGGCCTACGCCAATCAGGACCAGGTATATGCCGACTTGGTGTCCGGCCGTCTCGACGCGTCGATCCAGGACATGCTGCAAGCTGAACTGGGTTTCCTGAAATCGCCACAAGGGGGTGATTTCGAGGTCAGCAAACCAGTGGACAGCGAATTGCTGCCGGCGAAAACCGCAGTGGGCATCGCCAAGGGCAATGCCGAACTCAAGGCGCTGATCAACAAAGGCATCCAGGCGCTGCACGATGACGGCACTTACGCTTCGATCCAGAAGAAACACTTCGGCGACCTGAATCTCTACAGTGGCAAATAACGCTCCCGCGCCCTTCCTTGAGGAGGGCGCTTTTCATAGCTATGGGTCCTGTGAATTATGTTCGACACTCTCTTACAGACACTCGGGCTTTCCGCATTCAGCTTGAAGGGCTTCGGCCCTCTGTTGCTGGAAGGCACCTGGATGACCGTCAAGCTCTCAATCCTCTCACTGTTGCTGAGCGTGCTGCTCGGTCTGATCGGGGCCAGCGCCAAGCTGTCCAGTCTCAAGATTCTGCGCATTCCCGCCCAGCTCTACACTACGCTGATTCGCGGCGTTCCCGACCTGGTGCTGATGCTGCTGATTTTCTACAGTCTGCAAACCTGGCTGACCAGTTTCACCGTCGCCATGGACTGGGAATACATCGAAATCAATCCGTTCGGTGCAGGCATCATCACCTTGGGCTTTATTTACGGCGCTTATTTCACCGAAACCTTTCGCGGCGCGATCCTCGCCGTCCCGCGCGGGCAGATGGAAGCGGCCACGGCCTATGGTTTGAGCCGGGCCCAGCGTTTTCGTTTCGTGGTCTTCCCGCAGATGATGCGCTTTGCCCTGCCGGGTATTGGCAACAACTGGATGGTGATTCTCAAGGCTACCGCGCTGGTGTCGATCATTGGTCTTGCCGACTTGGTCAAGGCCGCCCAGGATGCCGGAAAGAGCACTTACCAACTGTTCTTTTTCCTGGTGCTGGCGGCGCTGATCTACCTGGTGATTACCAGTGCGTCCAACGTTGTACTGCGCTGGCTTGAACAACATTACGCGGCGGGTTCCCGGGAGGCGGTTCGATGATTGAGCTGATGCAGGAATACTGGAAACCGTTCTTCTACAGCGACGGCTACCACATTACCGGGCTGGCCATGACCCTGTGGCTGCTCAGTGCCTCGATCTTCATTGGCTTCCTGGTGTCGATTCCGCTGTCGATCGCCCGGGTCTCATCGAAGTTCTACGTGCGTCTGCCGGTGCAGTTCTACACCTACCTGTTCCGCGGCACGCCGCTGTATATCCAGCTGCTGATTTGCTACACCGGGATCTACAGCCTGGCCGCCATTCGCGCGCAGCCAGTGCTCGATGCGTTCTTCCGTGACGCCATGAACTGCACCATCCTCGCTTTTGCCCTGAACACCTGCGCCTACACCACGGAGATCTTTGCCGGGGCGATTCGCAGCATGAATCACGGCGAAGTCGAGGCGGCCAAGGCCTATGGTCTGACCGGCTGGAAGCTGTATGCCTACGTGATCATGCCTTCGGCCCTGCGCCGCTCGTTGCCGTACTACAGCAACGAAGTGATCCTGATGCTGCACTCGACCACCGTGGCGTTCACCGCGACCATCCCGGACATTCTCAAGGTGGCGCGTGATGCCAACTCGGCGACCTTCCTGACTTTCCAGTCGTTCGGAATCGCTGCGTTGATTTATCTGGTGGTCACCTTTGCCTTGGTTGGTCTGTTCCGGGTGGCCGAGCGCCGCTGGCTGGCGTTTCTCGGTCCGGCTCACTGATAGCGGGTCATCCCCACGGCCGTGCAGCGGCCAGTGGGCTATTTCGGCGCTGGCGCGATTCCCGCCGCGGCGATTCATTTCCCTGATTGGATGTTTGCGCACATGTACAAACTGACCATTGAAGACCTGCACAAGAGTTACGGTAGCCACGAAGTGCTCAAGGGTGTTTCCCTCAAGGCCAACACCGGTGATGTGATCAGCCTGATCGGCGCCAGCGGCTCGGGCAAGAGTACCTTTTTGCGTTGCATCAACTTTCTCGAAACGCCCAACGATGGCGCCATGAGCCTGGATGGCAAGCCGATTCGCATGGTCAAGAATCACCATGGCATGCAGGTCGCCGATGACGCCGAATTGCAGCGTCTGCGCACGCGCCTGGCCATGGTGTTTCAGCATTTCAATCTGTGGGGGCACATGACTGTGCTGGAGAACATCACCATGGCCCCGCGCCGGGTGCTGGGCGTCAGCAAGAAAGACGCCGAAGACCGTGCTCGCCGTTATCTGGAAAAGGTCGGCCTGCCGGCCCGCGTGGCCGAGCAGTACCCGGCCTTTCTATCCGGCGGTCAGCAGCAGCGCGTGGCCATTGCCCGAGCGTTAGCGATGGAGCCGGAGGTCATGCTGTTCGATGAGCCGACGTCGGCGCTGGATCCTGAATTGGTCGGTGAAGTGCTCAAGGTCATCCAGGGGTTGGCAGAAGAAGGCCGGACCATGATCATGGTGACCCACGAAATGAGCTTTGCCCGCAAGGTCTCCAACCAGGTGTTGTTCCTGCATCAGGGGCGGGTGGAGGAGCAGGGGGCGCCGGAAGAGGTGTTGGGTAATCCCAAAAGTGAGCGCCTGCAGCAGTTCCTCAGTGGCAATTTGAAGTAGTTGAGCGGCGAGGGTTTGAGCTTCGATGAAGGTTGCTCAAACCCGGCGGGCTCAGTTCACCGCGTAGCGAACCGAAAGTGTGCCTTTTTTCTGCGCGACCGACTCGATGACCACGTCACCCAGGTCCTGCAGGCGTCGCACATGGGTGCCGCCGCAACCGTAGGCGGGCAGTTCGCCGAAGCTGATTTCCCGCGCTCCTTCGCGCAGTGACGTCAGGCGCGGCAGGTCGGCGCTGGTCCAGCGATCAAGCGCGTTCTGGATGGTTGCACTGTCGAAATCAGTGGGTGCCTGGCCAGGCTTGAACGTGACCCGGCTTTCCCCTGGCCAGTGATGACCCTTGACTGGAACCCAGCCCAGGGTTTCGGCGAAGTGACCGATTAGATGCCCGGCACTGTGCAATCGGCTGTTGAGCTGACGGCGTGGCTCATCGATGTCGATACGGGTCATGCCGATGCTGACCGCTCGATCGACGAAGTGCACGATGCGCTCGGGCTCCTGAACCACCCGCAATACCTGGCTTTCGCCAATCCAGCCAGTATCACAAGGTTGACCGCCCCCTTGAGGATGGAACAGCGTGGCGCGCAACACGACCGCAAATTCACTCTCGCAGGGCGTGCATTCCATGACTTCCACGTTGGCTTGCAGCTCATCACTGTGGAAGAACAGGCGAAGCGTCATATTCCATACTCTGATTGAAATTTCGATTTTTAATTATATGGATGGCGCAAAAGCGTGATAATCCGTTCAAACATCAAAGGACTGTTGCGTCGTGAGCATAAATCTTCCCCTGCCGTTGCTGGGAGAAATGGCCATTTTTGTCAAAGTGGTGGAAACCGGCAGCTTTTCGGAAGCCGCACGCCAGCTCGGCGCTTCGCCTTCTTCGGTCAGCCGGAGCATTTCGCGCCTGGAAAAGGCCCTTGCTACGCGTTTGTTGCAGCGCACCACGCGTAAATTGCGCTTGAGCGAAGGTGGTGAAGAGGTATTCAAGCACTGCCAGGAGATGGTCAGCGCTGCGCGCTCGGTCATGGAGATCAGTGGCCAGTTCACCCAGGAGCCCGAAGGTCTGGTGCGCATCAGCGTGCCCAAGGCCGTCGGGCGATTTGTGATCCATCCGCACATGCCGGAATTTCTGCGGCGGTTTCCCAAGGTCGATGTCGAGCTGTTGCTGGAGGATCGTCAGGTCGACCTGATCGACGATCATGTTGATCTGGCGATTCGCATCACCGACCGGCCACCGCCGGGGCTGATCGGACGGCAACTGCTGAGCATCGACCACATACTCTGTGCGACCCCGCAGTACTTGGCCGAGCACGGCACGCCAACTCACCCCCATGACTTGCTCAATCACAGCTGCATCTATCTGGGTGAAACCCCCAGCGATGCCCGCTGGAAATTCAGGCAAGGGGCCCGAAGCGTGACCGTCGGTGTGCGTGGTCGCTATGCGGCCAATCACACCGGGGTACGGCTGGGGGCGGTATTGCAACACATCGGCATCGGCAGCTTGCCGTACTTTACCGCGCGCCATGCCCTGGAGCAGGGGTTGATGGTGCAGGTCCTGCCCGACTGGACGTTCCTTGCCTCTTATCACGGTGGCGCCTGGCTGCTGTACTCACCCACGCGCTACCTGCCAGCCAAGCTGCGGGTGCTGATCGATTATCTGGTGGAGTGCCTGGAGCAGGAGCCGACCCTGGGCAAGCCGGGCAGGGGCGCGGCTTCAGGCTCAAGCGTCGGCGAGTACGAATCACCCGAAAACGGCGCTCTGTTCTGAGTCCAGTCAGGCGCCAACAAAAAAGGCCCGTCTTTCTGGCAGGCGGGCCTTCTGTCGGGACTGATTGAGGATCAGTGCTTGCTGTCCTGGTTCGACAGGGTCATCAGCTGTTTTTCCTGGTTCCAATCGAACGGTTCGTCATTCTGTTCGGCTTCGAAGCGACGTTCTTCCAGCGTCTGATACATGTCTAGTTCGTCATCGGGCATGTAGTGCAGGCAGTCGCCACCAAAGAACCACAGCAGATCACGCGGCACCAGGTGGGCGATTTGCGGGTAACGCTGGATGACCTGGCACATCAGGTCCTGGCCCAGGTACTGGCTGTCGACCGGGTCGACTGGCAGCGCTTCACGCAGTTCATCGAAACGCTCCAGGAACAGCGCGTGACTTTCTTCCGGAACCTGCTCGGCTTCACCGACAGCGACCAGAATACTGCGCAGGAGGTCAAGCTGGACGAGGGTTTGATCGAGCATAAGGGCAGTCCTCTACAACAAAGCAAAACGGGCGCCGGAGTATATAGCCCCGACGCCCGTTTTTCATCACTGGACCGCTCAATGTGCCCTGACGCTAGCGGATCTTGCCTTCAGCCAACTCCAACTGTTGCTTGGAGAAGTCATCGACATCGATGACCTTGCGCCGCGCCGCTTCGGCTTCACGCAAGCGCTGTGCCTCACCCGCTTGCAGCACGCCGGCCTCCAGCGCGGCATCGATCAGGTGTTCGCCTGCAGCGGGTTTGAATTGACCACTCTTGAGCGCCACGTGGATTTTCTTCTGCAAGGGCTGCGCCTCATTCAGCAGGTTGCAGGCATGCTGCAGGGCGCCCACCGGGTCCTCGAGCGACTGCGGACGGTAGCAGCCCGCCAGCAGCTCTTCGAGCGCCGGATCGCCTTTGGCCCGGCCAATGACTGCCGCCACTTCTGCGCCGAGCTTGTCGCTGGGGCCCTTGTGCCGGCGTCCGAACGGAAACACGATGACCCGCAGCAGACAGCCCAGCACTTTGCTCGGGAAATTGCTGAGCAGTTCGTCCAGTGCGCGTTCGGCCTGGCCCAGGCTTTCTTCCATGGCCCAGGTAAACAGCGGCGTCAGGTATTGCGGTGAATCGAGATCGTGATAGCGCTTCAGTGCTGCCGAGGCCAGGTACATGTTGCTGAGTACATCGCCGAGGCGGGCGGAAAGGCGTTCACGGCGTTTCAGTTCGCCGCCCAGCAGCATCATGCTCAAGTCAGCGAGCAGGGCGAAGGCGGCCGCCTGCCGATTGAGGGCGCGGAAATAACCTTGGCTGAGCTTATCGCCGGGGCTTTGCTCGAGATGGCCGAAGCCCAGGTTGAGCACCAGGGTGCTGGCGGCGTTGCTGACGGCGAAGCCAATGTGTTTGAGCAGCAGCCCGTCGAACTCCTTGAGCGCCTGATCCTTGTCTTCGCGGCTGGCCAGGGCCATTTCCTTGAGGACAAAGGGATGGCAGCGGATGGCGCCCTGGCCGAAGATCATCAGGTTGCGCGATAGGATGTTGGCGCCTTCGACCGTGATGAAAATCGGCGCGCCTTGCCAACTGCGTCCCAGGTAGTTGTTCGGCCCCATGATGATGGCCTTGCCGCCATGCACGTCCATCGCGTGGCTGATGCATTCGCGACCGCGTTCGGTGAGGTGATATTTGAGCACCGCCGACAGCACCGAAGGTTTTTCCCCCAGGTCCAGGGCGCTGGCGGTGAGCATGCGTGCGGCATCCATCATCCAGGCGTTGCCGCCAATGCGTGCCATGGCTTCCTGGATACCTTCGAAGGCGGACAGCGGCACATTGAATTGCTCGCGCACCTGGGCGTATTGGCCAGTCACCAGGCTGGTGAACTTGGCAGCCCCGGTACCCACGGCAGGCAGCGAGATGGAGCGGCCTACCGACAGGCAGTTCATCAACATCATCCAGCCTTTGCCGAGCATCTCCTGGCCGCCGATCAGGCAGTCCAGCGGCACGAAAACGTCCTTGCCGGAGTTTGGCCCATTCATGAACGAGGCCCCGAGAGGCAGGTGGCGCCGGCCAATGTTCACCCCGGGGGTGTCAGTGGGGATCAGCGCCAGGCTGATGCCCAGGTCGACCTTGTCGCCTAGCAGGTGGTCCGGGTCGTAGGCCTTGAAGGCCAGGCCAAGCAGGGTCGCGACCGGGCCGAGGGTGATGTAGCGTTTTTCCCAGTTCAGGCGCAGGCCAAGGGTTTCCTTGCCCTCCCATTCGCCCTTGCAGATGATCCCGGTGTCCGGCATGGCGCCGGCGTCGGAACCGGCCAGCGGGCCGGTCAGTGCGAAGCACGGGATATCATCGCCGCGCGCCAGGCGTGGCAGGTAGTGGTCGCGCTGGGCGTCGGTGCCGTAGTGCAGCAAGAGTTCGGCAGGACCGAGTGAGTTGGGCACCATCACGGTGGAAGCCAGGTCGCCGCTGCGGGTCGCCAGCTTCATCGCCACTTGCGAGTTGGCGTAGGAAGAGAAGCCTTTGCCGCCGTACTCCTTGGGAATAATCAGGGCAAAAAAGCCATTGTCCTTGATGTGGCTCCAGGCTTCGGCCGGCAGGTCCATGGTCTGGCCGATATGCCAGTCACTGACCATGGCGCACAATTCTTCGGTCGGACCGTCGAGAAATGCCTGTTCTTCTTCGCTCAGTTGCGCCTTGGGATAGGCCAGGAGTTTGTTCCAGTCCGGGCGGCCGCTGAACAGTTCGCCATCCCACCAGACGGTGCCGGCATCGATGGCGTCGCGTTCGGTTTGCGACATCGGTGGCAGAGTTTTCTGGAACCAGCTGAACAGCGGGGCGGTGAAGAATTTGCGTCGCAGGTCCGGCAACAGCAGGGGCGCCGCGACGGCCGCCAGCAGGATCCAGGTGATTAGCAGCAACCAGCCTGGCGCGTGGCCCACGATGCCCATCGCCAGCAGGTAGATGGCGACTATACCCAGGGCGGGCAGGGGAGCAGTGCGGCGGTGTGCCAGGTAGGCGATGCCCACCACCAGAACCAGTATCCACAACAGCAGCATATTCAATCCTCCGTGAAACCAGGGGCAAAACAACCCCCAGAGCTTAGACGTCATCTGCAAAACGGGGTGTTCGCAACAGTGTGTTTGAATGTGTGGAAGCACAGCGTGAAGGTTGTTTCATGAGTTCCGGGCGAAGTCCGAACGCTCTCATGTTTGGCCGAAACGTCGTTATCTCTGTGCTGAAGGTCTCGCTAGACTCGGGGCTCAATCAGGAGATTGTTCTCATGCACGAGTATCTGAGTCCCGGCCGCTTCATCGATAGTGACCACCCAGCGGTGGTGGAGTTCGCCGAAAAACATCGGGGCGTCAGCCGTGACCCGGTCGAGCAGGCGGTCAGCCTCTATTACGCGGTCCGCGAGGCAGTGCGTTACAACCCCTATACCTTCAGTCGTGATCCCGAAACCTTGCGTGGCAGTTATGCCCTGGCGACCGGGGAGAGTTATTGCGTGCCCAAGGCGACGTTGCTGGCCGGTTGTGCCCGGCATTGCGGGATTGCTGCGCGGATCGGCCTGGCGGACGTGCGCAATCACCTGTCGACGCCGCGCCTGATCGAGTTGCTCAAGAGCGATGTGTTCGCCATGCACGGTTATACCGAGTTGTATCTGCAGGGCCGCTGGGTCAAGTCCACACCGGCTTTCAACGCTCGGCTGTGCGAATTATTCGATGTACCGCCGCTGGAGTTCGACGGGATCAACGACAGCGTGTTCCACGCCTATAACCGCAAAGGTCAGCAGTCCATGGAGTACATGGTCGACCATGGGCAGTTTGTCGATGTGCCTGAAGCGTTCTTTTTCCAGCACCTGCAGCAGTGCTACCCGCATTTGTTCAGCGAGCAGATGCCGGCGTTGCTGGGTGATATGCAGAGCGATTTGTCCCGCGCCTGATCCGGCGTAGACTGCCCCGGCATTCATTCATCCATTGAGGGAAGGTCATGCTGAAGATCTGGGGTCGGAAAAACTCGTCGAACGTCAGGAAAGCGTTGTGGGCCGCCGAAGAGCTTGGTCTGGCGTACGAGGCTATTGATGCCGGCGGTGCGTTTGGCGTGGTCGATACCCCGCAGTACCGTGCCATGAACCCCAACGGTCGAGTGCCGGTGATCGAAGATGACGGTTTCGTGCTGTGGGAGTCCAATGTCATCGTGCGCTATTTGTTGGCCCGTCACACGCCTGCGACCGCCTGGTATCCTGACGATGTTCAAGCCCGCGCCCGCGCCGAAAAATGGATGGACTGGACCACCTCCAGCTTCGCCGGGCCTTTTCGCACCGTGTTCTGGGGCGTGTTGCGCACACCCGAGGAGCAGCAGGACTGGCCGACCATCAAGGCCGCGATCAAGGAGTGCGAGGGGTTGCTGGCGATGGCTGATCAGGCGTTGGCCGTCACGCCTTATCTGTCGGGTGACGAGATCGGCATGGGCGACATTCCACTGGGCTGCTTTATCTACGGCTGGTTCGAAATGCCCATCGAACGTGCGCCACAACCACACCTGTACGCCTGGTATGAGCGTCTGAAACAGCGGCCGGCCTACCGCAAAGCCGTGATGAGCGCGTTGACTTAATATTCACTATCAACACTGATGACTGTACTTGTGCGGCGTCGGCAAGCACCATTGCGTCAATGTGCCGCGGTGGTCTAGCTCGCCGCCGGCCCTGACGAATTTCCAATTTCCCTTCTTGGTGCGTAAATCCGCTATGAGTTCTGCTCTGTCCATCCGGCAGCTAACCAAAACCTACGGCAACGGTTTCCAGGCCCTGAGTGGTATCGATCTGGATGTCGCCGAAGGTGACTTTTTCGCCTTGCTCGGCCCCAATGGCGCCGGCAAATCCACGACCATCGGCATTCTCTCGACCCTGGTGAACAAGACCAGTGGCACGGTGAATATCTTCGGCAATGATCTGGACCGTAACCCGGCCGCGCTCAAGCGCAGCATTGGCGTGGTGCCCCAGGAGTTCAACTTTAACCAGTTTGAAAAGACCTTCGACATCGTCGTGACCCAGGCCGGTTACTACGGCATCCCGTCGAAGGTGGCCAAGGAGCGCGCCGAGCAGTATTTGACCCAGCTCGGGCTGTGGGACAAGCGTGACGTGCCGTCCCGTTCACTGTCAGGTGGCATGAAACGCCGTCTGATGATTGCCCGGGCGCTGGTGCATGAGCCGCGCCTGCTGATCCTTGACGAACCAACCGCGGGTGTCGACATCGAACTGCGCCGTTCGATGTGGACCTTCCTCACCGAGCTTAACCAGAAAGGCATCACCATCATCCTCACCACCCATTACCTGGAGGAGGCTGAGCAGTTGTGCCGCAATATCGGCATCATCGACCACGGCACCATTGTCGAAAACACCAGCATGCGTAATCTGCTCAGCCAACTGCATGTCGAGACCTTCCTGCTGGATCTCAAGGGCGATTTGAGCGCCGCACCGCAATTGATAGGTTATCCGTGCCGGCTGCTCGACTCCCATACCCTGGAAGTCCAGGTGGAAAAGGAGATGGGAATCACTGCGTTGTTCAGTCAGTTGGCCATGCAGCAAATCGAAGTGCTGAGCCTGCGCAACAAAACCAATCGGCTTGAGGAGTTGTTCGTGTCCCTGGTGGAGAAAAACCTGGCAAAGGTGGCGGTATGAGTTCGGAACTGAAACCCAACCTGGTGGCCCTCAATACCATTGTTTACCGGGAAATTCGTCGATTCACCCGGATCTGGCCGCAAACCCTGCTGCCGCCTGCGATCACCATGGTCCTGTACTTCGTGATCTTCGGTAATCTGATTGGCCGGCAAATCGGTGATATGGGTGGCTTCACCTATATGGAATACATCGTGCCGGGTCTGATCATGATGTCGGTGATCACCAACTCCTACGGCAACGTGGTGTCGAGCTTCTTCGGCAGCAAATTCCAGCGCTCGATTGAAGAGTTGATGGTGTCGCCGGTATCGCCCCACACCATTCTGATCGGCTATACCCTGGGCGGCGTGCTGCGCGGTTTGATGGTGGGCATCATCGTGACCCTGCTGTCGTTATTTTTCACCCACTTGCAGGTCCATCACCTGGGTGTGACGGTTCTGGTGGTGGTGCTGACGGCCACTATCTTCTCGCTGCTGGGGTTCATCAACGCGGTCTTTGCCCGTAACTTCGACGATATTTCGATTATTCCGACTTTCGTTCTGACGCCTCTGACTTACCTCGGCGGGGTGTTCTACTCCATCAGCCTGCTGCCACCGTTCTGGCAAACCGTGTCGCTGGCCAACCCGGTACTGCACATGGTCAACGCTTTTCGCTATGGCATCCTGGGTGTATCGGACATCAAGATCAGCATCGCCATCACTTTCATGCTGGTGGCTACGGTTGTGCTGTACTTCGGTTGCGCCCGGCTGCTGGTCAGTGGGCGGGGAATGCGCACCTAAGCGCAAACATGCAAGGAAAACGGCACCCTGGGTGCCGTTTTTCGTTTTAGCGCCGGCTCTGTTTACGACGCCGCCACTGCCGGGCGACCCACCAACGCCAGTAGGTCATGGTCAAGCAATAGGCCAGGGCGCCCAGCACCAAACCCGCCACCACCGATCCCAGCAGGAACGGCTGCCAGAGGGTCGACAGTTCGCCACTGATCCATTCCCAGGTAAGTTCTTCCGGCAGGCTGCGTGCCGGGACACTCATCAGCCAGGCGCCGGTCTGATAGGTGCAGAAGAACACCACGGGCATGGTAATCGGATTGGTCAGCCAGACCAGGCTCACGGCAATCGGAATGTTGCCACGCACCCAGACGGCGAGCGCAGCGGCCACCAGCATCTGCATGGGGATCGGCAGGAAAGCGGCGAACAGGCCCATGGCCATGGCCCGCGCCACCGAGTGCCGGTTGAGATGCCAGAGGTTGGGGTCATGCAGCAGGTTGCCCAGAAAGCGTAAGGATTTGTGTTCCCTGATGCTGGTCGGATCTGGCATGTAGCGTTTGAATAAGCGCCGGGGCATAAGGCTTCTCGGTCAGTTCAGTGCGCAAGTATGCCCGTATTCCGAGGGCCGCCTATTCAGATTTTGTGACAATTATTAAACGCCAATACCGCACGCTGGGCTAAGCCAAGAGGGGGAACTCTCAAGGACGGGCTTATGCGCACAGGGATGTTGGCGCTGGCCGGGGGGCTGTTGACTCTGGTTTTTTTACCGGCATTGCCGCCGGTCGGGCTATTGCTGGCGTTGCCGGTCGTAGCGCTGATGTTGTTGCCGTTTCGTACTTATCCAGTGGCGTTTTTCCTGCTTGGCTTGAGTTGGGCCTGTGCCTGTGCCTGTGCGCACTGGGCGCTCAATGATCGCCTGGCGCCGGCGCTGGACGGTCAGACGCGCTGGATCGAAGGGCGGGTGGTCGGTTTGCCGCAGAGCGCGCAGGGCGTGGTGCGTTTTGAACTGGCGGATGCCGAGTCGCGGCGCGCGGCCCTGCCGAAGCGGATCAGGCTGGCCTGGTACGGTGGCCCGCCGGTCAACAGCGGTGAGCGTTGGCGTCTGGCGGTCAAACTGAAGCGCCCCAGCGGGCTGCTCAATCCCCATGCCTTCGACTACGAGGCCTGGTTGCTGGCGCAACGGATTGGCGCCACCGGCACGGTCAAGGATGGACAACGGCTCGAGCCAGCACGTGCGGCGTGGCGCGATGCGGTTCGCCAGCGTTTGATGGCGGTTGACGCTCAGGGCCGTGAAGGCGCACTGGCGGCCCTGGTGCTGGGCGACGGTTCCGGGCTGAGCCGCGAAGACTGGCGGGTGTTGCAGGACACTGGCACCGTGCACTTGTTGGTGATTTCCGGGCAGCATGTCGGGCTGCTGGCGGGCATGGTGTATATGCTGATTGCCGGACTGGCGCGTTACGGCCTGTGGCCGCATCGTCTTGCGTGGCTGCCCTGGGCTTGCGGCCTGGCCTTTGCGGCGGCACTCGGCTACGGCCTGATGGCGGGCTTCCAGGTGCCGGTGCGCAGGGCCTGCGTGATGATTGGCCTGGTGCTCCTGTGGCGCTTGCGCTTTCGCCATCTGGGTGCCTGGTGGCCCTGGTTGCTGGCCTTGAACGCTGTGCTGCTATTTGATCCGCTGGCGAGCTTGCGCCCTGGGTTGTGGTTGTCGTTCGCCGCAGTGGCAGTGCTGATTTTCACCTTTAGCGGCCGGCTGGGTGCCTGGCGCTGGTGGCAAACCTGGACGCGGGCGCAGTGGCTGATTGCGATCGGTTTGTGCCCGGTGCTGTTGATATTGAATTTGCCCATCAGCCTGACCGGTCCTTTGACCAATTTACTGGCGGTACCTTGGATCAGTCTGCTGGTCCTGCCCCCGGCCTTGCTCGGGACCCTGCTGATGCCGCTGCCTTATGTGGGCGAGAGCTTGTTATGGCTGGCCGGCGGGCTGCTGGACTTGCTGTTCAAGGGCCTGACTCTGATGGCCGGGGAGATGCCCGCATGGATTGCCCCGGCCGTCCCGCTGTGGGCCTGGGCTATTGCGGTGTCGGGAGCGATCCTGCTGTTGATGCCCAAAGGTGTGCCATTGCGCGTGCTGGGCTGGCCGATGCTGTTGCTGCTGGTGTTTGCACCATTGCCCAGGGTGCCGGAGGGTCGAGCAGAGGTCTGGCAACTGGATGTGGGGCACGGTCTGGGGATTGTGGTCCGCACCCGGCATCACACCCTGCTATACGACACCGGGCCGGGATTCAAGGACAGCGACATGGGAGCGCAGGTGGTGCTGCCGGTTTTGCGCAAGTTCGGTGTGCGCAAGGTGGACTTGATGTTGATCAGCCATGCCCATCTCGATCACTCGGGAGGGGCGCGATCAATTGCCAAGGGACTACCCGTGGCACAGGTCATCGGTGGCGAACCCTGGAAGGTCTCCGCGAGTCTGTCGACCCAACCCTGCGAAAGTGGTAAGCACTGGGAGTGGGACGGAGTGCGCTTTACGCTGTGGCATTGGGCCGACGGTCGCAACAGTAATCAGAACTCCTGTGTGTTGCAGATCGAGGCCAATGGCGAGCGCTTGTTGCTGACTGGTGATATCGATGCCCTCGCCGAACGGGTCCTGCTCAAGAGTCCGCTGGCGGTGCCCACCGACTGGCTGCAGGCGCCGCACCATGGCAGCCGCAGTTCTTCCTCCGAGGCTTTTGTGCGGGCGCTGGCACCCAAGGGTGTGCTGATTTCCCGCGGGCACGGCAATACCTTCGGCCACCCCCATCCGCACGTCGTTGCCCGTTACCAGCGCCATGGCGTAGAGATTCTGGACAGTGCCGAACAGGGGGCGGTACGCCTGCAGCTTGGCGATTTCCAGCCGGCGCAGGCAATGCGCGGTGCCACGCGATTCTGGCGCAGCACGCCATCCATCCGTCCTGCACCCTGAGAAGCAGGATGCTTTGCACCGCAGATGGCACGGTCGTCGGTGGGTCAGGCCTCTTGAGCGAGTCGGTATGTTAAAGTGGCGCACTTTTTCGAGGGGACTGTCACTGTGTGGGAATTGGTTAAATCCGGCGGCTGGATGATGCTGCCGATCATTCTGAGTTCCATCGCTGCACTGGGCATCGTCGCCGAGCGCTTGTGGACCTTGCGCGCCAGTCGTGTGACCCCGGAGCATCTGCTCGGGCAGGTCTGGGTCTGGATCAAGGACAAGCAGCTCAACAAGGAAAAACTCAAGGAACTGCGCGCCAATTCGCCATTGGGAGAAATCCTCGCTGCGGGCCTGGCCAACTCCAAGCATGGTCGCGAGATCATGAAGGAATGCATTGAAGAAGCAGCCGCCCGGGTCATCCATGAGCTGGAGCGATACATCAACGCGCTGGGCACCATTGCTGCCATGGCACCGTTGCTCGGATTGCTTGGTACGGTACTGGGCATGATCGATATTTTCAGCTCGTTCATGGGCTCGGGCATGACCACCAATGCTGCGGTCCTCGCCGGCGGTATTTCCAAGGCCCTGATCACTACGGCTGCGGGTTTGATGGTGGGTATCCCGTCGGTGTTCTTCCATCGGTTCCTGCAGCGCCGTATCGATGAATTGGTGGTGGGGATGGAGCAGGAAGCCATCAAGCTGGTTGAAGTGGTGCAGGGCGACCGCGATGTTGACCTCGCCGGGGGCAAAGCGTGAAATTTCGCCGCAAGCAACGGGAAAATGTGGACATCAACCTCGCGTCGCTGATCGACGTGGTATTTATCCTGCTGCTGTTTTTCGTCGTGACCACCACCTTCACCCGCGAAACCCAACTGCGCGTCGAGTTGCCGGAAGCGGTCAGCGGCTCACCCGCCGAAGACCAGCAGGTCAAGCAACTGGACATTGCCATCAGTGCTGACGGGGCGTTTTCGGTGAACAATCAGTTGTTGCCTAAAAATGACCTGGCCAGCGTGATTGAAGCCTTGCAGAAAGAGTCCAGCGGCGACACCAACCTGCCGCTGTCCATCAGCGCAGATGGCAAGACTCCCCACCAGGCGGTCATTACTGCCATGGATGCGGCTGGCAAACTGGGCTTTACCCATTTGCGCATGACCACCGTCGAGGCGGCTCCGGCACCCTGATGGCCATGTCCGATCGTTTACTCGCCGCGTGGTACGCCGGTCATCCGGCGCTGAAGCTGTTGCAACCGCTGGAATGGTTGTACCGGCGTGTGGTGACGGCCAAGCGCGCACGATTTCTCGCAGGCTCGGGTGATATCTATCAGCCCCCCGTGCCGTTGGTCGTGGTGGGCAACATCACGGTTGGCGGTACGGGCAAGACGCCGTTGATCCTGTGGATGATTGAGCACTGCCAGCGCGCCGGCCTGCGGGTCGGCGTGGTCAGTCGCGGTTACGGCGCCAAGCCCCCGCAGTTGCCCTGGCGCGTCGATGCCGCGCAGAGTGCGGTGGTGGCGGGGGATGAGCCGCTGTTGATCGTCCAGCGCAGCGGCGTACCCTTGATGATCGACCCGGACCGCAGTCGCGCGGTCAAGGCGTTACTGGCGGCGGAGCCGCTGGACCTGATCCTTTCGGATGACGGTATGCAGCATTACCGTCTGGCCCGTGACCTGGAACTGGTGCTGATCGACGCCGCGCGCGGTCTCGGGAACCGCCGCTGCCTCCCGGCTGGTCCCCTGCGCGAGCCGGTCGAACGCCTGCTCAGTGTCGATGCGGTGTTATATAACGGCGCCCAAGCCGATCGCGACGATGGCTTCGGATTTCGCCTGCAACCCACCGCCCTGGTCAACCTGCTGACCGGCGAGCGCCTGGCCCTCGGGCATTTTCCCGCCGGCCAGGCGCTGCATGCGGTGGCCGGGATCGGCAATCCGCAACGTTTCTTCAATACCCTCGAAACGCTACACTGGCAGCCCATTGCCCATGCATTTGCCGACCACGCCGAATACAGTGCGGCGGCCTTGAATTTTTCGCCGTTGCTGCCGTTGGTCATGACCGAAAAGGATGCGGTGAAATGCCGAGCCTTTGCGGCTCAGGACTGGTGGTATCTGGCGGTCGATGCCGTGCCGTCACCGGCTTTCGTGGCCTGGTTCGATACGCAGCTGATGCGGCTGCTGCCCGCACGTCTCTTGCCTTAATCGCTTTTATCCAGGGAGTTTTCATGGACACCAAATTGCTCGATATCCTCGCCTGCCCGATCTGCAAGGGCCCGCTCAAACTCAGCGCCGATAAAACCGAACTGATCAGCAAGGGCGCCGGCCTGGCATTTCCGATCCGTGATGGCATTCCGGTCATGCTGGAAACTGAAGCCCGTACCTTGACTGCCGAAGAGCGTCTGGATAAATGACTACGCCGTTCACCGTGGTCATTCCATCGCGCTTTGCCTCGACCCGCCTGCCAGGCAAGCCCTTGCAGATGATCGCGGGCAAGCCGATGGTCCAGCACGTCTGGGAACAGGCGCGCAAAAGCAGCGCCGAGCGCGTGGTGATCGCCACTGACGATGCACGCATTGTCGCTGCCTGCGAGGCGTTTGGCGCCGAGGTGGTGATGACCCGGGTCGAGCACAACTCCGGGACTGACCGCCTGGCCGAAGTCTCCACGCAACTGGGGCTGGCGCCGGACGCGATCGTGGTCAACGTGCAGGGCGACGAACCGTTGATCCCGCCGAGCGTGATCGACCAGGTGGCGGCCAATCTGGCGGCGCATGCCGAGGCGGGCATGGCTACCCTGGCTGAGCCGATCGAGGACCTGGAAACCCTGTTCAACCCTAACGTGGTCAAGGTCGTCAGCGACCTCAATGGCCTGGCGCTGACCTTCAGTCGCGCCACCCTGCCATGGGCGCGCGACCAGTTCGCGAAAAGCCGCGAGCAATTGCCCGAAGGCGTGCCATACCGTCGTCACATCGGTATCTACGCCTACCGCGCCGGCTTCCTGCACGACTTCGTCAGCTGGGGCCCGTGCTGGCTGGAAGACACTGAATGCCTGGAGCAACTGCGGGCGCTTTGGCATGGCGTGCGGATCCATGTCGCCGACGCGTTGATTGCGCCGCCGCCGGGTGTCGATACGCCGGAAGACCTCGAGCGCGTTCGCCGGCTACTGGAGGCCTGATGCGGGTTCTGTTTGTCTGCCTGGGCAACATCTGTCGCTCACCAACGGCCGAAGGCGTGCTGCGCCACAAGCTGCGCGCGGCCGGGCTGGCCGAGCGCATCGAGGTGGCATCCGCCGGGACCGGCGATTGGCATGTTGGCAATCCGCCGGACAAGCGCAGCCAGGCCGCTGCGTTGCGCCGCGGTTACGATCTGTCGGCGCAACGTGCTCAACAGGTGACGCGCGCCGACTTTTCCAGCAGTGACTTGATCCTGGCCATGGACCAGAGCAATTTGCGCAACCTCAAGGCCCTGCAACCGGCCCAGGGCAAGGCCGAACTGGACCTGTTCCTGCGCCGTTACGCCGCGAGCGTGGACGAAGTGCCGGATCCTTATTACGACGGCGAGCATGGTTTCGAACAGGTACTGGACCTGATCGAGCAAGCTTGCGACGCGCTGGTGATCGAATTGAAAGGACGTTTATGACATTGCTCGTGCAATCGCAGGTTTCGCTCAAGCCGTTCAACAGCTTTGGCGTGGACGTTCGCGCACAGCTGTTCGCCCAGGCCGAAAGCGATGCCGATGTGCGTGAGGCGCTGACCTATGCGCGCGAGCATGAGATGCCGTTGTTGGTGGTCGGCGGCGGCAGCAATTTGCTGCTGACCGCCGATATCGGGGCGCTGGTGCTGCGCATGGCGACCCGTGGTATCCGTCAATTGAGTGATGACGGCCAGCACGTGGTGATTGAAGCAGAAGCAGGGGAAACCTGGCATCCGTTTGTCCAATGGACGCTGGCTCAGGGTTTGTCGGGGCTGGAGAACCTCAGCTTGATCCCGGGCACGGTGGGAGCAGCGCCGATGCAGAACATCGGTGCCTATGGGGTCGAGATCAAGGACGTGTTCGCCGGCCTGACCGCTCTCGATCGCCAGACCGGCGAGCTGCGGGATTTCAGCCTGGAAGACTGCAACTTCGCCTATCGCGACAGCCTGTTCAAGCAGCAGGCCGGGCGCTGGGTGATCCTGCGGGTGCGCTTTGTCCTTGATCGCGTCGCCCGGCTGCACCTGGACTACGGTCCGGTGCGCCAGCGCCTGACTGAACAGGGTATCGACCAGCCCACGGCCAGCGATGTCAGCCAGGCGATTTGCAGTATCCGCAGCGAAAAACTCCCGGATCCAGCGGTACTGGGTAACGCCGGCAGTTTCTTCAAGAATCCGCTGGTGTCGGCAGCCTTGGCCGCGCAGATCCGTCTGGCCCATCCCGGCCTGATTGGTTATCCACAGGCGGACGGCCAGGTCAAACTGGCGGCCGGCTGGTTAATCGAGCAGGCGGGTTGGAAGGGCTTTCGTGAGGGCGACGCAGGTGTCCATCGCCTGCAATCGCTGGTGCTGGTCAATTATGGAAAGGCCAGCGGGCTTGAGCTGTTGAGCCTGGCACAGCGGATCCAGAAAGACATCGCCGAGCGCTTCAATGTCGAGCTGGAAATGGAACCCAACCGTTATTGAGCTACGCTTGAACGCTGGAGCCAGAGCCCTGCAGACCGAATACGGTGGCAGGGCTTTTTTGTTAATGTTCGGTTAACGTAGCCTCCTAACGATGTAGTCCCAACAAAGGCCCGGTGAGGATCATTCTTCACAAGAGAGCCCGATAGCCTGAGTCGATCTGCGTGTGCCGACCCTTGCCACATCCCGGCAGATTGCTCGACCCCATAACCCAATCACTATGCGGGCGTGCCCATGATTACCTTGAAACTCAATGGTCAGGACCATCCACTCGACGTCAGCGAGGACATGCCGCTGCTCTGGGCGATCCGCGACGTTGCCGGTTACAGCGGCACCAAATTCGGCTGTGGCATGGGTCTGTGCGGTGCCTGCACCATCCATATCGACGGTGCGCCAGCGCGCAGTTGCATCACGCCGGTGGGCGCGGTACGCGGGCAGAACGTCAACACCATCGATTATCTGCACAACGACCCGCTCGGACAGCGGGTGCAGCAAGCCTGGCTGGACACTGCGGTCGCGCAGTGCGGGTTCTGTCAGGGCGGGCAAATCATGTCGGCCACGGCGCTGCTCAAAAGCAATCCCAATCCCAGTGACGAGGAAATCGAAACGGCGATGGTCGGCAATATCTGTCGCTGCGGCACCTATAACCGCATCAAGACCGCGATCCGCCAGGTGGCAACTCATCTGCAGGAGGCCAAGGCATGAACCAGTTGCCTAGCGATTTCGCCCTGAGCAACCTCAGTCGACGGGGTTTCCTCAAAGGGCTGGGTGCTACCGGCGCGTTGGTGCTGGCGGCCAGTTGGGGCTGGCAGGATGCACTCGCCGAAGGCAAGCAGTTCGGTGCCGACGGCATGCCCAACGGCTGGGTCGATGATCCCAAGGTCTATGTGAGCATCGCCAGCGATGGCCGAGTGACCGTGGTGTGCAACCGTTCGGAAATGGGCCAGGGCGTGCGCACCAGTCTGAGCATGGTGGTGGCGGACGAGTTGGAGGCCGATTGGGCCCAGGTCAGTGTGCGTCAGGCGCCGGGTGATGAGGTGCGCTTCGGTAACCAGGACACCGACGGCTCACGCAGCATGCGTCATTGGTACGAGCCGATGCGGCGTTGCGGTGCCGCGGCGCGCAGCATGCTGGAGCAGGCGGCAGCCGATCAGTGGCAAGTGCCGGTCGGCGAGTGCCGCGCGCAATTGCACAAAGTGGTTCACCAACCTTCCGGGCGTGAGCTCGGCTATGGCGCGCTCGCCGAAGCGGCTGCGGCTTTGCCGGTTCCGGCGCGCGACAGCCTGCGACTCAAGCAACCCGGGGAGTTTCGCTACATCGGCAAGGAGTCGGTGCGGGCGATCGATGGCGAGGATATCGTCAACGGGCGCGCGGTCTACGGCGCGGACGTGCACTTTGAAGGCATGCTTTTTGCCACCGTGGCCCGCCCTGCGGTGTACGGCGGCACAGTGAAATCCTTCGATGCCAGCGCGGCGATAAAAGTCCCGGGGGTGATCAAGGTCATGCAGATCGAAAGCCGGCCCATTCCTTCCGAGTTCCAGCCACTGGGCGGGATTGCCGTAGTTGCCAGCAATACCTGGGCGGCAATCAAGGGCCGAGAGGCGCTGAAGATTGTCTGGAATGATGGCCCCAACGCTGGATACGATTCGATTGCCTACCGCAAGGAGCTGGAATCCGCCTCACTGAAGCCGGGCAAAGTGGTGCGCAGCACCGGCAATATCGATGAGGCGCTGAATGCGGCTGACAGCGTCCTGGAGGCGAGTTACTACCTGCCGCACCTGGCGCAGTCGCCCATGGAGCCGATGGTTGCGGTGGCCCGTTTCAAGGACGGTCATTGCGAAGCCTGGGCGCCGAGCCAGGCCCCTCAGGTCACCCGTGAGCGCATCGCTGAACGGCTGGGGATCGCCTTCGACAAGGTCACGGTCAATGTCACTCTGCTGGGCGGTGGTTTCGGCCGCAAGTCCAAGCCAGACTTCGTCCTTGAGGCGGCGATCCTGGCCAAGGCCTTTCCCGGCAAGGCGCTGCGGGTGCAATGGACCCGTGAAGACGACATTCATAACTCCTACTTTCATACGGTATCGGTCGAATACCTCAAGGCCAGCCTGAACAAGGACGGCATGCCCTCGGGCTGGTTGCACCGTACTGTAGCGCCGAGTATCACCGCGTTGTTTGCACCCGGGATGAATCATGAGGCAGCTTTCGAGCTGGGCATGGGTTTTACCAACATGGCCTACGCGATTCCCAACGTGCGCCTGGAGAATCCGGAAGCCGCAGCGCATACCCGGGTCGGCTGGTATCGCTCGGTGTCGAACATTCCCCATGGCTTCGCGATCCAGAGCTTTGTCGATGAGCTGGCGCACAAGGCCGGCCAGGACCCTTTGAAATATCAGATCAAGCTGTTGGGGCCTGATCGTCAGATCGATCCGCGCACGCTGAGCGAGGAGTGGAACTACGGCGAATCCCCCGAGCGTTACCCGATCGATACCGCGCGCCTGCGTGGCGTGCTGGAAACCGCTGCCAAGGCCGCGGGCTGGGGGCGTGATCTGCCCAAGGGGCGCGGGTTGGGATTGGCGGTACATTATAGCTTCGTGACCTATGTGGCGGTGGTCATCGAGGTCGAGGTCAAGGATGATGGCACCGTGCTCGTGCACAAGGCTGACATCGCCGTGGACTGCGGCCCGCAGATCAATCCCGAACGTATCCGTTCGCAGTTCGAAGGCGCCTGTGTGATGGGCCTGGGCAATGCGGTGCTGGGGGAAATCAGCTTCAAGGACGGCAAGGTCCAGCAGGACAACTTCCATATGTACGAAGTGGCGCGCATGTCGTTGGCGCCCAAGGAAGTGGCGGTGCACCTGGTGACGCCGCCAGGCACTGTGCCTTTGGGTGGCGTTGGCGAGCCGGGCGTACCGCCGATTGCCCCAGCGCTGTGCAATGCGATTTTTGCCGCGACCGGCAAGCGTATTCGCAGTTTGCCGGTGCGTTGGCAGTTGCAGGGCTGGCAGCAGGCCAAGGCGTGATGGGCGCCGTCAAGCCAGGGCTGGGCGCGATCATTCTTGCGGCGGGGCAGGGCAGTCGCTATCGGCAGGTGGCCGGAGCGGACCAGGACAAGCTGCTGGCCTTGTGCAAGGGGCGCGACGGGGTGGTGCGTCCGGTGATCGAACAAACCTTGCGCAACCTGCCGCCAAGTCTCGAGCGGCGTCTGCTGGTGACCACGGCAGACCGCCCTGAGGTGGCGCGGTTGGCGCGCGCTCATGGCTGTGAGGTGTGCGTGTTGGCATCGACCGGCATGGGCGACAGCATTGCGGCGGCGGTGGCGGCGTGCCCCGACCTCGATGGCTGGCTGGTGCTGCTGGGGGATATGCCGTTTGTCTTGCCAGAAAGCATCAGTCGCGTGGCAGCGCAGGTCATGGACGCTACCATCAGCGTGCCGGTGCGGGCCGGAGAATTGGGGCATCCGGTGGGGTTTGGCGCTTCGTTCGCCAAGGCCCTGATGGGGCTGTCGGGAGATCGCGGCGCCAAGGCGTTGTTTGCCACGGCCAGGGTGGTGCAGGTGCCGGTGGAGGATCCCGGGGTGCTGTGGGATGTGGATGTGCCGCAGGCGTTGGTTTTCCCTGGCGTGTAGCGGCATCGCGAGATAAAAAAAGCCCCGCCTGATTGCTCAGGCGGGGCTTTTTAGTGGCTGATGGAATCAGGCGAGCGGTTTAGGCTCGTGCTCTTTTTCCAGGGCCTCAGGGTGTTGCTCTACCACTTCTTCGACGGAGCGCAGGGTTTCGTCGATGGCTGGGGCGGGTGCAGCTTCAACGGCCTCGACAACGGCAGCCGGAGCGGCAGCGGCAGCCAGTTCGGCTTCCTTCTGCAGGCGTTCGGCTTCGCGCTTGCGGCGACGCACTTCACGTGGGTCGTTCGGGGCGCGGCCATTCTCGGTCAGGACGATGGCAGGTGCG
The DNA here is from genome assembly GCF_019212185.1 of Pseudomonas fluorescens. Classification (NCBI taxonomy): domain Bacteria; kingdom Pseudomonadati; phylum Pseudomonadota; class Gammaproteobacteria; order Pseudomonadales; family Pseudomonadaceae; genus Pseudomonas; species Pseudomonas fluorescens. The sequence goes on from NZ_CP078138.1 coordinate 2,054,836, forward strand.
ACTTCGACAGCCGGGGCAGCCACTTCCTCAACGACAGGCGCTTGGACTGCAACAGGCTCAGGTTCGGCAGCAACCACTACCGGCTCGACGACCGCTTCAGCCACGGGTGCAGGCACCTCGGCAGCTACTGGCTCGACAGCAACAGGTTCAGTGACCGCTGGCTCGGCAACTACCGGCTCGGCAACCCAGTTGAACGCAGTTTGCTCTTCGCGAACTTCAGGCGCTTTTTCAAACGCTGGCGATTCAACAACTGGCGCTTCAACAGTAGGCTCTGCAGCGACAACCGGCGCTTCAGTCACGGCTGCGACTTGTGGTTGCGCTTCGACCACTGGAGCAACCTCGACCACCGGCGCTACAGGAGCTTCGACTGGCGTGGTGGCTTCAACGACAGGTGCTTCAACCTGAGCAGTTTCCTGCACAGCTTCTTCAGCAACGGTAGCGGTTGCGCGTTCAGCCTGCTGATGGGCCTCGGCTTCGGCTGGAGCGCTGATCACGCTGCTGGCCACGGCGGCAGTTACCGCAAGACCGGCAGCCAGTTCAGCGCCAGTCGGCTCTTCGTTACCCTCGGAGTCTTCCGAGCCTTCGATCACGTTACCGTTGGCATCGCGTTGACGCTCGCGACGGTTGCTGCGACGACGCTGGCCACGGGAGCGACGGCGTGGACGATCGCCTTCGGCGCCGTCTTGACCCTCTTCGGACAGCTGCTCTTCGTTGCCTGGCAATTCTTCTTCGGCAACAGCGGCAGCCGCCTGTTCAGTGCGTGGCTGACGCTCTTCACGCGGTGGGCGTGGCGCGCGCTCTTCACGCGGCTGGCGAGCTGGACGCTCTTCAGTAGCGGCGACAGCGCTGGTGGCAGCGGCAGCAGCAACGGCTGGCGCAGCGTCCAGCGGCTCACGCAGTTCACGTACCGGACGCTCTTCACGCTCGCCACGCGGCTTGCGATCCTCACGCGGTGGACGTGGCGCACGCTCTTCGCGCGGCGCACGCGGCGCGCGTTCTTCACGGGCTACGGCTGGAGTTTCTTCGCGCAGTTCGCGGGGTTGGCGCTCTTCGCGCGGCTCGCGTGGAGCCCGTTCTTCACGAGGAGCGCGCTCTTCACGTGGCTTGCGCTCTTCATCGCGACGACCGTTGCGGTTGCGGCTTTGCTGGCGACCGTTGCGGCGTTCTTCGTTGCGCGCCGGGCGCTCGACGACAGGCTTCTCGACCACAACCGGAGCCGCTGGCTCTTCCTTGGAGGCGAACAGGCTGACCAGCGACTTCACCAGGCCCTTGAACAGGCTTGGCTCCGGCGCGACGGCAGGGGCGGCAGCCGGTGCGGCAACCACTTCGCTCGGGACCGGAGCGTTGGCGCGGGCTGGAGCGGTCTTCACCGCGGCTTCCTGGCGAACCAGGGTGCGGGTGGCCGCAGCTGGCTGGACTTCTTCGACTTCGGCAGCGGCCGCAGCGATTTCGTAGCTGGACTGGTTGTTGGCCGCTTCCGGGCTGTCATCACGCAGGCGCTGAACTTCGAAATGCGGGGTTTCGAGGTGATCGTTCGGCAGAATGACGATGCGCGCACGGGTACGCAGTTCGATCTTGGTGATCGAGTTGCGTTTTTCGTTGAGCAGGAACGCGGCGACCGGGATTGGCACCTGGGCGCGTACTTCGGCAGTACGGTCTTTCAGGGCTTCTTCTTCGATCAGGCGCAGGATTGCCAGAGACAGCGATTCAACGTCACGGATGATGCCGGTGCCGTTGCAGCGCGGGCAGACAATGCCGCTGCTTTCGCCCAGGGATGGACGCAGGCGCTGACGGGACATTTCCAGTAGGCCGAAGCGCGAAATGCGACCCACTTGCACGCGGGCGCGGTCGGCTTCCAGGCATTCGCGGACTTTTTCTTCCACGGCGCGCTGGTTCTTGGCGGGGGTCATGTCGATGAAGTCGATGACGATCAGGCCGCCGATGTCGCGCAGGCGCAACTGACGGGCGATTTCTTCGGCGGCTTCAAGGTTGGTCTGCAGGGCGGTTTCTTCGATATCGCTGCCTTTGGTGGCGCGTGCCGAGTTGATGTCGATGGACACCAGGGCTTCGGTCGGGTCGATAACGATGGAGCCACCGGAAGGCAGTTCAACGACGCGCTGGAAGGCGGTTTCGATCTGGCTTTCGATCTGGAAGCGATTGAACAGCGGAACGCTGTCTTCGTACAGCTTGATCTTGCTGGCGTACTGCGGCATCACCTGGCGGATGAAGGTCAGGGCTTCGTCCTGGGCTTCAACGCTGTCGATCAGTACTTCGCCGATGTCCTGGCGCAGGTAGTCGCGGATTGCACGGATGATTACGTTGCTTTCCTGGTAGATCAGGAACGGCGCGGAACGATCCAGGGACGCTTCCTTGATGGCGGTCCACAGTTGCAGCAGGTAATCGAGGTCCCACTGCATTTCTTCGCTGCTGCGGCCAAGGCCGGCAGTGCGCACGATCAGACCCATGTCGGCCGGGGCAACCAGACCGTTCAGGGCTTCGCGCAGTTCGTTGCGCTCTTCACCTTCGATGCGACGGGAGATACCACCGGCACGCGGGTTGTTCGGCATCAGTACCAGATAGCGACCGGCCAGGCTGATGAAGGTGGTCAGGGCGGCGCCCTTGTTGCCACGTTCTTCTTTTTCGACCTGAACGATAACTTCCTGGCCTTCGCTCAGGACGTCCTTGATGTTGACGCGGCCTTCAGGGGCTTTCTTGAAGTATTCGCGGGAGATTTCTTTGAGTGGCAGGAAGCCGTGGCGCTCAGAGCCGAAATCGACAAAGGCAGCCTCAAGGCTTGGTTCGATACGAGTAATTCGGCCTTTATAAATGTTGGCCTTCTTCTGCTCGCGTGCACCGGATTCGATGTCCAGGTCGTAGAGGCGCTGGCCATCTACCAGTGCAACACGCAACTCTTCGGGTTGAGTTGCGTTAATCAGCATTCTTTTCATGTAGTACCGTCGGTTTCCGGGCTGCCGGAAACGGCGTTCGGCACACACGACTTCTCACGGTCGGTGTCAGGTGCGTCGGGAGTGGTTGGCCATTCCCGTGTCCAGCGATGTGCGGCCAATGTGGGCCGGCATCGCGACGTACGCGTCCTGCTTGCTGTGGCTACTTAAGCACTCAGTCAGGAGGAGGAATCAACCGGCGACTGTGGACGAGATGAAGCGTCTAAATATAAGCCTAGTGCTACACGGTCCGACGGTTGTGCATCTCCACCCTACACGTATCCCTGATAATTCGGGTGCTGCCGCGCGCTGAATCCGCAACGGGTTGGCATTTACCGTGTTCTCCAATGGGGAGTCCACGCTCATGGCTACACAAGACTGGGTGAAAGCTGTTTGGCTGGCTCCCAGCTTGTTTCAGGCGTTGTTTCCGAAACTCTTGCCCCAGGTCTGGAACAGGACTGACTGCACTTTGTGAACTGGCCGTAAATATCGGTGCAACAGACGAGTGGTACTCTGCTTGCTGCACTCGCTTCAGGCCTCATGTCACCTGCGCTTGTTACAATCCTGAACCTTCCAGTTGGTGCGAAAGCCCCGTAGGACGGCCTCGCGTCCTGATGAATTGCGTTGGTCAGGGCCGGCAACTTGCCGTTGGTCCTCTGTCCAGGCCGCTTTTGGCGGCGTTCGCGACTATAGCAGCAATGATTAAGTGCTTCAATTCCATAAAAAATTGTTATCATTCGCGGCATGACGACTACTGCCCCCCCGACCCCTGGCGTACAACTGCTCGAGGTCTCGCCGGAATATGCCGGCCAACGTATTGACAACTTCCTTCTCGCTCGGCTCAAAGGCGTGCCCAAGACCTTGATTTACCGCATTTTGCGTAAAGGCGAAGTGCGTGTGAACAAGGGGCGGATCAAGCCCGAGTACAAGCTGCAGGCGGGCGACATCGTGCGCGTGCCGCCGGTGCGTGTGCCCGAGCGTGACGAGCCGGTGCCTCTGGCCCAGGGTTTGTTGCAGCGCCTGGAAGCCTCGATTGTCTTCGAAGACAAGGCCCTGATCGTGATCAACAAGCCCGCCGGGATTGCTGTTCACGGTGGCAGTGGCTTGAATTTCGGGGTGATCGAAGCCTTCCGCCAGCTGCGCCCGGACACCAAGGAGTTGGAGTTGGTCCACCGCCTTGATCGGGATACCTCCGGTCTATTGATGATCGCCAAGAAGCGCAGCATGTTGCGCCATCTGCACACTGCCCTGCGCGGCGATGGCGTCGACAAGCGCTACATGGCATTGGTCCGTGGGCGCTGGGAGACCGCGGTCAAGCAGGTGCGTGCGCCGCTGCTCAAGAGCAATCTGCGTTCCGGCGAGCGCATGGTTGAAGTCAATGAAGAGGGCAAAGAGGCCCTCACGGTATTCAAGGTGCTGCGCCGTTTCGGCGATTTTGCCACCATGGTCGAAGCCAAGCCGGTGACCGGTCGCACCCACCAGATTCGCGTGCACACTCTGCATGCCGGCCATAGTATTGCCGGTGATACCAAGTACGGCGATGAAGATTTCAGCAAGGAAATTCGCGAGCTGGGCGGTAAGCGCCTGTTTCTGCACGCCTACATGCTGACGGTGCCGCTGCCCGACGGCGGTGAACTCAAGCTGCAGGCGCCAGTGGACGAAATGTGGGCCAAGACCGTGGAGCGCCTGAGTGCGGAATGACTACAAGCTGCTGATTTTCGACTGGGATGGCACCTTGGCCGATTCCATCGGGCGGATTGTCGAGGCGATGCATGTCGCCTCGCAGCGCTCGGGTTTCGACCTGTGCGAGGATCTGGCGGTGAAGGGCATCATCGGTCTGGGATTGCCGGAGGCGATTCGCACTTTGTATCCACAAATCAGCGATGCCGAGCTGGTGGCCTTCCGTCAGCACTACGCCGATCACTACATTGCCCTCGAGGCTGAGCCCTCGCCGCTGTTCGACGGCGTGGTCGAGTCGCTGGCAGCGTTCCGCGACCAGGGTTATCACCTGGCGGTCGCCACCGGCAAGGCCCGTCGTGGTCTGGATCGGGTGCTCAAATCCCATGGTTGGGAAGATTATTTCGATATCACCCGCGCTGCCGACGAAACGGCGAGCAAACCGCACCCCTTGATGCTGGAGCAGATTCTTGCCCATTGCGCGGTGCGCCCCGAGCAGGCGCTGATGGTCGGGGATTCCTCGTTCGACCTGCAGATGGCCCGCAACGCCGGGGTGCCGTCGGTGGCGGTCAGCTACGGTGCCCAGTCAATCGACGCCTTGCGCGCCTTCGAACCGCAACTGGCGATCGATCATTTTTCACAATTGCGTACCTGGCTGGGTCGGCAGGTCTAATGAATTCGGGTTGGAGTGCAAGCCATGGCTGACGAATGGAAAGCGCCTGTCAAAGCCAGTGCTGATGACGGCGAAGAAAAAAGCTGGAAGCTGCTCGAGAAGACGCTGCTTGCCGGTGTACAGGAACAGCGTCGAGCGCGGCGCTGGGGGATTTTCTTCAAGCTGTTGACCTTCACTTATCTGTTTATCGCGTTGATTCTGTTCACGCCGCTGATGGACATCGAAAAGAGCGCGACCCGAGGTCCGGGTTACACCGCGCTGATTGAAATTACTGGGGTGATCGCCGACAAGGAACCGGCCAGTGCCGACAACATCGTCGGCAGCCTGCGTGCGGCGTTCGAGGACACCAAGGTTAAGGGCATCGTATTGCGCATCAACAGCCCGGGCGGCAGTCCGGTGCAGTCGGGCTACGTCTACGACGAGATCCGTCGCCTGCGCGATCTGCATCCGGATACCAAGGTCTATGCGGTGATTTCCGATCTCGGTGCCTCAGGGGCCTATTACATCGCCAGTGCCGCTGACCAGATCTACGCAGACAAAGCCAGCCTGGTAGGCTCCATTGGCGTGACGGCGGCCGGCTACGGTTTCGTTGGCACCATGGAGAAGCTGGGGGTTGAGCGTCGTACCTACACCTCCGGTGAGCACAAGTCATTCCTTGATCCGTTCCAGCCGCAAAAGCCGGAAGAGACCGCGTTCTGGCAGGGTGTGCTGGATACCACCCATCAGCAGTTCATCGCCAGCGTGAAAAAGGGGCGTGGTGATCGCCTGAAGGACAAGGAGCATCCGGAGTTGTTTTCCGGGCTGGTCTGGTCGGGCGAGCAGGCGCTGCCGCTTGGCTTGATCGATGGCCTGGGCAGCGCCAGTTCGGTGGCGCGGGACGTGATTGGCGAGAAGGAGTTGGTCGACTTCACAATCCAGGAGTCGCCGTTCGATCGCTTCTCGAAAAAACTCGGCGCCAGTGTGGCCGAGCAGTTGGCTATGTGGATGGGCTTTCACGGCCCCGCCCTGCGCTGACTGTTGCGCGACATAAACAACCGGCCTGCGTGGCCGGTTTTTTATGGGTGTAGCAGCTGCCGGAGGCTGCGTTAGGTTGCGTAGCGACCCTCTGTCGGATCAGGCGGGCGACCTCCGGCTGCTGGCGCAGCCTCGCGTGCTCGGCTGCTGCTACGGGATCTGCACCCCTTCGGCCAGTAGCATGTCCACCAGGCGGATCAGTGGCAGGCCGACCAGGCTGGTGGCGTCCGGCCCTTCGGTGCTCTGGAACAGGCTCACGCCCAGGCCCTCGGCCTTGAAGCTGCCTGCGCAATCGTAGGGCTGTTCGGCATGCAGGTAGCGCTCGATGCGCGCCGGGTCGAGAGGGCGCATGTGCACGGTGAAGGGGACGTAGTCGATCTGGCAGGTGCCGGTGTGGCTGTTCAGTAGCGCCAGGCCGGTGAGGAAGGTCACGCGGCTGCCGCTGGCGGCCTGCAGTTGTTCGCGGGCCTTGTCGAAGGTGTGGGGTTTACCGATGATGCGTCCATCGAGGACGGCCACCTGGTCCGAGCCAATGATCAGGTGGGCGGGATGGCTGTCTGCCAGTGCCCGGGCCTTGGCCTCGGCCAGGCGTTTTACCAGCTCGATGGCGGACTCGCCCGACTGGTGGCTTTCATCGATATCCGGGGAGCTGCAGATGAAAGGTAGCTGCAGGCGAGCCAGTAGTTCTCGGCGATAAATCGAGCTGGAAGCGAGTAATAAAGGCAGCATGAGGCTCTCCAAAAGTCAGTGGCCGATTCTAGCGGGGCTTCCAAGTGACGGACAGGGCTGAATTTCCTTTGACATGGGCGGGGGCATCCCTATAATGCTGCGCCTATGTTGAATGACCCGATTCCACCTCACGTTGACCCGCGCAAATTGGCTGACCGTGGCACCACCCTTCAAGGTGAACTGCTGCTGGCCGATTTGGAGAGACTCTGCGACCCGCTTTCCGACACCGTCGGTACGGTGCAGGCTAAATTCGTTTTTGAACGAGATGAACGTAAATCTGTGGTAATCCACAGCTTTATCGACACCGAGGTCAAAATGGTTTGCCAGCGTTGTCTTGAGCTGGTCACCCTGCCGATTCACAGCGAATGCAGTTATGCTGTGGTAAAGGAGGGTGCGAATACCCAGTCGTTGCCGAAAGGTTATGACGTGCTGGAACTGGGCGAAGATCCTTTGGATCTGCAGTCACTGATCGAGGAGGAGCTTTTGCTCGCCTTGCCCATTGTGCCTGCTCATCATCCGGAAGAATGCCAGCAGCCGGCGGGTCTCGATGAGCCCGAACCGAGCGAGGACGAGGTAACGCGGTCCAACCCGTTCAGTGTATTGGCGCAGTTAAAGCGTGACCCAAACGTTTAGGAGTTAATCAATTATGGCTGTTCAGCAGAACAAAAAATCCCGCTCCGCCCGTGACATGCGTCGTTCGCACGATGCTCTCGAGGCAAGCACCCTGTCCGTAGAAAAGACCACTGGTGAAGTTCACCTGCGTCACCACGTATCGCCAGAAGGCGTGTACCGTGGCCGTAAAGTGATCGACAAGGGCGCTGACGAGTAATCACTTGTCCGCTCAAGTCATCGCGATTGACGCAATGGGCGGGGACTTCGGTCCCCGCAGCATTGTCCAGGCCAGTCTCGCTTGCCTGTCTGTTACGCCCTCGCTGCACCTGACCCTCGTCGGTCAACCCTCCATTCTAGAAGATTTGATTGCCAGCCAGTCGGCTGTGGATCGCGCGCGCCTGACGATTGCGCCTGCGCTCGACGTCATTGGCATGGACGAAAAACCTTCCCAGGCTCTGCGCGGCAAGCCCGACTCATCCATGCGCGTCGCGCTCGAGTTGCTGCGAGATGGCAAGGTTCAGGCCTGTGTCAGTGCCGGCAATACCGGGGCGCTGATGGCCTTGTCGCGTCATGTGCTCAAGACGCTGCCGGGAATCGACCGGCCCGCCATGGTTGCCGCTATCCCGACCCAGCGCGGCTATTGCCAGTTGTTGGATCTGGGAGCGAATGTCGATTGCAGTGCCGAGCACCTGCTCCAGTTCGCGGTCATGGGTTCGGTGGCGGCGCAGACGCTCGGGGTGGTGCGTCCCCGGGTGGCGTTGTTGAACATCGGTACCGAAGACATCAAGGGCAATCAGCAGGTCAAGCTTGCGGCGACCCTGCTGCAAAACGCCCGCGGGCTGAACTACATCGGTTTTGTCGAAGGGGACGGCCTGTACCGTGGTGAGGCGGATGTCGTGGTGTGTGACGGTTTTGTCGGCAACATCCTGCTCAAATCCAGCGAAGGCCTGGCAACCATGATCGCCGGGCGCGTCGAGGCGCTGTTCAGGAAAAATCTGGCGACAAAACTGGTCGGTGCCCTGGCCCTGCCGCTGATGAAGCGCCTGCAGGCCGACCTGGCGCCCGCCAGGCACAATGGCGCGAGCTTTCTCGGCTTGCAGGGGATTGTCGTGAAGAGTCATGGCTCGGCCGGTGTCCAGGGCTTTCAGAGTGCAATCCAGCGCGCCCTGATCGAGATTCAGGAGAACCTGCCGCAGCGCCTGCATGGTCGTCTGGAGGATTTGCTGCTTTAGGCATTTTCGTCGGACAATGCTTAAATGTGACCGCTCAGTTCAATTGGCCATCCAACTGTCAGTTTCTTGCGTCCCCCATGACGGGACGTCAATTCTCCGACGACAAGATCATTAGGGGCTTGTTACATGTCTGCTTCCCTCGCATTCGTCTTTCCAGGACAGGGTTCGCAGTCCCTCGGCATGCTGGCCGAGTTGGGCGCGCAACATCCAGTGGTCCTCGATACTTTCAAAGAAGCTTCCGATGCCCTGGGCTACGACCTGTGGGCGCTGACCCAGCAGGGGCCAGAAGAGCAACTCAATCAGACCGACAAGACCCAGCCGGCCATCCTCACGGCCTCGATCGCCTTGTGGCGCCTGTGGCTGGCTGAAGGCGGCGCGCGTCCGGCTTACGTCGCCGGTCACAGCCTGGGCGAGTACAGCGCGCTGGTCGCCGCTGGCAGCCTGAGCCTGGGCGACGCGGTAAAGCTGGTCGAAACACGCGGCAAGCTGATGCAGGAAGCCGTGCCCGCCGGGCAGGGCGGTATGGCGGCGATCCTCGGCCTGGACGATGCCGACGTCGTGGCAGCCTGTGCCGAAGCGGCGCAGGGTGAAGTGGTCAGTGCAGTCAATTACAACTCGCCGGGCCAGGTGGTGATCGCCGGTGCCAAGGCGGCAGTCGAGCGCGCCATCGAAGGTTGCAAGGCGCGTGGTGCCAAGCGCGCCATGCCGTTGCCGGTCAGCGTGCCGTCGCACTGCGAGCTGATGCGCCCGGCGGCCGAGCGCTTTGCCGAGTCGATCGCCGCGATCAACTGGCAAGCGCCGCAGATTCCGCTGGTGCAGAACGTCAGCGCGGCGGTGCCGGCTGATCTGGAAACCCTCAAGCGCGATCTGCTTGAGCAGCTCTACAAGCCAGTGCGCTGGGTCGAGTCGGTGCAGGCACTGGCGGCCAATGGCGCGACCCAACTGGTCGAGTGTGGCCCAGGCAAGGTCCTGGCTGGATTGAACAAACGCTGCGCCGAAGGCGTGTCGACCTCTAACCTCAATACCCCAGATGCCTTCGCTGCCGCTCGCGCAGCGCTGGCCTGAATTAGGAGAAGCTTGCATGAGTCTGCAAGGTAAAGTTGCACTGGTTACCGGTGCCAGCCGTGGTATTGGCCAGGCTATCGCCCTGGAATTGGGTCGTCAGGGCGCCATCGTTGTTGGCACTGCGACCTCCGCCAAAGGCGCCGAGGCGATTGCTGCCACGCTGAAAGAACACGGTATTCAAGGCGCGGGCCTGGAGCTGAACGTTACCAGCGACGAATCGGTCAGTGCGGTGCTGGCAAGCATTCAGGAGCAGTTCGGTGCGCCGGCGATTCTGGTGAATAACGCCGGTATTACCCGCGATAACCTGATGATGCGCATGAAAGACGACGAGTGGCATGACGTCATCGACACCAACCTGAACAGTCTGTATCGCCTGTCCAAGGGGGTTCTGCGTGGCATGACCAAGGCCCGTTGGGGACGAATTATCAGTATTGGCTCGGTTGTGGGTGCCATGGGCAACGCAGGCCAAGTAAACTATGCCGCCGCCAAGGCGGGTCTGGAAGGTTTCAGCCGCGCCCTGGCGCGTGAAGTTGGTTCGCGTTCGATTACGGTAAACTCGGTGACCCCTGGGTTCATTGATACCGATATGACCCGCGAGCTGCCCGAAGCGCAGCGTGAAGCCTTGCAGACGCAAATTCCGCTGGGCCGTTTGGGACAAGCTCAAGAGATCGCGTCTGTGGTCGCTTTTCTTGCATCCGACGGTGCGGCTTACGTGACTGGGGCTACAATCCCGGTGAACGGCGGGATGTACATGTAGGTTTAAATGTGACGGATTGCTTCAAAAAAATGTCATACGAGCTGTCTAAAATCCGTTATAAAGCTGCAATCTATTTATAGGCAGATGGCTGCAGGGTTCGAGGAGTGAAGCTTTCAGTTGAAAAGCTGAAAAGCCTTTCTATACACTTACCCACTGGCCAGCTGCCTGAATTTGTCCATTAGGAGTGAAAACAAGGTATGAGCACCATCGAAGAGCGCGTCAAGAAAATCGTTGCTGAGCAACTGGGCGTTAAAGAAGAAGAAGTGGTCAATACTGCTTCCTTCGTAGAAGACCTGGGTGCCGACTCCCTTGACACCGTTGAGCTGGTGATGGCTCTGGAAGAGGAATTCGAGACCGAAATCCCTGACGAAGAAGCTGAAAAGATCACTACTGTACAAGCTGCAATCGACTACGTTACTAGCCACCAGGCGTAATAGTTTGTAATCGTTGTCTGCTGTCATGGAAAAACCGCACTGCCATCATGGCGTGCGGTTTTTTCTTTAGGTCTGATGCAAAGTCGTCATTTAAAAAAAGGAGAGTGCTGTGTCGCGTAGACGCGTCGTAGTCACCGGTATGGGTATGTTGTCGCCACTGGGCACGGATGTGCCGAGCAGCTGGCAGGGCATTCTGGCTGGCCGCAGTGGCATTGGTCTGATCGAACACACCGACCTTTCTGCCTATTCCACTCGTTTTGGCGGCTCGGTAAAGGGCTTCAATGTCGAGGAGTACCTGTCGGTCAAGGAAGCTCGCAAACTCGACCTGTTCATTCAGTACGGTCTGGCGGCCGGGTTTCAGGCGGTGCGCAATGCCGGCCTGGAAGTCACCGATGCCAACCGTGAACGTATCGGCGTGGCCATGGGTTCGGGTATTGGCGGACTGACCAATATCGAAGAAACCAGCCGCACCCTGCATGACACCGGGCCACGACGGATCTCTCCGTTTTTCGTGCCAGGTTCGATCATCAATATGATTTCCGGATTCCTGTCCATCCACCTCGGTGTGCAGGGTCCCAACTACGCCATAGCCACGGCCTGTACCACTGGTACTCACTGTATTGGCATGGCGGCACGCAACATTGCCTACGGCGAAGCCGACGTGATGATTGCCGGCGGTGCCGAAATGGCCGCTTGCGGCCTGGGTATGGGCGGCTTTGGCGCTGCGCGTGCATTGTCGACCCGCAACGACGAGCCGACCCGCGCCAGTCGTCCGTGGGACAAAGGCCGTGATGGCTTCGTTCTCTCCGATGGCGCCGGTGCCTTGGTGCTCGAAGAGCTGGAGCACGCCAAGGCCCGCGGCGCGACTATTTACGCCGAACTGATCGGTTTTGGCACCAGTGGCGACGCCTATCACATGACCTCGCCACCGGCAGATGGTGCCGGCGCCGCGCGCTGCATCACCAATGCCCTGCGCGATGCGCGGATCAACGGCGACCAGGTGCAGTACATCAACGCCCATGGCACCTCGACCTCGGCCGGCGACCTCGCCGAAGCCCAGGCGATCAAGACCGTGTTCGGCGATCATGCCTACAAGCTGGCCGTCAGCTCGACCAAGTCCATGACCGGTCACCTGTTGGGTGCTGCGGGCGCTGTCGAAGCGATCTTCAGCGTGCTGGCGATCAATGGCCAGGTGGCGCCTCCGACCATCAACCTCGATGAGCCGGACGAAGGCTGCGATCTCGATTTCGTGCCGCACACTGCACGCAACATGGATATCGACGTGGTCCTGTCCAACTCCTTCGGGTTTGGCGGCACCAACGGCTCGCTGGTGTTCCGTCGGTTTGCCGACTGATGGACAGCTGGGTCGACGGTCAACCGGCTGACAGCCTGTCGCTCAAGGACCGCGGCCTGGCATACGGCGATGGCCTGTTCGAGACCATCGCCGTCAAGGCGGGCCAGCCGTTGCTGCTGGAGCGCCATCTGCAACGGCTGGCCGAAGGCTGCCAGCGCCTGGCGATTGCGGTGGATCACGACCTGGTTCGTCGCGAGCTGCTGGCCTATGCCGGTGCCCTCGGCGACGGCGTACTCAAGCTGATCCTCACACGTGGCGACAGCCAGCGCGGTTACGCCGTCGACCCCGCAGCTGCGCCTCGGCGCATCCTGCAAGGCAATCCTCCCGCCGCCTATCCGCCGGTCCATGCGGAGCAAGGTGTGCACCTGTTTCCCTGCACCACACGGCTTGCAACCCAGCCGCTGTTGGCAGGTCTCAAACACCTGAACCGTCTTGAACAAGTGCTTGCCCGTTCTGAATGGCAGGGCAGCGATTGTGCCGAAGGTTTGATGCTCGATCTGGATGGGCGAGTCATCGAAGGTGTTTTCAGTAATTTGTTCATGGTCTGTGGAGGCGTGTTGATCACCGCCGATTTGCGTCGCTGTGGCGTTGCTGGCGTGATGCGTGGCGAGTTGTTGTCCCGGGCCGGTGCTCTGGGTATCCCCACTGAAATCACCGATATCAGCCTGCAACAACTGCAGCAGGCCGATGAAGTATTCGTCTGCAACAGCGTGTACGGCATCTGGCCGGTATGCGCGTATGCTGCGCTGAGCTGGCCGGTTGGGCCGCTCACCCGTAAACTGCAAGGCATTGCCCGCGCACTACTGGATGCTTGATTCGTGAGACGTAAACTCTTGCTGCTGCTGGAAACCGGATTGGTTCTGGCGGGGCTGACGCTGGGCTTTTCCGCCTGGAAAATCGATTCGGCGCTGGAGCAGCCGCTCAATATTACTCAGGAAGAGTTACTGGATGTACCTACGGGCTCGACGCCGTCCGGGACCTTCAATCGCCTGGAAGCCGACGGCGTGCTTGAGGATGCTTTCTGGCTGCGCCTGTACTGGCGCTTCAACCTGGCAACCCAGCCTCTGCACAGTGGTGAATACCGGATGTTGCCAGGCATGACTGCGCAAGGTCTGATCGGTGTCTGGCAGCGTGGCGAAGTGGTCCAGTACAGCCTGACCCTGGTCGAAGGCTGGAACTTCCGCCAGGTTCGCGCGGCATTGGCGAAAAACGACAAACTCGAACAAACCCTGGTTGGCTTGAGCGACAGCGAGCTGATGGAGAAGCTTGGCCATCCGGGCGTATTCCCCGAGGGCCGGTTTTTTCCTGATACTTACCGCTTCGTGCGGGGCATGAGCGATGCCGATGTGCTGGAGAAAGCTTACGATCGGCTCGAGGACGTGCTGGCCAAGGAATGGGCCAAGCGTGCGCCGGACCTGCCTTACAACGACCCTTACAAGGCGTTGATCATGGCGTCCCTGGTGGAAAAGGAAACCGGCGTGCCGCAGGAGCGTGGGCAGATTGCCGGGGTGTTTGTGCGACGCCTGCAGATGGGCATGATGCTGCAGACCGATCCGACGGTGATCTATGGCATGGGTGAGCGCTACAACGGCAAGTTGACCCGGGCCTCGCTGAAAGAGCCTACGCCCTACAATACCTATGTGATTTTCGGCCTGCCGCCGACACCCATTGCCATGGTCGGTCGCGAAGCCATTCATGCAGCGCTGAATCCGGTATCCGGCAGCAGCCTGTATTTCGTCGCACGCGGTGATGGCAGTCATGTTTTCTCCGATGACCTGGATGCCCATAACAGCGCGGTGCGCGAGTATCAGCTCAAGCGTCGTGCGGACTACCGTTCGAGCCCGGCGCCGGTCAATGATGCCCCCGTGCCGGATGAGCAGGGGCCGAGCGAGGTGCCAGAAGAGCAGCCGCCGGCAGCCGTGCCTGAGCCTCAACCCGACACTGCATCCCCGCAAAGCCCGCAATGACTCTGACTAAGGACTGCCTGTGACTGGCTTGTTTATTACCCTGGAAGGGCCGGAAGGCGCCGGCAAGAGCACCAATCGCGAATACCTGGCCGAGCGCTTGCGCAACGCCGGGGTCGAGGTGCTGCTGACTCGCGAGCCGGGCGGTACCCCGCTGGCCGAGCGAATCCGCGAGGTGCTGCTGGCGCCGGTCGATGAAGTCATGAACCCGGATACTGAGCTGCTGCTGGTTTTTGCTGCCCGTGCCCAGCACCTGGCCGAGGTCATTCGTCCGGCCTTGGCGCGCGGTGCGGTGGTGCTCTGTGACCGGTTTACCGACTCGACCTACGCCTACCAGGGTGGTGGTCGTGGCTTGTCGCTGGAGCGTATTGCGGCGCTGGAAACCTTCGTCCAGGGCAATCTGCGCCCGGACCTGACCCTGATCTTCGATCTGCCGGTGGAAATCGGCATGGCCCGCGCCAGTGCCCGTGGCCGCCTGGATCGCTTTGAGCTGGAGGGCAGGGTGTTCTTCGACGCCGTGCGCAGTGCTTTCCTTGAGCGTGCCAAAGCTGATCCGGCGCGTTACCTGCTGGTCGATGCCGCGCAGCCGCTTGCCGATGTTCAGCGTTCGCTGGACAGGCTGATGCCTCAACTATTGGAGCGCCACCGTGGCTGAGGCCTATCCCTGGCAGGACGGCCTGTGGCAGCAGTTGGCCGGTCGCACACAGCACGCTCATGCCTATCTGCTCCATGGCCCGAAAGGTATAGGCAAGCGGGCGCTGGCCGAGCGTCTGATGGCGCGACTGCTGTGCCAGCAGCCGCAAGGGCTGGTGGCCTGCGGCCAGTGCAAATCGTGCCTGCTGCTCAAGGCTGGCAGCCACCCGGACAATTACATCCTCGAGCCGGAAGAGGCGGACAAGGCGATCAAGGTCGACCAGGTTCGTGAACTGGTCGGTTTCGTGGTGCAGACTGCGCAGTTGGGCGGACGCAAGGTGGTGTTGATCGAGCCGGTGGAGGCGATGAACATCAACGCCGCCAACGCCTTGCTCAAGAGTCTTGAAGAGCCTTCGGGCGATACCGTATTGCTGCTGGTCAGCCACCAGTCCAGTCGCCTGCTGCCAACGATCAAGAGCCGCTGTGTGCAGCAGGCCTGTCCGCTGCCCAGCGAGGCCGCGAGCCTGCAATGGCTGGCGACGGCCTTGCCGGAGTGCAGCGAGGAGGAGCGTGGCGAATTGCTGACCCTGGCTGCTGGTTCGCCGCTGGCGGCGGTCGCACTGCAGGCCCAGGGTGTACGTGAACAACGTGCCCAGGTGGTCGACGGGGTGAAGAAACTGCTCAAGCAGCAGCAATCGCCGACCCAGTTGGCGGAGGGTTGGAATGCGATACCGCTGCTGTTGCTGTTCGACTGGTTCTGCGATTGGTCGAGCCTGATCCTGCGCTATCACTTGACCGAAGACGAGGCGGGCCTGGGTCTGCCTGACATGCGTAAGGTGGTCCAGTACCTGGCGCAGAAGTCGGCCCAGGACAAGGTGTTGAACATCCAGGACTGGATCCTCGGCCAGCGCCAGAAAGTCCTGAGCAAGGCCAACCTCAATCGCGTGCTGTTGCTTGAAGCCTTGCTGGTGCAATGGGCTGGGTTGCCTGGCCAACGTTAAAATGCGGTATGCGGACAAGCTCCGACCGTCCCACTGATACGATTGAGTTGTAGCCTCACTATGCTTGTAGATTCCCATTGCCACCTCGACCGCCTCGACCTGGCCGTCCACGATGGCTCACTTGATGCAGCCCTTGAGGCGGCCCGCCAGCGCGGCGTCGGACACTTCCTGTGCATCGGCGTCAGCGTCGACAACGCGGCCGAGGTCAAAGCGCTGGCGGAACGCTATGCCGACGTCGACTGCTCCGTGGGCGTTCACCCTCTGGATGTGCAGCCGGGCGCTGCGCCGGCGCTGGACTGGCTGCTGCAGGAGTTGAATCATCCACGGGTGGTAGCTATCGGCGAAACCGGCCTGGATTACCATTACGAGCCGGAAGCGGCCGAGTTGCAGCAGGAATCCTTCCGTTTGCACCTGCAGGCCGCCCAGCAGACCGGAAAGCCGGTGATTGTGCATACCCGTGGCGCGCGCGCCGATACCCTAAGCCTGCTGCGCGAAGCCGCCTTGCCCCAGGCCGGGGTGCTGCACTGCTTCACCGAAGACTGGGAGATGGCCAAGGCCGCGCTGGATCTGGGCTTCTACATTTCGTTGTCGGGTATCGTCACCTTCCGCAACGCCGATGCCCTGCGTGACGTTGCCGGCAAGGTGCCGGCCGACCGACTGCTGGTCGAGACCGATTCACCATACCTGGCGCCGATCCCGTATCGGGGTAAGCCGAACTTGCCGCAATACGTGCGAGAAGTGGCAGAGTTCCTTGCGATGTTGCGCGGCGAATCCTACGAGCGCTTCGCCGAGCAGACCACCCAGAACTTCAAGCGATTGTTCCCGTTGGCGCACGTCAGGCCCGCCTGATCGCCTGCGAGGTCAAATCGCGGGCAAAAAAAACCCGGGTTCTGGGGGGTGAATCCGGGTTAAGACCATTAGGAGTGAAACAAAGGCACTCGGTCCGTTGGCGCCTATATCCACGCGTCACTTGGGGGAGATGACGCGCCGACATTTGAAGTATTGATCAGTATTGCGCGCAGTCCAGTTTGATCCCCCGGCTTTCTTAAACAAATTTGGAATACCGGCGCTTCGCTTGAGTTCTCATTGCTGGACGGAACCGCTGGGGAGGGGCTCTGATTGGCCGGTTTGGCGGTGCTCGCCGTCAGCACTGTCTGACGCAAGCTGACACAAATTCAACAAGAAACTGGGTCATGCTCGGATGATCCGTGCAATTTGGCGCAAGTTAGGCATAATACCCGGCTTCGAATTTTGACCCCTACAGACCTTTTTCTTATGCACAAAGAACCTCGTAAGGTCCGTGAGTTTCGTCGCCGCGAGCAAGAAATTCTCGACACCGCGCTCAAGCTGTTCCTCGAACAAGGTGAAGACAGTGTCACCGTCGAGATGATCGCTGATGCCGTGGGAATCGGCAAAGGCACCATCTACAAGCACTTCAAGTCCAAGGCGGAGATCTACCTGCGCCTGATGCTCGACTACGAGCGCGACCTGAACGAGCTGCTGCATTCGGCCGATGTCGACAAGGACAAGGAAGCCCTGTCCCGGGCTTACTTCGAATTCCGCATGCGTGATCCGCAGCGCTACCGCTTGTTCGATCGCCTGGAAGAAAAGGTGGTCAAGGGCAACCAGGTGCCGGAGATGGTCGAGGAGTTGCACAAGATCCGTGCCTCCAATTTCGAACGCCTGACCTTGCTGATCAAGGGCCGTATCAGCGAAGGCAAGCTCGAAGACGTGCCGCCGTATTTCCACTACTGCGCGACTTGGGCCCTGGTCCACGGCGCGGTGGCGCTGTATCACTCGCCGTTCTGGAGCAATGTGCTGGAAGATCAGGAAGGCTTCTTCCAGTTCCTGATGGACATCGGCGTGCGCATGGGTAACAAGCGCAAGCGCGATACCGACACCTCGAGCAGCTGATTCATTCAGCTGCTTTATTGCGCCATGTTTCCCTGTATGGCGCAGTGCCCCAGGAATATACTCAGGCTTAGGTATTGCTAAAACTTGATTTGTGAGTCAAGTTTTAGACTTTCCGAATCGACCTCCGCCGGAGTAATCCATGATCGTTGACCGACAAGGCAGACGTTTTCGCAATTTGCGCGTCAGCCTGACCTCCGCCTGCAACTATGCCTGCACCTATTGTGTGCCCAATGGCAAGCGCCTGGTGGCGGCGCAGGATGAGCTGTCGGCCGAAGCCATGGCGCGCGGAGTCGCCTATCTGATCGAAGCGGCGGGCATCGAACGCCTGCGCATCACCGGTGGCGAGCCGCTGGTCAGTCCCAAGCTCGAGACCTTCATGCGCGCGGTGGGGCAGATGGGCCTGGCGGATATCAGCCTGACCACCAATGGCCAATTGCTCGCCAAGAAACTGCCCCTGTTGGTGGACGCCGGCATTCGCCGCATCAACGTTTCCCTCGACACCCTGGACGCCGCGGCCTTTCGCAGTATCGCCCGGGGCGGCGACCTGCCAACGGTGCTCGATGGCATGCAGCAGGCCAGTGCCGCCGGGATCAGGATCAAGGTCAACATGGTGCCGCTGCGCGGGCAGAACCTCGATCAGGTCATGCCATTGCTCGATTACTGCCTGGAGCGCAATTACGAGCTGCGCTTCATCGAACTGATGCGCATGGGCCATCTGGCCAGCGACTCCAACGGCTTCCTGCAACAGTTCGTCAGCCTGCAGCAGTTGCTCGAGCTGATTGGCGAGCGCTATGAGTACCTGCAAGCCGATGCACCGCTGGATGCGACGGCGGTGCGTTATGCCATTCCCGGCCATGGCCATTTCGGCGTGATCGCCAACGAAAGTGTGCCGTTCTGCCGGACCTGCTCGCGGCTGCGTCTGTCCTCCACGGGCTGGCTGCACGGTTGCCTGTCGTCGAGCAATCGCCACTTTGTCGGCGATCTATTGGACAAACCGCGCCACCAAGCCTTGCCAGCCCTCCAGCGCTTGCTGGTCAAAGCCTTGGGCGACAAGCAGGACGTGGCGTTTTCCGGTGGCGCAACGGTGATGAAAATCATCGGCGGCTGAGCTGGCGCGGAAGCTGCATCCTGTCGACATTCGCCGGTTTTCCGTCACCGGCTTCTGGAGGGGAAGGATGCGTAGCCTGGTTTTGCTGCTCAGCGCGTTGGCGCTGGGTGGCTGCATGACTGTCAGTGACATGGGGGAAGGGGTTCGCTATCAGATGAGCGATGCCGGCTTTCTCGATCACAGCGACAGCCGTCGGGTGAACAACCTGCGTATTCAACCCGACTCCTTCATCTATATTGCCCAGGGCCCGTTCGCCCCGCCAGGTAGCGCCGATCCTCGGCAGAACGTGGTCGCCGAACAGGCCTTCAACGGCTTTATCGAATATTTCCCGATGGTCCGCCGCGCACGTGCTCCCGAAGGCCTGGACGCAGCCATGGGCGAGGCTCGGGCGGCCGGTGCGCACTATTTGCTGTACACCCGTTTCGCCAGCGCCGATGACCGCATCGGTAACTCGGATGAATGGCTGGACCAGGAAGCCGTGGACCGCCTCGGGATCGACAGTGGGGTGATTCAGCTGATGTTGATCGAGACCAGCACCCAGTATTTGATTGATACTGCACGGATCAAGAGTCGTGGCGGTTTACTGACGTTCCACGATAACAAGCCAGAAGATCTGATCGGGCCGCCGCTGGCGCAATATGCGCGCAGCCTGCTCGGCCTCGGCGATCAGTAGTTGATTGGGAGAGTGAGATGAGTGATCCGCACAAGGCCAACGATCTGTTGGGGCAAATTCCCAAGTCCAAAGGCTTGCCGCCGGTTCATTTGTGGAACCCCGACTTCTGCGGCGACATCGACATGCGCATCGCCCGCGACGGCACCTGGTATTACCTGGGCACGCCCATCGGACGCAAGCCGATGGTCAAGCTGTTCTCCACCATCATCCGCCGCGACGGTGATGATTATTTCCTGGTGACTCCGGTGGAGAAGGTCGGGATCAAGGTGGATGACGCGCCTTTTGTCGCGGTGACCCTGGAAGTGGAGGGAGAGGGTGAGGCCCAGGTGCTGCGCTTTACCACCAACGTCGAAGAGCTGACCGAGGCCGGTAAGGAGCATCCGTTGCGCGTGGTCATTGACCCGCGGACCCAGGAGCCAGCGCCCTATGTGCATGTGCGCTCCAACCTCGAAGCGCTGATTCATCGCAACGTGTTCTATCAACTGGTCGAGCTCGCCGTCAGCCGCGAACTCGACGGTCAGCGTTGGCTGGGTGTGTGGAGCGGCGGCGAGTTCTTCCGGATCGGTCTTGAGCCCTGATCCCTAGGCCGCTCGCAATGTCTTGCTGGTGACAAGCCGGCGCCAGAGCAGGCGGCCAACGGTGATCGACCAGTTCAACAACGCCACAGCCAGCACCACTTGCAGCATCGTCGACAGCCCTTGCTCGACGATGATCCTGCCCGCCAACCATGGAAAGCCGAAGACCCCGACAAAATACCCCAGGCTGAACAACAGCAGGGCTTGCGGGGTATGGCCGGGCGGTGCCTCGTTGGCGGCCAGGCCGTTGATCACCGAATAGGTGAGGCCATAGCCGACCCCCAGCGCAGCGGCTGCCATCAAATAGGTGAGGGCGTCGTCGACCCGATAGGCAAACATCAGGATAGACACCACCATCAGCCCCGACAGCAGGCATGAGGCCAGGTACGGATCGCGCTTGACCACCCAGCCGGCCAGCAGCAGGCGGCTGGTGATGGCGGCGCTCATGAAGCCGAGGAAGAACAGCGAGTAGTCCAGTGCGCGGGACGCTGCGTAGCTGGTCTGGAAACTCGACAAACCGCCGAATACGCAGCCGCCCAGGCCAACCATGAGAATGGCGAACAGCGCTTTGGAAGACATCACTCGCGATGCCGCGGCCCACGAGATGCGCGAGACGGCAGCGCTGCCCAATTGATTGGGGCGTTGCTTGAGGATCAGCCCCAGGCGCCAGAAGATCAGGCCGCCGAACAGGCTGGCCAGTGCCGCCAGGTAAAACGCGCTGATCAAGGGCAATCCCAGCGCACTGGCGGCGCGGCCGAGCAAAGGGCCGGAGCCGATCCCGGTCATCATGCTGCCCGACAGCAGGGCGAAGTATCGCGCCCGTTGTGCTGGCTCCACCAGCATCGCCACGATGATCGGTCCCAAGGTGTAGAACACGCCCCAGCCAAGGCCCAGGGTCAGGCCGAAAAACACCAGGGTATTGCCGAATCCGGGTGTCAGGGCAAAGCCCAGGCTGGCCAGCAACA
Source organism: Pseudomonas fluorescens (assembly GCF_019212185.1). Lineage (NCBI taxonomy): Bacteria > Pseudomonadati > Pseudomonadota > Gammaproteobacteria > Pseudomonadales > Pseudomonadaceae > Pseudomonas > Pseudomonas fluorescens. Next base: position 2,076,161 of record NZ_CP078138.1, read on the forward strand.
GCAAACCGGCGAAGATCGCAACTGAGCGTGCGGCTCCCAGCGCGTCCGACAGGTGTCCTGACAGGATAACGGCGGCGAAGGTGCTGAGCATCGCCGCCGAAATCACGCTGCCGGCATCGTGTTCGTTGCCGCCACGTGAGCTGATCAGCAGCGACAATAGGAAGGTCGAGCCGTAGGACAGCGACAGCAGATAACTGGCCAGGCAAAACAGGCCAAACAGTCTGGTCGGCATGGCGCCGTCCGAGGTAGTGCGAGTGGACATGAATGGATCTCGTGGCCTGTTGTTGTTATCGAGCCCTTATCTACCATGGCCCGCGCAGGCATATGTTGTGTGGTTAGTGGTTTCAGGGTTAGTGGACGGTGGAGTAAGGCAGGGCTGACAAAGTTTTATCGCGGGGGTGTGACGAACGCCGATTGCCGACATAGTATGGCGTTTTCATTCGTTCTCAAGGGACGTCTATGTCGATCGAGATCCGCCCGGCTACGCCGAGCGATGCACCACAAATTCTTGCGTTCATCACCGAGCTTGCGGATTACGAGCGTGCTCGCCATGAAGTCATCGCCAGTGTCGCCGACATCGAGCGCAGTCTGTTCAGTGAAGGCGCGACGGCCCATGGCTTGATTTGCCTGCGCGACGGTCTGCCGATCGGTTTCGCGGTGTTTTTCTTCAGCTATTCGACGTGGCTGGGCAGCAACTGCCTGTACCTCGAGGACCTGTACATCACGCCGGAACAGCGTGGCGGCGGTGCCGGCAAACAACTGCTGCGCCATCTGGCAAAAATTGCCTGCGCCAATGATTGCGGGCGTTTCGAGTGGAGCGTGCTGGAGTGGAACACCCCGGCCATCGACTTCTACAAATCCCTCGGCGCCCAACCCCAGGAAGAGTGGGTGCGCTATCGCATGGATGGCAATGTCTTGCGCGATTTCGCCGAGGGTCGTTGAAGGAGCGGTCAGACTTTCAGGGTCGCCATGTCGATGACAAAGCGGTATTTCACGTCACCGGCGATCATGCGGGCGTAGGCCTCATTGATCTGACGGATATCGAGCATTTCGATGTCGCAGGTGATCCCGTGCTCGGCACAGAAATCCAGCACTTCCTGGGTTTCGGCGATGCCGCCAATCAGCGAACCGGCCAGCACCCGGCGGCTCATCACCAGTTTGCCGGCATGCATTGGCGGGTCCACCGGTTCGATCAGGCCAACGAGGATGTGCACGCCGTCAAACCGCAGGGTATCGAGGTAGGGGTTGAGGTCGTGCTGCACCGGAATGGTGTCGAGCAGGTAATCGAACTGGCCGGCGGCGGCTGTCATCTGGGCGGCATCGGTGGATACGATCACATGGTCCGCGCCCTGGCGTCGGCCTTCTTCAGCCTTGCTCGCAGAGCGAGTGAACACGGTCACTTCAGCGCCCATGGCCTTGGCGAACTTGATGCCCATATGGCCGAGACCACCCATGCCGAGAATCCCGACCTTGTCGCCGGCCTTGACGCCGTAGTGCTTGAGTGGCGAGTAGGTGGTGATGCCGGCGCAGAGAATCGGCGCGGCGCTGGCCGGGTCGAGGCGCTCGGGAATGCGCACGACGAAGTGCTCGCTGACCACGATGCTGTCGGAGTAGCCGCCCATGGTGTTGCTGCCGTCAACCCGGTCCGGGGTGGCGTAGGTCATGGTCGGGCCTTCGAGGCAGTATTGCTCGAGGTTCTGCTGGCAAGCGGCGCAGGTGCGGCAGGAGTCGACCATGCAACCAACGCCGACCAGATCGCCTACTTTATGTTGAGTGACGTTCGCGCCGATGGCGGTGACTTTTCCGACGATCTCGTGGCCGGGCATCAGCGGATAAACCGCGATGCCCCATTCGTTACGTGCCTGGTGGATGTCGGAGTGGCAGACGCCGCAGTACAGGATCTCGATCGCCACGTCGTCAGCGCGTGGGCTGCGGCGTTCGAATTTCATCGGGGCGAGGGGAGTGGTGGCCGATTGAGCGGCATATCCGATAGCGGTGTACATGAAGAACCTCGCAGAAGCAGTGACAGGTGAGGTGGCGCATTCTGGGCGCCGACTGCAGCTGCGGCCATGACGATTCCTCCGGGTCTCATGCCTAATCCTCCGGCATGCAAGTCTTGGCAATCGCATTGGCAAAAGGATCTGCGATGATGCTTGCATGCCTTTTTCCGTGACTTTTTTGAAGACCCATCCAATGCAGTTGACCCGCCACCTTGATGCCAATGCCACGCTGGTTTCGTTGATCGAGCCGCTGGCGCTCCGCGACGGTTACAGCCAGACCGGGTTGTCCGGCGTGCAAGTCTTGCGCGCCAGTTGCGACGTGGCGCGTGGCCCGCACATTTATGAGCCGAGCCTGATGATCATCGCCCAGGGCAGCAAACTGGCGTTCCTGGGCCCACGCACCATGGAGTATGGCGCCGGGCACTACCTGATTCAGGCGCTGCCGGTGCCGTTCGAGTGCGAAACCTTTGCCTTGCCGGATGCCCCGTTGCTGGGGGTGTCGGTGGCAATCGACCGCGTGCTGCTCGGTGAGCTGGTGCTGGCGATGGGGCTGGCCCCGGGGCGGCACATTCCAGCGCAAACGCCGGAGTCGATGACTTCGGTGGTGCTCGACGATGACATGCGCGGCTGCGTCGAACGCTTGCTGCGCAGTCTGCACGATCCGCTGGAAGGCCAGATTCTCGGACCAGCGCGCGTGCGCGAGTTGTTGTTCACCGCGTTGCGCGGACCGCAGGCCGATGTCTTGCGCGCACTGGTGGAGCAGCAGGGACAGTTCGCCCGGGTCGCGGCGTCGATCAGCCATCTGCATGCGCATTACACCGAGCCGCTGAATGTCGAAACCCTGGCCGGTTGCGCGAATATGAGTGTTTCGACCTTTCACGAGCACTTCAAGCGCAGCACCCTGTTGTCGCCGGTGCAATACTTGAAGCGCTTGCGCCTGCTCAAGGCGCAGACGTTGTTGGTGGCGGAAGGGCTGGGTGTGGCCCAGGTAGCGCATCGGGTCGGCTATCAAAGCACCTCGCAGTTCAGTCGCGAGTACAAGCGTTACTTTGAACGCAGCCCTGGGGAAGAGCGGGTGGCGTGAATCGCGGGCAACAAAAAGGCCCCCATTCGGGAGCCTCCTGTTGTACCGGTGGGTGACCTACATGTTCGGGTAGGTCGGGCCGCCAGCCCCTTCCGGGGTAACCCAGGTGATGTTCTGCGCCGGGTCCTTGATGTCGCAGGTCTTGCAGTGCACGCAGTTCTGCGAGTTGATCTGGAAGCGCTTCTCGCCGTCTTCCTGAGTCACCACTTCGTACACGCCAGCCGGGCAGTAACGCTGGGCGGGCTCATCGTACAGCGGCAGGTTCTTGCTGATCGGAATGCTCGCGTCGGCCAGCTTCAAGTGGCAAGGCTGCTCTTCTTCGTGGTTGGTACCGGAGATGAACACCGAGCTGAGCTTGTCGAAGCTGAGTTTGCCGTCCGGTTTCGGGTAGTCGATCTTCTTGCAGTCTGCCGCCAGCTTCAGGCATGCATAGTCCGGCTTGGTGTCATGCAGGGTGAACGGCAGTTTGCCGCCGAAGATGTTCTGGTCGAGCCAGTTGAAACCACCGCCAACAATCGCGCCGAACTTGTGGATCGCTGGGCCGAAGTTGCGGCTGGCGAACAGTTCTTCGTAGAGCCAGCTGGACTTGAACGAATCGACGTAGCTGGTCAGTTCGTCCGCGCCTTCGGAGCCGGCGAACAGCGCATCGGCCACAGAGTCGGCAGCGAGCATGCCGGACTTCATGGCGGTGTGGCTGCCCTTGATCTTGGCGAAGTTCAGGGTGCCGAGGTCGCAACCGATCAGCGCGCCGCCCTTGAACACCATCTTCGGCAGCGAGTTCAGGCCACCTTTGCAGATCGCCCGCGCGCCGTAGCTGATGCGCTTGCCGCCTTCGAGGTACTGCTTGAGGACCGGGTGATGTTTGAGGCGCTGAAACTCGTCGAACGGCGACAGGTAAGTGTTGCTGTAGGACAGGTCAACGATCAGGCCGACCACCACCTGGTTGTTTTCCAGGTGATAAAGGAACGAACCGCCAGTGTTTTCAGTGCCCATAATGTCCAGCGGCCAGCCGGCGGTGTGGACCACCAGGCCTGGCTGATGCTTGGCCGGGTCGATTTCCCAGATTTCCTTGAGGCCGATGCCGTAGTGCTGGGCGTCGGCGTCGCTGTCCAGGTTGTAGCGCTTGATCAGTTGCTTGCCGATATGGCCACGGCAGCCTTCGGCGAACAGGGTGTACTTGCCACGCAATTCCATGCCTGGGGTGTACAGGCCGTCTTTCGGATGGCCTTCGCGATCGACACCGAGGTCGCCGGTGATGATCCCGCGCACCACGCCATTTTCGTCAATCAGCGCTTCCTGGGCGGCGAAGCCTGGGTAGATTTCCACGCCAAGATTTTCGGCCTGCTGGGCCAGCCAGCGGCACAGGTTGCCCAGGGAAATGATGTAGTTGCCTTCGTTATGCATGGTCTTGGGCACAAAGAAGTCAGGGATTTTTTGCGCGCTTTCGGCATTTTTCAGCACGAAAATGTCGTCGCGGGTGACCGGCGTGTTCAGTGGGGCGCCGAGCTCTTTCCAGTCGGGGAACAATTCGTTCAGCGCCCGAGGTTCGAACACCGCACCGGACAGAATATGTGCGCCGACTTCGGAGCCTTTTTCGACCACGCAGACGCTAATTTCCTTACCGGCTTCGGTGGCCTTCTGCTTCAATCGGCAGGCGGCGGAAAGACCAGCGGGGCCGGCACCGACGATGACCACGTCGAATTCCATGTATTCGCGTTCCACAGGTTATCTCCTACTCAAGGCTCAACAGTTTTTTTTCTAATTGGAGGTTTGGTGTCGCATCAACGGATTGCTCCGTGACGCCGGCCAGTGGACAATCGATGGCTCACCCTTCTCTCTGGGTGGCGCATTATATCTACACCACTCTCAGCGTCCAATACAAACGTTTGTTTGAATTTGCTGGAAGCCTGATAAATCAAAGACGCGCGGCTGATAACTGACCGTTTTGCCGTATTGACCGGAATGGGTGTTCCGGTCAAGATACGGGCGGTTTTGCGCTCGCCGTAGGCTGGCTGTTGGTTTCAAGAGCACCTCTAAAGACAGGGCGAAGGCAATACAAGGTGACGTGCAGAAAGAGTTCGCTGCGCAGTTTACACGCCATGCAAGGCAATGACTCGTCAGTCACCCCTGACGAACGGTCATTGAGCCCGTGAGCGGAGTCACCCATTCACTGCCGGCGTTTTTAGAGGTGCCCTTGCGCCGTTGAGCTCAACCACCAGGTTCGCCTAGGCGACTTTCTTTTCACCGGAGAGTAACGAGGAATCCATGAAGGTTCTTGTAGCTGTCAAACGAGTGGTCGACTATAACGTCAAGGTTCGCGTCAAAGCGGACAACTCCGGCGTCGATCTCGCTAACGTCAAGATGTCGATGAACCCTTTCTGCGAAATCGCAGTGGAAGAAGCCGTACGCCTGAAAGAGAAGGGTGTTGCGACTGAAATCGTCGTCGTCTCCATCGGCCCGTCCACCGCTCAAGAGCAACTGCGTACCGCGCTGGCTCTGGGTGCCGACCGCGCCATCCTCGTCGAATCCGCCGAAGATCTGACTTCCCTGGCCGTTGCCAAGCTGTTGAAAGCTGTTGTCGACAAGGAACAGCCACAGCTGGTGATCCTGGGCAAGCAAGCCATCGACAGTGACAACAACCAGACTGGCCAGATGCTGGCTGCACTGAGCGGCTACGGTCAGGGCACTTTCGCTTCGAAAGTCGAAGTCAATGGCGACAGCGTTGCCGTGACTCGCGAAATCGACGGCGGCGCGCAGACGGTTTCCCTGAAACTGCCAGCGATCGTCACCACCGACCTGCGTTTGAACGAGCCGCGTTATGCGTCCCTGCCAAACATCATGAAAGCCAAGAAGAAGCCGCTTGAAACGCTGACTCCTGATGCTTTGGGCGTTTCCACCGCCTCCACCAACAAAACCCTGAAAGTCGAAGCGCCTGCTGCACGCAGCGCGGGTATCAAGGTCAAGTCGGTGGCTGAACTGGTCGAGAAACTGAAAAACGAAGCGAAGGTAATCTAATCATGACTATCTTGGTAATCGCTGAACACGACAACAAAGCAGTGGCCCCGGCTACGCTGAACACCGTGGCCGCTGCCGCCAAAATCGGTGGTGACGTGCATGTACTGGTTTCGGGTCAGGGCGTTGGTGCCGTGGCTGAGGCCGCTGCAAAAATCGCTGGCGTGAGCAAAGTACTGGTGGCCGACAACGCTGCCTACGCTCACCAACTGCCGGAAAACGTTGCGCCGCTGGTAGCCGAGCTGGGCAAGGGCTACAGCCACATCCTGGCTGCCGCTACTTCCAACGGCAAAAACATCCTGCCACGCGTTGCCGCGCAGCTGGACGTTGACCAGATCTCCGAGATCATCGCCGTGGTCAGCGCTGACACCTTCCAGCGTCCGATCTACGCCGGTAACGCCATCGCGACCGTACAGTCCAACGCTGCAGTGAAAGTGATCACCGTGCGTGCCACCGGTTTCGACCCGGTTGCCGCTGAAGGTGGTTCGGCTGCCGTTGAATCGGTGGCTGCTGCTCACGACGCCGGTACTTCCAGCTTCGTTGGTGAAGAACTGGCCAAGTCCGATCGTCCGGACCTGACCGCTGCCAAGATCGTCGTTTCCGGCGGCCGCGGCATGCAGAACGGCGATAACTTCAAACACCTGTACGCCCTGGCCGACAAGCTGGGCGCTGCTGTTGGCGCTTCCCGCGCGGCAGTGGACGCAGGCTTCGTACCCAACGACATGCAGGTCGGTCAGACCGGCAAGATCGTTGCTCCACAGCTGTACATCGCCGTCGGTATCTCCGGCGCGATCCAGCACTTGGCCGGCATGAAAGACTCCAAGGTGATCGTTGCGATCAACAAGGACGAAGAAGCGCCGATCTTCCAGGTGGCCGATTACGGCTTGGTGGCGGACCTGTTCGAAGCCATCCCTGAGCTGGAGAAGCTGGTCTAATCCAGCGGCTTCACTTATAAAGAGCCCGGCCATTTGGCCGGGTTTTTTTATTTCGACGATTTTACCGGGGAGAGATACGCCATGGATTTGCGTCGCTGGAGTGGCCGGTCGCTGTGCCTGGGCCTGGCACTGTTGCCGGTTGTGGCGAGCGCCGCCGGCAAGTGCGAGCGGCTGGTGGTCACCGGTAGCCCCGATGCGCCGCCGTACCTGTGGCAAGACCCGCAGGACCCGACGCACCTGATCGGTGCCAATGCCGATCTGCTGCAGCAAGTAGCCCAGGAGTTGGGGCTCAAGGTCGAATTGCGTTATGCCGGCAAGCGCTCCGAAGCGTTGGAGGAAGTGCGCAGCGGGCGCATGGACATGCTCGCTGACGCCTCGCTGACCACCCGCCAACTGGAGGCGTTGGACTACATTCACCCGGCGTTGACCAGCAACGACTATCTGGTCTGGACCCGCAATGGTTCGACCCTGGATTACGCGACGGCGCAGGACTTGATCGGGCATGTCGGTGCGCTGTCGCAGCAAGCGCGACTGACCCAGGATTTCGAGGCGTTCGCCCAGTCTCAACTGACCCTGGTGAGTACGCCAAACCTGACTCAGGCATTCCAGAAGCTGGTGCTGGGTGAGGTCGAGTTTGTCCTCGCCGGTCGTTACGCGGGCATGGCCATGACTCAGACCCTGGGCATTGCCAAGGACGTTGAAGCCTACTCGCCTGCAGTAGATAAACCTGGGCTGTACCTGGCCATTTCCCACAACTCGGCGTGCAACGATCCATGGTTGCGCGGACAGTTGGCCAAAAAGATGACAGAATTGCCCGCGTCCGGTCTGACGGAGGCCGTGCTGCAGCGCAATCTGGAGCGCTGGAAAGCACATTTGAAACAGCCCGTCAGCGCCTTAAAACAGTAGGGATTTTTAGTGACTATTCGACCTCTTTTCGCTGCCTTGGCCGTTGTGGCTCTGGCAGGTTGTGCCGCCGATCCGGCGCCGAATGAGCAAATGCGCCTGACCGCCCAGACCCTGGAGCAGGCCACCGCCGTGGGTGCCACGGCCGATGAAGTGCCCGAGCTGAAACTGGCCGAGGGCAAATACACCCAGGCCCAGGCCGACATGGCCGACCAATCGTTCAAGGATGCCCGCATGCAGGCCGAACAGGCCGAGCTGGATGCGCGGCTGGCCGAAGCCAAGGTTTTGACCCTCAAGAGCGAGGAACAGCTGAACGTGCTCAACACCCGTATTGCCCGCCTGCGCAAGCAACTGGGGGACGCTCAATGAATGCGAAAATGGGTGTGCTCGGCAGCCTGTTGCTGATCGGTCTTTACGGCTGCGCGGGGCAGCACAGCGATGCTTCCCTGCAACAGGCCAACGCTGACTTCCAGAAGGTCAAGGAGGATTCGAATGTCCTGCGCATTGCGCCCAAGGACGTGATCCGTGCCGGCGAATCGCTGGCCCGCGCCGATCGTCTATCGAGCTACTGGGGCAGCGGTGCGGACGTGCAGCACTATGCCTACCTCAGCCAGCGCTACAGCGAAATCGCCCGTCAGCACACCGAGAAAGCGCTCAACGAGGAACGTGCCGCCAAGCTCGAATTGGAGCGCCAGCGCCTGCAACTGGCGTTGCGCGAGGCCAAGCTGCTGAGCGTGCAACAGCAGGGTAAATGGCTCGAAGAGCAGATCATCAGCCTGGCCACGACCCAGACTGATCGCGGTCTGGTGATGACCCTCGGTGATGTGCTGTTCGACACCGGTGAGGCTGAACTGAAAAGCTCGGCCAATCGCACTGTGCTGAAGATCGTCCAGTTCCTCCAGCTCAATCCCAAGCGTGTGGTGCGCATCGAGGGCTACACGGACAGCACCGGTGGCAAGCAGGAAAACCGCAAACTGTCCCGGGATCGGGCCCAGGCGGTAGCGGACATGCTGATGGACCTGGGCATTGACGACAAACGCATTCAAGTCGAAGGCTATGGTGATGAATACCCGGTCGAAGCCAATGCTTCGGAGCGGGGGCGGGCGCAGAATCGTCGCGTCGAAATCGTTTTCTCCGACGAAAAAGGCCAGCTCGGCGCTGCCCGCTAAGGTCAGCGTTACTGGAAAATCCGGCTCTCCTTGAGACGCCGGGTTTTTTTTCGCCTGCCAATCGGTGCACAAAACCGTACAGTTTTTGCTGACACTGGGCGGTACGCTCGATTATTGTGGTAACTGTTCCCGTACACTTTGAAACTGTGCTGAAACTGTACCTACAAAAATAAAACGCCCGTGCAATCGAGTGCCGCGTCATGACCAATCTTCTGCTCTATCAACGTATCGCTCAGCAGCTCGCTGAGGATATCCGGCGCGGCGTCTATCAGCCCGGCGAACGTGTGCCTTCGGTGCGCAAAATGAGTTCGCAACTCAACGTCAGCCATGCCACGGTGCTCCAGGCTTATGCCAACCTGGAAGACCAGGGCTTGATTCGCGCGCGTCCGCAGTCGGGTTACTACGTGCACCAGACCCCCGCGCTCACCGCGCCGACGCCGGACATTGCCCGGGTCGAACGGCCGGGGCTGGTGACACGCAGCAGCATCATCCAGCAGGTGCTGGTGGAGTCCCGTCGTGAAGGGGTCTTTCCCCTGGGTGCTGCGGTGCCCAGTGTCGATTACCTGCCGGTGCGGGCATTGCACCAGCAGTTGGCCAAGGTCACGCGCTTTCACAGCCCGCGGGCGTTCAGCTACATGTTCAGCCCGGGTTTTGAGCCGCTGCGCCGTCAGGTAGCCATTCGCATGCGCGATGCAGGGGTGGTGGTCGATCCCTCTGAAGTGGTCATTACCCACGGCTGTGTCGACGCCCTGCAGATGTCCCTGCGAGTGCTGACTCGCCCGGGCGACCTTATCGCCGCTGAATCACCCACTTATTACGGCCTGCTGCAATTGGCCGATCTGCTGGGACTCAAGGTCATCGAGATTCCCAGCGACCCGTCCACGGGTATGAGTCTGGAGGCTCTGCAACTGGCGGCCAACCAGTGGTCGATCAAGGCGCTGGTGCTGACCACGCGCCTGAGCAATCCGCTGGGTGGAACCATGCCGGAAGAACGGCAGAAACAACTGCTGCGCCTGGCCTCGGATTTCGACATTCAGGTGGTCGAAGACGATATCTACGGCGAATTGATGTTCGAGCAGGGGCGCACCAAGTCCCTCAAGGCCTATGACCGGCTGGATCGGGTGATCTACTGCTCGAGCTTTTCCAAGACCTTGTCACCCGGTGTGCGCATCGGCTGGATGATCGCCGGCAAGTATCAGCAGGAAATTCAGCGTCTGCAGACCTTCAGCACCCATTCGGCATGTAGCGTCACGCAGATGGCGATCGCCGCTTACCTGGAGAATGGTGGTTACGACCGGCACTTGCGCTACATCCGTCAGGAGTACCGCAAGAACCTCAGTGCGTTCCAGTTGGCGGTGCAGCAGTACTTCCCGGAAGGCACGCAAATGACCCGACCCACGGGCGGCTTCATTCTCTGGGTCAGTTTGCCGGGGCGGGTCAATACTCAGGAACTGCACGTGCGTGCCCTGCAGCAGGGGATCAGCATCGCGCCGGGGCTGATTTTCAGTAACACCGAACAGTTCAACCACTGTATTCGGCTCAACTGCGGGATCCCGTGGAATCGGGAGGCCGAACGGACGTTGATGACCCTGGGGATGCTGGCCACACAGCTGTGCCAGGAAACAGCCAGTGGTTTTTGAGATTGACTGGCATTACCTGCTTGTCAGCGGTCCTCCAACAAGCGAGCATATGGCCCTCTGCCGTTAGTGCTGTAAGGCTCATGAAAGCGATTTTCCCCATTGGTATGGTGTTGGCCTGTCTGCTGAGTGTCTTCGATGGGGGCTTCATTTTGGCTGCCAACGCTGCAGACAAGCCGGTTGCCACGCCCCGGGAGCAGTCGGTAAAAAAAGCGGTACCAGTGAAAAAAAACGACGCCACGAAAAAAGCTGCCCCGCAGAAAAAGCGTCCACCCATTGCCTCGAAATCAAAATCGGCCAGCGAACTGGTGAGAACCACTGACTTGCCGTCCACCAAAGTCGATCTGAGCTTGCCGCCCGAGATGGTCAGGCAATTGCAGCCGCTGGGTTCGGTTCCACTCGTAAAACGCACGCCATTGTTGCCGCCCTTGTTTGGCGAGAAACCTAAGGAAGACGGTAAATTTCAGCTCAATGGCCGGTTGATTTCCAACGAATTGCAGTTGCAGATGCGCAACGAAGATCATCGGGAAATCGAGGGTGCAGCCCTGGAATTCCAGTTCAATCAGTAAAACCCGACGGCAGGTGTGACCTGCCGGCCAGAGACTTTGTCGCAAGACTGACCGGTCACGCACAAATGCGCGAAAAACCCTTGGACAGACAATTTCAAACGGCTGTTTAAGGGCGTACTCTTGTCCCCGTCATTCAACACATTACCCATCTTGAGGTTGTCGTCATGCAGTGCCGAGAAGGCTGCGGCGCTTGCTGCATAGCCCCTTCCATCAGTACCCCGATCCCGGGCATGCCCAATGGCAAGCCGGCGGGCGAACGTTGTGTGCAACTTTCTGTCGATAATCTGTGCAGGATTTTCGGTCAACCCGAGCGGCCGGCAGTCTGCGGTGCGTTTCAGGCGGATATCGAAGTCTGTGGCACCAGCCAGGAAGAGGCCATCACGCTGATCGGATGGTGGGAGCAGATGACCGCGGCGTAGTGTGTTCAACGAACGGAACTTCAACAATAAGGAACAAGACTATGGGTTCGCTGCATCGTATCGCTGTGTTGTGTGGTTTGACCGCCGTGCTGGCCTCGACCATGGCTCAGGCTGAAGACTGGAAAGTCGCCAAGAATGAAGACGGGATCAAGATTTCCCTGAGTGAAATCCCGGGCTCCGACTACAAGTCTTACCAGGGCGTGACCCTGATGAAGACCACGGTCGCCAAGCTGCGCGCGTTGCAGGAAGACGTGGCGGGTGCCTGCACCTGGATTCATGAGTGCAAAATGCAGAAGCTGCTCAAGCATGAAGGCGACCAGAGCTGGACCTACACCCAATTCAATACGCCGTGGCCTGTCACCCCGCGTGATTCGGTGCTGCACGTGACCACCGTCGAGAACGCCGATGGCAGCCTGACCCGCAACCTCGAAGGCGTGCCCAAGTACATTCCCGAAGAGAAAGGTTTCGTTCGTGTTACTCAGGTTAAAGGCTTCTGGAAGTTCGTGCCCAAGGGCGATCAGGTCGAAGTGACTTATCAAGTGCACACCGAGCCAGGTGGCAGCGTACCGGCAATGGTTGCCAACAAGTTCGTGGTCGATGCCCCGTTCGAAACCCTCAAGGCCTTGAAGGCGCGCGCCGAGAAATAAGCATCCTGTGCCGGAACGGGTTTTTCCGTTCCGGCGCTGCTGACGCCGGGAACGATTTCCGATCCTTCGCGGTCGAGATACAGGTAAGCCCATTGGCGGGCTTTGCCGAGGAGGCAGCGATGCAAAAGTGGCAAATCACCTTTGTTGATGATCACGGTGAGCAAAGCGTCGAGCAATTCGACTGCGAGCAAAAACCGGACATGGAAAAGGCGGCACAGTTGATTCGCGCCAAACTGCTCCCGGTTTCGGCCGAGCTGGATCTCAATGACCTGGAAGGTCGCACCGCCGAACCGACGGTCAAAAGCCTTAAAACCCAGAACAGCATTCAAATCCTCGCGATCACCCCGATTCCTTGACCCCTCCCGATTCAGGCCTTGGCAGCCGCTCTGACTTGGGGCTACTCTGCATTCGAGATCAGCGAATGGATCGCTAAGGTCTGGTCTTGTCAGCTACATGCTTGTTTCCCGGCGGCAACCGGGTTGCCGCAGCACTCGCCAGAAAGGTGCAGGGAGTACGGAAAGTCTATCCATCTGATTGCGGAGGACGTTTCATGAGCACAGCCTATCAAGAAGACATCAGCAGCAGCGTGCTGCGCCGCATGAAAGAAGGCGGTTTTGATTTTTCACGGTTCCATCCCATCGAGTTCTACGCCATTTTCCCCGACGAGGAGCGGGCACGCAGGGCGGCAGGGCAGTTTCGCGGTGAGTCCTTGAATGCACAGATCAGTGTGCGTGACGACGGCGCCTGGTATCTGGAACTGAGTAAGGTGATGTTCGCCACCTATGGCGGAATCGGCGATTTTGAACAGGACTTTGAAGCGGTGGTAGAGCCTTTGGGTGGGATTATCGAGGGCTGGGGTGTCAAGCACGAGGTACGAGGGCAACTCGCATAACATCATGAACAGCGACACTATGCAGCGACGGCTGACCCTTGGGTCAGCCGTTTTCGTATGGGCAGGAAAAAGCCGGATAAAAAAAAGCCACCTGAGCAGGTGGCCAAAAGGGAAGAGAGGTGGGCAGAACGCTGTCGGACAGCTGCGTTCTGCGAGGTAGGACAATTATCGGCAAGCGCCGGCGAGCAGTGAAATGAACTGTGGCTATGCTCCTAATAGCCATCCTCATTGCCATTCCGTGGAGCGTTGGCGTTCAGGTTGGAGCATCCACTGCACAGGAATGGTGCGGTGCTTGCGGCGTCATCAAGCAACCTATTGAAATTGAAGGGTTATTGCCGCTGGCACGGGCCTTGCGAAGGCAAAGTGTCCGAGTGACAAGGAGTACGGCATGATCCGCACCTATTTTGACGAGATGTACGACGCGGGTGGCCAGGTCCGTCCGCACTACCGGGAATTCGCCCGTTGGTTGGCCGAAACGCCTGACGAGCTGTTGGCACAACGCCGACGCGAGGCCGATCTGCTGTTTCATCGCGCCGGTATTACCTTCACCCTTTACGGCGACGAGCAGGGCACCGAGCGCCTGATTCCTTTCGATACCATCCCCCGCAGCATTCCCGCCAGCGAGTGGCGCATCGTCGAGCGTGGCTGCATACAAAGGGTCAAGGCCCTGAATATGTTCCTCGCCGACCTGTACCACGAGCAGCGGATCATCAAGGCCGGCATTATTGCCCCGGAACAGGTACTGGCCAACGAGCAATACCAGCTCGCCATGCAGGGTCTGGACCTGCATCGCGATATCTACTCGCATATCTCTGGCGTCGACCTGGTACGCGACGGCGATGGCACCTACTACGTGCTCGAGGACAACCTGCGCACCCCCAGCGGTGTCAGCTACATGCTCGAAGACCGCAAGATGATGATGCGCCTGTTCCCGGAGTTGTTCGCCGCGCAGCGTATTGCACCCATCGATCATTATCCCAATCTGTTGCTCGACACACTGAAAAGCTCCAGCCCCATCGATGACCCCAGTGTCGTGGTGCTGACCCCGGGGCGCTTCAACAGTGCCTTCTTCGAGCACGCCTTCCTTGCCCGGGAAATGGGCGTGGAACTGGTGGAGGGCGCGGATCTGTTCGTGCGTGATGACAAAGTCTTCATGCGCACCACGGATGGGCCGAAGGCCGTCGATGTGATCTACCGACGCCTCGACGATGCCTTCCTCGATCCATTGGCCTTCAATCCGGATTCAATGCTCGGGGTCCCGGGGCTGCTGTCGTCCTATCGCAGCGGTAACGTGGTGCTGGCCAATGCCATCGGCACCGGAGTGGCAGATGACAAGTCGGTGTATCCGTATGTCACCGAGATGATTCGTTTCTACCTCGACGAAGAGCCGATCCTGCAAAACGTGCCGACCTGGCAGTGTCGCAATCCATCGGAGCTGTCACACGTGCTGGCCCATCTGCCGGAGTTGGTGGTCAAGGAAACCCAGGGGTCCGGGGGCTACGGCATGCTGGTCGGCCCCGCTGCGACAGCCGCAGAGATCGAACTGTTTCGGGCACGGATCAAGGCCAAGCCGCACGCCTATATCGCCCAACCGACGTTATCGCTGTCGACCTGCCCGACCTTTGTCGAAAACGGTATCGCGCCGCGCCATATCGACCTGCGGCCGTTCGTCCTGTCCGGGCGTGAAACCCGCGTGGTGCCTGGCGGATTGACCCGAGTCGCGCTGCGTGAGGGCTCGTTGGTGGTCAACTCCTCACAGGGTGGTGGCACCAAGGACACCTGGGTCGTCGAGGATTGAAGGAAACTTGCCATGTTGAGTAGAACTGCTTCGGACCTGTATTGGATGTCGCGTTATCTGGAGCGGGCGGAAAACCTCGCACGGATGCTCGACATCAGCTATTCGCTGTCGCTGATGCCGCAGGACGGCCGCGGCGACGGCTTGCATGAACTGGCAATGCCCTTGCTGATCACCGGCACACTGGACGATTACCTGGAGCGCCACGGGGCGCTGCACGCCGAGCGCCTGCTGCACTTCTTCGCCCTCGATGCGGCCAATCCCGCCAGCATTTACAGCTGCCTGGGCGCGGCGCGGGCCAGTGCGCATGCAGTGCGTGGGCGAATTACCGCCGACATGTGGGAAAACATCAACGCGACCTGGCTGGAAATACGCGGCATTGCCGAGCAGGGCCTGGGTCGCTATGGCATGAGCCGCTTTTGCGAGTGGATCAAGGAGCGTTCGCACCTGTTTCGCGGTGCCTCCTACGGCACCATCATGCGCAACGATGCCTTCCGTTTCATTCGTCTGGGGACCTTCGTCGAGCGCGCCGACAACACCCTGAGACTGCTGGATGCGCGCTACGAAATGGCCGGCGACCAGGCGGAAGCCGTCAGTGATGGCACTGCTCACGCTTACTACCAGTGGAGCGCCTTGTTGCGGGCGTTGTCGTCATTCGAGGCTTACACCGAAATCTATCGCGATGCACCGGGCGCCCGTCAGGTCGCCGAGCTGTTGTTGCTGCGGGCCGACGTGCCGCGTTCGTTGCGCGCCTGCACCGAGGAGATCGATCAGATCCTCGCCCAGCTTCCCGGTATCAACGGTCGGCCGGCGCAACGCCTCGCGGCGGAAATGGACGCACGCCTGCGCTACACCGGAATCAACGAAATCCTCGACGAAGGGCTGCACGCCTGGCTGAACGAGTTCATCCCGCTGGTGCGCCAGTTGGGCAACGCCATACACAGTTCCTACCTGGAGGCGGCATGAGACTTTCCATTAGCCACGAAACCACCTACCACTACGATGATCAGGTGCGAGCGAGCATTCAGTATGTGCGCCTGACGCCCCACGACAGCGAGCGCCAGCACGTACTCAGTTGGCAGTTGGAGCTGCCGCGACCGGTGCGCGCCCAACTCGACCCCTTCGGCAATATCCTGCATGTGCTGACGCTGGACGAACCGCACGATGCGATCATCATTGGCGCGCGCGGGCTGGTCGAGATTGATGAGCAGCGCGAGGCTGAACACGAACAGCAATCGGCGTTGCCCTTTCTCCGGTTCACCCGCTTGACCGAGGCGGATGAGGCCTTGCGTGCATTCGCCGAACAGCAGTGTAAGCAACGGCGAGACCGCAGCGCGCTGATCGACCTGATGCACGGTCTGAACCGACACATGACCTACACACCTGGTTCTACCGCGGTGGAAACCCGCGCCGCGGACGCCTTCGCCGGACGCGCAGGTGTCTGTCAGGATCACGCCCACGCGTTTATCGCCTGCGCCCGCAGTCTCGGGGTTCCGGCGCGTTATGTGTCGGGGTACCTGTACAGTGAAAACAGCGAGCATCTGGCCAGCCATGCCTGGGCCGAAGCCTGGATCGACGATGCCTGGTACAGCTTCGACGTCACCAACCAACTGGCCCGGCCGGAGCGTCATTTGAAGCTGGCAGTCGGCCTCGATTACCTGGACGCCTGCCCGGTGCGCGGGATGCGTCGCGGCGGCGGCTACGAGCAGATGCACGCCAAGGTACTTGTCTCGCCCATGCCGCTGCCGGTGATCACCGTGCAGCAGCAATAGTCGACCATCAGGGATTGGTTTTGCGCCCGGCCATGTGCCGCAGATAGTCGACGAGCATCTGCAACTCGGCGTCTGGCAACACCGCGGTGGAGAAGCCCGGCATCTTCGCCTGCGGCCATTGGCGCAGGCTCTGCGGATCGCGAATGTAGCGGGTGAGGAATTCGGCGCCGAAATATTCAGTGGGGCTGTAGGGAATGTTCAGGTCCGGACCGAATTGCGCGTCCCCCGCGCCATTAAGGCGATGGCAGGCCAAGCAGTTCTTCTGGAATAGGGCGAAGCCTTGATTGATTGGGTCATTGGCGGCCAGGGCCGGGTCAGGCAGCAGGGCAGGGAAGCGTTCGGCAACGGCAGCCAGGCGCTTGATGCTGGCGACCTGGAAGGGCCACTGTTCAGGGCTGATATGCCCGATTTCCGGGTGGGTCCACACCAGATAGAACGGCCCTGCGCTGGGTTTGCCGCTCGCCAGGGGCGGCCAGGGTTGCGCCGGGTCCTCGATGGCCAGCCATGCCTTTGCGCCTTGGGTATTCATGAGCGGTGCGGCTGGCAGTTCGGCGGCAAAACCGTCCAGGGCCACGGCCTGCAAGTGGTCCGAATCCTTGATACCCGCCAGCAGGACCGCCAGCGGTACGGCGCGGTACTGCATGTCGCGTTTGTAGGAGACATCGTCAGTGACGGTGATGGTTCGCGCCTGCGGCAATTGCAGCAATTCCCGGGTCTGCCAAGTGCGGCTGCCGTTGCCCAGGTCCAGCACCAGTTGCGCGGCCTGTAAAGGCAGGCCAAGCAACAGGGCGGCAAGGAAGAGTAGGGTTTTCACGTGATCGCCATCCGGTCGTGGTTATGCCGTGAAGGTTGGCACAGGCACGATAGCTCGAACAGCGGACACAGCAGATATTGCGTAGGAGAGCATAAGTTGTGGGCGCTGGCTTATCCGATGACCTTCGTCAGGTTCGGCAAAATCAGCAGCAGGGTAGTGGCGAACAGAATGAGCCCGGCTTGACGCACTTTTGGTTGTTTGAACATGGCTGACCGCCTTTTTTGTTATTTCCTGAGCGTCGAATGCTTGCCTGCATTTCTCCATGACGGCAAAGCGCTTTTTCTTACTTCTCTGGGTACGGGGGCCTCGGCAAAACCCGACGACAACCTCGTACTCTTACCTTAGGGGCCGCACGGGCTGCGGTTTAGATCCATTTCATATCAGCTTGGTGCGGAAAGTTTCTAAAAGCGCATAAGGCCTATTGCCAGCTGCTGTGCCGCCCTTTTGCTAGACAGTCCGCCGTCCTGAAACGGTTAACCCGATAGCTGACTACCGTTCGTCTGAGCGTCGACGTCAAGGTTATTGAGCGCTTGAGTCATTGAATCCAACGTCGCACGGCATAAGGTGACGTTTCATTGACCTGCTGCCTGCCTGGCCCTACGAGGATGTCATGACCCAAGCCTTGATTTTCGATGCGATACGCACTCCCCGTGGCCGTGGCAAGGCCGACGGTGCGCTGTACAGCGTCAAACCGGTGAGTCTGCTGGCCGGTCTGTTGGCGGCGCTGCAACAGCGCACGCAACTGGATACCAGTCAGGTCGATGACATCGTCCTGGGGTGCGTCACCCCGGTGGGTGATCAGGGGGCTGACATCGCCAAGACCGCCGCGTTGGTGGCCGATTGGGATGTCAGCGTCGCCGGCGTGCAGATCAACCGGTTCTGTGCCTCGGGCCTTGAGGCGGTCAACCTTGGCGCGATGAAAGTGCGTTCCGGCTTCGAGGACCTGGTGGTGGTCGGTGGCGTCGAGTCAATGTCGCGGGTCCCCATGGGCAGCGACGGTGGGGCTTGGGCGATGGACCCACAGACTAACCTGCACACGCACTTCACTCCGCAGGGCGTCGGCGCTGATCTAATTGCCACGCTTGAAGGCTTCAGCCGCGAGGACGTCGACCGTTTCGCCCTGCAATCCCAACTCAAGGCGGCTCGCGCCCGGGCAGATGGCTCCTTCAGCAAATCCCTGGTGCCGGTGCAGGACCAGAACGGCATTGTGTTGCTTGATCATGACGAATTCATTCGCGCCGACTCGACGCTCGAAGGCCTGGGCAAGCTTAAGCCGAGTTTCGAAATGATCGGCCAGATGGGTTTCGACGCCACCGCGCTGCGGGTCTACAGCCATGTCGAACGGATTCACCACGTGCATACGCCGGGCAACAGTTCGGGGATCGTCGACGGCGCTGCGCTGATGCTGGTTGGCTCCGAAGCCAAGGGCAAAGCCCTGGGTTTGCAGGCGCGTGCGCGAATTGTCGCCACCGCCGTCACCAGCACCGACCCGACCATCATGCTCACCGGGCCCGCGCCAGCGACGCGCAAGGCCTTGGCCAAGGCCGGGTTGCGGGTTGAAGACATCGATCTGTTCGAGGTCAACGAAGCCTTCGCCTCGGTGGTGCTCAAGTTCATCAAGGACATGGCCGTCGACCCGGCCAAGGTCAACGTCAACGGAGGCTCGATTGCCCTGGGTCATCCGCTGGGTGCTACCGGCTGCGCGATTCTCGGCACCTTGCTTGATGAACTGGAGGTGCGCCAGCAACGCTATGGCCTGGCCACACTCTGTGTCGGCGGCGGCATGGGTATCGCCACCATCATCGAGCGCCTTTGAGCCCCCTGACTGCGAGGAACTGTTCCATGAATGAAGCCATTCGTTACGAAGCAGGCCAGGACCGCATCGTGGTGCTGACCATCGACATGCCCGGCCAGAGCGCCAACACCATGAACGCGGCGTACGGCGCAGCCATGGCCACGTGTGTGGCGCGTCTGTTGGCGGAAAAGGAATCGATCGCCGGGGTGATCATCACCTCGGCGAAAAAGACCTTTTTCGCCGGCGGCGACCTCAACGAGCTGATCAAGGTCGACAAGGCGCACGCCAAGGCCTTTTACGACCGGGTGCTGGAGCTCAAGCAACAATTGCGAACCCTGGAAACCCTCGGCAAGCCCGTCGTGGCGGCGATCAACGGTGCGGCATTGGGCGGTGGCTGGGAGATCTGCCTGGCGTGCCATCATCGGATTGCACTGGACCATCCCTCGTTGCAGATCGGCCTGCCGGAAGTGACCCTGGGCCTGTTGCCAGGCGGCGGTGGGGTAGTGCGCATGGTGCGCAAACTGGGACTGGAAAAAGCCCTGCCGTATTTGCTAGAAGGCAAGAAGGTGCGGGCGGCGCAAGCCCTGCAGGCTGGGCTGGTGGATCAGTTGGCGGTTGATCGTGACGAGCTGCTGGCCAAGGCCCGCGCCTGGATCCTGGCCAACCCCGCGCCGCAACAACCCTGGGATGTGAAGGGTTACCAGATTCCCGGCGGCACGCCCTCCCATCCCAAGGTCGCGCAAATGCTCGCCATCGCCCCGTCGATCCTGCGCAGCAAGACCCAGGGCTGCATGCCAGCCCCGGAAAAGATCCTTTGTGCGGCGGTCGAGGGCGCGCAGGTGGATTTCGACACCGCGCAGTTGATCGAGACCCGTTACTTCACAGAGCTGACCACCGGCCAGGTGGCGAAGAACATGATCGGGACCTTCTGGTTCCAACTCAACCAGATCAACGCCGGCGGTTCGCGGCCTCAGAGCTTTGCCCCCTATGTGACGCGCAAGGTCGGGGTGCTGGGCGCGGGCATGATGGGCGCCGGAATAGCCTATGTCAGCGCCGTCGCCGGGATCGAGGTGGTACTCAAGGACATCAATCTGGCGGCGGCCGAGAAGGGCAAGGCGCATTCGGCGGCATTACTCGACAAGAAGGTTGCCCGTGGCCAGCTCAGCATTGAGCAACGCGATATCACGCTGGCACGCATCCAGCCCACTGCCCAGGATGCCGATCTCGCGGGTTGCGACCTGATTATCGAAGCCGTCTTCGAAGACCGCGAACTCAAGGCCAGGGTTTCGGCGGCGGCGCAGCAGGTGGTCGGTGACCAGGCGCTGATCGCCTCCAACACCTCGACCTTGCCGATCACCGGCCTCGCCCGGGCAGTCCCGGATCCGAGCAAGTTCATTGGCCTGCATTTCTTCAGCCCGGTGGACAAGATGCCTTTGGTGGAAATCATCAAAGGTGCGCAAACCAGCGACGAGAGCCTGGCCCGAGGCTTCGATTTTGTCCTGCAAATCAAAAAGACTCCAATTGTGGTCAATGACAGTCGCGGCTTCTTCACCTCGCGAGTCTTTGGCACCTTCACCAACGAAGGGATTGCCATGCTTGGCGAGGGGGTTGCCGCGCCGTTGATCGAAACCGAGGCGCGCAAGGCCGGGATGCCCATCGGTCCGCTGGCGATTTCCGACGAAGTCTCGCTGAGCCTGATGAGTCATATCCGCCAGCAGACCGCCAAAGACCTGGAGGCCGAAGACCGGCCGCTGCCCAGTCATCCGGCGTTCGCCATGATCGACCTGATGCTCAACCAGTATCAGCGTGCAGGCAAGGTGGCCGGCGCGGGTTTCTATGACTATCCGCCAGGGGCGCAGAAGCACCTGTGGCCTGAGCTGAAAGCGCGTTTCGAGCGCGCCGACCGGCAAATCCCGGCCAAGGATGTGCGCGACCGCCTGTTGTTCGTACAAGCCCTGGAAACCGTGCGCTGTGTCGAGGAGGGCGTGCTGATGTCGACGGCGGACGCCAACATCGGCTCGATTTTCGGCATCGGCTTTGCGCCCTGGACGGGCGGGGCGCTGCAGTTCATCAACCAGTATGGGGTCAAGGATTTCGTCGCGCGCAGCCAGTATCTGACCGAGCAATATGGCGAACGCTTCACCCCGCCGGCGTTGCTGCTGGCGAAAGCGTCGCGGGGCGAGCTGTTTTAAGCGCATGATGGGGATTGGAGGGCTTGCCTTGTCACGGTGTTTCGAGGCAGGCTCTGGGGTGTTCATTATTCCCATCATCGTGTCAGGTATTTTTTATGTCGCTACGCATCTGCATTCTGGAAACCGACAACCTGCGTCCAGAACTGGTCGATCAATACCAGGGTTACGGGCAGATGTTCCAGCGTCTGTTTTCCCAACAGCCGATCGCTGCCGAGTTCACCGTCTATAACGTGGTGCAGGGCGAATACCCCAGCGACGACCTGAGCTTCGATGCCTACCTGGTTACCGGCAGCAAGGCCGATTCGTTCGGCACCGACCCTTGGATCGAAACCCTGCGCACCTACCTGTTGGCGCGTTACGAGCGTGGCGACAAGCTGCTGGGTGTGTGTTTCGGCCATCAATTGCTGGCCCTGCTGCTGGGTGGCAAGAGTGAACGCGCTACCCAGGGGTGGGGCGTCGGCACTCACAGCTATAAACTGGCGGCCAAAGCGCCGTGGATGAGTCCGGTGCGGGAAGAGTTGACGTTATTGATCAGCCATCAGGATCAGGTCACTCAGTTGCCGGAAAACGCCACGGTGATCGCCTCCAGCGATTTCTGCCCGTACGCCGCCTATCATATCAACGATCAGGTGCTGTGCTTCCAGGGCCACCCGGAATTCATTCACGACTATTCGCGGGCGTTGCTCGATATCCGCCAGGAATTTCTTGGCGAACAGATCTATCAGAAGGGCGTGGCCAGCCTGGCCCAGGACCATCATGGCACCACGGTTGCCGAGTGGATGATGCGTTTTGTTGCCCACAAGCCGCAAAACCAGGCGTCCTGATTCGCCGTCAGTGCAGCCGGCGGCTGAACCCTCGCTGAACGCTCCGGGGAATGGTCAAAGGCTGCCTGTTTCATAGGTTTACTCAAATAAACCGGAGGCGTAAGCTGCGCGCGTTTTCATTAATTGCGGAGACCCACAGTGGGTACTTGTTCGAGTGACAGTTGTCGACCGGTTTTGCTGACCGGCACCTTCTCGGCAAGATAACGCGCAATCCCTGTTGCCGTTGTCGCGCTGAAAAACAGCGAACAGCGGCATCCCGATCCCGGTCCCAGGCGGCCGATTCCCTTTGCCCCTTTCATCGACACTTGCCCTGGCCCATGGTGCCGGGACAGCGCTCGGCCGTATCTGGCTGTTGGTCTCCCCGTTGCCACCGTATCGAGGCAAGGAATAGCGCCATGCAAGCCATCAACAACATCAACCTCAATTCGCTGGTCGACACCCTGGTCAGCCTCAGCGCCGCGTTCATCCTCGGAGGCCTGATCGGCTTCGAGCGTCAGTACCGGCAACGCACGGCGGGCCTGCGCACCAATGTGCTGGTGGCGGTCGGTGCGGCAATTTTTGTCGACATGGCCAACCGCCTGGGCGGTGCCGAAGGCGCGGTGCGCGTGGTGGCCTACGTGGTCTCCGGGATCGGCTTTCTCGGCGCTGGGGTGATCATGCGTGAAGAGGGCAACGTACGCGGCCTGAATACTGCCGCCACGCTGTGGGCATCGGCGGCGGTGGGGGCGTGCGCCGGCGCCGACCTGGTCCTCGAAGCGCTGCTGGGCACGTTATTTGTGCTGGCGGCCAACACCTTGCTGCGACCTATCGTCAACAACATCAACCGCCAGCCGATGGATGTGGTGTCTGCCGAGGTCACGAATATCGTTTACGTCATCGCCCGACGCTCGACGCAGAAAGCGGTTTTTGCCTTGCTGGAAGCCGAACTTGAGCGCAGCAACTATCCGGCCAGCGATGTCGATGTGCATGCCTTTGGCAGTGACGAAGTGGAAATCGAGGCGACCTTGGCCACGACCTCTGTCGACGGCGACGAACTGGATGCGCTGGTGGCGCGGCTGAGCCTGTCGCCGTTGGTGCAGCAGGCGTTCTGGAGTCCGAGTACGACCGAGTAGTAGGCATCCTCCGGATGCGCCGCCCTGTGCTATGCGCTGGCTGCATGGGATGCGGATCGATTAAAAAACAGGGTGGTCAATGGAACTGTTTCTTTCGGAATAGTCCTACAGAAAGCCGTGGGCATTGTCCTTAGTCTTACAGGTTCTTGAAAGGGCAGGGTGTTAGCCAGCCCCATCGTCATTGCAGAGTCCGTCACCTATGCCGAATAAAGCCTTGCGTATCCTGATCGCCGATGAACAGCATTTTCATCGAATGAAAATCGAACGTGGCCTCAACCAGCTTGGTTACTACCGAATCGCCCCCGTGCACTCGCTTGCCGAGCTGCTCACTGTCGTCGAGTACGGCTGCGAAGCCTTCGACCTGGTGATCTTCAATGCCGGGCTGACCGTGGGCACTGGCCTGGATCCCCTGGCGTTCTGCCAGGATAACCTGCAGATCCGCCACGCCCTGATCTACGATGCCGGCCAGGCTGGATTGAACCCGGTGCCTGCGGCGCGGTGGCACAATGTCCAGATGACCCGGGCAGTGTTGCCGAATCAGGAAACCCTCGAAAGCCTGATGCTCAGGGTTGACGCACCCCTTCCTCTTTCCACATGTGCAAACGCCCGTCAACAAGAGGGCTTGCGCGCCTGAGTTTGCCCAGTTGCAGGCTGCCGCTCGTCGGAACTGTCAGATCTGACAGGTAGCCTGTACTCATTTGTCGTGCAATAGTCATTGCGCAGTCGCTGTGCCAGCCAAGGCACACGTACTACATCAGGAATAAACATGAGCTCACTGTTGATCGTCGATGATCATCCGGTAATTCGTGCCGCTCTGAAAATAGTTCTTGGGGCACTCAAGGACGCCAACCACCGCACGCTCTTCCACGACATCCGGGAGGCGTCCAACGCTGCCGATGCACAACTGTTGCTGCGCCAGCATTGTCCCACGCTGGTGGTGCTGGACCTGAACATGCCCGGGCTCAGCGGGCTCGACTTTCTCAGCCGATTGCAGCGTGACAAGGTCCAGACGCGGGTCGTGGTATTCACGGCCAATGAGCCGCGGTTTTATGCCGAGCGTTGCACCCGGGCCGGCGCTCTGGGGTTCGTTGAAAAAACCAATGACCTGCAGGAGCTGTGTAACGCCATCAAGGCGCTAATGAGTGGCTATACCTACTTCCCTCGACTGGATACCAGTTCGGTAAACCTGAGCAGCATGGAAGTCGACGAGAAAAAACTGATCGACTCGCTCTCGGACCGCGAGCTGACGATTTTTCAATCCCTTGCCCGAGGTGCCACCAATAAGGAAATTGCCGAGAACATGCACCTGAGCCACAAGACCGTCAGCACCTACCGTACCCGAATGATCATCAAACTTAACGTCAAGTCCCTGGTACACCTGAGGGATTTTGCCAAGCGCAACCATCTACTGTGAGGAAGCTTGTCGATGCGTGCCTGGTGGCGGGTTCCATTGCTGCTCAGCCTGGTGTGGTCCCATGCCGCTCCCGCCGCTGAACCAGAGCCTCTGCAACTGTTGGGGCGCTCAAGCGTCGAAGGCTATCGGGTTGAACTGAACCCGGCGGACTGGCGCTGGCTCAGGGACAAGGGGCACCTGCGACTGGGCACCTCGGCCCCGGATTACCCGCCCTTTGAAAACACCATCAACGAGCACAATTTCGAAGGCGTCACGGCGGACTTTGCGGCGCTGATTGCCCAGTTGCTGCGGACCCCGGTCGAGGTCAAGCGTTACCCGTCCCGTGAGGCTGCGATTGTCGCACTCAAACAGGGGGAGATAGATCTGCTGGGTTCCGCCAACGGTTTTGAAGCGGCAGATTCGGGGTTGACGATGTCCCGCCCTTACGCCGAGGACGCTCCGATACTGGTGAGTCGGGTGGGTGACAGTGCGCGATTGACTGCGGATCTTACCGATCTGCGGGTGGCGATGCTCGACCACTACTTGCGCCCCGAGACCATCAAGGCCGCTTATCCCAATGTTCGCCTGGAACTCTATCCCTCAACCTTGAGCGCCATGGGCGCCGTGGCATTTGGTGGCGCGGACGCCTACCTGGGTGACTCCATCAGCGCGAGTTACCTAATCAACAAAAACTACCTGAGCAACGTCGAACTGGCGCAATTCACGCGCATGGAAGTCAATGCATTCGGGTTTGCGCTGCAGCAGGACAACAGGCGACTGCGACGTATCATCGATGGCGCATTGGCGGCGATTCCGGACCAGGAGCGCACCACCATCCTGCGCCGCTGGAGCGCCGGCAGCCATTTCAGCAACGCCCAGCGCGTGCAATTGAGTGCCAGTGAACAGCGTTGGCTGGACCGACATCCCTCGGTCAAAGTGGGCTTCATGGGGAATTTCGCGCCCCTGGCCTTTACCGATGAAAATGCCCGGTTCAGCGGCCTCAGTGCCCAGGTACTGGACCGCATAAGCCTGCGCACCGGTCTGAAGTTCGAGGCATTGCGCGGTGACTCATTCAACGAGCAGATCGAGCGACTCAAGTCCGGACAACTGGACCTGATGGCGGTCATTACCCCCAGTATCGAGCGTCAAGAGACATTGCGCTTCACCCGGCCGTACCTGAGCAACCCCTACGTACTGGTCTGCACCCTGGGCAGCAAGGCGCCCATTACCTTGAATGATCTGGCGGGAAAACGCGTGGCGGTGGTCGGGCGCAACGCCCTGCGCGAGCTGATTCTGAGCCATGCGCCGGATGTGCGTTTCATCGAAGTAGACAGCCCCGCCCAGGCCATGGAGTTGGTTGCCAGTGGTGGTGCCGATGCGGCATTGAACTCATTGATCAGCGCTCGCTACATCATCGCCAGGCAATACCGCGGCAAGCTGCAAGTGGCAAGCACTGTGGGGGCCGAGCCGGTGCACATCAGTTTTGCCACCCAGCGCGGCGCGCTTGAACTGCACTCGATCCTCAACAAGGCCCTGCTCAGCATTGGGCCGGAAGAAATGGACGAGTTGGCCGGCCGCTGGCGCAGCGGGCTGCCGGTCGATGACAGCTATTGGTCGCGGCATCGCACCTCGATCATTCAGGGATTCGTTGCGGCCGGGTTGTTGTTGCTGCTGGCCGTGGGCTGGATCACCTACCAGCGCAGTTTGATTCGCAAGCGCCAGGTGCTACTGGACCAGGTGCAGCAAGCCAGGGTCGACGCCGACGATGCCAACCGCGCCAAGAGCACGTTCCTGGCGACCATGAGCCATGAAATTCGCACCCCGATGAACGCCCTGATCGGCATGCTCGAGTTGGCCACCAAGCGGGCGGAGCAGGGCGTGACCGATCGGATGGCCATTGAGGTGGCGAGCGAGGCTGCGCAGCATCTGCTGGAGTTGATCGGCGATATTCTCGATATCTCGCGGATCGAGTCCGGGCATTTGTCCCTGACCCCGGAACGGGCCAATCTGCGTGGGCTGGTCGAGTCGGTCAGCAAGGTATTCGAAGGACTGGCACGGCAAAAAAACCTGTCATGGCAAGTCGAATACGATGTACACAGCCCCCAGGACGCGCTGGTCGACCCGATGCGTTTCAAGCAGATTCTTTCCAACCTTCTGAACAATGCCATCAAGTTCACCCGCGAGGGCTACGTTCGCCTGGCGTTGCACGTCGAGCCGGGCACGCTTGCCGGCCAGTTGAATGTGCGTTTGCTGATCGAAGACAGCGGGGTCGGTATCAGCGACGTCGATCAGCAGCGGCTGTTCAACCCGTTTGTACAAGCTGCCGGAAATGGCCAGGACGCTCGGGGCGGCTCCGGCCTGGGCCTGGTGATCAGCCGTTCCCTGTGCGAAATGATGGGTGGAACTTTGCAGTTGAGCAGCGAGCCGGGCCTGGGCACGCGAATCGAAGTCAGCCTGCAACTGCCGGCCCTGGCGATGCTGGCGGACGCGCCCGGAACCGCCGACACGCCCGTCGAGTCCCCGCGCCCGCTGAATGTGCTGGTGGTGGACGATTACCCGGCCAATCGCCTGCTGCTGGCCGAGCAACTCGGCCATCTCGGGCATCGGGTGCGCGATGCCAACGACGGTGAACAAGGGCTGGCAAGCTGGCGTGACGAGGCGTTCGATGTGGTGATCACTGACTGCAACATGCCCAGGCTCAATGGTTATGCCCTGGCGCAGGCGATCCGCGAGGAGGAACTGCAGCGTGGCCGCAAGCGCTGCCTGATCCTCGGATTTACCGCAAATGCGCAGCCGGAAGAAAAGCTCCGCTGCCTGCAGGCGGGCATGGATAACTGCCTGTTCAAACCCATCGGCCTGCAAGTCCTGAGCGCCGCCTTGGCAGGTATCACGTCCCAGCCCACAGCCCCGACCTCGTTAGCCCCGGCAGCCAATGGCCCCGCGGAAATCGACCTCAGCAGTCTGGAGTCGCTCGCCGGAAACAATCGCGAGTTGCTGGACAATCTGCTGGCGGAAGTGGCCTCCAGTAATGCCCAGGACCACCAGCAATTGCAGGCTGCGCATGCCGAGGGTGACCCGCGTGCCTTGCTCGACCTCGCCCATCGGATCAAGGGCGGAGCCAGGATGGTCAATGCGCGGAACTTGATCATTGGCTGTGAGCAACTGGAGCAGGCCTGCAACGAGCCCGTTGACCGCGCCGTGCTGGATCAGGCCGTGCAAGACCTTCAGGACGCCATGCAGCGCCTCGATCGCTACCTCAACACCCGGCCCGTCAGTCCCTGAAAAGCCCTGCCATCCCGCACGCTCTGACTGAGCGCCTGTTACGAGTCCAGCCTGAACCGACCGCTCAGGCGATGTCGCTTTGACTGAATTCCTCACCCAAAAAGTCGATCAAGGTCCGCACCGACGGCAGCAGGCCGCGGCGCGAGGGGAAGATCGCATGGACAATCCCGCACTTGGGCGCCCAGCCCGGTACCAGTTCAATCAAGCGACCGGCCGTCAGGTCGTCGCGCACCACCACCGCCGGCAAGTGGGCGACGCCCAGGCCTTCCAGCACAGCGGTACGCAGGGCAATCAGGTCGTCGGTGACCAGCCGTGGATGATGGCGGATCAGCGCGCTGGCCTCCTGCGGACCGAACAGTTCCCACTGGTATTCCCGTTGTGCGGCACCCCAGTGCAGGCTCGGCAGGCCACTTAGATCGGCAGGCGAGGCGGGCTTTGACAGGCGCTCGGCAAACGCCGGATGCCCCACCAGGGTCTGGGTGCTGTTGCCCAGTACCTTCATCACCAGGTCAGTGTTTTCCAGCGGCGGAAAACGCACTCGCAGGGCAATGTCGAAACCCTCGTGGATCAGGTCGACGCGGCGGTTGGTGCTCTCGATGAACAACTCCACCAAAGGGTATTTGAGCATGTAGCGGGTCAGCATCGGCCCGACCCAGGAATTGAGCAGTGCAGTCGGGCAACTGATGCGCACCAGGCCCTGGGGTTCGGAGCGGTTGCGCTCAATCAGTTCGGCGGCGCTTTCCGCTTCCACGCGCATCGCCAGGCAGCGCTGGTAGTAGGCCTGGCCGATTTCGGTGAGCGAACAGTGGCGGCTGCTGCGATGGATCAGCCGCACGCCAAGGCGCTCTTCGAGCTGGGCGATACGCCGGCTGAGCTTCGATTTCGGCATGTCCAGGGCTCGCCCGGCGGCGGCAAAACCACCGTGTTCCACCACTTCGGTGAAGTAGTACAGGGTGTTGAGGTCTTCCACCATCGTTCTCCAAATAGAACGCTAAGGGCAATTTTTGCAGTCTATCGCAGCAAAGGGTGCGCAATTAAGCTTTGTCCATGTTCTGACTCACCCCCCCCCTTCGGAGGCACCATGAAAAACATCATCGGTATCTACACCAGCCCAAGAGCGCACTGGGTGGGCGACGGTTTCCCGGTTCGTACGCTGTTTTCCTACGACAGCCTGGGCAAACACATCAGCCCGTTCTTGCTGCTGGACCACGCCGCTGCAACTGAATTCACCCCAACCACCGAGCGTCGTGGCGTAGGCCAACACCCCCATCGCGGATTCGAAACCGTGACCATCGTCTACAAGGGCGAACTGGAACACCGCGACTCCACCGGCAGTGGCGGCAAGATCGGTCCCGGCGATGTGCAATGGATGACGGCGGCCAAGGGCATTCTTCACGAAGAGTTTCACTCTGCAGATTTCGCCAAAAGCGGCGGCACCCTGGAGATGGTCCAGCTGTGGGTCAACCTGCCGGCCAAGGACAAAATGGCCGACGCCGGTTATCAGACCCTGCTCGACGCAGATATCCCGACTATCGCCCTGAAGGACCAGGCCGGCAGCCTGCGCCTGATTGCCGGTGAATTTGCCGGACACCAAGGGCCGGCGAAGACCTTCACCCCAATCGATGTCTGGGACATCCGCCTGAATGCCGGCAAGTTGCTGACCCTCGACCTGCACGAAGGCCGCAACACCGCGCTGGTGGTGCTTCGCGGCACGCTGCAGGTCAATGGCCAGGAACTGGTGCGTGAAGGGCAGTTGGCGCTGTTCGAGCGCGACGGCGACCAACTCAGCCTCGAAGCCAACCAGGACGCGGTGGTGCTGGTGCTCAGTGGTGAACCGATCGACGAGCCGATCGTCGGCCACGGCCCGTTCGTGATGAACACCGAGCAAGAGATTCACCAGGCGTTTGCCGATTTCCAGTCCGGTCGTTTTGGCCGGATGCACGGCTGACGCCTGTTGGCGACGATTGGCACCTGCCTGGGTTTGCGGGTGGTGCCAATCCAGATGTTGGCTACGCTCTCTGAGCTGCAAGGCTTGTGCAACCGTAGCGACGTTAACCGAGTACCCCCACGCCGAAGCTGATTCGGCATCGATAACACGAGAGGACTACTGCAATGGCTACTGACTACAAGCGTCTGGACAAGGATAACGCCGCGGTATTGCTGGTCGATCATCAGGCGGGCCTGCTGTCGCTGGTTCGCGATATCGAGCCGGACCGCTTCAAGAACAACGTGCTGGCACTGGCCGACCTGGCCAAGTACTTCAAGCTGCCGACCATCCTCACCACCAGTTTCGAGACCGGTCCCAACGGCCCGCTGGTTCCCGAGCTGAAGGCGCTGTTTCCCGATGCGCCGTACATCGCTCGCCCGGGGCAGATCAATGCCTGGGACAACGAAGACTTCGTCAAGGCGATCAAGGCCACCGGCAAAAAGCAACTGATCATCGCCGGCGTGGTGACCGAAGTCTGCGTGGCCTTCCCGGCACTCTCGGCCCTGGCCGAAGGCTTCGAAGTGTTCGTCGTCACCGATGCCTCCGGGACCTTCAACGAACTGACCCGTCAATCGGCCTGGGATCGCATGTCCTCCTCCGGCGCGCAACTGATGACCTGGTTCGGCCTGGCCTGCGAGCTGCACCGCGACTGGCGCAATGACGTCGAAGGTCTGGGAACCCTGTTCTCCAACCACATTCCGGACTACCGTAACTTGATGACCAGCTACAACACCTTGACCAATAGCAAATAATCCTCGGCCGCTGGATTTTGTGAATCACAGAATCCAGATTTGCCTTGAACAAACACTGTGGGAGCGAGCCTGCTCGCGAAAGACGCTCAGACGACGCATTCATCCAGGCAAAACTCGTCATCGTTGACGATCTTCGCGAGCAGGCTCGCTCCCACAAGGAATGCGGTATTCCAAACACCTAATTTTTTCTGGCAAGCCGCAACAGGGATCCTTTCCAATGCTGCCACTGTTCACCGATCACCCACTGATCTGCGCCTTGGTCCTGATTCTGCTCGACCTGTTGTTGTGGCGTCTGATCAGTGCCAGTGGCAGCCACTGGAAACTGCTGGTGCGGGTACTGATTTTCTCGTTGTTCAGCGCGGTGCTGTTCAACGAAGGCTTGAACCCGATGCAAACCGCGCCCTGGCCGGACAACGTGGCGCTGCACCTGGCGGCCACCGGATTGCAGATCGGCTGGTGGCTGTTTGCGGCACGCACCCTGACGGTGCTAATCGGCGCGCTGATGATGCAGCGGGTCGGGCACACCGGACGGCTGCTTCAGGATTTGCTGGGGGCGGTGATTTTTCTGATTGCAGTGATTGCCGCACTGGCCTATGTCCTCGATCTGCCGGTCAAGGGTGTGCTGGCCACCTCCGGCGCCGTCGCGATCATCGTCGGCCTGGCCTTGCAAAGCACCTTGAGCGACGTGTTCTCCGGGATCGTCCTCAACACCACCAAGCCCTACCAACTCGATGACTGGATCTCCATCGACGGCACCGAAGGCCGGGTAATCGACATCGACTGGCGTGCTACGCGCCTGCAGACCGCCCAGGGCAGCATGGCGGTCATTCCTAACTCGCTGGCGGCCAAGGCCAAGATCATCAACTTCAGTCGTCCCAGCGATATGTTCGGCATTTCCGTAAGTCTGCAAGTCAGCCCCCATGCGCGACCGCTCACGGTAATCGAAGCACTGGAGCGGGCCATGCAAGGCTGTCGGCACTTGCTGGCGCAGCCCGCACCGAGCGTGGCCCTGAAAAGCGCCAGCAGCAGTGGGGTGGAGTACGAGATCAGCGGTTTCGTCAGCGCTATGGCGCACAAGCGTGAAGCCCGAAATGTGCTGTTCGACCTGGCCTTCCGGCACTTGCAGGCCAGCGGCGTCAGCCTGCTGTCCAGCGCCGAGGCCGAGACCCCGACGGGCCTGTCACGGCCACGGGCGCTGTTGGAAAGCTCGAGCATTTTCTCGACCCTGCGCCAGGACGAAAAAGACACCTTCAGCCAGCACATGCAGTTGGTGACTTTTCGCGCCGGCGAGTCGGTCCTGCCGGCGGGTGAGGTCAGCGACCACCTGTTCATCATCGAATCCGGTGTGGTCTCGGTGACCCTGGAACGCGATGGCCAGCCAATCGAGGCCGGACGCATGGGGCCGGGCGAAGTGATCGGCGAAGCCGGGATCCTCAGCGACAGCGCCTTGCCGGCGGACTTTTCCGCCAAGACCTTCTGCACCCTGTATCGCATCGACAAGGCCTACCTGAAACCCTGCCTCGATGCCCGCCACGACATCAGCGAGGCGATCAAATCCTTGCTCGATTACCGCCTGCACACGGCCCAGACCCTGACCCAGACGGTGCCCCAGGTGGTGGCGAAAAAGGGCTTCATGCAGTGGTTGCGCCACCGAGGATAAAGCGCCTCGAAAAAACCGGGTGGACCACATCCGGCAAGCACCGTTCGACGTCCTCTTCCCGCCAGGCAATTGGCATCCTCAACTTCGCCGGTATTGGTTATTTGTCCTGGCGGGTCGCGGGGCTAACGTATGCCCCATCCCCACCTGATCTGGAGCCATACCATGCAACCGCGTATCGATTTCTACACCGCGTCCCCTGAAGCCCTCAAAGCCATGCTCGCCCTGGAAACCGCGGTCTCCCGGCTGCCGCTGGAAAAGAGCCTGATCGAACTGGTCAAGCTGCGGGCCTCGCAAATCAACGGCTGTGCCTTTTGCGTCGACATGCACACCACCGATGCCCTCAAGGCCGGTGAAACCACCCGCCGGCTGTTCGGTGTCAGCGTCTGGCGCGAAACGCCATTTTTCACCTCCCGCGAACGGGCGGCCCTGGCCTGGACCGAATCCCTGACCCTGATCAGCCAGACCCACGCCCCGGACGAAGACTACGCGCTGGTCAGTGCCGAGTTCGACGCCAAGGAAATGGTCGACCTGACGGTGGCAATCACCACCATCAACGCCTGGAATCGCCTGGCAGTGGGCTTTCGCAAAATGCCCCAGGCTTGATCAATGGGCATCGGCTGACGGCGCGGCCGGTGGTTGCACCTTGCGCATCAAGGGCACCATCAGCGTCGCGACGATGAAGCAAACCATGATCATCAGAAACGCGTCGCCGTAGGTTTGCGTCTGCGCTTCACGGTAGGTCAGCAGCCACAATTGCTTAAGGCTGGCGCTGAGCTGGCTATCGACGCTCTGGCCGAGATCGGCGAAACGCCCGCCGACCTCGGTCAGCCATTGGTTCAGCGCTTCGTGGCTGCTGTTCAGGTGTTCGGCGAGGCGGGTGAAGTGCAGGTTGGTGCGGTCGTTGAGAATGGTCGCGCAAGCGGCAATGCCGATCGCGCCGCCGAGGTTGCGCATCAGGTTGAACAAGCCCGAGGCGTGCTTCAAGCGCGCCGGACTCAACCCCCCGAGAGTCAGGGTCACCGCCGGTGGCACCGCCAGTTGTTGGGCGATCCCGCGCAGCGCTTGAGGCAGCATCAATTCCCTGGCACCCCAGTCATGGGTGATCGGGCTGAAATCCCACATCGACAACGCGAACAGACCCAGGCCGGTCATCATCACCCAACGCAGGTCGACCCGATTGGCCAGGAAGGCGTACAGCGGAATCGCCAGAATCTGAAACACCCCGGTGGAAAACACCGCGAGGCCAATGTCCAGCGCGCCATAACCACGCACCCTGCCGAGAAACAGCGGGGTCAGGTAGATGGTGGCGAACAGGCCGATGCCGGTGACGAACGAGAAGAAACAACCGAGGGCGAAATTGCGGTCCTTCAAGGCGCGCAGGTCGACAATCGGATTGGCCACCTGCAAGGTGCGGCCGACAAAGGCCAGCCCGGCAAGGCCCGACAACCAGGCGGTGATGAGGATGGTCTGGTCGCTGAACCAGTTGTAACGCGGGCCTTCTTCCAGGGTGTATTCCAGGCAGCCGAGAAACACTGCCAGCAACAGCATGCTCAGGTAGTCCGCCCCCTTGAGCAGGGACAACTCCGGCTGATCGATCTTCACCAGCATCGGCACTGCAATGGCGACAAAGATCCCCGGCACCAGGTTGATGTAGAACAGCCAGTGCCAGGACGAGACGTCGGTGATAAAACCGCCCACCACCGGCCCGAGGGTCGGCGCCAGGGACGCCACGGCGCCGATGGTAGCGGCGGCGATTACCCGCTGCTTGCCGGTGAAGAAAAAGAACGCGGTGGTGAACACCAGCGGAATCATGGAGCCGCCGAGAAAGCCCTGCAGGGCACGGAAGGCAATCATGCTCTGGATATTCCACGCGGCGCCGCAGAGCAGACTGGCGATGGTGAAGCCGACCGCCGAGGCGCAGAACAGCCAGCGCGTGGAGAACACCCGCGACAGCCAGCCGGACAACGGGATGACGATGATTTCGGCGATCAGGTAGCTGGTCTGCACCCAGGCGGTCTCATCGGTGCCGGCCGACAGTCCGCCGCCGATATCGCGCAGGGAGGCGGAGACGATCTGGATGTCGAGCAGGGCGATGAACATGCCGATGCACATGGTCGCGAAGGCGAAGACTTTGGTCGCGGTGCGCATGCTCGCTGCATCGAACGCCGGGGCCGGAACGCTGAGGCTGCTGCTCACGGCGCGCTGGCCACGGCAGCAGTTTCAGGTTCGGCGCGGGTGTCGACGGCGGCGGTGACCGAGAGGCCGGGGCGCAGGTGACCGAGTACCGCGTCGGTCGGGTCCAGCAGAATGCGCACCGGCACCCGCTGAACAATCTTGGTGAAATTGCCGGTGGCGTTTTCCGCCGGCAGCACGCTGAACAGCGAACCGGTGGCGGGCGCCAGGCTGTCGAGGTGACCGTGGAAGGTCTGTCCCGACAGCACGTCGGCGCGGATGCTTACCCGTTGCCCGGGCTGCATGTGCGCCAGTTGATCCTCTTTGAAATTGGCGTCGACCCACAACCCACTGGCGGGCACCACCGAGAGCAGTTGCGCACCCACCTGGGCGTAGGCGCCGACCCGAGCCCGGCGATTGCCGATCACGCCATCGACGGGTGCGCGCAGCTCGGTGTAGTCGACATTCAGTTGCGCCAGGTCACGCTCGGCGCTGGCCTGCTGCAAGGCGGCGCGGGCTTGTTGCTTCTGAGTGGTGATCACATTCAGTTGGCGTTGCGCAGCCAGCAGTTCGGCCTGGGCGCGGGCGCTGAGGGCCTGGGCGGTCTTGAAAGTGGCGTCGGCCCGTTGCGCACTTTCCACCGAGACCGCATTGCTGCCCACCAGACGCTTGTAGCGCACGTTGTCATCGCGTGAACGGGAAGTTTCCGCGCCCGCCGCGTCAATCCCGGCCCGCGCCTGGCCGATCACCGCCTGTTGCAATTGTTCAGTGGCATCGAGATTGGCCAACAGCGCTTGTTGTGCAGCGACTGCGCCTTCGGCCTTGGCCAGGTGGGCGCGGTAGTCCCGCGCGTCGAGGCGAATCAAGACGTCGCCGGCCTTGACCTGCTGGTTGTCACTGACCAGCACCTGCTCGATATGCCCGGCGACTTTCGGTCCGATCACCGTGATATCGCCGCCGATGTAGGCATCGTCAGTAGTTTCGACAAAACGTGCACTGGTCCACCAGTGGGCGGTGTAGAGGCCGGCCGCAACCAGTGCAGCCAGGCCAGTGGCCGCCAACAGCAGGCGCTTGGTACGAGGAGGGGCCGTCGCAGTGGCGAGGGTCGGGTCTACGGCTGACAGACTGGTCATGGCGGAACCTGCGATCATGATGATTATTACGATCATAATATGACGCATGTAATATTTCGTAGCAAATGCTTTCGCTAACCAGTCGTCAGGTGTTTGGCCTCAGGTGTGGATCAGGCGATGGGCGAGCACAGTTCCACCAGCGTGCCGTCCGGGCAGCGCACATAGGACACGGTTTGGCCCCAGGGCTTTTCCTGCGGCGCAGCGATCTCGCTGGCGCCGGCCTTGAGTGCCTGGGCGTGGGCGGCGGGGACGTCCTCGGTGACCAGGGCGACTTCCATGCCCAACGGTTTCGCGCTGCTGTGGGCCGACACATGCCCGCCGTGGAAATTCATCGCCGCCAGTTCGTCGGCGGCAAAGGCCAGGGCGGTGGCACCGGTCTCCAGCTCGCCGTAGGTGCCGGACTCGTGGAGAAAGCGGGTGGGAAGGCCAAAGGCGGCAGAGAAAAATTCGAGGGAAGCGCTGACGTCGGGGACGTAGATGATCAGGTAGCCGAATTTCACGGTGAACACTCCTTGTTACGTGGGGGCGGACAATTTAGCACGCTGGCCCGCGACTGAGCGGGCCAGCGTCGCGGGTCAGAAGCTGTACTTGAAGCTGGTCATCAGGTTACGCGGCGCGCCGTAGTTACCGTAGTAACCGGCATAGCTGAAGTACTCGCGGTCGAACAGGTTGTTGAGGTTGACCGAGGCGCTGAGGTTTTTGCTGATGTCGTAGCGCGCCAGCAGGTTGGTGATGGCGTAGCTGCCTTGGGTGAAGGTGTGCAGGTCGCTGCCGACTTTGCTTTGCCAGTTCACCCCGCCGCCGACGGTCAGTTTGTCGAGCTCGCCGCCCAGGCGATAGGTGCTGAAGGTTTTCACGCTGTGGCGGGGCAGGGTGGTGTTGATGCGTTGATCGTCGGCATCGGTGGTGACGGTGTAGGCGTAGCCCGTGCCGACTTGCCAACCTTCGGCCAGTTGGCCGTCCAGTTGCATTTCCACGCCCTTGGAGGTCGTTCCCTGTTCGGCCTTGTAGACGTTGCTGCCTGGGTACTCGGCCTGCCACACGGCGAGGTTGTCCTGTTCCAGCTTGAACAGCGCAAGGCTGGAGTTCAACTGGCCGTCCAGATGACTGCCCTTGATCCCCAGTTCGTAGCCCTTGCCCTCCATCGGGTCCAGCGGTTTGTTGTTTTCGTCGCGCACCCAGGAAGCTTGCGGGTTGAAGATCTTGGTGTAGCTGGCGTACAGCGACCAGACGTCGGTCAGGTCGTAGACCACGCCGGTGTAGGGAATGAACACCCCGGTTTCCCGCGACTGGGTTTCGCTGGCATCGGCACCGTAAGGGCGGTCCTCGGTGTCGCGTTTCCAGTCCACCAGGCGGCTGCCGAGGATCAGGCTCAGGTCATCGCTGACGTGGAAACGCCCGGTGAGGTAGGCGGCATACTGGGTCTCGTCGATGGACGACTTGCCGGTGACCGGGAAGTCCGGCTTGGGGTTGTTGCCGTGGTAGTCGAACAGGTTGTCGATGGCGCCCGCCGGCGAGCCGGAGTAGTCATAGCGCCAGCCACCGTAGCTGGGGACGTTTTCGTTGTACTTGGACAGGGTCAGGCCACCGATGATTTCGTGTTCGCGGCCCAGCAGATTCAAGGGGCCGGTCAGGTACAGGTCGAGGTTGTCCTGGCGCGGCGTGCCGGCAAACTTGACCGGTAACAGGCTGGTGCCGCTGCCATCGGGCTGCAGGGTGCCATTGAGGTAGGTGAAGACCTCGTCGAATGTGTTCTCGGTGTGGGTGAACTCGACCTTGCCACTCCAGCCATTGCCCAGTTGCTGCTCGATGGAGGTGAAGTAGCTGGTTTGCTCATGGTCGTTGTAGGACCAGTCTGGCGAGGCGTTGGTCGAGCGACTGAGGTCGGTGCGCTGGCCATCGGGGAAACGTGTCGGCAGGCCGGAGCGCAGGGGCGAATCGACGTCGGTGCGCAGGTAGCTAAAGCCCAGGGTCAGCAAGGTCTCTTCAGTGAGGTCGAATTCGCTGATGCCGTACAGCAACTGCGAATCCTGCTTGAAGCGGTCGATCCAGGCGCCACCGGTCTTGTAGTCGGCCACCACGCGACCGCGCACGTTGCCGCTTTCGGTCAGCGGTCCGGAGACGTCGAAGCCGCTGCCGTAACGGTCCCAGGTGCCTGCTTCGCCGGTCACGCTGGCCTGGGCCTCGGCGGTTGGGCGCTTGCGGATCAGGTTGATGGTGGCCGAGGGGTTGCCCATGCCGCTGATCAGACCCGTGGCGCCCCGTACCACTTCTACACGGTCGTACTGGGCCATGCTCTGGGCGTAGTTGTCCATGCGTGTGACGGTGGGCACGCCGTCGATCTCGAAGTTCTGGATCTCGAAACCCCGGGACCAGAAACTGTCACTTTCCGCCCCCAGGCCGTCACGCAGGACAATGATCCCGGGCGTCGCGTCCATGGTGTCGCTGAGGGTGGTCAGGCGCTGGTCATCCAGGCGCTGGCGGGTCATCACCGTCAACGATTGCGGGGTTTCCTTTGGCGTCAGGTTCAGTCGTGTCGAACTGCTGGACGACAAGGTGGTGTAGGAGCCGGTGCCTTCAGTGGTCGAACCGGGCGCCTTGCCGGAAATGGTCAGGGCATCCAGTTGCAAGGTGTCGCTGTTTTGCCGACGGGCGATTTGATATCCGCCCTGGGTCGTGCGCAAGGCTTGCAGATCGGTGCCGGCCAGCAGCGTGTCGAGGCCGTTATCGATCTCGAAGCGGCCAGTCAGGCCTTGGGTCACGCGGCCTTCGGTGAGCTCGGCGGGGTAACTGATCAGCAGGTGGGCGGTCTCGCCGAACTGCGCCAAAGCAGCGCCGAGCGGACCTCCCGGAATGTTGAAATCCAGTTGCTGTTGCGCCGCCTGAACCTGCGCCGAGGCGAGTAGCAACGGAGCGGCGACGCCCATGCAGGCGATGCCCTGCAGCACGGCCGCAGCCAGCCGCTGCTTGATCAAGCGTTGACGGACCGGAGCTGATTGTTGCAAGTGCTGCATGTGTGTATCCCCAATGAATGTGATCGTTGGGGATACAAGTCTCGTGAAAAACGAAAACGGCTCACCCGCATTGGAAAAATTTAGCCGAGGCCGGGTTTGGCCTTTAACGTCACCCAGTAACGGGTCAGGTGGTGCACGTCGAGGTCGAAGGTTTCGCCGAGGGCGGCAATGACCTGATCGGTGTCATCCAGTGGAAAGGTGCCTGAGACTCGCAACTCGGCAAGACTAGGATCGCAACCCAAGTGACCACGGCGGTAGCGCGACAATTCATCGACGAAGTCGGCCAAGCGCTGGCCCTGCGCGACGATCATGCCACGGCTCCAGGCCAGTTCGCCGGGAGCGCGTGGCCGACGCGCGAGCAGGGCCAGGCGGTCGAAACTCACGACTTCCCCGGCTGCTGCGTCGATCGCGCTGTCAGTCCGATCCAGGGGGTGGAGGGTGATACCGCCATCCTCGCTGCTGGCTTGGGTGAAACCCTGGCGCTGACGCACCGCCAATTGTTGGCCAAGCATTCGCACCCGACCCTCCGCGCTATGCACCCACAAAGGAGCAGCCGCTGGCGCCTCCAGCAGAATCTCCCCGCGCAGCAACTGAATGTGGTGGATCTGGCTGTCGACCCGCACCTTGATCGCGGTATCGGTATTGAGTTGAACCCGCACCTGACCGGCCAGTTGCAGGGTGCGCCGCTCACCGATGGCACTGCTGAAATCGCTGCGCCAATCCTGCGCCAGGCTGCTGTCCCGGGCGCTCCAGGCCGTGCCGCCGGCGGCCAGAAACAGCGCCAGGTTTTTCAGGACGCTGCGCCGCGACAGGGTCGACGACAGCGCGGCGCTGGCGAGCGGACGCTGGCCGGGTGAGCGCAGGCTGCTCATACGCGAAGCAAAGCCCTGGGCCCGCTGCCATGCCAACTCATGCACGGCATCGGCCTGCCGCCACGCCAGCCAGTCGGCGCGGGTTTGTTCGCTGACCTGCGGCTCCTGCAACTCCAGCAGCCAATGCATGGCCCTCTCGGCGACGGCCATCGGAATCGTCGGCTGCGCGGTTGACGAGGATTGCGCTGACATCAGGCCCACCCGCCGTCGAGCATGATGCACTGGGCGCCGGCCTTGACGATGTAGCGTTTGACCGTGGCGATCGAAACCTTCAAGCGCCCGGCAATTTCGCCATGGCTCAAACCCTCCAGTTGAGACCAGAGGAATGCCTTTTGCACAGGCAGTTCCAGGCGTTCCAGAACGGCGTCCAGCTCCAGCAGGGTTTCGAGCATGATCGCCTGGCTCTCGAGGTCCGGCGCCAGTGCCTCGGGCAGGTTTGCCAGGGCCTGGAGATAGGCCTTTTCCAGTTTCTGCCGGCGATAGTGATTGGACAGCACGCTCTGTGCCACGGTGGCCAGAAAGCTACGCGGGGCCTGGACTTCGATCACCTCGGTCTTGGCCAGCAAGCGCACGAACACGTCCTGCGCCAGGTCCGCCGCGCTGTGGGAACAGCCGAGTCGGCAACGCAGCCAGCGCTGCAGCCAGGAATGCTGTTCGCGGTACAGGGTGGCGAGTCCGGGATGGCAGGCGGGAGGGGGCACGGGCATGGTTCGCAGATGAGGTACTAATGATAATGATTATCATATTTGTCGGGCGGGGTGACTGGCAAGTGCCATCACTCCTGAAAATCCCGGGCTTGCCGATGCAGTGGATATCCAACTGGGAGTGATAGTCATGCAAAGCAAAGTTCTGGCGATTGGTTTTGCTGTAGTCGCTGCGTTCAGTAGCGTCTGTCAGGCAGGCGTCATTCATTTTCACGGCGCGATTGTCGAGCCGGCTTGTAGCGTTCAGGCGAGCGTGGATGGAAGGGTTGATCTCACGGACTGCTCGCCCGCCAGTCGCGGCACCGCTATCGAGGTACAAGCGTTGGCGCCGACTGCCAGCGCCAAGGCACTCGGTGGGTCTGCGGTCAGGGTCAGGCTGATGGCCGACAACAGCCCGACCGAGCGCTATTTCGATCGACAGTACCAACTGCTGGATGAAGCGGGCCAGCCGCTGCGTTCGGGCGATTATGTGGTGACCTTAAGCATGCCTTGAGCGGTTGCGCGAGGGTGGACCGCTGGCGCAAGACCAGCGGTCAAGGGAATCAATTGCTCGCCTTAATAGGAAGCATTACTATTCACGCCCTCGCCACCCCGGCCCATCGCAATGACCGCCAAGCTGCCCCGCAGATCAGGATTTTTCGAGCACTACGAAGAGTTGGTCGGTACCTGGACGCGCCGGTTGCGCAACCGTGCGTTGGCCGAGGATCTGGCCCACGACACCTTCGTCCGGGTGCTGGAATCCGACGCCGCCGGGGTGCAGCAACCACGGGCCTATCTGCACCAGACCGCGCGCAACATTGCGGTGGACGGTTATCGGCGGGAGGAGCGGCGCGGCGCCATGGAGGTGGAGGCGATCGATCCTGGGCTGTCAGCGGCGGATGATCCGGAGCATTACATGCACGCGATCCAGTTGGCTGATTGCGTCGAGGAGGCGCTCGCCGAGTTGCCTGCCAACTGCCGCAAAGTGTTCATCTGGCAGAAGCTCGAAGGCCTGACCCAGGCAGAAATTGCCGAGCGCCTGGGACTGTCTAAAAACATGGTGGAAAAGTATATGATCCGCACCCTGCGGCATCTACGAGACCGCCTGGATGGAGCGGGCCAATGATCCGCGTGCATTTTCCAGCCACCGCCAAACAGGACATTCCATGATGGATACGGAGGATTGTGCCTGCGGCCGGAGCAGGGTTCGCGACGAGGCGGCGCTGTGGTTCGCGCGCCTGACCGACGCCACGCTGAGTGCCGAGGATCAGCAACGCCTGGATGCCTGGCTGGCCGAACACAGCCAGCACCGCGATGAGTTGCAGTTGCTGCAAGGCCTGTGGGGCGCTGCCGACCTGGTGCCGAAGGCGCGTCTGCAAGCACTCTGCGAAACCCCGCCGAGCCGGAGCAAGCGTCGCCCGCTGCTGCAATTCGCGGTGGCCGCCAGTGTGCTCGGCGTGGCGGTTGCTGTCGGTCTGTTCAGTGGCCTGCAACACCCGGCCGGCTACAGCGCCGAGTTTTCCACGGCCCTTGGCGAACGGCGCCAGGTGGCGTTGCCGGACGGTTCGCTGATCGACTTGAACAGCCGCAGTCAGGTCAAGGTGCACTTCGAGGAGGACCGTCGCGGTATCGAGTTGACCCAGGGTGAAGCCCTGTTCAGTGTCGAACACGACAGCAGCCGGCCGTTTGTGGTCGAGGCGGGCACGGGCAAGGTCACGGTGACCGGTACTCGCTTCGACGTGCGACGCGATCCCCATGAAACCCGGGTGGCGGTGGAGCAGGGCACGGTCAAGGTCCAGGGTCGGTCAGCCGCCGACAGCGACTTTGTCAGCCTGACGGCCGGGCTCGGCACGCGAGTCGACGCCAGTGGCCGGGTGGCCCAGGCCCATGCCGTAGACACCCAGGCCCTGACCGCCTGGCGCGGCGGCAAGCTGGTGTTCAACGACGCCAGCCTGGTCGAAGTGGCCGAGGAGGTCTCGCGCTACCGCGACAAACCGTTGAAGGTCGGCACGCCGGCGGTGGGGCAGTTGCGCCTGACCAGCGTGTTCAAGTCCGACAACATCGACGCCTTGCTCAAGGCCTTGCCGACCATCCTGCCGGTAGCGATTCGCACTCTGGACGACGGCAGTCAGGAAATAATTGCGCGATAGATTCAGGTTTTTTTCGAGTTGTTCGTCTTCCTGTCCAACTGCAACTGGTTTGCATTAACAGACGCACCACTTTGCGATCAACAGGACAAGGTTCGACGTGAAAACCCCTCGCGCTAAAAACAACAACCCCGCTTCACGTTCCGCTCGCTGGTTGCCACTGGCCCTGGCCCTTGCGGTCAACGTCGCACTGCCGCTGGCACAGGCCGAACAGGCTGCCGGCAACATCCACATTCAGGCTCAACCACTGGGCGAGGCCCTGACCCAACTGGGCCAGCAAACCTCCCTGCAGGTGTTTTTCGATCCGCAACTGGTGGCCGGCAAACAGGCGCCAGCGGTTGACGGTAACCTGTCGCCGGAGCAGGCCCTGCGTCAATTGCTGCAAGGCAGCGGCCTGGAGTATTCGATCGATGAGGGCTCGGTGACCCTAAGCCCGGCAGCGGCATCCGGTCCGCTGGAACTGGCGGTGACTGACATCACCGTGGTCGGCGACTGGCTCGGCGATGCCAATGAGGCGGTGGTGCAGAACCATCCCGGCGCGCGTACGGTGATCCGCCGCGAGGCCATGGTGGAGCAGGGCGCCATGACCGTCGGCGATGTGCTCAAGCGCGTTCCGGGGGTGCAGGTGCAGGACGCCAACGGCACTGGCGGCAGCGATATTTCGCTGAACGTCGGCGTGCGTGGCCTGACCTCGCGCCTGTCGCCGCGCTCCACCGTGTTGATCGATGGTGTACCCGCCGCGTTCGCCCCCTACGGCCAGCCGCAACTGTCAATGGCACCGATTTCCTCGGGCAACCTCGACAGCATCGACGTGGTACGCGGCGCCGGCTCGGTGCGCTACGGGCCACAGAACGTCGGCGGGGTGATCAACTTTGTCACCCGCGCGATACCGGAAAAAACCACCGGTGAAATCGGCAGCACCCTGGAGACCTCCCAGCGCGGCGGCTGGAAGCACATCGACACGGCGTTCCTCGGCGGCACCGCGGACAACGGCCTGGGCATGGCGTTGCTGTACTCCGGGGTCAATGGCAATGGCTACCGCGAGAGCAACAACGGCAACGACATCGACGACGTGATCCTCAAGACCCACTGGGCGCCCACCGACGTCGACGATTTCTCGCTGAATTTCCATTACTACGACGCCAAGGCCGACATGCCCGGCGGCCTGACCCAGCAGCAGTACGACGAAAACCCCTACCAGTCGGTGCGTGACTACGACAACTTCAGTGGCCGGCGCAAAGACGTATCCTTCAAGTGGGCGCGAGTGATCGACGACCGCACCCAGGCCGAAGTGCTGACCTATTATTCCGACAGCTTCCGTGGCAGCACCATCGCCGCCCGCGACCAGAAGACCCTGAGTTCCTACCCGCGCACTTACTACACCTTTGGCATCGAGCCACGGGTGTCCCATGTATTCGACGTCGGCCCGAGTTCCCAGGAAGTCAGCGTCGGTTATCGCTACCTCAAGGAAGGCATGCACGAGCAAGCCAGCCGTGTGGCGCTGGTGAACAACCAGCCAGTGCAGACCCCGACTTCTGACGGTCACGTCTACCAGGACCGCACCGGCGGCACCGAGGCCAATGCGTTCTACGTCGACAACAAAATCGACATCGGCAACTGGACCGTGACCCCGGGCATTCGCTTCGAAGATATCCGCACCGAATGGCATGACCGTCCGGTGCTCGACACCGCAGGCAAGCCAGTCCAGGAAAAACGCCGCAGCATCGACAGCCATGAACCGCTGCCGGCCTTGAGCGTGATGTATCACCTGACCGATGCCTGGAAACTGTTCGCCAACTACGAAACCTCGTTCGGTGCCCTGCAGTACTTCCAGCTGGGCCAAGGCGGTGCCGGCGACGAGACCGCCAGCGGGCTGAATCCGGAGAAGGCCAAGACCTACGAAATCGGCACCCGTTTCAACGATGACGCGTGGGGCGGTGAAGTGACGCTGTTCTACATCGACTTCGACGAAGAACTGCAATACATCAGCAACGATGTCGGCTGGACCAACCTCGGTGCGACCACTCACCAGGGTGTCGAAGCCTCGGTGCACTACGACATGGCCGCGCTTGACCCACGCCTCGACGGCCTGACCGCCAAT
This sequence comes from Pseudomonas fluorescens, assembly GCF_019212185.1. Taxonomy (NCBI): domain Bacteria; kingdom Pseudomonadati; phylum Pseudomonadota; class Gammaproteobacteria; order Pseudomonadales; family Pseudomonadaceae; genus Pseudomonas; species Pseudomonas fluorescens. The sequence goes on from NZ_CP078138.1 coordinate 2,120,928, forward strand.
GCCGGGCTGACCTACACCCGTGCGGTGTACGAGGGAGAAATCCCCGGCTTCAAGGGCCGCGACCTGCCGTTCTATTCGCGCCAGGTGGCGACCATGGGCCTGCGCTATGACGTCAACCGCTGGACCTACAACGTCGATGCTTTCGCCCAGTCCAAGCAGCGCTCGCCGGGGACCGGGGTGAATGCCGATGGCAGCTTCAACGGTGACTACATCACCGAGGGCACGGCCGATGGTCAGTACGGCGACATCCCAGGCTACGTGCTGTGGAATGTGCGCGCTGGGTATGACTTCGGCGCACAGCTGTCGAACCTCAAGCTCGGTGCCGGGGTGAAGAACGTCTTCGACAAGCAGTACTTCACCCGCTCCAGCGACAACAACTCGGGCATGTACGTCGGTGCGCCCCGCACCTTCTTCGTCCAGGCCAGCGTCGGCTTCTGACGGCAGCGCACCGCGAGCAGGACGACATTGCGTCGACTGCTCGCGATGGCTTCACACCCGCAATACTTTCCCGCCAATCGCCACTGCCACCAGCAGCATCGCCATCAAGCCAAAGGCAAAGCTCAGGCTGCTGGCGTGGGCGACGAAGCCGATCACCGCAGGACCGGCGAGAATTCCCGCGTAACCCAGGGTGGTGATGGCCGGCACGGCGATGCTTTCCGGCATCACAGTCTGCTTGCCGACAGCGGTGTACAGCACCGGCACGATGTTCGAGCAGCCAACGCCGAGCAGTGCATAGCCCACTAGCGCGAACTCCCAGTTGGGCGAGAAGGTCGCCAGAAACAGACCTGCTGCCGCCGTCAATCCACCGCCGACGATCACCCGCGTTGCGCCCAGGCGCCGGACGATCCGGTCGCCGGTGAGGCGGCCGACGGTCATGGTCAGGGCGAACGCGGCGTAGCCCAGTCCGGCGTATGCGGTGTCGATGCCGCGCTCCTGGGCGAGGAACACCGCACTCCAGTCCAGCGCCGCGCCTTCGGCAAGGAACACGATGAAGCACATGCCGCCGATGAACAGCACGATGCCGTGGGGCACGGCGAACGCCGGTCCCGACCTTTCGCCGGCGTAGGACAGCAGATGGGGCGCGGCCTTGAACAGCGCAGCGAGCAGCATCAGGATCACCACGCCCATTGCCGCCAGCGGTGTCAGTCCCAGACCGAGCAAGGCACTGACTCCCGCCGCGCCGACGATCCCGCCGAGGCTGAACATGCCGTGAAAACCCGACATCATGGTCTTGCCGCTGGCCCGCTCGACAATCACCGCCTGCAGGTTGGTAGTCGAATCCACCGTGCCCAGCCCGGCGCCAAACAGAAACAACGTGGCAATCAACAGCGCAATACTCGATACCGTCGCCAGCAGCGGCAGCGCCAGGCAGATCATCAGCGTGCCGGCAGTCAGCACTCGGCGGCAGCCATAGCGCGAAGCCAGTGCCCCGGCGATCGGCATCGCCAGGATCGAACCAACGCCCAGGCTCAGCAGCAACAGGCCGAGGGTACCTTCATCCAGCCCGGCCCGGGCCTTGGCATAGGGCACCAGCGGCGCCCAAGCGGCAATGCCGAAGCCGGCGATAAAGAACGCCAGGCGGGTCGACATTTGTTCGGGGCGTCCGGGGCGGACTGGGGGTGGGGAGAGGCTGGCAGTCATGAAAAATCCTTGTTCTTTCGGTGGAAGCGACAACAGGGACACATCCTTGCACATCAATGGCCGGCAGACGACCTTGGGTTTTGCCGAGACCGCTGGGCTGCGAAGCCTTAGAGTAGGGCATCGCTTGGTCCACCCATTCAGGATGCCCTATGACTGCTTTATATGATGCGCGCGGTAATCGTTACGTCGTTGTCAGTCCCGCCGAACTGCGCCAACGCGGTATCGCTCTGCCGGACGACGCACGCCAGGCTGCGCAAACCCTCGCTACCTGGAGCGCGCGGGCAGTCGAGTTCTGTTGCAGCTGGGCGCCAGGCACCCAGCCGACAGGGGCCAAGTCTCATCGCTCGGATGGGCTGCTGGTGGGACCCTTTCAGGACGCGTCGCCATTCGATCTGTTGATCGTCAATACCGACGCGACGCTCGCCGAGCGTAGTGGCAACGGGCTGACGATTTTTTCCCAGGCCTTGAGCGATCAAGGGCTGTTGTCCGACGGCGAGACCTTTGTGCTCAGGGTCCACCACGACAAATCCGACAGCCCTTCGCCGGGCCAGACGCTGGTGAAAGCCGCTGAGGTCGAGGACGTGAAAGGGTTCTGGCTCGACCTTGGCCAACCCGGTTTCGGGCCGGCGGCGGTCAGCGCCGTGGGCGTTGCAACGGTGCTGTTGAATGACCGTGAACTGAGCCAGGTTGAACCGCTGACGGCGCTCAACCCGGCGTGGTCGCGCAGTCAGTTTGTGCGGGTGGGTAATCCGCATTGTGTGACGCTGGTGGACGGTACCGATGATCTGCCTGGCAATCAGCAGATGGGCGAACCGGGCTTGGTCGAGGGGCTGACGCGCATCGCTTATTCGATGCCGGCCGGGGCGGGCAATCCTTGTGTGGCGGGGGTCAATCTGCAATGGGCGATGCGTTTGTCCGACGGGCATCTGGCCGCGCGGGTGTTTGAACGGGGCGAAGGGCCGACGGCGTCGTCCGGCACCAGCGCCAGTGCCGTGGCCAGCGCGGCGTGGCGGGTGGGTTGGGTCGGTGCCGGGAAGGTGAAAGTGACCATGCCCGGAGGCACGGCGCCGATTTTGTTGGAGGAAGAGTTGGGGCAATTGAGTCGGGTGAGTTTGTTTGGTACGGCTCAGCGGATTGATTGACTGTTACATCGCTTTCGCGAGCAGGCTCGCTCCCACAGGGGGAATTTGCCGTATACAAAACCACTGTGGGAGCGAGCCTGCTCGCGAAGACGCCAGTCCAGACACCACTTAACGCTGATCAGCCATCTCCACCACCGCCATCGTCCGCTTCATCAGCACCTTCCCGCCGCGAATCGAATACAGCGGCAAGCCCTGGCTGCGGATTACTTCGTAGTCGCTGTCGGCTGACAGGATCAGCAGGTTCGCCGGGCGTCCCGGCTCCAGTCCGTAGCGTTCACCGAGGGCCATGGCTTTGGCGCTGTTGTCGGTGATCAGGTCGAGGGCGCTTTGCAAGTTGCGGTAGCCGAGCATGTGGCAGATGTGCAGACCGGCTTCCAGCACCCGCAGGATGTTGCCGTTGCCCAGGGGGTACCAGGGGTCGACGATCGAATCCTGGCCAAAACACACGTTCATTCCGGCTTCGAGCAGCTCGTTGACCCGGGTCACGCCACGGCGTTTCGGGAAGTTATCGAAACGCCCCTGCAGGTGAATGCTCTCGGTGGGGCAGGAGACGAAGCTGATCCCCGAGTGGCCGAGCAAGCGGAACAGCTTGGCGCAGTAAGCGTTGTCGTAGGAGCCCATGGCCGTGGTGTGGCTGGCGGTTACCCGCGAGCCCATGCCCCGGCTGCGGGCTTCTTCGGCCAGCACTTCGAGGAATCGGGAGTGCGGGTCGTCGGTTTCGTCGCAATGCACGTCCACCAGGCAGCCCGTGCGTTCGGCCAGGTCCATGAGGAATTTCACCGAGCTGACACCCTGGTCGCGGGTGTACTCGAAATGCGGAATCCCGCCCACCACATCGGCGCCCAGGGCGATCGCCTCGGTCATCAATTCGCGCCCGTTGTGGTAGGACTCGATGCCTTCCTGGGGGAAGGCGACGATCTGCAGGTCGATCAGGTGCCGGCTTTCCTCGCGCACTTCGAGCATCGCCTTGAGCGCGGTGAGCTGCGGGTCAGTGACGTCGACGTGGGTGCGTACGTGCTGGATGCCATGGCGGGCGAGGGCGTCGATAGTCTTCTTGGCGCGTAGCTTGGTGTCTTCCGGGGTGATGGTGGCCTTGCGCTCGCCCCAGCACTCGATGCCCTCGAACAGCGTGCCGCTCATGTTCCAGCGCGGTTCGCCGGCGGTCAGGGTGGCATCCAGATGAATGTGCGGCTCGACGAAAGGCGGCACCACCAGGTTGCCGGCGGCGTCGAGGTCGTCCGGGCCCAGGGTCGGCGCTTCGGTCTGGCGGGCGATGCTGGAAATCAGGCCGTTTTCCAGGTGCAGTTCATGTAAACCTTCGCGGTTGCGCAGGCGGGCGTTGATGATGTGCATCAGGCGAATCCCTTTATAGATCTTCTAGTGCTGTGCTGGAGGAGCGGGTACCCAGGACGTAGGTCAATGGCATATACGTTAGCGCGCCAGCACCGATGTCGACCAGCGGCGCAATCCACGACAGCAAACGCTGTGCCGGTTCAATGGGGCGGGAGAAATCGCAGCAGCGCAGTGACTATGGCTTGCGGGGCGTCTTCCTGGACGAGATGTCCGGCATTCGCGATCGGATGAAATTGCGATCCGGGAATCATCGCGTGCAGCGCCCGGCCACGCTCGATGGGAATCCACTGATCCGCTTCGCCCCAGAGGATCTGCACCGGGCAGCGAATTTTCGGGTACAACGGTTGCGCTTCCAGGGTATAGCGCTCGTCCATTTGGGCGATCTGCCGATAGAACGCCGCTTGCCCGGGATTGCCCAGCCACGGTTGCACGTACGGCATCAGCTCTGCATCCGGAATGTCGCGCTGAATTGCCCCGCGAATATACGCCGGCACAATCGCACGTTGAATGTAATCGGGCAGCCCGCTGAACGCCGCTTCATGTTGGCGCACGTGCTGGACGAACGGCGAGCCCCAGGGCGTTAGTGCGACTGGATCGATCAGGGTCAGGCTGCGGTAATCCTTGCCATCGAGCAGGTGTGCGCGCAGCGAAGTGGCGCCACCGAAATCGTGGGCGACAACGTCGGGGTGATCCACTCCCCAGTGATCGAGCAATTGCGCCAACAGTTGATTTTGCACGCCAAGGGATACATCGGCGTCCGGCTGCGCGGATTGGCCGTAACCGAGCAAGTCGAAATAGTGCACCTGGTGCGTGGCAAAAAAGTGCGGCGCAATCCGATGCCACACGTAAGACGAAAACGGCGTGCCATGCACAAACACCAGCGGCGGGCCGTCGCCGTGTACCGCGTAACGGATCTGCTGTCCCTGGAAATCAAAGACCTGGTCCAGCAGCCAGTCCGTCATGGGCTTGTCCTCTTGGCAGGTTTTAACCAGCAAGCATAGGCATAAAAAAACCACCGGGCTCGGTGGTTTTTTCGCCAGCGCAGGATTTACTCACCGCGATAGATGCAACCGCTGGTGCATGTCTCATGAATCCGGATCGCACTCAGCTCCGGCAGCAGTGGCTTCATCTCGTTCCAGATGAACTTGGCCAGCACTTCACTGGTAGGGTTTTCCAGGCCGGGAATGTCATTCAGGTAGTTGTGGTCCAGGCGCTCGTACAGCGGCTTGAAGATCGCCTTGATTTCCGAGAAGTCACGGATCCAGCCGGTATGCGGGTCGAGGTCGCCACTGAGGTGCAGCGCCACCTTGAACGAGTGACCGTGCAGGCGCCCGCACTTGTGGCCGTCCGGGACGTGGGGCAGGCGGTGGGCGGACTCGAAGGTAAATTCTTTGAAGATTTCCACAGTGTCTTGAGCTCTATCAGTTGGCTATCGCCCGCGGCGATGGGGCAGGCGGCGAGTTTAACAGCTTGAAATACGGCGTGCGGGAAAACACTGACTAAAGGGTCAGCAAGTGCTCGCCGAGGCGACCGTTGGCCGTCAGCTCAAGGAATTCATCCCCCAGGCGCCGGCTTTCTTCCATGGTGGTTCGCCAGTACTTTTGCCGGCTCGCGGCGTCGCCCATGAAGCGTTTGAAGTCATTGCGGTCGGGCAACTTGCCGTAGGGCAAGCGGGCCAGGTACTCCTTCGACGGCGCCAGCAGCAAGACGTCCTGCAAGCGCGTCGTGCAGGCCCGGCGCCAGGGCAGGGTCTTGTCGAACCAGCCGGGAATCACCCGGTCGGTGAAGTGCGGGTAGAGCACGATGTCGTCGCCGCTGTAGGGCAGGTCGAGGTGATAGTCGAGCAGGCCACCATCGCGAAAGGTGCCTTCGCCAGCGCCCGGCAGATCGCGCACGCCTTGCATGACCATCGGGATCGAGCCCGAAGCCAGCAGGGCCTGGCGCAAGTTGCCGGCGTTCAGCGCGACAAAACGCGAAGGGAAATCCTCCAACGCATGCACGGGTGGGGCGCGGCGCGGGTCGTGGATGATCAGCCGCTCGAAATGCCGCGACAGCCGGGCGCGACCCCGCAGGTTGTCGGCGATCACCGAGGACAGCCCCAGCCCCAGCCGCCCGCGATGGTCGTCGGCGAGCAGGCCGTGGCTCTTCACCACCATGATGTTCAAGCGGTAGTCGGGGTTGTCGAGGATCCGCGCGTCCTGGCCATCGAGCAGGTCGTCGAGCATGCGCTGCGAGCTTTGGCTGATCTGCGCCATGCTCACGCCTTTGGCGAAGTCCTGTTCGGTATACAACTCACCGAGACGGCGGAGGCCTTGCGCGGCATCCGGTAGGCAGGCACTGGCGAAGCGCCAGGAGCCCACCGAGGCGCCGATCAGCGAACGTTCGCGTGGCGCGGCCGGCAGCCACTCACCGAACAGCGCCAGGTCCAGCCCCTGAATACCCAGGGCTTTCGGGCCGCCGGCCGCGCCGGGCAGGGTGCCGACCTGTTGCGCGCTCAAGCCGTCCCGGCGAATCCGCGCGAATGCCCGTGGGCCGGCCTTGAGGGTCAGGGCCGGGAATTTGATGTGGATTGCAGTCATTGCGCTCTCGCCGGTGATCCGTTGTGCATCGATAGTGGCCATTCAGTTTCAATTAAGTTCACGGCGGTAGTCTGGGGCCATACCGATTTTGGAGGCATACCATGAAAACCCTGACCACCCTGTTCACTGCCAGCCTTGTGGCCCTGACCGCCAGCCTGGCCCATGCCCGCGATCTGGGCCCTGACGAGGCCCTGAGATTGCGTGACGCTGGTACCATTATGTCTTTTGAAAAGCTCAACGCCATTGCACTGGCCAAGCACCCCGGCGCCGCCGTCACTGAAACCGAACTGGAGCAAGAGTACGGCAAGTACATCTACCAGATCGACTTGCGTGATCCCCAAGGCGTGGAGTGGGACCTGGAATTGGACGCGGTCAGTGGCCAGGTGCTCAAGGATCATCAGGATAGGTAATGAAGTTGAATCTGCGCGCTTATGGGCTGTCAGCCCTTGCGTTACTGGCGGTGTGTTCGGTGGGGCTGGCCCGTGACCTGGATCAGGACGAAGCCCTGCGCCTGCGCCAGCAAGGAGTGATCCTGCCGCTGGAGCAGTTGCTGCAGCAGGCGCTGGACCGCTATCCCGGCGCCAAATTGCTCGAGGCCGAGCTGGAAGAAAAGCATGACGTCTACATTTATGAGGTCGAGCTGCTGACCACCGAAGGGGTGGTGCGCGAGCTGGACCTGGATGCCAGGACCGGGCGTTTACTCAAAGACGAGGAAGATTGATCGATGCGTTTGCTTCTGGTGGAAGACCACGTGCCGCTGGCCGACGAGATACTGGCTGGCCTTACGCGCCAGGGTTACGCGGTGGATTGGCTGGCAGACGGCCGCGATGCGCTGTATCAGGGCCGCAGCGAGCCGTACGACCTGATCATCCTCGACCTCGGGCTGCCCGGCGTGCCGGGGCTCGAGGTACTGAGCCAATGGCGCGCAGCGGGGCTGGCGACCCCGGTGCTGGTGCTGACCGCGCGCGGCTCCTGGTCCGAGCGCATCGAAGGACTGAAGGCCGGCGCCGATGACTACCTGACCAAACCCTTTCACCCGGAGGAGTTGCACCTGCGCATCCAGGCGCTGCTGCGTCGCTCCCACGGCCAGGCCAACCAACCCACGCTGAAGGCCGCCGGCCTGCAACTGGACGAAGGCCGCCAGTGCGTGATCAGCGAAGGCGCCGAGGTCCAGCTGACCGCCGCCGAATTCCGCCTGCTGCGCTACTTCATGCTGCACCCGCAGCAGATCCTCTCGAAAAGTCATCTGGCCGAACACCTGTACGACGGCGAAACCGAGCGCGATTCCAACGTCCTTGAAGTGCACGTCAATCACCTGCGGCGCAAGCTGGGGCGCAGCGTGATCGAAACCCGTCGCGGCCAGGGCTACCTGTTCGGCGGGCAGGGCCAGTGAGGTCGATTCAGCGGCGCTTGAGCCTGGGCCTGGTCAGCGTGATGCTGATCGTCGGCCTGGTGCTGGCGCAAACCAGTTTGTGGCTATTCGAGCAGGGGTTGCAGCGCTACCTCGAAGCCGGCCTGCGCAATGCCAGTGAAAACCTGCTGCTGGCGCTGGTGCGTGGCCCGCAAGGGTTGCAACTGGATGAGCGACGACTGTCGCCGGCGTACCAGCGGCCGTTTTCCGGGCATTACTTCAGTATCGATTTTGCCGACACTCACTGGCGCTCGCGGTCGTTGTGGGACCAGGAATTGCCAGCGTTGGAACAGCCCGGCTTGCGCAGCAACCTGCAACTGGGCCCCGAAGGCCAGCAACTGCTGGTGTTGCGTTCGGACTACCGGCGTCAGGGCCAGGCAATCTCCATCAGCGTGGCGCAGGATTACACGCCGGTGCGCGAGAGTTTCCAGCGCATGCGCCAGATCGGTCTTGGCCTGGGGCTGGCCGGGCTGTTGCTGATCCTGCTGCTGCAACGGCTCACCGTGCGCCGCGCCTTGCGTCCTCTGGAAACCGCCCGTGAGCAGATCGCCCAACTGCAACAAGGGCAACGCTCGCAACTGGACACCGAAGTCCCGGCGGAACTGGAGCCATTAGTGGCGCAGATCAATCATCTGCTGGCGCACACCGAAGACAGCCTCAAGCGTTCGCGCAATGCCCTGGGTAATCTCGGTCACGCGCTGAAGACGCCACTGGCGGTGCTCTTGAGTCTGGCCGCCAGCGACAAGCTCGACGCCCATCCGCAGTTGCGCAAAGTCCTGCTGGAGCAACTGGAGCAGGTGCAACAGCGGCTCAATCGCGAACTCAACCGTGCACGCCTGGCCGGGGATGCATTGCCCGGCGCGCAATTCGACTGCGACGCTGAGCTACCGGGATTGCTGGCGACCCTGAACATGATCCACGGTGAGCATCTGCAACTCAGCTATGTCGCTGCGAGGGGATTGCAGCTGCCGTGGGATCGCGAGGACGTGCTGGAGCTACTGGGCAATCTGCTGGACAACGCCTGCAAATGGGCGGATGCCGAGGTGCGCCTGGGCGTCGAGGCAACGGCCGGCGGCTTCGTGCTGGCGGTAGAAGATGATGGTCCCGGCATCCCGCAAGAGCAGCGCGATCAGGTGATCAGCCGTGGCACTCGGCTAGACGAGCAGACCGATGGCCACGGTCTGGGCCTGGGCATCGTGCGTGACATCGTCGAAGCCTGGGGCGGCCAGTTGCACCTGGAAGAAAGCCAGTGGGGCGGGCTCAAGGTGCGCATCGAGCTGCCCGGTCACTGAGCGGCGGTGCGTCAAGCGCACCGCCACAGGCAGGGTCAAACGCGGAACTGATCCATCAGGCTCTGTTGCTGGTTGGCCAGGCTGTTGAGCGACTGGCTGACCCGCGCCGACTCGTTGGCTTGCTCCGATAACGACTCGGTGACGTCGCGGATGGTCGCCACGTTATTGTTGATCTCTTCGGCCACAGCGCTTTGCTCCTCGGCGGCACTGGCGATCTGCAGGTTCATGTCGGTAATCACCGTCACCGCATCGCCGATCTGGCGCAGGGCGGTCACCGCCTGGCTGACCTGCTCGACGCTGCCTTGGGCCTGGCGATGGCTGTTGCCCATGGCGCCCACCACATCCTGGGTACCGCTTTGCAACTGCTCAATGACCTGGCGGGTTTCCTCTACCGACTCCTGGGTACGGCGTGCCAGGTTGCGCACTTCGTCAGCGACCACGGCAAACCCGCGTCCGGCCTCTCCGGCACGGGCGGCTTCGATGGCGGCGTTGAGCGCCAGCAGGTTGGTCTGCTCGGCGATGGCGCGAATCACTTCCAGTACCGAGCCGATTTTCTCGCTGTTGGCGGCCAGGCCTTCGACCTGGGCCATGGCGGTGCTCATGTCGGCGGCCAGGCTGTCGATGCTGTGGGTGGTGCGGTCGATCACGGTCAGGCCCTGGCGCGTCGCCTGGTCGGCATCGCGCGCGGCTTGCGCGGCCTGGGCTGCGCTGCGGGCGACGTCCTGGGCGGTGGCACTCATTTCATGGGAAGCGGTGGCCACCTGGTCGACCTGGCGGTACTGCTGCTCCATGCCGGCGCTGGTCTGGGTGGCGATCGCCGAGGACTGGTCGGCGGTGCCCCGCGCGTCCTGCACCGAGCGTTTGACGTCGGCGATGATCGGTTGCAGTTTGTCGAGGAAGCGGTTGAACCAGCCGGCCAGTTGTCCCAGCTCGTCCTGCTTGTCGTAGGCCAGGCGCCGGGTCAGGTCGCCTTCGCCGCTGGCGATGTCCTGCAGCATGTCGGCGACGCCGAGAATCGGCCGGGTGACGCTGCGGGCCATCAGCCACACCAGTAACAGGCCGATGATGGCGGCGACCAGGCCGAGGCTCAGTTCGATCAGGGTGTCGCTGGTGTTGCTGGCATCGAGTTTCTGTTTGAGTGCTTCGGCCGGGCCGACCAGCACCTTCTCCGGCACATCAAGCAGTACGCCCCAGGGCTTGCCGCCGGGAATCGGCTCGAAGGGCGACAACACTTTCAGATGCTGATGGTTGCGCAGGCTCTGGGTCTGCAGGCTGCTGCCGAGCATGCGCAGCAATTCGGCGCCGCTGTCCTTGTCCACCGCAGTCAGGCGCTGGCTGAGTTTGCTGGCGTCAGGGCTGTAGCCGGCAAGCAGGCCCACGGGGCTCAAGATGCTGACGGCGGTCTGGCCATCGTAGAGTTTGCGGCTGGCCTGTTGACTGATCGCCTGCAGGCTGTTGAGGTTGATGTCCACCGACAGCGAAGCGATGACTTTGCCGTCGACTTGCAGCGGGAAGACGATGCTGGTCATCAGTACGTTCTGGCCGTCGATCACGTAGAAGTACGGTTCGATCACGCACGGCTTGAGGGTCGTACGCGGGCAGGTGAACCAGGCGTTAGCCGGCTCGCCACTGGGGCCGGTGCTGGTGTCGGCCATGTCGCTTTCCGGCAGCGCCATCGAATTCAGCTTGCCGGCCGTGGGTTGCGACCAGTACAGGGCGAAACGGCCCTTGTCGTTGCTGCCCAGCTCATGCTGGCCGGCGAAGAGTTCGTCCTTGCCATCCAGGGCATTGGCTTCGAACACCAACGATAGGCCGAGCAGTTGCGGGTTGCCCAGCAGTGCCGATTTGACCTGACGGGTCAGGTCTTCACGCAGGTCGTAAGCGTCGAGGAAGCGTTTTTGCGCCTGGTCGCGCAGGAACAACACCTGGCGCGAGAAGCCGTGGCCGTATTGATAGGCGTCCATGAACTGCTGACGAATACCCAGCGCCTGCACTTCACCCTGGGCTTCGATGCGCGCCTGCGCCGCTTCATTGAGCATGCTCATGCTCGAGGCCTTCACCAGCGCCGAACTGTGCTCCATGCGATACAGCGACAGACCCACCAGCAAGGTCACGATGGCGGCCAGGCAAAGGCCGGCCAGCAGGGTGATTTTCCATTGAATCGACAGCTGTCTGAGTGACATGGAGGCGCCCCTAAATCGATAAATATCCAAGACTTTGCCCTGTAACGGCACAGCCAGCGCTTTCTTGAGCGTGAGGGCCGGGGCCGGCCACGGAAAACAAAAGCCGACGCCTGCACTTGCAGCTTGGGGCGGCATGGGGCACAGTGCGCGCCCTCTAATAAAACCTCCATTTCATCCGGTGTCGGCGCGTGCAGCTGGCTGGCCGGTCTCTACCCGTTTGCGCCGGTTTTTATCGGCGATCTGCTTTGAGGTAACCATGATTAATGCTGTCATTGCCGCGGTCGGCATCATGCTGGTGCTCAGCCTGTCACGTGTGCATGTGGTCATCGCGCTGATCATCGGCGCGCTGGTCGGTGGCCTGACCGGTGGCCTGGGGATCGAGGCGACGCTCAAGGCGTTCAACAGTGGCCTGGGTGGCGGCGCGACCGTGGCCTTGTCCTACGCCTTGCTCGGCGCGTTCGCCGTGGCGATTGCCAAGTCGGGTCTGGCCCATGCCCTGGCGGACAAGGCCCTGGCGCTGGTTGATCGGCAGGACGCCAACGGCGGCGGCCAGGTCAAGTGGCTGCTGATCGGCCTGCTGTGGATCGTCGCGATCGCCTCGCAGAACATCCTGCCGATCCACATCGCCTTTATCCCGCTGCTGGTGCCGCCGTTGCTCTACGTGCTGACCAAGCTGCAACTGGATCGGCGGTTGATCGCCTGCGTCATGACCTTCGGCCTGATCACCCCCTACATGTTCCTGCCGGTGGGTTTTGGCAACATCTTCCTCAACGAGATTCTGCTGGCCAACGTGGCCAAGAGCGGGGTCGACATCAGCGGCATCAACGTCACCCACGCCATGGGCATCCCGGCGCTGGGCATGGTTTTCGGCCTGTTGCTGGCGTTTGTCAGCTATCGCAAGAAACGTGTGTACGACCTGGAAAAAATCGAGCGGGTCGAACAGGTCGCGGTGCAGTACAACCCGCTGACGCTGCTGGTGGCCGGCCTGGCGATTGCCGCGGCGTTCATTATTCAGTTGCTGCTGGATTCGATGATTATCGGCGCGCTGGCCGGGTTCCTGATCTTCTCGGTTTCCGGTGTCGTGCGCTGGCGCGAGACCGATGACTTGTTCACCGAAGGCATGAAGATGATGGCGATGATCGGCTTCATCATGATCGCCGCCTCGGGTTTTGCCGAAGTGATGAAGGCCACCGGCGAAGTGCAGACCCTGGTCGAAGCCTCAGCCTCGTGGATCGGCCACAGCAAGGGCATTGGCGCGCTGTTGATGTTGCTGGTGGGGCTGCTGGTGACCATGGGCATCGGCTCGTCGTTTTCCACGGTGCCGATCCTCGCCGCGATCTTCGTCCCGCTGTGCGTGCAACTGGGCTTCAGCCCGCTGGCCATCGTCTGCATCGTCGGCACCGCCGGCGCCTTGGGCGACGCCGGCTCACCGGCCTCGGACTCGACCCTCGGCCCGACCTCCGGCTTGAACATCGACGGCCAGCATCACCACATCTGGGACACCGTGGTGCCGACTTTTCTGCATTACAACTTGCCGTTGTTGGCGTTTGGTTGGGTGGCGGCGATGGTGCTTTGATTGGAGGGGGTGGGAGTTGGCGTCACTGCAGGAACGGATAAATACCCCGCGAAAATGCCAATCGCGGGCAAGCCCGCTCCCACAAAGTGATAACCGACGGCAAATTCAATCCCCCCGCACATCCCGCATCAACAACCCAAACCCCAGGTCCACCGCATCCGGGATCGGCAGGTAAACGGTGTGGCCATCACCCGGCGCCACCTGCAATGCCTCGCCCTGGGCGTTCTGCAACTCATGCAGGTCGAAATGAAAGTTGCCTTTGGGCGTCATCAGTTCCATGTGATCGCCCAGGGCAAAACGATTCTTCACCTTGACCTCGGCCAGGCGCTCGCGCCGCTCCCCCGTCAACTCGCCAACAAACTGCTGGCGGTCGCAGACTGAACTGCCGTTCTGATAGTTCTGGTATTCATCGTGCACATGGCGGCGCAGGAAGCCTTCGGTGTAGCCGCGCTGGGCGAGGGATTCGAGGTCGGTCATCAGGCTGCGGTCGAACGGCAGGCCGGCCGCCGCATCGTCGATGGCCCGGCGGTAGACCTGGGTGGTACGTGCGCAATAGAAGTGCGATTTGGTCCGGCCTTCGATCTTCAGCGAATGCACGCCCATTCGGGTCAGGCGCTCGACATGCTGCACCGCGCGCAGGTCCTTGGCGTTCATGATGTAGGTGCCGTGTTCATCCTCGAAAGCCGGCATCAGCTCGTCGGGGCGATTGGCCTCCTGCAGCAGGAACACCTGCTCGGTGGGTGTGCCGATGCCCAGGGTCGGTTCCGGGACATAGCTCTGGACGATATCCCCGGTGAGGTTTTCCTGGGCCGGTTGCGCCGAATACTTCCAGCGGCAGGCATTGGTGCAACTGCCCTGGTTGGCATCGCGCTTGTTCATGTAGCCCGACAACAGGCAGCGCCCGGAGTAGGCCATGCACAGCGCGCCATGCACGAACACTTCGAGCTCCATGGTCGGCACCTGCTGGCGGATTTCCTCGATCTCTTCCAGCGACAACTCCCGCGAGAGGATGACCCGGCTCACACCCTGTAACTGCCAGAACTCGACGCTGGCCCAGTTCACCGTGTTGGCCTGCACCGAGAGGTGGATCGGCATCTGCGGGAAGTGCCGGCGTACCAGCATGATCAGCCCCGGGTCGGACATGATCAGCGCGTCCGGGGCCATCTCGATGACTGGAGCCAGATCCTTGAGGAACGTCTTCAGCTTGGCGTTGTGCGGGGCGATGTTGACCACCACGTAGAAGCGCTTGCCCTGGGCCTGGGCTTCACGGATGCCGAGGGCCAGATTGGCGTGATCGAACTCGTTGTTACGCACCCGCAAGCTGTAGCGCGGCTGCCCGGCGTACACCGCATCGGCGCCATAGGCGAAGGCATAGCGCATGTTTTTCAGGGTTCCGGCGGGGGCGAGCAGTTCGGGTGGGGCGAGTGTCATGGCGAAGTCGACCGTAAAGCGCGCGAGGGTAAGACAAAGGCCGGGGACGATTATTGATCTGGATCTATTTTCAATGCACAAACCACGGCACTCGGGCGTTTCGCCGCGGACTAAGCCTTTAGATAGACGCAGTGGGCGTTTTGTTAAATGGACCGGCCATGAACCACACCTCAATACAAAACAAATCGCTGATGGTACTGCTCGTGCTGGTATCCATTGCTTTCATCTGGATTCTGCTGCCGTTCTACGGCGCGGTGTTCTGGGCAGTGATCCTCGGCATCGTGTTTGCACCCATGCAGCATCGCCTGCAATTGAAATTCGGCTGGCAACGCAACCTGACCTCGCTGTTCACGCTGGGCATTTGCCTGGTGATCGCGATCTTGCCGGTCATTGTCACCGGTGTGCTGTTGGTGCAGGAGGGGACGACGCTTTACAAGAACATCGAAAGCGGCCAACTGGATATCGCCAGCTACGTGGCGCAGTTCAAACACAGCCTGCCGCCTTATTTCCAGCACCTGCTGGACCGTTTCGGCATGGGTGAGTTGAACGGTCTGCGAGAGAAAATCGTCAAGAGCGCGATGCAGGGCAGTCAGTTCCTCGCCAGTCAGGCGTTCAGCTTCGGCCAGGGCACCTTCGAGTTCGTGGTGAGCTTTTTCATCATGCTGTACCTCCTGTTTTTCTTTCTGCGCGACGGTGCCGAACTGGCGCGCAAGATCCGTACAGCGGTACCGCTGGACGAAAATCAGAAACGCCGGCTGCAGCTCAAGTTCAACCGCGTGGTGCGCGCCACGGTCAAAGGCAACCTGTTGGTGGCGGTTACCCAGGGTGCCCTGGGCGGCTTGATTTTCTGGTTCCTCGACATTCCCAGCGCGTTGCTCTGGGCGGTGCTGATGGCGCTGCTGTCGCTATTGCCGGCGGTCGGGGCGGGGATCGTCTGGGTGCCGGTAGCGGTCTGGTTCCTGCTCAGTGGCGCAATTTGGCAGGGCGTCGTGCTGGCGTTATTCGGGGTATTCGTGATCGGCCTGGTGGACAACGTCCTGCGCCCGGTGTTGGTGGGCAAGGACACGAAGATGCCGGATTACCTGATCCTGATCTCTACCCTTGGCGGCCTTGGCATCTTTGGTCTCAATGGCTTCGTCATCGGGCCGCTGATCGCCGCATTGTTCATCGCCAGTTGGGGCTTATATGTCGAAACCAAACCCAAGGTGCAGTTGCCTTAGGCCTGCAAGGCGAAGCCGCTGAGGCGTTGCGACAATTCCTGGGCGGCGGGCAGCGAAGTCAGGGGACCACTGATGGCTTCGCCGTCCTGCACCAGGTACCAGCAGGCGAGCAATCCCAGCTCTCTGAGGGGCGCAGGAACGGCGCTACCAATTACGGACATGATCTGGACTTGGGACATAACTACCTCCATCAATCGATGGAGCTACCTTAACGGCGCGCGGGTCCCGGGAAAAATCACTGCGCTTGATAGTCGACATTGACGTCGTTGAGGTCGTCAGTCGACCACCTGGTCGAGCATGTTCATGACTTCGCGGTCATTGAGCAGGCCTTTGCGCACCAGGTTCTCTGCCAGCAACGAGAGCAACTTGGCGCTGCGATGGCCCTCGAGGTGCTTGAGTTCGGTCAGGGTGTTGTAGACCTTGCTGGCAGTACCGAGGCCAACGATGCGATGGGGGTTTTGCGTGGGCATAAGGGTCGTCCTTGTTTTTATTGAGCGTTGTGGCGGACAGGCCAGAGCTTGCTGGCCTGTCGTGACATAAATATGACAGAGGAGTGATAAGGCCGAGACATTCGTCCGATTAATCATGGCGCATCCGGGCGCAGTCGCTGTTCCAGCAGCGACCTTGGCAGGATTTATTCAGACATTTTCATGGCACTGCCGCTTTTATGTGGGAGCGAGCTTGCTCGCGAAGAACGTTAACGATTTCGCGGACATCCTGAATGTACGCGGCGGTCTCAAGTTCTTCGCGAGCAGGCTCGCTCCCACAAAGGCAGTACCTTTATAGACCATCATTTACCAACGCGGGCCGTAATACCCATGGGGCGGGCCGTAGTAGCCGCGCGGCGGGCCGTAGTACACCGGCGCCGGACGGTAGTAGATCGGTTGCTGCACATACACCGGTTGCGGTTGGTAGTAGACCGGTGGCGGTTGCTGGACGTACACCGGCTGCGGCTGCACATAGACCGGCTGCTGCACGTACACCGGGCGCTGCGAGTTAGCGATTACCGAACCCGCGACCACGGCACCCACTACCGCGCCGACCGCTGCCGGTGCACCCCAGCCGTAGCCACCGCCGTGGGCTTGCGCCTGGCCGGCAACAGCCAAGGCGCCGATCAACAAGGCAATTGCAGGAAGTTTAAGGCTCATGATGGTTCCTCACAGATCCTCCCCTGGCGCCCGGTCTGCAATAGACCGGGAATGGTCGCGGGGATAACTCTCAGACAGCGTTTTTCGGTGATTTGACAACGCGCGTGGGTAAATTTTGTGTAAGGTCTGAACCGCTGTTCAAGCCCGTCCGCTACACGCTGGCGGCGCTACAGCCATGATTGATCAAAGCCGATGGGCTGGCGATTGCCGTCCATCCGAACGTGCGCATCGAGGGAGTTCCACATGCAGATGAACCCGAACAAAGACACCCAGTTGTGCATGTCGCTATCCGGGCGTCCGGGGAATTTCGGCCTGCGCTTTCACAACCATTTGTATGAGCAATTGGGCCTGAACTTCTATTACAAGGCCTTCAGCAGCCAGGACTTGCCAGGCGCCGTGGCCGGAATACGCGCCCTGGGCATTCGCGGTTGTGGCGTGTCCATGCCGTTCAAGGAAGCCTGCATTGCCTTGGTCGACGAACTGGATGCCTCTGCGGCGGCGATTGCCTCGATCAACACCATCGTCAACACCGACGGCCATCTCAAGGCCTACAACACGGACTACATCGCCATTGAGCAACTGCTTAAAACCCACTGCGTGCCAAAGGACTCGACTTTCGCCCTGCGTGGCAGCGGTGGCATGGCCAAGGCCGTGGCCAGCGCTTTGCGCGACGGCGGCTACGCCAATGGGCTGATTATTGCGCGCAACGAAAGTGCCGGGCGCGCCCTGGCGGATGCCCTGGGTTATCGCTGGCAGGCAGCGTTGGGGGAGGCGCGTCCGCAGATGCTGATCAACGTCACGCCGATCGGCATGACCGGCGGCAGCGAGGCCGATCAACTGGCGTTTCCTGCCGAGGTGATTGATGCCGCACAGACCGTGTTCGATGTGGTGGCGATCCCCTCGGAAACCCCGTTGATCGTCCGGGGACGGGCGGCCGGCAAGCGGGTGATCACCGGTCTTGAAGTGATCGCCATCCAGGCGCTGGAGCAGTTCGTGCTCTACACCGGCGTGCGCCCCAGCGAGGCGCAGTTCCAGCAAGCGGTGGCCTTCGCCCGCAGTTGACCCGCAGCCAGTGGTTTATTCGAGCCGGGCCAGGCGCTCTTCGAGAGCAGCGATTCGCGCTTCCAGTTCTTCGATGCGCTCCAGCGACACACCACCGCTGCTGCGTTCAACCGGGTTCTGCCGGGCGGCGAGAATCGCTTCCATGTCCGCCGGGTCACCCAAGGTGTGCATGTAGCGGTCTTCGCGCTGGCCGGACTGGCGTGCAATCAGCATCGCCAGGCCACGGGCAATCAGGCGCTCCAGTTGGTGCACGACCTGCTCGGCGTCCTCGAAGTCATGCATGCGGCCGCTACGGGTCAACAGTTCGTTGACGGTCTGTGGGCCGCGCAGGAACAGCAGGCCGCTGAGGATGACCTGGGCCGGAACCAGTTCCAGCGCCTTGTCTAGGCGATGCTCCCAGCGGTCGGCGCGGCTGCCCATCACCAGTCGGGCAAAACCCCGGCCTTCGAGCGCTCGCAGGCTTTGCCCGACCTGGCCCTGGCTGAGGTTCATCACCGGTTCGCGGCTGGTTTTCTGGTTGCAGGCGATGACCACGGCATTCAGGGTCAGCGGATAGGTTTCCGGGCTGGTGGCTTGCTTCTCGATCAGCGAGCCGAGGATCCGCAGTTCCGTGCTGCTCAGGCGCAGTGCGTCGTCGGTGGAGGTGTCGTGTTCGGTGCTCATCGCGCTTTCCCTATCCAGTCGAAGCCGTCTAGCCTAATCCTTGCACGGTAAAAGACAAGCCGCACGCGGCCCTCGGCAGGGCTATAATCGCGCCACGCTGTAGACCGTTCTCCCCGCACCCTCCACAAGAGACTGCCATGACCATTTCCCTGTACGCCGCTTCCGTTCCCGTCTTCAAGCAAATGCTCAATGCCCTGAGCGATGTGCTGAACAAGGCCGAGGCCCACGCCACGGCAAAAAATATCGAGCCGAATGCCTTGCTGCAGGCACGCCTGTTCCCCGATATGTTCCCATTGGTCCGCCAGGTGCAGATCGCGGTGGATTTCGCCAAGGGCGTTTCGGCGCGCCTGGCTGAAGTCGAGCTGCCAAAATACGACGACAGCGAAGTGACCTTCGCCGATTTGCAGGCGCTGATTGCCAAGGTGTTGGCGTTCATCGACGGCATTCAGCCTGCGCAGATCGATGGCAAGGAAGGCATCGAGATCGTTACCCGTCCGGGCACGCCGAAAGAAAAACGCTTCAGTGGCCAGTCCTATCTGCTGACCTACGGCCTGCCGCAGTTCTTCTTCCACGTCACCACCACCTACGCGATCCTGCGCCACAACGGTGTGGAAGTTGGCAAACGCGATTACATGGGCGCGTTCTAAAGCTGCATAAAAAAGCCCGCCCTGGTCTGAGCCAGGGCGGGCTTTTTGTTGTCGGCGGTTTTTATGCCGCTTGCTTGTCGCGCTCTTCCTCGGCCAGGCAGGCCGCGGCGGTGAACAGCACGTCAGTGGAGGAGTTGAGGGCGGTTTCCGCCGAGTCCTGCAACACACCGATGATGAAACCGACGGCTACTACCTGCATGGCGATTTCGCTGGGAATGCCGAACAGGCTGCAGGCCAGCGGGATCAGCAGCAGCGAACCGCCGGCGACACCGGAGGCACCACACGCGCAAATCGCCGCGACCACGCTGAGCAGCACGGCGGTCGGCAGGTCCACGGCAATCCCCAGGGTGTGCACGGCGGCCAGGGTCAGCACGGTGATGGTGATCGCCGCGCCGGCCATGTTGATGGTCGCACCGAGCGGGATCGACACCGAATAGGTGTCTTCATGCAGGCCCAGGCGGCTGCTCAACTCCAGGTTGACCGGAATGTTTGCCGCCGAACTGCGGGTGAAGAACGCAGTGATCCCGCTTTCACGCAGGCAAGTCAGGACCAGCGGATACGGGTTGCGACGCAGCTTCCAGTAGACGATCGCCGGGTTCATCACCAGCGCGACGAACAGCATGCAACCCAGCAGCACGCCCAGCAGGTGCAGGTAGCCGAGCAGTGCGCCGAAGCCGGAAGTGGCGAGGGTCGAGGCCACCAGGCCGAAAATACCCAGCGGTGCGAAGCGAATCACCACGCGCACGATCAGGGTCACGCCATTGGACAGGTCATCGAGCACGGTGCGAGTGGTTTCGCCGGCGTGGCGAATAGCGACGCCCATGCCGATGGCCCAGGCCAGGATGCCGATGAAGTTGGCGTTTATCAGTGCGCTGACCGGGTTATCGACCACGCTCAGCAGCAGGCTCTGCAGCACTTCAGTGATGCCGCCCGGCGCGGAAACCGCGATGTCGTGCGTCGACAGCACCAGGCTCGACGGGAACAGAGTACTGGCGACGACCGCGACCACCGCCGCAGCAAAGGTGCCCAGCAGGTACAGGAACAGGATTGGGCGGATATGGGTTTCCTGGCCGTGCTTGTGGTTGGCGATCGAGGCCATGACCAATATGAACACAAGGATCGGCGCGACCGCTTTCAGGGCCGAGACAAAGACCTTTCCAATGAAGCTGGTGGACTTCGCCACTTCTGGCGCCAACAGGGCCAGGGCAATGCCGGCGATCAGGCCGATGACGATCTGGGTCACCAGGCTGGTGCGGGTGAATCGTTGCAAAAGAGTGGGCGGGGCAGCAGTCATAGCGGTATCTCTGTTTTTTTTAAGGTGTCGCGGTTCCCATGAGCCTGCCGGCAACAACGGGCAGGCTGGCAGGACAGGCGGGTAACGCGAAATCGGTCATGGCTGAACGATGTCAGCCTGGCGCGGGGGCGCGGACTTTAGCACAGCGTAGGCAATTTCCTTCAGGCCTGTGACGATTGGACGCCGGGCCAGTCGACCCGCGTTTCCCCGTGCGGGACCCATTCTGGTAAGCTGCGCCATCCTTTTTTATCTCTTCCAGTGAGCCTTCGGGCTGTCGCTGGCGTTGTCGTTTTCCCGGAGTTACCCATGCTGTTGCCCATCCTGCTGTTGTCTGCCGCCGGATTTACCGTGCTGACCACGGAATTCGTGATTGTCGGCCTGCTGCCGTCGATCGCCCGCGACCTCGACGTCAGCGTTTCCCAGGCCGGGCTGCTGGTGACCCTGTTCGCCTTCACGGTCGCCGCCTTCGGCCCGTTCCTGACCGCCTTTTTTGCCCGGTTCGAGCGCCGGCGCCTGTTTATCAGCGTGCTGGTCCTGTTTGGCCTGGCCAACACCCTGGCGGCCCTGGCGCCGAACATTTGGGTCATGGCGGTGGCGCGGCTGATCCCGGCGCTTGGCCTGCCGGTGTTCTGGGCGCTGGCCAGTGAAACGGCAGTGGACATCGTCGGGCCGGACTACGCCGGGCGGGCGATCGCCAAGATCGGTTTCGGGATCGTCTGCGCCACCGTGTTTGGCATCCCGGTGGGTACCCTGATCAGCGATGCATTCGGCTGGCGCAGCGCATTCGCTATCCTGGCGGTGATTGCCCTGGCCAAGGCCTTGCTACTGTTTATCTACCTGCCGAAAACCGACCTGCACCACCAGCAGGTGAGTTTGCGTTCACAGTTCAAGATCTTGCGCAGCCCGCTGATGCAGGGCCATGTGCTTCTATCGATCCTGGTCTTCAGCGGCATGTTCACCGCCTACACCTACCTGGCCGATATCCTTGAGCGTCTGGCCGGATTCGACGGAACGGTCGTCGGCTGGTGCCTGATGGGTTTCGGCGCGGTTGGGCTGATCGGCAACTCGCTGGGCGGGCGCATGGTTGATCGCCATCCGCTGATCGCGTCGATGGTGTTCTGTGTCTTCATGATCGGCGGCATGGTGGCGCTGGTGCCGAGCATTCACTCGACACTCGGGTTGGCGGCGGCCTTGGGTATCTGGGGCGTGACTCAGGCGGCGTTGTTCCTGGTCAGCCATGTGCGCTTGATGAAAGCGGCACCCCAGGCACCGGCCTTTGCCGCGTCGCTGAACATCGCCGGGGGCAACCTGGGCATTGGCCTGGGCGCGCTGGTGGGGGGGAGGGTGATCGACACTCTGGGCCTGGGCAGCCTTGGCTTCGCCGCGGCAGGTTTTATCCTGGTGTCCGTCCTGCTGGCGCTGCTGCTGATGAAAACCAAGGCGGCGCCGGTCTGCGCCTGATCTCTTAAATGTGGGTAAAGAGTTCGCGACGGGCGCCTTCGGTAATCGCCACGATGCCGGGGTGCTTGACCTTGCGTTCCACTGAAATCGCGTAGAACGACTCCATGACAGCGTCGGTCTGGCCGATCAATTCCACGCCGTACTGGCGCCGCACTTCATCGGCGATCACGCTGGGGCCGATGAAAATCCCGCTGCCGGATTGGCCGAAGGCCTGCATCAGGGCGCTGTCATCGAATTCGCCGACGATGCGCGGCTGGATTTTCTGCTCGGCGAACCAGCGTTGCAGGCGACTGCGGACCACGGTTTCCTGACCGGGAATCAACAGTGGGGCGCCATGCAGGCAATAGGGGAAATCGCTACCGTGGCGTCGCGCAAGCTCGGCGGTGGCAAAAAAACTGATCCCGCATTCGCCGAGTTTCTGGCTGTAGCCTTTGATGTCCAAGTGCGAAGGCATCGGGCTGTCGGAGATCACCAGGTCCAGGCGCTGGATCGCCAGGTCGGCCAGCAGCCGTTCGAGTTTGTCCTCACGACAGGTGATGCGCAGCGGTTCGCTCAAGTCCATGGTCGGCGCGATCAGCCGATAGACAATGGACTTGGGCACCACATCGGCGACTCCTACCCGAAAGACGATCTGTTGCTCATTGGGCTGGGCCCGCAGCAATGCCTCCAGTTCGCCACCCAACTGAAACATCTGCTCGGCGTAGGGCAGGGTCTGGCGGCCGGCCTCGGTGAGTTCCAGCTGCCGGCCGACGCGGCGAAATAACTCGATGCCGTAGGTTTGTTCGAGCAGGCTGATTTGGCCGCTGATGGTTTGCGGTGTCAGGTTCAGTTGCTCACAGGCGCGCACGATGCTGCCGGTCTTGGCCACAACCCAGAAATAGTGCAGTTGTCGATAGTTGAGCATGGCGTTCGTCTATTCGTAAAAACCGAAGTATAACCGCTGAAAATACGAATTTTCCTGAAGTGTTGGTCTGCTTAGAATGTTTCGCTATGTGTGACGGAGTAAACCTGTGGGAGCGGGCTTGCCCGGGATGAATGCGCTACAAATTTCAAGTAGTGCACGTCATCGTTCTTCGCGGGCAAGGCCGCTCCCATAAAGCCATCGCTAACTGATCTCCGATCTGACGAGGAAAGTATGAATTCATTTAAATCCCTGGCCGGCGCATCCTTGCTGGCTATCTCCGCTCTGTTGCTGACCGGCTGCGACCAGGCAGAAAAGAGCGCCCAGCAGTTAATGGGTAAAGCCGCCGAATCCGCCAAGCAGGCGATTGACGATACTCACAAAGCCGCGGAGCAGGCCTTGAGCGACGCCACCGGCAACATCATCGGCAAAAAAGAAAGCGACGCTGATGACGAGAAAGCAGACAGTTCTTCGCAAGAAATCTAATCGCCCAACACCGAGTCAGGACTGACCCATGGATTACCTGTTACAGCTTGCTGCAAGCCCCACCGCCTGGGTCGCCCTGGCGACCTTGATCGTCATGGAAATCGTGCTGGGTATCGATAACCTGATCTTTATTTCGATCCTCACCAACAAACTGCCTGAACAGCACCGTGCCAAAGCACGGCGGATCGGCATCAGCATGGCGCTAATATTGCGTTTGGGCCTGCTGAGCACCATCGCCTTTATCGTGCAACTGACGGCGCCGGTGTTTGAAGTGTTCGGTCACGCGTTCTCGTGGAAGGACATGATCCTGATCGCCGGTGGTCTGTTCCTGTTGTGGAAGGCCACGACCGAAATTCACCACAGCATGGACCCGTCGCCCGAGGATCCGACCTCGAAAACCTCGACCGTTACCCTGGGCTTTGCCGCCGCTATCGGGCAGATCCTGATGCTCGACCTGGTGTTCTCCATCGACAGCATCATTACAGCTGTGGGCATGACCGAGCACTTGCCGATCATGATCATCGCGGTGCTCGTGTCGGTGCTGGTGATGTTGTTGGCGGCTGAACCCTTGGCCAAGTTCATCAATGACAACCCGACCGTGGTGATGCTGGCCCTGGGCTTCCTGATCATGATCGGCATGACGTTGATTGCCGAAGGTTTCGGTGCTCACGTGCCTAAAGGCTACGTCTATGCGGCCATGGCCTTCTCGGCAGCGATCGAAGTGTTGAACATGCTGTCGCGTCGGGCCCGGCAGAAGCGGGCGCTTGAACAGGCCTAATCACTGAAGGGGGCAAACAGGACGGTCGTCTGCATCGAAAGGTGCAGGCGACCGTTTTGCGTTGGGGCTAATGAACCGAAGCGTGGGGTGGGGCAGGCTCTTCGCTGGCGGCCGGAGGCTCGGG
Organism: Pseudomonas fluorescens; assembly: GCF_019212185.1. Taxonomy (NCBI): domain Bacteria; kingdom Pseudomonadati; phylum Pseudomonadota; class Gammaproteobacteria; order Pseudomonadales; family Pseudomonadaceae; genus Pseudomonas; species Pseudomonas fluorescens. The sequence continues at coordinate 2,145,320 of NZ_CP078138.1, forward strand.
CGTGCGGTACGCCGGATGGTGCCGCCGGGTGATACGCATCACTCCCCACAGCATCGCCGCGGCAACGGCTAGCCATCCCGCTATCAGCATCACGATAATCGTCGTCAGGCTCATTAATGCCTCCTCTTTGCCCTGTGTCGGGCACACACTTCTCGCAGGTCTCAGTCTAGCTGCTGGACGGTGACAGACTATTGACCAATAGTCGTGAGTCACCAATGAGTTTGCTCTATCAGCGTCAGACAACTGCCGTTTCAGGCTATAGCGCTGCTATCATCCTGCCCAAGCCGGGACGCTGAACGCCTGGAACCTGGACAAGTGAGTGATATGTTGCCGCTACTTCCTCGATTTCGCTTTGCCCTGCTGGCTGCGGCCTGCGCCCTGAGCCTGGCCGGCTGTGCCGGCAGCGTACAACCTGAAATCAAGCGCCTGCCCGAGCGTGTCGAGCTCAGCGGCAGGTTCTACCGTGGGGACGCCTATCAGGGTGGACCGCAAACCCTGGCCAGCGTTCTATCGCAACAGGGGGTGGTGATCACCCCGGGATTGCTGGAAAAGCCGTTGCACTTGCCGGGCGCCGAAGCGCAGTTGCAGCAGAACATGCAGCAACTGGCGCGCGAGTACGGGATGGTGGTCTATCCGCTGGACAGTACTCTGCCAGCATTGCTGACTCAGGTGGCGGCAGGCTATCCGGTGTGGCTGCGTTACAGCGACGGCTCGGCCTTTTGGAAGACGCCACGCTACGCGCTGTTGGCCGGTTACAATCGACAGAAGCAGACCGTGCTGCTGCGTTCGGGCCTGGAAAAACGCGTGCTGATGAACTTTAAATCGTTCGAGTCGGCCTTTCTCGACGCGGGAGGCTGGGCGGTGCTGGTGCAGGCGCCTGATCAGATACCGGCCAAGGTCGATCGTCAGCGCTGGTTGAATGCCGCCAGCGAACTCAACCGCGCTGGACAGGAGCGGGCGGCCAACCGGGCAGTTCAGGCATTGAATAGCCAGCCATGAAGAACGGCGCCCTCGGGCGCCGTTCTCGTTACTGCAGGATTATTCCGCGGTTTGCGCCACGCCGGTTTGCCGGGCCTTGAGGTTCTTGTCAGCCTTGTACTGTAAGGCCACCGCCGGCACCGTGCTGCTCTTTCCGGTTTCGACCCACTGACGGATCCGGCTGGCATCGGCAAAGTGCGTGTATTTGCCGAAGGCGTCGAGAATCACCAGCGACACCGGACGATCGGCCATGCGGGTGACCAGCACCAGGCAATGACCTGCCTGGTTGGTGAAGCCGGTCTTGGTCAGCTGGATATCCCAGTTGTCCTTGCGTACCAGGTGGTCGGTGTTGTGGAAACCCAGGGTGTAGTTGGGCTTGCGGAACGCCACGGTCTTTTCCTTGGTGGTGCTCAACTCGCTCAGCATCGGGTACTTGCGTGCCGCCTGCAGCAGCTTGCTGAGGTCGCGCGCGGTAGAGACGTTGCTGGTCGACAGACCGGTCGGCTCGACATAGTGGGTGCTGGTCATGCCCAACGCCTTGGCCTTGGCGTTCATCGCCGCAATAAAGGCCGCGTAGCCGCCCGGATAGTGATGGGCCAGGCTGGCAGCGGCGCGGTTTTCCGAGGACATCAGGGTGATCAGCAGCATTTCCTTGCGCGGCAGTTCACTGTTGAGCTTGACCCGAGAGAACACGCCCTTCATTTCCGGGGTGTCGCTGATCGACACGGAAATGTACTCATCCATGTTCTGTTTGGCCTCGAGCACCACCAGGCCGGTCATCAGCTTGGTGACCGAGGCGATCGGCACCACCACGTCAGGGTTGCTGGCATAGATGATCTTGTTGGTCTGCAGGTCGATCAACATGGCACTGCCGGAGGCAATGTGCAGGTTCGAGGTGTCGCGGGGTGCTTCGGTGGTTTCACGAGCGTCGACGCTCGGCGTGAGGAGGCTGCCTGAAAATGCAAAAAAGAGACTCAGGATAGAAAGACGGATTTTCACGCGAGTAGACTCGAAAGATGTGGGTATGCCGTTTTGCAACGGGCTTTTTCCGAAAAAGCGTTACATTTTATGAGCGTAGCTGAGGAACTGTCGAATGTTCTTCGGGGAGCGGGGCAAAGCCCTTGTTTTCGGGTAGAAAACAGCAATTTTCGACGACGAGCCGACAGTCGGCATTGAAACGCAAAACCCCGCCAGAGGGGCGGGGTTTCGGGAGCTGCCTTGGCTTAATCCTGAGGATTATCCGTGCAGGGTTTCTGCTGCGTACAGGGTGTTTTCCAGCAGGCAGGCGCGGGTCATGGGGCCGACACCACCCGGTACCGGAGTGATCCAGCCAGCACGGGGCAGGGCGGTTTCGTAGATCACGTCGCCAACCAGTTTGCCATCGTCCTGTCGGTTGATACCGACGTCGATGACAATTGCACCTTCCTTGATCCACTCACCCTTGACCAGGCCCGGCTTGCCGGCGGCCACCACCACCAGATCGGCGCGGCCAACGTGACCGGCCAGGTCCTTGGTGAAGCGGTGGGTGACGGTTACGGTGCAACCGGCCAGCAACAGTTCCATGGCCATCGGCCGACCGACGATGTTCGAGGCGCCTACGACCACGGCGTCCATTCCGTACAAATCGACGCCGGTGCTTTCCAGCAGGGTCATGATGCCCTTGGGTGTGCAGGGGCGCAGCAGCGGGATGCGCTGGGCCAGGCGGCCGACGTTATAAGGGTGGAAACCGTCGACGTCTTTATCCGGGCGGATGCGCTCCAGCAATTTGGAAGCGTCGAGGTGCTCGGGCAGTGGCAATTGCAGGAGCACGCCGTCGATGTTCGGGTCTTCGTTGAGACGATCGATCAGGTCGGTCAGGGCTTGCTGGCTGGTGTCAGCAGGCAGGTCATAGGCTTGGGAGAGGAAGCCGACCTCTTCACAGTCTTTACGCTTGTGCGAGACATAAACCTGAGAGGCGGGATCGCTGCCGACCAGGATCACCGCGAGGCCGGGAGTGCGCAGGCCTTGCTGGCGACGCTCGGCAACTCGTTTGGCGATCTGCTGGCGCAGGCTGGCGGCGATCGATTTGCCGTCGATTAGTTGTGCAGTCATTGCGCGTGATTAACCATCGAGAGGGGGAAGAAAAGAGTGCGTATTCTCGCATGCCGTGGCGTGAGGGCAAAGGCGCTTGGTCTGCAAATTCCCCTAAGCCCTTTAATTAAATGAATTTTTCTTAAAAAGCATTTGACGACCTGCGGAGCTCTCTATACTATTCGTCGCACTTGTCGGGCACAGCCTAGCACTGGTTAAGAAGGTTGAGCGGAATCACGGTTCTGCAAAGCTGGAAAGCATTTAGTTTGTAGTCCTCCAAGAGTACAGATTAATAAGGCGCCCGTAGCTCAGCTGGATAGAGCATCCGCCTTCTAAGCGGATGGTCGCAGGTTCGAGTCCTGCCGGGTGCGCCATTAGGCAGCTTTGGCACAAGTAACGCGATATGGTGGGCGTAGCTCAGTTGGTAGAGCACGGGATTGTGACTCCCGTTGTCGTGGGTTCGATCCCCATCGTCCACCCCATATTTCGAAAGGCGCCAGATGTAACAGTCTGGCGCCTTTGCTTTAAAGGCTTCAACTCGCGGATGTGGTGGAATTGGTAGACACACTGGATTTAGGTTCCAGCGCCGCGAGGCGTAAGAGTTCGAGTCTCTTCATCCGCACCAAATAAAGCTTTATACATGCCGGCAGGCGCGTTTGAAGCTCGACGAAGAAGTGATTTGGCTTCTTGGTCACGCAATATGGTGGGCGTAGCTCAGTTGGTAGAGCACGGGATTGTGACTCCCGTTGTCGTGGGTTCGATCCCCATCGTCCACCCCATATTTCGAAAGGCGCCAGATTTAACAGTCTGGCGCCTTTTTTGTTTTTCGCGGGTGCGAATTCCGCGGCCGCCGGTTTCGGGTCGCTGGGGCGGGGCGATTCGTCGTATTTATGTTACGCGATGATGCCGCGCCGCCCGCCGGTCTTGCTTGCGGGGTCGGCAGCCAGGGGGATGTGCGCAGCGCTCTTCTATATAAGGAAGGGTTGGTGCAGAGCCTTGGCGTGATTGCTTGTATTTGTCATTGGGGTGAGGTGTATCCGTGCATTCGCCCCTGTAAATTTCCTGCTGCTGTTTTACCCGTTTTCAGTAGGGTGACTTCTTGAGTTTGACCCACTAGAATGCATGCCCTTGATTCTGGGGTCGGAAACGGCCGGCTAACGTCTGTGCAACGAGGAATATCCATGCAAGTTTCTGTTGAAAATACTTCTGCTCTTGAGCGCCGCATGAGCATCACCGTGCCAGCTGAGCGCATTGAGACTCAAGTCAACAAGCGTCTGCAGCAGACTGCCCAAAAGGCCAAGATTGCAGGCTTCCGTCCTGGCAAAGTGCCAATGAGCGTGATCCGTCAGCGTTACGAAGCTGATGCGCGCCAGGAAGCAGTAGGCGACGTCATCCAGGCTTCTTTCTACGAAGCCGTTGTCGAGCAAAAGCTGAACCCGGCTGGTTCGCCTTCGATCGAGCCAAAATCCCTGGAAGCAGGCAAGGACCTGGAATACGTAGCCGTATTCGAAGTGTTCCCTGAGTTCACCGTTGCCGGTTTTGAAGGCATCAACGTTGAGCGCCTGAGCGCTGACGTATCGGACGCCGATCTGGACAAGATGCTGGACATCCTGCGCAAGCAGAACGTTCGTTACGAAGCAGTTGATCGTGCTGCCCAGGACGAAGACCAACTGAACATCGACTTCGTTGGCAAGGTTGACGGCGAAGTATTCGCTGGCGGTTCCGCCAAGGGCACCCAGCTGGTTCTGGGTTCCGGCCGCATGATCCCTGGTTTCGAAGAAGGCCTGGTTGGCGCCAAGGCTGGCGAAGAGCGTGTTCTGAACCTGACCTTCCCGGAAAACTACCAGAACCTGGACCTGGCTAACAAAGCAGCCGAGTTCACCGTGACCGTCAACTCGGTTTCCGAGCCTAAGCTGCCAGAGCTGACCGAAGAGTTCTTCGCCCAGTTCGGCATCAAGGAGTCGGGCATTGACGGTTTCCGCGCCGAAGTTCGCAAGAACATGGAGCGTGAGCTGCGTCAGGCGATCAAATCCAAGGTCAAGAATCAGGTAATGGACGGCCTGCTGGCTGCCAACCCGATCGAAGTGCCAAAGGCTCTGCTGGACAACGAAGTGAACCGTCTGCGCGTGCAGGCTGTTCAACAGTTCGGTGGCAACATCAAGCCTGACCAACTGCCGGCCGAGCTGTTCGAAGAACAAGCCAAACGTCGCGTAGTGCTGGGCCTGGTCGTGGCTGAAGTGGTCAAGCAGTTCGACCTCAAGCCTGACGAAACCCGCGTTCGCGAGCTGATCCAGGAAATGGCTTCGGCCTACCAGGAGCCAGAGCAAGTTGTGTCCTGGTACTACAAAAACGAGCAGCAGCTGAACGAAGTCCGTTCGGTTGTGCTGGAAGAGCAAGTTGTGGATACTGTTCTGCAGAAAGCTAGCGTGACCGACAAATCGGTCTCTTACGAAGAAGCGGTCAAGCCGGTAGAAGCTCCACAAGCCGACTGATTGTTTTTGCGTTAGAAGCACACACCATAAGCCAGCTTTCGAGCTGGCTTATGCGTATTCAAGACATAACTATTTGGGAGTGACTGCAGAGCATGTTCCGTAATTCGTATATTCAGCAGAACTCTGATATCCAGGCCGCTGGCGGCCTGGTCCCGATGGTTGTCGAGCAGTCTGCTCGTGGCGAACGCGCCTATGACATCTATTCGCGCCTGCTCAAGGAGCGAGTGATCTTTCTGGTTGGCCCGGTAGAGGACTACATGGCCAACCTGATCTGTGCGCAACTGCTGTTCCTTGAAGCGGAAAACCCGGACAAGGACATCCATCTCTATATCAACTCCCCGGGCGGTTCGGTGACGGCGGGCATGTCGATCTACGACACCATGCAGTTCATCAAGCCAAATGTGTCGACCACCTGTATCGGTCAGGCGTGCAGCATGGGCGCATTCCTGCTGACAGCCGGTGCCGAGGGCAAGCGTTTCTGTCTGCCAAACTCGCGCGTGATGATTCACCAGCCGCTGGGCGGTTTCCAGGGTCAGGCCTCGGATATCGAAATCCATGCCAAGGAAATCCTCTTCATCCGCGAGCGTCTCAACACGCTGATGGCCAAGCACAGCGGCCGCACTCTGGAAGAAATCGAGCGCGATACCAACCGCGACAACTTCATGAGTGCAGAAGCCGCGCGTGACTACGGCCTGATCGACGAAGTGATCACCCAGCGCCCCGCGTAATTCAAGCAGCGCAAAACAGGCATGATCGGCGAGTCCGATCACCGGCGGGCTTGAAAAAGCCCGCAATAGCCTTCATCTTGTGTTGCAAGCCTATCGGATTTGGATCGAACGAATGACTGACACCCGCAACGGCGAGGACAACGGCAAGCTGCTCTATTGCTCCTTCTGTGGCAAAAGCCAGCATGAAGTGCGCAAATTGATTGCCGGCCCCTCGGTCTTTATCTGCGACGAGTGCGTCGACCTGTGCAATGACATCATCCGCGAGGAGGTGCAGGAAGCACAGGCAGAGAGCAGCGCGCATAAATTGCCTTCGCCTAAAGAAATCAGCGGCATCCTTGACCAGTATGTAATTGGTCAGGAACGTGCCAAAAAGATTCTGGCCGTAGCGGTGTACAACCACTACAAGCGCTTGAACCAGCGTGACAAAAAGAACGACGACGTCGAACTCGGCAAGAGCAACATCCTGCTGATCGGCCCGACAGGCTCGGGTAAGACTCTGCTTGCCGAAACCCTGGCCCGCTTGCTGAACGTTCCGTTCACCATCGCCGACGCAACCACCCTCACCGAGGCTGGCTACGTGGGTGAGGACGTCGAGAACATCATTCAGAAGCTGCTGCAGAAATGCGATTACGACGTGGAAAAAGCCCAGATGGGCATTGTCTACATCGATGAAATCGACAAGATTTCGCGCAAGTCCGACAACCCGTCGATCACCCGTGACGTTTCCGGTGAAGGCGTGCAGCAGGCCCTGCTCAAGTTGATCGAAGGCACGGTCGCTTCCGTTCCGCCTCAAGGTGGTCGCAAGCATCCGCAGCAGGAGTTCCTGCAGGTCGACACCCGTAACATCCTGTTCATCTGCGGCGGTGCGTTCTCCGGCTTGGAAAAGGTTATCCAAAACCGTTCCACCAAAGGCGGCATCGGCTTCAACGCAGAAGTTCGCAGCAAGGAAGAAGGCAAGAAAGTCGGTGAATCCCTGCGTGAAGTCGAGCCTGACGATCTGGTCAAGTTCGGTCTGATCCCGGAATTCGTCGGTCGTCTGCCGGTGCTGGCGACGCTGGACGAGCTCGACGAGGCTGCGCTGATGCAGATCCTCACCGAGCCGAAAAATGCTCTGACCAAACAGTATGCCAAGCTGTTCGAGATGGAAGGCGTAGACCTGGAATTCCGCGCCGATGCGCTGAAATCGGTCGCCAAGCGTGCCCTGGAACGCAAAACCGGTGCTCGCGGATTGCGCTCGATCCTCGAAGGCGTTCTGCTCGACACAATGTACGAAATCCCCTCGCAGTCCGAGGTGAGTAAAGTTGTGATCGACGAAAGCGTTATAGAAGGCAAGTCCAAGCCACTGTATATCTATGAAAACAGTGAGCCGACTGCCAAGGCAGCGCCAGACGCGTAAGCGTCGCACTGGCGGTTTAAAGAAGGGGCCTTCGGGCCCCTTTGCTTTTATGGGGAATCGGCAAGGTTTCAGTGCGCTTTCACACGATCTTTGCCGTGCTTACGTTATCCGCTTGTTTTTTTCGAAAGCAGCCCCCATCTTGGCTTCAAGCTTAATTCCATCTGTTTCCGGCCGTACGGCCGCCGTAGAGGCGAAATCATGAAGACAACCATCGAATTGCCTCTCCTGCCATTGCGTGATGTCGTGGTGTATCCGCACATGGTTATCCCGCTGTTCGTGGGGCGCGAGAAGTCTATCGAAGCCCTCGAGGCCGCGATGACGGGCGACAAGCAGATCCTCCTGCTGGCCCAGAGAAACCCTGCTGACGACGATCCCGGCGAAGACGCACTCTACCGGGTCGGCACGATTGCCACTGTGCTGCAACTGCTGAAGCTGCCTGATGGCACCGTCAAGGTGCTGGTCGAGGGCGAGCAGCGTGGTGCTGTCGAACGTTTCATGGAAGTGGACGGCCATTGCCGTGCCGAAGTTTCGCTGATCGACGAAGTCGACGCGCCTGAGCGCGAGTCGGAAGTGTTCGTCCGCACATTGCTGTCGCAGTTCGAACAATACGTTCAACTGGGCAAGAAAGTCCCCGCCGAAGTCCTGTCGTCGCTCAACAGCATCGATGAGCCGAGCCGCCTGGTCGACACCATGGCTGCGCACATGGCGCTGAAGATCGAACAGAAGCAGGAAATCCTCGAGATCCTCGATCTGTCGGCCCGTGTCGAGCACGTGTTGGCCCTGCTGGATGCCGAAATCGACCTGCTGCAGGTTGAAAAGCGCATTCGCGGTCGGGTTAAGAAACAAATGGAGCGCAGTCAGCGCGAGTACTACCTGAATGAGCAGATGAAGGCCATTCAGAAAGAGCTGGGCGACAGCGAAGAAGGCCACAACGAAGTCGAAGAGCTGAAAAAGCGCATCGATGCTGCGGGCCTGCCCAAGGATGCTCTGGCTAAGGCTACGGCTGAGCTGAACAAGCTCAAGCAGATGTCGCCGATGTCTGCCGAAGCCACGGTGGTGCGCTCCTACCTGGACTGGCTGGTACAGGTGCCGTGGAAAGCCCAGAGCAAGGTACGTCTGGACCTGGCCCGTGCCGAAGACATTCTCGACGCCGACCACTATGGTCTGGAAGAAGTCAAAGAGCGGATCCTCGAATACCTCGCCGTGCAAAAGCGCGTGAAGAAGATTCGCGGCCCTGTGCTGTGCCTGGTCGGTCCTCCTGGCGTGGGTAAAACCTCCCTGGCGGAGTCGATTGCCAATGCCACCAACCGCAAATTCGTACGTATGGCCCTGGGCGGCGTGCGTGACGAGGCGGAAATCCGTGGCCATCGGCGTACTTACATCGGTTCGATGCCAGGAAGATTGATTCAAAAGATGACGAAAGTGGGCGTGCGCAACCCGCTGTTCCTGCTCGATGAAATCGACAAGATGGGCAGCGACATGCGTGGTGACCCGGCGTCGGCATTGCTGGAAGTGCTCGACCCCGAGCAGAACCACAATTTCAACGATCACTACCTGGAAGTCGACTACGACCTGTCCGACGTGATGTTCCTCTGCACCTCGAACTCGATGAACATTCCGCCAGCGTTGCTGGACCGGATGGAAGTGATTCGCCTGCCGGGTTACACCGAAGACGAAAAGATCAACATCGCCGTCAAATACCTTTCGCCGAAGCAGATTCAAGCCAACGGCCTGAAAAAAGGCGAGCTGGAGTTTGAAGTCGAGGCGATCCGCGACATCATTCGCTACTACACTCGCGAGGCCGGTGTGCGTGGGCTGGAGCGCCAGATTGCCAAGGTTTGCCGCAAGACGGTCAAGGAACATGCACTGGAAAAACGCTTCGCGGTGAAGGTGTCGGCGGACATGCTCGAGCACTTCCTCGGCGTGCGCAAATTCCGTTATGGTCTGGCCGAGCAACAGGATCAGGTGGGTCAAGTGACTGGTCTGGCCTGGACACAGGTCGGCGGCGAGTTGCTGACGATTGAAGCCGCCGTGGTACCGGGCAAGGGTCAACTGATCAAGACCGGCTCGCTGGGCGATGTGATGGTCGAGTCGATCACTGCCGCGCAAACCGTCGTGCGTAGCCGGGCGAAGAGCCTGGGGATCCCTCTGGACTTCCACGAGAAGCGCGACACCCACATCCACATGCCGGAAGGGGCGACTCCCAAAGATGGCCCTAGTGCCGGTATAGGCATGTGCACGGCCCTGGTTTCGGCCCTGACCGGCATTCCGGTACGTGCCGACGTGGCCATGACCGGTGAGATCACCTTGCGTGGCCAGGTGCTGGCCATTGGTGGTCTCAAGGAAAAACTGCTGGCGGCTCATCGCGGCGGGATCAAGACAGTGATCATTCCCGAAGAGAACGTGCGAGATTTGAAGGAGATTCCCGACAATATCAAGCGGGATCTGCAGATTAAACCGGTTAAATGGATTGACGAGGTCCTGCAAATTGCGCTGCAATACGCGCCGGAGCCCTTGCCCGATGTGGCTCCGGAGATAGTTGCGAAGGATGAAAAGCGAGAGTCTGACTCTAAGGAAAGAATTAGCACGCATTAATACGTATTAGCCTGGGGGGCTTCCTTGACAGCTTTTTAGAGCCCTTGTTATAAAGCGGCTCTTTAGTGCCTGTAGGCCATTCAGCACTGGTTTTTGCTTTTACCAAAAAACTTAGAATCATCTCATATAGATATAAGGGGACTTAGAGTGAACAAGTCGGAACTGATTGATGCTATCGCTGCATCCGCTGATATCCCGAAAGCTGCTGCTGGCCGTGCGCTGGACGCAGTAATCGAATCCGTCACTGGCGCTCTCAAGGCCGGCGACTCTGTAGTTCTGGTAGGTTTCGGTACTTTCTCCGTGACCGATCGTCCAGCTCGCATCGGTCGTAACCCACAGACCGGCAAGACTCTGGAAATCGCAGCTGCCAAAAAGCCAGGTTTCAAAGCCGGTAAAGCACTGAAAGAAGCGGTTAACTAAGCTTCAGTCGGTTTTTTGCCTATCCGGGTCGGGGTCATTCCTGACTTGGCAGCGGAGCGGTAGTTCGGTTGGTCAGAATACCCACCGATTACGCGGGGGTCGCGGGTTCGAGCCCTCGTCCGCTCCGCCAGTTACGAGAAGGCGCATCCTCGGATGCGCCTTTCTTCTATCCGGATTCTACCCACGCTCCACGGTTGCCTAATTTTGAAGTTCAACCGTTTCTGGGGGACGCATGCTGCAGAATATCAGGGACAATTCACAAGGCTGGATTGCCAAGACTATTATTGGGGTCATCGTTGCACTGATGGCCCTGACCGGTTTCGACGCCATTTTCCAGGCCACCACGCATAAAAACGACGTGGCCAAGGTCAATGGTGAAGAAATCAGCCAGAACGAGCTGAGCCAGGCGGTCGACATGCAACGTCGCCAGCTCATGCAACAGTTGGGCAAGGACTTCGATGCTTCCTTGCTCGACGAAAAAATGCTGCGTGATTCAGCGCTCAAGGGCCTGATCGATCGCAAACTGCTGCTGCAGGGCGCCCACGACTCCAAGTTCGCTTTCTCCGAAGCTGCGTTGGACCAAGTGATCCTGATGACCCCTGAGTTCCAGGTTGATGGCAAGTTCAGCCCTGAGCGTTTCGACCAGGTGATTCGTCAGTTGGGCTATAGCCGCATGCAATTCCGCCAGATGCTGGCTCAGGAAATGCTGATCGGCCAACTGCGTGCTGGCCTGGCAGGCAGTGGCTTTGTAACCGATGCCCAGGTGCTGGCATTTGCCCGTCTGGAAAAACAGACCCGCGATTTCGCTACCCTGAACGTCAAGGCCGACCCGGCCGCGGTGAAACTCACCGACGAAGAGGTCAAGGCTTACTACGACGAACACGCCAAGGAATTCATGACCCCGGATCAGGTGGTCATTGATTACCTCGAGCTGAAAAAGTCGTCGTTCTTTGATCAGGTTGCAGTGAAAGACGAAGAGTTGCAGGACGCCTATCAGAAAGAAATCGCCAACCTGGCCGAACAACGCCGGGCTGCGCACATTCTGATTGAAGTCAACGACAAGGTCAGCGAGGCGCAAGCCAAGGCCAAGATCGAAGACGTGCAGGCGCGCCTGGCTAAAGGCGAAAGCTTCGAGGCCCTGGCCAAGGAGTTCTCCCAGGATCCGGGTTCGGCTGCCAATGGCGGTGACCTCGGTTATGCAGGTCCAGGCGTCTACGATCCGGCCTTTGAAACCGCGCTGTACGCGCTGAACAAAGACCAGGTCTCGGCACCGGTTCGCTCCAGTTTCGGTTATCACCTGATCAAGCTGTTGGGTGTGGAAGCGCCAGAAGTGCCGAGTTTTGCCAGCCTGAAAGACAAGCTGACTCGTGAAGCGAAAACCCAACAGGTCGAGCAGCGTTTTGTCGAAGCGACCAAGCAACTGGAAGACTCGTCGTTCGAAGCCTCCGACCTGGCCCAGCCGGCTGCCGATCTGAAGCTGACCGTCCACACCAGCGCGCCATTTGGCCGCGAAGGTGGTGAAGGTGTTGCCGCCAACCGTGCAGTGATCACGGCGGCGTTCAGCCCGGAAGTGCTGGATGAAGGCGCTAACAGTGGGGCGATCGAGCTGGATCCGGAAACCGTGATCGTGCTGCGTGCCAAGGAGCACCGCAAGCCAGAGCAACTGCCGCTGGCCAGCGTTGATACCGCTATCCGCGCGCAACTGATCAAGGAGCACGCCAGTGCCGCGGCCAAGGCCAAGGCGGATGAGCTGGTTGCCAGCCTGCGCGACGGCAAGACCGCCCCGGGCAGCCTGAGCTGGAAAGTCACCGAAGCGGCCACCCGTGGCCAGGAAGGCGTCGATCCGACCGTGCTGCAGGCCTTGTTCCGCATGCCCAAGCCTGCTGCCAAGGACAAACCGACCTTCAGCAGCGTGACCCTGCCGGACGGCAGCCTGGTGATCGTGCGCCTCAACGGTGTCAACGAAGCCGCGGCGCCAACCGATGCAGAGAAAGCCGAGTACCGTCGCTACCTCGCCTCGCGCGTCGGTCAGCAGGACTTTGCGGCATACCGCAAGCAGTTGGAAAGCCAGGCAGACGTCAAGCATTACTGATGCCTGACTGACGCGCTGTGTTGTCAACGAAAACCCCGGCCATCTCGTCGGGGTTTTTGTTTTATTGCCCATACAGGCGACTTTTTTCAGCAATTGATGGTCAGTAGACTGTCGCCCGTGCAAGACACGCGCCCCGTCAGCCGGCGATCTGTTGCACAATACGCCCCGGATCGTTTTCATCAGGATGTTCAATGTTCACATCATTTCCTCTGCGTGCCGCCGGACTGGCGCTGATGCTGGCAGCCATGGCCGGTTGCTCCAAGGACCAGGCCATCTATGAGCATGAGAACTTCGATGATTCCGGGACGTTTTCGCGCAAATACCCGGTGACCGACACGGCATCCTGCGAGGCGGCACGCCGTGCATTGCTGAGCCAGGGCTACATCATCACCAGCTCCGATCCGAAATTGATCAGCGGGCACAAGAGCTTCCAGCAGACCGGCGACACGCACATGGAGATCAGCTTCAGCGTGGTCTGCGCCGAAGACAGCAGCCATCATGCGACGATGTTTGCCAATGCCCTGCAGGATCGCTACGCGCTGAAGAAGACCAACAACTCGGCCAGCCTGGGGGTTGGCGTTTTGGGGTCGGTGTCGATGCCGATCGGTTCGTCCGATGATTCGATGGTCAAGGTTGCCAGTGAAACCGTAACCGCGGCCAAGTTCTACGAGCGCTTCTTTGCCCTGGTCGAAGTCTTTCTGCCGCCTGAAGTGAAGAAAGCTGCGCACATCAGCGAAAAACCCCAGACCGACCTCGGCGTGCCGGAGCCCAAGGCGGCGCCTGTGGTGCCGGCATCGACGCCGCCAGCCGCTGAGCCCGCCCCGATCGAAGCGGCTCCAGTGATCCCGGCAGCCGCAGAGCCGGTCGCACCTACGGTGTCCGAACCGGTTGCGCCACCGCCCGAGGCGGCGCCGATCACTCCCGACAGCAAAGTTGAAACCACGCCAGAAGCGGCTCCCGAAGTGATCACCGCGCCGAGCAACCCGGAGTCCTTGCCGCCGCCCTCCGAGCCGATTCCGGCCTTGCCGGCCTCGGGCCTGTAACCGGCGGTTCGCGACCTGCCTCGGCAACCTTGACGGCGGTCAAAATCTGCCGAGTCAACCCCGTGATAAATTCCCCAGTGCCTGCTACGTTTTTATAAGTAGCAGGCGCCACTGCGTACTGACGTCATTTTTCTTTCACGCTGGCACTTTATGCTGCCGATGCAGGTCAGTATTTTAACGCGTATCAACGGGATTCAGGAGAAGGGTGCTATGGACGATTATCAGGAAGAGCTGCTCGAATATCAGGCTTTCGAACTCGACCCGCTGGAGCCAGCGGACGACGCCACCGAGTTGTAACCGCGGTTATGCCGATTGCCGGTGACTGCGGCGAAACTCACCCGGCGTCTGGCTGTTCCAGCGTTTGAAGGCGCGCTGAAAAGCTTCAGCCGAGGCAAACCCCAGCAGGTAGGCGATTTCGCCGAACGCCAGTTCCGTGTCGCGGATATAGGTCATTGCCAGGTCGCGGCGAGTGTCGTTGAGAATCGCGCGAAATTGCGTACCTTCTTCGGCGAGCTTGCGGCGCAAGGTCCAGGTGGGCAGCTTCAGGCGTGCCGCCACTTCTTCCAGGTCGGGTTCCCGACCGCCATTGAGCAATGGCCCCAGTAACGAAGTAATGCGCTCGCGCAGGGTGCGAGTACGGGTCATCTGCTCCAGTTCTCGCTCGCACAAGTTCAGCAACAGGCGCCAGGTGCTCGGGCAATGGGCAGGATTGCGCTGGGCCAGGCTGTCCTGGCTGAGGCGCAATTGGTTATGTTCAGCGCCGAACTGCAAGGCGCAATCACCGAGCAGGGCGTAATCCCCATGGTAATCAGGCTGTGGAAACTCGATCTCAACGCGCTCGGCGCGCAAGGGCGCGTCGCTGATGCTGGACAGCTGATGCAGCCAACTGGCAATGACCGAGTCCACTACAAAGCGGTTGTAGGTGTTGTAGGGACTGATCGAATAGAACCGCAGCCAGGCGCCACAGGTGTCTTCGTGGAAGCTCGATTGGCCCCGATAGTTGGAACCGTACAGGGCTTCGAAGCGACTGATGCAGCGGGCTGCTTCACGCACCGTGGGGGCCTGGGCGGCGGTGACGCCGGCCAGGCCGAGTTGATTCAGACGGCTGAGCTGGCCCATGCGCAGGCCCAGTGCCGGATTACCGGTCAACTGGATCGCGGCATGGCCCAGGCGCATATAGCGCGGTATCGATAACCGAGCCCCCGGTTCTGCCAGGCGGGCGGCATCCAGGCCGTACTGTTCGAGCAGGGGTTGTGGGTCGAGGCCATGGCTGCGTACCGCATCTGCCAGGCTGTGGATGAAGCCCACGGACAGGTCGCCAAGGCGCATGGGCAATGGCTTCATGGCTTACAACCAGAGGTTCAGCAGGCGCGCTCCACGCGCCTCGCCGTCGGCGAAATGCTGGCCATTGCTGCTGAGGAAACTCTGGCCGGCATTGCCCCGATCCCAGAACTGCCCGCGCAGGAACACGCTGATCCCGGCGCGGGCCTGGCTGATGGGTTGCTGACTGGTGAGCGTCAGGCGATGCCAGGCCTGGCCCTCGCTGAGTTCGCCGGGTTTGAGACTGATTTCACTCGGCGTCGATGGCCCCTGATAGCCACGCCAGGGTTTGTCCCAGGTGCCGCGACCGCTGACAAACGCCGGCACGGCGATCAGCGTGGCGCCTTGTTCGTTGAGCATGCGGTAATTGCCGGGGTACCAACTGTCATTGCCGATCAATATGCCCAGGCGTCCGGCAGGGGTGTCGACGACCGTCAGTGTCTGCTCGGCGTCGGCCTGGATAAATGTTCGCTCTTCGACACTCGGGCTTATCTGGCGCTGCGGCTGGCCCAGTGGCAAACCATCGCGACCAAACACCAGGCTGGCGTTGTACAACGGCCCGCGGCCGATCTTCAGGCTACCGTCTTCGACCCTTGGCTCAGGCAGAACAATACTGCCCGCCACCAGCGTCACCTGGAACTCCCGGGCCAGGCCGCCGAACAGGGCCTGATACTGCCGGGCCATGTTCTTTGCCTTCATCCGCAGGTGAGCGTCAGCCACACGACTGTCGCCCTTGGCCGTCACCCAGGCGCGCAGGAATGGCAGCGGATTGCTCGCTGCCAACCAATTCATGGCTTCGTCAAAGGTGGCGGCCTGATACAACTCATCCTTTTCGCCGCTGACCATCAACCAGGTGCCGACATGCTCCGGCAGTACCACCACGGTCTTCGCATTGAGCAGGCCGAGATCACGAGCTTGTTGCAGATAGGCAGCGAGCTTGCGGTGCAGGCGCTCGGGGCTTTGATAGTCAGTGGGGAACAGTTGGGGCTGGATGCCCAAGAGATTGCCACGGTCACCCGGCACCCCCTGGTCGACCGCAAGCTGGATGCGCAGGTCAGACAGATAGTGACCCGCCGGGCGTTCGGTGGTCCACATGGCATAGCTGGTGATAACGGCGACCAGGGCCATGGACAGGGTCAGGTACAAAAGTTTGCGCATGGGAAAACGTCGGATCAACCGTGTGCAGGATTCGCTGACTAGGGTAGGCCTGTGGCAGATGAATGCCAAGGGCTGCTGCGCATTTGGATCAATAACTTGTCAGTTTCGGTCATTGAGCGTCGCCATGCCTGATCTTAGTCTGTGCCACATAACTGATGGACGCCCATGAGCGCCCGCACTTTTTCCGTGATTGCTCGTTGTGGAGTTTCCAATGACCGCCGCTCAATACCCGCACCTTCTGGCCCCGCTGGACCTGGGTTTTACCACGCTGCGCAACCGTACCCTGATGGGTTCGATGCACACCGGCCTTGAGGAAAAACCCGGCGGCTTCGAGCGCATGGCGGCCTATTTTGCCGAGCGCGCCCGTGGCGGCGTGGGGCTGATGATCACGGGCGGCATTGGCCCGAACGATGAGGGCGGGGTGTATTCGGGCGCGGCCAAGCTGACCACCCACGAAGAAGCGCTCAAGCATCAGATCGTCACCCGTGCCGTGCACGAGGCGGGGGGCAAGATCTGCATGCAGATCCTCCACGCCGGGCGTTATGCCTACAGCCCGAAACAGGTCGCGCCGAGCGCCATTCAGGCACCGATCAACCCGTTCAAGCCCAAGGAGCTGGACGAGGAGGGAATCGAGAAACAGATCAGCGATTTCGTCACCTGCTCGACACTGGCGCAAATAGCCGAGTATGACGGCGTCGAGATCATGGGCTCGGAAGGTTATTTCATTAACCAGTTCCTCGCCGCCCACACCAACCACCGCACTGATCGCTGGGGCGGCAGCTACGAAAACCGCATGCGCCTGCCGGTGGAAATCGTTCGTCGGGTGCGTGAAGCCACGGGTCCGAACTTCATCATCATTTTCCGCCTGTCGATGCTCGACTTGGTGGAAGGCGGCAGCACCTGGGAAGAAATCGTCCAGTTGGCCAAGGCTATCGAGCAGGCCGGGGCGACCATTATCAACACCGGCATCGGCTGGCACGAAGCGCGAATCCCGACCATCGCCACCAAGGTCCCACGCGCCGCCTTCAGCAAGGTCACGGCCAAGCTGCGCGGTTCGGTGAGCATTCCGCTGATCACCACCAACCGCATCAACACCCCGGAGGTCGCCGAGCAGATTCTCGCTGAGGGCGACGCTGACATGGTCTCCATGGCCCGGCCATTCCTCGCCGACCCCGACTTCGTCAACAAGGCTGCTGCTGGTCGCGCCGACGAAATCAACACCTGCATCGGTTGCAACCAGGCCTGCCTGGACCACACCTTCGGCGGCAAGCTGACCTCGTGCCTGGTCAACCCGCGTGCCTGTCACGAGACCGAACTCAACTACCTGGCCGTGCAGCAGATCAAGAAAATTGCCGTGGTGGGTGCCGGGCCTGCCGGTCTGGCGGCGGCAACTGTGGCGGCCGAGCGTGGGCATCAGGTGACGCTGTTCGATTCGGCCAGTGAAATCGGTGGCCAGTTCAACGTCGCCAAGCGTGTGCCGGGCAAGGAAGAGTTCTTCGAAACCCTGCGCTATTTCAACCGCAAGCTGCAGACCACCCACGTCGAGGTGTGCCTGAACACCCGGGTCGATGTGGCCCAGCTCGTGGCCGGTGGCTTTGATGAAGTGATCCTTGCCACCGGTATCGCACCGCGCACGCCAGCCATTCCTGGGGTTGAGCATGCCAAGGTGCTGAGCTACCTGGATGTGATCCTGCAGCGCAAACCGGTCGGTCAGACCGTCGCGGTGATCGGTGCTGGCGGTATCGGTTTCGACGTCAGCGAGTTCCTCGTGCACCAGGGGGTCGCCACCAGTCAGGACCGTGAGGCGTTCTGGAAGGAGTGGGGCATCGACACCCACCTTGAAGCACGCGGCGGTGTCGCCGGAATCCAGGCCCAACCCCATGCTCCGGCGCGCCAGGTGTTCCTGTTGCAGCGCAAGAAATCCAAGGTGGGTGATGGCCTGGGCAAGACCACCGGCTGGATTCACCGCACCGGGTTGAAGAACAAACAGGTGCAGATGCTCAACAGTGTCGAGTACCTGAAGATCGACGATCAGGGCCTGCACATTCGCATTGGCGAAACCGGCGAGCCGCAGGTGCTGGCGGTGGACAACATCGTGATCTGCGCCGGTCAGGACCCTTTGCGTGAGCTGCATGATGGCCTGGTGGCTGCCGGGCAGAACGTGCACTTGATCGGCGGCGCCGATGTGGCCGCAGAGCTCGATGCCAAGCGCGCCATCAACCAGGGTTCGCGCCTGGCGGCCGAGCTGTAATTCGCCGGCGGGTCGGCGAGGGGGAGAGGGAAGCTGCTAACATCCGGGCTATTTCTCCCCGAGCCGGCCACCGATGTTTCTCCCTTCTGACTGGCGACCTCACGCCCCGCTCGAACCCCTGCACCTGGATTGGCTGCGTCGTGCCGGAGTCGAGGTGGCAGTGTTGCGCCTGGACCTTATGGATCCGCTGATCAACGGCAACAAGTGGTTCAAGCTGGTCGAGCACCTCAAACTCGCCAGCGAGTCCCACGCTCAGGGCATCATCAGCCTGGGCGGCCCCTGGTCCAATCACCTGCATGCCCTGGCGGCGGCGGGTAAACGCTTTGGTTTCGCCACCGTCGGCCTGCTGCGCGGGCATCCTCAGGAAACGGCCACCGTGGCCGATTTGCAGGCCTTGGGCATGCAGCTGCATTGGTTGGGCTACGGCGGCTATCGCGCGCGGCATGCGGCGGATTTCTGGATTCCGTGGCTGACGCAGTACCCGGGTTTCCGGGCGGTGCCGGAAGGCGGTGGGGGAATCCTTGGGGCGCGGGGCTGTGGGCAGTTATTGACGCTGGTCGAGCAGCAACTGCACAGCCTGGGCTGGCATGACCACGATGGCTGGTGGCTGGCCTGTGGCACCGGCACCACGGCGGCAGGGCTGATATTGGCTGAAGGCGGGCGACGTCCGCTGTACGGGGTGCTGGCCGTGCCGGCGGATCATGGCGTGGCGCAGCAGATTACAGCGATCCTCCATGAAGGCGCGTTACCCGATAGCGGTTATGAGCTGCTTGATGGCAGTCGTGGCGGTTTTGCCAAAGTCGATCCGCAGCTTCTGGCGTTCATTGCCGAGACCGAGCTTGCCAGTGGTGTGGCGCTGGAGCCGTTGTACACCGGCAAGGCGCTGCTGGCGCTCAAACAACAGGTCGAAGGCGGGCGATTCGCCGCAGGAACGCGGCTGATTTTCGTGCACACCGGCGGCTTGCAAGGCCGCCGGGGCTTCGTGGGCTAGTTGCGCTTGGGCATCATGCGCAGCAGGGTGTTGTCGCGGTAATAGTAGTGATGGGCAATACCGGCCAAGGCGTGCAGGCCGATCAGCCAATAACCGATGGTCCCGCCCAGCACGTGCCAACCCTGCAGTTGCTTGGCCAGATCCTTGTTCTCGGACATCAGCAACGGCAAGTCGATACCGTAGAACATCACCTGATTGCCAGCGGCGCTGGTGGTCATCCAACCGAGAATCGGCATGCCGATCATGAAAACATACAGGGCGATGTGCATCAGTGTGGCCATCAGGCTTTGCCACTGCGGCGGTGCCGGGATGATTTTCGGAGCGACGCCCAGACTGCGGGCGAACAGGCGCAGCCAGACCAGCACGAATACGGTTAGACCGAGCATGAAGTGAGCTTCCTTGATCAGGGTCCGGCCACCACTGCCCTTGGGAAAGATCCCGCGCAGTTCGATGGTGGCATACACCACGACCAGCAGCACCAGCATCAACCAGTGCAGCGCGATCGAGACGGTGCTGTAGCGTGAGTCGGAGTTCTTCCAGGGCATACGGTGGTTCCTCGCTAGTCAGGTCTGAAGCGTTCCGTTCTTCTGTGACGGAGTGCTTTAACTGTAATCCTGTTTGCGCGGATGTGTTGGGATCAGATCAAGCTTTTGTCAGCCTCCGAGGGCTCTGATACGGGGATTGGGCGTAAATGAAAACGCCAGCCGTTATCAATGGCTGGCGTGATTGACAAGTGCTCGCATTCAGCTGCTTTGCGGCATCTCGCCCCGGGCCAGGCGCTGGTTGATATCAGCGATGACCTGCGGCAGATCGGTGATGGTGTCGATCATGTAGTGCGGGCGCGAACCTTCGAACAGACCGTGAATACGCGTGCGCTCGCTGGCCAGGGTGTCGCTGGCCAGGGCGCGGTAACCCTCATACGTCAGGCCCAGGGCATTGCCCGAGCAGATCAGCGCCACGGTCCACATGCCGGCGCGACGGCCTTCGAGAATGCCCGGCACGGTGTCGTCGATCTTCACGCAGGCGGCGACGTCGTCGATGCCCAGGGCGATGACGTTGGCCAGGGCCTGGGCTGGCCATGGGCGACCGTTGGGCACTTCGTCGGTGGCGACCACATGATCGGCAATGTAGCCATTGGTCGCGGCCAGTTCGACGACCTTGTCCATGACCTGCTTCGGATAACCGGAGCATGAACCGATCTTGATCCCCTGCTGACGCAACTGGGCGATGGTCTCCAGGGCGCCGGGAATCAGCGCCGAGTGTTCGGCGATTTTTTCGATCTGCAGGGGCATGAAGCGCTGGTAGATGGCGGTCACGTCATCGTCGGTCGGGGTGCGGCCGAAGACCTTGCGATAACGTTCTGCCACTTCCGGCTGATCGCACAGGGTGCGAATGTGGTCCCACTTGCCCATGCCCATTGGCCCGCGGGCCTCTTCGATGGAGACCTGGACGTCAAACTCGGCGAACGCTTCGACAAAAATCTGGGTTGGGGCGAAAGAGCCGAAATCGACCACGGTGCCGGCCCAGTCGAGGATGGCGGCTTGCAGTTGGGTTGGGTTGGTGTAGTTCATGGTGAGTAAGTTCCTGAGCGAGATGGCGGTTTTATGCAGGATTGGGTGTGAATCAGATATCCAGGACTTCCATTTCCCGCAGCACGTCGGCCACCGCGGCGACGGCAGCTCGCATCTCGGCGCCGTTGACGTGGCCAATGCAGCCCACGCGGAAGGTTTCCACCTGGGTCAATTTGCCCGGATAAAGGATGAATCCCTTGGCCTTGACCCGTTCGTAGAACTCCTTGAACTGATAGCGCGGGTCCTTCGGCGCATGGAAGGTGACAATGATCGGTGCCTGGATCGCCGCTGGCAGGAAGCTGCGCAGGCCGAGTCGGGCCATTTCTTCCAACAGCACCTGGCAATTGGCGGCGTAGCGCTGATGGCGCACGGCCAGGCCGCCTTCTTCGTTGTATTGCAGCAGGGCTTCGTGCAGCGCCGCGACCACGTGGGTAGGCGGGGTGAAGCGCCATTGCCCGGTCTTGGCCATATAGCTGTGCTGGTCGAACAGGTCCATGGCCAGCGAATGAGAGTTGCCGGCGGCGCTGGCCAGCGCGGCCTTGTTAGCGAAGACGAAACCCATGCCGGGCACGCCTTCCAGGCATTTGCCGCTGGCGGCGATCAAGGCGTCGAACGGCACCTGCTGCGCGTCGATCGGCAGCGCGCCGAAAGAGCTCATGGCGTCGATGATCAGGCGTTTACCGTGGCGAGCGATGACCTCGGCGATTTCCGGCAGGGGATTGAGGATCCCGGTGCTGGTTTCGCAGTGGATCAACGCCACGTGAGTGATGCTGTTATCGGCCTGCAGCAGGCGGTCGACGTCGGCGGCAGTGGTGGGTTCGTCTTCGGCGGTTTCAAAGGTACTGAACGAGCGACCCAGCACTTCGCAGATCTTCGCCAGGCGCTTGCCGTAGGCCCCATTGATCAACACCAGCACCTTGCCATCACGTGGCACCAGGGTGCCGATTGCCGCTTCGACCGCGAAGGTGCCGCTGCCTTGCAGGGGCACGCAGTGGTGGCTGTCGGCGCCGTTGACGATGGCCAGCAGTTGTTCGCACAGGCTGGCGGTCAATTGATTGAAGCGGTCATCCCATGAACCCCAATCAACCATCATCGCCTGACGGGTGCGGGCCGATGTGGTCAGTGGGCCGGGGGTGAGCAGGATCGGTTCGGCAGTACTCATTCTCGTGTCCTCGCGTTCGATGGGATGAAGCTACGGGAGATAAATTGCAATTTGCGCTGCCATCAATCAAATTGTTTGTTGTTATGCCAGCCATCAGTGAGGCTTATTCATGAACCTGTTCCAGTTGCGTGCTTTTGATGCGGTCGCCCGTGAAGGCAGCTTCACCCGGGCCGCGAGCCGCCTGTTCATCAGCCAGCCGGCGGTGACGGGCCACATCAAGGCGCTGGAAGAGCACTACCAGATCACCTTGTTGCGGCGCACTGCGCGACGGGTCGAATTGACCGAGGAGGGGATCAAGCTGGCGGCGATCACCCGGGCCATGTTCGGCCTGGCCGATGAGGCCCAGGTGCTGCTGGAAGCCAATCGCCAGTTACTGACCGGGCGCCTGGAGGTCGCCGCCGATGGTCCGCACATGGTCATGCCGATGCTTGCCAGCCTGCGTGCCCGTTATCCGGGCATTACCGTCAACCTGCGGCTGGGCAATGCCCAGGAAACCCTGGCAGCGCTGCTGTCGGAACACGCCGACGTCGCCGTGCTGACCGAAGTCGATCCGCGCAAGGGCCTGCATTTGCAGGCGCTCACCGAATCAAGGATGTGCGCGTTGGTGCCGCAGGGACATCCCTGGGCGCAAGCCGAGGGGGTGGCACTCAAGCAACTGGATCAGGTGATCATGGTCTTGCGCGAACCGAGTTCGATCACCCGTCGCACATTCGACGAGGCCTGTGCCCAGGCACGCATCAGCCCACGGGTGCTGCTGGAACTGGACAGCCGCGAGGCGGTGACCGAAGCGGTGGCGGCGCAGTTGGGGGTCGGGGTGGTGGCATCGGTGGAGGTCAGTCCCGACCCGCGGGTGTGCGCTGTGCCGATTGTTGGCGAAGGGCTGCTCAATCGCCACTTACTGGGGTGCCTGGAGCGCCGTCGGGACTTGCGTCTGATTCAGGCGTTTTTTGCCTTGGCACCTGCAACTTAGGGGCTGACTCTGTTACTCCAGGCTTTCGCGGACCATTTGCAGGAACGTCGCCACCACCCGTCGTGAGCTCTGTTCGCGCAGGCAGACCAGGGTCTCGGTCAGGCGCCGGGTGCAGTCGATGATCGGCAGCGCGCAGACCCGCGCGTCGGCGCCAAACTCGGCGGCCGACACCACCCCCACGCCAATCCCCACCACCACCGCCTCGCGGGCGGCTTCGCGGCCTTCCACCGAGATCGCCGGGCGGATGCGAAAGCCGGCTCGAGCCATTTCTTCTTCCAGGGTCTGGCGGGTCACCGAGCCGACTTCGCGCAAAACCAGTGGTGTGTCATCCAGGTCCGCCAGGCAGATGGACTCGCGATCTGCCCATGGGTGATTACGCGAGACGAAGGCAACCATCGGATCGTCGCGCAGAGGTAACGACAGCAGGCGTTCGTCGCTGACATCGCGGCCGAGCAACGCCAGGTCAGCCTGATAGTTGAACAGCCGAAACAACGATTCGTCGGTGTTGCCGGTTTCAATCTTCACGCTGATGCCGGGGTAGCGCTCGCAGAAGCGGGCGATCTGCGGCAGCACGTGCACCGGCGCATCCACCGCGAGGATCAGGCTGCCGGTTTGCAGAGCCTGGGAGTCTTGCAGCAGTTCGTGGGCTTGCGCTTCGATGACGAACAGGCGCTGGGTGATATTCAGCAGGCGTTCGCCCAGGTCGGTGAGGCGTACCGAGCGTTTGTTGCGATGAAACAGCAAAACGCCGAAGCGTTCTTCGAGTTTGCGCACTTGATCGGAAATCGCCGGTTGGGTCAGGAACAGGCGTTCGGCAGCCTTGGTGAAGCTGCCATGCTGAGCGACCGCATGAAAAGCCTTGAGCTGGGTGTGGGATACCGACATCGGAAGGCCTCTTACAAGCTGTGCTTATATTTGAAATACGATAAATCGATTTCACTTATTAATCAGTAATTGTTTTTATCGCTGTAACTGTCGCCGACGGGTCGTTCGACTTGCGGTGATGGCCATGATCCTGGCGCGCATGGAAATCTCGAGACAGGGATGGAACAGGACTCATCTGACCGGTAAGGCTTCAATGAAAGAGGTCTTGCCGCAGTGCTTAACAATAAAAACACAGGCGTTTTGCTTTCTGAATCTGCCGGCACACTCACACCCTGAGGTCAGATCCACAATGAATAAGCACATCGGCTCCATCAAGCGTTGGCGCGTGCAAATCTTCGCCATCACCTGGCTCGCATACGCAGCCTTTTACTTCACTCGAAAAGCCTTCTCGGTGGCCAAGCTGGGTATCGGCGAGGACCCTACCTTCCACCTCGACAAAATGGCCATGGCCAACCTTGATGCGATCTACCTCGCGGCCTATGCCGTCGGGCAATTCGCCTGGGGCATGCTCGCTGACCGCTTTGGGCCACGGGTGGTGGTGCTCGGCGGGTTGTTGATTTCCGCTGCGGCGGCAGTGGTGATGGGCAGCTTCGCCACCTTGCCGATCTTTGCCACCTGCATGCTGATTCAGGGCCTGGCGCAGTCCACCGGCTGGTCGGGGCTGTGCAAGAACATCGGCAGTTTTTACCCCGCTCAACAGCGAGGACGGGTACTGGGGCTCTGGAGTTCGTGCTACGCCTTCGGCGGGCTGGTGGCATCGCCCTTTGCCGGATGGTGGGCCTATACCTACATCGGCAGCTGGCACGCGGCGTTTATCTCCAGCGCGGTGGTGGTGGCGTTCGTCGCGCTGCTGTTCTTTATCTTTCAGCGCAACAAGCCCGAAGACGTCGGCTTGCCCGCCGTTGAGCCGGAACCGCAGCTCAGTGCCGAGGAAGTCCAGGCGCAAGGCAAGGTCAGTGTATTGGCGCCGCTGCGAGACATTTTGCGCAATCGCACGGTACTGACCCTGGGCCTGGCGTACTTCATGCTCAAGCCGGCGCGTTACGCGATCCTGTTATGGGGACCGGTGATTGTCTTCGAGCAAATGCCCTCGGTGGGCAAAGTCGGCGCTGCGATCATTCCCACCGCGTTCGAACTCGCCGGCTTGCTCGGGCCGATCCTGCTGGGCCTGGCCTCGGACAAATTGTTCGGTGCGCGGCGCATGCCGGCCTGTGTCCTCAGTCTGTTGGCCCTGACGGTTACCCTGGCGCTGTTCATGGGCGCCCTGCATACCGGCAGCGTACTGTTGGTGGTGGCGCTGTTGTTTGTCATGGGCCTGACCCTGTATGGACCGGACTCGATGATCAGCGGCGCGGCGGCGATTGATTTCGGCACCGCCAGGGCTGGCGCCACGGCCGCAGGTTTCGTCAATGGCTGCGGCTCGGTGGGCGCGATTCTGGGCGGTCTGCTGCCAGGTTATTTCGACACCGTCACGGTGTTCATCGTGTTCGCCGGTTGCGCCATGTTCTCCGCGCTGGTGCTGATTCCACACTGGAACAGTCGGCCGGCCGCGCTCAGGACCGATAACGCCTACGTCCCCAACACGCCAATGGCGATCAAGCCACTGCGCACCTGATCCCGCTGTCTACAGATCCTGTTGACGGCCATGATCTGGTCGTCGGCGGGGCTGTGCCCACGAAACAGGAGATAGACCATGAGACCCTTTTGGCTTGCCCAGGCACTGGACGCCGAAACATCGGCAGCCAGCTCACCCCTGGCCGGTGATACCCACGCCGAGGTGTGCATTGTCGGTGGCGGTTACACTGGCTTGTGGACGGCGATCATGCTCAAGCAGCAGCAACCCGACCTCGATGTCCTGTTGATCGAGGCCGATATTTGCGGAGCCGGCGCCAGTGGTCGCAACGGTGGTTGCGCGCTGTCCTGGTCGGCCAAGTACTTCACCCTGGAGCGCCTGTTCGGCGTCGAGGAGGCAGTGCGACTGGTCAAGGCGTCGGAGCAGAGCATCCATGCCATCGGGGCTTTTTGCGAACAGTACGCGGTGGACGCCGACTTTCGCCTCGACGGTACGCTCTACACCGCGACCAATCGCGCCCAATGCGGGGCGACCGACAGCGTCATCAGTGCGCTGGAGCGACAGGGCATCAATTCGTTCAGCAAGCGTCCGCTGGCCGACGTACAGCGCATGGCCGGTTCGAGTCAGCACCTGGAAGGTTGGTTTTCCCCGGCAGCCGCCAGTGTGCAGCCGGGCAAACTGGTGCGTGGTCTGCGGCGGGTGGCGTTGCAACTGGGTGTGCGGATTCATGAAAACACCGCCATGATCGGCCTTGAAGAAGGCCGCCCGGCAGTGATCAAGACACTGCTCGGGCGGATTCGCGCGGGGCGCGTGGTGCTGGCGATGAACGCCTGGATGGCCCGCGCCTTTCCGCGTTTCGAGCGCAGCGTGGCGATTGTTTCCAGCGACATGCTGATCACCGAACCGCGTCCGGATTTGCTCAAGTCGATTGGCCTGACTAGCGGCGTGACGGTCCTCGACTCGCGGATTTTCGTGCACTACTACCACAACACCCCGGATGGCCGGATCATGCTCGGCAAGGGCGGTAATACCTTTGCCTACGGCGGCAAAATGCTGCCGGTGTTCGATCAGCCGTCTCCCTACGCCGGATTGTTGCGCACCAGCCTGGCGCAGTTCTTCCCGGCATTCGCCGAGGTGCCGGTGGCGGCCACCTGGAACGGACCTTCGGATCGCTCAGTGACCGGCCTGCCGTTTTTCGGGCAAATGAGTGCCAGCGGCAATGTGTTTTATGGCTTTGGCTACTCCGGGAGCGGTGTCGGACCCTGCCACATGGGCGGGCAGATCCTTTCGTCAATGGTGTTGGGCCTGGACAACCCCTGGACTCGATCGCCGCTGGTCAACGGGCCACTGGGCTACTTTCCGCCGGAACCGATTCGCTACCTGGGTTCGCTGATTGTGCGCAATGCGATCCGCCGCAAGGAGCGGGCGGAGGATCACGGCCGGCGACCTCGGCGGCTGGACCAGCACCTGGCGAAGTTTGCCGCCGCTGCTGGCAAGGCCGACAAGGGCTGATGAGCTTCACGTTGCCTTGCCGGACGGCGGCAACAGCCATTCGAACAGCAGATGATTTTCCGCGCAGCGCTGATGCCGCTCGGCCGACCTGGCGCATTCGATAAGTGCCAGGCGTTGCCGACTGTCCCAGTGTTGCCGGACATATTCTGCCAACAGCACGCAGTGTCCCGAATACATGAGGCAAAGTTGCTCGGGAGTGCGCGCGAACTCGGACGCCAGGCGGGTCTTCTGTTGGACGCTCAGCGCGAGTTCGCCATGCTCCGAACTGGTGCCGTGGATCAAAACGTCCTTTTGCTCGAGACTTCCCGCACGGGTGATACCTGAGTCGGGCATGCGCACGATGTACCAGGGCGTATCAGCCAGGCGGTCGCTGGTCGCCGGCGGTCGTTCAAACAGATAAATCTCACTGCGCCATGGTTGCTCCGGTGCCGGGTTGGCTTCATCGGTGACGGCTGGCTCCGAGGCGCCGGCCGAAAGGCCATCGAGCATCGGGCCGGACAAGGTGATGCTGTTCGGATTGATGTGCAGCACATTGCCATTGGCGGCAAGACTGATGGACTGCGGCTCCTCTCCGGCGCAGGCGTAGGTGTCTGTCGCACACAGCACCGGTCGATCGGGATCTCCCTCAAGGAAACTGACGTGAACGTCGCTCCCGGCCTTCGGCAAATTCGCCTGTCCGCTGCCGCTGTGGATGACTGGTAGCCATACGCCCTGGCCAGCGTGCCCATCAGGATGCGTTGGCCACAGCTGGACCTGCAGGCGATTGTTGTCGTCGAGGCGCGCCGGTTCGATGACGCGGCCAATCTGCAAGCCGTTGATGCAGGGTTTTGCAGCCTTGAAGGGTGGGCGGAACTCGGTCGACCAGGGAATGGCCTTGAAGCGATTGTGGTACGCAGCGGTGTGGCCGTCCTCCGGCATCTGGAAATGGTGCTGCAGCTCGTACAGCAGCCATTGGTCATTGAGCGATGCCCGTGGATGTCCGCTGACTTGCAGGATGCGTCCGGTACTCATGGCTGCGTCGGTGCTGCGTCCGTCGATGTGTTGGTCAAGGCAGCGCAGGCGCTCCAATTCGCGTCGTCCCAATTGGTTCTGGTGGGCTTGCGCGGGGCTGAGGCGCGCACCGGACGGGGGCGCGGCGCAGTGAGACTGATTGGCCGCTTCGTCAAGCGTGAAGGGTGCGCCGTGGAAATCAGTTCGGCGCAAAGTGGGGTGTAGTACATCGTGGGGGCGGCCAAGGGATTGGGTCAGTTGCTGGATTACCGGCGGATGACCATGGACCGCGCCAGGATCAAAGCGCGTCTCGAGGGGCTGCCGAATGAAGCTGCCACTGTCCTCGGCAAACACCAGCACATGCTGCTTCGGGTGGTGTTCAAAGTGAAAATGAATGCCTTCTTCTTCGCACAACCTGTGCAGCAGTTGCAGGTCGCTTTCAGCGTACTGAATGCACAGTTCACGAGGTGGGTAGACGCCGTGAGGCAGATCGAAACGGTAGCTGTCCTCTGGTAGCTGGTGCTCTTGCAGCAAGCATCGCAGGATCTGCGGGACACTCGATTGCTGCCATATTCGACGCCGCCGGGGCTGGTCCAGGACCCGCAGATGAGGGCCAAGCATCAGGCGATAGCCGACGTGCTGCGGACCCTCGTAATACCGGCTCGCACTGTGAATGGTGCCGTGAATCATTGCCTGCGCAGTCAGCGCGAGAAGAGCAGGTTGATGCAGTGATTGCTGCAGTTCCAGTGCCGGGCCCGCCACATCGATCTCAAACTGGTAGAGCTGGTTGAGGGCTTCGCGACCGCTGAAACGGCGCACCATAAAGCGCTGGGCGGTGGTGGTGAAGGTCAGGGTAGGGCGGCTTTCCATGTCGTTGAGCATCAAACTCTCTTCTGCCGTGAAGTTCGGGCATAGAGGTTACGAAACAACAATCACCAATAGTCAGTCCGGGACCACATTTCAGAAAAGCCCTACAACTGCGTGTGAATATGTCGATCACAGGATTAACTTTTTGGTCGATTGCCAACTTCTTGCCGTATAAACTGGCGCAAAGCGTCGGCCAATAGATGTCTCGGCGCCACTGATCAAGAGAGTGAGTAATGGGCGCACAGTGGAAGGTTAAACACAAAGAAGCGGCAGCCAACGCCAAGGGGAAAATCTTCGGCAAACTGGTGAAGGAAATCACCATTGCTGCGCGTAACGGTGCCGATATCTCGACCAACGCGCATTTGCGCCTGGTAGTTGAACAGGCCAAGAAAGCCTCGATGCCCCGTGAAACCCTGGAACGTGCGATCAAGAAGGGTTCGGGTCAGTTGGGCGAGACGGTCCAATACCACCGTGTGACCTACGAAGGTTTCGCGCCGCATCAGGTTCCGCTGATCGTCGAGTGCGTGACCGACAACATCAACCGCACCGTCGCTGAAATCCGTGTGGCCTTCCGTAAGGGCCAGCTGGGCGCATCCGGCTCCGTGGCCTGGGATTTCGACCACGTCGGCATGATCGAAGCCGAGCCGGCAAACCCGGACGCCGATCCGGAAATGGCCGCCATCGAAGCGGGTGCCCAGGATTTCGAACCGGGCGAAGGCAACGCCACCCTGTTCATCACCGAAGCCACTGATCTGGACGCGGTGCAGAAAGCCCTGCCGGACCAGGGTTTCACCGTATTGTCGGCCAAACTGGGCTACAAGCCGAAGAACCCGGTCAGCGGCCTGACCGATGCGCAGATGGAAGAAGTCGAAGCCTTCCTCGAAGGGCTGGACAACCACGACGACGTGCAGGACATGTTCGTCGGTTTGGCGGGTTAATTCCCTCCGACAGGCTGGAGCGGGTGATCCCCGCTCCACGTTTGCCACCGTTCAGGCTGAGCGTAATACCGCCTGGATGTCCTTGAAGCAAGGTCGTGCCAGTACCTCTGGCTGACAGCAATCTTCCTGCAATGCCCACAACGCCTGACGTCGCTCGTTGCTCAAGCCCGAGTCGATACGTTCCAGCAATTCCCCCAGCAAAATCCCGAAGGCGCGCACTTCGATGCGTTGCAGCGCGCGGGTTTCCAGGGTGTCGGCGGTGGCATGGAACGAGGCCGCGCCGAAGTCGCCCAACAGGCAGTCACCGTGCTCGTTATACAAGGTGTTGTGGCCGTACAGGTCGCCATGGGTAATGCCTTGCTCATGCAAGTGTCCGGCCGCCGAGGCGATGCCGCAGGCGATATTCAAGGCTACGGATGGGGCGAATCGAGTGCCAGGGGCATACAGGTCGCGGCTGCAGGAGTCCAGGCTGGGCAACGCTGCCAGATTGCGATAGTTCGGTGCGATCAACTGCATCACCAGTCCCGCTTGCTGCCGGGGATGGTCGACCACCCGCCCGAGTATGCGAATCAGGTTTGGGTGCAGGCCTGCGGTGACGCAGGCCTGCATTTCATGCAAGGGCGAACCGTCACTGGTCATCTGCCCTTTGTAGAGCTTGACCGCAACCTGTTGCGCCGCTGCCTCGGGCGGTTGCCAGGCTGCCTGGTGAATCACCCCCGAGGCCCCTTCGCCCAGGCATTGGCCGAGGGTCAATTCGCGCCAGGGAATGGGCGCGGTATTGGCCAGCGCGTCTGTGTTGCCCTGCGATTCCAGCGGATTGCCGGCGTACGCCAGCCAAGCCAGCGCCGGCAGGGTCAGTAACCACTGTGGCAGTTCGCTCAGGCGGTTGGCGGCAATGCGCAACAGCTCCAGCTTGTGGCACTGACTCAGGCTCGACGGCAGTCTCTGCAGACGATTGCCGGCGAGCATCAGCTTTTGCAACTGCGGTCTGGCGCCCAGCTCGTCCGGTAACTCGCTGATGCAGTTGTCGGTGAGGATCAGCCAGCGCAACTGCGGCGGCAGTGCGGCGGCGGGCACCCGTTCAAGGCGATTGGCCTTGAAGCCGATCATGCTCAATTGCGCACATTGGCCCAGGCAGGCGGGCAGCTCACGGAACTGGTTGTCCGAGCAGAACAGCACGCGCAAGTGAGTCAGCCGATACAGGTCGTCGGGCAGCCGGCTCAGGGCGTTGCCGCTGAGGTTGAGCACTTCGAGCGAGTCTGCCAGGTTGAAGATGTCCTCGGGAAACTCGGTCAGGCCGCACGCCAGGTCCAGTCGTTTGATGCCTGCCAATTCGCCGGCGCGCAGTTGTGCAAGGGTATGCATGGACAGATCCAGCCAGTGAGAGCCTAAAAAAGTGCCGGCATGATACCCCCCGGCACCGGGGGCAGGGTGGCTTATTGTCCGGCGGTGATTTCCACCAACTGGCCGAGACGGCTACGGGTGCGCGCGAGATCGATGGCGTCACCGCCCAGGTGTTCACGCAGTGCGCGCTGACCCAGCAGGACCAGGCGTTTGTCCTGGTCGTAAAGGACGTCGATGAGATTGATGAAGCGTTGCTGGATGGCGATCGGGCAGTCAGCCAGATCCGGCAGTCCGTCGACGATCCAGGTATCGAAACGTCGGCACAGCTCCAGGTAGTCCATGACGGCCGTGGGTTGTTCGCACAAGTCGTTGAAGGTGAAGGCGACGGTACGTTGGGCACAGTAACGAGCCTGCAACTGGCGGGTGCCGACTTGCAATGTGATGCTCGTCGCCTCGGCGGGGGGCAACAGCAGGACCTGGCGCTGGTTCGCAGTGCCGGGCCAGACGTACTGGCCCTGGGTAAACACCTGCTGGGAATGGTTGCGTACCTGGCTGCGATAGTCGTGGGGGCCGCCGACTTCCATGACCTGCATGCGCGCATTGATCAGGTCGATCACCGGCTTGAACCGCGCATGGTAAAGCGGGTTGGGCAGCAAGCCCTGGGGCGGGTAGTTGGACGTGACCAGCAGCAGGATGCCGCGCTGGAACAACGCCTTGAACAACCGCGTGATGAGCATGGCATCGCCAATGTCGTGGACGTGGAATTCGTCGAAACACAGCACCCGGCATTGTTTGAGCAAATCATCCAGGGTATCGGCCAAGGCATCCGGCGAGCCCTGGTGGTTGAACATGCCCTGGTGCAGTTGGGCGAAAAAATCATGGAAGTGCAGGCGCTGTTTTTCCTCGACCGGCAGTGCCTTGAAGAATCCGTCAAGCAACCAGCTCTTGCCCCGGCCCACTGCGCCATACAGGTACAGGCTGCGGGGCACCTGGCCCGGTGCAGCCGTGGCGGGCAGGGCGCTGGCCAATTGCGCCATGCATTCGATCACCCGTTGCTGGCTGTGGCTGAGGGTATAGCCCTGGGACTGCGCCTTGTGTCGGAAATAGTCGTGAATCAATCGGCCATTGGCGCCGTTGTGGGGGGCGCGTCTGAAGGCGTTGCGCAACAGTCCGCGCAACGCCGGCCAGCGTGCGGTGAATCGTGAGCGATCAGGCGGGCGAACGGTCAAGGGTAAGTTTCCCTACGGGTTTTGCGGGCAATGGTAACCGCAGGCATAAATGAGCGGCCAGTGGCAGGACGCGGGCCTGCCAAGAAGTTGAACAAAAAACAGCTGTTGGTACAGGGTTAGCGCATGGATAACCCTGGATTTTACGCGGGACTGGGTACGAAATCACAACGCAGCTCTGTCGGAATTGGTGGCGCGGACTGGCGGAATAAATCTGGATTGCTAACCTGCAACGTGTTCCCCCTCAAAAGGATTGAGGCCGTGAAAGGATCAATGGTCTTGGCTGTCGCCAGCGTGACGCTCGGCGCAAGCGCGATGGCCTGACCGACAGCCTGATCACCGCGCCAAATATTGCCTTCGGCAGCGCGCCGGTGGTCAGCGCCTTCGTTCCCGTCACCAGCCAGACCATCCACCTCGCCTGCACCAAGGGCAGCGCCTACACCGTCGGCCTCGACGACGGCGAACATCCGGTCAGTGCAGGCGGGCGGCGGCAGATGAGTGCGGGCGAACAATTTCTCGCTTACGACATCTTCAAGAGCGCCGGCACCACCCGTTGGGGTAAGGTCGGCAATTACCTGGACAACGTAGTGCTGGATGTCGGTTTTTAAAAATTCAGCGTTTGCTCGATGATCCGCGTCGCCGGGTCCCGCGCTTCACTGACCATCGCGTAGTTGTAACCCGCCCCGGACCAGTACTGCGCCTGCAATTCACCGTCACTGCGACTGCCCTTGGGCAGCAGGTTGTTGCGCGGGCCGGGCGGACGAATATAGAAGCTGATCTTGCGCCCGCCCTGGTCTTGGTACATGACCATGGCCGCCGGGCCCTGGTCGGTGCTGAGCAGGCGTCCGCTGACCGGTCGAAAGCCGGAACTGGCAAGGTCCGGCAAGCGATTGGCCTGGGCGAAGTAGTGATCCAGCCAGCCTTGAATATTGCCTTCGTCGCTGACCTTGTAGTCGGCGGGCAGGATGCCCAGTTGGGCGAACAGTCGGTAGGCCTGCAGGGCATCGGTCATCGGCAGGGTCGAGGCAAGGGGCAGGCTCATCTGCCGCGCTTGCCAGCCACTTAAGCCACCCACACCCAGCGCCAGCAACAGCATGGCGGCGCTCGCCAGGTGGCGCCGCGACTGACGCTGGCGGCGCTGGCGAATCAGCGTCGGGTCGAGTGCCGGGTTGTCAGGTTGTTGCAGCGCTCCACCGAGGGCTGCCCGCAGCTGCTGCGCGTCCTGTTGCCAGGCGCGAACTTGTCCGGCCATCTGCGGATTGGCCACCAGGTAGGTTTCCACCAGGCGCCGGTCGGCATCGTTCAACTGATGGTCAACGTAGGCGTGCAGGTCGTTGATGCTGGGGGGCATGCTGATCATTTGAGTATCCGCAGGGAAGGGCTGCTGATTTCACCGTCGCTGAGCTGGCGCAAGGCCTGGCGGGCACGGGACAGACGCGACATCACGGTACCGGTGGGCACCTGGAGAATCTCGGCCACTTCTTTATAACTCAAGCCCTCCACCGAAACCCAGAGCAACAGTGCACGTTGCTCGGTGGGCAGGCGGTCGAAGGCTTCCAGGGTGCTTTGCGCGATCACGGTGCGCTCCAGCGACGGCTGTGGCTCGTCGCGGCCGGTGAAGAATTCGAGCATGCGCGCATAGCGCCGCGAACGGCGATGGGCATCGAGAAACTGCCGGTACAGAATCGCAAACAGCCAGGCCCGCAGATCACCTTCCGGGTGTTTGCCACCCCAACTCGACAAGGCGCGCTCCAGGCAGGACTGCACGAGGTCGTCGGCGCTGCTCGGATTACGCGTCAGTGACACGGCAAAACGCCGCAGCCTGGGGATGAGTTCACGTAACTGTTCGTCGAAAGGATTCATGGTGGTCGGGCCAGACACTACGCTTGGGACGAGAGAGACGCTTGGCCATGAAGATTATTCCCGCGTCGAAAAAATAAACAGCGGGCCAGGGAATAAACCTGCGCGGCCTGCGTCTGCCTTGTCCTTGCCACAAGCCATTCTCGGCCCCGGAGTGTTCCATGGTAGATCCTGCACCGCCGCGCGACAGACAACCCTTGAGCTTCATGAGCCTGGCCCTGCGCCTCGCCGGAATCGGCGTGGTGGTTGGCGGCCTCGCGGCGGCTTTCGCCTACGTTAATGGCTCGCTTGACCCACAGCGCCTGACGCCCGATGCGTTGGTCAATGTCCTTGAGAAGAACGGCGGCGTTCATCAGGGCTTTCGCCGTAACCACGCCAAAGGCGTGTGCGTGACCGGTTACTTCGAGAGCAGTGAAGAAGCACGGGCGTACTCCACTGCCCAGGTCTTCAATGCGCCGCGCACCCCGGTGGTCGGGCGCTTTGCCTTGCCGGGCGGCAATCCCTACGCACCCGACAACAGTGTACCGATCCGCAGCCTGGCGCTGCGCTTCAATCAGGCGGACGGCCAGCAATGGCGCACTGGCATGAACAGCATGCCGGTGTTCCCGGTGGGCACGCCTGAGGCGTTCTATCAATTGCAGCAGGCACAGTCACCGATGCCCGCCACCGGCAAGCCCGATCCCGCCGCCGCACCGGCTTTTTTTGCCGCGCACCCGGAAACCGGCCCCTTCCTGCAATGGGTCAAGACGGCCAAGCCGTCGGCCAGCTACGCCACCGAGACCTACAACGGGATCAATGCGTTTTATCTGGTCAATGCGGCCGGCCAGCGTCAGGCCGTTCGCTGGGGCGTGGTGCCGATCGCCCGGGACGGCGCTGTGAGCGGCCCGCCCCAGGGCGCCGACTTCCTCGAAAAGGACTTGCTCGAGCGGCTGCGGGCCGGCCCTTTGCGCTGGCAGTTGCAGATCACCTTGGCCGATCCGGGCGACCCCACCGACGACGCCAGTAAAGCCTGGCCGGCCACGCGCAAAGTCTTGAACGCCGGGACTCTGGTGCTGCAAGGCAGCCAGGCGCAGAGCAGTGGCGAGTGCCGGGACATCAACTACGACCCGTTGATTCTGCCCAGTGGCATCGAAGCCTCGAAAGACCCTTTGCTCGCGGCGCGTTCGGCGGCTTACGCCCGTTCGTACCTGCGACGCACCAGTGAAGTCAGCCAGTTGCCTGGCGTTAACCAGGAGGCGGCACAATGAGTGCGCAACCGAAGCATTTCGCCGCAGTCGCAAGGCTGCTGCACTGGCTGATGGCCGTGATGATCATCGCCATGTTGTTTATCGGTGCTGGCATGGTGGCCTCGGTGTCCGAGCGCCATGAGTGGCTGATCCACCTGCACAAGCCGCTGGGCGTGGCGATCCTGCTGCTGGTGATCGTGCGAATCTTCGTGCGCTTTGCCACCCGCCAACCGCCATTGCCGGCCGACTTGCCGGGCTGGCAAGTATTGGCCGCCAAGGCCTCCCATCTGCTCCTGTATGGGCTGATGGTGGTGCTGCCCTTGCTGGGCTGGGCGATGATCTCGGCGGCGGGCGACCCGGTGACCTTGGGGGGCGCCGTGCAGCTTCCGGCAATCGTGCCGGCCAATGCTTCGCTGTTCGCCTTTTTGCGCAAGGCCCATGGCTATCTGGCGTATCTGTTGTTCCTCACGGTGTTGTTGCACCTGGCCGCAGCG
Source organism: Pseudomonas fluorescens (assembly GCF_019212185.1). Lineage (NCBI taxonomy): Bacteria > Pseudomonadati > Pseudomonadota > Gammaproteobacteria > Pseudomonadales > Pseudomonadaceae > Pseudomonas > Pseudomonas fluorescens. Next base: position 2,181,472 of record NZ_CP078138.1, read on the forward strand.
CTCTTTCACGGTTGGGTACGGCGTGACGGGGTGTTGCAGAGCATGTTATCGGGCAAGGATCACTGATCGGGCAGGGCGCTGCGTTCGGAGGATGGGCGGTTGCTGGAGCCGGAGGATTGTCGGCGGATTGCGGCGCAGTGAAATGCGCCTGGACGTGATCCTTGCCCAGGATCACGTCCGCAGGCGGTTTTCTTAGCGCAGGGTACCGACCATGTCCGCCACTGTGGTCAGCACATCCTTACCCAACTGCATCGAGCGCTTGCCCGACCAGCCGGTATGGGGATTCGGATGATCGTCGTGGTCCTTGAACGGCATTTCCAGGGTCAGTGACAGGCAGTCGAACTTCTGACCGACGCTGTTGCAGGCCAGGGTCATGTTGGCTTTTCCCGGCTCGTCGCGCGTGTAGCCGTACTTGGTCTGGAAGTCCTTGGTGGTGTGTTTCAGGTGGCTGCGGAAATGCTCTTCGAGCTTCTCGATGCGCGGCGTGTAGCCTGGGTTGCCTTCGCAACCGGCGGTGAACACGTGGGGGATTTCCTCGTCACCGTGGATATCGAGGAACAGGTCGACGCCGTATTTCTCCATTTGCTGCTGGACGAAAAACACTTCCGGGCTGAGTTCCGGGCTGGCGCTCTGCCAGGCGCGGTTGAGGTCCTGGCCCATGGCGTTGGTGCGCAGGTGGCCATGGAAGGCGCCGTCCGGATTCATGTTCGGCACCAGGTACAAATCGGCGCTGGCCAGAAGTTTGTTCAGAGTCGGATCGTCGTGTTTTTCCAGGCGCTCAATGACCCCTTCCATGAACCACTCGGCCATGTGCTCGCCGGGGTGCTGCTGGGCGATGATCCACACCTTGCGCTGACCCTCTGCGCCGTTGCCTTTGCGCAACAATTGAATGTCGCGACCCTCGACGCTCTTGCCGGTGGCCAGCAATTCGGTGCCGGCTTTGGTCAGCGCCTGGTCGATCAACCAATCGTGGCGCCCACGGCTGTAGGGTTCGAAATAGGCAAACCAGGCGTGGGTGGCGGTGGCTTCGAGGCTGAAGCGCAGGCAGTCGCCCTCGAAGATGGTTGGTACACGGAACCAGTTGACGTGATCGTAGGAGGCCACCGCCTGATAACCGTCCCAGGCCTTGTTGTAGGAGGACTTGCTGGCATTGCTCAGGCGAAACCAGTGATCCTGGCCCACGTGCAGGCCGCTGGCCTTGAAATGGAACCATTGAAAGTGCGGGCTACGGGTGTCGGGCTTGATGGCGAGCAGGGGTTGCAGGGGATTGCTGAGGTCCAGCACTTCGATGTTACCGCTGTCGAAGTTGGCGGTGATTTCAAGGGGACGCTGAGCCACGGTCATAATCTCATCCTGAATATGATTGTTATGGCGCTACTTTACACGGGCGGGGGGGAAAACCGAGGGCATTTACGGGAATAAAAGGGGGGGGCGTCGTCCTTGACGCCGCCGCAGCTTAGTGTTTATGCGATTGATTCTCAAGTGCTATTTTCGATGGGTTTTGGGCGGCTTGTTGCAAAAAGGTGCTCTTTTGATATCATTCGCGCCATCGAATTTAGCAACACCAGTCTTCATTAGCCTGAAGCCAAAGCCAGAATAACTGGCAAAAAAAAGACCCGGCAAAAAGCCGGGTCAAAAACCGTGATTAGCCTGATGAGGAGATATTCCAAGAGTCCGACCTAAGGTCCCTTGGTCTATCCAACTGATCTCGCGACCAGTTGCTTGCAATAATAATCATTATCATTTGCAAGTCAAACCTTTTTACCCGTCTCCCGGGAAATAATTTTTCCTGTCGTTGAACCCTGAGCCCAGGATCGACCCTGATCCGGCCATTCTCGCTTTCATTTCATCTCGTTACTTGTGGCTGTCGGCTTCAAGGGACCTGTCCACCATGGCTTTCGCCATATCGACCATATGCCCGATCGACAACGCCAGGTCGCGACCCGCACCGTGTCGGCTATCTGCTGTTTCATGGGCAATGGCGGCCGCACAACGCAGCAAGTCGGAGGCGTGGATCAGGGCTTCCTCGCGGCCGACATGCCGGCTCACTGCGAAAAAGCGTTCGCCGCTGGGCGTCTCTGAAACAATGGGTTTCAAGTAATAGTCGAGCGCCCGCTGGGTGGCTGCGCAATCCTTGAGAGCGGTGTAATCGATCGCGACGTCGGGATCGGCCGGCTCGTTACTGGGGTTATCCATGATGGGGTAGTACTCCGTGGGTGGGGCGAATGAGTGGGAAAGATAGTAGTACTATTCGTATTCATGACCACAAATTAAATACTACAATATGTGTGTTGAGGGTCAGGTTGCGCGAAGTATTGTTCCGCCCATGGATAAATGGATAGAGCTGGTCAAGGCCAGGATGAGTGAGCTCAAAATCACTCAGGAAAAACTCGCGGAGCGTCTCGCTATGTCACAGGGTGGCGTCGGGCATTGGCTCAATAAAAGGCGCACCCCCAGTCTTGAAGACATGAACCGTGTGCTGCAGGAGCTGGGCCTCGGCTCGCTCGAGGTCGCCATGGTGATTCGCGAGCGTGCAGAGGCGCTGGACGACGCCCTGGAAAATGAGTCCGCAGTCGCCCTCGCGCAACGTTTCAACCCGTATTTTCGCTACCCGGTCAGCGACTGGCGGACGTTATCGGAGGTACGCGAAACGCCACCGTCCGGTATCAGCAAGCAGCGTACCGAACTGTCGGATTACCACGCCGTGGGGGCGGCATTCTGGCTAGTGGTCGTGGGGGATGCGATGACGGCGCCCAGTGGCACCAGCATTGCTAACGACATGCTGGTCCTGGTCGATCCCGCCGTGCCGGCGGAGCCAGGTAAACTGGTGATTGCGCAATGGGCCCATAGCGCCGAGGCGACGTTCCGCAAGCTGAGTGAAGAGGGCGGTGAGCGCTATCTCGTACCCTTGAATCCGACGTATCCCAAAGTCCTGTTCACTGAAGACTGTCAGATCATTGGTGTAGTGGTGCAGGCCACTGCCAGGTTCTAACCAGACAGGTCCCTCGTCACGGGACCTGCCATTCACACTCCGTTATTCCAGCTCGACCAACGCACTGCCTTCGTTGACCATCTCGCCTTCCTGGCAATACAGCGCCTTGATCACCCCATCCTGGGGCGCACGAATGCTGTGCTCCATTTTCATCGCTTCAAGCACCACCAGTTGCGCCCCGGCCTCGACCTTTTGCCCAGGCTCTACCAGAACCCGGACGATGCTGCCGTTCATCGGTGCGGTCAGGCCGCCCTGATGGCCGTGGCTGGCTTCCACGGCGGCAATCGGGTCGTACGCCGTGATGCAGCGCAATTCACCCTGCCATTGCAGGTACAGGCGGTTTGCCTGACGAATGGCTTGCACCTGATGCCGCACCCCTTCGACCTCGAGTTGCAGGTGCTCACCCTTGAGCTGTGCGGTGCCGGCGACAACCAAAGTGAGGGCGCGGTCTTCGCTTTCGCAGCTCAGGTGCAGGGTCGTTTCAGCAGGCAATCCCAGGCGTAAGCCAGTGCCGCTGGCCCAGGGCGAGCTCGGATCGTCGTGGCGCACGCTCGGCGCCTGGCTTTGGGCGAAAGCCTGGGCGGCAGCCTGCCAGAATTCATCACTGAGCGCTGTAGGCGCTGGCAGTAATTGTTCCTGATAGCGTGGGATAAATCCGGTATCTAGTTCAGCTGCAGCGAAAGCCGGGTGAGCGACGATTCTGCGCAGGAAAGCGATGTTGGTCTTCAAACCGCCAATGGCGAACTCATCGAGCATGCTGAGCAAGCGCAGGCGTGCCTGTTCGCGGTCTTCACCCCAGGCAATCAACTTGCCCAGCATCGGGTCATAGAACGGCGAAATCACATCGCCTTCCTCGACCCCGCTGTCGACGCGGCGCCCCGGGCCTGCGGCGGATTCCCGGTACAGCGCCAATTGCCCGGTAGCCGGCAGGAAGTCGTTGCCAGGGTCTTCGGCGTACAACCGCACTTCAATCGCATGCCCGATCAGCGGCACCTGGGCCTGGGTGATGGGCAGCGCTTCACCCTGGGCGACGCGAATCTGCCAGGCCACCAGATCCAGGCCCGTGATGGCCTCGGTGACCGGGTGCTCGACCTGCAGGCGGGTGTTCATCTCCATGAAGAAGAACTCGCCACGCGAATCCAGCAGGAACTCCACCGTGCCGGCACCGACATAACCGATGGCCTGGGCGGCACGCACCGCCGCTTCGCCCATTGCCTGGCGCAACTCGCGGCTGAGGCCCGGGGCCGGCGCTTCCTCGACGACTTTCTGGTGCCGACGCTGAATCGAGCAATCCCGCTCGTTGAGGTACAGGCAGTTGCCGTGTTGATCGGCAAATACCTGGATTTCCACGTGACGCGGCTTGAGCAGGTATTTCTCCACCAGCATCCGCGAGTCGCCAAACGATGACAGCGCTTCACGCTGGGCCGAGGCCAGGGCTTCGGCCAGTTGGCTGACGTCCTCGACCACTTTCATGCCTTTGCCGCCGCCGCCCGCCGTGGCCTTGAGCAACACCGGGTAGCCGATACGCTCGGCAGCGGCGCGGAAGGTTTCCAGGTCCTGGGCTTCGCCGTGGTAACCCGGCACCAACGGTACGCCAGCCGTTTCCATCAGGGCCTTGGCCGCGGATTTGCTGCCCATGGCATCGATGGCTGACGCCGGGGGGCCGAGGAAAATCAGCCCGGCGTTTTCGATGGCGAGGGCGAAGCCGGCATTTTCCGAGAGGAAGCCGTAGCCGGGGTGAATGGCCTGGGCGCCGCTGGCCTTGGCCGCAGCGAGCAGTTTGTCGATTTGCAGGTAGCTGTCAGCGGCCTTGCTGCCGCCCAAGTCGACCCGGATATCGGCCTCGCGGCTGTGCCGGGCGTCACGGTCGGTGGCGCTGTGGACGGCGACCGTAGTCAAGCCCAGGGCCTTGGCCGTGCGCATGACCCGGCAAGCGATTTCGCCACGGTTGGCCACCAACAGGGTGGTGAGGACAGGTGCGCTCATCAACGCGACTCCTTGGTGGTGGTTTCAGGCTGCCAGCTCGGCGGACGTTTCTGCAGAAAGGCGCGCAAGCCTTCCTGGCCTTCGGGGCTGACACGAATCCGCGCAATGGCGTTTTCGCAATAGCGACGCAGCGCCGGGTTGAGTGCACCGCTGCCGACTTCACGCAGCAACTCTTTGCTGGAACGCATGGCTTGTGGGCTGTTGAGCAACAGATTGCTGATCCAGGCCGCGACCTGGGCTTCTAATTGCTCCGACGGATAGCTCTCGCTGAGCAGGCCGATTTCCTGGGCCCGTACGCCGCTGAATCGCTCGGCGGTCAGGGCATAACGACGCGCTGCACGCTCGCCAATGGCCTGTACGACAAACGGGCTGATCACCGCAGGAGCCAGGCCAATACGCACTTCCGAGAGACAGAATTGCGCGTCATCGGCGCCAATCGCCATGTCGCAGCAACTGATCAAGCCCAGCGCTCCGCCGAAGGCCGCACCCTGGACTACCGCCAGGGTCGGGATCTTCAGCTTGGCCAGGTTGTACATCAACTCGGCGAGCTCGCGGGCATCGTCGAGGTTGGTCTGATAATCAAGCTCTGCCGATTGCTGCATCCAGGCCAGGTCTGCGCCGGCACTGAAATGCTTGCCGCGACCGCGCACCAGCAGGAAACGCAGGCTCGGATCGGCCTGGACTTGGTCGAGGGCGAGAATCAGCTCGCGGATCATCTGGGCGTTGAATGCGTTGTTCTTGCTTTCGCGACTGAGCCAGAGCGTGGCAAAGCCACGGGCGTCGGTCAGCAGTTCGAGGGTATTGAAGTCGCTCATGGTTTTCTCCAGATCACATCCGGAACACGCCGAAGCGGCTCTGTTCGACAGGGGCATTCAGCGACGCCGACAAGGCCAGTGCCAGCACGTCACGGGTTTGTGCCGGATCAATCACACCGTCGTCCCACAGGCGCGCGCTGGAATAGTAGGGGTGACCTTGTTCTTCGTACTGATCGAGGATCGGTTGCTTGATCTCGGCTTCCTGCTCGGCGTTGAAACCCTGGCCACTGCGTTCGGCCTGTTCGCGCTTGACCTGCACCAGCACGCCGGCGGCCTGTTCGGCGCCCATCACGCCAATTCGCGCGTTGGGCCACATCCACAGAAAGCGTGGGTCGTAGGCCCGGCCGCACATGCCGTAATTGCCGGCGCCGAAACTGCCACCGATGATCACGGTGAACTTCGGTACCTTGGCACAGGCCACGGCGGTCACCAGTTTCGCGCCGTGCTTGGCGATGCCGCCGGCCTCGTATTTCTGCCCGACCATGAAACCGGTGATGTTTTGCAGGAACAGCAGCGCAATACCGCGCTGGCAGGCCAGTTCAATGAAGTGCGCGCCTTTTTGCGCGGCTTCGGCGAAGAGGATGCCGTTGTTCGCCAGGATCGCGATCGGGTAGCCGTGCAGGTGGGCAAATCCGCACACCAAGGTGGTGCCGAACAGCGCCTTGAACTCATCGAACACCGAGCCGTCGACCAGACGTGCAATCACTTCGCGTACGTCGAACGGTTGCTTGGCATCGGCCGGGACCACGCCATACAGCTCTTCGCTGGGGAACAGCGGGGCAATTGGCGTGCGTTGCTGCACGTCGCCGAGCTTGCGCCAATTGAGGTTGGCCACGCTACGGCGGGCCAGGGCCAGGGCGTGTTCGTCGCTGTCGGCGTAGTGGTCGGCGACCCCGGAAATCTTGCAGTGCACATCGGCACCGCCGAGGTCTTCGGCGCTGACCACTTCCCCCGTCGCGGCTTTGACCAGCGGCGGGCCGGCAAGGAAGATCGTTGCCTGCTGACGGACCATGATGGCTTCGTCGGCCATCGCCGGTACGTAGGCTCCACCCGCGGTGCAGGAGCCCATCACTACGGCGATCTGCGGGATGCCCATGGCACTCATGTTGGCCTGGTTGAAAAAGATCCGCCCGAAGTGCTCACGGTCCGGGAACACCTCATCCTGGCGCGGAAGGTTAGCGCCGCCGGAGTCCACCAGATAGATGCACGGCAGACGATTCTGCTGGGCAATGGTCTGCGCGCGCAGATGTTTTTTCACTGTCAGCGGGTAGTAGGAACCGCCTTTGACCGTGGCATCGTTGGCGACAATCATGCATTCCACGCCTTCGACCCGGCCGATGCCGGCGATCACGCCGGCTGCCGGTACGTCTTCGCCGTAGACTTCATAGGCTGCCAACTGGCTGATTTCGAGAAACGGTGAACCCGGGTCGAGCAAGCGGTTGATCCGCTCGCGAGGCAGCAGTTTGCCGCGCGAGGTGTGCCGCTCCTGAGCCTTGGCGCCACCGCCTTGCTGGACCTGGGCGAGCAGGGTGTGCAACGCCTCGACCTGGGCCAGCATCGCGGCGCTGTTGCTGGCGAATTCCGCCGAGCGGGGGTTGAGCTGGGTATGCAGGATAGCCATGGACAGCTCCGTTAGCGGGTTTCGTTAAACAGTTCGCGGCCGATGAGCATGCGACGGATCTCGCTGGTGCCGGCGCCGATTTCGTACAGCTTGGCGTCACGCAGCAGACGACCTGCCGGGAATTCGTTGATGTAGCCGTTACCACCGAGAATCTGGATCGCGTCCAGTGCCATTTGCGTCGCGCGTTCGGCGCTGTAGAGGATCACCCCGGCGGCGTCCTTGCGCGTGGTTTCGCCACGTTCGCAAGCCTGGGCCACGGCGTACAGGTAGGCGCGGCTGGCATTGAGTTGGGTGTACATGTCGGCGACCTTGCCCTGGATCAGCTGGAATTCGCCGATGCTCTGGCCAAACTGCTTGCGGTCGTGGATGTACGGCACGATCAGGTCCATGCAGGCCTGCATGATCCCGGTCGGACCGCCGGAGAGCACCACGCGCTCGTAGTCGAGACCGCTCATCAGCACCTTCACGCCACCGTTGAGCACGCCGAGGATGTTTTCCTCCGGTACTTCAACGTCGTCGAAGAACAGCTCGCAGGTGTTGGAACCGCGCATGCCCAGCTTGTCGAATTTGTTACTGCGGCTGAAGCCTTTCCAGTCGCGCTCGACGATGAAGGCGGTGATGCCGTGCGGACCTTTTTCCAGGTCGGTCTTGGCGTAGATCACGTAGGTGTTGGCGTCTGGGCCGTTGGTGATCCAGGTCTTGCTGCCGTTGAGCACGTACTTGTCGCCGCGCTTGTCGGCGCGCAGTTTCATTGACACCACGTCGGAGCCGGCATTCGGTTCGCTCATGGCGAGGGCGCCGATGTGTTCGCCGCTGATCAGCTTGGGCAGGTACTTGGCTTTCTGTTCATGGTTGCCGTTGCGGTTGATCTGGTTGACGCAAAGGTTGGAGTGCGCGCCGTAGGAAAGGGCAACCGACGCCGAGCCGCGGCTGATTTCTTCCATGGCCACCACGTGGGCCAGATAGCCCAGGCCGGCGCCGCCGTACTCTTCTGGAACAGTGATGCCGAGCAGGCCCATGTCACCGAACTTGCGCCACAGATCCGCCGGGAACAGGTTGTCGCTGTCGATCTGTGCCGCGCGAGGCGCGATCTCTTTGCTGACGAATGCGCGGACCTGGTCGCGCAGCATGTCGATGGTTTCGCCGAGGGCAAAGTTCAGAGTCGGATAGCTCATGGGGCACCTTCAAACTGTTTTTATTAATGGGGAATCGGCCTGTAAAGCGCGCCGAATCGGCTGTCACCTTTACGTTAACGTAAACCTGAGACGAAAGGCTGTCAATCGCCCTTTACGTTAACGTCAACTTGAGCGAGAGTAGAGGCAGTTCAGGTCGGGTCCGGCGGCAGGCTGCCGGGCTTCCACACACCCGCTAATAAAGACAATAGGGGTCGTCATGGATCAACACAGTGCTCACCCACAGCACAGCTATACCCGTGGCTCACAGGACAAAGCCTTGCTGGCGATGACCATCGGCCAGGCCTTCGATAACACGGTAGCCCAGTATCCGCAGGGCGAGGCGCTGGTGGTTCGCCATCAGCAGTTGCGCTACACCTGGGCTCAACTGGCCGAGGCGGTCGAGCTCAATGCCAAGGCCTTGCTGGCGCTCGGTCTGCAGGCGGGTGACCGCCTGGGCATCTGGGCGCCGAATTGCGCCCAGTGGTGCATCAGCCAGTTCGCCAGCGCGAAGATCGGGGTGATTCTGGTCAACATCAATCCGGCCTACCGCAGTTCCGAGCTGGAGTACGTGCTCAAGCAGTCCGGTTGCCAGTGGCTGGTGTGTGCCGGTTCGTTCAAGACTTCCGATTATCACGCGATGATCCAGGGCCTGGTGCCGGAGTTGGCGCAGCAGGGCAGTGGGCAGTTGCGGTGCGAGCGGCTGCCGGACCTGCGCGGCGTCATCAGCCTCGACCCGACGCCGCCGGCCGGTTTCCTGGCATGGGCGCACCTGCCGCAGTTGGCGGCCGATGTTGCGCCCGAGCAACTCAAGGCGCGCCAGGCCAGCCTGCATTTCGATCAGGCGGTGAACATTCAATACACCTCGGGCACCACCGGCTTTCCCAAGGGCGCGACCCTTAGTCATTACAACATCCTGAATAACGGTTACATGGTTGGCGAAAGCCTGGGCCTGACCGCCAACGACCGTCTGGTGATCCCGGTGCCGCTGTACCACTGCTTCGGCATGGTCATGGGCAATCTGGGCTGCATCACCCACGGCACCACCATGATCTATCCCAACGATGCCTTCGACCCATTGCTGACCCTGGAAACCGTTGCCCAGGAAAAGGCCACCGGCCTGTACGGCGTGCCGACCATGTTCATCGCGATGCTCGATCAACCGCGTCGGGCCGAGTTCGATCTGTCGACCTTGCGCACCGGGATCATGGCCGGAGCGACCTGTCCGATCGAAGTCATGCGGCGGGTCATCAGCGAAATGCACATGAGTGAGGTGCAGATTGCCTACGGCATGACGGAAACCAGTCCGGTGTCATTGCAGACGGGGCCTTCAGACGATCTCGAACTGCGCGTGACCACGGTCGGCCGGACCCAGCCGCAACTGGAAAGCAAGATCATCGATGACGCCGGTAATCTGGTGCCCCGTGGCACCATCGGCGAGCTCTGCACTCGTGGTTACAGTGTGATGCTTGGTTACTGGAACAATCTCCAGGGCACAGCGGAAGCCATCGACCAGGCCGGCTGGATGCACACCGGTGATCTGGCGACCATGAACGAAGAAGGCTACGTGTGCATTGCTGGGCGCAACAAGGACATGATCATTCGCGGCGGTGAGAATATTTACCCTCGCGAGTTGGAGGAGTTCTTCTTCACTCATCCGGCGGTGGCGGATGTGCAGGTCATCGGCATTCCGTGCGAGAAGTACGGTGAGGAAATCGTCGCCTGGATCAAGTTCCACCCCGGTCATTCCGCCAACGAGCTGGAGCTGCAGACCTGGTGCAAGGAGCGCATCGCCCACTTCAAGACGCCGCGTTACTTCAAGTTCGTCGAGGAGTTCCCGATGACCGTGACCGGCAAGATCCAGAAGTTCAAGATGCGTGAGATCAGCGTCGAGGAGTTGAAGCTGAAGGTGTAGCCGGCATTGCGGGAGGGGCGAGCAATCGTCCCTGTCTCGAGGCAAAAGCCAAACGCCAGACAGCACAAAGGGGAGCCGAGGCTCCCCTTTAATTTGTCGTTGCGTGCTCTTTTTTTATTATTAAGGGGCGGTCTGTTGTTGTTTTTGTCAACCGTGGCCCTTTACCGCTGTTTTTGGCGACCCCATCCGGGGTCAAGAGCAAACGTATTTTTTTGAGCGCTGATCTGCTTTTCGTCTAGCGATCCAACCAGTTCGGGAGCTACCTGAAGGTAGTTTTATTGTTCTCTGCCCGGTTGCGGGTTACTGCCAGCAGCACCCTGAAAGCACACCTTCTCCAAAAAAATCTGTTAGCTGCGTCTCTGCCGTGTTGTTTTTGTTATGTCAGAGTCGTTACGTCTTGTTTTTATTAGGGTTACCGCAATTTTTTTATTCTTGTTGTGCGATAGATAAAGCAGATGCCGTGCCAACTTTTTAAAAGCCTTTAAAATCAATGGTTTAACATTTTTAAGAAAAAAATCACGGAGAGATTTGGCGCAGTTTGTTTCCGTGTTACTCGTTTGTGCGGGGGTGAGGTAACACCCCCGACACATTCAGTGTGCGCTGCGGGCCTTGGCCACGCGCGAACCGGTCGCGCGCCCCAGGACGTTGGAAATCTGCTGGCCGGCCAGCAGCAGACGGTCCATGTCGACCCCGGTTTCGATGCCCAGGCCATTGAGCAGGTACAACACGTCTTCGGTGGCCACGTTACCGCTGGCGCCCTTGGCGTAAGGGCAGCCGCCGAGTCCGGCAATCGAGCTGTCAAACACCGCGATGCCTTCCAGCAGACTGGCGTAGATATTGGCCATGGCCTGGCCGTAGGTGTCGTGGAAGTGCCCGGCAAGCTTGTCCCGTGGCACATCCTTGCTCACTACATCGAACATTTTACGGGTAGCGCCAGCGGTGCCGGTGCCGATGGTGTCCCCCAGCGATACTTCGTAGCAGCCCATCGCAAACAATTCGCGAGCGACCATGGCCACTTGCTCCGGTGTCACATCGCCCTCGTATGGGCAGCCCAGCACGCAGGACACATAACCGCGCACCGTAACACCCTGTTCCCGGGCGGCCTGCATGATCGGCTCGAAGCGCTGCAGGCTTTCACTGATCGAGCAGTTGATGTTGCGTTGGGAGAACGCTTCGGAGGCGGCGGCGAACACCGCGACTTCCTTGACTCCGGCCGCGATCGCGTCTTCGAAGCCACGCAGATTGGGCGCCAACGCGCCATAGGTAACGCCGGCCTTGCGCTGGATTTGCGCGAAGACCTCGGCGGAACCGGCCATCTGCGGCACCCATTTCGGCGAAACGAAGCTGCCGACTTCGATGTAGCCCAGGCCGGCGGCGCTCAGGGCATCGACCAGTTGCACTTTGTCGGCGACGCTGATGGGCTGGGCTTCGTTCTGCAGGCCGTCGCGCGGGCCGACTTCAATCAGGCGTACATGGGAGGGGAGGGACATATCAGGTTCACCTGCGGTTAGGAGTGTGACTGTGCGGCCTGTTGGCTCTTGAGGGTCTGTTCCAGCGCCTGGACACAGCGCTCTTCGGCAGTGTCGAGTTCCAGCTTCATCTGCTCGATGTCCAGCAACTGTTGTTCAAGCTGCTCGCGACGCTCGGTGATTTTGGCCAGCATGCTGTGCAATTGCTTGGTATTACCGCTGGAAGGGTCGTAGAGTTCGATCAGTTCGCGGCATTCGGCCAGGGAGAAGCCGATACGCTTGCCACGCAGAATCAGTTTCAGGCTGACTTTGTCCCGTGGCGAATAGATCCGCTCCTGCCCGCGACGCTCGGGACTGAGCAGGCCTTGCTCTTCATAGAAGCGAATGGCACGGGTGGTGATGTCGAGCTCGCGGGCGAGGTCGGAAATGCTGTAGGTCTGGCTGCTCATGGGCGCGCTCGAGAGTGGGGTCATGGCGCTAAGCTAATGTCAGGTTGACGTAAACGTCAAGCAGCGTTGCGGTTGATCGCTCAAGCGCAGCGCTGCTACAGGATTCACTGCACCGTTCCTACACCTTATCCAGCTGTTTCTCATGGGCGGTGACTTGCTGGCACAGTTCGATCATCTGCTCGCGCATCCAGCGGTTGGCCGGGTCCTGGTCGGTGCTTTCGTGCCAATACAGGTGGGTCGCCACCGGCGGTACGTCCTTCACTGGCAGCGGGAACGAATGCAGTTCGTGGCGGCGGGCGAAGCGGGCCGGCACGGTCATGACCATATCGGTTTGCTGCAGCACCTGGGAGGCCATCAGGTAATGCTGGGAGCGCAGGGCGATCTTGCGCTGGATGCCCATTTTGCCCAACGCCAGGTCGACATGACCCAGCCCGCTGCGGCGGCTGGAAATATGGATATGGGTCAATCCCAGGTAATCATCGAGGCTGAACTTTTCCTTGCCCGCCATTGGATGGCCCTTGCGCATGGCGCACACGTAATGGTCTTCCATCAACTTGACGTGACGCACTTGCGGGTCGGTATTGAGCGGCGCATCGACGGCGAAGTCGAGGCGTCCGGCAGCCAGTTCCTTGGTGGTTTCGCGGCGCTTGGACAGGAAACTCTCGATGATCACCGTCGGGGCGAGGCGACGCAGGCGCTGGAACAGCGGTGGCAGGATCACTGCCTCGGTGAGGTCGGTCATGCTGATGCGGTAGGTCTTGACCGCCTGTTGCGGGTTGAAGATGCGACTTTCCTGCACCGACACCCGCAGCAGCGACAAGGCGTTGCGCACCGGGCCGATGATGTTTTGCGCCATCGGCGTCGGCACCATGCCCTGGGCGGTGCGCACGAACAGCGGGTCGTTGAAAGTCTCGCGCAGGCGGGCCAGAGCGTTGGATACCGCCGGCTGGGTAATGCCGACAATCTGCCCGGCGCGGGTCAGGTTGGCTTCGGTATAGATGGCGTCGAAAACGATGAACAGGTTGAGGTCGACCTTGCTTAGATTCATGGCATTTCGCTCTTGGCTTTTGTTATGGGAGCAGGTGGCTCGATAAGTCGATCATATATCGGTGATGAATGTTAATACACGCCGAGAATAGGCTAGGTAAATTTTCGTAGCTGATCTAGCATCGATTCATGCCCTCCATAACGACTTCACCACCTGGTCAAAAAAGGTAACTGCCCATGGATTTCGCTTATTCGCCCAAGGTTCAGGAACTGCGTGAACGCGTCACCGCGTTCATGGATGCGTACGTTTATCCAGCCGAAGCGGTGTTTGAACGCCAGGTCGCCGAAGGCGATCGCTGGCAGCCCACTGCGATCATGGAAGAGCTCAAGCGCAAGGCCAAGGCGGAAGGCTTGTGGAACCTGTTCCTGCCAGAGTCGGAACTGGGGGCGGGCCTGACCAACCTGGAATACGCACCGCTGGCGGAAATCATGGGCCGCTCCCTGCTCGGCCCCGAGCCATTCAACTGTTCGGCGCCGGACACCGGCAACATGGAAGTGCTGGTGCGTTACGCCAATGAAGAGCAGAAACAGCGCTGGCTCGAACCCCTGCTGCGCGGCGAGATCCGTTCGGCGTTTGCCATGACCGAACCGGACGTAGCCTCGTCGGACGCCACCAACATGGCGGCCCGTGCCGTGCGCGATGGCGATGAGTGGGTGATCAACGGCAAAAAATGGTGGACCTCCGGTGCCTGCGACCCGCGTTGCAAGATCCTGATCTTCATGGGCCTGAGTAACCCGGATGCGCCACGGCATGCCCAGCACTCGATGATCCTGGTGCCAGTGGACACCCCTGGGGTAAAAATTCTGCGTCCATTGCCGGTGTTCGGCTACGACGATGCGCCCCATGGTCATGCCGAAGTCTTGTTCGATAACGTCCGCGTGCCCTATGAAAACGTTCTATTGGGCGAAGGCCGGGGCTTTGAAATTGCTCAGGGTCGCCTCGGCCCGGGCCGCATTCACCACTGCATGCGTTCGATTGGCATGGCCGAACGTGCCCTGGAGTTGATGTGCAAGCGTGCGGTCAATCGCACCGCGTTCGGCAAGCCGCTGGCCCGCCTGGGTGGGAACGTCGACAAGATTGCCGACTCGCGGATGGAAATCGACATGGCGCGCCTGCTGACTCTCAAGGCCGCTTATATGATGGACACCGTGGGTAACAAGGTGGCGAAAAGCGAGATTGCGCAGATCAAGGTGGTCGCCCCGAATGTGGCATTGCGGGTGATCGACCGGGCGATTCAGATCCACGGTGGCGCCGGGGTGTCCAACGATTTCCCGCTGGCCTACATGTACGCCATGCAGCGTACCTTGCGTTTGGCCGATGGTCCGGACGAGGTGCACCGCGCGGCGATCGGCAAGTTTGAGATCGGCAAGTACGTGCCCAAGGAAATGCTGCGTAGCGACCGCTAACCTGCACCCTCTGCCAACACCCGCCCGCGTTCGTAGCGCTGGCGGGTGTTGGCGTTTTCAGTCCGCGCAAAGCTCGCGGCCGAAGCGCTCGCGATACACCGACGGCGGCAAGCCGACCACGGTGCGAAACGCCACCCGAAAACTCTCCACGGATCGATAACCGCATTGTTCGGCGATGCTTTCGCTGCTGTGGCGGCTGCTCTCCAGCAGTTCCCGGGCGCGGGCCAGGCGTTGTTGCTGCAACCAGGATTTCGGTGAAGCACCGGTGGCTTCGCTGAACCGGCGCAGGAAGGTGCGCTCGCTCATCGCCGCCTGGCTCGCCAGGTCACGCACTTGCAGTGGTTCGTGCAGACGTTCTCGAGCCCATTGCATGACCCGCGACAGATCGCTGCGCGGGGTGCGGCTGACCGGGGCCGGGATAAATTGCGCCTGGCCGCCGCTGCGTTGCGGCGACATCACCAGGCGCCGTGCCACCGAATTGGCCACCTGGGTGCCAAAGTCCCGCGCCACCAGGTGCAGGCAGGCATCGATGCCGGCGGCGCTGCCGGCCGAGGTGATCAACTGGCCGGCATCGACATACAGCACCTCGGGATCCACCAGGATATTCGGGAAGCGTTCGGCCAATTCATCGGTGTAGCGCCAGTGGGTGGTCGCCCGCAAACCGTCGAGCAAGCCGGTGGCGGCCAGAACGAAGACCCCGGAGCAGATCGACAGCAAGCGTGCCCCACGCGCATGGGCCTGGCGAAGAGCCAGAAGCAAGGCTGGCGGCACCGGCTCGTGACGACTGCGCCAGCCGGGAATGATGATGGTGCGAGCGTTTTCCAGCAGTTCCATGCCGCCGTCGGCCAGCACCTGAATGCCCCCGGTCGCGCGCATCGGGCCAGGGTCGATGGCGGCAATGCAGTGCTGATACCAGGGAAAATCGAACTCCGGCCGCGCCAGGCCGAAGATTTCCACGGCGATCCCGAATTCAAAGGTGCAGAGGCCATCGTACGCCAGGATGGCAACGGTGCCGGGCAGGTTGTGCATTTGGCGGAAAGTTCCCGGTGAGTGTCTGGTACGCCACTGTAGCGCTTTGCGGCCCTTCGATACAGTGGCCTCACACCCACATTGATCTGGAGAATCGCCATGCCCAGCCTGGTTCGCTCGACACCTGCTGCATCGTCCGCTGTTGCCTTGATGCATTTCAGCAGTCGCCTCAGCTTTGAAACCGACTGTTCCGACGTCTTCAGTAGTCAGGAGGCGGGGGAGGTGGATTTTGTCCTGGTGGATGTGCGCGGGCCGCTGGCTTACGAGCGCGGCCACCTGCCCGGTGCAATCAATATTCCAGGGCGCCTGATCACGGCGACAGCGCTGGCGGCGTACCCGAAGCACACCCTGTTCGTGGTGTATTGCGCGGGACCGCACTGCAATGGCGCGAACAAGGCCGCGGTCAAGCTGGCGGCACTGGAGTATCCGGTCAAGGAAATGATCGGCGGTGTCACCGGCTGGCTGGATGAGGGGTTCACGTTGAGTCAGGGCGTGATGCCAACGGCCACGGCGGCAATGGCGTGCGAATGCTGAGGACCCTTCAGGTGCTGGTGTAGGACCGGCGCCACTTATCCAGTGTCTTCTGCAGCCAGTCGTACACCAGGCGGTGGGCGGCGCTGTCGTCCTGATCGCGGGGCAGCGGCGATTCGTCACCAAAGTGCGCGTTGAGCAGCGCCACCGACGCTGCATTCCATTCCGGATGGAACTGCACGCCGACGCGAGTCGGGCCGACGTCATACATTTGCTGCAGGCAGTGCGCACTGCTGGCCTGCAACAATGCATCCGGCGGCAGGTTGATAGCATCTTCGTGCCATTCCAGTACCTGCAAGCTGCGGCCATCGGCGAAGGTCACGGTGGTCCAGCCGGTTTCGCTTTCGTGCATGCGCTGCACGCTGCCGCCCAGGCTCAGGGCCAGCAATTGCGCACCCAGGCAGATGGCAAACACCGGTGCACCGAGGTCCACGCTGGCCGCCAGCCACTTGCGCTCCTGCGCCAGCCACTGCGGCCCGGCATTCGATTCATAAGGGCCACCGAGGATAATCACCGGTGCGGCACTGACCTCGGGCAATTGGCCCAGGTCGGCGCGAAATATCCTCAGGGTCAGGCCGCGGGACTCGGCCCAGTCGTCGATAGTCCCCGGCCCTTCGGCGGGATGATGCTGGATCAGGTTCAACCAGGTCGACGATTCAGGCATGGCGGCTCTCCAGGCAATTTCAGTTCGCAAAGGTGGCAATCAGTAGCAACGGGCGCTGATTCTGCAGGGCTTTGCACCGTCCTGGCGCGTGGGCTCATGTGCAGTAATAGCTTAGTGACTTTTCTATAAGTAATTGTCGCGTAGACATAATTCGCTGGCGCGGTGCGGCTCTAGACTGCCGGCCACTTCGATAAATACTAGCCACAAGCTACCGTCGAATGTTGCCAACAAGAGTCTCCGCACACAGGAGTTATAGATGAAGAAGCTAGCGATGTTCGGCGCCCTCGCGCTGTCCGTATTGTCTTTCTCGGCCGTGGCCGATGATGCCAAGCCGATCCGTATCGGTATCGAAGCGGGTTACCCACCGTTCTCGATGAAAACCCCTGACGGCAAGCTGACCGGTTTCGACGTGGACATCGGCGACGCGCTGTGTGAACAGATGAAGGTCAAATGTACCTGGGTCGAACAAGAATTCGACGGTCTGATTCCAGCCCTGAAGGTCAAGAAAATCGACGCGATTCTGTCGTCCATGACCATCACCGACGATCGCAAGAAAAACGTCGATTTCACCATCAAGTACTACCACACCCCGGCGCGCTTCGTGATGAAGGCAGGCAGCGGTGTCAAAGACCCGTTGACCGAGCTCAAGGGCAAGAAAGTCGGGGTCCTGCGCGCCAGTACCCATGACCGCTACGCTACTGAAGTGCTGGCACCGGCCGGTATTAACCTTGTACGTTACGGCTCGCAGCAGGAAGCCAACCTGGACATGGTCGCCGGTCGCATCGACGCGACACTGGCCGACGCGGTCAACCTGAGCGACGGCTTCCTGAAAACCGACGCCGGCAAGGGCTTCGAATTCGTCGGCCCGACTTACGAAGACGCCAAGTACTTCGGCGGCGGTGCCGGCATCGCGGTGCGTAAAGGCGATAAGGAACTGGCAGACAAGTTCAATACGGCAATTACCGAAATCCGCGCCAACGGTAAGTACAAGCAAGTGCAGGACAAGTACTTCGACTTCGACGTTTACGGTCAGTAAGTTCGCGGTTGAAAAAGTGGCGTCCGTTGACTCGGGCGCCACTTTTTTTATGGCTGGATGATCGAGTCCGGCGGTCCAATTTTTTCGCAGGAGAGCAGCATGCAACGTATCGACCATCGATTGCCCTGGAGTCACCTGGGCAGCGAACGCAGCCTCAGCGTATTCCGCTTTGGCAGCGGCCCGCGCAAGGTCTATATCCAGGCCAGCCTGCACGCCGATGAATTGCCCGGCATGCGCACCGCCTGGGAACTGAAAAAGCGCCTTGCCGACCTCGAAGCCCAAGGCCAGCTCAAGGGCGTGATTGAACTGGTGCCGGTGGCCAACCCGATCGGCCTCGACCAGCACCTGCAAAGTGCGCACATGGGGCGTTTCGAACTGGGCAGCGGCAAGAACTTCAACCGCGCGTTCCATGAGCTCAGCGCACCGGTCGCCGAATTGATCGGTGCGCAGTTGGGCGCCGATGCCGAGGCCAACGTCGCCTTGATTCGCCAGGCCATGGGCCAGGTACTCGATCAACTTCCCGCGCCGACTTCGCAACTTGAGGCACTGCACCGCTTGCTGCTGCGCCATGCCTGCGACGCCGAGATCACCCTCGACCTGCATTGCGATTTCGAGGCGGCCATCCACTTGTATGCGCTGCCCCAGCACTGGCCGCAGTGGCAGTCGCTGGCGGCGCGCTTGAAAGCCGGCGTGGCGTTGCTTTGCGAGGACTCGGGCGGCAGCTCGTTCGACGAGTCCTGCTCGTCGCCTTGGTTGCGCTTGGCCAAGGTTTTCCCCGAAGCGGCAATTCCGCCGGCCAACCTGGCAACCACCCTGGAGCTGGGGAGCATGGGTGATACCCGGATCGAACAGGCCCAGGCGAACTGCGAAGCAATCCTGGGCTTTCTCGCCGAGCAGGGCCTGATCGACGGCCAGTGGCCAGAAGCGCCGACTGAATGCTGTGAAGGCCTGCCGTTTGCCGGCACCGAATACCTGTTCGCCCCGCACCATGGCGTGGTGAGTTTCCTGCGCGAAGCCGGTGAATGGGTTGAGCAGGGCGATCCCTTGTTCGAAGTGGTCGACCCCTTGAGCGACCGCGTCACCGTGGTCCGCGCCGGCACCAGCGGCGTGCTCTTCGCACTGGACCGCTCGCGCTATACCGAACCCGGGATCTGGCAGGCCAAGGTAGCAGGGCGCGAGGTGATTCGGGTGGGGAAATTGACCAACGATTAATCAATCTCAACGTGAAGGTATCGCTATGCTCAAGACATTAGCTGCCGTACTGATGCTGGGATCGTCCATCGTCCAGGCCGAGCCATTGCTACACACCGATCTGCCGTTGAACTACCTGGAGCAGTCCCAACCTGATTCGCGTAATCAGCCGCTGGTGATTTTCCTTCATGGTTACGGCAGTAACGAAGCCGATCTGTTTGGTATCAAGGATGGCTTGCCCGCGTCCTACACCTATTTATCGGTGCGTGCGCCGCAAACCTTGGAGGAGGGGAGTTATCAGTGGTTTCACCGCAAGGGCCAGGGGGCTTATGACGGTGACAGCGATGACTTGAGGAGCAGCGCTGCGTTGATTGGCGACTTTGTTGCCAAGGCGGCGGATAAGTATCACACCACGGCTGACAAGGTGTTCCTGGTGGGTTTCAGTCAGGGGGCAATCATGTCCTACGAGGTGGCTTTACGCCAACCTTCGGCCGTGGGAGGCATTGCCGCATTGAGTGGCAAGTTGCTCCCAGTGTTGCGTACGCAGCTCAAGGCGGACAAGGCGCTGGGTGCGCTGGCCATTTTCATCGGTCACGGCACGGACGACCAGCGCCTGCCTTTCGCCGATGGGAGCGACGCGGACAGCCTGTTGCGCAAACTGGGATTGGCGCCGCAGTTTCATGCCTATCCGGGACTCGGTCACAGCATCAGCGAAGGGGAGATCAGCGACTTGAACGCCTGGTTACTGCGGATCAATCGCTGAGCCGAGGGCTTACTTCCCGCTGAGAATCGCGTTGACCAGTGCGGCATGGCCGGCTTTGTCATCAACTCGGGAAATCACCTGGATCAGCATCATCCGGGTGCCGGAGCCGGCCAGCAGGCTGGTGTTGAGGGTCGGGCCGCCGCCCTGGGTGGCGGTGAAGTCGACCTGACGCAGGCCCAGGCCCTTGACGGTCAGGCTTTTCTCGCTCTGCTTGTTGAAATTGGCCAAGGCTTCGCGTTGCTGGGCTGTGAAGCCGGTGATCGATTCGTCGAGGAACACCGTGTCGTTGTCCTTGACGTTGAGGCCTTCGGGCAAGGTGTTCTCGGCGATGATCAGCACGGTTTTAGTTTGCTGATTGGTGTACATGGTGCCCTTGGCGCCGGAAGTGCCGTTACTGGCGTTGCCGCCGGGCAGTGGGTTGGCAATGAAGCCGGCAGGCAGGGTGAAGGCGAATTTGTTGCTCAGTGCCGAGACTTTCTGCGCGGGTGCGGTCTTGCTCGTCGTCTTGTCGGCGGCCTGGACGCTGGCGCTGCCGAGGACGGTGAGGGCCGAGAGGAACAAGGCGGTGGCGGTGTGGCGGACGGTGAGCTTTTTCAGCAGTGACATGACTATCTCCGGGGTATGCGCGCGGTGCCGGCGATCATCCCACGAGGCTGTGCGATGACTCCAGCGCGAACGTGGGAAATAACGACGCAAGGTCGCTAGCGCTGGGCTTTCTGACAGGGATCGGCGACGGAACGCTTGGGCGCCGCCATGCGCTTGGTCACCAGCAGCATCAACAGCGATACCGCCACCCCCATGACGAACGCCCAGCCTCCCCAGCGCGGCAGGGTCAGGGCGAGGGTCAGGCAAAAAGCGGCGAACGAGTACATGCCGGTGGCCGTGGCCCGCAGCAAGGCGGCGGTGAAGGCCGGGCCTCGAGTTTGCTGGGAGAACACCGCCATGACACTGCCAAGCACCGGGAACACTGCCAGCAATCCACTCCAGCGCTCGCCCACGGTACTGGCCAGCAAGGTGACCGCCAGGGTCAGCAAGGCCCCGGCGAGCATGCGCAGCAATAGCTTGTCGGACTTCGGCGCAGGGCCTGAAGCCAGGGGCTGAACGGCTGGAAACAGATAGGGCGCGGCCAGCAGTGCGGTGGCGGCGGCGATGCAGGAAAACACCAGCGATGCCGGTAGCAGCGACAGCACGACCGCGACCAGGCTCCAGCCGGACAAGGCGATCAGCAGCGCCGCTGGCCAGTTGTAACGCTGGGCCGCCTGGGCATAGACCACGCAGAATGTGATCATCGCGAACATCGCCGAGAGCGCGGCAACCGCCGATTGGGCGGCGAATGCCGGGCCTTGTTCGAGGGCGAGGAACAACAAGATCGGTCCGACCACCACCGGCAGTCCCGACAGCCAGCCGGCGACGCTCGGGCCCCAGCGCTTGCCGGCCAGGGAAATCAACAGCAGGAAAGCGGGGATCACCAGCAGTTTTAACAGCAGCACGGAGCGTTCCTTGTTCGATGGCAGTCACCCAGCATACAAGGCTTCGCCCCAGGCCTTGAAACTACTAAGCTTCGATATCGCCTGCCATTGTCGGAATACCCTGTGAGATTCAGCCCGCCCAAGACTGCGACAGCTCCGTTTTGCCCGCCAGAAGTGGCCGGCAGTGTCCCGGTCAACGCCGACGCACCGTTCTGGAAACGGGCGGCAACCTTTGCCGGCCCCGGCTTGCTGGTGTCCATCGGCTACATGGACCCGGGCAATTGGGCGACGGCGATCGAGGCTGGCTCGCGCTTTGGCTACAGCCTGTTGTTTGTGGTGTTGCTGGCGAGCCTGGCGGGGATGGCGGTGCAGTGCCTGTGTTCGCGGCTGGGTATCGCCACTGGCCGTGACCTCGCGCAGTTGTCCCGCGAGCGCTACAGCCCGCGTACGGCAAAGGTGCAATGGCTGCTGGCGGAGGTGTCGATCATTGCCACGGACCTTGCCGAAGTGCTTGGCTGTGCCCTGGCCTTTCACCTGTTACTGGGGTGCTCGATGACAGTCGGCATCGCCCTGACAGCCTTCGATACCCTGCTGGTACTGGCCTTGCAGAACCGCGGCTTTCGCCGTTTGGAGGCGATCATGCTGGTGCTGGTCGGCACCATCGGCGCCTGTTTTTTTGTCGAGCTGTTACTGATCAAGCCTTACTGGCCGGAGGTGGCCCGGGGCTTTACGCCGTCGTTGTCGGCGATCAGCGAGGCTGCGCCGCTGTACCTGGCGATTGGGATTCTCGGCGCCACCGTGATGCCCCATAACCTGTACTTGCACACCTCTATCGTGCAGACCCGGTTGTTCGCCAAGGATTTGGCCAGCAAGCAAGATGCTATCAACTTGGCGCGCATCGATACCATCGGCTCGCTGGCCCTGGCGCTGCTGGTCAACTCGGCAATCCTGATTCTCGCCGCGGCAGCGTTCCATCAAAGCGGCCATAGCGACGTGGTGGAAATCCAGGACGCCTATCGCATGCTCGATCCGCTGGTGGGCGGGGCCTTTGCCAGCGTGCTGTTCGGCATCGCCCTGTTGGCGTCCGGGCAGAGTTCGACCTTTACCGGCACTATCGCCGGCCAGGTGATTATGGAGGGTTACCTGAACCTGCGGATTCCCTGCTGGCAACGGCGCCTGTTGACCCGTGGGCTGGCGCTGATCCCGGCGTTCATCGGCGTGTGGCTGATGGGTGATGGCGCTGTCGGCAAATTGTTGGTGATGAGTCAGGTGGTGCTCAGCCTGCAACTGCCGTTCGCCCTGTACCCGTTGATCCGCATGACCAGCGACAAGCAACTGATGGGACCGTTCGTCAATCGCTTGCCGACCCGGGTGCTGGTGTGGGGACTGTTTGTGGTGATCAGCGCGGCCAACAGTTGGTTGATCCTGCAGTTGCTGGCGTGAAGGCGTGCGTCAGGATCGGTCCCAATAAGGCACCGCGCCAAACTGTTCGAGAAAGAAGTCGATCACTGCGCGAACCTTCACCGACAGGCGCCGGCTGCCTGGCCAGAGAATGGCAATCTGTTGCGGTTCCAGGCTGTTGGACACCTGGAAGTCACTGAGCACTTGTACCAGCGTGCCCCGGCGTAACGCCTCGCCAATCAACCACGAAGGAAACATCACCAGGCCCATGCCCTGTTCGGCGGCCTGGGTCAGGGTGTCGGCATGGTTGCCGGTGAGCGGGCCCCGGACCGAGTAGGGGGCCCAATCATCCTGGCCTTGACGGAAGAACCAGCGCTGCACGCCGGCATCGCCCTTGTAGGCCAGGCACTGATGTTGGAGCAACTCGTGGGGTTGGGCAGGCGTGCCATGGCGGGCGAGGTAGGCCGGGCTTGCCGCAACATGAAATCGCTGTGGCGCCACCACGCGGCCCTGCATGCTCGAATCGTGCAGGGCGCCAATCCGAAACAGCAGGTCGGCGCCTGCCATGAGCGGGTCGACATAACTGTCGGTTTGCTGGATATCCAGTTGCAGCTTGGGATGGCGTCGATGCAGTTCGGCGATCCACGGCGACAGGTGCAGGTGACCGAATACCACCGGTGCGTTGATGCGAACCAGGCCGCTGGGTTCGCTTTGCTGTTCTTGCAAGGCCTGTTCTGCTTCCTCTGCCTGCACCAGCATCAATCGCGCATGATGGGCCAACAGGCGTCCTGCTTCAGTCGGGGTGACAGCCCGGGTGTGGCGATAGATCAATTGCTGGCTGAGCGCCTGTTCCATCAGTTGGATTTGTCGCGAGATCGACGAAGGCGCGAGCCCTTCGCGACGGGCTACCTCGGAAAAACTGCCGTGATCCAGCACTGCGATGAACAGGCGGAGTGCCTTGAAGCTCAGTTGATCGAGACCCTGCATGGACAATCCTATTGTGCGATTTACGCAAAAGAGTTGTCAGTAGAATCCCATTTTTCGCAAAGCTGCACTAGCCGATACTTGCCGTCATTCTTTTGATTGCTGTGCAGGTACTCCATGTCATCGACTGTTTCCCCAGAGGCGACCTCGCTCGCCGTCACGCCCGTCTCGCGCCCGATCTCTCGGTTGTTACTGTTGCCGCTGGTGATCCTCGCGGGTATGGGGCTGTCCGTTGAAGCAGGGCTGCTCGGCCCCTTGGGGGCACAAGTCGGGCATTTGTGGGCGACCCTGAGTATTTTCGGGGTCGGCTCGGCCCTTCTGTTTTTGCTGTTGCTGTTCAGCGGGCCGCAACCTGGGCCGGCCCTCAACACCTTGCCGCGCTGGCAATTGATCGGCGGCCTTCTTGGACCGGTGTATGTGGTGGTGCTGACCCTGGCCACGCCAATGATCGGGATAGCCATGACCATGATCGCGATCCTCGCCGGGCAAGTGTGCAAAAGTGTCCTGATAGATCACTTCGGCTGGTTCGGTACGGCACGCAAGACGGTCAATCACGAACGCTGGCTCGCGTTGCTGTTGATTGTCGTAGCGCTTGTTCTGATTGCGTGGGGTTAAGGATGAATTTGCTGCTTTTGTTGTTAGTGGTAGGCGCCGGTGCAGTACTCAGTGTGCAGGCGGCAATCAATGGTCGTCTGGGCCAGGCGGTGGGGGTCTTGCGCAGCAGTCTGCTGACTTTTGTGGTGGGTGCGATTGTTACGGCCCTGTTGATCTTGTTCTTTGAACCGGCGCATGCCGTGAGTCTGCTCGAGGTGCCCAAGTGGCAGTTGAGCGGCGCCTTGTTCGGCGTGGTCTACATGCTGGTGATGGTCGGCGCGGTGCCCCGGGTCGGAACGGCCGTGGCGACGGTTGCGGTGATATTGGGCCAACTGGGCATGGGCATGCTAATCGACAATTTCGGCTGGTTGGGTAATCCACCCATCGAGCTGTCCACCCGTCGAATGCTGGCCATGGTGTGCCTGGCGTTGGCCCTGGTCTTCATGTACCGCAGCAGCGTGCGCCAGGCTGACTGACTGTCAGGACCGCCAGTCACGTCATTGCAACCGACCTCCGTTGACTGTGGTCTGTGTATCAGAGGCGTCACTCTCGCCGTTTCCGGACGACCACATCAATGGAGTCATACCGATGAAAACGGACACCTGCGATTGCCGCGATTGCAACTGCAAACTGGGTGAACACCCGGTAGTGCGACATGGCAAACATTACTGCTGTGAAGGCTGCGCCAAACATCATGAGCACGGCGAAGCCTGCACCACAGCGGGCTGCAAATGTGCCAAGGGCGCTCACGCTTGAGGACACTGCCAATGCGCGTGGAGCCAATCCGGCTCCACGTGTTTCAGTCGACGGCATGACTCATTGAGCGGGTCGCCAGGTGACGTTTTCGATCCCGAACTTTTCCGCCATCGGCTTGCTGGTCTTCTTCACTTTTTCCCGGCCGAAGCGGCCAATTCTCCCCACCCCGGCGTCACAACTGGCCCAGTGCCAGGCCTCAGCGTTGTCCATCTTTTCCTGGCGGATAATGAAAGACTTGGGCACACCGTGAAGGGTGTATTCAATGACGAATAATTTTGCGTTGATCATGTGCCGCTATTCCTCCCTGTCGTACTAGAGTGATTCCCCCTCGCGGGAAAAATTCATTCCAATTGCCGATCGGGCAAATTCGATGCGGGCGCAGGGACTTGCTCAGGTGCCGGTACAGGGCAGCCGCGACAGATTGCGGATACTAGCCTGTTGCCCGCAGACGCTGACGCCTGGTCACAGGCGATCAGGTCGGACAGGTCTGTTCGCCGTTGTCCAGGCCCTGGCGGTAGTGCTGGCTCTGCAAGGTGGCCTTGCCGTTGTGCCAGGTCAGGGTGAGGACGTACAGCGAGTCGAAGTCGCCGGATTCCCAATCGTCAGTGATCGACTGTTTGCCGCCGACCGCCTCGCGCGCCACCTTGTTGATCAACTCCGGCAGGTAGCCGTGGGACCAGGCGGTATAGATGGTCGAGTTGTGATACTTGTCGTGGAGCAGTTCGTCGGCCAGTTCACTGGTGTCGTTGGCCGAGAATTCGATGTTCACCGGCAATCCCAGTTTGATAGCGCTGGGGCTGATGGTCATCAGTGGGCGGATGTAGCTGTAGGAGTTATCGAATTCGCCTTCCTCGACGTTGCGGGTCGGGTTGGCGGCGAACACGAAATCAGCCTTGCCGAACTTTTCCGGTAGCAGTTGCGCCAGGTCGATGGCGCGGTTCAGACCCTGGCAATTGAGTTGACCCAGGCCGCCCGCGGGCTTTTCCGCATGTCGCAGAAACACCAGGGTCTGGGTGCCGTCGGCTGGTTGCGCACGGCTTTCGCTGGACTCCAGGGAGAGGAGCAGGGCACAGGTTGTCAACAAGGCGGGGAAGAACACGAAAGCGCGTTGCTTCAGGCGTTGGCTCAACTTTTGTGTGTTTCTCATCGGGTAATCGTTCTTCAGCACATTCAGGTTAAGGCTGACAAACCTTTCCACCGCAAGCTCCCGGCTTCGGATGGTTTTCCATGTCGTTGGGCGATTAGTCTTACAAACTCGCAGGCTTCAGAGTCCATTGACGGCCATTGGTTCGATAGGCGTCTGCGGGCGCGCACTTTATCCGGGGTGGCGTGCGTGCGTGGTGAAGGTTAGCGACAGAATGTTTCTGATTTAAGATGCCGGCCTCGGCGCACAGGCGATAAGCTAGCGGCGCTATAGGTCGGCCCTGTGCCCCGGGCAAGGCCAAACGTCAGCCGTTAAACTGTCACTGGATGTGAATCATGACCGATTTGTCAGCTTTTCCGATTACTGAAAAATGGCCAGCGCAGTTTCCTGACTGGATTCAACTGTATTCCCTGCCGACACCCAACGGCGTGAAAGTCTCGATCATGCTCGAGGAAATCGGCTTGCCGTATGAGCCGCATCGGGTGAGTTTTGAAACCAATGACCAGATGTCACCGGCATTCCTTTCGCTGAATCCGAACAACAAGATTCCGGCCATCCTCGACCCCCATGGCCCTGACGACAAGCCGCTGGCGCTGTTCGAGTCCGGCGCCATCCTGATTTATCTGGCGGACAAGAGCGGGCAACTGCTGGCGCAGGAGTCTGCGGCGCGTTACGAGACGCTGCAGTGGCTGATGTTTCAGATGGGGGGTATTGGCCCGATGTTCGGGCAATTGGGTTTCTTCAATAAGTTCGCCGGCAAGGACTACGAGGACAAGCGTCCCCGTGACCGTTACGTTGCCGAGAGTGCGCGACTGTTGAAGGTCCTCGATGAACGCCTGCAGGGCCGCGATTGGATTATGGGCGAGCGCTATACCATTGCCGACATCGCGATCTTCCCGTGGGTGCGCAACCTCATCGGCTTCTACGAGGCCGGCGACCTGGTGGGGATCAATAACTTCCCGAACGTGACCCGCGTGTTGGAGCGTTTCCTTGCCCGTCCGGCGGTAATTCGCGGCTTGGAAATCCCCAAGCCCTGATCGCGCACCTTGCCACCCTGCGGTGGCAAGGTTCTTCGCAGCCCTTAACAACAACGACAGACTGTTACCGAATTCGCAATAAACTGTTGCCGGATCTGCATTTGAATCCTCAGCATTGGCGGGCATAAGCTCGCTGCCTTGTGTCGCTCATTTGTGTCAGGAAACCTCCCATGTCCAGTCAGTTCCCCGAAGCCCGTCCTCGTCGCCTGCGGCGCACCCCGCAACTGCGCAGCCTGTTCCAGGAAAGCGAGTTCAGCCTCAATGATCTGGTGCTGCCGATCTTTGTCGAGGAAGAAATCGACGACTTCGTGCCCATTACCAGCATGCCGGGCGTGCGGCGGATCCCGGAGTCGAAACTGGCGGGGGAAATCGAGCGTTACGCGCGGGCGGGGATCAAGTCGGTAATGACTTTCGGCGTGTCCCATCATCTGGATGGCCATGGCAGCGACACCTGGCAGGAGAACGGCCTGGTGTCGCGCATGGCGCGGATCTGCAAGGACGCGGTGCCGGAAATGATCGTCATGTCCGATACCTGTTTTTGTGAATACACCGACCATGGTCATTGCGGAACGCTGCACGGTGGCGAAGTCGACAACGATGCGACCCTGATCAATCTGGGCAAGCAGGCGGTGGCCGCCGCGCGCGCCGGCGCCGATGTGATTGCGCCTTCTGCGGCCATGGATGGCCAGGTCCAGGCGATTCGCCGGGCGCTGGATCAGGCCGGCTTCAGCCAGACCTCGATCATGGCCTATTCGACCAAGTTCGCTTCGGCGCTCTATGGTCCGTTCCGGGAAGCGGGCGGCAGTGCGCTCAAGGGCGACCGCAAAAGTTACCAGATGAACCCGATGAATCGCCGCGAAGCCGTGCGTGAGTCGTTGCTCGACGAGCAGGAGGGGGCCGACGCGCTGATGGTCAAGCCCGCCGGTGCTTACCTGGACATCATCCGCGATATCCGCGAAGCCTCGCGCCTGCCGCTGGCGGCTTATCAGGTCAGTGGCGAGTACGCGATGATCAAGTTCGCCGCGGCGGCAGGGGCCATTGATGAGGAGCGGGTGGTGCGCGAAAGCCTGGGCGCAATCAAGCGCGCCGGTGCGGACCTGATCTTCACCTATTTCGCGATGGACCTGGCCCTGAGCGGTATCTGATCCGACGCTCAGCCGAGGTAAGGCCTGATCCCGTGATCGCGAAAGTAGCGCTCGATGACTTTCGGATCGCTGGACAGGTCGGCGATGGCCACGTAGGTGTCCGGTCGCAACAGATAAAAGCCGTTGCGCGCCAGGCCCGCTTGCTCGTGCACCGGCAACCAGGCGAAGACCTGCAGCGCCAGGTGATGCTCGGCGCACCAGGCGCGCATTTCATCGCTGGTGTCGCCGTACACATGCACCTGCCAGTTCAGGCTGTCGAGGCTGGCAAAATTGTCGTGTTCGGTGTCCTGCGCCCAGGGCAGGCGGTCGCCACCGAAAACGGCGCCAGCATGGCCGACACTTAGCGCCATACCCCGATAGTTCAGGGTGATCTGCGAGACCGTGCGAAACAGAAATTCCCGCGCCCGCTCCAGGCCGACCATTTTCGGTAACAGATAAGGTGCCACGCGCGTGCGCATCACATCTGCAAGCGGTCCGTCAGCGGTGACAAAACTGAACACCCGGTCGGTGGTGGCCACCAGTTTGCGGGCGAAGGCGATGCGTTCGCCTTCATAACTGTCGAGCAAGCTACTTCCGGCGCCGCCATTGAGCACCGCCGCGAGCTTCCAGGCCAGATTGATCGCATCGCCAATCCCGGTGTTCATGCCCTGACCACCGACCGGGCTGTGCACATGGGCGGCGTCGCCGAGCAAGAAAGACCGGCCGAGCCGAAATGTTTCGGCGACCCGGTGATGCACTCGGTAGGTGGAGAACCAATTGAGGCGCGTGACCTCGACCTGCATGTGCTCGATGGCACGTTGGCTGACGTCTTCAAAACGCAGTGCCTCGGCCTGTTCGGCGCGCTCATCGCGCACCGAGCCGATCAAGCGTGCGTGGCCCTCGCCAGCCATGGGGAAGACTGCGAGGAAATCCGCTTCATCGAGGTCCACATGCAGTTCCCCGTTGAAGGCCGGGCCGGTTCCGTCGACATCGGCCACGTAGAACACCTGCTGATAGGTGCCTCCCTGAAAATCGATGTCGAGGGTCTTGCGCACGATGGAGCGGGCACCGTCACAACCGGCCAGGTAGCAGGCCTGGCAGGTTTGTGCCTGACCGTCGGGCAGGCGCAGTTGTGCGCTGATGCCATCGTCGCCCTCGGAGAAACCGATCAGTTCGGTGTTGCGCTCTACTTCGACACCGAACTGGCTCAGGCGCTCGATCAGCAGTTGTTCGTGTTGGTCCTGTGGGAATATTTCCAGGAAGGAGTAAGGCGTCAGGTCTTGGCCGATGGTCGCGAATGGCAGGTGGGCGACTGGCCTGCCCTTGACCCACAGGTTCGCTGCCGGAACTTTATGGCCGTTGTCGATCACACTCTGGCTGAGGTCGAGTTGCCTGTACAGTTCAAGGGTGCGGGCCTGTACCGCCAGGGCGCGGGAAGTGGTGCCCGGTGCGCTGGTTTTGTCGAGGATGCGCACGCGGATCCCCAGTTTGCTCAGCCATAGCGCCAGTACCAGCCCAGTTGGGCCCGCACCGATAATCAGGACATCGCTGCGGTTCATCGTGGCGCCCTCTTATTAACGTAATGGGGCATGCAGGCGTGGCGAACTCGGCAGAAGGTCGAATGTCAGAAAGCCGCAGACCATTGTTCATTGAAGAGCACGCTCGCTTGCTTTTCCACTGGCAGAACGCCGAGGCTAAGGTTCACGCTTCGCCAGGCCCGTCAAAAGGACACTTGAGCCACGCCATGCCATTCAATCCATTGATCATCAGTCTGTTGCTGCTGTCGCTGTTGGCCGGTTGTGCCAGCCAGGGCACACGTCAGGCAACGCCGAAACCGGCGCAAGTCAAGGCGCAAATCGAAGCCCTGTTGCCGGCCAAAACCCAGGACCGCGAAGGGTGGGCCACTGACATCTATACCGCTTTTGATAAGCAATCGATTCCGGTCACGACGCAGAACCTGTGTTCGGTGCTGGCGGTGACCGAGCAGGAGTCGACTTTTCAAGCCGATCCGAAGGTGCCGGGGCTGGGCAAAATTGCCAGGGATGAAATTGATCGACGGGCTGCCAAGGTGCACATCCCCGGCTTTCTGGTGCGCGCGGCCCTTGAGGTGAGCTCGACCAATGGCAAAAGCTACAGTAACCGGTTGAACGCTGCGCGCAGTGAAAAGGAGCTCAGCGCCATCTTTGATGACTTCATTGGCCGGGTGCCCATGGGCAAGACCCTGTTCGGCGGTTTCAATCCGGTGCATACCGGCGGCCCAATGCAAGTCAGCATCGCTTTTGCCGAACAGCATGCACGTGACTATCCGTATCCGGTGGATGGCTCTATTCGCCGGGAAGTGTTTACCCGGCGTGGAGGTATGTACTTTGGCATCGCTCATCTGCTCGGCTACCCCGTGAGCTATCGGGTGCCGCTGTACCGCTTTGCCGACTTTAATGCCGGCTGGTACGCCAGTCGAAATGCAGCGTTTCAGGCGGCACTTAATCGTGTAACCGGTGGATCGCTGGCGCTAGATGGCGACTTGATTCGTTATGGCTCGCTTCTGCCCGGTTCGACTGAGCTGGCGGCGCGTGGATTGGGCAAGCGCCTGGGGATGCGCAATAGCACTATTCGCGAGCAGTTGGAGTTGGGTGACAGTCTGGCATTTGAGGACAGCAAACTTTACAGGAAGGTATTCGAGTTGGCTGACAAAGCTCAGGGATCATCGCTGCCCAGGGCTGTACTGCCGGGTATTGAACTGCACAGTCCCAAAATCACCCGCAAACTCACCACAGCCTGGTTTGCCAAGCGGGTTGATGAGCGCTATCAGCGCTGCATGGCGCGAGCGGGGAGCGGCGAGGGGTAACGCAAGGCGAAAAAAAGCCCGGCTTGATCAGCCGGGCTTTTTCGTTGAGTACTTCGGTCCAGCGATTCATGCATGGTTCTGGGTCAGGCGATCGGATCCACCTTCGGCGACGCGGTTCTGTTGCAGGCGATCGGATCCACCTTCGGCGACACGGTTCTGTTGCAGGCGGTCGGAGCCACCTTCGGCGACACGGTTCTGTTGCAGGCGGTCGGAGCCACCTTCGGCGACGCGGTTCTGTTGCAGGCGATCGGATCCACCTTCAGCGACGCGGTGTTGTTGCAGACGGTCAGAGCCACCTTCGGCGACGCGGTTCTGTTGCAGACGGTCGGAACCACCTTCGGCAAACACGTTAGCGGCGAGTACTGAGAAGGCGAGGCCGAGAATGATTTGGCGTTTCATAAGTGTGTGCTCCGGGGTGTTGTGGGTTGGTATGGAGCAGATGTTACGCGTCACGAATTTTAAGAGAACTTCATTGGGTCGATGGTGAACATCGACGGCAATGATGGTGTGAATGGGTTGCAGCTTTCGTCGGTGATGGCAGAGGGGGAGGGGCGTGTTCTTCTATATAGGTAGCATTGCTCCCGGCCGCCGGTTTTCAGCGTTCTGATAGAAAAAGCAAATTAGCAGTTGACGGCAGATTTCATGTGTCTATAATTCGCCCCACTTCCGGCGCAGTCGAAACGGAAAACTCCTTGGTAAACAACGAGTTACGAAGTTTTCGGCGGTCAGTGTTTCAGGTCATCGAAGCGCGAAGGAAGTTGAAAAAGAGGTGTTGACAGCAGCGTGTAACGCTGTAGAATTCGCCTCCCGCTGACGAGAGATCGAAAGCGCAAGTGGTTGAAGTTGTTAAGGATTCCTTGAAAACTTCTGAAAATAATCACTTGACAGCAAATGAGGCTGCTGTAGAATGCGCGCCTCGGTTGAGACGAAAGATCTTAACCAACCGCTCTTTAACAATTGAATCAAGCAATTCGTGTGGGTGCTTGTGCAGTCAGACTGATAGTCAACAAGATTATCAGCATCACAAGTTACTCCGCGAGAAATCAAAGATGTAACCAACGATTGCTGAGCCAAGTTTAGGGTTTCTTAAAAACCCAAAGATGTTTGAACTGAAGAGTTTGATCATGGCTCAGATTGAACGCTGGCGGCAGGCCTAACACATGCAAGTCGAGCGGTAGAGAGAAGCTTGCTTCTCTTGAGAGCGGCGGACGGGTGAGTAATGCCTAGGAATCTGCCTGGTAGTGGGGGATAACGTTCGGAAACGGACGCTAATACCGCATACGTCCTACGGGAGAAAGCAGGGGACCTTCGGGCCTTGCGCTATCAGATGAGCCTAGGTCGGATTAGCTAGTTGGTGAGGTAATGGCTCACCAAGGCGACGATCCGTAACTGGTCTGAGAGGATGATCAGTCACACTGGAACTGAGACACGGTCCAGACTCCTACGGGAGGCAGCAGTGGGGAATATTGGACAATGGGCGAAAGCCTGATCCAGCCATGCCGCGTGTGTGAAGAAGGTCTTCGGATTGTAAAGCACTTTAAGTTGGGAGGAAGGGTTGTAGATTAATACTCTGCAATTTTGACGTTACCGACAGAATAAGCACCGGCTAACTCTGTGCCAGCAGCCGCGGTAATACAGAGGGTGCAAGCGTTAATCGGAATTACTGGGCGTAAAGCGCGCGTAGGTGGTTCGTTAAGTTGGATGTGAAAGCCCCGGGCTCAACCTGGGAACTGCATTCAAAACTGACGAGCTAGAGTATGGTAGAGGGTGGTGGAATTTCCTGTGTAGCGGTGAAATGCGTAGATATAGGAAGGAACACCAGTGGCGAAGGCGACCACCTGGACTGATACTGACACTGAGGTGCGAAAGCGTGGGGAGCAAACAGGATTAGATACCCTGGTAGTCCACGCCGTAAACGATGTCAACTAGCCGTTGGAATCCTTGAGATTTTAGTGGCGCAGCTAACGCATTAAGTTGACCGCCTGGGGAGTACGGCCGCAAGGTTAAAACTCAAATGAATTGACGGGGGCCCGCACAAGCGGTGGAGCATGTGGTTTAATTCGAAGCAACGCGAAGAACCTTACCAGGCCTTGACATCCAATGAACTTTCTAGAGATAGATTGGTGCCTTCGGGAACATTGAGACAGGTGCTGCATGGCTGTCGTCAGCTCGTGTCGTGAGATGTTGGGTTAAGTCCCGTAACGAGCGCAACCCTTGTCCTTAGTTACCAGCACGTAATGGTGGGCACTCTAAGGAGACTGCCGGTGACAAACCGGAGGAAGGTGGGGATGACGTCAAGTCATCATGGCCCTTACGGCCTGGGCTACACACGTGCTACAATGGTCGGTACAAAGGGTTGCCAAGCCGCGAGGTGGAGCTAATCCCATAAAACCGATCGTAGTCCGGATCGCAGTCTGCAACTCGACTGCGTGAAGTCGGAATCGCTAGTAATCGCGAATCAGAATGTCGCGGTGAATACGTTCCCGGGCCTTGTACACACCGCCCGTCACACCATGGGAGTGGGTTGCACCAGAAGTAGCTAGTCTAACCTTCGGGAGGACGGTTACCACGGTGTGATTCATGACTGGGGTGAAGTCGTAACAAGGTAGCCGTAGGGGAACCTGCGGCTGATCACCTCCTTAATCGACGACATCAGCTGCTGCATAAGCTCCCACACGAATTGCTTGATTCATTGAAGAAGAGACGATAGAAACAGTCCGAAATTGGGTCTGTAGCTCAGTTGGTTAGAGCGCACCCCTGATAAGGGTGAGGTCGGCAGTTCGAATCTGCCCAGACCCACCAATTTTGTGTGGAAAGACCTGTAGCGATACGGGGCCATAGCTCAGCTGGGAGAGCGCCTGCCTTGCACGCAGGAGGTCAGCGGTTCGATCCCGCTTGGCTCCACCATACTGCTTCTACTGTTTAAAGCTTAGAAATGAGCATTCCATCGAGGTGATGATGTGTGAATGTTGATTTCTAGTCTTTGATTAGATCGTTCTTTAAAAATTTGGGTATGTGATAGAAAGATAGACTGAACGTTACTTTCACTGGTAACGGATCAGGCTAAGGTAAAATTTGTGTTCTAAATGCAAATTTTCGGCGAATGTCGTCTTCATAGTATAACCAGATTGCTTGGGGTTATATGGTCAAGTGAAGAAGCGCATACGGTGGATGCCTTGGCAGTCAGAGGCGATGAAAGACGTGGTAGCCTGCGAAAAGCTTCGGGGAGTCGGCAAACAGACTTTGATCCGGAGATGTCTGAATGGGGGAACCCAGCCATCATAAGATGGTTATCTTGTACTGAATACATAGGTGCAAGAGGCGAACCAGGGGAACTGAAACATCTAAGTACCCTGAGGAAAAGAAATCAACCGAGATTCCCTTAGTAGTGGCGAGCGAACGGGGACTAGCCCTTAAGTGGCTTTGAGATTAGCGGAACGCTCTGGAAAGTGCGGCCATAGTGGGTGATAGCCCTGTACGCGAAAATCTCTTAGTCATGAAATCGAGTAGGACGGAGCACGCACGAGAAACTTTGTCTGAATATGGGGGGACCATCCTCCAAGGCTAAATACTACTGACTGCCGATAGTGAACTAGTACCGTGAGGGAAAGGCGAAAAGAACCCCGGAGAGGGGAGTGAAATAGATCCTGAAACCGTATGCGTACAAGCAGTGGGAGCCCACTTTGTTGGGTGACTGCGTACCTTTTGTATAATGGGTCAGCGACTTATTTTCAGTGGCGAGCTTAACCGAATAGGGGAGGCGTAGCGAAAGCGAGTCTTAATAGGGCGTCTAGTCGCTGGGAATAGACCCGAAACCGGGCGATCTATCCATGGGCAGGTTGAAGGTTGGGTAACACTAACTGGAGGACCGAACCGACTACCGTTGAAAAGTTAGCGGATGACCTGTGGATCGGAGTGAAAGGCTAATCAAGCTCGGAGATAGCTGGTTTCCTCGAAAGCTATTTAGGTAGCGCCTCATGTATCACTGTAGGGGGTAGAGCACTGTTTCGGCTAGGGGGTCATCCCGACTTACCAAACCGATGCAAACTCCGAATACCTACAAGTGCCGAGCATGGGAGACACACGGCGGGTGCTAACGTCCGTCGTGAAAAGGGAAACAACCCAGACCGTCAGCTAAGGTCCCAAAGTTATGGTTAAGTGGGAAACGATGTGGGAAGGCTTAGACAGCTAGGAGGTTGGCTTAGAAGCAGCCACCCTTTAAAGAAAGCGTAATAGCTCACTAGTCGAGTCGGCCTGCGCGGAAGATGTAACGGGGCTCAAACCATACACCGAAGCTACGGGTATCACTTAGGTGATGCGGTAGAGGAGCGTTCTGTAAGCCTGTGAAGGTGAGTTGAGAAGCTTGCTGGAGGTATCAGAAGTGCGAATGCTGACATGAGTAACGACAATGGGTGTGAAAAACACCCACGCCGAAAGACCAAGGTTTCCTGCGCAACGTTAATCGACGCAGGGTTAGTCGGTCCCTAAGGCGAGGCTGAAAAGCGTAGTCGATGGAAAACAGGTTAATATTCCTGTACTTCTGGTTATTGCGATGGAGGGACGGAGAAGGCTAGGCCAGCTTGGCGTTGGTTGTCCAAGTTTAAGGTGGTAGGCTGGAATCTTAGGTAAATCCGGGATTCTAAGGCCGAGAGCTGATGACGAGTTGTCTTTAGACGACGAAGTGGTTGATGCCATGCTTCCAAGAAAAGCTTCTAAGCTTCAGGTAACCAGGAACCGTACCCCAAACCGACACAGGTGGTTGGGTAGAGAATACCAAGGCGCTTGAGAGAACTCGGGTGAAGGAACTAGGCAAAATGGCACCGTAACTTCGGGAGAAGGTGCGCCGGTGAGGGTGAAGCACTTGCTGCGTAAGCCCACGCCGGTCGAAGATACCAGGCCGCTGCGACTGTTTATTAAAAACACAGCACTCTGCAAACACGAAAGTGGACGTATAGGGTGTGACGCCTGCCCGGTGCCGGAAGGTTAATTGATGGGGTTAGCTAACGCGAAGCTCTTGATCGAAGCCCCGGTAAACGGCGGCCGTAACTATAACGGTCCTAAGGTAGCGAAATTCCTTGTCGGGTAAGTTCCGACCTGCACGAATGGCGTAACGATGGCGGCGCTGTCTCCACCCGAGACTCAGTGAAATTGAAATCGCTGTGAAGATGCAGTGTATCCGCGGCTAGACGGAAAGACCCCGTGAACCTTTACTATAGCTTTGCACTGGACTTTGAATTTGCTTGTGTAGGATAGGTGGGAGGCTTTGAAGCGTGGACGCCAGTCTGCGTGGAGCCATCCTTGAAATACCACCCTGGCAACTTTGAGGTTCTAACTCAGGTCCGTTATCCGGATCGAGGACAGTGTATGGTGGGTAGTTTGACTGGGGCGGTCTCCTCCTAAAGAGTAACGGAGGAGTACGAAGGTGCGCTCAGACCGGTCGGAAATCGGTCGTAGAGTATAAAGGCAAAAGCGCGCTTGACTGCGAGACAGACACGTCGAGCAGGTACGAAAGTAGGTCTTAGTGATCCGGTGGTTCTGTATATGGAAGGGCCATCGCTCAACGGATAAAAGGTACTCCGGGGATAACAGGCTGATACCGCCCAAGAGTTCATATCGACGGCGGTGTTTGGCACCTCGATGTCGGCTCATCACATCCTGGGGCTGAAGCCGGTCCCAAGGGTATGGCTGTTCGCCATTTAAAGTGGTACGCGAGCTGGGTTTAGAACGTCGTGAGACAGTTCGGTCCCTATCTGCCGTGGACGTTTGAGATTTGAGAGGGGCTGCTCCTAGTACGAGAGGACCGGAGTGGACGAACCTCTGGTGTTCCGGTTGTCACGCCAGTGGCATTGCCGGGTAGCTATGTTCGGAATAGATAACCGCTGAAAGCATCTAAGCGGGAAACTAGCCTCAAGATGAGATCTCACTGGAACCTTGAGTTCCCTGAAGGGCCGTCGAAGACTACGACGTTGATAGGTTGGGTGTGTAAGCGCTGTGTGAGGCGTTGAGCTAACCAATACTAATTGCCCGTGAGGCTTGACCATATAACACCCAAGCAATTTGACTACTCGAAAGAGCATCAGATTGCGGTGTATGAAGACGAAGACACCGAAAGTTTGCAGCACACAAGTTGATCACATACCCGATTTGCTGAAGCGTCGAAAGACGGTTCGGTACCCGAATTTCTTGACGACCATAGAGCATTGGAACCACCTGATCCCATCCCGAACTCAGCAGTGAAACGATGCATCGCCGATGGTAGTGTGGGGTTTCCCCATGTGAGAGTAGGTCATCGTCAAGATTAAATTCCAAAACCCCTATCTGCGAACGCAGGTAGGGGTTTTGTTTTTGCGTCCGAAAAATCCTGCTGCATAACCTGACTTAATCTTCATGTTGAACGGGCACCATTCGGGGGATTTGGCCTGATGTGAGCGCAGTGTTTTGCTATGGTGCAGCTCTTTTTTCAAGGCTGTAGACATGCCGGAACCGATTCACATCAAGGATCACGAGAACGAAACTCGCATGGTCAATAAGCGGTTATTGGCCTGCGCATTACTCGTGGCGGCCATTTCCTGTGCGCTGGTCGTGCGCCTTTACATCCTGCAAGTCGTCGAGTTTGACTATCACTCCACTATTTCTGAAAACAATCGGGTGCACGTGCTGCCGATCACCCCGACCCGTGGCCTGATTTATGACCGCAACGGCGTGTTGTTGGCCGACAACCGGCCCAGCTATAACTTGACCATCACCCGCGAACGCGCGACTGACATTAAAGGCGAACTGGATTCGATCATCAGCCTGTTGCATCTGCCTGCCGAAGATCGCGCGGTGTTCGACAAGGCGATGAAGCAGGCGCGTCATCCCTTCGTACCGGTCACGCTGTTTTACGAACTCACCGAAGAACAGATCGCCATTCTCGCCGTCAACGAATTTCGCCTGCCGGGAATCGACGTCGAACCGCAGTTCGTCCGCAACTATCCTTTGGGTGCGCACTTTGCCCACTCGATTGGCTACGTCGGACGGATCAACGAAAAAGAATCGAAGGTCCTCGACTCAGTGGAGTACCGAGGCACTCAGTCCATTGGCAAAACTGGCGTCGAAAAATTCTACGAAGCCGAACTGCATGGGCACGTGGGTTATGAAGAGGTTGAGACCAACGCCCAGGGCCGCGTGTTGCGCGTGCTCAAGCACACCGACCCAATTCCCGGGAAGAACATTGTCCTCAGCCTCGATGTAAAGCTTCAGGAAGCAGCCGAAGCCGCCCTGGGTGATCGCCGTGGTTCGGTGGTCGCCCTCGATCCGGCAACCGGCGAAGTGTTGGCGATGGTCAGCAAACCCAGCTTCGACCCCAATCTGTTTGTCACCGGCATCAGCTTCAAGGAGTATGCCGCGCTGCATGACTCCATTGACCGCCCCTTGTTCAACCGTGTCCTGCGCGGCCTCTATGCGCCAGGCTCAACGATCAAGCCCGAGGTAGCCATCGCCGGCCTCGACACCGGTGTTGTCACCGCGCAAACCCGGGTGTTCGACCCGGGCTATTACCAATTGCCGGATTTCGACCACAAGTACCGGAACTGGAATCACAGCGGCGACGGTTGGGTCGACATGGACGCGGCGATCATGCGCTCCAACGACACCTACTTCTATGACCTGGCCCACAAGCTGGGGATCGATCGCTTGCACGACTACATGGCGAAGTTCGGCCTTGGCGAGAAAGTCTCGATGGACATGTTCGAGGAGTCTTCCGGGCTGATGCCATCCCAGGCCTGGAAGCGTGCGACCCGTCGCCAACCCTGGTTCCCCGGCGAAACGGTCATTCTTGGCATAGGCCAGGGCTACATGCAGGTCACGCCGCTGCAACTGGCCCAGGCCACTGCGCTGATCGCCAACAAGGGCGTGTGGAACCGTCCGCACCTGGCAAAAACGGTGGACGGTGTCGCACCGGTGGACGACCACCCGATGCCCAACATCCTGCTGAAAAATCCCCGGGATTGGGAGCAGGTCAATCACGGCATGCAGATGGTCATGCACGATCCGCGCGGCATTGCCCGTGCGGCGGCGGCGGGTGCGCAATACCGGATTGCCGGCAAGAGTGGTACCGCGCAGGTGGTGGCGATCAAGCAAGGCGAGCGCTACGACCGCCTGAAAACCCGCGAGCGCAATCGCGATAACGCCTTGTTTGTTGGCTTCGCCCCGGCGGAGCATCCGCAGATTGTCATCTCGGTGATGATCGAGAATGGCGAGGCGGGCGGTCGTGTCGCGGGGCCTGTGGTGCGGCAGATCATGGACGCCTGGCTGCTGGATGACCAAGGGCACTTGAAGCCGCAATACGCCAGTCCGAGCAAAACACCGGGTGACCCCCACGTCTGAAGCCTAACAGCCACTTGCCAGTTGCTTTACGTTAACGTAAACATAGGCACAGGCGCCGCAGATCAATGGCGCAGCTTTTGCTTGAGGGAAGCACAAACTTCCCTTTACTGCCCTGTGTACCGGGTGTAGACATTTGCCATGACGTGCGTGCTGCGTCGCAGGCATGGACACGACCCCGCAAGGTGCTGGACGGACCGATCCGGAGCGCTTGATGAGCCCTATAAAAACAACAATTGCACAGTTGCCCCACGAAGCCCGGCTAGCCCGGGAGAAACTCCACCTGGAGGGCGAAGTCCCCGATGGTGTATTGCGCGCCGAAATCGATGCTTCATGGCGGCGCAGCCTCAGCCACGGTGTGCACTTCAACGGCAAACATGAACTGGCGCTGGAATCGAGTGCCAGCCTTGAGGTGCTGCTGGCCAGCAACCGCCTGCTGATCGACGCAGCACTACCGGCCATCGATTACCTGGCGGCCCGCCAGGGCAAGGAAGGCCTGATCATTCTGGCCAACGCCGACGCCACCATTCTCGCCGTTGAAGGCCGCGCCGACCGACTCAAGGGCAGCGGCCTGCAGGACATTACGCTCGGTGCCTGCTGGAGTGAAGCGGTACGCGGCACCAATGCGCTGGGCACGGCATTGGTCGAGGCGCGGCCGACCCTGATCGACTGCGGCGAACACTATCTGGATCGCCTCAGCGAATTTTCCTGCACCTCAGTTCCCATTCATTGCCCTCAGGGCGACATCCTCGGGGTGCTCGATCTGACGCGCGAAGGCCCGTTGGGACGCGTCCACGACAGCACCGCGTTGCTGGCCATGGCGGTCAGCCAGATCGAGAGCCGGGTGTTCAACGCCAGCTTCGCCGATCAGATCGTGCTCGCCTTCCACAGTCGTCGCCAATACCTGGAATCGCCTTGGCAGGGCCTATTGGCGGTGAGCCTGGGCGGGCAGATCCTCGCGGTCAGCGCCCAGGCCTGCCAGTTGCTCAACGCCGAACGGTCAGCGCTGGTAGGACAGCGCTGCGAAGCGTTTCTTGGGGTCGATGGCGTGCAACTGCTCGCGCGCTTGCAGCAAGGTGCGATTGGCAGCCTGCAAACGGCCAAGGGCGAATTTTTCTACAAAGCCCTGCGTGCGCCGCACCGTTCACTGAATGTCGGCATAACGCCACGTCCGGCAGCAAAAACCAGCAAGATGCCGCCCGATCTCGATGCCCTGGCTGGCAGTAACAGCCGCTACGCGCGGGCGTTGCGCATGGCCCGGCAAGGCCTGGCCAATGAGCTGCCAGTGTTGCTGCTGGGCGAGACCGGGACCGGCAAGGAGGTGGTGGCACGTGCGCTGCACCTGGCCGGCAGTCGCTGCGACAAACCCTTTATTGCGGTCAACTGCGCGGCGATTCCCGAAGGGCTGATCGAGTCCGAGCTGTTCGGCTACCGCGAAGGTGCATTCACCGGCTCGCGGCGCGGCGGGATGATTGGTCGCCTGCAGCAAGCCCATGGCGGCACGCTGTTTCTCGATGAAATCGGCGACATGCCGCTGGCCCTGCAGGCCCGCCTGTTGCGTGTGCTGCAAGACCGCAAAGTCGCGCCACTGGGGGCTGGCGAAGAACAGGACATCGACGTCGCGCTGATCTGCGCCACGCACCGTGATCTTAAGCGCCTGGTCGAGGACAAGCATTTTCGTGAGGACCTGTTCTACCGAGTCAACGGTATCAGCGTGATGCTCCCGGCGCTGCGCGAGCGGGAGGATTTCGGCGAGTTGCTTAAGCGCCTGCTGGTCAAGCTCGACGCTCCGAGCGTGACGCTCAAGGCCGACCTCAGCCAACTGCTTGCCGCTTACCATTGGCCGGGCAACATCCGTCAACTTGAAATGGTCCTGCGTACCGCCTTGGCGATGCGTGAGCCGGGTGAAACGGTGCTCGGTCTCGACCACCTGCCGGACAGCATGATCGATGAACTCAATGCCGGCGAACGCGCGTCCACTGGCAGCATCCGTCAAAACGAACTGGAGCTGATCCGCCAGTCCCTCGACAACCATCAGGGCAATGTCTCGGCGGCAGCCGATGCGCTGGGGATCAGCCGCGCGACCTTGTACCGCAAGCTCAAACAGTTGCGCAGTTGATGCGGCGCTTGATTGTCAGGCTGGTCGACAGCCCCGACCCGCAAGCGCTGGATGCCGCGCTGGCCTGGCTGTATGGCTTCGTGCGTCCGCACCGCCTGGCGATTGCCGGCCTGCTCGGGTTGTCGGTCTGCGCGTCGCTGCTGGTGCTGGTCCAACCGTGGTTGACCAAGCTGCTGATCGACGACGGTTTGCTGGCGAAAAATTTCTCAATGTTGGTCCTGATCGCTGGGTTGATGATTGTCGCCGGCCTGCTCGGCACCGGCTTGTCGGGCATCAACCGCTACCTGCACACGCGGCTTTCCGGACGCATTCTGTTCGCGCTGCGTGACGATCTATACCAGCACCTGCAAACCCTGTCGCCGGGGTTTTACGGGCAGCGGCGGATCGGCGACCTGATGTCGCGCCTGGACGGTGACGTCGCCGAGATCCAGCGCTTTGCCGTGGATTCGCTGTTCTCTGCGGTGTCGAGCATCATCGGCCTGGTGTGTGCTGTGGCGATGCTGCTGACCCTGTCGTGGAAGCTGTCATTGCTGGCCCTGGTGCTGATTCCGCTGGATGTGCTGTGGCTGCGCTGGATGCGGCGCAAGGTCGAGCGCGATGTGCGGCAATTGCGCGAGCGTTCGGCGGACATGTCCTCGTTCATGGTCGAGACCCTGCCGGTGATGAAGTTCATCCAGTCGGCCGGTCAGCAGCAGCGCGAAGCACGGCGCCTGGATAGCCTCGGGCAGGGCTATATGAGCCAGCTGCTGCGCCTGCAAGTCACTGAGTTCTTCACCCAGGCGGTACCCGGCACCCTGACCTCGCTATCCCGCGCCTGCGCGTTCCTGATCGGCGGCTATTGGGTGGTGCAGGGCACCTGGCAATTGGGGGCACTGATCGCATTTTCCACTTACCTGGGTATGGCGGTCGGGCCGGTGCAGAGCCTGCTCGGTTTGTACGTGGCGATCCAGCGCATGACCGTCAGCCTGGGCCGGGTTATGGAGCTGCGCGGCGAACCGGCGACGGTGACCACGCCAGTCGCGGCACAGCCGATGCCTGCCAGCGGCGAACTGCGTTTCGACAACGTGCACTTCAGCCATCCCGGGCGGGCGAGTACCTTGCGAGGCATTGAAGCGAGCATTCCCCACGGCCTGAAAGTCGCCCTCAGCGGCGGCTCGGGTGTCGGCAAGTCGACCCTGATCGACCTGCTGCAACGCCACCACGATCCGCAGTCCGGACGTATCCTGCTCGGTGGTGTCGACCTGCGTGAGTTGGACCTGTACCAACTGCGCCAGCGCATCGCCGTGGTCAGCCAGGACATCGTGCTGTTTCGCGGCAGCCTGGCAGACAACCTGGCCTACGCCGTGCCCGATGCCAGCCGCGAAGCGGTGACGCAGGTTGCACGCCTGGCGCAGCTCGACAGCCTGATCGAGTCCTTGCCCGAGGGCCTCGACAGTCCGCTGGGCGAACGCGGCCAGCAATTGTCCGGCGGCCAGAAACAGCGGATCGCCATCGCCCGGGCCTTGTTGCAGGATCCGATGATTCTGGTGCTCGACGAAGCCACCTCGGCGGTCGACGAAGCCACCGAGCGCGAAGTCATCGAAGCCATCGACCGCTTGTTTGCCACGCGCACACGGATCCTCATCAGTCATCGGCCGTCGACCCTGGCCGATGCCGACCTGCGCTTTGAGCTATTGGATGGCGTGCTGACGCCGGTGCGGGTGCTGCATGACGCCTGAGCTGCGCATTGGCCTGGTGGACAGCGGTCACGCGCCGGCGCAAGGCGCGCTGGTCGATGCGGGCAGACGGTTTTACCTGTTGGAGCAGGGGGCCGCCGAGGATGTGTTGATCGATGACCCGCTGGGCCATGGCACGGCGGTGCTTGAGGCGATCCAGCATCGTGCTCCCGCAGCACGCTTCTACGTCGCCCAGGTGTTTGACCGTCGCGGCATCACCAGTGCCCTGCAGATTGCCGCCGCGATTGACTGGCTGGTGGCGCAGCAGGTGCGAGTGATCAACCTCAGCCTTGGCTTGCGCCAGGACCGCAGCCTACTGCGTGAAGCCTGTGCCGCAGCGACGGCGCGTGGTGTGCTGTTATGTGCGTCCAGCCCGGCTCAGGGCGAGGGCGTCTATCCGGCGAATTATCCCGAAGTCGTGCGGGTGACCGGAGACGCTCGCTGCGATGCGCAGCAATGGACCTGGCTCGATAGCCCGCAAGCGGATTTCGCCGCGTGCGTGCGTGGTGCCTATGCCGGGCAGTCGGGCGCCAGTCTCGGTTGTGCGACATTAACCGGGCACATCGCCCGTTTTCTCGGTACAAGGCGGGATGCAAGCAACGGCGAAATCATCCAGTGGCTACAGGACAACGCGCACTATCGCGGTCGCGAGCGGCGGACCCAGGCATGACTGAAATCCTTATCCTCGGTGCCGGACCGGCAGGGGCGGCGGCCGCGTTGGGGCTGCGGCGCATGGGCTATGAGGTGACGATGGTCAGCGACTGGCGCCGCTTCTCTGCCCTTGAAGGCGTTTCACAACGGGTACTGGAGGCGCTGCGCGGCGCCGGTCTGCATCAGGCACTGGCAAACGCGACGTT
This sequence comes from Pseudomonas fluorescens, assembly GCF_019212185.1. NCBI lineage: Bacteria > Pseudomonadati > Pseudomonadota > Gammaproteobacteria > Pseudomonadales > Pseudomonadaceae > Pseudomonas > Pseudomonas fluorescens. The sequence continues at coordinate 2,225,968 of NZ_CP078138.1, forward strand.
GCCGTCCCAGCGCCAGGTGTCGTGGAACGGCCAGCAACATGCGCAGAACATCGAATTTCTCCTCGATCGCCCGAGCTTTGATCGAGGCCTGCGCGAGGATTTACGCCAGGCCGGGGTCGAGCTGATCGAGGGCCGGGTACTGGCGGTGCATTCGGATGTCGGTGGGCATCGGGTCGAGGTTGAAGGCCATGGCGTGTTGGCCGCAGACTTTCTGGTGGAGGCCCGTGGGCGTCAGGCGCCGGCCATGGGCAAGGGCCGACGCGGGCCTGAGACGGTCAGCCTGCTTAATCGCTGGCAAGGTGCACCTGCAAATACCGCCAGTGCGGTGCAAAGCCTGGAGGACGGCTGGGCGTGGATGGCCCGGCGCGCCGATGGCCAGTGTTACTGGCAACTGACCGTCGACGTGGCCAGCGCCGAGCTGCCCGGCAAGGCGCACCTGCTCGACTACTGCCGAGCACGACGACGCACCTCTGAATTGGCCGCCGAACTGTTTGGTACGGGCGAGGAAGTCGATCTGCAACTGCACGCGCGCAGCAGCACGGCGATCCTCAGTTCACAGCTGTGTGGCAGCAACTGGATTCGCGTCGGCGATGCGGCAATGGCTGTTGATCCGCTGTCGGGCAACGGGATTTTCCAGTCGTTGTCGTCGGCGTTGCAGGCGCCGGTGGTGATCAACACTCTGCTGCGCAAACCCGAGCGTGCGGCCTTGGCGCGGCGTTTTCATGAGCAGCGGGTGGAGCAGTTGTTCCTGAGGTTTGCGCGAATCGGGCGGGACTTTTATGCCGATGAACTACGCTGGTTGCATCAGCCGTTCTGGCAGGCTCGGCGCCATTGGCCAGACGCCGAGATGGCTCATGCGCAGGCGGATTTCAATGCGTTGCGGATTGAATCGGCGCCGGTGCTCAGGGACGGTTTTGTCGACGAGGCCGAGGTGGTGATCACAGCCGATCAGCCGTTGGGCATCTGGCATGTGCAGGGCATCGAACTGGCGCCTTTGCTGCGCCGTTTACGCAGCGAACCGGGCCGGCAAGCGCTGGCCGGCTTGGATGCGGAGCAGGGGCGGATGGTCAGGAGTTGGTTGTTGGCCCAGGGTTATAAGCCCTGAAGCGGCAGGCGCCGTTCGACGCCTGCCGCGTGAGGATCACAGCTTGATCAGCACCGATTTCAGCTCGGTGTAATGCTCGATGGCCGCGTAGCCCATCTCCCGTCCAACCCCGGACATTTTGTAGCCGCCAAAGGGCAGTGCCGGATCCAGCGCACTGTGGCAATTGACCCAGACTGAACCGGACTTGATTCGCGGAATCATCCGATGCACGGCTGCCAGGTCGTTGGACCAGATACTCGCACCGAGTCCATAGGGACTGTCATTGGCCATGCGCAGGGCATCAGCTTCGTCGTCGAACGGAATGGCCACCAGCACCGGGCCGAAAATTTCTTCCTGGACCAGCGAGTGCTTCTGATCGACGTCGACTATCACCGTTGGCTTGACGAAGAACCCCGGGCCGAACTGCTCACCGCCGCAAGCAATGGTAGCGCCGCTTTGCCGGCCTTGTTCGATGTAGCCGTAGACGCGCTCCTGCTGCCGCGCCGAGATTAGCGGCCCCATTTCGACACTGGGGTCGAGGCCGTTACCAAGCTTCATGGCGTTGGCAATATCAGCGATGTCGGCGACTACGTTGTCGAAGTGCTTGCGTTGCACATAGAGCCGCGAACCGGCGCAGCAGACCTGGCCCTGGTTGAAGAAAATCGCGCTGGCGGCACCGGCTGCGGCGCTGTTGAGATCGGCATCGGCCATGACGATGGTCGGTGATTTGCCGCCCAGTTCCAGGGTGACCCGGGTCATCGAGTCCATGGCGATCTTGCCGATCTGCTTGCCCACGGCGGTTGAGCCGGTGAAGGTCAACTTGTCCACCAACGGGTTGTGGGTCAGGGCCGAGCCGGCGGTGATGCCGGTGCCGGTGACCACGTTGAGCACGCCCTCGGGGTAGCCGGCCTCGAGCACCAGTTCGGCCAGCTTGAGGGCGCTCAGTGGCGTCTCATCTGCTGGCTTGAGCACCACGGTGCAGCCGGTGGCCAGGGCCGGGCCGAGCTTCCAGCAGGCCAGCAGCAACGGGAAGTTCCAGGCGACGATGGCGCCCACCACGCCCACCGCTTCACGGCGGATAAAACTGTGGAACTGGTCGTTGGGCATCAAGGGCAGCGAGACTTCGACGCTGGAGCCTTCGATCTTGGTGGCCCAGCCGGCCATGTAGCGCAGGAAGTCGATCGACAGTTGCACGTCCATTACTTGCGCAACGGCGGCGCTCTTGCCGTTATTCAGGCATTCCAGTTGCGCGAGGATTTCCGCGTCGCGCTGCATCAGGTCGGCGAGTTTCCACAGCAGGTTCTGTCGTTCACGCGGGCGGGTGCGGGTCCATGCCGAGTCATCGAAGGCCTGGCGAGCGGCGAGTACGGCGCGGTCGACATCCTCAGGCGTGGCCTTGGGCACCACACACAGCACCTCGCCGGTGGCAGGGTTGTGCAGGGGCATGGTCTGGCCGTCGGCGGCCTCGACCCACGCGGCGCCGACCAGCATGCGCGGGGCGCGTTGAATGAAGGCCGAAACGGCGGGAAGCAGAGTGGGAAGCGACATGTTGGAACCTCGTCTTGTTCGTGTGGCGAGGTTGTTCGCAACGCGTGTGCCAGTTTCGCCGAGACCCGGGTTTACCGGGCTCCCGGGGCAAAAACGAGGGTGTCGAAAGCGCCGCGCTGTCGCACATTGCGACAGCGCTTGAGACGCGCCAATCACTGGCGCAACGGATCAGAAGCTGTATTTGACGTTGAACATCAGGTTGCGTGGTGCCCCCCAGAACACCGTGCCGTAGTTGCCCATACCGCTGTAGTAATGCTTGTCGAACAGGTTGTTGACGTTGACCGTCGCCTTGAGGTTTTCGGCGAAGTCGTAGCCACCCACCAGCCCCACCAGTGCGTAGGATTTCTGTTCGAACTTGGCGCTCGGATCATCGATCGAGTACCAGTCTTCATCGCTCGGTTTGAAGAAGCTCGAACTCTGCCAGTAGAGGTTGCCGCCCACCGTGACCTTGCGCCATTCCTCCGGCAGACGGTAATTGGTCGCCAGCTTGAAGAGGTGTTGCGGTTGGTTGGTCGCGACACGCTGGTCGTCAGCGTCGTGGGACTCGGCGAAGGTGTAGCCGGCCATCAGTTGCAGATCCTTCATCACCTCGCCCGACATTTCCATCTCGACGCCACGGGTGGTGACCCCTTGCGCGGTGCGGTAGGCATCGGCGCCCGAGGGAGTGGTGCCGCCGGTGAGAATGGCGAAGTTGTCCTGCTGCAATTCGAACAGGGCCAGGCTGGCGTTCAGGCGCTCTTCGAAGTAGGCGCCCTTGATCCCTATCTCATAACTTTGCCCGGTCAGTGGATCGATCGGCTTGCCATCGGTGCCGAGGCTGTAGGCCTGGGGTTTGAAGATGTCGGTGTAGCTGGCGTAGACCGTGTGGTGCTGGTCCAGATCGTAAGTGATGCCGGTGTACGGCACGATTTCGCTGGAGTTGGTTGCGCTGGCCGGGAAGCGTCGGCCCCTGCCGTTGATGGTGTCGATGTCCCATTTGTAATCGACGATTCGCGCGCCGAAAATCAGCGCCATGGCATCGGTCGGTTTGAAGAGGGTGGCGGCGAAGCCGACCTTCTGCCGGGCCTCGATATCGAAGGTCGACCACCATTCGAAGTTGCGCGGTCTGTCGCCATAACCGTCCCACTGGAAGACATCGTCGATCACCCCGTTGGTCACGCCGTCGTAGCGTTTGGAGGTGGCTTCGGTGTGGGCCATGCTGTAGCCGAACACCGCTTCATGCACCCGTCCGCCGAGGGTGAATGGCCCGCGAGCGTAGAGGTCGAAGTCCTGCTCCTGGCTGGTGGTGTTGAATTTGGTCGCGGTGCCCTCGTTGTTCACTTCGCCGGTGACCGGGTCGATGTTGCCGCCGATAAAGCCATGGGAAATGCTGCCATTGGCTTGCACCGGCTCGCTGCTGATTCCCGAGATCAGCTCGCGGGTGCGATAGTCACGGTTGCTCAGCACACCCTTGATCACCCACTCGTTGTCGAAGGTATGGGCCAGTTCGACAAATGCGCGCTGGGTTTCCTGGTTGCGCCAGGTCCAGCGGTCGGCGGCGTTGGTGTCGCGGTCGAACTTGACGGTGCGTCCGTCCTGATAAAACGCGGGCAGGGCGCCGGTGGTGCTGCCGTTGTCGTAGTTCTTCTGCACGTCATAGCCGACAGTGAGCACGGTGCTGTCGGTCAGGTCCGCTTCGAGCACACCGTAGAAAGTGTTCTGCTCGCCGGTCAGGTAATCGACGTAGCTGTGTTGGGACTGGGTGCCCGCGACCATGCGCCCACGGATATTGCCGCTGTCGGTCAGCGGGCCGGACAGGTCGACGTCGACGCTGTACTTGTCCCAGGAGCCGGCTCCGGCGCTGACACTGCCCTGGAATTTGTCGGTCGGCCGCTTGCGCACCAGGTTGATCACCCCGGACGGATAACCGGAACCGTTGACCAGCCCGGTCGCGCCCTTGAGCACTTCGACGCGGTCGTAAATCAGGCTGTTGCCGATGCTGTAGTTGTCACGCAGCGAGCCGCCGTCCGACGACAGGCTCGGCACACCGTCGAACTGGAAATTTTCCAGTTTGAAGCCACGGGCGTAGAAGGTGTAGGCCTCGGAGCTTTCCTGGTTGACGATGATGCCCGGCGTTTGCTGCAGCACTTGTGAAATGCTTTGCAGATTCTGGTCGTCCATTTGCTGGCGGGTAACCACGCTCACTGACTGCGGGGTGCGGCGCAGGCTCAGGTTCATGCGGGTGGCCGCAGCGGTCTCGCCGGTGGTGTACGAGCCAGTGCCCTCGGTGGTGCTCCCCAGCACTGCCGCAGAAATATTGGTCGCATCCAGTTCCAGCGCGCCGGCACTGGCGGGCACTTTTTGCAGCAGGTAGCCGTCGTCACTGTTGTAAACGGTCAGGCCAGTGCCGCGCAGGACCTGAGCGAAACCCTCCAATACGGTGTAGGTGCCGTCGACCCCCGGGCTGGTCAAACCGCTCAACTGCTGGCTTTGCAGGGAAATCGGCGCCCCTGCGGCTTGGGCATAGCGTCCCAGTACCTGCTCCAGTGGCCCGGCCGGAATGTGGTAGGCCTGCACCGGTTTTTCGGCATAGGCCAGGGTCGGCAACACCAGCGGCAAGGCGCACAGGCTCAGGCGGCTCGCCAGCAGCAGGCGGTAAGGGGAAGTCATGTTTGCGAATCTCCGTTCATTTTGTTGGCATTGGGGAGGACGGATGATTTTCGAAAACACGCAATGAGAATGAAAATTAGTTGTTTTTCTGCTTGGTGACCAGCGTCACCCGGGTCAGCCAGGGCGTGTAGTGGCTGATTTCGATCGGTAACGTCCGGGCCAGCAGGCGCAAGGCTCGATCACTGTCATCGGTGGGCAGCATCACGGTGACCCGCAGCGCCGACAGCGCCTGCTTGTCGAACAGCACCAGGCCCTTGCGGTGCCTCGCCAGCCGCTCGAGAACGTCGGTCAGCGGTTGGTTGTAGGCCAACAGCTGCCGGTCATCCCAGGCATTTTGCAGGGCCTGGCTGTCGACCTGTTCCACCGCGCCAGGCCCGTTTGCATCGAAGCGCAGGCGCTGGCCGGCGTTGAGGGTCTGGCTGCGTCCGCCGGCGTCGATGCGGGTGGCGGACTCGAGCATGGTCACCTGGGTGGCGTCGTCCAGTTGCTCGACCAGAAAACGCGTACCCAGCGCACGAATGCTGCCTTGCGCCGTCACCACGGAGAACGGGCGCGCCGGATCCTTGGCCACCTCCACCAGAATTTCGCCGCGCAGCAGCTTGACCCGCCGTTGTTGCGGGTCGAAGTCGAGGTCGACGGCGGAGTCGCTGTCCAGGTCGATCTGGCTGCCATCGGCCAGCCGTTGGTGCTGGCGTTCGCCGCTGGCGGTGTGCAGATCGGCGAACATCAGCCCCTGTTGCATCGAATAGCTACCCAGCAGGGTCGATGCGCCGACCATTGCCAGCAGGGCCAGCGAGGCAATGCTGCGACCATGGCGCCGGCTGCTCGCAGCACGGCGCAAGGTCGCCGTGGCGGGTTGGGCGGGGAGTGTTTGCAGCGGTGCGAGATGCCCTTGCAGGCGGGCGATGGCGCTGGCGTGTTGCGGGTCGAGCGCCAGCCATTCAGTGAAGGCCTGGCGGGTTTCGGCGTCCGTTTGATGATCGAGGCGTACCAGCCATTCGGCGGCCTGGCGGCGGATCGAATGGGGCAGTGAACTGTTCATGACCCCGTCCCGGCAGCGTCATCGCAGGCTTCCAGGGCCAGCACCAGGTCCATTTGCACGGTTCGCAGGGAGACGCCGAGGCGCGTGGCAATCTGGGTCTGGTTCAAGCCTTCCATGTGCCGCAGGATGAACGCTTCGCGAACTCGCGTGGGCATGCGCGACAGCGCCCGGTCGATGCCTTCGAGCACCCGCACGGCTTCGAAGATCTGCTCGGGGGAGGGCGCTTGGTCGAGGTGCGCAGCCCACAGTTCCAGTTCGTCGAGGTAGGCTTTTTCCAGGCGCTTGCGCCGGCTGTTGTCGATGATCAACCGCCGCGCCACCGTCGCCAGGAACGCCCGCGGTTCACGGGGCACGACGTAAGGGCCGGTGCAGAGGACGCGCACGAAGGTATCTTGAGCCAGGTCGGCGGCGTTGTGCGGGCAGTGCAGGCGGCGCCGCAACCAGTTCAACAGCCACCCATGATGGCCTTGGTACAGAGCGTCCAACGTGTCGGCCGATGCGGGTGTTCTAGGCTTCATGGGTGTTTTTTGTTAATGAGAATTATTACATGCTACGCTAAGTATTTGTTCTCCCGCAACGGTGAGCCGCGGAGTTGAAAGACCCTGGGTTTGCGCGTTCTCAAGGAATAAGGATCAACCATGGATTGGCGTGCAAGGATTAAAGGTTGGCACATGATGACGGTTGGCGGCGCGCTGTATGGCGTGTGGCTGGTCATGGTGCTGACTGGCGCCGAGCATGCTGGCGTCGCCAGCAGCAGCGCATTTGTCTGGCTGTTTTTTGGTTATCTCAGGCGCGGCGATGAAAAGAAGCGCGCGGCGCGTGGGGACAAGCGGTCCTGATCCATTTGCCTCGATCAGCGGCCGAGCATGCGATCGATCACCGCCCATAGCTGCGGGTCGTTGAAGTCTTCAATCGCCAGGTGTGCGCCCGCCGCCAGCAGCGTTTCACGGCGCTGGCTGGTGACCAGGCCGACGGTGAAAATTCCGGCGTTGACCGCGGCGGTCAGGCCCGGGATCGAATCTTCAAAGGCCAGGCTGACTTCGGCAGCGGCATTCAAGCGCGCCAGGCCGGTCAGGTAAGGCAGAGGATCGGGCTTGGCGCGTGACAGTTCCTCGGCCACCACCATCTGCTCGAAGCGCGCTTGCAGGCCGAGGGCGTCAAGCATGTGCTCGGCATTGGCTCGGGGCGCATTGGTCACCACCGCTACGCCAATCGCCTGCGCTTCGGCGAAATCCAGCAGACGTTCCAGTCCGGCAATTGGCTTCAAGTGTGTCGACAACTGGCGAAACCGCGCTTCCTTGCGCTCGGCAAAGGCTTCGTGTTCGGCCACCGGGCGTTCGGGGAACAGGTAGCGGCACATGTTGACGTTGGCCTGGCCGCTGACATGGGCTTCGAACTCGGCTTTGCTGAATGCACGCCCGTCTTCCTCCAGCAAGAGCTCCTGAACGGCCTGCAAGTGCAGGGCATCGGTGTCGGTGAGGGTGCCATCGAGGTCGAAGAGCAAGGCAGTGAGCATGGTGCGATTCCCTTGGCTGAAGCGGTTAAGCGGGTGGGCAATCATCCTATACGAGGTCGGCTCATCTATGCTCGTCTCAGAGTGCAACAGCTGTCGCGAAATTAAACGCCGTCTCTGGTCAGTAATCCCCTCAAAATCCTCAGGCTTCCCCACAAAACGTTGATTTATCGAGGTATTCACAAGCTGGCACGCTCTGTGTATTGCTCGTTGCAGACGTTTCTCTTGCCTTCGCCGGCGATTCGCTCGCTGGCGGTAGAAACCATAAAAACGACCATTCCAACAATAAGAAAGCACCGTGCGAGGTTCGACGTTGATGAAGAGAAAACTCCGATCAGGCATGAGCGCCAGTCTCCTGGCGCTTGCCGCGTGTGCCGCTCTGCATGCGCCGCAAAGCATGGCCGCGCGTGATGCCCAGAGCATCCTCAAGGAAACCTGCCAGGGCTGTCATACCCCGGAAGCGGACAACGCCCTGAGCCGCATCAGCCACCAGCGCAAGACCCCCGAGGGCTGGCTGATGAGCATTGCGCGGATGCAGACCATGCATGGTTTGCAGATCAGCGATGACGACCGCCGCACCCTGGTCAAATACCTGGCCGATACCCAGGGCCTGGCGCCGAGCGAAACGGATGGCGTGCGTTACGCCCTCGAGCGCCGACTGAACACGGTCGAGCAGTTCGACGAGCAGACCAGTCAGATGTGCGGTCGCTGCCACTCCGGTGCGCGGGTGGCCTTGCAACGCCGTCCGGCCCAGGAATGGGAGCGCTTGGTGAACTTCCACCTCGGCCAATGGCCGTCCCTGGAATACCAGGCGCTGTCGCGGGATCGCGACTGGTTCGACCTGGCGCGCAAAGAGATGGTGCCGTTGTTGGCCAAGCGTTATCCACTGGACAACCCGGCCTGGAAAACCTGGCAGAAAACCGCGCCCAAGGCCGAGACCCTGGCGGGCGACTGGAGCTTCAGCGGCCATTTGCCGGGTAAGGGCGAGCTGGCGGGTGTGATGAGCGTCAGCAGCGAGGGCAACGATCAGTTCAAGGTCACGGTCAAGGGCCAGTACGCCGACGGCAGTCCGTTCAATGGCGACGGCAGTGCGATCCTTTACAGCGGCTACGAGTGGCGCGGCAACGTGACGGTCGATGGCGTGGTCATGCGTCAGGTGCTAGCGGCCAAGGGCACGCAACTGCAAGGCCGGATGTTCGAGGCCGAGCACGATGAGCGCGGGCTCGACTTCACGGCCGCCAAACACGGCTCCAGCCAGTTGCTGGCGGTGCAGCCGGGTTATCTGAAGGCTGGCACCGAGACTGAAGTGACCCTGATCGGCGCGGGTCTGCAAGGCAAGCCGGACTTTGGCAAAGGCGTCGAAGTACTGGAAGTCATTGCGCAGAGTCCTGAGCAGATCAAAGTCAAACTCAAGGCCGCCAGCGATGCCAAGCCGGGCCTGCGGACCGTCAGCGTCGGCGCGCTGAAAGGACCGAGCCTGTCGGTTTACAGCAACATCGCCGAGATCAAGGTAGTGCCCGCGTTCTCCGTGGCGCGGATCGGCGATGGCGGTGGTTCGACGCCGAAAGTCCAGGGCCGTTTCGATGCCGAAGCCTGGGGCAAGGGTGCCGATGGCAAGCCGTATCGTATCGGGGTGTTCCCGGCGCAGTGGAAGGTCGAGGCCTTCGACGAGCGTGCCAAAGAAGACGAAGACGTCAAGTTTGCCGGCACCATGCAGGCCGACAGCGGCGTGTTCACACCGGGCGATGCCGGGCCGAATCCAGCGCGCAAAATGTCCACCAACAATGCCGGCAACCTCAAGGTGATCGCCGCCGTCGACGATGGGGGCAAGTCCCTGACCGGCGAAGGTCAGATGATCGTCACCGTGCAACGCTGGAACAATCCACCCATTCCATGAGGCTGGCCCGACACGGTTTCAGACACTTTTCGGAATGACCGCAAGCCCCGCGTAAAGGGGCTTGCACAGGAGGTTTGCGATGGGCGCTATCTTGAATCTGGTCGAACGTAATCTGCACGAAGTGCAGGTCGATGCCGACCGCATGCTGTTTCACATCCCCAGCAGTTCGCTGTTCGCCAGCGATGAACTGACGGGCACCATCATCGATACGTTACGCGGCCCGGGCTGCTCGTCGGACGAACTGATCCGGCGCCTCGGCGCACGCTTCAACGGCGAGGAAATCAGCGAAACCCTGCGCGAGCTGATGGCCCTGGAACTGGTCAGCGACGGCTCGCCGCTGACCCCGGACATTGCCACCAAACGGGTCGAGCGCACGGCAATCAACACCGTGGTGCTCAACGTCAACACCGGCTGCAACCTGAGCTGCACCTACTGCTACAAGGAAGACCTCGACAAACCCTCGGCCGGCAAGAAGATGGACGTCGAAACCGCCATCGCCTCGGTGGAAATGCTCCTGCGCGAGTCACCGGACGAAGAGCGGTTTACGGTTGTGTTTTTTGGTGGGGAGCCGCTGAGCAATCGCAAGCTGATCGAGTACATGGTCGACTATTGTGAAAAGCGGTTTGCCGAGGCGGGCAAGTTCGTCGAATTCGTCATGACCACCAACGCCACGCTGCTCACCGAAGACACCGTGGACTACCTGAATGCCCACCGTTTCGGTTTGTCGGTGAGCATCGACGGGCCAAAAACCGTGCACGACCGCAACCGCATCACCGTGGGCGGGCAGGGTACCTATGATGTGGTGCGGCGCAAGGCCGAGATGCTCCTGTCGCGCTACAACAGTCGACCGGTGGGCGCTCGCGTGACCCTGACCACCGGGGTCACCGACGTCGAGACCATCTGGGATCACCTGTTCAACGAACTGGGTTTTGCCGAAGTCGGCTTCGCCCCGGTGACCTCTGGCGACATCAGTAGCTTCAACCTCAGCAGCGAAGAACTGGTGCAGGTGTTCGCCAACATGAAGGCCCTCGGTCGACGTTACCTGGAAGCAGCACTGGAGCATCGCAACATCGGTTTCTCCAACCTGCATCAGCTGATTACCGACATCCACGAGGGCCACAAGAAAGCCCTGCCGTGCGGTGCCGGGCTGAAGATGCTGGCGGTGGATCACAAGGGCGAACTCAACCTTTGCCACCGTTTCACCGGCTCGACGTTGCCGACCTTCGGCAACGTCCACAGCGGTGTGAAACAGATGGAGTTGAACGACTTCCTGTCCGAGCGCCTCGACCGCACCAACACCGGTTGCAACGACTGCAACATCCGCAACCTGTGTTCCGGTGGCTGCTATCACGAGAGCTATGCACGCTACGGCGATCCGACGCACCCGACTTACCACTACTGCGAACTGATGCGTGACTGGGTCGACTTCGGCATCGAGGTCTACACCCGGATCATGGCCAATAACCCTGCGTTCATCAGCAGTTACATCACTCCGCGCAAGGCTCACTGATATGAAACATCTCAAGGCAATCAATAACAAAGCGTTGAAGCTGGATCAGGCCGCGGACGAGAACCGCATCGAAGAAGTGGTGGCCATGAGCTCCGTGGCGGGGTGCGCATCGACCACCGACCCGGGTTGGGAGATCGATGCGTTCGGTGGCGTGTCGTCGCTGTGCCAGCCGATGGAGGCCGATCTCTACGGCTGCTCCGACCCTTGCTGGTGGCCAGCTCAGGTGCCGGACATGATGAGCACCTACCCGGACTGGAACAAGGATGCCCAGGCGTCCAACGACAACTGGCGCAACCTCGGCACTGTCTTCCCGAAAGACAAGTGATCAGATAACAAGAAGGATTCCAGCATGCACAGCATCAAAGCCTGCGGCCTGGCCGCGTTTGCCCTCTTGAGCAGCTGTTCGCTCAGTGTTTTGGCCGATGAAAACCTCGCGCTCAACGCTGGTCACGAATACATGGTGACCACCAATTACCCGAACAACCTGCACGTCATCGACCTGCAGACCGATACCCTGTACAAGACCTGCAAGCTGGCAGATGCGTTCGGCCCGGGGACCATCCAACTGTCGCCGGACCGCAAGACCGCCTACGTGCTGAACAACCACTACGCCGATGTCTACGGCGTCGAGCTGGACAGCTGCAAGCAGGTATTCCATGCGAGCATTACCCAGCAGCCGGGGGAAAAGGCGCGGTCGATGTTTGCCTTCACCGTCAGTCACGACGGCAAGGAGCTGTACACCATCGCCAACCCGACCCGCATGCTCAACGACCGCTACGAAGTCCAGGCGCCACGGCTTGATGTCTACGCCACCGACGCCGGTCAGGACGCCAAGCCGGTGCGCAGTTTCCCGGCGCCACGTCAGTTGACCATCATGCAGAGCGGCGATGACGGCACCTTGTACGTGGCCGGTGCGGATGTCTACAAGGTCGATGTGAAGACTGGCAAGTTTGACGTGCTGATCCCCAGCCGTCACTGGAAGCGCCCGAATTACAGTGCGCCGGACGTGCTCTACGTGTGGAACCAGCAGACTTACCGCCATGACTTCTCGCTGCTCTACACTGCGGCGAAATTCAAGGACAAGAAGCAGGACCCGGCCACCGCCGAATACCTCTACGGGCTATTCAGCGTCGATCTGAAAACCGGCAAGACCGAGACCACCGACTTCGGCCCGCTGACCGAAATCTACTTCAGCGGCATGCGCTCGCCGAAGGATCCGAACCTGATGTTCGGGGTGCTCAACCGCCTGGCCAAGTACGACATCAAGGAGAAAAAGATGCTCGGGGCGGCGACCCTCGACCACTCCTACTACTGCATTTCCTTCAACAAGGACGGCAGCAAGATCTACCTGGCCGGGACGTTCAACGACGTGGCGATCTTCGATCCCGAGACCATGAAGCAGATCGGCAGCATCAAGCTGCCGGGCGGCGACATGGCGATCACCACGGCGCAGATCTTTACCCGCTGATTGCTGCGCAGCGACCCCTGGGCTGCCCCGGCCTGTGACTCAGCGCACCGGGCAGCTCAGGTCACCTTCCTGGCAATCGAGATAGTTCTTGAATGCCGCCACGCGCTTTTCCGTGAGCTCGGCCAGGCAGCCGCTGTAGATCATCGGATAAACGCTGCCGCCCTCGACTCCGGAGGCCGCGAAGCTGCACTCGGCATCGCGGAACGCCACCCAGGCACGCTGGGCGCTGACCAGGCGTTTCTTGCTGTCAGGGTTGTCCTGCAAGCGGCTGTTGATTTGCTTGTACAGGGCGTTGAGCTGGCTGTCGGCCTGCTTGTACTGCTTTGCAGCGCATTCATTCATCGCACCTTGGGTGCTGGCGTTGGCGCAGTCATCAGCCTGGACAGCAGCACTGAGCAGCAACGGTGTCAGGGCCAGGAAATAAGCTAATCGCATAAAAAACACTCGCTTGAGAGTTGAGGATCAGGTTTCAGCTACCGGGCTTCGGTTGCCATTGCGCGCATTCGAGTAGATCCCGGTCGGCCAGCCACGGCACGGCATGGGAGATCCAAATGTGGGCCTCGGGCGTAGCGCCAGGGTCGTCATCCAGGGTCGCCACGCGGACAATCACATGGGGCTGGGCCGGGCGTTCGGCGATCAAGTGGCTGCCACAGCGTGGGCAGAAATGTCGCAGCTTGCCGGGCGAGGATTCAAAGCAAGCCAGCAGGTTCTCACCCCGGGTCCAGCGAAAGTGTTCACGCATTACTCCGGCGGTCGAGGCAAACGCCGCGGCGTGGGCCTTGCGACAGGTGTGGCAATGACAATGGCTGATGGGCATGTCGAGCTGATCGACTTCGTAGGCAATGGCCTGGCACAGGCAACTGCCGCGCAGTGGGCTCATGGTGTATTCCTTCACAGGGCTGATAAGCGGTCAAAAGTGGACGTTAACACTGTTGGCGGGGCGTCGCGCAGATCGGAACAAACCGCGCCAGATTCAGTCACATGGGGTGGATGCAGCAACAGGATTGCCGGTTCCGTTGTCCGCGCCTAGTGTTCACCACAGGAGGTGCCCCCATGCACAGTTCAGATCGTATCGAAAGAAAGATCCTGCTCAAGGTACCGCGTTCGACCGTGTGGCGGGTGGTGGCCAACGCTGAAGCCTTCGGTCAGTGGTTTGGCGTGGCGTTGGAGGGCCAGCGTTTTGTCGCTGGCGAGCGCACTCAGGGGCAGATTACCTTTAAGGGTTACGAACATCTGTTGTGGGATGTCCAGGTCATGCGGGTCGAGCCGGAGCGGGTATTTGCCTTTCGCTGGCACCCTTATGCGGTGGACCCGAACATCGACTACTCCAACGAGCCCACCACCCTGGTGCTGTTCGAGTTGGAGGACAGGGAGGGCGGCACTTTGCTGAAAGTCGTGGAGTCCGGCTTTGATAACATTCCCGAAAGCCGTCGCCTCAAGGCGTTTCGCATGAACAGTCGCGGCTGGGATGAGCAAATGAGCAACATCGAGAAGTACCTTGACCAATTCTGACCCCACCGTTTCGAGCACTGAATGTTTGAGCCGTATCTGAGTCAATGGCAACTGCAGGCCGATGGCGCGCCGATCATCACCCTGGGCAGCCGCCTGTTACCGGTGCGCTACCAGGGCAAGCCGGCAATGCTGAAGATCGCCTTGAATGATGAAGAAAAGTTCGGCAACCGGTTGATGGTCTGGTGGCGTGGCGACGGCGCGGCGCGGGTGTATGCCCATGACGGCGACGGATTGCTGATGGAGCGCGCCGAGGGTCAGCGGTCGTTGCTGCACATGGCCCAGCACGGCGAGGACGACGAGGCCAGCCGAATCATCTGTACCGCCGTGGCACGCCTGCACCTTCCGCGCTCGTCGCCCTTGCCGCCGCTGGCAAGCATGAAGCACTGGTTTCGCTCACTGCCACCGGCCGCTGCCAGCCATGGCGGGCTGCTGCGCCAGAGCCTGGCCAGCGCCGACTATCTGCTCGCCACGCCGCAGGATATCGTCGTATTGCATGGCGATGTGCACCACAACAACATCCTCGATTTCGCCGAACGCGGCTGGCTGGCCATCGATCCTAAACAGGTCACCGGCGAGCGCACCTTCGACTACGCCAACCTGATCTGCAACCCTGACTTGCCCAGCGCCAGGGACCCACTGCGGTTTACCCGGCAAGTAGCGCTGGTGTCGGAGGTTGCAGGGTTGCAACCTCGGCGCCTGTTGCAATGGGTGTTGGCGTTTGCCGGATTGTCCGCCGCGTGGTTTCTTGAAGATGACGATCGGCAGGCGGCGGACGCTCAGCTGGAGGTCGCCGGACTCGCTGCGCGGGCATTGGACGCCGGATCAGCCACCGGCAACTGACGCAGCCAGCTATGGCGAATGTCTTACACGCGCTGGTAGCAATGTCTTCTATTGCAGATTGGATCCGATGCGTAATCTACACCCATCAACTGAGCACAGGATGTACTCAGGATCATGGATGATCGGCCATTTGCAGGGAGTGCAGCGACAGGATGTCGTCATGGTCTTGAAAAACCCGCTTCGGCGGGTTTTTTTATGGCCGCGATAATCAGCTGCGGACGCTGGCAAGTCGCGCCGCCGCCCGTTCGGTAACCAGCGTGCGTTGCTTGAGCGAGTCGGCAGCCTTTAGCTTTGCCTGCTGCAGGACAGAAGCAGGGGCCGTGCGCGGATCGCCCGAGGCAAACGGCGGTGCCGGCGCGTACTCGAGTTGCAACTGCACCAACTGCGCGACGTCATCGCCATACAACTCGGCCGCCAGGTTCAAGGCGAAGTCGATACCGGCGGTGATCCCGCCGCCGGTCAGCAGGTTGCCGTCGCGCACCACACGCTCCTGCACCGGGATCGCCCCTTGCAGGCTCAACAATTCGTGGTACGCCCAGTGGGTGGTCGCCCGTTTGCCCTGGAGCAGGCCGGCGGCGCCGAGTACCAGGGCGCCGGTGCAGACTGAGGTGACGTAGCGCGCCTTGGCGGCCTTGGCCTGGAGGAAGGCCAGGGTCTGTGGATCCTCCATCAAGGGCCCGACGCCGCTGCCACCGGGTACGCACAGCACGTCGAGGTCCGGGCAGTCGGCAAAGGTCGTGGTCGGCTGGAGGATCAGGCCGGTGCTGGCGGTGACCGGGGCCAACTCCTTCCAGACCAGATGCACCTTCACCTCCGGCAGCGACGCCAGCACGTCATAAGGGCCCGTCAGGTCCAACTGCTGCACCTGGGGGAATACCAGAAAACCAATCTGCAAGGTCATGACATGCGCTCCTGCGTTCGCCTGTAAGCACCCGAAGTGGGTGGACGACTTGACTGTATGCCTCTAGGATTTGGCGTACACGCCAATCAGCCCTCGAATCCCGCCAATCATGTCGACGACCGCGAAAACCATTCACGTCCTGGCCTTTGCCAATACGCAATTGCTGGATGTCACCGGGCCGTTGCAAGTCTTTGCTTCGGCCAACGACATTGCCGCCCAACGCGGGCTGCCGGCACCTTACCAGCCGCGGGTGATCGCCGAGAACGGGGGCGCGGTGCTGTCTTCGGCCGGGTTGGCGATGCTCGCCGATCCGCTGCCGGACACGCCGTCCGATACGCTGATCATCTCCGGTGGCTGGGGTGTCTACGCTGCCGCGCAAAACCCGCAGTTGGTCGACTGGGTGCGCCAGCAGGCCATGCGTTCGCGGCGAGTGGCCTCGGTGTGCACCGGGGCGTTCCTGCTGGCAGCCAGTGGTTGGCTCGACGGGCGGCGGGTGGTCACCCACTGGAGCCGCTGCGAGCAGTTGGCGCAGCAACACCCGCAACTGCGCGTGGAGCCGAATCCGATCTTTATCAACGATGGCCCGGTCTGGACTTCGGCCGGGGTCACCGCAGGCATCGACCTGTCGCTGGCGCTGGTGGAGGCCGACCTGGGCCGTGCCATGGCGCTGGAGGTGGCGCGCCAGTTGGTGGTGTTCCTCAAGCGGCCGGGCGGTCAGTCGCAGTTCAGCGTGACCCTCGACCTGCAACATCAGGGCAAGCGCTTTGACGACCTGCACGCCTGGATCGCGGAAAACCTGCACCTGGATCTGGGGATCGCGGCGCTGGCGCTGCAGGCCGGCATGAGCGAGCGCAGTTTCATCCGCCACTACCGCGCCGACACCGGCCAGACCCCGGCTCGCGCCATCGAGCGAATCCGCGTCGAAACCGCGCGTCGTTTACTCAGCGACACCGGCGTGCCGATCAAGCGCATCGCCGTGCAGTGTGGTTTCGGCAGCGAAGAAACCCTGCGTCGCAGTTTCCTGCGGGCCATGGGCGTGGTCCCGCAGGTCTACCGCGAACGGTTTTCCCGTGAGGCTGTGTAGGGCGAACAGGAGCACAATGCCCTTTGCCAAGGGCAAACGGCATTGTGGTCGAAGGTCGGACTTGAACGTGCGTGGCGGGTTCGCCGGTTTAAAAAAGAGCCTCAAAGCCCTTTGATGGGGAGAAAGTAGAGCCGTTGAGGCTCAAGGTGCACGTAGAGCCAGCGGCGAGCTTGATTGGGGTTCAGAACACCCGCCGCTCACGCAACTGCTGGAGCAAACAGTCAGTTGCGTGGATTCATCGTAGGAAGGTGGCCGACCACACTCAAGTACCGCTAGTCGTGTGACAATAGCGCCCGGGCCCGGGCGTTGAGCCTGTTCACGCAAATGTTCATGACGCCGGTACTTCGCGTCTATTCTCAGGTTTCAGGCAGTGAACAACGCACCGGTCAAAGTGAATAACAGTCGCTCTTCGCTATTCTTCTGCAGTCTATAGCGGGACTTCTGAAGTGGGTCCTTCCGGTTTTGAGGGGACTTTTGGCGCCCCACGTACGGCCAGGGAGGCTGGGCGATGGCGGCAGTGGACAAGTGACAGCAATGGACACCAGAGCCGGACAAGCAGGGCGCAGTGCTGCGCAGGATTTTTTCGTGCAGACCCTGGAGCAGTGGGGCGATGCCGTAGTGGTGGTCGACGATCAGAGCCTTGTCAGGTTTTTCAACTCCGCCGCCGAACAGTTCTGGGGTCGCCCCCGGCTGGAGGTATTGGGCACTCACGTCGATACGCTGATACCCCTGGCTCTGAACGGCGATGCCGACAGCGCCCGTTCACGGGAGTTGGCGATTGTGCACCGGGACGGCGAAGAGCGCTGGGCCGCGATGTCGCTCTCGACCATCAGGTTGCAGGGACGCGAACTCGGCGCTTTCTTTCTCAAGGACATTACCGGCACTCGCCCGCAGGACAGTGAACAGCGGCTGCTGTCGATGTCGATCAATGCCAGCCGTTCTGCCACTTGCATCGTCGACGCGCATGCGCGCCTGGTCTACGTCAATGACGGGTTGCTGCAAATGCTCGGTTACGACGGTGCCGCGCTATTGGGGCAATCGCCGCTGATTTTCTTTGTCGGTGACAGCCACGCCGGAGCGGCGGAGCTGCCCGAACTGGCCCAGTTGTTCGGTGCCAATCCCCATGAAATCAGCGCGCTGGTCAGCAAGCGCAACGGCCAGCGGCTGTGGGTGCATGTGTCCTCGAGCCCGGTGTTCGATGCCGGTGGCGAGGTCGAACACAGCATCATGGTGCTGACCGATATCACCCGCTTGAAACTGCACGAAGTGCTGCAGGACAAGGTGGTCGGCGCGCTGTTGAACGAGCAGTCCCTGGAAAGTGTGCTGAGTCTGATGTGCCGGGAAATCGAGCGCATTGCGCCGGAAGTCATTGTGTCGATCCTCAGCGTCGACGCCGGTGGGATCCTGCACCCGCTGGCCGGTCCCGGCTTGCCTGCGGCTTATTCGCAGGCCATCGAGGGCCTGGCGATCGGGCCGTTCACCGGCTCCTGCGGCACCGCAGCGTTTCGTGGCGAACCGGTGCTGGTCACCGACATCGCCACTGATCTGCTGTGGGCAGATTACCGGGACTTGGCCGAGCAGTCCGGCTTGCGGGCTTGCTGGTCGATCCCCGTACGCAACAGCACCGGCCAGGTGGCAGCGACCTTTGCCCTGTACTTTCGCGAATGCCGTGGCCCCGATCCCTTGCATGCGCACCTGGTCACGGCAGGTACGCACCTGTGCATGCTGGCGCTGGAGCGGGAGCAGGCGCGCCAGGCGATTCGCAAGATGGCTTTCTATGACAGCCTGACCGGCTTGCCCAACCGCAGTTTCCTGCTCGGCAAGGCGCAACGCCTGCTGTTCGATGTGGCGCAGGAGCAGGGTGAACTGGCGGTGTTGTTTATCGACCTGGACCGTTTCAAGCAGGTCAACGACGCCCTTGGCCATGGGGCCGGAGACGAGTTGTTGCAGGCCATGGCGCAGCGTCTGCGCAGCGTGATGCGCGAGGGCGATATTGCCGGGCGCCTGTCCGGTGACGAGTTCGTACTGGTATTGCCCAGGCGCAATGCCACCGAGGTCACCCGCGAGCTTGAGCGCTTGCAACGGGTCTTGAGTTTTCCGGTCAGTGTTGCCGGCACCTCTGTGGTGTTGTCGGCGAGCATCGGCATCAGCCTGTATCCCGCTGATGGCCAGGACATGGAAAGCCTGCTGCAGTGCGCTGATATTGCGATGTACCAGGCCAAGCGGGTCGAGCGTGGCAGTTGCCGTTTTTACCTGGAGCAGATGAACCAGATCGCCCAGGAACGCTTGATCCTGGAAACCGCGCTGCGCATGGCGCTGGCCGGAGATGACCTGGAGCTGGCGTATCAGCCACAGATCAACCTGCACACCGGCGCCCTGGTAGGGGTCGAAGCGCTGGCGCGCTGGGAGCATCCGAGCCTGGGTGTGATTTCACCGGAGCGCTTCATTCCGCTGGCCGAAGAGTGCGGGCTGATCAATGAGCTGAGCCAGTGGGTGCTGCAAACCGCCTGCGGGCAACTGGCCGAGTGGCGACTGCAGGGCCTGGTTGTGCCGTCGTTGTCGATCAATCTGTCGCCGATCAATTTTCATGGCGTGAACCTGCCAACGCAGATTGCCCAGCAGTTGCAGCTTCACGAGTTGCAGGCATCGGATCTGTGCATCGAGCTTACCGAAGGGGTGTTGCTGTCCAACAGCGTGGGCACCGAGCACACCCTTGCACAACTGCATGCCCTGGGCGTTCGCCTGGCCATCGATGACTTTGGCACCGGCTATTCCAGCCTTGGCTACTTGCGCCATCTGCCCATCAGTGAACTGAAGCTGGACAAGAGTTTTGTCGATGACCTGGAGCGCGATGCCTCCTGTCGGGCCCTCAGTGAGTCGGTGATCGGAATCGGCAAAGGCCTGTCGTTGCTGGTGGTGGCCGAGGGCATCGAACACGCGGCCCAGTACGAGATTCTCAAGGAGCAGGGCTACGAGGTGGGGCAGGGTTTTTTCTTTTCGCTGCCGCTGCCATCCGCGGCGTTCATGCAGTGGTTGCGGGCGAGCCAGGGGCAGCCTCATGCCGTCAATACCGCGTCGGCTCAAGCTACGCTGGACTAGCCTCTATCAGTCACTGATATCGGTCAGCGTGATGTGCTGTCCGTCGCCGGCCTGAGGACTGGCGACGCCTTTCTTCTCCCGGCGCTCGTTCATCCAGTCATTGACTTGCGCACCGAACTCGGCAGGCGCTTTGCGCCCGAAGCGCCGGGCCAGGTCGAGAATAGTCTGCTGGGCGAGGGCTTCCTCCATGCGCTTCTGCGCAGTCAGCATGACTCCGTGTACCGCACAGGTGCCTTCCAGCGCCCAGGCCGGTGGCGCTTCTTCGAACAGCGCGCAGCGTCCACGGATTTCTCGGCAATCGAAGATCAGTTTTTTACCGTCGATGGCATTGACGATATCGAGGATGGTGATTTCGTCGGCTGGACGCGCCAGCTTGAAACCGCCGCGCACACCCTCGGTCGCCATCACCAGTTTCGCCTTGGCCAGCTTGGTGAAGATTTTCGCCAGATAGTCCTGGGGCACGCCCTGCAACTCGGCGAGATCGCGCACGCTGGCCTCGCGACTATCACCACCATCGCCCACCAGGAACAACAGGCAATGAATGCCATATTCCACGCCCGCACTGTAAAGGGACATCACCATCTCCGACTGAATGAGTCGTAAATTTTAGCGGGCGAGGGTGGGCTTATGCAATCAAGCAGATTGACTTAAAAGTCAGACGGAAATCGCTGATCCTCCGTGAACCTCTGTCGTTCAAGGGTTAGAGCCGCTGCGGTGGATTGATCAAGGTTTTCGATGGAAATCATCGAGAAAGGTGACTATTCAAGATTAACTACGACCAATAGAGTCGTAGTTATCGAGGCGGCTCGAACCCTTAATCCCTTGATTCACACCTGGAGCTCATAATGAAACAACACATCCTGGTTATCGGCGCTGGTTTTGGTGGGCTGTGGACGGCGCTCAGCGCTACCCGCCTGTTCGATCTGCACGGTCAGCGTGAGATCGCCGTCACCGTGCTGGCGCCCCAGGCCGAGTTGCGGGTTCGTCCGCGCTTCTACGAGCCCAACGCCCACCAACTGGCCGCGCCTCTGGGTGAGCTGTTCGACGCAGTGGGGGTGGACTTCATCAAGGGCGCCGCGCAGACCATCGACGTGCCGCAAAAACAGGTCGGCTACCGCGATGCCAATGGTGCGCTCCAAACCTGTAACTACGACAAACTGGTGTTGGCTACGGGCAGTGGCCTGGCACTGCCGAACACGCCAGGCGTCGCTGAGCACGCCTTCAATGTCGACCAGATCGAGCAGGCGGTGCGCCTGGAGAATCACCTGAAATCCCTGGCTGAGCGTCCCTATAGCAAGGCACGCAACACGGTGGTGGTGGCTGGTGGCGGTTTCACCGGAATCGAGACCGCCACGGAGATGCCGGCGCGGCTGCGGGCGATTTTCGGCGAGCAGGCCGATATCGAAGTGATCATCGTTGATCGCGGCGATAAGGTCGGTGGCTCCATGGGTGCGCAAATCGCCCGCTCTATCGCCGAGGCCAGCGAAGAGCAGGGTGTGCGCTGGCAGTTGAATTCGTCGGTGGTGGCCGTCGATGAGCAGGGCGTGGCCCTGGCCGATGGTCAGCGTATCGAAGCCAGCACCGTGGTCTGGACCACCGGGGTGCGCGCCAGTTCGTTGACCGAGCAGATTCCCGCTGAGCGCGATCATCTGGGCCGCCTGCACGTTGACGCTCACCTGCAAGTGCTTGGCCAACCCGACATTTTCGCCACCGGCGACGTGGCCTATGCCGCCAGCGATGACATCGGTAATCACGCGCTGATGACCTGCCAGCACGCCATCTCCCTCGGTCGCCACGCCGGCAACAACGTCGCGGCGCAAATTCTCGGTGTCGAGCCGATGCCCTACAGCCAGCCCAAATACGTCACCTGCCTGGACCTCGGTGCCTGGGGCGCGGTGTACACCGAAGGCTGGGATCGCCAGGTCAAGCTGGTGCGTGAGGAAGGTAAGGCGCTAAAGACCCAGATCAACACCCAGTGGATCTACCCGCCGGCGGCCAACCGTGAAGCGGCCTGGGCGGCAGCGGATCCGCTGATTCCGGTTGCGTGAGGCTGATCGCCAGCGAGTAGGCGTGCTTACTCGCTGGCGAACACCAGGGCCTTGAGCCCGCTTTGCGCGTCGATGTCGGGAAATTCCGGTGGATTTTCCAGGCGCTCGACAAAACGCAGGCTTGGGGCTTCGCGGGTGACACCGTCGATCAGGAAGTCCGGGCCGAACGCCGGGTCGTTCATGCACGCCAATACCGTGCCTTGGGGCGTGAGCAACTCGGGCAGGCGGCGCAGCACGCGCTGATAGTCCTTGGTCAGCAGGAAGCTGCCTTTCTGGAACGACGGCGGATCGATGATCACCAGGTCGTAGGGTCCGCTGTTGATCACCTTGCCCCACGACTTGAACAAATCATGGCCAAGGAAGCTGACTTTGCTCAGGTCGTGGCCATTGAGGCGATGGTTGTCGCGTCCACGACTCAAGGCAGCACGGGACATGTCGAGATTGACCACCTTTTCGGCGCCACCTTCGATGGCGGCCACCGAGAACCCGCAGGTGTAGGCAAACAGGTTCAGTACCCGTTTGCCCCGGGCATTGTCGCGTACCCAGTTGCGCCCATAGCGCATGTCGAGAAACAACCCGGCATTCTGTTTCTTGCCCAGATCGATGAGGTAGCGCAAGCCGCCTTCGGTCAGCGTCCAGTCCTCGACTTCCTCTCCCGACAGCCATTCGGTGGTGCTTTGTGGCAGGTAACGGTGTTGCAGCAACAGGCTGTGGGCGCCGCTGGCCTGCCATTCGGCCAATTGGCTGAGCTGGCGGAGAAGTTGCTGCAAGGCCAGCAGTTGTTCGGGCTCCGGCTCCTTGAACACCGCGACCAGCACAATGCCTTGCAACCAGTCGACGGTCAGTTGTTCCAGCCCCGGCCAGCAGCGGCCGCGCCCGTGGAACAGGCGGCGGGTTTCAGCGGGGGGCGTTGCCAGCGCGGTCAGCAGGTGAGCGTGCAGGGTGGCGAGGGCATCTGGGGTCATCGAGCGGGGCCGGTCATTCAAGGGGGCGGGAGTTTATCATTTGCGCAACGGCCGGTGCCGAACAACACTCAAGCTTCATCCCCGTCATCGGTCGCCGGCCGGAGCCTGTCATGAATGCTCGTTACCCCGTAATTTCGTTACTGGTTGCCTTGTTGGCCCTTGGCAGCTTGGGCGATGCTCATGGGGCCCAATACAAGTCGGTCAATCCGAAAGCAAGCAAGATCGATTTCAACTTCAAACAGACAGGATCGAGGGTGTACGGGACTTTCGGCGAGTTCAAGGCGAGGCTGGATTTCGACACGGCCAACATCGCGGCGGCCCACACTGAAATCACCATCAAGCTGGACAGCGTCGACGCCGGCAGCCAGGACGCCACCGATGAGCTGAAAACCCCGGACTGGTTCAACACCGAGATGTTTCCCATGGCGCGTTTCGAGTCGAGCAAGATCACCGCGCTGGGCGATGAGCGTTATCGCGTGGAGGGTCACTTGACGTTGAAAGGCGTGACGCGCGACATCGAAGCCGAGATGAGCCTGAAGGCCGAGAGCGGCATTGGCGTATTTAATGGCCAATTCGTGCTCAAGCGCGACGACTTCAAGATTGGCACAGGCTCGTGGGCCAATAGCATGGTGTCGAACGAGATCAACATTCACTTTCGGGTGGTCGCGCCCGAGCAGTGATGGAGGCTCGGGTCCGGGTGGACCCGAGCTGTTTCAGCCTTACGCGCTTAGCTGATGACGCGGTAGCACGGCACGTAGGCCGCGCCGCCTGGCAGCTTCATGCGGTGCTGGGCGACAAACGCCTGCAGCAGTTTGTCCAGCGGTTGCAGGATTTCCGCATCGCCGTGAATCTCGTACGGACCGTGTTCCTCGATCAGGCGAATGCCCTTGTCCTTGACGTTGCCGGCAACGATCCCGGAAAACGCCCGACGCAGGTTCGACGCCAGTTCATGGGCCGGCATGTCGCGGCGCAGTTGCAGGCTTGCCATGTTTTCGTGGGTCGGATCGAATGGACGCTGGAAGCCCTCATCGATCTTCAGCAGCCAGTTGAAGTGGAATGCGTCGTTGCGCTCGCGGCGGAACTGCTTGACCGCCTTGAGCCCGGCGACCATCTGCCGGGCCACTTGGGCCGGGTCGTCGATGATGATCTCGTAGTGTTTTTGCGCTTCCTCGCCCAATGTCGCGCCGATGAACGTGTGCAATTGCTGCAGGTAGGGCTCGGCACTGCGCGGACCGGTCAACACCACCGGGAACGGCAGGTCACGGTTGTCCGGGTGCATGAGGATCCCCAGCAGGTAGAGGAACTCTTCGGCAGTACCGGCGCCGCCCGGGAAGATGATGATGCCGTGGCCGACACGGACGAAGGCTTCCAGGCGCTTCTCGATGTCCGGCAGGATCACCAGCTCGTTGACGATCGGGTTGGGTGCCTCGGCGGCAATGATTCCCGGTTCCGTCAGGCCCAGGTAGCGGCCGTTGGTGATGCGCTGCTTGGCGTGGGAGATGGTCGCGCCCTTCATCGGGCCTTTCATCACGCCAGGGCCGCAACCGGTGCAGACGTCGAGACTGCGCAGTCCCAGTTCGTGGCCGACTTTCTTGGTGTATTGGTACTCCTCGGAGCTGATCGAGTGACCGCCCCAACACACCACGATCTTCGGTTCGACGCCCGGGCGCAAGGTGCGTGCGTTGCGCAGCAGGTGGAACACGTAGTCGCTGATACCCTGGGAGTTGCTCAGGTCGATGCGCTGGCTGTCCAGCTCGTTCTCGGTGTAGACGATGTCGCGCAGGGCGCTGAACAGCATCTCGCGGGTGCTGGCGATCATTTCACCGTCGACGAAGGCGTCGGCCGGTGCGTTCAGCAGTTCCAGGCGTACGCCGCGGTCCTGCTGGTGAATGCGGATTTCGAAGTCGCGGTAGGCTTCGAGGATGGTTTTGGCGTTGTCGACGTGGGCGCCGGTATTGAGGATGGCCAGGGCGCACTGGCGAAAAAGAGAGTAGATGCTGCCTGTACCCGCGGCGCTCAGCTGTTGGACTTCGCGTTGGGACAGTGTTTCCAGGCTGCCTTTCGGGCTCACCGATGCATTGATTACTTGTCTTGCTGTCATTCTAAATTCCCTGAGAACGATGATCGCGAGCCTGCTGGGCTCAATAACATCAGGATAGTCAGCGCCGAAGCGATCGTGCTGCGCCATCTTCCAGACGCACGCGCATGAATGCAAATCTGCGCGTCATGCGTCGCGCAGCAAGTCGTGGGCATTGAGCAGCTCGTAGGCGATTTGCGGGTGGTTTTCCAGGCCTCGGCGAATCGCTGCGGGAATCGCCTGGCGGGTTTTGCGGCACAGTCCCGGCTGGTCCAGCAAGCGGATGCCGATGCCGCGCATGCTCTTCACTTCGTGGAAACTGGGGGTGATTTCCACGCCTATGCCCAATTGCTCGCGCATGCGTTGTTGCAGGTGCTCGAGGTCGCTCAGACTCTTGAGATTTTCCAGGCGTTCGAGCAGGCGCTTTTCCTCCTGGCGGGTCAGGTAGAGGATGCGCGGGTCGGCGCCGGGCAGTTCGAGTAACGACTCGCGTCCGCAATCACAGGCGCCGGGGGGGCAGGGTTGGCGTATCGGCAAGGAAGCAGTCATGCCCTTGAGCATAGCCAGCGCGGGGCGCTTTTGCTTGCCTTGCCGGGTGAATCCTAGCCTTTGTTGGCGCTGAGGATGCTGGCCACCTGGCGCGGCTGGCAGTTGAGATAAGGCGAGGATTTCAGCCAGCGCTGGTCCGGATACCAGGAAAACATGAACTGACCGTCCTTGAGCTTGTCGATTACCTGGCGCGCCACCTGTGGACGTACTGCCGGGCAACCCTGGCTGCGGCCAATTCGGCCCTGGCGTTCGCTCCACAACGGATTCACATAGTCGGCGGCATGGATCACGATCGCCCGGTCACGCGCCAGATCGTTGAAGCCGGGTTCCAGGCCATCCATGCGTAACGAATAGCCGTGGGCGCCCTGATAGCTTTCCTGGGTGCGGAACAGGCCCAGGCTGGACTGGTAGCTGCCCACGCGGTTGGAGAATTGGGTGGCAAAGTTTTCCCCGGACATTTGCCCGTGGGCCACCAGGTCGCGCAGCACCAGGGATTTTTTACGCAGGTCGAAGATCCACAAGCGGCGTGCGGTAGAAGGTTGCGAGTAATCGATGACGGCCAGGTGCTCGGCGCGTTGGGCACCGCCGTTGACGGCACATTGCATGGCGCTCAGGGCGCTTTTTAACGCTTGGGGATTGAGTTCCGGGGCTGCGTGGGCGAGGCTGTTGTACAACGCCTGATTGCTGGTGCTGGCGGCGAATGCTGGAGCGCTGATGGCGCCCAGAGTGGTCAGGGCCAGGCAAAGCCGGCGCAAAAGGGTAAGCATGCGTAGAGAGTCCTCAATACTATCGTTGGCTCCCGACTTCCTGTCGCCCCCCGGCCACCCCGATATGGGCTAGCCTGAAGGCTTGCCGCAGCGGGTGCAGAGGTCGACCGTCAAATCGTGACGGCCATGGATTGGAGTAAAGCAGTTGTTCAAAAAGCACGCATATTACTTGAGCCTTTACCTGCTCGCAGTGCCATTGGTCGCGACTGCCCAGAATGAGCTGGCGGATCATGCCGGCCCTTTGCCATTGGCGGCCAGCCAGGTACAGGTCGATTGCCCCGGCCTCAAGCTGCGCCCGGATGCCTCGGCGCAGGCCTTGCTGCAAGCGTTTTACCAGCAGCAGGACAATCTTCCGGTGTGGACCGACGAGGCGCGTGTCAAGGCATTGCTCGGGCAATTCCAGTTGCTGGTCGATGACGGCCTCGATCCCGAACGCTACCGCTTGCCGCCAGCCGATCCGGTGGGCGGGCCGCTGTGCAGCGACATCGGCATCAGCCTGCGTTACCTGCAAGCGCTGCGTGAACTGCGCTATGGCCGCCTGCAGCAAAGCCGCTTCGAGCCGCTTTGGCACGCACAGCCACCGGCGCTGGATCGCAATGCCGAGCTACTGGCGATTGCCAGCCCTGGCCTGCATGACCTGGCAGCCGCCTTCGACGCCGCGCGCCCGCACCTGGAGCAATACCGCAGCCTGCGCCAGGTATACGCCGGGCAACGCCAGCAACAGCTGCCTCACTGGCCGTTGCTGCCGGACGGCCCGCTGTTGCGCCCAGGCATGCAGGACGCGAGGGTTCCCGTCCTGGCCCAGCGCCTGCTCAATGAAGGCTACCTGACAAATCTGCCAGCCAAGGTCGGCACCGAGTACAACGCGCAACTGACCAGCGCGGTGAAAAGCTTCCAGCTTGACCATTCGCTGCAAGCCGATGGGGTGATTGGCGCCGGCACCCTGGCCGAGCTGAACATCAGTCCAACAATGCGTCGCGAGCAACTGCGGATCAACCTCGAACGCTTCCGCTGGATGGCCCCGGACATGGAACCCGATGGCCTGCTGGTAAATATCGCCGCCGCGCAACTGACGGTGCTGCAGGGCGGCGTACCGGTGTGGCAAACGCGTACCCAGGTCGGGCGCGCCGAGCGGCAAACCCCGCTGCTCAAGTCCCACGTCACGCGTCTGACCCTGAACCCGACCTGGACCATACCGCCGACCATCATGCGCGAAGACAAGCTGCCGCAGATTCGCCGAGACCAGTCCTACCTCAGTCGAGGCGACCTGCAGGTGCTGGACCGCAACGGCAACCCGCTGTCGGCCGACGAGGTCGATTGGGACAATCCCGGCAACATCCTCCTGCGCCAGAGCGCCGGGCCGCGCAATCCGCTGGGGCAGATGGCGGTGCGGTTTCCCAACCCATTCTCGGTGTACCTGCACGATACGCCCAGCCAGGCGCTGTTCCAGAAAGGTCCACGGGCGTTCAGTTCAGGTTGCGTGCGGGTCGAACACGCCTTGCAGCTGCGCGACATGCTGGTGAGTCCGGCGGAACGGGTGCGCACCGACGAGCTGTTGGCCACCGGTCGCACCCATGAATTTCGCTTGTCGGCGCCGGTGCCGATCCTGCTCGGTTACTGGACGGTGCAGGCCGACAGCCATGGGCGCTTGCTGTATGCCCCGGACATCTACAGTCGCGACCCGGTGCTGCTCAATGCACTGGGCATCACCTTGTAGGCGCAATCAACGGCGGTGCTGGTCGAAAGCTTCGGCGAGGGTGCGCCAGATGCAGATCCCGAGGAAGTAGGCCGACATCGCCAGCCACAATCCCATCACCCAGGGATTCAGGCCCGGATGGCCGAGCACCAGTGACAGGCTGCAGAGCAGCCAGATGGCGGTGACGGCGATATTGATCGGCATGAAGCGGCGCACGCGAAACGGGTGGAGGAATTTCATCCGGGTCACTGTGAGCAACGCCAAGGCAATGATACTCAACAGGGTGACCCAGGCAGACGGGGCAATGATGTACAGGCTCAGGGCGACCACGTTCCAGGCAGCGGGGAAACCGACGAAGTAGTTGTCCTTGCTCTTCATGTTGACGTTGCAGAAGCAATACAGCGATGACACCAGGATCACCGAAGTCATCAGCAGCGGGGTGTAGGCGGGCAGGTCGATATAGCGGTAGATGAACAGCGCCGGGATGAACACGTAGGTCAGGTAGTCGATTACCAGGTCCAGCACCGAGCCATCGAACTGCGGCAGCACCGTCGACACATTGACCTTGCGCGCCAGCGAGCCATCCACGCCGTCGACGATTAGCGCCACGCCGAGCCACAGCAGGCAAGCCTTGGGCTGGTTGTCGAACAATGCCAGGGTGGCGAGGAACGCGGTGACCACGCCGGTCGCGGTGAAACCATGGGCACCCCAGGCTTTGAGCGTGGCCATGTGTCGAGTCGAGATCAAGGGCGTTCTCCAGCAAATGAAACGGACCAGCAACGAGCGCTAACCCGAGGTGGGTTGAACGTATCGACCGGAAGCTGCACGAGAAGGTTCACCGGGCGAGGTCTGCGGCGACCTCGCTGTTCCAGTAAAAATAGTTCATCTGCCGAGGGGCCGCCTTGCTGTGCAAGTGCGCAAGATCGTACAAGACAGCCGACAAGCGGGCTGGCACATTCAGTTCCCCTTTTTCCTGTTGTAGAACCCTATGTCCGAGACTCTTTTGCCGCGCAGTGCGTTCCTGCGCGGTGCCGCGGCGGTGATGCCGCTGTCCCTGGCGACGGCACCCTGGGGCCTGCTCGCCGGTTCCATGGCTATCGAAGCCAACCTGACCCCCCTGCAGGGCCAGGGCCTGTCGAGTATCGTCTTCGCCGGCGCGGCGCAATTGGTGGCAATCGGCATGCTCAAGGGCGGGGCGGGGATTTTTTCGATCCTGCTGACCACCTTGCTCCTGACTTCCCAGCATTTGCTGTACGGCATGAGCATGCGCCCGGTGGTGGCGCCGTTGCCGGGGCGCTGGCGGGTCGGCCTGGGCTTTTTGCTCACCGATGAGCTGTTTGCCCTGACCAGTCAGTTCGACCGTCAGCAGTTCAATCGCTGGTATGCCTTGGGCGTCGGGCTGACGTTCTACGTGGCGTGGAACCTGTTCACCCTCGCGGGCATCGTCCTCGGCAGCAGCATTCCCGGGCTGGAGCACCTGGGGCTGGACTTCTCGATTGCCGCGACCTTTATCGCCTTGATCACCCCGGTGGTGCGCAACATCCCGACGGTGGTCTGTGTCGCGGTGTCGCTGTTTTTCTCGGTGCTGTTCCACTACTGGCAGCTCGGCTCGGGACTGGTCCTGGCCGGGTTGCTGGGCATGAGCGCCGGGTTTATCTGCAACAAGTTTTCCGGAGAGCGCACATGATGGTCTGGGCAGTCATTGTCGGCATGGGTTTGCTGGTGTTCCTCAACCGCTACGTGTTTCTCGAACCGCGCCTGCCGGTACGCCTGAGCAGTAACGCGCGGCAGTTTCTCGGCTTCGCCGTACCGGGCATGCTGACGGCGATTTGTGGGCCGATCGTGTTCATGCCCGACCAGCAGTTGAACCTGCAGTGGGATAACCCCTACCTGCTCAGCTCGCTGGTCGCCATCGGCCTGGTGCTTTACACCCGCAGCACCCTGATCAGCATGCTGCTGAGCATGGCGTTCTTTTTTCTCCTGCGCTGGTGGTGGTAGGACGTCAGCCCGACGGTCATGGCGTAATTACCCGGCGGGTCTATCGTTGCCTGACTGAACAACGGCTATCGAGGAGGATTCCGTCATGAATACCAGTGATCTGCTGGAACAATTGCTTCGGGCTGGCCAAGGCTCGCCAACGCGACAAGGCGCTGGGCAGGGCGGCCTCGGCGACTTGGGCGGTCTGCTCGGTGGCCTGCTGGGCGGTGGCGCGGGCGGAGCCGGTGCGGGTGCGGGTGGTCTCGGAGGTTTGCTCGGTGGGCTGTTAGGCGGGTCTGGTGGCGGTATGCCGCAGCAGGGGCGCTCCAGCGGTACCAATTATGCCGCGCTCGCCTCCCTGGGAATGATGGCGTTCCAAGCGTACCAGGCCTGGCAGCGCAATCAGGCCTCGGCCCCGCAACAGGCGCCGCAGACGGTCGACCAGTTGCTTGCCGGCCCCGAAATCGAAGCCCATAGCCACGCAGTGTTGCGCGCGCTGATCGCCGCCGCCAAGGCCGATGGGCGTATCGATGAGCAGGAAAGGCAGATGATCCGTGCCGAGATCGGCCGTCATACCGATGATCCCGATCTGCAGCAATGGCTCGACGATGAAGTCGCCAAACCGCTGGATGCGAACGAAGTGGCCCAGTCCGCCACCGATCCGGCAATTGCTGCTGAAATGTACCTGGCCAGCGTGATGCTGGTGGATGATCAACAGGACGCTGAGCGCGCGTATCTCGATGAACTAGCCGCCGCGCTGAAAATCGATGGGCAGTTGCAGCTGCATTTGGAGGAACAGGCTAGGGGCGGCTGAATGATCAGTTATAAAGTCAGATCACATTGGTATAAGTGGTTATAAGAAATATCGCTATCCTGCCTGCCAGTTTTTGCTCGTTACGCTGGCTCTGTAAGGTATGGCAATGGAATTCGGTAATTTGGGTTTTGTGGTTGCAGGCTTGGTTGTCGGATTCATTGTTGGCATGACCGGGATTGGCGGCGGTTCGTTAATGACGCCGATCCTGCTGTGGTTCGGTATCAACCCGGCGACGGCGGTCGGTACTGATTTGCTGTACGCGGCGATCACTAAATCCGGTGGGGTGCTGGTTCATCAGAAGAACCGCAACATCGACTGGAAGATCACCGGCTGGCTGACGGCCGGTAGCGTGCCGGCGGTGGCCGTGACGTTGCTGTTCCTCAAGTACATCGATAACGATGCCCAGGCCACCAACGCGATCATCAAGCAGGCCTTGGGTTTCGTCTTGCTGCTCACCGCGCTGGCGATTCTATTCAAGAAGCAACTGCTGGCCTTTGCCAGCAAACATGCTGGTGATCATTACCACCTGAGCGATCGCAAACTCAATTCGCTGACCGTGGCCACCGGCGCCGTGCTCGGCGTGATGGTGGCGCTGACTTCGATTGGCGCTGGCGCCCTGGGCACCGTGGCGCTGTTTCTGCTCTATCCGTTCCTGGTCA
The DNA here is from genome assembly GCF_019212185.1 of Pseudomonas fluorescens. Lineage (NCBI taxonomy): Bacteria > Pseudomonadati > Pseudomonadota > Gammaproteobacteria > Pseudomonadales > Pseudomonadaceae > Pseudomonas > Pseudomonas fluorescens. Next base: position 2,257,667 of record NZ_CP078138.1, read on the forward strand.
CCAAGCGTCTTGTAGGCACCGAAATTGCCCACGCCGTTCCACTGACACTGGTGGCCGGCCTGGGCCATGCCAGCATGGGCAACATGGACTGGCATCTGCTGGGCTTCCTGCTGATGGGCTCATTGCCCGGCATCTACATCGGCAGCCACCTGACCGGTAAAGTCTCCGACGGCGTGCTGCGTCCTTGCCTAGCGGCGATGCTGTTGTTCATTGGTTACAAGTTGGCGTTCTGATTTGCCCACAGGGCCGGACAGTGTCCGGCCCATTCCTTGGCGCCTACTTGCGCGCCTCCAGAATCAAGTTGAAAGGTGTCTCGGCAGCACGCCGAAAATGCCCGAAGCCGGCCTCGCTGAACACCTCACGCAAACGCGCTTCTCCCGCCTGTGCACCGAGTCCCAGACCCACCTCCTGTGACAGCGAATTGGGTGTGCAGATGAAGGTCGAGGCGGCGTAGAACAGGCGCCCGACCGGGGTGCTGTTGTGCTCCAGTTGGTCGTTGGCATAAGGCTCGACCAACAGCACCGTGCCGTCCGGCTTGAGGGATTGATAGGCGTGTCTGGCGGCGCCTACCGGGTCGCCCATGTCGTGCAGGCAGTCGAAATAACACACCAGATCGTAGTCATTGCCCGGGTAGTTTTTCGCGCTGCCCTCGAAGAATTTCACGCGCTCGGCCACGCCACCTTCTGCGGCGCGTTGGTTGGCAGTGCTAATGGAGGGGGCGTGGTAGTCGAAGCCGACGAAGGTGGAGGCGGGGAAGGCCTTGGCCATGACCACGGTCGACGCGCCGTGGCCGCAGCCGATATCCGCTACCTTGGCGCCGGCCTGCAGTTTTTCGACCACGCCGTCCAGTGCCGGCAGCCACTCGGCCACCAGGTGCGCCCGGTAGCCGGGCCGGAAGAAGCGTTCGGTGCCGCTGAACATGCAGTGATGATGATCGCCCCAGGCCAGCGCGCCATTGCCGCGCATCGCCGCTACCAGTTTGTCCTTGTCGTGGTACAGCGCGGCGATCACTCCAGCACCGCCGGCGACGTACACGGGTGAGTCTTCGAGTGCCAGCGCCATAGCTTGCTCCTCGGGCAAACGGAACAGCCCGTCGCTGTGCTCCATGTAGCCCGAGGCGGCATGGGCGCTGAGCCATTCGCGCAGCAGTCGGGCATTGCAGCCGGTCTTGGCGGCCAGCGCCTCGGGGGTGATCGGCTGGCTGTCGGCCATGGCTCGGTACAGGCCCAGTTCTTCACCGAGGATCACGTTGGCGAGCATCGCTGCGCCGCCCATGTCGGTCACCAGCTTGCCCATAAAATCATGCAGTTTGCCTTCGTCCATAACCGCGCCTCCTGAAAGGGCCAGCGCAGGGCGGTACGGTCGCTCGGGCGGTGGTCGGATAGATGATCGGAACGCTCGGACAGGAACGCGCCGCACGCGAATGCCCGGGCATAAACCATGTCCGGGCGGTTTGGACGCGAAGTCGTCGTCCTGCAGGTATGTCACTGTGGGGCAGGGCCCCACAGGACGCTTACGAAGTGGCCATTGGTTCCAGCGTCGTGAACGTGGTAATGGGCAGGCACGCTACTGACGGACGCGGATTTGGCTACGTCCCCCTACTGGGAACTCTGTGAGTGTAGTTGTCATTTCGCGCGCGTGTATGGCCGTTTGTCTTGCCCGGCACGAGGCTCAATGCACGACGCGAGCAGGTGGCGAATCAGGCCCGCTGACCTAAGCTTGGCAACATGGTGATTGAAATTTCCGACAACAAAACTGGATCTTTCGCCTTGATGCGCAATCATAAGCGTCGATATCACAAGGAGATGCGCATGCTCATTCGGTCACTGACCCTCGCTACTCTGCTCGCTGTCGTCGGCCCCGTACTGGCTGCAGACAGCGACTCGCCACTGGCCCAGGAACGCGGCAAGACCCGCCCACTTATTGTCATCGCGCCGAGCAGCGCCGACCCGACGCTGGTCAGCCTGAAAAAGTCCCTGGATGAGCCGGACAACAAAAAAGCCGTTCAGGAACGCAGCATAGTGTTGTTCACCGTGGTCGGGTTGACGGGCCAGCGGGACGGCAAGGACATGGGCACGCAAGACACCATGGCGTTGATTCGTCAGCTGAAGCTTGGGGCCAGCAAGGACACTAACGTGGTGCTGGTCGGCAAGGATGGCGAGAAAAAACCCTTGCTTGAAGGTCCAATCGTAGCGAAGACGATATTCGACACCATCGACCAGTTGCCGGCCGCTGAAAAAGAAGTCGCGCCTCCTGCACCGCCTGTAGCCGAAACACCGCCGGCCAAAGGCGCCAAGGCCTCTAAACCGGTCAAACCGGCGAAGCCACCACAGCCGCTGGATGATTGATTGGCCTTCGCAACGACACAAAACCTGTGGGAGCCAGCCTGCTGGCGATGGGGTCATCAGCAGCACAGCATCAACTTCATCGCACGACCCATCAACAGACAAAAAAACACCCGACGCAACCAAAGTCGCGCCGGGTGGGGTGTCAGTCAGCGCGCGGATATCGTGGGTCCGTTCGCTGACCTTGATGCTCAGGTGTAATCAGGTTCTTTCAATGGCCAGTGCCACGCCCTGACCGCCACCAATACACAGGGTGGCCAGGCCTTTCTTGGCGTCACGCTTGATCATTTCGTGCAGCAACGATACCAGCACTCGGCAGCCCGAGGCGCCGATGGGGTGGCCGAGGGCGATGGCGCCGCCGTTGACGTTGACCTTGCTCGCGTCCCATTTCAGCTCTTTACCCACCGCCAGTGACTGCGCGGCGAAGGCCTCGTTGGCTTCGATCAGGTCCAGTTGCTCCAGGCTCCAGCCGGCCTTGTCGAGGCAGCGGCGGGTTGCCGATACCGGGCCGATGCCCATGATCGCCGGGTCGACGCCGGCGTTGGCGTAGGCGGCGATTTTCGCCAGCACCGGCAGGCCGAGTTGTTTGGCTTTTTCGGCACTCATCAGCAGCACGGCCGCTGCTCCGTCGTTGAGTGAAGAAGCGTTGCCAGCGGTGACGCTGCCGTCCTTCTTGAATGCCGGCTTGAGCTTGGCCAGGGACGCTGCCGTGGTTTCTGCGCGAGGCTGTTCGTCGACGGCGAAGGTCAGTGGATCGCCCTTGCGCTGAGGAATCAGAATCGGCGTGATTTCAGCGGCGAAGCGCCCGGCTTCGATGGCGGCCGTGGCTTTTTGCTGAGAGGCGGCGGCGAAGGCATCCTGGTCCTCACGGCTCAGGTTGTACTTGTCCACCAGGTTCTCGGCGGTGATGCCCATGTGGTAGTCGTTGAACGCGTCCCACAGGCCATCGGTGATCATGCTGTCGATCATCTTCGCATGGCCCATGCGCAGGCCGGTGCGGGCGGCCGGCAACACGTAAGGGGCCAGGCTCATGTTCTCCATGCCGCCGGCGATGATCACCTCGGCATCGCCGCAGCGAATCGCCTGGGCGCCCAGGTGCAGGGCCTTGAGGCCCGAGCCGCAGACCTTGTTCAGGGTCATGGCCGGTACGGCATGGGGCAGGCCGGCGAGAATCGCCGCCTGGCGCGCCGGGTTCTGCCCCGAGCCTGCAGTCAGCACCTGGCCGAGCAGCACCTCATCCACCTGCGCCGGATCCAGACCGGTCTGGGCCAGTAGTTGGCGAATAACCGCAGCACCGAGTTCCGGCGCCGGGATGTTCGCCAGCGAACCCTGGAAGCTGCCAATGGCGGTACGGGTAGCGGCGACAATCACGACTTCTTGCATCGAATTTCTCCTCAGCGGCAGGCAGTTCAGGCGAACTGCATTTCCGGCACGTGTTCGGGAACGATCAGTTTACCGGCGGTCTTGCTGACAATCTCCTCGACGCTGACGCCTGGCGCGCGTTCCTTGAGGATGAAGGCGCCGTTTTCGATTTCCAGGTAAGCGAGGTCGGTCAGCACACGCTTGATGCAGTTGGCGCCGGTCAGCGGCAGGCTGCACTGGTCCAGCAGCTTGGACTCGCCGTCCTTGGAGGCGTGGGTCATGATCACGATAATGTTTTCGGCACCGGCCACCAGGTCCATGGCACCGCCCATGCCCTTGACCAGTTTGCCGGGGATCATCCACGAAGCGATGTTGCCTTGCACATCCACTTCGAAGGCGCCCAGCACGGTCAGATCGACGTGCCCGCCGCGAATCATCGCGAAGGATTCGGCCGAGGAGAAGATCGACGCGCCGGTGCGCGCGGTCACGGTTTGTTTGCCGGCGTTGATCATGTCGGCATCAATGGTTTCTTCGGTAGGAAACGGTCCCATGCCCAGCAGGCCGTTTTCCGATTGCAGCATGACTTCCATGCCTTCGGGAATGTAGTTGGCAACCAGGGTCGGAATGCCGATACCCAGGTTCACGTAGAAGCCGTCCTGCATTTCACGGGCGACGCGTTGAGCCATTTGTTCGCGGGAAAGTGCCATTGTTGTTATTCCTTCATTCGGTCCGGGGGCAGGGGATCACTTGCGTACGGTGCGTTGTTCGATGCGTTTTTCGAACGTGCCGCAGATGATCCGGTCGACGTAGATGCCAGGGGTGTGGATCTGCGTTGGGTCCAGCTCGCCGGGTTCGACGATTTCTTCGACTTCGACCACGGTGATCTTGCCGGCGGTGGCGGCCAGCGGGTTGAAGTTCTGCGCGGTGTGGCGATAGATCACGTTACCGAAGTGGTCGGCTTTCCAGCCTTTGACGATGGCGAAGTCGCCGGTGATGGACTCTTCCATCAGGTATTTGCGGCCGTTGAATTCACGCACTTCCTTGCCTTCGGCAACCGGGGTGCCGACGCCGGTGGCGGTGAAGAACGCCGGGATGCCGGCGCCGCCCGCGCGCATTTTTTCGGCGAGGGTGCCTTGCGGGGTCAGGATGACTTCGATTTCGCCCTTGAGCAGTTGCTCTTCGAACAGCTTGTTCTCGCCGACGTAAGAGGCCACCACTTTGCTGATCTGCCGATCGGTCAGCAGCACGCCGAGACCGAAGCCGTCGACGCCGCAGTTGTTGGAAACCACGGTCAGGTCACGGGTGCCCTTGCGCTTGATCTCGGCGATCAGGTTTTCCGGAATGCCGCACAGGCCGAAGCCACCGGCGATCACGGTCATGCCGTCTTCAAGCCCGGCCAGGGCCTCTTCATAGGAACTCACGCGCTTGTCGAAACCTGCCATATGCACCTCTTTTATTCTTTGTGGGCGGCTGGCTAGCCGAATGGGGAGCAGTGTTGCGCTGTTGGATATATTTGTTAAATTGATTTTTAGATTTTATTAATTTGAAAATCTCATTAATTGTCCGGGACCCCGAACTGGAGCCTAGCCCGTATGACCGTCAAGCAGATCCGTGCGTTTCTCGCCGTGGCGCAAAGCCTCAGCTTTGCCGTGGCTTGTGAGCGCCTGCACCTGTCGCAATCGGCCCTGAGCCTGACGATCAAGGCCCTTGAAGAGAGCCTCGGTGGCCGCCTGTTCAGCCGCACCACCCGCAACGTCGCCCTGACCGCGGAAGGTGAGTCGCTGCTGCCGCTGGCCCGCCGGCTGATCGCCGATTGGGACAACGCCGAGGACGAAATGCGCCAGCGTTTCACCTTGCAACGCGGCCGCGTGACGCTGGCGGCGATGCCCTCGTTCGCCGGCAACCTGCTGCCGCCGATCCTCAAGACCTTCCGCGCGCGGTACCCGAAAGTCAACGTCACGGTTCACGACGTGATCAATGAACAGGTGCTGGAAATGGTCCGCGACAGTCAGGTCGAACTGGGGGTGGCGTTCGAGCCCATGCAGAGTTCGTCACTGCAATTCACCGCGCTCTACCTCGATCGCTTCGTCGCCGTCGTGCCCAGCGATTCAGCGCTGGCGGGGTTGGCCGAAATCGACTGGCAGACCTTGTTGGAGCAGCCCTTTATCACCTTGCAGCGGCCGTCCACGGTGCGGGTGATGCTGGAGGATCACTTGCAGCTGCGCCAGACCCGATTACCGGTGGCCTTCGAGAGCCATCAACTGGCGACAGTCGGGCGTATGGTCGCCAGCGGCCTCGGTGTCAGCGCCGTGCCTGCACTGTGCGCCGGGCAAATGCGCGAACTGGGGGCGCACTGCATTCCTCTCAGTGAATCGGTGGAGCGCGCCATTGGTGTGCTGACCAAGCCGGGTCACGAGTTGTCGGCGGCGGCGCAGGCCTTGTTCGAAATTCTCAGGGATGGGGTGCGGCAGCCGGCGTAATTGGCCGACGTTCAGGATTGGAAATAAAAACCACAGTCCGTTTGACCGCCCGTCTTTTTCCCGGATGACCTGCGCTTTTTCACAAAATTCTCACAATTGGAGGCGCACATTGAACACACAAAAGGATTTGACCCCATAGACATCAAGCCCGTCAGACGCGGGCTTTTTGTTGTCTGTCAGAAACCTCTGGCGTCTGCACGCAAACCTCGCGCTGTTCAAAAAGCGGCACTGCACGCACCTGGCTGCCCGGTTGTAATTGCAGGCGCTTGGCCGTCAGGCGGTCGACCTCAAGGCTCTGGCCATTGCGCCGGGCGTGGGCGACGGTGACTCGACAACTCTCCAGGCGCCGGTTGTAAATTAACCAGGGCAATCTCGCCATCCCATCTCGCAGGCCGATCTCCATGCTCAGCGTCAGGCTGTCGCGCACCGCACGAATCTGTGGGATGGCGGCTTCAATCACCGGCCCCGCATCGAAAATATCCACGTAACCCTGATGGCTGAAGCCCTCGGCGCAGAGGATCCGGCGGGCCGGCTCAGCCTGTTCGTGGGCGGTGCCCATCACTGCCCGCGCCTGTTCGGTGAGCAGACAGGTGTACAGCGGCTGGCGCGGCAGCAATTCGGCAATCAGGGCTTTGCTGCCCAGGCCGGAGAGGTGATCGGCATGGCTGAAGTCACGCTTGAAAAAGTGTCGACCCAAGCTGTCCCAAAACGGTGAACAACCGTATTCATCGGCGCTGCCACGCAACTCGGCAATCAGCTTTTCGCCGAACAGTTGCGGGTATTCGGCGACGAACAGCAAGCGCGCTACCGACAGCAGCCGCCCGTTATGGCCCTGGCGTTGGTCGGGACGCAGAAACAACGAGCAGACTTCCGATTGCCCGGTCATTTCGTTGCTCAGGAACAGCGTCTGAATGTGCCGTTCCATTCCTACCCGATAGTTGTACCAGGGCTCGCGTAGCCCTACGGCACCGCCGAGGGCGCTGACGCCGATCACTTGCTGGTCGTCATCTTCAAGTACAAACAGGTAGTCGGCATCCGCCCGCTCCACCTGACCGGCGAAGGTGCGTTGCGCCCAACGGATGCGGTGGGCCAGTCGCGCGTCATTGGCCGGCAGGCTGGTGAAACCGGGGCCGGCGCGTCGGGCCAGGGTCATCAGCGCTGGCAGATCGCTGCCTTGCACCGGGCGAACGATCACAGGGCTATCAGCCGCAGCGGGCTGCCGTCTTTCAGTTGCAGCGCGTTCAGGGTGGCTGCGTCGAGGACGATGGGCTGGCCGGCGCTGCAGTCCAGTTCAACGAGCATGGCGCGGTAATCAGCCAGCCGGTCATTACTGACCAGATAAGGCGTCTGGCCACGCTGCGGGCTGCCCAGTTGGGCGCTGACGACGCGGCTTCGGGCAATCGAGCGGATGTTCGGTGTGCGCGCAATCAGGGTCGGCCCTGCGTCGAACAGGTCGACGTAGCTGTGGATTTCAAAGCCTTCGCCTTCAAGGATGGCGCAGGCCGCCTGGTCATTAGGATGGACTCGGCCGATACAGGCTTGGGCCTGCGGAGGCAGCATTGGTACGTAGATCGGGTAGTGCGGCATCATTTCCGCCAGCAAGGTGCGGTCCTGGGTACCGCGCAGATGTTCGGCCTCGGCGTAGGTCAGGTTGAAAAAATGGCTGCCGAGCGCATCCCAGAACGGCGACTGGCCCTGCGCGTCGCTGTAGCCGACGATTTCGCTGAGTACCGCGTCGGAAAAGCGCTGCGGGTGGGCGGCGATAAACAGCAGGCGCGCCCGGGACAGCAATTGGGCGAAGGCACTGCGCGCCAGTTCGTGGTCGATGTGGAAACCGCGCAGAAGCGTGTGCGGACTCAAGTCCTGACACAGTGACAGCGCTGGCACCCCATTGTGAATGTTGAGTTCCCGCGAGGCACTGACGAAAGGGCGATTGCGCAAGCTGTAAAAGGGTTGCGTATGGCCGGCAGTGGCGACGATTTCCGCACAGCCGAGCAGGCGCTGGTGTTGCGGGTCTTCGAGCACGAAACAGTAAATTTCCCCGCCATTTTCCTGCACGTCATTGCTGAAGGACGCAACCGAATCAAGAATTTTCTGGTGCAGGCAATCACTGTCGTCGGGCAGGGACGAGACCCCGACCAGGCTGTCGCGCGCCAGTTGCTGCAGTTGGGGCAAGTCGGCCAGCGCGACCGGGCGTAGGACCAGCATGGAGATACTCCTGTATCGAAACAAATACCTGGTAGAGGGCACCAGGGACGACTATCACTGTCGATTTCCACGCGTTGCAGTTGTAGCGACCAAACTCCGTTGGCCGTGCGCCATAGTAGTTGAACAACACCTGACGGCGCAGCACTATGCTAGCCGTTCGGCGAGTTTTTCCTGTCCCTGCCCAAGAGTAATTCCGCGTGCTGGTAACCCGATTGACCCTGATTTGTCACGCCCGCACCGTCGCGCAGAAACTGGCGCGGTTTCCCCTCGACGAGCCTCTGGAAATCGATTGGCAGGCCGCAAGGGGCAGTCGTGCAAAGGCCTTCAAGCGGGCCCCGCAGTTGCTCGGTGGCGGTGAAACACGAATCCGCCAAACCGGCGAATTGTTCGGCGGCGAGCTGCTTCATGTACCGGCCCTGGATGAATACGATTACGGACGCTGGCACGGCAAGCGTATCGATGACTTGCAGCGGGATGAACCCGAAGCGTTGCACGCCTGGTTCAGCGATCCCGACGCCACACCCCACGACGGTGAATCGCTGGGCCAGTTGCGCCAGCGGGTCGGACACTGGCTCGACAGCTTCGGCGGCAGCCCCGGCCATTTTCTGGCGATCACCCATCCGCTGGTGATTCGCGCGGCGCTGATGCACGTCTTGCAGTGTCCACCTTCGGCATTTCAAATGATCGATATCGAGCCGCTGTCCGCCACCGAACTGCGCCACAACGGTCGCTGGCGCTTACGCCTGATGGACAGCGGCGAGCCCGCCGAGGAGTTATAGGCATGAAGCGACTGTTGGTGATCGGCATCGGCGCCGGAGACCCTGACTACCTGACGATGCAGGCGATCAAGGCGCTGAACCGGGTCGATGTGTTCTTCCTGATGGACAAGGGACCGAGCAAGGACAGCCTGATCGACCTGCGCCGGGAGATCTGCCAGCGCTACATCACTGAGCCCGGCTATCGTTTTGTCGAAGCGCAAAGCCCGGAGCGGGTTCGCGGTGATGTCGACTATCAAACCAGCGTTTCGGCACTCAACCGCGACAAGCAGCAGACCTTCGAGCGGCTGATCAACGAAGAAATGGCCGACAACGAATGCGCGGCTTTTCTGGTCTGGGGTGATCCTGGGCTGTACGACAGCACCTTACGCATTCTCCAGGCGATTCTTGACGGTGGTCGCTGCACCTTCGAAATCGAGGTGATTCCCGGCATCAGCAGCATCCAGGCGTTGGCGGCGCAGCACCAGGTGGCCTTGAATCGCATTGGTCGATCCGTCGAAATCACCACCGGGCGCCGGCTGGCGGCGGGGCAGGCGAGTGATGCCGACAGCCTGGTGGTGATGCTTGATGCCGAGGACGCTTACCATCAGTTTGCCGATCAGGAGCAGTACATTTATTGGGGGGCTTACCTGGGTACCCCGGATGAAATCCTCATCGCCGGCAAGCTCAAGGACGTGGCCGATGAAATCGAACGGGTGAGGAAAGCTGCGCGGCAGGAACATGGCTGGATCATGGACATTTACCTGATCCGCAAGCCAGACTCGACGCCGTGACCGGTCAGCCTCTCAGTAAACCCAGACCTCGACCCGGCGGTTTTTGATCCGGCCTTCATCGTCACTGTTGGCGGCCACCGGCATCTCGGCGCCGAAGCCACGGATCTCGCGAAACACCACGCCACCTTTCACCAGCTCGCGCCGCACAGCCATGGCCCGCAGCTTCGACAGCAAGGCCGCGCGTTGAGGATCGGCCTTGGCATCGCCAAAGCCCACCAACGTTACCTGGCGGTCGAGCTTGCGGTGTTGCTGCAAGTAGTCGAGGACTCGTGACAGATCCTCGCGGGCCTTGTTGTCGAGGCTGGCGCTGCCTTCCTCGAAACGAAAATTAACCGTCAGCCGCTGCGCTTGGGCACTGAGCGCCTGATAGCCCTCTGGCATCTGCTGGCTCGGCGTAACGCTCATGGCCTGTACGGTCTGTGCAACAAATCCATTGGCTGCGACTGTCGCCTGGCCTTGCGGGCTTTGCGCAAATTGCACCAGGGCTTGCGCCCAGGGATTGTCGTTGCCGGGCGGCAGGTACAGGTAGAGGCGCCGTGATAGCGGATAGTCTTCGGTGGCAATCAGGCGGGTTAGCGGCAGCATCGGTTGCGCGGCGCCGTCGGCAATCGCCACGGCTTTGGCCTGGCGCACGTAGGGCAGGCCGATGAAGCCGATACCCTGGCGGTCCTGGCTGACGGCGTCAGACAGTTGCTCGCTGGACTCGAAGCGCCGGGCGCTGCTGGCCAGGGTTTTGCCACGGGTTTTCAGCACCAGTTCCCTGAAGGTGTCGAAGGTGCCGGATTGGTCATCCCGCGCATACAGGTGGATCGCGCCGCCGATCCCGCCGAGTTGTTCCCAGGTGCTGATGTCGCCACTGAAAATTCGCGCCAGTTGCTCGGTGTTGAGTTGGTTCAGGGGATTTTGCGGGTGCAGGATGATCGCCAGGCCGTCGATGGCGATCACTTGTTCGGCGCCCGCGCTGTTCAGGTCGCCGAGGGTGTCGAGGTCCACCAGTTCACTGTCCTTGATCGGTCGCGACGAGGCGGCGAGGTCGGCTTTGGCGTTTTTCAGGGCGGTGAAGCCTGTGCTTGAGCCATGGGCGGCAATTTCGATGACCACCGGCTGACCTTCGGCGGTCTGGCCGATGACCTGCTGCTCGTTGGCATTGCCCCCGGGTACGCTGTGCACCTTGAGCAAACCTTGCTCAAGCATCAGGCCCTTGGCCAGCGCCGGCCCCAGCGCCGCGCCTATGGTGTTGGAGCCCTGGATGCGCAGTACGGTGCCGTCGACGGGAATGGGCAATGGCGTGGCCAGGGCGGGCACGGCCAATGAGCTGCATAGCAGCAGTGAGCAAATGAAGCGCAACATGGGCCGGCACCTTGGCGGGCAATGAAGGTGCCGGGACCATAAGACATTCAGGTTACTGAAATATGACGGTTTACCCGTGACTCGCCGCGTCGGATCAGCTCAGTTCCAGCCAGATCGGTGCGTGATCCGAGGGTTTTTCCAGGCCACGCAGCTCATAGTCGACGCCGGCATCCTTGATTCGCGGCAGCAACGCCTTGGACGTGAGGATCAGGTCGATGCGCAGGCCGCGCTTGGGCTCGTCCTCGAAGCCTCGGCTGCGGTAGTCGAACCAGCTGAAGCGATCGGCGACGTCCGGGTTGAGATGGCGGAAGCTGTCTACCAGGCCCCAGTTCTTCAAGCGTTCCATCCACTCGCGTTCTTCCGGCAAGAAGCTGCACTTGCCGGTTTTCAGCCAGCGTTTCATGTTGTCGGGGCCGATGCCGATGTCGCAATCCTGGGGGGAAATGTTGACGTCGCCCATCACCACCAGTGGTTGGTCGTTGCTGAACTGGCTTTCCAGGAGGTTCTGCAAATCGCTGTAGAAGCGCGCTTTGGCCGGGAACTTGGTCGGGTGGTCGCGGCTTTCGCCCTGTGGGAAATAGCCGTTCATGATAGTGATCGGGGTGCCGTCGGCATCGGCAAACGTGCCCCAGATGAAACGTCGCTGGGCGTCTTCTTCATCGCTGGCGAAACCTTTATGGATCGCCAGCGGCTCCTGGCGAGACAGCATGGCCACACCGTAATGGCCTTTCTGCCCGTGGTAGTACACGTGATAGCCCAGCGCCTGGACTTCGGCCAACGGGAACTGGTCGTCATGGACTTTGGTTTCCTGCAGGCCGATGACATCCGGTTGATGCTTCTCGATCAGTGCCGCCAGTTGATGAGGGCGGGCGCGCAGGCCATTGATGTTGAACGAGACGATCTTCATGGTCGGCAGTCCTGGCAAAACTGCGATGCTAGCCGACATGGGGGGCGGGGGCCAGTGGTGGGTGCTTACCGGCAGAGGCTACAGGTTCTCTACCCGGCCTCAAGGTGCCCCACATGGCAGCCCCCCCAATGCCCTGCTAATGTTTCCGGGCATGGGAACGATTACTGCATTGCCGGGTTCGTACCAACAAGAGCGGGCCCTTTGAGCCGCGCCAGGGGAGATCAACCGTCATGCCCGAAACCTCGACTGCCACCGCCGACATCCATCGGCTCGACAGCGGCTACTCGCGCGAAGCGCGGTCCTTGCTCTACCAGGCCTACCGCCACGAGCCGACGTTCAAGTTCCTGTTCGAAGCCGAGCGTCCCGGCTATGAACAGCGCGTACGGGCCACGGTGCGCGAGCTGGTCAAGCAACACTTCCTGCAGGATCTGCCGGCCATCGGCCTGCTGGTTAACGACCGACTGATCGGCATCGCCCTGATTGCGCCACCGCAGCGCCGCCTGGGGATTACCGAAAGCTGGGCCTGGCGCCTGCGCATGGTGCTCAGTACCGGTTTGCGCTGCACCCGGCGCTACCTCGAGTACCACGCCGCCGTTGCTGCCTGCGTGCCCTCGGACTCAGTGCATGTCCTGCCATTGTTGGGTATTCACCCGCAATTCCAGGGTCAGCATTACGGCGAGCAGTTGCTGCAAGCGGTACACAACTGGTGCGCTGTGGACGAGCATTCCCAGGGGGTGGTGCTCGACACCGGCAACCCGCGTTACCTGGCGTTCTACCAGCGTCAGGGCTACGAGGAGATCGGTGAGGTGGCGGTTGGGCCGGTGCGTGAGCACGTTTTTTTTCACGCCAATCCGCAGGTGTTACATAGCGCAACGGGATAACGCCGAACTTTTCTTCGGATTGTTCGCTCTATCACGCTCCTACGCTCGTGATAGCATCCGCGACTATGAAGTTTCCAGGAAGATTTACCAGTGGCGTGCTCGTGCTCATCAGCAGCGCAGCCGCTCTGGCTCAAAGTGAATTGGACGTCAGGATCAAACCGTCCAACGACGAGCTAAAGGCCAATATCGAGGGCTATATCGGCGACCTCGGAGACCGCGATGAAGAAGCGCTGTTGCGTTTCAGTCGCGGTGCCGAGGAGCAGGCGCGCAAGGCTGCCCAAGCCCTGGGTTATTACCAGCCGCAAATAGAAAGTACGGTCAAGGACGGCAAGTCGCCGCGCCTGGTGCTGAACATCGACCCCGGCGAACCGGTGCGCCTGCGCAACGTCAATATTCGTGTCACAGGGCCGGCGGCCTCCCTCAAATCCTTTCGCATTCCCCAGAGCAGCGTGCTCATGCCCGGCGCTGTCCTCAACCACGGTCATTACGACGATGCCAAGCGGCTGATCCAGAATCAGGCTTCGCGCTTTGGCTTCTTCAGCGGCCGGTTTACCAGCCAGAAACTCTCGGTCGACCCGCGCGCCGGTGTCGCCGACATCGACCTGGTGTACGACAGCGGTCCGCGCTATGCGCTGGGCAAGGTCAGTTTTACCGGCGATACGCCGTTTGACGACGATCTTCTGCAGCGCATGGTGCCGTTCAAGAGCGGCGCACCCTACGATTCCGAGTTGATCGCCGAACTCAACCAGGCGCTGCAATCGAGCGGCTATTTCGAGTCGGTGCGGGTCGATGCAGTGCCCACCAGTGCTGCCAACGACGTGATCCCGGTCGCGGTCACCCTGGATACCCGCAAGCCGCGGACCATGGGCCTGGGCCTCGGCTACTCCACCGACGTCGGGCCGCGGGTCAAGGCCAACTGGACGCGCCACTGGGTCAATCCCGAAGGCCACAGTTATGGCTGGGAGGCGGAACTGTCGGCGCCACGGCAGAACGTCGGCCTGTGGTACGACGTACCGCTGGATCCACCGCTCACTGACAAGCTGCGCTTCGCCGGCGGCTATCAATATGAAGAACTGGCCAACACCGACAGCCTGAGCAAGCTGCTGACCCTCGGTCCGGAATGGCACAGCAAGCTGCCCAGCGGCTGGCAGCGAGTGATCTCGCTCAAGTGGCAGCACGAGGAATATCGCCTGGGCGACGATTCGGGGATCAGTAACCTGCTGATGCCGGGCGTCAGCTACGCCTACCTGCGCAGCGATAATCGCATCGACCCGCACAACGGCTATCGCCTGCAATTCGACACCAAGGTGGCCAAGGAAGGGCTGGGTTCGGACAACAACCTGTTGTACGGCACGGCGCTGGTCAAGGGGCTGACCACAGTGCTGGATAACCATCGGTTCCTGGCGCGGGCGCAGATCGGCGGCTCGGCCACCAATGGCTATAAATCGATTCCGCCGTCGTTGCGCTTCTTTGCCGGTGGCGACCAGAGCGTGCGTGGCTACGACTACCAGAGCCTGTCCCCGGAAAACTCCGAGGGCGATCGTATCGGTGGTCGCTACATGGTCTCCGGCAGCGTTGAGTACCAGTACTCGGTGGCCGAAAAATGGCGCGTGGCGACCTTTGTCGATCAGGGCAACTCGTTCAACGATTTCGAACTGCCGAACCTCAAGACCGGGGTTGGTGTGGGAGTGCGCTGGGTGTCCCCGGTCGGCCCGATCCGTCTTGACCTGGCTCATGCGCTGGATGATCCCGGCGGAATTCGTCTGCACTTTTCCATGGGGCCTGAGCTGTGACGCGTGCTGTGAAAATAACCCTGCTGGCGCTGGTTGCGCTGGTAGCCGTGGTGGTGTTGAGCGTTGGCGCCTTGTTGGGGACCGAGGCTGGTAGCCGCTGGGCGCTGAACCAGGTGCCGGGCCTCAGCGTAGAGAATTTCCAGGGCCGCCTGGCCGGCCAATGGAGCGCCGATCATCTGCTGTGGCAGCAGGGCGGCGACCGGGTCGAGCTGGTCAAGCCGTTGCTGGCCTGGTCACCTTTGTGCCTGACGCGCATGACTCTGTGCATCGAACAACTGAAAGCCGAGCAGGTGATCCTGCAGTTCGCTCCGAGCGAGACGCCAAGCAGCGGCCCGATCAGCCTGCCTGAACTGAAGTTGCCACTGGCCATCGAGCTGGGTGAAGTGCAAATCGGCAGCCTGCGCCTGGATGGCAGCGAGCAACTCAAGGACTTGCAACTGGCCGCGCACTGGACCGCACAGGGCTTGCAGATCGAATCCCTGCACCTGCAACGGGATGACCTCAAGCTGGAGTTGTCCGGGCTGCTGCAACCCACCGGCAACTGGCCCCTCAGCGCCAACGGACTGCTGACGTTGCCAGCACCGGGTGAACAGCCGTGGGCGCTGGCATTGAAGGTCGACGGCGACCTGCTGAAAACCCTCAACCTGACGGCCGACAGCAGCGGTTACCTGCAAGGGCGCCTCACTGGCGAACTGCAACCACTGGTAGACAATCTGCCGGCCACAGTGCGCATCACCGCCGATGGCTTCAAGGCCAGCGCCGACCTGCCGGACACTCTGCAACTCAATCAGCTCGAACTCACCGGCAATGGCGACCTGAAAAACGGCTATCAACTGCTCGGCAAGGCCAGCTTGCCGGCCGAAGACGGGCCGGTCGCCTTATCGCTGCAAGGCAAGGTCGACGCCAAAGGCGCGCAGATCGCTGCTTTCGACCTGACGGCCAATGACAAACAGAACCTCAAACTCAGCGGCCAGCTCGACTGGTCCGAGGGCCTGAGTGCCGATGCGAAGATCGACTGGCTGGACTTCCCCTGGCATCGCCTGTACCCGCTGATCGATGAGCCCGAAGTGGCGCTGCGCAGTTTCAATGGCGAAGTGTCATACCGCGACGGCAATTACCTGGGCAACTTCAAAGCCGCGCTGGACGGTCCCGCCGGTGCGTTCAGCCTGAGCAGCCCATTCAGTGGCGACCTCGGTCAGATCTTCCTCCCGCAGTTCAAGCTGGAAGCCGGGCAGGGCAAGGCCGAAGGTCATGTGAAGGTGCAATTTGCCGACGGCATTGCCTGGGACACCGCCCTCGACCTGTCGGCGATCAATCCGGCGTACTGGCTGGCGGAACTACCGGGGGCTCTCGCTGGCCCGCTGCGCAGCAAGGGTGAGATGAA
The DNA here is from genome assembly GCF_019212185.1 of Pseudomonas fluorescens. Lineage (NCBI taxonomy): Bacteria > Pseudomonadati > Pseudomonadota > Gammaproteobacteria > Pseudomonadales > Pseudomonadaceae > Pseudomonas > Pseudomonas fluorescens. Next base: position 2,273,926 of record NZ_CP078138.1, read on the forward strand.
AAACGAGCGCCTGAGCCTCAACGCCGACCTCGATCTCAAGGGCAAGCTGCGTGGTCAGCCGGCGGTGTTGCAAGCCAAGGCCGACGGAGCCGGCGAGCGCTGGAACCTCAACGCCCTGCAAATCCGCCTCGGTGACAACCGCATCGATGGCAGCGGCAGCCTGCAGGACAAACTCAGCGGCCAGATCGACATCAAGGCCCCGCGTCTCGGCCAGCTGTGGCCGCAACTGCGCGGGCAACTCAATGGTCGGGTCGATGTTGCCGGCACGCTGCATGCGCCTCAGGGCAAGGTCAATTTGCAGGGTGTGCAATTGGCGTTCGACGACAATCGCCTGAAAAGCCTCAATCTCGATGCCACTCTCGACAGTGCGCAGCGGGCGAAGATCGAGCTCAAGGGCAGTGGTATCGAAGTCGGCGACAACGCTCTGGGCACCTTGACCGCCAGCGGTGAGGGCACGCTGAAGAACCAGAAGCTGCAACTGGACCTGCAAGGCCCATTGCTGCAACTGGCCTTGGGCCTGGATGGCGGCCTCGACCAGGGCAACTGGCGCGGGCGCCTGGCCAGTGGTGACATCAAGGCCGGTGGCCAGGATTGGCAACTGCAAGGTCCGGCAAAAATTGAGCGGTTGGCCGACGGCAAGCTGACCTTCGGCGCTCACTGCTGGATGTCCGGTGCGGCCAGTTTGTGTGGCGAGGATCAGCGCCTGATGCCCGAGCCGAAACTGCGTTACCACCTCAAGCAATTCCCCATCGACAGCCTGGCGCAATGGCTGCCCAAGGATTTCGCCTGGCAGGGCAAGCTCAACGCCGATGTGCAACTGGACTTGCCGGCCAGCGGCCCGAAAGGCCAGGTGCTGGTGGATGCCAGCGGCGGCACCCTGCGTATCAAGGAGAAAGACCAGTGGCTGGACTTCCCGTATCAGACCCTGAAACTCAGCAGTACCCTCAACCCCAAGCGCATCGACAGCCAGCTGGAATTTGTCGGCGGCAAGCTCGGCGAACTGATGGTCCAGGCGCAGATCAACCCGCTGCCGAAAAACAAACCCCTGAGCGGCTCGTTCCGCCTCAGTGGCTTGGACCTGTCGGTGGCGCGGCCATTTGTACCGATGGTGGAGAAACTCTCCGGCCACTTGAACGGCAGCGGCACCTTGTCCGGTGGACTGTTGGCACCGCAGGTCAACGGCAACTTGAACCTGGTCGACGGTGAAGTTTCCGGGCCGCAACTGCCGACACGTGTCGAAGCCTTGCAATTGCAGGCACAGATTGCGGGTGAGAGCGTGCAGCTCAACGGCGGCTGGAAAAGCGGCAAGACCGGGCAGGGCCGCCTGGACGGTCACGTCGCCTGGGGCCAGGCGCTGGTGGTGGACCTGAATCTCAAGGGCGCGCAGTTGCCGGTCAGCGTTGAACCTTACGCGGCTCTGGAAGTAGCACCGGACCTGAAGATTTCGATCAAGGAAGACAAGTTGGCGATCACCGGCAAGGTGCTGGTGCCCAAGGGCGAGATCACCGTGCGCGAACTGCCGCCGTCGACGGTCAAAGTCTCCGATGACACGGTGATCGTCGGTCACCAGACCGAGGAGGGTAAGCCACCGATGGCGATGGCCATGGACATCGAAGTGATCGTAGGCGAAGACAAACTGAGCTTTGCCGGATTTGGTCTCACGGCCAATCTGCAGGGCCATGTGCACATCGGCGACAACATGGACACCCGTGGCGAGCTGTGGCTCAACGACGGTCGCTACCGTGCCTACGGCCAGCGCCTGACGGTACGCCGTGCACGTCTTCTGTTCGCCGGGCCGATCGACCAGCCGTACCTCGACATCGAGGCCGTGCGCCAGACCGACGATGTGATTGCCGGGATCCGCCTGAGCGGCAGCGCCGAGCAGCCGACGACGCAGATCTTCTCCGAGCCGGCGATGAGCCAGGAGCAGGCGTTGTCCTACCTGGTGCTTGGGCGTCCGCTCAGTACCAACGGTGAAGACAACAACATGCTGGCGCAGGCCGCCCTGGGCCTGGGCCTGATGGGCAGTTCCGACCTGACCGGCAGCCTGGCGAAAAACCTCGGGATCCAGGACTTCCAACTCGACACCGAAGGCAGCGGCACCACCACCAGCGTGGTCGCCAGCGGCGATATCACCGAGAAGCTCAGCTTGCGTTATGGGGTCGGGGTCTTCGAGCCGGCCAACACCATTGCCTTGCGCTACAAACTGAGCAAGAAGGTCTACCTGGAGGCTGCCAGCGGCATCGCCAGTTCCCTGGATATCTTCTACAAGCGCGACTTCTAACGGCTTTTGTAGGAGCGAGCCTGCTCGCGAAAAACCTCAACGATAACGTGCGTGTGTTGAGTGCGCGCAACCCCAACGGGCCCGGGTTCAACGGAACTTCCTTCCATTGAACCTGGGCCCGTTGTCGTTTTGCCGTGGGCGATTTCCAGTTAATTACAAAGCCTGCTAACTAATTCATTTGACATTCACTGCCTAGGCAGTAACATCTGGACATATATTCACTGCCTAGGCAGCTATCGAGTCGCCAGATGAAACATTTCTCGCCGGACAACTTTCAAAATTGCCACCTCGGCCTGCTGCTCGGGCGCGCGGCCCTGCTCAAGGACCGGATCATCGACACCCACATGGAACCCCACGGCATCACCGCCGCGCAGTTCAAGGTGATGATCATCATTGCCCAGTTTGGCGTCGACACCCCGGCCGAGCTGTGCCGCCACCTGTCCCTGGACAGCGGCTCGATGACCCGCATGCTCGACCGCCTGGAGCAGAAGGACCTGTTGCTGCGCAAGCGCTGCGCGGATGACCGCCGCCTGGTGCGTCTGGCCTTGACCGAAGAAGGCCAGGCGCTGGCCGACAAGTTGCCGGAGATCGGCGTCAACGCCATGAACCAGTTGGCCGGCGCCCTCGACAGCGAGGAGTTGCAGACCCTGGAAGCGATCCTGAAGAAAATTCTCTTGGCCGCCGGCGATCCCATCACCGTGCTGCGGGTAGGTGATCAATGAGCATGACGACGCGGCTTGGTCTGGTGCTGATGGCCATGAGCCTGGCCGGCTGCGCCAACTACAGCGGCTTGAACACCGAAGGTGTGAGCCTGCAGGCGCAATCGCTGCAGGCCGGGCACTCCCTGAATGGCGTGGCCCTGTCACCGGCGGCCTGGCCGAAAAGCGACTGGTGGACCAGCCTTGGCGATCCGCAGCTCGACGGTCTGATTCGTGAAGCCCTGCGCGACAGCCCGGACATGCAGATCGCCAGCGCCCGTGCCCATCAGGCCAGCGCTGCCGCCGGTGCCGCGGATGCCGCGCGGATGCCGACCCTGGATGCCAGCGCCGGAATTCGCCGTGAGCGACTGGCGCAGTACCAGGATCCGACTCTGCAAGGTGATCGATACGACACCATGCGCAGCCTCGGCGCCACGTTCAATTACACCTTCGATTTGTGGGGCGGCCAGCGCGACGCCTGGGAAGCTGCATTGGGCCAGGCCCGCGCGGCGCAGATTGACCAGCAGGCCGCGCAGTTGACCCTGGCCGCCGATGTCGCCCGCGCCTACAGCAATTTGGGCCAGGCCTATATCGTTCATGACCTGGCCAGCGAAGACCTCAAGCGCACTCAGCAGTTACTCAGCCTGAGCCAGCGCCGGCTGAGTTCGGGTATCGACAGCCTCTACCAGTACCAGCAAAACCAGAGCCTCGAAGCCAGCTCCCAGGCGTCTTTGATCGATGCCGAGAAAAACCTGCAGAGCGCAAAAATTGCCCTCGCGGTGTTGCTGGGCAAAGGCCCGGATCGCGGCAACGAAATTGCCCGGCCGAACATCCTGCAAGCCAGTGCCGTGGCCCTGCCGTCGGTGCTGCCCGCCGAGTTGCTCGGCCGTCGCCCGGACCTGGTGGCGGCGCGCTGGCGGGTCGAGGCAGCGAGCAAAAGTATCGATGCCGGCAAGACCACCTTTTATCCCAACCTCAACCTCAGCGCGGCAGCCGGTTTCGAGTCGCTGATGGGCAACGCGGTGTTTGGCTCGACCTCGCGCTTCCTTAATGTCGCGCCGACCATTTCCCTGCCGATCTTCGACGGCGGCCGCCTGCGCGCCGACCTCGACGCCAAGGACGCCGATTACGACCTGGCGGTGGCGCAATACAACAAGAGCCTGGTCAAGGCCCTCGGTGATGTCAGCGACAGCATTTCCCAACTGCGTGATGTCGGTCGGCAGATCGTCGCGCAGCAGCACGCCACGGACATTGCCCAGGCGTCCTACAACACCGTGCTCGAGCGCTACGGCTCAGGGGTCGGCAACTACCTGGACGTGCTGAGCATCGAGCAGCAGTTGCTCGGCGCGCAACGTCAGTTGGCCAATCTGAACGCCGAGCAGATCGATCTGTCGATTCAATTGATGCAGGCCCTGGGTGGCGGATTCCAGAGCGACAACCTGGCCGTGGCCAGCCCATCTCCGGCGCCCGCCACGCGCACCCATCATTAAGGTATTGGTCATGGCCAACGTGCAGAACACCCCAATAACAGAAAATACCCCCGACACGGGCAATCCCGGCAAACGCAAGTTGATGCTGACCCTGCTGGCGATCCTGGTGATCGTCGCGAGCCTCGGCGTCTGGGGCTGGCATCACTTCTACGGCCGTTGGAACGAGAGCACCGACGACGCCTACGTCAACGGCAACGTGGTGGAAATCACCCCGCTGGTGACTGGCACGGTGGTGAGCATTGGCGCCGACGATGGCGACCTGGTGCAGGAAGGCCAGGTGCTGGTCAACTTCGACCCCAATGACGCCGAGGTCGGGTTGCAGAGTGCCCAGGCCAACCTCGCGCGTACAGTGCGCCAGGTGCGTGGCCTGTACAGCAACGTTGATGGCATGAAAGCTCAGGTCAACGCGCAGAAAGCCGAAGTGCAGAAAGCTCAGGAAAACTTCAATCGTCGGAAAAATCTCGCCGCCGGTGGGGCAATTTCCCAGGAAGAACTGTCCCATGCCCGCGATGACCTGACCTCGGCGCAAAACGCCCTGGCCAACGCACAGCAACAGTTCAAGACCAGCAGTGCGCTGGTCGACGACACTGAAGTCTCGTCGCACCCGGACGTCCAGGCCGCCGCTGCGCAGTTGCGCCAGGCTTACCTGAACAATGCCCGCAGCACCTTGATCGCACCGGTCACTGGTTATGTCGCCAAGCGCACCGTGCAACTGGGCCAGCGCGTCCAGCCAGGCACCGCGTTGATGGCGGTGATTCCGCTGGATCAGTTGTGGATCGACGCCAACTTCAAGGAAACCCAACTGCGTGACATGCGCATCGGCCAGCCGGTGGACATCGAGGCCGACCTGTATGGCAGCTCCGTGAAGTACAGCGGCACCATCGACAGCCTCGGCGCCGGTACCGGCAGCGCCTTCGCCCTGTTGCCGGCGCAAAACGCCACCGGCAACTGGATCAAGATCGTTCAGCGGGTGCCGGTGCGCATCCACATCAACGCCGAGCAACTGGCCAAGCATCCATTGCGGGTCGGCCTGTCGACCCTGGTCAATGTCGACCTGCGCGACCAGAGTGGCCCGGTACTGGCCCAGCAGCCACCGCAAAAGGCCAGCTTCAGCACCACCATCTATGACCGCCAGTTGGCGGATGCCGACGCAATGATCGCCCGGCTGATCCATGACAACAGTTCAGCCCTGAGCAAAACCGCCCAGCGTTGAGTTCGCCAATCCGCTCGTTGCGCCGTGCAAGCGGCGCAACGCTCGCCTCGTTCCCAAGGATTTGCGATGAGTAACAACGCCTCATTCACGCCACCCAGCCTGGTGCTCAGCACCATCGGCCTGTCGCTGGCGACCTTCATGCAAGTGCTCGACACCACCATCGCCAACGTCGCCCTGCCGACCATCTCCGGCAACCTGGGAGTGAGTTCGGAGCAGGGCACCTGGGTGATCACTTCATTTGCCGTGAGCAACGCGATTGCCTTGCCGCTCACCGGCTGGCTGAGCCGGCGCTTCGGCGAGGTGAAACTGTTCCTTTGGGCGACCATGCTCTTTGTGCTGGCCTCGTTCCTCTGTGGGATTTCCACCTCGATGCCGGAGCTGATCGGTTTCCGGGTGCTCCAGGGCCTGGTGGCCGGGCCGCTGTATCCGATGACCCAGACCCTGCTGATTGCCGTCTATCCACCGGCCAGGCGCGGAATGGCCCTGGCGTTGCTGGCGATGGTCACGGTGGTGGCGCCGATTGCCGGGCCGATTCTCGGCGGCTGGATCACCGACAGCTACAGTTGGCCGTGGATCTTCTTTATTAACGTACCCATCGGCATCTTCGCGGTGATGGTGGTCAAGCAACAGCTCAAGGCGCGTCCGGTTGAGACCAGTCGCCAGCCGATGGACTATGTAGGACTGATCAGCTTGATCGTCGGCGTCGGCGCGCTGCAAATCATCCTAGACAAAGGCAACGACCTGGACTGGTTCGAGTCGAACTTCATCCTGATCGGCGCGGCGATTTCGGTGATTGCCCTGGCGGTGTTTGTGATCTGGGAAATGACCGACCGCCATCCGGTGGTCAATCTGCGGCTGTTTGCTTACCGTAACTTCCGCATCGGCACCATTGTGCTGGTGTTGGGATACGCGGGGTTCTTCGGCATCAACCTGATCCTGCCGCAATGGCTGCAGACCCAGATGGGCTATACCGCGACCTGGGCCGGGCTGGCGGTGGCGCCGATTGGGATTCTGCCGGTGTTGATGTCGCCTTTTGTCGGCAAGTACGCGCACAAGATCGACCTGCGCCTGCTCGCCGGCCTGGCGTTCCTGGCGATTGGCTTGAGTTGCTTTATGCGCGCCGGATTCACCAACGAGGTCGACTTCCAGCACGTGGCGTTGGTGCAGCTGTTCATGGGCATTGGCGTAGCGCTGTTCTTCATGCCGACCTTGAGCATCCTGATGTCCGACCTGCCGCCCCATCAGATTGCCGATGGCGCCGGCCTGGCGACGTTCCTGCGGACCCTGGGCGGCAGCTTCGCGGCGTCGCTGACCACCTGGATCTGGATCCGCCGGGCCGACCAGCATCACGCTTACCTGAGCGAAAGCATCAGCACCTACGAGCCGGCCACCCGCGACGCCCTCAACAGCCTGGGCGGCGCCGGCACCCCGGCCTATGCCCAGCTCGATCACGTGCTGACCAGCCAGGCCTACATGCTGTCCACCGTGGATTACTTCACGCTATTGGGCTGGGGCTTTGTTGGCCTGATCCTGCTGGTATGGCTGGCCAAGCCACCGTTTGCGGCGAAGGCTGGGCCAGAGGCGAGCGGTCATTAACGATCAATCAGTCAGGCGCTTCTGCATGAAGAAGCGCCTGCTGCCGCGCGGATAGTCGGCAATCTGCCCAACCTCGACAAACCCCAGCTTGCTGTAGAACGCTGGTGCCTGGAACTCGAAGGTGTCGAGGTACATGCCGATGCAGCCCTTTTCCCGCGCCAGCTCTTCGGCCATGTGCATCAGGCGCGCGCCAATGCCCTGGCCGCGCAATTGTGGCTGCACCGATAGCAGGTCAATGAACAGCCATTCATAGAACAGCTTGCCATACAGCCCGCCGAGCACTTCGTCGCTGTCTTCGCCACGCACCAGCAGGGCGATTTCCTGATAGTGGCCATCACCGGCATTGGCGATGTTGTGGGCGCGCAGGGGAGCGAGGACGGCCTGGTATTCCTCGGGTTGCGGGTCCTCGGTGAAATCGATGCGCAGCGGCATGGGCGACGTCCTTGTGTCGACTGAGGGGATTCGCCAGATTAACCCATGGGTCGGGGTTTCGCAGAAACGCGGGCAAAAAAAAAGCCCGCGCGGGGAGTGCGGGCTAAATGTTCCTTGAATGAGCGGTGTGACTATAAAGGTCCTGTCGCAGCGGCACAGTGAAGGATTTGTCATGTGCCGTTCGTCCATCTGTGCGCACTTTGGCCCGGCCATTGGATCAAAACGACGAGTCCCAGCAGACCGTTCAACCCTCGGAGAATCGTTCGGTGTTTGACGGGTGTAAGTTGAGTCTGGGCTTAACGTCTTCGACGGAGGTGGCTATGAGTATTGCGATGTTGAGCAAAATGCATATGAACGGCTATGACGTAGTGAGCGTGAACAGCGGCCCGTGGCGGGTCTGCACCCCGCATGACCGCTACGGCACCTTTGCTACCCGGGAAGAGGCGCTGGCGTTTGCCGCCTCCCTGCCAGGCTACAAGGCCAGGCGCCTGGGGGCCGTTAACAAGCAGTAGCGCAGAGGCTGAAGGCGAGGGCGCGAGGCGCTCTCGCTACAGCCGGTCTTGACCGCCGGGTACGCGTCGGTCGGCGCCCGCCGGGTTGCCGCTGTCGAACAGTCGGCGTTCCGTCAGCACATTGTCCAGTGCCTGGCGATCGCTGGGGACCAGTTGGTGACGTCGCTCCTTGAGTTCCAGCAAGATTGAATTGGACCAGTGACGATAGGTCTGTTCAGCCAGTTGAATCGGATTCATCTTCGTCTCCCAGACCGGATGTTTCAGCACGGGGCGGGGTGCGTCGCCGCGCTCAGGCTAGTCGAGAAAACCTCCGCTTGCCAGGTACAGGCGCTCAGCCGTGGGGCCTTTCGTCGCCGCGCAGAATTTTACCGATCGGCACAATCAGTTCCGGCTCCTGATGGCGTACGTTGCCGACGGCGCTGTCGACCTTGAACCATTCGAAGGTGTCGGACGGCTCCCCCTCATGCAACACCATTTGCTCGGCACGCTCCTTGGGCATGCTGAGGTTCAGCCATTCGCGCGCCAGCTCCGGCGACAGCACCACGGGGCGGCGATCATGCACATCCAGTAGGCCGCCCTCACTGTCGGCGGTGATGATCACGAAACCGTCATCGGCTCGCGGATCGCGCCCCCCCGCCGGATATTGACCAATGGCCGCACAGAGGGCAGGCGCGCGATTGCGGCGGCGGATCAGGTAGGGCTGTTTGTTCGGGCCACCTTCGTAGACCCACTCGAACCAGTTGTCGACGGCGACGATGGCGCGGTGCGGCCAAACGGCGCGGAAGAATGGACCGTGGGCGACTTTTTCCACTCGGGCGTTGATCGGCAGCGAGCGGTCGGTGGACCAGTGCGGGCGCCAGCCCCAGCGCACCCGATCGGCATGCAGGGTCTCGCCTTCGAGGTGGATCAGGGCGACCGCAGTGGTCGGCGCGACGTTGTAATACCCCAGCGGTTCATCACCCACGCTGTTGGCCAGGGCATTGGGCATGCCCAGGGCCGCGACAAAATCGTGAATGCCTCGATACTGTGAAAGTCTCCCGCACATCGGAAAGCCCTCCGCTGGAGCCCTCAGCTTAGTTCACGGACACCCGCACATTTTCGTATCCGCTTACAGATCACTAACAATCGGGGTATTTATTCGCTCGCCCGTGGCTTTCTACAATGCCCGTTGATCTTCGGGAGCTGGAATGATGAGTGTGTCGCTGCGTATGGCTACAGTCGATGATATCGAGAGTCTGTTCGAGATACGCACTTCAGTGGCGCAGAACCACCTGAGCCGCAAGCAGATGGATGAGTTGGGCATCACCCCGCAGGTCCTGCGCTCGGCAATCAACGAAGGGCCGTGCATCTGGCTCGCCGAAGTCGATCGGCAACCGGTGGCCTTTTCGATGATCGATCGCGCCGAAGGCGAGGTATTTGCCATGTTCGTGCGTCCTGAGCATGAGAAATGCGGGCTTGGCCGCTTACTGATGGACGCCGCCGAAGCCGAGCTGTTCAAGACCCATGAACGGATTGTCCTGGTCACTGACGGCCGCCCGGAGATCAGGGCCAATGGCTTTTATCAGCGTCTGGGCTGGACGGTGGTCGAGCGAATCGATGCCCGGGATGTGCGGTATGAGAAGCGCAGGCCATTGTTGTAACGCGTCTTGAGCCCTGCCCATTTCTATCAGGGGGCATCACCTGGATGTTGGCGCATCTGCTCCTCCACCTGACGACAGGCTTTGGCAATGATGCTGCGCGCCATTGGCGAGGCAACGGCGGACGCCTGGTCCTGGCAAATGGCAATATCGGCCATGACATCGGTCTCGGCCTTATCCTCGGAATCGCTGAAAACCAGGTAGGCCGCCAGCGCAACAGCGGCGGCTACGGCGAGCCTGATCAGCCAGCGTTTTCCCTTTGGTCGCAGATCGGCGTGGCAGTGCTTGCAGCGAATCGCGGCGGCCTTGATGCTCTCCGCGCAAAACGGGCAGAGCGTGTCTGATGTTTGCAACGTGATGATTTCCTTATCAAAAAATACAACATGAGCGCTAGCGCAACATGATGGCAGAAATCATCGCTCTTGCGGAAGTCGACGCTTAATCCTGTTCCAGTGCCACTCCCGTCGGCATCGATAACGGTGTCGCGAAATTCAACGCAACCATGTACACGGACCCACCGCCTGGTCCGCTCAGCCCGGCGTGTTCACAGATGAACTCGAAGACTGCTTCGGACTGGGCTGCGTCCACTACCACATTGACCACTCGGGAAAGCACGGCTTCCGGTACCTGGTTGCGCGCTGCCTTGGCGGCCTGTAGCACGCCCACGCCACGGCAACTCACGCTGTCTGCACGGGTGATGCCATGGACTTCGCGTAACAGACGCAACAACCTGCGCTCGCTGCCATCGTCGGGCAGCACGCAGGTGATCAGTTTGGCCGCGCCGCCCGGTATGCCGGCGGTCACGAGGTTTTACCTTGTACGAGCAGTTCACGGGGAATGTAGGTGGCGACTTTTTCCACCGGCGTGGCGTAGATCATGCCTGCCCCGGGGACATGCAATTTGGCGGCGTGATAGATGGCCTCGAGTACCGCGTCCTGGTAGTCGGCGGCGACCAGCAGGCTGACCACTTCCTTTTCCGCATCAATGGCGATACTGAGCAGGCCGAGTCGCTCGCGGGGGCCCAGACCGTGAGCGTGGTAGACAATGGCGCCCGGTGCGCCCATGCCCTGGGCGGCGCTAATCACCAGGTCCGCGCGGCCGACCGCGACGATGCAGGTGATCAGGGCAACGTCGGTCAAATAGGTAATGCCTTCGGTGCTCATTGTGCTTCTCCCGTGCCCATTAATTGATTCGCTGGCTGCCCGATGGCGGCCTTTTCCTGTTTCCACACGCGAAAACGTGCCCACTGCCCGAGCAGCATGACGGTGATCACCGGACCAACCGAGGCCATGCACAGAATGCCGAAACCCTCCACCGCGTTGGTCGCGTTGCCCAGCCCCAGGCCCATGGCCAGGACGAGCGGCACGGTGATCGGTCCCGTCGTAACCCCCGCGCTGTCCCAGGCCACGTTGACGAATTCTTCGCTGGAGAAAACCGTCAGCAGCACCGCGAGCAGATAGGGCGGTATCACCAGCCACACCAGCGGCAGGTCGAACACCAGCTTGGCCACACCCACGGCGATACCACTGGCCACGCCTATGGAGACGGCACGGATCAGGCTGCGCTTGCGGATAAAGCCGTTGGTCAGGGTTTCAGCGGTGACGCCCAGTGCATTCAGCGCAGGCTCGGCGACCGTCGCGCCGTAGCCAAGCACCCAGGCAAAGCCCAGGGCCAGGACCAGACCCACCTGATACAGATAAAGCGGCGACTCATCGACCCCCGGCGTCTGCATGAACGCCGCCGGAATCAGTGACCCGGCACTCCCGCCCAGTTTCGACAGGCCGTAGGTCAACCCGAGGTTGAACACGCACATGCCCGCCACGGCCAGGGCGATCCCGAGGAAAATCTCACGGCGTCGCGGCAGGCTTTGGCGCAGCAGCAGCTTCAGCACGATGAGCAAAAAGATCACCAGGGGCACGATGGCGCGTATGCCGGAGATAATTTCCAGACCGGGGCTGACTTCGTGCCATTGCGCAACCGTCTGGGTGGCGCCGCTGGCAGCTTGCGCGGCGGCGATGATCTCGGCAGGTGAGGAAACGGACGCTACATACAAGCCCAGTAGCATCACCCCGATCACCGGAAACAACGAGGCCAGGGTCACGATGCCGAATCCGGACAACCCGGAGCCGCCCTTGCCGGCGGCCGCCGCAATGCCAATGCCCAGTGCCAGCACCAGTGGCACGGTGACCGGCCCGGTGGTGACCGCCCCCGCGTCCCAGGCCAGACCAATCACCTTGGCCAGCTCAGGGTCGCTGTGCATGTACACCGTTAGCAGCAACACCGGCGCCAGGGAAAAATAGATCAACGGCTTCAGGCTCCAGCCGTAGAGGAATCGCAGCGTGCCGATCACCGCGGCGAGGCCGACGCAGACGCCGACCACCAGGATCAGTTCGCTGGTCCACTGGTTGAGCAGCGCCCACAGGTAGGGCGCGCGCTCGGCAGAAACGTTCTGTCCGGCGGCACGCAGCGCACCGATCGCGGGTTCGGCGAAGGTCACGCCGATGCCCAACAGCAGGGTCACCAGCAGTACTACCGGCAGTGATAATCGGCGTGGAAGGTTGTTGCCTATGACTTCGCCGAAGGGCATCAGGCCGAGTTTCAAGCCCTCCATAAACAGCATCAGCCCGACAATCACCGCGAACAATCCACCCGTTACCAGCCAGGCGTCCTCGACCAATTGGCGCAGGATGATGACCTGGAACAATGCCAGGTACAGGGCCAGGGGCACCACGGCGCGAAATTGCTCCATGAAGCGGGAATTGAGATAGGGCTTGAGAATCGCGACGACCTCACCGGCGTGCAGCTTTACCGCTTTATGCGGCGGGGCCTGCCAGCGGCCATCGGCACCGCGAACCGGTGCCGAAACCAGATCGCGCATGGGAATCTCGCGGCGACCGGAGCCAATCTTGTGCAGGTAATCGGCGTAGCGAATGGGTTCTTTCATGGGGGCGGGTGCTCAGGTGGATCTACCGATGGACGACCTGAAGGCGGTCTCTCACTGTCGCGGCGTTAGCTGGAAACTCAAGTCGCAGCCAGCCGGGGGCAGTGTAGTTGGCACTTGGCGGGTCGGATGCTGAGTTTTGTCAGTGGATTGGTAGACGTGTGGCGGGGCGGGGGCCAGGGACCGGCTATGGGCTTACGGCGCTGGGTAAGGAGCTCTCGGAGTCGTTTCTGCCTTTGTACCGGCTTCGCCAATAAGAGGTCTGAATCATTGAGCCATGGATGAGGTCTGATGACCGTTCTGGCCAAACCCCAGAAACGACAAAGCCCTGAATAATCAGGGCTTTGTCGTAAGAATGTGGCGGAAGCGTAGAGATTCGAACTCTAGGATAGTTGCCCATCGACGGTTTTCAAGACCGTTGCCTTAAACCACTCGGCCACGCTTCCAAACTGCTTTGCGGGCGCCATAATACCCGAATGAAACACACTGTCAAACTCTCTGCATAGCTTGTTACAGAGCGTCTGTTATGATCTTTGCGTCTGAACGTTTCAAAACTACAGGAGTGTCGCCATGCGCGAACAGGATTACGCAGTTAACAACAGCGTGCAGGTCGAGCAGCTAGAGGTTAGCCGCGTCCTGCGCAACACTTATGGCTTGCTGGCCCTTACCCTGGCTTTCAGTGGTGTGATGGCCTTTGTCGCTCAACAGATGCGCGTTGGGTACCCGAATATCTTCGTGGTGCTGATCGGCTTCTACGGGCTGTTCTTCCTTACCAACAAACTCCGTGATTCGGCCTGGGGCTTGGTATCTGCTTTTGCCCTGACCGGTTTCATGGGTTTCCTGCTGGGCCCGATCCTCAACCGTTACCTGGGCATGCAGGGCGGCGCTGAAGTGGTCAGCTCGGCCTTTGCGATGACCGCCCTGGTGTTCGGCGGCCTGTCGGCCTATGTACTGATCACTCGCAAGGACATGAGCTTCCTCGGTGGTTTCATTACCGCCGGTTTCTTCGTCCTGCTGGGCGCGGTGCTGGCGAGCATGTTCTTCCAGATCAGCGGTCTGCAACTGGCGATCAGCGCGGGCTTCGTGCTGTTTTCCTCGGTCTGCATCCTGTTCCAGACCAGCGCCATTATCCATGGCGGCGAGCGCAACTACATCATGGCGACCATCAGCCTGTATGTATCGATCTACAACCTGTTCATCAGCTTGTTGCAGCTGTTCGGCATCATGGGTCGCGACGACTGATCGGATCGCCCTGAAATGAAAAAACCCGCCTCGCAGCGGGTTTTTTTGTGGCCGGCTGCTCAGGCCATCGGCGGCAGGCGGCGTTTGACCGGCGTCTTCTTGACGATGGCGGTGTTGGTCTCGGCGTAGCTGTTGAGGCGGTCGAGCAGGGTGTCGAGCTGCTCCATCGAGCGCACGTGGAGCCGCGCGATGAAGCAGTCATCGCCGGTGACCTTGTCGCACTCGGTGAACTCGGGGATGGCCTGGATCTGCCGTTCGACGTTCTGTAACTGCCCGGGCAGCGGGCGGATGCGCACGATGGCCTGCAGTTGATAACCGAAGCACTTGGGGTCGATCTCTACCGTATAGCCCTTGAGCACACCGCGCTCTTCCAGGCGACGCAGGCGCTCGGCGACGCTGGGAGAAGACAGGCCGCTGATCTGCGCCAGGGCCTTGAGCGAGCGCCGCGAGTCTTCCATGAGTGCGGCAATCAGCATTTGATCGATATCGTCAGTCATCTGAACCTCGGTAAGGCAAAAAAGCTGATATGCCTTTATAAAAAAGGTGAACCAGCAGTTTAGCCTGCATTTAGCCATGGAGCAGCCGGTGCCTGGATGAGCATACTGTGGGCTCACTTCGAGGATTCGATCATGGACAACACCTTACGTCGCGGCTCGCTGGAAATGACTGCCGCCATGCTGATTTCCGGGACCATTGGCTGGTTCGTGCTGGTCTCGGGCCAGCCGGTGCTGGACGTGGTGTTCTGGCGCTGCGTGTTCGGTGCCGCGACCTTGCTGCTGATCTGCGCGGTGTTCGGCTTCCTGCGTCCGGGGATCCTGAGTCGCACCACCTTTTTGCTCGCCGTACTCAGTGGCGTGGCCATTGTCGGCAACTGGGTGCTGCTGTTTGCCTCCTATTCCCGGGCCTCGATTGCCATCGGCACGGCGGTGTACAACGTTCAGCCGTTTATGCTGGTCGGGCTGGCGGCGATCTTTCTCGGCGAGAAAATTACCGCGCAGAAGCTGTTCTGGCTTGGGGTTTCGTTTCTCGGCATGCTGGCGATCGTCAGCGCCCATGGCCAGCAGGGCGAGGGTGGCGGCCAGTACCTGCTGGGGATTGCCCTGGCTCTTGGCGCAGCCTTGTTGTATGCCTTTGCCGCGTTGATCATCAAGCGCCTGACCGGCACGCCACCGCATTTGATTGCGCTGATTCAGGTGTGCACCGGGGTGCTGTTGCTGGCGCCCTGGGCCAACTGGTCGCCCTTGTCGCAACAATCGGGCGCATGGGCCAGCCTGCTGACCCTGGGGATCGTCCACACCGGTGTGATGTATGTCCTGCTTTACGGGGCGATCCAGAAACTGCCGACGGCCCTGACCGGCGCCCTGTCATTTATCTACCCGATTGCAGCCATTTTCGTTGACTGGTTCGCCTTTGGTCATCGCCTGGAGTTGCTGCAGTGGGTCGGCGTGGTCGCCATTCTGCTGGCTGCGGCGGGGATGCAGCAAGGCTGGGGCAGCGGAGCACGCAAGGCGGTCACGCAATGACCGGCATTCAGATCTTCCAGTCCGGCGCCGACTTCACCAGGCGTCCAGCCATGTCGTTGAGGTTGTTGGCCAACTGCCGGGTCAGCAGTCGATAGCCGTCGAGGGCGCTGTACACCGGTGTATCCATCGCGCTCGCCAAGGGCGGTTGCTCGACGCTGCGCTGTAGACGCTCGGTCGAGCCCGACTGCAGGGCGCGGGCCATGCCGATCAACAAGCGGCGAATCTCCCGGTGTTCGGCTTTCAATGCCAGTTGCATCTGCGCCAGCGCCTGTTCATCACGGGGATCGGGGCGAGTGTTGGCGAGGATCTCCAGGGTGCTGACGCTCAGGCGCAAGTTGCGTTGCAGGGCGTCGAGCTGGGTCATGGAGATGCGCACCTCCTTGGACACCGATGGCATCAGCGAGCGCAGTTGCACCATCGCCCCATTGAGGCCGCCGAGCAGCTTGAGGTAGTGATCGTCGGTCACCGATTGGCCGCTGATGATGCGGCTGTAGAGGCTCGCGCAGTCACGCAAGGCGCCGGCCAGTTTGTAGCGCCAGGAGTACACCGCGTACAGCGGCAGGGCGAAAGAGAACGCCAGGGCCAGGACGATGCCGATCAGGATGTCGACCGTGCGCCACAGGCCGTCGGTGACCACGTTGTCACCATGGCCGGCGACGATAAATACGGTAATCGCCGAGAGCAACGCGGTGTATCCGCCTTTGCCAATGGCGTGGTAAGAGAAAAACCCGCACACCACCGACATGCAAAAGTAGGTCAGCCACGGCAGTCCGAGCCAGGCCTGCTGCAGCACCAGTAGCAGGCCCACACCGGCACCGATCAGGGTGCCAAGGGCACGCTCCGCGGCCTTTTTGCCGATGTTGCCGTGATGCTGCAGGCCGCCGATGACCACCAGCATGGTCACCGAGGCCCATTCACCATGAGGCAGGTTGATCCCGGTGGTCAGCAGGATAGTTGCCAGCA
The DNA here is from genome assembly GCF_019212185.1 of Pseudomonas fluorescens. Lineage (NCBI taxonomy): Bacteria > Pseudomonadati > Pseudomonadota > Gammaproteobacteria > Pseudomonadales > Pseudomonadaceae > Pseudomonas > Pseudomonas fluorescens. The sequence goes on from NZ_CP078138.1 coordinate 2,290,457, forward strand.
ATCCCAGCGAGACCCTTACCGCGTGGATCACCCGGGCGTTGCGATAACGCCGGTAAGGGTCGAGCACGGGCCGCAACAAGCGCCGCAGCAAGGGTGGCAAGCGGGACGATAGGGCAGTCATCGGCTGGGCATTGGGTCCTTTGGGGCTGATTTAGAAAATGTAGTCGGTTGTCAGGAAGCTCGACTCCCGGCCGCGGATGATGTCGCTGATCAAATCCTTGTTGCGCTCCTGGAACTTGGTCGCCACCAGCGTGCGAATCGAGAAAGTACGCAAGGCATCATGCACCGACAAAGTACCTTCGGCCGAATTTTTCCGTCCATTGAACGGGAAGGTGTCCGGACCGCGCTGGCACTGGGCATTGATGTTGATGCGCCCGACCTGGTTGGCAAAGGTGTCGACCAGTTTTCCCACTTCGGCAGGGTTGGTGCCGAACAGGCTTAACTGCTGTCCGAAGTCTGACTCAAGTACGTAGTCAATCACCGTATCCAGATCACGATAAGGCACGATTGGCACCACCGGGCCAAATTGTTCTTCCTGATAGACACGCATCTCGGTCGTTACCGGGTACAGCACGGCCGGATAAAAGAACGAGCCGCGGGCCTGGCCGCCGTTGGCATTGATCACCTTGGCGCCTTTACGCACGGCGTCGTCTACCAGTGCATGCAGGTAATCGACCTTGCCTGACTCCGGGAGCGGGGTCAGTGCCACGCCGTTTTCCCACGGCATGCCGGGCTTGAGGGTGGCGAGCTTGTGGTTGAATTTGTCGATGAACGCGTCGACCACATCCTCATGCACGAAGAGGATTTTCAATGCTGTGCAGCGCTGGCCGTTGAACGACAGCGAGCCGGTCACAGCTTCGTTGACCGCGTTGTCGAGATCGACCTCAGGCAGGACGATGCCGGGGTTCTTCGCATCCAGGCCCAGGGCGGCGCGCAGGCGATGGGGCTTGGGGTGGAGTTTTTTCAGGTCGCTGGCGGCCTTGTTGGTGCCGATAAAAGCAAAGATGTCGATCTTGCCACTGGCCATCAGTGCGCTGACGGTTTCGCGGCCGCTGCCGTAGATGACGTTGATTACCCCGGCCGGGAAGCTGTCGCGGAACGCCTCCAGCAGCGGCCGGATCAACAGCACGCCGAGCTTGGCCGGCTTGAACACTACGGTGTTGCCCATGATCAGCGCCGGAATCAGGGTGGTGAAGGTCTCATTCAACGGATAGTTGTAAGGTCCCATGCACAGCGCGACACCCAGCGGTACGCGGCGGATCTGGCCGAGGGTGTCCTGCTCCAGTTCAAAACGGCTGGAACGACGGTCGAGTTCTTTGAGGGCGTTGATGGTGTCGACGATGTAATCGCAGGTGCGATCGAACTCTTTCTCGGAATCCTTGAGGTTCTTGCCGATTTCCCACATCAGCAGTTTGACCACCGCCTCGCGCTGTTCGCGCATGCGCGCCAGGAACGTTTCGACGTGCTGGATTCGCTCCGCCACGCGCATGGTCGGCCAACTGCCCTGGCCGCGATCGTAGGCGCGTACGGCGGCGTCGAGGGCGGTCAGCGCCGTCTCCGCATCCAACAGTGGCGTGCTGCCCAGGATCACTTGCTCATCGACGCCGTCGACGTCCAGGTACACCGGGCTGCGTACGGTGGCCAGCGGGCCGTTCCAGGTACGCAGGGTGCCGTCGACCAAATAGTCGCGTTGCTCAAAGGGTTTGCCCGGACGGTACTGTTCAGGAATATCGCTGAGGGCCGGAAACAGTGTGCTGAGGATACTTTCGGTGCTCATGGGCTACCCCGTACTGAAGATGGGTGACGCAAAGTCGTTGGGCTATTGTGCAGGCGAACAATCGCTGTATCGGTTATACGCCTTGAACCCGGTTTTTTACCAGAATGACCCGCTGAAGCGCAGGCTAGAGGGGTTTTGCTGAAAGTGTGTCGAGCTAGCGTAGTCCAAATCCCGGGCTGGCGATGTAACAAACAGTCACATCCAAGCCAGCATGACTGGCCTTCAAAGCCCCCCTTGATGACCCACAATGACCTCAGCCGGCGGCGGTGACTGGCTTAGTGTTGAGCTTCAGCCGTCATCACCGCCTAGGCGTCGAAACCAGTGGGGAACATCATGGGCAGAGCGTTTCGAGCAGCACCGCAGCGATCATCCGCCAAGTGGCTGTTGCTGCTCCTGGTCGCCGTGCTGGGCGCCTGTGGCGAGGAGCCGAAAAGTACCGACACGCGTGCGCAGGCTGCCAGTGCCGTGCCCGCCGACACTGCACTGGCACGCACCTACGACAGCAGCTGCAAGCTGTGCCACGCCAACCCGGCCTCGGGGGCGCCGATGACCGGCGACCTGGCCGCGTGGAAACCGCGTATTGAGCAGGGCGCCGACACCCTGCTGGACCACACGATCAATGGCCACAACGGCATGCCGCCGATGGGCATGTGCATGCAGTGTTCCGAGGAGGATTTCCTCGCGTTGATCAGCTTCATGTCCGGCCAACAATTCCAATAAGTCTCACAGCCAGGATGGATGACGATGGACCTCACGCGACGTCAGCTTTTACAGCGTGCCAGTATCGTCGGGGCGCTCACGGCCTTGAGCAGCAACCCGGTGCTGGCCCAACTGGTGCGTGCGCCCCGATTGATTCCCTGGCGCAACTGGTCGGGCGCCCAGAGCTGCCTGCCCGAGGCGCGACTGGCGCCCAAGGATCTGGATGAACTGGTGCAGGTTATTGGCAGCGCACCGGGCAAGATTCGCCCGGTAGGATCGGCGCATTCCTTCAGCGCCTTGGTGCCCACCGATGGCACGCTGTTGTCGCTGAGCAATTTCAGTGGCCTGCTCAGTCACGATGCCGCCACTCTGCAGGCCGAGTTTGGCGCTGGCACACCGATGTCGCGCATGGGACAAGCGTTGAAAGAAGTCGGCCAGGGTCTGAGCAATATGGCCGACATCGATTACCAGACCCTGGCGGGTGCTATCTCCACCTCGACCCACGGCACCGGCAAGAATTTCCAGTCCTATTCCGCTTATGTGGCGGGCCTGCAATTGGTCACGGCCAGCGGCCAGGTGCTCGATTGCGACAGCCAGCATCATCCCGAGGTGTTCAACGCCGCTCGGGTGTCATTGGGCGCCCTGGGCATTGTCACCAGGGTGCGCATGCAAAATCGCCCGGCGTACCGCTTGCGCGAGCACCAATGGATCGCCAAGACCGAGGAACTGCTGGAAGACGTGGAGAAGAACACCCGCGAAAACCAGCACTGGGAAATGCTGGTGGTGACCCATTCCGACTACGCCCTGTCAATGGCCCTCAACGAAACCACCGACCCGGCCACGCCGCCGGTCAGTCCTGACGAGGAGGGCGGCAACGAGTTCGTCAATCTGATCGAGAAGTTCGACAAGTACGTCAGTGATTTCCCTGACACCCGTCGCACTTTGCTCAACAGCCTGCGACATATCGCTGACTTCGAGGATCGAGTAGGGGATTCCTACGATATCTACGCCAACGTGCGAACGGTGCGATTCAACGAAATGGAATATTCCGTGCCTGCTGAACATGGCCCCGCGTGCCTGCGCGAGATCATCAAGCTGATCACCGACAAGGACCTGCGCACCTGGTTTCCGATCGAGTACCGCTACGTCAAAGCCGACGACATTGCCTTGAGCATGTTCGAGGGCCGCGACAGCTGTTCAATCTCGGTGCACCAGCACTACCAGATGGACCATCACAATTTCTTTGCCGCCATCGAGCCGATCTTCTGGAAGTACGCCGGTCGCCCGCACTGGGGCAAATTGCATAGCCTGAATGCGCGCAACCTGCAGGCGTTGTACCCGCGCTGGCAGGAATTCCGTGAGGTCCGCCAGGCGCTGGACCCCGAGGGCAAGCTTCTCAACGCCCATCTGTCATCGATCCTGGGAGTGAGCTGATGGCCCTTAATCGCAGGCATTTCATCGGCGGCGTCGTGGGCGTTGGTGCATTGCTGGTTGGCGTCGGTGCGCTGTTGCGTCCAGGGAATCGGGGCGCCGCCTATACCGATTACTTCCGCACCTTGAATCAAGAACTGAAATACCACGGACCGATGCGTCCGGTGCTGCTGATCGACCTCGATCGGCTCGATCACAACATCGATGTGGTCATGCAATCGGTGCAGCGTGGCGGCAAACACCTGCGGCTGGTGGAGAAATCCCTGCCAGCACCGGGACTGTTGGCCTACATCTGTAAGCGTGCCGGCACACAGCGTTTGATGTCGTTTCATCAGCCGTTTCTAAACCACGATGCGCTGACGTTCCCACAGTCCGACATCCTGCTGGGCAAGCCCCTACCGGTGCGTTCCGCCGAGTTGTTCTATAAGACCCACAAAGGGCCGTTCGATCCCGCGCGACAGTTGCAGTGGCTGCTCGATACGCCGGCACATCTGCAGCAATACCTGGCGCTGGCTCAAGGCCTGAGCACGCGGTTGCGGATCAATATTGAACTGGATGTTGGTCTGCACCGTGGAGGCGTGGCCGACAACGCAACCCTGGGCCAGATGCTTGGTTTGATCCGCGCCAACCCGCAGCACCTGGAGTTTGCCGGTTTCATGGGTTACGACCCCTTTGTCGGCATGGGCGTGCCGGGCATCCTCGGCAGCGCCGACGAGTTGTTTGCCAAGGTCATGCAGCAGTACAACAACGCCGTGGACTTCACCCGGCAGCAGTTCGCCGATCTTTGGCGCGCCGACCTCACGCTCAACACTGCCGGCAGCCCGAGCTATCGCATACATGAAAAGGAATCGCTGAGCAGCGAGGTGTCGGTGGGGACGGCCATGCTCAAGCCGACTCATTACGATTTGCCATCGCTGACCGAGCATGTGCCGGCCAGTTGGATTGCCACGCCGGTGTTGAAGCGTACCGGCGCGGTGCGAATTCCGGCACTGGACGGTAAGTCGAAGCTGTTTTCCTGGTGGGACGCCAACCAGCGCGAGACCTACTTCATCTATGGCGGTAACTGGATGGCCGAATACGAATCGCCAGCCGGCTTGCAGAGCAACGGCCTGTACGGACGCAGTTCCAATCAGGAAATGGTCAATGGTTCGACCGCGGTCGGCCTGGAAGTGGACGACCAGGTGTTCCTGCGACCGATGCAGACTGAGTCGGTGTTGCTGCAGTTCGGTGATTTACTGGGCGTGCGCGGCGGCAAGATCGTCGAGAGTTGGCCGGTTTATAGCTGATGCGCCAGGCAGCCTTTACAGGCTGCCTGCTCCACCCAATCAAAAACCAAACTTGTCCCGCAACCCGTAATACCAAGCCCCCAACGCCGCAAACGGCGTCCGCAGCAGTTGCCCGCCAGGGAAGGGGTAGTGCGGCAGATCGGCAAAGGCATCAAAGCGTTCGGCCTGACCACGCAAGGCTTCGGCCAGCACCTTGCCCGCCAGGTGGGTGTAAGTCACGCCATGGCCGCTGCAACCCTGGGAATAGTAGATGTTGTCACCCAGGCGCCCGACTTGCGGCAAGCGCGACAAGGTCAGCAGGAAATTGCCAGTCCAGGCGTAGTCGATCTTCACGTCCTTGAGTTGCGGGAAGGCCTTGAGCATTTTCGGCCGAATGATCGCTTCGATGTTCGCTGGATCCCGCGCGCCGTACACCACGCCGCCACCGAAAACCAGGCGTTTGTCGGCGGTGAGGCGGTAGTAGTCGAGCAAGTAGTTGCAGTCCTCGACGCAGTAATCCTGTGGTAACAGACTGTTGGCCAGGGCATCGCCCAGAGGCTCGGTGGTAATCACCTGGGTCCCACATGGCATGGACTTGGCCGCCAGCTCGGGGACCAGATTACCCAGGTAGGCGTTGCCGGCGACTATGACGAATTTGGCCCGCACCTTGCCGCCCGGAGTATGCACCACCGGATTGGCGCCGCGCTCGATGCGCACCGCCGGCGACTGTTCATAAATAGTGCCGCCCAGTGATTCGACGGCCGCCGCTTCACCCAAGGCCAGATTGAGCGGATGGATATGCCCGCCACTCATGTCCAGCATGCCGCCGACGTACTGCTCGCAGGCGACCACATCACGGATGCGCTGTTGGTCCAGAAGCTCAAGCTGAGTATGACCAAAACGCTCCCAAAGACGCTTCTGCGCTTCCAGATGCGCCATCTGCTTGCTGGTGATCGCGGCGAACACACCGCCATCCTTCAAATCGCACTGAATCTGATAACGCGCCACCCGTTCGCGAATGATCCGCCCACCCTCAAACGCCATCTGCCCGAGCAACTGCGCCTGCTTGGGCCCGACAGTGCGCTCGATAACATCAATGTCACGGCTGTAGCTATTAACGATCTGCCCGCCATTACGCCCCGAAGCGCCGAACCCCACCCTGGCCGCCTCCAGCACTGTCACTCGAAAACCGTTCTCCAGCAGAAACAGGGCACTGGACAACCCGGTATAACCGGCGCCAATCACACAGACGTCGGTTTCCACATCGTCCTGCAGGGAAGGGCGCGACGGGGCAGGGTTGGCCGACGCGGCATAATAGGATTGCGGATAAGGAGTGTTCGCCATTCCTGCAGCCTCTGTTGAATATATTTTACGAGTGCACTGATCCTACCCGAGTTAAAAACCCACGACCAGTCAGCGGAATTCCAGGTTTGTCGGGCCGAAATTAAATATTTTGCATATTCATAGGGTTAGCTGAAAAAAAGGTGTTGACACCCCTCCGGAATTCCGTAGAATGCCGCCTCACAGCAGGCACGTAGCTCAGTTGGTTAGAGCACCACCTTGACATGGTGGGGGTCGTTGGTTCGAGTCCAATCGCGCCTACCAAACAAAATCCGCTCTGCTGGGCGGTCTAGAAGGGCTCACCGAAAGGTGGGCCCTTTTTTGTTGTCTTGGATTCCTACAGAACGTTCACAAAATATCGGGTTCGTTCACACTGGGTAATGTGAACGCCGATATCAGTTCATTTTCGGATCGGATTTTGCTTTGGGTTGGCTGTGGTGGGGCGGGTGTTGAAGGTTGTGATCAGCCTTGCGATTGCTTGACCGCAATGTCTCGGATGGTTTGGATATTCTGATGAATTGCCGAGAGTACAAACCACACTCCAGAGCCTAGGCAGCCAACGGCGAAGCCAATCAGGGCACCGATGTACTCGTAGTTGCCCTTCATTGCGAAATACCCCACAACCGTTGCAACGATGATTCCTGCCCAGGCGAAGAAATTCACTACGGTAATCACAATGTCTTTCGTTGTCTTTGCTTCCTGCGTGGTTAGAGTCGGTCTACGTCAAATTCAATCCGCCGTCAGACAGGAGTATCTCGCCAGTTAAGTAGTCAGAGTCAACCAACATTGCGACCGCTTTCGCGATGTCGTCTGGGCTAGCGGCCTTTCGCATAGGTGCGCGAACTCGCCATAACTCCTGCGCCTCTGTCCACTCTGCGGTCAGAGGCGTGTCGACCAAGCCAGGCGCCACAGCGTTTACGCGAATGTCCGGCCCGAGCGACACCGCAAGCAAGCGGGTCATGTGATTGAGAGCAGCTTTGCTCACCGCGTAGGGAATGGATGCGCCCTTGGGGCGGACACCGGCATGTGAACTGATGTTTACGACGCAACCTGCTCGGCGGTAACGGGCGGCATCGCGCAATGCCGACTCGGCCAATGCGACTAGATGGAACGGCGCCACGACATTAATCTCGTTAAGCTCGTGCCACACATCCGAAGTGGCAGAGGCAAGGTCGCTGTGCGGAATAACTCTGCTGATGCCGGCGTTATTGACCAATACATCGAGCTGCCCCCACGCGGCGATCGCCTCTTTTATGAGCCTGACTCTGTCGGCTTCGATAGCAAGATCAGCTTGAACGTAAATAGCTCGCTTCATTTCGGCAGCCATAGCGCGTCCCGTATCAGCAGAACTTCGCGAATGCAGGATCACCGCATAGCCTGCCTGGCTTAATACACGAGCGATGGCTGCGCCGATACCGGAAGTGGATCCTGTAATCAGCGCAACACGTAGTGCGTTATCTGTTGTCGGATGGGGACTCATGCTGAACTCGAGTTAGTTGCTAAAGAGCCACTACCGTACCACCAAGCGGGCAAAGTCGGCGTCTGGCCATCTTGATGACCGGGCGATGGGATAGTGTTTCGTCATCGTCTCGTCCGCATGCCCCATCAGCGCTTGGATGTATTTACGTTCAATCCGCCGCACCGCCTGCCTTTTCTGGCGTCAAAAAATACGCCCCCGCATCCACTACGAAGTACTGTCTGCACTAATGGCATTCTGATATTTTAACATCGCCAACCTCAGGTACAGCCCCCGTAAAGCTGGCCAGAAAAGACTCATGCCCCACACTACGATCAGGGACGTTGCGATGAATGATGGTCAGAAGATCCTGCTGGAAAGGACGCTGTTTGTGTTGGGGGCCATGGGCGTGGGGATGTTCTGCCTGATCATGGGCAACGCGCTATTTCAGGTAGCGATCAGCGCGGACATCGATCTGTCGCGGGTCATTTACGAAATGTTCGACTACCGCGAGGCCGCGTTCCTCGTCTGGCCGCCGCTGACGGCCGGTTTGTTCTGCCTGTGGCTGAGATCTTTCAGTCAGGCGAGCCGAATGGCCTAACCTGAGGTGAATGCCAGCGCCCGGTGAAGTCCGATGATTGCCCATACCCCCACGCTGTTTGCCTGCGTCGCGTTAGTGGCGACGATCATGGCGTTCTGTCTGATTCTGGTGGGTCAGTTCAACCGGGGTGACGGTTTGCTGACCATCGGTTTCGGTTTGCTCGCCCATGCCCTGGCCTACGTCGGCTACACCTTCTACGGACATGCACCGCTGTGGTTTACCTACGGCCTGGCCAACAGTCTGCTGGCCCTCGCGCTGGCCTGTTATGGCGCCAGTGTGTTCCGCATTGTCGAGCTGCCGGTGCCCTGGTGGCGGGTGTTCGCGCCGCCCGCGGTGATGTTGCTTGCAATGATCAGCCTGATCGATACCCTTGAGCCGCGCATGCTCGCCGCCACATTGGTGTTGATGCTGCAGTGCAGCCTGATCATCCATTGGACACTGCGCTACGTGCCGGCCCAGGGTCGGGCGCGCATGCTGTTGATCATCGGTTCGAGCATCAGCCTGATTGGTCTGGGCATGCGCGTTGTCGCGGTGCTCGGCGGTGGCGCTGCCGAGATGCGCTATGACGTGAGCAACCTCAAGCAGACCCTCTCGGTCAGTATCGGCACCTTCACCGCGATGATGATTTCCCTCGGCTTGGTGCTGATGGCCAAAGAGCGCAGCGAATCGTTGTTGCAGCACCTGGCCCTGCGCGATGTGTTGACCGGCATTCTTAACCGCCGAGCGATCATTGAGCAATTCGCCAAGGAAGTGGAGCGTTCGCGTCGCGAAGAATCGTGCCTGGCGGTGGCGATGATCGACATCGACCACTTCAAGCAAATCAACGATGAGTACGGTCACCTGGCGGGCGATGAGGTGATTTGCCACTGCGTCAATCATCTGACCCGACGCCTGCGCAAGTCCGACAGCATTGGTCGCTATGGCGGCGAGGAGTTTTTGCTGTTGTTGCCCTGCGCCAATGCCGAAGGCGCCATGAGCGTCCTTGACGACCTGCGTGCCTCATTGGCCGAGCACCCGGCGCAGTATGATCAGGCAAGCATCCCGGTGCGCATCAGTATCGGTGTGTGCTGCGGCATACCGGCTGCTGGCGACAGCCCGGCGAGCTTGTTGGCCAGGGCCGACGCGGCGCTGTACGAGGCCAAGGAGCTGGGGCGTAATTCGGTGCGGCTGGCGTCGGCAACCGGCGCCGCGAGTGAAGCCCCGGTTGCCGTCGCGCCGGTACACCAGCCTCAGTAATTCATCCCGTCATCAATCGCGATGCCTTGCGCGCGCATGGCCTTGATCAACTCGCTGCGGGTGCCCGGCAGGTTGAGCATGGTCTGGGCACGCAGCTGGGTGACTTCTTCAGCCGTGTACGGCTGGTAATTCGCCGGGCGACTGCTGCCGGCCATGCCGTCTTCACGCATCAGCCAGTTGAGCAGGTCGGCCAGTTGCGCGTTGTCCAGTGCCGATTGCGACATGCCCGGCACACGCACGAGAAACTCGCGCCCACCCGGTACTTTCAGGAAGTTGCCGACAAAACCTTTCATCCGCGGCGTGTCGTTGGCGGCTGAACCGCTGCCGTCGCCCAGATGGCAACCGGCGCATTGCAACTGGTAGTTCACGCCGACGCTGTAGCCCGCTTGGGCGATCGGGGTTTGCGGCGCTTCGTTGCCCGGTGCATGGCGCTGGCCCGGGACGGGGATGGCGCGGGCGAAGGCGGTTGGGGCGCTCAGGGAGCAGATCAGCGCGATGAGGAGCAATTTACTCATGACAAACCCCAGGTCTGTGTAGCCAATAAAAAACAATGCAGGACTGAAAAAAAAGCCGGGAGCAGGCGCTCCCGGCGAAACGAGCAGGTTTAAACGGCGACGCCGCGGATGATCGAGACGGTGCAGTGGTAGATGTGGGATTTGGCGGCCAGGCACCAGTTCACATCGTTGTTGTTGAACGGGCGGTAGGCCGGTTCTTCACTGTCGTTGCGGGTGCAGGCGCACTGGGCGCAGCTTTGCTTACCACAGCAGTCGTTGTAGGAAATGATGTAGTCCTTGCCGTCGGCCGGGTTGCGGCAGGTGCCGATCCAGGTCACTTGCGAGGCTTCGGTGCCAGGTGGGCAGGACGTCACCGAACCGCCGCAGCAGCTGCACAGGAAACCGTCGATGGAGCAGTAGCGCCAGTAGTCGCAGCTGTTCGGATCGCCCGGGTCACCGGCTTTCGGGTCGGTGGCGGCCAGCGCCTTGCTGGTGCGATCCAGTGGCAGCAGCAGGGGCAGGGCGGCACCGGCGACCATCAGCGAGCCCATGCGCGACAGCAATTTGCGCCGCGAGGTGGTGTCGGCGACACGGCGGGTGGAGCGCTCAAACAACAGATCCAGCAGTTTCATAAAGGTCTCCCTGCCTTATCAGTGGCTATGGCCGTGGCCGTGGTCATGGTCGTGGGGCTGCGCGTTGAGGTACTGCTGCAGGGTGGCGTGTTTCAGGTGCTCGACCTCGAACAGGCTGTCCAGGTGCTCGCGGGAGTTGACCAGGCCTTTGGCGCGCAGGGTGCCGGCCTTGTCGATCAGCGCGGCGTACGGCAGTTTGCCGATCTGATACGTCATGCCGACTTCCGGGCCGACCACGTAGGTGGCGTCTTCGAGTTTGTGCTCGCGGATCAGCGCTTGCTGGGCGTCCATGTCGCCATCGCTGACGAACACCACGTCGAGGGTGCCAGCCTGTTCCTTGGCGATAGACTTGATCGCCGGCAGCAGCGACTTGCAGATCGGGCAGGTCGGCGAGAGGAAGAACAACAGTTGCGATTTCTCGCCGGCATAACCGAAGTTCACCGGGCGGCCCTTGCGGTCGCTGGCAGTGATTTGCGGTGCCTGTTCATTGACCGCCACGCCTTTGTCGACCATCAGCGCGCCGGCTGGCGCCAGGCGTCCATGGAGGACACCGATCTGACGAACCAGGCCCATGACGACGAACGCCACGGCCACCAATAAAACCCAGAGCAGAATGTTGGAAACGATCAAGCCTTCCATTTTGATTACCTACCAATCAATTTGAGCAGAAGAGGGGAGTTCGCCAGCAAGCCATCGGCGGCGGCGTAGATCAGCAGCGCGACAGCGGCAGCGGCGAGGGTCACGAAACCGTCGAACAGGGTCAGGTCGCGGGCCACCGGTGCCACGCTGGCCAGCAACGCCAGGGCCACCAGCGCGCTGTTGCGCGCCAGCAACACCGGACGCAATGGCTGGGCCTGGTCAGGCCCGGCGCAACCGCAGTCGATGTCGGCACGACCGCGCCACAGGTTGATACCGATGGCGGCGGCGTACAGCGCCAGCAAGCCAGCCGCCGCGAGTGCGGCCCAGCTACGGCTGACCGGCACCAGCAGGGCGAAGGCAATGCCCAGCTCCACTACCGGAACCAGGCGTGCACTTGGACGCACCAGCGCCTGGGGCAGCAGTTGGTAATCCGCCAGTTGCCGGGCGAAGCGTGCCGGTGCACGGACCTTGTGGGTCGCGGCACTGGCCAGCAACACCGCGATGGCGATGGCGCTGGCAATGATGAAGATCGGATCGATGTGCATGGCCGAACCTCTTAGTAACTCATGACCTGAGTCGCGGTTTTTGCGACCTTGGCCATGCTGCCAGTGTGTGTGTTGGTCTTCAGGTCAAAGATCTGCAGACCGCCTTCCACGTCGGCGCCGAGCAGCAGCGGTTTGTCGTCGCCAGTGGCTTGCATGCTCCATACCGGAACCGGCGCTTCCAGGGTGCCGACCTTTTTGTGGGTCTTGAGATCGAACGCCCAGATCAGCGTGCTCGGGTCTTCCCATTTCATTGGTTCGTGGGCGTCGTGCATCAGCACGTACAGACGATCCAGCTTAGGCGCCACGGCCATCAGCTGCCAGCCGCCCGGGGCCCAGCCGGCCTTCTTCTCTTCCTCGGACACCAGCGACCAGGACGGCAGAATCTTCGGTGCATCACCGGCGAAATCCACCGGGCGCACAGTGCCGGTCGTGGTGGTGAAGTAGTAGGTGTCGCCGACGTTGACCGCGCGCTCCACCAGTCTTTCTGCGTTCGGGTCGAAGAACGGCGTGCGGCTGCGGGCGGTTTCCTGGCCCTGGTCGTTGAGGGTCACCACCTGCAGGCTGCCGTCGCCGCACAGCGAGGCGAAGCGGCGGTTGCCCACCGGGTAGTTGAGCACGCAGCCGGGGATCGCGATTTCCGTCGCCACTGCCTTGGCCTGGGTATCGACCACAGTCACCGAGGTCGACGGGGTGAAGTTGTAGACGTAGACGAACTTGTCGTCGCCGCTGGTCTTCAGCCCGTAGCGCTGGGTCAGCGACTCGGCGCGCTTGTTCGGGATCAGTACTTCCCAGGCTGGCGACAGGGTCGAGCTGTCCCAGGCGGTCAGCACGTCGGTGCGCACGCCACGGGTGCCACGGGAATACCAGATGTCGGCGCTGTAGAGGGTCTTCTTGTCATGGCTCAAGGTCGACGGCGCGGCGAAACCGGTCGGCACCATGCCCAGCACGCGTTTCTGGTCCGGGTCGACCACGGTCACGCGGCCCGCGACGAAGCTTTCGAACTCGACATCGACTACGAACGCGCGGTGCGCTTCCGGGGGGAATGCCAGCACAGTCTGGCCAATGGTGTCCGGCGGCAGATCAGCGCGGGCACTGTTCAAACCGAGTACAAGCAGGCTCAGGCCTAGCGCTGACTGTACGGAGATCCTGTTTGTTCGCATAAGGGGAACTTCCTGAATTGTTGGTAACGCGGATCGCGGGTGCTTTGGCAGATTTTCACGGTTTGATTCTAGTCCGCGCCGCCGGCGGGAGAATTGCCCTGCCTGCCAAGTGTTTGTGTGTCTGTGCCAGTGTCATCAAACCGGCATAAGCGCCTGACAGGACGGGCTCAGCGCGGGGCTGAAAGCGGCAGGGAGAAGCTGAACACCGCGCCGCACGGCTCGAGGTTTTGCGCCCAGATATCGCCCCGATGACGGCCGATGATGTTCTTGCACAGCGCCAGGCCGATGCCGTTGCCGCTGACCTTGGACGAGAAAAAGCCGTCGAACAGCTTCTCCTGCGCCTGGGCCTGGATGCCTCGGCCACTGTCTTCGATTCGCACCAATGCCACGCCCTGGTCCTGGCTGGCATGGATACGCAACAGCCGCCGTTCGATTGGCAGGTCGGCCATTTCTTCGATGGCGTTGAAGGCCAGGTTGAGGATGACCTGGCCGATCAGCACTTTTTCGCAACTGACCCGCAGCGGCGTGGGCGAGGGGACGATTTCCACGCGGACCCGGCTCGGGTCGGCACGCAGGCTGATGAAGTACTGGGTTTCGCCCAGCAGCTCATTGAGGTCGACCTGCTCCTCGCTCTGCTCCAGCTTGACCACGTAGTCGCGCACGCTCTTGATGATCACCGAGGCATGCTCGATTTGCCGTACGGCGCTCTGTAAACCCCAGGTGACGCCCTGGTCGGTGGCGGCGCTGGCGCCCAGGCGAATCACCGCACCTTCGATAAAGTTGCGGGTCGCGGCCAGTGGCTGACTGAGTTCGTGGGCAATCGCCACCGCCATTTCGCCCATGGCGTTGTAGCGTGCCAGGTATTCGAGTTTTTGTTCACTGAGGCGCCGTGCTTCTTCGGCCTGCACCTGCTCGGTGACGTCGCGGAACAGCAGCAGGTGGCCGGCCAGGTCGTCCTCGATTTCGATATAGCGGCAGGTCGCGTCATGCCAGCGCCATTCACCGTCGCGCCGTTGCACCCGATAGTGCACGGCGAAGGGGGCGTGTTCCGGCGACACATTGCTCAGTTGCTGCAGCAGGCGTTGGCGCGAAGTCTCGTCGCACCAGGCGAGGAAGTTTTCGCCCAATAGATGCTGTTCTTCGCCGTGGAGCAAGTGGGCGCCGGAGTCGCTGATAAAACGGATATCACCCTGCGGCCCGAGCACCGCCACGCCCTCGGCCAGATCCTGCATAAAAGCCTTGAGCCGGCTTTCGAAGCGCTTGAGGTCGCGCTTGACCTTGTCTTCTTTGGAGATGTCGCGGAATTGCACCATCAGCACATCGCGGCCGTCCAGGTGGACCAGGGTCGCCACCGCCTCGGACAGAATCTCCACGCCCTGCTTGGAGCGATAGCACCACTCGATGGCACGTTGCCCGGTGCGTGCGGCGCCTTCCAGCCAGCGCAGGCCAACGGAGCGCCGGTACTTCGGCGCGTCGCGGGTCATGTCCGGGGCTTTCAGCGGGGTCAGTTCTTCCAGAGTAAAGCCCAGCGCCGCCAGGGCCGCAGCGTTGGCCCAGAGGATCTCCTTGGTGTGCGCGTCATGAAGAATGATGCACAGCGGCATGGCTTCGATCAGCGCATAAAAGTCGTTCGGTTTTGGCAAATACATCGCGCAGCCCTTCGCAGCAGCGGGTTCCGGCCGAGTGTGGCCCAAGTATGGCGTTTTATACCCGCTCGCGCATGGGGATGCGCTCAGAGGTAACCGCTGTCGCACTAGGGGTTTTCTTTAGGTGGGGGGCTGCACGCACCAATAGTTGGGCGTGGGCGGGGTTTTTACACTGGACCGCAATGCAAGGGTATCCGCACCTGCCGTGACTTTTGACCTGTAGGAACGAGCCTGCTCGCGATGATCGTCAACGATAACGCGTCCTGTCTGATTGGACGCGCCGTCTGGAGGTTTTTCGCGAGCAGGCTCGCTCCTACAGGGAACGGCGCAGAGCCCTCTAACAATAAGCACAACGGAGAATTCGCCCATGCTGCGCTCAGCTGTCGTCCTACAAGATCCGGTTTCCGATCCGGTCGAGCCGATGCTCGACAGTCAGTTGTTTCAGCAGGTGCTGGCCGAGGTGCGTGAGCGTCGTGAAGAGTTCGACGCCCTGTCCCACGTGCCTCGGGACATGATCGAGCGCTTCAAGCAGGTCGGCATCTACCGTGCTGCCACGCCGAAATGCTTCGGCGGCGACGCCCTGGCGCCGGGCCTGTTCCTGCAGATGATCGAACGCATCTCCGAAGCCGACGGCTCGGCCGGTTGGGTCGCCAGCTTCGGCAGCGCCGGTGTCTACCTGGCTGCATTGCCCCCGGAAACCCTCGCCGAACTCTACGCCGACAGCCCGGACCTGGTATTCGCCGGCGGCCTGTTCCCGCTGCAGCCGGCGCAGGTGGTCGAAGGCGGCTGGCAGGTCAACGGCACCTGGAAATTCGCCAGCGGCTGCAAGGGCGCGGACTTGCTCGGTGTCGGCATTGGCGCCAGCGCCGCCGGTGGCAAGCCTCGCACCGCAGTGTTCCCGGCCAGCCAGGTCGAGATCATCGAAAACTGGGACGTGGTCGGCCTCAAAGGCACCGGCAGCCATGACCTGCGCGTCAGCGAACAATTCGTCGAAGACCGCTGGACCTTCATTCGTGGCGGCGCTGCGACCATCGACGAGCCGCTGTTCCGCTACCCCTCGATTGCCTACGCCGCGCAAGTACTGGCCGTGGTCAACCTCGGCCTGGCCCGCGCCGCCCTCGACGAAATCAGCCGCATGGCCAACGGCGGCGGCATCACCGGCGCGCCGAAACTGGCTGACCGTGCCTACGTGCGCATCGAAGTCGCCAAGGCCGAAGCCACCCTCAGCGCCGCACGCTCGTTCTTCTACGGTGCGACCGAACAGGTGTGGAACTCGATTTTGGCCGGCAATCCGGTCACCGCAGAGCAGACCAGCCTGCTGCGTCTGTCAGCGATTCACGTGTCCCAGGCCGGCGCTGCCGTGGTGCAGAGCGCCTACAGCTTGGCCGGGACCACCGCGATTTACCTGCGCCATCCGCTGCAACGCTACCTGCGCGATTCGATGGTGGTGACCCAGCACGCCTTCCTCAGTGAAGGCCTTTACGACGGCGCCGGCTCGGTGTTCCTCGGCGTCCAGCCGTTCCCGGGCTACATCTGATTTTTCTCACTCATTCAAGGATCACTGTCATGTCCCAAGCTACCCAGGAACCGTTGCGCGTCGTCTTCTGCATCGGCATCACCCAGAACTTTTTCGACCTGCCCACCGGCGAAGGCCTGAGCGTCTGGAAAGGCTTCAGCAAAATGATGGGCGACCTCGGCGCGATGCCTGGCATCACCGTGCTCGGCGCCATGGATGACGACCGCCTGATGGTCGGCCCGTCCACCACCTCGCCCTGGACCGTGTACATCATGGCCGACGTCGACTGCCACCAGACGGTGATCGACGCCTGCAACCTGTTCCGCACCACGCCGGTCAACGAATACAGCCTGTGGCGCTACGCCAAGGTCGAAGCGCGCATCGGCCGTCCGCTGACCATCCCTGACGCGGCCAAGGTGTAAGCCATGAACGAGGCCTTGCTGCAGCGTCTGGCGACGCTCGAAGGGGAAAGTGCAGTGCGCCGCCTGATGGCGCGCTACATGGACCTGTGCGATGTGCCGCGGGCGCCGGTCGAGGCCCGCGACCTGGCACAACTGTTCACCGAGGACGCGATCTGGGAAGGCCTCGGCACCCAGACCGCGCAGACCTTCGGCCAGCACCGAGGACGCGAGGCGATCGCGGCGTTTGTTGCGGGTTACCTGCCGCCGTCCGATCACTTCCAGCTGAACCTGCATTACCTCACCAGCGAGTCGATTGTGGTCGACGGCGAAGGCGCGCAGGGGCAGTGGATCATGCAGCAGATTTCCACCTACGCCGATGGCCGCAACGAGCTGTTCGGCACCCGGTTGAACATTGATTTTCGCTGCGTCAACGGTGCTTGGCTGATCGCCCATTTCCGCACCCAGCGCCTGTTGAACCTGGAGCTGCGACCATGAGTACCTTCATCAGCGAATTCCTCCTCGGTGGCAACGGCAAGCGCGTGGCGATAAAGGACTCGATCGACATTGCCGGACACCCGACCCGTTCCGGTAGCCGCGCGTTTGCCGAGGCTGCCCCGGCGACCAAGAACGCCGAAGTCGTCGACGCGATCCTCGACGCTGGCTGGCAGATTGTCGGCAAGACCAACCTGCACGAACTGGCGTTCGGCGTCACCGGGATCAACGACTGGACCGGCACCCCGATCAACCCACAAGCCCCTGACCGGGTGCCGGGCGGTTCTTCCAGCGGTTCGGCCGCAGCGGTTGCCGCAGGCCTGGCGGACATCGCCATTGGCACCGACACCGGTGGTTCGGTGCGCGTGCCGGCGGCGTGCTGCGGGGTTGCCGGTTTGAAGCCGACTTATGGGCGGGTCAGCCGGGTCGGTGCTCACCCATTGGAATCGAGCCTCGATTGCGTCGGGCCGTTCGCCAGATCCATGGACGATCTGATCGCCGCGATGCAGGTGATCTGCCCGGGCTTCAACGTGCAAGGCCTGCCCGGCGATGGCGCCAAAGTCGGTTTTCTCGACGTTGCTTGCGACGCCCATTTGCAAGCCAGCCTCGGCGCCGCTGCGGACCGTGCCGGATGGCGGCGCAGCCACCTGCAGTTGAGCGAATTCGAAGCGGCATTCGTCGCCGGGCTGACGGTGATCAATTTTGAAAACTGGGCCGCGTTCGGTCACCTGACCGGCAAAGGCCTGATCGGTGCCGACGTCGAAACCCGTTTGCTGGCGGCCAGCCGTACCTCGCGTCAGGACCTGGCCGAAGCCGAAGCCGTACGTGCGCGCTTCACCCGGCAAGTGGATGAGGCGCTTGAAGATTTTGCCGTATTGCTCTTGCCAACACTGCCCAGCCTGCCGCCGACCGTCAGCGACGCCCGCGCCGGCAGCAAGGCTGTAGCCGGCATGACGCCGCTGGTGCGGCCGTTCAATTTGAGCGGTCACCCGGCACTGACGGTGCCGGTGGAACTGGACTGCGGCGGGCTGAAAGTCGGCCTGCAGATCGTCGGGCGCAAGGGGCAGGACGAACAGGTCTGCGCCTTCGGTGCGCAACTGCAACAGAGCATGCTCGGTTAGCCCCCGGGATCAACACTCATCATAAAAACAAGCCATGAGGAGAACCGCATGAGCATTCATGAATACCCGCTGATCGCGACGTCGAGAAGCCCCGAACAGCTGGTCCAGCACGACCGCGTCGACGTTTCGCTGTACAACGATCCGGCGCTCTTTGAAGCCGAGCTGGAAAAGATTTTCTACCGCACCTGGGTGTGGGTTGCCCACGAAAGCGAAGTGCGTAACAGCGGCGACTTCAAGACCGCGACCATCGGCCGTCGTCCGGTGATCGTGGTGCGCGATAAAAAGAACAACATTAATGTTCTGGAAAACCGCTGCCGTCACCGTGGCGCCACCGTGTGCGAGAAGCACAAGGGCAATGCCACCGGTTTCACCTGCCCGTACCACAGTTGGTCCTATGGCCTGGACGGCAAGCTGCGCGCGCTGCCGTATCCGGACGGCTATGAAGGCATCCTCGAAAAGTCCGAACTGCCGCTGACCAGCCTGCGCGTCGAAAGCTACGCCGGCATGATCTTCGCCAGCTACAACGACGAGATCGAGCCGCTGGAAGATTTCCTCGGTGGTGCCAGGCACTGGATGGACCTGTTCATGAAGCAGGGCGCCGGCTACCCGATCAAGACCCAGGGCGAACACAAGTTCAGCTTCAAGGGCAACTGGAAGATCCAGCTGGAAAACACCACCGACGGTTATCACTTCCCGATCGTGCACAAGTCGTTCATGTCGTCGGTGGATGAAGAGACCTCGGAAATGCTCTCGTTCATGACCGACGAACAAGCCGTGACCCACTCCCTGGGCAACGGCCATAGCGTCATGGTGATGGTCCCGGAGCACGTCGACCTCGATCACGACGACGGCACCGAGCAGTTGCAGGAGCGCTTTGCCCACGTCACTGAAGAGCTGTCGAAAAGCATGCCGGCCGATCAGGTCCGGCGCATCGTGCGCTCCCTGCACGGCGCCGGGTTCAACTTGAACCTGTTCCCCAACGTGGCCATGTCGATGTCGTTCTTCCGTGTGCTGCGCCCGGTGTCGGTCACCGAAACCGAGATCCGTCACGTTGCCCTGGGCATGGACGGCGGCCCGGAAATCGCCAACCGCGAACGCATGCGCATCCACGAACACTTCCAGGGCCCGTTCGGTTTCGGCAGCCCTGACGACGCCGAAGCCTGGGACCGCGTGCAGCGCGGCTCGTATGCCGGCGTCGACGCGCCGATCCTGGTCAACCGTGGCCTGAATCGGGAAATCACCGCTGAGAACGGCGACAAAGTCAGCCACGCCACCGACGAAGGCGGCATGCGCGGTGCCTACGACATGTGGAAAAGGATGATGAGCCAATGAGCAATCACGACACCTTGAACGGTTTCACCGGCCCGCTGGCCCAGGCCATCGAATTCATCTGGCGCGAAGCCGAGCTGCTCGATCACAAGCACTACGCCGAGTGGGCGACCCTGTGGAGCGACAGCGGTAAATACATCATTCCGATCGACCCCGACACCGAAGATTTCGAGGCGACCCTCAACTACGCCTACGACGATGCGCGCATGCGTGACTTGCGCATCGAACGCCTGACCGCCGGTTACTCGCCGTCGGCGGTGGACGCGGCGAAAACCATCCGCACAGTCTCGCGTTTCCGCCTGGTGGAAGCCGCTGGCGATATCGTCGAAGTCAACTCGGCGCAGGTGCTGTACGCCTACAAACGTGGGGTGCACACGCCGTTCGTGGCCGACCTCAACCACCGCATCCGCTTCACCGATGGCGTGCCGTCGCTGGAGCGCAAAGTGGTACGGCTGATCAACTCCACCGACAGCCTGAGCGCGCTCGGCTTCCTGCTGTGAGGACTGCATCATGAGTCGAGTCGCATTGATCACCGGCGCCTCCCGCGGATTGGGTGAGTGCATCGCCCGCCGCTTGCACGCAGCGGGTTATCGCGTCGGCCTGGCCGATGTGCGCGTCGATGGCGTGCAGCAACTGGCTGCCGAGCTGGACAGCAGCGGCGCCACGGCTGTCGCTATCGAGCTGGATGTGCGCAACAAGGCGGACTTTCAACGTGCCCGCGACCTGCTCAGCGAACGCTGGGGCGGCACCGACATTCTGGTGAACAACGCCGGCGTGTCGAAGGTGGCAGCGCTGATGGAGATCACTCCGGAAGAGTTCGACGAGTCGATGGCGATCAACCTGCGCGGCACGTTTGTCGCCTGCCAGGTGTTTGGCGCGCATTTCGCCGAGCGTGGCTTCGGGCGCATCGTCAACATCGCCTCCCTGGCCGGGCAGAACGGCGGCACCGCCACCGGCGCACATTACGCGGCGGCCAAGGGCGGCGTGGCGACCCTGACCAAAGTCTTCGCCCGCGAACTGGCGCCGCAAGGCGTGACCGTCAACAGCATCTCGCCCGGTCCGCAAGACTTGCCGGTGGTTCGTGAATCGGTAGCGCCGGAGCGCCTGGAACAGATCTTGAAAATGATCCCGACCGGCTCCCTCGGTAATCCCGAGTTCATCGCCGACAGCGTGCTGCTGCTGATCGCCGATAACGCGACCTCGGTGACGGGCGCGTGCCTGGACGTCAACGGCGGCTTGTTCATGCGCTGATCCCCGTTAACTCAGGAACACGGCCCTTGTGGGAGCGAGCAGGCTCGCTCCCACAGAGGGTCACAGACAAAAAACAAAACGATTCAGGTGACGCAATGATGAAGGTGAAGATCGAAAGGATCGTCGACGAAGCGCTGGATATCCGTTCCTTTCGCCTCGTGCGCAGTGACGGCCAGCCGCTCGACACCTATGAGCCGGGTGCCCACGTCGACCTGACCGGTCCGACCGGGGTGACCCGCCAGTATTCGCTGTGCAGTCCGCCGCAGGACCGCCGCGCCTACCTGGTAGCGGTGAAAAAAGAAGCGCAATCGCGTGGCGGTTCCCTGGCCTTGCACGAGCAGGTGCAGGAAGGCATGGAGCTGGAGATGGGCGCGCCACGCAACCTGTTCCGCCTTGATGAAAGCGCTCTCGAGCATGTGCTGTTCGCGGCCGGAATCGGCGTCACGCCGCTGCTGAGCATGGCCTATCGACTGGCGCAAAGCGGTCAGTCCTATCGCCTGCATTACTTCGCCCGCTCGGCGCAGTACGCAGCCTTTGCCGAACTGTTGGCCAGCGAGTTTGCCAACCACGTCGAGTTCCACTACGGCATCGAGCCGGCCGACCTGGATGGCGCCCTGAGCGCCTGCCTGGACCGCGCCAGTCTCGCCGCCCACGTTTACACCTGTGGCCCGGCGCCGTTCATGAACAAAGTGGTGGAAGTGGCCGCGCGCACACGTAGCGACGACGCGATTCACCTCGAACACTTCGCCGCCGACCCGGCCGCCAACAGTGCGCCAGCCGGGACTTTCGAGGTGGAGCTGGCCAGTTCCGGGGTGGTCCTGCAAGTGCCAGCCAACAGCAGTCTGGTCGATGTGCTGCAAGCCCACGGCTGCGACATCGACACCGAGTGCCGCGAAGGCATCTGCGGCACTTGCATCGTCGACGTGCTCGACGGCGTGCCGGAGCATCGCGACAACTGCCTGTCGAACAAGGAGAAGGCCTCCAACAAGCAGATCTGCGCCTGTGTTTCCCGGGCACTTTCCGCTCGTCTGGTATTGGATATCTAATTCAGGGAAGGCTGGAAAGCCAACGCCGGAGCCTGTTGAATAGGCGCCCGGCGGCCATCGAGGGAGGCGATGGCCAGAGCAATAACCGTGTGACCGAACCGCTCGCTGAAGCGGTCGACAATAACAACAAAAGACCTGAGGCCTTGCGATCATGATTACAGCATCGACGGTGCGCAATGAGGCGTTCGAAAGTTGGTTGAGCCAGGTGAACCAGGCCTGTGGGCGTTTCGATGCCCGGGCGCTGGACAGTGACTTCTACGGCGAACTGACGGAATTTCACAGCGGTGCGATCAACCTCAGCGTGGTCGACATGGCCCACGTGCACCTGTACCGCACCAGCAAGGACGTCAGCACCAGCAGCGACGGCCACTACTATGCGGTGTTCCAGATGCGCGGCAGTTCGCAGTTGGAGCAGGGCGACAACCGCGCCTTGCTCGGCTGTGGCGACATCGCCCTGATTGACGCCAGCCGGCCCAGCGACATGATCTATCACGAGGATTCGCGCCAGCTATCGCTGATCCTGCCGCGCCAGGTGCTCGAACGTGGCTCCCACTTGAACAGCGTCAACTGCGCCACGCGCCTGTCGGCCAGCACCCCGCTGGCAGCCCTGGCCAACAAGCTGGTGCTCGATACCTGCCAACAGGAAGGCCTGGAAATGCAGGAAAGCGAGGCGGTGCTGGATGCCCTTGCCAGCCTGTTGTTACCGGGCATCAGCGCCCGCGACAGCGCTGCCGACCCGCACGAACGGCAGTTCCGCAAGATCATCGCGTTCATTGATGCCCATCTAGGTGACGAGGAGTTGTGCCCGGAACTGATTGCCCGTGAAGTGGGGGTGTCTGTGCGCGGTCTGTACCGGATGTTCTCCAAGCGCGGCCTGGTGGTGGCGCAGTACATCAAGCATCGGCGCCTGGATTTCTGCGCGGAAAACCTGCGCAGTGCCGACGGCGAGCAGAAACTCTCGGCGCTGTGTTATGCCTGGGGGTTCTCGGATTCCAGCTATTTCTCGTCGGCGTTCAAATCGCGCTTCGGCGTGTCGCCGGGGGCTTATCGCAAGCGCTATAGCCAGGGTTGAAGGTGAGGCTACTGGCCCCTTCGCGAGCAGGCTCGCTCCCACACTGGATCTCCTGAGAACACAAATCCTGTGTGCAACGAGAATCCCTGTGGGAGCAGCCCGGGCGGCGCTCCGCTGCTCGCGTAGGGGACCTTAAGGCCCCCAAAAAACTCAATGCCTCCCCGGCTCCTCAACCGGCAAATGCAGCACCTCGCGCACCAGCATGGCGATGCTGCTCACGCCCATCTTTTCCTTGATCTTGGTCCGGTGCACATCAACTGTCTTGACGCTGATGTCCAGCTCGCGGGCGATGACTTTGCTGGCCTTGCCATCGATCACCAGCATCAATACCTCACGCTCACGGGCGGTCAGCAGTGCCAGCTTGCCTTGCATGTGCTGACGCTGCGCCTGATCGGCCTGGGCGTGCACGGCGGTCTTCAGCGCGGTCTGGATGCGGTCGATCATCTGCTGCGGGTTGTAGGGCTTCTCGACGAAATCCAGCGCGCCGTTTTTCATCGCTGCCACCGACATCGGAATGTCGCCATGGGCCGAGACGAAGATGGTCGGCAGGCTGCTGCCACGCTGGTTGAGGATTTCCTGCAGCTGGAAGCCGCTGGTTTCCGGCATGCGCACGTCGAGCACCAGGCAGGCGGGCTGCTTGGGGTCGTATTGGTTGAGGAACTCTTCGGCGCCGGCAAAGCACTGCGCCTGGACACTGACGGACTCGAGCAACCAGGCCAGCGAAGTGCGCAGGTCTTTGTCGTCATCAACGATATAAACAATCGGTTTGCGGGTTTCCATCGGGACGGCCACGGTATTTTCTATTTATTGTTGTCGTCTGCGGGCACGCGCAGCGAGCGTTGGCTGATCGAGTGCAGCCAGTCAGCAGAATAACCGCTGTCAGCGGCCCATGCGATAAAGAAACCACCTAGTCGACTAGCGGAAAGCCAACCCTGGCATGGGATTCGTCAGAATGGTCGCGCCGTGGCCATCGCCGTAGTCTTGTTCCATCACCTACGGGCCGCAAGACAGCGGCTCTCCTGAGAGGAGGGGCATCGACATGGCCAACTTGAGCCAGCAGCAAATCGACTTCCGCAACGCCATGGCGCAACTGCCCGCGGCGGTGAACATCATCACCACCAATGGCCCTGGCGGACGCTGCGGCATTACTGCCAGCGCGGTGTGTTCGGTCACCGACTCGCCGCCCACGGTGTTGGTCTGCGTCAACCGCAACAGCGCCACCCACGACGTGTTCCGCACCAACGGCCATCTGTGCGTCAACGTGCTGTGCGGCGAACAGGAAGAGCTGGCTCGGCACTTTGCCGGGATGACTCAGGTGCCAATGGCCGAGCGCTTTGCCTGGGACCTGTGGGACGACGGCGCCAGCGACGTGCCGGTGCTGCGTGACGCGCTGGTGCAGCTCGAAGGGCGGATCAGCGAGTGCAAGGAAGTTGGTTCGCACTCGGTGATGTTCGTCGAACTGACCAAAGTCGGCGTGCGCGAACCGCGCGACAGCCTGGTGTACTTCAACCGCCTGTTCCACCGCTTGGAGCATGCCGGGGCGCATTGCTGAGAGCGTCAAGCCCGCTCCCACAGGGAATTCTGTGCGGCACAGATCCATTGTGGGAGCGAGCCTGCTCGCGATGAGGCCGTTACATTCAATATCGCTGTCGCCTGACACTCCGCCATCGCGAGCAGGCTCGCTCCTACAGTTGAATGCCTGTGTGGCCGACATTGTGGGAGCGAGATTGCCCGATATCGATGGATCAAACCCGCAAATATTCCCGCGCCAACCGGCACGCCCGGTCAATCAGCATCGGTGCCATTTCAATCGCCGTCGGCGTGCCCTGGCGGGTGTGAATCCAGCCCAGGTAGGTGGTGCCGCGCAGCATCAGGAACAGCGCCAGGGTCTGGCGGTCGGCCGCGGTCAGTGGCTTGACCGCATGGTAGCCGTCGAGGAGCGCCGCCTTGATCTGCTCATAACGCGGATCGTCGAGGCAGAAGTACAGTGCGGTTGCCAGCTCGAACATGTGCCAGCCAAAGCCGGCATCGTCGAAGTCGATCAGGCGCAGGCGCGGGCCTTCGATCAGCAGGTTTTCCGGGACCAGGTCGGCGTGGATCATGCCGAAATTGCCCAGGTGCCGACCGTACTGGCGCAAGTCCCGACGCGCCGCGCGCCGAGCCTCTTGCAGTAAATCGCGTTGCTCGGCGCTGAGTTGCCCCAGCTCCCAGAAACGCCCCCAGAACGGGTTGGCGCCGATCAAGCCTTCTTCGTCCCAGGCATGCCGAACAAACTCGTCCGGCTGCTGCCATTGCGCCGAGTGCAGGTGAATACGCGCCGCCAGTGCCCCGGCTTCGTTGAACAGGAAATTGATTTCGGTCTCGGCCTGCACGCCGTTTTCCGAGGTACCGGCGGTGGCGCCCGGTAGCCACGCGAGCATGTCGATGTGGCGTGATTCGCCAATGGCCTGGTGGGTGACTTCGATCAAATGGCTCTGGTTCTGGGCGCGAATGATCTGCGGCACGGTGATGCCGGCGCCCGCCAACGCGTCCATCCACAGCAACTCGGAGCGCAACGCCGCGGCGCAGTGATAACCGTTGCGATGAATGCGCAGGGCGACGCGCTGACCGTCGTCGCGGCGCGCCGAGAACACCGCGTTCTCGCGGAACTTCACCAGCTCGATCTCGGCGAATTCGCCGTCCCAGTGTTGCAGGGCGTGGCGGGCCAGATCGTGCAGATGGGCGACTTGCTGGTCATGGGGCAGGGTGTGGAATGCAGTCATGGGCGGGCCTCAAATCGCGCTGAGCGCGTTATCCAGGGTGCTGACGAACAGGTCGGCGTGCTCGCGGCCGAACACCAGCGGCGGACGCAGTTTGAGAATGTTGTCGCCGGCGCCGATCTTGCTGATTAGCACGCCGTTGTCGCGCATGTCGTTGACCACCTTGCGTGCCTCCAGCCCGGCCGGTTCCTTGCTGTGGTGATCGCGCACCAACTCCATGGCAAAGAACAGCCCCTTGCCACGCACGTCGCCGATGATCGAGTGCTTCTGCGCCATGGACTGCAGGCGTTGCTGCACATAGCCGCCGACACTCTGGGCGTTGTGCAGCAGTTGTTGCTGTTCGATCACATCCAGAACCGCCATGCCGACCGCAGCCGCCACCGGTGAGCCGCCGAAGGTGTTGAAGTACATGGCGTGACGGCCAAACGACTCGACCAGCGCCTTGTGGGTGATCAGGCCGGCCAGTGGGTAACCGTTACCCATGGGTTTGCCCAGGGTGACGATGTCCGGCACCACGCCATGGGCCTGATGCCCCCACAGGTGATCGCCGGTGCGGCCGAAACCGGATTGCACTTCATCGGCGATAAACAGCCCGCCGGCTGCGCGGATCAGCGCTGCGGCCTTGTTGACGAAGCTGGCCGGGACCCTCGGCAAGCCTTCGTTGGCGAACAGAGTGTCGATCAGCAGCGCGGCGGGGCGGATGCCTTGGGCCTGCAGCGAAGCAATGGCGGCGGCGATGTTCGCGGCGTACTGCTCGGCCAGTTGTTCCTCAGTGGTGCCGGCCGGCGCCCGGTACAGGCACGGGATCGGCACGGCGCGGGCGTGGGCGGCGAAGGGTTCCGGCGAGGGCAGGGCGGTAGTGACTTCGGCCAGCGAGGCCGAGTTGCCGTGGTAGTTGTAGTCGCTGACGATAATCCCCGTGCCGCCGCTGGCAAAGCGTGCCAGGCGCAGGGCCAGTTCGTTGGCTTCGCTGCCGGTGCAGGTGAACATCGCAGTGTCCAGCGGCTCGTCGAATGTGGCGGTCAGGCGCTCGGCGTAACGCACCACTTGCTCGTCGAGGTAGCGGGTGTGGATGTTCAGGGTCGTCGCCTGGCGATGCATGGCCTCGACCACGTGGGGGTTGCAGTGACCCACGCAGGGCACGTTGTTGTAGACGTCGAGGTAGCGTCGGCCGTCGACGTCGAATAGCCACACGCCCTCACCGCGCACCAGGTGCAGGGGCTTGTCGTAGAACAGCGGCGAGGCGCTGCCCAGCACGCGATGGCGGCGTTGCAGCAAAGTCGGTTCAGGCAGCATGGTCGGGGGTCTCCAGGGCAGCGGTTGGCGCACGGTTGCGCAACAGGAAATTGAGGATGCACAGGCTGAACATCGCGGCGAGGGCGATCAGCATTTTGAAATCGAGTTGGAAGCAGGCGGCGATCACCACCAGGGTCAGGGCCAGGCCGAACCACGCAACCAGCTTGCCGCCGGGCAAGATGAAGGGCCGTTCAAGCTCGGGTTGATTGCGCTTGATGTGCAGGTAGGCGGCGAAAATCAGCAGGTAGCAGACGTTGAGCAGCAGCACCACGGCGAGCATCACGGTGGCCGGGTCGACCGCCGACAGCGGCAGGCCGATGGTGCCGATCAGCAACAGCGCCGGGTACGGCGTGCCGCGTTGGCCGGTCTTGCCCAGCCACTGCGGGAACAGACCGTCGCGGGCCATGGCGAACACTTGCCGGGAGGCGGCGTAGACCAGTGAAAAGAATGTGGCGATCAAACCGAACACTGCGCCGCAGCCAATCACTTTGGCCAGCCACGAGTCATCGCCGAACGCGCTGTTGCCGGACATCGCGGCGTACAGCGGATCGCCCGCCGAACCCACCAGCTCGACACCGCCGGCACCCGGGGCGCAAACCAACACCACCAGCGCAGTCACCAGCAAGGTGCCGATCGCCGCGAGAATGCCTCGTGGCATGCTGCGCCCAGGGTTGTGCGCCTCTTCGGCGGCGGAACCGGTTTGCTCGACGGTGATGAACAGCCAGATCGCAAACGGCACGCAGGCGAAGATGCCGCCGAGGCTGACCGGGGTGGCGACGTTGGCCGGCAAGCTCAGCAAGTTGCGCAGTTCGACATGGGGCGCCATGGCCACGCCGAAGGTCAGCAGGGCGACGACCGCGATCACCCCGGCAATGAAGGTCAGGCCCATGGCCTCGCCGACGCCACGCATGTGAATACCGAGGATCACCGCAAACAGGGCGATTTTCACCGGCCAGCCGCCGAGGCCGAAGATCGATTCGGTGTAGGCGCAGATGAAGGTTGCCGCAGCGCCGGTGCCGATGGTCAGCGCCAATGCGCAGGCGACGCCCACCAGGTAACCCACGAACGGTCCGAACGCACTCTGCGCATAGACGAATACCCCGCCGGCACTGGGCAAGGCCGTGGAAAGTTCGGCCACGCACAACGCCAGTCCGCCGCAGAGCAAGGCCATCAATAAGGTGGCGATCAGCATGTTCATCCAGCCGCCGGCCATCAGGCCAAAGTTCCAGCCGGAAAACTGCCCAGCCACCACCAACGCAATGCCGAGGCCGGCAATCTTTGGCCAGCCCAACGCACTTTTCTTGAGCACAAGCGTCTCCCGCAACCCGAAGGTCGATTTGTTGTTTTTTAATGGGGAAAGAAGGGTTCAGCGCCCTCGGGTGGAGGGCTGACTGGATACTACGTCGGGGCTGTGGTGCGGGTTATTAGCGTGCGTGCCAGGTGGTTGGTTGTGGGTGCCAGGATTGGAAGGCTTATCGGCACGGTGCACCGCGGCGGTGGCTGTGAGCCTGACACACCGCCACCGCCGGTCATGCTTCAGATCCGAAAATTCCCCACCAACTGATTCAACCGCCCGGCCTGTTGTTCCAGCTCGCTACAGGCGCGCAACGTCGCTTGCAGGTTCTCCACCCCCTGCTGGTTGAGGGTGTTGATCTGGATGATGTCAACATTCAGCGCCTCGACCACCGCCGTCTGCTCCTCGGTCGCAGCAGCCACCGACTGATTGACGTTGTCGATCTCGCCGATGCGCTGGGTGACGCTGCCCAGGCGCGTGCCCGCGAGGTTGGCGATGCTCACGCTTTCTTCGCTGTGCTGCTGGCTCTCGGTCATGGTCGCGACCGATTGCTGTGCGCCGATCTGCAAGGCCTCGATCATCTGCTGAATCTCCAGCGCCGAGGTTTGGGTGCGTCCGGCCAGGCTGCGTACTTCGTCGGCGACCACCGCAAAGCCACGGCCGGCTTCCCCGGCCCGCGCGGCCTCGATCGCGGCGTTGAGCGCCAGCAGATTGGTCTGCTGGGAGATGCCCTTGATCACTTCGAGGATCTGCCCGATGTCCACGGTCTTGTCATTGAGTACCTCGATGTTGGCGCACGAAGCGCTGATCTTGCCCGATAACTCGTGCATCACCTCGATGGTGCGCTGCACCACCTGGCGCCCGTCCTCGGCTTGTTGGCGCGCGTTGGATGCCTGATGGGAGGCGTCGCAGGCATTGCGCGCAATCTCCTGGGCCGCGGCGCCCAACTGATTGATCGCGGCGGCGACGCTGCTGGTGCGGCTGGACTGATCATCGAAATTCTCCAGCGACGAGTTCGACGCTTGCAGCACCCGCTGCGCTCCGGCTTTAACGCCCTGGGCCGCCGATGACACTTCGCGCATCGACTGATGAATACGTTCGACAAAACGATTGAAGGCCGTCGCCAACTGACCAATTTCATCCCGCGATTGCACGTGCAGACGGCGGGTCAGGTCGCCTTCGCCGAGAGAAATGTCCTCCATCACCCGCGTCAGCTCTTGCAGGGGGCGAGTGATGCGCTGCGCGGTGTAGCCGATCAACAAGAGGCCGAGCAACGCCGAACCGCCGCCCAACAGCAACTCGAGTCCGGTGCTTTTCACCGCTTGATCGTCGAGGGCGGTGCGCAAGCTGATGACCGGCGCCAGCAAGACGCTCTGCGGCACACCCACCAGCACACCCCATGGCGCAGCCCCTGGAATCGGCGCCAAAGGTTCCAGCACCTTGATCTGTTGGGCATCGACCAGCACGGTCGCTTGACCCTGACGCAGGCTTTCCTGCAGTTCGCGATTGTCCATCGTCTGACCAAGACGGCTGGCGTCCTGGCTGTTGGCGGAAATCACCCCGCGTGGGCTGATGATGCTGATTTGGCCGTTGCCGTCGAACAACTGCCGGGCGCTGGCCTCGGTGTTCTGTTGCAGCGCGGCGAGGTTGATGTCGAGGCCGACCACGGCGATCACCTTGCCGTTTTCCAGCAGAGGGAAGGCAATGCTGGTCACCAGCTTGCGAGTGCCCGAGGCTTCGTCAAAATACGGCTCCAGCACACAGGCCTGACGGCTGTCGCGAGCGCAGGTGTAGAACGCGTTGTAAGGGGCGCCGCTGGGACCGGGCGCGGTGTTGGCGAGCAGGCCTTCGTCGCCGATCACCGCTTGCAGTTCCCCGGGTTTGCCTTGTACCCAGTACAGGGCAAAGCGTCCGGTTTCGTTGCTGCCCAGTTCGGCCTGACCAGCAAAGCCAGCATCGCCGCCATCGAGGGCGTCGGCCTCGAAAATGACATAAAGCCCGAGCAGGTCGGGCTTGTCGATCAAGGCTTGGTGCAACTGGCTACTCAGCTCCTGGCGCAGTTGCGCGCGGTCCAGGCGGCCCTGCTGTTGCAGTTGTCGCAGGTACAGCAGATAGCGGGACAGGCCCTGGCCGTATTCGTGGGTCTGCATGAAGGTGCGTTGCACGTGCATGGCTTGCACGTTGCCCAGCGCCTGCATGTGCTCCCGGGCGGCCTTGGCCAGCATCTCGCCGCTGGCCGTGGCCACCTGCTGGCTGCTCTGGTGAGTCTGGTACAGCGACAAGCCCATCAGCAATGCCACCACCAGCATCAGGCAGAGCCCGGCGAGGAGGGTGATCTTGCGACGGATCGTCAGAAGGTTGAGGCGCATGGCAAATCCCTTTTTGCACGGGGGCAACGGCCGCGCCGCCGCCCCGGCGGCCGTTAGAAACCAGTGACGAACAGCAGTTGGCCGTAGACGTTCTGGTTGTTGTTACCCAGTTGCGTGCCGCCGTTGTCGAAGCTCTTGTCCGGCTGGTAGAAGCCCACCAGCGGCATCACAGTCAAGTGGTCGTTGACGTGCCATTCGGCATACAGGTCGACTTCGTGGCCGTCGGTGTTGCCCAGGTTGCGGTCGATAGTGTCGTAGTTGAAGTACAGCGCACCGAGGTTGAGATTCTCCAGCGGCGAGACTTTCAGGCCAACGTTCTGGATCCGCGAATTGTTGTTGAATGGCCCGGCGTAGTTGCCTGCCACTTCGCCCTGGAACCAGGTGCCGTAGCCACGGCTCATGCCGTAGAACAGGGTGTCGTAGTTTTCCGAGAAGCGGCTGTAGCGGTAGCTGACATACGGCGTCCAGGGCGCGGCGGAGAAGGTCCAGCCGGCTTCCAGGTACCAGGCGTCTTCGTTGCTGGCGTGGGGCTTGTCCTGCTCGGCATATTCGCCGGAGAGGAACAGGTCCTTGACCCCGGCATTGCCGGTGGCGCGCAGGCTGTAGGTCTGCATGCCGTCGCGTTCCAGTTGCAGCGGCGAGGCGTACTGTTCGTCGATGTCGGTGGTCTTGATGTAGGTCAGGCCCACGGTGCCGGCTTCGGCCACGTGCTCCAGGGTGCCGGCGTACATTTCTGTCATGGCCTGGGCGCGGTTGTTGGATTTGAGCCACATCAGGTCGCTGCGCCAGCCTTCCTTGCCACCGAGGCGCAACACGGCGGTTTCGTCGAACGCCTTGCGTGCCGCCAGGTAGTACGAACCGCCACGGTTGAACTCTCCATCGGCCAAGCCCTTGCCGATGTTCAGGGCGTCGCCATTGATCAGGAAGCCGTCACCGATCGCGATGTTCTGGCGACCGAAGGACAGGTCGACACCGTCCTTGCCCAATGGCGCGAACAGCTCGTCCGAGCGCCAGCCGAGGTAAGCGTCTTCAAACTTGGTGGTACGCTCCGAGCCATCGCTGAAGCCAGCCGCATCGCCGTCACCCCAGGTGCCGGAACTCAGCAGGTTGGCGGCGCCGTAACCGGTGCCCGCACCCGCCAGGCCCTTGTCGAAACTCAAACCGTACTTGATGTAGCCCTCGCGCCACGACGAGGAACCTTCGCTGAGGCGGCCGGATGGGGCGTAGTTTTCCTGGCTGTGGAAGATCCCGAACGCTGCTTCGAGGGTGGCGTTCAAATGACCGTCGTCGTTGCCGTACAGCTCATAGGCATTGGCCTGGCCGGCACCGATCAACAGCGCGAGGGTCGAGAGACGAAACAGGGGAGACTTGAGCATGGTGAGGCATCCGTTCTTATTCTTGAGCGTGGGTTTGCGGTCTTTTTAGATACTAAGGCGCGACTTTTCCCTGCCCTTGTCCCTGTTTGCCAATTAGTTGGTTGTGCATGCCAGATTTCGATCCGCGCCTGCTTCGTGTCCCTTATGACGCCTTCGTTGTCCGGCGAGAAGCTCGAGTAGAGGAGATCTTTTTCAATATTTCAGCTGCCACCTTAGTGAATTTTCAAAGGTGAGAGGCTCGTCTGCGGGGCGGAACGTGGGGCGAGTTCCAACGTACCGTTCGTCGCAAAACTAAATATCTATAAGGTTTAGTTGAGAGCTCAGTGAGCAATCATGGAAGAAGCTTCCTACAAATTCCTACATTTGAGTGGCATAAAAAACATCGTTTTGTTTAGTTCTACTGCTGATTTTATTTTTTATTTCAAGCGTTTCGAAATAACTTATGAAATGCGTAAATTTTCGATACGGACAAGGCCCAAAGTACTTCCGTAATTGTTGTAGGGGTTGGCCTTTTGAGGTGGAAGACGTTTCCTACAGTTTGAAAATTAAAAATTGCAGGCAGCTTAAAGTTTCACTAAAAAAGAAAGTGTCACTTATTTCGAGTGGCTATTTCTCTAAACAGAAGGTGATTTCTAATGAATAGCGAATGTCTTGGAGAGGTTCTTTATCTGGGTGATGAGTTTGATTTTGGTTCAGGTACTCACGTCGCCGGCGGCTCCGGAAGTCAAGGTGGATGCGGTGGTAGCGGTGGGTGCGGAGGTGGAGGGGGTTGTAAGGGCGGTAGTGGGGGCAGCGGCGGTAGTGGAGGTAACTCAATAGATAATCAAGCCTCTGATAATCGTTAATATTTACTGCGTATGGCTTCTCTGGTGTCGACCAGAGAAGCTGCGCAAAGGGGTACATATGCTGACTTTGCCGAGTTATGAAATACTTAATTTTAACGCGGATAGCTTGGTGGTATCCAAGTGTGGCGTGTCTAGAGTCTCTTCGCCACCTTTACTGGCGGTACTTGCCAAGTTGAAGAGCTATAAGGTGATTTCAAAAGTTGAGCTCGAAGAAATTCTCTCGGAATATGGACTGAATCCGATCGTTGCGTTCGATTTTTTGGAAAAGGTCATTCCCATAAAAGAAAGTTACGATCGGTTGTACTTTGAGGGAAGTGTAATCGCCCATGATTGGGGCGATTGCGGAGATCTGGAAAAGTTACTGAGAAGTGAAGTGCATGAAAGTTTGGATGTGTGCACTATAAATGGTTTGTCTCGGGGGGAGCTTGCAGGTAAAAGAAATTACATAGTTATTATGTGCATGAATTATAATTATGAGTGTATTAAAGATGTTTATTTTGATTTGGCAAGGATTGCGCCTGAAAGCGCGATCAGTGTTTGTTATCGTGCGGGAAATGCATATTGCATAAGTCAGCCTTATATGCCTGTGGTTGGTAATCCATGTCATTTTTGTAGTGTGGATAGAGTATTGAACTACGAGGCTTACCATCGGAGTGAAAACTCTTGGTCGAAGCTTTTAAAATTTTGCATGGACAAGCACATTGCTGTTCCGAGTGAGTCGCTTAGTGCGTTGCAGCGAGCAATGATTATCGGTGCGGTTGTCAAGAAGGTAAGGTGGGTGGCCGGCAACGCCGAGGGGTGGCGGTATCAAGATAATTTACTGCAAGATACTTATATCGATTTGAATGGGGACTTCGTCAAGGAGGTGACGACGTCTCACTGGTATATGTGTGATTGCTTGAGGGGGCAGAAATGAAGCATATACCCCATGACTATTATTTAAAGTTCATGAGCTCGATGGTGCATGAGGAGGTTCTTGATTTTCATTCGAAAGGCAATTACACCATACATGACGCATTCAAGCATGTCAGTCGATTGCATAATATAGACGACAAATCACTTTCGATACTAACCGGGAATGAGCTGAGGCTTTATCCAGATCTTGATTTGACGTTTCCCATTCGGTCTACCTTTGACTCCAATTCAGACATTGCCAGGAGCGAGTCGTGCGATACGTTTTCCAGTCGCAGTTTGAGTTTTTCTTTGCTGGAGAGTTTGGTTGCTCCGGTATTGACTAACAGAGTGGATAGTTTTAAGCGGGGATATCCAAGCGGTGGGGCGCTATATCCCGTAGAAGTATTCATTTGTTCCCTGGTTGACAACGAGGAAAGCTGGCCGTGTCCTGAAAAGGTTTTGCATTTGCTGCCAAATTCTCGTGCGTTTGAGGTCATGCAGGGGACGGAGAATGTGCAGTATATAAAAGAGGCGATCTTGTCATTTTCTGGTCAGGTCGGGCAGCCTCCTGTCGCTATCATCTATGCCGTTTACATACCTAAAACATTATTTAAATACAAGTATCGAGGTTACAGGCTGGCGTTGATGGAGGTTGGGTCTATTTACATGTTGATAGAGCTTCAGGCAAAGAAACTCGGTTTGGGTTGTAGGCTTTGGTCGGCATATACCGACACTATGTTGTGTAAAGCTATAGGTCTTAATCCAGCGCTGTTCTTCCCAGTGTGCGTACACTTTATTGGTGAGTGCCATGATTCTCTATAATTCTAGCCGTTTTTCCACGTTACCCGGCGCAATGGTTTTCCAGCCATCCTGTTTGTTGTCTTTCCCATCTTCTGTTGAGGTCGGGGACCTTTGGTTGAATGGTGGATGCGGAATAGGAAATGGGTCTTCATCCATAAAGGCTGGACTGGGGGAGTACTTTGAACGGCGTCATTTTTACATGGAGGTTAATGCTGATGTGCGGGGAACTCTAAGTTACTCACTTACAAGTGAGGAGGTTGAGGGGTTCGTAGGTGCATTCTCTCAAACGAATGAGTCAGGGCTGAAAAAGAGCGAGATTTTTGGTCATGTTTTTAATTTAACAAGGGCCTATCGGGCTTCAAACTTCACTGAGTGCCATATTCCAACTGCTTGTGTTTCTCTGAACTACAACAATATCGAAAGCGAAAATTTTATTTATCCACTTAGAGACACGTGTGGTTGCAGTTTTCATTGGCGTTTTAGTGATGCCATTTTTGGCGCGTTGAAGGAATGTCTGGAAAGGCAGTTTTTGGCTAAGTTTTGGCTAACGAAAGATTGCGTGCGAATTGTTCCGATTCCTGAGGCCAAAGCGAGTCTGAAAGAAAGTGGCTCTTCCGCGCTACTTGAGGCGCTTGATAAGTCAGGTGAGGTCACGATCATCGACATTTCAGATTATGGTTTCCCAGGTGTGTGCTTGTTGACCGTGTATGGCCAAAAAAACATCGGGCGTCATGTCCAGTATTGTGCGGGGATGTCGTATGCAAAGAATCAGCTAGAAGCTATGGAAAAATCACTCTATGAATTGTGGCAAACTTACAGATTTGTTGATTTATTCCATGCTACAAAAGGGCGCATGGAGGATATAGAAGATTCGTATCTGAGGTATTTTTTGAGTTGTAATAGTTATTCGGTTTACGAGGAGATCATTGATGTTAAGAAAAAAAGCGAGTGTTCGTCTGTCTCTTCAGATGGTTTTGATTGGTGCGGTCTTTTAGGGGTGTTGAAGGCGAGGAATATTGATGGTTTTTTTTACGTCAACTCAACAGATATAAGTGGTGAGCTATATTTTTTCTGCAAGTTTGTTTCTCCTGATATGTTTTTGCATATGAATAATTCGGAGGGCATAAACCTGGTTAATAAATACTCGAGAAGTTTTACAGGTGAAATAATTGATTTGCGAAGAAGAGTTATGGTGCCATTTCCATGAAGAGGTGAAATGTTATGAGGTGTAAGATAATAAGGTATTTGACGTTGGCTGCATTGTTTGTTAAGGAGCAGTTGAAAGAGCCCGTTGCCATCTTTTGGATGATAATTTCTCCTGCTGCAATTTTTTACTTGCTTTCTTATTCTGGGGGAGGTTTGGTTAGCTCTGAAGGAAGCTATCTGAAAAGTACCGCTTGGTTTTATGCGCATATTTCTTCGAATGTTGCGTTTTTTGGATTTGCTTTTTACATCATAGGTAGAAGGGAGAGCGGCTTTATAAGGTCGTTTGTTTACGCGTCAGGCGCTAAGTTTGCGTTCATGCTGGCGCAGTTTTTCGCCTGCTCTTTAATATCCCTGATATATTGTACGGTTTTTTATGCGCTAACATGCTTTCAATTTGGCGGCTTCAAGTTATTTGAATTGTTGATGGTTTTGCCGAGGTTTTACACGTCTTACATTTTTTTCTGTGTGCCGGGAATTTTGTTGAGTTTGATGCCTATGAGCTTTCAGAACTCTAGCACGCTTTTCTCGATGATCTCATTCGCGATGCTTGTGTTTAGTGTCCTTGGTATGCGTAATGCTGGTCATGATTTAGGGATGATGGATTTTCTGAATCCATTATACTTTGCAAGTGGACTTATGGAGTCGGGTTTTCATTATAATTATGGGTTTGCCTTATTGGCTTTGTTATTGTTTGTCGCTGTGTTTTTGCTTGCGCTAAGGTTTTTAAGAGTGAATCCAGTGTGGAGTCGGTACTGATGAATATTTTGTGTGCGCGATCACTTTGTTTCAAGTACGAAGATAAAATGATATTTGACGACGCGGGGATTGACGTCGACGCAGGGATGATTACTGGGCTTTTAGGGCCGAATGGATCTGGAAAAACTACTTTTTTTGATATCGTTTGCGGACTGAATAAGGTCGGGGTAGATCAATTATCCAATAAGGCATCAAAGCAGGTTTATTTGTCGCAGATGCTCACCGTGCCACCGGTGTTCAGGATGTTTGATGTTTTTAGAATGATATCACTGCTTAGTTCGTCGGTTCCCATCTCGCAGACGCAGGCATTGACAAAGCTGGCTGCATGGAGTCCTGAAATCGTTGATCGCTACAAGGAGATTTGGTTAAAAAAATCTTCTATCTGTAGCTATGGAGAGAAACGGTGGTTTTTTACTTTGTCATTGTTATCAGTGGGGGCGGATTTGATAATACTGGATGAGCCAACCGCCGGAGTTGATCCGGAATTCAGATACTACATTTGGAAGTGTCTGCGTGGAGCTGCCAAGGAGGGAGCCGCAATTTTGATTTCATCTCATAATATCGATGAGGTTGCAATCAATTGTGACCGATTTTACATGATCAGTAGACGCAAGTTTTTCTCGTTTAGTTCGGGTAAAGAATTCATCAATTTCTACGATTCAACCTCGCTCGACGAAGCTTTCATTCGTGCGGCTGCCGCTACCCCTCTTGTGGATGAACCTATTCAGCAAAGGTGAAAAGGGGGGCGTGAGGAAAGGTGGGTGTTTCGATGCTGTGAAACTGATGAAGTCCGTTTTTGGCACAAGCACCAACATAACTGGCACGCAGGGCAAAACCTGTGCGCTGCCGAGCGCCGACAATCGGTCTCAACCTGCCGAAGCGCCATGGCCTCGGCAATTTTTGTGTTGGTGTTCGTCAGTCGACGAACGCGCGGATTTTCAAGGTTGTTTTCCTATGTTCACCCCACTGCGTTTGTCCCTGATCGGTTTGCTCTCTTTCACCCTGGCCCAGGCCGTATCCGCGTCTGAGTGCGCCACCGACACCAGCCACGGTGCGCAGGTTTTTGCCGCCGAGTGCGGGGTCTGCCACGCGGTGAGCAAAGGCACCACGGGAATGATGGGGCCGAACCTGGCGGGAGTGTACGGGCGCAAGTCCGGCTCGCTGGCCGGCTTCAGTTATTCCCAGGCCATGCGCGACAAAGACGTGACCTGGCAAGCCGAGACCATCACCCAACTGATTACCCAGCCCCAGGCCTTCGTGCCGGGCACCTACATGCCCTACATGGGCCTGGCTTCGGCCGATGATCGTCAGGCGGTGGCGTGCTTCCTCAAGGAACAGCACTAAACAGCCGGATTTCCCCCCTTCGAAATACAGGTGATTTATGAGCAACGTTGAAATCCTGCCCCAGGTAGCTGCCTTCCTCGCCCGCCAGCATGGCTGCTTCATCGATGGCCAATGGGTGTTGGCCGAGGGCGAACGCATTGCCGTGGTCAACCCGGCGACCGGTCAAACCCTGTGCGAAACCCTCGACGCGCCGCTGGAACTGGTGGAGCGTGCGGTGCAGTCTTCGCACAAGGCTTTCAAGTCAGCGGTGTGGTCGGGCCTGCGTCCGGCGGACCGTGAACGCATCCTGCTGAACTTCACTCGCCTGGTCGAAGCACACGCCGAGGAACTGGCGCAGCTGGAAACCCTGAGCCAGGGCAAGTCGATCAACATGGCCCGGGCGCTGGACCTCAACGCCACCGTGGAATTCATGCGCTACATGTCCGGCTGGGCGACCAAGATCGAGGGGCAGACCTTCGATGTGTCGATCCCGCTGCCGCCTGGCGCCAAATTCACTGCGTTCACCAAGCGTGAGCCGGTGGGTGTGGTGGTCGGTATCGTGCCGTGGAACTTCCCGCTGCTGATCGCCGCCTGGAAACTGATGCCGGCGCTGGCCACCGGTTGCACAGTGATCATCAAGCCGGCGATGGAAACCCCGCTGACCGCCATGCGTCTGGCCGAGCTGGCGCTGGAAGCGGGTATTCCGGCCGGCGTGTTCAACGTGGTCACCGGTGGCGGCGCCTCAGTCGGTGGCGTGCTGACCGCACACCCATTGGTCAGCAAGGTATCGTTCACCGGCTCGACGGCCGTGGGCAAAAGCGTCGGTGTCGCCTGCATGGCCAACATGACGCGCTTCTCCCTGGAGCTGGGCGGCAAGAACCCAATGATCGTGCTGGCCGACGCCAATATCGAAAAGGCCGTGCAGGGCGCGATCCTCGGCGGCCTGCTCAACAACGGTCAGGTCTGTGCAGCGGCCTCGCGCTTCTACGTGCACCGCTCGATTCACGATCAGTTCGTCGACGCCCTGGCGGCGGCGGTTGCAGCCATGCCGATTGGCGCCGGGATGAATGGCGACGCGGCGATCAACCCGCTGGTGTCGCGCAAGCAGCAGCAAAGCGTACTCAAGCACATCGAACTGGCACGCAGCGAAGGTGCGCGGGTGGTGACTGGTGGTGAGTTGCTTGAAGGGGATGGCTTCTTCGTGCAGCCGACCATCCTCGCCGACATCGACCACAGCATGGCCGTGGCCCGAGAAGAAGTGTTCGGCCCGGTGCTCGGTGTGATGCCGTTCGACGACGAAGACGCGGTGATCGCGCTGGCCAACGACAATCGTTACGGCCTGGCCGCCAGCCTGTGGACCAACGACCTGGGCAAGGCGATGAACCTGGTGCCGCGTATCGAGGCCGGCACCGTGTGGGTCAATGCCCATGTGCTGCTCGACCCGGCCATGCCGTTCGGTGGCGTCAAGCAATCGGGCATGGGTCGCGAGTTCGGCCGTGCAGTGATCGAGGCCTACACCGAGCTCAAGTCGGTGTGCATCGCCCATTAATGATGGCGCCTGCCGGGTAGATTACCCGGCAGGTTTCGCCAGTTGAATCCCCGCCGCCCCCAGGCGCTTGAGAATTTCAAACAGCAACTGGCTCTTGATCGAGCCCACCGTGCGCGGGCTGGCGACATAGCCGGTGACGGTCAGGGTGATGCCTTCCGGCTTGAGCTGGCTGAAACGCACGTAGGGCGCCGGTTTCTCCAGAATGCTTTCGTGCTCGGTGTAGGCGTCATACAGCAGGTTTTGCACTTGCTCCGGGTCGATGTCCAACGGCAACAACAGTTCCAGACTGACCACCCCCTGGGCACTGCCGCCCAGGGTGACGTTGCGCAGGTTCTGCGAGATCAGCTGTGAATTGGGCACGATGACGATGGAGCGATCGGAGAGCTGGATTTCCGTAGCTCGGACGTTGATCCGACGGATGTCGCCCTCGACCCCGCTGATGCTGATCAAATCTCCCACCTTCACCGGGCGCTCGGTCAACAGGATCAGGCCGGAGATGAAGTTCTTGACGATCTCCTGCAGGCCGAAGCCGATACCTACCGACAGGGCGCTGACGATCCACGCCAGATTGGTCCACTGAATGCCCAGCGACGACAGCGTCAGCAGCACCACCAGGGCATAGCCGAGGTTGGCGAACAGAGTACTGAGGGAGGCGCACATGCCGGGGTCCATCTCGGTTTTTGGAAGGAACTCGTTGTCCAGCCAGCGGCGTAAGGTGCGGATCAGGTAAATGCCGATCACCAGGGTGAGGAACGCTCGCAGCAAGCTGTCCGGGACAATGTTCAGCTTGCGCAAACCCTCGCCACCGAGGATCGACAGGGTGTTGCTCACCAGTTGCCCGAGGGTGGTACCGACGCCACCGACGAACAGTGCTATCACCGCAATCAGCAGCAGGACTGCACGACCGCCGCCGGACAACACCGTGCAGATTTGCTCCAGGCGCGGATTGCCGATGCCGAGTACTTGCTTGAGGGTCTTTCCCGCCGAGTTTTTCGGGGAGAACACATATTCGCAAGTGTCGACGTGCAGTTGCGTCAGCAGATAAAAACCGGCGGAGATGATGAACACCCAGACCAGCTCGTAAGTGATAAACCGGGCCATCGTCACGTAGCCGATCAACAAGGCCAGCAGTGACACGACCACGGCGATGCCGGTGAAGGTGTAGATCAGTCCGGCGAAGGTGGTCACGCTCTCTGCCGCCACCCCAGCCAGCGCCTGCGCCCGGCGTACTTTGCTGACCTTCAGCAGCAGTGAGCCGATCACCAGCGCCACCACCAGAGAAACGATGCCTCGACCGAACGTCACCACGTCGCCACTCATGCCGGTCACATTGCTCATTTGCACCAGAGTGACCAGCACCAACAGCACGCCGGCAAGCACTCGGGCGTAGGGGGCCATGGCCAGTGCGACTTCATCGGAGATGTCGGGCAAGCGCCATGACGGGTGTTTGATTGACAGCAGTGCCCGGCTCAATCCGGTGATCAGCACACAGGTGTAGGCGAGTTTTTCCAGGTACTGAGTCAGCTCCGCTATTTGCGGCGGGTAGGGCACCTGGCGCGTGGCGGCGTAGTGCAACAGTTGCAGGGCGGCACTGGCGGTGAGGAGAGTCGCCAGTACCGAGGCCAGGGCCAGGGAGCTACGGCGCAAGCGGCCTTCGGGCATCCGGTAAATGCACAGCCATGCCAATCCGCGCCCGGCCAGTCTGCGCCCCAGGGTCCAGACGGCCAGTGCCAGCGCCAGTAAAGTCAGGGTCAGCAGGCGCTGGCCGGGTTGCCAGACGGCCGCGTGAGTGATTCCAAGTTGCTGCATGAGGGTGACGAAGCGTTCGTAGTCACTGGCTGGAAAGTCGAATAACGGCGCCCAGAACCCCGGATTGAGAATGCTGCTGGTCTGCTGCGTGACCTCGACTTCCAGCAGGCTGCGGCGGATGCCGGCGATTTGCGGAATCAACTCGGCGGCACTTTTTCTCAGCACGTCGAGGGTTTTCAGGTTGTTGTCGATCTTGTCCTTCTGCTCGCCCAGGGAATCACGTTGTGTGCTGATGGCGGAGGTCAGGGTCGGGTTTTCGTCCAGGGGCACCGGTCCCAGCACGTTGAGTTGAGCTTGCAATTGGGCCTGCGCCGGCAGCAGCGTAGTGGTCAGGCGGTCGATGTCCTGGATCAGGGTTTGAGCCTGGTCTTGCGCGCTTTCCAGCTGGGTGTAGTTGTTGGCCTGGGACACCTGCTGCTTGAGGCTGTTGAGCTGGCTCTGCAGGGTTTGCAGGTCGGCCTCGGGCAGGCTGGCGGTGGAAATGACCGAGGTCAGGGTATCGGACATCGGCGCCGCCGACAGCCCGGTGACATTCCCCGCCATGAGCGTGAAGGTGATGTAAATCAGCAACTTCATGGCATTGCGCATGGGCGTGCTCGACTGATTGTGGCGGCATCTGGCTAATCAGGTTAGGCCATGGCGCACGTCATCGAGGGATTTTTGCCGGGTAGAGCTGGTCTGAAGTTCACAAGGCCGATTTGCGGTGTGAGCTAGCAGTAGATTCACCGCATCGCCGCGATGGGGGCCGCCCGCAACACTGCATCAACTTCTATCGCGGGCAAGCCCGCTCCCACAGAGGCAGAACCCGCGATGTACGCGCAAACTGTGGGGGCGGGCTCCTGCAATTCAGATACCTGCCGGTACTGCTTGAGGGGCGACGGCCGGCTGCGCAACCGCTGCCGCTGTGGCCCGCGCGCTGTGCTTGCGCTCTGCTTCCTGGTAAAGACGGTTGAGTTCATCCCGGCCCTTGTTGATCAGCGCCCGGTGCAACGGCTCTACGCTGCGGACCACATACTGGTGCATGACAACCAGACTGAGGAACAACACGATGATCGCAGTCAGGTAAGCGCTGCCTTGGGCGCCGCTCTGCCAGAACTGTGAGAACGCGTAAATGGTCAGGAGGTAGGCGATGCAACCACCGTAAGTGAACACCGCTTCAATCCTGTTGCTGCCCGGGACGATCGCTTTGACATACAGGCCTTCACCACCTTTCATGCGAAATTTCCCCCACCAGGACAGCGGGGACACCAGTGCGAACAGGGGAAAACATACCCAGCCCAACAACACCATGGCGGTGGCCATGACGATCGAAACCAGGATGTTGGTGTTCGCTGGTGGAACCGAGAAAACCTGGTTGGTCGAGAAGTTGATGTCGAGCAGACTGCGGCCCTTGTAGCTCATCGTCCCGAGGATGTGACCGGGGCGCGCTTGCAGGCTGCCGCTGCCGGAGTAATTGACGTCGACCTCATTGTTCAAGTCATGCAGCCAGGTGTTGTGAGTGACTACCAGTTCGTGTGAGGTCTGGGTATCCAGATGGCCGAACGCATTTTGCGTCACGCGGGTGTCGGAGAACACGGTGCTGGATGTTCGTGTGTCCAGAACACGACCCACCAGCAGATACATATCGGACGGGTCGTCGCGACCGAACAGTTCGGT
This sequence comes from Pseudomonas fluorescens, assembly GCF_019212185.1. Lineage (NCBI taxonomy): Bacteria > Pseudomonadati > Pseudomonadota > Gammaproteobacteria > Pseudomonadales > Pseudomonadaceae > Pseudomonas > Pseudomonas fluorescens. Next base: position 2,333,540 of record NZ_CP078138.1, read on the forward strand.
CTTGAGGCTGCCGTTACGCTTGAAGATTGCGTAGGAAACACCACCGGCAATCGCTGCGACGATGACGATCTGAAAGAAAGAAGGAAGGATGAAGTAGGAAATGGAATCCAGCAGGCCGAAGTCCGATTGGTACTTGATGCCAATCATCAGCAACGCAGCAACACCGGCGAATCCGAGTGGGGAACGGCGCTTGTAGGCCTGGAAGGCCCCTGCGGCGCACAGCAGAAATATCAGAAAACTCACTTGTCAGCCTCGCAATCATGGGAAATTACAACAAGGTCAGCCTTGACCTCGCGCATAAGATAACCATCCATTGCACATCCGGCTATATCAAAGTGCCACTATTCAAAATCTATTTAAATCAAAGACTAACGAATACGAAGGATTATTTTCCTGGCGCGCGGTGCGGCAACGCACGATCCACTTGAACCTTCCGCTGCCGCTGCCGCTGCCGCTGCCGCTGCCGCTGCACCTCTACCGGGATATACCTATCGGAGAGCGTCATGAGCAGTGCAGAAAGAGAAAGCGCGCTGGAGGCCTGTCGTCAGTTGTTTGTGTCACCACAGGTACAGTTCGATGCCGCAGCGCAAAACGAGGAATTACTGCGCATGGCAGACAAATGCCAGCGCAGCGGGTTGATCAGCGTGGGCGAAAGGAACGAGCTGATTGTCGAAGCAACCCGGCATTACGCGAACGCGGTGGAAGCCATGGCCATGGATGGTGAGTCGTATGCGGATTCGGCGCGCTACGTCGTGTCGGCGCGAGTGCTTGAGAGCGGGCTGTTCTGCAGGTAGCAGTTCACGGGTTTTGCTCCCGATTCCCGAGGCTGATCTGTCTGGGTGTCATGGCGTGGCTTGAGCCGGTATTTCGCGTGCCATTACCATGATTGCGGCGTAACCAGTATGGACGATAGGATCCGCACCGACGAAACCGTCATTTTCCAGGGAAGAAGGAGTATTCATGGGCTTTTCAACGGAAGAAAAACAGCAGTTGTTGAGCGTCAAGGGCGTTGGCCCGACTGTGGTCAGCAGACTGGAACAGATGGGCTTCGCCACCCTCGCGCAACTCGCCGAGGCCAACGCGCTGGACATCGTGACCCAGGCCTCGGCGATCGTCGGCTCGACCTGCTGGAAGAACAGCCCCCAGGCCAGGGCCGCAATTCAGGCAGCGATTGCCAAGGCCCGTGAAGTCGTGAGCAACCCGGCTCTATAGCCCGCTGAACATGCCGATGATCACGGCATTCACCAGGTCAATGAAGAAACCGCACACCAGCGGCACGATCAGGAAGGCCTGGTGTGCCGCGCCGTACTTCTGCGTGACGGTGGTCATGTTGACGATGGCTGTGGCGGTAGAGCCCAGGGTAATCCCGCCAAAGCCTGAGGCGATCACGCTGGCTTCATAATCTCGGCCCATGCAGCGGAACACTACGAAGTAGGTGTAGAGCACCGTCAGCAACACTTGCAGGGTCAGGGTGCTGAGGATGAACAGCAGTGCGCCGCTGAGTTGCCACAGTTGCAGCCCCATCAGCGCCATGGTCAGGAACATCCCCAGGCAGATATCGGAGATCAGCGCCAGGCCGAGGCTGGCGCCGCTCCAGGTTTTCAGGCGCTGCTCACCGACCACGGCAAGCACGATGTGGTGAATGACAATGCCGGCGAACAGGCAACTGACGAACTTCGGCAGGGTGATCCCGGCATCCACCAGCAGCAGGTTGAGCCCGTAACCGAGCATCAGTGTCAGGTTGAGCCACATCCACGCCCAGAGCACGTCGTAATAGTCCAGCGCCTTGCCCGGTTGCTGTTCCATCTTGCCGACTTCCAGCGCCGTATCCATGGACCCCGTCAGTTGATGACGGCGGATCAGTTGGTTGGCGATCGGGCCGCCGATCACGCACGCGGCAATCAGGCCGACTGTATTACTGGCAATCCCCAATTCATGGGCATTGCTGATCCCAAGTTTTTCCACGAACAGCGGTGCCCAGGCCAGCGCCGTCCCGACCCCACCGGTCAGGGAGATCGAGCCGACCATCAGGCCAGCCTTCGGGTCCAGTCCGAATGCCTCGGCCATGCCCATGCCCAGGGAGTTTTGCAGGACGATGAAGACGCTGGCGAGCAATAGCAGGATCAGCAGCGGACGACCGCCCTTGATCAGTTGGCGTACATCCGATTTCAGGCCGATACCGGCAAAGAAGTACAGCAACAGGATGTCGCGAACCTGCAGGTCGAACTCGACCTGGATATTCAGCCCGAAATACAGGATGGACGTCACCGCGGCACAGACAAAACCACCGACTACCGATTCGGGAATGCAGTACTGGCGTAGAACGGTGATGCGCTGGACCAGGGTCTTGCCGAGGAACAGCAGGAGAATGGCGAGGGTAAAGCTGACGAGACCGTGAACCTGGAAAAGCTGGGAGGTCATCAGGGCCTTCCTTGAATATCAAACAGGCATTATCAGGATTGGGCCATCCAGAGTTCAGACATAAGTCAATGAATGGTGAGTCGAGCATAGCAGCCGGATCGACGGGCTCCAGCTGCCGGCACTCGCTGACGAGCCCTTGTGCTCAGTCCCGGCAACGTTGCGCGATAGTGCGCAGCATGCGCCGGCGAATCATCCCGCTGACAGGGCGGATCAGGTACCAGTAAGGCCTGAAGCTGCGCAGCGCAGTGGCGTCGAGACAGTTTACGCGGGTCTGCGTGGTGACTCGGGTCAGGCCTGAATCCAGCGGCTCGCAGGCAAAACCTACCACCAGCTTGACACTGCCAGGCTCCGCAAAGGCGGCGAACGCCCGAGCGTCGGCGATCACCGATTGGCCAAAATCAGCCTGCCACAGCTTGCCTGCCAAACCGTATGCCACGCCCCGGTCAGCGACCTGTTCGAGCAGGGTGAAGTTGTCCATGCCAAATGCCGCAGCGGGCGGTCTATCGGCCTTGCCCATCAAGCGCATGGGCAATTCGCGCAGCGTGATTGCGGCCCTGAAAAATCGCTCGTCTTCGGGGCGGTAAGCCAGTACCTGGGCCATCACCCTGGCCGGTTCGGCTTTTATATCCAGTGAATGGGTTTCACTGAACTGGTAGTCCGGCAGGTGAATATCGTTGAGTCGGATCCTTGCTGTTCCTCATGGCTGAGGGGGCAACCATACACCAGGCGGGGGAGATCCTCACAGACGGACCTTGCGGCTCATGATTCGCTGATCTACATCACCCGTGAGCGTCCGCTGGTCTTCTACACTCTTTCCCGGGAAGTGACCTGTGCGCCAGAGCCGGCGCGGTCCGGGCGCTCGCACGATCGCACAACGAAATGTGTTTTTGACACTAGACTCAGATGACATTTTTCCGCCCTGGAAATGACTCTTTAATGGTGAGGCCCTGGATATGGCAAAAGACAGTAAAAAAGCTTCAAAAGCGAAATCTGTTGAACCCGAGAAGCTGAAGAACAAGCAGTACCTCGAAGAGCTGCACCACCTGCATGTCGAACTGGTGAAGTTGCAGGAATGGGTCAAAGCCAAGGGCGTCAAAGTCTGTGTGGTCTTCGAGGGGCGCGATGGCGCCGGCAAAGGCGGAACCATCAAGGCGCTGACCGAACGAGTCAGCCCGCGAGTGTTTCGCGTGGTCGCCCTGCCAGCCCCGACCGAGCGCGAAAAGAGTCAGATGTACATGCAACGTTACCTGGCGCACATGCCGGCGTCGGGCGAGGTGGTGATCTTCGATCGCAGTTGGTACAACCGGGCGGGCGTCGAGCGGGTGATGGGCTTCTGCAAGAAAGAGCAGGTGGAACGTTTTCTCGAACTGGCACCGATGTTTGAGCGCACCATCGTCGAATCAGGGGTGATCCTGCTCAAGTACTGGCTGGAAGTTAGCGAAGAGGAACAGACCCGACGCCTCGCTTCGCGTATTACTGACGGTCGCAAGATCTGGAAGCTCACCGACATGGACCTCAAGTCCTACAGCCGTTGGTATGACTACTCGCGCGCCCGTGACGATATGTTTATGGCGACCGACACCGAGCATGCCCCGTGGCGGGTAGCCGACTCCAACGACAAGCGCAGGGCGCGCCTGAACATCATCACCGACCTGCTCAGTCGCATCCCGTATAAGGAAGTGCCGCGTGAGAAGGTGGCCTTGCCAAAGCGGCAGAAGCCCGCGGGCTATCGCCAGCCGGATTATCCGATCAATCGCGTTGCCGAGAAGTTCTGAGGCTCGGGCGCCACACATTGAGGCCGGATGACGGTTATCGTCATCCGGCCTTTTGCATTTGGCAGGCTCACCCCACCTGTAAATCGCGAGTGCCGCGATAAACCGCTCCATGCATCTGGCATCAACCTTGCTCCATCCCTGTAGCGACTCATGTTGACCCTGCAACTGAAGGGCAGACGGCTGATCCAGGAGGTGTTAAATGATGCAGTGGAGCACCCGCAGATTCTTGGCGACCTTTGTTATTACGTGCCTTCTGGTCAACTGGATGATTGTTGAGGTGGCCCCTTGGCTGGTCAGATTTCTCGACTTGCCGCTGTGCCTTTAATGGGGGGATTCCCCAAAGGTGGTGCCGTTCGCTAGGCCTTGTTCAGATGCAGATGGGTGTCGAGGATACTCTGCAGCCGTTCGGTGTTGAGCCTCTGGCACTCGTCCTCGGCGTCCTGGCGGCTCGGGTAGGTGGGCGCCAGGCGTTGCTTGTCCTGATTGTCGTAAAGATTGAATTGGATCGGCGCGGTTTTGCAGTAGAAGCGACCGCCTTCACGCACCGTCTCTGTCTCGACTGGAATTGCCGGAACCACAACAAAACGTGGATTCATGTTCGCCCCCGGTGACATTAAGACAGTAAGCCTAAGGAATAGTGGCTACTTGCCTTCAGATCAAGGGCTGCGCATGGAAATCCGATGAGGTGTCGTTTTATCAACCGTGCCCCCCAGGTCTTTTTTTTCTGGCGGCGTGGTGGTCTCGGGGGAGGAAAGTGGGGGCGCAGGCACGTCTTCATCGTTACGCAAATGGCGATGCCAGCCATACAAGGCCATGCCCAGCGTAACAATGACAATGACTGCAAAAGCGATAGCAGCGTAGGTAATCACGTGTGTTGCGAATCCTTGCAGAGCGATTGTTACAGCTTAGATTCGATACGCGTAGAGGTATGTAGGATCAGTCTGCAATTGCACCGCTCTGATAAGCGGTTATGCCGGTAATCCTGTCGAGCGATGGGTCTGGGGAAGAAGGAGCCAAATCCCTTTGGCCTGCTGGATTTTGTACGAATGCTATGACGAATCTGTGACAGGTCTGTACTGCGGCGGGCGAACCGCCGGGATATGGACTACACCTTTCTGGACCTCGGCGACGGGTTTCAAATAGGGAGTTATCCAATGCTTGCCCACTGGTTTCTCGCGGCAATACACCTGCTGGCCTATGGATTGGCGTTATGGGCGGTGTTGTCCCGCGCTACGGCCCTGCGCCAGGTCACCGCGAATGGCGAGGGTGCCAGGCGTGTATTGCTGGCGGACAACCTTTGGGGGATATCAGCGATTATTCTGCTGGTGAGCGGTGGCTTCAGGGCGTTTGGCGGGTACGAGAAGGGCACGGACTATTACCTGCATCAGCCACTTTTCCACCTGAAAATGACCTTGTTCGTGGTCATCCTGGTACTGGAGATCGCGCCAATGGTCACGCTGGTCAAATGGCGGATTGCCTTGGCGCGCAAGACTGCACTGAATGTCAGGCGCACGGGTTTATACGCGCGTGTCTGTCATATTGAAGCGCTGTTTTTGGTCTTGATGGTCGTGGCCGCATCCGGCATGGCGCGTGGCGTGACATTCGGTTGAAGGGCAGTAGGAGCAGCCGATTTCGACCCTGAAAATGAGAATCGCCTGACATCGTCGAGCGGGACATTCCGTTAGTATCGACATCTTGTTGCGGCGGCCCGCTGGGGACTCAAGAGCGCGGGGCAAGACTTCCAGAATCTTTAGCCAGCCTTGGCCATGCAGCAGCAGGCTGGCTACTGATCACTGTTCGAGGCTCAGCTTTGCGGCTTGTCCGGGGCAGTCAAGCCTGCCTGGATGCGCTGGTAGATTTCTTCTCGATGCACCGCAACGTCTTTCGGGGCATTGATGCCAATTCTGACCTGCTGGCCGCTAACGCCCAGTATGGTGATCGTAATGTCGTCACCGATGTTTATGCTTTCACCGACTTTGCGGGTGAGTATCAGCATGATCTTCTCCTTGATAGCTTTGTAAGGCACCTGACTCGTGTGCAGATGTCGGTCATACGTATAGATTAGTGCGAAGTGTCACGGTTTGGGTGCATCTTTGTGACGCGCAGACGCCGCATTAATTCCCGGGGTGCGACTATACAGAGGCTTCAAGCATCATTCTCGCTGTTTTATGCCCTGTTTGCCTGGGTTGAGAATCATTTTTGAGTGATAAGATCTCTTCCTTTGGTATTGCGAGGAAAAACTGTGCGCAGAATGATGTGGGTGATCGCGGTATTGGTCCTGGCCGGCTGCGGTGAGCGAGACCAGCAAGCGTCGAAAAAGCCTCAGGCTCCGGTGGTTTCTACTCAGAATGAAGCTGCTGCACCGCAATGGGATGTGTTGGTACAAGGTTCGACTCCGCAAGCTGTCAGCGATCTCGCCGGGTGGTTGATCGAGCATAGCTTTGTTTCGTACGTAGTCACGCGCGAGGGCAAACAACAGGTTCTGGTCGGCCCGTTCAACTCCCGGGCCGAGGCCGAGGCCAAACAGGCAGCTGTGTCCGCTGCGCTGGTCAAGGCGAAGAAACAGAACATCGAAACCCTGGTTATCGAGCACAGCAACGCAGAGTAATTTTTCGTGAGCGTTGCGGCGGCCTGGCATGGGTAGAGAGGGTGGACTGCAAACGTAAAAGGCCCGGTGCCATGCACCGGGCCTTTTTTCATCACTTAGCCGCACATCTTCATGTCGACGGGTCCGACAAACTCATTGGCGCGTCCCATGACGCACGCGACCTTCTGGTTGCGTTGCTGCTCCCAGGCTTGTACCGGGTAGGTTTTGTTCCAGGCTTCGTACAGTTGCCGGTCCTGCTTCGAAAGGCGCAAGCCGTATTGCTTGCTCATATAGAAGTATGTGCGGGCGATCATCCCCCGAATGGAGGGGCGGGGCATGACCTTCTTGGCCTTGAAATCTACCTGGGTCAGGCATGAACCATACTGGCCGCTTTGCTCTGGCAGCCAGCCAAAGCTGAAGTTGCTGCGATCTCCGTTGACCTCGCCAATACTCGGCACCAGGTTGTGCAGGTCCGCTTCCGCACGCTGGTAGGTAGGGTCGTTGCGGGTGCAGTTTTTTCGACCACCGTCCTGCCAGCATTGACGCTGGTGCCCGATTTGCCAGGCCGGAACGATGTGCTCCCACTCGATCCGTGCCGCCCGGTTGGCGTTTTTGCGCGGCACGTAGCCACACGCCTTGAGGTCAACCCGATTTCCGGTGTACTTGCAGCCGCAATAAAACTCGGTGGACTGCGGTGCGTAGAGTTTCCAGGCAACTTTCTTGGCTTCGGTAAAGGTGCGGGGGGCCTGCGCATTGGCGCTGACCGCCACCAGGAGCATCAGCAAAGCAAAAAAACGAACAATCATTGACTCAGTCTTCCTTCGGCACGACCCAGAAAATCTGTACGCCACCGTCGTCGCGGTAGGCGAGGGTAACGTTGTCGTTTTCAGCTATTTCTTCCAGCAGGCGTTCCCAATCCTCCACGGGTTCGTCCGGGAGTCGGAAGATCAAGGCCGCCTTGGCTTTTTGCGCGTTCGGCGAATTGATGATTTTCTGAACGCGTAAGCCGAGCCTTTCATAGGCGCCTGGAGGGGTGCTGTTTGCTGCAGAAGTCGTGGCCACGGAGGAGTCCTTATTAAGCTGTACGTGCATACAGTATTTAACTGTAAGCATTTTCGCAACTGCTTAAAATTCAAGAGAATCCTGTGACCTTGATTTTTGGCTTTTAGTGCATGGGGGAGGAAGTTTTTTTGCGGGGCAGGAGGTTTGCTGCGATGGCACCAGCCGCCGGAAACGGCGGATGGTACGGGTAAGCGTCCGACCCGGGCGGGTCGGACGGCATCCATCAGTATTCCCAGAACATCCGCTGCAGTTCCTTGCTATCCGAGGTCTTGGTCAGGGCGACCATGGCCAGGATGCGAGCTTTTTGCGGGTTCAAGTCGTGGGCAACCACCCAGTCGTATTTGTCGTCAGGCTGTTCTGCGTTGCGCAGTACGAAACCACCGGCGTTGACGTGGGAAGAACGAATGATCTGCACGCCGTCTTTACGCAGGGCTTGCAAGGCAGGCACGACGCGCGAAGACACCGAACCATTGCCGGTGCCGGCGTGGATGATCGCTTTGGCGCCGGATTGTGCCAGGGCCTTGTAGGCGGTATCGCTGACGTTACCGTAGGAGTAGGCGATTTCGACGTCTGGCAGGCTCTTGATGGTCTTGATGTCGAACTCGGAATCCATGGTGTGACGCTTGGCAGGCAAGCGGAACCAGTAGGATTTGCCTTCAACGACCATGCCCATCGGGCCCCATGGGCTCTTGAATGCTTCGGTCTTGATGTTGACCATCTTGCTGACATCGCGACCCGACTGGATCTCGTCGTTCATGGTCACCAGTACGCCTTTGCCGCGTGCGTCCTTGCTGCCGGCTACCGCCACGGCGTTGTACAGGTTGAGCATGCCGTCAGCCGACATGGCAGTGCCCGGACGCATCGAGCCGACGACCACGATTGGCTTGTCGGTCTTTTCCACCAGATTGAGGAAGTAAGCGGTTTCTTCCAGGGTATCGGTACCGTGGGTGATGACGATGCCATCGACATCCTTGCTGTCGGCTAGCTCGGCCACGCGGCGGCCCAGTTGCAGCAGGTTTTCGTTGGTGATGCTCTCTGAGGCGATTTGCATGACCTGCTCGCCGCGGACGTTGGCCACCTGGCTCAACTCCGGTACGCCGGCGATCAGTTGTTCGATACCGACCTTAGCGGCTTGATAGGTTGCGCTGTTGGCGGCGCTGGCGCCCGCGCCAGCAATGGTGCCGCCGGTGGCCAGGATGACCACATTCGCCAGCTTTTGCTCGGCGGCGACTTCTTTTGCCTGCAGTGCAGTCGGGAGCAACAGCAGAAGGGCCAAGGCGCCCGGAACAAGGGTATTGAACGCAGATTTCATTATTTTCTCTCTAGTGGTGATGACGGTGCTGATGCAGGTTCATCTAGATCCCCCTGGCGATCTGAATGCCGGGGGTAGCGGGTTAGAGCAGGATCTGTACCAGAGGTAACTAAATATTTTTGTTATTATAAGTTATTGAAAAATAACAATAAAAATTATGATGGTGACGTCGCTGTAACCAAGTGCGTCCGGAAATCCGATCATCTCGCCTGAATACGTTCGGTTGTCCGAAATTTCCTACATTGATTTGAGGTTCTTCCTACGCGACGGCTGGGTTCTCTTTCGCTCAAGAAGCGCTCCCCGCAGCCGATATTTTTTCAAGGATCATATTTTCAAGGACTTCACAGATGAGTTTGACGGTTGGCTTCAACTCCGGCGGAGCGATCAGTTTTAACGATAGACATTTGTCCGTTGCGCAGGCGTCAGGAACTGCGGCGGACGCGGTTTCGGCGGATGATGAAGAGGGCGCTGGCACAACCGTTTCCGGCGCTCAACTGCAGCCCAAGGCAAGTGCATCCAGCGAATCGTCCAGCGGTGACATCACCGTCGAGACCCTGGTCAAGCGCATGAAAGAGTTGCAGAAGTTGCTGGAAAAACAACAGCAGCAACTGGCTGCTGCTCAGGCTGCTACCTATCCGAACCCTGAAACCAAAGCCAGTGTGGTAGCGGGTCTCCAGGCGCAAATTGCCACCACCAACTCGGCACTACTGCAAGTGGCGGCGGCGTTGATGAAAGCCGTGGGCAATGCTTCGTCGGGTGCAGTGGTCAACACCACGGCTTGATTGGTAGAGGACCGAGCGCCGATCGGCCAGGAATGCGAAACGGGACACATACCAGGCGTTGACAAATCGGCGGGCAGTTTCCATAGTTCGGGTTACGCAAACGTTTGCGCGCTCATTCTGATGACTTGATTTCGACGGTGAGGCACCTTCGGTTACGTCTGTCATTGTTCAAGCCTGCGCCAGGCGTTGCTCACAATAATCATAAGAACGGAGTGAACCCATGAAGCTGCCATTTGCTGGACGTCTTCTTGCTGTCGCCATCCTGGCTGCCGCCGCAACCTCCTTGCCCCTCTCTTCGGCATTCGCCGACACCCCGGAAAAACCCAAGGTCGCCCTGGTCATGAAATCCCTGGCCAACGAGTTCTTCCTGACCATGGAAGATGGTGCCAAGGCTTACCAAAAAGAACATCCGGCTGACTTCGAGCTGATATCCAACGGCATCAAGGACGAAACCGATACCGCCAACCAAATTCGCATCGTCGAGCAGATGATTGTCTCCAAGGTCAACGCGCTGGTGATTGCCCCCGCCGACTCGAAAGCCATGGTGCCGGTGATCAAGAAGGCCGTTGATGCCGGCATCACCGTGATCAACATCGATAACCAACTCGACCCGGATGTGCTCAAGAGCAAGAACATCAGCGTGCCATTTGTCGGGCCTGACAACCGCAAGGGCGCGCGCCTGGTCGGCGAATACCTGGCCAAGCAACTCAAGGCCGGCGACGAAGTGGGCATCATTGAAGGGGTTTCCACCACCACCAATGCCCAGGCCCGTACCGCAGGCTTCAAGGATGCAATGGAGGCTGCGCAGATCAAGGTGGTGTCCTTGCAATCCGGCGACTGGGAAATCAACAAGGGCAACCAGGTAGCCGCCTCGATGCTCAGCGAATACCCGAACATCAAGGCCCTGCTGGCAGGTAACGACAGCATGGCCGTCGGCGCCGTTTCGGCGGTGCGTGCAGCGGGCAAGGCTGGCAAGGTCCAGGTGGTGGGCTACGACAATATCAATGCCATCAAGCCAATGCTCAAGGACGGTCGTGTCCTGGCCACCGCCGACCAGTTCGCCGCGAAGCAGGCCGTGTTCGGCATCGAGACCGCGCTGAAAATGCTCAAGGGCGAAAAGGTCGACAGCGGCGTCAATGGTGTAATCGAAACACCGGTCGAGCTGGTCACCCAGTAACCCTGTCGGCGACGCAATGGCGCTCGTCCGTACGGGCGAGCGCACGGAGATTCTCTTATGTCAGAGCCTGCCTCGAACCCGGTGCTTTCGGTCAGCGGTGTCGGCAAAACCTATGCGCAACCGGTATTGACCGGCATTGACCTGACGCTGATGCGCGGTGAAGTGCTGGCGTTGACCGGTGAAAACGGCGCGGGCAAAAGTACCCTGTCGAAGATCATCGGCGGCTTGGTCACGCCCACCACCGGCCATATGCAATTTCAGGGGCAGGCTTACTGCCCCGGCAGTCGAACCCAGGCTGAAGCGCTGGGGATTCGCATGGTTATGCAGGAACTCAATTTGCTGCCGACCCTGTCAGTCGCGGAGAACCTGTTCCTCGATAACCTGCCGAGCAAGGGTGGCTGGATCAGCCGCAAGCAGCTGCGCAAGGCGGCAATCGAAGCCATGGCGCAAGTCGGCCTCGATGCCATCGATCCGGACACGCTGGTAAGCGAGCTGGGGATCGGCCATCAGCAAATGGTGGAAATCGCCCGCAACCTGATCGGCGATTGCCATGTGCTGATTCTCGATGAGCCCACGGCAATGCTGACGGCGCGTGAAGTGGAGATGCTGTTTGACCAGATCACCCGCCTGCAGGCCCGCGGGGTATCGATTGTTTACATCTCCCATCGTCTCGAAGAACTGGCGCGAGTGGCCCAGCGCATTGCGGTACTGCGCGACGGTCATCTGGTCTGCGTCGAACCCATGGCCAACTACAACAGTGAACAATTGGTCAACCTGATGGTGGGCCGCGAGCTGGGCGAACACATCGACCTGGGGCCTCGGCAGATCGGTGCGACGGCATTGACAGTGAGCGGGCTGACGCGCTCGGACAAGGTCTGCGACGTTTCCTTTGCCGTGCGCAGTGGTGAGATTTTCGGTATTTCCGGCTTGATCGGCGCAGGACGCACGGAACTGCTGCGTCTGATTTTCGGCGCCGACGCCGCCGACTCCGGCACGGTTGCCCTGGGTTCGCCGGCCCGGGTGGTGAGTATCCGTTCGCCGGCCGATGCCGTGGGGCAGGGCATTGCGTTGATTACCGAAGACCGCAAAGGCGAAGGCCTGCTGCTAACCCAGTCGATCAGTACCAACATCGCCCTGGGCAACATGGCGGAGATTTCCAGTGCCGGCATCGTCAACTCGGGTGACGAGATCGCGCTGGCACAACGGCAAATTGATGCCATGCGTATTCGCAGCTCCAGTCCGACCCAGCTGGTGTCCGAGCTGTCGGGTGGCAACCAGCAGAAAGTGGTGATCGGCCGCTGGCTGGAGCGCGACTGTTCGGTGCTGATGTTCGATGAACCGACCCGAGGAATCGACGTCGGCGCCAAGTTCGATATTTACGCCTTGCTCGGCGAATTGACTCGGCAAGGCAAGGCGCTGGTGGTGGTGTCCAGTGATCTGCGGGAACTGATGTTGATCTGTGACCGGATCGGCGTGTTATCGGCCGGGCGCCTGGTCGAGACGTTCGAGCGTGACAACTGGAGCCAGGATGAATTGCTTGCCGCCGCTTTTGCCGGCTACCAAAAACGTGATGCGTTGCTCGATGCAGCAGCGCCTGGGGAGCTTCGATGAAAACTGCTGTGTCTGCTGGCAAACGTAGTGGCAACTTTTATGGCCTGGGCAGTTACCTGGGCCTGGCGGGGGCCTTGCTGGCAATGATTGCGCTGTTCTCGGTACTGAGCAGCCATTTTCTTTCCTACGAGACGTTCAGCACGCTGGCCAACCAGATCCCCGACTTGATGGTGTTGGCGGTGGGCATGACCTTTGTGTTGATTATCGGCGGCATCGATCTGTCGGTCGGCTCGGTGCTCGCGCTCGCGGCGTCGACGGTCAGCGTGGCGATCCTGGGGTGGGGCTGGAGCGTGCTGCCGGCCGCATTGCTGGGTATGGCGGCCGCGGCGTTGGCCGGGACCATTACCGGCTCGATCACGGTGGCCTGGCGCATTCCGTCATTCATCGTGTCGCTGGGGGTGCTGGAAATGGCCCGAGGCGTGGCGTACCAGATGACCGGCTCGCGTACGGCCTACATCGGCGATGCCTTCGCCTGGTTGTCCAACCCGATTGCCTTTGGCATTTCGCCGTCGTTCATCATTGCGCTGCTGATCATTTTTATCGCTCAGGCGGTGCTGACTCGTACTGTGTTCGGTCGCTACCTGATCGGCATTGGTACCAACGAAGAGGCGGTACGTCTGGCAGGTATCAATCCAAAACCCTACAAGGTCCTGGTGTTCAGTCTGATGGGGCTGCTGGCCGGCGTTGCCGCGCTGTTCCAGATCTCGCGCCTGGAGGCGGCCGACCCCAACGCGGGTTCCGGCCTGGAGCTGCAAGTGATCGCGGCGGTGGTCATCGGCGGAACCAGCCTGATGGGAGGGCGTGGCTCGGTGATCAGTACCTTCTTCGGCGTGCTGATCATTTCCGTGCTGGCGGCCGGGTTGGCGCAAATCGGCGCCACCGAGCCGACCAAGCGCATCATCACCGGCGCGGTGATCGTGATCGCTGTGGTCCTCGATACCTATCGCAGTCAACGCGCGCGTCGTCGGAGCTGAATCATGGCGACGATCAAGGATGTGGCGGCACTCGCGGGTATTTCCTACACCACGGTGTCGCATGTACTGAACAAAACTCGACCGGTAAGTGACGAGGTGCGGATCAAAGTCGAGGCGGCGATTCAGCGCCTGGACTACGTGCCCAGTGCGGTGGCGCGTTCACTGAAAGCCAAGACCACCGCGACCATCGGCCTGCTGGTGCCCAACAGTCTCAACCCGTACTTTGCCGAACTGGCGCGCGGTATCGAGGATTACTGCGAGCGGAACGGCTATTGCGTGATCCTCTGCAACTCCGACGATAACCCGGACAAGCAACGCAGTTACCTGCGGGTTCTCCTAGAGAAACGCATCGACGGCCTGATCGTCGCCTCGGCAGGTGGCGACAGCGGTCTGGCCCAGGGCTTGGCCGGTGTGCGCACGCCCATGGTCATCGTCGACCGTGGCCTGGAAGGGCTGGATGCCGACCTGGTACGGATCGACCACGAGTATGGCGCTTACCTGGCCACCCGGCACCTGCTGGAACTCGGCCATCGGGATATCGCCTGTATCGGCGGACCGGCGCACACCAGCGTGGCGCAGATGCGCCTGGCCGGTTTCTGCCGGGCGTTGAAGGAGGCTGCGGTCAAAGTGCCGAGCGCCCGCATGCTCGAAAGCGACTTTACCAGTCCCGGTGGTTACCAGGCGGCTGCCACTTTGCTCGAGAAGAATCCGCCGAGCGCGATCTTCGCCGGCAACGACATGATGGGCATCGGCGTGTTGCGGGCGGCTGCCGAGCGCAATATCCGAGTGCCGAGCGAGCTGTCGGTGATCGGCTTCGACGATATTCAGATGAGCCGCTATGTCTACCCGGCACTGACTACCGTCGGCCAGTCGATCCTGCAACTGGGGGAAATGGCCGCGCAAGCGTTGTTGCGCCGCATCGCCAGCCCGCAATTGGCGACCGGGCAACGGATCGTCACGCCCGACATTGTGTTGCGTGAGTCGACCGCGCCGTTGTCCGGCGTCTTCGATCAGTACCGCTGAAACGACTTGATGAGTAACGATGTATGTCAGCAAAAGTAGCAGTAGTAGGCAGTTTGAATATGGATCTGGTGACCCGGGCGCCGCGTCTGCCGGTGGGCGGGGAAACCCTGATTGGCCATTCCTTTGCCACGGTCTCTGGCGGCAAGGGTGCCAACCAGGCAGTTGCCGCGGCCCGTCTCGGGGCGCAGGTATCGATGCTCGGCTGTGTCGGCAGCGACGCCTATGGCGCCGAGTTGCGTGACGCGCTGCTGGTCGAGGGCATTGATTGCCAGGCGGTCAGCCGTGTCGAGGGTGCGAGTGGTGTGGCGTTGATTGTGGTCGATGACCAAAGCCAGAACGCAATCGTGATTGTTGCCGGTGCCAACGGTGCGCTGACACCGACCCTGATCGATCAGTTCGATCCGGTGCTGCAGGCGGCACAGGTGGTCATCTGTCAGTTGGAAGTGCCTGACGCCACGGTGGGACATGTCCTGCAGCGCGCGCGGGAGTTGGGCAAGACCGTCATACTCAATCCGGCCCCGGCCAGTCGACCGCTGCCAGCCCACTGGTACGCTTGCATCGATTACCTGATCCCCAATGAAAGCGAAGCCTCGGCGTTGAGCGGTTTACCCGTGGACTCCCGGGAGACTGCCGAAACGGCCGCGAGCCGCTTGATTGCAATGGGCACGGGCAAGGTGATCATCACCCTTGGTGCTCAGGGGGCACTGTTTGCCGATGGCCACGGCTTCACACATTTCCCGGCGCCCAAGGTCAAGGCGGTCGACACCACGGCGGCTGGCGACACCTTTGTCGGTGGCTTCGCTGCGGCGCTGGCGGCGGGCAAAAGCGAGGCTGAGGCGATTGGTTTCGGCCAGATCGCGGCGGCGTTGTCGGTGACCCGTGCCGGCGCCCAACCTTCGATTCCGACGCTGTCCGACGTCCAGGCCTTCAAACCCTCATGAAAAAGACTCCACTGCTTAACATTGCCTTGTCGCGTCTAATCGCCTCGCTCGGTCATGGCGATGTGCTGGTAATCGGTGACGCCGGTTTACCCGTGCCGCCTGGCGTCGAGTTGATCGACCTGGCCCTGACTCAGGGCATTCCCGACTTCATCAGCACCCTGAACGTGGTGCTCAGCGAGATGCAGGTGGAAAGCCATGTGCTCGCCGACGAAATCCTGCAAGCCCGTCCCGCACCGTTACAGGCGCTCGAACAGCTGTCAGTCCAGGGGGCGATCGGCCAGCGGCGTTTACTCAGCCATGAGGCATTCAAGCAACTCAGCCGGCAGGCACGAGCGATTGTTCGTACGGGCGAGTGTCAGCCGTACTGCAACATCGCCCTGATCGCCGGAGTGACCTTCTAACTCGGATTCGCTTCACTCATGCACAAGGAACGCGCCATGCAACGCTATGCTCAACGACTGTGCCTTTCACTCCGGAGCCTGCTGCTTTTGACTCTGCTAACCGCTACCGGCGCCCACGCGGCGCAAAAAATCGAACTGATCATCGACACGGACCCGGGGGCGGACGACGTCGTGGCGTTGCTGTTCGCCCTGGCATCGCCAGAGGAGTTGAACATTCGCGCCCTGACCGCGGTGGCGGGCAATGTGCGCCTGGACAAGACGTCGCGAAATGCGCGTCTGGCCCAGGAGTGGGCAGGGCGCGAGGAGGTGCCGGTCTATGCTGGCGCGCCTAAACCGCTCATGCGCACGCCCATCTATGCCGAGGATATCCATGGCATGGAAGGTCTGTCCGGCGTGTCGGTGCATGAGCCCAAGGCCGGGCTGGCAGCGGGCAACGCCGTCAACTACCTGATCGACACCTTGCGTGCCGCCGAGCCCCACAGCATCACCATTGCCATGCTCGGACCGCAGACCAACCTGGCGCTGGCGTTGATCCAGGCGCCGGACATCACCCAGGGCATCAAGGAAGTGGTGATCATGGGCGGGGCGCACTTCAATGGCGGCAACATCACCCCGGTCGCCGAGTTCAACCTGTTCGCCGACCCGCAGGCCGCCGAAGTGGTGCTCAAGAGCGGGGTCAAGCTCACCTACCTGCCGCTGGACGTGACCCACAAGATCCTCACCAGCGAGGCGCGCCTCAAGCAGATCGCGGCCTTGAACAACCGCGCCAGCAAACTGGTGGGGGGCATTCTTAACGAGTACGTCAAAGGCGACATGGAGCACTACGGCTTGCCTGGTGGACCGGTGCATGACGCCACGGTCATCGCCTATCTGCTCAAGCCTGAGCTGTTCAGTGGTCGTGAGGTCAATGTGGTGATCGACAGTCGTGAAGGGCCAACCTTCGGCCAGACCATCGTCGATTGGTACGATGGCCTCAAGGCGCCGAAAAATGCGTTCTGGGTCGAGAGTGGCGATGCGCAGGGCTTTTTCGATCTGCTGACCGAGCGCCTCGCCCGCCTGAAGTAAGTTGCACCTCAGGCCTGTTCGGACGCTGGGGCCAGCTTCTGCCCTAGTGGGTATTTTTCGAGAATTTGCGCAATAAAGGTATGGGCTGCTTCGGCGCCAAGGGCCTTGACGAGCAGGTCGATGCTGAGGAGCGCAAGTTCTTCCGGGCTGCCAGGGCTGTAGGAACTATGGCCCTGTGGCCAATTAACTTTGATGGCGGCTTCGATGCTTACGCTGTTCATGGTGATGCTCGTGAAGTAGGAAAGGTCTGAGTGTCGAGTTAACCATTTTGTGCCGCGTTTGGCACTCCGACTTAGGCAGCAACGCAGGGCTATGCGACACTTGGTCTTTGATCAACGTTCAGGAACCTGGTTGTGCAGATCGATTTGAACACGCCTGACGGCCTGACTCTCGAGGCCGTTCGCCAATTGCTGGCTTCTGCCAGCGATGATGAACACACCCAGCTGCGGGTGACCAAGGGCGGTATTGCCTACATTTCGTCAGGGGTGGTGGGCGGTACCGACATTGACCACCTACTATTTCGCCTGGAAACCTGGGCAAAAGGATCCGGCTATGTCGGACGAGTCGCTGCCAGTGATGAAGTCTGGGTCATGCAGATCTTCAACGCGCTAAAAGAAAACTGGCCCAATCCTCCCTACGATTACATTGATGTTTACTGAGTGCTGTTCATATTCAGTCACGATTGTGCGCTGAACAGGGCCGGGAGGCTCAGGCAAACTTGCGCGTTCGACGTCCGGGAGGGCAAGGTGATGGCCGCTACCCTGAACCAAACGTCTCGACGATGGTCGGTTGTTGCACGAATTCAGCTTAATTATTGAAAGGAGGCGTCATGCCTTGGAAGCTCGCGTCATTGGGTACTGTGCTGGCGGTTGCCATGTTGGCCGGTTGCACCGCCACGTCTGAATCGGCCAAGGGCCCTGTCGCAGCCGAGGCTGGCAGCGGTCGCTGTGACGCAACGGCGGCCGAGTTCACCCTGGGCAAGAAGGCTTCGCCGCAATTGCTCGAAGAGGCCCGCACCCGCTCCGGCTCGCAAAGCGCAAGGATCCTGCGGCCGAACGACATGATCACCCTGGAATACCGCTCCGATCGCCTGAACCTGAATACCGACGCCAACCTGGTGATCAACCGGGTCAACTGCGGCTGATCGCAGCAGGTTTTGTATCGCCCATAAAAAACCCCGTCACTTGGACGGGGTTTTTTTAGTGCGCCGAGAAATTACTCTGGGCGAACCTGTGCAGCTTGCATACCCTTTTGGCCTTTCTCAGCCACGAAGGAAACGGTTTGGCCTTCTTTCAGGCTTTTGAAACCGTCGCTTTCGATAGCTTTGAAGTGTACGAACAGGTCGTCACCGCCACCTTGAGGAGTGATGAAGCCGAAGCCTTTTTCATCGTTGAACCATTTAACGGTGCCGGTTTGGCGATTAGACATGGTGTATCTCCAAGAAACATATATTTTCAGTAGTACTGTGCTGCTCAGGCCAACTGGGCACACCCGGGTATCATAGTCGAAATGTTCGACTTGGCACCCCCCCGACAGCACTGTTTGCCAGACAGTTGCGCATTCTTTCCGCTTTGAAACGGCTGGAGGCCCCGGTTTACAAGGGTTTCAGTCGAAAACAAAAGCCATAAAAAAAGCTGAAAAAGCTGTCTGAAATGTAGTTTTTGGCAGTTTTTTCGCCGGTTTCGGTAGGTTGGGGCGGAAAAACTGCCTGGAAAAATCGTTATCGCTGGGCCTTGCAGGAGGCAATCGCCGCTTGGGCTTTCTGAACCAGTTCAGGCGACGGAGCTTGCTCTTTGCTCATGAGTTGCTTGATTTCGTCGGTGGAAAACTTTTTATCCAGTTCGTTTGCGCCGCACGCGCAATGCTTGTCGGCATTAGCTTTGCCAATGGTTTTTTCGGCGGCGCCGCTGCAATCCTTCATGAAGTCAGCGCGCATCCCGGCAGGCCATGCCGCATGAGCACTCAACGGCAACAACATGGCCAATGGCGCGGCCAAGGCGAAAAGTCTCGTAAGACGCATGAGAAAAACTCCTGAGGGTCAGTTAAGTGTCGCGATTCTCAGGGCATTTGAGGCGCTTCGTACACCTCAAGTTCAGTTTTGCCCGGTATTTGCCCTGAATTCCCTTACCGCGCAACGTGTGCGCAGCGGTGACCGTTCATCTGTGCTAGGATTCCCCGCTTGGATATTTTCAGGCCCTGGATGATCTGTTCTCCGGCGCGGTCAATGTCCGAATAACCCTGATTTGATCTCCAGTCACTCTGGTTCGGTTCCCGGTTGGCCGCAAGGCTCCTGCCGCTGTAAGGCAGGCGTTCATCATTGAATGGCCTGGACTGAGTCGCGTACTGGCTGCTCATCCCAACCCACGTGACCTTTGGTAGGGGTCACCACTAGGAGAGGAGGCGCCATGCCCACTATTACTCTTCCCGACGGCAGTCAACGTTCGTTCGATCATCCGGTATCCGTAGCCGAAGTCGCCGCCTCCATTGGCGCCGGCCTGGCCAAGGCCACCGTGGCCGGCAAGGTCAACGGCAAGCTGGTCGATGCCTGCGATGTCATCGATAGCGACGCTACGCTGCAAATCATTACGCCCAAAGACGAAGAGGGGCTGGAAATCATTCGCCACTCTTGCGCGCACCTGATTGGCCACGCGGTCAAACAGCTGTACCCAACGGCGAAAATGGTGATCGGTCCGGTCATTGAAGAAGGCTTCTATTACGACATCGCCTACGAGCGTCCTTTCACTCCGGACGACCTGGCCGCCATCGAACAGCGCATGCACCTGCTGATCGAAAAAGATTACGACGTCATCAAGAAAGTCACTCCGCGTGCTGAAGTGATCGATGTGTTCTCCCAGCGCGGCGAAGATTACAAGCTGCGCCTGGTCGAGGACATGCCGAGCGAACAGGCCATGGGCCTGTATTACCACGAAGAATATGTCGACATGTGCCGCGGTCCGCACGTGCCGAATACCCGTTTCCTGAAGTCCTTCAAGCTGACCAAGCTCTCCGGCGCCTACTGGCGCGGTGATGCCAAGAATGAGCAGCTGCAGCGCGTCTACGGCACCGCCTGGGCCGACAAGAAGCAACTGGCGGCTTACATCCAGCGTATCGAAGAAGCTGAAAAGCGCGACCATCGCAAGATCGGCAAGCGTCTTGGCCTGTTCCATACCCAGGAAGAAGCCCCGGGCATGGTGTTCTGGCACCCGAACGGCTGGACCCTGTACCAGGTACTCGAGCAGTACATGCGCAAGGTACAGCGTGAAAACGGCTACCTGGAGATCAAGACGCCGCAAGTGGTTGACCGTAGCCTGTGGGAGAAATCCGGGCACTGGGCCAACTACGCCGACAACATGTTCACCACTGAGTCGGAAAGCCGCGACTACGCCATCAAGCCGATGAACTGCCCGTGCCACGTGCAGGTGTTCAACCAGGGCTTGAAGAGCTACCGCGAACTGCCGATGCGTCTGGCCGAGTTTGGTGCCTGCCACCGTAACGAGCCGTCGGGTGCCCTGCACGGCATTATGCGCGTCCGTGCCTTTACCCAGGACGATGCCCACATCTTCTGCACCGAAGAGCAGATGCAGGCCGAATCCGCTGCGTTTATCAAGCTGACCATGGATGTCTACGCCGACTTTGGCTTTAAAGACATCGAGATGAAGCTGTCCACTCGTCCGGAAAAACGCGTTGGTTCCGACGAATTGTGGGATCGCGCCGAATCGGCACTGGCCGCAGCGCTAGACAGTGCGGGCCTTGCGTACGATCTGCAGCCGGGCGAGGGTGCTTTCTACGGTCCGAAGATCGAGTTCTCGCTAAAAGATTGCCTTGGTCGTGTCTGGCAATGTGGTACCTTGCAGCTCGATTTTAACCTGCCAATCCGTCTGGGAGCCGAATACGTCTCCGAAGACAACAGTCGCAAGCACCCGGTCATGCTGCACCGGGCGATCCTCGGATCCTTCGAGCGTTTCGTCGGCATCCTGATCGAGCACTACGAGGGCGCGTTCCCCGCATGGCTGGCTCCGACCCAGGCAGTGATCATGAATATCACTGATAAACAGGCAGATTTTGCGGCTGAGGTTGAAAAAACTCTCAACCAAAGCGGTTTTCGTGCCAAGTCTGACTTGAGAAATGAAAAGATCGGCTTTAAAATCCGCGAGCATACTTTGCTCAAGGTTCCTTATCTCTTGGTTATCGGAGATCGGGAAGTCGAGATGCAGACTGTCGCTGTGCGTACTCGTGAAGGTGCTGACCTGGGCTCGATGCCCGTCGCCCAGTTCGCTGAGTTTCTCGCGCAAGCGGTTTCCCGGCGTGGTCGCCCAGATTCGGAGTAATTATTATTAAGCGTGAAATGAGACAAGATAAACGAGCTGCACCGAAAGCCCCGATCAACGAGAATATCTCGGCACGCGAGGTTCGGTTAATTGGGGCTGAAGGCGAGCAGCTTGGGATTGTGTCAATTGAAGACGCGCTTCTTAAGGCTGAAGAAGCCAAGCTCGATTTGGTGGAAATTTCCGCCGATGCAGTACCTCCTGTTTGCAAGCTGATGGACTACGGCAAATCGATCTTCGAAAAGAAGAAGCAGGTTGCCGCGGCCAAGAAAAATCAGAAGCAGATCCAGGTTAAAGAAATCAAGTTTCGTCCAGGGACGGAGGAAGGGGATTACCAGGTAAAACTGCGCAACCTGGTACGTTTCCTGAGTGACGGGGACAGGGCCAAGGTATCCTTGCGATTCCGCGGCCGTGAGATGGCCCACCAGGAGCTGGGGATGGAACTCCTCAAGCGGGTTGAAGCTGACCTGCTCGAGTACGGTTCGGTCGAACAGCATCCTAAGATGGAAGGACGCCAGCTGATCATGGTCATCGCCCCGAAAAAGAAGAAGTAATCAACAGGGCACGGCAGGCCTTCTGATTATGTTTATCAACTGAATGCGGAGTATCCGAACATGCCAAAAATGAAGACCAAAAGTGGTGCTGCTAAGCGGTTTCTGAAAACTGCTAACGGTATCAAGCACAAGCACGCTTTCAAGAGCCACATCCTGACCAAAATGTCGACCAAGCGTAAGCGTCAACTGCGCGGTAGCAGCTTGCTGCACGCGTCTGACGTGGCAAAAGTCGAGCGCATGCTGCGCCTTCGTTAATTTTAGTCAAGAATAGAGGAAGTAACTCATGGCTCGTGTAAAGCGTGGCGTCATTGCCCGTAAGCGTCACAAAAAAATTCTGAAACTTGCTAAAGGCTACTACGGCGCTCGCTCGCGCGTATTCCGTGTTGCCAAGCAAGCGGTAATCAAGGCAGGCCAATACGCCTACCGTGACCGTCGTCAGAAAAAACGTCAGTTCCGCGCTCTGTGGATCGCTCGTATCAACGCTGGTGCTCGTATCAACGGTCTGTCCTACAGCCGTTTCATCGCCGGCCTGAAAAAAGCGTCCATCGAGATCGACCGTAAGGTTCTGGCTGATCTGGCAGTGAACGAAAAAGCGGCGTTTGCTGCGATTGTCGAGAAAGCTAAAGCCATCCTGGCTTAAGTACCCCCGACAGTCACCAGGCCTCACCTCTGTGGGGTCCGGTGTTAAACGTCATAAATAGGGGAAGAGCCTTCAAGCTCTTCCCCTATTTTGTATCTGGAGTCTGTACATGGAAAACCTGGATGCGCTGGTCTCTCAAGCACTAGAGGCTGTGCAAAGCGCTGAAGATATCAATGCCCTGGAGCAAATCCGGGTTCACTACCTTGGTAAAAAAGGTGAATTGACTCAGGTGATGAAGACCCTGGGGAATTTGCCGGCAGAGGAGCGTCCGCAGGTCGGCGCCCTGATCAACGTTGCCAAGGAGCGTGTCACAGAGGTTCTCAATGCGCGCAAGGCGCTGTTTGAAGCGGCCGACCTGGCAGCCAAACTGTCCGCCGAGTCCATTGACGTGACCCTGCCTGGCCGTGGCCAGACCTCCGGTGGTCTGCATCCGGTTACCCGGACTCTGGAACGTATCGAACAATTCTTCACCCATATCGGCTACGGCATCGCCGAAGGCCCTGAGGTCGAAGACGATTACCACAACTTCGAGGCGCTCAACATCCCAGGCCATCACCCGGCCCGGTCGATGCACGACACCTTCTATTTCAATGCGAACATGCTGTTGCGCACCCATACCTCACCGGTACAGGTCCGCACCATGGAATCGCAGCAGCCGCCGATCCGCATCGTCTGCCCAGGCCGTGTGTACCGTAGCGACTCCGATATCACTCACTCCCCGATGTTCCACCAGGTCGAAGGCCTGCTGGTCGACCGCGATATCAATTTCGCCGACCTGAAGGGCACCATCGAGGAGTTCCTGCGGGTGTTCTTTGAAAAAGAACTGGCCGTACGCTTCCGTCCTTCTTATTTCCCGTTCACCGAGCCATCCGCTGAAGTCGATATGGAATGCGTGATGTGCAGCGGTAAAGGCTGCCGTGTCTGCAAGCAGACCGGTTGGCTGGAAGTCATGGGCTGCGGCATGGTTCACCCGAACGTGCTGCGCATGTCCGGCATCGACCCGGAAGAGTTTTCCGGCTTTGCCTTCGGCATGGGCGTTGAGCGTCTGGCCATGCTGCGTTACGGCGTGAACGACTTGCGTCTGTTCTTCGACAACGACTTGCGGTTCCTCGCGCAATTTCGCTAGTCGTAACGAATTCTTAGGAGAGCAGGATGAAATTCAGTGAACAATGGCTGCGTGGCTGGGTAAGCCCGCAGGTTAGTCGCGATGAGCTGGTTGCTCGTCTGTCGATGGCCGGTCTTGAGGTCGATAGCGTTACCCCGGCCGCCGGTGTTTTCAAGGGCGTGGTAGTGGGCGAGGTGCTGAGCACCGAGCAGCACCCGGACGCTGACAAGTTGCGTGTTTGCCAGGTCAGCAATGGCGCGGAAACGTTCCAGGTGGTCTGCGGCGCGCCGAACGTACGCCCGGGCCTGAAAATCCCGTTCGCCATGATCGGTGCCGAACTGCCTGGCGACTTCAAGATCAAGAAGGCCAAGCTGCGTGGCGTCGAGTCCAACGGCATGCTGTGCTCGCAATCCGAGCTGCAGGTGGGTGAGGGCAATGACGGTCTGATGGAGCTGCCGGCCGATGCGCCGGTGGGTGAAGATTTCCGCGTTTACCTGGACCTGGAAGATGCCAGCATCGAGGTTGATCTGACCCCGAACCGTGGCGACTGCCTGTCCCTGGCCGGCCTGGCACGTGAAGTTGGCGCGCTGTATGCCGCGCCTGTCAGCCGTCCGTTGGTAGCTAGCGTGCCGGCCGTCCACGACGAAGTGCGTCCGGTCGAAGTGCTGGCGCCGGCTGCGTGCCCGCGTTACCTGGGCCGGGTGGTTCGCAACGTCGACCTGTCCCGTCCTACGCCGCTGTGGATGGTCGAGCGCTTGCGTCGAGCCGACGTGCGCAGCATCGATGCTGCCGTCGACATCACCAACTACGTGATGTTGGAGCTGGGGCAGCCGCTGCACGCCTTCGATCTTGCCGAAATCAACGGTGGGATTCGCGTGCGCATGGCCGAAGAAGGCGAGAAGCTGGTACTGCTCGATGGTCAGGAGGTCAGCCTGCGTGCCGATACCCTGGTCATCGCCGACCACACCCGTGCCCTGGCAATCGCCGGCATCATGGGCGGCGAGCACAGCGGCGTCAGCGCAACTACGCGCGACGTGTTCCTCGAAAGCGCATTTTTCGACCAGATCGCAGTCGCCGGCAAAGCCCGTTCCTATGGCCTGCATACCGACGCTTCGCACCGCTACGAGCGTGGCGTGGACTGGCAACTGGCCCGTGAAGCCATGGAGCGTGCCACTGGCCTGCTGCTGGAGATCACCGGTGGCGACGCTGGCCCGATCATCGAGACCGTCAGCGAGCAGCACCTGCCATCGATCGCCCCGATCACCCTGCGCGCCCAACGCATCACCCAGATGCTGGGCATGGAAATGGACCCGGCCGAAGTCGAGCGTCTGCTCAGTGCTCTGGGCCTGACCATCTCTGCCGATGGAGAAGGGCAGTGGCGCGTAGAAGTGCCAAGCCATCGCTTCGATATCAGCCTGGAAGTCGATCTGATCGAAGAACTGGCGCGCCTGTATGGCTACAACCGCCTGCCGGTTCGCTACCCGCAAGCTCGCCTGGCACCACAGGCCAAGGCTGAAGCTCGTAGCGAATTGCCTGAATTGCGTCGCCTGCTGGTAGCGCGTGGTTACCAGGAAGCGATCACCTACAGCTTCATCGATCCAAAACAGTCCGAACTGTTCAATCCGGGCGTCGAACCGCTGTTGCTGGCCAATCCAATCTCCAACGACATGGCGGCCATGCGTTCGTCCCTGTGGCCGGGCCTGGTCAAGTCGTTGCAGCACAACTTGAACCGTCAGCAGGATCGCGTCCGTCTGTTCGAGAGCGGCTTGCGTTTTGTCGGTCAACTGGACGGCCTTAAGCAAGAGCCAATGCTGGCTGGCGTGGTGTGCGGCAGCCGTCTGCCGGAAGGTTGGGCGCAGGGTCGTGATGTGGTCGATTTCTTCGACATCAAGGCTGATGTGGAGGCGGTGCTGGGCTTTGCCGGTGCACTGGATTCGTTCACGTTCGTGCCAGGCAAACACCCGGCGCTGCACCCGGGGCAAACTGCGCGCATCGAGCGTGAAGGTCGCGAAGTCGGTTACGTCGGCGCGATTCACCCTGAGCTGTCGAAAACTCTCGGTCTCGACCGTCCGGTGTTCGTCTTCGAGCTGGTATTGAGCGAAGTGGCCTTGGGCAAAATGCCGAAATTCCACGAGTTATCGCGCTTTCCTGAAGTTCGTCGTGACCTCGCACTGCTGGCCGATGCCGGCGTTGCCGCCAGTGCCGTCATGGAAGTAATCCGTGAAAATGCAGGCGAATGGCTGACAGAGCTCAGGCTCTTTGACGTTTATCAGGGTAAAGGCATTGATCCTCATAGAAAAAGCCTTGCCGTTGGCTTGACCTGGCAGCATCCATCGCGCACTCTTAATGACGATGAGGTGAATACCACGACGCAAAACATCCTCACCTCGCTCGAACAAAGGTTGAACGCCACGTTAAGGAAGTGACGTATGGGGGCTCTGACGAAAGCTGAGATGGCGGAACGTCTGTATGAAGAGCTGGGCCTGAACAAACGGGAGGCCAAGGAATTGGTCGAACTGTTTTTTGAAGAAATCAGGCACGCGCTCGAAGACAACGAACAAGTCAAATTGTCCGGTTTCGGCAATTTCGACCTTCGGGACAAACGCCAGCGGCCTGGCCGCAATCCGAAAACGGGGGAAGAAATCCCGATCACGGCTCGCCGTGTGGTCACCTTTCGTCCAGGGCAGAAGTTGAAGGCCCGAGTTGAGGCTTATGCTGGAACCAAGTCATAACGACGAGCTTCCCGTCATCCCAGGCAAACGCTACTTCACCATTGGTGAAGTCAGCGAGCTGTGTGCGGTAAAGCCGCACGTACTGCGCTATTGGGAGCAGGAGTTTCCTCAACTCAACCCCGTCAAACGCCGCGGAAACCGCCGGTATTATCAGCGACAAGACGTGCTGATGATCCGGCAGATCCGCGCGTTGCTTTATGATCAGGGGTTCACCATAGGCGGCGCACGCTTGCGATTGTCCGGTGACGAGGCCAAAGACGACACCACCCAGTACAAGCAAATGATCCGCCAGATGATCTCCGAGCTCGAAGATGTACTGGTGGTCCTCAAGAAATAAAAACTTGCTTTAAATACTTCCAGTTTTCAAAAGCTTGCGATATATTCTTGAGCGTTCTTCGAGAACAGCAACAGGTAACACGCCTAGTCGGGGCGTAGCGCAGTCCGGTAGCGCACTAGCATGGGGTGCTAGGGGTCGAGTGTTCGAATCACTCCGTCCCGACCATATAATTCAATGACTTAGCCCAATGTTCACAGCATTGGGCTTTTTCATGTGCGTGACTTTTGCGTGACTTCTCTATTTTTCACGCCTGCTTCCTCTTCAAGATTGTCAGGACCGGTCCACGCGAATCGGTTGCTGATACCATGTTTGCAGCTTCAATCAGATGCCCGAGCTCCGCGCCCGAGTAGTGACTGGTGATGCTGCCGTTCTTGTGGCCCAGAAGTGCCTTTCGATCTTCCTCGGTGACGCCTGCTGCGCGTAGCCGACGGCCAAATGTGTGTTTGAGGTCGTGGATCCTTATGGATGCATAACCTGGATGAGCGGGGCGAAGGTTTTCCTCCTGCCAGAGTTTTGCCGCTCTCACCCGCGCCTTCTTCCAAGCCGAGTCGTTCATGCGATGCATTGCGTTGCCGTTGTAGGGGAATACCCATTCCTTGCTCAGGCCTCGCTGTTGCTCGATGATCGACTTGGCCACGCTATTCAGCACGACGAGTCGCTCATCACCGTTTTTCACACCGGACCGTTCGTGCCTCCCGCCAAAATCAGCCGGTATCAGAAAAACGCTGCTCCCGAGCTCCGGTACCGCAATCTCCCAATCCCATCTCAGCTTGCAGACCTCCTGCTCCCGGGTGCCGGTGTTCACTTTGAACAGGGCCATCGTTTGCAGGTGGGCCGGCAATTCTGCAAACAGAATCGACTGCTCCTGCCATGACATCGGGTAAGGCTTGCGGCTCGACTTCTTCTCTTCCAGTTTCGTGAGCATCGGCACACTATCCAGCCACGGCCTTCGCTCATCATCTCGCCACTTCCTGGCACACAACGATAAAACCCGAACCACACGCTCGATCGAGATATTCACCGTCCTGTTGCTCACACCTTTTTTCACCTTGCCATCTGGCAGCGTCTTGGTCGCCAACCTGTCCTTAATGAAAGGCCCGAGGGCTTGGTCATCAATATGGGTTAGCGGCATGTCGCCGATGAATTCGTCCAGCTGTGAAAGATGGTGAGCCGAAAGCTTGATCGAAGGCTGATCCTTAAATTCGACCAAGAAGCGCATCGCCGCATCCCGCCACGTTCTGACCTGCCGAACGCCGTAGACCTTCTCCTGCCGGATCTGCTCCAGTCGGTGTATCAGGTAGCGTTCTGCTTCTTGCCGGTCACTTGTTCCAGTAGATTCGTAAAGTCTTTCGCCGTTGATTTTCTTGTCGATATGCCAGAGACCTTTCCTTTGGGAGAGGCCTGTGATCGTTTTTCGCGCCATTGTGTTTCTCCTTTCTGGCGCTCGCTGCGGGGCAATTGTTGCTCCGGGGCGCGTTTTTTATCAATTGCTTTGGCCGCAACGTAGGAGGACGCCCACTCGTCCAACTCCTGTCGGTCGAAACCAACACCTCGCTCGCCGATCGGAAACTCGCTCACGTAGGGGCGGACGATCTCGTTGAATAGGGGGAGTGACATACTCAGGTATGTAGGCGCCTCGCCAGCCCGAATGAACCTTGGGGCAAGTGGCATGCTTCTGGATGATGCTTTACTGCCCATGTATTGCTCCATGCTGCGCGTGGCGGCAGAAGGTGGTGGTTACTGGGAGAACTTGGCGAGCGCTTCGTCTGCAATCTTCATCGCAGCTTGGGCTTCGTTGACGTAGGCTGGGTCGAACCCACCGCACAGGTGGATGGTTGCCTGGCATGCGCGCAGGTTCTCTCGATTGAGCTTCAGCGCCGAGATCAGCTCTTTGCGTGCCTCGGCCTCACCACGGCCGATATCCCAGAATCGCTGGCCCCAATGCCCGGCAGGTGGCGGGTTGTTGTTCTGAGAGCCGAAGGCCATTGCCCCGACGATTGAGTCGAGCAGGTCGCGCTTGTAGGCGTTATCGCCGTCGATGCTCAGGCCCGCCCGGCGCAGGGTGCTCAATACCTCGTCGAGGTCGATCCCTTGATCCTTGAGCACGATGTCGAGTTTTGGTTTTCCTGGCTCGTAGATCACCAGTGCCAGCTTGGCGCCGGGCCACAGGTGTTCACTGATGCTGACAAGTGCATCGTTAGCGACTTCGTGAAATCGTTCTGTTGCGGACATAGGAATTCCTCGCCCGCCGTACACCGGCAGGCTCTTGTGTGGGGTAGGGGTTAAATGAGTTCGGCGGGGACTTTGACGTTTGGCCCGTGCTTGGCCCAGACCACTGCGCGGAACACGGCGATGGTTCGGGTTTCGCCGTCCATGCGGTGCCAGGGCTCTCGGTCTGTAGCAGCGAGCCATGGATAGTGGTAACCGCGCTCGACCCAGACGCCGTACTTCTCGATCAGTTGCTCGGCGTTTACCTGGGCGAAGAGCTGTAACTGTCCGGCGTCCGGCTGCGGACTGCCCTCGATGGTGTCGATTGCCCACTGCAGTGCCGGGCCGGCCAGTTCCTCGGTGCTGACGCTGACCCTGCGGCTCATCGCCGACCGCCCGCGGCGACAGCAGCCAGCTCGCACTCGGCGGCTAGCTTCAACAGGTTGCGAGTCGTCGGCGTGAAGCCTTCCGTGTTTGGGTAGTGCGCAAGGTTATGCTCGTGCGGGTATTCCTCGAACGGCCCATGCCAGCACCAATTCATCTTCCAGTCCGCCCATACGGTGTATGCATCCTGACCTTCGCCCCAATAGTCGGTACCGCCGCCAACGCTCCGTACATGGCTCACGCGGGTGCGTTGCTCATACGCAAGCTCGCTTGGTTCGTCCTTGTCGATCCAAGCCCGCCGATAGAGCGTTGGGTTCAATTGGACCAGCCTGTTGCTGAGTTTCTTCTCGATGCGTGCCTTCATCACCGCGGCCCCTTGTAGCGGTAAGCGTAGGCGAACCAGGCGAGGGCGATCATGGCGTCACATCCCGGCGCGCCCACTGCACATACGGGCCGTCCTCTGTATCAAAGATCCCCATCAGGAACCACTCAGGTCCTGGTGACTCGGGATTCCAGGCGGTGCACGCTGCATCCTCTTCAGGAAGGTCGTAGGTCTCGTCTCCCGAATGCCAGCCTTTCACCTCTAACCCTTGTTCTGCTACCCAGGCCCTGTACGGCGCCGGATCTTCGCCTCCATCGAATTCAGGTATGCCCGGGTGCCCCCACCAGCCGTCCTTGTCGCGCTTCACTTCGACGGGGCCAAAGGACTTCGGCCTGTGATTCGGGCAAGGCATCACGTAAAGCACGTCGGAGTACTCACCACCGCCGGAGCTGAACTCCATCTGGCAGCCGCACTTCGCCGGCTCGCCATTTACGAACGTTATCTTTTCTTCAGGCATGACTTCGTCCTTGCCGCTAGTGAGGGGTGATTGCGATTTGAGGGTCAATTGACCATGCATTTCTGAGAAAACTAGGCCAGAATACGTTAGCGGTTTAAAGTTTGGTGGGAGGCTGAATGCATTACTTTAGAAATTTTAAAAATTACTCGACGGCAGAGATTAATTTATTCTCTAACTTTACGTTACTTATTGGTAAGAACGGAAGTGGTAAGTCAAATCTGATTGAAGGGGTTGAATTGTTAGCTGCCTTGGCTGAAGGACGGCCTCTTCATGAGATGGTGGAGGGTAGAGGATATTTACCAAATATGTACTCCATTAGAGGTGGGATACATAGTTGTGTTAAATTTGGTGAAACTAGTTTTTCTCTTGGTTTCTCTGGATTTTATAAATTTTTAAATAAAAATGAGCCTTTTGATTATTGTATTACGGTATCCGTTGATCCGTTTCCGTGCGTGATTGCAGAGCATTTACTTGTGGCAGGTCGAAAAATATTTCTTGCTGAAAGTGAGTCCTCAACTCGAGATGGGCTGCTAAACGTCCAGTTTGATAATTTTGCAAGAGGTGGTACCAAGCCGCATAAGAAGTTTTTCGGTGATAGGTCTATTATTTCCCGGTATGAAGAGCTTACCGAAAGTAATGAGGCAGGAGATAAGAATAAAAAATTAAAGGCTGTGCAGATGGTGGCGTCGATCAAACGCTATCTTCAGTCTTCATTTGTTTTCGATCCCAGCCCAAAGTTAATGCGCGATTATGTTAGGCAGGGGCAGAATGTTCTGTTGAAAGATGGTTCGAACATCTCTGCTGTTCTTCACTCTATGAGTCTGTCTAAAGCTGATCCATCGCCATTGGCAAATGTTCTTTCCGTGATACGTCAAATTCCGGAGGAGCCTTTTTTAAATTTTGGCTTTGTCATTACAACTCAGCATGATGTTTTGCTTACTTTACAGTCTGGCAAGTATCCAGTTGATGCTCGACTTGTTTCAGACGGTACTTTAAGGGCGATGGCCGTGGTCACGGCTCTCGAGTCTATAAATGACGGTTCGCGCGTTGTTATTGAGGAGTTCGATAATGGACTGCATCCAAGTAGGGCGGAGGTTTTACTAGAAGCTATCAGGGAAATAGTTGCAAGAAAAAAACTAAATATACTACTTTCAACACACAACCCGGCAAGCCTGAATTCGCTAGATGCGGATTGGTTGAAAAATGTGCATGTTTGTTATTGGGACGCCTTGGAAGATACTTCGAAGTTAACAGGGTTGTTAGATATTCCAGATGTTGATGCGCTGCTGGAGTCCAATGGTGGGTTAGGGGATCTTGTAACTAAGTCTGTCTTTGAAAAGCATTTGGCTCCTCGATTTGAAGAAAGTAAGAAACAAGTGGCTAAAGACTGGTTGAGGCGCTTGGTTAATGAGTAAAATAGTACTTTTGGATACTAGTTATTTTCTTGAGCTTTTTCTTGTTCCTATGGATTCGGTGCAGGCGAAGCACGAAGAGGCAGTTGCTCTATTTGATCAGGCTATTGATGGCTCGTATCATCTTTACTGTACTCTAGGAGTTTTATATGAGGTGGCTAATCATATTGTTGATATTAAGAATGCAGAGACTCAAAACCGAATAGCAATGGCGTATAAAGAAATGGTTGTTCTTTCCTGGAATACTAATTCTCCATTTACGATTGTTCCTAGCTCAAACTCGAGTGAGGTCTTAGCTCAGTTTTCATCGCTTCCTGAGCTTTGCCAGAAATACTCCGAATCACTACGGCAACGACTTAGTCTTGTGGATTGTACTATTGCTGAAGTTGCGGAGAAAATTCAAGCTAATTATTTGAGTAGGAGTAGGCGCTGGCCGGCTCATATTTGGACTACACATGGCGAGTTGAAGGCGTTAGAGCCAGATAGATTTGAAAATCCTTACTTTTAAATCCCTAACCGCTACTTTGCATTCGAGGGATTAAGTCTTGCTTTTTGAGAAGAGAGGATTATCAAGACGTTGAAAAAGTGGTGGCCCGCTCTGTTTTATTTTGTGTATCTACTGGTGCCTTCAAGGCATCCGTCGGAGCTCGGCGTACTGTGGTGTATCGAACATGGGCGATTGCTGGCGAACTGTACCCCTATGATCTTCTGGGCTCTCTTCTCGACCAGGGTCAGCCACTCAGCTTCCGGGATAGGCTCGACGCAGCCTGGAGCCTTGAGGTTTTTTGCGGGTGCCGCTGGTCTTCTAGCGCGCCTCGGCGGTGGCGACGTCAATGGTCATGCCAAGCACTGCAAATGTGCTCATAGCTTATCTCCGGGCAGCCGCCGGCTTGGCCAGGCTGGCGTGATTCGTTGAAGTGGGGTATGAATCTCTGATCTCACACTGGCAGGAGGCCGACATGAGGTTACAAAGCGATGTAGACGCCTTGGCGGCGATTGAAGAGGACGCGAAAGCAATGCTGAAACGGATAGGGCTGCCCAACAGCGAGCAAATGCTTGAGGTGGTCGTCTTCCTTCGCCAGATCATTGATCTCGCCACCTATACGGAGTCACTTGGCCAATTCATTGAATCGCCGAACTTCGTCTAAGCCTGAGGCGATGGTGGCAAATTGGTGGAGCTTGGGGTATTTGTGTTCGGCCCGGCATGGGGCCGGTGAGGAGATAAAAATGGATGAGCACTTCAAGAAAATACCCATTCCGGAGGGTCACACGCTTGTGGCGGCAGGACTCGAATGGAAAGGCGCTCGGAAAGGGCGTGATACGGACATCTATTTTTATAATGAGTTGAATGCAGCTGGAGAAGTTGTTGCTTCGTACGAAGTGACCGACAGCATGTCTACCTATCCACCTTTCAGCAGCAGCATTAGCGTTTCCAAGGTCAAAGGTTCGGGCGAATAACCTCGTCCCCCGGATCCTGCTGAATCATCAGCAGGATCACTTTGGCAGGCTTACTTGGGATCAAATGATCCGAGGGAGAGATAGGCATTGGTGCCGATTTTTTCCTGAAGCACCGTCTTGAATTCCTGGGCGATGTCTTCACGCTGCACCTCTTCACCAACCCAGCGCAACTTCAGCGCCGGCACCGTGCCGCTGGTGATCACCGAAATTCGCAGGTTGATCTGCTGCTCGGTCAGGCCTTCGAACGGGATGGTGCTGAACAGCAGGGCTGCCGGCAGTGTTTCTTTGCTACGGGCCTCAATCTGATCCATGGCGCTACGGCTGGCGCTGGTGTCGCCAACGGTGGTTTCGGATTCGCTGGTGGCTTTGACCGTGATGGTCCGAACGGCAGCGATGGCCCGGGCAACAGGAATCGCTTTGCCTTCGTCATCCACCGGCGTCAGGTACTGGTGCCAATCCTCGATCCAGTCGCTCAGATCCTTCTGCGTCATAGTCCGACCGCCGATGCTTTGAGCGGCCTTGTAGCCGGCCGACGCCTTGAGCTTCAGCACTGCGCGGTCATCCGCGTGGCCAGGGGTTACATCAGTGCCCAGGTTGAACAGCAGCGTGCAGGTCATCTCGTCCTGGTCGATGAAGCCTTTGGCAGTTGAGATGGCACGGCCAGCGACATACGCGCTGAAGTCGGCCAGCGAGTGGGTGGAGTAGATGCCGCGGAAACGGCTACGGCCGGCCTGCCATTTCTCCAGGGTGACGACTTGGCAGCCTTCCGGCAGAACAACGGTCGGCGTCTGGGTTGCCAGGTGCTTACCTGTCGCTTCGAGCGCGGTGTCGGTGATGAGCTGGATCGCTTCTTTGGTCAGAGACATTGTTCAGTTCCTTGGTAGTCGAGCGGTTAGGTGCGTGGGGTGATGGGGGCTTGTTCGCGGCTGAAGAGTTGGTCGTGCTTTTCCGCGAAGAGGGTGATCTTGCCGCCGGAGCCGACGTGCATCGGCGTGTCCAGGCTGGTGTTCTCGCTGCGGGTACCGCGCTTGGTCGGCACCTTGTAGTCGAGCTTGTGCTTGATCTTCACCTGGCTGGACTCGCCGATCTGGCTGAAGTCCAGGGTGATGACCAGCTTGCCGGCCTTTCCGTGGTCGACTACACCGGAGGCCACTTCAGACAGGGCGTAACCGATCTGGCTGGCGAAGGCACCGCCGTTCAGCTCTTCGAGAAATTCGGCGGTATCTGTTGCAGTTGGCATTGCGATTACCTCGGGTAGGCGCCGCCCTCCGTGACCGGATGCGGCAGTGGGGTGGTGGAAGTTTGTGAGTAGGTGCGTATGATTTGGTGTTTCGAACTAGCCAGGAGGCTTTATGTCGTTTTTTCGAGCTGCACAATGTTTCGCAGCAGCCCAAGATGCACTCACACCACCGCTCCCTTACAGCAATGCGGAAGCTGTTAAGCACGCATTTAGCGAATGCTCCGAAGGCTTGTCCGGCGTGCCGCGCTCGGAGCTTGATCAGCAAGCTCTGGAGTGGGTCTCTCAGCTAGATTTGCTGATGGATTATTCAGAGATTGCTGTGCCTCAAGGTAAGGGCGGTCTTCCTGCAAAGGCAGAACTGATTGGCGAGGCGGATCAGAAACTGCTGCTGCAGTTGGTGGGTGATTTGCAGGCTTGGTTCAGTGCCGCGAACAAGAAGCCTATCTAAGAAGGGACTCCGATTTCGTCTTCCGGCTCGCTTGGGCCGTCGTGGAGTTTGCGAAGGCTCTGTTTATGGAATTCACGCGACACCTCTTCGGTAATAGCGAAAGGTGTCGTGACACAGCGAAGCATAGCGGCAGCAGTCTCGAAGTCCGCAGCAATCACGTTGCGCTGCAGGTTCTGATACACCTCTTGCTGGTTGTTGAATCCGTGCTCTTTCATCAAGCGCTTGAGGTCAGGCATGAACACGCCGGCGACTTCAACTGTGAACCGGCCGATGCCTTTCTTGGCATTGTCGGCGGCTTTCTTCTCGCGCTTCTTGCGGTGCTTGATGGCTTCCGCCGTCGCCTGCTGTACCGCGGCCATGGCCTACCTCTTCAATTCCGCAGGCTGGTATCTCCAGCCATGTTTGTCGTTTGCGCTGCTGGATACGAGCTAAGCGACGCATGAGGTACAGCCCTGGCGTGCTTTCGGGTAGTCGATGCCATGGGCAGCGATGATCCGCTCGAAGGCTTTGTTGCCGATGGCCAGCCTGCCGCAGCACTGGCGCCGGGTGATGCCCAGCTCCAGATACGCTCTGATCCGTTCTGCAAGCCTCGCATCCCGGGCCGCCATCTGCTCCAGTCGAGCGGAGTCATAGGCGCCGCTGCGCTCAGGCTTTTGATAGGAAAAGTCGTAGTCATTGGACAGAGTGAGCAGCTTGCGCCGGTTGATGCCGGTCAGTTGGTGCACCTCCGTCTGGGTCATCGTCTCTGCCAAACCCTTGATCCGCTCGACCAGAGCTGCCTTTACCCTGGCACGCTCTTCGCGCTCGATATCGCGCTGCGTGATCCGTTCGACTTTGATCGGCGCCGCGGCGCGCCGCCTCGGTGCTGATCGCTTGATTGGTTCCGGGTCATGCCGGATTGGAGGAGGGGAGTACGTGAAAGGAGCCAACTCCTGAATAGTCCCTCCTGCTTTCAAGAACGCCTCGACATTGCTGTTCAGCTCCGCACTACGCGAGGCGTTCATTTGGATCATGCTGAGTTCGTGGCTGATATGGATATTCATGCGGCGATCCCCAAAACCCTGTTCATCCGCTCGTCCAGGATTTCGTAGAAGGTTTTCACCCGTTCGGCGAGCTTGCGGATCATCGCTTCGTCGCGGTACACGCGCTTTACGAAGAGGGGCATGCCAGGCCAGTAACTGATGAAGTCCAGCCATTCACGCTCGGATACCCACAGACCGCCTTGGCACTGGGCGACGTGCTCCTTTGGCACTTCGCCATTCAAAATCACGCCGACCTGAAACTTGGGCAGTTTGGTCTTGATTTCGGTGAGGCCCTTGTCGCCAACCAGTGCGTCAGGGGAGTACCCGATTCCATGGTTCAAGATGATCCCTACTGACCTGGTCTTGAGGCTTTCTCGGTCCTCATACAGCCCGCGCGCGACTCCCTCCAGCTCATGTCCCCGGATAGTGGCCTTGGTCTGGAAAGGAATCTCGGCAGCCTCTTCGGTGATGCGTTCGCCGATTAGCTGATCCATGTAGGTGAATGCGGCCACGCCGAAACCCGCCTCGCCTTTGCCAGCGACCAGCAGGCAATCCAGCTCGGAGCAGGTGATGATGCCCAGGCGAAGAGCAAGCCACTCAGGTGTGCCCTGATCGATATCAGTGATAATCTGCATTTTGTGTCTCCAGGAGCGCTGATTCGTGCTGCTTGACTGACTTGCTGAGCATCCCCAGCACCTGGTCGAACGCGGCCTTTTCCACCGCAGACGGCGTGCCGTGAATACTGGCGAATGCAGCCTTGGCTTTGTCGCTGCAGCGCTCTAGCAGCATGGCCAGTTGAGTTGCCTGAACCGAGGTAACGCGCGGCGTCACAACGGCGCCGTTACCGTCATCGTCCTCGCCGGTGGTGGTGAAGTTGAGAAGGGCGCCGGCTGTGTAGCGCTTGCCGTAGCTCACGCTGGAGGCCACGGCCTGGACGCCGTTCTTGCTGCCGCTGGTGTCTGCCGGAAGCACGAGCGAGGTTGTTTCGCGATGGCCGGCTCTATGGCTCAGAACGCCCTCGACCTCAATGCCCCGGTCGTTGCGTGGAGTGCGGAAGGTGATCGCGAACCCATGGCGGGCGAGCACCGGCTTGATCACCTCATTGATGTCTTCCCAGAGGGCGTAGGTGCTCTGGATACGGCCGTTTTTGTCCTTGATACCACCGCGCTCTCCAATGACTGGCAGCTCTTCCTGCATGGCTGACAGCGCTTCGTCGTATTGCTGCTTGGCCTGCAGCGCATGAATGTTTTGGTGCATGACCATCAACCGCTCCATCTTGTCGATGTCTGCGGTTGGGGACATGGCTACCTGCTGGATGATCTGCAGGATGGTGACCGACTCGGCGGCTACCGCCGGCGGCTGGGAATGAGTTTCGACCCTGGCTACATGGCTCATGGCGGTTACCTCAGAAGTTGATGGTGATATGGGGGATTTCGCGGCGCGCGATCTTCAGAACAATGGTTTTGGCCAGATCTTCAGTGATGTTCAAGGACATCAGCGCCTCTTTGGCAGCGCCCATGACCTTCACCTTGTGCGCCTGGTCGGCTTCGCGCAGCTTCTCCTGCCGCAGTATTTCGTCGGCCGCCGCCTGCTGTCGGGCGACTTCATCTTGGCGGGCGCGCTCCACGGCCTCAGCCTGGCGGCGTTCGGCATCAATGCGTTGTTGCTCGGCGCGCTGCTCCGCCTCGATCCGCTGACGTTCTGCCTGTTCAGCCTGAAGCTGCAATTGCAGGCGCTGGTTCTCGGCATCCTGTCTCTCCCGCTCGGCGGCATCGATCAGGGCCTGCTCGCGCTGAGCCGCTGCTTCACGATCGGCCTGTGCCCGCTGTTCGGCCTCAACGCGGGTGCGCTCGACGGCCTCACGGGCAATCGCTGCCTCACGGTCTGCCTTGGCGCGGGCTTCGGCCTCTTCGCGGAGGCGGGCCAGTTCGGCTTGCTCAGCTTCGTACCTGGTGCGCTCGGCGTGTACGGCGCGAAGCTTTGCCAGCGTCTGGTCCTTCACTTGGGCAGCTTCGGCTAAGAACTCTTCCCAGCTTTCGTCGATTGCGACCAGCTCCAGGTCGGCAATAATCTGGGCGACCTGCTCGGCGCGCGGTGCTCCCTCGAAAACAGCCAGATCCTTGATCCGTTGAATTCCGTCGACGTGCGCGTCGGTCCGGGCCAGCTCTTTTTGCTCCCAATCCGTCAGTGGCTGGCGGGTGGCGTCTCGCAGGGTATCCATCTTGGTGACGAACTCCCGCAGCTCAGCCTCGACCACCTTCGGCATTTCCTTCAGGCGCTTCAGGTAATCGCGGCCAGGCTTTTCCACAGCCGTTTTCGATTTGCTGACCTTGGCGGCGAGAGAGGCGATACGGTCGCGACCCTTGCGAGTGGTCAGGTCCGGGACCTCGGCGGAGACTTCCGCCTGTACCGCGTCGAAGAACCGGCCAAGGCCACCGGTGACGTATATGACCGGAGCGTTGTCGGCGTTGATGTCGTCGATGGTGATGACTTGCTGTTTTGCGGACACGAGCGAATCCTTGCCGCGATGCACGCAGCGTTTGAAGGTGTTGGTTATTGGGTGAGCTGGCCGGAGTAGGCGCTTGCCAGCATCCAGGCAATGAAGAGGAGAAGGGTGATGGCTGAGCCGCGCCAGAAGCAGTAGCGCTTGGCGCGCTGGTAGGAGGTCATTTTGTAGCCTCCTTTTCCTGCTTAGCCTTGATGGCGCAGTCGGCATGCTGCACTCGCCAACTGCCAAGATGACGCTCGAAATGGCCGGCGCCCGCTGCAACACTGCCGTGGCAGCGATAGCAGATGCCTGGGTGCTTGTTTCTCATGTCCGCACCTCATAAGCGACAGTCCACTCACCGCACAGGCAGGCCCGGCAGCTCCAGGCATGCACATTCGGGATGCCCGCATCGTGAGCCAGCGAAAGGGCGCCCAGCCACTTGGTGTGGGTGAAGGCCAGGATCATGCGGTCGGCGGGCAGCTCTTCGAGCTGTTCGTCGATCAGCGTTTTAACCGGTGGCGTACTCATGCGAACTCCTTTCGCTGCCTGCAATGCTTCAGCAGACGCTGGCAGTAGTGGCTGAACTCTTCGAGGGTGATCAACTGGTCGGTCATTAGGTTGGTGATGATCTGCTGGACCAGAACGCTGTTGTCGGGCGGGCAGTCGGGATACTCAAGACCCGCCAGGGCCTCGTCGATCAAAATGTAAGGGCTCATAGGTCACCGTCCACATCGTCTTCTGCCTCTTCACGCTGGGCGGTTGCCGCATCGGCGGCGTGCGGCCGGAGCAGGTCGGCTGCGATTTCCTCGAGCCGCTCGATCAACCGCTCGCTGCCCAGCAGGTATTTGGCATGGGTGCGGCAATCGCTGCTACTTCCAACTACCGAGCTCAGAACCAACTTGGCGAACGAGTCGCGATCATCCAAGCCGTCAATTTGGCGCTGAGTCAGGTGCAGTTGCAGGTGAGTGGCGTATTCCGCCGCGGTCACCCTCTGCACCGGACCAAGCCGGCGCTTCCACGTCACATCCGACCCGCACACCAGCTGTTCAGCGGCGCTCTCAAGCCATTCGCGCTGGTAATCCTGCTCGCTCACCGCCGAAGGCAACTGCGCGTCGTAGTTGAACTGACAAATCTTCAGTGCTGCATTCATGGTCGCCTCCAGGGTGGCGGGTATTGATCCAACAAAACTCGGCTGCACTCATCCATTCCGCTGGTTGCCGATGGGCGCGGAGGGGAGTGCATGCGGGTGGTGTCGGAGGGTATAAGTGGGAATACGATTTCAATAAGGATGTTTCTATGTCGTTGCTGGATCTTGATTCGATCTCGAGGGCTTTGCCTCACCCCTGGAAGTCCGCTGTGATCGGGCGGGTAGGGGATTCCAACATCAAAGTTCTTCGTATGGATGAAATGCCCTCTGTCGCCGAGGTTCATGACTACACCGAAGGCTTGTTAGTCATCTCTGGGCAACTGTTGCTAGGCGTTCAAGGTGACGTGATCACCGTAGGGGCAGGGCAGATGTACCTGGCAGAAGCCGGTGTCCCTCACGAAGTGTTGCCTGGAAGCCACGGGACCTTAGTCATAGTGGATGTTTGATAGGTAGCAGGCGCCCGGCACTGCCCGGGATGTGTCGAGTCTGGCCAGCTATGCCCTCGGACTCGCCTGCGGTGTTCGTCTTCGCTTTGGTTGGGCCTACCTTTCGGCTGATGCGCGGTCACATCGTCGGCCCTACTGTCCGCTGCCTGTCATGGTATTGGGCGCAGCCTTCAGGCTTGCTGCGCCGAGCAGGTGAATCGATTACTGGTACATGGCTGCGAATCCTCCGTGCGGTGTGGTTGTGGGAGTACGGGGGGCTGCGTTGCGCGGTGCAGAATCGTCCGCATCGG
Organism: Pseudomonas fluorescens; assembly: GCF_019212185.1. Lineage (NCBI taxonomy): Bacteria > Pseudomonadati > Pseudomonadota > Gammaproteobacteria > Pseudomonadales > Pseudomonadaceae > Pseudomonas > Pseudomonas fluorescens. The sequence continues at coordinate 2,373,746 of NZ_CP078138.1, forward strand.
GGTGTGATCTGGCAGGTGCCAATCTCTGCATCAGCCCTGTTCATTGCTCGGACTTCGCTGCGTGGAAGCTCGCTGCTTGGCGGCAGGATTCAGATCACACTCCGATGCGGCCTGGTGCTGGGGAGTACCAGGGCATCGGGAAGGTCTCCAACCTTCTGACGGGGTCTCTGATTATTTAGATTGCCGTAGGCCCGTGAAGCGGCAATTTCGTTGAGGCTTTCGCCATCCCGCTGCCCACTCAGTGAATGGGCAGAAGTGATGCCTACGGTTTGTCTTTCGGTTTGCCGAGCATAAGCGCCAACAAGAGCAGCGCGACCAGTGCCAGGTCACCAGCCATTGAAAGGATGCCACTAGCCGATTCGACGAATACGACCCCGCCGGCGAGCCCGTAGGCAGCCAGCGCGCACATTTTGTTGCTGAGCCTGCCGAACATGGTGAATCCTCTGGGTTGGGTTGCATCCCGCTGCACCCTGTCGCCAAGGTGCAGAAGTGATGCTGTCCACCGTGGCCCGCTGCTGGCGGCAGTCACCGGCTTGAATCAAATGTGGTTGCCTGTTTTTACAGGGCCAGGCTCCCTGTTTCCTCGCTTTCCACAGTCGAGTGAAAGCCATATGCTCCGACCTCCACTGTCGAAACAAGGAACGTAGTGATGGCGCAATATCTAGTGCGGGTTGAGCTTTTCGGAGCGAATGGTGAAGGCTACGAAGACCTTCACGAAAAGATGGAGGCGCTGGGATTGAAAAGATCAGTTGTCTTCGATGATGGGAAGACGTATGCGATGCCTATAGGCACGTATTTTGGTAGCAGCAGTCTTGATTCGGGATCATTGAGGGACAAAGTTAGGATCGTTTCAAAACCTCTTTCACCAACCAAGGAAGCAGCTATTTTTGCGTGCCAGGTTCAAGATCAGCATTGGTCTGCTTTTTTGTATCAGGCTTGAAGCGGACCGCCAGCTTTGCCTTCTCCTTTCGGGACGCTTTCAACGGCGTGAAGCCTTAGTACGCCCATAGCAATTTTGAAGGCAGCATCGAAGCTGATGCTGTCGTCATCCGCAATCCTCTGAACGATTTCATCAATCTGTTTCTCTTGGGCCTCATTCATCGTCTTGCTCCGGTTGTTTTCCCAATGCACCCGTCACCAGGTGCATCAGTGAAAAGGCCAGTTACTTGTGCGCCTCTGGGTCTTTCAGGTGCTTGTCGAATAGCTTCTTGTGTCGTCTAGCGAAGCGGGCAAGTCGCGCTATCAGGAACAGCGTTATCGCTGCGATTACGAGCGGATAAAGCCGAAAGCCGACCACGATTGCGAGAGGACAAACAAGCAGAAGAAAGAGGGGTAGGACGACAGCCAAAGAGCCGTCAGATATCTTTTCCCCATCACCTTTCTGGTATGGATAAGAGGTCGAATCCCGGTCCCTCGTATACCCAAGCCGCCTCATTACTGCGAAAACAAGCGGGTTGCATTCGACCCGACTCTCATCATCGTCAATCCAGTTCCAGGTCAACTGCCAGACCTTGGATCCGACGATCAAGGCGATCCAGGCAATAGCCAGAAGAGCCCCAATCACCAGTGCCACCCCTTCGGGCTTTAAGTTCAGTTCCATTTGTTGACTCCCGTGTAATTTCCCTGATGCCCCTCGTGAGAAGGGCATCGAGGAAATCTGTGTTGCCGTCTCGCTACGCTTATCCGGGTCATTCTCCAGTTCGGTAGTCCTCGTCCGCCGCAGGTTCTCCCTGCGTTTCCCTCCAGCGCCAAAGTCACTCCCGTGGCGGTAGGTCAGATCAGATCGCCGGTCTCCAGTAGAGGCGTAGCGGCCAATCGTTAGTTTTTGACAGAGCCTTTGCATCGGCCCTCCCTGTCCTTGCCGGACAGGCGGCCCCGCTGTTATTTCCGCAGCGGGATCGTGTTCTGAATTTTTAAAGAGCGACTCCGAATCGGAGCGGACCCTTTGGAGGCCCTTCGCAGTCCCTGTAGCGCTGCGATGGATGTAGTTAACCATCGGTATATTTTAACGTCAATACCGATGGTTAATTTATTTTTTGATTGGCGTGCGTTATTCTTTTGGCGTTGCTGGATGGATATACAGTGTCTGGGGAAAGGATATGAGCAGGGCGCAGAAGGCTAAACCAGCAGTACGAGCTGAAATGTCCGGAGTGGAGCGTTTGGGGCTACGCATTTCGTCAATGATCAACTCGCCGCGCGCCCAAGAGAGGTGCTCGGTGCTAATTCATCGCATGGATACGGATCAAGATGCCGAGTGGGACGAAGTCCTGGGGCAGATAGCGGAGACGGACGGGGTGTCTATGGTTTTTCAGGATGATGGCGGGGTTCTACTGGAATGGGAGGCACCAAACGAAGAAGATCGGGTGCTTGAGATGGGCGAGGTCGAAGCCGTAGAGGAGGCGCCGTTCTAGTCGGTCGATAAGTAGGCTACTCTCAGCCAAATTTAAATGTGATAATAGCCTTGAGAATTGATGGCTGCATGCCATCATTATATGCTGCAACTGTAATCAATCCAGGAGTCTCTCCTCAGTGTTTTCCGAGAAAGAGATAAAGGCGCTACTCATTGACTGGCTTTTTGATAAAGGCATGGTCAATGACGCGGTTATCATTAATGAAATGGTTGTCGCCAACTGGTCTCGTCGAGCAGATATAGCAGTTGCCAATGGTCGGCTTTATGGCTTTGAAATAAAAAGTCACTTTGATACGCTTAAGAGGCTGCCTGGACAAGTTGAGTCTTTTCAAGCTCATTTTGATAAAGTAGTAGTAGTTGCCGCGTCTAAGTTTATTGGCTCGATAGAGCGCGATTATCCTGCTGAAATAGGAATACTTGAAGTTTATGAGGTCTCCGGACGTGCAAGGATTCGGCAAGTCCGTGCTGGGCGCATTTGTGAAGTTAAGGATGTGCTCAAGCTGACAAGCCTTATAACTAAGTCTGAGCTTGAAAAATATCTCAGGAAAGTTGGGGTGTCAGTACTGCCTGGAATGCTTAGGTCGGAACTTGTTAGGGCGTGCGGCACGAAGGCCAGTAAGAAGTTACGGGCGTATGTTTTGGCATGCATTAAGGGCAGATATAATGAATCCTTTACCAATTTTCTAAATGGGCGGCAGTCCAGCACAACTGAAATGTGCTTAGATCTCCTCAGTAAAAGTGCAACAATCAGGGTGGGCATTGAGCGTCAATCGGCTTTGTATAGTGCCGATTACAAAAAGTCTCCTCGAGTAGAAAAGAAAATTGATTTTTCGATGTTGGGCGAAGGGACTGAGGCGCTTGGATTTGAAATGCCCCAGTCGGTATTAATTCGTCGGCGGAGTTAAAAATCAAAGTCGTCAAAATCTTCTTCGTCTGTCTGACTTTCACTGTTTAACTCAATCTGCCTGCTAATATGCATGTTGACTCGCGCAGCGATCCATGATGCCGGAGTTTTCATTTTGTCGATTTCGCCTCTCGAGGCTTGCACTATTTTTTTAGCTCCCCATGTATCATCATCTAATATTTCGGGGAATGCCTCAATAAGATCTTCGGCTGCTGAGATATAGCCCTGTGAATTAGTTTCTGAGCGTCGTTCAAAAACCCAAGCGTCATTGAGTGCATAGTCGATTCTAGCGACAAATCTTCCGCCTGCAGAAGTTGGATACACTCTTGAATGGATTGAGCCGTGGTCGCCATAGATAACAGCCTCTCTACCTATCGCTGCGTGAAGCTTAGTTTCCATAATGTCGATTACGCCGCTTCTGCCTTTGCTATTTGCGTCAATAAACGGCATTACCGATGATGGGAAGCTAGTTGATGCGACGCTTATAATTGCACTGTCTACTTCGTCTCTGATGGAGTTGATCAATGTTACTGTCCCGGCTAACGAGGCGTGGAGCGTATCTCTGATGTAGCCTGCATCGATTATTATTAATGCATTGTCAGAAGAGTCTAGTGCTGATAATGCTGAAATAATATTGTTGATTTGATCGCTAAAGCTGTTGATCTTAAAAATAACTTTTCCAAGGCCTTCATTTTCGAATGCGCGAGCTTGTCGAATTACTTGAGATATTTTTGATTCTTCTGTTATTTGAATTACAGGTATAATTGGATGGTTGATTTCTTTTATGAAATCTCTCCATTTTTTGAAGTTTGAATCAGGGTCTCTTAGTTCAAATACATCTTTGGTTAGATGGTTTGGGTCCGATGTAAGGTCTAGCGCGAAGGGTCGTCCGCCAGATGCTGCTATAACCTCTCTTAGGGATGTTTTGGTGTCTGTTTGTCGCGGCCAAATACCGAGAGTGAACAGTGGGATGATTGCATCCTTGCACGTATCGGAAAGCTCGCCGAACCCTTTTACTTCTGCGGGCCTAGTTCTCAGGTTGGGATAATAGCTGTAATCATTAAAATTAATTGTCATCTAGCATATCCTCAGAATCTATCTTGGGCACTTCGGCAGGGGGCTCTGAAGAGCTTTTATTGGTCGATGGCGTGCGTCGTCGGGGCTTTGCTGCGACTTTCGTGGTAGTAGCTATCACGTACGAGCCGATTTCAGTGAGTCTGTCGTTGGCGTACTCAAGTTCGCCAACCCTTGCGGTCAGCTCTATCGATTTTTGCGCGTGCTCAACTACTTCGTGGCTTAGTTGGCCGTTTATATGCATTAACTTCAAGCAAAGTCGAGTCAAAAATATGCCAATCAATATCGCTGATATCCATCCCGATAGACTAAGCCATAAAGATCTATCTCCGGAACTCGAGTAATAGACAGACAAAGCAATACCTGCTGCCCCCAGGAAGACACCGATAACCCCGTAATAGAATCCTGCAAGCGATACGCTGTCAGAATGTGATTTGTTTCCATCAGACAATTTGACTCACCATGTCCTGAAACTCAAAAATTATTCCAGCTCATTAGGCCTTCCGTGCATTCCAGATCATCAACACCTTGGCGTGGATCGTAACGTCCTCAATCCTGGCTACTTGGTCCTTGTGTTTTGCGTTGTCCGAAATCAGCCAAAAGCGCTCCGAATCCATAACCTGCACTCGTTTTATGTACAGGTGATCAAGCCAAGTCAGCACGTAAATACCGTCGCCCGCGAACTCGTTAACCCCTTTGTCTACGATCAGCGGGTCTTTGTCGTTGATGGTGCCTTCCATGCTCTGGCCCCAGCCGGTAATCATGGCGAGTGAGTGAGGGGAGGTGTAAGAGATGTTTTTCTCGCGCAGCACGTCTTCGTGAATGATGAGGTTGCGAACGACCTCGTTGTAGTCGCCCGGGACTTGACCGTGACCCATCGAAGCTCGGACATCGTATTGGCGAATCACGATCTCTCCCGCACGCGCCTTTAGTCCTGAAAAATCCGCCTGAATTACCTTGCCCTGGGCCTCGCTGGCCGCCGTGAGCGCTGCCGCCGCGATCTTCTCTTGCGCATCGGCGTCGAGATTCTTGCCCGCATGCTTGCGGATCATCTCCATCACCTTCTCGGCTGCGCTAGCCCCGCCCTTAACTGGGGCGCTAGTCAGTGATGCGATCTCATCAGCTAGGCGCGGGCTGAACGCCGAAACAGGCTCATCAAGCATGCGTGCAAGTACTGCGGCGAACTTCGTATTCAGGGGGTTGATGCCCTTGAAGTAGAGGTTCACGGCAGCAGGCGTCATTCCCGCCTCATCGGCAATTTTCTTTTGGCTGAGCTTCAGCTCGTTCTTCTTCGAGAGGAACAGGTCGTGCGCGGCCGCGCATTCGGCGATCAGCTCTGGCGGGAGAATTCGTTTCTTAGTCATCGCGCGAATTTATACCAATGGTTAAAAATAAGAAGAAACCATCGGTATTGATTAAAAATTAACAGATGGTTAATATTGGCCTCATCTACAACCGAGGCACGACCATGAATGAGACTCCCCTCGACAAGTTCGTGGCTGACAAAGGGCAGTCCGAAGCCGCAAGACTTCTTCGGGTAACTGCCCCAGCCATTCACAAAGCCCTTTCTGCGAAACGAGATATCCGCGTGCTTGAGCTTCCTGATGGGAGTTTTGAGGCGAAGGAACAGCGTCCGTTTCCCTCCCAAAAATCTGCCGCTTAAACCAACTTCAATAGCCAGGAGCACGACCCGTATGTACATGGACCCCAATCAAAAGCGCGCCATTCCGGTGAAGGTTCGTTTCGAACCTGTGCTGGATCGGATCCTGCGCAAGGCCGCCACAAAAACTCGCATGCAGCACGCGACCTACCTCTACGAAATCATCGAGTGGGCTGTTGCCAACGGTGTGATCGACGAACTCATGCAGGACAAACAAGAAGATATCGCGGGGTGAAGCCCCTTTGGAGGGCCGAATGACCGTAATTCTTGAAAAGCTGCCGCCGGCTCACAGGCAAGAAATCCAGCGATTGATGAACAACAACGGCTGGAGCCTTGAGCGGGCATTGAACGAAATGGTGGAAGCGTCCATTGCAGCAGGGGCGCTTTCGGTCGTTGGGCGGAGGAAAGCCAAGGTGCTTCAGTTGGTGACCCCAATAAGGGCCTCTTGCAGGGACTCTTCCGGGTAGCCGAGAGGGCCTCTACCAAATTCGAGACAAAGAGTCAGAGAGGAAAATGGGATGACAAGTGAAGAGGTACAGAACGAAATCAAGCTGATCTTTGCGCGGGCTTGTGCGGAGTCGCTGAAAGAAACGGCCGGCTCAATCCTAGCCATGGGGGATGGTGAACGAGAGGAAGCAGCAAAGGCTCATGGGGCAGCCTTTGCTTCTGCGTTTGTATTTGTTTCGGCCCGCTTCAGAAGCGGATGTTCAGCGACGCAGGCGGAACGGGAGCATACGGGCCAGTCGAGTAGTACTCCCGAAGCTGAGCCTCAATAGCCCTCAGCGCTTCCTGGTCAACCTTAATGCCTTCACTTGTAAGCGTGATCAGCGCTGACGGGAACTGCCCGCCAGCTATCAAGGCATTGAGCGTATCGCTTGCAAGCTGCTTAGAAGATTTTTCAGTCATGTCCGGCCTCCTAGGCCTTTTCGAGTGGAATCAAAAAGCTACCACAGATGCGCCGGACACCTATAACGCCTGAACTGCAGGCACAAAAAAGCCGACGGTCGAGGTCGGCTCTTTCAACAGCTGTAAAACTTGTGGAGCAAATCATGCACCATCAAACCGAATCGATCAATACCCCTGCCAATGTCGCGACACGTTTTGTGAAGTTTGAAAACGTGTCGCTTACCTACGCGCGTTCCCTGCTGGTCCGGAATTCCTGACATGCAATTCACCGTGACGATCAACCAGGCGAAAGCACTCGAGTGGGGATTGAATTCCCAGCAGGCGCTGCTGTTCGCGTTCGTCTACGGCTGCCCAAGTTGGGCGAAAGCGATGAAGACTGATGACGGTATTTTCTTTGCATTGAGCAAGGCCAAGATCGTCGAGGAGTTGCCTCTGCTGACCGACAAGCCAGACACGGCCTATCGCATGCTGAAGGCTTTGGAAGAGGCCGGTCTGATCGAGCTTTCCAGCACTTCAAACATCACTCTTTTCCGTCTGACCAGCAAGGCTGCCGAGTGGAACAAGAAACAGGATGGGTCGGAAAAATATCCGACCCCACCAGAGAACAAGGGTCGGAAAAAAATCCGATCTACCTCGGAAAAATCTCCGAGCAAGGTCGGAAAAAAATCCGAGCGAGGGTCGGAAAAATATCCGACAAATCAGGATACCAATAATCAGGATACCAATCAGGGTACAGGTCAGGACTTGCAGACAGCCCCGGCTGTGCCGTCGCAACCCGCCGCACTGGTCCTGATTTCGAGTGATACACCGCGGTGTGAAATCCCGATGGACATGCCAGGTCCGAAAGACCAGACCTGCAAAACGTTCAAGGCCTGGGCCAACTACGCGATGGCCTATCGGAAACGTTACGACGCATGGCCGGTGTGGAACGCGAAAGTCGCGGGGCAGGTAGGTCAGTTGGTTGACCGCCTTGGTGCCGGCGTTGCCCACCACGTCGCTGCGTACTTCCTGACAATCGACGACTCACGACTCATCAACGGCTGCCACGGCATCGGCGACTTGCTCGTCAAGGCTGAGGCCTACCACACCCAGTGGGCTACCAATCGCCGCATGAACTCGACCACTGCCCAGCAGATCGAGCGCAAGCAAGCGAACCTCACCGCTGGCATGGACGCTGCGCAGCGGATCATGCAGCGCGCGGGAGGGCAGCCCAATGAATTCCTTTGAGCGCATGGCGCCTGACCAAATTGCGCGCCTGACCTTGGCGATCACGGCGACGGCGGAAGTACTGGGGCAGACCATTACCTCCGAAGCCGCCGAAATGATGGCTGATGACTTAGCTGACTATCCGGCCGAAGCGGTCGCTGGCGCGCTCAAGGCCTGCCGCCGGGAGCTGACCGGCAAGCTGACATTGGCCGCCATTCTTCAGCGCGTTCAGGCTGCAGACGGCCGCCCAGGCAAGGACGAGGCATGGGCCATTGCCATGACCACCAATGATGAATTCGAAACCGTGGTGCTGACTGATGAGATCCAGCTGGCTCTGGCCGCGGCGAAGCCTGTCCTCGATGCCGGCGACAAGATCGGCGCACGCATGGCCTTCATCAGCGCTTACGAGCGATTCGTGGGCCAGGCCCGGGAAGACGCGAAGCCGGTCAACTGGCACGTCTCCGTGGGCTTCGACGCCAACCGTCGAATTCAGGCCGTTACCAAGGCGATGGAGTTGAAGCGCATTCCGCGTGAGCACGGCCAGAAGTATTTGGCAGACCTGAGCATTGGGCCCGTCACCGATGACGGTCGCGCAATTGCCGGCCTGCTGACAGGAACAGTCACCCAGCCAGCACCGGCCCTTCGCAAAAAACTCGAGCTGGTGAAGAACTCGATGCTGGAAATGCGGAAGGCCAGCGCTGAAAGGAAGACCGAAATGCGGATTGAAGCGGCCAACGAGCTGGCGGATCGCCGGGCACTGCTGATCAAGCAGGCCCAGGAATTGGAAGCGAAGAGGGCGGCGCAATGACCGACTACACCGAACTGAAGCGTGCAGCTGAGCGAATAGTTGAAGTCCAGACATCGCAGGACGTACCCATCGGCATCCTGTTTGATGAGTTTGAAGCATTGGCAAGCCCTGAGGCAGTCCTGGCCCTGATCGCAGAGAGCGAGCGACTGAACGCAGAAAACAAGCAGTTGATCCTACTGGAGTGCTACGGAGGCACGGCCCAAGCAGCGATAAATCTTCTCGCCGAGCGCGACCAGCTCAAGGCTGAACTGGAAAAGGCTGAGCTGATTGGCCGGATCGCATGCAACTTCGACGGCTACAAGGCGGTGCTGGATGAGCGCGATCAGCTCAAGGCCGAGAACGAGGAACTGGCAACCGCAATGAGTGAGATCCTGCGCGTAACCCCGATGGGTCTTGAAGCCTTCGGCATTGCAGCGCTGGCACTGGGTGAGCTGGGCGTGAACAAAGAGGTGCAGTCATGACCGACAAGATCAGCGTCAACTGCCAGGCCAAGCTCTCCGAAGCCATCACCTGCCTGACCTCCATGTTCCGCGACAAGAAGTTCGTCGTGGTTTCCCTGCGACCAGGCAAGGACCGCACGCTCGACCAGAACGCTCTGTGGTTTGCGATGTACGACCGTATCGCCAAGTCCACCGAGATGGGCGACGTGGAAGACGTGCGCCGGTACTGCAAGCTCCACATCGGCGTGCCGCTCATGCGCGGCGAAGATCCTGAGTTCCGTCAGGGCTGGGCGGAGTCATTCGTGCACCTGGACTACGAGGTAAAGCTGCGCCTGATGGGGCCGTGCGCGATGTTCGGACCGGACGGCTTCCCCGTGACCCGCTTGTTCAATCGCGCCCAGGGCGGCATGTACACCGACCGGATCGTCGACGAGTTCGGGCCGAAGGGCGTGCACTTTGCCGATCTGCTGAGCGAGGTGGCGGCATGATCCCCAAGCAACCACGTTCGAAGACATGCAAGAACCCAGCGTGCAGGGCCTCATTCGTCCCGCAGCGCCTCGGCCAGGCAGTGTGCAGCTACACCTGCGGCCTGGCCATCAAGGACGTGAACCAGGAGAGGGCGCGCAAGTCGCTGGCCCAAGTTGAGCGCCGGGAGATCAAGGTCCGCAAGGAGAAGCTGAAGAGCAGGGCGGATCACATGCGTGAGACGCAGGTGGTGTTCAACGAATTCATTCGCCTGCGGGACGCCGCTCACCCGTGCATCAGCTGTGACTCGGTTTCCACCGATGATGGCTTGATCACCGGCAGCCGCTGGGACGCCGGACACTATCGTTCCGTTGGTTCGTGCCCAGAGCTGCGCTTCGAGCCGCTCAATGTGCACCGCCAGTGTGTTCGCTGTAACCGCAATCTGTCCGGTAACGCCGTGGAGTACCGCATCCGCCTGGTGCAGCGCATCGGCGCCGAAGAGCTGGATTGGTTGGAAGGCCCTCATGAGGCCCAGCGCTACACCGTCGAAGAGTTGAAGGCCATCAAGGCCAAGTACCGAGCAATGACCAGAGAACTGAAGAGGGCTGCAGCATGATCTACCGTAACGTGATTTCCGCAGTAGTCCGGGCCTTGGCCTCTGAAACCATCAACTCCGCCGGCGGCTGCGACTTTGAGCCGAAGGTGCAGTGTGCCAAGCAGAAGGGGGAGATCGTCGGCAAGGAGGTGGCCTTCCTGACTGACTGCTGGGTGTTCGGGCGGCTGCACAAGTCGCTGTCGCCGGCGCACTGGCGGGCACTGGTCGCGAAGTACTCCACGCACGAAGAGCGCAAGCACGGCGCTATTCTTGAGCTGCTGAATTCGGTGAAGACGCCGGCGCCGAAACGATTCCGGGAGTGCGCCGTGCTGACCTGGGCTATTCCGCAAGTGGCGGGGACCGAGGGTAAGCGTTCTGCCGCGGTCCTGCCAGCAGCCTGGTACGACATCACGAACTGGGACAATGACGGCAAACCGGAATCGACCCGGTACCGGTGGCGGTCGTCTATCCGAAAGGCGCTCGATGACCAGGTGAACGAGGCGCTGACTGCGGCACAAGAACTGCTCGATGCTGAAGGCCTTATCGAAAGTTGCGCGGCGTAGCAAAAAGCCATTGCTATGAGTGAGAAAGTGAGAGAGTATTTACCCATCCTGTCGATCTTGCGCGTTGAGGTTGCACAGTAAAGCGCGGCAAGATGTCGGGCTTTTTTATGTGAGGCAAAGGAAAATGCGGACTCTCTTAATTCTAGGAATGTTGCTCTCGCCTTTGGCGCTTGCCGACATGATCGAGCCCTCACATGACTGTAATCAACCAGACGTTCCGTTTGAGTTTCAAGATCAGTATGAGCGTGAACAGTTCCAGGCTGATGTGGACGAGTACAAATCCTGCATAGCTGAATTCGTAGAAGAGCAGCAAGACGCCATTCGAAAGCACAACTCTGCAGCAGATGATGCTATTGAAGAATGGAACTCGTTTGCCCGATCGACATAATCGTTGCACCAGTTTCATAGCCTCGCCAATGTGCGGGGCTTTTTTATGCCTCAAATTCAACTGTTGCCAGGGCAGCCTTCGGGGTACCTGGACGTCGATAGCCGGATAGTGCGACGTACGGAAACAACACCGGCAGCCCGCGCACCCTTACCTCACCATGCTGTCAGGGTGGCGCGAGACTGGATCAGCGAGACCGATGCAATAGGGCGTCGGCGCTGTGAATGTCTTTGGCTGGCAGCGTGGGAAGACACGCGCACCTATTCAGGGCCTCTGCATACGCAGGGGCTTTTTCGTATCTGGCACCCACGCCATTGTCTTTGCTCCGAGCGGATGAGAGAGGCGGGGAGTGCTGGACCTATTCTCGCTCTCCCCGAAAGGGAGGAATCCGGATGCCGCCAATGCCTGAAAAACCAGACACCTGGCTCATCGCCATGGCCTGGCTTAGCCAGCATGCCCCGATGTTCTATGCGGCGGCGCTGTCTTGCTGGATCGCCTTCCTGCGCGTCATCTACGGCGGCGGTGGAAGGCGGCAAGCCCTGCTTGAGTCCTGCCTGTGCGGTGCGATCACAGCCGGGGCGTTCCCGCTGCTTGAGTATTTCAACCTCCCATCGAGCCTTGCAGCCGCCGTCGGCGCTGTCATTGGCACCCTCGGCGTGAAGAAGGTTGCCGCCCTGGCTGACCGATTCACCGATTTCAAGTTGCCCAAGCGGCAGGAGTGACCCATGCAACTGATCGACAACTGGAAACAAGCGCTGAGCATGACCAGCGTTCAGGCGGGTGGTGCGATTGCTGCCCTGGGTATCGCCGAGCAGCTGATGCCATCGCTTCAGGCCGTGCTGCCTCCGATGGCTTACGGCGTGCTGGGCCTGCTGGTGATGATTGCTCGGGTGATCCTGCAGCCGAAGCTGACCAAGTAGTCCATCGCCGAATTTCCCCAAATCAGCCTGTGCGCAGGCCGGAGGCTCTATGAGTACTGAATACCAAGTTCGCCCTGTAACCCGATATGTAGTGACCCGCTACGAAGCCACGTCGAGCCGTCACGGATCGCTGACTGGCGCTTCGTCCAGTGTTATCGGTGAATTCGTCAACGGGCACATTGCAGATGATGTGGCTGACGGGATGGTCGCCAAGGACATTGCTGCTGGAATCGAATCGAGCCGGTCGCGACATGGTCTGTCGCTCGGCGAGGTTCTATCCGGCAGCCGGGTCGAGTAACCAAATCCGCGACACGTTTCGCGAATCAGCAAACTGTGTCGCGATTCCTGGTCCAGAGTCAGAGCTTTCCCTGCGTTTTTAGATTGGAAAGCAGTTGATAGAGCTTGTTGAACCGACCTTTGAGCTCCTCACCGTGGGTATTCAGGAAAGCATCGAATTTTTCCTTGTCTTCGTGGGCAATAGCCTCTTCTCGAATTCGGAAACCTTCTGGTTGGGCGGTAAAAAGGTCGCGTTCAATCTCAATGGCTTGCTTGTCACGAGCAAGCAGCGTTTTAGCCAAAAAAATGGATGAGTCTATAACCCGATGGAGGGGAAGCTCCTCCGACTGACGGGACCACTGCTCCTTATAACGCATGATCTTTAGCGAAACCTCATTGGCGCTCCACTGTGAAATCCCTATCGAGAGATATCTGGCGTCGGTTTTGTCTCTACGCCAACCATCAAACTGCTTGTATGGCATGGCATAGACGGGCTGGTGATCGAGATGCTTAGGTAGCGGTGGTGAAACGGCGTAATTGTCCTTCGATGCAAACTCTTCAATGGGCATGGATACGAGCCTATGGAAAGGGGGCGGTGTGCCGCAGGTGAGTGCGGCACGGGTTGATCAAGCAGGTCGATTGATCATGTCGATAACGGCGACGATATCGAAGGCAGTGCGGCTTTCATGGCTATTGCCCTGGAAGTTCACAGAGCCAGTGTTGAAGAGGTTCATGATCAGGCCGCAGCTGAACGTGAACTGGTGCTGGGTCGCAGTCGGGTGCCTTTCTACAACGTCAGGGTGCTTCTGCCTGATTATGTTGATGAGAAAATCCGGGTTATTGCATTTTATAGGCATGTTGCTTACTCGTTTGGCTGAAAGAAATGCGCGAGCCAAAGAGCGCGACAATTGGAGAGCCCTCCTTGGCCAGTCACTGCTAAATAGTGGCACTTGGACATAATTTCAAGGGTTGTAGCATATGAGCAGACCAATGCCGCCGGCTGACTTGCTCCAATCGCCTTGGATGACCCTTCGCTCTGCACCTGAAGTATGGGAATGGCTCCAAGCCGAGATCCTTGCCGACACCGGCAGCATCCACAACGAAGACCATGCCCACCTACTGGATGCAGACATCCAGATCATGTGGGCATCGTCCAGTTTCGAGAAGCAGGGTCGCACAGTGCTGGGCCAGGCTGAACAGGTAGCGTTCCGTGCTGGTGGCTGGCAGAAAGCCCGGATGGAGCAGCAGATGATGGATTGGTTCGGCGATGTGCCGACCTACATCATCACCTTGGCTGCAGATTACTGCGCCCATTGCTCCGACGCTGATTTCTGCGCCCTGGTCGAGCATGAGCTGTACCACATCGCCCAGGCGAAGGATCAGTACGGCGCCCCCAAGTTCACGCAGGAAGGATTGCCCAAGCTGGAGATGCGCGGCCACGACGTCGAAGAGTTCGTCGGTGTGGTTCGCCGCTACGGTGCGAGCCCTGAAGTGCAGGAGTTGGTAGACGCTGCGAACAAGCCTGCTGAAGTGGGGAAATTGAACATATCGAGGGCCTGCGGAACCTGTCTGCTCAAGTCGGCCTGAATATTGACAGGCATTAGACGGATGAGAATTTATGGCAGTCCTGAAAAGTGAGGTGAAGAGCTTCATAGTTCAGGCCCTGGCGTGCTTCGACACACCGTCCCAGGTCGTGGAGTCCGTCAAGACTGAATATGGGCTGGTTGTGAGCCGCCAGCAGGTGGAGACGCACGATCCAACCAAGGCAGCCGGGAAGGGGCTTGCCGCGAAGTGGGCGACCCTGTTCCACGACACACGCAAGCGATTCCGTGAAGAAACCGCCGAGATCCCGATCGCCAACCGAGCGTATCGACTTCGGGCGCTTGGCCGCATGGCTGAGAAAGCCGAGAGCATGAAGAACATGGCGCTGACTGCCCAGTTACTTGAGCAGGCAGCCAAAGAGGTCGGCGATGTCTACGTGAATCGCCAGACCAAGAGCGAAAACCCACATGACAATCTGGCGCCTACTCGGGTGCAGGTCGACGTAGTGGACGCGAGGAAGCCTGATGCCGAGCCTTAACGTTCCGCAATCACAGTTCCTCTTGTTGCCTCACAAGTTTCGCGCTTTTGTTGCTGGGTTTGGCTCTGGCAAGACCTGGGTTGGATGTTCGGCACTGAGCAAGCACTTCATGGAGTGGCCCGGGGTCAACGCTGGCTACTTCGCACCGACTTACCCGCAGATCCGGGACATCTTCTATCCGACCATGGATGAGGTGGCCTACGACTGGGGGCTCAAAACCAAGATCAACCAGGCGAACCATGAGGTTCACATCTACAGCGGCCGGCAGTACCGCGGGACTGTGATCTGCCGGTCGATGGAGAAGCCGCAGACCATCGTCGGCTTCAAGATCGGTCACGCCCTGGTAGATGAGTTGGACGTGCTGACCGCTATCAAGGCGCAGCAGGCCTGGCGGAAGATCATCGCCCGGATGCGTTACAACCTGCCGGGGCTGAAGAACGGTGTCGACGTCACCACCACACCGGAAGGCTTCAAGTTCGTCTTCCAGCAGTTCGTGAAACAGCTTCGCGATAAGCCAAAGCTGAACGAGATGTACGGCCTGGTGCAGGCCAGCACGTTCGACAACGAGCTCAACCTGCCGGACGACTACATCGAATCGTTGATGGAGTCGTATCCGCCGCAGTTGATCCTGGCATACCTCAAGGGGCAGTTCGTCAACCTGACGTCCGGCACCATCTACACGGCCTACGACCGCAAGCTAAACCAGTGCTTCGACACGGTGCAGCCAGGCGAGCCCCTATTCATCGGGATGGACTTCAACGTCGGCAAGATGGCCGCCATCACCCACGTCAAGCGCGACCAGGGGCTGCCCCGGGCGGTTGATGAGCTGGTCGATGGCTACGACACGCCGGACATGATTCGCCGCATCAAGGAGCGCTACTGGCGCCACAACGGCAACAGTTTCGAGAAGACCTGCGAGATCCGAATTTACCCGGATGCTTCGGGCGGTTCGCGGAAGTCGGTAAACGCTAGTGAAACCGACATCGCAATCCTCAGGCAGGCGGGCTTTTCGGTGATCGCGCCCGATGCCAACCCGCCAGTGAAGGATCGGATCAACGCCATGAACGCCATGTTCTGCAATGCACAGGGTGAGCGGCGCTACCAGGTGAACCCGTTCACCTGCCCAACCTATGCCGACGGCCTGGAACAGCAGGTGTGGTCAGCCAATGGGGAGCCGGACAAGAAGTCAGGCAACGACCATGCGAACGATGCCGGCGGCTACTTCATCCATCACGACTACCCAATCGTTAAACCGGTTACCCATCTTCCAGTCACATTCAGCTTCTGAGGCCTTCCATGGCGAATTACAGCGACATCCGGGCAGAGTACGCAGAAGCCCTGCCTGGCTGGCAGCTGGTGAAACGTTGCGTGGCTGGTGCCCGAGAGGTCCGCAAGCACGATATCTACCTACCGCAGCCAGACCCCGAGAACAAATCGCCGGAGAACCAGGCGCGGTACAAGCAGTACAAGAAGCGGGCGATGTTCCTCAACGTCACCGGGCGAACTCGCACCGGTTTGATGGGCGCTGTGTTCCGCAAGACTGCTGAGCTGACCCTGCCGACCGGTGTCGACTACCTCAAGGAGAACGCCAGCGGCGACGGCACCAGTCTTGAGCAACTGTCGAAAGAGGCGGTGGGTGAGTGCCTGGACACTGGGCGCGGCGGGTTCCTCGTGGACTTTCCGACGGCCAAAACCGAAAGCGGTGTGTCCTCGATGGCTGATCTGGCCACCAAGCGCGCATTGATTCACTTCTACGACGCCCTCGCGATCATCGATTGGGATGAGCAGGTGATCGATGGCGTGAAGAAGCTCGTCTACGTGAACCTGCAGGAGAACGTTACCGAGTTCAACCCGGCCGAACTGTCGCGCGAGACCTACAAACAGAATCGGGTGCTGCTGCTGATTGATGGGAAGTATGTGCAGCGGGTGTACAAGGAGGGTGATGCCGCCCATACCGAAACTGAGCCAACCGACAAGGATGGCCAGCCATTCGACCACATCCCGTTCAGCTTCTTCGGTGCCCAGAACAACGACGCCAGCGTGGACAAGTCGCCCCTTGAAGACCTGGCCGACGTCAACATCCTGCACTACGGCAACAGCGCCACGGTGGAGGAGAGCGGCTTCATCAGCAGCCAGCCGACGCTTTTCATCACCACTGACATTGATCCGGACAGCTTCATCAAGCTGAACCCGAACGGCATGCACATCGGTTCTACCCGTGGCTACAACCTGGGCAAGTCCGGTACCGCAACTCTGGTCCAGGCCCAAGAGACCCAGCTCTCCCGCGCTCTGATGAAGGACAAGGAAGAGCAGATGCTGATGATCGGCGCTCGCATCGTCCAGCAGGGAGGCGGTGCCGAGACAGCTGAAGCAGTGCGCATCCGGTACAGCTCCGACAACAGTGTTCTGAGCACCATCGCCGGCAATGTCTCCGAGGCAATCAGGCGGGCCATCCTGGACGCTGAGCGCTTCATGATTGGCGAGCCGGACGAGAACAGCACCGTGTTCTGGCTCAACCAAGCGTTCTTCGACGAGACCATGACCGCGCAGGACATCATGGCCCAGGTGCAGCTCTGGCAGCAGGGCTTCATTGCGAAGTCCGATGTGCGGACCAACCTGCGCCAAGGTGGTGTGCTTGAGGCTGACCGGACTGACGACAAGATCGACGAGGAGCTGGCGAGCCAGCCCCCAGTAGGCGGAAGCGATGAGCAATGAGGGCTTCCTCGAAGACGCGGCTACCCGGCACCAGATTTACGTCCAGCGGTACGCGGGCGGAAACCTCAAGCGTGTAGCTGTGTTCCTCAGCAAGGCGATCAGGACAGCCAAGGAACGCGTATCCGCAGGACTGAGCGCCTACGGCACGCGTCGGTACACCTCGCAGATAGAAACGCTTCAGGGCGATTTGCGCGGCATCTACGACGACCTCAAGGGGCGCGCTCAGCTTGATCTGGGCGAATTCGCGGCCTACGAGGCTGAATTCAACGCCACCATGTTGGGCAAGGTCGTCCGGGCCGTGGTGCAGCTCAGTGTTCCGTCGGCTGAGATGGTTTCGGCTGCCGCCCTGATCGATCCGCTGCAGTTGGAGGCGCGCAAGGGAATACAGCGCATCAGCATCAGTGGTGCGTTGGACCAGTTCGGGACCAAGAAAGCAGCCGAGATCATCGGTGAGATCCAGATTGGTTCAAGCTTGGGCGAAACCAGCCAGCAGATCAGAAGGCGCCTGACAGGCATTCACCAGTTGCAGCAGGACCAGGCCGCCTCGCTGGTCCGCACCATGACCAACCACATCGCCAGCACGGCCAGGGCCGAGGTGCTCAAGGCAAACGACGACATTCTCAAAGGGATGCGCCGGATTGCCACGCTCGACTCCAAGACCACGCTGTTCTGCATGAGCATCGACCAGACGATTATCCCGCTGGATGGGCCGCGACCGCCGTATCACTGGGGGTGCCGCACGACAATCGTACCTGTGCTGAAGGACGAGTTTGCGCGGGAGATTCCAGGCTCTACCAGGCCCTCAATCGGTCCTGATGGGGTGGCGCTGGTATCGAGCAAGACGAGCTATCAGGAATGGCTGGCACGTCAGCCGGCGGCCTTCCAGCGTGACATCCTCGGCCCGAACCGGTACGCGCTGTTCAGCAAGGGAGAACTGACTCTGGACAAGTTCATCGATGACAACGGCAAGACGCTGACCCTTCAGCAACTGAAAGACCTTGAGCCCCTGGCTTTCGAGCGTGCGGGTCTTTAGCGAGTAACCAGATTGAACAGCCCTGCCAGCCGGCGGGGCTTTTTTATACCCGCAGGCAGGGCCTGCACCAAGTCTCTGGGAGACAGCAATGACCTTGAAATTCCAACTGGACAGCCTCGATGGCGTCGACGAATCCATTCAGGCCCTGTACGTCGAGAAGGACGGAAAATTCGTTCTCGGCATCGAAGGTCTGCCACAACCTGAAGATGTCTCCGGCCTCAAGTCGAAGGTTCAGGAACTGCTGGACGAGAAGAAAGCGGCTGACAAAGCCCGCAAGGAGGCCGAAGACGCGGCCCGCCTGGAGCGTGAAGAATCCGCCCGCAAGTCTGGCAACGTCGAAGAGCTCGAAAAGTCCTGGTCGGAGAAGTACAACCGCCGCGAGGCTGAGCTGAACGGCTTGCTGGAGCAGGAGCGTGGCAGCTTGGGCGGGCAGATCCGGGATCTGACCGTCGGCCGTACCGCCACTGACATCGCGACCACGCTGGCCATCCCCGGCAGCGCCAAGGCATTGCTTCCCCACATCGAACGCCGCCTGAGCGTTGAGCAGCGCGACGGTAAACCCACCGTTGTGGTGCTGGATCAGGCCGGCAAGCTCTCCGCGACCACGCTGGACGAGTTGAAAGCTGAATTCATGAACGACCCTGCGTTCGGTCCACTGATCGCAGGCAGCAAGGCATCTGGCGGCGGGGCCGGCGGTGCTGGGAAGGGCGGCGGGGCCGCGAAAGGAAACATTGGCGGCACCAAGACGGAACGCACGGCGGCAATTGCCAGCCGGTTCCCAGATCTCCCTCAATCGTAAGGAAATAACTCATGTCCCTGTCGCAAATGCAGGTTTTCAACGAATACATCATGCCGGCGACTCTTGAGACGCTGGATCAGTATCTGGCCGCTTTCAACGCTGCCAGCCGCGGCGCAATTGTGCTGTCTCCGGACGGCTTCACCGGCGACTTCCTTCAGGAGTCGTTCTTCCAGACCTTGGCGGCTGCCCAGCGCCGTGTGGACCGCTACAGCGCAAACGCTGCTGTGGCCGCCACCGATCTGACCGAACTGAAAAACACCTCGGTGAAAGTCGCCGGCGGTTTCGGTCCGATCCGCTACGAGCCGTCGCAGATGACCTGGCTGGAGCGCCCAACCGCGCAAGGCATCGAGGTGGCGAGCCGTGCGTTCGCCGAGATCCTGCTGAAGGACCAACTGAACACCGCGATTGCAGCTCTGGTAGCGGCCATCACCGCTCAGGCCGCCGCCGTGAATGATGTGTCGGCTACCGCAGGCATCACCTACGCCGGTCTGAACAACGCCCATGCGAAGTTCGGCGATGCAAGCCAGAACCTGGTCACCCAGGTGATGCAGGGCACCAGCTACCACAAGTTGGTCGGCCAGAATCTGGCGAACCAGCAGCAGCTGTTCCAGGCTGGCAACGTCCGCGTGGTGGACATCCTCGGCAAGATCTCCGTTGTGACGGATGCCCCTGCGCTGATGCAGGCCGGCACCCCGAACAAGGAAATCATCCTGTCCTTGGTGCAAGGCGCCGCGCTGGTCCACGATGGCCGCGACATCATCAGTAACGTCCAGACCACCAACGGTAAGGAGCGTATCGAAACCACGCTCCAGACCGACTACACCTTCGGCCTGGGCCTGAAGGGCTACACATGGGACACCACCGCCGGCGGCAAGTCGCCAACCGACGCCGAGCTGGCGACCGGGACCAACTGGGACAAGACCGCCACCAGCATCAAGCACACCGCCGGTGTTGCTCTGATCGGTGATGCCTCCAAGTAACCCTGACAGCCGAGCCGGGCCCAGTGCCCGGTTTGGCGAGGACATGATCATGAGCAACAAGAACATCTGGTATCTGCCCGGCCCGTTCCACCAGTACCAGGAAGACGTGAAGGCGCTGGCCAAAGACGCCGGCCTGCGCATCATCGACGCCAACGCGACGGAAGGCCGTGAAGACGCCGCCTCCGAGGTGCCTGAAGTCACGCTGCGTGAAACTCCCCACCAGGTGGTGATTGTCGGCGCCGGAGATTCCGAGCAACTGAAAGACCTGATCTTACGACTGAACATCGAGCGTGATCTGATCGTTACGTTGGTCGAGTCGGCCGAGGGTCTGGCTCCTCTGACGCACCCAGAAGCCGGCGAGCTGCCGATCCGCCTATTCGATGCGTTGAGCGGTATTCACCAAGGCATCACCAAGCTGAAGTCCGAGCGTGACGGTCTTGCTACTGAAAACGAAGCCCTGCGTGGCGAAGTGGCCAGCCTCAAGGCCTTGGCGAACAAGACCGCCGATGACAGCGCCGAGATCGAAGCCCTCAAGGCCGCACTCGATGCCGCCAATGTCACCTATCGCGCCAACGCCTCGAAAGAAGCGCTGCAGAAGCAGGTAGCTGAACTGACCAAGGCGTAACACCCGGGGCTTCGGCCCCGCTCATTCAAGCGGAGGCCTGATGGCTACCTACATCACCGTGGCGGACGTAGACGCCATCCTCGGCTCCGACTGGACCACCGAGGACAAGAAGGCGCGCTCGGTCATGCAGGCCAACGCCTATCTGACCTCGCTGAACCTGGTCGGCGTCGACATGGATTCCATCCCGGTAGAGGTGAAGCAGGCCGGCGCTGAGCTGGCCAAGGTCGCCTCCGAGGGCAAGCTGTACCAGCAGAAGACGGAAGGCTCGCTCGAAGCCAAGACGGTAAAAGCCGGCTCGGTCACCACCAGCAAGACGTTCGCCTCGATCGACACCAGCAAGCTCATCGCGCAACCGGGTGATGTCCAGTTCGCACTGGCACTCCTCAACCCATGGATGCGAAGCGCATACAGCTTCGACGTGTACAGGTGACCCATGGGATTACGCGATGAGATCCAGGCTGATCTGGCCGAGGCCTTCGACACTGACCTGGCCGATGCGGTGCAGGCGTTCACTGGTGAATACCTGGGCCCCGGCGTTTACGACCCGGTGACCGAAGAGACAACCGCCCTGCCTGTGGCCTATACCGGGCGCGGCGTGCTGGATAACTACGACAGCCGCCGCATCGACAACGTGAACATCAAGGTCGGCGACGTGCTGCTGATCTGCCTCGCGAACGAAACCACGGACAAGCCTGCCGTTGGCCATAAGGTCACCACCACCGACCTGCTTACGGGTGAGCCTGCGGTTTACACCATCGTCAACCCGGGCGTTGATCCGGCGGTTGCTCATTACGAGATCCAGATGAGGAAGTGACATGGCCAAGAGCAGAGGGTGGACCACTCCACCGAGCTTGTTCGCTGACGTGGTCGAGGAAGACTTGGTGAAACGCGTTCGCGTGATTGCCATGGCCATGCTGAACGAGATCGTCTTGCGGTCGCCTGTTGATACTGGGCGCTTCCGGGGAAACAACATCGTCAGCGTCGGTGCGCCGGTCTATACCACCACGGCAAACATTGACCCGAGCGGCGCGGACACCATCAGCCGCGGGCTTTCTGCAATGACCGGCCTGGAGCCGTTCACCCAAGTGTTCGTCCAGAACAACCTGATTTACAGCGTGCCGCTCGAAAACGGCCACTCAGCCCAGGCGCCGGCGGGCATCTACGGTGTCGCCTTCGCCGGCGTCTCACAGGCCTATAGCTCATGACCTTTGAACAGATCCGCAGCATCGTCATCACCCGCATGACGCAGTGGGCCGGTATCCCGGCTACCAGTGTGGATTACCCGAACAGTCCCCAGCCGTTCGACCCGGCCGGTAACCCCATCTGGGCCAGGCTGGCTGACGTGCCGGGATTGGCCAGCGCCCCAGAGGTGGGAGTCGGCGCATGCGTTCGTCGCACCGGGCTGATCATCATTCAGCTGTTCGTCCCTACCTACAAAGGCACGCTGGTCATCACCAAGGCCGCTGACACCCTCGTCGAGCACTTCCAGTTCTACAGCGACCCGACCGGGCCATTCGACTGCTTCGCCGTCTCGGCCAACGTGGTGGGTGATGACGGGCGCGGGTGGTACCAGGTCAACGTGTCGATCCCATACCGGGCCTACTGAGCCCTCAACATCCACCGCCACATGGCGGTTTTTTTACGCCTATCGATAGGAGAAACACCCCATGTCCAGTGGTGCCAAGGTCCAGCTTGCCTGGATCAAAGAGGTGACCCCAGGTGTTACGCCGGTCGGTGATTGGAACGTGCTGACGCGAATCAGTAACGGCCTGATGCCGACCTTCAACTCGGAAGAGAACAACGAAATCGGCTTCACCCGCATGTCGCAGGGTACCGCCCAGACCACTGTGGACGTTGGTGGCGACATCGAAACCAAGTGGCGCTATGGCGCGCTGGACGAGTTCCTGGCCTCGTGCTTCGGCAAGGCCTGGGCGGCGAACGTCCTCACCATGGGTGACGACCGTATCACCTTCTCGATCGCCTCCTACGCGACCGACATCGGCGTGTCGGCAATCGCCCGCGGCGTGCAAGTCGCGACCATGAACTTCGACTTCCCAGGCGACAACGAGGTCACGGTCACCACGACCATGGCCGCGCGCGCCTGGGATGACAAGGGCGACAACACATCGTTCATCGTCAACGCCCAGCCCGAAACCAGCCAGCGCCGCTTCAGCTTCAAGGACATCAGCGGACTGAAGATCAATGGCGTTCAGGTGGGCGAAGACAACGCCTGCGTCGACAGCTTCAACCTGCAGTTCGACAACGCCGTGCAGACCCAGCGCTGCATTGGCAACGGCAATCCGTACCCAGGCAACATCATTGCCACCACGTTCACCCCGTCGGGTGCGATCACCATCAGCTGGTCGAAGATGGCATACGAGCTTTGGAAGCGGCAGAAGTCCAGCGACGCGATCAGCCTGGAGTTCACCGTGGGCAACGCCGATGGCGGTTACAACATCCTGATCCCCGAGATGGAAGTGACCGCTGACTGGCCGGATGGCGGCTCCACCGACATCATCCAGGTGGAACTGAACTACACCGCCCGCCGCGTGGCCCCGACTATCACCCGCCTGCCTGCGCCAGTGGTTATTGCTGCCGTGGCCGTCACGCCAGACACCCTGGCGCTGGATGTTGGCGACACCGCCGACCTCGAGGCGCTGGTCACCCCGGCCGGAGCAAGCCAGAGCGTCATATGGACCAGCTCGTCCCCGGCCATTGCCAGTGTCAGCGAAACCGGCATGGTCACCGGCCTAGCCGCCGGCAGCGCGACTATCACGGCCGCCAGCGTCGCAGACGGCACCAAGACCGACACCTGCGCTGTCACCGTCACCGTTTAACCCTTTGCCTGGCGCGCCCTGCGGTGCGCGTCGGGCCTTTTACCGCAGAGGAATACCATGGGCATCACCATTGCAAAGAAGCCTGAGCTGGATATCAACGGTCAGCGCTGGGTTGAATTCGCCCCGGGCGCCGAGATCCTGGTGGGCTCGATCGCCAACCCGATTTACAAGTCTCACCAGGCGCTGATCAACCGCCACCTGGCCCTGATCAATCAACAGGCCGGCATCGGCACCGCAGAGTTCAGCCTGAGCACCATCCCTGATGTCGAGCTGGAGACCGACGACGACCTCTTCATCGAGCTCGCCGCCAAGCACCTGATCAAGGACTGGAAAGGCGTGGATATCGAGGAGCGGCCTGGAGAGCCTGCCCCGTACAGCCCTGAGTTGTGCGCACAGCTGATCAAGCAGATGAGCAGCGTCTATTTCCTGGCTCTGCGCACCGGCACCGACATTGCTCGACGAGTCGAGGAGCAGGCCGCGGCCACTGCGGAAAAGCAGTAGCGGCATATCTCTGGGGTAGGGAGTGGGCCGGGCCGCAGAACGAGAAAAAGCGCTGGAAACATGAGCGCCTCGGGCTGAAGGCTCAGGAGCCACCAGAGATCGATGGTGTCGTCGCTGAGATCCTTGAGGCTTATGCCCACATCAGCCGATCGCGGCAGTACGTCGGCATGGTCGGCGCTCCGGCGCCAATCGCGCCATCGGCCATCACCGAATACCTCGACCGCTACCCCTCTGCGATATGCCGCGAAGAGTTCGACGCAGCCGTCTCTGCCCTCGATGACAAATTCCGCCAGAACTGGGACGAACAGCACGAGAAAGCCCAGGGGGAAGCTGAATCCAAATCCAATCCGAATAGGCGTTGACGCAGGAGAACGACATGGCGCAGGAATCCCGCCTTGCGGTGACAATTGACTCGCGCGGGGCCAAGCGCAGTGCCGACGATCTGACTGGCTCTCTTGAGCGCATGGAGCGGGCGGGGGATGCGGCCGCAGCTTCGGCGGACGGCGTGTCATCCAGTCTCGATGATCAGCGAAAGGAACTAACCCAGCTCCTCGGGCAGATCAATCCCACGGTTGCCGCCCTTGGTCGCCTGGACGATATGCAGGAGAAACTGGCCAAGCTGAAAAAGGCCGGAATCGTCGAAAGCGACACATTTGTCGAGTACACCCAGCGCATCAACACCATGCGCGATGCTTTGGGCGAGACCACTGTCGGCATGAACAAGGCCGGCATGTCGGCCAAGGCCTACCAAGCAGCTCTGCGCGGAGTTCCGGCTCAGTTTACTGACATTGCCGTAAGCCTACAGGGTGGCCAGGCTCCTTTGCAGGTACTGCTGCAGCAGGGCGGCCAACTGAAGGATATGTTCGGCGGAATTGTTCCGGCAACGAAGGCGTTGGGCGGATATATCCTCGGCCTGGTCAACCCGTTCACCGTGGCTGCTGCGGCGGCAGGCACCCTGGCACTCGCCTATTACCAGGGTTCTGAAGAGTCTGAGCGGCTGACCGCGTCGATCATCAAGAACGGAAACGCGGCCGGCACCAGCTACAGCGAACTTGCCAGCCTTGCTCAGCAGGTTGCAAACACCGGAACTACCGTAGGCGCAGCAGCTGATGTGATTGGCCAGCTGTCGGCAGCAGGCAACCGCCTGACCCCTATGTATGCCCAGATCGCGCAGGCTTCACTTGCCTGGGCGAAACAGACAGGCACCGATGTAACGAAGGTCGTCGAGACATTCAACGATATCGCCAAGAGCCCGGTGGAGGCAGTTAAGAAACTCGACGCCGAGCTGAATTTTCTGACCACTAGCCAGTACGCGAACATCACATCCTTGCAGGAGCAAGGGAGAACGCTGGAAGCGGCCAGGGTGGCGACCGATCTCTACGCCAGTACGCTTAGCAGTCGCTCCGGAGAGATGCAGGCAAACCTAGGGTCGCTAGAAAGCGCTTGGCAGTCGCTTGCCGGATTCGCTAAGCAGGCGTGGGATGCAATGCTCGATGTGGGGCGCAAGAAGACGCCAGAGCAAGAATTGAGTGAAGTCTACAATCAGATCGCTGATGCGCAGAAAGGCATAAAACGTGGAGGGCGTGCGGCGTTTCAGTTGGGTGTCAACCAGCAAAGCCTGGACCAGCTGGAGAAGCGAGCCACTGAGCTTCAGGGGCAGATCGCCCAGGCCGGCGTAGATGCGTGGCAGGCCGGCACTACCAAGATTGTTCAGGATGCCGGCAAGAAGGGCATCGACCTCATTAACTCGACGTTCCAAGGCGCCCAGACACAGACCGCGAAGCTGCAAAAGCAATTGGTCGACCTCGATAAAGCCCGCGCTGACGCCTTGAAGTCCGGAGGACTCGGTGCCGCTGAAGAGACGAAATACGCGGCGGCCCGCAAGAACATCGAGAAAGAAATCGCCGACATCAAGGAGCGTGAGGCGAAGAAGAACAAGCCGAAGGCTGTAACCGGCCTGAATCGAGGTGTGGCTGAGGCCGAAAACACATTCTCCCGGCTTTACGGGCAGTACGACCCAGCTGCTCAGGCCGCCCGGGCGCTGACCAAGGAGCAAACCCAGCTCGACCTGGCATTGAGCACGGGAAAAATCAGCCAGGAGGAATACGGAAAGGCGCTGGCCCAGGCCTCGAACAACTATGCCTCTGCACTCAAAGGCGCCCAAGGCCTCACCGTTGTCGAGCAGTACCGGGCTCAGCTTCAGAAGCAGCTGGCTAATGAGCAAGCTCAGTACAACTTGGACGCCGCAAGTGTCGGAATGGGTGACCTGCAAACATCGCGCATGCAGCAACGCCTAAACTTGGAGATGCAGACCAATGATCGGCTGCTCCAGCTTCAGACTGAGCTGGCTAACGCAACGGACGAAAAGCAGCGCCAGGCTTTGCAGGGGCAGATCAATGCCGTCAACGAGTTCCTGCCTCAGCAGATCGCTGCGATGCAGGCCGGCTGGGCGCAGATGGATCAAGCCATGCTCAACCCTATCAACGGGTGGACAGCGGCAGTCCAAAACTTCGGTAACGAAGCGCGGGATATCGCCGGACAGACGCAGTCGATCTTCTCCAGTTCGTTCAACACCATAGCGAATGACATCACCAGCGCGATCAAGAGTGGCAGCTTGTCGTTCAAGACGCTTGGGGATATCGGCGCTGACGTGCTCGACCAGGTGATCACCGGATTTATACGGATGGGCGTGCAGATGGCGATGAACGCCGCGCTGAACGCGACACTCGGAGCTTCGGCAGCAGCGACCAACATTGCCCTGGCTGGGACAACCGCTTCCGCCTGGGCGCCTGCGGCCGCGATGGCTTCTCTTGCCACTCTCGGCACCAACGCAGTGCCGGCTGCTACTGCTTTGACTTCCACCACAGCGCTGGCTGCCGGTCTCGCAGTTGTCCCTGGTTTCGCCACTGGGGGTTACGTGTCCGGGGCTGGTACCGGCACCTCTGACAGCATCATGGCTCGACTGAGCGACGGTGAGTTCGTGGTTAATGCCCAGGCCACCAAGCGCAACCGTTCGCTGCTAGAGGCTATCAATTCGAACGAGCGGGTATCGGTGGCAGGTCGTGGCGGATCGGTCGCGGCTACGCAGCCAAGCAACAGCCCTGCTCCGGTCGCGGCTCAGCCGAATGTGACGGTGAACCTGATCGAAGACCGGTCCCGCGCCGGAACGGTTGACCAGCGCACAGGCGACAACGGCCAGCTTGAAATCGACGCGTTCGTCGCTGACATCTGGGGCGGTGGCGAGCGGGCGCAAGCGCTTGAAAGTGCCTACGGGCTCACCAGGCAGGGCACCTAACGAGGAAAGGCAATGATTCAGTACCCGGCAGAATTGCCACTTCCTCTGCAGGAGGGATACGGCCTGAATACGGCCGATCCGATGCGGGCTACCCCGATGGTTACGGGGCGGACGCGCTATCGCATCAGGCACAGGCGCACGCCGACCTCGGCGTCGTTCAGTTTTAACTTCGACGAAGAAGAAGCGGCTCTTTTCGAGGGCTGGTACGAGTGGTCGATAAATCTCGGCCTGGAGTGGTTCGAGATGCCGCTTCAGACGCCGCTTGGACTTCAGGTTCATCTTGTGCACTTCAAGCGGATGTACGGCGGCGGCGAACTGGCTCAGATAAAGCGGTGGAGGTTCACTGCTGAACTTGAGTTCAAAAAGCGCCCGGTCTACACCGAGGATCAGTACCTCGGGGCAGCGCTGGGCATGCCGCTTGGCCAGTTCAATGACGGCCTTCAGGGATCGCTGGAGAAGTGGTACACGAGGTACTTCGGATGAACCTAATTGAACAGTGCTACGCATCGGGCCTTGGGGAGTTGGTCGACACCATCGAAGGGCGGGAGGAGGGAGGCTCCGTCTCCCATCTCTACTGCTCCGGCTTTGAAGACAGGGTGTGCACCACCGAGGACGGCCGAACCCTGACCTTCATTGCGATGGCCATGGACCTGGCGCTACCCAAGAACGACAACAGCGGCTTCCAGAGCCTGGTTCTCGGCATGGACAACGTGACGGGAGAGGTCCAGGAGGTGGTGGAGGCAGCGAAGGCTGCCGGGCGGCGCTTCATCATCACCTTCCGCCGGTACTTGGCGGAAGACCTGTCGTTCCCGAGTGAGCGCTACCGAATGACGCTGCTCAGCCGCGATTATGAGGACGACATCGCCAAGCTCACCGCCGGCTTCTACGACCTGCTCAATACAAACGGTCTTCGCACCATCCTGACCACAACCTTGGCCCCTGGCCTGAAGTACACCTAACCATGATCGAGAAATTCATGCGCGCCCCGTATCGCGAGGGTGCAAGGGGCCCTATTGCCTTCGATTGCTGGGGGCTTTGCCGAGTCATTCGGCATGACCTGTTTGGGCTGCCCTGGCTGCCAAGTCTTGGCTCGGTGGGCAAGGACAAGATCCGCGAGAACACCAAGGCATATCGCTCGCTTCGAGTCTCGATGGAGGAGTGCCCGCCTGAGCCTGGAGCAATAGCTGCAGTCTTGCGCGGCGAGGCCCTGCTTCACGTTGGGACCGTCCTCCATATCGAGGGACGCCTCAAGGTCATCGACACAAACCCCGGCGGCGCCTGCCTCCGGACTACCGGCGAATTCGAAGCCTCTTACCCAAGGGTGGTGTACTACCGTGATCGAGTTCTATCCCAATAAGTTGTCTGAAACTGCGCCTTTGGGCACCTGGAAGACCGATCGCCGGATGACCATCGAGCAGTGGCTGAAGGAACAGTCGTCGTCTTATGAGCGCCGGGAAAGCCCGCCAATCAGCATTGTGCTCAACGACGAAGTGATCGAGCAGCGGCTATGGCACAAGGTCCCATTCAAGCCATCAGACCTGCTGCAGATCTACCGTGAACCCAAGGGCACCGACCCGTTTTCCATCACCTTCGCGCTATTTAAGGGCGCCAAGGCGGCGCTGAAGTCATTGATGCCGAAGATGCCGGGCATGCCGTCCAACGCCGGCACCCAGCAGGGCGACCCGATCGCCGAGGCCAGTGCCAAGGGCAACAAGGTCAAGCTGGGCGAGCCGGTTCGGCAGATCGCGGGCCGCCAGCGCATCTACGGCTCGTACCTCGCCCAGCCCCGTCGAGCGTATGTCGCGCCCCGGGATCAGCGCGTGGAAATGCTGGTCTACATCTGCGAAGGCGAGTGCGACATCCCGCTTTCGAAGGTAAAGGTTGGTGAGACGCCGCTGATTTCATTGGGGTCGGACGCGGTCTTCACCATCTACCCACCAGGTGCCGACCTGTCAGCAGACCCGGCGCACATCAACTGGTTTAATGCGCCGGAAGTTGGAGCAAGTTCCAGCGGGTCGGCCGGCCTGGAGTTGACCATGGCCACCGATTTGGCCAGGTCGGCGACTGCGTCAGCGTACCAGTTCATAAACGATACGATCAGCGTGCCGGCCGGCTCCGGCCAGTTCCCAGCGGACTGGTCGAACGGCATCATCATCCGTGTGCTTGCCCCGTACACCTACACGGTTATCGACGGCGGCGCCGGGCGCGACATAATCCGCGGCCCGCTGGAAATGTTAAATCCGGCGGTGGGTATGCTGATCGAGGTTGCTGGATCTAACGCCGGCCTGTACGTCGTCCACAGCTACGCGCCATACAGTCCGGCCGTACCTGCTGACCCAGGCACGGCGTCGACCCTCACCGGCTCAGCGGCGCCAAGCCGTTACGATTTCAACGTCACCCCGCTCAGCTTCAGTCTGGGGCGCGCCGGCTCGACCTATCCGGTAACGCTGAACGCGGCGACCACCGACCTGGCCGGCCTGGTCACTGCGCTGAATGCCCAGCTCAGCGGTTCGCCCATCCAGGCGCAGCAGAGCAGCGGGCGAGTTCACTTCGTCGAGCTGACCCCGTTTGCTGGGCAGACCATCACGGTCACGGGAGCTTCCACGATTCTTGGGGCTTCCCCGGCGGGCGTGACCGGTACCGCAACAACCAGCGGCACGCCAGAGCAGCCGGCCGAGATGACCCTGAACTACGACGGCGGCTCGCCTGTCGTTGGCCTGGCGCTAGGGCAGGGCTTGGCTACCATCGGCCCGCGAGGTCTGCGCTACAGGATCACCGCCTATAGCGCGAATCTGCTGGAGGTCGAGCGCCTGACGTCGTCCGGTGCAACCGACTCAGGCTGGCCTGGCTTCAACACCATGCAGACCGTTAACGGCCTGATCACGCTGGATGCCTCGAACCTGCAGGGCGGCTACCGCGGGCCAGTAGCGTGCTGCCCAGAAAACGAGAAGGTCATCGAGTTGGAGTGGTCTGTTACATACGCCAACGGTCTATGCGGCATTGGCCGGGAAGGGCAGATTTATGAGATCCCGACCTACTACGCCTTCGAGTACCGCGATATGGACGTGGCCGGGGCATGGACCGTGCTCGAGCAAATGAACTGGGGTGGATCCCTTGACGCACAAGGTTTCACCACTCGGGTGTGGCTTCCTTACCCTATGCGAGCCGAGGCAAGGGTTCGCAAGCTATACAAGGATCGCGCAGGCCGGATTAACGACGAGGCACGCGATGACGCCACCTGGACCGACCTGCGTGGCCGCATGCAGAACTCGCCCACAAGCTACCCAGGCCTTACGGTGATGACCTGCAGTATCCGTGGTGGAGATCGGCTTTCCGCACAATCGGAAAGCCAGGTTAGCGTGGAGGCCACACGAATTCTCCCTCTCATGGAGGGCGGTACCGGGCCAACCCGCGACATCGTGCCCTGGTGCATCTACCAGTTGAAGGCGCGCGGATACACGGATGACGATCTGGATCTGCCTGAGTGGTGTGCGTTCCACAACACCTGCGTTGCCCGTGGCGACACCTACGACGATACGCTCGACGCGAGCATTACCGTCAGGGATATGGTCAACAACGCCCTGGCCTGCGGATTCGGCGAGCTGGTGACGTTTCGCGGGCTGCTCCGGCCGGTGCGTGACTCTGCGCGCGCGGCCTTCGACGTGAGTTACGGGCCGAAGACGCAGACCTACTCGCCGCAGAACATGACCAAGATGCTCAAGATCAGCGGCGCCATGCCGTCGATCAACGACTTCGATGGTGTCGACGTTGAGTACTTCTCGACCAAGACATGGGCATGGGAAACGGTTCAGTGCCGGTGGCCAGGGGATCTAGGCACCAAGGTCGAGAAACTCAAGCTGCCAGGTGTGAGCGAAGAGTTCAGGGCTTGGCGCCTGGGTATGCGCCGGCGTGGGCACCAGAAGTTTCGCACTGACGTGTACAGCTGGGAAACCGAGATGGACGGCAGTAACAGCGGCTATCTCAGCTTTGCGGCAGTGGCCGATGACGCGCCGAAGCGATGCCAGAGCGCCATTCTGTTGGACATCACCGTTACCGGAACAGGAACGCTTCTTAGCTCATCCGAGCCGCTCGACTGGAGCGCGGGGGGAGAGCACCGAATTGGCGTTCGACGCCTCGACGGTACGTTGTCAGGGCCATGGGTAGCCACGCAGGTTGACCCCTACACAGCCAGAGTTGACGCGCTGGACTTCACGCCAGTGGTCGATGGGCCGCTAGAGCCGCCGCACATCCTGTTCGGGCCTGCCGCGCGATGGGCCTACCCAGTCTTGGTTACCAGTTCTGACCCCGCCAACGGCAACGTATCCATGCGGGGCATGCCCTATGACGCCCGCGTTTACACCTACGACGACCAATTCCCGCCGGCCTGACGGCCAACAAGTCCTGATCAAGGGAACATGAGGAAAAAATATGACTGGCGCAGAGTCTCTGCAGCTTTTTCAGGAGCTTGTTGCCAGCGGCAATGAGCTTTTCCTGTCCGATGAAGACTTCGTCGTCATCAATGGGGTAACTAAGCCAACCCTCAAGAAGATCTATGCCGACTTCTTGGCGAGCATGAACACCTACCCGAGCGTTGCTGAAGGCCTGACCGAGACCAATGGCACAGGCACACAGAATCGCTTCTTCACTGTGCCAGGTACTGGTGGGACGTTTGAAACGAGGTATCGAAACGACGCTGGCGTAGCGGTTCAAGTCGGCAGGGCGTCAAGCGCTGATGCTATCGAAAACGTGTTGAGCTTGGTAAGCGCGGTAGACGGGTCGCTTCTCTACTACCTATTGGATGATCTTGGGTTTGCATGGGGCAGCATCAGCTCCACCGGCTTCGATTTGCCAGGGATGGCAGCAAAACAGAAAGAGCAAGAAGGGACTTCAATGTTAGACCCAAGTGATTTCCTGATTTTTGATGACGGCCCGGATGGGTCGACCTTTGGCGCAGTCAGTTCGCGGAGGACGCCCGGTGACGAGATGATGGTCACCGACCCGCTTGGGTTTGTGTGGTGTGACCTAAAAAAGCCCGGCGGAACAGAAACAAAGACACCACCTTCAACCATTCCCCTGATTTCAGGCCCGATTTGTGGGGTTCAGGGCGAATACACATCGATTTACGTCCGGAACATTCTCCCTGTTCGTTCAGACACAAACCTGGTTCGCGGGACTATCGCCTCTCGGTCTCTGCCGGAAATCATCACAAGCACTGATGAGATCAAGTTCAGGACGCAGGACTTGGGATCGCAAGCCTATCTCTACCTTCGATCCGAACTGACCTCGGCAAGTCGAACCAGGCTGACCCTGAACTGCGTTTCAGCCCCAAACCCAGGTACTGGCGCTGGGGCGATTCTGACCCTTGGCGACTCCATCCAAAACCGGCAGGGCGGAACTCAGCAGAAACAGTTCCTTGAGTCCTGGGGATACACACCGAGCTTTGTAGGAACCATCAATGGCTCGTCTGCGGTGGATGATCCAGACAACGCATCGGGCGAACTTGGGGAGGCTCGCGAGGGATGGGAGACAGGTGACTTCACCTATTCGGTTACTGATCGGGTAAGCATTGTTGAGCCTGGCGCGGAGGCTGCCTACCTCGCTTCCAACAAGGCGACCAAGTGGCCAATAAATCCGTTTTTGCGAGCTGCCACGGGGTCGGATGATTCCAGCATCGTCCGGAACGGAAGGGTCTTCGATCCAGCCTTCTACCAATCTCGTTTTGGTATCGCGACGCCGAAGATCGTCAATATTGCCTTGGGGACAAATAACGTTCGAGATCGGAGCGTTGCCGAGATCTACAGCAACGCCTATTCAGATTTGTTGCTGATGGTGAACCAGATCCGTGCAGCGTGGCCGTCAGCAAAGATTGTGATGTCTTGCCCAAGCACGCCTCGCGACAACATTCGCGACCCGCTTTGGGAAACCAAGTACGTCCCGCTGCTGCGCGCCATGCTCCAGGTACGCAACGATGTGTCCAACGCCAATGTGATGGTCTTCCCGGTCTGGGCTCACGTAACCCAGGAGGCCGGATACACCATCACGTCGCCGGTAACTGACCCGCTGACCGGCGCCGTAACGGGCGCCCTTGGCGACGCTATCCATCCTCGCGAATCCACTCGCCAACAGATGCAGAAGGCATACGCCAAGTTCTTCGCCTGCGTCCTCGCAAACCTCATTTAAGGAAATACCATGGGTACCGCACTGATCGCCAAAAACAGCAACGCCGAGAACGCAGGAATTCGCAAATTTATCCCGCCAGTCACTCGAAATCTTGAGGCATGGCACTTTCTCAACACCAGCGTGATGAAAGCCGCAATCAACTATGCAATCGACAAGCCTGACGCTCAGGTCATCGGCGCGCCTGCAGAGTTCGCCAGCTATATCCAGTTCAAGGGTCAGGCCAATTACCTGCAAACGCAGGTTGCTGATGCTCCCACTCAGACCATCTTCAGCGTGGTTCGGTCCAAGGACACGCTGGTGGATGTTGCTCACTCTCCGGCGTTCTATGGGACATATTCGACCGCAGCGGCAGGAGCGGCGCTTTACTGGGATTCTGGCAACGCTGCTCTCGTAAAAACTGCTGCTCGCTACTCGGACGCTGGGCAGACAACCCAGACATCGGCCCCTATCTCTCAGTCCCAGGCAGCCGGCCAGATTGTCATTGGTGAGTGGTCACTGATCGTTGACGTGACGAAGGCGGATTTCAACCGAAGCATCAACGCCACCAAGAATTCGACCCGGACCAGCGCATCGGTTACCTACGGGCGAGCACCGGCCTCCATTCCTTTCAGGGTCGGCTCTGCGTACGCTGGGAGCCAGAGCTGGGCCGGCAGCGCGGATATGGCACTCTGGGCGCATTATTCGACCGAGCTTACTGATTCGGAGATCGCAGCTGTCATTGCGCGGATTCGAGCGTACATGTCCCAGCGCCATGGGATCGTCGTTTAATTCCCACGGTTTCTACAAATTGATACCATGAAGTTCTATCAGACTCGAACGTCGAAGCCACTTCAGTGTTTTGTGCTCATCTGGTCTGCAATACCGCTAGATAAGGACAAGTCGGGTAAATGAAGGATCTGTTTTCGCTCAATGAGCTCGTGATTGTTTTTTCAGCAACGTTGGTCGTTGCGTCTTGCGTTTCAGCAGTTGTCGCTACATTTTTAACTCGCAAGGTTCGTGCCCCAAGCGTGCCAGAAGACTTAGAAAAGCCGCAGGCTTCCAGTCATCATCCATTCCGTGGTGGGCTTTTGTTTGAGCCCACAATTGCCATAGCCGAGTCTGATCGATCAGCAATTTACCCCGCTGGTATCTTGACGCGCAGAGAGCTGGCGACAGACGTCATATTCACGATCGCAGGGTCTGAGACAGCTTACTCCTACACTGGAGGTATTCTTCCAGTCGGTAGGGAGCTCGGGCGCAGCGCTGTTCTAAATCTGCGAACCGCTGATTCAGCGGATGACCGCCGGTTTATGGTTTTGAATATCGTCTGCGTTCCTCAGCAGTCTGGAACTCCCATCAAGGTATTGATGATCGGAGACAGCATCGTTAATCGCGACGGTGCGAGGTTGTTGCATAAGCACCTGCAAGATCTCGGATTTACTCCGCGAATGTTGGGTCTGCTGAAAGGGATGAATGCGGAAGGCAGTTCAGACGGACTTCTAAGCGAGGGCCGCTCTGGCTGGGAAAGTGGTGACTACACTTTCGCCATTAACGATAGGGCGCTGCCGATTGCAGATGGTGAGGAGCAGGCCTTTCTCGAGCTAGGCAAAGGGGGTAGGGTGACCTACAACCCATTCATCCGCGCGGCAAATGCTGATGATGCACCTGAGATTGTCCGCAATGGGTATGTTTTCGATTGTGCGTACTATCAGGCGAGATTCAACTTTGAAACCCCGGATGTGGTTATCAATGCTCTGGGCACGAATGACGCAAGAGATCGGGCGACGTCAAAGGTCTACGATTGCGTGTACGACAACGACAGGATCATTCACTCCCAGATTCGATCTGCCTGGCCGAATGCGCGAATCATCAGAACTCTTCCCTCCACCGCCGTTTCGAGTTCCCGAAACAAACTGTGGACGTATAGCTATGCAAAAATTATTAGGGCGATACGCGCATCAGCGAAGGACCTCGCTGATCCGCTCCTGACCGTCGCGCCTCTGTGGGCAATGACTAATCCGGAGGGGGGTTACGACATGCCTTCTTTAGAACCAGGAGCCGATGGCTTCGTCACCGGAAATTGGGGTGACCCTATTCATCCGTCTGGCGCTTCACAGCATGGGTATTACAAAGCCATGGCGCCATTTGTTGGAGCCGCCGCTCTGGGGATGCTCGATAGTAAATGATCGGGAAAATCACCAGGCATAAGCATCCTGGACCATAGGAACATTTGTTTATCGCCCGCCGTTGAGCGGGCTTTTTTTCGCCTGGAGAAAGCAATGGCAAGACTTTCAGAGAACAGGGCGGGTAGCCGCAATGCGCTCGCCTTCCTTGATATGCTGGCTTGGGCAGAGGGCACCGGCACTTCCCCGGCCACGGCCATGGATGGCTATGACGTGATCGTCACTGGCATCGACAGAAAGCCCGAGGTGTTCAAGGACTTCAGCGATCATCCCTTTGCCCGGGGTCGCAAGTCCAAGGTCATCAATAGCAAGGGGCTGACCTCGAACGCCTCCGGCCGTTATCAGCAAATGCTCAAGGACTGGCCGCATTACCGGGCGCTGCTCAAGCTCCCGGACTTCAGCCCGATCAGTCAGGACCTGCTGGCGCTGCAACACATCCGCGAGTGCCGTGCGTTGCCCGACGTCCATGCGGGCCGAATCGAAACGGCTATCAAGAAGTGCCGGGGCATATGGGCGAGTTTGCCGGATGCCGGCTATGGACAGCGCGAGCACAAGTTGGAAAACCTTGTTGCGCGCTATATCGCCGCGGGTGGAAGCCTGACATGAGAACGATGGAAAACTCTGAGCAGGGTCGATTGATGCGTGGGTGTTGACTGTTTTGCTGGGCTGCCACGGCATAAATTGGCTCACATCGTCTGGAAAGCTGCGCCAGTAGAGGGAGCAATGGCATAATGGGCGATTACCTATGGACTAAGGGTGTGGGCGGATGTTCGGTGTTTTTCGGGGAAGGAAGGGGTCAGATCTAGCTGGGACTCAGGTAGTGTCGGTCCTCAACAGATTGTCTGCCACCGCGGGCGGCGTTACGCGCGCAGCTCTCAACAGAGCAGGTGTGCTGGGTAAAAATGGATTTATGTCTTGCATCGTTTCAATCGACTACGATGCGGGCCTGGCAAATTCAATCGAAGTTCTCAGAAGGGATGGAAGGCTAGATCCAGAAGTATTGGCGCTCAACTTCTTTTTCTACTACGGAGCTTTGTCCGAAGCACTCGCAAAGTCCAAGAACAAGCCGCACATCAGCAAGTTGGCGGTGACTTCACTTCTCGCCGTTCCGAAGCGCAGATCGCGGTACGTTGGTGCTACTGAGCTACAATCGGCAGAGTTCTTTAATGGCGCAGGCGTCGTGTTCGCTCGTGAGCTGCTCGATGACTCTGGCAACTCTATTTCGTTTCAGTTAAATATTTCGCCAACTGAAAATCATACGTTCAAGACTAGAGCGGATGCTTGTACGTTCTGGCTCGAGGAGCTTGCTAAGAGCGGTGCTCACACCGTTGTAATCTCAGATGCGTCATCCACGAGTGACGTTGTCGCGAACGTTTCCTCTGCAAGCGCCTCTAAGGTTCTGACTCTCCATGGAAACCATTTCGTCGCGCCATATGAGTATGGAAGCGCTATCAAACCTCGCAGTCAGTTGATTATTGACAACGCAAAGGTTTGTGATTCGATGGTTCTCCTCACCGAAAATCAACGAAAAGATATCGAGCGACAGTTTGGCTGCAACCAGAAGATTTCAGTAATACCCAACTCTAAAACAGCATTTAAAAACGATATTGTCGTTAAAAGAAAGCCAAACCTTTTTGTGGTCGTGTCTCGGCTCGACGCAGTGAAAAATATTGATCGCACGATCCGAGCGTTCAAATTGGCGGTTGAACAAAACCCAGAGCTTATCCTAGAAATCTGGGGGCGCGGTACGCTGGAGTCAGACTTGACAGATCTGATCGACGAG
Source organism: Pseudomonas fluorescens (assembly GCF_019212185.1). Lineage (NCBI taxonomy): Bacteria > Pseudomonadati > Pseudomonadota > Gammaproteobacteria > Pseudomonadales > Pseudomonadaceae > Pseudomonas > Pseudomonas fluorescens. Next base: position 2,411,348 of record NZ_CP078138.1, read on the forward strand.
CTCGAGCTTTCGGATAACGTTTTCATGAAGGGGTATACGCGGAACCCGGATACAATATTCAGAAGAGCCCAGGCATCGATTTCCAGCTCCCTTTCGGAAGGGTTCGGCCTGAGTTTGCTTGAGTCGATGTCTGTTGGAACCCCTGTCATTTCCTTTGATTCGAATTATGGTCCGAAGGAAATCATCAAAGATGGTGAAAATGGTTTCTTGGTGAATAGCGAAGAGGAGTGTGCCGCGCAGATCTTACGGTTGGCGCGAGATAATGCTCTTTTTGAGGAGCTGTCGAAAGGTGGCGTTGAAAGCTCCGATCGTTATTCAGAAGAGTCTGTAGGCGAGAAATGGGTTGCGCTGGTAAATAGCTTAGTTGAAAGCGAAAAGTATGAGAGCCCGTTCGGTGAACGATCCATATTTGAGAACACCAACTCAAGCAGTTCCGGTAGTATTTTTATTTCTGACAAAGAAATCGCCGGGCGGCCGCTTGATGGAGTTCGGCGAGTCGAAATCATCCGGATAGACCGGACGAAGTTGTTCAACGACGCGTACTCTAAGCTTGAGCCTGGAGTTTATCGAATTCACAATATAAGCCATGATCCTGCATCTTTCAGATACGCAATCAAGATCTCTCAAGACGGAAATGTTCACAAGGGCACCATTCCTTTGAAGGCGCTGACGTTCAAGCTTTTGAGCTAAGCCTCATCGTGTGCCTGGATCTCTGCCGAAAGAGCTCCAGGCAATGCTTACCCTCGCAAACGACCTTGTCTTCACCTCAGGCTTAAGTGCCGGGCAGCCTGGTGTAAGGCTCCACGCCCGTTAGCTCCACTACCGTGGCGTACAGCTCGCTGATGATCCGATCCTTCGCGGTCAGCTTGGTGTTGCTTGAAGATTCGATATTGCTTGCCTCGCGTCGGGCGTCGATAAGATCGCTCTCGAGGAGTCGGACCTTCGTCCGTAGCTGGTCGCGCTCGTCAGCTGCGGCCGAGTGCATCTGCACCAGGCCGAAGATGTCCTCCCTGGCTTTGCGAAGTTGAAGTGTCAGCTCCTGGACTTCGTTCTCCAGCATGCGGAGGTAGTGCTGGCAGGTCTCAAGCTCGGTGGGCGAGCCAAGCCAGTCGGAGGTGTCTTCAATTTCATCGGGGGTCACGGTCGCGCCTTGCTTGTACTGTTTGGATATACAGTAATCGAGAGGGCGACATTGGGCGAGCGTGTGGCGACGAACAGCAGGTCAGTCCGGGCTCAAGAGCACGGCGAGCGTCAGCCTGATGAAATCCTCGTTACGGTCGATCGTGTCCAGGGCGCCGCGGACGTTTTCGGCGACATCCGCTGAGCCGCGAGCCTCCACCCAGTTTGATAGCTCCATGATGGCGGCCTCAAGGGCGAGTTGGTTTTCGTTGAGCTTGTATAGCAGGGAAGGGAGCAGGTCAGAATTTGGCATCGCGAATCCTCCGTGGAGTTTTCAGCGTAGCAGGGGGATTGGATATGTGGTGTTCGTTCGGCAGGACGCCGGGGGAGGGAAATGGCTTGCGTGACTTTTGCGTGACTTGTCGTGACTCTATGTTGATCTATAGCTATTCGATTGCAGCGAGCGCCATAGAAATCAACCATGTACCAAGGGTTTGCTAGAGTTCTGCGTGCATGGGGTGCTAGGGGTCGAGTGTTCGAATCACTCCGTCCCGACCATATAATTCAAGGGGTTGCGAGATTCTATCTCGCGACCCCTTTTTATTTTTAGGTGTTTTTACCCCTACAAAAGCTCTGGCTCTTGGTGGAATCTTCAGCTGATACAAAGGTCATGGCGCGAGGAGAGTGCCTCGCTGTGTCCTGGTCGCTCGAGCAGAAGGGGACGACCGTTAAAGAGCCTTTTCCGGCGCCGGTTGGTCGTTGGGTTGGGCGATGATTGTTTTGAGTTCTGCGCTCATGGGGAATTTGAGATTCAAGCCTTTGGGAGGGATGGGCTGAGTAAACCATTTATCGTAGATGGCGTTGATTTCGCCCGAGACGAAAAGTGACTTGATCGAGTCATCCACGACTTTTTTGAGATCCGGATCACCCCGACGCATGGTGCAACCATAAATTTCGTTGGATTGCGGGGTGCCGGTCACCACCCAATCTTCCGGTTTCTTTGCCTTGGCCATCTCGCCCGCCAGCAATGCATCGTCCTGCATAAACGCAATGGCGCGGCCGGACTCGAGCATTTGGTAAGACTCACCAATGTCTTTGGCAGAGATGACGTTCATGTTCATCTTTTTCTCGGCATTCATGACCTTGAGCATCCGCTCGGCAGTGCTGCCAGCAGTGGTCACTACGTTCTTGCCATTGAGATGGTCAAAGTCTTTGTAGGTCGAATCCTTTCGGACCAACAGTCGGGTGCTGGCTTCGAAGATGCCGACTGAAAATTCGACTTGCTGCGCCCTCTCTGCGGTATTGGTTGTAGAACCGCACTCCAGATCGACAGTACCGTTTTGCACAAGCGGGATGCGCGTTTGTGACGTCACCAGGTTGTACCGTACGTTCAGCTCGGGCATCTCAAGTTCCTGCTTGATAGCGTCGACAATTTTCAATTGGATATCATGGGAGTAGCCAACTGGTTTGCCGGAAGCATCGGCGATGTAGGAGAACGGAATTGAAGAGTCTCGGTGCCCCAGGGTTATGGTCCCCGAGTTCTTGATTTTTTTAAGTGTACCGGTAAGTTCGGCAGCCATCGCTGGCGTGAAGGTTAACGCCGCAGTCAGAGTAGCGCCCAGCATTGCAGGGAAGACTCGCATCAAAAGCTCCTCATAAGGGTGGGGCGAGTCTTTTTCTGACTCGCCCATCTTTGGCTCAGCGGACGTTTTCGCTGGGCTTGGCGACTTGCTTGATGTTAGTGACGGTCCAGCCAGACGGTCTGTGCATTACAGAACTCGCGCACACCGAAATGCGACAGTTCACGGCCAAAACCGCTTTTCTTTACGCCGCCGAAAGTGACGCGTGGGTCGGTTGCGCAATAGCCATTGATGAATACGCCTCCGGTTTCCAGTTCGCCCGCCAGCTTCTGGGCCAGTTCGACATTGCGTGTGTAGATGGTCGAGGCAAGCCCGAACTCACTGTCGTTGGCCAGTTCCAGTGCGTGTGCTGCGTCCCGCGCGGTGATGATCGATGCCACGGGCCCAAACAATTCCTGTTTGAATGAGGTCATCTGGTCGGTGACATCACCAAATACCGTAGGCTCGTAGTAGTTGCCAGGGCCTTCGGCTTTTCTGCCTCCCAACAACAAGGTCGCACCTTCTTCCAGGGTATCCCGGACCTGACGATCCAGTTCATCGCGCAGATCAAAACGGGCCATGGGTCCGATGTAAGTGTCTGTGGCCAGTGGATCGCCAATGACCAACTTGCAGGTGGACTCGACAAACTTGCGGGTAAACTCCTCGACAACGCCTTGCTCGACAATCAGGCGTTTGGCAGCCGCGCAGACTTGTCCGGTGTTTTGATAGCGGCCAATCACAGCGGCTTTGACGGCTTCGTCTAGGTCGGCGTCGTTGAGCACAATGAATGGATCTGAGCCACCCAGTTCCAACACGCACTTCTTCAAGGCTGCACCCGCCTGCGCGCCAATAGCCATGCCAACTCGAACACTGCCTGTGAGCGTCACTGCTGCGATGCGAGGATCTGCTATCGCAGTTGAGACACCGTCGGGCGTGACATTGATGACTTCGAACACACCATCAGCAAAGCCGGCGCGCTTGAACGCGTCTTGCAGCAGATAGGCGCATCCCATCACGTTCGGCGCATGTTTGAGGACGTAGGTATTGCCGGCAATCAACGCCGGGACGGCGCCGCGCAGCACCTGCCAGACGGGAAAGTTCCACGGCATCACGGCGAGAATCGGGCCCAGTGGGCGATATTCAATTCGTGCCTTTCCGCCCTCAACCTGTGTGGGTTCGGCAGTCAGCATGGCGGGGCCGTGTTTGGCGTACCACTCACAGAGCTGCGCACACTTTTCAATCTCACCGCGCGCCTGAGTGTTGGGTTTGCCCATCTCTTGAGTGATCATCTTCGCCATCGTTTCTGCGCTGTCGCGCAATGCCCTTGCCAAAGCGATGAGTGCTTGCGAACGCATTTCGACGGGTTGGCTACGCCAGGTGTAAAACCCTGTAATCGCACGTGACAGTGACGCCTCCAGTTCCGCTGCGGATTCGAAGGGGTAGTGGCCGATCTGCTCACCATTGGTGGGGTTGATTGAAATGGCATGGGTAAGGCTGGAAACGTTAGTCATGACACCGTCCTGTAGGATGGGAATGGATGCATAGCTTCTAAGCAACAGCGCCGGTGTTGAATCAGATCGCGCGAGCCAAAATGGATTGGGCGCGACCAATGACCGGGGCATCGACCATTTGCCCATCCAGCACGAAAACGCCTTCACCTGAACGAGCGGCTTCGATAATGCGTTGCGCCCAGTGCAATTCTTCCTGGCTTGGTTTTAGCGCCTGATGAATGATCGCGACTTGGGTTGGATGGATACACAGCGCGCCACCAAAGCCCATGTCGCGTGCAAAATGAACCGCGCGTAGCAGCCCTGCGGTGTCCTGGATCGACGGAAATACCCCATCCAACGCTGGAGCGAGCGCTGCAACTCGGGTGGCGAGCAAAACGGCGTAGCGCGCATGGCTAAGGATTTCTTCAGCGGCAGGGCTGCCAGTAGTCAGGTTCAGGTCCAGACCCAGATCCAGACTACCGAACGACAAGCGCTCAACACTTTGAGTGCCGGCAATCTCGTTTAATGCTGACAAGCCCTTGGCGCTTTCGATGATTGGCCAAATCGGTTTTTCGGTACCCGCAGCAGTGGTGACATGTTTCGCGCTTTCTGCTTTGGGCAGCAGAATTCCGATCACGCCGGCGTGGCGTCGGCAAAGATCCAGATCTGCAACATGCGCCCAGTGATCCGGGGCATTCACTCGGACCAGAATCCGTGCATCCGAGGCTTCGGTCAGGAACGCGTCGAGATTATCCCTGGCCTGCTCCTTGAGGTTTTCTTGCACGGCATCTTCCAAGTCAACGATGACCCGATCCGCCCCGGTGGCAATAGCTTTTGAGATGCGCTCTGGTCGAGTGGCCGGCACAAACAGGGCGGAGCGAACAATTGATTTGCTCATGGCGTTGCTCCATTGCTGAACTCGATCTCTCCGATCTGTGCTGTGCCGTCCTGATTGCCAGCCCAGACCTGTGCCTTGCCGTTTTCGATTAGACGTCCGCCCACCTCGAAAGGCTGAGGCGAAATCAGAGGTCGTACTCCGCGGAATGCGAAACGCTCCAGGCGCGCAGTTGGATGCGCTTTGGTAAAGGCACGTAAATTCAACGTGGCGATCAATGGACCATGTACCACCAGCCCCGGATAACCTTCGGTCTCTGTCACATACGGCCAGTCATAGTGAATACGATGACCATTGAAGGTCACTGCGGAATAGCGAAACAGCAGGGTTGGAGTGGGCTCTATCCGTTCCTGCCATTGGCCTTCAGGTAGCTTTTCGGTACCGTTCAGTTTGGGCGGGGAAGGTTCACGGTAAACAATGTCCTGATCGTCTTGTAGGGCGCGTTTGCCGTCCTGGAAAAACTCATGGCGTACTGTGACGAACAATAAGGAACCCGTGCGACCGTGCTTCTCCTCGACGTTGAGGATGGTCGATACACAGCTCACTTCAGCATCCACTTTTAATGGCTGGAAAAACTCAATTCGGCTTCCCGCCCACATGCGATTGCGGTTATGGGCCGGCGGCAAAAATCCCCCAAGCGCTGGATGGCCGTCCGGCCCCAGTTCGCTGGCACCCACCGGCTCCTGAAAAAATGCCCAGTGCCACAGGGGCGGCAGCGGCTCACCGGGTTGTGGTGCCGACTCGCCCAATGTCGCGGCAATGCGTCTGACCAGAGTGAAACTGATCCGGTCCTGGCTTTCCTGACGTCGTCCAATCCAGGCGGAAAAATCGGAACTGCTGCTCATATTCTTTGCTCCAATCGGTCAGTGATCAAGCCAGGGTGGCCATTTCTGGAATCGCTTCAAAAAGATCCGCCACCAGGCCGTAATCGGCCACCTGGAAGATCGGCGCTTCTTCGTCCTTGTTGATCGCAACGATCACTTTGGAGTCTTTCATGCCGGCCAGGTGCTGGATCGCGCCGGAGATACCGACCGCGATGTACAGCTGTGGAGCAACGATCTTGCCGGTCTGACCGACCTGCATGTCGTTGGGTACAAAACCTGCGTCGACCGCGGCGCGCGAAGCACCGACGGCAGCGCCCAGCTTGTCGGCCAGGGCGTACAGGTGTTTGAAGTTGTCGCCGTTCTGCATGCCGCGGCCGCCGGAAACGACGATCTTGGCAGCGGTCAGTTCCGGACGATCGGACTTGGCCAGTTCTTCGCCGACGAAGCTGGAGATGCCAGCGTCGTGAGCAGCAGCAACCGCTTCAACAGCAGCCGAACCACCTTCAGCGGCAACCGGGTCGAAACCGGTGGCACGCACGGTGATCACTTTCACTGCAGCGCTCGATTGAACGGTAGCGATGGCGTTACCCGCGTAGATCGGACGCTTGAAAGTGTCGGCGCTTTCTACCGAGATGATCTCGGAGATCTGGTCAACGTCCAGTGCAGCGGCAACGCGCGGCAGGATGTTTTTGCCGTTGGAAGTGGCGGCAGCCAGGATGTGGCTGTAGCCATTGCCCAACTCTGCGACCAGAGGAGCGACGTTTTCCGGCAGTTGGTGAGCGTAGGCAGCGTTATCAGCGACCAATACTTTGCTCACGCCAGCCACTTGCGCAGCGGCTTCAGCCACGGCACCAACGCCCTGACCCGAAACCAGTACATGCACGTCACCACCGATTTTGGCGGCAGCGGTTACGGTGTTCAGCGTGGCCGGGGCCACTGCTTTGTTGTCGTGTTCAGCGATTACCAAGATAGTCATGATTAGGCTCCTAAGCTCAAAGCACCTTCGCTTCGTTTTTCAGTTTCTCGACCAACTCAGCAACAGACTTGACCTTGATACCCGCGCTGCGTGCAGCAGGCGCTTCGACTTTCAGGGTTTTGTTGGTGGAGGCGGTGGAAACGCCCAAAGCATCAGGAGTCAGCGTTTCAAGCGGCTTCTTCTTGGCTTTCATGATGTTTGGCAGGGACGCATAACGCGGCTCGTTCAAACGCAGGTCGGTGGTGACGATCGCTGGCAGTTTCAGGGAAACCGTCTGCGCGCCGCCGTCGATTTCGCGAGTCACGGCAACGCTGTCGCCATTGACTTCGACTTTCGAAGCGAAAGTGCCCTGACCGTAGCCGCTCAGTGCAGCCAGCATCTGGCCAGTCTGGTTGTTGTCACTGTCGATGGCTTGCTTGCCCAGGATCACCAGCTGTGGCTGTTCCTTGTCGACAACAGCTTTCAACAGCTTGGCAACGGCCAGGGAAGTCAGATCTTCGGCGGATTCGACGAGGATGGCGCGGTCGGCACCCAGAGCCAGCGCGGTGCGCAGTTGCTCTTGAGCGGTGGACGGGCCGATGGAGACGACGACGATTTCAGTCGCAACACCCTTCTCTTTCAGGCGTACGGCTTCTTCCACTGCGATTTCGCAGAACGGGTTCATCGACATCTTGACGTTGGTAAGATCGACGCCGGAATTGTCCGCTTTGACGCGAACTTTCACGTTGTAGTCGACCACTCGTTTCACAGCTACCAGGATCTTCATTGGGCAGTGTTCTCTCAAAAACTTTGATCGTTTCAGGCAGGCTTTTTGTTTTCAGCTCAAGGCTAAATCGCCCCGGCTGCGCGCATTTGTTCAATACGATCCTTATCCAGCCCCAATTCCCTGAGCACCTGTTCGGTGTGCTGGCCGAGGCCTGGTACTGCATCCATACGTGGCTCGAATGCGCTGTTGCTGCCTGGAGGTATCAAGCTAGGAACCGTGCCAGCAGAGGTTTCGACTTCCCGCCAGCGATCACGCGCCTGAAGTTGCGGATGGTCCCAAACACCTTGCATGTCATTGACCCGAGCATTAGCAATTTGCGCATGCTCCAACCGATCAAACACGGCATCGAAATTGAGTGTGGAGAACGATTCAACGATGAGTGCCCGCAGCGCCTGGCGGTTTTCGACGCGCTTGAAGTTGGCAGAGAAGCGTTCGTCTTTCGCTAGTTCAGGAGTAAGCAGTACCTTGTCGCAAAACAGCTGCCACTCTCGCTCGTTCTGCAAACCCAGCATTACTGTGGTGCCGTCACCGATGGGGAAGGGACCATAGGGGTAAATCGTGGCGTGGGCGGCGCCGGCGCGAGGGGGAGGTGTAGCGCCATCGTAGGCGTAGTACATCGGGTAGTTCATCCACTCGACCAGGCTTTCCAGCATCGACACATCGAGGTGGCTACCTTCGCCAGTGCGTCCACGCAACAGCAAGGCAGACAGAATTCCGGTGTAGGCGTACATGCCGGCCGCGATGTCAGCAATCGAGCAACCGGCCTTGGCCATTTCTTCTTCACCCGGTCCGCCGGTGACCGACAGGAATCCGCCTTCGCTCTGTATCAACAGGTCATAGGCTTTTTTCTTTTCATAGGGGCCGCCTGCACCGTAGCCTGAAATGTCACAGACAATCAGGCGTGGAAATCGCTGATGCAAAGCCTCAAATGAAAGTCCCATTCTTGCTGCCGCACCCGGCGCCAGGTTCTGCACCAGGACATCGGCAGTGGCCAACAAACTGTCTAGCACCTCGGTGGCCGAATCTTGTTTCAGATCGAGGGTCAGGCTTTCTTTCGAGCGATTGGTCCAGACAAAGTGCGAGGCGAGGCCGTTGACGCGTTGGTCGTAACCTCTGGCGAAGTCACCCGTACCTGGGCGTTCGACCTTGATTACACGTGCGCCGAGATCGGCCAGTTGTCGGGTACAGAAGGGCGCTGCTATGGCATGTTCAAGGCTGACGACGGTAATGCCGTCGAGCGGACGGATGGCCTTGGATTGGCTCATGATTATTATCTCTCTTGTCATGGCTCCCCAGTAGCGCCTGCTTGAGCCGACGCGCTGGGTTTACGCTGATCCTTTAAAAGGAGCGCGGCAGTTCGAGCAGGTGTTCAGCAACGTACGACAGGATCAGGTTGGTAGAGATGGGCGCCACCTGATACAGACGGGTTTCTCGGAATTTGCGCTCGACGTCGTACTCGCAGGCAAAACCAAAACCGCCGTGGGTCTGCAAGCAAGCATTCGCGGCTTCCCAAGAGGCTTTCGCCGCCAGGTACTTGGCCATGTTGGCGCTGGCCCCGGCGTTGATGCCGCTGTCGTATTCCTCGCAAGCACGCCAGCGCATCAGGTCAGCCGCTTCGATTTCAATGTGTGCTTCAGCGATGGGGAACTGCACGCCTTGGTTCTGCCCGATAGGGCGACCGAACACGACGCGATCACGCGCATAGGCGCTGGTTTTTTCGATAAACCAGCGACCGTCGCCAATGCATTCGGCGGCGATCAGTGTGCGCTCGGCGTTCAGGCCATCCAGGATGTAGCGGAAACCTTTGCCTTCCTCGCCGATGAGGCTATCGGCAGGAATTTCGAGGTTGTCGAAGAACAGTTCGTTGGTTTCGTGATTGACCATGTTGGCGATCGGCTGCACGGTCATGCCGTTGCCGATGGCCTCGCGTAGATCGACGAGGAAGATCGACATGCCTTCGGATTTTTTCTTCACGTCGGTCAACGGCGTGGTACGCGCCAGCAAGATCATCAGATCGGAGTGCTGGACGCGCGAGATCCAAACCTTCTGCCCGTTGATCACATACTTGTCACCTTTGCGCACGGCGGTGGTCTTTATCTTTGTAGTGTCGGTACCGGTAGTGGGTTCGGTGACGCCCATCGATTGCAGGCGCAATTCGCCGCTGGCCAGTTTCGGCAGGTAGTAGCTTTTCTGCGCCTCGCTGCCGTGTCGTAGCAGGGTGAACATGTTGTACATCTGGCCGTGCACGGTGCCGGAATTACCGCCGCAGCGGTTCACTTCTTCCAGGATTACCGAGGCCTCAGCCAGCCCGAGGCCGGAGCCACCATATTCGACAGGGATCATCGCTGCCAGCCAACCTGCGTCGGTCAGTGCCTTGACGAAGGTTTCCGGAAAGCCTTTTTCTTCGTCGACTTTGCGCCAGTAAGCCGCATCGAATTCAGCGCACAGAGCGCGTACGCCCTCGCGGATGGCATTGAGTTCTTCAGAGTTACGGTCAGTCATTTTTATTCTCCTCAACGCGTCACGCACGGCATCTGCCCTGCGTGACCGGGGCCGGGCAAATAGCAATCAGATCGGGTTGAAACCCAAGGCGGCACGAAAGCGATTCTTGACGTAATGACCATCGCGCGGCGGCAGCACCCGAGGCGGGTTCTCCGCTTTGATCTTTATCGTCGCGAGCTTGACGCCGTCGCGGCTCGCAAAGCGCTCGCGCAGGTCATGTACGCCTTCCATGTCGCGGATTTCATCGGTCCAGCTGAAGCCGCAAGTCTTCGCCACCTGGTCCAGAGAAATACCAAAACCGGCGTGGCTGACTTGCATGCCGGTTTCACCAAAGTGACCGTTATCCAGCACTGCAATGGTCAGGTTGGCGGGCTTTTGCAGTGCCACTGTGGCCAGTGCGCCGAAGCCCATGAGCAACTCGCCGTCACCGGTGACCACCACCACCGACTTGTCTGGCTGCGCATTGGCCAGGCCCAGACCCACAGTGATCGCGCTGCCCATGGCAGCCCACAGGTAGTAATTCAGATCGTTGTCGCCGGCGGCCATAACGTCATAGGACGCTGAACCCAGGCCGGTCACGACCAGAACGTCTTTGCGGTCGGCCAGCAAGGCCTTGACCACTTCGCGGCGGCAAAGGGTGTGGTTTTCGCTTACTTGACCCATTTCTTTTCTCCAATCAGGCGCTGACCGAGCAGCAGGGCAGTGGACGAATCACCGTTGAAGGCCATGGTCGCGGCACCGTGCAGCAGCGGGGCAACGTCTTCCGGGACGTCCGCGCGCCAGGTCATTACTTTCATCAGATTCAGGGAGGCTTCTGTGGCCTGGCCCATCGGGTTCTGCCACGCGTTGAATTCGGCCCAGTCGCCGCGCATGGTGACCACCATCAACAGCGGAAAGCCGGCACAGACTTGAAGTGCCAGGGTATTGATGCAGTTACCGACGCCGCTGGACTGCATCAAGAGAGCGCCGCGCTCGCCGCCAAGCCATGCGCCGGCGAGATAGCCGATGCCTTCTTCTTCGGTGGTGAGGACAACGGCCTTGATGTCCGGGTCTGCATACGACATACGGATCGCCGCCGAGTGGCCTGCATCCGGTACGAAGACCACGTGTTTGACGTCGTGGGCCTTGAGCACGCGAAACACGTCCTCCTGCCAATCCTGTCCCACGGTGTGTTCAGCTTCTGTTGACATGCCAATCTCCCAAGCAGTGCTGCTTTTGTGTTTTTACACATTCTGGGAGTGCTGGGAGCGGACTACGACTACCGTTTTTGTCTTTGAGATATGCCCATTTTGTATAGCAGGTGGGGTGAATGCGTGGCCTGCCAGGCAACGGCGATAGCCACGCATTATGGGAAGGGAAATTATTAACGCAGAGAAGTACAGAATGTACGGATCGCCTCGCAGGCCCGGCGCAATGAAGCGTCATCCAGGGCGTAGGCAATGCGAATGTAAGGGCCAAGTCCAAAAGCGCTGCCATGCACTACGGCGACATCCGCTTCGTCGAGCAGCGCATGCGCGACATCTTCGTCGGTGTGCAGTACCCGGCCACCCGCTGAGGTACGCCCGATCAATCCGGCACAGGACGCGAACGCGTAGAACGCCCCGGCTGGACTGACGCATTCAAGGCCTGGGGTGTCGTTCAGCAGCGCCACCATCAAATCGCGACGACTCTGGAATGCCACCCGGCTTTCACGGATGAAATCCTTGGGACCTTCCAGTGCCGCGAGCGCAGCCTGTTGCGACACAGAGCTGGCGCCAGAGGTTTGCTGACCTTGCAGTTTTTCCATGGCTTCCAGCAACCAGCGCGGCCCTGTGGCGAAACCGATTCGCCAGCCGGTCATGGCATAGGCCTTGGACACACCGTTCATGGTCAGGGTGCGAGGTGCCAGTCGTGGTTCAACCTGGGCCAGGGTGTAGAACGCTTGATCATCAAAAATCAGATGCTCGTAGATGTCATCGGCCAGAATCAGCACGTGAGGGTGAGCCAACAACACCTCAGCCAAGGCGTGCAGTTCTTCCCGGCTATACACCGCGCCGGTCGGGTTGGACGGCGAATTGAGGATCAACCAGCGGGTCTGCGGTGTGATCGCGGCGGCCAGCGCCGAGGGCGTCAGCTTGAAGCCAGTGTCGGCGTCGCAAGTAACGATTTGGGCTTCACCGCCACACAATTGAACCATCTCCGGGTAACTGACCCAGTACGGCGCCGGCACGATAACTTCGTCACCCTCATTGAGGGTCGCGGCCAAGGCGTTGTAGATCACCTGTTTGCCACCGTTGCAGACAAGGGTCTCTTGCCAGGCAACGTCCAGACCGTTCTCACGACGGAACTTGGCGGCCACTGCTTCTCGCAGTGAACGTACACCGGCGACCTGGGTGTAGCGGGTGTGGCCGTGTTCAATGGCATGAATGGCCGCTTCACGCACATGCTTTGGCGTATCGAAATCCGGCTCGCCGGCACACAGCGAAATAATTTTCGCGCCTTGCCCCCGGCGTTCTGCCACCCGATCCATGATTCGGTAAGTCGCGGACGGCTGCGCATTGGCTAAACGCTGATTTAGACGCTGGATATCGGCGCTCATGCGCGAGTTCTCCACTCAGTCAGGTTCATCAGTTCCAGGGTCGAACGGCCCTCGGTCAACGCCTGCATCATCTGCGCTTCCTTGTCCGCCCGCGCTTCACCTTCTGCCAGGGTGCGTGCGGCATCCGCTTTGGGAATGATGATCACACCATCATCGTCGGCCACCACCCAGTCGCCCTGTGTCACGAAGGCACCATTGAAATTGAACGGCTGCCCCACCGAAGGCGCACTAGCCTTGACTGTGCCTTTCAGCGAGATGCCGCGGGCGAACACCGGGAACTGGCGTTTCTTTAGGGCCGCAATATCGCGTACGCCACCATCGATCACCAGCCCGACCACGCCAGCCGCTTCGGCCGCCACGGTGAGCACTTCGCCCCAATAACCGGCGATGAAACCACCCGTACCGACGACCAGCACGCTGCCACGGGGCACACGTTCCATCGCAAGGTGCAGGGCGAGGTTGTCGCCGGGTGAGCATTCCAGAGGGTAAGCGGGGGCGGAGATAAAGGCACCGTCCCAGATCGCGCGGATCGCGCTGTCGACCGCGCAAGACAGATGAGATGCTTCATACAGCGTCGAACTGCCAAGCACTTTTGCCCGTGCGTAAGAATCCAGGGGGAGGGGGAGCATAGTCATCAGACTTTCCTCTGCAGGTTGTGGTAACCCAGTGCGGCCCGGGCTTCTTTAAGGGTTTTGCCTTGGCTGATCAGGGCGCGAATCTCGGCTTCGACCGATTCGATCTGGCGGGCACATGTCGCCACTTCAGCCGCATGGGCGCGGGGGACGATCACCACGCCGTTGGCGTCAGCGACCACGATGTCGCGGGCACAGACCCGGACGGTGCCGATGGACACCGGCTGGTTGACCGACTGAACCTGTACGCGGTCTTTGCCGGTGCGCATGAAGCGGCCCTTGCTGAAGATCGGGTAGCCATCGCCCAGTGCTTTGTTCACGTCACGGCAAACACCGTCGATGACCGTGGCAGCGATCTGCCGAGTACCGGCGTACTGGGTCATGATGTCACCCCAGACGGTGCAGTCGGTGCGGCCGCCGTTGTCGATGACCACCACGTCGCCCGGTGCCACGTCTTCGATGAAATCGCCCACGGTGCCCGGAGGTACGCTGGCCGTGACGTACTGCACGGTGAACGCGGGACCGACGATGACCTTGCTGTAGTTGTCCAGTGGCGCCACTCCGAGGCATTGGCCGGGTAGGCCGAGTTTGTCCAGCGCATCGGAGACGCCCGGGGTGTCCAGGCCTTCAAACAAGGCGACCAGTTCTTTGTCTTCGATATTCATCAGGCGTGCTCCGTGTGGATCGCTTCGAATTGGGTGTCATGCATCACTTCGGCGACCGAGCGACCGCTGCGGACAGCCTCGACCATGCCGTCCTGGCGGCGGGCAATACGCTCGCCAAGGTCGAGCACTTTCTCGATATAGGCTGAGGGCACGAACACGGTGCCGCAGGTATCGGCGATGACATAGTCGTTCTCGCTGACCTCGACGCCGGCCACGTTGATGGATACGGCGGCATCGATCTGCACCACCCGATTGCGGGCACTGATCATGGTCACCCCGCGGCCATAAACCGGGTAGCCAATCGACTCGCTGCCGTCGATGTCGCGGCTGAAACCGTCGATTACCGTGCCGCGCACTTTCTTGCTGGCCGCTGCATTGGCGAGGATATCGCCCCAGCAGGAGATACCTTCGATGCCACCTGCGATCACCAGCACACGATCATCGCTGTCGATCTGTTCCACCACGGGGGTAATCAGGTGCACAGTGGGGGCGTTGTCGGATTTAGGAGCCAGCAGTACGGTGCTGGCGCGGCCGACAATCTTTGGGCAGTTCCACAGTGGGCGCAGCCCAACAGTGGCACCCGGCAGGCCGAGGAAGTCGAGCGCATCGGAGACCGTGTTGGTATCCAGCGCCGCCAAGCGATCCAGCAAACTCTTATTGATCATGGGAAAGCCCCAGTGGTGACGGAGGCGCCCAGTGTCAGTGAGACAATTTGATAGGTATATTACTAATCACAGATGCGTTAGATACGTTAAACCTATGGATTAATCATGATCAATTTTCGACTGATTCGTCATCTCTGGTTGTTCCTGGCGGTGGCCGAAGAACAGAACTTCGGCCGTGCGGCCAAGCGTTTGGGCATGTCCCAGCCACCGCTGAGCGAGCAGATCCAAGTGTTGGAGCAGGCGCTCAAGGTCAAGCTGTTTGATCGCTCGCGACGCGGTGCGAAGCTGACCCCGGTGGGAGCGGCGATTCTGCCAGCCGTGCGCAAGTTCGCCGACCAATTGGAGCGGTTGGAACTCGCCGTGGAGGAGGCGGTGGCGGGGCAGTCGGGGATGTTGACCATCGGCGCGATTTCTACGGCCATGTTTGATGTCTTGCCGGGTTTGATCGAGCAACTGAAGAGCGATTACCCGCACCTCACCGTGTCTGTACGGGAGATCGACAGCGTCGAAGCGGTCCCGGCGCTGGAAGCCGGGGATATCGACCTGGCTTTCGCCCGGCTGGACGGTGATCTGGGGGCCTCGATCAAATCACTGCCGCTGACTCAGGACCGCCTGGTTGTGGCCCTGCCCAGCGATCACCCCTTGGCTGCGCGCACGCGAATCAGCCTGTCCAGCCTGGCCACTGAACCCTTGGTGATGTTTTCCCGAAAGGTTAGTCCGGTCTACTTCGACAATCTGATCGCGACTTGCCGCGCCAGCGGTTTTTCCCCGCGCGTGCTGCATGAAGTGCGCTCGGTCGCCTCGCAAATTGCCTTTGTCAGCTGCGGCCAGGGTATCGCACTGGTACCAGCGTCGCTGAAAAAACTGGCACCGGACAATGTGGTATTCCGAGCACTGATCCAGAAGCTCAATGTCGTGACCACTGCGGTGGCCTGGAATGCAGATCGGCCCAATCCGCTGGTGCAGGAGCTGGTCACCCGTCTCCAGTCCCGTGTGTGAGTCGACCAAGGCCCTATGCGTGAACAAGAATGATAGGTTTGGCGTATGAAAGCCTTCCCGTATTAGGAATTTACAGAAGGCTCGATTCCCTTGAAATTGCGAGCCTGGCTGCCGGCAACCCAGGTTCGGCGGTACCTTTTCGTTCAAGGAGTCAACAACGTGTCTTCTCCAGAAACGTTCACTCATGTGCAACTCCCTCTGACGGTGGAGGGTGTCCAACTGAACGTGGCCGCCATCCATCGCGACGGCGTCCTTGCGCCGATCGTGTTCCTGCATGGTTTTGGTTCGACCAAGGAGGACTATGCCGACATCGTGCAGCAGCCCGCGTTCGCCGGTCACCCTTTCGTGGCTTACGACGCACCGGGTTGCGGCGAAAGCCAGTGCAGTGATCTTTCCAGAATCTCCATTCCCTTTCTGCTGCAGACTGCGTTGCAGGTGCTGGCGCATTTTGGCATCGGACGCTTCCATTTGGTCGGCCACTCCATGGGTGGGCTGACCGCGCTGATGCTGGCCCACCAGTTCCCGGACCGGGTGCTTAGTTTCGTCGATATCGAGGGCAATATCGCCCCGGAAGACTGCTTCCTCAGCCGGCAGATCATCGACTATCCGAGCAACGATCCCGAGGTGTTTTTCGCCGCCTTCATCGAACGTGCCCGACACGCCCCTGCCTATGCCAGTGCACTCTATTCCGCGAGCTTGCGGCACAAGGTGCGTGCCGGTGCGGTGCGGGGGATATTCCAGTCGATGGTAGATCTTTCAGATAATGCCGATCTGATGAGCAAATTCCTCGGCTTGAAATGTCCACGAATGTTCATGTACGGCGAGCAGAACGCGTCACTGTCCTATCTGCCGCATATCCAGGCCGAAGGTGTCCGGCTGGCCCCCATTCCTGATTGCGGGCATTTCCCGATGTATTCCAACCCCATCGCGATGTGGCAACAGATCGCCGATTTCCAGGTGAGCAGCCTTACCGGGTAAGCCCGGTCGTCCTGAGGGCTTCCTGATCATTCGCGGGAGCCTGGCCAGGCCACGAAGTTGAAATTCAAAAGCTGATTCAGTCACTTCTCCTGCCTTTGGGCGGCGACGTGTGCAGGCGCGTGCGTGCCTGAAATCCGTGTACCTATAACAACAAGAGGTTCGACCCATGCTTGATGTCATTAATGATTTTCTCTCCGGCAAGCTTCTGATCGTGCTCATCGTAGGCCTGGGCGGCTACTTCACGGTGCGTTCACGCTTTGTCCAGTTCCGCCATTTTCTGCATATGTTCGGCGCCTTCCGCGATAGCGTGCAAAAGAGTGCCGGGCAGATCAGCTCCTTCCAGGCCTTGATGCTTAGCCTGGCGGGGCGCGTAGGTGCGGGCAATATCGCCGGTGTCGGGTTGGCGGTAACGCTGGGCGGGCCGGGCGCGGTGTTCTGGATGTGGGTGACGGCGCTGGTGGGTATGTCCACCAGCTTCTTTGAATGCAGCCTGGGGCAATTGTACAAACGGTGTGATGCGAACGGACAGTTCCGCGGCGGGCCGTCGTACTACATCCAGTACGGACTGAAACAACCCTGGCTGGGCAAGGTCATGGCGTTACTGCTATTGGTGACCTTTGGTTTCGCCTTCAACGGACTGCAATCCCATGCCGTGACTCACTCGCTGAATAATGCGTTCGGTTTCTCTACGACCTACTCCGGCATTACGATTGCCATATTGCTTGGCCTGGTGTTCATGGGTGGCATCAAGCGCATCGCCGCGGTCTCGGACCTGCTGGTGCCGGTCAAAACGCTGGCTTACATTGGCGTGACCGTTTATGTGATCGTGCTCCAGTTTGATCATGTTCCCGGAATGCTGATGACCATCTTCAAAAGTGCTTTCGGCCTGGATCAGGCGTTTGCCGGCCTGGTCGGCAGTGCCATTGTCATGGGCGTCAAACGTGGGGTGTTTGCCAACGAGGCGGGACTGGGGAGTGCTCCCAACGTAGCTGCGGTGGCGAAAGTGGATCACCCGGCGGCTCAAGGGGTGGTTCAGGCCTTCAGCGTTTTTCTCGATACCTTTGTGATCTGTACCTGTACGGCGCTGCTGATTCTGCTGTCAGGCTTTTACACGGCTGGTTTTGAAGGCGATGGCCTGGTGCTGACTCAGAACGCGTTGGCGGCAGTGGTCGGAGACTGGGGACGCACCTTCATCAGCGTGGCGTTGGCTCTGTTTGTCTTCACGTCGATTCTCTACAACTACTACCTGGGCGAGAATAACCTGCGCTTTCTGCTGGGCGACAAGCGCGCTGCAGTCATTGTCTATCGTGGTTTGGTGCTGCTGCTGATCCTTTGGGGGGCCGTACAAAATCTGGGCACTGTGTTCGCTTTTGCCGATATCACCATGACGCTGCTGGCCTTCGTGAATCTGATCGCCCTGGCGCTGTTGTTCAATGTCGGCATGCGCTTGCTGCGCGACTATGACCAGCAACGCAAAGCCGGTATCAAGACGCCTGTCTTCGATTCAAGTCAGTTCAAGGATCTTGATCTTGATTTGCAGGCATGGCCGAACCGGGAACACGCGGCCAACGTCCCCGCCGAAACTATCACTCAAGTTGCACCTGCATCCGCTACCCAGTGATGCAAAAAGGGCCCATGGATCTCATGGGCCCTTTTCAAATACCTGCTGTAATCGTCAGTGCTTCAAACGCTCGCAGCGTGTGACTTTGCGCAACCCTTCAAACCGGTGCGCTCTTCGATCTCACCGGAACCGCTGATGTACCCATAGCGCGAAAGATTCGGCATCAGCATCGCGGCGATGAAAGTGATGGTCACGACGGCCGCGACATAGAAGAAGAAATATTCCTCAATGCCTTGGGACCGGAGCGACAAGGCGACGTATTCGGCGGTGCCGCCGAATGCCGCATTGCCGATGGCATACGGAAAGCCTACGCCCAATGCGCGTACCGCAGGTGGGAACAGTTCAGCTTTGACGATCCCGGCAATCGGGGTGTAGAGCGACGCAATGGCCAGGCCACCAAACACCAGCAGGAACGCCGTAAACGGGCTGCTGACCGATTGCAGTGAATAGAGCAGGGGAATCACCAACAGCATCGCCAACCCGGAAAACATCAGCATGTGCGCCTTGATCCCGATACGGTCCGCCAGCAAGCCGAACAGTGGCTGGCAGAACATGAAACCGACCAGGGCCGCGGTCATGATGAAACTAACCGTTTCCGGGCTGAAACCGGCTGAGATCACCAGGAACTTCTGCATATAGGTGGTGAAGGTGTAGAAGTACAAAGAACCACCGATGGTAAACGCTACCACCAACGCGACCGCCCGTTTGTGCTTGAACATGCCGCGTAGCGAGCCGGCGTCTTTGCGGCTCATGTCTTTCTTGGTGGCGGTTTCATGCATGGCGCGGCGCAGATACACCACCACGATTGAGCTCAGGGCACCGATGAAGAACGGAATCCTCCAGCCCCATTCGCGCAATTCTTCGCCGGTGAGGGTTTGCTGGAGAATGACCACGGTCATCAATGCCAAGAGCTGACCGGCAATGATGGTGAAGTACTGAAAGGAGCCATAAAAACAGCGACGCCCAGGTGTCGCGATTTCACTTATGTAGGTGGCGCCGGTGCCGTACTCCGCGCCGACTGACAGCCCCTGAATCAGCCTGGCGACGACAAGCAAAACTGGCGCCGCCACACCGATGGTTTCATAGGTCGGCATGACGGCAATCAACAAGGAACCGGCGCACATCATGAACACCGAGATAATCATCGATACCTTGCGGCCGCGGGTATCAGCAATCCAGCCAAAAATCCAACCGCCGAGCGGCCGCATGAAAAAGCCGACGGCGAAGACGCCGGCGGTTGCGAGCAACTGACTGGTGGTGTCGCCTTTGGGGAAAAACGAGCTTGCAAAATAGATGGCGGTATAGGCGTAAATGAAAAAGTCGTACCACTCCACCAGATTGCCCGAGCAGGCACCCATGATGGCTCTGACGCGATTCGGACTTTTTATCTGATCGGACTTTTCAGTGTGGAGTGTTGAGTCGCTGGTTGATGCAGACATTCTGTTCACCCTTTTTTCAAGGCGAGACGATACGAGGCGCACGCTGATGCGTGTCCGACGTTGCTAGCTCGATGGGTTGATGTGCTTAACGCAGTTGCTGTGACCCTTTGACGACCAAGGCACATGAAGAGGGGGGATGTATATGAGAGGTCAGCTGTTCACTGACTGTGTAAGGCGGGTCGGTCAGGTAACGAGAAAGGTAGTAAATCATGGCGCAAGCCCTCGAATCTTATTCTTGTATTCAGTCGATCGCTCTTGGCGTCGACGTTGATTGCACGCTACCGCAGAGTGACGAGGGTAATAAGCCGTCAGCCAGGCCTAACTGATATACCGAAATTTTATAGCTTGCCTTGCAACCCGTGCGGGCTGGGGGATACAGCTGGCTCGAAAGCCGCGAGGCCCCATGCGGCGCGGGTCCTGTGGCATTCCAAGGAACGCTAATGCGTTTACACTCATACTACTTTCGACGCATTTCGCGCCGAGCCCGACTTTGACTGGCCTGGTAATGGATGTCGTTCAACTCAAGACCCTAATTCATGTGGCCGAGCTTGGCAGTCTCAGCAAGGCCTCCGACCGGCTTCACATCGCACAACCGGCGCTGAGTAGGCAAATTCGTCTGTTGGAAAAGGAACTCGGGGCCTACCTTTTTGATCGGCATGGACGAGGCATGGAAATTACCGATGCCGGCCGTGAAGTCTTGGCGCATGCCACCCGGATCATGGAAGAGATGGAGTCCATTCGAAGTTCGGTCGTGGGCGGGAAGTCTTCTTTTCGGGGCACGGTGATGATCGGTACAACACCGACGGTAGCGGAAATTGTCACCGTTCCGCTGGTGCGGAAAATCAAAGAAGAGCATCCGAATCTTGCCATCAGGTTCTCCTCCGCCTTTAGCGGCTACCTGCTGGATTGGGTTCAGCGTGGCGAATTGGAACTCGCGATTTCTTACGATCCCCAACCCTTGCATACGCTGCGTATCGTGCCGGTGATGATGGAAAACTTGCTGCTGGTCGGACCTGCCAGTGCCAATCTGCGCCTGGATGCGCCGGTGTCATTCGAGTCTTTGGCCGAGCAGCAATTGGTGTTGCCAAGCGCCCGCCACAGTCTTCGCGTGATTCTGGATAATTGTGCGCGAGAAGTCGGCATCAAGCTCAAAACCAGCGTTGAAGCTGACTCCTTCGGCGCGATGATTGACCTGGTTCGCAATGGCTTCGGTTTGACAGCTTTGCCACTGGCATCGATTTACGCCCAAATCGAAGCTGGCGTGCTCAGTGCCGCCCCCTTGGTTGACCCCATTCCCATGCGCAAACTTGTTCAGGTTTTTCCTGCCGACAGGCGTGTCAGTCCGGCTGCCAAATTCGTCGGGGATGCCTTCATCGAAATTGCTGCCGACCTGGTCAATCGTAAGATTTGGGCTGGGCACATGCTTTGAGCCAACGGATTCGTTGGCTAGGTGAATCGTTCGTTTAAACGTAATTGCTCAGCTACTCACGCTATCCGCCTTTCTCACCACTGATGACATTGTCTTGAATCAACAAACACGACTGCCTGGCGTATTCGGCATTTTTATTTTGGGGATGCTGCAGGTTCTGGTCTGGGGAGGCTCGTTCTTCCTGATGGCCGTCATGGCCGATCCGATTATGAAAGAAACCGGCTGGGCCAGCCAATGGGTGTATGGCGCACTGTCTCTGAGCATTCTGTTTTCCGCGATGCTGGCGCCGTTGACCAGCCGGCTTATTGTCCAGTACGGCGGCCGCCCTATTCTGGCCAGTAGCGGTCTGGGCGTCGCCATTGGGTTGTTTCTGATGGCCAGTTCGACCTCGTTGCCGATGTTTTTTTTGTCTTGGGCTGTAATAGGTGTCGGTATGGCGCTGGGGTTGTATGAAGCGCTATTCGCCGCTTTAGGTTCTCTCTATGGGGAGCGAGCGGGTAGTGCGATTACGGGTATCACGCTTGTGTCCGGGTTTGCTACAACACTGTCATGGCCCGCGGTTGCGCTGGTCATCGAACACGTTGGTTGGCGCACGACGTGCGTGGCTTATGGAGTGTTATTGGTCATTGTCGTGGCGCCGCTTTATCTCTGGGTGCTGGCGCGGGGCACGGGACCACTCATAAAAAGTCAGGCAGTGGGTGGCGAAAGTTTCTCAATCGACCGGCGGATCTACTTGTTGCTTACGCTGATTTTTGCTTTGGGTGCAGTGATCATGACGGCGATGTCGGTCCAGCTGATTTCATTGTTGCAGGGGCAGGGTTACTCGCTTGCAGCCGCCGTCGGACTGAGCGCATTGCTGGGGCCGAGCCAGGTAGGATCACGTGTTTTACAGGTGTTTTCGCGTAAGCGACACCCGATCTGGACGACGTTGATCTCCGTGATATTCGTGGCAATTGGTCTGCTGTTTGTGACCATCGCGCCGGCAATGACTGCCCTGGGGCTGGTGATCTATGGCGCGGGTAATGGTTTGCGGGCGATCGTTCGAGGACTGCTGCCATTGGCCCTCATGTCGCCCACCCATTATGTTTTGCTGATGGGGCGCATGGCTCGGCCTTCGCTCATAGGACAAGCCTTGACCCCCCTTGCAGGCGGTTACCTGTTGCAGACCTGGGGCGCTGGCGGTGTGCTTGCGGGACTGAGTGTGCTGGCCGTATTGAACGTGCTCTTGGTCTTGCTGCTCATTCGACTGGTATGAAAAGAACAGCGCTGATTGTCATCTTCCCTAAGGATTCGGCTGGCATCTTCAGAGGTCAGCGACTCAAGTTCTTTGATGGTGATTTTGGCCATAAAATGAGTTACCCCTACTTTTCCCCCCACAAAAACGGCGGCTCTTGATGGACGTTCCTGGACTCTCGTAGAGCAGAACACCTCTGGAACTCAAGTAAACACTAGCTTGGAGAAATCCAGAGTAAAATTTTGGAGTCTTTCAAGAAGTATGAAAAAGGAGATGGGGTGCTAGGGGTCGAGTGTTCGAATCACTCCGTCCCGACCATATAATTCAACGGGTTGCGAGATTTTATCTCGCGACCCCTTTTTTATTTTTAAGTGTTTTTACCCCTACAAAAGCTCTGGCTCTTGGTGGAATCTTCAGTTGATACAAAGGTCATGGCGCGAGGAGAGTGCCTCGCTGTGTCCTGGTCGCTCGAGCAGAAGGGGGCGACCGTTAAAGAGCCTTTTCCGGCGCCGGTTGGTCGTTGGGTTGGGCGATGATTGTTTTGAGTTCTGCGCTCATGGGGAATTTGAGATTCAAGCCTTTGGGAGGGATGGGCTGAGTAAACCATTTATCGTAGATGGCGTTGATTTCGCCCGAGACGAAAAGTGACTTGATCGAGTCATCCACGACTTTTTTGAGATCCGGATCACCCCGACGCATGGTGCAACCATAAATTTCGTTGGATTGCGGGGTGCCGGTCACCACCCAATCTTCCGGTTTCTTTGCCTTGGCCATCTCGCCCGCCAGCAATGCGTCGTCCTGCATAAACGCAATGGCGCGGCCGGACTCGAGCATTTGGTAAGACTCGCCAATGTCTTTGGCAGAGATGACGTTCATGCTCATCTTTTTCTCGGCGTTCATGACCTTGAGCATCCGTTCGGCAGTGCTGCCAGCAGTCGTCACGACGTTCTTGCCATTGAGATGGTCAAAGTCTTTGTAGGTCGAATCCTTTCGGACCAACAGTCGAGTGCTGGCTTTGAAGGTGCCGACTGAAAACTCGACTTGCTGCGCCCTCTCTGCGGTATTGGTTGTAGAACTGCACTCCAGATCGACAGTACCGTTTTGCACAAGCGGGATGCGCGTTTGTGACGTCACCAGGTTGTACCGTACGTTCGGCAGCCATCGCTGGCGTGAAGGTTAACGCAGCAGTCACTACATCGAATTTCGCGAGGGCAAGCCGATCGGTACCACCCCGAGCCATTCGCACGGTGACTCACTACAGCAGCGAAGCCAATGGACAAACTCAGGATCCATCGTCTGCCGAGCGACGCAACTATGAAGCTCTGCCTTTCTGGCGAATTCCCAGCCAGCACCGGTGCCCCCATGCTGGTGCGATAGCCGACGATTTCACCGGATGGGAGCCAGGTCGCCTTCGCCTATGACGATCTGGCGGACTCTCTCCATTGGCGCCGAAGCGGTGTCGTTGCTCACCGCCCGAAAATGCCTTGCGACTCGGCCCAGCACTGCTACGGTGAACTGCGGCGTGGAATAGTTCCCATGCCTTTGGTACTTCACGTCGGAGGGAGGCCACCTATGGATAACTGCAAGCAGCCAACAGACCATGACGAATCCGGGGCGGATGAGCGCTTCCACTGCCTGGAGTACCTAGACGACGACTTCCCCTACTACAACGGCAAGCCCGTGGGCCTTTCAGGCAAACAATGGCTGCTGCTGATGTTTGGGGTGCTGGCCGGGTTCCTGGTGTTGATAGCGCCGTTGCCATTGTTTGCGGGAAACATTGGGCAGTTCATTCCCGCAACCCTGTTCTTCGCCATTCCGCTGGCGACGCTGGCATGTATCACTCCGCAACATTGGATGGCACTGTTCCACAGGGTCACGGGCCGCGACATCAAATGGATGATACTGTTCGCGCTGCTCAATATCGTGGTCACCATGGTCATAGGCCTGGTGGTCATGAAGACCCTGGGTACGCACTCAAACCCGGTTTTCGCAGGGATGGCGACGCAAACACCCGTCGAGCACCTACTGTTCTTTCTCAAGACGCTGCCGCAGTTATTGGGCGAGGAGGTGCTGACGATCTTGCCATTCCTTGCACTGATGACGTTCCTGAACACGCGATTGCACTGGTCACGCAAGGGAACGATCGTCGGTGCCTGGCTATTGTCGGCCCTGCTCTTCGGCGCGGCGCACCTGCCGACCTATGATTGGAACATGGTGCAGGCGTTCGTCGTTATCGGCAGCGCTCGGCTGGTCCTGCTGCTGCCCTATATCATGACGAAGAACATCTGGGTCTCCACGGGTGCTCATATACTCAACGACTGGACGCTCTTCATCATCGCCCTGTTGGGCGCCATCCCCCCTGGGCACTAAGGCCAAGCCGAGTTGCGCGATCGGCCGGGCCAAGCCCTGTGGGTCTGCCGGCCGCGCGCGAAAGAGGCGCTTGGATGCATCAGAGGTTGCCTTCAGACCCGGTGTAACTTGCGCCCTGGACTTTGCCACTGGCACTGGACAGGCACGACCAAGGCGCGTCCGCCTCAGGTACGCTGATCGTCACGCCAATTCCTGCTTCGGCGGTCATGACGTCGGTCACCGAAAGTTTGCTGACGGCCACACCGGTTTTCTTCGCCACCTCGGCCAGGCAGGCCTTCTCCGCCTTGCTGGTGGCAGATGTGCCACTGTTGCTATTGGCACTCACAGCGCCCGATGTCGCTAGCTGGCAAACCCCGTTAGCCCCGCCTTTACCGGTATAGGATACGTCCCATGATTCATCTGGATTGCGCGTGAGGGAAATCGCCACGCCAGAGCCCCTGGCTTCATAGGCGTTGTCGTTGAACTTCTTCAGTTTGGCCTCTTTGCCATTGATGAACACTGGCCCGCCCTTATCCGCGTGCACGGCGATATTGGTCGGGCACTCGTAGTTGAGCTGCGGAATATCAGCACTGGCCGCGGTGGCAAACAGTAAAGTGGTGGCTCCCAACAAAAACCTGTTCATGTTCATGCGACGTTCTCTTTCCGTTTGAGAGTGGTTGGGTTTACTGCACAAGCATCATTGTCATGCGACAGCGCACGCAAGGCCGAAGTTAGCTGAAACGACTTGTCTCCACCTCGACGACACGGCTTCGGCAGTATAGGTGGTAGTGGGCAGTTTGAACGGCCACACGCTCACGGCCGGATCTAATTGTCGGGTAGTCAGACGCGGTTGCCCGCATCCCCCGGACATGCGAGTTTCCCAGCACACGGCTCAAGCCTCTGCTAAGGCGCTATTGGGCACCCGGTTGTACATCGTCGACGTTGGCAAATTGCACATCCCTTGGGCACCGCAGGTGGTAGATCTCAAGATTGGCGGCTGCATCCGTCCCTCCGTGACTCAGCTTCACAACATGGCGGCTATGCCTCGGTGTGTCTTTGGTGACCGGCTCAAGGCATGCGCAGCTTATGAGTCAGGGCACACGCCTTGAGGAAGCCTCGCAGTTCTCTGACGAAGAGAGCAATCGTTTCTTCAGTCGCATGGTTGTTCGCGCGGAGACCCTGCCGTTTGACATCGAAGTGTTGAAACGCAAAGTCGAACCGCTCGCACAAGAGATGTCGATGAACTGGCGTCTGGTCGACAGCGACCAGCGCAAGCGTGTGGTGCTGATGTGCAGCAAAGGCTCGCACTGCATGACCGATCTGCTCGATCGCTGGAAGACCGGTGATCTAGTCTGTGACATCGCCTGTGTGATCTCCAACCATGAGGATTTGCGCAGTCTGGTTGAGTGGTACGGCATTCCATTCGAATACGTACCGGTCGACAAAGACAACAAGGCCGCAGGGTTTGCCAAAACCGAACAACTGATCGATGAGTACCGCGCGGACTGCATCGTTCTTGCTCGTTACATGCAGATCCTGCCGCAGAACCTGTGTGAAAAATACCGCCATAAAGTGATCAACATTCATCACAGCTTCCTGCCCTCGTTCATCGGCGCAAAGCCGTATCACCAGGCATCCCGTCGTGGAGTAAAGCTGATCGGCGCGACCTGTCACTACGTGACCGAAGACCTCGACGAGGGGCCGATCATTGAGCAGGACGTCGTGCGCGTCAGCCACGAACAGTCTGTTGATGATCTTGTGCGGTTAGGCAAAGACGTCGAAAAAACCGTATTGGCCCGTGGGCTTCGAAACCATCTCGAAGATCGTGTGCTCGTGTATACGCCAGCATTACCGGCTTAACAGTTTCCAGATTTTTCGAAGGGTGTAGCAGTTCGTTTATCGAGATCGAGTGAGGCGGGATTGTTGGCGGGCCATGCTCCTCGCCTGGGCCTCGTGCCCTGAACCAATACTTCGTAAAAAACGAACTGTTCGCAACGAATAAACGATTTTTGTTGATGTAGAAGGCTCGTTAACATGACTCCTCCAGTCTATTTCTGTTTCATGCGGAGACAGTCAATGACCTCCATCAGCGTCGGCCAACCCTGGATGTGGGCCGCCTTCGTCGTGTTCGTCCTTGCCATGCTGGCGCTCGATCTGTTCGTCTTCGGCGGACGTAAGGCGCATCGTGTTTCGGTCCGCGAAGCGCTGGCCTGGGTCATCGCCTGGATCAGTTTGGCGCTGGTCTTCGCCGTCCTGCTCTGGTGGTATCTGCGCAGCATGTTCGGCGTCGAAGTGGCCCAGCGTACAACGCTCGAATTTCTGACGGGTTACTTGATCGAACAGTCGCTGTCGATCGACAACATGTTCGTTTTCGTGATGATCTTCGGCTACTTCGCCGTGCCGCCAGAGTTGCAGCGCCGTGTCCTGCTCTATGGCGTGCTCGGCGCCATCGTCATGCGTGCCGGTATGATTTTCGCCGGTGTCTGGCTGGTGCGGGAGTTTGCCTGGCTGCTCTATGTCTTTGGTGCTTTCCTCGTCATCACCGGCATCAAGATGCTGATCTTCGCCAACCAGCAGCCAGACCTCGAAAAGAACCCTTTGCTACGCTGGCTGCGTAGCCATATTCGCATCACCGACGGCTTTCACGGCGAGCGCTTCTTCGTGCGCCAGAACGGCCTGCGCTGGGCGACGCCGATGTTCCTCGTGCTGGTGCTGATCGAGGCCAGTGACCTGGTGTTCGCGGTGGATAGTATCCCGGCTATCTTCGCCGTCACCACCGACCCCTTCATCGTGTTCACCTCCAACATCTTCGCCATCATGGGCCTGCGCGCACTGTATTTTCTGCTTGCCGACATGGCCGACCGCTTTCACTTGCTCAAATATGGCCTGGCCATCGTACTGGTGTTCATCGGCGGCAAGATGCTGCTCGCGCCGTGGTGGCACGTGCCGATCCAATGGTCGCTGACCACAGTCGGCGGCATCATATTGATTTCGGTCCTGTTGAGTCTGGCTTTAACGAAGAGCAAAGCACGGCTTATGGAAGAGCAATGATGAATCAGAGATGTTGGCGCTGATGCGGTTTTGACCCAGGCTACCGGAAATCAATGACCTCCCCGATTACTTTGTAATCGATGGTCTTATGCGTGTCTTCACACACCTCCTTGTCACGGATCTTGTGAATGACCGTTTTAGCGATTTCATCCTGTCGCAACCGGCTGAAACGGCCAGAAGCCGCCTCTCGACAAATACAACCATCGATCATCAATATCTCCAGAAAACGGGAGTTACCAGTACCAGCACAGTCAGGATTTCCAGCCTTCCTAGAAGCATTCCAACGGTCAGTAGCCATTTGGCGGCATTCGGTAATGTTGAGAAATTACCTGCCGGCCCAATGATCGTGCCGAGCCCTGGCCCGACGTTACACACCGCAGTAGCGGCGCCGCTCAATGCTGTTGTCCAATCAAGTCCAATGAGAGCCAGGCCCAAGGCGATGACAGCAATGGTGATGGTGAAGAAAAACGAGAAGGTCAGCAGCGAGCGCACGATCTCCTCGTCGATGGGATGGCCGTTGTATTTCTTCTGAATCACGGCTCGAGGATGGATCAACTGCTTCAAGCTGCTGACCAATAGAGCGGCAGCCACCTGAAAACGGAAGATTTTAAGACCGCCTGCCGTTGAGCCGGAGCAGCCACCAACAAAGGTCAAATAGAAAAACAGCAAGACAGCGAAGCTGCCCCACAAGGTGTAGTCGCCAACCGCAATTCCGGTGGTCGTGACAACCGATGTCACATTAACTGCCACGATACGAAACGCATCCCACCATCCGTAATCGCTGTGGAGATACAGCCAGGTGCCTACAGCCAGTGATGTGACGAGCAAGAACCCAATGAATCCGCGGACTTGGTGATCCTTGATCAGCGCACGTCGATTACCCCGCAATGACGCGACATACAAGGTGAATGGCAGACTGCCCAGAATCATGATGGCTACCGCCACCCAGTGAATCGATGGTTGCGTCCAATGCCCAAGAGAGGCATCAGAAGTTGAGAGGAAGACATCAAGGTTGGCCGTCACTTCAGAACCTGTTCACCACGCTGGGTGATTTTTGGGTTCTGCGTTGATCTTTGCAGCTTGGGCAGTGGGTTAATTTGAGGGTTTTTGCTGATTCCGGGTGTACCTATCCCGTGGCCGGCGGCCCTTGTGAGGTGAGCGAACAACGCTGGTTCCTGAAGGCCCGCTACTCGCTACGCAGGGCGTGCCCCGTGGGGCAACGATATTCCTGCGCTTCTTCATTCCATTGAAAATCACTGATCGAGAGGCTCCCGACCTCGGCGGTTCGATGAGCTGGCGTCGGTTCCACATCCATGATCACGCCATGCTCGACATCAATCAGGTAGTTCGTCGAGTACGCGAAGAACCCCGGACCTCCTGGCACTGCGGTCCAACGAGAAAGCGGATCAGTCAGCGACAGGCGCTTGGGCAGTGCTTCGGCCAAAGCTTCTTCATCCAGCGCTTCAAGGTATTCACGGACGGCGCGAGTACTAAGCGACGGATCGCTCCAGTTGATCTATTCATTTCCGGGTACGCCACGTCGCCGACTGGCGTGCGCCTTGATGACGCTCGCGCCCACAGCAAAACCTTCGCCCTTGACCAGACCGGCGTCCATGCAGCGACGCAGCACTTCGTTGAACAGCCAGCGAAACAACGAGCTGTCGCGAAAACGAAAAGAGCGGCCATTGGTGAAAGACAGAATCCGTCTGGATTTACGTTGCGTGATTCGGCGAGTAAGAGCCTGAGCGCCTCAGACCTTGCTCTTTAACAGCAGCATCCAGTGGATGTGATTGCCTGCGCAATTGCGGTTTAAAATTTCTATTTGACTACTTCGGGGCTACGCTAGCCTGATCGTTACCTGACAGGAGGCTTCATGAGCAACTTTCCTATCGTTGCCACGGTTCTTTCGATGTTGTTGGGACTGTCTGTCACCCGTCTACTTCTTGGTGTGTTGACCGTTTTCCGAATCCGCCGTTCCGCGGCGCCCGATTGGGTTGCACTTGTCTGGGCAATCATGCTTTTCACGATACAACTGGATTTCTGGTGGGCTGTCAATGCACTGCCTGAGGTAAAGGAGTCATACTCATTTTCAGAGTTTTTATTGCTCGTTCTATTGGCGCTTTCACTGTTTGTTTCTGCCGCCCTATTGCTGCCAAGCCGAAGTGAGGACGAGCAAGATGGCCTTCGTGTTTACTTCGAACAGGATGGCCGTTATGCACTGTTATCGCTGTCGACTTATCTTTTTCTCGGATTTGTCGTAAACATCCTTTTATTTAAATCCTCTCCGATAGCGCTGTGGGGTGCCTTTGACGTTATTATGATTATTCTTCCTGTCTGTGCATTTTCTGCCAAATCACGAAAGTTATATTCTTTTATAACTCTGATTTATGTGCCGCTTAGTGCGATTGACTTAACCATTTCACTCACAAACTAAGCAAGTTGTGTGATCATTCGGAAGATTACGTAGCCGAAGAAAATCCAGTGCGTGTGGTCGATGTTTTCGTCGGTGAGCTCGACCTGGGCGCACTGGGTTTTGAGGGCGTCGATCCTGCCGCAACGGGTCGTCCGACCTACCACCCAGCGGTGTTGCTGAAGATCTATATCTACGGCAAAGCCATTCGCAGCGTATGCCGCCAGTTCGTAGTTCGTTGTCGCAACCTCAATTTCTTCTCCCAATCGATCATCGCCATCGATGGCAGCAAGTTCAAAACCGTCAACAACCGTGAGCGCAATTTCACCCAGGGAATAGTGAAGGCACGCATGTCTCGACCTTCACTTGTTGGACAGGCACTCACAGGAGTGCGCCTAAACACACCAAAGCTATCCACAATTAGCGTGGGTAGATCTGTGGATAATTGCCCAGAGGCCACGGATTACGGGGGCTGCAATGTTTTGTTCATAAATTGATCAGGCTGTCGCGCTGGCACTCGACGGCCGCACCAGTGTCACGGCTTCGGCACCCGTTTCCAGGTGCCGGACCCGCCCAGCTACAACCAGGCTTTGATCTGCGCGCACACCGCCTGAGTCGAAATCCCGTAACGATCATGCAAGGTCGGCAGGGCGCCGGCGTCGAGGAACGCGTCGGGCAATGCAATCTGCCTGAACGTCGGCGTCACGCCGTTACGCAGCAGCACACCTGCAACGGCCTCGCCCAAGCCGCCAATGATCGAGCTGTTTTCTGCAGTGACTACCAGGCGCCCGGACTTGCGAGCCTCCGCCAGAATGGTCTGTTCATCCAGCGGCTTGATGGTCGGTACGTGCAGCACCGCGACATCCACGCCGTCAGCTTTCAGGGCCTTGGCCGCTTCCAGCGAGCGCATGGTCATCAGGCCGGTGGAGATGATCAGCACATCGTTGCCGGTGCGCAGGGTCTTGGCCTTGCCGATTTCGAACTGGTAGCCGTATTCGTCCAGCACCAGCGGCACGTTGCCGCGCAGCAGGCGCATGTAGACCGGCCCCTGGTGGGCGGCGATGGCGGGTACGGCCTGCTCGATTTCCAGGGCATCGCACGGATCGACGATCATCAGGTTGGGCATGGCGCGGAAGATCGCCAGGTCGTCCGTGGCCTGGTGGCTGGGGCCGTACCCGGTGGTGAGGCCGGGCAGGCCGCAGACGATTTTGACGTTGAGGTTTTCCTCGGCAATCGCCATGCAGATGAAGTCATAGGCGCGGCGCGAAGCGAACACGGCGTAGGTGGTGGCGAAGGGCACGAAGCCTTCACGGGCCATGCCGGCGGCGGCACTCATCAGCAACTGTTCGGCCATGCCCATTTGATAGAACCGGTCCGGATGGGCCTTGGCGAAGATGTGCAGGTCGGTGTACTTGGACAGGTCGGCGGACAGCCCGACAATGTCGGCGCGTTGTTCGGCCAGCGCCGCCAGGGCGTGGCCGAAAGGTGCGGATCGGGTGGCCTGGCCTTCGCAGGCAATGGACGCAATCATCGCCGAGGTGGTCAGGCGCTTCTTGCCCGGTTCGCTAGTCGAAGTGTTGGCGGCGTTGCTCATTGGTTTTTTCCTTGTTCAAGGTTGTTCAGTGCCAGGTCCCACTCATGTTCTTCCACGCGGATGAAGTGGTTTTTCTCGCGGTTCTCCAGGAAGGGCACACCTTTACCCATTTTCGTGTCGCAGATGATCACCCGTGGCTGGGCGTCGGGATGGTGGCGGGCGGCATCGAATGCCGTGACCAGTGCATCGATGTCGTTGCCATCCACGCGCTGGGTGAACCAGCCAAAGGCTTGCCAGCGATCGACAATCGGCTCGAACGAGAGGATTTCACTGGAGTAGCCATCGGCTTGCTGATTGTTGACGTCGACGATGGCGATCAGGTTGTCGAGCTTCCAGTGGGACGCCGACATCACCGCTTCCCAGGTCGAGCCTTCATTCAGTTCGCCGTCCGACAGTAGGTTGTAGACGAAGGAGGCCGAGCCTTTGCGCTTGAGCCCCAGGCAGGCACCGACCGCAATGCCCAGGCCCTGGCCTAGCGAACCCCCGGTTATTTCCATGCCCGGGGTGTAGGCGGCCATGCCCGACATCGGCAGGCGGCTGTCGTCCGAACCGTAGGTTTCCAGCTCATCGAGCGGGATGATCTCTGCTTCGATCAGGGCCGCGTACAGCGCAATCGCGTAGTGCCCGATGGAGAGGTAGAAGCGGTCGCGCGCCTCCCATTCCGGGGCCTGCGGCTGATGATTCAGCGCATGGAAGTAGGAGACTGCCAACAGGTCGGCCGCACCGAGGGCCTGGCCGACATAGCCCTGGCCCTGGACCTGGCCCATGCGCAGCGCGTGGCGACGAATGTTGTGTGCGCGTTCAACCAGCGTCGTGGTTGAAGCAGTTGAAGGATTAATTGTCATGATGAAACTCCGTTAACTCAACGATTGACCAGGGCGGCGGGGATGCGCAGCACCAGCAGGGCGCCGGCCACCAGCACGCCGGTGATCAGGTACATGCCGATGGCGCTGGAGCCGGTCAGTGTGGTGATCCAGCCAATCAGGTAGGGCGAGCAGAAGCCGGCCAGGTTGGCGAAGCTGTTGACGGCCGCGATTCCGGCGGCGGCGGAAACGCCACCCAGCAGCGTGGTGGGCAGCATCCAGAACAGTGAGGTCGCGGACAGGATGCCGGAGGCCGCCAGGCACAGACTGAGGATCGACAGGGTCACATTGCCCCCCATCAACGCCGCCAGACTCAGGCCGACAGCGCCGGCGATCATCGGCACGATCAGATGCCAGCGCCGTTCACGATGTTTATCGCCACTGCGGCCGACCAGCAGCATCGCCACGATCGCGCAGAGGTAAGGCAGGCTGGTGAGGAAGCCGATGTGCAGTGGGTCGGCAACCCCGGCGTTGCGCACCAGTGTCGGCAGCCAGAAGGTGATTGCGTACTGACCCATCACCACGCAGAAGTAGATGGCGGCCAGCAACCACAGACGGCGATCACGGATGAACTCGCCGACGGAGGCATGGGTGACTTTCTGCTGATTGTCCTCGGCCAGTTCCCGAGTGATCAGTTGCTTTTCTTCGTCGTTGAGCCAGTTGGCCTGATGCACGCCGTCCTTGAGATAGCTCAGCACCAGCAGGCCGACCAGCACCGTCGGCACGGCCTCGAGGACGAACATCCACTGCCAGCCGGCCCAGCCATGCATGCCGGCGAAGTGGTTCATGATCCAGCCGGAGAGCGGGCCACCGACCATGCCCGACAGCGGAATGGCGATGAACCACAACACGGTCATGCGGGCACGGCGATAGGACGGGAACCAATAGGTCAGGTACAGCAACAGGCCCGGCGCCAGGCCGGCTTCGGCGATGCCCAGCAGAAAGCGCAGGGCATAGAACTGCCAGGCGGTTTCGACGAAGGCGAACAGGGCGGAGACGATGCCCCAGGTGATCATGATGCGGGCGATCCAGACCCGTGCGCCGACCTTGTGCAGGATGATGTTGCTCGGCACTTCGCAGAGGAAGTAACCGATGAAGAACATGCCAGCGCCCAGGCCGTAGACCGTCTCGCTGAGGGCCAGGTCGTTCATCATTTGCAGCTTGGCGAAGCCGACGTTGACCCGGTCCAGATAGGCGCACAGATAGCACAGCATCAGGAACGGCATCAGGCGCCAGGCCGTTTTACGGTAGGCGGAGGAGCGCACGGTCGAAACCGCTTCGAGCGACAGGGTTGTCATGATGGTTCGATCTCTTGTTTTTATTGACCGCCAGGCCCCGAGGCCCGGCTGCATCATCGATCCAGAACCGCACGGGCCAGGCAGGCCCGCCCAGGTGTAGTCAGTGAATCAGCATGCCGCCGTTCACATCCAGGGTGATGCCGGTCAGGTAGGAGGATAGGTCGCTGGCCAGGAACAGCGCGGCGTTGGCGACGTCCTGCGCGGCACCGAGGCGGCCCAGGGGGATGCCGTCGATGATCGCGTGACGGCGATCGTCCTGCATCAGGCCGCCGGTAATGTCGGTATGAATCAAGCCTGGGGCGATGGAGTTGACGCGAATGTTGTCGGGTCCCAGCTCCCGCGCCATGGCTTTGCCCAAGCCCAGCACACCGGCCTTGGCCGCACTGTAATGGGGGCCGCCAAAGATGCCGCCGCCTCGTTGCGCGGACACCGAGGACATGCAGACGATGCTGCCGCAAGCCTGTTGGCGCATGAATGGAATCACCGCCTGGGACATCAGCAGGGTGCCGCGCAGGCTGACGTCCAGCACCTTGTCGTAGTCCGAAGGGCGAATATCCAGGGTTTTCAGCGGCTGGGTGATGCCGGCGTTATTGATCAGAATGTCGATGCGGCCGAAATGCTCGATGATTTTCGCCACGGCCTGCTGGACCTGCGATTCATCAGCGACGTTGGCCGCCAGACCCAGATGACCTTCGCCCAGGCAGGCGGCGGCATCGCGGGCAGCGGATTGATCCAGATCGAGGATCACCACATGGGCGCCCTGTTGCGCGAAGGTGGTCGCTGTCGCACGGCCAATGCCACGTGCGGAGGCCGCACCGGTGATGATCGCGACTTTGCCTTGGAGAAGCATGGGAGTACCTCATTGTTCTTATTGGAGAGTGTTGTTGGGTCGATCCGCAGCGAACCGATGACCCAGCTTGTGCTCCACCCCGTCCCTGAGCAATAACGCAAACCTCACTGGGTGCTGAAAAAAATTCAGCACTCGTCATTTGTGCCGTTGGCTGGTTGAATGGCACGACGCCCAGCCCACGCCACTTGCAGCGGAATAATCCTCATCATGCGCTCAGACGACGATGCTCCCGCCACACTGCCACCCCTGAAAGCCATTCAGGCCTTTGAGCAAACAGCGCGCTTCGGCAACGTCGCCCGTGCCGCTGAACTGCTCGACCTGACACCCTCGGCCGTCAGTCACCAATTGGCCAAGCTCGAGGCATTAATCGGGCGACAGCTGTTTTTCAGAACGGCCCGAGGCGTGACCCTGACGCCCGTGGGGGAGCAGTACCTGACCGAGATTTCCGGCATTCTGCACAGCCTCGCCGTGGCCACCGAGCGCGCCACCAGTGACGTCAGCCTCGATTGCCTGCGCCTGCACTCATCCCCCAGTTTCGGCTTGCTATGGCTGATGCCACGCCTGGAACAATTTCGCCAGAGTCATCCGGACATCCAGCTCAACCTGTCCTGTTCCTATGAGTCGTTGCACTTCAGTCGCGATAAGATCGATGTCGACATCCGCCACGGCATGCCCAACTGGCCCAGCTACGAAGTGCGCACCATCCGCAACGAAAGGATCGCGGTCATGGCCTCGCCCAGGCTCCTGGAAAAGCGCCCGATCCGCACCGCAGCGGATTTGCTCGACAGCCAATTGATCCTGTCGGAAGCGACCCTGATCAAGTGGCCGCAGCTGTTTGCCCAACACGGTGTGTCGCGCCCGGAAAAGCCCTATACCCTGAGCTTCGACCGTTCCTACATGACGCTGGAAGCAGCCCATCACGGCCTGGGTTTCGCCCTGGAAAGCACCTTGCTGGCCCAGGATTACCTCGAGCGCGGTGCCTTGGTCGAGGTCGCACCGGCATTGAGCTCACCGATCACCGCCCACCACCTGGTGTTTCCCCGCGCCCATTCGAACTTTCCCCGAGTGCGGCGCTTTCTGGAGTGGATGCAGAAGGAGTTGGGGCATGATTTCAGTTATTGATGTTCCCTCAGTCGGCCCGATGGTGTCGCCCCATGTTGAAATGTACAAAAGGGGGCTGGAGCCGGGAGAGCAGATTTACTATCGATCGCCGACGTCAGTTCCATGGGAACTGACGTATCCAGCTAAAGCCCAATCGCGGCGCAAAGGCACGTGTCTAGATACAAGCAACCCTAACCATGAGTTTGCCATTGTTGCTACCTTTGAAAACATGTTTCAAAGCTTCTGGAGCCAACTCCAGTCCTTCCACAATATGGGCGCGATGCTGAATTTTTCCGCGCTCGTAAAAATGTTTGAGGATCGCGTCGAATTCACCCATTCGAGATGAAAAGTCTGGCACGACGAAACCTTGAATATGGGCTCTCCTGAACAATATCTGTGGCAGATTTTCACATCCATAGGCGTGTATCGGGTCAGCTAAGTCGTACTGCGACATAGCCCCACACACTGCAATTCGGCAACCAACTGCCATATTGGAAAGTACGGCGTCAAGAATCGGGCCACCGACATTATCGAAGTAGACGTCGATGCCCTCGGGGCAAAGCTGAGACAAAGCAACTGCCACGTCTTCGTGCTTGTAATCGATTGCGCCGTCCAGGCCAAACTCGCTGATCAATAGCCTGCATTTCTCTGGGCCGCCGGCGATGCCAATGACTCGGTTGCCCTGTGCTTTTGCCATTTGTGCGGCAATGGATCCAGTTGCACCCGCCGCTCCTGATACAACCACCACATCATTTGGACTTGCTTGCCCAATCTCAAAAAGTCCAATGGCTGCAGCGCGACCCACATGCGAAAAAATCGAAAGGTGCGCCTCCAGGGGTATATGGGACCCACTGGTAAAACGCTCGATAAGCATCGGTTGTGCAATGGAGTATCGCTCCCAACCCCACATGCCTTTGACCAGATCGCCGGGGGCGAAATCCGTTGAGCGAGACGCCTCAACTACTCCTATAGCCTGGCCAATCATTACACTGCCTATCGCGAGAGGCAGATAACTGGAGCTGGGTTCAAGCTTCAACCAGTTACGGCTGGTGGGATCCAGGGAGATCAGTAGGGTCTTTACCAAGACTTCACCATCGCCAGGCTGCGCAATGGGTCTTCTTTCCCAGCGCAGACACTCAGGGTTGTATTCACCCCTTGAGGGTTCAGCGATTACCCAGGCTTCGTTTTGCATATGGCTTCCATCTCGTTGTTTTCGATTGTCGCGACAAAGCATCAAAGCAAGGTGGCTCGGAAATGGAGAACCCTTTAAAAAAACCAGGTCCGTCCCCTGACATTTACTTGATAAGTGGCGTTCGCGATGGGTGAACTCATTCCGACTCAAACGCCAAGATGGCCTTGATCAACTGACGTGCAGCATCACTAGCAAATCGGATTTGAAGTGTCCGTCGCTGGTTACCCGGGTGTGAGGGAGCGAACTCCACGAGCAATTCTCGATCTGCGGCTTCAAATCGCACCGCGGAAAGCGCCTGTATATGAGCGATAGTGAAAATCATCGATTAGTCTGATGCCAGAAGCGCAGTAGTGCCATTCGCCTGTGGCATCCCTCCCAGAGAAACAGTTAGTTTGAGTAATACGTCAATCGCAAGCTCAGGAATTCAGGGCCATCCTCGAAACCCTTGCGGCAGATTGCACGGTGCATTGGCTATCTGACAGGCGCTAGGCACCTGGGGGGTATAAGAGCGGGGAGCAGGTGAGATTAGTAAAATGGCCATTGCTGCGAAAAGGCAGGCCAGCAGTGCGATCGATTTTATTTTTGTTTTCATTTCTTCGTCTCTTGAGGGCACAAATTAGCCTCAGCTTGCGTTGCCTGAAGGCGAATGGGTCCTATCTTTCGGTAGTGCGCAGATGTCTTCGACGAGTGGGATTTGCGGGTCTGAGGTATAGATTCAGAGCCAGCGAATAGCTGACACGGATGGCATAACTCAGGGGGGGTGTCAGAAATTTTGTGTTCGGGCATAACATGAGTAAGAGGTGCATGTATGCCAACCAAAAAGAAATCTGAGCGCCAACCGGTGCGGGAGCTGCCGAAGCTTCCAAAGGAACTGCTGGATCAACTCCCTCAAACACTGATGACCGCTGAGGCGATCGAAGAGGCTTCTGCGGCCTTCAAGAAAGCGCTGATTGAACGCGCCCTAAATGCCGAGCTTGGCCACCATTTGGGTTATCCATCGGGCGCGCAGCGCCCGGAGGACGAAACCAACCAGCGCAACGGCAAGAGCGGCAAGACGGTGCTCACCGGCGATGGCCCGATACGCCTGGATATTCCGCGCGACCGCAACGGCAGTTTCTCGCCGATTCTGATCCCCAAGCATGAGCGCCGTTATACCGGTTTCGATGACAAGATCATCGCCATGTACGCCCGTGGAATGACGGTCAGAGAGATTCGTGCGTTTCTTTCTGAGCAGTACAGCACGGACGTCTCGCCCGATTTCATCAGCTCTGTGACCGACGAGGTCATGGAAGAGATTGGCGCGTGGCAACAGCGCCCGCTGGAGCCGATGTACCCGGTCATTTTCTTTGATGCGCTACGGGTGAAGATCCGCGAAGAAGGCTTGGTACGCAACAAGGCCATTTACCTGGCGTTGGGTGTTTTACCCGACGGGACGCGCGATATCCTGGGCATCTGGATCGAGAACACCGAGGGTGCGAAGTTCTGGATGAAGGTGTTCAACGACCTCAAAACGCGAGGCGTCGAGGACGTGCTGATTGCCGTGACCGATGGCCTCAAGGGCATGCCAGAGGCCCTCAGCGCAGTGTTTCCAGAAACAACACTGCAGACATGCATTGTGCATCTGATTCGCAACAGCCTGGACTACGCGGCTTGGGACAAGCGTCGAGCACTGGCCAAGGCGCTGAAGCCGATTTATCAGGCCATCAACGCAGAAGCGGCTGAGCAGGCCTTGGATGAGTTTGAAAACGGGCCTTGGGGCAAACAGTATCCAACGGTCGTGGCCGCCTGGAGACGCGCTTGGGATCGAGTGATTCCATTCTTTGTTTTCCCGCCCGCCATCCGGAAGGTGATCTATACCACCAACGCGATTGAGAGCATCAATGCTCAGCTACGTAAGATCATAAAGACCCGTGGCCACTTCCCGAACGACGATGCAGCGACCAAACTGATCTGGTTGGGGCTACGAAACATCACGGCAAACTGGGGTTCAGCGGCCCATGACTGGAAAAGTGCGATGAATCAATTTGCGATTCTGTACGGAGATCGGTTCATCAGGCCGACCTGGTGAAAATCAGGGCCTGCCTGACGGCAGGCCATTACCGGCCCGCACACAAAAAAACTGACAGTCCCAACTCAGGGGGGGTGATAGGCCACTATGAGCACGACGCAGCGGCATTTCGCCGCCACGCCCGGGAGCCAGTTAAAAATCAGGCTGCACTAAAGGTTTTATGCGGATCTATGACGAATTTCTTCGGCACTCCCGCGTCAAACTCGCCATACCCCTCAGGCGCCTGATCCAGGCTGATCACCTGCACACCCACCACTTCAGCGATGTTGATGCGGTCCCACATGATCGCCTGCATCAGTGCGCGGTTGTACTTCATCACCGGGGTCTGGCCGGTGTGGAAGCTGTGGGATTTGGCCCAGCCCAGGCCAAAGCGGATGCTCAGGCTGCCCATTTTTGCCGCAGCGTCGACTGCGCCCGGGTCTTCGGTAACGTACAGGCCGGGGATGCCGATCTTGCCCGCTACACGGACGACGCCCATCAGGGAGTTGAGTACGGTGGCAGGGGCTTCGTGTTTGACGCCGTCGTGACCGTGGCCACGGGCTTCGAAGCCCACGCAGTCAACGGCGCAATCGACTTCCGGTTCGCCCAGCAGTGCGGCGATCTGTTCGTGCAGCGGTGCGTCTTTGGACAGGTCGACGATTTCAAAACCCTGGGCCTTGGCGTGGGCCAGGCGGATGGTGTTGACGTCGCCGATGATCACCACCGCAGCGCCCAGCAGGCGTGCCGAAGCGGCAGCGGCCAGGCCGACTGGGCCGGCGCCAGCGATGTATACGGTGCTGCCCGGGCCGACACCGGCGGTGACGGCACCGTGGTAACCGGTAGGGAGGATGTCGGACAGGCAGGTCAGGTCGCGGATTTTCTCCATGGCCTTGTCGCGATCCGGCAGTTTCAGCAGGTTGAAGTCGGCGTACGGCACCAGCACGTATTCAGCTTGGCCGCCAGTCCAGTCGCCCATGTCGACGTAGCCGTAAGCACCACCAGCACGCGCCGGGTTGACGGTCAGGCAGACGCCGGTGTGTTGCTCTTTGCAGGAACGGCAGCGCCCACATGCAACGTTAAAGGGTACCGAGACCAGGTCGCCGATTTTCAGGTTTTCGACGTCGCTGCCCTTCTCGATCACCTCACCGGTGATCTCGTGACCCAGCACCAGGCCGGTCTGGGCGGTGGTACGGCCGCGCACCATGTGCTGGTCTGAGCCGCAGATGTTGGTGGATATGACCTTGAGAATGACACCGTGTTCGATCTTCCGACCCCGAGGATCCTGCATCTTCGGATAATCGATATTTTGTACTTGAACGTTGCCCGCCCCCAGATAAACCACACCGCGATTACCAGACATAGAGTGTTCTCCTGTGTTGTGAGGTCGCCGACCTTTGATGCTGCAATTACTGATGTTGTGTGAGAATTACTGAGAGGTTGCGACCTGTTGCGCCCGTGCTCTCTCTTCTTTCTTCAATTTATCCAGAACCCAGCGCATCTGAGACAGGGCATTGTCGAAAGCAATCGGTACCTGCTTTGGATTTGGCGTGTGTTGAAGGACGCGGGCTTGTGCTTCAATCATGACCCGATCTTCCTCGAAGGCCATACGTGCGATGGCGATCATGTCATCGGCAAGTTTCTCGCTGCATCCGGCAAGAGCGTGGCGATTAGGCGCCCATGAGAAGAAGTACCGAGAGGTATCGTCATTGGTTGGCGTGATGGCCTGGCATGTCACGTCGTGAGTGATCGGGGCCACACCTTGCGGTTTTTCACCGTTGAATTGCTCCAGGGTGCCGCGTGGAAAACTGTACGAGTTCATCACCATCACGCCTGGTGCCAGATAATCGTAAGCCGTGAAAATATCCACGGTGTCGGAATCAACGACCCCTTTAATGTGATTCGGTGTGGGTTGTGCAGGTAACCAACGTTCGACACGTACTCCGCGATCGAGCCGGCTAACCTTCGGTCGAACGTGTGCCCAATCTATGCCCATGCCGAAGCTTTCTGGATGGAGGAAATAGAGGTGTGAAAAGTCCAGCAGGTTGTCGTTAACCAACTGATAGTTGGCTTGATATTCGATGCTGCCTGATCTGAAAATCCAATCTGGATGATCATGACCTACAGCTGGAGGAATAAGCGCGGGATCTGCCTGCTGTGGGTCGCCGAGCCAGACCCATACCCAACTGTGTTGCTCAATGACAGGGAAGCTACGGACGCATGTTTGCGCAGGAACGGTGTCTTGACCAGGTATCTCGGTGCATTTGCCTGAACTGTCAAACTTCAGACCGTGGTACATGCAGCGAACGGAGTCGCCTTCTTTTCTCCCTATGGATAACGGCGCCGAGCGATGGCAGCAGCGGTCCTGGAGGGCGGCGATGGCGCCGTTTTCCATGCGATAGAGCACGATTGGCTCATTGATAATGGTTCGAGCAACCAGCCCGTCAGTCACCTCATAGTTCCACGCTGCCACATACCAGCAGTTGTGCAAATACATAAATCCTCCGGTGGCTTGTTGTTGTATTTGTATCGTCAGCTTATGGATGAGAGGATTAGTCTTCCATGCCGTATAGCATCGTTTTTCGGCTGAATTCATCACATTGGGGGGCGTGTGGATCTTCTAGGCGAAGTACTTTTATCTCTTAAGGTAGAGGTGAACTCGGGCGGCATCTATGCGCTGGGGGATCCGTGGGGGCTAAGGGTCCCCTGCTTTTCTGCCGCCAGCGCCTTCACGTTGTGTTGCCTGGATGCCCCGCTGTGGTTGATGGTTGCCGGACAAGCCCCGGTTCGGCTCGAACCGGGCGACTCGGTACTGATATTGCACGGCGCTGCGTATAGGGTGGCCTCGAGCCCTGACGCGGAATGCATCGATTTGATGGATTACTGGCACGCGAGAGGATTACCGTTGCTGGTCGCCGGAGAACGGCAGGCGGCTCCTATTTCCGGACTGGAGTTGGGGCAGGGCGAAAAGGTGGGGCGGATGATGATTCTCGCCTTTTTACTTCAGGCCGCGGACAGCAATCCGTTGTTACGGTCATTGCCCCAGATGATTCACCTGCACGGGAGTGCCAGCGGCATGTTCCCCTGGATGAATTCAATGCTGGAGTTTCTCGTCAGCGAAGATACGGCCAACCGCGCCGGTTACGTGGCGACTGCTGCACATCTTTCAAACTTGATTTTTACAAGTTTTATCCGAGCGCATGCGCTGTCAGTTCCAAGGGAGAGTAGCGGCTGGCTGCAGGGGCTGGCGGATCGACGCATTCGCCAGGCTCTGGTTTCCATGCATGCGCGCCCCGGTGAGCACTGGACCACCGAGTCACTGGCGGAAGAGGCGGGAATGTCTCGTCATACCTTTGGTCGCCGCTTCACTCGACTGGTGGGTCAGTCGCCCATCGATTATTTGATAGATCTTCGGATGCAGGTGGCGGCGGAGCATCTGCGCGCCGGCAATCCGGTTGCTCGAGTGGCTGAAGCCGTGGGGTATCAATCGGAGCGTGCCTTTCGCGAGGTTTTTCGCAGGCGATTTGGAGTACCTCCGTTGCGCTATAGCAAAGCATAGCCATCGGTGTTGAGCAGAGGGCCAACCCTTACGCAACGGTTTGATCGAATGTGTAACATCGGCCTGAATCAGCAGCGCCAACATCAGGCTAGCGCTGCGGATAAGGGCGTTTGCTCTGCGGCTCCGGTTAGTCTGCCTGGCCTAACAGGCCGCCACCGTCGATAACGATTTCGGTACCGGTGATGTAGGAAGACGCTGCAGAGGCGAGGAGGAGGGCAACCCCCTTGATTTCTGCGGGCTCCGCAACGCGATGCTGCGGGTTTCCCGCCTCCAGCAACCGCCGCATTTCGGGATCGTTGACATGGCCATCTGCGATATTGGTAGCGAATGCACCCGGGGCAATGGCATTCACCTGAATGTTATACCTGGCCAGCTCCAAAGCGGCTTGACGCATCAAATGGGAGGCGCCGGCCTTTGCCGGGAAGTAAGACGTGCCTACCCAGGCGGCATTGAGACAGCTTGCAATCGATGTGGTCACCACGATCTTGCCGGAACCCTGGGGTTTCATATGTCTGGCTGATTCCTGCAGACAGTACAGCACGCCATTCAGATTGATCGCCATGACTCGCTCCCAATTGCTGAGGTCAAGGTTTTCCAGGCTACCGTCCAAAAGTCGCTGCCCCTCGCGCCCAAGAAAACCAGGACCCGAATCGATCCCTGCATTCGCGAATACCACGTCCAGCCTGCCGTAATGATTGACTGTGTTTTGAAATACTTTGGCGACGGACGCCCGGTCGCTGACGTCTACGAGTTCACCACGTACATCAAAGCCGCGGCGAGTGAGCGAAGAGACTGCGTCATCGAGGGAATGGGCGCTGATGTCCATCAGGGTGACTTGTGCACCATTTTCTGCAAGCGCTTCTGCGCAGGCCAATCCGATACCGCTAGCTCCACCAGTGACTACACAAGCTCGACCGGATACGTCGAACAAACGTGAGGCTGTACTCATCTCAAATCTCGCTGTTTTTGTATTGGATGGATAGTTGTTATTACCGAGAGGCGGGTCATGCAGCACCTATCGGATGGCGGTTGGATCGACACGCAAGCCGTTTTGCCTTGGGCCACGTGAACTTGGCCGTCTGCTTGCACCGACATGACAACCTGCCTTACTGCGGCGCTGGAAGGCCAAACAGGAGAGCGCAAGAGCTCTAGCCTGCGATGTTGGACAAGTAAGAAAAGGTGGCGGGCGTGAACAGATGTTCGCGGGTTAGCCGCACGCCTTGGCAAGAAGGGGGATATTCAAGCAAAGGAGAGTCTATCTTTGGATAGGTGTTCCCGGTTGTGCCAACTCCGTACGTTCGG
Source organism: Pseudomonas fluorescens (assembly GCF_019212185.1). NCBI lineage: Bacteria > Pseudomonadati > Pseudomonadota > Gammaproteobacteria > Pseudomonadales > Pseudomonadaceae > Pseudomonas > Pseudomonas fluorescens. Next base: position 2,455,392 of record NZ_CP078138.1, read on the forward strand.
CTCACAGCGGCTAACTGGCCGCTGAATAGGACTCAAAAGTCGGGCTTCACCTGCCTGGTCAAAATATGAGCCTTACCGATAATCGGAGAACAATAATAATGGCGATTAATAAAGACCGTATGTGTTTCAACGCTGGAAAAAAGGGAGAATTTACATCGACGTCGTTGCCCACCGCTGCGCTTCTGGGCATTGCGTTAGCAACGTTCAGTACCAGTTCAGCTGTTCGCGCAGCACAGTTCGAAGTGGGTGAGGTCGACGTTAACTGGACCAATACCCTCAAGTATTCCCTGGGTTCCCGCCTCGGTGAACCCAATGATAAAAACCTGGCCAACCCGAACGTAGATGATCCTGATCGAAATTTCGATAAAGGATCATTGATGATGAATCGGTTTGACTGGTTGAGCGAATTCAATGCGCGTTGGAAAAACTTTGGACTGAGTCTGAGTGGCGCGGCCTGGTATGACAACGTCTACAACCGCAGCAACGATAACAACTCGCCAGCGACATTTAACCCGTACTCAGTCAGCAACGATCATTTTGCCGACCAGACAGAAAAGTGGGCGGGTAAGAAAATCGAGCTCATGAACGCCTTTATATCCGGTCAGTTTACGCCGATGGATGTACCGGTCAGCATGCGTTTAGGCCAACACACGCTGATTTGGGGCGAAAGTCTGTTTTTTACTGATAACGGCATCGCTGCCGGTATGGCACCCGTGGATGCTTACAAAGCGTTAAGCGTTCCTAATATTAAAGCGCAGGAAGTGTTCCTGCCGACCAACCAGCTTTCGATGAGTGTGCTGTTATCCGATAGTTGGGTAGTCGAAGGCTACTACCAGTTTGAATGGGAAAAAACCCGTATCCCTCCGGCGGGCAGTTATTTGTCGTCAGTTGACCTTTTGGACGAAGGCGGTGAACGAATCATAGCGGGCCCTGGTGCCTATTTTTATCGTGCTTCTGATAAAGAACCGGACGCTGCGCAATATGGGGTGTCGGTGCGCTGGCGACCAGTCGACTTGAATCTCGATATTGGCGCTTATGCACTTCGCTATAATGACAAAACTCCCCGTGTCAATACCGTCCCTTCCGGCGGCTTTGATCCGGCAACGGGTTCGATTGGACAGTACTTTCTCGATTATAAGGAGAAGATTGAACTGTATGGTTTAAGCGCCAACATGTCGTACGGCTCGCTGAACCTTGGAGGGGAGATATCTTACCGCGATGGTGTACCGCTTCGGGCAAACGGCAATGTACTTGTCCCGGATGTCCTGGGCAACACACTGCACGCCCAGGTATCGGCAATCTGGGTCGGAAACGCCGGGCCCGCGTGGGATGGTGTCAGTATCGCCGCAGAGTTGGCAGGACATAAACTGCTTGAGGTCACCAAAAACAAGGAGCAACGTGATACCAGTTTAGATGATTCGGTTTACGGTATTCGCGGCGTTACCACATTTCAATACTTCCAGGTGATGCCAAGTCTGGATATCGAACTTCCAATTGGTCTTGGCTACAACTTTAAAGGTAAGTCTCCGATTTCCGCGGCGTTTAATAATTATGGTAGTAACGAAGGGGGCGATCTCACTGTCGGCGTGGTCGGTACTTACCAGCAGGACTGGAAGTTGGGGCTTAATGCGACCCACTTCTTTGGTAGTGAGTCGGGTAATTACTACTCGGGGCGTGATTTCCTGATGGCGTCTGTCAGTCGATCCTTCTAAATGCAATCAGGTATTTTTTCATGAATAATCACAGTGTGAAATTTCTGCTATCGGCTGCGTTTTTCGTAGCGCTTATCAATACTCCTGTTCGAGCCGCTGTTACCCCTGCGGAGGCGGCGAAATTGAATAGCGAGCTTACGCCGCTTGGTGCCGAGCGATCGGGCAACGCATCAGGTAGTATTCCTGCGTGGTCGGGTGGTTATAAAGGCATGCCTGCTGGCCACAAGCCGGGCAGTATGAACAGTGATCCTTTTCCAGACGAAAAACCAGTTTTGGTTATTAACAGCAAGAACGCCGCAGCCTACAAGGATCAACTATCTCAAACGGTGCAGTTGCTGTTACAGCAAAATCCCGAGTGGCGCCTTGATGTATACCCAACGCATCGCACCGCGTCGGCTCCCGAGGCTTTTTATAACTACACGAAAACCAATGCTGCTACGGCGCAGCTCAGTGGCGATGGTGTGGGTGTCACCCATGCCTACGGTGGTATCCCGTTCCCATTACCGAAGAATGGTTCAGAAGTTCTTTGGAACCACTTCCTGTCCTGGAAAGGAGTCGGAGTGGAAATGGAGGGTGGAATGTATATGGTCGATAGCAAGGGGCGTTCTTCGTTGACGGCTGCGTTAAAAATGGACGGCTTCTATCGATATGCGTTACCTGGTGGCGAAAAGGATTTTGATGGGTTCTTTCAATGGCATCGATCGTTAACCACCGCTCCGGGTCGCAGTGCAGGTGAGGCATTGATTGGCATTTGGCCGCAAGACTTCACCAGCCAGCAGCCAGGCTCATGGCAATATATGCCGGGTCAGCGCCGGGTTAGAAAGCTACCTAATGTGCAGTTTGATACGCCAAATTTCCTGATGTCCGGCTTGACTCAGTTCGATGAGGCCTATGGGTTCTTCGGTTCCCCGGAGCAATACGATTGGAAGTTGGTCGGAAAGAAGGAGATGTATATTCCTTATAATACCAACAAGCTTTTTTCCGTTACTCCGGAGGAGTTGTTGACTCCAAAAGTGCTTAATCCGAATGTCATTCGTTGGGAGCTGCATCGGGTTTGGGAGGTTGAGGCGACGCTTAAGCCTGGCGTTCGAAACGTTGTGCCCAAGCGCCGTGTCTATATGGACGAGGATACATGGGCCATCGTTATGGCGGACCTTTGGGACTCTCAAAACAAGCTCTATCGCGGTGCGATCAACTACCCGGTTGTTAACTATGATCTGCCCGGTGTGGTGATGCGACCTTTTATGTCAATAGACTTTCAACAACAGGCTTATACCTTGGGCGAGTTGGACACCAAGTACCTTCCGGTCACCCCGAAGCCTCGTTCCTTTTATTCCGCTGAAGCATTGGTACAAGACGCCCTGCGTTAAAACCATGGTCCGGGCGACCCACGGTCGCTCGGACATTACTGAGCGGAGCTATTGCTCAAGGGGGTCATAAGATGGTTTATACGATCGCGCGCGCAGCTCATTGGTTGAGCGCACTGTATCTGGTTGTCGCTGCATATGGCGCAAGTGCCGAGCAAAGCCGACCCGCTGTGTTGGACCGTCCTGCCCGTGAAGTACTCCAGCCAGCTTCAACGTTTCTTCTGGGCGTGACCAAAGCAGGCGAGCGCCTGGTAGCTGTCGGCGAGTCGGGCCGTATCGTCCTCTCAGATGACCAAGGTCAGAGTTGGCGCCAAGCCAAGGTGCCCACCAGTGTACTGCTTACGGCTGTCGAGTTCGCGGATGCAAACGTTGGCTGGGCAATCGGTCATTCAGGTGTGGTACTTCGCACTGAGGACGCTGGCGAAACCTGGAGTCGCCAACTGGATGGTGTTCAAGTCGCTCAACTTATCCATGACGCCGCCTCCCGATCAGCGACGGGTGCCCCAGGGATCGCCAAGGGTATTAGCGTCGATCAAGCTGAGCGGTTGATTAACGATGGCCCGGACAAACCTTTTCTCGCCCTCCATGTTGAGGACAGGCAAAAAGTCACCATCGTAGGGGCCTTCGGCTATGCGCTGAGCACCCTGGATGGTGGTAAACACTGGGTCTCTCTGGACAGACAACTCGATAACCCGATGGGCCTGCATTACTACGGTATAGCTAAGACGGACCAGGGCCTGTTGCTGGTGGGTGAACAAGGCATTGTTCAGCGTCAGATCACGGCCGAAGAGTTTCACCGTGAGACCCCTTCCGAAGGAACACTGTTTGGCGTTCTATCTCCTGACAATCACGTCTTTGTGGCTTATGGATTGCGCGGGAAAGTGTTACGCAGCCTGGACGACGGAAAGACTTGGAATAGAGTCAGCACTGGTATTGAGGCTTCCATTCAAGCGGGGGCGGTACTTCAAGATGGCTCCATTCTGTTAGTGGCGGAAAATGGTCAAATGATCTCCAGCCAGGACCGAGGAAGCACTTTCAATTTGCTGCCGGTTCGGGGCTTGCCCACTGCTTACGTTCTTCCTGTTTCCGCCAAAAGTTTGATTGCGGTGGGGCCTCTTGGGCCACAAACCGTCCCTGCGCCGTGAGATTCCAACCATGAAAATTGAGACAACCTCGGCGACAAAGGTCGAAGATTTTGATCCTGCTGCCGGTACGCTTCTTGAGCGGGTTTTATTTAACAATCGCCTGTTTGTCGTGATGTTCTGCGCGCTAGTAACGGTTTGCCTGGGGTGGAGTGCTCGTCATATTGACCTGAATGCAAGCTTCAAGGCAGTGATTCCTAATGATCACCCATATATTCAAAACTATTTCGCTAATGAGGCCGATCTGCAAGGCCTGGGAAATACCCTCAGAGTGGTGGTTGCTACCCAGGGCGATAGCATTCTGAACGCCGACTATTTAGAGACCTTGCGAAAAATAAACGATGAAATCGTCACCATTCCCGGCGTAGAGCGACCCTTTTTGCAGTCCTTGTGGACTCGCAGCACCCGTTGGTTGATGGTGACCGAAGTGGGGATCGATGGCGGCCCGGTCATGCCGGATACGTTCGATGGCAGTCCTTCCAGCCTGGAACAGTTGAGGCTTAACATTCTTCGTTCGGGAGAAGTCGGAAAATTGGTGGCTGCCGACTTTCGGTCGAGCGCTATCGTTGTTCCCTTGTTGGATTATGACGCTCAAGCGCAGAAGGCGCTTCACTACGGTGAGCTATCCAAGCAGCTGGAAAACATCAGGAGGAAGTACGAAGGTCAGGGTGTCAGTATTCATATCGTCGGCTTTGCAAAAGTCGTCGGCGATCTGATTGATGGCTTGAGCCAGATATTAATATTCTTTGCAATTGCCGTCGCCATTGCGGCTGCGATGGTTTTTTGGTTCACCCATTGCGTGCGAAGTACTTTGTTGGTTGTGACCTGTTCCCTTATCGCTGTGGTTTGGCAGTTGGGGATCTTACCGTTGATTGGCTTTCGCCTGGACCCCTATTCGATTCTGGTTCCGTTCCTCATCTTTGCCATTGGCATGAGTCACGGCGCGCAAAAAATGAATGGTGTGATGCAGGATATCGGCCGCGGCATGCATCGTCTTCATGCGGCACGCAATACCTTCCGGCGTTTGTTCATGGCCGGCTTCACAGCGTTGGTTTGTGATGCGGTCGGCTTTGCAGTGCTGTTCATGGTCAATATTCAGGCGATTCGCGAGTTAGCCATCGCTGCGAGTATCGGCGTGGCCATTCTGATCTTCACCAATCTAATCCTGCTGCCCGTCCTGTTAACCTATACAGGGGTCAACGACCGGGCGGCCAAACGGGCTCTTGTCCAAGAGCAAAATTCCCTGGACGCGGCTCATGGAAGGCTTTCCCTGTGGCGAGTGCTGACACTTTTCACCCAGCGGCGCTGGGCTATTGGCGCGATTGCCTGCGCAGTGATATTGGCGGTAGCCGGTTTAGTGGTTGCGTCGCGGTTGCAGGTGGGTGATCTGGATGCCGGGGCACCGGAATTACGTGCCGATTCTCGATACAATCTGGATAACGCCTATTTGACCAGCCATTACGCGACCAGCAGTGATGTCATGGCAATTATGGTCAAGACCCCTCCTGATCAATGTGTTAACTACGAAACGCTGGTGAAGGTCCGCGATCTGCAAATCCTCCTGGGGCAATTACCCGGCGTCGAGGCCACCAACTCATTCGCAAACTTGGCCAGGCAAATGACTTCTGCTTACAGCGAAGGCAGTTTCAAGTGGGCAGAAATTCTGCCCAATCAAGCGGCCTTGAACTCGCTGATCGGTCAAACGCCTCGGGGGCTGCTTAACACTAATTGTGATCTGCTCACCGTGTATGCCTACCTGAAAGACCACAAGGCGCAGACACTCCAGCAAACGGTGGAAGTTGTTGAGGCTTTTGCCAAGGAGAACGACACCGCAAACGTGAAGTTCTTGCTCGCTGCGGGGAACGCAGGCATTGAGGCGGCGACCAATCAAGTGGTCAAGCACCACAACTACTTGATGCTGGTCGGGGTCTATCTCGTCGTCATTGTGCTTGCACTGGTTGCATTTCGCTCCTGGCAAGCGGTGGTGGTCGCAGTGGTACCGCTCGTATTGACAAGTATTCTTGCCGAAGCGCTGATGGTTTGGGTGGGCGTTGGGCTGAAGGTCGCTACGCTACCCGTAACGGCTTTGGGAGTAGGAATCGGGATCGACTATGCGCTGTATATCTTAAGTGTGACGTTAGCCTGGATGCGTATGGGGGCATCACTCGGTGAAGCGTACTACCGTTCACTGCTGTTCGTGGGGCGAGTGGTGATGCTCACTGGCGCGACATTGGCGGCGGGCGTTGCGACTTGGGTGTTCTCACCCATCAAGTTTCAAGCCGATATGGGTATGCTGTTGGCCTTCATGTTCCTTGTAAACATGTTCGGTGCGCTGATCTTGCTGCCCGCGTTGGCCAGTTTCCTGCTGAAACCACAGCTTCAGGCTCGCGAGAGTCAACATGCCGCCGTTGAGTCTTGCGAGTTCGACGAGCTACAAGAGCCTCAGAGTCGGAAATGTAGTCGTGCGTCGCTGGAAGTGAGAGGCGTCTAAGCAAGCATCGTTCAATCAACGCCGCACTGAGTGCGGCGTTCTTTTTGAATACTGCGGGTGGATGATGCCGCACTTGTTTACGGCTCTCGGCGGTGGATGGCCCGAGGTTTTGTCGAAACGCTGGAAGCCGGACATTGCGATGGTGTTGCGCGCTTATTGATTAATCGCGCAGCAGGAATTCACGAACGGCATGGCGAGCGGTTTCGGATTCGTCCAGTACCAGGTGCCCTGCATTTCCCACTATGTTCACTTCGCAGTGGGGAAGGGCTTGTTGCCAGTGTCCGGCTTGGCCGACCGGAAGAATTCTGTCTTCTTTACCCCAGACAACCAGGGTAGGCGTTTGAATTTTCTGCAGGGTCGAAGGCATCGCGGTATTTATCATTTTCCCGTTGAGTAATAACCGGCAGGCTGAATCTCCTTCCTTCTTGCGCATGGCATTGAATTCTTCATCTGGCCCTTCAGGGAGGTAGGGCGCCAGGCTGCTGACATTGTGTACCAGGTAGTTGGGGATCTGCTCTGGCGGAACTTTACTCAGGTCAGTGGGCGGATGCTCTTTCACATCAAGGCCGGCGGGACACGCGAGCACTAAACGATTTACGCGCGAGCCATGCTGCGCCGCAAACTCGGCAGCGAGGTATCCCCCAAGCGAGGTTCCGACCAGGTGAACGCGATCCAGGTCCAACACGTCAAATAGCTTGGCGTAGTGATCGACATAACCTTGAATTGAATCAATTCGAGGGTTGATTGCCGACGCGCCGAAACCCGGATGGTAGGGCAGATACGTCGTAAAGTACTTGTCCCACTGATCGGAAAACCCTATTCCATGCCAGGTTCCGGCTCCATGGAAATACACCAACGACTCACCCGTTCCGTTTTGATATACGACAGTTCCAGTGTTATCAATGTTGAATTCTTTTCGGATGTAAGTGCGGTGATCAACCCTGCGGTCGCCGAATGGAAAGCTGCTCATAAAATGCACTCCTGATGATAGGTCCGCTGTATAAGTACGAAGTATGGAGGCGTAGCGTTATGGAAAAACGCACCTTCGCTTCATATTTCGTCCACGCCGAGTCGACGCCATAGGCATCCAGTTCAGTATCGAGATCAGACTTTCTTCACCTCACCTATCTTCCGGCAGGCGTTGTCGAAAAATGCTTGATGGGATTCTAGGAATGAGCAATGACAATGGGCTCATTCACCTAAACAAACGGATCAGCCTGGATCTGCAGCAGATAACCATTCGTGCTGCACAGGACCTCCGCAGTATTCCACTACCGAGAAAATAACAATGCGAAACTTGGTCGATCTGTCAATTGGAAGGAAGTTGTTACTCGCTTTTGGTTTTCTGCTGATCATCGCCTTAGGTGTTGCCGGGTTAGGGTTTTACAGCATGTCTGCGATATTCCAGCAGGGAACCTTCATCACCCTCATTTCTGATATCAATGCCCGGCAATTAGAAGTACAGATCGCTCAAAGGGACTTTGCCCTCACTCGCTCAGCAGAGGCTGCAAGGCAAGCGCAAAAGTTGATCGGTGAACTCAAGCAAGAACTTGATCGCCTGCGGGTCAGTCAACCGGGACATTCCTCTGCGAATGTTCTGGGTGAAATGGCGTCGGCAGCGGGACACTATGCTCAAAACCTGGATGATTTGGTCCGCCTGACCGATTCCGTCGGCTTATTTACTGGGCGTCAGGAAATCGAGGCGCTTAACACCGGCTTGGACAAAGATGCTCGGCGGCTTCTCGAGTTAGGAAAAGAGGTCTACTCCGCACAAAGCCATGAAATGCTTGCGTTGAAAACACGCATATTCCAGTCGCTCGGCGCCAGCGTGCTTCTGCTCCTTTTCGTCGCGGCAGGCTCTACCTTCGTGCTTCAGGCCCAAATAGTGGGTCCTTTACGAAAGGCGGTAGGGGTACTGCAAGACGTTGCAAAAGGAAATCTGGCGGTTCGGATGGACAGTCATCGGCGTGACGAAATAGGTCAGTTGTATGCTTCCATGCAGCGAATGTGTGACGGATTGCGGGGGTTGGTGACTGGAATCGGCGATGGCATCCATCAACTTGGGCAGGTTGCGCAGGCGTTTTCTGAATATGGCATTGCCAGTCAAAATACTGCCCAGGTTCAGGTGCAAGAGTCTGAGCAGGCTGCGTCGGCGATGACGCAGATGGTCGCGAGCGTTCAGGAAGTGGCTGATAATACGCAGCAGGCCCGAGGGGCCGCAGAGTTGGCGGAACGTCAGGCAACAGCCGGAGTGGACGTTGTCGGTGAGACGGTACGGCAGATTGATCGACTGGTGCTCGGCGTTGAGCGCTCTACCGAGTCGGTGGTTCGCCTGGAGACGGAAAGCAATCGAATCAGTGGCGTGCTTGACGTCATTCGATCAGTGGCAGAACAGACCAACCTGCTTGCCCTCAATGCGGCAATCGAAGCTGCGCGAGCCGGTGATCAGGGACGCGGCTTTGCCGTCGTGGCGACGGAAGTGCGAGCCTTGGCCAGGCGGACTCAGGAGTCCACTGCAGAAATCGACCTGCTTACACATAGCTTGCAGAGCATTGCTGGCGAAGCCGTTGCGCAAAGTCGAGAAAGCCTCACGCTCACCCGCCAAACCGTAGAACTCGCAGGCAAGGCACGCATGGCGCTTGGAGAAATCAGTATCGCCGTCTCGCTGATTGAGCAGATGAATCAGCAAATCGCTGCTGCTGCCGTACAACAGCACGCAGTGGCAGAAGATGTCGGGCGCAGTGTGACACGGGTACGGGATTTGGCGGACAGCACCGCATCGAATGTGAAAGGCAGCGCCCAATGCAGTGTCACCCTCACGCAACTGAGTGGCGAACTACAACAATGGGTTGGCAGCTTTCGTGTGAATTGAAAGCTGGCGTTGGCCCAGGCGCGTAATGCCAGTGCGCAAAGGATGATTGGTGGCGCAACAAAAAGAGGAGCTTGGTAGCTGGTCAGCCATGGATCTGCTGACGCTACCGCGCTCCTAAAGTCCTGAAGTGGAAGATTTGTCGAACGGCTATGGGCTCAATTACCGTTAATTGCCAGTCTGCTTTTTGTTTGCAGGCTCGGCGAGGTAGCGCGCCAGGGAGTCCAACTCAATATCGTTGATTTCTGTTTTGCGGAAAAATGGCATCACCGAAATGCCATTGCGAACGAAGTACTTGACCAGTTCTGGCGAAAGGTCCGAGCGGTCCTCGAGGCTTGCTGGAACGGCTCCTTTATATCGCGCATCCAAGGCCGTAGTGCCGGGATAGACCTCCCCTCGAGAGTGGCAAGGAGCACACCACTTCTCATACACCAACTTGCCTTGGTTTTCTGCGGCGTCTGCGGTTATGGCCCAGCTTAGGGGCGCACTTGCGAGGAGGGCCAGGAGTGACGGCTTCATGGTTTTTTCTCCTGCCGTAGATTCTTCGGCCAAATTCCATAGCGCCCCGGAGAGATGATGCCATTAGGGTCAACGGCATCCTTCAGCGTTTCATGGAAGCGCAATAGAATATTGTTGTTGAAGGAGTAGGTATCCATGACATCGCCCTGGAAGGCGGTGGCGGTTCGGTATTCACCCCAGCCATTTTCCGCGGCAATTTTGATCAATGCGCGAAACGCTGCCCGCGTCTGTTTGTTCTTTGCAGGATCTTTTGAGATCCAGAACGGGATGATGAAAACAAAGCACCGTTCCCAGCAGGGGACGGGGACGTTGAGGGCGAAAGCAAATGGCACGCCGAGTTTCCGAGCGGCTGTTCCGAGCACTTCATTGATTTTAAGAATGGCTTCACCGTCTCGGGGAATTATCGGAGAAAACCACGCATGACCGTCGGAAGGTGGCGCGGGATTCCAGTGAGAGCGTGCACCGATCGAAAAGGCGCGCATGTTGGGAATGCCAAACTGAGCGGGATACTGCACCTGCTTTTGCTGCTCTGGCGACAGGGGCAGATCGTAATACTCACTTTCCTCAAATTTGGCGTCAGGAATTGCTTTGCGAAAGCGTTCCTGGACATATTCCCATTGAGCGCGAATGATTTTTTCGGGACCGTAGAAAGTGAAGGCGCCATTCCAAAAAGGGATGCCATGTTGCTTGCCGTAGCCTTCATACTCTTGCGGTTTCGCGCCGCGGTCCGCCAGTGCTTTGTACTCGGCATCTCGTGCCACCGGCCCGTGGAGCAGGAAGTCGTGCAGGCCGGCCAAACTCGGCGATCCCAGCAGAGGGCTGTTGATGTCCGGAAAGCCGGTAAAGATCTTTTGATTCTCCATCTCGGTCATGATGTCCACCAACGGTATGAGGTCCCGATAGCTGGACAGGTGCACTGTGCCTTTTAGAAATGCCTCTGGTTCAGGCATCAACCAAAATCCCATCTTGGTCACAATGCCAAAGTTTGACTGGCTGAAAATACCGTCAACCCAAGGACCAAAGCCAGTCTTGTAGAGCTGCCAGGTCTCTGCGCCTGGCATCGCTCCCATACCAGTTCTCATTACCTCACCATTGGCCAGCACCACTTCCATTCCACAATGAGCATCGAAATGGTTGCGAAACTGTGCAGCCGTATAACCTGCTCCGCGATCTACAGCGTTCCCCAACATGCTCCCCCAGCCTGGGTCAGGAACATCCATCCACAACTTGATGTTTTTTTCCTGCAGATAACGGTAAAGGTCGAAGTAGCTGACCCCTGGCTCTACGACGCAGTAGGCCTGCTTCTCGTTAACCTCCAGGATGCGGTTCATTCGCTTCAGATCCAGTACCACCGAACCTGAGCAGGTGGGTGCTGACCCTCCATAGCCCAGGTTTTTCCCTGTGGAGATCGGATACATCGGGATCTTGAACTGGTTGGCGATGCGCATCAGTTGCTGAACTTCTTCAGTACTTGATGGAGCCACTGCCGCCGATGCGAGAATTTCTTCGGGCTCTCCCCAGTATGGCGAGTAAGAGTCGCGATACAGATGTAAGTCTTCCTGGCTGGTAAAGACCCATTCGTCTCCTACCACTTGGCTGAATTTACCGAGTGCCTGGGCGAAGTCTTCGGCGCTGACGCCGGGCGGGGTTTGCATATCTATACCTCGTAAATCGAACTGTGATGTGTCAGCTGATCAGCGGAGCGATAACCCAGCTGACGAGTGGACTGACAAGCAGGCTGGCGTCAGCAGTCCCTGAAATGATGCGATGCGAGCTGCACGAACCCGGAGTACCACGCCACGAGCAGACACCGGCCAGCCTGGCCATGCGCTCGCTCCAATCCGGGCCCTCCAGAAGCTGGCTCAATGGCTGAAGCAAATGCTCTGTCGTTTCAATCTGATGGCTTAGCTGATTGTTCGGCAAAGCTTCATGAGTGATGCGCAGGACAACTCTCATGCCGCGGTCCTGAGCAAGGCGCTCAAGGCAAAAGAGCGGTTGCGGGGCTGTCATGCCTGCAATGATTGTCGGATGCCGGCGCCACTGTGGGTCCAGTGTTTCAAACCACAGGTCGGTGATATCTCCGTCGATCATGTGGTGGGGCAGACCATTGCGTGCTGCCTCACTACCAAAGCGTTGGCTCGCCTCGAACCGGTTATCAGCGATGACTAAGTCGGGTTGGCGCAGCGCAGCAGCGTCGAGGCTTTCGGCAATCACGTTGGAGTTGAAACCGGCAACCACACCGCAGGTGAGCCCAACTTTCAAAAAGTCACGGCGGTTCATTCGGATTGCCATTTAGCGATGATTACAGCGCGGATTCGCTCAGGCAGAAGTACCTGAGGTCCGTCGCCGCCATTTGAATTGAGTCGGCAACAAAAAAAATCGGAATGGGTCATGAGGTCCTGCGCTTCTGATTGTTGTTATCGCCCGCTGCATTGCTGCAACTGGGCAGATCCATGCAGTAGTCCGCAAGCACTGATTTTGATGAAGACCGCGTGAGCTGCACCTATCGAAGGATAGCGACGTGCACCTGTCGCGAATCTCGCAAGGTCCTGGTGAGCCAACGCTATCTTTGGGTAGGTCATCCCCTAAGCCGTTCGGGAGTAAATGCAGACTGCGTCGCGCGAACAGTCTCGGATTTGCGGTCTTGCTCGCAGACTGCTCTGCGCTGTCCACAAGGAACAACGAACCGGAGTTTTAGATGGCCACAGATAAACGAGTCATTATCGTCGGCGCAGGACCGACAGGTTTAATCACGGCGCTGGGGCTGGCCCGTCAGGGCGCGCAAGTCACAGTTATCGACCGAGAGCGAGATATCCTGCGTTGGCCCCGGGCGATGGTGTATCTGTCATCTACGTTGAAGGTGCTGGATGAGCTTGGTTTGCTTGAATCCGCCCAGAAAGTCGCGGCGTGGGGTTATGAATACAACCTGCGTTTTATGATGTCGGGCACTGTTGGTCGCCTCAATTTTCGCGATGTTGAAGACCTCACTCCTTATGCCTATAACCTGCATTTTGGGCAGGATCTGCTGGCCGAGATTGTGTTGGAAGCATTCCTGAAACTGCCTGGCACTGCGCTTCTATGGGATACCGTTTTCGATACTGTGCTGGAAAGTGACGAGCAGGTTATGGTTTCCGTGCTGACTGCCGAAGGGCCGCGCACGCTTGAAGCAGACTGGTTAATTGGCGCCGATGGTGCCCGCTCGAGTGTCCGGAAAGAATTGGATATCGCATTTGAGGGGTTCACCTGGGACGAAGTCTTCATGGCAACCAATGTCATCTATGACTTTGACAAGCACGGCTACGCACCCTCCACAATGCTTGCGAACGGTGATAACTGGGCGGTGATTGCCAAGATCGACAATAACCATCAATGGCGAATTGCATATGGCGAAGCTGGCGAATTGTCCGAGGAGGAACGTCTTGCTCGAATCCCCGAGCGTATCCAACACTTTTTCCCGGACCCGGAGCAACCGTACGAACTACTCATGGCTAATTCGTACCGAGTCCACCAGCGCTCCGCCAGTACCTATCGCCAAGGTCGTGTGTTGCTTGCAGGTGATGCTGCCCATGCGACTAACCCTATAGGTGGCCTGGGGTTCACCAGTGGCATTCAAGACGCCGACATGTTGAGCAAGTGCCTGGGTGGGGTCATCAATGAAAAGTATGCCGATGACGCGCTGGATTGGTACGCCTATGAGCGTCGCCGCTGTTTCCTCGAGATCGCCAACCCTACAGCGATTGAGATGAAACGCCGCACGCAGGAAAAGAATCCAGTCAAACGTCAGGAGGATGAGGACAACTTTTTCACGCTGGTGAACGATCGCGACCTGCGACGCCAAGCGTTGACCTCGGTCTTCAACCTTGCTGGTCGTGATTATCGCGCCGATTGGAACGAGGTCTATCTGAAAGCCGATGAAGCCGGGACTACCCCAAAGCTCGGCGCTCATGGTGGGATTGTCTTCTCGCAAGAGACACACTGACGTCGCCAGGCCTATCTGGGTTGTCCCCTGCGCAGCAGGTGGAGGGGACAGCTCAATATCCGTCCAGGGTGGGCAGGATGCTTGATTACCGATCGTTACTCTTCACCGTTATCAGCGCAATATGCCGAGTTGGCGCGCCCGATCAGCGGCCTGCGTGCGACGACGGACGCCGATCTTGTCGTATATCTGTTGGAGGTACCATTTCACCGAGCCTTCGGTCATCCCTAATTTGCCGCCGATCTCCCGATTGAGCAGGCCCATGGCGACCATTTCCAGAATATCGATCTCGCGGCTATTCAGCGCCCCAAGGATGGGCGAGGGTTCACTTGTGTCGAGGCTTGGCTTGATGGTTACGCCATCGGATCCTTGCATGCGACTCAGCAAGTCGGTCGCAAAGGCATCGGCAGGCTCCTTACTCAGGACTGCATTTTTCAGTTGTTCTCGAAGCAGGCTTTCCAGCCACGGTCCTTCATCAAGGAATACGCGGATGAAACCGCAAGGGGCCGCTTGCAATATCGTTCTGCGTAACATGCGCTGAGCTGCCCGATGGTCTCCGGACAGCACCGAAAGGTGCGTGATCAGCAAACCCCAGCGAATCATATTTCGTATCGCGTCGACGTTTTCAAGATACCGGTGCCAAAGCTTTGCCAGGTTCAATGCCTCTGGTAAGCGATCTTCGGCCTGCGCAATTCTGATCCACGCTATTGCGCGTGCCTCATCACGAGTATTTGCTCGTGTACTGGGCGAGACTTCATTGATTGGGCATCGTAGTCCATTGCGCCGGCCAAGGCGGATGACTTCGTCGGTATCGCCCCTGCGCAGTAACCACTTGAGGCGCTCGGCCAAGGTGAACAATCGCAGGCGTTCGAAGTTATGCTCAGTCGCAAACACATCCGCCTCATCCAGCGTGGAGAATGCAGCGGCTTGATTGCCTTCAATCATTGAAAGACGAGCGCGGGTCAACCAACCGGCAATTGCTTGATCGACGAAGCCGATAAATGTTGCTTGAGGAAGGTAGTGGTCCAGCAAACTTGCCGACTGTTCCAATTCATCGCGCTCGTAGTGAACTTTGGCCAGCAGTACAGCGACCATCGCCGCCAGGGGTGAGCTCTTGCCGGCAAGGTGTTCTGCGGTTTTGAGAGCGTTGTTGAGCGCCTGGATCGCTGCGTGTGTTCGGCCAACCATCAGTCGTGAGGGGCCGACAACCGCGTTGTGAAATACTTGGCCCAGGTCGTTGGGCAAGCGCTTCAGATGCTCTGTAGCCAAAGCATTTAAACGCTCCACATCGCCAAGTTTGTAATGTTCGCGCTGAGCACTGATCAGCGCCGTGTAAAGGCTGGCCCGTACTACGGGATGGGCGTCATCGTAAGACTCAAGCAGGGCCTGGGCACGCACTTGCACAGTGGACAGGTCGTCACTCATCAGTGCCCGCATCAACTCACGGTGTTGAAGTAAGTAATTGAGCGAACGCAGCCTCTCTTCCGGTAGCAGTTTATCGCGTTCTAACTGATGGATGCGCTGACGAGCCTTCTCCATCAGTTCTGCGCAGGTCTCAAATTGCCAGAGCATTTCAAGCTGCCAAACCTGCGCGAGAAGGATGTAGGGGAAGCGCCCGATGATCTCTCTTGGCAGTTTATCCACCATTTGCCAGGCATACTCCTGGGTCGCAAAAATGTCCTGACAATGGGTGTCCATGATTTCTGCTGCGCGGTGCATTTCTGTCGCGGCGAAGGCTTGATTGAATGCCTCCAGATGATCGCCTTGCTCGGAAAACCAATCACTGGCGCGAGCGTGCAGGGACAGGAGCAGTTCGCCGTCCTGTTCGCGCAATTCCCTCCTCAGGAACTCAGCGAACAGTGGGTGATAGCGATACCAGGATTGCTGGTCGTCTATGGGGGTCAGAAACAAGCCAAGACCTTCGCATTCGCGCAGCAATTCTTGACTGTGCTCAATTCCTGTCAGTAGATGGCATAGCGGGGCGCACAATCGCTCCACCACAGAGGTGCGCAAGAGAAACGTTCGAATGACTGCAGACTGTCGATTGAATACGTCCTGAAGAAAAAACTCGGCGAACTGTCGTCTGTCGCCGGAGAAGTGGGTGAGGTTGTGGATCAACTCCGGATCGCGACGGAGTTGGATGGCGCTCAAAACCAGGCCGCCGGTCCAACCTTCGAGGCGCCTGCCCAGCGTATGAAGCTGGCGTTGATCGATTCCTTGAACGCCATGCAATTCCAGTAGTGCGCTGGTTTCCATGTCTGTCAGATAGAGATCGCGTACGCCGAGGTCGAATACCTTGCCGTGCATTCGAAGTCGCGCTACCGACAGGCAGGGTTCACCGCGGAAACTGAGAGCAAAATGGAGGTTGGCGGGCGCTCGCTCAATTAGCATGGAAAGGACCCGGACGGAGTCGCTGCCCGCGAGTTGATGAACGTCATCAAAAATCAGATAGAGAGGCGTCGCCAGGTGTTCATCCAGTAAGGCGAGCAGAGCATTGAGAGCATCCATCAACCCCGTGTCGCCAACTCGGGTCAACTGCCCTGATCGTGCTCGGGGTTGGCCTGCCAGCTCAATCATCGCCTTGAGATACGCGGTGAAAACCGAGAGTTCGCGCTCGGAGCTGTCGATGGCTAACCAGGCAACGCGTTTACCCTGCGTGCGTAAACTCTCGCAGTACTGCGCAAGTACGCAAGTCTTGCCATAACCTGGTGGGGATTGCAGCAGGATAAGCGGGGTGTCGATCGCCTCCATCAGGCGGTTCTGGAGGCGTGGCCGCGGGATGAGCTGAGCGAAGCTGGGAGGATGCAACTTCGAACTGAGCAGAGCGATGTTTAAAAAATCCTGGGGTTCCCGAAAGAACTTATGGTTATCACTGCGCATACGCAACGAGCCTCCAAAAAGTACGGGTCGATGTGTTCGACCTCTTGTAGAAATGGTTTGTATACGGAGGCCATGGGGCAGGGCAGCGCCTCGATACTAACACGCAGATGTTGTCCTGCGACCTTCAGCGGCGCTCGATTTGGGGGGCTTTGTGTAAAGCAACAATGTCGTTGATCGGGTCGCCCTCAAAGGGGAAGTACCTGCGCACCATTGGGTCGTGCCCTGGGATCACGTGATCCGGCGAGTCTGCCAGGGAGAGTATTTTTTGATATCCATCGAGCATGTCGCCTACGTGGAAGACCACAGGGAATGGCGATTCTTCGATCATATTGTCGTAGTAGTGACTCGCGTCCGAGGCCAGGACCACCCAGCCGCGCGACGTATGGACCCGCACGGCCTGCAGTCCCTGGGTATGGCCGCCAATGTGGATCAGCTCAACGCCCGGAGTCAGTATTGTGCTGCCCTGATGAAAGACGACACGTTGCTGGTAGACGCCCCGTACGATATCGATCACATCATTCACATTGAAAGGGTGACGTAGGGGGGAGTAGCGCATGTAACGGCCTGTCGCGTAGTGCAGCTCCGATTCCTGGAGATGGAACCGGGCGTTCGGTAGCAAATCCACGTTGCCGGCATGATCGTAATGCATGTGGGTAAGGATGACTTCGCGTATGTCTTCGGGAGTTAAACCCAGTAGCTGTAATGCCTGAATTGGGCAGCGCAGCAGCGTTCGCCCGCGAGCATCAGCCGCAGCCTGATTAAAGCCGGTGTCCACCAGGTAGTGATTGGACGAGCCGCGAATTACCCAGACGAAATAGTCCATGGGCATCGGACCATCGTGTGGATCTGGAGCTATAAAGTTGTCGCGGCGCGAGCGCTCGAGATGTGCATAGCGCACGGCAAATATTTCGTACTCAGGCAGTGGGCGCATCATGTTGACCTCGGCTGCAGAGCAGATGGTTTGCTCCGCGTTTTGGCGATAGTGTTCTGCGTTTCGCGGACGCCTGCTTCAGCCGGATAATGGTTATGGTTATAGTCGCGAGCACGCAGTGGAAGTGCTCGCTGAGTGCTGCAATGTTGAGGAGTAGAAGTCCCGCCAGGCAACGCATGGCTGCGACGGGAGTATCAGCTGTCAGGAGTTTTGTGCTTCCCACGCGGCGATCGCTTCGCTGGCTACACGAAAGGCGGCCAAAGCCAGTGGCACGCCACAATAGATGGCAGCCTGCATCAGCACTGCACGAATTTCTTCTTTGGTCACGCCATTGGTCAAAGCACCTTTGACGTGTACGGACAGCTCGTGGTGTTGGCTCATCGCAGTCAACGCTGCAAGGTTTACGATGCTTCGAGTCTTGAACGACAGCGTGTCGTCGCCCCATACTTCGCCCCAGCAATACCTGGTCACCAGTTCCTGCATCGGCTTGTTGAATTCGTCGGCGCTGGCCCACGATTTTTCAACGTGTGCTGCACCCAGTACCGCTTTGCGATTGGCGAAGCCTTTCTCGAACGTTTCGTTACTCATCGTCATCTCTCCGTATAGTCAGACTGCAGGAACCACAGGTACTTCGATCCCGGCCCATTGCTCGAGCACGCAGACCATTCGGGTAAAGTCGGAACTGTCACCGTAGGCAGCACGAGTCATATTGAGCATTTGGCGAACGGCACTGCCGACCGGCATTGGAATACCCATCGCCTCAGCTTCATCCAGGCACAAACGTGTGTCTTTCAAAGACAGAGCAGTCGTGAAACCGAAGTCGAAGGTGCGCGGCAGCACCGCTCGAGGAAGCTTGTCGACAGTGGCGCTATTACGACCACTGCCAGCATTGAAGACATCCAGCATTACTTGAGGGGCTAACCCGGCTTTGACGCCCATCACCAGTGCTTCGGAAGAAACCGCCAGCGCAGTGACCGAAACCAGGTTGTTGACGAGTTTCATCGTCTGCCCCAAACCTGCACCTTCTCCGCAGTAAATCGCTTTACCGAGCAGATGGAGCGTCTGGGCGATTTCATCAAATGCCGCGCCGGGGCCGGAGACCATTAGAGCCAGCGTGCCCTTTGCCGCACCCGCAGCACCGCCACTGACAGGGCAATCAAGGGCGATGATTTTGTGCGCTGCAAGTTGATTGGCTACCACCTTGGCGACCCGTGGGCCAGTGGTCGACAAGTCGATATAGACACGTACTTTTTTGCCTTCGACTACGCCATTTTCACCCAATGCGACTTTCTCGACGATTTCGGGGGTGGGCAGGCTTACAAATACGATTTCGGCCTTACTCGCCACATCCGCCGCTGACTCGGCACGCTGCGCTCCGAGTGTGGTCAGGCGATTTACCGCGTCGTTGTTCAGGTCAAACACCGTCAAGGCTAATCCGGCTTGGACAAGGCGCGTGGCCATGGGCTCACCCATGGTGCCGAGTCCGATAAAACCTATGTTCATAGTTGATGCTCTCTTTACCAGTGGTGAAGCAACTATTCAGGGGATGAGTCGCCTGTGTGCTCCTGTTCCGGTTTGCCACACGGCAACGGACACGGAGTAAGCGAGGTCATGGCCAGGGCATGTGATCTGGCGATTGGGCTGATTCGGGTTGTTTCGTTGCAAGTCGCATCGCACTTCTCAGCAATGTCATGCTGATCATGATTTCGTCGTCGCAGACTTCATGACTTCGCCCGGGGTAAACCTTCAGTTCGGCGTTGGCGCCCATGGCATTGAAGACTGCCAACGTTTGCCTGGTGCGGTCTAAAGGGACCCAGGGATCTTGATCTCCATTGCTGAGCAATACAGGCATTCCTTCAAGGCGACCGGTTGTATCCCAGCGGGTTTCCTCCGGTCCGATCAGTCCGCCGGTGTACGCCACCAATGCGGCGAAGCGTTGCTGTTTCCTGAAGACGTACTCGCACGCGAGACAGGCGCCTTGCGAGAAGCCCACGATCGCGATGTGTTCGTTTGCAATCCCGCGTTCATTGAGCTCGCTCAGCAACTGATCGAGTCGGTCCAGAGCGAAGTCCAGACGTGGTTGGTTATTCGCCAGCGGCTCCATGAACTGGTTGGGGTACCAGGAATTATCCGCGGCATCCAGCGCGATACATGGCATTTCCGAAAGGTTCAGTCGACTGGCGATAGTCAGCATGTCGCTGGATGACTGCGTTCTGCCGTGGATAAATATCGCCACCCAGCCGACGCTCTCAGGCGCTGGACCTGAGCAATGGACGGGTAATGCCAAGTGTGGGTTTGCGCTCATATCTCCCACCTCTATCAATACTTCAGTGGTTCGAGGTAGGCGATGATCTCTTGTGCCCTGGCCCCTAATTGGGGAGGGATCTGGATGGATTTACCGAGCGACTCGAAGGGCTCGTCAACGGTGAATCCGGCAGGCTTGGAAACAGTCGCTTCGAACAATGCTCCGCTGGGTGTGCGTACATAGACGGAGTCAAAGTATCCACGGTCTTTGCGGTCAGAGACATCGGTGTAGCCGAGGCCTTCCAGATGCAGCTTGACGTTACGTTGCACATCCAGGTCCGCCACCTCGAACGCGCAGTGGTGAACAGTACCTTCTCCGTATGCCCATGAACCTTGAGGCAGGTTCGGTTCAAGTTGGTAATCGATGACCGCACCGCTCCCACCGTTACCTACTTCAAAGCGTGTGAACTGTCCGTCCGTATTGGTCTTGGTGCCATTCCACCCGTAGTGCATGAATTCCGAAGAGTTCTCCAGGTCTCGCACAGACACCGTGATGCCGTGAGTTCCTCGGATGCCGAACCCGGAAGGCACAACACCATTTGAATAGGGCTTGCGATCATCATCTGCAATACCTACCAGCTCGTAACAAATTCCACAGGGGTGGGCGAAATGAAGAAGTTTCTCGCCGAAACGCTCCTGATACTCAGGTTTGAAACCGTGGCTTTCCAGATGCTTTGCCCAAAACACGAGTGATGACACCGGAACAGAAAGCGCTAGGGTCTTGATTTGTCCACTTCCCGGGCGTCCCTTTCGACCGGATTGGCGCATCGGAAAGCACGTCACCAACGTACTCTCTTCGCCGATATCGTTTCCGTAGTAGAAGTGGTAGATCGGATCATTACCGTCGTAGAGGCCGGTTTTCTTGACGCTCTTCAAACCCAACACTTTTGTATGAAAGTCGTAGTCATCCTGAGCACTACCCACGTTAAGGGTGATGTGGTGATGGCGCAAAATATGGGGATTGAGTTCCATGTCGTCTCCTTTCTCGTTCTTCACGAGCGAGTTAATTATTGAGTTACCGATTACGGCCGAGTACCTGCCCAGGCGTTGGCCAGCAATTCGCCAATTGCTTTCGGCTCAATTGCACGTGGATTCCAATAGGGCGACGCGCAGGCAATATCGGTCGCTTTTGCAAGGTCGGATTGCTTCAATCCCAGCTCGGCAAGGCTGGTGGGAACTCCAAGACTTTTGGCTAAATCGAACAATCCGCGAGGTGCGTTATCGACACCCAGTGCTGCTGCAATTCGAGCCATGGCCGCAGGCGCGGCGTCGAAGTTGTAGGCGGTTGCATGGGGCAGCACTGCCGTGTGAGTTTGGGCATGCGGAAGGTTGAAGGTGCCGCCCAGCGTATGGCACAACTTGTGGTGAATGGACATGCCCACCGCACCAAGACATACGCCGCATGCCCACGCGCCGTACAGAGCATCCGAGCGCGCCTCTCGATCTTGCGGATTCTTGATGATGCGCGGCAGAGCCCGGGCAATCGCTGCAATGCCCTGTTCTGCAAGCATTGAGATCAGCGGATTGGCGTCTTTCGCGTACAGCGCTTCCACAGCATGGGCGATTGCGTTGAGCCCACTGGTGACGGTCATCTCAGCCGGTAGTCCTAGGGTTAGATCGACGTCATACACGATGACTTCAGGCAGGACTTTCAGGGTCTTCTGAGTGGTTTTAATACCGTTTTCAGTTTGACCAATAATAGGCGTGGCTTCTGATCCGGCGTAGGTCGTCGGAATTACGATTTGCGGTACATCAGTGTGCAGCGCAATGGCTTTTGCAAGTCCGATTGTGGAGCCGCCACCCAGCGCTACGACGCAATCCGCCTCGGCCTCTCGAAAAATTTGCAGGGCATGGAGTGTGACATCAGTAGGCGTGTGCATCGTCGCATTCGCATAGACACCAACAGCCAGATCACCCAACTGCGCGGCCAAGTGTTCGGCTTGCGTCTGTTGCTCAGGCGTACTGAGCAACAGCGCGCGAGCACATCCCAGGCCCCGGATCTCGTCCCCAACCTGGCTCAAAGTGCCTGATCCAAAAATCACTCGCCCGGGCAGGGCATTGAAAACAAATGGTTGCATCCATCTCTCCGCAAAAAAGGTATTCACCTCGGATTTTGAGGTGTTACGCGTCGATGCTGGGTGGACCGGAGCATGGAGATGGCGGGGCGACCTCCAGCCAAACTGGGGTCAGCTGAGGACATCGCCTGACTGTTGTAAAGTCTGCACTCCGGTCCGTGTCCAGTGTTTCTCTTATCCAGACTGGAGATTCATGCAGCAGGGCCAGGCAATCACCTATCAAAAGATAGTGTGGCGAATCATGAGTTGGCGCAGGGTTGTATAGGATGCCATCAGGCAGTTATACGGATTGCAGATGGCTTGGAGCAGGGCATCGGGTTGGCAAGTTTTCCGGGCTGTGACGCCAGGTGATACGCTGGCAGCAATATCAATTGTTAGAGCAGACGATAGATGAGGTCTGCATGTGCTACGACCTGAGGAGGCCGAGTTGAAAGATCGTAAAGATGCCACGGTGGTTTCGCCCATTCGAGAAGCGCAGGCGAGAATGACCAGGGATCGAATTGTAGAAGCGGCCTTTCAGGCATTCTCGGTCAAAGGGTATCAGGCGACATCCGCTACAGAGATCGCTTCTGCCGCAGGAGCCAGCAGAGCGACCTTCTATCTGCATTTTGCTACGAAGGCGGAAATCATCGTTGATGTGATCGAGCGAAACCAGACTGAGCTGTTCCAGCGCTATACGCTTTTTGCCAGAGAGTGCTGCGGCACGGAGAGAGATATCTGCGTTTGGCTGATGGGCAACATCGAGAGATGGAAGGGCGAGAGCCTTCACTACCAGGCCATGGAGCAGGCTGTTGCCACTGAGCCCAAGGTCGCGCAGCGATGGATCGATAGCATCAGTGAAGCCGCTACTCGATTCACACGCGAGCTTGATCCAGCATCCAGCGCGGACCATTTCAACGACAATCATCGCGCAGTATTGGCGTTGATGATTCAGTTCGAGAGGGTGATGTTTTTTTCGGTTGTCGGCAATCTGCTCGACGTAGAGCCCTTCTGTCGCGTCCTGGCCGCCCAGTGGTGGGCCGTCCTTTCCCGCATCCGCGGATAATTTTCTATCGCATCCTTGGCTCGGAGACACCGTTTGTCACCGGGGAGAAAATTTCGCCTAAAATAGACATCTGTCTACTCAGTTGTCTATTGACAAGTGGAGTTGCCTGAAACAACATGAATTCAATCCCAAAACAACTCCAATCAGAGGATTAATCATGTTTCAACTGAACGCGTGGTACGTCGCCTGTACCCCTGATGAGTTGGTCGAGAAACCCCTTGGCAGGCAAATCTGCGGCAAGAAGATGGTGTTCTTCCGTAGCGCTGATGACCTTGTATGCGCCTTGGAAGATTTTTGCCCGCATCGCGGGGCTCCACTCTCTCTGGGGTATGTCGAAAACGGTAATCTGGTTTGCGGCTATCACGGTCTCGCTATGGGCTGCGATGGACATACCGCTTCCATGCCCGGGCAGCGGGTCGGTGGTTTCCCCTGCATTCAAAAGTTCGCTGCGGTTGAGCGCTACGGTTTCATCTGGGTATGGCCAGGTGATCAATCATTGGCCAACGCCGACGAAATTCATCATCTTGAATGGGCGCAAAATCCAGAGTGGGCTTACGGCGGCGGTCTGTATCACATCGCCTGTGATTATAAACTCATGATTGATAACCTCATGGATTTGACCCATGAGACTTATGTTCACGCCTCCAGCATCGGACAGAAAGAGATTGATGAGGTCCCTTGCAGTACGTCCGTCAATGGCAATGAAGTTGTGACGGAGCGGCACATGCACGGCATTATCGCGCCGCCATTCTGGAAGATGGCGCTTCGGGGTAATGATCTGGATGAAAACGCCCTGGTCGATCGTTGGCAGATCTGCCGATTTACCCCTCCGAGTCACGTGCTCATCGAAGTGGGTGTTGCCCTTGAAGGAAAGGGGGGAGTTCATGCGTTACCTGAACACAAAGCCTCTTCCATTGTGGTGGACTTTATCACTCCGGAAACCGAGACCTCTATTTGGTACTTCTGGGGCATGGCTCGCAATTTCAAACCAGGCGATCATGAGCTGACGGATACCATCCGTGAAGGTCAGGGGAAAATTTTCTCCGAAGATCTGGATATGCTCGAACAACAGCAGAAGAATCTGTTGCTGTATCCGCAGCGCGCACTGCTTAAACTTAATATTGACTCGGGCGGTGTTCAATCGCGGCGAGTGATAGATCGCCTTGTTTCCGCAGAACTCAGTTAATTAAGTAAAACACTTCCGTGACATGATTTGCGTCGTTGCCTACTGTCTGTGGGTGGGTGTCACCTTTTTGAAATTGCAGGAGATCTGGCCGTGATAAGTGTCAGGATTGCCGACCGTAAGTGCGAAGCCCATAATATTTTCAGTTTTGAACTGGTGTCTGCCAGTGGAGAGGCGTTGCCACCTTTTAGCGCAGGCTCTCATATCGACGTCCATCTTCCCAATGGATTGATTCGGCAGTACTCATTGTTCAATAGTTCGCAAGCTGATCACAGCTATAAAATTGCCGTCTTGCTGGCCCCCGAAGGTCGCGGTGGCTCTAGCGCAATGCATCAGTTACAAATTGGCCAGGAACTAAAGATCAGCCAACCCCGAAACCTGTTTCCTTTAAGCCATGAGGCGAGGAGGACACTGTTGTTCGCTGGAGGCATCGGTATCACGCCGATACTTAGCATGGCTGAGAGACTGTCTCAGATAGGTACCGAATTCGAACTACACTATTACAGTCGATCCTCGGAACATGCTGCATTTGCAGAGCAGCTAAAAAATTGCAGTTTCTCTGATCGGGTCAACCTGTATTTTGACTCAGAGCCGGATACTAAACCTGACCTGGCCTCGATGCTGGCAAACCGAGCCCTCGATGAACATCTCTTCGTCTGCGGACCCACCGGTTTCATGGACTTCGTCCTGGATACTGCCCGTACTGCAGGCTGGGGAGAGGCCCGACTGCATAGAGAATATTTTGCCAACGAGGCCGCTGATACTGATTCAAATCAAGCTTTTGAAATCACCATTGCCAGTACCCAACAGGTATTGAATGTACCTGCAGAGCGCAGCATCCTGCAGGTGCTGATGGAGAACGACATTGAAATCCCTTACTCCTGTGAGCAGGGTGTATGTGGAACCTGTCTTGTGCGGGTGCTGGAAGGCACGCCGGATCATCGTGACCTTTATCTTTCGGCTAGCGAGAGAAGTGCGAATGATCAGATTCTGACATGTTGTTCCCGAGCGCATGGGAAAAAGCTCGTGCTGGATATTTGATCGTCCCCCTTATCTATTGTTGGCTGTCGCCGGAAACGCAAGATTGTTGAAAGTTAAATAAAGTTACGCTCGATCGTGATCGGAATGCGTAACTCAGGCCTGTGCGCACCTGCGCGAATAAAATAACTATAGAGGTTTCCATGAAACTTGAAGGGAAAGTCGCTTTTGTTACCGGTGCCGCATCGGGTATTGGTGCCGCAACGGTTGAGCTTTTTGTATCAGAGGGTGCTACTGTCATTGCCGCAGATCTGTCCCTGGCAAAGTTGACCGACAGGTTTCAAGATCCACGGATTGAGTGCGTGGAGTTGGACGTGAGTAATAGTCAGCTCGTCAACACGGTGTTTTCCAGCGTCAATAAAAAGTACGGCAAGCTCGATATTCTGATTAACGCTGCCGGCATCAATGCGCCGACCAAGGAAGCGAACGATAAGTTGGTGAAAGCCAATATCAGCGCTTTTGACGCCGCTGCTCGAGGTGAGCGATTTCTCCCTGCGTTTCTCGAAGATACGACAGATGAAGAGTTCGCTAAAGTCCTGGCTGTCAACCTGGCCGGTACTTTTTATTGCCTGAGAGCAGCCGCGCCCCTCCTGAAAAAAGCCGGCGGCGGGTCGGTAGTCAATATCTCGAGCGTGGCCGCTCTGGTCGGCGTGCCCATGCCTCTTTATTACCCAGCTTCAAAGGCCGCTGTCCTTGGCATGACCCGTTCAGCTGCCGGCGAGTTGGCACCTCACAACATTCGTGTCAATGCGGTAGCCCCTGGGGCCGTCGATACCCCGCTGCTGAGTTCACAGCCTCCGGAAATCATGGAGAAAATCATCGCAATGCAACCTATCCCAAGAGCCGCACAGCCATCCGAAATCGCCCAAACGTTGCTGTTTCTCGCCAGTGACGATGGCGCGTATTACACGGGGCAAACGCTCTGCCCATCCGGCGGCATTTACATGTAATCAAACTCTTGGGTAGGAATAGTCACATGCCAAACAACAATAAATGTTTTGACCCTGCTGCTTTGCAACGCCTGGACGATGCCATCAAGAATGATATCGAGGCGGGGTTGTACGACGGCGCCAATATAATCCTGGCACGCCATGGTCAGATTGGCTATGAAGCCTCCATTGGCTGGGCCGATAAAGAGAACGGTCGACATGCCACGCCGGATGATATTTATCGGGTGTTTTCCCTCACCAAGGCGTTTACCAATGTCATGGTGCTTCAGGCCATCGACCGGGGCATCTTGTCACTGACCACCAAGGTCGTCGACTTGATTCCCGAGTTCTATGGCCGGGATCGATTCCGCAGTGGGCGCAAAGACAGAATCAACCTGGCGCATCTGCTCACTCATCGTGCTGGCCTGGTTCCGACGCCTTGCCCGCTTCCCTACGACCAACTGGGCGATATGAATGCCGTGGTTGATGCAATCTGTCAGCTGGATGTGACAGGTGAACCCGGGGTAACGCTCAATTATTCCCCGACGCTGAACCACGTACTGATGGCTGAAATGGTTCGGCGCGCCAGTGGCGCAAATCGGTTCAAAGATCTACTGCAGAACAATCTCTTCGATTCCCTGGGAATGTCCAGTACCGCTCTGGGGGCTCCTGATGCGTGGAGCGATCGGTATGTCCCGATCAGAGCCAGGTTTCCCGATGGTGGTTGGCTCTCGGTGGCAGATATCGAGGTGATGAACGACATTATCAACAGTGAGGCTGAGATGCCTTGGGTTGGAGCGGTATCAACCGCCAGAGATGTATTCAAGTTTGCCGAAATGCTGCGCTCCGCCGTCAAAGGCGCTGAGGGCACGATCATAAGCTCGGCGATGATGGACGTCGCAACGACCAATCAGACGGGTGACCAGCCAAGCGACCTCTATAAAGCGCTGGCGGAAGCACGGGGTTGGGAAGTACCTCCTGCCAACTTCGGCTTGGGGTTTGCACTTTCAGGATCCGGTCTCTATCCGTCCTATTTTGGACCCACTACCAGCCCCCGGACATTCGGAAACTACGGTGCTGGCTCCACGCTTTTCTGGGTTGATCCGGCACGGGAAGTCACCTTCGTATGCCTGACCGCCGGGATCATGGAGGAAAGCGGAAATCTTCTGAGATTTCAGCGCCTTTCAACCTTGGCTATCGCTGCAGCCATCTAATACCTCTCTCCAGTTTTCCTCAAGGCAGGAGCCCCACCATGAGTCGTTGCCCTTTTAATCACTCCGCCCCGGCAGAGTTCGACCTCTTCAGCAATTTCTATTTGAATGATCCTGCAGCTGTGTTCCCGGGCGCCAGGGAAAATACCCCGGTGTTTTGGTATGAGCCCATAGGCGCTTGGATCATTACCCGTCGTGCCGACGTTGACGCAGCTCTGATGGATTGGGAACTGTGGTCATGCAAGTCCAACGGCGCGTTCATTGAGATCCCGGCTGAGTACTCTTCTATCGTGAGTTCCGAGCTTATGAGCGAGATCATGATCAGCATGGACCCGCCCAAGCATACGGCCGCTCGCAAAGTAGCTCAGAAGGGTTTTCTCAAGCCCAATATCGCCAAACTCGCACCGGAAATTGAGGTTCGTGCCAACAAAATTCTCGACAAGCTGGCGCCGGCTGGCGCTGCAGAGTTCATGGAGAGCTATTGTCTTGAATTGACCACTCAAACCTTGATGGCGCTCTTGGCGCTCCCTCCAGAAGATGAAGGTTTCATCCGCCAACTGCGAGACGATCATTTCCGGGTTCTCGCCAGTGGTCGCGAACCGATACCTGAACCGGAGCGTTCAACCGTCTGGCAGCGCTACGCAGCAGCACAACTTCATCTGCGCAAACTCGTCGACGAGCGACGGGAAAGTAAAGAGAGCGACATCATTTCCATTATGGCGAGCGCGCGCGAGTCTGATGGGTCGTATGCGCTTTCCAAAGAGCGCATCGCAATGCACCTGACGGAATTTGCTGCGGCGGGAACAGATACCACTGCTCAGGCGATGGCAAACGGGATCACGTTTTTATCTCAGCACCCGGATCAGCTGGCCGATGCACTTGCTGATGCCTCCCTGTGGCCGAAGGTCTTCGAAGAAACGGTTCGACGCAGGCCATCCGCTCCGTTCTCTTCGCGTGTTGCGACTAGGGACACCGAAGTGGCTGGGGTGAAAATCAAACAAGGAGATTTCGTGTGGCTTGCGTTGGTGAGCGCAAACACCGATCCGGCCGGCGTAGTCGACCCGATGGCTTTCAATATCCATCGCGAAGTGTTAGATGAGCAGAGCCACTACGCCTTCACCAAAGGACGCCACACATGCCTGGGTGCACCTCTTGGGCGCCTCCAGGGAACGATAGGCTTGCGCGTTGCCTATGAACGTCTGAAGTCGCTCAGGACCAAGCCTGATCAGGCACTGGACTTTCTGCCGCTGGCACTGCTGCCGATTCGTCGTTCCCTCCAAGTCCAATGGGATGCCGCATAAGGGACCTATCGGTAAAGAATGCTCTCGCAGGCCCGAATACCAAGATAACCGTGGGGTTCGGTGACCTGCGCAATCAAGAGTACGTGTACCTCTAATAATAATAGTCCGGAGTCACTTATGTACTGCGTCGTGCGAATTTCAAAAATTTCATCCGTTGCTGCAATATTGATTATTTCATTAAATGTGAAGGCCGCAGAATCCATCTCCCCCGCAGGGCCTATCGGAGGAACCGATATACGATCGGCATTACTTCCTCCGCCGGGCAACTACGGTGCTGCTGTCGCCGGGGGTATGAATATTGATAAGTGGTACTCGTCCGACGGCGAGTCAATGGATGCGGATGGGCATGTTTACTTTGCGGGTACAGGTTTGCTGCACGTCTATGAGCAGACCTTGCTGTCTGGGACTATCGCTTCCAGTCTCTACCTGGGTGCGCTGGAAACGTGCTTCGGTATTTCCAAAGTGTCCTGTGACTCAGGTATTCAAGACATCTACTCTGATGTATTCGCCTGGAGTCTGTTCAACCCGGCGAAAAATTTTTCACCGGATAGCCCCATACCCTATGGCACAGCGTATTGGGTCGGACTGGGCTTGAATATTCCAACCGGAGATTTCAAGAAGGACCGAGTGCCCAACGTAGGTTCCAATTTTTACACGATCTCGCCAAACGTAGGCATCACACATACCATGCCCAGCATTTTGCCCAAAGGGGCAGGGGACGCTACAGAGCTAAGTGCGAGGCTCTTCTTCAATTACTATACGGAGAATCCTGATACTGATTACCAGTCGGGCTATGTCGTAAGCCTGGATTTTGCGGGCACTCAACGTAGTGGGCCATGGCAATACGGTATTACGGGGACCGCCTATAAGCAGCTCAATGATGACACGCTGAATGGCGAGAATTTGGGCAATGGCGGCAATCGTGCTGCGTTACTCAGTGTGGGTCCCTTGCTTGCCTATGATTTCAACATTGATGGTAAACCATACAATTTGATGGCCAAGTTCCTCACCTCGGCGTGGGGAGAAAATACCACCGGGGTAAGTGGTCTAACACTTCGTTTGGCAACCGAACTTTAAAAGATTATCCGGTCGGTAGGGATATGGGGCTCAGGCAGCTATCCCATCGTCCGACGGCGATATCATTCTTGCAGAGTCCTTGATCCGACACGCCCACCTGATGCTTCCCGCTGCCAGCCACCCCCCAATGCCTTGAACGTGGCCACTGCCGCACGAGCTGACGCGGTTTGTGCCTGGGCCTTGGCATCGGAAGCCGCGAGAAGATGTTCGTCCGCATCCAGCACTTCGATCAGGCTGACCACGCCTTTTTCATAGGCGATAAACGAGGTCGCTCGGGCTTTGCCATACGCCGACTCACCCAGGGCGAGTTGGGCTGATTGTTGCTCGCTGTGGATCAGCGCGGAAAAAGCGCTTTCAACCTCTTCGCAGGCCCGCAGGACGGATTGCCGGTAAGCGGCCAGGGCCTCGGCTTCCTGACCTTTTGCCAAATCAATCTGCGCATTGATGCGGCCAAAATCGAACAGCCTCCAACGCAACCCAAGGACCGCCGAAGCCTGGCTGGCGCCGTTGCTGAACAGGTTCGCGGTGGATACCGAGGTGGCACTGCCGAGCAGCGCGCCCACCGACAGCTTGGGGTAGTACTCGGACATGGCTTCGCCGATGCGTGCGTTGGAGGCCGCCAGGCGCCGCTCGGCGACGATCAGGTCCGGGCGCCGGCGCAGCAGGTCTTGCGGAGCACCCATGTCCGAGAGGCCGGGCACATTGGGGATCGGTGCGGGTTGGGTCAGTTGCGCGCGGTAAGTTCCCGGGGCCTTGCCCAGCATCACGTCCAGCGCATTCAAGGCTGCGTCGAGGCCTGTTTGCAGGACCGGAATCGTCGCCTGCGCCTGATTCAGCGCGCCCTGGGTCTGGTTCAATTGCAGTTCGGCTGCCAGGCCTTTTGCGTAGAGGTGTTCGATGGTGGTGAGCAGTTGTTGTCGTGTGTCGACTTGATGCCGGGCTATTTCCAGGCGTGCCTGAAGGCCACGGATACTGAGGTAGAGATCGGCTGTCTGGGCCACCACGGCCAGGCGTGTCGCAACCGCTCCGGCTTGCGAGGCCTGGTAATCGGCGAAGGCGGCTTCCTGGCCTCGGCGCAATCCGCCAAATACATCCAGCTCCCAGCTGGCATTCAGATTCGCCTCATACGCACTGCCGTAGCGATTGTAAGAAGGATCGGAATTCAGCACCTGACCCAACGGCGTTTCCAGCGACTGGCGGGCCCGGGCCGCTTGCCCGTTGACGCTGGCCGACGGCAGCAGGGCCGCGTCAGCGGCGCCCAGACCGGCGCGAGCCTGCTCAATCCTGGCGCTCGCCTGGGCCAGATCGAGGTTCTGTTGCAGTGCCAGATTGACCAGCTGACTGAGCATCGGGTCATTGAATGCACTCCACCAGGCCGCGAGATCTGCCTCTGCGGCGCCCACCTGGCGTACCGTTTGTGCTGAGAAATGCTCAGGCAATGCCACACTGGGTGCCGAGTAGTCGGGGCCAACCGTGCAGCCGGCAACCATGCCCAGACACAGCAGGATGGCAAAACGAGGAGGAGGGTGCATGGGATACCTGCGAGACGGTTGGTTTGTGACGATATTACGAATTGGTCACAAGTTGTCAACCTCCTTTGGGATGAGTAAGCTGCTCCCATGAATCAGCCATCAGTTCCTTCGCCCAGCACCCGTGGCCCAGCCGATCACGACATTCGAGACCAGATTGTCGCGGCGGCCAACGAGCATTTCAGTCAGTACGGTTATGGCAAAACCACGGTTTCCGACCTGGCCAAAGCCATCGGTTTCTCCAAGGCGTACATTTACAAGTTCTTTGAATCCAAGCAGGCGATTGGTGAAGCCATCTGCAGCAACTGCCTGAGTCAAATTGTGGCGGCCGTTGAGCAGGCGATCAGTGTGGAGGGTATTTCGGCCACTGAACGCTTTCGGCGCCTGGTCAAAACCGTGATCGCAACCGGTGTGAGCCTGTTCTTCAACGACCGCAAACTCTATGACATCGCGGCGTTTTCAGCGTCGGAGAGCTGGCCCAGCTCGCAAGTCTATGACGCCCGGATCAAACGCTTCATTCTGCAAATCGTGCGTGAGGGGCGAGAGCTCGGCGAGTTTGAACGCAAGACGCCGCTGGACGAAACGGTCGAGGCCATTCATCTCGCGCTGCGACCCTTCG
Organism: Pseudomonas fluorescens; assembly: GCF_019212185.1. Lineage (NCBI taxonomy): Bacteria > Pseudomonadati > Pseudomonadota > Gammaproteobacteria > Pseudomonadales > Pseudomonadaceae > Pseudomonas > Pseudomonas fluorescens. Next base: position 2,487,590 of record NZ_CP078138.1, read on the forward strand.
TCAATCCTCTGCTGTTGCAGCACAACCTCGATTTTGTTGAAGAAGCCCCGTCTCTCATCTCCAATCTTGTACTGCGCAGCCTGATGCCTTGAACCTCTGCTGACGGATGCGCTGCGCATCCGTATCAGTCTGTGCGCTTGTAATAAATCCCGTAGCGAGCTCCTTTGCCTGGCTTTGATCAAGCAGGCGGTCGTGATTTGCCTTGATGGTGACTATTGACTTAATTGGTCACTTGAATAAGCATGATGCATCCGCTACCGAGAGGTCGTCATGATTCAGCGCCACCGCATGTCACTCATTTTCATTGTCTTGTTGCCGTTTGCCCTGACGGCGTGCAACCAGGCCACGCCTGCCGATCCCCGCCTTCAAGTGCCCTTGGTGCGCATCGACGTGGTCCAGCCTTCTGCGCCCGCGACCCGGCAATTCACCGGTATCGTCGCGGCGCGCGTGCAGAGTGATCTGGGGTTTCGGGTGCCAGGCAAAGTCCTGGAACGCTTGGTGGACGCCGGTCAGAGTGTCAAGCGCGGGCAGCCGCTCATGCGCATCGATGCCAACGACCTGAAATTAACCGCCAGGGCGCAGCAGGAGTCGGTACTGGCCGCGATGGCCCGGGCCCGCCAGGCCTCCGATGACGAGCTGCGCTACCGTGACCTGGTCTCCGTCGGCGCGGTCTCCGCCTCGGCTTACGCAGGGATCAAAGCGGCGGCCGACTCGGCCAACGCTCAGCTCAACGCGGCCCAGGCCCAGGCTGACGTGGCAAAAAACGCGACCGGCTATTCAACGCTGCTGGCCGATGCTGACGGAGTGGTCGTGGATACCCTTGCGGAACCGGGGCAGGTGGTTGGTGCAGGGCAGGTGGTGGTGCGCGTTGCCCATTCCGGGCAGCGCGAGGCGGTGATTCAGTTACCCGAGACACTGCGTCCTGCGCTGGGCTCGGTGGCGACGGTTGCACTCTACGGGCAGAACCAGCGTGCAGGCAGCGCCCGACTCCGGCAGTTGGCCGACTCCGCGGACCGCCAGACCCGAACCTTTGAAGCCCGTTATGTGCTGGAAGGTGCGTTCTCCAGTGCCACCCTGGGTTCAACGATCTCTGTGGCGATCGCCGACACCGATGGGGTTGATGCCAGGGAGCTGCAGGTGCCAATGGGCGCCCTTTACGATGCGGGTAAAGGCCCAGGTGTCTGGGTGGTTGGAGGAGAGCCACAGCAGGTGGCCTGGCGCCCGATCCAGGTGCGCAGCCTGAATAACGAGGGCAGTGTGCGGGTGACGGGTGATCTGCGGGTGGGGGATCGTGTCGTCGCTTTGGGCGCGCACCTTTTGAGCGAGGGCGACGAGGTCAGGACTGAGCCTGCCGGCGCCACGCAAAAAGCCGTGGTTGAGGTGAGTCGATGAGCGGCTTCAATCTCTCGGCACTGGCCGTACGCGAACGTTCAATCACCTTGTTCTTGATCCTGCTGATTTCCGTCGGTGGCTTGTTTGCCTTCTTCAAACTGGGGCGTGCGGAAGACCCTGCATTCACCATTAAACAATTGACGTTGGTCACCGCCTGGCCCGGGGCGACAGCCCAGGAGATGCAGGACCAGGTGGTGGAAAAGCTGGAAAAACGCATGCAGGAACTGCGTTGGTACGACCGGACCGAGACCTTCACCCGCCCCGGCCTGGCCTTCACCACGGTTTATCTGCTCGACAGCACGCCGCCTTCAGCCGTCCAGGAGGAGTTTTACCAGGCGCGCAAGAAAATCCTCGATGAGCAGAGGGGGTTGCCGGCCGGGGTGATCGGCCCGATGGTCAATGATGAATACTCCGACGTCACTTTCGCGCTCTACGCGCTCAAGGCCAAGGGCGAGCCGCAACGTCTGCTGGTGCGTGAAGCCGAGAGCTTGCGCCAGCGCCTGCTGCATGTGGCGGGGGTGAAGAAGGTCAACATCATCGGTGAACAGGCTGAGCGGATTTTTCTCGAGCTGTCCTATGAGCGCCTGGCAACGCTAGGCATTTCCGCTCGAGACATTTTCAGTGCGTTGAACACGCAGAACATGATCACCCCGGCGGGCTCGGTTGAAGCAAAGGGGCCGCAGGTTTTCATTCGCCTGGATGGCGCGTTCGATGATTTGCAGAAAATTCGTAATACCCCGCTGACGGTGCAGGGCAGAACCCTCAAGTTGTCCGATGTGGCTGAGGTCAAGCGCGGTTATGAAGACCCGGCGACGTTCCTGGTGCGCAACAATGGCGAGCCGGCATTGTTGCTCGGCGTGGTCATGCGCGATGGCTGGAACGGTCTCGATCTGGGCAAATCGCTGGAGGCCGAGGCGACCGCGATCAACCAGCAGATGCCGTTGGGCATGAGCCTGACCAAGGTCACGGATCAGGCGGTGAATATCGACGCATCCGTCAACGAGTTCATGGTGAAGTTCTTTGCTGCCCTGGGCGTGGTGCTGCTGGTGTGCTTTCTCAGCATGGGCTGGCGGGTCGGGGTGGTGGTGGCTGCTGCGGTCCCGCTGACCCTGGCCGCGGTGTTCATTGTCATGGCGGCCACGGGCAAGGACTTCGACCGGATTACCCTGGGCTCGCTGATACTGGCACTGGGGCTGTTGGTGGACGATGCAATCATTGCCATCGAGATGATGGTGGTGAAGATGGAGGAGGGCTATGACCGCATCAAGGCCTCCGCGTATGCCTGGAGCCATACGGCCGCGCCGATGTTGTCGGGGACGCTGGTCACGGCCATCGGCTTCATGCCCAACGGTTTCGCCAAGTCGACTGCCGGTGAGTACACCGCGAACATGTTCTGGATCGTCGGCATTGCCCTGATCACTTCCTGGGTGGTGGCCGTGGTGTTTACCCCGTACCTGGGAGTCAAGCTGCTGCCGCAGGTCAAGGTGCCTGAAGGCGGGCACGCGGCCATTTACGGGACACTCAACTACCAGCGTTTCCGACGCCTGCTGGGCGCTGTGATCCGCCGCAAAGGCTTGGTCGCGACCTCCGTGGTCGGCCTGTTTATCGTGGCAGTCCTGGGCATGGGCGTGGTCAACAAGCAGTTCTTCCCGACGTCCGACCGACCCGAGGTGCTGGTTGAAGTGCAGATGCCCTACGGCACCTCTATCGAGCAGACTGACGGAGCGGCGGCCAAGGTCGAGGCATGGTTGGCCCGGCAGCCGGAGGCCAGGATCGTCACCGCTTATATTGGCCAGGGCGCGCCGCGCTTCTACCTGGCGATGGCCCCTGAACTGCCCGATCCGTCCTTCGCAAAAATCGTCATCCTGACCGCCAATGAGCAGGAGCGTGAGGCGCTCAAGCTGCGCCTCAGACAAGCCGTGGCCGATGGTCTGGCACCTGAAGCGCGAGTGCGAGTCACGCAGTTGGTATTTGGTCCTTATTCACCCTATCCGGTGGCCTTTCGCGTGATGGGCGCCGACCCTGCGGTGTTGCGCGATATCGCCGGGCAGGTGCGTGAAGTCATGACCGCCAGTCCGCTGACGAGGACCGTCAACACCGACCTGGGTGAGCGGACACCGGCACTGCATCTCAGCCTGGATCAGGATCGCCTGCAAGCGTTCGGCCTGACCTCGAACGATGTCGCGCAACAGTTGCAGTTCCTGCTGACCGGAGTGCCTGTCACCGAAGTCCGTGAGGACATTCGTGGGGTTCAGGTGGTGGCCCGCTCCGCTGGCGAGACCCGTCTGGATCCCTCGAAAATTGCCGCCTTCACCCTGACCGGTGCCCAAGGCCAGCGTGTGTCGCTGTCCCAGGTCGGGACGGTGGATGTGCGCATGGAGGAGCCCATCCTGCGCCGTCGTGACCGGACACCGACCATCACCGTGCGCGCTGACGTGGCTGAAGGTCTGCAGCCCCCCGATGTCTCCAACGCCTTGATCACCCAGTTGCAGCCGACCATCGAAAGGCTACCGGCGGGCTACCGCATTGAAGTGGCCGGCGCGATCGAGGAGTCGGGCAAAGCGAACAAAGCTTTGCTGCCATTGTTCCCGATCATGATCGCGCTGATGTTACTGACCATCGTCCTTCAGGTGCGCTCGATGTCGGCCATGATGATGGTGTTCGCCACTGCGCCGTTGGGCCTGATTGGCGTGGTACCCATTCTGCTGCTGTTCCAGCAGCCGTTCGGGATAAACGCCCTGGTGGGACTGATTGCCCTGTCGGGGATTCTGATGCGCAACACGCTGATCCTCATCGGCCAGATTCACTCCAACGAGCAAGCCGGCCTGTCGCCCTACAACGCTGTGGTCGAAGCCACCGTGCAGCGCGCGCGACCGGTGATTCTCACCGCGTTGGCAGCGATGCTGGCATTCATTCCGCTGACCCACTCGGTGTTCTGGGGGACGCTGGCCTACACCCTGATTGGCGGTACGTTCGCCGGCACTGTGCTGACCCTGGTGTTTCTGCCAGCGATGTACGCCCTTTGGTACAGGATCAAGCCTGAACCAGCGCCATTGCAGGGCACCTGACGCTTTTCGCCTCACGTTGAAGCAGGCGTTCTGACTGACCAAGGCCGACAGAACGCCTTCAACCCAAGCATTTCCTGCGATCCATGAAAATGCTTAGGATGCTTACGACTTGGCTTGATAGTTGCTGTCAATTTGCCATTCCCCTGTCGCGGTTGGAGAGGTAGATGTCGCTTTCAAGTCAGGCCATGCAGTTATCTTCCAGCGAAAAGCACTGGTTACCCTGGTTCGGCAAAACCGGAAAGATCGCCCTGGGTTGGTCATGCCGACTCAATCGGTCGGCTTACCCGGTGATCGAACAAACCTTTGAAGCCATTGCCCACACCCGCGTGCAGTTGCTGCACAACTGGACGCGCGAGCATTGGGAGCACCTGGCGGAGCTGGCGGAACATCTGGCTCGGGATTTTGCCCATATCGACAGTGCGTCGCTGCTGGACAAGCTCGCTCAGGCCGAAGACTTTTCCGAGCTGTTTGTCGTGGCTGCCGACGGCGCCGTCATTGCTTCAACCTGGGGCGGACGCGTCAATCATCCGCTCGGCAAAACCCGCACCCTGGCCGAAGGGTTGAAGGCGCCGTTTCTGCACGGTCCTTACAGCGATCCATTGACCTTGCAAATCGGTCCCTCGACTTCACGTTTTCACGATGAAGTCACCCTTATGTTTTATCAGCCGCTGAAGGTTGATGGAAAAGTCCTGGGCTGCCTCTGCGGGCGCGTGCCGAACGATGTGTTGGGTGATCTGATCCAGCGCGAGGCCGGGCACATCTATGCCGAGTCCGGCGACAATTACTTGTTCATGGCGCAATCACGCTTTGATCCGGCGATCGCCCCAGGCACCGCGTTGTCGCGTTCGCGTTTCGAGGACGGCACCTTCACCCACGGCGAAAACCTGAAAAGTGGCGTGCACACGCCTTACAAGACCGTGCAGATCCAGCGGCACACTGAACTGGAACTGCGCTTTACCGACCCGGCGACTCAGGAGTTGCACCCGGGAGTGCGCGAAACCATTCGCAAGGGTTCCAATCTGTTCGTCACCTATCCCGGTTACTCGGACTACCGGCACATCCCGGTGGTGGGCAAGGGCGTCACGTTCCAGTTGCCAGGCTCACCGGATCGCTGGGGCATGATGTGCGAGGCCGACCTGGAGGAAGTTTACCGCCGACGCTCACTCAGCTACGGCTTGATGAAACCCTATCTGGCGACCATGACCGGGCTCTTCGCTTGCAACTTCGCGGTCCAGCATTACAGCGGCCTGGCACAGGGAGTGATCGATACGCTCGAGGTGTTGAGCATGGTCGGCGCCGCGCTGCTGTTCAGCCTGTGGGGGCCTAAACGGCTTGCACAGCGATTGAGCGAGATGACTGGGGTGATCAGGACCATCGCCGAGGGCGAGGGCAACCTGCGTCAGCGCCTCGACACCACGCGGATGGCCAACGACGAGACCGGTGACATGGGGCGCTGGATCAACAGCTTCATCGACAATCTGGACTCGGTGGTCGGGCAAGTGGTGAAGGCCAGCAGCAACGTCGGCAGCACTAATCAGATGATGTTGGGCCGCAGTCAGGAAGCGGGTTTCACTTGCGCCGAGGTGGCCGAAGCGGTGCACCACATGATGATCATCGTCGAGGATCAATTGGGCGAGATCCAGCAAGCCTCCGCCAGCGCCGAGCAAATGAAGCAGGCCATGGACGAAGTTGTCAGCCGTGCCCGCGAGCAGTTTCTTGCCGTGCAGGCGGGCACCCAGTCGATTCGCGATGTGGTCGAGCGCTCATCTTCAAGCGTGCAGTTGCTCGACAGCCGCATGGCGCAAATCGGCAACATCACCGGGCTGATCAGCGACATTACCAACCAGACCAACCTGCTGGCACTCAATGCCGCCATCGAGGCCGCGCGCGCCGGCGAACATGGACGAGGCTTTGCCGTGGTCGCCGATGAGGTGCGCAGTCTCGCCGCACGCACCTCCCGGGCCGCCGACGATATTCGGCAGATGGTCGAAGGCTTGCAGAACGAAACGCAGAATGCCGTGAGTTTCATGAAGGAGGGCGTCACCGACGTCGATAACAGCCTGCGCCTGGCTGAAGATGCCTCCTCGGAAAATGTGCAGTTGCACCAGGCGGTGGAAAGCATGTTTGCGATCATTCAACAGCTCAACAATCGCAGCCTCGATTACGGCAAGACCATCAAACAGGTCGACCAGTCCTCCGCGCAAATGCGCCAGACGGTGGTGGTGTTGCAAGGCAGTGCCGAGACCGTGAGGCTCAATGCCAACAAACTGCAGAAGCTGGTGGGGCAGTTTGAGGTGAGTAGCAGCGGTAATGGGCGGGGGGTGGCGGCTTGAGGGAGGGATGACTTGGTCGTCGTGGTCAGTTCATGCGAAGAAGTTGCGCAGGACTCGCGACGGTCCGATGGCGACCGTCGCGAGTCCTGCGAGTGCTAATCTCTGCCTGTGTCAGGCGGTTTAATTAGCGGTTTTCAGTTGCCCCTCTTCAGTTGCCCCCGTCCGCCCAATCACCGTCAAAATCGCCAGCGCCGCAATCACCAATCCAGGCGAAGTCGCCAACAACACCCCGGTAGTCCCCGCACCGGCGGCCAGAATCTGCCCCGCAGCCAATGGACCGGCCACCGAACCCAGACGACCGATGGCTACCGCGGCGCCGACGCCGGTGGCGCGTACTGCAGTCGGGTAGGACGGCGGCGCCAGTGCATAGAGCACCAGCTGCGCGGCCATGACGAACAAGCCTGCGGCAAAGCCGGCGATGGCCATCGGCACGATGCCCACGGCCAGGCCGACGCCTGCGAGCGCTGCCAGCAACCCGGCATACACGCCCAGTACCACTTTGGTGCCATTGCAACGGTCCAGGAGCAGGCCACCGAGCAGTGAGCCCAGTGCGCCGCCGATGTTGAACAGCATCTGCACCATGCCCGCCTGGGGTTTGCTGAAGCCCTGGGCGATGAGCAGTGACGGCAGCCAGTTGAGCAGCATGTACATCACGGTCAGGGTGAAGAAGTAGCTCAGCCACAAGGCCAGGGTGTTGCGGGTACGGCCTTCGCCGAACAGCGCCTGGACGCTGGAGGGGCGCGAGGTGTCGGTGGTCGAGTGTTGCTGGCGGAAGGCAGTGGACTCCGGCAGCAGCAGGGCCATCAAGGGCACGATCAGCAAGGGCGCCAGGCCGCCGATGATGAAGGTGGTTTGCCAGTGTTCGCTGGAAAACATCGCCACCACCGCCGCCAGCGCACCCCCCAAAGGCACACCGCAATACATGACGCTGATGGCGGTGCCACGGTTGCGCTCACTGACGGCTTCGGCGCACAGGGCGATCAGGTTAGGCAGGGCAGCGCCCAGGCCCAGACCGGTCAGGAAGCGCACCAGCAGCAGGCTGGTGTAGCTCTCGACATAGGCGGTGCACAGGGAAAACACACCAAACAGCAGCACGGCACTGACGAGGATTTTCTTGCGACCGATGCGATCGGCGATCCAGCCGCCAAAGAATGCACCCGGCAGCAGGCCGATGATCCCGACGCTGAACACCCAGCCCATCATCTTCGGATCCAGGGCAAAGCTCTGGCGCAGCCCGGCGGCAGCTGTGCCGGCGGCTTGCAGGTCGAAACCTTCGATCAGCGCAACGATAAAGCACAAAGCGATTGTCAGCGTCGAACGACGCGATGGGCTGTCCATGGATGGAACCTCATTGTTGTTTTTGTTGTGGAGTCGAGCCGTCCCGGCGCATGGCGCACGCTGGGGCTGGCTGCTGGTGAATAAGATAACAAAGATAACTAAAAAATGAAGCGGCAGAGAAAAATCCATTGGCTCGTTAAATTGCCCTTTTAAATCAATGGTTAAGCGCATCAATCAGCTTAGGTATGTGAAATAGATAATAATATTAATGTTCGATTATCGGTCATTCGCCATTGACAGGGCTTGTCGGCTGTTTCCATTCTCTGTCCGCGAAGCCGGCTGCACTGAGCTTCTCCGGCAGCCCCAACAACAATAAAAAATGGAAATCGAAACATGCCAAATCTCCGCACGCACGACATTGTGACGGCGCCAGCCCCTTGTGTTCCCGGCATCAGTCGCGGGCTGGTCCTGACCCTTCTCGGCTTGAGCGTACTGCCCACCCAGCTTCGCGCCGCGGGCTTTATCGACGACAGCCATGGCACCCTGACCCTGCGCAATTACTACATGGACCGCCAATACAAGGACGATGGGGCCAAGTCCGCCGCGAAGGAGTGGGCCCAGGGTTTCATCATGAACATGGAGTCGGGTTTTACCGAAGGGCCGGTGGGGTTTGGCCTGGACGTGCGCGGGCTGATGGGGGTCAAGCTCGACTCCTCGCCGGATCGCAGCGGCACCGAGTTGCTGCCGGTGTCGGCCAGTGACAACCGTGCAGCAGACGAATACTCACGTCTGGCGCCGACCGGCAAGCTGCGGTTTGCCCAGACCACGGTGAAGAGCGGGGATGTGTCGATCTTCCTGCCGTTTGCCTTTGCCAGTCCCTCGCGCTTGCTGCCACAAACCTTTCGCGGCACCATCCTGAGTTCGAAAGACATCGACGGCCTGACGTTCAACACTGGCTACATCGATCGGATCAACAAGCGCAACTCCACCAACTACGAGTCGATGACGGTCGCCTCGCCCAACCGGCGCTTCAACGCCACGGCCACGACCTCGCACATGGCCTATGTGGGCGGTGATTATCAGGTCAACAAGGAACTGAGCCTGCGGGTCTATCACGCCGAGGCGACGGACCTGTACCAGCAGGACACCTTTGCCTTGCTGCATGACCTGCCCCTGGGTGGCGGCACCCTGACCAGCGACCTGCGCAGTTTTTTCAGTCGCGAGGATGGCAGCGCCAAGGCCGGTGACGTCGATAACCGCAACCTTTCGGCGCTGTTCAGCTACCGCTATGGCGGCCACCGCCTGGGCGTCGGCTACATGCATTCCAGCGGTGACACGGCGACGCCCTACATCTCCGGGACCGAGCTGATGGGCATGAGTGAGCTGACCATGGCGTCGGACTTTCTCAATGCCAAGGAGCGCACCTGGCAGGCGATCTATGACTACGACTTCGCCGCCTCCGGCGTGCCCGGGCTGCGGGGCCGGTTGCGCTACCTGCGCGGCGACAACATCGAGTTGAAAGCCTTCAACGCCGAAGACCGCAAGGAGCGCGAGTTCCAGATGGAGCTGGGCTACGTGGTGCAAAGCGGTCCGCTGAAAAACGTCGGCCTGGTGGCGCGCAAGGCAATCTACCGCAATGACTTCCCCACTGGCGCCGCCTTCCGCGATGAAAACCAGACGCGGTTTCTGGTGACCTATACCTTGCCGATCTGGTGAGTGCGCGTGTTGCGGTGGGGCTGATGGCCCCATCGCGAGCGGGCTCGCTCCTACAGTGGGTTTGGTGTTAATCACAGAGGCTGTGGAGCTTGCAGCCCCTGTAGGCGCTGGCTTGCCAGCGAGGCGTAGGCACTGCTGGCGCAAGGCTCAAGGCCCCACAGGCCCGCTCCCACCCTTCAGATTTTCTATTCCTGATAAATCTTCTTCAGCAGCCGCAGCAGCTCGTCGCGTTCCTGGTCGTCCAGTGCCGAGGTGGCGTCGAGGTCGCTTTGGGCGGCGATCTGGTTCAGTTCCTTGAGCAGGGTCTCGCCGGTCTTGCTGAGGAATATCCCGTACGAGCGCTTGTCCGGCTTGCAGCGTACGCGCACTGCCAGCGCCCGGCTCTCCAGCTTATTCAGCAGCGGTACCACCTGGGGCGGCTCGATGCTCAGGGCCCGGGCCAGGTCGGCCTGCATCAGGCCGGGGTTTTGATTGATGATCGCCAGCGCCGAGAATTGCGCGGGGCGCAGATCGTGGGCCGAGAGACGGCTGATCAGGTTCTGGAACAGTTTCAGTTGCGCACGGCGCATGGCGTAGCCGATCAGATCATTCAGCGCCGAATCCATGGGCGCCTGGGTCTCGGCGGGAGTCGACGCAGCCTCGACCGACTCGGCGAGGGGGGAGGGCTTGGCCATTGCGGGGAAGTCCTGAAGAGTGGAGGTTAACAAGACTATCTAGTTTGCCGACCTTGGCCGGTGATTGCTACGGCCAATATCGCTCGGCGCCAAGACCGACCAGTCCATCACCTGCGAGAAAATTGGTTAAATCAATTAATAGTTAATTGACATAACTAATTCGCTGCTTTAATTTCGAGTCATCTTCAAAACCCAGAACAAGAGAGCATCGCCATGAGCACATACGAAGGTCGCTGGAAAACGGTCAAGGTCGAAATCGAAGACGGCATCGCGTTTGTCATCCTCAATCGCCCGGAAAAACGCAACGCGATGAGCCCGACCCTGAACCGCGAGATGATCGATGTTCTGGAAACCCTCGAGCAGGACCCTGCCGCCGGTGTGCTGGTGCTGACCGGTGCGGGCGAAGCCTGGACCGCAGGCATGGACCTCAAGGAATACTTCCGCGAAGTGGACGCCGGCCCGGAAATCCTCCAGGAAAAAATCCGCCGCGAAGCCTCGCAATGGCAATGGAAACTGCTGCGCATGTACGCCAAGCCGACCATCGCCATGGTCAATGGCTGGTGCTTCGGCGGCGGTTTCAGCCCGCTGGTGGCCTGCGACCTGGCGATCTGCGCCGACGAAGCAACCTTCGGTCTCTCGGAAATCAACTGGGGTATCCCGCCGGGCAACCTGGTGAGCAAGGCCATGGCCGACACCGTGGGCCACCGCCAGTCGCTCTACTACATCATGACCGGCAAGACCTTCGGTGGGCAGAAAGCCGCCGAGATGGGCCTGGTCAACGAAAGCGTGCCCCTGGCGCAACTGCGCGAAGTCACCATCGAGCTGGCGCGTAACCTGCTCGAAAAAAACCCGGTGGTGCTGCGTGCCGCCAAACACGGTTTCAAACGCTGCCGCGAACTGACCTGGGAGCAGAACGAGGATTACCTGTACGCCAAGCTCGATCAGTCGCGTTTGCTGGACACCGAAGGCGGTCGCGAGCAGGGCATGAAGCAATTCCTCGACGACAAGAGCATCAAGCCTGGCCTGCAAGCGTATAAACGCTGAAGGACGACGCTGCGGGCGCATTGCGCGAAGGCGAGTGCGCCCTGAAGCTGCGTTTACATCACTGCTAAGCATTCCGATAAAGACGATAAAGAGGAATCACCATGCTGGACGTGCCCCTGCTGATTGGCGGCCAGTCGTGCCCCGCGCGCGACGGTCGAACCTTCGAGCGCCGCAACCCGGTGACTGGCGAGTTGGTGTCGCGGGTTGCCGCCGCCACCCTGGAAGATGCCGACGCCGCCGTGGCCGCTGCCCAGCAAGCGTTTCCCGCGTGGGCCGCGCTGGCGCCCAATGAACGGCGCAGCCGTTTGCTCAAGGCCGCCGAACAATTGCAGGCGCGCAGCGGCGAGTTCATCGAGGCGGCGGGCGAGACCGGCGCCATGGCCAACTGGTACGGGTTCAACGTACGGCTGGCGGCCAACATGCTGCGTGAAGCGGCATCGATGACCACCCAGGTCAATGGTGAAGTGATTCCCTCGGACGTTCCCGGCAGTTTCGCCATGGCCCTGCGCCAACCCTGTGGCGTGGTGCTGGGCATCGCCCCCTGGAACGCCCCGGTGATTCTCGCCACCCGGGCGATTGCCATGCCGCTGGCCTGTGGCAACACCGTGGTGCTGAAGGCTTCCGAGCTGAGTCCGGCGGTGCATCGCTTGATCGGCCAGGTGCTGCAGGACGCCGGCCTGGGCGATGGTGTGGTCAACGTCATCAGTAATGCGCCGGCGGATGCGGCACAGATTGTCGAGCGCCTGATTGCCAACCCGGCCGTACGCCGGGTCAATTTCACCGGTTCGACCCACGTCGGGCGCATTGTCGGCGAGCTCTCGGCACGCCACCTCAAACCGGCGTTGCTCGAGTTGGGCGGCAAGGCACCGTTGCTGGTGCTCGACGATGCCGACCTGGAGGCTGCCGTGCAGGCGGCGGCGTTTGGCGCCTACTTCAACCAGGGACAGATCTGTATGTCCACCGAGCGCCTGATTGTCGATGCCAAGGTGGCCGACGCCTTTGTCGCCCAGTTGGCGGCCAAGGTCGAGACCCTGCGCGCCGGTGATCCTGCCGACCCGGAGTCGGTGCTCGGTTCGCTGGTGGACGCCAGCGCTGGCACGCGGATCAAAGCGTTGATCGATGATGCCGTGGCCAAGGGCGCGCGCCTGGTGATCGGCGGGCAACTGGAGGGCAGCATCTTGCAGCCGACCCTGCTCGACGGCGTCGACGCGAGCATGCGTTTGTACCGCGAAGAGTCCTTCGGCCCGGTGGCGGTGGTGCTGCGCGGCGAGGGTGATGAAGCGCTGTTGCAACTGGCCAACGACTCCGAGTTCGGTTTGTCGGCGGCGATTTTCAGTCGTGACACCGGCCGTGCCCTGGCCCTGGCCCAGCGGGTCGAATCGGGCATCTGCCACATCAACGGCCCGACCGTGCACGACGAAGCGCAAATGCCTTTTGGCGGGGTCAAGTCCAGCGGCTACGGCAGTTTTGGCGGCAAGGCATCGATTGAGCATTTCACTCAGTTGCGCTGGGTCACCCTCCAGAATGGTCCACGGCACTATCCGATCTGAACCGGCAACACGGTGGGCGGCGTCTTCCACGCAAAGCCGTCGCCCGCCAGCATCACCGAAATAACAATAACAAGGCTGCAGCCAACGGCTGCCATGCCAGCGATGAGTCACCCGAGTGTGGCTCGGTCCTGGTGTGCCTCGACGGAGAACAGGCACTTGAGTTCCGAATCCAGTTTGCAATCCCACGCCCCAGCCAGCGCTCCGCGCTATCGCCACGTGTCCATCGGTGGCGCAGCGGTCGAGGTCACGCAGCGCCACGGCGAACTGCACATGCGCTCCCTCGAACCCCTGGCCGAGATGCCCCCGCGCTTGCTCGACCGTTTGCTGCATTGGGCCCGAGTGCGTCCCGATCAGACCTTTATTGCCGCCCGCCAGGATGGCGGTGACTGGCGGCGGGTGAGTTACGCGCAGATGCTCGACAGCGTGCGGGCCATCGCCCAATCCCTGCTCGGCTACGGACTGTCGGCCGAGAGGCCGCTGGTGCTGCTGTCGGGCAATGACATCGAACATTTGCAAGTGGCCCTGGGCGCCATGTACGCCGGCATTCCCTACTGCCCGGTGTCGCCGGCTTACTCGCTGCTGTCCCAGGATTACTCCAAGCTGCGCCACGTCTGCGAACTGCTGCAACCGGGCCTGGTGTTTGTCAGTGACGCGGCCGCCTATGGCCGCGCCATCGACGCCGTGCTGCCCCAGGATACGCCGCTGATCAGCGTGCGCGGCGAGGTGGCCGGGCGTCCTCAGGTGAGTTTCGCCAGCCTGCTGGAGCAACCGGGTGGCGCCGAGGCTGAAGCCGCGTTTGCCGCCACTGGGCCAGACACCATTGCCAAGTTTCTCTTCACCTCCGGCTCGACCCGCCTGCCCAAGGCGGTGATCACCACCCAGCGCATGCTCTGCGCCAACCAGCAGATGCTGTTGCAGACCTTTCCGGTGTTCGGCGAAGAACCGCCGGTGCTGGTGGATTGGTTGCCGTGGAACCACACCTTCGGCGGCAGCCACAACCTCGGCATCGTCCTGTACAACGGCGGCAGTTTCTATCTGGATGACGGCAAGCCGACCGCCCAGGGTTTTGCCCAGACCCTGCGCAATCTCAAGGAAATCTCGCCCACCGCTTACCTGACGGTGCCCAAGGGCTGGGAAGAATTGGTCTCGGCGCTGGAGCAGGACGCTGAACTGCGCGCCAGTTTTTTCAAGCGCGTCAGCCTGTTTTTCTTCGCCGCCGCCGGGCTGTCGCAAAGCATCTGGGATCGCCTCGACCGGGTCGCCGAACAGCACTGTGGCGAGCGCATCCGAATGATGGCCGGACTCGGCATGACCGAGGCCTCGCCGTCCTGCACCTTCACCACCGGGCCTTTGTCGATGGCCGGCTACATCGGCTTGCCGGCGCCGGGCTGCGAGGTACGCCTGGTACCCAAGGAAGGCAAGCTCGAAGGGCGCTTCCGTGGGCCGCACATCATGCCCGGCTACTGGCGCTCGCCGCAGCAGACCGCCGAAGTGTTCGACGAGCAGGGCTATTACTGTTCCGGTGACGCACTCAAGCTGGCCAACCCCCATGCGCCGCAACAAGGCTTGATGTTCGACGGGCGCATTGCCGAAGACTTCAAGTTGTCGTCCGGAGTTTTCGTCAGCGTTGGCCCGCTGCGCAATCGCGCGGTGCTGGAGGGCTCGCCCTATGTCCAGGACCTGGTGGTGACCGCGCCGGACCGCGAATGCCTGGGCGCCCTGGTGTTCCCGCGCCTGTACGAATGCCGCCGCCTGGCGGGGCTCGCGGCTGATGCCAGTGACGCCCAGGTACTGGCCAGCGCGCCCGTGCGCCAGTGGTTCGGTGACTGGCTGCAGCGGCTCAATCGTGACGCCAGCGGCAATGCCAGCCGCCTGGAGTGGATCGCGTTGCTCGACGAGCCGGCGTCGATTGATCGCGGAGAAATCACCGACAAAGGCTCAATCAACCAGCGAGCGGTGTTGCAGTGGCGTGCGGAGCAGGTCGAGGCGCTGTATCGCGGTGAAGAGCCCTCGATCCTGCGTGCCGGGCCACGTCCATGAGTAGCGCTGGGCAGTTTTGCGCATTCAACGATGTAGCGATTCTCGACGCGGTGCGCACGCCCTGGGTCGATGTCGGCGGGGCGCTGGCCCAGGTCTCGCCGATCGATCTGGGGATCAAGGTCGGTCGTGAGGTGCTGGCCCGTAGCGGGCTGGCGCCAGAGGCGGTCGACTCGGTGTTGGCCGGCTCCATGGCTCAGGCCAGCTTCGACGCCTACATGCTGCCACGCCATATCGGGCTCTACAGCGGCGTGCCGCAACAAGTGCCGGCACTGGCGGTGCAGCGCATCTGTGCCACCGGTTTCGAACTGCTGCGCCAGGCGGGCGAGCAGATTGGCGCGGGCGCGCAACTGGCGCTGTGCGTAGGCAGCGAATCGATGTCGCGCAACCCGATTGCCGCCTACAGCCATCGCGGCGGATTTCGTCTCGGGGCGCCGGTGGAGTTCAAGGATTTCCTCTGGGAAGCGCTCTACGACCCGGCCCCGGGACTGGACATGATCGCCACCGCAGAAAACCTCGCCCGGCGTCACGGCCTGAGCCGCGAGGCGGTGGACCGCTTCGCCCTCGACAGTCACCAGTTGGCTTTGCAGGCGCAAGGCAGCGGCTGGTTCGACGCGGAAATAGTCGCAGTGTGCAATGAAGTGTTTGAGTTGCAGGGCTATCAGCCGCGAGGCATTGCCCTGCCGCGACGCTGCGAGGCGGTCACTGCGGACAGTCACCCGCGTCCCACCGATCTGCCGGCGCTGGCCCGGCTAACGGCGATTCACCCCGAGGGCTTGCAGACCGCCGGCAACAGCTGTGCGGTGGTCGACGGCGCAGCGGCGGCGCTGGTCGGTCGCACTTGCCTGAGCGACCGTCCGCCGCTGGCGAATTTGTTGGCGACGGCGGTGGTCGGGGTAGCGCCGGAGTTCATGGGCATCGGCCCGGTTCCGGCGATCCAGTTGCTGCTGCAGCTTACCGGGCTGAGCCTGGACGCCATCGGCCTGTTCGAAATCAACGAGGCGCAGGGCGCCCAAGTGCTGGCGGTGGCTCAATCGCTGGAGCTGGAGGGCGAGCGGCTCAACCGTCGTGGTGGTTCGATTGCCCTTGGGCATCCCTTGGCCGCCACCGGCTTGCGCCTGGTGTTGACCCTGGCCCGGCAACTGCGCGAGCGAAATCTGCGTTACGGCATTGCTGCTGCCTGTGTCGGCGGCGGGCAGGGCATGGCCGTGCTGATCGAAAACCCGGATTTTCGCGGCTGAAGCATCGCGCGGTTCCTCCTATTTGATGACTCGAGGTGTGCCATGTGGCAGTACCAGGCGCCGTTGCGCGACATGCAATTTGTCTTTGAACAGTGGCTGCAAGCCCCAGAGGCCTGGCAGCAGATGCCGGCCTTCGAGGCTCTCGACTTGCCACTGGCCTGCCAGGTGCTGGAAGAGGCCGGACGCTTCAGTGCGCAGGTACTGGCGCCGCTCAACAGCAGTGGTGACCGCCAGGGGTGCCGTTTCGAGAGTGGCCAGGTGACCACGCCGGACGGTTTTGCCCAGGCCTACCAAGCCTATGTCGACGGTGGCTGGCCGGCCCTGGCCTGTGCTGAAACCTTCGGTGGCCAGGGCCTGCCGCAACTGCTCGATGCCGCCTTGCAGGAAATGCTCTACGCCAGCAACCACGCCTGGGCGATGTACACCGGAATCGCCCATGGCGCCTACCTGTGCCTCAAGACCCACGCGCCAGAGTGGATTCAGCAACGCTACCTGCCGTCGATTGTCAGCGGCGAAACGCTGCCGACCATGTGCCTGACCGAACCTCAGGCCGGCAGTGATGTCGGCCTGCTGCGTTGTCGCGCCGAACCCCAGGACGACGGCAGTTATCGATTGAGCGGCAGCAAGCTGTTCATCTCCGGCGGCGAACATGACCTGACCGAGAACATCCTGCACCTGGTGCTGGCCCGCTTGCCCGGAGCACCCTCCGGGAGCCGGGGCGTGTCGCTGTTCCTGGTGCCCAAGCGTCTGGATGGCGGATTGAGCAATGCCGTGCGCTGCGATGGCATCGAACACAAGATGGGCATCAAGGGCAGTGCCACCTGTTCGCTGGTGTTCGACGGTGCTCAAGGCTGGCTGATCGGCGAGGCCAATCGCGGTTTGGCGGCGATGTTCGTGATGATGAACTCGGCGCGCTTGCATGTCGGCCTGCAGGGCCTGGGGCATGCCGAGTCGGCGTCGCAGAACGCCTCTGCCTATGCGCTGGAACGCAAGCAAATGCGTGCGCCCGCTCGCCCGGTCGAAGTCGAAGCCGAAGTGGCCGACCCCATTCATTTTCATCCGGCCATGCGCCGGGTGTTGCTGGAACTGAGGGCCTATGCCGAGGGCATGCGTGCGGTCGGTTACTGGGCGGCGCATTTGTTGGATCAGTCCGAGCAGGCCGAGGATCTGCCCACTCGTCAGCGCGCCTTGCAACTGGCGGAGCTGCTGACGCCGGTGATCAAGGCGTTCTTCACCGAGCAGGGTTTTCGCCTGGCCAGCAACGCCTTGCAGGTGTTCGGTGGCTACGGCTACGTCAGCGAGTTCGCCATCGAACAGACCCTGCGCGACAGCCGGATCGCGATGATTTACGAGGGCAGCAACGAAATCCAGGCCAATGACCTGCTGCTGCGCAAAGTGCTGGGGGATGAAGGTCGCGCCTTTGGCCAACTGTTGGCGGTCATGCGCGAAGAGGCCGAACTGGCCTGTAACGACACCCGCTTTGGCGCTGAGCTGGTGCAGCTGTGCGACAAACTCGAGACAGTGCAACTTGAGATAGGGGACCTCGCCGTCACGGAGCGCGAATACCCGTATCGAGCCGCTGGCGATTTCCTGCGCCTGTGTGGCGTGGCGCTGTTGGGGTTTTCCTGGGCGAGAGCGGCACGGGTGTCTCGCCTGTTACCTGACAGCGATCCACTGCGTGCCAACAAACTGGAAACCGCGCGTTTCTTCTTTGCCTACCTGCTGCCAGAAGCCGATCAACGCCTCGCAGCCATTCGGGCGGCGAGAGCGCCGTTGCCGTTTTTGATCTGAAAAAACGCCCGCCAGGCCCAATGTGGCTCGCTCCCACAAACAGCGCGAACCACATCGAGCCACCGCCGCCACGCCAGTTGTACAGGCCGAATTCCTGTCCAGGGTTGGCCCATAACCCCATTTGAACACCTGCCAGGCGTTGTCTACCGCCTGAACGTGTTCCCGATCAGCCTGCCGCCGTTGCGTGAGCGGCGCGAAGATATTCCGTTGCTGATGAGCTACTTTCTGCGTCACTTCAGTCAGCGCCATGGGCGGCGTTTGGCGGGGTTCAGCACAAGGTTGGTGAATGCGCTGCTGACCTATCGGTTTCCCGGCAACATTCGCGAGTTGCAGAACCTGATCGAGCGCGGAGTGATCTGCGCTGGCGACGGGGAGGTCACCGACTCCAGCGCCCGTCGCCGACCGGGTATCGGGCGATCCGCTGTTGGAGGGGTTGCAGGCTTTCGTCTCCGGACGCCAGCGGACCCTCAACCAGCCCCTGGCAGAAATCGAACTGCACCTGGTGCGCCTGGCAATGGAGCGCACCGGCGGCAATATCACCGCCGCCGCGCAAATGCTCGGCATGAGCCGCGCCCAGGTCAGTTATCGGCTCAAGGGCAACTGACACCGGGCGCTCCGCTGCTGGCGATGAAGTCGATGCGGTTTGTCCTGGAACGAAGTGCCTCAATAAACCTGCGGCACGATGATGTCCGGTGGGGTGGGGCTGCGGGAATAGTCTTCCTGGCGCAGACGCTGCGGCAGCTCGATGCGGGCCTGTTCGACTTCTTCATAAGGCATCTGCGCGAGCAGGTGGCTGATGCAGTTGAGCCGGGCCTTTTTCTTGTCGTCGGCCTGCACCACCCACCAGGGCGCTTCGCTGATGTGGGTGCGCTCGAGCATGATTTCCTTGGCCTTGGTATAGGCCTCCCAGCGGCGCCGTGACTCCAGGTCCATCGGGCTGAGCTTCCATTGCTTGAGCGGGTCGTGAATGCGGCTGAGAAAACGCAGGTGCTGTTCCTGGTCGGAAATCGAGAACCAGTACTTGATCAACTGAATGCCGGAGCGCGCCAGCATCCGCTCGAATTCCGGCACGCTGCGGAAAAATTCTTCGTACTGTTCCTCGTTGCAAAAGCCCATCACCTGCTCGACACCGGCGCGGTTGTACCAGCTGCGGTCGAACAGGACGATCTCGCCGGCGGCGGGCAGGTGCGAGACATAGCGCTGGAAATACCACTGGGTGCGCTCGCGGTCACTCGGCGCGGGAAGCGCCGCGACCCGGCAGACCCGTGGATTAAGACGCTGGGTGATGCGCTTGATCACGCCCCCTTTGCCAGCGGCATCGCGGCCTTCGAACAGAATCACCACCTTGTGCCCGGTCTTCACCACCCAGCTTTGCAACTTGACCAACTCGCCCTGCAAACGGAACAACTCGCTGAAGTAACGACGGCGCTCGGCCTTGGCCGGGGTATCGCCCGGTTGATCCGCGAACAGCGAAGCCAGGTCGTGATCGTCTTCCAGCAACTCCAGTTCCAGCTCTTCGTCACTGTGGTCGAGCAACTCGCGGTGGATGCGATGCATCAGGGTGTCGTTGGTTAACAGCATGTTCAAGGCTCCCGACCCGTTTGGAAGCCCCGATGCTAGCCCCGCGACTGTGACGTTCTGGTGA
Source organism: Pseudomonas fluorescens (assembly GCF_019212185.1). Lineage (NCBI taxonomy): Bacteria > Pseudomonadati > Pseudomonadota > Gammaproteobacteria > Pseudomonadales > Pseudomonadaceae > Pseudomonas > Pseudomonas fluorescens. The sequence continues at coordinate 2,507,359 of NZ_CP078138.1, forward strand.
CGAAACGTCTGTCAGAAAAATTTCCAATGTCATCCTGATGTCATCTACCCCGTGCAGGATCGCCAAAACCGGTTTTTTGCCCTCGGCGGACGAAGTTGCCAGGAGTTCCTCACGTGAAAGAAGACGCATCGCTATTCGCCGCTATCGACCTGGGCTCCAATGCGTTTCGCCTGATGATTGGCCAGTCGGTCAAACGCAACCAGCGCCTGATGATCCAGGAAGTCAAAACCCTGCGTGAGCCGGTGCGACTGGCAGAAGGTCTGCAGGCCGGTGCCCTGGACGAAATGGCCCTGGACCGCGGTTGGCAGGCGCTCGCCCGGTTCGGCAAGAAGCTGCGCGGATTCGAGGCCGGGCGAGTGCGCGCGGTGGCCACCAGCGCCGTGCGCGAAGCCAGCAACGCACGGCTGTTTCTCGCCCACGCCGAGCGCCACCTGGGCTTTGCGATCGACGTCATTTCCGGTCAGGAGGAGGCGCACCTGGTGTATGCCGGGGTGGCGCACCGCACGCCGGGCACCGAGTGCCGGCGGTTGGTGGTGGACATTGGCGGCGGCTCCACCGAATTGATCCTCGGCCGCGGCGATCAGCCCCTGGTCACCGAAAGCATCGCCATTGGCAGCGGCACCTTCGGCGCACGGTATTTCCAGGGCGGCGCTATCAGCGCTGAAGCCTTGATCGAAGCCGAGCGTGTCGCCACCCTGCAGTTCGAGCGGATTGCCGGTCGCTATCGAAAACTGGGCTGGAACCAGGCGATAGGCTCCTCGGGCACCGCGCGGATGCTGGCCAAGGTCCTCAAGGCCAACGGCCTGAACGACGACGGCAAAGGCGGCATTACCTATGTCGGCCTGCTGCGCCTGTTGTTGCGCCTGCTGGAGGCGGGCCATGTCAGTCAGCTCAGGCTCGCCGGCCTACCCAGCCATCGCCTGAGCATCCTGCCCGGCGGACTGACCCTGATGCTGGCCGCGTTCAAGGTGTTCGGGGTTTCCCACATGACCGCCTCCGAGCCGGGTCTGCGCTTTGGCGTGTTGCATGGGCTGATGAGCAGTCGCTGATCAGCGCCCGCAATCACCGGCCCATGAGCAACCCGGAAAAACTGCTAACGTAAAGTGACCAAACATCAAAAGGATGGCCGCCATGCGTTACACCCTGTTCGACAATCAGAGAGACGTCATCATCCTGCTTGCGCGCATTTTGTTGATGATCCTGTTCATCATGTCCGGCTGGAGCAAGATGACCGGCTTCGAAGGCACGGTGGGCTACATGGCCTCACTCGGCGCGCCGATGCCACCGGTGGCGGCAGCGATTGCGGTGATCATGGAGTTTTTCGTGGCGATCCTGCTGGTGCTGGGCTTCTACACCCGACCACTGGCGTTCCTCATGGCCTTGTTCGTCCTCGGCACCGCGCTGATCGGGCATAGCTTCTGGACCATGGAAGATGCCCAGCGCGCCGCCAACACCACGCAATTTTTCAAGAACCTGAGCATTGTCGGCGGCATGCTGCTGTTGAGTGTCACCGGTGCCGGGCGCTTCTCGGTGGATGGTCGCTGAGCAGGGCCGCGTTCCCTTGACTCGGCAGGGGCATGGCCGCATCGCCGGCCTGTCCCTGCTGCCCCCCACGCATCGACTCAGCGCACCAGGCTCAACGGCGTACGCGGGGTGCTGACTTCCTCTTCATGGCACGTTCGATCGGGATTGTGGCTGTACGGCCAGGCGAACGGCGCGTCGTCGGCGTTTGCGCTTGGCGCCGGGGCGGCGAGTTCTTCCAGGTGGGCAATGATGGTCCTGTGGATACTGCCCTGCCAGGCCTGTTGGGCACTCCCTGTTGGCTGGCCCTGAGCGTTGAACACGTTGGTATCGACCATCTTGAATCTGGCTTGCATGGGGCCGCTCCAGTCGTTCGGTAAAGCGTCACCAATAAAGGCATATTGCCACTCTTTCAAGTGGCTCTCGGCAGCTGTGCGAGTTTTTCGATAACTTGACCGAAATCAACCGGATAAGTTGATCGGGCGGGTACGCTGCAAGGGCCGTTGGCGAACCCTTTGCGCCGAAACCAGGGCGAGAATCCCATGCTCTATCCACTGTTGTTGACCCTGCACCTGTTCGCCGCGCTGGTGTTCATCGGCACGGTGTTCTTCGAGGTGCTGTTCCTCGAATCCATCCGCAAGCAGTTGCCGGCCAAGGTCATGTTGCTGGTCGAACAGGGTATCGGCCGTCGTGCCCGGACCTTGATGCCTTGGGTGTTGCTGGTGCTGTTCGGGGCCGGGCTGGGGATGGTCTGGCTGCGTTACCTGCCAATCCTCAGCGCGCCACTGGCGAGCTCGTTCGGCACCTTGCTGCTGCTCAAGATCGTCCTCGCCGGCAGCGTGCTCCTGCACTTTCTCGGCGCCATGCTGTTGTTCAGGACCGAGCGCATGACCGCCCGCTACTCGCATTTCATCCATACCAGCCTGTTCTGCCACATGGTCGCGATCGTCCTGTTGGCCAAGGGCATGTTCTACCTGAGCTGGTGAGCGCCGGTGGTCGCTCCGGCCAGCAGCACTTGCACCGTGCTTGATGCAAATCAAGGAGCGATCTGCGTCGGGCCGCGACACTGTTGACCTGCAGCCAGTCGTGGAGACCCGTCATGCGCACCCTTTTTCATCTCCCTGATCAACCGAGCAGCCGTTGCGATCACGGCGTGCTCGACCTCGGCGGCCATGTCGACACGGCCCGGTTTCACGCGGGCATTGGCTCGCTGGATCTGTTGCGGGCGCTGCGGGTGAGCCGGCACAAATGCCGTCCGTTGGCGTTGAACGTGCAACTGCCGGCGCAATGGACGGGCGACCCGTACCTGCCGCGCCTGCTGCACGAGATCGACCTGGTGGCCTGTCACCTTGGGGCAGGGCGCCGGGTCGAGCAGTTTCAGCTGAGTGGCGGTACCCCGGCGCTGGCCGATCTGCGCCGGCTGATGAACCGCCTGCATCAGCGCTTCAATTTCCTCGAACACGATTGTGGTGACTACAGCATCGAGGTCGACCTGCGCCACACCAACTGGTCGACCATGGGCGCCCTGCGTGACCTCGGCTTCAACCATGTCAGTATCGGCGTACCCGACCTCGGTGCAGAGACCGCGCCGAAGTTGGCCAACCACCAGAATCCGGCGCCGATCCATTCGCTGATCGATGCCGCGCGCACCTTCGGTTTTCGCTCGGTCAACGTCGACCTGGGGTACGGTCACGCCTGGCAGACCACCGAGAGTTTTGCGCAGAAACTGGCGAGCCTGCTCGAACTGGAGCCGGACCGCCTGCTGGTGTTCGATTATGCCCGGCCACCGCAGCGCTACCGGTCCGGTGCAGCGGATCCGCAACGGGCGTTCTGCAACGAACAGGACAAGGCCGCGATGCGGCGCCTCTGTTTCGAGCAATTGGCCGATGCCGGCTATCACTACCTGGGACTCGGGCAGTTCGTGCGCCCCGACGACGATCTGGCGATCGCCCAGGAACGCGGGCGGCTGCGACGCCATTGCGAGGGGTTCACCCGCCACGGTTATTGCGACAACATCGGCCTGGGCCTCGGCGCGATCAGTCAGATCGAAGACCTGTATGCGCAAAATATCGATCAACCGAAGCGCTACCAACAGCTGCTGGACATGGACCAGTTGCCCACCTGTCGCGGCTGGCGCTGCGAGGCCGGCAGCCAGATCAGCCACATGGTCGTGGAGCGCCTGGCCTGTGACCTGGAACTGGATATCGCGGCACTCGAGGCGCGTTACGGTCTGGTGTTCCGCCAATACTTCTGCGATGCCTGGCCTATGCTGGAGCAATTGCAGCGCAACGGCCTGATCGAATTGTCCGAGCGCTTCATCAGCATTCTCCCGGCCGGTCGACCGCAGCTGGATGCCATCTGCAACCTGTTTCAACAACCTGTGGGCGCTGCACAACCTGACTCGCACAGCGAGTGGATAAACCATGACCCGTTCATTTGATTTCAATCGCGCCCTGGTGCAGAAGTACGACCTGCCGGGGCCGCGCTACACCTCCTACCCGACCGCGCCGCAGTTTCACCAGGCGTTCGCCGTCGACGACTATCAGCAGGCCGCTGCCTCCAGCAACCGGGCCGCGACGCCGAAACCGCTGTCGCTGTACATCCACATCCCGTTCTGCAAGAGCCTCTGTTACTACTGCGCCTGCAACAAGATCATCACCCAGAAGACCCATCGCGCGGTCGAGTACCTGAGCTACCTCAAGCGCGAAATCGCCATGCAGGCGGCCTTGTTCGATCGCTCGCGAACCCTCACCCAACTGCACCTGGGCGGCGGCACGCCGACCTACCTGACCCGTGAGCAACTGGCCGACTTGATGGACTGCCTGCACCAGGCCTTCGTCATGGACGACAGCGACAACCATGAGTTCTCCATCGAAGTCGACCCGCGCACCATCGACACCGAGCAGATCCAGGCCCTGCGCGGCCTGGGCTTCAATCGCCTGAGCTTTGGCGTGCAGGACTTCGATCCGGATGTGCAGGCGGCGGTCAATCGGGTGCAAAGCGAGGAGCAGATTTATGCGCTGGTGGCGGCGGCACGCGCTGCCCGATTCAAGTCGGTCAGCGTCGACCTGATCTACGGCCTGCCGTTGCAGACCCAAGACAGTTTCGCCGTGACCCTGGACAAGATCATCGCCCTGCGCCCGGACCGCATCGCCGCCTACAGCTACGCGCACTTGCCGCAGATGGTCCGCGCACAACGGCTGATCCGTCCGGCCGACATGCCACCGCCGGAGCGCAAGCTGCAGTTGCTGGAGCTGACCATCCGCCGCCTGACCGAGGCCGGCTACGTATACATCGGCATGGACCACTTCGCCCTGCCGGACGACGAGCTGGCGCTGGCCCGGGCCAACGGCAGCCTGCAGCGCAATTTCCAGGGCTATTCGACCCACGCCGACTGCGACCTGATCGGCCTCGGCGTGTCGTCCATCGGCAAGGTCGGCGACAGCTACAGCCAGAGTGTCAAGGAGCTTTCGCAGTACTACGCGCGGCTCGACCAGGGCCTGTTGCCGGTACATCGCGGCTATCGCTTGAGCGAGGACGACCGGCTGCGCCGCGAAGTGATCAGCGACCTGATGTGCCATGGCCGCATCGACTTCGGCAAATTCGAGGCGCGCTACGGCATTGACTTCAACGAGTATTTTGCCGACGCGCTGGCGCAACTGCGCGAGCACGTGCGCGACGAGCTGCTGGAGATTCACCCGGACCGCTTGCTGCTGTTGCCCGCCGGCTACTTGATGATGCGCAGCGTAGCGATGGCCTTTGACGCCTACCTGGGCGGCGAGCAGAAGGGCAATTTTTCGCGCACCGTTTGAGGCCTTGCAGGCAAGCTTGACCGCGATCAAGTTTGCCCGAGGTTCCGCTGGCAGCGACTCGCCAGGGGCCGTAGCGTGGTGGCCAAACCCGCTTCTGACCCCGGTGCCCGATGAACGCCAGCATGACCTGCGAACTCAAGATCGAACCCTTCTACCAAGCGCAAGACAACGAACAGGCGCTGTTCGAACAAGCCTGGCACCACGGCATGCCGGTGCTGATCAAAGGCCCCACCGGCTGCGGCAAGACCCGTTTTGTCCAGCACATGGCCCACCGCTTGAACCTGCCGCTGTACACCGTCGCCTGCCACGACGACTTGAGCGCCGCCGACCTGATCGGCCGCCATCTGATCGGCGCCCAGGGCACCTGGTGGCAGGACGGCCCGCTGACCCGGGCGGTGCGTGAGGGCGGCATCTGCTACCTCGACGAAGTGGTCGAGGCGCGCCAGGACACGGTGGTGGTCCTGCATCCATTGGCCGACGACCGCCGCGAACTGTTCCTCGAACGCACCGGCGAAGTGCTCAAGGCGCCGCCCTCGTTCATGCTGGTGGTGTCGTACAACCCCGGCTACCAGAACCTGCTCAAGGGCATGAAACCCAGCACCCGCCAGCGTTTCGTGGCGATGCGTTTCGGCTATCCGCCTGAGCCTGAAGAGGTGCGCATCGTCGCCCGCGAAGCCCAGGTCGACAGCGCGCTGGCGGCCCAGGTGGTCAAGCTCGGGCAGGCGTTGCGCCGGCTCGATCAGCATGACCTGGAAGAAGTCGCCTCGACCCGCTTGCTGATTTTCACCGCGCGCATGATCGGCTCCGGCATGAGCCCTCGCCACGCCTGCATGGCCTGCCTGGCCGAGCCCTTGAGCGATGACCCGGTGACGGTCGCGGCGCTGATGGACGTGGTCGATGTCCACTTCGGCTGAGGCCGCCAGCCTTGCCCGCAGGCACCTGCCGGGCGATCTGGCGATGTGGTTGTTCATCCTCGCCGAGCTGTCGGTGTTCGCCCTGCTGATCCTCGCGTTCGCCGTGACCCAGGCCCTCAAGCCGCAGCTGTTTGCGCAGAGCCGGCTGCTGCTCGATACCTCAACCGGCCTGGCGTTGACCTTGAGCCTGCTGAGCGCCGGCGGCCTGGCTGCATTGGCGGTGGAGCAGGCCAGGCAATCGCGGCCCCGACGTGCCGCCTGGTTGCTGATCGCGGCGCTGCTGGTGGCGAGTGTCTATGTGCTGCTCAAGCTCGGCGAATATCGGCACTTGCTGGCAGCGGGGCTGGGCCTGGAGCACAACACCTTCTTCACCCTGTACTGGATTCTCACCGGCTTTCATTTCGTCCATGTGCTGCTGGGCATGTTGATCCTCGGCTGGCTGGCCCTGCGTTGTGCGCGGGGTGCCTACGGCGCCGGTGATTGCAGCGGGCTGGAGTCTGGCGTGCTGTATTGGCACATGGTCGACCTGGTCTGGGTGGTGCTGTTTCCGTTGGTCTACCTGCTCAATTGAAGTGAGGGCCCATGTTGGCTTCCAGGCTGTTGTTGTGCTGTTGGGCGGCGCTGGCCGTCTTGAGTATCGGTACTGTGTTGTTGGCCCGATCCGGGGCGAGCGCAGGGCTGTCCATGGCCATCCTGCTGGTAGCGCTGGGCAAGGCCTGGCTGATCAGCGACGGCTTTATGGAGCTGCGTCACGCGCCACGGCTGTGGCGTTGTTTGCTGTTGGGCTGGCCGCTGGCGTTGCTGGGATCGGTGGCGTTGACGCTGATGCTGCTGTCCGGCAATACCTGAGCAAAACCATCTGCCTTTCTTGATCGCCATCAAGCAGGTTCCAGCCCCGCGCTTCCTATCATGGACGGGCCAAGCAATGAGGAAGCGACGATGTCAGAGACCTTCACCAAAGGCATGGCGCGGAATATCTACTTCGGGGGAAGCATCTTTTTCTTCCTGGTATTCCTCGCCTTGACCTACCACACCGAACAGACCTTTCCCCAACGCAGCAACGAGGCGCAGCTCACCGAGTCGGTGATTCGCGGCAAGACGGTCTGGGAGCAAAACAACTGCATCGGCTGCCACACGCTGCTGGGCGAGGGCGCCTATTTCGCGCCCGAGCTGGGCAACGTGTTCCAGCGTCGCGGCGGCGAGGAGGGCTTCAAGCCGTTCCTCCACGCCTGGATGAAAATGCAGCCGCTGAATGTCCCGGGGCGGCGCGCCATGCCGCAGTTCAACCTGAGCGAGCAGGAGGTGGACGACATCGCCGAGTTCCTCAAGTGGAGCTCGAAGATCAACACCAACGGCTGGCCGCCAAACAAGGAGGGCTGAGACATGAACAAGGTCAATCCACACCTGAAATTCGCTTCGCAAGCCGTCGCCAAACCTTACTTCGTGTTCGCTCTGATGCTGTTTCTCGGCCAGGTGCTGTTCGGTTTGATCATGGGCCTGCAATACGTGATCGGCGACTTCCTGTTCCCGGTCATTCCGTTCAACGTGGCGCGCATGGTCCACACCAACCTGCTGATCGTCTGGCTGCTGTTCGGCTTCATGGGCGCTGCCTACTACCTGATTCCCGAGGAGGCCGACCGCGAGCTGCACAGCCCGAAACTGGCGATCGTGCTGTTCTGGGTGTTCGCCGCCGCGGGCGTGCTGACCATCCTCGGCTACCTGCTGGTACCCTATGCGGGGCTGGCGCGGCTGACCCACAACGAGCTGCTGCCGACCATGGGCCGCGAGTTCCTCGAGCAGCCGACCATCACTAAGATGGGCATAGTCGTGGTCTGCCTGGGCTTTCTCTACAACATCGGCATGACCCTGCTCAAGGGCCGCAAGACCACGGTCAGTATGGTGATGATGACCGGGCTGATCGGCCTCGCGGTGTTCTTCCTGTTCTCCTTCTACAACCCCGGCAACCTGGCCCGCGACAAATTCTACTGGTGGTGGGTGGTGCACCTGTGGGTGGAAGGCGTGTGGGAACTGATCATGGGTTCGATGCTGGCGTTCGTGCTGATCAAGATCACCGGCGTCGACCGCGAAGTGGTGGAGAAATGGCTGTACGTGATCATCGCCATGGCGCTGATCACCGGGATCATCGGCACCGGTCACCACTTCTTCTGGATCGGCGCGCCGGAGGTCTGGCTGTGGGTCGGTTCGATCTTCTCCGCCATGGAACCGCTGCCGTTCCTGGCCATGGTGGTCTTCGCCTTCAGCATGGTGCGCAACCGCCGTCGGCAACACCCGAACCGGGCGGCGACACTCTGGGCCAAGGGCACCACGGTCACCGCGTTTTTCGGCGCGGGTGTCTGGGGTTTCCTGCACACCCTGGCACCGGTCAACTTCTACACCCACGGCTCGCAACTGACGGCGGCCCACGGTCACCTGGCGTTCTACGGCGCCTACGCGATGATCGTCATGACCCTGATCAGCTACGCCATGCCACGCTTGCGCGGCCTCGGTGAAGCCGCCGACGAGCGTTCGCAGACCCTCGAAGTCTGGGGCTTCTGGTTGATGACCCTGTCGATGGTGATGATCACCCTGTTCCTCACGGCAGCCGGGGTGGTGCAGGTCTACCTGCAACGCTGGCAGGCCGACGGCATCGCCTTGCCGTTCATGGCCACGATGGAACAGTTGCAAGGGTTGTTCTGGGCGCGGCTGGTGTCCGGTGTCGGCTTCTTCGCCGGGCTGCTGTGCTACCTGCTCAGCTTCCGCCAGCGCGGACGTGCCGCATTGCGCGCACCGGCGCCGGTGGTGCCGTCCTGAGTGTTGGAAAGGGTTGGCCCGGCTGGTATAGCGGGCCGTTTTCGGATCTGCAATAAGGCAACCAAAATGGCCTTCAGCGTCGAACTGGAAGAATGGGTCGGCAGTGTCTGGCACCGTTTCATCACCCGCCGCGCCAGCGTGGATTTTCCCGAGGCGCGGGTCGAGTTACTCGATCAGCAACGCTCCCTGGCGTTGCTGTTTCGCGCCATGGGCGGGGCCGGCGGGATCGCCCTGGAAGCGGCCAGCGAGCGCGATCTGCTGCTGCGACGCAACCTGCTGCAGCAAATCGCCGGGACCTGCCGGCAAGTGCCGCTGGCCTGGTGTGATCCGGCGCATTTGCGCTTGCCACCGAGCCTGGCGGTGTTCCCCGAGGTTGCCCTCAATCAGGAACTCTATCGCTGGCTGGCCTTGCTGGCGGCACAGGCCGGGCCGATGCAGCACTGGGGGCGCGACAACCAGCGCTGGACGTTGCAGCTGTTGCAGCGCTTTCCGGCCTTGCGCGGGCGCTATCAGCGGCTGGTCGAAGCGCACTTGTTGTTACGCCCCGATCCGGCGTCGTTAAAACCAAACGAAGCGGCGCTGGAGCGGGCGCTGTGTCAGGCGCTGCGCGAGCCCGGCAGTGTCGAGCATTTTCCCCGCAGCGAACGCTCCGCCTGGCCGCTGCCGCTGTGGCTGTACCCGGCGCAGCAGCTGGGCAGCCCGCAAGCGGCAGATCTGGGCGACGATTCAGAGGAGTCGTTGACCACCGCTCCCGGTGAACAAAAAGCCGGTCGCAAGCGCGCCACGCGCATCGATGACGCCCGTCGCGATGGCGGGTTGCTGGTGGTGCGCCTGGAGAACCTGTTCAGCTGGACCGAACACGTCGACCTGGATCGTTGGGTCGACGACGGTGAAGACCCGGACGCCGCGCGGGTCGCCGATGATCTCGATGAGCTGACCCTGTCTCGAACCCGGCTGCGCAAGGGCGGCGGTCTCAAATTGCACCTCGACCTGCCGCCGGCGGACGTCGACGATGTGCCGCTGGGGCAGGGCATCAAGCTGCCGGAGTGGGACTACCGCAAGCAGCAATTGCAAGAGGACTTCGTCAACCTGCAAATGATGCTGCCCCGCGACTCGGAGGCGCAGCCGCTGCCGACACGGCTCAAGGCCTCGGCGCAGAAACTGCGGCGCCAGTTTGCCCATCTGCGCAACGACCGGCAGTGGTTGCGCCAGCAGCCCCAGGGCGCGGAGCTGGACTTGCAGGCCTGGCTGGATTTTCGCGTCCAGCGCGAGCAGGGCCAATGCGTCGAGCGTGGTTTGTTCATGGAGCGCCGGCAGACCCGCCGCGACCTGGCGTGCCTGTTGCTGGCGGACCTGTCGATGTCTACCGACGCTCACCTCAACGACCAGCAGCGGGTGATCGAGGTGATCCGCGACAGCCTGCTGCTGTTCGGTGAAACCCTGGCGGGATTGGGTGATGACTTCGCGCTGTACGGATTCTCTTCATTGCGTCGCCAGCAGGTGCGGATGCAGGAGCTGAAATCCTTCAGCCAGCGATACGACGATCACACCCGTGGCCGCATCCAAGGTCTCAAGCCCGGCTACTACACGCGCATGGGCGCAGCTATCCGCCAGGCCACCCGCTTGCTGGTCAAGAGCAAGCGGCGCAGCAAGCTGTTGCTGTTGCTGACCGATGGCAAGCCCAATGACCTGGATCTGTATGAGGGTCGCTACGGCGTCGAAGACACCCGCCAGGCGGTACTGGAAGCCCGGCGCCAGGGCCTGATCCCGTTCTGCATCACCATCGACCGCGAAGCCGGCGCGTACCTGCCCTACATGTTCGGCGCCCAGGGCTACACCCTGATTCGCCAACCCGAGCAACTGCCGCTGCGCTTGCCGCAGGTGTATCGGCAGCTGATCCAGCCTTGAAACGGGTGGCTGTTTCTGAAACTGCATCCGTCCCCGAACTTATTTGTGAGCCCGCTCGCGATAGGGCCGGCGCACGCAACGTCTGCATTGCCTGACCCCCCTCCCTCGACGCTGGAAAAAATCCTACAGCTCTTGCGTGCAAGCTATACAGCAACTTCCCACGCGCCAAAAGGAATCATCTGATTCCATCCGTTATCGCCTTCGTGAAAGCTGTCCAGCGCTTGAACTAGGGTGGAGAAAACCTCCCCCGAGCACTCTGAAAAAGACCAGGGAGGTCTGCATCATGCCCACTGTCCCAAGCTTGACCTCCGACCAATGGGGCCACGCTCGTCGTGTCGTCTTACTCAGCATGTTGTTGGCGATAGCGTTCGCGCAGAGCGCACGGGCCGCCAGCCTCGCTTACCCGATCAAGACCCTGTTGAAATTGCCGGAGGCTCACTTATGCCCGCAGTAAATACCTGGATCGAGCGCCTGGAGTCGTCCTGTGCCGATGCGTCCATCACTTACCTTGACGTGATTATCGATCAGGCGGGCAGCCCCCGCCCGCTGCTGCCAAGTGTGCTTAGCGTCGAACCGGCATTGCCCTGGCGCTCGTTGTTCAGCGGCTTACCTGAGGAGGGCGCCGAGGACTTGGCACCGTTGCTGGTTCGTGTCGATCTGTCGCAACCCCTGCAGCGATTGTGGTTTGTCGGTCTGGTGCAATCGCTGAAAAGCCAGTCACAACTATTGGTGCTGGCCTCACTATGGCCGTTCGAGACGCTGGCCGCACACCTGGTTCGGTGTCTTGAGGCGCGCAATGGCGGGTGTTTGGGGCTGCTGCGCTATTACGACCCACGGTTGTTCCCCTTGCTGTTCAGTCATGTGCTTGAACCCGAGCAACAGCGGGACTTGCTGTCCCCTGCGGTGTTCTGGAGTTGGCTGGACCGCGATGGCTTGCCGGGACGATTGGTGGGTGCTGCGGATTCGCCGCCAGATCCTGAAGACTTCTCTCATATCGAATTGAGCGATAGCCAGTTGGAAACGCTGGGCTGTGCCAGCGATGCGACGTTGGCAATCAAAAGTTTGGCTGCAGCGATCCCACCTCATTTGAGTGCGGAGCAGCGGTTTCAGGTGTGTTACGCGGCCATGCTCGATGCGACGCAGCGCGGATTGTTCCTCGATGCCGATCGGCAGGCGTACACGCTCAGCAAGGTGTACGAGGCCTGCGCCACTCATTCTGACAACAGGAGTTAATCAGCATGTTCATACCTATACGTGGCGATGGGGGGCTCGTCGTGCTCAGCGCTCTTCTAGCGATAATATTCCCGCAGAGCGCGCCGGGTGGAACTCTCCAAGCCATCAATCACACCCATTGGGCGATAAATCGATTTGCCGTTGATGGCCAGTCGGGGCTGGACATCATCGGACCCTACCAGGGCGGTGGCGGTGGTTGTTGTTATGCGGCGCCTGCACGCTGGAAGCCGGGGATTACGGTGCGAGTTGAGTGGGAGACGGGGGCCGGTAGTTCAAGAGGATATCCCGGTCTTAGGGACTGGTCTCAGTATTTGGCCTGGGTGGAGAAAATAGAGGCGCAAAAGCGCAAGCACAGCAAGGTAGTAGCTGTTCCCGATTACACCAAGCAAAAAGTCTGCGGCCTCACCGTGCACTTTCTTCCCTGTGATGAGCTCCAGGTGACCACCTCCTGCCATGCCTATGGCAGCCCCGAATACCCAATCAAGACACCGTTGAATTTGCCGGAGCCACAATCATGTCCGAAATAAATCACGCCAGTATCTGTCATCCACCGCCATTTCCAGAGCAGGGGCGATTGCCTGAGAACGCGCACCAGGTTTATCTGAATCTCCGACGTCAGGATGAACAAGGGCGCGACTATCATGATGCCCTCAGCGTTGCGGCGGGGCGCCGGGTGATGCCGCCGTGCTGCAAGACCCTGCACATCAGCCTGTTCTTTGATGGCACCGGCAACAACCTCAACCACGATCTGTACCTGGCGAACCCTACCCATCCCACGAATATTGCCCGGCTGTTTCGCGCCAGTATCGGTACCGGTCATGCCGGTGGCACCGGGCATGTCGGCAGCACGGCCCGAGGTCTTCTCGACACTTCGGTGCTCGGCAATGCCGACTATTTCAAGTACTACATGCCCGGCGTCGGCACCCCGTTTGCGGAGGTCGGCGACCTGGATTACACCACCCTCGGGTTAGCCAGCGCCCGGTATGGCGAGGAACGGGTGAACTGGGGGCTGATGATGTTGATCGATGTCTTGCGTCGAGCCTTGGAGTTGCCGCGTCTGGATTTCGCGGCCCAGAGCCGAGCAGTCAAGGCCATGGGCACCTTGCCGGGAATGGAATCCGCGATGGGACGCGCCAATAGGTCCAACGAGTTTCGCCGGCAGCTCGATGCGCTCGAGAAGCCCTTGCGTATTGCGCTGTCTGACTACCATCCCGGCCGATCGAGACTGTTGGGCCTACGTCTGTATGTCTATGGTTTTTCCCGCGGCGCCGCGGCGGCCCGGGCCTTTGTCAATTGGCTCAACGGCCTGTTGTCGAGGACCGCGTCAACGCCGTCTTTGGCGTTGCGCGACCTGACGTTACCCGTCAGCGTCGAGTACCTGGGTTTGCTGGATACCGTGGCGTCGGTGGGGCTCGCCGATATATTTCCGGGGGCAACCGGCCATATGAGCTGGGCCGATGGCAATCAACAGATTCCGGAACGTCTGGTCAAGCGTTGCCTGCATATCGTGGCCAGCCACGAGCAGCGTCTTTGTTTTCCGCTGGAGTCGATTCGGCAGGAGAGTGGTGGGTATCCGGCAAATTCCACGGAGGTAATTTATCCAGGGGTGCATTCGGATCAGGGCGGAGGGTATCCGCCGGGGGATCAGGGGAAGGCATTTAGTCCAAATGCGCTTATGGGAGACAGCTTGCTCCTTTCGCAGATCGCGCTGAACGATATGTATGCTGACGCATTCGCTTATGGAGCGCCGCTTAAGGTTCCGGAGGAGGTTCTACCGAGTGATATACGTGGTGAGATTTGGCGTGCTATGGCGCCGGAGTTGGTGCGGGAGTTTAACGTTTCGCCTACTTTGGTGACCCGATTCAACGCCTGGCGCGAAGTAACTCTGGGCCTGCTCCCCGTATCTCAACCCCTATCCCCAGAACAAACAGAACTCTACCAACCCCTGCCATCCACTACCTCCCTCGAAAAAGCCCTGCGCGAGCAGATGGCCTGGATCACTGCCTGGCGCATCGACCGCTACGCTTTCGCCAGTCTGAAGCAGACTCCTTTTTATGCGCAGGCGTCCGATACGGAGGCCGATCCAACCGATCGAAAAAACGCCGAAGCTGCCCGGAACGCAAGGCAGGCACTCATCGAAAAAAGCCGACGCGAACAACAGGTCAACGAACAGTTCAAGCGCACTGCGCCAATGCCGTTGGCCCCCGGCGTCAAGGACTTCGACGCCGACATGGCCCAGACGCAGTTGCGCGAAGCGGCCGAAGAATTCGGCATCGATTACCGAAACCCAAGCGTCATCACACCCTTTGTGGTTCGTCTGGCACGGCTGGCGATCATCCCGGCGCTGATTGCCAACCACGCGAGCCCTGAGGCCCGGGTCGAGCGCCAGTTGATGAGAAACGCCGGCAAGGAAAAAGTCAGCCTTTTATTCCCACCGCCGAAACACGAGCGCAACCATGTCAGTGAAACCCTGCGTTTGAACGTCGATGAAAGCCGCAACGCCAAGGAACCAACCGGTTTGTTGCGGGCACTGTTCGACGATCAGGTCCACGACTCCCGCGCCTGGTTTCTTTACTCGCTGGGACGCGAACACGGGGGCAGCTACTTCGGCGAACGCATGGTGTTCTTCGGCGAGAGCAACCGCCGTGAGCTGGTACTGGTCCTGGAAAAGAATGGGCAGTTGCTGGCCGAGGACGCCGGTCGGCGCAGATTGGAAGCTGAGCGTGCTCAACAGCCGCCGTACATGGATGCCGAGCGTATGGCAGCCGTTATGAAAGCCATCGACGCACGGTGGGCAGCCTATGACGCGCAAGATGCAGGAGCCGTTGATGGAACGGTCTGATAGGGCTTGTCTGCGCATGACTCAAGCGAGCGAACCGCTGCTCAAGCACCCTCTGCGGACCTCAATGGCGGCCGGTACATGCGGACTGGTGGGAATGCTCCTGGTTCAAGGTGCCCTGGCCGGCTCTCTTGAAGCGATCAATCACACGCACTGGGCGATCAATCGTTTTAGCGTCGAGGGCCGCTCGGGAGTCGACATCATTGGACCGTATCAAGGTGGGGGGGGAGGCTGTTGTTATGTCGCCCCGT
The DNA here is from genome assembly GCF_019212185.1 of Pseudomonas fluorescens. Taxonomy (NCBI): domain Bacteria; kingdom Pseudomonadati; phylum Pseudomonadota; class Gammaproteobacteria; order Pseudomonadales; family Pseudomonadaceae; genus Pseudomonas; species Pseudomonas fluorescens. Next base: position 2,522,648 of record NZ_CP078138.1, read on the forward strand.
GGCGCTGGAAACCGGGAATGACGGTGCAAGTTGAGTGGGAAACCGGCGTTGCTTATCCCGATGGTTTCCCTGGCTACGCAGATCGGGCGAAGTACTTAGCCTGGAGGGACGAAATGCGATCCTACAAACGCCAACACACCCAATCCGTCCCCATCCCCGACTACACCGGCCAAAAAGTCTGCGGCCTCACCGTGCACTTCCTGCCCTGCGACGAACTCCAGGTCACCACCTCCTGCCATGCCTACGGCAGTCCCGAATACCCGATCAAGACGCCGCTGCATCTGCCACAGCCGCAGTCGTGTCCGTAATACTCAGGCAGCTGCGGGTGATGCGGAAGTCTGTTGAGTCGGCTCCCACAGGGGGGGCAAGCGGCTAACGCGGCAACCAAAAAAACATCGCCACGCAAAACACACTCAGGCCAATACAAAACCATTGAAACCTGCGCAAACGCTGTTTTGCCGCGTGGGCTGCATGCAAGGGTAGGAGCATGCCGCAGTGGTGGCAGTCGCGGCTGCCGGCGGGGTTGGGGTGTTGGCAGTAGAGGCAGACGGGCAGGGTGTTCACTCGAACTGTTCCAGGCGCAGGCGATCGAGGATGCTGATGTGCCGGCCATCCTGGGTAATGATCTGCTCGTCGATCAGGCGGCGAATGATCCGCGAAAAAGTCTCCGGTTGGATCGACAGGTGCCCGGCAATCAACTGTTTGGCCATCGGCAGCTCGAAATGGCTGTCCACCGTTTGCTCGCGCACCAGTTGGGTCAACAGATAGCGCACTACCCGGTGAGTGGCGTTTTTCAGCGACAGGGTCTCGATCTCGTTGACCCGCTGATGCAGGCGCACACACAGCTTGCCCAGCAGCGCCAGGGTCAGCCGGCTATTGCTTTGCAGCAGGTGCAGGTAGGTGCTGTTGGAAAACCGGTAGAGCTGGGTCGGCCCCACGGCTTCGGCTGAGGCCACGTAGTTGGAGGTGTCCATCAGCATCATCGCTTCGGCGAAGGTTTGCCGGTCGCCGAGCACCTCGAACACCTTCTCCTGGCCATCGGGCGTCAACCGGTAAATCTTCACCGCGCCGGCAATCACGAAGTAAAACGAATCGGCCGGCTCACCCTGGCGAAACAGCGGTTCGCCCTTGTCGACGCTGAGCAACTGGCTGCTGCCCATCAGTTGGTCCATCTGCTCGTCGTTCAAGGGTTCGAACAGATGGTGGCTGCGCAGGATCTGGTGGTGGACGCGGTGAAGGACCATGGCAAGGCTTCCTTGAAAGTGAAATTCGGCTTAGACGAGACCCAGAGAAAGACCACTGGCCAGGGCGAGGACGGAACTCAACACGACGAACCAGGCCAGGGGGTGAATGACTTTGCTCATGACGACTCCGGATAAGCGAAAAGGGGTTGGGATTACCCTGTTCAGCAAGACTCGGGCCAGCCGCAATCTGTCGCCTCGGCGCAATGCAATGTAGGAGCGAGCCTGCTCGCGAAAAACCCGAGATCGCCGCGTTTATCCAGACAGAGCGCGTTATCGTTGACGTCCATCGCTAGCAAGCTAGCTCCTACAGGTCTATGGTGGATGCGGTAAAAATGACCCTGTGTAAATGGGTAAAATTAACTATTAAGGGTTGTTTTTACCCTGTCAGCGAATCGCTGCTCCCGATCAAACCCCCGTCGCTGCAACGCCAAGCTCCTCAGGCATGACGCTTGCACTGTTGATCTGCAACAACACCGTGCGATCACTACTCTCTGATGATCGAACGCGGATGGACCCGCGCACTGCGTATAGGTGCCGGGCATGCAGAGGAGTAGCAACATGCAAGTGCTCGAACGCAGCAAAGCAATGGCAATCCCGCCGCTGTTACGCCTGGCTTTCCGGCCGTTTTTCCTCGCCGGTTGCCTGCTGGCGCTGCTGGCGATCCCGCTGTGGCTGGCGGCTTTCAGCGGTTCGATCAGCGACTGGCAGCCGGCGGGTGGCTGGTTGGGCTGGCATCGGCATGAGCTGCTGTTCGGCTTCGGCCTGGCGATCATCGCCGGCTTCCTGCTGACCGCAGTACAGACCTGGACCGGCCGCCCCGGACTCAGCGGCCGACCCCTGGCCGCCCTGGCGCTGGTGTGGTTACTGGCGCGGGTGGCCTGGTTGGTCAATGCGCCCTGGGCGCTGCTCGCCGTCCTCGAACTGGCTTTCCCGCTGGCGGTGGCGGCACTGATGGGCATCAGCCTGTGGCAGGTGCGGCAGAAGCGTAACTACCCGATTGTCGTGGTCCTGCTGTTGCTGGCGTTGGCCGACGGCTTGTCCCTGTATGGGCTGAGCGCCGGCCATGAAGGCTGGCAGCGTCAGGGTGTGTTGAGCGGCATCTGGCTGGTGGCGGCGATGATGGGCCTGATCGGTGGCCGGGTGATTCCGTTTTTCACCCAGCGTGGTCTCGGTCGGGTCGACGCCGTTGCGCCATGGCCGTGGCTCGACTGGCTGCTGTTGATCGGCTCGCCGCTGGTGGCGTTCCTCTACGCCGCAGGTCCTGCACTGAGCCCGAACCTGTGGGTTGGCGTGCTGTTCGCGGTGCTAGGGGTCGGTCACCTGATCCGCCTGCTGCGTTGGCAGGACCGCGCCCTGTGGCGCGTGCCGCTGTTGTGGTCGCTGCACCTGGCCTACGCCTGGTTGGCGGTGGCGTGCCTGGGCATGGCGCTGTGGCATTTCGGCGTGGCGATCAACCCGAGCCTGGCGGTGCACGCCCTGACTATCGGCGCCATGGGCGGCCTGGTGCTGGCGATGATCGCGCGGGTCACCCTCGGCCACACCGGCCGGCCATTGCAGCCGCCTGCGGGGATGAGCCTGGCGTTCATTCTGCTCAACCTGGCGTGCCTGAGTCGGGTTGGTCTGATCCTGTGGTTGCCGATGCCGGCGTTGTGGCTGGCGGGTGTGTGCTGGGCCGTGGCCTTCGCGCTGTACGCCTGGCGTTATGGGCCGATGCTGCTGCGCACCCGGGTCGATGGACATCCGGGTTAAGCCCGCACACTCAAGGAGAGGCTCGTTCATGTATCCCTATCTACTGGTCACCCATCTGCTGGCGGCCATTGCTTTCATCGGCACGTTGTTCTTCGAAGTGGTGATCTGGCACAACGCTCGCCGGCAACTGTCGGACACCTCGCAAGCAGGCGCCGAGCAAGCCATCGCCGTGCGTTCGCGCAAGGTCCTGCATGGGGTGGTAGTGCTGTTGTATGGCGCCGGCATTGGTCTGGCCTGGCAGTACCGCGGCGCCCTGAGCCAGCCGCTGGCCAGCAGTTTCGGCACCTTGTTGAGCCTGAAAATAGTGTTGGCGCTAAGCATCATCGGCCACTACCTGCTGCTCGCGTACTGGCTGACCCACGGACGCCTGAGCGCCACTCGGGCCACCTGGATCCGCCGCAGCATCCTCGGGCACATGGTGCTGATCGTGGTGCTCGCCAAGGCGATGTTTTATTGGCAGTGGTGAACTGTCTCAAGGCTGGCGCCCACAGGGTTTTGTGGGGCCCTACAGGCCCCACAGATTCATCGATAGCCGATCAATGCCGCGCCTCAAGCGCATTGACGAACAACACATTGTTCTCCAGATGAATATGCTGCATCAGGTCATCACGAAATTCCGCCAGTCCGCGATACAACGCGCGCCAGGTGTTACAGGCATCCGCCGGCGGCGTGATCTGGTGGGTCAGGCCCAGCAGTTTTTCCAGGCTTTCACCGTGTTGATCATGCTCGAAACGCAGCACCTGGATCGGCGGTGCCGCACGCGGGCCGAGGCCGTGTTGCAGCATCGGGAACAGCACCTGTTCTTCCTTGCACATGTGCCCTTCGAGTTCCTGCTGCATTTCGCAGAGCAGTTCGGCCAGGCCGTTGGGGCAGGTGCTGCGTGCGCCGTGAACCTGCTCGACGCGCCGCGCCAGGCGGATCAGTTCCGGCAGTTGCTCGCGGTGGCGGGCGTGATAACGCGACAGCAGATGGGCGATCAATTGTTCCAGCGGCGCCTGGCGCCAGTCGTCCTGGCTTTCGCCGCTGTCTTGCAGGATCTGCAGGGCATCGGCGATCAATTGCGGGTCGAGTTGTTTGCCCAGGGCGGCGTCGCGCAGGCTCTTGTGGCCGCCGCAGCAGAAGTCGAGGTTGAAGGTGTGAAAGATCCGCGTGGCACCGGGAATGTCGCAGGCCAGTTGGCCCAGGCTTTGTTCCAGCAGGTTGTGGCTCATCAGGGGTTCCTCTCGGTTTGTAACGGTTCCCCAAGCTCATTGCACAGCAGATGCCAAATTTAACTGATTGATATCAATGGAATAATTTTTAACGGTGGTGAACTGAACCCTGAGGCATTAGGGTGAATCCCACCATAGAGGGTGATAACTACCATGCTGCGTGAAAGCCTGGCCGCCGACCTGATTGTCGAGTTGCCCAATGCCGTGCGGTTGCAACGTCTGGTGCAGACCCTGCGCGAATACTTCAACAGTGGCGCCGTGGGCCTGCTGCGCCTCGACGAGGACAGCCTGCGGCCGGTGGCGACCGTCGGCCTGGTCCACGAGGCCCTGGGCCGGCGCTTCGTGATCGCCCAGCATCCACGTCTGGCGGCGATCATGGCCTCCCGCGAGCCAACCTGGTTCGAACCCGACAGTCGCCTACCGGATCCCTACGACGGCCTGCTCGAAAACCACGTCGGCGAATCCCTGCCGGTCCACGATTGCATGGGCGTGAGCCTGTATGTGGAAGGCCGGATCTGGGGCGCGATCACCCTCGACGCGCTGCACGCCGGCACCTTCGACAGCCAGGCCCGCGAGGAGCTCAAGCGCTGCACCCTGCAGATCGAAGCCGCCGTGCGGGTCACCCGGCTGGAACAGGAAAACCGCAGCCTGCGCATGTCGCGCAGCGATCCTCAGGATCAACGGATGCCGGTCGAGGAGGGCGAGATCCTCGGCCAGAGTGAGGTCCTGCACAGCCTGCTCAACGAACTGGACGTATTGGCCGACGCCGATTTGCCGGTGTTGCTGCTGGGCGAAACCGGGGTCGGCAAGGAACTGTTTGCGCGGCGCCTGCATCGCTTGTCGCGGCGCAGTCACAAGCCGCTGATCCAGGTCAACTGCGCGGCGCTCCCCGAATCGCTGGCCGAGAGCGAGCTGTTCGGCCACGTCAAAGGCGCCTTCTCCGGCGCCAGCAGCGACCGCGCCGGGCGCTTCGATGCGGCCAACGGCGGCACGCTGTTTCTCGATGAAGTCGGCGAACTGCCCCTGAGCGTGCAGGCCAAATTGCTGCGTACTTTGCAGAACGGCGAGATCCAGCGCTTGGGTGCGGACAAGCCGCTGCACGTCGATGTGCGAATCATCGCCGCGACCAACCGCCACCTGCCCGACAGCATCCGCGATGGCCTGTTTCGCGCCGACCTGTACCACCGGTTGTCGGTGTACCCGGTGCCGATTCCGCCCCTGCGCGAGCGCGGCAACGACGTATTGCTGCTGGCCGGGCACTTCCTCGAACTCAACCGCGCACGCCTCGGCCTGCGCGGCTTGCGCCTGTCACCGGCGGCGGAACGGGCGCTGCTGGGATACAGCTGGCCGGGCAACATCCGCGAGCTGGAACACGTGATCAGCCGCGCCGCGCTCAAGCAACTCAGTCGCGGCAGCAGTCGTGCGGCGATCCTGACCCTGGAGCCGCAGGTGCTCGATCTCGACAGTGCGGCGAGCAATCAGCCTGCGCCGGTCGAGCGCGCGCAGGCATTGCCCGCCGACGCGCCGTTCCAGGCCCTGGGCGATGCGGTGGATGAGTGTCAGCGCGAAAAGGTGCGCCAGGCCCTGGATCTGTCGGCCGACAACTGGGCCAGCGCCGCGCGACTGCTGCAGATCGACCCCAGCAACCTGCACAAATTGGCCCGACGTCTGGGCATGAAATAAGCCCGCAACCCAGGTAGGGATTGATGGCGGTCAAGGTGATTTGACCCGGTGCCTCGCACACTGGGCCAAACCTTTTCGGAGACCATCGACATGCCGCTTTCCCTCGCCGAGATGCGCCGCAATTACACCCTGCAAGGCCTGCAGGACGAACAGGCCCTGGACGACCCGCTGGCGATGTTCGGCCAATGGCTGCAGCAGGCCCGCGACACCGAGCAGCCTCCGGTGGAGGCCAACAGCATGATGCTCGCCACCGTCGACAGCGCCGGCCGCCCCCATTGCCGGGTGCTGCTGCTCAAAGGCCTGAGCGACGCCGGCCTGATCTTCTTCGGCAACTACCACAGCGACAAGGGCCAGCAACTGACAGCCAACCCCCACGCGGCGATGACCTTCTTCTGGCCCGCCATGGAGCGTCAGGTGCGCATCGAAGGCCAGGTGGTGCCACTCGATCCGGCATTGTCCGACGCCTACTTCGATTCCCGCCCCCTGGCCAGCCGCCTCGGCGCCTGGGCCTCACCGCAAAGCCGCATGCTCGCCAGTCGCGCTTCGCTGGAATCGATGCTGGAACAGACGGCCCAACGTTTTCTCGACCAACCGATCCCGCGCCCCGAGCATTGGGGCGGCTGGTGCTTGCAGCCGGAGCGGGTGGAGTTCTGGCAGGGGCAGGCGGATCGCTTGCATGATCGGCTGGATTATCGGTTGCTTAATGGGGGGTGGTGTCGGAGTCGGTTGGCGCCTTGAGGGGGAAGTGCATCTGCCTTGTCCAGTGACCAATGGGCTATCCAGATCGCCAGCCGCGTGGCAGTCTCGCGGCTGGCATTTTCCGCGAGATGCCCGGGGTTATCGTCGATGGGTGTAGGGGTAGCATGAAAAAAGTGAAGTTGGATCGTATCAATCGGGCAATCCTCGAAAATCTGCAAAGCAATGCGCGGATCAGCAATCTCGAACTGGCCGAGAAGATCAATCTCTCCCCCAGCGCTTGCCTGCAAAGGACCAAGGCGCTTGAGGATGCCGGTTACATTCGCGCCTACATGGCATCGATCGATATCGACGCAATCTGTATCAACGTCATGGCCTACGTGATGTTCAGCCTGCGCGATCACGCCGGCCACCTGCGGGTGCAATTCGAACGTTTTATTGCCAAGCGTCGTGAGCTGGTGGACTGCCTGAAGGTCGATGGCGAGTACGACTACATTGCCCTCGCCACCTGTTCCACCGTGAGCGATTTCAACTTGCTGTGCGAACAGCTGCTGGATGAAAACCCCAACATCCTGAAAATCAGCAGCAACATCATCCTCGACAAGACCAAGTGGTTCGCCGGCTATCCGCTGGAAAATCTAATGTGGCGGGAGTGAACAATCTGCGGTAAATGCCCGCGCATCCCGCAGCAAGTGCACGGCACACCGCCTATCTCAATCTTTTGCATTGCCGTCTTTGCCCACAATGGGGGTTTTCCCAAGGCAGAGAACAACCATGACTGCAACGGCATACGTCACCCTGGAAACCGTACTGGGCGCCTTCACCCTCGAGTTGTTTGGCCAGCAGGCACCGCTGACCACCGCGAATTTCCTGGCTTATGTGGACAGTGGTCGGTATGACGGCAGCAGCATTTTCCGCATCGTCAATCCGTCCAACCAGCAAGCGGAAGATCCTGTGCGCATCAATGTCGTGCACGGCGGCACGCGACCGCTGGCGGCGAGTAATTTGCCGATGATCGTGCTGGAAACCACCCTGCATACCGGCTTGCGCCACCGCCACGGCTGCTTGTCGATGGGCCGTGAGGAGGCCAACAGCGCCGAAGGTGATTTCTTCGTCTGCATCGGCGATCAACCGCACTTCGACCACGGCGGCGCGCGCCATCCGGACGGCCTGGGGTTTGCCGCGTTCGGACAGGTCTGCGCGGGCATGGAGGTGGTCGAAGCGATCTTTGCCCAGGCCGGGGCGCAGGAATACCTGGCACCTGAGGCGGAGATCGGCATCCTGCGCGCCTACCGTCAGCCACGAGGTGTGTAATGGGGCGCTGTGACTGGGTCCGAAAGCTAATGAGCGCGCGTCGCTACGACGCTTTTCTGCTACCGCGCAGTGATGCCTACCTCAACGAAGACCTGGCCCCGGCTGACGAAGCCTTGCATTGGCTGAGCGGTTTCACCGGTAGCGTCGGCCTGGCGGCGTTGACGCAGAAGGGCGCGGCGCTGCTGGTGGACGGCCGTTACACCGAGCAGGCCCGCCACGAGTGCCCGCGTTTCGAGACCCTGATGCTCGACGACAGCAGCCTGTTCGACTGGCTGCGCGGCCAGTTGCCTGCGGGCGCGACCATCGCCTGCGACGCCAGGCTGCACAGTATCGACGAGTGCGCCCGCTGGCAGGCCCTGGCGACGCAATCGGACTTCAACTGGCACGCGTCTGCGGATAATCCGGTGTACCAATCCTGGCGCAATCGCCCGGACGCACCCAACAGCCCGGTGCTGGCCTGGGCGCTGGAGTACGCCGGCATGACCGCGCAGGCCAAGCTCGATCAACTCACCGCCAGCGTGCGTGGCGCGCAGTGCGATGCCCTGTGGTTGCCGGCGCCGGACATGTTGGCCTGGCTGTTGAACGTGCGCGGCGGGGATATCGCCATCGCGCCATTGCCGTTCAGCAATGGTCTGCTGTACGCCGATGGTCGGCTGGACTGGTTCATCGATGCCGAGCGCCTGCAATTGCCCGAGGAGTGGCTGCCCGCTACGGTCTCCGTGCGTGCTCCGCGACGGCTTGAGCAATGCATCGCCGAGCTGCAGGGCCAGCGGGTGTGGATTGATCGGCGGATGTGTACGGCGGCGGTTTACCGTCAGTTCGAGTCCGCTGCCTGTGTCTTGCATGAGGCGCCCAATCCGCTGCTGCTCCAGCGGGCCTGCAAGCAACCGGCCGAGTTGTGCGGCAGCCGTGAAGCCCATCGCATCGATGGTCTGGCGCTGTGCCGCTTTCTCTATGAGTTTCACTGCCGCTGTGAGCGGTTTATCGGGCAGAGCGAATTGTCGATTGTCGAATCCCTGGAGGGCTGGCGTTCCCGGCATCCCGACTACCGGGGTGTGAGTTTCGAGACCATCGCGGCCACCGGTGCCAACGGCGCCCAACCCCATTACTTGCCCAAGCCGGGGCAGGCGGCAAAACTGCGGCGCGGCGAGTTGCTGCTGATCGATTCTGGCGGCCAATACACCCAGGGCACCACCGATGTGACCCGGGTCCTGGCCTGCAGCCCGCCGAGCGCCTGGCAACGTGAGCTCTACACCACGGTGCTGCGGGCTCATATCGCCCTCGCCAGTTGCCTGTTCCCGATGGGCACCAGCGGCCAACAGCTGGACAGCGTGGCGCGCCAGGTGATGTGGCGAGAGGGGCTGGACTACGGCCATGGCACAGGACACGGGGTGGGCAGCTACCTGCATGTGCATGAGGGCCCTCACCGGATTGCCCCCCACGCCAGCGCGGTGCCGCTGCAGGCGGGCATGGTCACCTCGATCGAACCGGGGGTTTATCTGCCAGGTGAACTGGGAATCCGCATCGAGAACCTCTACGAAGTCATCGAGGTCGAGGCGCATCCGGGATTCCTTGGGTTCCGCGTCCTGACCCTCGCGCCATTCGCCAATGAACTGATCGACCGCGAACGACTGAGTCCGGCCGAAGCCTGTTGGCTCGATGAGTATCACCGGACGGTTCAGGCCGCGTTGATCGACGCTTTGGAGCCAGACGTCGGCGCCTGGTTGCTGTGCCAGACCCAGCCGAACAACCTGCAGTTTCAGGGGCAATAACCGTTGATTGTTTTTCCTGGTCGGCGCAAAAGCGCAGTTTGATTTCGAGGGCGCTGGCACTATGTGTCCAGCGTTCGCGAGCGCCTCACTACAATTCTAATAATCGGTTTGCCTCCTGTTTATGGGCGGGAGAGCAGACATTGCCAGTCGAGAGGCGAGCATGAGCAGTACAGAAAATGTGATTCCCGATGGCTACGACCGCCGGCCCGTGCCCCAGTCCGAAACGGTCTCTGGCGTTGGTCTGGCGCTGATCACCTTTGGCATCGGGATGACCCTGCCGGTGTTCTGGCTCGGGGCCGACGTTACGCAGAAAGTCGGGTTCGCGAGCGCCGCGCTGATTTTCGCCGGGGTTTGCGGGGCGCTCGGTTTGCTCTGTGCATTGACCGCGATGGTCGGCGTGCGGACGCGGCTCAGCACCTATATGGTCCTGCAGTTTTCATTCGGTCGGCATGGCGCCAAGCTGATCAACCTGATCATGGCGGTGACCTTGCTGGGGTTCTATGCGGCCACCGCCGATATATTCGGCAGCACCGTGGCCAGCGCCTTGCAAAGTTCCTGGGATATCGTCACGCCGGCCTGGGTGCACAGCGTGTGGGGCAGTGTGCTGATGACCTTGATGGCGATCTATGGATTGCGCGGGCTGGATCGGCTGTCGATTGTCTCGGTGCCGCTGATGGCGCTGTTCATGTTGTTTGCCTTGTACCTCGGCGTGCAACGTGCGGCGCCCGGCCAGTTGGGCGGGTTCGTCGGGGCCGGCGACAGCCTGGCACTGGCTATTGCCAGCACCATCGGCATGGTGGTGCTGACACCCGTCCTGATGCCCGACTTCACCCGTTACGCCCGTACTGAACGTGACGCCTTGATCGCTATTCTGGGCATGGTCATCGGCTTTCCCTTTGTGCTGATTGTCGGCGGCTTGTTGTCGATCATCACCGGCCAAAGCGAAATCATGCTGATCATGGCGAGCCTCGGCGTGCTGCTGCCGGCGCTGGCCGTGCTGGTGTTCTCCACCTGGATCACCAACACCGCGAATCTGTATTCGGCGACGCTGACCCTGGCGACCGTCAGCCGCACCCCGAGCTGGAAACTGACCGTGGCAGGCAGCGTGCTGGCGACGGGCTTGGCCGTGGGTGGCTTCATGAGCCATTTCCTCGATTTCGTGATGACCCTGAGCATCGTGATCCCGCCATTGGCAAGCATCTATGTCGCGGATTTCTTTGTGGTCCGCCAGCAACGCTACGACGTCGATGCGCTGGCGCAGTCCGGCGCCTTCGGTTGGCCGGCACTGGTCAGTTGGGCCTTGGCCAGCCTGGTCGCCTGGATGACCACCTTTGCCGGCTGGACCCTGACCACGCAGCCGACACTGGACTCTCTGCTGGTGGCCCTGGTCGCGTACCTGCTGCTGCAGCGCTTGAGCCGCGTTTCCACGGTTGCGCCCTCGCACTCGTAAGTCGCCAACCCCTTAGCCAATGCGTTGACCCGGAACAAGCCGGGAGGGCGAAGCCATGTCTGTTTTTACTCAAGCGAACACTGCGTTTGCCGGGCGCGCTCGCCTTTTGTCTGCACGGTTCAACGCCGATAAAACCATAAGAAATTCAGGAGCAGTTTCAATGAAGATCATCCGACTCATAGCCCTGGCCGCACTCGGCTGCAGTGGTGCCGCTCAGGCGCAGGTGTCCAGCACGGTGGCCCTGACCACTGAATACCAGGTGCGCGGCATCGGCTACTCCGGCAACGATCCGGCATTGAGCATGAGCCTGGACTGGGCCGGCGAGAATGGCGTGTTCGTCGGCGCCTGGGCGTCAAACACCGACAGCTTCGCCAGCGGCGATCCCTACGACGATGGCGCGAATATCGAGATCGACTTCTACGGTGGTTACAACGGCCAACTGGAAAACGGCTTGCGCTACGGCGTGATCGGCTACTACTACACCTTCCCGTCAACCAATTACAACATCAACTACCCGGAGATCGGCGTCAGCCTTGGCTACGGCAACTTCAATGCCTATGCCTATTACTCCAACGACATGATCAGCACCTCGCAGTCGTCGCAGTACCTGGCGGCCGACTACACCTTCAACTTGCCGTATCAAGTCGACCTGTCGTTGATGGCCGGGCACTCCTTTGGCGAGTACTTCCGCCAGACCGAACTGACCGGCGCCCATGAATACTCGAACTGGGAAGTCGCACTGAAACGCAGCTTTGGCCCGATCAATACCAAACTGAGTTGGGTCGATACGGACCTGTCGGGGCGTTACTACAACGATGGCGAGTACCTGCGCAACGACGGCCGTCTGATCTTCACTGTTTCCCACACCTTTTGAGACAACAGCCGGCGGCCCCGCGGCTGGCCGGCTTCTGCGTGATTGCCGGAGGACTTATGACAATCCGTGTGGCTACCGATATCGGTGGCACTTTTACTGACCTGGTTTACCTGGAAAACGGCGTGATCAACGCGGTGAAGGCCGACACCACACCGCCTAACTTCGAACAGGGGCTGCTCAACGCCGTCGCCAAAAGTGGCGTCAGTTACGCCGATATCGAATTCTTCGCCCATGGCTCGACGGTGGTGATCAACACCCTGACCGAACGCAAGGGCGTCAAGACCGCCTTGCTGACCACCCGAGGCTTTCGCGATGTGCTGGAAATTGCCCGGGGCAACACACCGGATATTTTTAACACCTACTACCGCAAGCCACCGCCTTTCGTGCCGCGGCACCTGCGCGTGGAAATCAGCGAGCGCCTGAACTATCGCGGTGAAGTCGTCACCCCGCTGGACCTCGAGGGCCTGCCGGCAATCCTCGCCACCTTGCGCGAAGAGGGCGTCGAGGCGATCGCGATCTGCCTGCTGCATGCCTACTGCAACCCCGCGCATGAAGCGCAATTGATGACCGCCGTCAGCGAGTTGTGGCCGCAGGTGGCGGTGATCGCGTCCCATCAGGTCAGCCGCGCACTGCGTGAATATGAGCGCACCAACACCACGGTGCTGTCGGCGTATGTGATGCCGGCCACCCGCGACTACCTGGACAACCTGTCGACGCATCTGACCGACAACGGTCTGCAATCGGCGCCCTTCATCATGAAGTCCAACGGTGGCATTTCCCCGGTCAAGGCCGCCAAGCAGGACCCCATCAGCCTGGTGGAGTCCGGCCCGGTGGGCGGCATCCTCGGGGCGCAGGCTTACGGCCAGTTGATCGGCGAACAGCAGTTGTTGGCCCTGGACATCGGCGGCACCACCGCCAAGTGCTCGCTGATCCACGATGGCAAGGTCGAGATCAGCAACGATTACGTGATCGAGAAAACCGCGATCAGTGCCGGTTACCCGATCATGACCCCGGTGGTGGACATCGTTGAAATCGGCAATGGCGGCGGCAGCCTGGCCTGGGTCGATGCCGCCGGCAGCCTGCGGGTCGGCCCGCAAAGTGCCGGCTCCACGCCAGGGCCGGTGGCCTATGGTCGCGGCGGCCTGGCGCCGACCACCACCGACGCCAACCTCTACACCGGGCGGATAAATCCCGATGACTTCGCCGGTGGCGAAATCCAGCCGGACATCGACGGCGTGCATGCAGCCTTCGCTCGGCTCGGGGAGCAAATCGGCGTCTCGGCCAAGCTGCTGGCCCATGGCGTATTGCAGATTGCCAACGCCAACATGGTCAACGCGTTGAAGCTGATTTCGGTCAACCGTGGCCACGATCCACGGGATTTCGCGCTGATGGCCTTCGGCGGCGGCGGAGCCTTGCATGCCACCGCCCTGGCAGCCGAGCTGGGGATCCCGAAAGTCATCATTCCGCCCTTCGCCGGGGTGTTTTCGGCCTGGGGGATGCTGATGCTCGATTCGCGACGCGATTACATCCAGACCCACCTGCAACGTCTCGATGAGCAGGGGCTGCCCAGTTTGATCGGGGCTTTTACCGCACTGCAGGCGACGGCCGAAACGCAGTTTGCCGACGACGGCATGACACGCGACAAGCTGCGCTTCGAATGGCACATCGACGCCCGCTACAACGGTCAGGAACACACGGTCAAAGTCGTCCTCGATGAGCTGCAACTGGCGTCAATCATCGAGCGCTTCCACGCACAGCATGAACAGGCCTACACCTTCCGCCTGGAACTGCCGATCGAGGTGGTCAACCTGCACCTGGTGGCTTTCGGCGAAGTCCCGAAATCACCCATGGCGCCGATCGGCGTGAGCACCGGAGCCTCAGCCGAAACCGCGTTAAGTGGCCGGCGCTGGGTCGAGTTCGAGCCCGAGCAAGCGGTGCAGACCGCGCTTTATCAACGCTCGGCGCTGCTCAGCGGGATGCGCATCGAAGGCCCGGCGATCATCGAAGAGGCGACCACCACCACCGTCGTCCGTCCGAGCGATCGCCTTGAAGTCGACCCCTACGGCGGTCTTCACATCCATATCAACGTGCAGGAGGTGTCGGCATGAGCAACGCCAATCCATTTACCCGCGAAATCATCAAGAACGCCCTGGTGGCGATTGGCGAAGAGATGTTCATTGCCCTCAAACGCACCAGCATGAGCCCGATCATCTACGAGGCGCTGGACTATGGCATTGGCCTCACTGATGCGCGAGGCCAGTTGATCTCCCAGGGCAACGGCATTCCGGGGTTTATCGGCACGCTGGATGGCGCGGTGCGCAGCGTGATGGAGAAATTTGCTCTGGAAGATATTCTCCCGGGCGACATGTTCATCACCAACGACCCTTACGGCGGCGGTGGCACCCACCTTTCGGACGTGTCGATGATCATGCCGGTGTTCCATCAGGAACGGCTGATCGCCTGGACGGCGAACAAGGCGCACTGGACCGAGGTCGGCGGCAAGGACCCGGGCAGCTTCAGCTCCGACGCCTCGGAGATTTACCAGGAAGGCTTGCAGTTTCCCACCGTGCGCATCTACGACAGGGGCCGGATCAACCAGGCCGTGGTCGACATCATTGCCGCCAACGTGCGCCTGCCGGAAATGACCCTGGGCGACCTGCATGCCTGCGCCGCAGCGTTGCGCGTGGGCGAACGGCGGTTGCTGTCGATCGTCGCCAAGTATGGCGAGGAGACCACCCTGGACGCCATCGAACGCCTGCTCGAGCACGGCGAGGCGATGACCCTGGCGGCCTTTGCCGACCTGCCCAAAGGGGTGTTCCATGCCGAGGACGTGATCGATGAAGATGGCCTGGGCAACGGTCCGTTCACTGTCAAAGTCAGGGTCGAAATCAGCGAGGGCCGCTTCGTCGCCGACTTCACCGGCTCAAGCCTGCAAGCCCAGGGGCCGATCAACAACACCCTGTGCGGCCTGCAGTCGGCAGTGCGCGAAGTGTTCATGGGCGTCGTGCGCCCAGGCATCGCCGCCAACGCCGGCTGCTTCCGCCCCATCGAAGTCATCTGCCCACCCGGCACCATCTGCACCGCCCAGCGTCCTGCACCGGTGTCGGCCTACTTCGAGTCAATGGTCGCAGCCGCCGACGTGATTCGTCGGGCACTGGCGCAGGTCTTGCCGGACCGCCTGATCGCCGGACAACTGGGTTCCGTGTGCTCCATGGTCCTCAACGGCCGTCACTCCGAGACCAACGATGAATACCTGCTGGTGCAGCCCTTGGTCGGCGGCTGGGGCGCCGGGCACGACAAGGACGGCGAGAGCGGCCAGTTCTGCGTGGGTAACGGCGAGACCAGCAACATTCCCGTCGAGTTGACCGAGCGTTGTTATGAAGTGCTGGTGGAGCGCTATGGCTTTCATCAGGAAGACGGCGGTGCGGGCCGTCACCGGGGTGGCCGAGGCGTCACGCTCGACTACCGGATCCTGTCGCCCAGGGCCTGGGTGTCGACCTTCTTCGGCCGGGGTATTACGCCGCCGTGGGGCATCGACGCCGGGCATGAGGGCTCGTGTAACTATGCCGAGGTTATCCGCGCAAAAGGGTCGACCGAACGCTTTAGCCGCGCTAATCGGGTGGCGTTGGAAAGGGGTGATTTGCTGCGGCTGGTGACGGCCAATGGCGGCGGCTGGGGGCCGGCGAAAGAGCGGAGTGTGGCGGCGGTTTTGGAGGATGTGAAGAACGGGTATATCTCGGGGGAGCAGGCGCGGCGGGATTATTCGGTACAGATGTCTGCAGGGGAGGGTAGCGCCGGGGTTTGATTGTCAAGGGCGGGATACACCGAACGCGACAGGAAAATTTATCCATTGCGTTCGGCATCGGTGTCACCCCACGGCTCGTGGACAGACTATCGAATCAAAGCGACGCGTCCGCTTGATAGGCGGGATAGTCGGTGTAGCCACGGGTGACGGCGCCGTTGACGCCATAGAACGATCGTGCGATCGCCCTCAGCCAACGGCCAGTCGTGCCGCATGCGTTCGACCAGGTCCGGGTTGGCGATGAAGGGGCGACCGAAGGCAATCAGGTCCCGATTGCCGCCGACAAGGCGTCTAGCGTGTCCAGCAGGAAGCGCTGACGGTTGGCCTGGGAGTTGTTGGATTTGTCGTCAGAGTTTCGGTTGAGGAATGCATCAAACATCTGCTTGCTGGCATCTAACCGCTGTTGTTCCTCCATCGATACACGGCGGAAGAATGGTGAAGGCTTGGGCTTCGGGCTGTCTTTGGGGAGGTCGAAGCGGCGCATCCATTGGTTGCTGGTACGCTCGTTGAGCCGTATTTCACCGGCAATCGAGCCGTAATGCAGTGAGCCGATATTGTTGACGCGCAATGGTTTGAGTACTTCATTGACCATCACATACAACTCCGGACGTGGATCGATAGTGGCTTTGCCTAAAGCTGGCCAGTTTCCGGCACGAAAAATCGTGCCCCACTCGTAAGGCAGGACGCCTATGCGTACGTCATCAAGTTGGGTAAGTAGATCCTCGGTTGTGCCTAACTTGCTGACCCAGTGGTGAGCCAGGTAGGTGTACCAGTTGAGGTTGGTGTAGCCGGTGCGCCATTTTTTATTGCCGCTAGGTGAGCATAGGTCTACACCTCGGTATTCTTGTATGAGTTCGTACTCAATGTGCTGGTAATTTTCCCATTCGTAGCTGTGCTGAATACCTAGCCCCGCAGCACCGTGCAGTGGACGTAAAATATTGCACAGTGAAAAAATCAAGGTTTCAAAATTTTGTTTTCCCGCGCCTTTCAGTTCATTAATTGGAAGGTAAAGTCTTACGATTGTAATTGATTGGTGAACTTGCTCGCTGGGGGGTGTCAGAAATTTTGTGTTCGGGCATAACATGAGTAAGAGGTGCATGTATGCCAACCAAAAAGAAATCTGAGCGCCAACCGGTGCGGGAGCTGCCGAAGCTTCCAAAGGAACTGCTGGATCAACTCCCTCAAACACTGATGACCGCTGAGGCGATCGAAGAGGCTTCTGCGGCCTTCAAGAAAGCGCTGATTGAACGCGCCCTAAATGCCGAGCTTGGCCACCATTTGGGTTATCCATCGGGCGCGCAGCGCCCGGAGGACGAAACCAACCAGCGCAACGGCAAGAGCGGCAAGACGGTGCTCACCGGCGATGGCCCGATACGCCTGGATATTCCGCGCGACCGCAACGGCAGTTTCTCGCCGATTCTGATCCCCAAGCATGAGCGCCGTTATACCGGTTTCGATGACAAGATCATCGCCATGTACGCCCGTGGAATGACGGTCAGAGAGATTCGTGCGTTTCTTTCTGAGCAGTACAGCACGGACGTCTCGCCCGATTTCATCAGCTCTGTGACCGACGAGGTCATGGAAGAGATTGGCGCGTGGCAACAGCGCCCGCTGGAGCCGATGTACCCGGTCATTTTCTTTGATGCGCTACGGGTGAAGATCCGCGAAGAAGGCTTGGTACGCAACAAGGCCATTTACCTGGCGTTGGGTGTTTTACCCGACGGGACGCGCGATATCCTGGGCATCTGGATCGAGAACACCGAGGGTGCGAAGTTCTGGATGAAGGTGTTCAACGACCTCAAAACGCGAGGCGTCGAGGACGTGCTGATTGCCGTGACCGATGGCCTCAAGGGCATGCCAGAGGCCCTCAGCGCAGTGTTTCCAGAAACAACACTGCAGACATGCATTGTGCATCTGATTCGCAACAGCCTGGACTACGCGGCTTGGGACAAGCGTCGAGCACTGGCCAAGGCGCTGAAGCCGATTTATCAGGCCATCAACGCAGAAGCGGCTGAGCAGGCCTTGGATGAGTTTGAAAACGGGCCTTGGGGCAAACAGTATCCAACGGTCGTGGCCGCCTGGAGACGCGCTTGGGATCGAGTGATTCCATTCTTTGTTTTCCCGCCCGCCATCCGGAAGGTGATCTATACCACCAACGCGATTGAGAGCATCAATGCTCAGCTACGTAAGATCATAAAGACCCGTGGCCACTTCCCGAACGACGATGCAGCGACCAAACTGATCTGGTTGGGGCTACGAAACATCACGGCAAACTGGGGTTCAGCGGCCCATGACTGGAAAAGTGCGATGAATCAATTTGCGATTCTGTACGGAGATCGGTTCATCAGGCCGACCTGGTGAAAATCAGGGCCTGCCTGACGGCAGGCCATTACCGGCCCGCACACAAAAAAACTGACAGTCCCGCTCGCTGATCTCAACCAACCCCACCCCCTCAAAGCACCCGCCGCCGACAATGCAAAACCGCCTCACTGATCATCCCATGCACCAACGCCGGCGAAACGCCCAAAATCCGCGCAATCTCATTCTGCTTCATCCCATGAATCCGGCACATTTCAAACGCATACCGCGTACGCTCCGGCAGATCCGACAGCGCGCCGCAAACCCTCTCCAGCACCTGCTGATCCGACACCAACGCTTCCGGCGTTTCCGCCTGGGGGCCGGACACTTCGCTGCTGTCGTCGTCGTGGGCGATCAGGCGTTCTTCGAATTGGCGGCGGCGGTAGTGGTCGATCGACAGGTTGCGCACGATGCGGGTGAGGTAGGAGGCTTGGGAGCGGATTGGGCCGCTGGCGTCGGCTTCGCCCATTTTCAGGAAGGCTTCGTGGACGATGTCTTCGGCGTGGCTGCGGCAGCCGGTGATGCGCGCGGCGAGTGCAATCAGGCGTAGGCGCCGCTCGAAGAACACTTCCAGCAATTGGGAGCCGCTCCCCGCCGTACTGGGCTTTTGCATGGTGCACCTGGGTTGTTTTTATGAATCAGCCAGCGAGGGGTGGGAATTTATTCTTATTAAGAATTATTTGCAATCAGTCCTCCGGGCAGATCAGCCTAAATGCCATCATTCAACGCTTAAGGCGCTCACAGCCTGGTGTTGGAACTGGACTCAAACCGCCGGACATGGAGTAAGCTTGGCGAAATTTTCTGTCTACCCGCCAAGATGACCCATCCTTCCAGCCCGCAGAAATCCACTGATGAAATCGCCGCCGACTGGTGTGTGCGCCTGCATTTTGGCGAGAGCACGGCGGCCGATCGTGCCGAGTTTCGGCGTTGGCATGACGCGGATCCGTCCCATGCGGCGGAGTACGCGAACATGTGCCGGATCTGGCAGGTCAGCGAGCAACTGCCCGCCACATTCGAGGTCGAACGCTCGGAGCGCTCGCGTTGGCGCGGGCCTTTGCCGTTGCTGGCGCGCGCGGCGGTGCTGGTGGCTGCAGTGGGTGCCATTTGGGGGGCAGGGTGGTCGGCGGGCGTGCTGCCAGGCAGTGTTCGCTACTACATGGCGCAGGAAGTCCGGCGCTCGGTGCAGTTGCCGGATCACAGCCAGGTGCAACTCAATCAGCGCACGGGTCTGGTCTATCTCGGTTTTCGCGATCAGCGCCAGGTACTGCTGCGCGATGGCGAGGCGTTTTTCGATGTGCAGCGCGACTTTGACAAGCCGTTTGTGATTCGCGCCGATAACGCCGATGTCAGGGTTACCGGGACTCACTTCAACGTCTGGACCGGGCCGGAGCAAACCACGGTGACCGTCACCGAAGGTTCGGTACTGGCTTCGCGCAGTGAAGGCAGCAGCGACAATAATCAGGGGGCCGTGCTCACCGCCGGCATGCAAGCGGCGTTCAGCCCGGAGCAAATGGTCCAGCTAGCGCGCATTGATCCGTCCCGGGCCGCGGCCTGGCGCGAGGGCAAGCTGATGCTCGATGACGTCAGCGTGCGCGACGCACTGCCGCTGATCAATCGCTACCTCGACGTGCCGTTGCAGCTGGCGACCAGCGATGTCGGCGACCTGCGCTTCGGCGGCACCTATGACACCGCCGAGCTGGCGCAATTGGTCAGCGCGCTGCCGAAAATCCTCCCGGTCAACGTGCGCCACACGGATCAAGCGACGCTGCTGTTGCGCCGCTGAAACCGGTCCTGTGAATTTCTTTTCAGTGATTTGCTGAACAAATCACCCGCTCATTCGTCGATCCGGCATGCCCTTAAATCACGCCACCGGAAGCACTATGAGCGCCTATCCACTGAATCGACCCGCCCTGCGTCTGCGCACCTGCATCGCCGCCATCCTCGGCCTGACACTGCTGACCGCCGTGCCGGCAATCGCCGCCCCGGTCCAGGTCAACATCCCTTCGCAGGCACTGTCGTCGGCGCTTGCCGATCTGGCCCGGCAGGCCAATCTGCAGATCATCTACAGCCAGGACACAGTGTCTGGCATTCGCAGTCGTGACGTCGCCGGCGCGATGGAGCCGGAGGCGGCGCTGCGGCAGTTGCTGGGCGGGGCGAAGATTGTCTATCAGATCGATGGCAATCACGTGACCTTGCAGGGCAGCAGTGAGGGTTCAGTGATGGCCTTGCCGGCAACCAGCGTCGTTGGCCAGGCCTACAGCTCCGTGGACCCCAACGACGGCTATGTCGCCACCCGCGCGTCGGCGGGCACCAAGACCGACACACCGCTGGTTGAAACGCCGTATTCGGTGTCGGTGGTCACCCGCGAGCAGATTGAAGCCCAGCAGCCGAAGACCGTCGCCCAGGCGCTGCGGTATACGCCGGGGGTCAATGCCGAAATTGCCGGCCCGCAGTTCGTCACCGATCAGTTGACCATTCGGGGCTTTCAGCAGGGCACCGGGCGCATGTTGCGTGACGGTACGCGCACTTTCCTGCCCGATTTTCTCGGCTGGGACGCCCCCGAGCCTTACGGCCTGGAACGCATCGAGGTGCTGCGGGGTGCCAGTTCGGTGCTCTACGGCGCCTCCGACCCGGGCGGACAGATCAACCTGGTGACCAAGCGGCCGACGCTCGAGCCGCTGCATGAAGTGCAGTTGCAGATGGGCAACCAGAACTACCAGCAGGGCGCCTTTGACCTGGGCGATGCGCTGGACGAGGAGGGCATCTGGAGTTACCGGCTGACGGGGCTGTTCCGCGAGGGTGATGCGCAGACCGAGCACATCACCAACCGTCGTCAGTACATCGCCCCCGCCATCAGCTACCGGCCCAGCGACAACACCGAGCTGACCTTCCTCGGCGAGTACCAGAAACAGACCGGCAACTTCGCCAACCCGTTGCCGGCCCAGGGCACGGTGTTTCGCGATCCCCGTGGACGCCTGGACCGTGACACCTACGTCGGCGACACCGCCTATGACTTCATGACCAACGAAAAGACCTCGTTGGGCTACGTCTTCGAGCACCACTTCGACGAAGTCTGGACTGCGCGGCAGAACCTGCGTTACAGCGACTACCGTCAAGCCAGTTCCGAAATCGCCATCTTCGGACCGGTGGGCGACCAGTACTCACGCTACAACGATCAACGCCAGGGCGACGGGCATCTGTTCACCATGGACAACCAGATTCAGGCCAACTTCGCCACGGGCCCGCTGGAACACACGCTGTTGACCGGCGTCGACTACAACAACGGCACGTTTGATCAGGACCAAGCGCTGAACTTCATCCTCGAAAGCTTTGACGCGTTCAACCCGGTCAACGGCCAGCCACTGACGTTCGTGCCGTTCAGTGCCAGCAGCTATGAACAGAAAATGTCGCAGACCGGTGTCTACCTGCAGGACCAATTGAAGGTCGACCAGTGGGTGTTCCTCCTCGGCGGTCGTTACGATTGGGCCAGCAACCAGAAGGACGATCGCGCACCGCAAACCCAGAAGGATGAGAAGTTCAGCGGTCGCGCCGGCATTGTCTACCTCTTCGAGAATGGCCTGGCACCCTATGCCAGCTACAGCGAATCGTTCCTGCCGGTGATGGGGGTGACCGCAAACAACTCGCAGCTGGATCCGGAAATCGGCAAGCAATACGAAGTCGGTCTCAAGTACGAGCCGCCGGGCAGCAACAGCCTCTACACCATTGCCTGGTTCGACCTCACCAAAGAGAACGCCACGGAGAGCGTCAACGGCTTCTCCCGCCAGGAAGGTGAAGTGCGTTCCCAGGGTATCGAGTTGGAGGCCAAGACTGAAATCACCGAGGGTTTCAACCTGATCGGCAGCTACACCTGGAACGATGTCGAAGTCACCCAATCGGACGTCGGCAACAAGGGCAATACGCCGTTCCGGGTACCCGAGCACATGGCGTCGCTGTGGGGCGACTACATCGTCCAGAGTGGCGCATTGGCCGGCTTGCGCCTGGGGGCGGGGACCCGTTACGTGGGCATCACCTTCGGTGATTCGGCCAACAGTTTCAAAGTCGACAGCTACACCGTGGTCGACGCACTGGTCGGCTACCAGTTGGGTAAGCTCGATGCCTCACTGGACGGCATGGAAGTTTCGTTGAATGCCACTAACCTGTTCGACGAAGAGTATGTGGCCGGTTGCTTCAGCAATGTTGGCTGCCAATACGGACAGCAGCGCACGGTCTACGGTACCGTGAGTTACAACTGGTAAGCCGAGTACGAACATGACCGCCCGAGCCTTGCGCACCTGGTATCTGGTCCATAAATGGACCAGCCTGATTGCCACCGTCTTTTTGTTGTTGCTGTGCCTGACGGGGTTACCGCTGATCTTTCAGGAAGAGATCGAGCATTACTTCGAACCGCACCCGCCGTTGCCTGCGCTGACGGCGCAAACGCCGAAAATCGACTACGACCAGGTGATCGCCGGTGCCTTGGCCGCGCGGCCGGGTGAGGTCGTGCGCTTTGTCGGTTTCGATCCGCACGACCCGATTGGCGTGGTGATCACGGCCACGAGCCTGGTGCCGCCGCCGATTGACGGGCACTTTCAGTCGTTCGATATGCGCACCGGCGAGCTGTTCCCGGCGGAGCCGCCCGACAAGGGTTTCATGAACCTGATGTTGCGCCTGCATACCGATCTGTTCCTCGGTCTGCCGGGCTATCTGTTTCTCGGCTTCATGGGCCTGCTGCTGGTGGCGTCGCTGGTGTCCGGGGTGGTGGTGTACACGCCGTTCATGCGCAAGCTGGACTTCGCCACTGTGCGCAGCGAACGCAGTCAACGACTGAAATGGCTGGACCTGCACAACGTGCTCGGCATCGTCACCCTGGCCTGGGTATCGGTGGTGGGCATCACCGGCGTGATCAATACCCTGTCGCTGCCCATCCAGGGTATGTGGCAGAGCGGCCAGTTGGCGGAGATGACCGCGCCCTACAAGGACGCACCGCCGCTGCAAAGCCTCGGCTCGTTGCATAAGGCGCTGGAAACCGCTCGCAAGGCGGCGCCGGACATGGAGCCGAGTTTCGTCGCCTTTCCCGGGACCCAATTCAGCAGCCAGCACCACTACGCGGTGTTCATGCGCGGTACCACGCCACTCACGGCGCGCCTGCTCAAGCCGGCCCTGGTGGACGCCCGGACCAGTGAGTTGACGGACATGCGCGAGATGCCCTTGTACGTGAAAACCCTGCTGATCTCCCAACCCCTGCACTTTGGCGACTACGGCGGCCTGCCGTTGAAAATCATCTGGGCCCTGCTCGACCTGGTGACCATTGTCGTCCTCGGCAGCGGCCTGTACCTCTGGCTCGGACGGCGCAAGGTGCCGCTGGAAAAACGCCTTGCCGAACTGAACGCCAGCGGCCTGTCAACGGAGGGCAGGGCATGAGGCGCGGGCTCTGGATGATCTTTCGCTGGCCGTTGGCGCTGGCGCTGCTGAGCCTGTTCGGTCTGCTGTCGGCGCTGATTGGCGATGAGGTCTATGACCTGCTGTCGTGGCTGACCCTGGGGGTGCCACTGCTGCTGGTCGGGGTGGTGTGGATTCGCCTGCGCCGGATAACCCGGTTGAGAGACCGAATGCAACGGCCTGATCAGCGCCGATTGGCAACTACCACCGCACCCAACCGAGATACCTCCATGGAGGAATAGTCCCCGCCAGCGTTCCGGTTCAGGCTTGCGCCATCCTCATCTACGGGAAGGCTTGAACATGTCCCATCTGGCGCAACGCACCTTCGAACCCTTGAACATTGCCGTGCTCACCATCAGCGATACCCGCACCTTCGACACCGACACCTCGGGGCAGACCCTGGCGGATTTGCTGCAAACCGCCGGGCATCAGTTGATCGACCGCGGGCTGGTCAAGGATGACATTTATCAGATCCGCGCCATCGTTTCGCGCTGGATCGCCGACCCCCAGGTGCAGGTGGTGCTGATGACCGGCGGGACCGGCTTCACCGCGCGGGACAACACGCCGCAGGCGGTGCTGCCGTTGCTGGACAAGCATGTCGAAGGCTTCGGTGAGCTGTTCCGCCAGGTGTCGCTGGAAGAGATCGGCATGTCCAGCCTGCAGTCGCGGGCGCTGGCCGGGATGAGCAACGGCGTGCTGGTGTGCTGCGTGCCCGGGTCGCCAGGCGCCTGCCGTACCGCGTGGAACAAGATCCTCCTCGGTCAACTCGACAGCCGCACCGGCCCGTGCAATTTCGCCCCGCATTTGAAGCCCCAGGCGCAGCGAGAGATTGCAGCGTGCGAGTCGCGCTCATGAGCGCCGGGGTGTGTGACCTTGGCCACCTGATGCCGGTGGATGACGCCATCGCTCATCTGCTCGATCAGGTGCCGCCACCGCCGGCGGCGCAGATGATTGCCTTGGAACAGGCCATGGGCCGGGTGCTGGCGGCGGACATTCACTCGCCGTTGAACCTGCCGGGCTGGGACAACAGCGCCATGGACGGTTATGCCCTGAGGGCTGCCGACCTGCCTGCAGACGGCGGATACCTGCCGGTAGGCGGGCGAATTGCCGCAGGCGATCAGGCGGCTATACCGTTGCCGGCAGGGCAGGCGGTGCAGATTTTTACCGGTGCGCCGTTGCCGCCGGGGGCCGACACGGTGGTCGCGCAGGAGCGTTGCAAGGTCGAGGGCGAGCGGGTGTGGTTTCCTCCCGTCACCTTGGGCGATCACGTGCGCAAGGAGGGCGAAGAGCTTCGGCGCGGTGATCTGCTGTTCAGCGCGGGCAAGCGTCTGCGTGCTCAGGAAATCGGTTTGCTGGCCGGTGCCGGCGTGGCCCGGGTCGAGGTCTATCGGCCGCTGCGGGTGTGCCTGCTGAGCAGCGGCAATGAGCTGCGTGAGCCGGGCGAAGCCTTGGCGCCGGGGCAGATCTACAACAGCAATCGTTACTGCCTCGCCGCGTTGTTGAAGGGCTGGGGCGTTGAGGTGCATGACTACGGGGTGATGGTCGACGAGCTGGCGGCCAGCCGCCACGCCCTGAGCCTGGCGTCTTCGGAATGCGACCTGCTGCTGAGTTCCGGTGGCGTGTCGGTGGGCGAGGAAGACCACCTCAAGCAGGCGATCAAGGAACTGGGCAGCGTGGATTTCTGGCGCCTGGCGATCCAGCCCGGCAAGCCGTTGGCCTTTGGCGAAGTGGGTGGCAAGCCGTGGATTGGCATGCCGGGCAATCCGTCGGCGGCGCTGATCACCGCGCTGGTGGTGGTGCGACCGTTCCTGCTGCGCGCCCAAGGCATGACCGACGTGCTGCCAACGCCTGTGGCCGTGCCGGCCGGATTCGACTGGCTGCAGCCGAACAAGCGCCGCCAGTACCTGCGCGCCCGACTGACCGCTGACGCCGGTGGCGCGTTGCAGGTGGAACTGCACCCGCAGCAAAGCTCGGCGATGTTGACTGCTGCGTGCTGGGCTGACGGGTTGGCGGTGATTGAACGCGAGCAGGTGGTGCACAAGCATGACCAAGTGCTGTTCCTGCCGTTTGCCGGGCTGATGCAGTGACGGCAATTGATTGCGGTCAAGGCCGTTACTTTCGGGCTGCATAAACTGGCCTTTGAATTCCTCTGTAGGAGCGAGCCTGCTCGCGATGGGGCCCGTAAGACATGCATCGCCTGTAAGGTCGCCATCGCGAGCAGGCTCGCTCCTACAGGTGATCTGCGTCTTCGTTTTACATGAGGATCACCCATGCAACTGGTCTGCCCCGCAGGGAATCTGCCTGCGCTGAAAGCGGCGGTGCGCCAAGGCGCGGATGCCGTGTATGTCGGCTTTCGCGATGACACCAACGCCCGGCATTTCGCCGGCCTGAACATGGACGACAAGCAGTTCGATGCCGCCGTCGCCCACATCCGCCAGCACCAACGCAAACTCTATGTCGCGGTCAACACCTACCCGCAGCCCAAGGGCTGGGAGCGTTGGCAGCGGGCAGTGGATCGTGCTGCGGATTTCGGCGTCGACGCGCTGATCGCCGCCGACCCCGGGGTGCTCAATTACGCCAGCCAGCGCCATCCACAACTGGCCCTGCACTTGTCGGTCCAGGGTTCGGCGACTCAGGCGGCGGCACTGGAATTCTATGCCCAGCGCTATGGCATCCGTCGCGCCGTGCTGCCGCGCGTGCTGTCGCTGGCCCAGGTGCGCCAGGTCGCGGCGAGCAGTTCGGTGCCGATCGAAGTCTTCGGTTTCGGCAGCCTGTGCATCATGGCCGAAGGGCGCTGCCACCTGTCTTCCTATATCACCGGCGAGTCGCCGAACCTGTGTGGCGTCTGCTCGCCGGCCAAGGCCGTGCGCTGGAGCGAGGACGCCGAGGGTTTGAGTGCACGCCTCAGCGAAGTGCTGATCGACCGTTACGGCGCCGATGAGCCGGCCGGCTATCCGACCCTGTGCAAGGGCCGTTTCCTGGTCAATGGCAAACGTTTCCACGCGCTGGAAGAACCCACCAGCCTCGACACCCTGGACCTGCTCCCGGAGCTCACCGCCATCGGTGTCGAAGCCGTGAAAATCGAGGGTCGGCAACGCAGCCCGGCCTATGTCGAGCAGGTCACCCGGGTCTGGCGCGCGGCACTCGATGCGCACCGCAGTGCGCCGGGCGGGTTCCGGGTCAAGGACGAATGGCGCCAGGTGTTGGCCGGTTTGTCCGAAGGCAACCAGACCACCCTGGGTGCTTATCATCGATCGTGGCAGTGAGGGAGGGAGCATGAAGTTAAGCCTTGGACCGGTCCTGTTCTACTGGGACAAAGAGCAGCTCAGCAGCTTTTACGCCGAGATGTCGGCGCTGCCCCTGGACGTGATTTACCTGGGGGAAACCGTGTGTTCGAAACGCCGGGCGTTTTCCCTCGATCAATGGCTGGGCCTGGGTCGTGAGTTGCAGGAGTGCAGCCAGGCGCAGTTGGTGATTTCCAGCCTCACGCTGATCGAAGCCGCGTCCGAACTGTCGAGCCTGCGCCGTCTGTGTGACAACGGCCAGTTGCTGGTGGAAGCCAACGACCTGGGCGCGGTGCAGTTCCTCGCCGAGCGCAAGCTGCCGTTCGTTGGCGGGCCGGCGCTGAATCTGTACAACGGCCATTCGCTGGCGCAATTGCTCGACAGCGGTA
Organism: Pseudomonas fluorescens; assembly: GCF_019212185.1. Taxonomy (NCBI): domain Bacteria; kingdom Pseudomonadati; phylum Pseudomonadota; class Gammaproteobacteria; order Pseudomonadales; family Pseudomonadaceae; genus Pseudomonas; species Pseudomonas fluorescens. Next base: position 2,549,913 of record NZ_CP078138.1, read on the forward strand.
TGGTCCGCTGGGTGCCGCCGGTGGAGTGTTCGGCGGCGCTGATCCGCGATGTGATCCAGCAGGTCGGTGAACTCGGGCACGCGCTGCCGGAGGTGGAAATCTTCGCCTACGGGCATTTGCCGCTGGCTTATTCCGCGCGCTGCTTTACCGCGCGGGCGGAAAACCGGCCCAAGGATGACTGCCAGTTCTGCTGCATCAACTACCCCGATGGGTTGGCTCTGACTAGCCAGGAAGGCCAGGCGTTGTTCACCCTCAATGGCATCCAGACCATGTCCGCCGAGGTGACCAATCTGCTTGCCGATTACGCCGGATTGCAGGCCTGTGGTGCCGATCTGGTGCGCCTGAGCCCGCGTGCCGAGGGCATGGCGCAGGTGGTCGAAGCCTGGCAGCAGGTGCGCGAGGGCGCGACGCCGCCGTTGTTTGTCGAAGGCTGCAACGGCTACTGGCATGGCCAGGCCGGGATGCTGCGGGTAGAGGAGATGGGCCTGTGCTGAAGCGTAAACAATGGCTGTTGAAAGGCGCCGACCGGGTGCTGCCGCTGGTGCGTCGCGTGCCGTTCGTGGTGCAGCGCCTGGCGTTGCAACAGACCCTCAATCGCTGCCTCGCCGAGCCCTTGCGCGACGGCGAATTCGAGGTGCTGCGCGGCCGTTGGTTGTGCCTGCGCATCAACGATCTCGGCCTGTCCTGGTACATCACCCGCAGCCGCGACGGCTTGCAGATCGCCCGCGAGGCTCCGGCCGACGTGACCATCAGCGGCAACTGGCGCGAGTTCCTGTTGCTCGCCAGCCGTCAGGAAGACCCCGACACCCTGTTCTTCCGGCGCCGGCTGGTGATCGAGGGTGATACTGAGTTGGGGCTTACCCTGAAAAACCTGATCGACAGCCTTGATCCGGACGTATTGCCGGTATGGCTGTGGCGCAATCTGGAGCGAGCAGGGAAGGGCTTGGCGGCGAGCTGAACCAGATCTACCTGGCAAACATCATCATCGCGAGCAGCGGTACGCCGCCCGGGCTGCTCCTACAGGTTTTGTGAACTGCGCCCCAGAGGTAGGACACCCATCCAATATCCGGGGGTGGGGTGCCCTCGGTATTGCTGCCCGCATTGTCCAGCCCCTGCGCCACCCGCTAGACTCACGGGATAAAACCAAAATATCGACGTGACCCTGCCTGATGAAAATCCACCCCTTACCGCCACTCAACAGTCTGGTCGCCTTCGAAGCCGCCGCGCGGCATTTGAGTTTTACCCTGGCCGCGCACGAATTGAACGTGACTCAGGGCGCTATCAGTCGCCAGGTGCGGCTGCTCGAAGACTACCTGGGCAAGGTGTTGTTCGAACGCACCACCCGCACCATCCACCTGACCCCGGCGGCCGCTGCCTACTACGAAATCGTCCGCGCCGCGCTGCTGCAAGTGGCCCAGGCCACCGGGGAAATTCGCCATTGGCAGGGCGCCGAACAGGTCACGGTGGCCACCAGCACGGCGATGGCCTCGTTGTGGTTGCTGCCGAAAGTCTCCGAGTTTCAGCGGGAGAATGAAGAGATCGATCTGCGGATCATTGCCCATGACCACGTCAAGGATTTCTCCCGCCTCGATTGCGACCTGGCGTTGTATTACTGCAGTACGCCACCCAGGGATATGCAGGTCACGCCGCTGTTTTCCGAGGAGGTGTTCCCGGTCTGCAGCCCACAATACCTGCAAAAACACCCCGCGTTGAACAAGCCCGAAGACCTCGCGGCCTGCACCTGGCTGGTGCTCGACGACCCGCAGCGTGACTGGCTGGGCTGGTCCGAATGGTTCAACAGCCAGGGGCTGAAAAATGTCGACCCCAAGCGCCGGATCAATATCAACAGTTACTCGATGGTGATCCAGTCGGCCATGGGGGGGCAGGGCGTGGCGCTGGCCTGGTCGAGACTGGTTGACGATCACCTGCGCAGTGGTGCCCTGGTACGTCCGCTCGACGCCGTGTTGCGCACTGACGCGCAGTTCTGCCTGCTGGAGCCGCTGTCCCGTGGCGGCATGCGCCAAAGCGTCAAGCGTTTTCGCAGCTGGTTGCTGAACCAACTGCCGGTTGCTTCCGGTACCCCATAAGTCAAGCGACCTCCCCCTGTACAAGCCCATTCCCACAGGGGGGGCACACCGCGTCCATATTCATGATCAAAAGTCATGAATCCCGCCCGAAATATCGTTTGTCGACCCTGCTCCGGTTTTTCCAGAATTGCCGCCAACGGACTGGGCCAACGTGCCCTGCCGATCTTTCCGAACCGTGCCCAGCAGGGGAAAACAATAATGACCACCCTCCAACAGATTCCAGTGCAGAACCTCGAAACCGTGCTCAACCCGATCCATGAAGCGACCGGCCTGAGCAACGAGTTCTACACCGATCAACGTTACTTCGAACTCGAGCGCGATCAGGTCCTGGGCAAGACCTGGGCCTGCGTCGGTTTCGCCAGCGACCTGGCCAAGGCCGGCTCGGTCAAGCCCATCGACTTCATGGGCCTGCCGCTGCTGCTGATGCGCAACCGTGAAAACCTGGTGCAGGTGTTCCATAACGTTTGCAGCCACCGTGGCATGAAACTGGTGGAGGAGGCCGGTGAGGTGCAAGGGGTGATTCGCTGCCCTTACCACTCCTGGACCTACGATCTGAATGGCGGCCTGCGTGGCACGCCGCACGTCGGCGGCATCGACAAGCACAAGGACGAACGCTTCGCCTGTGAAAAACACGGCCTGAAGGCGATCCGCAGCGCGATCTGGATGGACATGGTGTTCATCAACCTGTCCGGCGAAGCCCAGCCGCTGGAAGAGATGCTTGCACCCCTGACCGCACGCTGGAGCCAGTTCCTCGGCGAAGACGGCATGAGCCTGCTGAGCCGTCGTCCAGGCCATGACGCCACGGTGCTGGACATCAACTGCAACTGGAAGCTGGCGGTGGAGAACTACTGCGAGGCCTACCACCTGCCGTGGGTCCACCCGAGCCTGAACTCCTACTCGCGCCTGGAAGACCACTACAACATCATCGTCGGCGAACACTTCTCGGGTCAGGGCAGCTACGCCTACAACCTGTCCGACGTCGCTGGGACGCACTTGCCGAAATTCCCGGCCTGGCCGCTGGACCGCCTGCGCAACGCCGAATACGTGGCGTTTTTCCCTAACGTGCTGCTCGGCATCCAGGCCGACCACGCCTTCGCCATGCAGCTTGAGCCGGTATCGCCGGGCCGCACTATCGAGCACCTGCGCCTGTTCTATGTCGGTGACGAAGCCGCCAGCAGCGAAGAGTTCAGCGCCTGCCGCGAAGCGATCCTGGAATCCTGGAAAGTGGTATTCGCCGAAGACATCAGCTCGGTCGAAGGCATGCAGAAAGGCCGTTATTCCCCTGGCTACAAGGGCGGCGCGTTCTCCCCGGAAATGGACATCCCGACGCACTTCTTCCACCAGTGGGCCGCACGCCAACTGCTGGCTACCACCGAGTCGGTCTGAGGAGCGTTGCCATGTATCCGATAGCCTCCCACTGGCTCAACTACATCGACGGGCAATGGGTCGACAGCACCCAGCGCCTGACGGTCAACAATCCCGGCACCGGCGAGCCATTGGCGAGCATCGCCCAGGCTAGCGTGGCCGATGCCGAACGCGCATTGCAGGCGGCCCGACGCTGCGCCGACAGCGGCGAGTTGACCCGTGCCCGTCCCGCACAGCGGGTCACCTGGCTGCTGCGCATCGCCGAAGAAATTCGCGCGGTGGCGGATGAGGGCGCCTGGGTGTTGTGCCAGGAAAACGGCAAGCGCCTGGTCGACGCCAGAGACGAGTTCACCGAAGCGGCGCGCTACTTCGAGTACTACGCCGGCATGGCGGACAAGATCGAGGGCACCTCGATCCCGCTGGGCAACGGCTACATGGACTTCACCCTGTACGACCCGATGGGCGTTTCGGCGCAGATCGTGCCGTGGAACTTCCCGGTGTCGATCTGTGCCCGGTCCCTGGCGCCAGCGCTGGCGGCCGGTAACGCGGTGGTGATCAAGTCACCGGAACTGTCGCCACTGGGCATGTGCGTATTGATCCGCGCCATTGCCAAGGCCGGTCTGCCAGACGGTGCGGTGAACCTGATTTGTGGTCGTGGCCGCGAAGTCGGCTCGCACCTGGTCCGTCATCGCGGCGTCGACCAGATTGTCTTCACCGGCTCGGTGCCCACCGGCCAGACAATCCTGCGCGATGCCGCCGAGCATGCGATTCCCAGCGTGATGGAGCTGGGTGGCAAGTCGGCGGCGATCGCCTTCGCCGATGCCAATCTGGAGCAACTGCTGGCCAGCGTGCAGTCGGGGATTTTCTTCAATGCCGGCCAGGTCTGTTCGGCGATGTCGCGGCTGCTGGTGCAGCGCGAAATCTATGAGCAGGTGGTCGAGGCCGTGGTGGCCATGGCCGAAGGCCTCAGCGTGGGTCTGGGCCAGGACAACGCCGACCTGACGCCGGTGGTCAGCGCCGGGCAGCTGGCGGGCATCGAAGCCTTGTGCCGCCGGGCCATCGAAGAGGGCGCGGTAGCCGTCACCGGGGGCGAAGCCTTTGCCGACCGCGCCGGACATTTCATGCGCCCGACGGTGTTCCGCGACGTCACGCCCGACATGTGCATTGCCCAGGAAGAAGTGTTCGGCCCGGTGTTGGCAATCATGCCCTTCGACACTGAAGAACAGGCGATTGCCATCGCCAACGGCACCGATTTCGGCCTGGTGGCCGGGGTCTTCACCCAGGACATCAGCCGCGCCATGCGCTGCACCCGCCGCCTGAAATCCGGCCAGGTATTCGTCAACGAGTGGTACGCCGGCGGTATCGAAACGCCATTCGGCGGGGTCGGCTTGTCGGGCTTTGGTCGCGAGAAGGGCCAGGAAGCGCTGTACAGCTACGTGCGCACGAAAAACGTGGCGATTCGGGTCGCCGGGGAGTGAGCAGCATGTTCAAGACTTGGCTGTGCATCGTTTGCGGTCTGATTTACGACGAGGCGCTGGGCTGGCCCGAGGATGGGATCCTCGCTGGTACGCGCTGGGAAGACGTGCCCGAAGACTGGATCTGCCCGGAGTGTCACGTCGGCAAGGCCGACTTCGAGATGCTCGATATCAGTGAATACACCCAGGCCGTGACGGCACCGATCAGCGTGCCGCCGGCAGTGCTCGCGGTGCCCGTGGTGGCACCGGTTAGCGTTGCTGCGCCACGCCAGCCGATCGTGATCATCGGCAGTGGTTACGCCGGTTACGGCTTGGCCCAGGCGTTGCGCAAGGCCGACCCTAAGGTCGAGATCCGCGTGCTGACCCAGGAATCCGGTCATCTGTATTCCAAGCCGGCGCTGTCGATCGGCTTGTCCCAGGGCAAAAGTGCCGAAGCGCTGTCCGGCGAGTCGCCCCTGGCGATTGAGCAGCGCCTGAACATCCGCGTCTATCCGCACTGCACCGTGCAATCCATTGACAGCTCGGCGCGGGTATTGCGCACCAGTTTCGGCGACATGGCGTACGGGCAACTGGTGATCGCCAGCGGCGCGCAACCGATCCGTCTGCCGATCGAGGGTGACGGGGCGATGGTCAGCGTCAACAACCTGCAGGATTACCACGGCTTCCGCCAGCGCCTGAGCGGCATGCGGCGCGTGGCGATCCTCGGTGATGGCCTGATCGGCTGCGAGTTTGCCAATGACCTGGCGCACAACGGTTTCGAGGTCGACGTGATCGGCCTCGGCCGCTGGCCCATGGAGCGGCTGTTGCCCGCCGAAGCAGGGCAGCTATTGCAAGCGGCGCTGTGCGATCTGGGGGTCAAGTGGTACCTGCAAAACACCGTCGAGGCCATCGAGTCGAGCGGGCCGGGCTACCGGCTGAAACTCGCTGGCGGCCAGACCCTCGAGGCTGACCTGGTGTTGTCGGCGGTCGGCCTGCGCCCGGACCTGAGCCTGGCACACAGTGCGGGACTGGCGGTGGGGCGCGGCATTCAAGTCAACCCGCAGTTGCAGACCTCGGTACCGGGCATTTATGCGCTGGGCGATTGCATCGAGATCGACGGCCAGTTGCTGCCGTATCTGGCGCCGATCAACCAGGGTATCCAGGCACTCAGCAAGACCCTGCTTGGACAACCGACCGCCGTCGCTTACCCGCTGATGCCAGTCACCGTGAAAACTCCGGCCGCACCCCTGTGTCTGCTGGCTCCGACGGGAGCCGGGGAGTGGCGTTGCACGCCAACCCCGGACGGCTTGAGCGGCGGTTTTTACGACGCCGAAGGCCGACTCAACGGCTTTGTGCTGTTGGGTCGCCAGGCACAAACACAGCGCAGCGCATTGCTGCAGTCCTGTCAGAACTCTCAGCAGGCGGTCGCCTGAGGCGGTACACATGAACACTTCAATCAAGCTGCCTTACGACGATAACAGTTGCGGCTGGTACGCCGCGCTGCCTGAACAGCCGGCGGTCAAGCGCCTGGCTGGCGAGCAACGGGCGGATTACGCGGTGATCGGTGCGGGCTTCGCCGGTCTGGCGGCGGCCCGGCGCCTGGCCGAACATCATCCGCAGGCGCGGATTATCCTGGTGGACGCCCAGCGCGTCGCCCATGGAGCCTCCGGGCGCAACTCGGGTTTCGTCATCGACCTGCCGCACAAATTTGCCCTGGAACATCCGGACCCGGCGCACAAGCAACGCCTGCTGTCGCTCAACCGCGCGGCCATTGCCCAGTTGCAAGGGCTGGTGCAGAGCCGGGGCATCGAGTGTCAGTGGTCCCATGCCGGCAAGTATCAGGGCGCCGTCGGTGCCCGAGGGCTGGCCTATCTGGATCACTTCGAGCGCTTGATGAGCGACCTTGGCGAGCCGTTCCGCCGGGCTGATTCTGCCGAACTGGCCAAGGTCCTGGGCACGCAACATTACAGCGGTGCGATCTACACCCCGGGTTGCTACCTGATGCAGCCGGCGGCGTTGGTCACTGGCCTGGCGCGCACCCTGCCGGATAACGTCGAGCTGCTGGAGGAATCACCGATCCAGCGCCTGGAACGTGACGGTCGCGGCGGCTGGATCCTGCAGGGCAGCAACGGGCTGATCCGCACCCCGCAACTGCTGCTGGGCACCAGCATCTTCACCCAGGAGTTCGGTTACCTGCGCAACCGCCTGTTGCCGGTGATGACCTTCGCCAGCTGGACCCGTCCGCTGACCGATGCCGAACTGGCCACCTATGGCGGCCAGCTGGATTGGGGCCTGACCCCGGCGGACCATGCCGGGACCACGGTGCGCATGACCCAGGACCGCCGGCTGATCATCCGCAACACCTACAAGCACGTGCCCAAGTATGGGCGCAGCACCAGCGACGGCATGCGCCTGAAGATTCGCGAGTCCCATCGCAAGGCGTTCAAGGCGCGTTTCCCACAGTTGGCCGAGGTGCCGTTCAGCCACACCTGGGGTGGGGTCTATGCGATCTCGCGCAACTTCACCAACTTCTTCGGCGAGTTGGAGCCGGGGGTTCACGCCTCGGCTTGCGACAACGGCGTCGGCGCGGCGTGGGGCACGATCTCCGGGACGATGCTCGCAGACCAGGTGGTGGGCGCCGAGTCCTCACAGTTGAACGACATTCGTGCCGTGACCGGCATGCCGTCGCTCAACCCGCCGGAACCCTTCCTTGGCCTGGGTGTGCGTTCGCGCATTCACCTGGCGGCCTGGAACAGCCGGAGCGAGCTATGACTGCCGGCGTGAAACCCTCGGTGCGGGTGCTGCAAGTCGATCACCGCGACCTCGACTTCAGCGTGCGCGGTGGCCCACCCGGTGGCGCCTTCGTGGCCCGGGCCCTGAGCAATGAAGTCTCGCCGAATATCGGCGTCGGCTTTGCTCGCTGGGAGGGTGCCCAGGTGGCCTGGACGGTGCTTTATGACGAAGTGATTTTCGTCATTGAAGGCTGCTTCGAGCTGCAGGTCGGCGCCGAGCTGTTCCAGGTCACCCCGGGCCAGTTGCTGTGGATCCCCGAAGGCACCGAACTGGTATACGGCGGGCACGCCTTGTTCGGCTATGTCGTGCACCCGGGCAACTGGAAAGAGCTGCACGGTTTGAGCTGAGCCATCGACCCTTGGCGCTTGGCCGATGGCTGCGCGCCAGGGGTTTTGCATCCGCACTTTTTTCTGGAATCGGCACCGTGTTTGGACTGACGAAGACCTTCGGCGCGCTGTATTTGGCCAGCTCGATGATGCAGCTGGGATCGATGATGTTGATGACCTACCTGGCGTTGCGCCTGAACGATTCGGGAGCCAGCGAAACTGCTGGCGGTGCGTTGATGGCCGCCAATGCCCTGGGCATGGTGCTGGGCGGCTGGGTGGGGCGCAGCCTGATTGCGCAGGTCGGGCATATTCGCACTTACGCGGCCTGTGCCGGGATCATTTGTGCGGCGGTGCTGGGCCATGAATTCAGTGCATCGCTGCCGTTCTGGCTGGTGCTGCGGGCGCTGGTGGGACTGGCGATGATGTGCCAGTTGATGGTGGTGGAAAGTTGGCTCAACGACCAGGCCAGGACCGAGCAACGCGGCAAAGTCCTGGCGCTGTACATGGTCGCCAGTTACGTCGGCATGATGCTGGGTAACCTGGCCCTGAGCCTGGATGAAGGCTTGGGCATCCGCGCGCTGCTTGGCGTGGCGATGGTCTTCGCCCTTGGTTCGGTGCCGGTGGCGCTGACCCGCAGCATGCATCCCACGGCGGTGCCGGCGGCGCCGATTGACCTGCGCTTATTCCTGCGGCGGATCCCGCAGTCGCTGGTCACGGTGCTGGTGTCCGGCGTGCTCAACGGCAGCTTCTACGGCCTGGCAGCGATCTACGCCAGCAAGCAGGGGCTGGCGACCGCGCAGGTCGGCCAGTTCATGGCCCTGTCCATCGCTGCCGGATTGTTGGCCCAGTTGCCCCTGGGCTGGCTTTCGGATCGCTTGCCACGGGCGAGCCTGATCCGCGCGGTGGCGCTGCTGTTGATCGTCATCAGTCTGCCGTTGGCGTTCAACCAGGCGCCTGGGTTCGTCACCTTGCTGTGGTTTGGCGCGGGCATCGGCTTCCTGCAGTTCTGCCTGTATCCGTTGGGCGTGGCGCTGGCCAACGACAATATGGAACCGGCGTTGCGAGTGTCGCTCTCCGGCATGCTGCTGATCACCTTCGGCGTCGGCGCCTGCATCGGGCCGCTGATGGCCGGTGCCCTGATGGAGCACCTCGGTGCGGCGAGTTTTTACTTCTTCTATACCGGCACCGCGCTGTTGCTCGCCCTCTGTGTGGGCCAGGCAAAAGTCACCGGCGAACACTTGCGCAGCGATGCGCCGTTGCAGCATCCGGTGACCCCCAACGGGATTGCCAGCTGCAACCTGATGACGGTGGAGGAGGGCACTGACCGGCCCTAGCACCATGGTTTTATTGATGCGTTTTTCTCATGAGTCGGTGACTAAATATGGTTTGAACGGTAGTGGGGCTTCAAGCAAATTGGCACGGCTGCCAAAACCGAGATGGACCTGAATTAACCTGCAGATGAACACTGCCCTGATGTCGCTCGATATCAGGCAATAAGCACCCTGCGGACAGCAACTACACCCTTAAACAAAAACAAAAGGGGAATAACAATGCGTGCGCAATCCGGCATGTTGAAGGGCCTTAATCCGACTGTGACAGTGCTCTCGATAGTGGGCGTTATCTTGTTCGTTTTATTCTGTGCCTTCAAAGATCAACAGGCAGCCAAGGCTTTTGAAGCGGCTTCCACCTTTATCCTGCATAACTTCAAGTGGTATTACCTGGCGCTGATCACCGGTGTCCTGGGTTTGCTGCTGTATATCTCCATGAGCCGTTTCGGCAATCTGAAACTGGGCACCGAACATGACCGCCCCGAGTTCAGTTTCGCCTCCTGGATTGCCATGCTGTTCAGCGCCGGGATGGGCATCGGGCTGATTTTCTGGTCGGTGGCCGAACCCATGCTGCACTACGCCGACAACCCGTTCTCCAAGGGCCTGACCGATGAATCGGCGACCCTGGCGATGCGCATTACCCTATTCCACTGGGGCCTTCACCCTTGGGCGATCTTTTCCATGATCGGCCTGGGCCTGGCCTACTTTGCCTACCGCAAGGGCTTGCCACTGGCCTTGCGCTCGCTGCTGTATCCGCTGATCGGCGAACGTATTTATGGCTGGATCGGGCATGTGGTCGACATCATGGGCGTGATCATTACCGCCTTTGGTGTTTCCCAATCGCTGGGTCTCGGCGTCGTGCAGATCAATACCGGTATGCATAACGTATTTGGTTTGCCGATCAGTGTCGGTCTGCAGTTATCGATCATTCTCTTTGTCAGTATTGTTGCCTGTATTTCGTTGTTGGCCGGTTTGTCCAAAGGCATGAAGCGTATCTCCACGCTTAATATGTATTTGTCGTTCGCTCTGATGTTGGCGGTATTGGCGATCGGTCCGACCCGTTACATTCTTAATCTGATGTTTGAATCCACCGGGGACTATGTGCAGAACATTGTCGGCCTGAGTTTCTGGATGGACACCCAGAAAGACAGCGAATGGCAGAACTGGTGGACGGCGTTCTACTGGCCGTGGTGGATGACCTGGGGGCCGTTCGTGGGCCTGTTCATTGCGCGTATCTCCAAGGGCCGGACCATTCGCGAACTGGTGATCGGTGCGCTGGTGGTGCCGACCATGGTCACCATTTTGTGGATGTCGGTGTTCGGTGGTGCTGCGCTGAAGAATGAACAGCAGGACCGTCAGGCTTACCAGGCCTCTGTTGCCACGCAGCAGGTCGGCACGGAACAGGCGAAATTCGAAGGCGGGACGATTCTGCAGGCGACCAAGAAAGAAACCACTGCGGCGATGTTTACCCTGTTGCAGTCCCTCGATGGCCCGACCATTGGCGCGGCGTTGTCGATCCTCGTCTGTGTGTTGCTCGGGGTGCATTTTGTCACCACCGCCGATGCCGGGACTCAGGTGCTCTGTACCTTGTGCGCTCTGGGCAGCACCAATCCGCCGAACTGGATCAGAGTGCTCTGGTGCCTGCTGGAAGGGGCGATTGCTGCGGGGCTGCTGCTGGCCGGGGGGCTGAAGGCGATACAGATGGCAAGCATCGTCGCCGGACTGCCGATTGCCATGCTGTTGCTGGTGATGTCGTACACCCTGATTCACAGCCTGCGCAAGGAAATGCCAAGCACCCCGGCCTGGACCCCGGCGGCTGTGCCGCAGCACGAGGCCGAGCGCCGTGACCGGCAGCCAGAGTCCTTGGCCGCCGCCTGATCGTTCACAGACCTGTAGGAGCAGCCGGGCAGCGTTCCGCTGCTCGCGATGGTGGTGGGGCAGCTGATATCCCTGTCGGATGGGCTGCCGTCATCGCTAGCAGGCTAGCTCCCACATGAATCTGCGGCGAACACCCATATCGCAAACACCTCAAACCCCTTGTAGGAGCGAGCCTGCTCGCGATTGTGGTGGGGCAGTCGACACCCATGCTGGATGTGCTGCCGTTATCGCTTCAAGCCAGCTCCCACAGGGGTTTGAGCTGCGCCGGTTTTCCTGAACAGGCCGGCCGGTAGGCCGCCTCGGTTGCTTTTGATTTTGATTCACCGGCCCCGTTACAGAAGGCTGAGTGGAGGCATTCATCCGAGGGGAGCGCGTAGCGCGCTGCGGCGCAGCCGCAGTCATCGAGAGGAGGTGCCAGCGAAGCCAACCGGAGGCGATGACCCGCGGATGGATGCTGGAGCGAAGGTACCCCGAGCCTAGGCGAGGGGGCCGGATGTTGGGGCAAAGCCTTTTGCTTACTTTTCGGCGTTTGGAAAAGTGAGTCGCCGTAAGGGCGAAACCATAGGTGGCCGTTACCGCAGGAATGGATATGTACACCGAAAAAATGCCATCGCGAGCAGGCTCGCTCCTACAGGGCGGTGTGTTTACCCTTTCAGCAACCGCCTGATCCCCTCAAACAACTCATCACTCTGCTCCTGCGTGCAATCCTCGCCATAGCGCTTGCGCAACCCGTAATGGCTCAGGATCACATGCACATCGGCATGCAGGCCATGCTGTTGCAGGCAGTTTTCCACGCATTGCAGCGGGCAGCCGTCGAGGGCGAGGATCTTGCGTCCGGAGCGCGCCTTGTTGACCAGCGACGGCACATGCCCGCCGAGGCCGGCGATGCACGACATTTCTGCGACGCCACTGCGATCCAGGCGCACGGCCAGGGTGTTGGCCAGTTGCGCAACGTTGGAGCAGCCGGAGCAGGAGTAGACCAGGGGCAGGCTTGGGGCGGGCATTGACGATCTCCATGAATGGGCCGGACCAGTGTGCAAGGCCACTGGCGCCGGGCAATTGATGGCAATCAATTCTGCCTAGTGGAATGTCGCCAGCGCGTCTTCTGCGGCGAGCAGGTGGATGGTGCGGCGGTCCATCGCGATCATGTCGCTCTCCACCAGGCGATGCAGGATCCGCGAAAAGGTCTCCGGCTGGATCCCCAGTTTCGACGCCACCAGGCGCTTGGAGACTTGCAGGACGATCTCCCCGGTCACCGGGTGGCGCTCCTGCAGCAGGAAATTGATCACCCGCCGGCTGGCGCTGGCGATAGTCAGGGTGTCGATGTCGCGCAGGCGCAGGTGCAAGTGCATGCTCATGCTGGCGAGGATCGCCAGGCAGACTTGCGGCGCGTCTTCCAGGGCGTTGCGATAGTGCTGGCCTTCGATGCTCACCAGCACGCTGTCCTTGAGCGCGGTGGCGCTCACCGGGTAGCAGCGGGCCTGGCTGAACAGCAGGGCTTCGGCAAAGGTCTGCCCGGGCTGGATGATTTCCATCAGGTTTTCCTGGCCTTCACCGGTCAGCCGGTACAGCTTGATCTGGCCACTGACCAGCAGAAAAAAACGCTTGGCCGGGTCGCCCTGGTGCACCAGCGTGCCGTGGCAGTCCAGGCGCCTGAGCGTGGCCAGGGCGCAGACTTCCTTGAACACCTGCTCCGGCAGTTGGCTGAACAGGTGATGACGACGCAACGTTTGAACAGTAGATGGGTGGGTCAGCATGGCGTACCTCCGCTGCCGCGCATTTTAGAACGCGCGGCCCGTCAGACCTATGCCTCTGCCGGCCTACCTCGAAGGAGGCAGTTGCCTCAGTGGTTGCGCAAATGCTCCATGGCCCACACGGCGGCCTCGACTCGCGAGCGCAGGCCGAGCTTGTGCAGCAAGTTTTTCACATGCACCTTGACCGTGCCTTCGGTGATCCCCAGCTTGTGCCCGATCACCTTGTTGCTGAAGCCAGCGGCGATGGTCTTCAGCACCTGGCGTTCGCGCTCGGTCAGCTCCACCACCGCCTGGCGCGGCGGCGAGCGCAGGGCCTGGGCCATGACCCGGGTCAGGCCGGGGCTAACCACCAGGTTGCCGTCGAGGGCATCGCGGATGTACTGGATCAGCAACTCCGGCTCCATGTCCTTGAGCAGATAGCCGTCGGCATCCAGGCGCAGGGCATCGCGAATGTCGTCTTCGGCGTCCGATACGGTGAACAGCAGCACCTTGCCGGCATAGTCCATGGCCCGCAGGCGGCGCAGGGTCTCGATGCCGTTCAGCTGCGGCATATTGTTGTCCAGCAGGATCAGGTCCGGTTGCAGCGGCTCGATCAGGGTCAGCGCCTCCTCGCCATGATTGGCTTCGCCGACGATCAAAAAATCCTCTTCGAGTTCGAGCATCTGGCGGATGCCTCGGCGCATCATCGGATGATCGTCGACCAGCAGAATGCGGTGCTGTGGGGTGGTGCTCATGTGACGCTACCTTCTGTGTGCCGGCCGAGAAACTCCGGCAGGAATTCAAGCTGGACCAGGGTGCCCTGGGGCTCCCGGGAGAATATTTTCAGCTGCCCGCGCAAGCTGCGCGCCCGCTCATCCATGATGTTCAGGCCGTGGTGTTCGCGCTGGTCGACGTTGCCGCTGAAGCCACGGCCGTCGTCTTCCACCAGCAGGCGTACCGTCTCGCCGTCCTGTCGCAGCTCCAGCCAGGCGTTCTGCGCATGGGCGTGGCGCAGGCAGTTGGAGAGGGCTTCGCGGGTGATCTGCAGGATGTGGATCTGTTCGCTGGCCGACAGCTCGAAAGCCAGGGTGTCGAGGTGCAGGTGTACGGCGAATTCGCCACGGCGGGAGAATTCGGCGGCGGTGTCCTTGAGCTCCTGCACCAGGCCGGCGTCGTCGATCTGCAGGCGGAAGGTGGTGAGCAATTCGCGCAACTGGCGGTAGGCATTGTTCAGGCCTTCGCGCAGTTCGCCGGTGACCTGCTCCAGGGTCTGCACCGGTTCGCCACGGCGCATCAGGGTCTGCATGCGGCTGACTTGCAGCTTCATGTAGGACAGCGCCTGGGCCAGGGAATCGTGAAGTTCGCGGGCGATGATCGTGCGTTCGTCGAGCAGCAGCAGGCGGTGATCCTGTTCGCGTTGGCGTTTCAGCGACAGCGAGGTGCCGATCAGGTTGGCCAGGGCCTGGATCAATTGGGTTTCCCAGGCCTGGGCGGTGTGGCCGTCGACAAAATGCGCCTTGAGCTCTCCCAGTTCGCTGCCCTGGTTGCTGATGCTGAAAGTCTGCAGGCTGCTGCTGTGATGTTTCTGGCAGCCGGCGCAATCGCTGCTGGCGCACACATCGCGGGTGCTCGCACCGTGCAGGGCGAGCAGTTGCTGGGCCGGTGCCTGCTGCTGGCCTTGCAGGCACAGGGTCAGGCGCAGGCCCGGCAGGCGTTGCTGGAAGCGCCGGATCAACTCATCGAGGCCTTCGGCATTGGCCAGGCGGGTCGCCAGGCTGCCGCTGCTTTGATAGAGCAATTCGAGGGCGGCGTTGGCCTGTTGCAGGTTCAGGGTCTTCTGCCGGACCTGGCTTTCCAACGTGCGGTGGGACTCTTCGATGGTCTCGGCCATGGCATTGAAGCTGGTCGCCAGCTGACCCAGTTCGTCCTCGGACTGGTGATTGACCCGCGCGCGATAGTCGCCGCGACGAAAGCGCTGGGTAGCTTCCACCAACTCCTTGAGCGGCGAGACCACGCCGTACTGCAACTCATACAGACCGACCAGCAGGACAATCATGGTGGTGAACAACGCCAGGCCCTGGATCACCTGCTGCCAGCTCTGCTTTTCCTCGCTGTGGCGCTGCAGCAGATTGACGAACTGGTTCAGTTGCTCGACGAAGGGCTGGGTGTGGACCTGGAACGCCGCGGCATCGCCACGCTCCAGCGCCGGGCGCAACACGTCATTCCACTGATCGAGGATCTGCTTATAGCTGGTTTGCAACGCGGTGCTCGGGCCATCGTCCAGCACTGCCTTGAGGGGCTGGCTGTCGAGACGCCGTTGCAGGCTGTCGCGCACGGCATTGAGTTGTTCACGATCGGCGCCGGCGGCGAGCTTCCAGCTCAGGTGGTAGGTCTCCATGCGCACCGAGCCGGCGGTGTTGATGGCGGCTGCATCGCCCTGGCTGAACCAGGCGATCAACCCGGCGCTGAGGGAGCTGGCCAGGGCCAGCATGGCAATCAGGATCACCGCGAGCCCGGCGCGAGCGGGCAGGGAACTGCGCAGCCAGCGAAGCATCAGCGCAGGTCTCGATTGAAGATGAAAAAGCCCAGCATGTGCAGCTCCAGGGTGGGGAAGGGCGGCGATTGGCGGGCGCTACCTCTAAAGAGTTGTCGAGGTGCCGTGGTCGACAGAAAACCCCACCTGAAAGGTCAAGTTGCTGATAAACAAAGGCTTTACCGCTATTTGCGCTCTACCTCCTTGGAGGTAGACAGCACAAGCATAGCCCTGGAAGGCTTTGGCGGACGTTGATGTGGATCAAGTTTTTCCGGGGTCTCGCTCTCTACTCTGCCGGCATGGCTAACCGACTGGAGCGCATTGTGATCCGACCCCGTGTACAACAAGGCTTGGTGCTGGGCATGAGCACGCTGGCCTTCACCGTCTGCTTCATGGTCTGGATGATGTTCGCCGTGCTCGGCGTGCCGATCAAGGACCTGCTCCAGCTCAACGAAACCCAATTCGGCCTGCTGGCCGCCACCCCGGTCCTGACCGGCTCGCTGGTGCGTCTACCCCTGGGCCTGCTGACTGACCGCTTCGGCGGGCGCACGGTGTTCTTCCTGCTGATGCTGTCCTGCGTCGCACCGCTGTACCTGATCAGCCACGCCACGGCTTATTGGCAATTCCTGGTGCTGGGCCTGTTCGTCGGCCTCGCCGGCGGTTCGTTCTCGGTGGGCATCGCCTACGTCGCCAAGTGGTTCGACAAGGACAACCAGGGCTTCGCCATGGGCGTCTTCGGTGCCGGTAATGCTGGCTCGGCGGTGACCAAATTCCTCGCCCCGGCGCTGATTGCCGCCGGCAGCTGGCAACTGGTGCCGAAAGTCTTCAGCGCGATCCTGTTCATCACCGCGCTGCTGTTCTGGTTCCTCAGTGCCGACAACAAATCCCACCGCAGCGCCTCGGGCGCCAGCCTGCGTGAGCAGTTGAGCTCGCTGAAGGATCCGGCGGTGTGGCGCTACTGCCAGTACTACTCGATTGTCTTCGGCGGCTATGTCGCCCTGGCGTTGTGGATGACCAAGTACTACGTCCAGGAATACGGCTTCAGCCTGCAAAGCGCGGCGCTGCTGGCGGCCTGTTTCTCCCTGCCCGGCGGCGTGCTGCGTGCGGTGGGCGGCTGGATGTCGGATCGCTGGGGCGCGCAGAGCGTGACCTGGTGGGTGCTGTGGGTCAGCTGGATCTGTCTGTTCCTGCTCTCCTACCCACAGACCCAACTGCAAGTGCAGACCATCAATGGCCCGGTGGATTTCCACCTCGGCCTCAACCCCGTGCTGTTCACCGTGCTGCTGTTCGTCATGGGCATCGCCTTCGCGTTCGGCAAGGCCTCGGTCTTCAAATACATCGCCAACGACTACCCGACCAACATGGGCGCGGTGTCCGGCATCGTCGGCCTGGCCGGCGGCCTCGGCGGGTTCGTGCTGCCGATCATGTTCGGCGCCCTGGTCGACCTCACCGGCGTGCGCTCGTCCTGCTTCATGTTGCTGTACGGCGTGGTCTGGGTGTCCCTGATCTGGATGTACCTCAGCGAAGTGCGCAAACGCCCGCTGCTCGGTAAAGCGTCGACCCCGAATTCCAGCATTGCCCAAGGAGACAACCATGTCCGTTCTGCAAAAGCCTGACAAAGGCCCGGTCATTCATGACTGGCGCCCCGAGGACCCAGCGTTCTGGGGCAAAAGCGGCAAACAGACCGCCACGCGCAACCTGTGGATTTCGATCCCGGCGCTGCTGTTGGCCTTCGCTGTGTGGATGGTCTGGAGCACGGTGATCGTGCGCTTGAACGCCATCGGCTTTACGTTCACCACCGACCAGTTGTTCTGGCTGGCAGCGCTGCCGGGGTTGTCCGGCGCTACCTTGCGAGTGTTCTACTCGTTCATGGTGCCGATTTTCGGTGGCCGTCGCTGGACCGCCCTGAGCACCGCGTCGCTGCTGATCCCGTCGATCTGGATGGGCTTCGCGGTGCAGGACACCAGCACCTCCTACAGCGTGTTCGTGATCATCGCCTTGCTCTGCGGTTTCGGCGGTGGCAACTTCGCCTCGAGCATGTCCAACATCAGCTTCTTCTATCCGAAGTCGCAGCAGGGCACGGCGCTCGGGTTGAACGCCGGCCTGGGTAACCTCGGGGTCTCGGTGATGCAGTTCTGCGTGCCGCTGGTGATCACCTTCGGCGTGTTCGGCTTCCTCGGCGGCAACGCCCAGGTGCTGCCGGACGGCACTCAACTCTGGCTGCAGAACGCCGGCTTCATCTGGGTCCCGTTCATCATCCTGGTGACCCTGCTGGCCTGGTTCGGCATGAATGATCTGTCCAGCGCCCGTGCCTCGTTCAGCGAGCAGGCGGTGATCTTCAAGCGCAAGCACAACTGGCTGATGTGCTGGCTGTACCTGGCGACCTTCGGCTCGTTCATCGGCTTCTCTGCTGCCTTCCCGATGCTGATCAAGACTTCGTTCCCGGACGTCATCGCCCTGAAATTCGCCTTCCTCGGCCCACTGGTGGGTGCCCTGGTACGCCCATTGGGCGGCTGGCTGGCGGACAAGCTCGGTGGTGCGCGAGTGACCCTGTGGAACTTCGTGGCGATGATCGTGATGGTCTTCGCGGTCATGCACTTCCTGCCGCAGGACGGCAAGGGCGGCAACTTCTACGGCTTCCTCGGCATGTTCATGCTGCTGTTCATCACCACCGGCATCGGCAACGGCTCCACCTTCCGCATGATCCCGGTGATCTTCCGCACCCAGCATGAAAAAGCCGCCGCCGGCAAATCCGCCGCGGTGCGCGAACAGGCGCTGAAAGATGCCGGTAAAGAGTCGGCCGCCGTGCTCGGCTTCAGTTCGGCCATGGGCGCCTTCGGTGCGTTCTTCATTCCCAAGACCTTCGGCTCGTCAATGGCGCTCACCGGCAGCCCGGCGATGGCCTTCTACATGTTCGTCGGCTTTTACCTGAGCTGCATCCTCGTGACCTGGTGGTGGTACGCGCGCAAAGGCGCCGCGACACCCTGCTGAGACGACCTGAATCCAACCATTGCGTGGGCGGGGCGCAGAACCCCGCAGCAAGCCTGAGAGGACTACACCGTGAGTCATTTACTGGATCAACTGCGGTTTTTCAACCGCAAGCAAAACGAGTTTTCCGAAGGCCATGGCGAGACTCGCAAAGAGTCCCGCGACTGGGAGAACGTCTACCGCTCGCGCTGGCAGTATGACAAGATCGTGCGCTCGACCCACGGGGTGAACTGCACCGGTTCGTGCTCGTGGAAAATCTACGTGAAGAACGGCCTGATCACCTGGGAGACCCAGCAGACCGACTACCCGCGCACCCGTAACGACCTGCCCAACCACGAGCCTCGTGGCTGCCCGCGTGGCGCCAGCTACAGCTGGTACATCTACAGCGCCAACCGCCTCAAGTATCCGAAAATCCGCAAGCCGCTGCTGAAATTGTGGCGCGAGGCACGGCGGACCCTGGCGCCGGTCGAGGCCTGGGCGAGCATTGTCGAGAACAAGGCCAAGGCCGACTCGTATAAAAGCAAGCGCGGCATGGGTGGTTTCATTCGTTCCAGCTGGGACGAAGCCAACGAGATCATCGCGGCGTCCAACGTCTACACCATCAAGCAATATGGCCCGGACCGCATCGTTGGCTTCTCGCCGATCCCGGCCATGTCGATGGTCAGCTACGCCGCCGGCGCCCGTTACCTGTCGCTGATCGGCGGCGCCTGCCTGAGCTTCTACGACTGGTACTGCGACCTGCCACCGGCCTCGCCGATGGTCTGGGGCGAGCAGACCGACGTGCCGGAATCGGCCGACTGGTACAACTCCAACTACATCATTGCCTGGGGCTCCAACGTCCCGCAGACCCGTACGCCGGATGCGCACTTCTTCACCGAAGTTCGTTACAAGGGCACCAAGACTGTATCGATCACCCCGGACTATTCGGAAGTCGCCAAGCTCACCGACCTCTGGCTCAACCCGAAACAGGGCACCGACGCCGCACTGGCCCAGGCCTTCAACCATGTGATCTTCAAGGAATTCCACCTCGACAAGCCGAGCGCCTATTTCACCGACTACGCCAAGCGCTACACCGACTTGCCGGTGCTGGTGCTGCTCAAGCCCATGGGCGATGCCGGCTACCAGCCTGACCGCTTCCTGCGCGCCAGCGACCTGACTGACAACCTCGGCCAGGACAACAACCCGGAATGGAAAACCATCGCCCTCGATGCCTACGGCGAACTGGTATCGCCGCAAGGTTCGATCGGTTATCGCTGGGGCGAGAAGGGCAAGTGGAACATCCTGCCCCGTGAAGGCGGCGAAGGCCGCGAGATCGACCTCAAGCTCAGCCTGATCGGTGAAGACGTCGCCGAAGTGGCCTTCCCGTATTTCGCCGGCGAAGCCCACGACTACTTCCAGCATGTTGCCGGTGATGCCGTGCAATTTCGCCGGGTGCCGGTGCACAGCCTGACCCTGGCCGACGGCAGCGTGGCCAAGGTCGCGACAGTGTTCGACCTGTCCGCCGCCAACCTGGCGATCGACCGTGGCCTGGGTGGCGACAACGTCGCCAAGGACTACAACGACGCCTCGGTGCCCGGCACCCCGGCCTGGCAGGAAAAAATCACCGGCGTCAGCCGTGAAAAAGCCATCCAGATTGCCCGTGAGTTCGCCGACAACGCCGACAAGACCCGTGGTCGCTCGATGATCATCGTCGGCGCGGCGATGAACCACTGGTACCACATGGACATGAACTACCGTGGGCTGATCAACATGCTCATGCTCTGCGGTTGCGTCGGCCAGACCGGTGGCGGCTGGGCGCACTACGTCGGCCAGGAAAAACTGCGTCCGCAGTGCGGCTGGCTGCCCCTGGCGTTCGGCCTGGACTGGAACCGTCCATCGCGGCAAATGAACGGCACCAGCTTCTTCTATGCCCACAGCTCGCAATGGCGCCACGAGAAAATGAACATGCACGATGTTCTCTCGCCGTTGGCCGATAAATCCCAGTTCCCCGAACACGCGCTGGACTACAACATCCGCGCCGAACGCGCCGGCTGGTTGCCGAGTGCGCCGCAACTCAACACCAACCCGCTGCACATCTGCCGCGACGCGGCGGCGGCCGGCATGGAACCCAAGGACTACGTGGTCAAGTCGCTGCAGGACGGCTCGCTGCGCTTTGCCTGCGAACAGCCGGACAGTCCGGTGAACTTCCCGCGCAACATGTTCATCTGGCGCTCCAACCTGCTGGGCTCCTCGGGCAAGGGCCACGAGTACATGCTCAAGTACCTGCTCGGCACCAAGAACGGGGTGATGAACGAAGACCTTGGCAAGACCGGCGACTGCAAGCCGCAAGAGGCGGAATGGGTCGACGAAGGCGCCATCGGCAAGCTCGACCTGGTGACCACCCTGGACTTCCGCATGTCCTCGACCTGCATGTACTCCGACATCGTCCTGCCGACCGCTACCTGGTACGAAAAAGACGACATGAACACCTCGGACATGCACCCGTTCATCCACCCCTTGTCGGCGGCCATCGACCCGGCGTGGGAATCCCGTTCCGACTGGGAAATCTACAAAGGCATCGCCAAAGCCTTCTCGGCCATGTCCGAGGGGCACCTGGGTGTGGAGAAAGACCTGCTCACCGTTCCGCTGATGCACGACAGCGTCGGCGAACTGGCGCAACCCTTCGGCGGCACCGACTGGAAAAGCGCCGGCGTCGCTCCGCAACCGGGCAAAAACGCGCCGAACCTGCAAGTGGTCGAGCGCGACTACCCGAACATCTACAAGCAGTTCACCTCGCTCGGCCCGATCCTCGAAAAACAAGGCAACGGCGGCAAGGGCATCAACTGGAACACCGAGGATGAAGTGAAATTCCTCGGCGAACTCAACCACCACGAAACCGCCGCCGGGATCAGCAAAGGCCGGCCAAAAATCGACAGCGCCATCGACGCCGCCGAAGTGATCCTCTCCCTGGCCCCGGAAACCAACGGCCAGGTCGCGGTCAAGGCGTGGGCGGCGCTGTCGGAATTCACCGGCATCGACCACAGCCACCTGGCGCTGTCCAAGGCTCACGAAGCGATTCGCTTCCGCGACATCCAGGCACAGCCGCGCAAGATCATCTCCAGCCCGACCTGGTCGGGGCTCGAAGACGATCACGTCAGCTACAACGCCGGCTACACCAACGTTCACGAGAACATCCCATGGCGCACCATCACCGGCCGCCAGCAGTTCTACCAGGATCACCCGTGGATGCAGGCGTTCGGCGAGCAATTGATGAGCTATCGGCCACCGGTCAACACCCGGACCATCGAGGGCGTCAAAGGCAAACGCAGCAACGGCGAGACCGAAATCGTCCTGAACTGGATCACTCCGCACCAGAAATGGGGCATCCACAGCACCTACAGCGACAACCTGCTGATGCTCACCCTGAGCCGTGGCGGACCGATTGTCTGGCTCTCGGAGAACGACGCCAAGCGCGCCAACATCGAGGACAACGATTGGATCGAGTGCTTCAACGCCAACGGCGCATTGACCGCCCGGGCGGTGGTCAGCCAGCGGGTCAAGGACGGCATGGTGATGATGTACCACGCCCAGGAGCGGATCGTGAACGTGCCCGGCTCTGAGACCACCAAGACCCGTGGCGGCCACCATAACTCGGTGACCCGCGTGGTGCTCAAACCGACCCACATGATCGGCGGCTATGCCCAGCAGGCCTACGGTTTCAACTACTACGGCACCGTCGGCTGCAACCGCGACGAGTTCGTCGTAGTGCGCAAAATGTCGAAAATTGACTGGCTCGATGGCTCAACCGGCGATGACCTGCCGCGTCCGTTGCCGACCGATATCGAGGAGAACTGAGATGAAGATTCGCTCACAAATCGGCATGGTCCTGAACCTGGACAAATGCATCGGCTGCCACACCTGCTCGATCACCTGCAAAAACGTCTGGACCAGCCGCGAAGGCATGGAATACGCCTGGTTCAACAACGTTGAAAGCAAGCCTGGTATTGGTTACCCGAAAGAATGGGAAAACCAGGACAAGTGGAAGGGCGGTTGGGTGCGCAATGCCAACGGCAGCATCAACCCGCGCATCGGCGGCAAGTTCCGGGTGCTGGCGAACATCTTCGCCAACCCTGATCTGCCGAGCATCGACGACTACTACGAGCCGTTCGACTTCGACTACCAGCACCTGCACACCGCACCGCTGGGCGAGCACCAGCCGACCGCGCGGCCACGTTCGGTGATCTCCGGCAAGCGCATGCAGAAAATCGAGTGGGGCCCGAACTGGGAAGAAATTCTCGGCACCGAGTTCGCCAAGCGTCGCAAGGACAAAAACTTCGACAAGATCCAGGCGGACATCTACGGCGAGTACGAAAACACTTTCATGATGTACCTGCCGCGCCTCTGCGAGCACTGCCTCAACCCGGCGTGCGCGGCGTCCTGCCCGAGCGGCGCGATCTACAAGCGTGAAGAGGACGGCATTGTCCTGATCGACCAGGAGAAATGCCGCGGCTGGCGGATGTGCATCAGCGGCTGCCCGTACAAGAAAATCTACTTCAACTGGAAGAGCGGTAAATCCGAGAAGTGCATTTTCTGCTACCCACGGATCGAAGCCGGCATGCCCACCGTCTGTTCGGAAACCTGCGTCGGACGTATTCGCTACCTCGGCGTACTGCTTTACGACGCCGACCGCATCAGCGAAGTGGCGAGCACCGCCAACGAGCACGACCTCTATGAGAAGCAACTGGAGATCTTCCTCGACCCGAACGACCCGGCAGTGATTCGCCAGGCCCTGAAAGACGGCGTACCGCAGTCGGTGATCGACTCCGCCCAGCGTTCGCCGGTGTACAAAATGGCCGTCGACTGGAAACTCGCACTGCCGCTGCACCCGGAATACCGCACCTTGCCAATGGTCTGGTACGTGCCGCCCCTGTCGCCGATCCAGAACGCTGCCGAGGCCGGCACCGTCGGCATGAACGGGGTGATCCCGGACGTCGACAGCCTGCGTATTCCGCTGCGCTACCTGGCCAACCTGCTGACCGCCGGCGATGAAAAACCGGTCAAGCGCGCGCTGAAACGCTTGCTGGCGATGCGTGCCTACAAACGCTCCGAGCAGGTCGATGGCCTGCAGGATCTGCAAGTGCTCAAGGATGTCGGCTTGAGCGTGGAACAGGTCGAGGAGATGTACCGCTACCTGGCCATCGCCAACTACGAAGACCGCTTCGTGGTGCCGAGTGCCCACCGTGAAGACGCCATGAGCGACGCCTTCGCCGAACGCTCCGGTTGTGGTTTCAGCTTCGGCAGTGGTTGCAGCGGCGCTTCCGACACCAACATGTTCGGCGCGAAGAAAGCCAACCGCCGCGACGTTCTGAAAACCGTACAGTTGTGGGAGGACTGAGCATGCAAATTCTTAAAGTGATTTCGCTGTTGCTCGATTACCCGACCGAACACCTGGTCACTGGCCGTGACGAACTCGAGCAAGCGATTCTGCAGTCGCGGGAAATCAGCCCGAAACAGCGCGGCGCCTTGTTCGAGTTGCTCGAGCTGATCTGCGGCAACGACTTGATGGATGGCCAGGAGCACTACGGTGCGCTGTTCGGCCGTGGCCGCGCGCTGTCGTTGCTGCTGTTCGAACACGTGCACGGCGAGTCCCGCGACCGTGGCCAGGCCATGGTCGACATGATGGCCCAGTACGACGCCGCCGGTTTCGCCATCGGCGTCAAGGAGCTGCCGGACTACATCCCGCTGTACCTGGAATACCTCTCGACCTGCGACGACCTCGATGCCCGCGAGGGCCTGGCGGATATTTCGCACTTGCTGGCGTTGCTCGCGGCGCGTCTGGAGGAGCGTGAAAGCGCCTACGCCAGCTGCTTCCGCGCGCTGCTGCAGATTGCCGGCGCCGAGCCTCATCAGGCGGTGGCCGATTTGCGCGAGCAAGTGGCCGCCGAGGTGCGCGACGACTCCCTCGAAGCCCTCGACAAGATCTGGGAAGAGGAGGCCGTGGACTTCCTCAAGGCCGAGCAGCAGGACCGTTGCAGTTCGCTGCCAAGCGCCCCGGGCAAGGCCCGGGAAGAAAGCGCGGTGCCGTTGCACTGGGTGGATTTTCAGCATGAAGGGCTGGCCGCCGCGCCGGCCAAGGAGGCACGCAATGTCTAAGTGGAATCTGTTGGCGTTCGGGATTTATCCCTATGTCGCCCTGGCGATTTGCCTGATCGGCAGCTGGGCCCGGTTCGACCTGTCGCAGTACACCTGGAAGGCCGGGTCCAGCCAGATGCTCAGCGGTCGCGGAATGCGTGTGGCAAGCAACTTCTTCCACATCGGCGTGCTGTTCGTGCTGGCCGGACACTTTGTCGGCCTGCTGACCCCGGCCTCGGTCTATCACCACGTGATCAGCACCGAGCACAAGCAGTTGCTGGCGATGGTGTCCGGCGGCTTCTTCGGCCTGCTGTGCCTGATCGGCTTGCTGATGCTGGTCAACCGCCGTCTCAGCGACCCTCGGGTGCGGGCCACGTCCAGTACTTCGGACATCCTGATCCTGCTGGTGCTGCTGGCGCAGTTGGTGCTCGGCCTGCTGACTATCGTCGCCTCGACCTCGCACATGGACGGCTCGGTGATGGTGATGCTTGCTGACTGGGCGCAGAACGTGGTGCTGCTGCGGCCGATCGAGGCGGCGCAATCGATCGCCGAGGTGGGCCTGGTCTACAAGCTCCACGTGTTTCTTGGCTTGACCCTGTTCGTGCTGTTCCCGTTCACCCGCTTGGTGCACATCGTCAGCGCGCCGATCTGGTACCTGGGACGTCGTTATCAAATCGTTCGGCAGAAATTCTGAGGAGAACATCATGTCAGGTGGATGTGGATGTGGCGGCGGTAACGGCGGCAGCGGTGGTTGCGGTTCTTCGGCCAAGGCCGAGGCGCTTGCGCCGGTCGTTGAGCCAGTGGTTGTGGCGCAGTTCGAAGGCTTAGCGGTCGAACCCGAGACACCCGCGCAGTTGATCGCCAGCAGTGAGCAGGAATGGCCGATCATCAGCGTCAACGAAGTCTCGATCAGCCCCGAGGCAATGGCCCAGGAGCTGCAGTATCACCCGGCTGACAGCCGCGAGGAGGCGGTGTACCAGGCCGCCAGCGCGCTGGTGATCCGCGAGCTGTTGCAGCAGCGGGTGGCCGAGCTCGGCGTGTCCCTGGAGATTGGCGCCGGCGAGAACGAAGAGGAGGCGGCGACCCGCTTGCTGCTCGAACGTGAAGTGCAGGTGCCGGAATGCGACGAGCCAACCTGCCTGCGCTTCTTCGAAAACAACCGTGCGCGTTTTCACAGCGCGCCGTTGCTGGCGGTGCGGCACATCCTGCTCGAATGCGCGCCGGATGATGCCGAGGCGCGGGGCATGGCCCACGATCAGGCGGAAGTGCTGTTGCAACGGCTGGCGGATTTCCCCGACAGCTTTGCCGAGCTGGCCGAGAAGTATTCGGCCTGTCCGTCGAAGGCCCAGGGCGGTTCGCTGGGGCAGATCAGTAAGGGCCAGACAGTGCCTGAGCTGGAGCGTCAGCTGTTCACCTTGCAGGCAGGGCTGGCGGCCAAACCGCTGGAAAGTCGTTATGGCTGGCACGTGATCAGTGTCGACCAGCGCATCGACGGCCAGCCTTTGCCGTATGAGGCGGTGGCGACGGCGATTCGCACGCAGTTGCAGCAGGGCGTCTGGCAAAAAGCCCTGGTGCAGTACCTGCAAACCCTGATTGGCGCGGCCGATATTCGCGGCATTCGCCTGCAGGGCGCCGACTCACCGCTGGTGCAGTAAGAAAACCGGGAGCTGTGATGGACGCTGTGATGCTGGATGGAATTGGGCGGCAAATCGATTATCTGCGGATGTCGGTGACGGATCGTTGTGATTTTCGCTGTGTGTATTGCATGGCGAAAAACATGACCTTCCTGCCCCGTCAGCAGGTGCTCACCCTGGAAGAGTTGCAGCGCCTGGCGACGCTGTTCGTCGGCATGGGCGTGCGCAAGATCCGCCTCACCGGCGGCGAGCCGCTGATCCGTCCGGGCATCGTCGACCTGTGTCGCAACATCGCAGCCTTGCCGGGCCTGCGCGAACTGGTGATGACCAGCAACGGCTCGCAACTGGGGCGCCTGGCGCGGCCCCTGGTGCAGGCCGGGGTCAAGCGCATGAACATCAGCCTCGACAGCCTCGATCCGGAGAAATTTCGCGCGATCACCCGCAACGGTGATCTGGCCCAGGTGCTCAACGGCATCGAAGCGGCGCGGGAGGCCGGGTTCGAGCGGATCAAGCTCAACTGCGTGGTGATGAAAGGCCGCAACTTCGACGAAGTGCCGGCGCTGGTGCAGTACGCCATCGACCAGGGCATCGATATCAGCTTTATCGAGGAGATGCCGCTGGGCGATGTGGGTCGTTCCCGGGGTGAATCCTTTTGTTCCAGCGATGAAGTCCGGGCGCTGATCGCCACCCGCCACAGCTTGCTCGATAGCACCGAAAACAGCGGCGGCCCGGCGCGCTACGTGCGCCTGGCACAACACCCCGAGACCCGCATCGGTTTCATCTCACCCAGCAGCCACAACTTCTGCGCCAGCTGCAATCGGGTGCGGATGACGGTCGAAGGTAAGTTGCTGCTGTGCCTCGGCCAGGATAATGCCCTCGACTTGCGTGGGCTGTTGCGGCGTTACCCGCTGGATGATCAGCCGGTGATCAAGGCGATCCACAAAGCCTTGCGTGGTAAGCCGCTGCGGCATGATTTCAATCCGCAGGGGGAGGTGCAGGTGGTGCGGTTTATGAATATGAGTGGGGGGTGAGTTTAAGTCTTGTGAGCGCTCGCTCAACAGTGAGAGCTGGCCTGTCGGGCCGCCGCATCGCAGCGATGGCTTAATTCCGGTGTACATATCCATTCCTGCGGTAACGGCCACCTATGGTTTCGCCCTTACGGCGAGTCCCTTTTCCAAACGCCGAAAAGTAAGCAAAAGGCTTTGCCCCAACGTCCGGCCCCTCGCCTAGGCTCGGGGTCCCTTCGCTCCAGTATCCATCCGTGGGTCATCGCCTCCGGTTGGCTTCGCTGGCACCTCCTCTCGATGACTGCGGCTGCGCCGCAGCGCGCTACGCGCTCCCCGCGGATGAATACCTGCGCTCAGCCTCCCGACGGGGCCTGTGAATCAAGATCAAAAGCGGCAGGCGAGCTAACGCTCGGCCTGTTGAGTGGTAACGACGAACGAGGCGGCCTGCCAGCCGACCTGATTGTTTGCGCCGTTCACCCCCTGTAGGAGCGAGCCTGCTCGCGAAAAACCTGAGGTCGCCGCGTGCATTCTGGATGCACGCGTTATCGTTAACGATCTTCGCGAGCAGGCTCGCTCCTACAATTTCCGTGGCCGATCGCAAAATCTGCATGCACCGCAGATCCACTGTAGGAGCGAGCCGGCTCCGGGCGGCGTTCCGACGAAAAACCTGAGACCGCTGCGTGCATTCTGAATGCACGCGTTGTCGTTGACGTCCATCGCGAGCAGGCTCGGTCCTACAATGTTCGTGGTCGATCGCAAAATCTGCGTGCACCGCAGATCCACTGTAGGAGCGAGCCTGCTCGCGAAGAACCTGAGACCGCTGCGTGCATTCTGAATGCACGCGTTGTCGTTGACGTCCATCGCGAGCAGGCTCGCTCCCACAATTTCCGTGGCCGATCGCAAAATCTGCATGCACCGCAGATCCACTGTAGGAGCGAGCCTGCTCGCGAAAAACCTGAGACCGCTGCGTGCATTCTGAATGCACGCGTTGTCGTTGACGTCCATCGCGAGCAGGCTCGGTCCTACAATGTTCGTGGTCGATCGCAAAATCTGCGTGCACCGCAGATCCACTGTAGGAGCGAGCCTGCTCGCGAAGAACCTGAGACCGCTGCGTGCATTCTGAATGCACGCGTTGTCGTTGACGTCCATCGCGAGCAGGCTCGCTCCCACAATTTCCGTGGCCGATCGCAAAATCTGCATGCACCGCAGATCCACTGTAGGAGCGAGCCGGCTCCGGGCGGCGTTCCGACGAAAAACCTGAGACCGCTGCGTGCATTCTGAATGCACGCGTTGTCGTTGACGTCCATCGCGAGCAGGCTCGCTCCTACAATGTTCGTGGCCGATCGCAAAATCTGCATGCACCGCAGATCCACTGTAGGAGCGAGCCTGCTCGCGAAAAACCTGAGGTCGCCGCGTGCATTCTGGATGCACGCGTTGTCGTTGACGATCTTCGCGAGCAGGCTCGCTCCTACAATTTCCGTGGCCGATCGCAAAATCTGCATGCACCGCAGATCCACTGTAGGAGCGAGCCGGCTCCGGGCGGCGTTCCGACGAAAAACCTGAGACCGCTGTGTGCATTCTGAATGCACGCGTTGTCGTTGACGTCCATCGCGAGCAGGCTCGCTCCTACAATGTTCGTGGTCGATCGCAAAATCTGCGTGCACCGCAGATCCACTGTGGGAGCGAGCCGGCTCCGGGCGGCGTTCCGACGAAAAGCCAGAGGCCACCTCGTACATTCAGGACAGCTGCGTCATCGTTGACGACCATCGCCAGCAGGCTGGCTCCCACAATGTCCTGGTCGTTCGAAAGATTTTCATCCACCGCATAGATCCTCAGTCAGGCCGGCCGGTAGGCCGCCTCGGCTGCTTTTGATTTTGATCCACCGGCCCCGTTACAGAAGGCTGAGTGGAGGCATTCATCCGAGGGGAGCGCGTAGCGCGCTACGGCGCAGCCGCAGTCATCGAGAGGAGGTGCAGCGAAGCCAACCGGAGGCGATGACCCGCGGATGGATGCCGGAGCGAAGGTACCCCGAGCCTAGGCGAGGGGGCCGGATGTTGGGGCAAAGCCTTTTGCTTACTTTTCGGCGTTTGGAAAAGTGAGTCGCTGTAAGAGCGAAACCATAAGCGGCCGTTACCGCAGGAATGGATATGTACACCGATAAATAGCCATCGCTGCGATGCGGCGGCCCGACAAGCCAGCTCCCACAGGGGATCAACGGTGGCTGCGGAATTTAGCAAGACTTCTCCAGGCCACCTCGTACATTCAGGACAGCTGCGTCATCGTTGACGACCATCGCCAGCAGGCTGGCTCCCACAATGTCCTGGTCGTTCGAAAGATTTTCATCCACCGCATAGATCCTCAGTCAGGCCGGCCGGTAGGCCGCCTCGGCTGCTTTTGATTTTGATCCACCGGCCCCGTTACAGAAGGCTGAGTGGAGGCATTCATCCGAGGGGAGCGCGTAGCGCGCTACGGCGCAGCCGCAGTCATCGAGAGGAGGTGCAGCGAAGCCAACCGGAGGCGATGACCCGCGGATGGATGCCGGAGCGAAGGTACCCCGAGCCTAGGCGAGGGGGCCGGATGTTGGGGCAAAGCCTTTTGCTTACTTTTCGGCGTTTGGAAAAGTGAGTCGCTGTAAGAGCGAAACCATAAGCGGCCGTTACCGCAGGAATGGATATGTACACCGATAAATAGCCATCGCTGCGATGCGGCGGCCCGACAAGCCAGCTCCCACAGGGGATCAACGGTGGCTGCGGAATTTAGCAAGACTTCTCCCACCCAATCTTGACATCCATCAATTCCAACCCCGCACTTTCTCCGTACCCTGCACCGCATGTTGTGTTTTTAAACGATTAAGAACCTATATGTAGTGTTTGGGGGCTGAATGCACAGTACGTTGATCTCAACCGGATGCAACCGTTTGCACAAGCGCAATGGCGACGTGGTTGCCTTTGATGCCGACAAGATCCGCCAGGCGTTGATCGCTGCCGGCAAGGCCACCGGCGACTACACCGAGCTGGAAGTCGAGGGCTTGTTGCCGGCGGTGCTGGCGCGCTTGGAGGGTATGAGCCGGCTGCATGTCGAGCAGGTCCAGGACCGGGTCGAGCGAGTGTTGATGGACGCCGGTTACTTCAACGCGCTGCGCGCCTACATCGTCTACCGCGAACAGCACGGACGCATGCGCCGCGACCGGCGGACCATGGTCGAGGTCGCGACGTCGATGAACGAGTACCTCAATCGCGAAGACTGGCGCGTCCAGGCCAACGCCAACCAGGGCTATTCCCTCGGCGGCCTGGTGCTCAACGTCTCGGGCAAGGTCACTGCCAACTACTGGCTCGACGAGGTCTACAGCGAAGCCATCGGCCAGGCCCATCGCGAGGCGGATCTGCATGTGCATGACCTTGACATGCTCGCCGGCTACTGCGCCGGCTGGTCGCTGCGCACCCTGTTGCACGAGGGCCTCAACGGCGTGCCGGGACGGGTCGAAGCCGGGCCGCCGAAGCACCTGAGCAGCGCCCTGGGGCAGATGGTCAACTTCCTCGGCACCCTGCAGAACGAATGGGCCGGCGCCCAGGCCTTCAGTTCATTCGACACCTACCTGGCGCCCTACGTGCGCAAGGATCAGTTGCCCTATGACGAAGTGCGCCAGGCCATCCAGGAGTTCATCTACAACCTCAACGTGCCCTCGCGCTGGGGCACCCAGACACCTTTTACCAACCTGACTTTCGACTGGGTCTGCCCGGAGGATTTGCGCGAACAGATCCCGGTAATCGGCGGTGAGGAAATGCCCTTTGCCTATGGCGAACTGCAAGTCGAAATGGACCTGCTCAATCGCGCCTACATCGAAGTGATGCAGGCCGGCGACGCCAAGGGCCGGGTGTTCACTTTTCCGATCCCGACCTACAACATCACCCACGACTTCCCCTGGGATAGCGAAAACGCCGACCGCCTGTTCGAAATGACCGCGCGCTACGGCCTGCCGTACTTCCAGAACTTCCTTAACTCGGACATGCAGCCCAACCAGGTGCGCTCGATGTGCTGCCGCCTGCAGCTGGACGTGCGCGAGTTGCTCAAGCGCGGAGGCGGGTTGTTCGGCTCGGCGGAACAGACCGGTTCGCTGGGGGTGGTGACGATCAACTGCGCGCGCCTGGGTTATCTATTCAAGGGCGACAGCAGCGGTTTGCTGCAGCGCGTGGATGAGCTGATGGAGCTGGCGATGGAGAGCCTGGAGGTCAAGCGCAAGGTGATCCAGCACCACATGGACGCCGGCCTGTACCCCTACACCAAGCGCTACCTGGGCACCTTGCGCAATCACTTCTCGACCATCGGCCTCAACGGCCTGCATGAAATGCTGCGCAATTTCAGCGGCGACGAGGAGGGCATGCACACCGAACAGGGCCGGCACTTCGCCGTGCAGTTGCTGGACCATGTGCGCGCGACCCTCGTGCGTTTCCAGGAAGAAACCGGCCACCTCTACAACCTCGAAGCCACCCCGGCGGAAGGCACCACCTACCGTTTCGCCAGGGAAGATTTGAAGCGCTACCCGGAGATTCTCCAGGCCGGCTGCCGCGAGGCGCCGTACTACACCAACTCTTCGCAGTTGCCGGTGGGCTACACCCAGGACCCGTTCGAGGCCCTGGAACTGCAGGACGAACTGCAGTGCAAATACACCGGCGGCACCGTGCTGCACCTGTACATGGCCGAGCGGATTTCCTCGACCCAGGCCTGCAAGCAACTGGTGCGCAAGGCCCTCGGGCGCTTCCGTCTGCCGTACCTGACCGTGACCCCGACCTTCTCGATCTGCCCGGTCCACGGCTACCTCGCCGGCGAGCACGAGTTCTGCCCGAAATGCGACGAAGCCCTGCTGTTGCAGGCGCAGAAAACCGCCAGCGTCCACTGATTTCGATCCACCCAACCGCAAGGAGCTACACCATGACTGCATCGACAACACTGCCCCAGGCGCAACGTCAACGCTGTGAAGTCTGGACCCGGGTGATGGGCTATCACCGCCCGGTCTCGGCCTTCAACCCGGGCAAACAATCGGAGCACCGCGAGCGCGTACATTTCACTGAAAGCGCGGCGCTGGCCGGGCGCCAATGAGCCGAATGCTCAGGGTCGGGGGCCTGTTGCCCCTGACCACCATCGACTATCCGGGGCTACTCGCCTGTGTGCTGTTTTGCCAGGGGTGCGCCTGGCGTTGTCGTTACTGCCATAACCCGCAACTGATCCCGCCTCGGGGTACCGAGGAAATGGACTGGCTGCGGGTTCTGGCGTTTCTGCAGCGCCGTCAGGATTTGCTCGATGCAGTGGTGTTCAGTGGTGGCGAGCCGACCTTGCAGCACGGCCTGCGGGGTGCCATGGATGAAGTGCGCGAGATGGGTTTTCGCATCGGTTTGCACAGCGCCGGGATCAAGCCGCAGGCGTTCGCCAAGGCGGTGGATGGGGCGGATTGGGTGGGCTTCGACGTCAAGGCGTTGCCTGAAGATACCCAGCTGATTACCCGGGTCGGCGGCAGCGGCGCGGCCAATTGGTGCAGCCTCGATTATCTGCTGGCCAGCGGGGTCGACTATGAATGTCGCACCACGGTGCACTGGCACCTGATCGATCCGACGCGGCTGCTGACCCTGGCCCGGCGTTTAAGCGAGCGCGGGGTCAAGCGCTACGCGGTGCAACTGGTGCGCACCGAGCAGATGTTCGATCCCTTGCTGCCAAGCCTTTCGGTCCATGGGGCAGCGCTACCGGAGTTGTGGCAGGCACTGCGTGAGTTGTTCCCGGTGTTTGTCTTGCGCGGATGACGGGGCAGGGCGATTCAGGCCCAGCCCCAGAACTGCAGCCACCAACCCACACCGATCATGCCAACGGCCAGCAGCAGACAGGCGCTGGCCGCGAGTTGCCGTTGCAAAGGCAGACGCGCGCTGTTCAGACGTTGCCAGCCCAGCAGCAGACTCCAGGCCATCGCCGCCAGCAGCAACGCCGCTCGGGCCGGCTGCACCCAGTCCAGGATCAGGCCTTCATAGCGCAGCAATTTCACCGTGGTCGCCGACAGGCCGAGAAACAGCCCGGCGCCACCCAGGGGTGTGAGTGTCAGGGCCAGCGGCCAATAGAGTGTTCGATCTCCCGCCAAACGCGCCGCCATCCTTGTTATCAGAACCAGCGCGCCGCCGAGCAGCAGCGAACTCAGCCCCAGGTAGGCGACGATGCTGAAACCGTCGAGCCAGCTGAAACTGTCGTTGAGTTGCGGGTAGTGAGTAAGCAGCCACCAAGGCGCGTTATCGGCCAGGGCCCAGAGTTGATCGTGCTCCACCAGCCATTGCGCGAGGCTCTGTTTGAGGGTGATGAACCACGGGCTGACCGTCCACTGGAACGCGCCCATGGCCAAGCCGATCACCCCGAACAGCAGCAGGCGCGCGTCCCAGGGTGAGAGGTTCTGCGCGCTCGCCTGGACAATCTCCTGATTGCTCGAACGGGCGATCAATTGCACCGCCCCGCGTTGCCCGCTGCAGCGTCCGCAGGCGTGGCAGTCGCTGGCGCCGCGCATGCGGCGGATATCCAGCAGCGGCGCGCAATTGGGCGGTGGCAAGCGCGCGGCGGAGTTTTCCAGCCAGCGCTGTTCATCGACCCGAAAATGCACCGGCGCCAGGCGTGCCAGCAGGCCGAACACGCCGCTCACCGGGCACAGGTAGCGGCACCAGATGCGTTTGCCGCGGGCGAACAGAAAACCCACCAGTACCGCCGCCACGGTGGATCCGCCGAGAATCAGCAGCGCCGCCTGGGCGTAGTCGTAGACGCTGATGAGTTGGCCATAGAGGGTGGTCAGGTAGAACGCCAACGTCGGCCAGCCGCCCCAGCGCAACCAGCGCGGCACTCGCAGGCCCTTGCCATGCTGGCTGGCCCACTCGCTGAGTGAGCCTTCGGGGCACAACACGCCGCACCAGAGCCGACCGAACAGCACAATCGACAGCAGCACGAACGGCCACCAGATGCCCCAGAACAGAAACTGCGCGAGCAGGGTCAGGTTATCGAGGATCCGCGCCTGGCTGTCCGGCAGCGGCAGCATCGCCGGGAGTAGCAACAGCACGGCGTAGAACAGCACCACCAGCCATTGCAGCCCACGAATCACTCGCGCGTGCCGGCGCATGCCGTCGCCCAGGCGTTGCAGCCAGCGATTGTGCGCACTCAGCCCAGGCATGGCAGCGGCTCCTCGCGGCGTTGTCGCAGCCAGCCGGCGATCAGCAGCCAGTAACCGAGCCACACCGCCAGGGTCAGGGCGCTGGGAGTCGCCCGATAGCCGGCGAATCCCGCGAGGAAACCGCCGATGCCATGGCTGTCATTGAGCCAATGGCTGCTGTCCCACAGCGCGTCGCCGACGCTGCCGTAGACCCATTCCGGCAGGTCCATGGCCAGCAGTTGACCGCCGATGCGCTCGCTGGCGCTGACCAGCAATGCGGCGCCGAGCATCAGCAGCACGGCTTCGCTGAGGGCGAAGAAACGCCGCCAGGAAATAAACCGTCGACTGCTGTGCAGCAAGACAATGGTCAGCGCCGACAGCACCAGGCCCAACAGCCCGCCAACGGCGAACAGCCCCAGCTCCGGCCCGCGCAACCGCGCCCCGGCGCCATAGAGGAAGACCACGGTTTCACTGCCTTCGCGGCTGACCGCCAGCAGCGCCAGCAGCATCAGGCCCAGGCCACCCCGGCGAGCCAGATGCTGGTCGGCGTGGCGCTGCAGGTCCTGCTTGAGGCTGCGGCCGTGGCGATGCATCCAGCCGACCATCTGCACCATCAGCAAACTGGCGATCAGCGCCATCCCGGCCTGGAACCATTCGTTCAGCGCGCCGCTCATGGCGTCGCCGGCAAACATGATCAGCAGCGCCAGCAGGCCCGAGAGCAACAGCCCCAGCAGCACACCGCTCCAGAGGAATTTACTCAGCCGGTGGCTTTGGCTCTGCTGGCTGATCCAGGCCTGAAGAATACCGATGACCAGCAGCGCCTCGACGCTTTCACGCCAGACGATGAACATTGATTGATTCATGCAAGCTCCGTAGGTCAACGGCTCACTTGGCGAGGATGCCGCCTTCTGGCAGCTGGGGGTTGAACTCGTCGAAGAAGGGGTAGTGACCGGGTTTGAGGGGATGAATGACGACGAAGGTGGTGACCCCGGGCGACAGGACTTTCTCCACCCGCAACGGCGTGCTTTCGAATTCGGCGGGCCCCTGGCCGATGTTTTTCAGGACGATCTTGAAGCGCTGCCCCGCCGGCACTTCGAGCACGGCGGGGGAGAAGTGGCCGTCGTTCAGGCTCAGTTCATAGCTGGGCAATTCGGCCAACGCCGGCAGCGGCAGGGCGGCGGCCAGCAGCAGCCAGGCGATCGGCGGGCGTTTCATTTAATAGCCGCCTTTTTTACCGATGCCGGCGTAGACGAACTCGTAGTGCAGTTCGCAGCGTTCGAACCAGGGCGCGACGCCGGTTTCCTTGTCGGTGTGACGGCCCAGTGAGCCATGGCCGCCGGGTGGCAGCAGGGTGAAGGTCAGTTGGTATTTGCCTGGGCCGAGCAGCTTGACGTTGTCACCGTAGTGCGGCCCGTCGTTGGCGACCATGGCGTGGAAATCGCCCTGGATCTGCTCGTCGCTGCCCTGTTTTTTCAGGTTGAACGAGACGTTGAGGTAAGGCACGAAACTGCCTTCCTGAAAGCCCTGGCGATTGTCGGCGGTGGCGCGGATGTCGGCTTCCAGGTGGACATCGGAATCGGCGGTGGCGCGCATCATCCCCGCCGGTTCCATTTCGATCGGCTGCAAATACACCGCCCCGACTTCCAGCCCCGGGCACAACTGCGGCGCACCGATCGGGTATTCCTTGGCCTGCGCCAGCGGAGTGAGCAGGAACAGGGCGAGTGACAGCGAAAACGCGGTACGCATGGTGGATTCCTGAGACGGCGGAGTGGGAAGCCGAGTCTAGGAAGCTTTGTTGTAAACAATAATGATTGTGATCAAGTTTTGAAGAAATCAGCCGGCCGGGTCTTCCCGCCGCTGAAAGCGTTCGGCGCGCTCCACACTGTGGACCATCTGCTGCGCCGCATGCAGGGTCAGCGGATGTTGGGTGAAACCGGGGCGCGGCGAAATGTACTCGGCCATCTCCCGGGCCACCTCGCGCTGGCGCTCCGAACCCTCGGCCAGCAGCGCGACTACCAGGTTTTCCAGGGCAATCACCCGCACCCGCAGGTGCACCAGTTCGGCATGGGTCAGGGCCGGTGGGGTGGTAAAGGCCTCGTTGTCGAGGGTGCTGACAATGCCCTGGTCGTCCCAGGTCGACAGCGGCGGCACAGTGTTTGGAGCAGGATTCTTGTTGAGCATCGGGTTATCTCCAGGTGACGTTTATTCAGGATATACGCGTTGTCGGCTATCGCTAGCAGCGGAGCTCCCACAGAGATCACAAGAACTGCGGTCACAGCGAAACATGTAGGAGCTGGCTTGCCAGCGAAGAACTCAGCGACACCGCGTCATCCAGAATGAACGCGGTGTCTGGGCGTTTTTCGCGAGCGAGCTCGCTCCTACAATGGTGTGTTGTATTGCCGCGGCCACCGCCGGCCTTGTGGTCGACCACAAAACCTGTAGGAGCCAGCCTGCTGGCGATGAGGCCATCAGCTCACACCGCATCAACTTCATCGCTAGCATGCTCCCCCAGAGGTGCTTCCCCAGATTCTTGATTTGCATCAAGGCCGGCAGCACGCGAGAGGATTAGATTGAACCTGCGCCCCTCACTTCCCGGAGATCGGCATGGCCAAGCATTTCCCCGACAACCCCAGCCACCCCGAGCGCATCTGCTGGGGCTGTGACCGCTATTGCCCGGCCAAATCCCTGGCCTGCGGCAACGGTGCCGACCGGACCATGCATCCGGTGGAGGTGTTTGGCGAGGATTGGAATGCGCCGAACGACTGGGGCCTGGCCGCAGCCACCTCCGAGCAGGCTGCAGAAGCCCCGTTGATCGTCAAATCCTGAGCGTCGCCCCCCCGTAAATCGCCCGCCAACATCCCTTCTCGCCATCACCACTCGGCGTTTCATTGCATCACCCGTGAGGGTTTGGAGCAGAAGAGCACGGTGAGTCGGTTTTTGCAGGTGTTGGTGGTTTGCCGGTGGCCGGGTCGAGGACCATGGCGTTGGCCAGTTGCTGGATCAGCGCCGGGCTGGGCTTTTCCGGGGGGATGTTGGCGAGGCGTTCTTCGAGCCATTGCAGTTTGCCGTCCCAGGCGGGGAGTTTGGCGGGGGGCAGGGGGACGATGTCGTTGAGTTCCGGGACTTTGGGATTGACGTAGGAATAGCCATAGAGCACTTTCCAGATCTTCTCGTAACGTTCGGCACGTTCGAGATCTTCGGTTTGAGCGAGGTAATGCAGTTGATCATCTGGCTTGGGGCCTCGGAAACTTTTTGCCAGGAAAGAAGCAGAGGTACTATCACCGGCCGCAACTCCTAACTGAAAGGCTTCCATTGCCTCTTGATATTGTCCATCAGTCGATAGGTGAACACCCAACACTCTTGCTGCTATGCCGTGACCTTGCGCTGCAGCACATTGGCGCATTGATAAGGCTACTGTTGGCGCAATACTGATCGGTGCCAACTTCTCGGCTATGTCGTACTGAGCCTGGGCATTGCCCTCATCAGCGGCTTTTCGGAAATAACGCAAGGCCATCTCCGGATCCTGTTGCAGGCCGGCCGAACCCTGCTTCAAAAAAATCCCCACGAAGTAGTAACCCGTCGCCACATTCTTATCGATCAGTTGTTGGCTGAGGCGCAGGTGCTCTTGGCCACGTAAGCTGAAGTTGCCGCGCATCGCGCCGTTCTGCAGGTTGATATTGGCCTTGAAGTGGCCGTTCTCGGCGGCAATGCGATACAGACGCTCAATCTCGGTATCAACAGTTTTATCTTGCTTGAGCACGTTGTTTTTTTGCAGCCAGCGAGCGTACTGGAACAGCACATCAGCCTCGGCAGAAGCCGCGGGAATCTGCTCATGGGCGCAGGTGAAATCCAGCTTGGCCTTGATTTCACTCAGTGGATTCAAGGTTACTTCCGGGGTCGAACGGCCGCTGTCGCAAGCAACCAACAGCAGGCTCGACAACAGGAGTAACCCGCTCATCCGGCATACACGGTGGACGGTCATATCCGAATCGCTCCTCATCATCCGAGCAACTTCCAACCCGGGTAGATAAGGGTGGGGGTTTTCTGCGGGGACAGCGGCCACATGCGTGTGCGGTAGTAAGAGCAGGCCACGGGCGGCAGGATCTCGCCTTGTTTGAAGTAGCGAGTGTCGGGGTGCACATCCAGGATGTAGCGCTCATAGTTGAACGAATCGACCGTCCAATAACCGCTTTCCGGGCAGGCTGAACCGGCGGTGCAGGTCGGTCCGTGAAAACTCGCGTCGCGCAACGCGGGAGAACCGGGCATAGGTTTGCCGGTGGCCGGGTCGAGGACCATGGCCTTGGCCAGTTGCAGGATCAATGCCGGGCTGGGCTTTTCCGGGGGGATGTTGGCGAGGCGTTCTTCAAGCCATTGCAGTTTGCCGTCCCAGGCGGGGAGTTTGGCGGGGGGCAACGGAACGATTTCGTTGATCTCGGGGACGCTGGGGTTGGCGTAGGAGTAGCCATATAACACATCACCAATTTTCTCGTAACGCTCGGCGCGCTCAAGATCTGCATCGTGGCCCAGGTAATACAATTGATCATCCGGCGCGGGACCTCGAAAGCCATTTTCCAGAAATGAAGCTGCGCCGCTGTCGCCCGCTGCTACCCCTAACTGGAACGCTTTAAGAGCTTCCTGGTAGCGCTCTTTAGTCGATAAGTAAACGCCCAATGCTCTTGCCGCTTTGCCATGACCTTGCGCGGCAGCACATTGGCGCATTGACAAGGCTACTGCTGGCGCAATACTGATAGGAGCCAACTTCTCGGCTATGTCGAACTGAGCTTGGGCATTGCCCTCATCAGCGGCTTTTCGGAAATAACGTAAGGCCATCTCCGGATCTTTCTGCAGACCGGCCGAGCCCTGTTTCAAGAAAATCCCCACCAAGTAATAACCAGTCGCCACATTCTTATCGATCAGTTGCTGGCTGAGGCGCAGGTGTTCCTGGCCTCGCAGACTGAAATGCCCACGTATCGCTCCGTTTTGCAGGTTGATATTGGCCTTGAAATGACCGTTTTCGGCGGCAATGCGGTAAAGACGCTCCATCTCGACATCAATGGTTTTATCCTGCTTGAGCACGTTATTTTTTTGCAACCAGCGGGCGTACTGGAATACCACGTCGGCCTCGACAGGAGCCTCGGGGATCTGTTCATGGGAACAAGTAAAAGTCAGCTTGGCTTTGATTTCAGTCAGTGAGTTCAAGGGCGTTTCCTGGCGCGAAGTCGAGGAAGTGCTGCTGGAGTCGCAGGCGACCAGCAGCAGGCAAGAAAACAGTAGGAGCAAGCGCATTAGTCGAGGTCCGACAGGATGGCTTCGTCGTAATAGAACTCGACCAGAGGGGCGTAGGGTGCCCGCTCCTCTGATTGAAGAGTTTTGTTGAGGTCGATGATGTCCTGCCAAGCCTTGAATGCTTTACCCGCATCATCCTGCACCCCCTTCCCATCCGTATGCAGATCCCACAACCGCCTGCGTAACGCCTGGGTCACACTCGCCCACTCATGGGCAATGTTCATCTCGCTGTCGACCTGCATGCTGCGGGTGTTGATGTTGGCCGAGCCGTGGGTGGTGAAGACGTCGTCGACGATCATCAATTTGGAGTGGATGTACACCGGCATCCAGGGTTTTCCGGCGGGCGAATCGGGCGCCACCAGCGAGCACACATGGACGTTCAGGCCCGGGATTTTGGGTTTTTCTTTGAAGGTTTCTTTCTCGATTGCTTTGATTTTTTCTTCGAGATCGGCCATCCGCCAGCGGTTGTTGTTGGCCGCCTCCTCCCGAGCCTTCCAGGCCTTGAGGCTGCTCTCGCCGTCGGTGGCGGCATCGGTCAAGGTGGTGAGGGCGATCAAGGCCCTGCGTTCCAGCAACTCACCCAGAGTGGGTGCTTCTACTGCGGCCTGGGCTTTTGCCTGTTCGATGCGGCGCAGTTTTGTGACCTTGGGCATGGTGTCGCCGCGCCCCAGGCTTTCGAGCATGCGCTGGGTGTTGACCGTGCCCTTGCCGATACCGTCATCGGTGGCGTTGGTGATCACGAACAGGTGCAAGGCACCATGCAGGCCGGGATCGCGCCCGTCCAGCGTCTGTTTGGCAGCGTTGTGCTTGATCAGGTCGGCCAGCGGTGGCCACCGGAAGTACTGGTTTTCGATGTAGATGAACTGGGTCGCATTGTTGGCGGTTTGCAGATAGAGCCGCTCGATGTCGCGCTTGCCTTCCTGGGGCTGGGTGCGCAGCAGTTGCGCCAACTGGCGGGTCACGCCGGGCTTTAAAGGCAATTGCGGGCCAATGAGTTTGGCCTGGCGCAGGATGAACAGGTCTTCTGTGGTTTCCTTGCGCCAGGCAATGGCGAAGTTGTGGTGCAGGTGTTCGAGGATCGGGCCGCTGATCTGGCATGAAATGTCCTGACGCGGAGTGGCACCGCGCGGGCCAGCATCGGGCGCGGGTTTTTCTTTGTCTGAACGTCGCAGGGCCGAGTGCTGGTTGGTGTCCCAATACTCGTCGAGCATGTTGTGACCCATTACAAAGCCGATAGCACTGTCGGGCAGTTCGTAGTCGACAATTACCGTCTTCTGATGGTGGGTCGCGGTGGTGGTCAATATCGCCAGCGTCGAGGGACTTAACTGCGGGTCGAGGCTTTTGTACTTCGCCTGGTGGGCAATTTCCGTCCTCTCGCTGAGGTTGAATCCACGGCTGACGAACACCGGCACATTGCGCGCCATGAGCATCGCCGGTGCCAGGTGGTCGCTGTGGGCACATCGGGAAAACCACTGGCGGTCGAAGGCGTATTGCTCATCCGAAGAAGGTTGCAGCTTCCGGTCGTAGAATCGGTAAGGGCCCTTGCCGGGCAGATTGGCCTCCCCGGCATAACCTGCACTGTTGAATGGCATCTCCCAGCCCAGCAGCCGCACCTCAACCCCTTTGCTGGCTTTTTCCATCAACAAGTCTCCGATGCACGGCGCCTTGCCATCGCGGATAAAAAACATCGAGGGCTGGAAGCCCCAGCAGATGATGTCCACCGACTTCTTCGCCTGGGCGATGGCCAGGTGCACGGCGCGAAAGGTTTCCTCGCCATTGATCAGCGGTTCATAGGTGGCCTCCAGCGGATGGTATTCGGTGCGCTGCACGTACCAAGGGGCGGTGCAGGTCGCGGTCTGGGTGTGCTGCAAGGCGATGGGCACGATGATGTCGGCTTGGCTCATGGGTATTTACCTTCCTGGTCGCTGTGGGGGTTCAGCACCGCTTCGTAGCGATCGCGGTGATCCGTGTGGGAGGAGGGCGCGGCGTATTCGTCATCGCTGACCTGGCCGGGGTGGTTTTGCAGCCCGGCATTGGCCAGGTGCGCTTGCTCGGGATTGCGGTACTCGGTGGGCACCGGCACGCCGAAGGACACGCCATTGCTCAACACCATGCGGTAGCTGCGGGTGACCACTTGATGGTCGATGAGCACCGAGCCGCTGTCGTCAAGGACCCCGCGTTGCAGCTCCGCACCATCGGCGTACAGCGTGTAAGGCATGCCTTCCCAACCCCGACCAGATGCATTGGGCACACGCGGCACGCTGAGCCGCACCTGCTGCTGTTGGGACAGGCTTTTTGGGTAGTCCGGATGGGTCGCTTTGATGCTCGCCGGGCCGGTGAAGAACTGCCTCGCCGATTTCACCCGATAATCCCCCACCGTCCCCGACTCGATGCCGCACTCATCCAGGGTGATGTAGCTACCGCCGGCATTCAGGGTGATTTTCTTTTTCGCGGTGATGCGGATTTCGTCTTCGCTGCTGCTGATCTCCAGGCCGTGGCGGGCGATCAGTTCCAGGCGGTCGTTTTGTGCCTGAATCTGCACCGGGCCCTGGTTGGCGATCAGCTTGATCCCGAGCTTGCGCACGAACAGGCTCAGGCCTTCGCCGACGCCGATGAACAGGCGCTTGACCACGCTGAGATCGGCCTGGCCACCGGCGTTGAGCATGAGGTTGTGCTGGGCCGCCAGTTGCAGGTGTTGGCCGCTGGTGAGGGCGATGCCCTTCGGTGCGCTGAGCAGCACGACTTCTGATTGCAGTTGCTTGAGGTCTTCGCGCAGCAGCTTCAGTTGTGCGCTGACGTCCGCCGGATCGGCGTTGGCGGCCTGGGCGTCGACCGAGAGTTTTTGCAGCTGTTCGCCGGCCTGTTGCAGGCGTGCCACGGCGCTGTCCATTTCCAGCACCGGGCCTTGCGCCTTGGGCTGCGCATCCGCACTGATAAAGATCCCCTTGCCGGCCCGAATCACCCCCCAATCATCGGTCCTCAGCTCAACCCCTTCCCCGCGCTTCTGTTTCTTGGCATCCACCAAATGCCCCAGATTCAGCTGACTCTTGCCGCCATATTCCGTGCTGAGCTTGACGTGCTCCTGCCTGCGCAAATCCTCCATGCGCAATTTGTTGTTGGCCGGGGTGCGCAGGACGTTGCGGCTGTGGTCGCGCTTTCTGTCGGTGATGACGTCGGGGCGGTCGCTGTCGTGCAGGGCGTGGGCGATGTAGGGGCGGTCCGGGTCGCCTTCTTCGAAAGCGATCGCCACTTCGGTGCCGAAAATCAGCGGTAGATGTAGGCCGTAGGTGTCGCCGGCGTAGGGCCGGGCCAGGCGCAGCCAGCGGCTTTCGCGGCCTTGGGGCCAAGTGTCGCGGTCGAAAAGGAATTTGACCCGGTAGTAGCCATGGCCGTCGAGGTAGGCATAGGTGTCGCCGGCGGAGTGGCTGCTGATCCGCGCAGGAAGTGTCCCGACCATTTGTGGTTTTGGCAGTACGGGCGGACGGAAGCAGATGAAGTGGTCGTAGGGCATCGCCTCGAAGTGGGCGATGAAACTGGCGTCGCGGGCAGCGCAGGTGCGCAGGTGGGTGATCACCGCGCCTGGGCGAAAGGCCTGGGGGGCGCCTTCAGGCATGTTCAGCACTTGCCCGGGGGCCAGGGTCGGGCTGTCGGTGCTGCCGCTGAGGCGGGTGCGTTGGTTGAGAAAACGCTCGTGACGCAGGCGGGCAAAGTGGTAGCCGCTTTCGCTGGCCAGGCTTTCGAATTGGTACAGCTTGTTGCCCAGTTCGCTGTAGGGCAAGCCGTAGTAAAACGCCTCGCCAGAGGTGGTCTTGTCGTTGCGAACCTGATTGACGTCGCCATCAAGGTAGGCGCGGGCATCCAGCGGTTTATAGCTGCGGAAGGTGATGTGTTTTTCCACCACCTGGTGGCGGGTCTGCAGGTTCCACACGCTGTCCTGATCGCCGCTGCTCAGGCCCGTGAGGCCGCGGTACGGCAGCTCGATGTCGAATTGATAACCCTTCTGTTCATCGTGAAATTCCACGACGTCATGACCGGTTGTCGGGTGGCAGCCGATGCGGTACCAGATGCCGACTTCGGCGAGCAGACGATGAATAAAATCCAGGTCGCTTTCGTCGTACTGCATCACCTGCTCGCGCCGCGGGTACTCACGCACCAGATGGAACGGGCAGTCGAAATGCTCCATGTCGTGACGGCCGAGCAGGATGCTTTTGACGATTTCCGGCACCGACTGCTGTTGGTAAATCCGGCTCTGCTTACCGCGCCCGGCCAGGGCCAGGCGCGGTTGCAGGGTGACCGAATAGCGCGCCTCGTCGCGGCTGGCGGATAGGCGCTGAAAGCCGGTGATCACCCCATAAAAGGTGCGCAAAAGCGTGGACACCGGGGTTTGAAAGAACACGAGATTCTTCACCGGCGGCGCGTGCAGGCTGAACCAGGCACGCTGATTGAGCACCTGCTCGACGCTGATGTCCTGCTCGGCGCTGGTGAATTCAATGGTGTAGAGGAAGGGCTGACTCAGGCCTTCGACGCCGTCGAAAGTGAGGACGTCGATGGGGGTCTTGAGGTTGTTGATTTCGAGGGTGTGGCGGCTGTGGTTGTAAAATACACGCGGACTGCTGGACACAATTCGTACTTCCCTGGACTGGTTTAGAGTGCTCGGGAAGGACGTTTCCCACCCTCGATAAAGCGCTGGAAGGCTTTCACGAAGGGGATAACTGTGGGTATCAGACGTTTCCGGGTGGTTCGTAGGATGGGTCTTTATCTGGCAGTGGCAGGGTGTCAGACTTTCCAAGCGTCATCGGCACCCCGTGACCATTCACCTCCCTAAATCAACCACGACCGCACTGGTCGGCCGCGAGCAGCACAGCAAAATACTCCCGCCCTGCGG
The DNA here is from genome assembly GCF_019212185.1 of Pseudomonas fluorescens. Classification (NCBI taxonomy): domain Bacteria; kingdom Pseudomonadati; phylum Pseudomonadota; class Gammaproteobacteria; order Pseudomonadales; family Pseudomonadaceae; genus Pseudomonas; species Pseudomonas fluorescens. The sequence goes on from NZ_CP078138.1 coordinate 2,594,486, forward strand.
CACATCCAGCGGCTCTTCAAAATACTCCACCGACCCTTGGCGCAGCGATACCTGGCAGGTGTTGCACAGGCCTGCCCGGCAGTTGAAGGCTGGGGTCAGGCCGGCCTGTTCAGCGAGTTCCAGCAGGGAGTGGCAACCCGGGTCCCAGGCCACTCGCTTGCCGGAGGGCAGGAACTCGACGCTCAGTTCACCCTCGAGCAGAGTGGGGGGCTCAACTATCGGCGCAGCAGGTGCGCAATCTTCATCTTCCTCAAGAATGGTCGCCGGGCCGAAGAATTCGTAGTGGATGCGCCCGGCGGCGATGCCCAGGCTGCGCAGCAGGCGCCAGTTGGCCTGCATGAACGGGCGCGGGCCGCACAGGTAAACGTCGTAGTCGTCCAGCGGCAGCAGCTGTTGCAGGGTTTCGCGGCTGATCAGGCCCTGGCTGTGGAAGGCCGGCTGGGCCTTGTCCTCCGGAGTCGGATTGCGGTAGCAAAAGTGCGCGGTGATCCCCGGACGGCGGTCGGCCAGAGCCAGCACTTCATCGCGGAACCCATGCACCGCGCCATTTTCGCAAGCGTGGAGGAAGTACACCGAGCGCAGTGATTCGCGGCTCAATCGGTGCAGCATGCTGAGCATCGGGGTCAGGCCGACGCCGCCGCTGAACAGCAGCACCGGGCGCGGGCTGTCTTCATCGAGGACGAAACTGCCGGTGGGGCCGGCGATCTCCAGGCTGTGGCCGACCTGCACTTGATCGTGGAGGTAGTTGGAGCCCTGGCCCGCCGGCAGGTCCGGGCGGTCGAACGGCGCCGGCTCGCGCTTCACCGAAATGCGCAACCGCGCCGGGTCCGCCGGGTCGCCGGACAGGCTGTAGTTGCGCACGGCAGTCACACCATCGCCCAGTTCCAGACGCACCACGAGGAACTGTCCGGGGCGAAAGTGCAGGTGGGAAACACCGTCGGCCGCCTCCAGTACGAAGGAGGTGATCACCGCGCTTTCGGCTCTTTTCTCAACCACCCGATAGCGTTTGAACCCGCTTGAGGTGTGCAAAGGCGTGCCCATCTCAGGCCTCCAGCTGACGCGAGAGGGGGATCAGGTTGGCCGGCTGTTCCTGGGCAATCAGTTTGTCCAGATTGCGGCGAAAGCGCAGCGGCCCGGAGTCGGAGGCCAGGTCGATGTTCGGCGTGCGCTTGTTGGCCATGCCCTGGTGTACGGCGGTCAGCACCACCCGATCCTCGGCAAAGGCGTGGCGCACGTCTTCGTCGAACTGGCGTGATACGTCCTCGTTCTCGGTATCGAAATTGCGCACCTGGAACCAGTAGTAGCGGGTGTTATTTTCATCGACCGGGGTCATGAAGTTGTAGGAGTTCATCAGGAACACCTGCTCGTGCAGTTCGCCGTCGTCGCGACCGGTGCCGGCGGGGGTGAACAGGGCCTTGATGATCGCCTGGGACGGGTAGTGCACTTCGTAGTGTTGCTTGCGATCGCAGTGGCCGCTGAACTGGACGAACTTGGCATAGAAGGGCGCCACCTCGACGTCACGCATCCAGCGCGAAACGATTACACCCTGTTCGGTGACTGTGGTTTGCAGCGGTTCCTCGGCACAGGCCGCATTGCCGAAGGACGACTGATGGACCCAGGCGACATGGGCCGGGTCCAGCAGGTTGTCGGTCATGTACAGGTAGTTGCACGGGATCAGCATGCTGTCGCCGCGATTCAGGCCCCAGGCCGGATCGCCCCATTCCGGGACGTGGCAGATCTGCGCTGGATCGGCCTGCGCCGGGTCGCCCATCCAGATCCAGATAAACCCGTAGCGCACCTCCAGCGGATAACTGCGCACCCTGGCGCCCTGGGGAATGCGCTGGCTGCCGGGCGCGCGCACGCAACTGCCGGAGCAGTCGAAGGTCAGGCCGTGGTAGCCGCACTCCAGGTCGTCACCTTTGCGCCGGCCCATCGACAGCGGCAGCTTGCGGTGCGGGCAGGCGTCTTCGAGGGCGACGGGCGTGCCGTCGCCCTTGCGGTACAGGACCACGGCTTCACCGAGCAGGGTGACGGGGTGCAGTTGTTCAGCCAGTTCGGCTTCACTGGCGGCGACGTACCAGGCGTTTCGCAAGAACATGGGGATGGCTCCTTATCGGGATGGCGGGCGACGGGTTCAGTTGTAGATGTCGAAACTGAAGTACTGCTTCTGCAGCCGGTCGTAGGTGCCGTTCTTGTGCATTTCTGCCAGCGCGCCGTTGATCGCGTCCGCCAGTTTCTGGTCGTCCTTGCGCAGGCCAATGGCGATGCCCAGGCCGAGGATCTGTTCGTCGCGGACCGCGTCGCCGGCAAAGGCGAAACCGGTGTTGCCCGGGGTCTGCAGGAAGCCGATATCGGCCACCACTGCGTCAGTCAATGTGGCGTCGATGCGCCCGCTGGTGAGGTCCGGGTAGACCAGGTCCTGGTTGTTGTAGGAGACCATGGTCACCCCGTGCGGCGCCCACTTGGCCTTGACGTAGGCTTCCTGGGTACTACCTTGGGCGACGCCGACGCGCTTGCCCTGCAGCGATTCGACGGTGGGCAGCAGGCCGCTGCCGTCCTTGGCGATCAGGCGGCTGGGGGAGTTGTACAGGCGGTCGGAGAAGTCGATGGTCTGCTTGCGCTTTTCGTTAACGGTCATCGCCGAAAGAATCGCATCGAACTTGTTCGCCTTCAGCGCCGGGATGATGCTGTCGAAGGCGCTTTCGACCCACACGCACTTGGTCTTGAGCTGCGCGCAGATGGCGTTGCCCAGGTCGATATCGAACCCCACCAGTTGCCCGCTGGGTTCGCGCGATTCGAACGGGGCGAAGGTCGGATCGACGCCGAAGCGCAGGGTGGTCAGGTCATTGGCCAGGGCACTGGTGGAGGCGAGCGCGAGAACCGTGGCGAGCATGAGTTTTTTCATTGTTCCGGGCCTTTTTTGATTTTTCGAGTGGGCGGCTGGGCTAATGCAAGGTCGTGGTACAGGTCCAGAATACGAGAACCTGAAATTTCGAAAAGATGGCTAAAACTGTTGCTTCGTTTAGCTCAGCTAAACTAATAATCGGCCCTCGCCACACGGGAGATGCCGATGAACAACTTGCCTTCGCTGCGTGCCATTCAGGTGTTTGAAGCCGTCGGGCGTTACGGCGGGATTGTCGAAGCGGCGCGCCGCCTGGGCATTTCGGCGGGTGCGGTGAGCCAGCAGATGAAGCTGCTGGAGGACAGCCTGGGCCTGAGCCTGACCTTCCGCGTCGGCAAGCGAATCAGCCTGACCACAGCGGGGCAGCGTTATCACGACAGCTGCGTGGCGGCGTTCGAAACCCTGCGCATCGCCCAGGTCGAAGTCGAGCGCGCCAGGAGCACCCATAACCTGCGCATCAGTGCCTTGCCGTCGCTGCTTTCCGATTGGCTGGCGCCGCTGATCTACCGCTGGCAGAGCGAACACCCGGGGCTCAATCTGTTCCTCGACGGCAGCCACGCCGAACCGTCGCCCGAGGGTTATGAAATCGATTTTCGGGTGACGTACGGCGACCATCGCGCCAGCGAACATGCGGTGGAGCTGTTTCGCGATTGCGTGGTGGCGGTCTGCAGCCCGCGGCTGTTGCGCGAGGATTTACCGCTGCGCACGCCGGCGGATTTGCTGAGCTATCCCTTGCTGTCGATCGACTGGCTACCGAAATTCGCCTCGCCGCCGTCCTGGCGCGACTGGTTCAGTTCGCAGCAAATCGACGTCGCGGCAATGGGCGAGGCGTATCGGGTTTATTCGCTGTCATCGATGGCGATCCAGGCGGCAGTCCTCGGCCAGGGCGTGGTGCTGGCGCAGCACTCGATGATCGCCGAAGCGCTGGCCGACGGGCGCTTGATCATGCCGTTCGGCCACGCCCTGCAGATGCCTTCGTCCTATTACCTGGTGGGGGCCAAGGACGCCTTCGACAAGACTCATTGCCGGGACTTTCAGCGTTGGCTGGTGGCCCGTGGAAGGGATCAGATGGCGGTCAATCAGCGGTTGTTGGGTGGCTCGCCACGCTGACAACCCTCGCCGGTATGGGGCCAGGGGTCACCTTGGACGGGTATAGGCCGATGCTTCGGCGCTTCCTACTATGGGGTCATGTTCAATGCCCCATTGGGTAACAGGAAGCCTGAGTCATGGCGATCGACCGTAATGATTATTCCCGTCTGTGTCCGGCAGCCCGCGTGTTTCTGGAGCGCAGCCACGGCCACTTTATCGATGGTCAATGGCAGTCTCCCACCTCCAGCATTGCCGTGCTCGACCCCTCCAGCGGACAACAAGTGAGTGCAATCGGAGCAGGCGCTGCCGCCGAAGTCGACGCTGCGGTGCAGGCCGCACATCGGGCTTTCCATCATCCGTCCTGGCGCGGCCTTGCCGCACTGGAGCGTGAATGTCTCATGCTGCGTCTGGCGGAGTTGATTGAAGATAATGCGCTGCTGCTGTCGCAAATTGAAAGCGTGGATAACGGTATGCCGCTTGGCTTTGCCGAAATCAATGTCGGCGGTGCTGCGGGTGTTCTGCGCTACATGGCGGGCTGGCCTTCGAAAATTGTTGGCGACACGGTCGACGTGAAGATGCCATTTCCCGACAGCCAGTTTTTCGCTTACACCGCGCGTGAGGCTGTGGGCGTGGTCGGCGCCATTGTCCCGTGGAATGTGCCGTTGATGATGGCGGTCTGGAAGCTGGCCCCGGCGCTGGCGGCCGGTTGCACGGTGGTTTTGAAGCCGGCAGAAGATGCCTCGCTGACCGCATTGATCCTGGCCGATCTGATTCAGCAGGCGGGGTTTCCAAACGGTGTGGTGAACATCGTCACCGGTTACGGCGCCCAGGCAGGCGAAGCGCTGGTGCGGCACCCGCTGGTTACGAAGATTTCCTTTACCGGATCCACTGAGACCGGCAAGCAGATCAATCGTCTGGCCACCGACACCTTGAAGAAGGTCACCCTCGAATTGGGCGGTAAATCGCCCACCATTGTTTTTGATGATGCCGATCTGGCGCAAGCCATCAGTGGCGCAGCGAATGCCATTTTCACCAATGCAGGACAAATTTGTGTCGCAGGCTCGCGCTTGTACGTTCAGCGTCGGGTGTATGAGCAGGTCCTAGAAGGTGTTGCTCGCCAGGCCGACAGTCTGCGTCTGGGCGCCGGGCTCGTCGTCGGCAGTCAGATGGGGCCGCTGATCAACGCCCGTCAGCTCGAGCGAGTAGAAGGTTATGTGCAGCGCGCGGTTGAGGCGGGCGCAAGCCTGGTGACCGAAGGCCGCTCACCTCAGGGCGCGGGGTATTTCGCCGCACCGGCGGTATTGGCCGGTGTCGGGCAGGGGGACGATCTGGTGCAGCAGGAAGTGTTTGGCCCAGTCCTCGCGGTTTTGCCATTTGATGATCTTGAAGAGGCGGCGATGCTCGCCAACGACTCGGTCTACGGTCTGGCGGCGAGTGTCTGGAGTCGTGACCTGAGCCGCGTGCATCGCCTGGTTCCACTACTCAAGTGCGGCAAGGTGTCCGTCAACACTGAAGGTTTTCCTTATCCTGCGCTGCCGGAAGGCGGTACCAAGCAATCTGGTTTCGGCCGTGACCTGGGTCGTGAAGGCCTGGATGGCTACCTGGAAAGCAAAACAGTGCTGGTTCGCGTGAGCTGATCGGAGCGACTTGCAGGGGGGGAGCAGATGCCTCATTTGATCGTTGAGTACAGCGCCAATCTGGAGCACGAGCTGGACCTTGAAGCGTTGTTCGCCAAGGTCCATCGGCAATTGATCGGCATGCAGTTGTTTCCAACGGGCGGTATTCGTAGCCGGGCACGGCGCACCGACCACTACCGGTTTGCCGATGGGCTGGGTGACTTCGCCGGGGTGCACGTCGAACTCAAGCTCAGTGCCACTCGGACGCAGACTCTGCGTGAAGAAATCGGGCAAACAGTCTTCAGCCTCCTGCAGGCGCATTTTGCACCGCTACAGGAGCGGCGTTATCTGGCGCTGTCGATGGAAGTCGGGGTGTTCCATCCCGGGTCGTTCTTCAACTCAAATAATTTGCACGCGTTGTTCGAGCCTTCATGACGCAGAGGCGTGGGCTGAGGAGGCCCACGTTGTCTGCCTCGCCAATGGCTGCCTATTCAATGAATGGAGTTAGAAACATGAAGCTTGCGTCACTTAAATCCGGGCGGGACGGCCAACTGCTGGTGGTCAGTCGCGATCTGCGACTGGCGGTCAAAGTGGGTGAGCGCGCGCCTACCCTGCAGTTTGCGCTGGACAACTGGGATGAACTGGAAGCGCCGTTGCGCGAGTTGTATGACGGCTTGAATCACGGCCAGGTCGACGGGGCATTTGCCCTGGAGTTGAGTCAGTTGGCCGCGCCATTGCCCCGCAGCTATCAGTATCTGGATGGTGCCTGCTACCTCAGTCACATTCAGCGCAATCGCGCAGCACGGGGTGAAACATTGCCTGCAGACCTGTTGGAAAAGCCGCTCGTTTACCAGGGCATATCCCATGGATTCATGGCGTGGAACGATCCCATCTGTCTGCCTGACGAGGGTCTGGGCATCGACTTCGAAGCGGAAATCGCCGCCATCACCGGTGATGTACCAATGGGCGTTTCGCCGCAGGACGCCACAGGCTACATCCGCTTGTTTGTCCTGCTCAACGATGTTTCCCTGCGCGCACTGATTCCCGCCGAACTCAAGCGCACCTTCGGTTTTGTCACCAGCAAGTCAGCGTCCACGCTGGGGCCTATCGCAGTAACGCCCGATGAGTTGGGTGAGTTGTGGGATGGCAAACTGGTGTCGGGAAAAATGAAGTGTTGGGTTCGCGGGGAGCTTTTTGGCGACATTGAAACCGGCATCGATACGCCGTTTCACTATGGGCACATGATTGCTCATGTCGCGCAAACCCGTGACTTCGAGCCTGGCAGTCTGGTGGGTCTGGGCACGGTTTCCAATGAAGACGATAGCGTCGGTTGCGGTTGTATCGGGGAGTGGCGTGCGCTGGAAACCATCAAGACCGGCCAGGCTTCCACGCCGTTATTGAAATTTGGCGAGCGAGTCAAAATCGAGCATTTCGACCGCGACGGTCACTCGGTTTTTGGTGCCATCGATCAGCTTGTCGCACCACGCAAAATCAACTGACCTCACTAGACAACCCAGTACAGGGAGCCCCGCATGCTCTGTAAAAGTCTCCATCACGCCGCGTTTCGTTGCCAGGATGCGCGCAAGACCGTCGAGTTTTATACCGATGTCCTTGGTTTGAAGTTCATCCATGCCATGGGTGAGGACCATGTGCCTTCAACGGGGGCTTACAGCCCGCACATTCATATTTTTTTCCAGATGGAAGATGGCAGTTGCATCGCCTTTTTCGAGTTGCCCAATGATCCTGGCGCGGTTTCAGGACGGGATCCACAAACGCCCGGCTGGGTCCAGCATTTCGCCTTCAGGGTCAAGGACGTCGAGACGTTGCTGCAAGCCAAGGCCGACCTGGAGTCGAAGGGTGTTGAAGTGCTTGGGCCGGTCAATCATGATGATTTTCTGCTTTCGATCTACTTTTTCGATCCTTCCGGGCATCGCCTGGAACTGGGTGTGCACACGGCCACAGCCGAAATGGACGAAGCGTACGAGCTTGAAGCCCCGGCAGTATTGAAACATTGGGATGAGCGGCACAACTGGTCCGAGCGGGCGCTTATCTTTGGCGCGGACCACGGCTATAAGCACTGACCGCAAGACGGCCGACACCCTGTTATAGGCCGGGCTGGCGCCCATTACTCAATCCATTTACCCAAAACCCCGACGGGCGTCTCGACAGGCGCCCGTTTTTTTTCGTCGTCGATCTGGAGGCGTCCGGTGCGGCGTCACCCTTCAAGGTGACGTTAGATGCTTCGCGGGAGCGTAATTTCAGCTATAGCAAGTCGGTGAAAATAACATTCCGATATTTCCGACTGCTTGCACTGAGGATACGTTCATGAAGCATAAGTTTTCTCTGGGTATCTGCGGCTTGTTGGCCGGTGCTGTCCTGACCGGTCATGCTTCGGCTCAGGTCACCGTAGTGTCCTGGGGAGGCGTTTTTCAGGACGCGCAGCGTGAGGTGTTCTTCGATCCCTTGCGTGCCGAAGGTTTGAAAGTCAAGGAAGACAGCTGGGACGGTGGCATCGGCATCTTGCGCTCGAAGATTCTGGCGGGCGATTCCGGATGGGACCTGGTCCAGGTGGAACCCGAAGAAATGGTCCTGGGGTGCGAGGAGGGGTTGTACCAGCCACTGGATTTCGCCCGTATCGGCAAACCCGCGCAGTTCATACCGGGGGCTGCGAGTGAATGCGGTCTTGGCGCCAACGTCTACAGCATTGTCATGGCCTACGATGGCAACGTACTGAAAACCGGCCCTCAAACCTGGGCCGATTTTTGGGACGTAAAGAAGTTTCCCGGCAAGCGGGCACTGCGCCAGGGGCCGAAGATGAACTTGGAATTCGCCCTGATGGCCGATGGTGTTGCGCCTGATCAGGTCTACAGCGTGTTAAGTACGCCGCAGGGGGTCGATCGAGCATTCGCCAAGCTTGAGGAACTCAAGCCGAATCTGATCTGGTGGTCGGCCGGCAATCAGCCCATGCAACTGTTGGGCTCCGGGGAGGTGGTCATGACCAGCACTTACAACGGTCGTGTGTTTGCCGCCAACCAGTCGGATAAACGCAATTTCAAAGTGGTGTGGAATGGCGGGGTGTTCATGGTCGATTCCTGGGTGCTGCTCAAGGGTAGCAACAATCAGGATGACGCCTACCGTTTCCTTCAATACTTTGGCGATGCGCGGAACCAGGCGCGTTTCCCGCTGAAAATTCGCTACGGGGTCGCAAACAAGGACGCCAACAACCTGATCCCCGCGGATGTTCAGGCTGAACTACCGAGTTCTCCAGACACCCTGGCCAAATCCGTACCCTTCAATGCTGAATACTGGCTGGAGAATATCGACTCTCTGACTGAGCGATTCTCCGCATGGTCTGCAAAATGACGGTCGTTAACTCGCGCGATGCAGGCGCTACAGGCGGGGTGGCCGCAGTTGAACCACGCGTCAGGGCATTGGCTCGAAGCTGCCCGCAGTTGCGCCGCCGGCAGTGCATGGCGTTGCTGCTGATTACGCCATTGTTTCTGTTCCTGGTGGGTACATTCATCCTGCCGCTGAGCGGCATGCTCAAACTGGCGGTCGATGATCGGGAAACAGCCCTGCTATTGCCTCGCACGTTGTTGGCCTTGCAGGGTTGGGACCAGCGGTCCTTGCCGTCCGATGCCGCGTATGAAGCGCTGGTGGCCGATTTGCGTCAGGCGCAGGTGGATAAAACCGTCGGGACTATCGCACGGCGGCTCAACTACGACACGCCGGGGTTGCGCAGCCTGATCAGCAACAGCGCGCGCAAGCTGATGAGTGCCCAGGCGCAAGACGGCAGTTGGCGCCAGCGACTGAGCGCTATCGATCCACAATGGGCACAGTTGGAACCCTGGATTGCCCTCGAGCGTGCCCGTGGACCCGTCACCAGCCTTTACCTGTTGACGGCGCTGGATCTTAAGCAAAACGTGCAAGGGCAAATCACCCGGGTCGCCGACGGGCAATCGAACTACCTGGGCATTCTGGCGCGAACATTCGGCATCTCGTTATCCGTGACCGTGATCACCCTGTTGCTCGCGTTCCCGGTGGCGCAATACATGGCGTCGGCATCGCCTCGTATGGGCGCAATCATCATGTTGCTAGTGCTTCTGCCGTTCTGGACCTCGGTGCTGGTACGGACCATGGCGTGGGTGGTTGTCCTGCAGGGCAACGGCCTGATCAACAGCTTCCTGCAAGCGTTGGGTGTGATCGAAAGTCCGTTGCACATGCTTTACAACCGTACCGGGGTGCTGGTTGCGCTCAGTCATGTGCTGCTGCCCTACATGATCCTGCCGCTTTACGGCGCCATGCGTGCGGTCCCTCCTGCTCAGATGCGAGCGGCCGTATCGTTGGGGGCCGGAGCGGTCACGGCGTATCGCAGGGTGTACTTGCCGCAACTGATTCCAGGTATCGCGGCGGGCTCACTGTTGGTCTTCATTCTTGCACTGGGCTACTACATCACACCGGTCTTGATCGGTGGTTCGAATGACCAGTTGATCAGTTACTACATCGCCTTCTTCACCAGCGGCACCATCAACTGGGGCCTGGCTGCAGGGTTGGGCATGGTCCTGCTCATGGCAACACTGGTGCTGTATCGGGTCTATGTCGGCCTGGTTGGCGTACAGCGCATCGGGCGTTAGGAGAACGTATGCAAAGCTTTGTGTTTTGGCGCTGGTTCAATCGGTGCGCAGCCTGGATGGTGTTGATATTTCTGATGGCGCCCATCCTGGTGATCATCCCCTTGTCGTTCAATGGCGGCAGTTTTCTCAGCTTTCCCATGGATGGTTGGTCGTTGCGTTGGTATCAGCAGGTGTTCAACTCGCCTCAATGGCTGTTCGCGCTCAAGAACAGTGTGTTGATCGGAGTCGCCAGCATGAGCTTGGCCACGGTACTCGGCACATTGGCGGCGCTGGGTCTGAACCTAGCGGATTTCCGCATGAAGGCGCTGCTGATGGCGGTGTTGTTGTCGCCGATGATTGTGCCGACGGTGATCACTGCGGTGGGTATCTACTTCCTGTTCTCGACCCTCGGATTGGCCAGCACCTACCTGGGCATGGTACTGGCGCACACCGCGCTGGCGACGCCCTTTGTGTTGATCGCAGTGAACGCCACGCTGCAGGGGCTTGATCGCGGTTTGCTGCGGGCGGCTGCGAGCCTGGGGGCCGGTCCGGTGCGCACGTTCTACCGGATCACCTTGCCGTTGATTCTTCCCGGCGTGGCCAGCGGCGCGGTGTTCGCCTTTGCCACGTCATTCGACGAGGTGGTGGTGTCGTTGTTGTTGGCAGGCCCAGAGCAGCGGACGTTGCCCCGGGAAATGTTCTCGGGGGTGCGCGAGAACCTGAGCCCGTCCATCACCGCCGTGGCGTTCTTGCTCACCTTGCTCTCGACACTGTTCCTGCTGACTTTGGGCTGGTTGCAACGTTACGCCGGGCGCATGGCTGGGAAACGGCTGGCATCCGAAAGCTGATCGCAGTTGCAACGAGATCGTAGCCAATGTGAATTTCAATCGAGAGCGTGACTTCATGTCGAACAATAAAGAAGCCTACGTCAGGTTCGCTGGCGTGAAAAAAAGCTATGACGGCCAGAATCTGGTGGTCAAGAACCTCAATCTGAATATCCGGGAGGGGGAGTTCATGACCCTGCTCGGCCCTTCCGGTTCAGGCAAAACCACCTGTCTGATGATGCTGGCTGGTTTTGAAACCGCCAGTGAGGGCGAGATCTACCTGGATGGTCAGCCGATCAACCGCATCGCGACCCACAAGCGCAATATCGGCATGGTGTTTCAGAACTACGCGTTGTTTCCGCATATGAGCATCGCCGACAACCTTGCATTTCCGTTGCAGGTTCAGCGCCTGGACAAGGCCGAGATTCGCAATCGAGTGGGGCGCGCCCTGGAGATGGTGCACCTGCAGCACCTGGCGACACGTAAGCCAGCGCAATTGTCCGGTGGTCAACAGCAACGAGTGGCGGTGGCGCGTGCGTTGATCTTCGAACCCAAGGTGGTGTTGATGGACGAGCCACTGGGTGCGCTGGATAAACAACTGCGCGAGCAGATGCAGTACGAAATCAAACGTCTGCACAGCCAGCTGGGCATCACCATGGTTTACGTCACTCACGATCAGGGTGAGGCCCTGACTATGTCTGATCGAGTGGCGGTGTTCAATGACGGTGTGATTCAGCAACTGGCCAGTCCGGGCGAACTCTACGAACGTCCTGCGAATGCCTTTGTGGCGCAGTTCATTGGCGAGAACAATCAACTCAAGGGCAATGTCCTGAACCTGCTGGGCGATCGCTGTGTGATTGCCATGGACACCGGCCAACAGATCAATGCAATGAGTTCACCGGGCCTGAAAGTCGGGCAGCGTTGTTGCCTGGCGCTGCGTCCCGAGCGGGTCAGCTTCCTGGAGCCTGGTGTAGAACTGAGCAACAACTTTGAAGCAGATGTCTGCGAAGTCATCTATCACGGTGACCACCTGCGCACACGCCTCAAGCTCTGTGGGCATGACGACTTCATTATCAAGATTCCCAATGTCCAGGGGTTGCAGCCGAGCTTGCCGGGGCACCGAGTGCGCATTGGCTGGCACCTGCAGGATTGTCACGCGCTGAGTGTCTGAAACCTCCCTCAAGGGCACATGACTCACCCCTTGAGGGTAGAGACGCGGTAGGGAGCAGACCCTAGATTCAGGGACAAGGATTACACCTTGCGGTGAGTCCTCTCCCAAACGAATGACCTGGAGTGGCAGTATGAACAGCAACAACAAAGCCTGGCTCAAAGAGCACAACACGGTGCACATGATGCATCCGATGCAGGATCCGAAAGCACTGCACGAACAGCGCCCATTGATTATTCAGTCCGGTAAGGGCGTACACATCACTGATGTTGACGGGCGTCGCTTCATCGATTGCCAGGGCGGACTATGGTGCGTCAATGCCGGTTACGGTCGACGTGAAATCATCGACGCGGTGACCCGGCAGATGGAAGAGCTGGCGTACTATTCGTTGTTTCCCGGCAGCACCAATGCGCCGGCCATTGCGCTTTCGCAGAAGTTGACCGAGGTGGCGGCCGAGGAGGGCATGGTCAAGGCATCGTTTGGTCTCGGCGGTTCGGACGCCGTGGAGACTGCGCTGAAAATCGCTCGTCAATACTGGAAGCTGGAAGGCCAGCCCGACAAGGTCAAGTTCGTCTCGTTGTACAACGGCTATCACGGCCTGAACTTCGGTGGCATGTCCGCCTGTGGCGGCAACGCCTGGAAAAGCAGCTACGAACCCTTGATGCCGGGCTTCTTCCAGGTCGAATCACCGCATCTATACCGCAACCCTTTCACCAATGATCCAGAGGAACTCGCAGAAATCTGTGCGCAGATCCTTGAGCGGCAAATCGAAATGCAAGCGCCGGGCACTGTCGCGGCGTTGATTGCCGAGCCGATCCAGGGAGCTGGCGGAGTCATCGTACCCCCAGCCTCTTATTGGCCGCGCTTGCGCCAGATCTGCGACAAGTATGACATTCTACTGATCGCCGATGAGGTCATCACCGGACTGGGTCGCAGCGGTTCGTTGTTCGGTTCCCGTGGTTGGGGGGTCAAGCCCGACATCATGTGCCTGGCAAAAGGTATCAGCAGCGGTTATGTGCCTCTGAGCGCGACACTGGTCAACTCCCGCGTCGCCCGGGCATGGGAGCGTGATGCCGGTTTCACCTCGGTCTACATGCATGGCTACACCTATTCCGGTCACCCTGTCTCTTGCGCCGCTGCGCTGGCGGCCATCGACATCGTGCTGCAGGAGAATCTCGCCGAAAACGCACGGGTGGTTGGCGACTATTTCCTGGAGAAGCTGCTGATACTCAAGGACAAACATCGGGCCATCGGCGATGTGCGCGGCAAGGGGCTGATGCTGGCAGTCGAGCTGGTCAAGGAAAGGGCGACCAAGGAGCCGTTCGGCCCGGCAGACGCTTATCCGCTGGCCATTTCCGAGGCCTGTGTGAATAACGGAGTGATGATTCGTACCATCGTCAACAAGCTGATCATCTCGCCGCCGTTGACCTTCACCACCGAGCATGTCGACGAAGTGATCGAGGTGCTCGACCGCGCCTTCGTTGCCAACCCCTGGTAACCCGTTGCTGACCAGTATCTATACAGATGCTGGTCACCCTCCATCCTGATAATGAGTGTCGCCATGAATTCAACGTTGGATTTGGCGTGCGAGCTGCGCCAACGCTTGTCGTGCCTTGACGATGCAAGTCTCGATCGGCTGTTTCGTGATGGGCGCAGCCACAGTGCCTGGCAAACACGTCCGGTGAGCAACACCTTGCTTGAAGAACTGTGGGCGTTGGCGCAATTTGCGCCGACATCGGTCAATGGCATGCCGGCAAGGCTGGTGTTCGTCACCAGCGCTTCAGGCAAGCAACGTTTGCAGCCCTGCCTGAGCCCTGGCAACGTCGACAAGGTGTTGAGTGCACCGGTCACGGTGATCATCGCCTTTGATATGAACTTCTGGCAGCACCTTCCCCGATTGTTCCCACATGCGGATGTAAGCGACATGTTCCGCGATGATCATGCGGCGAGTGAAGAGTGCGCGTTCCGCAACAGCTCGTTGCAAGCGGCCTGGTTGATGTTGGCCGCCCGGGCGCTGGGCCTGGACTGTGGGCCGATGTCAGGCTTTGACCGGCAGGCCGTGGACCGTGAGTTCTTTGCAGGAACCGGGGTTTGCAGCAATTTTCTCTGCAACCTGGGGTATGGCGACGCCAGCAAGTTGTATCAACGCTTGCCGCGTTTGTCTTTCGAGGAGGTGTGCACCTACGCCTGATATCGCCTGCCAGTGTCCACCGATCAGGCGGGCACTGGCCCTGCAGTCAATTCAGATTCAGCGCGCCATCCATATTGTCGTAATAACGAGCGAACAGTTCGTTTTGGCAGGAAATACCCAGTTTGGCATAGGCCCGCTTACGGTGGGTCGCCACCGTGTTGACCGAAATTCCCAGGTTCAGGCCAATCCCCAACGTCGTGTAGCCCAATGCGATAGAGGCGCAGATCTGCGCTTCGCGTTGAGTCAGACCACCGGCCGCCTTGAGTAGCGTGCTGCGCAAGTCCTCATACATCTTTTCGCGGCGCTCCAGGCTCAGTACCGGTTTTGTCTCCGGCACAATTGCCCGGCGTCCAAGTTCAAGCATCTGCGTGTGTTTGCTCAGCGCCTGAGTCAGGAAACCACTCAGATACTGGAGCCGCAGCGTGTCTTGCGTGACAAAATCCCGTTGCTCATCGCTGCGATAAAAGCTGCAGTAGAGGACGCGCTCGTCGGTATGGCTGACCAGCGCAAGTTCCTGATGCACCAGTGCGTCATGATAAAAGCGTCGCCGGTAGTCTCGATCATCGATATGTGCCGGAGAAACGCAACGTACCAGCATTGGCTGTTCAGGGGTCAGGGCGGCTTGTCCCAGGGTGATGTTCGGATCTCGGCGGAAGGCTCCTTCGGTGTACTCCTGAGCAAGGGTGCGAGTCAGCTTGCCTGCCTGGCTATGCAGGGCCTCTGCAACCAGGCACTGAGGATTGCCCTGATGATCGAAGCTGAAAACGGTGCATTGATCAACGCTCAACTGATCACGGCAAAAGCTGAAGAAATCCCGGGAAAACTGGCTGCCGCCAATCCCTCCAACGAGATTCGCCATTTCATTCATGCCAGGGATCATGCTGGTTACTCCTCACGCAATGGTTTTGATCTTCGTGGGCGTCGCTGGCGCTCACTCAGCACCGCATCTGCGATGCATACCTTCTGAAAATATAGGCATAAACCAGGCCATTGGCGCCCATCGCGCGGGAAAACAGAACTCAAGGGCAATTTCCCTGATTAGCTTGGGCGGTTCAGCGAATATCCCTGATCAAACTGAGTGACTCATCGTTATCGTCCTCGGCATTTGGGGTTTTCACGTGGGGATGCATCCAATCAGGGCGACTCCCGCACTGTCCGGCAAAGCTATCGGACGCGACTTGCGGATAACTTTTTTGGGAAGGTCAGGCCAGTAACAGTGTGGTGTTCGATTGGTAACACTTTCCGGCCCAGGTTCCTGCTACGGAACGCCGGCCTTTTGCTCGTCTGCTCCCATTGCAAACAAATGCTCGAACCCCTGTAAGGTGCTGTCGACGAAGCGCTCATCCGAGGTGCCCGCCGGAAACTGCAACACGCCATGAATCACCAGCGAGGCCAGGCCGTGGGTGTAGGACCAGGCGGCCAATGCGGCGCGGCGCACCTCGCTGGAATCCGGATCCTGTCCGAGCACTTCGACCATGATCTGCTTGAGTTGGCCAAAGGCCGTATCGCGAGCCTCGATGTAGTCGAGCGGCATCTCGTTACCGGCCAGCTCCGGGCCGAACATCAACTGGTAAAGCGCCGGATTGCGCCGTGCGAAGCTGAAATAGGCAAGGGTCGCGTTGCGCAGTTTCTGCCGGCCATCGGGTTGTTCAGGCTCACTGCGCATCACCTTGGCCAGCTCGCGAAAGCCCTGGGCCGCCAGTTGTCCCACCAGTTCGGCACGGTTGGCGTAGTGGTGGTAGGCCGCCGTGGCACTGACGCCGACCCTTTCCGACACCGCACGCAGCGACAGTTTGGTCGGCCCGACTTCTTCGAGCATCTGCCGCGCGGCGTCGAGCAACTGTGGGGCGAGGTTGCCGACGTGGTAGGTGTCGCGGGCGCGTTGCGCAGTCTTGCTCATGGGGCAGGGCCTTGGAAACGAGGGGAGTGCAAGGGGCTGGATCTTATCACTGGAAAATATCTTGACGCTGCTAAGATGTGATCTTAGCATCGCTAACATTCGCCTCGGAGGCGTTTTTTTTAACCTGATCTTATCGCTGTAAAGTTGGAGGTGATCGATGAAGCACTACGATGCCGTGGTAATCGGTGCCGGCAATGCCGGGCTGACCGCTGCGACCGCGCTGCAACGGGGTGGCAGTCGCACCTTGCTGATCGAGCGGCACAACATTCCCGGCGGCTGCGCCACCTCGTTCGTGCGCGGCAACTTCGAATTCGAGGTGGCCTTGCATCAGCTCAGCGGCCTGGGCACCGAGGACAAACCGTTCGTGATGCGCAAGCTGTTCGACAAGCTCGGGGTGCTGGACAAGGTCGAGTTCATCCAGGAGCACGCGCTGTATCGGCTGGTGGTGCCGGGCGAATTGGATGTGACCCTGCCGGCCAGTTGGTCGGGGATCCGTCGCCTGCTGCAGGCGCTGTATCCAGCTGAAAGTGAGGCCGTCGAGCGCTTCATGACGCTCTGTGAAAAGGTCACCCTGGAAAGCTTCATGACCTTGCCCCAGGCCACCCGGGCCAACAGCGAGGCGTTGCTCAAATCGTTGTGCCCGAACTATCTGCAGTACGGCTTGCGCTCGGCGCGGGAGGTGCTGGATGAGTTTTTCAGCGACGCCAAGCTGAAGAACATTCTGGCGACCTACTGGCTGTACCTCGGCGTGCCGCCGGAGCGCCTGCCGTTCTCCGACCTGGCGACCATGCTCTACGCCTACGCGGTGTTCAAGCCTTGGCACATCAAGGGCGGTTCCCAGGCCATGTCCAGTGCCCTGGTGGAGTCGTTTCTCGAGGCCGGTGGCGAGGTGCGTTTCAACTTCGCTGTCGAGCAGATTCACACCGACGCCGGGCGAGTTTGCGGCGTCAGCCTGGAAGGCGGCGAGCGCGTCAGTTGCGCGGCGGTGGTGTCCAACGCCAGCCCGCTGATCACCTTCAACGAACTGCTTGACCTTGAGCGGCCGCCGTTGCAGATCCAGGCCGATTTCAAGTCTCGGCGCATGGGCACGTCGGCCTTCGTGATCTACCTCGGACTGGACTGCACGCCGCAGGAACTGGGGGTGACCACCGCTTCCAGCTTTATCTACGAGACCCTCGACGAGGCGCAGATTCACGCGCGCATGGGCAGCCTCGAGCCGCCGTTGGGCGGCATGTTGACCTGCTACAACCTCGAGGACCCGAGTGCCGCGCCCGAGGGCAAAAGCCAGGTGGTGCTGGTCTGCCTGCAGTACGGCGACGTGTGGAAATCGGTCGCGCCCGAGGATTACGCACGGACCAAGTATGAATTCGCGGAAAAGCTCATCGCCGTGATCGAGAAGGTCTACCCCACGGTGCGCCAGCACATCGAGGAGGTCGAGGTGGCCACGCCCCTGACCATGATGCGCTACCTCAACACCCCGGGCGGGGCGATCTACGGGTTCCAGCAGACGACCCAGGACTCGGCGCTACTGCGCGAGCGCCTGGACGCGGTGCCGGGGCTGTACATGGCCGGCGCCTGGACTTCCATGGGCGGTTTCCAGCCGACCTACATGGCCGGCGAATCCACGGCCAGGGCCGTGCTCAAGCAACTGAAAACCAATGAGGTGGCGCATGTCTGAACAGAGTCCATTGCACCTGATCGCCGGATACACCGAGGCGCTCGCGACCAAGCGGGCGCTGGAGCACAGCGGTTCGGATTTCTACGAAGCGCGCGGCGAGGTTGCCAGCACCGTGGTCCAGTTGCACCCCAAGCGCCTGGCGCTGGAAGTGGTGCAGGTCATCGACGACACGCCGAGCACCAAAACCTTGCGCCTGCAGGCGGTGGATCGCCAGCTGCTGCCGCCGTTCCAGGCCGGGCAGTACATCAACCTGTTCGTCGAAATCGACGGCGTGCACACGGCGCGACCCTATGCGATTTCCTCCTCGCCAATGCAGCGCCAGTACTACGATCTGACGGTCAAGCGCGCAGTGGGTGGCTTCGTTTCCGGGTACTTGCTGGACCGCGTGCACGTGGGTCAGCCACTGCGCAGTTCGGGGCCGATGGGCACCTTTCACCATAATCCGCTGTTTCATGGTGACGAACTGGTGTTTCTCGCCGGGGGCTCAGGAGCGGCGCCGACGCGCAGCATGTTGCTGAACATCCTCGAGCGAGGCTTGGAGCAGCGCTTGCATCTGATCTATGTGAACAGCTACGTCGATGATGTGATCTACGCCGAAGCATTTCGCACCCTGGCTGAGGCGCACCCGCAGTTTCGCCTGACCGAGGTGATTTCCCGCCCGCCCGCTGGTTATCGCGGGCACAGCGGGCGTTTGAGTCGCGAGCTGTTGCAGGCGCAGTTGGGCGAGATGGGCAATCGGATGTTCTATGTCTGCGGGCCGACGCCGTTCAATGACAGCTGCTTGGAACTGCTCAGCGAGCTGGGAGTGGCGCGGCGACGGATTCGGGTCGAGGCCAACGGTGCACCGAAGTCACCGGATCGGCAGCCGGGTTGGCCTGAGGGGATTGATCTGGAGGCTGAGGTGCAGGTAACGGTGCAGGGGCGTGGCAGCTTTCGCAGTAAGGTGGGTGAGCCGTTGCTTAATGCTTTGGAGCGCAATGGTTACTTCGTTGAGAATGCTTGTCGGTCGGGGGAGTGCAGTTTGTGTCGGGTGAAGTTGGTGTCTGGCCCGGTGTTTAATCCGCAGGAGGCGCACCTGCGGCAGTCGGACCGGGATTTTGGCTGGGTTTATTCCTGTGTGGCGTTTGCGACGGGGGATGTGGAGGTGATGTTGTAGGGGGTGTCGGGGACTGTCAGATTTTTTGTGTGCGGGCCGGTAATGGCCTGCCGTCAGGCAGGCCCTGATTTTCACCAGGTCGGCCTGATGAACCGATCTCCGTACAGAATCGCAAATTGATTCATCGCACTTTTCCAGTCATGGGCCGCTGAGCCCCAGTTTGCCGTGATGTTTCGTAGCCCCAACCAGATCAGTTTGGTCGCTGCATCGTCGTTCGGGAAGTGGCCACGGGTCTTTATGATCTTACGTAGCTGAGCATTGATGCTCTCAATCGCGTTGGTGGTATAGATCACCTTCCGGATGGCGGGCGGGAAAACAAAGAATGGAATCACTCGATCCCAAGCGCGTCTCCAGGCGGCCACGACCGTTGGATACTGTTTGCCCCAAGGCCCGTTTTCAAACTCATCCAAGGCCTGCTCAGCCGCTTCTGCGTTGATGGCCTGATAAATCGGCTTCAGCGCCTTGGCCAGTGCTCGACGCTTGTCCCAAGCCGCGTAGTCCAGGCTGTTGCGAATCAGATGCACAATGCATGTCTGCAGTGTTGTTTCTGGAAACACTGCGCTGAGGGCCTCTGGCATGCCCTTGAGGCCATCGGTCACGGCAATCAGCACGTCCTCGACGCCTCGCGTTTTGAGGTCGTTGAACACCTTCATCCAGAACTTCGCACCCTCGGTGTTCTCGATCCAGATGCCCAGGATATCGCGCGTCCCGTCGGGTAAAACACCCAACGCCAGGTAAATGGCCTTGTTGCGTACCAAGCCTTCTTCGCGGATCTTCACCCGTAGCGCATCAAAGAAAATGACCGGGTACATCGGCTCCAGCGGGCGCTGTTGCCACGCGCCAATCTCTTCCATGACCTCGTCGGTCACAGAGCTGATGAAATCGGGCGAGACGTCCGTGCTGTACTGCTCAGAAAGAAACGCACGAATCTCTCTGACCGTCATTCCACGGGCGTACATGGCGATGATCTTGTCATCGAAACCGGTATAACGGCGCTCATGCTTGGGGATCAGAATCGGCGAGAAACTGCCGTTGCGGTCGCGCGGAATATCCAGGCGTATCGGGCCATCGCCGGTGAGCACCGTCTTGCCGCTCTTGCCGTTGCGCTGGTTGGTTTCGTCCTCCGGGCGCTGCGCGCCCGATGGATAACCCAAATGGTGGCCAAGCTCGGCATTTAGGGCGCGTTCAATCAGCGCTTTCTTGAAGGCCGCAGAAGCCTCTTCGATCGCCTCAGCGGTCATCAGTGTTTGAGGGAGTTGATCCAGCAGTTCCTTTGGAAGCTTCGGCAGCTCCCGCACCGGTTGGCGCTCAGATTTCTTTTTGGTTGGCATACATGCACCTCTTACTCATGTTATGCCCGAACACAAAATTTCTGACACCCCCGGGTGTCGGGGCGCTGCATCGCCAGCGAAAAATCAGTGGCACGCCGCATGCATCCAGGACAGCGGCGTCAACGTTGGAGGTCTTCGCTGCGATGCGGCGGCCCGACAAGCCAGCTCCTACAGGGGGATGCGTCATTCTGCTACATCGCCATCCAAACCGTAGGAGCTGGCTTGCCAGCGAAAAACCAGAGGCCACCGCGTACATTCAGGATAGCTGCGTCATCGTTCACGCCCATCGCGAGCAGGCTCGCTCCTACAATGACTGTGGTCGATCACAAGATCTCCATACATCGCAGATTCACTGTGGGAGTGAGCCGGCTCCGGGCGGCGTTCCGACGAAAAACCCGAGGCCACCGCGTACAACCAGGACAGCTGCGTCATCGTTGACGATCTTCGCTGCGATGCGGCGCCCCGACAAGCCAGCTCCTACAAGGGATTGAACTGCGGGAGCCCGCAAAATCACGCAGCACTCACCACTGCATCGCCCCCCACCAACCTGTTCTGCACCGACCGATACAACAGACTCGAGACCATAAACCCAACCAACGCCAGCACACTCATCAGGCTGAACACATAGTTGTAGCCCTGCTCACCGGGAAAGTGGTCGAGGATCGAGCCGTAGATCACATAGGCGAACATCCCCGGCGCGTAGCCGATCAGGCAGCCGATGCCGAAGGCGGAGCCGGTGATGTGCGACGGGATGCCGACTTCGCCCATGGGCGCCCAGAATACTCCGCGCATGGAGAACACGATCAGCGCGAAGGACAGGGTGGCGGCCATGCCGGCGTAGATGAAGCCCGGGCTTTTCGGGATCAACAGGATGACGCCCATCAACGGCAGCAGGGCGAGGAAGGCCCATTTCAGGTAGCGGCTGGTGCTTTTGAATTGCTTGTCGGCAATGAAACCACCGGCCGGGCCGCCGAGGATTTTCAGGAAGTACTGGTTGATGATGCCGTAGGCGCCGACCAGGGCCACCGGCAGGCCGTACATTTCCTTGAGGTAGGGAATGAAGTAGGTCAGGCCGCAGTAGACGATGTAGACCATGAACACGTTGAGGCTGACCAGCCAGATGCCTGGCACCTTGATCGCTTCCAGCAGGTTGCCCATGCCTTTTTTCGGCTTGGCGCTGGCCTGCGTGTCACCGCTTTTCAACAACAGCCAGATCAACGTGCCGGCGAGGATGTCGATCACCGAGTAGAACAGGATCGCCGATTTCAGCCCGGCTTCACCGGAGCCGAGGGCGACGAAAATACCCAGCGCAGAGAACGCCACCAGGGTATCGATCACCCCGCGACCGCCTTCGAGCAAGCCGAACAGGCGACCCTGTTCCTGCTCGTCGCCAAGGTTGCGGATGGCCTTGAGCAGCGAAGGCCAGAACAGGCAGTCGGCGCACACCGCCAGCAGGCTGAAGACGATCAGCAGGCTGCTGAACGGTGGAAAGGTCGCCAGGTACAGCCCCAGGCCACCGGTGCCGATCAGCCCGAGGGGGATCATTTTGCGGGTGTCGTAGCGGTCGGCAAGCATCCCGCCGAGGACGAACAGGGCGGTGGCGATGATCGCGTTGGCGCTCAGCAGCAGGCCAATTTCGGTGTGGCTCAGGCCCATGAATTGCTGCATGGGGATGTAGAAAGCGTCCTTGAGGTTCGCCAGTTTGTAGATGGTCCCGCCGCCGAGGACGAGGATCAGGAAGCGCAGCCATTTGGCCTTGTCTTGGGTTGTCATTGTTATTCTCCAGGCGTGATTGGATGAAGCGAGTCGCGGCAGGGTCAGGCGTGGTTGTCGTGGGCCAGGGTCAGTTCGGCCAGGGTGCGCAGTTCGGCCAGCAGGCCGCGCACGTAGGCCACCTGGTTGTTGGCCCAACGGTGCTCGTCGGCCAGCATCCGTTCCAGGGAAAAGCCTTGGGGCAGGGCGGTTTCGCTCATTTCCCGGTAGGCAATGAACGGATCGCTGGCCTCGTCGACCTGACGGAACGCCGGCGCCACGTAGTGATTTTCCTGCTCGAGAATGAAGGCGACGACTTGCGGGCTGGAGTCTCCGAGCAGCAGCAGTTCGAACAGCATCCGCGCATTGGGCAGGTCGTCTTCGGCGCTGCCCTGGAGCACGCCGTAATGGCCGAAACCGTTGTATTCGGGGACCACGCGCACGCCCTTGAGGTGGACCTGGCGGATGTGCGGCGCGAGGTTGCGCAGCGCCGGCAGCGGTTGTTCGCAGGCGTTGATCATGTTGCCGAAGTCGAACAGCGCATGCAGGCGCGGGTGGTTGAGGCGACTCAACAGTTGGGCGATTTCGTCGCTCTTGAGTTCTTCGTGCTGCTCGAAATCGAAGAACAGGTCGTGCTCGTCGGCTTGCTGCGCGAGGTAGTGCAGGTCGGTCTCGATCCGGTCCATGACCTGCGACAGCGTGCCTTCGTAACGCGAGTAGACGCGGATATTGCGCGTGCCCAGGGCCCTGGCGATGGCTACCACCTGATCGACATCGGCTTTGCGCGTACTGCTGATTTCCAGGTGCACGGCCAACTCCAGCGCCCGAGCTTTGTCGGCGAATGCCTGGAGTTGATCGGCGTTCATCTGGCCGAGGCTGTTTTCCTCACCGTCCAGCAGGTGCAGGCTCAGACCCTGCAACTCGTGGCGATAGGCGAAGTCCAGCAGGTCGGCGGGGGTGACGCGGCCGTGGGTCAGGTTGGTCAGCAGCGGGTAGGCGTGGGCGAACAGGCGCAGTTGGTCGAGGCGCTCAAGCAACTGGCGGGCCAGTGCCGGGGTCAAGGTCGGGACTGTTTCGTTCGCCCCAGCCTTGTGGCTGAGCAAGGTGTTGAAGCGCTCTTGGATCTTATTGTTCATTCGAGTCGTTCCTGGTTCAGACACCGGGTCTACCGGCGCAGCCTTTATCGCGCCAGTCAGGAACTCTCGATAGATCCATTATCGGTTAAATCATAAGACCACTTGCCGGCCCTCAATCGGCCTGGGTCAGGTAACCCAATTCCCCCAAGGCGCGAGCCAGAGCTTCGACACGGGTCTGCGCGAGTTTTTCCGGGGTGCCGGCGAAGCCCATCAGCAACGCCGGCGGCAGGCGATGGGCGAGGCAGTAGTCGCTCAAGGCGTAGGTGTGAATGTTGTGCCGGGCCAAGTCGCGGGCGACCTGATCGTCCTCCAGGTTCGCGGGCAACCAGGCGATCAGGTGCATGCCGGCGTCCACCGGGGTGAGGGTGAAGAAGTCGCCGAGTTGCCGTTGCAGTTGCTCCACCAGCGCCTGCTGGCGCGCCTGGTACAGGCTGCGCATGCGCCGGATATGACTGAGGAAATGGCCCTCGCTCATGAAGTCGGCGGTGGTCGCCTGGAGCAGCGTCGGCGGGCTGCGGTCCATCACCGCGCGCAGGGTGCAGAAAGGTTCGACCAGGGCCTGGGGCAAAATCACGTAGCCCAGGCGCAGGGCTGGAAACAGCACCTTGCTGAAGGTGCCGACGTAGATCACCCGGGTCATGCGGTCCATGGCACAGAGCGCCGGGAGCAACCGGCCCTGATAGCGAAATTCGCTGTCGCAGTCGTCCTCGATGATCCAGCTCTGCTGTTGCGTCGCCCAGTCAATCAGCGCCTGGCGCCGTCCGTAGCTCATGGTCACGCCGAGCGGGTGCTGGCGCGACGGCGTGGTGAATACCAGGCGCGCGTCCGGGCATTCGGCCAGGCCTTGGGCGATGTCGATGCCTTGCTCGTCGATGGGCAGTGGCACCACCTGGGCGCCCTGGGCCTGCAGGGCAATGCGCGCGGCGATGTGCCCGGGGTCTTCCATCCAGGCGCGGTCCTGGGGATTGAGCAGCAGCATGGCCAACAGGTTGAAGGCCTGCTGGGCACCGGAGACGATCACCACTTGTTCGACCTTGCAGTCGATGCCACGGGCGTCGAACACGTAGTCGGCAATGGCCGTGCGCAACGCCTGCAGGCCCTGCAGTTCGCCGTAGCCGAGCATCGATTTGGTCGGCTTGAGCAGGTGGCGGTTCATCAGCCGTCGCCATACCGCCAGCGGGAAGCTGTCGTAAGTGCTGTGGCTGGGCAGGAAGGAGGTCGGGGTCGCCGGGTCCCAATCGGTATAGGACACCCCACGAAAATGATCGCTGCGCAGCGACAGCATCGACTGGCTGAGGTCCGACAGGCGCGGAGGCGGTTCTTCAGCCTCGGCATCTCGCGCCCCACGGTTTTCCCATTCGTCGCCGACATAGGTGCCGGCGCCGGTGCGCGAGGCGAGGAAGCCCTCGGCGATCAGTTGGTCAAAGGCGTTGAGAATGGTGATCCGCGACAGCGCCAGTTCCTTGCTCAGGGTCCGCGTCGACGGCAGGCGCACGCCACCCTGCAGCTTGCCGCCGAGAATCTGTTTGCGAATCTGCAGATACAGCTGGCGGTACAGCGGCACCGCGCTCTCGCGATCCAGCTCGATGGCCGACAGCAGCAGGCCTGCGGGGGATTTCATGGGTTGCTCGCCGAGTGCATGGCAGGACTGGCCTGCGGGGTGATCTGCGCAGGTTAGCGGCCGCCGGCAGATAAGTCATCCATTGCCGGGCGGCGCCCTGTCATCAAATGAAAAGCCGTTGTCGCCTGATGAGAAGCGAGCCAACGGGTGGCGACCTACAGTCCAATCAGCGCAAATCGATACCGAATGCCAACCCTGTATTGGAGAATAATAAAACATGGCCAAAGCCATTCGCTTCTACGAAACCGGCGGTCCCGAAGTCCTTCGCTATGAAGATGTCGACGTCGGTGAACCCGGTCCTGGGCAGGTTCGTCTGCGCCATGTGGCCGTCGGCCTCAACTATGCCGACACCTATTTCCGCAATGGCACCTACCCGATCCCGATGCCCAACGGCATGGGCGTCGAGGCCTCCGGCGTGGTCCAGGCCGTCGGTGAAGGGGTGACCAACGTCCAGGTGGGCGACCGCGTCACCTACACCGGTTTTCTCAATACCCTGGGTGCCTACAGCACCGAGCGCCTGATCCCGGCCGCGCCGCTGATCAAACTGCCGGAAACCATCAGCTTCGAAACCGCCGCGGCAATGACCATGCGTGGCCTGACCTCTTCGTACCTGATGCGCCGTATTTACGACTTCAAAGCCGGTGACACCATCCTGCTGCACGCCGCTGCCGGCGGTGTCGGCCTGATCGTTTCGCAATGGGCCAAGCTGCTCGGCCTGAACGTGATTGGCACCGTGTCCACCGAGCAAAAGGCCGAAATCGCCCGCGCTCACGGTTGCGACCACACCATCAACTACAGCCATGAAGACGTCGCCGCCCGCGTGCGTGAACTGACCGACGGCGTCGGCGTCAACGTGGTGTTCGACAGCGTTGGCAAGAACACTTTCATGGGCTCCCTGGATTCGTTGAAGCCGCGCGGCCTGATGGTCTGCGTGGGGACCGCGTCGGGGCCGATCCCGGCGTTCGACCCGGTGCTGCTGGCGATGAAGGGTTCGCTGTTCCTGACCCGTCCGGCCCTGGCCAACTACATCAGCGACCCGGCGGAAAAAGCCGAGCTGGCCGGCGAGTTGTTCGACCACGTTGGCAGCGGCCGGATCAAGATCGAGATCAACCAGCACTACGCCCTGCAGGACGCGGTGCAGGCCCATCGCGACCTTGAGTCACGCAAGACCACCGGCTCGTCGATTTTCGTCATTTAAGGAGCGGCCAGCCATGAAAGTCGAACAATTGACCTGCAGCATTGGCGCCGAGCTGATTGGCGTCAATCTTGCCGACGCGGTGCATGATGACGGTCTGTTTGCCGAGATCCGCCAGCAGTTGCTCCAGCATCGCGTGGTGTTCCTGCGCGACCAGGACATCACCCGCGCCGAACACGTGGCCTTCGCCCGGCGTTTCGGCGAGCTGGAAGACCACCCGGTGGCCGGCAGCGACCCGGAGCATCCGGGCCTGGTGCGGATCTACAAGAATCCGGACCAGCCGATGGATCGCTACGAGAACGCCTGGCACACCGACGCCACCTGGCGCGAGGCACCGCCCATGGGCTGCGTGCTGCGCTGCGTGGAATGCCCGCCGGTGGGCGGCGACACCATGTGGACCAACATGGTCCAGGCCTACGCCAACCTGCCGGACGACGTGAAGCTGAAAATCGCCGACTTGCGTGCCCGCCACAGCATCGAGGCGAGTTTCGGCGCGGCCATGCCGATCGAAAAGCGCCTGGCGCTCAAGGCCATGTACCCGGACGCTGAGCACCCGGTGGTGCGTACCCACCCGGAAACCGGCGAGAAGGTGTTGTTCGTCAACGCCTTCACCACCCATTTCAGCAACTACCACACCCCGGATCGGGTGCGTTTCGGCCAGGACGCCAACCCCGGCGCCGGCGAGTTGCTGCGTTACCTGATCAGCCAGGCGTACATCCCCGAGTATCAGGTGCGCTGGCGCTGGAAGCCCAACAGCATCGCGATCTGGGACAACCGCAGCACCCAGCATTACGCGGTCATGGACTACCCGCCATGCCATCGCAAGATGGAGCGCGCCGGGATCATCGGCGACAAGACCTACTGATCCACCGCTTCTGCATTCGCTCTCGTAAACACGTCCGCCCGGCGCGAACCCGGGTGGACGGGACAATCATAAGAACTGGAGTAACTCATGCAATTCTTCGACGATTCCCTGCACCCGGAAAACATGGAAAAGGTGGTCATCACCGTGGCCCCGTATGGTCCGGAGTGGATGCCGGAAGATTTCCCCGAAGACATCCCGCTGACCATGGACGAACAGGTGCAGAAGGCCGTCGAATGCTATGACGCCGGCGCCACCGTGCTGCACCTGCACGTGCGTGAGCTGGACGGCAAGGGCTCCAAGCGCCTGTCGAAATTCAACGAGCTGATCGCCGGTGTGCGCGAAGCCGTGCCGGAGATGATTATCCAGGTCGGCGGTTCGATTTCCTTCGCCCCGGAAAGCGACGGCGAAGCGGCCAAGTGGCTGTCCGACGACACCCGGCACATGCTCGCCGAACTGACGCCGAAACCGGACCAGGTGACGGTGGCGATCAACACCACCCAGATGAACATCATGGAACTGCTGTATCCGGAGTACCTCAAGGGCACTTCCCTGGATAACCCGATGATTCATGCTGCCTACAGCGAAATGACCGTACCGGCCGGCCCGGCCTGGGTCGCCGAGCACCTCAAGCGCCTGACCGAAAACGGCATCCAGCCGCACTTCCAGCTGACCGGCATGCACGCCCTGGAAACCCTCGAGCGCCTGGTGCGTCGTGGCGTGTACATGGGCCCGCTGAACCTGACCTGGATCGGTATCGGCGGCGGCTTCGACGGCCCGAACCCGTTCAACTTCATGAACTTCATCCACCGCGTGCCGGACGCCTGCACCCTGACCGCCGAGTCGCTGCTGAAGAACGTGCTGCCGTTTAACACTATGTCCATGGCCATGGGGCTGCACGCTCGGGTGGGCAACGAAGACACTATTATTGATCACAAGGGCGCGCGTTTCGGCTCGGTGGATCAGATCAAGCAAACCGTGCGCATTGCTCACGAGCTGGGTCGCGAAGTCGCCAACGGCAAGGAAGCCCGCGAGATCTATCGCATCGGTGTGCAATACAACAGCATCGAAGAAACCCTGCTGGCCAACGGTATGGCCCCCAACCGCAAGGCTGGGCAAAAAGGTGTGCCGCAGCGCGGCTGACCGTCGCACCGGGCGCGCGTCCGTGAACGCCCGCCCGGTGCGCTTTACATGCTTGATAACAACAATAAAACAAAGCTTTGAGGAGGCTAAATGGCCTTTCACCCAATTGCCGACGGCGATGACGACCAAGGTTGTGTCGGCGTTGCACGCAGCTACGCCTGGATCGTCTTTGCCCTGACGTTCGGCTTGCTGATTTCCGACTACATGTCGCGCCAGGTGCTCAACGCGGTGTTCCCGCTGCTGAAAAGCGAGTGGGCCCTGAGCGACGGCCAGCTCGGCCTGCTCAGCGGCATCGTTGCGCTGATGGTCGGGCTGCTGACGTTTCCGCTGTCGCTGATGGCCGACCGTTATGGCCGGGTCAAGAGCCTGGCAATCATGGCCATGCTCTGGAGCCTGGCGACCCTCGGCTGCGCGCTGGCCCAGGATTACCAGCAAATGTTCATCGCCCGCTTCATGGTTGGGGTGGGTGAGGCGGCCTATGGCAGCGTCGGGATCGCCGTGGTGATTTCGGTGTTTCCCAAGCACATGCGGGCAACCCTGGCCAGTGCCTTCATGGCCGGGGGGATGTTTGGTTCGGTGCTGGGCATGGCGTTGGGTGGGGCGATTGCGGCCAAGCTCGGCTGGCGCTGGTCGTTCGCCGGCATGGCGCTGTTCGGCCTGGTGCTGGCGCTGCTGTACCCGCTGATCGTCAAGGAAGCGCGGATCGCCCCGCAGCGCGTGGCCAAAGCGGCAGCCAAGGTCAAGCAACCGTTGCGCACCCTGTGGTCGAGCCGTTCGGTCGTCGCCACCTACGTCGCCAGCGGCTTGCAATTGTTCGTCGGCGGCACGGTGATGGTGTGGATTCCCAGCTACCTCAACCGCTACTACGACATGCCCACCGACAAGGCCGGCGGCATGGCGGCGATCATCGTCCTGTGCAGCGGCGCCGGGATGATCCTGTGCGGCATGCTCAGCGATCGCCTGTGCCGGCATTCGCCGGAGCGCAAGGTCAGCCTGGCCATCGCCTTCTGCCTGGGCAGTTGCCTGCTGTTGTCGGCAGCGTTTGCCTTGCAGGCGGGACCGCTGCAACTGGTGTTGATCTGCCTGGGCATGTTGATTGCCACCGGTACCACCGGCCCGTGCGGGGCGATGGTTGCCAACCTGACGCATTACTCGGTGCACGGCACCGCGTTCGCCACCCTGACCCTGGCCAATAACCTGCTGGGGCTGGCGCCAGGCCCGTTTATCACCGGTCGGGTGTCTGACCTGATCGGCCTGCATGCCGCGTTTCAATTGGTGCCACTGGTCAGCCTCGCGGCGGCGGCGGTGTTCTTTTACGCCAAGTGTCACTACCACAAAGATATTGCCCGCCTTCAGGGACAGCGCGTGGCTGTTGCCGTTGCCGAAACCGGGTTAGAGGTGAAGTTGTGAGTCGTCGTTTACAGATTGATGTGTTTTTCGATTTGATCTGCCCCTGGTGCCTGATCGGCAAGCGTCAGCTGGAACATGCTTTGGTGCAGTTCCGCAGCCGTCAGCCGGATGTGCAGATCGATACCCAGTGGCATGGCGTGCAATTGCTGCCGCAACTGCCGGTGCAAGGTGTGCCGTTCGCTGAGTTCTATCGCCAGCGCCTGGGCAGTGTCGAGGCCGTAGAGATGCGTCAGGAACAGGTGCGCCAGTCGGCGGCAGCGGTGGGCTTGAACATCGACTTCAGCCGAATCGCGACCATGCCCAACACCGCCGACGCCCATCGACTGTTCGAGCATGTCAGCGTCGTGGGCAATGTGGTGCAGCGCGATGTGCTGCTGGAGCGCCTGTTCGCCGCCTACTTCCACAAGGGCGAGGACCTCGGCGACCGTGAAACCCTGCTGCAGATTGCCCGTTCCTGTGGCATCGACCCGCAAGTGGTGGCCGACAGCCTGTTGGGGGACGGCAGTGCCTATGTCGGCGCGCCCGGTGGCGGCAGCGGGGTGCCGAGCTTCCAGTTCAACCAGGGCATGACGGTGGTCGGCGCGCAGCCTGCTTCAGCCTTGCTCGGCGCGATGAGCCAAGCGCTCAAGGACAGCGAGCGGCAGCTTGCATGAGCCGGCGTGTGGCGGTACCGGCCGGTAAATACCCGCCGGTGGGTGGGCGCGCGTTGTTCGAATTCGATGACAAGAGCCTGGCGTTGTTCAACGTCGACGGGCAGTTGTTTGTGATCGACGACAGTTGCCCGCACCAGGGCGCTTCGCTGTGTGGCGGGCGTCTTGAAGGGCGAGTGATCCAGTGCTGCGCCCATGGCCTGCGCTTCGATTTGCACAGCGGTTACCTGCTCAATTCCAACGCTGTAAAAGTCACGAGCTACCCGGTCGAGATCATCGACGACCAGGCGTTTATCGTTATCGCAACCGAGGAGTCCGCGCCATGAGCGCCATTGCTCTTACCCGTATCCACAGTCGCACGCGCGAACTGGCGCCGGGATTTATCGTCAGCCTGATTGTCGCGGCGGCGGCGTCTTTTTTGTCGGAGCACTACGGTGCGCCGGTCATGCTGTTTGCCTTGCTGCTGGGCATGGCCCTGAATTTTCTCGCTGATGACGGCCCGTGCAAGGCCGGCGTCGAGTTCACCGCGCGCACCGTGTTGCGCATCGGCGTGGCCCTGCTGGGCATGCGCATCACCCTGGAGCAGATGGCAGCGCTGGGCTGGAAACCGATCGCCCTGGTGGTGATTTTGGTGGTGGTGACCATCGGCGTGTCGGTGATCGCGGCCAAGGCCCTGGGTTTCCAGCGCCTGTTCGGCATGCTCACCGGCGGCGCCACGGCGATCTGCGGCGCCTCGGCGGCCCTGGCGCTGGCGGCGGCCTTGCCCAATCATCCGCAGAAGGAGCGGGCGACCCTGTTCACGGTGATCGGCGTGTCGGCGCTGTCGACCATGGCGATGATCGTCTATCCGATGATCGCCAACTGGCTGCACCTGTCGCCGCAGGTCGCCGGGGTGTTTCTTGGAGCGACCATTCACGACGTGGCCCAAGTGGTGGGTGCCGGCTACAGCATGTCGACCGAGACTGGCGATACGGCCACGGTGGTCAAGCTGATGCGGGTGGCGATGCTGGTGCCGGTGATCGTCACCGCCGCAATGATCACCCGCATGCAGGGCGCCGACCCGACGGGCAAGCGTCCGCCGTTGCTGCCGTGGTTCGCCGTGGGCTTCCTGATTCTCGCCTGCATCAACAGCACCGGCTGGGTTGCACCGGCGGTGCAGGGCTCGATCAACGAACTGTCGCGCTGGTGCCTGGTGATCTCCATCAGCGCCCTGGGCATGAAGACTCGCCTCAAGGAACTGGCCTCGGTGGGTATCAAGCCGATTCTGTTGATGGTGGGGGAGACGGTGTTCCTGGTGGTGTTGGTGCTGTTGTTGCTGCGCTGGGGGTTCTGAGGGCTTTGCCTGTGTATGGCAGGGCTGCACGGTGTTGACTCCTCACGCCGTGCGGTGACGACTGGTGTTACAAGCACCCGTTTTTTATACGGCGACCGTACCAGCGGTTGCCGTTTTTTTTTGGTTTTTTTTGGGAGGGCGCGAGTTAATTCTGTGGGAGCTGGCTTGTCGGGCCGCCGCCCCGCAGCGATGGCGATCTGTTTGTGTACCTATCCATCCCTGCGGTAACGGCCACCTATGGTTTCGCCCTTACGGCGAGTCCCTTTTCCAAACGCCGAAAAGGAACCAAAAGGCTTTGCCCCAACGTCCGGCCCCTCGCCTAGGCTCGGGGTCCCTTCGCTCCAGTATCCATCCGTGGGTCATCGCCTCCGGTTGGCTTCGCTGGCACCTCCTCTCGATGACTGCGGCTGCGCCGCAGCGCGCTACGCGCTCCCCGCGGATGAATACCTGCGCTCAGCCTCCCGACGGGGCCTGTGAATCAAGATCAAAAGCGGCAGGCGAGCTAACGCTCGGCCTGTTGAGTGGTAACGACGAACGAGGCGGCCTGCCAGCCGACCTGATTGTTTGCGCCGTTCACCCCCTGTAGGAGCGAGCCTGCTCGCGAAAAACCTGAGGTCGCCGCGTGCATTCTGGATGCACGCGTTATCGTTAACGATCTTCGCGAGCAGGCTCGCTCCCACAATTTCCGTGGCCGATCGCAAAATCTGCATGCACCGCAGATCCACTGTAGGAGCGAGCCTGCTCGCGAAGAGCCTGAGGGCGCCGCGCGCATTCAGGCAGTACGCGTCATCGTTCACGACCATCGCGAGCAGGCTCGCTCCTACAGTAGAACTGCGGGCAACCTGCCAGATCAGGCCGCCTCGGCGGCTTTTGATTTTGATTCACCGGCCCCATTACCGACGGCTGAGTGGAGGCATTCATCCAAGGGGAGCGCGTAGCGCGCTGCGGCGAAGCCGCAGACATCGAGAGGAGGTGCAGCGAAGCCAACCGGAGGTGATGACCCTGGGATGGATGCCGGAGCGAAGGTACCCCGAGCCTAAGCGAGGGGGCCGGACACTGAGGGGCTTGTAAAAAAGGGAGGCGCCGTAAGGGCGCAACCATAAGCGGCCGTTACCGCAGGAATGGATATGTACTCCGTTATGACGTCATCGCTGGCAAGCCAGCCCACAGTGAAGTATGTACACCGACAGGCGACCGCCACCCCCTTACAACTTCCCCGCACCATGTTTCTGCGCCCGCCACGTCGCCGGCGGCATCCCAAACTGAGTAATAAACCACCGCGTAAACGAACTCGCCATCGAATACCCCAGCATGTCGGCAATCCGCCCCAGCGAGTAATTCGGATTGTCCAGATACCGCAGCACCAGATCCCGGCGCACGTCATTGATCACGTCGTTGAACGCGCATCCATCATCCTTGAGCCGACGCTGCAAGGTGCGCACGTTCATGCCCTGACTCTGGGCGACCTGTTCGATGGTGGCGCGGCCCATGGGCAGCAGCAGATAGATGGCCTTGCGCACTTCGAACAGCATCGAAGCGCCTTCGTTGCTCTGCAACGAGTCGAGGTAGCTTTGGGCGTAGCGGGCCATGGCCGGGTCGGCATTGGGGTTGGTCATGTCGAGGCTGGCGTCGGAGCAGACGATGCCGTTGAACTCGCTGCCGAACTCCAGGTTGCAGCCGAACAGGCGTCGGTGCAGTTGTAGATTGTCCGGTGCCTGGTGCATGAAATTGACGCTGTAGGGGTGCCAGTGCGCACCGAGCAGGGCAGAGCAGAGGCGGAACATTACCCCGATCGCCAGCTCCATGGCCTGCCGGCTGGGCATCGGCGACTCGGTGACCACCTCTTCACGAATGATCACCATCTTGCCGGCTTCTTCGATGAAAATCGCCAAAGAGTCATTCATCAGGTGACGGTAATGCACCACCACCTGCAGCGCGTCGCGCAGGGTTCGTTGATGGCTGAGCAGCAGGCTGACCACGCCAAAGTCTGAGAGCTGGCGCGACTCGGCCATGCTCAGGCCGAAGGTCTGGCAGCCGCTGGCGGCAGCGGAATCTTCCAGCAGGCGCACGGCGGCATCGATCGGGATGCGATGTTCCGGGGTTTGCAATTGAGCCCTGCTCAAGCCGACACCGGCCAACACATCGCGCGGATTGAATCCCAGGTACTGAGTGACCTCCAGGTAGTTGGTCAACACGGCGGCGCGGACAAGCTTGGGCATGCGTAATTTCTTCTTATTGGCCGATGGCAGATGGCAAGTGCGAGGCGACTATATCCAGCGTTTCGAGCGTTGAACAGTTGTCTGTTGGTCGATGAATGGCGTCGTCAGCAACGCTCGCTCATCCGGCCATTTCGCGTCATGCGTTGATTACAGTGAGCTCGCGGCGAGTCGTATGGATTCTAGACCAGCGGTCGGCCCTTGGCCTTGTCGGACAATTTGTCATCAAAAGAAAAGTGCCTGACGTCCAATGTAAAGCACCCCTGGCCGCCGCTCTTTAATGTCGACACAACAAAAAGAGTCTGGCGAAAGAGCCAGTCGAGTCATCGAGAAAGTGAAGGTGTTGACGTGGATAAACTGCAAACAGCCGCCACCGTGCTGATCGTCCCAGGCCTGCGCGAGCACGTTGCCGAACATTGGCAGACATTGCTTGAATCCAGGCTGGCCAAGGTCCGCAGCGTCCCACCGCTGGAAACCGACAAGCTCGACTGCAACGCCAGGGTCCGCGCCATCCAGCACCAGCTGGAACAGATCGACGGCCCGGTAATCCTCGTCGCCCACAGTGCCGGCGTGCTGATGGTCGCCCATTGGGCGGCGCAGCACAGCGCGCAGATCAAGGGCGCCCTGCTGGCCGCGCCGCCGGACCTCGACGCCGAATGGCCACCGGCCTATCCGTCTTCCACAACCCTTGCCAGCCACGGCTGGACACCACTGCCGCAAACAGCGCTGCCCTTTCGCAGCATCGTCGCCGGCAGCCGAAACGATCACCTTGCCAGTTTTACTGCCGTGACTCGCATGGCCGAAAGCTGGGGCGCCGAATTGCTCGATCTGGGCGATGTCGGCCATCTCAATCCGGCCGCAGGATTTGGCCATTGGCAGCAAGCCGAGGCACTCATCCTGCAGCTGGACAGCTAGTACAGGAGCCGGCCTGACAGCTCGTCAGCCGGTATTTGCCCTCACTCCTGAAACCGCAGCCCCGAAGAGGTCTGCGCGAGGGCGGCTGCGCTTAAAACAACTACAAAAAGGCGGAGAAACAACGCAATGCACAACAACAAAAGTCACGGGTTCACCACCTTCCACTACAGCCTGCTGGCCTCGGCCATCCTCGCGGCCACGGCGCCGATGGCCCATGGGGTCGAGATAGATACGGGCAACCCGGACTGGAACGTCCGCCTGGACAACACCGTCAAGTACAACTACGGCGTGCGCACCGAAAGTGCCGACACGCGCATGTTGGCGACGCCGAACAACAACGACGGCGACTACAACTTCCGCAAGGCCGGGACCAACATCACCAACCGCATCGACCTGTTGACCGAAATGGATGTGGTTTACAAGAACAACATGGGCTTTCGCGTCAGCGCCGCCAGTTGGTACGACAAGGCCTACGAGAACGCCGGCTCCAACTCCAACCCGTTCGTCAACGGCAACGATGCGCGCTCCGGGCTGGTGGCCAACGACCCACGCCTGGCCGGCGTCACCGGCGACAACGTTGGCAATGGCAGCCCGCACCTGAGCAACTATGCCCAGCGTTACTACACCGGTCCGTCCGGGGAAATCCTCGATGCTTTCGTGTTCTACAGCACCGAAGTCGGCGACGAGTCGATCCTCAGCCTCAAGGCCGGCCAGCACAACGTGTTCTGGGGCGAGACCATTCTCAACCCGGTGCACTCGATCAGCTACGGCCAGTCGGGCCTGGACCTGGCGAAGCTGGCGGCATCTCCTGGCACCGAGGCCAAGGAGCTGTTCGTCCCGCGTAACCAGCTGTCGATGACCTTCACCGTCAACCCGGAGCTGACCGTCGGCGCCCAGTACTTTCTCGACTGGAATGCTGCTCGCCTGCCTGAGGCCGGCACCTATTACGGCGGCTCCGACCTGGTCGGTTTCGGTGCGCAATCGTTCCTCCTTGGCAATACCAACGCTGTTGTGCCTGGCAGCCCTCTGGGTTGCGGCCTGGCACCGTGCAATGCACTGACCAACGTGCGTCGCGGGCATGACCTGACGCCGGACAAAAGCGGTGACTGGGGCGTCATGGCCAAGTGGTCGCCGGCGTGGCTGGACGGCACCCTTGGCGTCTACTACCGCGAAACCTCGGAAATCCTCCCGCAGGCGTACCTCGATGCGCGCGGCTTGACCTCGGCCAACCCCAACGGCACCCGTCCGGCCGGGCAAGTGCCGGCGGTGATCAACACCCTCAACTCCCTGAGCACCGCCACCTACCAGATGGCCTACGCGGACAACATCAAGATCGTCGGCCTGAGCCTGTCCAAGGAGATCGGCGGGGTCAGCGTCGGTTCCGATTTGAACGTGCGCCACAACATGCCGCTGGCGAGTATTCCGGCGATTGTCAGCACCAACAGCCCGCTGGGTCTGGGCCAGGGCCTGGGCCTGTTGCCAGCGCGCAGCGCGGCCTCCGGGGTGGTCTATGACACCCCGCAGAAGGGCGACAGCATGGCCGCCACCGGCGACACCCTGCACTGGACCCTCAACGGCCTGATGACCCTGGCCAAGACCCCGGTGTTCGACTCGGCGACCCTGCTCGGCGAGCTGTACTACAGCAACCTGCTCAAACTCGATAGCCATAACGAAGCGCTGTACAAGGGCAAGTCGACCTATCACGGGATCGACGCGCCGACCCGCGACAACTGGGGCGTGGCGGTCAACTTCACGCCGACCTGGTACCAGGTATTCCCCGGCGTCGACCTCAATGCGCC
Organism: Pseudomonas fluorescens; assembly: GCF_019212185.1. Classification (NCBI taxonomy): domain Bacteria; kingdom Pseudomonadati; phylum Pseudomonadota; class Gammaproteobacteria; order Pseudomonadales; family Pseudomonadaceae; genus Pseudomonas; species Pseudomonas fluorescens. The sequence goes on from NZ_CP078138.1 coordinate 2,630,986, forward strand.
GATGTCGGTCAACGTCGGCCTCGACGGTGTGTCGCCGGTCTCCGGTGGCGGTGCCAAGGACACCGGCAACTACGCGGTCGGCGTCGGTGCGGTGGTTTACAACAAATACTTTGTCGACCTGAAGTACGTCGACTCTTTCGGCCAGACCGACAAGTGCAATGTCAGCGGAGTGAGTACCGGTGCGACCGGTGGTGACGGATCCACGCCAAATGCCTTCAGCGGCAACGAAAACTACGCCTGTTATGGCGGCGGCTATTCGTCCTTCTCCGGTGGCGGAGCCACGACCGAGGACCGTGGCGCGCTGTACCTGACGATGAAAACCACTTTCTGATTCAAACACTGATTTGCTCAACGCAAGCAGGAGAATAACCCCATGACTTTCATTAAAACCGTGTTGGCCGCATCCCTGGCCATGGTCCTCGCCGCCCAGGCGCAGGCCGCCGTTTCCCCCCAGGAAGCGGCCAATCTGGGCAGCAGCCTGACCCAGGTCGGCGCCGAAAAAGCCGGCAACGCCGACGGCTCGATCCCTGCCTACAGCGGCGGCTTGACCACCCCGCCTGCCAGCTACAAGGCCGGCGACAGCATGCGTCCGGACCCGTTCGCCAACGAGAAGCCGCTGCTGGTAATCGACGGCAAGAACGTCGACCAATACAAGAACCTGCTCAGCGCCACCACCGTCGAACTGGCCAAGCGGTTCCCCAGCTTCCGGGTTGACGTCTACCCGACGCACCGCACCGTTTCCCTGCCGCAAGCCGTGCTCGATAACGGCGTGAAAAATGCCAGCGGCGCCAAGTCCCTGGAAGGTGGCCTGGCCATCGACAACGTGCTGCCGGGCGTGCCATTTCCGATTCCGCAGTCGGGCAACGAAGCCATGTGGAACTTCCTGCTGCGCTACCAGGGCGTCAGCATCAATTCCAAGTACGACTCGTGGAACGTCGACTCGGCCGGCGTGGCGAGCCTGGCAACCACCGGGCAGGCCTTCATCTCTTACCCGATCTACGAGAACCTCACACAGCCGATCAGCAGCGCCGACGTCTACTACCAGATGAAACTGGCCTACACCGGTCCTGCACGTCGCGCCGGCGAGGCGATCATGCTCAAGGACGCGGCCAACCCGCTGCAGCAACCACGCCGCGCCTGGCAGTACCTGCCAGGTCAACGTCGAGTGAAACTGGCGCCTAGCCTGGCCTACGACACGCCAAACCCGGGTACCGCCGGTGCGGGTACCTACGATGACGTGTTCGTCTTCAACGGTGCGCTGGACCGCTACGACTGGAAGCTGGTGGGCAAGCAGGAAATGATCGTGCCCTACAACACCTACAAGCTGACCTACGTGCAGGATCCGAAGTCGATCACCACGCCTAACCACCTGGCTCCGGACTTCGTGCGCTGGGAAAAACACCGCGTGTGGGTCGTCGAAGGCACGCTTAAGGCGGGCGCTCGTCACATCTACCAGAAGCGTCGCTTCTACCTCGATGAAGACAGCTGGACCGCTCTGGCATCCGACCAGTACGACGCCCGTGGCCAACTCTACCGTGGTTCGTTCGCCTTCCTCAGCCAGAGCTACGACAAGCAGGTGCCGGATTCCACGCCGTTCATGATCTACGACCTGGTGGGGGGGGCCTACAACATCAACGGCGTCGTCGGCCCGTACGGCGGCATCAAGTACATCGACCCGCTCTCCAAGGCCCAATGGTCCTCGGAATCCCTGGCTGGCAGCGGCATTCGCTAAACCCACCGCAAAAAATCGTGGGCAGAAGAAACCCTGTAGGAGCGAGCCTGCTCGCGAAAAACGTCAACGATAACGCAGGCTGTCTGGATGCCCGCGTCATCGTTCACGACCATCGCGAGCAGGCTCGCTCCTACAGTGTGTTGAGAGGACGCGGTATGGGTTCGAACAAAAAATATCTGAATCTGGCACTCGGTGTCGTGCTCGGTCTGTCGCAAGGCATCAGCCTTGCGGCCGATTACGTCGACGTGCTGGACCTGCCTGCCCGGGTCAGTGCCCTGGCGAGCAACAGCCCGTTGTCCGGCATGACCCGCGCCGGTGAGCGCGTGGTGACCGTTGGCCAGCGTGGCCATATTCTGTTTTCCGACGACAACGGCCAGCACTGGCAACAGGCGAGTGTGCCGGTCAGTGCCGACCTTACGGCGGTAAATTTCCCGACCATCACCCAGGGCTGGGCGGTGGGCAATGACGGCGTGGTGCTGCACAGCAGCGACGCCGGCGCGACCTGGAGCAAGCAGCTTGACGGTCGGCAGATCGGCGCCTTGCTGGTCGAGCATTACGCGGCGTTGGCCAAGGCCGAGCCGGACAACGAACAGTGGGCGTTGCTGGCCGAAGAGGGCCAGCGCCTGGTGGAGCAGGGCGCCGACAAGCCGCTGCTGGATGTGTGGTTTGCCAATGAGCAGACCGGCTACGTGGTTGGCGTGTTCAACCTGATCCTGCGCACCGACGACGGCGGCCAGAGCTGGACGCCCATGCAGGACCGCACCGACAACCCCCAGGGCTTCCACCTCAACGCCATCGCCTCTACCGGTGACGCGCTGTACATCGCCGGCGAGCAGGGCCTGTTGCGCAAGTGGGACACCGCCAGCCAGCGGTTTGCCGCGCTGCAAACACCCTATCAGGGCAGCTTTTTCGGCGTGCTCGGCAAGCCCGGCGAAGTGCTGGTCTACGGCCTGCGCGGCAACGTCCTGCGCAGTACCGATGGCGGGCAGAGCTGGACTGCACTGGACAGTGGCCTGCACATCAGCCTCACCGCTGGCCTGATCGATGCCCAGGGCAATTACCGATTGTTCACCCAAGGCGGACAGATGCTGGTCAGCCAGGGCAGCGGCGCGCAACTTAAGCTAATGACGCAACCGGCACCGATTCCGGTGGCCGGCGCGACGCAATCCGCCACGGGCGCGCTTGTGGTCGCGGGCAGCCGTGGCGCGCGCACGTTGGCGATCGATCCAGCCCTCGAACCCTAAGAGCGAGAACCCAGACATGGGCACTATCAAACAAGACGCCATGCCGGTCATTCGCGACCTGCGTGACTTCGATCGTAACTCCGGCAACCGCCTGGAACGCCTGGTGTTCAACTACCGGCCGTTGTTCATGCTGCTGATGGCCGTGGCCACGGTGGTGTTCGCGTTCATGGCGGTGACCCGCCTGGAGCTGCGCCCCAGCTTCGAAAAAATGATCCCGCAGAGCCAGCCGTACATCCAGAATTTCCTGGAAAATCGCGCCTCCCTGCGCGGCCTGGGCAACTCGGTGCGGGTGGTGGTGGAGAACACCCAGGGCGATATTTTCGACCCCGGTTACCTCAACGTGCTCAAGCAGGTCAACGACCAGCTGTTCCTCACCGAAGGCGTCGACCGCGCCTGGATGAAGTCGCTGTGGAGCCCGGCGGTACGCTGGACCGAAGTCACCGAAGAGGGCTTCCAGGGTGGCCCGGTGATGCCCGACACCTACGAGGGCAAGCCGGAACAGATCGAACAACTGCGGCAGAACATTGCCCGCGCCGGCATCGTCGGCAGCCTGGTGGCCAGCGACTTCAAATCGAGCATGTTGATCATCCCGCTACTCGACAAGGCCGCCGCCGGTGGCCAGCCGATCAACTACCACGCCTTCTCGCGGATGCTTGAAGAAGAGCTACGGGACAAGATCGAATTCGCCGGCGACAGCGCCGCGCGCAAGGCCGGGGAGGAGGGCAAGGGGCCGTACAAGGTGCGGGTGATCGGTTTCGCCAAACTGATGGGCGACCTGATCGACGGGCTGATCCAGGTGATGATGTTCTTCGCCCTGGCGGTGGTCACTTCGCTGGTGATCATTTATGCCTACACCCGTTGCGTGCGCAGCACTTTGCTGGTGGTCGGCTGCTCGCTGATCGCGGTGGTCTGGCAGCTGGGCATCGTCGCCTGGCTCGGCTACGTGATCGACCCGTACTCGGTGCTGGTGCCGTTCCTGATCTTCGCCATCGGCGTGTCCCACGCCGCGCAGAAGATGAACGGCATCATGCAGGACATCGCCCGTGGCACCCATAAACTGATCGCCGCGCGCTACACCTTTCGCCGCCTGTTCATCGCCGGAGTCACCGCGCTGCTGGCCGACGCCGTGGGGTTCGCGGTGCTGATGCTGATCGATATCCCGGTGATCCAGGACCTGGCAATCAGCGCCAGCATCGGTGTCGCGGTGCTGATCTTCACCTCGCTGCTGCTGATGCCGGTGGCGCTGTCCTATGTCGGCGTCGGCGCCAAGGCTGCCGAGCGCGCGCTGAAAATCGACAGCCGCGCCGACCACCACAAGGGCTTCGGCAAACTCTGGGACCTGCTCGACCGCTTCACCACCCGCAAGTGGGCCACCGGTGCGGTGCTGGTCGGGCTGTTGATGGGCATCGGCGGCTTCATGGTCAGCCTGCACCTGAAGGTCGGCGACCTGGAAAGCGGTGCTCCCGAGTTGCGCGCCGACTCCCGCTATAACCGCGACAACGCCTACATCACCCAGCACTACGCGCTGTCCAGCGACCTGTTCGCGGTGATGATCAAGACCCCGCCGGAAGGCTGCCTCAACTACCAGACCCTGGTCCTCGCCGACCGCCTGGCCTGGGAACTGCAGCAGTATCCGGGGGTGCAGGCCAGTGCTTCGCTGGTTAACGCGGTACGCCAGATCACCGCCGGCACCTACGAAGGTAACCCCAAACTCAACAGCATCCAGCGCAACCAGGACGTGTTGAACTACGCCGCGCAGCAGGCCTCGGTCAACTCGCCGGAGCTGTTCAACAACAACTGCTCGCTGATGCCGGTGATCACTTTCCTCAAGGACCACAAGGCCGAAACCCTCGACGCCGTGGTCGCCATCGCCGACAAGTTCGCCAAGGAGAACAGCAGCCCGGACCGCCAGTTCCTGCTGGCCGCCGGCAGCGCCGGGATCGAAGCTGCGACGAACATCGTCGTGCGCGAGGCCAACCGCAGCATGCTGTTGTACGTGTATGCGGCGGTGACCCTGTTCTGCCTGATCACCTTCCGCAGCTGGCGCGCGACCCTGGTGGCGCTGCTGCCGCTGGTACTGACCTCGATCCTCTGCGAAGCGCTGATGGTCGCTATGGGCATCGGCGTCAAAGTCGCCACACTGCCGGTGATCGCCCTCGGCGTCGGCATTGGCGTCGACTACGCGCTGTACCTGCTCAGCGTGCAACTGCACTTCCAGCGGCAGGGCCTGCCGTTGTCCGAGGCCTACCGCAATGCGGTGTCGTTCACCGGGCGGGTGGTCGGGCTGGTGGGCATCACCCTGGCCGCTGGCGTGGTGTGCTGGGTGTGGTCGCCGATCAAGTTCCAGGCCGACATGGGCATCCTGCTGACCTTCATGTTCCTGTGGAACATGCTCGGCGCGCTGATCCTGATTCCGGCGCTGTCGTACTTCCTGTTGCGCGAGCGCGTGCCTGCCGTGGCCCCCGTCACGCCCGCCGTCTTCACCGAAACCACTGAACGTCCTGGCGTGCCCCATGCCATGACCACTTCCGAGTAAGCCAACAATGTCTGACTACAAAGCTCCCCTGCGCGACATGCGCTTCGTACTCAACGAGGTTTTCCAGGTGTCCCGGCTGTGGGCCGGTTTGCCCGGGCTGGCCGAGGTGATTGATGAAGAGACCGCTGCGGCGATTCTCGAAGAGGCCGGCAAGCTCAGCGCCGAAGTCATCGCCCCGCTGAACCGCGCCGGCGACGAACAGGGTTGCACCTGGAACAACGGCCAGGTGACCACCGCCGACGGTTACGTGGCGGCCTACCAGGCGTTCGCCGAGGGCGGCTGGGGCGGTGTCGGCGGTGATCCGCAATACGGCGGCATGGGCATGCCCAAGGCGATTTCGGCCCAGGTCGAAGAGATGGTCAATGGTGCGAGCCTGGCCTTCGGCCTGTTCCCGATGCTCACCGCCGGGGCCTGCCTGTCGCTCAATGCCCACGCCAGCGAAGCGCTGAAAGCCAAGTACCTGCCGAACATGTACGCCGGCACCTGGAGTGGTTCCATGTGCCTGACCGAGGCCCACGCCGGCACCGACCTGGGCATGATCCGCACGCGCGCCGAACCCCAGGTCGATGGCAGCTACAAGATCAGCGGCAGCAAGATCTTCATCACCGGCGGCGAACACGACCTCAGCGAAAACATCATTCACCTGGTGCTGGCGCGCCTGCCGGATGCGCCGGCGGGGCCCAAGGGCATCTCGCTGTTCCTGGTGCCCAAGGTGCTGGTCAACGATGACGGCTCGCTGGGCGAACGCAACGCGCTATCCTGCGGCTCCCTCGAGCACAAGATGGGGATCAAGGCATCGCCCACCTGCGTGATGAACTTCGACGGCGCCACCGGCTGGATCGTCGACGCGCCGAACAAGGGCCTGGCGGCCATGTTCACCATGATGAACTACGAACGCCTGGGCGTCGGCATCCAGGGCCTGGCCCAGGGCGAGCGCTCCTATCAGAGTGCCGTCGAATACGCTCGCGAGCGCCTGCAAAGCCGTGCACCGACCGGCGCGCAGAACAAGGACAAGGCGGCCGACCCGATCATCGTCCACCTGGATGTGCGGCGCATGTTGCTGACCATGAAGGCCTTGAACGAAGGCGGTCGCGCGTTCTCCAGCTATGTCGCCCTGCAACTGGACATCGCCAAATTCAGCGAGGAGGTCGATATCCGCAGTCGCGCTCAGGATCTGGTGGCGCTGCTGACTCCGGTGGCCAAGGCATTTCTCACCGACATGGGCCTGGAAACCACCCTGCACGGGCAGATGATTTTCGGCGGCCACGGCTACATCCGCGAGTGGGGTCAGGAGCAACTGGTGCGTGATGTGCGCATCACCCAGATCTACGAGGGCACCAACGGCATCCAGTCGCTGGATCTGGTCGGGCGCAAAATCGTCGGCAGCGGCGGGGTGCTCTATCGCCGTTTTGCTGCGGAAATTCGCCACTTCAGCGCCACCGCCTGCGCCGACCTCAAGGAATTTACCCAGCCGTTGAATGCCGCGGTCGATACCCTCGACGAACTGACCGACTGGCTGCTGGACCGGGCGCAAAACGACCCGAACGAAATCGGCGCGGCCTCGGTCGAGTACCTGCAGGTCTTCGGCTACACCGCCTATGCCTACATGTGGGCGCGCATGGCCAAGGCGGCCCTGGGTGGCCCGATCGAGGACGATTTCTACAGCGCCAAACTGGCCACTGCGCGCTTCTATTTCGCCCGTCTGCTGCCGCGCATCCATTCGTTGAGTGCCTCGGCCAAGGCCGGCAGCCAGTGCCTGTTCGGTCTGGACGCAGCGCAGTTTTGAGTGCCAGGACAAGGAACCCCCGCATGATCACCACCAAAATCATTCCGCCGGCCGAGGGCGCCTACGCCTACCCGTTGCTGATCAAGCAATTGCTGCTGTCCGGCGTGCGCTACGAGCCGGGCCGCGAGATCGTCTACGCCGACAAACTGCGCTACAGCTACCAGACCCTCAACCAGCGCATCCGCAAACTGGCCAACGCCCTGACCGCCGCCGGGGTCAAGGCCGGCGACACCGTGGCCATGCTCGACTGGGACAGCCATCGTTATCTGGAGTGCTTCTTCGCCGTGCCGATGATCGGCGCGGTGCTGCACACGGTGAACATTCGCCTGTCAGCGGAGCAGGTGCTCTACACCATGAACCACGCCGAGGACGACCTGGTGCTGGTGCATGATGACTTCCTGCCGCTGATGGAGCAGATCCAGGACCGCCTGACCACGGTCAAAGGCTTCGTGCAACTGAGCGACGACCCGCAGCCGACCCGCACGGCGCTGCCGGTGCTCGGTGAGTACGAGCAACGGCTGGACGCCGCGGTCGACCAGTACGACTTCCCCGACTTCGACGAAAATTCGGTGGCGACTCTGTTCTACACCACCGGCACTACTGGCGACCCGAAGGGCGTGTACTTCAGCCATCGGCAACTGGTGCTGCACACCCTGAACGCCGTCGGCACCCTGGGTGCCTATCAGGGCCAGCCGCTGCTGCGCTCCGACGACGTGTACATGCCGATCACCCCGATGTTCCATGTGCACGCCTGGGGCGTGCCCTACGTCGCCACGCTGATGGGGCTGAAACAGGTCTATCCGGGCCGCTACGAACCCAACCGCCTGGTGCAGTTGTACCGCGAGGAAAAGGTCAGCTTCTCCCACTGCGTGCCGACCATCCTGCAGATGATCCTGCACTGCGACGAGGGCAAGCAGGCCCGTTTCGACGGCTGGAAAATGCTCCTCGGCGGCAGCGCCTTGCCCTTGGGCATCGCCAGCGAAGCCAGCGCCAAGGGCATACGGGTGCACGCCGGCTACGGCATGTCGGAGACCTGTCCGCTGCTGTGCCTGACCCACCTGCGCGACGCCGACCGGGCGTTGTCCATGGAGGAGCAACTGCCGACGCGGATCAAGACCGGCACCACGGTGCCCATGGTCGACCTGAAAATCATCGACGCCAATGGCAACGATGTGGTCCACGACGGTGAGTCACTCGGCGAAATCGTCGTCCGTGCCCCCTGGTTGACCCAGGGCTATTTGAAGGCGCCGGACAAGGGCGCCGAACTCTGGCAGGGCGGCTGGCTGCACACCGGCGACATGGCCTCGATCGATGCCTTGGGCGGGGTGGAAATCAAGGACCGGATCAAGGACGTGATCAAGACCGGCGGCGAATGGATCAGCTCCCTGGAACTGGAAAGCCTGATCAGCGAGCACGCAGCGGTGCTGTCGGTGGCGGTGGTGGGGATTGCCGACGATCAGTGGGGCGAACGGCCGATGGCCATGGTGGTGTGTGAACCCGGCCAGTACCTCGACCGCAAGATCCTCGAAACCCACTTGCAGGGCTTCGTCGAATGCGGGCGAATCAACAAGTGGGCGATTCCCAAGCAGTTCAAGTTCGTTGCCGAGATCCCCAAGACCAGTGTTGGCAAGATCAACAAAAAGTTGATTCGCGAAAGCGTGCTGGATTGACAGACCGTGTGGCGAGGTCATCCTCGCCACACGCCAGGTTTAAAAAACTACCCCCAGTTTGCCGCCAATTTCATCACGCACCTGTTTGTCGTAGTCGCTGTGAGTGAACTGCCCGTCAAGGTCATAGTTGAAGCGGTTGTAATACACCATGGCAATGATCGGCAGGTCGCCCTGTTGATTGAACAGCAGGCTGAGTTCGATGTAAGGGTCGGTACTGTCTTTCAAATCCTCGCGTTCATTGTCGACACCGTGGATATTCAGTTGCGCATCACCCTGGATCGACTGGCGAACACCGACTTCCACCCGAAAGGTCGCATCGCTGAACAGGTGGTTGTAACCCGCCGCCGCTTTAACGAAGGGCGTCCGACTGGTGAGATCAATGTCGTATTTGTTATAGCCCGGATCGAAGCGGTTCCACTTGTAACCCGCCCCCAGCAAACCATCGACAAAGTTGCTTGAATCCAGCGCCATTCGCCAGCCCACATCGAGGTCGACCTGACTGTCCTCAACCTTCTGTCCCTGCTTTTCCGAGTACTGCCCGGTGATCTCGGCCAGAAAAAACAGCCCGTCGTGGGCGGTCATCTTGTTGCCGTAATTCAGAAATAACCCGCCTTCTGGCATGCGCTCGGTTTGCGTGCTGCGTTGCCCTTTGAACTCGAGTTCGCTGTAGCTGCCCAGTACACCAAAGGACAGAACCGGATCCGCGGACAGTGCCGCATGACAAGTTGCGGGTGCATTTAAAACAACCAAAATGCAGGCAACAGCAATGGGAATGGATTTGTTCATAAGAACACCATTGACATGCCGCGGGTCCGGTGTGGATTCGCTCTTAAGTCGAATGTAGTTGGTTTCTGTAAGTTGTTTTTTTCGTGCAAGTAAATGGCGACGAACGGTGGTGGTATTCTGGATCCAAGTTGGGTTGGGTGCCTGTTTTTGTTGGGTGTGGACGGTTTATTTATTTTTTGTGGGTGGAGTTAGTTGAGGTGGTTGTGGGAGAGGGGGGTGGTTTTTTATTGGCGTCAGAAAGGGGAAGTGTCTGGTTTTGTGTAACGTGGGTGGTACGTAGGGTGCTCAGAGATATTGCCTCTATGTCGCGAGCCAAGGCGTTCGTCAGACCAGTCTCTGGCCGATGCGAGGGGGGTGTGGAGTTATTTCAGAATTCCTGATTTTCTGAGAAAAAGTAGTACGAACATGCCAATGAGTAAAATGATGAATGTCCAGTGGATGATAATCATTTTGCTTTTTAGTTCCGCTGGGAAGTTTTTTATGTCATCTGCTTGGACGGTGCCATGCTTGATGTACAGATTTGGAAATGTGAGGGCTCCAGAGATTTCACCAATCAACAGAAACTTCCCCCAAGGCCCTATTTCACTTAGTGGAATCAATGTTTTGCTCATTGAGCATTTTTTTAGGTGGTCCAGCATATACTCCAACTTAGTGTATGCCAGGTGTAGGCTAACACCTATCATTATGAAAATACCTCCGAAGTCCAATAGTCCTAAGGTGACGAATATTTTGTCGGCTGTGCTTATAGTCATGTTTTTACCTTGTACAGCGTGAAGTGTTTATCTGTTGAATTCGCGAAAGTGTTGATAGAGTTGGAGGGGTTGAGCGATTTCTGCAATAAGGGTCAGAGAATATAGGTGGTTGATTTTTTCTGGGTGGCTGTCAGAGCTCATAGGCTTCTATTATTTCCGCTAAGCCTACAAACATTGTCAAAGAGGTTAAAAGGGTTAAAGCGCTCCAGTGCAATGCGACGAGTTTTTTCTTTATAGGACTTGGAAGGCGCTCTAAATCTTCGGTACGGATACCTCCGCGCTTAAGGTAAAAGCCAGGGAAGGTCACGATTCCTGAAATTCCTCCGATCAGCAGTAATCTTCCCCATGGGCCGCCGGAGTTGAGAAATGCTCGGTCCCTGATTGCTGAACTATCCCTCAGAAGGTCCAGCAACAAGTCCATCTTGGTGTAAGCCATGTGTAGCGCTATCGCAATCCAAATCCACATTCCAACAATAGCTAGCCCACAGAGCAAACTGACAACAGTCATGGCGGTGGTCATATGATATGCTCATGGATTAGTTCGATCATGTATTTTCATTAGTTTCACTGAGAGTCTCCCTGCAATACTAAGTTATTTTCTGCAAAGGGTTAGGTCGTTAATAGGAAATGGCAAGCATCCAGGCTGCACTTACCATTAGCATCGTTATTTCGATCTTAAGCAGGCGTTTCAAGTGAGGGGGGAAGTTGGATACATCATCGCGGTCAAAATCCCCTAGGCGAATATAAGACGTCGGAAACATGATCATTCCTGCGATTTTATTGATCAGAAGCATGCCTCCGAACCAGCCCTGTTTTCGTAGAGTCTTACCCCAGATATACATGTAGCGGCTGTTGGGGAGGGCGCTAATCATGGAGTCTAGGTGTCGACGGATCAGGTACAGGTTGAACAGGATTTTAAAGGTGAATAAAAAAAATGGTCCGGCTAAAAGCAAGAGTGATAACCATGATGTCTCCATTGTCATGTCTCTGGACTCTATCCTTTCACTATTGGCGGCCCGCATGGGGCAAAAAGCCAAACACCACTGATCACCAGTATGACTGCCTTGATTTTCAAAAGTCGCTTTAGGTGAGTTGGGAGGTTTTTTTCATCATTAGGATCCAGATCCCCCATGCGAATTGAAATGCGGGGCATCATTACCATGCTCGCAATCTTCGCCACGAGCATTAGGCATCCCAACCACCCTTGGTTCCGTAAGCCAGGTCCCCAAATGTAGATGTGACGACTATTCTTCAGAGCCTCCATCATCGTGTCCAGATGACGGCCCAGGTACAGGGAGTACGCGATCCCTAATGTCCCCAACAAAAGCGGTCCTCCGTTGCAGGCGAGGACCGCCCATGTCGGCCAGTTATTACTCATCGAGTAATTTCATCCGAACAATGTGTAAAAGAATGGGTTGATCTCCCGTAAAGTTGTCTAGCGCTCATCTGAACTTAAGTAGAGTAGAGGCCACCAAAAACCAGGCGATACTTCCAATCAGCATCGCTGTATCGATTTTCAGAAGGCGCTTCAGATGGGGAGGGAAGTTGGCAATATCATCTTTGTCAAAGTCGCCAGTGCGGATATTTGACTTCGGAAACACAATCATTCCTGCGATTTTGTTGACCAGAAGCATGCCTCCGAACCAGCCCTGCGTTCGTGCTCCACGCCAAATGTAGATGTAGCGGCTATTTGGGAGGGCGTCCATCATGGCGTCGAGGTGGCGGCGGATCAGGTACATGTTGAATGCGATATTTATATGCATTAACAAGATCGGACCTGCTAATAAGCAGATAAATAACCACGACGTCCAGAATGTCTCCCTTGTCACAACGTAGTCTCCCTATTATTTGACGGCGGCAGTGCGCATGAAGTGAAAGGCCGAAATGACCACTTGTCATCAGCAACTCCACCTTGATTTTAGAAGCTGCTCGATGCGACTCCCATCAATCTTATAGCAATGGTCCTCTCTTGCATGTGAGGGCCACCCATGTCGGTCACTTATAAAACTAATGGGTTGGCCTTTTGCTCAGTTGAAGAGTATAGACTAGTAGTCACTTGAATTTAGATAGTGCATAGCCGGCAAGCATCCACACTGCCGTGCCAATTAGAATTGCACAGTCGATTTTGAGAAGACGTTTCAAGTGGGGCGGGAAGTTAGCAATGTCAGCGCTGTCCACATCACCCAATTTTATATACGCCTTCGGCCACATCACCATGCCACCAATTTTGGAGAGCAGAATCATTCCTCCGTACCAACCCTGTTTCCTCAGGCTCTCGCCCCAAATATAGATATAACGACTATTCGGTAGCGCGTCTATCATGTCGTCCAAATGGCGACGGACTAGATATAAGTTGAATACGAGCTGTATATAAATTAATAAGAGCAGACCTGCGCGCATCCAAAAATTCAGCTAAAAATTCCAATGCTCATCGTCGATCAATTTATTGCTCGCTCGAAATCATTTCACCTGGGTTCTCACTCCGTAATCCGGTATATGCCCCGCGCCACCAGCTTATCTCAGTGACGTAGCAGGCTTCGAGCTCTGCGAAGCCCGCTAAGGTTCTCGTGCGATAAATTTTTGCCATTGCAAAGCAATTTTAAGTTTATTTTAGTATTCCCGATTTTCTGAGAATAAATAGTGTGAACAACCCGATGAGTAGCGTGATACACACCCAATGGAGAACTACTAGTTTTCGCTTGAGTAGCGCAGGAAAGTTCTTTATGTCATCTGCATCGGCGTTTCCGCGCTTGATGTACATCCCTGGGAATGTGAGAACTCCGGAGATGCCACCAACTAACAGGAATTTTCCCCACGGCCCACCTTGATTTAGCGGAGTTAAGGTTTTGATCAGGGAGCAGTTTTTTAGATGCTCCAGCATATAGTCCATCTTGGTGTATGCGAGGTGAAAATTAACACCCATCCAGATGAAAATGCCTCCGAAGTCCAGTAGTCCGGCAGTAAGAAATATTTTGTCGGCAAGACTTATGCTCATTTGAATATCTCGCGAATTACCCTAAATGCCGCAAGCTAGCTTGCTCGTGAACTTCTGAGTTGATCCGATATGGGTTTTTAGATTTCGAACGCTTCTATGATTTCTGCTAAAGCCACAAATATCGTCGTAGAGGTCAGTAATGCGATTACGCTCCAGTGTAGTGCTATAAGTTTTTTCTTCATTGGCAATGGAAGATTAGCTAGATCTTCGGTGCTGATGCCGCCTCGCTTGAGAAAAAAACCAGGAAAGGTAACGATGCTTGATACTCCCCCAATCAATAGCAACTTTCCCCACGGGCCGGAATTGTTGAGAAAGGCACGCTCCCTGACTGCCGAGCTGTTTTTCAGAAGATCCAGAATCAGATCCATCTTCGTGTAGGCCATATGCAGTGCGACGGCTATCCATATCCAAATGCCAAGGACACCCAGACCACAAAGCAGGCTGATGATGGTCATGGCGGTAGTCATTTCACATTCTCATAAATCAGTTCGCCGATTCGCTCTCCAGCCTTTCCGATTGCTTTTCCTCCGACATATGATCCGACGCCCACAGTTACAATTCCACAGACTAGAGTTGCTATACCTACAGTGGGTACGCCGAGCCCTGCACAAATGAAAGCAGTAGTAGTTCCGGTCAAAGCGGCGCCTGCCGCCGCGTTTCCACCGAGACCACCCAGAAAGCTCCCTGTCTCAGTAAACTTCACTTTTTCGCATGCCTCCGCATTCCCGGCAGAGCACACTTCCTGGACCTTTAAGACCGAAGCCCCTCCACCAATAGCCGTACCCACCCAGCCACCGTATTTAACAATCTTGGAAGCTTTCGCCACGCCATCAATATGAGTGGAATACCCCGGAATTTGTCCCGCTCCTCCCGCTTGGGTCCATTGGTGAACCAGGCTGCGGCTGGAGATGCCCAATGCGCTTCGCAAATTCGGGTGATCAGGAAATCCGATGTTTTTACGAATCATGCCGTCGAGGTGCAGATTGAGTTTTCCAAGCAGCTCTTTACGCTCGGCGAAAAACGTTGCAGAGCGCAGGTGCCCGTCTACCTGAAATGAACGTTGATGCAGGGATTCGATATCGCTCAGGATGGTTTTCACATTATTCAGATGGCTGGTGAGCATGGATCCCCTGATACCGATGGCGTCCGAACCCAAGGTTAGAATGGCGGCTATCTCATTTCGATGACTGGCCATGAAATCAGCTTCGTCGGTGCTGAGTGGCGCCAGTGCTTCCCACGCCTGAGCCGACGCCTGCATCAACAACGCCTCCTCCTTTGTGCACTGAAAATTACGCGGATCACTCAGCACAATCATCGACCCCGCCTTCACCTCTCCACGATGAGGATTGAGCGCCTGGAATTTGCGCATCACCACCGGGTCGCGGGTGGGGAAGAGGGTGGCTTCGAGGGCTTCGCGGGTGGTGCTTTTGGGCACGATGTAGAAGCCGGGTTCGGCGCCGGCGAATCCGCTGATGGGCGCGGCGGCGGGTTGGCTCGACAGGGTGAAGCTGGACGGCTGCGGCGTCGGTCGCGGAGCGGATGTCGGGGTGGCTTCGGTGGTGCGGCGCATCGGTTGCGCGGCTGAGGGTTGTTTGACGTATCGCGCGGTGTAGACCGAGGGCGTCAGCGTGGCTTTGCAGGGGCAATTGCTGCGGCTGTCGAGGGTGCCGGCCATCAGCCTGCCGTGGCTCTCCATGTGGGAAATACCGCCGACGATGCGGTAGGTTTTGCCGTTTATCCCGCAGGTCACCCGATCGCCTTCGCAGGCATGCAGCAAGCCGTACAGGTTGATTCGCGGATCACCGTCCAGTACTTCGCCGCCGCAACTGGTTTTATCGCCCAGGCCAATGAAAAATCCTTCACTCATGGATGTTGCTCCCTGTTAAGTGACCGAGTTCAAATTGATTGCGGTCGTGCTTCAAGTTCTATGCAACAGGCATCGATCGACCATTGGCTAGTTCTTGTAGCTACAGGTCGTTGCTGTCGCGGCGTCGGCAAGCAGGGCGCTAACATGGCGATGAATGTATTCGAAGTAAATAGGACGTTTCCGAGACTAATGTAGTCCGCAGGAAATAACTTGCGTAGTGGTGCCTCGGCAATACTTGATTGCGATCTGTCAGTGAAACTATGAGTTATCTGTAAGTTAAATGACGTAATTACTAATCAGAGAGAAAATTCCCACATCAACTATCCGCCGCAAACAAACTACTGATCAAATTGAATGCATTAACTTTCACCGCACTCTCCAACCCCATCCACGCCAACCCGGTGGTCGCCCGATAGTCCCCCAACTCCAGTGGCCGCGAGATGACGTTGGCGGGGAGGGCGCGGCCGGCGTTGGCGGGGAGCAGGCCGACGCCGAGTCCGGCGGAGACCAGGGCGAGCATGGTGGTGAATTCGCCGAGTTCGGCGCCGATTTGCAGTTGTGTGCCCTGGGCGGCCAGGGCCTGCATCAGGCCGTCGTGGAAGCCGGGGGCGTAGCGGCGGGCGAGGATCAGTAGCGGGATGTCGGCCAGATCGCTCGGATGCAGGGTTTCACGGGTGGCCAGGGGATGATCGCTGGGGAAGGCGACGAGGAAGGTTTCCCGCAGGACTTCCAGGGTCTGAATGCCGGGGATCACGGCGGGCAGGCGCATCAGGCCGAAGTCCAGTTGGCCGCTTTTCAACGCTGCCGCTTGCTCGGGGCCGGACATGTCCTTGAGTTGCAGTTCGATGCGTGGAAAGCGCTCATGCAGGGTGCGGATCAGGGTCGGCAGCAGTTGCGGCAGGACTGAGGAGACGAAGCCCAGGCGCACCCGACCGATTTCGCCGCGCCCCGACGCCCGGGCGATATCTGCTGCGTGAGCCGCTTGATGCAAAGTCGCCTGGGCTTCGGGGAGGAAGATCGCGCCGACCTCGGTTAGCGCCACCGAGTGCCGATTGCGCTCGAACAGGCTGACGCCCAGTTCCTCCTCCAGCAGCTTGATCTGCATGCTCAGGGCCGGCTGCACGATGGACAGGCGGCGCGCGGCGCGACCGAAATGCAACTCTTCGGCGAGGGTCACGAAGGAGCGCAGGTGTTTGATTTCCATGGGGCGGCACCGGGTCGGCAAGGGCTAAAAAACGGTGATCATAGATTTTGATCAGCAGATCAGCAATGACGATTGGACGCTGCGCAGCCGCTGCGGTGAACTGGCGCACAAGGCCGCTAAATGTTCAAAGGCCATTTGTGGAGAACAGTATGTCATTCGATAACAATAGCTTCCGCCTCGACGGACGCAGGGCATTGATCACCGGTTCCGCCAAGGGCATTGGCCTGGAACTGGCCCGAGGGCTGGCGGCAGCGGGCGCCACGGTGGTGATCAATGATCGCAATCCTGAAAAAGCCGCGCACATCGCCAGCCAGTTAAGGGACGAAGGACTGAGTGCCGAGTCGGCGGCCTTCGATGTCACTGATCGCCATGCCTTGGGCGAGGCAATCGAACAGATCGAACGCCGCAGCGGTGCCATCGACATCCTCATCAACAACGCCGGGATCCAGCGCCGCGCGCCGCTGGAAGACTTTGACGCCAATGACTGGCACGAGCTGATGCGGGTCAACCTCGACGGGGTGTTCCATGTGTCCCAGGCGGTGGCCCGGCACATGATCGGTCGCGGTCGCGGCAAGATCATCAACATCTGCTCGGTGCAGAGCGAGCTGGCGCGGCCGACCATCGCGCCCTACGCCGCGTCCAAGGGCGCGGTGAAGATGCTGACCAAGGGCATGTGCGCCGAATGGGCGCGCCACGGCATTCAAGCCAACGGTCTGGCGCCGGGCTACTTCGCCACCGAGATGAATCGCGCGCTGGTGGCCGACCAGAACTTCTCCGACTGGCTATGCAAACGCACGCCAGCCGGGCGCTGGGGACGGGTCGAGGAGTTGTGCGGTGCTGCGGTGTTTCTCGCCTCACCTGCGTCGGACTTCATCAATGGCCAGACCCTGTTCGTCGACGGAGGCCTGACCAGCGTGGTTTGACCGAACACCGGTAGTCAAAACAAAAACAACAGGGGACACCCATGAGCACACTCAAGCAGCAAGCACTGCCGCTGGCTGACGACAGCCGTCCACGCAGTACGGTCAAGGGCTTCGCCAGCAAGCGCTGGTGGTACCTGATACCGCTGATTTTCATCACTTACAGCCTGGCCTATCTGGACCGCGCCAACTACGGTTTCGCCAGTGCCGCCGGGATCGAGCAGGACCTGGGCATCACCAAGAGCACCTCGTCGCTGATCGGCGCCTTGTTCTTCCTCGGCTACTTTTTCTTCCAGGTGCCGGGGGCGATCTACGCGCAGAAATACAGCGTGCGCAAGCTGGTGTTCTGCAGCCTGATCCTCTGGGGCATCTGCGCCATGGCCACCGGGCTGGTGACCAATATCCCGATGCTGATGGTGATCCGCGTGTCGCTGGGCATTGTCGAAGCCGCGGTGATGCCGGCCATGCTGATCTTCATCAGTAACTGGTTCACCCGCAAGGAACGCTCGCGGGCCAACACCTTCCTGGTGCTCGGCAACCCGGTGACGGTGCTGTGGATGTCGGTGCTTTCGGGCTACCTGATCCAGGCCTGGGGCTGGCGCGAAATGTTTGTCATCGAGGGCGCGCCGGCGGTGCTCTGGGCGTTTGTCTGGTGGCGCATGGCGCGGGACAAACCGGAGCAGGTCGACTGGCTGACCCGCCAGGAAAAAGACCAGTTGGCCGAGACTCTGGCGCAAGAGCAGAAGGGCATGCAGGTGGTGCGCAATTATCGCCAGGCCTTTACCCGCCCGGTAGTGTTGCAACTGTGCGCCGTGCATGCGCTGTGGAGCATCGGTGTCTACGGTTTCATCATGTGGTTGCCGACCATCATCAAGCAGGCGGCTGCCGCCGATATCGTCACTGTCGGCTGGTTGAGCGCCGTGCCTTACGTGGCTGCGGTCGCCGCCATGCTCGCGGTGTCCTGGGCGTCGGATAAAACCCAGCAGCGCAAACACTTTGTCTGGCCGCTGCTGGCCCTGGGGGCGCTGGCGTTTTTCTGCTCTTACCTGCTGGGTTCCAGTCACTTCTGGTTGTCGTTTGCCTTGCTGACCATCGCCGGTGCCGCGTTGTACGCACCCTATGGGCCGTTCTTTGCGCTGATCCCCGAGCTGCTGCCGGCCAATGTGTTCGGCGGCGCGATTGGCCTGATCAATGCTTGCGGTGCACTGGGCGCCTTCATCGGCTCGTGGATCGTCGGCTATCTGATCGGCCTGACCGGCAACCCCGGCGCGGCCTATATCTTCATGACCGCCGGTGTGCTGTCGTCGGCGCTGCTGATGGCCTGGGTCAAGGTCCGCCGCTAAATACCCAACGGGCACTCCCTGGAGTGCCCGTTGGCTTATTGCCCGTCGGTGTTTACGCGCTGGCAGGTGCCAGGCGCCCGAGGCGCAGCCAGCCGATGATCACCGCGGCAATCAGCAGGAAGCCCAGGTAGCCGAACAGCGGGTAGACCTGGCCGACCAGGCTGATGAAGCCCACCAGGCTGCCGACGAAAGCCAGCGCACTCGCCGCTGCCGAGCCGAGGCGAAATTTTCGTGTGCCGGCCGGCAGCAACCCAGCGCCCGCGATCTATTGGAAGTCTTAGCCTCGATGTCGTTTGCAAACAGGGCCATTGATGCGGTAGGCGCAGTCATGCCGAGAGTCGAGCGAGACGCCCGGGCAGCCTGTTGAACCGACGAGGAAGCCGCTGCGTTTCTGGTGGAGCTGAGCAAGTCGATCAACCAAGAGTTAGAAGATCATGGATAATCCAAAATACACACCTGAACGCGTCCAAGGTATCGCTGCAATCCTGAGCAACGAGAGTCGCCCGACCGATGTCCGCTTGTTGGCAGACGCCGACCTGCTGGGCATCGCCGAGCCTGAGCTAGTCCATCAGTTGGCGGCGCCCTACGCAAAGGAAGCGCACGACTTGTACAACGAGCTGCGGGCCCTAGTTGGCGACGATGAGTAACGCGATGGCCTCGACGCTGCCAAGTGATAAGTTCCCAGGGCGCACGCGCATGTTCGTCCTGCTTCACCTATTGCGTTGCGCAGAGGGGGATTTGCCATGCAAGGGATAGTTATTTGGGCACAAAACGGCCACCTCCTTGGAGAGCTGTTGAAGCATGGCGTTCGGTTCCTGGTCGTGGGCGGCACCGCTGTCCATCTTCATGACCCATCCCGAGACATCGCGGGTGCAGACTTGGATCTATTGATCGAGTCGAGCCCTGAAAACGCCAAGCATCTCATGTGTGCCTTACATGCACTGCAAGTCACACCGAATTTCACTGAGGCAGAAATCTCAACCCCGGTTCATCCACGTCAGCAGATCAAGTTGGATTGCTGGGGCTTATTCACCGACATCCTCACTACTGGGCCCGACACCCACTTTGAGGACGAGTGGAGCGGTGCAGGCGAGGCATTCATAAACGGGCACCAGGTGCGTTTTGCATCTGTAGACCTTCTTCTTGCAATGAAGGGTGGAACGGGACGCGCCAAGGATTTGAACGATATTGAGCGGTTGGAGGCGCTTCAGATCTGATTTCCATATCCTGACCGCCGCCGCTATGATCGCTGGCTATTTGCCACGGACGGAGTGGCGTCGAGCGAGTGGGATGGCAATGGTGAGTTTGTGGGAGCCTGTCGGGGGCGTGTTCTGGAGCGCACCACCTGTGGTCGCACCGGATGAAGGATGGGCGTATTGGCCAACAATCCTTGTACTTTTAGCACTAGTCATCGCCAGCCTCATCGTGTGGCAGCGAATCAGAGCGAAACGCCAGCAGCCTGACTGGAATCTGCGCCAGCACATAACCGAAATTGGCACCGCACTTACGGCGGTTTATCTGTTCGGCATGCTCGTACTGATCTGTGCACGTGGGGGTCAAGTATTAATCATGCCCCTCAATGAAGTGGGTGATTTCCTCGCTGGCGTGTTCGGCCCGGTGGCGTTCCTCTGGCTTGTCCTTGGCTTCCTGCAGCAAGGCGAAGAGCTAAGGCAGAACACCAAAGCTCTTGAGCTTCAGGGCAACGAATTGAAGTTGAGCAGCGAAGCGTTGTTGATGCAGGCGGAAGAACTAAAAAATTCTGTAGAACAGCAGACTATCATGGCGACGGCTGCGATCGAGCAGAGGGATGCGCTTCGTGTGGCGTCGGAAGTGGAGCGCAAAAAACGGGAACAAGAGGTCAAGGTAATCTTTTCAATGCGCACTCTTAGTAGCGGTGCCACGGGGGCGGGCGGCACAGTTATGAACGAGATTAGGATCAGCAACGACGGGCACCATGCCTACAACGTCGTTCTACACTTGGAAGCACCGATTTTAGATTGTGAGGCGGTTCGGATTGGTCACGTCAAAGCCAACAGTAGTGAGACACTCAAAGTGTTTTTGATCCGTTCAATCGGTTCGACACCTGGCAAAGCCATCTTGAGGTATGAGGACGCTGACGGTAATGACAAGACTGAGAGCTTTGACTACCTCATCTCCAACAGTCGCGTTGAGTTCGGAATACTTTGACGGGCGTCCCTACCCACCCTGCACGCTGTCATTTCCCCCTGCGACCTTTCCCTCGGCCGGTTTTCGCTTGGCTAGCGGCAGGGTTTGTGGGAACTGTGTTTGATCCTTAACAGCCATCTGCTGGTGCTTGGTTTTTCGTCAAGTGTCATAGTCGATCACCTCTGCTAGGCGCCGTGGGCGCCCTCTACGGTTCGATTTTTCTGCACAGTCGGCCTGCTACGCGCGGATCAGTCGAGGGAAAGCATTAGGCCCAACCCACCGTGGTCAGCACCGCCATCGACAGTGCAGCGGGCTACAGCACCGGCAATTACGATTACCACCCGATGGCTGGCGATTTCCCCGGGCGCAGCATGACCCCCATGTACGCGCGGATTTTTGCCCGCGAACTGACCCAGTTCGAAGACTACATTCGGCACCCCGGGCAAGAGTTCGCCCTGGTGCTGTCGGGGCGTGTGCGGATTCAATTCGAGACCGGCGAATCGATCACCATCGGCTGCCGCGAAACCGCCTACTTCAACAGCAGCATTGGACATATCTACCTGGCGCTGGGCGAGGATGGGGCGGATGCGGAAGTGATGGTGGTGATGTCGGAGCGTTGAACACAACATTGCAGGAGAGAGCTTGCTCGCGATGGGGCCAGCCGCTACACCGCATCAACTTCATCGCCAGCAGGCTGGCTCCTACAGTGGGATTTGCAAGCTCCCCGGAATCTGTGACCAACACAAAACCCACTGTGGGAGCGGGCTTGCCCGCGATGGGGCCAGCCGCTTCACCGCATCAACTTCATCGCCAGCAGGCTGGCTCATACAGGGGAATGCGACAGGACAACACAACATTGCAGGAGCGAACCTGCTCGCGAAGATTGCACAGACGCCCCGTTCATGGCCGTCAAGCTGTCAGAAACGCTCATCCAACAGTGCCGGAAGGGTGATCTCCCTGACGTAGCTGGCCGCGGACAGGCTCAGTACCGTGCGCACCACCTGCACCACATCGTGCAGCGGAATCAGTTGGCCGTCGCCGCGCTGCTCGGCGATTTCACGTGGAGTACTCAGCGGGTCTTCGGTGTTGAGGTAGCCGAGGTTCAGGCACGTCACCGCCAGGCGCTGCTGCCGGTAGCCTTCGCGCAAGGCGTCGGCCATGCCGTGCAGGGCGAACTTGGAGGCGCCGAAGGCCACTTCCGGTCGACCGCTTTGCGCCAGGCCGGAGGTCGAGCCGGTGAGGATGATTCGCGGGTTGGCGCTGCGCAGCAGTGTCGGCAGCAGGCGTTTGATCAGCAGCAGCGGGGCGGTGATGTTGCAGTTGACGATGGCTTGCAACTGGTCGTCCTGGTCGGCGAGGAAGTTGTAGGCCGGATCGAAGGCGCGTTCTTCCCAGATGCCGAGGTTGTAGATCAGGGTGTCCAGGCCTTCATCTGCCACGGCTTGTTCGATGACCTGCGCGGCGGCGGCCGGTTCGCTGAGATTGGCGGCTACCCAGCGCAGTTCGACCCCCGGGCGCGGGTGCAGGTTTTGCGGGCAGCCGCGTGACACGCCGATCAGGCTGTCACCGGCTTCACCCAGGCCCTCGATCAAAGCCCTGCCCAGGCCCTGGCTGGCACCGACCACCATGGTTTTCATTGTTTGTCTCCTTGACTGAATGAACATGCAGCGCGGATGCAAACAGAGCGGGTGGGGGATGGCAATGGGGAGGTGTTTCTGGATGTGTATCCATTGTTCAGCGCACACCGTTCAACGGTAGGAGCGAGCTGGCTCCGGGCGGCGGCCCGACAAGCCAGCTCCTACAAGGGGTACACCGCAGGCCGGCTACGCCGGACTTCTCCCCGGCATTTCAATCCCATGCTGACGCACCCTGCGGTACAGGGTGGCGCGCGAGATGCCGAGGGCCTGGGCGGTGGCGCTGGGTTTCCAGCGGTGGCGGATCAGCGCATCGATCAGGGTCTGGCGTTCCGGGCTGCTGCCTTGCTCCGCAATGTCGTCGGCCGGTGGGGCGAGCAGGCCGGGGCTGCGCAAGGCTTCTGGCAAATCAGCCAATTGAATCACCGGGCCTTCGCACACCGCGCAGGCGTAGCGCAGGACATGGCGCAGTTGCCGCACATTGCCCGGCCAGCGATAACCGAGCAGGCATTCCAGGGCGGCGTCGCCCAGTTGCAGCGG
Organism: Pseudomonas fluorescens; assembly: GCF_019212185.1. Lineage (NCBI taxonomy): Bacteria > Pseudomonadati > Pseudomonadota > Gammaproteobacteria > Pseudomonadales > Pseudomonadaceae > Pseudomonas > Pseudomonas fluorescens. The sequence continues at coordinate 2,654,161 of NZ_CP078138.1, forward strand.
CGCTGTGCTGTGCGCCGATTCTTCTTCGACGATGCGGTTGATCAACGCCAGTCGGTCGCTGCGTTCGCGCAGCGGTGGTAAGGGGAAGCGCGCACCGGCGAGGCGAAAGTACAGGTCCTCGCGAAATGCTCCGGCGCTGACCAAGGTTTCCAGGTCGCGGTGGCTGGCGCAGATCACCTGGATGTCCACTGCCTTGCGCCGCGATCCACCCAGCGGCGCCACTTCACCTTCGGCCAGCACCCGCAGCAGCCGTGTTTGCAAACTCAGCGGCATGTCACCAATTTCATCGAGGAACAGCGTGCCGCCATCGGCCTGTTGCAGCAGGCCTTGCATGCCTTTGCTGGCGGCGCCGGTAAAGGCCCCGGCGACGTAGCCGAACAGTTCGCTCTCGATCAGGCCTTCCGGAATCGCCGCGCAGTTGATCGCCACAAAGGGCTGCTCGCGGCGTTGGCTGGCCTGGTGCAACTGACGGGCGAAGACTTCCTTGCCACTGCCGGTTTCGCCCTGGATCAGTACCGGCAGGTTGCGGTCCTTGACCCGCACCGCCAGGCGCAGACTTTCTGCCAATCGTGGGTCAAGTTCGGCAGGCGACAGCGCCAGGCGCGGGCGATTGCGCGGCAGGCGACGCGGCGCGCTGAGGCGTCCGTGCAGGACCTGGCCGAGGCCCGGGCTGGGCAACAGGCACAGGGCTTCGTCGCGGGCGGCGTGCAGGCGCTGCTGATCGAAGACCTGGCTGATGTGTTCGGGTAAGCGGCCAAAACCCTGCAGCAGCAGATGCCGCGCCGCCGGGTTGAGGGCCTGCAGGCGGCCGTCGTCATCCCAGGCCAGCAGATAGTCCGGCTGGCTGTCGACATAGCCCGGGCTGCTGTGGGCACGGAGGATCCAGTACCCCTCGGCGCTGTTCATGAAAAACGCCTGTTCGATCTGCCGTGCGCTCTGCACCACCATTTGCCGGATCAGGTGCTGTGAACGGCGTTCATCGGGCGAACGCACCGCCGACACATCGAGCACCCCGAGCAGTTCGCCGCGGGGATCGAACACCGGCGCGGCGGAGCAGGTCAGGCCGATAAAGGCGGCGCGAAAGTGATCGCGCTTGTGCACCGTCACCGGCGCCCGGGCGGTCAGCACCGCCGCCACCCCGCAGGTGCCTTCCTCGCCCTCGGACCAGCAGGTGCCGAGGTACAGGCCGGCCTTCTGGCAGTCGTTGCGAATGGTGCTTTCGACCCGGTAATCGATGGTCTGGCCCTGGGCATCGGTGAGCAGCACGCAGTAGTCGGCATCGCGCACGCGGCCGTGCAGGCGCGCGACTTCTTCGCTGGCGATGCGCAAAAACAGTTCCGAGCGTTCGCGGCATTCCTGCAGCACATGCTGGGAGAGGATGCGCGGCCCTTGCAGCGAACCGGGGTCCAGATGGTGTTGCTCCATGGAGCGGCGCCAGGAGTCGAGTATCAGGTCGGGCACCGGCAGTTGTGGCAGGTGGTCGGCGTTCTTCAGGACACGGCTGACGCAATCCACGTGCGCCCTTGAGTGTGCGGAAAGCATTAAGGCCTCCGAGTGCAGCTTCTTGTCGTTGTGCGGTCATTAAGCGCCGTTCCCCGGCCGCCGACAAGCGCCAGGCGGCGTACGGCGGCGCGTGAGACGCGACGTCTCAAGGTCGCGCCGACCCACCGTGCAGCCTGACATCCGACGTCTCAGTCGCGGCCGTCGCGGGCATCTGTTGCGCACGACGAAAGCGCTCTAAAACAGGCTTTTCCAGTGGGTTTTTGCGAACTGGCACCGGCCTTGCTCAAGCCACGGCAAGACCAATAATAATTCGAGGTGCCTGTATGTCCTGTCCCTGTGAGTGGCTGCCCGTTGCCCGGCGGAGCGCCCCATGAAGCACGCACCGCTGACCGTCGGCATCATTGCCAACCCGGCATCGGGCCGAGATGTACGGCGCCTGACCGCCAACGCCGGATTGTTCTCCAGCACCGACAAGGTCTCGGTGATCCAGCGCCTGCTCGCTGCCTTTGGCGCCACCGGGATCGAGCGGGTGCTGCTGCCCACCGACATGATTGGCATGGCGGCGGCGATCCTTAAGAACAGCCACAGTCGCCAGGCCCGCGACAGTCACTGGCCGGCCCTGGAGTTCCTCGATTTCACCCTGCGCCAGAACGTCAGCGATACCCGTCAGGCCGCGCGCCTGATGGCCGAACGCGAGGTGGCGCTGATCGCCGTGCTCGGCGGCGACGGCACTCATAAGGCGGTGGCCGCGGAAGTCGGCGATATCCCGCTGCTGACCCTGTCCACCGGCACCAACAATGCCTTCCCGGAACTGCGCGAAGCCACCAGTGCCGGCCTCGCGGGCGGGTTGTACGCCAGCGGGCGGATTCCACCGGAGATTGCTCTGCGGCGCAACAAGCGCCTGCTGGTGCGCGAGGCCCGCCGTGGCCTGTGTGAACTGGCGCTGGTGGACGTCGCAGTGTCGTCGCTGGCCTTTGTCGGCGCGCGGGCGATCAGTCGCGCGGCGGACCTGGCGGAAGTCTTCGTGACCTTCGCCGAGCCGCAGTCGATTGGGCTCTCGGCACTTTGCGGGCTCTGGCTGCCGGTGCCGCGCCAGGCGCCGCACGGGGCCTGGATGCGCCTCGATCCTCAGTCGCCCGAAGCCTTGCTGGTGCCGCTGGCCCCCGGCTTGCTGCAAGGCTGCGGGGTGGCGGCGGCTGGTCGCCTGGAGCCCGGCGTCGCCCATGGCCTGGCGCTGGCCAGCGGCACCCTGGCCCTGGATGGCGAGCGGGAAATCGAATTCAACGTGCATGACCGCCCCACGGTCACCCTCGATGCCGGCGGCCCGCTGAGCATTGATGTCGAGGCGACCCTGGCCTGTGCCGCGCAGCAACGCCTCCTGGCCATCGGCCGCGAGCATCCGCAACACCCCATGAACCTTCAGTCCCAAGACACTCCTGGAGAATAAAAATGTCGACACCGCTGACTGCTGAGCAATTGCTGCATGCCTATCAGGTGATGCGCACCATTCGCGCCTTTGAAGAGCGCCTGCATGTGGAGTTCGCCACCGGCGAGATTCCCGGATTCGTCCACTTGTATGCCGGCGAAGAGGCGTCGGCCGCCGGGGTCATGGCGCACCTGCGCGATGACGATTGTATCGCCTCCAACCACCGTGGCCACGGCCATTGCATCGCCAAGGGCGTGGATGTGTTCGGCATGATGGCCGAGATCTACGGCAAGAAAACCGGGGTCTGCCAGGGCAAGGGCGGCTCCATGCACATCGCCGATTTCGAGAAGGGCATGCTCGGCGCCAACGGCATCGTCGGCGCCGGTGCGCCGCTGGTGGTGGGCGCGGCGCTGGCAGCCCGGCTCAAGGGCACCGACGCGGTGGCGGTGGTGTTCTTCGGTGACGGCGGCTCCAACGAAGGCGCGGTGTTCGAGGCGATGAACATGGCCTCGGTGTGGAACCTGCCGTGCCTGTTCATCGCCGAAAACAATGGCTACGCCGAGGCTACGGCGTCCAACTGGTCGGTGGCCTGCGACCACATCGCCGACCGCGCCGCCGGCTTCGGCATGCCCGGGGTCACGGTGGACGGTTTCGACTTCTTCGCCGTCCACGAAGCCGCCGCTGCCGCCGTCGAGCGCGCACGGGCCGGGGAGGGGCCGTCGCTGATCGAGGTCAAGTTGACCCGTTACTACGGCCACTTTGAAGGCGACGCCCAGACCTACCGCGCGCCTGACGAGGTGCGGCATTTCCGTGAGCACAGCGACTGCCTGATGCAGTTCCGCGAGCGCACCACCCGCGCCGGTCTGCTCGAGGCCAGCCAGCTCGACCGCATCGATCAGGAGGTCGAGACGCTGATCGAGAACGCCGTGCGCAAGGCCAAGTCCGACCCCAAGCCGAGCGCCGCCGACCTGCTGACCGATGTCTACGTCGCTTATCCCTGAACGCCCCCTATAACAAGAATCGAGAACTCAATCATGGCGAGAAAAATCAGTTATCAGCAGGCAATCAACGAAGCCCTGGCCCAGGAAATGCGCCGCGATCCAAGCGTGTTCATCATGGGTGAAGACGTCGCCGGCGGCGCCGGTGCGCCCGGGGACAACGACGCCTGGGGCGGTGTGCTGGGGGTGACCAAGGGCCTCTATCACCAGTTTCCCGGACGGGTGCTCGACACGCCTTTGTCGGAGATCGGTTATGTCGGCGCGGCGGTGGGGGCGGCTAGCTGCGGCGTGCGCCCGGTGTGCGAGTTGATGTTCGTCGACTTCGCCGGCTGCTGCCTGGACCAGATCCTCAACCAGGCCGCCAAGTTTCGCTACATGTTCGGCGGCAAGGCGACCACGCCGCTGGTGATCCGCACCATGGTCGGTGCCGGCCTGCGCGCCGCCGCCCAGCACTCGCAGATGCTCACCTCATTGTGGACCCACATTCCCGGGCTCAAGGTGGTCTGCCCGTCGTCGCCCTATGACGCCAAGGGCCTGCTGATCCAGGCGATTCGCGACAACGATCCGGTGATTTTCTGCGAGCACAAGATGCTCTACAGCATGCAGGGCGAAGTGCCGGAAGAGCTCTACAGCATACCTTTCGGCGAGGCCAACTTCCTGCGCGACGGCAAGGACGTGACCCTGGTGTCCTACGGGCGCACGGTCAATACCGCGATGGACGCCGCCCGCAGCCTGGCCGGGCGCGGCATCGACTGCGAGGTAATCGACCTGCGCACCACCAGCCCGATGGACGAAGACAGCATCCTTGAAAGCGTCGAGAAAACCGGGCGTCTGGTGGTGATCGACGAGGCCAACCCGCGCTGCTCGATGGCCACCGACATCTCGGCGCTGGTCGCGCAAAAAGCCTTCGGTGCGCTCAAGGCACCGATCGAGATGGTCACCGCGCCGCACACCCCGGTGCCGTTCTCCGACGCCCTGGAAGACCTGTATATCCCTGACGCGGCGAAGATCGAGAGCGCCGTGCTCAAGCTGATCGAGTGGAGCAAGCGCTGATGAGCCAGATCCATACCCTGACCATGCCCAAGTGGGGCTTGTCGATGACCGAGGGCCGGGTAGATGCCTGGCTCAAGGAAGAAGGCCAGGCCATCAGCAAGGGCGACGAAGTCATGGACGTCGAAACCGACAAGATCTCCAGCAGCGTCGAAGCGCCGTTCAGCGGCGTGCTGCGTCGGCAGATCGCCCGTCAGGACGAAACCCTGGCGGTCGGTGCGCTGCTCGGCATCGTCGTCGAAGGCGAAGCCAGCGAGGCCGAGATCGACGCCGTGGTCGAGCAGTTCCAGGCCTCGTTCGTGCCCGGTGACGGCGCCGAGGAAGACCTCGGTCCGAAGCCGCAGAAGGTCGAACTCGATGGCCGCACGATCCGCTATTTCGAGCGCGGCAGCGGCGGCATTCCGCTGTTGCTGGTGCACGGCTTCGGCGGCGACTTGAACAATTGGCTGTTCAACCACGAAGTGCTGGCGGCGGGGCGCCGGGTGATCGCCCTCGACCTGCCCGGGCATGGCGAGTCGAGCAAAGCCTTGCAGCGTGGCGATCTGGATGAGTTGAGCGCGGTGCTGCTGGACCTGCTCGATCACCTGGACATTCCGCTGGCGCACCTGGTGGGGCACTCCATGGGCGGCGCGGTGTCGCTCAACGCCGCACGCCTGGCCCCGCGCCGCGTGTGCTCGCTGACCCTGATCGGCAGTGCCGGCCTCGGCCAGGAGATCAATGGCGATTATCTGCGAGGCTTTGTCGAGGCGAGCAATCGCAATGCGCTCAAGGCGCCGCTGATGCAACTGTTCTCCGACGCCGAGCTGGTCAACCGGCAGATGCTCGAAGACATGCTCAAGTACAAGCGCCTCGAAGGCGTGGATGACGCGCTGCGGCAATTGTCAGTGAGCTTGTTTACCGATGGCCGCCAGCAGGCCGATCTGCGCGCCGTGGTGCAGCAGGGCGAGCGTCCGGTGCTGGTGATCTGGGGTGATGCCGACGCGATCATTCCGGCGCGTCACAGCCAGGGCCTCAACGCTCGTGTCGAGATCCTCCCGGGCCAGGCGCACATGGTGCAGATGGAGGCGGCCGAGCAGGTCAACCGGCTGATCCTGGACTTCGTGCAGACCCTTTGAACCGTTGCCCGGTGAGCGGCAACGGTGACCGGGCCGATCCGATTTCATGGAGATGTGAAGATGAGTGCAATCAATCCTGTGCAAAGCATGCGTGCCGCCGTCTGGCATGGTCGCAACGATATCCGCGTCGAAGACGTGCCGCTGCCGATCGCGCCGCCCGCCGGTTGGGTGCAGATCCGTGTCGAGTGGTGCGGCATCTGTGGCTCCGACCTGCATGAGTACGTGGCCGGGCCGGTGTTCATTCCGGTCGAGGCGCCGCACCCGCTCACCGGGATCAAGGGCCAGTGCATCCTCGGCCACGAGTTCTGTGGCGAGATCGTCGCGCTCGGTGCCGGGGTCGAGGGCTTCAGCGTTGGCGAAGCGGTGGCCGCCGATGCCTGCCAGCACTGCGGTACCTGCTATTACTGCACCCACGGCCTGTACAACATCTGCGAGAACCTGGCCTTTACCGGGCTGATGAATAACGGCGCGTTCGCAGAGTGGGTCAACGTGCCGGCCAATCTGCTGTACAAGCTGCCGGCCAACTTTCCCGCCGAGGCCGGGGCCTTGATCGAGCCGCTGGCGGTGGGCATGCATGCGGTGAAAAAGGCCGGCAGCCTGCTGGGGCAGAATGTGGTGGTGGTCGGTGCCGGGACCATCGGCCTGTGCACCATCATGTGCGCCAAGGCCGCCGGCGCGGCCCAGGTGATCGCCCTGGAAATGTCCGGCGCACGCAAGGCCAAGGCGCTTGAAGTCGGCGCCAGTCATGTGCTCGACCCCAAGGAGTGCGACGCCCTGGCCGAGGTCCGGCGCCTGACCGGCGGGCTAGGAGCCGATGTCAGCTTCGAGTGCATCGGCAACAAGCACACCGCCAAGCTGGCCATCGACCTGATCCGCAAGGCCGGCAAGTGCGTGTTGGTGGGAATCTTCGAAGAGCCCAGCGAGTTCAACTTCTTCGAACTGGTGGCCACCGAGAAACAGGTGCTCGGTGCCCTGGCCTACAACGGTGAATTCGCCGATGTGATCGCCTTCATTGCCGACGGCCGCCTGGACATCACGCCGCTGGTGACCGGGCGCATCCAGCTTGAGCAGATTGTCGGCCAGGGCTTCGAAGAGCTGGTCAACAACAAGGAACACAACGTCAAGATCATTGTTTCACCGAGCCGTACGTTCAGCGCCTGAAGCGGGCGACTTGGCGATGGCCGGCAGCGGCCATCGCATTTTTTATTGCTCAGCGCTGGCCTGGCTGCGCGTCGATCAGCCGGCACAGCGTCTGTACCGCGCCGCGCATCGACCCCGCCGGCGTGTTGCCAAAGCCCAGCAACAGTCCTTGTTGCACCCGGGAATGATGGCCGACGTATAACCTGGACAAGGCCCCGGCGCCGATCTGCCGGTGGCGTGCGGCGTGGGTCAGGGCCTGGTCGTCGCAGCTGTCCGCCAGGTGCCCGAGCAGATGCAAGCCGGTGCTGGCGTTGCTGACCGTCAGCAGGCCGTGAGCCTCGCTGGCCAGTGCCGCGAGCAAGGCGTCGCGACGTTCGCTGTAGAGGGCCTTGGCACGGCGGATGTGGCGGCCCAGATGACCCTGGCTGATGAACTCGGCGGCGGTGGCTTGCAGGGCTTTCGGCACGCGGTATCCACTGCCGTTGCGCACCCGCTGCAGCACGTCGACCCAGGCGTCCGGCGCCACCAGGAAGCCCAGGCGCAGGCCGGGTATCAGCAGCTTGCTCAGGGTGCCGATGTAGATCACCCGGCCGTGATTAGCGTCCAGCGCCTTGAGCGCCGGGGTTGGGGCGCAGGCGTAGCGGAATTCGCTGTCGTAGTCGTCTTCGAGAATCATTGCGTCGGCCTGGTCCGCCCACTTCAGCAGGGCCAGGCGGCGTTCCAGGCTCATGGTCACGCCGCTCGGGTATTGGTGAGAAGGCGAGACCAGCGCCAGCCGGGCCTCGGGCGCCAGCCGGCGGCCGGCCTCGACATCCAGGCCCTGGGCGTCAACCGGCACTCCCACACTGTCGAGCCCGGCCAACGCCAGGCTGCGGTGAGTGGCGTCATAGCCGGGGCTTTCGACCCAGGCCTGCTGCCCGTGATCGGCAATCGCCAGCGCGGCGATCGACACCGCTGCCTGGGCACCGGGGGTAATGATGATGTTGTCGGCACGGCAGGCGATGGCCCGTGACGCGCCCAGGTAATCGGCCAGGGCCTCGCGCAGGGAGAGCAGGCCCTGGGGATCGCCGTAGGCGGAGTGGGCCGCTGCCTGGTTGCGCCAGAAACGTCCCTCGAGCTTGCCCCATAAGGCATGGGGGAAGGCATCCAGCGCCGGCAGACCGGGGGTCAGCGGCCAGTCGGGAAGAGCCAGCGACATCGAGTCCAGTCCCGTCAGCAGGCGGCCGCGCTGAGAGCCGCGCAGGGCGGCGTGTGCGCTGGGCAGATCGGCAGGTACGGGAGCATCGATGCGTGCCGCGATATAGGTGCCAGCGCCTTGGCGCGCCTCGAGGAAGCCTTCGCCGATCAACTGCTCGTAGACCCCGGTCACGGTCATGCGCGACACGCCCAGTTCGTCCGCCAGCAGGCGCGAGGCGGGCAGGCGCACGCCGGCTGCCAGGCTGCCCTCGGCGACCCCCTTGCGCAGGAAGCGCAGCAGTTGTTCGCGCAATGGCAACGGGCTGTCGGGGGCGGGGAGAAAGGCGTTCCAGACCGGGTAGGCGGTGGCGCGGGTTTTCATAGGGGCCGTCCTGGCAATTGAAAGTGGTCTAATTCAATGAGCAAAAGTGGATATTTTAAGTAAGCCATTTTGACTCAATACTCGCGCCCTTGGTAACCCGTCATGCGCAACAGAAGGCCCTGCATTCATGAAAACCACCGCGCTCACCCTGCCCATCAAATCCAGCGACCTGCTGCACCCGATTGTCGCCGCGCTGATCTCGGTGATCGTCAACTACGGCGGCACTTTCATTCTGGTGTTCCAGGGCGCGAAAGCCGCCGGACTCAGTCCCGAACAGACGGCGTCGTGGATCTGGTCGATCTCGATTGGCGTGGGTGTGACCGGAGCGTGGCTGAGCTACCGCTATCGCGCGCCGATCATCACCGCCTGGTCGACACCCGGTGCGGCGTTCCTGATCACCGTGCTGCCGGATGTGCCCTATGGCGAAGTCATCGGCGCCTACCTGCTGTCGGCGCTGGGTTTTGTCCTGCTGGGGTTGTCGGGCTGCTTCGAGCGGGTGGTGCGCCTGATTCCGCCAGGCATCGCGGCGGGCTTGCTCGCGGGCATCCTGTTGCGCTTTGGTGTGGACGCCTTTGGCGGGGCGAGTGTCGATCCGCTGCTGGTCGGCGTGCTGGTGCTCGGCTATGGGCTGCTGCGCCGGTTCACCGCGCGCTACGCGATCGTCGGCGTGTTGCTGATGGGCATCCTGTTGCTGCTCGGGCTGGGGCAGGTGAATTTCTCCGGCGTCGCGTTGAGCCTGGCCGAGCCGCTGTGGACCACCCCGCAGTTTTCCCTCAAGGCGCTGCTCAGCGTCGCCATCCCGTTGTTTGTGATCACCCTCACCGGGCAATACATGCCGGGCATGCTGGTGCTGCGCAACGACGGTTACGGCACCAGTGCCAATCCGATTCTCACCGCGACGGGGCTGGGCTCGCTGCTGATGGCGCCATTCGGCTCCCATGCGTTTAACGTGGCGGCGATCACCGCTGCGATCTGCACCGGTCCGCAAGCCCATGAAGAACCAGGCAAGCGCTACATCGCGGGCCTGGCCTGTGGTGTGTTCTATGTGCTGGTGGGGATTTTTGGCAGCACCCTGGCGACCTTGTTTGTGATCTTGCCGGCGACCTTTATCAGCACCCTGGCTGGGTTGGCGTTGCTGGGGGCGATTGGCGGCAGTTTGGCGACGGCGTTGGGCGATGTGCGTGGACGTGAAACGGCGTTGATTACCTTTCTCTGGCGACCGCGGCGAATGTCACGCTGTGTGGGGATTGGGTGGGGCGTTTTGGGGGCTGGTGCTGGGGCTGCTGATGCATGGATTGATCCATGCTCGGCGCGGCAGTTCAGGGGGTTGAGACACCTCTGGGAGCGGGCTCGCTCGCGAATAACTAGAGCCCGCCGCGTGCATTACGGCAGTGCGCGTTATCGTTCACGCTCTTCGCTAGCAAGCTCGCTCCCACAGTGACCGATCAAGCCTCAGTGATGCTTGTGCTTGTTTTTATGTTTGTGCTTGCCGTTATGGCTGTTGTGGCTGGAGTGGTTGTCGTCATCGGCCAGGTTGTTGCCGACGGCGCCACCCGCTGCGCCGCCGAGGCCGGCGCCGATGGTCGAACCGGTCGAGCCACCCAGCGAATTACCGACCACCGAGCCACCCGCGGCACCCAGGCCACCGCCGATGGCGGCTTCGTTGCGGTTGCCTTTGGGCGCGGCGATCGCGCCACCCGCCGCACCGCCGACGCCGGCACCAATAGCCGCGCCGGTGCTGCCGCCGAGCTGGCCGCCCACCACGTTACCCAGCGCACCACCCAGCCCGCCGCCGACCGCCGCGCTACCGTCGCCGGCAGCCAGCGCGCCTTGGGAGATCAGGATGCCCATGACCAAAGCAGAGAATGTCAGACGCATGATGAGGTTTTCCGTGTGTGAGGGTGTTGCAGATGTAGAGTGTGGCGGCGTGGCAAAGTTCGATTCGAGGCTTGACGCCGATCACTGGATATCTCTAAACACCGCGCCCACTGTCGGAGCGAGCCTGCTCGCGATGAGGCCGTCAGTAACACCGCATCAGCCTCATCGCCGGCAAGTCGGCTCCCACAGGGACAAGTGGGAGCACGCTCAAGCGCGTATCAGCTGTCATACCCCAGGTTCGGCGCCAGCCAGCGTTCGGTCACGCTCAGTTCCTGGCCCTTGCGCGCGGTGTAGCTCTGCACTTGGTCCTTGTCGACCTTGCCGACGGCGAAGTACTGCGCTTGCGGGTGGGCGAAGTACCAGCCGCTGACGGCCGCCGCCGGGAACATTGCGTAGTGCTCGGTGAGGAACACGCCGCTGCGTCCAGCCTTCAGCTCGTGGGCCTCGGGGTCGAGCAGCTTGAACAGCGTGGCCTTTTCGGTGTGGTCCGGGCAGGCTGGGTAGCCGGGTGCCGGGCGAATGCCGCTGTACTGCTCCTTGATCAGCGCTTCGTTGTCCAGCGCCTCATCCTTGGCATAACCCCAATGCTCTTTACGCACCTGCTGGTGCAGCCATTCGGCACAGGCCTCGGCCAGGCGGTCGGCGAGGGCCTTGACCATGATCGAGTTGTAGTCGTCGCCCGCGTCCTGATAGGCCTTGGCCACTTCTTCGGCACCGATGCCGGCGGTGGTGATAAAACCGCCGACGTAGTCAGTCACCCCGCTGTCCTTGGGCGCGACGAAGTCGGCCAGGGAGAAGTTCGGCTTGCCGTCGGTCTTGATGATCTGCTGGCGCAGGTGATGCAGGCGGGCGAGGGGCTTGCCGTCGTCGCCATAAACTTCCAGATCGTCGTCATGCACCTGGTTGGCCGGCCAGAAACCGAACACCGCCCGGGCGCTGATCAGCTTTTCGTCGATCAGCTTGGCGAGCATCTCCTGGGCATCGGCATAGAGCGCAGTGGCAGCTTCACCGACCACCTCATCCTCGAGGATGCGCGGGAATTTGCCGGCCAAGTCCCAGGAAATAAAGAACGGCGTCCAGTCGATGTACTCGGCCAGGACCTTGAGGTCGATATTGTCCAGCACCTTGGCACCGGTAAAGGTCGGCACCACCGGCTGGTAGCTGTCCCAGTCGAACTGCGGTTTCTTGGCGATCGCCGCCGGGTAGCTCAGGCGTTCGGTACGGGCGCTGCGGTTGGCGGTGCGCTCACGGACCTCGATGTATTCCTGGCGGGTTTTCTCGACGAAACCGGCCTTCAGTTCCTTGGACAGCAACTGGGTGGCCACGCCGACGGCGCGCGAGGCGTCGGTGACGTAGACCACCGCGTCATTGCTGTACTTGGGCTCGATCTTCACCGCAGTGTGCGCCTTGGACGTGGTCGCGCCGCCGATCATCAACGGCAGGTGGAAATCCTGGCGTTGCATTTCGCGGGCGACGTGGACCATTTCGTCCAGCGACGGGGTGATCAGCCCGGACAGGCCAATGATGTCGCACTTCTGCTCCTTGGCCACCTGGAGGATCTTCTCCGCCGGGACCATCACCCCGAGGTCGACGATGTCATAGCCGTTACAGCCCAGCACCACGCCGACGATGTTCTTGCCGATGTCGTGCACGTCGCCCTTGACCGTGGCCATCAGGATCTTGCCCTTGGCCTCCGGCTTGTCGCCTTTTTCCAGCTCGATGAACGGGATCAAGTGGGCCACTGCCTGTTTCATCACACGGGCGGATTTCACCACTTGCGGCAGGAACATTTTGCCGGCGCCGAACAGGTCGCCGACGATGTTCATGCCCGACATCAGCGGGCCTTCAATAACCTCGATTGGCCGCGCGAACGACAGGCGCGACTCTTCGGTGTCTTCAACGATATGGGTGGTGATGCCCTTGACCAGCGCGTGTTCCAGGCGCTTGTTGACGTCCCAGTTGCGCCACTCTTCGGTCTCGGCTTCCTTGACGCTGCCGTCGCCCTTGTACTTGTCGGCGATGGCGAGGAGGGCGTCGGTGCCTTCCGGGGTGCGGTTGAGGATCACGTCCTCGACCGCGTCGCGCAACTCCAGCGGAATCTGGTCGTAGATTTCCAACTGGCCGGCGTTGACGATACCCATGCTCAGGCCGCTGCGGATCGCATACAGCAGGAACACCGAGTGGATCGCCTCGCGCACCGGGTTGTTGCCACGGAACGAGAAAGACACGTTGGACACGCCGCCGGAGGTCAGGGCGTACGGCAGCTCGTCACGGATGTAGGCGCAGGCGTTGATGAAGTCGACCGCGTAGTTATTGTGCTCCTCGATACCGGTGGCCACGGCAAAGATGTTCGGGTCGAAGATGATGTCTTCCGGCGGGAAATCGACTTCGTTGACCAGGATGTCGTAGGAGCGTTTGCAGATTTCTTTCTTGCGCGCTTCGGTGTCGGCCTGGCCGGCTTCGTCGAAGGCCATCACCACCACCGCAGCGCCGTAGCGCTTGCACAGCTTGGCGTGGTGGATGAACTGCTCGACGCCTTCTTTCATGCTGATCGAGTTGACGATGCCCTTGCCCTGGATGCACTTGAGGCCGGCTTCGATCACGTCCCACTTCGAGGAGTCGATCATGATCGGCACGCGGGAGATGTCCGGCTCGCCGGCAATCAGATTGAGGAAGGTGACCATCGCCTTCTTCGAATCGAGCATGCCCTCGTCCATGTTGATGTCGATCACCTGGGCGCCGGCCTCGACCTGCTGCAGGGCAACTTCCAGGGCTTCGGTGTAGTTGTCCTCGCGGATCAGCCGGGCGAACTTGGCGGAACCGGTGATATTGGTGCGCTCGCCGACGTTGACGAACAGCGAGCTGCGGTCAATGGTGAACGGCTCGAGGCCGGACAGGCGGCAGGCCTTGGGAATGTCTGGAATCTGCCGTGGTGCGTAGCCGGCGACCGCCTTGGCGATGGCTTCGATGTGCCCCGGGGTGGTGCCGCAGCAACCGCCGACAATGTTCAGGAAACCGCTCTGGGCGAATTCTTCGATGACCCGCGCAGTTTCCGCCGGCAACTCGTCGTACTCGCCGAATTCGTTGGGCAGGCCGGCGTTAGGGTGCGCCGAAACGTGGGTGCTGGCCTTGTTCGACAGCTCTTCGAGGTACGGCCGCAGCTCGCTGGCGCCGAGGGCGCAGTTCAGGCCGACGGAAATCGGCTTGGCGTGGGCGATGGAGTTCCAGAACGCTTCGGTGGTCTGGCCCGACAGGGTGCGGCCGGAGGCGTCGGTGATGGTCCCGGAAATCATGATCGGCAGCTCGAAGCCGAGTTCCTCGAACACGCCCTGCACGGCGAAAATCGCTGCCTTGGCGTTGAGGGTGTCGAAAATGGTCTCGATCAGGATCAGGTCCGAGCCGCCTTCGATCAGGCCCTTGGCGGCCTCGGTGTAGTTTTCCACCAGTTCATCGAAGGTGACGTTGCGGTAGCCCGGGTTGTTGACGTCCGGCGACAGCGAGCAGGTGCGGCTGGTCGGACCGATAACGCCGGCGACGAAACGCGGCTTGTCCGGGGTTTCCAGAGTCTTGGCATCGGCCACTTTGCGCGCCAGGCGTGCGCCTTCTACGTTTAACTCGTACGCCAGGCCCTGCATGCCGTAGTCGGCCAGGGACACTTGGGTGGCGTTGAAGGTGTTGGTCTCGAGAATGTCGGCACCGGCGTCGAGGTAGGCTTTTTCAATCGAGCCGATCACGTCCGGGCGGGTCAGCACCAGCAGGTCGTTGTTGCCCTTGACGTCGCTCGGCCAATCGGCGAAGCGTTTGCCACGGTAGTCCTGTTCCTCCAGCTTGTAGCTCTGGATCATCGTGCCCATGCCGCCATCGAGAATCAGGATGCGCTCTTTGAGGGCTTGCTTGAGAACGTGGAGGCGAGCGCTGCGATCGGACATGAAGGACTACCTGGTAAGCCTATTACGAAGGGCGGGAATCATAGCAAACCTGTGCGCTATTGGAGCATAAGGCGCTTTTGCATGAATATCGCTCATGTTGGGCAGGGTGCTGGCCCGGTAGAATCGCGACGATTTTTCACGATCGGGACCCGGGACATGTCGTATCGCATTTTCACCAGCCTTTTTGCGCTGCTTATCAGCAGTTTCGCGGCAGCGCAGGACAGCGCCCCGGCGATCTCCTATACCCGCGATATCCAGCCGATCTTCACTGAAAAGTGCGTGGCCTGCCACGCCTGCAACGACGCCGCCTGTCAGCTCAACCTGGGCAGTGGCGAAGGCGCGGCGCGCGGGGCGAGCAAGGTCCCGGTTTATGACGGTGATCGCAGTACGGCGTCGAGCCCGACGCGGATTTTTTACGACGCCTTTGGCAAGCAAGCCTGGCAGAACAAGGGCTTCTACCCGGTGGTCGAGACCCAGGGCAGCCAGGCCGCGTTGATGGCGCGGATGCTCGAGCTGGGGCACCAGACCCCATTGCAACCCAATGCCAAGCTGCCGGACGAAATCGTCCTGGGGCTCAACCGCAATAACATGTGCCCGCAGCCGGCGGAATTCGACGGCTATGCCAGCCAGCACCCGAAAGAAGGCATGCCGCTGGCGGTCACCGGGCTGACCGACGCGCAATACCAGACCCTGCAACGCTGGCTGGCCTCGGGCGCGCCCATCGATGAACAGGCCCTCGCGCCGAGCGCGCAAGAAGCCGCGCAGGTGGTGCAATGGGAAAACTTGCTGAATGCCCCAGGCGCCCGGGAAAGCCTGGTGGCGCGCTGGCTGTACGAGCACTTGTTTCTCGCCCATGTCTACTTCAAGGGTGGCGAGCCCGGGCACTTCTTCCAGTGGGTGCGTTCGCGCACCCCGACCGGCCAGCCGATCGACCTGATCGCCAGTCGCCGCCCCAACGATGACCCGGGCACCCAGGTGTACTACCGCCTGTGGCCGGTGCAGGGGGTGATCGTGCACAAGACCCACATCAGTTATCCGCTGAGCCCGGCCAAGCTGGCCCGGGTCAAGAGCCTGTTCTACAGCGGCAACTGGCAAGTCGACGCCTTGCCCGGCTACGGCCCGGAGCGCCGCGCCAACCCGTTCGAGACCTTCCAGGCGATTCCGGCTCAGGCGCGTTACCAGTTCATGCTGGATAACGCCGAATACTTCGTGCGCACCTTTATTCGCGGTCCGGTGTGCCGTGGGCAGATCGCGACCGATGTGATCCGCGATAACTTTTGGGCGCTGTTCCAGGCGCCCGAGCATGACCTGTACATCGTCGACCCGAACTACCGGCGCCAGGCCACGCCGCTGCTGGCGATGCCTGGGCAGAACGATGATGTCGGCAGCGTTCTGAGCCTGTGGCACACCTACCGCGACAAACGTAACGATTACGAAGCCCTGCGCCGCGATAGCTACGCCGACGCGCCGGCGCCGAGTTGGTCGACCCTGTGGGCGGGCAACAACAACTCGTTGCTGAGCATTTTCCGCCACTTCGACAGTGCCTCGGTGACCAAGGGCCTGATCGGCGATGTGCCGCAGACCATGTGGCTGTTCGACTACCCGCTGCTGGAGCGTACCTACTACCAATTGGCGGTGAACTTCGACGTTTACGGCAACGTCTCGCACCAGGCGCAGACGCGGCTGTATTTCGACCTGATCCGCAACGGCGCCGAGCTGAACTTCCTGCGCCTGATGCCGGCCGACTCGCGGGATGCCTACCTCGACGACTGGTACCAGAACAGCGGCAAGCTGAAGATGTGGATGGACTATGAAAACATCGACGATGACACCCCGACCGCGCTGAGCCTGGATGCCAAGGACCCGATGCGCGACTTCACCCACCAGTTGCTGGCACGCTACGGCGACCTGAATGCCCGGCCGGATCCGATCAACCGCTGCGACGGCGCCTATTGCTCGCGGGCCAATATCGACCCGGCCCTGCAGGGCGCCGAGCAGGTCCTGAGTCGTCTGGTGTCGCGCCCGGCGGCAGGCTTGAAGGTGATTGACCAATTGCCGGAAGCGACCATGCTGCGCATCGAAGTTCCTGGCGGCAAGCGCGAGATCTACAGCCTGCTGCGCAACCGCGCTCACAGTAATGTGGCGTTCATGCTCGGCGAATCGCTGCGCTATCAGCCGGGGCTCGACACCCTGACGCTGTATCCCGGCGTGCTCAGCAGCTACCCGAATTTCATGTTCAATATTCCGGTGGCCGATGTGCCGGAATTCGTCGAGGACATGGAAAACGCCAAGGACGCCAACCGTTTCGAGCGCATTGTCGAGCGTTGGGGCATTCGTCGCAGCCATCCGCTGTTTTGGGTGTATTTCCACGATTTGAGCCGCTATATCCACGAAACCGACCCGGTGGAAGAGGGCGTGCTGGACATGAATCGCTACGAGAACCTGTGATTGAACGCGGATTAAGGTCCGCGCTTTAACCCGACAAAAATACTGGGACTTTGTCCGGCGCCACGTTTGGCGTAAACTGCGCCCAAGCCTGCGAGGAAATTCCATGACCGCTATTACCATCACCGACGCCGCCCACGATTACCTGGCTGATCTGCTGTCCAAGCAGAACACCCCGGGCATCGGCATCCGCGTTTTCATCACCCAGCCTGGCACCCAGTACGCCGAGACCTGCATTGCCTACTGCAAGCCGGGCGAGGAAAAGCCGGAAGACACCGCGCTGGGGCTGAAAAGCTTCACCGCCTACATCGATCACTTCAGCGAAGCTTTCCTGGACGATGCAGTCGTCGACTACGCCACCGACCGCATGGGCGGCCAGTTGACCATCAAGGCGCCGAACGCCAAAGTGCCGATGGTCAACGCCGACAGCCCGGTCAACGAGCGCATCAACTACTACCTGCAAACCGAAATTAACCCGGGGCTGGCCAGCCACGGCGGCCAGGTCAGCCTGATCGATGTGGTTGAAGACGGCATCGCCGTGTTGCAGTTCGGCGGCGGCTGCCAGGGCTGCGGCCAGGCGGACGTAACCCTGAAGGAAGGTATCGAGCGCACCCTGCTCGAGCGCATTCCGGAGCTCAAGGGCGTGCGCGACGTGACCGATCACACGCAGAAAGAAAACGCCTACTACTAAGGCGTTCGCTGCGACTAAAAAAACGGCGTCCGTGAGCGCCGTTTTTTTATGCCCTGTAGGAGCATCTGGCTTTACGCGTCATCGTTGACGATTTTCGCTGGCAAGCCAGCTCCGACAATGGCCGTGGTAGAGCAGAAACATTACGGCCTATACAAATGCGCATGCCCCGCCCGATACAGCGATGACTCGCTGAAACTGTCACTGGCCAACACCCGGCCCACCAGAATCAGTGCCGTACGCCGGAACCCCTTGGCCTGCACTTTCTCGGCGATATCGGCGAGGGTTCCCAGCACCCAGTCCTGATCCGGCCAACTGGCCCGGTGTACCACGGCGATCGGGCAATCCGCGCCGTAATGGGGCAGCAGTTCGGCGACGATTTTCTCCAGGTGATTGACCCCCAGATGAATGGCCATGGTGGTGCCGTGGGCGGCCAGGCTGCTGAACGACTCGCCGGCGGGCATGCTGGTCTTGTCGGCGTAGCGGGTGAGGATCACGCTCTGGGCGATGTCCGGCAGGGTCAGTTCAGCCTCCAGCAACGCCGCGCAGGCGGCGGTGGCGGTGACGCCGGGGATGATTTCGAAGGGGATGCCCAGCGCCCGCAAGTGGCGGATCTGCTCGCCGATGGCGCCGTACAGGCTCGGGTCGCCGGAATGCACGCGGGCCACATCCTGGCCCTGGACGTGAGCCACGCGGATCAGCTCGATGATCTGTTCCAGGTGCAGTTCGGCACTGTTGATCACGTGTTCGGCCTGGTGGCCTTCAAGCGCGGCAGCCGGCACCAGCGAGCCGGCGTAGATGATCACCGGGCAACTGCGGATCAGCCGCTGGCCCTTGACGGTGATCAGTTCCGGATCGCCGGGGCCGGCGCCGATGAAGTAGACGGTCATGGCCGGCTCCTGAGGGTTCTAGGGAAGGGGCAGATGAGCGATGCTCATGATGAAAAGGGAATTATCGCAAGAATTGAAGGGGGCTAACGCAGGAACTCGCTCGCTCCTACAGGTGTGCGGGGTATTGCCCATTATCCGGCACACGCCAACGCAAAGGTCGCTTGCGCATACTTCTGTCGGGAAATCAGCAAGGTCGCTGGCGCCTGGGCCAGTGCTTCGGCAAGGGCGAGGGCAGCGCTTTCGGCGACGCCGTAACAACCCGTGCGCTCGAAAGCGATCTGGGACTGGTGGCTAAGCCGTGCTTCGTAAGCGGACAATTGCTCGCTGCTGAACACGGTCAGGGGCAAGCCCAGTTGCTCAGCCAGTTCGATAAGCCCGGGTTCATCACGTTTCAGGTCGATGCTCGCCAGCGCCGTGATCGATTGCAGATCGATCCGCTGTGCCTGCAAGGCCTGGTCGAGTAACGCGCGCAGCGTGCTGGCCGGGCAGCCGCGTTGGCAGCCCAGGCCGACCACCAGGGTCGGCGCTGCGCGCGTTTCACTCATGCCTGATAGTGGCCTGCGCTTTTGCGCCGGAACAACCAGGCACTGATCAGCCCAAGGGCCAGCCAGAACGCCACGTTGGTCAGATGCGAAGCGATCTTGAACTGCGCTTCGAGGGCCTCGGGGGCGAGCATCGAATGCACTTCCGGTTGCGGCGCGCCGACGATGTGCGGCACCGCCAAGATGGCCACGCCGAGTGCCTTCAGCAGCCAGTTCTTGCCGAAGGCGATCAGGGCGATACCGGCAGCAGTAGACGCGGCAGTACCGATCCACCACATCTGCCGCTGCGCCAGATCCGCGGCGGCGGTGCCCGGCAACTCCGGCGGCAGGCCGAGGGTCGGCGCGAGGACGAAGGTGGCGTAGCCGGCCAGGCCCCAGAGCAGGCCCTGGGACGTGCGGGTCGGGGTGCGCAGGGTGTAGAGTCCGGCGAGCATCAGCGCGAAACCGACCGCCACCACCAGGTTACCGCCGGTGGTCGACAGCACGCGCTGCCAGCCGTCTTCCGGCTCCCAGGCCTCGGCGTCGTGGCTGTGGGCAGCCATCGCCGAGTCGGCATGTTCATGCACTTGCTCGACGGCGGGCTCGGATTTCTCGTAGGTCTCGGCCTGCAAAATCAGCGGCGAGACCCAGAAGCTTTGCAGCAGGGTCAGCAGAAGGGCGGCCAACAGCCCGCTGAAACCTGCGGTTTGAGCAATACGCTTGATCATCTGGGCAGGTCTCAGTGGCACGGGAAAGCGGCGCTGTGCCGGGTGTCGTGAGCGGCGTTGTGCACGGCTTCGATGTGCGAGAAGCCGGCGAAGTACACCAGGCACGCACCGAGGATCGAGGCGCTGAGGGCGGCGACCAGGCGTTGGCCCAGTGTGGTGGTGCCGGCGGCGGTGGCGTGGCGAGTGCTGCTGATGGTCGACATGGCGCTTACCTCTGGTCAGTCAGGGGTGATCCGTGCGCATGCAAGCCTCCGCGAGCAGGCCGCGGAAACTGAAACAGCGCCCGCCCACCGCGGGTTTGTTATTCAAGTATTGCGGGCCGGTCTCCGGGCTCACGAGGGGCTGGCGTTGGCCAAACCTTCAAGAATCGCCTTCCCATGCTGTACATCAGGCACAGTGGCTGTGATTCTTCACTCGCTTACCGTTGCGGGGGCAGCACCGGACTGACATGGGCTTGAAGTAAAGCTCATGATTCACCGGTTTCCCGTTTCACCCTGTGAAGGGCACCCGTAACAAGGTGTGTAGGAGAGCATGGGCGGGTGCTGGCGTCAATCTTGATACCGAGTTGACCCCTTCGCGAGCAGGCTCGCTCCCACAATGGATTTGCGGTCACCAGAACCATTGACCGAGCCCAGTACGATGCGTAGCCTTGCACCTTCGAGGTTCTTCGGCCCCTGCGCCGAAGCTAAGAAGGGAACGCGGTCGATGCCGCGGCTGCCCCCGCAACTGTGAACGGTGTCGTTGCTGCCAGGCCACTGCACGCTCTTCCGAGCGGCGGGAAGGCGCAGTAATCGCCAGTCGAAAGACCGGCCCACCGTCAGCCAGGAGACCTGCCTCGATCCAGATTCTCACTACAACCGGGCGGGGTGATCCGGTGGCGAACTGCTCCCGCGCGCGTCTGCGTCGCTGGTTCTCGTCCCGTATGCCCGCCACCTTGCCAAAGGGCATCCGATGAAAACACTGGCCAAACTCCCCGTCACCATCGTTACCGGCTTCCTTGGCTCGGGCAAAACCA
Source organism: Pseudomonas fluorescens (assembly GCF_019212185.1). Classification (NCBI taxonomy): domain Bacteria; kingdom Pseudomonadati; phylum Pseudomonadota; class Gammaproteobacteria; order Pseudomonadales; family Pseudomonadaceae; genus Pseudomonas; species Pseudomonas fluorescens. The sequence continues at coordinate 2,675,045 of NZ_CP078138.1, forward strand.
CCTTGCTGCGGCACATGCTCGACAACGCCCAGGGCCGGCGCATCGCGGTGATCGTCAACGAATTTGGCGAGCTGGGCATCGACGGCGAAATCCTCAAGCAGTGCTCCATCGGCTGCACCGAAGAAGAAGCCAGCGGCCGGGTCTACGAGTTGGCCAACGGTTGCCTGTGCTGCACCGTCCAGGAAGAATTCTTCCCGGTGATGCGCGAGCTGGTGGCGCGCCGTGGCGACCTCGACCACATCCTCATCGAAACCTCTGGCCTGGCCCTGCCCAAGCCGCTGGTCCAGGCTTTCCAGTGGCCGGAAATCCGCAGCGCCTGCACGGTTGACGCGGTTATTACCGTGGTCGACAGCCCGGCCGTCGCCGCCGGCACCTTCGCCGCCTTCCCGGACCAGGTTGACGCCCAGCGCAAGCTCGACCCGAACCTTGACCACGAGTCGCCGCTGCACGAACTGTTCGCTGACCAACTGGCCAGCGCCGACCTGGTGATCCTCAACAAGACCGACCTGATCAACCCCGAAGACCTGGCCCGAGTGCGCCAGGAAGTCGCCGAGGAACTGCCGCCGGCGGTGAAAATCATCGAGGCCAGCAGCGGTCGCGTGCCGCTGGACGTGCTGATCGGCCTGGGTGCCGGCTCCGAAGAACACATCGACAGCCGCCACAGCCACCACGATCACCACCATGACGGCGACGATCATGAAGACCACGATCACGACGCCTTCGATTCGATCTCCATCGAACTGCCGCAAGCCGATGAAAGCCTGCTGCTCGATGCCCTGACCCAACTGGTGGTGCAGCACGGCATCCTGCGGGTCAAGGGTTTCGCGGCGATCCCGAACAAACCGATGCGCCTGCTGATCCAGGGCGTGGGCACTCGTTTCGACAAGCACTTCGACCGTCAGTGGGGCGCTGAAGAAGCGCGCATCACGCGCCTGGTGCTGATCGGCCAGGAACTGGACGCGGCCTTGCTCGAAGCGCAACTGCGCGCCGCCCTCAGCGTCTGATCCATGCACCTGCTCAGGACCCAGCCCGGCGGATTCGTCTCCGAGGACAACATTGCCGATCTCGGGCAAACCCCCGCCGAGCTGGTGATCCTGTGCAGCGGTGACTCCAGCCTGGCGCTGCTGGCCGAGGCGGCGCAGCAACTGCCCGAGGACTACCCGAGCCTGCGCCTGGCCAACCCGATGCAGGTGCAGAATCACGCCTCGGTCGACCTGTATGTCGATCAGGTGCTGCGCCACGCCAAGGTGATCCTGATCTCGCTGCATGGCGGGATCGCCTATTGGCGCTACGGCGTCGAGCGCCTGATGGAACTGGCGCAGCGCGGTGTGCAACTGATTCTGGTGCCGGGCGACGACCGTCCCGACCCGGAGCTCAGCGACTTGAGCACCGTGCCGGCGGAAGACCGCGAGCGGCTCTGGCACTTCCTGCGTCAGGGCGGCAAGCACAATGCTCTGGAGCTGTATCGCTGCCTGGCCAGTCGCTGGCTTGACCGCGACTATGCCTGGGGCGAGCCGCAAGTGCTGCCACGCACGGCGATCTATCATCCGCATCACGCCCAGCCGAACCTGACCGATTGGCAAGCCGACTGGCGGCCCGGTCAGCCAGTGGCGGCGCTGCTGTTCTACCGCTCGCACTTGCAGGCGGCCAACACCGCGTTCGTCGATGTGTTCTGCCAGCGCTTGCAGGTGGCCGGACTCAATCCCTTGCCAATCGCCGTCGCCAGCCTCAAGGAGCCCGGCTGCCTGACGGTCGTCGAAGACTGGCTGGACGAGGTGCAGGCCGCGCTGATTCTCAACACCACCGGCTTTGCCCAGTCCAGCCCCGAGGCGCCGCACCTGCGGCCGTTCCGCCGCGATATCCCGGTGATCCAGGCGATCTGTGCCCAAGACAACGAGCCGGGCTGGAGTGCCAGCGAACAGGGGCTCGGCCCGCGTGACCTGGCGATGCACATTGCCTTGCCGGAACTGGATGGGCGGATCATCAGTCGGCCCATCAGCTTCAAGGACCTGGCCTGGCGCAGCGAGCGCAGCCAGTGCGATGTGGTCTGTTACCGGGCGCACCCCGAACGCATGGATTTCGTCGCCGAACTGGCCCGGCGCTGGGCCGAGTTGGCGCGCGTGCCGAACGGCGAGAAACGGGTGGCGCTGATTCTTGCCAACTATCCGACTCGCGATGGACGCATTGGCAACGGTGTCGGCCTGGACACCCCGGCAGCGGCCTTGAATATTCTGCGAGCGCTGCAGGAGCAAGGCTATCCGCTGCCGGTCGAACTGCCCGTCAGCGGCACCGCGTTGATCCAGCAACTGCTCGGCGGGGTCAGTAACGATCTCGACAGCATCGACCTGCGCCCCTGCCAGCAAAGCCTGGCGCTGGAGGATTACCGGGCGATGTTCGAGGCCTTGCCGGAAGCTAACCGCAGCGCGGTGCTGCAACGCTGGGGCGAGCCGAGCGCGGACCCGATGTACCGCGACGGGCGGCTGATGATCGCCGGCCTGCGCTTCGGCCTGACCTTTGTCGGCATCCAGCCGGCGCGCGGTTATCAGGTCGATCCGAGCGCGGTCTACCACGACCCGGACCTGGTGCCGCCCCACGCCTACCTGGCGTTCTACTTCTGGCTGCGCAAGGTCTACGGCGCCCATGCGCTGATCCATGTCGGCAAACACGGGAACCTAGAATGGCTGCCGGGCAAGGGTGTTGGCCTGTCCGAGCAGTGCTGGCCGGATGCGCTGCTCGGGCCGCTGCCGAACATCTACCCGTTTATCGTCAACGACCCGGGCGAGGGCGCCCAGGCCAAACGCCGCACCCAAGCGGTGATCATCGACCACCTGATGCCACCCCTGACCCGCGCCGAAACCTACGGCCCGCTGCGCAATCTGGAGTTGCTGGCCGACGAATATTACGAAGCGCAACTGCTCGACCCACGGCGGGCTCGCGAACTGCAGCGCGACATTCTGGCGCTGGTGCGTGAGACCCACATTGACCGTGAGCTGCAACTCGATAGCGACGCCGACGCGGCGATCTGGCTGCCGCGCCTGGACACCTACCTGTGCGACCTCAAGGAATCGCAGATTCGCGATGGGCTGCATGTATTCGGCGAGTCGCCGAGTGGGCGTTTGCGCATCGACACCTTGCTCGCGTTGTTGCGCATTCCCCGGGGGGATGGTCGGGGGGCGCAATCGAGCTTGTTGCGGGCGTTGAGCAAAGCCTTTGCGCTGGGGTTTGATCCGCTGGATTGTGCCCTGGCCGAACCCTGGAGCGGACCGCGCCCGGAGGTGTTGGCCGCGATTACCGACGAGCCCTGGCGCACTGCGGGGGATAGCCGTGAGCGGTTGGAGTTGTTTGCCAGCCAACTCATCTCCCAGACATTGAGCCCTGATACCTGTAGGAGCGAGCCTGCTCGCGATGGTGTATCAGACACATCGCAGTCGCCTGACACTCCATCGCGAGCAGGCTCGCTCCTGCAATGGTCTGCATCGGTAGAAGTCGAAGCCATCCTCGACCACCTGCGCGAAGTCGTCGCCCCGCGCCTGGACGCCTGCGGCCCGGCGGAAATGCACGGTTTGCTCAGCGCCCTCGCCGGACGTTTCGTCCCCGCCGGCCCCAGTGGTGCGCCAAGTCGTGGGCGCCTCGATGTGTTGCCCACCGGGCGTAATTTCTACTCGGTGGACGTGCGCAACCTACCGACCACCACCGCCTGGCGCATCGGTTTTCAATCGGCCAACCTGATTCTCGAACGGCACCTGCAGGACCACGGCGATCACCTGCGCCAGCTCGGCCTGTCAGTGTGGGGCACGGCGACCATGCGCACCGGCGGCGACGACATTGCCCAGGCCATGGCGCTGATGGGCGTGCGTCCGGTGTGGGCCACGGGCAGCCAGCGGGTCGATGACTTCGAAATCCTGCCGCTGAGCCTGCTCGACCGGCCACGGGTCGACGTGACCTTGCGCGTGTCCGGATTCTTCCGCGATGCCTTCGCCAACCTGATCCGCCTGTTCGACGCCGCCGTGCAAGCGGTGGCCGCGCTGGACGAGCCGGATGACCTCAACCCGCTGGCGGCCAAGGTGCGTCAGGAGCGCGAGACGCTGCTGCAGTCCGGACTCGATGCCGATGCGGCGGCGCGCCAGGCCGGCTGGCGGATTTTCGGTGCCAAGCCCGGTGCCTACGGTGCTGGCGTGCAGGGCGCGATCGACGGGCGCCTGTGGCAAAGCCGCGACGACCTGGCCGAGGTCTACCTGAACTGGGGCGGCTACGCCTATGGCGGCGCCGACGAAGGTACGGCGGCGCGCACACAGTTTGCTCAGCGCCTGAGCCAGGTGCAGGCGGTGGTGCAGAACCAGGACAACCGCGAGCACGACCTGCTCGATTCCAACGACTACTACCAATTCCAGGGTGGCATGCTCGCCGCCGTGGAAAGCCTCAGCGGTGCAGCGGCGGCCAGTTATCACGGCGATCACAGCCAGCCGGACCTACCGAAGATCCGCACCCTCAAGGAAGAACTGAACCGGGTGATTCGCTCGCGGGCTGCCAATCCGAAGTGGATTGAGGGGGTTAAGCGCCACGGCTATAAAGGTGCGTTCGAGCTGGCGGCGACCGTCGACAACCTGTTCGCCTTCGATGCCACCACGCAGCTGATCGACGATCACCAGTACGCCTTGCTGGCGGATGCCTACCTGCTCGATCCATCGACCCGAGCGTTCGTCCAGCAGCATAATCCCCATGCCCTGCGCGACATGACCGAGCGCCTGCTGGAAGCCCAGCAGCGCGGCTTGTGGCAGGAGCCAGGGGCCTACCGCGAAGCGCTGGAACACCTGCTGCTGGATATCGAGGAAGAGAGTTGAACCCAAGTACGAGAGCCGAGATGACTGACGTCCCGCATTTTCCGCTGTCCGCCGTGGTCGGCGCCGATGCCTTGAAACTGGCGCTGTGCCTGAGCGCAATCGACCCGAAAATCGGCGGTGTGCTGATCGAGGGACCGCGGGGCATGGCCAAGTCGACCCTGGCCCGGGGCCTGGCCGATCTGCTGGCCAGCGGGCAGTTCGTCACCTTGCCGTTGGGCGCTACCGAAGAGCGGCTGGTCGGCACCCTCGACCTCGACGCGGCGCTGGGCGAGGGTCGTGCGCAGTTTTCCCCGGGCGTCTTGGCCAAGGCTGACGGTGGCGTGCTCTACGTCGATGAAGTCAATCTGCTGCCCGATCACCTGGTGGACCTGCTGCTCGATGTCGCCGCCAGCGGTACCAACCTGGTGGAGCGCGACGGCATTTCCCATCGGCATCCAGCGCGCTTCGTGCTAATCGGCACCATGAACCCGGAGGAGGGCGAGTTGCGTCCGCAACTGCTCGACCGCTTCGGCCTCAACGTCGCCCTCGACGGTCACACTGAACCGCTGGAGCGTGGGCAGATTATCCGTCGCCGCCTGGACTTCGACAGCGATCCGCAAGGCTTCTGCGAACAATGGCAAGAAGCGCAACAGCAACTGCGCGAGCGCTGCCAGCGTGCCCGTGAGGGGCTGGCGGCGATACCCCTGGACGACACGGCCCTGGCGCAGATTACCGAACGCTGTTTTGCCGCCGGAGTCGATGGCCTGCGCGCCGACCTGGTCTGGCTGCGTGCCGCGCGCGCCCATGCCGCCTGGCGCCGTGCTGCAGCCATCAGCGAAGAAGATATCGACGCGGTGGCCGAGTTTGCCCTGCGTCATCGTCGACGCAACCCATCTGCGCAAAGCCACAGCCAGCCACCGGCCACCCAAGCCTCGCCCAACCAATCATCACGGCCCGACGAAGGCCAGGGCCAGTGGGGCGAGTTGCCGGCCCAGGCACTGCCCACTGGCGCTCGCCGTGAGGTGCCGAGCTGGCCAAAAAAGCCCTAGGCATTCGCCCTCGTGCAACGGCGGGGGCGAATGCCAGGCCCCGCGCCGGGCACTTGAAACATGGCCGCCAGGGGCAACGTCAGGCCGCCAGCAGCGGCACGGTGAACTGGCCAGGGACCTTGCTCAATGGCCGTCCCCGGCAACGCGACGACCTGTTGTTTCACCTGCGTACACGCAGTCCTCATGAGTTGTGGCTGGTGATTGTCGACGCCTCGGCCTCGACCCGTCGCCATCACGCTTTGAGCGATGCCAAAGGCTTGTTGGCGCAGTTGTTCGACGACGCCTACCGCCAGCGCGCGCGGCTGGCCTTGCTCACTGCCAGCGGCAGCGCGCCGCGTTGGCAAGTGCAAGGCCTGAAAGCCTCGGCCAGCTTGCGTGACTGGCTCGATGCGCTGGGGGCGGCGGGCGGGACGCCGTTATCGGCGGCATTGGCTGAGGCCGAGACCTGGCTGGCGCGCCGGCAAAAGCGTTATCCGGCCGAACAGCAGCGCATCCTGCTCTTGACCGATGGCCGGCTGAAATCGATGCCCGAGGTGCCGGCCTTCGCCTGCCCGAGCCTGCTGGTGGACATCGAGCGCGGGCCGATCCGCCTCGGTCGGGCGCAAACTCTGGCTCGCGCGTTGAACGCCGAATATCGGCATATCGACGACTGATTCGGCCTCAACGGCTAGCTGCCCTGATCGATGCAACCATCGCCATAAGCCTGATAGCGCAGGGTGTGCACCACGCCCTGGGAGTCAGCGTACGTCAGTTCCCGCGTGCCGATCCCGCAGTACCCGTAGTCGGAGGTCGAGATCACCCGGGCGATATCCAGGTGCATCCCCCAGTGATAGTCCTCTGCAGCAGGTGCCGGGGCGGTGGCGGCTGATACCAGGGGGCTCAGGCTGAGCAGGGCCAGGCCAAGCAAGGCGGTTTTCATGATGGGGTTCCTGTCTAGGCGTTTGAAGGATTTCAACGCCAGTACGACGTACCCCGAGGAGGTTTATTCCCGGATTGAGCAAGCAAATGCATCGGGATTTATGGCAGACTTTCTCGATTAATTCCGTTAATGCGAACATGATTCCGCTATAGCGGAATCTATAGCCAGGAGAAAGCCCCATGAGCATCACCCGATACGGTACCGGCAGCACCGCTGGTGGCGGCCAGCCACGTCCTTTCGCCCGCGCCGTCGAAGCCGACGGCTGGCTGCATGTGTCGGGCCAGGTGCCGGCGCTGGATGGCGAGATCATTGCCGGCGGCATCGTCGAGCAGACCCACCAGACCCTGCGCAATCTGATCGCGATCCTCGAAGAAGCCGGTTATGGCCTGGAAGACGTGGTGCGCACCGGCGTCTGGCTCGACGATCCGCGAGATTTCTGGAGTTTCAACAAGGTCTTCGCCGAGTACTTCAGCCCCGAGCACGCGCCGGCCCGCGCCTGTGTGCAGGCGAGCATGATGGTCGACTGCAAGGTCGAGATCGATTGCATCGCCTACAAGAAAAAGGCCTGAGCCGGCCATGAGCGAAGACCCGATCAAGCGCCGGGCCCGTGGCCTGGACCGGGCGTTCGATATCCTCGATTTCCTCAAGGAAATCGGCCAGCCGCTGCGGCCCAACGACATTGCCAACGCTATCGGCAGCCCCAAGTCCACGGTCTATGAGCTGGTGGCGTCACTGCTTGAGCGACGCATCCTCGAGCCGGTGGGCAAGGACGGTCACGTCTACCTCGGACGCCAGCTGTATTTCCTCGGCCAGGCGCACCTGCGTCATTTCGACCTCAGCCGCGAGGCGGACCAGGCCCTGCAGGAGATCGTCCAGCAGACCCGCGAAACTGCGCAGATGTGCCTGCTCAATGGCCGCAAGTACACCGTGGCGCTGATGAAAGAGGGCGAGCGGCATTTCCGCATCTCCTCGAATATCGGCGAGAGCGCGCCGATTCCCTGGACCGCCTCCGGTCGCCTGCTGCTGGCGCATCTGAGCGACCAGCAGATTGCAGAGCTGATCGACGACGAGGATTTCATCCTGCCCGACGGCCAGCGTCTACCGCTGGAGCAGTTCCTTGCACAAATCCGCCAGGCCGGCGCCGAAGGATTTTTCTCCTTCGACAGTGTCGCTGACACCTTCACCCATTGTTTTGCCGCCCCGGTCAAAGATCCCGGCGGCGTGGCGATTGCCACGCTGTGCATCGTCGCCCCAAGGGCCGACGCCGAACGCAACCATGATGACTACCGCCGGGTGCTGATCGACAGCGCCAACCGCCTGGCCCGTCGCATCAACGAATAACCCTGCCGAGCAAGGAGTTAACCCATGTCTTCAACAGTGAATACGGTCGTGGAAAAAGGCGCGGCGCCAGCGGGTGCCCATTTGGTGCGCGACGTCAGTCTGCCGGCATTGGTGCTGCACCGCGAGGCGCTGGAGCACAACATTCGCTGGATGCAGCAATTCGTCACGGCCAGCGGCGCCGAGCTGGCGCCCCACGGCAAGACCAGCATGATCCCGGCTTTGTTCCGCCGCCAACTCGACGCTGGCGCCTGGGGCATCACCCTTGCCACTGCCGTGCAGACCCGCGCCGCCTATGCCCATGGCGTGCGCCGGGTGTTGTTGGCTAATCAGTTGGTCGGCGCGCCGAACATGGCCTTGATCAGCGAGCTGTTGAGCGACCCAGACTTCGAGTTTCATTGCATGGTCGATCACCCGGACAACGTCGCCGAGCTCGGGGCGTTTTTCGCCGGGCGCGGTCAGCGCTTGAACGTAATGATTGAGTACGGCGTGGTCGGCGGGCGCTGCGGCTGCCGCACTGAGGCCGAGGTGCTGGCCCTGGCGGCGGCGATCAAGGGGCAACCGGCGCTGGCACTCACCGGCATCGAGGGCTATGAAGGGGTGATTCACGGCGAGCAGGCGGTCAGCGGGATTCGCCAGTTTGCCCATTCGCTGGTGCGCCTTGCGGTGCAACTGCAGGACAGCGGCGCCTTTGCCAGCGAGCGGCCGATCATCACCGCCTCGGGCTCGGCCTGGTATGACCTGATCGCCGAATCCTTCGCCGCGCAGAACGCCAGCGGGCGCTTCCTTAGCGTGTTGCGTCCCGGCAGTTACGTGGCCCACGACCACGGCATCTACAAGGAGGCGCAATGCTGCGTGCTGGATCGACGCAGCGATCTGCACGAAGGCCTGCGCCCGGCGCTGGAAGTCTGGGCCCATGTGCAGTCGCTGCCGGAGCCGGGCTTAGCCGTCGTCGCACTGGGCAAGCGCGACGTCGCGTATGACGCCGGGTTGCCGGTGCCGTTGCTGCGTTACAGGGCTGGTGTTTTACCGGCATCAGGGGATGACGTCAGCGCCTGTCAGGTCACCAAGGTGATGGACCAGCATGCGTTCATGACCGTTGCGCCGGGAGTCGAGTTGCGGATCGGCGACATCATCGCCTTCGGTGCTTCCCACCCCTGCCTGACCTTCGACAAATGGCGCAGCGTCTTGTTGGTGGATGAGCAGTTGCAGGTGATCGAGAGCCTGGACACCTGCTTCTAGTCGGCATGCTTCAGTCGCGGAAAAACACCTGCACCAGGTGGTAGCCGAACTTGCTCTTGATCGGCCCGTGCACCACCCGCAACGGCTTCTTGAAGATCACCGCATCGATGGCGCCGACCATCTGCCCCGGGCGCACTTCGCCGAGGTCGCCACCGCGCTTGCCGGAGGGGCAGATGGAGAACTTCTTGGCCAGCACGTCAAAAGCTTCGCCCTTGGCGATGCGCTGTTTGAGCTGTTCGGCCTCGTCAGAGGTCTTCACCAGAATGTGGCGGGCTTGGGCTTTCATGGGGCAAATACCTTGCAGCGGTGGTGACGGCGGGGCGCGATTATGCCTGATCTCAGTCGTTGTGGCTGATCATCTGACGAATCTTGCCGGCCAGTTGTTCAATGGTAAACGGCTTGACCAGCAGGTCCATGCCCTCCTCGAGAAAGCCCTGGCGCTCGGCGGCCTTTTCCGCGTAGCCGGTCATGAGCAGCACCTTGAGCCCGGGGCGATGCTGGCGGGCGATCTCGGCCAACTGCCGGCCATTCATGCCCGGCAGGCCAACATCGGTGACCAGCAAATCGATGCGCGTCGGCGATTCCAGCAGCGGCAGGGCACTGTTGGCGTTTTGCGCTTCATGGGTGGCGTAGCCCAGTTCGTGCAGTACATTGAGCACCAGCAGGCGCACCGCCGGGTCGTCCTCGACCAGCACCACGCATTCGCCGGCGGCGGCAAAATGGCTGTCGAGCTTCAGTGAGTCGTCCGAGATCGGCTGCGTCGGGTTGTGCAGGCGTGGCAGGTACAGGCGCACGCAGGTGCCCTTGCCGGGTTCGCTGTCGAGGGTCACGTGGCCGCCAGACTGCTGGGCAAAACCGTAGATCATCGACAGCCCGAGGCCGGTGCCCTGGCCAATGGGCTTGGTGGTGAAGAACGGATCGAAGGCCTTGGCCAGCACCCGCGCGGTCATGCCGGAGCCGTTGTCGCGCACGCCGAGCATCACATAGTCGCCGGCCTTGACCGGTTCCAGGGTGCTGATGTCGCTGCCGTCGAGGTAGCTGTTGGCGGTTTCGATCAGCAACTTGCCGCCGTCGGGCATGGCGTCGCGGGCGTTGATCACCAGGTTGAGCAGGGCGTTCTCCAGTTGCCCGGCGTCGGTGTTGACCGGCCACACGTCCGGCGCCAGTTCGAACGTGAGCTCGATGTGTTCGCCCTTGGTGCGGCGGATCAGTTCTTCCAGCGAGCGCACCAGGGTGTTCGGGTCCAGTGGCCGGCGGTCCAGCGACTGGCGCCGGGAGAACGCCAGCAGGCGGTGGGTCAGCGCCGCCGCACGGTTGGCCGAGGACACGGCTGCGTCGGCAAAGCGGCCGATGTCCTCGATGCGACCTTCGCCGATGTAGCGCTGGATCATGTCGAGGCTGCCGATGATCCCGGTGAGCATGTTGTTGAAGTCGTGGGCGATACCGCCGGTGAGTTGCCCCACAGCTTCCATTTTTTGCGCATGGCGCAGGGCGTCTTCGGCCCGTTCGCGCTCGAACATTTCGTTCTGCAGGCGATGGTTGAGCTCGGCCAACGCCTCGGTGCGGGTGGCGACCCGTTCTTCCAGGGTTTCATTGAGATTGCGCAGGGCTTCCTCGGTCTGTTTGCGCTCGGTCTCGTCGATCACGAAGATATAGAAACCGTTGACCGCGCCGTCGGGACCGAAACGCGGCAAGTATTTCATCAGTGCATAGCGTGGCCGGCCATCGCGGTGCGGCGAGTAGGCTTCAAAGCTGCACGGCTTACCGGCCAGCGCGGCGCGTATGTGTTCGACGCGGGTGGCATAGATCTCCGGCCCGAGCACTTCGAGAATGGTCTTGCCGTACAGCTCCTGCGGGGTCTTGCCGTACCAGTCGAGGTAGGCACTGTTGTTCAGGCGAAAGCGTTGCTCGTGGTCGACATAGCTGATCAGCACCGGCATGGCGTTGATGATCAGTTGCAGTTCGGTCTGGCTCTGGCGCAGTGCCTGTTCGGTGTGCTTGCGTTCGGTGAGGTCGAGGGCCGCGCCAAGAAAGCGCATTGGCCGGCCATGGTGATCCTTGTAGCAACGGCCCCGAGCGAACACCCAACGGACCTCGCCATCGGCTTGTTGCAGGCGGTATTCCTCGGCGTATTCGGTGCCTTGGCTGATGCAGTGCTTGATGCTGCGCGCGACGATAGCGCGGTCTTCCGGGTGGACGCCGTGCAGGTACTCGCTGATCGGTAGTTGATTGGCCAGCGTCGGGTCGACGCCGTGCAGCTGGGCGAAGTGCGCGTCGGCGATGAAGCGGTCGCTGCCGATATCCCAGTCCCAGGTGCCCACCGCTTCGGTGGCGGCGAGGGCCAGTTGCAGGCGCTGCTCGCTGTCCTGCTGGGCGCGCAGGCTGGCTTCGGAACGCTGCTTGAGTTCGAGGGCGATGCGTCGGCGTTCGTTGGTCTCGATAGCGGTGACCAGGATCCCGGCGACCTCGCCGAGTTCGTCGCGGATCGGGCTGTAGGTCAGGTCGAGGAAGAATTCCTGCTCGTGCTGTTCGCGTTGCAGGACGAAGCGCTGCTCGCTAAAGAAACGCACCTGGCCTTGTAGTACGGCATCGTAGATCGGCGTGGTGAACTCGCGAAGCTCCGGCCAGGTGTCGTGGATCGGCTGACCGAAGGCATGCGGGTGCTTGTTGCCGGCCAGCAGGGCAAAGCCGTCGTTGTAGATCTGCGACAGCTGCGGGCCCCAGAGCAGGAGCATCGGCATCGGCGAGTGGATCACGATGTCGACGGCGGTGCGCAGGCTCTGCGGCCAGTGACTGGCGTCGCCCAACGGGCTGCGTGCGCCATCGAGTCGGGCAATCAGGGCCTGGGCGTCGCCGGTAGGGGATCGGTTCATCGAGGTTCCTGAGTCCTTCATCCAGTGCGTGTTGAGGATGTAGACGTCGGCGGGCGGGAAAAGTCTCGTTGGATGTGTATTTGAGTGTTGGGCGCGGCTCAGTTCCTTTGTAGGAGCCAGCCTGCTGGCGATGAAGTTGATGCGGTATGGCTGATGGCCTCATCGCGAGCAGGCTCGCTCCTACAGGGGGGGGGGGTCAATCCCGCAATTCCGGGCGATCGCGGTATTGCTCCAGCGCCTCGGGATTGGCCAGGGCGTCGGTGTTTTTTACCTGCTGGCCATGCACCACATTCTTCACCGCCAGCTCGACGACTTTGCCGCTGATGGTGCGCGGGATGTCGGTGACTGCGACTATCTTCGCTGGCACGTGGCGCGGGGTGGTGTTGGCGCGGATCACCTGGCGAATCTGCTGCTGCAACTCGTCGTCGAGCACCACGCCATCCTGCAAGCGCACGAACAGCACCACGCGTACGTCGTCCTGCCATTGCTGGCCGATGGCGACGCTGTCGAGCACCTGCGTGACTTTCTCGACCTGGCGATAGATCTCGGCCGTGCCGATTCTCACCCCACCCGGATTGAGCACCGCATCGGAGCGCCCGTGGATCATCCAGCCTCCGTGGGCCAATTCCTCGGCATAGTCGCCTTGGGCCCAGACTCCCGGGAACTGGCTGAAATACGAGGCGCGCAGCTTTTCCCCGTCCGGGTCATTCCACAAGCCAATCGGCATGGCCGGGAAGTGGCGGGTGCAGACCAGTTCGCCTTTCTCGCCGATCACCGGCTGCCCGGCGTCGTTCCACACTTCGATGGCCATGCCCAGGCTCTTGCCCTGCATCTCGCTGCGGCGCACCGAGGTCAGCGGGTTGCCGTTGACGAAGCAGGAGACAATGTCGGTGCCGCCGGACATAGAGGCCAGGCACAGGTCAGCCTTGATCTCGCGATAGACGTAGTCGTAGCTCTGCGGCGACAGCGCCGAGCCGGTGCAGAGCAGGGTTTTCAGGCTGCTCAGGTTGTGGCTCAGGCGCGGTTGCAGACCCTGGCTTTCCAGGGTGGCGAGGTACTTGGGACTGGTGCCGAAGACGGTGATCGACTCGCGGTCGATGAGGTCGAGCAGGCGCTGCGGCCCGGGCTCGAACGGCGAGCCGTCATACAGTACGACGCTGCTGCCCACCGCCAGGGCCGAGACCAGCCAGTTCCACATCATCCAGCCACAGGTGGTGTAGTAGAACAGTCGATCGTCATGGCCGAGGTCGGTGTGCAGGCCGTGCTCCTTGACGTGTTGCAGGAGCACGCCACCGGTGCCGTGGATGATGCACTTCGGCACCCCGGTGGTGCCGCTGGAATAGAGGATGTACAGAGGATGGGCGAAGGGCACCGGGACAAATTCCGGTTCGCCGCCGGCCTCGTAGAACGCGTCCCACAACGCCACTCGGGCCTCGGTGTGATAGTCCGTTGGCTGCGCCTCGGGGCGGGCGTAAGGGACGATCAGCAGTTGCCGCAGCGACGGCAGGCGGGCAAGGATTTCGTTGACCTTGGCGGTCTGGTTGAGGGTCTTGCCGGCATAGCGATAACCGGCGCAGGTCATCAATACCTTGGGTTCGATCTGGCCGAAACGGTCGATCACCCCCTGGGTGCCAAAGTCCGGCGAGGAGCACGACCAGACGGCGCCGAGGCTGGTGGTCGCGAGCATGCCGACCAGGGTCTGCCAGGTGTTGGGCATGCACGCCGCGACCCGGTCGCCGACGCCAACACCGGCGGCTTGCAGGCTCTTTTGCAGGCCGGCGACGTGGGATGCCAGTTCGGAAAAGGTCAGTTGTTCGCGCTGGCCGTCCTCACCGATTGCCACCACCGCCACGCCGTCGTCGCGGCGGCGCAGCAGGTGTTCGGCAAAGTTCAGGGTCGCTCCGGGAAACCACTCGGCGCTGGGCATCTTTGGGCCTTCGCGCAAGACCGTAGCGGGCGGTTCGACGAAGCGCACATCGAAGAAATCAACGATCGCCTGCCAGAAGTCTTCGCGATGCTCGATGCTCCATCGATGCAAGGCCGGATAGTCGTCGAGGTCCAGCCCGAGGCGCTGGTTGCACAGGCGCCGGAACCCATCCATGCGTGTGTTGGCGATGCGCTCGGCGCTGGGTTGCCACAAGATCTCTGACATTGGATTTCCCTGATTTTTATTGTTGTCGGGTGTCGCTGTTTACTGCGCCAACCAACCACCGTCGATGTTCCAGGCTGCGCCACGCACCTGGCTGCCGGCCTCGCTGCAGAGGAACAGTACCAGCTCGCCGAGTTGCGGCGGGGTGACGAATTCCAGTGACGGCTGCTTCTCGGCCAGCAGGTCGTGTTGTGCCTGTTGCGGGTCGATGCCACTGGCGATGCGGTCGTCGATCTGCTTCTGTACCAGCGGCGTCAGCACCCAGCCGGGGCAGATCGCGTTGCAGGTGACATTGCTGGTGGCGGTCTCCAGGCCAACCACCTTGGTCAGGCCGATCACCCCGTGCTTGGCGGCGACGTACGCGGCCTTGCCCAGCGAACCGACCTGGCCATGCACCGAGGCAATGTTGACGATCCGCCCCCAGCCCTTGGCGCGCATGCCCGGCAAGGCCAGACGAGTGCTGTGGAACACCGACGACAGGTTGATCGCGATGATCGAATCCCAGCGCTCCACCGGGAATTCTTCCACCGCCGCGACGTGCTGGATGCCGGCGTTGTTGACCAGAATGTCGACACCGCCGAACTCGCGTTCGGCGTAGGCGAGCATGTCGGCGATCTGAGTCGGGTCGCTGACGTCGGCCGGGTGATGGCCGACTTTTCCGCCAAATTGTGCGACCTCGGCAATCACCTTCGAGGCGTCGCCGAAGCCGTTGAGAATCAGGTTGGCGCCAGCCTTGGCCAGGCTCAGGGCGATGCCCAGGCCGATGCCGCTGGTGGAGCCGGTGACCAGTGCGGTCTTGCCATTCAGGGTGGTCATGGTTGCCTCACACAATGCCGGTGGCATAGAAGGTTGCGATTACGACGAAGACCGCCAGCGTCTTGATCAGCGTAATACAGAAAATGTCTTTATAGGCTTCGCGGTGGGTCAGCCCGGTGACCGCCAGCAGGGTGATCACCGCGCCGTTGTGCGGCAGGGTGTCCATGCCGCCGCTGGCCATGGCGGCGACCCGGTGCAGCACTTCCAGCGGAATGTTCGCGGCGTGGGCGGCGGCGATGAAGTCATTGGCCATGGCGGCCAGGGCGATGCTCATGCCGCCGGACGCGGAACCGGTGATACCGGCCAGCAGGGTCACGGTGATCGCTTCGTTGACCAGCGGGTTGGGGATGCTTTTCAGCCAGTCGGCCAGTACCAGGAAGCCTGGCAACGAAGCGATGACCGCGCCGAAACCGTATTCCGAGGCGGTATTCATCGCCGCCAGCAAGGCGCCGCTGACCGCGCTTTTGCTGCCTTCGGCGAGCTTGCTGCGAATCGCCTGGAAGCCAAACACCAAGACCATCAGGATGCCCACCAGCAACGCCGCCTGAACCGCCCAGATCGCGGTGAGCTTGGCGATTTCGGTGGTCACCGGTGCGCTCATGCCCGGCAGGCTGAGGCTGTGGGTCTTGCCATACCACTGGGGAATCCAGTGGGTGAACAGCAGGTTCATGACGCCCACCGCCAGCAGCGGCGAGATCGCCAGCCAGGGGTTCGGCAGTTTCAGGTCTTCAGCGGTTTCCGGCTCGTTGCGCAGTTCAGTGCCGTAGCCTTCGCCGTTGCGCAGCGCCTTGTTGCGCTGGCGCTGGAGGAACAGCATGCCGGCGCAGAACACGAAAATCGTGCCGATCAGGCCCAGCCACGGTGCGGCCCAGGCGGTGGTGTTGAAGAAGGTGCTGGGGATGATGTTCTGAATCTGCGGGGTGCCGGGCAGGGCGTCCATGGTGAACGAAAACGCACCGAGGGCGATGGTCGCCGGGATCAGCCGCTTGGGGATATTGCTCTGACGGAACATCTCGGCGGCAAACGGGTACACCGCGAACACCACCACGAACAGCGACACGCCGCCGTAGGTGAGCAGGGCGCAGACCAGCACGATCACCAGCATCGCCTGGCGGGTGCCGAGCACGCGGATGGCGGCGGCGACGATCGAGCGCGAGAAGCCGGACAGCTCAATCAGCTTGCCGAACACCGCACCGAGCAGGAATACCGGGAAATACAGTTTGATGAAGCCGACCATTTTCTCCATGAACACGCCGGTGAAGGCGGGCGCAACGGCGGAAGGGTCGGTGAGCAGGACGGCGCCAAGGGCGGCAATGGGGGCGAAGAGGATAACGCTGTAGCCACGGTAAGCGGCGAGCATCAACAGCGCGAGGGCTGCCAAAGCGATGATCACACTCATGGTGTGTCTCCTGGATTGTTATTTTTTTGAGGTGAAGCGTGTGGGAGAGTGCTATAGCGGGATTTGTGCCAGGTTTATAAGTTGTTGATTTATAACAATTAGTTTCTATTATTGTGATGTTTTCTCAAGATTTATCTCTGTTTTGAGATGTTTGTTGGCTGTTCCGGCCCTTTCGCTGCGATGCGGCGACCCGACAAACCAGCCAAGGGCACGCGCGGCCCCCTGTAGGAGCTGGCTTGCCAGTGAAACGCGTAAAGCGCGTCTCTAAAGGAAGACTTGGGTCTCTCTATTGAGACTCGCCAATCCCCAACGCCACCATCTTCTTATACAAGGTTGATCTGCCCAGCCCCAACCGCGCCGCCGCCTCGATCACCTTGCCGCCACATTGCGCCAAAGCCTGCTCAATCAACTGCCGGTCAAAACGCTCGCGGGCGGCGCTGAAGGTCTCGTTCGCCAGCGGTAGAATGGCGGTCGAGGCGCTGTGCGACACCGGGACCAGGCTGCCAATCGCCGCACGAATTTCCCCGGCGTCAAGCACCAGGTCATCACTCAACAGCGCCGCCCGCTCCAGCACATTACGCAACTCACGAATATTCCCCGGCCAGGCATGCTGGCCCAGCAACGTCAGCGCTTCGCCATTGAGTTCATGTTGGCTGCGCAACTCTTCAAGAATCGCTTCGCTGAGTGCGGGCAAATCATCGAGACGTTCGCGCAGCGGTG
Organism: Pseudomonas fluorescens; assembly: GCF_019212185.1. NCBI lineage: Bacteria > Pseudomonadati > Pseudomonadota > Gammaproteobacteria > Pseudomonadales > Pseudomonadaceae > Pseudomonas > Pseudomonas fluorescens. The sequence continues at coordinate 2,692,370 of NZ_CP078138.1, forward strand.
GCACCTGGATCGGCAGGACATTGAGCCGGTAGTAGAGGTCGGCGCGGAACTCGCCACGGCGGATCGCCGCTTCGAGGTCGATGGAGGTGGCGGCGATGATCCGCACATCGCTCTGCAGCATTTCATTGGAGCCCACCGGTTCGAATTCCTTCTCCTGCAACACCCGCAGCAACTTGCTTTGCAGTGGCAGGGGCATGTCGCCGATTTCATCGAGAAACAGCGTGCCGCCCTGGGCGATCTGCAGTTTTCCTGGGCGGCCCTTGCGGTCGGCGCCGGTAAAGGCGCCGGGGGCGGTGCCGAAGAACTCGGCTTCCAGCAAGGCCTCGGGAATCGCCGCGCTGTTGATGCTGACGAAGGCCTTGTGCGCCCGTGGCGACGCACCGTGGATCGCCTGGGCAAGCAATTCCTTGCCGGTGCCGGTTTCGCCCAGCAGCAACACCGGTGATTCGGTGCTGGCGCTACGTCGTGCGCGGCGCTTGACCTCGAGGCTGGCGGCACTGGTGCCGATGAAGTGGGCAAAGGTGTACTTGGCCTGGCGCGCCCGCAGCAGTGACCGGGTCGAGGCCAGTTCCTGTTGCATGCTCAGGTAGCGCTTGAGCATGGGCGACAGGCTGTGCAGCTCGTCGAACAAGGCAAAACCAATGGCGCCGATCACCGCGCCGGCGTCGTCGTGAATCGGCAGACGCATCACCACCAGCGGCTCTTTGGGGGTGTCCTGCATGTCCAGCAGGATCGGCCGCCCGGTGCGCACCACCTGGCGCAACAGGCTGCCGGGGATCACGCTTTCACAGGGCTTGCCGATCGCCACGTCGGCCGACTCGAGGCCAAAGCGCCGGGCGTAGCGCTCGTTGATCCAGACGATATTGGCGTCACGGTCGACCATCACCGTGCCCTCGCTGGACTGCTCGATGATCTCGAACAACGAGCGGATCGCCAGGCTGCGGACTCGTTCGTAGTCGGGGAGGGCGTCGGGGGTGGTCATGGGGGTGTCCAAAGGTTAATTGTGCTCAAGATCAGGCGCCAGGATGCGCCGCCGCCAGCAATTCCCGGGTGTACGGATGCTGGGGCTTTTCAAACACATCATGACTGGCACCACTCTCCACCACTTTGCCATCCTTGATCACGATCATGTCATGGGCCAGGGCGCGGACGACCGAGAGGTCGTGGCTGATGAACAGGTAGGTCAGGCCGTGTTTGTCCTGGAGTTGGCGGAGCAGGGCGACCACCTGTTTCTGCACGGTGCGGTCGAGGGCCGAGGTCGGTTCGTCGAGCAGGATGAGTGCCGGCTTGAGCACCAGGGCGCGGGCGATGGCGATGCGTTGGCGCTGGCCACCGGAGAACTCGTGGGGGTAGCGGTGGCGGCTTTGCGGGTCGAGGCCGACTTCCTTGAGCGCCTGGATCACCTGCGCATCGCACTGCTCGGCGCTGGAGTGGCTGTGCACTTCCAGGCCTTCGCTGATGATTTGCGCCACTGACATGCGCGGGCTGAGGCTGCCGAACGGGTCCTGGAAGACCACCTGCATTTTCTTGCGCCACGGCCGCAGTTGCTTCTGATTGAGGCGGTCGAGGGCTTCACCCTGGAAGCGGATACTGCCCTCGGAGTCGAGCAGGCGCAGGATCGCCTGGCCGAGAGTGGATTTGCCCGATCCCGACTCGCCGACGATGCCCAGGGTCTTGCCGCGCTGCAGGCTCAGGCTGATGCCGTCCACGGCCTGCAGCCACTGCTTGCGCTGGAACAAGCCGCCACCCAGCGGGAACCGCACGCTGAGGTTGTCGACTTCCAGTACCGCCTCTCGCTCGTCGCGGGCCAGGGCTTCGCCTTCCGGCTCGGCGTTGAGCAGCACGCAGCTGTAAGGGTGCTGCGGCGTGCTGAACAAAGTCTCGCAGGGCGCTTGCTCGACGATCTCGCCGGCGCGCATCACGCAGACGCGCTGGGCGATGCTGCGCACCAGGTTGAGGTCGTGGCTGATCAACAGCAACGACATGCCCAGGCGCTGCTGCAGCGACTTGAGCAGCAGCAGGATCTTGCGCTGCACCGTAACGTCCAGCGCGGTGGTCGGCTCATCGGCAATCAACAACTCCGGCTCGCAAGCCAGGGCCATGGCGATCATCACCCGTTGCCGCTGGCCGCCGGACAGTTGGTGCGGGTAGGCCTTGAGGCGCTCAACAGGTTTCTTGATGCCCACCAACTCGAGCAGTTCGAGGATGCGTTGTTGCGCCGCCTTGCCGCCCAGGCCCTTGTGCACCAGCAGGGTTTCGCCGATCTGCTTTTCGATGCTGTGCAACGGATTGAGTGAGGTCATCGGCTCCTGGAAGATCATCGCAATACGATTGCCGCGCAACGAGCGCAGCACGCTCGGATCGGCGCCGAGCAATTGCTGGCCGCGATAGCGAATGCTGCCGGACGATTTGGTGCCGGTTTCGGGCAGCAGTTGCAGGATCGAGTGGGCCGTCACCGATTTGCCCGACCCCGATTCGCCCACCAGCGCCAGGCACTCGCCGGGACGGATATCCAGGCACAGGTTGCGCACCGCCACCTGGCCGTTGAAGGCGACGCCGAGGTCACGGATTTCGATCAGGTTGTCGCTCATGGCTAAAGTCCGCCTCAAGACCTGGGATCATAGGCGTCGCGCAAGGCTTCGCCGATAAACACTAATAAAGAAAGTATCAGCGCCAGGGTAAAAAACGCCGTCAGGCCGAGCCACGGCGCTTGCAGGTTCTGCTTGCCCTGGCCGATCAATTCGCCCAGCGACGCGCTGCCGGCGGGCATGCCGAAGCCAAGGAAATCGAGGGCGGTGAGGGTGGAGATCGCCCCGGTGAGAATGAACGGCAGGTAGCTCAGGGTGGCGTTCATCGCGTTCGGCAGGATGTGCCGCACGATCACTTTGCGGTCGCTCAGGCCCAGGGCGCGGGCAGCCGTGACGTACTCCAGGTTGCGCCCACGGAGGAACTCGGCGCGCACCACGTCCACCAGCGCCAGCCAGGAAAACAGCGCCATGATCCCCAGTAGCCACCAGAAATTCGGTTCGACGAAACCCGACAGAATGATCAGCAGGTACAGCACCGGCAACCCCGACCAGACCTCAAGCAGACGCTGGCCGATCAGGTCGACCCAGCCGCCGTAATAACCCTGCAGGGCGCCGGCGGCGATGCCGATCAGGGCGCTGATTAAGGTCAGCGCCAGGGCAAACAAGATCGACACCCGCGCGCCAAAGATCACCCGCGCCAGCACGTCACGCGCCTGGTCGTCGGTGCCCAGCCAATTGACCCGGGACGGCGGACTCGGCGCGGGCTGGTTGAGGTCGTAGTTGGGTGTGTCGTCGCTGAACGGGATCGGCGGGAACAGCATCCAGCCGCCGTCCTGCTTGATCAGCTTCTGCACATATTCACTGCGATAGTCGGCCTGGAACGGCAGTTGCCCACCAAACTCCTGCTCGGTGTAGCGCTTGAAGGCCGGGAAATACAGGCTGTTCTGGTAGCTCAGCACCAGGGGTTTGTCGTTGGCGATCATCTCGCCGCCGAGGGTCAGCAGGAACAGGCCGATAAACAGCCACAGCGACCACCAGCCACGGCGGTTTTTCTTGAAGCGTTCGAAGCGGCGGCGCGCCAGGGGCGAGAGCGTGAGCATCAGGCGTTCCTCGCGGCGAAGTCGATACGCGGGTCGACCAGGGTATAGCACAGGTCGCCCACCAGCTTTATCAGCAGGCCGAACAGGGTGAAGATGAACAGCGAACCGAACACCACCGGATAGTCCCGCGACACCGCCGCCTCATAGCTCATGCGCCCGAGGCCATCGAGGGAGAAGATCACCTCGATCAGCAGCGAGCCGGCAAAGAACACGCTGATGAATGCCTGGGGAATCCCCGAGACCACCAGCAGCATCGCATTGCGGAACACGTGGCCATACAGCACCCGGCGCTCGCTCAAACCCTTGGCGCGAGCGGTGACCACGTACTGGCGGGTGATTTCGTTGAGGAACGAGTTCTTGGTGAGGATGGTCAGGGTGGCGAAGCCGCCGACCACCAGCGCGGTCACCGGCAGCACCAGGTGCCAGAAGTAGTCGGTGATCTTGCCCAGGGTCGACAGCTGTTCGAAGTTTTCCGAGACCAGGCCGCGCACCGGGAACCAGTTGAGCGAGGTGCCACCGGCGAACACCACGATCAGGAACATGGCGAACAGGAAAGCCGGCATCGCGTAGCCGAGAATAATCGCGGTGCTGCTCCAGACGTCGAACGAGCTGCCGTGATGCACCGCCTTGCGGATGCCCAGCGGGATCGACACCAGGTAGGTGATCAGGGTCGCCCACAAGCCGAGGGAAATGGTCACCGGCATTTTTTCGAGGATCAGATCGGTGACCGTGGCGCCGCGAAAGAAGCTCTTGCCGAAGTCCAGTTGCGCGTAGCTCTTGAGCATCAGCCACAGGCGTTCGTGGGCTGGCTTGTCGAAGCCGTACTGTTTCTCGATGTCCTTGATCAGTTGCGGGTCGAGGCCACGACTGGCCCGCGACCCTCGGCTCAGGCCATCCCCGGAACTGCCGACGACACTGGCGCCGCTTCCGATCCCCTGAAGGTGGGCGATGGCTTGTTCCACCGGGCCGCCGGGTGCGGCCTGGACGATGATGAAGTTGACCAGCAGGATGATCACCAGCGTTGGAATGATCAGCAGCAGGCGCCGCAGGACGTAGGCCAGCATCAGTGAGGTCCTCCGGGTTGGCCGCGCTTGATGCGCTCGGCGGCCATCTGCTCATTGGTCAGCGCGGTGCTGCTCATTTCCCACCAGGTCTCGATGGCTTCGTCGTTGCTCGCCGGAATCGCCGGCATGCCGAAGCGATTCCACCACACGGTGGAAGTGCCTGGCGGGTAGTAATTGGGGATCCAGTAGTAGTTCCATTGCAGCACCCGATCGAGGGCATGGGCATGGCGGAGCATGTCGGTCTGAGTGGTGGCCCGAACCAGGCCGCTGATCAATCGATCGACCGCAGGATTTTGCAGCGCCATGTAGTTGTTCGAGCCAGGGTCGTTGGCCGCCGCCGAACCAAAATAGTTGAATAGCTCGCCGCCCGGCGAGGTGGTGACCGGGTAGCCGGTGACGATCATGTCGTAGTCGCGGCTCATCAGGCGGTTGACGTATTGCGAGGCGTCGATCAGGCGAATGTTGAGGTTGATGCCGATCTGCGCCAGGTTGCGTTTCCACGGCAGCAGCAGGCGGTCCATGCCGTTCTGGCTGATCAGGAAAGTGAATGCCAGCGGCTCGCCCCGGGCATTTACCAGGCGATCGCCGTCGGGTTTCCAGCCGGCTTCCTCGAGCAGGGCCAGGGCTTGCAGTTGCTTGTCGCGGATCAGCCCGCTGCCATCGGTTTTCGGTGCTTCGAAGACCTGGCTGAAGACCTCGTCGGGAATCTGCCCGCGCAGCGGTTCGAGAATCGCCAGTTCGGCGGCATCCGGCAACTGGCGGGCGGCCAGTTCGGTGTTGGAGAAGAAGCTCTGCTGGCGGATGTACAGGTTGCGCATCATCTGCCGGTTGCTCCACTCGAAATCCCAGAGCATCGCCAGCGCCTGGCGCACGCGGCGGTCGTGGAAGATCGGATTCTGCAGGTTGAACACAAAACCCTGGGACGGCTGCGGACCCTGTTTGGCCAGATGGGCCTTCTGCAGGCGGCCATCGCTCAGGGCCGGGCTGTCGTAACCGATGGAGTAGGCGGTGGCGGAGAACTCGCGGTTGTAGTCATAGGCACCGCCGCGCAGCACCTGGCGGGCGACGTCGGTGTCGCCGAAGTACTCGATGCTGAAGCGGTCAAAGTTGTGCAGGCCGCGGCTCACTGGCAGGTCCTTGCCCCACCAGTCAGGGTTGCGCTGGAAGCTGATGCTGCGCCCCGAATCGACCTTGCTCACCCGATACGGACCGCTGCCCAGCGGGGCTTCGTAGCCGCCGCCGTTGGCGAAGTCGCGGGTCTTCCACCAATGCTCGGGAAACACCGGCAGGGTCGCAATGTCCAGCGCCAGGGTACGGTTTTCATTGTTCTTGAAATCAAAGCGAACGACGCGCGGCGATTCGACTTCGACGCCTTTGACGTCGGCGAATTGTGCCCGGTAGCGCAGGCTGCCCTGGGTCATCAGCAGGTCGAAGGTGTAACGCACATCCTCGGCGGTGATCGGGGTGCCATCGGCGAAGCGCGCCTTGGGATTGAGGTAGAAACGCAGCCACAAACCGTCTTCGGCGCGCTCCATTTTTTCCGCCACCAGGCCGTACACGGTGTAGGGCTCATCGAGGGAGCGCTGGGCCAGCGGCGAATAGACCATGCCGTCGAGCTGACTGACGCCGATGCCTTTGTCGATGTAGGGCGAGACATGGTCGAAACGACCGATTTCAATCGCCGAGCGACGCAGGCTGCCGCCCTTGGGTGCGAGGGGGTTGGCGTAGGCGAAGTGGCTGAAATTGGCGGGGTATTTGGCCGGTTCGCCGTACACGGTCAGGGCGTGCTGGGGACTTGCGTTCACGGCTGCGGCGTTCAGCAGCAAGGCCAGGGCGGTGAATATGAAGGAGGAGAAAGCCAGTCGCATTGTCAGCCTTAAGAGCCGGGTGATCGATGGTCCTATACAAACACAACGGCCCACCAAAAGGTGGGCCGTTGTTCAACTCAGGCGCGAGGGATCAATCCTGGCGGCTGGTCACTTCCAGCAGGTGGTAGCCGAACTGGGTCTTGACCGGGCCCTGTACGGTGTTGACCGGTGCGCTGAACACCACTGTGTCGAATTCCTTGACCATCTGGCCAGGACCGAACGAACCCAGGTCACCGCCCTGGCGGCTCGATGGGCAAGTGGAGTTGGCTTTGGCAACTTCGGCGAAATCAGCGCCGCCTTCGATCTGGGCCTTGAGTTCGTTGCACTTGGCTTCGCTGGCAACCAGGATGTGACGGGCAGTGGCTTTGGCCATGGGAAGAATCTCCTTTCAATGTTCGGTAAAGATGCTGAGCCTACCGGATTCAGTGGGCTATTTCTTGTCAATCTAACGCCTGATCCGCCAGCAACCGGCCGCTGGTCGAAAATAACCTGCAACAGGCGGATCAAAGCCCCTGCTTTTTCAAGCGCTCGGCGTGTTCAAGGTACAGGTCGACGGGGTCGATGCCGCTGCGTACCAGGCCGGCAGTCTGGTTGATGCTGTCCATGTGGTCCATGGGGTAGTCGGAGCGCAGCACGGTGCCCAGGTGCGAGCTGAAGCGTCCGACCATGCCGTCGTTCTGCCCGGCTTCGCGATCGAAGAACTGCGAAAACCCACGACAGAATGTGTGAAGCGGGTCGAGGGCATTGAGGCCTTCCTTCCATATCGGTCCCTGCAGCGTTCCGCTCCAGGAATAGTAGTGAACCTCGTTGACGATTTGCGCGCCCTGGCCACCCCAGGTGCTCGGCAGCCCTTGGGGGTACTGTTCGTTGAACAGGGCAACGCCTTCGGTGGTCAGGGCGTTGAGGGCGGCGATGGCATTGTGCGGGATCTGTTGCCGGCCACTGAGGTAGCCGAGGAATTCGACAAACAGCGTCGAGGCGGCGACGGCGATGTACTCGGGCAGCTCCCCGGGCTTGAGTGCCTTGCGCAGACAATCGGCCAGTTCCGAGCCGTGGTTGGGACCGCTCACCGAAGTGACCGAAGCCACCTTGTCTGGCGCCACCGCCCCGGCATAACGCGCCGCGAGAGCGCCCTGGCTGTGGCCGATCAGGTTGACTTTGCGTGCTCCTGTACCGGCCAGGACCCGGTCGATCTGCTCGAGCAATTGTTGCCCGCGCATTTCATTGCTATGGGTGGCCGAAAGGAACGGGATGAACACCTGGGCGCCGGCATTTCTCAGGGCCTGGCGGATTCCATGGAAGAGATCGAATTTGCCGATGCTGTCGAAGCCGAAAAGGCCATGCACCAGCAGGATGGGATAGAGCGTGCTTGCATTCCGTTGCATAGGCGTGCCTGTTTGTGAGTTCTGAGGGGGTGTCACCGCCTAACTCTAATCCAGGCCCGCCAGGGGCGGCTGTGTGAAAAAGCCGCTGTCAATAGTCGAAGACGTAGCAGTGATAGTAGGAGCAATCGCCGAGGACGCCTGCCCAAGCCTGCTAACAGAGGCGAAAGCGGCATCCGTCGGTCGGCGTTGGACTCAGGCGTTCGCCACCCTGGCGCATGCCCGCAATTGCTCGCTTGCGCCCCGCAGCATACGCTCGGTCGCCTCCCAGCCCAGGCAGCCGTCGGTCACCGAGACGCCGTAGCGCAAGTGTGCGCCGAGCGGCTGGCAGCCTTCGAACAGGTGGCTCTCGATCATCATGCCGATCAGCGACCGATTGCCGCCCAAACGCTGGGCCAGCACGTTGGCGAAGACCTCGGGTTGGCGCAGCGGGTCTTTGCCGCTGTTGGCGTGGCTGCAATCGACCATGATCCGCGACGTGATGTTCAAACGCTGCAGGTCGCCCTCGATCTGCGCCACGCTCTGCGCGTCGTAGTTGGGGCCGCGATGTCCGCCGCGCAGCACCAAATGGGTGTCGGGGTTGCCCGGGGTCTGGATGATTGCCGGGTGTCCCTGGCTGTCGACGCCGAAGTGGCGGTGCGGATGGGCGGCCGAGCGCATGGCATCGGTGGCCACGCCAACACCACCGTCGGTGCCGTTCTTGAAGCCCACGGGCATGCCCAGGCCGCTGGCCATTTCCCGGTGAATCTGTGACTCGGTGGTGCGCGCGCCAATCGCCACCCAGCTCAACAGGTCGTCGAAGTAGCTGGCGGCCATCGGTTGCAGTAGTTCGGTGGCAATCGGCAGACCGAGCCGCAGCATTTCACGCATCAGTTCGCGGGACAGGGTCAGGCCGCCGACCATGTCGTCGCTACCATCCAGGTGCGGGTCGTAGGCCAGGCCTTTCCAGCCCACGGTGGTGCGTGGTTTTTCGACGTAGGCGCGCATCACGATCAGCATTTCATCGCTGACGTCGGTGGCCAGGCGAGCCAGGTTGGCGGCGTATTCGAGGGCTGATTGCGGATCGTGAATCGAGCAGGGACCGACTACGACCAGCAGGCGCGGGTCCGTGCCGTCGAGGATGGCGCGTACGGCCTGGCGATGGGCGGCGACCTGTTGGCTCAGGGCCAGGGTCAGGGGCAGTTGTTGCTTGAGCTGCAATGAGCTGGGCAGACGCTGGGTCAGGGCTTCATTGGCCGAATTCAGGGTGGTCAGTGGCAACGCGCAGATGGACGAGTTCATGTTCAGGCTTCCTCGGCTGGCGGCGGGTTCATGCCCGCGCGCTCGGCCCTACAGGGGTGTTCGACAATTGGCCGTATTGGCCGGATGTGAGTGCGTGCCACCGATAGGCGACCGATCGGAGGCGGCAGGCTGTCCCGAACGGAGCTTGCTAAATCGCCAGGCGCTGAAGTCGTAACGGTAATAAGTGGCGTAGTTCATGTCGTTGTTCCTTGAAGTCAGTGATGTCGCGAAAAGTTGAGGGGCTGAAAAAACAAAACCCCCGGTCGGGGAGCCGACCGGGGGTTGAGAATTCTCTGGCAGGCGACCCCTTGAGTAGTGGCCGCCGTGTCGGTATCAGGCGCGCCAGTGGCTAAACCAATACCCAAAATAAAACGCTGCCGGAGTGCAGACACCGTTCGCCCGCGCAGCCGCAACCGAGCGCAGGGCGCTGACGGTGGATAGCTGGGAAGGGCAATGCAACATGGGGTCTGTCTCCGTTCAATTCGTCGAGCTTACTAGAGGCAGGTGCAGGGTTTCAATGGGAAATTGCTATCGCGGTGAATGACTGAAGTCGAGCAGCGCTTTATGCCAGACTCGGCGATTGCTTCACGCACCCCATCAAGGAAAAGCACTGATGAGCACGTTGACGATCGCCGCGGCCCAATCGATCTCCATCGCCGGCGACCTGCCGGCCAACATCCTCCGGCACCAGCGCTTCATCCAGGCCGCCGCGGAGCAGGGCGTGCAGTTGCTGGTGTTTCCCGAATTGTCGCTGACCGGTTACGAGCCTGACCTGGCCGCAGACCTGGCAATCGCCCCGGACGCCGCAGTATTGCAGCCGTTGCGCGAACTGGCGCGGGAAATGGCTGTCACGGCGGTGGTTGGCATGCCGATTCGCCTCAACCCCGAGGGACCGGTGCTGATTGGCGCGCTGGTGCTGGCTGCAGATGGCTCATTGGCGGTCTACAGCAAACAGCATCTGCACCCGGGCGAGGAGCGGGCGTTTGCCGCGGGCAACGGTGGTGCGCCCTTGACCCTGGATGACACCCGGGTGGCGCTGGCGGTGTGCGCGGACTTCTGCCATGCCAGTCATCCCGCTGCGGCGGCGGCCGACGGCGCCCAGGTGTATGCCGCTGGCGTGCTGATCAGCCCTGCGGGCTACGGGGTGGACAGCGCACTTCTGCAAGGCTACGCCGCCACGCACTCGATGCTGGTGTTGATGGCCAACCACGGCGGTGCGACCGGTGGCTGGGAGTCGGCGGGACGCAGTGCGGTCTGGACGGCGGACGGCGCGTTGCTCGCTGCCGCTCCCGGCGTCGGCGATGGGCTGTTGATCGCCCGGCGTGAAGTGCAAGGCTGGGGCGCTGAGTGGCGCTCGTTGGCGGACGCTTGAAGATCGGTATCCAGGACTGTGACGAAACGTCTGTAAGGCGTTTGCCACAAGCGCTGCAAGTTGTGTCGAAAGCTTTTTTTATCGCGCCTGCCGCTAGGTCTGCCGGATGCTTTTTGCTAAGGTGTCCGGCAACCAACAAAAGACTATATCGCGGGGTGTCTGCTTGATTAGGGTGCTAGTAGTCGATGACCATGATCTCGTTCGTACAGGTATCACGCGAATGCTGGCGGACATCGATGGCCTGCAAGTAGTCGGCCAGGCCGAGTCAGGTGAAGAATCCCTGCTCAAGGCGCGCGAACTGAAACCCGATGTCGTGCTGATGGACGTCAAGATGCCTGGCATCGGCGGCCTCGAAGCCACCCGCAAACTGCTGCGCAGCCACCCGGACATTAAGGTCGTGGCGGTCACCGTCTGCGAAGAGGACCCATTCCCCACGCGCCTGCTGCAAGCAGGCGCCGCCGGCTATCTGACCAAGGGCGCCGGGCTCAACGAAATGGTCCAGGCGATCCGTCTGGTGTTTGCCGGCCAGCGCTACATCAGCCCGCAAATCGCCCAGCAACTGGCGATCAAGTCGGTGCAGCCGAGCAACGACTCGCCGTTCGACAGCCTCTCCGAGCGCGAGATCCAGATTGCCCTGATGATTGTCGGCTGCCAGAAGGTGCAGATCATTTCCGACAAACTCTGCCTGTCGCCAAAAACCGTTAACACCTACCGCTACCGCATTTTCGAAAAGCTTTCGATCAGCAGTGACGTCGAGTTGACGCTGTTGGCGGTGCGTCATGGCATGGTCGATGCCAGCCTCTGACAATGACTGATCCGTTCGATTCTGCTGCCTTCCTCTCGACCTGCAGTGGCCGCCCCGGTGTGTATCGCATGTTCGACAGCGATGCGCGCCTGCTCTACGTGGGCAAAGCCAAAAACCTGAAAAAACGCCTGGCGAGCTACTTTCGCAAGACCGGTCTCGCGCCGAAAACCGCCGCCCTGGTGGGGCGTATCGCCCAGGTCGAAACCACCATCACCGCCAACGAGACCGAGGCGCTGCTGCTCGAGCAGACGCTGATCAAGGAATGGCGGCCGCCCTACAACATCCTGCTGCGTGACGATAAGTCCTATCCGTACGTGTTCCTCTCGGATGGCGCGTTCCCGCGCCTGAGCATTCATCGCGGCGCGAAAAAGGCCAAGGGCAAATACTTCGGCCCGTACCCCAGCGCCGGTGCGATCCGCGAAAGCCTGAGCCTGCTGCAGAAGACCTTTTTCGTCCGCCAGTGCGAAGACAGTTACTACAAGAACCGTACCCGGCCGTGCCTGCAATACCAGATCAAGCGCTGCAAGGCTCCCTGTGTCGGCCTGGTGGAGCCCGAGGTGTATGCCGAGGATGTGCGGCACTCGGTGATGTTCCTCGAAGGCCGCAGCAATGCCCTGACCGACGAGCTGTCGGCGAGCATGGAGCAGGCGGCCAGCACCCTGGACTTCGAGCGCGCGGCGGAATTTCGCGACCAGATTTCCCTGCTGCGCCGGGTCCAGGACCAGCAGAGCATGGAAGGCGGCACTGGCGATGTCGACGTGGTCGCCGCGTTCGTCAATCCGGGTGGCGCCTGCGTACACCTGATCAGCGTGCGCGGTGGCCGGGTGCTGGGCAGCAAGAACTTTTTCCCGCAGGTGGGTATCGAGGAAGAAGTCGCCGAGGTCATGGCGGCATTTCTCGGACAGTATTTCATCAGCAGTCCGGAACGCGACTTGCCCAGCGAGCTGATCGTCAACGTGGTCCACGAGGACTTCCCGGCACTGATCGAAGCCATTCACGAGTTGCGTGGTCGCGAGTTGACCATCAGCCACAGGGTGCGCGGCACGCGGGCGCGCTGGCAGCAGCTGGCGGTGACCAATGCCGAACAGGCGCTTAGCGCGCGCCTGGCCAATCGTCAGCACGTCGCCGCACGCTTCGACGCCCTGGCCGAAGTGCTCAAGCTGGATGAGCCACCGCAGCGCCTGGAATGCTATGACATCAGTCACTCCAGCGGCGAAGCCACGGTGGCGTCCTGCGTGGTGTTCGGGCCGGAAGGGCCGCTGAAGTCCGACTACCGACGCTACAACATTGAAGGCGTGACCCCGGGCGATGACTACGCGGCGATGCACCAGGCCCTGACCCGGCGCTTCAGCAAACTCAAGGACGGCGAGGGCAAGTTGCCGGACATCCTGCTGGTGGACGGCGGCAAGGGCCAGTTGTCGATGGCCCGCGATGTGCTCAATGAATTGGCGGTGCCCGACCTGATTCTGTTGGGCGTGGCCAAGGGCGCGACGCGCAAGGCCGGCTTCGAAACCCTCTACCTGAATGACGCCGCCCACGAATTCACCCTGCGCGGCGACTCGCCGGCGCTGCACCTGATTCAGCAGATCCGTGACGAAGCCCACCGTTTTGCGATTACCGGTCACCGTGCCCGTCGTGGTAAAACCCGTCGCACCTCGACGCTCGAAGGCGTGGCTGGGGTAGGGCCGACCCGTCGTCGCGACCTGTTGAAACATTTTGGTGGATTGCAGGAGCTGTCTCGTGCAAGCATCGAAGAGATCGCCAAAGCACCAGGGATCAGTAAAAAGCTCGCAGAGTTGATTTATGCAAACCTGCACAGCGAGTAGAATGCCCCCTCACCTCGTAGCCAGTTGTGCCGATGAATATCCCTAATCTGATCACCGTTCTACGCGTCCTGCTTATCCCGATCTTTATTTTGCTGTTCTACATGCCATACCACTGGAGCTATATGGCTGCCAGTTCGGTCTTTGCCTTCGCCGCGGCGACGGACTGGCTGGATGGTTACCTGGCGCGCCGGCTGGAACAGAGCACACCGTTCGGGGCGTTTCTCGACCCGGTGGCCGACAAGCTGATGGTCGCCGTGGCCCTGGTGTTGCTGGTCCAGGAGCACGCCAACCTGTGGCTGACTTTGCCAGCGGCGGTGATCATTGGTCGCGAAATCGTCATCTCCGCCTTGCGCGAGTGGATGGCCGAAATCGGCGCACGGGCCCAGGTGGCCGTGTCCAACCTCGGCAAATGGAAAACCGCTGCGCAAATGCTGGCGCTGGTGATCCTGCTGGCCAATCCGTCGGACTTCAGCTTTTGGGTGTTGGTGGGCTACGTCCTGCTGATGCTTTCCGCCGGCCTGACCTTGTGGTCGATGGTGCACTACCTGCGCGCCGCCTGGCCGCACCTGAAAACCGATCTGGACAAAAAATAAAACTATTTTGAATCAAGGGCTTGACGCGTATTCGAATTTCGCTAGAATACGCCCACCAAGACGCGGGAATAGCTCAGTTGGTAGAGCACGACCTTGCCAAGGTCGGGGTCGCGAGTTCGAGTCTCGTTTCCCGCTCCAAGTTCTAAAAAAGCCACTCAATCGAGTGGCTTTTTTTTGCCTGAAATTTGAGTTCAAGTGGACCCCCGCACTGTAGGAGTGAGCCTGCTCGCAAAAAAACTACGGCATTTCCCCTCCCTCAAAGCCCCACCCACCGGCCCTGCAGACCGCTTGCAACCGAATGCCTTTCGATATCCGTCCGTTGTAGGCACAATACCGCTCTTTTTTGGCTGGCCTAGCCGGAGGCTGGAATGATCAAGACCCCTTACTACCTCATCGATAAAACCAAACTGCTGACCAATCTGCAGAAAATCGCCTACGTACGCGAGCAATCCGGGGCCAAGGCTCTGCTGGCGCTCAAGTGCTTTGCGACCTGGTCGGTGTTCGATCTGATGCAGGAGTACATGGACGGTACCACCTCGTCGTCGCTCTACGAGCTCAAGCTTGGCCGCCAGAAGTTTGCCGGCGAGACTCACGCCTACAGCGTGGCCTGGGCCGATGACGAGATCGAGGAGATGCTCGACAACAGCGACAAGATCATCTTCAACTCCATCAGCCAGCTGCAGCGTTTTGCCGAACGCAGCGAAGGCAAGGTGCGTGGCCTGCGCGTCAACCCGCAGGTGAGCAGCTCCGACTACCTGCTGGCCGATCCGGCGCGTCCGTTCAGTCGCCTGGGCGAATGGGATCCGGTGAAGATCGAAGGCGTGATCGAGCAGATCTCCGGCTTCATGTTCCACAACAACTGTGAGAACGGCGACTTCAGCCTGTTCGACAAGATGCTGTGCACCATCGAAGAACGCTTCGGCGAACTGCTGCACAAGGTCAAGTGGGTCAGCCTCGGCGGCGGCATTCACTTCACCGGTGAAGGCTATGCCCTGGACGCATTCTGCGCGCGCTTGAAGGCGTTTTCCGAGAAGTACGGCGTACAGGTTTACCTGGAACCGGGCGAAGCGGCGATCACCAACAGTGCCTCGCTGGAAGTCACCGTGCTCGACACCCTGTACAACGGCAAGCACCTGGCCGTGGTCGACAGCTCCATCGAAGCCCACCTGCTGGACCTGCTGATCTACCGCCTGAACGCCAAGCTGGCGCCGAGCGACGGCGAGCACACCTACATGGTCTGCGGCAAATCCTGCCTGGCCGGCGATATCTTTGGCGAGTATCAATTCGACCGTCCATTGGCTATCGGCGACCGCCTGTCGTTCATCGACACTGCGGGCTACACCATGGTCAAAAAGAACTGGTTCAACGGCCTGAAAATGCCGTCCATCGTAGTGAAACAACTCGACGGTACAGTCGAAGTGGTTCGTGAGTTTGGTTACAACGACTACCTGTCCAGCCTTTCGTAAGCTGGCGCAAGAAGGAGAGAGAGAGAAATTGAAGAAGAACGTACTTATCATTGGTGCAGGAGGTGTCGCCAAGGTGGTGGCCCACAAGTGCGCGCAGCACAACGACGAACTCGGTCGTATTGCTATCGCGTCGCGCAACATCTCCAAATGCCAGGCCATCATCGACAGCGTCAACCTCAAAGGCAGCCTTAAAGTGCCTGCCGAGATCAAAGCCTATTCGCTCGACGCGCTGGATATCGAAGCGACCAAGGCACTGATCCGCGACACCGAATCACAGATCGTGATCAACGTCGGCTCACCTTTCATCAACATGTCGGTGCTGCGTGCCTGCATCGATACCGGCGTGGCTTACCTGGACACCGCGATCCACGAAGAGCCAGGCAAGATCTGCGAGACCCCACCCTGGTACGGCAACTACGAGTGGAAACACCTCGAGGAATGCCAGCAGAAGAACGTCACCGCCATTCTTGGCGTGGGCTTCGATCCGGGCGTGGTCAATGCCTATGCGGCACTCGCGCAACAACAGTATTTCGACAGCATTGATTCGATCGACATTCTCGACGTCAATGCCGGTTCCCACGGCAAGTATTTCTCGACCAACTTCGATCCTGAAATCAACTTCCGCGAATTCACCGGACAGGTATGGAGCTGGCAGAACAGCCAGTGGACCAGCAACACCATGTTCGAAGTCAAGCGCACCGACGACCTGCCTGTGGTTGGCGTACAGAACCTGTACCTGACCGGTCACGACGAAGTGCACTCGATCTCGAAGAACCTCGGCATCGCCAACGTGCGCTTCTGGATGAGCTTCGGCGAGCACTACATCAACGTCTTCAGCGTCCTGAAAAACCTCGGCCTGCTCTCCGAGCAACCGGTCAAGACCGCCGAAGGCCTGGAAGTCGTGCCGTTGAAAGTGGTCAAGGCCGTGCTGCCGGATCCAGGCTCCCTGGCCCCGGGCTACACCGGCAAGACCTGCATCGGTAACCTGGTCAAAGGCACCAAGGATGGCCAGCCGCGCGAAGTGTTCATCTACAACGTCGCCGACCACGAAGAAGCCTTCGCCGAAACCGACAGCCAGGGCATCTCCTACACCGCCGGCGTGCCTCCTGTCGCCGCCGCACTGCTGGTCGCCCGTGGCGATTGGGACGTCAGCCGCATGGTCAACGTCGAAGAGCTGCCCGCCGAGCCGTTCCTCGCGGCACTGGAAGTCATGGGTCTGCCGACCCGCATCAAGGACGAAACCTCGGACCGCGCGCTGAACTTTGCCTGATAGCAGACAAGGTTATTGAACGACGGTTTCCGGCCGACTGCTGCGCTTTGTGGGCGTGGTGGTTGGGCCGGGGGTTGAGTCCTGTCTCCGGCATCAAATCCCTGTAGGAGCGAATCTGTCGAATCGTCGCACCGTAGCGATGGACGTCAACGATAACGCGTGCTGTCTGTATGCACGCGGCGGCCTCAGGTTCATCGCGAGCAGGCTCGCTCCTACAAAATGGTGCTGCTAGAACTTTTCGCGACGCTATCGCTCGAGCCGCAACCGCTCGACAATAACCGCAACGGCTTGCGCTGCAGATGCTTGAGCAGTGTCCAGGCAAAACACCGCCTCATTCCACTGTTCATATTCGTGGCCCAGCACTGACTCCCAGGTCGGTGGCATCAGGCCCGGTATGTCAGAAATCCTGGTTTCGACACGGCGCCGGTGTTCATCTGCATCGGAGCAAATCACCTGCACATTGGCCAATTCCACCCCCGCGTTGGCGGCGATATCGCTCCATGCGCTTCGGCTTTCTGCGACGGGGTTGACGCAATCCACGACAACGGTTTGGCCAAGCAGAAGGTTGCTCAGCGCCAGCTCATTGGCGACTCGGTAGCCACTGCATCCAACGTCTCGCGCAAGTACCTCCGAATTGCGAATCGCTTGCTCGATCGTATCGACCCTCAGGTAAACGGCAGCCGTTGCAGCGGCGAGCGCCTTGGCGATGGTGGTTTTTCCTGTGCCGGGAAGTCCGCTGAAGACGATTAGCATGCCGTGCCCTTGGATTTATGAGATGGCCCAGTGTACGCGGCGGACCCACCCCAACAGCAAGCCCGCACCCATCCATCAAAGCTTCGGCAACTGCCCAATCCGCCCCATCATCTCGGTCACAATCTGCAGATCCAGCATGAACTGTTCAACCGTCTTGAACTCGTTGTCGTTGTGCCCGGTGTATTTGACGTCGGGCATGGCCAGGCCGAATTGCACGCCGTTGGGCAGTTCGTGGACCGAGGTGGCGCCGGCGGAGGTGCCGAATTTGTGCGGCATGCCGAGGTTTTCCGTGGCCACGGCGAGCAGCGCCTTGACCCATTCGCCTTCGGGGTTGCGGTACATCGGTTCGGCGATGGAGTAGTCGAAGGTCACGGCGGTGTGGGTGCTCTTGCTCCAGGCGCTGAGTTTGTCGGCGATCTCGGTCTTGAGGGTTTCCGGCGATTTGCCTTTCGGTACGCGCAGGTTCACCGCCAGTTTGAAGGCCTTGTTGTCATTGCCGACGTAGGTTAGCGAGGTGGTCAGCGGGCCCATGAAGTCATCGGCAAAACCGACCCCCAGTTTGTTGCCCAGGTAGTCCAGGCCCCAGTTGTCGGCGGCGTAGCGTGCGGCGTCGGTGTAGGCGTTGTGCTTGAGGGCGACCTTGCCGTCGAGGCTGTTGAGCAAGTCGAGCATCCGCGCCACCGGGTTGACCCCTGACTCGGGCTCGGAGGAGTGGGCGGACACGCCGGTGACGACCAACTGCACATCCTTGCCGACCACCTTGGCGCTGACCTTGAAGTCGCCGCCATTGCGTTTGGCGTAGTCACTACCGGCCTGTTGCAGGCTTGCCGCCAATTCGGCGGGCTGCTCAGTGACCAGGGTCACCACCGAGGTCGAGGGGATCTGGTTGGTCGCCAGGCCGCCGGTCATCGAAGTGATCTCGGCGCCTTTGCCCTCGGCCTTGCGCAAAGGGAAGTTGGCCATGACCGTGCCGTAGCCTTTCTCGGCAATCACCACCGGGTAGCCACCGTCCAGCGCCAAGTTGTAGTTGGGCGTCGGGTTGTGCTCGAAGTAGTAGGGGATGGCATCGCCGGTGGTTTCCTCGGTGGTGTCCACCAGCAGTTTGAAGTTGCGCGCCAGCGGCAGTTTTTCTTCCTTGATGATCTTCATTGCGTACAGGGTCACGACGATGCCGTTCTTGTCGTCTTCGGTGCCGCGCCCGTACATGCGGTCGCCGATCAGCGTGACCTTGAACGGATCGAGCTTGGTGCCGTCTTCCAGCACCCAGTTTTCCGGCGTCACCGGCACCACGTCGGCGTGGGCGTGAATGCCCACCACCTCGTCGCCGCTGCCGGGCAGGGAGATTTCGTAGACGCGGTTGTCGACGTTGCGAAAGCTCAGGTTGAAGGACTCGGCCAGGCTCTTGATCTTGTCGGCGATCTTGATGAATTCGGGGTTGTCGTGCTGGGCCACGCCCTCGACCTGAAAGGTGGGGATGGCCACCAGTTCGCGCAGGGTCTCGGTGGCGGCACTGCCGTATTTCACTCGGGCGTACAGGCCCAGCAGGCGATAGATTTCATTCTGCTGTTCGGCGCTCAGGCTCTTGTTGTCGAGGAAAGCATTGATGGCCGGGCGGAGGTCGTCAGTCTTGGACAGATCGCTTTTCGCCAGGCTACCGAGGAAATCGCGGAAGTCCTTCACTGATGGGTCGTTGAAGGTCTTGAGAATGGCCGCACTCTGTTGTGGGGTGATGTTGGCCTGGGCCGGCGTGGTGACCGCCGCGAGGCTGGCGAGCATCAGGGTGGTGGCGGCCAGGTGCTTGAGTGAAAAGTCCATCGTGGGGGGCATTCCTTTGCGGAGTATTGAGTAGGAAGTGTCGTGCAAATGAAACAGGACATTTCCAAGCTAACACCACGAAGATAAGTACGGCAGTCCCACAACTGCGATCTGTCCCACAGAAATACAAAAACGACGCATAAACCTACTGTCCGTGCAGCAACAGTCGTTCAACAGGCTGTTGTCGTGCAGGCATTGCTTCGGGCATTTAAGAACTACATAACCTATTGAATATAAACAATTAAATTTATTGGCATGAATCCTGTTTAGCTGAATCAAGACGCGTCGCAAGATGCCATCAAGTTCAGCGAAAAGGAGCTGCACCGTGCCCCGTGAAATCCGTTTGAATGCCTTCGAGATGAACTGTGTCGGCCACCAGTCACCTGGCCTGTGGGCGCACCCCAAGGATCGCTCCTGGCAATACAAGGACCTGGAGTACTGGACCGATCTGGCAAAGTTGCTGGAGCGCGGCAAGTTCGACGGGCTGTTCATCGCCGATGTGATCGGCATTTATGACGTGCTCAATGGCAATGGCGAGGCTGCCATCCGCCAGGCCACCCAGGTGCCGGTCAACGATCCGCTGGCGCTGATTACGCCGATGGCGGCGGTCACCCAACACCTCGGCTTCGGCCTGACCGCCTCGCTGAGCTTCGAGCATCCGTATCCCTTCGCCCGGCGCCTGTCGACCCTCGATCACCTGACCAAGGGCCGCATTGGCTGGAACATCGTCACTTCGTATCTGGACAGTGGCGCGCGCAACCTCGGGCAGAAAGCGTTGAGCGATCACGATGCCCGCTACGACTACGCCGACGAATACCTTGAGGTGCTGTACAAACTCTTCGAAGGCAGTTGGGAAGACGACGCGGTGCTGCGTGATCGTGAGCATCGAGTGTTCAGCGATCCGAGCAAGATTCACGAGATCCGCCATCAGGGCAAATACTTCCAGGTGCCCGGCATCCACCTCTGCGAACCCTCGCCGCAGCGCACGCCGGTGCTGTACCAGGCAGGCGCTTCCAGCCGTGGCAAGAGCTTCGCGGCCGGGCACGCCGAGTGCGTGTTCGTCGCCGCACCGTCGAAAGTGATCTTGAAAAAAACCGTGGCCGATATCCGCCGCCGCGCCGCCGAGGCCGGGCGTGATCCGCGCAAGATTCTGATTTTCAACCTGCAGACAGTGATTGTCGACGAGACCGACGCCAAGGCCCAGGCCAAGTGGCAGGAACTCAAGTCCTACACCAGCTACGAAGGCGCGTTGGCGCTGTTGTCCGGCTGGACCGGGATCGACTTCGGCCAGTACCAGCCCGACCAGGTGCTCAAACACATCCATACCAACGCGATCCAGTCGGCGGTCGAAGCCTTTTCCACGGCCGACCCGAACAAGCAATGGACCGTGCGTGAGTTGGCCGACTGGGTCGGTATTGGCGGCTTCGGGCCGTTGACCGTCGGCAGCGCGCAGACCGTGGCCGATGAGTTGCAGGCCTGGGTCGAGGAAACCGACGTCGACGGTTTCAACTTCGCCTACGTCCTGGCCCACGAAACCTTCCGCGACGTGGTCGAACTGCTGGTGCCCGAGCTGCAAAAACGCGGGGTGTACAAAACCGAATACGCCGCCGGCACCCTGCGCGACAAGCTGTTCGGTGACGGCCCGCGCCTGGCCGACAACCATCCTGCCGCCAGTTATCGCGACCTTGGCAAGGGCCACAGCACCAGTGCCATCAAGCGGGAGCCAGCCCATGAGCGTGCATGAACTCAGTCCGCGGCAGGTCGATGACGTGCCGGATTTCGCCTTGAGCGCCTTGCGCCGCTGGGCCACCGAAAAGCCGCTGCAGATCGCTTTGCGTCACCGTCGCCAGGGCGTGTGGAAGGCCTGGCGCTGGATCGACGTGCTGCGGGAAGTGGAGCGCGCGGCGGCCGGTTTGCGTCAGCAGGGTTTTACCGACACGTCGCGCCTGGCCTTGAGTGGAGCCTACGAACCGTCGTTGCTGATCCTCGCTCTGGCGGCCCATAGCCTCGGCGGGATCAGCCAGGTGATCAGCCCACAGGCCCGTGGCGAAACCCTGCAACGCCAGGTGCGGCTGCTACGT
Source organism: Pseudomonas fluorescens (assembly GCF_019212185.1). Classification (NCBI taxonomy): domain Bacteria; kingdom Pseudomonadati; phylum Pseudomonadota; class Gammaproteobacteria; order Pseudomonadales; family Pseudomonadaceae; genus Pseudomonas; species Pseudomonas fluorescens. Next base: position 2,713,574 of record NZ_CP078138.1, read on the forward strand.
CCCGATTTCGCTTTCGTCCAGCGTCGCGAAACCGTGGCGCTGTGGCGTGAGGCCCAGTTGCAGCGCTTCGCTCCGTTGCAGGTGTTCAGCGCCCAGGCCAGCAAGGCCGGCGAGGGCGGGCTGCACGCGGCGCCCTTGAGTGTGTTGTTCAGCGGTCCGCTGGAGCAGGCGCAGCAGGGCTGGTCCCAGGTCGCCAGGGACCCGGTGGTATGGGTCGACGAAGACACCCACTGGCCGCTCGGCCTGCAGCATGTACTCAGCCGCTGGTTGCAAAGTGGCGAAGGTCTGGCGTTCCCCGAAACCCTCGAGTCCGCCAGTCGCGACCGCCAGGACATCGCCCCGACCGCGCTGTTGATGTCCAGCGAGCGCGCCCGTCAGGTGGCCGATGAGATCGAGGCACGGCTGGCGCCCCAGGGCACCTGGCGCCGGCGTCTGTGTGAGTGGGTGCTGGCCGATCCGCGTCGTGGTCTGCGCCGCTGGCTCAAGGCTCGGGTGCGACACTTGCTGGGTTTGCACCGGGTCAGCCGTATCGACACGCCGGCCAGTGCGCCGGCGCGTCTGGACTGGCTGCACGACGTGCTGGAGCGTGCGGCATGAGCGCATTGTTGGAGGTGCGCAATATTTCCCTGTCGTTCAAGGGCGTGAAGGCGATCAACGATTTATCGTTCGCCGTACAGCGCGGCGAGATCTGCGCCTTGATCGGCCCCAACGGTGCCGGTAAGAGTTCGTTGCTGAATATCCTCAATGGCGTGTATCGCGCCGACGCCGGTGAACTGCTGTTCGACGCCGAGCCGTTACGCCGGCCCCATCCCCTGACTGCTGCGCGTCGCGGCATCGGACGGACCTTCCAGAACAACGCGCTGTTCAAGAAGATGAGCGTGCTCGATAACCTGCTCACCGGCCTGTCGCGCCTGCAACGCACGCTGTTCATCGAACAGGCGCTGGGTCTGCCACGGGCGCGGCGTGAGGCGCGGGAGTTCAATGCGCGGGCCGAGCAGGTGCTGGATTTTCTCGCCCTGCAACCCTGGCGCGACGTGGCAGTGGGCAGCCTCGCCTACGGCCTGCAAAAGCGTGTGGAGTTGGGGCGGGCGCTGATCGCCCAGCCGACCCTGCTGTTGCTCGACGAGCCCATGGCCGGGATGAACGCCCAGGAGAAACAGGAGATGAGTCGGTTTATCGCCGACATCAATCGCGACCTGGGCACCACGGTGATTCTGATCGAACACGACATCCAGGTGGTCATGGACCTCTCGGCCCACGTGGTGGTGCTCGACTACGGGCGCAAGGTCGGTGACGGTACGCCCGCCGAAGTCCAGGCCAACCCCGAGGTGATCGCGGCTTATCTGGGGACGGTGCACTGATGAATCTGTTTCTTGAAACCCTGATCGGCGGCCTGCTCGCCGGCACCATGTACTCGTTGGTCGCCATCGGCTTCGTGCTGATCTACAAAGCCAGCGGTGTGTTCAACTTTGCCCAGGGCTCGATGCTGCTGTTCGCCGCACTGACCTTTGTCAGCCTGCACGAGCAGGGCGTACCGTTCGCCCTGGCGCTTGCCCTGACCCTGCTGGTGATGATCATCGGCGCGCTGCTGATCGAGCGCCTGGTGCTGCGCCCGCTGGTCAATCGCTCGCAGATCACTCTGTTCATGGCCACCCTCGGCCTGTCGTTCATCATCGAAGGCTTGGCCCAGGGCCTGATGGGCGCCCAGGTGCGTGCGCTGGACCTGGGCATCGACGATGTGCCGGTGTTTCTCGGCGAGATCATGATCAGTCAGTTTGACCTGGTTGCCGCCGGGGTCTGTGCGGGGCTGGTGACGGTGCTGGCGCTGCTGTTCAACAAAACCCGGATCGGCATCGCCCTGCGCGCCGTGGCCGATGACACCCGGGCCGCGCTGTCCCTGGGGATCAACCTCAACCGCATCTGGCAGATCGTCTGGGCCGTGGCCGGGATGGTCGGGCTGGTGGCCGGGCTGCTCTGGGGCGCGCGCCAGGGCGTGCAGTTCTCGCTGTCGCTGGTGGTGCTCAAGGCGTTGCCGGTGTTGATCATCGGCGGCTTTACCTCGATTGGCGGGGCGATTGTCGGCGGGCTGATTGTCGGCGCCGCGGAGAACCTCGCAGAAGCCTATATCGGTCCGCTGATCGGCGGCGGCATCACCCCCTGGTTCGCCTATTTCCTTGCCCTGGCGTTTCTCTATATCCGCCCGGCCGGCCTGTTCGGCGACCGTGCCATCGAGCGAGTGTGACCCCATGACGACGACTACCACGGGCATTCCCGCGAGTTTCGACGATGCGCCCCTGACCCTGCTGCGCCGCCGCTGGCCGCTGAGCCTTGGCCTGTTGCTGCTGGTGGCCTTTGTCGGCCTGCCGCTGCTGGGTAATGACTATTGGCTGAACGCGATCCTGATCCCGTTCCTGGTGCTGTCACTGGCCGGCCTCGGCCTCAACCTGCTGACCGGCTACACCGGGCAGACCTCGGTGGGTGCTGCCGGCTTCATGGCCGTCGGCGCCTTCGCCACCTACGGTTTGCTGCTGCGGGTGCCGGGCATTCCACTGCCTTTGGCGCTGCTGGGCGGCGGTTTGATCGCGGCGTTTGTCGGCCTGCTGTTTGGCATTCCCAGCGCGCGGATCAAGGGCTTCTATCTGATGGTCACCACCCTCGCGGCGCAGTTTTTCCTCGAGTGGGTGTTTGCCAAGTTTCCCTGGTTCTACAACTTCGCCTCGTCCGGCACCATCAGCGCGCCGCGCTTGGAACTGTTCGGCTACAGCCTGGCCTCGCCGGTGGGGCGCTACCTGCTGACCTTGAGCTGCGTGGTGCTGCTGACCTGGGTCGCGGTCAACCTGGTGCGCAGCCAGGTTGGGCGCAACTGGATGGCGATCCGCGACATGGACACCGCCGCCTCGGTAGTCGGCATCCCGGTGGATCGCTACAAACGACTGGCCTTTGCCGTGAGTTCGTTCTACCTGGGCATCGCCGGCGCGCTCTGGGCTTTCGCCTACCTGGGCACCGCCAGCGCCGGCAGTTTCGACATCAACCGCTCGTTCCAGATCCTGTTCATCATCATTATCGGTGGCATGGGCAGCATCGCCGGCAACTTCATCGGCGCGGCCTTTATCAGCCTGCTGCCGATCCTGCTCAACCATGGCGGGCAATGGCTGTTCGGCGGCAGCGTCGACGCCGGACAGTTGCAGAACCTGCAGAAAATCATCTTCGGCACGCTGATCATCTGGTTCCTGATCAAGGAGCCGGAAGGCCTGATCCGCCTGCTTGGCGACCTGCGCGAACGGCTCAAGACCTGGCCGCTGCGCTTCTAGACATTTCATCTTCCACGCCTTGACCCGACGACGGGAGGGGACACCTCACACCTCATGCAATAGAAGTGATCCCTCATGCGCAAACCCTTGCAACGTACCCTTATCGCAGCGGTGCTCGGCCTCGGCCTGCAGGCCCTGCTGCCGACCCTGGTCCAGGCGGCCAGCGACGAACAATTCATCCCTATGGCCACCTACCGCGTCGGTGCCTACGCCTCCAGCGGGATTCCGGTGTGGGCCGGGATGATCGATTACCTGCGCTACATCAACGAAGTCGAGGGCGGGATCAACGGGGTCAAGCTGGTCTGGCAGGAGTGCGAGACTGAATGGACGGCGGAGAAGGGCATCGAGTGCTACGAGCGCTTTAAGAACGGCCTCAATGGTGCGCCGGTGGCGGTCTATCAACCCAACGGTGCGCCGGCGGCCTATGCCCTGGCGAGCAAGGCCGAGGCCGACAAGATCCCGCTGATTACCCTCGGCTACGGACGCACCGAAGCCACCGATGGCAGCATTTTCCCCTACAACTTTCCGGTGATGCTGACCTTCTACAGCGAGGCTTCGGCCTTCATCAATTACGTGGCCCAGCGTGAAGGCGGGCTGGACAAACTGCGTGGCAAGAAGATCGCCACGGTCTACCACGACTCGGCCTATGGTCGTGAAACCCAGGGCCCGCTGGCGCTGCTGGCGGAGAAATATGGCTTCGAAAATATCCAGATCCCGGTGGCCGATCCGGGCAATGAGCAGGCCGGGCAGTGGCGGCAGATCCGCCAGTTGAAACCGGACTGGGTGTTCCTGCGCACCTGGGGTGTGTCGACCCCGGTGGCGATCAAGACCGCTGCACGTTTCGGCTTCCCGGTGGAGCGTATCGTCGGTGACATCTGGGCCAGTTCCAACGAAGACGTGTTGCCCGCCGCTGAAGCCGGCAAAGGTTATCTGGCGCTGACGCCGTACCCGGGCGGGAGCAATTTCGACATCCACCAGCGCATCAAGGAACACATCCTCGACAAGGGCAAGAGCGACCTCAAGGACCCGAAAAGCTTCGGCAGCGTGTACTACAACTCTGGGCTGGTGAACGCAGCGATTGCCGTGGAAGCGATTCGAGCCGGACAGAAAAAGTTTGGCAACCGACCGCTCAATGGCGAGGAAGGACGCTGGGGCCTGGAGCACCTGGACCTGGGCGATGCGCGGCTCAAGGAGATCGGTTTTCTCGGCCTGATGCAGCCGCTCAAGCTGTCCTGCAGCGACCATGAGGGCGGCGGCGCGGCCAAGGTCCAGCAGTGGGATGGTGCGCAGTGGACGCTGGTGACCGACTGGATTCAGGCGGATCGCGCGACCTTGCGCCCGTTGATCGATGCCAAGGCGGCCGAGTACGCCAAAGAGAAGGGCGTGACGGCCCGCGATTGCAGCGTTGAGCAGTAACACCGAGCACCCACTGATCAGCGGGCGCTTGCTGTGCCCGGGAGGTATGCCGTGATGAACCCGCGTGTTCAGCCCGTCATCAGCGCCAGCGAATTGTTGGCGGTGGACGACATCGAAGTGATTTACGACGGCGCCATTCTGGCCGTCGCCGGGGTGTCGCTGAAGGTCGAGCAGGGCGGCATCGTCGCGCTGCTGGGAGCCAACGGCGCCGGCAAGAGCACCACTCTCAAGGCGATTTCCGGGCTGGTCCAGGCGGATCGCGCCAAGGTCAGTCGCGGACAGATTCGTTTTGCCGGGGCGGATACCGCCGGGGTCGCGGCCAATCAGCTGGCGCGCCAGGGCATCGTCCATGTGCTGGAGGGGCGACATGTTTTCGCCCACCTGACCATCGAGGAAAACCTGCGCAGCGGCGGCTTCCTGCGCAAGCCGTCACGACTTGAACTGGAGCAGGACCTGGAGCGGATCTACGCCTGGTTCCCGCGGCTCAAGACCAAGCGCAAGACCCAGGCCGGCCTGACCTCTGGCGGCGAACAGCAGATGCTCGCCATCGGCCGCGCCCTGATGACCCGGCCACGCCTGGTGCTGCTCGACGAGCCGTCCATGGGACTTGCGCCGATCATTGTCGAGGAGATATTCGAGATCGTCGCCCAACTCAACGCCCGCGAAGGCATGAGCTTCCTGATCGCCGAACAAAACATCAACGTCGCCCTGCGCCATGCCAGCCATGCCTACATCCTGGAAAACGGCCGGGTGGTGGGTGAGGGCGCGGCGAGCGAGCTGGCGGCGCGGGAGGATATTCAGCGTTTTTATCTGGGGGGTAAGGCGGGCTGAAGTGCCCTGACCAAGCCGGACCACTGCGGTAAATGCAGACATCACGCTGTTCACCCAGCCACACCGCTTCAACACTTTGCATGGGCGCGTGCTCGTGCTTCCAGAACCGCCATCGAATGGAGTCAACCCATGAGTGCCACATCCCCATCCCACCTGCCCGAGCAGGCCACATCGGCTCCCAGGCGCCCGGCCCATATCATCCGCAGTGACGCCGAAGCCATTGAGGTGGCGCAGCGGCTTGCCGAGGATTTTGCCCGTGAAGCCCTGGAGCGCGACCGTGACCGGCGCCTGCCGTGGGCCGAGCTGGAGCGTTTTTCCGAAAGTGGCCTGTGGGCTATTACCGTGCCGCAAAGCCATGGCGGCGCCGGGGTGTCCTACCGCACCCTGACCGAAGTGGTGGCGATTATTTCCGCTGTCGACTCGTCGCTGGGGCAATTGCCGCAGAACCACTTTGGCGTGCTCAACAACCTGCTGCTCACCGGCAGCGAGGCACAGAAAACCGAATACCTGGCCAAGGTGCTGGCGGGGTATCGCTTTGGCAATGCTTTTTCCGAGGCCAAGAGCAAGACCGTCACCGCCTTTGAAACGCGGATCCGCTTCGACGGCGACAGTGCCGTGCTCGACGGCGAGAAGGCCTACTGCACCGGCGCGTTGTTCGCCCATATCGTGCCGGTGGCCGGTGTCGACGAACTGAACCGGCCGTTCGTAGCCTTTGTCCCGCGCGAGACACCGGGCCTGCAAGTGATTGACAGCTGGGACGGTTTCGGTCAACGCATCACCGCCAGCGGCAAGGTTCTGCTCGATGGCGTGCGCGTTCCCGCCAGCGCCGTCATACCGGCCTGGAAAGCCTACGATCAACCGACCGCCGACGGCCCGGTGTCGCAGATTATCCAGGCCGCCGTAGACACCGGCATTGCCCGTGGCGCCTTTGCCGAGACCCTGCGCGTCGCTCGCCTGGCCCGACCCTGGGCCGACAGCGGCCTCGAGCAAGGTCGCCAGGACCCCTTGAGTCAGGCCGCCATCGGTGACCTGGCCTGGCGCCTGCGCGCCGCCGAAGCCATTCTCCAGCGCTCGGCGCAAGCGGTCGATCTGGCCCTCGCCGAGCCCAGTGAAGACAGCGTCGCCCACGCCTCGGTGATCGTTGGCCAGGCCAAGGTGCTGTCCACCGAAATCGCCTTGCTGGCGTCCACACGCCTGCTGGAACTGGGCGGCACGCGCACGGTGACCGCCAGCCAGGGTCTGGATCGTTTCTGGCGCAATGCCCGCACCCACACCCTGCACGACCCGGTGCGCTGGAAGTTTCACCTGATCGGTAATCAGCGCCTCAACGGCGTCAAACCTTCTCGCCATTCCTGGAACTAAGGAGCCTCCCATGCCTAATTCAACTCGCCGCGCCGATTTGCAATTTGCCGAAAACACCCTACGGGCGCTGGTCGAGCACCTGCAAGCAGGGCCATTGAAAAACGACAGCCTGGCGATCGCCGCTGTCGGTGATCTCGAGGTGCGGGTCGCCGCCGCCCAGGCCCTGCTGGACTGGGCCGAGCACTCGCCAGCCGCGGCCATCGAGGCGCGTCTGGCCGCCGCTGAAGCGGCGCAACGGGGCAGCGAACTGCATCTGGAATGGAGTGGCCGGGCACTGCACAGGCCGAGTGCCGAAGGGCAAGGTGTACCGCCGGCCCATTTGCGTCGCCGCCTGGGTGACCACTACCTCAATGGGGCGGCGCTGGACTGACCGAGTTAATCCGAGGCGCCCCGTCGAATGCGGGGCGCCTTGGGTTTCAGCCTTGCTTGGCGCCACCACCGATCTGCCACACATAAGGCGGTTCGGTACCGTTGACGTGCCAGTCGCCGATGATCCGTTCCTTATAGATCACCGGGTTGTGGGAGGCCGCGGTGCGCGCGTTGCGCCAGTGCCGGTCAAGCTGCTTGGCGGTGCTGGTCCCCGACGCGCCGAGTGTGTTGAACAGGTCGCTGGTGGCGCGCAGGATCAGCTCGACCGCCGCCACTTGGGCTTGGGCTGACTCCAATTCAGCGGCGATATTGGCCTGGCGTTCGGCCTCAGCGTCGCCGGCGAAGTGCGCGAGGTAGGCCTCCTGTGCCGCCTGGGCGGCGCGCAGGGTGGCGGCCTCGCTGGCATAGACCTGGCCGGAAGCCTTGCCGATCACTTGCTGGATCTGCGGGTCCTCGGCGGTGGACGCGGCAGCGCCATGACTGAACACCCGGGTGCGCTTGCCCACCTCGTGCGAGAAGTCGCGCAGGGCGGCGCGGCCGGAGCCCACCAGTACCGCGAGCAAGACCAGTTGATAGAAGGCGGTCTGGTATTTGAAGCGAGTGCTGAAGTCGATGAGGTTTTCTTCCTCGACCACGGCGTTGACAAATACCGAGGTGCCGCTGCCGGTGGTGCGCTGGCCGAAACCGTCCCAGTCGTCGCTTTGTTGGACGCCCGGTTGTTGGGTGCGGATGGCCGCAATGACGTCGGCGCCAGTGTCGTCGCGGCGGGCGAACAGATCGATCCAGTCGGAATAGAGGCTGCCGGTGCTGTAGTACTTGGTGCCGTTGACCCGCCATTGATCGCCCTGGCGCGACACTCGGGTGATGACCTCACCGATCTTCACCGCGCCGATTTCGGTCCAGGCACAGCCCACCAGATCACCCTCGACGAAGCGCTGCAACCACACCGCCTGCGAGCCGCTGGCCTGGGCGTTGAGCCGGTCCTCGACAAAGGCGAAGTGGCCGCGCAGGGCCTGGGCAATATTGGAATCGGCTTCGGCCAGTTCGATCAGCAGTTGGAACAATTGCGGCAGGGTCGCGCCGCCGCCACCGAATTCAAGCGGTACGCGCACGGCGCCGAAGCCGGCTTCCTTGAGCCACTGGATCGGCTCGTGGGGCAAGCTGCGCTCGCGCTCGCGGGCCACCGTACCGGCGGCAATCCGCGCAAATATCGGGCGGAATCGTGCGGCGAGGGTGTTGTAGTCGACGCTGCTGGCGAGCGACGGCAGGTGTTGGGCTTGGGCAGTCATGTGAACTCTCCTGGGACGGCAATCTGGACCTGAGTCATTGCACAGGCCGTGCCGTTACCGGGAAGTCCGTGTTTACAGGGGATTGCTCGGCGAGGTGGGCATGCGGACTGTTGAATCCTCGGACAGCTTGTTGATGCACTGTTGATGGAGCAACAGCTGCGGGGCTACGTATTTGGCCTATCTTATTGAAATAAAACACAATTTATACCTGGCACAGTTGCTGCTCCCGTTATGAGAAACCGAGTCATCACTGGAGTACTTGCCATGAGCCAACAACCGATCAAATTCGCCTACTGGGTACCCAACGTCAGCGGTGGCCTGGTGGTCAGCAAGATCGAACAGCGCACCCGCTGGGACATCGACTACAACCGCGAACTGGCACGGATAGCCGAGCGCTCGGGGTTTGACTACGCGCTGTCGCAGATTCGTTTCACCGCCGGCTACGGCGCGGATAATCAGCACGATTCAGTGGTCATCAGCCACGCGTTGCTGGCCGCCACCGAGAAGCTCAAGGTGATCGCCGCGATCCTGCCGGGCCCGTGGACGCCGTCGCTGGCGGCCAAGCAATTGGCGACCATCGACCAGTTCACTCAAGGACGGGTGGCGGTGAACATTGTCTCCGGTTGGTTCAAGGGTGAGTTCCGCGCCATTGGCGAGCCGTGGCTGGACCATGACGAGCGCTATCGTCGTTCGGAGGAATTCATCCGCGCCCTCAAAGGCATCTGGACCCAGGACAATTTCAGCTTCTCCGGCGATTTTTATCGCTTCCACAACTACAGCCTCAAGCCCAAACCGCTGCAGCGTCCGCATCCGGAAATCTTCCAGGGGGGCAGTTCGCGAGCTGCCCGGGACATGGCTGCGCGGGTCTCCGACTGGTACTTCACCAACGGCAATACCGTGGAGGGCATCAAGGCACAGGTCGACGATTTGCGGGCCAAGGCGGCGCTTAACGGCCATTCGGTCAAGGTTGGGGTCAACGCCTTTATCATCGCCCGTGAAACCGAAGCCGAAGCGCGGGCAGTGCTCGCCGAAATCATCGACAAGGCTGACCCGCAAGCCGTGCAAGGTTTTGCCGGCGAAGCAAAAAACGCCGGTGCGGCCAGCCCGGAAGGCGAGGGCAATTGGGCGAAGTCGAGCTTTGAAGACTTGGTGCAGTACAACGACGGTTTCAAAACCAACCTGATCGGCACCCCCCGGCAGATTGCCGAGCGTATCGTCGAGTTGAAAGCCATTGGCGTCGACCTGATCCTCTCGGCCTTCCTGCATTTCCAGGAAGAGGTCGAGTACTTCGGCAAACACGTGTTGCCGCTGGTGCGCGAACTGGAGCAGGCCCGCGCCGAGGCGCTGGAACCGGTGTAACACCTGCGGCCGGTGGTGATACGAAAATCCCTGTAGGCGCTGGCTTGTCGGGCCGCCGCATCGCTGGCTAGCCAGCTCCTACAGGAATCGCAGCCCTTCAAATCGACAGATTGATCACCCGGTTGCCCTGTGCACTTTGCCCCGGGCGCCGCTTGTTGACCATCAGTTCGCCAATGCGGATCAGGTGTGCGCGGGTGATGTTGCGCGACAGCCCGAGCAGGCTGGCGGTGTGAACCTGGTTGTGGTGGCAGAAGCGGTAGGCGGTGCGCAACAACGCATCCTCGACCTTCTCGTGCAGCGCGCCGCTTTGTTCCTCGAAGAGTTTGTTGAAGGCCCGTTGCAGCAGTTCTTCGGCGCTTTCCTCGCGCGGACGGTCGTCGTTTTCACGGGCGATCCGCAGGTTCGACAGGTGCAGGTTATCCGCGCGAATCAGGCGGTCGCGGCAGATCAGCAGGGTGTGGTGAATGACGTTCTCCAGCTCGCGGATGTTGCCCGGCCAGTCGTAGCTCGCCAGGCGCTGCACGGCATCGTCGGCGAGGCTGACATCCTGATAGCCGAGACGGCGGCTGTATTCGGCGATGAAATGGCGGGCCAGCGGCAGGATGTCCCCCGGGCGATCACGCAAGGGGTGCAACTGCAGGCTGACCACATTCAGGCGATAGTAGAGGTCTTCGCGAAAGTGCCCGGCGTTGATCGCTTTCTCCAGGTGGACGTTGGTCGCCGCCAGCACCCGTACATTGATCGGAATGCTCTTGCGCGAACCCAGGCGCACCACTTCGCGCTCCTGCAGGACACGCAGCAGCTTGACCTGAATCGGCATCGGCAGATCGCCAATTTCATCGAGAAACAGCGTGCCGCCATTGGCCTCCTCGAACCAGCCGGCCTTGGCCGCCAGGGCGCCGGTGAAGGCGCCTTTTTCATGGCCGAAGAGTTCAGCTTCCACCAGATTTTCCGAGAAGGCGCCGCAGTTGACCGCCATGAATGGCCCGTTGCGCCGGCCACTGAGGTTGTGGATGTGGCGCGCGACCAGCTCCTTGCCCGTGCCGGTCTCGCCGATGATCAGCACACTGGCTTCACTTGGCGCGACCTGCTGCACATGGGCCAGCAACGCTTGTGATCGCGGGTCTTCGAAGACCTGGGCGGTGGCCCTGATCGAAGTGGCCAGGGTCGGGGACGGGGGCAGGGTCAACAGTTGCATAAGCGTGCCTCAGGAATAGAAAGACGGAATTGGGCGTTTGCCGCTCAGCGCCCATTCACCCAATTCGTGCACGCGGTAATCCACCGGGTCGTGCAGGGTCTGGGTGCGCAGGTTGCGCCAGTGGCGGTCGAAGCGCAGGGATGCGTGGGTGGCTCGGGCGCCGGTGACTTCGAACAGGCGGTTGCAGATGTCCAGGCCGTTGCGGGTCGCGGCGACCTTGGCGGTGCCGATAGACAACGCCAGTTGTGCACGCTCCTCGGCGCTCAATTCCTCACCCTTGGCCCAGGCCGCATCGAGCTGGGCGGCGGCCCGTTCGATCAGCAATCTGACGCTTTCCAGGCCGACCCAGAACTCGCCGTAATGGCGCAGCACGTAAGGGTCTTCGCTGCTATGGGCGGCGCTGGAACGGAACCACGGGCGACTTTCCTTGAGCGTGTAATTGCGCGCTTCCTCGAAGGCCCCTTCGGCGATGCCGAGAAACAGGTTGGAGAAATGCAGCTGTGCGATCAGCGGCCGCAGACCGGCGAAGGGCGTGCTCAACGGACCGGGATCGAGCAGCAGTTCGCCGTGCTCGACGCGCACCCGTTCGAAGGTCGCGCTGCCGCTGTCGGTCTGGCGCTGGCCAATGTTGTCCCAGTCGCCGTGCAGGGTGATCCCGGAGCGAGCGCTGGGAATCGCCGCGATCAGTAGCTTGCCACCGGCCCGTTCGTCGATGGCCGAGGCGATCAGCATCTGCGAATCACTGGCGCCGGAGCAGAAGCTTTTCTGCCCGGAGAACTCGTACCAGCCGTCGAAGGTGCGCATCACCGTGCGGGTGTCCAGGGGGTTCAGGGCGTTGCCCCAGAACCAGTTTTTGCGCGCGGTCTGCTCGAACCAGGGTTGCCATTGCTCGGGGCGCGAGAACAGGCGCACGGTGGCCAGCATCAGGTGGTGAAACCCGAACACGTGGGCCAGGGAACTGTCGACCCGGGCGAACTCGCGGGTCACTGCCAGGGTTTCGCTCCAGCTGGCGCCCAGGCCGCCGTATTGGCGGGGGATGCTCAGGGCCAGCAGGCCACTGGTGCGCAGGGCATCGCGCTCGATCTTGGGCGTGCCGCCGCGGGCATCGCGCTCGACCGCGGTCTCGGCAAATTGCGCGGCCAGCAAGCGCGCGGTCTGCAGCGGGGTCGACTGCGCAGGGTGAAGATGAACACTCATGTCGGCTTCCTTGCTGATCAGGCAGTCTTGCGCAGGGCGCGGGCGGAGTCGGCGAACAGCGCGGCGGCACGCTCGGCGGCCAGGCGAATGCGTGTGGCCAGGGCTTCGCTGTTGATGCGGTAGTCGAGGAAATCGCCCTGGCTGGCGTACACGCCAATCGGCAGGGTCAGCGCCTGGAGGAAGCTGAACAGCGGCCGCAACTGGTGATCGAGCACCAGCGCATGGCGATCGCTGCCACCGGTGGCAGCCAGCAGCACCGGGGTATCGACCAGCGCGTCCTGTTCGATCAGGTCGAACAAATGCTTGAAATGCCCGGGAAAGCTGCCGCGATAAACCGGCGAGGTCACCAGCAGCAGGTCAGCGTTTTCGATCAGGCGCAGTTGCTGCTCGACCTCGGCCGGCAGCTCCGAGCGCCATAGCGCAGCCCCGAGCGGACGGGCAATCTCGCCCAGTTCGATGAGGTGGATTTTCACCGGCAGGTGCTGACTCAGTTCGGCCAGGATCGACTCGGTCAGTGCCAGGGTGCGCGACGGGCGGCCGGTGCCGCCAGAGACGGCGACGACATTCAACGGTGTGCTCATTTCAGGTAGTCCTGTTGTCTGTTGCGAGGAGTACAGAACACAGAGCAAATGTTGTGCCTGCTTGATAATTACTTATTAATCAATAGGTTGTCGTTATGATTCAACAGTCACGATTGTTGCTGTCGAAGCTGTTCTGCTGATCCGCTGTTGCCCTGCGGGCACTTCAACGAATGTTGGTACGCGGACAGTGATAAAGGATTTTTGATATTTCTAAAAATACTAACTGGTAATATTTAAATAACATTTAGAAATATGTCGGTGGGCATCGGGTCAAAGCGAGGCCCGAACGGTTCGCAGCGGTGGGCGTGATGGGGAGGCGCGTCAATCGTCGCTGTAATCGACTTGCCGTTCGCTTGATGGCGGTGTGCCAAGGGGCGGCGGGGCAGGCTCGTATTCACTGAGAACAGACAATTCAATGCGTTTGCAGCGCGGGCACAAGGCTCGGACCTTGGCCTTGGCGTGGCGATCAGAGTCGGCGAGCACTTCACCGTAGATGGCGTGGTCGGTTCGTTTACGTGGATAGGCGGTGTAATCGTAGAGGCGCATGCTTCAAGCCGTCCCTGAAAAGCGTGCACCTTGGCATGGCTCGCCGGCGCCGAATTCAAGGTATAGGTGGCCGTGCCGGGTTCGTCCACTGTCAAAGTTGACAGGTGCCCAACGGCAAGCTTTTGGCTCAGACTGTCGAGGCGCTTTGTGTGGCGCGAAACTGTTGCAGTTCCTCGGTGATTTCCTGAGCCACCGCGTTGATTTCGCCCCGCAGCCACTTGTGTGCGGGGGCGGCGTGCAGGCGTTCGTGCCAGACTTGGGACACGGTGAAACCGGCCACGGCCACCGGCGGTTCAAACACTTGCAGGGGAATCTCCCGGGCGATGCGCAGAGCGGTCAGCTCAGCGATCATGCCGATCATGTCGGTCTGCGATATCAGGATATGCGCCAGCAGGAAGTGCGGCACCGTCAGCGAGGTCTTGCAGCGGATCTCGTGTTGTTCGTAGAGGCTGTCGATGGCCTCGCGCACTGCCCCGTGATTGCTGCTGATGCGCAGGTGCTGACCGTTGCGGAACTGTTCCAGGGAGAGGCTGCCGTTGATCTGTGGGTGGCCGACGCGTACCACCGACTTCAGGCGGTCGCTGAACAAATCGCGCACATGAAAGTTCGCCGGGGCGCTTTTTTCGTTCCAGATGATCAGGTCGAGCTTGCCGTCCTTGAGCAGGTTCAGGTCTTCTTTCGGGCGCAGCGGCTGGATGTTCAATTCGGCGCCGGGCGCGTTCTGCGCCAGGCGTTGCATCAGCCGGGGCAGGAGGATGAAGCCGATGTAGTCGGTGGTGGCGATTTCAAAACTGCCCTCGAAGCTCAGCGGGTCGAAGGTTTTGATCGGCTCGATCAGCTTGTGCAGTGCATCCAGGCTTTGCTGCAGCGGCTCCACCAACGCCAGGGCACGACTGGTGGGCAGCATGCCGCGGCCCATCGAGACGAACAGCGGGTCATTGAACAACAACCGCAAGCGCGCCAGGGTATGACTGACCGCCGACTGGGTCATGTTCAGTTGCTGCGCGGTGCGGGTGACGTTGCATTCGTTGAGCAGGCAGAAAAATACCTGCAGCGCTTTCATATCGACGTTTTGCATGGGCCGGGCCTGAGGGAGGGCGGCGGTCACTGTACCGGGGATTGCTCATAAATGCAGGCGTGCGCCGATTTTGTGATCCAGCACAAACCCCTGTAGGCGCTAGCTTGCTAGCGAAGGCGTCGTGTCAGTCGACATTAATGTTGAATGTGCTGGCCCCATCGCGAGCAGGCTCGCTCCTACCGTTTTAGATCAGGTCAGCTCGGTGCGCCGCCTGCCTCAAACCATCGGCACCAGCGTATGCGCAAAATCCTTGCGTCGTTCCATCAGCAGCAGGGTCTGCGCCTGGGCAGCTGCGAGCACGGCGGCTTCGTCGACCTGGGTGCTGCGGCCGTTTTCCAGGAGGATCTTGCCGTCGACCATTACGGTCTTCACATTCGAGCCACGGGCCGAGTACACCAGGTTCCACAGCACGTTGGTGTTGGTGCCTTCCCAGACCACCGGGCACATGTTCGGCTGGGCGAGGTCGAGCAGCAGCAGGTCGGCGCGCTTGCCGACTTCGATCGAGCCGATTTCCTGGTCCATGCCCAGCACTCGAGCACCTTCGATGGTCGCCATGCGCAGTGCGACGTTGGCTGGCAGCGCGGCGGCGTCCAGGCGGTGGGCCTTTTGCAGCAGCGAGGCGAATTTCATTTCTTCGAACAGGTCGAGGCTGTTGTTGCACACATTGCCGTCGGTGCCGAGGCCGACGCGGATGCCGGCGGCGAGCATGTCCGGGACCCGGGCGATGCCGCTGGCCAGCTTGGCGTTGCTGCTCGGGCAGTGGGCGATGGCGGTGCCGGTGTCGGCGAGGCGGCGGATTTCTTCATCGTTGAGCCATACGCAGTGGGCGATCAGGGTCTTTTCACCGAGGATGCCCATTTGGTCGAGCATGGGGATCGAGCGTTTGCCAAAGTGTGCGAGTACGGCGGCTTCTTCTTCCTTCTGCTCGCAAGCGTGGGTGTGGATGCCGATCCCGTAGTCGCGCGCGCAGTCGCGGGCGTGGGCATAGGATTTCGGTGAGCAGTAGAACAGGTGTTCCAGGCCCATCCACACCCGCACGCGGCCGTCGTGGGCCATGTGGTGGGTTTCGATGAGTGTGCGGTTGGCTTCGGGGCTTTCGAAGAAGTCTTTGCCCGGCAGATCGGCGGCGTAGGGCGCGAGGTGAACGCGGATGCCGATTTCCCCGGCGGCGTCGGCGCAGCGGTGCATGAAGCGGTACATGTCCATGACGCAGGTGGTGCCGCTTTTCAGCGCTTCGAGGTAGCACAGGCGTGCGGCGTGGTAGGCGTCCTCGGCGTTCATGGCGCGGTGTTCGAGTTGGTAGTAGGGCAGCCATTGCATCAGTGGCATGTTTTCGGTGATGCCGCGCATCAGGCTGGAGTGGGAGTGGGCGTCGACCAGGCCGGGCAGCAGGGCCATTTGGCCTTTGCAGTCGATGATGGTGGCGTCGGCGGGCAGGGGCATGTGGTCGCCCTGGCCGATGGCTTCGATGCGGCCGTCGCGGATGACCACGTGGCCGTTGGCGAGGACTTGGTCCTGGGGGTTGATGGTGAAGATGATTGCGTTGCGGATCACGGTGTAGGTCATGGCTGGGGCCTTGTTTTAATGGGGGTTGATCGACCACTGTGGGAGCTGGCTTGCCAGCGATGGCTGCTTAACGGTGTACACATCCCTTCCTGCAGAAACGCGCGTTGAACTGTAGGAGCTAGCCTGCTAGCGATGGCGTACTGACGGTGTACATATCCATTCCTGCGGTAACGGCTAATTATGGTTTCGCTTTTACAGCGAGTCCCTTTTCCAAACGCCGAAAAGGAACCAAAAGGCTTTGCCCCAGCGTCCGGCCCCTCGCTTAGGCTCGGGGTACCTTCGCTCCGGCATCCATCCGTGGGTCATCGCCTCCGGTTGGCTTCGCTGGCACCTCCTCTCGATGACTGCGGCTTCGCCGCACCGCGCTACGCGCTCCCCCCGGATGAATACCTCCACTCAGCCTTCCGATGGGGCCTGTGGATCAAGATCACAAGCCAGATCAAAAGCCAGATCAAGAGCGGCAGGCGAGCTAACGCTCGGCCTGTTGAGTGGTTGGGTTTGTCCGGTGATTGGTGTGGTTATCTTTTTTTTAGTACTGCACTCGCATCACCAAAAACACCGACAGCGCCGCCACCCACCACATAATTGGCTTCACTGTATTGGCCTTGCCAATCAGCAGTTTGAGCAGCACGAAGACGATGAAACCGAGGGCGATGCCCAGGGTAATGGAGTACGTCAGCGGGATCAGCAGGATCACCAAAAACGCCGGTATCGCTTCCTCATAGGAGTGCCAGTCGATTTTGGTGATGGTGTCCATCATGAACACGCCGATCATGATCAGTACCGGGGCGGTGGCGATGGATGGCACCAGGGACAGCAGCGGCGACAGGAACAGAAACGGCAGGAACAGCAGTGCCGCGACCAGGGCGACCAGGCCGGTGCGGCCGCCTTGGGAGATGCCGGCGGCGGATTCGATGTAGGCGGTGGCGGGGCTGGTGCCCAGGGGGGCGGAGGCGAGGGCGGCGAGGGCGTCGACGTGCATCGATTGTTTGATGTTGCGCGGGTTGCCGTCGGCGTCCTTGAGGTTGCCGGCTTCGGAGATGCCGAGGAAGGTCGACAGCGATTCGAAGAAGTTGGTGAACACCAGCACGAAGATGTACGGCAGGTATTCCAGGCGCAGCGAGCCGAGCAGGTCGACCTGGCCGAGGAAGCTGAAGTCCGGTGCGGCGAACAGGCCGCTCCAGTTGACCAGGGTCACGCTGGCCGCGCCTTCCGGCCAGTAGGCAGTGGCGTCGCCCCACAGGCGGCCGATCGGGATCGCCATCAGGGTCGTGGCGATGATCCCGAGGATCAGCGCGCCGGGGACTTTGCGTGCGACCAGGGCGATGGTCACCATCAGGCCGGCGAGGAAGGTCAGGATGATCGGGTTGAAGGGCGCGGCATGGACCACGGTAAACGGGTCGGCGCTGATGAACTTGGCGTTGACCAGGCCGATTAGTGCGATGAACAGGCCCATGCCGCAGGAGATCGCATTGCGCAGACTGGCCGGGATGCCGTCGATCACGGCCTGGCGGACGTTGAAGAAGGCCAGCACGGTGAAGATCACGCTGCCCCACAACACGCAGCCTAGTGCGATTTGCAGGGGGATCTTGGCGCCGACCACCATGGTGTAGGCGAATAGGATGTTGATGCCCATTCCCGGCGCGATCAGGATCGGGTTTTTCGCGTACAGCGCCATCGCCAGGGTGCCGAGGAAGCTCACCAGCACCGTGGCCGTGACCCCGGCGGAGAACGGGATGCCGGCCGCCGAGTTGATGTCCGGGTTGACTACGATGACGTACGCCGCGGCGAGGAAGGTGGTGGCGCCGGCGATGACTTCTCGCCTGAGCGTCGAGCCCTGACCTTCGATGCCGAAGTAGTTTTCCAGCCAGAACCTGAGTTTTGCGATAAAGCCGATGGGCGTATCGCGCAAACTGACCGGTTGGTTCATGTTTATCTCCTCACATCCGCCAGGCATGGGTGCCCAATGTCCACCAGTCAACCTGCAACACCTGTGGGAGCGGGCTTGGCCGCGATGAGCAACGCTTGCGCATTCGGGGCTTTCGCTGGCAAGCCAGCTCCTACGGGGTTCTCTTGTTGCACATTCGATTGGCGGTTATCAGGCTTATTTTTTTAGGGTGTTGAAACGGTCCTGCTTCACGCTGCCGTGGCAAATATCCCGGACATCACGATAAATCCGGGCAAGCGTTTGATCCGGTCGGTCCAGCGTCTGATCGCCGGGTAGTCGATCAGGCTGATGCCGCCTTCGTCCGAGAGCATCACGTAGGGAAAGCAGGCGATGTCGGCCACGGTCGGCCGCTCGCCGCTGCAGACCCAACCCGAGTGCTCGCGCTCGTTGAACCACAGTTGTTCTTCCAGTACTCGCAGCAGGGCATGGGCGCCAGCGCGGGCTTTTTCGGCGTCGAGATCATAGTTGAAAACATCTGCCAGGCGTGCGGCCGATGCGGTGCCGGTGAGGCTGTCGGCGAACGCCAGCCACATGTTCACTTCACCCAGGCGCTTCGGATCTTGCACCGGGTACCAGTGGCCGCTGGCATCGTAACGGGCGGCCAGGTAGGTGAGGATCGCCTGGGCATCGCGCAGTACGTAGCCATCGTCGTCGAGCGTCGGCAACTGGCCCAGCGGGTTGATGGCGAGGAAGGCTTCGCCCTTGTGTTCCTTGCCCGGGTAGAACTCCAGGTCCACGGTGCGGTAGCTCAGGCCCAGCAGGTTCATCAGCAGGCGCAGCTTGTAGCAGTTGCCGGACAGTTCGTAGTTGTAGAGGGTGATCACGTCGCTGCTCCTTTAAAGATCGAGTACCAGCAACTCGGATTTGCTGCGCGACACGCAGGGCATCAGGCAGCGGTTGGATTGCTGTTCGCCGCGACTCAGGCAGACGTCGCGGTGATCCGGTTCGCCATCGATGACCTCGGTGCGGCAAGTGCCACATACCCCTTGCTCGCACGAGGTATCGACTGCGATCCCGTGGGCCTTGAGGCAGTCCGCCAGGCTGACCCCGGCGGGCACGGTGAACTGTGCGCCGCTGCGTTGCAGGCGTACGTCGAAGGGGCGGTCCTGCGCGTGGCTGACGGTGTTGGCAAACAGTTCGAAGTGGATGTCCGCATCGTTCCAGCCGGCCTCGCGGGCCAGGCTGCTGACCACGTCGATCAACACCTTGGGGCCACAGACGTAGAGCTGAGTCTGCGGGTCCGCCTGCTGCAGGACGATGCGCAGTCGCTCGCCGGTCTGCTCGGGGCTGAGGCCGGTGTGGATGCAGTTGTGGCGCAGGCGATGCAGGCGCTCGGGGAAGGCAACGTGGGCCTCGCTGCGCACGAAGTAATGCAGCTCGTAGGCCTGGCCGCAGGCTTGCGCAGCGGCGCCCATGGCCAGCAAGGGGGTGATGCCGATGCCGCCGGCAATCAGGATCGCGGCGCGTTCGGGGACCAGGCGGAAATGGTTTTTCGGTTGGGATATACGCAGGCGATCGCCGGCTTTCAATTGTTCATGCAGTGAACGCGAGCCGCCGCGCGACGCTTCTTCGAGTTTGATCCCGAGCACCAACTGTTCGCGTTCATCCGGGGCGTTGACCAGCGAGTACTGACGCACATGGCCGCTGGGGGTGTGCAGGTCGATGTGCGCGCCGGCCTCGAAGGTTAGGGCGCTGTCGGCGGGTAGCGCGAGTTTCAGCCCGAGGATTTCACCGGCGGTGTTCCAGCGTTCGACCACCGTAGCTTCCAGGTGCTGGGGGTCGCGGCGTTGGCCGGGGCTGGTGGCTGCGGGCCTGCTGTCTTCAGTGTGCGAGCGGGCGATCACGCCGTTGCTGTTTTCCAGGCGACGTCGAGCATCGGTCAGCAGGCGGTTGTGCCAGCGCACCTCGTCGATGCCCAGGCGCAGGTCGGCGGTGCTGCTGTGGACGATGGTGCGCCGGGCGCTCGCCGGTTGCAGGTAGAAACGCACCTGGCACAGCTGCTCGCCACTGCGCCAGGTCAATTGCAGTTCGTGCTCGGTCTGTTGCAGATGCAGCGAGTCCACCACGCATTGCGGGTCCAGCAAGGCGTAGCCGGCCAGGGCTTGGCGCACCTCGGCCAGCGGGGCATGGAAGGGCAGACTGCGCAGGCGCTGTGCAAACGGGGCGAAGCTGGGCGCCGGCAGGTCGCCGGGGACTGCCGGTTGCAGCTTGATCCAGATGAAACCGTCCTGTTCGCGCACCGCGTAAGGCTGTGCGCACAGACTGGCCGGCGGCGTGCTGTTGGACGCGGCCGGGATCAGCGTACAGCGGCCATCGCCCGCCTGATACTGCCAGCCGTGGTATTGGCAGCGCAGCCGCGAGCCCATGTTGACCCCCAGGGTGAAGCGCACGCTGCGGTGCGGGCAACGGTTCTCCCAGGCGTTGACCTGCTGCTGGTCGTCGCGCCACAGCGCCAGTTCGACACCTTGCAACTGGCCGTGGAAGACGTGGCGCGGCACCAGATCGTTGCTCTGGGCCACCGGAAACCACGGGTTCTGCTGCTGATTCATGCCTGGACTCCTGCCTGTTCGACCGGTTGATAGGTGCCGTAGCGCACGCCCTTGTCGCGCAGCCAGCGGCGGTAGGCGCTGGACATGGCGTCGGCGCGGGTCGGGATTTCGAACTTGGGGTCCAGTGGCAGGGTGCGCGGCAGGTGGTTGGAAAGGATCATCAGGTCCTGGCTGAAAATGGTCTGCTGGAACAGCCGCAGGTCGCGGTCGCTGCTGGTGCTGTCGATGTACGCCAGCACCACGTGGGCGATGCACCATTGCTCGTCCAGCGGCTGCACAAACAGGCAGATCGCATCGCGGCGCTCAGGTTGTTCGGGGCTGGTTTTGTAGAGGATTGCGACGTAAGGGCGGGTGACGCGATAGACGTAGTGCGCCTCGATCGCTTCGGTGGACGCGGCGGCCGCCATGGGCTGGAAGATCCGGCAATCGGTGGCGAGGATTTCATCCAGCAACGGATCGACGTCGACCTGATAGGCGCTGATATCGGTGTAGGGTTCGGCGCCGAGAAAACCGGCATGCACGTAGGGGAAGTGGGCCATGTCGAGAAAATTCTCCACCACCCGCAGGCCCGAGGCATGCACTTTCATCGACCCAGCACCGAGCACCCGACGATCCGCTTCGGCGAATTCGGGAATCAGGAAGAAGGCGTCGCAGGCTTCACCGAGGCACACCCAGTGGGTGTGATAAAGGGTCTTGCTGGTGTATGGGTGGCCGCTGTCATCGGCCTGCCATACGCTGAAATGGCCATCGGCATCGCACTGGTAACTCAGTTCTACTCCCAAGAGGCGGGTGCGATAAATCTGGCTAGCCACCAGGTCCTCGACAACCGCCAGTGGATACCACTGGTTCCAGATGCAGGGTTCGATACTCATGGGGTCTCACCGGGCTTATTCTAGTTTGCCCCGAGAGTAGAGATATCCATGGCATGAAACTAACGAGTAATGCTAATGGCAGGTATGAAGGAATGTACTAGCTCGTTTCTCGATTCCTGTGTAGGAGCTGGCTTGTCGGGCCCCTTCGCTGGCAAGCCAGCTCCTACAAGGATCGGGGCGCCCCCTCAATTCACATCCGGGGGCGATCCACCATCAATGCGAATGCCGCGGCTCACCGCTGCGGGCGATGATGCGCAGGTGCAGGGTCGCCGGTTCCAGACAGCCGCCGGTGGAGAGTTGGCCGACCAGTTGCCGGTAGAGCTCCTGCCACGGGGTTTGCGAGGCCGGGATGTTCGGTTTCCACAGCGCCCGGCGGCGGGCCATTTCGGCTTCGTCCACCAGCAGGTTGACGCTGCGGGCGTTGAGGTCGACCACCAGTCGGTCGTTGGTTTCCAGCAACGCCAGGCCACCGCCGACCGCTGCTTCCGGTGACATGTTGAGGATCGACGGGCTGGCCGAGGTGCCGCTCTGGCGACCGTCGCCGAGGCAGGGCAGGGAGTCGATGCCTTGCTTGATCAACGCTGCCGGCGGCGCCATGTTCACCACCTCGGCGCTGCCCGGGTAGCCGACGGTGCCGGCGCCACGGATCACCAGGATGCAGCGCTCGTCGATGTCCAGCGCCGGGTCGTTGATTCGGGCGTGATAATCCTCCGGACCCTCGAACACGATAGCCCGCGCCTCGAATGTGTTCTCCGCGCCAGGTTCGGACAGGTAGGTCTTGCGGAAGGCCTCGCCGACCACCGACATTTTCATGATCGCGCTGTCGAAGAAGTTGCCGCTGAGCACGATAAAGCCGGCGCGGTGTTTCAGCGGGGCTTCGAAGGGGTGAATCACATCGGCGTTGCTGGTCAGGGAATCGCGGACGATCTGGCCGATGGTCTGGCCGCTGACCGACGCGCAATCTTCATGCAGACGCCCGGCCTTTTGCAGTTCGTGCATCACCGCCGGAACGCCGCCGGCGCGGTGGAAACCTTCGCCCAGGTATTTGCCGGCCGGCATGCAGTTGACCAGCAGCGGCACGTCTTCGCCGATCCGCTGCCAATCGTCAAGGCTCAGTTCGACGCCCATGTGCCGGGCGATGGCGATCAGGTGCGGCGGGCAGTTGCTCGAGGCGCCGAGGGCCGAGGCCACGGCAATCGCGTTCTCGAAGGCTTCGCGGGTCATGATCTGAGACGGCCGCACGTCCTGGCGCACCAGCTCGCAAATACGCTTGCCGGTGGCATAGGCCATTTGTCCGCGCTCGCGGTACGGCGCCGGAATGCTCGCGCAACCGGGTAGCGACATGCCCAAGGCTTCGGCCAGAGCGTTCATCGACAACGCCGTGCCCATGGTGTTGCAGTGTCCCACCGACGGCGAGGCGGCGGTGGTCATTTCCATGAAGCCTTCGTAGTCGATTTCACCGGCGGCCATCAGGTTGCGTGCATGCCAGAGCACGGTGCCGGAACCGATCAGCTCACCCTTGTGGTGACCGTCGAGCATCGGCCCGCCCGAGAGCACGATGGCCGGCAAGTCGGTGGTGGCGGCGGCCATCAGGCAGGCCGGGGTGGTCTTGTCGCAGCCGGTGGTGAGCACCACGCCGTCCAGCGGATAGCCATGGAGGATTTCCACCAGCCCCAGGTAGGCCAGGTTGCGGTCCAGGGCGGCGGTGGGGCGGCGAGTCTGTTCGGCGATCGGGTGCACCGGGAATTCCATGGGAATGCCGCCGGCGTCGCGGATCCCGGCCTTGATCCGTTGCGCCAGTTCCAGGTGGTGGCGGTTGCACGGAGTCAGGTCGCTGCCGGTCTGGGCGATGCCGATGATTGGCCGGCCCGACTGCAACTCTTCACGGGTCATGCCGTAGTTCATGTAGCGCTCGACGTAGAGCGCGGTCATGTCGGCATGGGCAGAGTCGTTGAACCATTGCTCGCTGCGCAGCGGGCGTTTTGGAATGTCGGTCATGTTGTTTTTTCTCTTGTAATGGGCGAATCGACAAGCTGTCTGGACGTTATCGGGCAAGCAGGCCGCGGGCTGCCAGGTTGCGCATCAGCGCGCTGACGCCAAAGGTCCAGGGTGCTGCGGTGCTGCTATGGGTCACGCGGTTGTGCAGGCTTCCGAGCAACGGGCTGCTGATGCGTACCTGGTCGCCGAGCTTATGGGTAAAGCCGCTGCCGACGTGATCACGATCCTCGGTCGGGGCGAACAGGGTACCGAGAAACAGCAGGAAGCCGTCGGGATATTGATGGTTGGCGTTGAGCGTCTGCCCGGCCAGGTCCGCCGGATCGCGGCTGATCTGGTTCATCGAACTGGAGCCGTGCAAGCGATAACCGTCCTCGCCCTCGACCTGCAGATCGACCACACAGGCCCGCACATCGTCGAGGCTGAACTGCTCGTCGAACAGGCGAATAAACGGGCCGATGGCGCAGGAGGCGTTGTTGTCCTTGGCCTTGCCCAGCAACAGCGCGCTGCGGCCTTCGACGTCACGCAAGTTGACGTCGTTGCCCAGGGTCGCGCCGTGGATCTGCCCACGGCTGTTGACCGCCAGCACCACTTCCGGCTCGGGGTTGTTCCATTGCGAGCCGGGGTGAACGCCGATCTGGCTACCCGTGCCGACGGCGGCCAGCAGCGGAGACTTGGTGAAGATCTCGGCGTCCGGGCCGATGCCGACTTCCAGGTATTGCGACCACATGCCCTGTTCGATCAGCAGTGCTTTCAACTGCAGAGCCTGGGTTGAACCCGGGACGATCGAGCGCAGATTGTCGCCGATCACCCCGTGGACGATCTCGCGAACTTCTTCAGCCTTGGCTGCGTCGCCACCGGCCTGTTCCTCGATTACCCGCTCGATCATGCTCGCGGCGAAGGTCACCCCGGCGGCCTTGATCACTTGCAGGTCCAGCGGCGGCAGCAGGTGGGCCTGGTTCGGGTCGGCATGGGGGCCGGTGTTGGCCAGTAACGCCTCGACGCTGCCGATGAACGTACCCGGGCTTCGGCGCACGGCCGCCACGGGTTCTTCGGTTTCCAGCAGGTCGCTGAGGGTCGGGAAATGCGCCGAGAGGTCGAACACACCATCGCCGCGCAGCACGATCAGCGACGGCCCGGCAATCGCCCCTGGCACCCAGGCGCGACCAATCAGGGTGCCGGATACGCCGTCGATCGGCAGGGTGTTTTCGGGGGTGAGCAGTAGCGACATGGCGAAACTTCCTGGTGGGTGAAGGCTTCACGCTATGACTGGCAGTCGATAAACTCCAATGAGATCTTTTCAGTAATCGATAACGTATGGTTATTGTTCGCCGAGGAACCCCCATGTCGGAACTGTCCTTCTCCAGCTTCTGCGGCTGGCTCAAATTCAGGCACCTGCTACTGATCGACACCCTGGGGCGCACGCGCAACATGCACCTGGCGGCGCAGCAGATGAACCTCAGCCAGCCGGCAATCAGCAAGATGCTCAAGGAAATCGAAAGCTTGCTGGGCTTCGCCCTGTTCGAACGCCAGCCGCGCAGCATGCCGCCGACGGCGCTGGGCGAGCACGTGTTGCGTTACGCGCAGATTGCCTTGAACGATGCGCGCTCGTTCGTCGAGCAGATCGGCAGCCTGCGCGAAGGCGGGCATGGCCATCTCAAGGTCGGCGGGATCTTCGCCGCCACCGCCATTGCCTTGCCCGAGGCGATCCTGCAGATCAAGCAGCGCTGGCCGCTGTTGTCGATCGAGGTGGTGGAGCAGACCAGCAACCACCTGATGGAAATGCTCGAAGAGAAAAAACTCGACCTCGCCGTGGCGCGCTTCACCGAGCAGGGCCAGCAGCAGCGCTACGACTTCCAGCCGCTGGCCCCGGAGCCGTTCTGCATCGTGGTCAACAGTCAGCATCCGCTGGCGGAGGCGGGGCCGACCTCGTTGCAGCAACTGGTGGACCTGCCGTGGATTCTCTACCCGGTGGGCACGCCGATTCGAGCGCGCATGGAGCGGGCGTTTGCCGAAGCCGGGGTGGCGATGCCGAAAAACACCGTCGACACCATTTCCATGCAGACCTTCCTCCAGGTGCTGCGTCGTGGCCCGATGATCGGCATGCTGCCCGATGCGATGGTCGACTCGCTGCTGGAAAGCGGCCAACTGAAAACCCTCGACACGCCCCTGCACCTGGCGCCCCAGGATTACGGGATCCTGACGCGCAAGGGTGAGCCGTTGGTGGGAGCGGCGCTGGAGTTTGCCGAGATTCTCAAGGAAAACGCGCGGTTGGCGGGGAATGCGGTTGGGTGATAGGGGAGTAACTCGACAGTCCCCTGTAGGAGCGAGCCTGCTCGCGAAGGCGGTATATCAGCCCACATTCATATTGGATCTGACGCCGCCATCGCGAGCAGGCTCGCTCCTACAGGTACTGCACCAATCCAGGCAAAATTCGATAACCAAACGTTATCACTTAATCCAAAAATGCCATTGGGAATGAATCGATTCGCGGCAGTAGAGTACCGACCAGATTTCACTCTGGGTCAGGAGACTGTCATGCCCGAACTGTCTGGTCACAACTTCATCGGCGGCGCCCGCAGCGCGGCTGGCTCCGTGGTCCTGCACAGCGTTGATGCGACTACCGGGCAGTCATTGCCCACCGGCTTTATTCAGGCCACCGCAGAAGAAGTGAATGGCGCCGCCCAGGCGGCCCATCAGGCCTACTCCGTCTACCGAAACCTGCCAGCCACGCGTCGCGCTGAATTCCTCGACGCCATTGCCGATGAGCTGGACGCCCTGGACGACACCTTCGTCGCCCTGGTCTGCCGCGAAACCGCCTTGCCGACAATGCGCATTAAAGGTGAGCGGGCGCGAACCAGCGGCCAGATGCGCCTGTTCGCCCAGACCCTGCGCCGTGGCGATTTCCTCGGCGCCCGCATCGACCTCGCTTTGCCGCAACGCCAGCCCTTGCCGCGGGTCGACCTGCGCCAGTGCCGCCTGGGCGTTGGCCCGGTGGCAGTGTTCGGTGCGAGCAACTTCCCCCTGGCTTTTTCCACCGCTGGCGGTGACACCACCGCCGCGCTGGCCGCCGGTTGCCCGGTGGTGTTCAAGGCCCACAGCGGCCACATGGCGACCGCCGAGCAAGTGGCCGAGGCGATCATTCGCGCCGCCGAAAAGACCGGCATGCCCGCCGGTGTGTTCAACATGATCTTCGGCGCCGGGGTCGGTGAAGCGCTGGTCAAGCACCCGCTGATC
Organism: Pseudomonas fluorescens; assembly: GCF_019212185.1. Taxonomy (NCBI): domain Bacteria; kingdom Pseudomonadati; phylum Pseudomonadota; class Gammaproteobacteria; order Pseudomonadales; family Pseudomonadaceae; genus Pseudomonas; species Pseudomonas fluorescens. Next base: position 2,740,278 of record NZ_CP078138.1, read on the forward strand.
CAGGCCGTCGGTTTTACCGGCTCGCTCAAGGGCGGCCGGGCACTGTGCGACATGGCCGCCGCCCGTCCTCAACCGATTCCGGTGTTTGCCGAGATGAGCAGCATCAACCCGGTGTTGGTATTGCCCCAGGCGCTGCAGGTACGCGGCGAGCGTATCGCCAGCGAACTGGCAGCCTCGGTGGTGATGGGCGCGGGCCAGTTCTGCACCAATCCCGGGCTGGTGATCGGCATTCGTTCGCCTGAATTCAGCTTGTTCCTGCAGTCCCTCGGCGGGCTGATCGCCGAGCAACCGGGGCAGACCATGCTCAATGCCGGCGGCCTGCGCAGCTATGTGCAGGGTTGCCAGGGCTTGCTCGAGCATCCACAGATCACTCATCTGGCCGGGCAGCCGCAGCAGGGCAATCAGGCCCATGCGCAACTGTTCCAGGCCGATGTCGAGCTGCTGCTCAGCGGCGACGAACTGCTTCAGGAAGAAGTCTTCGGTCCGGCCACCGTAGTCGTCGAAGTGGCTGACCGCGCGCAACTGCTGGCGGCCCTGCAAGGCCTGCGCGGTCAGTTGACCGCGACCCTGCTGGGTGAGCCGGACGAACTGGCACAGGCCGGCGATCTGGTGGCGCTGCTCGAGCAAAAGGTCGGTCGCGTGCTGGTCAATGGCTACCCGACCGGTGTCGAAGTCTGTGATGCCATGGTCCACGGCGGCCCCTGGCCGGCCACCTCGGATGCCCGTGGCACTTCAGTGGGCACCCTGGCCATCGACCGCTTCCTGCGCCCGGTGTGCTACCAGAATTTCCCCGACGCCTTGCTCCCGGAGGCCCTGCAAAACCGCAATCCACTGGGGCTGATGCGCCTGGTCAACGGAGAAAAAACCACCCAGGCACTCTAGTCCGACGGCACTTCAACGCCGGGTGCGATACCCGCCCGGCGTGACCCATTCGATAAAAACAATCAGGCATGTCCACATGCCCAGGGGTTACCTACATGCAAACCGTATCCGAGCATCTGCCCGCTCAGGCGCACGCCAGCGAACTCGATTTCGAGGACCGCACTTACCGCAAGGTCATCTGGCGCATCCTGCCAGTCCTGTTGCTGTGCTACATGGCGGCCTACCTGGACCGCGTCAACATCGGCTTCGCCAAGCTCGACATGCTGGCCGAACTGCAATTCAGCAACACCGTTTATGCCCTCGGCGCCAGCATGTTCTTCTGGGGCTACTTCCTGTTCGAAGTGCCGAGCAACCTGTTGCTGCATCGCTTCGGCGCGCGCTTCTGGATCGCCCGGATCATGCTCAGCTGGGCAGTGATTTCCATGGCGGTGGCCTACACCGTGCCACTGGCCGCGTTCTTCGGTATCGAATCAAGCACCATGTTTTACGTGCTGCGCTTCCTGCTGGGGATCTGTGAAGCCGGGTTCTTCCCAGGCGTCATCCTCTACCTCAACTACTGGTTCCCGACCCATCGCCAAAGTCGCGTGATGTCCGGGTTCCTGATGGCCATGCCGATCAGCCTGACCCTCGGCGGCATTCTCTCCGGCTGGCTGATGACCAGCATGCAGGGCGTGCACGGCCTGTCCGGTTGGCAGTGGATGCTGATCATCGAGGGCATTCCGTCGATCATCATGGCCTTCGTGATCATCGTCTGCCTGTGCGACAACATCGATAAGGCCAAGTGGCTCAACGCCGCGGAAAAAGCCTTGCTCAAGGCCAATCTGCAGACCGACAACCAGGGCAAGGTGTCGCGCCTGAGCGAAGTGTTCTTCAACCCGCGCGTATGGCTGCTGGTGCTGATCCTGCTGACCTTCAACACCGGTTTCTACGGCCTGGCGTTCTGGATGCCGTCGATCATCAAGAGCACCGGCATCACCAACAGCCTGCACATCGGCCTGCTGACCGCGATTCCCTACGGCGTGGCGACCGTGGTAATGCTGCTGAATGCGCGGCATTCCAACCGCACCGGCGAGCGTCGTCTGCATGCGGCAATCCCGGCGTTCATCGGCGGCCTGGGGCTGATCCTCAGCGCGTTCTTCGCTGACAATCTGGTGCTCTCGGTGCTGTTCCTCAGCGTCGCGGCCTCGGGGATCCTCAGCCTCATGCCAATCTTCTGGACCCTGCCGGGCACCTTGCTCTCGGGTGTGGCCGCCGCAGCCGGGATCGGCATGATCAACGCCATCGGCAACCTGTCGGGCTTCACCGGTTCGATGATCACCGCCGTCGCCGAGAACCTCACCGGCAATATCAACAACGGCACCTACGTCCTCGCTCTGTGCCTGTTCGTCAGCGGCGGGCTGATCCTGGCGATTCCTGCCGGCATGCTCGGCAAGGCGGCGAAAAGCACAAAAATGGAGAAACAATGAACATGCACAACAAGCGGGTGCTGGTGACGGCAGCCGGGCAGGGCATCGGCCGGGCGAGCGCCATCGCCTTTGCCGAGGCGGGCGCGCAGGTGTTCGCCAGCGACATTGATGTGACGGGGCTGCAAGGTATCGCCGGGGTCGAGGCGATCACCCTCGACGTGACGTCGCCCGAGGCGATCAACGTAACCTGCCAGCGAATCGGCGGCCTCGATGTGCTGTTCAACTGTGCCGGCTATGTGCACAGCGGCAATATCCTCGACTGCGACGAAGCGGCCTGGGCGCGCTCCATGGAGATCAATGTCACGGCCATGTACCGGCTGATTCGTGCGGTGCTGCCAGGCATGCTGGAACGTGGCGGCGGCTCGATCATTAACATGTCGTCGGTGGTCTCCAGCGTCAAGGGTGTGCCCAATCGCTTTGCCTACGCCGCGAGCAAGGCGGCGGTGGTCGGCCTGACCAAGGCGGTCGCCGCCGACTTCATCGGCCAGGGCATTCGCTGCAACGCGATTTGCCCGGGCACCGTCGAGTCACCGTCGCTGCGCCAGCGCATCGCCGAACAGGCGGCACAGCAGGGCGTCGCCGAGGCGCATGTGTACCAACAGTTTCTCGCACGTCAGCCCATGGGCCGCATCGGCAGCGCCGAAGAAATCGCCCAACTGGCTTTGTACCTGGGCAGCGACGCCTCGGCCTACACCACCGGTGGCGTGCACGTCATCGATGGCGGCATGAGTATCTGAAGCCTCTTTATCTAGTAGCAGGAGATCCCATGAAATTATTGCGTTATGGCGAAAAGGGTGCGGAAAAACCCGGACTGCTGGATGTCCACGGGCAGATTCGCGACCTCTCGGCACACGTCCCGGACATCGCCGGCCTGGCGCTGGGCGCCGACAGCCTGGCCAGATTAGCGGCCATCGATCCGCAGAGCCTGCCTCTCGTGTCGGGCCAGCCACGGATCGGTGCCTGCGTCGGTCAGGTCGGCAAGTTCATCTGCATCGGCCTGAACTACGCCGACCATGCCGCCGAGTCGAACATGGAAGTGCCGAAGGAGCCGATCATCTTCAACAAGTGGACCAGCGCCATCTGCGGCCCCAACGACGACATCGAGATCCCGCGCGGGTCGGTCAAGACCGACTGGGAAGTCGAGTTGGGTGTAGTGATCGGCAAGGCCGGGCGCAACATCGATGAGGCCAACGCCATGGAGCACGTGGCCGGCTACTGCGTGATCAACGACGTCTCCGAGCGCGAGTGGCAACTGGAGCGCGGCGGTACCTGGGACAAGGGCAAGGGCTTCGACACCTTCGGCCCGATTGGCCCGTGGCTGGTGACCCGCGACGAAATCGCCGACCCTCACGCCCTTGACCTGTGGCTGGAAGTCGACGGCCATCGCTACCAGCAAGGCAACACTCGCACGCTGATCTTCAACGTGCCGCAACTGATCGCCTACCTCAGCCGCTGCATGAGCCTGCAACCCGGCGACATCATCTCCACCGGCACCCCACCGGGCGTCGGCCTCGGCATCAAGCCCAACCCGGTCTACCTGCGCCCCGGCCAGACCATGCGCCTGGGCATCGCCGGGTTGGGTGAGCAACGGCAGGTGACGGTGCAGGCAGACTGATGACTGCTTATCAGGCGCTGCAGGTGTTGGATGTGCCGGCTTGTCTGGCACACCGAGGTGTTTGAATCGCTGCGATGCGGCGTCTCGACAAGCCAGCTCCCACAGGGCTGTGAACTGCACCCCGGCACAACCCTCCAGAACAGGTGATCTACACTGCATTGACCCAATGCAATCACCGCTCGGAGGTCATCATGAACAGGTTGTCGTCCATTAGCCTGTGCGTCGCGTTGTCGGTCGCCGCCACCCAGGGATGGGCTGAAACGGTGGTGCCGATGAAGGGCCAGAACTCGCAGCAGGTCCAACTCGATATCAACGAATGCCACAGCATCGCCGCCAGCCAGGGCACTTCGACCACCGGTACTTCCGGTGGTCGCCTGCGTGGGGCGGCCGTCGGCGCGGCGGCGGGTGCGGTGGGCGCGCAGGTCCGGGGTAATCAGCGAGACGAGGTGTACGACCGCGTCGATGACGACGTCAAACAGGAATACCGCCAGGATCGCGCCAAGCAGACCGCCGCTGCCGGTGCCGTGGTCGGCGGCTCGCGGCAACGCCAGGAGCGTCGGGCGGACGCCAAGGCCGGTAGTTCTGCCAGCTCCAGCGCCTACACCAGTTGCCTGCAGGGCAAGGGCTATCAGGTCACACCTTGAGTCGGGCGGGGCGCTTTAGCGGGCTGGCAAACCGCTCAATTCATGGTTCAAGGGAATAAGTAGCTGTTTTCAAAACAATTTGTTTGCTCGGGGGGTTCACAGACACAAGAAATGTTGGTAAATTGCCGCCCACTCGCACAGAGGCCAGCCAAAGGCCAATGATCGAAGTGCTACAGGGGCGTCGCCAAGCGGTAAGGCAGCAGGTTTTGATCCTGCCATGCGTTGGTTCGAATCCAGCCGCCCCTGCCATATTCTTCCTGCTCTTCCCGGTAAAACGAGACAGAGCAGACAAAAAAACGCCAAGGCCTTTCAGCCTGGCGTTTTTTTTTGCCTGCGGGGTGGGGCGCGGTAGACTGGCCGGCCTTTTTCCTTCTCAACGCAGAGACCCCGATGACCAACCAAGACATCACCTTCACCCCTGATCCGGATGCCGATTCGATTTCCTCCGACGTCGCCGGCTTCAACGGCGTGCTGGTCTCCACCCAGATCCCGACCCGCGCCGACGGCAGCCTCGAACTGGGCGACATCACCCTGCAAAGCGAATGCACCCTGCAGGCACTGAAAGTGGCCCTGGAGCGCGCCGGCAGCTCGATGGACCGGGTTATGCACCTGACCATTTACCTCACCGACATGGCCGATCGCGCCGCCTTCAACGAAGTCTACAAACGCTTCTTCGCCAAGCCATGGCCCGTGCGCGCCGCCGTCGGCGTGGCCAGCCTGGCGGTCGAAGGCATGCGGGTGGAAGTGACGGCGATGGCGGCCAAGGGTTGAGCCCAGCGCCCCATAGTGCCTTGCAGTGATGGCGTTGTGGCGTTACTGCAAAGTCCCTAAGCTGACGGTTCGTCTCGAAATCGGCCCTGTACGGCACCTGTGACCAGGATTGAAGCAATGGAATACACACTTAGCGATGCCGAGCAGAATTTCGGTTTCAACCTCCGTTACCCACTGATCACCCGGCAGTTGGGCGAGTTTTATTCCTTCGAACGGGCCATGGATTATCTGCGCGCAATTGTCTTGCTCGACGAGGCGGCGCTTTACGAGCCCCATACCTTCACCTATGAACGTGAAGAAGCGCCGCACAGCGCCAGGGCGATTGTGGTGATGGGTGAGTTTGGTTATCTGATCGGCACGCTGGCGCAGGAGGATGACGATGTGGTCCGTGCAGTGATCATCTCGGAAAAGTATGCCGAGTTGATCGACGGACTGGGCTGGTTCACTCACGAACTTTCGGAACCGTTCTATGCCATCCTCGTGAGTGGCTTGCCGCTGGGTGGGTTGGTGAAAATGCTCGATTACTGCTCCACTGACCCTGAATGTAAGGAAGTCATCGCGGAAAAAGGCTTCACGCCCGAGCACTTTCCTGATGATTGGGCGACTCCACTATTTCGCTATGTCAAAGCCCTGGAACCGGGCATTTCGGTGGCGATGCGCAAGCTGCGCGGTGCTCACATTGACTCTCTACCAAAACCCCGGAAATACGGAAAAGCGGTTCCCAGACGCATGAGTGTTGCGACTGATGATTCTGAGTAGTCTCCCATAGCAGATGCTCGCTAGCGCGGCACCTGCAGACTCTTCCACCGCCCATAAGCCTCGCGCAAGCACACCGCACACGGCCGATACCCGGCGGCGATTGCGGCGTCCTCGTCGGCAAAGAACACCCGATGCCTGACATAGCCGCCACGGGCGATGGCGCGCAGGGCGCCGGGGCAATCCAGGCGACCGTAGATTTTCGAGCGTCGGTGGCCGCCGAGCAGGCCGGGTTGGTCGCTGGCGACGGGCTGGCCGTGGGCATCGAGCAGCCAGTAGATTTTCAACCCTTGGGCACTCGCCACAAGTACCAGGCGGCTGCCGTGCGGTGCGGGCTCCAGGCTGCGCCGAGGTCGCTCATGGCCCGTGGTTTGGGCGCGTCGCTCAAGCCTTTGAGGCGGCGATAGCCGTCCCTCACGCCAAAGTCGTCGGCGGGCAGGATGTCCTCTCGTTCGAGGGTATAAATGAGCAGCATCTCCACGGTCCAGCGACCGATACCGCGCAAGCGGGTCAGGCGTTCGATCAGCGTTTGATCGTCCATGGCCTGTGCTTCCCGGTAGGCCGGCACCGTGCCCTTCAAGGTCGCGGCGGCGATGCCGTGCAGGGTGGCGATTTTGCTAGCGGAAAAGCCGCAACCGCGCAGCATCGTAATGTCGCTGACCAGCAACTGCTCAGGGCTGGGGAACACCTGCTCGGGAAACAGTGCCAACAGGCGCGCGACAATCGCATCGCCGGCACGGGCGTGCAGTTGCTGGTAGGCGATGGCCCGCACCAGCGCCTCGTAGGGCTCGCGGGCGGGTTTTGGTTCATGCAGGCAAGGGCCGATGGCCGCGACATGGCGCGCCCAGTCCGGGTCGAGGGCGGCGAGGAACTGGCTGGCGGTGGAGTAGGGCATGGTGGGGTTCGCGAACGTCGGGATAACCTGGGCAGGTTAGTCGCCTGCGCGCTGCGTCGCACCCGCCGTCTTGCGTTCAAATTCAACCGGCGAGGGCTTTCCAATCGCACGGGCGGCGTGTTCGGCCCATTGGCTGTAGATCGCCGGGCCGGGATGGAACCCGTCGCGCGCCATTTGCCCGGCCGTTGGCGACAGGTTGATGTCGAGCAAGGTGCAGCCGGCGGTCTGCTCCACCAGCGTCGCCAGATGCTGGTTGAAGCGTCTGCTGCGGCTGCCCAGGTAACCTCGCAGCGGACGCGGCAAGGCCGGGAACAGATGCATCGGTGGCAGCGGCGAGACGATAATCTGGTTCACGCCGAACTTGTCACGCAACAGCTGCAGCAGGCGTTCTTGCAGCATCAGCCATGGCTCCAGACGGATCCGACTGGTGACGTCGTTGACGCCAATCGACAGCAGCGCCACATCGAAAGGTTGCGCGTCTTGTGCCTCCAGCAGCGTCAACAGCGCCAGGGAATTCAGGCCCGATTGCGCCCACAGCATCCAGTCGACTTGATAGTCGCCCGCCAACTGCGCCACCAGCCGACCGCAGAGCGCTTCATCCTGGGTCTGTGCGCCAACCCCGGCGGCTGCCGAGTCGCCGCCAATCAGCAGTCGCAAGGGCGAGCCGCTGCCGGCCTGACCCTGGCGTTCACCGCTCGCCTCCGGCAGTCGGGGCGTGACCCAGCGGGTATAAAGACCCTGCAATAAAAGCAGCGGACCGAGCACACGCTCGGCGAACTGTTCATTCATGACGACAACTCAGGCCCGACGCGCCAGCAACAACACACTGGCCGCCGCCGACAGCAGGCCGGCGCAGCAGCGATTGAAAAGGCGCTTGCCCCGTGGCTGGCTGAACCAGCGGCGCATGTGCAGGCCCATGTAGGCGTAGGCCGCGATGGCGATCCACTCCAGGGCCAGGAACAATGCGCCAAGCACGGCGAATTGCGGCGCGACCGCCTGGCTTGGATCGACGAACTGCGGCAGGAAGGCAGTGAAGATCAGGATGGCTTTTGGATTCCCCGCCGCCACCAGAAACTCTTGGCGCGCCAACCCGAGCAAGCCAACCTCGCTGCGCTTGGTCTGGGCCTCGACCTGCACGTCGGCGGTCCACAGCTGCCAGGCCAGGTACAGCAGGTAAGCGGCGCCAGCGATCTTGATCCCGTAGAACAGCCACTCCGAGGTCTGCAACACCACCGCCAGGCCGGCGGAGGCGAGGGCGATCATCGCGGCGAATGCGAGCAACCGACCACCGCCGGCCAGGCACGCGGTGCGATAGCCGTAGCGCGTGGCATTGCTGACCGACAACAGATTGTTTGGGCCAGGCGCCATGTTCAGGGCGAAGCAGGCGGGGAGGAGCAGGGTCAGGGTGGCGAGGTCCATTGGTGGCTCCGGGCGAAGGGGCGATGGGGCGAAGAGGGAGTGTGCATCATTGGGGGCGGGGCTGATAGCCGCGTGCGGTGTGCCAGGCTTATCGAATGACGGCCATCGCTGGCAAGCCAGCGCCCACAGCGTTTTCCAGTCTGCCGCAGCGGGCGCAGCTCCAGGCATCGCAATCCCCACTACCTGCCATCTCGACACACGATTGGTCCGCCGCCTTTGCTCCACGTCACCCTAGCGCCTTCGACGAATAAAGGCCTGCTGCAGCATGCGTTACCGACGTCTTGACCTGAACCTGCTGGTGGCCCTGGATGCCTTGTTGACCGAATGCAGCGTCAGCCGGGCGGCCGAGCGCTTGTGCCTGGGGCAGTCAGCGACCAGTTCGGCGCTCGGGCGTTTGCGCGAGCATTTCAATGATCCGTTGCTGGTGCAAGTGGGTCGGCGTCTTGAGCCGACGGCGATGGGCCTGGCGTTGGCGCCCAAGGTCCAGCAAGCCTTGGCGCTGACCCGTGAAATTGTCGATGCGCCGCTGGATTTCGACCCGGTCAATTGCACTCGGCAATTTACCCTGGTGGCCTCCGACTATGTGGCCGGGGTGCTGTTGCCGGCGATCAGTCGCGAGCTCGCACGGGTGGCGCCGGGAGTGCGTTTGAGTCTGCGCGATCTGCCGGTGCCGCGTGACGGCGATGTGGTCAGTGAAGCCCTCGACTATCGGCGCAGCGATTGTGTGATCGTGCCCCAACGTCGTTTGAACCCGGCCTACCCCCAGGTGCCGCTGATCAGTGACGTGCTGTGCTGCATGGTCTGCGCGCAGGCGCCGCAGTATGCCGAGGGCTTGAGCCTGGCGGACTTCTGCGCCGCCGAACATGTGGTCCGCGAGTTCGCCGACGGCCGCAACCTGGCGATGGATGCCCTGCATCTGCAGGAGCTGGGTATTGATCGGCGGGTAGCAGTGGCGTTGGAAAGCTTTGCGCTGATGCCGGAATTCGTCGTCGGTACGGCGCGCATCGCCACCCTGTTCCGGCGTCAGGCTGAGGGGTTTGCCCAGCGCTATGGGCTGCGCATTCATCCCGCACCGTTGGCGTTTCCGCAGGCCGTGCAGGTGTTGCAATGGCATCCGTATCAAGAGCGCGATCCGGCGCTGATGTGGTTTCGCGGCCTGTTGCTGGAGCAGGCCGCGTTGCTCGATCAACCCGACGACTGATCGCCGGTATCAGCCACCAGCCCGGCCAGCTCGATGGCCTGCACCGCGCAGCGTTCGTCGTTGTCCGAGGTGTCGCCGCTGATACCGATGGCACCGACTATCATGCCTTCGGCATTGCGGATCAGCACCCCGCCGGCCACCGGAATCACTTCGCCGGCGGTCAGGCTGTTGATCGCGTCGAAAAACGCCGGCATCGCCTGCGCCCGCCTGGCCAGCTCACGCCCGCCAAAGCCCATGCCCAGGCAGCCACGGGCTTTGCCGTTGGCGATCTGCGGACGCAGGAAGCTCGCCTGTTCATCGCGCAACATTGCCAGTGGATGAGCGGCGGCATCCAGTACCACGGCGGCCAAGGGTTTGACCCCGATGTCCCGGGCGATGCGGATCGCGCTGCTGGCGATCTCGACGGCGGTGTGTAAATCCAGAGTGCGCATGCTGTCCGTCCTCATATTGCCCACTTGCCCAGTTGGGCGACGCGGTCGCGGGTGTACAGGTCGGTCCATTTCAGCGAGTTGAAATCCGACACCTGCTTGGGGTTGTAGGGGCTGCGTTCCAGGCGCACCGGCTGGCCGGCCTTGTACACCGCCTTGAGGCGCGAGCGGTCCTGGAGGATGCGGATATCCTGCAGCGGCGAGCCGTCGAGCAGCAGGAAATCGGCCTGCTTGCCCACTTCCAGTGAACCGAGGGTCTCGCCACGGGGCATGCAGCGCGCGCCGACGGCGGTCGCGGCATACAGGGCTTCGGCGGGGGTGAAGCCGAGGCGGCTGACCAGCAGTTCCAGTTCCCGGGCGTGCCATTCGCCATAGGGGGTCACGGCAAAGCCGCTGTCGCTGCCACAGGCGAAAGGCACGCCGGCGGCCTTGGCGCGCTTGAGCACCGCTGAACCGACTTCCAGGGTGCGTGCGCAATAGCCGGCATAACCGGTGCTGATCGCCGGGTCGTGGGCCTGGCAGAAGTCCACGGTGTTCTGCGGGAAGGTCATGGTCGGCGCCAGGATGCTGCCGGCTTCGAGCAAGGCTTCGATGCAGGCGTCGTCCATATAGAAGGCGTGGAACACCAGGTCGACCCCGGCGCGGGCGGCGTACATCACCGCCTCGCGGCCGTAGGCGTGGGTCGCCACCTTGCAGCCGAGGCGATGGGCCTCTTCGACCATCTCGCGGGTTTCGTCGGCGGTGAATGCGGCGATGATTTCGCCATTGGGCCGGCGGTGGGTGCCATCCATGGCGATCTTGATCAGGTCCACGCCATCCTTGGCCTGCTTGCGGATTTCCGCCAGGGCTTCGCTGCGGCTGGTGACCAGGCGGGCGGTGAAATATTCCGGGGCGCCGACGCGGCTGGGGAACCAGTCGTTGAGGCTCTGGCGATTGGTGATCACCCGGCTGCTGGCGGCAATCCGCGGGCCTTCGAACAGGCCAGCCGCGACCGCATTGCGCACGGCAATGCTGAGTTGGCCGCTGTCGCCGGGGCAGACCATGCTGGTCACGCCGGCAGCCAGCACGTGTTGGGCGAAGAACATCCCGCGCAGCGCACGGAATTCGTCGCTGGTCCAGATATCGATGTCTTCCTCGCTCTGGGCGTTGCCGAACGCCAGGTGGGTGTGCACGTCCACCAGGCCCGGCATGACGAAGTTGTCGCCGGCATCCACCACGCGGTCGCCCGCTTGTGGCTGCGGGGCCATGGCGGTGGGGCCGACGTAGCTCAGCAGGCCGTTTTCCACCACCAGGGTTTGCTGTTGGCGGGTGTGCAGGCCCGTCCCGTCGAACAGGGTCTGGCATTTCAGGTGCAGGGCGTTCATGGCGTTCTCACGTTGTTTTTGGTTATGCCGGGCGAGGCTAGGGCGCGGCCGGGGAGGGCACCAGCAACTTGCGTCAATGCTTGGGTATTGATGGGGTCGATAGTGGCTGTGGGGCAGGCACCGTGGGCCTTGGCGATGTTGCGGGGCGGGTATCGCGAGTGACGATGGCTGGCATCGTGATCGGCGATTTTTTGTCGATCGGAGCTGCCGACTATGGTGCGCGCTCAATCCACGCAGAGAGCGCCTGACATGACCACCGAAACGCTGAAAAACCAACTCCTGGCCCTTGAACAGGAGCGCCGTCGGGCGCTGATCGAAGAAGACCATCCACGGGTCGCCGAGCTGTTCGCCGATGACCTGGTGTATGTGCACACTACCGGGTTGGTGCAAGACAAGGCGCAGTACCTGGAGTACGCGAAAAGTGCTGTCGAGTATCTGGAGATCGAGCGGGGCGAGTTGCTGATTCGGTTCTATGGCGAGCGCCTGGCGGTGATGACCGGCAGCCAATGCAATACCCTGCGCAAACGCGGCGGCGAGCAGTCGATTCGCGGGGATGGCTTTGCCACGCAGGTGTGGACGTTGGGGGAGGCGGGCTGGCAGATCAGTTCGTTTCAGGGGACGCGGGCGATGTGACCCATCATTGGTAGGAGTGATCTCCCAGGTTTGCTGCTGATCACAGATTCTGTGGAGCTTGCACAGAATCTGTAGGAGCCAGCCTGCTGGCGATGAAGTTGATGCGGTTTGGCTGCTGGCCTCATCGCGAGCAGGCTCGCTCCTACAAAGGGCGGTCAGGCGGTGTGACCACCCAGATTCTCCGCTACCCAATCCGCAATGTACTGCCCGGCATTGATGCTGTTGTCAAAGCTCGAATGCTGCACGCCGCCCTCGCGTTCGGTGAAGATTTTCAGTTCGCGCTTGGGGCTGTTGACCAGTTGCTCGTAGGTACGCTGCGCCCATTTCAACGGGATCTGCGAATCCTTTTCGCCGTGGGTGACCAGGAACGGCACCTTGATCCGGTCCAGCACGCCGTCGAGGTGGACGTTCTCGGCGATCGCCATGAATGCTTCCATGTCCTTGGCGCCCCACACCCATTGCACGTGCGCCCAGTAGTGCGGCACCGGGAAGCTGCCTTCTTTTTCCAGGCGGCGCTTCTGCACGTCGCGCCAGTCATGGTTGGCGCCCCAGACCACGCCGCAGGCAAAGCGCGGTTCGAAGGCCACCGCGCGCGGGCAGTAGTAGCCGCCCAGCGATACACCTTCCAGGCCGATGCGTTTGGCGTCTACGTCGCTGCGGGTTTCCAGCCAGTCGACCACGCGGCTGGCCCAGTGCTCGCTGTCGTAGCGGGCGATCAGGTTGTGCAGGCGCAGCGCTTCACCGGTGCCGGGCTGGTCGATGATCAGCGATGACACGCCGCGCTTGGCCAGCCAGGCCGGCAGGCCGACGCGGTATTTCATTTCCTTGGTGGAATCCAGGCCGTTGACCTGGACCAGGATCGGCGCCGGGCCGTTCACGCCTTCGGCGCGCACCAACAAGCCGGAAATGTGTTTGCCCTCGTATGGGATTTCAACGCGCTCGCAGTTCTCCCGCGACAACTCGATGCCACGCTTGAAGGTCTGCAGAAAACGCTGGTACAGCTCGCTGCGGCCCGGCGCGCCATGGGCTTGCAGGCGCTCGCAGGTGAGGTAATAGGTGGCGGCGCGGTTGTATTTTTCACCGGCAGAGAGCAAACGGCCCTGGCCTTCGTCTTCCTCGGCCAGGCCGCAGAGTTTGTCGGCCATCTTCGCCCAGGTCTCGCGAAAGGCCTTGGTGCCCGCGGCATCGGGTTGCAGGGCGGCTTCCTGCAGCGGTGCGCACATCTCTTCGATTTCGCCCATGCGCGCGCCCATTTCAATGGCCAGGTTGACGGAGAGATTCCACACGTAATTGGTTGGGAAGTAGCGGAACATGATGTTGTTGTCCTTATGGTTGCCTTGGCGTTCTCAAGGCACGTTAAGGACGCCCCGGCTAGTTGACCAATCGTGACTCGGGATGCGAGGTATCACCGGCGGCGATAGGAGCCTGTTCCAGGTGCTGGACAAACTCGCTGATGCGCTCGCGCAGCCAGCGGTGCATCGGGTCGCCGTCGACACTGCGGTGCCAGAGCATGCACTCGCGCATCACCGGGATTTTCACCGGCGGATTGAGGATGCGCAGCGGCAAATGCTCGGCGTACAGCCGCGCCAAACGCTGGTGCATGGTAGCAATGCGCTGGGTGCCGACCACCAGTTGCGGCAAGGTGTTGAAGTCATTGGTGATCACCTCGATACGGCGATTGAAGCCGTACTGATTCATGAACCACTCCTCGATGCTCAGGTGCCGGGTACGGCCAAACCCGACCGAGACATGGCCCATGTCCATGTACTGCTCCAGGCTCAGGCTGTCGCCGACCAGGGTATTGCCGTTCCACACCACGCACACGTGTTCTTCCTCGAACAGCAACTGGTGCGGGTGGCCGTCGATGATGTAGCGCTCGGGCACGATCATCAGGTCCACCTCGCCGCGCACCAGCAGCTCGCCGGAGTTGTCGCCGGGGCCGAGCATTTCGAAGGTGATGTTCGGCGCTTCCTGGTGGATCTTCTGGATCACCTGGGCGAACAGCACGCTGATCAGGTAATCCGAGGTCACCAGGCGGAAGTGGCGTTTGCTGGTGGTGGGGTCGAACACCGGCTTGGCGGTGATTGACGACTGAATCGTCAGCAGCACTTCGCGGATCGGCTTGGCCAGCTCCTGCGCATAGGGCGTGGGCTGCATCTTGCGCCCCACCTGCACCAGCAATTCGTCTTCGAAGTAGTTGCGCAGCCGACCGAGCACGCCGCTGGTGGCCGATTGGGTCATGTGCAGGCGTTCGGCGGCACGGGTGATGTTCTGCTCTTCGAGCAGGACATCGAGTGCCACCAGCAGATTGAGGTCCAGGTGGTTGAAACGCATCAGGCATGTCCGCTTTTGTATTTATTTTCGCGATACATTCCGGTGATTTCATTGTGCCGTCAACCCCGCCTGCAAGTATCGCGTTTGCCGATAGGTCACATCCCCACTCGCGATTAGTCAGCTGCCCTGCGCCACGTCAATCTTCGCCGCAGTCGGACCTGTGGCCGACACCACCCGCGGATTCCATGCGCCGCCCAACGCCCGATTCGAGCGTTCGGCCGCCGTCTGCGGATAATAATTTCAACGGAGTGGTAGCCATGAACATCATTGGTCTTGATGCCCTGATCTTTGGCGTCGATGACGTCCAAGCCTGTAGCGCTTGCCTGAGCGACTACGGCCTGGCGCCGGTCGACGTCGACAGCAACGGCGGGCGCTTTGAAGCACTGGACGGCACGGCCGTGATCATTCGCCGGGCGGATGACCCGAGCTTGCCTGCGGCCATCGGCCCAGGCCCATCGATTCGCGAGACGGTGTACGGCGTTGCCAGCGCCGCCGACCTCGACGCCATCGAAGACGAACTGGCCCGCGATCGCCAGGTCAGCCGCGACAACGGCGTGCTGCACAGTGTCGACGACATGGGTTTTGCCATTGCCTTCCAGGTCACTGTGCGCCGGCCGTACAGCGCCCCGGACGACCTGAGCAACGCCGCCGGCCACGCGCCGCAAAGGCCGCTGAACCAGCCCGGGATCACCCTCGACATGCAGGCGCTGCCGCGCACCTTGTCCCATGTGGTGTATTTCGTGCCCGACGCAGCCAAGGCCGAAGCCTTCTATGCCGAACGCCTGGGTTTCCGCACCACCGACACCTTTGTCGGCGCCGGCCCGTTCATGCGCCCGGCAGGCTCGGACGATCACCATTGCCTGTTCATGATCCAGACCCCACCGCACATGAAAGGCTGCGAACACTTCACCTTCCACATGGGCAGCGGCACCGAAGTGCTGCTGGCCGGCACCCGCTTCGAGCAGAAAGGCTGGACCAGTTTCTGGGGCCCGGGCCGTCACCTGTTTGGCTCCAACTGGTTCTGGTACTTCAACAGCCCGTTGGGTTGCCACATCGAATACGACGCGGACATGGACAAGCATGACGACGCCTGGGAGGCCCGTCGCGCGCCGCTGTCGGCGGATAACTCGCAGCTGTTCCTGTTCAATTCGAAAGCCAAATGGGCACCGGGTGGGCCGCCGCCGAAGGGGGTGTGACCACGGGTTTTGCGATCAGCCACCACCCACCCCCTTTAGGAGCGAGCCTGCTCGCGATGAGCCTGAGGGCACCGCGCTCCTCCAGATTGAACGCGTCATCGTTGACGACCATCGCGAGCAGGCTCGCTCCTACAGGGTATGTGTGTGGAGGTTAATTATGAGTCATGCCGATTTTCCACTGTGCCTGCTGGACGATTTGCACGAAGGCCAGGCCCGCGGATTCGATCCGTTGCAGCGCGGCAAGGACAGTGTCTTTGCCCTGATTCACCAAGGACAGCCAAGGATTTACCGCAACAGTTGCCCCCATCTGGACGTGCGCCTGGAGTACCGCAAGGACCGGTTTTTATCCGCAGACGGCCAGTTGATCGTCTGTTACGCCCACGGTGCGCAGTTCCTGCCGGGGACCGGGGAATGCGTCTACGGCCCCTGTCTCGGGCAGCAACTGGAGGCGTTGCCGTGGCGGGTGGAGGAGGGCTGGCTGGTGGTGCGGATGCCGGTCGTGGAGACAAATCCGCCGCCGTTTGAGGTATCGCGTTTGCAGATACATCACATCCCTACTCGCGATTAGTCAAATCCCTGCTTTGCCGGGAAGCTGGACCCAACGACGCAGTGCCCGACGCTGCAGCGAACCACAAGAATAAAAAGTGAGAACCCCATGAATGCAGTGAGCAAAGTTCTGATTGTCGGCGGTGGCATTGGCGGCCTGTGTGCGGCCATCGCCTTGCGGCGCAAGGGCATTGAGGTCGATCTGGTCGAGCTTAAGTCGGAGTGGACGGTGTACGGCGTCGGCATCATCCAGCAGAGCAACGTGGTCCGCGAGATGGCCAAGCTCGGCGTGCTCGACGGCTATCTCGACGCCGCCTACGCCTTCGAAGACGTCGCCATCTACGGCCCGGCCGGCCAACAACTGGCGCGCATCCCGGGGCAGCGCCTGGCAGGCCCGGAGTACCCGGCCAACGTTGGCATTTCACGCCTGGCACTGCACAACGTGCTCTGCGAAACCACCCTGCAACTCGGTGCCCAGGTGCGTCTGGGTCTTAGCGTTGAAACCCTCGACGAACGTGGCGACAAGGTCGACGTCCTGTTCACCGATGGCAGCCGCGCGGAGTACGACCTGGTGGTCGGCGCCGATGGCCTGTTCTCGAAAGTTCGCGGCCTGATCTTTGGCGACACCTACAAGCCGCGCTTCACCGGCCAATCGGTGTGGCGCTACAACTTCCCGCGTGCGCCGCAGATCGATCACCTGGCCAACTACCAGAGCGCCGAAGGCAATGCCGGTCTGGTGCCCTTGGCCGGTGACCTGATGTACCTGTTCCTGACCTCCCACGAACCGACCAACCCATGGATGGACCCAGCCACCCTGGCCGAGCAGATGCGCCAGCGCCTGCAGGGCTTCAGCGGCCTGATCGGCGAATTGCGCGAGCAAATCAGCGACAGCAGCCAGGTGGTCTACAAGCCGATGGAAGTGGTGTTCGTCAACGAGCCCTGGTACCGCGGGCGGGTGCTGCTGATCGGTGACGCCGCCCACGCCACCACCCCGCACCTCGGCCAGGGCGCCGGCATGGCCATCGAAGACGCCATCGTCCTCAGCGAAGAACTGACCGCCGGCGGCGACGTCGAGCAGCAGCTGCAGCGCTTTATGGCGCGGCGTTTCGAGCGCTGCAAGTACATCAGCGAAAGCTCGATCCTCGCCGGCGACAAGGAAATGCAACACGACCGCGAGTTCGACCGCATCGGCCTGGTCAAGCAGATGCTCGCCCGGACGGCGGAGCCGATCTGATTCGGCACAGCCCTTCACCCACAGCAGTTACCACTATAAAAACAAGAGGTTAACGCGATGGTTAGTTCCCCGACTGCGACGCTTGCGCGCCGCCCGGTCTGCACGTCTGCACCCTTTGCTTTCAGTCTGGCCGCCGCCCTGGTGCTGTGCAGCCAGGCCGCACAGGCCTTCCAGGTCGACACCGGCAATCCGGATTTCAAGCTGCGCTGGGATAACACGGTTAAGTACAGCGCGGCCTGGCGCACCCAGAATCCCAGCCACAAACTGACTGAAGGGCAGGTGGCGCTGAACCAGGACGACGGCGATCGGGCTTTCGAAAAAGGCCTGATCTCCAACCGTACCGACATCCTCTCCGAGCTGGACATGTCGTTTAAAAACGTCGGCACGCGCCTCAGTGGCGCCGCCTGGTACGACACCGTCTACCAGGATGACAACGACAACGACAATCCGGCGCGGGCCAACGCCCGTTCGGTGGGTTACGACCAGTTCACCGACGACACCCGCCACCTGCACGGCGGCGACGGCGAATTGCTGGATGCCTTCGTCTACTGGAACGGCGAACTGGCCGAGCACGCTACCTCGTTCCGCGCCGGTCGCCACGGCCTGGTCTGGGGTGAAAGCCTGTTCTTCGGCGCCAACGGCATTGCCGGTGGCATGAGCCCGGTGGACGTGGTCAAGGCGCAGTCGGTGCCCAACACCCAGTTCAAGGAAATCACCCGCCCAGTCAATCAACTCTCGGGTACTTTCCAGCTCACTGACGACGTGTCACTTGGCGCCTACTACCAGCTCGAATGGGAGCAGACCCGCCTGCCGGGTGCCGGCAGCTACTTCTCCACCAGCGACACCATTGGCGAAGGCAACGAACGGCTGATCGTCGGCGCGCCATTCCCGGCATTCCTCGGCGGCAATCCAGGCAGCCCGGCGGCGTTCTTCCACGGCAACGACAAGGAAGCGCGCAGCTCGGGGCAGGGCGGCCTGCAGTTGAAGTACAACGCCGAGACGGTGGAGTACGGCCTGTACGCGATCCAGTACCACGACAAGACGCCCAAACTGTACCTGCGACCCTCTACCGGTGCGCCGAACTTCAGCACCGGGCAGATCGGCGAGTATTACTGGGTCTATCCGGAAGACATCCGAGCCTTCGGCGCCAGCTTTTCCACCACGGTCGAGGAGTACAGCTTCGCCGGTGAAGCCTCGATG
This sequence comes from Pseudomonas fluorescens, assembly GCF_019212185.1. Taxonomy (NCBI): domain Bacteria; kingdom Pseudomonadati; phylum Pseudomonadota; class Gammaproteobacteria; order Pseudomonadales; family Pseudomonadaceae; genus Pseudomonas; species Pseudomonas fluorescens. The sequence continues at coordinate 2,758,862 of NZ_CP078138.1, forward strand.
CGCTGGAACATGCCGCTGGTTTCCAACGGCCAGACCGTGCTGCCCGGGGTCGAAGCCGACAACGACGATCACCCGCTGTACGCCGTCGGCCGCACCGCTCACGTCAACCTCAACGTGCTGGCGTCGTTCGGTCCCAACTTCATCGCCAGGGAGTCCGGCCTGGTCGGCGAAATCGCCTGGAACCGCCTGCTCAGCGTCACCAAAAACCGTGAGGCACTGGACCCCGGCGCCACCGATGACGGCCTCGGTTTCAAGGTGGTCTACACCCCGACCTACCGGCAGTTTTTCTCCGGCGTCGACATCAGTCTGCCGGTCGGCCTCAGCTACTTCCCCCTGGGCAAGTCGGCGGTGGTCAGCACCTTCGGCGCCGATCGCGGCGGCGACATGAACATCGGCATCACCGCCACCTACCTCGACCGGGTCACCGCCGGCCTCACTTACACCCACTACTACGGCCCCGAGGACACCAACCTCAACGGCGTCAGCCAGTTCAATTTCAAGCAAGCGCTGAAAGACCGGGACTACCTTGCCTTCTCCATCAAGACCACGTTTTAAGAGGACTTGCGCATGACCCATAACAATAAATCCGGGGCGTTCAAGCTCAGGACCCTGTGCTTTGCCTTGCTCGGCAGCCTGACCCTGTGCAGCCAGATGACCCTGGCGGCGACGGCTGAAGACGCAGCCAAACTGTCGAAAAATCTGACCCCGTTCGGCGCCGAACGCGCCGGCAACGCCGATGGCTCGATCCCGGCCTGGGACGGCGGCTACACCAAGGTCGACCCGTCCTTCAAAGAGGGCGGCAAGCGTTCCGACCCGTTCGCTGCCGACAAACCGCTGTTCAGCATCACCTCGAAAAACCTCGCGCAGTACGCCGGCAAGCTCAGCGCCGGCACCCTGGAAATGTTCAAGCGTTTCCCTGACACCTACCGCATCGATGTCTATCAGACCCGGCGCACCGCCGCCGCGCCGCAGTGGGTCTACGACAACACGCTGAAAAACGCGACACGCGCCAAACTGGTGGAGAGCAGCGCCGGGCCGGTGCCCGAAGGGGCCTATGGCGGCATCCCGTTCCCGATCCCGCAGAACGGCGCCGAAGCCATGTGGAACCACGTCCTCAACTGGCGCGGCACTTCGATTTCGATGCACTTCCGTCACTACCTGATGACCGCCGATGGCAAGCAGGTGATGACCACCGACGGCCAGGCCATCCAGGAAATGCCCTACTACTACCAGGACGGCACGCCGGAATCCTTCGCTGGTGACTACTGGTTGTTCCGCCTGCTCAACGTCGGCCCGCCGTTGCGTGCCGGCGAGCAGATCATGGGCCGCACCAATATCAATGGCGACCTGTCCCAGGCCCACGTCTATCTGACCGGGCAACGCCGCGTGCGCAAGCTGCCGAATGCCTGCTGCGACACGCCGACGCCGGCGACTGCCGGGGTCATGTCGTTCGATGAATTGAGCGTGTTCCAGGGCCGTATGGACCGCTTCAACTGGAAGCTGGTGGGCAAGCAGGAGATGTACATCCCCTACAACACCAACAAGGTGCAGGCGGCGGCGAAACCCGAAGACCTGTTCCTCGCCCACCACCTGAACCCGGATTACGTGCGCTGGGAACTGCACCGCGTGTGGGTGGTTGAAGCCGATCTGGCGCCGGGCAAGCGTCACCAGTTGCCGAAGGGCCGCTACTACCTCGACGAAGACACCTGGCAAGCCATGCTCGGCGACCGCTGGGACGCCAACGGCCAACTGGCCAAGACCCTGTGGTCCTTGCCTGCCGTACTGCCTGACCTGCCTGCGCAAGCTCAGCTGTCCTCGGGCTTCTACGACCTGACTTCCGGCGCCTGGTTTATCCAGAACGTCTACACCGGCCTGCCAGAGCAGTACGGCCTGGTCGATCGCTACCGCGCTTCCGAGTTCTCGCCAGCGGCGATGGCGGGTGCCGGGGTTCGATGAGTGTCCGGGCGGATCGCGGCGGGTACGGCGCGATCCGCTTTCAATCGGTTTTTCGAGGTGGGTATGAACAGAATTTGTCGGCGCGTGGGGCGGCTGCTCTGGCGTGTGGCGCTGCCTTTGATCTTGCCAATGGGCCTGGCGCAGGCCGCGGCGGTGGGCGACGCGCTCGCCACCCCGGCGATGCAGGCACCGCAGGCGACCTCCGCAGTGCTGCTGGACCTGGCCCGTGCCGGCGCGCGGCTGGTGGCGGTGGGGGAGCGGGGCATCGTCCTGCTGTCCGATGACAACGGCCTGAGTTGGCGCCAGGCGGAGGTGCCGGTGTCGGTCAGCCTGACGGCGGTGCAGTTTGTCGACGCCGAGCAGGGTTGGGCGGTGGGGCACGGCGGTGTGGTGCTCGCCACCCGCGATGGCGGTGAACACTGGCGGGTGCAGTTGGACGGGGTGCGTGCAGCGCAACTCGAACTGGCCGCCGCCACCGAGGAACTGCCCAAGGCCAGCGACCAGGACGCTGCCAGCGCCCGCCTGCAAACCGCCGAGCGGCTGGTGGCCGAAGGTGCTGACAAGCCGTTTCTCGCCCTGCAATTCATCGACGCCCAACACGGCCTGATTGTCGGCGCCTACGGCCTGGCCCTGCGCACCGAGGATGGCGGCAACAGCTGGCACTCGCTGATGGGCCAGATCGACAACCCCATGGGCGCGCACCTGTCGGCCATCGCCCAGCAAGGCGAGCACTGGTTCCTCGCTGGCGAACAGGGTTTTGTGGCCCGTTCCGATGATGGCGGGCACTCGTTCAGCCAGTTGCAAAGCCCGTACCCGGGGAGTTTCTTCACCCTGCAACTGCGCGATGACGGTGTGCTGCTGGTGGCCGGCCTCAAGGGCAATGCCTTTGCTTCCAGCGACCTTGGCCAGAGCTTCCAGCCTGTGCCGGTGAACATGCCGGTGTCGTTCAGCGATGCCATCCGCAGCGCCGACGGCCAACTGCTGCTGGTCAATCAGAGCGGCGCGCTGTTTCGCACCAGCGGTCAACCTGGCGCCTTGCTCCAGCCTTACGGCAAGCCTTTGGGCAAGCCCGTCGCCAGCGTGATCGAGGCCGCCGACGGCAGCCTGACCCTGGCTGGTTTCACTGGACTGACGCGCCTGCCGCCGTCCGTCACCACCGCTTCGGAGTGAGTCATGAAGTCTTTCGACAACGCCACGGCCAGCCTGGCGAATTTCGATCCACGCTCCGGCTCGGTGGTCGAGCGCACGCTGTTCAACCACCGCCTGTGGGTGTTGCTGGTGTGTGTGCTGACCACCCTGGTGCTGGGTTATCAAGCGACCCGGATCGAGCTCAACGCCAGCTTCGAGAAAATGATCCCGACCCAGCAACCCTACATTGCCAACTACCTTGAGCATCAGAAGCAGCTCACTGGCCTCGGTAATGCGCTGCGCATCGTGGTCGCCAACCGTCAGGGCTCGATCTACGACGCCGAATACCTGAAGACCCTGCAGGCCCTGAGCGACAAGCTGTACCTGCTGCCGGGCGTCGATCGTGCCTACATGAAATCGCTGTGGACCCCGGCCACCCGCTGGGTCGCGGTCACCGAGGACGGCCTCGATGGCGGCCCGGTGATCCCCGACGACTACAGCGGCAGCGCCGCCAACCTCGAAGCCTTGAAGCGCAACGTGCAGCGCTCCAATGAGCTCGGGCAACTGGTGGCTTTCGACCAGACCTCGAGCATCATCTACGTGCCGCTGCTGGCCACAACCGCTGACGGTAAGCCGCTGGATTACGCGGTGTTGTCAGGGCAACTGGAGAGCCTGCGCAGCACTTATCAAAACGCCAATATCGACATCCATATCACCGGCTTCGCGAAGAAAGTCGGCGACCTGATCGATGGCTTGAAGCAGATCCTGCTGTTCTTCGCCGTGGCGATCCTGATCACCACGGCCGTGCTCTACTGGTACACCCGCTGCCTGCGCAGCACCCTGCTGGTGGTGCTCTGCTCGCTGGTGGCGGTGGTCTGGCAGCTCGGTTTGTTGCCCTTGCTCGACTACCAGCTGGACCCGTATTCGGTGCTGGTGCCGTTCCTGGTGTTCGCCATCGGCATGAGCCACGGCGCGCAGAAAATGAACGGCATCATGCAGGACATCGGGCGCGGCATGCACCGGGTGGTGGCGGCGCGCTTTACCTTCCGCCGGTTGTTCCTCGCCGGGCTGACCGCGCTGCTGTGTGACGCGGTGGGCTTTGCGGTGCTGATGCTGATCAAGATCCAGGTGATCCAGGACCTGGCGGTGATCGCCAGCATCGGCGTCGCGGTGCTGATCTTCACCAACCTGATCCTGCTACCGGTGTTGCTCTCCTATGTCGGCGTTTCACCCCGCGCGGCGCAGCTGAGCCTGAAGAGCGAACAGGCCGAGCAGGGCGGCCAGGTACGCCATGCGTTCTGGCGCTTTCTCGACCTGTTCACCCAGCGCCGCTGGGCCAGCCTGTGCATCGCCATCAGCCTGGCGCTGGCCGCCCTGGGTTTCATTGTCAGCCTGCAACTGAAAATCGGTGACCTCGACGCCGGCGCCCCGGAGCTGCGCGCCGACTCGCGCTACAACCAGGATGACGCCTACCTGACCCGGCACTACGGCGCCAGCAGCGACCTGTTCGCGGTGATGGTCAAGACCCCGGCCGGCAGCTGTGCCCGCTACGACATCCTCGCCAAGGTCGATGCCCTGGATTGGCAGCTGCGCGCGTTGCCGGGTGTCGATTCGACCAACTCGCTGGCGCTGCTCAACCGGCGCATGCTGGTCGGCCTCAGCGAAGGTAACCCCAAGTGGTACGAGCTGCAGAACAACCAGGCGATGCTCAACATGATCACCGCCAGTGCGCCACGCGGCCTGTACAACGAAGACTGCAGCCTGCTGACCCAGTACGCCTACCTCACCGACCACAAGGCCGAAACCCTGACCCGGCTGGTCGAGCACGTGGAAAAATTTGCCGTGGCGAACAACACCGCCGAGGTGCAGTTCCTTCTCGCCGCCGGTAACGCCGGGATCGAAGCCGCGACCAATATTGTGGTCAAGCAGGCCAACCGCGAGATGCTGGTGTGGGTCTACGGCGCGGTGATTGTGCTGTGTCTGATCACCTTCCGCTCCTGGCGCGCGACCCTGTGTGCGGTGATTCCGCTGATGCTCACCTCGATCCTCTGCGAGGCGCTGATGGTCTGGCTGAACATCGGGGTCAAGGTCGCCACGCTGCCGGTCATCGCCCTGGGCGTGGGCATTGGCGTCGACTATGCGCTGTACGTGATGAGCATCCTGCTCAGCCATCTGCGCCAGGGCGCGAGCCTGTCCGAGGCCTATTACCGGGCACTGGTGTCCACCGGCAGAGTGGTGATGCTGACCGGTATCACCCTGGCAATCGGCGTCGCCACCTGGATCTTCTCACCCATCAAATTCCAGGCCGACATGGGCGTGCTGCTGGCGTTCATGTTCGTCTGGAACATGGTCGGCGCGCTGCTGTTGCTGCCGGCGCTGGCGTACTTCCTGTTGCCGGTGCGCCGTGAGGCAACCGTCACGGTAGACAACGCCAGCGTTTCTGAAGCGGCACCGGTCGCCCCTGTCCATCACTCGCGTATCTCGGAGCCTTGCCATGCCCGCTAATGCCGTTATAGAAAGCCCGAGCCGCCAGGCCGGCTGGCCGCAGTCGCTGCTGTTGCTGCTGGGCAGCTGTCTGCCGGTGCTGGGCGCAGTGTTGCTGGCCCCGGTGTTACCAAGGATGCAAGCGCATTTTGCCGAAGTGCCGGGCAGTGCGGTGCTGGTGCCGGTGGTGTTGACCTTGCCGGCGCTGGTGATTGCCTTGCTGGCGCCATTTGCCGGGATCATCGCCGACCGCCTCGGGCGCAAGCCGCTGCTGTTGGCGAGCATGCTGCTGTACGTGCTCTGCGGCGTACTGCCGCTGTGGCTCGAGTCGCTGCCGGCAATCGTCCTCAGCCGCGCCGGCATCGGTCTGGCCGAGGCGGGGATCATGACCTGTTGCACCACGCTGATGGGCGACTACTACAGCGGCGCTCGACGGGAGCGTTTGTTTGCCCTGCAAATGGTCGCCACCTCGCTGTCGGCGGCGGTGTTTATCGCCCTCGGCGGATTCCTCGGGCAAAACGATTGGCGCACACCGTTTGCCTTGTACGCCGTCGGCCTGGTGTTCCTGCCGCTGATGGCCTGGCTGCTGTGGGAGCCGCAGGCTCGTGTGCAGTCAGCGCAAACGATGCCGGTGGCAGCTCGGTTTCCATGGCGTGCACTTGCACCCTTGTACGGGCTGTCGCTACTGGCCGGCCTGAGCCTGTTCATCGTTCCGGTGCAGGCCGGTTATCTGCTCAACCTGCTGCACGTCGATGCGCCGGAGCAGATCGGCATGACCATGGGTGCCAACCAACTGGGGGTGCTGATCGGCGCCCTGAGTTTCCGTCTGCTCAGCGGCCTGCGTGGCCAGTACCTGCTGCTGATTGCCTATGTGCTGGCAGGCCTCGGCGGCTTGCTCATGGCCAGCGCCCAGAGCCACGTGCAGGTGGTGGTCGCCGTGACCATCAACGGCCTGGGCATCGGCCTGATGTTGCCGACCTTGATCACCTGGATCATGGCCCAGGTGAGCTTCCACCAGCGCGGTCGGGCGGCTGGTTGCTTCACCGCGGCGATCTTCGCCGGCGAATTCATCAGCCCGCTGGTGGTGCTCGGCATCACCCATGGCGAGGCTGCGGTGCTGCCTTTTGCCTTGGCCATCATCGGCGGGCTGCAACTGCTGGTGGCGCTGGTTTGCCTGGCGCTGCCGCGACTCGCGGGCCTGGCGCAGCGCACGAATGTTGATGTCGGTGGTTCGACCATCGGCAACGGAAATTGAACGAGGATTTTCCATGCAAGCGCTTCCCGAATTCAAACGCGTGGTCACCGGTCACAACCAGCAGGGCCTGGCCATCGTCGCCAGCACCGGCCCGACGCCCAACGTATTCCCGCTGTCGGCGGTGCCCGGCACGGTGTTTCATGAACTGTGGAACAGCAGCGCCAGCCCGGTGCCGCTGGACAACGCCAGCGACCCCACCAGCAAACCCCTGCAACTCAGCCCTGGGCCCCAGGGCAGCGTGATCCGCGTGGTGGATATTCCGCCGGACAGCGTGCAGAACCAGGTCAGCGCCGAGGAGGCCGCCGCCGTCTTCGCCGAAATCGGCCAGTCCCACGCCGGCACCGGCCAGGCCAATTCACGGCACAAATTGATGCACCGCACCGAGACCCTCGACTACGGCATCGTCACCGAGGGTGAAGTGTGGCTGGTGCTCGACGAGGAAGAGGTGCACCTCAAGCGTGGTGACGTGGTGGTGCAACGCGGCACCAACCACGCCTGGAGCAACCGCACCGACGCCATGGCGCGCATGGTGTTCATCCTGCTCGACGGCCGCTATGCCGCCGAATTGAACGACCGCCTGGGAGCCTCGGCATGAAACTCGCTACCTTGAAAAATGCCACCCGTGATGGACGTCTGGTGGTGGTTTCCCGGGATCACGCCTGGGCTTTGGACGCCAGTAGCGTCGCGCCGACCCTGCAACGCGCCATCGAACACTGGAGCGACTGCGAGCCGCGCCTGCAGGCTTTGTCTCGCCAGTTGAACGATGGCGCAGCACCGGATGCCTTCGCCTTCGATCCGGCGCAGGCCATGGCCCCCTTGCCACGCGCCTACCAGTGGTGCGACGGCTCGGCCTTCCTCAGCCACGGCGCACTGATGCAAAAAGCCTTCAACCTCGACCCCATCGATGGCGCCGAAAGTACGCCGCTGATGTACCAGGGCGCCGGTGACGACTTCATCGGCCCGCGTGACGAGATCGCGCTGCCGAGCGAAAGCCAGGGCATCGATTTCGAAGGCGAGTTCGTGGTGCTGGTGGATGATGTGCCGCTGGGCTGCGATGCGCAAACCGCGTTGCAGCACATCAAGCTGGTGCTGCAGATCAACGACGTCAGCCTGCGTGCCCTGGCCCCCCGGGAAATGCGCACCGGCTTCGGTTTCCTCCAGGCCAAGCCGTCATCCAGTTTCGCGCCGCTGGCGATTACCCCGGACGAACTGGGCGAAGCCTGGTACGACGGCCGGGTGCACCTGCCATTGCAGGTGCACTGGAACGGTGAGTGGTTCGGCCATCCCCACGGCGGGCAAATGAACTTCGATTTCGGCCAACTGATCGCCCATGCGGCGCTGACTCGCCGCCTCGGCGCGGGCACCTTGATCGGCTCCGGCACGGTGTCGAATGCCGAACGCAGCGCCGGCTCGGCGTGCATTGCCGAGCGCCGGGCAATCGAGATGATCGAGCACGGCAGCCCACGCACCGGTTTCATGCGTTTTGGTGACCGGGTGCATATGGATGTGCTGGGCAGCGACGGCCAGTCGTTGTTCGGCGCCATCGATCAATGCGTCGTCCAGGCCCGGGGCTGAGGAGCCGCTTATGCGAGTGTTGATTACCGGCGCCAATGGTTTTGTCGGTCGCGAACTGGTGCGCTGTCTGTTGGCGCGTGGCAGCCTGCGTGGACAGCCGATTGACGCCTTGCTGGTGCTGGATCGCGACCTCCACGGCCTGCCGGATGACACCCGAGTGCGCCGGCATTTCGGCAGCGTCACCGATCCGGCGTTGATGCGTCGGGTGCTGGCCGATGGCATAGACGTCGTATTCCATCTGGTGAGCATCCCCGGCGGCGCGGCGGAAGAGCAATACGACCTCGGCTATCAGGTCAATCTGTTGGCCAGCCTGGAACTGCTCAACCAACTGCGCAACAAGCGCCGGCCGCCGGTGCTGGTGTACGCCAGCAGCGTCGCGGTGTATGGCGGGCAGTTGCCGGCGCGGATGAGCGAGAGCGCCGAACTGCGACCGGAACTGTCCTATGGCGCCCACAAGGCCATGGTCGAATGCGCGATCAATGACCTGGCCCGGCGCGGCGAGGTCGATGGCCGAGCGTTGCGCCTGCCGGGCATCGTCGCCCGGCCCCGCGAGCCCAATGGCCTGCGCTCGGCGTTCATGAGCGACCTGATGTGGGCTTTTGCCGAGGGCGAGGCTTATTGCTGCCCGGTGTCGCCGCAAGCCACCGCCTGGTGGATGTCGGCGCGCTGCTGCGTAAACAACCTGATCCACGCCGCCGAGTTGGACGGCGCGGTGTTGGGCCCACAGCGGGTGTGGCAGCTGCCGGTGTTGCAGTTGTCCATCGCCCAAGTGATCGACGCCCTGGCCGAACGCTACGGCGAGGAACGCCGCACACGGATCAGTTTCGGCCCTGACGCCGGGCTTGAAGCCTTGTTCGGCAAGATGCCCGCTTTGAAAACCCCGCACGCCCGCGCCGCCGGCTTCCAGCACGACCGCAACGCCACCGCCCTGGTACGCAACGCCCTTAATCCCGCGGCCCCCAAACACTTGCCGCTGACCGGAGAGACCCTTGATGTCACTGCCAAACACGCGTAAACGCCGCCTCGTTGACCTGTCGGTGACCCTCGACAACAACCCCTACACCGATCCGCCGCCGCTGCTGCCGAAGATCGACTACATGGATCACCAGCAGGGCTGGCCGGAAATGGCCGCGATGTTCCCGGGCCTGCAATTGGAACAGATGCCGGGCAACGAATCCTGGGCTGCCGAGCGCCTGCAGATCACCACCCATAGCGGCACGCACATGGACGCGCCCTGGCATTACGCGTCGACCACCGACGGCGGCCAACCGGCCTTCGGTATCGACGAGTTGCCGCTGGACTGGTGCCTGCAACCGGGAGTTAAGCTGGACTTCCGGCATATGGAAGATGGGCATGTGGTCACCGCCGTCGAAATCGAAGCCGAGCTGGCGCGCATCGGCCATGAGCTGCAGCCGCTGGACATCGTGCTGGTCAACACCCGCGCCGGCGCGCTGTTCGGCCAGCCGGGCTACCTCGATGCTGGCGTGGGTATTGGTCGTGAAGCGACGATGTACCTGCTGGAACGTGGGGTGCGGGTGGTCGGCACCGACGCCTGGAGTTGGGACGCGCCGTTCAAGTACACCCGCGAGCGTTTCGCCGCCAACGGCGACGCCTCGATCATCTGGGAAGGGCACAAGGCCGGGCGCGATATCGGTTACGGGCAGATGGAAAAACTGGCTAACCTTGAGGCCTTGCCGGCCAGTGGTTTCCAGGTCTCGTGCTTCCCCTACAAGATCAAGCATGCGTCAGCCGGGTTTGTCCGGGCGGTGGCGATTTTCGAAGAGTAGGGCGCGCATCAGCCTTTGATCAAAAGCATAAGAAGAGAGAACCCATGGCTCGTTTGCCTCTGCCTCACACCTTGCTGACCGCCGCGCTGGCGTTGACCAGCAGCCTGGCCCTGGCGGCCTCGGCACCACCGAACATCCTGCTGATCGTCGCCGATGACCTGGGTTACTCGGACCTCGGCAGCTACGGCGGCGATATCAACACCCCGACCCTGGATAAACTGGCCAGGGACGGGCTGCAATTCACCAATATGTACGCCGCGCCGACCTGTTCGATTACCCGTTCGATGCTGATGTCCGGCACCGACAACCACCTGGTCGGCCTTGGCACCATGGCTGAGGCGCTGCAGCCTTTCCAGCGTGGCAAGCCGGGTTACGAGGGCTATCTGAATCCTCAGGCCTACTCGATTGCCGAGCTGCTGCAGCAGGGCGGCTACAGTACGTCGATGGTCGGCAAATGGCACCTGGGTCTGGAAGCCGATCAGGGTCCGGATAAACGGGGTTTCCAACAGTCTTTCACCTTGCTTGAAGGCGGAGCGCCGCACTTCAAACCGGCGACTGTCGATCCGGCCAAAATCGAACAGGTGCACTACCGCGAAAACGGCCAGGCCGTGGCGTTGCCGGAGAATTTCTATTCCTCGGACTTCTACACCGACAAGCTGATCAGCTACCTGCAGAACAGCAAAAAGGAAGGCAAACCCTTCTTCGCCTACGCCGCGTTCACCGCGCCGCACTGGCCGTTGCAAGCGCCCAAGGAATACCTCGACAAGTACCAGGGGCGCTTCGACCAGGGCTATGACAGCGTGCGCCTGGCACGTATCGAGCGGATGAAAAACCTCGGTGTCCTCGCCAGTGATGCCCAGCCCGCCAAGCCTTTGCCGGTCAATCCGAAACTGCCGGGCTGGGACCAATTGACCCCGGAACAGCAGAAGCTCGAAGCGCGGAAAATGGAAATCTACGCCGCCATGGTCGACAACCTCGACCACAACATCGGTCGCCTGGTGGACTATCTGCGTCAGAGCGGACAGTACGACAACACCCTGATCGTGTTCATGTCGGACAACGGCGCGGCAGGCGAGAACCACAGCCAGTTCTATCCGCTTGGCGCTCATACCGACAACAGCCTCGCCAACCTTGGGAAGAAGGGTTCGCAAATCGACTACGGCCTGCGCTGGGCCGAAGTCAGCGCCGCGCCGTTCCACCTGTTCAAAGGCACTACTGCCGAGGGTGGCATCAGCGTGCCGGCTATTGTCCAGTTGCCCAAGGCTATGAGTCGGCAAGGTATCGAACGCGGCATCGCAAGGGTTGACGATTTGGCGCCGACCTTTCTTGAGGTAGCGGGGATTGCCCAGCCACAGGTTGCAGGCAAACACCCGATCACCGGTAAATCGATGCTGCCGCTGCTGGCTGGCAAAGGCAGTCCGCACAGTGACGGGCGTCTGGCCGGGGAGCTATTCGGTAACGCCTATTACCGCGAAGGCGATCTGAAGCTATTGGGCATGCGCCCGCAGGCAGGGTTTGGCGATAACGTTCAGCCATTGCAGTGGCAGCTGTTTGATCTGGCACGCGATCGCGGCGAGACCACGGATCTGGCGGCCGCGCAGCCGGACACGGTGGAGCGGCTCAAGGCCGAGTGGATGAAGTATGCGCAGGAGGTGGGCGTGGTGTTTGCGCCGCGCTGAACGCGATTCTTGTGATCGCTCCAAACCCCTGTGGGAGCTGGCTTGAAGCGAAGAGGGGGTGTCAGCCACCGATGATGTCGGCTGTGCCGCCGCCTTCGCCAGCAAGCTGGCGCCTACAAGTGTGATCAACCACATACACCTTGTGGGAACAGCTCGGGCGGCGCTCCCATAGGGTTGGTCGATCACAAGATCAGCGTCCACTGCTGCAGGGTGTCAGCCAACTGACTTCAACGGAATTGGCCCTTGCAGGCGATTCAGCATGGTTGCGCAGTACCAGTCATCGAACTGGCATACGCCGGTTTCCGCCGTTTCGGAATAAGGGCCTGGCTCGTAGGACGGCGAGGTCACGCCACGCTGGGTGCCTTCGACCAGGGTGCGGTCCTGATCGTTGGTGGCGATCCAGACTTTGGTCAGCCGATCGATATCATAGTCGACACCTTCCACCGCATCCTTGTGCACCAGCCATTTGGTGGTGACCATGGTCTGCGTGGCGCTGATCGGCAACACCCGGAAGCTCAATGCGTGGTCGCCGAGGAAGTGATTCCAGGTCGACGGATAGTTGAAGTAGAGCAGGGCGCCGATATCGGCTTCGCCGCTTTTGTCCAGGCGGCTGGTGACCGCAGGCTTGCCGTCCATGGTGTAGCTCACCGCGCCTTTGGACAGCGGAATGCGGGTCATCCGGTATTGGCCATTGATGTCCATCACCAGGCGGCTCGGCAGGCCGGCTTTTTCGCACTTGTTCCAGTAGGCGGAGAGTTCCGGATCATCATCGCCGCTGGTGCCGCCCACTGAGAGGTTGTCAACGAACGATTGCAGCAGTTCGGGATGCGAGCCGTCGCAGTGGTAGCACTCACGGTTGTTCTCGAACACCAGCTTCCAGTTACCACGTTCTATGATGCTCGACTCGAATGCGACTTTGCAGTCATCCAGATTGTGCGGGGCAACGAAGGGGGCGACGGCGCTGCGGAAGGGTTCGAAGTCCGGTGCCTTGGTCGCCACACAGACGTAAATAAAGGTGTGGACGATTTCGCAGTGCACGCTTTTCAGGTTGTATTGGCTCTTGTCGAAATCCTGGCCCATGTTGCCGGCAAACAGCAGGTTGCCATCCAGCTCGTAGGTCCACTTGTGGTAGGGGCAAACCATCTTCGCGACTTTGCCGTGATCGGCCTCGCAGACCTTGGCGCCACGGTGGCGGCAAGCGTTGTGGAAGGCGCGTACCTGGCCATCCTTGCTGCGTACAACGACGACCGGGTAATCGCCGACTTGCAGGGTGAAGTACTGGCCGGGTTTTTCGAGTTCAAAGGTGTGCCCGGCGAAAATCCAGTCACGATGCCAGATGTGCTCAAGGTCCTGGCGATAGACGTCCTCACTGCTGTACAGCGCGCCCGGGAGGGAATGCCAGGCTTTGCGTTGGGAAATCAGCTTATAAACGGTTTCTTTGTTATCCATCTTATCCTCCCAGGATATATACCTTGAGCGGTCACCTTTGAAGGTGACTTATATTGTTTTCAACTGACTCATCAAGTTGCCGCCTGGCTCGATCGGCTACCGGTCACGATGGGCGCAGCCTATATCGGCCGCGCCGGGCGCCACAAACGACATTTAGGGGAGGCAATCCATGATGTGTAGTTATCGGTTGGACCCTAAATCAATCCACTGCATCAAACAGCGGAGCCAGGGCGGTAATAGCTGACGCTGCATGATCGAGCTGAGTGATCGCCTGTTTCACCGCCAGGCTTCTTTTCTGCCCGAGACCGACAGAGAACAGGTCAAATTTCTGATCCAACTCTTCGGCGCTCAACGCGGTATGCGGGTCGCCTTTGGCGGCGGTAGTTGGGCTGATGAGCACCGTGCCGTTCTTCAGTGTCAGGGTCAGGCGCGAGAGGATTTCGTCCGGGAATCGCGCCGAGATATCGGCGGCTTCGACGATCTCGATTCGTGCGCTCATGGACAGAATGTCGGGCGCGGTAATGGCTGCGCCGGTGACTTCTTCCGGGCCGAGCTTGCCCCTGACGATCAGTGCCGCGAGCGGGAAAGCCAGTGCGTATTGGGCTTGATCGGCGTTGGACGGGGTGTGGCCTTGCAAGCACATCGACTCGTAGAAAGTCTCTACACGCAGGGTTTCGATCGACTGCGCGTCAACTTCAGGGTGCTCGTGCTGCAGCGCCAGCATGGCGGTCAGCGCCGGCTGCGCCCAGCGGCAGACGGGCCAGGGTTTGAAGTACTGGCTATCGATCTCCCAGCGCTGGCCGATGTCGCGCCAATGCTCGGCGACGCTCGGGTCTTCCACGGTTTCGGCGGGCGCACCGGTCAGGCCTTCCCGGGCCATCAGCAGCGCATTCAGACCGACGAAGGCGCCGGCGCCGTGGGCATCGCGCAGCATGGTCGGGGCCTGAACCACTCGCATCATCGGGCAACGAGCGCTGAAGTATTCGGCGATGCCCAGGGCGTGGCGGAATGTTTGTTCATCGAAACCCAGCAAGCGCGAGCCGGCGCAGACCACACCGATTGCAGAGAAGCCACCCGAGGCGTGATAGGTCGCAGACGTGGCCATCAACGCGACGCCAGCGCGCAGGCCAGTCTCGTAGCCGATGCACAGTGCGCTGAGAAACTCATGGCCGCTGATGGCTTTGCCTTGGGCGTGCAGGGCGTCGGCAAGTGCCAGCAGGGCGGGTACGACGGTGGCGCCGGCATGGCCCTTGGACAGGAAGTGGCCTTCATGGGCGTCCAGGCTGTCGGCGGAAAAGCCACCGGCCCACGCCGCGCCCAGCACATTGACCCGCCGGCCATCGAACACCATCCGGCTGGTATAGGCCCCGGCCGGGTAGTGCAGCGTGGCGAAGCGCCGCATCAGTTGGCTGGTGTCATTGCCCGCCGCGCCGGCCATGACCCCGACGATATCGAGCAGGCTGTTCTTGAGGATTTGTCGGGTCTTGGGCGGGGCGTCGAGGAAATCAAAGTCGTGGCAGAAGTGGAAAAGTGACATTAAAGCAGTCCTTCCTGTGGTTGGGCCCGCTTAACAATGGGCCACAGGAGGGGATGGTTCTAGCAACTTTTTGGTAGAGCAATTGATAACCAAAACGGATGGAAAGATCGCTCCCACAGGTATCATGTATCGCCATTACCGGCGTGGAAATTTTGAGAGGATCCATTCCCGGAATCGGCGCAGTTCGTCTTCATTGTCGGCATTCTCCCGACAGTTCAAGTAATGCCAGCTGTTACGTAACTGCACCTCCTGTTCAATCGGCCGCACCAGCAAACCTTGCTCCAACAGCCGCGCCACCAGGTGATTCCAGCCCAGCGCTATTCCTTGGTGAGTCAGCACCATACTGATCAGCAGGTTGTAGTCGTTGGCATTGAAAATCTGCGGGCTGCTGGCGGGGCGGTCGTCGATGTCGATGGCCTGGAACGCCAGCCAGACGCCCCAATCCACATGCTCGGCGACCTGGGAGCGGCCATAGGGGCTGAGGTTCAACAGCGCTGAATCGCGCACGCCTTCGATGGTCGAGATTTCCGGGTGCTGCTTGAGGTACTCCGGTGAACAGACCGGGTAAATGACGTCCTGGCACAGCGGGTAGCTTCTATAACCGTCGCGTATGCGCGAAATCTTGGTAATGAAGATATCCGGCTGAACCCCGGGCTCCATGGTCAGGAAGTTCTGGGTGGTGATCAGGTTGAGTTCGATGTCCTGACTCTGCGCGACAAATTCGGGCAGGTGGCTCGACAGCCAGAGTGCGGAAAAGGCCGGGGAGCAGCAGATGGTCAAAACCTTCTTCTGCGACTGGCTGCTGCGGATACGTTCAGCCGCTTGCGCAATGTTGACGAAGGACAACTGGGCGGCATCGAAAAACAGCGCGCCGGCCGGCGTCAGTTCCACGGCGCGGCCAACCCGGGTAAACAACTGGGCGCCCAGATAACCCTCCAGCTCGCGGATCTGCCGACTGATCGCGGCCTGGGAAACGCACAAGGCCTCGGCCGCACGGGTGAAGCTTTCGTACTTGGCGGCCGCCACAAAAGCCTTCACAGCCCTCAACGAAGGCATCTTCAGCAGGATCGTGTCGGGATCGACATGCTTGGACATTTACTACGTTCTCCTAACGGCACGGCTCCCCAGCGAAGCGCGGGGAGGGTAACGGAACCCTGATGCTGCGGCTACGTTGACGTCGCTGTCGGACCATGGTCGGTCGCACGTGAGCGGTGGGGCAAGGGGTGCGATCAGGCGGCGCCGATCTATAACCCGACGTTATCAAAATATCCCTGTAAATGTAGTTGGATTTGAAAAGGCGATGCTAATAAATTTGAAACATCCCTCTTTCCTGGGCTTTAAAAATAATAAAAGGAAGATCGTCGTGAAACTACGTAATGACTACCGCTGCCGTTCAAAAATAAATCCGCTGTTTAGCAGTTCGCTTGAGGCGGATCCTGCTGAACACCAAGGAGGCAAGGTATGAATATGAATGACATCGACGAGATTATTTCCGTCAAAAACGTTTTTAAAGTATTTGGTGCGCAACCCCAACTGGCCATGAAGATGATCGGGGAAGGCGCCACCAAAGCTGAAGTCTTCCAGAAAACCGGCCAGGCCATCGGCGTGTTTGACGCGAATTTCGCCGTTCGCCGTGGTGAGATTTTTGTCATCATGGGCTTGTCGGGCTCTGGCAAATCAACCATGGTCAGATTGTTCAACCGCTTGATCGAACCTACGTCCGGATCGATCTTTCTGAATGGCAAGGAAATCACCGGGCTGGGCGACAAAGACCTGTTGCAAGTGCGTCGCAAAGACATGGGCATGGTCTTTCAATCCTTCGCGCTGATGCCCCACATGAGCGTTATCGATAACGTCAGCTTTGGTCTTGAAATCAGTGGCGTCAGTGAAAAAGAACGCTATTGCCGGGCCATGGGTGCTCTTCAACAAGTCGGGCTTTCCGGCCAGGAATACAGTTTCCCCCATCAGTTGTCCGGTGGCATGCAGCAACGTGTAGGCCTGGCGCGCGCCCTGGCCAACGACCCGGCGATTCTGCTGATGGACGAAGCCTTCTCGGCCCTGGACCCGATGATCCGCAGCGAAATGCAGGGTGAGTTGATCAAACTTCAGGCCGAGCAGAACCGCACGATCATCTTTATTTCCCACGACATCGAAGAGGCCGTGCGCATTGGCCACCGCATCGCAATCATGGAAGGCGGGCGTGTCGTGCAGATCGGGACACCGCGCGAGCTGCTGTGTAACCCGGTCAATAACTATGTCCGCGACTTCTTCAATGGTTTCGATACCAGTCGAATTCTCAAGGCCGGGGATATCGCCCAGCAAGACTCGACGATCACCTATCAACCCGGCCGCCAGACGCCTGTCAAAGCGGACGCTTCCTTGAGAGAAATACTGCATATCGTCGCTGCCTCGGCAACTCCAACTCCGGTGGTTGATGAAATTGGCCTGTACAAAGGCTGTATTTCCCAAGGCCATCTTCTGAGCTGTCTGAATAACCATTAATTGCAATGATCAGAAGGCTTGTTAGTTCTGAGGCGAGGAAGAATCATGTCGGACTTTAACTTTTTGGACCCCTTTCAAACTTTCAATATTCCATTGGGGTCGTGGGTTGAAACAGCTCTTAAATATCTGGTTCACAACTTCCGGGAAGTGTTCCGGTCGATTCGTTGGCCGGTAGACCAGGTGCTCGATGGTGTGCAGTGGGGATTACTCTCAGTACCGCCTCTGGTCTTCATCATTATTGCCGGCTTGATCAGTTGGCAGATCGGCGGTAAACGCATCGCTATCTTTAGCGTGGCCACCCTGACCGGAATCGGACTGATCGGCGTGTGGAACGATGCCATGGTCACGTTGGCGCTGGTACTGACTTCGCTGTTGTTCTGTGCGGTTATCGGCATTCCCCTCGGCATCCTGTGTGCCCGCAACGATCGCACCGAAATGATCGTCCGCCCGGTGCTGGATGCGATGCAAACCTTGCCGGCCTTCGTGTACCTGGTGCCGGTGGTGATGTTGTTCGGCATCGGTAACGTGCCCGGTGTGATTGTCACCATCATTTTCTCCGTGGCACCGCTGGTGCGCCTGACCAATTTGGGCATCCGCCAGGTGCCGGCCGACAAGGTCGAAGCGGCGCGGGCCTTTGGCTGTACGGCCACGCAGATGCTTATGAAGGTCCAGTTGCCGCTGGCGGCGCCGACCATGATGGCGGGTTTGAACCAGACCCTGATGCTGTCCCTGTCGATGGTGGTGGTCGCGTCGATGATCTCAGTCGGCGGTCTCGGCCTGATGGTATTGAGCGGCATCGGTCGCCTCGACATGGGGCTGGCCAGTGTCGGCGGTGCAGGCCTGGTACTGCTCGCGGTATTCCTCGACCGTCTGACCCAGGCCATGGGGCAGCGTAGCAGTGATTTGGCCTCCGGACAGCGTTGGTACGAGACCGGACCTGTGGGCCTTGTCCTGAAACTCAAGAAAAAGAAAAGCGTGACGCGCCCAGTGACTAATTAAGGTGCCGGTTCAACTATTCCTGCCCACTAAAACTACAACCCAAAGCGTGGTGAAAAAATGAAACTTGCAGATCTCAAGAAAACGCTCGTTGCGAGTCTGGTTGCTTCGGTGTTTGGTGCAATTGCCTGTTCGGCGGTATATGCCGCTGATGCAAACAAGCCAGGGGCCGGCGTTTCCATCACGCCGATCTTCCCGACGATCGCCGAGGAGCGGTTCCGTGGCGAAATAGCCATGGCCGGCCTCAGAGACCTGGGTTATGACGTCAAACAACCCAAGGAAACCGACTATCCCGCGATGTTTTTGGCGCTGTCCTACGGCGACGCGGATTTCACCGTCCACGAGTGGGAGCACCTGCATGAGGATTTCTACGACAAGGCCGGTGGCGATGATTCGATGACCAAGGTCGGGCAGGTCATGAAAGGCGTCCTGCAGGGTTACGTCATCGACAAGAAAACCGCTGACGCTTATCAGATCAAGGATCTTGCCGACCTGAAGAAACCGGAGATTGCCAAGCTGTTCGACAGCAATGGCGACGGCAAGGCCGATCTGACCGGCTGCAATCCGGGCTGGGGGTGTGAGGTGATGATCGAGCATCACATGAAAGCCTATGGCCTCGGCCCGACAGTGGTCGACAACCGCGGTTCGTACTTTGCGCTGATGGCCGACACCATCGCCCGTTTCCAGCAAGGCAAGCCGGTTCTGTATTTCACCTGGGTCCCGCAGTGGATCGCCAGCGTGCTGGTTGAAGGGCGTGACGTGGTCTGGCTGCCGGTGCCCTTCACCTCATTGCCGGATGGCAAGGAAAGCAAGGACACCTTCTTTCAAGGGAAAAACCTCGGCTTTCCGGTGGATACCATCAACGCCGTGGTGAACAAGGAATTCGCCGAGAAGAACCCGGTAGCGGTCAAGTTCCTCTCCGAATACCAGATCACCACCGACGACGAAAGTGCGCAGAATCTGCGCATGCAGAAGGGTGAAAAGTCCCTCGCCGACATCAAGCGACATGCCGCCGAATGGATCAAGGCTCACCAGAGCGAGTATGACAAATGGCTGGCTGACGCGCGGGCTGCCGCCAAAAACTAAATATGGCTTGCCAACGTTTCAAGTGATTGTGATCAGGTGGAAAATAATGGGTACCTTCCAAAGCACGTTGAAGTTCCAGAACAGCGGATTTCGGCAAACTACAGATTCAATAGGTCATGAAAAAGTAGTGCAGGTTGCATTCATTCTGCTTGATCACTTTTCACTGACCACGCTTTCAACGGCAATGGATGCCCTGGCCACCGGCAACTTGATCAGCAGCCAGACGATTTACAAGGTTTCCACTTACTCGCTGCAAGGCGGTCTGGTTGAAAGTGATATCGGCGTCGCGCTTTCTTCGGAACGGCTGGTGCCGGAGCAGTTTAACTGCGACGCGGTGATTGTCGTAGGAGGGCAGCGTGTCAGGCTGTTCGCCAATCCTTTACTGCGTCGGGTATTGAAAAAGACCGCCACTGGCAAGGGTATCGTCG
Source organism: Pseudomonas fluorescens (assembly GCF_019212185.1). NCBI lineage: Bacteria > Pseudomonadati > Pseudomonadota > Gammaproteobacteria > Pseudomonadales > Pseudomonadaceae > Pseudomonas > Pseudomonas fluorescens. The sequence goes on from NZ_CP078138.1 coordinate 2,778,724, forward strand.
CCGGCGTCTGGAATGCCGCGTTCTACCTGGCGGACGCCGGTTTGCTCGATCGTCAGGACAGTGCGTGCCACGCCGATAGTTGCGCGTTGATGTACGAGTATTTTCCTCAGGTGAAAATCACCGCTGCGGATTTTGTCTTCGAACAGCGCCGTGGCACCTGCTCCAGCGCAGCCTCGGCACTCGACATGACCCTGGCGATCATGCAGGAGCTGGGTGCTCGGGGCGATGCCGGGCTGACCGGGGAAATCAGGCGCGTGCACCAACCCAAGGCCGCGCAACACCGCGAGGCGGGGGTCGCCCTGGTGGCGAAGGCGATTCCGCGGCCGCTTAACATCGCGCTGAACCTGATGGAAAACCATATCGAGGCGCCGATGGAAATCGAAGAGATCGCCAGTCAGGTCGGTGTCTCACGGCGGCAACTTGAACGACGCTTCGCACGCTATTTGAATGCCGCGCCCAATCGCTACTACCTGGAGTTGCGTCTGACCCGGGCACGACAACTTATTGTGCAAAGCGATCGCTCGTTGACCGATGTTGCATTGGCCACCGGATTTGTCAGTTACCCGCATTTCTATAAACGCTTCAAGGATCTGTTTGGCCTGCCGCCCATGACCTATCGCGATAATTATTATTGTGATGACGCTGCCAGTGCCGGGAGATATGCAATTGCCACGAACTGTTGACGGACGTCGACACGTACTGACACCACGACTTGTTTGGAAGTAATCAATGGTGGGCATGAAGTTGCCTGGCAAGGCGTCGAGTGGGCGATCGGCAGTGGGTTTCAATTAAAGCAATTCAATAATAAGCGGTCCAAGACTATGAAAGTTACTTCGTTACCCGCCGATGATAAAAGTTGTGGCTGGTTTCACCTGAGCCGCCCGCGCATACCGCAGCCAGCGCACCAGGGACATACCAGCGCGCGCTGGGTGATTATTGGCGCGGGGTTCACCGGACTGGCCACTGCGCGCCAACTGGCGCTTAATTTTCCTGATGACGAAGTGGTATTGGTCGAGGCACAGGAAGTGGGCCTGGGTCCATCCGGGCGCAACGCCGGCTTTGCCATCGATTTGCCCCATGACATCGGTGCCGACGACTACATCGGCGATATCAACCTCGCCCGCACCAGCCTCAAGCTCAATCTGGCCGGGCAGTCGATCTTGCGTGAGCTGGTCAGTCAGTTCGACATTGATTGCCAGATGAAAGCCTGCGGCAAGTACCAGGCGGCCGTGGAAGATCGCGGCATCGCGGTGCTCGAGGCGTACCGACGAGGGCTGGATAAACTCGAACAGCCTTATCAGATGATCGACGCCGAAGAGTTGCCCGGGCATCTGGGCACGCACTTTTATCGCAAGGCGTTGTACACCCCTGGCGCGATTCTGATTCAGCCATCGGCGCTGGTGAAAGGGCTGGCTGACAGCCTGCCGGACAACGTCAAGCTGTATGAGCGCACACCGATTCTGCAAGTGGAGTACGGCGCGAAAACGCTGCTCAAGCACGCCAACGGCAGTATTAGTGCCGACAAGCTGATTTTGGCCAATAACTCGTTCGGCATGCGCTTCGGCTTCCTCCAGGGGCGCATGTTGCCCATCTACACCTACGCCAGCATCACTCGCCCGCTGAGTGAAGAAGAACAGGCACGTCTGGGGGGTAAGCCGTACTGGGGCGCCATTCCGGCAGATCCGTTCGGTACCACCGTCAGGCGCACCCCGGATAACCGCCTGCTGATCAGAAATAGTTTCAGCTTCAACCCGGACGGGCGCAGCAACAGCAAATACAACGAGCGTTTTGTCCGTCGCCATAAAGCCTCGTTCGATCAACGCTTCCCGATGCTCCCTGGTGTGAATTTCGAATACACCTGGGGCGGAGCACTGGCCATGTCGCGTAACCACAACGGTTTCTTCGGTGAGTTGGCGCCCAATGTCTACGGCGCCCTGGGTTGCAATGGCCTGGGTGTAACGCGCGGAACAGTGACTGGGAAACTGCTTGCCGACTGGCTCGCGGGCGACCGCAGCGGGCTGATCGAGTTTCTGTTGCACGCACCAGGGCCGAACAGTAATCCGCCCGAACCTTTTCTTTCGCTGGGGGTGAACATGAACCTCAAGTGGGGGCAATTCCGCGCTGGCAGAGAAAGCTGAGTCACCTCATCCGGACACCCACTTGCAAGTGCGATGCGCTTTCCGATGTCGAATACAAGGATAAGAAATGAACAACGTTGGTGTTTCAATTGAGGATGTCCCGCTCAACCGCTTCCATCGTCTGCTGACGGTTCGCGCGGCGGGTGGTTCCTTTGTCGATGGCTACGTCCTCAGCATCATCGGCGTCGCGCTGATACACATGTCCAAGTCCCTGGCCCTGGATGATTTCTGGGAGGGCATGATTGCCGCTTCGGCGCTCATCGGGATCTTTTTCGGCGGCTTCCTCGGCGGTTGGCTCACCGACATTCTGGGGCGCAAACGCCTGTTGTTCGCTGGCCCCAGCATCTTCATCGTCGCCTCCCTGGCCCAATACTGGGTCGACTCGGCCATTGCCCTGTTTTTCCTGCGGCTCTTGCTCGGCGTGGCGGTGGGCATTGAATACCCGGTGGCCACCTCGCTGTTGGTGGAGTTCCTGCCGCGCAAATACCGTGGCCCACGCCTGGCGATGCTGACCATCATGTGGTTCACCGGTGCTGCCATGGCCTATATCGTCGGCGAACTTATGTTCAAGCTCTGCGGAGCGGACGCCTGGCGTCTGGTATTGGCCAGCGCTTCGATCATCGGTGCGCTGCTGTTTCTCGTGCGCATTGGTACGCCGGAATCGCCCCGCTGGTTGCTGAGCAAGGGCCGCCCCGCCGAGGCAGACGCTATTATCAAGCAGGTCTACGGTACGGACTTTTCCCTGCAGAACCTGCCGGAACAGTCCAGCGGCGGGAAAGTCAGCATCGCCCATCTGCTGCATTCCGGCTACGGCAAACGCATGCTGTTCGTGGTGGTGTTCTGGACCTGTTCGGTGGTCCCGTTGTTCGCCGTCTACGCCTTTGCGCCAAGGGTATTGGCCGCCCTGAACCTGCAAGGTGACTGGGCATCGCTGGGCTCGATCGCCATTACCCTGTTCTTCGTCATCGGCTGCGTGATCTCTACACGAATCATCAATCGGGTGGGGCGGCGCAATCTGCTGATCTACAGCTTCCTGTGTTCCGGCCTAGCGCTGCTTGGCCTGGCCATCGGTCACGCCGGTCCAAGTGGCCTGGTGCTGTTCTTCTTCATTGCCTACGCGCTGTTCATTGGCGGCGCCCAAGTGCTGACGCTGGTGTACCCCAACGAATTGTTCCCCACGGAAATTCGCGCCTTTGCCGTGGGGATGGGCACCTCGCTGTCACGCGTCGGCGCTGCTGCCGGCACGTATCTGGTGCCGATTTCCCTGAGCACTTTGGGGATCGCCGAAACGATGTATGCCGCTGCGGGCGTCACCCTGGTCGGGCTGCTGCTGTCCTGGGTCCTGGCGCCTGAAACCCGGTCGCTGAATCTGCAACAGGCTGCATCGCTGAATTAACCGTTTTTCCAACCCGACTGATGACAGTCGAGGGCAACCAACCTGCAAACCACTGGAGACAACCTCATGAACTTCGACGGCATTTTTACCCCTGCGATCACGCCACTGACTGCGGATGGGCAGATCGATCACCCGGCCTTCGCCGAGGTGCTGGAGTACCTGATCGAGTCCAGGGTCCACGGCATCGTCATTGGTGGTTCTACCGGTGAGTATTACGCGCAGACCGCGACCGAGCGCGTCGAGCTGGCCAAGCGCGCGAAGGATGTGATCAACGGGCGCCTGCCGCTGGTCGTCGGTACTGGCGGTATCCGCACCGAAGACTCTGTGTACTTCGCCGAAAAGGCCAAGGAGATCGAAGCCGATGCGCTGCTGGTGGGATCGCCGCCTTACGCCTTGCCGACCCAGAAGGAAATCGCCTCTCATGTGCTGGCCGTGGATCAGGCCGCCGGGCTGCCGATCATGCTCTACAACTATCCGGCACGCATGGGCGTGGCCATGGGCGACGAGTTCTTCGCTGCGGTGGCCCAGTGCAAGAACATCGTCGCGATCAAGGAAAGCTCGGGGGAGATGAGCCGTCTGCATCGGCTGGCGCATTCCCATCCCCAGATTCAGATCTCCTGCGGTTGGGACGATCAGGCCCTGGAGTTCTTCGCCTGGGGCGCCCGCAGCTGGGTTTGCGCCGGTTCCAACTTCATCCCGCGTGAACACGTGGCGCTCTACGAAGCCTGCGTGATTGAAAAAGACTTCGCCAAGGGGCGTCGCATCATGTCGGCCATGTTGCCGCTGATGGACTTCCTCGAAAGCGGCAAGTTCGTCCAGTCGATCAAACACGGCAGTGAGTTGAACGGACTGCGCACCGGTGGCGTGCGTGCGCCCTTGCAACCGCTCGAAGCGTCCGAGAAGCAGGCGTTGAAAGAGGTGATCCAGACCCTGAAACAGAACGTCGGCGCTATCGTCGGGGAGGTTTGAAATGGCAGATTTATTGACCAAAGAGGCCTATCGCGACCTGGCCGGCAAGCTCGAGTTTCGCACTCAGGCCTTTATCGACGGCCAGTTTCGCGCTGCGCAATCGGGCAACACCTTCACCACGACCAACCCGGCCACCGGTGATGTGCTGGCCGAGATTGCTGCCTGCGATTCGCGGGATGTCGACGTGGCCGTCGCGGCAGCCAAGGCCGCTTTTGACGACGCGCGCTGGCATGGGCTGGCGCCTGTTGCACGCAAGTCCGTGTTGCTACGGTTCGCGCAACTGCTGGAAGACAACGCCCATGAACTGGCGGTGCTCGAAAGCCTGGACAGCGGCAAACCCATTCGTGAATGCCAGAACGTCGACGTTCCGGAGACCATCCATACGTTGCGCTGGCATGCCGAGCTGATCGACAAGGTTTATGATTCGACTGCGCCGACAGGCTCTGGCGCGGTCACCATGGTCGTGCGCGAGCCCATCGGCGTAGTCGGCCTGGTCCTGCCATGGAACTTCCCGCTGCTGATGCTCGCCTGGAAAATCGGCCCGTCTCTGGCCGCCGGTTGTTCGATCGTGGTCAAACCGGCCAAGGAAACCACCTTGAGTACGCTGCGCGTGGTCGAGTTGGCCTATCAGGCGGGAGTCCCGGCGGGCGTGTTCAACGTAGTGCCTGGCGGTGGCAAGGAGGCGGGCGAACCATTGGGCCGGCACGCGCATGTGTCGATGGTCAGCTTCACCGGCTCGACCGACACCGGGCGGCTGTTTCTCAAATACTCCAGTGAATCGAACCTCAAGCGCATCGTGCTGGAGTGCGGCGGCAAGAATCCGGCAGTGGTGATGGATGATGTCGAAGACATCAATCAAGTCGCCCAGCACGTGGTCAACGGTGCCTTCTGGAACATGGGCGAAAACTGCTCGGCGTCGTCGCGCCTGATCGTTCACAAGGATATCAAGGACGCGTTGTTGCAGCGCGTTCAGGTGCACCTGGCCGATTGGCAAATGGGTGATCCACTCGACCCGCAAAACCGTCTGGGGTCGATGATCAGCAAGGCTCACTTTGAAAAAGTGCGCTCTTACATCGAACATGCCAAGCAGGAGAAACTCGAGGTGCTCGCCGGTGGGAACACTGCCGGGGAGATCTTTGTGCAGCCGACCATCGTCGACGGAGTAGGGCGCGACAACCGCTTGTTCCAGGAAGAAATCTTCGGCCCGGTGCTGAGCGTGACAACCTTCAGTACCCTGGACGAAGCGATCGAACTGGCCAACGACACCGCCTACGGCCTCGCCGCGTCGGCCTACACCGGCAACCTGCGCAACGCCTTGAAGCTCTCTCGCGGCATTCGCGCCGGCATCGTCACCGTCAACTGTTTCGGTGAGGGCGATGCGTCCACGCCGTTCGGCGGGTACAAGGAATCCGGCTTCGGTGGTCGGGACAAGTCCATCTGGGCCCACGACCAATACACCGAGCTGAAGACCATCTGGATCGACGCATCCTGATAGACATTTGAATGTTGTGATGCAAGGATCGCCTCAACCTCATTGGTTGGGGCGATCCTCGTGCTGGTTCGAGCGGAGTGGGTTTTCAGTGATAGAACAACGCAATTTTTGCGGAACCATCAAGGGCAAGAATCTCCGCTATCTCAAGGATGACAATCCGGCGCCTGCTTCACGTGCGGCGGTGGGTTTTATCCTGCTCGATCACTTCTCCCTGCCGTCTTTCACCAACGCACTCGATGCGCTGGTGACCGCCAACCTGTTGCGGGCGGATCTTTACAGCACCTGTACCTTTACCCTCGATGGCCAGGAAGTGATAAGCGACCTGGGTATCATCATCCGCCCGGACCACGATCTTGCGACCTATCCGCTGGCGGATTTGAAGTTGTTGGTCGTCTGCGGTGGCCTGCGCACGCCACTGCGCGCCGATGCGCAGTTGCGCACTTTGTTGAAGAAAGTGGCCGACAAGGGCGTGGCGCTCGCCGGCCTGTGGAACGGTGCCTGGTTCATCGGGGAAGCGGGTCTGCTGGACGCCTACCGCTGTGCCATTCACCCGGAACATCGGCCAGCGCTGGCGGAGGCTGCGCAACACAGCCAGGTCACCAGCGAAAGCTTCATGGTCGATCGCGATCGTTACACCGCGGCCAGCCCCGGCGGGGCGTTTCACATGGTGCTGGAATGGATTGGCCAGGCCCACGGCGCGGGCCTTGTGGAAGGCATCAGCGATATCCTCGCGTTTGAAGCCTCGAAGTATCGACGGCTGAACCCGACGCTGCACGTCAAGATGGCGGCGCCGTTGCGCGAGATCGTCAAACTGATGGAGGCGAATCTGGAGGAGCCGCTGGATCTGGGACAAATGTCGAGTCTGGTCAAGCTGTCCCGGCGGCAGATCGAGCGGCTGTTTCGGTCGCAATTGGGGACGACGCCGTTGCGTTATTACCTCGAACTTCGGGTCACCGAAGCGCGGCGGTTGCTGCAGCATTCCCGGCTGTCCATCGTCCAGGTCGCGGTGGCGTGCGGGTTCGTCTCGCCGAGCCATTTCAGCAAGTGCTACACGGCTTATTTTGGTAATTCGCCGTCCAGAGAGGTGCGGTTGGAGTTTTGACGGAGGTTACCCGGGAATGGGAGCTTGCGATCTGTTGCGGCGATGCGCCGCCCGCAGCAAGCTCGCTCCCTCAGGGGACGGTGCTAAGCGCCGATCCCATGCTCCGCCGCCAACATCGATCTGAACTGCGAAACGCTCTCTGCAGCGAGCCCGGCCGCTTCGAACACCGGACAGGTGAAGCTGACCGGTGCAGTACCTGGCGCCGTGATGATGCGCTCTGCTGACACGGCTACCGCGCTGCTTTGATAAAGGCCGTGGCCTGCATACCCTTCGGCATGCTGTTGCAGGAACTCAGCGCTGTTCGAGGTATGGGAAACGGTATCGAGCAGCCCGGCCCGCGCCAATGCCAGGGTCCCGCCGCAGATACCGGCAAGGGTCGCGCCACTGGCACGACTGGCCTGCAGAAAGTCTCGTAGATCCGGCGCTGCCGGACCCTCCCAGGCAAATCCGCCAACCACCACGACCACCTCCGGTTGCCAATCAAGACAGTCCTGCAGACTGCTTTGAACGATGACGGTCAGTCCACCTTGCGAGCACAGCTGCCCGGGTTCGGGGGTGAAAAACCTGAGATCTATCCCGTAGAAGGGCGCTGCGGTTCCTGCGATGAATGCGTATTCCCAGTCCGCAAAACCGGGGGTCAGTATCAAGCCTATCCGTGCCATCGTCACAACGCTCCATGAATGCCGAGATTACAGAACGGCAGCATACAGAACTCATCCTCCCTTGCCGCGCATGCAGTTTGCAAAGCCCATCAGTCGCGCTCGAAAGCTCAAGTCTGAACTAAACTTTCAGGTGCACTGGCGAATGCAGAGTGCGGGCACGGATGTACCAAAAGCGGGAGCAACCAGTCAGACCAAAACAACCTGTGGAGCACTGACCATGTTGGGCGCGCGCGATCTGCCGGAACACCGTCCGCTGCATTCACCTGCACGCCCTGCATCGATCATCCTCACCCTTGCGGCGCTCGTGCTCAGTCTGTGCGCTGGCGTGACTCATGCCGCAACTGAGGCCGCACCGCGTGAACAACTGAGCGTTCCGATCGACAGCGCGATGATTCCGTGGACGGGCGATCTCGACGCAATGATCGATCGGCAGCTCATTCGCGTGCTGACGGTCTACAGCAAGACTTTTTACTTTGTCGACCGAGGGGTTCAGCGTGGCACGACCTACGATTTTTTTCGTGTGTTCGAGGAGGATCTGAACAAGCAACTGGCCAAGGACAAGAAGCTCAAACACAAGGCGCTGAAGGTGCGGGTGGTGTTCATTCCCGTCGCCCGCGATGAGCTGCTGCCGGCGCTGGTTGCCGGCAAAGGCGACATTGCAGCGTCCAACCTGACTGTGACGGAGCAACGCCAGCAGTTGGTGGATTTTACCTCACCCCTCTATCGCAACGTCAGTGAAGTGGTGGTCTCCGGGCCCAGCTCGCCGACCGTTTCCAGCGTGGACGACTTGGCGGGGCAGGTGGTGTTCGTTCGAAAATCCTCCAGTTACTACCAGAGCCTGATGACCCTCAACCAGCGTTTCGCCGGCGAGAACAAACCGGCGGTCATTCTCAAGGAGGCACCAGAGACCCTGGAGGACGAGGACCTGATCGAGATGCTCAACGCCGGGATGATTCCTCTGATTGTCGTGGATAAACACAAGGCGGATTTCTGGAAGAAGGTCTTCCCGCAGATCAAGGTGCATGACGACGTCGCCGTGCGCACTGGCGGCGAGATTGCCTGGGCCATTCGCAAGGGCAGTCCGCAGTTGCAGGCCGCTGCCAACGTCTTCATTGCCGGTCACGGCCAAGGGACCACCTTGGGCAACATGATTCTGACCCGTTATTTCAAGAACGAAAAATATGTGAAGGCTTCTGTTTCCGAGGCCGAACGCAAGAAATTCAGCGCACTGGTTCAGTACTTCCAGCAGTACGGCGATAAATATGATGTCGACTGGTTATTGATGGCCGCTCAGGGTTATCAGGAGTCGCAACTGAATCAGGCCGCCAGGAGCAAGGTGGGGGCCATTGGGGTCATGCAGGTGATGCCCGCCACCGGCAGGGAACTCAATGTCGGCAACATCGCGGAAGTTGAGCCGAACATCAATGCCGGGATCAAGTACATGCGCTGGATGATCGACCAGTATTACGGCAATGAACCCATGACCCGCCTGGACAAGGCCTTGTTCGCCTTCGCTTCCTACAACGCGGGGGCAGGCAGAATTTCCAGACTTCGCAAGGAGGCCGCCAGCCGCGGGCTTGATCCGAACGTGTGGTTCCACAACGTGGAATACATTACTGCCGAGAGGATCGGTGCAGAGACCGTTACTTACGTCAGTAATATCTACAAGTACTACATCGCCTACCAATTGATCATGCAAGCCCAGGCAGCAAAGGAAGAGGCCACGCAGACGCTCAAGAACCAGGGCAAAGAGGCACTGTGACCGATCAAGCGCGTTTTGCGCGTTATTGAGCTCTGTTCATCCTTGGCTGGATTTGCACGCGCGGCACCATCCCGGCCCCGGTCCGATTGGGGCCACCGTTGAGCGCTGGATTGTTCGCAGAGTTGTCCTGGTCCTTGGGGTCGTGGCAGGACGCACCGCCAAGACAGATGGCGACGGCGAGTACAGCGAGCGGACTCAGATACGCTGACTTGAACATGGGAATCTCCCGACCAGGGTGCTGACAATTCTTGGTGAATCGCGATGTTCGCACTGTAAGCCTAGGTGGTTTCGTTGGTTTATCTATCCGCGTCGATGCCCGGTAGTCGGCACATCCAGCATTGTGCTGACTGAGACACTGCTATCGCCAGCAGGCTGGCTCCTACAGGGGATTGCGTCGGATGCAGATCTTGTGATCGATCACAAAACCTGTGGGAGCTAGCCTGCTAGCGATGGGGCCGACACATTCAACAGGGTTTTGCAGTGGCAGCAGATTCTGTGATCGACCACACCCGTTAATAAAACCCGCTACCCCCCCAACGTCCCGTTATCAATCACAAACCGATACTTCACATCCCCCTTGAGCATCCGCTCATACGCTTCATTGATCTGCTCCGCCCGGATCAACTCAATGTCCGAAACGATGCCGTGCTCTGCGCAGAAATCGAGCATTTCCTGGGTTTGCGGGATGCCGCCGATCATCGAGCCGGCGAGGGTGCGGCGTTTCATGATCAGGTTGAACACGTTGGGCGCGGCGTGGGGCGAGGCCGGGGCGCCGACCAGGGTCATGGCGCCGTCGCGTTTGAGCAGCACCAGAAAGGCGTCGAGGTCGTGTGGGGCGGCGACGGTGTTGATGATCAGGTCGAAACTCTTAAGGTGCGCGGCCATCTGCTGCGCATCGCTGGACACCACCACCTCATCGGCCCCCAGGCTTTTCGCGGCCTCGCGCTTGGACTCGGAGGTGGTGAACGCCACGACATGGGCGCCCAAGGCGTGGGCGAGTTTGATGCCCATGTGACCTAAACCACCGATACCGACCACGCCGACCTTCTTGCCGGGCCCGGCGTTCCAGTGGCGCAACGGCGACCAGGTGGTGATCCCGGCACACAGCAGCGGAGCCACCGCCGCCAGTTGATCCTCGGCATGGCGGATCCGCAGGACGTAGCGCTGATTGACCACGATCGACTGCGAGTAACCGCCGAGGGTCCAGCCGGGCGCATCCGCCGTCGGAAAGTTGTAGGTGCCGATCATGCCGTCGCAATAGTTCTCCAGACCGGCGTCGCACTCTTCGCAATGCTTGCAACTGTCGACTATGCAGCCGACACCCACCAGGTCACCCGGTGCAAAAGCGCTGACATGGGCGCCGGTGGCGGTCACACGGCCGACGATTTCGTGGCCGGGTACACAGGGAAACTGCGTGCCCTCCCATTCGGCGCGCACCTGGTGCAGGTCGGAGTGACAGATACCGCAGTAAGCGATCTCGATCTGCACATCGTCGACGCCGGGGGCACGGCGGGTGATGCGCAGGGGTTCGAGGGGTTTATCCGCCGCGTGGGCGCCATAAGCGAAGACTTGCATAGGGGCTCTCCTGTAACAGTTCGACACATTCTCGGGGTCAAGTGGCGCCGGTCCTAGTGCAATCCGCTTGAATCCTTGCCTATTCCTATGGACATAAAGGGCAGCGGATAGGAAACGCCGCGACCGCGAGCTAGAGTCCGTTCAACAGGAGCAAGCCGCCATGATCCACAGCCAACGTCGCCAGGAATCGCCCCTGGCACTGAACATCGACCCGCGCGTGAGCGTGCCGGGTGACTTCGCCACGGCGATCCCCGGGCTGTCGCTGTTTCGCCGCGACCAGCCAGCGCCACCCGTGGTGTGCATGATCGAGCCGAGCGTGATACTGGTGGGGCGTGGGGAGAAACGTCTGTGGATCGGCGGCGAAGGCCACAGCTACGATTGTTCGCGGTTTCTGGTGACCTCGCTGGACCTGCCGGCCAACTCCGAAGTGCTGGTCGCCAGCCCCGAGCAGCCCTGTGTCGGCCTGGTGCTGAAGCTGGATGTCAGCATGCTCGCCGAAGTGATTGCCAAGGGCAGGCAGCAGGCTACGCGCGCTCGGCCCACGGCCACCAGTGTCGGCATCGGCCAGTTGGCGCCCTCGCTGGAAGGCGCACTGGATCGTCTGTTGAGCTTGCTCGACGAACCCGAAGCCATCGAGGTCCTCGCGCCACTGATCTTGCGGGAAATCCATTATCGGTTGCTCAACAGTAACCAGGGGCCGCGGCTGCGCCAGATCACCGCGGTCGATGGCCAGGGCTATCGCATCGCCAAGGCGATCGACTGGCTCAAGATCAATTACGCCGAGGGCTTGCGCATCGATGAGCTGGCGGCCCGGGTGCAGATGAGTACGCCGACCTTTCACCATCATTTCCGCCAACTGACCGCCATGAGCCCGTTGCAGTATCAGAAATGGTTGCGCCTGAACGAGGCGCGGCGGCTGATGCTGGTGGACCATCTGGACGTTTCGCGGGCGGCGTTTGCCGTTGGCTACGAGAGCCCGTCGCAGTTCAGCCGCGAATACGGTCGCCTGTTCGGCACGGCACCCAGTCGCGACATGGCGCAACTGCGCGGCCAACCGCTCGAGGCCTGAGCGAACCACCTGAATTTCAACCAGTGACTGGCCTCGCTGCCCATCACAATGCCCTTCAACCGATGATCACGCGGGTGAGCCATGGAACTACGAATCAACCAGAAGACCTACCAGGTCGATGCCGACGCCGACACGCCTTTGCTGTGGGTGATCCGCGATGACCTCGGCATGACCGGCACCAAGTACGGCTGCGGTCTGGCGCAATGTGGCGCCTGTTCGGTGCTGGTGGACGGCGCCGTGGTGCGCTCGTGCATGATGCCGGTGGCCGGTGTGGTCGGCCGCGAGGTGACCACCATTGAGGCGATCGAGAGCGATGCCGTGGGCAAGCGAGTGGTCGCCACCTGGGTCGAGCAACAGGTCGCCCAGTGCGGCTACTGCCAGTCCGGGCAAGTCATGGCCGCCACCGCGCTGCTCAAACAGAACCCCACTCCCAGCGATGCGCAGATCGAGGCGGCAATGGTCAACCTATGCCGCTGCGGCACCTACAACGCGATTCATGCCGCGGTGCATGAGCTGGCCGGCAAGGGGACTGTGTGATGAGCGTGCGAATCGATCCTGCTCTGGCAGACGTTGCGTTGTCGCTGACCGACCCGGTCAATCTGTCCCGTCGGCGTTTCCTCACCGGCACCGCCATCGGCGCCCTGGTGCTCGGCTTCGGCCTGCCGCTGGGCTCGGTCCGCGTGCAGGCTGCAGTGGCGGCCAGCGTTGAACGGGGCACCCAGGTCCCGGCGTTTCTGGAAATTCGCCCGGACAGCAGCGTGCGTCTGCTGTGCCCGTTCATGGAGGGCGGGCAGGGCATCTTCACGGCGATGGCGCAGATTGTCGGCGAAGAACTGGACGTCGATCCGGCGAGCTTCCTGGTCGAAGCCGCACCGCCCGGCGAAGCCTACGTGGTCATGGCCAACGGCATGCGCATCACCGGCGGCAGTATGTCGGTGCGCATGAGCTATCCGGTGATGCGCCGCCTCGGCGCGCTGGCCCGGGCCATGCTGCTGCAGGCCGGCGCGCAACAGCTGCAAGTGCCGCTGAGTGAGCTGACCACCGAGCCCGGTAAGGTGCTGCACGCCGCGTCGGGTCGCTCATTGGCCTACGGCGAACTGGCCGAGCGAGCGATGGACCTGCCGGTACCGGATGTCGACAGCGTGCAACTGCGCGACCCCAGCCAGTTCCGTTGGATCGGCAAGCCGGTCAAGCGCATCGATGCCTACGACAAGTCCACGGGCAAGGCGCTCTACAGTATCGATCAGAAGGTCGACGGTATGCTCCACGCTGCGGTGCAACATGCGCCCCGCCTGGGCATGACCGTGGGTCAACTGCGCAATGAAGAGCAAGTGAAGGCCATGAAAGGCGTGCATTCCGTGCACCGCCTTCCGGGTGCGGTGGCGGTGGTCGCCGAGCGTTGGTGGCACGCGAGGCGCGCGGTGGAGGCGATGCAGGTCGACTGGCAGGAGCCCACCGCCGACAGCAAAGTGCGGCCGATGCCGGCGGACTTTTCCAGTGACGCTTACCTGACGCAATTGGCCGCCGCAAAAGGCTCGGCACGCGATGACGAAAACGAAGGTGACGTGGCTGCCAGCCTGGCCAGCGCCAAGGCCCGGGTCGAAGCCACTTACCACAATCAGTACCTCAACCACGCCCAGTTGGAACCGCCGTCGGCGCTGGCACGCTTCAACCCGGACGGCAGCCTGGAAGTCTGGCTGCCGAACCAGGCGCCCGATATGTTCCGCGCAGATATCGCCAAGCGCACCGGACTTGATCCGGCGCAAATCACCGTGCATTCGCCGCTGTTGGGCGGCTTCTTCGGCCGGCATTTTCTCTACGACAGCGCCAGTCCCTATCCCCAGGCGATCGCCCTGGCGAAGGCAGTGGGGCGTCCGGTCAAGCTGATCTGGAGTCGCGAGGAAGAGTTTTTGCGCGACGTGCTGCGCCCTGTGGCTGCCGTGCATTTTCGCGGCGCGCTGGGCAACGACGGTTGGCCGGTGGCGATCGAAGCCATCAGCACCACTGAAGGGCCGACTGAAGCCATCGCCGGCAAGCAGGGCGAAAAGCTCGATCCTTCGGCCCTTGAAGGCTTATCGGGCAAGTCATACGCCATTGCCAACAAGCGCATTGCTCAGCTCTACGTCAAAGGCCCGGCGATGCTCGGCTACTGGCGTTCGGTGGGCAACTCCCTCAACGACTTTTTCTACGAGTCGTTCCTCGACGAACTGGCCGACAAGGGCGGCAAGGACCCCTTTGAGCTGCGCCTGCACCTGCTGCGCGATAACCCGCGTCTGACTACCTTGTTGCAGGCGGTGGGGGAGTTGTCGGGTGGCTGGAAGCGCGGTCCGTTCACCGCCGAGGACGGCAGTAAGCGTGCACGTGGCGTGGCCATGGCGTCGCCGTTCGGCTCGCAGGCGGCGGTGATCGCCGAAGTCTCGATCGAGAACGGCCAAGTCAAGGTGCACGACATCTGGCAGGCCATCGACCCGGGCAGCATCGTCAACCCGGCGATTGTCGAGGCGCAGGTCAACGGCGCCGTGGCGCTGGGGTTGTCGCAGACCCTTGTGGAGGAGGCGGTGTGGGTCGATGGTCAGCCGCGGGCGCGCAACTTCGACCGCTACCCGATTTTGCCGCCGGCGCGGATGGCACGGGTGCATGTGCGGGTGGTCGAGAGCGGCGAAAAAATGGGTGGCATCGGCGAACCGCCGCTGCCGGCGGTGGCCCCGGCGGTGGCCAATGCGGTGGCGGCACTCACCGGTCAGCGCATCCGCAGCCTGCCCATGAGCCGCCACACCTTCACCTGATCAGCCACGGCGCGCCCTTGCGCCAGAGGAGAGCCTGATGGAAAGCATCGACCTGCTGGTCCTGCGCACTGCGCGGGATTGGCTCGCCGCTGGCGAGCGCGTGCTGCTGGCAACCGTGGCGCGTACCTGGGGCTCATCGCCGCGCCCGGTGGGGTCGATGATGGCCCTGCGTAACGACGGGCGCGTGGTCGGCAGCGTGTCCGGCGGCTGCATCGAAGACGACCTGATCCACCGCTACACCAGCGCCCATGGCGGGCTGGGGATGCAGGACGGCTTGCCCGAAGTAGTGCGTTACGGCGTCAGCGCCGACGAAGCTCATCGCTTCGGCTTGCCCTGCGGCGGCACCCTGGAACTGGCCCTCGAATTCAACCCGTCCTGGCACTCGCTGGAGCAACTGCTCTACGCCCTCGACGCCGGCCAACTGGTGCAGCGCCGCCTGACATTGACCAACAACCAGGTCACCCTCAATCCCACCACAACCCCCCAAGCCTTCAGCTTCGACGGCCAGCGCATGCTCAACACCCTGGGCCCTGGCTATCGCATGCTGCTGATCGGCGCCGGCGCACTGGCCGAATACCTGGCCACCATGGCCTTGTTCAACGGCTTCAAAGTCTCGATCTGCGACCCGCGCCCCGAGTACATCGAGGCCTGGGCCATCAATGGCGTCGAACCCCTCATCGGCATGCCCGACGACATCGTCCGCGACTACGCCGTCGACCAGCGCACCTGCATCATCGCCCTGAGCCACGACCCCAAACTCGACGACCTCGCCTTGCTTGAGGCGCTGCATGGGCCGGCGTTCTACATCGGCGCGATTGGCTCGCGGCGCAATAGCCAGCTAAGGCGGGAGCGGTTGATCGAGCATTTTGGCGAGACGCAGGAGTCGTTGCAGCGGCTGCGGGGGCCGATCGGGATTTTTATCGGCAGCAAGACCCCGGCGGAGATTGCGGTGAGTGTGATGGCGCAGGTGCTGGCGGTGCGGAACGGGGTTGGGTTGGGGGGAGAGATGACTGTGGCCGAGGGGAAAGGCGTGGTTGAGGCTTGTGCCCATAGGGGATTTGCGGTGGATGCATAATCTGCGTCCGCCACCAATCCAAACTGTAGGAGCGAGCCTGCTCGCGAAGGTGGCGTGTCAGGCGATGCATATGCCGGATGTACCGGCCCCATCCCGAGCAGGCTCGGTCCTACAGGGGATTGGCGGTGGATGCATAATCTACGTCCGCCACCAATCCAAACTGTGGGAGCGAGCCTGCTCGCGAAGACGGCGTGTCAGGCGATACACATGCCGGATGTACCGGCCCCATCCCGAGCAGGCTCGGTCCTACAGGGGATTTGCGGTGGATGCATAATCTGCGTCCGCCACCAATCCAAACTGTAGGAGCGAGCCTGCTCGCGAATACTGTGTGTCAGGCTATACACATGCCGGATGTACCGGCCTCTTCCCGAGCAGGCTCGGTCCTACAGGGGATTGGCGGTGGATGCATAATCTGCGTCCGCCACCAATCCAAACTGTAGGAGCGAGCCTGCTCGCGAAGGCGGCGTGTCAGGCGATGCATATGCCGGATGTACCGGCCCCATCCCGAGCAGCGGAGCGCCGCCCGGGCTGCTCCCACGCCGAGACTCAATCCGGCAAATGACCCAGTGGCAACGCGCTTTGCGCCTTGACCGTCTGTATCGCGAAGTTGCTCCGGATATCACTCACCCCAGGCAACTTGAGCAAAGTCCCGGTAAGAAAACGCTCATAGCCTCGCAAATCAGGCACCACCACATGCAGCAGGAAATCCGACTCGCCCGATACCAGAAAGGCCGAGATGACTTCCGGTAGCGCCGACACCGCCTCGCGGAAACGCTCGGCCTCTGTTTCGTGATGACGCTCGACCTTGATGCCGACGAACACCGTCAACCCAAGCCCGACCTCATCAGGATCGAGACTGGCCCGATACCCCTTGATCACCCCCGCCTCTTCCAGTTGACGCACCCGGCGCAGACAGGGTGAAGCGGACAGCCCGATTTCGTCCGCCAACTGCACATTGGTCAAACGACCGTCGCGCTGCAGCGCGGCCAGAATTCGGCGGTCAAAGGCATCAAGTTTGGTTTTTGGCATAGCTGAGCTGCTCACTGACAAATATTGGCAGAATATACCAACTCAAAGCTTTTAAGGGGTCGAATCCGCAACCACCTGCCCTGGGTTTCAAGCTTAGACTTTTGTTCACCACTCACCCCTATGGAGTACCGAACAATGGAAAACCCAGGCTTGTATTTGCTGGCGCTGGCGATGATCTACTTGCTGCCAGGCCCCGACATGATTCTGCTCCTGCAAACCGGCGCCTCACAGGGGCGGTCGGTGGCATTGGCAACGGCCCTGGGGCTTGCCATCGCTCGTAGCTGTCATGTGGCGCTGGCCGCGATGGGCCTGGCGACCTTGTTCAAAGTGGCGCCGTGGACCTTCGATGTGGTGCGTATTGCGGGGGCGGGCTATTTGCTGTGGATGGGCCTGCATTTATTCAAGAGCAACACGTTCGTCTTGTCAGCGGACGGTGTCCAGACCCAGCACAAAGCGCCCTGGAAATCGGCGATTCAACGGGGCGTGTTGACCAACCTGCTCAACCCCAAGGCGTTGCTGTTCTGCTCGGTACTTTTGCCGCAGTTCATCACCCCTGGCGCGGCGCCGGTTATGACCCAGTTTGTGCTGCTCGGCGTGATTTTGGTGACGGTAGGGTTAGTGTTCGACAGCAGCTACGCGCTCGCGGGAACCTGGGTCGGCCGGTGGGTGCGGCGCAATCCTACGGCGCAGCGGGTGCAGCAGTGGTTGTTTGGTGGGTTGTTGATAGGGTTTGCGGTGCGGCTGGCTTTTATGCAGCAGGCGTGAAGGGCGGGGGTGCGGCGTTTTCTGCCTCGCGCGATGGGCAGAAAACGGCCAGAAGCAGACACTCATAAGCGGCTGCTTCCGGCCAGGAGCTGACGGTACCTACAGGCAGAAATCGACCCAATGCGGACATCTGGAACGAGTAGTAACCGATCTGCCTGAAATGCGATCAAACAACTCTGCTACAGCGTTATGGCGTTCCATTCCTTCCGTACAGCCGGTAGCTTTGTCGCCGACTCAGACGTTCGTAATAGTCGCTCACGGCAGGAAAGTTCGGATGAGCGAAGGGTGTTTCAAACCATCGATTAACCGAAAGTCCAATCGGTATGTCTGCAAGAGAAAACTTGTCACCAATGACGTAGGCCCCGGTTGAGTCGAGCTGTCTATCGAGAATCTCCATGTGCCTCGACCAGTCATCGCATGAGGTTGCCAATGCATGGCTGTCTTGATGGCCATGCGAATGCCTGACCAGCGACATAAAGGCATAACTCCACGATTTGTTGAGATCCGACGCTTGCCAATCGATCCATTGATCCACACGCGCTTTGGCCCTTGCTTCGATCGGGTACAAGCCGGTGTCGTCGTAGCGAGACGCCAGGTAGCGAATAATCGAGTTTGATTCCCAGAGAATGAAATCGTCATCTTGGATGACCGGCACCATGGCATTGGGATTCAACGCCATGAATTCGGGCGTTTGCGTCGACCTGAATCCAGAACCCCAATCCTCCCGCTCAAAGGGGATTCCAATCTCAGCGCAAGCCCAGAGTACTTTTCGTACATTGATCGATGATGCCTTACCCAGTACGCGCAACACTCCTTGTCCTTACAGTTGATGGCTGGTCGTGTCGACAATATCGCCTAGTGGAATCGGGTGTCCAGCGACCGCTCATGGCCGATTGCTGCCCTTCGTGAAGGCCAGCTTAGAATCAACAGCGCAATTTCCCCACCTCCCGCAATCGTCTCACCACTCAGCCCAATTGCCGCACGCCCAACCCCAGAATCAACCCACCACACAGGCGATCAATCGCTTTCCGCGCCTTTTGATACGCCGAGGAAATCCTCGGTTGCGACAACGCCAGCGCAACCAGTCCATACCAGGTCA
Organism: Pseudomonas fluorescens; assembly: GCF_019212185.1. Classification (NCBI taxonomy): domain Bacteria; kingdom Pseudomonadati; phylum Pseudomonadota; class Gammaproteobacteria; order Pseudomonadales; family Pseudomonadaceae; genus Pseudomonas; species Pseudomonas fluorescens. Next base: position 2,797,643 of record NZ_CP078138.1, read on the forward strand.
GCGAAACCACCACCACCACCGCCAGCATTGAGACGAAGGTGCTGAGCGAGGGGTGGGTGGGGGCGGCGGCTGAAAAGACGGCGGCGTAGAAGGCCATGGATTTGGGATTGCCAATATTGGTGACGATCCCCTGAAAGAACGATTTCCGGACGCTGCCCGCCGGACCCTCGCAGGGGCGCATTGCTGGTTGCTTGCCGGCGTTAACGATCAGGCGTAGGCCAAACCACATCAGGTACGCCGCGCCCATGATCTTCACAACCAGTGCCGCCCATGGCAAGGCTGCAAACACCAGGCCCAGGCCCGCGATCGCACAGGCAGACCAGAGCAGATTGACGGTCACGATACCGGCGACCAGGGCCAGTGCCTCGGTGCGTGTCGCGGCGACTGCCTTGTGAACCACGGCGACGAAGTTCGGCCCCGGAATCACTACGCCGGCCAGATAAACCCAGAAAACGGTGAGCATCGCCGCAGTGTCGAGCATGTCGAGCCCTTTTTGGTGCTGATCGGTATAGCGTCCATGCTAGCGAGCGACGGGGCCGACTGGCAGACACAGATCCCACAATAAACTCGGATACAGTGACCTTTTATGCGGAGTAAGTCTTGCCTGGTGATGAGGCGATCAGGGATCGCCATTAGCGAAGCTTCTCCAGCATCTGGTAGTACCACATCCCCACCGCCAGCATCGGATTGCCGAACACATCGCCCAGCGGCACCTTGATGTGCTTGCAGCCGGCAAAGGTGTCGAATTTCGCCAAGGTGCCCGTCAACGCCTCAGCCATGATCTCGCCCATGATATGGCTGGTCGCGACGCCATGCCCCGAATAGCCCTGGCAATACCAGACGTTGTCCGAAACCTTGCCCAACTGTGGAATGCGATTCATCACAATGCCCATCGCGCAACTCCATTGGAACTCGATGTCCACGCCCTTCAGCGCCGGGAAAGTGCGTTCGATGCACGGGCGCAGTTCCGCGGCGATGTCTCGCGAGTCGCGTCCGGAATAGTTGGCTCCGCCGCCAAACAGCAAGCGACCATCACCGGTCAGGCGGTAGTAATCGAGGACAAACCGACAATCGTAAACGGCCAGGTCGTGCGGGTTGATCTTGCGGGCCAATTCGCCCAGCGGCGCGGTGGTGACAATCCCGCCCATGGCCGGGAAGATCTTGCCCTTGAGCTGTTTGCGCTCGAGCTTGTGGTAGACGTCGCCGGCCAGCAGAACCTGGCGCGCGTCGATCCGGCCCTGGGCCGTGACAACGGCGGGTCGGTCGCCATGGACGATCTCCAGGACCTCGGAGTTCTCATAGATCAATGCGCCCAGGCTATGGGCGGCGCGAGCCTCACCCAGGCATAGATTGAGCGGATGCAGGTGCAGGTTGCGCGTATTTTTCAGGGCGCCTTGATACAGCTCGCTGTCCAGATGCTGGCGCACGCCGGCCTGATCAAGGAGAGTGACCTGATCGCCCATTCCACGTCGTTGTGCTTCATCGTGAAAGGCTCGCAGCTCGTTCATGTGCGAGGGTTTCATCGCGGTATGCAGATGACCGCGCTTGAGGTCGCAGTCAATTGCGTACTTTTTCACCCGTTGCTCGATGATTTCATGGCCTCGCCAGCGCAGGTGCCAGATGAAATCGTCGACCTCATCGCCCAGACGGCTGCGCATCTGTTGCCGCATGGCCTCGTCGCCCGAAAGGCTGCCGGTGACCTGGCCGCCATTGCGTCCGCTGGCACCCCAGCCGATACGGTTGGTTTCGACAATCGCCACCTTGAGCCCGCGTTCGGCCAGCTCGACGGCGCTGGCAACACCGGTGAAACCGCCACCGATAATCACCACGTCGACGCTGACCTGGCCTTGTAAGGTCGGGTACTGGATGGGGTCATTGAGACTGGCCGTGTAATAGGAGGCGCTGCGTTGGGCGGTGCCGATGGCATTGTGTAGGGCGACAGTCATGTAATCGATTCCTTTTATGAATGCTGATCAGGCGTGGGGCGGCGCACTGCCTGAAGTGGGGTGCAGACAGACCTGCACGGCTGCGCCAGGGATCAGCCGCCTGCCGGCAGCGGCAGACAAGTTGTCAGCGGATTGAAGTCGGCCGTGAGTGGGCCAACGGATTCAGATCGATGCGAGAGCCGCGTCGGGTGGGCGCGCATGACTGCAATGCCATAGCGCCCAGAAGGCCAGAATGATGGGGAAGAGGGGATTTACGCAGGGACGGGCTCGCACCTTCGGGAAGGAAGGCTGGAGCGGGCGACGGATCAAGCGCTGGTGCGGAATCATGGTTCCGGATACTCCCACCGCTCGAATGTGGGTTAAATCGGCATTTGTGAACCTTGGGTTATTGCTGGACTAAACAATCGTGCCGATGGGGCTGGATCGTGTTCTGGAGTGAAACCTGAAAGGCGTTCGTCGATACTCAGACCCTTCCTGCGTGGGGGTGTCAGAAATTTTGTGTTCGGGCAAAACATGAGTAAGAGGTGCCTGCTGCTCGGGTCGGGCCGGCCGTTGTTCGGCAGCCTGGCGCAGGATGTTGATTTGCAAATGGTCTCCAGCCGAAGTTTCCCGTCGGGCCTGGTGCAGTCGACTTATCGGATTGCACCCTGAGCCGCAGGAGTACGGGGCAGTGGTGGGACTGCCCCGGCATGCTCAATCCAGCGGATTCAGCACCGCCCGCAACAGCGCCTGCGCCTCTTTGGTCACGCCCTTGCTGATCATCTTCTCCGGCAGGCGGGAGTGATCGAGGAAGAAGTCCCGCAGTCGATTCAAGGGTGCCGGCACGCCGTGATACAGCCGCCCGAGGAAGCGCGCGAAGGCGGTGGTCTGGTTGGTGTAGTCGACCCGTTGCTGGTCGTAGCGCCGCAAGCCGGCTGCCAGTGCCTGGGGATCGCTGAGGTCGCGTCCGCGCAGGTATTTGGCCAGGAAGTAGCCGTCTTCGATGGCCATGCCGGCGCCGTAGGCGGCGTAGGGCGAGGTAGGGTGTGCGGCGTCGCCCATGATGGTCACGCGGCCTTTTGACCATTGCTTGAGTGGGTCGCGGTATTTCACTACCCAGCGGAACAGGTTGTGCGAGGTGTCGGTCGCGTCGAGGATCTGCGGCACCGGGTAGGAGAAGCCATTGATCCGCTCGCGCACGTAGGCAGCCGGGTCTTGCGGTTCGGGCTGGTTTTCATCGCACTTTTCGACGAACCACCATTCGAAGCAATCCTTGTCCTTGTAGCGCAGCGGCGCGTAACCCATCTGGTAGGAGTGGTTGTGCTGGATGACGATTTTCTTGCGCTCGGGCCCGTCCAGTTCGCACCAGCCGAGCCAGACGGCGATGCCCAGGTGCTTGAGTTCCGAGGCGCCCCACAACTGCTCGCGTACGCTCGATTGCACACCGTCAGCGCCGATCACCAGGTCGGCTTCATAGGCCTGGCCTTCGGCAAAGTGTACGGTCACACCGTCGGCGTGTTCCTGGTAATGACTGAAGCTGTGGTTGGGCGCGACCATACCGGCTGGTGCTGCCGCCAGCAGTCGTTCGTAGAGCTCGCTGCGCATCATGCCGGACTGCCAACCGGTGACGCCGGCCTGTTTCAACAGCTCCATGTCGATGTCAAAGTTGACCCTCACCCGACCATCGTGGCGACGAAACTCCGGTAGGCCGGCGGCAAAAATATCGTCGACCTGCACCCCGAGGCTGCGCAGGATGACGATGCCGGTGGCATTGAGGATGATTGCGCCACCCAGCGGCCGCAGTTGCGGGTGACGCTCGAATACCTTCACCGAAAAACCCGCCTGATGCAGCGCCACACCCGCCGCGATACCGCCAGGGCCGGCGCCGATCACCGCCACGCGCTTGCCTTTGACTCCCAAACCTACCGACTCAATCATCTGTGCCTACCTCGTCGTTATTGTTATGAGTGCGCTGCAGGTACGGGCGTCAGCGCAGTGCCAATAACCTTAACGACCCTGGTGGCAGCCGCGCCAATCGCATCCTTCGCTATCAGGCATCGTAAAGCGCGATGCCAGGTATCTGGATTTATCGTGGATGTTGTGAGCACGAAGGGGTGGCTCAGATGTGTCCTCGTGCTTTCAGCTCCTCACGCAAAAACACCAGCGCTCTGCAAAACACCGGGTGGCAATCGTCATCCGGCAAAGGGTCAAGCGGCGCCCAGAAGAACTCGAACCGGTGGCCATGGTCATCGAGGGTCTGATGCGCCCAGTGCTCCGGCAGTGGGGCATCGACCTGACACAGGTGAAACGACCAGACCTGCCCGTGGTGCCCGGATTGCCAACAGCCCATATCGTCCTTGATGGCGGCGGCGCGCAGGCCGGACTCTTCCCACAGTTCACGCAGCGCCGCTTGCTGCGCCGTTTCCCCCGGCTCAATGCCGCCTTTCACCAGTTGCACCCCGGCCTGGGGATGGCGGAACAGGAGGATCCGTGGCGGCGATTCGCAGGACAGCACGACGGCGCAGGCCTTGTCGGCAAGCATGGCGATTTCCTTATCGATGATAGAGGCGGTGCATTCTACGCGTTGCTGGGGTGCTGCGATTCGACGCTTGCAAATCGATCCTTATGCGCATGACAATAAGAGTCATTATCAATCACGAATCCTTCCATTCCCATGTCTGCCAACCCTTCAGCGCTGCACAGCGCCGTCAATGATCTGTATTGCGACCATCACGGCTGGCTCAAGGGTTGGCTGCGCAAGCGTTTGGGCAATTCGTGCGATGCGGCGGATCTGGCGCAGGACACTTTCGTGCGGGTGATCAAGGCGCGTAACGCGCTGGAGATCCGCGAGCCGCGGCCGTACCTGTCGAGGGTTGCCAAGGGCTTGCTGGTGGATCTGTTCCGTCGCCGTTCGCTGGAGCAGGCCTGGCTCGAGGCATTGGCCAATGTGCCGCAGATCGAGCAGCCGTCCCTGGAAGAGCAGGCAATTCTGTTGCAGGCGCTGCTGCAGATTGACCGCATGTTGCAAGGCTTGGGGGCGAAGGTCAGACAGACGTTTATCCTGTCGCAGTTCGACGGGTTAACCTACCCGCAGATCGCTGAGCGCCTGAATATCAGCGTGCGCAGCGTCAACAACTACATGGCCAAGGCCATGGAACATTGCTGCCTGATGCAGATCCAGTTGGAACTGGCATGAGCCTGTCGCCGGCCGAACGCACGGCGATCAGTGCAGCAGCCCAGTGGTATGCGCGCCTGCAATCGGGCATCGCCAGCGACGCTGACCGTGCCGGTTGGAATGAGTGGCTGCAGGCGGATCCGGCGCATCGCCAGGCCTGGCAGCGCATGGCGGCGGTGGGTGAGCAAATGGCGAGTGTGCCGGGCAACCTGGCGGCGCCGGCGTTGCGCGGTGTCGAGCACTCACGGCGCCAGTTGTTGCGCAGCGTGGTGGTGCTGGCGTCGGCCGGATCGCTGGGCTGGCTGGGGTGGCGCAGCGACGCCTCGCAGCAGCTGTTGGCGGATTATCGGACCGGGGTCGGCGAGCGTCGGCAGTTCCGCCTGGCCGATGGCAGTTCGTTGCTGCTCAACACCGATACCTCGGTGAACCTGCGTTTTGATGGCCGGCAACGGCTGCTGCAGTTGCTGCACGGCGAGATTCTGGTGAGCACCGCGGGCGATTCGTTGCAGCGGCCGTTCAAGGTCCTGACCCGACACGCCGAAGTGCTGGCGCTGGGCACGCGTTTTATCGTCCGGGCCGAGGAGGCAGGGGGTGAAGTGGCGGTGTTGGAGAAGGCGGTGCAGGTCACCGCTTTTGGTGGGGGCTCATCGGTGCGTCTGGAAGCCGGGCATTCCCTTGGTTTCAGTCAAGGTGCTGTGGGTGCGGTACGCCGCAACGATGCCTCGGTCGGGGCCTGGCAACAGGGCAGCATCATTGCGATCAATCGGCCGCTGGGTGAACTGCTCGCCGAGCTGTCGCGCTATCGTCCGGGTGTTGTGCGCTGTGATCCGGCGATTGCCCAGTTGAAGGTCTCTGGCGCCTTTCCCATCGATGACACCGACCTGGCGCTGTCGGCGCTGGAGAGCGGGTTCTCGCTGCAGGTCAGGCGCTTCAGCCGTTATTGGGTCACTGTCTCGGCACCGGCCAGCAGCGCTGTGCTCTGATCAAAATTTTCTTTCCGCGTTTTGCACTATTCATGTACGCCGTCCGGCTCATCCCTCAATGAGTTTTTATTCAGCGTTTCTGGGGGGAGGGTAAGCATGTCATCGGTGTTCAAATCGGCGCGTCTGGCATTGGCGGTGAAGGTCGGCGTATTGGCACTTGCGGTCAGTGGTGTTTGCGCAACGGCAGCCGTGGCCGCGCCACAGCAAAGCGTGGTGCAGTCGTTTAATATCGGCGCCGGCAGTCTGACGGAAGTCCTCAGCCGTTTCGCCAGCGCGGCGGGCGCGGCGATTTCCTTCGATGCGCGGCAAACCGACGGCATGAACTCGGCCGGACTCAAAGGCAGCTACGGCGTCAGTGAAGGCTTTGCGCGGATTCTCGCTGGCAGCGGCCTGCAGGCCGAACCCCAGGCCAATGGCACCTATGTACTGCGTGCGGTGCCGACTTTCGGTTCGGCACTGGAACTGGGCGCCACCAACATTAATGGGCAGATGCTCGGGGCGACCACCGAGGACAGCGGTTCCTACACCACAGGCGCGGTGGCCATCGGCAAGGGGCAGCACTCGCTCAAGGAGACGCCGCAATCGGTCACGGTGATGACCCGCAAGATGCTCGACGACCAGAACCTCAACACCATCGATCAAGTCATGGAGAAGACCCCGGGCATCACCGTCTACGACTCGACCATGGGCGGCAAATACTTCTATTCCCGTGGCTTCCGCATGTCCGGCCAGTATCAGTACGACGGCGTGCCCCTGGACATGGGCAACCTCTACGTTCAGGCCGACAGCTTCAGTGGCGACATGGCTTATTACGACCGGGTGGAAATCCTCCGCGGCGCCGCCGGCATGATGAAAGGCGCGGGCGGCACGGCCGGTGGCGTCAACTTTGTGCGCAAACGCGGGCAGGCGACGCCGAGTACCGAGATCACTTTGTCCGGTGGCAGCTGGGACAACTACCGTGGCCAGGTCGACACCGGCGGCCCGCTGAATGACGCCGGAACGATTCGCGGCCGGGCGGTGGTTGCCGAACAGAGCCGGCATTACTTTGTCGACGACGCCAGCCGCAAGGACCAGGTGTATTACGGCGCCCTCGACTTCGACCTGAATGCCGACACCACCCTCGGCCTGGGCGTTGCCTATGAAGACGTGGATGCCAATCCGTGCTGGGGCGGCCTGCCGCGCTACAAGGATGGCAGCGACTTGAAACTCGGCCGCTCGACCTGTCTCGATCCGTCCTGGAACACCTGGCGCAGCCAGCGCACCACGGTGTTCAGTGATCTTGCCCATCAGCTCAACGACAACTGGGCGCTGAAAGTCGCCAGCGTTTACACAAAGAACACCCAGGACATCAAGTACGCCTTCGCTTCCGGTGCGGTGTCGCCGGGCGTCGGTACCACCGGCATGCTCGGCAGCATGTACGACTACGATCAGGTCGATTACGGTCTCGATGCTTACGTCGATGGCAAGTTCGATGCCTTTGGCCGCCAGCACGAGCTGGTGGTGGGCGCCAACGCCAGTCGCGGCAAGAAAGACGACTTCTACTCGGTGGCCTTCCTGCCGCAGCGGCAGAATGTGTTCAACCCGAACAAACATATTCCTGAGCCGGACGACAGCTACTTCATCGACAATTCGTCGCGCGGTGGACCGGTCAATTCGTTGACCAAGCAGAAGGGCGTGTACTCGATCCTGCGCTTGAAGCTGGCGGATCCGCTGACCCTGGTTGGCGGTACTCGCGTGAGCTGGTACAGCTCGGACACCGACTATGACTTCATCAACAGCGGCACCTCGGAACACGCCAGCACCAAAGAGACCGGGCAGGTCACGCCCTTTGCCGGGGTGCTGCTGGATCTGAACGAGAACCTCACGGCCTATGCCAGCTACTCGGACATCTTCACCCCGCAGGGCAATTACCGCTCCGAAGACGGCTCGGCGCTCAAGCCGCTGGTGGGTCAGAGTTACGAACTGGGGATCAAGGGCGCTTGGTACGAAGGGCGCCTGAATGGCTCGTTCAATCTGTTCCGCACGATTCAGAAGGATCAGGCGCAGACTGACTACAACTCGTCCTGCCCGTCATCCGACGGCTATTGCTACGTCAACGCCGGCAAGGTCCGCGCCCAGGGCTTTGAAGCTGAGGTCAGCGGTGAAGTCATCGAACGCCTGCAACTGCTCGCCGGCTACACCTACACCCAGACCAAGACCCTCGACGACATCGACGACAGCCTCAACGGCGCGGCCTTCAACACCTACGTGCCGCGACACATGCTGCGACTGTGGGGCGATTACCAGTTGGACGGTGCGCTGGAGCGTTTCACCCTGGGGGCCGGGGTCAATGCGCAGAGCGACAACTTCCGGGTCTCGCCATCGAGCGGTGAGAAGATTACCCAGTCGGGTTATGCGGTATGGAATGGTCGCATCGGCTACCGGATCGACGACACCTGGTCGCTGGCCTTGAACGGCAACAACCTGTTCGACAAGCGCTACTACTCGACCATCGGCACCGAGACCTTCGGTAACTACTACGGCGATCCGCGTAACTTCATGGTGTCGGTGAAGGCGAGTTTCTGAGGTTGTTGCGGATGGCCCGCGTGTCATGACCGACCACAAACTCGATAGGCATCACACTCCACTGGCGTGAGCCTGTCGAATCGTCGCGATGCGGCGGCCCGACAAGCCAGCTCCTACCGTTTGTCTTTCAATTCAGGGGGGGCTTTAGGCAGCCCCATCCACAAACTGCTCCGCGTAATGACACGCCACCTGCCGACTGTCCACCAACCGCAACGCCGGCTCTTCACTGCTGCAGCGCTGCGTCGCATACGGGCAGCGCTTGTGAAACGCACAACCCGGTGGCGGGTTCAGCGGGTTGGGCAGTTCGCCGACGATTTTGATTTTCGGCTTGTCCGGGTCCGGGTGGATGGTGGGGGTGGCGGACAGCAGCGCCTGGGTGTAGGGGTGCAGGGGGCGGGCGTAGATGTCGTGCTTGGGGCCGATTTCCACCGGGCGGCCGAGGTACATGACCATCACGTCGTCGGCCACGTGTTGCACCACGGCGAGGTTGTGGGAGATGAACACGTAGCCGGTGTTGAATTCCTGCTGCAGGTCCATGAACAGGTTGAGCACCTGGGCCTGGATCGACACGTCGAGGGCCGAAGTCGGTTCGTCCGCCACCAGCACTTTCGGTTGCAGCATCATTGCCCGGGCGAGGGCGATCCGTTGCCGCTGGCCGCCGGAGAACATGTGCGGGTAGCGCTGGTAATGCTCGGGGCGCAAGCCGACCTGCTTCATCATCGCCTGGACTTTCTCGCGGCGTTCGGCGGCTGATAGTTGGGTGTTGATCAACAGCGGCTCCGCCAGTTGATCGCCGATTTTCTGCCGTGGATTGAGCGAGGCGTACGGGCTCTGGAACACCATCTGCACGTCTTTGCGCAGCTGCTTGCGCTGGGCCTTGTCGGCGCCGGCGACTTCCTGGCCGGCGATTTTCAGTGAGCCTGAGGACGGCTCTTCGATCAGCGTCAGGGCGCGGGCCAGGGTGGATTTGCCGCAGCCCGATTCGCCGACCACGGCCAACGTTTTGCCGGCCTCCAATTCGAACGACACGCCGTTCAGCGCGCGCACGGTGGCGTGGCCCTTTGAACAGGCCACGGGAGACTTCGTAGTGACGGACGGGTCAGGTCACGGGCGGTAAGGACGACGGCCATTACGCCACCTCCTGATTCAAGGGATAGAAGCAGCGGGCGAGGCTGTGGCTTTTCGGGTCGAGGGTCGGACGGAGGGGGGGCGGGGCGCGGCAGCTGTCCTGTACGTAGGGGCAGCGCGGCGACAGCAGGCAGCCGTGGGGACGGTCGTAGCGGCCGGGGACGATGCCGGGCAAGGTTGCCAGGCGCGTCGAGCCGAGGCTGTGCTCGGGAATCGCCTTGAGCAGTGGCCTCGCTATAAGGGTGCGCCGGGATGTCGAACAACTGCGGCACCTGGCCGACTTCCACCGCCTGGCCGGCGTACATCACGCAGACGCGCTGGGCGGTTTCGGCGACGACGGCGAGGTCGTGGGTGATCAGCACCAGGCCCATGTCCTGCTCTTTTTGCAGGGCCAGCAGCAGGTCCATGATCTGCGCCTGAATGGTCACGTCGAGGGCGGTGGTCGGTTCGTCGGCGATCAGCAGTTTCGGTTCGCCGGCAATCGCCATGGCAATCGCCACGCGCTGGCTCATGCCGCCGGACAGTTGGTGCGGGTAGGCGTCCATGCGGCTGGCGGCGCCGGGGATCTCGACTTTTTCCAGCAGTTCGATGGCGCGTTTGCGCGCGGGCGCGGCCGGACATTTTCAGGTGCAGGCGCAGCACTTCCTCGATCTGGAAACCGACGGTGTAGCTCGGATTCAGTGCCGTCATCGGGTCCTGGAAGACCATGGCCAGGTCCTTGCCGACGATCTTGCGGCGCTGGCGGTTGCTCAGCTTGAGCATGTCCTTGCCGTCGAAGCTCAGGGCGTCGGGCGGTGACGATGCCGGGGTGTTCGATCAGGCCCATCAGCGCCATCATGGTCACGGATTTGCCCGAGCCCGACTCGCCAACGATGGCTAACACTTCACCCTTGTCGACATTGAGGTCGAGGCCGTCGACCACCGGCACGGCGGTCTTGTCGCCAAAGCGCACGTTGAGATTCTTGATTGCTAACAGTGACATGGGAATCTCCTCAGGCGGCATTCTTGAGCTTCGGATCCAGCGCATCGCGCAGGCCGTCGCCCATCAGGTTGATTGCCAGCACGCTGAGCAAAATGGTCAAACCGGGCAGGCTGACGACCCACCAGGCGCGTTCGATGTAGTCGCGGGCCGAAGCCAGCATGGTGCCCCACTCAGGGGTCGGCGGTTGCACGCCCAGGCCGAGGAAGCCCAGGGCGGCGGCATCGAGAATCGCCGAGGAAAAGCTCAAGGTGGCCTGGACGATCAGCGGTGCCATGCAGTTGGGCAGCACGGTGATGAACATCAGGCGCGGCAGGCCGGCACCGGCCAGGCGTGCGGCGGTCACGTAGTCGCGGTTCAGTTCGCCCATCACCGCAGCACGGGTCAGACGCACGTAGGACGGCAACGAGACGATGGCGATGGCAATCACGGTGTTGATCAGGCCAGGGCCGAGGATCGCGACAATGGCCACGGCAGCAGCAGCAGCGACGGCAGGGCGAGCATGATGTCCATCAGGCGCATGATGGTCGGGCCGAGCAGGCGCGGGAAGAAGCCGGCGAACAGCCCGAGGAGGATCCCCGGGATCAGCGACATGACCACCGACGACAAACCGATCATCAGCGACAGACGCGAACCCTGGATCAGTCGCGACAGCAGGTCACGACCCAGTTCGTCGGTGCCCAGCAGGAACTGTATCTGCCCGCCTTCGAGCCAGGCCGGCGGGGTCAGGAGAAAGTCGCGGTACTGCTCGCTGGGGTTATGCGGCGCAACCCAGGGCGCGAAGATCGCGCAGAAGATCACCAGCAGCATGAACATCAGCCCGGCGACGGCGCCCTTGTTGCGGGAAAACGCCTGCCAGAATTCTTTGTATGGGGATGGGTACAGCAGGCTTTGATCGACTGCTGACACTTGAGTTGGACTAGTCATGGTCATGATCTCAGCGCTGGTGACGGATGCGTGGGTTGGCAAAGCCGTAGAGGATGTCCACCACGAAGTTGACCAGGATCACCAGGCAGGCGATCAGCAAAATACCGTTTTGCACCACCGGATAATCCCGGGCGCCGATGGCCTCGATCAGCCATTTGCCGATGCCCGGGCCAGGAGAAAATGGTCTCGGTCAGCACTGCACCGGCAAGCAGCGTACCGACCTGCAGGCCGACCACCGTCAGCACCGGGATCAGCGCGTTGCGCAGGCCGTGGGACGAACACCACGCGCGCCGGCGACAGGCCTTTGGCCTTGGCGGTGCGGATGTAATCTTCGCGCAGCACTTCGAGCATCGAAGGGTCACGGGTCATCCGCGCAATCACCGCCAGCGGGATGGTGCCGAGGACGATGGCCGGCAGAATCAGGTGGTGCAGGGCGTCGAAAAACGCGTCCGGCTCGTCGGCCAGCAGGGTGTCGATCAACATGAAACCAGTGCGCGGCTCAATGTCGTAGAGCAGGTCGATCCGCCCGGACACCGGGGTCCAGCCCAGGCTCACGGAGAAGAAGAACATGATGATGAGGATCAGGCCCCACCAGAAGATCGGCATCGAATAACCGGCGAGGGAAATCCCCATCACCCCATGGTCAAACAGCGACCCTCGCTTGAGCGCCGCAATCACCCGGCCAGCAGGCCGAGGATGCTGGCGAACAACAGCGCAGCCATGGACAGCTCGAGAGTCGCCGCCGGGAACAGCGAAGTGAACTCGGTCCACACGCTCTCGCGGGTGCGCAGCGATTCACCCAAGTCGCCCTGGGCCAGTTTGCCGACGTAGTCCAGGTACTGGGCGTACAGCGGCTTGTTCAATCCAAGGCGTTCCATTGCCTGAGCGTGCATTTCGGGGTCGACACGGCGTTCGCCCATCATGACTTCCACGGGGTCGCCGGGGATCATGCGAATCAACGCGAACGTCAGCAGGGTGATGCCGAAGAACGTGGGGATCAGCAGTCCCAGTCGGCGGAAAATAAAACTCAGCATTAGGGCGAGTCACTCCTTGTCGTGTGGGTCATGCAGGGGGATGGATAAAGGGGCCGGCGTACCGGCCCCGATGACTTAGTTCTGATTGGCGACGCCATAGAAGCTGCTGAGGCCGAAGGGGCTGATCTGGAAGTCCTTCACCGTGGTGCGCATTGGCTGGTAGACCGTGGAGTGGGCGACCGGGGTGATCGGCACCTGCGCCTTGAGCACATGCTGCGCTTCTTTATAGAGTGCAGTGCGCTGCTCCACGTCGGCGGTCGCCGCGGCGGCCTTGACCAGTTTTTCGTAGCCTGGATTGCACCACTTGGCGAAGTTGTTGCCGTTGACCGAGCTGCAGCTGTAGAGGGTGCCCAGCCAGTTGTCCGGGTCACCGTTGTCGCCGGTGAAGCCGATCAGCATGACGTCATGCTCGCTGTTGTGGGCGCGCTTGATGTACTCGCCCCATTCGTAGCTGGCGATTTTGGCCTTGATGCCGATTTTCGCCCAGTCGGCCTGGAGCATTTCCGCCATCAGCCTGGCGTTGGGGTTGTAGGGGCGCTGGACTGGCATGGCCCAGAGGGTGATTTCCGTGCCTTCTTTCACCCCGGCAGCGCTCAGCAGTTCCCGGGCTTTCTGCGGGTTGTAGGCCGGGTCCTTGATGGTCTCGTCATAGGACCACTGGGTCGGCGGCAGGCCATTGACGGCCAGTTGGCCGGCGCCCTGGTACACGGCGTCGATGATCGCTTTCTTGTTGACCGCCATGTCCAGCGCCTGGCGCACTTCAAGCTGGTCGAACGGCTTGCGGGTGAAGTTGTAGGCGATGTAGCCGAGGTTGAAGCCCGGCTGACTGGGCATGCGGATGTTCTTGTCGGCCTGCAGCGGCTTGATGTCGGCCGGGCGCGGGAAGGCGGTGATCTGGCACTCGTTCTTCTTCAGCTTTTGCGTGCGCACCGAGGCGTCGGTGGTGATGGCGAAGATCAGGTTGTCGATCTTCACGTCTTCCGGCTTCCAGTAATCCTTGTTGCCCTTGTAGCGAATCTGCGCGTCTTTCTGGTATTTGCTGAACACGAACGGACCGGTGCCGATCGGCTTCTGGTTGATCTCCTGGGCCTTGCCTTCCTTGAGCAGTTGCTCGGCGTATTCGGCCGACTGGATCGAGGCAAAGCTCATGGCCATGTTCTGGATAAAGGCGGCGTCGACGTCCTTGAGCGTGAAGGCGACGGTGTGTTCGTCGAGTTTTTCCACCTTGGTGATTTTTTCGTTCATCCCCATGTCGGTGAAGTAGGGGAACTCGGTGGGGTAGGCCTTGCGGAACGGCATGTCCTTGTCGAGCATGCGGTTGAAGGTGAACAGCACGTCGTCGGCGTTGAATTCGCGGGTCGGCTTGAAGTAGTCGGTGGTGTGGAACTTGACCCCTTCACGCAGGTGGAAGGTGTAGGTCCGGCCATCGGTCGAAAGATCCCAGCGGGTGGCCAGCCCCGGGATGACTTTGGTGCCGCCACGCTCGAACTGCGAGAGACGGTTGAACACGGTTTCGGCCGAGGCGTCGAAGTCGGTGCCCGTGGTGTATTGACCCGGGTCGAACCCGGCCGGGCTGCCTTCGGAGCAGAACACCAGGTTGCTGGCGGCGTAGGTGCAGCCGGAGCCGAGGATCAGGCCAGTAGCGATCAGGGTTTTGAGCGTGGTTGTCTTGCGCATGCGAACCTCATTGTTGTTATTTTTGAGGGCGGCAGATCAGGTCGTTCGTGGCTGGGGGGATGCACCTGACCCTGCGGTTTTTCGGACCTTGGCTCGGGTGGTAGCGCAGAGGGGAGAAGGGAGCCTCGCGCCGACACCGGCCGAGGCAGAATTTAAGTGAATCTAAAATTAAGTTCAACTTAAATTCAGTGGTGCTTACTTTTTGATTCAGAGGTCCCTTGGGGGAAACAACTCACCCCTGTGGGAGCGAGCCTGCTCGCGAAAAACGTTAACGATTACGCGAGCTGTCTGGGTGTGCGCGGCGGTCTCGGGGCCTTCGCTGCGATGCGGCGGCCCGACAAGCCAGCTCCAGCCAGTGCCCTCAGCCCGCGGGATGGTCGTCCAGCAAACCACCCATGGTGGTCACCACCAGCACTTCGGCCACCTCATCCCCAGCGTTGGCAATGGAGTGCGGCTTGGTCGAATCGAAATGCACCGAACCGCCCGGGCCGAGCGGGTAGGGATGGCCTTCGATGGTGTAGACGATGTGTCCGCAGAGCACGTAGGTGAATTCGGCGCCGTCGTGGGAGATCAGCTCGGACTGGTAACCCACCGCCATGGTCATCTTCATCGCGTTGAGCAGATTGCCCGGGAAGCTGCTGGACAGGCGCTCGTACACCAGCGGCTGGTTGCCAATGGAGTAACGCACCCGCTGGCCCGGGTGGGAGTCCGGCTGGGGCTGGGTCGGCTGGTCGAACAGGGTATTGAGGGGAATGCCCAGGGAGCCGGCGATGCGCGCCAACGAGGAAATCGACACGCCAGTGAGGTTACGCTCCGCCTGCGACAGGAAGCTGGCGGTGAGGCCTGCTTCGGAGGCGACTTGGTTCAGGGTCTTGTTGGCGGCGCGACGGTAGCGACGCAGCCGTTCCCCGATCTGCTCTTCAGTCATTGGCGTGGCTCGTGATCACAAAGGCGCCAGTATAACGGGCGACGCCTCGCAGAAAAGGCTTTTCGCCTCGCGGAAATTAAGTGTGACTGAAAAGACGCCTTGACGATTATTTAAGTCGGGCTTAAATTTCTGCCGGCGCAACATCACTTGGGAGAACGCGATGACAGTGGGTGTAGGTGGCAAAACTGCGGAACAGGCGCTGGCTGGCCTGACGAACATGACTGCGGGCATGCAGCCCATTGACCTCGATGAATACCAGGCACGCATCGCCAAGGCCCAGGGCCTGATGCGCGAGCAGGGCATTGCCGCCCTCTACCTCAATGCCGGCAGCAACCTGCGCTACTTCACCGGGGTCAAGTGGAGCCCGAGCGAACGCATGGTCGGCGCGATACTGCCCGCCCATGGCCCGCTGGCCTACATCGCCCCGGCGTTTGAAGAAGGCACCATCCGCGATTTCCGCGAGGTCGACGGGGTCATCCATGGTTGGCAGGAACACGAGAACCCCTACCGCCTGCTGCTCGACATTTTCGCCGGCTTGGGCATCGCCGCCGACGCGGTGGTGGGTCTGTGTCCGTCCCTGGCGTTCTTTATGTTCGACGGCATCCGTCGCCTCGGATCAGGCTTCGAGTTCGTCGACGGGTCTTGCGTGATCAACCCGTGCCGCTATCACAAATCCGCGACGGAACTGGCGCTGATGCAGCGCGCCAAGGACATGACCCTGGAAGTGCAAAAGGCCGCCGCCAGCATCCTGCGCGCCGGCATCAGCACCACCGAGGTCGCCGAGTTCATCCGCGAGGCGCACCGCAAGGTCGGCGCCCCGGGCTCGACCTTCTGCATCGTGCTGTTCGGCGAGGCCAGCGCTTTCCCCCACGGGGTGAAACACGCGCAGGTGCTCAAGGACGGCGACATGGTGCTGATCGACACCGGCTGCCTGCTCCACGGCTACCAGTCGGATATCACCCGCAGCTACGTGTTCGGCAACCCGAGCGAGCGTCAGCGCGCCCTGTGGAACCTGGAAAAAACCGCCCAGCAGGCCGCCTTCGACGCTGCGCGCCTGGGCCACGCCTGCGAAGCAGTGGATGCCGCTGCACGCCTCAGTCTGGAGGCTGCCGGCCTCGGACCGGACTACCAACTGCCCGGCCTGCCGCACCGCACCGGCCACGGCATCGGCCTGGACATTCACGAAGGGCCGTACCTGGTGCGCGGTGACCAGACGCCGCTGGCCGAAGGCATGTGCTTCTCCAACGAGCCGATGATTTGTGTGCCGGGGGAGTTCGGCATTCGCCTGGAGGATCACTTCTACATGACCGCCACTGGCCCGCGCTGGTTTACCCAGCCGAGCCATAGCGTGGACGATCCATTCGGGTTGCAGGCCTGAGGAGAGGCGGGTTCCCGGCGGACGCAGCGCACTCCTGGCGCTGCGTCTCGTGAAGCGCCGATGAACGAACCGTCGCGCCGTTGTAAGTGCCGAAGAAGAATAAGAAGTACAGCAGCCTGCACGGTTGCCATTACGCCCCTGGTCCTGGAGTTGATTCTGCATCTTGCCGAAGAGCAAACGGCTTCCTTTCTCGAGAGCAAAAACGCGCGACTGGTTGCAGTGCATTCATCACGATGTTCAAGAGAGCATTGGGTAAATCGCCTACACAGCATTTTTCCTCGCTGGGTACACATTTGACTGAGTGATTTCAGCCAAATCCGCCAGCTCAGGATTATTTCGTTCCCTGGTATTCGTGCAAGGAAATGCCGTGAATAAGTGGCTGGTTCTGAAAGGGGGAGGTGGCTGAAAAAGCTGGAAAAAGGGCAGGAGCTGTCTTCCTCGGTCGGCAGTTAACGGTCAAAAAATGAGACGGTGGACATTACCCACGCCAAAGCGCTAGCGTCTGCTCCTTCAATTCGAGGGCTACACTATCGCCGGTGCGTCGTGGAGCTTTGGGAAACCGTATTTGGCCTGCTGACAGCGTTCGCAACGGAAGAGGTCGAAAATGCTTGATCCCACCTGCGCAACAAACGGACAGCCGCCACCTCAGGCGACTCAGCACTCGGTTGGCCTCTATCAAGCCTTCCTGTTCTGGCTCAAGTTGGGCTTCATCAGCTTTGGCGGGCCGGCCGGGCAGATTTCGATCATGCACCAGGAGCTGGTGGAGCGTCGGCGCTGGATCAGTGAGAAGCGCTTTCTCCACGCGCTGAACTACTGCATGTTACTGCCTGGCCCTGAGGCCCAGCAGCTTGCCACCTACATCGGCTGGCTCATGCACCGTACCTGGGGCGGGGTGATTGCTGGCGCCTTGTTCGTGTTGCCGTCGCTGTTCATCCTGATCGGGTTGTCCTGGATCTACGTCGCCTTTGGCGAAGTGCCGGTGGTTGCCGGGGTGTTCTATGGCATCAAGCCAGCGGTCACAGCGATTGTCGTTCACGCGGCCTACCGGATTGGCTCGCGAGCCCTGAAGAATGGCAGGCTGTGGGGCATGGCAGGGGCCTCGTTCGTGGCCATCTTCGCCCTCAACGTGCCGTTCCCGCTGATCGTGCTGATGGCAGCCATCATTGGTTATGTTGGCGGGCGCATCGCCCCGGACACATTTGTCATCGGTGGCGGTCATGGCGCCGCGCAGAGCAGCTATGGCCCGGCCCTGATCGATGACGACACCCCGGCGCCCGAACACGCCCGTTTCAGTTGGGGGCATCTGCTGCGTCTGCTGCTGGTCGGTGCCGCACTGTGGCTGTTGCCGATGGGGCTGCTGACGTTGTCGTTTGGCTGGGATGGCACGCTGACGCAGATGGGCTGGTTCTTCACCAAGGCCGCATTGATGACCTTTGGCGGCGCGTACGCAGTGTTGCCCTACGTCTACCAGGGTGCGGTCGGGCACTATGGCTGGCTGACGCCGACCCAGATGATCGATGGTCTGGCCCTGGGGGAAACCACCCCTGGGCCGCTGATCATGGTGGTCGCCTTCGTTGGCTTTCTCGGTGGCTATGTGTACCCGATGTTTGGAGCGCAGCACCCATTCCTCGCCGGCGCAGTCGCGGCGAGTCTGGTGACCTGGTTCACCTTCCTGCCGTCGTTCCTGTTCATCCTCATCGGTGGTCCGTTGGTGGAGTCGACCCACAATGAGCTGAAATTCACTGCACCGCTGACGGGGATTACGGCCGCAGTGGTGGGCGTGATCCTCAACCTCGCGATGTTCTTCGGCTACCACGTGCTGTGGCCCAAGGGCTTGAGCGGGACGTTTGACTGGCCTTCGGCGCTGATCGCGGTGGCAGCAGCGGTGGCGTTGTTGCGCTTCAAGCGAGGTGTGATTGAGGTGCTGTTCGCCTGCGCATTGGCCGGCCTGACAGTCCACCTGGTGCGTGGATGAAACCGGCGGATCAGCTCAGCGGGGCTTCTCCGCGTCAAGGGCCGTGGCGGCGCGATGCCCCTCGTTGATCGGGTAAAGCCAAGGCGCGCGACCTCTGTAATAATGATGGGCATTGCGGCGCGAGGGCCTATCGAGTGCTCGTGCCACCATCGGCAATTTGGCTTTGGAGGACTCCATGCGTGACATTATTGACGGCTTTCTGCGCTTTCAGCGCGAGGTTTACCCGCAGCGGGTCGAACTGTTCAAGCAACTCGCCACGACACAAAATCCAAAGGCGTTGTTCGTCACCTGCTCGGACAGCCGGGTGGTGCCCGAGCTGCTGACGCAGCGCGAACCGGGCGAACTGTTCGTGATTCGCAACGCGGGTAACATTGTGCCGTCCTATGGTCCGGAGCCAGGCGGCGTCTCGGCCACCGTCGAATATGCCGTCGCCGTGCTCGGCGTGGAAGACATCGTGATTTGCGGTCACTCGGACTGCGGTGCCATGGGCGCGATTTCGCGCTGCACCTGTCTGGATCATATGCCGGCGGTCGCCAACTGGCTGCGCCACTCGGACGCTGCGAAAGCGATCAACGCGGCCCATGAATTCGACTCGCCTCGGGCCAAGCTCGACGGCTTGGTGCGCGAAAACGTCATCGCGCAGTTGGCGAACCTGCGCACCCATCCCTCGGTGGCACTGGCGCTGGAGCAGGGCCGCATGAATCTGCACGGCTGGGTTTACGACATCGAGGCAGGCTGCATCGATGCGCTGGATGGTGCGACACGCAAGTTCGTGTCACTGGCGGATTCGCCGACCACCGTGGCGATCGCTGCGCGTAACGGCAAACAGATGTAATGGCAACAGGCAGGAGAGGGTGGTTGCTCAAGGTCGCGCCCATGCGGGCGGACCTTGAGCACGTCGATGGGATCGGGCGTGAATAGTTGGCCGAGGGGCTGCAGACGGTATCACCCCTTGGTCAGATCAACCAACGGCGTCTGCCGCACCTCGGTCTCGCGCCCGGCCTGAATCTCGCTCACCTGCTTCAAGGCCTTGTCCACCGCGGCCTTATCCGACAACAAGCTGTAGCTGATGCGGAACTGCTTGTGCTCCTTCGGCCCAATGGTCGGAACCAGGTTCAGTGGCCGCTGATAACGGCGGTTGTAGGAAAAACTGGTTCCCGGCTCCAGCCCCGTGACATATCCCTGGCCTTGGGTGTCGGTGTTTTTCCAGAGAGAGAACACCGGCAGTGTCTGCGTATTGAAGCCGACCGAAACGCCCAGGCTGCCGGCCTGGTTGTGCAGCACGGTCAAGGTATCGCCCTTGGCATCGGCATAGGGCACTACGTTGTAGACCGTTTCGTCGTAGTCCTTGGTCGGTGCGCGGTAGGTTTGCCAGTCCGGCAGATCGCCCTTGGCCTTGTCGTTGAACGGCGACACCTGTTTCACCGGCGCGGCGAAGCGAGCGCCTTGCTCGAGGAATGGGGTACTGAAGTTGCTGTGATACAGCGCCTGGTATTCCTTCGGATAGTCGCCGTTGTTGGTCAGCGTGTCGTTGAGGGCGAACGTCACGCTGCCGGGTTCGGTAACCAGTTCGGTCGCGACGGAGAAGTCGACTTTCTTGAACGCCTGCTCTTTCAGTTCGCCGCGCAGGGTGATGGCGTACGGTGGCTTTTCATCAATGTGCAGGGTGACTTTGTTCGCCGGAATGTTGGCAGCCCGACCGTGCAGGGTCAGCAGTTCGCCGTTGTCGATACCCGGGTGGCCGACCCATTCGTAGCCGCAGCGGGTCACCAGTTCATTGAAACCTTCCAGCCAGCCCAGACCACCGCGGCCATTGAGTTCGATGAAGGCCGGATTGACCACCTCCTTGACCGGCGAATCCCAGCCCATGCGCACCTGGCCGACCGAGGCCTGCAAGACGTTCATGCCGCGTGTCGGCACCACCGAGAGTTTCATCGTGCCGTTATCGATGTCGACAATGCTCACGCCCTCCTGCCGACCGCCGTGCAAGGTGCGCAGCGACACGCTGAAGGGTTTGTCGGTTTTAATGCCGAGTTGCTGGCTGGTGATCTGCCAGTTCTGTGCAGCTTTGTCGGTGTCGAGCAGAACGTAATCCCAGGCCATGGCGTGGGAGGCGGCGGACAGTGCACTGAGGGCAACAACGAGTTTGAGCGGGGTCATGGCGGCAGCCTTTCTTGGAGTTGTGGCGATTTTATAAACCGGGTTAAACGATTCAGTAAGCGTAAAATCGACATGTCAGGCGACGCACATGCCGCACCTCCACCGCTAGTTGCCCCGTCCTCCCGCAAATGACCACTCATCGCTGGCCGTGGTGGTGATGACCACCATCACATCCTCTGCGTTCAGCCCCGTGGCCCGCCCCAGCTTCTCGACCAGATCGCGGTAAAAGCGCTGTTTCGTCTCAGCACTTCGTGGACGGCCAGCGGTGATCGCGATCAGCACAAAGTCATGGCTGCGCGGTCCGCCCAGGTAGTGGGGATCAAATATCAGTTCGCCGGCCGCATGCTGGTGAATGACCTGAAACCGGTCAGTCTTCGGCACTTCGAAGCTCTCGACCAGGGCCTCGTGTAATCCCTCGGACAATGCCCGCAGATACTCCGCAGACTTCCCCTGGTGCAATGAAATTCGGGCAAAGGGCATCAACCGTTACTCCTGACAAGTTGGCTGGCAAGCCTGTAGTTCACTGAGCAGGTTCAGCGCCGACGCAGCGGTTGGCCATCCGGAGTAAAACGCCAGATGGGTGATGACTTCCGCCAGTTCATCGACAGCCAGACCATTGTCCCGCGCACGTTTGAAATGGAAGGGCAGTTGCTCCAGACGGTACAGCGCCACCAAGGCGGCCACCGTCACCAGACTGCGATCCCGGGGCTTGAGTTGTGGACGGTTCCACATGTCGGCAAACAGCACCTTGTCGGTGAGTTCGGTAAATTTTTGCGGGTAGCTACTCGGGCTGTCCGGCCCGTTGACTGTTGATGCACTCATGTTTATTTCCTCGGTGATTGGCGATGACGGAGAAAAATTAACAAGTCGCAACCATTCCGAATATCAGATTTAATGGCGCTCATCATCCTGTTTTAGTGGACTATCCAATGCGCCGTCCCACCTTCGATCTCGAGGTATTGCGGACCTTCGTCACCGGCGTCGAGTACAACAGTTTTGCCAAGGCGGCGGATCGACTTGGTCGGTCGACGTCTGCGGTCAGCGCCCAAATGAAGAAACTCGAAGAACAGGTCGGTACGCCGATATTGGCCAAATCCGGGCGCGGACTGGTCCTGACCGCCATGGGGGAAACACTGCTCAGCCATGCCCGTCGGCTGCTGGAGCTGAACGATGGGATCTTCCAGACGCTGCGCGAAAACCAGACCGCCGGGACCCTGCGTCTGGGGCTGCAAGAGGACTTCGGGGAACATTTCCTGAGCGATATCCTGCGACGCTTCGTGCAGACGTATCCACGGGTCAATCTCGAAATCCGGATCGCCCGAAATGCCGAACTCCTTGCTCTGGTCGAAAGCGCCGGTCTGGACCTGGCGTTGGCCTGGGACACCGGGCACTTGCCGCCTCATGCCACACGGCTGGGCGAAACCCCGATGCACTGGATCGGAGCCCGCGATCGGCCACAGGCATCAACCCTGGATAACGCGCCGTTACCCTTGATCCTGTTTGACGCGCCTTGCGTAATGCGCAGCACCGCCACCCAGGCGCTGGATGGCGCAAAAATACCCTGGCGGATTGCCCTGACCAGCCCCAGCGTCGGTGGTCTGTGGGCAGCGGTCGCCGCCGGACTGGGGCTGACGCTGCGCACCCGGATCGGACTGCCGTCCCATCTCAGCGTAGTCTCGGGCCTGCCCGCGCTGCCAAGCCTTGGCTATGTGCTGCACAGCAGTGGCGAAGAACTGCCACCTGCTGCCCGGTTTTTGGCTGCATTGATCAAGACGAGTCTGCAAGAACAGGCATTCGTTTCTCGATGACGAGCTGAAGGAGGAGTCAAGCGTGTTCGGCGGACAGCCCGCAGGTCAAGATGGCCAAGGCAATCGCCACGATGAACAGCGCCGGCACGTCACCGACCAAGTGCCCCATCTGCGCTGGCTGGGTGAGCGCCTGGACAGCCATGATCGCCCCGTGTACGGCGCTGGACCACACGGTGAACCAGATCAGGCTCAGATTGGCCAAGGGGTCACGTGCGGATCGAATGAGGAAAACCCCAAGGGTGGCGTAGAGGCCAACGATCATCATCGGGTAGTCCGAGTGACCGTCGTGCCAGGCCCAGCCGGACGGCCAAAGCAACATGAGCGGGTAGAGCGCAAGGCACGCCAGGCCAGTCAAGACCAGCGCGATGCGCAAATACCTGAGGCAATCGACGGCGGTCATGGCGGACTCCTCTGTGGGCCAGACGTCGAATCAACCCCAAGTGGGCTATTGACGTCTTCACGAGCTGTTGGACCGAGATGTAGACCAAGAATAGCTACCACCCACAATTGGCGAGAACAAAATAACCCTACTCACTGGCCGGACTTCACTTGTGGTTTCAATGTGTCGTGACAGGTAGAAAACGGCCGATTTCTGCCGGTCGCGACCGGCAGCTGCCGACCCGAAGCGGACTCTGACCAGCATTTGGTTAAGGGGGGCTTTAGCCCGTCCCATTGAGCGAAGTGAACGATTTGAACCAGTTGTTATGCATGTTTTACTAGCCGTTTCTTTAAATGATACAGGTTAGTCCCGATTGGGCGATCCTCAAGAACACCATAAATCTCATATCCATGCCGCTCATAGAACTTTTTAGCATCAACGGTTTTTAAGAATGCAACTACTGCTCCATTGTTGGCACCAATCGCTTCTGCTTTTTCCAAAAGCATAGATCCTACTTTTTTACCGCGATGAGATTCCTTAACCCAAAAGGTGTCAATTTCTAAGCCATCCCAGTAACAGTTACAGCTTATTGCACCGATGTAGTCGCCTACTTCATCGTGTGCAACCACCATAAATATTTTATCTTCCGATTCTGGTGGCAGATTTGGATATTGAATTCGAAGATATTCTGAAAACCTATTATTCAGAACTCCTTTATCCTTTTCTGTTGGAGAACCCAATACATCAATCTTGATTTCCATTTTATTGCTCCTTAAATTCAACTTTTAGATGCCGAACGGCTTTTGGCATAACATCCTATGTTCATGCGTAATCCATTGAGCAATCAAAAAATCGACATTGTAAACGCGACATCAAGAAGGGGGAAAACGACATATTACTTAGCACATTACTGACGTGTTAGCTGCGTGTCCATGGTCTGCTTTTGGCCGGATAGCGACGGTCTGGCTCAGACCGTCGCAGTGTTGGTTAAACCTCTGTCTGCTCCGCCATTTCCAAAGCATCATCGACCTCGATGCCCAAGTACCTGACAGTGCTTTCGAGTTTCGTATGACCAAGCAGGCGTTGGACAGCTCTCAGATTCTTCGTCCTGCGATAGATCAACGATGCCTTGGTTCGCCGTAGCGTGTGAGTACCGTACATGGTTGGGTCAAGGCCAATCGCGGCCACCCACGCTTTGACTATTCGAGCGTACTGTCTGGTGGAAAGATGGTCTGAGTCGTGCAAGCGGCTCGGAAACAAAAAATCCTCGCTTCGGAGACGCGCCCGATGCCTCCAAGCTTCCAATACCGTTCGGGTTTGTTCAGTGATTTCGAATTGCACTGGATGCTGAGTTTTCTGCTGCATCACGATGGCCCGTGACGACACATGCTCCCCATGGGCGATGTCTCGGACTCGCCGCTTGGTTAAGTCACAGGCACGTAGTTTGCTGTCGATGGCCAAGTTGAAAAGCGCCAAATCACGTGTCTTCTCTGCAAGCTGGCGTCTGATCCGGATGGCCCAGATATCTCTGATTCGGAGCGGGGCTTTCTGCCCGACAAGCTTTCCCTTGTTCCAAGGCTGATGGCGGGATCTAGTAGCGGTATTCATGGCGTGTGCATTTGGACAGCGAAAACATCGGTGACCGCAGCCTTGTCCGTAGTGATACCGAAGGCGTACTCATCGTTCGTCAAGCGCTTGGGGCATGGTTTGCGCATCAGAAAAGTACGCGTCCGAGATTGAAATCTTTACTTTTAGCAGAGGCTTCCAGGCGCGGACTTCACGTAGCAGCGTGCAAAAAAGGCGTTTTCACCCGTCAATGGTCAGGCAGTTTGTGCAGGCCGACTTTTTCAACAGAATCGGCCGAATTCAGCCTGTCGCCAAAAGCTGAAGTCGGCCAATAACCTTCAGTCGCTCAAACCACCATATAACGCTGGTTTGCAACGTCCCAGGCATCTCAAAACAACTCACTCTGTCGAAGCCACAGCTCCCTTCCTGCCCAGGCGAATCAATTCGTTGGAGAAACACAGCCCGGCGATGATCAGCGTCGCCCCCGCGTACAGGCTGTCGCGGGGTACTTCGTTGAGCGCGACAAACGCCAGCAGGGCAGCGAACAGGGGTTCGGTGAGCTCCAGTGCCTGTACCTGGGAGGGCTTGAGATACTCGATGGCTTTGGTGGTGCAGAAGAAACCGAGGATGGTCGGCAGCGTGGCCAGGGCCAGCAGGGCGGCGATTGCCAACGGCGACAGCTCGCCGATCGCGAAACCATCGGCCGCCGCCGGCATCAGCAGGTACAGGCTGCCAAAGAACAGCAATTGGCGGGTGAAGTGCAGTCCTCCGGACACGCCCATCCGCTTCATGGCCACCGAAAAGGCCCCATAGCCGCAGCCGCCCATGGCGGCGAGCGCGGCACCTTGCAGGGTAAAGCCTTGCTGCAGGTCGGCGCCGAAGATTACCGCGATCCCGGCGATCGCCAGTGCGGCGCCGACGGTGGCGTTGGCGGTGATGGCGTCCTTAAGAAACATCCGCCCCAGAATAATCGAGGAGATCGACGCGCTGGCCATCAGTATCACCACCACACCGGCGGCCGCGTAGTGTCGGTAGGCGGCGGTTTCGAAATGGAACAGCACAAAGATGCCGAGGAATGCGCAGATGGCCGACTGAGTCCATTTAATCGACGGCCCCGGACGCCTGAGGAAAAACAACAGGCTCGACAGCAGCAGGCAACCCAAAACGGTCTTGATGAAAGCCACACTGCTGGCGCTGAAACCACTGCTCATCAGTACTTTGCTGAGTACACCGATGGTGGCGTTCAGTGCCGCAGCGCAGAGCGCAAAGACGACGCCTTTGCTGAAAGTCGATTGCATGGATAACGATCCCTGTTGTTGATGGTTTATTCGGTGGAATGCCGCTCTGGATCGACGGCGTTGAGGTGCGAATCAGCCGTCAGCGGGCCTGGCCCTTGGCGACGTAATACAAATTGACGAACCTCGCCGTGTGCAGCACCGACTGACCTATATCCGGTTTGGCGATGCCATGCCGCTTGGCAAATTGCTCGAGCGCCGTGGTATCAAATCGAGTGGTCTGGATAAAGTCCAGGGCTTCGGGTTTTGAGTTGAGGCATCGCGCAACGGGCGCAATGCTCAGGAGCAGCTTCAGCACGGGCAGCGGAATGTGGTACCGGGGAGATTTCACGCCAACGGGTCGTGCCACCTGTACCAGTAGTTCACGCAAGTTGGGCGTCTGGTCATCCAGCGCCAGCAACTCCTGACCCGCCATGGCCGGATCAAACGCACTCACCGCCACCAGCTCGACCAGGTGATCCACAGTCACCAGGGGCAGCCAATGCCTGGCGCTGCCGGGCACTGCCGTGAGTTTTCCCTGCACCAGGTTGCGGATCAGGTCCACCAGCGGCTGACCTTCAAGAATATGCCCGGTGCGGCTGTGACCACAGACCGTGGAAGGGTGGACCACGGTGATCTCGCCGCCCTTGGCCGCCATCAGCTCGAGGGTCGCGAAATGCGCCTCCAGCTTACTGCCCTCATAACCACCGACGCGCCGGTACACGGCAGACCAATCGGTGCGCTGCGGATGATGAGGATCAATGCCGATGCGTTGCAGGTGCTGATGATTTTTCAGCATGTAGCCGCCGATCATCACCATCCGGCTGTGTTGCTCAGCCGCCAGCAACGCCACGCGCTTTGCCCCTTGAACATTCACCGCTCGTGATTGCTCGACGGTAAGCCCCCAGGCGAAATGAGCGCCGAGGTGGAACACCACGACGGCCTGCCTCAGCACTTCCCGGTCAGCCAGACTCAGTCCCAGGTTGTCCTGTTCGAGATCGCCCGCCACAGCAAAAATTCGCCTGCCGCTGCCGCCCAACTGGTCGACTTGCTCGCGCAGGGCTGCCAGTCGCTCGGGGCGGCGCATCAACACCCGAACGGTGTGACCTTTTGCACTCAGGTTCGCCAGCAAATGTTGACCGATGAAGCCGGTCCCCCCGGTGACAAAGCACTCCACGCTCATTTTCCAGCTCCTGTTTAAGGTTAGAAATCAAGCGTAAACTATCGACCCAACTCTACAGTCAAGCGGTGTTTTTCATGAAAATCGGCGAACTCGAGGCCCGCAGCGGCGCCAGCCGTCACACGTTGCGTTACTACGAACAAATCGGTCTGATCTCAGCGCTGCGGCAAACCAACAACTACCGTCGTTACACCGAACAAACCCTGCAGGATCTGGTGTTTATCCAGCGTGCGCAAAGCATGGGTTTTTCCCTGGGGGAAATCGGCGAGATCCTGCAGGCCCAGCGCAACCAGCTGATCGATTGTGCTGAAGGCGCCAAGCTGATTGAAAGGAAGATGGCGCAAATCAAAGAGAAAATTGCCAACTTCCAAAGCATCTATCGCTATCTGGATCAGGAGCGCTTGAACCTTGAGGCCAGTGCTGCCAGGCAACTTGAGCTGCAGCGGTTGAACAGTGCTGCCAACTGAACGGTCAGCTTCTGGAAAGATCGCGCTGCGGCCTGTCTCCGCTTTCAAACAATTTTGAAGATCCCACTCCTCACAGCACCGGGTTGCCAGGCTTTTTCCTTTTAAGGCGTCCGCGGCGCAGCCTTCGCCAGAAAATCAGTCACCAACCCCACCACCTCCCGCTGAATCTCCTCCCGCGACCGTGCGTTCTCGCCATCCCGGCAAATGATTCCATCACCCGGTGCATCTTCTTCCAGCATTTCAATGGCGCCCGGTTTGCAAATCGACGCGAAGCTGAAGTGAGTGGCGTCTTTGATCTCGACATAACGGGTGCTGGCCGCTGGCAGGCGTTTGGCCAGGTCGGCGGATTCCAGTTGCGCGGGTAGATCGTCGGAGGGGGCGCCGGCGGCAATCACCAGGGTCGGCACCGGCAGCGTCGCGAGGCTGGCGTCGGTCATGCCGCGTGACAGGCCGAGGTCCAGCGAGACGATGGCGGTGACTGCCGGGTAGCGTCTGTCCGCCGCCAACTGGGCCTTTGCCTGCGCGGTGCTGGCGGGGCTCATCTGTTGGTAGACCCTGCAACTGCTGAGATTCGTATGGACTTTGCAGTCCTCGGCGAAACGCTCGGGGTCGAAACGTGCGCCAGCAATCTCCAGTGCGGTCCAGCCACCGAGGGAGTGGCCGACCACGGCAATGCGCTGCGGTGCGACCGTGCCAAATTGCTTGGGCTTTGCCTGCACCGCTTCGATCGCTCGACGCAGGTCAATCGGCCGTTGCCACAACTGCGCTGCGGCTTGCGGGCTGCGGTCGTGGGTGGTGCTGCCGGGATGATTGACTGCCGCGACGATGTAGCCCTGATCGGCCAGGGCCGTGGCGAGCCACATCTGGTTGGTCCAATTGCCGCGATAACCGTGGGACAGCACCACCAACGGATGCTCGCCAACGGTCGGTGGCGCGTCGCGCACGGCAGAGGCACTGACGAACACCGGGTTGTCGTCGATCAATTGTGCCTTTGCAGTGGTGTTCGCCGGGTACCAGACCACCATTTCCAGCGGCCGCTGTGGGTCCGCCAGGGTGGTGCGGTAAAAGGCGATGGGGTGGGTGTCAGCGAGGGTGGTGGCAGACAGGCCGATCAGCAGCAGGGCGCCGAGAGCTGTTTTCAATGTTGATTCTTCCTTGATTGCATAGGGTGGTTTCAGGTGAAACGCCCGGCAGATTCGCATAAGCCGAGGTTACTGGCGAATCCTCCTACGCATTACCACGAACATCGTTCAGCAAGGTGCTAACGACGTAAAACCGAGAGCCTTGAACTCAATTGACATTAATTATCATTTGCTCCTAAGATCGCATCCGCAAAACTGGTCGGGTTTTTTAGGGACATCTGAGTGCCGATGGACAATATCGATGATGCGCTGCTTGCCTTGCTGCAAGGCGACGCCCAAACCCAGCTCAACCCGCTCGTGGCGCGTGTCCATGACGGTCCGCAGCTGCTCTCGTTTGCCCAACAGCGCCTGTGGTTCCTGCAGCGCCTGGCACCGCTTTCCACCGCTTACAACCTGACCCGCGCTTTTTTGTTCGACGGCGAACTGAATGTCCAGGCCCTGCAACAGGCATTCGCTGCCCTGGTCGAGCGCCACGGCGTGCTGCGCACCCGTTTCGTCGAAGTCGACGGCGAACCCCGCCAGGAAATGTTGGCCGAGACAGCCTTTGCCCTGCAGCAGCGCTCCATCAGTGGCGTGGCGCAGGGCGAGCGCCGCGAGCATCTGCAGGGCTTGCTGGGCATCGAGGATGATCGCGCCTTCGACCTGTCCCAGGCGCCCTTGCTCAAAGTCGAGCTGATCCGCTATGACGCGACGAGCCACGGGCTGCTGCTGAAGATGCATCACATCGTCAGCGATGCCTGGTCCAACCCGATCCTCGTCGCCGACCTGGCCAGCGCCTACGCCCAGGGGCTGCGCGGCAACACCTCGCGCCTGCCAGCGCTGCCGGTGCAGTACATCGATTACGCGCTGTGGCAGCGCGAGCGCTTGCAAGGCACCGAGCACGAGGTCGACCTCGACTATTGGAAGCAGTACCTGGGCACACAGGTGCCGGTGCTGGAAATGCCCACGGATTTTCCTCGCCCGGCGCAGCCAGGCCAGCGCGGACAACGCTTGCGCTGGCAACTGCCGGGCGCGCAGGCCGAGCGGATCCAGACTTTCTGCCGCAGCCGTTCGAGCAGCGCCCTGGTGATCCTGCTGGCCGCGTGGCAAGTGTTATTGGCCCGCTATAGCGGCCAGCCAACCTTCGCCGTGGGCGTGCCCCATGGCGGGCGCAATCGTGAAGAGCTCGACAACCTGCTGGGCTTTTTCGTCAATACCCTGGTGTACCGGGTCGATCTGCAGCCGCAGCTGACGGGTCGCGCGCTGTGTGATCGCCTGCGCGACGAGTCGCTGAAGGCCTTGCAGCACGCCGAACTGCCGTTCGAGCTGCTGCTTGAACACCTTGAGGTCGAACGCGATGTCAGCCGCACTCCGGTGTTCCAGGCGATGTTCAATCTGAGCAGCGGGGCGGCGGTCAACTTCGCCCTTGACGGCTTGCAAGTCGAGCGCGTGCTGCCGGTCCGGGACAGCGCCAAGTTCGACCTGACCCTGGATGTCGCGGTTCGCGCTGAAGGGATCTTTTGTGAACTGGAGTACAGCCTGGAGCTGTTCGCCCCAGCCACCATCGAGCGTTTAGCCACCAGTTACGGCTTGCTGCTGGACGGTCTGATGAGTCAGCCCGAGACGCCGGTGTGGCAGTTGCCGCTGCTTGACGATGGGCAACGCCAGCAGCAACTGGAACAGTGGAACGCCAGTGAGCAGGCTCTGCAGCCGGGCGAAGACATGCTCGCGCTGTTCGAACGGCAGGTGGCGGCTGCACCGCAGCGCTGCGCCCTGATCTGTGCCGAGCAGCCCCTGAGCTACGCCGACCTCGACGCCCGGGCCAACCGCCTGGCCCATTGGCTGGTGGCCAATGGCGTGGGTTGCGATGAGCGTGTCGGCATCTGCCTGGAGCGCGAAGCCGAGCTGCTGGTGGCGCTGTTGGCCGTGCACAAGGCCGGCGGTGCCTACCTGCCGATCGATCCCGGGCAACCGGCTGCGCGCAACAGCGACATCATCGAACAGGCGCGTCCACGGTTGGTACTGACCCGCGCTAATTTGCAGCCTGTCGTGGGCGAATCAGGTCGAGTGGTGCTGCTGGAAACCCTTGACGAAGCCTTGGCCCAATTGCCCCAGAGTCGTCTTGGGCTGCCGGTGCATCCACGGCAGTTGGCCTACACCCTTTATACCTCCGGCTCTACCGGGCGGCCCAAGGGCGTCGACATCGAGCGCCAGGCGTTCGTCAATTTCCTCCATGGTATCCAGGCCCACGTGCAACTGAGCGCTGGCGAGCGGTTGCTGGCCGTGACCACCCTGGGCTTTGATATCGCCGGCCTTGAGCTGTTCCTGCCACTGGTCCACGGCGGCACCGTGGTCCTGGCCAGCCGTGCCGACAGCCTCGATCCGGCGGCATTGCTGGGGTTGATGGAGCGTCATCGCATCAATGTCATGCAAGCCACGCCCGCGACCTGGCAGATGCTGGTCGAGCACGACTCGCCAGCCTGGGCCGGTCTGCGTTTGCTGTGCGGCGGCGAAGCGCTCAAGGCCGAGCTGGCCCAGCGGCTGTTGGCGCGCCAGGTGCGCCTGCTGAACGTCTACGGCCCCACCGAAACCACGGTCTGGTCATCGGTGCAAGCGGTCGAACAAGTCAGCGCGGCGACCCAGCCGATTGGTCGGCCGCTGGACAACAACCGCCTGTACGTCCTCGATGACCACCTCGAACCGCAGCCCATCGGTGTCGCCGGCGATCTGTACATCGGTGGCGCCGGCGTGGCCCGCGGTTATGCCGATCGCCCCGAGCTGACCGCCGCCGCCTTTGTGCCCAATCCCTTTGCGCAGCCATCGGCTCCGGGCGCGCAGGCCGGCAGTCGGCTGTACCGCACCGGTGACCGCGCACGCTACCGCGCCGATGGCAGCCTGGAGTTCCTCGGGCGCAGCGACTTCCAGGTCAAACTGCGCGGTTTCCGCATTGAACTGGGCGAGATCGAAAGCGCACTCGTGGCCTTGCCAGGGGTGTCACAGGCCGTGGTGACCTTGCGTCAGGCAGCGGCCGGCCAGGACCTGCTGGTGGCTTACCTGTGCCTGGATGCGACCCGCTTTGACTCGCTCGCGGCGCAGCAGCAACTGCGCCTGAGCCTGCCGGCCTACATGGTGCCGAGTGCATTCGTGGTACTGGATAACCTGCCGCTGAACGCCAACGGCAAGGTCGACCGCAAGGCGCTTCCCGAACCGTTGTGGGAGGGCGCCGACGAAGCCGACGACGAACCGCTGAGCGGGCCCTGGCAACAGGGCTTGGCGCAGATCTGGCGTGAGGTGCTGGGCCTGTGGCCGATCGCCCCGCGCGCCGAGTTGTTCCGCCTCGGTGCGCAGTCCCTGCAACTGGTGCGGATCCAGGCGCGGATTCGCCAGCAGTTCGCTTGCGATGTGGCCCTGGCCCAGCTGTTTGCCAACCCGGTGCTGGCCGACATGGCCGCGCTGATCGAGCAGGCCTGCGCCACGCCGGTGGTGGATGAACTGGCCGAGATTGAAAAACTGCTGCTCGCCTTCGAGTGAACCATTAGGGCCGGCGCACGGCCCGCCCCGAGGATTTGCCATGCCCCTGTTCCTGTCACTGCTCAAGCGTCATCGCGGCCTGCTCGGCCTGGGCCTGCTAGCCAGCCTGGTCAGCGCGGCGGCCGGTATCGGCCTGATCAACGAGATCAACCAGTTGATCGCCGGCAGCACGAGCATGGACGCGACACTGGGGGCGACGTTCTTCGGCCTGCTGGTGTTGTTGTTTGGCTGTGGTTTCGGCGCCCAGGCACTGCTCACCGCGCTGGGCCACCGGGTGGTCTACGAATTGCGCCTGCAGATGGTCAAGCGCCTGCTCGACACCTCCATCGAGCAACTGGAAAAAATCGGCGAAGCCAGTCTCTACGCGACCCTGAGCAAGGACATCGTCAGCATCGGCCAGGCCTTCAACCGCATGCCGTTCGTGTTCTACAACCTGGTGCTGATGCTCGGCGGCTGCCTGTACATGGCCTGGCTATCCTGGCCGTTGCTGCTGATCTGCGTGGTCGGCCTGGGCCTGGGGACCTGGCTGGCGAACGGCTGGTTCGCGAAAATGCGCGAGCTGATGAAACAGGTGCGCGAAACCGACGACCGCCTGTATGCCGCCTATCAGGGGGCAATCGAGGGGCGTTTCGAGTTGGCCCTGAATGCCCGACGCAAAGAGCGCTTCTATGCCCTCGACCTGCAGCCGGCGGCCGAGTTTGCCCGGCGCAACGAGGTGCACGCCGACCGCTACTGGACCTTGAGCCTGAACTGGACCGCAGCGCTGATCCTGGCCCTGGCCGGCGGACTGTTCGCCGCCGGGACCTGGCTTGGGGTCGGCAATGGGGTGATCGGCGCCTTCGTGCTGGTGCTGATGTTCCTGCGCATGCCGCTCAACGACCTGATCGGCAGCCTGCCGACGCTGGTGGCTGGCAATGTCTCGCTGGCGAAGATCCAGACCCTGGCCTTTGCCGACTATCGCAACGAATTCAGCACTTTCAGCGGTGAAGCCGATATCAACCAGCCGCTGCTTGAGCTGCAAGGATTGGGCTACGACTACCCGCATCAGGCCGACGATTACGGCTTTCGCCTGGGGCCAGTGAACCTGAGCGTCGCCCGGGGCGAAATCCTGTTCATCGTCGGCGGCAACGGCAGTGGCAAGTCGACCCTGGCCAAGCTGCTCACCGGGCTCTACGAACCCAGCGCCGGCACCTTGAAGTTGCAAGGCGTAACTATCACGCCAGAACTGCGCGACTGGTATCGGGCGCACTTTTCCACGGTGTTCTCCACCTTCTACCTGTTCGAGCGCCTGGTCGGCCCACGCGGTGACTTCGACCCACTGCTGGCCCAGGCCTGGCTTGAGCGCCTGCGCATGCAGCGCAAGGTCAGCATCGACGCGCAGGGCGGGCTGTCCACCACGCGTCTGTCCCAGGGCCAGCGCAAACGCCTGGCGCTGCTGGTGGCGCTGGTCGAGGAACGGCCGGTGTTGTTGCTCGACGAATGGGCCGCCGATCAGGACCCGGGTTTCCGCGCGTTCTTCTATCGCGAGCTGTTGCCAGAGCTCAAGGCCCTGGGCAAGACCATCATCGCCATCAGCCACGACGACCACTACTTCTCCATCGCCGACCGCGTACTCAAGTGCGACGGCGGACAGCTTTACCCCTTTGATCACAGCACCGTCAGCACCGCCCCGGAGACGCCTTGCGAGCGTCCGGTGAGCGCGTAGCAGGGCCGATTTCTGTCGCACAACACTTAAAAAAACAAATGGTCCGCAAGGCCATGTAAAGGAGCTCGTGGTATGTACCAACTGAAACTGGGGCGTCAGCCAATCAAGGCGGGGAATTGGCTGCTGGCTCCTCTGGTGAGCAGCAGCATCCTGCTCACCCCGATGGCCATGGCCGAAGAAAACACCGAGGAGCAGGCGCCGCCGGCGTCGATCACGCTGCCGGAGCAATCCATCGTCGGCATGCAGACCGAAGCGCCGACGGTGTCGGTGGGGACCAAGGTGCCGCTGAGCCTCAAAGAAGTGCCGCAGACCATCAACGTCATCGGCCAGGAGCGCATCCAGAAGCAGAACCTCTACACCCTCGAAGATGCCCTGGGCAAAGTCGGCGGCGTGACCGTGCAGCGCATCGACGCCAGCCGCCTGAGCTTCTTCTCCCGTGGCTTCGAGATCACCTCGCTGCAACTGGACGGCACCCCGACCACCATGGACAACCGGATCTTCCTGTCCCCGGACCTGACCATGTACGACCGCGTCGAAGTGCTCAAGGGCCCGGCCGGTAGCCTGACTGGCGCTGGCGGCTCGGGCGGCAGTATCAATCTGGTGCGCAAGCGCCCGATGGCCGATGCGGCCGTGTCGGCGGAAATCAGCGCCGGCTCCTGGGACGCGTACCGGGGCATGGTCGATGTCACCGGCCCGTTGACCGAAACCGGCAACATTCGTGGGCGCCTGGTACTCAGCGAAAACAAAACCGCGTTCCCCTACGACGGCAGTGGCAAGCGTGAGACCAGCCAGGTCTACGGCATCGTCGACATCGACCTGACCCCGGACACCGTCTGGACCATCGGTGCCAGTAACCAGAACACCGACATCAATGGCGCCCAGCGTTCGCTGCCGGCATTCCGTTACACCGGCAGTGATGGCAAGCCGGCGATGTCGCTGCCGGATGTATCGCGCAAGAACTTCTACGGTGCCAACTGGAACCGCGATTACTTCTGGAGCACCTCGGTGTTCACCGAGCTCGAACACCATCTGGGCGGCGACTGGAAAACCAAACTGTCGGTGCGTCACGCCGACAACAACTATGACCTGACCCAGGCCTACGCGCGCAATGGTGGCGGTATCGATCCATCGGACAACCTGGTATCGATGAACTCGATCATGTTCGACTACCGCGAGAAGCAGGACGAAGTCGACCTGTACGCCGACGGCCCATTCAGCCTGTTCGGCCGCGAGCACAAGTTACTGGTGGGGACCAACTATTCCCGTTCGGAGTTCTCCTCCAACGGCGGCTACTTCTCCAACTTCCTCGGCGACGTCGACCTCTACGACCCACAGGCGAACTTCGCGTATCCGGAATTCCCCGACGACGATCGCCTGCCTACCAGCGTTGCCAACAGCCGCGCCAAAGCGGTCTACGGCAACATGCGCCTGAGCCTGGCCGACCCGTTGACCCTGGTACTTGGCGGTCGCGTCACCTGGCTCGACATGCACCGCAGCCAGCACCAGCCTGAAGCGGGCTCGCCGTCGGAGAAGAGCAGCCAGAGCGAGTCGCAGAAGTTCACCCCGTTCTACGGCCTGATCTACGACCTCAACGATACCTACTCGCTGTATGCCAACTACGCCGAGGTGTTCAACCCGCAGCCGGTCAGCAACCTGGACATCAACAACAACATCATCGCGCCGATCGAAGGCACGCAGCATGAAGTGGGGATCAAGGGTGAGTTCCTCGACGGCGCGGTCAACGCCTCGTTGGCTGCCTTCCAGATCGAGGAAGAAAACCGCGCCATCCCGGACATGAACGACCCGTCGTCGCGCGCCGTGGAAGCCGGTGGCAAGGCTCGTACTCGCGGCTTCGAGATGGAAGTCAGCGGCCAGATGACCCCGGACTGGTTCCTCACCGCCAACTTCACCCACACCTACAAGCGCTACGACAGCGCCAACGAGCAGCTGCAGACCTACCTGCCGAAGAACATGCTGCGCGTCTGGACCCTCTACAAGCTGCCTGGCGAACTGGAGAAGTGGAGCGTGCAAGGTGGCGTGAGTGCGGTCAGCGAAACCTTCAACAAGCTCGACGTGCCGAGCATCGATATGGACGGCACCAAGCTGCGGCAGAGCGGCTACGCCCTGTATGACGCGGGTGTCGGCTACCAGATCAACGAGAACCTGTCGGCTGACCTGCTGGGCACCAACCTGGGTGACAAGAAGTACTACCAGCGCATCAACACCTTCCAGGACGGCAACATCTTCGGTGATCCACGCGCGGTATCCCTGACCCTGCGCGCCAAGTTCTGACGCACGACAGCGGTGCGCCCAGCCGGCATACTTGGCCGAGGGTGCATCGCTGGCCTTTTCTTTTGTAGGAGCGAGCCTGTCGAATCGTCGCACCGTCGCGTTGGCAGTGTGTCAGGCGATGCATATGCCGGAAGTACCGGCCTCTTCCCGAGCAGGCTGCTCCTACAATCATCCTGCGTGAATACCCTTGGCGTTACCCGCCAGCCCCAACTTTTTCCCACCAAGGAGACCAGAGTGAAACGACCTGCTTCGAACCAGGCCCGCACCCAGGGTTGGCAGCGTGGGCTATGGCTGTTGCTGGCGCTGCTGCTGGCCTACCTGTTCACCTGGGCGCTCAGCGCCCAGGTTGCGTTGGGCCTGGCGTGGCTGGGGCAAGCACCCAGTGAGGCGGTATTGAGCAGTTCGATCGCCGCCTTTGTGCTGTACCCGGCGCTGGTGCTGTGGTTGCTCTGCGCCCGCCGGGCCCGGCGTAACGCCCTGTGGCTGGGCGGCCTGGCGGTGGCGCTGCTGGCCACGCAGCGCGTGCTGGTCGGGACGGGCTGATGTTCGACAGTGTTCGCCAGGCCATGCTGTGGGCGCACCGGGTCCTGGGCCTGGGCTTTTCCGGGCTTTTACTGATCGCTTTCTTCATGGGCAGCCTGGCCTTGTACGACCGCGAACTGGACAGCTGGATGCTGCCGTCGTTGCGCGCTGCACCATCGACCACCGCGCTGTCGCTGGATCGCCAGGTGCTGCCCCAGGTTGCCAGCCTCAGCGAGGGCAAGGCGCTGTTGCAGTGGTACGTCGAATTGCCCGACGCGCGCCGCCCGCTGATGCGCTTCCAGGCCTGGAGCGTCGAGCGCGAAGGCTTCAGCCGTTTCCTGCTGCCGGGCAAGGAGGGCGCGCTGGAGGTTGCCGGCAGCCGCGGCGGCGACTTCTTTTACCGGTTGCACTACACCCTGAATATCCATGCCGGGAACCTCGGCGCCCGCCTGCTCGGACTGGCCGCCATGGTCGGGTTGATCAGCCTGATCGCCGGGGTCTTTATCCATGCGCG
The DNA here is from genome assembly GCF_019212185.1 of Pseudomonas fluorescens. Taxonomy (NCBI): domain Bacteria; kingdom Pseudomonadati; phylum Pseudomonadota; class Gammaproteobacteria; order Pseudomonadales; family Pseudomonadaceae; genus Pseudomonas; species Pseudomonas fluorescens. The sequence continues at coordinate 2,834,836 of NZ_CP078138.1, forward strand.
GCTGTTTCAGGACCTGTTCACCTTGCGTGCCGACAAGGCTCCCCGGTGCCTGCTCGACCTGCACAACCTGACCGGGGTGTTGGCCTTGCCGTTTCATGCGCTGATCATGCTCAGCGGTCTGCTGATTCTCTTCCCGTTGTACCTGCCGGCGGCCATCGACGCGCTGTACCCCGGCCAGGCCGGGCAGTTCGCGGTACAGGCCGACGCCGCCTACAGCCGCCCGGCGACTGGCAACCCAGGGCCAATGGCCTCGCTCGACGGCATGCTGGTCGAGGCGCGCCAGCACTGGGGCGGTGGAGAGCCGGCTTTCGTCCGGGTCTGGCACCCGGGCGACGCCAACGCCTATGTCGAGGTCAGCCGCAGTGTCGCCGACCGCCTGAGCGTGGACGGCCAGACCCTGTACTTCGACGCTGCCAGTGCCCGCCTGCTGCATGCATCGCAACTGCCGCCGGCGGCCGCGACCCTGGATGTGCTGGCCGGATTGCACGTGGCGCACTTCCACCAGCCGGCGTTGCGCGCGCTGTACTTTTTCGCCGGCCTCAGTGGCTGCGTGATGCTCGCCAGCGGTTTGCTCTATTGGTTGGCCAAGCGCCGCCTGCAACACCCTGCCCGGGAGTGGGGCGGGATGTCGGTGACCCTGCTGTGCAGCGTGCTGATCACCGGCATGCCCCTGGCCACCCTGGCGATGCTGGTGGCCAACCGTTGGCTGCCCCAGGCGTTGGCCGGGCGTGCCGAGTGGGAGGTGCAGTTGTTCTTCAGCGCCTGGCTGCTGGCCGGGTTGCACGCCGCGTGGGTGATCGGCCGCTGTGCCCAGGCCCGCGCGCCTTGGGCAAGCCAGTGTCTGGCGATCAGTGCCCTGGCGTTACTGGCGCTGCTGTCCAATGCCTGGAGCACCGGCGATCACCCGTGGCGCGCGCTAGATCAAGGGCTGTGGGCAGTGGCCGGGGTCGACCTGACGCTGCTGGCCTGTTCGGTAGTGGCGTGCAGTTTGGGCTGGCATTTGCGTAGGGGCGGGGTAAGGGCGCAGCGGTTGGCGGAGGTCAAGGATGTTTGAGGCACTGGTCAGCGTCGCGGTCCTCGGCTTGCAACTGCTGGGCCTGGCGCTGCTGGCTCTGAGTCAGTCGGTGCATTGGCAGCGGGTGATGACACCACGCCCGTTCCCCGGCACTCGGGGCCTGCGGGTGGCGGCCTTGCTGGTGTCGGGTTTGGCATGGTGGGTGAGCCAGACCGACCTGGGGCTGGCCATGGGCACGCTGTTCTGGGTGCTGGCGCTGTTGCCTTGTGGCTTGAGCGTTGCGCTGTTGTTGTACTGGGGGAAGGCTTGATGCCGGGCAGCCTGTCGAATCGTCGCACTATGCCTATTAAGCGGGCGGCCCCATCGCTAGCAGGCTAGCTCCTACAGGGTTTGTGAGCGGCGCCGTCCTTCCAGAATAGGCCGGCCGGTAGGCCGCCTCGGTTGCTTTTGATTTTGATCCACCGGCCCCGTTACAGAAGTCTGAGTGGAGGCATGCATCCGAGGGGAGCGCTCCTACAGGGATTGTGGTCTATTACATGCCTTTGTGGGCCAGCCTGCTGGCGATGAAGTTGATGCGCTTCAGCAGGCTGGTTGCGGGTCAAACGCTGGCGTGGCGGTAGCGGCTCAGTATGTTTAGCAGGTCGCCCAACCGTGGGTTGAGGAACACCAGGTGCGCCGGTACCTGGGTACCCCACAACTGGTGCACTCGCGCGCACAGCAGCACGGCCTTGAGTGAACTTCCGCCGACTTCGAAGAATTGCGCCTGCTCATCCAGCACCTCCAGTTCCAACACTTCGCACACCAGCGCCGCCACCTGTTGGCGGGCCGGCTCAGGTTGTCCGGTCTGCGCCACGGGCTGTGGCTGCAAGCGTTGCACCAGCGTCTCGAACGACGCCGCCGGCTGGCCGGGAAGGGCTTCGAGCAGGGTCCGCAGATCCTCGCCCAAGGCCTCGATGCTGGCCGGCTGGAACAGGTCAGTGCTGTAGGTGAAGGTGGCGATCAAGCCCTCTTCGCGCTCGCTGACATCCAGCATCAGGTCGAACAGCGTGCTGCGCTTGCCATGGTCTTCCTTCAGCGGCTCGATGCTCAGGTTGCCGAACGCCGACGAGCGCAAGTTTCGCTCCTGATGCAGGTCGAACATCACCTGGATCAGCGGCACACCGTGCTGCTGGGCGCCTGGCAGGGCCTGCAGCAATTGCTCGAACGGCAGGTCCTGATTGGCATGGGCATGCAGCAGGTTGTCGCGGACTTGGTGCAGCAGACTGTCGAACTGCGGGTTGCCAGACAGGTCGGTGCGCAGCGCCAGGGTGTTGACGAAGAAGCCCACCAACCCCTCCAGCTCATGGTGATGCCGGTTGGCAATCGGGATGCCGATGCGGATCGCCGACTGCTGGCTGTGGCCGGCCAGCAACACGTTGAACGCAGTCAGCAGGGTCATGAACAGCGTGCAGCCCTGTTCGCGGCTGTAGGCGTGCAAGGCCTGGCTCAACGGCGGGTCGAACACCAGGCTGTGCTCGGCGCCGCGATGGCTGGGCAGGGCCGGGCGCGGCAGCATGCAGGGCAGTTGCAGCAGGCTGTGGTCCTCGCCCAGGTGGTGCAGCCAGAAGTCCAGTTGCGGCTTGAGGGCCGCCGGGCTCAGTTCACGGCGCTGCCATTGAGCGAAGTCGGCGTATTGCAGCTGTGGCTCGGCCAGCGGCGAGGGTTGGCCGCTGCTGAAGGCGCTGTACAGCGCGATCAGCTCGCGGGTGAACACGCGCATCGACCAGCCATCGAAGGCGATATGGTGCAGGGTCAGCCACAGCACATGTTCGTCCGCCGCCAGTCGCACCACGCCCGCCCGCAGCAGCGGTCCGCGCTCGAGATCGAAGCGCTGCGCGGCCTGGGTCTGCAGTTCCTGTTGCAGGCGCAGGTCGCGTTGGGCGACGGGCAAGCGGCTGAGGTCGATCAGGCTCAAGGCAAAGTCCTCGGCCACCTGTACCTGCTGCGCCGGCCCGGCGGTCGTGAGGACGAAGGTGGTGCGCAGGCTTTCGTGGCGCTGCAGCAGCACGCTGAAACTGTGCTCCAGGGCCGGCAGGTCGAGCGCACCTCGCAGTCGTACGGCTTCAGGCACGTTGTAAGTGGTGCTGCCCGGATGCAAGCGGTCGAACAACCACAGGCGTTCCTGAGCGAACGACAGCGGCAGGGGCGTATCGCGACGCTGCGGGGTGATCGCGGGCAGCGTCGAGGCCACGGCCTTCGGCAGAGCTTGTTCGACGAACGCGCCGAGGGTCGAGTGCTGGAACAGCGCCCGCACCGGCACCTCGATACCCAGGCTGCTACGCAGGCGCGAGACCAGCCGGGTGGCGGTCAGCGAATGGCCGCCGAGCTCGAAGAAGTTATCGTCGAGGCCCACCTGTTCCACCCCCAGCACCTCGGCCCACAGCGCCGCCAGCGAGGCTTCGCGTTCGTTGCGCGGCGCCCGGTAGCTGGCCTGGCGCTCGCGCACCGGAGCCGGCAGGGCTTTGCGGTCCAGCTTGCCGTTGGGTGTCAGCGGGAAGGCACTGAGCATCACGTAGGTCTTCGGCACCATGTGCTCGGGCATGTGCAGGCCGAGGTGCGCTTGCAAGGCGATGGCCCCCGGGCAGACGTCACGGGCCACCACGTAGGCGATCAGCTCAGTGTCGCCGAGCTCGTTGGCGCGGGCGACCACGGCGGCCTCGCGCACCCCGGGATGGGTCAGCAGGCGCGCTTCGATCTCGCCCAGTTCGATACGGAAACCGCGAATCTTCACCTGGTCGTCGATGCGTCCGAGGAATTCAATGTCGCCCTGGGCGTTGACCCGCCCGAGGTCGCCGCTGCGATAGAGACGGCCGGCGCCTGGGTTCAGCGGGTTGTCGAGGAAGCGCTCGGCGCTCAGGTCCGCGCGGCCCAGGTAGCCCTGGGTGATGCCGGCGCCACTGAGGTAGATTTCGCCGCTGACTCCAGCCGCCACCGGGCGCAAGTGGGCGTCGAGCACGTACACCTGCATGTTGGCGATCGCCTTGCCGATCGGCAGCACGCCCTGTTCGTCACCACGGGCGCGGTAATAGCTGCACCACACGGTGCCCTCGGTCGGGCCGTACTCGTTGTACAACTGCGCCTGGGCGCACAGCTGCTGGTGCTGGCGGGCCAGGCTGGCCGGGCAGGCTTCACCGGCGACGATGGCGCAACGCAGGCTGCCCAGTTGGTCGGCGGCCTGTTCCAGCACTTGCCCGTAGAGCGACGGCAGCATCAGCGTGTGGCTGACCTGCCGGGCGGCGATCAAGCGGCCCAGGGCCAGGGCGTCCTGCACCTGATCGTCCTGCGGCAGGCACAGTTGCCCGCCCTGGGTCAGGGTCCAGAACAGCCCGGCCACCGAACTGTCGAACGCCAGCCCCGACACCAGCAGGAACGCCTGCAGCGGTTCCTTGTAGGCGAGCAGGCGCGCCGAGGTCGAGTGCACGGCGTTGCGGTGCGAGACCATCACGCCCTTGGGCCGGCCGGTGGAGCCGGAGGTGAAAATCAGGTAGGCCAGGCTGTCACTGTCGGTCACCGGCGCGGGACGCTGCACGGGCAGGTCCTGCTCGGCGAGACGGTCGAGCCACAGGGTGCTGTAGTCGCCTTGGGGCAGGCGGCTTTCAAGGCTGCTCAGGCTCAGCAACAGGGTCGCGCGGGTCTGCTCGAGCATGTCGCTCAGGCGCTCGGCCGGGTAGCTCGGGTCCAGCGGCAGGTAGGCGCCACCGGCCTTGAGAATGCCGAGAATGCCGACGATCGCCTCAAGGCTGCGGCCCATAAACAGACCGACGGCCTGACCCGGTGCAAGGCCGGCGTTGCGCAGTTGGTGCGCCAGTTGATTGGCCCGTGTCTCCAGCGCCTGGTAGCTCAGTTGCGCCTCGCCGTGGCTGACCGCAATGGCCTCGGGGCGGACAGCGACCTGCTGTTCGAATAACTGGTGCAGCAGTGCCGGCGTTGGCTGCTGCACCTCGGTGTGGTTGAGCGCCGCGAGCCAGGCCTGATGCGCGGCACTGATGCCTGAGGATTCGCCCAATGCTTGCTGACTGGCGGCGCTGGCCTGCTGGCAGAGGCTGATGAACTGGTCGAGCAACAGTCCGGCGGCATCGGCGTCGAGGCGGCTGGCATCGTAGTGCAGCTGGAAGCTGAAGCCTTCGGGCTGATCCAGTACTTCCAGCAGCAGCGAATGCGCACAGCGTTCACCTTGCACCGCGAGTACCGGCCAGGCCGAGGCCAGCGGCTGGCGCAGGCGGAAGCCGAACGGCGTGTCCGGCGTCAGGGCCGGCCACTCTTCTTGCCAGGTGCGGGCCTGCTCAAGCACCTGCGCGAATGCCGCCAGGGCCTTGGCCAAATCGTCCTGATCATCCGGCTCCAGGCGCAGCGGCAAGGACTTGCCGTAAGGGCCGAAGGCGTTCGCCGTGGCGCTGTTACGACCATCGTGCGCCCAGCCCAGCAACACCTGCGGCTGCCCCAGATGCCGTTTGAGTAACAGTGCCCAGCACCAGCCGAACAGCGCGTCAGCCGAAGCGTCGAGGCCGGCAAGGGCGCTGCGGATGTGATCCTGAAACGCTGCGTCCGGGGTCTGTACCAGGCAGCTCGGCTGTGCCGGCGCCATTGCTTCGCAGCGCTGAAACGGGTGTTGGATCAGGTACTGGTCGGCGGCTTGCTGGCGCTGCCAGAAGGCTCGTCCGGCGTCGCTGTCGCTGCTGCCCAGGTGTTCGAATTGCCACTCGGCGAAGTCGGCGAATTGCACCGCTTCCTCGTCTGTTGGCTGGCCCTGGTACGCCGCCTGCCAGGCGTTGAGCAGCAGTTGCAGGGTGCTGTGGTCGGCGTTGGCGGCCGGCACCGCCAGGCAGGCCCGCAGCGCTGCGCCACGAATGACGGCAACGGCCAGGCTGGCCTCCACGAGCGCTTCGCTGAGCAAACGGTGCAGTGCCGGCGGCGTCAGATCGTCGGCAACTTCACGCCAGTCGATCTGCAACTGTTCGGCGATGACCTGCACCGGCTGCTGCATGCCCGGGCTAGCCAGCAGTCGGGTGCGGAGAATTTCCTGCTGTTCCAGCACCTGCGCCAGGCTCGCCTGCAAGCGTGCAAGGTCGCTGCCCTCGGGCAGGGCGAAGGTCAGGAACAGAGCGTCGGCGCGCCGGTCAGTGTGGGACCAGTGGGCATTTTGTTGCAGGGCGGGGCGAAAGCCCTCGATGGCGATGCTGGACATGGCGTGGAAACCTTGAATAGGGGCGGAGTGGAAAACCGTGAACCTCGGCGGCGCGTCAGGGCTTGAGCGCCACATCCTGGCTGTTCAGGGCTTCAGCCATCGACACAAGGATGCGTCTAGGGCTGTCGTATTCATTGCGGGCATGCACCGAGAGCATGTTGTCCAGCAGCAACACGTCGCCGTGGCGCCAGGGGAACTCGGTCATGTGCTGCAGGTAGAGGCCACGCAGGTGCTCCAGCACTGGCGGCTCGATCGGGCTGCCGTCGCCATAGAAGGTGTTCTGCGGCAAGTCGTCGTCGGCAAAGTCGGCCTGCAGCGCATCGCGCACGCTCGCCGGCAGGGTGCTGACATGGAAGAACGTGGCGTGGTTGAACCACAACGTCTCGCCGGTACGCGGGTGCTGCACCAGGGCCGGGCCGACCTGGCGGGTGCGCAGGCGACCGTCGGCTTTCCATTCGGTGTGGATACCGACGCCGGCGCAGTAGGCATCCACCTGGGCGCGGTCGTCGGTCTGAAACACGGTCTGCCAGGGCAGGCCGAAACCGTCACCGTAGTTGCGCACGTACATGATGCCCAGGCGGGCGAAGCGCTCGCGAATCTCGGGGTCGATGGCGCGGGTAATGGCCCGGGTGTCGCCGATCGGGGTTTCGCCCCGCGACAGCGGCGCGATATCGCACCACAGGAAGATTTTCAGTGGGAACACCGGCGAGTAGGAGTGTTCGTTGTGGGGGAAAATCCGCTGGTCCTTGGGGTAGTCGGTGGAGGTATAGATGTTCAGGCGTGGGTCGACCTGGGTGCGTGGCGAGGCGCGGAATTTGTACTCCAGGGCACCGCCGGACAGCGCGCTGATGCAGTCGTCGAAGGCCTGGGCGGTGTCGACCTGGAAGTCGCGAAACAGCAGCGCGCCATGCTCGAGCAGCTTGCGCTCGATCAGTTCGCGGTTGGCCTGGGCCCACGCCACCAGGCTGATGCCGGGGCGTGTGGGTTGGCAGACGGCGGTGTAGACGCTGTCTGGATTGAGCGGCGTGAAACGCACCAGCGAATCTTCATCCACACGGATCGGTTTGCGGCGCATGCCGCCGAGCTTGGCAATCGCGGGGCCATTCATGTCTTATCCCTCCATAGAGTCGATGGTGATGCGGGTGCGGCGACGGCTGCTGCCCAGACGGGCCAGGCTCTGTTCGCTACGCGCGCTCAAGTGCTGCAGGCGTTGTTCGAGAAGCAGCGCGCGCAGCGGCTGGATCAGCGCTTCGATTGGCCGCTCGGGGTCGCTGACCACCTGCTCGAGCAGGCGGCTGAACGCTCCGGCAAAGGCCTCGGCGCTGTGCCCGTCGAACAGCTCGGTGTTGTACTTCAGGGTGCAGGCCAGGCCGCCCCGGGATTCCTCGATGCTCAGGTGCAGGTCCAATTGCGATTGACCGTGCTCGATACGTTCCGGCAACACCCTCAGGCCCGGCATTTCGAGAGCGCTGTCGGGTTGGTTCTGCAGCACCAGCTTGACCTGGAACAACGGGTTATAGGCCAGGCTGCGCGCAGGGTTGAGGGCTTCCACCAGGGTGTTGAAGGGCAGTGCCTGATGGCTGAACGCATCCAGCACCTGAGGCCGCAGGCGTTGCAGCAGGGCGTTGAAGCTGGGGTCGCCGCCAACGTCGCCTCGCAGCGCCAATTGGTTGATGAAAAAGCCCACCAGGCCTTCGGTCTCGCTGCGTTCGCGGTTGGCCACGTCGGTGCCGATCACCGCCTGGGTGCGGTTGCTGTGCAGGTACAGGCTCAGTTGCAGCACTCCGAGCAAGCCCATGAACAGAGTGGCGCCATGGCTCAGGCACAGCTGTTTCAGCGCCTGGGCAGGGCCGGCGTCGATCTGGAACGCCAAGCGTGCGCCCTGGCCGCCGAGCACCGACGGTCGCGGCCGGTAGCTGATCAGCTCGAGCGGTGGCAGGGGGTCGCCCAGTGCCTGACGCCAGTAATCCAGGTGCTGTTGGCGGGCGCTGGTGTCGAGCTGTTCGCGTTGCCAGGCGGCATAGTCGCTGTATTGCACCGCCAGTGCCGGCAAGGGCGCGGTTTCGCCATTCAGGGCGGCGCTGTAGAGCTGGCTAAGTTCGCGCACCAGCACGCCCATCGACCAGCCATCGGAAACGATGTGGTGCATCACCAGCAACAGCAGGTGTTGCTCAGCGTCCAAGCGCAGCAGATGCAGGCGCAGCAGCGGTGCCTGGCGCAGGTCGATCGGCCGCGTCGCCAGTTCGATCAGCAACTGTCGGGCGCTGGCCTCCTGCTCGGCCTGGGGTAGCTGGCTGAGGTCATGCAGGTCCAGCGGCAGCTCGATGGCGTCCTGTACCTGCACATGCAGTGTGCCGTCCTCTTCGTGGAAGCTGCTGCGCAGCGCCTCGTGGCGCAGGCTGAGGATCTGGAACGCCTGCTGCAAAGCGCCAAGGTCAAGCCGGCCCAGCAGCCGGGCGGCGCTGGGGATCAGATAGGCCGGGCTGTCGGGCTGCATCGCCTGCACCAGCCACATGCCCTGTTGGGCATGGGACAGCAGGCGACGGCCGTCGGCGGGCAGCGCGGCGAGGCCGATCGGCGCCTGCTGGTCAGCGTTGGCGTCGTCCAGCAGGGTGGCCAGTTGGGCGATGGTCGGCGCCTCGAACAGGCAGTGCAGTGGCAGCTCAAGCTTCAGCGTCAGGCGAATGCGCGCCATCAGTTGCGCGGCCAGCAGCGAGTGGCCACCCATGGCGAAGAAGTTGTCATCCATGGCGATTGCCTGCTGGCCGAGGACCTCTTGCCAGAGCGCCAGCATCTGCTCTTCACGGGCGCTTTGCGGCGCGCGCTGGCTGCTGCCCTGAACGCTGTAGTCGGGCACCGGCAGGGCCGCGCGGTTGAGTTTGCCGCCAGGGGTCATGGGCATCTGCGCCAAGCTCACGAACGCCGAGGGCAGCATATAGTCGGGCAAGTGGGCGGCCAGGTGCTGGCGCAGTTCGGCGGCCTCCACCGGCTGGTCGTGCGACACCAGGTAGGCCACCAGTCGGCGGTCGCCGGGACGGTCTTCGCGCACCAGCGCCAGGGCCTGGCGGACGTTCGGGTGGCTGCGCAGGTGCGACTCGATTTCGCTGAGCTCGACCCGAAAACCGCGCAGTTTGACCTGCTGGTCGATCCGCCCCAGGTACTCGTAGGTGCCGTCGTCCAGGCGCCGCGCCAGGTCGCCGGTGCGATACATCCGGCTGCCGGGTGGGCCGTACGGATCGGGGCAAAAGCGCTCGGCGGTCAGGCCGGGCACATCGTGGTAACCGCGCGCAAGCAGCTCGCCACCGATGCACAGCTCGCCCGGAACGCCCGGCGGCGCCAGGTTGTCGTCGCGGTCCAGCAGGTAATAGGCGCGACCCCGCAGCGGTGCGCCGATCGGCAGTTGCAGCGGCAGTGGCCCGCGGGCCAGCAGCGCGCTGCAGTCCTGGATGCTCGAGACCACGGTGATTTCCGTGGGGCCGTAGATGTTCAGCAGGCGCACCGGGGCCAGGCCGGCCTTGCGCCAGGCGTCCACCCCGGCGCTGGGCATGGCTTCGCCGCCGACGCTGACCAGGCGCAATTCGCCGTAGGCCGCGTACGGTTGCTGGGCGAAATCCTGGGCCAGCTGGAACCAATAGGCGGTGGTCAGGCAGGCGGCGACGGTGATCCGGTGGCGATACAGTCGCCCATGGAACTCGCGGCTGTCCCACAGCTCGGGGCCGCGCACCACCAGGGCCGCGCCGCACATCAGTGGTGGGAATAGCTGATCGACGAAACCATCGAAGTTGAAGGTCGAGAACTGCAGCACCCGATCATCGGCCTCGACGCCGTAGTAGGTGCGCGCGACTTCGGTGTAGCCGGCCAGCGAACGATGGGTGATCGCCACGCCCTTGGGCTTGCCGGTGGAGCCGGAGGTGTAGATGACATAGGCCAGTTGTTCGCGATGCACCGCACGGCTGCTCGGCACCCCGGCCAGCGCTGCGGCGTCGGCGTCCAGGCCGGTGACGTCGAGGCACGGGCGCTGGTACGGCGCCATGATCGCTGCGGTCTCCGGGGCCACCAGCACCAGGCGGATGTCGGCGTCGTCGATCATGTGGGCCAGGCGCTCGCTGGGGAACTGCGGGTCCAGCGGCACGAAAGTCAGGCCAGCATTCAGCGTGCCGAATACCGCCGCGACAATGTCCAGGCCGCGCGGCAGGCACAGGCCGATGCGCGCTTCGGCGGGCAGGTCCAGCGCCAGCAGGTGGCGGCTGATCAAGTCGGCGCGCTGCTGCAGGGTGGCGTAGCTCCAACTGCTGTCGTCATGGATCAGCGCAATGCGCTCAGGCTGTGCCGCCGCTTGCGCGGCGAGGCGCAGGTGCACCAGTTGCGGCGTCGGCTCGAGGACCAGCGACGCCTGGCAGTCGGCCAATAGCCGTTGCTGTTGTGCGGCACTGCACAGCGGCAGTTGGGCGATGCAGCTTTCCGGCGCCTGGACCAGGCTTTGCAGCAAGCTGGCATAGCTGGCGCCGTGGCCGGCGAGGGTGGCAGGCTCGAACAGGTCGGCGTTGCCGGTGAGGGTCAGTTCCAGCGCGTCCGCCCGTTCGACCACGGTGAGCACCAGGTCGAACTGCGCGCTGACCTGGTTGCGTTCGATCTCGTCGACTTCCAGCCCTGGCAACGCCAGGCGGCGTGGGGTCTGGCCGTCAAGCAGGTTGAACATCACCTGGAACAGCGGCGAATGCTGCAGCTGGCGCTCGGGCTCCAGGGCTTGCACCAGGCGCTCGAACGGCAACTGCTGGTGGGCCAGTGCCTGGCGGCGGCTCTGTTCGACCTGGTCCAGCACGGTGCCGAATGGCTGCTTACCGTCGAGTTGGCAGCGCATGACCAGGGTGTTGATAAAACAGCCGATCAGCCCTTCGGTCTCGACCCGGGTGCGGTTGGCCACCGGCACGCCGACGCGCAGGTCAGTCTGCCCGCTGAGGCGGTACAGCAGCACATTGAAGGCGCTCAACAGCACGCTGAACAGCGAGGTGCCACGGGCCTGGGCCAGCTCGCGCAGGGCCTTGCACAGCGGCGCGTCAATGCGCAGTTGCTGACGGCTGGCGCGCCCGCTCGGATGCCGGGGGCGCGGGTGGTCGGTGGGCAATTCCAGGGTGGGATGGACCTCGCCCAATTGCTCACGCCAGTACGCCAGCTCCGGCGCCAGGGCGCTGTCACTGTGGCCGGTCTGCTGCCAGACGGCGTAGTCGTGGTACTGAATCGGCAAGGCCGGCAGGTCGCTGTCGCGGCCTTGTAGGGCGGCGCTGTAGAGCGCGGTCAGCTCCTTGACCAGAATGCCCAGCGACCAGCCGTCGGCGACGATGTGCTGGGCGTTGAGGATCAGCACATGCTCGTCGACGTCGAGCTGCGCCAGCAGGCCACGCAGCGGTGCCTGGCTCAGGTCGAAGGGCCGATTGCTTTCGCTGTCGATCAGCTGTTGCAGGCGCATGGCGCGTTGCTCGGCGGGTATCGATGAGAGGTCCGCCCGGGTCAGGGGCATTGGCAGCGAGGCGTGCACCGTCTGGCGCGGTTGGCCGCTGACTTCATCGAAGGTGCTGCGCAGAATCGCGTGCCGGGCGATCAACTGGTCGAAGCTGCGTTGTAGCGCGGCGCTGTCCAGGCTGCCGCGCAGGCGCAGTGCCGCCGGCATGTTGTAGGCGCCGCTCTGCGGGTCCAGGCAGTGCAGGAACCACAGGCGCTGCTGCGCCCACGACAGCGGGTGCGGGCCGGGCTCGCTGGCGGCAACGATCGGCAGGCGGCTGAGGGCGTAGCCTTGAGCGGCGAGGGCGGCGGCGAAGGCCTGGCGTTTTTCCGGGGCGAGCCTGGCAATCCGCTCGGCCAGTTGTTGGGGGTCGAGTTGCATGGCATCAGCTCCGGGAAGGGTTGGCGGACTGCGCGCGGACCTGCAGGGCCTCGCGCTCTTGCGGCGACATGGCCGCGAGCATGCGTCGCAGCTCGGCGACTTTCAGCAGCTTGCCCGGCTGGCTTTCGCCGGCGCGCATGGCCTCGGCCAGCGCCGCCACGCTCGGATGGTCGAACACCAGCGCAGGTGGCACTTCCACTTGCAGCAGGCTGCGCAGGCGGGTGCACAGCTTGATGACGATCAGCGAATGGCCGCCGAGGTCGAACAGGCTGTCGGTGATGCTCAGGCTCGGACGTTCCAGCAGCTCCTGATACAGGTCGGCCAGCAGCGCCTCGAGGGCATCCCGTGGCGCCACCTGCTCGGCGATCTGGCGATTGGCGCTGGGCAGTGCGGCGAGGTCGACCTTGCCGTTGGCCAGGCGTGGCAGTTCGCTCAGGCAAAGCAATTGCGCCGGCAGCAGATAATCCGGCAGCCGTGCGCGCAACTCGCCGATCAGCGTGGCGCTGTCGCGCGGGCTCACGGCATGGGCGAGCAACTGGCCGTCGCGGTACTGCACCACCGCCTGGCTGACGCCCTCGAGGCTCAGCAGCGCCGCTTCCAGTTCACCGGGCTCGACCCGGAAACCACGGACCTTGATCTGTTTGTCGACGCGCCCAGCCAGATGCAGTTGGCCGCTGGCCGATAGCCGCCCCAGGTCGCCGCTGCGGTACAGGCGCTGGCCCGGTTGCAGCGGGTCGTCGACAAAGGCATCGGAGGTCCGATTCAGGTAGCCACGGCAGACTTGCGCGCCGCCGATGTACAGCTCAGCCAGGGCGCCAATCGGCGCGTGCTGCAGGCCGCTCGGGGTGGCTTCCAGCAGCCGGGTCCAGGTATTGGCCAGGGCGTGTTGCAGGGGCAGCGCGACCCGTGGCTCGGTGCTCTGGTCGAGGCTGTAGAGCACGCCGACCGTGGTTTCGGTCGGGCCGTAATGGTTGTGCACGCGGCTGCCGGGCGCCAATTCGCCGATGCGCTGGCGCAGGGCGCCCAGGCAGGCTTCACCGCCAAGGATCAGCACCGGTGGCAGGCTGATCGCCTGCTGGCCTTCAAGCAGCGCGGCCAGGTGCGAGGGGACGATCTTCAGGCAGTCGATCTGGCTGGCGTCGAGGAAGCGGGCGAAGGCGGCGGCATCGCGGCTGGCCTGATCGTCAGCCAGCACCAGGCAACCACCGGTCCACAGCGCCGCATAGAGGGTGGTGTTGCCCAGGTCGGCGGCTACCGAAGAAATCAGGGCGAAGCGGCTGCACTGTGCAAGGTCCAAAGCCTCGCTGACCGCAGCGCTGTAGTTGAGCAGTTGTCCCTGTTCGATGATCACGCCCTTGGGCTCGCCGCTGGTGCCGGAGGTGTAGAGCAGGTACGCCGCATCATCGAGGGCGACAGTGCGGTTGACCGGAGCGGTGGCGGGGCTGTCGAGCAGTTCGGCGAGGGGGATGCCCTGGGCGTCACCAATCAGCAGTTGCGGTTGGGCGTCGGCGAGGATCCGCTCAACGCGTGCCGCCGGCCATGCTGGGTCCAGCGGCACATAGGCGGCGCCGGCGCGCTGCACGGCGAGCAGTGCCAGCAGCAGCGGCGCCGAGCGTGGCAGCAGCAACGCGACATGGCTGCCGCGACCGATGCCGCGTGCCTGCAGCACGCCAGCCAAGTGTTCGACCTCGTGGTGCAGTTGCGCATAGCTCAGGCGTTGCGTGCCGTCCTCCAGCGCCGGGGCATCCGGAGTGTGCTGCGCCCAGTGGGCCAGGCGCTCGATCACCGGGCGGTTGCCAAAGTCGCGTTGCGCGCCGCACAAGTGTTTGTGCAGGGCCAGGTGCGCCGCAGTGCTCAGTGGCAGTTCGCTCAAGGCACACTGATGCGGTTGTTCAAGCAGTGCCTGGAGCAGTTGGACATATTGCTCCAACAGAATGCGCAAGTCGGCCTCGGCGTACTGCGCGGTGGGCGACTGTACGCTCAAGGACTGCACCCGGTCGTGTTCGTCGACGCTCACTTGCAGCGCCAGTTCGAAGCCCGGGTCGACCGCAGGCAGGGCGTCGACCGACCAGTGCAGGCCGCCGCTGACCCATGGCGCAGCGTGGCGCACGAGGCTGAAGCCGACTGTACGCTGAGACGTCACGGCGGGATCGGCGACGTTCCAGTGTTCCTGCTGCTGAGTGTGGTTGTCGAGCTGTTCGGCGAACTGGTGCAGCCAGGTGCTGAAGGGCTGTTCCAGCTGCGGCGCGAGGGCCAGTGGAAGGATTTTTTCGTAGACGCCGATGCCGTTCGCCATGACCTCATAGTCGAAGCGGCAGTCCTGTTGCCAGCCACCCATGAGTGCGTGGTTGCCGCTAATGCGCGCCAGCAGCGCCCACCAGGCAGCCTGCAGCAGCGTGCCCGGGGTCTGATCGAAACGCGGTGCAAGTGCCTGCAGCGCATCGGGCAGGGCTTGCTCGACGGCGTTGCCCGCTGCGTCCGCCGCCGCTTCCAGGCGGCCGCCCAGGCGCAGCGGCGCCAGCTCGTCCAGGCCGAGGCTGGCCCAGTAGGCGCGGCCGTCCGGGGCGTGTTCGTCGGCGTCCAGGTCGTGGCGCCACTCCACGTACTGGCTGTACTGGAAGGCATCGTCCAGCACCGTGTCGGGCTGGGCATACAGCGCGGCCAGTTCGCCCAGCAGGTTCTGCAGGCTCAGGCGGTCAGCGGCGCAAGCGGCGACGTACAGGTCCAGGCGCCAGTGCTCGGCAGCCAGAGGACGCAGGATGGCGCGCACCAGGCGTCCCTGATCGATGGCCAGCGGTTGCGCGGCCAAGGCCTCGGCTGCGGCCTGCTGGTCGATTTCCAGTTGATGCCAGTCGAGGGCGCTGTCGACCAGGCTCTGGCGCAGATTGCGGTACAGGGTCGAAGGCCGCAGGGCCACGCGCAGGCTGTCGTGGCGTTCAATCACCTGCAGCAAGGTCTCGTACAGGCGCCCGGCCTGCAACGGCCCGACCAGGCTGATGCCGAGGTGCAGGGGCGCGCGGTCAAGGTGGATGGCCAGGGCCTGTTCGGCGCTCAATGGCAGGTCTTGGTGCAGTTCCATGGAGTCGTTCATTGGGTGATCTGATCCTGCAGTTCGGTTGCGTCATGGCGGGCGGCCAGCCGGGCCGGTTCATGCATGTCGCCCATGGCGACAGCGATCTTGCGTGGACCTTCGTACGGGTCGCGGGCGTGGGCGGCGATCAGGTTGTCGAGCATCACCACGTCCCCGCGCTGCCAATCGAAACGCACCGCGCAGGCTTCGTAGAGCTCGCCGATCAGGGCCATGCTGGTGTCGTCAATCGGGCTGCCGTCGCCGAAGTACACCTGACGCGGCATGCGCTCCTGGCCCACCATGCTCAGCAGGTCCTGACGTACCTGGGGCTCGAGGCAGAAGGTGTGGTGCAGCTGCAACTGGTTGAAGAAACTGCGCTCACCACTCAGCGGATGACGGATCACGGCCGGGCAGCGGGTGCGGGTTTGCAGCTCGTCATTGGCAAGCCAGCGCAGCTCGGTATGGCTGGCCCGGCACAGGGCTTCCACCTGCTCGCGGCTGTCGGTCTTGAAGAATTCCCGCCAGTTGACGTCGAGGCGCTCGGTGAAGGTGCGCACGTAGAGCAAGCCCTTGCGTTCGAAGGCCTCGGCCAACTCCGTCGGCAACTGCCGGTACAGCGTGCGGCAGTCGACAATCGGCGTGGCGCCACCCACCGGCGATGGCTGCTCGCAGTAGAACCACTGCTTGCGCGGCGAGCGCGGCAGGTGCGAGCTCTCGTTATGGAACAGGATCATCTCGCGCTCGGGGTAAGGCGTGGAGCGGTAGATATTGCGACCGCCTTCCTTTTTCGGCAGGTCGCCGTAGCCACCGAACAGCCCGGGATGAATGGCTTCGGCAAAGGCTTCGAAGGCTTTCGGATCGTCGAGGGCGAAGCCACGGAACAACAGGCCGCCGTGCTGGCACAGCAGGCTATCGATCAGGTCCCGCGAACTGTGGGCCCAGGCCACCGGGTCGAGGTCGGCGGCAACGGGTTCGATCAGCAGCGGGAACTCGTGGCCCGGCAACAGCGCCGAGGTGCGAATCAATGGCCGTGGGGCAGCGGCGCGGGTCGGCAGCTTTTTCAGCTTGTCGAGCTTGCTGGATGAAGGGGCGGGTTTGGCCAAGGCCGGTGTCTCCACGGAGGGCAGCGTGACGGTGAATTGGGTCAGGGCGGCGTGCGGTTGCTCGACCACCTGGTGCAGCAGTTCCAGCCAGGCGCCGATCAGCGCGTCGATGCGCTCGCCCTTGAACAGCGCACGGGCGTACACCCAGTCGCCGCGCATGAGGTCGCCGTCACGCTCGAGGAACAGCGCCATGTCGAACTTGCTGGTGCGCTCGGCCGCAGGCTGCATGCGCACCTCGAGCCCGGGGATCGAGAACGCCTGGGTCGGGGTGTTCTGCAGCACGAACAAGGCTTGCACCAGCGGGTTGCGGCTGCGCTCCCGTGGCACTTGCGCGGCCTCGACGATACGGTCGAACGGCAGCGCCTGGTGCTCCAAAGCTTGCAGGCAGGTGTCGCGGGTGCGGCCGAGGAACTCGCGCAGGGTCTCGCCGGCCAGGCGCCGCGAGCGCAACGGCAGGACGTTGACGAAGAAGCCAATCAAGCCTTCCAGATCGGCGTGCTCGCGGCCGGCGACGTCGGTGCCGAGCAACAGGTCGTCGGCACCGGTGACGCTGTGCAGCAGCAGTTCGAAGCTGGCCAGCAGCAGCATGTACAGGCTGACGCCTTCGGCCAGGGCCAGGGCGTCGAGGCGCGCCAGCAGCGGCCCAGGGATCTCCAGCGCTTTGGCGGCGCCACGGGCGTCAGCCTGCGCGGGGCGTGGCCAGTCGCACGGCAAAGCCAGCACCTGGGGCGCGCCTTGCAGTTGGCGTTGCCAGAAGTCGACTTCGCGCTCCAGCGCCGGGCCTTGCAGGCATTGCCGTTGCCAGGCGGCGTAGTCGGCGTACTGCACCGCCAGGGCCGGCAGCGATGCCTGCTGGCCGTCGCGATAGCTTGCATAGAGCAGGCTGAATTCATTGACCAGCACGCCCACCGACCAGCCGTCAGCGACCATGTGGTGCAGTGCCAGCAACAGCAGGTGCTGTTGATCGCCGAACTGGAGTACCCGGGCGCGGATCAGCGGCGCCTGGCGCAGGTCGAACGGCAGGCGCAGGTTGTCCAGGCTCTCCTGTTCGGCGATCTGCAGGCGCTGGGTTTGATCCATGGCGCTGAGGTCACGCAGGCCGACCTCCAGCTCGAGGTGCTCGGCGATCAGCATGATCGGCTCGCCGTCGATGTCGTGGTAGGCGCTGCGCAGGACTTCGTGACGGGCGAGCAGCGCATTGAAAGTGGCACGCAGCGCAGGCATCTCCAGTGGACCGCTCAAGGTCAGGCTGGCGGCCATGTTGTAGGACGCCGATGGGCCGTGCAGGCGGTCGACCATCCACAGCCGTTGCTGACTCAGCGACACCGGCATATGGGCCTGGCGCGGCAATGCCAGCAACTGCGGACCCGCCACAGCCTGAGAGGGCTCGGCGGCCAGCGCGTCGAGACGCCCGGCCAGTTGCCACAGCAGCGGGGTCTCGAACACGCTGCGCAGCGGCAGTTCCAGGGCGCAGCGCTGGCGGATGCGGGCGATCAAGCGGGTAGCCAGCAGCGAGTGGCCGCCGGCTTCGAAGAAGTGGCTGCTGCGGCCCAGAGGCTGCTCAGGCAACAATGCCGCCCACAACTCGCCCAGCAGATGCTCGTGGGCGCTGACCAGGGGTTCGACCTCTGCGTGTTGCAACGACGGCAACGGCAGGGCCTTGCGATCGACCTTGCCGTTGGCGTTGGTCGGCCAGCTGTCCATGGCCACCCACAGTGACGGCACCATGTACGCCGGCAGGCTATCGCGCACGTGTTGGGCCAACTGGGCGTCCGTCAGCCCATGGCCGCTGCGGCCTTGCCAGTAGCCCACCAACAGGTCGCTGCCACCGAGGTTTTGCAGGTTGACCATGGCCCGCAGTACGTCGGGGTGGCGCTCCAGATGCGCCTCGATCTCCCCCGGTTCGATGCGGAAACCGCGCAACTTGAGCTGGAAGTCTTTGCGCCCCAGGTACTGCAGCACGCCGTCGGCGTCCCAGCGGGCCAGGTCGCCACTGAGGTACAGGCGGCTGCCCGGTGCGCCGAACGGATTGGGGATGAAGCTGGCGGCGGTGCGCCCAGGGTCACCCAAATAACCACGGCTGACACCGATGCCGCCGATGGCCAGCTCGCCGACCACCCCGGCGGCGACCGGTTGCAGGTCGTGACCGAGGACGTAGAGTTCGGCGTTGGCGGTGGGTCGGCCGATGGCCACGTTGGCGCCTTGCGCGGGTGCCTGATACAGCGGCTGGAAGGCCACGTCATCGGAGCATTCGGCCGGGCCGTAGGCGTTCATCATCGGTATCTGCGGGTAGTGACGGAACCACAGTTGGGCGGTGGCCACCGGCAGTGCTTCGCCGGTCGGCAGGACCCAGCGTAAATGGGGCAGCGCCAGTGGCTGGTCATCGAGGCTTTCGAGCATGGCCTGGAGCAATGCCGGCACCGGTTCGAACAGGCTGACGCGGCGCTCGCGCAGCAGTTGCAGCAGGGCTTGCGGATCACGCACCAGCGCGTCGCCGATGATCTCCACGCAGGCGCCGAACAACGGCGCGGTGAGGGTCTGCCAGACCGAAATGTCGAAGCAGGCCGGGGCGGTCTGGGCGATCACGTCGTCGGCGTTCAGGCCCAGTGGCTGCAGCTTGGCCAGCATGTTATTGAGCATGCCGGCCTGAGGCACCATCACCCCTTTCGGCTGGCCGGTGGAGCCGGAAGTGAAGAGCACGTAGGCCAGTTGATCGGGGCGCGCCGGCTGCTGCGGGAGGATGCCGGTGGCGCTCATTTCCAGCAGGTCCGAGGGCCGCGCGCGGTGGCCCTGGTAGACCGAAGCCAGCGGCTCGGCATAGGCCTCGCTGCAAATCACCAGCGGCTGCTCCAGGCGCGCCAGCACCTGCTGCCAGCGCGCGGGCGGCTGCGAGGGTTCCAGCGGCAACCAGCCACAACCGGCACGCAGGGTCGCGACCATCAGGCAGAACCATTCGATGCCACGCTCGGCCAACAACGCCACCGGTCGCTCGGGTTGCGCGCCCAGCGCTTGCAGGCCCCGGGCCAGGCGTTCGGACTGCTGCCACAGCTGGGCATAGGTCAGCGACTGCCCGGCGCAGCGCGCGACGATGCGCTCGGGGTGCGCGGCGACCTGAGCGGCCACCCGCGCTTCCCAGCTGTGCTCGAGGTCAAAGTCGGCCGGGTTCAGGCCCCAGTCGAGCAGGCGTTGATGCTGGGTCGGGCCGAGTGTGCTCAGTTGTTCCAGGCGGGTGTCCAACGGGCTGTCGAGTGCCAGCAACAGGTTCAGCAGATCGTCGCTCAGACGCTCCAGCGCGGACGCAGGGAGGCGTTGGGCATCGGCGCTGAACAGCACTTCCAGGCAGCGCCCGGGCAGCACTTCGACGGTCAGGCCGTAGCTGGTTTGTTCGAGGTTATCGAGGACCTTGAAGGTCAGCTCGCCCGCCTGCAACTGGCGCTCGCTGAGGGCCGGCAGGTTCTGGAACACCAGCAGGGTGTCGAACAGCCCGGCACCCCGTGGATGCTGTTGGAGGATCTGCGCCAGCGGCGTTTGCTCGTGCTCGCGCATGGCCACGCTGATCGCCTGCACCTGTTGCAGGTAGTCGCCCAGCGCCATGCCCGGGGCGATCTGCAGGCGCAACGGCAGGGTGTTGATGAACACGCCGAGCATCTGCCCGGCATCGGCCAGGGCGTCCGGGCGGCCACTGCTGGTGACACCGAACAGCACCTCGGTGTGGTTGTTGCTGCGCGCCAGCAACAGGCCCCAGGCCGCTTGCATCAGGGTGTTGAGGGTCACTCGGCAGGCCTTGCCAAGGGCGTTCAGGCGGCTGCTTTGGGCTTCACTCAGGCGCAGGCTGCGGCTGTGGTAGCGGGATTGGCTGCCGGGTTCGGCCGGGTTCAGCGCTGGCAGCGTACCGACGCCTTCAAACTGCGCCAGGTGTTGCTGCCAGTACTGCAGGCTGTGCTCGGCCGGCTGCGCAGCGAGCCAGGCGATGTAGTCGCGGTAAGGCGGACGCGAGGGCACGGCGAGGCCGTTGTAGCGGGCGAGGATTTCCTCCATCAGCATCACCGAACTCCAGCCGTCGGCGATCAGGTGATGGCGGCTCCAGATCAACCAGCTGTGCTGTGCGCCTAGGTGGATCAGCGCCACGCGTTGCAGCGGCGGGCGCTGCGGGTCGAAACCTTGCGCGCGGTCGGCCTGGCAGTAGTCATCCAGGGCCTGCTGGCGTTGCGCCGGGGTCAGCGCGCTCCAGTCCAGGCGTTGCACGGGCAGGGTCAAGGCACTGCACACGGCTTGCACCGGCTCATCCAGACCTTGCCAGACAATTGCCGTGCGCATCAGCGGATGGGCGGCGAAGGTGGCGTGCCAGGCCGCCAGGTAGCGTTCGGCGTCCAGCGGGCCTTGCAGTTCGGCCTGCAACTGGTTGACGTACACGCCGCTGGCGCCTTCCAGCAGGCTATGGAACAGCAGGCCTTTTTGCAGCGGCGACAGCGGGTAGGCGTCTTCCAGGGCAGTGCCGAGCAGGGCTTGCAGCGGTTGCCGTTGCTCGACGCTGAGTGCCACCGACGGCAGGGCGGGCGCTGCCACAGGCGCGGGCTGGGCCGCTGGGCGCTGAGTGAGGAGCAGGGCCAGGGCGTCGATCCGTGGCTGGGCGAACAGTTCTTTCGGGCTGAATTTCAAGCCCCGCTTGCGCGCCTTGGCGATCACTTGCAGGGCGATGATCGAGTCGCCGCCGACGCTGAAAAAGTCGTCCTCGCGGCTGAGGTCCGGACGCTCCAGGACGTCCCGCCAGACGGCCAGCAACTGCGCCTCCAGGTCTTTCAGCGGTGAGTCCAGGGTGGCCGCGAGGCGAGCGATGGTGGGGTGGGCGAAGAAATGTTTGGGGGTGAACTTGAGCTGTGCCTTGCGCGCCTTGGCGATCAGTTGCAGGGCCATGATCGAGTCGCCACCGAGAGCAAAGAAGTCGTCGTGAATCGACAGCGCCGGCTTGTCCAGCACCTCGCACCAGAGCGTCAGCAACAGCGCTTCGACCGGGTCGCGCGGGGCGCTGAGGGCCTGGGTCGGGGCTTGCTGGGGGACCGGCTGGGGCAGGTTGTGCCGGTCGACCTTGCCGTTGCCCAGGCGTGGCAGACGTTCGAGTTCGACGTACAGGCTCGGCAGCAGCGGCTCGGGCAGGCGCTCGGCCAGTTGCTGGCGCAGCTGCGCAAGGTCCAGCCCGGTCTCGGTCACCAGGTAGGCGATCAGCCGGGGAGCTTCGCCTTCGCCCAGGGCGCGGGCGATCACCGCCGCTTCGCGCACCCCGGCACAGGCGCGCAAGCCGGCTTCGACCTCGCCTGGCTCGACACGAAAACCACGGATCTTCACCTGATCGTCGATTCGGCCGAGGAACTCGATGGCGCCGTTACCCAGCATGCGCACGCGATCGCCGCTGCGATAGAGGCGCTGGCCGTTGCCGGCGAATGGGTCGGGAATGAATTGCCGGGCAGTCAGGCCGGGTTGACCGAGGTAGCCGTCAGCCACCCCGGCGCCGCCGATGTACAACTCACCGACGCTGCCCAACGGCAGCAGCGCCAGGTGCGGGTCGAGCACGTGCACCTGGACGTTATCCAGCGGCAGGCCAACCGGGGCGAAGCCGGAAAGGCTCGGGGTCTGGTCCTGCACGGCGTGGGTCAGGCAGCCGACGGTGGTTTCGGTGGGGCCGTAGTGATTGACGATGCGGCAGGTCGGTGCAAGGTCGCGCAGGCGCTTGACCAGCGCCAGGTCCAGGCCTTCGCCGCCGAGCACCAGGCACTGGCGTGGCAGCAGGCGTTGCGGCTCGGCCACGGCGAGCAGGGCCGCCAGGTGCGACGGCACGATCTTCAGGCAGTCGACCGGGTTGGCCGCCCAGTACCGGGCGAGTTCTTCCGGGTCGTTGGCCAGATCGTCGCTGATCAATTGCAGGGTTCGACCGCTGAGCAGCGCACCGAACCAGGCGGTGTAGCCCAGGTCCGCAGCGACGCTGGCCAGGGCGGTCAGGCTGGCCTCGGGATTCAGGGCCAGCGGCTTGAGCACGGCGTCGGCGTAGTGCAGCAAATTGCTTTGGGTGACCCGGACGGCCTTGGGCGTACCGCTGGAGCCGGAGGTGTAAATCAGATAGGCCAGTTGCTGCGGATGGGCGACGCCCTGTGCAACCTGGGTGCCTGGGCGCAGGCTGTGGAGGGTCTGCGCGGGGTCGATGAGTACGCTGGCGCCGCTGTCGTCGAGCAGTTGCTGTTGGCGCGCGGTGGGCAGGGCAGGGTCGAGGCACAGGTAGGCGGCGCCGAGTTTCCAGCTGGCGAGCATGGCGGTGATCAGCGCGCGGCTGCGCGGCAAAGCGATGGCGATGATCTGCCCGGCAGCAGCACCGGCTTCCCTCAGGCGTCCGGCCAGTTCGCTGGCAGCTTGATCCAAAACGCTGTAGCTCAGGCTCCCGTCGGCGTCGCGCAGGGCGATGCGCTGGCCGTGGGCTTGCACTTGGTGCTCGAAGGCCGCCACGGCGGTGGCGAAGGCGGGCGCCTGGCTGGCCCCGACGCGGCGTGCGCGGTTGGCCGGCGGTGTGGCGGCCAGTTGGTGCACCGGGCTGTCGACCTGAGCGAGGGCATTGCCGGCGAACCAGGCGAAGTCCTCGGCCAACTGGGCGATGCGTTTGGCGTCGAACAGGTCACTGCGATAGCGCCACTGCGCGAGCAGGTGCATGCCGTCGTCCTGCCAGCGCAGGTTGAGTTCGTTGGCCGCGCCGCGCTGGGTAAACAGGTGCTCGCGCAAGCTGTAGTCAGCGAAGGCGTCGTCACGGCGGCTTGGCATGTAGGTCATCATGCAATGAAACAGGGGACCGCTCTCGATCTCCTGCTGCAGGCGCGCCGCCGGATAGCGGCGATGACGCAGGCCCTCGCGCATTTGCTGGGCGGTGTCGCGCAGGCAATCGGCCAGGCTCGGGGCATGGGCGAAGCGCGCGCGCAGCGGCAGGGAGTTCAGGGTGAAGCCGATCAGGTGTTTGTAGCGAGCCTTGTGCCGGTCCATGGTCGGCGTGCCGATGAGGAAATCATCCTGGCCGGTGTAGCGGTGCATGAACACCTGGAACAATGTCGCCAGCACCACGTACAGGCTGACGCCTTGCTCCTCGGCGAGCTGGCGCAGGCGGTTGCTGAGGGCCGGGTCGAGCAGGCGTTCGACTTCGCCGCCGGCGAACCCGGGCGTGCGTGGACGTGGGCGGTCGGCAGGCAGCGCCAGCGCGCTCGGGCTGCCGCTGAGTTGATGGCGCCAATAGCTGGCTGCCGCGCTGAGTTTGTCCTCGGCCAGCAGCGCCCGCTGCTCGTCCAGCCAGTCGAAATACAGCCCGGCGGCTGGCAGTTCCAGGGTTTCACCGTTGAGCTCGGCATGGTAGGCGGCGAAGGTCAGCTTGAGCATCCATTCGACGCTGAGAAAATCCCCGCTGATGTGGTGCGCGGCCATGCACAGGTACAGCCGGCCGTCGCTCTGCAACAGGTGAAAGCGGCAGATGTCCGCCGCTGCCAGGTCGAACGGCTGGTCGGCGTGCGCCTCGATCCAGGCGGTGACGCCGGCGCTGTCGAGGCCGTCGATGCGCTCGATGCGGGTGTTCACCTGGAGCTGTTCGGGGCGGTACATCCACAGCGTGCCGTCCTGCTCGCGGTAACCGCAGTACAGGGTCTCGCAGTGTTCGACCAGTCGGGTGAAGGCCCGGCACAGGGCGGCGGGGTCGAGGTCGGCGCGCAGCTCGCGGGCGGCGACCATGTTGTACGCGGCGCTCGTCGGGTTGAGCTGGTGGTTCTGCCACAGCGCCTGCTGGCCGGCGCTGGCCTGATGCAACGGGTAGGCGGTTGTCATCGGGGTCACTCCTGAGCCGGTTCAGCCATGGCCACGATCACTTGCCGCGGCCCTTTGAAACTGGCGCGACCATGGGCCACCAGCATGTTGTCGAGCATCAGCACATCGCCTTGCTGCCAGGGGAAGCGCACGGTGCACTGCTCCAGTACCCCACGGATTTCCGTCAGCGCGCTGTCTTCCAGCTCGCTGCCGTCGCCGTAATAGACATTGCGCGGCAAGTCGAGCGGATCGTCGACCACATCCAGCAGGCTTTCACGCACCGCAGGCGGCAGATTGGAGACGTGGAACAGATGGGCCTGGTTGAACCACACCCGGTCCTGTGTGACGGGGTGGCGAGCGGTGGCCTGGCAGACCTGGCGGGTGCGCAGTTCGCCATCGTCCTTCCATTGGAATTCAATCTGGTTGGCCCGGCAGTAAGCCTCGGCGACGGCGCGGTCTTCGGTGTTGAAGGCCTGCTCCCATGGCAGGTCGAGACCGTTGCCGTAGTTGCGTACGTACATCAGGCGCTTGTCTTCAAAGCGTTGGCGCAGGGCGGGGTCAAGCTGGCGGAAAATCTGCCGGCTGTCGGCAATCGGCGTTTCGCCGCCTTCGACGCTGGGCTGGACGCAGTGGAACCAGATCTTCATCGGCCACTGCAAGGTGTAGGACTGCTCGTTGTGCAGCGGGATGACCTGGTGCGCCGGGTATTCGGTGGAGGTGTACACCCCCTGTTCGATCGCCTTGCGCGGGGTGGAGCCGAATTCGTAGTTGAGCAGCGGGTGGCCGAAGCTGCGGACCAACGCCTGGAATGCCTGTTCGCCGAGGACATCGAAACCGCGCAGGAGCAGGGCGCCGCTCTCGTGCAGGCTGGCGTCCACCAATGCCTGCAACGCTTCTACTTGCCAGGCCCCCGGCTGGTCTGGCGTGACCAGCAACGGCAGGTTGCGGTCCGGCAAAAGTGCTTGCATCGACAGGCCATTGATTTGCCCGACACCTCGTCCCATGAGCTTGCTCCTCTGTTCTTATCGTGGTCATGGCGTAAGGCCATTACGGGGCCGTCAACGGCCCGGGCAGAAATATATACGAAAGATATGGTAAGTGTTAATGATATTAATTAGCATTCGCAGCGCACTATTGCACCTCGGCTGCAGCCTCGTTTCGGGCCGCCGGGATCCATTGAAAAACGCTCGTTCAAGGACTCTGAAATGAATTGGGATAAGGCTGACAGCGGGTTCGTGGTGGTGGTCAATCACGAGGAGCAGTACTCCATCTGGCCGGACTACAAAGTCCTGCCCGAAGGCTGGCGTGCGGTCGGCCAGCAGGGCGACAAGGCCCAGTGCCTGGCCTGGATCGAACAGAACTGGACGGACATGCGCCCGCTGAGCCTTCGCCTGGCCCTGCAATCGGCCGACCCGCGCTGATCGCGCGCCACTGAGGGAATGCTCCATGGAAGACGTTGAGTTTTCGCCGTTCAGCCTTGCCCATTTTCGTCGTCAGACCCCGCGCCATTTCGACGCTGACCCACTGCTCGAACGCCAGGCAGCCCGCGAGTCGAATGCGCGCTCTTACCCACGGCGCATTCCGCTGGCGCTCAAGCAGGGGCACGGGATCTATGTGCAGGACACCCGTGGGCAACTGTTCATGGACTGCCTGGCCGGTGCCGGCACCCTGGCGCTGGGGCACAACCATCCGTGCACGGTGGCGGCGATGCGCGCCACCCTGGACAGCGGCGTGCCGCTGCACACCCTGGACCTGACCACCCCGGTCAAGGATCTGTTTGTCGAAACCCTGTTCAAGGCCTTGCCGCCCTCTTTCGCCCAGGCGCGGATCCAGTTCTGCGGGCCGACCGGAGCGGACGCCATCGAGGCGGCGATCAAGCTGGCGAAGATCGCTACCGGGCGCAAGGGCGTGTTCTGTTTCTCCGGCGGCTACCACGGCATGACCCACGGCGCCCTGAGCCTGATGGGCAATCTGGGGCCGAAACAACTGCCGGGCTCGCTGATGCCCGATGTGCAGGTATTGCCGTACCCCTATGACTATCGCTGCCCGTTTTCGATTGGCGGCGAGGCGGGTATCGACGCGGGGCTGAGCTACATCGAGCAACTGCTGAGCGATCCGGAGTCCGGCGTGCCGCTGCCGGCGGCGGTGGTGGTGGAGGTGGTGCAGGGCGAGGGCGGGGTGATCCCGGCGCCAACCCGCTGGCTGCAGGGGCTACGCAAACTGACCCAGGCCCACGGCGTGGTGCTGATCGTCGACGAAGTGCAGAGCGGTATCGGCCGCACCGGGCGGATGTTCGCCTTCGAGCACGCCGACATCACGCCGGACGTGGTGGTGATTTCCAAGGCCGTCGGCGGCGGCCTGCCGCTGGCGGTGGTGGTCTATCAGCCAGAACTGGATCTGTGGAAGCCCGGTTCACACGCCGGAACCTTCCGCGGCAACCAACTGGCAATGGCCGCCGGCACAGCAGCCCTGAACTTCATCGAGGAGCAGGGGCTGGTGGCCAACGCCGAGCGCATGGGCGACTACCTGATGACCCGTCTGCGCCAGTTGCAGCGGGATTTCCCGTGCATCGGCGATGTGCGTGGGCGCGGCCTGATGGTCGGGATCGAGATCGTTTCCACGGCTGCCGGCCAGGGCCGGGTGCCGGCAGGCGACGGCGTGCTGGCCAAGGCGATTCAGCACAATTGCCTACGCGAAGGCGTGATTCTCGAACTGGGCGGGCGACATGGCGCCGTGGTTCGGTTTTTGCCGCCGTTGACCATTGGTGTCGCGCAGGTGGATACGCTGGTGGAGAAGCTGCAGTTGGCTTTGATGGCCAGTCTTGCTGCGACGACGGAGTGAGGGGGGCAGTCCTTTGTGAGGGTGGGCAGGGCAGCCAGTAGGTTGTCCTGTTCCACAATAAGGTTTTCTTAGCTTTTTCTGGGACTGCAATCCACTCAAAACAAGCTTTATCCAAACAACACAATGGGCATTCTTAATATAATCGCGCCGCCCCCCTGACCTTTTTTCGAATCACTGGTCGCGATACTTCTCCAGACATCATCGCCACTGAAGAACTCAAGATGCAGTCGCTGTTTCGAATGCTTAATTGCAATCTTCAGCGGCCAGCCTCCTCAAATCCTCCCCTTGCATTCTTTGCACTTGAATAGGGCCTTTGAAATCAATCAAGTCAAGATACATTGGTTTTTTGCCTGGCCCGTTGAGAAAAACCATAAAGCCGACTTTATTTTGAAAGTCATAACACCCTGAGGGTCCTCTTATTATTTTTTTCGGCATAGCGTTTTCCAAATCACTCAAAGACGAATATCTATCGTAGATTTTTACACCTCCTATTTCCCCCAGCAAGTAGTCACGTGAATAGCCGTCGCTTGATATATCTTGGGTATCGAACGAAAAAATTGTCTCTTGCCATTTATTGGAAAAATCTTGCGCAACATCTTCG
Organism: Pseudomonas fluorescens; assembly: GCF_019212185.1. Classification (NCBI taxonomy): domain Bacteria; kingdom Pseudomonadati; phylum Pseudomonadota; class Gammaproteobacteria; order Pseudomonadales; family Pseudomonadaceae; genus Pseudomonas; species Pseudomonas fluorescens. The sequence continues at coordinate 2,862,392 of NZ_CP078138.1, forward strand.
TATTCTGCGCCAGGCTCTATACGCAATCCACATACGCCTGCAGAAACTCGTGCGCCGTTCGACGAATTGCGTGCATCGGCGTAGGCACAGTCTATGTACAACCTGGCACCATCAACAGTTAACGTATAGTAAAAATCATCCCGACCACTGACTTGCAATGCCGGCAAATCATTTATTGTTATTAGAGTCCGATAGACCCCCTCTTTACTCCCCGTTAAGCCATGATAGGTTTTTTTGTGCTCGCCACTAACAACGGTGATGTCGCCCGATACTTTGTCTTCATTCAGTTCAACTGCCATTGGCCCAGTGCATAAAAATGGGCTACACAAAGATAAAAAGATAATTAGCTTTTTAAACATATCAAAAGCCCTCTGACAGCGTGGACGTTTCTTTCAGGATGCGTTCGAATCGCTCTGCATATGAGGCAATCAATTCTGCCTTGTCAGAGCCATTTATTATTTTTCTCGCCGACTTGTAGTCAACGCCATTAGGGTTGAAGTAATGATTGAGTTTCTTGCCTGTAAATAGACCATTGGTCATACCCACAATCATTATGGGTACAGGGTATTCAAATTTTGATACTTAGTCGGGGCTGGAAACAAAATCAAAAAATAATAGCTCGGAAAATTTCGATAGTTGTTCTTCCACGTCAAATGCACACAGTCTCGTCCTCGATACTTATATCCATCGCCTGCTTGAGTGTTCCCTTGGCGCCGGGCTCGTTCTCTATGCTCATAACTACTCGCAAGAACAGAGTCGTAAGTGACTGCCCCAATGACTTACGTCGACCGAGCTTGCCATTCAACCTCATACGCACTGCATCACAAAAACTCCTCAAACGCCAAACCCTCAGCATCCCAAAGCATCTCCAGCATCGCATTTCAAGTAAGGTATTAGGTTCTGAAGAGAGTTTATGTGTACATTTATACACGCAACACTTATATCAACAGCCTCAGCCGAATTAGAAACTGTAACCCCTGAAGTATTAGTCATCCCAAAGGACTCCTCCCCATTATAGTTAGCATAAAGACTGTAAGTGTACGCCCCTCTAGAAAAACTGACTCGTTTATAATCCGTCATGGAACGGAAGTAATGATTGTATCGAAAATCCTTGAAAGAAAAGCTAGACTGAGGGTAAGCCAATTCGATAACCCCACGCCTCCAGAACCGATATTGGACACCAGCAAGTTCACCTCTCAGATAACTTGGGCATAGCGCTATAGCGCCACCTCGGGCCACGTCACAATGAAACAGAGGACGTTCGCCTTCACAAATATTTTCTTGTTTTGCCAGAATCTGGTTCGTCCAGAATAGAGAAATAACGCAGACTGATATCCTCACAGAAAAACTACTTTTGTTTGAGCGCATTGTAATTATCCCTCATTTTTATATCATAACCTTGCTGTTCCAGGCCGTTATATCTCAAGGCAAACTTTAACCAGTCTTTTTTAACAATTGCAGAGGACAAGGAAGGATCACTTTTTATGAAGCTAACGAAACCTTTGAGATGGTTTTTCTCGGAGCGACTATGGTCACGCACAAAATCTTCAACTGTTCGATACCCAGCACGCTCATGATTGCTCCCCATAATCTGAAAACGCCCCCAAGAGGTAGATTTCAGAGCAGCGTCCGGGCTCAGTTTATATGCCCTAACAAGTTTCTCGTATTGTGCGGAATATGATCCGTAACCACCTGAGCTTCTGTCTGACAAATCAGATTGGGATGCATCAAAACGCCCTCCCGTTAGACGATGAAAATAGTGACGCTCGTATAAAATAGCTACAACCTGATCATCTCCCGATTTCGAAAAATAACTTCCTGATGATCCAGTCTCTGTAATAGCAACCGCTTTTATCGCTTCAACCTCACAACCCAGTTCGGCTGCCGCCGCGATATAATCACTTTCCTCAATCATTGAACCATCATATAAATCCAAAAATTCAAGTGATACTTTCACACGATCTACAAGAATTTCTGGATACTGCTTTGTATTCTTGAAGAGTCCCACCAACCCCACCGGATGAAAATGATAAGGCCTCCCCCAACTCGGCAACCCCACCTTCTCCGCCACTTCACTCCACCACCCAAGCTGCTCGATCCGCTGTTTCTCCGCCACCCAGTTCAACTCCGGCGTCGACCCGCAGTGCCCCAGCAGTTCATCCAGCCCATCCCACTTCTCCTTGGTGTAAAACCACTCGCTTTCCTTGCGCAGGACCATCTGTGAAATGGCTTGTGCATGGGCCGGTAGTTGCAGGGCGGTTTGCAGTTCGTCGGCGGTGATGTGGCCGTCGCGGTTGCGGTCGATGATGTCGTACAGGCGTTGTTTCATCGGGCTGGCGATGTCTTTGTCGGCCAGGGGTTTGAAGCGTTGGCATTGTGCGTCGGTAAAGTCGCCGATGATGGTGAGAAACGAGGCGGTGTTGTGGCGCGGGGGGCTGTAGTCGAAGAGCACGTCGTAGCCTTCCCAGGCCCAGGGGCTGACGGTCGGGGTGATGCCGATTTCTTCGCAGACCCAGCCGTTCAGCAGGTTTTGCTCGGCGTCGTGCAGCAGACCATCGAGGCGGTACCAGTGGCGGTCGTTGTGGCCATCGCGCCCGGGCACCTGGATTTTGTGCTCGGCGGAGAGTCCGTCCAACAGGCTTCTGGGGATCAGCAAGTCGGCGTCGCTGAGCGGGCTGGTTTCGCTCCAGGTTCTGAGCAGGGGCCCGGTGACATTGTGCCGATGCGGCACCACGGCGGTGCCTTTGGGCAGTTTCAGCCAGGTTTTTTCTTTGGCGGGCAAGCGCTGGGCCCAGGCACGGCTGGCTTCGAAGTACAGGTCGATGTCATCGCCACTGAAGACCTCAAGGTGCAGTCGCTGTTCCGGGCGCTCACTGTGGCCGTCCTGATAGTCGCCGATATGGCCGATCAGGGCGCCGGCCTTGATCGGTACCGGTTGCTCCAGCACGACGATTTGATCGACCGTTTGCGGCGCGAGCTCGCTTTCCAGGTCGGCGAAGTACAGGTACTGATTGATCCGCTCCAGCTTGCGGAAATCGCCTTCGCCACTGACGGTAAGCACCGTACCGGTGGGCAATTCCAGCAGGATGTCGCTGAGAATGTTCGGCTCGGCGCGCACATTGACCCGCTCTCTCGACGAGACGATGCGGTACTCGCCATCAGCCTCAGGGCGCAGCAGGCTGGCGGCAATATAGCCTCGCAGTGCGCCGTCGGCGTCGAGCAATGCGCTCGGGCCGAGACGATTTTCCAGCTTGCGGTAATACCCTCTGCCGCTGACCACCACTTCGGTGCCACGCGGCAACAGGTCGATGACCTTGCCCTGATAGTCGGCGTTGCGCAGATTCAGGCCGACCTCTTCGGGGTGGCCGGGGCGACCATCGTTGGCCGTCTGCTTGACGCGAAAGGTCGGACTTTGCGGCCAGAAGGGAGGACGCGCTTGTGTAGGATTGTCCTGATACACCGCCCAATCCTGCAGGTGCATATAGAAGCTGTAGAAGGTCAGGCTCGGCGGCACATCCGGGCTGCCGTGGATGTGCGGCGCCTGCAAGTGGTGGCGCACCAGCACGAAATTTCGCGAGAAAGGCAGGTCGAGGGTTATGCCTTCGACGAAATAGCGGGTAGTCGGCGAACGGGTGTCGACGCGATAGGCCACCACTTCACCGTCCGCCAGACAGTGCACGCTGGACTGATCCAGGGTGCCGGCGGTGCCGCCATCGAAATGCACGCCGCCATGGAACATGCCGCTGCGCCCGAGCGGGTAGTAACCGGCGGCGGCCTTGGCCATGTGGGTCAGTTGCTGCAGCGGGTCACGGCTGTCCTTGAATGGGTGACTCCAGTTTTTCAGCGGGGTCAGCTTGGGCGTTTCGGGCAGTTTTGGGTTGAGGCCGTTATCGCGGATGGGCAGAACTCGCGGCGCTGGCCGACTCCTGGGCGCGTCTTTGCGCACATCGGGAAGGCCGAAAAAGAAAGAAAGCCAACTGGCCATGTTGAGTGTCGCTCCTTGTTTTGCGAAGAATCAGGCAGGTAAATCAGAAGGTTCAGGGCTTCTGATTTGTGCTTGTTCAAGGGAGCAAGGAGAACTTTTCCTATCCTCGTTCAAGCGCTGGACAGCTTTCACGAAGGCAACTACGGATGGAATCAGATGATTCCGAGCCGGACGTAGGAAGGGTCTGAGTATCGACGAACGCCTTCCTGCTGATTCTCACCCTGATTGCACATCACCCTCCAACACCTACGCTTACCCCTTGCTGCGTTTCAGTCACCCACAGGGGGCATCACCCATGCGCTCAAACAGGCAAAACCGCTTCACCTCTTCAGCCTTCGCCGCTGCCTTGTGCCTCACCCCCAACGCCCAGGCCGAAGACTCGGCAGAACTGGCGAAAAAAGCCCTGAACCCGGTGGCGGCGATGTACAGCCTGCCGGTGCAGTACAACTGGGATCAGAAGATGGGGCCGAGTGGCGAGGGCATGCACAGCGTGGCCAATATCCAGCCGGTGCTGCCGTTTGCCCTGAATGATGAGTGGAACCTGATTTCGCGGACGATCCTGCCGATCATTGATCAACATGGCCTGGTGGACGGTGGCGGGGCGGACAAGTCCGGGGTGGGGGATATCACCCAGAGTTTTTTCTTTTCGCCGAAGCAGCCCACGGCCAGTGGCTGGATCCTCGGTGCCGGTCCGGCGATTCTGATTCCCACCGGCAGTGATGAATTGCTTGGCAGCGAGCAGTGGGGCATGGGGCCGACGGTGGTGGCGTTGCAACAGGCCAATGGCTGGACCCACGGCGTACTCGCCAACCATATCTGGGGCCTGGACGGCAGCCCGCCGGATGACAAGCAGAAGATCAATCAGACGTTCCTGCAACCGTTCCTGTCCTTTACCACCAGCACTCTGACCACCTACGGGGTGAACACTGAATCCACCTACGACTGGCAGTCGCGGGAGTGGGCTGTGCCGGTCAATTTGACGGTGACCCAGTTGCTGAAAATCAGCGGACAGCCGCTGACGGTGCAGGCCGGGCCGCGGTATTGGCTCGACAGCCCGGAAGATGGGCCGCAGGGGTGGGGCTTTCGTTTTGCCGTGACCTTGTTGTTTCCAAGGTGAGGAGAGGGCCGCCATCTGTGCGGGCCAGAAAGGCCAGCCCCGGCAGGGTTTCGCGGCAGATCACACGCTATGCAGGCACCCTGAATCCCCTGTGGGAGCGAGCCTGCTCGCGAAAGGGCCAGCACCCTCAAAATAGATGTTGAATGTGCCGCCGCCATCGCGAGCAGGCTCGCTCCCACAGTTGAGTTCAGGCAACGGCAAATTCTGTGACTGAGCATTTTGCTGGTGTCTAGTGAAGGGCCGAGCGGCGAGGGGAGAGGCGGTCCATCGACTGCTATCGATGGACCGTATTGCGGGGATTGGAAATCCGCCTCCGTTGAAGGAGGCGGGGTCGGTTGCTATTGGACCACCAGCGGCGCGGTGCGCACGGTGCCCAGGGACGAGCGCAGGGTGACGGTCGGGTTGGTGGCGCTCGGCACGATGGTCGTGGTGGTCGCCGTCAAGCGCCAGCGGCCAGTGACCGGGACGGTCGCGGTGCCCAGGGTGACCAGGCCACTGGCAGTACTGACCTGCACAGTGATGGTGTTGCCGACCACTGCCGAGGACGTCCCGGAGATGTCCCAGGTGAAGCGGTTGTTGGAACGTGACCGGGCCTCGGCGGTGGTCAGGACCAGGGTCTCCTGGGTGGCCAACGGAGTGACCTGCACGGTGACCGTGGCCGGTGTCGACAGTGCCCCCAGCGAATCCCTCACCTGATAGGTAAAGGTGGTGGTAAAGGCACTGGTGAGCGGCTGCGGTGCGGTGTAGTTCACCACGGTGCCGTTGGTGGTCACGCTGCCCCTGCCGGCTGCCGGCTGGCTCAGGATGATCACGGTCAGCGGGTTGTTGCCTTCTGGGTCGGCGTCGTTGGCCAGGACGTTGATGGTCGCGGTCCCACCTTGGCTGGCGGCGGTGTCGTTGTTGGCCACCGGTGCCTGGTTCGGACTGACGCTGACCGTGACCTGGGCCGGTTCCGAGGCCAGTCCTTTGCTGTCCCGGGCGATATAGGAGAAGGTCGCGGTCACCGGCACGTTGGTGGTCGGTGGGGTGTAGGTCAGGCTGGTGGTGCCGTTAAGTGCCACCGTGCCTTGCCCTGTACCCGGCTGCGTGACGCTGCCAATGGTCAGCGGGGTGTCTTCGTCGGGATCGCTGTCGTTGGCCAGGACATTGACCGTAATCGGTACGCCCGAACTGGTGCTGGCGTTATCGGCCACCGCCAGTGGCTTGCCGTTCTCGCCAGGTGCATCGGCGATACCACCGACCACCACCGGTTCGCTGTCCACGCCGCCGGCAGCTGACTTGACCGTCACGCTTTCCGGTGGCTGCGGCACATCGTTGATCACCAGATTGCCGTTGCCCGGCAGCGGACCGTAACCCTGGGCAATCAGGTCAGGTTTGAGCACCTGATCGCTGGAGGTGGCGCTGATGGTCAGGCGGTGGTTAGCCGGATCGTATTGCGCGGCACTGATTTTCACCACATCGATCGGGGTCCGTGAAACCGCCGTGGCTTTGGTGGTTCCGCCCGTTTCGCTGGCGGTCAACACCACCACTGAAGGCGGGGCGGCCGGTGTGACGAAGCGGGTGTAGAAGTAGCCATTGTTGTCCGTGGCCAGGTTTGCACCGGCGATGCACGGCCCACCCGGGGTGCCCACCAGGGTCAGAGTGGTGCGGTAGCAGACCGCCGACGCCGCCGGGCTGGTGACATGGGTACTGTCGTTGGTGCGGTGCGAGTCGGCGAACACCTCGACCTGCGAGCCGCTGGCGTCACGCTGGTAGGTGACGCGTTCGACCTCGATCGGGGTCTGGGTGCGGTCGTCGTAAAGCTTGCCGGAGATCGCCAGCAGGTTGGTGCGCAGGGTGCCCGCCGGACCGGAAATCTCCAGGTAGTTCTGCGGGTTGCCCTGGGCATCGAGCACCGGACTGCCGCGCACCGTATCGGTGATGTTCGGGTCGCCGATGAACTTGTCCTGCACCCCGGTTTCCGGGTTGGGCTCGGTGAAGTAGCGGGCGATTTCCGCGCCGGCTGCGTTGGTCATTATGTTGGGCGCGGTGGCGCTGTAGAGGAACGGGCCGAGGGCGCCCTGCAAGGCACCGGAGTAATTGAGCGTGGCGATACCGACGTCGCTGGTATCGTTGATCGCCCGCCGTCCAACGTCAGCGGCAGCCACCACATACGTTTTGGTGCCATAGGGGTGGCGCACGGTGTACATGCCGGCGGTAGGGACGGCGGCCCGGATCCTGATCCGGGCGAAGTTGTGCTGTTCGCCATCGACGATCTCGCCTTCGCCGGCGACCGCTTCCAGGGCTGCCACATATTGCTCGATGCCGTAGGTACGATCACCGACGCTGCCGTCAGCGGTGAACCAGAAGCTTTCGCCTGGCCAGTTGTTCGGGAAGATGATCGGCTCTGCGGGATTGAACGTGCCTTCCGGAGGAATGGTGCACATGTAGCCCGGGGCAGCTGGGGTGCCCGGTGCCCGCGAACTGACGGTTTTCGCCAGGCACAGCTCGAGTTTGACGTTGCTGAAGTCCTGATACCACATCGGGAATCGACCGGTGGCAAGGGTGTAGGGCCCCGGGTCGAAACTCTGCAGGGCGGCACTGGCACTGCCGGCCATGGCGATGGACAGGCTCAGTGTGTTGAAGATGAAACGTGGCCACGTGTTCATGAAACCTCCTGGCGCTCTATTCGAATTCGAAAGGGTCATGGGACGATGACCACTTCTTCTGTATCGCTACCGCCGTTCGCCGAAGTCACCCGAATGGTCGCCGGCGGAACGGTGCCGCCGGGCGGTGACAGGGTCTTGTCGGCGGCGCCGGCGAGTTCACCGATCAGCGCACCACTCCTGCCGGCATAGGCTTTCAGGACGGGTGGGGTGAGGCGGTCACTGGTCGAGGCGTCGATGGTCAACAGACCACTGCCGCGGCTGTACTGGGCGCGGGTGATGGTGACCAGGTCGGTCAACGGCACGGGCACGGTGGTGGGCGGGAGGGCGGTGGGGATTGCCAGGTGGTTGTCGGCAGTCACTTGCAGGGTGGCCGGTACCGTCGGGTTGACGGCCGACTGGCCAAACCAGCTGCCGGTGGTATTGGCCTCGGTCATGGTCACGGCCGTGCCTGCGCTGTCGAGGAAGGTCACCGTGCCAGGTGGCGGCGGCGCCAGGGTGAACACGTCCTGGTGCGCGACCACACCAGTCGGTGTATTGCCCCGCGAGTAGCTGGCGCGTTTGACCAGGGCCGGAGCCGGCAGATCGACGGCGCTGAGCTTGCCGGAAACGGCGAACACATCGCTGCGGATATCGATGCCGTTCGGGCCCTGGATCCGCAGGAAGTTGGTATTGAACGGGCTGCCGGTGACTTGCTCTTCGACGTTCGGGTCGCCGACAAATTTTTCCTGCTGGCCGGTATCCGGGTTGGTCTCGGTGTAGGGGCCGTTGACGCTGCGCAGGAACGGGCCGATGTCGCCTTTCAGCGCGCCGGTGTAGTCGCCGGATGGGCCGATGCCGATGTCGCGGGTCATGTTGATCGCGCGGGTGCCGCCGGTGTCGGCGAACTCTTCGGGGGTGACGTTGAACACGTCGACGCCATAGGGGTGGGTGACGGTGTAGACGCCGGCAACCGGCACATCCACGCGAATCCGAATCCGCGCAAAACTCTGCTGGTTGCCATCGGCGACTTCGCCGTTGAACGCGGCTTCGATGGCCGCGCCGTAGCCCAGGTCGATGCCTCGGGCGGCGTCGGTGATCGAACCGTCGGCGGCGAACCAGAAGGTTTCATCGGGGAAGTTGGTTGGAAACACAACCGCCTGGGTGTCATCGAACTGGCCCGGTGCCGGGTTGAGGATGCACATGTACGAAGGCACGCCGGGCGCCCCGGCGACTCGCGAGCTGACCGCTTTGCTCAGGCACAGGTCCAGGGTCCGGCCATGGGTGTCCTGGTACCACGCGGCATAACCGGTCTTGTTGCCGCTTTCGAGAGGATAGGGACGCGCACCGGGAACTCCCGGGTCTACGGCGTAGAGTGCGGCCTGTGTCGTCCCGCTGCTGAGTGACGCAAGCAGGATCGAACTTGCCAGTAGGGTCAATCTGTTGTGCATGATGCAGTCCTCTCGAAATGGCGCTGGCTGAGGTACAGCTCGGTCGAAGGGTGTCGAATCGGCTTGAGCAACGATCGTGCCGATTTGCTTGGAAGGACCACAAAGCGGGTGATTCGAGCGGGTGCAGCTGACCAGGCGGTATAAAGAGAGGAGGGCGTTGACGGCATGCCGCAGGTCACGGCGTGAGGTTCTATAAGGGGTGCGCGCGGAAACCCGGGCCGTGGAAAAGTGAAGTTGTGTCCAAATATGACGATTAAGTTGCCAATGCACCCTTGGAGCAGGCAAAAAAGTGGGTGCAGGGGCAAGTGCCCCATTGCTGGGGAAAATTTCCTCCGCAGTGGGGACGCTTTTTCATGCCAGAAGTGGGGGACGTCGGACAAATAGCTGCCCATGCTCGGGAGTGGCTGCCAACTCGTTGAATCAAAACCGATTTTTTTTGTGGCGCAGATTTTGCCAAGCCAAGTCAGACATTGGATCCACTGACTGGGAGGCCTGCCGACATGATCTGCGCCCAACTGCACACTGGAATTGAACTCGAACGTATCCGCACCTGGTTGCGAAAACCCCAAGGCCTGGCGGTCCTTGCCGGCGTGTGGTTGGCCGGGGGTGAATTCGCCGAAGCCGCGGTGCAGTGCCAGCGCACTCTGGTCGCCAATGTCGTGGCCATGGACCAGCCGCTGATGTTCAACCGGCTCGGCGCGCACAACCCCAACGGCATGATGTACGCCCTGCGCGCCGACGTGGTCGACAGCAACGGTCTGCTGATCACCCAGGGCGGCAGCGCCACCCCCGGTCAAGTCACCCTGCGCCCGGACAAGCGTCCGCGCCCCTTGGTGCTGCGGGTCGCCGCCGGTGATTGCCTGACGGTCAACCTGCAAAACCTGCTGGGGTTCCAGGCCAACCCTAATGGCCAGGGCAACGACCACGAGAACCCGGCCCTCGGCGAGTTGCACGTCGATGCCCAAGTCGCTGATCGGCATGTCGGTTTCCAGGTCAACGGCCTGCAGGCGTTCGGTTCGATCAACGATATTTCCGCCAACAGCGGGCGCAACGACAACACCCTGCTGTCCCCCGGACAAAGCCGCAGCTACACCCTGTACGCCGAACGCGAAGGCACCTTTGTTGCCACCAGCTACGGCGCCACCTTCGGCAGCGAGGGCTCTTCGGGCAACGTCGGCAACGGCCTGTTCGGCCAGGTGGTGGTGCTGCCCAAAGGCGGTCGCGCCTATCACAACACGGTCACCGAAGAAGACCTGCGCCTGGCCACCCGCGGGCGCACGCCGGCGGGGCAGCCGGTGATCGACTACCAGGCGCGCTACCCGGTGCAGCAACCCTGGATTGCCGAAGGCAAGGCCGGCAAACCGATCCTGAGCATGGTCGATGGCAACGAGATCATCGCCAGTAATGCCGACGCCATCGTCATGGGACCGAACGCCGATGGCAGCTTCCCACCGACCACCTATCCCCTGGAAAGCCAGGGCCGACGCAACCCCAGCCTGCCCAATCGGCTGGAACCGTTCCGCGATTTCGCGGCGGTGTTCCATGATCAGTCGGCGGTGATCCAGGCGTTCCCCGGGTTTTGGGGCGACCCGGTGTTCGGCCAGATGCTCGACCCGGCGCGCGACGCCTTCATGGTCAACTACGGTTCCGGCGGCATGGGTGCCGAGGTCATCGCCAATCGCGTGGGGGTCGGGCCGATGCATGACTGCCTGTCCTGCGCCTACGAAGAATTCTTCCTCAGTGCCCACGCCACCGGCGATATCGCCATGCAGGTCGATGTCCCGGCCAACACTGGCCTGGAAACCCTTGCGCCGAGCCAGACACCGCCGGCCGACAGTGTCGGGATCAAGGCGAGCATGGCGCTGTACCCGGCCGAGCCGTCCAACGTCGCCCACAGTTACCTCGGCGATGCGGTGAAATTTCGCAATATCAGCGTCGGCTACGAGCAGCACGTGTTCCATCTGCACGGCCATCAATGGTTGTTCAACCCCAACGATGACAACTCCGACTACATGGACGCCCAGGGCGTCGGCCCGGGTTCGGGATACACCTACGAGATCGCCCACGGCGGCTCCGGCAACCGCAATCGGGTGGTCGGCGATGCGATCTATCACTGCCATTTCTACCCGCATTTCGCCCAGGGCATGTGGGCCATGTGGCGCATCCACGATGTGTTTGAAGAAGGCACGCGGCTGGCGGTGACCCAGGACGGCATCAACGACTACCACGCCGAGCCGTTCGCCTTGCGCAGCGGCCTGCCAGCCACGGGTGCGCGGGCCCTGCCCGATGGCGAAATCGTCGCCGGTACGCCGATTCCGGCGGTCGTGCCGTTGCCGGGCAAAGCCTTGCCGCCGATGCCGGGTAAAGTGGTGGTGATTCCGAAAATCAGTGGCGAAACCCAAGTCGCCGAGCACGAGGCGGGCGACGATGACTCGCCTCACGGTGGACCGAAAGTGGTCGGCTCGCTGGCCCTGGTCGACCGCAGCGAAGCCAACCGCAACGCCGATGGCAGCTTGAAAAACCCTGGCTATCCGTTCTGGATCGGCGGCCTCGAAAGCACCGTCGGCCAACGCCCGCCGACTCCACCGCTGGACATGCTCGACGCACCTACCGCCACCGCCCTGCGCGACAGCGGCAAGGCCTTATGGTCGGCGCTCGATCCGGCCCAGGCCGGTGGTTGGGACGGCGGTCTGGCACGGCATGGCCTGGATGGCTGGGCGGCGGGCGGTGAGGCGCAAGTGAGCACTACTTCGCTGGACATGAGCAAGTCGCTGGAGCGGGCCAAGCCGGTGTATTTCCCGGAGGAGGGCACCGAGGTCGAACAGGCGGCCATGGCCTTCCACGCCAAGCCGTCCCACCCCAGCTTCGCCGTGCTGCCCAGCGGTGAACTGCAGCCGCGCAACTTTCTCACCAACGGTGCGCCGCCGGTGGCTGGTGCGCCGTTCTTCGAGCCGTGCATGGACGACCGGCAAAAGCGCCTGCTGCGCAGCGCCGGTGCCGGCATGTTCAACAGTGGCGAGCGTCTCGACGCCCAGTCATTCAGCGGCGCCTCGCCGTTCAGTGCCGATCACCCGCGCGTTTACAAGGGCGCGAATATCCAGTTCGACGCGGTGTTCAACAAGGTCGGCTACCACTTCCCGCAAACCCGCATCCTGACCCTGTGGGAGGACGCCTGGCCGGTGATCACCAAGCAGCGTCCGCCGGAGCCTCTGGTGATGCGCATGAACACCTTCGACTGCACCCTATACCAGCACACCAACCTGGTGCCGTCGGTGTATGAGCTGGACGATTTCCAGGTGCGCACGCCCACCGATGTCATCGGCCAGCACATCCATCTGCCCAAGTGGGACCTGACCGCCGCCGACGGCTCGGCCAACGGCTGGAACTACGAGGACGGGGTGCTTTCGCCGTCCACTGTGATCGAGCGCATCCACGCCATTCGCCGCTTCAACAATTGCCAGGCCGGCGATCCACGCGAAGGTTCCGGCGATTGCCCGGTGGCCAAGCAGCACCCGTTCTTCGGCCAGTTCAACCGCGCCGACTGGCTCGGCGCGCGGACCATGTTGCAACGCTGGTTCGCCGACCCGGTGCTCAACGTCCACAACATCGATCGCGGCCTGGGCAACATCTTCACCCATGACCACCTCGGCCCATCGACCCATCAGCAAGTGGGCATGTACGCCACGGTGCTGGCCGAACCGGCGGGCTCCAAGTGGTACCACGCCGAGACCGGTGAGTCCCTGTACAACGGCGGCGGGCGCCAGGACGGCGGTCCGACGTCGTGGCAGGCGGTGATCGAAACCGGCGACCTCGACGGCGACAGCAAGAACGACAGCTTCCGCGAGTTCTTCCTCGAGTTCAGCGACTTCCAGCACGCCTATGAAGCCGGCGTGTATGTCGGCGCCGGCCCCGATGGCATCCCCAATGCGGGCGCTTTCCCGGCTACCGCCGACAGCTTCCGCTACGCGATCAACCCGCCGGGGCGCAAGGCGGCGGCCAATCGGCTGGACTCGGTGCTGGAAGTGGCCAGCGGGCAATTGCTGACCTGCCCGACGCGGCCCTGCCCGCAGGCGATCTCGGCCTCCGATCCGGGGATCTTCGTCGTCAACTATCGCCACGAACCGCTGGGGCTGCGCATCTACGACCCGAACAAGATCGCGCCGGATGGCAAGCCCGGGATGCAGGCCGATGGCTTGGCCGGTGACCTGGCCTACGCCCTGCAAAGCCGCACCGACCGGGCGATCCCGGCGCTCAACCTGGCGCCCAGTGCGATCCGCTCGGCGACCGGGCCGACTGGCGGGGTCACGCTGATGCCGGCGCACATCAATCGCGGCGACATGCCGGGCGATCCGTTCACCCCGACCTTGCGCACCTACACCGGTGACAACGTACGCCTGCGGGTGAATGCCGGTGGCCATGAAGAGGAGCACAACGTGACGATGCACGGGGTCAAGTGGCTGCATTCCGGCAGCGGCTTTGGCAACAGTTCCAACACCGGCTGGAAGGCTTCGCAGATGATCGCGATTTCCGAGCAGTTCGGCTTCATGGCGCCGGTGGCGATGATGTCCAGCGCCGCCAGCGACACCGGCGACTACCTGTATTCCATGGATGCGTCCCTGGAGGGTTACTGGAGCGGCCTGTGGGGCATCATGCGCAACTACTCGCAGAGCCGCAGTGACCTGTTCCCGCTGCCTAACAACCCGCGGCCGGTGACCGCGCGCAACACCGCCAACTTCAATGGCGTGTGCCCGCGCGTCGGACCCAATCCCAACGGCATTGGTACCCGGCCAACGGTGCAGCGCAACTATGAAGTGGTTGCGGCGCTGGCCAACGACATCCTCGCCAACCCGCTGGGTCTGACCATTGGCGATGCCGCAGGCGAGGGCCAGCATGTCGGCGGTCCGCTCAATCCGCTGGGCGGCACCCTGGTCTACAACCCAAGGCCGGTGACGGTGCCGCAGGTAACCGTCTTCGATCCCGAGGATGGCGAGACCTTCACCATTGGCGGGCAGTCCGGGCCGCTGCATGACCCGACCGCGATCCTCTATGTGCGCAAGGCCGACCTCGACCCAGTCAGCGGCAAACTCAAGCCCGGGGTGCCGATCGAGCCGCTGGTGCTGCGCGCCGCTGCCGGCGATTGCATCAACATCACCCTGGAAAACCGTCTGCCGCTGGTGATGCCGGACCTGGTCAACAACGCGGTGATGCAAGGCACGGTCAAGCGTGATCGTTCCGGCGCGCAGGGTTCGAGCACTTTCAACAACAACCTGATGCGGCCTTCCAGCCACGTTGGCCTGCATGCGCAGTTGCTGACCTACGACGTCAGCAAGTCCGATGGCTTCAACGTCGGCGGCAACCCGGTGCAAACCGTGGCGCCACGGGTCGGCAGCAGCGGGGCCTGGCCGAGCCGCACCTACCAGTACTACGCCGGACACCTGGAGCGCGCCGGTCAACCGGTGGCCTCGCAACTGGGGCGCAACGTCGACGTAATCCAGGCCACGCCCATCGAGTTCGGCGGCCTCAACCTGATGCCGGCCGACCCGATCAAGCAACCGCAGAAAGGCCTGGTGGCGGCCATGACCATCACCCCGCCGGGCTCGACCTGGCAGGAGGACGCCGCGTCCCGGGCCTCGGCCACGGTGCAGGCGCCCGGTGGCACTCCGTATCGCGATTTCGCGATGGTCTGGCAAAAGTCGCTGAACATGCGCTGGGCCAACGGCTTGCCGGTGGAGAACATGGCGTCGGAGGGGCCGGGCGTGCCCAACGACCCCAAAGACAACTCGGACATGGCCATCAACTACAAGAGCGAGCCGCTGTGGTACCGCTTCGCCCGCGCCCCGGACGCACCCTTTGGCCAGGCCGGCGGCAATGGTCTGGGCGCGGTGCCCGATGCACACCGGGCCTACAGCAACAGCCTGGTGGGTGGCGACCCGGTGACCCCGATCCTGCGGGTCAAACCCGGCCAGCCATTCCGCACCCACATACTGATGCCCTCGGGCGGCAGCCGTGGCGCGACGTTCCAGCTCGACGGCCACATCTGGGCGTTCAACCCGTTCCAGGCCGAACGGGTCGACCTTTGGGGCTATCCGATGAAAGACGCCGGCATCGGCTCGGTGCGCTTCGGCTACAACCCCATGGCCATGTACATCGGCGCCCAGGAAAGCGTACTCCCCGCTGCCCACTTCAGCTTCATGTTCCCCAGCGCCGGCGGCGCCAACGCGGTGGCAGGGGATTACCTGTACCGGGATTATGCGGCGTTCGGCAATTTGGGCGGGATGTGGGGGTTGTTGCGGGTGAGTGATGAGCCGCTGCCGGGGGTGGCCCAATAGCGAGTGGAGACAAAACAGCCTGGAGGCGAAAGTCCCCAGGCTGCTTTTCTCTTAAGGAGAACACAATTACGGAAGCGGATTACAGCATCCAAAGAAACGTCTGATTTATTTCCAATCTGCGCCTCCTCTAGCGTGCGTCCTTTCGAAAAAAACGATAAGGACATACGTCGAATGGAGCGCTTTCACATCATGGTCGGTGACAAAACCACCGCCGAAGGCACTGTTACAACCGGCAACCCCCGCTGCACCATCAACGGCCAGCCCATGGCGTGTGAAGGCGATGAAGTCTGGTGCCCCAAGTGCGAAAGCACCGGCTACATCGCCATCGACGGTCCACACCTGATCGATACCATTGACGGCCGCCATGCCGCACTGGGTGACGACCTCTGCCGCTGTAACTGCGATCCCTCACCACGACTGGTTTCCAGCCAGACCATCCGCAGTCAAAGCTTTGAAGGCACCGTCGCACTGCCGCGCAATCACCCGGCCTACGCCGAACCGCCCTTGCCTGATGCACCCGCACCCTCAGCATTCACCCAGGCCTCGCAGCCCGCCCCGGCGGTGTTTTCAACCCCGCAGACCCAAGGTTGCGAGCACGCCTGGCGCGCCTACCAGAAAATGGCCGAAGCCATAGTCGCCCCCGGCGGCACCTTGATCGCCGACCCCAAGGCCCGCAACCGCGCAATCAACGCCGCCTACGCCCGCTTATGGCTGGAGGACCCGCGCTTGCAATGGGCCGGCCTCGCGGCCTTCGCCTCGAAACAGGTCGGCTGCGGCCTGCTGCATGCCGCCGGCTCCATCGACAAGATCGAGACCGAACAGCAAACCTTTGCTGAGCGTAAGGACAGCGCCAGGCGGGGGTTCTTCGGCCTGTTCGGCGGTGGTGCACGGGAGCGTGAAAGGAAATTGCAAGAGTTTGAACAGGCCCGCCGCGAGCACGAGCAGGCCAGCCGAGACAACCCGTTGCCGGGGATTGATTGGCGTCGTGAAGGGGAGTCGCTGTCGTCGGTGCAGCAGTTGTACAGGCACGTGTACGACATGCTTGCGATGGGCAATACCACGCTGTTTTTGGATGTGTATCCGTTGCATGTGTTTTATATGCAGCAGGGGTTTGGGGCGTTGGAGTCGTGTTTGAGGGTGCGGCAGGATATTTATCACGATGGCGCGGGTTCGGTGTTGTGGCCGGTGGAGCAGGAGACACTTAAGTTCGGTGGTAACTATGTTGAAATCCTGAACGCTTTCAGGGCTGTGGAGATGGGCAGGATTGCGGAAAGTGTTGTGCATCTGGCTTGGCACGAGCAGCAAAACATTCTACAGCCATCGATGTACAGCGATTCATTGTTGGTTGCTTTGCTTCGCGGCAATCACTTGGCGTACGTGACCAACTTGTTGCCTGGTGCTGCTCAGCCAATCGAATTGACCCTCGCCAGTCAGTGTGTCGCCGTCGATGACGGGCGCACCATTGACTTCGGCAATAATCCACTGGCCGACCTTTCCGATATCAACCAACGCATGCCCTTTGTGCTTAGAGCAGCGGCCCAATTTCATCAACTCCTGCATTCTGGTGATTACTACAAAATCGAGCGGGCGATCAGGGATATTGCCGCTGGAGAGGGAGTGCGATGAACTATTTGCGCCCCAGAGGCAAGTGGCGCTTCGTATGGGGACTGGTCATGCTCGGACTATTGGTCTGGGCCATCGAAGCACAGTCGGAAAAGGAAATCGCGCTGGTGATTGGTGAGCCTTGGGAAGACATGCGTCAACGATCCAGTGCAAGCATCGGCCCCGCAATTGCCGGAAGTTTTTGGGGACGCTCGCCTGACTCGGACGCCCGGTTGCGCTTCACAGACCCGCGGTATGGGTTTGTGACGCCCGTGGCACGTTATCTTGCAGTCACGTTTACCAGCGCTGGCTCAGTCGGTAGCGTCCGCATGTCCCCGCAAATCGAGCCGCTGTTGCTCGACGACATCCTCAAAGTCGCGCTCGATCTTCAGGAGCAGTGGCGCCAAGGCGGCTGGGTTCCCACGCTGCCCAATGAATCCCCACCCATCGCCGACACTGCACAATGGCGTGCCAAACTGCGTGATGTGAGGAGAGGGGGCACTACGTACTGGCAAGCCGGTGATCAGTACCAGATCATGATGATGGTGCATCGATTCAAGGACGATAGGCATCCCACGCAAGAGCGGTACTTGATCACCTTGAGTATTGGTGAACCATGGGTGAAACCTTGAGCCTGGCAGGACCCGTAGGCCCGAAACGGTGGGCCTGGGGCTTGGTATTGCTCGGGCTGTTGGTCTGGTGGATCGAAGCACAATCGGAAAAAGAAATCGCTTTGGTGATTGGCGAGCCTTACGAGGACATGCGCCAGCGTTCCAGTGCATCCATTGCTTCTGCTATCCCCGCAGAGGTGTCATTCAACATCCCGAAGTCTGATGCCAGACTGCGCTTCGTCGATCCGAAGTTTGGCTTTGTGACCCCTGCAGCACGTTTTTTCGCGATCTTCTACCGGGATGATCGAATTGGTAGCGTCCGCATGTCCCCCCAAATCGAACCACTGCTGCTCGACGACATTTTCAAAGTCGTGCTGGATTTGCAGGATCAATGGCGCAACGCCGGTTGGGTACTCACTCGCCCCGATCAATATCCTGCGCTCGCCGACACGCCACAATCGCGTGCCAAATTCAGCGGGCCCAGGCCCATGGGGACGACCTATTGGCAGGCCGGTGATCTTTACCAGGTGATGATGTCGGTGCGTCGATTCAAGGATGACAAGCGGCCTACGGAGGATCGTTACCTGATTACCTTGAGCATTGCCGAACCCTGGATGAAGCCGTGAGGTTTCGTCGCCCTGTGAACGGGCATCGGTGGGCCTGTGGCTTGGTATTGCTCGGGCTGTTGGTCTGGTGGATCGACGCACAGTCGGAAAAGGAAATCGCTTTGGTGATTGGCGAGCCTTATGAGGACATGCGCCAGCGTTCCAGTGCATCCATTGCTTCTGCTATCCCCGCAGAGGTGTCATTCAACATCCCGAAGTCTGATGCCAGACTGCGCTTC
The DNA here is from genome assembly GCF_019212185.1 of Pseudomonas fluorescens. Lineage (NCBI taxonomy): Bacteria > Pseudomonadati > Pseudomonadota > Gammaproteobacteria > Pseudomonadales > Pseudomonadaceae > Pseudomonas > Pseudomonas fluorescens. The sequence continues at coordinate 2,880,955 of NZ_CP078138.1, forward strand.
GTCGATCCGAAGTTTGGCTTTGTGACCCCTGCAGCACGTTTTTTCGCGATCTTCTACCGGGATGATCGAATTGGTAGCGTCCGCATGTCCCCTCAAATCGAGCCGCTGTTGCTCGACGACATCCTCAAAGTCGCGCTCGATCTTCAGGAGCAGTGGCGCCAAGGCGGCTGGGTTCCCACGCTGCCCAATGAATTCCCGCCGATCGCCGACACGCCGCAATGGCGTGTCAACCTGCGTGATGTGAGGCGAGGCGGCACCACTTATTGGCAGGCAGGTGATCAGTATCAGGTGATGATGGTGGTGCATCGATTCAAGGACTATAGGCATCCCACGCAAGAACGGTACTTGATCACCTTGGGTATTGGTAAACCATGGGTGAAACCTTGAGCCGGCCAGGGGTCGTAGGCTGGAAACGGAGTGCTTGGGGACTATTCGTTCTCGGGCTGTTGGTCTGGGCCATCGAAGCGCAATCGGAAAAAGAAATCGCGCTGGTGATTGGCGAGCCTTGGGAAGACATGCGCCAACGCTCGAGCGCATCGATTGGTCCAACCATTCCTGGGTATATCTCGTTCAGCATTCCTAAATCGGATGCCCGATTGCGCTTGATTCACCCGCAGTATGGGTTTACCACGCCGTTGGCGCGCTTCTTCACCGTGAGTTTTGGCCGAGATGAGCTGGTTGATGGCGTCCGCATGTCCCCCCAAATCGAGCCACTGTTGCTCGACGACATTTTCAAAGTCGTGCTGGATTTGCAGGATCAATGGCGCAACGCCGGTTGGGTACTCACTCGCCCCGATCAATATCCTGCGCTCGCCGACACGCCACAATCGCGTGCCAAATTCAGCGGGCCCAGGCCCATGGGGACGACCTATTGGCAGGCCGGTGATCTTTACCAGGTGATGATGTCGGTGCGTCGATTCAAGGATGACAAGCGGCCTACGGAGGATCGTTACCTGATTACCTTGAGCATTGCCGAACCCTGGATGAAGCCGTGAGGTTTCGTCGCCCTGTGAACGGGCATCGGTGGGCCTGGGGCTTGGTATTGCTCGGGCTGTTGGTCTGGTGGATCGACGCACAGTCGGAAAGGGAAATCGCGCTGGTGATTGGCGAGCCTTGGGAAGATATGCGCCAACGCTCGAGCGCATCCATTGGTCCAACCATTCCTGGGCATATTTCGTTCAGCATTCCTAAATCGGATGCCCGATTGCGATTCGTTCATGAAAAATATGGGTTCACCACGCCATCGGCACGTTTTTTTACCGTGGGTTTTAGCCGTGATGAGTTGGTCGGCAGTATTCGTATGTCCCCGCAAATCGAGCCGCTGTTGCTCGACGACATCCTCAAAGTCGCGCTCGATCTTCAGGAACAGTGGCGCCAAGGCGGCTGGGTTCCCACGCTGCCCAATGAATCCCCACCCATCGCCGACACTGCACAATGGCGTGCCAAACTGCGTGATGTGAGGAGAGGGGGCACTACGTACTGGCAAGCCGGTGATCAGTACCAGATCATGATGATGGTGCATCGATTCAAGGACTATAGGCATCCCACGCAAGAGCGGTACTTGATCACCTTGAGTATTGGTGAACCATGGGTGAAACCTTGAGCCTGGCAGGACCCGTAGGCCCGAAACGGTGGGCCTGGGGCTTGGCATTTCTCGGGCTGTTGGTCTGGTGGATCGAAGAACAGTCGGAAAAGGAAATCGCGCTGCTAATTGATGAGCCCTGGGAGGACATGCGCCACCGATCCAGTGCGTCTATCGGTCCCGCTATCGCTGGACACGTTTGGTTCAATGTCCCCGCTACGGATGCCCGTTTACGCTTCGTTCATCCGCAGTATGGGTTTACCACGCCACTGGCGCGCTATTTCACCGTTAGCTTTAGCCGTGATGAGTTGGTGCATGGCGTCCGCATGTCTCCACAAGTGGAACCGCTGTTGCAGGATGACACGCTCAAAGTTGCGCTCGACTTGCAGGACCAATGGCGGCAAAGCGGCTGGGTGCCCACACTGCCTCATCAGTTCCCCCCGATTGCCGACACACCGCAATTACGTGTTGATTTGCGCGAGGAAAGCAGAGTCGTAAAAACCTATTGGCAGGCCGGTGATCTGTATCAGGTGAGGTTGGAGATTAATCGGTTCGAGGACTATAAGCGCCCCTCAGAGGAGCGATATCTGATCTTGCTGGACATTGCCAAACCATGGGTGAAACCTTGAGCCTGGCAGGACCCGTAGGCCCGAAACGGTGGGCCTGGGGCTTGATATTGCTCGGGCTGTTGGTCTGGTGGATCGACGCACAGTCGGAAAGGGAAATCGCGCTGGTGATTGGCGAGCCTTACGAGGACATGCGCCAGCGTTCCAGTGCACCCATTGCTTCTGCTATCCCGGCAGAGGTGTCATTCAACATTCCGAAGTCTGATGCCAGACTGCGCTTCGTCGATCCGAAGTTTGGCTTTGTGACCCCCGCAGCACGTTTTTTCGCGATCTTCTACCGGGATGACAAAATAAACAGCGTCCGTATGTCTCCACAAGTCGAACCTCTTTTACTCGATGAAATTCTCAAAGTCGCCCTCGATTTACAGGATCAATGGCGCCAAGGCGGCTGGGTGCCCACACTGCCTCATCAGTTCCCCCCGATTGCCGACACTCCGCAAGTGCGTACTGATTTACGTGAGGAAAGCAGAGTCGTAAAAACCTATTGGCAGGCCGGTGATCTGTATCAGGTGAGGTTGGAGATCAATCGATTCGAGGACTATAAACGCCCCTCTGAGGAGCGCTATCTGATCTCGCTGGGTATTGCCCAACCTTGGGTGAAACCTTGAGCCTGGTAGGATCCGTAGGCCCGAAACGGTGGGCCTGGGGCTTGGCATTTCTCGGGGTGTTGGTCTGGTGGATCGAAGCACAATCGGAAAAAGAAATCGCGCTGGTGATTGGTGAGCCTTGGGAGGATATGCGTCAACGATCCAGTGCGAGCATCGGCCCCGCAATTGCCGGGAGTTTTTGGGGACGCTCGCCTGACTCGGACGCCCGGTTGCGCTTCACAGACCCGCGGTATGGGTTTGTGACGCCCGTGGCACGTTATCTTGCAGTCACGTTTACCAGCGCTGGCTCAGTCGGTAGCGTCCGCATGTCCCCGCAAATCGAGCCGCTGTTGCTCGACGACATCCTCAAAGTCGCGCTCGATCTTCAGGAGCAGTGGCGCCAAGGCGGCTGGGTTCCCACGCTGCCCAATGAATCCCCACCCATCGCCGACACTGCACAATGGCGTGCCAAACTGCGTGATGTGAGGAGAGGGGGCACTACGTACTGGCAAGCCGGTGATCAGTACCAGATCATGATGATGGTGCATCGATTCAAGGACGATAGGCATCCCACGCAAGAGCGGTACTTGATCACCTTGAGTATTGGTGAACCATGGGTGAAACCTTGAGCCTGGCAGGACCCGTAGGCCCGAAACGGTGGGCCTGGGGCTTGGTATTGCTCGGGCTGTTGGTCTGGTGGATCGAAGCACAATCGGAAAAAGAAATCGCTTTGGTGATTGGCGAGCCTTACGAGGACATGCGCCAGCGTTCCAGTGCATCCATTGCTTCTGCTATCCCCGCAGAGGTGTCATTCAACATCCCGAAGTCTGATGCCAGACTGCGCTTCGTCGATCCGAAGTTTGGCTTTGTGACCCCTACAGCACGTTTTTTCGCGATCTTCTACCGGGATGATCGAATTGGTAGCGTCCGCATGTCCCCCCAAATCGAGCCACTGTTGCTCGACGACATTTTCAAAGTCGTACTCGATTTGCAGGAACAATGGCGCAACGCCGGTTGGGTACTCACTCGCCCCGATCAATATCCTGCGCTCGCCGACACGCCACAATCGCGTGCCAAATTCAGCGGGCCCAGGCCCATCGGTACGACCTATTGGCAGGCCGATGATCTTTATCAGGTGATGATGTCGGTGCGTCGATTCAAGGATGACAAGCGGCCTACGGAGGATCGCTACCTGATTACCTTGAGCATTGCCAAACCCTGGATGAAACGCTGACCGTCTCGCCCCCCGCTGGCAGGGAGCGGGGGGGCAGTCCTATGTCGAACGAACCGCCGACGCCAAACCCACCAGCCGCCTCACCCCCTCACTCACCTGCGCCTCGCTCGCCACCGCGCTGTACCAATGCGCCTGCCCGAACAACAGCCCAATCACCGCATTAGCCATTCCGCCCTCGGCGTCGCCAATGATCCCCCGCAGCAGCGCCGCATACTGCTCCTTCAAACCGACAATGCGCCGCTTCTGCCCCTCGTCCAGATTGGCAAATTCACGGCAGATCAAGCTCAACGGGTGCGGTTGCTCGGCATGAAATTCCATGAACCCGCGCACGAACAATTCCAGGCGTTTGCCAGGGCTGCGTGCGCCTTTCAAGCGTTGGCTGGTGTGCTGCACAAGGTCGCTCAAACCGCTCTCGATCAGCTCGAAGAGCAACGCCTGTTTGTTGTCGATGTGGTGGTACAGCGAGCCGGGTTGCAGGCCGAGGTGGCTGGCCAGGTCGCGCAGGCCGATGGCTTGGTAGCCGTGCTCGGCGAACAGTTCGGCGGCGGCCTCGAGCAGGCGTTCGCGGGGGCTGGGCAGGGCGGTGGCGAGGTTTGTGGCCATGGCAGCTTATCCGGCGTGGCGATAGTGGGAGGGGGCGGCGTGGCGGGCGGTGCGCAGCAGCAACAGCACGGCGCAGAGGATCGGCAGGTTCACCAGTAGCAGCGCGTAGCGCAGTGATTGCTGGCCGAATTGCGGCAGCAACAGGTCACTGAGCAGGCCGGTGAGCAGCGGTCCGACGCCGACCCCGAGCAGGGTGCTGACGATGGTCTGCAGGGCCATGGCGGTGCCGCGGCGGGGGGCCGGGACCAGCTGGGTGACCAGGTTGTACGACGGCGCGACCCACCACACGGCGAAGAACGAATACAGCGCGCACCAGAGCATGGCAGCGGGAATCGGCACGTTGCCCAGGCGCGTCAGCAGGGTGTCAGACCACAGCAGGTAGGGGACCAGCGCACACAGGGCCGTCAGGTGGCCGATCACTGGAATCGACACCTGCCAGTGCGGATGACGCCGGCACAGGCGGTCGCTGAGCCAGCCGCTGAACAGCCCGCCAATACCCGCCGAAATACCGCAGATGACCCCCGCCAGCAAGCCGGCGTGTTGCAGCGACAGGCCATGGGAGCGCACCAGAAAACTGGTGTTCCACATGCCCACCGCATAGGAGCTGAGGGTGGTCAGGCCGCCGGCGAGGATCAGGCAGCGGTAGGCCGGCAACGCCCACAACTTGCGGGCTTCGGCACCCATGCCGAGCAGCGCCGGGTGGGCCGGGGCGTGGGGTGTGAGATCCCAGCGCCCGCGTTGTGGTTCACGGACCAGCGCGGCGAGGATGGTGCAAAACACCAGGGCCGGCAGGCCGAGGGCGATAAATGCGCTGCGCCAGCCGTAGTGCTCGACCACCCAGGCGCCGATGCTCAGGCCGATGATCGAGGAAAAGGTCGGCGCTGCGGTAAAGCAACTGATGGCGAACGAACGCCGTTGCGGCGGGTACAGGTCGGCGATCAACGACAGCGAGGCCGAGGTGGTCGGCGACTCGCTGATCGCCACCAGCATCCGCGCCACCGCCAGCGCCACGAAACTGCCGGCCCAGCCACAGGCGATGGTCGCCAGCGCCCACAGCAGACAAGACAGGGCCAGCAGGCGCACGCGCGGCATGCGGTCCACCAGCCGACCCGCCGGCAGGCCCATCAGCGCATAGACCGCGGCAAACGCCAGGCCGGAGATCAGGCCGATGGCGGTATCGCCGACGCCGAACTCGGCCTTGATCGGCTCGACCATCACCGCGAGGATCTGCCGGCCGACGAAGTTGTCGGCAAACACCAGGGCCAGCAACAGCAGCAGGCCATGGCTGCGCCAGCCGACTTTGGCCGCCGGCAACGCGCCCTGGTGCACGGTCATCGCGGCGCCCACAGGTCAGGCAAGCCAGGGTCACTGACCACGATCAGGCGCTTGAGCAGGACTTTCAGGGCTTGCGCGTCGGCTGCACCGAGCTTGCTCGACAGGTCCTCTTCCACGGCCTTGGCCAATGCCAGTTGATGCACCGAGACTTCGCGGCCCTGGGCTGTGAGCACAAAGCGCAGCGCTTCGCTGCTGCCTTCGAAGGCGACCAGGCGCTGGCGCTCGAGGAAACGCATGCTCGCCAGGGTCACTTCACGGCCGGTGTAGGTGACGAAGGTGTTGATTTCGTCGAGGGTCATGTTGTCGCGGATGCACAGGATCGACAGCACAAAAAACGACTGCTCATCCAGTTGCTGGCTGTTAAGCAACTGGCGCAAGGCGTTCAACGCCTGGTAGTGCGCACGGCCCAGCAGATAGCCGAGCAGGTCTTCGGTGTAGCTGCACTCCGGTGGCGGCGGGGTGGTCGCCAGGCGCAGTTCGCTGCGTGGCTTGCGCGTGGCCAGGGCATATTGACCGCTCTGGAACGCCAGCGGCGCGCGGTCGCTGTGGTCGAAGGCGAGCACTTCGCCAACGAAAATCACGTGGTCGCCGCCCTCGTACTGGAACGCCGTGCGGCATTGGAAACGCGCGGTGCAATCCTGCAGCAACGGTGCCTCGCTGACGCCGTTGTCCAACTCGATTTCGGCGAATTTGTCTTCGCCCTGGGTGGCGAAACGGCCGGACAGGGTCTCCTGCTCGGTAGACAACACATGCACGTTCCAGTGCTTGCCGTTGCTGAACACCGGCAGGCTGCGCGCCTGCTTGGACAGGCTCCACAGTACCAGCGGCGGATTCAGCGACACCGAGTTGAAACTGTTGGCGGTGATGCCCACCGGCGAGCCGTCTTCGCTCTGGGTGGTGATGATCGTGACCCCGGTGGTGAAGGTGCCAAGCGCGGCACGGAAGGCCTGGGGATCGAAACTGATGTTTTGCATTGCCATGACTGGCCTCATGGGGTGGGGATTTTCGTATGGCCAGTATTGGGCGATTGTGGCGGCCAAACATCGTCTCAACGGACTAACGCTAATGCAGGGACATCGTCCGATTGGACGTGGTCGCACAGGGCGCGGCGCGGTTAGGGTAGCGCCAGGCGCATCGGGCGCTCACTGGCCATCGAGCCAACCTGCAAGGGGATAACAATGAGTTCAGCGACGTCTTCACCACAGGCCCTGGGCAGCCTGCTGGCGCAACAGCAAAGCGCCTTTGCCAGCGCCGGCCACGTCAGCGCCGACACCCGCCGCCAGCGCCTGCAACAGGTCATCGATTTGCTGGTGCAGCACCACGAGGCATTGACCACCGCTATCGACCAAGACTTTGGCGGACGTCCCGCCGGTTTTTCGTTGATGAACGACGTGCTGGGTGCGCTGGCCTCGCTCAAATACGCTCGCGATCATTTGCAGGCATGGATGCAGGATGAGCCGCGTGAAGTGTTCGCGCCCTATGATCAACTCGGCGCCCGCGCCTGGGTGATGTATCAGGGCAAAGGCTCGGTGGGCATCCTCGGCACCTGGAATGCGCCGCTCTATACCCTGTTCAGCCCGCTGGCCTCGGCGTTGGCCGCCGGCAATCGGGCGATCCTCAAGCCCTCGGAAGTGGTGCCGCGCACCGCCGAACTGCTGGCGAAGTTGTGCGCCGAACACCTCGACCCGCGGGTGGTGGCGGTGGTCAACGGCGGGCCTGAGTTGGGCGAAGCCTTCAGCAGCCAGCCGTTCGATCACCTGGTGTTCACCGGCAGCACGGCGGTCGGTCGACTGGTCATGGCCAACGCCGCGAAAAACCTGGTGCCGGTGACCCTGGAGCTGGGCGGCAAGTCGCCGGTGATCGTGTCGCGCAGTGCCGACCTGCAGAAAGCCGCCTTCAGCATCGCCGCCGGCAAGGCCAGCAATGGTGGGCAGATTTGCATCAACCCGGACCTGGTCTACGTGCCCAATGCTCAGCTTGAAGACTTCCTCGCGGCCTTGCGCGGTGCCTATCGCGACCTCAACCCGACAGTCGCAGGTAATCCGGATGTGGTGGCGGTGGTCAATCAGCGTCATTTGCAGCGGGTCGAAGGCCTGGTGGCGGACGCCGAGTCCCGTGGCGCGCGTATCGAATGCCTGCCCGAAGTCCTGCCGGTGGACAGCGAAGACCGCCGTCGACCGCTGCGGGTGGTGGTGGATCCGCCGGCGGACAGCCAGATCATGCACGAGGAAATCTTCGGCCCGGCCATGGTCGTGTTGAGTTACCACGACCTGGATCAGGTCATCGCCCAGATCAATAGCCGGCCACGGCCGCTGGCGCTGTACTACTTCGGCGAGGACCACGCCGAGCAACGCCAGGTGCTGGAGCAGACGCTGTCCGGTGGGGTGACCATCAACGACGTGATGATGCACGCCGCCCTGCACGATGCGCCGTTCGGCGGTATCGGCGCTTCCGGCATGGGTCATTACCACGGCCGCGAAGGCTTTCTGCAGTTCAGTCATATGCGCACCGTGTTCAAGGCCCCGGCCCACGATCCGCGTCGCGAATGGGGCCTGCTGCCGCCCTATGGCGAGCATTACCTGGCGGCCATGCTGGCTGGGGTCACCTGCGACTGATTGCAGCGCCGGCAAGTCGCTGGCGCAAATCCGCTGCGGCACCGATGATGTGACCCGCAGCGCCGACCGCGAACCACTTCCCGATCACTTACGACAAGGGCGCGACCGTACCCATGGAAAACCAAGACAACCCCGTACCACCATCCACCACCGGCTGGCCGCGCCGCAGTGTGCTTAAGGCCGGAGCCGTCGCTGTTGGCGTCGGCCTTCTGGGACGCTTCGCCGAGGTCCGTGCCCAAGGGCTGTCGGCCGGCGACTACCAGGCCATGGATGCCTGGGCCATGAGCCAAGCGATCCGCAGCGGTGAACTGAGCGCCGACGAGCTGCTGGCGGCGGCTCTGGCGCGTTACAACGAGGTCAATCCCAGGGTTAATGCGGTGAACATGCTGCACGAGGCCTACGCCCGCGACGTGCTCGCCCGCCGCCGCGCCGCGGGCACCCTGAACCAGGGCGCCCTGGCCGGCGTGCCGCTACTGATCAAGGACCTCAATACCGGCCTGCAGGGCACCGTCACCAGCAACGGCAGCCGGATGTTCAAGGACTCGCCACCGGCGGCCCGCACCAGCACCCTGATCGCCCGCTACGAGCAGGCTGGCGCGGTGCCGTTCGGCAAGACCACCTGCCCGGAGTTCGGCCTGACCACCACCACCGAATCCCTGGCCTGGGGCCAGACCCGCAACCCATGGAACCTGGCCATGAGTGCCGGCGGCTCGTCCGGTGGCGCGGCGGCGGCAGTGGCGGCGGGGATTGTGCCGGTGGCCCACGCCACCGACGGCGGCGGCTCGATACGGATTCCGGCGTCCTATTGCGCACTGGTCGGGCTCAAGCCTAGCCGCTACCGGACGCCGAGCGGACCGCTGCATTTCGAAGGCTGGTTCGGTGCCAGCGTGGCCAATGTGGTCTCACGTACGGTGCGCGACACCGCGCTGTTCCTTGATGCCGGGCACGGCCATGAAGCGGGCAGCGCCTATTGGCTGCCGCCGCTGGCACGGCCATATGTCGAAGAACTGCAGCGCGAACCGGGCAAATTGCGGGTCGCGGTGGTCCGCCAGTCGCTGACCGGTGCGCCGCTGGAACCGGCGATTGCCGCGACTCTGGAGCAGACCATCAAGCAACTGCAAGCCCTCGGCCATGAACTCGACGAGCTGACGCTGAATGTCGATCCACGGCAGTTGTTCGGCGCCCACGGCATGGTCATCGGCACTGCGCTGCGCAGCCTGATCGAGGAGCGTCAGCAAGTGCTTGGTCGCGAGGCCACGGCCCAGGATCTGGAACAGATCACCCGGGTCAACCTGCAACGCTCGAAAGGCGGCAGCGGCGTCGACCTGTACCGTGCACGGCAGTCGTTCGAAAGCATTGGCGCGACCATGGAACAGCACTTCGAGCGCTTTGACGTGATCCTGTCGCCGGTCACCGGCAGCCTCACCCCGAAACTCGGCCTGCTGTCCCTCGACCAACCCTGGGACACCTATGTCAACCACGCCATGGGCAGCGCCGGCTTCACCGTGCTGGCCAACGTCAGCGGCCAACCGGCAATCTCCCTGCCGCTGGGCCAGAGCGACAGCGGCATGCCGGTGGGCATGATGTTCACCGCACACCTGGGCGGCGAAGACGTCCTGCTGCGACTCGCCGCACAACTGGAACAGGCCCATCCGTGGGCGGCCAGAAGGGCCAGGGTGTAATCCCCATTTCCTGTGGTGAATGGGTTGGCCTCATCGCTGGCAAGCCAGCTCCTGCAGGGATCGCGGTGCACGCAGAAATTGTGTTCGACCGCAACCCCTGCAGGGGCGGGCTTGCCAGCGATGAACCCGAGAGCGATGCGGATGACTGCCCCTAGTCCAGATTGACGATGAACCCCTCCCTTCGCACCCCTGATCATGGGCTGCACTCCGCCAGCGCACCCGCTGCGTCGTCGGCGGTTTCTTCCTGACCTCAGCTAATGGCATAACAACAATGACGGCTCAAGTTCAGTCTCAGGCCCGGTACGACGTGATCGTCGTCGGTTCGGGCGCCGGTGCGATGACCTCGGCGGTATTTCTGGCCGACCAGGGTTTAAGCGTCCTGGTGGTGGAAAAAAGCAACCAGTACGGCGGCACCTCGGCGATTTCCGGTGGCGGTATCTGGATCCCCAACAACCACTACTTCGCCCGCATCAACGGCAACGACAGCTATGCTACCGCGCTGACCTACCTCAAGGCCGCGGCCGGCGAGCATGTCGAGGAAGTACGCCTGCGGGCCTACCTGGACAACGCGCCGAAGATGATCGAAGCGCTCACCCGCACCAGCCGGGTACGCTATGCGGTGGCGGCCAAGTACCCCGATTATTACCCGCACCTGCCAGGCGCCCTGGCCGGTGGTCGCACCCTTGACCCGGAATTGTTCGACACCAGCTTGCTCGGCGATGAACTGGCCAACCTGCGCAAGCCGTCGCCCTCGACACTGTTGATGGGCTGTATCGCCTGGACCGCGCGGGATGCGCACAAGGTCATGGCTCGCAGTTTCGGCTGGCGCCTGCTGATCATGAAGCTGATGCTGCGCTACAAGCTGGACTTCAAATGGCGGCGCAAGAGCAAAAGCAAAATTGATCGCCGCGCCTCCCTCGGCAGTTCGCTGGTGGCCTCGCTGCGCCGCTCGCTGATGGATCGTCAGGTGCCGCTGTGGCTCAACACCGATTTTTGTGGACTGATTAGCGACAACGGTCGGGTCACCGGGATCACCGTGCAACAGGGGGAGACCGTGCGCCAGCTGTATGCGCGCCGTGGGGTGATCCTCGCCTCGGGCGGTTTCGAGCAGAATCAGGCGCTGCGCGACCAGTACCTGCCCAAGCCCAATCGCCAGGCCTGGAGTGCCACTCCGCCGGGTAATAACACCGGCGCGGCACTCACCGCAGGCCTTGGACAGGGTGCGGCCACTGCGTTGCTGGACTGGGCCTGGTGGGCACCGACCATTGCCGTACCGGGTGAAGATAAACCCCGGGGGATCTTCGCCGAACGCGCGTTCCCCGGCGCTATCGTGGTCAACGGCCAGGGCCAGCGCTTTGTCAACGAAGCGGCGCCGTACCTGGAGTTCGTCGATGCGATGTACAAGGACGACAACAGGACCGGCGGCAAATCGGTTCCAGCCTGGGTGATCTTCGACGCGCATTTCCGTTTCAACTACGCCATGGGCCCGCTGATGCCGGGTCAGGTGGTGCCCGACAGCCGCCTGCGCAAAGAGTGGTTGAACAAGCTGTACTGGAAGGCCGAGACCCTGGAGGGCCTGGCCCGGCAGATCGGTGTCGATGCCGCCGGCCTGGAAGCCACCGCGCGCAAAATCAACGATTACGCCAGCTCCGGTGTCGACCTCGACTTCGGCCGTGGCGGCAACGTCTTCGACCGCTATTACGGCGACAGTAACGTCAAGCCCAACCCGTGCCTGGCGCCGCTGCGCAAAGGCCCGTTCTATGCGATGCGCCTGGATGCCGGCGATATCGGCACCAAAGGTGGTCTGCTGACCAACCAACACGCCCAGGTGGTGCGCGAAGACGGCAGCGCCATCGACGGCCTGTATGCGATCGGCAACTGCTCGGCATCGGTGATGGGCACCAGCTATCCGGGCGCCGGCGGCACTCTCGGGCCGGCCATGACCTTCGGCTACGTCGCCGCCAATCACCTGGCGCGCCAGGGTTAGGAGGTGGGCTATGTCGATGTCTGAAAATCTTCCCGCCACAGAGGTGCTGCCAGCCTTGCACGTGGACGACAGCAGCAGCGTCGCCTGGGACCAATTGTGCGATGTGCTGGTAGTGGGCTGGGGCGCGGCCGGTGCCTGCGCCGCCCTTGAGGCATGCGCCCGAGGTGCCGACGTGCTGATCGCCGACCGCTTCACCGGCGGCGGTGCCAGCGCCAAGAGCGGCGGGGTGGTGTATGCCGGTGGCGGCACCCGTCATCAACAGGCGGCCGGCTTCAACGACAGTCCCGAAGCCATGTTCGACTACCTCAAGCATGAAACCTGCAATGTGGTCAGCGACGAAACCCTGTGGCGCTTCTGTGCCGACAGCGTGAGCAACCTGCAATGGCTGGAAGGCCACGGCGCACCCTACGGACACCAGATGCCGCCGGGGGGAAAGACTTCCTATCCGTCCGATGGCTACTTCCTTTATTACTCGGGTAACGAGCTGGTACCGAGCCACAGCGGGCCGTTGCCGCCAGCGCCACGCGGGCATCGCACCGTGGGCAAGGGCCAGGGTGGCGCGGTGTTGTTTGCCCATCTCAAGGCAGCATGTCTGAAAGCCGGCGCCCGACCACTGTTGCAGGCCGCCGCACGGCGCTTGGTGGTTGATGCGCAGGGGCGGGTGCTGGGTGTCGAGTTCTGGTGCCTGGCCGAAGGCAGTCGAGAAGCGCAATTGCATGCCCGCCTCGCGGCGCGCGCTGAACGCCTGCAGAACTTTGCCCCGGGCTACTGCAACAAGCTGCGCAAGAAAATCTGCCAGCTGGAACGGGATTTCGCACGACCACGCCGGGTTCGGGCACGCAACGGGGTGATCCTCAGTACCGGCGGTTTCATCTTCAATCGGCAGATGCTCGAACAACACGCGCCGAAATTTCGTCGCAACTTCAAGGTCGGCGCCACCGGTTGCGATGGCAGCGGCCTGCGCCTGGGCGCCAGTGTTGGCGGGCAGGGCATCGGGCTTGAGCGGGTCTCGGCCTGGCGCTTTCTCAATCCGCCCTACAGTTGGCACAAGGGCATCGTCGTCAACCGTCAAGGCCAGCGCTTTTGCAACGAAGAAGTCTACGGCGCCACCCTCGGCCAGCCATTGATGGAAGAGCAGGGCGGCAAGGCCTGGCTGGTGCTCGATGCACCGTTGCGCAAGAAGGCGATTCGCGAGGCGTTGTTCGGGGGCTATTGGTGGTTCCAGAGTTTTCCGGCGCTGGCACTGATGCTGTTCAAGGTGCGCAAGGGCCAGAGCTTGAGCGAACTGGCCGGCGCCACCTTGATGGATCCGGCAGCGTTGCGCGATTCGGTGTTGGCCGCCAACGCCGCTGCCCGTGGCGAGGCGCCGGAGCCGTTCGGCAAGTCCGAGGGCGGGCGTCAGGTGCTGGAGCAGGGACCGTTTTACGCCTGCGATATTTCCGTGACCAACCCGGTGTTTCCGCTGGGCGCCTTGACCCTTGGCGGGCTGCGGGTGGATGAGGGCAGTGGCGCGGTACTGGATGACCAGGGCCAGGCAATTGCGGGACTGTATGCGGCCGGGCGCACAGCCTTGGGCATCCCTTCGCACCTGTACATCAGCGGCCTGTCCCTGGCTGACTGTGTGTTCTCCGGCCGGCGCGCCGGGGCCAGCGTGGCCCGTGCTGCGCAGCCATCCCCCTCGACCCACGCACATGAGATGACACCATGACCGACTCAACAAACAGCAACGGCCGGGTTCACGGCAAGGTGGCGCTGGTCACCGGTGGCGCCAGGGGCATCGGCGCCGCCAGCGTGCGGGCGTTGGTGGCCGAAGGCGCTCGGGTACTGATCAGCGACCTCGATGTCGAAGCTGGCCAGGCCCTGGCGACCGAACTCGGCGCGGCGGCCGCCTTTATCCGCCACGATGTCAGCAGCGAGGAGCAGTGGCGCGAGGTGATCGGCCATCTGCGCGAGCACTACGGACGCCTGGATATTCTGGTCAACAATGCAGGGATCCTGATCTGCGGTAGCCTCGAAGAAACCAGCCTCGCCGACTGGCACAAAATGCTGCGGGTGAACGCCGACAGCGTGTTCCTCGGCTGTCGTGAAGGCATTGCGTTGATGAAGGACCGCGGTGGCTCGATCATCAATCTGTCGTCCATTGCAGCCCTGGCCGGGCGTGACGATTACCTGGCCTATAGCGCCTCCAAGGGCGCCGTGGCGGCGTTGTCGCGCTCGGTGGCGGTGCTGTGCCGGCGGCGCAAATACCGCATCCGCTGCAACACCCTGCACCCGGATGGAGTGCTGACCGATATGACCCGCGGCGGATTTCCCCAGGGTGTCGACCCGGACCGTCTGACCATCGACAGCGACCCGATGAACCGAATGTGCCGGCCCGAGGATGTGGCGGCCAGTGTGTTGTTTTTGGCCAGTGACGAGGCGAGGGCGATCAATGGGGTGGAGTTGCGTATAGACAGCGGGCAGATGGTGATGAGTATCTAAGCGATGGGTTCGCTCCTTTGCTTCCCTGCTCCTGTGTAGGAGCGAGCTTGTTCGCGATGGCTATCTTTCGGCGTACACCGGAAAAAAGCCATCGCTAGCAGGCTAGCTCCCACAGAATATTCGCAGCTCACATGACGCATCGCCCGCGCCTAACTCCCCACAAACCGCGCCCCTCGTTTTTCAATAAACGCCTGCATCCCCTCCTTCTGATCCCGCGAAGCGAACAACAGCGCATTGGCCTTGCGCTCCAGCGCCAGGCCCGCCTCCAGCGGTGCATCCATGCCGGCGAGGATTACCTCCTTGATCTGCTCGGCAGCGAGCGCCGGCATTGCCGCGATGACCCGCGCCAACTCCAGGGCATGGGCTTGCACCTGATCATCATCCACCAGATCACTGACCAGGCCGGCCACCCAAGCCTCTTCAGCAGTGATCGGCTGCCCGGTCAGCGCCATGCGCATCGCCTTGACCTTGCCCACCGCGCGCACCAGGCGCTGGGTGCCGCCGATGCCGGGCATGATGCCGATGCGGATCTCTGGTTGGCAGAAGCGCGCGCTGCGGCCGGCGACGATCAGGTCGGCGTGCATCGCCAGTTCGCAGCCGCCGCCATAGGCATAGCCGCAAACCGCCGCGATCACCGGTTTCGGGCAATGCTGGATCGGCCCCCAGACTCGCTCAGTGTGGCGCTTGTAGATATCAATGGCACCGACCCCGGCCATGCTATTGATGTCGCCCCCGGCCGCGAACACCTGGTCGCCGCCGGTCAGGACGATGCAACGCACCTGCGGATCGAGCGCCAGTTCGCTGAAATGCTCTGACAGCAGCGCCTGCAACTCCAGGCTCAGGGCGTTGGTCGCCTGGGGCCGGTTGAGGCGCAGCAGGGCAACGCCGGGCAGGGGGTGTTCCAGCAGGACCGGTGTAGCGGACACGTCGGACATGGTCATCCTCTTAAGCCTGAAAAAGCCGTAAATGGTCGCCAGTGTCCTGTTCGCGAGGGCGAACTTTCATCGTCCGTTCAGACGTAGTTTGCCCTGCAGTTCCTCCCTAGAGTGAGCCTTGTCAGTAGAAAAGGAGCACATGATGGAGCTGCATTCGGGTCTTGATTTCAGCGCCAAGGTGATACTCATCACCGGTGGCACCAAAGGCATCGGCGCCGGCATCGCGCTGGGATTCCTGGCGGCGAACGCCCGGGTGATTGTCTGTGCCCGGCGCGAGCCGGAACAGCTGCCAAGCGTCGGCGACAGGCGCGCCACCTTCATCGCGGCCGATGTGCGCGACCCCGATTCGCTGCAGCGCCTGTTCAACTGCATCGAGCGCGACTTCGGTCGTCTCGACGTGGTGATCAACAACGCCGGTGGCAGTCCGGCCGCCGATGCGGCCACGGCCTCGCCGCGCTTTCACGAAAGCATTATCAACCTGAACCTGATCGCCCCGTTCAACGTCGCCCAGCACGCCAACCGCCTGATGCAGGCCCAGGCGCAGGGCGGTTGCATCGTGTTCATCGGCAGCATCAGTGCGCTGCGTTCCTCGCCGGGCACCGCCGCTTACGGCGCGGCCAAGGCCGGGGTGCTGGCGTTGGTGCAGTCGCTGGCGGTGGAGTGGGGGCCGAAGGTACGGGTGGTCACGGTCAGCCCCGGGCTGGTACTGACCGAACAGGCTCATCTGCACTACGGCACCGAAGCCGGGATTGCCGCCGTGGCGGCGGGGATTCCGGCTGCGCGCATGGCAGTCGCCGAAGACATCGCCAACGCCTGCCTGTACCTCGCATCGCCCCTGGCCAGTTATGCCAGCGGCTGCAACCTGCTGCTGCACGGGGGTGGCGAACGCCCGGCATTCCTCGGTGCCGCGCAAGTATTGCCGACCTGATCGACCTACTGCGGCGACCGAGTTCGGGCGCCGCCTTCATTCTGAAGGAGACGACTTTGGCTGATCCACAATTGCTATCCAATGTGCGCGCCCTGGTGGGCCGCCAGTACGGCCGCGTGTACGCCTGGGACGAAATCAATGCGCCGATGATTCGCCAGTGGTGCGAAGTCATGGGCATCGACAACCCGCTGTACACCGACCCGCAGTTTGCCCTCGGCACTCAGCATGAAGGCCTGATTGCCCCGCCTGCGATGCTCCAGGTGTGGACGATGGAAGGCCTGCACGCCAACAACTATCCGCCTGGCTCCACCGACGAGAACCCCTACGAGGTGCTCAAGGAGATGGAAGCCTACGACTACAGTTCCACGGTGGCGGTCAACTCCGAGCTGAGCTTCACCCGTCCGGTGCGCCTCGGTGAAAAGCTCTACTACACGACGCGCCTGGATGCGGTCAGCGACGAGAAAACCACCGCCCTCGGCACCGGTTTCTTCGTCACCCTGGTGATGAGCCACTTTGTCGAAAAGGCCAGCGGTGACGAGCCGGTGGGCGAGTTACTGTTTCGCGTGTTCAAGTTCCGCCCGGCGCATGCTCAGGCACCTGCCAAGGTCGACGCTGCACCGGTCAAGCCCAAGCGCCCGCTGCCGGGGATCAGCGATGACACGCGGTTCTTCTGGGAAGGCTGCGCCCAAGGCCAACTGCTGATCCAGCGTTGCAGTGCGTGCCAGACCCTGCGCCATCCGCCGGCCCCGGTGTGCATCGAATGCCACAGCTTCGACTGGGACACCGTGCAAGCCAGCGGAGAAGCGACTCTGTATTCCTTCGTGGTCATGCATTACCCGCAAGTGCCGCCGTTCGACTACCCGAATCCGATCGGCCTGATCGAGCTGGCCGAGGGCGTGCGCCTGATCGCCGGGCTGGTGGGCATCGAGCGCAGCGAATTGAAGGTCGGCCAGCGTCTGCAGGTCGAGTTCCAGACCTTCGATGACCAGCAGACCCTGCCGCTATTCCGGCCGGTAGAGGCATAGGAGCCCCCAATGGATTTCGAATTGAGCGAAGACCAGCGCGCCATTGCCGAGATGGCCGACGGACTGTTTGTCGACCACTGCCATGACGACTACATGCGCCAGTGGGATGTCAGTGGCGAGCCAATGATGGCGCCGCTCTGGGCGTTGTGCATCGAGACTGGCCTGCAGGCCCTGGCGATTCCCGAGGAGCATGGCGGCAGTGGCCTGGGTATGACCGAGCTGATGCTGGTGCTGCAGGCCCAGGGCAAGGCCCTGGCCCAGGTGCCGTTGTGGCGGCATCAACTGGCGGCGGCAACCCTGGCGCGTTTTGCTGCCAGCGAGCATGGCCACTGGATTGCCCGGGCGGCGTCCGGCGCAGCCTTGCTGAGCCTGTCCCTGGACGGCCTGAACAACGCGCTGGGCATCGAGTTGCAGGCGCAACCGATGGCAGAGGGTTGGAGCTTGAGCGGTCGGGTCGCGGCCCTGTCCCTCGGCGATCAGGCCGCAGCAGCGCTGCTGGTGGTGCAGGCCGAAGGGCAGCCACGGCTGGTCCTTCTCGACCTCTCGGCGCCGCAGATCAAACGGATCCCGGCGGTGCTGACTCACGGCGAAGCCGTCACCGACCTGCACATCGACGGGCTGACGGTGGACTCTGCGGCGTTGTTGCCCAGTGACGCGGTGGCCTGGCTCGAGCTGCGCAGCGTCGCCGCCCTGGCCGCCCTGCAACTGGGCAGCAGTGAAGAGCAGATCCGCCGCACCGTGGCCTATGTCAGCGAGCGCCGGCAGTTCGAGCGCAGCATCGGCAGCTTCCAGGCAGTGCAGATGAGCATGGCCGACACCCATATCGCCGTCGAAGCCTTGCGCACCGCCTTGTGGCAGCTGGCCTACCGAATCGATGCCGACCTGCCAGCGCCCAGCGAGGCCCTGGCCACTGCCTGGCTGGCCTGTGAAGCCGGGCACCGCATCGGCCATGCCGCACAGCATGTGCACGGCGGTATTGGCGTCGACCTGACGTACCCGATTCACCGTTTTCTCTACTGGAGCCGCGGCCTGAGCCTTGCCTTGGGCGGTTCGGCGGCAAACCTGGAACGCCTCGGCGACTGGCTCAACGATAACGACAAGCTGGGATGGAAATATGACCTCCAAGAACACCAAGCGCTTTGAAGACGTGCGGGCCGGCGAAGCCCTGCCGGAACTGGCGGTGCCGATTACCGTGACCCTGATCAACGGCGGTGCTATCGCCACCCGCGACTACTTCCCCGGCCACCACGATGCGCAAGCGGCGCGGGAACTGGGCTCGCCGCACATCTTCATGAACATCCTCACCACCAATGGCCTGGTGCAGCGTTTCGTCGAGCAGTGGGCCGGTCCGCTGGCGCAGTTCACCGCGCTGAAAATCAAGCTCGGTGCGCCGAATTACCCCGGCGACTGCATGACCTTCAGTGGCAGCGTCAGTGCTGTCGATGCGCAGACTCGCTCGGTGGAAATCACCTTGAGCGGCAAAAATTCCATGGGCAACCACGTGACCGGCACGGTCGCGCTGGTCCTGCCCTGATAGCCGGAGACACACAGATGACTGATTCATCGATTTCCGGGCGTGCCGCGATCGTTGGTCTGGGCGCGACCGAATTTTCCAAGAACTCCGGGCGCACTGAATTGCGCCTGGCCATGGAGGCCACCTTGAGCGCGCTCAAGGACGCCGGCATCGACCCGAGTGAGGTCGAGGGCTTCAGTTCCTATTCGGTGGACAAGGTCCCGGAATACGAAATCGCCCGGCTGCTGGGGTGCAAGGACGTCAAGTTTTTCTCCCAGGTGCCCCATGGCGGCGGCGCGGCTTGCGGGCCGGTGATGCACGCGGCGATGGCGGTGGCGACCGGCGTGGCCAAGGTGGTGGTGGTCTATCGGGCGATGAACGAACGTTCCTGGTATCGCTTCGGCACTGGCAGCTACGGTTTTGCCTCGACGCCGACCTTCGACAACGTCAACTACGGCTGGTACATGCCCCACGGCTTCCACACGCCGGCGGCCTGGGTCGGGATGTTCGCCCAGCGCTACATGCACACCTATGGCGCCACCAGCGAAGACTTCGGCCGGGTCGCGGTGGCGGCGCGGGATTTCGCCGCGACCAACCCCCAGGCGTTCTTCCACGGCAAGCCGATCACCCTTGAAGAACACCAGGCCTCGCGCTGGATCTGCGAGCCGTTGCACCTGCTCGATTGCTGCCAGGAGTCCGACGGTGCGGTGGCCATGGTCATCACCTCGGCCGAGCGCGCCCGTGACCTGCGACAAAAGCCGGTGACCATCAAGGCTGGCTCCCAGGGCATCAGCCATGGCCAGCAGAGCATGACCTCGTTCTACCGCGAAGACATCACCGGGCTGCCGGAAATGGGCGTGGTTGCCCGGGAGCTGTATCGCCAGTCGGGTCTGGGGCCGGAGGCGTTCCAGACCGCAGTGATCTACGACCACTTCACCCCGTTCGTACTGCCGCAGCTGGAAGAGTTCGGTTTCGTCAAACGTGGCGAGGCCAAGGAGTTCATCCGTGCCGGGCACCACGCTCGCGGCGGCAAGTTGCCGATCAACACCCACGGCGGGCAACTGGGCGAGGCCTATATCCACGGCATGAACGGCATCGCCGAAGCGGTGCGCCAGGTGCGTGGCACGGCGGTCAACCAGGTGGCGGATGTGCAGAACGTGCTGGTCACCGCCGGTACCGGCGTGCCCACCAGCGGCCTGATTCTCGGCGCAGCCTAAGGAGCAGCAGATGTTCGTCGACCTCACTCCCGAACAACACGCCCTGCGCCATAAGGTGCGGGACTATTTCCAGGCCCTGATGACCCCGGACATGCGCGACCAGCTGCGTGGCAAGGAAGGCGGCGAGCTGTTCCGCCAGACCATCCGGCAGATGGGTCGCGATGGCTGGCTGGCGGTGGGCTGGCCCAAGGCCCATGGCGGCCAGGGCTTCGCCGCCACCGAGCAGTTGATCTTCTTCGAAGAAGCGAACATCGCCGGCGCGCCGCTGCCGTTCGTCACCATCAGCACCGTCGGCCCGGCCTTGATGACCCATGGCAGCGCGTTGCAGAAAGAACGCTTCCTGCCAGGCATTGCCGCCGGTGAAATCATGTTCGCCATCGGCTACTCGGAACCGGGTGCCGGCAGTGACCTCGCGGTGCTGAAAACCAGCGCCCGCCAGGACGCCGACGGCTTTGTGGTCAACGGCAACAAGCTGTGGACCTCGGGTGCCGAATCCGCCGACTTCATCTGGCTGGCGGCCCGTACCGACCCCGAGCAGGCGCGGCACAAAGGCATTTCCCTGCTGATCGTCGACACCACCACGCCGGGCTTCTCCCACACGCTGATCCCGACCACCAGCATTCCGACCACGGCCACTTACTACGACAACGTGCGGGTGCCCAACGAGATGCTGGTGGGCGAGCTGCACGGCGGCTGGAAGCTGATCACCTCGCAACTGAACCACGAGCGCCTCGGCCTGGGCACCTGGTCGGACAAGGTGGTGGCGCTGTTTCGTCGGGTCTACCTGTGGGCGCGGGCCTGCGACGAACAAGGGCGGAGGGCGATGGACAAGGCCTGGGTGCGCAGTTCCCTGGCCGAGTGTTACGCGCGGCTGGAGGCGATGCGCCTGATCAATATGCGCATCGCCGCCGACCTTGAACACGAGCGCATGGACGTGGCCCTGAGTTCGACCACCAAGGTGTTCGGCTCGGAATCGGCCATCGAGATCCTGCGCAAGCTGGCGGCCATCGTCGGCGCCAATGGTTCGATGCGCAGCGGCTCGGCGGCGACCCTGCTGCAGGGCGAGCTGGAGTACGAGCTGCGCAGTTCGGTGACCCTGACCTTTGGCGGCGGCACCAATGAAATCCAGCGCGAGCTGATCGCCCAGTTCGGTCTCGGCATGCCACGGGCGCAGCGCTGACGCTGGTCCCAATCCAACAAAAAGAACCGTACTCGCCCTGCATCCGGGGCGAGTCGTAGGGGACATTGATGAGCACTATCGAGCAATTCCGGCACGACACCCGTGCCTGGCTGGAGGCCAACTGTCCGCAGTCGATGCGCACCGCGATGGCCGAAGGCGATGTGGTGTGGGGCAGCCAGAATCCGGAGTTTCCCAGCGCAGACGCGCAGCTGTGGTTCGAGCGCATGCGCGATAAGCGCTGGTTCTGCCCCGAGTGGCCCGAGGAGTACGGCGGCGCCGGCCTGAGCGAAGAACAACTGGCGGTGCTGGAAAGCGAGATGCGCCGGATCAAGTGCCGGCCACCGCAGATCAACCTCGGCATCTGGATGCTCGGCCCGGTGTTGCTGGCCTACGGCAGCGAACAACAGAAGCGCGACCTGCTGCCGCCGATTGCCCGTGGCGAAGTGCGTTGGTGCCAGGGTTTCTCCGAGCCGAACGCCGGCTCCGACCTGGCCAGCCTGAAAATGGCCGCCCGTGATGCCGGCGATCATTTCGTCGTGGACGGCAGCAAGATCTGGACCTCCTACGGCGACAAGTCCGACTGGATGTACGCCCTGGTGCGCACCGATTTCAGCGCGCCGAAACACGAAGGCATCAGCCTGATTGTGCTGGACATGCGCAGCCCCGGCGTCAAGCCGCAGCCGATTGATTTGATCAGCGGCAAATCGGCGTTCTGCCAGGTGTTCTTCGACGCCGTGAAAGTGCCCAAGAGTCAGTTGATCGGCCCGTTGAACGGCGGCTGGAACCTGGCCAAGTACCTGCTGCAACACGAGCGTAAGGCGATGTCGAAGTTCGGCGAGTTCAGCCTGCCGTCCCACGTCGACCTGCTGGGCCTGATGCGCGAGTACGTACCCGCACCACAGAGCCAAAGCGAGCACGCCTTGCACGCTCGGGCCACCGCCTGCGCGATGAACGAGCAGGCCTACAACCTCACCGTGCAGCGCATGGGCGAGGAGGGGCGGGCGGGTGAAGACGTCAGTGGCCTGATGTCGATCATGAAGCTGGTGCACACCGAGCAGGAGCGCGACAAGTTCGAAGTGCTGCTTGATGCCATGGGCGGCACGGCGTTCGGCTGGCACAGCGAGGCGTTCAGCGAACAGCAGTTGGCGGTGACCCGCTCCTGGTTGAACAGCTACGCGCTGACCATTTCCGGCGGCGCCTCGGAGATCCAGTTGAACGTTATCGCCAAGCGCGTGCTGGGCTTGCCCGACGCGAAGAAAGGAGCCAATCAATGAGCCTGCGTTATAGCGATGAACAGCGTTTGCTGGCCGACAGTGCCGGGGATTTTCTCGCTGCCCGTAGCCCGGTCACGGCCCAGCGTCGACTGCGTGATGAGGCCGCGCCTTTGGGCTTCGACCCGCAGCTGTGGCGCGACGCAGTGGAGCTGGGCTGGAGTGCGATTGCCTTTCCGGAAGCCTTCGGCGGCCTGGACTTCGGTTGCAAGGGCTTGGGGCCGATCTTCGAGGCCATGGGCCGCAACCTGTCACCCATGCCGTTGCTGTCCAGCGTGGTCCTCGGCGGCTCGCTGGTGCACCTGGCAGGCAACGCGCAACAACAGACTCATTGGCTGCAGGCGCTGATCAGCGGCGAACAACGCCTGGCCCTGGCCGTCGACGAACAGTCGCGCCACGAACCACGGCGAATCGCCCTGCAGGCCGTGGTCGAGGGCTCGGGGTATCGCTTGCAGGGGGACAAGGTGGCGGTGGTCGATGGCCTTGGCGCCGATGCCTATGTGGTGGCGGCGCGCACGTCCGGGCAACTGGGCGATACCCAGGGCATCAGCCTGTTCCTGCTGCCGGCGGATGCGCCGGGCCTGAACGTCAGCGCGGTGTCGTTGATCGATTCGCGCAATGTCGCACGCCTGCAACTGGATCAGGTGCAGCTCGGCAGCGACGCCTTGCTGGGCGAGCTGGGGCAGGGCTGGTCGGTGCTCGAAACGGCATTGGACCGTGGTCGTGTGTGTCTCGCGGCGGAGTTGCTGGGAATGGCCGAGCAGTTGTTCGCCACTACCCTGGAATACCTCAAGACCCGCGAGCAGTTCGAGACCCGCCTGGGCAGTTTCCAGGTCCTGCAGCATCGCGCCGCGCAGATGTACGTCGACCTGGCATTGAGCCGCAGCGCATTGATGGCCGCGCTGGGGAGCCTCGACGACAGCAGTGTCGATGCGCAACAGCGCGCGCGCCTGGTCAGCCTGGCGAAATGGAAAACCGGCGACACCGCGATCAAGGTCGCCAACGAAGCGGTGCAGATGCACGGCGGGATCGGCGTCACCGATGAACTGGATGTCGGCCTGTACCTCAAGCATGTGCGTGTTGCGCAGGCGTGCCTGGGGGATCGGGATTTTCATTGTGAGCGGTATGCGGCCAATACCTGAGCCCCGGCATTGAGCACCACCCAAATCCCTTGTGGGAGCTAGCCCGCTAGCGATGGCGGAGTCTCAGGCCATGCAGAGGGTGGATGTGCCGGCCTCATCGCTAGCAGGCGAGCTCCACAGGGGTCGCTGGGGCATTCGGCAGTTGAGTAGACCCAATCCCACAGACCCTTCAGCTGTTCTGGAGACAACAACAATGAACATAGAACCCTGGCAAACCGCCTGGCGGCAATTGATTGCCCCCGGTGCGCCATTCGAGGTGGTGACCCCCGATGACGGCGCGCCACGCTACTTCCGGCATGCCGCGCAGAACCTGCTGCAGGTGCTCGATGCCGGGCGGGTTCACGGTGACCGTGAATTCCTGGTCTGGCAGACCCAACGCCTGACCTTCAAGCAATACTTCGATCAGGCCGACCGCCTGGCCGGGCAGATGATTGCGCAGTTCGCCATTCAACCTGGCGAACGCGTGGCAATTGCCATGCGCAACCAGCCGGCGTGGCTGGTGGCGTTCGCCGCGATCCAGCGCTGTGGCGCGGTCGCTGTCCCGCTCAACAGCTGGGGCCTGCGCGACGAGTTGCAATACGCCCTGCAGGACAGCGGCTCGCGCCTGCTGCTGTGCGACCAGACGCGCCTCGACACACTGCGCAGCGACCTCGACCGCGAACAGCGCGCGACCATTGTGGTCGGCGCCACGCAAGGCCCGTTGCCGGAATATTGCCGGCGTTATGAAGCACTGATCAGTGCCCCGGCACAACCACTGCCCAGCCTGCTGATCGATCCTGATTCGGCCGCATTGATCCTCTACACCTCCGGCACCACCAGCCGTGCCAAGGGCGCCGTGTCCAGCCATCGGGCGATCTGCCAGGCGCTGTTTGCCCTGGAGTTCCAGGGCGCATTTTGCGCCATGAGTTCCCCGGAACGGATCGGCGTGGTGATCAACAGCGGTTTCGCCCCGACTACCCTGGCCGCGGTCCCGCTGTTTCACGTCAGCGGCCTGCATGCGCAGTTTCTCTCGGCCCTGCGCGGCGGCCGGCGTTTGCTGCTGATGTACAAGTGGGACGTGGAACAGGCGCTGGACCTGGTGCGTGACGAACGTTGCACCCAGTTCAACGGTGCGCCGGTGATGATGCAGCAGTTGCTGGCTTCACCGCGCTTCGGCACCGAGCACACCGCCAGCCTGTTCGGCCTCGGCCTGGGCGGCGGTGCCTCGTCCGCCGGGGTGCTGGACAACATGCTCAAGCTCAAGCCCGACGTGATCGGCGGCGCCGGTTATGGCCTGACCGAAAGCAACGGCATCGGCGCGGCAATCGGTGGCGATCCCTTCGTCTACAAACCGGCCACCGCCGGCTGGGCCTTGCCGATTGTCGATATCCGTATTGGCGATGACCCCCAGCGGCCGCAACCGGCTGGCACCCGAGGGCTGATCTGGCTGCGCTCGCCGACCCTGATGAGCGCCTACTGGAACTTGCCCGAGGCCAGCGCGCAAACCCTGCGTGATGGCTGGCTCGACACCGGCGATATCGGTTATCTCGACGACGAAGGCTTCCTCAGCATCACCGGGCGGGTCAAGGAGTTGATCAATCGCGGTGGCGAGAAGATCTCCGCGGCGGAAATCGAGACCTGCATCCTCGACATGAGCGGTGTGCTCGAAGCGGCGGCCTTCGCCATGGCCGATCCGTTGCTCGGTGAGGTGGTGGGGTTGGCGGTGCATGGCCAGTCAGGCTCGCTGCCCCATGAAGAACAGATCCGCGCTTTCATCGCCACGCGCCTGGCCGCCTACAAGGTGCCGGCCCAGGTCTATCGCTCCCTCGAACCCTTGCCACGCAACGCCACCGGCAAGGTGCTCAAGGCACAACTGCAGGAAAAATTGGGCGTATGACGCCTGCTTAGTCTTTCCGGACGATGTTGGGGCCGGCAGAAGGCGAACAATGGCTGCATCCCACACAGCCTTATCAGCGAAGGAGGCAATACATGAAAATAACAAGAACAGGTCTCATGCTCGCGGTCGCCGTCACAGCCAATACCGGGCTGCTGAGCGTCGCGCACGCCGAGGTATCCCCCCAGGAAGCCGCCAAGCTGGGCAAGGAACTGACCTGCGTCGGCGCCGAGCAGGCGGGCAACGCGGCAGGCACCATCCCGCCCTACACCGGCAAGTACCTGGGCGAGGTGCCGGGCTGGAACCATGTGAAGTACTCCGGCGACCAACCAGTGGATCCCTATGCGGCGGAGAAGCCGATCCTGGTGATCACCGCGCAGAACATGGGCCAGTACGAGGCGAACCTGACCGAGGGCCAGAAAGCGCTGCTGAAGAAATACCCGACCACTTACAAGATGAACATCTACCCCGGTCATCGGGATTTCCGTTATCCCGACTACGTCTGCCAGCGCGCGATGAAAAACGCGCTGAACGCCAAGCTGGTGAATGAGGGTGCGGGCTTTGAGGGCCTGGGCCAGGTGCCGTTCCCGATTCCGAAGAACGGCATGGAGCTGCTGTGGAACCACCAGTTGCCAGCGCGTGCCTACACCGAGGAAAAAACCACCGACCTGGCGTCGGTCCTGCCCAACGGCAGCATCGGTTGGGGTCGTGCTTATGCGCGTAACCTGTCGCAGGCCAACTCGCCAACGGTCGAGCCCGCGACTGAGGGTAAGATCCAGGCGATGAGCAACAACATGACCCTCAAACCGGCGCGCGACAACGGCACGCTGAGCATTGCCCACGAGCCCTATAACTTCGTCACCGAATCGCGCCAGGCCTGGTCCTACAGCCCCTCGACCCGGCGTGTGCGGCAGTTGCCGGGCTACGGCTACGACCAACCGATGATCGGCACCAACGGCACCATGACCGTCGACGAGGACCGCCTGTTCAATGGCTCGCCAGAGCGTTTCAGCTGGAAGCTGATCGGCAAGCGCGAGATCTACACCCCGGCCAACGCCTTCAAGCCCAACTCAGGCACCCTCAAGTACGCCGACATCCTTACGCCCAACCATCCCAATCCGGATGTGATGCGCTACGAACTTCGGCGTGTCTGGGTACTGGAGGCGACCTTGAAAGAGGGCTTTCGTCACGTCTATGGCAAGCGCGTGCTGTTCATTGATGAGGACACCTGGAACGCAGTCATGGCCGATAACTACGATGCCCGTGGGCAGCTGTGGAAACATGCCATGGTCAACTACTACTACCACCCTGACATGAGCGGCTGGCAGGCCGGCTCGCAGTTCTTCATGGACCTCAACTCCGGGCAGTACACCGGCTACGGCATGTCCAACGAAGCGAAAAAAGGCCCGATCCTCAACGAAGGCAAGTTCACTCCGGACCAGTACACCGCCGACGCGGCGCGGGCGATCGGTCGCTAATCGCAAACCGCAGTGATAAAGGCCTCGCCGGGTAACTGGCGAGGCCTTTTTTTGTCGTATGTCTCGTCCTGAATAAGGTTTACACCTTCTGACTTATCTTCAGGAGGAACCAATGGATACGGGAAAAAGGCGCAGCCAACGTGATTACACGCTGGGCTTTAAATTGGCAGTCGTTGATCAGGTCGAAAAAGGCGAGTTGAGTTATAAAGAGGCTCAACGGCGCTATGGGATTCAGGGGCGGTCGACTGTGCTGGTGTGGTTACGCAAGCATGGGCGGCAGGACTGGAGCCAAGGCGCCTCTATTCGTACCCAGAGGAGCCGACCGATGGACGAGCAAAGTTTGCCTCTGACGCCTGAGCAGCGAATCAAGGAGCTGGAGGAAAAGCTAGCCCTTGCCAATCAGAAAGCCCAATTCTTCGAAGCGGTGGTTGACGTGTTGAAGAACGATTACGGGGTTTCTATCGTAAAAAAGCGATCCGGCAAGTCCTCACCCAAGGGCAAGTCCAAGGCCTGAGTATTCAGAGGGCTTGCCAGTTTCTGGGTATATCCCGGCAGGCGTACTACAAACGAAACCGGGCTTATGACGCGCAAGCCAGTCATGCTCAGAAAGTGCTGGGTTTTGTCCTGGAAACACGTCTTCAGATGCCCCGGTTGGGCACTCGTAAGCTGCATGGCCTTATGCAGGCGGAGCCTGAGCTGACGCAAACGGTAGGTCGAGATCGGCTATTCGATATCTTGCGAGACAATCGGCAACTGGTTCCTCGCAAGCGCGCCTATCACAAGACCACTGACAGCCATCATCGCTTCCGCCGACATCCGAATCGGTTAAAACCTGGCCCTGATCAAGTGACTGCTACGGGCCCCGAGCAGGTCTGGGTGGCGGACATCACCTATTTGCCTACCCAACAAAGCGTTGCCTATGTGAGCTTGGTGACCGATGCCTACTCTCGCAAAATCGTCGGCCATCACGTGCATGAAACCCTGCACACCGAATCGGTCATACAGGCAATGAACAAGGCTCTAAGGAACAGAAGAACGGATCAGGCGCTGGTGCATCACTCAGATCGCGGCTCGCAAGGCGGATTCAACCGGTCGTCGCAACACTGGATTGTTGTACAGACTTTAGATACTCATTCAGTGCTTCGGCAGGTGTTTTCCAGCCGAGTGTTTTTCGAGGTCTAGTGTTAAGTACGTGAGCTACCGCCTGTATTTCTTGAGCACTCCAACGAGAGAGGTCAGTGCCTTTCGGGAAGTATTGCCGTAGAAGGCCGTTCGTATTTTCGTTTGTGCCGCGCTGCCATGGACTATGTGGATCAGCAAAGAAAACCTTTACTCCGGACTCGATGGTAAATCGAGCGTGATCCGACAGCTCCTTTCCACGATCCCAGGTCAAAGATCGCCACAGCTCGATGGGAAGATCAGTCACCGTCTTCTTCAATGCATTGGCCATACTAACAGCCCCATAGCCAGCCAGCGCCGGGCCGTTCTTCGTGCGGGGAATTAGCCCATAACCTTTCTCGCGGGGCAGATGGACGAGCATGGTAAATCGAGTTGAGCGCTCGACCAGAGTTCCAATCGCAGAACGGTTCAGACCGATGATCAGGTCGCCCTCCCAATGCCCGGGTACAGCCCGATCTTCTACCTCAGCAGGGCGACTGGAGATCATGACGTCCTCGCTGACGTGTGCCCACACTTTGGCCTGCGCTCTGGCTCTCGGCACGCGCAATGCTCGTCCTGAGCGCAGGCAGCTCACCAGTTCGCGCTTGAGAGCTCCTCGACCCTGAATGTAGAGCGCCTGATATATGGCTTCATGAGAGATGCGCATGGATTCATCATCCGGAAAATCGATCTGGAGCCGGTTGGCAATCTGTTCAGGCGACCAGCCATTGACCCATTTACGGTCACTGCGATGCGGTTTATTTCGACCTTTGAAGGGCGCTTGCCGAGGCCCAGAGATGTCACGACCATCGGCGTCTTGAACCTTGCCCTCAAGGCGGTCGCGTACGTACTGGTGCAGTCGCGGGTTAGTGACCAGCTTTGCTGGTTTCGGCCTCTTGGCCACCAGTTCTGCCTTCCATTGCGCTACTGACGCTCGATATTCAAGCCGACCGCAACGGGTAGCAGCATTTCGTGTCAGCTCCCGTGAAATTGTCGATGGGCTTCGTCCAAGGCGACGGGCGATCTCACGAACGCCAACACTTTGCGCTCGAAGCAGCCCAATCTCTTCTCGCTCTGCAAACGATAAGTAACGTCCTGATATGTGATTCGACATGAATAATGGCATCCCGCCTCGATGACGGAACCAGCGTGTACCTACCGCTGTTGATACGCCAACGGCATGTGCTGCCTTTTCGCTTGTGATACCTGTTGCAATCTGCACCCAAAATAGCCGCTCGATCTCATTACGAAGTGAGGGTGCACCTGGAGAACGCATCGCTCCCCGGCCCGTCAATTTTTGCATCCATCCTGCGGGTCGTCCCATAAACACCTCGATCAAGGTGTTGCGACGACCGGTTGAATCCGCCCAATACTGCTCTGATCTTTACCAGAAGTTGCATGCCAAACATGGCGTCAGGTGCTCCATGACCGACGGGTACGACTGTTATCAGAACGCTTTGGCGGAGCGTGTAAACGGGATCTTGAAGACAGAGTTTCTGCTTCACCGACCTAGAGATCTTGCCGAGGCGATTCGAATGGTCGACGAGTCGATAAGCATCTACAACAGCAAACGTCCGCACCTATCGTTGAAATGCAAAACGCCCGATGCGGTGCATCGGGCGTTTTGAGGGTGAAACAGGTGTAAACCTATTTCAGGACTAGACAGTATGCACAACTCCTTTAGGAGCCAGCTTGCTGGCGAAAAACGTTAACGATAACGCGGATTGTCTGGATGTACGCGATGGCGGTGTGTCAGGCGACACACATGCCGGATTTGCCGGCGCCATCCCGAGCAGGCTCGGTCCCACAGAGGGCGTGGTGACCGCCGATCTTGCGACCAGCCACAAAACCCCGTGGGCGCTGGCTTGTCGGACCGGTCCCACAGTTGAACGCCATCCAGGTTTACCCTGCCAGATGCCCGCTCAAATCCCCGCTCATTTCCAGGTATGAATAATCACGGAAACTGAAACGCCAGATCCCGTCCACGCACTGGAACTCATCCACATACCTTCCGGCCGCAATGATCTGCAGCGGCAGGCTGTCAGTGGCCTGCAGCACCGTGTACGACGAGCGCACCGTCGCCGTCTGCGAAGCCTGGTCAATCTCGATGATCGGGTTGCTGATGAGGTGCTTGCTACGTGGCGTGCCGCAGGGGTACAGCTTCAGGCGCTGTTGCCAAATGCCCAGCAGGGCCTGGTGGTCGATAAACCCGTCATGGTTGTGCAGCTTGATCCGCGCATGGCGGAACAACTCGGCTGCGGCGACCAGTTGGCCGCTGTCCAGGTAGTCGGCATAGCGGTACAGCAGATTGCACAGCTCAATGGCGTTGTTGTTCATGAAATCACCTCATAAAAAAGCCGCTGCGACCCGGGCAGGTGGCAGCGGCGTGATGGCCTGAAAAGACCGATCAGGCAGTGACGCTGGCGTGCGCGCTGACCGCCGCCGCAGGCTGCTTGATCTGCTGCCGATAACGCGGCAGCGCCAGGGCCAGAAACACGCTGGCCAGCACCAGCATCGACACCGAGGCCGCCAGGGCATAGCGCAGGGATTCACTGCCCAGGGTCGGAACGAAGAAGTCGCTGAGCATGCCGACGAACAGCGGGCCGACGCCGACGCCGAGCAAGGTCATGGCCATCACGAAAATCGCCGTGGCCTGGGCCAGGCGGGTCGCCGGGAACAGGTGGGTGATCGCGCTCAGGCACGGCGTCGCCCACCACACGCCGAAGAAACCGAAGGCGCTGTAGAACAGAAAGGCTTGCGGTACCGCAGTGCTGCCGATGTAGAACGCCGTGCCCTGGGGCCAGAGGAAGTAGGCGAGGGCGAACGGAATGCTGATCAGCGTGCCCAGCAGCGGTACGCCGATCTGCCAGCCGGCATCGCGGCGTGCCATGCGGTCGGTGAGTACGCCGCAGACCAGGGTGCCGATGGTCGAGCCGGTGCCGCCGACCACCCCCACGAGAAAACCGGCCTGTTGCAGATTGAGGCCGTGGGAGCGGATCAAAAAGCTCGGGCTCCAGGTGCCGATGGCGTAGCCGGCAATCGCCGCCGCGCCGCCGGTGAGCACCAGCCAGACGAAGGAGGGCATGCGAAACAGCTCGACCAGAGTCGCCAGCCAGCCGTCCTCGGCCGCCACCGTGTTGCTCACCGGCATCACCCGCTTGGGCGCACGTACGGTCAGCAACAGCAGCAAGCCGAGGAAAATCCCCGGCGCACCGATCAGCAAAAAGGCGTAGCGCCAACCGTGGTGCTGGGCAATCCAGCCACCGAGGCCGAGGCCGACGATCGCCCCCAGGCTGGAACCGAGCATCAGGAACGCCAACGCCGTGGAGCGGCGGTTGGCCGGGTACAGGTCCGAGACCATCGCCACCGAGGGCGCCGTGCCGCCGGCCTCGCCAACCGCCACGCCAATGCGTGCCAACAGCAGGGTCATGAAGTTACCGGCCATGCCGCAGAGCATGGTCATCAGGCTCCAGGCAATGCAGCTGAAGGCGATCACCGGCTTGCGCCCGACCCGATCCGACAGGCGTCCCAGCGGGAAGCCGAACACGGTATAGAACACCGCGAATGTCACCCCCGACAGCAGGCCGATGCCGGTGTCGGAAATACCGAACTCCAGCTTCACCGGCTCGATCAGGATCGCCATCAACTGGCGGTCGATGTAATTGAACACATAGATGCTGGCGAGCACGAACAACGCGTAGTGCGTGCGCCATGTCACGGGGGGGGAT
Source organism: Pseudomonas fluorescens (assembly GCF_019212185.1). NCBI lineage: Bacteria > Pseudomonadati > Pseudomonadota > Gammaproteobacteria > Pseudomonadales > Pseudomonadaceae > Pseudomonas > Pseudomonas fluorescens. The sequence continues at coordinate 2,913,135 of NZ_CP078138.1, forward strand.
TGGTTCACTGCGGGTGCTCCGGTTCTTGTTCTGGTGGTCGCGATGCTCGGTTGCCTGCAGTTTATTTTCATCGTCCATTCAGACCATTTCCTGCCGGTGGGGCCAACCGTTCGACACCATAGCCGACCTAGTCTTGTCGGACGATGTTTCGCGTCTGCCCAGCGTCAATCATTGCGCTCATCTTCGCTGGCGTGGCGAGTCCACGACAGCCTGCAAACAATAAGAAGCTGAGGAATTGCAATGAGCGTCTTGTTCGAGCCGGTCACCCTGGGTGAGCTGCAACTGGCCAACCGCATTGTCATGGCGCCCATGACCCGCAGCCGGGCCCTGGCCGATGCCGTCCCCGGCAGCGACATGGTCGAGTACTACCGCCAGCGGGCCAGCGCCGGGTTGATCGTCGCCGAAGGCACGGCGCCGTCCGCCAGTGGCCTGGGCTACTGCCGCACGCCGGCGATCTACAGTGTCGAACAGATGGCCGGCTGGCAACGGGTAACCGACGCGGTGCACGCCGAGGGCGGGAGCATTGTCCTGCAACTGATGCACGTCGGCCGCGCCGCCAGCCGCCACAACAAACCCCAAGGTGCCGCCACCGTGGCGCCATCGGCACTGCGCGCACGGACCCAGGTGTTCAGCGACAGCCACGGCCTGGTGGACACCGACGAGCCCGAAGCCCTGACGCTGCACGCCATCAATCAGGTCATCAACGATTACCGCCAGGCCGCACTGAATGCGCGCCAGGCCGGTTTCGACGGGGTCGAACTGCACTGCACCAGTGGCTACCTGCCGATGCAGTTCATGGCCTCGGGCAGCAATCAGCGCAACGATGAATATGGCGGCGATGCCCACAGCCGGGTGCGTTTTGCCAAGGACGTGATCGAGGCCATGGCCAACGCCATCGGCGCCGGTCGCGTGGGGTTTCGCCAGTGCCCGGGCAACCCCTACAACGACATCGACGACCAGGACCCGACCGCCACCGCCGCCGCCCTCTGTCAGGCGGTGGCGCACTTGCCTCTGGCCTACCTGCACATCATGCGCTCGCCGCTGGAAGGCCTGGATGCCTTTGCTTTGGCACGCCAGCACAGCCCGCATCAACTGATTCTGAATGACGGTTTCGACGGTCCTTCGGCCAGCGCCGCCCTCGCGTCGGGCGAGGGGGCTGCCGTGTCGTTCGGTCGTCATTTTATTGCCAACCCGGACCTGGTGGAACGTCTGCGTCGTGGCCTGGAACTGAGCCGTTTCGATCGCAAGACCCTGTACACCCCGGGCGCCGCCGGCTACTCGGACTACCCCGTCAGCCAGGAGCGTGCGCGATGAACCAGCAGCAATTACCCAGCGGTCTGGTGAGTCACCCGGTGCCACGTGAGCAGACCCAGGCCTTGCTCGACCAACGTTCGGCCGCTGCCGGGCTGATCAAGCCCCGCGACCTCTACACCCTGGCCGATCGCCTCGAGCAACAGGCCCTGGAGCAGGGCGAGCGGCCCTTGCTGATCTACGGCGAACAGATCCTGAGCTACGCCGAGGTCGATGCGCGGGCCAACCAGATGGCCCACACCTTCTACGCCAACGGCCTGCGCGCCGGCGATGTCTGCGCCCTGGCCATGGAGAACCGCCCGGCGTTTTTCTGCAGCTGGTTCGGCCTGGTCAAGCTCGGGGTGGTGGTGGCGTTCATCAACACCCAGGTCAGCGGCAAGCCGTTGCTGCATGCACTGCAGACCACCGAGGCCAAGGCCTTGCTGGTGGGCGAGGAATGCCTGGCCAATATCCAGGCCACCGAAGGCATGCCGGAGCTGCCGTGCTGGTTGATCCGCGATGCCGAGAACCCCTGGAGCGGCGCCTTGCCCAAAGGCGTCGACGGACATTTCGACACGCGTCTCGCGCAAGCCCCGCGCAGCGCATTCCCACGCGATATTCGTGCGCACATCGAAGCGCAGACGCCGACCCTGCTAATTTTTACCTCTGGCACCACCGGCCTGCCCAAGGCTGCGCGCTACAGCCACATGCGCTGGATGTCCTCGGGCGACGTCATGCACGTCACCCTCAACGTCACCCGGGACGACGTGTTCTATTGCTGCCTGCCGCTGTATCACGGCGCCGCCGCCACCTCGGTGACCTCTACCGCCCTGCGCGCCGGCGCGGCGATTGTGGTGCGCCGCAAGTTCAGCGTGCGTGAATTCTGGATCGACGTAGCGCGCTATCGCATCAGCATCTTCCAGTACATCGGCGAGATTTGCCGCTACCTGCTCAACCAGCCGGTTCGCGACGGTGAGCGCGAGCACAGCCTGCGCTGCATGCTCGGCGCCGGGCTCGCGCCGGACACCTGGCAGCGCTGGCTGGAGCGCTTTGGGCCGATCCAGGTATTCGAAGGCTGGGGCGCCACCGAAGCGAATGCTGCGGTGATCAACGTCGACAACTACTTCGGTTCCTGCGGACGGGTGCCGGACTGGAACAAGACCAACCTGCGCCTGGTGCGCTACGACGTCGAGAACGACTGCCACCCACGGGACGAGCACGGCTTCTACCAGGTCTGCAAGGTCGGCGAGGTCGGCGAAGCCATGGGCTTTATCGTTGATCATCCGGAGATCGGTGGCGGGCGTTTCGAGGGTTACACCTCCAGCGAAGCCACTGAAAGCAAGATCCGCCGCAACGTGTTCCGCGACGGTGATGCCTACTGGAGTTCCGGCGATCTGCTGCGCGAGGACGCCGAGGGCTATTGCTATTTCGTCGACCGCATCGGCGACACCTACCGCTGGAAAAGCGAGAACGTCTCGACCCAGGAAGTCGCCGACGGCCTCGGCGATCTGTCGGGTCTGGAGCTGATCAACGTCTATGGCGTGCAGGTGCCGGGCCAGGAAGGGCGTGCCGGCATGGCCGCGGTGCTGATGCAGACCGGCTGTGATTTCGATCCGGCGGCGCTGTTCGAGCTGGCCGATGCACGCCTGCCGCGTTATGCCGCGCCGGTGTTCGTGCGGGTCACCCAGGCCGCCGACCTGACTGCCAGCTTCAAGCTGCGCAAGGTCGATCTGCAACGCCAGGGGTACTGCCCGCGGCGTTGTACCGATCCACTGTTCATCCGCGACGAGGCCGCGCGCAGCTACGTGCCTTATTCGCCAGAAGCCTTGGCCCGCGCCGGCCTCGCGCCCTTCGCGGTGACCGGCAATGACTGAACTCGACGCCAACGGCCATGAACTGCGCGACGGCCTGCGCTATCCCTGGGTGCAGCCGCCGGAGTCCGGCCAGGCACGTGAGGTGGCACCCGGCGTGTGGTGGTTGCGCATGCCGCTGCCGTTTCGCCTCGATCACATCAACCTCTACCTCTTGCGCCATGGCGACGGCTGGGTAGCGGTGGACACCGGGATGAACACCGAGCAGAGCCGCGAGGTCTGGGACCGGGTGCTGAGCGAAGTCTGTGGCGGCCTGCCGCTGCGGGCGGTGGTCTGCACCCACTTTCATTCCGACCATGCCGGCGTCGCCGCCTGGCTCAGTGAGCGTTTCCAGTGCCCGGTGTACATGACCGTCAGCGAGTTCCAGTCGCTGCACGTGCGCTTTCCCGCCGATCAGGCGCCGGGCTGGGACTTCCTCGATTTCTACCGCAAGGCCGGGGTCAGCGACGCGCAGAGCCGCGAGATGTTCGCGGTGATGAGTAACGCGCATTTCCTGCCAGCGCCGCTCAACCATTTCCGTCGCCTGCAAGAGGGCAGCCTGCTGCAGATCGGTGGCCGCACCTGGCAGGTGGTGATCGGTCGTGGTCATTCGCCGGAGCATGCCTGCCTGTATGCCGCCGCCGACGGCTTGCTGATTTCCGGCGACCAGGTGCTGCCGCGTATTACCTCGACCGTCGGCGTGCACGCCACCGAGCCCCTGGCCGACCCGCTGCGCGACTGGCTGCAGTCGATCGAGCACCTGCGCAGTCTGCCCGACAGTGTGCTGGTACTGCCGGCCCACGAACGTCCGTTTTTCAATCTGCATCAGCGCCTGGATCAACTGGAGGCCCATCACCAGGGCCACCTGGCGCAGATGCTGGCCAGCTGTGCCGAGCCGCGCACCGTGCTCGAGCTGATGGCCGTGTTGTTTCCCAGGCTGTCAGGGCGTTTCGACGAACTGATGGCCCTTGGCGAAACGTTGGCCCACGCCAACTACCTGGTGGCCGAAGGGTCGCTGCAGCGGGAAGAGGACCGGGGGCTTTATCGCTACCGGTGCGCGGTAAAGGGAGCGCGCAAGGCTTCTGCGCTCAAGGTGTTTTGAGCCGGTTGCACGGCGCCCGTGTTGAACAGTCCAGGCAGCCACCCGGCTGCCGTTGAGGAGAGTCAGTGTGATCAACAACAACAAAAATAACTCCAGGGTCATGGCTTCGAGCGTGTTTCAGGTCAGCAGTCTGGCGGCGGCCATGGCGCTGGTGTCGAGCCCGGCCTGGGCCGGCGATACGATCGAATTCGACAACGGCCTGACCATGGACTGGGCAGTGACCACCAGCTACGGCATCGGCGTGCGCACGGCCGACCAGAGTCGTCGACTGCTGTCGGTCAACGCCGACGATGGCAACCGCAACTTCGACCAGGGCGGCCTCACCACCAACCGTGTCGGCGCCCTCGGCGAACTGATCCTGCGCAAGGACAACTACGGCGCCGTGGTGCGTGGCAGTACCTTTTACGACGACGTCTACCACCAGGAAAACGACAACGACTCGCCATCGACAGTGAACAAGACCGGGCGCAACGACGAGTTCACCAGCGACACCCGTTACTACAGCGGCGGCCGTACCCGTCTGCTCGATGCCTATGTGTTCAGCGGCTGGCGTTTCGACAACGACACCATGCTCGACGTCAAGGCCGGGCGGCATATCGAATCCTGGGGCGAGAGCCTGTACTACCCGGGCGTCAACGGCGTGCAAAACCCTTCCGACGCGGTCAAGGCTGCGCAGCCCGGGGTCGAGGTCAAGGAAGTGCTGCTGCCGGTGGGCCAGTTCTCCGGCTCGTTCCGCCTCAATCCGCAACTGACCTTCGGCGCCTACGTCCAGTACGAATGGAAGGGCACCGAGCTGCCGCCAGTGGGAAGCTACCTGTCGAGCAGTGACGTGGTCGGTCCGGGCCGCGAGTTCATCTACGCCAACGGCCAGAAAATCGCCTATCGCGGCACCGACGATCCAAGCGACAGCGGCCAGTGGGGCGTGCAGGTGCGCTATCGCCCGGTGCAGGCTCTCGAGCTGTCGCTGTTCCACATCAACTATCACGACAAGAACCCGGCCACTGCGCTGGTCGGCTATAACCCGCTGCCGGTCGGTGGCGGCCTGCTGGCCATGGCGTCCAACGGTTATCGGATCAAGTACTTCGAAGACATCAAGCTGACCGGTATCAGCGCCTCGACCAAGCTCGGTGACGTGCAGATCGGCGGCGAATGGTCGTACCGCGACGGCGTGCCGGTGATGGTCAATACCGGCCTCGGTGCGGTGCCGGCCAAGGGCAAGGGCCAGCAGATGCAGCTGTCGGCGATGCGCATCCTCGGCGATCGGCCGTGGGCCAGCCAGACCACCCTGACCGCCGAAGTCATTCGCACGCAAGTCGACAGTGTCGAGGCGACCTCGGCGGCGCCGAACCTGCAGGGCCTGAACCTGCTGCCTTCGGTGGCCGGCCTGGTGGCGCCTTCCGATGACTACACCTTCAGCACCCCCAGTGGCTGGAAGACCAAATCCTCCAGTGCCTACACCGTCGGCGCCTCGTTCAGCTATCCGGGCGTGGCCCAAGGCTGGGACCTGGAAGTGCCGTTCAGTTTCTCCAACGTGTTCAGCGGTGCCACGCCCATGGGCGGCAGCATCGCCGGGGTCGCCGGCGACCGTCGCCTGAGCGCCGGGACCACCTTCAAGTACCTGGGCAACCTGGAGCTCGGCCTGAAGTACATCGCCTACCTCGGCGAACCGGACCCGATCAAGCGTCCCTTCGCCGACCGCGACTACGCCACCTTTTCGGCGAAATACAGCTTCTGATCGACCCTCGGCCCGTGCTGCGTTGACGGGCCTTCCAATTATCTTGTCATTGCCGCAGCCCGGCGCTGCGGCAGGGAGGCTCTATGGGACTCAAAGGACACGCGGCCATTGTCGGCAGCGCGCAATACAAACCGGAAAAATACGCCACCGCGCCGAAGATGTTCCATCTCGAGCAGGTCGCCGACCTCGCAGCCCAGGCCCTGCGTGATGCCGGGCTCAAGGCCTCGGACCTCGACGGGCTGGTGATCAACGGTCCGCACTTTCACGAAGCCTCGGTGTTCGTGCCGGCAATGGCCGCTGAGTACCTGGGTCTGCGGCTGAATTTTGCCGAAGTGGTGGACCTCGGTGGCTGCACTTCGGTGGGCATGGTCTGGCGCGCTGCTGCTGCGATCGAACTGGGTCTGTGCCAGGCGGTGCTCTGTGTGATCCCGGCGCGCATGGCGCCGTTCGGTCCTGACGAGGACCCGAGCTGGATGGCCCGCTCGATGCGTTTTGGCGGGCACAGCACGGCCTTCGGCGCGCCCGAAGCGGAGTTCGACCTGCCGTACGGACATATGGGCCAGAACACGGGCTACGCGATGATCGCCCAGCGCTATGCCGCGCAGTACGCTTATGACCAGCGGGCGATGGCGAAGATTGCCGTCGACCAGCGCACCAACGCGTTGGCCAACCCCCAGGCGATGTTCTACGGCCAGCCATTGACTATCGAGCAGGTGCTGGCGAGCAAGATGGTTGCCGACCCGCTGCACGTCCTCGAAATCGTCATGCCGGTGGCCGGTGGCGCCGCGCTGATCATCACCAGCAAGGAAGTGGCGGCGCGGGCACGCAAGCGTCCGGCCTTTATTACCGGGTTTGGCGAGCACCTGGCGTTCAAGTCGCCGTCCTATGCCGAGGACATGCTCAACACCCCAATCGGCCCGGCCTCGCGCCAGGCATTCAGCATGGCCGGGCTCAAGCCCAAGGACGTAGATGCCGCGCAGATCTACGACTGCTACACCATCACCACCTTGCTGACCCTGGAAGATGCCGGGTTCTGCGGCAAGGGTGAGGGCATGGCGTTCGTTCGCGAGCACGACCTGACATGGCGCGGCGATTTCCCGATGAACACCCACGGCGGGCAACTGAGTTTCGGTCAGTCGGCCTCGGCCGGTGGCATGAGTCAGGTGATCGAGGCGGTGACGCAGATCGCCGGTGCCGCCGGTGAACGCCAATTGGGTCGCTGCGACAGCGTCTACGTCTCCGGTACCGGCGGCGTGATGAGCGAGCAGGGCGCATTGATTCTTCAGGGAGCATAAGCACATGTCCAACAACAAACCGATGCCGGTCGCCACGCAGATTTCCGCTCCCTTCTGGGAAGGCCTGAAGGCGCGCCGCCTGTTGATCCAGCAATGCAACGCCTGCAGCCACTGGAACTTTTACCCGCGCCGGCATTGCCCCAAGTGCCTGGAACATGACCTGGCCTGGCGCGAAGTCGACGGCACTGCGACGCTGTACAGCTACACCGTGACGCGCATCGCCACCTTGCCTGACTTCATTGATGAGATGCCGCAGAAACTGGCGGTGGTCGAATTGGCCGAAGGGGTGCGGATCAATACCAACCTGGTCGGGCTTGAAGAGGATGAGATCAAGATTGGCATGGCGCTGCAGCCGGTGTTTGCCGAGGTGGATGCCAAGGGCAATCGCCTGCTGCGTTTTACCGGGGTGGACAAGGATGCGGCCAGCCTTGAGGGCTTGTCGGGGCAGGACCGCGAGCCGGCGCCGGTGGCGGCTGAGCAACCGGCGGCGCGGCAGATCGATTTGAATGACGGCCCGGCGTTGCAGGCGTTGGTCAGCGAGCAGTACAGCGACTGGAGCAATGTGGTGGTGGTCGATCAGGCGCTGATCGATGCGTTTGCCCAGTTGTCGGGCGATGACTACTGGATCCACACCGACCCGGAACGTGCACGCCTGCAAAGCCCGTTCGGCGGCACCATCGCCCACGGTGCCCTGGTGCAGGTGCTGCAATCGCGGATGAAGCTGGCGTTGGGTTTCGAAATCAGCGGCTTCACCACCCAGATCAATTATGGTTCCGATCGCCTGCGCTTCCCGGCGCCAGTCCCGGCCGGCTCACGCATCCACTCGCGGGCACGGGTGAAAAAAGTCGAACTGCTGCCGCGGGGTACTCAACTGACTCTGGAGTTGAATATCCATGTGGTGGGGCAGGACAGGCCGTCGGTGATTAATGATCTGGTGATTCTGTATATCGCTTGATCCCGCAGATTTCCCCGATTCTGTGACCACCCCGCCCTCTGTAGGAGCGAGCTTGCTCCTACAGAGGATCCAGGTACACCCAGGATTCCTGATCGCCCCCAAATCCCTGTGCGAGCCAGCCTGCTGGCGATGGCGGAGTGTCTGGCACAGCGGCTGTTGAATGTACCGGCTGCAGTTCCGAACTCCGTGCCCCCCCACACGCCATTTGCATAAGCCATTTGGACGATGTGCCCCCCCGGCCTTGCGCCGACTATCGGTGCACAGGCAACGCCGCAGTGCTTGCCCTGGCGCCTGACAAGAACAAGAGGATTTGGCCCTATGACTTGCCCCCCGCACGTGTGCCCCGAACAGGAGCGTTGCCCATGCGCTCGGTGATCGGTTACATCGTCTGCCTGATGGTCGCCGTGACCATTGGCTACACCTTTTCCCCGAAAACCCCACCCCAGGCCGAAGTGTTGGCCATGCGTCCGGACCGGGTGCAGATCAATGGTCTGCTCAATCTCGGCGCACGGGTGGTGGCGGTGGGTGAGCGCGGCAGCATTCTGCTCAGCGACGACCAGGGTGTCAGTTGGCAGCCGGCTACTGTCGCCACCCAGCGCAACGCCACCTTGACCGCCGTGGTCGCCCTCGACGCCAGGCGTTTGCTGGCGGTCGGGCACGACGGCTGGATCCTGCGCTCCGAAGACGCTGGCAGCAGCTGGCGCGAGATCCGTTACGACAGCGACCTCGGCGAGCCACTGCTGGGCATCTGGAGCGCCGGTGGCGACAACGTCATGGCCTTCGGCAGCTTCGGCAAATTCTACCAGTCGCTGGACGCCGGACAGAGCTGGACCGCGCGGCCCCTGGACATCGACAGCGCGCACCTGAACAGCATGGCCGGCGGCGACGATGGCCGGCGCATGCTGGTGGGCGAACAGGGCCTGGTCCTGCGCACCACCGATGCCGGCCAGCACTGGCAGACCCTGCCGGCGTTCTACAGCGGATCCCTGTTCGGCATCGTGCGCCTGAGCGACGCTGACTGGGTGACCTACGGCATGCGCGGGCATGTCTTCGTCAGTCACGACTTTGGCGACAGCTGGACCCAGATCAATGTCGGCAACCAACTGCCGCTGTACGGCCATGTGCTGCTGCCCGATCACTCAGGGCTGGTGATTGTCGGCGCCGGCAGCTCCGTGGTGCGGCTCAACGCCAAGGGTGCGCTGGTGGGTGTTGAGCGCCTGGCCGGGCTCGGCACCTTGACCTCGGTGACGGTGGTGGGCTCGCGCCTGCTGGTCGGCGGCGAGCGCGGCGTATTGCAGGGGACAGGTGGCAGCGTGGCTGCCCGAGTGGCCACGCAGGCTACCCAGTGAAGGAGAAACGGGTAATGAATCACGGAAAACACTGGGTGACGCGCAGCGTCGATACCTGCGCCGATTACCTGATGGCCTGGCGCAAGGGGCTGCTGTTGCTGTTCGTCCTGGTGACCCTGGGCCTGGGCTACAGCGCCACCCATACGCAACTGGACCCGGGCTTCAACAAGCAGATTCCGGTGCGCCATGACTACATGATCAATTTTCTCAAGTTCAGCCATTACTTCACCGGCGCCAACCGTTTCCTGGTCAGCGTGCGCTGGAAAGGCGAGGGCGATATCTATAACGCCGAATACCTGGAGACCCTGCGCAAAGTCACCGACGATGTGTTTTTCATCTCCGGTGTCAGCCGTCCCAGCGTGACCTCGCTGTTCACCGCCAACGTGCGTTACATCGAGATTACCGAGGAAGGTTTCTTCGGCGACGTGGTGGTGCCGCCGCGTTTCAGCGGCACCGCTGAAGACCTGGCGCAAGTGCGCAGCAACACCGCCGCTTCGGGTCAGGTCGGGCGGCTGGTGGCCAACGACCTGAAATCGGCGATGGTCCGCGCCGACCTGCAGGACACCGACCCCAAGACCGGCCAGTCGGTGTCCTATGTCGACATCGCCAAGCGCCTGGAAGAGATCCGGGGCAAGTACAACAGTGACGATATCGAGATCAACATCGTCGGCTTCGCCAAGCTGGTGGGCGATGTGGTTGAAGGGCTGAACACGGTGATCGGCTTCTTCGTGGTCGCCTTCGTCATCACCGGCCTGCTGCTGTGGCTGTACTCGCGCTCGCTGCGCCTGACCGTGGTCGCGCTGGTAGTCGCGCTGTTGCCGGTGGTCTGGTTGCTCGGGTTGCTGCCGCTGCTGGGACTGGGTATCGATCCGATGTCGATCCTGGTGCCGTTCCTGATTTTCTCCATCGGCGTGTCCCACGCGGTGCAGATGACCAACGCCTGGAAACAGGACGTGCTGGCCGGCAGCACATCGCTGCAGGCGGCACGTTCGGCGTTCTGCAAAATCTTCATTCCCGGTTCCCTGGCGTTGTTGATGAACGCCCTGGGCTTCGCGGTGATCATGCTGATCGACATTCCCATCGTCCACGAACTGGGGGTCACGGCGTGCATCGGCGTGATGCTGATGATCATCACCAACAAACTGATGTTGCCGATCATCATCTCCTATCTGCGCCTGGAGCCCGGCCTGTTGCGCCGTGCGCAGGCCAAGCCCCAGGGCCGGCATCGCCTGTGGTGGCGGCTGTCGGCACTGGCGGAACCGGGGCCGGCGCTGGGCGTGTTCGCCATCAGCGTGCTGCTGCTGGTGGCCGGGGCCTGGAAGGCACGGGATTTGGCAGTGGGCGATATCGGTGCCGGCGCGCCGGAACTGCGCGCCGATTCACGCTACAACCTGGACAACGCGAAGATCATCAGCAGCTACTCGATCGGCCTCGATGTGATGTCGGTGTTCGTCCAGGTCAAGGGCGTCGACGAAGGCTGCCTGTCGCCGGCGGTGATGCGCGCGGTGGAAGCCTTCGATTTCCGCATGCGCACCGTCGCGGGTGTGCAGTCGATCCAGAGTGTGGCGGACATGGGCAAGCGGGTGATTGCCGGCAATAACGAAGGCAACCCGCGCTGGGCGGCGATCCCCGGTTCGCCTCGTGGCCTGAGCCAGGGCGCCCGGGCTTACGTGCCGGATGACGGGCTGGTGACCGACGGTTGCCAGCAGATGCAGATCCTGGTGTTTCTCGCCGATCACGAGGGCAGCACCGTCAGCCATGCCATCGCCGAGGCCAAGCGGATCATTGCGCAAGTCAGCTCGCCCGAGGTCGATTTTCTCCTCGCCGGCGGCAACGTCGGGGTGATGGCTGCCTCCAACGAAGCGGTCAAGCGCGCCGAAGTGATTATGCTCGCTGCGCTATTCGGATCAGTGGCGCTGTTTTGCTGGCTGACCTTCTTGTCGATCCGTGCGGTGCTGTGCATTCTGGTGCCGCTGGCGATCGTCGCGATCCTCTGCAATGCCTTGATGACCCTGCTGGGGATCGGCCTCAAGGTCGCGACCTTGCCGGTGATGGCGCTGGGTGTGGGGGTGGGGGTCGACTACGGGATTTACCTGTATGAGCGCATCCAACACGAAATGCTGCGCGGCGCGAACCTGCGCGAGGCCTTCTACGAGGCCATGTGTCAGCGCGGTACCGCTGCAGTGTTTACCGCTGTGACCATGTCCATCGGCGTCTGCACCTGGGCCTTTGCACCGCTGAAATTCCAGGCTGACATGGGCGTGCTGCTGTCGTTCATGTTTCTGGTCAATGTGTTGGGGGCGATCTTCCTGCTGCCGGCACTGGCTGCCTGGTTCAACCGCGGGCGGCCGCTGGTAACCCAGCGCGAGCGTGCAGCGGCGCCGGTGCAGGGGGCTTTTCCGCTGAAAAACAGTCCGGCGGCGCGGGACTGACCGCCCGCAGAAATAAACCGCGCAGGCCTCTTGTGGACGGCGCGGCGGCTGGAGAAACTGGGGCCGGTCCCATAGAGGGCCACCCCGGCAAGATGCGATTTGAGCGGGGAGCCCCGAGCTCCCCCGGGTCGAAATTATAACAATAATAAGGGGAAGGCCATGTCCTTGCCCGTGCGAGGTAAAGGCTATGCATGATGTTCTGTTGACCCATGAAGCCCTGGCGAGTGTCGGCCTGGACCTCACGCGCTACAACGAGTTGGTGGGGGAGATCTATGACGGCGCGCTGGAACCCAAGCGCATGGCCCACGCCCTCAGGAGTTTTCTCAAACTCTTTGACGCCAATTTTGTCACCCTGATTCTGCGGGTGCCGGACCAGCCTGACACCGGCCTGATGATTATCGTCGGCGAGATCGAGGGGGCCGGTGAAATCAACTACATGACCTACCCGCAGACCAACTCGCCGTTCGGCAACCAGCCGCTGGACCAGGTGTTCACGGTGGACGACATCATGACCGCGACGCAGTGGGAGCAGCACGGCTACTTCAAGACCTTTTGCGGCCCCCATGACGTGTATCACCTGATGGGCGCCGATATTTCCACCCCGGACGGCGGCAAACTGCGCTTTCGCATGACTCGCCCCAAGCGTTCGCCGAACTTCAGCGGCCACGAGCGGGCACTCTGCGCCAGCTTCCTGCCGCACCTGCGCCGCGCCTCGCAACTGCATAACCTGCTGGATCGCAGCGAGTCGATCGGCGAGTTGTACTCCCAGGCCATCAGCCGCCTGTCGGTGGCGACCCTGGTGCTCGACGAGAGCGGCAGCGTACTGCAGAGCAACCCGGTGGCCGAGGAAATTCTTGCCCGCTCTGACGGCCTGAAGCTGGTGGGCGGGCGCCTGGAGGCGACTTATCCGAGCGACAACCGCGAGCTGCAACGGCTGATCCGTGGCGCCTTTGACCCGGATGCGCCAAAAGGGGCCGAAGCCATGTCGGTGACCCGGCCGTCGGGCCTGGTCAACCTGGGGGTGGTGGTCGAATCGATTCCCTGTCTCGATTGGGCGGAAGAGAAGGGCCAGCCGGCGGCGTTGGTGTACATCCGCGACGCGTCGAGCAAATCCCTGGCCAGCGAAGTGGTGACCAAGCAGTTGTTCAACCTGACCCGGGCCGAAACCGCCCTGGCCATGGAGTTGGCCAACGGTTTGTCGCTGGAGGAGGCCGCCGAAGTCCTGAATATCCGCCGCAACACCGCGCGGGCGCATTTGCGTTCGATCTTCTCCAAGACCGGCGTGCGCCGTCAGACCGAGCTGGTGCGGATCATGCTCAACAGCGTGGTCGCCCTGGGCAAACCCAAGCTGGCGCTAAAGGTGGTGGATAAAATCAAGGTGCCGCCGCCCAAGCTGGCCGTACCGGTCTATCGCCAGGCTTGATCCTGCCTCTCCAGCGCCGGGCGTTCCTGCCCGGCGCTGCGCTGTTTTCTAGTCTGCCCGGACGATGCCGCGGTGTGAGCGCCCTGTCGATACTGGGTGGACCCATCACGGAGAACCACCATGCCAACAACAGCTATTACCGGCAGCGCGTCGGGCATCGGCGCGGCCGTCGCTGCTGCCCTGCGTGCCGCCGGGCATCAGGTCATCGGTATCGATCGCGGTAACGCCGAAGTGCTTGCCGATCTGTCGACTGCGCAAGGTCGCGACGCGGCCATCCATCAGGTCCTTGAACTCAGCGGCGGGGTGCTCGACGGCCTGATCTGCTGCGCCGGGGTTGGCGTAACGGCGCCCAACTGCGGGCTGGTGTTGGCGGTCAATTATTTTGGCGTCAGTCAGTTACTCGACGGTCTGCAGGGCGCCCTGGCGCGGGGACAACAGGGGGCGGCATTGGTCATCGGTTCGGTGGCAGCGACCCATTGCGGGCCGGATGGCCAGCCGCTGATCGAAGCCATGCTGGCGGGCGATGAGCAGCAGGCACTGGCGTTGGCCAACAGCCTCGGCCAGCCCCATGTGGCCTATGCCGCGTCGAAAGCCGCGATCACTCAACAGGCCCGGCGCCTGGCAGTGGTGTGGGGTAAGCAGGGCCTGCGGCTTAACGTGGTGGCGCCGGGCGCGGTGGAAACGCCGCTGCACCAGGCGTCGCTGGACGATGCCCGGTTTGGCCAGGCGACCCGGGATTTTGTCGCACCGCTGGGACGTGCCGGTCGACCCGAAGAGATCGCTGCCGTGGTAGCGTTCCTGCAATCGGCGCAAGCGTCGTTTGTCCATGGCAGCTTGGTATTTGTCGATGGCGGCATGGACGCCATGGTCCGCGCCGCGCGCTTCTAATAAGGAATCTGCATGAACAAGGTGGCATTCATTACCGGCGCCAGCCGGGGTATCGGTCGCGAGGCGGCACTGGCATTCGCCCGCGCCGGTTTCGACGTGGCCATCAGCGCACGCACGCTGAATGAGGGCGAGCAACATGAGCATGCCCTGCGTGACGCCGCCGGTGCGCCGCTGGCCGGCAGTCTCAACGGCACCGCCGAGGCCTTGCGCGAGCTGGGCGGCCGGGTGCTGGTGGTGCCGATGGACCTGCTCGACAGCGCCTCGGCCCTGGCGGCCTGTGCAGCGGTGCTGGCCGAGTTTGGGCGCATCGATGTGTTGATCAACAACGCGATCTATCAGGGTAGCGACCTCAACGCCGGCTTCATGGAGTTGCAGCCACAGACCCTGGAGCGGATGTTCCAGGGCTACATCCTGACCCCGTTCCTACTGACCCGGGCCGTGACCGAACACATGGTGACGCGCGGCGGCGGGGTGGTGATCAACGTCACCTCCGGCGCTGGTGAGAGCGATCCACCGGTGGCGGCGGGCAAGGGCGGTTGGGGCTATGCCTATGGCGCGGGCAAGGCGGCGGTGTCGCGGCTGTCCGGAGTGCTGACCACCGAGCTGGGGGCGCAGGGTGTGTGTGCCTATACCCTGAATCCAGGTGTAGTCACCACCGAAGCGCTGAAGGCGACCATTGGTGATAAAGGCTTGATCGCTTTGCGCGCCGGCAGCGCTCCACCCGAAGTACCGGCGGCGGTGATGCTGTGGCTGGCGACCGCCGAACAGGCCCCTGAGTTTCAGCGGCGGACCATTGCGGCACAGCCGTTTGCGCTGGAGCAGGGGATTGTGGCTGACTGGCGATAATGGCCTATACGCCCTGTGGGAGCTAGCAGGCTAGCTCCCACAGTTGTTGTGTTGATCAAGAAGGTCTTTTTATGCCTGCCGACGCTGCCGGGCCAGGGTCATGGCGGTGTCTTCGATCATGTCTTCCTGGCCACCGACCATACCGCGGCGACCCATTTCCACGAGGATCTCCCGGGCCGACACGCCGTACTTTTTCTCGGCACGCTTGGCAAACAGCAGGAACGAGCCATAGACCCCGGCGTAACCCATGGTCAGTGCGTCGCGGTCGCTGCGGATCGGGAAGTCCATGATCGGCACCACCAGGTCCTCGGCCACGTCCTGGATGCCGAACACGCTGACGCCGGTCTCGATACCCATGCGGTCACACACCGCCACCAACACTTCCATCGGCGTATTGCCGGCACCGGCTCCAAGCCCTGCACATGCGGCGTCGATGCGGTTAGCCCCGGCGGCAATCGCGGCGATCGAGTTGGACACACCCATCGACAAATTGTGATGCCCATGAAAGCCAATCTCGGTTCCCGGCTTGAGGGCGGTGCGCATCGCGGCGACGCGGGCGCTGACGTCATGGGGCAGCAAGTAGCCGGCGGAGTCGGTGAGGTAGATGCAGTTGGCGCCATAGCTTTCCATCAGCAGGCCCTGCTTGACCAGGCCTTCGGGGCTGTTCATGTGGGCCATCATCAGGAAGCCGACGGTGTCCATGCCGAGGTTGCGCGCATGGGAGATGTGCTGTTCGCTGACGTCAGCCTCGGTGCAATGGGTGGCCACACGGATGGTGTTGACTCCGATTTCATGGGCCATTTTCAGGTGGTCGACAGTGCCGATGCCGGGCAACAGCAGGGCCGAGACCTTGGCTTTTTTCATCAGCGGGATCACCGCCGACAGATATTCCTCATCGGTGTGCGCCGGGAAACCGTAGTTGACCGAGCTGCCGCCGAGGCCGTCACCGTGGGTCACTTCGATCAGCGGCACGCCGGCGGCATCGAGGCCACAGGCGATGTCCTTCATCTGTTGCAGGCTGATCTGGTGGCGCTTGGGGTGCATGCCGTCGCGCAGGCACATGTCGTGAACGGTGATGCTTTTGCCGCGAAGATCCATTGTCGGCTCCTTATGCGTGGGCGGGTTGGGCAGTGGCTTGCAGGACCAGCTCGCCCTTGAGGATTTCCTCGGCGAACATCTCGGCGGTGCGCGCAGCGGCGGCGGTCATGATGTCGAGGTTGCCAGCGTACTTGGGCAGGTAGTCGCCGAGGCCTTCGACCTCCATGAAGACCGACACCCGGTTGCCGTCGAACACCGGACCGTTGACCAGCTTGTAGCCGGGCACATAGCGCTGCACCTGGGCGATCATCGCTTCGATGGCGGCGGTAATTGCCGACTGGTCAGGCTCGCTTTCGGTCAGGCAATGCACGGTGTCGCGCATGATCAACGGCGGCTCGGCGGGGTTGATGATAATGATCGCCTTGCCTTTCTTTGCACCGCCGACTTTTTCCACGGCGCTGGAGGTGGTGCGGGTGAACTCGTCGATGTTCTTGCGGGTGCCCGGACCCACCGATTTGGAGGCGGCCGTGGCAATGATTTCCGCGTATTCCACCGGCTGCACGCTGGACACGGCGGCCACCAGCGGGATGGTCGCCTGGCCGCCGCAGGTGACCATGTTGACGTTCATTACCCCCAGGCCCAGCTGCGCCTTGAGGTTGACCGGCGGCACGCAATACGGGCCGATGGCCGCCGGCGTCAGGTCGATCATTAACACCCCGAGGGCATTGAGCTTGCGCGAGTTTTGCGCATGCACGTAGGCCGACGTGGCGTCGAAGGCGATCTGGATCTGGTCTTCGAGAACGTGGGGCAGCAGGCCGTCAACACCGTCGGCGGTGGTTTTCAGGCCCAGTTCGCGGGCGCGGGCCAGGCCTTCGGAGGTTGCGTCGATGCCGACCATCCACACCGGCTCCAGCACGTCGCTGCGCATCAGTTTGTACAGCAGGTCGGTGCCGATATTGCCCGGTCCGATCAGCGCGCATTTGATTTTTTTGCTCATGGTTTTTCGCTCAAGGGGGAGGGGTCAAGGAACAAAACGCAGGCTGGTTTCACCGAGGCCGCTCATGCTCAGGCTGATGCGATCACCCGCGACCACCGGCACCAGTGGCGCCAGGGCGCCGGAGAGAATGATTTCGCCACGGCGGAACGGAATGCCCAGTTCGCCCAGGGTATTGGCCAGCCAGGCCACCGCTGCGCAAGGGTGGCCCTGCACCGCCGAGCCAAGGCCTGCGCCTGCCGGCCCGCCGTTTTTCAGCAGTTGCATGTGCACGGCGGCCAGGTCCAGCGAGCGTGGATCGATGCGCTGGCTGCCGAGGGCGAACACCCCGCAGGAGGCGTTGTCGGCCACGGTGTCCTGGATGCGGATCTGCCAGTCGGTGATCCGCGAGTCGACGATTTCAAAGCACGGCGCCACCCATTGACTGGCGGCCAGCACGTCTTCGGCGCTGATCCCCGGGCCTTGCAAATCTTCGCCGAGAATAAACGCGATTTCGCCTTCGGCCCGCGGCTGGATCAGGTTGTAGCGGGACAGGCTGACATCGCTGCGATCCTCGACCTGCATGGCGTTGGTGAGGAAGCCGAAGTCTGGTTGGTGGACATCGAGCATCTCCTGCACGGCGCGGCTGGTGACCCCGATTTTCTTGCCAATCACCCGCTCGCCGAGGGCTTCGCGGCGTTGCAGGAACTGGAGGGAAATCTGGTAGGCCTGCTCCAGGGTGATGTCCGGGTAGCGTTGGGTCAGGGGGGCCAGGGTCTGGCGGTTGCGCAGGGCGTTGAACAGTTCGGCGCCGAGCGCGTTGATCAGGTGGGCGTCCATGGCGAAGGCTCCAGGGGATTAAAAAAAAGCCCGCCCCAACAGCGTCAGGGGCGGGCCCAAAGGAGTGCGTTAGCCAGGCCAGACCGAGGAGTCGGCACCGCCATCGACATCGATGACCTTGCCGGTGACCCAGGCCGATGCCGGGCTGGCCAGGTAGAGTGCGGCGGCGGCGATGTCCTGCGGGCTGCCCAGGCATTTGAGCGGGGTGTTGTTTTCCATGACTTCGCGCATGGCGCTGGGCATTACGCCGTTGAGCGCTTCGGTCAAGGTCGGGCCGGGGGCCACGGCGTTGACCCGGATCTGTGGCGCGAAGTCCTGGGCCAGCAGGCGGGTCAGGTGGCTGAGGGCGGCCTTGGCGGTGCCGTAGGCGCTGAAATGGCGCTGGGCGTAACGCGCGGCCACCGAGCTGATGTTGATGATGTTGCCGCCGCCGGCCTCGCGCATCAGCGGTACGCACAATTGGCAGAAGGCGTAGCTGGTGGCGACGTTGAAGGTCAGCACCTGGGCGAATTGTTCGGGGGTCATACTCAGCGGGTCGTTGGGGCCACCGCCGCCGACGTTGTTGACCAGGTGGGTGATGCGCCCGAGTTGTTCGACGCTCTGGCGCACCAGGGCCTGGCGTTGCCCGGCATCGTTGACGTCACAGGCAATGGCCAGCGCGCGTCGACCGAGTCCGCGAACCTCCTCGGCGACCGCCTCGACCTCGGCCAGCGACCGTGCCGAGCACACCACATCGGCACCGGCTTCGGCATACGCCAGGGCAATCGCCCGACCAATCCCCCGGCCACTGCCGGTGACGATGGCGACGCTGCCGGGCATCTGGAAACGCTGCAAAATACTCATGGGCCCTTGCTCCTTGGGGTCGGTGGTTGATGGGCTCAATATCGCTGCGGCGGGAGGGAAGGGCATCGTCTTAATGGACTAGCGTTGGTGCCTGGGATTGCAATCGCCGATCAACTGTAGGCGCTGGCTTGTCGGGACGCCGCATCGCAGCGAAAAACCTGAGGCCGCCGCGTACATCCAGGACAGCTTCGTCATCGTAAACGACCATCGCCCGCAGACTGGCTCCCACAGGTTTTGAACTGCGCCGGCTTTCCTGAATAGGCCGGCCGGTAGGCCGCCTCGGTTGCTGGTGATCTTGATTCACCGGCCCCGTTACAGAAGGCTGAGTGGAGGCATTCATCCGGGGGGAGCGCGTAGCGCGCTGCGGCGTAGCCGCAGTCATCGAGAGGAGGTGCCAGCGAAGCCAACCGGAGGCGATGACCCACGGATGGATGCCGGAGCGAAGGTACGCCGAGCCTAAGCGAGGGGGCCGGATGTTGGGGCAAGCGTTTTTTGCTTCCTTTTTTCGGCGCTTGTAAAAAAGGGAGTCGCCGTAAGGGCGAAACCATAAGTAGCCGTTACCGCAGGAATGGATATGTACACAAATAGATCGCCATCGCTGGCAAGCCAGCTCCCACGGTAAGCGGGCGTTACCGCAGGAATGGATATGTACACCCCTAGTCCGCTTTGACGATGAACGAATCCCCCCCGCAACCCGATGATCCCCCTCAACTCGCGCAGTGGCGCAGTGAGATCGGGAGAATTGAGTGATGCACAGCATGCGAGAAAAGACCCAGGACGAGTGTGATCTGCTGGACCGTGCGCGGCGTCTGGTGCCGATGCTCAAGGCACGCACGGCGCAGGCCGACAAGGATTTGAAAGTGCCGGTGGAAAGCGTCCTCGAATTGCAGTCCGCCGGATTGTTGAGGGCTCTGCAGCCACGGGCGTTTGGCGGTTATGAAGTGGACCCGCGGACCTTCTTCGAGATCCAGACCATCCTCGCCGAGGGCTGCATGTCCACCGCCTGGATCTACGGTGTGATGGGCGTTCACCCCTGGCAACTGGCGCGTTACCCGATCGAAACCCAGCGCGAAGTCTGGGGCGATGACCACAGCGCGCTGATTTGCTCGACTTATATGCCAGCGGCTCAGGTCACAGTGGTCGAAGGTGGCTACCGGATCAGCGGACGCTGGGGTTTCTCCAGCGGCAGTGAACACTGCCAATGGGTGTTCCTCGGCGGCATCCTGCCACCCGACGGCGAACTGGCGGCCGAGCACGGTACCTTCCTGTTGCCGAGCAGTGACTACCGCATCGAGCGCAATTGGGACGTGATGGGCCTGCGCGGCACCGGCAGCCACGACATCGTGGTTGAGGACGTTTTTGTCCCGGCCCATCGCGTGCAACGCACCAACAACTGGACCCTCGAAGCGACCCCGGGGCGTCTGGTCAATACCAACCCGATCTACGCGATACCGTTCGCCCAGGTGTTCTCCCGCGCGGTATCAACCTCGGCGATTGGCGCCCTGCAAGGCGCGATCAACGAGTTCCGCGACAACGCCGCCAAGCACATCGGCAAGCATGGCGCGCGCACTGCCGATGATCCGGTGGCGCAAACCGCTGTGGCCGAGGCGATGATCACCGTCGACAGCCTGCGCCTGGTGCTCGAGCGTAACTACCAGCACCTGATGGACCTGGCCCGTGCCGGCGACTACCCGGACACTGAGACCCGCCTGCTGTACCGCTACCAGTCGGCCTACGTCACCAACATCTGCGCCGAGCGCGCCAATGACCTGCTGCGCAGCATGGCCGCCTCCGGGCTGTACAACACCAATCCGGTGGCGCGGCTGTTCCGTGACCTGCACCAGGCCCGTGGGCATATCGCCAACAACTACATGGCCTACGGACGCAGCTACGGCGCGGTGATGCTCGGCCTGCCCAACCCCGACCCCTATGTCTGAAGCCTGCACGGCGGTTTGACCCCATTGGGTTTACACCGGCTCGTGTCGTACGGGCCGGTGGTCATGAGTACCTGAGCTATGAACCATTATCTTCCCCTGCGCGTGGCGCAAGTGATCGAGGAAACCGCCGACGCCTGCTCGGTGGTATTCGACGTGCCCGAGCACCTGGGCGAACGTTTTCGTTATCAACCCGGACAGTTCCTGACCTTGCGCGTGCCCTACGAGGGCGGTTGGCTGCCCCGTTGTTATTCGTTGTCGAGCACGCCACTGCTGGATGAGCCATTGCGCATCACCATCAAACGGGTGCAGGACGGACGCGCCTCCAACTGGCTGTGCCGTGAACTGCAGGAAGGCCAGATTCTTGAGGTGCTGCCACCGGCCGGGGTTTTCGTGCCGCGCAATCTGGACGGCGACCTGCTGTTGTTCGGCGGCGGTAGCGGGGTGACGCCGGTGCTGTCGATCCTGCGTTCGGCGTTGCTCGCCGGCAGCGGTCGGGTGCTGTTGATCTACGCCAACCGCGATGAAGCCTCGGTGATTTTCAAGGAGGAATTGAAGTTCCTCGCCAGCGTCCATCCCCAGCGCCTGCAAGTGCTGCACTGGCTCGACTCGGTGCAAGGCATCCCCAGCGTCGGCCAACTGGCGGAACTGGCGCGGCCGTTTATCGATGCCGAGGCCTTTATCTGCGGTCCGGGGCCGTTCATGGACGCCAGCGTCAGCGCCCTGAAAAGCCTCGGCATGCCGGAGTACCGAGTGCATGTCGAACGCTTCGTTTCGCTGCCCGGCGAGGGTGAGCAACTGCCAGTGAGCAGCAGCGAGGCAGCGGTGGCCGCGCAGTTGGCGGTGCGCCTGGATGGCGAGGATTTCGAGTTGCCCTGCGACAGCGGCGAAACCGTGCTCGCCGCCATGGAGCGTGCCGGCCTCAAACCGCCCAGCGCCTGCCGCGTCGGTGGTTGTGCCTCGTGCATGTGCACCCTGGACAGCGGCGAAGTCGAGATGCTGCTCAACGACGCCCTGGACAGCGGCGAGCTGGCCGATGGCTGGATCCTCGCCTGTCAGGCCGTGCCCACCAGCGCGCAATTGCGTATCCGCTTTCCCGAATGAGCCCGAGCCCACGATGAATCAGAGCCTGAACCCCGCCGCACCCCCTGTCACCCTGGCCCAACTGGTGTTCGCCAGCGCCGAACGTTTTGCCGGGCGCACCGCCATCGAGGACAACGGCCAGTGCATCGACTTCGCCCAGTTGCCTGAGCGGGTCATGGCCTTTGCCCGAGGCTTGATGGCCCTGGGTATCCAGGCCGGGGACCGCGTCGGCATCTGGGCGCCGAACAGCGCCGAGTGGATTCTCGCCGCGCTGGGCATTCAATGCGCCGGAGCGGTGCTGGTGCCGATCAACACGCGGATGAAGGGCCTGGAGGCTGCCGATGTGCTGGAGCGCAGCGGCTGCCGGGTGCTGTTTGTCCAGCAGCGTTTCCTCAACGTCGACTACCCGACGCTGCTGGCGGCCCATCGTCCGGCCAGCCTTGAGCATCTGCTGATTTTCGAAGGCGATGCACCGGCGCTGGCCACGGACCTGAGCCTTGAACAGTTCCTGCTGGGCGCCGCAACCGTCGATGTCGAACGGGCTTTGCAGCGCGCCATGGCAATCAGTCCCGAGGCCATGTGCGACCTGCTGTTCACCTCCGGTACCACCGGCAAACCCAAGGGTGTGATGAGCGGCCATGGCCAGAACCTGCGGGCCTTCAGCGAATATGTGAAAGTCATCGGCCTGCTGCCGGGTGACCGCTACCTGATCGTCAATCCGTTTTTTCACGCCTTTGGCTACAAGGCCGGCTGGCTGACTTGCCTGATTGGCGGGGCGACTATCCTGCCCCATGCGGTGTTCGATGCCGAGCAGGTGTTCCAGCGCATCGCCCGTGAGCGCATCAGTGTGCTGCCCGGCGCGCCGACCCTGTACCTGTCGCTGCTGGCCCATCCGCAACTCAAGCAGACCGATCTGTCGAGCCTGCGCATTGCCGTCACCGGTTCGGCGAGCATTCCGCCGAGCCTAATCGAGCGCATGCGCAACGAGCTGGGTTTTGCCGTGGTCACCACCGCCTACGGCCTGACCGAGTGCGGCGGGCTGGCGACCATCTGCGATCCGCAGGACTCGGCGCAGGTCATCGCCGGCACCAGCGGCCGCCCGATCGCCGGTACCGAAGTGAGCATCCGCGACCCCGAAAACCAGGCGCTGGACGCCGGGCAGACCGGGGAAATCTGCCTGCGCGGCTTCCACATCATGCAGGGCTATTTCCAGAACCCCCAGGCCACCGCCGAAGCCATCGACAGCGACGGCTGGTTGCACACCGGCGATGTCGGGCGCCTTGATGCCGCCGGCAACCTGATCATCACCGATCGCCTCAAGGACATGTTTATCGTCGGCGGCTTTAACTGCTACCCGGCGGAGATCGAAGCGGCGCTGATCCGCCATCCGGCCATTGCCCAGGTCGCGGTGGTGGGCATTGCCGATGAGCGCATGGGCGAGGTTGGCTGCGCCTGTGTGGTGTTGCGCGACGGCGCGCTGCTGGACGAAGCGCAATTGATCGCCTGGAGCCGTGAGCAGATGGCCAATTACAAGGTGCCGCGCCAGGTGCGGTTCTTCAGCGCCTTGCCGCTGAACCCGTCGAGCAAGGTCGCGAAGAACGAATTGCGCGCGGCGCTGGCCGACGCGGTGGTCTGAGACGAGGAGGTTTCACCAAACGGACGATGTGCGTGCCGACGGTTTTTTTCAGGCTGTGGCGGCACCAGTAACCACAACAACAAAAAAGGAGAGGAGCATGTTTACGCGAAACACGGTTGCGCGACGTTCGGGGAGGCCGGCTTACGCTCGCACGCTTTTGGCCACCGCCATCACCCTCGGCAGCGCCGCGGCCAGCGCCGGGCCAAGCCTGCAGTTGGGCGAGGACACCACCCTGGATTCGACTCTGACGGTCAACTACACCGCCTCCATGCGCACCGCCAAGCAGGCCAGCCAGTACCTCAACGACCCGAACAACGACGACGGCACGCGCAACTTCAAGCGCGGTTCGTTGATCAACAATCGCCTGAGCCTGTTCGGCGAATTGCAGCTCAAGCACGACAATCTCGGTGCGGTGCTGCGCGGCAGTCATTTCTATGACGACGCCTATCACCAGCGCAACGCCAACGACTCGCCGGACACGGTGAACAAGCTCGGGCATAACGACGGTTTCAGCGACAAGACCCGCGAGCTCAGCGGTGGCCGCGCGCGTCTGCTGGATGCCTATGTCTACGGCAACTTCGATGTCGGTGAGACCCAGTACCTGTCGCTCAAGGCCGGCCGCCACCTGGTGGCCTGGGGCGAGAGCCTGTTCTGGTCGAACATCAGCCAGGGTCAGGCGCCGGTGGATGCGACCAAGTTCAATGTGCCGGGTACCGAGGCCAAGGACTCCTATCTGCCGGTGGGCCAGGTCTCGGGCTCCTGGTCGCTCAACGAAGACCTGGCGCTGGTGGGCTACTACCAGTACGAGTGGGAGAAAACCGATCTCAACCCGGTGGGGGATTATTTTGGCAGCGACACCTTTGGCCCGGGCGCCGAGTTCTTTCGCCTCGGCAGCGGCCAGGTCAGCAGCCTGCCCAACGCTGCGGCGGTGGCCTTTGCCGGTGACAAGGACGCCAGCGACAGCGGCCAATGGGGCCTCGGCGTACGCTATCGGATCACCGAAAACACCGAAGTCGGTGTGTTCCACTACCGCTACAACGAGCGTGTCGGCTCGATGTTTTTCGACTTCACCGGCACCACCCGTTATTCCTCGCTGAAAAACATCGGACACACCGGCGAAGCGATGACCTATCGCCTGGGTTACTTCGAAGACGTCAAGCTGACGGGTATCAGCTTCAGTTCCAAGGTCGGCGACTCGGTGCAGTACGCCGGTGACCTGAGCTACCGCGACGGCGCCGCGGTGTACCTGGCCAGCGGTGCGCCGACCACCGGACAGATCTGGCAGGGCAACCTCAACACCTCCTACATCCTTGGCCCGAGCCTGCTGGCGCAGCAGACCACCTTCATGGCCGAAGTGGTGCACCAACGCATCGCCGGGGTCGACAAACTGACCATCAGCGGCGGCGGGCCTGGCGTCGACGGTACCTTCGACAATTTCGAGTCGGACACCCAGACCCGCGGCTCGACCCTGCTCGGCATCGGTGCCTACATGGACTATCCGTCGGTGGCCACCGGCCTCGACCTGAGCACCAAAGTGGTGTGGACCCAGAACGTCGACGGCAGTGCCTATCAGGGCCTGGGGCGCGACGAGAAACGCCTGACCCTGGGCGGCGATTTCAAGTACCTGGGCAATTTCCAGATCGGCATGACTTATGTCGCCTACCTGAGTTCGCCGGATGTCGCTCAGGGCCGCTTGCTGGCGGACCGCGACTACCTGTCGCTCAACGCCAAGTACAGTTTCTGATGATCCCGGCGGCGTCACCCTGTGGCGCCGCCGTCTGTTTTAGCCATAACAATAATGAGAGGCCTGTCATGAACTCACGTCCGACCCCGTCACCGTTCAGCCCTGTGCAGATCGGCCCGTTGACCCTGAAAAACCGCTTCATCAAGGCCGCCACCAACGAGGGCATGAGCGCCGGCGGCGTGCCTTCCAAACAACTGGTCAAGCTGCATTCGGCGCTGGTCGCCGGTGGCACGGCGCTGACCACCGTTGCCTACTGCGCGGTGAGCGACGACGGGCGCACCTTGCCCAACCAGTTGACCCTCAGCCAGTCCAGCCTGCCGCACTTTCGCGCGCTGACCGAGGGCGTGCACCAGGCCGGTGGCCTGGTCAGCGCGCAGATCACCCACGGCGGCTGCTTTACCTTTATCCGCGAGCGTTCGACCAAGCGTCCGTTGTCCGCCAGCGGTGGTTTCAACAAGATCGGCATGATGAGCGGCATGTTCCTCAAGCAAAAAATGAACGAGGCCGACATGCAGCAGGTGATCCGCGACTTCGCCCAGGGCGCACGCCTGGCGCGCCAGGCGGGTTTCGATGCGGTGGAAATCCACATGGGCCACGGCTACCTGCTCAGTCAGTTCATTTCGCCGATGTACAACAAGCGTCGCGACCAGTACGGCGGAAGCCTGGAAAATCGCCTGCGCTTTCCGCGCCGGGTGCTGCGCGCGGTGCTCGATGCGGTGGGCCACGAGATGGCGGTGATCTGCAAATACAGCGTCACCGAAGGCGCCCGTGCCGGCAACACGGCCGAGGACGGTGCGCAGATCGCCCGCATGCTGGAAGAGGAGGGCGCGCACCTGCTGGTGCTCAGCGCCGGGATGAATGCCGAATCGATTACCACCATGTTCGGCTCCTCGTTCCCCAAGGAAAACCGCGTACAGCAGAAGAACAAGATCATCGCCCTGGCCATGGCGATTCAGCGTCGCACCGAACCGGAAGTGGAGTTCCGCGAGCTGTATTTGCTCGAGCATGCGCGCAAGGTGCGGGCGGCGGTGAAGATGCCGCTGGCGTATTTGGGTGGGGCCAAGAGCCTGGCGAGCATCGAGCGGATCATGGCCGAGGGCTTCGACCTGGTCGCCATGGGCCGGGTGCTGCTGGCGGAAAATGACTATGTCGACAAACTCGCCAGCGGCGCCAGTCGCGACTCGATCTGCACCGCCTGCAACCGCTGCGTGGCGATGATGTACACCCCGGGCGGGACTTCTTGCGTGCTGAACAAACCGGGGGATGCGGAGCTGAATCGGCAGCCGGCGGGGGGGTGATAGAACCAGACCTGAAATACGAAACCCTGTAGGAGCGAGCAGGCTCGCTCCTACAAGGGAGGCATGGTGTTTGCTGATCACCCGTTCTGCAGAAAATCAATGCAGCTGCGGTTGAACAATTCCCGATGCTCTACCTGGACCCAATGCCCGCAGCGGTTGAGGACGATGAAGCGCGCATTCGCGGCGCCGTCGATGATGCGCTGGGCGCCGCTGATGGGGTTGAACTGATCGTTGTTGCCCCAGAAACCGAGGATCGGGCACTGGATCTCGCCCAGGCGGGTTTCCATATTCGGCACCAGCATGGTGCTAAACAGATTCTTCGGCTGGGTCACCGCCACCGCCACCCGTTCCTGCAGCAGGCTGTCCGGCAGGATCGAGTCATCGAACAGTTGCAGGCGCATCATGCTGCGCATCTCGTCCATGCCGATGGGGCCGGCACTGAACAAACTGACCATGCGCACGATGCCGGCCATCTGGAAGTAGGTTTCCCGCTCTTCGACCCCACCTGGTGCCAGCAGAATCAGGCTCTGCGCCAATTGTGGCTGACGCAGCGCCAGGCCCAGGGCGATGGCGCCACCCAGCGAATTGCCCAGCAGGGTGCAGCGGCGCACGCCGATAGCCTCAAGGAACGCCGACACACAGTCGACGAAAAAGTCCAGGTGATACTGCGCGTCCTCGGGCTTGTCCGAGCGACCGAAACCCGGCAGGTCGAGGACGATGTTGCGATAACCGGCCGCGACGAATTGCGGGAAGTTGCCCTTGAAGTTGCTGAAACCACTGGCACCCGGGCCGCTGCCGTGCAGCCACAGGACCACCGGGCCGGTGCCTTCGTCCAGGTAGTGCAGGCGCAAGCCGCTGTTGGGCAGCGTCGCGTAATGGCCGATGGGCAGGGGCAGGTCTACGGGTTGATTCATGGGGGTGCTCCAGGTTCTGCGAATGGGAAGAGCACAGTCGCCTTGGGCGCGCTGTTGAAGGGGAACGCTGCGCCCGAGGCGATGTGCTCTGTGCATGCTGGCCCCGGGTGGTGTTGCCGGCATCGTCCGTTCAGACCACGCGGCGCTAGTCCCATCGGACGATGCCGGTCCCGACCTTCGCCGCTAATCATGCAGGGGACGGCGCCACTGCACGGGCAGCGGGTCGCAGCGTATTTGCACATCTGGAGATTGCTGATGAAGTTACTCAATAAAGTGGCGTTCGTGACCGGCGCCGGGCAGGGCATGGGCCAGGCCATCGTCCGTGGATTTGTCGCCGAGGGCGCCAAGGTGGTGGCGGTCGACCTGAACCAGGCGGCCCTGGCCGAGAGCCTCGCCGACCTTGGCGATCAGGTGTTGGCATTGGCCTGCAACGTCGCTGACAGCGCCTCCGTGGCCGATGCCATGGGCCAGACTGAAGCGCATTTCGGTGGACTCGATCTGCTGGTCAATAACGCCGGTGTCGGCGCTCTCGACAGCTTCCTCGAAACCCCCGACGACAGTTGGGCGCGGGTGATCGGGGTGAACCTCGGCGGGACCTTCCTGTGCTGCCGTGAAGGGGCGAAGCTGATGATCAAGGGCGGTCGCAAGGGGGCGATCATCAACCTGTCGAGCACCGCCGCGCTGACCGGCGACGGCCCCAGCCATTATTGCGCCTCGAAGGCCGCGGTGATGGGTCTGACTCGCTCCATCGCCCGCGAATTGGCCGCCAGCGGCATTCGCGTCAACACCCTGGTGCCGGGCCCGACCAACACGCCGATGATGGCCGGCATTCCTGATGAGTACATGCAGACGCTGCTGAAAAACGTGCCGCTGGGGCGCATGTGCGAGACCGACGAGATCGCCAGAGTCGCAGTATTTCTCGCCAGCGAAGACGCCAGTTTCATGACCGGGCAGAACGTTGCGGTCAACGGCGGCATGGCCTTTATCTGATCTGGGAGTAACGACTATGAGCAACCGTCTGCAAGGAAAAATTGCCTTCGTCACCGGCGCCGGTTCCGGCATCGGCGAAGCCACCGCGCTGCGCTTCGCCGAGGAAGGCGCCACGGTGGTGCTGTGCGGCCGCCGGATCGAGCCGCTGCAAGGCGTGCAGGAGAAAATCCAGGCGCTGGGCGGCCAGGCCGAGATCGCCGTGGCCGACGTCAGTGACGAGCAGGCCTACGTCGCGGCACTGCAAGCCACGGCACAACGGCACGGCCGTCTGGACATTCTGGTCAATAACGCGATGGCCTACACCTGGGGCGGCATCGACAGCATGAGCACCGCCGACTGGCACGCCAACTTCGCCACCACCGTCGACGGCACCTTCTTCGGCACCCGTACCGCGATGCAGTTGATGAAGGCCCAGGGCGGTGGTTCGATCGTCAACATCGCCTCGATCTGCGGCCTGTTCGGCACCGCGTGGATGGCCGGCTACTCGGCGGCCAAGGCGGCAGTGATCAACTTCAGCCGGGCGGCGGCCAGCGAAGGCGCGCCGGACAATATCCGCTGCAACGTGATCATCCCGGGGGTGGTCGATACGCCGGCCACCGCCGGCATGCTCGGTGATGCCAAGGCGCGCGGCAATACCGAGAAAGTCATCCCGATGAAGCGGGTCGGCTTGCCGGTGGAGTTGGCCAACGCGATTCTGTTCCTCGCCAGCGACGAGGCTTCCTACGTCACCGGCGCCAGTCTGGCGGTGGATGGCGGGCGCGGTTCGGACCTGTACACGGTGTTCGACTGATGAGCCAGGACAACGACAGCATGCTGGCGCGTATCGACCGCCTGGAATCGCTGGATGCGATCCGCCAACTGGCCGGCAAGTACGCGCTGGCCCTGGACATGCGCGACATGGACGCCATGGCCAACTGCTTCGCCCCGGACGTGCGGGTCGGTCGCGACAAAAGCGGTCGCGCGCACCTCAAGGCGTGGCTGGATGAAACCATGCGCAAGCAGTTCCACGGCACCTCCCATCATTTGGGCCAGCACATCATCGAATTCAGCGATGCCGACCACGCCACCGGCGTGGTCTATTCGAAGAACGAGCATGAGACCGGGCCTGAGTGGGTGATCATGCAGATGCTCTACTGGGACGACTACGAGCGGATCGACGGGCGCTGGTGCTTCCGCCGCCGCTTGCCGTGCTACTGGTACGCCACCGACCTCAACAAACCGCCAATCGGCGGCCTGAAAATGCGCTGGCCAGGGCGCGAACCCTACGCCGGCAGCTTCCACGAGCTGTTTCCGTCCTGGGACGCGTTTTGGGCCCAACGCCCGGACAAGGACGCCCTGCCACAAATCGCCGAACCGGCACCGCTGGAGGGTTTCCTGACCACCCTGCGGCGCGGGGCAGGTGATCCGAAAATTCGCGTTCGCTGATCCTTGTAACGGTAGGAGCGAGCCTGCTCGCGAAGGCGGTGTGTCAGTCGCTGGTGATGGTGAATGTGCTGGCCTCTTCCCGAGCGGGCTCGGTCCCACAGTGGATCTATGTGGATGCAGATTCTGTGTTCGGCAGCGATCAAAACTGTAGGAGCGAGCCTGCTCGCGATGCGGTGGGTCAGTCACCGATGATGGTGAATGTACTGGCCCCATCGCGAGCAGGCTCGCTCCTACAGGGGATTCGCGGCGGACGTGGAATTTGCGTTCAACCGCAATCCAAACGGTAGGAGCGAGCCTGCTCGCGAAGGCGGTGTGTCAGTCACCGAGGATGGTGAATGTGCTGGCCCCATCGCGAGCAGGCTCGCTCCTACAGGGGATTCGCGGCGGACGTGGAATTTGCGTTCAACCGCAATCCAAACGTTAGGAGCGAGCCTGCTCGCGATGCGGTGTGTCAGTCACCGAGGATGGTGAATGTCTGGCCCATTCGCGAGCAACTTGAGTCGTCGCACCGCTCCTGCAATCAGCCGTTGACCCGCACTTCCCGCGGCATCCCCAGTGCTCGTTCGGCGATCACATTGCGCTGGATTTCGTTGCTGCCGCCGTAGAGGGTGTCGGAGCGGGTGAACAGGAACAGTGACTGCAGGCGGTTGAGCTGGTAGGGCGCGGCGTCGAGGATTTCCGCGGCGTCGCCCAGCACGTCCATGGCCAGTTTGCCGAGGTCGCTGTGCCAGGTGGACCAGGCGAGCTTGTAGATCATTGCTTCACGCCCAAGATTGCCATCCTGCGGACCTGACAACATGCGCAGCGAGTTGTAGCGCAACACCTTGAGCCCGGCCCAGGCCTGAGCGATGCGCTGGCGTAGCAGCGGGTCCTGGGCGGCGCCGTTGGCGCGGGCGATGCGGATGACTTCGTCTAGCTCATTCTGGAACTGCATCTGCTGACCCAGTGTCGACACGCCGCGCTCGAACCCCAGCAACGCCATGGCGATCTTCCAGCCGTCGCCCGGCTGGCCGATCAGATTGTCGGCGTGGGTCACGGCCTGGTCGAAGAACACTTCGTTGAATTCGCTGGTGCCGGTCAGTTGCTGGATCGGCTGCACGCGGATGTTGTCCTGGGCCATCGGCACCAGCAGGAACGACAGGCCATGATGTCCCTGGCTCCCCGGTTCGGTGCGCGCCAGCACGAAGCACCAGTCGGCCTCGTGAGCCAGGGACGTCCAGACCTTCTGCCCGCTGATCAGCCAGTGTTCGCCGCTGTCGTCCAGCCTGGCGCGGGTCTGCACGTTGGCCAGGTCGGAACCGGCGCCCGGCTCCGAATAGCCCTGGCACCAGTACTGGCTGCCGTCGAGGATCCCGGGCAATAGGCGTTGCTGCTGGGTCGGTGTGCCGAAGGCGGCGAGGGTCGGGCCGACCAGGCCTTCGCCGATATGTCCCATGCGCCCCGGGCCGCCCGCGCGGGCGTATTCCTCGTGGAAGATCACCTGCTGACTGATCGACAGACCGCGTCCGCCGTGCTCCCTGGCCCAGCCAACGCCGATCCAGGCGCCGCTGGCCAGTTCGCGCTCCCAGGCTTTGCGTTCTTCGGGATAGCTGTGTTCGTCCCCCGGCCCGCCGCGAAAGCGCAAGGCCGCGAACTCGCCGTCCAGGTGTTCGGCCAGCCATTGCGCGACCTCTTGGCGGAACGCCTCGTCGGCAGCACTGAATCCGATTTTCATGCGTGTTCTCCCAGTAAATGTGCGGCCAGGCGCTCGCGGTGCAGCGCCGGGTTGCCCAGCAATTGCTCGCTGGCGCGGGCGCGTTTGAAGTACAGGTGCGGGTCGTATTCCCAGGTGAAACCGACGCCGCCATGCAGTTGGATCGACTCGCTGGCGCAATGGAAAAACCCTTCGCTGGCGTGGATCTTCGCGGTGGCAGCCGCCAGTTCAAGCTCGCTGATCACCGCCGCGTCACCCTGCGGATCGAGGCGTTCCTGGGCCACACAGGCGGCGTAATAGGCCGCCGAACGCGCGCATTCGACCTGCAGCATCATGTCGGCGCAGCGGTGCTTGATCGCCTGGAAACTGGCGATGGTGCGTTTGAACTGGCGGCGTTCGCCGATGTAGGCGAGGGTCAGGTCGAGCGCCTGCTGCGCGCCGCCGGTCTGTTCGGCGGCGAGGCCGCAGGTGGCAATCAGCAGGGTGTCGCGCAGTACCGCCCAGCCGTGTTCCGGGCCGCACAGGCGTTGCGCTTCGCTGAGTTTGACCTGCTGCAGTTCAACCCGTGCCAGGCGCCTGGTCTGGTCGAGGGTCGGCAGTGCTGTACGGATCAATCCCGGGGTGTCGCCCGGCACCGCGAACAGGCTGATGCCCTGTTCATCGCGGGTGCCAGGGGCGCGGGCGGCGACCACCAGCAGGTCGGCCGAGGCGCCATCGATGACTTGCGCGTATTGGCCGTCGAGGGTCCAGCCGTCGGGCTGCGGTTGTGCCAGGGCTTGCACACTGCTGGCGCTGAGTCCGGGGGTGCTGGCGAAGGCCAGGGTGGCGCGGGCTTCACCGGCGGCGATCGCGCCCAGCCAATGCTCCTGCAGGGCCTCGTTATGGCCCAGCAACAGGGCAGGGGTGGCCAGGCAGGCGGTGGCGAACAGCGGCGAACCGAGCAGGTAGCGTCCACTTTGCTCCAGCAGGATCGCCAGCTCGACAAATCCCAGGCCCATGCCGCCAAACCGCTCCGGCACCATCAGCGCCGGCCAGTACAGCTCCTGGCCAATCCGTTGCCAGACTTCGGAGTCATGGCCCTGGGCGCTGTTCATCGCCGCGCGCACGGCATGCGAGTCGCTGGCCTGAGCGAGAAAGCGCTCGGCACTGTCGCGAATCATCAGGTGTTCTTCGGTAAAAGCGAACTCCATTGGGCTGTCTCTGCAAGGCGGATGGATGAGGCGAAGTCTGGGGCGGCGGGGGGCGGTTGAAATCATTAAAACGGACTAGGGGCGGTGTCCTGTGAAGACCCTCTGTGGTTGGGCACCTTGTAGGAGGGGGTATGCGGCTCATGGAGATGCTTAGTCTCAACGGACGATGAAGCCTGGCCTGGCGCTTTGCACAATGCACGCCACGCAAGCCCTTCAGCCAACGAGGATCCAGGCATGATCGACATTCGCGGTTTGAGCTATTTCGTCTCGCAGATCGAAAACCTCAGCCAATGGCAGCGCTACGCCGAAGACGTGCTCGGCATGCAAGTGCAGCCGGCGCCGGGCGGTGGTTTGTACGTGAAAATGGATGAGCGGCCGTTTCGCATGCTGATCGTCGAAGGCAGCGAGGCGCGTTACCTGGCCTCCGGTTGGGAGCTGGCCAGCGAATCGGCGTTCCGCGCC
The DNA here is from genome assembly GCF_019212185.1 of Pseudomonas fluorescens. Classification (NCBI taxonomy): domain Bacteria; kingdom Pseudomonadati; phylum Pseudomonadota; class Gammaproteobacteria; order Pseudomonadales; family Pseudomonadaceae; genus Pseudomonas; species Pseudomonas fluorescens. The sequence continues at coordinate 2,946,363 of NZ_CP078138.1, forward strand.
GCCCTCGATCACCTGAACGCCAACGGCATCGAACACCAGCCAGGCACCGCCGCCGAAGTCGAGCAGCGTGGCGTGCAGGCGCTGGTCAAGCTCACGGATCCCTCGGGTAACGTCCATGAGCTGAGCTGGGGCCATCGCTCCGATTGCCTGCCGTTCGTCTCGCCGCAAGGCGTGCCACGCTTTATCACTGGCGACATGGGCCTCGGTCACGCCGTGCTGCCGGCGCCGAATTTCGATGCGACCCTGACGTTCGCCAAGGACGTGCTCGGCTTCGAACTGTCGGACATCTTCAACTTCCGTCCCGACCCTTCGGCGCCGCCGATCCGCATTCACTTCCTGCATTGCCAGAACGCCCGCCACCACAGCCTGGCGTTGGCCGAATACCCGGTGCCGTCGGGTTGCGTGCACGTGATGGTCGAGGTCGACTCGATGACCGAAGTCGGCCGCGCCCACGACCGCCTGCGTGCCCATGACGTGAGCCTGTCGGCAACCCTCGGCCAGCACCTCAACGACCGCATGACCAGCTTCTACATGAAGACGCCGTCCGGTTTCGACCTGGAGTACGGCTACGGCGGCCTGCAGGTCGACTGGGCCGAACACTCGGCATTCGAATTCACCCGCGTGAGCATTTGGGGGCACGACTTTTCGGTCGGCCAACAGTAAGGGATTGTCATGATGAACAAACAACTGACGGCGGCCGATGCGGTCGCTCAACTGCGCGATGGCATGACCATCGGTTTCGGTGGCTGGGGTCCGCGACGCAAGCCAATGGCGATCGTGCGCGAGATCCTCCGTTCACCGGTCAAGGACCTGACGGTCGTCGCCTACGGCGGCCCGGAAGTCGGCATGCTGTGCGCAGCCGGCAAGGTCAAGAAACTGGTGTTCGGCTTCGCCACTCTGGATGCGATTCCGCTGGAGCCCTACTACCGCAAGGCCCGCGAGGCCGGCGAGCTGGAGTTGCTGGAGCTCGACGAAGGCATGTTCCAGTGGGGCCTGCGCGCCGCAGGCATGCGCCTGCCGTTCCTGCCGACCCGCTGCGGCCTGGCCACTGACGTGACGCGCCTCAACCCGGAACTCAAGACCGTCCAGTCGCCTTACGCCGATGGGGAGGTATTGCTGGCAATGCCGGCGCTTAATCTCGACATGGCCTTCCTACATGTCAACGTCGCCGACCGCCTGGGCAACTGCCTGGTGACCGGACCGGACCCGTATTTCGATCACCTGTTCGCCCGCGCCGCCGATCAGTGCTTTGTCTCCTGCGAACAGATCGAAGAGCGTCTTGAGCTGACGGCCGAGCAGGCCCGTGGCAACACCTTCGAGCGCTACCTGGTCAGCGGCGTGGTGCATGCGCCCCTCGGCGCCCACCCGACCAGTTGCGCCCCGGACTATGGCTGGGACATCAAGCACCTGAAGGGCTATGTCGCCAGCAGCCAGGCCGAGAACGGCTGGCAAGACTACGTGCAGACCTACATCGCCGCCGGCGAGCAGGCCTACCAGGCACAGAACGGCGGTGCCGATTCCATGGGCGCCTTGCCCCTTCCCGTGTTCTGAGGATTCGCGATTATGTCTGCAACCTGTGATTTCACCCTCGCTGAATTGATGATTGTCGCCGCCTCCGAAGCCTGGCGCGGCAACGGTGAAGTGATCGCCTCCGGCCTCGGCGTGATCCCGCGCCTGGGCGCCAGCCTGGCCAAACTCACCCACAGCCCGGAACTGCTGATGACCGACAGCGAGGCGTTCCTGGTCGAAGAGCCGATCCCCCTCGGCCCGCGTGGCGACTTTGTGCCGCGTTACTCCGGCTACCTGTCCTTCGAGCGGGTCTTTGAGTGCGTGTGGGGCGGGCGTCGTCACGCGATGATCGGGCCGACCCAGATCGACCGCTGGGGCCAGACCAACCTGTCCTGCGTCGGCGACTATCAAAAGCCCAAGACTGCGATCCTCGGCGTGCGCGGCTTGCCCGGCAACAGCATCAACCACCGCAACTCGTTCTTCGTCCCCAGCCATAACAGCCGGGTGTTCGTCAGCGGCGAAGTGGACATGGTCTCCGGCGTCGGCTTCCGTGCCGAGCGTTGGCCACAGGGCGTGCGTCGCGACCTGATGGACATCCATTGGGTGGTCAGCGACCTCTGCGTCCTCGATTTCAACGGCCCGGAACGCGCGGTGCAAGTGCTGTCGTTGCACCCAGGTGTCAGCTTCGAACAGGTCCAGGACAACACCGGTTTCCCGTTGCTCAAGTCGGCGCAATTGGCTGAAACCGTGCATCCGACCGTGGAGCAACTGGCGCTGATCCGCCGCCTCGATCCCCACGACTACCGCGCCTCGGCGATCAAGGGCAACCCGCCCGGCATCCGCACGGCCTGAACCAGGGAGACGCCCATGTACAGCAGCGACAGTGAATTTATCGTCCGCGAGGACAAGGCCGTCTACGAGACGGACACCCCGGTGCTGTACAGCGTGGTCGAAGGCATCGCCACGCTGACGCTGAACCGGCCGACCTTCAATAACGCACAAAACTCGCAGATGACCTACGCCCTGGACGCCGCGTTGCGCCAGGCGGTGGACGACGACTGCGTCAAGGTCATCGTCCTGCGTGGCGCCGGCAAGCACTTCTCGGCGGGCCATGACATCGGCACCCCGGGGCGTGACATCGACAAGCCGTTCGAGCGTGCGCACCTGTGGTGGGACCACACCAACAAACCCGGTGGCGAGCAACTCTACGCCCGCGAGCAGGAGGTGTACCTGGGCATGTGCCGGCGCTGGCGGGAACTGCCCAAGCCGACCATCGCCATGGTGCACGGCGCCTGCGTGGCCGGTGGGTTGATGCTGGCCTGGGTCTGCGATTTGATCGTCGCCAGCGAGGACGCATTCTTCCAGGACCCGGTGGTGCGCATGGGCATTCCGGGGGTGGAGTATTTCGCCCATCCCTACGAAATGAACCCGCGCATCGCCAAGGAGTTCCTCTTCACCGGTGACCGCATGAGCGCCGCCCGGGCCCATGCGGTGGGCATGGTCAACCGCCTGGTGCCGCGTGAAGAACTGGAGCAGGCCACCTACGCTCTGGCCGCCGGCATTGCACGCCAGCCGCGCATGGGCCTGGCCCTGACCAAGCAGGCGATTAACCACGTCGAGGACCTGCAGGGCAAACGCACAGCCATGGATGCAGTGTTCGCCTGGCACCACTTTGCCCATGCCCATAACGAGCTGCTGTCCGGCGACAAACTGGGCGGCTTCGACGCCAAGGGCATGGCGCAGGCTAACAAGCAGGCCGAGGGCGAGCGTCAATGAACCGCTGGCTCGATACGCCGCTGACTGCCGCCCTCGGCTGCCGCTACCCGATTGTGCAGACCGCCATGGGTTGGGTCGCCGACGCCAACCTGGTGATCGCCACCACCGAGGCTGGGGGCTTTGGCTTCCTCGCCGGCGCGACCATCGCCAGCGACCAACTGGAAGGCGAGATCCGCAAGGTGATTGCCGCCACTGGCGGGAGTCATTTCGGCCTCAATTTCCATATGTTCCAGGACAACGCCGCACAGTGCGTTGACCTGGCGATCCAGTACCGCCTGCGGGCGGTGAGCTACGGCCGTGGCCCGGACAAACAGACCATCGCCCGTTTCAAGGCCGCCAAGGTGCTGTGCATCCCAACGGTCGGCGCGCTGAAACACGCGCTCAAGGCGGTGGAACTGGGCGCTGATCTGATCACCATCCAGGGCGGCGAGGGCGGGGGGCACACCGGCGGTGTACCGAGTTCGATCCTGCTGCCCCAGGTGCTGGCGGCGGTCAAGGTGCCAGTGATTGCCGCCGGTGGATTCGCCACTGGCCGTGGCCTGGCCTCGGTGCTGGCCGCTGGCGGCGCGGGGATCGCCATGGGCACAAGGTTCCTGATGACTCGCGAATCGCCGACCCCGGCCGCGACCCTTGAACGCTACCTCAAGGTCAACGATCCGCAGCAGGTGCGCGTGACCCTGGCGGTGGACGGTATGCGCCATCGGATGATCGAAAACCGCTTCATCAATCACCTCGAACGGGCCAGCGCCTTTGGCCGTTTGCGCATTGCCCTGGGCAGCGCCTGGTCGTGGAAACAGCAGACCGGCATGAGCCTGGGGCACATGGCGGCGGTGTTTATCCGCGCCTTGCGCGAAGACCCGGCGGCACTCTCCCAGGTGGTCATGGCCGCCAACCAGCCGGTGTTGCTGCAACGCTCGATGGTCGATGGCATACCGGACGAGGGCATTCTGCCCAGTGGTCAGGTAGCCGCCGCCATCGGCGAATTGCTCAGCTGCCGTGAAGTCATCGAAAGCATCGCCAGCGAGGCCCAGCAATGCCTCGACGCATTGCTCGCGCGCAGTCAGCCCGTTTCCTCGAATCCACCCGTCAGCATTGGAGCCTCCCTGTGAACCAGGCCTTTAGCACACAACTCAATCAGGGCATCGCTGAACTGGTGATCGCCAAACCTCCGGTCAATGCCCTCGACAGCCAGGAATGGCAAGCCCTGGCGCGGCAGATCGAAGCCCTCGGTGCCGACCCCGAAGTGCGGGTGATCGTGATTCGCGCCGAAGGTCGCGGCTTCTGCGCCGGCGTCGACATCAAGGAACTGGACAAGCACCCCGAGCGCATCGTCGAGGTCAACGCCGGTAATTACGCGACCTTCAAGGCCGTCCACCGTAACCCGGTGCCGGTGATTGTCGCGGTGCATGGCTTCGTCCTCGGTGGTGGCATCGGCATTACCGGGGCGGCGGACATCGTCGTTGCCTCCGAGTGCGCGACCTTCGCCCTGCCGGAAGTCGACCGTGGCGCCATGGGCGGCGGCGCGCATTTGCAGCGGCTGTTCCCGGTGCAGAAGGTCCGCTACCTGTTCTTCACCGGCGAGCAGATCGGCGCCCGCGAAGCCCTGCAATACGGCTTTATCGAGCGCATCGTCAGCAAGGAACAACTGCGGGAAACCGCCCTCGGCATCGCGGCGAAAATTGCCGCGAAAAGCCCGGGGATGATCCGCATCGCCAAGGAAGCCCTGAACGGCATCGAAGACGGCAACCTCGAGGACAAATACCGCTGGGAGCAGGGCTTCACCATGCAGGCCTATAGCAGCCCGGACTCTGCGGAAACGCGCCGGGCCTTCGTCGAAAAACGCGACGCCAAGTTCTGAGATAACGCCATGGACCTGACTTACACCCCCAAGCAAAACGCTTTTCGCGCCGAAGTCCGCGCCTGGCTGGCGGCCAATCTGCCGCGCGAGCCGCTGGCCAGCTACGACACCCGCGAAGGCTTTGAACAGCACCGCGCCTGGGAGGCCAAGCTGTTCGAGAGCCGCTGGTCGATGGTGATGTGGCCCGCCGATCTCGGCGGGCGCGGTTGCGACCTGATCGAGTGGCTGATTTTCGAGGAAGAGTATTACGGTGCCGGCGCGCCGATGCGCATCAACCAGAACGGCCAACTGTTGCTCGGCCCGACCCTGATGGAGTTCGGAACCGCCGAGCAGAAACGCCGTTTCCTGCCACGCATGGCCGCCAGTCTGGATATGTGGGCGCAAGGCTGGTCGGAGCCGAACGCCGGTTCCGACATGGCGGCGATCACCAGCAAGGCCGTGCTCGACGGCGAGCACTACGTGATTAACGGCCAGAAAACCTGGTCGACCCGGGCGATCTATGCCGACTGGCTGTTCGGCCTGTTCCGCAGCGAGCCGGGCTCCAGTCGGCACCACGGCCTGTCGTTCATCATGGTGCCGCTGGACGCGCCGGGCGTGAGCATCCGGCCGATCAAGGCGCTCAACGGCAAGGACGCCTTCGCCGAAGTGTTTTTCGACGACGTGCGCGTGCCGGTGGGCAATCGCATCGGCGCCGAAGGGCAGGGCTGGCATGTGGCGATGGCCACCGCCGGTTTCGAGCGCGGCCTGCTGCTGCGTTCGCCGGCACGCTTCCAGGCCACCGCACGCAAGTTGGTGGAGTTGTACAAGGCGCACCGTACCAGCGCCGACCGCGATCCGGGCTTGAGCGATGCCGTGCTGGAGACCTGGATGGGCGCCGAAAGCTATGCGCTGTCGGCCTATTACACGGTGGGGCGCTTGAGTCGCGGCGAGCAGATCGGCGCCGAATCGAGCATCAACAAGATCATCTGGTCCGAGCTGGACCTGAAGATGCATGAGACCGCCATGCGCATTCTTGGCGCCCGCGGCGAACTGGTGAACAAAGGCGCGCCGGCCGACGACGCCGCGGGTTGGTTGGAGGGCTTCCTGTTTGCCCAGTCCGGGCCGATCTACGCCGGCACCAACGAGATCCAGCGCAACATCATCGCCGAGCGCATGCTCGGCTTGCCGAAATAAGGAACCGCCATGGACTTCACTTTCAACGATGACCAGTTGGCGTTCCGCGAAGCCATCAGTCGTTTCCTGATGACCGAAGCGGCCCCGGAGATGCTCCGCGAGATCTGGGAAACCGATGTCGGCCGCTCTCGTGATCTACGGAACAAGATCGCCGAACAGGGCCTGACCGCGCTGTCGGTGCCCGAGGCCGAAGGCGGCTTGGGCATGGACGACCTGACCTGGGCGCTGATGACCCAGGAGCTGGGCTACTACGCGATTCCCGATTCACTGGCCGACACCGCTTACGTTGCCGCTGGCCTGCTCGCCGCATTGCCGAGTGAGCATCCGGCCCGTGCCGAACTGTTGCCGCGCATCGCCGACGGCAGCCTGCGCCTGGCCATCAGTCATCCGGTGAATGCGCTGGTCAGCGATGCGCAGTTGGCCGAAGTGCTGATCCTCACCGACGGCGATGACATTCACCTGGTGCCGCGCTCGCAAGTGGACGTGCAAAGCCACGTCAGCATCGATGCGTCACGGCGTCTGGGCCAGGTGTCCTGGACGCCGACGCCGGCCAGCTGCATTGCCAGTGGCGAGCAGGGCCGCGCATTGCAGGCGCGCTTGCTGGATCGAGGGGCGCTGTCGGTGGCCGGGCAGTTGCTCGGGCTGGCGCAACGCATGCTCGACCTGTCAGTGGACTACGTGGCCCAGCGCAAGCAGTTCGGCAAGCCGATCGGCAGCTTCCAGGCGGTCAAGCATCACCTGGCCGATGTTGCCCGCTACATCGAGCAGGCCAAGCCGGTGCTGTACCGCGCCGCCCATGCGCTGGCCCGTGGCGACGTAAATGCCGGCGCCTGGGTTTCGCAGGCACGGCTGGCGGCCAACGAAGCCAGCTGGATCGCTGCGCGCAAGGGCATCCAGGTGCACGGCGCGATGGGATACACCTGGGAAGTCGATCTGCAAATGTTCATGAAGCGCGCCTGGGCCCTCGATGCGTCCTGGGGCGACCGTGGTTTTCACAAGACCCGTGTCAGCGACTACCTGTTCGCCGATACCACCGGCCTGGGGCCGGGACATACTTTCGAGGAATGAGTCATGGCCCAACAAGCCTACATCGTTGATGCCCTGCGCAGCCCCACCGGCAAGCGCAAGGGCGCCCTGAGCGCGATCCACGCCATCGACCTTGGCGCCCATGTGCTCAAGGCGCTGGTGGAACGCAACACGATCCCGGCCGAGGATTACGACGACGTGATCTTCGGCTGCGTCGATACCATTGGTTCACAGGCCGGTGACATCGCTCGCACCAGTTGGCTGGCGGCCGGGTTGCCGCTGACCGTGCCCGGGACCACGGTGGATCGCCAGTGCGGCTCGTCGCAACAGGCCCTGCATTTTGCTGCGCAGGCGGTGATGAGCGGCACCCAGGACGTGGTCGCGGTGGGCGGGGTGCAGACCATGACCCAGATCCCGATTTCCTCGGCGATGCTCGCCGGTCAGCCGCTGGGCTTTGCCGATCCGTTCTCCGGCAGCGTTGGCTGGCGTGCACGCTTCGGTCAGCAACCGGTGAACCAGTTCTACGCCGCGCAACGGATTGCCGACCACTGGAACATCAGCCGCGAGCAGATGGAAGCCTTTGCCCTGCACAGCCACGAGCGCGCCTTGGCGGCCACCGCTAGCGGCCGCTTTGCCCGGGAAATCGTCAGTTGCCACGGCCTGACGATGGATGAGACGCCGCGTCAGAGCAGCCTGGCGAAGATGGCCGAGCTGCAACCGGTGGATCCGCAGTTCCCGTCGATCACGGCGGCGGTGTCGAGCCAGACCTGCGACGCCTCGGCGGCGTTGCTGGTGGTTTCCGAGGCGGCGCTCAAGCGCTACGACCTGACGCCGCGGGCACGGATCCATCAGTTGACGGTGCTGGGTGACGATCCGATCTGGCACCTCACGGCGCCGATTGCCGCAACCCGCAAGGCCCTGGCCAAGAGCGGCCTGAGCATGGCCGACATCGACCGGGTGGAAATCAACGAAGCCTTTGCGTCGGTGGTGATGGCCTGGGCCAAGGAGCTGGATTACGACCCGGCCCGCACCAACGTCAACGGTGGGGCGATTGCCCTCGGGCATCCGCTGGGGGCTACCGGTGCGCGTCTGATGACCACGCTGCTCAACGAGCTGGAATGCAGCGGCGGTCGCTATGGCCTGCAGACCATGTGCGAAGGCGGCGGCCAGGCCAACGTGACGATCATCGAGCGTTTGTAATTTTTTCCTTTCTGGTCGCCGTTTCCAAACGTACGGCCCATTCGTCTTCAAGGAGTCAATCATGTCCATTTGTGCAGACCGCACCGTGATCATCACCGGGGCCGGCGGCGGCCTCGGTCGCGCCTACGCCCTGGCTTTCGCCGCGCAAGGCGCCAATGTGGTGGTCAACGATATCCGCGCCGAAGCCGCCGAAGATGTGGCCGGCGAGATTCGCGCCGAGGGTGGCCAAGCCATCGCCAACAGTGACGACATCACTACCCTGGACACCGCGCAACGCATCGTCGATGCGGCCTTGGCGGCTTTCGGCGAAGTGCATGTGCTGATCAACAACGCCGGGGTGCTGCGCGATCGCATGTTCATCAGCCTCAGCGAAGAGGACTGGGACATGGTCATGCGCGTGCACCTCAAGGGGCATTACTGCCTGGCCAACATTCTTGGCCGCCGCTGGCGCGACCTGGCCAAGGCCGGCACGCCGGTGGATGCGCGGATCATCAACACCAGCTCCGGTGCCGGTTTGCAGGGCTCGGTGGGGCAGTCGAATTATTCGGCAGCCAAGGGTGGCATCGCGGCCTTGACCCTGGTACAGGCGGCAGAGCTGGCGCGTTACGGCGTCACCGCCAACGCCCTGGCCCCGGCAGCACGTACCTCGATGACCGAGAGCGCGATGCCGGATGTGGTGAAAAAGCCTGAAGACGGCAGCTTCGATGCCTGGGCCGCAGAGAACGTCGCGCCGCTGGTGGTGTGGCTGGGTAGTGCGGCGTCAGCCCATGTCAGCGGCCAGGTGTTTGAAAGCCAGGGCGGTCGGATCTCCCTGGGCGACGGCTGGCGCACTGGGGTCACCCGGGATAAGGGGGCGTTGTGGCAGGTTGACGAAATTGGCGAAGCGGTAAACGCCATCCTCGCCGAAGCACCGAAAGCGCAGCGGGTGTGGGGTAGCTGACGCAACACCGCATCATCTTCATCGCCACGGTGCGACGATTCGACAGGCTCGCTCCCTCAGATGTCGGAGGCGGTCACAGAATTTGCGATGTATCCGAAACTGTAGGAGCGAGCCTGCTCGCGATGAGGCCGGCACATCCAAAGAAAATGTCGAATCTGCCGCCGCCATCGCGAGCAGGCTCGCTCCTACAGGGGGCATTGGTTGAGCGCAAATTTTGTGACAGCCGCCTTGCAGCTTGCAGCTTGAATCTTCCCCCTGTTTCTACCCCATTTTGACGATGTGCCCCCACCACCCCTCGGGTTCAACTACCGCCATTGATTCCTTCGGAGGTAGACCCTGTGAGACAAGCCCCCCCTTATGTGCCCGGTCATCAGTTGCTGGCCGGCAAGTCGGTGTTGATTACGGCGGCGGCCGGTGCCGGGATTGGTTATTCGGCGGCGCGGCGCAGTGCCGAGGAGGGTTGCCGGGCGCTGATGATTTCCGATGTGCATCCGCGCCGTCTCGAAGAGGCGGTGGAGCGCCTGAAGGCCGAGACCGGGTTGCAGGCGATTTACGGCCAGTTGTGCAACGTCACGGTCGAAGACGAGGTGCAGGCCCTGGTAGCGGCCGCCGAACAAGCGTTGGGCGGGGTCGATGTATTGATCAATAACGCCGGCCTCGGTGGCCAGAAGCGCGTGGTCGAGATGAGCGACGAAGAATGGCAACGGGTACTGGATGTGACCCTCACCGGCACCTTTCGCATGACCCGCGCCATGCTCCCACACATGCAGCGCCGTGGCGCCGGGGCCATCGTCAACAACGCGTCGGTGCTCGGTTGGCGGGCGCAGAAGGAGCAGGCGCATTACGCCGCCGCCAAGGCCGGGGTGATGGCGCTGACCCGCTGCAGCGCCCTCGAAGCCGCCGAGTTCGGCGTACGCATCAACGCCGTGTCGCCGTCGATTGCCCTGCACGATTTCCTCAAGAAAGCCTCCAGCGAAGCACTGCTCGCCAGCCTCGCCGGACGCGAAGCCTTCGGCCGTGCCGCAGAAGTCTGGGAAGTCGCCAACGTGATGATGTTTTTGGCCAGCGACTACGCCTCCTACATGGTCGGCGAAGTGCTGTCCGTCAGTTCGCAGCAGGCATGAGGATCCGCCCATGACTCACGTTTTCAGTTCTGCCGAAGAGCTGCTCGGCGCCGAAGGCCTGGACCTCGGCCACACCGAATGGCTGACCATCGACCAGCAGCGCATCGACCTGTTCGCTGAAGCCACCAGCGACCACCAGTGGATTCACGTCGATCCGCTGCGCGCCGCCAGCGGCCCGTTTGGCGCCTGCATTGCCCACGGCTACCTGACCCAGTCCCTGGCCAACCTGTTCATGCCGCAACTGATGACCCTCGACAACATGGCCATGGGCGTCAACTACGGCAGCGACCGGGTGCGCTTCCCGGCGCCGGTCAAGGTCGATTCGCGGGTGCGCGGCAGCGGCCGGATCATCCGCGCCGAGCTGCTGGGCGATGCCGTGCAAGTGATCGTGCGCATGACCATGGAAGTCGAGGGCCAGGCCCGTCCTGGTTGCGTGATCGACACCATCAGCCGCTACACCTTCAACCCCAATTTCAAGTGAGCCCGTCATGGACCAGAATGAAGTCGTCATAGTCGCCACCGCCCGTACTGCGCTGGCCAAGTCGTTTCGCGGATCGTTCAACGACACCGAGGCCCCGGTGCTCGGCGGCCATGTGGTGCGCGCGGTGGTCGAGCGCGCCGGGATCGATCCGGCGGAAGTCGAGGACGTGATCATGGGCGCCGCCGTGCAGCAGGGCACCCAGGGCTACAACATCGGCCGGCTTTGCGCCTACACCGGCGGCTTGCCGGACAGCGTGCCGGGCATGGCCCTGGACCGCATGTGCGCCTCGGGCCTGATGAGCATTGGCGTCGCGGCCAAGAACATCATCAGCGGCGAGATGAACATCGCCATTGGTGGCGGCGTCGAATCACTGTCGCTGACCCAGAACAAGCACAAGAACAGCTACCGCTCGCAGTCCGAAGCGGTATTGCACGTGATGCCCAGCGCCTACATCCCGATGATCGAGACGGCCGAGATCGTCTCCCGCCGCTACGGCATCAGCCGCGCTGCCCAGGACGAATACTCCCTCCAGAGCCAGTTGCGCACCGCCGCCGCGCAACGCGATGGACTGTTCGATGAGGAGATCGTCCGTCTCAGCGTCGACAAGTTATTGTTCGCCGCCGACGGTCAGCCCAACGGTCATGAGCGCGTACAGGTCACCCGTGACGAGTGCAACCGGCCCAACACCCGCCTCGAAGACCTGGCCGCTTTGAAGCCGGTGTGGAAGGACGGCAAGTGGGTCAGCCAGGGCGAATTCGTCACCGCCGGCAACGCCTCGCAGTTTTCCGACGGCGCCGCCGCCAGCCTGCTGATGAGCCGTGCCGAGGCGCGCCGCCGTGGCCTGACACCGCTGGGCATCTACCGCGGCATTGCCGTCGGTGGTTGCGCGCCGGAAGAGATGGGCATTGGTCCGGTGATCGCCATTCCCAAGCTGCTCAAGCGCTTCGGCCTGGGCATTGCCGATATCGGTTTGTGGGAGATCAACGAGGCGTTCGCCAGCCAGGTCCTGCACTGCCGCGATGCCCTGCAGATCCCGGCCGAACGCCTCAACGTCAACGGCGGGGCGATTGCCATCGGGCATCCGTTCGGCATGTCCGGTGCGCGGATGGTCGGCCACGCCTTGCTCGAAGGGCGCCGGCGTGGCGTGCGCTACGTGGTGATCGCCATGTGCATCGGTGGCGGCATGGGCGCTGCCGGCCTGTTTGAACTGCCATAAGGCGTTGCGCTGGACATTCAATCCATGAGGGCCTGGCAGCCAGGCCCGCTGCTGGGGAAGGGTTATGCAAAGTTGTCTGGCCAATGCCGAGGTCCTCACGCAAATGGGCCTGGAGCTGGCGGAGTACGAGCGGATCATCGGCAACATCTACGATTCGGCAATGGATACCCGGCGCCTGGGCGACTCGTTGCGCCAGATCCGCGAACTGTTCAAGGCGAATTTCGTCACCCTGATCTTGCGGGTGCAGGACGAGCCATTGCTGTCGCCGATGATCGTTGCCGGCGATGTCGAGTCGGGGGAGGGTGGCATCAACCACTATGCCTACTACGCCAAATCCAGCCTGTTCGACGGCCTGCATACCGACACGGTGTTCACCGTCGACCAACTGATCAGCGACACCGAATGGCGGCGTTCGGCGTTTTACCTGCTGTACTGCGAACCCTATGACTGCTTTCACATGCTCGGCGCCGATATCCGCATGCCGGACGGCGGCACCGTGCGCTTTCGGATCAACCGCCCGGAAAGTCATCCACGCTTCGCCGACACTGAGCGGGCGATGTGCGCGATGCTCTTGCCGCACCTGCGCCGGGCCCTGCACATGCATGCCATGCTCGATCGCAGCGAGTCGCTGGGCAGCCTCTATTCACAAACCATCAATCGCCTGGCGGTGGCGACCATCGTCCTCGATGAAAACGGCACGGTGGTGCAACTTAATCCGGTGGCGCGAGAAATTCTCGACAGCCAGGACGGCCTGAAGATTGTCGGCGGGCGCCTGGAGGCGACGTACCCCAGCGACAATCGCGAGTTGTCGCGCCTGGTGCGCAACGCCTTCCAGCGTGCCCGGCAGGGTGCGGTCAAGGGCCTGCAGGTGGCCGAGGCGACTTCGATTTCCAGGCCTTCGGGGCAGGTCAACCTGGGAGTAGTGGTGGAGTTGATCCCGTCCCAGGAGCTGCTCGAAGGTCACGGCAAACCAACGGTGGTGGTGTACGTGCGCGACGCGGTGGGCAAGTCGCTGGTCAGCGCCGGACTGACCTCGCAGCTGTACAACCTGACCCCGGCCGAAACCGCGCTGGCCCTGGAATTGGCCAACGGCCTGTCGCTGGAGGAAGCCTCGGAGACCCTGAACATCCGCCGCAACACGGCCCGTGCACACCTGCGTTCGATCTTCTCCAAGACCGGCGTGCGGCGCCAGACCGAGCTGGTGCGGATCATGCTCAACAGCGTGGTGGCACTGGGCGCGCCGCAAGCTGCGGTGGCGCAAGGCTGAGGTGAAAATGCGTTAGTCCGTGCGGACGATGCTGCCGGGCTCCTGGCCTGTCGATACTGGGCAACCCATGTCGAACCGGAAAAAGGAGAACAACAATGATCGGCAGTTATCAGTCCCCGGGCCGGGCCCTGGCGCTACTTCTGGGATGCAGTCTCGCCGCTCCCGCTTTTGCCGCACCCGAGGACGTCGCGCGCCTGGGTCAGGACCTGACCTGCGTTGGCGCGGAAAAAGCCGGCAATGCCGACGGCAGCATCCCGGCGTTCAGCGGCAAATGGTTGGGCGTTCCGCCTCACGTCGACTTCAAGGGCACTGGCAATCACCCGGTGGACCCGTACCCGGAGGAAAAGCCGCTGTTCGTGATCACCGCGCAGAACATGGCGCAGTACGCCGAACAGTTGTCTGACGGCCAAAAAGCCCTGTTCAAGCTGTACCCGGCCACTTACAAAATGCCGGTCTATCCGAGTCACCGCGATTTCCGCTTCGCGGATTCGGTGTGCCAGGCCTCCCGCGAAAATGCCAAGGTGGCGCGGCTGGTGGATGACGGCGAAGGGGTGGTGGGCAAGACCGGCGGCACCGCGTTTCCGGTTCCGCGCAGCGGCCTGGAGTTGCTGAAAAATGCCTCGACCTTCACCCTGCGTGCCTGGACCGAGGAATACGTTTCCGACAACGCCTATGTGCTCAAGGACGGCAACATCAACTGGGGCCGCGTGCACTCGCGTAACCTGGCGCCGGGGCTGGAGCCGGGCAAGGTCGGCGAGACCACCGGCAACTCGTCGTTCTACCTCAACGAGACCCTGCTGCCGCAGCGGGACAAGGGCGAGATCAACACCGGTACCGAGTTCTGGAACGACAAGACCGAGCCGCGTCAGTCCTGGCGCTATGATCCGGGCACGCGTCGGGTTCGCCAGTCGCCGGGCTATGGCTTCGACATGTCGTTCCCGGGCAGCGGTGGTTCGCTCACCGTCGATGAGGTGCGGCTGTTCAACGGATCCGGGCAACGCTACGACTGGAAGATCGTCGGCAAGCGCGAGATGTTCATCCCCTACAACACCTATCGCCTACACGCGGCCAACCTCAAGTACGCCGATCTGCTGACCCCCGGCCACATCAATCCGGATGCGCTGCGTTTCGAGCGGCATCGGGTCTGGGAGCTGGAAGGCACCCTCAAGCCGGGTTATCGCCACCTCTACGGCAAGCGCAAGTTGTACATCGACGAAGACACCTGGTTCCCGATGCTCGCCGACAACTACGACAACCGTGGCGAACTGTGGCGCACTTCGATGCTGAATTTCTTTTATGCCTATGAAACCCAGCGTCCGCAGGCCGGCGTCGGCTTGTACTACGACCTCAACGCCGGCAGCTACCTGGCGTTCAACCTGATCAACGAGCAGCGCAACGGCTACCAATTGAACAAGCCAGGTTTCAGTCCCAAGGACTTCGGTCCTGAAGCGGCGCGGCGTTTCGGCCAGTAAAGCCGGGGCAGGGCGCCCGCTCACAGGCAGGGCGCCCGTTGCGAGTGGCTCGCGTTTGACCTAGTCCAATTGAACGATGTCGCCCTTGCGCGGCTGCTCAATCATGTTTGCCATGGGATCACCCTGATTTTCATAGGGGTACTGCACGCCCCGACGTCTGCAATCGAGGAAACAATAACAATGACCAAACTCGCTGAACTGAACATCGAGACCGCGCAGCGTACCCACCGTTACGCGCGCGGCTGGCACTGCCTGGGCAACGCTGCCGACTACCGTGACGGCAAGCCCCACACCCTGGAAGTCTTCGGCACCCGCCTGGTGGCGTTTGCCGACAGCCAGGGCAACATCAGCGTGCTCGATGCCTATTGCCCGCACATGGGCGCCGACCTGTCCCAGGGCACCATCGAGAATGATCGCCTGGTGTGCCCGTTCCACCACTGGAAGTACGATGGCGGCGGCAAGTGCGTGGAGATTCCCTACTGCAAGCGCATTCCGCCCAAGGCCAAGACCCGCAGCTGGTTGACCTGCGAGGAAAACAACCTGCTGTTCGTCTGGAACAACCCGGAAGGCCGTCCGCCGAAAGAAGGCGTGATCATTCCGCACCTGCCGGAGATGGATGATCCGGACTGGATTCACGACTGGAACATCGACACCATGCACATCGAAACCAACCCCCGCGAGTTGGTCGACAACCTGGTGGACGCCCAGCACTTCGGCCCGGTCCACGGCACGCCGACCAAGTATTTCGCCAACGTCTTCGAAGGCCACATCGGCCACCAGATCTTCCACGGCGACTCCGAGCGCCTCGGTGGCGACCTGATCGCGCCGTCGGCCTACTACGGCCCGGCCACTCACTTCACCCACATCAGCTCGATGTTCGGCGACGTGCGCATCCACGCGATCCTGCTCAACAGCCACGCGCCGGTGACGCCCAACAGCTTCGACCTGCGCTTCGGTTGCATGGTCAAGCGCATTCCGGGCTGGACCGAAGAGCAGAATCAGGAAGTAGCGCGGGCTTACGTCCAGGGCAACCGCGATTCGTTCTACCAGGACGTGGTGATCTGGAAGCACAAGATCCGCATCGACAAGCCGGTACTGGCCGAGACCGACGGCCCGGTCTATCAACTGCGTGAGTGGTACGAGCAGTTCTTCACCGACGAGGACCAGGTGCCGGCGAGCATGGCCGAGCGTCGCGAATTCATCACCGTCGACGAACGCTGAGCGCTGAAGGAAAACCCCGGTAGGCAGCAATCACTGCCTGCCGGGGGCTCGATGGAAAGGCGCCGCTGGCCTGTCATACAAGAGAGCACTGACAATGAAAACAAGAAATCATGTTGCTTATTCTGTTCCGTTGACGATTCTGCTTCTGATCCTGCTCGCCGCCCTGCTGGCGCCGCCCGAGCCGACCAACATTCGGTTGTGCAAGCAATACAGTCAGTGCGTGGTGGCGATTCCGAGTTTCAGTGGGTGGCCGGGGTTGCGTTGAGAACTGCGGTCATTTACGACCTGCCACGAATATTGTGGGAGCGAGCCTGTCGAATCGTCGCACCGTCGCGAAGGCGGTGTGTCAGACGATTGATAGTTGTCTGAACCGGCCTCTTCGCGACGGTGCGACGATTCGACAGGCTCGCTCCCACAGGAAAAATTGCAATCATTAGCTGTACCCACGACCACACATCCGCTAATTTTCGCGCCTGCAACGGGCCACTAGACTTGAGAGGGGGGATGAAATCAACGCACCTGAATCAGGAGATCTGTGATGAACAGAAAATCTTGGCTGGCGTTGGTGGTGATCGCAGGGACTCTTTCAGGTTGTGCGAGTCGTTCTGAAATTGTCGATGTACCCCTCGAGGCTACCGCGCAAAATCCCGAGCATATCGCTCGCGCCACCCTCAGTCCGGTGGGCAATCAAACCAGCATCCAGCTGACCCTCGGCGGCGTGCCGCACGACCTGGCGCTGCCCAGTCGTATCGACACCGCCCTTTACGCCGGCAATTGCCAGCACCTCGCCGCGCAACCGGTCTACCGCACCCGGCACGTCAACAACGTCGATTACCCCTCGATGGCCCCGCGTACGCGCTACTGGGCCCAGGCTCCGGTGGCGCTTACCGAACTGGCCAAGGGTGACTATGCCTTGCTGGTGCGCAGCAGCCCGGCCGATGGTAGCCGGCCACTGTTCTGCGGCAACATCAGCGCCGGTTAGCCGCGCATCGAACTGTGGCCTGCGCATCTTCCGCCAGGCCATGGTGAGGACCGCTCACTCAACATTTTGACCCGCCCCCCACCGCGCCACCCAGCCAATAAAACCCGCCACCGACCATCACAAACAGCACCAGCATCACAAAGATGCTATGCGCCGGCTGCGTCGCCAACAGCAGTCCGCACAACACCGGCCCCAGCGCCGCGCCGAGGTTGCCGAGGTTTTGTGCGGCGTAGTACATGCCGCGCAGGTGGTTGGGGGCGATGTTGTCGATGAACATGTATTCGGCGGGGAACACGATGATTTCGCCGAGGGTGAACACCGCCATGGCGATCACCCAGATCAGCAGGCTGTCGGCCAGGGCGAAGCCGATCAGGCCGAGGATGAACAGACTTAGGCCCGCCGCCAGCCACAGGTTCAGGTGACGCTGGCTGATGCGCCGGCCGATGCTGTATTGCAGGCAGATCACCAGCGTCGCATTGGTGGCGACGATGCTGCTGATCACGCGGTAGGTGTTTTCCGGCGTGGTGGTGGTCACCAGGTACTGCGAGAGCCAGGCGGTGAATTGGCCGAACACCACGGCGCACAGCAGTCCGCCGAGGGTGAAGCAGACCAGCCGCTGGTCGCGCAACAGCAGTCTGCCCACCGCCAGGAACGGCGCCGGCTGCGGGTCGAGGTTGCTCAGGCCGCGCTCGCCCCAGCGCCAATAGGCCAGGGTAAACCCGGCGGACAACCCGGCGGACAACACGAACGGCAGGCTGATATCCAGCTGCGCCAGCCCGGCACCGAGAAACGGGCCGACCGCATAGCCAATGTTGGTCAGGGTGTACTTGATGGAAAATGCTTCGCTGCGCTCAGCCACCGGCAGCAGGTTGCCAAAGCCGGATTTGACCGCGATGTCGATCACCGCATAGGCCAGGTTGATCGCCACCAGGCACAGGTAGAACAGCCACAGGTCGCCGGCGAGAAAGGTGCCGAGAAAGCCGGTGGCATAGAGGCCGCTGAAAGTCAGGATCAGCCAGAAGTTGGCCAGTTTGTCCAACAGGAAACCGCCGTACAGGCTCAACAGCGAGCCGATGATCAGCGTGCTGCCGACCACCAGACCGATCTCGGCAACGTTCAGGCCGAAACGGCTGGACAGGTAAATCACCAGATAGGGCAGGGTGATCGCCCGGGCGAGGGTCAGTACGCTGGTGGCCGTCAGCAGCAGGTTCACCGCCCGGGGATAGTGTTTCAGCGTCGCGAGCATCCGTGCCTCATGGGTGCAGGTTGATGGCGTTCAAGCTTACTGCTGAATCAGCTTCTGATTTATGATGATTTTTACTCCGTAAATTGAACTGAGTTCATCAATGTCGATGTTTGCTTCCGAACGCCTGAAAGGGATTGATGTGTTCGTCTGCGTCACGCAAGCGGGCAGTTTCAAGGCGGCTGCCGAGAAAATGCACCTGACCGGCTCGGCCATCAGTAAAAGTATTGCGCGTCTGGAAAGCCGGCTGGGGACGCGGCTGTTCGAGCGCACTACCCGCCGTCTGGCGCTGACTGATGCCGGCACTGCTTTCTATCGCACTTGCACCGGGGTACTGGCCGATCTGGAGGAAGCCGAGCTGGCACTGCAGGCTGAAGTCAGCGAGCCCTGCGGCCGGGTGCGCATCGACCTGCCGGGGGCATTCGGTCGGGCGCGGGTGCTGCCGATCCTCCTGCGCTGGCTCGAGGAGCATCCCGGGTTGATCCCGCACATCACCTTTTCCGATGGTTTTATCGAGCCGTTCCAGGAGGGGGTGGATGTGCAGGTGCGCATTGGTGGCGTCGACACCTGGCCGGACACGGTCGGCCAACGACTCTTGGGCCGCGAGTGGCATGTGTTGTGTGCGGCGCCTGGCTATCTGGCCCGGCGAGGCACGCCGCTGACCGAGCGCGATCTCGATGATCACCAATGCATCGCCTATGGCTGGGTCGACGGCACGGTTAGCCCCTGGACCTTTGCCGGCGACTCCACGGGAACAACCCTGCGCCGCCACGTGCCGGCGCGTCTGGTGGTGGGCAATGGCGAAGGCTTGCTGATGGCCGCTCTGGCCGGCAGCGGCATCGCCCAGCTACCCTCGTGGCTGATCCAGCAGCAGTTGGCCGACGGTACATTGGTCGAAGTTTTGCCGCACTTGGCCAGCGAGGGCCTGCCGATCCATCTGGCGTGGCTCAAGAGTCGCCAGGCCTTGCCCAGGGTCAGTGCCTTGCTGCAGGTGCTGGCGGCTGAGCTGACCGCACGATGACCTTTCAACCCAGCGCTCAAAGGAGCTACCCGTGACATCAGGACACTGTCTGTGCACATCCGTGGGCTTTTCCCTCAAGGTCCAGCCACGTTTTTTCTATCGCTGCCATTGCAGCCTGTGCCGCCTGCAGACCGGAGTCGGGCATAACCTCGCGACCCTGGTCAGGGCCGAGGATTTTCACTGGGTGCAGGGGCATGAGTTGATTCGCAGCTGGCAAAAGCCCAGTGGCTACCGCAACGACTTCTGCGGCCAATGCGGCTCGACCGTGCCCAATCCGCTGCGCGAATCGCCTTATGTCTGGGTCCCCCTGGGTTTGCTCGACAGTGCGCTGGAAATGCGCTGCGTCGGCGACTTCTGCAGCGCCGACGCCATGCCCTGGGACGACCATCGTTCGGCCCACTGCTTTGACGCGGCGACGCCGTCGCTGGCGTTTTTGCTCGACAGGTTGCAGGTCAATCAGGGGGAAATTGCGCTGGAGCAACAGGATGCGGACTAAAATGGAGGATAACCCTCGCTGTATAACGCCTATACCTTAATGGCACCGATTTCCGGTGCCTGAGTCACGGGAGAACAGCTCATGTCCATGTTCCGGATTTCGACCTTGATGGCGGCGATTGTGATGATGCTCGCCTCCCAGCTGGCCTGGGCCACCGAGCAAGGCCAGCAACGGCGCGCCGCGCGTGATGTACGCCAGGAGACCCGTCAGGACGCGCGCCAGACCAAACACGACTGCCGCGCCGCCGACCAGAAAAACAACCCGCAATGCCGTCAGGACAAACGCCAGACCAAACAGCAGGGGCGGGAGCAGGCGCGGGATATCAAGTATTGAGGGGTAGAAAACACAACACAGGCTCAGCGCCGGTGTTGTGCATTGAACACTGAGCGAGCTCGCTCGCGAAGAACCGGAGGCCACCGCGTTGAATCAGGCAGAACGCGTTATCGTTGACGTTTTGCGCTGCGCTGCGGCGGCCCGACAAGCCAGCTCCTACAGGGTATTTAGCCTGCTTTAGAACCGATACTTGGCCGACGCCGTGAAGCTCCGTGGTGCGCCGTAGGTCAGGGCGCCGTAGGCGTCGAAGACGTCGAAGTACTTCTGGTCGGTGACGTTGTCGGCGTTGAGCTGGGCCGAGAGGTTGTCGGTGATTTCGTAGCGGGCCATCAGGTTGACCAGGGCGTAGGCGTCCTGCTGGATCTTCTCCTGGTTGCCGGCCGGGTTGGTGGCGTAGGTGTAGATCGAATCCTGCCAGTTGACACCGCCGCCGATGGTCAGCTTGTTAAGCGCGCCGGGCAGGCGGTAGGTGGTGAAGGTGCGCAGCAACTTGGTCGGGTACAGGGTGTTGACGTTGTTGCCCTTGGCATCTTCGGCGGTGAACTGGGTGTAGCCCACCGAGGCATTCCAGTCGGTCGCCAGTTCGCCCGAGACTTCCAGCTCGAAGCCCTTGCTGGTGGCGCCTTCGCTGGCTTCATAGGCATAACCGCCGACCGGATTGTTCGGG
Source organism: Pseudomonas fluorescens (assembly GCF_019212185.1). Lineage (NCBI taxonomy): Bacteria > Pseudomonadati > Pseudomonadota > Gammaproteobacteria > Pseudomonadales > Pseudomonadaceae > Pseudomonas > Pseudomonas fluorescens. The sequence goes on from NZ_CP078138.1 coordinate 2,967,368, forward strand.
TCGATCAGCACGCCGGTGCTCTGCCCGAGGTTGTCCTGCTTGATCTGGAACACCGCCGCCGAGGCGTTCAGGCGACCATCAAAGTACTCTCCCTTGAGACCGATCTCCGTGCTTTCGCCGACGATCGGATCGAGCATCTGGCCGCTGCTGTCGCGCACCGACTGCGGCAGGAAAATCTCGGTGTAGCTGGCGTAGGCCGAGAGGTTGTCGGTGAGGTCGTAGACCACGCCGGCGTAGGGCGTCAGCTCATGGTCGACGTCGATCTTGCTGACGTCCGAGTAGATGTCATCGCTGGTTTTTTCGTACCAGCTCTCGCGGGCGCCGAGGATCACTTTCAAGTCGTCGGTGACGTTCAGGCGGGTCGCCGCGTACAGGCCTTTCTGCCGGGTTTCACTGTAGCCGTACTCGCTGCGTGGGGCCCAGGTCGGTTCCGCGAAGTCGCCGTTGTAGGCGTCGAAATTGGCCACGCCACCGAAGCCGGATTGCGCGACGTGGGTGTCGGCGTCGAACTTCTGCTTGCTGTCGACGTAACCGAAGGCCAGTTCGTGCTCGCGACCGAGGAAAGAGAACGGGCCGTTGAAGCGGATGGCGTAGTCGTCCTGGGTGGTCTCGGTCATGTAGCGCGCCGGGAACGAGTCCATGCCCGAACTGCCGTTGCGGCCCGGATTGCCCGACAGGTACAACAACGCGGAATCACTGCTGCGCTCACCTCGGTTGTAGCTGAGGTTGACCTGCCAATCGTTGGCGAAGGTGTGGTCGAGGTTGACGAAGTAGGTGTCGTAGGTGGTGTCCCACTTGCTCCATTTCGCCGAGGTGGTCTTGGAACGGCTCCAGTTGGTGCGGCCGCCGTCGGCGTACCAGACCGGCAGGCCGCCCCACATCGGCGAATCGGCGTTGCTTTCCTGGTGACTCAGGCCGAACCACAGGGTGGTGTCGGGCGTCAGGTCGATGTCCATGGTGCCGTACAGGGTCTGGCGCTTGGTCGAGTTCATGTCGATCCAGGTGTCGCCTTCGTTGCTCTCGGCCACCACGCGCCCGCGAATCGTGCCTTCCGGGTTCAAGGCCGAAGACACATCGCCTTCCACACCATAGGTGTCCCAGGTGCCGCCGCTCAGTTCCAGCGAACCCTCGAGTTCAGCGCTGCTGGCGCGCTTGCGCACCATGTTCAGCGACGCCGAAGGGTCGCCGGCACCGGTCATCAGGCCGTTGGCGCCGCGCACCACTTCAACGCGGTCGTACATCGCCAGGCTGCTGAAGATTTCGCCGCCGCTCCAGGGTTGTTCGTAGATGGTCGGCACGCCGTCGATCATCAGCGAGTTGAGTTCGAAACCCCGGGCGTTGAACTGCGCGCGGCTGGTCTCGTAGCGGTTGACGGAGACCCCGGTGGCGTTGTTGACCACATCGAGGATGGTCTTCAGGTCCTGGTCCTGGATGCGTTGCTGGGTGACGACGCTGACCGACTGCGGGGTTTCGCGCAGGGACATGCTCAACGGCGTGGCGGTGCGGGCGGCTTCGGTGGTGTAGGAGTGGCTGTCCTCGGTGACCGCATTGCGTTCACGTGCGGCTGTCTCCGTGACAGCGATAGGGGCCAGGGTCACAGAGCTTCCAGTCTCTGTCTGTTCCGCCGCCTGCGCGAAAGGCGCAGTGCAAACGATGCCGGCTGCCAGCATGTGGATGGCGAGCGCCAGCGGGCGCATGGTCAGGGGCGAGTGCGGCAATTCGGCGGAGTGTGAACGCGAGAGCATTGGAAGGGACATTCGGACTCACATTATAGGATGGTGTTATTTGAGAATAACTATCATACGCAAATGTAAGTAAATGCTTAAAGCGCTTTATGCGCATTTGAGAATAAATATCACATGTTTCGTTCCAGCAGCACTCGCGACGGCGTACGGGACGCCGCCACGAGCGGATTGCTCAGCCTTGAATGAACGCCAGCAGGTCGGCGTTGATCAACTCGGCATGGGTGGTCGGCATGCCGTGGGGCAGGCCTGGGTAGGGCTTGAAGGTGGGGTGCTTGAGCAGTTTGACGGACAGTGGCGCGGAGTCGGCGAACGGCACGATCTGGTCGTCCTCGCCATGCATCACCAGGGTCGGCACCTCGATGGCCTTGAGGTCCTCGGTGAAGTCGGTCTCGGAGAACGCCTTGATGCAGTCGTAGTGGGCCTTGGCGCCGCCCATCATGCCCTGGCGCCACCAATTGTTGATCGCACCTTGCGAGACCTCGGCCCCGGGGCGATTGAAACCGTAGAACGGCCCGGTCGGCACATCCAGGTAGAACTGCGCACGACCCGCTACCAGCGCTGCGCGGAAGCCGTCGAACACCTCAAGCGGCAGGCCGCCGGGGTTGCTTGCCGATTGCACCATGATCGGCGGTACCGCGCTGATCAGCACCGCCTTGGCCACCCGTCCCGGCTTGGCCCGGGCGGTGTAGCGCGCGACCTCGCCACCGCCGGTGGAGTGGCCGACGTGGATCGCGCCCTTGAGGTCGAGGGCGTCGGTCAGGGCGATGACGTCAGCGGCGTAGGTGTCCATCTCGTTGCCTTGCCAGGTCTGGGTCGAGCGCCCGTGACCGCGCCGGTCGTGGGCAATTACCCGGTAGCCCCTGAGCAGGAAGAACATCATCTGCGCGTCCCAGTCGTCGGCGCTCAGCGGCCAGCCGTGGTGGAACACGATGGGTGTGGCGTCTTTCTGGCCCCAATCCTTGTAGAAAATCTGCGTGCCGTCCTGGGTGGTGATGAAGGTCATGGCGGTGATTCCTTGTGGGCGGGTGTGGGTTGGCCGCCGGCTGTTGCAGCCGACGGGCGCTGACGCGAACCGATTCCTCAGGAGCATGGGCAAAGTGGGTACGTGGGTCGCCGTGGGGCAGGCGACCGGAAGCGGGCGCCTGAAAAGGTTAGTCGCTGGTGGGTGGATGTCACGCCACCCGCGACTTTGGTCTATACCCCCGGGCAGCCGGCACTGCGCAGTGCCTGTAGCAAGGTCGCGGCATCCAGCTCCGGTACGCTGTGGCCGTTGCCTTCGACCGTATCCGCTGCCAGGAACAGCTCGCTGATGTGGTCGTTGTTGACCATCCGCAGCTGATCAGTGGTGGGCGGGCCTTTGCGCGCGTAGGCGGCGGGCGGCCTCTGGTTCTTCGCTGGCAAGCCAACGGCTACAGGTCCGGGGCGTTCATGATCAGGCCGCCGGCAGCAGCACGGCCTTGCGCACATGATTGACCGTCAACCCCAGCCCGCCACCCACCAGCAAGATCGCCGCCATCACGTACATCGCCGCCTGGGTGTTACCGGTCATCTGGGTCAACCAGCCGACGACGATGGTGCTGAAGAACCCGGCGACGTTGCCCAGGGTGTTGATCAACGCCACCCCGGCGGCCGCTGCGGCGCCACTGACCACTGCCGCCGGCAAGCCCCAGAATACCGGCAGGCTGCTGATCATCGCCGCCGTACCGACGATCAAACCGAGCATGCCCAGCACCAGGTTGTCGCCAAACAGCGTGCCAAAGGCCACGCCCAGGGCGCCGATGGTCGCGCAGATTGCCAGGTGCCAACGGTATTCGCCACGGCGATCAGAGCTGCGACTCACCAGCACCATGCTCACTGCAGCGGCGGCATAGGGCAGGGCGCTGAGCACGCCGATGGCCCAGGGTTGTTGCACGCCGCTGTTGCGGATGATGGTCGGCAGCCAGAAGCTGATCACGTATTGCCCCAGCACCAGGCAGAAATACACCGCGCCCAGCAGCCAGATTTGCGGGTTGAGCAGGCCGTCGCGCAGGTGGTGGCTTTGCTTGGTGGCGGCCTCGCGGTCGATAGCGGCCTGCATGCCCTGACGTTCCTCGGGCGTCAGCCAGTGGGCGTCGGCGATGCGGTCACGCAACAGGAAGAACACCGCCGCCGCCAGTCCGACGGCGGGCAGGCCTTCGATGACGAACAGCCACTGCCAGCCGGCATAGCCCTGGACGCCATCGAGGTGCTGCAGGATCAGCCCGGAAATCAACGAGCCGAACAGGCTGGAAATCGGCAGGGCCATGATGAACAGGGCAGTCATCACACCCCGGCGCTGGCTGGGAAACCAGGTGGTGAGGTAGAAGATGATCCCGGGAAAGAAACCGGCCTCGGCGATGCCGATCAGCAGCCGCAGTACGTAGAAGGTCATTGGCGTTTCGATGAACATCATCGCCGCCGACAGCAGGCCCCAGGTCACCATGATCCGGGCGATCCAGCGTCGGGCGCCGAAGCGGTGCAGGGCGATGTTGCTGGGGATCTCGAACAGCAGGTAGCCGATGAAGAAGATTCCGGCGCCGAGGCCGTACACCGCTTCGCTGAACTTCAGGTCGTCGAGCATTTGCAGTTTGGCGAAGCCGACGTTGACCCGGTCCAGGTAAGCCACCAGGTAACACAGCACCAGCAGCGGAATGATCCGCCAGGCGGTCTTGCGGTAGGCTGATTCGAGCGCGGCGTCGGGCAGGGTGCCCGGGGGCGTGGCAGTCTGTTGCATGGCAAGCCTCATTATTGTTGTTGTCGAAGCAATGGCTGGAACGGGGTCAGGACGGATCGATCAGGCGGGTCGCTGGCCATTCGCCGGAGCGGCACATGTCGCGCACCACCTGGCCGATCAGCGCGCTGATCAACTCGCGTAATTTGCTGCTGGGCAGCGCCTCGCAGACGCAGATGCCGAGGGTGCGGAACATCACCCGCGGGGTGATCGGGTGGGCCACCAGGCGACCTTCGGCGACCTCGCGCAGGGCCAGGTTGAGCGGCATGATGCTCGGGCCGATGCCAGCTTCCACCGCACTCTTGAGGATGTGCACCGAGTTGACTTCCATGGCCACCCGCGAAGGCGGCAACTGTTGCTCGGCCAGGGCCTGGTCGACAAAGGCGCGGGTACTGTGGCTGTGGGCGCGGCTGGGAAACACCAGGGGTTGCGCCACCGCCTCGGCCAGGGTCACGTCGCCGGCGGCCGGCATGTCGGGGGCATCGGCACGGTGGATCAGGTAGAAGTCCTCCTCAATCAGTGGGCTGAAGCTGACTTCTGACGGCAGGCCGATGCGGGTGAACAGGGCGATGTCGACCCGACCACGCACCAGTTGATCCACCAGGTTGCCGGTGAGCTCTTCATTCAGATGCAACTGCACCTGCGGGTAAGTGCGGGCCACGGCCTGCAGCAAGGGCAGAGCGAGGATGGTCGCCACGCTTTGCGGCAATGCGACCACGATCGAGCCGCTGAGGGCCGCCGCATCGGGGTTGACCGCCGCCTTGGCCGCGTCCAGTTGCTTGAGCATGCCCTGGGCGTATTCGTAGAACACTTTGCCGGCTTCGTTGACCACGATCCCGCTGTTGCTGCGATGAAACAGCTGCGCACCGAGCTCGGCCTCCAGCGCTGACATCTGCTTGCTAAGGGCCGACTGCACCACATGAATGTCCCGCGAAGCCCGGGACAGACTGCCGGCATCGACCACCGCGACGAAGTATTTGAGTTGCCTGATTTCCATAAGCATTCCTGCTGCAGCGGGGCGGTTGCGGTCACTCGGCCGGCGTGCCACGGGCGAAGATCTTGCCCGGGTTCATCAGTTGCCGGGGGTCGAGGGCGGCCTTGATCGCGGCCATGATAGCCACCGCGTGCGGCCCGTGCTCCTGCTCCATGAAGCCTTGCTTGGTCAGGCCGATGCCGTGCTCGCCGGTGCACGAACCCTGCATCGCAATCGCTCGTTCGGCCAGCCGATGGGCGACGTCTTCGGCGCGCTGTACTTCGTCTGGATCGTTGGGGTCGACGAGGATCACCGCATGGAAATTGCCATCGCCGACATGCCCGAAGATCGGCGCCAGCAGGCCGTTTTCCTGGAGATCGGCGGCGGTGGCCTCGATGCATTCGGCCAGGCGCGAGATCGGCACCACGGCGTCGGTGGTCAGGGTGCGGCAGCCGGGACGCAGGGCAGTGGCGGCGAAATAACCGTCGTGGCGCGCCTGCCACAGGCGGCTGCGGTCTTCGGGATGGACTGCCCAGTCGAAGTCCTGACCGCCGTGTTCGTCGGCGAGCATGCGCACCATGTCCACCTGTTCCTTGACCCCCGCTTCGGAGCCATGCAGCTCGAAAAACAGCGACGGCGCTTCGTGCAGGCTGGTCTTGCTGTAGGCGTTGAGCGCGCGGACGGTGAGGGTGTCGATCAGTTCGATGCGGGCAATCGGCACCCCCAGTTGAATGGCCTGGATCACCGTGCGCACCGCCTGGTCGACGCTGGGGAAATTGCACACCGCCGCGCAGATCGCTTCCGGGATCGGGTGCAGCTTGACCGTCAGTTCTGCCACCGTGGCCAGGGTGCCGCCGGAGCCGATCAGCAGGTGCCCGAGGTCATAGCCGGCCGAAGATTTGCGTGCCCGCCCACCGGTGTGCAGGACGCGACCGTCGGCCAGCACCGCAGTCATTGCCAGCACGTTTTCGCGCATGGTGCCGTAGCGCACGGCGTTGGTACCCGAGGCACGGGTGGCGGCCATGCCACCCAGCGACGCATCGGCGCCGGGGTCGATGGGGAAGAACAGGCCGGTGCCGTGCAGGGCGGCGTTCAGTTGTTTGCGGGTCACGCCGGGTTGCACGGTGACGTCCATGTCGTCGATGCGCACGTCGAGAATCTGGTTCATCGCCGACAGGTCGATGCACACCCCGCCATGCACCGCGTGCACCCAGCCTTCCAGGGAACTGCCACTGCCGTACGGAATAATCGGCACCCGGTAGCGATGGCAGGCCTGCTGCACGGCGACGATTTCGTCCAGGTGATTGACGAAGGCCACGGCTTGCGGCGGCATCGGGTCGAGGGCGGAAATGTCGCGGCCATGGTGTTCGCGGACACTGGCGGACGTGCTCAGGCGTGAACCGAGCAATTGGCTCAGCTCCGCGAGCAGGGCCTCGGGCAGGGGCGGGAAAGCAGGTGTGGCGGGGGCGGTGGGCAGCATCGAGCGGTCTCCAGTCTTATTGTTCCTCAGGGCGGTCAATTGCCGGACCCGGGGTGGGGGAGTTGTCCATATCCTAGCTGCATGGCGGGGGTGTTAGTCGTGCAGAATAGAGATGGCGCCATCGCGACGGCAGATAGCGCGGGTCTCGGCTCACGCGCCACGGACTTGCCGCTGGACCCTGTCAGCGGGCCGCGATATCGTGCGCGACGCGCTGTTCCCGCCATCGATGAATGAAAGGATTGTTCATGTCAGTTGTGTTGAAAAGTCGGCTATTTGCCGTGTTGATCGGTGTGCTGTTTATCGTGTTCGATCAGTGGGTCAAGGTGCAGGCGCTGGTCAAATTGTCCGCCGAGAGTTTCCGCTTTGGCAGTGAGTTTGCCTGGCTGGACGTTGCCTTGAGCCTGAATCCGGGGGCCTTCCTCAGCCTGGGTGCGGGGCTGGATCCGCAGGTCAAGCAGCTGATTTTCATTGTTGGTGTGGGCGCCGTGGTCGTCTGGGCCGCAGGGTGGTCGCTTGCGCGCTGGGTGACCACTCCGGTCAAGGCGGCAGCGATGTATTTGATTGCCTTGGGCGGCGTGTCGAACCTGATCGACCGAGTGTTTCGCCAGGGGCATGTGGTGGATTACCTGGTGCTGAACCTCGGGCCGCTGCACACCGGGGTGTTCAACATTGCCGATATCGCGATCATGGTCGGGGCGGGGGTGTTGTTGCTGGCGGAGATCAGGAAGGGGCGGGGGTAGAACTGACACCTCGATATCGCGAGCAGGCTCGCTCCCACAAGGTTTTGCAGCGACCACAAGTATTGTGGTCGACCACAAATTCTGTGGGAGCCAGCCTGCTGGCTAAAGCGGTGTGTCAGTCAACAAAGAGGTTGAATGTGCCGGTGTACTAACCCAGATTCCGCTTCAACTCGGCAATATGCTCCGGGCCGATGCCGCAGCAGCCGCCGATCATGCTCAGGCCGCGTTGCTGCCAGTCGCGGGCCCATACCAGGTAACCGGCAGGGTCGAGGTCGGCGCGCAGTTCGTCGAGACCGTCGTTGGCCTTGGCTTCCTTGGGTTGCGGCGGGAAGGCGTTGGCGTAGGCGCCGATGGCGATGTCCTGGCCCAGGCGGCGGATGACCGACTGCGCGACGTCCACCGCGTCGCCGATCACTTCCGGCTGGCTGCAGTTGAACAGCACCGCCGCCACACCCAGTTTGGCGACCGCTTCGATGGCCTCGGCCACCGGCTCGCCGGAGCGCAGGCGCGGGGTTTCGTCGACCTCTTCGTCACGCAGGGTGAAGGACACCCAAAACGGCTTGCCATCCGCCGGCAGCAGGGCATGGATGGCCTGTACCTCGGCGATCGAGCTTTGGGTTTCCGCCAGCCACAGGTCGACATGGGGTGCCAGGCCTTGCAGCAGCGGTGTGAGGAGTTCCGCGACCCGCTCCGGCTGGAACAGATCCGGACGGTAGGAACCGAACAACGGCGGCAGCGAACCGGCGACCTTGACCGGTTGAGGGGCAGCGTCCGCCGCCGTGCGCGCCAGTTGCCCGGCGGTGGCCGCGAGCGCCAGGCCTTCGCGGGCAAAACGCTCTTCACCAATATGGAAGGGCACCACCGCGTAGCTGTTGCTGGTGATCACCTGGGCCCCGGCGGCGATAAACGCGGCATGCACGCCAATCACTTTGTCCGGCGCTTCGCTGAGGGCCAGCGCCGACCACTCGGGCTGGCGAAAGGGGGCGCCGCTGCGCTGCAATTCGCGGCCCATGCCGCCATCGAGAATCACCATCGGTCACGCTCCCATATATCTTTTTCGAAGGTTCTTATGAACAAAATTCACTTTGTTCTTACTGCTTATAACTATTAAATACCTTGAATTAAATTTCAAATAATTTTCAGGTATTTGCATGCGTTTACCTTCCTTGTTGGGCGCGGGTCTTGTCGTACTCGCTGCAGCGTCTCAAGCCTTCGCCGGTGCCACCCTTGATCGCGTCGAATCTCGTAAGGAAGTGGTCAACGTGCTGATGGAGAGCTATCCGCCGTTCTCTTTCCTCAATGAGCAAAACCAGCTCGACGGTTTTGACGTCGACGTGGCCAAGGCGGTCGCCGAGAAGCTGGGCGTCAAGCTGCGTCTGGAGACTCCTTCGTGGGACGTAATCGCCGCCGGTCGCTGGAGCGGTCGCTACGATATTTGCATCTGCTCGATGACCCCGAGCAAGGCGCGGGCCGAAGTGTTCGATTTCCCGGTGGAGTACTACGCATCGCCGGCGGTGATCGTGGTCAACGCCAAGGATGAGCGCATCCATTCGGCCAAGGACTTGAATAACCTCAAGGTCGGCCTCACCAGCGCCTCCAGCTATGAGAGCTACCTGAATAAGAACCTGGTGATCGAAGGCGCCGAAGAGCAGAAGATCGACTACCCCTTCGACGCGGTACAGATCGCCCCCTATGACACCGACAACGTCGCCTTCCAGGACCTCGGCCTCGGCGCCGGTGTGCGCCTGGACGCGATCCTCACCAACCTGGTGACCGCGCAACCACGCCTCAACCAGGACCAGCGCTTCAAGCTGGCCGGTCCCGCGCTCTATGAAGAGCCTAACTCGGTGGCCATCGAAAAGGGCGATCCAGAGTGGGACGCGAAAGTCCGCCAGGTATTCGCCGAGCTGAAGGCTGACGGCACCCTGGCCAAGCTGTCGCAGAAATGGATCGGCGCCGACATCAGCAAATGAGTGCTCCCCAACCCCCTCTGAAACCCGTCGTCGCATCGACGGGTTCGCGCCTGCCCGGCTTTCGCGTGCGCCTGTACCTGACCTGGCTGGGGCTGTTCGTGATGTTCGTCGCGTTCTTCCTCAGCTTCGATTTGAAGTTCTCGATCATCGTCGAGAAGTTCCCCTACCTGGCCGGTTTCAAACTCGGACCCAACGGCTTCCTGCAGGGCGCGGCGCTGACGTTGTTCCTGTGCCTGTGTTCGATGCTGGTGTCGGTGCTGCTGGGGTTTGCCGCGGCATTGGCCCGACTGTCCAGTAGCGCGGTGCTGGTGGGGATCGCCAGCTTCTACACCTCGTTCTTTCGTGGCACGCCGCTGCTGATTCAGATCCTGCTGATCTACCTCGGCCTGCCGCAGTTGGGCCTGGTGCCGGGGGCGATCAGCGCCGGGATCATCGCCCTGTCGCTGAACTACGGCGCCTACCTCAGCGAAATCTTCCGCGCTGGCCTGCTCGGCGTCGCCCGCGGCCAGAGCGAAGCGGCGCTGGCGCTGGGCATGCGCCCGCGACAGATTCTCTTCCACATCATCCTGCCGCAAGCGATGCGGGTGATCATTCCGCCGACCGCCAACCAGGCCATCTCGATGCTCAAGGACTCCTCCCTGATCTCGGTGATGGGCGTCTGGGAAGTGATGTTCCTTGCCCAATCCTATGGCCGTTCCAGCTACCGCTACCTGGAAATGCTGACCACCGCCGCGGTGATCTACTGGGTGCTGTCGATCTCCCTGGAACTGATCCAGGCCCGGCTGGAAAGGCGCTTTGGCAAGGCCTATCAGCGTTAGGGACGAGTAAGCTGCGGTACTGCAGGCGGTGTGCGCATTGTTGCCGGACTAGCGCCCGTGGACGCCTGCTGGAAACGGCGGTGAATCCCCGGCACAGAGGCCGGGGAGCAGCGGGGCGAGGGGCTTAGCGGAACGCTGGGACCACGTGCTTGATGAACAGCTCCAGGGACTTTTTCTTTTCCGCGTGGGGCAGGCTGTTGTCGCACCAGAAGCTGAACTCGTCGACACCCAGTTCCTGGTAGTACTGGATGCGCGGAATGATTTCTTCCGGGGTGCCGATCATTGCCGTCTTGTGCAGGCTGTCCAGTTCGAACTCCGGGCGGCCGGCGAATTTCTCTTCCGGGCTTGGGTCGAGGAAGCCGTTGACCGGGGTCACCTTATTGCCGAACCAGGCATCGAAGGTGCGGTAGAACTTCGCGATTGCCCGCGCCCCGACTTTCCAGCCTTCGCGGTCTTCGGCGGTGTGCACGTGGGTGTGACGCAGCACCATCAGTTGTGGGCGCGGCACGTCCGGGTTGTTGTCGAGGGCGGCCTGGAATTTGTTCTTCAGGTCGAGGACTTCTTCGTCGCCCTTCATCAGCGGCGTGACCATGACATTGCAACCGTTGGCCACGGCGAAGTTGTGCGAATCCGGGTCACGGGCGGCGATCCACATCGGCGGGTTCGGCTGCTGGATCGGCTTGGGCACGCTGGTGGAGGTGGGGAATTTCCAGATGTCGCCGTCATGGGCGTAATCGCCTTGCCACAGGGCGCGGACCACCGGGACCATTTCTCGCAGGGCCTGGCCACCGCTGGAGGCAGGCATGCCGCCGGCCATGCGGTCGAACTCGACCTGGTAAGCGCCACGGGCCAGACCGACTTCCATCCGACCGTTGCTGATCACGTCGAGCAAGGCGCACTCACCGGCGACCCGCAACGGGTGCCAGAACGGCGCGATGATGGTGCCGGCGCCGAGGTGGATAGTGGTGGTTTTGGCCGCGAGATAAGCCAGCAGTGGCATCGGGCTGGGCGAAATGGTGTATTCCATGGCGTGGTGTTCGCCGATCCACACCGTGTTGAAACCACCGGCTTCGGCCATCAGCGTCAGCTCGGTCAGGTCTTCGAACAGCTGGCGGTGGCTGACGCTTTCGTCCCAACGTTCCATGTGTACGAACAGGGAAAATTTCATGACGCTTACCTCGGATCTCTTGTGGTCGCCCCATCGACTGCGAGGCTGTTGGTTATTGGTATACCATAATACGAAACAGGTTCAAATATTTCTCTCTGGTCAGTGAGCAACCTGTGGGAGCGCAATACCGGAGATCACGCCGGAACCGGCAGCGCCCCCATCTTGCCGTGGCAATACACCAGTGGGGCGGCGGTCTGTTGCGGGACAATGAGGTTCTTTACGGCGCCGACCATGATCGCGTGATCGCCGCCTTCGTATTCGCGCCACAATTCACATTCGATGACCGCCGTTGCGTTGGCCAGGATCGGGTTGCCCAGTTCGCTCAGCGTCCACTCGATGCCCTGGGCCTTGTCCTTGCCCTTGCGTGCGAAGGCATAGGCTTCGTTTTGCTGGCCGCCGGAAAGGACGTGGATGGCGAAGCGCTTGTTCTTGATCAACACGGGATAGGAGTCGGAGCTGTAGTTGGGGCAGAACAGCACCAGGGCCGGGTCCATCGACAACGAGCTGAAGGCGCTGGCGGTCAGGCCGACGATCTGGCCGTCGTCATCCAGGGTGGTAATGACGGTCACGCCGGACGGGAACGAGCCCATGACTTGTTTGTAGATGGCGGCATCGATCATTGGACGGTCCTCAAGGGAAAAGCGTGATTTTTATGTGCTTGTAGGTCTGATGGTATACCGTAATACATCTTATGCAAGGTCTTTTTGGCTGATCCGATAAACGTAGCCTATTTTGGTTCGGCTCAATGTTTACGGGGCTTGCAGCGAATCGACAAGGATCTGCAGCGCCCTGGATTGCAGATCAGATGGGCTTTTCAACACCGGAGCAGTCTTGTGAAAAGTTTGGAATACCATAATATGGCTCGCATCTGAGGGGCGGCCACAGAGTCCCCCCGGTTTGGCTTCGTACAACGATAAGAACAGACAAACTCGAGTTCATGCATATGTCCCAGATGTCCCGGCAAGATCCGTTGATCGAGAACCGCACGGTCGACTACGTTCCTCTCGCAGAGCGCCATGGGAAGGCCCGCGATCTCTTTACCCTATGGTTCAGCACCAACATCGCGCCACTGCCGATCGTCACCGGTGCGATGGTGATCCAGGTGTTCCATCTGGACCTGTGGTGGGGCCTGCTGGCGATTGTCCTCGGGCATATGGTCGGCGGCCTGGTGATTGCCCTGGCTTCCGCCCAGGGGCCGCGCATGGGGATTGCGCAGATGGTGCAGAGTCGCGCCCAGTTCGGTCGTTACGGCGCGCTGTTGATCGTGTTCTTCGCGGCACTGATCTACGTCGGCTTCTTCATCTCCAACATCGTCCTGGCGGGCAAGTCGATCGTCGGCATCGCGCCTTCGGTGCCGGTGCCGGCAAGCATTCTGATCGGCGCCCTCAGCGCCACGGCCATCGGAGTGATTGGCTATCGGTTCATCCATACCCTGAATCGGATTGGCACCTGGGTCATGGGCAGCGCGCTGCTGGCCGGCTTCCTCTACATCTTTGCCCATGAACTGCCGGCCGACTTCTTTACCCGTGGTGGTTTTAACCTGTCGGGTTGGTTGGCCACGGTGTCGCTGGGGATCATCTGGCAGATCAGCTTCTCGCCCTATGTCTCGGATTATTCGCGGTACCTGCCGGCCGACATCGGCATCACCCGGCCGTTTTTCGCCACCTACCTGGGCGCGACTCTGGGCACCATTCTGTCCTTCAGCTTCGGCGCGGTGGCGGTGCTGGCGACCCCGCAAGGCACCGAGGCGATGACGGCGGTCAAGCAGTCCACCGGCTGGCTGGGACCGATCCTGATGGTTCTGTTCCTGCTCAACATCATCAGCCACAACGCTTTGAACCTATACGGCGCGGTGCTCTCGATCATCACCTCGATCCAGACCTTCGCCAGTCAATGGACCCCGAGCATCAAGGTGCGGGTAGTGTTGTCGAGCCTGGTGCTGGCGGGCTGCTGCCTGGTGGCGCTGGGCGCCTCGGCGGACTTCATCGCGCAGTTCATCGGCCTGATTCTGGCGCTGTTGCTGGTGCTGGTGCCCTGGGCGTCGATCAACCTGATCGACTTCTATGTGATCAAGCGCGGCCATTACGACATCGCCTCGATCTTCCGCGCCGATGGCGGGATTTACGGACGCTTCAATCTGCATGCGATTGTCGCGTACTTCATCGGGATCATGGTGCAGCTGCCGTTTGCCAATACCTCGCTGTACGTCGGGCCTTACGCCAATCTGGTGGAGGGCGCGGATCTGTCCTGGCTGGTGGGGTTGTTGGTGACTTGTCCGCTTTATTACTGCCTGGCGACGCGGAGGCGGGGGCGTGCTGGTCGGGTGGCGCGGCTGAGGTTTGCTGATTGAGGTGAGGTGGTCGATCGCAAAATCTGCATGCCTCGCAGATCCACTTCAGGAGCGAGCCGGCTTCGGGCGGCGTTCCGACAAGCCAGCGCCTACACGGGATTAATCTGCGGTGATTGCAGATATCGCCGCAGCCCGACACAATCGCGCCCCCGATCCGGCGGTGGGTGCCGGAGGTTGTTGCTGAATAGGCGTTGCCATTGAACGAACAGACATTGTCCCAACGCCTGGAACGCGTCGCGGCGCAGGTGCCGGTGGGCGCGCGGTTGGCCGATATCGGCTCGGATCACGGTTATCTGCCGGTGGCCCTGCTGCGCCGTGGCCGGATTACTGCAGCGGTAGCGGGGGAGGTGGCGTTGACGCCGTTTCGCGCTGCCGAGCGCTGCGTGCGTGAAAACGATCTGCAGCACGCGATCAGCGTGCGCCTGGCCAGCGGCCTGGCGGCCATCGAGGCACAGGACCGGATCGACGCCATCAGTCTGTGCGGCATGGGTGGCGAGACCATCCGTGACATCCTCGACGCTGGCAAGGATCGCCTGAGCGGTACGGAGCGGCTGATCCTGCAGCCCAACGGCGGTGAACAACCTCTGCGCCAATGGCTGATGGAAAACGGCTACCGCATTGTCTTCGAGGAAGTGCTGCGGGAAAACCGCTTCTATTACGAGATCATCGTCGCCGAGCGCAGCGGCCCGGTGCAGTACAGCCCCGAGCAACTGTACTTCGGCCCCCTGCAACTGCAGGCCCGCAGCCCGGCCTTCCTGGCCAAGTGGCAACGCCTGCTGCGCGAACGGCACAAGACCCTCGACCAGTTCGCCCGGGCGCGGCAGGCGGTGCCCGAGGTCAAGCTCGAGGATCTGCAGCGGCAGGTGCGCTGGATCACCGAACTGCTCGGCTGACCAAGCCCGTCAGGCCATCGCCCGCCGACTACTGCGCTGATCCAGCACTTGCACCATCAGGCAGGCATACAGCGTCACCAGGATAAACAGCCCCATGCGCACCGCGAAGGCGGTCTGCACGTCCTTGCCGGCGGCGCTGTCCTGCACCGACTGGCCGAGCAGGATGATCATGGTCACCAGCGTGTTGAGCCAGAACCCCGGGCTGAGCCGGGTCGGGGTCAGACGATAGAGCTTGCGCCCGACCCACAAACCAAACAGCAGCATCCATAAAAAAAACATCCACAGATGCACAAACAGACTCAGCGCGCCCCAGAACAGCACGGCAAGAAGACCGCCGAGCAGGGTCGAGCCGAGCAGTTCACGCCCGGCATGCCGGGTGCCGGTGGTGGAGCTTTGCTGGCCGAGGCTGACCGCCTTGAGGATGATCGGCAGGTAGCTGGCCGGGTCGAGCAGCGCCAGGAGGAAAGCCGGCAGCACGATCAGCGTGGCGCGCAGGGCGATCCGCGTGACTTCGCTGGCCGACAGCAGCGCCGCAGCCGCCGGGGTCGGGGCGTTGCCGGGTTCGGGAAACAGCCAGTGACTGACGCCGACCATCAGCACCGCGAGAAACAGGCCGCGTACCAGTGCATTGATCACCATCACCGCCAGGCCGAAGTCGGCGACGCCGGCAGCGGAGATCATGGTCAGGCCGATGATCAGGAAGGTCACAATCAGGTTGTTGGCGCCGCGCAGGCCCATGCGAAACACCACGAACAGCCCAACGCCCACCAACAACACGGCGCTGAACGCGTAGTAGCGCAGCAGTGGAATCAGCAGCAGGCCGATGCCGGTGGTGAGCATGGCGATCAGCGCCAGGCCGATGCCGGCCTTGAGTTTCAGCGGTTGGTTCAGCGCGGTCAGCAGCAACACCGCCAACACTGGCGCGAGGAATGGAATCGGCAGGCCGAGGCCAAAGCTGGTCGCCAGGCACAGCGCGGTGCCGCTGGCCAGGCGCAGGGCGCGCTGGGCCTGCGGCGAGCGCTCAGTAGGCATAGGACAGCCAACTCATCAGGCGCAGAAACACCCGCCCGAGGGGATTAAGCAGGTTGCCTTCAGAGGGGAAGGCCATCACCTCGGCCTGGCCGCCGGCACGGATGCCGCCGTTGTCGCGCAGTTCGGCCAGGGCCGCCTGATCGAACTCGATGATCACCGGAAAGCGTTGCGCCGGACGCAGCCAGTCGCGGCTGTTCTGCACCGTTGGCAGGGTGCCGGGAGAAGTCGGCTGGCCGACGCTGACGCCATAGCCGACACTGCGCACGCGGCCGCCGAAGACCTGGCCGGGCAGGGCATCGAGAACAATCGAAATCGGCGTGTCGGGCTTGACCAGGCCGAGGTTGTTTTCGGTCATGTCGGCGCTGATCCAGACATCGTGGATCGCAATCAGGGTCATCACCGGCGAGCCCGCGCCGGCGAATTGCCCGGTGTCGGTGCGCAAATCAGTGATCAGCCCCGCCGAACGCGCGTGGACCCGGGTATTGGCCAGGTCCAGTTCGGCTTTCGACAAGGCACTGGCAGCGCTGCGCAACAGCGCGTTGTCTTCCTCGCTACCGCCTTCCTGCTCACGGGCGCGCTGCACTTCGGCTTGTGCCGCCGCCACCTGGCTCAGGGCTTGTTGGTAATTGGCCCGCGAAACCTCCAGCAGGCGCACGGAGATGGTCCCGCGGTCCTCGCGGTACAGACCTTCCAGGCGCTGATTGTCCTGGCGTGTCTTCAGTTCATTGGCCTGGGCCGCGCGCAGGTTAGCCTGGGCCGAGGCGATCCCGGCGGTGCTGGCACCGATTTGCCGGCGGGTTGATTCGAGGTCGGCACGGGCGCGGTCGACGGCGATCTGGTAGGGCTGCGGATCGACTTCGAACAACACGTCGCCGGCCTTGACGTCCTGGTTGTTGCGCACGTTGACCTTGATCACCCGGCCGGCCACTTCCGAGGCGACCGGAATCACAAAGGCGCCGACCCGCGCCTGTTGGGTGTAGGGGGTGAAACGGTCGGCCAGCAGGTACCAGGCCAGACTCAGGACAATCACCAACAGCACCCACTTGATGCTCTTGTTCACCGGTGCGGCGGCTGACGGGACTTCACTCATGCTTATCTACCTTGGATTCTGGGGGCGAGGCGGGTAGGCCGGCGTCAGGTTCCTGCAGCAGGTCGCCCCAGTCGCTGCGTTGTTCCATCAAGTGTTTGGTCGCCGGATCGACCCGCGCCTGGGCGCTGTACCAGCCGCCGCCGAGGGCGCGGTACAGGGCGATCAGGTTGCTCACCGCGCTGCTGCGGCTGAGCAGGTAATTATCCTGCTGGGCGAGCAATGCACTTTGCGCGTCGAGCACCCGCTGGAAATCGGAATAGCCCTCGCGGTATTGGGTGTTGGCCAGAACCAGCGAGCGCTGGGCGGCAAACGCGGCGTCGCGCAGAATGCGTTCGCGCTCCAGGGCCTTGGTCAGGCCGGTGGCGGCATCGTCGGCTTCGCGCGCGGCCTGGCGTACCTTGTCGCGATAGGCTTCGATCAACTGCTGCAGGCGCGCATCCTGGACCCGCACGTTATTGCTGATTCGGCCATGGTCGAAAATATTCCAGCGCAGGCTCGGACCGCCCACGACGTCCAGGCTGTTGGACGTACCGCCGACCGAATTGGCCGACCAGACGATGCTGCCGAGCAAGCTCAGGGACGGGTAGAAGTCAGCCTCGGCAACCCCGATCAGCGCCGACTGCGCGGCGACATTCAGTTCGGCGGCGCGCACATCCGGGCGGCGCAGCAGCAACTCGGCGGGCACGTCTTGCAGCACTGCACGGTCAATCAGCGGGATCAGGCCGGTGTTTTCCTGCAGCAGCGGCATCGGTCCGGGGGCCTGGCCGATCAGGATCGCCAGCGCGTTGCGGGTCCGCGCCGCCTGGTCTTCAAGGCTGGGGATGTTGCTCAAGGTGCCCAGGTACTGGGTTTTCGCCTGTTGCACGTCGAGTTCGGCGGTCTGGCCGCTGTTGAACAGTTTCTCGGTGATTTCAAAACTGCGCTGCTGTTGCACGGCGTTTTCCCGCGCCACCCGCAAGCGCGCTTCGGTGGTGCGCAGGGCGTAGTAGGTGTCGGCAACCTGTGAACGCAGCAGCACCAGCACGTCTTCGTAGTTGGCCTGGGCGGCGAAGTAGCTGGCGTCCGAGGATTCGATGGCGCGACTGAAACGGCCCCAGAAATCCATTTCCCAGCCGATGTCGAAGCCGGCACTGTATTGCCAGAATCCGCTGCTTTGCGGATTGCGCCCGCCGGCCTGGTCGCGGTTGACGTACAGGGTGTCGGCGCTGGCCTGTTGCAGTTGCGGGTAGCGCCCGCTTTGCGCAATGCCCAGTTGGGCACGGGCCTCCATGACCCGCAGGCCGGCGATTTTCAGGCTTGAGTTATAGGCGTCGGCCTGGGCGATCAGGCGGTCCAGCAGCGGGTCGTCGAAGATCCGCCACCATTGACGCAGGTCTGGATTGTCGCCGCGCTGGCTGGCGTGCTCTAGGGCGGCGCTGTTCCATTGCCGGGTCCAGGGTTCGGCGGGCGACTGGAAGTCCGGGCCCAGGCGCACGCAGCCGCCCAGCCCCAGAATACCCAGCAACAGCAAGTGTTGCGCCTGTCTGAATGTCACCATGGCAGGCGCGTCAGAGCGGTCGTTGCTCGTCCAGTGCAGGGACGGGCGGTTGATCCTTGACCCACTGCCAGAACACTTGATACGCCACGGCAAGGATCACCGGGCCGATGAACAGGCCGATGATGCCGTTGGAGACCATGCCGCCGAGGGCGCCGATCAGCACCACCGGCATCGGCACGTTGACCCCACGGCCCAGCAGCAGCGGCTTGAGCACGTTGTCCACCAGGCCGGCGATAAACACATAAATGGCGAAGATGACGGTGGCGGTACTCGCGCCCTCCGTGAAGAACACGAAGATGATCACCGGCAGGGTAATCAGGGTCACCGGCAACTGCATGATGCCCAGCAACAGGACCGCCATGGCCAGCAGGCCGGCAGCGGGAATGCCCATCAGCACGAAGCCAGCGCCCACCAGCAGCATCTGGATGAAGGCAATACCGATCACCCCCAGGGCCACCGCGCGAATGGTTGCGGTGCACAGTTCGGTGATGGAGGGGCCGCGAGCCGGGCCGCTAATCCGCGAAACGATCGCCACGGCGCTGCGGCTGCCGCTTTCGCCCCAGGCCATGACGATCCCGGCGATGATCAGGGCGAAGATGAACACCAGGAAACCCATGCCGGCCCCGGCCAGTTTGCTCAGCACCGAGAGGCTGAATTGCTTGATTTCGGGAATGTACTTCTGCACCAGGTCCGGCAGGTTGTCGGCGGCCTGGGCCCACAGGCTGTTCAGCGATTTGCCGATCAGCGGCCAGTTGGCCAGCGCTTCGGGCGGTGGCGGGATGTGCACGCTGTCCGATTTGATAATGGCCATGGCGCTTTCCACCGAGCCCACCAGTGAAGTCCCCAACAGATAGACCGGGACCATCAGAATGGCCACTGCAATCAGGATCATCAGGGTCGCGGTGTGGCCGCTGCGGGTGCCCAGCTTGCGTGCGAGACGGCCATGCAGGGGATAGAGGGTGATGGCGAGAATCACCGCCCACAGCATCAGATTGAGGAAGGGGCGGAAAATCTCGAAGCAGAACAGCACCATGACCGCGAGAATGCCCGCGCGAATCAGTACATCGAGCATTTCCCGGGAAAAGCTTCGGTCCAAGAGGGTAGAGGGGATCACGGATTGCCTCCGGTAGCGATTGGCCACGGCATGAAATAGGTAAATCCAGCATAGACGCTCATCCAGCAGTGGAGGGGAAACCTGCTGGCGTCTTTATAGGGAAGGACGGGGGCGACATTTGAGGGGCGAAGGCGGGCGACGGCGAATCAATAATTGTCATTAATGGGCGTGGTTGCGCGGCGATTACCGAAACCCAAGGGCTGTCCACTAAGGTCGGTTGTCCCTGGGTTACCAAATGTGACTAAAATGCCGACCGATGTTGCGTCGCGCAGCCCGTATTGTCCTGACATGTGGCCCTTGTTCGTGAAACTGATAATTGTCTCCCTCTACGTTCTATCCATCGCCTATGTGCACCTGCGTGGCCGGGTCCGGCACACACTGGGACGGCAGTTGAGCGATCATTCGACCTTTCTCGCGCCCATTAACAGCTTCCTCTACCTGTTCTCAAAATTGCCCAACCGGCCGTTCCTCGACCCCAAGGACTTTCCCGACCTGAGTCCGCTGCAGGCCAACTGGGAGATCATCCGCGAAGAGGGGCAGAACCTGCTCAAGGCCGGGGAAATCAAGCGCTCGGATGACTACAACGACGTTGGTTTCAATTCGTTCTTCAAGACCGGCTGGAAGCGCTTCTATTTGAAGTGGTATGGCGACAGCCACCCTTCGGCGACCAAGCTGTGCCCGCGTACCACCGAATTGGTGCAGGGCATTGGTTCGATCAAGGCGGCGATGTTTGCCGAGCTGCCGCCGGGCTCGAAACTGGTACGCCACCGCGACCCTTATGCCGGCTCTTATCGCTATCACCTGGGTCTGGACACCCCCAACGACCCTGGTTGCTACATCGAGGTTGACGGCGAGCGCTATCACTGGCGCGACGGCGAGCCGGTGATGTTCGACGAGACCTATATCCATTACGCGCAAAACACCACGCAGCAGAACCGCATCATCCTGTTCTGCGACGTTGAGCGCCCGCTGAAGTATCGCTGGGCGGCGGCGTTCAATGGTTGGTTCAGCCGCAACGTAATGGCCGCCGCCGGCGCGCCGAACGATGCTGGCGACAAGACCGGCGGGATTAATCGCGCGTTCGCCCGCCTGTACAAGATCCGCCTGCGGGGCAAGGCGCTGAAAAAGCGCAATCGCACGCGTTATTATCTGGAGAAGTGGGCGATTTTCGGCGGCCTGCTCGCGGTGCTCGTCTGGCTCTAGGGTTTCGTCGCCCCAAGGCGTTTCCACATTTTTGCGCTGATCCGCTGGCGATGCACCAGGCCGTCCCACGGGTCGGCCTTGAGCCTCAGCAGGCGCTCCTGCAGGTTAGCCACCGTCCATTGTTGTGCATTGCGCAGGCCATGGAGTTCGTCGCGGGAGATCGGCACCGACACCGGCAATCCTTCGCGGGCCCGCACCGAGTAGGGCGCAACGGTGCTGGCGCCACGGGCGTTACGCAGGTAATCAATGAAGATTTTGCCGATGCGGTTTTTCGGGCCCATGGTGGCGCTGAACCGTTCCGGCAATTGGTTGGCCATGAACTGGGCAATGGCCTTGGCGAACGCCTTGACCGTATCCCAGCCTTCCTTGCGCGCCAGCGGCACGATCAGGTGCATGCCCTTGCCGCCACTGGTTTTGAGGTACGCATCCAACGCCAGCTCATCGAGCACCGAGAGCAGCAGGTGGGTGGCTTCGAGCATGCTTTTCCACGGCAGCGCCGGGTCCAGGTCGAGGTCCAGCACGAACAGGTCAGGGGTTTCGATGGCATCCTGGGTCGCGCCCCAGGTGTGCAATTCGAGGGTGCCCATTTGCACTGCGCCCACCAGGGCCTGGAGGTTGTCGATCGCCATCAGTCGCGCGTGGCCAGGGTCGAGCTCGGCGGGCAGGTGGCTAATGTTGGGGATGGCCAGGCGCTCGGCGTGTTTCTGGAAGAACGGCTCGCCGCCGACACCCTCGGGCGCTCGCAGCAAGGACACCGGGCGATGGCGCAGGTGGGGCAGGATCCAGTCGCCGATGTCGGCGTAGAACTGTGCCACCTGCCATTTCTGTGTGCCGCTCTTGGCATCGATCAGCCGTTCGGGGTGGGTAATGCGCACGCCGGCCACCTCGGAGGGAGTGGCGGATGCGGCCTGTTCGTGGACGATTTCCTTGGCCGGCTTGTCGCTGCGCAGGGCGATAAAGGTGGCGTGGCGGATCAGTCCATCGTTGGTCCATTCGGCAAACTCGACTTCGCCGACCAATTGTGGCTTGACCCACTGCACGCCGCGCTTCTGGGCGCTGGTCAGTGGTTTGGCCAGCGGCGAGGCGTCGCGCGCCAGTGCTTGCAGTTGTTCATGCAACTGTTTCAGCGACTTCTGGTTGAAGCCGGTACCGACCCGCCCGGCGTAGACCAGGCCTTCATCGCCATTGACCGCCAGCAGCAATGCACCAAAACCGCTGCGCGAACCCTTGGGCGCGGTGTAGCCGACAATCACGAACTCCTGGCGCTGCCGGCACTTGAGCTTGATCCAGTCGCTGCTGCGCTTGCTCACGTACGGGCTGCCGGCGCGTTTGCCGATCACTCCTTCGAGCTGCAGGGTGCAAGCGCTTTCGAGGATGTCCTGGTGATGGGCGGTGAAGGCTTCGGAAAACCGCAGCAGCTTGCCCGGCCGACGCCCCAGGGCGGTTTTCAACGCGGCCCGGCGCTCTTCCACCGGCAGCTCACGCTGGTCAACACCCTTTAGAAAGGGCGCGTCGAACAGGAAATAGACCATGTCCAGAGTTCGGCCGATGTCGAAGGCGTTCTGCAACGCCTGAAAATCCGGCAGACCCTGTTCGTTGAGCACCACCAACTCGCCGTCCAGCCAGCTGCCATCGAGCTTCAGGCCTTCAAGGGCCTTGGCCTGGCGCGGCAGGCGCTCGGTCCAGTCATGGCCATTGCGGGTCAGTAGGCGCACTTGGCCGTGGTCGATTCGGGCCAGGATGCGGTAGCCGTCGAACTTGATCTCGTAGCTCCACTCGCCTTCGGGCGCTTGCTCCATCAGGGTCGCCAGTTGCGGGGCGAACTGTTCGGGCAGCGCGGTACTCACTTTGGCGGGTTTGCTACGGGCTTTATTTACCGGTGTGCGCTCGGCGATGCTGGCATCGCTGAGGACACTCTCGGGCAGCTCCTTGACCAGGTCGTAGTCGCCGATGGGCCGGGCCTGGGCGTCCTGTTCCTTGATCAGCAGCCACTGCTCCTTGTCGCCGCTGCCCTTGAGGCGGGTCTTGACCAGGGTCCAGTCGCCGCTGAGCTTTTCACCGACCAGGGTGAACTTGAGTTTGCCAGCCTTGTAGGCGGCCTTCGGCTCATCGTGGGGTTGCCAGATGCCTTGATCCCAGACGATCACGTCACCGGCACCGTACTGGCCGGCGGGGATGCTGCCCTCGAAACTGGCATAGCCCAGCGGATGGTCCTCGACATGCACCGCCAGGCGTTTCTGGCTCGGGTCCAGGCTCGGCCCCTTGGGCACCGCCCAGCTTTTCAGGGTGCCCGCAAGTTCCAGGCGAAAGTCGTAGTGCAGGTTGCGCGCATCGTGCTTCTGGATCACGAAGCGCAGGGCCGTCGGCGATTTTTTTGCGCCTTTGGCTGCCGGCGCTTCGGCAGGCTCGGAGGTGATATCAAAGTTGCGTTTGCGCGTGTACTCGCTGATGGCCTTGCTCACGGCTTCCGTCCCTGGCGATCAATCGCCGGCTGCTTTGCGGGGCTTTTTCGCCGGCGCGGGTTTGCCGGAAGTCTTGGCCGGTTTCTTCCCGACCTTGCCGCCGAGGCTGCGCTTGAGCAGTTCGGTGAGGTCGATGACGTCGGCGGACTTGCGCGGCTCGTCGTCGCTGACCCGCTCGATATTCTCGATCTTGCCGGCATGGGCCTTTTTCTCCACCAGGGCCATGATCTTGTCCTGGAAGCTGTCGCGGTAATCGTCGGGCTGCCAGTCACCGCTCATGTCGTCGACCAGGCGCTTGGCCATGTCCAATTCGCCCTTGGTCAGCGTCGCATCGGTCACGTCGCGTCCCAGCGCCAGTTCGCCAAGGCTGCGCACCTCGGCGGGCCAGCGCAGCATCACCAGCACCAGGGCCGACTCCAGCGGCATCAGTGCCGCCAGGTGCTGACGGGTGTGCAGGACCACGTGGGTCAGGGCGACCTTTTTGGTTTTTGCCAGGGTCTCACGCAGCAGCGCGTAGACCTTGCCGCCGCGTTTGTCCGGCGCCAGGAAGTACGGGGTGTCGATGTTCTGCAGGGGGATCTGTTTACTGTCGACGAAGGCAAAGATGTCGATGGTCTGGGTCGAGGCTGGGTGTGCGGAGCGAATTTCATCCTCGCTCAACACCACATAGCGGCCTTTTTCGTATTGCACGCCCTTGACGATGTGCTCCTTGGTCACCTCTTTGCCGGTGACTTTATTGACCCTTTTGTAGCCCACCGGGTCCATGCTGCGCTGGTCCAGCCAATCGAAGTCGACGCCCTGGGAGGACGTCGCCGACACCAGCGACACGGGGATATGCACCAGTCCGAAACTGATTGCGCCTTTCCAGATTGAGCGTGCCATCACCGTTGCCTCCTACCCTGATGATCAGGTGACCGGCAGGGTTGGAGGAAAGTTTCCACGGATTGCCAAGCGTTAAAGGATGAGTGCTTGTAACACTTTGTCAGGGAGTATTTCCTTCACAGAGTCGAACCCTGCGCGTAGCGTGGTATCGAACGCCATGAAGCTGATGCAATGGAGGATCCCCACCATGAACAGATATTTACTGGCTGTTTCGCTGCTGACGTCGGCCGTGCTGGCCGGACCGGCCCAGGCGCTGGACGATCCGGAACGCGTTGCAGCGCTGGCCGGTCCCGAGTTGACCCTGGCGCAGAATCTGCCCGGTAACAACAACCCCTACAACAGCCCGATCCGCCGGGCCAATCCCAACAGCATGCAGGGCTCGCAGCCAGCGACGCCACCGGTCCGCGGCCCCAATACCGTGCCCGTACCGCGCCCGCCCACCCTGGATAACGGCGGCATCGGCAATGGCTATCCGCGCCCCGGTTCAACGCCGGCGCCGGTCAAGCCCTATGTCTCGCCGGCGCCGCCGCCCCGGGACCCGGACACCAGCAATCGCTGATCGAATTCATGACTGAAAAAGGATGTGTGCATGTGGCGTAAAACTCTTTTGGCCGGCCTTTGTGGGACTGCACTGGTGGCAACATGGCCAGCGTCTGCCGCTTCGCCCCAACAGATGCCGAGCGAGCAGGGCACCCTGGTGGTCACCGAAGTGACCCGTGGCCTCGAACACCCCTGGGCCCTGGCGTTCCTGCCCGATCAACAGGGCATGCTGGTGACCGAGCGCCCGGGCAACCTTCGTATCGTCAGCGCCGACGGCCAGCGTTCGGCACCCTTGAGTGGCGTGCCCAAGGTCTGGGCCAAGGGCCAGGGCGGTTTGCTCGATGTGGTGCTGTCGCCGGAATTCAAGACTGACCGCCTGGTTTACCTGTCGTATGCCGAGGGTGGCGGCGCCGGCGACAAGGCCGGGACGGCGGTGGGCCGTGGCAGGCTCTCGGCGGACCGCACGGCGTTGGAGAATTTCCAGGTGATTTTCCGCCAGGAACCCAAGCTGTCCACCAGCAACCACTTCGGCTCGCGCCTAGTGTTTGATCGCGACGGTTACCTGTTCATCACCCTGGGAGAGAACAACGTGCGGGAAACCGCCCAGGATCTCGACAAGCTGCAGGGCAAGGTCGTGCGGATCCGCCCCGACGGCCAGGTGCCCAGGGACAACCCTTTTGTCGGTCAAGCCGGGGTGCGCGAGGAAATCTGGTCCTACGGCCAACGCAATCCGCAGGGGGCGGCGCTCAACCCGTGGAGCGGCGAGCTGTGGGAGAACGAACATGGGCCCAAGGGGGGCGATGAAATCAACATCATCGGGCGCGGCAAGAATTACGGTTGGCCCTACGCCACCCACGGTATCAACTATTCCGGGCAACCGATCCCGGAAGCCAAGGGCAAGACGGTCGAAGGCGCGGTCGGCCCGCTGCATGTCTGGGAGCAGTCACCGGGTATCAGCGGCATGGCGTTCTACGATGGTGAGCGTTTCAAGGTCTGGCAGCACAACGTGTTCATGGGGGCGCTGGCCAGCCGCGAATTGATCCGCCTGCAACTGGAGGGCGACAAGGTCGTGCATGAGGAGCGTTTGCTGGGGGATCTCAAGGCGCGCATCCGCGATGTGCGCCTTGGGCCGGATGGCTACCTGTACCTGCTGACCGACGAGAGCGACGGGGTGCTGTACAAGGTCGGCCTGTAGCCGGTTACTCGGCCACGGCTTTACCGATCGTGGCCTCGGCCGACCAGATGCGATAGCGCACTTCCAGATCCTTGGGCACATAGAGGACGATCGGCAGCTTGCTGTTGTAGCGCAACATGAAGCCATCACCCACCACCGGCACGAAGCCCTGCGTGGTGGTGCCTTCGGGGCAGGCCATCAGGGTGCTCATCGGGCCGATCACCTTGTCGATCCGGTAGTACGGATAGCCCCAGCCTTCCAGGTTCTTTTCCTCGAGAATCCCGCCCAGGCGTGGCTTGTTGCAGTCCACGGGCAGGGTCTTACCGGCGATGATCTCGACCTGGTAATCCTCTTCAGTGTTTTTCGGCGCGAGTTGAATGACCAGCCGGGTGTGGCCTTTCTCGGCTTTCGGGAAAGGCGCGACATCTTCGAGCTTGGCCGCCAGGGCCTGGGTCGACAGGCTGGCCAGCAGCACGGCGAGGGCGCCGAGGTGAGGGGAACGCATAGTGCCTCCTTGCGTGGGAAATGAATGAATTCAGCGCGAGCATTTTTACTGTGGCGACGAATCATTGCAAATCGCAACCGGGCAAATTGCGGTAGGAATTATCCCGATTAAGGCGTTTTGCATGAGGCGAAAGGCCAGCTCCCAGGGCAAGTCGCTGATCCTTCGGCAGTTCGTCTCAAGCAGGGTTCGGCATGTTTTATGCGGTTCTTCTCTTGATGCCCAATAAAAATCGGTTCGATCAACGATCAAGAAGAAGGAGCGTTTAGTCATGTTTTTGTCTGCCCTGGAATTACGCAACATCATCGAAAGCAGTTTTTTGCCGAAACGCTGCCAATGCACCCTCTCACCAGAGTTATCGATGACCATCAAGGTGTTCGGTGACCACCAGACCGATCAGCTCGATTTGATAGTCACCGGCATAGACGCCAGCGCCTTGACCGGCTGCCGCGAAATCAACGAGCTGATTGCCGGGCTGCGCCAGGAATTGGCGAACAGGGCCGGCAATCAGCAACTCAGGGTCAGGGCCTTATAGGCTTCAGTTCTGATAGCTGCAGGCGTCCGACAGCTTTTGATAGGTGATGGCTTCCTGTTTGCCGACGTTATCGATGAAGGTCATTTGCGCGGTGATGACTTTGCAGTCCCAGGTCGCGGGTTCGGTCATTGAAATGACCTTTTCCACGTGCAGCGGCATGCCGTAGTGATAGGGCACGGGTTTGACCGGGCTGCTATCGGCCAGCGCGAAGCCGGACACAGCGCTGCAGGCGAGGGCAGAGACGAGCAACAGGGGGGGCATGTTCATGGAATTTCTCCAGTGCGGGCTTGAGTGGGCACGACCTTGCACAAGGTCGGCGCTGCCGCGCTGGGCGTCATCAGGGTTGGCGCGAACGCGGTCCAGTTACTCTTGGACTATAGAATTAACTGATCGTTACGCGGAATTTTCCGACTAAAGTCGTCTGCCGTGTCACCAGGCCCTCTGCGATCATTGCCGATCACTACCTGTCACTTCCCCCATCACTGCGGCGCTCGGTTGTCGGCCGGGTGAGCGCTGTGTGTTGTCTGCTGGAGCTTTACATGCGTCCCCCGTTTTCCCTCATCACCCCGCGCCCGTTCCTGGGCCTGGGCGCTGTCGTCCTGTGCGGCGGTTTTACCGCAACCAGCCATGCCGCCGGTTTTATTGACGACAGCAGCGCGCAACTGGAAGCGCGTACGGTGTATTTCAACCGCGACTTTCGTGATGGTCACAGCTCCAACCCCCAAGGCGCGTCCAAACGCGAAGAGTCGGCCCAGGGCTTTATTCTCAATCTGCAGTCGGGCTACAGCGAAGGCACCGTCGGCTTTGGCGTCGATGCCCTGGGCATGCTCGGGTTCAAGCTTGATTCCAGCCCCGGTAGCAGCAACAGCGGCCTGTTGCCTTCCTCGGGCTCCAACCCGCGAGGTTCGGAGGATCAGTACGCCAAGCTCGGCCTGACTGCCAAGGCCCGGGTCTCCCACAGTGTGCTCAAGTACGGCGCCTTGCTCCCGGACATGCCACTGCTCAAATACAACGACGGCCGCCTGCTGCCGACCCAGTTCAACGGTGCCTTGCTCACCTCCAGCGAGCTCAAGGACCTGACCTTCACCGCGGCGCGCCTGGACGGCTACACCGCCCGGGATTCCACCGACCGCCAGGACATCCGTGTGCACTGCAAGAACAAGCGTTACGCCTGCAATATCACTGCCGATCACTTTGATCTGTATGGCGTTGATTACCGCGTCAACGAGCGTCTGAGCGCCCAGTATCAGTATGCGGAGCTGGAAGATATCTACCGC
The DNA here is from genome assembly GCF_019212185.1 of Pseudomonas fluorescens. Taxonomy (NCBI): domain Bacteria; kingdom Pseudomonadati; phylum Pseudomonadota; class Gammaproteobacteria; order Pseudomonadales; family Pseudomonadaceae; genus Pseudomonas; species Pseudomonas fluorescens. The sequence continues at coordinate 2,995,605 of NZ_CP078138.1, forward strand.
CAGCACTTTATCGGCCTGCTGGGCAATCAACCGCTGGGTGTCGGGCGGTTGAAAGGCGATTTGCGGCTGCTCAGCAGCAGTGACAGTGGCGCCGCCCGTGCCGGTTCGATCGACAACCGCGCGCTCAGCGCCATGCTCGGCTACACCCTCAGCGGCCACACCTTCAGTGGCGGCTGGCAGCGGATGATCGGCGACAACTCCATGCCTTACCTGGATGGCAGCAACCCGTTCCTGGTCAACTACGTGCAGGTCAACGACTTCGCTGCAGCCCAGGAGCGTTCCTGGCAACTGCGCTACGACTATGACTTCAAGGCCATCGGCATCAATGGACTTAGCTTTCTCACCCGCTATGTCAACGGCGACCGGATCAAGGTTGCCGGGAGCGACGAGGAGGGCAAGGAGTGGGAGCGTGACAGCGAGCTCAAGTACGTGGTGCAAAGCGGCACCTTCAAAGACCTGAGCCTGCGCCTGCGTAGCGCCACCTACCGGACCAACTACGCACAAGTGGCCCGGGATGTGGACGAAACGCGGTTGATCGTCAGTTACAACTTTTCGCTGCTGTGAGGCTGCGGCTCCTTCCCTGGCAGGCTCGGTCCTACAGGGAGCGATCACTCCGGTTTTGAAATCGTTACGCTGACCGTAACGATTCGCCACTGACCTTGATTGATGCCTTCATCCCTTGCTCCTAATGTGACTCCACGACAGCGAACCCCGTGGAGTGAGCATGACAACAACAATATCCCCCGACTCGCGCTGGACGCGCCGACGCAGCGAAAAGCAGCGGCGGCTCGAGCAGGTGCGTGGCTTGGCCGACGGTGTGGTGTTGCCCACCGACAACATCGTCGCCGCCCTGCAGGCGTTGATCCTGCCGGGCGATCGCGTGGTGCTCGAAGGCAATAACCAGAAGCAGGCGGACTTTCTTTCGCGCGCCCTGGCCAAGGCCGATCCGGCGATCCTGCATGACCTGCACATGATCATGCCCAGTGTCGGCCGCGCCGAGCACCTGGACCTGTTCGAACGCGGCATCGCCCGCAAGCTCGACTTCTCCTTCGCCGGCACCCAGAGCCTGCGCATCAGCCAGTTGCTCGAAGACGGCCTGCTGGAAATCGGCGCGATCCACACCTACATCGAACTCTATGCACGGCTGGTGGTGGACCTGATTCCCAACGTGGTGCTCTCGGCCGGTTTCATGGCCGACCGCGCCGGCAACATCTACACCGGCCCCAGCACCGAAGATACCCCGGCGCTGATCGAACCGGCCGCGTTCAGCGACGGCATCGTGATCGTCCAGGTCAACCAGTTGGTGGACGACGTCAGCGAGTTGCCTCGGGTCGACATTCCTGCCTCCTGGGTCGACTTCGTGGTGGTCGCCGATAAGCCGTTTTACATTGAACCCTTGTTCACCCGCGACCCCCGGCATATCAAGCCGGTGCACGTGCTGATGGCGATGATGGCGATTCGCGGGATCTATGAAAAACACAAAGTGCAGTCCCTCAACCACGGCATTGGTTTCAACACCGCCGCCATCGAACTGATCCTGCCGACCTACGGCGAGTCCCTGGGTCTCAAGGGCAAGATCTGCCGCAACTGGACGCTCAATCCGCACCCGACGCTGATTCCGGCGATTGAAAGCGGCTGGGTCGAAAGCGTGCATTGCTTCGGCACCGAACTGGGCATGGAACACTACATCGCAGCACGCCCGGATGTGTTTTTCACCGGCCGCGACGGCTCGCTGCGCTCCAACCGGATGGTCTGCCAACTGGCCGGGCAATATGCCGTCGACCTGTTTATCGGCGCCACCTTGCAGGTCGACGGCGACGGTCATTCCTCCACCGTGACCCGCGGCCGCCTGGCCGGTTTCGGTGGCGCGCCGAACATGGGTCACGACCCGCGCGGGCGGCGTCACGGCACCCCGGCGTGGCTCGACATGCGCCACGGCGACGGTCCCGAAGCCCTGCTCGAACGCGGCAAGAAGCTGGTGGTGCAGATGGTCGAGACGTTCCAGGAGGGCGGCAAACCGACCTTCGTCGAAACCCTGGATGCGGTCGAGGTGGCGAAGAAAAGCGGCATGCCCCTGGCGCCGATCATGATCTACGGCGACGACGTCACCCACCTGCTGACCGAAGAAGGCATTGCCTACCTGTACAAGGCGCGCTCGCTCGAAGAGCGCCAGGCGATGATCGCCGCCGTGGCCGGGGTCACCGCCATTGGCTTGCGGCACAACCCCAAGGACACCGCGCGGATGCGCCGCGAAGGCTTGATCGCCTGGCCCGAGGACCTCGGCATCCGCCGCACCGATGCCAGCCGCGAACTGCTGGCGGCGAAAAGCGTCGCCGACCTGGTGCAGTGGTCCGGTGGTCTGTACAACCCGCCCGGCAAATTCAGGAGCTGGTAATGCACGCACTCAACCTGCAACCTCAAACGCTGTGCCTGGCCCAGCAACTGGCTGACCTGGCGGTGGACGCGCTGATCGACGAGGCCGATCTGTCGCCCAAGCCGGCGCTGGTGGACCGGCGCGGCAATGGCGCCCACAGCGATCTGCACCTGGGCCTGATGCACGCTTCGGCGTTGTCGCTGTGGCCGGCGTTCAAGTCCATGGCCGACGCGGCCCTCGACCTGGGGCGCATCGATCTGCCGTTGCGCGAAGCCCTGGGGCGAATCGGCCGCGACGGTGAGCAAGCGATGCTGAGCACCACCGCCGGGGTCAATACGCACCGGGGCGGCATCTGGGCCCTGGGCCTGCTGGTCGCCGCTGCCGCACTCGATCCGCAGCGCTTGAGTGCCGGCGCCATGACCCTGCGCGCCGCACGCCTGGCCTTGCTCGAGGATCGGTATGCGCCACGGCCATTGAGTCACGGCGCGCAAGTGGCCCTGCGTTATGGCGTGCGCGGTGCCAGGGAAGAAGCGCAACAGGGCTTCCCGGCAGTAACCCGGCGCGCACTGCCGCAACTGCAGCGCAGCCGCGCCGCTGGTCATGGCGAGCAGAACGCTCGGCTGGATGCGTTGCTGGCGATCATGAGCCAGTTGGACGACACCTGCGTGCTCTATCGCGCCGGCACTCAGGGCCTGTTGACCATGCAACGCGGCGCGCAAGCCGTGCTCGACGCCGGCGGCAGTGCCAGCCTCGCCGGGCGTCGGCTGTTGCACGAGCTGGACCACCAATTAATCGCATTGAATGCCTCGCCCGGCGGTGCTGCGGACTTGCTCGCAGCCTGCCTGTTCATCGACCGCGTCGAATCGGGCGGCCTCAATCAGGGAGTGTTGTGATGCAAACCTTGTCCTTTGAATTTGCCGCCGGGCAACCGCCACGGGGCCGCGCGCTGGTCGGCTGTGTCGGCTCCGGCGACCTGGAAGTGCTGATCGAACCGGGCCAGCCGGGCACCTTGAGTATCCGTGTGCAGACTTCTGTGAACGGCAGCGAGCAACGCTGGCAGCAGGTGTTTGCGCGGATGTTCGAGGGCCAGGTGCCCGCGGCGATGGCCATCGACATTCATGATTTCGGCGCCACCCCCGGCGTGGTTCGCCTGCGTCTGGAGCAGGGTTTCGAGGAGCTCGGCCATGACTGATACCCAGGCGTTGTTGAATCAACACAGTTTCGTCGAACTGGGTGCCCGACAACGGGCCAAAGCCTTGCTCGCCCCCGGCAGTTTTCGCGAACTGATTGATCCGTTCCAGCGGCTCATGTCGCCCTGGCTGGAGCGTCAGGGCGTTGTGCCGCAAGCCGATGACGGCGTGGTGATCGCCAAGGGCAGCATTGGCGGTTTGCCGGTGGTGATCGCGGCCATTGAAGGCGCGTTCCAGGGCGGCAGCCTCGGTGAAGTCGGCGGGGCGAAGATTGCCGGGGCGCTGGAGCTGGCCGCCGAGGATAACCGCAACGGCATCGCCACTCGTGCCGTGCTGCTGCTGGAAACCGGCGGAGTACGGCTGCAGGAAGCCAACCTCGGGCTGGCGGCGATTGCCGATATTCACGCGGCGATTGTCGAGTTGCGTCAGTACCAGCCCGTGGTGGGGGTGGTGGCGGGCAGTGTCGGCTGTTTTGGCGGCATGTCGATTGCGGCGGGGTTGTGCAGTTACTTGCTGGTGACCCGCGAAGCTCGTCTCGGCCTCAACGGCCCGCAGGTGATCGAACAGGAAGCCGGACTTGAGGAATACGACTCCCGCGATCGGCCCTTCATCTGGAGCCTGACCGGTGGCGAGCAACGTTTTGCCAGCGGCCTGGTGGATGCCTACGTGGCCGACGACGTGGCGCAGATTCGCGATCAGGTCGAGACGCTGCTGCGACACGGCTTGCCGGCGCAACCACGCAGCCGCCAGAGCGCCTGGTACCTGCAGCGCCTGGCGAGTCTGGACGCTGGTCCACAAATCGAGCCGGCAACGGTGCGCGAGCTGTATCAAGGAGAGCGGTCATGAGTGCTTATTCCCTGCGGGGCTTGAACTGGTTCAACGCCTTGAGCGCTGGCGGCAAAGGCGTGCAAGGCTTGCCGGCTTCACTGCGTGTCGCCGATGGTCAGATGGCGGAACAGCCGGTGCGTTGGGTTGCCGTGGTTGCCGACCCTGACAACCGCTTTGTCCGTGCGCGCCAGGGCGAGGTCGGGCTGCTTGAAGGCTGGGGCCTGGCCAAGGCCGTGGATGAGGTGATTGAGGCCGACCAGGGCAAGGCCGCCAAGCGCGCGATTATCGCCATCGTCGATGTGCCCAGCCAGGCCTATGGTCGCCGCGAGGAAGCGCTGGGTATCCATCAGGCGCTGGCCGCTGCGGCCGACAGTTACGCCCGGGCACGTCTGGCTGGGCACGCGGTGATTGGATTATTGGTCGGCAAGGCCATGTCCGGGGCATTCCTGGCCCACGGTTACCAGGCCAATCGCTTGATCGCCTTGCGCGACCCCGGGGTGATGGTGCATGCGATGGGCAAAGCCTCGGCGGCGCGGGTGACCCTGCGCAGTGTCGAAGAGCTGGAAGCGCTGGCTGCCAGCGTGCCGCCGATGGCCTATGACATCGACAGCTATGCCAGCCTCGGCCTGCTCTGGGAAACCCTGTCGGTGGAACGCATCGAACAGCCGAGCGAGGATGATCTGGCGCGGGTGCGCCACTGCCTGGCGCAGGCGATTGCCGATGTCGCCAGCAGCGGTACGGATTTGCACGGACGGCTGGGGGCAAGTAACCGCGCTGCCTCGAGCCGGGTCCGCGAACTGTTGCGCGAGCAGTGGTGAGCGCCGTGCTGGCCCACGATTTGCTCTGGGGCATGAGCCCGGCGCAGTTGCCTGCGGATGCGCCGACCTGGGCATGCGCGGTGTTGGCCCAGGGCCAGCCGGTGGTGGTGCGCCGCGCACTGGCGACCCCTGGTCAGGTGGCGGTCGGCGTGCGCGGGCCATTGCGCGAGCAACGCTACGCCAGCTTCATGGCGGTCGAGTCGATCAGCCGCTGCGTGCGACCGGAGCAGTTATGTCACGTCGAGTCTGTGCGTGATCTGCCAGCCCTCAGGGCGCTGGCGCTGTTGCGCGGGCTGCTTGATGAGGGTGGGTTGATCTGGGGTGTCAGCGGCAGCGCTGGCTTTGAATTGGCCAGTGGTGTGCGTGCACTGCATCAACAAAGCGATCTGGATTTGATCCTGCGCACCCCTGAACCCCTGGACCGAGATCTGGCGCGGGCTTTGTTGCAGCAACTCGAAGCGGTCGAGTGCCGGGTCGATCTGCAATTGCAGACGCCCCAAGGCGCCGTGGCGCTGGCCGAGTGGGCGGGCACGTCCAGTCGGGTGTTGCTGAAGAACGCCCGTCAGGCCTGCCTGGTCAGCGATCCGTGGCAGCCGCTGGAGTGCGCAGCATGAGCAGCCTGTTGGTGTTTCCCGGCCAGGGCACGCAGCAGCCGGGCATGCTCCACGGCTTGCCGGCGGATACCCTGGAGGAGGCCAGTGATTGGCTCGGCGAGGACGTACTGCGGCTGGATTCGTTGCAAGCCTTGCAATCGACCCGGGCAGTGCAGTTGTGTTTGTTGATCGCCGGCGTCGCGGCCTCTCGGCAGTTGATGCAAGGCGAGCTGACCGTCGACTACGTGGCGGGCCTGTCCATCGGTGCGTATCCGGCGGCGGTGGTGGCGGGTGCTCTGGGCTTTGCCGATGCGCTGAAACTGGTCAGCCTGCGCGGTGAATTGATGCAGGAGACTTATCCGCAAGGCTATGGCATGACCGCGATCATCGGCCTGGAATTGGCAGCCGTCGAAAGTTTGCTGGGGCGGGTTCACAGCGAGGCGACGCCGGTGTATCTGGCCAACATCAATGCCGACAATCAGTGCGTGATCGCCGGCAGTGATGCGGCCATGCAGGCGGTGGCCGAGTTGGCCCGCAAGCAGGGCGCGGGCCTGGCCAAGCGTCTTGCTGTCAGCGTGCCGTCGCACTGCCCGTTGCTGGCGCAGCCAGCGCAGGCACTGGCCGAGGCGTTCGCTCAGGTGGACATGCGTCTGCCACGCCTGGCCTATCTGAGTGGCAACTGTGCACGGCCGATCCGTTCGGTCGAGGCGCTGCGCGATGATCTGGCGTTCAACATGTGCCGGGTCGTCGACTGGCGCGGCACGGTGCAGGGCGCCTATGAGCGCGGCGTGCGCCTGCAGATTGAATTGCCGCCCGGTGCGGTGCTGACCGGGCTGGCGCGACGGGTGTTCGCCCAGGGCAGCGTAATGGCGTTTGCCGGCGCACGCCTGGACACCCTGCAAGCGTTGTTGCGTGAGGAGGGAAGCCGCCACTCCTAGACCGCGATGCAAGGCTTCGAACAACAAAAACAACAGACAACGATGCATTTCGAGGAAGACGACGATGATTATCTACGGTGTGGCGCTATTGGCAATTTGTACGCTGGCAGGGGTGATAGTGGGTGACCTGCTGGGGGTGTTGCTGGGGGTGAAATCCAACGTCGGCGGGGTGGGGATTGCGATGATCCTGCTGATCTGCGCCCGGTTGTGGATGCACAAGCGTGGCGGCCTGAGCCACGAATGCGAAATGGGCGTCGGCTTTTGGGGCGCGATGTACATCCCGGTGGTGGTGGCCATGGCCGCGCAACAGAATGTGGTCACCGCGCTGCACGGTGGCCCGGTAGCGGTACTCGCGGCCATCGGCTCGGTGCTGCTGTGCGGCGGCACCATTGCCCTGATCAGTCGCACCCACAAGGGTGAACCGTTGCCGGCTTTGCCGAGCGACCTGACTGCCACCCCGAATGGAGCGCGCTGATATGTGGGACATCATCGAGAAAGGTCTGGAGCATAATGGTCTGGTCACCGCCTTCGCGTTTGTCGGCGTGATCATGTGGATTTCGGTGGTGCTGTCCAAGCGCCTGACCTTCGGGCGCATCCATGGCTCGGCGATTGCCATCGTGATTGGCCTGGTGCTGGCCTGGGTTGGCGGCACCATGACCGGTGGCCAGAAAGGCCTGGCGGACCTGACGTTGTTCTCCGGGATCGGCCTGATGGGCGGGGCGATGCTTCGCGATTTTGCGATCGTTGCCACGGCTTTTGAGGTGCAGGCCACGGAAGCGCGCAAGGCCGGCATGATAGGCGTCGTCGCCTTGCTGCTGGGTACTGTGCTGCCGTTTATTGTCGGGGCCTGCATCGCCTGGCTGTTCGGTTATCGCGATGCGGTGAGCATGACCACCATTGGCGCGGGCGCGGTGACCTACATCGTCGGGCCGGTGACCGGCGCGGCGATTGGCGCCAGTTCCGATGTGGTTGCGCTGTCGATTGCCACTGGCCTGATCAAGGCGATCCTGGTGATGGTCTGCACGCCCATGGCGGCGCGTTGGATGGGCCTGGACAACCCGCGTTCGGCGATGGTTTTCGGTGGTCTGGCCGGCACCGTCAGCGGCGTGACCGCCGGGCTGGCCGCCACCGATCGGCGCCTGGTGCCTTACGGTGCGCTGACCGCCACCTTCCACACGGGCCTGGGCTGCCTGTTGGGGCCATCGTTGTTGTACTTCATCGTCCGTGCGCTGGTGGGCTGAGCCACTTCACGCATGCCGGTTGGCGTACATCCGGCATTCGGCCAACAGCGCCAGCAGGTTCGGGTCACGCTCCTTGGCCTTGAGGAACACCACGCCAATGTGCTGCTGCAGGCGGTAACGCGCCTGCAGCGGGATCAGCTTGACCCGGTTTTCGTAGACCGCCGCAATGCGCCCTGGCAGCAGGGCGTAACCCACTTCGGAACTGACCATGCTCAGCAGGGTGAAGATGTCATTGACCTGCATCGCCACCTTCGGCTCGAACCCGGCCTGCTTGAACACGCGGTTACTGTCCTGGTGAGTGGCGAAGCCCTGGGTCAGGGTGATGAAGGTCTCGTCGCGGACCTCGGCGAGGTCGACTTCGGTGCGCTGGGCAAACCGTGAATTGATCGGCGAGGCGAGGAAGATGTCATCGGAAAACAGCTGGATCTGCGCGCAGTCCGGGTCGTTGACGCTGTCGTCCAGTGACACCAGGATCGCGTCGACTTCCATGTTCTTGAGCTTGTACAGCAGGTCGAAGTTGGAGCCCAGGATCAGGTCGATATTGAGTTCGCTGCGGCGCAGTTTGAGGCCCATGATCAACTGCGGCACAGTCTTGACCGTCAGTGAATACAGCGAGCCAAGCTTGAAGCGTTCAGCCGAGAAGCCGGCGGCTTCGCGGGTCAGGCGTACAGTTTCGACCACATCACCAATCAGCTTTTGCGCCCGCTCCTCGAGCACGTAGGCGCTTTCCAGTGGCGTCAGGTTGCGCCCTTCATGCTTGAATAGCGGACAGCGCAGGGCACTTTCCAGCGAATGGATGGCGCGGTGCACGCTGACGTTGCTGGTCTCCAGTTCCGCGGCGGCACGCGACAGATTGCCGGTGCGCATGTAGACCAGGAACACCTCGAGTTTCTTCAGGGACAGTTCTTCGTCGATCAGCATCGCCGGGCCTCGTGTGGGGTTGGCAGATTGTGCACTAGCAGAGCGGGGAGGCGCGAGCTTGCTGGCGATGGCGGCGTGTCGGGCGCTGCGTGTGCTGGATCTGCCGGCCCCTTCCCGAGCAAGCTCGGTCCCACAGAGCTAGTTGGACGGCGACAATGTCAGGCCACATGCACCTGCAACGGAGCATTGTCGGCCAGCAGCCGTTCAATGGCGCCCGCCAGCAGACTGTGCAGCAGGCGCTCGCGTTCGCGGGGGGGCAGGGGGTGGTGTTGCAACCAGCCGGGGGCGTTGTTGAGGAGGCTGGCGATGGCGTGGCCGGCGGCTTGCAGTGCAGGTTCGCTCAAAGACGATACGGGGCACAACACGCGGATCAGCCGTTGCTCATAACCCAACTGCAACTGGCGAACCTGCGCCTGTTGTTCTTCATTCAGGCAACTGCTGTCGCGTTCCACCAGGCGGAAATGCCAGGGCATGTCCTGGTGCAGCTTTAGGTGCGCCTGGATCAGCGGTTGCAGGCGATCGAGGGAGCGCCGCCGTTCAATGCGGGCCAGAGTCGCCAGCAGTTCTTCGTAGAATTCTTCGATCAAATCCAGCAGCAGGTGCTGTTTGCTCGGGTAGTGGTGATACAGCGAACCTGGGGTCAGCCCCAGGTACGCTGCCAGCTCACGCATGCCGACCTGGCCAAAGCCCTTGCTGGCGAACAGCTCCAGGGCTTTGTCGCGGCTGTCCGCGAAGCGCGAGCAGCGCTCAGTCGTAGGCATGGAAGCCGCGCCCGGTCTTGCGACCCAGATAACCCGCCGCGACCATTTCCTTGAGCAAGGGCGCGGGGCGGTATTTGCTGTCGTTGAAGCCGTCGTAGAAGGCTTGCATGATCGCCAGCAGGGTATCCAGGCCAATCAGGTCGGCCAACGCCAGCGGACCGATCGGCTGGTTGCAGCCCAGGCGCATGCCGGCGTCGATGTCCTCGGCGTTGGCCAGGCCTTCCTGTAGCACCAGCACTGCTTCGTTGATCATCGGCACGAGGATGCGGTTGACCACGAAGCCCGGACGGTTGCCCGCCGTGATCGCGGTCTTGCCCAGGCGCTCGGCCATGGCCAGGGCCAGGGCGTGTGTCGCGTCGCTGGTTTGCAGGCCACGGATCACTTCGATCAGCGCCATCACCGGCACCGGGTTGAAGAAATGCAGGCCGATGAAGCGCTCAGGATGGCTGACACTGGCTGCCAACTGAGTGATCGACAGCGACGAGGTATTCGACGCAATCACGCACTCACTGCCGACCTGAGCCGCCGCCTGTTGCAGCAAACGCAGCTTGAGGTCGAGGTTCTCGGTGGCCGCCTCGATCACCAGTTGCACGCCGTGCAGGCTGGCGTAGTCAGTGCTGGTGGCAATCTTGTCGAGGGCCGCCACCTTCTGCTCTTCACTCAGGGTGCCCTTGCTGACCTGGCGATCGAGGTTTTTGCCGACCGTCGCCAGGGCCTTTTGCAAGGCGCTGTCGGCAATGTCGATCAGGGTCACGTTGAAGCCGGCCACCGCGCACACTTGCGCGATGCCGTTGCCCATGGTGCCGGCGCCGATGACGCCAATGTTCTGCAGATTCATGGTCAGGTCCTTGCTCACACGCGCTCGAACAGCACGGCGATGCCTTGGCCGCCGCCGATGCACATGGTCGCCAGGGCGTAGCGGCCCTGCACGCGGTGCAGTTCGTGGATGGCTTTGGTGGCGATGATCGCGCCGGTCGCGCCCACTGGGTGGCCCAGGGAAATGCCGGAACCGTTAGGGTTGACCTTCTCCGGATCGAAGCCCAGTTCTTGAGCCACGGCGCAAGCCTGGGCGGCGAAGGCTTCATTGGACTCGATGACGTCGAGGTCGGCGACGGTCAGGCCGGCGCGCTCCAGCACCAGGCGGGTGGCCGGGATTGGACCGAGGCCCATCATGGCCGGGTCGACACCGGCGTGGGCGTAACCGACGATCCGCGCCATCGGCTTCAGGCCTTGCTCTTCCACCAGCTTGCCGGTGGCCAGGACTAGCGCACCGGCGCCGTCGTTGAGGCCCGAGGCGTTGCCGGCGGTGACGCTGCCGTCTTTCTTGAACGCCGGTTTCATGCGCTGCAGTTGCTCGCTGCTGGCGTCTTCACGCACGTGCTCATCGGTGGCGAAGGACACCGGACCTTTGCGGGTCGGCACTTCGATCGGCACGATCTGGCTGTCGAAACGACCTTCGGCAATGGCGCGCACGGCACGTTGCTGACTTTGCAGGGCCAGGGCGTCCTGAGCTTCGCGGGTGATGCCGAAGTGTTCAGCAATGTTTTCCGCGGTGATGCCCATGTGGATGCCGGCGAACGGGTCGTGCAGGGCGCCGAGCATGTAGTCGATGCCCTGGATGTTGCCCATGCGCGCACCCCAGCGAGCTTGCGGCAGCAGGTAGGCGCCACGGCTCATGGATTCGACACCACCGGCCAGGGCGGCATCGGCATCACCGAGCATCAGGCTCTGAGCGGCGCTGACAATCGCCTGCAGGCCGGAGCCGCACAGACGGTTGACGTTGAAGGCCGGGGTTTCCTTGGGCAGGCCGGCGTTCATCGAGATCACGCGGGACAGGTAGGCGTCGCGGGTTTCGGTCGGGATCACGTGGCCCATCACGGTGTGGCCGATTTTTTCCGGGGCCAGGCCCGAGCGCTCGATGGCCGCACGGGCGACGGTGGTGCCCAGGTCGATCGGCGCCACGTCCTTGAGCGAGCCGCCAAAACCGCCGATCGCGGAACGCACGGCGCTGAGGACAAAAATATCGGAATGCTTCATGGGGAACCCCTGGGTCTCGTGGGACGCGCGTCGCTCACGTACTATGGTCGGCGCCGCGCTGATGTCGGTTGAAGTTGCAGGCACGCCAAGCGGTCACTGCAAGTGATGGCATCGAGTCTAGGGTTTGCCGCGACGGTTCGCCTATGCCGCAACCGCGCAAAGGTGCTGGCGTTTTTTGCCATATTCGGATGATGGGGAGCAGATGCGCGAAAGCGATTCGGTAGCGGTGTACTTCGTGTACCCGATGATCCATGCCCTGCGCACGGATCCGCAGCGCCTGCAGGCGATCCTCGAAGAAGTGGGCATCGATCAGGCGCTGTTGCAGCAGCCGGCGGCGCGGGTGCCCGCCCAGGCGTTCGCCGCCCTGTGGCTGGCGCAGATCCGTGAGCTGGACGACGAGTTCTTCGGCCTCGACTCCCACGGCATGCCCCCCGGCAGCTTTGCCCTGATCTGCCGCGCGCTGATCCAGGAAACCAACCTGGAAAAAGCCATGCGCCAATGCCTGGCCAACTTCGCGCTGTTCCTGCGGGACTTTCGCGGCAGCCTGACGGTGCGCGGCAAACGTGCGGTGATCAGCTTGCAGACCGAAGCGCAGAACGATGAACTGGCGCGTTATGGCGAAGAAACCTTCCTGGTGTTGATGATCAGCCTGCTGTGCTGGCTCGGCGGACGGCGGATCCCCATTGATCGCGCTGACTTTCAGCATGAGCGTCTGTCCCTGAGTGACGACGCCTTGCTCTGGGGCGCCAACCTGACGTTCGGCGCCCAGCGCACCGAAATCGAGTTCGACAGCCGTTACCTGCAACTGCCGGTGACCCAGGACCTGGCCTCGCTCAAGGCCTTCCTGCGAAGTGCCCCGCAATGGCTGGTGATCCGTTTCCGTAACCAGCACGGCCTCGCCGCCCAGGTCCATCAGCGCCTGCGCCACACCCACTACAGCCAGTGGCCGACCCTGGAAGCCTTTGCCAGCGAACAGCACCTGAGCCCCAGCACCGTGCGCCGCAAGCTCGAGCGCGAGGGCTGCTCGTTCCAGGAGATCAAGGACGAGGTGCGGCGTGCCGTGGCCATCGAGCAACTGCGCCGGACCCAGGCCAGCGTCACGGCGATTGCCGAGCAGATTGGCTTTCAGGAACCCAGCGCCTTTCACCGCGCCTTCAAGAAGTGGACGGGTGAGAGCCCAGGGCGTTATCGGGCACGCTTCCAGGGCAAGCCGTAAGCGCCAGCGCCGCCACCATGAAGTCGATGAAGGCGCGGGTCTTCTGCGGCACCCGGCGCGCCGACGGGTAAACCGCGTGGATGCTGATGGGCGGCGCCTGCCACTCGCACATCACCGGCACCAGGCGGCCCGCGCACAGCGCCTCCTCGACAATGAAATCGGGCAGCAGGGCAATGCCCATGCCGGCTTCGGCGGCCTGCGCCAGCAAGTCGCCGTTGTTCGCGTGCAACGGTCCGGTGACATGTACCCGCTGAGTCTCCTTGCCGTTGCTCAATTGCAGGCTGACGCCGCTTTGCAAGTAGCCGTAGTTCAGGCACTGGTGCGCGCTCAGCTCCTTGGGTGAGCGCGGCGTCCCGGCCCGCGCCAGGTAGCACGGCGAGGCCACCAGGATCCGTGGGGCAGGGGCCAGCAGGCGGGCGACCAGCGATGAATCCGCCAGGCTGGCAATGCGGATGGTCACATCGAAACCGCCGCGCACCGGGTCGACCTGCTGGTCGCTGAGCACCAGTTGCAATTCGATGTTCGGGTGCTGCGCATGGAACTGCGGAATCAGCCGCCCGAGCCGCCGCAGACCAAACGACATCGGCGCATTGACCCGCAACACGCCGCGCAACTCACCGCTGCCACTGCGCGCCCGCTGCTCGGCCTCATCCACCGCCGCGATCACTTCCCGCGCCGCCTCGTAGTACTCGGCGCCGGCTTCGGTCAAGTGCAGGTTGCGGGTGGTGCGTTGCAGCAATTGCACGCCAATGGCCTCTTCCAGCGCTTGAATCTGTTTACTGACTTTCGAGCGTGGCACACCCATCAGCCGGGCAGCAGCGGCGAAGCCGTTTTCCCCAACGGTGGCGACAAACGCCCGCATGCAATCGACGCGGTCCATAACTGTCCCTGATTTTGAAACAATGAATCCGGATTCTAGGTAATTGTCCCTGTAATGACTAGTCGCTAAATTGGCCTCCAGACGCGCTGCACACCGCAGCACGCACCGCCCATCACTGACATCAAAAGGAACGCGCCATGTCCATTCGTGAACTGCTCAACCCAAGCAACTCCACCCTGATCCTGATCGACCACCAGCCGCAAATGGCTTTCGGCGTGCAATCGATCGATCGCCAGACCCTGAAGAACAACACCGTGGCCCTGGCCAAGGCGGCGAAGATTTTCAACGTGCCGACCCTCCTCACTTCGGTCGAAACCGAAAGCTTCAGCGGCTACATCTGGCCGGAATTGTTGAGCGTGTTCCCGGATCAGCAGCCGATCGAGCGCACCTCGATGAACTCCTGGGAAGACAAGAAACTGGTGGAAGCGGTCAAGGCCACGGGGCGCAAGAAACTGATCATGGCGGCGCTGTGGACCGAAGTTTGCTTGAACTTCCCGGCCCTCGAAGCCCTGGCTGAAGGCTACGAGGTGTACATCGTCACCGACGCCTCGGGCGGCACCAGCAAGGAAGCCCATGACATGTCGGTACAGCGCATGATCCAGGCCGGTGCGGTGCCGGTGACCTGGCAGCAGGTGTTGCTCGAATACCAGCGCGATTGGGCACACAAGGAAACCTACGACGCAGTGATGGGCCTGGTGCTCGAGCACAGCGGCGCCTACGGCATGGGCGTCGACTACGCCTACACCATGGTGCACAAGGCGCCGCAGCGTCAGGTCAAGTAAAGCCGTCGGCCGGACGCGAACTTCGCGTCCGGCCCTGACGTTGTTGAGCTACCGTTGAAGGTCTTCCCCGGGCCTGGAGAGTGAGTGATGGAAATCGATCTGTCGGACGGCGTGGTCACCCTGTTGGTGCGGCACACGGTCAGGAAGGGCCAGGATCAGGCCTATGAAGAGTGGCTACGCGGGATCATCGCCAAGGCGCGCAGCTATCCCGGACACCTGGGCATCGATGTGATGCGCGGCCATCGCCAGGGCCTGGCGCAGTTCACCAGCGTCCTGCGTTTCGCCAGCACCGAGCAACTGCAGACCTGGCTCGACTCCGAAGACCGCCGCAGCCTGGTGGAGATCGCCCGGCCGATGCTTGCCGACGGCGACCAGACCGAAATCAATGCCGACCGCGAGTTCTGGTTCACCCCGGTGGAAGCCGGTGCCACGCCACCACCGCGCTGGAAGCAGGCCTGTGTGACCTTCCTGGTGATCTTGCCGCTGACCTTCCTGGTGCCGCTGCTGTTCCAGCCGCTGTTCAGTCGGGTGCCCTGGCTGGGCGGACGGGTGCCGGCCAACGTGCTGATCACCGCGACCATTGTGCTGCTGGTGGTCTACGTGTTCATGCCCCGTGTCACCCGCCTGTTCAGCCGCTGGCTGCAACCGCCGGCTGCCTGAGCCTTTTTTCGATAAAGGAATCCTGTGATGCACAACACAATTGCCGATCTGATTTTGCACAACGGTCGCCTGCACACGGTCGACCGCGCCAACCCCACGGCCACCGCGGTGGCGATCAAGGACGGGCGTTTCGTCGCGGTGGGCAACGACGCCGAGGCCATGGCCCTGCGCGGCAGCGCGACTCAGGTGATCGACCTCAGGGGTCGCACGGTGATCCCCGGGCTTAATGACTCGCACCTGCACCTGATCCGTGGCGGCCTCAACTACAACCTGGAACTGCGCTGGGAAGGTGTGCCATCGCTGGTGGACGCCTTGCGCATGCTCAAGGACCAGGCCGAGCGCACGCCGGCGCCGCAATGGGTGCGGGTGGTGGGTGGCTGGAACGAATTTCAGTTTGCCGAAAAACGCATGCCGACTATCGATGAGCTGAACAAGGCGGCGCCCGATACCCCGGTGTTCGTCCTCCATCTGTACGACCGCGCCTTGCTCAACCGTGCGGCCTTGCGGGTGGTGGGCTACAACCGCAACACACCGAACCCGCCGGGTGGCGAGATTGTCCGCGATGCCAACGGCGAACCCACCGGCATGCTGGTGGCGCGGCCGAACGCGATGATCCTCTATTCGACCCTGTCCAAGGGGCCGAAACTGCCGCTGGAATATCAGGTCAACTCCACTCGTCAGTTCATGCGCGAACTCAATCGCCTGGGCGTGACCAGCGCCATCGACGCCGGCGGTGGTTTCCAGAATTACCCCGACGACTATCAAGTGATCAACGAGCTGGCGGCCAAGCAACAGTTGACCATCCGCATCGCCTACAACCTGTTCACCCAGAAACCCAAGGAAGAGCTGACCGACTTCAAGAACTGGACCGGCAGCGTCACCCTGCACCAAGGCGATGATTACCTGCGGCACAATGGCGCTGGGGAAATGCTGGTGTTCTCGGCGGCGGACTTCGAAGATTTCCTCGAACCGCGTCCGGATCTGCCGCTGACCATGGAGCAGGAACTGGAACCGGTGGTGCGCCATTTGGTGGAGCAGCGCTGGCCGTTTCGCCTGCACGCCACCTACGACGAATCGATCTCGCGGATGCTCGACGTGTTCGAGAAGGTCAACCGGGATATCCCGTTCAACGGCTTGCCGTGGTTCTTCGATCACGCCGAAACCATCAGCCCGAAAAACATCGAGCGGGTGCGGGCGCTGAACGGCGGCATCGCGATTCAGGACCGCATGGCTTTTCAGGGCGAGTACTTTGTCGAGCGCTACGGCGCCAAGGCGGCCGAGATGACCCCGCCAATCCAGCGCATGCTCGCCGAGGGCGTGCCGGTGGGCGCCGGCACCGATGCCACGCGGGTGTCGAGCTACAACCCCTGGACCTCGCTGTACTGGATGGTCAGCGGGCGCACGGTGGGTGGCCTGGAGTTGTATCCGCAGGGTTTGTCCCGCGACACCGCGCTGGAACTGTACACCCACGGCAGCGCCTGGTTTTCGTCGGAGCAGGGCAAGAAAGGCCAGATCAAGGTCGGGCAACTGGCGGACCTGGTGGCGCTCTCGGCGGACTATTTCAGTGTCGAGGACGAGGCCATCAAGTGGATCGAGTCGCTGTTGACCGTGGTCGGCGGCCAGGTCGTGCACGCCGCCGGTGACTTCGATCGGCTGGCGCCGGCGCCGTTGCCGGTGACCCCGGACTGGTCGCCGGTGGTCAAGGTGCCGGGGCACTGGCGGCCGCAATCGCCGCTGGCCAACCAGGTTCACCAGTGCAGCGGCCCCTGCGCGGTGCATTCCCATAGCCATGATCGGGCGCGCCTGTCGAATGCGCCGGTCAGCGACTTCCAGGGCTTCTGGGGGGCGTTTGGTTGTTCGTGTTTCGCCTTCTGATTGAAACCACCGGGGCGCCTGAACAGCGCCCCGGTTTCTGACTGCGGTTGCTTGCGTGAAATTTATACTGTAGTTTTTCATGAAATTATAAAAACATAATTTCATGGTGCCCGAATGTTCCTACAGTCCTCCCAGCATGTCGCCAGCTACTACGCCCACAGTTGTGCCGATCGTTTGCTGCAGCGCCCGGCGCTGGAGAGCGAGCAGGACACCGAGGTGCTGATCATTGGCGCCGGCTTCAGTGGCCTGCACACCGCGTTGCGCCTGGCCCTGGCGGGCAAGCGCGTGACCCTGCTGGAAGCCAGTCGGGTGGCCTGGGCGGCCTCGGGGCGCAATGGCGGCCAGGCGATTCTTGGCTGGTCGTGCGACATGCCACCGCTGGAGGCGGCGCTGGGTTACGAGCGCGCTCGCCGGTTGTGGGACAGCATGCGCTGGGCGGGGCAGGAACTGCGTGAACTGCCGGGACGTCATGGCTTCGACTGCGACTATCGCCCCGGGCATTTATGGACGGCGGTGATGCCACGGCGGGTCAGCATTCTCACCGAATGGCAACACGAGGCCAGCCACAAGTGGGGCCATGACGCCCTGCAATTCATCTCCCGTGAACAGCTGCCGCAATGGGTCGCCAGCGAGCGCTACCAGGCGGGTCTGTTCGACCCCGAAGGCGGACACCTCAACCCACTGAAACTGGCCTTGGGTCTGGCCGCTGCCATCGAGCGCGCCGGCGGGCATATCTATGAACAGAGCAAGGCGCTGAATTATCGCGAGGAGGGCGGGCGTTATGTGGTCAGCACCGAGCGCGGGCAGATTCGCGCCGACGTGCTGGTACTGGCCTGCAATGCCTACCTCGACAAACTCGACCCGCAACGGGCCAGTTGCGTATTGCCGGTGGGCACTTACCAGGTCGCCACCGCGCCGCTGGCCCCGGAACAGGCCGAGGCCGTGCTGCCCGGCAACGTCTGCGTCACCGACAACCAGTTCGTCCTCGACTACTTCCGCCGCACCCCGGACCACCGCCTGCTGTTTGGCGGCGGTTGCACCTACCTCGGCGGCATGCCCAAGGACATAGGCGCGGCCACCCGGCCATTTCTCGAACGGGTATTCCCCCAGCTCAAGGGCGTGGAGTTGCAATACACCTGGGGCGGGCACATCGACCTGACACTCAAGCGCACCCCGGACATCGGCCGCAGCGGCGATCTTTATTGGCTGCAAGGCTACTCGGGGCACGGCGTGCTGCCGACCCTCGCCGCCGCCCGCGCGGTATCGGCAGCGATCCTCGGCGATGACGACGAACTGGCGCTGTACCAGGGACTGCGCAATGACAGTTTCCCCGGCGGCAAATATTTTGCCGCGCCGCTGGAAGCCATCGGCAAGGCCTGGTATCGCTTGCGCGACAGCATATGAGCCCACCTCTTCCGGAATTTTTGCGATGAACAAGCAAGAAGAAATCGCTGCGCTGGCGATCCTGATTCACGACCTGCGCAAGCACAAAAAATACACGCTCAAGGAGCTGGCCGACAAAATCGACCGCTCGGTGGGCTTCCTGTCCCAGGTCGAACGCGGCCTGTCGCGCCCGACCGTGGCCGACCTGACCGCGATCAGCGAAACCCTCGGCGTGCCCACCACCTATTTCTACAGCCTGCCGAAACCCAAGGTGCTGCCGTGGGTCACTCGACCCGATGAACGCCGCACCTTGTATTTCGCCAACGGCATCACCGACATCCTGGTCTCGCCGAAGATGCGTTCGAGCTTCTCCATGCTCGAAAGCCGCCTGGAAGCGGGGGCCAACAGCGGCGAGCGGCACCTGACCGACAGCTCGGAGCAGGGCGGCTACGTGCTCGAAGGCGAACTGACCCTGTGGCTGGACGGCGACGATGAACCGGTGACCCTGCTGGCCGGCGACAGCTTTCAGCTCGACAGCCACACCCGCTGCCGCTACGGCAACCTGACCGACCAACTCACGCGCGTGCTGTGGGTCTACACCTGATAACAACAACGGGAACCTTGATGATGGACGCTGTCTGCTCTGATCTGTTGGCCGAAGTACGGGCTTTTCGCCAACGCTACCCCGAGGTGCGTTACGTCGACCTCATCTCCCTGGACATCCCGGGGCACTTTTATGGCAAGCGCTACCCGATCGACATGCTGGAAAAAGTCGCCGCCGGCAGCGCCCTCAAGCTGCCGCAGAACTGCGTGCTGCTGGGGGTGCAGGGCGGGCTGTTCAAGATCGGCGACTACTGCTTCCACGACGGCGACCCAGACGCGGTGCGCCGGCTGGTTCCAGGCACGCTCAAGCCGGTGACATGGGAGTCGCAGCCCCTGGGGCAGATGCTGATCACCTCCGACGGCACCGCCAGCCCGATCGAATTCGAACCCCGGGAAGTGCTGGCCCAGGTGCTGCAGCGCCTGCGTGGCAAAGGCATTCACCCGGTGGTGGCCTTCGAGTTGGAGTTCTACCTGTTCGACAAACAACTGCGCGACGGCCTGCCGCAGTTCCCTCGCGACGGCCTCACGGACGACTGCGACGACCAGCCGAACATGCACATCGAACGTCTGTCGCGGTTCTCCCCGGTGCTCGATGACATGGTCGAGACCGCGCGCCTGCAGGGCATCGACACCACGGTGATCACCGCCGAACTCGGCCCCGGCCAGTTCGAAATCAACTTCGGCCATCTCGACGACGGCCTGCAAGCCGCCGACTGGGCCGCCTTGTTCTGCCGCAGCACCCGTGGCGTCGCCCTCAAGCACGGCTATCGCGCCAGCTTCATGGCCAAGCCGTACTTGCAACATCCGGGCAGCGGCATGCACGTCCACGTCAGCCTCTACGACGCTGAAGGCCAGAACCTGCTGGCCGCCAACGAGCAACAGGCGCTGCGCCACGCCGTCGCCGGCTGCCTGGAACTGCTGCCGCACTGCATGCCGATCTTCGCCCCGAACCAGAACGCCTACCGCCGCCTGGGCGGCACCGTCAACGCCGCCACCCGCGCCAGCTGGGGCTTCGAAGACCG
Organism: Pseudomonas fluorescens; assembly: GCF_019212185.1. NCBI lineage: Bacteria > Pseudomonadati > Pseudomonadota > Gammaproteobacteria > Pseudomonadales > Pseudomonadaceae > Pseudomonas > Pseudomonas fluorescens. The sequence goes on from NZ_CP078138.1 coordinate 3,015,727, forward strand.
CGACGCCTGCGTGCGGATCCCCGAGTCCGACGCGAAAAACCTGCGCATCGAACACCGCCTGGCCGGCGCCGACGCCAACCCCTACCTGGTCCTCGCCGCAATCCTCGTGGGTCTCGAACAAGGCCTCGAAGCCGCCCGCGAACCCATCCCGCCGCTCAATGACGACCGCAACAGCGGCATCGACTTCCCCCTCGACATCCTCGAAGCCGTGCGCCAGATGCAACACCAGTCTCGCCTGCGCGAAGGGCTGGGCGCCGAGTTCGTCGACGTCTACTGCGAAAACAAACGCCAGGACCACCAGGCCTTCCTCCAGGAAATCCACGCCCGGGAATACCGCTGGTACCTGTAAAGCACCGGCCCACCGGCAAAGTGGGCCAGTGAATTGAAAACCTTGAGATTTTTTACTTTTCGTCCTTGACAGGACACCGGAAGCAGTCCAGAATTGCGTCCATTCCTGCTTAGGGAAAGAGAAAAACTCTTTAGAAATCAAAGAGTTGAAACTGGATAGAAATTCAGTTTCCTTCTCAAGTTGTTTGCGTTTGATGTTGTTGTTAATGCATCCGACGTTTGAGGCCGAGTAGCAAAATGGTTATGCAGTGGATTGCAAATCCACCTACGCCGGTTCGATTCCGACCTCGGCCTCCACTATTGAAAACCCCGTAGCTCAATGAGTTACGGGGTTTTTTTATATCTTCAGGAAAGGCATGTGTTCCGCAGTTTTCGGCTGGTGTTCCGCAACTGTGCACGCTGGGGGCGCCCGTGGTCAGGGTGATGACAGGCTGCAGTCGAGCGATTCTGTTGATCGTCTTGGCCTGAAGTCCGGCTGTTGCGCGTCTCTGCCGAGTAATCCTCACGGTCGGTCATGACTCGCTAACCTAAGTGATTGATTCTGGTTTTGTTTTAGGGTTAAATCTGCCCCTGCTTTTGGATTTCCCATGCCCCGATGGTGAAATTGGTAGACACATCAGACTTAAAATCTGCCGCCGAAGGGCGTGCCGGTTCGATTCCGGCTCGGGGCACCATATTCGCTTCTCTGGCTTTACCAAGCCTTATCAAAAAGCCCCGCAGGCATAGAGCTGGCGGGGCTTTTTTGTTATCAGGGCTGGATCAGGCAACCAGCCGTTGCACCACTTCAATTATCTTCTGCCCAGCGCCGCGTATATCCAGTGGTGAACAGTGCTTGAGTGTCAGCGCATCTGAAACTGCCCATCATGGTGCGTAACGCTAAACGTTACTCGTTAAGCTTGAGTATGCGCCTGAAGTTAAAGACGCAGAAAATTGTGGTAGATGACGGCTGCACGAGCCACTAACTCTGCCGATCAATATCCCGGCGCAACACCACCGCCGTGGTGATGTCCTCAACACTTTCATGACTGGCAACCGCATCCCTGACCCGATTCAGGTCGTCGATGGTCCGGGCTTCAACCTCGATCACCAGGTCAAGCTGGCCGCTGACTGAAGACACCCGGCGCACCTGGGAGTTTTGTGCGAGCAGGTCGAGCAGGCCCATGGCCGGGGTGCGTTTGAGGCTGACCAGGAGGATGGCGCGGATGACGTGGGCGTCGATTTCTCCGATGTCGGCGCGGTAGCCGCGGATCACGCCGCTGCGTTCCAGGTTGATCACCCGCTCGCTGGTGGCGCTGCGGGAGAGGCCGATGCGCGCTGCCAGGGCCTTCAGGGCAATGCGCGCTTCTTTGGAAAGTATCTCGAGTATTTCGCGATCTTTGCTGTCCAGGTCTCGCATCCGAACTTCCCTTTTTTGCTACCGAAATTGTGCCGGTCGATTCCGACAATATGCAGGCTGAAGTCGACCGTATACCTACTGCCGTCCCAGGCGTTGCGTGCCAAGCTATCTGAAAAAAATGGCTTGGAAAACAATTACCATGACAATCCTCTCCCATCCTGCCCCGCAGTTCTCCACCGGGGATGCCGAAAAACTCGGCGAGCAGCTTTTCAACGTGATCGGCACGGCGACGCCGTTGGATGGCGAGCGCGATCGCAACTATCGGTTGAAGACCGACACCGATGCCGGGTGGATTCTAAAAGTCGTCAACGCCTCCGAGCCACGGGTCGAAAGTGAGTTTCAGACGGCCTTGCTCAGTCACCTCGCCCGTCACAGTCCCGAACTGAGCGTGCCGTTTCTCAAGCGCAGTCTGGACGGCGAATTCCTTGCCTCGGCCGTCGCGCCGACCGGCGAGCAACACGCGGTGCGGCTGGTCAGTTGGCTGCACGGTACGCCGCTGGCCGAGGTTCCCCGTACCACGCCATTGATGCGCAGCCTGGGCCGGGCCTTCGGTGCCGTGGACCGCGCGCTGCAAGGCTTCATGCATCCTGGCGCGGTGCGCGATTTTGATTGGGATCTGCGTCATGCCGCCCGTTCTCGCTCGCGTCTGCACTTTGTCAAAGACCTGGAAAAGCGCGCGATCCTCGAACGCTTCATCGATAGCTTCGAGCAAAACGTGCAACCGCAACTGGCGCGCCTGCGCACGCAGATCATTCATAACGACGGCAACGACTGGAATATCCTGGTCGACTCCGAGGATCAGCAGAAGGTCTCGGGGATCATCGATTTTGGCGACGCGTTGCACACCGTGCTGATCGCCGAAGTCGCCATCACCTGCGCCTATTCGATTCTCGACATGCAAGACCCGATCGGAGCGGCCGCGGCGCTGGCTGCCGGTTTTCATGAGCAGTACCCGCTGCAGGCGGAGGAGCTCGACGTCCTGTTCAACCTGATCGCCATGCGCCTGGTGACCAGCGTCACCTTGTCCGCCTCGCGCCACGACCGCACCGAGGACAATCCGTACCTGGCCATCAGCGAAGCGCCGGCCTGGCGCCTGCTGGAAAAAATGGACCGGATGAACCCGCGCCTGGCCACGGCGATTCTGCGCAAGGCTTGCGGCTTCGATGCGATTGAGGGCGCCGGGGTGATTCGCCGCTGGGTGGCGCAGAACAGCAAGTCGTTCGCCGATATCGTGCGGCCGTCGGCGGCGAGCATGAACAAGGTCATCGCGCCGTTCGGCGATGCGTCCCATGTGATGACCATTGCCTCCGCCGAACAGCGTCCTGCTGAAGCGACACAATGGTGGGAAGATTTTTCCGCCGAACACAAAGTGCCGCTGGGCATCGGCCCTTGGGGCGAAGCGCGGACCATCTACACCGACACGGCATTCGAGTCGCGCTTCATTGAAGGCCAGCGGCGGATCATTCACGTCGGTGTCGACTTGATCATGCCCGCCGGCACGCCGCTGTACACCCCGGTGGCCGGGGTGGTGCAGAGCGTCGAGGTCGAGCGCGAGCCGCTGGGCTACGGCGGTGTGATCATGCTCAAGCACTCGCCCGAGGGTTGCCCACCGTTCCTGACTTTGTGGGGCCACATGGCCCATGAAGCCCTCGACCGTCTGCAGCCGGGTGAGTATTTGGAAGCCGGCGCGCTGGTCGGGCATATGGGCGCCGATACGGAAAATGGCGGCTGGATTCCCCATGTGCATTTCCAGATGTCCACCGACATCGGTTTGCAAGCCAGCGAGTTCATTGGCGTTGGTGAGGTGGCTTACCTGGATGTCTGGGCCGACCTGTTCCCCGACGCTTCGACCCTCGCCGGCATTCCGCCGGAAACCTACAGCCAGGACGGTCGGACCAAGGCCGAGATCGTCGCCAAGCGCAAGGAGTTGCTGCTGCCCAACCTGTCGATTTCCTATTCCGATCCGATCAAGTTTGTGCGTGGCGATGGGGTTTGGCTGATCGATAATTTTGGCCGGGCGTATCTGGATTGCTTCAACAATGTCTGCCACCTCGGCCACTGCCATCCGGATGTGGTCGACGCGCTGTCGCGCCAGGCCGGGCGGCTAAACACCAACACCCGTTACCTGCACGACAATATTGTCGAGTACGCCGAGCGCCTGACGGCGACCTTGCCCGAAGGCCTGGCGGTGGCGTCTTTTGGTTGCTCGGGCAGCGAAGCCAACAGCCTGATGCTGCGCATGGCGCGCAATCACACTGGGCGCGACGAGGCGATTGTGCTGGATTGGGCCTACCACGGCACCACCCAGGAACTGATCGACCTGAGCCCATACAAGTACAAGCGCAAGGCCGGCAAGGGCCGAGCTGCGCACGTGTTCGAAGCAGCGGTGCCGGATCCGTATCGGGCGCCGGAGGACTGGGCGTTCGAGGACATGGGCAAGCGCTTTGCCGAGAGCGTCGCCGAGCAGATCGACAGCATGCGCAAGCAGGGCAGGGCACCGGCGTTCTTCCTCGCGGAGTCGATCCCCAGCGTTGCCGGGCAGTTGTTCTTCCCTGAGAACTACCTGAAGGAGGTGTATGCCATGGTGCGCGCCGAGGGCGGTGTGTGCCTGGCCGACGAAGTGCAGGTCGGGTTCGGTCGTGTCGGTAGCCACTGGTGGGCGTTTGAGACGCAGGGCGTGGTGCCGGATGCGGTGTCTATGGGCAAGCCGATCGGCAACGGCCATCCGATGTCGGCAGTGGTGACCACGCGGGAAATGGCCGACAGCTTCAACAATGGCATGGAGTACTTCAACACCTTTGCCGGTAGTCCGGTGTCCTGCGCGGTGGGCTTGTCGGTGCTCGATGTGATCGAGCGCGATGACCTGAAACTCAATGCGCTGACCGTGGGCAATTACCTGCTCGACGGCTTCCGCAAATTGCAGCAACGCTACGACGTGATTGGCGATGTGCGCGGTCAGGGGTTGTTCCTTGGGATCGAGTTGGTCACCGATCGCAAGACCAAAGTACCGGCAACCCAACTGGCGAAGAAGGTCGCTGATGGGGCCAGGGAGCGTGGGATTCTGATCGGCACCGAAGGCCCGTTCGACAATGTGCTGAAGATGCGCCCATCGATGATTTTCAGCCGGGGTAATGCGGACTTCCTGTTGGAAGTGCTGGATGAAAGCTTCGAGGCGGCATTGCGGTAATCCCCTGTAGGAGCGGCCTTACCCGCGATGGCGGCATGTTAGTCAACAACCAGTTGACTGTCCCGGCCTCATCGCGAGCAGGCTCGCTCCTACAGTGGATGTGTGGTGCATGCTGTTCGACCGCCAACCCCTGTAGGAGCCAGCCTGCTGGCGATAGCGGTCTCTCATTCAGCCATGATGTTGGATTCAACCAATCGCCCCCAGACACCGCTCAAAAATATCCAGCCCTTCTTCCAGCACTTCCAACTCAATGGTCAACGGTGCCAGCAAGCGGATGATGTGCCGCGACTTGCCGCTGGGCATCAGCAGCAAACCGTTGTTTCGGGCACTCTCCAACAGCTGGGCAAGGACCGCCGTGGCGGGTGCGCCTTCAGGCGTGATCAGCTCGATCCCGCGCATCGCCCCAACCCCAGTCAGCCTGCCCAGGTAGGGCGAAAGCTTGCTCTGCTGCCAGGCCTGGTAACGGCGGACGATCGCCTGTTCCTGGCGTTCGCCCCAGGCCGACAGGTTGGCGTCGCTCATTTCGTCGAGGGTGGCCAGCGCCGCCGCGCAGGCGATTGGATTGCCCGAATAGGTGCCGCCGAGTCCACCTTTGGGCAGGGTGTCGAGCAGGGGCTTTTTACCGACTACCGCGCCCAGTGGCAGACCACCGGCGATGCTTTTGCCGAGCAGGATCAGGTCCGGTTCGATGCCCAGGCGGCTGAAGGCAAAGCGCTGTCCGGTACGGCCGAAGCCGGACTGGATTTCATCGGCGATCAGCAGAATGCCGTGCTCGTCGCAGAACTTGCGCAGCGCTTGCGCGAACAGCGGATCGAGGGCCAGAAAACCGCCTTCGCCCTGCACCGGTTCGACAATGAAACAGGCCACTTCATTGACGTCGATCTCGACACTGAACAGGCGATCCATGGCCTTCAGCGCGTCCTGGGAGGTCACGCCATTGTCCGCACTCGGGTAGGGCAGGTGATAGACAGGGCCCGGCAAGACGCCGACGCGCTGCTTGTAGGGCGCGACTTTGCCGTTGAGGTTGAGGGTCGCCAGGGTGCGTCCATGGAAGCCGCCGTCGAAGGCAATCACTGCGGTGCGGCCGGTGGCGGCGCGGGCGATTTTCAGCGCATTCTCGGCCGCTTCGGCGCCACTGTTGGTCAACATGCCGCTGACCGGGTAGGACACCGGGATGAACTCGGCCAGACGCGCCATCAATTGTTTGTAGGGTTGATGGGGCGCGGCGTTGAACGCGTAGTGGGTCAGGCGCGTGGCCTGGCTGCACACCGCCTCGACAATCTTCCGATGGCAATGCCCCAGGTTGAGCACGCCAATGCCGCCGATAAAATCGATGTAGCGCTTGCCGTCGGTGTCCCAGACATGGGCATTGTTGCCGTGACTCAAGGTCAGCGGATGGACGATGGCGATGGACTCACTGATGGACGCTTGAGGCATTTTGCGGTTCCTGGCTGCAGGGGATTTTTATCCCATGAGAGCGAGGATCAGCCGTTCACCACAAGCGAAAAGAAATGCCTCAGTCATTCCATAAACTATTGAACGCAGCTATCGCACCACGACTTTGCAAAGGCCCTCGGCAGTGCTCTACAACAGGGCTTTTGCCCTCGACGCGACATAGTGTCGGCCAACTCCGGCAATGTGTCAGGCAGGCTGACGCCTTGCCGGGTGCTTTCCACATTTGCCTATGCAAAACTTTTTCGTGAAGGCTGGGTAATAAACCCTCGAAAACCAAATAATTATTCTTCCAAGGTGCCATCCAATGCTGACTAAAAAGCTCAAGGGTCTGATCGTCGCTTCCACCATTGCAGCCTCCGCGCTGTTCGCCACCTGCGCCGTGCACGCAGATGATTTGCAGTCGATCGAGAACGCCAAAGAGATCCGCATCGCCATGAGCGGTCAATATTCACCCTTCAGCTTTGCCAACGAGCAGAACCAGATTGTCGGTTTCGACGCCTCCATCAGTGAGGCGCTGGCGGAGCGCATGGGGGTCAAGGTGAAGATCATCACCACGCCGTTCGACGGGATCATCGCCGGGCTGCTGGCGAAAAAATACGACGCCATCGTCGCGTCCATGACCATCACCCCGGAGCGCCAGAAGGCCGTGGATTTCGTCGGTCCCTACTACCGTGCCGGACGCACCATCGTGGTCAAGGAAAACTCCCCGATCAACAGCGTCGATCAGCTCAAGGACGTCACCGTCGGCGTGACCCTGGGCGACGCTCACGATAAATGGGCAAGGGCACGTGGCAACCTCAAGGTGCGGACCTATAAAGGCCTGCCGGAAATGCTCGTCGACCTCGACGCCGGGCGCATCGATGCGCTGGTGATGGACAGTGTGCCGGTGCTGGTGGCGGTCAAGCAGACCGGGCAGAAGGTGCGCATCATCACCCCGCCGGCGGGTGAAGGCAGCATCGAGGACATGGGCATCGCGCTGCGCAAGAACAACCCCGAACTCAAGGCGACGCTGGAGAAGGCGCTGGCCGATATGCTCGCCGATGGCACCTACGAAAAGATCTCGATGCAGTGGATTGGTAACGATATCCGCTGATGTGCATTGACCCTGGCCCAGGCGCAAGCCGGGCCGGGCACGCCGACTTTTCCGAGTGTTCCCATGGATCTGACACTGATACAGCGCACCTTCCCGTTTTTCCTCGAGGCGGCCTGGATCACCGTGCAAATCTCCGTATTGGCGCTGTTGCTGGGTTTTCTGGTGGCAATCGTGCTGGTGGCGGGGCGGTTGTCCTCGATGTTCCTGTTTCGTTGCCTGGCACGTCTGTACATCAGCGTGTTCCGTGGCACTCCCTGCTTGGTGCAATTGTTCATCATCTATTTTGGCGGGCCACAGATCGGTCTTGAGCTGGAGCCGTTTACCGCAGGGGTGATCGGTCTGGGGCTGAACATTGCCGCCTACATGGCCGAGTCCATTCGCGGCGCCATTGCCAACGTCGACCCCGGCCAGGTGGAAGCCGCGCGCTCCATCGGTTTTGGTCGCAACCAGACCTTGTGGCTGGTGACGCTGCCGCAGGCGGCCAAATTGATGATTCGCCCGTTGGGGGTCAACGCCGTCGCGCTGATCAAGGGCTCGGCGTTGGTGTCGACGATTTCGGTGGTTGAGCTTTCTTACACCGCACAGCGTTTCATCAGTTCAACCTACAAGCCGTTTGAAATTTTCCTGGTCTCTGCGCTGTTGTATATCGTGATGGTCTACTCGGTCCGATACCTCGTGGACTACCTCGATCAACGATTCGCGGCCAAGTGAGAGTATTCAGATGCAGAGTCTAGATCTAAGTATCGTCACGCCTTACTCCGAGCTGCTCGCCACCGGCCTGTGGTGGACGGTGGTGATGTTTGTCAGTTCCAGCATCCTGAGTTTGCTGGCCGGCGTCGCTTTTGCACTCATCGTTTTGTATGCGCCGAAAATCCTCGCGCTGCCGGTGCGCTTTATCACCTGGCTACTGATGGGCACGCCGCTGTTGCTGCAGCTGTACCTGATCTACTACGGGTTGGTGCAAGTGGGGATTGATATTCCGGCGCTGGTGGCGGGGATCATCGGCCTGAGCCTGCACTTTGCGGTGTACAACGCCGACGTGATCCGTGCCGGCGTGGTTTCGGTGGATCCGGGGCAAATAGAAGGGGCGCGCTCCATTGGCCTCAGCCGCGCCCAGGCCCAGCTTTACATTGTCGTGCCGCAGGCACTGCGCCAGACCATCGCGCCGCTGGGCAACAATCTGATCGTGCTGCTGAAGGACACCTCCCTGGTGTCGATCATTGGGATTGCCGAGTTGGTCTACAGCGCACAGCTTGCCGTGAGTGAAACCTACAGCCCGTTCGAGTTCTATCTGACCGTTGCGGTTATTTACTATGCAGCCAACCTCGTGCTCGAAGCCGGCCTGCATCTTTTTGAAAAAAAGGTAGAGATGTCACGATGATCAGCGAAAAAAGCATGGTTGAAGTGAAGGGGGCCCGTAAGGCCTACGGCGCCCTGGAAGTGCTCAAGGGCATTGATCTCTCGGTCGCCCGTGGACAGATCATCGCCATCATTGGCCCCAGTGGCTCTGGCAAGAGCACCCTGCTGCGCTCGATCAATCACCTGGAAGTGCTCAACGACGGGGAAATCTGGCTCGACGGCGAACAGGTCAACCGGCCGTTGAAAGGCCGGGCCTTTGAACAGCACATCAATGCGGTGCGTCAGCAAATGGGCATGGTGTTCCAGCACTTCAATCTGTTCCCGCACCTGACGGTGTACGAAAACATCGCGCTGGGGCCGATCAAGCTCAAGGGCCTGACGAAAAAGGCTTCCCGCGAGTTGGCGATGGAATATCTGTCCAAGGTTGGCCTGGCAAACAAGGTCGATGAATACCCCTCGCGCCTCTCCGGCGGGCAGAAGCAGCGGGTAGCGATTGCCCGGGCCCTGGCGATGCAACCGAAAGTCATGCTGTTCGACGAAGCCACCTCGGCCCTCGACCCGGAACTGGTGGAAGAGGTCAATCAGGTGATGAAGCAATTGGCCGCAGAGCACATGACCATGTTGATCGTCACCCATGAGATGCGCTTCGCTGGCGAAGTTGCCGACCGTATCGTGTTCATGGACGGCGGGGTGGTGGTCGAGGAGGGCGCGCCGCACGAAATCCTGCAGAACCCTGCCCAGGAACGCACCCGCTCGTTCCTGAAGAAACACCTGCACAGATAAACCGCGCTTCCTGCGCCCTCTCGTGCCGGGCATCGGCTTACGCCTGTTGGCCCGGTACTGTTGCTGAACGTTCAGACCAACCTCCTTCCCTGACTGCACCGCCGGTCGGCTTTTCCCTGCGCCGCTTGAACCCTCGCTGGAACGGGTCTAGCTTTCAGATGTGGGAAAATATCCCACATAAAGAATTCAGTGGTACAGACGCAGGACAAATCCTGCCTCGACAAAGCGTTCCTCGCGGTAAATGACTGGGAGATGGCTGATGCAGACGAACAAGATATTCAAGAAAGCGCTGTTGGTGATGGCGATGGGAGGCGTGCTCTCGGCAGCCACGGTGTTGATCCCGGATTCGATTTCCCATGACTCCAGCGCCTACGCCAAAGACGGCGGCAGTGGCGGTGGCGGAGGTGGTGGCGGGCACGGTGGTGGCGGCGGCAGCGGCGGAGGTGGTGGAGTTGAGGCCACGGCGGTGGCGGTGGCAATGGTGGTGGAGGCGGTGGAGGCCACGGTGGTGGTGGCGGTAACGGCGGTGGAGGTGGTGGCGGTAATGGTGGCGGCGGTGGCGGCAACGGCGGTGGACACGGCGGCGGTGGCGGTAACGGCGGCGGAAGCGGAGGTGGAGGCGGCCATGGCGGAAGTGGAAGTGGAAGTGGTGGCGGCGACGGTGGCGGTCATGCTGGTGGCGGCAATAGTGGCAGCGGGCATAGCGGCAGTGGTCATGGTGACTCGGGCCAGGGTCAGGCCGGTAACTCCAACTCCGGACGCAGCAGCAACCACGCAGAGGCTGGCGATGATCACGGTAATCACGTTGGTGGTGAGCCCGGTGATGATCATGGCAATCATGTTGGCGGTGAACCCGGAGATGATCATGGCAATCATGTTGGCGGCGAGCCTGGTGACGACCGTGGCAATCACGTGGGTGGTGAGCCTGGTGATGACCGTGGTAATCATGTGGGTGGCGAACCGGGGGATGACCGCGGCGTTCACGTCGGCGGCGAACCGGGTGACGACAACAGCAGGAGCTGACTGAACCGAGGGTTTCCAGGTGGCGGCGGGGAAATAGTCGTATGGGATTTTTTCCCGCGTCGCTATACTGGAGGTATCTCTCAAGGAATGTGTTGAATGCACTCGCCCACTCTCCCTCCTGCACTGATCAGAGCCCTGCGCCAGGTGATGCGTCCCCTGGTGCGTCTGATGCTGCGCAAAGGCGTGACTTTTTCGGTGTTCGTCGACCTGCTCAAGGAGGTCTTCGTCGAGGTGGCGGATCGCGAATTTCGGCTGGATGCCAAGCCGCCGAGCGACAGCCGCATCAGTTTGCTCACCGGTGTGCACCGCAAGGACGTCCGACGCCTGCGCAAGGACGACGATTCGGCACTTGAGGCACTTCCTGAAAACATCACCCTCGGCGCACAACTGGTGAGCGTCTGGGCCAACAGCAAGCCGTTCTGCAAAAGCGCCGGCAAGACCCTGCCGTTGCCGCGCCTGGCCAGTGTCGGCGGTGAATGCTCCTTTGATGCGCTGGTGGCGAAAGTCAGCACGGACATTCGTGCCCGCGTGGTGCTCGACGAATGGCTGCGCCTGGGCGTGGTGCGCCTCGATGAGCAGGACTGTGTGCACCTGGAAGCCGAGGCATTCGTGCCGCAAAAGGGCTTCGACGAGAAAGCCGGGTACCTCGGCCACAACCTGGGCGACCATGCCAATGCCGCGGTGCACAACTTGAGCACCGACGGGCGGCCGTTTTTCGAGCGTAGCGTCCACTACGACGCCCTTGGACCGGCCAGCGTTGAAACCTTGCGTCAGGCTGTGAGCAATGAGGGATCGCAACTGCTGCTGGGGTTCAGCAGCCTGGCTGCCGATCTTGAAAACACCGATGCAGGAAAAATCGATCAACCTCAGCGCATCACCATCGGACTTTATTTCTACACTGAGCCTACTGCCCCCACTTCCTTGCCGGCTGCCGACTGATGATCTTCTCTGCGCGTCGCTTGCGTACGTTCGTCCTTGCCCAGTGCCTGGCGCTGCTGGCGGGGATTCCGACGTTTGCGCTGGCGTCGCCAGCCTGTGTCAGTCGCGATGAAGTGGGCATGGCCGGTGCGTCGCAACTGCAGGCCCCGGGCGGGATTGGCGGTACCGGAGCCAAGCCGGGAGGCGTCGGCGGCACGGGCATCGACAATGGCGGGGTCGGTGGCACGGGCGCGCCAACTCGTCAGCGTCCCGGCGGCATCGGCGGAACCGGCGCGGTAGCCGGCGGTGTCGATGGTCAACTGATCTACCACGACAACGGCGGCGTTGGCGGCACCGGTGCGCCGGTGCAGCAGCCGGGCGGCATTGGTGGCACCGGCATCGTCGGCACCATCACCGGTTTCGCCTCGATCTGCGTCAATGGCATGGAAGTGCATTTTGGCAAGGACGTTCCCGTCAGTGAAAACGGCGTGCCGGCCGACAGTGCACATTTGGCCATAGGCCAGGTGGTCGCGGTGGAAGCCTTCGCCAGCAAACGCGGTCTGCAGGCAGGGCGTATTGCGATCCTCAACGTCTACGAAGGTCCGTTGACCGGGCTGCCGAACGCCTCGCAACCGTTGCGGGTCATGGGCCAACCGGTGCGCCTCGCCGCCGGGGCACGGGTCGCCGAAGGCTTGCGCCCAGGCGAACCGGTCCGGGTCAGCGGGCTGCGTAATGCCAATGGCGAAGTGGTCGCCAGTCGCATCGAGCGGGCGCCGGGCCTCAAGGAGGTCAGCGCGATTGGTACGGTTGACCGCGCGGGTAGCCTGCAGGGCTTGAAACTCGGCACCCGGGTGGCGCCGGCGCAGGAAGTACTGGTCCGCGGCCAATGGTCCGGTCGCCAACTGGAAGTCGCGCAAAGTCGTCCCGACCCGAGCACGCCGTTTGCCGGCCGGGTTCGCGAGGCGGTGATCGAAGGGCTGGTACAAGGACGGCAGGATCGTCGACTGGTGGTCGGCGGCTTCAATGTCACTCTGGATCGCGGCACGGTGTTCAGCGGCGAACAGTCTTCGGGGCTGGAAATCAATCAGCGGGTCCGGGTCACCGGCGTATTCAGCGGCGCCCGGGAAGTGCGCGCCGTACGGGTCGAATACCAGCCTGAGCGTGTCGATGTGTCCAATCGCGGACATGGCGGGCGCGACAATCGCTCGGACGACGATCTGCAGCAGCGCAGCGATAACTCGGGCTCCTCGGACTCGTCGGGCGATGACAGGCGTGGACAAGGCAGTGTGGACGGTGGTGATCGGCGCAGCGACAGCGGTCGAGGCAGTGACGATAGCCGTGGCGACAGCGGCCGGGATGATCGAAGCGGCAGAAGCGGTGGCGACGACCGCAGCGACAGGATCGACAACAGCGGCAGCGGCAAGTCGGAGTCCATCGACCGCTCGGGCACGTCCGACAAGGTCGAGAAAGTCGAGCAACCAGAGAAGCAAGACCGCAGTGGGCCGTCCGACCGGGTCGAGAAAGTGGAGAAGGTTGAAAAGGTCGAGAAAGTAGAAAAAGTTGAGAAGGTTGAGAAGGTTGAGAAGGTTGAGAAGGTCGAGAAAGTAGAAAAAGTCGAGAAGGTTGAGAGGGTCGAAAAAGTGGAGAAGGTTGAGCGACCGGAGAAAGTCGAGAAGGTCGAAAAAGTTGAGCGGCCGGAAAAGGTAGAAAAGGTAGAACGACCCGAGAAGGTAGAAAAAGTGGAAAAGATTGAGCGGCCGGAAACAGTGGAGAAGGTGGAGAAAGTTGACCGGCCGGAGAAAGTGGAAAAACTGGATAAGGTTGAAAAGGTCGAAAAAGCGGAAAAGATCGAAAAATAAACTGACCGCTGCCGTAGTGTGCAGCACCCGCAGAATTAGCAACTAGGCTAGGTACATTCGATCACACTTCTCTCCCGGGCCCTGAGGTGAAGATGAGACCTGTGCTTACCCTGCTGGCCACCTTGATTGCCGGATCCGCCGTGCCGGCCCTGGCCGATACCTTCAGCGCTGCAGTCGGTCTCGATTATTCGAGCGGTGACTACGGCACCGGCACCACCTCCGAAATCTGGTACGTCCCCGTCATTGCCAAGTTTGAAACCGGACCGATGACCTATAAGGTCACGGTGCCCTGGCTGCGTATTACCAACCCGGAGGTCGGCCCCAATGGCGATCCTTTGCCGGGCGGTTGCCATGACGTGGAAAGCGGCATGGGCGACACGGTCGCCAGTGCGGGCTATGCCTTGCTCGATGGCAGCGATGGCGGGGGCGTATTAGTGGATCTGATTGGCAAGGTCAAGTTTCCGACGGCAGATGAAGACCAATGCCTGGGCACCGGTGAAACCGACTACAGCGCCCAGATCGACGTCGCCAAAGCCTTTGGCCCGGTCACCGGTTTCGCCACCCTCGGTTGGAAAAAGTTCGGTGATCCACCCGACACTGACTTTGACGACCCGATTTACACCAGCATCGGCTTCGCCGTCCCCGTTGCCGCCCGCACCACCGCGGGCGCGTCCTACGATTGGCGGCAGAAAGTCGTTTCCACCGGCTCGCAAATCCAGGAACTCACGCTGTTCGTCACCCACAAGCTCAACCAGGAATGGAAAATCCAGCTGTATGCGGTCAAGGGTTACTCCGACGCGAGCCCGGACGGCGAGGGCGGGATGGTGCTGTACCACACTTTCTGAAGGAGGGGCTCTGGTCACGCGGCGCGAGTTGGACTACAGCGCGAAACCTGCCATGCCCCCATGCTGGCTGTCCTGACCACCTGCCAGCAGGTGCATGGGCATCGGCTGCAGTTCGTCGACGGAAGAAATTTCAATATTGCCCACGACATGTGGTTGTCGCTCACCCAGTCCGGTCGACTCTGGTTCCTTTTCCTTGGCCATTCTCGCGTGGTTCGCTGCGATTTCATGAAGAGTTGACACGTTACATCTCCGGTGACTGACCAAGCTTGGCGCTGGTGTCCTTAACATTAGTTGGATTTGCCGTGGCGCGTCAGAATTTCGTCGTGAGCGCGGGCTGGAGCGAGCCTTTGCAAACGCTGAGCCAGAGAGGAGGGCGCAAGGAGGGTACGACAGGTCAGGCGACGAGTGGTGAAGAGCGGGCGGCTACACAGTGGTGGAGGCTTAGGACTTCCGATGTCCCGCGCGGTCGTTGGCAGTCACGCGATGGGGGGGACGTCCAGTTCGTCATCGTCGCTCTTGAGATGCTGGTTCCAACCAAAGAACGACAGGCCAAAAAACAACAGGGGAAGCAGGGCACAACTGATGATCAGCAAGTGCATGGTGTCGCTCCGTATCAGGCCTTGTTTTTATTGTTCTGATATTGCGGGAAACGCGGTAACGGCTTTGATACTAGAGGTGATGGCAATTTGAGGTCAAGGTATATTGCCGGTATTTAGCTGTCATTTCGGCCAAATCTCACGCCTGGCAGACGCCGCCCGCGCATTTCTCCGAATTGTCGCTGTGCCGCTGCCAGGATCAGCCTTGTACCGATTGTTGGCGCTCGCCTTCCCGGCGTATGCTGCGTCCGCGCACTGATCAACAGGCGCAGGGATTCAACCATCGAAACAAGGGAATGCCCATGCTCAGGTACTTCGATAATTCAGGATTGTTCAAAAACACTTCGTCTCACAGCAACGGCTCACCCGGCAACGCCATCGTCGCCTGGGAGCGGAGAAATCTTGCTCTGAACACGAAGGAGTTTTTGCTATGTCCAAAGAACTACTCGGAGTTTCTGCTCTAGGCCTGATGGTATTAGGCGAGTTTTGCGCCATTTACAGTGAAGTGGTCACTGCCCGCCTGGCGCACACCGCCGGGCAATCCTGGCATGCGTTTGCCTTGCCGGTGGCACTGATGTGTATCGCCGGGCTGTTTTTGCTGGGAGCCTACTGGCTGGGTTACCGGGCTGTCGGTGATATCTGGACAGTCACCGTGGTGTCAGTGATTTCCCTACTGCTGCTTGAGCCGATCGTGGTCTGGTGTTTGTTCCAGGAGGCGCCGGGCCGGGGCGCACTGATTGGTTTTTGTCTGGGTGCGCTGGGCATGTTGTCCACTGTATTGCTGTAACCCACGATGCCGGCCCGGTTCATTGGACCGAGCCGGCATCATCGCCGTTTATCAGGCGGCTTGCTTCTTGTGCTGCGCCTTCATGGCTTCCATCTGTGCCCCCAATTCTTCCAGTGCCGCTTTGCCCAGGAGCTTTTTCGCCTGAGGAAACATTTCGGTTTCTTCCTCCTCGATGTGATGTTCCAGCAACTCTTTCACCACCTTGGCGCGTCCGGCGAACTCCGGAGTGGTCGGATCGGTCATTTTGAGGTCAGGCAGCACCAGGGAATCTACGGTGCGGTGTTCTTCCTTGGCTTCGTAGTACATTTCGTCCTGCTCCTTACCCCCGGCTGCTTTGAAAGCCGGATAAAGGATTTCTTCCTCCAACCGGGTGTGGAGGGAGATTTCCATTTCCAGTTTGGCTACCAGTTCAGTGCGTTTTTTCACAGCGCGATCGGTCGATTCGCTGAGTTGAGTGAGCAGGGCTTTCACCCGTTCATGGTCGGCTTTCAACAGGTCAATGGCATTCATGCAAGACACCTCCAGGGACACGGTGGGGCAGGCGCGGATCGGGCTTTGCCAATCGCGATAAACACCCGGGTGATATTGCAGGGCTTGTGCCAAGTTAAGTCTGCATAAAACGCTCGACAATACAGTGGCTTAGCAGTGCTTAAAGGTGCGCCTGCCGTGCAGCTTGCACGAATCAGCGGGGAATCACTTGCAAATGACCTGATTGATTCGTTGATGCCGTCGAGCGGCAGCGCTGCGGACACATAACGAAATGATTTACACTTCCAGTCTTTATCGGAGGGCAGTGTGTCGTGGATGGTTTTGCGCTTCTCGCTGACTTCCTGCAACGCTGGGTTGTGGCCCCGGTCAGTCAGCAATTTTTCAGCCTGTTCGACCTGAATGGCCGCTTTGGTCTGTTTTTTCTATTGGTCTCGTACACCATTGCCTACAGCCTGTTTCGCTACCGAAAGGCTCGCGGCCTGACGGATGCGCCGAGCTTCTGGCAGTTCATCGGCGGTGCGCAAGTTCATTTGCATCGTTCGGCCTTGCTGGATTTGCGCTATTACTTTGTGCGCGGCATTCTCAAGGTCGCGCTGGTACTGCCGATTGTCGGCCTGGTTGATCCCTATATTCTGCGCTCTGGCGATTATGGCGCGTTTTTCACCGGCCTCTGGGGGGCGCGGGTGGAGATGGGGCAGCACCTGGGCCTGTCCCTGTTGTTCGGTCTGGGCGTGTTCCTGATTCAGGACTTCACCGACTACTGGCTGCACCGCGCCTTTCATAGCCGCTGGCTCTGGGCCTTCCACAAGGTTCATCACTCGGCGCCGGTGTTGACGCCCGCCACGGCGAGCCGCGTGCACTTCCTGGAAAAAGTCGCGGAAAAGCTGACCAATACCCTGTGCCTGAGTGCCTATGCGGGGATCTTCTGGTACGCCTGTGGCGGCGAAGTGAGTCGCTACACCCTGTTTGGCGTGACGTATATCGTGCTGATCCTCAATAGCCTGGCTGCCAATTTGCGGCACAGTCATGTCTGGCTGTCTTTCGGGCCGCTCATCGAACATTTGCTCAACAGTCCGGCTCAGCACCAGATCCACCACAGTGACGCCCCACGGCATTTCAATAAGAACTTCGGCACCAATCTGTCATTGTGGGATTGGCTGTTCGGCACGCTCTACGTCACCCGCACGACCCCCGAGAGCATCCGCTTCGGCACCGGAGCTACCAGCGATCAGCAGCGTTACCTGAGCCTCTACAGTCTGATCGTCCTGCCTTTTATCGACACGGCACGCAAAATTCGGCGGCATAAGCGTCGGCGAGCGCTTGCGTCGAGTGTTGGAAAAACGCCCTCAGTGGCGGCCGCTCGGTCGTTGTAATTCTGAACTTCGAACAACTTCCTGATGGTTTGCGAAGTCCCCGGCACTCTACTTCCGAATAACTACGAAAGTGAACGGATAGTCATCCACCGCTAAGCGGAGTTACTGTAGTTCATGTGCGCGGGGTGAATCAGGGAGAGAGGAGATGCCAATAAGATCCAATGTGTATCACGTGTTCATGGAGCACTACCCGGATGCGCAATTTGTCACGGTTTACCACGAAAACGGCCGTGTTTCGCAGATTGCTTCCGGTAAGTGTCAGGGACGGGTCGAGTTGGTATTCGTCGGGACTTACGAGGCCAATGGCGCTCAGGTGATTGAAAGTTGCATCAGTGAAGACAGTTGCGGACTGCCGGAGATTCTCTGTAGCGAGGGGCCGATGCACTATTACCAGATGGGCGCTGAACTGGCGATGGACCATGCCAAAAGTCCGATTTGCAGTAAGCCTTGAGAGATGTGCGATGACCGTTGTCAGTGAGTTTTTTTGACGTTAATGGAGTTGATGAAAGAGCCTGCGTGAAGGCTGCTCACTTTTTTCAAACGCCGGGATAGCTCCCTCCCTCGGGATACCTGCTGAATTACCGCCTGTCTGATTTACCCACTCCGAAACCCTTTCCACGTAAAAAACGTGTGGTTATTGAAGGACTTAGCCAAAAAAAATGTAACTTTCTTCATGTAAATATCTTGTTACAAGTGTTTTGGTCGGGTATTATTCGTCCCGCGTTCACCACCACGGTTTATGCATTTTTAAGCCCCAAGTTTCCATCAGCTACTTGGGCTTTTTTTTGCCTGAAATTTGACCTTCCCCCCTTCGTTTTGCCTTTTCCTGGCGCGGGCTGCCGCTAGAATGGCCTGCTTTGGACGCTGGAGTGCCCGCTGATGCGCAGAGAAATCGGTTACTGGAATCGCGAAGGGCGTGAGCTGTTCTATTACCTGGAGTTCCTGCCGCAGACGGCGGAGTTTTTCATCACCTGCGAACACCTGCCCAAGGACGGCGAGAAAAGTGTCAGGTCGGTGCCGCTGAGTGAGGCGCGGGGCGAGCGCTATTACGAAGATGCGCTGCTGATCATCAAGGAAGAGTTGTTCAGGGATTACCGCATCTGAAACCCCTGACCGCAACGAGCGCAGCGGCCAGAGGCGGGGCTCAGGCGATCAGGTCTACCTTGCCGGTCGCCAGGCGGTAGATCCCGCCGACGATTTTCAACTTGCCAACGCTGATGGCCTGGGACAGCACCGGGGACGCGCTCTTGAGGGTTTGCACCGAGTCCTTGACGTTCTGCACGGTGGCATTGAGCAGCAGGTCGCCGGGTTGCTTGAGGACTTTCTCGACCACCGGCTTCAAGGTCAGCGTCAATTTCTGTATCTGCCCTGGATAGACTGTGTTGTCCTGGGTGGTCTTGATCGCTGCGGCAAACGCGCCGCAACTTTCGTGGCCCAGCACCACGATCACCGGCGCCCCCAGCGCCAGCACTGCGTACTCCAGGCTGGCGGTGCCTTCGTCGGTGACGAAGTTGCCGGCGACGCGCACCGCAAACAGATCACCCCGGGCCGTGTCGAACGCGTACTCGGGGGCGATGCGCGAATCCGCGCAACTCAAAACCGGGGACGGCTCAGCCAAGTCTAGATGGTTTAGGAGGTGCTACAGTTTTTGCAGCACCTACGAACCGGAGGCCATAGTCATGCTACTCAATAAACCGGAACAGGAACTGCGACGCGATCTGCAGGCGATAGCCTCGGATCTGCGCTGGTCGGCCGTGGACATGAAAGCCATCGCCCAGCGCCTCGATCAGGCGGGCAATCCGGCTGACGCACAGATGCTTTTGCGCATGTGCGAGGTTTTCGAGAAGACCGAGATGCGGCTCGCCAGCTACGCCAATGAAGTCAAGGCCCACAAGATCAACCTCACGGTTTGAGCCGAAGCACGGCCGCAAAGCCCGTGCTTGAACGTACAAGAGGTTTGCCGAGGCCCGACAATTTCTATAAAGTTAACTACTAGGTCAACTTTTTAGGCTTGTCGGCCCTTCGCATCGCCAGGAAGGGTTTCTGAATGACCTGAGATTTCCCCGAATACCATAACGACATGGACGGATTTCATAACCGTCCAGAGGATGATCCATGTCCAACCGTGATATATCCCGACGCTCCTTCCTGCAGGGCGGGTTAATCGCTGGCGTCAGCGTCACGCTGACCCCGCTCAGCTCCCAGGCACTGGCGGCCTTGATGGAAAACAGCGTGACCGTGCCTTCCGAGCAATGGCTGGGCAACAACGGCAAGGCGCGCATGCGTAACGATTCCCTGTCCAAGGTCTGCGGCAGCAAGGTATTTGCCCGCGACATCCGCGCCAAGGACATGCCGGGCTGGCCCCAGCAGCAGGGCCACGCAATGCTGCTCAAGACCATTCGTGCCGACCGCCTCTATGAAGGTTTCGACCTGAGCCTGCTGGGCGCCGACCTGCAGCCCGATCGCATCGTCACCGCCGAGGACCTGGACAAGGACGGCATCGTTTTCCCCGAAGATCACGCCCCCGATCCATTGTTGCCGACCGGCAAGGTGCCGATGTTCATCGGCCATCCGGTGGCGATCCTGATCTGGAACGACTTCGAGCGCTTCCGCAAGGCGAAGAACCTGCTCAAGTTCAACGACAAGGCCATCCGCTACGGCGCCCAGGCGCCGCTGTACACCCGCGACCCCTACGGCAGCTTCCGTTATGTGCGGGTCGGCGGCGCGACGTCGGCTGATGAAGACGAGTTCGCCAGCCTCAAGGACTCGATCCTGTTCCCGATGATTCGCGAACGCCGCCCGGTATGGAATGCCCAGCCCAACCTGCACGGCAACCTGACCGAGCGCGGGCTGTTTTATGCCGACCGCATGAAGCAGCAACTGGAGACCCCGCCGGAAGGCTGGATGGTCTTCGACCAGCGCTACAAGACGCCGTCCATCGAGCCGGCTGCCCTGGAACCGGACAACGGTAACGGCTGGTACGATCCGGCGACCAAGACCCTGCATTTTGTGGTCGCCACCCAATGCCCGCTGGAAGCGGCGACGGAAACCGTGAAGATGATCGTCCCGTCGCGTTTCGGCCTGAACACGCTGAACATGCACCCGGGCTACACCGTGGGTTATGGCTCCAAGGACCACAATATCTTTGTCTACTACGCGGCCCTGGCAGCGTTGTATGGCAACGGTGTGCCGGTGCGCCTGGCCAACGACCGCTACGAGCAGTTCCAGAGCGGGATCAAGCGTCACCCGTTCGACATCCGCTACCAGTTGGCGGTGGACAAGCAGGATCACAGCTTCAAGATTTTCCGCGCCGACATGACCGTCGACGGCGGTGGCCGGATCAACTACAGCCCGTCCGTGGCGGCGGTAGGTGCCACGGCGGCGCAGTCGATCTACTACATGCCGCAGAACGACTTGCAGGTCACCGCGTACCACTCGCGCGGCGTCGAAGCCGGTTCGATGCGTGGCTACGGCACCCTGCAGAGCATGGCCGCCACCGAAATGATGGTGGATGAAATCGCCGATCAGTTGCAGGTCGATGCCATCGAACTGCGGCGCAAGAACGTCCTGCGTTCGGGGATGAAAAACACCCAGGGCGCGGTGCCGGCCGGTGCCTTGCGCCTGCACGAGATCCTCGACAAGGCGGCCGGTTTCGACCTGTGGAAGAACCGCCACGCGCTGAAACAACAGGAAGACGCCAAGGACCCGGACAACTGGTACGGCATCGGTTTCGCCATCTGCCAGAAAGACTTCGGCACCGGCTCCGAAGCACCGATGGCAAGCATTGCCTTCAGCGCTGACGGGCACATTACGCTGCGCCATATCGGCATCGAGATCGGTACGGGCATGTCGACTTCCCAGGCGCTGGTGGTCGCCGACTTCCTCGGCAACCCGGCCAGTGAAGTGAAAACCGGTGAAACTGAGTGGGGCGAGTTGCAACTGACCAGCAGTGGCAACCCTTACATCATGAGCCAGGCCGAGCAGGACGCCGTGCTGCGCAACCCGCGCTGGGTCGGCAAGCTGGCCTCAGCATCGTCGGCTACCAACTCGGCCTACTACTTCAGCCACGCCACCCGTGAAGCGGCCCGTGTGCTGTTCAACCACGGCCTGTGGCCAGCCGCCGTGGAAATCTGGCGCCAGGGGCCGTTTGGCGGCCAGGCCAACCCCTATGTGCTGCGCCGCGAAGACGCCCATTGGGTCGATGGCAAGCTGACCGCCAACGGCATGGAACCGCTGCCGTTCGCCATGCTCGCCAAGCGCGCCCACGAGCGCGGCCTGGTAACCGGCGCCACGGTGCACGGTTTCAACCGCTGGAGCTGGGCCGAGGCCGAGTTCAGCATTAACGGCGTACGTGAACGCCTGCCCCTCGACGCCCTGGCCGTGCAGTACGGCGACGGTGCGCCGAAGGCGATCAAGGCGCAGATGAGCAGCGCTGGTTTCCACCTGTTGGATCGGCAGAACGTGGCTTACCCGGCCACTCAGTTGAACAACGCTGCTGTGACCTACTACAGCCCGGTGGCAACCATCGTCGAGCTGAAGGTCAATAAAGGCTCGGGCGAAGTGCAGGTGCTCAATCACCACTCCTGGCTGGAATGCGGCCGTGTGCTGGTGCCGGAATTGGTCAAGGGCCAGATCGAGGGCGGTATCGCCATGGGGATTGGCCACGCGTTGCTGGAAGAAATGCCGCTGTACGAAGGTGGGCCAGGGGAGGGTGACTGGAACTTCAACCGTTACCGTCTGCCGCGGGCCAAGGACGTCGCGGTCTGGAAACAGACCTCGGAAATCCTCCCGCCGTTGTCACCCAGCGATCCGTCCAAGGGCATCGCCGAGGTGGTGATGATCCCGGTGGTGGGTGCCATCGCCAACGCCGTGGCCCATGCCATCGGCAAGCGGGTCCGTGACCTGCCTATTACTCCAGCGCGCATCAAGGAGGCCCTCAATGGCTAACCGTCCCCTGCAACTGACCCTCAATGGTCAAACCGTCGGTCCCGTCGAGATCCCTGATGATCTGCCGATGATCGACTACCTGCACGAATACCGTAACCTCACCGGCTCGCGCCTGGGCTGCGGCCAGGGCATCTGCCACGCCTGCGTGGTGATCGTCGACAACCCCGACGGCACCAGCGAGGAAGTGCGCACCTGCATCACCGGTGCGCATTACTTCGAAGGCAAGAAGATCCGCACCATCGAAGGTCACGCCAAGCGCGACGAGGCCGGCAAGGTCACCGAGCTGAACCCGATCCAGCAGCGTTTCGTCGATGAGTTCGCGTTCCAGTGCAGCTATTGCGCGCCGGGCTTTGTCAATGCAGCCACGGTGCTGGTGGAAAAACTGCAGCGCCAGCCAATCAAGAAGAGCCAGCTGGAAGCGGTGATCGAGGACAGTCTCGGCCACCACATCTGTCGTTGCACCGGCTACGTGCGCTACTACAGCGCCACGCGCAACGTGCTCACCGATCTTGGCCTGGTCAAGGAGGGTTGAGCATGAATCGACTACTCACCGGTCTCGCCGGCGCCGTGGGCCTGGCCGTGGCCTTCATGGCCAGCCAGCAGGTTCAGGCCGCCGATGCGCAACAGGTCAAGCAGGGCGAGTACCTGGCGCGGGCCGCCGACTGCATGGCCTGCCACACCGCTCCGGGTGGCGCCCCCTATGCGGGTGGCCTGCCGATCGTTTCGCCGTTCGGCACCATCTATGGCACCAACATCACCCCGGACAAGGAACACGGCATCGGCGAATACAGCGATGACGAGTTCTTCGCCGCGCTGACCGAAGGCAAGCGCCGTGATGGCGCCAACCTGTACCCGGCGATGCCGTACACCTCGTATCACCTGATGCCGCGTGCCGACTCTGATGCGATTCACGCGTACCTGAAGACCATCGCGCCGATCAACCGCGCGGCCCCGACCACCAGCCTGAGTTTTCCGTTCAACGTTCGCCCGGGCCTGATCGGCTGGAACATGCTGTACGGCAAGGACGTCAAGCTGCAAGCCGCTGACGGCAAGAGCGAAGCCTGGAAGCGCGGGCAGTACATGGTCGACGTGCTCGGTCACTGCGGCGAATGCCACACCCCGCGTAACGTCACCGGGGCCATGGTCCAGGACAAACGCATGACCGGCGGCCTGCTCAACGGCTACCTGGCGCCAAGCCTGCTGGCCAACGACCTGGCAGCTCGCGGCTGGAATCACCAGGACCTCAGCTCGTTCCTCAAGCACGGCATGAGTGCCCAGGGCAGCATGTTCAACGAGATGTTCCCGGTGTTCCACAACAGCACCCAGCACCTGACCGATCCGGACTTGGCGGCCATGGCCACCTTCCTCCTCGGTGATCAGCCGCCGCAGCCCAAGCTGCTGACCGAAGTCGCGCCGGACAAGCTGACCGCCAGCGCCCAGCGCGGACGCCAGGATTACCTGAACGTCTGCGCCGGTTGCCACGGCACCAGCGGCGAAGGCAAACCGCACATCGCGGTGGCGATGCAGGGCAACACCACGCTGCGCCTGGAAGATCCGCGTAACCTGTTGCGGGTGATCGATGACGGGATTGGCGAACAGCAATTCTCCGGTTTCGAGCGCATGCAGCCGATGCCGGGCTTTGCCGACAAGTTGAGCGCGCAGCAATCCACCGATCTGATCAACTACCTGCGTCAGGCCTGGGGCGGTCAACCGACTGACCTGGCACAAAGTCAGATCGAGCAACTCAAGGCAGAGGCTCCCGCGGAGCACAAGGCGCACTGACATGCAGCATCTTGATCTGCAAGTGATCCGCCGTGCGCTGGCCTGGTCCAGCGCCGGCGAGCGTGTCTGGCTGTGCAGTGTCCTCGGCACCTACGGTTCGGCGCCTCGTGCGCCGGGCTCGATGCTGGCGGTGAACGCCAGCGGCCACTGGATTGGCTCGCTGTCCGGTGGCTGCGTCGAGGATGATTTCCTCGAGCGCATGGCCGAGGGCTTGTTCAGCGAGGCGGTGAGCGTGGTGCGTTACGGCGAGACCGACGACCCGCGCTCCCGGGTCAAGCTGCCCTGTGGCGGCTTGCTCGACGTGCTGGTGGAAAAGCTTGAAGCGGACTGCGACACCCAGGCCCATCTGCGCGAACTGGAATCGGCGCTGCTGGGGCAACGGCGGCTGATCCGTGAAGTCGACCTGCAAACCGGCGCACGCAGCCTGTTCGCCGACCGTGAACACGGGCCGCGCATCGAGCGCGAGGTCGATCGGGTGCGGATTCGCGTTGGGGCGGCGCAACGGCTGTTGCTCGCCGGCTACTCCAGCGTGGCGCAGGCCTGTGCCGAGTTTGGCGTGGGCCTGGGGTTCGAAGTGATCCTCTGTGATCCGCGTGACGAAGTGTTGGAAGGCGTGGTGCTGGACAACGTCGAGATTCGACGCCAGTTACCCTCGGTGTTTATTGCCGATGGCGGCTGTCACAGCGACACGGCGGTGGTGGCGCTGACCCATGATCCGAAGATCGATGATCTGGCGATGATGGAAGCGGTGCGCACCGATGCGTTTTATATCGGGGTCATGGGTTCGCTGCAGACCTCGCAAAAACGCTTCGAGCGTTTGCGTCGTATCGGTGGTCTGGGGGAGGCTGATTTGGCGCGGATCCACGCACCCATCGGGCTGAACCTGGGCAGCAAGACACCGGCGGAAATCGCCTTGGCAGTGCTCGCTGATATCCTGCGTATCCGCAGCGGTATCGCCCGGGACCAGCTCTGAAAGTACATCGCTGAGCTGTTGCGGCCTGCTACTTGAGGTCGCAACAGCGCTAGCGGAAGCGTGGTAGTGGTCGATCCAGCGGTTTGAGCGAGGTCAGCGCGTTCTGGATGGCGGGCGCGTCTTTCTCGATATCCTGCAGACGATCGCGGATTTTCATCGCGGTGGGGTGGCCGTCATGGCGGTCGACCCAGTCGGCGATTTCCTTGCAGGCGGCGGTCAGGCGGGTCTGGCGCGAGTCGAGCAAGGTCAACAAGGTGGTGATGGACTCTTTTTCGGACATGGGAAGTGCCTCCATAAGTCATGAATGCCCCCATCAACTATAGATCCCGGGGGCAAACCTGCAAAAACACCGCATGCTATTCGTCGCCTGACTCATGGGTGATGCGTTTCTGCGTCCTCCAGATACCAACCCTCCAGTGTCCAGCTTAGGTGATGGGTGGGGCGCAGCGCGTTGATAAAGGCCGGGTCATGGGAGGCGACGACTATTGCTCCGGCGAAACCCTGCAGCGCCTGTTCCAGCGCCTGCACCGAAGCCAGGTCGAGGTGGTTGGTGGGTTCGTCGAGCAGCAGCAACTGCGCCGGCACCTGGCGCCAGCAGGCAAGAGCCAGGGCGGCCTTCAGCCGTTCGCCGCCGCTCAGTTGGCCAGTCGGCAGATTGACCCGGGTTGCGTCCAGTTGCAGCTGCGCCAGACGGCTGCGCAGTGCGCTTTCGGACAACGATGTGTGCTCTGGATTGAGCAACTCCAGCAGCGAGCGCCCGGGGTGAAGCAGATCCAGCTGTTGATCGAGGTAAGCGCACGGCACGTGGGTCTGACAGTGCCCGGCCAACGGCGAGATCAAGCCTGCGAGCAGCTTCAGTAGTGTGGATTTTCCGCAACCGTTGGGACCGCTGAGCGCCACTCGAACCGGTCCGGACAACGCCAGATCGAGGCGGCTGGCGGCAGCGTCGACGGGTAGCCAGGGCAGTTGGGCGTTCGTCAGCGTCATGACTTGCCGGTGATTGGGCACGGCAGTGCCGGGCAGGGGGATCAGCACCGGGGCATTCGCCACGACTCGGGCGAAGGCCTCTCGCACCTGCTGGTCCAGTGCGCTTTTGTCAGCCTGATGGGCCTGGCGCACATGCCCCATGATCTCTGTGGCCCGGCCTTTCATCGACGCGCGCTCGATGCGCGAGACGTTGGCCGTTTCAGCATGTTTGCGTGAGCGTGCGGCGTGGCGCTGGACGCTGTCGTGCTCGCGCTGCTGGCGCTGCAGGTGCCGCCGGCGTTCGTTGCGACTGTGCTCCAGGGCTGACTGCGCTGCGGCCTGCTCGACGGCACGCTGGGCGAGGTAGCCTGTGTAGTTGCCGGAAAACACCTGGACCGCCGAGGGCGTCAGTTCGGCGATGCGTTCAACGCTGTCGAGCAGCACTCGATCATGGCTGGCCACAATCAATCCACCGCGCCATTCGTCGAGGCGCTGCAGTAACCAGCGCCGACCTTCGGCGTCGAGGTGATTGCTTGGCTCATCTAGCACCAAGCCATCTGCGCCGCTGAGAAACGCGCCGATCAGGGCGATACGCGCGCGTTGCCCACCGCTGAGGCTGTCGACCCCGTGTTCGGCGCGTAAACCGGCCAAGTCGGCTTCAGCGAGTGAGGTCTGGAAGCGTTCGGCGAGGTCCCAGCGTTCGCCAATGATGTCGAAATCGCCGACGTCCGCGCTGCCTGCCGCCAGGCGTGCGAGGGCCTTGAGGGTGTCGGCAACCCCTGCCGCCTGGGCGACGCTTTGGCCGCAGGCGCCGGGCGGTTGCTGCGCGACATAGGCGATTTGGCCATAGCGGGTCAGGGTTCCCGCGCTGGGTTGCAGCTCGCCGGCCAGCAACCGGGCGAGCACCGATTTGCCGCAACCGTTGCGCCCGACAATCGCGGTGCGGCGTTGATCGAACTGCAGGTCGAGGGCGTCGAACAGGGTGTCGCCGTTGGCGAATTGAAAGCTCAGCTGGTTGAGGCTGATGAGGGTCGGCGAATGCGTGACGTGAGTCATGGCACCTCCAGAAAATGTCGAAAAAGGCCAACAAGCGCCGGGGCGGCTTGTTGCGGTCACATTTTTTGAAAGGCTCAGTTGTTCACGGCGAACGATCATCCTGGGGGGCAAGAGGGTGGAAAGCCTAACTCAGTAGGCGATGGCCTTACAAGTCCTATGGCTTTTTCGCCAGGCTTTGCAGGAACATCATCAGGCCCACTTCTTCCCGGCTCAGGCGCTTGCGCTGTCTCGGCCTGGGCAGCTCGGCCAGGGTGCCGAGGAGGAAGGCGTCGAGCACTGCCGGGTGGATGTAGCACTTGCGGCACACGGCGGGGGTGTTGCCCAGTTCCCGGGCAATCGCCTTGACCATCTCGACCACGTGCTGCTTGGCTTCGCTGGCCGACTCCCACTTCAGCTCGCGTAACGCCGACAGTGCCAGGCTGCTGCCGGCCCAGGTGCGGTAATCCTTGGCGGTAAAACCGCCGGCCGTGAGGCTGTGCAGGTAGGCATTAATGTCGGAGGAACTGACGGTGTGCCGCTGCCCCTCATCGTCGAGGTACTGGAATAGGTCCTGGCCGGGGAGTTCCAGGCAGCGTTTGATGACTCGCGCCAGGCGTCGATCCTTAACGGTGATCTGGTGTTCAACGCCGCTCTTTCCGCGAAACTGGAAGGCGATCGCGCTGCCGTTGACCGCCACGTGCTTGTTGCGCAGGGTGGTCAGGCCGTACGAGCGGTTTTCGCGAGCGTATTGGCTGTTGCCGATGCGGATCAGCGTGGTGTCGAGCAGGCTGATAACCGTGGCCATGACCTTGTCGCGACTGTGCCCCGGCAGCGCCAGTTGCGCCTCCAGGCGCTGGCGCAGCTTGGGCAGGGCCATTCCAAACGCCAGCAGTCGAGAATACTTGTCACCGTCGCGGACCTCGCGCCAGCGTGGGTGATAACGGTACTGCTTGCGACCTCGGGCATCACGCCCAGTGGCCTGCAGGTGACCCTGCGGGTCGGCGCAGATCCACACGTCGGTGTAAGCCGGAGGGACGGCGAGCGCGTTGAGGCGTTTGATTTCGTCGGCTTCGCTGATGCGCTGGCCGGCGGCATCGAAATAACAGAATTTGCCGCGCAGGCGTTTGCGGCGGATGCCCGGTTGAGTGTCGTCAACGTAATGGAGGTCTGGCGGTAAGGCGGCGATCTCGGGCATGGCGCAAGGTCCTGGGCGGGCTGTTATAGCCATTGACCGCAGGACATCGCACAAGGTGCCGTTGGTTCAGGCCAGCACCGCCACCGCCTTGATCTGCGCCCACAACGCCTGGCCGGGATGCAGTTGCAGGTGATCGCGCGAATAGCGGGTGATGCGCGCCAGCAGCGGCGTGCCGGCGACGTCCAGGCGCACCAGGACATGGGCGGCGTTGTCGGCGGCGACTTCGCTGATCACGGTCACCGGCAGGCGATTGAGGATGCTGCTCTGGGCATCGGCTTGCAGACTGAGGCTGACGTCCCGCGCCTGGACCTTGAAACGCAAGGCCTGACCCACTGCCAGCGGCAGGTGGGCGACGCGCACGCTCAATTGACTGTGGGGCAGTTGCAGGGTCAGCAACTGGTAGTCGGGATCGTAGTCGGTGACCAAGCCGTCAATGACCACCCCGGCGTCGCCGCCGAGGGCCAGGGGCAGGTCGAGGCGCGCCAACGTCTCGCCCACCGGCCCGCTGGCCAGGGCCTTGCCGGCGCTGAGCAGAACAATGTGGTCGGCCAGCCGCGCGACTTCGTCCTGGGAGTGGCTGACGTACAGCACCGGAATGTCCAGCTCGTCGTGCAGCCGCTCAAGGTACGGCAGGATTTCGCTCTTGCGCTGCGAATCCAGCGCCGCCAGTGGCTCGTCCATCAGCAGCAGTCGCGGACTGGTGAGCAGCGCCCGGGCAATGCCGACGCGCTGGCGCTCGCCACCGGACAGATGCTGCGGGTGACGGTCGAGCAAATGACCGATGCCCAGCAGGGTGGTGGCGTGGTCCATGTCGACCCGGCGCTGCTGGCGGGGAATCCGCCGCAGGCCGAACTCGAGGTTCGCCAGCACCGACAGGTGTGGGAACAGGCTGGCCTCCTGGAATACATAGCCCAGTGCGCGCTTGTGCGGCGGTACGAACAGCTGGCGCTGGCTGTCCTGCCAGACCTCGTCGTTGATCTGGATAAACCCGTGCTCGGCACGCTCCAGACCGGCGATGCAGCGCAGGCAGGTGGTCTTGCCCGAACCGGAGTGACCATAGAGCGCTGTGACGCCGCGGCCGGGCAACTCGAGTTCGACGTCCAGGGAAAAATCCGGGTATTTCAGTTGCAGGCGGGCGTGAATTGCAGCACTCATCAATCAGCTCCAGCCGGCCTTGCTCTGGCGGCTGGAATACAGCGCCAGCAGCACCAGGAACGAAAATATCAGCATCGCCCCGGCCAGCCAGTGGGCCTGGGCATACTCCATGGCTTCGACGTGATCGTAGATCTGCACCGAGACCACGCGGGTCTTGTCGGGAATATTGCCGCCAATCATCAGCACCACGCCGAACTCACCGACGGTATGGGCGAAGCCGAGAATCGCGGCAGTGATAAAACCGGGGCGGGCGAGGGGCAGGATCACGCTGAAAAAGGTGTCCCAGGGATTGGCCCGCAGGGTTGCCGCCACTTCCAGCGGCCGCGTGCCGATGGCCGAGAAGGCGTTTTGCAGGGGCTGGACCACAAAGGGCATCGAGTAGATCACCGAGCCGATCACCAGCCCGGCGAAACTGAACGTCAGAGTGCCCAGGCCCAGGGCCTGGGTCAGTTGGCCGAGAAAGCCGTTTGGCCCCAGGCTCAGCAGCAGGTAGAAGCCGATCACGGTCGGAGGCAGCACCAGTGGCAGCGCGACCACGGCGCCCACCGGCCCGCGCCACCAGGACCGCGTGCGCGACAGCCACAAGGCGATCGGCGTGCCGATGATCAGCAGGATCACGGTGGTCAGCGACGCCAGTTTCAGGGTCAGCCAAATGGCGGCGAAGTCGGCGCTGGTCAGGGTCATTTAGAGTTGGTAACCGTAAGACTTGATCACGGTCGCGGCTTTCGGCCCCTTGAGGTAGTCAACCAGCGCCTTGGCGGCCGGGTTGTTCTTGCCCTTGTCGAGAATCACCGCGTCCTGCTTGATCGGGTCGTGCATGTCAGCCGGGACAATCCAGGCCGATCCGCCGGTGACTTTGCCGTCTTTGTAGATCTGCGACAAGGCCACGAAGCCCAGTTCGGCATTGCCGGTGGAGACGAACTGGTAGGCCTGGGTGATGTTCTGGCCTTCGACGAGCTTGCCCTTGACCTGATCGGTCAGGCCCAGCTTGGCCAGCACCTGGGTCGCGGCGAGGCCGTAGGGCGCGGCTTTCGGGTTGGCGATGGACAGGTGCTGGTATTGATTGTCTTTGAGTACCTGTCCTTCGGCGTCGACGTAGCCTGCCTTGGCCGACCACAGTGCCAGAGTGCCGATGGCGTAGGTGAAGCGCGAACCCTTGACCGTGGCGCCTTCGCTTTCGAGTTTCTGCGGGGTGGTGTCGTCGGCCGAGAGGAATACTTCAAACGGCGCGCCGTTCTTGATCTGTGTGTAGAACTGGCCGGTGGCGCCGTAGGAGGCCACCAGCTTGTGCCCGGTGTCCTTCTCGAAATCGGCGGCAATCGCCTGGATCGGCGCACTGAAATTGGCGGCGACGGCGACTTGGACCTCGTCGGCCTGGGCTGTGCCGAGGGTGAGCAGAGAGATCAGGCAGAGTGGGGCGAGACGAGAGACACGATGGGTCATGAAGCGGCTCCGGGGCGAGGGTGGGTATTACGCTATGTAGTTAAATATATAGCGAAAGGCCGTGGAGCGGAATGGCTTGTGTGTGTTTGATGTCTGTCGGAGATAATGTGGTCGACCACCGCCGATGTTGCTCAACCCGAGTCAAGCCCGCTTCAGACCAACCGCGCCAACGCCTCATCCGCCAAACGCCGTGTCAAATCCGCGGTCGACAACTCCACCCCCAAATGCACCGCCTGGCCCGCCCACAGGTTGCTGAAGTCGGCCTCACCCTTGGCCCGCAACGGCAGCAGGGCGCCGCCGGCCAACGGGAAGGCCGGAGCTTGCGGGCAGATCGGGCCGAGTTCGCGCATGACCCTATTGATGATGCCGCGCGCCGGGCGGCCGGTGAAAATGTTGGTGACGGCCGTATCGCTGTCCCGGGCGCTGCGCAGGGCCCGGTGGTGGGAGGCACTGACCTTGGCCTCGGGGGTGAACAGGTAGGCGGTGCCCAGTTGCACCGCCGATGCGCCCAGGGCCAATGCCGCGGCGATCCCGCGTGCATCGCCAATCCCGCCGGCAGCGATCACCGGCACGCTGACGGCGTCGACAATCTGCGGCACCAGGGCGAAGGTGCCGACCTGGCTGCTCAGGTCATCGCTCAAGAACATCCCGCGATGGCCCCCCGCTTCATAGCCCATGGCGATGATCGCATCACACCCATGCTGTTCCAGCCAGATTGCTTCGGCCACGGTGGTGGCGGAGGACAGCACCTTGGCGCCGGTGGCCTTGACCCGTTCGAGCAGGGATTTTTCAGGCAGGCCGAAGTGAAAACTCACCACCTCGGGGCGAAATTCTTCCACCACGGCGCAGGCGGCGGCATCGAAAGGCGCGCGATTGGACACCGGTGTCGGCGCCTCGAAATCCACGCCCAGCTCCCGGTAATAGGGCTCCAGCAGTTGTTTCCACTGCTGGGCCCGCTGCTCGTCGGGTGCGGGCGGTTGATGGCAGAAGAAATTCACATTCAATGGGCGCTGGCTATATTGGCGAATGGTCGCAAGCTCCTCGCGCAGTTGCTCGGTGCCGAGCATGGCGGCGGGCATTGAGCCCAGTGCGCCGGCATTGCAGGCGGCTATCACCATAGCCGAGCCAGTGGCGCCGGCCATGGGGGCCTGGATGATCGGCAACTCGATGCCCAGCAGATCAAGGATTCGGGTGTCTGGCCATTGGCTCATCAGCGCTGTGCTCCTGCTGGAAAAAATCGGAGAATGATTCGCTCAGTGGCCGACCAGCCACTGCCGAGGCGCAAAATCATAGACCCCGGGGCAGTCGTCGGTCATGGCTTTTTTCGGTCATGGCTGACAAGGTAAGGCCCTGGACCGATTTCAGCACATCATCAAGGAGGGCTTTGCCATGAGCAGCAAACAGCTGGAAATAAGAGCATTTCGCGTCGCCGGTTTGCGTGTTAACACGTTGAACAGCGCTGAACAAAACGCGTCGACAGCCAGAATCGGCCCGATGTGGCAGCGATTTTTTACCGAGGGCTTGTACGAAAGCATCGCCAACAAGACTCCGGCCTCAAAAGTCTATGGCGTGTATTCCAACTATGAGTCGAATGCCAGCGGCTCGTTTGATGTCACGGCCGGAGTGGCGGTCGACGCGCCGGCTGGCGATTACCCGAGCATTGAAGTCGAAGGCGGGCAATACCTGGTGTTCGATGCCCAGGGCGCGATGCCAGGTGCGGTGATTGAGGCCTGGACACGGGTCTGGGCTTTTTTCGAAGCCCATCCGCAGATCAAGCGGCGCTTTGCCACCGATTTCGAGGCCTATACCGGACCCGACAGCGTGGCGGTGCATATCGGCATTTTCTAGGACTGCTGTTCCCGCGCCAGTAACTGCCGCTTGCGCTCAACGCCCCAGCGATAGCCCGACAACTCGCCATCGCTGCGCACCACCCGATGACAGGGAATCGCCACGGCAAGGGTGTTGGCACCACAGGCCTGGGCCACGGCGCGAAAGGATTTCGGCGCGCCGATGCGCTGGGCAATCTCGGCATAGCTGGCAGTGCTGCCCAGCGGAATGTCCCGCAGGGCGCTCCAGACCCGCTGCTGAAATGCCGTGCCGCGCACATCCAGCGGCAGGTCGAGGCCCAGGGCAGGGACCTCGATAAAGCCCACCACCTTGGCGATCAACTGCTCGAAAGCAGGGTTGGCGCCGATCAGATTGGCCTCACGGAAACGATCCTGCAGGTCCTCGACCAGAGCGTTTGGATCATCACCCAGGAGAATCGCGCAGACCCCGCGCTGGCTTTGCGCCACCAGAATTGCGCCGAGCGAACACTCGCCAACGGCAAAATGGATCTCAGTGTTCTGGCCACGTGCCCGGTAATCGCTGGGCTTCATGCCGAGCACATGGTCGGCGGATTCGTAGAAGCGACTGTTGGAGTTGAACCCTGCATCGTACAGCGCATCGGTGACCGAGGCCGCGGACTCGAGGCGCTCGCGTACACGGCGCGAACGTTGGGCCGTGGCATAGGCCTTGGGGGTCAGGCCGGTGACGGCCTTGAACACGCGATGGAAGTGGAACGGACTCATGCTCGCGGCGCTGGCCAACTCGGCGAGCAGCGGCAGGCTGTCGCTGGCTTCGATCTGCCGGCAGGCCGCTGCCACCAGCGCCGCGTGCTGCGCAGCGACCAGGCTCTGATCTGCCGCCGCCCGTTTGCTGGGGCGAAAGCCGGCGGCCCGGGCCTGCTCCTCAGTGTCGAAAAACACCACGTTCTTCGGGTGCGGCAAGCGCGCGAGGCTGCTCGGACGGCAGTAGATGCCGGTGGTCTTGACCGCGTAGACAAATTGCCCGTCGGCGCGCGGATCGCGGTTCAGCACAGCGGACCAGCGGGGATCTTGCTCAACAGTGGATTGGCTTGAGGACATGCGCAGGCACTCGGTGAAGATAGATCTCAGACTACCCCTTGAGTCCGCACAAGGCACTCTGCTGCTTGCGGTCAAACTCGGTCGGTCAGCCGGCCTTGCGCAGGGTGAAGTTGATCCGCTGGGCGCCCAACTGCGGATGCTGGCCCTCCTTGAGCGGCAGTACCCCGTGATAGCGCAAGCGGTCGACCCCGCCCCAGACCACCACATCGCCATGAAACAATGACACGCGTTGACTTCTGGCACTGCGCTCAAGGCCGCCGAACAGGAAGACTGCCGGCAAGCCGAGAGACACCGAAACCACGGGCCACTGGTAGGAACGTTCGTTTTTATCCTGATGTAGTGACATCTTGGCCCCGGGCAAATAGCGATTGATCAGGCAGGCATCCGGCTCGAAACCGGGGAAGCCGCCCTCGCTCGCCGCCAACCGCGCCAACTCGCGGAACGCAGCGGGCATCGCGGGCCAGGGTTGGCCGCTGACGGGGTCGAAGGAGGTGTAGCGATATCCGCTGCGGTCGGTGGTCCAGCCCAGGCTGCCGCAACTGCTCAGGCCCACCGACATGGTGAAGCCACCGGGGGTGAGCATGTTGCGAAAGGGCGCTGCCGCCAGCACTTCAGCCAGTGCCGGCAGCAGACGGGGCACCCAGGGCAGGGCGAAACCGCGTAGCACGAGGGCCTGCTCGCCGATCTGCTGGGTGCGCGCCGGTTGCGCATCGGCGTCGGCGAACAGGTCAGGCGTGATCGGCATCATGGATTTAGCCTACAGCGCCTTGCTCACGCGGATTTCGGTGATTTCTTCAGGGCCCTCACCGTGAATGGCGACAAGCGCAGCCCTGGCC
Source organism: Pseudomonas fluorescens (assembly GCF_019212185.1). Classification (NCBI taxonomy): domain Bacteria; kingdom Pseudomonadati; phylum Pseudomonadota; class Gammaproteobacteria; order Pseudomonadales; family Pseudomonadaceae; genus Pseudomonas; species Pseudomonas fluorescens. The sequence goes on from NZ_CP078138.1 coordinate 3,050,476, forward strand.
TCTTCTTCGGTGCCATTGGCCAGTTGGGCGAATTCGAAGCGGCGCTCGCCGTCGAGTTTGTACTTGATGACGTACTTGGTGGTTTGGGTCACGGGCATACCTGTCTGTCGTGATCAGCTGAGTTTGCTGCTGGAACGGCGGATAATCTTGATCGAATGGGTCAGCGTCGGCTTGCGGGTCACACTGATCGCCCGGCGGTTGACGGTGTCGATGGTGATGTTCCAGAAACCGGTGCTCGGGGCGGTAATCTTCGCCGGGAACGTGTCGAACGCGCCGCCATGATAGGTATGGCGCCCGCCGTTCTTGAAGCTGCGAAAGTTGGCGTCGTTCATCAGGCGGATATTGCACATTTGCGAGCATTGAATGACGACGATGTCATCTTCGTTGAGGTGCTCGCGCTGGTGGATAAATTTCATGGGGCGCCTCCAGAAGGGCTTTTGCTACAAAATCAAAACGATGGGCCAGTTTATCAGCCCGCACGGCGCAAAGGCCGACTGTTGCCCATGGGTTTGACAATTAAAAACAGTTATCCGGGTTTTTTTGCGCAATAAAGCCTGTCAGCCCGGAGAAAAACCGGATTTATGCGGTCGGAAGGTCTTTATTGGAGATTTTGTATGAAACGCGGCGTTTTGTTGTTGGCATTGTTGATGAGTGGTTGTGCGACAGTCTCGGACATCAATCAGACCCTGCCCACCATGAACGTGATTTCCGGGAAGAAACCTCAGGAATATGCCAACTGCGTCGCCGAGAAACTGGCCAAGAGTCGTGGCGCGGTGCAGATGGAGCCGCATAAGGATGGTGTGCGGGTCATCGTCCCCGGCAAGCTCTCCGCCGATCCGGCCGCCGTCTTCGATATCGAAGAGCGCTCGGGCGGCAGCAGCATCAAACTGCATGAAAGTATGTCCAACGTGCCGATGCGCCCAGGTGACATTGGCAAGGCGGCCAATGAGTGCATCTCCGGCTGAGGACGCCAGCCGGCAAGCATACGCCCGACTCGGTCTCGACTGCCGGCTCGGGCTTTTTTGTGCCCAACCGGCGGTTGTGATGGCCAGTGGATTCCCTTACTCTGGGTAGGCTTATACAAAATATGTCTAAGCTTATAACTAGAATAAGAGAGGGTCTGAGATGGAGTTCAAACCGAGGCTGCTGGCCAGCCTGATGCTCGTGGCCGTGAGCGTTGCCCAGGCCGATGATGGCCAGAAGATCTACACCCAGGGTGGCGCGCAACCGGCGGCGACTGCCTGTTTTGCCTGCCATGGCGCTGATGGCATGGGCATGCCAGCCGCTGGGTTTCCGCGCCTGGCAGGGTTATCGGCCGATTATTTGCGCAAACAGTTGGAAGACTTTCGCAGCGGCTCCCGGGAAAACCCGGTGATGCAGCCACTGGCCAAGGCCTTGAGCGAGGCCGAGATCCAGGCAGTGACCCGCACCCTGGCGGCCATGCCTGCACCGAAAACCCCGCTGGTCAGCCGGGAACAGGTGCCGAACGGGCCCGGCGCGCAGTTGGCCTTGCGCGGCGCCTGGGATCGGCAGATCCCCGAGTGCGTGATGTGCCATGGTCCGGGAGGCGTGGGTGTGGGTTCGGTCTTTCCGCCATTGGCCGGTCAGTCGGCCGCCTACCTGAGCGCGCAGTTGAATGCCTGGCGTGACGGCAGCCGGCACAACGATTCCAATGACTTGATGGGGCACATCGCCAAATCCCTGACACCGGAAGAGATCAAGGCGGTCACCGAATATTTTGCGACCTTGGGCAGCCAGGAGGCCAGGCCATGAAGATTCTTGTATTCGTACCCTGGGTTCTGGCCTTGTCCAGTCTCAACGTATTCGCTGCGCAGACCGCGATGGACGATCAGTCGGAACTGAGAACCCCGGCGGCGCCTGCCGGTTCGGTCGACTACTTCCAACCGCCGGCCGAGCATGAACTGCCGGACAACGCCTTTGGCAAACTGGTGCGCCAGGGCCACAGCCTGTTCGTCGACACCAAACGCCAGGCCCCGGCCTTTGTCGGCAATGGTCTCAACTGCAGTAACTGCCACCTCGATCAGGGGCGCCTGGCCAACTCTGCGCCGCTTTGGGGCGCGTATCCGATGTACCCGGCTTACCGCAAGAAAAACGACAAGGTCAATACGTTCGCCGAACGTCTGCAGGGCTGCTTCGAGTTCAGCATGAACGGCAAGCCGCCGGCAGCGGATGGACCTGAGATCAGTGCGTTGTCGGCCTATGCCTATTGGCTGGCCACCCAGGCGCCGACCGGGGTTGAGTTGCCAGGACGGGGTTATCCTGAGGTGGCGCAACCGGCCAAGGGCTATGACATTGCCCAGGGTGCGCAAGTGTACAAGGCGCAGTGTGCGGTGTGTCATGGCGACGCGGGGCAGGGGCAAAAAGTCGGCAACGACTACGTGCTGCCTCCGCTCTGGGGTAAAGACTCCTACAACTGGGGCGCGGGGATGCACCGGATCAATACCGCGGCGTCCTTCATCCAGTACAACATGCCCCTGGGTAAGGCCAAAACCCTCAGCGACCAGCAGGCCTGGGACGTCGCAGCCTTCATCAACAGCCATGAACGGCCGCAGGATCCCCGGTTGATTGACGGCTCCATCGAGAAGACCCGGGTCAAGTTCCACGCCAATGACGGGGTCAATCTGTATGGGCAAACCGTGGATGGCGTGCTGATCGGGCAGGGCATCCGGTAAACTGCTGGCCATCAAACCAGTGTTGCCTGGGGCTGAGTGCAGATGCTCTTGTAGGAGCGAGCTTGCTCGCTCCTACAGGGGGTCTTCATTTCACCTGCGGGTAGCATTGTCATTTCATGGAGCAGTCAATGAAACGCGAAAAAGTCAGAGAGCGCCACGCCGGAGGGCACATTTGTGCCACGCACGTGATTCAGAATCCGGCCAATCCGGGGGAATGGATTGTGTTTTTCAAGAAGAGCGCGGGGCGCAGCTTTTTCCTGGTGGACGACAGCGATGAGGTTGAATCTTTCGCGCGCCTCGATGACTTGATCGAGACCGTGCGCGGCCTGGGGATCAAATTCGCCGAAATCCACATGTAAACCTATCCGCTATTTGCAGATCACCACCAGGCTGCGGCTCTTGAAGTTGCCGACATCAACGCCCAGGGTTTTCTCGCTTTCCTTCAGCGACGGCGTGCCATCGGTGCCGACGATTCGGTAACCGGTGCCTGCGCACGAGGCATCGGCTTTCTCGTAGCACTTGGCCCACGAGTTGACCTCACCCGAACAGTCGATCTCCAACCCCTGTTGCCCGTCATCGAGGTAGGTTTTCGAGGCGGTGGCACAGCCACTCAGGAGCAGCACGGCGATCAGCGCCAGGTAGTTTTTCATCGGGTTGCCGCCATGAAGAGGAGGGGAGGTAAAAAGTTCTGCAGCAGAGGTTATAGCGATTGGCCATTTCGGTACAGTCATACACAAAAAAGCCCCGCGCCGCGATGATCGCGTGGGCAGGGCCGTTTGGCTAAGTGCTTTTACTCGGGCTTGGCACCGCGACGTTTTGGCGCTGGGCGCGTATCTTCGAACACCGATGCGACTTCAATCGCCATGGCTTCGGTGGGAAGTGGTCCGGCGACCGTTTCCCCATCTGTGCGATCGATGTTCCATTGACCGTCTTTGGTCTTGTTGATCAGGTAACCGTTGACGCTTTTTGCTTCCGACATCTATTTGTCTCATTGGCGGGTTCAATCGCGCCATGATAGCCGCAAATGTGTCGGCAAAGCGGCCTCTGGTCTAAAGTGAAGCCTTTGTGGAACTATCTCGACGATTATTTCTCTATGATGGCATCGGTTAGCCAGTGCGGGGCATTGTAAGGTGCCTGCGGCCTGATTAGACTGCGCCGAAACTCGTACACACAGCCCTTTCAAGGACTTTTATGATCAAGAAATGCTTGTTCCCAGCAGCCGGTTACGGTACTCGCTTCCTGCCAGCGACTAAGGCCATGCCTAAAGAAATGCTGCCGGTGGTGAACAAGCCACTGATCCAGTACGGCGTCGAAGAAGCCCTGGATGCAGGTCTCACTGAAATCTCCATCGTCACCGGTCGCGGCAAGCGCGCGCTGGAAGACCACTTCGACATCAGCTACGAGCTGGAAAACCAGATCAAGGGCACCGACAAAGAGAAGTACCTGGTCGGTATCCGCAAGCTGCTTGACGAGTGCTCGTTCTCCTACACCCGCCAGACCGAAATGAAAGGTTTGGGCCACGCGATTCTGACCGGTCGTCCGCTGATCGGCGACGAGCCGTTCGCCGTGGTTCTGGCGGACGACCTGTGCGTCAACCTGGAAGGCGATGGCGTCCTGACCCAGATGGTCAAGTTGTACAAACAGTACCGTTGCACCATCGTCGCGATCCAGGAAGTCGATCCGCAGGAAACCCAGAAGTACGGCGTAATTGCCGGCGATCTGATCGGTGACGATCTGTACCGCGTGCGCAACATGGTGGAAAAACCGAAGCCGGAAGACGCACCGTCGAACCTGGCGATCATCGGTCGCTACATCCTGACCCCGGACATCTTCAAGCTGATCGAAGACACCGAGCCGGGCAAGGGTGGCGAGATCCAGATCACCGACGCCCTGATGAAACAGGCCCAGGACGGTTGCGTGATTGCCTACAAGTTCAAGGGCCAGCGTTTCGACTGCGGTGGTGCTGAAGGCTACATCGAAGCGACCAACTTCTGCTTCGAACACTTCTACAAAACTGGCAAGGCTTACTGATAGCGCCGGTTTGATGAAGTCAATAAAACGCCCCGACTGGTTCGGGGCGTTTTTTTTGGTGTTATAGGAGCGGGCTTTCCGGCGAACCAGGCACCCCGGTGCTTCAGGCGCACCGCCTTCGCCGGCAGCTTGCCCGCGAAGGCGGCGTGTCAGACAGCGGTGATGGGGCGTATGCTGTGCGCCTGCCGAGGAGATTGAAATGGCTTACGATTTTGACCTGTATGTGATTGGCGCCGGTTCCGGCGGTGTACGTGCGGCGCGCTTCGCCGCCGGTTTTGGCGCAAAAGTCGGCGTGGCCGAGAGCCGATATCTGGGCGGGACCTGTGTCAACGTTGGCTGCGTGCCGAAGAAGCTGCTGGTGTACGGCGCGCACTTTGCCGAAGACTTCGAGCAGTCGGCCGGATTCGGCTGGTCCCTGGGCGAAGCGAGCTTCGACTGGGCGACCCTGATCGCCAACAAGGACCGCGAGATCAACCGCCTCAATGGCATCTACCGCAACCTGCTGGTCAACAGTGGCGTGACCCTGCACGAAGGCCACGCGACAATCGTTGATCCCCATACTGTGGAGGTCAATGGCGAACGCCACAGCGCGAAAAACATCCTGATCGCCACCGGCGGCTGGCCGCAGATTCCACAAATTCCTGGGCACGAACACGCCATCAGCTCCAACCAGGCGTTCTTCCTCAAGGCGCTGCCCGAGCGGGTGCTGGTGGTCGGCGGTGGGTATATCGCCGTCGAATTCGCCGGGATCTTCCACGGCCTGGGCGCCGAAACCAGCCTGCTGTATCGCGGCGACCTGTTCCTGCGCGGTTTTGATGGTGCGGTGCGCAAGCATCTGCAGGAAGAACTGAGCAAGCGCGGGATGGATCTGCAGTTCAATGCCGACATCGAACGCATCGACAAGCAGGCCGATGGCAGCTTGAACGTCACTCTCAAGGATGGTCGTACCCTGCACACCGATTGCGTGTTTTACGCCACCGGCCGGCGGCCGATGCTCGACAACCTTGGCCTGGAAAACACTGCGGTCAAGCTCGACGACAAGGGCTTCGTCGAGGTCAATGAGCTGTACCAGACCGCCGAACCCTCGGTGCTGGCGATTGGCGATGTGATCGGTCGTGTGCAGTTGACCCCCGTGGCCCTGGCCGAAGGCATGGCGGTTGCCCGTCGCCTGTTCAAGCCCGAGCAGTACCGTGCGGTGGACTACCGGATGATCCCGACCGCCGTGTTCAGTCTGCCCAATATCGGCACCGTTGGCCTGACCGAGGAGCAGGCGCGGGAAGCAGGCCATGAAGTGCAGATTTTCGAAAGCCGTTTCCGGCCGATGAAGCTGACCCTGACCGACTGCCAGGAGCGCACGCTGATGAAGTTGGTGGTGGATGCCAGGACCGACAAGGTCCTGGGTTGCCACATGGTCGGCCCGGACGCCGGCGAAATCGTCCAGGGCCTGGCGATCGCCCTCAAGGCTGGCGCGACCAAGCGTGACTTCGACGAAACCATCGGCGTACACCCAACGGCCGCCGAAGAGTTCGTCACCATGCGCACGCCGGTCGGCGCTTAAGGGGTTTCGGCCTCGACGGGCTGTGGCTCAGGCTCTGCCTTGCTGGCCACCGCCAGTTGCAGAGCCTGCAGGCTGGCCTCGGCGCTGGCGGCGCGCAGGGCCAGCTCGCTGTTGGTCTGCATGTGCTCGGTCGCGGTTTGCCGGGCCTGGCTGCTTTCCAGCACGGCAATGCGCAGGCGCTCCTGGAGCAGGGTGCATTCGGCGTCGCGGGCGCGCAGTTGTTCCTGCAGCTGTGCGTAACGGGTCTCGCCCTGTTTGAGTTGATCCTGTACCAGGTTCAGTTCACGCACGGTGCCACGGTTTTCGGTCAGCAAGCGTTCGTTGTCGCGGTTGAGCTGGGTGATCTCATCCTGGCGGACCATGGCGCTTTGCTGGGCCTGGCGCAGCTCCATCTGGATCTGCTGCACCTGGCCTTCATGGCGCCGTTGCTCCTGATCCCGCTGCTCCTTGATCGCCTCGCGGTAATGCTCAAGGGCGTCGCGGGCGTGCAGGTGTTTCTCCTCCAGTGAGCGAATCTGCTCGTCCTTGTCGTTCAAGCGCAACTCAAAATCGCTCAAGGCCTGGCTCAACCCGGCGTTGCGGGTTTGCTCACTTTGCAACAGGCCACGGGTGTTGTTCAGGGCCTCGGACTCGCTGGCCAGGGTCTCGGCCTGGGCCTGCAATTGCTGCTGCTGTTGCGCCTGAACCTGCAGCGCCTCGGCCATTTGGGCCTCTAGAGCCTGGCGCGCCTGCTCGAAGCTGGCCAATGCCAGGTCGATGCGTTCCTGACCCTGCTCGCGCAGACGCTGGGCGAGGCGCTGGACCAGTGCGGTCAGCTCCTCATCCATGGGTTCCTGAGCCTCGGCAGCATTCGCCGTGACATCTTCATCCAGCTCCTTGAGGTAGCGGTGGATGGTGGTTTTCGAACCGGTATTGCCCAGCTCGATCCGGATGGCATCAATGCTGGGGTTTTCGCCGCGTGCCAGGATCGCCAGACGTGCCGCCTGAACCACAATCTTGTTTATACCGCCCCGAGCCATGTGATCTCCTGCCATTGCGTAGTACGTATTTCGTAGCGGCGCAGTGTACCACCGCACCTGCCGTTCAGCCCGGCAGTCGGAATGGCTGAGACGCTTTGCTTCTATTAAGTACGCTGGCTAATAGCGAAAACCAATGAGCAGCATCAGGTTTGCCAATGAGCCATCTGCCGATCGCTTGGGTAGGATTCTCTCCATCAACTTAACAACCCTGACGGAGAGTCAACGATGCCTATCATCAACAGCCAAGTTAAACCCTTCACCGCTACCGCTTTCAAAAATGGCGATTTCGTACAAGTGTCGGACGCTGACCTGAAAGGCAAATGGTCGGTCGTGTTCTTCTACCCAGCCGACTTCACCTTCGTCTGCCCAACCGAACTGGAAGACCTGGCTGACAACTACGCCGAATTCCAGAAACTGGGCGTCGAGATCTACAGCGTTTCCACCGACACTCACTTTGCCCACGCAGCCTGGCACAACACTTCGCCAGCCATCGGCAAAATCCAGTACACCATGATCGGCGACCCGACCCACGTGATCTCCCGCAACTTCGACGTGCTGATCGAAGAAGCCGGTCTGGCTGACCGTGGCACCTTCGTGATCAACCCTGAAGGCCAGGTCAAAATCGTTGAGTTGAACGACGGTGGCGTCGGCCGTGACGCCAGCGAACTGCTGCGCAAAATCAAGGCTGCCCAGTACGTTGCCGCTCACCCGGGCGAAGTCTGCCCAGCCAAGTGGAAAGAAGGCGAAGCGACTCTGGCCCCGTCCCTGGACTTGGTCGGCAAGATCTGAGCCGATGAGTCGATTGAGGGCGCCAGGCGCCTGAGTCAGTAAGCCGCACCGCCCTCAAAAACGCCCGGGCGAGATTCGTTCGGGCGTTGTTTTTTCTACCGTTCAAGAAACATGGAGATCGCCCGTATGTTGGACGCCAATCTTAAAGCCCAGTTGAAGTCATACCTGGAACGGGTCACCCAGCCGATCGAGATCGTTGCTTCCCTCGACGACGGTGCGAAATCCCGGGAAATGCTCGAACTGTTGAAAGACGTTGCCAGTCTTTCCAGTCAAATTACCTTGCTCGATAACGGTGACGATGCCCGCACGCCGTCGTTCTCGATTAACCGCCCGGGGGCCGATATCAGCCTGCGCTTTGCCGGCATCCCGATGGGTCACGAATTCACTTCCCTGGTATTGGCGCTGCTGCAAGTCGGTGGCCACCCGTCGAAAGCCAGCGCCGAAGTGATCGAACAGATTCGCTCACTGAAGGGCGAGTTCAGGTTCGAAACCTACTTCTCGTTGTCCTGCCAGAACTGCCCGGATGTGGTCCAGGCGTTGAACCTGATGGCAGTGCTCAACCCCAATATTCAGCACGTCGCCATCGACGGCGCGCTATTCCAGGCTGAAGTCGACGCGCGTCAGATCATGGCCGTGCCCAGCGTTTACCTTAACGGTGTGAACTTCGGCCAGGGCCGCATGGGCCTGGAAGAAATCCTCGCCAAAATCGACACCAGCGGCCTTGAGCGCCAGGCCGAGAAGATCAGTGCCAAAGACGCGTTCGACGTGTTAGTGGTCGGCGGTGGCCCGGCTGGCGCTTCGGCGGCCATTTATGCTGCACGCAAAGGCATCCGCACCGGCGTTGCTGCCGAGCGCTTTGGCGGTCAGGTGCTCGACACCATGGCCATCGAAAACTTTATCTCAGTGCAGGAAACCGAAGGGCCGAAGCTGGCCGTCGCGCTGGAAGAACACGTCAAGCAGTACGACGTCGACATCATGAACCTGCAACGTGCCGACAAATTGGTGCCCGGCAAGCCTGGCGAATTGCACCGAATTCACTTCGCCAGCGGTGCTTCGCTCAGCGCCAAAACCGTGATTCTGGCAACCGGTGCGCGCTGGCGCGAAATGAACGTCCCTGGCGAACAGCAGTACCGCAACAAGGGTGTTGCCTACTGCCCGCATTGCGACGGCCCGTTGTTCAAGGGCAAGCGCGTGGCGGTGATTGGCGGCGGTAACTCCGGCGTCGAAGCGGCGATTGACCTGGCCGGGATCGTGGCCCACGTGACCCTGCTGGAGTTTGATGTGCAGTTGCGCGCCGATGCGGTCTTGCAGCGAAAACTGCACAGCCTGCCCAATGTCACGGTGATCACCAGTGCGCAAACCACTGAAGTCACTGGCGACGGGCAGAAGGTCAATGGCCTGCGTTACAAGGATCGTCAGAGCGACGAGTTGCGCACTGTGGAACTGGAAGGGATCTTCGTTCAGATCGGCCTGTTGCCCAACACCGACTGGCTCAAGGGCACGGTGGAGTTGTCGCCCCGTGGCGAGATCATTGTCGATAACCGGGGTGAAACTTCGATTCCCGGTGTGTTTGCTGCCGGTGACGTGACCACCGTGCCGTACAAGCAGATCGTGATTGCAGTGGGTGAGGGCGCCAAGGCTTCGCTGAGTGCCTTCGATCACCTGATCCGCACCTCCGCTCCGGCCTAACAGGCACTTAAAAGAAAAAAACCCATGAATGATCTTCATGGGTTTTTTTGTGGCTGCGGACTTTAGCGGTTTACAGCGGTGCTGGCTGGATGATTTCGACCCAGTAGCCGTCCGGGTCCTTGATGAAGGCCAGGCTTTTCATGCGGCCGTCGTTCAGGCGCTTTTGGAAATCGCAGCCCAGGGCTTCGAAACGCTCGCAGGCGGCGACAATGTCTGGCACCGAAATGCAGATATGACCAAAACCGCGCGGGTCGGTGTTGCCGTTGTGGTAGGCGAAATCCGCGTCGTTCTCGGTGCCGTGGTTATGGGTCAGCTCGAGGATGCCGGGGATCGACTTCATCCACTCGGTGCGTGCGGCGGCGTCGGCCGGGATCTGGTCTTTCTCGACCAGGGCCAGGAAGTACAGGCTGAATTCGGCTTCCGGGAAATCACGTTTTTCCACCAGGCTGAAGCCGAGGACCCGGGTGTAGAAGTCCAGCGAACGGGTGATGTCCTTGACCCGCAGCATGGTGTGGTTGAAGACGAATTTGTGGGTGGCGGTATCGGGTTGGGCGGTGACGCCGGGGAAAGAGTTCAGTTCTTGCAGGCTCATGGGCCCTCCGGAAAATAAGTGGGGCAAACGACGCTCCGCGCTGGGAGCTGTCCTTGGACTTGCGTGGGTCGAGGCTTCCGTGCAGTGGCGCAATGATACGCAAGGGTGGCGGGTGGGCCAATGCAAATCCCTGGGCTATTGCCTGGCCGGCTGGCGCAGGGCAGACTTTGCCGCTCGCCCCGCCAGTGCCTTGCCTGATGATTCGACACTACAGATGTCTGTTGGTTTTACCTTTTCTGTTTGCCACTTTCGCTCATGCAGATGTCCCGCTGCCTGACATTGCCTGGCCCGGCGGCTGGCAAGTGCAGCCATTGGCGCAGGACAGTCAAACGGCAAAAGTGTCCCGCCAGCGCGCAGTCAAAAACAACGAGAACGGCGAGCCCGTGCTGGTGGCCGAACTAACGGTGAGTCAGGTCGACGCCGGGCATGAGGTCAACTTGCGCGGTGTGCTCCTGGAAATGCGCAAGTCGATCCAGAAGGACTTCTTTCAAGGCGGTTATCAGAGTGTGTGCAACAGCCTTCATGCCGCGACACTAAGCCGACTGCCGGCCGAGGAAACCACTTGCACCATTACTGAAAATGGGCGCCATGTGTTGTCGCAAACACTAGTCGGTGCGGTGGACGGTGATAAGGTTTATGTTTTTTCCTACGCCGGGCAGGCTGAGGTGTATGCCCGCAGTCAGCAGGAAATACAAGGCGTGCGAGATAGTTTGAAACTTTAGTGCCAAATTTTGGGTTTTTGGATTAATCAGAAAGTTGGGTGTTTAGGCGGCGAATTGCTTGTTTATTGTAGGAGCTAGCTTGCTAGCGAAGAACTTACGGGCTCCGCGGACATTCAGAATGTGCGCGGTATCGTTGACGTTCTTCGCGAGCAGGCCGGCAAGCGGGAGATCGCTCCTACAGTTCAGATCAAGCGCGCAGCCAGGAATCAACGGTGCTGGCGCCGTACTCTTCCTTCCAGGCTTTCAAGCCGCGGTGGTTGCCGCCTTTGGTTTCAATCAGTTCCCCGGTGTGCGGGTTCTGGTAAACCTTGACCACGCGGGCGCGGCGGGTTTTTGGAGCGGCGGCCTGCTGCAGGCCGGACTTGGGGTTCGGGTCGAGGATGGCGATCACATCGCGCAAGCTCTTGCCGTAGGTTTTCATCAGCCCCTGGAGCTTGGATTCGAATTCGATTTCTTTCTTCAGCCCGGCATCATTCTTCAGCGATTCCAGCTGCGCGAGCTGCTCCTGAAGGGCCTTTTCAGCTGCACGAAATTCAGCGAGTCTGGACAATATCTTTACTCCAATAGTGTATTTGGCTGATACCAACCGCCAACAAAGCTATAAGTCTGGAGCCTTGTAGCGCCTCGGTGAGAGTGACGCACCTGCTTAAACTGCTCAGGCAGGAAAAATTGTAGTAGTTAATTGTCGCGGAGTAAATCAAGTCTTTTTCATCATGTAACGGTTGGCCGGAGAATGATGCATTCTGGTGCATCAATTTGATTGCCCGTGAGTTTCCGGGCAATCGGTACGATCGTCTAATGTTTGTTCAGTTCGACTATGAATTGCGCCGCCGGCATCGGTCGTCCATACAGATAGCCTTGCAAAAAGTTCACGTTGTGCTGCGCCAGATAATCACTTTGTTCCTGTGTTTCCACGCCTTCCGCGACTATGCCAAGGTCCAGTTTTCCGGACAGTTCGATGATGCTGTCGAGAATATGCCGGGATAATGCGTCGGCACCGATCAATGCCACAAAACTCTGATCGATTTTCAGGAAGTCGACATTGAACTGACGTAAGTAACCCAGACTGGAATGACCGGTGCCGAAGTCGTCGATGGCGATCATTACCCCCAACTCATGCAATTGTTCAAACAACTGAAGGGTGATGGCCGTGGGCTCGATCAGTTCGCGCTCGGTCAGCTCCAGCACCAGGGCGATTTTCCCCGGCGCAAAGGCCGCCAGCAGTTCGCGACAGTCTTCGACCAATTGCAAGTCGTGGCAATGACTGGCGGTAATGTTGATGCCCAGGTGAAAGTGCTCGTCGCGCCCAGCGATGTGCGGGCCGAGCAACGCTGCCGTCTGCTGCATCAGCGAGCGGGTCATCGGCACGATCAGCCCCGAGTGCTCGGCGAAAGGGATAAAAAGGTCCGGGCGTACCAGCCCATCCTTGGGATGGTTCCAGCGCATCAGTACTTCGGCGCCGGCCCAGCGCTTGCTGTCGCCGTGCACCACCGGCTGGAAGTAGGGGACGAACTCGCCGGCTTCCAATGCGCGCTGCAGTTCATGGCTCGGGGATGTCGAGCGCCGTTGCGTCCAGTGGGCGAGGGTGCCGGCGATCACCCCGAAAAACATCAATAAGCTGAAAACCGGCGGGTATTCGCTGAGCATGTAGCGCCAGGCTTCGCCCTCGGGATAGCCGGCCTGCACGGCAAAGGCGTACCTGGAGGATGAAAGCGTGTTGCTGGCCACCGGGAAGCTTGGCAGCGGACCGTTGTGTACTTGCTGGTCGGAGGTCATCCAGTTGTCGCCGACCTGTAGCAGCAACAGGGTATGGCGCCCGATCATGCGCAGGACATTGCTCAAGTGATAGCCGTCGAGAGTGGTCAGCGCGCCACCTCGGCCATCGCTGAGCCGGTACACCAACAGGGCGGTGTTGGGTGTCACCGGATTGCCGTTCATTAACCACAGTTTTCCCTGGGTGTACTCCCCGGGGTTGACCTTCTCTGCGAAGTCGCCGAACAGCGAACTGCAATACAGGTTGTTGTCCCAGACCAGGTTGGTCGAGCGTACGAAGGGGCGACGGGTCACCTGTTCGCGCAAGGCCAATTGCGCCTCGGCACAGGGTTTGCCGGCCAATGGCAGGAGCAGTTGTGCGGCGTGGGCGGTGTTGTCGAGCATCAACTCGAACTGGCCCACGGCTTCCTCGGCGGTCTGATGGGCGCTTTGCGCCAGCCGGCGCTCGGCCTGCACGTAAAGGATAAGCAAGCCCAGGACCACAGGGACCAGTGCGGCGAGCAAGGTCAGGGCATTGCGGATCGCCGGCTTGCGTCGACGCTTGTGGGTCAGGGGCATTTGGTGAACCTGAAATAAAAGTATTGGGCTCTCAAATGCAGGTGTGGCAAGGGCATGCCTTCCAATAAAGAGTTCGGACACCGGGATGATAGATGGACCTGGACGATTGTGCCGAGCATTGATTGCGCGAACAAACCCTTTGCAGGGGGCGGAAAAAAGCGGATTTTAGAGAGAGAGCGGACAAAACGGTTTACGCTGTGTAGAATCGATTTACGCATATAAGAATAAGCGCTTCTGTCTGCAGAAGACGTACCCGCAAAGCCTTGGGTCGACAATGAAGATATTTGGGTTCCAATTGATCTACGGTGATTTTCTTGCCCGCAGTGTGCGGGGAATCTCCTGCGCGCCACCGGCTGTCCTCAGCATTGCCTGTTACTGACGAATCGTTAATTACAACAGCATGATGAGGCTTCAACCATGGCAGATTTATACGAAAACCCAATGGGCCTGATGGGCTTCGAGTTCATCGAATTCGCATCGCCAACCCCGAACACCCTGGAGCCGATCTTCGAGATCATGGGCTTCACCAAGGTCGCGACCCACCGTTCGAAGAACGTGCACCTGTATCGCCAGGGCGCGATCAACCTGATCCTCAACAACGAACCCCACAGCGTCGCCTCGTACTTTGCCGCCGAACACGGTCCGTCCGTGTGTGGCATGGCGTTCCGCGTCAAGGACTCGCAAAAGGCCTACAACCGCGCGCTGGAACTCGGCGCCCAGCCGATCCATATCGAGACCGGCCCGATGGAACTGAATCTGCCGGCCATCAAGGGCATCGGCGGTGCGCCGCTGTACCTGATCGACCGTTTTGGCGAGGGCAGCTCGATCTATGACATCGACTTCGTGTTCATCGAAGGCGTGGATCGCAATCCTGTGGGTGCCGGCCTGAAAATCATCGACCACCTGACCCACAACGTCTATCGCGGTCGCATGGCTTATTGGGCGAACTTCTACGAGAAGCTGTTCAACTTCCGCGAGATCCGTTACTTCGACATCAAGGGCGAGTACACCGGCCTGACCTCCAAGGCCATGACTGCGCCGGACGGCATGATTCGCATCCCGTTGAACGAAGAGTCGTCCAAGGGCGCCGGGCAGATCGAAGAGTTCCTGATGCAGTTCAACGGCGAAGGCATCCAGCACGTGGCGTTCCTGTCCGATGACCTGGTCAAGACCTGGGACCATCTGAAAAGCATCGGCATGCGCTTCATGACCGCGCCGCCGGAGACCTACTACGAAATGCTCGAAGGTCGCCTGCCGAACCATGGCGAGCCGGTGGGTGAACTGCAGGCCCGCGGCATTCTGCTCGACGGTTCCTCCGAGGCCGGCGACAAGCGCCTGCTGCTACAGATCTTCTCGGAAACCCTGATGGGCCCGGTGTTCTTCGAATTCATCCAGCGCAAAGGCGATGATGGCTTCGGCGAAGGCAACTTCAAGGCGCTGTTCGAGTCGATCGAGCGGGATCAGGTGCGTCGTGGGGTGTTGACGACCGAGTAACACGAGGTGGTGTAGGAGCCGGCTTGCCGGCGAAGGCGGTATGCCTGCCGCACCGATGCGGATGGTTCGCTGGCAAGCCAGCTCCTACATAAGCCAGCTTCTACAGTTGGTCCTACACAGCCCTGCGCTGCCGCGCCAGATGCTTGGCGCCCTCGAACACCAGCACCAATACCGCCAGCCAGATCGGCAGGTAGGTCAGCCATTCCTCGGCCTTAATGCTCTCACCCAGCAACAGGGCCACCCCCAGCAGCAACACCGGTTCGACATAGCTGAGCAGCCCGAACAGGCTGAATGGCAGCAGGCGGCTGGCGATGATGTAGACCACCAGCGCCGACGCACTGATCAGGCCCAGCACAGGGATCAACAGTGACAACCATGGGTATTGCTCGAACACGCCGAAGCCTTGCTCCCCGCTGTGTACCATCCAGAATGCCACCGGCAGCAGCAGTGTCATGTCCAGCCACAGGCCGCCAAGGTTGTCGGTTGCCAGGCGTCGACGCAGCACGAAATAGGCCGGGTAACCCAAGGCAACCACCAGGGTCGCCCAGGAAAAACTGCCCACCTGGTACAACTCGTTGATCACGCCTAAAGTCGCCAGGCAAGCGGCGACTTTCTGCAGATAGGACAGATGCTCACCATAGACCATGCGCCCGGTCAGGATCATGGTCAGCGGCAGCAGGAAATACCCCAGTGACACATCCAGGCTATACCCGTTGAGCGGCGCCCACATAAATAGCCAGAGCTGCGCGCCGAGCAGCGCCGACGACAGCATCAGGCCCACCAGCAACAGTGGCTTGGCGACCACCCGGCGCAGTGGATCGACCACCCGTTTCCATTCGCCGGACACCAGCATGAACAGGGACATGCACGGCATCGTCAGGAGCATGCGCCAGCCGAAGATTTCCTCGCCATCGAGCGGCGTCAACAGCGATGTGTAGAAATACATGACGGCGAACAGCACCGACGCAAACACCGATAGAGCAATACCTTTAGACACGCGGTCCTCGCGACAGCCGGGGAGAGGTTACTGGAGGCGCCAAGCATAGGCGATAGCGCCTCAGCGGGCCATCCGCCCGGAGACAAAATGGCTGACGTCGTTGAAACCCGGCGTCGAGGCATGCCCCGGCGTGACCAGTGAATCGACGAAGGCTTCGTCCTCGGCACTGATCTTCACTTCTCGCGCCTTGATGTAAGTGTCCCAGTGCGCTTCGGTGCGTGGTCCGACGATGGCCGAAGTCACCGCCGCGTTGTTCAGTACCCAGGCAATCGCGAACTCCACCAGGCCGACCCCACGTTGTTGGGTGTAGTGCTGCAACTGTTGGGCGATGCGCAGGGACTCGGTGCGCCATTCGGTTTCAAGGATGCGCTTGTCCTGGCGCCCGGCGCGGCTGTTGGCATCCGGGGCGATATCGGGGGCGTACTTGCCGCTGAGCACACCACGGGCCAGCGGGCTGTAGGGCACCACACCGAGGCCATAGGCATGGGCGGCGGTGATCTGTTCGGATTCGGCCTGGCGGTTGACGATGTTGTACAGCGGCTGGCTGATCACCGGCTGGTCCACACCGAGGCGCTCGGCCACCCGAATCACTTCACTGATGCGCCAGCCGCGATAATTGGACAGGCCCCAATAGCGGATCTTGCCTTGGCGAATCAGCTCACCGATGGCTGCGACCGTGACCTCCAACGGGGTGTTGTGGTCCTCGCGGTGCAGGTAATAGATGTCCAGGTAATCGGTATCCAGACGGGTCAGGCTGGCATCGATCGCGTTGAAGATGTGCTTGCGGTTAAGGCCGGCGCGATTGGGTACGCCGTCCACCGGGCCGAAGCCGACTTTCGAGGCCAGCACCCACTCATGGCGATTGCCGGCGATGGCCTCGCCGACAATCTCTTCGGAGCGGCCATGGGTATAGACGTCGGCGGTGTCGATGAAATTGACGCCCTGGTCCCAGGCCTTGTCGATGATCCGCAGCGAATCTTCGGTGCTGGTCTGCTCACCGAACATCATGCTGCCCAGGGTCAGGGTGGACACCTGCAAGCCGGAACGACCCAGTGTGCGGTAGCTCATGACGAATTCCTTTTGCCGGAGGGAAAGGCTCAATCAGATACCAGAAGGGGCGGTGTGGGCAACTGCAATTGAGGGATCAAATATTCTGTCCGTCACGTCCCCCCCCTGTAGGGGCGATCCTGCTAGCGATAGCGGTGTGTCAGTCACCACCTCTGTGACTGAACTGGCGCATCGCTGGCAAGCCAGCTCCCACAGTTGGAAGTTGGCAAGCCACAGGGTGAATCAGTGAGGAATGTGCAGCTCAGACGCGCAATGTCCGAGTCATGCGCAACGCCAGCAAGCTACCGCCGACAATCACCGCCGCCAGCACATACAGTGCGGCATCGGTGGAGCCGCTGGCGTCCTTGACGAAACCCACCAGGTACGGGCTGAGGAAGCCGGCCATCTGCCCCATGGAGTTGATCAGCGCCAGGCCACCGGCGGCGGCACCGGCGCTGAGCAGGGCGGTCGGCACCGGCCAGAACATCGGCAGACCGGTGAGGGCGCCCATGGTGGCGATGGTCAGGCCGAGGATGGCGATGGCCGGGTTGCCGGCGAAGTTCACCGCGATCAGCAGCCCCAGCGCACCCATCAGCATCGGCACCACCAAATGCCAGCGACGCTCCTGGCGCAGGTCGGCGGAGCGTCCCACCAGCACCATGAACACCGCCGCCAGCAGGTACGGAATTGCACTCAGCCAGCCGATCACCAGGTTGTCGGAGAAACCCAGGTTCTTGATGATCGACGGCAGCCAGAAGTTGATCGCGTAGACCCCGCTCTGGATGCAGAAATAGATCAGGCCGAATGCCCAGATCGCCGGATTCTTGAACACCGCCAGCAGCGAGTCGGTGGCCGTCTTCGGCTTGTTGGCGCGATCAATCGCCTGGTCGGCTTCGAGTACCGCACGCTCGTGGGGCTTGAGCCATTTGGCGCTGTCGAAATTGTCGCTGAGCAGGAAGTACGCCAGCGCGCCGAGGATCACCGTCGGAATGCCTTGCAGCAGGAACATCCACTGCCAGCCCGCGAGGCCGCCCTGGCCGGCGGCGAAGTGGTTGAGGATCCAGCCGGAAATCGGGCTGCCGAGCAGACCCGAAACCGGGATCGCCGACATGAACAGGGCCATGATCCGACCGCGGCGGAACGACGGAAACCACTGCGAGAGGTACAGCACCACACCGGGGAAGAACCCGGCTTCGGCGGCACCGGTGAACAAGCGCAGGGTGTAGAAACCGGTGGGCGTGGTGACAAACAGCAGGCAGGTGGACAGCGTGCCCCAAGTGATCATCATCAGCGCGATCCAGCGCCGCGGACCGAAGCGGGTCAGCGCCAGGTTGCTCGGAACGCCACACAACACGTAGCCGATAAAGAAAATCCCGGCCCCGAGGCCGTACACGGTTTCGCTGAATTTCAGTGCATCGAGCATCTGCAACTTGGCAAAGCCAACGTTCACTCGGTCGAGGTAGTTGAACAGGTAGCAGATGAATATGAAGGGGATCAGGCGCAGGGTGACGCGCTTGTAGACGGCGTTTTTATCGTCGTCGGTGGCCAGGGTGGCAGCGGCGCTGTGTGACATGGCGGGTCTCTCTTTATTATGATTTTTTGCGGCGCGCGGGTAACGTGACCGCCAGAAGAGTTTCGGTCAGCCCATGGCGGAAGTCTTTGTGCCGGAGCACAGCGATAATGCCAACCGCCTGTGCGGGTGAACAATCCATTACCCAGGTTTTCCAGGAATACACCCCATGTTCGAACTAGATCACGACCTGGCCCAGGATATCGTCGACCGGGCGATGGCCATTCTGCCCTACAACGTCAATGTCATGGACAGCCAGGGGTTGATCCTTGGCAGTGGCGAGCCGGAGCGGGTCAACACTCGCCACGAAGGCGCGCAACTGGTGCTGGCCAACAGCCGCGTGGTGGAGATCGACGTGCCCACCGCCGCCCATCTCAAGGGTGTTCAGCCGGGGATTAATCTGCCGCTGTTGCTCGATCAGCGACTGATCGGCGTTCTGGGTATTACCGGCGATCCGGAGCAGCTGCGCACCTATGCCGAACTGGTGCGCATGACCGCCGAAATGCTGGTGGGCCAGCGCAACCAGCAAGCCGAACAGCAGTGGCGCCGCCAGCGTTGCGATGACCTGCTGGCACTGCTGCTCAGTGATGCAGGGGAGTCGCCGCGCTTGATTGACGAAGCGCAGCAGATGGGCCTCAAACCGCACCTTGCGCGTACCCCGTACCTGTTCGAACTGGGCATAGAGCACGGCAATGGCCAGACCGCAGAGGCGCTGAGTGCCTGGCTGATTTCGCGCTACCCCGACAGCTGGTGCGTGAGTTCATCGAAGACCTCACTGTTGTGGTGCCGCCCCACCAGCCACAGCGTGGACAACCCGCGCCTGCTGGAAAAACTCGACGGCCTCGGTTGGAAGATCCTGCGTGTCGCGGTCGGCGGTCAGGCCGATGGGCTGGCGGGCTTGCGTCGTTGTTACCGGCGAGTCGGCGACTTGCTGGCCTACGGTCGCGACGTGCTGCCGCGCTCGCGCCTGCTGACCCTCAATCGCTATCGACTGCCGGTGATGCTCTGGCGGCATCGCAACGACGATGCCCTCGACGAATTGCTCAACCCATTGCGCAAGGTTCTGGCCAAAGACAGCAACGGCCAGTTACTCGCGACCCTGCGCAGTTGGTGCGAACACGACGGCCAGAGCCAGGCCTGTGCCGATGCCCTGGGTATTCACCGCAACAGCCTGCGCTATCGCATGGAGCGCATCGCCGAACTCAGCGGCGTCGACCCGCTGCGCCTTGACGGGATGCTGGCGTTGTACCTGGGAGTGCAGTTGTTGCCAGAGCCAGAATCACCGCTGTAACCCTTGTAGGAACTGGCTTGCCGGTGAAAGCGTTGGTTTTGGTGATGCACGGCTTGGATTGTTTTCGCGGGCAAGCCAGTTCCGGCAAGGGGATGCCAGAGGTCAATGTCATCCCCGGATTTTGTAAAAATGAACAATAAACCCACTCGACACTTGTGCAGCCGACCGGCGTCAGCTGGCAGGGCAACTGGCAGGATGTTCGGCATAACAACCGGAGAAAGCCCATGAAGATCGTCATCGCCCCCGACTCGTTCAAGGACAGCCTGAGTGCCCAAGCCGTGGCCGATGCCATCGCCGAAGGGCTGGGAGAGGTCTGGCCACAGGCGCAGTTGGTCAAATGCCCGATGGCCGATGGTGGGGAAGGGACGGTTGAAGCAGTGCTGGCGGCTTGCAAGGGCGAATTGCGCCACACTCAGGTGAGTGGGCCGCTGGGCAGCGCCGTCACGGCCGCGTGGGGCTGGCTGCCGGAAAGCCACACGGCAATCATCGAAATGGCCGAAGCCAGCGGCCTGCAATTGGTGCCACTGGCGCAACGTGATGCCTGCATCAGCAGCACCTACGGCACCGGGCAATTGATCCACGCGGCGCTGGACGCCGGTGCGCAACGGGTGATCCTCGCCATCGGCGGCAGCGCCACCAATGACGGCGGCGCGGGGGCGATGCAGGCTTTGGGTGTCGGGCTGTTTGATGCCCAGGACCAACCACTGCAGCGTGGTGGCCTGGCCCTGCAAGACCTGGCGCGAATCGACCTCAGCGACCTCGATCCACGCCTGACCGAGGTCCGTTTCGAGATCGCCGCCGACGTCAACAATCCACTCTGCGGCCCCCACGGCGCCTCGGCGATTTTCGGCCCGCAGAAAGGCGCTTCGGCGCAGCAGGTCGAGCAACTGGATCGCGCCCTGGGCCACTTCGCCGATCACACCGCACAAGCCCTCGGCAAGGACCTGCGCGACGAGCCGGGGAGCGGCGCGGCGGGGGGGCTGGGGTTTGCTGCCAAGGCGTTCCTCGGTGCGCAGTTCCGGGCCGGGGTCGAAGTGGTGGGCGAACTGGTGGGCCTGGCCGACGCCGTTGTGGGTGCCGACCTGGTGATCACCGGCGAAGGTCGCTTCGATGCCCAGACCCTGCGCGGCAAAACGCCCTTTGGTGTGGCGCAGGTCGCCCGGCGGCAGGGTGTGCCGGTAATCGTCCTCGCTGGCACGTTGGGTGAGGGCTATCAGGCATTGTATGAACATGGCATTAATGCGGCATTTGCCCTGGCAAATGGACCTATGACCCTGGAACAGGCCTGTGCCCAGGCGCCGCGCTTGCTGCGAGAACGTGCAAGCGACCTCGCGCGGGTCTGGCAGGTGTCCAGGCGCTGAATCGACAACCACGTGGGGCTGATCCAACCGCGTCGGATGCCTCAACATCCCTGCTGTTTTCGAGCCGATTGGTAAGGACTGTATAAGTAGCCACCTGTCAACTTTGACAGTTTCGCTCGCATTTGCGCCGGTGCTAAATGTCTCCAGAGACAGATGGGTCACCGGCTGATGAAATCGTTGTTCTCCGGCCAGGCTGCCCAGTGACTTCAATGGCCATGGCATCACCCATGGCTTAATGGGTGTGATCGGAGATTATGCAAATGGCGAGTAACCGTGAACGAGAGGCGTCCAGCAGTGCCTATCTGAAAATGCGCAGCGACTATCGCGCCAGTCTTGCCGAGAAACCGCTCGAGCTGGATGCCGCTGACTTTGTTGACTCTGCGACAAAGAAGATCCTGAACGGTCCGAGGCTCGTGGCCAATCAGAAGCTGACAGTGAAAGTGCCCCGGTGGACAGGCATACCTGCACCAACTTTCTCGGACGTCGTGACACTGTTGTTGGATAAGGACGATGGTGCGGGATTTGTCGAAGTCGGCACGCACACCTTTACCAGGCAGTCGGGAAAGCCTGACTTTGACGAAGTTTTCCCCTATGCGATGGACATCCGGATCGGCGATTTGCCTCGGGACGCGAACTGTGCGCTCAAATACCGAATTGACTACTACAACGATTCGGAGGACGAGAGCACTCCCCAGGAGTTCCTCTGCGACCACGTGAAGCCCTATAACGGCGAGCCACCAGCGGCATTGACGCTGGATAGCGATTTACTGGATGACAGCAACCTTCCCGTCGGCGGTCAGCTCACGCTGACTATTCCTCCTGGCTACTCAGGTGGTACCCCCAAGTACGACTGGAAAGCAGGTGATGTGGTCGCCATTTACCTGGTGGATGCCAACAACATCCCACCTGATCTCAGCCTGGTGACGCCTTTGCATTTCGGCGCCATTTCCGACCCGGGGACAACGGGTGCAGTGGTGCAGGTCGATGCTGACAAGGTTCGCGCGCTAGGCGACCTGGAGGGGGTTTTTCTTTATGTGATCAGAGATAAATCGCTTAACGACAGTGTGGTCTCGCTGTGGACGAATGTCAGTATGACCCTCGGTCCGTTGCCAACCCCACTGGATCCGCCTGAAGTACCACAGGCCGATCCCGGTCCGCTGTTGGTCGAGCATGCCCTGGATGGGGTCAGCGTCTGGATCAACCGCAATCCAGCCTTCAAGTCCGGTGATGTGGTCGAACTGACATGGGGCAGCACCGAGGTCTGGAAAGATTTTGTGATTCCCATCAATGCCAATCCGAAGATTGAAATTCCGGTAGCGCCTACGCGGATTATGCTCACGGAGTACGGGCAAAGTACGAAGGGTGAGAAAGATACGGCCGTCAGCTACCGGGTGTTTCGCAAAGGACGGCCATTTGGTCCGGCAAACGCGACAATCAAAGTCAACTTCGAGGTAGCCATTCCCTGGCTGCCCTGGCCGCCCGAGGAGGATTGGCCAATCCCGTCCCACCCGGAACTGCTGAAAGGTGAGGTGCAAAATCACGACAAAACCAAGATCAATAAACTGGAGCGCGACGACAAGAACCAGAAGGCGTTTTTTACCTTCGAATGGTACAAAGAGGCGATCAATGGCCATGTCGTCGACTTCTACTGGAATGGTCAACGCATCGTCGAAGCTCAGCTCACCTTCGACGATACGGCGGCGCCAGGTGGTCCTGGTCATGCACCCGGTGACGAGGTGACGGTCGAAGTGCCCTGGGAGTACATCAAGGCAGGGGGGAACAGTCTGACAATCCCCGTGGGCTATTCAATCTCCGCGCCCGGTCTGGAAAATGATCTGTTTTCGGAGATTACCGAGGTCGATGTCAATGCGATCGCCGTAGAGCTGCCCCCTGCGAGTTTCCCTTCCGTCACAGGCAGTTTTCCCAACTGTAATTCGCTTGAGCCCAATGGCGACTTGCGGGTCAAGATACCGGACCTCAGCGCGCTGCTTAAGGTTGGCGACAAAATCCGTGCGGTGTTCACGCCCATGAAAGGTGAGGACGGTCCTGAAGACCCCATTAGCGGAGCGGAGTATGACGAAGAGTTCGAACTCGTAGCGGGCAACATCACCGGTTTCGAATTTCTGGTGACACCTTACGATGACCATATCAAGCCGCTCTACGACGAAACCTCAGCGACCAACCGAAGAGGGCGGATGAAAATCCAGTACTTCTTCAATGATGGAAGCGAGGACGTGCCTTCGGAGTCCCTCACTCGCTTGACGGCCTTTCATGATGGCTCTGCCTCGTGCCCCATTCCAAGGCCCTAGTGCATTGTCGACCGGGAATGTGGGGTTACTTACCCAGGTTCCTGGTGGGTGGCCCATTGGCTGAGAGGTAGGAAGTGTTACTTCCTGCCTCGTTGTCAGGCGAATTCTTTTTAAGGAAAGGATTAGTCCTACATCCACCCCGCAAAATAAAACTTAGGATCGGCGCCTTTTGCGACTCCTTGCGGTAGGAAAAGCACTTTTGCCGCAATGGGTCGCACGTTCATGCTTTCAATCCAGGAGCTCTAAATGCCTACAGATCCGACCTTCGCCATGACCCCTCTAGCGCGTCTGCTCAAACTCGCGACGCTCACGCCACTGCTGTTGATCAGCCCATGCGTTCTGGCACAAGTAGTTGATAACAGGGCATTGACTATCGACGCCACTGCTCCAGCGAAAGAGGACTACCAGGTACGAAACGCGGGCAGCCTGACGGCCAACGGTGCCAGAACCGCGCAGATTCGTGCGCAAACGGGGTCGAGCCTGCAGCTCAATAACACCCAGGTTACTGCGTTGGGGAGCGCCAATGGCGTCGATCTGTCCGCCAGTGAAGCAACGATCAGCAACAAGAGCACCGTGGTGAGCACCACCACGGGCTTGCGTCTGGCCCATACGCCGCTTGGAGGCTCGAAAGCGACCGTCAATGATAGCCAGATTACGGGTGGCGCAGTGGGGGCCAGTGTCAGCGCACAAAGCCAATTGATCCTTGAGAACCAGTCCAGGGTGACCGGCAGTAATGCCGACGGCGTCGGGGTTCGGAGTTTCGGCGGCAGTATTTCAGCCACCGAAAGCAGCATTACCGGCGGGCTGAACGGTATCTTCCTGTTCGCCGACCAGGCACTGCCGGCCGACAATGCCCTGGTGCTCGACAAGTCCCATGTCGAAGGCATCACCGGTTCGGCCATCGTGGTCGATGGCCAGACCCAGACCAACACCGAACAGGTCAATATTCAGGTCAACAACGGTTCTACGCTCAAGGGCGGCAACGGCACTCTATTAGAGGTTATCAACGGCTCATCGGCCAATTTCAATGTTGATAACAGTCATCTGGTGGGCGACGTGATTGTGGCCGATGGCGCCAGCGCCAATGTCGCCCTTGACCACTCCGCGACGTTGACCGGGCGCCTGGAAAATGTGCAGAACCTGTCGATCAGCAATGAGGCCCGCTGGGTGATGGTCGGTGACGGTCAGGTGCAGAACCTGACGTTGAACGGCGGCGGCGTGCAGTTCGGTAATCCGGGCCAGTATTTCAACCTGTCGGTGGAAACGCTCTCGGGCGAGGGCGGTACGTTCCATATGCACAACGACTTCACCACGGGCCAGGTCGACACCTTGACCGTCACGGGCAATGCCAGCGGCAACCATGTGATCGCGCTCGATAGCCAGGGCACAGAGCCGGTGGGTGCGGGGTCGACCTCGGTGGTCCATATCGGTTCGGGCGACGCAACCTTCGCCCTCAAGGACGGTGCCGTGGACCTCGGTGCCTTTTCCTACGACCTGATCAAGCAGGGCGACAACGACTGGGTGCTCAATTCCGCCAGCCGCGTCATCAGCCCGGGCACGCAATCGGTCATGGCCCTGTTTGATGCCTCGACCACGGTCTGGTACGGCGAACTCAGCACCTTGCGCACTCGCATGGGCGAAGTGCGCATGGATCAAGGCAAGGCCGGCGGCTGGATCAGGGCCTATGGCAACAAGTACAACGTCAGCGAAAGCTCCGGCGTGGCCTACAAACAAACCCAGCAAGGCCTGTCGTTCGGCGCCGACGCGCCGCTGCCGGTGGGGGATGGGCAATGGTTGTTCGGTGTGCTGGGCGGCTACAGCAAGTCTGACCTGGACCTCAGCCGGGGCACCACGGGCGAAGTCGACAGCTACTCCCTGGGCCTATACACCACCTGGCTCGATGCACAAAGTGGCTACTACTTCGATGGTGTCCTGAAGTACAACCGCTTCCAGAACGAGTCTGACGTGCGACTCAGTGACGGCAAAAAAGCCAAGGGCGACTACGACACCAACGGTATCGGAGCGTCACTGGAGTTTGGTCGGCATATCAAGCTGGCGAACGATTACTTTGTCGAGCCCTTCGCGCAGATGAACGCGGTGAGTATCGATGGAGCAAGTTACACCCTGGATAACGGCCTTTCCGCCAAAGGTGACCGGGTGCATTCGTTGCTGGGTAAAGTTGGTGCAACGGTGGGACGTAACTTTGTATTGGGTGAAGGAAAAGTCGTGCAGCCGTATCTGCGCACGGCCTATGTCCATGAATTCGCCACAGACAGCGACGTCGAGGTCAACACCAATCGCTTCAACTCCGATCTTTCCGGATCCCGCGGTGAGCTGGGGGCGGGTATTGCCATGAAAGTGACGGACCGTGTAGCGATTCATGCTGACTTCGATTACAGCAACGGCGACAAGATCGAACAGCCATGGGGTGCCAACGTGGGTGTGCGTTACAGCTGGTAATTGCATCACGTGCTGCTGCCCGTCATGGACGATGGGCCTGTCACCGGTTCAACGTTCTTTTGTCGCTTGAGTGGGACACATGCGCGGTCTCCTTCAGGCTTTATCCGAGGAGTCTTGTTCATGGTCACGCTCAACGATACGCCGCGCTCTTTTAACCCCACGGCACCCAAGCCTGAGGTGAAAGAGTTGCTGCCTGATGTTCCATCTGGCCAGCCCGGCTTGTTACCGGAGGCGGCGACTCGTGCCGACCTGAAGGTCTGGTTCACTGTCCCTCAGTATTCCGATCCGGCCATGGCCGAGGAAAAGGTTGAACTGTTCGTTGACGGTCAAGACGTCGCGATAACGACCCGGTATTGGAATGCACCGATTACTGATTCCGATCGTTATCTGTTGTTGTCGAGCGATTGGTTGCGCAAGAATGATGGGGAGCATCGACTTCACTACAAGACAACGATCTACAACGGCGCAGAAAACCAATCCTTTGATCTGACGATCACGCTCGACACCCGCGCGCCTGTACTGGCGACTGCCAGCACACCGATTCTCCCTTCCGAAGTTATCCCGCCCAATGAGTTAACGGCGTATTACCTTGAAGACGAAGACAAGGTATGGGTAGAAATTCCCCGTTACGACAAACCTGAAGTGGGTGACATCATCACTTGGTATTGGGATCGGAGCGCCTCCGGAACGACGAAAGGCGGGACCTGGGAACTGACCGCACTGGACTTGGACAAGCCCTTATCCTTTTATGTTGACGGCGACTGGATCCGTCTTCAGCAGGATGGCGATCGTTTCATCTGGTACACGGTGGCGGATCGGGCAGGCAACCCTCCGAATGGGCAATCTGCAGTCCAACCGTTGTTTGTCAAGGCACAACCCATCCCCCGAAATTTACCGCCACCGAAAGTGGTTGAAACTGGCGCTACAGGCTGGCCGAGCAGTGGCACGTTGAACCCCGTCAATGCGGTCAATGGCGTCAAGGTGATTCTTAACCCGGCGTCGGTCATCTATCCCGATGAAGTGCCTCAGGTACGCTGGGGCAAAGAAGGAGAGTTGGGGTATTACCTCGCCGATCCGATCGAGGAAGGTGTCTGGGAGTATCAAATTCCCAAAGCTTACATGGCCCCACATTTCGGCAAAGTGGTGCCGGTGGTTTATCAGTTCAAGGATAAAAAAGGCGAGTTGCACGAGTCGGCCGCGTTCACCCTGACGGTCAGTCAGTATCCAAGAGACAGGCTTGCAGCTCCTCAGTGTGCAGAGGGCTCACCTTTGAGCATGGCCTTGGTGCCATCCGAGGGCGCCAGCATCACTATGATCGCGTGGCCGTTTATCGCGGCAGGTCAACAGCTGATCATCAGGGTCGAGGGTCGGGAAGACGCCACCGGAGACCTCATCAATCAGATGGTATTGGATCGGCACGTGGTCACCGCTGGACAAGTCTCGACCGGAATCATCAAGGGGCAGGCGTTGGTAACAAAGGCATTTCTGCAGAAAATCAGGCTCAACACAAATCTGGTCGTCAAAGCTTACGTCAGTTACGACAACGGCCAGACCTGGAATGGCAGCAGCGCGCCCAATCCGAATACCCAGCATTTTCCCTGGCTGTCGCCAAGGCTGATTGCCTGACGTGGAAAAGGCGCAAGCCCCGGTCGGGGCTTGCGCGGACATTACTGATAGGTGACGGTAAATGCCAGGGAGCCTTTGGCCGCGCCGGCACCGATATCGACTCGATCGGCGGTCTGATAAAAACGGGCCGTAAAAGGAAGTACGGTCGTACCCGTAGGGTTGATGGCTATCAGGGGAACTTCAGTGCCAAGGGCGACAGGGGTGATTGCATCGTCGCGCAGGATCTGAATGCCCAGGCCCTTCGCCGTCGAGCCTGTCCCCAGGGTGAACACTCCATCACTGCCATCCGTCACCGGCACCGAGCCATTGGCCCCGTCGAGGCGAATGTGAGCCGTGGCGACGTTGCCGCCACTGGGGTCCCCCTCACAATCGCTCAGGGTGATAGTGAAAGGCTTGGGCGAGGTGGTGAAGCCAATGTGGGTAAAGTCCGTAGTCGGCCAGGTTCCCAACTGCACGGGGTCGGCACTGACCGGATTGGCAAGCGCCGTGCACTGCGACTGAATGACGGTGCCGCGGACATCGTAGTTGAACACCGTATTGAGCCCCGTCAGGCTTCCGCTGAACAAGCGGGTGCTGAAACTTTGCGGTCCAGGCAGGATCGGTCCGGTCTTGACCAGCGTCAAGTAGTTGTACAGCGACGCCAGGGGGATGGCAGTGAAAATCTGGTGATTGGCCTCTGCGGCGAACGGGACGACAGGCGCGCCAATGGGCCGAAACGAGTTCTCAGGGCCGCCCTCGAACGGAAATCCAAGCCGGACTCTGGCGCCAATGCCGTTGTTGATCCCGGTGTTCATCACCTTGCCATTGATGTCCTCGCCATTGAGCGGTGGCAACGTACCGGGAAAAATGGGTGCAATGGGTGTTGCCTCAAACCTCAAGCGCGCATTGCCATCGTTGAAGCAAGTGATCGACAAGCCTTCGCTATTGTTGGTGAAGAAAAACTTGTCGAAGGTTCCGATCAGGCTCCCCGGCCGTGAGTCTCGAGGCACGTAGACATTGCCCACGTTGACACTGAATGTCATCAGGCCGGGCGCTGATCCCCAATGACAGCCGTTAACGTTTCCGGGCGCTGCTACAGCCGTTTGCGTCATGACGCCGACAGCCAGCGCCGTCAGCGCGGTGAGATGTCGTACCGTCGCATTCATGTTCTGTTTCCTGGATAGGAGGGGAATGTGGCTTTCATTCATTTAAATGCACGTCACTTGCTGCAGGCGATATCCCTGAGCCTCATCCATGGTCTGCGGGTCAATGTTGAGCTGGCAGGATTGCTCGACCTCATCGCCCCAGCGCACATCGAGTCGTTGCGGCTCGGCACTGGTGGCAAGCATGAACTGGCCTGCCTGTCCGACAACTCCGATCGTTTCGCCCTCACTGTTGCTGATGTGGGCTCCAAACGGCAGTGGAAGGCCGCCGGTGGTGTGCCCGGTGATGAGCAAGCGCTGGATTTTGCGTGCGTCGAAGCGGGTCTTGACCACTGCGCCTCGACGCGGCACCACCTGGCTGGTGCCATTGTCGATTTCAATTTCGGGGCCCAATTGGTCCGTTTCAAGCTCGATCCGGTTGACTCGATAGGGCCTCAGGTAAGGCACTAACGCATAGCCGCGTTCATTGGTCCGCACTCCGGAGGCGTTGGCGATACCCACGCCGGCAATACCGGGCACTTCGACCAGTCCGGCCGTTTCACCCAGGTACGGCCCCAATTCGAGCCCGTCCGAGTGCAGCAACAACGCGCCGCTGGCGTTCAAAGAAACGCTGCGGTAATCGTTGCCTTGAGTCACGCCCGCGCCAAGACTTCCCTGGGGAATCTGGTAGCCGACGGCCAGGGACGCGGATTGCTGATGCAGATCGTCCCTGGCCAGTGACGCCCGGTAATTCAGTTGGCTGTCATCGGCGGTGCCGCTCAGGCTGGCGCGCTGACTGAACGTATTGGCGCTTTTTTGCAGATCAAAGGTGGCTGTACTGGAACGCCCGAAATCCACCGGCATCGACACACTCAAGCCCATTTGCCGATCACTGCTACCGTTGCGGTCGCTGAGTGACTGACTGGCGAACAGGTTGTAGCTGATGCCTTGATGATGAGTGTTGAAGTTGAATTGAAACTGACGACGTTCATAGTCGCTGCGCCAGTAGTCTTCCTGGGACAGCGTCAGGTTCAGCGAACTTTGCTTGCCAATATTCTGGAAAACCGAAGCCTCCAGGCGGCTGCGGCGGCTGCCGTGATAGGCCGAGTCGCGACTGCGCTGCCGCACGGCTTCGTCGAAGTCGCGATAGCCTTCGGTGGAATAGCGATAACCGGCAAAGCGCAGATTGGTTCGGCTCTGAAACGCCTTTCCATACTTGATTGCATAGCTCATGCCTTGCGTCGAGGACGCGTCAGAGGTATCGACCTCGGCGGCGGAGTGGGTGACGTCGAAGGACAGCGCGCCGATCGCTCCCAGGTCCTTGCCAATACCGGCGTTGCCGGCACGGTAGAAGTCACTGGCCATCAAGCCGCCGTACAGCGTCGAGCCCCAATCGGTTCCCAGTGCCAGGGTACCTTGCCAAAGCAGCGGCTCCTCAAGGTTTGATGCGGTGTAGTAGCGCCCGACACTGGCGCTGTAGCGCCAGGTTCCTTCGCGTAGCAGGTTGCCGAGTGTGGCGTAGGGTTGGGTAAAGCGTCGGACCTGGCCATCGGCTTCGGTCAGTACGATCTCCAACTCGCCACTGCCGCCGGCGGTACTCAGGTCGTCGATCTCATAAGGGCCGGCACTGACGTAGGTGGAGTAGATCGGATAGCCGTTCTGCAGAATCTCCAGTTTGGCCCGGCTCAGCGCCACGCCGCGGATGACAGGCGCATAGCCCTGCAGCACATCGGGCAGCATGCCCTGGTCGGAACGCAGGACCACGCCCTTGAGTGGCAAGACTTTGAACGCGTCACCCGGCGTGGAGGTTTCACCCAGGGTCAGGTTGGCGTTCATCCCAGGCAAGTCCCGTTGGGCGTAGGCGTAGGCCCTGCTCCAGCTGCGACCTCCGTATTCATCCTGGCGCAGACTCTGATTGCTGCGCAAACGCCAGGGGCCCAGATTCAGACCGCTGTTGAAGTACAGGTCCTGACTGCTGGTGCTGCCAGAATGATTGCTGGAGCCCTGCTGGGCCGACGCCTGATAATTGACGAAGGCCGCGTTAATCCCGTAATCCCAGTGCTCGGGGTCTATCTGGCCGAGCATGTCGCGGCGCATGACGATTTGCGGAATGGAAACATCGAGGCGTAATGCACTGCCATCCAGTTCAGTTTTGGCGCTGGGAATCAGGCCAGCCAGATCGACGCAAGTCTGTTGCAACGATATCGGCTCGGCCAGGCTTTCTAGGCGAACCCCGAACTCTTCCAGCAATGATGCCGACAGGCAAGGCAAGAGCCGCTCTCCATCGGGGCTTGCTTCGAACTGAAGTTCCCGGTGCCCGAAAAATCGGGAATTGACTTGAATGTCGACCCAATAGCGACCGGGCCCCACGTCTGGTCGGTTGGCCAGCGCCGCCAAAGCCATTGCTCCTGCATCAGCGGCATGATCCGGGCTCTGACGCATGAAGCTGGCCTGGAATTCGTTGTTTGAATTCGCTTTGGCGAGCCTGATTTCCAGCAGCGCCGTGCTGCTGCCGAGAACGATCAGCGGGACAAAACGCAGGCGGCCGGCCGCCAGCCGATGTCCGGTTAAAAAAGTCATAAACGAAATCCTGACAAGGTAGGCAGTGAGCAGCTTCCTAAGGGGTCAGCTGGATCGGCAGGCGCAGTGGCGCGCTGTAACCGCCGTAGTCATTGATCGCGGAGAATTCCACGTGCAGGCCTGGACCGGCCTTGACGCCATTGAGGGTGTAGTGCTGGCTGGCAAATGGCTCGACCATGGGGGCGCTGGCCAGTTTTTGCTGCTGGCCATTGCCACTGACATCCAGACGACTGAAGGAAACGTGGAACGGAGTCGGGTTATGCACCTCGAGTTGCGCCTGGCCATTAACCTGACGGATTGACCATTGCAGATCCTTGAGGCGAGGGATCGGGTTGCCCTTGAGCTGCGTCGGTCGATAGAACAGTTTGATGCGAGTGCGCAGGGCGATGTTCAGGACATTGCCTTCGCTGGCGACGGCCTGAGGGATCTCCTGCACATTGAAATAGAACACTGACTCCCGATCCGTCGGGAGCGTATTGGGCAGTCCGTTGATCTGCACTTGCTGCTGCTTGCCGGGGTTCAGTCGAAACAAGGGCGGGGAGGGAATGAACGGCACGGCCGTGGTCGTATCGTCGGCTGCGGTGTTGACCCAGGTTTGTACGGCGAATGCCTTGTCGCTGGGGTTGGCGACAATGACGGACACACTGCGTTTGTCGCTGTCGAACACCACTCGGGTCGCACTGATGGTCAGGGCCGCGTGGCTGGAGGGTATATGGGCCGCGAGCATGAAAAAAGAGAGGCAGGCGCCCAAGGCTGGTCGGCAAGCGACAGCCTGTTTGATAGAGCCGAACATGAGAGAAGTACCTTTGGAATCCTGGGTGTGGAACGACCACCCAAGCGTGTTCAACGTGCTGCCGCCTGCACGTTCCAGGCGCTGTGCAGGCGGCAGCCAGGGCTATCAGTTCACGGCAACGCTGAACTGGATGTCTGCCGAGGCGACACCAGCGGTCACGGCTGCGGTCAGCGAGCGATAGGAGGCATTGAACCGCAGGTCGGTCGGGCGGTCGAAGGCGATCGGGTAATCGGCGCTTTCCACGCCGGAGGACAGCAGGGCACCTTTGGCGTCCCGCAGCGCGATGGCGACATTCTTGGCGCCATCCTGGTTCGGTGTGACCGAGAAGTAGAGTCCGCTGGCATCGGTAGGGCCGGTAAAGGTCACTTTCGCGACGTTGGGATTGGTTGGGTCCAGCGTGCAGCCGCTGCCACCCTTGACGCGCAGGACAAAACCTTTGCCCCCCAGTTCCTGACCGACAGCAGTGAAACGGCTGGCCTCAACCCCGACCATTTTCACCAGGTTGCCGATGGAGCCGTCACCAGGGTTGACCACGTCGATCGGGCATGTGCTGTTGGTGATCATGCCCTCGAAGTTGATCAACCCTGGGTTTGCGAATGCCTGAGTGCCAGCGAAGCTGGCTGCCAGACCCAGGGAAAGAGCCAGTAGAGATTTTTTCATGTCGATAATTCTTTTATTAATAAACGTTAACCGGCCTACAGGCGCGAGACGTTGCCGGGTGGTGTTGCAATGGAGGGGGATTGGCGTTGCGTGTCTCGGCGGGGGGATTCTAGGGAGGGGGGGGGGAGCGGGGGATATGAGATAACTCTCAGTTGTTGCGGCTGACCTGCAGTGTTCGAAGTAATCCCCATTAATGCAATAAAGATCATTGCATTAATGGGGTGCGACTTACTTAATTCCTCCTAAGTGCTAGCGTTCCACCGGCACCATTAAAAACGCCGGCGCCCGGCGGGGGGTAACTGTGACCTGCTGATCGTCTATATGCGTTTTGTCGAACGTCGGCCGTAAGCTCAGACTGAGCTTTGAAGCCCTTCATCGGTTTTGACGTGGTGAAGCTTTCAATTTGCTCAGGAATCGGGGGCGTAGGCGCTTGCAGCCTGTTCGAACTAAGAACCTGCTCGACATAGGCTTCACTTGTAGTGAAGGGGGCATCATTCGAGACCGAAATGCTGCCTCTGCGTAAAACATCATCGCTGTTTGAGAGTGTGGGTGCACTGGCTCTTCGCGCGACATCGGTCATGGTTGATTGGTTTCTTGTCGCTGCTTTGCCACGTTGCAGGATCGCGGGCGAGCTGTCACGGCGCGGTAGGTTAACAGTGGTGTTGAAGTGATTGTTGGTTGTATAAAATTTATTGGTTATTTTTGGGATTGCTTTAGGTTTTTTAATCAGTGACACAACCCCGGACCTACCGACGCCTGAAAGAAGGCCAATCATTGAAGCCCATACCGGCGACCTGCCCGAGGGCTTGTTTGTCCGAGTCGCTGTCGGTAGTCAACATTGCGAGACCGGCCGAAATCTGGGTTGTCCCGGCAAGTAATTGCACCGCGTTCCCGGTTGCCGCCCCGGATAGAGCTTCCACAAAGCCAAAAAATACATGGAACCACCCGGAATCAAAGAAGTGCCCGGTTGGGTCACTGAAGTTGATGGGGTCGCCGGCACAATACATGTAGGGATTGATCCCGCCAGCCCCGAACGGGCTGAGCGAATCGGGGCTGTGAAAGCGCATCAGGCAGGGGTTGTAGGCGCGATAGCCGCGGCCCAGCAAATACCACTGGGTAATGTCCTCGCACACTTCTCCATTGAACGCCATTCGGCTTCTCATCGTGCTGTTTGCATCGCGCTCACCATAGCCGCTGTAGGTCTCGGTTCGCAGCGTGGTTTGCTGGGTCTCGCCGATCACGCTGCTTTTGCCATCCGTCATCAGTAACAGGGTTTGTCCAGCGTCGTCGGGTTGCTGCTGCCCCAACGGTTGCCCCAGGCTGGCAAGGTACTGAGTGTGCGTCGGCCCTTGAACCGTGTCGCTAAGCCGATCGTTTTGATAGAAACGCAAGGTCTCGTTCTGCCCGGTGTTTTTTCACGCCGAACAAATGGTTGTGCGGGTCATAACGATAGTCGGTCAGGGCAACGCCATGTCTATCGCTGACAGCAACCAGGCGCGCCCCTGACTGTCATATTGCAGGCTGCGACCCTGTTCATCATTGAGCATGTTGCCGTTGGCGTCATACTCGAACTCTACGCTCTGCGGCAAGTAGGAAGGGTGAGTATGCGTGACCTTCAACAATTGGCAGGCATCATCGCTGCTGTAAGAAAACTCGGCCTCGTCGCGGCTGTCGTCCTTGAATGTCGTGCGGCACAGCGTGATGTTGTCCAGTGCATCGAACAGGAAAGTTGTTCGATGATTTCATTGCCATGGCGATCCCTGGGCAGTTCATCTCCCGAGCAGAGGTGCAGTTCCAAACGGCCACGCTGGTCATAACCGAACTCTTCCAGAAGCAGACTGCGTCCATCCGCTGTTTGCAGATGCCGGCTTTGCAAGCGATCGTCAGCTTGCCAGGTCTGGCGCAGAATGCGCGGCGGCTGGTCGTTTGGCGTGAGGGTGCGCAATGTCTCGCGGCCCAGATCGTCGTAGCCAAGTTCGGTGGTCAGGCTGGCCCCGGCCGACAAATCCCGACAAGTGGTACGCAGCAAGCGGCCTTGGGTGTCGTACTCGAATTGCGCCTGGATATACCCGTGGTCCAGGGTGTGGAGCCGGCCTGTGGTTTTTTCATAGAAGTATTGGCAATCGACATCGCCGACATCTTTGCGAATCAGCTGGCGACCGCCCCAACGAATGACGATAGTGATTGGTCCAGGTGTTGCCATCCACCCTCCATCGATGTTCTGTCACGTTGCCCGCACTGTCATAGTCAAAATCGTGCTGGCCCTGGCCATTGCTGGATGAACCCAGATAGGCCGTTTTCGGGTCGTAATGGAACCGCGATTGTTTATCTTCGATGGTTTCGATTCGGATCGGCTGTTCCGTCAGTTCAGGCACATAAAAATAATCGATGGCCTGGCCTGCGGGAGTCGTGCGTTTGCTGACCTGGAACTGGCTGCCACTGTATTCATAGGTTTCCACACGCGGGCCAACGTTGAGCTGAGTGAGTCGCTCAAGGCCGTCGAATGTTTGTGTTCCGACCCGGATGGGCTGCTGTCCGGCTTCGTTGGGAGTCACCTGGATCGTAATGGGTAACTCGCCAGTGCTATGGGGAGAATATTGTCGTGTCACCATCACGTCGTCTGGCAAGGTGCTCTTGATCATGCGATCGAACTCATCGTAGCCGTAACGGGTGGTACGGCTCAGGGCATCGGTTTCTTCGGTGCTGCGCCCCAGACCGTCGTAGCGGTAATGATGTTCGCTCAGTGGCTCGACGCGCGGGTCGTTCGGGTCATCACCCAAGGTATAACGCTTGACCCAGTCGGGCTTCTCGAACAGGTTATTCAGCGTGACAGTCTTGCCCATGCCCTCGATCCAAGTGGTGGTCACTTGCTTGACCGGGTCGGTGACTTCGTGTTCGAGCACACCGTCCGGGCGCAGCACGCTGCACTGCTCGCCCCACTGGTCGTAGGTGTAGCGACTGGTCAGGATCAGATCGTCGCGGGCCTGCGCACTGCACCAGTCGAGTTCGGTTTCCTCCTCCAATTGGCCGAGGGCGTTGTAGCGTGCGGAGTAGGTATCTCGAAACGCTTCGGCCTGGACGCCGCTGCGGTTGTCGGTGTCCTGGCGCTGCTCCTGGATCGCCCGGTTCAGGCCGTCGAACAGGGTGCGGGTCTGCACGCCCTTGACGTCGATGGCGATCTGGCTGGCCTGTTGCCCGTCGGCATTGGTCAAGGTGTAGCGGTAGTTGCGGGCGCCTTCATACAGGGCATCGCCAGGGGCCACGGTTTCGCTCAGCACCCGGTGCAAGCCATCATAGGTGTAGCGGATCCGCACGTCGTTGTCGTCTTGGGTCAGCAAGGGCTGACCATGCAGCAACGAATCTTCGCGGATGATGAACTTGCGCGTGTGTTTGCCACCCACGCCATGGTCGAAAAACGGTCAGGGTCTCGGTGGTCTGCAACACGGTTTCGCCCACTAAGGTGCTGTTGAGTTTTGCGTAGGCGTAGTCGGTAGTGGTAGTCAGGCCGTTGAGGGTCAGGGCCTGCTGCTGGCGCCGACCATGCAGTAACGGGTTGTCGGGCTGGTTGAAGGTCTGGTAGGCCAACTTTTGCAGCAGCTCTTCCCGGTTGCCGTTGACCTGATACAGAGCCTCTTCGGTCAACACCAGCCAGTCGTTGCTGACAGAGCCCCTGAGCGGTGGCATCAGGGGCGTAACGGTGACGGGGGTGCGCAACACCGGTGCACCGGCTTGTTGTCCAGTGGCCGGGGTCACGGTTTTCTCTCGCAGCGACCGCACGAAACCGCCCGGGTCGGGCGGGCATTCACCGGGCACTCCGCCAACTGGGAAGTAGCTGTAGGTTTCCTTGATGCCGTTGGCCTGCACCTGCTCGGTAAGGTTGCCGTGGGTGTCGAAACTGGTCAGCACCTTTTCCGAGCGCGCAGTGCTGCCAACACTCCAGCGGGTTTCCACGATTTTGGCCAACTGGCACTGCGGGCTTTGGTTGCTGAATGGCGCGTCAAGATTGTCATCGGCGTAGTAGGTGGTGAACACCTGATGCACCTTGTCACCCTGGGTGGTCTTTTCCTCGGTCAGCAGGTGAAAGCGGTTGAAGGTGCGCTCGATGCTGCGCACCGCCACACCGCCGGCGTAGTGGGTTTCGGTGGTGCCGTAGCGATAACGCTCGGTGATCTTGTAGAGGTTGTCCAGGCCGTCGTCGGTCCAACTGATGCTGGAGCCGTTGCCGATGAAGTTGAAGCTGCTGCCCGGCAGGTTGCTGTTGTCGTAGCTGTAGTGCACTTCCTGCGTCGGCTGGCCAAAGCCGGGGTGAATCGAATGTTTGAAGACCCTCGGCAAACGGCGCCCGCGCATTACCCGGAAAACCATGGCCGTTGCCGGCGTACTCGATGATTTCGTGGCCGCCGACTGGGGTCCACACCTCGGTGATGCAATGCAAGCCTTTCTCGGTTTGATACTTGAAGCGCCAGGACGCCTGTTCTTCGGTGGGCAACACCACTTCATACACTTCGTCGCCCGGCCCGCTGTTACGCAGCTTCATCACGAAGCGGGCCGCCGCGCCGCCGGGGGTGCCGTCTGGGCGCAGAAGCAATTCGATTTCGCTGTGACCGGGTTGCGGCAGATTGACTTGCACAAGCACCACGCCCTGGCCGTCGGTGACGGTGTGCAAGCGGCGCAGGCCGGAGCCGTAAGGCAGGTACGCCAGATTGATCTTGTAGCCTTCGGCGCTGTAAAGGGTTTCAGGCAGCGCCAGGCGACCCTCGAGCCGCAGCATTTCGGTCATGCCGGACTTGTGCACCACCCGATACAGCCCTGGGGCGTCCTCGTAAAAGAAGAAAACTTTTAATTTTCTGCTCTTGCATCTCCAGGCGGTTACCGACCATGTTGGTGACCTTGAAGGTCTCGCCGCTGGACAATGCCAGGACTTGGGTGCCGGGGTCGTATTGCGAGAGCTGGAGTTCCCAACCGAGACCGAAGCCGGTGTTCAAGGTATTGAGGGGGTTGAAGCCCAGTTTCAAGGGCAACACCGGGCCGCTGAGGTCGTTGCATTTTATTTCGGGTAAAGACAAGTTGACCGTATATTGCCCGGTGCGTGGATCAACCCCGGGTTGTACGAAACTGAGGAAGTTGAAAGCATTGGAATGCACAGCAGTGGACGCGGACATGAGAGGGGTCTCTAATTAAATTAATATTCGAGAGAGGGGTGAGCGGTCCTGAAGTGGAGGCTTATTCGTAGATGATCTCTACGCAGCTAAGTTTTTTGTTTACTCGGTCTTTTTCGGTAATGTCTTTCTTGATGAGTCTGATGCCAGGCTGGATGACGGTTCC
Source organism: Pseudomonas fluorescens (assembly GCF_019212185.1). Taxonomy (NCBI): domain Bacteria; kingdom Pseudomonadati; phylum Pseudomonadota; class Gammaproteobacteria; order Pseudomonadales; family Pseudomonadaceae; genus Pseudomonas; species Pseudomonas fluorescens. Next base: position 3,088,534 of record NZ_CP078138.1, read on the forward strand.
TTCCGCCACATCAAAGAGTGCGTCCAGCCTGATGTCTCGTGTGGTAGTGGTGTTCTTTAGCGTTCTGAAAAAAAGTGTGAAGTTGTGAGTGTCATCAAAATGGCACCCTGAAGGCTCGCCGCTACGAAGATAACTCCAGAGTTTAATAGTGGCTGCTGATCGAACACCTTCAAGCCTGAGATAACTGATTTTATTGGGTTCGCAGGGGCGAATGCCTGGCCCGCCTGCGTAGTAACTGACCTCGAACATCTGTTGACGATCATCAGCGCGGCAATTGCTCTGGTTGTTGTCGTAAGTAAAGATGATTGATCCTGCGCTGTTGTTTATTTCATTGGGTGTGCCCGCTACTGAAGACGCGGTCTGCAACAGGCAGGCGAAAAAAAATAAAGCATGGAGAGTTGACTTGAAGGTTTCCATGGTGAGACCTCGTAAAGGAGAATTGAATGTTCTGTGTGAAGTCCAAATCAACGGGTTAATGGTTGTTTGTGCTCGCGGTCTGTTTCACTGCTGAGATTAAAAAAAGGCAGGCGTGTGGTGTTGTGAGTGTCGTAAAGTCGTGACTGAAGGTTGTTATACGTTGATTAGATACCCATTTGTATTGTTATGCGCGTTACCCATTTTACTTGGTGTGGCTTTCCTTCGGCGGCGGTGACACGAACTCCGGGCAATATGACAGTTCCTGGCGCGTGGGTTAATAGCGAGTGGACGGTAAATTTTTCAGTTGTAAAGGAGTTTTTGATGAGTCGGATTGTGACAGTGGCGCGAAAATCACCAGCGATCTCGAATGTAATCGTAACGGCTGAGCGGGCGCTTTCCAAGATGAGTGTATCATCCATGTTGATATTGCCCCGGGAGATGAAGTCAGACCATTCTTTTAACTCGTATTTATATTTGTTCGGGTCCTTGTCGAATACGATAAATCCGGAATTCATTGCTTTAGCTCCCGTATAAATGTGCATTGTTGGCACGCCTGAGTGGTCAGTTTTTTCAGTGGCAACTGTTCATTTAAAATAAGAATACCCCTGATTCCACTTCTGACAACCTAGCAGTTCTGATAGTGGGCAAGTCGATCAATCAGGCGTAAAAAATACTCCCAACACCTGTCATACGGTGCACACAAGAATCAGGGCGATGGCCCTACAATCAATGATGGAGCGTGGACATGACCGCGGCTAATCCAGCACCAAAAGTCCCCTTGAACGCGGATAACGCACTTGATCTTGATCAACTGGGAAGCAGGAATTTAGTCACCCACGTTTATTTTCCGGGTATCGATGCCGCCAAAGGAGGTTTTATTTATCCGAACTGGCGGGGGTGCACCGCGTCGGGTGATGCTGGCGATAATTTCGATAACGCCTGGCCAATCGACGACACCCTGGTGCCGGAAGGGTTACCGATAGAGTTCCCCAATGCCCTGTTGAAAGACCTGGATCAGGGCTGGGTGTTTTATTCGTATACAGTTCAATTGCCCGGCGAACCCTTGCCCAGTCCTGACGAGTCCAAACGTTTATTTTTCTATGTGGGCGTGCGAGCCTCGGCAACCACTCAGTTGCCGGTTCCGCAGATCAAGCAGTCCCACGGATTGGAACTGGACGCGGACCGCAATGTGCTGCCCAGCAACGGTGTATCGGTTTCAGTGCCGCCTTATGCAGCCATGGGCGAGGGTGACAAGGTCACGCTGAAATGGGTTGGCTTTACTGAAACCGGCGCGCGGCGCCCCTTGAGCCCGGTCTGGACAGTGACAAACGCCGATGTAGGGCGTCCTCTGACACGTCTGGTGGGTCGAACAGACGTCATGCTGCTCGAAAAAGGTCGTCTCGAGTTGCATTACGAAGTTGCCTACGCAGGTGGCGGCAACGTCACTATCTCGGCGCAGCAAAACTTCAGAATCGTCCCCCCGACTCAACCCTATTTGCCAGCCCCGGTCATTGATCGACATGGCGGTGGCCCGCTGGATCCGGAACTGTTTCCCGATGGCATCACGGTGCGAATCACGTTGTATCCGGGTGCCCTCAGTGGGGACGTTGTGACGCTCTACAGCAGTGTGGCGGCGGATATCGGCGCTCATGTGAGTATCAGAATCGATCCGTCGACGATCGACAGTGGTGTACTGACGTTCCACCTCGACCACGCCTGGCTATTGAGCAATAACGGCAAGAGTGCCGAACTACTCTATCAGTATGCCCGCTCCGGGCAGTCGTTGGCGGGCGACCCATTGTCCCTGCTGATTCGTAAACCCCTGGAACTGCCCCTACCGGAAATTGCCAACACCGCTCAGGAACCCGGTGACGATCCCAACGAGCGAATGATGGATGCTGGCGTCACCACGGCCGGCAGTCAGGCGAGCGTACCCGACGGCGCAGTGATTGGCGCAAATGATAGTGTGCATCTTCATTGGGGCAAGCCTGGCGAGCCAGGCCATGTGGCCATTCCCGTCGCGGCCGATCGAAAAACCTTCACCATCCCGAAAAACGCCATTGCGATGCACATGGGCGCAGGCGAGGGGGCCCGTGAGCGACTCAGCGTGTATTACCGCGTGGTGCCAAGCGGTGAACCTGCGGAAAACTATCAGGACTCCAAGTTTGTCTACCTGAAGGTCAAGCCGTTCCCGCAGAACCGCTTCCCGACCATCCAGTGTGAATTGGCACAGGGTACGGGCGGCAAACTATCTCTCGGATTGATCACGGATCCGCGAGGTGCAAAGTACAACCTTGCACAGTGGTCCTACCTGCACGAAGGACAGATTCTAAATATTAAAGTCATCAACAAGGATCATTACTTGCTGAAGGACTATGTCGTTACGGCTGCTGACGTTGGCAAGGTTAAAGAGTCGTGGTTGGCCAAGGACTTTCTTGTCAATCAAGTGGGGTTAAACAATAAGTTCAAAGTGTCTGTTACGGTGAGTTTTGACGGTGGACGAACCCACTTGTCATTTCCGGACTCTCCGGAGCTTACGTTGATCAATTGATTTGTACATCTATTGGCTGTGTTTTTTCTCGAGTACCTATTGATGGCGGCGGCTGCCGCGACCCTGGCGCACGGGAATACTACTTGAACGAGGGAAATGTCATGGCGACCTATACGAAGAAAGAACTGCTGGAATGGCTGGCAATCAAGCCTCGGACTGAAGGCTGGGGAGCGGTGGTCTCTTACAATCGCAATAAATGCAATCAATTGCTGGCGCAGGACTATATCAATAAGTTTACTTCCGACAGTTATATGGACCCGATCAACAAACCGGTGCCCACCGGCGATGCCAACTGGGAGCACCTGATCGATTGGGTCACGGATTGGCCGCGCCTGTCCTTTGAAGACAGTTCAAAGACCGCGGGCGGGGAAGTGCGCATGACGATGGCGGTCGTGGGCGGCGGCCAAGTGGCTATTGACAACGCGCTGGGCCATAAACGGGCTATTGCGATCAAGTCGCTGGATGCACTCGACCATCCCGAGTTGATTGCTGAAGAAGTGGCGCTTTCAAAAACCAGTGGCACGGTAGGCAAGGACACAGGCGAAGTCGTGTTGGACCTGGGCGATCCGGTAACAGCAAAGGGCAACTGGGAGTTGAGTTTTGCCAATACCCTGCATGAGCGGCGGCAAGGGGGGGCTTTCTTTAAAAAATACTATAGAGAAGCTGACCGGGAAAAACGGCTTTTCCGACTTGGCAAGATTGCTTATACCGATCAACAGTATTTGAAGCCGCAGTCTTTCATATTGCGGACCCTAACGGCACCGGGGGCTGCGTCACGGGGTTCCAGCAACTTTGGTGATGGGGTGGTGGAGCTGTTTGTTCGTATGGAGGGGGACGCAGAGGGTGGGATGCCACCCAGGGATGACTGGAAGAGTCTTATTCCGGATGATGGGGCAGGAGGGTATGACTGTGCTCTTTTACTCAGTAATAAATTACTGATGGAGAAGATTATTTACGCTGGGGTCCGTAGATCAGCGAACCCGATGCCGGCAGGTTCCGATTTTCTTCAGAGTGACACGTATTCACCAGGCTTTATCAAGTTGACCGCGAAGCCAGGGTTGTCCTTTATTCGCGTGCCCGGCGGGTTGTATGTTGGCGAAGACTATACTATTCAGGCCAATCCCGTTAATCCTGATCTTTTAATTGCATCAGTCAATCCATTGAGTGTTCGAACGTCTGCACATGAGGCAGAAAATGAATGCATTTTGCTAGAGTTTGCCGGTCGTGGACGTGATGTCAATCAATACCAGTATGTGCTCCGGAATATTGGAGGTTCGGGACCGCACCCGCAGAATGTTATTTTGCATTGGCGATATAAAACAAATATCAAGATAGGCATTAATCAACAGTCAGGTGCACTTGCGTTTGAACAGGCTGGGGAGCCTGAAGCTGATGCTGGCGTAGAAAATGCGGGCGTTACAGATGCCCGAGTTGTGCGGGAATTTGTGGCTATTAATAATGTAATTCGGCAAAGTATTTTGTTTGGTCTAAGACACCCAATACAAAGTGTGTTTTTTGCGTTAAAAGATATCGATGTATTTGTACTGAACAGCATTTTATTCAGTAACCACGAGTTGGTAAAACCCAAGGAAGTGAAAGTGCCGGGCGACCTTGCGCTATTCGGCCAAATCAGCTCTCCCTTCGCCATCACCCCCCAAGACCACCTGATGGGTCACGGCGCAACCCATACATTCAAAGTCGCACCCGAGTTCACCGGCACCGTGAAATGGAGCGTCAACGCCGTTCCTGGCAGCAAAGGCAGCTTCGGAGCGATCAACCCGGACACCGGCGTCTATACATCGCCGGCAATCGGCGCGATCGACGGCACTTTCGTGCGGGCCATTGTCACCGCCACCGATACGGCTTCCACATTCAGCAGTTCGAGCCTGGTGACGGTGGTTGTGCGCGATATTACCGTTAACCCGGTGGTGCAAATCTGCAACGCTTCCCCGGCTTCCGGAGCACCCATCACCCGGAGTCTGTCGGCCAATACCTTGGGCGAAGGTATTCTGGAATGGCGGGTCAAGAAAGGCGACGGCAGCATTCCGCTGCGGGCCGAGCCGGACGGCAAGAACACCTACACCGCCGGCCCGAAAAACAATGACGTTGACGGCACCTTTACGGTAGATGAAATCGAGGTGAAAAACGTCGCGACGGGTAAAACACAGACGGCCTATGTGGTGGTTAACCATTTTCCGCAGGATTTGAAAATGGTCGTCGATCTGGAGCAATCCTCGTTCCCTGCCGGCAAGGCCAAACTGAAAGTCACAGACAATCGTGATCGCCCGGTGACGGCTGAATTGGAAGTTGTCGCCGGCAACGGCAGTGTCGATAGTAGTTCAGGCATGTACACCAGTGATCCTTCTTCACCGCATCGATTTGCCTTGGTCAAGGCCACTCGAGACGACGACGACTGCTGGATTCTCCTGACCTATCCGTTGATCGAACTTCCTGATAAACCGGTTGATAATCTTTCTGACTATTGAGCGGCGGAACAGTTTGTTCTGCAGCAACATCGATATTGCTATTATTTTTGGAGAACTATCATGGCAGGCAATTCGCGCGCCTCTATTCTTGAAAAAATGAAAGCTGGTTCGATCACCCGTGGTTGGGGTGCAATTACCGTGTTCAACAGGACCCGACTGAACCGGATTCTTTTACAGCAGTGGATCGACAAGTATGACGGCAACGCGTATATGCCGCCTTTCTCGGGTACTGCCTTTACCCATGATGATAAAACTGAATATGCAGAGCTGTTCGACATTGTGTTGGGGGCGCCGCGACTTTCATTTGAAAGTGCCGATTTCAATAATTCGGCCGCCACGCTGACACTGAGTATTCTGTCCGGCACCTATACGTCGTACAGCACCGCTAACGCAATGACCACGCTGCTCAAATCATTTCCGATTACCGAGGCAATGAATTACACGGTAAAGGTTGAGGTTGATTTGGCGGTGGCAACCGGTGAAGTCGATTATTTGGGCCGAGTCATTCTCGATTTGTCCCGCGGGACAAAATTCGAGTGCGACCTGGCCGAATCCAGTGAAGCGCGACGGGCGCTCGGCAGGTATTTCGATGAACGCTTCAGAGCCCTTGATGCCCATCGACGGCAGTTCGTACTGGGATTGCTCGATCTCAACGGATACAACCCGCTGACGCCGAAGCGCTTCGAAATTCGTACTCAGGCCGCTCCGGGTGGCAATGACGTGAAATCCTCGACCTATCAGGACGGTGCGGTGGTGGTGTTCATCCAGGTCAAGGCCAGCGAGTTCGGGGGCGGCATGCCGCCCCCGGACTTCCCGTACCTGATCCCCGACGATCAGGACGCCCAGGGCGACATGTATTCGGCGACGGTGATTGTGGCCAAGGAGTTTGCTGCCCACGCCGACGAGGACAAGTTGGCGCTGATTTCCAGTCTGCTGTTTCCCGGCGAACAAAACGTATTCATCGAACGGGACCGGGATACACCGAATGACCTGGCGATTTTTGGCAACATTGACCCGTCCCGCACGGCGATTACCATCGACCCGCCGTTGCAGAGCCTGCAGGCTGGCAGCAGCCCCTTTCAATACCGCGCCCTTCGCGATGGCAAGCCGCTCAGTGGTGTGACCTGGAGCCTGCGCAGCCTGAACACCAATGGTTCTGCCGGGGAGATCGGGCGAACCAACGGGTTGTACATCCCGGTGGCTTTCGACCGTCTCGGTCGGGAAACGGTGCGCAACGTCATTACGGCGTCCTACACCGACCCGGCTACCGGCGTGCAGCATCGGGTCTCGGCCTTGCTGCTGGTGGTGACGGAGCCGATGTCGATTTCGCCGAGGTTCGTACCGATGTATTTACGCGGCACTCAGCAGCCGGTCACCCTGGTTGCTTCCACGGTGAGGGACGCCGCGTTGACCTGGAGTCAGCCTCAGCATGGCTCGTTGGTTGCCAGCGGTAATTCCGCTACCTATACGCCACCCGCACAGCCGTTGGCCGAGGACATCGTCGTGCAGCACATCGAGGCGCGAAATGGTGCAACCGGTGAGACGGTCAAGGCTTCGGTACTGTTGCTTAAATACGCCGTCGACTTTGATGTCACTCCAGGCTTTACACGGGGGCTCAACCGTTCGGCAACAATCCAGTTGGTGGAGAACGCCAGGCAACCCTCGCTCAAGCGTCGTTGGACGGTGTATGGCGAAGGGGCGGTGTCGGACGCCGGGTTGTATACCGCGCCTGCCACGTTCACTCACCCGGTGGCCGTTGTCGTCTGCGAACTGCTCGATACCGCGGGTCTGGTGCAGTATTACGGCTACAGCATCGTCGAATTGACCAATAGCCGCACAGAGGAGAGCTGGACGGGTCTGAAGACATTCAACATCAGGAAGATTGTCGACTCTGCCTATTCCAATGGCATGCAGCAGATGTCGGTGAAAATTCTCGTTGAAACATCGCCGGTGAGCGGAACTGTCTATGAATTGAACGAGGACGAAAAGGCCAGCATGAAGCTGGTGACCAAGGGTAACCGGGACGAATTGCCCTTCCTGGGGGTGGGTGAAGAAGGGATCGAAGCCGGCAGCCCGATCGTCTGGGCGACCAGTCTGGAGAGGAATCGATTCATCATGAGTTCGGCACCTCAATCCCAGGATGTGACACCGCCGGACAACGTGCTGGTTACGGATCTTGATCTATACGTGCATGTCCGGGGTCCAAGTCCGACTCAAGCGCCACCGATCGAACGATTCGTGGCGTCATTCACCGGCAGTAACGATCAGGGCACTTTTTATTCGGACCTTCATCCCAGCGAAAACAACAACGACGACGAGGGGCACGTGACGCTCAAGCCCGTAGTGCCGCCGGTGAAAGTGGCGAGCGATTACACCTTCAGGGACGACCGCGTGGCCGGGGGGGGCAAAGAGGGGCAAGGACGCCCCACCGGCCCTGGATGGGATCCGCTGCCAGCGGGCGAAAACGATTTCGACTACTTCCTCAAGACCACCGATTACTGGCGTGTGGGTTATAAACGCGAAGGCGCCCGGGACTTATTGTTTACCCGTTGTAATTTTGAAGGGCATCAGTCGCTGGTGCAGTGGGAAAGCGGGTACGGCAACGAGACAATGTTCAGTTATACCGGTTATGCGTTCCATACTTTTCCTCCCCAGCAGGAAAACAAACCAGAAAATCGCGTTATTTCGTTCGACGATATTCTTGGAAAGAGAGCGGTGCCTGTATTGAAGCCGGTTTATGAGAATGCAGAAGATCCGGTCTCCGGCCAGCTCATGCTGACATTGACGCGCGTTGATGATTTGCGTCGTTCGACGGCAACGGACTTGCTGGCGTTGAATGATATTTCGATAGTTGCAGCCTTGTTGGATCTGGAAGGCAATCGTCATCGGTTGAGCTTCAGGGTCGCGCCTGATAATCGTAATAAGTTGTTGTTGAATGTACTGACTTAATAGCAAGCGGCCGTGTGCGATGACTTCCTGTATCGCGCACGGCATCTTTTGAAAATGTGTTAACTATTCCACGTGTGAACGGTGATTTTCATGGCTGCGTCCACTGCTGTGCATTCCAATGCTTTCAACTTCCTCAGTTTCGTACAACCCGGGGTTGATCCACGCACCGGGCAATATACGGTCAACTTGTCTTTACCCGAAATAAAATGCAACGACCTCAGCGGCCCGGTGTTGCCCTTGAAACTGGGCTTCAACCCCCTCAATACCTTGAACACCGGCTTCGGTCTCGGTTGGGAACTCCAGCTCTCGCAATACGACCCCGGCACCCAAGTCCTGGCATTGTCCAGCGGCGAGACCTTCAAGGTCACCAACATGGTCGGTAACCGCCTGGAGATGCAAGAGCAGAAAATTAAAAGTTTCTTCTTTTACGAGGACGCCCCAGGGCTGTATCGGGTGGTGCACAAGTCCGGCATGACCGAAATGCTGCGGCTCGAGGGTCGCCTGGCGCTGCCTGAAACCCTTTACAGCGCCGAAGGCTACAAGATCAATCTGGCGTACCTGCCTTACGGCTCCGGCCTGCGCCGCTTGCACACCGTCACCGACGGCCAGGGCGTGGTGCTTGTGCAAGTCAATCTGCCGCAACCCGGTCACAGCGAAATCGAATTGCTTCTGCGCCCAGACGGCACCCCCGGCGGCGCGGCGGCCCGCTTCGTGATGAAGCTGCGTAACAGCGGGCCGGGCGACGAAGTGTATGAAGTGGTGTTGCCCACCGAAGAACAGGCGTCCTGGCGCTTCAAGTATCAAACCGAGAAAGGCTTGCATTGCATCACCGAGGTGTGGACCCCAGTCGGCGGCCACGAAATCATCGAGTACGCCGGCAACGGCCATGGTTTTCCGGGTAATGCGCGGGCGCCGTTGCCGAGGGTCTTCAAACATTCGATTCACCCCGGCTTTGGCCAGCCGACGCAGGAAGTGCACTACAGCTACGACAACAGCAACCTGCCGGGCAGCAGCTTCAACTTCATCGGCAACGGCTCCAGCATCAGTTGGACCGACGACGGCCTGGACAACCTCTACAAGATCACCGAGCGTTATCGCTACGGCACCACCGAAACCCACTACGCCGGCGGTGTGGCGGTGCGCAGCATCGAGCGCACCTTCAACCGCTTTCACCTGCTGACCGAGGAAAAGACCACCCAGGGTGACAAGGTGCATCAGGTGTTCACCACCTACTACGCCGATGACAATCTTGACGCGCCATTCAGCAACCAAAGCCCGCAGTGCCAGTTGGCCAAAATCGTGGAAACCCGCTGGAGTGTTGGCAGCACTGCGCGCTCGGAAAAGGTGCTGACCAGTTTCGACACCCACGGCAACCTTACCGAGCAGGTGCAGGCCAACGGCATCAAGGAAACCTACAGCTACTTCCCAGTTGGCGGAGTGCCCGGTGAATGCCCGCCCGACCCGGGCGGTTTCGTGCGGTCGCTGCGAGAGAAAACCGTGACCCCGGCCACTGGACAACAAGCCGGTGCACCGGTGTTGCGCACCCGTCACCGTTACGCCCTGATGCCACCGCTCAGGGGCTCTGTCAGCAACGACTGGCTGGTGCTGACCGAAGAGGCTCTGTATCAGGTCAACGGCAACCGGCAGAAGTTGCTGCAACAGCTGAAGTCCCAGACCTCCAACCGGCAGGAGGTGCTGCAACAACGGGTCGACCGGATCTTCAATCAGGAGGAGTTGCTGCAACAGCTGGTCTACCAGACCTTCAACCAGCCCGACAATCCGTTACTGCATGGTCGGCGCCAGCAGCAGGCCCTGACCCTCAACGGTCTGACTACCACTACCGACTACGCCTACGCAAAACTCAACAGCACCTTTGTGGGCGAAACCGTGTTGCAGACCACCGAGACCCTGACCGGTTTTGACCATGGCGTGGGCGGTAAACACACCCGCAAGATTGTCAACAGCGAAGATTCGTTGTTACACGGCCAGCCCTTGCTGACCCGCGACGACAACGGCGTGCAGATCCGCTACACCTATGATCGCTTGCACCGGGTGCTGAGCGAAACCGTGGCCCCTGGCGATGCCCTGTATGAAGGCGCCCGCAACTACCGCTACACCTTGACCAATGCCGACGGGCAACAGGCCAGCCAGATCGCCATCGACGTCAAGGGCGTGCAGACCCGCACCCTGTTCGACGGCCTTAACCGGGCGATCCAGGAGCAGCGCCAGGACACCGACAACCGCAGCGGCGTCCAGGCCGAAGCGTTTCGAGATACCTACTCCGCACGCTACAACGCCCTCGGCCAATTGGAGGAGGAAACCGAACTCGACTGGTGCAGTGCGCAGGCCCGCGACGATCTGATCCTGACCAGTCGCTACACCTACGACCAGTGGGGCGAGCAGTGCAGCGTGCTGCGCCCGGACGGTGTGCTCGAACACGAAGTCACCGACCCGGTCAAGCAAGTGACCACCACTTGGATCGAGGGCATGGGCAAGACTGTCACGCTGAACAACCTGTTCGAGAAGCCCGACTGGGTCAAGCGTTATGCCTTGGGTGATGACCCGAACGACCCGCGCGTCGAGCCACTGAGCGAACATCATCACCGCTACGACGGCCTCGGGCGCAGCACCGAAGAAACCGATGCCCTGAGCCGTACTACCCGTTATATCTACGATGCATTCGACCGGATGGTCAAAAGCACTTTGCCGGACGACGCGGTGGTGGAACGGCGTTATGCGCCACATAGCAGCGAGGACCTGCCTATCTGGATTGGCGTGAATGGCAAGGAGCTGGGCCAACAGCAGTTTGACGGTCTCGATCGCATGATTGAATCGATCACCGGCGGTCGCGTGACCACCTATGATTTCAATCCCGGGCTGACTCAACCTTACAAGGTCACCCGGCCCTCGAAGGAAGAGGTCGACTACACCTACTTGCCTGTTCTCGGTGAAGACCCGCTGGAGCGCTCCGCCAAGAACGGCGTCAAGGCTGAATTCAACTACGATGGGCAGAATGCCCGACTCAAGAGCTGTCAGGAAAACGGCCTGGCCCTTTCACGCGACTATTTTTCGACCGGGGAAATCAAGAGTGAAACCCGAACGGAAGCCGGCGGTGAAAGCTTCAGTATGTTCTATCACTACAGCCGCCAGGCCCGTTTGTTGAAGTACACCGATGTGCTGAACCAGGTTCAGCACCATGACTATGACAAGTCCACCGGCCTGCTTAAAAGTACGACGCTCGGCACCACCGTAGCCACCTTCACCTATAACGCCCAGGGACAAACCGAAACCATTCAAACCACCGACGGCGCGCAATCCCTGAAGATCAAGCTGACTTACGACGACCTCGGTCGCGAGGTATTGCGCGAGTTCGACTTTGGTGTGGCTCCGGCTCAGCAGTTGACCCAGGTCTATAACGCAGTTGACGGCTTGGTCGAGCGCATTCTGGAAGAGCAGGGCACAGGGGAAGTGCTGCGCCACGAGAGGTACGAATATGACGTTCGTGGGCGTCTTGAGTTGTACGAGTGCAGTGGAACTCAGCCACCGGTGGACCCTTATGGCAAGCCGATCGAACTGCAGCTTTTCATGTTCGATGAGATCGACAACATCGTGCTGGTGAAAACCTGGTCACCTGATAGCGATAATACTGCGGACTATGCATACGAAAACGAAAAAGACCCTGCCCAGTTAACGTCCGTGACCAACGATCATCCCGATTACCAGCCCCAGGTCATCGAGCTGCTATACAACGATAATGGCGAGTTGATCCGCGATGAAGAGGGGCGAACGCTCGGCTATGACATCCACGGTCGCTTGGAAACCATCAGTGCCTTAACCGATGAAGCACCTGACACCCATCTCTACGACCCGCTGGATATCCTTGCCAAAAAGAACGACGAGCAGCGCTTCTACCAGGATGGTCAGTTGAGCAACCTGATTCAGGGTGCCAATAGCAGCACTTTCATGCGTGGCAACAGCGAGGTGCTCGCAGAGCGCAAAGGCGGTGCTAACCCAAAGTCCTGATGCAGGCCCGCGACGACAAGAACAGCGTGTTGTGCGAGGTCAGCCGGGACAAACACGAAGACATCGCTTATTCGCCCTACGGTTATTCGACTGGCGGGGAGGGTGCGTTGGGGTACAACGGCGAACGGCGGGAGACACCGGGCGGCCGGTATCTGCTGGGCAATGGGTATCGAGCGTTCAGTCCGTTCCTAATGAGGTTTCATATTCCGGACAATAGGAGTCCGTTTGGCGACGGGGGGCTGAATGCTTATATGTATGTGATGGGGGATCCGGTGGGGTATGCCGATGAGACTGGGCATGTGCCTACTAAATTGGGTTTGTTGCTATCGGTTCTTATGAATGGCGATGATCTCGCCAAAGGAGGAAGAGGGCTCGCCAGCGGTGGGCGTACATTGTTTCGCGCTGCTGACGCGGTACCAGCAAACACAGTTGCATTCGCTCCAGATGACCTCCTTTCAGGATGGACAATGTCTACCGGTAGCAGGACAGCGCCAGCAAGTGCGAGCGGTGCAGTATCTTCGGGACGCTCCATTGCCAGCACTGGCAGGTCCGGGGCTGTGTCATCAACACCGGCCAGCCCTTTGGTGCGCGGCCCTGCCGTTGGAGCGAGCCGTGCACCGGATGCGCGCTCGGGCACTTTCTTTGATTCAAGGAGCGCGCCTGCGTCGCAAGTGCAAAAGACAGCGTCCAAGCCCCCCTCGGCACAGCCACCGGCACCGCGAGTACCAAAGCCAGTAACCAAAGAGCAATTCAAGAACATGTCATCCATTGCAAGGAACGATTACTTGAATAAAGGCGGGCTTGATCCGACAGGAGTCAAGTTTCATCAGGCACCACAACGTTCAGCGTTAGACGTGAGGCGCCCTGATAGAGATCGATTCCAGTAGTTCTGAGGTTGCTGAAGCGATCTGAGCGTATTCGCATTGTCGTGGGTACGCTTTCATTTCATTGCCCACGCATTAATCATTTAGCCCACTCACCCGAGCAAACTCCACCAACCCACCGTCATGGACCAGTCCCAACTTGTCCATGGCGGTTCTTTTTTGGCGGCTGATGGTTTTTTCGCTGCGGTTCAGTTGTGCGGCGATTTGCCGTCCGGACAGGCCCTGGACAAACAAGCGCACCACCTCCAGTTCCCGCTCCGAGAGGTGCACCGAAGGCGCTTGCAAACCCGACGTAGACAGGGTCTGCGTCTGCAGAATCTGCGCGAAGGTCGGGCAGAGGTACCGGCGTCCCTTGCTGACTGCGTTCACCGCGCGCTTGAGGTCAGCCAGCGGACTGCGTTTATCGAACAGTCCGCTGACGCCCACACTGAGCAACGCTTGCAGCAGCGAAGGGTTGCGCAGCATGGTCATCACGATCAAGGGCAGGTGACTGTAGTGCCGCCGCAGATAGCCCATTAGCGCCAGACCATCGGGAAAACGTCCGCAGGGCATCGAGTAGTCACTGATCAGCAGATCGCAAGAGGTCCGTTGCAGGTGGTCAATCAGTTCATCGGCGTTGTTGGCTTGGGCCACGATCGTTAAAGATGTACCTGGCGCTGCGCTCAGGGCTACCTCGGCGCCCACCAGTACCACCGGGTGGTCGTCGGCGATGATCACACGCAAAGGCGTATTTGAGCGTTGCCCATGCGACACCAGCCTGTCGTCACGGGCAATTGGACGGGCAAGGGTTGAGCATGAGGCGGGCGGTACATGTTCCGAATTCATGAAATGTCTCAACAGGGGTCGATGACACGCTGACCACTGCGTCCGGATGGTTCAGGGACTTGCAATCAAACCCAGTTCCATCGCCATGACCAGAGCGACCCAGCGTGACCTCACACCGAATTTTCGGCGGATGTTGCAAAAATGGTAATTCACACCCGCTTCGGTCCGACTGAGGATCCGGGCAATCTCCCAGGACGACTTGCCAGCGGCAGTCCACTGCAGGATTTCTTTTTCCCGAAGCGTCAGTTTGATGGGTTTCTCAGGGGCTTTCTCCTTGGGCAGCAAGGGTGGCGGAACGGGCAATGGATGAACTGCTACGGTGGCGGAACGGTGCATGGCTGAATCTCCCATTCATCATCAATGACGGCGTGGGCGCGGCGTAACTTTCCAACTGCAAAATGGCGTGCGCGGCCAACCTTCAGGCATCTGTAAAAGCTGCAGATACGGGATTCTTATAGCGTGATTCAGCTTGCTTGGAACCTGTCAAACCTGACAGGTAGCGCACTCTAATCGAGCGCGTGGGAAATGGCTGTCAGTCGTATCGCGTAGCGCTTGTAGGATCGATCTTGGAGTTCCCCCGTCCTACAGGATCTGCGGTAATTTCTTGAGTTATAAGCTTTTTATGCCCCCACAATTTCTCGGGCAGCCTTTGGGATAGGGCAAACGACGCCTCGATCAGCTAGCCGCCACAGGATCTGCAGCCAATGACCGTTCGTCGTTCGGGAGGCGCGGTCAGGTCTGCGCGCCTCGCCTGTTATGTTGGTCCCAGCCTTTAACGGACCGCCTGCGGATTGACCAGATTGGCCGGCCGTTGCCCCGCCATCGCCGCCAGCAAGTTGTCGACGGCACAGCGGGCCATGGCTTCGCGGGTCTCATGAGTGGCCGAGCCCATGTGCGGGGTGGCCACCACGTTGTCCAGACCCAGCAGTGGTGAGGCGGGATCCAGCGGCTCGCGCTCGAACACATCCAGGCCTGCTGCACGAATCTGCCGGGTTTGCAGGGCATGGATCATGGCCGCTTCATCGACCACCTTGCCCCTGGAGATATTGATGAAGATGGTCTCGGGACGCATCAACGCGAACTCCCGTGCACCGATCAGCCCTTCGGTCTCGGCGGTCAGCGGCAGCGTCAGGCAAACAAAATCGGCTTGCTGCAACAACGCGTCGAGGCTGCGGTATTGCGCGTCGAAGCGCTGCTCCACCGCCGGTTTCGGCGAGTGACTGTGGTACAGCACCGGCATGCCGAAGCCGAAGTGCCCGCGCTGGGCCAGGGCTTCGCCGATGCGCCCCATGCCGATGATGCCCAGGGTTTTGCCGTGCACGTCACTGCCGAAATGGGCGGGACCGATGTTACGGGTCCATTGACCGTCGCGCACCAGATTGGCCAGCTCCACCACCCGCCGTGCGCTGGCCAGGATCAGCGCGAAGCCGGTGTCGGCGGTGGTTTCGGTGAGCACATCCGGGGTGTTGCTGAGCAGGATACGCCGTTCGGTCAGGTAGTCGATGTCGTAGTTGTCGACGCCCACCGAGACGCTGGCGATGGCCTGCAGATTTGGCGCCAGGTCGAGCAATGCGGCGTCCAGTTTCAGGCTGGCGCCGAGCAGACCCTGGGCGCGGGGCAGGGCCTCGCGTAGCCGGGTCAAACCTTCGGCGTCGAGGCTGTCGATCAGCGTTACCTCGCACTGTTCGTGCAGGCGGGCCATCAATACCGGCGAGAGTTTTTTATATAAAACGACCTGCTTTTTCATGGGACTTGTCTCGTCATCAATTCAAGGGTGGGCGGCGCGGCGGCTCAGGGCAACGCCGGGCCGTTCACGGTCGCTGGTGCCGGTCTTCAGGCACAGGGTCAGTAGCACCGACAGCAGCAGCGAAGCGCTCATCAGCAAAAAGGACGCGCCAGGGGAGCCGGTGGCGCTGTTCAGGTAGCCCACCAGATAGGAGCCGCCGAACGAGCCGAGGGCGCCCATGCTATTGATCAGCGCCATGGCGCCGCCCGCGACGTTGGCCGGGAGGATTTCCGGGATGATCGCGAAGAACGGTCCGTAAGGTGCGTACATGCAGGCACCGGCCACGACCAGCAGGCCGTACGACCACCAGAAATGTTCGGCCCCCAGGGCGTAGGAGCCATAGAACGCCAAGGACGCGATCAGCAACGGCGGCCAGACAAAACGTTTACGTTTCTGCAGTTTGTCCGAGCCCCAGGACACCAGCAGCATGCCGATCACGGCCGCCAGATACGGTAAGGCCGACAGCCAGCCGGCCTCGATCATGTCCATCTGCGCGCCTTGCTTGAGGATCGACGGCAGCCACAGGACGAAGCCATAGACGCCGATGCTCCAGCAGAAAAACTGCAAGGCGAGGACGATGACTTTTGGCGAACGGAAGGCTTCGGCGTAGTTCTTCACCGCCTTGATCCCCACCTGCTCGGCCGCCAGGGCGCTTTCCAGATCGTGCTTTTCCTGGTCGTTGAGCCACTTCGCTTGCGCCGGACGATCATCCGCCAGGCGCCACCAGATAAAGGCCCAGAGCACTGCGGGCAAGCCTTCAACAATGAACATCCAGCGCCAGCTGTAGTGCTGCACCAGGTAGCCGGACACCACCGACATCCAGAGCATGGTCACCGGGTTGCCGAGGATCAGGAAGGTATTGGCGCGCGAGCGTTCGGCGCGGGTGAACCAGTGACACAAGTAAATCAGCATCGCCGGCATCACCGCGGCTTCGACCACCCCGAGCATGAAGCGGATGACGATCAGCCAGTAGGCGTTGGACACCACCCCGGTCAGGGTCGCCAGGCTGCCCCAAAGGATCAGGCTGACGAAGATCAGTTTCTTCACGCTGTTTTTCTGCGCGTAGATTGCCCCGGGAATCTGGAAGAAGAAGTAGCCGAGGAAAAACAGCGCGCCGAGCAACGACGACAGCCCCGGGGTGATCATCAGGTCGGCGGCCATGCCGGAGGCGGCCGCGAAGCCGTAGTTGGCGCGGTCCAGATACGCCAGGCTGTAGGTGATAAAGACAATCGGCATGATGTACCACCAGCGGCGGGTGGCGAGTTTCGGCGTTTGCATGGGTCGTGCTCCTGAGCTTGTTGTTTTTGTCGCAGCAGGTTGGGTGTTCAGATTTTCAGTGACTGTTAGGGCCTCATCGCGAGCCTGCTCGCGATAACGGTTTCAAATTCAACGACCATCTCAGCCCGAGTGGGCAGCCCCTCCATATCCCCCCGACTCTGCACCGCACGACTGCCAATCCAGTTCGCACGCTGCACCGCCTCGGTCAGGCTGCAGTTCTCCAGCAGGGCGCTGATCAGGCCCACGGCAAAGCCGTCGCCAGCACCGACGGTGTCGACAACCCGGGCCACCGGCACGGCGGCGACGAAGCCCTGCTCAGACTGGCTGCGGTAATAGGCGCCCTCAGCCCCCAGTTTGATCACCACGGCCTCGGCGCCCTGATCCAGGTAGAACCCGGCGATATCGGCCGGCGTGTCGAACCCGGTGAGCAACCGGCCTTCGCTCAAGCCAGGCAGCACCCACTGGGCGAGGGCGGCGAGGCGGTTGAT
Organism: Pseudomonas fluorescens; assembly: GCF_019212185.1. Taxonomy (NCBI): domain Bacteria; kingdom Pseudomonadati; phylum Pseudomonadota; class Gammaproteobacteria; order Pseudomonadales; family Pseudomonadaceae; genus Pseudomonas; species Pseudomonas fluorescens. The sequence continues at coordinate 3,106,221 of NZ_CP078138.1, forward strand.
CTCGCGGATCATCTGTTGCTCGCTGGACCACAGCGACGGCCGCAAATTGGGGTCGAACGAGACACTGCGGCCGGCGCCACGCATCTGCGTCATCAGCTCAAAAGACAGCGCCCGCGCACTGTCCGACAGCGCCGGCGGAATACCGGTGGCATGCAGGTGCCGCGCTTGCAGCAGGCTCGGCGCGATGTGGGCGGGTGACAGGCGACTGGCTGCCGAACCACGGCGGAAATACTCCACCTGCGGATCGGCGCCGTCGTCTTCGCGGGATTTGAACTGAAAGCCGGTGGGGTGCGCGGGATCGATTTCAACCTGCGCGCAATTCAGGCCTTCGCCTTGCAGGGTGTCGAGGACAAAGCGTCCAAGGGAATCGTTGCCGACCCGGCTCAACCACGCCACCTGGAACCCCAGGCGCGACAGACCGATGGCGACGTTACTGTCGGCCCCGGCGATGCGCTTGTGGAAGTTCATCACCTGGGCCAGGTCGCCGGTTTGCTCGGCGACCAGCATGGCCATGGTTTCGCCGAAAGACAGGATATCGATCTCAGACATGGGCGTGCTCCAGCCGCGCCTGGCCCAATTGGGCGAGGAGGGCGACGTGTTCACCGGTCAGGTGCTGCAGGTCATCGGCCTGCAACGGATATTCCACGGCACGGGCAAGGCCGTGGGGCATGTGCCGTAGCAACTGCTCCCACGTCTGCACATCGGCTGCCGTTGGCGGGATCGCCACCAGCTTGCTGTCGGCCCGACGGGTCACCGCCTTGCAATGCACGTAGCCAACATGCCGCCCGAGCAGACGCGCGGCGCTGGCGGCGCACTGGTCCTGCCACTGCCAGTTGCCAATGTCGAAGGTCATCTGCACCGGCAGTTGCTGTTGTTCGATCCCATCGAAAAAACGCTGGAAGGGTTCGATGCGCCCGCCGTGCAGGGTCTGGTCGTTTTCCACCAGCAACTGCACGGGGTGTTCGGCCAGCACTGCTGACAGGTGCGTGAGATCGTTGTTCTCGGTGAAGTAACCCAGGGAGACCTTCAGCCATTTCGCACCAAACGCCTGCGCCCGCTTCAGGGTGGCGGACAGCAGCGGATTGGCCTGCGAACGCCCGGCCACCCACAACTCCAGGGGCGAGGAATACACCGCCTCAAGCCCCCATTGCGCGACGGCCCGGGCCAGATCCCTTGGGTCTTCACTGGTCAGCAATTCTTCGCGCCATTCGATGCGTTGCGCCCCGGCTTTAGCCAGAATCTCAACAAACGCCAACTGCCCGCGCGCCCGCACAAGGTCGGCGCCGTAGCTGGAAAGGCTGATGGAAACAGCAGGTTTGTTCATTGTTCTATCCCTCTGAAACCGGTTTCATTTTTACCCAAAAAAAACAGCTCGCGCGCACCTACTGTGGGAGCGAGCCTGCTCGCGAAGAGGCCCTCACAATCACCCCAGAACCCCCCGCGTCGACCCCCGCACCACCAACCGTACCGAAAAATCCACACTCCTGATCGGCCCCTGATCGCCCCGCAAACGCTTGAGCAGGCAATCAAACGCACTGGCACCAATCGCTTCGGTCGGCTGGGCAAGCGCAGTGATGCCGCTGCCCACCAACGGGTACCAGTCCAGGTCATCAAGGGCGATCAGGCCAACCTCGCCGAACAGATCGCAACCCAGCTCACGCAACGCGCGGGTGGCGGCGAGCGCGGCTATGCCGTTGGCGCAGAACAAGGCTTTCGGGCCGTCTGCCGGGGCGGCGAGGAAGGTCTGGATACGGGATTGCAGGTCGTCGCCGGTCTCGATCGCCGCACCGCGCAGTAACGGGCGCTTGGCGATCTGCTGGTGAAAACTGTCGACCCGCTCGATCCGCGAACTGGTGCCGTCGTGGGGTTCGCTGACCAGCAGCACGTCGCGATAGCCCTGCTCCTGAAGATGACTCAGGGCAGTGTCGACGGCGCCCGGGTTATCCAGGCCGACCAGGTCGCTGTGCAACTGCTCGACCTTGCGATCCACCAGCACCATGGGCATTTCGCGGTGCAGTTCGCGGAGCAGGTCGGGGTGATGGCCGAGGGTGTTCACGATCAGGCCTTCGATGTTGTACGAGCGCAGGGCCGCCAGGTGCTGGCTTTCCTGCTCGTCATCGCGGTCGGTGTTGCACACCACCAGGCTGTAGCCGTGCTGGCGGCAGGCGGTTTCCACGCCATGCATCACGGCAATCGAATAGGGGTTGCGGATATCCGCCAGGAGCATGCCGATCAACCGCGTGCGCCCGCGTTTCAGGCCGCGAGCCATCTGGTTCGGGCGATAACCCAGCTCGCTAATTGCCTGCTCGATGCGCAAGGCCGTGGCCTCGGAGAGCAGGGCGCGATCCTCGCCGATAAAACGCGACACGCTGGCCTTGGAGACCCCGGCACGTTCGGCGACATCAAGCATGGTCACGCGGCTGCGTTGGGCGGCGGAAAAACTGTTCACGATGGACGACCTGTTTTTGGAATTATTAGGTCTCAGAGTCTGAAACCGGTTTCAGAAGACACCAAAAGCCATTGGCTCGTCAAGAGGGGGGATGAACATGGAGATAAAAGGCTCAGCCAAACAAGCCTGCGGCGATGTTGATCGAGAAGCCGAGAATCGCGGTGTTGAACACGAAACCGATCAGCGACTGGGCGAGGACGATCTTGCGGATGTCACGGGTGGCGACGCCGACATCAGCGGTTTGCACCGCCACGCCGATGGTGAAGGAGAAGTACAGGAAGTCCCAGTAATTGGGCTTTTTCAGTCCGTCGGCAAAGCGCAACGCCGGTTCCTTGCCGTCCCAGGTGTAGAACAGCCGGGCGTAGTGCACGCTGAAAATCATCCCGATCAGCAGCCACGAGCCGATCACCGTGACACCGGTAAACCCGTAGCGCAGCAACTTGTGCGAGGTGTCGAGGCTGCCGGTGCCGGCCAGCTCGACGGTGATCGCCACCAGACTGGCGATGGCCGCGATACAGACGATCAACAGCACCGCCCCGGCATTTTCATCCTCGACTTCGGCAATGCGCTCGACCTCTTCGGCGCGGGCGCGAATGGTCAGCCACAGCATCAACACCAGGTAAGTCCAGACCCCTGCATTCCAGCCAATGAGGATCTTGCTCACCAGGGCATCGGCGGGCGCCACAAGGCCTACTGCTATGCCCAGCAGTGCGGCGGCGGTGAGGCGGGGGTGGGTGCGTAGCGGGTGGGGCATGGGCGGGTAGCCTCCTGGGCGGCTCGGATCACCTGTAGGAGCCGGCTTGCCGGCGAAGGCGGTGTCCCATTCAACATAGACGTTGAATGGAGCACCATCTTCGCTGTGATGCGTCATCCAGACAAGCCAGCCCACAGGTGTTGGTCAACGCGATCTGCGCACCAGTTTCATCACCACCACAAAAAACACCGGCACGAACACCACCGCCAGGGTCGCAGTGATCATTCCGCCGATCACCCCGGTGCCGATCGCCTGCTGGCTGGCCGAGCTGGCACCGGTGGCAATCGCCAGGGGTACCACGCCGAGGATGAACGCCAGCGAGGTCATGACGATCGGCCGCAGGCGCAGGCGCGCGGCTTGCACCGTGGCGTCGATCAGGTCGTGGCCCTCGTCGTACAGGCTCTTGGCGAACTCGATGATCAGGATCGCGTTCTTCGCCGAAAGGCCGATGATGGTGATCAGACCGACCTTGAAGAACACATCGTTGGGCATGCCGCGCAGGGTCACTGCCAGCACCGCACCCAATACCCCCAGCGGCACCACCAGCAGCACCGAAGTGGGAATCGACCAGCTCTCGTACAAGGCTGCCAGGCACAGGAACACGATCAGCAGCGACAGCCCCAACAGGATCGGCGCCTGGCTGCCGGAGAGACGTTCCTGCAGCGACAACCCGGTCCATTCCTGACCCAGGCCCACCGGCCCCAGCGCCACCAGGCGCTCGATCTCCGCCATGGCTTCACCGGTGCTGTGGCCGGGCGCCGGCTCGCCGGAAATGCTCACCGCCGGGTAGCCGTTGTAGCGGGTCAACTGACTTGGCCCCTGGGTCCACTCGGCACGGACGAAGGCCGACAGCGGCACCATCTTGCCGTTGCTGTTGCGCACGTGGATCTTCAGCAAATCCTCGACCTGGCTGCGTTGGTCCCCTTCGGCCTGGACCACCACCCGCTGCATCCGGCCCTGGTTGGGGAAGTCATTGACGTAGGCCGAGCCGACCGCGGTGGACAGCACGTTGCCGATATCGGCGAACGACACCCCCAGCGCGTTGGCCTGCTTGCGGTCGACGATCAACTGCACCTGCGGCGCTTCGGCCAGGGCGCTTTCACGGACGTTGGCGAGGATCGGGCTTTTTTCCGCGGCATCCAGCAACGCGGTGCGCGCCGCCATCAGCGTGCTGTGGCCCAGACCTCCACGGTCCTGCAGACGAAACTCGAAGCCGCTGGAGGTGCCGAGGCCATCCACCGGCGGCGGCAGTACCGAATAGGCCACGGCGTCCTTGATCTGGCTGAAGGCGATGTTGGCGCGGTCGGCAATCGACGTCGCCGCGTCATCGCTGCCGCGCTCGGACCAGTCCTTCAGTGTGCTGAAGGCCAGGGCCGCGTTCTGTCCGCTGCCGGAGAAACTGAAACCGAGGATCACCGTGCTGTCGCCAATCCCCGGTTCGGTGGCGTTGTGCGCTTCGATCTGCTCCACCACCTGCACCGTGCGGTTCTTGCTCGCACCCGGTGGCAGCTGAATGTCGGTGATGGTGTAGCCCTGATCCTCAACCGGCAGGAACGAGGAGGGCAGGCGGGTGAACAGCACGCCGAGACCCACCAGCAGCACGCCATAGATCAGCAGGTAACGGCCGCTGCGTTTCAGCGCATAACTGACCCAGCCCTCATAACGCACCGTCAGCTGTTCGAAGCGCCGGTTGAACCAGCCGAAGAAACCGGTTTTTTCGTGGTGCTCGCCCTTGGCGATGGGCTTAAGCAGGGTGGCGCACAGGGCCGGGGTCAGGGTCAGGGCGAGGAAGGCCGAGAACAGGATCGAGGTGGCCATCGACAGCGAGAATTGCTGGTAGATCACCCCCACCGAGCCCTGCATGAAGGCCATCGGGATAAACACCGCCACCAGCACCAGGGTGATGCCGATGATCGCCCCGGTGATCTGCTGCATGGCCTTGCGCGTGGCTTCCTTGGGCGACAGGCCTTCGCTGACCATGATTCGCTCGACGTTCTCCACCACCACAATCGCATCGTCCACCAGAATGCCGATCGCCAGGACCATGCCGAACATGGTCAGCACGTTGATCGAGAAGCCCAGGGCTAGCATGGTCGCGAACGTACCCATCAGCGCCACCGGCACCACCAGGGTCGGGATCAGTGTGTAGCGGATGTTCTGCAGGAACAGGAACATCACCGCGAACACCAGCAGCATCGCTTCGCCGAGGGTGTAGACCACTTTGGTGATCGAGACCTTGACGAAGGGCGAGGTGTCGTAGGGTATCTTGTACTCGACGCCCGCAGGGAAATAGCGCGCCAGTTCGTCCATCTTCGCCCGCACCAGGGTCGCGGTGTTCAGCGCGTTGGCACCGGGTGCAAGTTGCACGCCGACGGCGGTGGACGGTTTGCCATTGAGACGGGTAGAGAACTGGTATTCCTGACTGCCGATTTCCACCCGCGCCACATCGCCGACGCGCACCGTGGAACCATCGGGGTTGGCCTTGAGGACGACATCGGCGAATTCTTCCGGACTCGACAGCTGCCCCTTGACCAGCACCGTGGCGGTAATTTGCTGCGTGCTGCGGGTCGGCAGGTCGCCGATGCTGCCGGCCGAGACCTGGGCGTTCTGCGCAACAATGGCGGCGTTGACGTCCGCCGGGGTCAGGTTGAAGGCAATCAGTTTCTGCGGGTCGATCCAGATCCGCATGGCCCGTTCGGCGCCGTACAACGAAGCCTTGCCGACCCCGTCCAGGCGCTTGATTTCGTTCATCACGTTGCGCGCCAGGTAGTCGCTGAGCGCCACGTCGTCGAGCTTGCCGTCGCTGGAGGTCAGGGTGATCAGCAGCAGAAAGCCGGCCGAGACTTTTTCCACCTGCAGGCCTTGCTGGATCACCGCCTGGGGCAGCCGCGACTCCACCACCTTGAGGCGGTTCTGCACATCGACCTGGGCCAGTTCGGGGTTGGTGCCGGGCTGGAAGGTCGCCTTGATGGTCGCCGAACCGAGGCTGCTCTGGGATTCGAAATACAGCAGGTGGTCGGCGCCGTTGAGTTCTTCCTCGATCAGGCTGACCACGCTTTCGTCGACGGTCTGCGCCGACGCGCCGGGGTACACCGCGTAGATCTCGATCTGCGGCGGCGCCACGTCCGGGTACTGGGCCACGGGCAGTTGCGGGATGGCCAGGGCACCGGCCAGCAGGATAAACAGCGCGACCACCCAGGCGAATACCGGGCGGTCGATAAAGAATTGCGGCATAAAGTCTGCGTCCTGCCTACTGCCCGATGACCAGGGCCTTGGAAAGAGGGGTGTCGTCGATCTCTACTTTTTCACCCGGGCGGGCGTGTTGCAGGCCTTCGATGACAATGCGGTCGCCGGGCTTGAGGCCCTCGGTGACAATCCAGCGGTCCTGTTGCGCCTGGCCCAGTTGCACCGGCTGCTGGCTGACCCGTGCCTCGCTGTCGAGCAGCAGCACCTGGGCGATGCCGGCGCTGTCCCGCAGGATCGCTCGTTGCGGCACGCTGATGCCTTGCTGGTTCACCGCCTGCTCGAGGCGCACGCGGATGAAACTGCCGGGCAGCAGGTCGAGGTCGGGGTTGGGGAACTCGCTGCGCAGGATGATCTGGCCGGTGCCTGGGTCGACGCTGATGTCGGCGAACAGCAGCTTGCCGGGCAGTGGGTAGAGGCTGCCGTCGTCCTGAATCAGCGTGGCCTTGGCCTGGCCCTGGCCGACCTGCTGCAACTGGCCGGCGCGGAAGGCGCGGCGCAGTTCGTTCAGTTCACGGGTCGACTGGGTGACGTCGGCGTGGATCGGGTCCAGTTGCTGGATCAGCGCCAGTGGCGTGCTTTCGTTATGCCCGACCAAGGCGCCTTCGGTGACCAGCGCGCGGCCGATGCGCCCGGAAATCGGCGCGGTGACGGTGGCGTAGCCCAGGTTCAGTTTGGCCCGCTGCACGGCGGCCTGATTGGCGGCGACGTCGGCGGAGGTCTGGCGTGAATTGGCGCGGGCGTTGTCGTATTCCTGGGCACTGACCGCCTTGTCGGCGATCAACTGGGCGTAGCGCTGCTCTTGCAGACGGGCCTGGAAGGCATTGGCTTCGGCCTTGCGCAAAGCGGCCTCGGCGCTGTCCAGATCGGCCTTGAACGGCGCCGGGTCGATGCGAAACAGCACCTGGCCCTGCTTGACGTCGCTGCCTTCGCGAAACGCCTGTTGCAAGACCACCCCGGCGACCCGGGCACGCACTTCGGCGATCCGTGGCGCGACGATTCGCCCGCTCAATTCGCTGCTGATCGACAGCGGTCGGGCTTCGATGGTTTCGATGCGCACGCTGGCCAGCGGCGCGCTTTCCTCGGCGGTGGAGGACTTGTCGCAGGCGCTCAGCAGCAGTGCCAGGGCAATCAGGCTGAGCGGCGCGAACAGGTGCTTGGACATGGAAATACCCCAATAATGACCCGAGCATGCTACGGGCAGCCGCACAGGGTAGCGGTGAAGTTTTGTACTGGCTGTGTGAAATTGTGTGAAGGTTTTGCTCAGGAGGCGTTGGGGGCGTATATCCTAGATTTCTTTATTGCGGGCAATCTCATGCCCCCTGTTGGAGCGAGCAGGCTCGCTCCAAGGGTTCGTCACCCCCCAGGCACTCCCCCATTTTTTCGGAACACCCATGCCCAACATCCTTCTGGTCGAAGACGACCCCGCGCTCGCTGAACTGATTGCCAGCTACCTGGAACGCAACAGTTATCACGTCAATGTGATCAGTCGTGGCGACCAGGTGCGTGAACGGGCGCGGCTCAGTCCGCCGGATCTGGTGATCCTCGACCTGATGCTGCCCGGTCTCGATGGTTTGCAGGTCTGCCGCCTGCTGCGCGCCGATTCGGCGAGCCTGCCGATCCTCATGCTCACCGCCCGTGACGACAGCCACGACCAGGTGCTGGGTCTGGAGATGGGCGCCGACGACTACGTCACCAAACCCTGCGAACCCCGAGTCCTGCTGGCCCGAGTGCGGACCTTGTTGCGCCGTAGCAGCCTCAACGAGCCGCAGACCGCCAGTGACCAGATTCTCATGGGCAACCTGTGCATCGACCTGTCCGAACGCACGGTGACCTGGCGCGCGCAGCCGGTGGAGTTGTCCAGCGGCGAGTACAACCTGCTGGTGGTGCTGGCGCGGCATGCCGGTGAAGTGCTCAGCCGTGACCAGATCCTGCAACGCCTGCGCGGCATCGAATTCAACGGCACCGACCGCTCGGTGGACGTGGCGATTTCCAAGCTGCGGCGCAAGTTCGACGACCATGCCGGCGAGGCGCGCAAGATCAAGACCGTGTGGGGCAAAGGCTATCTGTTCAGCCGCTCCGAATGGGAATGCTGAGGCCATGCTCCGTGCCCTGACGCGCCTGTACCTGATCACCATTGTCACCTTCAGTGCGGCGATTTACCTGGTGCCAGACCTGGTGGTGTCGGTGTTTCACGAGCGCTTTTCCAGCTACAACCTGGATCACTCCAGGGGTGTGCAGAACCTGCTGGTCAAGCAGTTCCACGATGTTCCGCACGAACAGTGGCCGGTGCTGGCAGCGCAGCTCGATGAGCAGTTCAAGCCGTTGCGCATTGCCGTGGTGCCCATCCGCGATGGCGATTTCAGCGAGCACGAACGCTCGCTGTTGCAGGGCGGCGAAATGGCCGTGCGCACGGGTGACTGGGGCTGGCGCACCATGGCCATGGCGCCGCTGGACGCTACCACCGCGCTCAAACTGATCGTGCCGCCGGACCCGCTGGACGTCGCCTTGCTGTACTGGGGCATCAACGTGCTGATCGGCGCGGCGCTGCTGGCCTGCCTGTTACTCTGGTTGCGCCCGCACTGGCGTGATCTGGAACGCCTGAAAAACACTGCCGAACGCTTCGGCAAGGGTCACCTTGGCGAGCGCACTCTGTTGCCGCCCACCTCCAACATCGGCAGCCTGGCAAAGGTGTTCGACACCATGGCGGGCGACATTGAAAACCTGCTGAATCAGCAGCGCGACTTGCTCAACGCGGTCTCCCACGAGCTGCGTACACCGCTGACCCGCCTCGATTTCGGCCTGGCCCTGGCACTCTCCGATGAGCTGCCGGCGGCCAGTCGCGAGCGTTTGCAGGGGCTGGTGGCGCATATTCGCGAACTGGATGAACTGGTGCTGGAACTGCTGTCCTACAGCCGCCTGCAGAATCCGGCGCGCTTGCCGGAGCAGGTCGAGGTGTCGCTGGACGAATTTATCGACAGCATCCTTGGCAGTGTCGATGAAGAGCTGGAGTCGCCGCAGATCGTTATCGATGTGCTGCTGCACGGTCATCTGGAACGCTTCAGCCTTGACCCTCGGCTGACCGCCCGGGCCATCCAGAACTTGCTGCGCAACGCCATGCGCTACTGCGAAAAACGCATTCAGATCGGCGTGCAGGTGACGCCTCAGGGCTGTGAAATCTGGGTCGATGACGACGGCATCGGCATCCCCGAGGACGAGCGCGAACGCATCTTCGAGCCTTTCTACCGCCTCGACCGCAGCCGCGACCGCGCCACCGGCGGCTTCGGCCTCGGCCTGGCCATCAGCCGCCGCGCCCTCGAAGCGCAGGGCGGCAGCCTCACAGTCGAGGCCTCACCCCTGGGCGGCGCGCGCTTCAGGTTGTGGTTGCCGACGTTGGCGTGAGCACCCCAGATCCCTGAAGCTCATCAGACATCCAACCGACTACGCAACAACACCGCCATTGCCTCCAACTCCTCCGGGGAGTTGCGGCCGATCACCAGGTAGGCGTGATTCTGCCCCGACCAATAAACAATATTCATCCCGTGCCGTACTTCGTGGGCCGGGGCCTGGGGGCCGTTGTTGGAGCGGGTGATGCACAGGGCGAAGGGGCCGTGCAGCGGGTCGAGGTAAGTGATCTGGGCGATGGGCACGCCATCGTATTCGAGCAACTGCGCGCGTTTGAAGCGCGGTTGGGTCAGCTCCAGCTGGGCGGGTGTCAGCGGCAGGCCGAGGCGCTGGTCGATGATCTGCAACTGCGCCAACTGCGCGGCCGGGTCGGCTGGCAGATGTTCCAGGGTCTGCGGGATGTACAGCGACATATAGTCCGCCACCAGCGCCCGCCAGTTGCTGGTCTTTTCCTCCTTGTCTTCCATCCAGTGCAGAAACAGCCGATCGACCGCGACCCCGGCCACCAGAAAACCGGCGGCAGTGGCGAGGAACAGCCGGCGATTGAGCGGCGTGGCCAGCAGTGGCGTGGGCAGCACCTCAAGCATGCGGCTCATGCGCTCCATGGGGGCTTGGTCGAGCAGGCTGGCATAGGCGCCCTGAAACGGCAGGTCGCTGTGCATCAGCCACTCCAGGCGCTGTTGCAGGGCCGGATCACGGGCGAGGTTGTCGTCGAACTGCCGGCGTTCTTCGCTGCTCAGTTGACCGTCGAGGTAAGCCACCAGCCGTTCATCACTGCAGGTCGTACTCATCGCCGTTCTCCACTGGGGTTGCTGGACACCGAGCGCAGCGGTGGGTGCTCAGCCAGCTTCAGGCGCGCCGCGGCCAGCCGGCTCATTACGGTGCCGATTGGAACGGCCAGCACCTCGGCCACTTCGCGATAGGACAAGCCCTCGACATACGCCAGGAACACCGTCTCGCGCTGGGCTTCGGGCAAGGCATCGACGCGCCGGATCACCTGCGCAGCCAGCACATGCAGGTGCGCGACCTGTTCGCCATCGAAAGCCAGCACCGCGTCCGCCGGCGAAAGCCCTTCGCCCTGACGCACCTTCTGCGCACGCACTTCATTGAGCCAGATCGAATGCAGGATGCGCAGCAGCCAGCGGTCCATGTGGGTGCCCGGGACAAACTGCCCGGCGCGCTCCAGCGCCCGCACACAGGTGGCTTGCACCAAGTCTTCGGCGACATGCCGCTGGCGCGACAACACCAGGCCATAGCGCCACAGACGTGCCAGGTGCTGGCTCAATTCGGCTTTTACCACTTGATCGCTGGCGATGGCGACCTCCGTGACCCGTGCTCGAGTCCGTCAGGTATTCGATGAATCGGCAATGGCCTCGGCCAGGTCCTGGTATTCCTCGCAGGTGGTGCTGCAAATCGCCTTGATCTGCTGTAACTGTTCCTGCGCCAGGTCGAGGCGGCCTTTGATCACATAGGCTTCACCCAGGTACTCACGCACTTTGGCGTAGCGTGGATCGAGCTTGACCGACTCCAGGTAGTACTGGATGCCTTCATCGGTACGGCCGAGCTTGCGAGTAGCATAGCCGCGATAATTCAGGGCGATCGCGGTGTTGGGTTGTTCGAGGGTGTCGAGCAGGGCCAGGGCTTCTTCGTAGCGACCGGACTTGGCCAGGCGATAGGCGTACGTAGTGCGGTCGGCATCCGGGACCAGGCGGCTTTGTTGGCTTAGACAGCGTTTGCTCTTGCTGTCCCAGACCTGACCTTTGGGGCAGTTGGGGGCTGGCGGTGCGTCTTCTTCGCCGTGGGCCAGGACCAGCGGGCTGCCGAGCAGCGCGATCAGGTAGCCGGCGATCAGCAGCGGAGCGCTGTGGGAAGGGGTACGGATAGTCATAAGGTTCTCCGAGTTGCGGCGCATATTAATGGGCAACACTCGGAGAACACTTCAAAGCGGCGTTTTATTCATTCGCGTTTAATCCATCGCCTCCTGCAGCAACTGCTGCACTCCTTCACGGGCTTGGGCACGCAGTTGCGCCAGATCAAGCCCCGGAATCACTCCGTCATCCACCACCAGGCGCCCGCCGACCAGGCTGTAGCGCACGGCAATCGGCTCGCCGGCCACCACTGGTGCCACGCCGATGTCGTGGAAACCGAGGAAGCGCGGGTGATCCAGACCATACAGCACCAGGTCCGCCGCTTGCCCGACTTGCAGGGTGCCGACCGCGCCCAGCCCTAAAACCTGGGCCCCACCGGCGGTGCCCCAGTGGATCACCTCTTCGGCGGTCGTCGCACTGGCGCCCTGGGCGGCACGGTGGATCAGCCACGCCGTGTGAGCCTCGCCGACCATGCTCCCGGATTCGTTCGAGGCCACGCCGTCGACCCCCAGGGAAATCGGCACGCCGGCGGCGGCCATGGCCGGCACCGGGGCGATGCCGCTGCCGAGCCGCGCATTGCTCACCGGGCAGTGGGAGATGCCGCTGCCGGTCTGCGCCAACAGGCGGATCTCGGACGGCTGTAGATGGACCATATGGGCGAACCAGACGTCCGGGCCCAGCCATTCATTTTCGGCGACGAATTCCACCGGCAGGCAGTTGTATTTCTCGCGGCAGAAATTCACGTAGTTCTGCGTCTCCGACAGGTGGGTGTGCAGGCGCAAACCCATGCCGCGCGCCGTGTGGGCCAGCTCGCGGAGTAGGGTGGGCGGCAGCGAGAAGGTCGGCGTGGTCGGCGCCACCACCACCCGGCGCATCGCGTCCGGGGCGTCCTGGTGGTAGCGCGACTTCAGCCGCTCGATGTCGCCGACCATTTGATCGAGGCTTTCCGGCTGCAGCGCGGTTTTCGAGAACCCGGGGTGAGCGCTGGCCGACTCCAGCGCGCCGCCCCGGCAGAGGACGAAGCGCAGGCCGAACTCATCGGCGATCTCGAACAACTGGTCGCCGCTCTCGGTGCTGCCGTTGGCGTGATACAGGTAATGATGGTCGGCGCAGGTGGTGACTCCCGACAACAGCAATTCGGCCATGCCCAGGCGCGCGGCGATGCGCGTCAGTTGCGGGGTAAAGCGATTCAGACGCGGGTAGGGCACGCTGGCCAGCCAGCCTTGCAGGTCCTGATTGATTCCGGCCGGCACCGCCTTGAGCAGATTCTGGAACAGGTGGTGGTGGGTGTTGACCCAGCCCGGGTACACCACGCAATGGCGGGCGTCGATTACCCGCTCGCCGGGCTGCGCTTGAAGGTTGGCCGCCATCTCGCTGATGCGTCCGTCTTTGATGCGAATGTCGACATTGCCGGCGCGAGCGCTCTGGCCACGGAGTCCGGTCATCACCGCCGCCGGGTTCTTGATCAGGATGTTTTGGGTGGATGTCATGGACTTCTCCAGGGCAGAAATAATCAGTCAGAGGCTGTGGGACGGGGCGCGCTTGCCGGCGCTTTCCGGGCGGGTGACGCCGTTCAGCGCGGCGTTGAGCAGCACCGAGACCAGGCAGGCGATCACCACGCTGCTGTGCAGGAACGGCTGGCTCCACTCGGGCAATTGCTTGAACAGCGCTGGGACGAGCACCGGCACCAGCGCGGCGGCGATGGTGAAGGCGACAATCAGCACGTTGTAGCGGTTGCGCTCGTAGTCGACTTTGGCCAGGGTCTGAATCCCCGCTGCCGCGACCACGCCGAACATGGCGATCCCGGCGCCGCCGAGGGCGGCGGTGGGCATCGAGGCAATGATCGCCCCGGCCTTGGGCACCAGCGCGATGGCGCACATCAGCAGGCCGCTGACGGCCACCACCCAGCGGCTGCGCACCCCGGTGAGGATCACCAGGCCGACGTTTTCCATGAAGGCAATGAACGGAAAGGCCGCGAACATGCCGGCGATGGTGCTCGCCAGACCGTTGGCGCGCAGGCCGTTGATCACCTGCTTGTCCTGCACCGGCTTGTCGACGATGTCGCCAATGGCCACGAACAACCCCATGGACTCGACCATCTGCACGATCATTACCACCACCATGGTCGCAATCGGAATGATGCTGAAAGTCGGCAGGCCGAAATAGAAGGGGTACGGCACGGTGACCCAGGGCGATTCCTGCACGCTGTGCAAGTCACCCATGCCCAGCCCGTAGGCCAGGCCGGCGCCCACCAGCATGCCGACCAGCACCGCCATGTTGCGCAGCAGCGGACTGCCAAAGCGGTTGACCAAGAGGATGGTCACCAGCACCACCAGCGCCACCGCGAGGTAGGCCGGTGCGCCGAAGTCGCTGGCGTGACGCCCGCCGCCGACCCACTCATAGGCAATCGGAAACAGCTGCAGGCCGATCACCGTGACAATGCAGCCGGTGACCACCGGCGGGAAAAACCGTCGTAATCGCCCGACGAAGGGTGCCGCCAGCAGGGTGAAAATCCCCGCGCCAATCACCGCCCCGCAGACCCCGGCGAAGCCGACCTCCGGATTACTGCCGATAGCGATCACTGGGCCGACGCTGCTGAAGGCCACCCCCTGGAGAATCGGCAGGCGCACGCCGAACTTCCAGAAGCCGACGGTTTGCAGGAGGGTGGCGATGCCCGAGCAGAACAACGTTGTACTGATTAGCACCACGGTATCGGCCTGGGACATCTTCAATGCACTGGCGACAATCAACGGCACGGCGATCGCACCGATGTACGAGACGGCCATGTGTTGCAGGCCTAGGGTGAGCATCTGACGGACCGGCAAAATCTGGTCCACGGGGTGAATGGCGGTTGTCACGGAATCTGCAGACATGGTCAAACCTCTGGCGTTTTGTTGTTGTTGAGAGGAACCCGTTCAGTCTGTCCGGAGCCGCCATCCACCGGCTCCAGCGTTGTTCAGCCGGCGAGGCAGGCGGCAAAACCCTGGTTCAGCGCCGCCCGATCCAGGTCGCGGCCGATGAACACAATCTTGCTGCTGCGCGGCTCATTGCCCCACAGGGTCGAGGCGCGGAACTCCACCAGGCTATGCACGCCCTGCAGTACGTAGCGCTGGTCCTGGTCCTTGACCGCCAGCACACCTTTCATGCGGTACAGGGTCTCGGCCTGGTCGTTGCGCAACTGGCTGATCCAGCGATGGAAGGCACCGAGATTGACCGCGCCGTCGACGCTGATACCCACCGAAGACACGCTGGGGTCGTGCTCGTGCTCAAGTTCATCGTGTTCATGCTCATGCCGGTGATCGTCGGCGTGGTGCTCGTGCTCGGCGCCGATCTCCATGAGTTTCTGGGTCGACTCGAAGGCGCCCACGCCGAGGATCCGCGACAGGTCGATCTGCGCGTAGTGGCTGGTGACCAGTTCTGCGGTGGCGTTGAGGCCACGGATTTTAGCGCTCAGGGCGGCGACTTCGGCTTCGCTGACCAGGTCGACCTTGTTGATCACAATGCGGTCGGCGCAGACAATCTGGTCCACCGCCTGGTTGTCGACGCCGTCCAGTTGCAGGTCTTCGAGATGCTGGGCTACGTGCTTGGCGTCGACCATGGTCACGATCGCATCGAGTTCCACTTCCTCGGCGATCGGGTCATTGATGAAGAAGCTTTGGGCCACCGGGTACGGGTCGGCCAGGCCGCTGGTCTCGATCAGGATATGGTCGAGGCGCACCGGGCGCGCCACCAGTTCGCGGACGATGCGCACCAGGTCCTCGCGGACTTCGGCGGTGCAGCACACGCAGCCGTTGACCATCTCGTAGATTTCTTCGGTTTCCGAACTGAGCACCAGGTCGCCGTCGATGCCGACCTCACCGAACTCGTTCTCGATCACCGCGATCTTGCGCCCGTGGTTCTCCTTGAGGATGTAATTGAGCAGAGTGGTTTTGCCGGCGCCGAGGAAGCCGGTGAGGATGGTGACGGGGATCTTGCGGTTGGGGGTTGGGGCGTTGAAGGGAGTGGTCATGTGAGGCTCCTTGACGGGTCAATGTGCGATGGGGCTTTGTGCAAATGGGCGATGTGGGATGGGGTTATGTGGGGTGAGCTTTTTGTAGGAGCGAGCCTGCTCGCGAAGAGGCCGTGTCAGTCACCGATGATGTGACTGACTCACCGCCTTCGCGAGCAGGCTCACTCCCACAGGGGAGGTGTGTGTCCGGTTCGCGCCAGCGCAGTGCCGTACCGCTGTCGAGGCCAAACAGGTCGAGGACTCGGCCCAGGCTGTGGTCGATCATCTGCGCCAGGTTCTCGGGGCGGGCGTAGAACGCCGGCACGGGCGGGGCGATGATTCCGCCCATTTCGGTGACGGCGGTCATGTTGCGCAGATGCGCCAGGGTCAACGGGGTTTCCCGGGCCATCAGCACCAGGGTGCGGCGTTCCTTGAGGGTGACGTCGGCAGCGCGGCTGATCAGGCTCGACGAAGTGCCTGTGGCTATTTCCCCGAGGGTGCGCATCGAACAGGGCGCGACCACCATGCCCAGGCAACGGAACGAACCGCTGGCGATGCCCGCCGCCACGTCATCGCTGCGGTGGTAGTGGCTGGCCAGGGCGGTCACATCGGCCAGCTTGTAGTCGGTCTCGTGGGCCATGGTCAGCAGCGCCGCGCGGCTGATCACCAGGTGGCTTTCGATGCGCAGTTCGGCGAGCAACTGCAGCAGGCGCACCCCGTAGATAAAGCCCGAGGCGCCGCTGATGCCCACCACCAGGCGCTGCGCGGTCATGACCGTAGCCCTGCGAGCAGATCCCGGGCCCTGGCTTGCACCTCTTCACTCAATTGCGCGCGAATGCCATCGAAGCTCGAACCGCGGGTGGCATCCAGGCCCATGCGCGAGGTGGTGCCATTGACCGAGGACGAAGGGTCGAGCGGACTGCCGGGCAGGCCGTCGATGACGAACAGGTCCTGATGCGGCTGGAAGTGCGTGGCCAGCGCCCACAGCACCTGGCTGTCGTCGCTGATGTCGATGTCGCTGTCCACCGCGATCACGCTTTTCAGGTAGGGATCCCAACCCAGCAATGCCAGCATGATTTGCCGGGCTTCGCCGTCGCGGCTCTGGTCGAGGGCGACGTAGCAATGAAAGTGGGTGCCGGAGTTGGGGTAGTGCACGGCGGTCACTGCCGGGAAGCGCGCCTTGAGCTTCTCGCTCATCTCCGCTTCACGGGGCAGGCGGGCCAAGGTCAGGTGCTCGGCGTAGCGCCCGCCGACCACGTCCACCAGCCAGGCGTCCTTGCGCCGCAGCAGGGTGTCGACCCGCAACACATTGTTGGTCGAGCGGTCGGAGGAGTAGCCGCTGAACTCGCCGAACGGCCCCTCTTCAGCGTAGGCCGTGGGGTCGATGGCGCCCTCGAGGACGAACTCGGCAAAGGCCGGCACGCCGATGCCATAACGCGGGGTCTTGACCAGTTCCAGCGGCGCGCCGAACAGACCACCGGCCACGGCGCGTTCGTCGCTGCCAAACGGCAGGCGCGCGGCGGCGGCGAGCATGAACAGCGGATGGGCGCCGATGACCATCGCCACCGGCAGTTCTTCACCGCGCTCACGGGCAGCCTGGAGCATGCGCCACAGGTGGCCGCGTGAGTGCAGGCTGGTGGCCAGGGCCTGGCGCGCATGCTTCATCGAGCGGTGATAGCTCATGTTGGCGATGCCGGTCACCGGGTCCTGGGCGATGATCACCGCATTGGTGATGTAGGGCCCGCGGTCACTGTCGAAATGCTTGAGCATTGGCAGCAGCGCAAGGTCCACGGCTTCGCCTTCATATATTTCGTCGAGCACCGGGCCGGTCTCGACGTAGCGTGGCGGGATTGGGTTGTTGGCGCGAGTCTGGAAGGTTTCGTGGAGCTGCGCCGCAGTGACGCCGAACAGACGGGCAATGCGAGTGCGCGAGGCGAACAGGTTGGTCGCCACCGGCACGCCCAGTGCGCCGACCTGCTCGCAGATCAACAGCGGCTCGTGGCCCTGGCCGGCGAGGGCATCGACCAGCGCAGTGACGTCCTGGTCGGCCGACAGTGGCTGGTTGATGGTCAGCACATCGTCGGGGAATTGCTGGCGATAGGCATCGATGAAAACGTGGAAATCCTGGGTGTCGCCAAGGGTGAAGAGGGTCATGGATGCACCTCGTATTAGCTATGTGCGCAGAGATCTCTGTGGAGATCCCTGTGGGAGCGAGCCTGCTCGCGAATGCGGTTTATCAGCCAGCATCAATGTTGGATGTGCCGGCCATTCGCGAGCAGGCTCGCTCGCACAGGTACCAGTACCGGTATTGCGCTTAGAGGTAGGTCGTGGTCAGGCGAATATCCGCCTCGATCAGGTCCTTGGGCGGCGGTGTCGGCTCGATGCCGCAGAGCCGGGCGATGTTGTTGCCCAGGTAATCCTCCAGGTGATCCTCATCGATCCCCAGGCCTTGCGGCGCCGGCGAACACAGGACTTCCAGCTCACGCAGCCACATCCCCGGTTCGTTCGGCGGCGAGTCGGTGCCGAAGACGATCTTGTTGCGCGGCAACTCCTTGGCGAACTCGACAATCCGCGACTGGAAGCACCAGCCCGATTCGCAGTACACGTTGGGGGTGTCCATCGCCATCCAGAACGCCTCGAACGAGTAGTTGCCGCCGGTCTGGATACCGAAGTGGCCGATGATGAAATTGACCATCGGGAACTCGCGGATGATCGGGTAGAACATGGTCGGGATGGTGTACGGCCCGTCACCGGTGTGGATCAGCACCACGATGTTGTACTTGGCGCAGACTTTCATGGCCGGGCGCAGCCAATCCAGCGCGCGGTCCGGGCGGTAGCCGTGCATGTTGGCGTGCAGCTTGAGCATCTTGAAACCGTATTCCTTGATGTGGAACTCCAGCTCCGCCGCACCGTTTTCCGGTCCCCAGCGCGGGTTGAAGTTGAAGTTGCCGATGAAGCGATCCGGGTACTTCACGCACAGTTCGGAAATGTACGACATGTAGTCGCGCACGCCTTCGCGGCCGCGGCGGTTGCCGTCACGGTAGCCGGTGTTGCCCGGTGGCGGCTGGATGAAACCCATGTCGATCCGGCGTGGCTTGCCGTTGATCATGTAGGGGCCGTCCATCAGCTTGAGCATGCGCTCGCCGGTGAAGGGTTCGCCGGTGTGGCGCCAGGCCTCGTCGACCAGGTTGGTGGGGTGCAGATGGGTGTCGATAATCATCGCTTCAGCTCCTGGCCAATTGGCTGGTGACGGGGCGCTTGAGCTGCGCCTCTGCTTCGCAAACGGTGCGCGGTGGCGGGGTGGGTTCGAGGCCGATCATCCGCGCGGTGTTGTTGCCCAGGTACTCTTCGAGGGTGTCCTCGTCGAGGTTCATGCCCTGCGGCGGCTCGTGGCACAGCACTTCCAGCAGGCGCAACCACATGCCCGGCTCGTTCGGCGGGGTGTCGGTGCCGAACAGGATCTTGTGGGTCGGCAGGACCTTGGCGAACTCGACGATCCGCGACTGCAGGCACCAGCCCGATTCGCAGTAGACGTTGGGCAGTTCCATGGCCCATTGCATCGGCTCGAACACGTAGACCCCGCCGGTCTGCACGCCGAAGTGCGCCATGATGAAATTGACGTTGGGGAATTCCTTGATCATCGGCACCCATTCCGACGGGATGCTGTAGGGCCCGTCGCCGGTGTGCAGCTTGACCGGGATGCCCAGCTCGGCGCATTTCTCGAAACACGGCCGCACCCAGTCGAGGGCGCGATCGGGGCGGTAGGCGTGCATGTTGGCCTGCATCTGGACCATCTTGAAGCCGTGCTGGGTGACGTAGCGCTCGATCGCCTCGACGCCGTTCTCGACGCCGCAGCGTGGGTTGTAGACGAAGCAGCCAATGAAGCGGTCGGGGTAGGTCTGGACCATCTTCAGGGTGTACGCCATGTAGGCGTCGATGGATTCGCGGCCCGACAGTTCACCGTCGGTCCAGGTGTAGATGGTGTTGCCCTGGGGTGGCTGGATGAAGCACTTGTCGATGCGCCGCGGTTTGCCGTTGACCATATAGGGGCCATCCATCATCTCCAGCAGACGCTCGCCGGTGAAGGGGTCACCGTCATGCCTCCAGGCGAGGTCCACCAGGTCGGTGGGATAGCAACTGATATCGATGATCATTGAAGTCGATCTCCTGATAGAGCGGGGAAGGGAACCTTGCGGTTCACAGCAGCCACGTCCCGGGCAATCGGCCGTTTCTATGGATGACGCATCACCCATTCCCTCGCCTGTGAGCATCCGGCTCGGGACGCTGTCTGCATGGGGGCGAGTATTGGGAGAGGGGGTTGGGTTCGTACAATATTAATTGGGCGAAGGGGTGATAGGCGGGGGATATGGTTGGGCGGGACTGTCAGATTTTTTGTGTGCGGGCCGGTAATGGCCTGCCGTCAGGCAGGCCCTGATTTTCACCAGGTCGGCCTGATGAACCGATCTCCGTACAGAATCGCAAATTGATTCATCGCACTTTTCCAGTCATGGGCCGCTGAGCCCCAGTTTGCCGTGATGTTTCGTAGCCCCAACCAGATCAGTTTGGTCGCTGCATCGTCGTTCGGGAAGTGGCCACGGGTCTTTATGATCTTACGTAGCTGAGCATTGATGCTCTCAATCGCGTTGGTGGTATAGATCACCTTCCGGATGGCGGGCGGGAAAACAAAGAATGGAATCACTCGATCCCAAGCGCGTCTCCAGGCGGCCACGACCGTTGGATACTGTTTGCCCCAAGGCCCGTTTTCAAACTCATCCAAGGCCTGCTCAGCCGCTTCTGCGTTGATGGCCTGATAAATCGGCTTCAGCGCCTTGGCCAGTGCTCGACGCTTGTCCCAAGCCGCGTAGTCCAGGCTGTTGCGAATCAGATGCACAATGCATGTCTGCAGTGTTGTTTCTGGAAACACTGCGCTGAGGGCCTCTGGCATGCCCTTGAGGCCATCGGTCACGGCAATCAGCACGTCCTCGACGCCTCGCGTTTTGAGGTCGTTGAACACCTTCATCCAGAACTTCGCACCCTCGGTGTTCTCGATCCAGATGCCCAGGATATCGCGCGTCCCGTCGGGTAAAACACCCAACGCCAGGTAAATGGCCTTGTTGCGTACCAAGCCTTCTTCGCGGATCTTCACCCGTAGCGCATCAAAGAAAATGACCGGGTACATCGGCTCCAGCGGGCGCTGTTGCCACGCGCCAATCTCTTCCATGACCTCGTCGGTCACAGAGCTGATGAAATCGGGCGAGACGTCCGTGCTGTACTGCTCAGAAAGAAACGCACGAATCTCTCTGACCGTCATTCCACGGGCGTACATGGCGATGATCTTGTCATCGAAACCGGTATAACGGCGCTCATGCTTGGGGATCAGAATCGGCGAGAAACTGCCGTTGCGGTCGCGCGGAATATCCAGGCGTATCGGGCCATCGCCGGTGAGCACCGTCTTGCCGCTCTTGCCGTTGCGCTGGTTGGTTTCGTCCTCCGGGCGCTGCGCGCCCGATGGATAACCCAAATGGTGGCCAAGCTCGGCATTTAGGGCGCGTTCAATCAGCGCTTTCTTGAAGGCCGCAGAAGCCTCTTCGATCGCCTCAGCGGTCATCAGTGTTTGAGGGAGTTGATCCAGCAGTTCCTTTGGAAGCTTCGGCAGCTCCCGCACCGGTTGGCGCTCAGATTTCTTTTTGGTTGGCATACATGCACCTCTTACTCATGTTATGCCCGAACACAAAATTTCTGACACCCCCGGTTGGGCCGCCTCATTGCAGCGGTGGCGTCTAGTTCCCACAGGATTGCGCTCGATCACAAAGGTTGAGCACAGCGCCCCCCCCCAATACCTAAACCGTAGCCGCCGCCATCCCCCGCACCACCTCCACCACCCCAGCGACCCGCTCGCCATGCCCCGGCGGCCACACCGCGTATAGGTTGTAATGCGCGGCAATCTGCGCATCGTTCAGCGCCACCAACCGCCCACTGCGCAACGCATCCGCCGCCAACAACCCCCGTACCAGCCCGGCGCCAACCCCGGCTTCGGCGGCGGCGATCAGGTTGGCGGCGTTGTCGAAGACCACGCGTGCGCGAGGCTCACGGGGTTCGAGGCCGGTGGCGTCGAGCCAGGGGATCCACGAGCGGCGGGTGTAGCCCAGCAGCGGCAGTTGCAAAACTTGCGCCGGGCTGATCGGCAGTTGCAGACCGTGGCGTTGCAGAAGCTCGGGGGAGGCGACGGCCAATACTCGGTCGCCGCAGATCTGGGTCATTTCGCAGTCTTCCCAATCGCCATAACCGTAACGCAGCGCCAGGTCGACCCGTTCGAAAGCGCTGCGGTCCGAGCGCGGCATCGACAGCAACACCACCTCGGTGTCCGGTAGCGCTGCCAGCAGTTGTGGCAGACGCGGGTTGAGCCAGCTCTGCGCCAGTTCGCTGTCGACATCCAGGGTCAGGCGTTGGCCGATGCTGCGATTTTTCACCGAGGACAGCGCCCGGTCGACCTGGGCCAGGCCATCGGAGAGCACGCTGGCGAACAGTTGTCCGGCATCGGTCAGGGTGCTGCCGCCGCCTTCGCGGACGAACAGCGGCTGGCCAATGAAGTCTTCCAGGGAGCGGATTTGCTGGCTGATCGCGCTGTGGGTGAGGTCGAGTTTGCGCGCCGCACTGGAAAAGCTGCCGCTGCGTGCCGCCTGAATGAACGCGTTCATCGACTGCACCGAGGGGTATCGCTTGTACATGCTGTTAGTCCTCCTTACAGCGCTTGGCAGAAAACGTCGCTGGCCCGATTTGCCACGGCCTTTCAATAATCCCGGCACCAGGCCCGCACAAAGACGGGCCGCTCTGCGGGAGCCTGACAATGATCGACCTTACGGTAAACGGCGTACGACACGAGCAGGTAGAGGCTGAGCCCTCCATGCCCTTGTTATGGGTATTGCGTGATCGCCTGCACCTCACCGGCAGCAAATTCGGTTGTGGGATGGGCCTGTGCGGTGCCTGTACCGTGCACCTCGATGGTGTCGCGGTGCGGGCGTGCCAGTTGCCGGTCAGTGCCGCCGTCGGCCATCAGATCACCACCATCGAAGGCTTGTCGCCGAGTAACAGCCACCCCTTGCAACTGGCCTGGGTCGCCGAAGATGTGCCGCAATGCGGCTACTGTCAATCCGGGCAGATCATGTCGGCAGCGGCCTTGCTCAACACCGGCGCGGCAGTGACCGACGATTCGATCCGCAACGCGATGTCCGGCAACTTGTGCCGTTGCGGCACTTACGGGCGCATCAACAAGGCCATCATCCGCGCGGCTGCCGCGACGAAGGAGGCCTGATGAACCGTCCTGAACTGCCGCGCCGCACCTTCCTCAAACAGGCCGCCACTGTCGCTTCGGGCCTGGCCATTGCGTTCTATCTGCCACCCAGCCTGGCCGGCGATGTCAAAGCACCGGCAGCGGCCAGCGAGTTCGAGCCCAACGCCTGGGTGCGGATCTTTGCCGATGGCACGGTCAAGCTGGTGGTGCACAAGCACGACTCCGGCACCGGCACTCACACCGCCCTGGCGGCCTGCGTCGCCGAAGAGCTGGACGTCGACCCGATGCGGGTCCAGGTGATTTCCCCCGAAGATCCATTCTTCGAGGCTTACATCCACCCGGTATGGAAAGTCTTTTCCACCGGCGGCAGCACCAGCGTGTCCCTCGAATACGAGCGTCTGCGCACGGCCGGCGCCACTGCGCGCGCTTTGCTGATTGCCGCGGCGGCCCAGCAATGGCAGGTCAACCCGGCCAGTTGCCGCACTGACAACGGCCGCGTGCTGCACGGCGACGGCCAGCGCAGCCTGGGCTACGGCGAACTGGTGGCGCTGGCGGCCAGCTTGCCGGCGCCCGCGCAGGTCAGTCTCAAGGATCCGGCTGAGTTCAAGTACATCGGCAAGCTGCGGCATAAGCGCGACGCCGCGGCCAAGGTCTGCGGCGGCTTCAAGTACAGCCTCGACGTACAATTGCCCGGCATGCTGGTGGCGGTGCTGCAACGCACCCCGGTGGTTGGCGCCAAGGTGCTGGACATCGATGCCCGTGCGGCGCTGAAAGTGCCGGGGGTGCGCAAGGTGCTGCAGATTCCGGGGCGCCCGGACGTACTGGGCGGCAATCAGGAAAGCGTCGCGGTGCTCGCTGATGATTACTGGGCGGCGCGCCAGGGTCGGGCGTTGCTCAAAGTGCAATGGAGCGAGTCGGCGCTCAAGGATTTCGCCAGCGCCGAATTGCCCGCCGCCCAGGCTGCGGCGATTGGCGACGGCAAGGCACTGCGGGTGCCGACCCTGAGCGCCGGTGACGTCGGTAGCCAATGGCCGCTGGCGAAACAACTGGTCGAAGCGGACTACGTCATGCCCTACAAGGTGCAGAACCCGCTGGAACCGCTGTGCATCACCGCTCAGGTCAAGGACGGCGCGATCACCTATTGGGGCGGTGTGCAGGTACCGTCGTCGGCGCTGGAAGCGGCCGAGGTGGTGTGCAAGATTCCCAAGCACAAGGTGACGATCAATGAAATGGTCTCCGGTGGCAGCTTCGGTGCGCGCGAATCCAAGTACTGGTTGTTCGAGGTCGCCTACCTGGCGCAACAGGTCGGAGTGCCGGTGAAGTTGATGAACAGCCGTGAAGACGAAATGCGCGCGTTGTTCGCTCATCCGGCGACCTTTCACCGCATGAAGGGCGCGCTGGATGCCGATGGCAGCTTGCGCGCCTTGCAGCTCAATGCGGTGTCGCCGGCCTCACCGGAGCAATGGGAACCGGGCTATTTCGAGCGCCCCGATCACATGGATTACAGCACCACCGAGGCCATTACCGCCTGGGATTTTGCCTACCGTGCTCCGCACCTGGACCTGGCCTGGGTCCGTCATGAACCCGGCGTGCCCAGCGGCTGGTATCGCTCGGTCAGCTTCATCCCCAACGTGTTTGCCGTGGAAAGCTTCATGGACGAACTGGCCTATGCCGCCGGCCGCGATCCATTGGCCTTTCGCCTGGCCCACATGCACGAGCGGCCACGCCACGTCAGCGTGCTCCAACAGGCCGCCGCCCGCGCCGGTTGGGGCCAGCCGCTGCCGGAAGGGGCGGCGCTGGGCATCGCCACCAATCAGGGCTACACGAGCTTTATCGCGGTGGTCGCGCGGCTGGTGAAACAGGCCGGCGAGATCCGCGTCGACAAGCTGACCTGTGTGGTCGATTGCGGCCTGGCGGTGTCGCCGGGCGGGGTCGAGGAGCAGATCTACGGCGGCCTGATGTGGGGCCTGGGCCATGGTTTGTTCGACCGCATGGAGATGAAAAGCGGTCAGGTCGTGCAGAGCAATTTCCACGACTACCGGGTGCCACGCATGTCGGACATGCCCGAAGTCGACATCCTGGTGCTCGACGGTGAACCCTCCAAACCGGGTGGCGTCGGTGAGCTGGGCAGCCCCTCGGTGGCGCCGGCGATTGCCAACGCGCTGTTCAGCCTGACCGGCATCCGCCAGCGTTCGACGCCGCTGGACCTGAGCGTGACGGGGTAATGGGCCATGGACCTGCGCCTGTTGCGTTACTTCATGGCCCTGGCCGAAGAGCTGCACTTCGGTCGCGCCGCCACCCGGCTGCACATCAGCCAGCCGCCCTTGAGCCAGCAGATTCGTCTGCTGGAAGAAGAGCTGGGCACGCCGTTGTTCGAGCGCAGCCACCATCGGGTCGAGTTGACGCCGGCCGGCGCGGTGCTCAAACAGCAGGCGCCGCTGGTGTTCGAACAGCTGGAGCGGGCGCTGGACCTGACCCGCCAGACCGGACGCGGGCAACTCGGCGAACTGGAAATCGGCATGATCAGCTCGGTGATGGTCGGCGTGCTGCCACGGGCCTTGCGTCGTTTTCGCGAGCGCTATCCGCAGGTGACCTGGCGCCTGCACGAAATGACCCCGGCGGCCCAGTTGACTGCGCTCAAGGAGAAGCGCATCGATGCCTGTGTGTTCCGGGTCGGCACCGATGATCCCGACCTGCGCAACGAATTGCTGATCTATGAGCCGATCCGCGTGGTACTGCCGATGGATCATCCGCTGGCGGCGCGTAGCACCCTGGCTCCGGCTGACCTGGCACTGGAGCCCTTTGTCGCGCTGGAGCTGAAGCAGTCGCGCTTCGCCAATTTTCTCTACGAGTGTTGTCTGAAGGCCGGCTTCACCCCGCAGATCAGCCAGCAGGTGATCGAGGTGCAGACCTTGCTCAGCCTGGTCCGCGCCGGCTTTGGCGTGGCCTTGTTGCCGGCCTCGATCGAGCAACTGGCGCCAGCCGGGGTGGTGTTTCGCAGCCTCAAGCCGGCCTTGCCCCAGGTGCCGCTGTACGCGACTTACCGCGCCGACGACAGCTCGCCGGTGCTCAAATTGTTCCTCGACACCCTGCGCGAATTGGTGCTGGAGGAGGGCGCGCTTGCCGCGCGCGTGCACTAGCGCTGCACTATCCTCAAGCGCTGCGGTCGTACCCTTCACAAGGGCTGCGGCCCAGCGAATCGGGGAGATGCAATGAGTCAGGATGTTCTGGTCGCCGAAACCAATCGCCGCCAAATGCAGCAGATCATCGCCGGCTTGTCCGACGGCGTGATCCTGCTGGATGCCGATAAAAGCCTACTGTGGGCCAACGATGCGGTGCTGTTGATGCACGGCGTCGAACGTATCAGCGACCTGGGCAGCAATGCCCGCGAGTACGCGAAACGTTTCCGCTTGCGCTATCGCAACAACCACCCGGTGGCGCTGAAAAACTACCCCATCAGTCGCGCGGCCAATGGCGAAACCTTCAGCGATGTGCTGGTGGAAGTCACGCCCACCGCCGACCTCGAACGCACCTGGGTGCACCGCGTGCGCAGCCTGGTCCTGACGGATGCGCAGGGCGCCGTGGATTCCATGGTGCTGATCTTGAGCGACGCCACCGAATGGGCCGGCGCCGAGCAGCGCTTCGAAAAAACGTTCAATGCCAACCCGGCGCCTGCGGTGATCTGCCGTCTCAGCGATTTGCGTTACATCAAGGTCAATCAGGGTTTCGTCGATATGACCGGTTTCACCCGTGAGCAGATCATCGGCCGTTCGCTGTATGAACGCGATGTGCTGGAGGATGCCGAGCGCCGCGAGCTGGCGATCGAGCGTCTGAGCCAGGGCATCACCATTCCGCAGATGCAGGCTGATCTGCGGGTCGCCGATGGCAGTCGCAAACTGGTGGTGGTGGCGGGGCAACCGCTGGAGCTCAATGAAGAGCCTTGCATGTTGTTTTCCTTCGTCGACCTGGAGTTGCGACGGCGCGCTGAAACTGCCCTGCGCCATAGCGAGGAGCGCTTCGCCAAGTCATTTCGCATGAGTCCGGTGCCGACCCTGGTGTGCAGCGCCGACACCCTGGAGATCGCCGAAATCAACGATGCGTTCATCCACACCAGCGGCTATTCGTCGGAGGAGCTGTTGGGCAGGACCCTGGCGGATATCGGCCTGACGGACAGCAAGGACGCCTCCAGCAAACTGTTCAGCGAACTGAAAAAGCACGGCCGGCTCGACAGCCTCGACCTCAAGGTCCACAGAAAAGGCGGTGAGCTGATCGATTGTGCGGTGTGGGCCGACACCGTGAGCATTCACGAGCACAGCTGTTACTTGCTGGTGCTGATGAACATCACTGAGCGCAAGCGCACCGAGACCGAGCTGGTGGTGGCCATTGAGGAAGTGATGCAGGACGCCTCCTGGTTCAGCCAGACCCTGATCGAAAAGCTCGCCAACGCCAAGAACCCGCAGCGGGCTCAGCAACCGGGGGTGACCTTCACCGAACTGACGGCCCGTGAGCGCGACGTGCTGGGGTTGATCTGCGAGGGCTTGGCTGACAAGGAAATCGCCGCGCGCCTGGGGCTGGCGCCCAATACCATCCGCAATCACGTATCCACGGTCTATTCGAAACTGGCGGTACACAGTCGCAGCGAAGCCATCGTCTGGGCGCGTGAACGCGGCTTGTTTGGCTCCGAGCATCGGGCAAAACGCCCGAAATGAAGGTGCAAATGCACTAGTGAAACCAGTGCAATTTCGGCTTCTGGTACAGGGCAGGGCTCCTTAGGCTGTCAGGGTGAGATGACGTCCGGTGGACGTCGGCATATCCCTTCCCAGCACACAGGTGCCTGCCTTGATCAGCCAAGCGCAACTGCGCAGTTACATTGAACGTGCCCTCTCGCCCCTGGCGTGCGAGTTGGCCGTGGACGGCGACGGCTCCCTGACTCTGCGGGTGTTCGAGCCCCTCAGCGGCCAGGTCAATCTGGTGGTGACCGGTATCAAGCCCGGCAAGTTGCACAATGACAGCGACCTGCAGCAAATGGTCGAAGAGTTGCGCTATGAGTTGGGCAGCAGTGGCCTGCGACGTCTGTGGTCGGGTGAGTAGAGTCGGTTGAACTATCGCCGGGTGGTGCCGCTCTACTGCTCAGGCGTGCCCGGTATCGAGCCGCTTCCCACTCATCAGAATCGCAGGCCACCTCATGCACCCATTAATGAGATCTGCCCTGGCTGCACTGCTGTTGGCGTTCGCCGCCCTCGGTGGTTGCGCCAGCCCGCCGCCACCGACGGTAGTGGTTCAGGCGCCTCCGGTAAAAACCTGCAACAGCAACGAAGACACCCAAGTGTTGGGCGACGCCCGTGCCGAAGGTGAGGTGACCCGAGTCACCACGACCACCCGTTGCATCACGCAGTAGGCGCCAGCAGGCGTTGCCGGCAATCGAGGGTCAGGCGTGCGCCGCCGCGTTCGCTGACCCCGACGTCGAGGCTGAAACCGTGCAACTGGACGATGGCGGCGACAATCGACAGACCGAGGCCAAAGCCGCCGTTCTGCGCGCTGTCGTCGACCCGATAGAAGCGCTGGAACACCGCTGCGCGTTTGTTGGCGGGAATTCCCGGGCCCGAGTCGGCGACCTCGATTCGCGTGCTGCCGGCCTGATCGCTGGCCCGCAGGATCACCTCGCCACCCGCCGGGGTGAACTTGATCGAGTTGCTCAACAGGTTCGACAGCGCCTCGAACAGCAGCGCGCGGTCGCCGGTTACCGGTGGCAAGCTTGAGGGCGCTTGCAGGCACAAGCTCAACTGGCCTTCCTCGGCAAGCGGCAGGTAGAAATCGTGCAGTTCCTGCAGCAGTGACAACGGGTCGAACAACACAAAGCCCGAGCGGCGCTGCTGGTCTTCCAGTTCGGAAATCCGCAGCAAGCCGCGAAAGCGCGCCATCAGGGTGTCGGTTTCGCCGATCACCTGGTCCAGTTGCGCGGCTTCGGCGGAGCCTTCCCCAGCCTGCTGCTGCATCCGGTACAACTGGGCGCGCAGGCGGGTCAGCGGGGTGCGCAGGTCATGGGCGATGTTGTCGCACACGCCCTTGACCTCGTTGACCAGGCGCTCGATGCGTTCGAGCATGGCGTTGACGATGGCGGCAAGCATGTCCAATTCGTCGCGGCGACTGGACAGCGGCAGGCGGTGATTGAGGTTGCCGGCGACTATGGCTTCGGCGCTGGCTTGCAGGGCGTGAATCCGTTGCAAGGGCCGGCGGCGCAGCAGGTACCAGC
The DNA here is from genome assembly GCF_019212185.1 of Pseudomonas fluorescens. Taxonomy (NCBI): domain Bacteria; kingdom Pseudomonadati; phylum Pseudomonadota; class Gammaproteobacteria; order Pseudomonadales; family Pseudomonadaceae; genus Pseudomonas; species Pseudomonas fluorescens. Next base: position 3,135,472 of record NZ_CP078138.1, read on the forward strand.
CGGCGACTCCCGGAATGATGGTCAGCGATACCCCCCACAACAGCGCGTGGAGGATGATCCGCGTCACCGCAAACAGCGAGCCGTTGTCGCGCACCAGCACCAACCAGCGTCCGTCGAGGGTCGGGGTGGCCACAGCGTCGCAACTGGCATGGGCCAGCAGGCTGTCGTCCGGGTCACCGCAGTTGTCGAGTTCATGCACCTGGCCGTCCAGCGGCAGGCCTTCGGGAATCTGCCGGATCAGACCGTGCAGCGGTCGTTGCAGCGCATCGAACAGGCCATAGGCATCGACTCCGCGCTGGTCGAAGGTGCGGCTGGCGAGCAGGGCTTCATCCAGTTGTCCGCCGTGAAAGCGCGAGAACAGGTGCTGACGCTGCATCATCGAATGCCGCGCCAGGTTGTCGAGGTAGCTCGACACTTCGTAGTACATCACGCCCAGCAACAGGCAGCTCCAGACCACGAACAGCGAGCTGTACAGCGCCAACAGGCGGCTGCTGGACGAGCGCCAGCCTTTAGACGGGTTCAGCAATGACATAACCCGAGCCTCGCACGGTGCGGATCAGCGGCAGCAGGCCCGGTGGGTCGACCTTCTTGCGCAGGCGGCCGATATGGACGTCGATCAGGTTGGTGCCGGGGTCGAAGTGGTAGCCCCAGACCTCTTCGAAAATCATCATCCGCGAGAGGATCTGCCCGCTGTTGCGCAGCAGGAATTCCAGCAGTTTGTATTCGGTGGGCAGCAGGGTCAGCACCTGGCCGGCGCGGGTGGCTTCGCGGCTGATCAGGTTGAGTTCGAGGTCGGCGACGCCGAGGGTGGTTTCGAAGTTCTTCACCGTGCTCTGGCGGCGCAGCAGGACTTCGACCCGGGCGGCCATTTCGTCGGTGGCAAAGGGTTTGGTCAAGTAGTCGTCGCCACCGGCACGCAGGCCGCGCACTCGTTCGTCGACGTCGGACAGGGCGCTGATCATCAGGATCGGCGTCGACACGCCCATGGTGCGCAGGGTGGTGACGATGGCCAGGCCGTCGAGCTCTGGCAGCATGCGATCGAGGGTGATCAGGTCATAGTCGCCACTGACCGCCCGCGCCAGACCTTCGCGACCATTGGCCACCCAGTCGACGTCGAGGCCATGGCTGCTCAGCTCGGCAACAATCTCCCGCGCGGTGACCGCGTCGTCTTCAATGGTCAGGATTCGGGTCATGGGGTTTGCCTGGGGTGAATGGATTACCGGCGTAGTGTGCCAAGAAATGGGCGTGGGGTTGCTAAATTAACTTTCATACAGGGTCGTAGGTGCTGGCTTGTCAGCGAAAGCGCCGGCAAGCCGGCTCTACAGTGTTTTTCGGATTTGGCACCTATTGCGTTTGACACAGTGCATTTAACCCGCCCTCAGACACAGATTGTTGCAAATTGCATGACCGCCGTTATCGAAGAATCTCATAACTAACTGAAATAAAAAGGTTTCCTCAATTCCGCCAACTGGCACGTCCACTGCAATTCTCCAGGTGAAGCGTTTTCCCATGCCTGGAGCACCACCACTATGAATAGATCCTCCGATATGTATCCCACCGACCTGCCGGCCTCGAGTGCCGTATCAGGTGTGTCCTGGGCGGCGATTTTTGCCGGGGCGGCTGCCGCTGCCGCGTTGTCGCTGATTCTCGTGGTGCTGGGTTTCGGCCTGGGCTTTTCGGCGGTGTCGCCGTGGGCCGACAGCGGGGTCAGTGCCAAGGGCCTGGGGATATCGACCATTGTCTGGTTGGCCTTCACGCAGATCGTCGCTTCCGCACTCGGTGGTTATATCGCCGGACGCCTGCGGGTGAAATGGGAAAACATGCATGGCGACGAGGTGTATTTCCGCGACACCGCCCATGGCTTCCTCGCCTGGGCAGTCGCCACCTTGGTGACCGCCACACTGGTGGTTGGCTCCATCAGCAGTGTCATCAGTGGGGGGGTGCAAGCCAGTGCCAGCGTTGCCGGTGGGGCGGCCAGTGCCATGACTCAGGTGGCCGGCACCGCTGCCAGCCAGGGCTCCAGCAATGATTACGGCTATTTCGTCGATACGCTGTTTCGCGATGACCGTCCTGCCGCCGTCAGCGATGATGCCGCCCACGCTGCCGTTGCACGGATCTTCGTGCAGACCATGGGCAACGACGGCCAACTGACCCCGGAAGACCGTACCTACCTCGCGCAACTGGTAGCCCAACGCACCAACCTCAGCCAGGCCGACGCCGAGCGCCGGGTCGATGAGGTGTTCGCCAAGGCGCGTCAGGCGATTGAACAAGCCAAGCAAACCGCCCAAGAGGCTGCCGACACCGCCAGCACCGTTGCCGCCTGGACCGCGTTGTGGACGTTCGTCGCGCTGCTCTGCGGTGCTTTCTTCGCCAGCCTCGCGGCTACCTTCGGCGGTCGTCGCCGGGACGCCGTGGTGTACCTGGAACCGGTCGGCTATATCCCTGCCACTTCGCCAACGCCACTTCGCTAATCAGAGGAGTATTCCCATGCGCTCACTTCTATTGTTCTTCCTCGGTGTGCCGATCCCGATCATTATTCTGATCGCGCTGTTCATGCACTGATCCCTTTACCGGCTGCAACCGACCGCGCCTGCCCCGAGCAGGCGCGGTTTTTTTCAGTCCTGCTTTTGGCCGATGCACTGCCTTCGACCGTCAACCCAGGCTTGCTATAGTCCGGGGCTCTTTTCCAGCTCCAGCAAGGATTACTGCCATGCCCGAATATCAAGCCTTTCGCGTCGAACTGGCGGACAACATCGCCCATGTGCAGATCAACCGCCCGGAAAAGATCAACGCCATGAATGCCGCGTTCTGGACCGAGATCATCGAGATTTTCCAATGGATTGACGACACCGATGAAGTCCGCGCTGTGGTGATCAGCGGTGCCGGCAAGCACTTTTCCTCGGGCATCGATCTGATGATGCTGGCCTCGGTGGCCACGGAAATGGGCAAGGACGTCGGGCGTAACGCACGTCTATTGCGCCGCAAGATTTTCGCCCTGCAGGCCTCGTTCAATGCCGTCGACAAATGCCGCAAGCCAGTGCTGGCAGCCATCCAGGGTTATTGCCTGGGCGGCGCGATCGACCTGATCAGCGCCTGCGACATGCGCTACGCCGCCGCTGACGGGCAATTCTCGATCAAGGAAATCGATATCGGCATGGCCGCCGACGTCGGGACCTTGCAACGCTTGCCGCGCATCATCGGTGACGGCATGCTGCGCGAACTGGCTTACACTGGTCGCACCTTTGGTGCCGAGGAAGCTCAGGCCATCGGCCTGGTCAACCGGGTTTACCCGGACGCCGCCAGCCTGCTGGAAGGGGTAATGGGCATTGCCCGCGAGATCGCTGCCAAGTCGCCGATCGCCATCGCCGGGACCAAGGAAATGATCAGCTATATGCGTGATCACAGCATCAACGATGGCCTGGAATACATCGCCACCTGGAACGCCGCCATGTTGCAATCCAACGATCTGCGCGTGGCCATGGCCGCCCATATGAGCAAACAGAAACCCGAATTTCTGGATTGAGTGCACATGACTTCACGCTGGACCACTGCAGTACTGGACACCGATACCCCTGGCGGCTGGGCCGTGGCCCGCAGCCCCGAGGGCTTTTTATTCGATGACAACGGCGCGTTGTTTCCCCGCGAATGGCTCAAGCGCCAGGAGTTGTCGGTCCTCGCCGAACACGGCATCGGCCACCTCGACGGCGAGCCGGTGTACCTGCTTGAACTCAAGGCCGCCAGTGAGGTGCCGGGCTGCAACTGGAAGGGCTTGCGAGCGTTCATGCTCGAAGGCGATCACACCCTGTACAAGGTGCTCGGCTATGCCGCGCAAATCGGCACTTGGGCCCGCGAGCATCGCTTTTGTGGCAACTGCGGCCAGGCCATGGTCCAGGTTCCGCGTGAGCGGGCGATGTACTGCGCGCCGTGCGAATTGCGCAGTTACCCGCGAATTTCACCGAGCATGATCGTGCTGATCACCCGTGGCGACGAAATCCTGCTGGCGCGTTCGCCGCGTTTTGTCAGTGGGGTCTACAGCACGCTGGCCGGGTTTGCCGAGCCGGGGGAGTCGGCCGAGGACTGTCTGATTCGTGAGGTGCGCGAAGAGGTGCAGATCGAGGTCAGGAACATTCAGTACATGGGCAGCCAGTGCTGGCCGTTCCCGCACTCGATGATGCTGGGTTTTCACGCCGAATACGCCAGCGGCGAGATCGTCCCGCAAGCCGACGAGATCGAAGACGCGCAGTGGTTCAACATTCACGCGCTGCCGCCGTTGCCGGCGTCGCGCTCGATTGCCCGTTACCTGATCGACGTCTACGTCGCGCGGCGCTTAGGCCACGCTGAACCAGTGCTGCCAGGCTAGGCGCACGGTCAGGCCGAGTACCACAGTGATGAACACCGGGCGAATGAACTTCGCCCCACCGCTGATGGCGGTGCGTGCGCCAAAGAAGGCGCCGACCATCACTGCCACGCCCATGCTTACGCCGATGATCCAATCCACCTGCCCGGAAAATATGAACACCGACAGCGCCGCCGCGTTGCTCACAAAGTTCATGCTGCGTGCTACGCCGCTCGCCTTGACCAGATCGATGGGGTAAAGCAGCAGGCTGCTGACCGTCCAGAACGCCCCGGTGCCCGGACCGGCCACGCCGTCATAGAAACCCAGGCTGAAGCCCTGGCTCGACTGCCATTTCTTTTTGATCGGCGCATCGCTGTCGGTCGGCGTCTTGGGCGTGCCGCCGAACAGCAGGTACAGGCCGCAGGCGAAGACAATCACCGGGAGCATCTTGTTCAGCCATTCGGCCGGCAGGTAGTGGGCGACGATCGCACCGGTCAAGGCGCCGACCAGGGTCCCGACGATGGCGTGCACCCACTGCCTTGGATGGAACAGCTTGCGCCGGTAGAAGGTCACGCTGGCAATGGCCGAGCCGAAGGTCGCGCTGAGCTTGTTGGTGCCCAGTACCAGATGGGGCGGCAGGCCGGCGGTGAGCAGGGCCGGGGTGGTCAGCAGGCCACCGCCGCCGGCAATGGCATCGATGAAACCGGCAATGAACGCGACAGCGACCAGAATGGCCAGGGTGGTGAGATCTACGCTGAGTTCGAAAGGCATGGGGTCGACTTATTCGGTGGGGCGGTGGGGGTAAGACAGGCCGCCATCTTACCCGTAACCTTTTGTCGCCGCGACCGTCGACGGGGTGTCAGGCGCTGTTGCGGCGGAACGTCTGTGACGGCGTTTCCCCGTAGATGCGCTGATAGTCCTGGGAGAAGCGCCCAAGATGGAAGAAATTCCACTGCATGGCGGTTTCGGTGACCGTGGCCCAGCGCTGGGTCAGCAGGTCGTGCCGGGCATTCGACAGGCGCAGTGTGCGCAGGTAAGCCATGGGCGTGGTGCCGAAGGTCTCGACAAAGCCCTGGTGCAAGGTGCGCCCCGGGGTGCCGAGGGTTTGGGTCAGTTGCTGCATGGTCACTGCGGTGTGGGCGTGAGCGTGCAAATAGTCGATGGCCTGGCTGGCGACTTTGCGCCGCAGCGGCGCCTCGCGGGTCGACTCGAGCGCAGGGCTGAGGGCCTGCAGCAGCGAACTGAGCAAGGTCGCTTCCCATTGCGCACCGGTCAAGGCATCGGGCGGATGGCGCTGGTTCAGCGAGACGCTGATGGTATTCACTGCCAATTTCAGCGAGCACAGGTCCGGTGCCTGATAGCGCTGGTCGCGACGCTGCTTGAGCACGTCGACAGCACCCTGGGCTTGGCGGCACTGCTCGTAGTGTTCGAGGGTGGTGGTGACGGTGAACAGCGCTTCATCCGGCTCCCCCAGGTAGTGCACTTCTTCGCCGCTGTACAACACCATCAGCTCGTTGGGGTGCAGCCGTTGCTGGTTCCAGGTCGGCCGGCCGGTGGCCGATTGCGACAGGGCCAGGGTGACGTGGCCTTCGGGCACGCTGCTGACGGCGCTGATCGAACAGCCGAGGTCGAAGCGGCTGTGGCGCAGGCGTGGGCCGCGGACGTGGCGCAGGCGCTGCACCCGTGCATCTTTTTCGATGGACGAGAAGTCGATGCGCCAGAAGTCATTGCCGACGGACAGTTGGTCCAGGGCTACGGATTCGAGGGTGAGCAGAGCGGGAGACGCAAGGGTAGTCATGCTGGACAGTGAGGGTGCCTGGAAAACGCAAAACGATGTCTGAAAGGATCAAACCGGGCGAACACGGTGCGCGCCCGGTGTGTGTAATCAGAACAGTATAAAGGCAGAGGCGGTGGTTTGATTCAGATCGATGTCACCGACTTGCAGCACTTCGTACTCGGCGCGGATGCCGATGTTGCGGAACACGTCCATTTCCACCCCGGCGCCGTAGGTCAGGTCGACCCCGGTGTCGTCGTCGGTGGCATTGCCGTCGGCGTCCCAGGCGTGGGCCCCGACGCTGCCGAACAGACGGAAGCGCTGGCCCAGGGGAAAGCCGACATGGGCGGCGACCTGCGCCGAATGGCCTTCGAAGTCCAGGTTATCTTCCTTGAACTTGCCCAGATCGACGATCGCGCCCTCGAACGCCAGGTAGCCATTGGCGCGGTAGCCGGCAAAGACCTTGTAGCTGTTGTCTTCATCGCTCAGGGAGCTGTTGTCGGTTTCGATCTGGGTCAGGCCCGCGCCCACATAGAAACCCTTGTCATCGGCCAATGCCGGCAACGACAGCAACGAAATCAGGGACGCGATGGCGAACTTACGAAATGGCATGTGCAGTGCAATCCTTAAACATGAAGGGGGTGAGGTGTTGAGCGGGACAATGCCCGGCAGGACGGCTTGATAAAAATCATTAATGCTTATTGGCTCAGCGCGGCACGGTTTGGGCTTCATTGGCGATGGAGAAATAGCGGCGGGCCAGGGCGGCGATCGACAGCGGCGGGGCATTGATCCGCGAGGCGCCCACTGGTTGGCGGCGACTCGAACTGCTACTGAGGCCGAACGTGATGGCCGGAGCAGGAATGCCATAGCGGGCGAGCAGCGAGTCGACCATTTCCGGAAAGTGTTGATTGAGAAGGGTCTGGGGGCTGAGTTCGAGGCGGATCGAAAAGTTTGTGCAGGCCCACAAATAGCCGCTGTAGTCCTCGGCGATCTGGCGCAGCACCGCCTCGGTGGATTCGGCTGCGCTGAGCGTGGCAGGCTTCACGATCATTCCGTCCAGACTCCAGCGTGGCAGTGCCAGGGCGCCGGTCAGCCGATCGTGGCGCCGGTCGATGATCGGCCGGTAGCTGATGTCCAGTTGCGGGGTAAAGGCGGCGTAGTGAAATTTGATTGCGCGCGACGTCATGGCGAGACCCTGATGAATGCGAGTCGACGGTTGCAAGAGGCAGCGGGGCGGGTGATTCAGATGTCCACCAGCCAGGCCAGAGTGACCCCGCAGAGATAGGCGAACAGGCAAAGCAGGACTTTTTGTTTGAGCGGTAGGGCGTTCAAGCGACGGCTGAGCATGCGGGTCTCCTGGGTCGGGAAAAGGCAGCAGGCTCGGCGTCCGGGGCGCTTAAAGCAAATCATTGATTGTCATTTGTCGCGCTTTCAGTGGTTCATGCAGCGCAGGCGATCCATCTCGTGCTGGAAGAAACACAGGGTGTTGTCGCTGGGAGTGGCGAGGAAGCTGTAGTTGAGGGTCGAGCCTTCCTGGACCACGTACTGGCGGCGAAAAAACAGGTCCGGGGTCTTGTCGATGGCGAACAGTTCGCTGTCCTGGCTGAGTTTCGCGCGCACCACTTTGACTTCAACGGCGTTGGGGCTGGCGTGGATGATATCGGCGGTCAGGGTGGCATTGCGCAGCTGCCCGTTGAGGCTTTCGATGGTCGAGTGGGTCATGCGATGTTCGCTGACGGTGAGGAATTCCTCGGTGTTCAATTGGCTCTGATCCTCCAGCCACTGCCGGCTCAGGGTGTGGAAGTTGCTGTTGCTGTTGAACGGTACCGGCGAGTAGAACAGGGCACCCAGGCAGCCAAGGTTGATCAGGGCCAGCAACAGCCATTGCCAGGGGGTTTTGCCGTGCAGGCTCACAGGCTGACCTCCAGGCATTGCGCCAGGACGTCGGCCAGTTGCCGTTGCTGGGGGTTGAACAGCAGGTTGCGGGTGGTCTGGTCGGTGCGAATGCATGAGATCGAGTAGTTGCTCTTGGATTGGTGAATCCACACCTGTCCGGCCAGATCCCTGGGCAGGTTGTGCAGTTGTTTGTCGACGGCGGAGCCGAGGGCCTGGGCTTGATCCTGGGTAGAGCCGAGGGTGCTGAGGGTCAGGTTGCCGCGTTGGGTACTGGCAACTTCGATGCTCGGGGTCTTCGACGACAGGCTGAAATGGGCCAGGGTCGCCAGGCACATGAGCAGGGTGAAGGCATAGCCCAATCGCAGCCAGTTCGGCGGCTCTTTGATCGGGGCGGCAGGCGCCGCGGCAACCGGTGCGGTGAGCGGTTCGGGCTCGATTGCCGTCGGCGCTGCCTCGGCGTCAGCACCGTTGCGGACATACAGCGGGTTGAAGCGGTAGCCGCGCCGCGGGATGGTCATCAGGATGTCGTGGTCGCGGCTGTCGTTGAGCAGGTTGCGCAGGGAGAACACCACCTGGTTCAGGCTGCCGGAGGCGACTACCCGATCATTCCAGGTGTGTTCGATGATCTGCTCGCGGGTCTTGATCACCCCCGGCTCGGCCAGCAGCAGATCGAGCAGGCGCGATTCGGCGCGTCCGAGGGTGCTGTGCTGGACTTCGCCCAGCGGTGTGGTGATCGACAGCGTCGAGTCATCGGGGTTGAACAGCGCCCTGGAGCCGTTTTTCAAGGTGAAAGAATGGCTCATGGTCGATCCTCTGGCGGCGCTGTTGTGCGTGAAGTTTTGCTCGTCAGCCACAGTCTAGCCAACCTGGATGAGCCTGATGCAAGGGGGTGGGTCAGTGGCTGCTGGCAGGCTTGGCGAAGGCCTGGTCAGCCCTTTCCCGTAGCTGTTTGGCCCAGGCATCAAGGGCCGGGTAGGTGTCCTCGATTTTGGTCACGGCCGATGGCGAGATGTTTTTGCCAGTGGTGGCGCTGACGGACTGGGCCAGCAGTTCGCGGCTCTTGGCGTCACGCATCTCGCCTTCGAAGAATATCCGTACGCTCTCGTCGCGGGTGCCGGTCAGGTGCATGGCGCCGCCGATGACGAAGCCGATCGGCAGGTATTCCGGGATCGACAGGTCACGCGGCGTACGCTCGCTGCCGGTGATAGCGGTGCGCAGCATCAAGGTGTTGGGCTCCGGGTGGCGGGTGACTTCATAACCGGCGGTGAGGAACTGATGCATCATCGCCTGGTTCAGGTATTTGAGCATCGCGCGGGTTTCGGCCGGGTTGCGCTTGAGATCCGTGTCGCTGGAGTACAGGCGTGGCGGCTCAATGTACACCCGCTTCTGATAGGACTGGCTCAGCTCGAGACCGGGCTTGACCCACACCTCGCTCTTGGGCCATTGCGGGTCCTTGGTCATGCGAGCGTAGTCGTCAAGGAAGCCGGAGTGATGGGTTTGCGCATCGGGCATGGTCGTACAACCGGTCACGGCGAGAAGCAGGACCACTGGAAGCAGGCGAGAAAGGCGTTTCACAGGATTATCCATGGGCTGTGGCGAATGGGGCCGCGCATGGTGCCGGGGGTGGGGTGGGGAGGTGGCGCTATCCGAAAACTGCGAGGGGGGGGAATTGGCTGCGGCGCTGTTGACTGTGTACATATTCATTTGCGCGGTGACGGATATGTACACCGGGAAAATGCCTTCGCCACAATGCGACAGAAATGGATATCAGACGAAACGCGGCGTTCAGTCAAACCCCAATCAATCCAGCACATACTCAATGGGCAGCAACGCCGGCGGCAGCTCTTCATTCCCCAACGCCGCCAGCACCTCGCGTTCGAGGGTGCGCAGGATGGCGTTGCACGGCAAATCGTTTTCATCAAATCCAAACGGATCTTCGAGGTCGTCGCCGATTTCGTCCAGGCCGAAGAAGGTGTAGCTGACGATGGCAGTGAACACCGGCGTCAGCCAGCCCAGGGGTTCGGCCATGGCGAAGGGCAGGAGGATGCAGAACAGGTAGATGGTGCGGTGCAGCAGCAGAGTGTATGGAAAGGGCAACGGCGTGCTCTTGATCCGCTCACATGAGGCCTGCACCTGGCTCAGGCTGACCAGCCGGGTTTCCAGTTGGGTGTAGCGCCATTCGCTGATCTGGCCATCCTCGGCCAGGCGCGAGCAGCGGGCGCCGATGCGTTGCAACAGACGGTCGCTGAGGTTGGGGTGCTGCAGGTCGTGGCTGACGTCGGTCCAGGCCGCAATGGCCCGCGCTTCGTCTTCGAGGCGCAGGCGGGCGATCAGGCCATGGGCGAAGCCGCATAACTCGCGCAGCAACCCCTCGCGTTCATTCGCGTCCTTGAGTACCTGGGTTTCGCGGATCAACGAGCGCACCTCGATAATCATCTGCCCCAACTGCTTGCGCCCCTCCCACCAGCGGTCGTAGCAGGCGTTGTTGCGAAAACTCATGAAGATCGACAGGGATAAGCCCAGCAGCGTAAAGGGTGTGGCGTTGACCTTGGAAAAGTACGCCGGGTGCAGGGTTTCAATCAGCACGATGACCGAGGCCAGCAAGGTCACCAACAGGCTGCGCAGGGCAATGCGCTTGGCAATCGAGCCCTTGAGGGAAAACAGGATGGCCAGCAGGTGCGGTTTGGGGCGGACGATCATGGGGTGGGTCTTCAGCTCATTGACTGGCGTTTGCGCAGTGATGGAAGGCTAGAAGGTGGGGGGCAGGGTGTCCAATTGTTCTGGCTGACGGGGTGATTGATGGGGTCTATGAATTGAACTCTGGTGATCAGCACCGGACCCTGTAGGAGCTAGCCTGCTAGCGATGAAGTTGATGCGGTGTCGCTGATGGCCCCATCGCCAGCAGGCTGGCTCCCACAAAAGCCTTATCTCCACTTGACACAACAAAAAAAGCCCCGCGACCGAATGAGACGCGGGGCTAAAAATTGGTTGGTTGCGGCCAACCAAAGGAGCACTGGTAAGTCTAGTTGCTGGCCACGATTTCGGGTTGCCATCCGCCACCGAGGGCTTTGTAGATGGCGACGATGCCACGGTACAGATCGACCTCGGCCTGGGCCTGGGAGTCTTCTGCGGCAAGGCGTTCGCGCTGGGCGTCGAGCAGCACCAGGAAGTCCACCGTGCCTTCGCGATAGCGAATTTGCGCAAGGTCGGCGGCGGCGCGACTTGACTCGCTCTGGCGGATCAGCGAAATCAGGCGCTGCTGCCGTTTACCGTAGTCAGAGAACGCGTTTTCCGATTCCTCCAATGCCAGCAGCACTTGCTGTTCGTAGGTCGCCAGGGCGCCATCGGCGTTGGCATCCGCGGCGCGCAAGCGAGCCCTTACGCTGCCCAGGTCGAAGGCCGCCCAGGTGATGCTCGGGCCCAGCGCCCAGGCGTTCGCGGCAGATGAGCCGATCTGCGAACCCCGCCCGGCGGTGAAACCGAGGAAGCCGCTGAGGCTGACTCGAGGGAACAGGTCGGCCTTGGCTACGCCAATGCGCGCGGTGGCGGCGGCCAGTTTGCGTTCGGCGCTCTGGATGTCTGGACGGCGTTGTAGCAGTTGCCCCGGATCACCAATCGGCAGGGCCTTGGCGATCGCCGGCAGACTCGCCGGGCTCAGGTCGACGCTGAGTTTGTCCGGGCGCTCGCCGAGCAGGGTGGCGATGCGGTTGCGTTGACGGATCTGCACTTCCTGCAATTGCGGCACGCTGGCTTCCACGGAAGCCAGGCGGGCGTCGGCGCGGACCACGTCGAGCTGATCGCCGACCCCGGCATCGCGCAGGCTGACGGTGATCTTGCTCGACTCCTGCTGGTTCTGCAGGTTGGCCAGGGCGATTTTCTCCCGCAGTTGCGCGCCACGCAGTTGCCCGTAGGCGTCCACCAGTTCGGCAATCATCGTCACCTGCAACTGATAGAGATCGGCCGCCGCCACCTGGGTGTCGGCGTCGGCCGCTTCCAGGTTGCGCTGGATCCGGCCGAACAGGTCGACCTCCCAGGCCATGTCCAGGCCCAGGTCATAGCGTTCGCTGTTGACCCGGTCGGTGGTCTGGCCGGGAATCTGCCCCTTGGCCAGGTCACTGCTGACCCGGCTGGTGATCACCGGCATGGCGTCGTTGCTGACGTCGTCGCGGAACGCCCGTGCCGCCCGCAGCCGGTCAAAGGCCACGCGCAACTCACGGTTGCCCTGCAACGAGGTGCTGACTAATTGGTTGAGGATCGGATCCTCGAATTGCTGCCACCAGATGCCTTCGAACCGCGAACGGTCGAAGTTTTTCTGGCCATTGGCGCCGTCAGTGGCCGCCGTGATGTTGGCGGCCTCGGTGGCTGGCGTCTGATAGTCCGGGCCGACGGCGCAGGCACTCAGGGCCAGCGCCAGCAGGCTCGGCAGAAAGGCTTTCAGGCTCATTGTTGCGCCTCCAGTTGCAGGGCCTTGTTGGCTTTGCGCGCTTCACCGCGCTCCACATAACGACGGATCAACAGGTAGAACACCGGCGTCAGCAGCAGGCCGAAGAAGGTTACCCCGAGCATCCCGGAGAACACTGCAACACCCATGGCATGGCGCATTTCGGCACCGGCGCCGCTGGAGAACACCAGGGGCACCACCCCCATGATGAAGGCGAACGAGGTCATCAGGATCGGCCGCAGACGCAGGCGGCAGGCTTCCAGCACCGCGCTCAGCGCATCCATGCCTTCCTCTTGCTTGTCCTTGGCAAACTCGACGATCAGGATCGCGTTCTTGCACGCCAACCCCACCAGTACGATCAAGCCGATCTGCGTGAAGATGTTGTTGTCACCGCCGGACAGAATCACCCCGGTGATGGCCGACAGCAGGGTCATCGGCACAATCAGGATTACTGCCAATGGCAGGCTCCAGCTTTCGTACTGCGCCGCGAGCACCAGGAACGCCAGCAATACGCAGAGCGGGAACACCAGCAGTGCGGTGTTGCCGGACAGAATCTGCTGGTAGGTCAAGTCGGTCCATTCGTAGGTCATGCCGTTGGGCAGTTCTTCCTTGAGTAGCTTCTCGATGGCCTTTTCCGCCTGGCCCGAGCTGTAGCCAGGTGCGGCGGCACCGTTGATTTCAGCGGTGATGAAGCCGTTGTAGTGCATCACGCGGTCCGGCCCCGAGGTGTCGCTGACCTTGATGAAGGTCGCCAGCGGGATCATCTCGCCCTTGTTGTTGCGCACTTTCAGCTGGCCGATCTGCTCCGGTTCGAGGCGGAACTGCTGCTCGGCCTGGACGTTGACCTGATAGGTGCGGCCGAAGCGGTTGAAGTCGTTGGCATACAGCGAACCCAGGTAGATCTGCAGGGTGTCGAAGATGTCGCTGACGGCCACGCCGTGGGTCTTGGCTTTTTCGCGGTCGATGGCAGCATCGACCTGCGGCACGTTCACCGTGTAGCTGGTGAACAGCCCGGCCAGTTCTGGCACGTTGTGGCTCTTGTTGATGATGTTCATGGTTTCTTTGTACAGCTCGTCGTAGCCCAGGTTGCCCCGGTCCTCGATCTGCAGGCGGAACCCGCCAATGGTGCCCAGGCCCTGTACCGGCGGCGGTGGGAAGATCGCCATGTAGGCTTCCTGAATATCCGCGAACTGGCCGTTCAAGGCACCGGCAATGGCCCCGGCGGACATGCTCGGATCCTTGCGCTCATCGAACGGCTTGAGGGTGACGAACACGATCCCGGCGTTGGGGCTGTTGGTGAAGCCGTTGATCGACAGGCCGGGGAAGGCTACGGCGCTTTCCACGCCCGGCTGTTTCAGCGCCAGGTCGGACATGCGCTTGATCACGTCTTCGGTGCGGTCCAGGCTGGCCGCGTCCGGCAGTTGGGCGAAGGCCACCAGGTACTGCTTATCCTGGCCGGGTACGAAACCGGTCGGGGTACTGGAGAAGCCGAAGAAGGTCAGCACCATCAGGCCTGCATACAGCACCAGGGCGATGCCGCTGCTGCGGATAACCCGGGCCACGGTGCTGACGTAACCATGGCTGGCGCGATCGAAGAAGCGGTTGAACGGACGGAACAGCCAGCCGCCGAACAGCTTGTCGAGGATCCGCGAGAAACGGTCCTTGGGCGCGTCATGGGGTTTGAGCAATACAGCGGCCAGGGCCGGCGACAGAGTCAGGGAGTTGAAGGCCGAGATCACGGTCGAGATGGCAATGGTCAAGGCGAACTGCTTGTAGAACTGCCCGGTCAGGCCGGAGATGAACGCCGCCGGGATAAACACCGCACAGAGCACCAGCGCCGTGGCAATGATCGGGCCGGTCACTTCGCCCATCGCCTTTTTGGTCGCATCGAAGGGGTTGAGTCCCAGTTCAATGTTCCGTTCGACGTTCTCTACCACCACGATGGCGTCGTCCACCACGATACCGATCGCCAGTACCAGGCCGAACAGCGACAGCGCGTTGAGCGAGAAGCCGAACAGGTGCATCACCGCAAACGTACCGATCAAGGATACCGGCACCGCCACCAACGGAATGATCGAGGCGCGCCAGGTCTGCAGGAACAGGATCACCACCAGCACCACCAGGATCAGCGCTTCGAACAGGGTGTGAACCACCGCTTCGATCGAGCCGCGGACGAAGATCGTCGGGTCATAGACGATGCTGAAGTCCATGCCTTCGGGGAAGTTCTGTTTCAGTTCGGCCATCTTCGCCCGGACTTCGTTGGAAATCTCGATGGCGTTGGAGCCTGGGCGCTGGAAGATCGGGATCGCCACCGCCGGCTGGTTGTTCAGCAGCGAACGCAGGGCGTACTGGCTGGAGCCCAGCTCGACCCGGGCGATGTCTTTCAGGCGAGTGATCTCACCGTTATCGCCGGAGCGAATAATGATGTTCTCGAATTCTTCCTCACTGACCAGACGGCCCTGAGTGTTGACCGACAGCTGGAAACTCTGGGCGTTGGGCGCGGGTGGCGCACCGAGGGCACCGGCAGCGACCTGGCGGTTCTGCTCACGAATCGCGTTGACCACGTCGGTAGCGGTCAGGTTGCGCGACGCGGTCTTGTTCGGATCCAGCCACACTCGCAGCGAGTAGTCGCCCATGCCGAACAACTGCACGTCACCGACGCCGCCGAGACGCGCCAGCTCATCCTTGATATTGAGGATCGCGTAGTTGGACAGGTAGAGCATGTCGTAGCGTTTGTCCGGCGAGGTCAGGTGCACAACCATGGTCAGGTCGGGCGAGGCCTTGTCGACGGTGATACCGATGCGCGTCACTTCCTCGGGAAGCTTGGGCTCGGTGCGGGTCACGCGGTTTTGCACCTGCACCTGAGCGTTGTCCAGGTCGGTGCCGAGGGCGAAGGTGATGGTCAGGGTGATCTTGCCGTCGGCGGTGGACTGCGAGGACATGTACAGCATGTTCTCGACCCCGGTGATCGCCTGCTCAAGCGGCGCGGCGACGGTTTCGCCGATGACCTTGGGGTTGGCACCCGGGAAGTTGGCGCGCACCACCACGGTCGGCGGCACCACTTCCGGGTATTCGCTGATTGGCAGCTGGAATAGCGAGATCGCCCCGGCGATCAGGATCAGCAGCGACAACACCGCGGCGAAGATCGGCCGGGAAATGAAGAACTGGGAAAAATTCATTGGAGTCTGTATCCCTTAACCGCGTGGAGTCGCAGCGGCGAGCTTCACAGCCGCACCCGGCGCAACCTTGGCAGGCGCGACTTGGGGCAGGTTGCTGGCTTCGAGCGCCTGGCGTTGTTGGGCGAGGGCGGCGAGGGTTTCCTGGCTGGCCATCTGCACCACTTCAGGGGTCACCGGCGAGCCTGGACGCACCCGCTGCAAGCCCTTGACGATGATCGTGTCGTCCTTGTTCAAGCCGCTGCGCACGATGCGCAGGCCTTCGATCTTCGGCCCCAGTTCCACCGAGCGGTAAACCGAGTTGTTATTGCCGTCCATCACCAGCACGAACTTCTTGCCGAGGTCGGTGCCCACCGCTTCGTCGGTGATCAGCACTGCCGAATAGGTGCCGCTGCCCACCAGTTTCAGGCGTGCATACAGGCCCGGGGTGTATTCGCCCTTGCTGTTGTCGAACACCGCGCGACCACGAATGGTGCCGGTCTTGGGATTGACCTGGTTGTCGAGGAAGTTCATCTGGCCCAGATGCGGGTTGCCGTCTTCGTTGGACAGACCGAGGTACACCGGGGTGCTCTGGCCGCGTTGACCCTGGCGGGCGAGCTGGCTGTACTTGAGGAACACCCGCTCATCGGCGTCGAAGTAGGCGTAGACCTTGTCGGTGGAAACCACGCTGGTCAGCGCGGTGACATCGGCGGTAACCAGGTTGCCGGCGGTGATTTCTGCACGGCTGACGCGGCCACTGATCGGCGCGGTGACCCGGGTGAAGCTCAGGTTGAGTTTAGCCAGATCCAGTTGTGCCTGAATCGCGCCGACTGCAGCCCGGGCTTCCTGGGCGGCGCTGGTGCGCGAGTCGGCCAACTCGGCGGAAATCGCATTGCTGGTACGCAGGCGCTCGCCGCGCTGGGCTTCGTTTTCACTGCGAGTGGCGTTGGCGCGACCCTGGGCCACCAGTGCTTCTAGGCGGCGGACTTCAGCCTGGAACGGCCGTGGGTCGATCTGGAACAGCAAATCACCCTTTTTCACCAGGGCGCCTTCGCTGAAGGCCACTTCATCAATCTGCCCGGAGACCCGTGGACGGATCTCCACGGTTTCCGGCGCTTCGAGGCGGCCGGTGAACTCATCCCACTCGTTGACCGGCTGCTCCAGCACCTTGGCCACACTGACCTTGGCCGGCGGCATCGAACCGGCTGTTTCCGGGGCTTTGCCGCAGGCGCTCATGACCAGCACGGCAAGGGCGGCCAAGGGCAAGCGCAAATGTTTGAGAGACTGTTCCATGGATAACTCCGCCACTGTATTGAGATGGGCGGATAATGCGTCGCGAGGCTCTATCTCACGAATCGAATGAGGCGAAGGTAACTATCATTCGGAATGATATAAGCGCGGGGGAGCCATCGCTAGCAGGCTAGCTCCCACACGGGCATAAATACATGGTCAACCCACCCTAACTAAAACCGCTCCGCCATATCCGTCACCATCAACATCTGCTCAAACCGCTCCAGAAACACCGACTCAGCCCGAGTCAGCTTCTGCTCACGGTTCCACAGCAAATACACGTTTACATCAATCACCCCCTCAGCCGGCGGCAGGCGCCAGACTTCGCCGGCCTGCACGTCATCCTCGACGATGTGCTCCGGCAGGCAACCGATGCCATAACCCGCACCCACCAAGCGGCGGATCTCGTCGAGGCTCGGGGTCGAGGCGACGATGCGTCCGGTGAACCCCTGCTGATCACGAAACACCGTCAGCGGAGACAGGTTGCCGCCAATCTGGTCGCTGGTAAAACTGACAAAATTCTCACTCTGCAAGTCCGCCAGGGTCAGGTTAGTGCGGCCAAACAAGCGGTGACGCTTGCCGCAGAAAAACGCATAGCGCTGCTGCAACAGTACCCGCTGCTCCAGTTTCGGCTGCGGCGTGCGGCACAGGCTCAGGCCGAACGAAGCGGTTTTCTGCAACAGCGCGCTGGCCACATCGGAGCTGCGCAGCACGTCCACTTCAAATTCCACCTGCGGGAACTCAAGGTGAAACTGGGCGAGGAATTCA
Source organism: Pseudomonas fluorescens (assembly GCF_019212185.1). Classification (NCBI taxonomy): domain Bacteria; kingdom Pseudomonadati; phylum Pseudomonadota; class Gammaproteobacteria; order Pseudomonadales; family Pseudomonadaceae; genus Pseudomonas; species Pseudomonas fluorescens. Next base: position 3,153,132 of record NZ_CP078138.1, read on the forward strand.
TCGTAGCAGCGCGACTGGATACGGCTGATGGTCAGCATGCGGATCTTGCCCACCACCGTCTCGGCGGGTGAATCCAGAGCCGGGCCGAGACGCGAGACCGTGCCGTACAGTTCGGCAGCGATCTGCATCACTTCTTCACCGGCCTTCGACAGGCTGATGCGCGGCCCGCGACGCACCACCAGCGCGCTGTCCAGTTGCTCTTCGAGGCGGCGCAGGGCCTGGCTGACGGCCGGCTGGCTCAGGTGCAGGCGGGCGGCGGCGCGGCTGATGCTGCCTTCCTGGCCAATCACCAGGAAGGTGCGCAACAGGTTCCAGTCGAGGCGGTCGTTGAGAAAACGCTTGGCGTCGGGAGCACGTAACACGGGGGAAGAGGGCGTGGTCATTATTGTGCTGGCTTATACTTGAGTATTTAGATTAGAAGCTTTTCCTAGAATAGGGCTTGGCGCAAGATCCAGCAACGCACCGCCAGAGTGCGAGCAACATGCCCAGGGCATGACCCGACTTTCCTCCTGCTTATAACAATGACGCCCAGGAGCCTCAGATGACGCATACCCCCTCAAGCCCGCGCCGTGCCGCGGCAGCGGCCTTTATCGGCACCACCATCGAATTCTACGACTTCTACATCTATGCCTTCGCGGCAGCGCTGGTTCTTGGCCAACTGTTCTTCCCCAGTGAAAACCCGATGCTCAGCACCATGGCGGCGTTCGGCAGCTTCGCCGTGGGCTTTATCGCCCGGCCGTTCGCCGGCATGGTCTTCGGTCACCTCGGTGATCGCCTCGGGCGCAAGAAAATGCTCCTGCTGACCATCGTCCTGATGGGCGTCGCCACTACCTGCATCGGCCTGTTGCCGACCTACGCCCAGGCCGGTATCTGGGCACCCATCGGCCTGGTGTTCCTGCGCTTGCTGCAAGGCATCTCGGTCGGTGGCGAGTGGGGCGGGGCGGTGTTGATGGCCAGCGAACACGCACCCAAGGGACGCAAAGTGTTCTTCGCCTCGTTCGCCCAGTGGGGCAGCCCGGCGGGCCTGTTGTTGGCGTTGATCGCCTTCCGTTGCATCAGCTCCATGGAGCAGGACGCGCTGATGAGTTGGGGCTGGCGGATTCCGTTCCTGATGAGCGGGGTGCTGATGATGGTCGGCCTGGCTATTCGTTTCGGCGTGCCGGAATCGCCGGAGTTCGCCGAGGTCAAGGACAGCGGCCAGACCGTCGCAAACCCAGTGCTGGAAGTGATCCGCAAGGACTGGAAAAGCATTCTGTTCGCAGCCCTGGCAGTGACCATTGGCTCCGGCGGTTTCTTCTTCACCAACACCTTCATGATCACCTACGTCACCCAGTATCAGGGCATCGCCAAGACCACCATCCTCGACTGCCTGTTCGTGGTCACCATCCTGCAGTTTCTCTCCCAACCCTGCTCGGCACTGCTCGCCGAACGCCTCGGCGAGGGGCGCTTTCTCAAGTGGGTGGCGAGCCTGTGCATCCTGGTGCCGTACCCGATGTTCCTGCTGGTGCAGACCGGCAATCTGTTCTACATGACCGCCGGCATCGCCTTGGCCGTACTGCTGTTGGCGGCGCTGTACGCGGTGATCGCCGGCTACATGGCCGAAGCCTTTCATGCCCGGGTGCGCTACTCCGGCATCTCGATCGCCTACCAGTTAGGCAGCGGCTTGACCGGTGGCCTGACCCCGCTGATCGGCACCTTCCTCGCCGGCTACTTCGCCGGGCAGTGGTGGCCGCTGGCAATTTTCTTCAGCGTGCTGGCTGTGATGTCGCTGGTTGGCGTACTCGGCCTGGCACATCTGCGTAGCGCCAATGCCAGGCCGCTGCCGCTGACTGTTTCCCAAGGAGCTGTTTAATGAGCAAGCCCACTGGCATGTCCGAGATCGAATGGCAGTCGCGCTGCGAACTGGCGGCGCTGTATCGGCTGATCGCCTACTACCGTATGACCGACCTGATCGACACCCACATCACCCTGCGGGTGCCGGGACCGCAGCGGCATTTCCTGATCAATCGCTACGGCGTGGCGTTCGAGAAAATGCGTGCCAGCGACCTGGTGCTGATCGACCTGGAAGGGAAGGTGGTCGACAGCCATGCCAGCGGCCACGTCAACGCAGCCGGCTTCGTCATCCATTCGGCGATCCATGAGGCGCGTCCGGACCTGCACTGCATCATCCATACCCACACCGCAGCGGGCATGGCGGTGGCGGCCCAGCGCGATGGTCTGTTGCCGCTGACCCAGCACGCGCTGAAGTTCTACGGCAACCTGGCGTACCACACCTACGAAGGCATCGCCCTGTCGATGGCCGAGCGCGAGCGACTGGTGGCGGATCTCGGTTCGCACAAGGCGATGATCCTGCGCAACCACGGCCTGCTGGCGGCCGGCGGTAGCGTGGCGGCGGCGTTCCACGAGATCTACTTCCTCGAACGTGCCTGCCAGGCACAGATCCAGGCGCTGTCCTGTGGCGTGGCGCTGAACATTCCCGATGAAGCCGTGTGTCGACACACTGCCGCGCAGTTTGGCCGTGACGGCATCGACGGGATTATCGACCTGGCCTGGCAGGCGGCGCTCAGTCTGATCGACGGGCAGCGTGCCGAGTGGTGCAGCTGACCATGGCCGCTATCGTCTTGTTATGCCAGAACCCGGCGCTGACCGATTGGCTGGCCACGCTTTTCGCCCGCCATGCACCAGAGTTGCCGGTGTTGCGCCCTGAAGATCCCGGTGCGGACCAGGCCGAGGTTGCGCTGTGCTGGTTTCCCCCGGCGGGCAGCCTCGGCGCCCTGGGCAACCTGCGCCTGGTCTATTCGATTGGCTCGGGGGTCGATCACCTGGCCCAGGACCCGTCGCGCGATCCGTCGGTGCCGGTGTGCCGCGTGGTCGATCCGGATCACACCCTGGGCATGAGCGAGTACGTGCACTGGGGCGTGCTGCACTTTCATCGCGGCTTCGACCAGGTCATCGCCGGCCACCCCCGGCAACACTGGCAGCGCCCAGTGCAGCGCAAGGCTGAGGATTTCAGGGTCGGGGTCATGGGCCTGGGGGCGATTGGCGCGCCGGTGGCCGTGCGTCTGGCCGAGGCCGGCTACGCTGTGCGCGGTTGGGCGCGGACGCCCCGGCTGATTGACGGCGTCAGCACCTTTGACGGCGCCGCCGCGCTGCCGGCATTTCTGGAAGAGCTGGATGTGCTGGTCAACCTGCTGCCGCTGACCGCCGCCACCGAAGGCGTGCTGGGCCGCGAGGTGTTCCGGCACATGGCAAAAGGCAGCGCGCTGATCAACTGCGGTCGTGGCCAACACCTGAATCACCCGGACCTGCAGCAGGCCCTGGCCAGTGGGCAGTTGCGCGGTGCCTTGCTCGATGTGTTCGAGCAGGAACCGTTGCCCGCGGATTCGCCGCTGTGGCGCACGCCGGGGGTCTGGGTGACGCCGCACATGGCGTCCGCCGCCTCGGACCTGTGCATCGCCCGGCAGGTGAGCGACAACGTGGCGCGGCTGAGTGCAGGGCTGACATTGAACAATCTGGTCGATCCCGAACAGGGTTATTGAACGGACAACGGATTAATCACTGCGCTCGCCAGTGGGGCTGGCGCGCAGTCTGAAACGGCATGAGGTTCATCTATGAAGACGTTTTTCCACCCGGCCCAGCGCCTGCACCATCCTCGTTCCTACCTGTCGCGCGGGCAGATGCGTGAGCCGCAGGAGATCCCTCAACGCATCGATCCGCTGCTGGCGGTGGTCGAGCAACTGGGTTACCCGCTGCTGGAACCGGCCGACCACGGCCAGGCGCCGCTCGCTGCGGTGCACAGCCCGGCCTACCTGGACTACCTGAGCAGCGCCTACCAGCAGTGGCACGAAGTGCCGGAGGATTGGGGCGACGAGGTGATGTCGAACATCTATATCCGCGAAGGCAATCCACTGCGCGGAATCCTCGGCAAGACCGCGCGTTACCTGGCCGATGGCAGTTGCCCGATTGGCCGGCACACCTGGCAGGCGGCCTACTGGTCGGCGCAGAGTGCAGTGGCCGCAGCCCACGCGATTATCGAAGGCGACCAGGCGGCTTACGCCCTGTGCCGTCCACCGGGGCACCATGCCCGGGCCGAGGGCGCAGGCGGTTTCTGCTTCCTCAACAACGCGGCGATTGCCGCTCAGGTGTTGCGCGGCAAGTTTGCCAAGGTCGCGGTGCTCGACACCGACATGCACCACGGCCAGGGCATCCAGGAGATCTTCTACGAGCGCGACGATGTGCTCTACGTGTCGATCCATGGCGATCCGACCAACTTCTACCCGGTGGTGGCCGGTTTCGACGATGAGATCGGCACAGGGCATGGCGAGGGCTTCAACCTCAATCTGCCCATGGCCCACGGCTCCAGCGAGGCGGATTTCTTCGCTTGCATGGATCAGGCAGAGACGGCACTGCGCGACTTTGCCCCGGACGTACTGGTGTTGTCCCTGGGCTTCGACATCTATGAAAACGATCCGCAGTCCAAAGTCGCTGTCACCCACGAAGGCTTCCGCATCCTCGGCCAGCGGATCAAGGCCCTCGGCCTGCCGTGCGTGGTGGTGCAGGAGGGCGGCTACGACATCGCCACCCTCGACGAAAACGCCAAGCGCTTCTTCGACGGTTTGACCGCTTCACGCTGATGGCTTTTCCCCGGGCTGCTGGCCGGCCCGGGCACTCCCTAAAACAACAAGGGTGCAACTTTCGCCTCGGCGCAAGTTAGCGGTCGGGCTTGCTGCTGCCTGATCCACAGACACCTGGTCAATAACAATAAAAATTCAACGCTGCCGTTATTCAACGTTGGCAATAAGGAACAACACCATGTGGTTCAAACTTTTTACCTTGATGGCCGGCGCCAGTGTCTGCCTGAACAGTGCAACCGTGAGCGCGGCTGAATCGGGCTTTATTGAAGACAGCAGCACTTCGGTGGGGCTGCGCAACTTCTACTGGAACGCCGATAACCGTAACGGCAGTTACCGCAATCCAGAGGGCGAGCGGCAAAGTTATCGCCAGGAGTGGGCACAAGGGGTGCTGGCCAAGTTCAACTCCGGTTTTACCCAGGGCTTGGTGGGGTTTGGCCTGGATGCGCATTACATGGGCGCCCTGAAACTCGATGGCGGCAATGGCCGGGTCGGTGATGGCATCGGTAATGGCGGCATTGTTTCGCGGGACAACGACGGCGAGCCGAAAAGCGGCTACTCCAAGGCCGGTGGCGCGGTGAAGATGCGTGTTGGTCAGACTGAACTGGCCTACGGCGACCTGTTCCCCGATTCGCCGGTGCTCAAGTACGGTGATATTCGTCTGCTGCCACAAACCCTCAGGGGTTGGAATGCCACGGACCGCTCAATTGAAGGCTTGACCCTGAGTGGCGGGCGGTTTGTTTCCAGCAGCGATCGGGCGCAACCGAATCACGGTGGGGATCTGGGCACGGCTTACAGCGGGCGTCAGCCGGACAGTGAGTTTGTCAGTTACTACGGCGGTATTTATAGCGGGATCAATAACGTCAAGATCAAACTCTTCGGTTCCGAACTGGACGATATCTGGAATCAGCAATTTGCCTCGATTGATTATCGCCTGCCATTAAATGTCGGCGGTGTGGTCAACACCGGGGTCAATTACTACCGCACCCGTAATACCGGCGCGGCGTTGTTGGGGGATATTCGCAACGATGCCTGGAGCACCCGGGTGGGGTATGCGCTGGCCGGGCACAAGTTTGAATTGGCGTATACGCAGATCGATGGCGACCAGCCCTTCGACTATGTCTGGAACAGTTTTGATATTGAACTGGATGCAGCGTCCCAGGGCAGTGACTTCAACAGCCCCAACGAAAAGGCCTGGAGTGCCCGCTATGACCTGGATGCCGCCGTGCTCGGCGTACCCGGCCTGACCTTCACCGCCCGCTACATTCGCGGTACCGACATCGACGGCCGCGATGCCGGCGGCGCCTATTCGCGCTACCAGGCGGTGCGCGACGGTTCGCAGTGGGAGCGTGATCTGTGGGTCAAGTACGTGGTGCAGTCAGGCCCGGCGAAAAACCTCTCGCTACGCCTGATGCTCGCCTCGATGCGCACCGGCGGGGATTACGGCGCGATTGCCAATGACCTCGACCAGACGCGGATCATCCTCGATTACCCGTTGGATCTGGGGTTTCTGAAGTAAGACCCGAAACAATTCAGCCCCTGTGGGAGCGGGCCCCACAGGTTTTGCATGCGCCCCAGGACCCTGTGGGAGTTGGCTTCCTCACGCACTTTTCCGCTCAATCACCTCGCACTGCAGCAGATTCAATCGCTGCACCTCGTCTTCAACCGGCAACACCCCCAGGCTCTGCAGAACCCGTGTCGCCGCCAGCACACCGATCTCCAGGGCAGGCGGGCGGATGCTGCTCAGGCTCGGCAGGAGCATTTCGGCGAAGGGGTAGTCGCCGAAGCCGAGCACTGCGCAGTCTTCGGGGATCTTCAGTCCGGCGCGTTGTCCAGCCAGCAAGCCACCGGCGGCGAGGTTGTCATTGGCAAAGATGATGGCGTCGGGTGGTGACGCACTGTTCATCAACGCCTCCATGGCCTGTTTGCCCGCGTCGAACGGCGGCCGTCCGGCATCCGGTGCGAACACCCAGGGCTGCAGACCCAGCTCTGCAAGGCAGGCGGCATAGCCGTCGCGCCGCTCCAGCGCGCTGAAGTCGCCGGCGGCGCTGTTCTGCACAAAGGCGATGCGCCGAAAACCCTTGCCATGCAAATAACGCGCGGCGCTGACACCGACTTCATAGTGGGAGAAACCGATCTGCAGCGGCTCGCGCTCGGGTTGGTAGTCCCAGGTCTCGATCACCGGAATGTCGGCCTCGCTGATCATCTTCTCGGTGCCGGCGCTGTGGAAGTGGCTGGTCAGCACCAGGGCCGCCGGCGACCAGCCGAGAAAGGCCCGTACCGCGCTCTCTTCCTGCTCGGCGCTGAAATAACTCGAGGCCAGCAGCAACTGGTAGCCGTGCTGGCTTAGGGTGTCGCTGAAACCCTGGATGGTGTTGGCGAAAATCGGTCCGGAGATGTTCGGAATCACCATGCCGACGATCTTGCCCCGCGCCGAGGCCAAACCGCCGGCGACCAGGTTGGGCACATAACCCAATTGCGCCACGACCGCGGCGATCCGCTCCCGGCGCTCAGGGGATACCTGCTCCGGCTGATTGAAGTAGCGCGACACAGTGATCGCCGAGACACCGGCCTGGCGGGCCACGGTATCGAGCGTGACGCGTCCGGCGCCACGGCGCTTGCGGGGTTTGTCCTGATCCAAGGCGTGCATCCTCGATAAAACTAAAAGGCATATAAAGCTAATTTATAAGTATTTGACGATCTATGAGCGGGTTGTCGATACTTGTGATGGTAGCGCTAACAAAGCGCGTTGTCTGCTACTCGCTCGAGCGAATGCCCAAGACATATTCAAGGCGCTGTCGTCGTCGAACGGCAGCGGATCAGGGCACATTTTCGAGTGGTCAGACCATGCACAAATTTCCTCGCCAACCCAAGCGCCTGGCGCAATCGATTCGCGCCGCCAGTTGGTTGTTTGCCGGCCTGGCAGCCTTGCCTGCACCCGCTGCATTCGCGGCAGGCACTGGCGAGCAGGAGGCCACGCTGCAAGCTGTGACGGTCACGGCCACCCGCCGTGAAGAGTCGCTGCAGAAAGTCCCGGTAGCGGTCTCGGTGATCGATGGCGAGCAACTGGAACGCGACAGCCGCAACAGTGTGGCGACGATCGTCCAGCAAGTGCCGTCGTTGAATTTCCGCACCGGTGCCTCAAACAAGGACACCTCATTGTTTGTCCGTGGCGTGGGCACCATTTCCACGTCGCCAGGGGTCGAGCCGACCGTGGCGACGGTGATCGATGGCGTGGTTTATGCCCGTCCCGGGCAGGCCACCCTCGACCTGATGGACCTGCAGCGGGTCGAAGTTCTGCGGGGTCCGCAGGGCACGTTGTTCGGCAAGAACGCCTCGGCCGGGGTGTTGAACATCACCAGCAAGGTGCCGACCGCCGAAACTCACGGTTACGTCGATCAGTCGTATTTCAGTGGCAACGAAAGCCGCACCCGCTTCGGCCTCGGCGGCAGCCTGATTCCCGAGACCCTGAAAGGCTCGATCACCACGCTGTTCGGCAGCTACGACGGCAACGTCGATAACCTGTACAACGGCCAGGAAGTTAACGGCTATAACCGCAAGGGCGCACGGGGCAAACTCGAATTCACACCTAACGATGAGCTGACGTTCACCTTCATCGCCGACTACATGCAGTCCCACGACGATGCGCCCAACGGGGTGGTCAGCCAGGCGCTGACTCCGGCCTTTGCCAGTGCCTTGAACCCGGTGCGGGCCAGCAGTGATAACCGCAAGATCAACACCAATACCCGCACCCACGTCGAGGACGTCAACAAGGGCCTGTCCGGCCAACTCGACTGGCAACTCGGCGACTACACCCTGACCTCGATCACCGCCTGGCGTGGCTGGGACAACACCCAGTACCAGGATGGCGACCGTCTGGGCACCATCACTGCCGCGTTCCCCGGCACCGCGGACAAAGGCGACCTGGCGTTCGATCAATACTCCCAGGAGCTGCGCCTGGCCTCGCCGAAAGGTGAGTTTCTCGAGTACGTTGGCGGCCTGTTCTATATGCACGGCAAGGACGACGAGACCTACCAGCGCACCCTGACCACACCCACCAGCAGCAACCGTGGGATTGCCGATTACAGCACCAGCAACGACAGTTATGCGGTATTTGGCGAAAGCACCCTGAACTTCAGGTCGGACTTTCGCGGGATCGCCGGCCTGCGCTTTACCCATGATGACCTGGAATACGATCACCGCCGGGTCTCGACTTCAGCCACCACCGTCAGCGGCATCCAGCCGGCCACCAGCAGTTCCGGTTCGGTGGACGAGGACGGGTGGTCCGGGCGCCTGGGCCTGCAGTACGACCTGAGCGATTCGGTCACCAGCTACCTGACCTACTCACGTGGCTACAAGGGACCGGCCTACAACGTGTTTTTCAACATGCAGCCGCGCGACACCGAAGCGCTCAAGCCGGAAACTTCCAATACCTGGGAGGCGGGGATCAAGGCCACGACCTGGAACAATCGCCTGACCACCAACCTGGCGGTGTTCCACAGTGAATACGACAACTACCAGGCGAACTTCTTCGATACCGTTGCCGGGCAAGTGGTCACGCGTCTGATCAACGCCGGCAGTGTCAGCACCGAAGGGGTAGAACTCGATTACGCCCTGCAGGCAACCCGCCAATTGAAGCTCTCCGGGGCGCTGGCCTACACCCATGCGCGCATCGATCAGTTCGCCTGCCCGGCGGGTGCGGCGGCCTCTTGCAATGTCGATGGCAAGCCACTGCCTTACACCCCGGACTGGAAGAGCTATGTACGGGCCGACTACAACATCCCGCTGGACAATGGCCTGGATATCGAACTGGGCACCGACTACAGCTGGCAGAGCGAAGTGCAGTACGACATCAGCCAGAACCCCGACACCAAACAGGGCGCCTACGGCCTATGGAATGCCAGTGTTGCCCTGGCCGATTACACCGACGGCTGGCGCGTCGCGCTGCTGGCGAAGAACCTCACCGACAAGTCGTACTCGCCGTTGCTCGCCAGCGGTGGCAGCTACATTTACCGCGCCGTACCCCGTGACGACGAGCGCTACTTCGGCGTGCAATTGCGCAAGGATTTCTAAGCATGAGTCGACAACTGAAACTGGGCGCCTTCCTCATGGCCACCGGGCACCACGTCGCGGCCTGGCGCCATCGCGATGTTCCGGCCAATGCCGGGCTGGATTTCGCCCATTACAAACGCCTGGCGCAACTGGCCGAGGCAGCAAAATTCGATGCCCTGTTCGTCGCCGACAGTGTGGCGGCGCCGACCCAGGACATCGCCAGTCGCATGGCCCGCTCCGATCACTTCGAACCGCTGACGCTGCTGTCGGCATTGAGCGCGGTGACCGAGCGCATCGGCCTGATTGCCACGGCCACCACCAGCTACAACGAGCCGTACCACGTGGCGCGCAAGTTTGCTTCGCTGGATCACTTGTCCGGTGGGCGGGCAGGGTGGAACCTGGTGACTTCGGACAATGCCGCCGAAGCGCTGAATTTTGGCCGCGATGAACACATAGGGCACGCTGAGCGCTACAGCCGTGCCCGGGAATTCCAGCACGTGGTGACAGGGCTGTGGGACAGTTGGGAAGACGATGCGTTTGTCCGCGACAAGGCCAGCGGCAGCTATTACCACCCGGACAAGTTGCACGTACTCAATCACGTCGGTGAGCACTTTCGCGTCAAGGGGCCGCTGAACGTGGCGCGCTCGCCACAAGGGCGACCGGTGATTGTCCAGGCCGGTTCCTCGCAAATCGGCCGCGAACTGGCGGCGCAAACCGCTGAGGTGGTCTTTACCGCGCAGACCTCACTGGCCAACGCACAGGCGTTTTATGCCGATATCAAGGGACGCTTGAGCACATACGGGCGCAGCGCCGATGCGCTGAAGATCATGCCCGGGGTGTTTGTCGTGGTCGGGGCCAGCGAAGCGCAGGCGCAGGAGAAGTTCCAGAGCTTCCAGCAATTGGTCGAACCGGAAGTCGGCGTCGCGCTATTGGGACGCATGCTCGGCAACTTCGACCTGTCGGGCTATCCGTTGGACGGGCCGCTGCCCGACTTGCCGCTGACGGACAGTGGTCAGCAAAGTCGGCAGAAACTGCTCACCGAGCTGGCCGGTCGCGATAACCTCAGCCTCGCCGAACTGGGGCGCAGGATTGCCGGCGGTCGCGGGCATTACAGTCTGGTGGGCACTGCCGAGCAGATTGCCGATCGATTGCAGGAGTGGTTCGAACAGGGCGCGGCGGACGGCTTCAACGTGCTGGTGCCGCACCTGCCTGGCGGCCTCGAGGATTTCGCCAGCCAGGTGGTGCCTGAACTGCAGCGCCGCGGATTGTTCAGAACACAATACGAAGGCCGGACCCTGCGCGAGAACCTCGGCCTGGTTCGCCCCGCCAACCGATTTACCCAACCGTCGAACTGACGCGAGCAGAGGATTCAACATGACCTACACCGCCGCCGCAAACCGCTACCAATCCATCCCTTACCGTCGCGTCGGCCGCAGCGGCCTGGTGCTGCCAGCGCTGTCCCTGGGCCTGTGGCACAACTTTGGCGACAGCACGCCAATCGACACCCAGCGCGCGTTGTTGCGTACCGCGTTCGACCTTGGCATCAACCATTTCGACCTGGCCAACAACTACGGTCCGCCCTACGGCAGCGCCGAGATCAATTTCGGCCGATTGCTGCGTGAAGATTTCAAGCAGTACCGTGATGAGCTGATTATCTCCAGCAAGGCCGGCTGGGACATGTGGCCCGGCCCCTACGGCCAGGGCGGTGGCTCGCGCAAATACGTGCTGGCCAGCCTCGACCAGAGCCTGCAACGGTTGGGTCTGGATTACGTCGATATTTTCTACTCGCACCGTTTTGATCCGGACACCCCGCTGGAAGAAACCGCCGGCGCCCTGGCGACGGCGGTGCAGCAGGGCAAGGCGCTGTACATCGGCATTTCGTCCTATTCGGGGGTAAAGACCCGGGAGATCGCTGCGCTGCTCAAGGAATGGAAGGTGCCGCTGCTGATCCATCAACCGGCGTACAACCTGCTCAATCGCTGGGTGGAAAAAGACTTGCTGGACACCACCGAGGAGCTCGGCAGCGGGGTGATTGCCTTCACCCCGCTGGCCCAGGGGCTGCTCACTGATAAATACCTCAACGGCGTGCCGGCAGATGCGCGGGTCAATCGTCCGGGGGGCGGTTCGTTGCAGTCGTCGCACTTGAGCGAGGCCAATCTGGCCCATGTGCGGGCACTGAATCAGATCGCCCAGCGTCGCGGCCAGAGCCTGGCACAACTGGCGCTGGCCTGGACACTGCGCGATCCACGGGTGACCTCGGCATTGATCGGCGCGAGCCGGCCGGAGCAGATCATCGAGAACGTCGGCGCCTTGGCCAATCTGACTTTCAGCGACGAGGAACTGGCCGAGATTGATCGGTTTGCCCTGGAGGGCGGGATCAATCTTTGGGAAAAGCCGTCGACGGCTGAATGATTTTTTTATCCAGGACCCGCGAGCGGTCGTTGAACAGTGAGACAGCAATGAGATTGCGCAAAGCGTTGTATACCGGCCTGGCCCTGTTCAGCCTGAGTGGTGTGGTGCTGGCGGCTGATCCCGCCAGTTTGCGGATCGGCTATCAGAAAGGCTCCATTGCCTTGATCCTGGCCAAGGAACACGGGCTGCTGGAGAAGCGTTTTCCCCAGACGACCGTGCAGTGGATCGAGTTTCCCGCGGGGCCACAGATGCTCGAAGCGATCAACGTCAATGCCCTGGACGTCGGCTCGACCGGAGACATTCCTCCCTTGTTCGCGCAAGCGGCGGGTGCCGATCTCGTTTACATCGGCGCCGAGCCGCCGAAACCCGAAGCGGAAACCATCCTGGTTCGTGCCGATAGCCCGCTCAAGGACATTGCCGACCTGAAAGGCAAGAAAGTCGCCTTCCAACGCGGCTCCAGTTCCCACAACCTGATCCTGCGGGCACTGAACAAGGCCGGCTTGAATTATCAGGATATCCAGCCGGTCAACCTGCCACCGGCGAATGCGCGGGCCGCCTTCGAGCAGGGCAGCGTCGATGCCTGGGCAATCTGGGAGCCCTATGCCTCGCTGGCCATGAGCCAGGGCAACGTGCGGGTGTTGGCCAACGGCGCGGGGCTCCAGCTGTCCGGCCCGGTGTACACCGCACGTCGTGACTACGCGCAATCCAACCGGGCATTCATAGACGCCCTGCTGGAACAACTGACCGCCGCCGAAGCCCTGACTCGCAGCGAGCGGCAAGCCAGCCTCGACGTGGTGAAGAAATACATGGGCCTGCCCGATGAGGTGATCGTCCGCTATTTCGACAACCGCCCAGCGTCACCGATCCTGCCCATCGACGACAGCATCGTCCAGGCGCAGCAAACCACGGCAGACCTGTTCTATCAGAACAAGCTGCTGCCCAAGCCGATCGATGTCAGCAAGGCGGTGTGGCACAAGACGGATTGATTGGGGGCATCTGCGCTCAGCCAGTAAACGCAATACTCTCCACCACCTCCAGGTCATACCCGGTCAACCCCGCATACTTCAGCGGCGGCCCCAGGTGGCGCAGCTTGCCCACGCCGAGGTTCTGCAGAATTTGCGCGCCGGTGCCGACTTCCGAGTAGATCCGCGACTGCGAGCGGCTGAACTGGCGGGGCGCCTGGGTCAGTTGCGGCACGCGCTCGAGCAGGGCCTGGGACGATTCGTGGTTGGCCAGCACCACCACCACGCCGCGACCTTCTTCGGCCACCCGTTGCAACGCGGCCCACAGCGTCCAGTTCGACGGGCCGCTGTATTCGGCGCCGACCAGGTCACGTAGCGGGTCGATCACATGCACCCGCACCAGGGTCGGCTCATCGTGGCGCAGCTCACCCATGACCATTGCCATGTGGACACCGCCTTCGATGCGATCCTCATAGGTGATCAGACGAAAGGTGCCATGCACGGTAGGCAGCTCTCGTTCGCCGATGCGTTCGACCGTGTGTTCGTTGCTCAGACGGTAGTGGATCAGGTCGGCAATGGTGCCGATCTTGATCCCGTGTTTTTGCGCGAAGATTTCCAGGTCGGGGCGGCGGGCCATGGTGCCGTCGTCGTTCATCACCTCGACAATCACCGAGGCCGGGGTGAAGCCGGCCAGGCGCGCCAGGTCGCAGCCGGCTTCGGTGTGGCCGGCGCGGGTCAGCACGCCACCTTCGCGGGCGCGCAGCGGGAAGATGTGGCCGGGCTGGACGATATCGGCGGCTGTCGCGCCGGGGGTAACGGCGGCGGCCACGGTGCGTGCGCGGTCGGCAGCGGAGATGCCGGTGGTGACCCCGGTGGCCGCTTCAATCGACACGGTGAAGGCGGTGCTGAACACGCTGCCATTGCTCGGCACCATCTGCTCCAGGCCGAGGCGCTGGCAGTGTTCGTCGGTCAGGGTCAGGCAGATCAGGCCCCGCGCCTCACGGGCCATGAAACTGATGGCAGCGGCGTCGCAGCAATCGGCGGCGAGCAGCAGGTCGCCTTCGTTTTCGCGGTCCTCGTCATCGACCAACAGGACCATTTTGCCGAGGCGGTAATCTTCGATGATTTCTTCGATGCTGTTGAAGGCCATGCTGGACTCCCGGTGTTTGTAGGAAATATAGTGTGGTATACCATAATACAAAATAACGAGGAGGTCACGATGAAGGCGTACTGGATTGCCCATGTGGATGTCAGCGACAGCGATCAATACAGCCAATACACCCAACGCGCGCCCAAGGCTTTTGCCGTCTATGGCGGACGCATGCTGGCCCGCGGCGGACGCAGTGAGGCCCTGGAAGGCCGGCCGACGCCGCAGCGCAGTGTGGTGATTGAATTTGACTCGTATGAACAGGCGCTGGCCTGTTATCACTCGGATTTGTATCAGGAGGCGAAGGGCCACCGGGAGGGTGTGGCGCGGGCGGAGGTGATTATTGTGGAGGGGGTTGCGCCGATTTGATAAGCACCATGCTGCGGCCCTCTGTAGGAGCGAGCCTGCTCGCGATGCGGTGTGACAGTCGACATTGATGTTGAATGTCAGTCAGCTATCGCGAGCAGGCTCGCTCCTACAGGAGACCGTCAGCGGATGAAATGAATCTTCCCGCTATCGTCATTGCCGATATAGATGCCGTAGACCCCTGCCTGGCGTTCGTCGATGTAACGTTCGAGGATCTGGCGGATGGCCGGGTAGTAGATGTCGTCCCAGGGAATATCCTCGGGGGCGAAGAATTGGTAGGCGAGGGTTTCCGGGCCGAACTGGCCGGTGATCTCCAGGGCGATGGCGCGGAAGATGATGTACACCTCGCTGATCTGCGGCACGCTGAAGATCGAGTAGGGCGAGAGGATTTCCCCGCGCACGCCGCTTTCTTCCCAGACCTCGCGCAACGCCGCCTGCTCGGTAGTTTCCCCGGCCTCCATGAAGCCCGCCGGCAGCGTCCAGGTGCCCGGACGTGGCGGTATGGCGCGTTGGCACAACAGGTATTTACCGTCCTGCTCGATGATGCAGCCGGCGATGATCTTCGGGTTGATGTAGTGGACGTAGCCGCAACCGCGGCACATCAGGCGCTCGTGCGTATCGCCCGGCGGTAACTGCGACTTGAGGTCAGGGCTACCGCATTTTGGGCAAAAGCTCGGGCTGAACATGATCAACGACCTATGCGAGGTTCTTTCAGGGCGATGGGTTGGGTGATCGCGGGAATCGCGCCGGTTTCTTCTTGCTTGCGCTTGAGGTATTCGAGGGCGACGTTGGCGGCGGCGCGAACGTGGTCGACACAGGCCTGGTGGGCGGCCAGGGCATCACCGCTCTTGATCGCCTCGACCATGCGTTCCATTTCCTGGTTGCTGGCGCCACGGCGGTTTTCCTGGGACACCGAGGTCGCCCGCAGGTAGCTGATGCGCGCCTGCAACTGACGCAACTGGGTGGCGGCGACGTGGTTGCCGGAGCCTTCCAGCAGCACGTCGTAGAAGCCCTGCACCGAGTCGATGACCTGCTGCAGCTCACCTTCCTTGAGCGCCTGGCGGTTTTCTTCCAGGGCTTTTTCCAGGGCCTTGATGTCCCGGGCCTTGGCACGCAGGGTGAATAGCTGGACGATCAGGCCTTCGAGCACGCAACGCAGCTCATAGATGTCGACGGCATCGGCCAGGGTGATGATCGCCACCCGTGGACCCTTGGCGTCGGCGAACTCTACCAGGCCTTCGGATTCCAGGTGACGCAAGGCTTCACGCACCGAAGTGCGGCTCACGCCCAGGCGATCGCACAGATCGCGCTCGACCAGGCGATCGCCTGGCAGAAGCTGGAAGTTCATGATGGCGCTTCGCAGTTTATCCAGCACGATTTCGCGCAGGGTAACGGGGTTGCGATTGACCTTGAAGCTGTCGTCGAGTGGCAGGCGTTTCATGGGGTACGCTCTAAAGTTGGCTGTCCCTGCACAACGGGCATCGTCCGTGGGCGTTTGGTTCAGACAGCCGAAGGTTAACTTGAGGCCTCGGCGTCGGCTTCGGCGAAGGCTTCACGGGCCAGCCGGAAACTGTCCACGGCCGCCGGGACGCCGCAATAAATGCCGACCTGAAGCAGAATTTCGCGTATTTGCTCACGACTCAGGCCGTTACGCAAGGCGCCGCGCACATGCAGCTTGAGTTCGTGCGGACGGTTGAGCGCCGAGATCATCGCCAGGTTGATCATGCTGCGCTCCTTGAGCGACAAGCCCTCGCGCCCCCAGACATGGCCCCAGCAGTACTCGGTGACCATTTCCTGCAGGGGACGGGTGAAGTCATCGGCGTTCTCGATGGAGCGATTGACATAGGCCTCGCCCAGTACCTGGGTGCGGATTTGCAGGCCTTTTTGGTATTTTTCGTTGCTCATTTCAATGTCTCCCATGAATTGCGGGGTGCAAACCCTTGTAGGCGCCGGCAAGCCAGCCCCTACAACCCACCCATCAAGGTGTATTTGATTTCCAGATAATCCTCGATCCCATACTTGGAACCTTCACGCCCCAGGCCCGAGGATTTGATCCCGCCAAACGGCGCGACTTCGGTTGAGATCAGCCCTTCGTTGATCCCGACCATGCCGTACTCCAGCGCTTCGCTCATGCGCCAGGCGCGGCCGAGGTCGCGGGTGTAACAGTAGGCGGCGAGGCCGAATTCGGTGTCGTTGGCCATCTGCACGGCCTCGGCTTCGCTGCCGAAACGGAACACCGCCGCCAGTGGGCCGAAGGTTTCCTGGGTGGCGACCTGCATCCGCGCGGTCACGCCTGACAGCACCGTCGGCTGGAAGAAACCATGGCCGAGTGCATGCCGTTCGCCGCCACAAAGCAGCTCGGCGCCATGGGCGAGGGCGTCCTGCACGTGCTCCTCGACCTTGGCCACCGCGCGCTCGTTGATCAGCGGACCTTGAGTCACGCCGCTATCGAAACCGCTGCCGACCTGCAGTTGCGCGACCCGTTCCGCCAGCCGTGCTACGAACGCATCGTGGATGCCGTCCTGCACCAGGAAGCGGTTGACGCAGACGCAGGTCTGCCCGGCGTTGCGGAACTTGGCGATCAACGCGCCTTCCACCGCACGCTCGAGATCGGCATCGTCGAAGACGATAAAGGGCGCGTTACCACCCAACTCCAGCGAGACCTTTTTCAGGGTCGGTGCGCACTGCGCCATGAGCAGTTTGCCAATCGCCGTCGAACCGGTGAACGACAGCTTGCGCACCTTCGAGCTGGCGGTGAGTTCGCCGCCGATGGCAACGGCGTCGCCGGTGATCACGTTGAAAATCCCCGGCGCAATCCCTGCCTGTTCGGCCAGCGCCGCCATGGCCAGGGCCGAGAACGGGGTTTCCGGCGCCGGCTTGACGATGCACGGGCAACCGGCGGCGAGGGCCGGGCCAGCCTTGCGGGTGATCATCGCGGCAGGGAAGTTCCACGGGGTGATCGCCGCCACGACGCCGATCGGCTCCTTGCTGACGACGATGCGCGCATCGCCCTTGTGGCTGGGAATGGTGTCGCCATAGATGCGCTTGGCTTCTTCGGCGAACCACTCGATAAAACTCGCGGCGTAGAGGATTTCGCCCTTGGCCTCGGCCAGTGGCTTGCCTTGTTCGAGGGTGAGGATCGCGGCCAGGGCGTCGGCGTTTTCCAGCATCAGCCCGTGCCAGCGCTTGAGAATGTTGCTGCGTTCCTTGGCGGTCAGCCCACGCCAGGCCGGCCATGCCTTATTGGCCGCGTCGATGGCCAGGCGCGCGTGTTCGGCGCCGAGGTTGGGCACCCGGCCGATGAGTTCACCGTTGGCCGGATTGAAGATGTCCTGCTGCGCACCGTCGGGGGCGTCGAGCCATTGGCCGTTGATATAGGCCTGCTGGCGGAACAGGGGGGAGGCGGCTGGGTTCATGCGGGCTCCTGGCAAAAATAGTGAAATCTGCACGAGTCCCTGTGGGAGCGGCCCGGGCGGCGTTCCGCTCCCACAGGAGGTGGCGGGGCCGTGTCAGGCCAACGTGGGCAGCGGCCCGAGCTTGCCTTTGTGGTAGATCATCGGGGTCACCGGTTGCGCGGGCAGGATCAGGTTTTTCACCGCGCCGACGATGATCGCGTGATCGCCGCCGTCGTATTCGCGCCACAATTCGCATTCGATGATCGCCGTCGCCTTGCCGAGCAGCGGATTGCCCAGCTCGCTCAGGTGCCAGTCGATGCCGGCGGCCTTGTCCTTGCCCTTGCCGGCGAACGCATAGGCCTCGGCGGTCTGGTCGGCGGACAGCAGGTGAATCGCGAACTGCTTGCTGTCACGCAGGATCGGGTAGGTGTCGGAGCCGTAGTTGGGGCAGAACAGCACCAGCGCCGGGTCGATCGACAGGGCACTGAAGGCGCTGGCGGTGATGCCGACGATGGCGCCATCCGGGTCGAGGGTGGTGACCACCGTGACGCCGGACGGGAAGGAGCTCATGACGTCTTTGTAAATGCCGGGTTCGATCATTTTTATGGACTCCTAGCGCATGACAAACGGATCAGGCATCGGTGCCTGGGACAGGTTGATCCACACCGTTTTCAGCTCGGTGTAGGCCAGCACCGAATCGATGCCGCTTTCGCGTCCATAGCCGCTGTTCTTGAAACCGCCGATCGGCGCCATGGCCGAGACCGCGCGGTAGGTGTTGACCCAGATGATCCCCGAACGCACGTCACGGGCCAGGCGGTGGGCGCGGCCCAGGTCGCGGGTCCAGATGCCGGCGGCGAGGCCGAACTGCGAGTCGTTGGCGATTGCCAGGGCTTCGGCTTCGTCCTTGAAACGGATCACCGACGCCACCGGGCCGAAGACTTCTTCCTGCATGATCTTCATCGAGTTGCGGTCGCACTCGAACAGCGTCGGCTCGTAGAACCAGCCATCGCCGAGGCCCGCCGGACGCTTGCCGCCCAGGCGCAAGCGCGCACCTTCGGCTATCGCGTCGGCCACCAGGCCTTCGACCACCGCCAGTTGCTGCGCGGTGGCCATCGGGCCCATTTCGCTGCTGTCGTCCTGCGGGTTGCCGATGCGGATGCGCTCGGCGCGCTGCACCAGGCGGCTGACGAATTCGTCGTAAATCTCGTCTTGCACCAGCAGTCGCGAACCGGACACGCAGCTCTGTCCGGAGGCAGCGTAGATCCCGGCGATGGCGCCGTTGATCGCGCTGTCCAGGTCGGCGTCGGCGAAGATGATGTTCGGCGACTTGCCGCCCAGTTCCAGCGACAGCTTGGCGAAGTTCTCAGCGCTGCTGCGCACCACATGGCGAGCAGTGGCGGCGCCGCCGGTGAAGGCGATCTTGCGCACCAGCGGGTGACGGGTCAGGGCGGCACCGGTGCTCGGGCCGTAACCGGTGACCACGTTGACTACCCCTGGCGGGATCCCGGCTTCCAGCGCCAGGCGCGCCAGTTCAAGGATGGTTGCCGAGGCGTGCTCGGACGGCTTGATCACGATGGTGTTGCCCGCCGCGAGGGCTGGAGCCAGTTTGATCGCGGTCAGGTACAGCGGGCTGTTCCAGGGGATGATCGCGGCGACCACACCCATGGCTTCGTGCACGGTGTAGGCAAACAGGTCCGGCTTGTCCAGCGGCAGGGTGCCGCCTTCGAGCTTATCGGCAAGGCCGGCGGTGTAGTGGAAAAATTCCGGCAAATAGCTGACCTGGCCACGGGTCTCGCGGATCAGCTTGCCGTTGTCGCGGCTTTCCAGCTGCGCCAGGTGTTCCTTGTTCTCGGCGATCAGATCACCGAGGCGGCGCAGCAACTTGCCCCGGGCGGTGGCGGTGAGCCCGCGCCAGGCCGGGCTGTCGAAGGCAGTCTGCGCAGCCTGCACGGCGCGCTCGACATCGGCTTCGTCGGCGTCGGGCAACTGCGCCCAGGGCTCGGCCAGCGCCGGGTTGAGGCTGTCGAAAGTCTTGCCGGAGAGGGCATCGACCCATTCACCGCCGATGCACATGTGGAAGCGTGCGAGTGTCATGCAACAATCCCCTTTATATGGTTTTGTCGGGAGTAGGCAAGGTCGAGGAACTCCAGCAGCATCTGGTTGACCAGGCGCGGCGACTCTACCGGCATCATATGCCGTTGCTCGTGCAGCACCGCAACCTTCGCGCCGGGTATGCAGCGAGCCAGTTGCTCGGCCATTTCCGGGGTCGAACCGGGGTCCAGTTCGCCGGTGGCGATCAGCGTCGGCACCTGGATACTCGCCAGGTCGTCGGCGCGGTACATGTCCTGGGTGGCGAACAGCTCGTAGGTGGTCAGGTAACCCTGGGGGTCGTTCTGCGCCAGGGTCTGGCGCAACGCGGCGATCTGCGCCGGATTGGCGGCCTGGTATTCGCGACTGAACCAGCGCGACAGTGCCGCTTCGGCGTTGGCATCCGGACCGTGTTCGGCGGCCTGAGCGGTGCGAGCAATCACCCCGGCGCGTTGTTCAGCGGTGCGATTGAACACGCTATTGAGCACCACCAGGCTCTGCAGGCGTTGCGGGTAATGCAGGGCGAAGGCCCGCGCCACCAGGCCGCCCATGGAAAAGCCGATCACCGTGGCCGCCGGCAATTGCAGGTGATCGAGCAGCTCCAGCAACTGCTCGGCATAACCGAGCAGGGGCGTGCCACTGGCCGGGCGCGGGCTGGCGCCGTGACCGAGCATGTCGTAGGCGATCACCCGGTATTTGGACGCCAGGCCAACGACCTGGCCGCCCCACATTTCTTTATTCAGGCCCACGCCGTGGATCAAAACCACGGGCTGGCCTTGGCCGGTCGCCAGGTAACTGGTTCCAGCCGGGGTGAGTTCAGCGGTGAGCCGAATCATGGAGCGCTCCTGCAGACCTTTTTGTTGGAGTGAACGACCGGCTTACTGGGCTTTTTCGGCGGCCAGTTCTTCCAGGTCGATGTAGCGGTTACCGATACGCGGATGCAGGCGGCCACCGTCGGCACAGCCGAGGACGACGACGATTTCGTCGGCACGTGGCGCGTCTTCGATTTGCATTTCCAGGGTGATGTAGTGCGAGCGCAGGCCTTCGTCGTCCTTGTGCATCATCGGGATCTGGATCGAAGTGCCCGGACCACCGCGCTTGTTGGTGAAGCTCAGATAGCTCTTGGCCTTGACCGCTTCGCGATAGTGGTTGCCGAAGCGCAGGGTGTGGATCACCGCCGAGGCGTGTTCGATCTCGCCGTCAGCACCGACCACTGCTGCCTTGCCGTAAGCCTCGATTTTCTCGGCACCACCGATAATCCCCACCAGGCGCTCCACCATCAGCGCGCCGAGGTCTGAGCAGTTGGCACGGATCTGCGGCTTGAGGTCTTCGACAAAACCGTTGCCCAGCCATGGGTTCTTCATCACCACGGCGAGGCCGACCATGGTCACCGGCTTGTCGGTGGGCTTGCCGCCCTCGATGAAGGTTTCTTCGACATAGCTGACGATCTTGCGGATTTCGAAACTCATGAGCTGCTCCATACGAGAAGAAAAGTGTCTGTGCGTCTGATGGTATACCATAATACCAATCGTGCAAGCGCTTAATCGGGTTTCTCGTCGGGAGGCGATGAAAAGCAGGGGGGGGGAGGGATGACGCGGTTTGAACTGTGGGAGCGGGCTTGCTCCTGCAGGGGGTATGGCGGCAATCCCAGGAAGATCGGAGGCAGAAGATCAAAGGCTTAACTGAGAATACGTATCAAAAACAAATGAGGTGCTATACCATGCGCCGCAATTTTCTGGCAGGTATGCCACCCCATTTGGCTATTCAGCAAGGTTATCTCGATGCGTCGTACGCTGCTGTCGATCTGTGTGCTCCAGGCAATCTCTGCGTCATCCTGGGCCGACCAGGCCACAAACGATGAAAACGTCCTGCAACTGCAAGCGACCGACATCGTCGGCACCGCGGAGTATGAAAGCCCGCTGGGCCCGGTGGACGGCTACCGCGCCACTCGCTCGGCCAGCGCCACCCGCACCGACACCGCGCTCCATGAAACGCCGCAGTCGATCAGCGTAGTGGGCAAGGACGTGGTCCAGGACCTCAGTGCCACGCGCCTGCAGGACGCCCTCGACTACGCCGGCGGCGTTGGCCGGGCCAATAATTTTGGCGGCCAGGGCCTGACCACCTTTACTGTGCGCGGTTTCACCACCGGTGAGTTCTATCGCAACGGCTTTCCGATTAACCGCGGTTATCCGAACATGCCGGATGCCAACACCATCGAACGCCTGGAAGTGCTGCGCGGGCCGGCGACCACGCTCTACGGTCGCGGCGATCCGGGTGGCACCTTCAACGTCGTCTCCAAGCAGCCGCTGGCCGAACCGACGGTGACCCTGGGCAGCCAGTTCGATGATCAGGGCATGCAGCGCGGTACCCTGGATGCCTCCGGTCCGCTCGATGAAGAAGGCCGTTTGGCTTATCGCCTGAATGTGGTGGGCGAGGGCGGCGACACCTTCCGCGACCATGTCGAGACCGAACGCTACGGCGTGACCCCGGTGCTGAGCTGGCAGGTCAACGATGAGACCAAGCTGATCTTCGAGGGGGACTTCATGCGCAACAATCACCCGCTCGATCGCGGCGTGACGCGCTACCCGAATCAGATCGGCACCGCCTCGCGCGAGACCTTCTTCGGCGAAAAAGACGTCGGCAAGTTGCACAACGACAACAGCATGGCGCAGTTGCGTTTCGAGCACATGTTGAGCGACGACTGGACCTTGGGCGGCGGCTTCCAGTGGCTGGACGGCAGCCTGCAGGGCAACGCGGTGGAAGCCAATGGCGTCGCGGCAGACGGCCGCACCCTGGGCCGCAACTTCAACTACCGCAAGCTGGAATGGACCGACAAGGACAGCCAACTCAACCTCACCGGTCATTTCAGCGCGGGCGGTTTCGATCACACCTTGCTGACCGGCGTCGAGTACGAGGATTACGACTACCAGTCGATCATCCAGCGCTCCAGCGGCGCGGTGAGCGCCTACCCGATCGACATCTTCAATCCGGTCTACGGCCAGCCACGCCCCGCCTTGACCCGCACCCCGACCGACGATCAGGAAAACCTCAAGACCTACGCCGCCTTCGTCCAGGACCAGGTAGCCCTGACCGAGCGCCTCAAAGTCCTGGCCGGGGCGCGTTTCGAGCGCTTCGAACACGACTACCAGACCTTCGTGCCAGGCGGGCGCAGTTGGCAGGCCAGCGACAACGCGGTGACCCCGCGCCTGGGCGTCACCTACGACCTGACCGAAAGCGTGGCGCTCTACGCCAACACTGCGCGCTCGTTCAAGCCCAACGCCGGCGCCAGCCGCGAGGGTGGCGGATTCGATCCGGAGAAGGGCAAGTCCTATGAGCTGGGCTTGAAGTGGGAGGCGCTGGACAATCAGTTGAGTGTCGACGCCGCGATCTACCAGATCGAAAAGCGCAACGTGCTGACCACCGACCCCGTGGACTCGACCTACAGCGTGGCCGCGGGCGAGGTGCGCAGCCGTGGCTTCGACCTGAACATCGCCGGCAACCTGACCCCGCAATGGCGGGTGATTGGCGGCTATGCCTACGTCGATGCCGAGGTGACCAAGGACAACGTCATCGATTCCGGCACCCGCCTGATGAACATTCCGCAGAACAGCTTCAGCCTGCTCAACGTCTACGAATTCCAGGACGGCGCGCTCAAAGGCCTGGGCCTTGGCACCGGCCTCAAGTACGTCGACGAGCGCGCCGGGCAGACCGCCAACACCGCGTTCTCCATGGCCAGCTACACCGTCGTCGATCTGCTCGGCTACTACAAGGTCAACGACAGGATCCGCCTCAACCTGGATGTGAAGAACCTGACCGATGAAGACTACGAAGAGGGCGCGTTCGGCAACGTCTACGCCTATCCGGGGGCACCGAGGACGGTACAGGTTGGGATTGCGTATACCCTTTGAACACTCCTGTAGGAGCGAGCCTGCTCGCGAAAAACCTGAGGGCGCCGCGTGCATTCAGGCAGCCCGCGTCATCGTTGACGACCATCGCGAGCAGGCTCGCTCCTACAGAAACTGCGGCCGATCACACGATCTGCGGACACTGCAAATCACTGTGGGAGCAAGCCTGCTCGCGAAAAACCTGAGGGCGCCGCGTGCATTCAGGCAGCCCGCGTCATCGTTGACGACCATCGCGAGCAGGCTCGCTCCTACAGAAACTGGGGCCGATCACACGATCTGCGGACACTGCAAATCACTGTAGGAGCGAGCCTGCTCGCGAAAAACCCGAGGGCGCCGCGTACATTCAGGCAGCCCGCGTCATCGTTGACGACCATCGCGAGCAGGCTCGCTCCTACAGTTTGATCTGCTGAACACAGAGCCTGCATCCACCGCAAATCTCTGTGGGACCGAGCCTGCTCGGGATGAGGCCGGCGCTGCCGGTACATGAATCGCCTGACACATCGCCTTCGCGAGCAGGCTCGCTCCTACAGTTTGATCTGCTGAACACAGAGCCTGCATCCACCGCGAAACCCTGTGGGACCGAGCCTGCTCGGGATGAGGCCGGCACGTCCGGCACACCCGTCGCCTGACACGCCGCCTTCGTCAGCAAACTAGCTCCCACAATGTCCTACACCTTGAGTAGTAGGCCCTCTGGCTCATTGCACGCCGGCTGTTTGTTCGTAGACACTGGACAACCCTCCATCTCCGCTGCCCATCCGAGCGCGCAATGACCGAAAACCGCGATTCACCGCAGTGGCTGTTGCTGGGCGGCACGCTGTTCAGCCTGGTGGCCTTTGCCGCCAACTCGATCTTCTGTCGCCTGGCCCTGAAAAGCGCCGCCATCAACCCCGAGTCCTTCACCGCCATTCGCCTGATCGGCGGCGCGCTGTTCTTGATGCTGCTGTTGCGCCTCGGCAACAAGGGTGAGGCGGCGGGCAGTTGGCGCGGCGGGCTCTATCTGTTTGTCTACGCCTACCTGTTTTCCCTGGCCTACATCCATCTCGACGCCGGGGTCGGCGCGTTGATTCTGTTCGGCGCCGTGCAAATCACCATGTTCGCCTTGGGCTGGAAAAACGGCGAGAAAGTGCGGCCGAAAACCGCTGTCGGGATGCTGCTGGCGTTCGGCGGCTTGATCGTCCTGCTTGCTCCCGGCGGCAACGCGCCGCCACTGCTCAGCGCCGTGGCCATGACCATTGCCGGAATTGCCTGGGGTATCTATTCGATCCTCGGCAGGCGCTCGATCAACCCCCTCAAGGACACCGCCGGCAATTTCCTGCGCAGCGTGCCGCTGGTGGTTCTCGCCGCCCTCGCGACCCTGGCGCAAGGCGCCATCTCCATCACCCCAACCGGCGCGCTCTATGCGGCCGCGTCCGGCGTGCTGGCCTCGGGCGCCGGCTATGCGGTGTGGTACGCGGTGCTCGGCAAAATGCGTGCGCAGACGGCAGCTACCTTGCAGTTGAGCGTGCCGGTGTTGGCGTCGGTGGCGGGGGTGGTGTTTTTGGGGGAGAGGTTGTCGACGCGGCTAATGATTGCTTCGGTGATAGTGCTGGGGGGGATTGGGTTGGCATTGCGAGGTGCCACGCGGCAGTGATAAAAGCCTTACAAGATCCGCTTGGCCCACCCGCAAGGACCACCCCCGCATGAACCGCACCCAGCACATCCACCTCATGGCAACCTACAACCAGTGGATGAACGCCAAGCTTTACCAGGCCGCGAGCAGCCTGCCCGATGAGGAACTCGCCGCCGACCGCAAGGCCTTCTTCGGTTCCATTCTCGGCACCCTGAATCACCTGGCGCTAGGCGACCGGGTCTGGCTGCAGCGTTTCGCCAGGCACCCGGCGAACTATCCGCTACTGGAGCCGATTCGCCAGCTGCCGGCCCCGAGCAATCTCAAGGCATTGCAGTTCACCAACATCCGCGAGCTGTCCGCCCATCGCGCGTGGCTCGATCAGCTGATTATCGAGTGGGCCGGCTCGATTACCGAGGCTGAGCTGGACCATCCTCTCGAGTACGCCAACATGAAAGGCGTACCGGCCCAGAAGGATTTCTTCGGCCTGATCATGCATTTCTTCAACCACCAGACCCATCACCGTGGCCAGGTGACGACCTTGCTCTCGCAGGCCGGTGTCGACCCGGGTGATACCGACCTGGTGATCCTGATTCCCTCCGAGCCTGTGGCCTAGAACGCGCTCTTGATCACTCCGCCATCGGCGCGCAACGCCGCCCCGGTGGTCGCCGACGACAGTGGACTGGCAACATAGGCGACCAGGGAGGCGATTTCCTGCGGTGAGCTGAAGCGCTTGATCAGCGAGGTGGGCCGGACCTTCTCGAAGAACTCCTTCTCGAAACCTTCAAAGGATTGGCCCTGCGCCTTGGCCAGGGTCTCGACGAACTCGCCGACGCCACGGGATTTGGTCGGCCCCGGCAGCACGCTGTTGACGGTGATACCGGTGCCGGCCACGGCTTCCGCCAGGCCACGGGCGACGGCAAGCTGGGCGGTTTTGGTCACCCCGTAGTGGATCATTTCGACCGGAATCTGCACCCCGCTTTCGCTGGAAATAAAAATGATGCGGCCCCAGTTGGCCTGCTTCATCGCCGGCAGGAACAGCCGGGCCAGGCGTACGCCACTGAGCACGTTGACGTCGAAGAAGCGTTGCCAGTCTTCGTCGGGGATCTCTTCGAAGGGCTTGGGCTCGAAGATGCCGAGGTTATTCACCAGGATCTCCACCCCCGGAAAGCGTCGCGCGACCTCGTCGGCGGCGGCCGCCGTGCTCAGGTCGCCGGCAAATCCATGCACTTGAGCGCCGGTCTGCGCCTGCAGTTGCGCTACCACGCTGTCCACCGACGCCTGGGAGCGACCATTGACGATCACGCGAGCGCCTTCCTCGGCCAGGGTAGTGACGATCGCCAGGCCGATGCCGGCGGTGCTGCCGCTGACCAGGGCGAGTTTGCCTTGCAGGTTCAGGTCCATGAGCGAGTGCCTTCTTCGTGGGTGGAAAAAGCAGGCGACGGGGCCGCCAAGGGTGAGGAGTCAGTCTAGTGCGGTTTTCCCGATTGAACGCCACGTTCGTCGTGTTCTGCGCGGCCACCGCGCTAAGGAAATCCCGTAGGCGCACTGGAGTTTTCCCCGCCCTCGATGCTGTTCGTCTCGATACCACCCCGGCCGCTACTGACTTACCTTGCACAAGCCTTATGCAGGCCGCCGGCGTTCGGCTGCCACTGCGTCTGGCTTGAATGCGCTCCTATAACAACAGTGCCAAGCACGTACAGAGGTGGAGAGGGTTGATGTCCAGGGATAAGCAAGCGTGCCGCGGGCTCGCAATTGCCAGCGTGATGGGGATGGTCTGTGCGCCATGGGTCGCCCAGGCGGATGTGATGGATGACAGTCACTTCAAGGTCGATACCCGCAACTTCTATTTGCACCGCAACTACACCAATACCAACGCACCGGTGTCCGAAGTGCACAGTTGGTCCCAGGGCTTCGATGCCCAGTTCACCTCCGGCTATACCGACACCGCATTGGCAGTTGGGCTGGATGTGGACGCACAGTACGCGCTGCGCCTGGACTCGTCGGGCAATGACGGTTCGTTACCCTTCAGCGTGCATGACCAGCAGACCGCCAACGACTACAGCCGTGCCGGCGCGACCCTGAAAATGCGCTACAGCAAGACCGAGCTCAAGGTCGGCGACCTGCGTCCGCAGTATCCGGTGGCTTTCGATGACCCCAGCCGGCAGCTGGATACCCTCTACCAGGGCGCGGTGGTTGAGTCGAAAGAGGTCGATGGTCTGACGCTCACCGGCGGGCGTTTCTGGTCGGCGGTGACTCGTGAATCGTCGAACCACGAGAAGCTCTACAAATTCGGTTCCACCGACAACCTCGACAGCGACGGCCTGGATTTTGGCGGCGCCACCTACGACATCACCAAGAACCTGCAAGCCAGTTATTTCTACGGCGTTCTCCACGACATCTACCAGCAGCACTACTTCGGCCTGATGCACATGGCCGAGCTGGGCAATGGCTACAAGCTCAAGACCGACCTGCGTTACTTCAACAACAACGAGGATGGCAACGCGCTCAACGGTGAAATCGACAACCGTTCCTGGGGCACGCTGTTCAGCCTGTTCAAGGGCGCGCACATGGTCGGCCTCAGCTACCAGCGCATGCTCGGTGACAGCGTGTTCCCGACCATGAACGGCTACATCCCGCAACCTTATCTGGTGCACTGGTCGTCCCTGGGCTTCGTGCGCCCGGGCGAACGCTCTTGGGCTGCACGCTACAGCTATGACTTTGCCGGGATGGGCCTGCCGGGGCTGAAGTTCGTCACCCGCTACACCAAGGGTACCCAATGGGACCGGGGCGCCAACCTCAGCGATAACCAGGAGAGCGAACGCTTCCTCGGCGTCAACTACGTGGTGCAAAGCGGGGCGCTGCAAGGCCTCGGTTTTGACCTGCGCAACATCGATGTGAAGCAGAAGTACGGCTACGACTACAACGAATTCCGCGTCGCCACGACCTACACCTGGAAGTTCTGGTAAGCCCCGTCGACCAGCGCCTTGCGTGCCCGGGCGCCCTCCAAGAGAAATAAAACCAATGAATACTCAAGTCGATACCGCGCTGTTGCAGAAGAAAAAGACCTACCTCTATGAGTGGTATGTGGTGGGTCTGTGCATGGTCGCCTACATCTTTTCCTTCGTGGACCGGCAGATCCTCGCGCTGATGATCGAGCCGATCAAGGCCGACCTGCAGCTCAGCGACACCCAGTTCAGCCTGCTGCACGGCCTGGCGTTCTCCCTGTTCTATGCGTTCATGGGCATGCCCATCGCCTACCTGGCGGACCGTTTTTCACGACCGAAAATCATCGCCGTCGGCGTGGTGTTCTGGAGCCTGACCACAGCGGCCTGCGGTCTGAGCAAGAACTTTCTGCACATGTTCCTCGCGCGGATTGGCGTCGGCGTGGGCGAGGCGGCCTTGTCGCCGTCGGCCTACTCGATGTTCAGCGACATGTTCCCCAAGGAAAAGCTCGGGCGCGCGGTGGGCATCTACTCCATCGGCTCGTTCATCGGCGGCGGTTTGGCGTTCCTGGTGGGCGGCTATGTGATTGCTCTGCTCAAGGACATGAACACCATCGAAGTCGCGGTGCTCGGTGCGGTCAAGGCCTGGCAGCTGGCGTTCTTTATTGTCGGTCTGCCGGGGATTCTTGTCGGCCTGCTGATCTGGCTGACCGTGCGTGACCCGGCGCGCAAGGGCCTGCAACTGGATGCCGAAGGCAAGCCACGCAAGGTCGGGCTGGGTGACGGTTTGCGCTTCCTCGGTCGCCATCGCGCCACCTTCAGCTTCCACTACCTGGGCTTTTCCTTCTACGCCATGGTGCTGTTCTGCATGATGAGCTGGAGCCCGGCGCTGTACATCCGCAAGTTCGGCCTGTCGCCGGTGGAGGCGGGCTACATGCTCGGCACCGTGCTGTTGCTGGCCAACACCGCCGGGGTGCTGTTTGGCGGCTGGCTCACCGACTACCTGGCCAAGCGCGGCCATCAGGATGCGGCGATGCGCACCGGGGTGATTGGCGCCCTGGGGATGATCGTGCCGGCGGTGCTGTTCCCGCAGGTCGATCAGCTGTGGCTGTCGGTGACCCTGCTGGTGCCGGCGATGTTCTTCGCCTCGTTCCCGATGCCGGCGTCCACCGCGGCCATGCAGATCCTCGCGCCGAACCAGGTGCGCGCCCAGGTCTCGGCGGTGTTCCTGCTGATCAGCAACCTGCTGGGCCTGGGGCTGGGTACAACGCTGGTGGCGCTGTTGACCGACCGTTACTTCGGCTCGCCGGCTGCTGTGGGTTCTTCGATGTCGCTGGTGATGATTGGCGCCTCGGCCCTCACCGTGCTGTTGCTGTGGCGCGGTTGCAAGTGCTTTCGCGAGAGCTATGCGCGGGAGTATCCGAATCGGCCGTGATACTTGAACTCGATGATTGACCCCTCGGCCTCGCCCCGTCTTACGGTGCGGGGCCTTGGCGTTGCAGAACCGGAGAAGTTTCTATGTTGAATGACATCCATCTGCTCGAGCGGCACAGCCTCCTGAGTTCCGCCGATCAACGCGAGATCCAGGCCAGGGTCAGCCATTACCTGTGCCCGCATCGCTTCACCGTGCTGCGCGACGCGCCGATCCACACCCGGCTCAACGGTGTGTTCTTCGGCGACTCGGCACTGCTCGACCTGCGTTACGGCGCACCGGTGGAAATCAGCATCGGCGACATCGCCGACCAGTACCTGTTTCGCATCACCTTGCAAGGCCACTGCGAGGTAGCTCACGGTCGGCGCAGTGCGGCGATGCAGGCCGGCTGCCTGAGCGTGTCGTCGCCATTCGCCAGGAGCCGGATCGTCACCGATGGCGAATGCCGCAACCTGATCCTGCGGGTCGACCGCGATGCCCTCGAAACCCAGTTGCAACACCTGCTCGGGCGCAGCTTGCGGCAGCCGGTGATCTTCGAGGTCAGCGTCGACCGGCAGGGCGCCGGCGTTGTCAGCCTGTACCACACCCTCGATTACATCTGCCGGTTGTACGGCAGCGGCGTCGAGGGCCCGCCTATCGCCGTCGGTCTCTCGGACTACCTGATGCAGCTGCTGCTGACCCAGTTGCCCCACAACTATTGCGCCGATTTGCTGCGCGATCCCCGCGCGCCGTTGCCCCACCATGTGCGCAAGGCGCGGGACTATATAGAAGAACATCTCGATCAAAGCATCAGCCTCAGCACCCTCAGCGAGCTGTGCGGCGTGTCGATCCGCACCCTGCAAAACGGCTTTCGGCAGTTCCTCCAGCAGCCACCGCTGGACTACATCCGCGACCGGCGTCTGGCGCTGATCCACGAGGCTTTGAAGCAGGCCAGGGACAACGACAGCGTGACCAGCATCCTGTTGCGCCACGGCATCAACAGCCTCGGGCATTTCTCCAGTCTCTATCGCCAGCGCTATGGCTGCCTGCCGTCGGACACGCTGCGCCGGCGGATGCATTGACGCGGCTGCGTGATCGGTCGCTTCGCTGCGCAATCGGATAAGCCTGTGGCGGCGCGCCTCGCTAGCATCGAGTCTCTAACAAGAGGAGTGTCTTAGATGAAGATCAGTGTGCTCGGTGGTGGTCATGGCTGTTACGCGGCGGCGGTGGAAATGGCCGAGAAGGGCCATCAGGTGCGCCTGTGGCGGCGGGACGGTGCGGCGCTCAAGGCGCTGCTGGAAATCGGCAGCCTGACGGTCCGCGATTACCGTGGTACGCGCCAGGTGTCGGTGGGTCAGCCGGGTGATCTGCTGACCCTGACCGACAATCTGGCCGAAGCCCTCGGCGATGCGCAACTGGTGATCGTGCCGCTGCCGTCGACCTCACACGACGACCTGGCCCAGCAGGTCGCACCGCACCTGCATGACGGCCAGGTGCTGTTCCTGCCACCGGGGACCTTTGGCAGCTATGTGTTCGCCAGGGCCATGGCGGATGCCGGCAATCACAGTCGGGTAGCCTTCGCTGAAACCGGCACCCTGCCGTATCTGGTACGCAAGCACGGTGCCAACCAACTGGTGATCAGTTGCTACGCGACCCGGCTGCCGACCGGGGTGTTTCCCGCCGAGTTGTCCGGGTCGGCCTTTGCGGTATTGCGCGAGGCTTATCCGAGTGTCGAGCCGATCGAAGACGCCCTCAGTGGTGCGCTGATGAATGCCGGGCCGATCATTCACCCGCCGTTGATCATGATGAACGCCGGGCCCCTGGAGCACTTCGAGACCTGGGACATTCACAACGAGGGTACTCAGCCGTCGATTCGCCGGGTGACCAACCAGCTCGACGCCGAGCGCATGGCCGTGCGTGAGGCATTGGGCTACGGCGCGCCGCACTTTCCATTGGCCGATCACTACAACAGCACGGAAGGCGAGGAGTGGATGTACGGCCGTGGCGCCCACGGCAAGTTGACCGACAGTGGCGACTGGCGTGAAGACATCAATCTGCAGACCCACCGTTACATGCTCGAAGACACGCGCCTTGGCCTGTCATTGCTGGTGTCTGTGGGGCGCTGGGCGGGTGTGTCGACCCCGGTCGCGCAAGGCCTGCTGAGCATCGCTTCGGCAGTGTCCGGGCGCAATCTCTACGCCGAAGGCCGGACCCTGGAAAACCTCGGTCTGGCCGGGCTCGACCGGGCACAGATGAGCGCGCTGCTGACCCAGGGTTGCCCACGATGAACGCTGTGCTGCCGAAGGTCTGCGTGGTCGGCGCCGGGCGGATGGGCGAGGGCATTGCCCTGGCGTTCATCCATGCCGGTCTGCCGGTGAGCCTGATCGATATCAAGGAGCGCGCCGAGGACCAGCGCCGGGATTACTTCGAAAAGGTGCGCAACAACCTGCGCAGTGAATTGCAGATGCTGGTGCGCCTGGGGTTGCTTGAGGACGCGCAGGCGGACATTGCCCTGGCGCGCCTGACTCTGCAATCGCGGACCCAGGCAGCGGCAACCTTGGGCGAGTGCGACCTGGTTTTCGAGGCGGTGCCGGAAGTCATCGAGTTGAAGCAGGCGACTTTTGCCTGGGTCAGCCAGCAGGTGCCGGCAACGACCATTATTGCCTCGACCACCTCGACCTTCCTGGTTACCGAGCTGGCGGGGATGGTCGACGCGCCGCAGCGTTTCGTCAACGCCCATTGGCTCAATCCCGCCTACCTGATGCCGCTGGTGGAAGTCAGCCGCAGTGAGACGACGTGTGCGCAGGTGGTCCAGCGCCTGCTGCAGTTGCTCAAACGCATCGGCAAGGTGCCGGTGGTGTGCAACCCGGTGGCCGGCTACATCGTGCCGCGCATCCAGGCGCTGGCGATGAACGAGGCGGCGAGGATGGTCGAGGAGGGCGTGGCCAGCGCCGAGGATATCGACACGGCGGTTCGGGTCGGCTTTGGCTTGCGGTTTTCGGTGTTGGGGCTGCTGGAGTTTATCGATTGGGGCGGCGGTGACATTCTCTACTACGCCTCGCGCTACCTGAGCCGCGAACTGGCCCCGCGCTTCGAGTCGCCGCAGGTCATTGCCGACAACATGCAGGGCGGTCGCAATGGCTTGCGCGATGGGCAGGGGTTCTACGATTACCGGGAACGGGATGTGGAGGCCTACAAGCAGCAACGGCTCGGGGAGTTTGTGCGCAAGTTGCAACTGAGCGGGCTGACGCCGGCGTTTGAGGGGGCCTTGCGGCAGGGTTGATGACCCGGGCCTGCCGCTTGGCTTTGATGCGATTGCTGTTGCTGTTGATTTTGTGGGAGCGAGCCTGCTCGCGAAAGAACGTTAGGGCGCCGCGTACATTCAGGATGCCCGAGTCATCGTTCTTCGCGAGCAGGCTCGCTCCCACAGGTTCATCACACAGGTTTCAGTCTCACAGGTTTTTTTGCAGCTGTTACTGCTGCTTCATTTTCTCCGCAATTTTCTTGTCTACATCCGCACGGATCTGGTCGATGCTGAAGCTCGCCGGACGCTGGCTAGGCGGGTAGTCGACAAAGGTCTGCAGGAACGCGGCGGACCGGCGGACACCATCGAATATCAGGTAGTCGTTCTTGGTCAGCCAGTCATAGTATTGGTCGGATACCACGTCGGCACGCTCGTACGGGTCCATGCGCAGGTTGAACATTTTGGGTACGCGCAGGCAGGTGAAAGGTTCGCTCCAGACCTTGAGGCCACCTGGCGCACGTTGCTCACAGAACACCAGTTTCCAGTCGTTAAAGCGCATGCTCACCAGATCGCCATCGTCGCTGAAATAGTAGAACTCGGTGCGCGCGCTCTTGTCGGTCTTGCCGGTCAGATAGTCCAGCTGGTTGTAGCCGTCCAGATGCACCTTGAAGTTCTTCCCGCCGATGTCGGCACCCTTGAGCAGGCGGTCCTTGATGTCGGTATCGCCAACGGCGGCCAACAGGGTCGGGAACCAGTCCAGTCCGGAGAACATTTGCGTGGACACTTCACCCGGTTTGACCTTGCCCGGCCAGCGGATCATCGCCGGTACCCGGTAAGCGCCTTCCCAGTTGGAGTTTTTCTCGTTGCGGAACGGTGTGGTCGCCGCGTCCGGCCAGGACCACTGGTTCGGACCGTTGTCGGTGGTGTAGACGACGATGGTGTTGTCGGTCAGCTTGAGGTCGTCGAGGGTCTTCAACAACTTGCCGACATCACCATCGTGTTCGAGCATGCCATCGGCGTATTCATTGCCGATCATGCCGCTTTGCCCCTTCATCGACTCGCGCACGTGGGTGAAGGCGTGCATGCGGGTGGTGTTCATCCAGACGAAGAATGGCTTGTCAGCCTTGGCCTGCTTCTCGATGAACGCCTGGGCGGCAGCGGTGGTTTCGTCGTCGATGGTCTCCATGCGTTTTTTGTTCAGTGCGCCGGTGTCTTCGATCTTGCCGTCGGCGAAGCTGTGGATCACCCCGCGTGGCGAGGCGGCCTTGACGAACTCGGCATCATCCTTCGGCCAGTACGGACGTTCGGGCTCTTCTTCGGCGTTGAGGTGATAGAGGTTGCCGAAGAACTCGTCGAAGCCGTGATTGGTCGGCAGGTATTCGTCCTTGTCCCCCAGGTGGTTCTTGCCGAACTGACCGGTGGCATAACCCTTGGCCTTGAGTGCCTGGGCGATGGTCACGTCGCGGGCCTGCAGGCCAACCGGTACGCCGGGCATGCCGACTTTCGACAGGCCCGTACGCAATGGGGTCTGGCCAGTAATGAAGCTCGAGCGTCCCGCGGTGCAACTGTTCTCCGCGTAATAGTCGGTGAATATCATGCCCTCTTTGGCGATACGGTCGATGTTCGGTGTCTTGTAGCCAACCACGCCCATGGAATAAGCGCTGATATTGGTCTGGCCGATGTCATCGCCGAAAATCACCAGGATGTTCGGTTTGTCGGCGGCTGTGGCCGACAGCGCCAGTACGGAGGACGCCGCGAAGGCGACCCTGGGTAACCACTTGCCTATGCGAGTCATTCGACTTGCTCCCTTGCCGGTGGATCGCTCATTGCGACAGATTGTTGTGCAGTCCGGCACCACGCATCGAGAGATGCACCACATGGGAGCGGACAAATCGACAACCTTATCGACGATAGACCAGCTCAGAGATTTTGCTCTACCAAGGGATTAATCAGGTGAGAAATTTCTGTAGGGCGTTGGTTGCTTCACACTGTGGGGTGGGGGGGACGGTGCACATATCCATTAAACAGCCATCCATCAGCGTCAGGGGGCCGCTGGAGTCAGTGGCGAACGGGTCATCATGAGCTGGCCACTATCAATGACGGCGGATATGAGGAGGCGCCTTATAAAGACTCACGACTCTGGCCATCCACGATCCGGCAGATTTACACGAAAAATCGTACCCTGCTCCAGTTTGGACTCGACCTCTATAGAACCGCCATGCCCTTCTACAATTTGAGCAGCTATGAATAAACCGAGGCCAAGACCAGAGGATGCGCCTGGTTTACCCTCTGAATATCTGGAATAGCGTCCCTCCGGATTAAAGAGCGTAGGCAAGAAGTTGGCTGGAATTGGCTCTCCGTGATTTTGCACGTGAAAGCAAGCACCGGTGCCATTTCTGGTCAGCATGACATTGATAGGACGCTTTGGATCTCCGTGCCGCACGGCGTTGCCAATAAGGTTTGAGAACACCTGTGCCATGCGTGGCGGGTCGTACTGGCCGGTTACTTTTCCCTCAACGCTGGTAATGATCTTCGATTTCGGGTGGGCCGCAGTGAGTTCATTCACGACTGATGTACAAACAGCCGTTAGATCAACAACTTCTCGCCTCACCGGTATTCCTGTACCCAGGTTACAACGGGCCAAGTCTAGAAGGTCGGCAACCATCTGGTTCGCGCTTAAAACACTGGCGGAAATCTGAGAAATTATTTTTTTTCCACGGGGGCCTAATTCTTCCGTTTGTTTCAGCAAATCGGCACCCAGCGTTACAGCGCTCAATGGCGTGCGAAGATCGTGGCCCAATACGCCCAGTACCATTTTTCGGGTCGCCTCCACCGCTTGCCCGTAGGACGCAATCGATTCGATAAGCGCTTGGTCTATCGCTTCGTTGAATCGGATCACATCTTCCATTTGATGATCTTCCCCGGCGTATCCTTGGGCAAGCCACAGTCTGAGCACGCTTGACCTAAGCGCACGATACTCGGCAACCATCTGATCCATTGTGAAGCCCGCCATCAGGCGCGTTAATGCGTGGGTTACAGCCGCCGATTCGTCTTGCGTGCTAGGCCCGAGCCCCTGGGATTTGTCGATCTGTTGCTGCTCGGTTTGAGAGGTGCGCAAATCGCGAGCAACAGCCTGCAAAATATATTCAGAATGGTTTCTCAGACCTCGGGAATCCATGGTTGGCATCGGAGTGTTCACCGACCTGGCGAACGCTTCCCAAGCTTGCAAAATAGGCTCCATATTTTCGTCGATGAAATCTGAAAGCCTCATGGCGTCCCCATTAAAACGTTGTACGTTACGAAAGTGCCCATCGACGGAAGTTTTACCCTTGAGTCAGTTTAGTTGAATGAAGGACATAATTCCTCTGCCAGTGACCGTTCGTCAGTTGACCTAAACGGTTATAACTTTCGGAGCCCTAAACTTAAATAACTTAATGGATAGCATAATGCCTACCACCGTACTGGTCATCGATGATGATGAAACCTTACGCTCCTTGATGGCAGATGCGATTTCGCTTCTGGGGGTCCTCGTGATTGAATGCGCGTCTGCCGATGAGGCTCTGCCCAAGCTCGAAAACCCTCCACCGATCGTTCTCGTGGTTACAGATATCTGCATGCCGGGCAGCATAGATGGATTGGAGCTGGCGCGAGTCATTTGGTCACGCTGGCCTAACCTCCCAGTTATCCTCACCTCGGGCAATGCCTTGATTCCAGAGGGTTTGCTGCCTGCCAACGCAACCTTCCTGCGCAAACCCTGGTCGCTATTGACTCTGCATCAAACGGTCAAAGCGTATCTCCCTATGTTAAGCATCAGCCGGTTCTAAAATGTCTTATCGTGAATTTTCCTTTCGATAATTGAGCTCAATTCTCTAAAAGGAAATTGGGCATAAATTCGTATGAATTTACAGTTGCGCTCATGACTGAACGCTGTGGCGTCGGCGAAATGCTGGACAAGTCCACAGTATCGGCAGCTCACCAACGGCCCCTCAAACCGCCAATACTTGTTCCAGATCTGCAGTGGAAAGTAGATCGTCGGCATTGCGATGTCCGCCTGTGAATGAGTAGCACATTCCCTGTGTAGGAGCTCGGTAGACCGAACCTGTAATCTGGGACTTCCTAAAGTTCTTAATGATTTATTTGGGGTTCATTTAGTGTGGCTGCAGGTGTAACGCAACAATCGGTCTGTCTCGGTCTTGACTACCAAGTAGCACTCACAGCTGAGCCGTTCGAGGCAAGGCCTATCCAGTACCGTTATCTGTCCTCGGCTGTATTCGATGACACCTAGGCGCTGCAGTTTTCCTGCTGCCTCGGTGACGCCTTCGCGACGTACGCCGAGCATGTTTGCAATCAGCTCCTGGGTCATATTTAGACGGTTGCCGTGCAGTCGGTCCAGCGACAACAGCAGCCATCGACATAACTGCTGATCGATCGAATGATGGCGATTGCACAGGGCAGTCTGTGACATTTGCGTGATCAGTGCCTGGGTGTAGCGCAGCATTAGAATGAGCAAATCACCGTGACGGTTGAACTCTTTCTTGAGCTTTTGCCCGGGCAGACGAAACGCAACGCCGGCACTCTGCACCACTGCTCGGCTGGAGGTACTTTCGCCTCCCATGAACAAAGCGATGCCGATCAAACCTTCGTTGCCGACTACAGCGATTTCCGCGGATGAGCCGTTTTCCGTGACATGTAGCAGCGAGATGATCGCATCCGTAGGGAAGTAAACGTGCCGTAGCGTATCCCCCGGTTCATACAATACATCCCCCAGCCCCAGGCTGACCTGTTCGAGATACGGAACAAGGCGCTGGAGGTCCTCAGCTGGCAAGGTCGCAAGCAGGTGATTGTCGGTTGGCTGGGGAATGACAGACATGGGTGGAGCACCGTTGCGCAGGAGGGGGGGAGCGTCTCAGGTTACTCCCATGCGCGTTAAGACGGCTTATCAATATCTACTCATCGACGGTCTCTGCGAATCCTGGCGTCTGAGGCATGGGAAATCGGGCGCGGCAATCTACTCGAATCCAACGCTGCAGGCCGTCGTCATTTAGAGTCAGGGCCATACCACTCAACGGCTCTCCGTCGAGAGTCATCAAGGTGAGGGGCGAACTGCCTTGATGCACATCGAAGTGGTAAAGCGTTTTACCGTAGCGGTAGTGCAGCTTGAAACCCGGCCAGTCGACGGGGATCAGCGGATCGATACTCAGCGTTCGACCGTTGCGTTGTACGCCGAGCAATGACTCGACAATCAGCCGATACATCCAGCCGGCCGAACCGGTGTACCAGGTCCAGCCGCCTCGCCCAGCATGGGGCGGGGCGCCATAGACGTCGGCGGCCATGACATACGGCTCGACCTTGTAGGTGTCGATGCGAGCAAGGTTGCCAGGGTCGGCAGGGTTGATCAGTTTGAGCAGCTCCCACGCTTTGTCGGCATCGCCCAATTGCGCGAATGCCATGCCGGCCCAGACGGCAGCATGGGTGTATTGCCCGCCATTCTCGCGCACGCCGGGCACATAGCCCTTGATGTAGCCGGGGTCAAGCACCCCCTTGTCAAAGGGCGGGTCAAGCAGCAGTACGGCGCGGATGTCTCGCCTGATCAAATGTTCATCCAGCGCCTGCATGGCCTTGGTCTGACGCCGGGTAGACCCGGCCCCGGAAAGCACCGACCAGCTTTGGGCGATAGAATCAATGCGACATTCTTGATTGCTTGCCGAGCCGAGCGGTTGCCCATCATCGAACCAGGCACGGCGATACCAGCCGCCGTCCCACGCATTTTGTTCGAGGTTGCGTTGCAGTGTCGCTGCAATGTCGCTGCAGCGTTTGGCGAAGGCGTGATCACCGTGCCAGCGCGCTGTCACGGCAAACTGCACCAACACCTGATAGCTGAAGAAGCCCAGCCAGACACTTTCACCTTCACCCAGATGGCCGACACGATTCATGCCGTCGTTCCAGTCGCCGGAGCCCATCAGCGGTAAATCGTGGCGACCGCGGCGCAGGCTATGTTCGATGGCACGCACGCAGTGTTGATATAGGGGCTCTTGTAGTGACGAGACCACCGGCAGGTCATAGTAAGACTCTTCGCCAGCCGCCAATAGGCGTCCTTCCAGATACCCGATCGGTTCTTCCAGCACCGCCACGTCCCCGGTCATTTCGACATAGCGGTTGGTGGCAGCCACCAGCCACAGAAAGTCATCCGAACAGGCCGTACGAACCCCCCGATTCATCGGCGGATGCCACCAGTGCTGCACATCACCCTCCACATACTGATGGCCGGCACACAGGAGCAGATGCCTGCGTACGGCCGCAGGATCGGCATGGATCAGGGCCATGCTGTCCTGCAACTGATCGCGAAAACCGATGGCGCCACCCGATTGGTAATAGCCGCTGCGGGCCTGGAATCGGCAGGCGATGACCTGATACATCAACCAGCCGTTGACCATGACATCTACCGCCGGCACGCCGGTTTCGATACGAATGACCCCGAGCAGTGAGCGCCAGTGTTCCCGAACCTGTTGCAACTGCTCGGCCGCGGCGATGCTACCGCGATATCGTTGTACCAGCCGGGTAGCGTCGTTGCTCGAGGCGGCTGCCCCCAGACGCAGGATGACCTCCTTGCTCTGGCCATCGGCGAGCTCGACCGACACTTGCAGGGCGGCACAAGGGTCCAGGCCGCCACCCATCCGTCCGGACAATCCGGCGTGCTGCATCGCTGCCGGCGAGGCCAGGGTGCCACTGCGGCCTATGAACTCGGTTCGATCCGCGCTGACACCGTGATCGACGGTATCGGTGTCGAAGAACGCCACCCGCTCGGAAAACTCCAGCGAGTAGGCATTACGGGCGAAAAGGGCGCCGGTGGCCGGGTCGGACTGGGTGACTACATGCATCGCCGATTTGCTGCGCAGATCGCCTAGCACCCATTCCACATAGCCGGTGACCGACAGTGAGCGACTGCGCCCCGAGCGGTTGCTCAGCAATAGTCGGGAGAATTTGATCGGTGCATCCTGCGCCACATAAATCCATAGCTCGCTGTAAATGCCGTCTTCCTCATGTTCGAATACGCTGTAACCGAAGCCGTGGCGGGTCTGGTAGGGGCCTTTTCCAGGGCAGGGGTGCGGGGCGGGAGACCAAAAGTGCCCGGTCTCTTCATCACGCAGATAAATCGCTTCGCCGCCGCGATCGGTGACCGGGTCGTTGTGCCAGGGCGTCAGGCGAAACTCATGGGCGTTTTCGGCCCAGGTATAGGCACTGCTGGTTTCCGAGACCACCGTGCCGAATTGCCCGTTGGCGATCACATTGACCCACGGCGCGGGCGTCGGTTGGGTCGCCAGCCCGCTGATGATGTACTCATTGCCATCGGCGCTGAAGCCTCCATACGCGTTGCCCAGCAGCAGTGCCGAAGGTTTCGGTCGAACCGCTCCGGCCCCGGCCTGATAGGGCCTTGTTGCAACGAATGGCGCCTGCACCGGCGATACCCCGCGCCGATGAATCTGTTCGGCGAGGCTGCCCGACCCTTCGTTCAGTACGAGCCTGGCCACCGAGAGCACCAGCACGCGATCTTCGTTGGACAGCTGTTGTACCGCGCGAACGAAAATACCGCCCGGACGATCCAGCAGCGTGGCCTCGCTGCCCGAGGTAATCAGGCCCATGATTGCATCCTGCAGTTGTTGGCGATAACCGGCCTGGTCTTCGTTCCAGATCAACAGGTCGACCACCAGACCTTTTTGCCGCCAGTAGGCGTGGGCCTGAATCAACTGCCGCACCAGAGCGATGTTGTCCAGGCTTTGGATTTGCAGCAGAACCACCGGCAGGTCGCCGGAGATGGCCTGCCCCCAGAGCCCCGACTGATTGCGCCGGTTGGCCATTAGTACGGCGTTGTCGGCGCGCAACGAGGCGTTCGCATACAGCAGCGACGAGGCCATCTGTTCGAACAGACGGGCGTCGGACAGTGAGATATTGAGCTGGCGCAGCAGCACCTGGCTGTGGGTCCAGGACAGGTCGAAAACTCGGTCGGCCAGGTGCCGGTCGCGATATTTGTTGATCAGGTTGAGGCAGTCATCACGGGTATCGGCGACACCGCTGGCCAGATCGATGGTGGCCTGTTGGCCCGGTTGCAGGGTAATCCTGCAGCGTATCGCGACCACCGGGTCGAGCACCGGACCGGCACTGCCTGACAATGTCAGGCACCCGGCATCGAGGGCGGCCGGTGCCACGAGGCTGCGGCCCCGGCCGATGAAGCGGGCGCGATCGGTTTCGTACGAGATCGCATCGATGTCGACGCCGTGCGCCGCCAGCAAATGGCACATCCACGGCGTCGGTTCATCGCTGGCCCGGGGACGGCGGCTGCAGACAATGGCCTGGAGCGCCGGCAGCAGTTCGGTTTGCACGAACAGTTTGCTGAACGCCGGGTGCATGGCATCGCTCGCCGGGGACGTCAGCACCACTTCGGCATAGGTGGTGATTTCCAGCGTCTTGGCCGATGACGCGAGGTTGGTGATACGCAGGCGGCGCAGTTCGACGTCGTCTTCGGGCGAGACCACAATCTCCATGTGGGTGTCAAAATCCAGGTTGCGCGCGCGGAACTCGGCCCGCGAATCGCTGAAGATCGCCTCATGGCTGTCGGGCTGTTGCAGCGTGGGCTGATGCGCAGCCGACCAGACCGTATTGGTCTGGACATCGCGCAGGTAGCAGAACGTGCCCCAGTTGTCTTGGGAAATGTCCTCCTGCCAGCGGGTCACGGCCATGTCATGGCGGCGGCTGTAACCACCGCCGCCGCTGGTGAGCATGACGTGGTAGCGACCGTTGGACAGCAATTGCACGGCCGGCCGTTTGTGGCCTGGGTCAGCGAATACCCGAAGCCCGGCATCGTGGCCCAGGCCTCCATCGCCGAGTGCTGGCGGCTGTGCAGTCTGCAGGTACGGCGCGGTGGATTTGGGCACCCGTTCCTGCAACAACAGCAAGGCCGATTGCAGCGCTGGGTCGGCCTCGAACCGGCGCTGCATGGGTTGATTGAGCAAGTGGCTGGTCAAGGCCAGCAGGCTCATGCCCTGGTGGTGCGCCATGAACGAGCGGACCACCGCGTGGGTCTGGCCGCGCGGCAAGCGGGCCTCGGTGTAGTCCACCGCCTCATACAAACCGAAGCGCCCGGTAGAGCCTTGCTGGGCAAGCCGCTGCAGGTTTTCACAGGCCGCCTCGGCATCGACCAGCAACGCCAGGGCGCTGGCGTAGGGCGCGATCACTACATCATTGCTCAGTCCGCGTTGCAGCCCAAGGGCCTGGACACCGAAGGCGCGATATTGATAGTTGAAATGGGCGTCGAGGGCGTAATAGCCCGATTCCGAAACACCCCAGGGAATGTCCAGCAGGTTGCCGTGTTCAATCTGCACCGCCACGGCGGCGCGGCACGTCTTGTCCAGCAGGCTGCCGTCATAGTTGGGCATCACCAGCATGGGCATCAGGTATTCAAACATCGAGCCCGACCAGGACAGCAAGGTCGGTACCCCAGCGTTTTCGCCCAGCAGCCTTCCCAGTGTAAACCAGGCGCGTTGGGGGATTTGTCCCTGGGCGATGGCCAGGTAATTGGTCAGTCGCACCTCGGAGGCCAGCAGATCGTAGTAGCCGCTGTCGAGCCTCCGGTCTTCGGCGTTGTAACCGATGACGAACAGGTCTCGCTGCGGGTCGAACAACAACGAGAAATCCATCTGCGCCAGTGATCTGGATAACCGGGTCAGACGCTCCAGGGTTTGCAGGCTGTTGCTGGCAGCACGGCGCACGCGTTCGACCTGAGGTTGATGCTGCGCGGCCCAGTCGGCGAGGTTCAGGCCGGCCAGTTGACGCAAGCTGCATGCGGTCGATGGCTGGCTGAGCAAGGGCGCGGGGAGTCGATAGCGCTGCAGTTCGTCTGACCAGTCGCGGCATTGACGGTTGAACAGGTCGCGCCAGTAGAGGCTTTCATCATCAAGTCCCACGGGGCTGTCCGCAAGCTGCTTGCCAGCGGCGTGAAACAGTTCTGCCAGCGCCTCGGGGGACATCGCTGGTGGGGCCTGCTCAAGCATAGTTCGCAGTTCGTCGAGCGCCCGGTCATCTGCGCCCGCAGCACGTCGGGCCTGTGCAAGGACTTCCAGGGTGTCGCGCAGGCCCTTGATCAGTGCAGGACCGAACATCGGCGCGTCCGCCAGTTGCGTCAGGCCGGCACTCAGGGTCAGCAGCAGCCCGGCCAGGTTGCCGCTGTCTACGGTGGACACGTAATGCGGGTGTAGCGGCTCCCGGGTCTGCGTGTCGTACCAGTTGTAGAAGTGCTGCCGATAACGCTCCAGGCCGTCCATGCTGTCCAACGACGCGGCCAGCCGTGTCAGCAGCCGTTCGGTGCTCAAGTAGGCGAAGTCATGTGCGGCCAGGTGGGCGAGCAAGGACATGCCCATATTGGTGGGCGAGGTGCGATGGGCAATGGCTGGCCGGGGTTGCTCCTGCACGTTGTCCGGTGGCAACCAGTGATCCTCGGGTCCGACGTATTGATCGAAGAACGCCCAGGTCTTGCGCGTCAGCAACCGCAGGAAGCGCAATTGCTCGGCCGAGGGTTCGAACACCGACTGTTTAGGGGCTGCACTGAGTCGCCAAGCGATCCACGGACCGGCGAGCCACGACAGCAGCAGGGGCGTGGCAATGGCCAGTGTCTGCGGGTGGTTCACCAGCAAGGCCAGCGAGACCAGGGCCGATACCGGCTCGATCCACATCTGGCGATAGAGGCCGGACAGACAGTTTTGCGTGTTGCGCTCGACCTCGCGCGAGGGCTGCCATTGCAGCAGCCGGCGGCGGCTGAAGCCGATTCGCCAGAGCGAGCGCAAGATGGCATCGGCGCTGTAATACATCTCGAAGGGCAGCCAGGCCAGCGTCAGGCAAGCCCGGGCCAGGTCCTGCCCGAGATCGCCGAGCAGCACTCGCACGTACTGCCCATAGGGCACATCGGCGA
The DNA here is from genome assembly GCF_019212185.1 of Pseudomonas fluorescens. Lineage (NCBI taxonomy): Bacteria > Pseudomonadati > Pseudomonadota > Gammaproteobacteria > Pseudomonadales > Pseudomonadaceae > Pseudomonas > Pseudomonas fluorescens. The sequence continues at coordinate 3,197,256 of NZ_CP078138.1, forward strand.
GGGGCTGCAGTAGGTCGGTCAGGGTGCGCAACAACGGTTGAATCACCATCAAGCTAATGACGGTGAGCGTCCACCCGAGGGGCGCACTACTGGCAAACCACCCCCATGCAAGCATCAGCAACAGCGCCAGCGGTTCGAGGCTGCGGCGCAGGTTGTCGAGGATCTTCCATCGCGCCATGACGCTCAGCCGATTGCGCCACCAACGGCCATCGGCGTTGCGCACCCAGGGCAAGATCCACGGCAGCAATTGCCAGTCGCCGCGTATCCATCGATGTCGGCGTTTCACATCGGCACCGAAGCGCGAGGGGTATTGCTCGTAGAGCTGCACATCGCTGAGCAGTCCGGATCGCGCATAACAGCCTTCGATAAGGTCGTGGCTGAGGATCTGGTTATCCGGCAAGCAGCCCTCCAGCGCGCAGGTGAACGCATCCACGTCGTAGATGCCCTTGCCGATGAACGAGCCTTGCTGGAACAGATCCTGGTACACGTCCGACACCGCCCGGGTGTAGGGATCGACCCCGGCATCACTCCCGAACAGCCGCGCGTAGACCGAGCGCGTGGCACTGGTCAGGCTAATGCCCACCCGTGGCTGCAGCACCGCATAACCGCAAATGATCTGTTCGCCCGTGCTGTCGAACAGCGGGCGATTGAGCGGGTGCATCATGGTCGCCACGCATTGGCGGGCGACGTCGCGCGGCAGCAGGGTGTCGGTGTCCAGGGTGATCACATAACGCACCTCGCGCAACGGCGCGATGTCGCCGACGATGGTATCGAAACGGTCTAGCCCCTGGCCGCGCAACAGGGCGTTGAGCTCGATCAGCTTGCCGCGTTTTCGCTCATGGCCCATCCACACCTTTTCGCTTGGGTTCCAGCGACGCGGCCGGTGCAGCAGGAAGAAGCGGTCGCCCAGGCCGTCCGCATACTTTTGGTTGAGCAGGCTGATTGCACGGCAAGCCTGGGTCAGCAGATCGGCGTCCTCGGGCTGGGACGCTTGCGCGGCATCGAGGAAATCACTGAGCAGGGCGAAATACAGGTTGCTGTCGCGGTTGGCCAGAAAGCGGACTTCCAGGCCTTCCACCAGTTCGTCAACATCGGCCAGGCTGGCGATCAGCGTCGGGATCACCACCAGGCTTTTCGCGTTATCGGGAATACCGCTGGCGTAATCCATTTTCGGCAACACCGCCGGTACCAGGCTGAAGGTCACCAACCAGTTGATCAGGCCGATTGCCAAGCGACTGGTCATGATCAGGCAAGGGATCGCCAGCACGAGCAGCGCCGCAGCCGCCATGCCGTCGCGATGTGCGGAGGCCAGCAGCGGCCAGGCGAAGATGAACGTGAGAAACGCCACCGGTGACAGATAAAAAATCAGCGGCGATTGTTGCAGTAAACGTTTCCAACGTGCATGGAATGGAACCCGGACCTCGAGTCGGCGCTCCAGCATCGGCAGGCCGGCACTGATCAGGTAATACCCGACATGACGGGCCAGCACTGGGCACGAGATAGTCGCCGTTGCGCTGCTGGCGAGATTGATTGCGGTGCGGGCGACCAGGACTTCCGAGAGTTGCGGGCTGCTCCGGGCAAGGCGTTCAATGACATGCCGGTAGCTGTCGCGAGTGCTGAAGTCCATCGCTGGATAAATGCCCGCCGGGTCTTCCCGAAGCAACTGGTCGACATGGCTCATCGACTCGACGAACTCGCGCCAGTCCGTGGCGGACAACAGGCGCAAGCTGCCAATACTGTTGCTGATGGACACCTGATCGGCGGTCTGTTGTTGCGCATCGAGCTGCACTTGGCGCTCGATGCTCGAACCACTCTCACCAAGCAATTGTTCGACCCAGTTCAGCGGCAGGGCCAGGGCCGCGCTCTGCCCCTGTAGGCGGCGAGTGAATTCCGCAACAAAGGCCGGGGTCATCGGCGGCGTGGAGCGGGCCATGTCGGCCACGGTCAACACCACATTCTTGATGTCACGCTCCGAAGTTTCGATCAGACGCTCGGCCCAGTCATTGGCCAGATTGCGATCATCCGCGTTGGCCATGACCCGCGAGGCCACTCGCCGTAGGTTTTCGATAAGTGCCAGACGCAACATGATCGGGATCGCCCACAGTTCCCCCAGCGCCAGCGGCATCACGGTCTGATAGGAAAAAATGAAGCGGCTCAGGCTTTGCTCATCGACTCGCCCGTCGCCATGGGAGATGGTCTCCAGCGCAATGTCATATACCCGTGGCAGTCCTGCGGACGGTCCGTTGATCAGGCGTGGCAATTCACGGCTGTAGCCTTTGGGCAGGTGGGTCTTGGCGGTGCGGATGTGATCCTCGATCAGATAAAAGTTGTCGAGCAACCATTCGGCTGCCGGCGTCACCCGTCTGCTGGACATCTGCGCCTTGGTCAGCGCCGTGCAACTGCGCTTTAAAAGTTGCTCGTTGTCATCGAGCCTGCCCAGCATCGAGTCACGTGCGGACAATGCGGTAAGCCGGTGCTGCCGTGCTAGGGCAATACCGTGAGTGGCCATCTGGTCGGCACTGTAAAGCTCTGAGCGCAAGATGGGTTCGTAGGCGAATCGCGGGGGCGAAAATGGCCCGACTCGCCAAAAGCCGGGCGAGCGAGTGATCACCTCTCTTATGCGTGTCCATATGCTATTCATAAGGTCCTGTGCCTTCAGCGCATGACTGATATCGCGCGCATTCTGAAAGATGCTCCGACGCATCGTGCCAGCGAGTTGGGACTTTTAGACCTGGCTGTTCAGCCTAGAGTGTGGGACTAGGCGCTGTTCGTCTGTTCGCTGGCGAACATAGTGGGGGGTTTGCAGTGAGCACCAAACGGGTGAGCGACATGAAATCTGTGTGCCAGCCTACCGGCGATGAAGGTGATGCGGTGTGGCCGATGGCCTCAACACTCCCGAATCCAGTCCCAACGCTGGGCAATCTGTTCGGGGCTGTTGGCCTGCACACGGGTGAGGTCGACGGGGTAGTCAACGTCCGGGTGTTCGGTAAAACGGGTGGCGGTAAATTGGCCGTTGCTGGCGCGCAGGATATAGCCACTGTGACGACATTGCGGCGAGGCCAGGAAGACTACCCCCGGCACCACCCACTCAGGCTTGAGGTTCTGCGGTTCGCCGGTCTCGCCCCACATCCGCGTCCTGGCCACCGGCGAAATGGCGTTGACCATGATGTTGTCCGCCGCACCTTCCATGCTCAGCGCATTCATGATCCCCAGTTGCGCCATCTTGCCCGCGGAATAGGCCACCAGCCCCGCCTGCGCATACTGCTGGTACATCGCCCGGTCCGAGGTGGTGAGGATCACCCGCGCGTCGCTGGCCTGGCGCAGATAGGGCCATGCATGTTTGCACAACCATATGGGGGCATGGACATTGATCTCCAGCGCGCGCCCGAGAAACGCTGCGTCAGTGCTTTCAATCCCTTGATAACCCACCCAGCCGGCATTGTGGATCAGGATATCCAACTGCCCGAACGCTTCGATGGCGGTCTCGATCAACTGCCGGCAGCCGGCTTCGCTGGACAGGTCGCCGTGATGGCCGACCACTTTGCAACCCTCGGCCTCCAGCATCTGCGCCGCCTGTAAGGCGATCGAGGTGTCGCTGCCGGCGCCGAGCGGATCGGCGCCGATATCGCTGATCACCACATTGGCCCCACGCCTGGCCAACTCCCGTGCGTAGCTCAAGCCCAGGCCGCGGCCCGCGCCGGTGACAATGGCGGTTTTTCCTGTGAAGTTCATTGCATGCCCCAGCCGAATATTTCCCCACCATAACAATGGCTATTCGGCTTGTTTAATACTAATCAGCGACGCACTTGATACCCTATGCATATCAGAGGCTTGTCTGCCGACCCAAGCCTCGACCCGCACAGCCGAAGGACCCCCAGCAATGATCGAAACCCGTCTGCTCCGGCAGTTTGTCGCCGTGGCCGAGGAGCTGCACTTCCACAAGGCCGCGCAGCGCCTGCACATGGCTCAGCCGCCGCTGAGCCAGGCCATCAGCCGCCTGGAAGGCAAGCTGGGTTTCAGCCTGTTCATCCGTGACAAGCGTGAGGTCAAGCTGACGCCGGCGGGCAACGCCTTCCTCAGCGCCGCCTACCGCACCCTCAAGGAACTGCAGCAGGGCGTCGAGCATGCGCGTCAGGTGGCGGCGGGTGTTGCCGGCAAGTTGACGATCACCTCGGTGTCGATTTCCGGCTATCCCTCATTGCTCAACAGCCTCAGGCAGTTCCGCCAGGAACTGCCCCAGGTGCAGTTGGTGATCAGGGAAATGCCCTCGGCCAAGCAGGCCGATGCGATTGTCGCGGGGGAGGCCGATATCGCGTTTCGCCGCCGCCTGCCGATGACCGCGGCGAATATCGAAACGCGCCTGGTGCTCGACGAGCAGATCGTCATTGCGCTGCCCGCTGATCATCCGAGGGCCGGGGGCGGGCTGGTGCAGTTGGCGGATTTCGCTGAGGATGACTTCGTGTTCACCCCACCGGGCCTGGGCATCGGCTATTACAGCCAGTTGATCGCCCTGTGCGACGCCGCAGGGTTTTTTCCGAAAGTGGTACAGGAGGCGGCGCAGATGCAGACCCTGGTGGGGCTGGTGGCCTGCGGATTTGGCGTGGCCCTGGTGCCGGAATCCATCGCCAACACGGTGGCGGGGGACAAGGTGGTGTTTCGCGCACTGGCCCCGGTCAGCGCCGCCGGCAACCCCGCCGTGGGCCTGTACATGAGCTGGCATGCGCACAACCCTTCACCGCTGATCGAGCGCTTCATGGCGCTGCTCGACTTCAGTCACGAGCCGCACATCGAGTGAGGCTCAGCTGTCGACGCTGACGCTGATGCCGGCGTCGTCGACCGTCTCGGCCGCCAACTTCAGGCGGTCGGCCTTGCTGATGTACTTGGGCTTGTTCTTCGGCGCCAGCTTGGCACTGGCCTTCTTGGCGTGGCTTTCGAGTAACTGCTTGATTTTCTTGCGACGGTTCATGGTCTGCGGCTCGGCGGGTGAAGGGACGAATGATATCAGCTTTGTGGCGTTCGGCAGATGGCGCGGGCAACGGCGCCATGGACAACTGCGACCCGCGGTCCTTATGCTCCCCCGACATCACATGAACAACAATTACAAAGCCCATGGATATCCAACTCTCCGCGCGCCCGTTCTGGCGACGCCTGGCCCGGCCGCGCCGCAGTCTGGTGGCGCGCTATACCCTGCTGTCGATCGTGGTCATGGGCCTGGCGCTGATTGGCCTGGCGGTGCTCTATGAGCAACTGGCCAAGGACCTGCTCAACCGCCTGACCGGTGAACGCCTGGATGCCCAGGCGCTGTCCACGGCGAATCGCCTGTCGTCGTTTCTCGACGACCGTTTCTACCAGCTCTCGGCCTTGTCCAATCACCCCAACATGCCGGACTTCATCGCCGACCCGACGCACCCGGCCGGTGATGTCGATGCCTTGCTCAAGCTCGAAGGCGAGCTGCCGTTTCTCTACGGCGTGCTGTTTTTCGACGAGCAGGATCGCCTGCTCAAGGTCTTGCCCGGGCAGGCCGCATCGGGCGCGCCGTACTGGGGCCGCGAAGCCTGGTCGCTGGACGGCCTGGCGCGCCAGCGGGTCGGCGATGTCGAGGTGATCGGCCCGCTGCTGCCCCAGGCTGGGCGCTCGGGCTGGCTGCTGATCCGCAAGACTGTCCGTAACGGCCGCCAGGATCACCGCGTGAGCATCGGCCTGCATTTGCGGCTGGCTTCCCTCAGTGAACTGCTGGTCAGCAGCGGCCTGAACGGAGTGGTCACACCGCTGCTGCGGGTGCCGGGCGGGGCGTTTATCGATGCCACCGGACGCCAGGTCAAGGCACCTGGCGATTGGCGCGAAGGCCCGGTGATCCTGCCCGGCTGGCAAGTGGTGTTCAGCGTGCAACCGGGGGCGATCCTCAAGCCGCTGGACGATGCGCGCGGCTGGTTGTACCTGGTGGCCGTGGGTTTTATCGGCTTTATCCTGATTGTCTTCTTCACCCTGTCGCGGCAATTGCGTACGCGGGTCGGCTCGCTGGTGGAAGGGGCGCATCAGTTGTCTTCGGGGGATCTGCGCTATCGCCTGGCGGAACAGGCCCATGACGACGAAATCGGCCGGGTCACCCGCGCCTTCAATGTCATGGCCGGGCGTTTGGCGGATGTCATGGAGCGCACCGTGCGCGCGGAAAAACTCGCGGTGCTCGGCACCTTCGCCACCGGCGTCGCCCACGAGGTGCGCAACCCGCTGGCGACCATGAAAACCACGGTGCAGGCCTTGCTCCGCCGCGAACAGGAAAGCCAGCGCCGCGAACTGCTCAGCGACCTGTGCCAGGAAATCGACCGGCTGTCCCATGTCACCAGCGACCTGCTGGAATACGGCCGGCCTCACCCGGCAATTCCCCAGGCGCTGGACCTTGAAACCCTGATGGCGCGCACCGTGCGCCTGGTTACGCCCGAGGCCGAGGCCAAGGGCGTTGAGTTTTCCAGCCGCTGTCAGGCTGGCCTGCAACTGTGGGTCGACCCGGATCAGGCCCAGCAAGTCCTCCTCAACCTGTGCCTCAACGCCGTGGAAGCCAGCGAAGCCGGGCAGGCGGTAGTGCTCGCCGGCCAGGCCTGGGGCGAGCGGGTTTGGGTGACCGTGGTCGATCAGGGCTGCGGCATTCCCGCGACCGCGCTGGACCAGGTGCGGCAACCGTTTTTTACGCTCAAGGCCCGTGGCACCGGGTTGGGCCTGAGCATCTGCCAGCAATTGCTGGAAGCCAACGCCGCGCGCATGGAACTGGCAAGCACCCCGGGCGCCGGCACCGTGGTGACCCTGGATTTCCCCGCGCCCGCCGCGACTTATCTGAAGTGAGCGACCGATGTCCGAAACACATGTACTGATCGTCGATGACGAAGCGGCGCTGGTGCGCTCGCTGAGCTACGCCCTGAGCAGCGAAGGCATGTTGCCCCGCGCGGTGTACAGCGGCGAGGCGGCCCTGGAGCTGCTGGCCGACAGTAAGGTCGAGGTGGATATCGTCCTGCTCGACCTCGGCCTGCCGGGCATCGACGGCATCGCCACCCTCGACGGCCTGCGCAAATTGCGGCCAGATCTGCCGGTGATTATGATCTCGGCCCATGGCGACACCCGCGCCGCCGTGCAGGCAGTCAAGGGCGGCGCCACCGACTACCTGACCAAACCCTTCGAACTCGACGACCTGCTGGAGACCATTGGCGCGGCCCTCGAGCGGCCCGGCGCCGTCGCCAGCAGCACGGCAGAGCAGGGTGCCTTGCTCGGCCAGAGCCTGGTCATGGCCAACCTCAATGCGGCGCTGCAACGGATCGCCCGCAGCTCGGCGACGCGGATCCTGCTGCTCGGTGAATCCGGCACCGGCAAGACCCTGGTGGCCCAGGCACTGCACGCCAACAGCTCGCGGGCCGGCCAGGCGTTTATCGAAGTCAACTGCGCGGCGCTGCCGGAGCAATTGATCGAAGCCGAACTGTTCGGCTCGGAGAAGGGCTCCTACACCGGCGCTCACCAGAAGCGCATCGGCCTGGTGACTCAAGCGCACCAGGGCACGTTGTTCCTCGATGAAATCGGCGAGCTACCGCTGGCCTTGCAAGCCAAGCTGCTGCACTTCCTCGAGAACGGCAGCTACCGTGCGGTCGGTGCCGGCCAGGCCAGCAGTGCCGATGTGCGGGTAGTGGCGGCGACCAACCGTGACCTCGCCGAGGATGTGCGCCAGGGGCGTTTTCGTGAAGACCTGTTCTACCGCCTCAACGTCATCACCCTGGACATTCCGGCGCTGCGCGAGCGCGGCGACGACATCCTGCTGCTGGCCAGGCATTTCGCCGCGCATCAGGGCCGCGAGGAAAAAGTCGCGCCGATCGTCTTTGCCGCCGACAGCGCCGCCGCCCTGGTCCGCCATCGCTGGCCAGGCAACGTGCGCGAGCTGAAAAACCTGATCGAACGCCTGACTATCCTGCTGCCCGGGCAAATCATTGGCAGCGCCCAGTTGCCGGCCCATCTGCAATCCGCCGAGCCGGCGCCGGCCTCGCTGGCGGCGCTGGATCACCAACTGGAGCGGGCCGAGCGCGAGCTGGTCAGCGATGCCCTCAGCCGCAGCGCCGGGCACAAGGGCCTGGCCGCCGATCTGCTGGGGATTTCCCGGCATGCGCTGAAACGTCGCCTGCAGCGCCTGGGCATCGAGCGCGGCGATGAGCGCTAACCGCTCAACCGCGCGCGCGGCTTGAGCGCCAGCCGCTCAACACTGCTCGCCATACGCCGCGTCGGTCATCGTCGCGGCGCCTCCCGATACTCGCCAAGTACCACGCAAAGCCTCGTCGCAGAGCGCTTTCGTGGTATTTCAGGGTGCCTGATGCAAAGGCTGGCACAGCCTTTGCGATAACCCTTTCGCTAACCGACAAGAGGCGTCCCCGAACGCCCCAAGGGATTTTATGCAACTGCCGTTTTCCCACCTGCCGATCGTTGTCGCCCTGAGCGGCCTGCTGCTGGCTTACGCCGGAGCGGTGCAGGCCGGTCGCGTCGAATTGGGCGCGCCTGCCGCGCAGGCCGAGCTGACCCTCGGTTGCCTGTACCCGATGACCGAGCGCGCAGCGATCTACGGCCAGGACAGCATCGCCGGGATCCAGGTAGCCCTGAGTGAATTGCAGGCCCAGCGCGACGCCGGTGAGGCGATTGCGCAGATGCGTGTGATCATCGACGACGACCAGTCCAAGGCGTCCTACGGTGTCAGCCTGGCCCGCTCCTTCATTCGCAAGGACGGCGTGCAGGTGCTGTGCGGCATGGTCTCTTCGGGTGTGGCGCTGGCGGTCAGCCAACTGGCCCGGGACGAAAAAGTGCTGATGATCGGCACCGACCACGCCTCGTCGCGCATGACCCTGGAAAGCGGCCATCGCTATTACTTTCGGGTGACCAACGACACCTGGACGTCGATGGCCGCCGGCGCTCATTACCTCAAGGCGCTGCAGGCGAAAACCGGCTGGAAGCGCCTGGCCTTTATCGGCCCCGACTACGAATACGGCCACGTTTCGCGGGACGACCTGCACGAAGCGTTGCGCCAACTCGGCGTACAGTTCGACGATGTCACCGAACTCTGGCCACGCCTGTACGAGCCGGATTACTCGGCCTACATCGCGGCCCTCGAGCAGGCGCGTCCGGACATCATCGTCTCGGCCCTGTGGGGCGGCGACTTCCACGCCTTCGTCAAGCAGGCGGCGGGCACACGGCTGTTCGAGACCTCGCGCCTGGCCAACTTCGATACCGGCGGCAACTACGACTTCCTGGTCTCCTTGGGCGATAAGGCGCCGCCGGGGCTGATCCTTTCCGCGCGCCACCACAACAACTGGCCGCAGACCGCGCGCAATCGCTCCTTCGTCGAGCGCTTCCACAGCCTGACCGGGCGCTACCCAACCTACGCCGCCGAAGGCGCCTACACCGGAGTGATGGTGCTGGCCGCCGCCAGCCAGAAGGCCGGCGCCACTGACACCGAATCCCTGGTCACAGCCCTCGAAGGGCTGGAGATCGCCTTGCCGGAAGACCCGCCGGGCTTCGTCTCGCGGATCGATCCGCTGACCCACCAGATCCTGCAGACCCAGGCCGTCGGCACCCCGGTGCGCAACAGCGATTACCCGCCAGCGCAACTGATGCTCGGCGAGTGGTCGGTGTATTCCGCCCAAGACCTGCTGCCCGATCCGGCCGTGCGCGCGCGTCGCCAGGCCGGGCCAACCCATCCCGAGGGGCACGCCCCTTAGCTTCAGTAACCCGTAATGGAAATGACCATGAACAACTATAAGAAAAGCGTCCCGCACACCCGCAAGGCACTGACCCTGGCCCTGGCATTGGCCACGGCAGGTCTCGCCACTGGTCTCAGCGGCAGCGCCGTGGCCGCCGAAAATGGCAAGTTCCGCATTGGCGTGGTGACCTTCCTTTCAGGTCCCGCCGCCGGCCCGTTCGGCGAGCCATCGGCGAATGCCGCCAGGCTGCTGGTGGAAAACCTCAACCAGGGCAAGCTGCCCGCACCCTACGACAAGCTGGGGATCAACGGCGCCGAGATCGAGATGGTGATCATCGATGAGGCCGGCGGTGCCGCCAAGCAGGTCGAAGAATTCCGCAACCTGGTGCAGCGCCAGAAGGTCGATGCGGTGGTCGGCTACATCTCCTCCGGCGATTGCCTGGCCATCGCGCCAGTGGCCGAGGAGTTGGGGGCAATGACCGTGTTCTATGACTGCGGCACCTCGCAACTGTTCAGCGAAGACAAGACTCCGCAATTCGTGTTCCGCACCAGCCTCGACGCTGCCGTCGACAACATCGGCGCCGCCCGTTACCTGGCCAAGACCCGTCCGGAGGCCGTGCGCGTCGGCGGCATCCAGCAGAACTACGCCTGGGGCCAGGACAGTTGGAGCGACTTCACCCTGTCGATGGCCCAGGTCATGCCCAAGACCCAGGTGGTCGAATCGCAAATGCCCAAAGTGTTCCAGGGCCAATATGGCGCGGAAATCTCGGCGCTGTCGGTCAAGCGTCCGGACATCATCCACTCCAGCTTCTGGGGCGGTGACATGGAGGCCCTGGTGCTGCAGGCCAACGCCCGCGGCCTGCTGGAAGAAGCCACTGCGGTGCTGACCTGCGGCGAATCGGCCCTGGCGCGCTACAAGGACCAGGCGCCCAACGGCATGATCATCGGCGGTCGCGGCCCGTTCGGCGCCTTTGCCCCGCAGAATCCGCTGAACAACTGGTTCACCGACGCCTATCAAGCGGCGTACAAAGCCGCGCCGACCTACCCGGCGAGCAAGATGGCGCAAGCCATCCTCGGCCTGAAATTCGCCGCGGAAAACGCCAAGGCCGAGGCCGGCAAGGTGCCGGCGCCGCTGGAAATGGCCAAGGCGTTCAAGGGCGCGACCTTCGAATCGGTGTCCGGCACCGTGCAGATGGCCCGCGCCGGCGGCCACCAGGCGATGCAGGGCATTGCCTACGGCGAGTACCACTACGACAAGGCCAGCAAGCAGGGCAGCGTGCAGAACGTCATCGCCTTCGCCGGCGAGTGCGTGACTCCGCCGGACGGCACCAGCGCCCACGACTGGATCAAGGCCGGTTTCCCGGGCGCGCAGTGCAACTGATCGTCTTGCACAGCTGACTGATCGTGGCGGCCGCCCATGGCCGCCACTCTTGCCAAGGTAGAACCTTATGCTGAGTCTTTATGCGGTGCTGATCGACGGCGCCATCTATGCCTCGTGGCTGTTTCTGGTCGCGGCGGGGCTCACCGTGATCTACGGTGTCATGCGCATTCTCAACATGGCCCATGGCAGTTTTTATGCCATTGGCGCCTATGCCGCCGCCTCGCTGGTGGGCTGGTATTTCAATAACGGTGTGGGCCCGGTGTGGGTCGGCTACCTGATGATGCTCGGTTGTGCGCTGGCCGCCGGGTTGGTGGTCGGGCTGCTGATCGAGCGCGGCCTGCTGCGTTTCATGTACGGCCGCGACGAAGTGCTGATGGTGATCATCACTTACGCCTTGCTGCTGATCCTCGAAGACGCGATGAAGATGATCTGGGGCGTCAACCCGTACTTTGCCTATCAGCCTTACGCCGAAATGGGGCGCAGTGTGCTCGCGGGGCTGAAAGTCTCCAACTACGACCTGATGCTGGTGGGGGTGTCGCTGGTGCTTGGCTTCGGTCTCTGGCTGTGGCTCGAGCGCACCCATCAGGGCAAGGTCCTGCGTGCGGTGATCCATGACCGCGAAGTGGCCCAGGCCATGGGCGTCAACGTGCGCAAGGTGTTCACCCTGGTGTTCGTCCTTGGCACCGTGCTCGGCACCCTGGCCGGGGCACTGACTGCGCCGGCGATTTCGGTGGCGCCGGGCATCGGCGTGGAAATCATCGTGCTGGCGTTCGCCGTGGTGGTGATCGGCGGCATGGGCAGCATCGAAGGCGCGGCCCTTGGCGCCTTGCTGGTGGGTCTGAGTCGCGCGGCTGCGGTGCACTACGCGCCGCAATTCGAACTCTTTGTGATCTATGGCGTGATGGCGCTGGTCCTCGCGGTGCGTCCGCAAGGCCTGTTCGGTCGCGTGCTTGCGAGGAAAATCTGATGCGCCTGGATAAAACCGAACTGATTCTGCTCGGCGTCGCCGTGCTGCTGGCCGCCGCCGGCCTGATCGCCCCGCAATGGCTGGTGTTCCTGCTGACCATGGCGCTGGCCAAGTCGATGGTGGTGCAAGGCGTGGTGATGCAAATGCGCGCCGGCCTGGTGACCTTCGGCCAGGGCCTGTACTTCTGCATCGGCGGCTACGCCGTGGGCATGAGCGGGCACTTTCTGTCCATCAGCGATCTGCCGACCCTGCTGCTGATCGGCGTGGGGGCAGCGGTCGCCTTGGCCATGCTTCTCGGCCTGCTGATGACCCGCTACCGCGAGATTTTCTTCGCCATGCTGTCGCTGGCGTTCTCGATGATCCTCTACGGCATGTTGGTGAAAAGCCCGGCCCTGGGCAGCACCGACGGCTTCAACGTCAAGCCCTGGACCCTGTTCGGCTGGAGCCCGGCTGCCGGCCAGGCTCCGCTGGCCTTGTTCGTCATCATCGTCGCGGTCACCGCGGTGCTCGCGGTGTTGCTGCACCGCTATGGGCGCAGCAGCGCCGGGGCGATGTGCGAGGCGATCCGCGAGAACGAAGTGCGGGTCGAGTACCTCGGCCAGTCGCCGCGCTGGGTGCTGTACATGAACTACGTCGCCGCAGCCGGGGTATCGGCGCTGGGCGGTGGCTTCATGGCCCTGGCCGCCGGGCATATCGACCCGGAAATGGCTTACTGGATCACCTCCGGCGAGTTCGTCTTCATCGCCTTGCTCGGCGGCACCGCTCACGTCGCAGCGCCGATCATCGCGGCAATCCTGTTCGCCGTGGTGCGCACCTACGCCATCGAACTGGTGCCCCACAGCTGGCAGATGATCCTCGGGATCACCTTGCTGGCAATCATCATCTTTCTGCCCAAGGGCCTGTGGAGCCTGTTCAGTGGTCAGGCCCGTGCGGCCAAGGCCGTGGAGGCCAAAGTATGAATTGCATTCTGGAAACCCGTGGACTGTACAAGGAGTTCGGCGCGGTGACTGCCGCCAAGGACGTCAACGTGCGCATCAGCAAGGGCGAAGTGGTGGGGGTGATCGGCTCCAACGGCGCCGGCAAGACCACCTTCATCAACATGGTCACCGGCTACCTCAAGCCCAGCCGAGGTGAAATCCTCTTCAACGGCCAGTCGATCATCGGCCGCACGCCACGGGCGATCACCCGTGCTGGCATGGCCCGTTCGTTCCAGGTCGCGCAGTTGTTCCCCGAACTGACCGTGCTCGACAACCTGCTGATTGCCCTGGCCGGCGCCGAGTCGCCGTTTCCCTCGCTGCTGCGGCCGTTGCGCAATGACGCGCGGATCGCCCGCGCTGAGGCAATTCTCGGCGAGTTCAGCATCCTCGCCTGGCGCGACAACAAGGTCACCGCCGTACCGCAAGGCGTGCGCAAGCTGATCGACATCGCCATGGCGCTGATCGGCGATCCGCAAATGCTACTGCTCGACGAGCCCACCAGTGGCGTCAGCGCCGAAGAGAAAACCCAACTGATGGACACCGTGATGCAAGTGGTGACCCGGCATCAGGTGACGGTGCTGTTCGTCGAACATGATATGGATGTGGTGCGCCGCTACGTTTCGCGGATCCTCGCGTTCTACAGTGGAGAGGTGTTGGCTGACGGTCCGCCGCAAACCGTATTGGCCAACGCCCGGGTCCAGGAACTGGTGACCGGCGGCCAACGGGCCCACAAGGAGGCAACCGCATGAGCCTGGACATTCGCAACCTCAACGTCGCCATCGAATCGGTGCCGATCCTGCACAACGTCTCGCTGAGCGTCGGGGCCGGGCAGATGGTCGGTTTGATCGGCCACAACGGCGCCGGCAAGACCACCCTGATTCGCACCCTGATGGGCCTGCTCGATGCCAGCTCCGGCTCGATCCACTTCGCCGGCAACGACCTGCGCGCCCAGCCCGGTTATCAGCGCGCAGCGACTGGCATCAGTTACCTGCCGGAAGACCGCCGGCTGATTCCGGCGCTGACGGTGCAGGAGAACATTCTGCTGCCGGTGTGGGCCAACAAGCTGCCGGGAAGCGCCGAGCGCCTGGAGTGGGTGTACAGCCTGATCCCGGAAATCGCCCAGTTCCGCGATCGCCGCGCCATGCAACTGTCCGGCGGCCAGCAAAAACTGGTGGCCCTGGCCCGGGCGTTGATGCCGGGTAACCGGCTGTTGATCCTCGACGAACCGTTCGAGGGCGTGGCGCCGGTGCTGTCGCGGCGGCTCTCCGAAGTAATCGCCCAGCTCGGACAGGAAGGCCTGTGCGTGCTGATCTCCGAATCCGATGACACCCATTCCGCTGACCTGGTTGATGCGCTGTACCGCATCGAGCGCGGCAGCGTGCGAGCAGGATAATCCGCATGTCGAACTTTACTTTTGAAACCACCCCACGGGTGATCTGCGAAATCGACGGCGCCTTGCGCCTTGGCGCGCTGTGCCGTGAACTCGGCGCCACCCGAGTGCTGCTGGTCAGCGACCCGGGGCTGCAACGCGCCGGCCTGCTCGATGCACCGCTGCAGGCGCTGCGCGATGCCGGGGTCGACGTCACGCTGTACAGCGACGTACAGGCCGATCCGCCGCAAGACTCGGTGCTCGACGCGGTGGCGGCTGGGCGCAACTGCCAGGCCCAGGCGGTGATCGGCCTGGGTGGCGGCAGCTCGCTGGACACCGCCAAACTGGTGGCGCTGCTCTGCGGCCATGAGCAGGTACTCAGCGATATCTACGGCATCAACCTGGCCAAGGGGCCGCGCCTGCCGCTGATCCAGGTGCCGACCACCGCTGGCACCGGTTCCGAAGTCACGGCCGTGGCCATCGTCACCACCCCCAGCCACGAGAAGAAGGGGGTCGTCAGCCCCTTGCTGTACCCGGATATCGCCTTGCTCGATGCCCGTCTGACTGTCGGCCTGCCGCCGGCGGTCAGTGCGATGACCGGGGTGGATGCGATGGTCCATGCAATCGAGGCCTACACCAGCCAGCACAAGAAAAACGTGCTGTCCGACGGCCTCGCAGTGCAGGCCCTGCGCCTGTTGGGGGGCAACCTCGATCGGGTGCTGGCGCAGCCGGATGACCTCGAGGCGCGTTCCGCCATGCTCCTTGGTTCGATGCTCGCCGGCATGGCGTTCGCCAACGCGCCGGTGGCGGCGGTGCATGCGCTGGCCTATCCGTTGGGCGGGCATTTCCATGTGCCCCATGGTCTGAGCAATGCGCTGGTGCTGGTGCCGGTGCTGAACTTCAACCGCAGCGCGGCGCAGGCGCTGTACGCCGAACTGGCGGCAAGCGTGCTGCCTGGCCAGCGTTTCGACGATCCGGCGCAAGCCTGCGAGGCCTTTATCGGCTTCATGACCGCACTGGTGCAGCGCATGCCGTTTGCCCAGCGCCTGGCCGAGGTCGGGGTCAGCGAGGCCGACCTCGATCGCCTGAGCGACGACGCGATGAAAGTCGAACGTCTGCTGATCAACAACCCGCGCCCGGTCAGCCGGGAAGACGCCCGGGCCATTTACGCTTCGGTGCTGTGAGGAGATGGCGATGAATCATGAGTTCAGAAGCGTGCCGCGGATCGTCTGCGCGGCGGGTGCTTTGCAAGGGATTGGCCAGGTGTTCGCCGGGCTGGCGGTGCGGCGGGTGCTGTTGGTGTGCGACCCGGGCATCGTCAAGCTCGGCTTCGCCGCCCAGGCCAGTGCGGCGCTGGAAGCGGCCGGTTGCAGCGTGGCAGTGTTCGATCAGGTCGTTGCCGACCCGCCGGCAGCGGTGGTCGAACAGGCGGTCAGCCAGGGCAGGGCATTTGCCGCCGATGGCGTGCTTGGCCTGGGTGGCGGCAGCTCGCTGGATGCGGCCAAGCTGGTGGCGTTGCTGATCAACAGCGAGCAAACGCTGCCGGAGCTGTACGGCAGCGACAAGGCTCACGGCCAGCGCCTGCCACTGGTACTGGTGCCGACCACGGCGGGCACCGGTTCGGAGGTGACCTGGGTTTCGGTGATCACCGACGCAGAGCAGCGCAAGCAGGCGGTGTATTCGGCGCAACTGATGCCCGATGTGGCGGTCCTCGATCCACTGCTGACCCTCGGCCTGCCCGCTGGCGTCACCGCCGCCACCGGCCTCGACGCCATGGTCCACGCGATCGAGGCCTACACCAGCCGCACCCGCAAGAACTCGATCGCCGATGGCCTCGCCACCACCGCCCTGCGCCTGCTTGGCGGCAACCTGCGCAAAGTGCTGGCCGACGGCAGCGACGTCGCCGCGCGTTCGGCCATGCTCCAGGGCTCGCTGATGGCCGGCATGGCCTTCGTCAACGCCTCGGTGGCGGCGATTCACGGCCTGGCCTATCCACTGGGCGCCCGCTTTCACATCCCTCACGGCCACGCCAACGCACTGGTGATGGCGCCGATGATTCGCTTCAACCTGCCAGCGGCGCAACGGCAGTACGCCGAACTGGCCGCGCACCTGCTGCCCGAAGCCCGCTTCGCCGACGAAGCCAGCGCCGCCCAGGCCTTTGTCGAGGCCATCGAGGCGTTGGTACGCGACAGCGGACTGGAAACCCGGTTGTCGCGGTTGGGTATCGATGAGGACTCGATTGCGCTGATGGCGAAGGATGTGGTGACGGGGTTGCAGCGCCTGATCGCCAGTAATCCGAGGGACATGGACGAGGCGCAGGTGCAGGCGATTTATCGCGGGATTTACTGAGAGTCGGGGGGCAGCCAGCCGGGGTGGGTGGCTGCGCCTGAGGGTCAGTGACCGCTCTTTCAGGTTTTCTTGAACAGTCGATTATCGAACCTGAACGGTTCCGAGCGCAGCGTGACCTTGGCCGCGTCCGGGTGCAATGGGTTGTACAGGTAGTTGAGCGAGTAGGGCATGATCGCGCTCGGCACTGGCAGCAGCAGGGCAGGACCCTCCACCAGAAACGAATCACCCAGTGCCCGGCTGTGCCGCTGATCGGCGTCCCAGTCGGCCTTCAATGTGGGCGCCGGGGCCATGCTGACATCGTCGGGCAGCTCAACCGTCAGCAACTGAAATGTCTCAGGCAGGTCCTCCTGATCAATCTCCATGTGCACCAGAATCTCCAGCATCGCCCCGGGCGGGGTGCCCGCCAGATAAACCACCGGCCGCCCGGCCGTGTGCCATCGCCCGCTGGCGAGGACGCCGCCACGCCCGGACAGGTCGGCGTACCCACTGATACGCCAGAGGATCAAAAGGCAAATCCCTCTGCCAGTTGAATCAGCATTTCTTCCACCTGCCGCGTGCCCTGGACCGTCGACAACATGGCCATGGGGGCAATGCCCTGGAACCGTTCCTTGGGTTTCGAGAGCCAGCGCTTGGCCTTTTCGTTGTTGCCAAACACAGCGTCTGCCATGGCGGTAATGTGGGCGGTGCGATACAAACGATCGCTCTCGTCGACCGTGAGTCGCTGGTCTTTGGCAATCCGCGTCTTCAGGGTTTTCAGCGGGATGATCAGATCGCGCTCAAACGGGGTCACCTCACCCAATTCAACCAGCTTCATCACGGTGTTGGCTGCAAAGCCGCCCTGGATAAGGATGTGAATCTCCAGATCGGAGGCATCGTCAGGGATCTGCAACAGGTCCTGTAACCGTGCGCGGTAGGCACCGTAGGCGGGTTCACGCATGATTTCGGCGAGCATGGCCATCTCCTGAGTGATTCGGCATATGCCGTATAATGAGCGGCATATGCCGAGTTTGCCAGCCCTTATCGACCACCGGTTGTTTCCGGACAGGCAGCCAACTCAATCAGGCGCCGGGAAGCAGACCTTTCTGTTTGGCGACATGGGTCGCCAGCGCGTCCATTAAATCCGGCGACAGGCAGTCATAAGGTTCCAGGCCAAGCGAGCGCAGGCGCTTGCGGATGGCCGCCATCTGCGCGGGCGGGGTGCCGGTCTCGATGATCGAGGAGACGAACGCCGCGAACCCCGGCGCCGCCCATCCGCTTTGCGGCGACAGCTCGGTGTGAACGAAGTCCAAGCCATAAAACGCGTGGTCCTTGTTCTCGATGCGTCCGAAAAGATGGGCGTGACACCGCGTGCAGGCGTGGCGCTGAATGGTTGCAGCTGGATCGACAATCGCCAGTTTTTCGCCGTGGGCAATCACGCTGACCTTATCTCGCGGCACCACGGCGATGACCGCGAACGTCGCGTTCTGCGGCTTCCAGCATTTGCTGCAACCGCAGGCGTGGTTATGCAGGGTTTGCGCATCGATTCGGACCTCGACCTTGTCGGTTGCACACAGGCATTGCAGGGTGCCACCGCTGAAGTTCGCGGCGGCGGGCTGGATTTCGTTGTCCAGGGTTGGGTGGAGGGGAAAGGTGCTCATGCTGGCGTCTCCTTTCGGGTGGGTAGGGGAGTAAGGATAGTTGGTGCGTGGGGTTTAGTGAGGGGCGGGGAGTGGGGGGAGAAGGGCAGCTTAGACCTGGGCACACTCAATGTGCCGCCCAAGCATTGAAGCGCTCCTCTAGCTCGTCGCCGTAGTCGATCCAGAACTGGCTATCAACTTTCAGGGCTTGCGCCATATTGGTCTCAGCGGTTGGGAAGTTACGTTGCGCTTCGGGGGCGATCAGCTCCATCGTGTGTTTTTGGGCCGGACCGTTATGCATCTGCTCTGCAAACAGTTTCTGTTGGCTTGGCAGACTGGCGAAGGCAATGAACTTCAAAGCGGCCGGCACGTTCGGACTGCCCCTCACAATGGCCCAGCTGTCCATGTCAGACAGGTTGCCTTTCCATACCAACGGAAAATCATAGCCGTCCCGCTGGGCGCTGACCGCACGGGCCGTGTACACCGAGCTCATGCCGACATCTCCCGCTGCCAGCCATTGCATGGGCTGAGCCCCGGCTTCCCACCACTGGATCTGCGATTTGATCTGATCCAGTTTGCGAAACGCACGATCAACGCCTTCAGGCTGCCGCAGCTCGCGGTAAACCTGATCAGTGGGTACACCATCGGCCATCAGTGCAATTTCCAGGGTGAGCTTTGCACTTTTTCGCAGGGCACGTTTTCCTGGAAACGCGTCCAGATTCCAAAAGTCAGCCCATTGCGTCGGAGCACTGGTGAACAGTTTGGGGTTGTAGACAAAAGCGGTTGACCAGATAAAGATACCCACCCCGCACTCGTTCAATGCCCCTTCGACAAAATTCGCCGACGTGACACCGGCGATTTCCGGCAATCGTTCGAACAGACCTTCCTCACAGCCGCGCTGTACCTGTTCATGATCAACTTCAACCACATCCCAGCTGACGCTGCCGGTGTCGACCATTGCTTTAATCTTGCCCATCTCGCCATTGTATTCACCGGCTCGTACGGCGATGCCGGAGGCTTTCTCGAAGGGGGTGTAGAACGCTTGTTGTTGAGCGTCCTTGTTCAGCCCGCCGACCGAGATGACGGTCAATGCTTCGGCCTGCGCGTAGGTGCAGAGTGTTGCCAGGGTGAAACTGGTCATGATGGTTTTAAACATGGCAGGTTTCCTTTTTCTTGTTCTTTAAGGGCGTGCCGAGGATGCTAGCGAACTCCTCAAAGTGAGATCGGGAATAAAAAGCGCGAACCTCGGGAATTTGTCTCCCGCCAGTCAGGAATCTGCAATGAAACGTTTTACCGACTATCGTTTACCTTCGATTGATGCGCTGTTGGCATTCGATACTGCGGCGCGGTTGAAGAGTTTCGAACTCACTGCCCAAGCGCTGTCTCTGACGGGCAGTGCCTTACGCAAACGTATCGCCAGCCTTGAACAACTGCTTGGATTGAAGCTGTTCGATCGACAACATGGCACGTTGATGCTCACCGCGCAGGGGCAGGTGTACCTGGAGCAAATCAGGCCGGTGCTGGTGCAATTGGTGTCTATCACCGCACACCAGCGTCCCGCGCAGAGAAAACAACGGTTGACGATCAGTTGCCCACCCACCTTTGCCCGGCAGATTCTGATACCGCGCCTCCAGGAGCACAGCCATGCCTTCCCCGACATCGACCTGCAGATCGAGTTGAGCGCGCCACTGGCCAGGGCCGAAAGTTGCGCCAGCGATTTGCACATCTGTGGAGGCGCCACTGATGTGGAAGTCTCCCAGCGCCTGTTGGATGAGCGTCTGCAGCCCATGGCTGCGCCGGCGTTGCTCGCTCGCTACGGTGAACTGAAATCGCTGCGCAATTTTCCCAGCCTGCCATTGCTGCGCTCTCCCATGGAGCCTTGGCAGCCATGGTTTGCCCAGGCCAGCCTCAACCTGCAAGAGCCGGATGAGGGGCCGGCGCTGCTCGATCTGGGCATGATGCTTGAAGCCGCCGTCCAGGCTCAGGGTGTGGTACTGGCGCGGCCTTCGCTTGCGCTGGCGTGGTTGGCCGATGGGCGCCTGGTCCCGGTGGGGGAGGTGCGCAGCGTGCCGACCTACCACTACCGTTTACTGGTCAACGAGGCATCATCGGCAACCCAGGCATTCAGTCATTGGCTGATTGAAGTCTGCAGCGATACGGTGCAAACGGCGGAGCGTCACCTGAGTCGTGTGTCACAGGGAAAATAACACCCGGACAACGAGAAATCATTTCCCGATCCTCAGCGCGTGGGGCAGTTAGTCTTGTGCTTACCAAGACTATGGAGTGGAACAATGCCTACCATCACCTGCATCGAAGACCTGCGTCTAATGGCTGAACGACGTGTGCCACGCATGTTCTACGACTATGTTGACGGCGGCTCATGGACTGAGAGTACCTACCGTGCCAACCAGGCCGAATTCGCCGACATCAAACTGCGCCAGCGTGTCGCTCGAAACATCGAAAACCGCTCGCTGAAAATCAATAGCCTGGGAATCGACATGGCGATGCCATTGGCTATCGCGCCTACCGGGCTGGCCGGGATGGTCCATGCAGACGGAGAAATCCTGGCGGCGCGCGCGGCCACTGCCGCCGGCATTCGCTATACGTTGTCGACGGTCAGCATTTGCTCGATCGAAGACATAGCCGATGCGATCGCGTCACCCTTCTGGTTTCAACTGTACGTCATGCGTGACCGTGAGTTCATTGGCCGCTTGATCGACCGGGCCAAGGCGGCCGGGTGCGATGCGCTGGTGCTGACGCTGGATCTGCAGTTGAGCGGCCAGCGCCACAAGGATCTGAAAAATGGCCTCTCGACACCACCCCGCCTGACCCCTGCCAATGTGCTGAACCTGCTGAGCAAGCCACGCTGGCTCAAAGGCATGATGTGCACTCGTCGCCACTACTTTGGCAACATCATGGGGCATGTCAAAGGCGTCGATGACCTTCGGCAACTTGCAAACTGGACCTACGATCAATTCGATCCGCGTCTGAATTGGGACGATATCCAGTGGATCAAGGAGCGCTGGGGAGGAACCTTGATCCTCAAAGGTATTCTCGACGTCGAGGACGCATGTATGGCATTGGCCAGTGGCGCCGATGCGATCGTCGTCAGCAATCATGGCGGTCGCCAACTCGATGGTGCCGCCTCAAGCATCAGTATGTTGCCCGCCATCGCCGAAGCGATCGGAAACCGTATGGAAGTCTGGTTCGACAGTGGCATACGCAGTGGCCAGGATGTGATCAAGGCCCTGGCACTCGGTGCGAAAGGGGCCATGCTCGGCCGAGCGCACCTGTACGGCTTGGGTGCCATGGGCCAAGCGGGAGTAGCCAAAGCCCTGGAAATCATCGCCACGGAAATGGACCTGACGTTGGCGCTATGTGGGCATACCAATGTGCAAGACATTGATCGCAGTATCCTGCTGCCCGGTACCTATTCTCAGGCCGATTGGACATGCTCGGAACTGCGGCGCGAAAAGACGCTCGCCTGAAACAGAAGTAAGGTGACAAGTAAGTCGGCTTCTTATGGGCAAGTAATGCCCATAAACCGTTGAGCTTTAACACGTGTTATTTCTGCTGAAAGTTCGCTAACAGTCCGAGCGGTACAAATAGCTTGGGCAGGAATGCCAGATCAAACAAGGTCAGCCTTCAGATATTTCATACAACACCCGAAGTCCCGATCCCCGGCAATGAAAGTCATTGTCCTATCTGTCAGTATTAATTTCGCTCTTAACTGCCGACACTTATCCCGAACCCGAATAACTTCATCCCAGCCCAGATCTATACAACTATCACTACTGGCTATTCGAAGCTAAAGTGATACCAGTCATGTAATTTCCGCAAGGATGTTATTCGAATGGTTTCACTGACGCGACCCAACAGCCTGGTGCTCGACCTGGAAGTCGTCCCCGGCAAAGCCAATCAGCCCGACCGTATCTTTATGGTTGGCGCGTTGCGTCCTGACACCGAAGAACAACTCGAACGCAAAGTCGATAAGGATCTGCCCGTTGTCCTTGAGGCGCTGGATCGGTTGGGGGCGGGTGCCAGTTTCGTGCTGGGGCATAACGTCATTGGCCATGATTTGGCGATTCTGCAACAGCAAGCCGCGCACTTGACCTTACTCAAACTGCCGGTCATCGACACGCTGCTTTTGTCTCCTTTGGCGTTTCCGCAAAACCCGTATCACCGCCTGGTCAAAGATTACAAACTGATTCGTGACAGTCTCAATTCACCGCTGTCCGATTGCCGTTCCACCCTGACCCTGTTCGACGACCAGCGCGAAGCATTCGCCACGCTGAACAGTCAGCACCCGGCGGAACTGCTCTGCTACCAGGCGCTGCTTGCATCAACACCCAAAAGCGATCTGGGGTCGTTTTTCGGCGGGATTACCGAGCAGGCGCCAGGACATCTCGCTGAACTACGCAGTTTGATTCCCGGACTGCTTGAGGAAACCGACCCGACCCTGACCCGTACGCTCAAGGTCTGCAGTACCCGTTTGAAGGCGTTGCTGGACGCCGACCTCATGGACGCGAGTTTGCATTGGCCCATCGCCTATGCATTGGCGTGGCTGCGGGTGTCGGGCGGTAACTCGGTGGTGGCGCCCTGGGTACGCCATCAATTTCCTGCGGTCAGTCGCTTGATCACCGAGCTGCGCGATATGCCCTGCGGCGAGCGCCATTGCGGCTATTGCAGTACCACCCATGATCCGCGCCACGAACTCCGGCGCTATTTCGCGCCCATTGAGGACTTCCGCACCGAGCCGGACGGGCGCTCGCTGCAGCACGATGTGGTGCTTGCCGGTATGCAGGGCAAGCATGTCCTTGCGATCCTGGCGACCGGGGGCGGTAAATCGCTGTGCTATCAATTGCCTGCCCTGAATAGGTTCCACCGCAACGGCAGCCTGACCATCATCATTTCGCCGTTGCAGTCGCTGATGAAGGATCAGGTCGACGGGCTGCTGGCGCGCAACGTGCAAAGTGCGGCGACCTTGAACGGTCTGTTGACCATGCCGGAGCGGGCCGAGGTGCTGGAGAAGATCCAGATGGGAGATGTCGGCATTCTGCTGGTCTCGCCCGAGCAGTTTCGCAACAACGCCTTCCGCCGTGCGATCAGTCATCGCCAGGTCGGCGCCTGGATTTTCGATGAGGCGCATTGCTTGTCGAAATGGGGCGCAGATTTTCGTCCTGATTACCTCTACGTCTCGCGTTTCATCAAGCAGTTCACCGGCGACGGTCAGCTCGCTGCGATCGGTTGCTTTACCGCGACCGCCAAACCGGACGTGCTTGATGACATCGAACAACACTTCGAAGAGCAGTTGGGCATCCGCTTCGAGCGTTTCATCGGTACCCATGAACGGACCAATCTGCACTTCGAGGTGTTGCCGTGTGCCCGCTCAGAGAAGCGCCACCATACTCAGGCGTTGCTTGAGGAGGAGCTGAGCGGCAACGAGGGCGGGGCGGTGATCTTCGTCTCCAGCCGCAAGGGTGCGGAAGAGCTTGCGGATTTTTTGCTCGGTCACGGCTGGGCCTGCAAGCACTTTCACGCTGGGCTGGCGCCCCATGAGAAGAAGGACATTCAAGACGCCTTCAAGGCGGGGGAACTGAAGATCATCGTCGCCACCAACGCCTTTGGCATGGGCGTCGACAAATCCGATATTCGTCTGGTGGTGCATGCGGATATTCCAGGGTCGCTGGAGAACTATTTGCAGGAGGCCGGCCGCGCCGGGCGCGATCAACTGCAGGCACGCTGCGTGCTGCTGTATGACTCGCAGGACATCGAGAACCAGTTCGGGATGTGCGAAGGGTCGAAACTGACCCTGCGTGATATTCAGCAGATCTTGCGAAAGTTGCGCAAGGAGTGCGACCGACGCAAGGGCGGCAGGCTGGTGATCACCGCCGGCGAAGTGTTGATGGATGAACAGGTCGAGACCAGTTTCGAGGCCGGCGAGCGCGATGCTGAAACCAAGGTCGCCACCGCCGTGTCCTGGCTTGAGCGCGGACAGTTCTTGAAGCGAGAGGAGAATCAGACCCAGATCTTTCCGGCCAGCCTGAAGCTGAGCAAGGAAGACGCCGTAAAGCGTCTGAGCGGCGCCAAACTGCCAGCTCGGCGCCTGGAAGAGTTCAAGGCGATTCTGAACTATCTGTATGAGGCGAGTGCCGATCAGCGCATCAACACCGACGCCCTGATGACCCTGACCAGTCTCACTTCCGAAGAGGTCGCCGCGACGCTGCGGCAAATGGAGGAACTGGGACTTTTAGTCAACGACTCCAAGCTCACGTTGTACGTCCGCCATGGCGTGGTGTTCCCCTCCATCCAGCGTCTGCAAGTCACCTTGACGCTTGAGACGGCTTTGTTCGAGCTGCTGCAGGAACTGGCGCCGGATGCCGAGA
Organism: Pseudomonas fluorescens; assembly: GCF_019212185.1. Lineage (NCBI taxonomy): Bacteria > Pseudomonadati > Pseudomonadota > Gammaproteobacteria > Pseudomonadales > Pseudomonadaceae > Pseudomonas > Pseudomonas fluorescens. The sequence continues at coordinate 3,222,019 of NZ_CP078138.1, forward strand.
ACGGGACGTGGCAGGACCTTAATGTGCCGCTGTTAACCTCGGCGCTTAAAACAGCCACCGCCAGCAAGGATCTGCTTCCGCTGCACGTTCTGCGACTGTTACGCAGCTTGGCGCAGGATCACGACAGCGAGAGTCAGCTGCGCAGTTGCTTCGAACTGCGGCAGATCAGTCAGGATTTCCTCAAGTTGCGCATCCGTGGTGGCTATAACTGGAGAGGTATTCAAGGATTGGGCGACCGCCGGCGGGCTGTCGCTGCCGTGGTTCTGCCGTTCCTGATTGGCAAATTGCCGCCGGGCTCAAGGAACAAGGATCTGTTAGTCGATACCACGTTCGGCGAACTCACCGGCCTGATTGATCAGGATCTTGAGCTACGTTCCAGAATCCCCGAAGCGCAGCGCCGTAAGGCGATTGAGCATGTGCTGCTGTACCTGCACAAGCAGGATGTACTCACGTTGAACCACGGCATGACCGTCATGCGGCGTGCCATGACGATCCATATCGATACGCAAAAACGTAGCGGATACCTCAAGGATGACTACCAGCGCCTCGATGAGCATTACCGGGAGAAACGTATCCAGGTGCACGTCATGCGCGAGTATGCGCAGGTCGGAATTGACTCGATGCCGCAAGCCCTTGATCTGGTCCAACACTATTTCACGCTGACCAAGCAGGAGTTCATTGAGCGCTACTTTGCCAATCGCCAAGAGGTGCTCAAGCTCGCCACCAGCGAAGAGTCCTGGCGCAGCATCGTCGAACGGCTCAGCGCTGCCCAGCGGATTATCGTCTCCGATGACGATGATATGAACCGACTGATCCTGGCGGGCCCCGGTTCAGGCAAGACGCGGGTGATCGTGCACCGCATCGCTTATCTGTTACGCGTTCGACGGGTACCGGCGCGCTGCATCGTGGCGCTGACGTTCAACCGTCACGCCGCCAACGAAATCAAGCAGCGCTTGCTAAAACTGGTCGGTCCCGATGCTTTTGGGGTCAATGTGATGACCTATCACCGCATGGCGATGCGCCTGACGGGCACTCGCTTCGAGCAGGGAGAGACGCTTGAGGAAGGGCGCCTGGTCCAGGTGATGGAAGAGGCGGTCGAGTTGCTCGAGGGCAAGCGTCAGGTCGAAGGCGAAGATGACTTACGCGAACAGCTGATGCGCGGCTACCGCTACATTCTGGTGGATGAATATCAGGACATTGACGACCTGCAATATCGTCTCGTCAGCGCACTGGCTGGGCGCAAGTCCGAGGAAGAAGGGCGTTTGTGCATCTTGGCGGTGGGTGACGATGACCAGAACATCTATGCCTGGCGTGACACCAACAATCGCTACATCGAGCGCTTTCGCGAGGACTACTCGGCAACCCAAAACTATCTGGTCGACAACTATCGCTCCAGCCGTTACATCATCGATGCGGCTAACCGTGTCATTGCGCATAACTTTGATCGACTCAAGCAGGATCACCCGATTCAGATTGACGCGGCTCGGCGCACATGGCCGCAGGGCGGGGATTGGCAGACGCTGGATCGACAGCGCGCAGGGCGCGTGGTTCGCCTGAGGGTCGAGGCCGAAGCTGGCGCACGGGCCAACCTGCAAGCGCAGGCGGCGATGGCGGAGCTGGAACGTTTGCTGAGTCTGGAAAGCGAGGGTTGGCAGGGCTGCGCGGTGTTGGCGCGCACCCACCACTACCTGCTGCCGCTTCAGGCATGGTGTGAAGCGCGTGGCGTTGCCTATTGCCTTGCATCCGACAAGGACGGCGCCTTGCCCCTGACCGCTCAACGCGGCTTTGTGCAGGCTGTCGAAATACTCGACGGGATAACCGAGGCGGTGAGTGCCGCGCAGGCGTGGACCTTCATGAGCCAGCGGCAGCTTTCGCCGGATTGGCATGACCTGTTGCAGACCGCTTTTGAACAGCTCACCGCGGAGTTTGGGCAATGTCCCTTGGTCGCTCGGACGTTGGTTGATTGGCTCTATGACTATTTCCGCGAGCTGCGCCAGCAACCCAGGAAAGGGCTCTACCTGGGCACGGTCCATTCCGCCAAGGGATTGGAGTTCCGTCACGTGGTGCTGCTCGATGGCGGCTGGTCTGCTCAAGCAGAAACCCTTGGCGATGAACGCCGGCTCTACTACGTGGGCATGACCCGTGCCGAGCAGACGCTGACCCTGTGTGAGTTTTCCGGGGGAAACCCGTTCAGCCGGCATGTCACGGAAGACGTCATGTACGACACCTTCCAGGGTGAAAGCCTCCCAGCGCTGGAGAAACGCTACCTGCAGCTTTCGTTGAAGGATATCGATCTCGACTTTGCTGGGCGTCAGCCCCCTGGGGCGGCAATCCACCAGACATTGGCGGCGCTTGAAGCTGGCGACCCGCTGTCGCTTGTGGCGCATGAAGGTAGATATTTGATCCAGGACGCGCAGGGTCGGGTTGTCGGCCGTACAGCGAAGTCATTCAATCTGGAACTGGAGGTTGAGGCGTGTGAAGTGGCCGCGGTGTTAGTGCGTCATTCTGATCGGTGCGAGGAGGCTTTCCGAACCTGGCATCGTACCCAAGTGTGGGAATTGATCGTGCCAAGAGTGGCCGGCCGGATCGTATTGGGCAGTGGGAAAACCTGAAGCAACCCAACGCCTCCCGAAGGTCGGTTACAAGGAGAATGCCAAGGGGTATAACGGGCTGAGAAAGAGGCGGCCCACATGCAACAGGCCTCCACAGGCAGCGCCCGGGCCAGGCGCCCCAGGCTGGATCGGCGCCGGCGGCGCGGAGCGATGTGATGAGTTGCAGAGCGTGGCGATGGGCTCGCAAGGGCCTTCCTGGCTGCATCGCGCTGGCCTTGCTGGTCGCTCCGCTGTGCGCTCGCTGCACTCAGGTCAATGGCGCGGCGGATGCCGGTGCGAATCCCATGGCCGTGCCACAGCTTGTGCGGCCAGGCGACGCTGGTGCCATGCGGATTCGGGTGTATACGTTCCTCCACAAGGGCGTTCGGCAATACGTCAGCCGGCGCCCCGAAGGCATCTCCGCGCGGGTCGATGTGCTGGAACTCTATTACATCAAGGGCTGTTACCTGTGCATGGCGCCGAAGGATTTCAAGGTCGCCTCACTGAGGCTGGACACCCAATCCTATCGTCGCGAGATCGAAGCCGCTGCCGGTCAATACGGTGTCGACAGGGCGCTGGTCCGCGCCGTGATCCATGCCGAATCGGCGTTTCGCCCCAACGCCATTTCCATCGCCGGTGCCCAGGGCCTGATGCAATTGATGCCCGCCACCGCCGAGCGCTTCGCCGTGGACAATCCGTTCGACCCTCGACAGAACATTCGCGGTGGCGTGCGCTATCTGGCCTGGCTGCTCAGGCGCTTCAACGGCAACGAGACGCTGGCGTTAGCGGGTTACAACGCTGGCGAAGCCTCGGTGGTCGAACACAACGGGGTGCCTCCGTACGCGGAGACCCAGTCCTACGTCACCCTTGTGCGGTCGTTGACCGAACGCTATCGCAGGCAGCGGTAGGGCTGAATCAAATGACGGAAAACTGCTTTGATGCGCTAATCAGGCGCTGGTACTGACGCAGCTGTCGGTTGGCGCTGCGGATGTCCAGAAAGAATATCTCGGCGCTGCGCCAAAGCAGCATCCACGCGGTGACGGTAACGACGCCCACGGGGATAGTGCCTTCGATACCCAGCGCCGTGCCTGCCAGCACCAAGGCCAGTGCCAGACCCAGGAGCGTCAGCGCTACCAGCCGCTGGGCACGAATATCCCCTTTGAGTTGTTCGCTCTTCTGCGCAAAGGTATTGCCGATGGCCTGCTGCAGGCGCTCTCGCTCAGCTTCCGGACAGCGAATCTGCAGCGTCAACTCAGGGTGGTACCAGGCGCTCTCCATGAGGTAATCCACCAGTTCGGCGCTCAGCTTGGGGGTGTCTGGCGAGGCGAACGGATTGAGGTAGTCAGCGCTGATGGTCAGATCGATTTTTTGACTCATAACGACCCTTTGGCTGTTGAGTGGTGGACGCAGGCTGCAGAGTTCGAAACAAGGCTACGTGGGACGTGTGATTGCTAGGTCAGCTTCAGTCGTTCAGCGGCATAATCCTTGCCCGCTGCAGTCAGCTCAAAGGTGGTGGAGCCGAACGTCCCGCGTGTCACATTCTGATTGAGCAGCCGCTTGGCCTGGAGTTGTTTGAGACCGAGTTCCACTTCTTGCGTACTGAGGGAAACCAGTTTGCAGACCGAGTGCAGGTTGGCGATTTTTCGGCAGTGCGCGTGATAGGCCAGCGCTTCGAGCAGCAGCGTTTGATTATCGGTCAGTTGCAGAGGTTGTGGGGCGGTGGCTTTCCTGGCTCTACGCGCTGTCCCATGGGGCTCGCCGTTCAAGGCGTAGGTGCTTCGAGCCTGGAAAATCGCTATGCAGAGCAGGCTGGTCAGGACCGCGATAATCAACAACAGCAACCAGTTCGGCACCGAGGTTTTCAACACCAGCCAATCGGCAAAACCTGCGAGCCAGCCCGTGGTCAGTTCGAAGTAATCGGCGAGCAGCATGACCGCCACCCCAGCCATCAGGAAAACTCCCGACGAGGCAATGGCCTTGAACCTGAGCGAGGAGTGCTTGCCTTGGGCTGCCATGGTGAGGGTCTCTGCTGCGCGAACAGAATCAAGCAAGCATAGCAGCGCAACAGCGGACTTCGAGCGCAGGAGGTGCCGACTCGAGGGCGCTTGCTTTGTTGTTGAGACGTTATGTCTCTGGCGACCAGGGTGCTTGGGCAAGGCTTACGGGACTGCGTACAGTCCCGTAAGCGGCATCGGGAGCATCCATCGCCTTTACAGCGGCAAGGAGCTCATGGCTCAGGCCGGCTGCACCGCCAGCCGGTTGCTGACATTGCGCCCCAGCACCAGCACCGTGACAAAGCCGCAGCCCACCAGGGCGGTGGCCAGGCTCAACAACACCGAGCTGCCCATCTGGTCGACGATCTGCCCGCCGAAGAACGAGCCGAGGGCGATGATCACCTGGAACAGCGCGACGAACAGCGGCATGCCGCGCTCGACGTCCTTGGGTGCGACGACGAACATCCAGATGCTGGCGCAGGCCGGGAAGGCGCCGAAGGCAAAACCCCAGAGGCCGATCAGCAGCGCGGCGCCGGTCATGCCGGTGGCGAAGTGCGGGAACAGCGCGGTGCTGACGCCGAGCATAATCGCGACCAGCATCAGGGTGTGACGCACGCTGCGGTTGGCGGCGAAGCCGGCGAAGATGTTGCCCAGCACCCCGGCCACGCCGTAGAGCAACAGCAGCGAGCCAATGGTCGGGCCGTCGAAGCCGGCGTTCTGTTTGAAGAACGGCGCGACGTAGGTGTAGGCGGCAAAGTGTGCGAGGCCGATCAGCAACACGGCAATCAAGCCGACCCGCGCTTGCGGATTGATAAACAGCGCCGGCAGGTCACTGATGCGAATCGCCTTGTCCGGCGCCAGCCGTGGCAGCAGGAACACCTGCGCCAGCAGCACTGGCACGCCCACCAGCGCGGTGACCAGGAAGGTCATGCGCCAGCCCATCAGGCCGCTGAGCCAGGTACCGACCGGCACGCCGAGCACGGTGGCCAGGGTCACACCGACCATGATGATCGAAGTCGCCTGCGCCACCCCCACGCCCTTGGGCGCCAGTCGGCTACTGAGGGCAATGGCCGTGGCCCAGAATCCGCCGATGCTGATGCCCAGCAGGACGCGGCCGAACAGCAGCACGTTGAAGTCGCTGGCATAGGCCACCATGGCGTTGGCGATGATCATGATCAGCGTCAGGCCGATCAGCAGGTAGCGTCGGTCCATGGCACCGATGCCCACCGACAGCAAAGGCGCGGCGAGGGCGGCCATGATCCCCGGCAGGGTCACCATCAGCCCGGCCTGACCGGCAGTGATGCCCAGGTCGCTGGCGACATCGTTGAGCACGCCGACCGGCAGGAACTCGCTGGTCACCAGTGCGAAGGCGCCGACGGCGACCGAGAGAATCGCCAGCCACTGCTGTTTGACGCTCTGTTGATTATGTTCGGGGACCTCGTGAGAGGTAGGGCTGATGCTGGGCATGGGCTTGATTTCCAAGGGGGATGGCGCCTGGAACAGGCGAAGGAGCGGGGGGGAATTGCCGGCGATTATAGGGACCGATTCTGACATGTCGACAGGCGGCGCTCTCGATATTAATCATCACTGGGATTGATTAGACGCGGGTCACCTCGCATTCCCGACGGGAATGCACTGGATAAAATGATTGAATTTTTCATGGCGCCGGGTCTGGCGTAGGGTGGTTGGAGGACATGGAGAACTGCCTTGAACACACCCACAGTCAACGCTGCAGAAAAGTTTGATCGCTCGCGTGCCGACGAGTACGGACGCCAGAGTCGTATTGCCCTGGCCGGTTACGACGCCTGCCAGGATTTGGCGGCCTGCATGTTGGCCGCCAGCCTTGGGCCGGGTGGCGCGGCCAGGGTCTTGGTGGTCGGCGCAGGCGGCACGGCTCAGGAAATCATTGCCATGGCCCGGCTTGAGCCGGGTTGGCGCTTCACCGCCGTCGACCCCTCCGAGCCGATGCTCGACGCCGCCCGGCAGCAGCTGCAGGCCAACGAGTTGCTCGACAGAGTCGACCTGCACCTGGGCCAGGTCGAGGACCTGCCGGCGGATCAGCCATACGACGCGGCGACCTTGATCGGCGTGTTGCATCATCTTCCGGGCGACGCTGCCAAACAGCAAATATTGCGCGCCATCCAACTCCGTCTCAAACCCGGCGCCCCCTTGGTGGTGGCCGGTAATCAATACGCCTATGCCAGCCAACCGCTGTTGCTGGCCGCCTGGGGACAGCGCTGGCGGCAACAGGGTGCGAGCGCGGATGAGGTCAAGGCCAAGCTCGGGAAAATCCTTCAGGGCGCTGATCCCCCGCATTCCGAAGCAGCGGTGCACAAGCTCATGCACGAGGCCGGCTTCGGCGATGCCACGCGGTTTTTCAGCAGCTTGTTTTGGAGTGCGTGGTTGACCTGCAAAACCCTTTGACACCCCCAGTAGGAGCCGGCTTGCCGGCGAAGGCGTCGGTTGTGGCGATGCAAGGCTTGTGGCCGCCTTCGTTGGCAAGCTGCCCGCGATCAGGCTGGCCCACAGTGGATTGCATCGAACTTCGCGAAAGGGCCTCGCAGGGCGACGGCAGCAACGATGCGCAAACAATGGTCGCGGATGTGGTCAAGACGCTGGCGCAGTTGACCCGTGTTCCTGGCTGAGGGTCACCACGACCTTGCCTTTGGCCCGGCCCTGTTCGACATAGCTCAGTGCGTCCGTTGTCCGTTCGAAAGGGAAGGTCTGATCGATGATCGGCTTGATCACGCCTGCTTCGATCAGTGAAGTGATCTCCCGCAGTTGCGCGCCATCGGCGCGCATGAACAGAAACCTGTAGCTGACCCCTTGCTTGCGCGCCTTGCGCCGAATCCCGCTGCTCAACAGGCGCATCACTTGCCGTAGCCCCCAGGACAAACCTTGCTCCTGGGCGAACTCTGCAGTCGGCGGTCCGGAGATAGAGATCAGCTGTCCGCCAGGCTTGAGCACCTTGATCGATTGTTCCAGGACGTCGGCGCCAAGGCTGTTCAGGACCACGTCATAGTCGCGCAACTCGCTGGCAAAATCCTCTCGCGTGTAATCGATCACCCGGTCCGCACCCAGTGCCTTCAGCCACAAGACGTTGGCGCTGCTGGTGGTGGTCGCGACGAAGGCGCCGAGGTGTTTGGCCAGTTGGATAGCCAGCGTGCCGACGCCGCCAGAGCCGGCATGGATCAACACCTTCTGGCCAGGCTTGAGTTGCGCGCTAGTCACCAGCACTTGCCAGGCCGTCAAGGCGCTCAAGGGAATGGACGCGGCTTCGGTCATGTCGAGGTTGGCGGGTTTCAGCGCCAGGGCGTCCTGGTGCACGGCAATCCGCTCGGCGAAGCTGCCGATGCGACTCTCGGGAGGGCGTGCGTAGACCTCATCGCCGGCCTTGAACCGCGTCACCGCCGCGCCAACCCGCAGGACGATCCCGGCGAGGTCATTGCCCAATACCAAGGGCAGCGTGTAGGGCAGAATCGGTTTGAAGGCGCCGCTGCGGATCTTCGAATCCAGCGGATTGACGCTGGCGGCGTGCACCTGGATCAACACGTCATGGGCGCCAACCGTAGGCTCGGGCACCTCGCCAATGGCTCCGGTTTGCTTACCGTACCGCTCGATAAAAAATGCTTTCATGCCAAGGCTGCTCTGGTCGGTTGCACCGGGAACAGGGCCGTTCGCCGGCCCCATACCGTTTCATTCACTCGGGCGACTGGTATCGTTGCGCAACGCTGGACTGTTTGATCTGCGACATCAGCCCCAGACGCGCCGCTTGCAAAGCGTGCCAGCGCTCACCTTCCTGCAGCGGCGGGATGGTCACCGACTCACGGCGGTCGAAGCCGATCAGCGCGGCATCCACCAGATCACCCACTTCCATGATCTCAGGCAGGCTATTGATGTCGATCCCGGCGCGATCCCAGATTTCCGTACGCGTGGCGGCAGGCAGTACCGCCTGCACATAGACGCCCTTGGGGCCCAGCTCCAGGCTCAGGCCCTGGGAAAGGAACAGCGCAAACGCCTTGGTCGCACCATAGACCGACATGCCGAGCTCCGGCGCCAGGCCGACCACCGAGCCAATGTTGACGATAGCTCCGTTGCCCGCCGTGGCCAGGCGTGGCGCGATCGCACTGGCCAGACGCACCAGGGCCGTGGTGTTGAGCGCGACCAAGTGGGCCACGCTGTCGGTGCTCTGCTCGATGAAGCTGCCGGACTGCGCCGCGCCGGCGTTGTTGATCAGGATGCCGATGCTGGCGTCTTCCCGCAGGCGCGCCTCAACGATGGCCAGGTCGCCGAGTTGGGTCAGGTCGGCCTGCAGCACATCAATCGCAACCCCATGCTCGCCGCTCAACCGGGCGGCGAGGGTGTGCAGGCGCGCCAGGTCGCGGGCGACCAGCACCAGGTCATGCCCACGTTGGGCGAAACGCTCGGCGTAGGCAGCGCCGATGCCGCTGGAGGCGCCAGTGATCAGAACAGTAGGGCGAGTGGTCATGGTCTTGTCTCTTGATCAGGGATGTCGGGAAGTTGGGTGACTGCGGTGTTGTGGGTTTATGATGATGATCATAATCTAAGCTGTCAACATCATTTGATTACGATCGACATCTATGTATCATCGACCAACGATTCAACGCTTACGCAAGGTGATGCACATGAGAGTGACCAAGGCCCAGGCCGAGGCAAACCGGCAGCACATCGTCGAAACCGCCTCAGCGGTGTTTCGCCAACGCGGCTTTGACGGGGTCGGAGTGGCCGACTTGATGGCGGCCGCCGGGTTCACTCACGGCGGCTTCTACAAGCATTTCGGCTCCAAGGCCGACCTGATGGCCGAAGCCTCAGCCAATAGCCTGTGCCGATCGCTGGCCAGCGCCGAGAACCTGGATGTGCAGGGCTTCATCGATGTCTACGTGTCGCGGGATCACCGCGACCGCCGGGACAGCGGCTGCACCATGGCCGCCTTGTCGGGCGACGCGGCGCGCCAGTCCGACGAGGTCAAGGCGAGTTTTGCCAACGGCATCGAGGGCTTGCTGCAGACCCTGGGTCAAAAATTTCCGAGCGCCGCAGAGGCGCCGGCTGGGGAAGGGCGCGAGAAAATGCTTGCCCTGCTGGCACAGGCGGTGGGAGCGATCCTGTTGTCCCGTGCCTGTCCGGACGATTCGCCGCTTGCCGACGAAATCCTCGAGGTCTGCCACCGGCAGATGACGGCAGCGCTGGCTGCGCAGTCGTAGCGGTTCGAGCGGTCTGAATCAGATCAGCATTTGCAGGGTATCGAACAACCGGCGGTCGTCGGCCTTCGACGAGCGCGAGCGGCGTCGGACCACCTGCAGGATGCACTCGATAAAGCACTGCGCGGCGCTGAACAGTGCCGACGAGCATCGCCAGCGCCTATGAGGTCAAGGCCGATCTTGAGGTGATGCACTACGCACCGGTCACCACCAACAACCCCGGCTTGACCGAGGCCATGGTCCCGGCGTTGGAGTTGGCGGCGCCAGGCAAAGTCGAACGCCTGCCGGCATCGTTGTCGCCGAGTGAAGACTTTTCGCTGTACGCGGAAAAAGTCCCGGGGCTGTTCGTGTTCCTTGGCGCGACGCCTGAAGGGCAGGACATGAACAAGGCGGCACCCAACCACAGCCCGTATTTCACGGTGGACGATCAGACCCTGGCCACTGGGGTCAAGGCTCATGTGCAGTTTGTGCTGAACTATGCGGGGCGGGTTGCGGGTAAATCCTGAGGGGTTTCCTCCCTTGCGGGAGCGGGCTTGTCCGCGATGAGGCCATCAGCTACACCGCATCAACTTCATCGCCAGCAGGCTGGTTCCCGCAGGTTCTGTGTCCGATCACAAGATCTGCATCCACCGCAAACCCTGTGGGTGGCCTGCCCGCGATGAGGCCTTCAGTCACACCACATAAACATCATCACCATCCCACCTATTGCCAAATCCCCATGCGCTGGAAGAAAATGAGAGTCATTATCAAATATCTGCGTGTCGAGCCGTCTCCATGTCCTCTGTCGATCTCTCTCACCAACATGCCGTGCAGACGCTCTACGAAGACCATCACAGTTGGCTGTGCAGTTGGTTGCGTCGGCGCCTGGGTTGCAGCGACCACTCGGCGGACTTGGCCCAGGACACCTTCATCCGCGTCCTGACGCAACGCAAAACCCTTGAGCTGCGGGAACCTCGGGCCTACCTGAGCACCATCGCCCGCAGTCTGATGATCGACAGTTTCCGTCGCCGCTCCCTCGAGCAGGCCTACCTGGAAACACTGGCGCTCAGCCCTGAGCCGTTGGCGGTTTCGCCGGAAACCCGCGCGCTGATTCTCGAAACCCTGTTTGAAATCGACCGCCTGCTCGACGGCCTGGGCGAGCGCACCCGGGAAATTTTCCTGCTGGCCCAGCTCGACGGCCTGAGTTACGTAGAGATCGGCCGCCGTCTGAACGTCTCGGTCAACACCGTGAAGAAACACGCAGTGCGTGCGCTGACCCATTGCCTGCTGCTGGCGGAGGACTGAGGTGCGTCCGCCCGCCATGGACCACGCGACCCTGGAAGCCGCTGCGCGCTGGTACGTCGACTTGCGCACTGACACGCCCGACGCGGCGCTGCGTGAGGCGCACCGGCACTGGCTGGAGTGTGACCCGCGGCATGTCCAGGCCTGGGAGCGGCTGACGCGCCTGCAGGACAAATTCGGCCAGCTCGCACCGGGCATCGCCCGGCCGACCTTGACCAGCGCCCGGGCCAAGCGCCGTGATGTGCTCAAGGTGTTGTCGGTGTTGCTCGCAGCGGGCGGCGCCGGCACCCTGGCTTGGACCCGCACGCCCTTGCCAACCCTGATGGCCGACCAACGCACCGCCACCGGCGAACGCCGTCGGCTGCAACTGGACGACGGCAGCCTGCTGCAACTCAATACCGCCACCGCCGTGGACATTCGCTACAGTGCCAGCGTGCGGGAAATTCGCCTGCTGAGCGGCGAGATACAGATCCAGACTGCCGCCGATCAGCAGGCCCGGCCCTTTATCGTGCATACCCCCTCTGGCAGCGTCCGCGCCCTCGGCACCCGTTTTGTGGTGCGCCATGACAGCGATCACAGCCAGGTCAGCGTGCAGGAACATGCGGTCGAAGTGCGCAGTGCCAGCGGTGTGGGTCCGGCGGTGCGCGTGGAAACCGGGCAGCAACTGAGTTTCTCCACGGATCAACTGGGGCCGGTGCAGCGGGCCAATCCGCAGGTCGACGCCTGGACCCGCGACATGCTGGTGATCGACAACTGGCGCCTGGCCGACTTCATCGCCGAGTTGCAGCGATATCGTCCGGGTCATCTGGGCTGTGCGCCGGCGGTGGCCAACCTGCGGATTTCCGGGGCCTTTCACCTGGGCAGCAGCGACGCCATCCTCGACAACCTGACCTCGACCTTGCCCGTCCGCCTGAGGCGTTTCAGTCGTTACTGGACCCGCGTCGAGGCCGCCTGAGGTTTTTTTCAGATAATTATTCGAGGGTGTTGTCGATTTTGATTCTCGTTCGACTTTGTAGATAGAGGCGCACACAGACGCCGTCATTTACTGCCATCGGGCGCAAGGAAACAGCATGACCCCCCGTAACCTTCAATCGCAAAGACCCTTGAGCAAACCTGCAATCAAACCCCTGAGCCGTGCCGTGCATGTCGCGCTGCTGGGGATGGCGTTGGCCTTGCCGCTGGGCCTGGTGCTGCCCGCACAACCTGCCTGGGCCCAGACCAGCAACGAAAGCAGTTTCGACATCCCGGCCGGGCCCCTGGGGGCGGCGCTGACTCAGTTCGCCGCCACCGCCGGCGTCACCGTTTCGTTCGACCCGGCCAACGCCGCCGGGCAGACCACCACCGGCTTGCAGGGTCGCTACAGCACCGATGCCGGCCTGCAAAAACTGCTCGCCGGCAGCAGCCTGCAAGCGGTGCGCCTGGCCAGCGGCAGCTACTCGCTGTTGCCAAGGGTGGAGGGCGCCGCGCTGCAATTGGGCGCCACGACTATTTCCGGGCAGGCTGTCGAGTCGGCCTATGGTCCGGTCGACGGCTATGTCGCCTCGCGCAGTGCCAGCGCGACCAAGACCGACACGCCGATCCTCGAAATTCCCCAGGCAATCAACGTGGTCACGGCCGATCAGGTGGCGGTGCAGGGCGCCCGCAACCTGACCCAGGCCCTGCGCTACACCCCGGGCCTGAGCACCGGCGGTTTCACCGACCGCAACGTGATCGCCGACGAAATCACCAGCCGTGGTTTTGCCCCGACCCCGTTGTACCTGGATGGCGCCTACATGCCCTATGCCGGCAGCCTCGGCGGCGCGCCGCAGATTGATCCTTACACCCTGGAGCGCATCGAGGTGCTCAAGGGGCCGTCGTCGGTGCTGTTCGGGCAGAACCAGCCGGGCGGCCTGATCAACATGGTGTCCAAGCGCCCCACCAGCGAACAGCGCAGCCAGGTCAAGCTGGGTGCCGGCAGCTACAACCGGGTCAATGGCGCCTTCGACACCAGCGGTCCGCTCGACGAGCAAAAAGCGTTCAGCTACCGCCTGGTGGGCCTGGCCAAGAAAGGCAATGAGCAGGTCGCCCACACCAACACCGAGCGCACGCTGCTGGCGCCGAGCCTGACCTGGACCGCCAACGACAGCACCTCCCTGACCCTGCTGGCGCAGATCCAGCGCGACGACGGCCTGGCCGATTACCAGGCGCTGCCACGGGTCGGCTCGCTGGATCGCGGGCCGAACGGGCAGCACATCAAGCGCGACTTTTTCACCGGTGACTCGCGCTACAACGACTACAAGCGCGACCAGTACATCCTCGGCTATGACTTTCGCCACGACTTCAGCGACGACCTGAGCTACCGCTCCACCGCGCGTTACACCGACGTGCGCGACCAGTACAAGGGTTTCTACCTGCGCAGCTTCGTCAGTGACGATGCCGGGGTGGTCGATCAAACCCGGGCCAATCGGGTCAAGCTCGACTGGCGCCAGCACAACACTGCCTACACCGTCGATAACAACCTCGAGTACAGGTTCAACACCGGCGCCCTGCAGCACACCACCCTGGCCGGCGTCGACTACCGGCATTTCAGCCGCAAGTACGACGGCTACAACGCCTATAACGTGTTGCCGATCGACCTGTATGGCAAGAACAACTACGACACCTCCAGCGTGACCCCGGTGCTCGACACCAAGTGGGACAACACCATTCGCCAGACCGGCGTTTACCTGCAAGACCAGATCCGGCTGGACCAGTGGATCCTCACCATCGGCGGCCGCCAGGACTGGGCCGAGATCGACAACAAGGACCTGCTGGCCCATACCGTCAGCTCGCAACGGGACAACCAGTTCACCGGGCGCGTGGGCCTGACCTACGTCACCGACTTCGGCCTGGCGCCTTATGTCAGCTACTCCGAATCCTTCCTGCCGACCCTCGGCACCGCAGCGCCCGAGCGCGGTGGCAAGGCCTTCGATCCAACCGAAGGCGAGCAGTACGAAGTGGGGGTCAAGTACCAGCCGTTCGACAAGACCCTGATCACCGCTTCGGTGTTCCAGATCAAGCAGAAAAACGTCCTCGCCGGCGACACCGAATACCCGCAGTACTCGGCGCAAAATGGCGAAGTGCGCTCGCGCGGCATCGAGCTGGAAGCCAAGTCCAGTCTGGATAACATCGACGTTTTGGCGGCGGCTACCTATATCGACTCGATCTACACCAAGAGCACCTACGGCGACCAGGGCAACCGCAGCGAAGCCACCGCCCCAGTGTCGGCGTCGCTGTGGGTCGACTATCACTTTACCCAGGCGACCATCGATGGCCTGACCTTCGGCGTCGGCGCCCGCTACACCGGACGCAAGCCAGGCGACTCGGCCAACTCCTTCGACGTACCGGCCTTCGTGGTCTATGACACCACCGTCAGCTATGACCTGGGCAAACTCGACAGCGGCCTGCGCGGTCTGCGCACCAGCCTCAACGTGCAGAACCTGTTCGACCGCGAGTACGTCTCCGACTGCAACTATTCGTTCGGTTGCTACTACGGCCAGGAGCGCGTGGCCTCGGTGGAAATGACTTACGACTGGTGATAACCGGCGGCACCTGGCGCGGGGCGCGCCAGGTGCCGCACGGCTTATTCCACTTCCTCAACCACCCCCTGATCCTCCCCCAGAAACCCGCCACTCTGGTGCTGCCACAACCGCGCATAAGTACCGTTTTTCGCCAGCAACTCGGCGTGGGTGCCTTGCTCGATGATCTGCCCGTTATCCATGACGATCAGCCGATCCATCGCGGCGATGGTGGACAGGCGGTGGGCGATGGCGATCACGGTCTTGCCCTGCATCATCTCGTCGAGGCTTTCCTGGATCGCCACTTCGACTTCCGAGTCGAGGGCGCTGGTGGCTTCGTCGAGCAGCAGGATCGGCGCGTTTTTCAGCATCACTCGGGCGATAGCAATGCGTTGCCGCTGGCCGCCGGACAGCTTGATCCCGCGTTCGCCCACCAGAGTGTCGTAACCGCTGTGGCCCTGGCGGTCGCTGAGCTGGCTGATGAAGCCGTCGGCCTGGGCGTTGGCGGCGGCGCGCTGGATCTGCTCATCGGTGGCATCCGGGCGACCGTAGGCGATGTTGTCGCGGATCGAACGGTGCAGCAGCGAGGTGTCCTGGGTGACCATGCCGATCGCACTGCGCAGGCTGTCCTGGGTCACGTTGGCAACGTTCTGCCCATCGATGCGAATCTCCCCGGCGTCGACATCGTAGAAGCGCAGTAGCAGGTTGATCAGGGTCGACTTGCCGGCACCGGAGCGACCCACCAGGCCGATTTTCTCTCCCGGACGGATGTCCAGGCTCAGGCCATCGAGCACCTGGCGCTCACCGTTATAGTTGAAGCTGACGTTGTCGAAACTCACCGCGCCGCCAATCGGTACCAGGGTTCCGGCATTCGGTGCGTCCTGGACCTTGGGGCCCAGGGTCAGGGTCGCCATGCCGTCCTGCACGGTGCCGAAGCTTTCGAACAGCGAAGTCATCTGCCACATGATCCAGTGCGACATGCCATTGATGCGCAAGGCCATGGCGGTGATCGCCGCCACCGCGCCAGTGCCGACTTGCCCCTGATGCCAGAGCCACAACGCGTAACCGCCAGCGCCCATGATCAGGCCGACCACCAGTGCCTGGTTGACGATCTCGAACTGGCTGACCAGGCGCATCTGGCGAAAGCCGGTGACCTTGAAATCTTCCATCGCCGCACGGGCAAAATGTGCCTCGCGCTTGGAGTGGGAGAACAGTTTGACCGTGGTGATGTTGGTGTAGGCATCGGAGACCCGACCGGTCATCGACGAGCGGGCGTGGGCCTGTTCCTGGCCGACCTTGCCCAGGCGCGGCACGAAGTACAGCATCGCCAGGCCGAACAACAGGAGCCATAGCACAAAGGGCAGCATCAGTTTTGGGGCGAAGCCGCCGGCGAGGGCGATGATCGCGATGAAGTAGACGCCGATCCCCGGCAGGATTTCGATCAGGGTGAACAACACCTCGCGCACCGCCAATGCGGTCTGCATGACCTTGGTGGTGACCCGCCCAGAGAACTCATCGGAAAAGAACGACAGGCTCTGGCGCAGCATCAGCCGGTGGAAATCCCAGCGCAGGCGCAGCGGCAGATTGATCGCCAACACCTGGTGCTGAACCATGGTGCGCAACGCCACCAGGCCGATACTGGTCACCAGCACGATGCCAATCCCCCACAACACCCGACGTTCCTCACCCGGCGCCGCGCCGCCGGCCTGCCAGCTGGCGAGCAGGTCGACCACCTGGCCAAGAAAGGCGAACAGCCAGGCTTCGTAGATCGACACCGCGGCACTTAGCAACGCCAGCGCCAGAATGTAACCGCGAGCGCCTCGGGTGCAGGCCCACAGAAAACGCACCATGCCCATCGGCGGTGGCGGCGCCTCGTCGGGCGGGAAGGGGTCGAGTCGGCGTTCGAATGCTCCGAGCATGGTGGTCTCCGTAGGGGTGAATTGAGGGAAGTCTGCCATCTAACGGATGTTTTGCGGGATTTGTCGGCGGCGGTCTCAGGTCTTTCGCTGCGATGCGGCGTCCCGACAAGCCAGCTCCTGCAGGTTTGCGCTGTTCACAGATTTGTGTGATTGGCCGCAACCCTTGTAGGAGCGAGCCCGCTCGCGATGGCGGTGTGACGGGTTCGCAGTGTTTTCAGGATTTGCGCGCGCTCGTCTTCAAGCTTTTCAAGCGCTGGGTCGCCCGTGCCACCGCAGCCATTTTTTCCGGGCGCTTCATGCGTTTCCACTGACGGATGTCGGCTTTGCTGCGCCCGCAACTGATGCACAGGTCTCCACTGAGTTGGCACACGGCGATGCAGGGGTTTTCGATTTCCTTGGCCATGCTCAACTACTCCTGGCCAGGCGCTTGCGCCAGTCGCCGGCGTGGCTGCGTTGGCATTCTTCTTCTGAGTCCAGGCGCAGGTTGCGTGAGGACAGCGCCAAGTCGATGTCGGCCTCGTGCAAGGCGATGGCGGTGAGTTCGACGATGCGTGCCTTGGCGCTGGCTTCGGCGGCTTGGCGGTCGACCTGGGTGTCGAACACCCAGGTGATCCGCAAAGTGTCAGTCAGGGCGTTGAGATTGACTGTATGGGTAAGCCAGGCAAAGCCGTGGATTTCAGCTTTGGCCGTTTCGCAGGCGTCGGTGAGGGTGGCGATCAACCGGCGCTCGATCCGTGCCAGTTCGCGTTTGCCTGGAGGCATGAAGGGTTCCTTGCAAAAAAATGGTCAATCAGGCCGGGCGAAATTCGACCGTCACATAGCGCCCGGCGAGGAGGGCGGCGATCGCCAGCACCGAGGTCAGCGCGTCAGCGATCACGTGGGCGTAGGCCGATTTCAGGTTGTTGTCGTGGCCATGATGGGGGTGGTCATGGTCATCAACCAACCCCCCGCAGCAAAAGCCCCCAACCTCACGACCCCTGCGTCGCCTCCCGCCCATGAGCCGCTGCTGCCAACCTTCCGGTATCCACCCGCACAAACACCGAATCCCCCACCGCCGTCAGCACATCCCCCGCATAAATCTCGCAGATCACCCGGGTCTTGCGTCCGACTTCGCCTTCAACCCGCGCCTTCAAGGTCAGCTTTACGCCCATCGGGGTCGGTTTGATGAATTTGATGCCGAGGTTGCCAGTGACGCAGTCGATGCGCGGCAGGCTGCCGGCTTCGCGTTGTTCGGCGCGGTAGTGGTAGGCCATGACCGTCCAGTTGGAGTGGCAATCCACCAGCATGGCGATCAGCCCGCCGTAGACCAGGTCCGGCCAGCCGCAGTACTTTTCGTCCGGCAGATGCTCGGCGACCACCTGCGAGCCATCGTCATCCCAGCGGCTCTTGATGTGCAGGCCATGGGGGTTGCGGCCGCCACAGCCGTAGCAGACGCCTTCAGGGGCAGCGAGGTCTTG
The DNA here is from genome assembly GCF_019212185.1 of Pseudomonas fluorescens. Lineage (NCBI taxonomy): Bacteria > Pseudomonadati > Pseudomonadota > Gammaproteobacteria > Pseudomonadales > Pseudomonadaceae > Pseudomonas > Pseudomonas fluorescens. The sequence goes on from NZ_CP078138.1 coordinate 3,240,016, forward strand.
CAGGGGGGTGTCGAGCATGGGCATTTCCTGGGTCCTTCCTGGGTAAGAAAAATCCGAGATTAACGGATTTAAGGATTTATCAGAACCCGTGAAAGGGTTGTTGTCATACGGCTGCAGGGCGTTTTTCTTCAATACAGCAGGAACCCATCCCCCTACCTTGGGCGCCGGGATGTCCCCAAGTGTCTGGAGTACGCAATGAACCTGATGATTTCCATGGCCGCCTTTGCTTTGGTCGCTTCGATTACCCCAGGGCCGGTGAACATCGTCGCCCTCGGTTCGGGGGCGCAATACGGTTTTCGCTCCAGCCAGCGGCACGTCGCGGGGGCGACCCTGGGCTTTGTGCTGTTACTGGTGTTGATGGGGCTGGGACTGCATGAGTTGCTGCAAGCCTGGCCGGTGCTGACCCGTGTCGTGCAGTGGGCCGGGGTGGCGTTTCTTTTATTCATGGCCTGGAAGCTGGCCGCTGATGACGGTCGACTGGGCGGCGCCACTGAGGGCAAGGCGCCGAGTTTTTTGTATGGCGCCTTGATGCAGTGGCTCAATCCGAAAGCCTGGCTGGCCTGTGTCGCCGGAATGGGGGCCTTCGTCGCGGACGGCGAGGCACGATTGGTCTGGCAGTTCGCGGCGATCTACCTGGTGATCTGCTACCTGTCGGTGGCGTGCTGGGCCTATGCCGGCACGTTCCTGCAGCACTACCTGAGCAACGCCGCCGGCATGCGCCTGTTCAATCGCCTGATGGCCGCCTTGCTGGCAGCGAGCGCCGGTTATCTGCTGTTGCCCTGAGGTCGCAACTCAGCCGCGATACTGCCCGGGTGTCGCCGCCAGGTGCTGCTTGAACGCCCGTTGGAAATGCGCCTGGTCGGCAAACCCGGCCTCCAGCGCGACCTCGGCAATCAGCCGACCCTGGCGCAGTTGCTGGCGGGCGAACTGAATGCGCCGATTGACCAAATAGGCGTGGGGCGTCATGCCGTAGCGCAGCTTGAAGGCACGGATCAGGTATGAGGCCGAGAGCTGCGCCGCCGCACAGATGTCCTCGAGTTTCAGCGCCTGGGTGCAGTGCTCCCGGATGTATTCGGCGGCCCGCTCCAGCTTGAAGTTGGGCTCGGCGACCTCGACCTCGACTTCGGCCGGATTGAGGCGGATCTGCACGTCGCTGAAAAAGGCCACCGCTGTGCTGTATTTGTGCAGGGTGCTGGCCTGTTCATCCACCAGCACCTCGTACAACTGATTGAGGCCTTTGAACAGCTCGATATCGGTGCTGTGGGTGCTACTGAAGGGGCGAAAATCCAGGTCAGCGGCAAAACCCAGTTGGTGCTGCAGATCGATCAGCCACGGCGTCTCGACATACAGCATGCGATAGGACCAGGGTTGATCCTCGATCGGATTGCAGGCGTGCACGTCGCCCGGATTCATCAGCACCACGGTGCCGGCAGACACTTCGAAGGACGACTGCTCGTGCAGATAGGTACTGCGCCCGGCGGTGATGGCACCGATGGAAAAATGCTCGTGGGAGTGGCGTGAGTAGCAGACTTCGCGACCATCGGCGATGGCCCGGGCCTCGATGAAAGGCAGGGCGTCGTCACGCCAGAAACGTGGGGCCTGATCGGCATTCCGGGGGCTGGCGTGGTTCATCGGTAGCGGTCCTTGAGCAGTGCAGAGGGGCAGTGTATGCGCTCTGGTGGCTAAAGGCTCGCGGCAACGCGCAGGAAAATCGCACGCCGCCCGGGGGAGTGGACGGCGTGCGGGTGTTACTGGTTTAGAAGTCCCACTTGGTGGTGAGCGTCAGGTTGCGTGGCTCGCCGTAGAAGGTGGTGTCGAAGTTGCCGAGGCCCGACAGGTACTTCTTGTCGAAGACGTTGTTGGCATTGGCGGTGAAGCTCAGGTGCTCGTTGAACTGATAGCGGGTCATCAGGTCGACCAGGGTGAAGCCGCCTTGCTTGATCCGCGTGTAGTCGCCCACGGTGGGGCTGTAGATGTTGCCATAGAACGCGCTCTGCCAGCTGACGCCGCCACCGACGGTGACCTTGTCCAGCGCGCCCGGCAGGCGGTAGGTGGTGAAGGTGCGGATCACGTGTTCCGGTTTCGAGGTGGTCAGCGGGTAGCCGAAGATCCGCTGCTCATCCTGGTCGCGGGTGCGGGCATAGGTGTAGCCGGCCATCAGGTTCCAGCCGTCCTGCAGTTCTCCGGCCAGTTCCAGTTCGATGCCCTGGGTGGTCGCGCCATCGATGGCCTTGTAGATGCCTTCGTTGGTCACCGGGTTGGTGCCGATCGACTCGGCGACGTTGTCCTGCTCGATGCGGAACAGCGCCAGGCTGGCGTTCAAGCGGCCATCAAGGTACGCGGCCTTGAGGCCGGTTTCGTAGCTGTCACCCTCGACCGGCGCCAGGGTCTTGCCGTCGATGTCCTTGTAGGTCTGCGGCTGGTAGATCGAGGTGTAGCTGGCGTAGACCGAGTAGGTATCGTCCAGGTCATAGACCACCCCGGCGTACGGCGTGACCACCCCGTGTTCCTTGTAGCTGGCGTGGGTCGGATCGAGGCCGGCGCCCGAGTAGTAGCTGTAGTCTTCGTTGTATTTGAAGGTACTGACGCGACCGCCGAGGATGAACGACAGGTCATCGGTAGGGCGCAGGCGCGTAGCCAGGTACACACCGTTCTGGCTCTGGGTGCGCTCGTACTTGCCGTTTTTCGGGAAGTTCTGATAAGGCAGGTCGCCGTCCCAGTCGTAGATGCTCCCCGGCACCTGGGCGAAGGCGCTGGTGTCGTAGGTGGCGCCGGTCTGGCGCGAGTGCGAGGTCATCACGCCGGCCACCAGGTCATGCTCGCGACCGCCGAGGCTAAAGGGGCCCGAGACGTTCACGTCCGCGGTGTTCTGCACCCGATGACCTTCCCAGCGGCCCCAATACAGGAACATCCCTTCGCCGGTGGAGCGGTCCGGGTTGCCACCGCTGGCGGAGGCCAGGCGGGTGTCGTGGTCGGTGGTTTTCTGGTCGAGACTGACCTTGAGTTTCCAGTCGTTGGCCAGTGCCTGCTCCAGGGAGGTGAAGTAGGTGATGTCGTCGAAGTCGCGACGGCTCCAGTCGGCGCCCGGGTTGAAGTGCCGTGGGAAATCGGTGCGCCCGCCGTCGGCGAAATAGGTCGGGTTGCCGGTCCAGGAGGTGCCGCGCGGTGTGACGCTGGACTTGTCGATGCCGAAGGTCAGCATTGTGTCGGGCGTCAGGTCGGCTTCGAGGATGCCGTAGAACAGGTCCTTCTTCTGGCTGTAGTGGTCCAGGTAGGAATTCTTGTCCTGATAGGCGCCGACAAAGCGCCCGCGCACGCTGCCGCTGTCGTTCAACGAACCGGAGATATCGCCTTCGGTGCGGTAGGCATCCCAGGAACCGACGGTGCCGCTGACCGAAGCCTTGAATTCCTTGGTCGGCTTTTTGCGCACCAGGTTGACCGTGGCGGACGGGTCGCCGGAACCGGTCATCAGGCCGGTGGCGCCCTTGATCACTTCGACGCGATCGAGGGTCGCAGCGTCGACGTTGGTCGCCGCTTCGCCGTAGACCCCGTCGTACGGACGGTTGATGCCGTCGTACTGGTAGTTGGTGATGGCGAAGCCGCGGGAGGAAAACTCCATGCGGTCGCTGTCATAGGCCTGCTGGGTGATACCCGGGGTATTGCGCAGCAGATCGCCGACGTCCTGGGCGCCACGGTCGTCCATTTGTTGACGGGTAATCACGGTGACCGATTGCGGCGTCTCGCGCAGCGACAGCGGCAGGCCGGTGGCCGACGAGGTCGAGCCGGTGGTGTAGGAGTGGGTGTCTTCGGTGGTCGCGCCGAGGGCCTGGCTGCCAGAGATAGTCGTGGCGCCCAGCTCCAGGGTGCCGTCGCCCTTGGGCGCCGGTTGCAGGATGTAGCCGCCGCTGTCCAGCGCCTGCGCCTGCAGGCCGCTGCCCTGTAGCAAGCGTTGCAGGGCTTCCTGGGCAGTGAAGTTGCCGTTCAGCCCGGCACTGCGTTTGCCGCTGGCCAGGTCGTTGTGCCCGGCGAGAAACACACCGCTTTGTTCGGCAAAGCTGTTCAGCGCCGTCACCAGCGAGCCGGCCGCGATGGCGTACTGGTGCTTGCTGCTGGACTGTTCGCTGGCAGGGGTGTCAGCGGCGTGGGCGGCTGCCGGGGCGAGGCTCAGCAGAGCGGCCGGCAAGGCCAGGGCCAGGGGGCGCAAGGCAAATCGAAAACGGGCGGCGACGTGGTGCGGCATGGAGGTCCCTTTGGATCAAGTCGTTCGGCAATTGAAGTGCTTCTGTGGGGTTAACCGAACGAACGACGGAAAAGGGAACCACCTGCGGAAAAATAATGTGGTCAGGCTCGATGTTCAGCTTTTGGCACCGACATTGACCCACCACGGCAGCGGTGTTTCAACGCGAATCGGCAACGCTGCCGCCAGCAGTCGCAGGGCCTGGTCAGTGTCCTTGAGGGGGAAGGAGCCCATCACCGGCATTTGCGCCACGGCCGGGTCGCAGCCAAGGTGGCCATGGCGGTGGCGACCGAGTTCTTCGAGCAATTGGCCCAAAGGCAGGTTGTCCGCCAGCAGCACGCCACGGCGCCAGGCTTCGCGGGCGGGGGAGACGGGTTGCAGCGGGCCGAAGGCGTTTTGCGCGAAACTCAACTGCTGGCCAGCGTTTGCCACCTGCACCTGATCGTTGGCCAAACGCACTTCAACGGCACCGGCAAACACACTGAGCAAGGTTTGCCCGTGGCTTTCGCGGACGCCGAAGCGGGTGCCCAGGGCGCGCAGACGGCCTTGTGGGGTGTCCAGCAGAAACGGCCGCAGCGAATCGCGGGCGGTGTCCACCAGCACTTCGCCGAGGCGCAGTTCGAGCAGTCGCTGATGGCTGTCGAAGCGCACATCCACCGCGCTCAGGGCGTTGAGCCAAAGGCGGCTGCCATCACTGAGCCGATTTTCGCGGACCTCGGCGGTGCCGGTGGAAAGGTCGGCGGTCCAGCGGTTCAGGGTGTCCGGCAGCGGCGTCTGGCGCCACGCGCTCCAGCCCAGCAGGCTACCGCCGCTGAGTACCAGCAACGACTTCAGGGTCTGGCGCCGTGACACGCGGCTGCGCCCACCACCGCGCAAAGCCATGCTCGCCGCCTGTGATTCGCCGTCGCCGTGCAGCGGTGCGAAACGCTCGCCGACCCGTTGCACATAGCGCCAAGCGTCCTGATGTTCGCCACTCTGGTCCAGCCAGGCTTGCCAACGCAGGCGCTCCTGTTCGCCGACCTGCTGGTCGTGCAACTGCACGTACCAATGGGCCGCCTGTTGCAGGCTGGCGTGACTGAGTTTGTTCAAGGCGGCGGCAGGCATGGGCGCTTACTCGATCAGCAGGCCGTCGAGTTCGGCCTCGAGCAGGGCGCAGTGCAGCAGGGCCTGGGCCAGGTATTTCTTGATCATCCGTTCGGACACGCCGATTTCCACGGCGATGTCCTTGTAAGGCATGCCATGCAGTTGCGCGAGGATGAACGCATCGCTGACCCGTTGCGGCAGGCGCTGCAGCATCGCGTCCACTTCGTTCAGGGTCTCGACGATGATCGCCCGTTGCTCGGGGGAGGGCTGCAAGGCCTGGGGTTGTTGGCTCAGGGCCTGCAACCAGGCCTGTTCCAGTTGCCGCCGGCGCCAGTGATCGATGCACAGGCCACGGGCAATGGTCGCCAGATAGGAACGGGCGTGCACTTCACAGTCGAACTGCTGTGGACGCTTGAGCACACGAATAAAGGTGTCATGGGCCAGGTCGGCCGCATCGAAGGCATTGCTCAGGCGACGACGCAACAATTCATACAGCCAGCGATGGTGGCTGGTGTAGAGGTGCTGCACGGGTGAGGTTTCGACGACCATCATAAAGAGCGCATGTCCATACGGCTGGGGCGGTGCAAATGGGAATTGGTCGCGATTAAAGCAAATGGCCGCTATTGGTGCAAATGATATTGGTTTGCTTTTAGGTGGTCGGCTGCAATACGGCTGGCTTGACCGGTGGTCGCGCCACCCCGGATGTGGGGGGAAAGTGCGCTTGACTCAACACACCAGACGAAGCGCGCGTAGGCCCTTGGCCACAGCGTCGCTCACCCGTGACCCTGCAGGAGATTGCTGTGCTGACCTTCAATATCAATGGCAACGATCAACCCCTGGATGTCCCCGGCGACATGCCGTTGTTGTGGGTACTGCGCGACGTTGCGCAACTGACCGGGACCAAGTTCGGCTGCGGCATGGCGCAATGTGGTGCCTGCACCGTGCATGTCGATGGCCGGCCGTTGCGCTCGTGTATCACCCCGGCCGCTGCGGTGGCCAGCGGACAGAAAATCCGCACCATCGAAGGCCTGTCCAGCGACGGCTCGCACCCGGTGCAGCGCGCCTGGGCCGAACTCGACGTGGTGCAGTGCGGCTACTGCCAGTCCGGGCAGATCATGGCCACGGTGGCCCTGCTGGAGAAAATTCCCTCGCCCAGCGACAGCGATATCGATCAGGCGCTGTCGGGCAATATCTGTCGCTGCGGCACCTACGTGCGGATTCGCGCGGCCGTGAAACGCGCCGCGCAGTTGCGGGAGGCCTGATCATGAAGGACCCCATCGACAGCTCAAGGCGCGCCTTTGTCAAAGGCGGTGCAGTGCTCGGCGCCGGCCTGGTGGTGGCGTTTGTCATCCCCGGCGGCAATCGATTTGCCCGGGCGGCCAGCACGGCGGACGGCATCTTCGCCCCCAACGCCTTTCTGCGCATTGCCCCTGACAGTAGTGTGACCATCCTGCTGGGGCACTCGGAAATGGGCCAGGGCATCTGGACCGGCCTGAGCATGCTGGTGGCCGAGGAATTGGATGCCGACTGGGCCAGTATTCGCGTCGAGCATGGCCCCGCGTCGGCGGCGGATTACGGCTTGCCGGGGTTTGGTGGGATGCAGATCACCGGTGGCTCGACCTCGACCTGGATGGAGTTCGATCGCTATCGCCTGGCCGGTGCCGCCGCACGGCTGATGTTGATCGAGGCGGCGGCCAAGCGCTTCAATGTCGCGCCGTCGCAAATCCGTACCGAGCCTGGTGTGGTGATTGCCGGCGAACAACGTGCCACCTACGGCGAGTTGGCCAACGATGCCGGGCAACTGCCTATGCCGGATGCGGCGACAATCACCCTCAAGCAGCCCAAGGACTGGACCCTGATCGGCAAGCCGACCCCACGCCTCGACACCCCGGAGAAAATCACCGGCCAGGCGCGCTTCGGCATCGATGTGCAATTCGACGGCTTGCTCACGGCCATGGTCGCCCGGCCGCCGATGTTCGGTGGCAGCGTCGCTTCGTTCGACGCCCAGCCCGCGCTGGCGATCCCAGGAGTGCGCAAGGTGCTGCAGGTCCCGACGGGTGTGGCCGTGGTGGCAGACCATTACTGGGCGGCCAAACTGGGCCGTGACGCGCTGAAAATCGACTGGAATCCCGGACCCAACGCCGGGCTCGACAGCGTCAGCTTGCTCCAGCGTTTCCGCCAGTTGGCGACCACTCCCGGTACACCGGCGAGCCAGGCTGGTGATGTCGACGCCGGATTGGCCAAGGCGAGCAAAACCATCGACGTCGAGTACAGCGTGCCGTACCTGGCCCACGCGCCGATGGAACCGCTCAATTGCACGGTGAAAATCAGCGCCGAGCAGTGCGAGATCTGGACCGGCACCCAGTTCCAGACCCTCGATCAGATGGTCGCGGCGAAGATCACCGGGCTCAAGCCCGAGCAAGTGGTGATCCACACCGAGTTCCTCGGTGGTGGCTTCGGTCGCCGCGCCAATCCCACCTCGGACTTTGTCAGCGAGGCGGTACAGGTGGCCCACGCCGCTGGCGCTGCGGTGAAGACCATGTGGGCACGCGAGGACGACATTCGCGGCGGCTATTACCGTTCGGCCTTCCTCCATCATGCGCGGATTGGCCTCGGTGACGATGGCATGCCGGTGGCCTGGAAGCAGGTGATGGTCGGCCAGTCGATCATGGCCGGTACCTCGCTGGCGGCGACCATGGTCAAGGATGGCATCGACAAAACCTCGGTCGAGGGCGTGGTGGACAGTCCGTACCTGACGGGTCTGGCCGATCACCAGGTGCAACTGCATTCACCGCAGACCGGCATCAGCGTGCTGTGGCTGCGCTCGGTGGGGCACAGCCATACGGCTTTTGTCATGGAATCGTTGGTCGATGAATTGGCTGCAGCCGCTGGCAAGGATCCGGTGGAGTATCGCCGAACTCTGCTCAAGGACCAGCCACGGCATCTCGGAGTGCTGAACCTGGCGGTGGAAAAGGCCAACTGGAAAGCGCCGTTACCGGCTGGGCATGCGTTGGGGGTGGCCGTGCATGAGTCTTTTGGCAGCTACGTGGCCCAGGTCAGCGAAGTGTCCCAGGACAACCTGAAGATTCGCGTGCACCGGGTGGTCTGCGCGGTGGATTGCGGGATTGCGGTGAACCCGCTGAGCATCGTTGCGCAGATGGAGTCGTGCATCACCTTCGGCCTCGGCTTCACCCTGCACAGTAAGTTGACGATCAAGGAGGGTCAGGTCGAGCAGTCCAACTACCACGACTATCAGGTGCTGCGGCTCAACGAGATGCCGCGGGTCGAAGTGCACATCCTGCCCAGCAGTGAAAAGCCCGGCGGGATTGGCGAGGCCGGTGTGCCGCCGACCGCGCCGGCCGTCGCCAATGCGGTCTATGCCCTGACCGGGCAGCGCCTGCGCGAGTTGCCGCTGCAATTGGAAGGAGTCTGAGATGAGCCGTCATCTGGTGTTGGGCACCTTGTTGTTGCTGGGGGTAGGCGGTTATCACTCTGAGCTGTTCGCTCAAGACCAGGCGGCGCTGGACGCCTTTGCCACGGTGCAGAAAGTGTTTCAGAGCCCGCGTTGTCAGAACTGTCATATTCCCGGTGATGCGCCCTTGCAGTTCGACGCCGGGCTGCCCCATGGAATGAACGTGGTTCGTGGTCCGGACGGCAAGGGGGCGGTTGGTTTGCCGTGCGCCAGTTGTCATGCGCAGAGCAATCCGCCGGCCAGCTACGGTCCCCATGCGCCTCCGGGAGCACCGCACTGGAGCCTGCCGACGCCCGCGCACAAGATGGCCTGGATCGGGTTACCGGCCGATCAGCTGTGCCAAATGATCAAGGACCGGACGAGCAACGGCGACCGCGACTTCGCCGCGCTGATCAAGCACATCAGCGACGACAAACTGGTGCTCTGGGGGTGGAATCCGGGCGGCGATCGTGCGCCGGTGCCGGTGCCCCATGATGAGTTTGTCAGCCAGTTCAAGCGCTGGGCGGGGGCGGGTGGGCCTTGTCCGGTGGTGGGGGGGGTAGGGCAGTCCCTCTGTAGGAGCCAGCTTGCTGGCGAAGAAGTTGATGCGGTGTGGCGGATGGCCTCACCGCTATCAGGCATCACTTAGCCGGTTTTGCCGCCCTGGGCTTGCCCTTGGCCGTCGGTGCCGCCTTGCCCCTGGTTGTTTTGCGTTTTTTCTTCCACGGCGTCGCACCTTTACCCGCTGGGCTCGCCGGCCCGCTGATGGTCAGGCGCAGACCGCTGCAGCGGCCGACCTGTTTGCTCATCCACGCCGCCTGTTTGGCGACGAATTCTTCCAGGCTCATTTCTCCGCTTTGCACCATGTCCAGTGCCTGCTCCCAGATCGCCGTGGTGCCAGGGTCGGCGATGGCCCGGGGTACGGCGTCGATCAGGCTGAAGGCCGCCGGGGTGGCAGCCAGGGCCTTGCCGTTCTTGATCAGGTAACCGCGATCAATCAAACCCTGGATGATCCCGGCACGGGTAGCCTCGGTGCCGATCCCAGTGGTGTCCTTGAGCTTCTGTTTGAGCAGCGGGTCTTGCACCAGTTTGGCGACGTTCTTCATCGCCTTGATCAGGTCACCCTCGGTGAAGGGTTTGGGTGGTTGGGTCCAGAGGTCCTTGAGGTTGACCCCGGCCACCGCATAGTCGCAGCCCTGGGTCAGCGGCGGCAGGTTTTGCGGGGCCGGGGCTTCGCGGCCCTTGGCTGGTGCCAAGGCTTCCGGCAAGGCGCGTTTCCAGCCCGGCTCCACCACTTGTTTACCCACGGCGCGCAAGGCCTGGCCGGCGCAGTCGAAGTCGGCCTGGGTGCGGTCGTATTCGTGGTTGGGCAGGAACTGCGCCAGATAACGCGCGCGGATCAGGGTATAGACCGCACGATGCTTGCCGCTCAAACGCTCGAAGTTTTGCGCAGCGGCAGTGGGAATAATGCCGTGGTGGGCGCTGACCTTGGCGTCGTTCCAGGCTCGCGAGCGGCGTTGTGGTTCCAGGTGCTTGAGCAGGGGCGCGAGGCTCGGGTCAGCACGACCCAACGCATCGAGAATCGCCGGCGCTTCTGCGTGCTGGCTCAGCGGCAGGAAGCCGCAATCACTGCGCGGGTAGGTGATGACTTTGTAGGTTTCGTATAGCGCCTGGGCAACGTCGAGGGTTTCCTGAGCGCCAAGACCGAGTTTCTTCGAGCAGATCTCCTGCAGGGTGCCGAGGTCGAACGGCAACGGCGCCACTTCACGAACTCGCTCGGTGCGCAGTTTGACCAAACGTGCGCTGGCGGCGCTACGCATGGCCTCGGCAGCTTGCCGGGCGAGTTCCTGGTTCAGGCAGCGGTCCTGTTCATCGCAGGCATCCGCTGCGGCCCGCCATTGCGCGGTGAACGGCGTGCCGTCGTGGAGCAGTTGCACATCGATCGCCCAGTACGGCACCGGCACGAAGTCGGCAATGCTGCGATCCCGGTCGACCACCAGGCGCAAGGTCGGGGTCTGCACCCGACCCACCGGCAATACCCCTTGATAACCGGACTGACGCCCGAGCAGGGTGAACAGACGACTCATGTTCATACCGATCAACCAGTCGGCCCGTGAGCGCCCCAGTGCCGAGTGATACAGGCTGAAGGTCTCGGCACCCGGCTTGAGCGCCGCCAGGGCCTTGCGGATTGACGCGTCGTCCAGCGCCGACAGCCACAGCCGCTGGATCGGCCCGCGATAGCGACAGTGTTCCACCAACTCGCGGGCAATCATTTCGCCCTCGCGGTCGGCGTCGGTGGCGATCACCAGCTCCTTGGCCTCGCCCAGCAGTCGCTTGACCGCCTTGAACTGGCTGGCGGTCTTGGGCTTGACCAGCATCTTCCATTGCTCGGGAATGATCGGCAGGTCTTCCAGCACCCAGCGTTTATAGCGCGCGTCGTAGGCATCCGGCGGCGCGGTTTCCAGCAGGTGGCCAATGCACCAGGTGACGGTGATCCCCGTGCCCAGCCAGCAACCGTCGCCACGCCGGCTGGCGCCGAGCACTGCGGCAATGTCCTTGGCCTGGGAGGGTTTTTCACACAGATACAGCCGCATAACCACCATCAGTCATAAGGGTCGGAAGGTGCACAGCATGCGCGGTCTGGCACTATCGATCAATGATTATCTGTATGTATGTACAGTGCCGGTGTTACCGGTGATTGCAACGGCCTGGACCGGGGCAGCCGCATCGTCGCCGACATGTTGTTCCGCGCCCAGGTCAGCCACCACGTAGGCATCGACCGCAGCATGGGCCCTGGAGATCAGTGTCAGGCAGCCGATGATGGTCAGGGTCAGTCCGGTGAACAGCAGGTTGCGCCGCAGACGGCGGCCATGGGTGGCGGGCAGGTCGCGGGTCAAGGCGTGCAGGTGGCGACTGAAATCGAACTTTGGCATATAGGGTCTTCCATGTTCTTGAGCGACGCAGCCACCACGCCCGAGCGTGGCGGCCTCGCATTGCAGGGTGGGCTCAGGCACTCAGTACCATTGCTTGAAGCGGCGGATGTACAGGGTCTTCATCAGTTGCGCGACCACGCAGTAGCTGAGCAGGGTGCCCACCAGCCATGGAAAGTAGGTCCATGGCAGCGGCTCCAGGCCGACCAGGTTGCCCAGTGGCGAGAACGGGATGTAAATCCCCACGGCCATCACCAGGCCGGTCATCAGAATCACCGGCAAGGCTGCGGTGCTCTGGAAGAACGGGATCTTTTGGGTACGCAGCATGTGCACCACCAGGGTCTGCGACAGCAGCCCTTCGATAAACCAACCAGACTGGAACAGGGTCTGCATTTCCACGCTGTTGGCGGCAAACACGTACCACATCAGGGCAAAGGTGGTGATGTCGAAGATCGACGAGGTCGGGCCGATCCACAGCATGAAACGCCCGATGTTCTTCGCATCCCACTTGCGTGGTTTGCTCAGGTACTCCTTGTCCATCCGGTCCCACGGCAGGGCCAGTTGGGAGATGTCGTACATCAGGTTCTGCAGCAGCAGGTGGATCGCCAGCATCGGCAGGAACGGGATGAAGGCGCTGGCCACCAGTACCGAGAACACGTTGCCGAAGTTGGAACTGGCGGTCATGTTCAGGTACTTCATGATGTTGCCGAAGGTTTCGCGGCCTTTCAGCACGCCTTCTTCGAGCACCATCAGGCTCTTTTCCAGGAGGATGATATCCGCCGATTCCTTAGCGATATCGGTGCCGCTGTCCACCGAGATACCCACGTCGGCATCGCGCAGGGCCGGGGCATCGTTGATCCCGTCGCCGAGGAAACCGACGGTGTGACCATTGGCTTGCAGTGCCTTGAGCACCCGCGACTTCTGCAGCGGGGTGAGTTTGGCGAACACGCTGCGTTCTTCGACCTGCTGGCGCAGCGTCTGCTCGTCCATGACCTCGATTTCCGGGCCCAGCAGGGGCGCGCCGGGCTCCAGGCCGACTTCACGGCAGATCTTGCTGGTGACCACGGCGTTGTCGCCGGTCAGCACCTTGACCTTGACTCCCATCTCACGCAGCGCGGCAATGGCCGGCCCGGCGGTTTCCTTCGGTGGATCAAGGAACGTCAGGAAGCCGCGGATGACCAGGTCATGCTCGTCGCTGGCGGTGTATTGCGCCTTGCTCTGGTTGCGTGGAATTTTGCGGGTGGCCACCAGCAACACGCGGAAGCCGTCTTCGTTGTATTGGCTGGCCAGGGTCAGCAGTTCGGCTCGGCGCTGCTCGTCGAGGGTCACGACCACGCCGTCCTCATAGATGTGGCTGGCAATGCCGAGCATCTCCTCGACCGCCCCCTTGCACACCAGCAAGTGGTCGTCGTGGCTGTCCTTGACGATGATCGACAAGCGCCGGCGGATGAAATCAAATGGCAACTCATCGACTTTGCTGTAGGCGAAGGGTTTCTTGAAGGTGCGGTTTTGCTCGGCAAACTGCACCACTGCCTGGTCCATCAGGTTTTTCATGCCGCTTTGGTGATAGCTGTTGAGCCAGGCCAGTTCGAGGACGCCCGCATCGCGCTTGCCGTCGACATCGATGTGATGTTCGAGAATGATTTTGTCCTGGGTCAGGGTGCCGGTCTTGTCGGTGCACAGCACATCCATCGAACCGAAGTTCTGGATCGCGTTCAGGCGTTTGACCACCACTTTGCGCTTGGCCATTGCTACCGCGCCTTTGGCCAGGTTGGCGCTGACGATCATCGGCAGCATTTCCGGGGTCAGGCCGACGGCTACCGCGAGGGCAAACATAAAGGCATCGCCCCAATCACCCTTGGTGAACCCGTTGATCAGCAGCACCACCGGCACCATCACCAGCATGAAGCGGATCAGCAACCAGCTGACGCTGTTGACCCCACGGTCGAAGGCGGTTTGCGTGCGTGAGCCGACGATCGCCTTGGCCAGCGAACCGAAGTAGGTCCGTGGGCCGGTGGCGACGACCACGGCACGCGCGGTGCCGCTGACCACGTTGGTGCCCATGAAGCAGATGTTGGAGAGGTCGAGCAGGTTCGACTGGTCGGCCGCCGCCGTGGACGCGGATTTCTGCGCGACATTGCCCAGGGTGTCGTACTTCTCAATCGGCAGCGCTTCGCCGGTGAGCACCGCCTGGCTGATGAACAGGTCGCGGGACTCGATCAGGCGAATATCGGCCGGGATCATGTCACCGGCGGACAGTTGCACGATGTCGCCGGCTACCAGTTCGCGCATCGGCACTTCGCGCAAGGTCGGGGTGCTGCCCGGTTGCTCGCGGCGCAGTACGGTGGCGGTAGTTCGAACCATAGTCTTCAGGGCTTCGGCGGATTTGCCGGAGCGGTATTCCTGCCAGAAACGCATCAGGCCGCTGGCCAGGACCATGACCAGCACAATGATCACGCCGGTGAGGTCGGTTTCTTCGCCTTTTTGCAGGGGCAACCAGAAGTCGGTGACGAAGCTGATTAGGGTCAGGGTCATCAGCACATAGATGAACGGGTTGTTGAAGGCTTTGAGTACCTGCACCAGGGCGTGCGGCGGCTTGTCATGCGCCACCTCGTTGGCGCCCTCGCGCAGCAGGCGACCTTCGGCATCGAGTTCGGTCAGGCCGTCGGTGGTGGCCTGGACGTTGGCCAGGGTTGCAGCCAGGCCATTGCGGGCTTCACGGGCAGCGCGCATCGACAGTTTGTGCTCGTCGGTGCTGGCGTCCTGCAGTGGTTTTTGGCGGTTTTTTACAGTGCTCATGCTGTGTGCTCCTGCCGCAGGCTTGCGGCACGACACAGCGACCACTCAGCTATTTAAAGGCGAGCGAAAGCATGTCGAAGCGCAAACCGACGATCGATAACGGAAGTTGTTGTTTTTTGGCGTTTAACGTTCGCTGCAACTCCACGGAAACAGGAGATGCAGCGAACCGTCTACTTGGGTCATCCATAGTGTTTCTCGCTTTTTACAGGCAATAAAAAGTTGTCGAATTCCTTAATAAGGAAAACGCTGGTTAAAATATTGAATATAACTTTCAGATCAACTGAAAGTGCGCGCCCCACGGCCCAGGCCCGGCGGTTGCAGCAGGCGCGCGAAGTAGCGACTCGGGGGCTCAAGGCTGGCGGCATAGCCCCAGCGTTGCTGGCGTTGCCCGCTGACCGGGCAGACACGCCAATGGCCACGCAGACGAGGCTGCAGGCGCAAGGGAGAAGGGGGGCACAGTGGGCGCGCGATAAGCGTAGGCTCGCGGCATGGCTTGATCCGCAGCGCCTTGATAAAAGCGCGGGAACCAGGGATGAGTGTGCTGATAAGGTTCATGACATGCCTCGCGACCGGACAGACACCGGCGCGGCATGCCACGTTGGAGCTCAGGCTCTAGCGCAGCTTGCCTGACCGGGGCTGTCGAGTCCCGTCAGTTGCATTGTTGAATGCCCGGCCTTGCACATTGGCAATAGCCGGGCAGCGTCTAGATACTGTGTCCATTGAATTCTTTGTTGAGTTGAAAAAAGGTTGGGCTGGCCAACCCGCGCAATGTACTCAGGCGAGTTTGCCGAGTCAAACCATTAATGGGCTTTGTTTGGCTTTTAGACAGGTAACAACAGATTTCTGAAAGTTGTTCCGTACATATGACTGATATATGACGGATATATGACAGTGGTGGAGGTTAATTGTAAGAGCGAGCCTGCTCGCGGCGAACGTCAATGATAACGCGCGCAACCTGAAAGCCCACGGCGGTCTCAGGTCTTTCGCGAGCAGACGGATCGCCGCCCGGCTGCTCCTACAGTTCAGGCAACCTCAGTCAACGCGATCAGTTTTTTTCCAGATCGACATCCTTGGTTTCACGCAGGCACAACATGCCCACCACCAGGCTCACTGCCGTAATCAGCACCGGGTACCACAGGCCGTAGAAGATATCGCCGGTGTACACCACCAGGGCAAAGGACACGGTGGGCAGGAAGCCGCCGAACCAGCCGTTGCCGATGTGGTAAGGCAGGGACATTGAGGTGTAGCGGATGCGCGTCGGGAACAGTTCGACCATCAGCGCCGCCAGCGGGCCGTAGCACATGGCGGAAATGATGATCAGGGCGACGATCAGGGCGACGATCATTCCTTTGTTCACTTGCTGGGCGTCAGCCGCCTGCGGGTAGCCGGCCAGGGTTACCGCACCGCGCAAGGCGGCTTCGTCATAGCCATCGATTTTGATCTCGCCGATGCTCACTTGCACGCCGCTGCCAGCTGGCGCGGCAACGCTGCTGTAAGGCAGGCCCTGCTTGACCAGGAAGGTCTTGACCTTGTCGCAAGGGCTATCGAAGCGCGCCTTGCCCACCGGGTCGAACTGGAAGGTGCAGGTGGCCGGATCGGCCAGTACGGTGATTGGCGCCTGTTGGCTGGCCCGGTCGATGGCCGGGTTGGCGTAGTGGGCCAGGGATTTGAAGATCGGGAAGTACAGCACGGTGGCCAGCAGCAGGCCGAGCATCAGGATCGGCTTGCGCCCGACCCGGTCGGACAGCCAGCCGAAGAAGATGAAAAATGGCGCGCCGATCACCACGCTGATAATCAGCAAGGTATTGGCAAGTGCCGGGTCCATCTTGAGGAACTGGGTCAGGAAAAACAGCACGTAGAACTGCGCCGCATAGAAGGTCACGGCTTGCCCGGCATTGATGCTGAACAGGGCAATCAGCACCACCTTGAGGTTCTGCCAGTTGCCGAACGACTCGCGGATCGGTGCCTTGCAGGACTTGCCTTCCTCTTTCATTTTCAGGAAGGCCGGCGACTCATGCAGGCTCAGGCGAATCCAGGTAGAAATGCCCAGCAGCACGATCGACAGCAGGAACGGGATGCGCCAGCCCCAGACTTCGAACTGGTCACCGGTGAAGTAACGGCAGCCGAGCACCACCAGCAATGACAGCAACAGCCCCAGGGTCGCGGTGGATTGAATCCAGCTGGTATGGAAACCGCGTTTGCCGATCGGTGCATGTTCGGCGACGTAGGTTGCGGCGCCGCCGTATTCGCCGCCCAGGGCCAAGCCCTGGAGCATGCGCAGCACCACCAGGATGATCGGTGCAGCGATGCCGATGCTGGCGTAGGTAGGGAGCAGACCGACGGCAAAGGTCGCCACGCCCATCAGGATGATGGTGGCGAGGAAGGTGTATTTACGCCCGATCATGTCGCCGAGACGGCCGAACACCAGCGCGCCGAAGGGGCGCACGACAAAGCCGGCGGCGAACGCCATCAGCGCGAAGATGAAGGCCGTGGTGTCGTTGACCCCGGCAAAGAACTGCTTGCTGATCACCGCCGCGAGGGCGCCGTAGAGAAAGAAGTCATACCACTCGAACACCGTCCCCAGGGACGAGGCGAAGATGACTTTCTGGGTTTCCTTGCTGGTGCCGGTACTGAGCGTGCCGGCGACTGCTTGCGCTTGCTCTGACATATCGATCCCTCACAGTGTGTATTTATTGTTGTTTCACTGGTGTTGCGTGCTCTTTTTTTGTGGGAGCGAGCCTGCTCGCGAAGAACTCAAGGGCGCTGCGTTCCTTCAGAATGGCCGCGTTATCGTTGACGTTTTTCGCGAGCAGGCTCGCTCCTACAGAGGTGGTGGTTGCAGTCGATGTGGCGAGGATCAGTTGGGCAGCTTTTTCGGCGATCATCAGCGTCGGTGAGCAGGTGTTGCCCGAGGTGATGCGCGGCATGATCGAGGCGTCGGCGATGCGCAGGCCGGGAATCCCGTGCACTCGCAACTCGGCATCGACCACGGCATCGGCGTCCTGGCCCATGCGGCAGGTGCCCACTGGATGGAAGATAGTCGTGCCTATTCGTGCGGCGGCTTCGTGCAGTTGTTCCTCGGTCTGCAAGGCAGCGCCCGGCAGGTACTCCACCGGTTTGAACGGCTGTAGCGCGGGGGCGGCGACAATGCGCCGGGTCAGGCGGATGGCGTCGGCGGCGACACGCAGGTCCTCGGGATGGCTCAGGTAGTTGGGCTGGATCAGCGGCGCCTGCTGCGGGTCGGCCGAGCGGATGTCGATACGTCCACGGCTTTGCGGGCGCAGGTCGCAGACCGAGGCGGTGAACGCCGGGAAGGCATGCAAGGGCTCGCCAAAGCGCTCCAGGGACAGCGGTTGCACGTGGTATTCAAGGTTCGCCGATGTTTGTTCAGGGCCGGAGCGGGCAAAGGCGCCGAGTTGGCTGGGGGCCATCGACAGCGGACCGCTGCGGTTGTACAGGTAGCGCAAGCCCATGCCCATCTTGCCCCACAAACTGCCAGCGATCTGGTTCAGGGTGCGGGCATTTTCCAACTGGTAGATCAGCCGCAGTTGCAGGTGATCCTGCAGGTTGCCACCGACGCCGTTGAGTGGGTGTACGACATTGATCCCCAGGCGTTTGAGCAGGTCGACAGGGCCGATGCCGGAGCGCTGGAGAATCCCTGGCGAGCCGACGGAGCCAGCACTGAGAATGATTTCCCGGCGTGCGCTGAAGCTTTTCGACTGGCCCTGCCAGCGCGCAACCACCTTGCTCGCCCGGCCGTTTTCCAGCAGCACCCGATCCACCTCGACCCCGGTCAGCACCGTCAGGTTGGGACGCTGGGCCGCCGGTTTGAGAAAGGCCTTGGCGGCATTCCAGCGCACCCCGGCTTTCTGGTTGACCTGGAAGTAGCCGCAGCCTTCATTGTCGCCCCGGTTGAAATCGTCGATGCTGGCGATGCCGGTCTGTTCGGCGGCCGTGCGGAAAGCATCGAGGATCGGCCATGACAGGCGCTGGCGTTCGACTCGCCACTCGCCGCCGGCGCTGTGAAACTCCGAGTCACCGGCAAAATGGTTTTCGCTCTGGCGGAACAGTGGCAGTACCTCGTTCCAGCTCCAGCCCGGGTTGCCGTCAGCGGCCCAGCGATCATAGTCGCCGGCCTGGCCGCGCATGTAGATCATGCCGTTGATCGATGAGCTGCCACCGAGCACCTTGCCCCGAGGGTAGCTCAGGCTGCGGCCCTGCAGGCCGTCCTGCGCCTCGGTCTTGAAACACCAGTCGGTGCGCGGATTGCCGATGCAGAACAAGTAGCCGACCGGAATGTGAATCCACGGATAGTTATCGCGGCCACCGGCCTCGAGCAACAGGACCCGGTGCTGCGGGTTGGCGCTGAGCCGGTTGGCCAACAGGCAACCGGCGGGACCGGCGCCGACCACGATGTAATCGTATCCATCAACGGCAGGTTGCATCCCTGACCTCACTGCTTGTTGTTCTTATTGCGCTTGATCCTAGTTGTTAGCTTTCGACAAAAGAATGTTAGTTTTTACGCAGCTGCTGTGCGTTTATAAACAATCACCCTCAGACGTGACACAAGGACGGTCCATGTTCGACTGGAATGACTTACGGTTTTTTCTCGAATTGCAGCGCAGCGGGCGGCTGCTGACGGCGGCCAAGCGCCTGAAAACCACCCACGCCACGGTGGCACGGCACATCGAAGCGATCGAACAGAGCCTCGGTACCGCGTTGTTCGTCCAGCACGCCCAGGGTTACCAACTGACGCCGGCCGGCGAAGCCCTGCTTAAACACGCCGAGGCCATGGAAAACGTGGCCTTACAGGCCCAAGAGGAAATCACCCAGTCGAGCGCGCCCCTGGGCAAGATTCGCCTGGGGGTGACCGAAGGCCTGGGCATCATGTTCCTCGCCAGCCGCATGCAAGGACTGTTCGAACGTTACCCGGGGCTTGAGGTGGAGTTGGTGGCGGTGCCGCGCTTTGTCAGCATTCTCAACCGCGAAGCCGAGATCAGCATCCATCTGGAGCGCCCGGCGGCGGACATGCTGGTGACCCGCAAACTCACCGATTACCGTCTGGCGCTGTACGCCAGTCAAGACTATCTCGACCGTGCGCCGCCGCTGCGCAGTCGCGAAGACCTAGGCCAGCATGCCTGGATCGGTTATGTCGACGACCTGCTGTATAGCCAGGAATTGATGTTCCTCAACAGCTTCTGTCGCAACCCCAGGGTGGTGTTCCACAGCACCAGCGTGATCGCCCAACAACAGGCGGCACGCGCCGGCCTGGGCATCGCGGTGCTGCCGTGCTATCTGGCCAGCGGCGACCCGCAGTTGGTAGCGTTACTCCCTGCCGAGCGCATCCAGCGCAGTTACTGGATGAGTACCCGGCGCGAGTTGCACAAATCGGTACGCCTGCGCCTGCTCTGGGATTACGTCGTGCAACTGTGTGACTCGGAACAGGGCCTGTTGCTCGGGCCGGATCTTTAGTCGCGGATTTCGAAGGCGGTGCTCGCCAGTCGCTCACCATTGACCATGATGTGCACCGCGTGGCTGCCGGCATAGTGCTTGCGGGTGGTCATGTCGCGAATCTGCTGGGCGCGGCTCAAAGTCTGGCGGGCGTGAGCGGGCAGGGCCAGGCCCTTGAGCTTGAACACCTTGGCCGAGGTCGCGCCGGAAGCCTTGACGTACTCGATGGCGTAATCCACCACCAGGCGCTGGTCCTGGTCGGCGGTGGATTGCAGTTCGAGCGACAGGGTGATGCCCTCGCCGAGGCTGATCACTGCTGGCTCGACCTTGAGCCTGTGAATCTTCACTTGCGGCTTGGCCCCGGCACCGATGACCGTCAGCGCCCGCAAATCACCCTGTTTGATCAGGCTGCGCAGGGCGTGTTTGGCGATCCAGGCGGTGCGTGGGTCTTCCAGTGACCAGCCTTCAATAACGTCGAGGGCCCAGGCCGGATGGTCCTTGGTGATGTCGTTGAGGTGGTTGGCCACCGATTTGCGCACGTACAGGCTGCTGTCGCGCTTGAGGTTGTCGAGAATCGACGCCGCCAGCGACGGATCAGCCTGCACCGCTTCGAGGCGAAACGACCAGGGCAGGCGTGGCCGGCTGCCTTCGCTGGCGAGGCGACGGACATGCTCGTTATTGTCCAGCGACCATTCATGCATTAGCGCCAAGCCGCGCTGCAAATCACTGCGCAGAAAATGCCGAACGGCAAACTCTGAAGAACCAAAACGGGTGAAATACTTCAGCGCCTCCATGGAGCGGGCGAAGTCATGGGCGCCGTAGGTTGCCACGTAGTCGGCGAGGAACATGCTGACGAAACCGCTGTTGAGTCGTGGAGCCAGCGCCTCGAGCACCTCCAGGGCCTGCTCGTAGTCCAGGCCCAGCACGGCATGCAGGCACTCGCTGGTGCGCGCCATGCGCTGCATCACCGAACGTTGCGCCAGACCGTCGTTGGCCATGTCGAGGAACGCTTTACGATCGAAACGCGGATACACGGCGCGCACTTCGTCGGCGATATGGGCGAAACGTTCGGCGTTGAAGATTTCCTTCAGCGCCGGTGCGGATTGGCTATCACTCATGTGGAGCTCCCTGGCAAATGGCGGATCACAGGCGTTTTCCGGCATCGTCCTGGATCTGGTCGGCCTCGAACAAGCGCGCCAACTCGGCGCGTGACTCCTGGGCGGTTTGCAGCACCTTGGCCGCGTCGTCGTAGATCGCGTGCTGGGCTTCCAGGACCTGTTCATCGTGATGGCTGAACAGCTTGATCCGCGCGTCGGCCTGGGCCTGGCTCAAACCCAGGCCGCGCAGGGTGCGGCGGCTCATTTCCAGGCTGGAGTAGTAGGTTTCGCGCACGGCGTCGGCACCGAGGTCCATCAAACGGTGCACGTGCTGGCGGTTGCGGGCGCGGGCGATGATTTTCATGTGCGGGTAGAGCTTGCGCACCAGTTCGGCGGTCTTGATGTTGGTTTGCGGATCGTCGGTGGCGATGATGAAGAACTCCGCTTCGCCGACCTTGGCCGCGCTGAGGATTTCCGGGCGCATCGGGTCGCCGTAGAACACCGGCACGCCACCGAAGCTGCGCGACAACTCGATGGTCTCCACCGACGTGTCGAGGGCGACGAATTCGATTTTCTGCGCCCGCAGGATCCGCGCGACGATCTGCCCCATACGGCCCATGCCGGCAATCACCACCCGCGGCGCGTCGGTGTCGATCTCGCGCAGGTGCGGCGGCACGGCCACCGGTTCGACCTTGGTTTTCGCCAGACGGGCGCACATCAGCATCAACAGCGGGGTGATCGCCATCGACAGGGTAATCGTCAGCACCTGCATGTCATACAGCCTTGCATCGAACAGATTATGGTCGCGGCCCATCTTGAACACCACGAAGGCGAACTCGCCGCCG
Organism: Pseudomonas fluorescens; assembly: GCF_019212185.1. NCBI lineage: Bacteria > Pseudomonadati > Pseudomonadota > Gammaproteobacteria > Pseudomonadales > Pseudomonadaceae > Pseudomonas > Pseudomonas fluorescens. The sequence goes on from NZ_CP078138.1 coordinate 3,261,909, forward strand.
GCAGCCAGCACCACCCCCAGGCGTATCGCGCTCAAGCGGTTGAGGCCGCCGGCGAGGCTGCCGACCAGGTACAGCAGCGGCAGTTTTACCGAAATCAGCAGCAGGGTCATGCCCAGCACGGCGAGCGGCGCGCTGAACAGCAAATCGAGGTTGGCACCCATGCCCACACTCATGAAGAACAGCCCGAGCAGCAGGCCCTTGAACGGCTCGATCTGCGCTTCCAGTTCGTGACGGTACTCTGAGTCGGCCAGCAGCAAGCCGGCGAGAAATGCGCCGAGGGCCATCGACACGCCTACCTCGTCCATCAGCCAGGCGGTGCCGATCACCACCAGCAAGGCGGTGGCGGTAGAAACCTCCGGCAAGCCGCTTTTGGCGACGATGCGAAACACTGGGCGCAACAGGTAGCGCCCGCCGACCACCACCACGGCAATGCTGCCGAACACTTGCAGGGCATGGTTGATTTCTTCGGCGGTGGTCGTGGTGTCGCTGCGGCCGGCCAGGGCCGGGACCATGGCGATCAGCGGGATTGCCGCGATGTCCTGGAACAGCAGGATGGCAAAGGCCAGGCGCCCGTGGGGGCTGGTCAGCTCCTTGCGTTCGGCCAGGCTTTGCAGGCCCAGGGCCGTAGACGACAACGCCAGACCAAGACCGAGCACGATGGCACTGTTGAGTTTCTGGCCAAACACGTAGAACGCCAGTACGCCGATCAACGAGGCGGTCAGCAGCACCTGGGCCAGGCCGACGCCGAACACCGCCTTACGCATCACCCACAGACGTCGTGGCGACAACTCCAGGCCAATGATGAACAACAGCAACACCACGCCCAGCTCGGAAATGTGCATCACGCTTTGCGGGTTGCCGATCAAGCCGAGCACCGACGGCCCGATGATCAGACCGGCCAGAAGGTAACCGAGCACAGCGCCCAGTTGCAGGCGTTTGGCCAGCGGTACCGTGAGTACGGCGGCAAACAGAAAAACCACGGCGGCCTGCAACAGGCTTCCTTCCTCGTGCATCGATCACTCCTGGGGGGGCTTGTATAGGCTGAGCACGGAACGGATTCCGTGTACTTCGAAGCGCAGTGTAACGGCGTGTTGCATTCACTGCATGGGTCGGTAAGTATCGCGGCTGATTAATTAAGGCGTATGACAGGCGAGAGCGGCAATGAACGAAGAATTACAGATCATCGACCTGGTAGTGGGTGAGGGTAAAAAGGCTGTCAAAGGCGCGTTGATCACCACCCAGTACCGCGGTTGGCTGGAGGACGGCAGCGAGTTCGATTCCTCCTGGAGTCGCGGCAAGCCGTTCCAGTGTGTGATCGGCACCGGACGGGTGATCAAGGGCTGGGAGTCACGCGTTGTAATGGAAGAACTTCGCTCTAATAACCTTGTGTTGGCTAGAAAGGCCAAGCAAGAGAAATCTCCACAGAATGCGAACAGTCCAAAGGTGCGGGGCCGTCAGGTCAAGTTGGCACCTCATGTGCTCGCTGCTCTCTACAAGGGGCGTCTACGCTTCAGGCTCTCGCTGATGTACTGAATGCTCAAGCACTCTTCGCTAGTCGTGGTGGTGAGTGGAGTCCTACAACTGTTCGTCGCTCGATGTTGGCACTTGTTGTGACGTTCAAGAAGGTATGAGGGTGAACACCAATAGTGCCTAGTGTTCTTTTTCAGATTAAGAACAATTCCCATTGGGTAGTCGTTTGTGGCTTGATATCTCTCGCTCAAAACCTAGTTTCCCAAACAGTACTGCATTCACCTGTTCCATGCCAGAAACAATCCCTCCGTGCAAGAGGTCGTCTCCCACGGCGGGCGGGCAGGGCTTTCAGTGCCAGTGCATTGCGTGATGTCATTTTGATGTTGGTGGTTTCTGGTTGTGATAGAGTGTTTTCACCTTAAGCTTAGGAGGTTGTTTTGACATGAAGTTGAGTATAGGTATCGCTGTTGTGGCATCGGCTATTTTTGCAGGCGGTTGTTTTGCTGCGAGTAAAAGTTCAGCACCTCCTAAGTGGCAGCAAGAACCTACTGCTTTCATGGGAATTAATCTTGAAGGAAACCTCAAGTACGATGTGAGGCAATGCCCCTCTGGTTATCAGCTTCCGACAGAGCTTTGCTGGAAGTCTCTTTCTGAGGAACTATACGACGTATGGGGGCTGCCGGAAGTTGGCATTGATAACCTGAGAATGTCCGTCAAGATTGTTGATTCCAGCATCCAATACATGCGACTCACAACTTATGCGGATCAGTTTGCAAAATTTCGTGATTTGTTAATTCAGAAGTACGGTAAGCCTAGTATGGCTCGCAAAGAGGTTGTTAAGACAAAGGCTGGGGCCACATTTGATAATGACAAGCTCTACTGGCAGGGCGTCAATATTACTATGGTGCTCAGCAGGTACAGCGATGATATTGATACCAGCTCTCTGACTATATTTAGTGAAAAGGCAGCCGCCAAGGCTACTACAGAGGGTCAAAAAGGTATCAAGGAGGCCGCCTCCAAGCTTTGAGGCGCTCTTGGCTGGTTTGCAAAGCTCTGAGCAAGCCTTTGAGCGATCTATCTGTATCTTTTCGGATTGCAGGGGTATCCCTGCTTTCCTGATTTGTCTCAGCTCAACATCCAAATGTGCCCCGTACCCCGTACCCCGCACCAGCGGGCGGGGATAGCTATAAATTTCGCCCTAGCCATGTTCAAGGAACTGTCGGGCGCCAAAGTACCTCTGATTAATATGTTTGAAATCAATGATGTCTTTAATGGAATCCAATTCATCTTGATCATCACTTTGCCAGCTTGCAAATGTATAAATGACGTAGACAGAAGTCTTTTCTATCGGCTCCTGGCCTTTACCTTCCTTCCCGCGTGCCCAATCCATTTCACAGAAGTATGATGGCTGCATTGTCTCTGGATGTATGTCAGGGTTCAGAATGGTGCTGAATTTTGAGCGAATCAACTTTTCTGCTGCTTTATACGTGTATCGCATGCTATCGCTTCTGATCTTCTCAGCTAGATTCTGTGCGATGACGATCAGTCGTGCAGACTCCAGCCAAGCAATCCTATTTTTGTACAAGCCACCATCAGGGGATAAAAGTTTTTTGTATGCTTCGTTCAAGCACTCAAGAGATTGTTTGCTGTACACCTCATCGTCTCGAATTTCCTTTTCCTGAGCGATGCCAGAGAGCTGTGTAGAAATGGTTTCTGATTGAGTTTTGATGGTGGCTATGATGCCAATGAATCCAAGAGCAGAGATTACAGTTGATAGCACGCCCCCGAAGTAGTCACCAAACACACCCCAATCACTAGTGCTACTACTCAAGCCGGATGCAGAGAATTGCCAGAGCCAAGGGGCAGCCACTGCCGTTGTGCAGGTGATCAATGCAATGATAGCGATAGGTGCCCAGTTCTTGACTGTGTTCTGCTGCTTGGTGCTAGCTTCCACTGCTACACGCCTCATCTGTTGATTCCCTTAAAGTTTGTCCGCACGCAGGTCTAGGCTGATTAGCAGCCCTTTCACAATTTCGTGGCAATCCTTCTCTGGCATATCTGTTGTAATGCTAATCAAGCCAACGCTGTTCCTTTTCACTGTGCAGCCTACATCCTCAAAGTTAGTTAAAATATCTGCATAGAATGCATCAAGTCTCTGCTCTTGTTCATCATCAGATAGTTCATCCCGCATTGGGTTGGTTGGGGTTGGCCCTTGGTAGAAGGGTTTATAGCTGTAAGTTTTCATGTTTCACCGTTGATGGTCAGATTTAGGCCGAGTCTATCTAAGGGCTTTAGTTGCTGCAATTATATTCATCTGCTCGGAGCACTTTCTGCTCGAAAGGGCATTCGCACATACAGAAGCTGCTACGAACATCAAGAAGAGCCTCGTCCGTGCTGCCTGGAGCCTCCAGCTGCATGATACAATGGCCGTTTGCCATGCTTGGGGATAGCTGATGGACGTGAGGGGTAGCTTAGGGAGGGTGCGAACTTGGGTGTGGCTGGGTCTTCTCGGTGCTGCGGGTACGCTCGGCAATTACCTCATCGAAAATGGCAAGCTGCCTGATTGGCTCTCTGGTGATGCAGGCACATTCACAGCAAAGGTGCTGGCAGCTCTAGCTAGCTTTGGCAGCTGGTTCACTGCTGAGGTTGGTATCTTCCGGTGGCAGTTGATCCTGCTCTGTGTCGTCTTGTTTCTTGTGGTTTCGGTGCTCTGCTTTGCTTTTTGGAACCACTTCAAGAATGCTAATAACGATGATCGAGATACAAGCGGCTTATCGTCAGCTGAGTTAAAGCTGTTCTCCCTAGTTGGAAGAGGGGCAAACTTAGGTCATTCGATAGATTGGGATTCTTTTCTGTCGTTAGGTATGCCTCGTATAGCTACAGAACATGCTCTAGAGCAACTATATAATCGTGGCTTGATTGATAATGATCGCTTGACTAGGAATTTCTTCCATCTAACCCCACGAGGTAGGGCGTATTATCTGCACTTGGAAAGCCTTGGTAAAATCTGATCGGTCCACTAGGTTAGTCTTTCGCACATGGAGAAGTGGTTATGGGAGATTTTACTAAGAGGTTGACTGAGCGACGCATGCACACTGAGATTGTCCAAGGCTACTGTTTGATATGTGGTAGCTACGGCAGGCTCAGTTGGGATCATGTACCGCCACAGGGTAGCATTTCAATCAATAAGGTTGAGCAAGTGCATTTGACTGAAATAATGGGGGTTGATCCGGTCCCAGTCAAAGGCGTGAAGTCGCCAAATGGCAGCAAATTCAAAACCATTTGCAAGAGTTGCAATAGCAATCATCTAGGTGCAAATGACCAAGAAGTGGCAAGGGTCTACAAGGAGCTTACCAAGCTTGTGGCTCATTACTTCACCTACGCTAATAGCCCTCTTAGCTACGTCACGCTTCCATTTGATGCTGTGCGCTTTTGTCGTGCAATGATTGGCCACGTTCTCTCGGCCACCACGGTTGATGAGTGTAAAAGAGAACCGGTGGATGCGCCATATTTCACACCGCTGCAAAAGTTTGTTATGGGTGATGATGCTGCAATAGAAAACACTCACGATTTGTATTGTTGGTTTTATCCTCATCGCCATCACTTGAGTGCCAAGATGTTTGGTTGCTGGAATCATGGGAATCTATGCATGATCAGTGTGCTTTCATTCTTCCCGCTTGCATTTTCCATTACCGAAAAGGGCAAAGGAATTTACCCATCTGGTGCCACTAAAGTAGAGCTTACTGACGACCGACTTTTTGTGAACCTGTCTTCAGGGCATTTCCCATATTCGGGCTTCCCACTCATTGGCTTGTCAGGCAACCAGATGATGGCGATGTCTAGTGCTCAGGCCATTGTTAGCTATCCAATCAAAGGATGACGGATTGTGTTGTATGCCGTTTGGCTACATGGTCTAAGGCGTCACCAAGCGGCATACATGACAACGATCCCGGTAACTGGGACGAATGGGGCTACGACCCGAACAAGGTGATGAGCCGATGTCTGAGGAAGATGCAGACGATTGAAGGCCATGAGCCTGTTACACCCCAAGCCCAGCCTAGCTCGCTGGGTTTTCGTCTCATTAAATCGAGATGTAACAAACAAAATACCTGCGACCAGGGCATCATCGGGATGCAGGTCGGTGGCAAGCGCGAGCTGCGGGTGCCGGCGCACCTGGGTTATGGCGAACGCAGCGTGGGCAGCATCCCGCCCAACTCGAACCTGAGGTTCGAGATTGAACTGCTGGAAGTGCTGACCCGCGACGATTGAGATTTACGCGGCGGGCTCAGCGACTGGCCGAGGCCATCAACAGACCAAATCCGGTGAAGGTCACGCCCGAGACTTTCGCCGCGATCCAGGCACCTTTTTCGCTCGACAGCCAGCCTTTGGCGGCATTCGCCAGCAGGGCGTAGCCGCTGTGTACCAGAATCACCACCACCGCGTATGAACCGACCAGGGCCAGGAACTGCGGGCGAAACGCCAGGCCCGGGTCGATGAATTGCGGAAACACGGCGAGGAAAAAGAAAATCGCCTTGGGATTGAGAAACTGGATCGACGCGGCTTCGAGGAACCGATAGCCCGGCCGGGAGGGGCGGGCATGCAGGCGCGCACTGAAGTTGCCGCCACGCCAGCTTTTGATACCCAGGTACAGCAGGTAAGCGGCGCCGGCGTACTTCAATACGGTAAAGGCCTGGGCCGAAGTGCTGAGGACCAGGCCGACGCTGGTGGCACTGATGGCCGCGACGACAAAGGCGCCTGAGGCAATGCCGAGGATTCCCGGCAACGCGCCCCAGAAACCATGGCGCAGGGCATTCGACAGGGTCAGCAGCACGCCTGGTCCCGGGCTGAGGACCGTCAGGGTGGCGAACAACAGAAACAATCCGTAGCTGTGCATGATGAGCTCCTTGATAAACGGCGAGTGGACGCAGGCACAGTGGCGTTACCCGCAAACGCTGACAAACGCTTTAAATGCACGGCATAGGTGACTAAATTAGACGCATGAATCCATTACCCCCCTTAAATGCCGTTCGTGCCTTCGCCGTTGCCGCACGTCACCAGAGCTTCAGCCTGGCGGCCGAGGAGCTGCATGTCAGCCACAGCGCAGTCAGCCGTCATATCAAATTGCTGGAAGCGCACCTCGGTGTGCTGCTGTTCGAACGGCGCGTGCGTCAATCGCTGCTGACGCCCGCCGGCCAGCGCTTTTATGAGCAGGTCAGCGCCGGTCTTGAACAAATTGCCCAGGGGGCGGCTGCGTTGAAGCAGCAGGCCGCGAGGCCGACGGTGAAGATCAACGTCCGCCCATCCTTTGCCTTGCTGTGGCTGGAGCCCCGGTTGCACGACTTCACTGCACGCCATCCGCATATCACCCCGCAGGTCATTACCCAGACACTGGCCCCGGATCAGGCGCGCGATGAGTTTGACGTGGTGATTCGCCGCGGTCGCGATGACTGGGCCCCCGGGCTGGATGCCCAACCCTTGTTTACCGACGAACTGGTGCTGGTGGCAGCGCCTTCGCTGCTGGCCCGCCAGGGCCTGGCGGATTTCCATGCGCTGGCGCAGCACAGTTTGCTCACGGCCAAGGCGCGTCGTGAGGATTGGCACAACTGGGCGATGTACCTGGGGCAGGCCCGTCCGATCGGCCAACAAACGCGCCAGTTCGAGCACATGCACCGGGTGCTGGAAGCCACGGTCGAGGGGCAGGGCGTGGCCTTGTGTCCGACCTCATTGCTCGGCAGCCATCTGGCCAGCGGTCGCCTGGTCTGCCCGCTGCCGGCGTTGCGCATGCCGCTGCCGGACTATTACTTCGCGGTTGCCGGGTCGGGGTCGGCGCAGGCGCGGCTGTTTGTCGACTGGCTGGTGGCCCAGCCGGTCTGCCTGGAGCAGGTTGGGCAAGGGTCAACGCAACCAGCGCAGCCATAAAAAAGCCCGCCCGACGCAAGCGCGAGGGGCGGGCTTTTCAGCGTTTCAAGCGTTGCTTAGACCTTGACGATCCAGCCCGCTGGCGCTTCGACGTCGCCGGTCTGCACACCAGTCAGCTCTTTGTAGAGCTTCTGGGTGATCGGGCCGACTTCGGTTTCGCTATGGAACACGTGCAGGTGGTCTTTGTAGCTGATACCGCCGATTGGCGTGATCACCGCAGCAGTACCGCAGGCGCCGGCTTCCTTGAAGTCCGACAGCTTGTCGATCAGCACGTCGCCTTCGACCACTTCCAGGCCCAGGCGCGATTTCGCCAGCTCGATCAACGACAGGCGGGTGATGCCCGGCAGGACCGATGGCGACTTCGGCGTCACGAACTTGTCGTCGTGGGTGATACCGAAGAAGTTGGCCGAACCGACTTCCTCGATTTTCGAGTGGGTCATCGGGTCGAGGTAGATGGCGTCGGCGAATTTCGCCTTCTTCGCTTCCGAACCTGGCATCAGGCTGGCGGCGTAGTTGCCACCGACCTTGGCCGCGCCGGTGCCCTGGGGAGCGGCACGGTCGAAGCTGGAGATCAGGAAGTTGTGCGGGGTCAGGCCGCCCTTGAAGTAGGCACCGACCGGGATGGCGAAGATCGAGAAGATGAACTCGGGTGCAGTGCGCACGCCGATGTTGTCACCGACGCCGATCACGAACGGACGCAGGTACAGCGCGCCGCCAGTGCCGTAAGGCGGAATGAAACGCTCGTTGGCGCGAACCACGGCCTTGCAGGCTTCGATGAACTGTTCGGTTTCGACGAACGGCATCAGCAGGCGCGCACAGCTGCGTTGCATGCGCTGGGCGTTCTGGTCCGGGCGGAACAGGTTGATCGAGCCGTCTTTGCAACGATAGGCCTTCAGGCCTTCGAAGCATTGCTGGCCGTAGTGCAGAGCGGTGGAGCCTTCGCTGATGTGCAGCACATTGTCGTCGGTCAGGCTGCCTTTGTCCCACTCGCCATTGCGAAAGTGCGACAGATAGCGCTTGTCAGTCTTGATGTAGTCAAAACCCAGCGTGTCCCAATTGATGCTCTCGTTACCCATGACACCCTCTATCACTTAACAATCGCCTGAGTGGCTCAAGCTTCTGACGTTTTTCTGGATGGGCACAACAATACTTCATTCCGGGCCGGTTTCGCAGCCCGTACGATCGGATGACGGGCAGATAAATCGAGTTGCCTTCGAGAATTCGCGAGCGGGCTCGCTCCCACATTTGAAATGCATTCCTCCTGTGGGAGCGAGCCTGCTCGCGAAGAGGTCATCTCTGCCGCCATCAATCACCCTGAATTACAGGTGCAGTGCGTGGCCAAGTGCCCGCAACGCCGCTTCCTGCACCGCCTCACCTAGTGTCGGGTGGGCATGGATGGTGCCGGCGATGTCTTCCAGGCGTGCGCCCATTTCCAGGCTCTGGCCGAAGGCGGTGGACAACTCCGAAACCCCGACGCCTACCGCCTGCCAGCCGACAATCAGGTGATTGTCGCGGCGGGCGACCACGCGCACGAAGCCGCTTTTCGATTCCAGGGTCATCGCCCGGCCATTGGCGGCGAACGGGAAGTTCGCGACGATGCAGTCCAGGCCGGCGGCCTTGGCGTCGTCCGGGGTCTTGCCGACCACCACCAGTTCCGGATCGGTGAAGCACACCGCGGCAATCGCCGTCGGGTTGAACTCCCGGGATTTGCCGCTGATCAGCTCCGCGACCATCTCACCCTGAGCCATGGCGCGGTGCGCGAGCATCGGTTCGCCACTCAGGTCGCCAATGGCGTAGACATTGCGCATGCTGGTCTGGCAACGGTTATCGATCAGGATCGCCGCGCCATTCATTTGCAGGTTCAGCGCTTCCAGATTCCAGCCCTGGGTGTTGGGCTTGCGGCCCACCGCCACCAGCACCTGGTCGGTCTCCAGGTTCAAGGTGTGGCCATTCTGATCCAGAACTTGCAAGGTATTGTCTTTTGAATCAAAGCCTTGAACGCTATGTTTCAAGTAAAGCTTCACACCGAGCTTTTTCAGCTCTTCCTGTACCGGCTGGGTCAGTTCAGCGTCGTAAGCCGGCAGGATGCGCTCCTGGGCTTCGACCACGCTGACCTCGGCGCCCAGCTTGCGATAGGCAATTCCCAGCTCCAGGCCGATGTAGCCGCCGCCGACCACGATCAGGCGTTTTGGCAGGCTTTTGGGCGCCAGGGCTTCGGTAGAAGAGATGATCGGTCCACCGATTGGCAGCATCGGCAGATTGACAGATTTCGAGCCGGTAGCCAGCAGCAGGTGTTCGCACTGGATCCGCGTGTCGCCGACGTCGACGGTCTTGCCATCAACGATTTTGGCCCAGCCATGAATCACCTGGACCTTGTGTTTTTTCAGCAGGGCGGCGACGCCGGTGGTCAGGCGATCAACGATGCCGTCCTTCCACTCGACGCTCTTGCTGATGTCGAGGCTCGGCGCAGCGACAGTGATGCCCAGCGCCGAATACTGATTGTGCTTTTGAGTCTGGTGAAACTGTTCGGCGACATGGATCAGCGCTTTCGAGGGAATGCAGCCGATGTTCAGGCAAGTGCCGCCCAGCGCCTGGCCTTCGACCAGGATGGTGTTGATCCCCAACTGGCCGGCGCGAATCGCCGCCACGTAACCGCCGGGACCGCCGCCGATGATCAGCAGCGTGGTGTTCAGAGTCTGCATGCCTTACTCCACAAACAGCGTAGCGGGTTGTTCGAGCAGGCCACGCAGGGCCTGGATGAAGAGCGCCGCGTCCATGCCATCGACCACCCGGTGATCGAAGGAGCTGGAGAGGTTCATCATCTTGCGAATGACGATCTGGCCTTTGATGACCATCGGCCGCTCGACAATCTTGTTGACCCCGATGATTGCCACTTCCGGCAGGTTCAGCACCGGCGTGCTGACGATGCCGCCGAGGGCGCCAAGGCTGGTCAGGGTGATGCTCGAACCCGACAGCTCGTCGCGGCTGGCTTTGCCGTTGCGCGCGGCGGTGGCCAGGCGGGTGATTTCCGCGGCGCTGTCCCACAGGCTGCGGGCTTCGGCGTGACGCACCACCGGCACCATCAGGCCGATGTCGGCTTGGGTGGCGATGCCCACGTGCACCGCGCCAAGGCGAGTGATGACTTGGGCTTCGTCGTCGTAGCGGGCGTTGATCTGCGGGAAGTCGCGCAGGGCGACGACCATGGCGCGCACCAGGAACGGCAGCAAGGTCAGCTTGCCGCGACTCGCACCGTGTTTTTCGTTGAGGTGCGCACGCAACTCTTCCACGGCAGTCACGTCGATTTCCTCGACATAACTGAAATGCGCCGCGCGCTGGGTAGCGTCCTGCATGCGCTGGGCAATCTTGCGGCGCATGCCGATCACCGGGATTTGCTCTTCGTCATGCCGTGCGCTGTAACTCGCACCGCCTGTCGAAGCGCTCACCGGGCCCTGTGCCAGATAGGCGTCGAGGTCTTCGTGAAGGATGCGACCAGCCGGGCCGCTGCCCTGTACCAGACGCAACTGGATACCGGCATCCAGGGCGTGCTTGCGCACCGCCGGGGAGGCCAGCGGACGTTCGTTGGCTTCCCGCGCCACCGGCGCCTGGGGCGCTGGGCGGCAGGCGGCAGCCGGCTTGCTGACGGCTGGCTCGACCTTGGGCGCCGGAGCGGCTTTAGGAGCCTCGACTTCGGCCTTGGCCGCTGGTGCTGCCACAGCCGGTTGCGCGGACTCCTTATAGTTGCCCGCACCTTCGACTTCGATGCTGATCAGGATGCTGCCCACGGCCATGACTTCACCGGGCACACCGCCCAGGGCGATCACCTTGCCATGCACCGGCGAGGGAATATCCACCATCGCCTTGTCGGTCATGACATCGGCCAGCACCTGGTCTTCCACCACCATGTCGCCGACCTTGACGTGCCAGACCGACAGTTCCACTTCTGCAATGCCTTCGCCAATGTCCGGCATTTTAATAACGTGCGTGCCCATTCAGACCTCCATGACCCGTTTCAACGCCGCGCCCACTCGGGACGGCCCTGGGAAATACGCCCACTCCTGCGCGTGCGGGTAGGGGGTGTCCCAACCGGTGACGCGCTCGATCGGCGCTTCCAGGTAGTGGAAGCAATGCTCCTGCACCAGTGCCACCAGCTCGGCACCGAAACCGCAGGTGCGGGTCGCTTCGTGGACGACTACGCAGCGGCCGGTCTTTTTCACCGACTTGACGATGGTCTCCAGGTCCAGCGGCCACAGGCTGCGCAGGTCGATGACTTCGGCATCGATGCCGGCTTCCTCGGCGGCCACTTGCGAGACATAAACGGTGGTGCCGTAGGTCAGGATGGTCACGGCCTTGCCCGGACGGGTAATCGCGGCCACGTCCAGCGGCACCGTGTAGTAACCGTCAGGGACCTGTGCGGCCGGGTGTTTCGACCACGGCGTTACCGGGCGGTCGTGGTGACCGTCGAACGGGCCGTTGTACAGGCGCTTGGGCTCAAGGAAGATCACCGGGTCATCGTTTTCGATGGAGGCGATCAGCAGGCCCTTGGCGTCATAGGGGTTGGACGGCATCACGGTGCGCAGGCCGCAGACCTGGGTGAACATCGCCTCGATGCTCTGGCTGTGGGTCTGGCCACCGTAGATGCCGCCGCCGCATGGCATGCGCAAGGTCATGGGCGCGGTGAATTCGCCGGCCGAGCGATAACGCAGGCGCGCGGCTTCGGAAATGATCTGGTCGGAAGCCGGGTAGACGTAGTCGGCGAACTGGATTTCCGCCACCGGACGCAGGCCGTAGGCACCCATGCCGACAGCAACGCCGACGATGCCGCTTTCCGAGATTGGCGCATCAAACACCCGCGAGGTGCCGTACTTATTCTGCAGGCCTTCGGTGCAGCGGAACACGCCACCGAAATAGCCGACATCCTGGCCGAACACCACGACGTTATCGTCTCGCTCAAGCATCACATCCATGGCCGAGCGCAGGGCCTGGATCATGGTCATGGTAGTGGTGGTCATGGCGGTTTCCAGCTCGATATGGTTGTTGTGATCGTTCATCTCAGATCCCCAACTCTTGACGCTGGCGCTTCAAGTGCTCCGGCATCTCTTTATAGACGTCCTCGAACATGGTCGCGGCGCTCGGAATCTGCCCGCCGGCGAGGGTGCCGTACTGCTCGGCCTGTTTCTGCGCGGCGATCACTTCGGCTTCCAGTTCGGCGCTGACGGCGCTGTGTTCCTCTTCGGACCACTGGCCGATTTTCACCAGGTGCTGCTTCAGGCGGGCAATCGGGTCACCCAGCGGGAAGTGGCTCCAGTCATCGGCCGGACGGTATTTCGAGGGATCGTCGGAGGTCGAGTGCGGACCAGCGCGGTAGGTGACCCATTCGATCATGGTCGGGCCGAGGTTGCGCCGTGCGCGCTCTGCCGCCCAGGCGGAAGCGGCATACACCGCGACAAAGTCGTTGCCGTCGACCCGCAGCGAGGCGATGCCGCAACCCACGCCACGTCCGGCAAAGGTGGTGGCTTCACCGCCAGCAATCGCCTGGAAGGTGGAAATGGCCCACTGGTTGTTGACCACGTTGAGGATCACCGGCGCGCGGTACACGTGGGCAAAGGTCAGGGCGGTGTGGAAGTCCGACTCGGCGGTGGCACCGTCGCCGATCCAGGCCGAGGCGATTTTGGTGTCGCCCTTGATCGCCGAGGCCATGCCCCAGCCCACGCCCTGGATGAATTGGGTGGCGAGGTTGCCGGAAATGGTAAAGAAGCCGAAGTCCTTGACCGAGTACATGATCGGCAACTGGCGACCCTTGAGCGGATCGCGCTCGTTGGACAGCAGTTGGCAGATCAGGTCCACCAGCGGCACCTCTCGGGCCATCAGGATGCTTTGCTGGCGATAGGTCGGGAAGCACATGTCATCGATGTTCAGGGCCAGGGCCTGAGCGCTGCCGATGGCTTCTTCGCCAAGGCTCTGCATATAGAACGACATTTTTTTCTGACGCTGGGCGACCACCATGCGGTTGTCGTAGATCCGCGTCTTGAGCATGGCGCGCATGCCCTTGCGAAGGATCTCGGACGGCACCCCTTCAGCCCACGGGCCCAGGGCGTTGCCCTGGTCATCGAGCACACGGATCAGGCCACGGGCCAGGTCGGCGGTGTCAGCCGGTTCTACGTCGATGGGGGGCTTGCGCACCGTGCCGGCATCGGTCAGGTGCAGGTAGGAGAAGTCGGTTTTGCATCCAGGACGGCCCGAGGGTTCAGGCACGTGAAGACGCAGCGGTTCATACGCTTGGGTCATGGCTTCTACGCTCGATCTTGTGAATTTCTTGTAGTGAGCTGACAGTTTTCGTCCGGGTCGGATGAATCTTGTCCTACAACAATCATAGGCCCGCCGCAGAAGAATATTTATCTCTGTTTCGTTGCATGAAAGATCATTTGAGGATAAAAAAACTGCATAAACATAAAAAACAGGTGATTTCGTCTCATGCGTAAACTGGACCGTACCGATATCGGCATTCTCAACAGCCTTCAGGAGAACGCACGCATCACCAATGCCGACCTGGCCCGCTCGGTCAACCTGTCGCCCACCCCCTGTTTCAACCGGGTCAAGGCCATGGAAGAACTGGGGCTGATTCGCGAGCAGGTGACTCTGCTGGATGCCGACCTGCTGGGTCTGCACGTTAATGTGTTCATCCACGTCAGCCTGGAAAAGCAGGTGGAAGAGGCGTTGCAGCACTTTGAAGAAGCCATCGCCGACCGCCCGGAGGTGATGGAGTGTTACCTGATGGCCGGCGACCCGGACTACCTGATCCGGGTGCTGGTGCCGACCATTCAGTCGCTGGAACGATTCATGATGGACTTCCTGACCAAGGTGCCGGGTGTGGCCAACATCCGTTCCAGTTTTGCCCTCAAGCAGGTGCGCTACAAGACCGCACTGCCGTTGCCGGCCAATGGCATGACCCTGGGCAATTGAGCGGCATGCCGATCAGATATCGACATAGCGGTAGTCAAGATTTTCAGTGAACAACGTCTGGCGCACGGTGTAGGTCTGCACCCAGGGCGCCGGTTCGTTGACAGGATTAAATACCAGCAGGGTTTCGTTCATATCCGCTTCGTCAGGTCGCTGTGGGAAAGACTCAACGTTGGGGTGTTGCAGTCTCCAGCGTTCCCACAGCAGGTCGAGGTAACAGTGGTGCAGGAAAAATATCGGATCGTTGGGCGAGGAGGCTGTTGCCATGTCGCCACCTATCCAGGCATGCACCGGATTATGAAGATCGGTCTCGGAAAAGTTTTCCCAGCCGTTCTCCAGGCTCCAATAAGGCGTCCGGTTCAGCGTTGCAATAATTTGCTCCGGCGACGGCAAACTGCCTGTCGCGCCGAGATCGCGGCGTATCCCCGTATTGCCGACGCCGTTGTCCCAGACAGCCACGATGAACTGCGAATGCTCCCTGGAAAAAGGCCCGCCGGTTACCCGCTGTTCCTGGGAGTTGTCACCGTTGCCGCCCAGGAATGCCTGGGTAAAGGGATTTTCCTTGCCGGTGAGTTGCCAGTTCCAATAGGGCAGGGTAATGCCGGGATTGCCCGCAGCGGTTTGCAAGGCCACCTCAAACTGGCGCAGGAACACGCGGTGCCACGGGTAGAACAAGGGGCTGCGATGGGGGTTGGGTACCAGTGGGTTACCAGCTCCCATTGAGTTCTTGTGGATCTGCACAAAGTCATCGTAGCGACTCTGCAGGCCCGGACGGAGCACGCTGCCCACGTTGTTTTTCAGCAGCAGGATGGCATTGATGAAGTCGCTTTTCTGTTGCGGCGTCATGTCACTGTGATTACGACGAAAATCCATTCCGGTAAAGCTCCATTGATTGATTGGCCAATGGAGTGTGTGCGCATGTGTCCTTGATTCCAAGTTCATCACTGTCGTCGGAGATGATAGGAATTGTTACCTATCAGTGAGTTAGAAGACGTTTCTCATATTGAATCGAGAGGAATCTTCAAGTACCTCACACCATTGCCTTCCGCGGTTGGCAAATTCCCGGCCCGCACATTGACCTGAATGGCTGGCAGTAAAAGCGTCGGCATACCCAACCCGGCATCCCGTTGGGTGCGCATCTCGACGAAAGCCGCTTCATCGATGCCGTCGTGCACATGAATATTGTGCGCCCGTTGTTCGGCCACGCTGCTCTGGCACTGCAGCTCGCGGCCGGTCGGTGGATAGTCGTGGCAAACGTACAGGCGGGTGGCGGGCGGGTAGGCCAGCAGGCGCTGGATCGAGGCGTATAGCTGCCGGGCATCACCGCCGGGGAAGTCGCAGCGGGCGGTGCCGACGTCGGGCATGAACAGCGTGTCGCCGACCAGGATCGAGTCATTGTCGATCAGGTAGGCCATGTCCGCCGGGGTATGGCCGGGTACATGCAGGGCTTTGGCTGTCATGTTGCCGATGGCGAATGGTTCATCGGCGGCGAACAGGTGATCGAACTGTGAGCCATCCACCGAAAACTCGGCTTCGAGGTTGAACAGCTGCTTGAACACCTTCTGCACCGTGCCGATGTGCTGGCCAATACCGATTCGTCCACCCAGTTCGCGGCGCAGGTATGGCGCCGCGGACAGGTGATCGGCATGGGCGTGGGTCTCCAGCAGCCATTGCACCTGCAAGCGATGTGCGTGCACGAAGCGGATCACTCGGTCAGCCTCGCCGGTACCCGTACGGCCCGAGGCCGGGTCGTAGTCGAGCACCGGATCGACGATCGCGCAGGCACCACCTTCCTGTTCGTAGACCACGTAGGTGCAGGTCTTGGAGGCGTCGTCGAAAAAAGCTTGGAACAAGGCGGGCATAAGGTCCGCTCCGGTCAGGTCAAGCCCAGAGGTTAGTAGGATTTTTACTCGATTGACCAGTTCGACGGCATATCCGCAGGTAAAACAGCAGTGCGGGATTTAGACTGTCGTGCATCGATACCGGGCGCTCCCGGCTTTTGTCCCTGAAAGACGAGTGTTTTATGTTGCTGGCAAGTCTGTTTGGCGTGGTGATGGGGTTGGTCCTGGGCTTGACCGGGGCCGGTGGCGGCATCCTCGCGGTGCCGGCGCTGGTGCTCGGCCTTGGTTGGAGCATGACCGACGCAGCCCCGGTGGCGTTGTTCGCAGTGGGCAGCGCGGCGGCGGTGGGCGCCATCGACGGCCTGCGCCACGGCCTGGTGCGTTACCGCGCGGCGCTGTTGATTGCCCTGTTGGGCGCGCTGTTTTCGCCATTGGGCATCTATTTCGCGCATCAACTCTCGGAAAAGATCCTGATGATCCTGTTCAGTCTGCTGATGCTCCTGGTGGCCGCACGCATGCTCCGCCGTGAGCGGCTGGACGCCGGGCCGAACGATCATGGCCATGCCAACTGGGGCCAGAAGAACTGCATGCTCGACCAACACACCGGGCGCTTTTCCTGGACCGCCAAGTGCACCGCGACCCTGGCTACCCTGGGCGCGGTGACGGGCGTGGTCTCCGGATTGCTGGGGGTGGGAGGGGGCTTTCTGATTGTCCCGGCGTTCAAGCAACTGACCGATGTACAGATGCGCGGCATCGTCGCCACTTCGTTGATGGTGATCAGCCTGATCTCTGCGATTGGGGTGATCGGCGCCTTGCATGCCGGCGTACGTATCGACCGGCTGGGGGTGGCCTTTATTGTCGCCAGCATCGTCGGCATGGTGCTGGGTCGCAGGCTTTGCGCCCGGGTTCCGGCCCGCGCCCTGCAACTGGGCTTTGCCAGCGTCTGTGTACTGGTGGCGGGGTACATGGCCTTCAAGGCCGCTTACTGAGTCGTGGGTCGCTGCCTTCCAGCGGCCTAAGCCCAAAGTCCCGGGCCCAGGCCCGGCCCGGTCTTGGGCCTAAGTTGCCGCGCACCACCGGCCCGTCCAAAGCACCCGCAAACTCCCTCCAAGGCAGCGTAGGCCGCCGTCTGTCCGCTTTCGATAATCGCCTCCGACATCAAGTCCCCCCGTCGCGGAGCGCGCCATGCACAACAATAAGAATTTCCAGCACCGTTTCTTGCCAGCCTTTATCGCCACCTTGTCCACCCTGGGCCTGAGCTCCGTCGTACAGGCCGAGATCATGCTGTACGACAAGGACCAGACCACATTCTCCACCGACGGTTACATCAACGCCTTCTATGTGAACAGCGACGTCGACCGTGAGGGTGACCAGTACGATCGCCGCCAATCGCGGGTGAAGATGGGCTTTTTGCCCAACTACCTGGGTTTCAACATGGGCAAGCAGGTCGACGACCTCAAACTGGGGGCACGGGCTTCGTTCTGGGTGACCATCAACGACAGCGAAACCAACGGCACCGACACCGCTATCGATGTGCGGCAGTTCTACGGCACGGTGGCCAATCCGGAGTGGGGCGAGGTGCTGATTGGTAAGGACTTTGGGTTGTTTGCCCGCTCCAACATCCTCCTCGATGAGTTGCTGGCTGGGTATGGCCAGGTCAGCGACACCCTGGGCCTGGTGGATGGTGGCGGCGTGTCGTTCGGCAACATCGGCACCGGCTATCCGTACCCGTTCCCGACGTCGCAGATCACTTACCGCACCCCGGTGCTGGACGGCTTGCGCGTGGCGGTGGGGATCATGGACCCGGTGGACACCAACGACAGCAGCCCGACCGGCAAGGCCTACCAGGAAAATCCACGGACCGAGACCGAGATCACCTATCAGTTCGACCTGGCCGGAGCGCAGATCTACAGCTGGGTCAACGGCAGCTACCAGACTTCAGACAATACCGATTCAACGGTCGATACCGTGACCTCCAAGGGGGTCGGTTATGGCGTGCAAGCCAAGATCGGCGGCCTGTCGCTGACGGGTTCCGGGTTCCAGGCCAAGGGCATCAATCCGTTTTACACCAACAACGCCGGCGAACCGACCCTGCGCAATGTCGACAGCGATGGTTATCTGCTGCAGGGCTCATATAAAGTCGGCAAGAACCGCGTAGCGCTGTCCTACGGCAAGACTAAGGATGACGGCAACGGCGTGGTTGGCAGCGGCGCGGACTACGAGACCCGCGGCATCGCGTTGTTCCATGACGTCAATGACAACCTCAAGCTGGTCGCCGAGTACAACCAGTTCGAACTCACCGGCCACGACTCCAGCGCGCAGAACGAAGACACCGATACCTTCGCCGTCGGCGCGGTACTGACCTGGTAAACCCTGCACAGCCCCCCGGATGGCGGTCGCGCATCGGCCGTTGTCTGGGGAGTGCTGTTCGGTCAGAGGGTGGATACAGATTGGCGACATACCACAGAACCTGAGGGAGCTAGCAGGCTAGCTCCCTCAGGTTCTGTGTTCAGTTTCCAGTGGCCTTGTATTGGCTTTTCATCCCATCGAAGCCCCCGACCGCTACCCAAGTAGCATAGGTCCAGCCTCGGCGCCTTCGTACACTTCACCCTCAATCATGCGCACCTGCCGGAGGCGACCATGCAGCAGGTTCCCAATGAAGGCGTTGTCAGCGCCATGTCCCAGGCCGGCGATGCCCAACAGGCCGCCCAGGAACTGGCGGGGCAGTTGTTGCATCCGCACCTGGGCTTCGTACTGTTCTTCTGTTCGGCCGAGTACGACCTGCAGGCGCTGGGCCAGGCCTTGCAGGAAAGTTTCGGCGGGATTCGCCTGGTGGGCTGCACCAGCGCCGGCGAAATCACCCCTCAGGGCTATGGCCGCAACTGCGTCAGCGCGGTGGGCTTTGACCATCGGCACTTCTCCATCTCGACCGAATTAATCGACGAAATGGAGCACTTCAGCCTGATCGACGCCCAGCAGATGGTCGAACGCCTGGTCAGTGGCTGTCGCAGCAACACACTGGCGCCGATCAAGGGCAACAGCTTCGCCCTGACCCTGCTCGATGGCCTGTCGAGCCGAGAGGAAATGGTTCTCGCGGCCCTCAGCGCGGCCCTCGGTGACATCCCGCATTTCGGCGGTTCAGCCGGCGACGACAACTACCTGACCCACACCCACGTCTATTTTGGTGGCGAATTCCACAGTGGTGCGGCGGTGGTGGTACTGGTCAACACTTGGCTGGACTTCGAAGTTTTCACCACCCACCACATCCTCCCGCGAGAGGAAAAACTGGTGGTGACCGGTGCCGACAGTGCCTCCCGGCGGGTGTTTGAGCTTAACGCAGAGCCCGCCGCCGAGGAGTACGCGCGGCACATCGGCGTGCCGGTGAGCGAGCTGGATCACCGGATCTTCGCCGCGCATCCGTTGGCGGTGCGGATCAACCAGCAATATTACGTGCGCGCAATCCAGCAGGTGCATGCCGACCTGAGCCTGAGTTTTTACTGCGCCGTGGAAAACGGCATTGTCCTCACCGCCATGACCCCCGGGCCCATGCTGCCGAACCTGGAACAACTGTTCGATGGCCTGCAGGAACGCCTCGGCGAGCTGCTGCTGACCATTGGCTGCGACTGTTTTCTGCGCCGCCTGGAGTTGCAGGATGCGGGCAGCCTGGAACAGATCGGTGGCTTCCTGCGCGAGCAGCGGGTGATGGGCTTCAACACCTACGGAGAACAGTTCAATGGCATGCATATCAACCAGACGTTCACCGGGGTTGCCATTGCCCGTGGCCGCGCTCCCGGACACCGCTGAGCTGCAGGCGCAGATTGCCGAGCTGCAGCGTGACAAGGCGAAACTGCAACGGATCAACAGTGCGCTGATCGAGCGCATCGAATCCGGCAGCACCCGTGGCAACGACCCCTACGCGGCGTTCCAGCATTCAGTGGTGCTGGCCGAACAGGTGCGTGAGCGAACCGATGCGCTGAACCAGGCGATGGCCGAGCTCAAGGCCGGCAACCACCTGCTCAGCGAAGCACGCCTGCGTGCCGAGACCGCGCACCAGCACCTGATCGATGCCATCGAAAGCATTTCCGACGCCTTTGTGCTGTTCGACTCGGACCAACGCATCGTGTTGTGCAACAGTCGCTTCAAGGCGTTCTGGAGCAACTGCCGGGTGCGTATTATTGCCGGCATGCGCCTGAGCGAGGTCAAGCGGTTGATGGCCGGCACTGGGCTGTTTACCGAGGAACCGCGCGGGCACGCCGACGAAAATCTTCTGTATCGCCTGCAAAATGGCCGCTGGCTGCAGGTCAGCGAGCGCCCGACCCAAGAGGGCGGGCGGGTGATCCTGTTCACCGACATTACCGACGTCAAACTCAATGAAACCCTGCGCCGCGAGCAGGCGGTGGCGCAGAAGTCCCACCTGTTACAGCGGGCGGTGGACAATCTCTCGCAAGGGGTGGCGATGGTCAATGCCGAGGGCATCCTCGAGCTGTGGAACCGGCGCTTTCTGGAACTCAGCGGGCTGGCGCCGGTAGCGGCCCATCGACCGTTCGCCGAGGTGATTGGCGACAGCGAGCTGCAACTGCTAACCCCGGCCAGCCGCGACCACAACGGCCGTCCGGTGCAGGAATGCGAACAGCGCCTGTACGATGGCCGGGTTCTGGAAATCCGCACCCATCCGTTGCCTACCGGCGGCTTCGTCAACACCTTTACCGACATCACCGAGCGCTACCAGCACGCCGAAGCCCTGGCTGAAAGCGAACGCTGGATCCGCCTGATCACCGACCATGTGCCGGCGCTGATTGCCTACCTCAACGCCGATCTGGTCTACGAGTTCACCAACAAGGTCTACGAGCAGTGGTACTGCTGGCCACGGGGCGTGATGCTCGGCCAGAGTCTGCGCGAAGTGCACAGCGAGCAGCACTACCAGCGCCTGGAGTCCTACGTGGCGCGGGCGCTGGCCGGGGAGAGTGTGACCTTCGAGTTCGCCGAGACCAACATCAACAACCAGGAGCGCTACATGCTGCGTTCCTACGTGCCCAATCGCCTGGCCACCGGCGAAGTGGTGGGGATTTTCGTCCTGATTCGCGACATCACCGAGCGTCGGCGCACCGCCGAGGCGCTGCACCAGGCCTATCAAAGCCTGGAGTTGCGGGTACGTGAACGCACGGCGGAACTGACCACCCTCAACGACCAACTGCGCAGCGAGATCGATGAGCGTCGCCGTGTCGAGTCGCGCCTGCGCGAGGCTAAGCTGGACGCCGAACGGGCCAATCTGTCGAAAACCAAATTTCTTGCGGCAGTCAGCCACGACTTGCTGCAACCGCTGAATGCCGCACGTCTGTTCACCAGCGCCTTGCTTGAACGCCGCGAGCCACTGGCCAATGAGAATCTGGTGCGCAATGTCAGCAATTCGCTGGAGGACGTGGAGAATCTGTTGGGCACCCTGGTGGATATTTCCAAGCTGGATGCCGGCGTGATCACCCCGGACATCGCACCCTTCGCCTTGAGCGAGCTGCTGGAGAACCTTGCCGCCGAGTACACCCAGGTCGCCCGCAGCGAAGGCCTGGCCCTGCATTTTGTCGGTTGCTCGGCGCTGGTGCGCAGCGACATCCAGTTACTGGCGCGGATCCTGCGCAATCTGCTGAGCAATGCCATCCGCTACACCTATAGTGGGCGTGTGGTGCTGGGCTGCCGGCGCAAGCACCAGCGTTTGTCGATCGAGGTCTGGGACAGCGGCATGGGCATCGCTGAGGATCGCCTGGAAGAAATTTTCCAGGAGTTCAAGCGCGGTGATGTACAGCGTCCCCATCAGGATCGGGGGCTGGGGTTGGGCCTGGCGATTGTCGAGAAAATCGCCGGGATTCTTGGCCACCGGATCCACGTGCGCTCGTGGCCGGGCAAGGGTTCGATGTTCGCCATCGAAGTCCCCCTCAGCGCGACCGCGCCCAAAGCTTTACCCAACCTGGTCATGAGCGAACCGATGCTCGAGCGTTTGCGCGGGGCACGGGTCTGGGTGCTGGATAACGACGCGGCGATTTGCGCCGGCATGCGCACCTTGCTCGAAGGCTGGGGCTGTCGGGTGGTGACCGCGCTGTCGGAACAGGACTTGGCACGGCAGGTCGATAACTACCACGCCGAAGCCGATTTGCTGATTGCCGACTATCATCTGGACGATGAGCAAAACGGGGTCGATGCCGTGGCCCGGATCAACGCCCGGCGCGGTTCGGCGATTCCGGCGATGATGATAACGGCCAATTACAGCAACGAACTCAAACAGCAGATCCGCGAGCTGGGCCATACCCTGATGCACAAACCGGTGCGGCCGATGAAGTTGAAGACGGCGATGAGTCATCTGTTGGGTAGGCCGTGAGGCGAAGCCATGCAAAACCTGGCGGTGGCGGGTATTCTTGCTCCTTGGTTCAGGCCTGACATAGAAACCTGTAGGCGGTATTGCGGAATTGGGGGGAGAGGTTCGAACATGGAAAAAGTCATCATCATCACCGGAGGCGGTCGCGGGATTGGCGCGGCCACGGCGCTGCTGGCCGCAGAGCAAGGCTATCGCATCTGCATCAACTATCAGGCCGATGAAGACTCCGCGCACAAGGTCCTGGAGCAAGTCCTGGCCCTCGGTGCCCAGGCGATCGCGGTGCGTGCCGATGTCAGCATCGAGGATGAAGTCATCAGCCTGTTCCAGCGCGTCGACCACGAACTGGGCCGGGTCACCGCGCTGGTGAACAATGCCGGCACGGTCGGGCACAAATCCCGGGTCGAGGAGATGTCCGAGCTCCGTATCCTCAAGATCATGAAAACCAATGTCCTGGGTCCGATCCTCTGTGCCAAGCATGCCGTGCTGCGCATGTCGCCCAAGCACGGCGGGCAGGGCGGCAGCATCGTCAACGTCTCGTCGGTGGCCGCACGTCTCGGCTCGCCGGGCGAATACGTCGACTACGCCGCCTCCAAGGGCGCGCTGGATACCTTCACCATCGGTCTATCCAAGGAAGTCGCCGGCGAAGGCATTCGCGTCAACGCCGTGCGCCCGGGCTATATCTACACCGACTTCCACGCCCTGAGCGGCGATGCCGATCGGGTCAGCAAACTCGAATCGGCGATTCCCATGGCCCGTGGCGGACGCCCGGAAGAAGTGGCCGAGGCAATCATCTGGCTGCTGTCGGACAAGGCGTCGTACTCCACCGGGACTTTCATCGAACTCGGCGGCGGCCGCTAGAACGACCGCACGATGCGGCCGAGGGTTTCCATGGCCTTTTCGCTGTCCTCGGTCCACGGGCTGCCGTAGTTCAGGCGGATGCAGTTGCGAAAGCGCTGGGTCGGCGAAAAGATCGGCCCCGGCGCGATGCTGATGCCCTGGGCCAGGGCCATCTGGAACAACTTCAACGAATCCATCTGCGCCGGCAACTCCAGCCACAGGAAGTAGCCGCCGGCCGGCTGGCTGACCCGGGTCTGCGCTGGAAAGTAACGGGCAATCGCCGCCAACATCGCACTCTGTTGTTCTTCCAGGGCGTAGCGCAGCTTGCGCAGGTGGCGGTCGTAGCCGCCGTGTTGCAGGTAGTCGGCAATCGCCGCCTGGGCCGGCATCGAGGCGCAGAGCGAGGTCATCAGTTTCAGCCGTTCGATTTTCTGCGCATAACGACCGGCCGCCACCCAGCCGATCCGATAGCCGGGCGCCAGGCTCTTGGCGAACGAACCGCAATGCATTACCAGCCCTTCGGTGTCGAACGCCTTGGCCGGCTTGGGCGCCTGTTGCCCGTAATAGAGCTCAGCGTACACGTCGTCTTCAATCAGCGGCACCTGATGGCGACGCAGCAACTCCACCAGTTCCTGCTTCTTCGCCTCGGGCATGGTCGCGCCCATCGGGTTCTGGAAGCTGGTCATGCACCAGCAGGCCTTGATCGGATGGCGCTCTAGGGTTTGCGCCAGCACCCCGAGGTCGATGCCATCGCGCGAGTGCACGGGGATTTCCACGGCCTTGAGTTTCAGCCGTTCCAGCACTTGCAGGCTGGCATAGAACGCTGGGGCCTCAATGGCCACCAGGTCGCCGGGTTCGGTGACCGCCTGCAGGCACAGGTTCAGGGCTTCCAGCGCGCCGTTGGTGATCAGCAGTTCTTCCATGGGCAACATCAGCCCGCCGACCATGTAGCGCAGGGCGATTTGCCGGCGCAATTGTGGGTTGCCTGGCGACAGGTCGGTGACCACCATCCGTGGGTCCATCTCGCGGCTGGCACTGGCCAGCGAGCGTGCCAGGCGTTGCAGCGGAAACAGGGCCGGGCTGGGGAATGCCGAGCCGAAGGGCACGGTGTGCGGGTCCTTGATCGAGTCGAGTACCGAGAACACCAGTTCGCTGACGTCGACTTCGGTGGACTCGTTGACCTCGCTGCTGATCACCGGCTCCGAGAACGGGCTGGGCGCGTGGGTGTTGACGAAGTAGCCGGAGCGCGGCCGGGCGCGGATCAGCCCACGGCGCTCCAACAGGTAATAGGCCTGGAACACCGTGGACGGGCTGACCCCGTAAGTCTGGCTGGCGTAGCGCACCGACGGCACGCGCTGGCCGGGGCCAAGCACACCGGAGCGGATCAGTTCGGCAATGTCGTCAGCGAATTTTTCGTAGCGTTTCATTGAGGGCCCGATGGGTGTCATTCAGGAAGATCGCGGTGCTTGTTTCGCCGAGCGGCGGAGTGCCGCCCGGTCAATGTGGGAGCGAGCCTGCTCGCGAATGCAGCACCGCAGTGTAATGGCTCAACGGTTGGTCGGCGCAACAAACCGGCTTTTCGCCACGCTGTTGACCTCGGGCTCGTCGCTGTCGGTCACCTTGAAGTACAGGGTCTGCGAGCTGCGGTCGGCCTTGTCGGCCAGCATCGCTACTGACACCGGCACATCGAGGATCTCGCCGGGAGCCAGGCTCAACTCGGTCTTGCCCTGGAGCTGGAAGCCGTCGGCGTCCACCAGCGACAATTGATAGTCCTGGCGTTGCTGGGTCTTGTTGATGACCTTGAGACTGTAGATGTTCTCGATCTGGCCCTGACTGTTTTCGCGGAACAGGCCGCGGTCCTTGCTGACGTCCAGCGACACCATCGGCCGTTCCATCAGCGCCAGCACCAGCGCGCCGATCATCACCACCAGCACCAGGGTGTAACCCACCAGTCGCGGGCGCAGCAGGTGGGTCTTGCCGCCCTGCAACTGGTGCTCCGAGGTGTAGCTGATCAGGCCACGGGCGTAGCCCATCTTGTCCATGATCGAGTCGCAGGCATCGATGCACGCCGCGCAGCCAATGCATTCCATCTGCAGGCCGTCGCGGATGTCGATACCGGTGGGGCAGACCTGCACGCACAGCTGGCAGTCGATGCAATCGCCGAGGCCGACAGCCGCCGGTTTCACCTCGCGTTTGCGCGGGCCGCGATTTTCGCCACGGGCACTGTCGTAGGAGATGGTCAGGGTGTCCTTGTCGAACATCACGCTTTGGAACCGGGCGTACGGGCACATGTGCATGCAAACCGCTTCGCGCAGCCAGCCGGCGTTGATGTAGGTCGCGGCAGTGAAGAACAGCACCCAGAAAAGGCTGACGCCGGCCATTTGCAGGGTCAGCAGCTCTTCGGCCAACGGCCGGATCGGGGTGAAGTAGCCGACGAAGGTCAGGCCGGTCATGACGCTGATCGCCAGCCACATCGTGTGCTTGGCCGAACGCCGCAGCAGCTTGTTCAGGGTCCACGGCGCCGCTTGCAGCTTGATCCGCTGGTTGCGTTCGCCCTCGGTGACCTTTTCGCACCACATGAACAGCCAGGTGAACGAGCTTTGCGGGCAGGTGTAGCCACACCAGACCCGCCCGGCAAACACAGTGATAGCGAACAGGCCGAAGGCGCAGATGATCAGCAGCGCCGATAACAGGATGAAATCCTGAGGCCAGAAGGTGGCGCCGAAGATGTGGAATTTGCTTTCCGAGAGGTCCCAGAGCACGGCCTGGCGCCCACCCCAGTTCAGCCACACGGTGCCGAAGAAGGCTAAAAACAGAAAGCCCGCGCCGGCGACGCGCAGGTTGCGGAACAAACCGGTGAAGCTCCGGGTGTGGATCTGGTTGTCGCTGGATTTGGCCTTCATCTTTGGACGCGAAGGCTCGAATGTTTCTACTAATCGGACGGGGATTTTTTCGCTCATGGTCTTTCGCTCATCAGCCTCCATCAGGCCGATGCACTATGAGCGCGCAACTGTTTGCATAACAGACTCAGGTATTGGATAAAAAAGCGGATCAGATGCGTTGCACAAGCGCCCCTGCGACAACTTGATGCACCCCGCCAGGCGTGCCGCGAGCGCCTGACACAGGGCGTTCGCGGCGGTTGTGATCTGTATCAGTTAAATCACCGAATCACTGTCGGTGACCCGCAGGTGTCGGCGTCCATCGGTGGCGCCTGCTACGGTCAATGCGTCGGCTTCTGCTTCGGTGATGAACACGCGCCGGCCGTCGAGGTCGACCGCCGACATGGATTTCTCGCCGTCAGTGATCACCGTTACGTCGGCCGCCAGGCGAATTTCTTCGCCGTTCTCGGTGATGAAAAAACAGGTCTGGTTTTCGATGCGTACAGGCATGGGATTCTCCAGTTGGGCGGATCTATTCTTTAGGGGGCAGGCCGCGCGCATCGTTCGCTGCAACCGATTAGCGGTCAGTGCTGTCCATCGACTATCCCTGCACCTTTCGAGGACTCCCCGATGGACGCCTGGTGGCACCAAGTCTGGATCACTCTGCAAGCCGAATTCGCCGATATCGGCGACGCCGCACAACTGACCCGCATCACCGTGCGCCTGCTGATCGCCGCGTTGCTGGGGGCGATCCTCGGCTTCGAACGGGAGCAGAAAGGCAAGGCCGCCGGCGTGCGTACCCACATGCTGGTGGCCATGGGTGCGGCGCTGTTCGTGTTGGTGCCGCAAGTTGCAGGCGCAGAGTCCGACGCCATGAGCCGGGTGGTCCAGGGCGTGATCGCCGGTATCGGCTTCCTCGGCGCCGGGACCATCCTGAAAAACAAGGACGGCGACGAAAGCCACGTCAAAGGCCTGACCACCGCCGCCGGGCTGTGGATGACCGCCGCCATCGGCGTCGCCGCCGGACTGGGGCGAGAGTCGACGGCGGTGCTGAGTACGTTGCTGGCGTTGGCGGTGTTCAGTGTGATGCCGGTCATTGTGCGGTGGCTGGATAAAGACGAGCAGTGACGACCGTCATGGGATCGTCAACTGGCTCGCGCAGGATCAGTGGTTTACACCCGAATCGGCGGTTCCTCCGGCGGTGGATCACCCACCGGCGGCATGGTGCCGGGTGGTACCGGGTCTTTTTCCGGGACGGGCTCGGGGTCGGTGGGCGGCAGGATCGGTTGGTCGATGTTTGGATCCGGCGTTTCTGGTGGGGTCGGTATGCTCATCGTGGTGGCCTCTTTTGTGCTTGGCTTAGTGCGATGGACCGCAGGCACGGTGAATTGATTCCACCGTCTGGCGGATTGCAGATCCGGCTGAACTTTTCCCGGGTCCTGGTGCTCGGAAACTTAAGTGGGTCACACAGGCACTGAAATCAGGCACAAGAGCGTCCATGGGGCGTAAGGGGTGATGCTCGATGACGACCGAACAACCGATCCAACTGCACGATGATTTGCAAAATTACCAACCACATTTGCCCCTGGCGCAGGCCTTGCTGCTGCCGCGCATTGCCATTGAGAGCACCCAGCCGGTGCTCGATGGTGGGCAGTTTGCGGTCAAGGCCGTTGCCGGGCAGACGGTGACGGTGCATAGCAAGGTGTTTGCCGACGGTCACGACAAGCTGGCCGTGCGGGTGCGTTGGTGTAACGAGGCGACCTCGATCTGGCACACCGACGTCATGAAAGATCTGGGCAACAACGCCTGGCAGGGCCAGTTCAAGGTTCTCGCGCCGGGTCGCTACCGCTATTGCATCGAGGCCTGGATCGATCAGTTCGCCAGCTTCTGTTATGAGCTGGAGAAAAAACACGGCGCCGGGGTGCCGGTGAGTCTCGAGTTGCAGGAGGGACGTCAGCAGGTCCAGCACGCCGCCGAGCGCAGCGACGGGGCCTTGAGTGAGGAACTGGCGGCGCTGCGGCATCAGCTTGAGGGACTGCTGGAAACCGAACAGGTGGCGTTGTTCCTGCACCCCCACAGCCGCTGGCTGATGGCGGCGGCCGATCACCGGCCTTATCTGAGCCTGAGTCCCGAGTATCCGCTGGATGTGGAGCGCGAACTGGCGCAGTTCGCCAGTTGGTACGAGCTGTTTCCCCGCTCGATCACCGACGATCCAGCGCGCCACGGCACCTTTAACGATGTCCATTCACGACTGGCGATGATCCAGGACATGGGTTTTGACGTGCTGTATTTCCCGCCGATCCACCCCATCGGCCGCAGCCACCGCAAAGGCCCGAACAATTCCCTGACCGCCGGCCCCGATGATCCGGGCAGTCCCTATGCGATTGGCAGCGAGGAGGGCGGGCACGAAGCGATTCACTCGCAACTGGGCACGCGCGAAGACTTTCGCCGCCTGGTGGCGGCGGCCAACGACCATGGCCTGGAAATCGCCCTTGACTTCGCCATCCAGTGCTCCCAGGACCACCCCTGGCTTGAACAGCATCCCGGCTGGTTCAACTGGCGGCCGGACGGCACGATCAAGTACGCGGAGAATCCACCGAAAAAGTACCAGGATATTGTCAACGTCGACTTCTACGCCGCCGACGCCATCCCCAGTCTCTGGCTGGAGTTGCGCGACATTGTGGTTGGCTGGGTCGAGGAAGGGGTGAAGATCTTCCGTGTCGACAACCCCCACACCAAACCCTTGCCGTTCTGGCAGTGGCTGATCGGCGACGTGCGCGCCAAGCACCCCGAAGTGATCTTCCTCGCCGAGGCCTTTACGACCCCGGCGATGATGGCGCGCCTGGGCAAGGTCGGTTATTCCCAGAGCTACACCTATTTCACCTGGCGCAACACCAAGCACGAGCTGGCGACCTACCTGACCGAACTGAACCAGTCGCCCTGGCGCGAGTGCTACCGGCCGAACTTTTTCGTCAACACCCCGGACATCAACCCGGGCTTCCTGCACCAGTCCGGCCGCGCCGGCTTCCTCATCCGCGCCGCGCTGGCGACCATGGGGTCGGGGCTATGGGGCATGTATTCGGGATTCGAGCTGTGCGAGTCGGCACCGGTGCCGGGCAAGGAGGAATACCTGGATTCGGAGAAATACCAGATCCGCATCCGCGACTTCACCGCACCGGGCAACATCATCGCCGAAATCGCCCAACTCAACCGAATTCGCCGACAAAACCCGGCACTGCATACCCACTTGGGCTTGCAGGTCTACAACGCCTGGAACGACAACATCCTGTACTTCGGCAAACGCACCGCCGATGGCAAAAACTTCATCCTGGTCGCCGTCAGCCTCGACCCCTTCAACGCCCAGGAGGCGCACTTCGAGTTGCCATTGTGGGAACTGGGCCTGCCCGATGACGCCGCGACCCAGGGCGAAGACTTAATGAACGGCCACCGTTGGACCTGGTATGGCAAAACCCAGTGGATGCGGATCGAGCCCTGGCATCAGCCGTTCGGGATATGGCGGATATCGGTTTGAGGGGGGCGCACCAGTCCCAAGTCAGAGAGGAGGTGTTAGCGAAGCCAACCGGAGGCGATGAGCCGCGGATGGATGCCGTAGCGAAGGTACGCCGAGCCTAGGCGAGTGTTTCGCCAGGGAGGGATATGTGCACCGTCAGGCAGCCTTCGCGAGCAGGCTCGCTCCCCCAAAGGACACTAGCAACACCGCTCCACCCCCAATTCGAGCAGGAGATTTTCATGGCGAAGAAACCCAGGTCAGCCACCTTCAACAACGACCCGCTCTGGTACAAGGACGCGGTGATTTATCAGGTTCACGTCAAATCCTATTTCGACTCCAACAACGACGGCATCGGCGACTTTCCCGGCCTGATCAGCAAACTCGATTACATCGCCGACCTCGGCGTCAACACCATCTGGCTACTGCCGTTCTACCCCTCGCCACGGCGTGACGACGGCTATGACATCGCCGAGTACCGTGGCGTTCACAGCGACTACGGGACCATGGCCGACGCCCGACGGTTTATCGCCGAAGCGCACAAGCGCGGGCTGCGGGTGATCACCGAGCTGGTGATCAATCACACCTCCGACCAACACCCCTGGTTCCAGCGTGCGCGCAAAGCCAAGCCCGGTTCGGCAGCGCGGGACTTCTACGTATGGTCCGATGACGACCAGAAGTACGACGGCACACGAATCATCTTCCTCGACACCGAAAAATCCAACTGGACCTGGGACCCGCTGGCCGGCCAATACTTCTGGCACCGGTTCTACTCGCACCAGCCCGACCTCAATTTCGACAACCCGCAGGTCATGAAGGCGGTGCTGTCGGTGATGCGCTACTGGCTCGACATGGGCATCGACGGCCTGCGCCTTGACGCCATTCCGTATTTGATCGAGCGCGACGGCACCAACAACGAAAACCTGCCCGAAACCCATGACGTGCTCAAGCAGATTCGCGCCGAGATCGACGCCAACTACCCGGATCGGATGCTGCTGGCCGAGGCCAATCAATGGCCGGAAGACACCCAGCTGTACTTCGGCGATACCCATGGCGACAACGGTGACGAATGCCACATGGCCTTCCACTTCCCGCTGATGCCGCGCATGTACATGGCGCTGGCCCAGGAAGACCGCTTTCCGATCACCGACATCCTGCGTCAGACCCCGGAGATTCCGGCGAACTGCCAATGGGCGATTTTCCTGCGCAATCACGATGAGCTGACCCTGGAAATGGTCACCGACCGCGAGCGCGATTACCTGTGGAACTACTACGCCGCTGACCGCCGGGCGCGGATCAACCTGGGTATTCGCCGGCGCCTGGCGCCATTGATGGAGCGCGACCGGCGACGGGTCGAACTGCTGAACAGCCTGCTGCTGTCGATGCCCGGCACGCCGACCCTGTACTACGGGGACGAGATCGGCATGGGCGATAACATTTACCTGGGTGACCGCGATGGCGTACGCACACCGATGCAGTGGTCGATCGACCGTAACGGCGGCTTCTCCCGCGCCGATCCGGCCAGTCTGGTGTTGCCACCGATCATGGACCCGCAATACGGCTATCAGTCGGTCAATGTCGAAACCCAGGCCGGCGACCCGCATTCGCTGCTCAACTGGACTCGACGCATGCTCGCCGTGCGCAAACAATCCAAGGCGTTCGGCCGGGGCACCCTGAAAATGCTGTCGCCGAGCAATCGGCGGATCCTGGCCTACACCCGTGAGTTCACCGGTGAGGACGGCCGTCAGGAAATCATCCTGTGTGTGGCCAACGTCTCGCGCAGTGCCCAGGCCGCCGAACTGGACCTCTCGGCATTCGTCGGCATGGTCCCGGTGGAAATGCTCGGCGGCAATGCCTTCCCGCCCATCGGCCAGCTGAATTTCCTGCTGACCCTGGCGCCTTACGGTTTCTACTGGTTCGTCCTCGCTGCCGAAAACCAGATGCCGAGCTGGCATGCCGAGCCGGCGCAAAGCCTGCCGGACTTCATCACCCTGGTCCTGAAAAAGCGTATGGAGGAGCTGCTTGAGGCACCTTCGCGCACCTTGTTGGAGCAGACCGTGCTGCCGAGTTGGCTGACGAACCGTCGTTGGTTTGCCGGCAAGGACGCAGGCATCGATTCGGTGCACATGGCCTACGGCGTGCGCTTTGGTGATGCACAACACCCGGTGTTGCTCAGTGAGATCGAGGTCAGCAGCCAAGGCCAAGTCAGTCGCTATCAATTGCCGTTGGGTTTTCTGGCAGAAGACCAGGTGAGTGCGGCGCTGCCCCAGCAGCTTGCATTGTCCAGAGTGCGGCGTGGCCGGCAGGTCGGCCTGGTCACTGATGCCTTCAGTCTGGAAAGCTTTATCCGCGCGGTGTTACAGGGATTGCAGGCGCAAACCGTGCTCAGTTCCAGCGACGGCGACATCCGCTTCGAACCCACACCGCGCCTGGCCGAACTGGGCCTGGGCGCCGAGTCCGAAGTGCGTTACCTGTCGGCGGAGCAGTCCAACAGTTCGGTGGTGATCGGTGGCAGCCTGGTGTTGAAGTTGATCCGTAAGGTCGCCAGCGGCGTGCACCCGGAACTGGAAATGGGCGCCTACCTGACGGCCGCCGGCTTCGAGCACATCTCGCCTCTGCTCGGCTCGGTGGTGCGGCGCGATGCCCAGGGTGATGACAATCTGCTGATGATCGCCCAAGGCTATCTGAGCAATCAGGGCGATGCCTGGGAGTGGACCCAGAACAACCTCGAACGGGCGATTCGCGACGAACTGGCCGATGCCATGTCGGAACAGGACCAGCACTACAACGCCCTCGGCGAACTGCAGGATTTCGCCGCCATGCTCGGCCAGCGTCTGGCCGAAATGCACCAGTTGTTGGCGTTGCCCAGCGACGATCCGGCGTTCGGTTGCGAGGTCACCACAGCCAAGGATCAAAAGGCCGCGGGCAAGGCCATCGGCGCCCAGGTGGAGCATGCCTTGTTGCTGCTGGAGCAGCACCAGCAGCAACTGACTGCTGCCGATCAGGCACTGGTCACGCAATTAGTGAAACAACGCAAGTCCATACTCACCCAGGTGCAAGCCTTGGCCGAGGCCGCCACCGGTGATTTGCGCATGCGCGTTCACGGTGATTTACACCTCGGCCAGGTGCTGGTGATCAAGGGCGATGCCTACTTGATCGACTTCGAAGGTGAACCGGCGCGACCGTTGCATGAGCGTCGTGGCAAGCACAGTCCGTATAAGGATGTCAGTGGCGTGTTGCGTTCGTTCGATTACGCGGCGGCCATGGCTCGCAGTGGCCAGGGTGTCGACAGTACAGGACAAGGCGATGCGGCGCGGCAACGGGTCACCGAGCGCTATTTGCGTGAAGCCAGCCAGGCGTTTGTCCAGGCGTATCGGCTGGCAACGGCTAATCTTGGCCATGCGTGGCAGGAACCCGGGGCTGAAGACGCCGCGCTGATGTTGTTCAGTCTGGAGAAGGCGGCCTATGAAGTGGCGTACGAAGCCGAAAATCGTCCGGCCTGGTTACCGGTGCCATTGCATGGTTTGCACCGCTTGTTAAGCGAACTCAAACCCTTTTCCGAGTCAAGTGGAGAGCAGTCATGAAGGAACGGGGATTACAGGAGGCGCTGCTACCGGCAGCGCGTGATATCGAGGCGCTGGTACGCGCCGAACACCAGGATCCATTTGCGCTACTTGGCCCGCACGCCGATGGCGCGGGCGGCCAGTTCATCCGCGCTTTCCTGCCGGATGCCTTGAGCGTGCAGGTGATTGATCGCGACAGCGGCGAAGCACTCGGCAATCTCGAGAGCAGCGAGGTGCCGGGCCTGTTCGTCGGACATTTTTCGCGCACTGGGGCATACCTCTTGCGCACGCAGTGGGCCGGCGGCGAACAACTGAGCGAGGACCCCTACAGCTTTGGCCAATTGCTTGGGGAGATGGATTTATACCTGTTCGCCGAAGGCAATCACCGCGACCTCAGTGCCTGCCTCGGCGCGCAACTGCTCAACGTCGAAGGCGTCGATGGCGTGCGCTTTGCCGTGTGGGCGCCGAATGCCCGACGGGTATCGGTGGTGGGCGACTTCAACAATTGGGACGGACGTCGCCACCCCATGCGCCTGCGCCATCCTTCAGGCGTGTGGGAGCTGTTCATTCCGCGCCTGCAAGCCGGCGAGGCCTATAAGTACGAAATCCTTGGCGAGCACGGGATTTTGCCGCTCAAGGCTGATCCCATGGCCTTGGCCACTCAATTGCCACCGGACACCGCGTCGAAAGTTGCCGCGCCCTTGAGCATCGATTGGCAGGACCAGGACTGGATGCAAGCTCGCGGCGAGCGCCAGGATCCGCAGGCCGCCTTGTCGATCTATGAATTGCACGCCGGCTCCTGGCGCTGTGAAGTCGACGATGCGGGAGAGGTCGCACGTCAATACAGCTGGGCCGAGCTGGCCGAGCATCTGATTCCCTACGTCAAGGAATTGGGCTTCACCCATATCGAACTGATGCCGATCATGGAACACCCCTTTGGTGGCTCCTGGGGTTATCAACCGCTTTCGCAGTTTGCTCCTAGCGCACGTTACGGATCGCCATCCGACTTCGCCGCCTTCGTCAACGCCTGCCACCTGGCTGAAATTGGCGTGATCCTCGACTGGGTGCCGGCGCATTTCCCTACCGATGCCCACGGTCTGGCGCAGTTCGATGGCACTGCGTTGTACGAGTACGGTAATCCACTGGAAGGTTTTCATCAGGACTGGGACACACTGATCTACAACCTCGGGCGTACCGAAGTGCACGGCTTCATGCTGGCCTCGGCATTACACTGGCTCAAGCATTTCCATGTCGACGGGCTGCGGGTGGACGCGGTGGCCTCGATGCTCTATCGCGACTATTCGCGCAAGGCTGGCGAGTGGGTGCCCAATCGGCATGGCGGGCGGGAGAACCTTGAAGCCATCGACTTCGTCCGCCACCTCAATGACGTGGTCGACCTCGAAGCTCCCGGCGCACTGGTGATTGCCGAAGAGTCCACGGCCTGGCCGGGCGTCAGCCAGGGCACTCAGCAAGGCGGCCTGGGTTTCGACTACAAATGGAACATGGGCTGGATGCACGACTCGCTGCATTACATCCAGCAGGATCCGGTGTACCGCGCCCATCACCACAACGAGCTGAGTTTCGGCCTGGTCTACGCCTGGTCCGAGCGCTTCATCCTGCCGATCTCCCACGATGAAGTGGTGCACGGCAAACACTCGCTGATCGACAAGATGCCCGGTGACCGCTGGCAAAAATTCGCCAACCTGCGCGCCTATTTGAGTTTCATGTGGGCCCACCCGGGCAAGAAGCTGCTGTTCATGGGCTGTGAGTTCGGCCAGTGGCGCGAATGGAACCATGACCAGCAGCTTGATTGGTATCTCTTGCAGTACCCGGAACACCGGGGCGTGCAAAAACTGGTGGGCGATTTGAACCGGCTCTACCGCGACGAGCCGGCGTTGCACGATCAGGACCATGTACCCCAGGGCTTCCAGTGGCTGATCGGTGACGATGCGATCAACAGCGTCTACGCCTGGCTGCGCTGGAGCAAGGACGGTAAACCGGTGCTGGTGGTGGCCAACTTCACTCCGGTGCCACGCGAGGCGTATCGCGTCGGCGTGCCCTTTGCCGGACAGTGGGAGGAGGTGCTCAATAGCGATTCGTCGATCTATGCTGGCTCCAACTACGGCAACAGTGGCGGGGTACTCGCCGAGGAAACGCCCAGCCACGGCCAGGCATTGTCGCTCTCGCTGAACCTGCCGCCGTTGGCGGTGCTTATATTGCGTCCGCAGGGCTAGGGGGCATGGCTCGGCGGGCTGGCGGGGAGTTGCCTCGCTCAGTCCGGCGAGCCTGTTGGCGGCCACCAGCCCCCTGAATGCCGGGCGTTCACCAGCGCATGCGAACGCCGAGGCTGCCGATCAAGCCATTCAGGTCATTGTCATCGACATCACTGCTGTAGTCGGCGCTGACGTACAGGCTCACGGCCGGGGTGACTTTGGCCACCAGACCGAGACCCAGTTCGACGGTGGATGAGCTGCGGCTGCTGCTGATCTTGTCGACCTGGTCGAGGCTGACGGTAGCGCTGCTGTTGACGGTGTGCCACAGGTTGGTACGCACGTAGGGTTCGACCGGTAAGCCGTTGATGTCGTAACTGCCTTTCAGACGTGCACCGACACGCCCACTCCAGGAACTCATGTCGCTGGACTGGGCATTGCCGCTACTGGCGTTGGAGCTGTCCAGGGTGATGCGCTGATTGATCAATTGTGCCTGGGGCTCAATCACCCAGTTCTTGCTGATGCCAATGGGGAAACCGCCCTCGACCGACAGGGTCACGGCGTTGCCTTCGGCCGCTTGCCTTTCGCCCTGGTCGTTGCGGCTGTAACCGCTGACCCGGCCGCCGCTGGCGCTGAGGTCGACGTGCCATCCGGTGGCGCCGGTCAGGCTCCAGTAGGCGCCGAGGCTCTCACCCTGGACATTCAGATTGTCGCTGCCTGGGTCGGCCAGTGCCCGGCCGACCAGCACGCCGTTGCTGTTGCCCTGGATTTGCTGGCTGCCGCCTATCAAGCCGAGTCGCTGGGTGCTGCCGCCATTGCCGTGCACGGTCAGTAGGGCGGGGCCTTTGAAGGCTGGGGCGGCGACAGCGGCGAAGGGGGAATTGAGGATGTCGTGTTCGGCCTGGGCAGCAGGTTGGCCGTAGACACGCTGCCAGGCCGAGGGCGCGGCTTGCTCGATGCTCAGCAGTTGATTGTCGAGGGCCGGTTGGCTGAGGAAACGGCCGGTTTGTAGCGGCTGCGGGGCAGGAAAGGTGAACGAAGGCACGTCTTGTCGAAACCAGGGTATGGCCTCCTCATCGGCGTCAGCGGCCAGGACCTCCATGGATGTGCACAGCACCAGCAGTGTGGTCGAAACGGTGTAGAGGGTGAGGCTCATCTCGTGGTGGAAAAGGGAGGTGTTCATGGCGGTTTACCTTACAAGCGGTGCACGTGTTGGCGTCTCTCCTACCCCGATTGAGGGGCGACCGATTTCATCGAGGCAAACCCCGGCGGCCCGCTGCGACGGGTATTCGAGGCCTGCCCCAGGTGTGTATGCGGGGGGTAGTAAGCTGTAGCTAAGAAGACCACAGGCATTGCGTCAAGAAATTGAACGATGAGCGGTATGCCAAAATCAGAGGGCGTAAATGACTGAAAATTGGCGATTCTCCAAGGTGTTGTTTCTGCGTGAAATCAATCGCGGATGACTCGCCACAACTGAGCATCATCAGCGACTGACACACCCTCAGGACTCGCTTACAAATGCACCTCAACCGCCAGCGGCAGGTGGTCGGAGAGGTGGGTCCAGGGTTTGTTGGCGAGGATTTTCGGTTCGTGGCTGCTGGCGTTGCGCAGGTAGACGCGGTCCAGGCGCAGCAGGGGGAAGCGGGCGGGGTAGGTTTTTGCCAGTTGGCCGTGGTGACGCTCAAATGCTTCGTGCAGGTCGTTGCGGCGGCCGAGGGTGAGGTTGCCGTGCATCTGCCAGTCGTTGAAGTCGCCGGCGATGATCACCGGCGCGTCCTCGGGCAGCGACTCGATCAATTGGCACAGCAGCGCCAGCTGCAACTGCCGATGGCTTTCCAGCAGGCTCAAGTGCACACAGATGGCGTGTACCTCGGCATGCCCGGGCACATCCAGCACGCAATGCAACAAGCCACGGCGC
This sequence comes from Pseudomonas fluorescens, assembly GCF_019212185.1. NCBI lineage: Bacteria > Pseudomonadati > Pseudomonadota > Gammaproteobacteria > Pseudomonadales > Pseudomonadaceae > Pseudomonas > Pseudomonas fluorescens. The sequence continues at coordinate 3,299,375 of NZ_CP078138.1, forward strand.
TCGGGACCGGTGATCGAGACATCCAGATTGCGATGATGGCGAATCGGGTACTTGGACAGCAGGGCATTGCCGTGATGCCCGTCGGGATACACCGCGTTTCGCCCGTAGGCAAAATCACTCCACATGCTGTCGGCAAGGAATTCGTATTGCGAAGTGCTGGGCCAGTTACTGTGGCGGGTGGCGTGGCGGTCATGCTCGCCGAGCACTTCCTGGAGGAACACCAGGTCCGCCGAAGTACTGCGCACCGCCTCGCGTAACTCGGGGAGTATGAAGCGTCGATTGAGCGCGGTAAAACCCTTGTGGGTGTTGACCGTCAAGATCCGCAGACGATGCACATGCGGCGCAGCGCCGACGGTGGTCGGCGCGGCCGGTTGGCGTTCTGAGTCGGGGTTCACAGTCTCTCCTCGAAAGTCGCAACGGGTTATTCATGCGACTCACGGGGTGTCCGGCAGTTCAGCCCGGTTTGGAATTTTCCGAGCGCGAAGACGTCATTCTTCCTCCACATGCTGCAACTCGAACAGCAACAGCGAGCGTCCGGTCACCGAGTACGTGTGATTGAAGTCAAAGCGTTCCTGATCCCGAATGGTCGGCTGATTCGTGTCGATCATGCAGGTCCAGAAGCCGCCGTCAGGAACCTCGGGCAACTGGAAATTGACGATGTCATGGTGGGCATTGACCACCAGCAACAAGGTTGCATCGGCACCCTTGCGGCGGATCCCGGTTTCCTGGGCGCGGCCGTCGAGCAGCATGCCCAGGCACCGCCCATGACTGTCCTGCCATTGCTCGGTGGACATCTCGTTGCCATCGGGCGCCAGCCAGGTGACGTCCTTGACCCCGATATCTTCGTTGTAGCTGCCGACCAGGAAGCGCCCACGGCGCAGGATCGGATACGCCAGGCGCAGCTTGATCAGGCGCTTGACGAATTTCAGCAGGGCCTTGCCGTCTTCGCTCAGGTCCCAGTTGACCCAGCCGATCTCGCTGTCCTGGCAGTAGGCATTGTTGTTGCCGTGCTGGGTGCGGGCGAACTCGTCGCCAGCGACCAGCATCGGCGTGCCCTGGGCCAGCAGCAGGGTGGCGAAGAAATTGCGCATCTGCCGATGGCGCAACGCGTTGATCTCCGGGTCGTCGGTCGGACCTTCGACGCCATGGTTCCACGACAGGTTGTTGTTGCTGCCGTCCTGGTTGCCTTCGTCGTTGGCCTCGTTGTGCTTGTCGTTGTAGGACACCAGGTCATTGAGGGTGAAACCGTCATGGGCGGTGATGAAATTCACCGACGTATAGGGCCGGCGGCCACGCTGGTTGAACATTTCACCGGAGGCCGTCATGCGTCCGGCGAAGTCCGCCAGTTGTCCGTCATCACCTTTCCAGAACGCCCGCACGGTGTCGCGGAAACGATCGTTCCACTCCATCCAGCCCGGCGGGAAACCACCCACCTGATAGCCACCGGGACCGCAGTCCCAGGGTTCGGCGATCAACTTGACCTGACGCAGCACCGGGTCCTGGCGGCAGGCCACGAGGAAGCTGTGGCGCTCGTCGAAGCCGTCGTGATAGCGGCCAAGGATGGTTGCCAGGTCGAAGCGAAAACCGTCGACGTGCATCTCGCTGGCCCAGTAGCGCAACGAGTCGGTGACCATCTGCAGCACGCAGGGATGGCTCAGGTCGAGGGTATTACCGGTTCCGGAGTCGTTGATGTAGAAGCGCTTGTCGTCGGGCATCAGCCGATAGTAAGAAGCGTTGTCGATGCCGCGCATGGACAGGGTTGGCCCTTGTTCATTGCCTTCGGCGGTGTGGTTGTAGACCACGTCGAGGATGACTTCGAGGTTGGCTTCGTGCAGGTGCGCAACCATTTCCTTGAACTCGGCGATCTTGCCGCTGGCCAGGTAGCGCGGGTCGGGGGCGAAGAAAGCGATGCTGTTGTAGCCCCAGTAGTTGGTCATGCCTTTGTGCAGCAGGTGCTGGTCATTGACGAAGGCATGGATCGGCAGCAGCTCCACCGAGGACACCCCGAGCTTGCGGATGTGCTCCAGCAGGTCATCGACCATCAGCCCGGCAAAGGTCCCGCGTAACGCCTCGGGCACGGCCGGGTGGCGCATGCTGATGCCGCGCACGTGAGTCTCATAAATGATCGTCTTGTCCCAGGGCACATTGACCCGATGGTCGTGTCCCCAGGTGTGCGCCGGGTCGATCACTTTGCATTTGGGGACGAAGGGCGCACTGTCGCGCTCATCGAAGCTGAGGTCGCCGTCCGGGTGGCCGATGGTGTAGCCAAACAGCGCCTCGGACCACTTCAGTTCCCCCACCAGTTGCTTGGCGTAGGGGTCGATCAGCAGTTTGTGGTGATTGAAGCGATGACCGTTCTGCGGATCGTAAGGCCCATACACCCGATACCCGTAAATCAGCCCCGGATGGGCATCGGGTAAATAACCGTGGAAAATTTCATCGGTGTATTCGGGCAGTTCGATACGCTCCAGTTCGACCTCGCCGGCGGCGTCGAACAGGCACAACTCAATTTTGGTGGCGTGGGCCGAGAAAATCGCGAAGTTGACCCCCAGCCCATCCCAGGTAGCGCCCAGCGGGAAGGGCAAGCCTTCGCGGATCCGGGTCGGGTCCGCGGCGTGGGGCTCTGCTGCAGTTTGCTTAAGCGTGGGCATGGAAACTCCTGTCGCGGAACATCGGTGTCAGTCGCCATCAGTGCCAGGGCAGTTCGCCGGTCAACTGCTCGGTTTGCGTGGGGCGCGAGGTTTTTTCACCGCGCTGCTTTGCTCGCCGGGCGGGGTAATCACCTGGGTGGCAGGGCTTTTGGTTTTGCTGGCGGGCTTGGCAGCGGGTTTCGCTGCGCTCGGTTTGGCGCTGGCCGCTTTGGTGGCCTTGGGCGGTTTGCTCGGGGCCAGGGCCTCGGCTTCCGCGAGTTTGCGTGCCATCTCCCAATGACGGGATTCCTGGCCTTCGGGTTTGCCCTCGGATTCCCAGATCTGGTAGGCGAATTCACGAATGCGTTTGTCGTCGTTGCTCATGGTAATGCTCCTGGGTTGAACTCAAGCCTGGATAAACACATTGACCGTAAAGTCTCCCAGCGCGGCGCTGATTGGCAGCTCTGTTGGGTGTGTGACTTCGACGGTGGAAAAAAGTCCCTTCAGTTTTTGATTGCGTGGGTTGAACGGCAAAACCACTCGCGTATCGCCCCAGCGCAGGGCAGGAACCTGGGGCTGGGCACTGCTTTCCAGCAGGCTGGCGACCCGCACCGGCACCAGCACCAGCGCCCATTGCCCCTGATATTCGCGGGCAAAGGCCAGGACCTTGTCGGCCTGGCTGCCAAGTACCGGCAGCGGCAGATAACGGCCGTGGCGGAACAATTCCGGGTGCGCGCCGCGCACCGCCAGGGTGCGGGCAATCAGTGCCTGCTTGATGCGTCCGTTCTGCCACCGTCCGAGCATTTGCCCTGCCTCTGCAACCTCTTGCAGTGCCTGTTTGCGTGCCGGGTAGTCCACCGCTCGGCGGTTATCCGGGTCCACCAGGCTGAAGTCCCAGAACTCGTTGCCCTGGTACAGGTCGGGTACGCCCGGCACCGTCATGCGCAGCAAAGTTTGCGCCAAACCGTTGAGTGCGCCGCCACAGGCAATCGCCTGGGCCGTCTCGGCAATCCGACTGCGCAAGGCCAGACCTTCGGGCGCGAGCAACAAGCGCTCGGTGAATGTCCGACTGGCGTGCTCATAGGCTTCATTGGCGGCGCTCCAGCTGGTGTTGAGCTTGGCTTCGCGCAGGGCCTTTTGCTGCCACTGCCAGACACGCTCGAAATAATCCGCCATCGCCGCAGGATCATCACTGCACAGGCCCAGCGGCCAACTGCCGATCAGGCTTTGGTAGAGGATCAGTTCGTCTCCCGTAGAGGGTGCCTGAGGGTCGTCGCGCAAGGCCTCGGCCAGCGTGCGCCAGGTATCCACCTGTTCGGCATACCAGGCGCTGCGTTCGCTGAGCAGCGCCAGGCGCGCACGGCTGTCTTCGCCGCGCTTGTGGTCATGGGTGGCGCTCGCCAGCAGGTTGTCCGGGAAGTGGGCCTGGCGCTGGATATTGGCGTTATGGAAATCATCGAGGGGCGCACTGAAGCGTTCGGTGTTGAAGCCCACGTCATTGCGCGACAGCAGCACCCCGTGGCGATAGAACGCGGTGTCTTCGACGGCCTTGGCGGCGGCCGGCGACGTCAGTTGCTGGAAGCGCACACAGGCATGCTTGAGGATCTTGCGCGGGCGGCCCAGAGGACGCTGGCGCCACGGCTGGCCGCCGAGCCACAGGGCGATACTGTCCAGCACCGGCCAGTCGGCTTCGTTCAGGGTCAGGCGAGCACCCTGCAGTGCCTGCTGAAAAAACACCTCGTCAGCACGCGAACGGCCGCGGGCGCTGATGTACGTGCGGTACACCGAAAAGTTCACGATCAGCGCCTGCAACGCCCGGCGGATCGCGCCGAAGGTCAGGTCGCGGGTCATTACGTCGTCACGCGCCACCTGCAACAGGGCCTGGGCCACGCTTTCGAAATCGCTGCCCAGCGAGCCTTGCAGAATCTGCTCGCGGGCCAGCCGCGCCTCTTCGATGAACATCGGGCTGCGGCCGCTGTGGCGCTGCCAGAGTTCGGCCAATGCCGTTTGCCCTTTCGGGTCCTGTTGCAGCAGCGACAGTTGGTTCATGAATTCGTAGCCGGTGCTGCCATCGACCTGCCAGTCGCGGCGCAGGCTTTCGCCTTCACCGAGGATTTTCTCGACGTAAATCGGCAGGTGCCTGCCGGGCATCAGGGCATCTACCCGACGGCGCAGTTTGCGGCAGTAACCCCGGGGATCGGCAAGGCCGTCGACGTGGTCGACGCGCAAGCCATCCACCAGGCCAGCGGCAATCAGCTGAAAAATTTTCCGGTGGGTGGCCTCGAACACCGCAGGACGCTCGACCCGCAGCCCCCCCAATTCGTTGACATCGAAAAAGCGCCGCCAGTTGATGTCGTCGGCTGCCGTGCGCCAACTGGCCAGGCGATAGCTCTGCCGCTCCAGGAGGCTGTGCAGGCGGGCAAAACCTTCGGGCTGGCGGCCGTCGTGACGGGCCAGGTTGGCCACGATGCAACGGCCGATTGCCGGGTTCTCGGCCAGGGCTTTCAGGGCCAGTTTCAAGGCCCCGGCCCGAGCGTAGGCGTCGCTTTGATCGGGCAGGGTGGTGAACTGATCGGCCAGGGCCTTGAGTGCTGCGGCCGAAGTGCTATCCAGCAGGTCGTCGCCCTGCAGCAGTAGCCCATAGTCGTTGGGGCAGATCGGAAAGTGATGCTCGTAATGCTCGGCGAAAAACACCCCGCGTCGAGCATCGAACTTGAGTGCCAGGCTGCCTTCCTGCAGCGCGGTGCCGTAGTCACTGCCAAGGAACGGCAGCAGTAACTGGCCTTCCAGCAGTGGGTCCGGCGAGTGCCACTGGATATCAAAGAATTCGCTGTAGGGACTCAGGCGACCCCACTCCAACAAATCGAGCCACCAGGGGTTATCGCTGCCACCGACGGCCATGTGATTGGACACGATATCCAGAATCAGGCCCATGCCTCTGGCGCGCAAGGCCTCCACCAGACGGCGCAAGGCCGGCTCGCCACCCAGTTCGGGATTGACCTGGCTGGGGTCGACCACATCGTAGCCATGCATCGAGCCGCGCCGGGCGCTGAGCAGCGGCGAGGCGTACAGGTGGCTGATGCCCAGTTCGGCGAAGTACGGCACCAGTGGCACCGCATCGTCCAGCGTGAAGCCCTGATGAAACTGCAACCTCAGGGTTGCGCGCAGCGTCTCGATCATCGGTCACGCTCGACCGCCTGCAGGCGCGCGCAGGCGAGCATTTCCAGGCGCCGCGCCGCATCCTCGTCATCCAGCAGTTTGTCGCTGCTCATCGGCAGGCGTCGGCTCCAGTTGGGGTGACTGTCAATGGTGCCGGGCAGGTTGGCCTGTTCGTCCAGGCCCAGTGCATCCTCCAGCGGCAGCAACACCAGGGGCGCGCGGGTGTGGCCGAGGAAGCGCACGCTGGCATCGAGTATCTGGTCGGTTTCGTGGCGTTCCTCGCGGAAGTTCTGCGGGTCATGGCTCAGGGCATGGCGCAGCCCGTCGCGCTCGCGCTGGCGGTGCTCGCGCCAGTGTTGTTCGCCTTGTTCGTCGATCAGTTGCAGGCGCACGTTCCATTCGATGTCGCGGCCGTGCCACCAGCCGTTGAGCGTCGGCAGATCGTGGGTGCTGGTCGTGGCCAGGGCGTTGTCCGGCCAATCGAGAATCGGCCGGAAGCGGGTGTTGTGGTCCTGCTCGAAGAGCAACACACGCATGCCGAGGATCGAGCGCGCCACCAGCTTGTCGCGCAATCCGTCCGGGACAGTGCCGAGGTCTTCGCCGAGGACAATTGCCTGATGCCGATGGGATTCGAGGGTGAGCAGGCGCAGCAAGTCGTCGACCGGGTAGTACAGGTAGGCGCCATCGCTCGGCGGGGCGCCCAGGGGGATCACCCACAGGCGTTGCAGGCCCATCACATGATCGATGCGCAAGCCGCCGGCATGGGCGAAGTTGGCCCGAAGCATTTCGATGAACGCGCGGAAACCGTTGCGTATCAGGCCCTCCGGGGAGAACGCCGAAATGCCCCAGCCCTGGCCGCTGCGGTTGAGAATGTCCGGCGGCGCGCCGACCGTCAGTTCGGCAAGCAATTCGTCCTGGCGACTCCAGGCCTGGCTGCCGCCACCGTCCGCGCCCACTGCCAGGTCAGCTATCAGGCCGATGCCCATGCCGCTTGAGCGGGCGACGTTTTGCGCGCGTTGCAGGCAGCGTGCGATCAGCCACTGGCAAAAGGCGTAGTAACCAATGCGCCCACTGTTTTCCTCGGCGAAGGCCGCCAGTTCAGGGCTGCGCGGATTGCGCCAGTGTTCCGGCCAGTGGCGCCAGTCGAGGCTTTCGCCACGGGCGGCGCGGGCCTCCTGCAGGGCCTCGAATCGACAATGGTTTTCCAGGGCTTCACCGCCGCTGTGGCGAAAGCTGCTGAAATCGACATGCAGCGGATGGTCGCCCTGACTGAAGCTTTCATATAACGCCTCGAATATCCGCTGTTTGGTCCTGGCGGCCGTTGGCCAATCCACCAGTGGCTGGTCTTCAAGGCGCTGCAATTCGTCGCCCAGTTCACACGCTTCGATCGCCAGGCGCAGGGCGCGTTCACCGAGAATTTCCCCGGGGGCGGCATACAGGTAATTGAGGAACAGCCGGCTGGACGGCGAATAGGGGCTGTAGCGTTGCGGATCGTTGCTGAACATCGCGTGCATCGGGCTGATTGCTAACGCCTCGGCGCCTCGCTCACCGGCCACCCGGGCCAGGGTTTCGAGGGCCTGGGTGTCACCGAAACCGCCATCGCCAGCGCGGCGCAAAGCATAGAGTTGCACGCTGAGGCCCCAGGCCCGAGGCACTTCACTGTCGACCGCCGCAGCGACGCTGTGACATTGCAGGGGCGCGACGGCCAGGGTGAAGTATTGGCCGACGATGCTGACTTCCTGATAGCCCACCGGCAGTAGCCCGGGCAGGACCGCGTCATCGTCGAGTTTCAGGTTGAGGATCGCGCCGTCCTCGAGTTGGATTTCGCACGGCGTGTGTGCAGCGAAGTAGCGGCTCAGGTTCAGTCCGCTGCCGACATCCACGGTCAGCAGGGGCGGCAGCGGGTTGAGGGCCCGGCGCTGCTGCAATTCCAACAGGCTGGCGTCGATTTCCTGGGCGCTGCCGGCCGGGTGACCGAGACCGGTGAGGATTGCGCGTAAAACAGCGGGTTGAACTTTTTGCGGCCGTCCGTTGGCATCGATCCAGTCCACCGCCAGGCCAGCCTGGCTGGCGAGTATTTCCAGTTGCGCATCACTCATTGGCACTCTCCGGCAGGGGTTGGGAGGACTTCGCGGGGGTCAGGCTGACAATTGCGCTATAGGCCGTCAGGCGGCCCTGATGCAATTGCGTACAGGCGTGCTGTGGGTATTCGACTAGCAGCCGCGACCCGGCTTGAGGTTTATGGGCAACGGCACCGGGGCCGAGGTTCAATTCAATGCATAACACGCTGCCATCGCCCAGTTGCCAGCGCGCACTCAGCGCCTGGGGCCCGAGGACGGTGGCGCCCAGGGCGCGGGTGCCGGGCAGGCGTTCGCTGAGTTCGCGCTGGCGCACCTGCAGCAGTTGCCGGTAAAGCGCGTGGGTGGGGTTTTCCTCGTCCCGCCATTGCGGACGCGAGGCTTCGAAGGTGACTCGGGCGTTGGGGTCGGGTATGCGCTGGCGCACGTGGGTATCGGCAAACGCCTTGAACGAGGCGAATTCATTGCGTCGACCTTCGCGCACGGCTTGCGCCAACTCGCCCTGGTGGCTGGTGAAAAATAGAAAGGGTTCGCTCGCGGCCACTTCGTCGCCCATGAACATCAAGGGGATCATCGGCGATAGCAGCAACAGCACTGTGGCGGCGTGCAAGGCTGCTGGCGGACACAATTTCTGCAGTCGCTCGCCAAAGGCCCGATTGCCGATCTGGTCATGGTTCTGCAGAAACAGGATGAAGGCCGTGGGCGGCAGATGCCCACTGGGTTCGCCGCGGGCTTTGCCATGGCGATCGGGATGCCCCTGGTAGACAAAACCCTGGCTCAGGCAGCGGGCCAGCAGGGCGCAGGGCTGTTGGCTGAAATCAGCGTAATAGGCTTCGGTCTCACCGGTCAGCAGCACATGCAAGGCATTGTGCCCGTCGTCATTCCATTGGCCATCGTAGCCCTGCTGCAGCAGGCTGGCCTGGTTGTGTTCGTTCTCCACGGTGAGCCAGACATGGCGGCCCGGATCCACCTGCTGGCGGACCCGTTTGGCCAGGTCCTGGAGAAAATCCTGGTCCTGGATGGCGTGGACGGCATCCAGGCGCAGGCCGTCGAAGCGGTATTCGAGCAACCACATCAGCGCATTGTCGATAAAAAAGTCACGGACCTCGCGCCGGCGAAAGTCGATGGCCGCCCCCCAGGGCGTCTGGTGGTCCTGACGAAAAAATGGACTGGCGTACTGGTGCTGGTAACTGCCGTCCGGGCCGAAGTGGTTGTAGACCACGTCGAGGATCACCGCCAGCCCCAGGCCATGGGCCGCGTCAATCAACTGCTTGAGCTCGTCGGGTGAGCCATAGGAGGACTGCGGTGCATAGGGCAGGACGCCGTCGTAGCCCCAATTGCGTTCGCCGGGGAACTGCGCCAGTGGCATCAGTTCGATTGCCGTGATCCCCAGCTCCACCAGGCGTGGCAGGTGGCCGCGAACTGCGCTGAAGCCCCCCAGCAAGCCAACGTGCAGCTCGTAGATCACCGCCTGATGCCAGGGCCGGCCTTGCCATGCGCTGTGTTGCCAGTGGTAGGTCAGTGGATCGACCACCATGCTGGCCGAATCGGGCCCCTCGACCTGGGCGCGGGACGCCGGGTCGGGGACATTGTGCTCGCCATCAATGCTGAAGCGGTAGCGGGTGCCGGCCGGACATCGAGCCTTGATTACAAACCAGCCATCGGGCCGGGGCAGCATCGGCAGCGACTGCCCATCGACCAATTCCAGACTGACGTAAAAGGCGTCGGGCGCCCACAACGCGAAGCGGGTGTGCTGTGCATCCAGCATGACGGCGCCATGCGTCCAGGTTTCCAGCGTCCGTATCGGCATTCAGGCCTCCTTATTGATGCTTGATCGACCTGCCCAGTGCCTTGGCCACCAGTTGTTCGTAGAGTTCCGCGTAGGGTTCGACCGCCTTGCACCAGTTGAAGGGTGCGGCCATGGCCCGGCAGCGCATGGCGTTGAGCAGGTCGGGGTAGGCGAATACCTTGAAGGCCCGGCTCAGCGCTTCCTCATAGCTGGGCACGGTGGACTCGTCGAAGAGGAAACCGGTCACGCCATTTTCGATGGTGTCGGCCAGACCGCCGGTATTGCGGGCCACCGGCAGCGAGCCGAAACGCTGGGCGTACATCTGGCTCAGGCCGCAAGGTTCATAACGCGATGGCATCAGCAAAAAGTCGCTGCCAGCAAACATGCGCCGGGCATCGGTCTCGTTGAAACCGATCCGCACGCCGATCTGCCCGGGGAAACGCAGGGCCAGGTCGCGCATGGCCTGTTCTTCTTCCGGTTCGCCACGACCGATGATTGCAATCTGCCCACCCGATTTGACGATGTACTCGGCCACCCCTTGGGTGAGGTCCAGGCCTTTCTGGTAGACCAGCCGCGAGACGACCGCAAACAACGGGCCGCTGCTGTCGGCCAGGCCGAACAGAGTGCGCACCTGGGCGGCGTTGGCGGCCTTGCCGTCCCAGTCGCCAATGCTGAATGGGCACGACAGGTGCGGATCGGTGGCCGCATCCCAGCTTTCATCGATGCCATTGGGAATGCCGCTGAGCAGGCCTTGCTGGGTCTTGCTCGCGAGAAAGCCATCAAGGCCGCAACCGAACGCCGGGGTGGTGATTTCCTGGGCGTAGGTCGCGCTAACCGTGGTGATATGGCTGGAATACGCCATGCCGGCCTTCAGGAACGACAGCTTGCCGTAGAACTCCATGCCTTCCTGCTGCAGGGCGTGTTCCGGAATCCCCAGCTCCGGGCACGAGGCCAGGCTGACCACGCCCTGGTAAGCGAGGTTGTGGATGGTGAACAAGGTCGGGGTGCGCTGGCCACGCCAGTGCATGTAGGCCGGTGCCAGGCCCGCAGGCCAGTCGTGGGCGTGCACCAGATCCGGGCACCAGTGGATTTGTGCCAGGTTGGCGGCGATGTCGGCGGCGGCCAGGCCGAGGCGGGCGAAGCGAATATGGTTATCAGGCCAGTCGCGACCGTTGTTGGCGCCGTAGGGCGAACCTTCGCGCTCGTACAGTTCCGGGCAGATCAACACATAGATCACCAGCCCGTCGGGCATGTCCATGCGGCCGATCTTGCACGGGGGCAGGGCGGCATGCCCGCCCAGTTCACCAATAATGTGGATCGGGTTGTCGCTGTGTATCACTTGCGGGTAGCCCGGGATCAACACCCGGACGTCGTGGAGATGGGCCATGGCCCTGGGCAGCGCAGCGGAAACGTCCCCCAGGCCGCCGGTCTTGACCAGATCGGCGATCTCCGACGTCACAAACAGAACTTTTTTCTTGTTCGGATTCTGACGTGGGGTAGGCAGTACCGTCTTTGCACCCGGGGCCAGGATGGCCATGGACGTCGATTCGTCCCTGACCGGGTGGCTCAGCTCTCCCTGGATTTCTAAGGCGGCACTGTTCATGTGTTTCTCCCGTTTTATTGATCTGATTCAGGCATCTCATCGGAACTGCGGGTGGTCATTCCCTGTGACCGGGCGCTAAATCGCCACACGCCGCTGCGCAAAGGCGCCGCGACGTGGTGAACTACCCAGGCTGTGGTGAACTATTGCAAGGATTGCACCAGTGACTCTGACCCCTCCTGTCACCTGACCTGTCACGGTTACGGAAAGTTTCGATTATTTCCTCGCAATATGACTGATCGGTCGCACCGTGCGAAAAGCAGTCTAGGCCAGAAGCTAGAGCGGGGTACGGCGGTTTTTGGATTGTTCGACAATCGGTTTTGTTTCACTGAACTCAACCGGATATTTGTGACAATTGCACCGACGAAGGGCAGTTTTTCAGGGCGCCGTGAGCAAAAAAAGGCAGGCGCATGCCAGCGCGGGGAGCGCGTCAGAAGGGGGTGTGCACCGAATCAGTGCTTGCTCAGGGCTGCCAGCCCAGGGTGGCCCAGGCCAGCACGGCATAGCGCGCACCCTTGGCCAGGGTCACGATCAGGAGAAAACGGGCGAGGGGTTCACGCATCACGCCGGCGACCAGGGTCAGGGGGTCCCCAACGATCGGCAGCCAGCTCAGCAGCAACGACCAGTGGCCGTAGCGCCGGTAGTGCTGGCCGGCCTGCTCCAGGCGCGCAGGGCTGACTGGAAACCAACGTCGATCCTTGAAGCGTTCAATGCGCCGTCCCAGCCACCAGTTGACCAGCGAGCCGAGCACATTGCCTACGGTGGCCACGGCCAACAGCAGCCACATCCCGTACTGGCCATTGAGCAATAACCCTACCAGCACGGCCTCGGACTGCAGGGGCAGCAGCGTCGCGGCGCCAAAGGCGGCGATAAACAGCCCGAAGTAACCGACCGGCATTATTGGGCAGGGTAGTCAGCGATCACTTCATCGCTGCCGCTTTGACTCACGCCAATGACTTGATAGGCATCGACCCGGTCGCCCATTTCCATGCCGGGCGAGCCGGTGACCATGCCCGGCACCGCCATGCCTTTGAGGTCGGCGCGTTTGCTCAATGCCAGCACCTGCTCGGCAGGGACGTGGCCCTCGACGAATTTGCCGTCGATCACGGCGGTATGGCAGGACGCCATGCGTGGCTCAACGCCCAGCCGTTGCTTGACTGCACTCATGTCGGTCTCGACATGGTCAGTGACCTTGAAGCCGTTTTGCTCCATATGGCTGATCCAGGCTTTGCAGCATCCGCAATTGGCATCGCGGTGGACGTCGATGGGAATCAGTTCGGCGGCGAGGGCCTGGGAACCGATGAGCAGCGCGCCGAGGGCGGCCAGACGCAGGGAGGAAGTGAGCATAGCGGGTCTCTTTGTCGATTCAGCGTTCAGGGAGGCTCAGAACTACAGTCGCACGCCGGTGACGAAGCGCGCTTCACTGCGCGGATCACCGTCCGCGCCAGTGTAGTCGGCGGTAGTGCCGTAGGCATTGCTCCAGGTCACGCCAAGGTAGGGGGCGAATTCAGGGACGATTTCGTAACGCAAACGCAGGCCGGCTTCAAGGTTGGCCAGGCCTGATCCAATGCGCCGCCCGGGATCGTTTCGGCTGTAGAAATTGGCCTCGGCGCTGGGCTGCAGAATCAAGCGGTTGGTCAGCAAAATGTCGTATTCGCCCTCAAGGCGGAGGGCATTCTGACCGTTTTCGCCGAAGAACGCCGTGGCTTGTGTTTCAAAGTTATACAGCGCCAGACCCTGCTGGCCGAAGGCGGCGCGGCGGTCGGCATCGGTCGGCCTGCACAGTGTGCGCGAGCCAAATGCCACTGTGGCCTGTACCATGTGCGCGCGCCGTGCATTGCACTGCGCACTCCACCGGATTCAACTTTTGGTTCAGGAACCCGCAATGACCCAGTCGCAACGCTTGAAATACTCGATTCTGATTTCCCTGGTGGTCCTGGCGACCATGTTCGGGCTGTCGTATCTGCAGAACGCCGGGATGATCAGCGAGAAGACATTCCAGTACATCGCCATCGCCGTGGCGGTGACGGTGGTGGTGATCAACGGCGTGATGCGTCGCAAGGTCAAGCCCTGAGCGACGCCTCCGGCGTTCAGTCGAAGCGCTGCAGCGTGCCAATGGCCTCGGGGTGCAGGCTGTAGCTCTTGTCCGTATTGAGGACGATGACGCCCTCGCTGCACAGGCGCTTGAGTACTTCGCGCACGCTGAGAAAGGACAGCGGAATGTCCAGCTCCAGCAGGTGACTGTGAATCCCGCGGACACCGACCGGATGTCCGCTATCGGCGGCAGCCAGCAGAGCGTCTATGACTTTCAGGCGAATCAGGCTGGTGCGCAGGCCGAAGTGCTTGAGCAACTGTCGAATTCGCTCATTGCCGTGACGCTCGGTGCTTTTACCGAATACCGCCATGTCCTGACCCAGGGAAACACCTTGCGGCATTGATTTACCGTCCGTTGGTAATTGCGAGTTGTACATGCAAAAACTCCTTTTCAGAGCCTGATCAGGAAGAGGTGATGAGTGCTCTCTGTCATTAAGACGAATGAGCTGCACGAATCATGAAGGCTTGAATGTAGAAATTTTGTCGAAAGTACGTGAGCGCAGGGTTAGGCGCCGGTATTTCGGGCCGATGGCAGGCCATTTATTTTCCGCTGATTCGTTTCCATGGCAAGCCTCATGGCGACAAAACCTGTAATCGGAGCGAGCCTGCTCGCGAAAGACGTGAAGGATGGCAACGCGGCGCTCTCCGGTTTTTCGCGGGCAAGCCCGCTCCCACAGTGGTTTAGTGGTCGATCACAGAGGCTGTGGCGCGCATAAAATCTGTAGGAGCGAGCAACGCTCCTACAACGGCCGCGAGTTGAGGATCGGATTGCCCTCGGCATTGCGGCTCAGGTAAACCGGCAGCACCTGGGGCAGCGAGGGCACCAGGCTGTCGATCTGACTGATGTTGTAGACACCACCGATTCGGATCATTCCGGTTTCGTGATCAGCCAGCATCACCGGGGTTTTCAAGTAGCGATTGATCAGCGGCAGGGCATCGCTGAGGGTCAGATTGTCCAGCACCAGCCGGCCGTCGCGCCAAGCCAGGGAGCTGTCATTGGCGTAGGTCTGATTGATCTGTGGCTGGTAGTCGCCGCCCTTGTAACGCGCCTGCATGCCCGGCGCCAGGCGTAAGCCGTCGCCGCGCAGGGCGTCATTGCTGGTGACCAGCACCGACCCCTGCACCAGGGTGACGCGTACCTGATCCTGGTATTTCCAGACGTTGAATTGCGTGCCGGTGACGCGAATCTGGCCTTCGGCCGCCTTGACCACAAAAGGGTGCGTGGCGTCATGGCTGACCTGGAAGAAGGCTTCGCCCTGTTTCAGGGTGACCCGCCGCTGATCCTTGTAATTGCGGTAGGTCAGCACCGTGCCGATGTTCAGTTCGACCTGGCTGCCATCGGCCAGGGTCACCTGACGCAGCGCCCCCTGTGCTTCGAAACGCTCGTAGGAATCCGGCAGCCAGCCCATTTGCCAGCCGCTGTAGGCGGCCAGCGGCAAGGCCATGGCGCAGATCGCCGCGGCGATTGCCAAGCGCTGCCAGCTTGGGCGCGCCAGGGGTTTGCCAACAGCGGACGGCGGCGTCGGATGCGGCAAGTACTCGCTGACCTCCCAGATCTCCAGCATTGCCTCATATTCGGCAGCATGCTGCGGGTGAGCATCGCGCCATTGGCTGAACGCCAGGCGCTCGGCATCCGTGCAGTCACTGGCATGCAAACGCATGCACCAATGCGCGGCGGCGGTGGTTACGGCGTCGAACTCTGCGGGCGTTAGGGGGTTTTGGCTCATTGACTCTTCCTGATTTCCTGCATTCTAACCTTCGCGCCGAGCTCGCGAGAACCGCCATCATGGCGTTTACATATCAGTGAACGCTTTTTTCGTTAATCGCCCGCCGATGGAGGACTGCGGTTGCAGTACCCCGATCGGAGGGTAACAAGCGTCAAGCAGTGGTCTGGTAATCGTTGCTCGGTGACGGCGTTGACTCAGGATCAAGGCGTCGACCCATCTCACAGATCAGGCGCGCGAGCGAGTCGGCGTTGCGCAGAATGGTGTTGATCCGCGCCTGCGCCGAGGTGCTGTCGAGGAATGCCGTGCGCGCGGCAGCCATGTCGATTGCGCCAGTGGTTTTCCTGACCACACTGCGCAAGCGATGGACGCCCGGGGTCTCATCGAAGTCTTCCCATCTATTCTCTGCGTGGTTCCAGAACGCAAACAGCTCCTCGGCGGGCGTGGCCAGGGACAAGGCTTCGCGCTGAAAACTTTCCAACTGTCCCTTGAGTTCGAGGTGCTGCGGCTCGACGCTGGAGATCAAGTCGCTGAACGGGCGCCGGGCTTCCAGGGTGGCGATGTCCCAGGTGTCCGAAAACAGGTGGGAGAACTCGTGAATCAGCGTGGCAGCCTGGGCGTGACCGAGGATATCAAAGTCTTCCGTCAGCGCCCCCTCGTAGATGTCCAGCCCCTGTTTGAAAAAATGTTCGGTGAAATGCACGGACTGCAACTCGTCTTCAGTGACGACAAAGGCAATAACGCCGATGGCCGGGTAATGACTGGAGCCCACGACAAAACGTTTGTGATCGAGTTGGTCGAGGCTCGGATCCACCAGCGCCTTGCACAGCGGCACGATGGTGTGTTTGATCCTTTTGATGAGGCTCTCATCGACGTTGTCGACATCGAAAAAGGTTTTGATGAAGGCTTCAAGGCGGCTGTTGCTCTGGCCGGAGCCGAGTTGCCCGAGGTTGTACAGGCTATTGAAGGCGTAGTAGCGCGCCAGTTCCAGTGACTGCACGATTTGCTTGGCCCGATCCGGATAGAGCTGGCGAATCGCGTCCATGCCCCGGGCTTCGACATTAATCAAGTGGCGTACCTCGACCTGGGTTTTGTACTTGTTGTGCAGCCTGGACATGGCCTTGCCGAAATGCACGCTGTGCTCGTCCGGGTCCAGGCTCCACTGGCTGCCATCGCGTTGCAGATAAGGGCCTGCCTGTTCGGCATTGACGATTTGCGGCACCACGGCGCGGTCTTCGATTTGAAAGACCTTGCCCTGCACCGGGACGTAGCGTCGTCCGGTGTCGATGGCGGTATAGCGTCCCTCGGCGTCTGCCGCACCGATTTGATTCAGCTCGACGTCGCCGGCCTCGTAACTTTGCAACTGAGTGCGGGCGGGGGCGGTGACGTCAATAGGTTCAGGGGTGTCGGCGGACGCCGAGGGCGTTGGACCGCTGGCGGAATCCGGCATGACCTTGCCCAGCTCCACCAACTGCGACGCGCCGTTGATGAAGCTGGAGAGCGCGGTTTTCCAATGGTGGTCCTGCAGCGCTTCGGCCGATTGCTCAAAAGCGCGGTAGCTCTGCCAAAGGGACAAAGGAACGGCCAGTTTCCCCGGCACAAAGCGCCCGGCAAAGCGCAGCCCTTTGGCCACCAGGGCGCCGAGGGCCTGCCAGTCGGTCAGTGATTCGGGTTTTGACGGGCTGCCCAGCAACTGCGGCAGCAACCTGTGGTTATCGTCGAACAGACGCCGCAAGACGTTGCCCTGAATGGGCTGGTTAGCCAGGTGCACGGTTCGCGTGGTGTGACTGGCCAATAGGTTCCTGCAGGTGGTCTTGTCGGGCTCCTGCAACCGCTCCAGCAGCAACGACTGCAGCGGGCCGGCCAACGCCAGGGCAGCGAGGAGGGCAGCTTCATCGGCGTACTCGGTCAGCGCCAGTTCCTGCTCATAAGGCGCGTAGAGGACTTGTATGCCGCTGCTGCCCTCACCAATCAGATACAACCCCGGCACTTCAATCACCGCATCGCCAGGGCCCGCGACCAATCCCAGTGGGCGAATCGTTGCCCTAGCGCCGACGACGCTGGCTCGGGCAACGGCGTCGGGCATGTCCATGACCTGCTGCAGCAACAGGTAGCCGGTGTTGCTGAGTTTGCCTTGCAGCTTGAGCATGTGGGCGTACAACAGCACTTGCCAGGGCAGTTGGCGGATAAAACGTTGTCGACGCGTGGCCAGCAGCGGCGTGTCATCCAGATAGTTCTTGCCCTCTTCAGTGCTGCGCCGTACTTGTTCCAACAACTCGATGTGGTGCTGGAGATCATCGTTGTTGGCGGTTCTCAACCACAGCGGCAGCCCTTGTCGGGTGACGATGGCCCGGGCTATCTCGGTGGCGCGCTGCAGACTCAGTGCAGTTGCCACCTGTGGATAGTGTTCCTGTTCCGGCACCGTCACCCCGGCAGCCCGTTGCAACAAGCGGGCGTGGGCGTTTGCCGCGAGCAGCCAGTCAATGGCTGACTGCTGTCGATCTTCGAGCACATTGCGCGCAATCAGGCGCAACGAGCCCAGGTGGTAGTTGCAATGAGGGTGGTACTGGGTGCGCGAAATATTCTCCAGCAGCATCAGGCGCTTGACCGGGTCTCGCAGACGTTGGCGCAACGCCTCTTTTGCCTTGTCGAGTGAGCTGAAGCTTTCCAGCCCCAGCGCTGGCGTCCACAGGATGGCGCGACCGGACGTTGACGAATCCTGGCCACCGCGCTCGGTCAACAACAGGCAGTTGGCCAAGGGAATCAGGTTGGGCTCTTGCGCGCACTCCAGGGTCAGGGACAAGGCGTCCGGGCGGAAGCCGTTGAGGCTGTTGCGCTGGGCGGGGACCGGTTTGTCGGGATTGAGCACGGTATCGACGATGGCTTTTTCGTCGTTGCCCAGGGTTTTGTCGAGTACGCGCAGGCGTGCCTCGGTGCGAATGCCCACGGCCATGGCCTGGGCCAGGTCTGGCTTGATCGACTGCAGGAATAGCCGTTGCTGCGCCTGGGTGCTGGCGGGTCGCGCAGCGGCCTTGAGGTCCAGCGCGGCTTGCACGCTGTGCAGTTTCTTGATTGCCAAGGCTGCCTGCATGGCCAGGACAATCGAGGATCTATGATCATTGGCATTGCCGGTCGGGACTGGCCAGCGCCCGTTGCCGGCAACGTCGAGCAATTGGCTGTCGATCATGCCGCGCACGTCCTGGGCCTGGTCGAACAGCGCCTGCAAGTCAAAGGCGCCTCCACTGTTACGCCAGGTCTGCACGGCATAGCGGATGTTGTCTTGTTGCTTGGCAATGATCGCGTCGATCAGCCCCGTGAATGCGGGGCCTGACAGGCTGGCCTGTGAGGTATCAAATTGATCGAAGCCAAGCAGCAAGTCTCTTTCGGCCAGGGTCAGCAGGTTGCACAGCGGGTCGTCGAGACCACCGTGGGTCTTCAGGACACTCAGGTTCGATTTGAGGTCGGCAAGGCTGTTGAGCACCTGCAAACCCTTGGGCTGGGTGTACAGGTAGGCGACCTGGTAATCGATCAGCAACATGCTGCCCGCCAGTTCTGCGTAGTGCTCACGGGTTTCCCACAGGCGGATTTTCTGCGCCTGGCCCAGAGAGTCCGGCGCTGAGCCAGATGCGCCGCGCAATCCCAGGCGTGCATGCAACCCCTGGCTTTGCTCGGGACTGATGATCGCCTGCTGGCGCTTGAGCAGCAGGTCAGTCCTGGCTTTGTCGGCCATGGCCTGGGCGAAAAACTCTCGGCGGCTGACACCGCTGCTGACTTCCGTGCGCCAATAGGATTGCATCTGGCTCTCGAGCATGGCCGGCAGATCCGCGCAGATCTGCGTCAGCGCAAGCGCCCAGTAGCGTTGCTGCTCCGGGCCAGCGTTGGGCAGTTGCGGGTTGGAAAAGTGCCGCAGCCGGGTCGCGGGCCAAGGCTGGTGCAAATAATTGCGCAGCAGGGCGTCACTCAAAGGCTCGCGGGTCAGCGATGTCTGGCCGTTGGCAGGCGCGGAACCGTAGCTGACTTGGGTTCGGGCTTGCGCCACGCCAGGCATTTGCCGCCTCAGCATGCTGTCGGCCACTTCGTTGAGCATCGCGGCCAGGGTCGGTATGTGCTCCAACTGTTCCAGCATGACGCGCAGGTTGGCGCGGTGACTGCGCACCAATATCTCGGCCTGGGCCTGGAAGACCGAACCGTCGATCACTTCGCCGGTGAGCGTCAGCACGGTATCGACCTTGAGCGCTGCGCGTCGGGAAATCGGCAGGAACGCCAGGAGATCGTTGCGGGTGGCGGGGGCCTTGAGCCGGGTCGAGAGGGTATTGAGCAGCGTCTGCCGGTCATCGAACTTCTCCAGCCCGCCATAGGGTGTGTACAGGACGGCCTGGTTGCCGCCGGGCGCGGGGTGCATCAGGAAGCTGCCCGCCAGAGGAATGGGGTCTTCATTCGGTACCTTGAGCAAGATGTTCTCGACCGTCATGGGCGGTGTTTGGCTCGAGCGTTGCGGGTGGCTTGGCAGATCAACGGTATGTAACCAGGCCAGGTCGGCGAGGGACCATGACGTTGCGCTCAGGCGCGGAGTGAGGGCGCTGTAGTCTCGCAGGGCCTCAGGGAAAAACAGCGGCAGGGTGTGTTCGGGCATAGCGTGGTCTCAGTATCGAGCGACGACAGGGCATCGCGCTCAGGAGCCATAACGCTAAGGGCCGAACGGCAGGTGCGGGCGGTAGATAATTAAAAGCGGCGTGGCGAGTCTCGCCACGCCTCAGGCAATGGGTCGTTCAACGGCGTCCGAGCAGCAACCCGACCACCAGGCCAAAACCTGCGGAGATTGCCACGGTTTGCCATGGATGCCCGCCGATGTAGGTTTCGGTGGCCTCAACCACTGGCTGGGTGCGCTCGCGCACGCTGGTCACGGAGTCGCGGGCCTGTTGCAGTTTCAGGGAGATCTGCCCACGCAGGCTCTCGGCTTCCTCGCCCACCAGGGAGGCGCTGCTCTTGAGCAGTTTTTCCGATTCTTCGATCAGCGCTTGCAGCTCGCTGAAGGCCTGGTCCTTGATTTGCTCATCCTGGGCTTGTCTGGCGGTTCTACGGGCCATCGGGTGACTCCTTGCTGGTATGTGAAGATGAACAATGGAGTGTAGGCAAATGGAAAAAGTTGCAGCTTTTTTGCGTTGAATCCTCAGTGCACTGGAAATCCGTCTCTGGAGATTTCTGCCTACAGTGTAAGATGTCACCTATTTATGCAGCAGGTAATGCCCCGATGAGTTTCAATCTGGCCAACAAATCCCTCGCCGAGCGCGCCGCGCTTGAAGATGAAAAGTCACGCCTGTTCGACCTCTGGCAGAGCAACCTCGGTAAATCCAAGGGCGAAGCCGCGCGCCTGTTCGGTGAGCGCGCCAAGCGCAAGGGCAAGTGGGCCGAGTGGGTGCGTGCCGAACTGGACGGCATGTCGCCGCCGGAGTTCGCCAACATGGTGCGCAGTGAAGTCAATCGCCTGATGGCGGCCAAGTAGGATTCACGGTGTTTGGCGGCTGAAACTAGCGACAATCGCCTCGCGCACTTTCAGCAGTAACGGTTCCAGTTGGCTGCTGGTGCGCCAGCCCAGTTCGATCGGATAACGCGGCAGCTCAAGCGGGCAGGGCAGCAGTGCCAGGCCGCTCAGTTGTGCAATAGCCTGTGCGGCATGCCCGGGGATGGTCGCCACTGCCTGGCTGCCCTTGAGCAGAAACGGCAGTGCGGCAAAGTGGCTGGTGGAGGCACAGACCCTGCGCCCGAGGCCAAGGCTGGCCAGGCCTTCATCGGTAATACCAATGAACCCGCCTGACGACACCAGAATGTGCTCGCGCCGAACGAACTCCTCTAATGCCAGAGCTTGCTGCCCCGGCGTCAGGCTTGCAGCATCCACCAGGCACCGATAGTCGCCTTCCCCCAATACCTGCCGGCTCAGTAGCCGCTCGCTGAAACCACCGGCACTGATCGCCAGGTCAAGGCTGCGCTCCATCAGCGCCTGAGCGACGATCTGACTGTGGCTCTGACGGATAATCAGGCGCAACTTCGGCGCCCGGCGGGCAATTTCTTCGATCAGCCGCCGCCCGTAGGCAATCTCGAAATCATCCGACATGCCGACGATTACCGAACGGCCGTCGTAGTCCTCGGCCGCCGGGTCGACCATGGCCAGGCTTTGCCGGCATTTGTTCAGGGCATCACTGAGCACCGGCTTCAATTGGTTGGCCCGCAAGGTCGGCGCCAGGCCACGGCCGGTGCGCACAAACAATTGATCGCCATAGACCTCGCGCAAACGCCGCAACGCCGCGCTCACCGCTGACTGGGTGACCCCCAGGCGCAGCGCCGCCCGGCTGGCGCTGGACTCGTCGTGCAGGGCTTCAAAAACTTTCAGCAGGTTGAGGTCAATGTCGGTGATATTCATTTGGCTCATATCATTTAGCAGCGAATGGGACTTTATTGATGATCCATGGCCGCCTGAGAATGAGCAATACCTCATTCTCAGGGAGTCACCGTCATGCCCAAGTCCATCGTTGCCGCGCTGCAGATCGGTTCTTTGCCAGGTGGCAAGGGCGAAACCCTGGAACAGATCCTTTCCTACGAACAGGCAATCATCGACGCTGGTGCCGAGCTGGTGGTAATGCCCGAAGCGCTGCTCGGTGGTTACCCCAAGGG
This sequence comes from Pseudomonas fluorescens, assembly GCF_019212185.1. NCBI lineage: Bacteria > Pseudomonadati > Pseudomonadota > Gammaproteobacteria > Pseudomonadales > Pseudomonadaceae > Pseudomonas > Pseudomonas fluorescens. The sequence goes on from NZ_CP078138.1 coordinate 3,321,118, forward strand.
CGAGGGTTTTGGCACGCAACTGGGCTATCGCCTGCCGGAAGGTCGCGACGCCTATGCCCGCTATTTTGCCAACGCCATCGACGTGCCAGGTGCGGAAACCGAGGCCCTGGCGGGGTTGAGTGCGCGCACCGGCGCTTATTTGGTGCTCGGCGTGATCGAGCGGGACGCCAGCACCCTGTACTGCACCGCGCTGTACTTCGACCCGCAGCGCGGGCTAGTGGCCAAACACCGCAAATTGATGCCCACTGGCACCGAACGGCTGATCTGGGGCAAGGGCGACGGCTCGACCCTGCCGGTGCTCGACAGCCCGCTGGGGCGGATTGGCGCCGCGGTGTGCTGGGAGAACATGATGCCGTTGCTGCGTACCGCGATGTACGCCAAGGGCGTGGAGTTATGGTGTGCGCCGACGGTGGACGAGCGGGAAATGTGGCAAGTGAGCATGCGCCACATTGCCCATGAGGGACGCTGCTTTGTGGTCAGTGCCTGCCAGGTCCAGGCCTCGCCCGAAAAACTGGGAATCGAGGTTAGCAATTGGCCGGCAGAGCGGCCGTTGATTGCCGGTGGCAGCGTGATCATCGGGCCGATGGGCGATGTGCTGGCCGGTCCATTGCGCGATGGCCCGGGCCTGCTCTGCGCAGAAATCGACACCGATGAACTGGTCCGCGCCCGCTATGACTTTGACGTGGTCGGGCACTACGCGCGCCCGGACGTGTTTGAATTAAGTGTCGATCAGCGGGCCAAACCAGGCGTGCGCTTCATTTGAGCCGGCGCCATTCCTTGCGGGTGATTTCCCAGGTCTCGCGGGCATAACGCCCACCGACAAATTCATCGTCGTCGATCCGGATCAGGCGCATGCCGTTGCGTTCCGACAAGCGCCGCGAGGCCAGATTGGGTGAGGCCTTGGGCACTCGCAGGCAATCGCGGCCAAGGTCCTCGAACCAGTAGCGAGTGACCTGCGCACAGGCTTCGGCCATCAGCCCCTGGCCTTGCCAGGGCAGGCCCATCCAGAAACCCCGGTTGTTGTCCTGTTCGTCCATCAGGCTGATGTTGCCGATCAGTTGATCGGGCGCGGACTTCAGGCGAAGCGACCAGTGCCATTCTTCGCCCCGGGCAATGGCCGGCAGGGCGATGTCTTGCAGGTAGTGCAGGGCGCCATCCACCGGGTACGGCCAGGGCACCCTTGCATTGAGGTAGCGCACCACCTCCCAGTGGGCGAACTGTTGCTGGATCGCCTCGGCGTCCGCCAGTTCCAGCGGCTTGAGGATCAGGCGCTCGGTGTACAGCGTCGGGTAATCGGCCATGCTGCAAAGCTCTTCCTTGAGACGGTTAACGGGCGCCCGCCAGCGGGCTGGCCAGGCTCAACTGACCGCTGTCGACAAAGCGCTGGGTGCCGAACAGGCCGCCCGCCAGCTTGCCACGCAGCACATAGGGCAGGTTGTCGAGGGATTGGGTCTGGCTCAGGCCGAGGGTCTGGCGCATCACTGAAAACGCCGAAATGCTCACCGGCACTGTGACCACCGCTTCGGAGAACCGGCCGATGCTGCCCCGTTGATCGCTGACCCCCGACGCCAGCGGCTGGCCGTTGACCTCGAGGTTCAAGGCCACGCCGTTGTAGTCGATCGGATTGTCGTTGGGGTTCTGCACGCGGATCTTCACCGCGAAGCGCACTTCCATGCCCTGGCTTGTGAGCGGTTCCAGGCCCACCACGTTGATGTTCAGCGGATCGCGGTCGGGAAACAGCGCGCAACCGCCAAGGCTGAGGAGCAACAGGCACAGGCCTGAAAAAAACAATCGAAGCATGAACAGGCTCTCGTCAGTAAGGGTCGACCCTTCGCGGTTCGACCCACCTGGCGGCAGTCGTTCAGGGGCGCGATCCGTGAGGGGCAACGTCCGGATTTTCCATGACCTGCAGGACCGACGCTTCGGGGTCGAAGTCGTCTTCTTGCAGTTCGATGAATTCTTCCGGGAGGAACATGTTCAGCACGATAGCGCACAACGCGCCGACGGTGATCGGCGATTCGAAGATGTTGTGCAGCGCCTTGGGCAATTCGCGCAGTACTTCCGGCACCGCCGCCACACCGAGGCCCATGCCCAGGGAGATGGCCACGATCAGCATATTGCGCCGGTGCAGCCCGGCTTCGGCGAGGATCTTCACCCCGGCCACTGCCACCGTGCCGAACATCACCAGTTCAGCGCCACCGAGCACCGGCTTGGGCATCAGTTGCAGCACCGCGCCGATCATCGGGAACAACCCCAGCAGCACCAGCAGGCCGGCAATGAAAAACGCCACGTAGCGACTGGCGACGCCGGTCAGTTGGATCACGCCGTTGTTCTGCGCGAAGGTCACCATCGGCATGCTGTTGAACACGGCGGCCATGGCCGAGTTGAGGCCATCGGCCAACAGCCCGGACTTGATCCGGCGGATGTACACCGGGCCCTTGACCGGCTGCTGGGAAATCATCGAGTTGGCGGTCAGGTCACCGGCGGCTTCCAGCGGCGAAACCAGGAAAATCACCGCCACCGGAATGAACGCTACCCAGTCGAAGTTGAAGCCGTATTTGAACGGTACCGGCACGCTCATCAGCGGCACGTCGGTCATGTTCGCGAAGTCGACGTCGCCCATCAGCCAGGCCACCAGATAACCCAGGGTCAGGCCAATCACAATCGCCCCCAGGCGCAGGAAGGGCACGTCGACCCGGTTCAGCACGACGATGGTGCCCAGCACCAGCGCCGCCAGGGCCAGGTGATGGGCGCCGCCCAGGTCGGTGGCGCCAAAGCCGCCGGCAATGTCGGTCATCGCCACCTTGATCAGCGACAGGCCCATCAGGGTAATGATGGTGCCGGTGACTACCGGCGTGATCAGCATGCGCAATTTGCCGATGAACTGGCTCAGCACCACTTCGATAAAGGCGGCGAAGAAGCACACGCCGAAAATCGTCGACAGGATCTCGTCGGTGCCGCCGCCCCGGGCCTTGACCATGAAGCCGGCACTGAGAATCACGCTGATGAACGAAAAACTGGTGCCTTGCAGGCACAGCAGTCCCGAGCCGATGGGGCCGAAACGCCGAGCCTGGACGAAGGTGCCCAAGCCCGAGACGAACAACGCCATGCTGATCAGGTAGGGAATTTCACTGTGCAGGCCCAGGGCGCTGCCCATGATCAGGGTCGGGGTGATGATCCCGACGAAACTCGCCAGCACGTGTTGCAGCGCGGCGAAAATGGTCGCGGTGAAGTGTGGGCGGTCGTAGAGGCCGTAGATCAGGTCGGAATGTGGGGCAGTTTTTGCGTGGTCGGATGAGGTCACGGGAAAGGTGCCGGTAGGGTCTGGTCGGAAAAAGGAGGCGCAGGATGCCAGAAAGGTGCACTCATCTACAGCGACAACCGACTAAAGCATTGAAAGTTATTCATGTTTGGGTCAATGGCCTACTGTTCGAAGGCCGCCAACAGATCCTCCTCGAACGCCACCTGCGCATCCCCCGGCACCTGGGCGCGATGCCGGGCGAGGTGGAAGGCCACCTCGAAACTGTGCTGCGGCTGGCCGATGGCTTTCAGCAGGCCCTGGTCCTGCCAACTGCGGGCAAAGTGCTCGGGCAGATGGCCGACATGTTGGCCACTGAGGATAAACGCCAGCGTGCCTTCGACCTGCTCCGAACGCGCTGAACCTACCCGGTTGTGCAGGGGCAGGTCATTGCGCAGGAAGCGGTAGGGGTGCTCCACCAGGTCGCCGGCCGCCAGCGCCGTGGCGTCGGGCTCAGGCAGGCTGAACAGCGGATGCCCGGCGGCGCAGTACAGGTGTTGGGTTTCACTGAACAGTGGGCGGTAGTCAAACGCGCTTTGCGCTTGGGAGAAGTAACCGATGGCCAGGTCCAGGCGTTGTTGCAACAGCAGGCGCTCCATTTCCCCGGGCATGGCGCTGATCAGCTCCAGGCGCACGGACTCGTCGCGCTGGCGAAAGTGGCTGATCGCCCGCGCCACGCGTTGCAGCACCGAGGGGTCGAGCGCTTCGGAGAGTCCCAGGCGCACTTCACCCATCAGGCGTCCGGCGACCCCATTGGACTGATGGCGAAAAGTCTCGATGGACTCGAACAGACCACGGGTCGCCAGCAACAACTGTTCGCCCTTGGCCGTGAGTTTGAAGCCGCCTTTGCCACGGCTGCACAGGCGATAGCCAAGGCGGGTCTCGAGCCGGGCCATGTGCTGGCTGATGCTCGACTGACTCAGCCCCAGTTCTCCCTGGGCCGCACTGAATCCGCCGCATTCCACCACGCTCACAAACAGGCGTAGCAACTGCAGGTCGAGGTCATGGAGTTGGCCGAGCATCAAACATTACTCCAGCATAAAGTCAGGGTGATTAACTTGAGATTTTAACGATGTATCTTGCCCTGCATCCTGCAAGCACTTCAATGGCTCCAGGTGCTGGTCATGGCTCTTAAACATGCGTTTCCCGCATTGCTGCTCGCGGCAGCGGTCTCGGCCCAGGCTGAAGACCAGGTGCTGAATCTCTACAGTTGGGCCGATTACGTCGCCCCGCAGACCCTGCAGCGCTTCGAGCAGGAAACCGGGATCAAGGTGCGCTACGACACCTTCGACAGCTCGGAAGTCCTGGAAACCAAGCTGCTCACGGGTGGCAGCGGCTATGACGTGGTGGTGCCGTCGTCCAGCGTGCTGGCCCGTGGCCTGGCGGCGGGCGCACTGCAGGCCATTCCCCACGATTCCCTAAAGGGCTACGCCAACCTTGATCCGGACTTGCTGGAAAAGCTCGCCGCCGTCGACCCCGGCAACCGCTACGGCGTGCCCTACACCTGGGGCACCCTGGGGCTGGGGATGAACGTTGAGGCGGTTCAGCAGCGCCTGCCTGGCGTGCCATTGAACAGCCTCGACATCCTGTTCAAGCCGGAATACGCCAGCAAGCTCAAGGATTGCGGAATTGCCATTATCGACTCGCCGCAAGAGGTGATCGGTCTGGCCCTGCATTACCTGGGTAAAGATCCCTACAGCACCGACAAGGACGATCTGGCTGCGGCTCAGGTCTTGCTCCTGCAATTGCAGCCGTCGGTGCTGTATGTCGCCAGCGGGCGGCAAATCAGTGACCTGGCCAATGGCAGCGTGTGCCTGGCCCTGACCTATAACGGCGACGCAAGCATGGCGGCCGATCAGGCGCGCAAGGCTAACAAGCCCTTTGAGGTCGCGTATCGGATTCCCACCCAGGGCACCCTGGTTTGGCAGGACAACCTGGCGATCCCCAAGGACGCGCCGCACCCTGAAGTCGCCCACACGTTTATCGAATTCATGCTGCGCCCCGACTCCGTGGCAGCACTGACCAACACGCTGTTTTTCGCCACGGCCAACCAGGCGGCGACGCCGCTGGTGGATGCGGCCGTGCGCAATGATCCCGATATCTATCCACCGCCCGCCGTGCGTGAGCGTCTGTACGCCGACCGCAGCATGAGCCTCAAGGACCTGCGCCAGCGTACTCGCCTGTGGACCACTTTCCGTAGCCGCCAATAACAAGGATTGCCTGATGGACATTTCCGAACACAACGACCAGGCCATAACCCGCGACAGCCTGTACGGCACCGCCGCCGAAAGCACCTACGCCGGCATCACCAGTTTCATGCGCCGACGTTACAGTCGCGATCTGCGCGGGGTGGATGTGGTGGTCAGTGGCGTGCCATTCGACACCGCCACCAGCAACCGTCCCGGCGCTCGTTTCGGGCCACGGGGAATTCGTGCCGCTTCGTCGGTGATGGCCTGGGAACGGCATTGGCCGTGGACCTTTGACCCGTTCGATCACTTGGCGGTGATCGATTATGGCGACTGCAACTTCGACTATGGTTCGCCCCAGGACACTCCGGCCTACATTGAGGCCCACGCCGATAAAATCCTCGACGCCGGTTGCGCGATGCTGACCATGGGCGGTGATCACTTCATCAGCTATCCGTTGCTCAAGGCCCATGCGCGCAAACACGGCGCGCTGTCGCTGATCCATTTCGACGCCCACAGCGATACCTGGGCGGACGAAGAGGGTGGCCGCATCGACCACGGCACCATGTTCTGGCACGCCGCCAGGGAAGGCCTGGTCGACCCGTCTCGCTCGGTGCAGATCGGCTTGCGCACCACCAACGACGATCACCAGGGCTTCGCCGTGCTGGATGCGCGGCAAGTGCACCAGCGCGGCTGCACGGCGATCGTCGAGGCGATCCGCGCGCGGGTCGGCGATAACCCGGTGTACCTGACCTTCGACATCGACTGCCTCGACCCGGCCTTCGCCCCCGGCACCGGCACCCCGGTGTGCGGCGGCCTGAGCACCGCCCAGGCCCTGGAAATCCTCGGCGGATTGCGCGGGATCAATCTGGTGGGGATGGATGTGGTGGAGGTAGCGCCGGCCTATGATCATGCCGACATCACCTCATTGGCAGCGGCGACCCTGGCCATGGAGATGCTGTGCCTGTATGCGGCAAGGCATAAGGTGGATCGGTAATCCCTGTAGCAGCAGTCCGCGCTGCTCAGGGTTGGGTGTAATATTGGCTATTTTGAGCCAATCACCCAAGGGCCAGCATGACCTTCGACTCGCCCCTCAGCGCCTACCAACACGCCATTAACCAACAGGGTTTCGTCACTGACGCCGCGCAAGAGCGTGCGGTGCTGGCCTTGCAGCAGTGCCATCAGGCGCTTCATCAAGGCCAATCGCCGATCCCCGGCGTTTATCTGTGGGGGCCGGTGGGGCGGGGCAAGACGTGGTTGATGGATCAGTTCTACCAGACCCTGCAAATACCGGCGCGACGCCAGCACTTTCATCACTTCATGGGCTGGGTGCACCAGCGCTCCTTTCAATTGACCGGCACCGCCGACCCCCTGCGTGCGCTGGCCCGGGAGCTGAGCGCCGAGGTGCGAGTGCTGTGTTTCGACGAACTATTCGTCAATGACATTGGCGATGCGCTGATTCTCGGCCGGCTGTTCCAGGTGATGTTCGATGAAGGCGTGGTGATGGTTTGCACCTCCAATCAACCGCCGCAGCAGCTCTACGGCGACGGCTTCAACCGCGAACGCTTCCTCCCGGCGATTGCTGCGATCGAAGCGCATATGCAGGTGGTGGCGGTGGACGGTGGCGAGGATCATCGCTTGCACCCCGGGGTCAATGTGCAGCGGTACTGGGTCAACCAGCCCGAAGCCATCGCCCAGGCGTTCGCCGAATTGACCGAGGGCCAGCCGGTGTCCAGCGAGCCGCTGGCAATCGGCTATCGAACCGTGCAGGTCATCCACGCCAGCGAGCATGTGCTCTGGTGTCGATACGCCGATTTGTGCGAGCAACCCTTTGCGGCGATGGACTTCATGGCCTTGTGTGACCGCTTGCGCGCCATCCTGCTCAGCGAAGTGCCGTGCCTCAGTGCCAGCCAACGTCCGGGGCGCATCGCCCGGGGCACCGAAGATGCCAGTGCGCAGGTCGAGGCCGGCGATCGGGAGTTGCCTCAGCTGTCTGTTCACGATGACAGCGTGCGGCGTTTCATTGCCTTGGTCGATGAGTGCTACGACCGCAAAGTCCCGCTCTATCTCGAAGCACAAGTGCCAATGGACGAACTGTATACCCAGGGCTATCTGGAGTTTGCGTTCCGCCGCACCCTGAGCCGCTTGAAGGAAATGCAATTGCAGCGCTTCGCCGACGTCTGAAGCAATGGGGGCGGGGTTGTGGGCAGGCGTGGCGCACGTTAATGTCGGTGGCCCCGGGCGAAACCCGCAGGGATGCACACTTATTGATCGAGGGAACGCAATGGACTCCGCAGACATCCTGATACTCCAGGCCAGCTACAGCAACCCGATCCACGCCGAAGCGATCTGCCTGGTGCTGGACCACTACGCGCAAGACCCGATGGGCGGTGGTCACCCCCTGACAGCCGACGTCTTGCAGCAACTGCCAGGCGAACTGGCCAAACGCCCTCACGCGTTCAGCGTGCTGGCTTTCGTCAATGGCGAGCCGGCGGGGCTGGTCAACTGTTTCGAAGGTTTTTCGACATTTGCCTGCCGACCGCTGGTCAACGTGCATGACGTCGCGGTGGTCGACAAGTTTCGTGGTTTGGGCCTGAGCCAGAAGATGTTGCACAAGGTCGAGGAGATCGCCCGTCAGCGTGGTTGCTGCAAGATCACCCTGGAAGTGCTGGAAGGCAACGACGTGGCGCAGGCGGCCTACGCCAAGTTCGGTTTTAGCGCCGGGATGTTCGACCCGGCCCATGGGCGGATGATGTTCTGGACCAAGGGGCTTTGAGGTCTGGCCCGATGACATGATGATGCGGTGATAACTCTGTGGGAGCGAGCCTGCTCGCGATTGCGGTGTGCCAGTCGCTGCAAATGTTGCAGATAGACCGCCATCGCGAGCAGGCTCGCTCCTACAGTTATCTACGTTACATCCGGTAATCCAGGCTCAACGTCACCGTCCGCGGATCGCCCCAGAACACGCCGTTGTAGAAACCAACGTTGTCGTAATACCGCTCATCAAACAGGTTATCGACGTTCAACGAGGCGCTGAGGTTTTTGTCGATCTCATAGCGCGACATCAGTTTCACCACCGAGTAGCTGCCCTGATTGATCCGGCTGCGCTCGGTGACAATTCTTCCATTGGCGTTACGCCCCACCGGACGGCTGGCTGTGCCGTAAATGTCGCTCTGCCAGTTCACCGCGCCGCCTACCGTCAACGCACTCCATTCCCCCGGCAAGCGATAGGCCGTGGACACCCGCAGCATGTTCAGCGGTTGCGCGGTGTTATTGCGTTTGTCTTCACCATTCACCGAGTGGGTGTAGGTGTAGCCGGCAGTCATGTTCCAGCCTGACGACACTTCGCCGGACACCTCGGCCTCAAAACCATTGACTTTGTTGCCCTTGCCGCCGGATTTGAAGAACTCTTCGCCGGTCAGCGGATCCGGTGGCACCGAGTCGTCGAGTTCGGCGACGTTATCCTGCTTGCTCCAGAACACTGCGGTGGCGATGTTCAGGCGCTCGTCCAGCAAACTGCCCTTGAGCCCCACTTCATAGTTCTGACCGACGATCGGCTCCAGGTATTTGCGGCTGGAATCGCGTTCGGTCTGCGGCTTGAAGATGTCGGTGTAGCTGACGTAGGCGGTGTACTCCGGGGTGATGTCGTACAACAGGCCGGCGTATGGGGTGAAGACGTCGTTTTCCACCTGGCTGCTGTGGTCGTTACCGGTGCGTTCATTCTGATCATTGAACGAGTAGTAGTTGCTGCTGGTTTTCCAGCTGCCATAACGACTGCCCAATACCGCGTGCCATTGATCGGTGAGGCTCAGGCGGGTGGCCAGGTAACCGGCTTTCTGCCGGGTGCTGTCGTTGGAGCCCTCGATGCCGGTATCGGTGTCGCGGAACTTGGCAATGTTGCCCATGTATTTCCAGTCGGGAATATTGTCGTAGCCCGGCGGCGTCGGCGCCTCCACCAGATACGGGCTGGAGGCGCTACGTTCGGCTTCGCCGTAGCCCACCATCAACTCGTGCTCGCGACCGAGCAATTGATAAGGCCCGGCAAAGTTGAAGTCATAAACCTCCATCTTTTGCTCGCCCTTCATATGGCTGCGATACGCCACCATGCCGCTGCGGTCGTCGTTGGGGTAGCCGCCACCGCCGTAGTAGACCTTGCCGTCGGTGTCGCTTTCGCGATGGGTGTAGGCGGCTTTCATGTGCCAGCCGTTGCCCAGGTTCTGATCGAGGTTGGCAAAGGCGGTCTTGTCCTTCAGCGGCCAGGAACTCCAACTGGTCGCCATGTTGGTCGAGCGTGGCAGATTGGCCTTGTCGCCATTGGAATTCCAGTACGGCACGGTGCCCCAGGAGGTGCCCTGGACCTGTTTGTCCTGATAGTCGTAACCCACCGCCAGCACGGTGTCGTCGGTCAGATCGGCTTCGAGGATGCCGTAGCCGACCTCACGCTGCAGTTGATAGTGATCGCGGAAAGATTTGCTGTCGCGGTAGGCCAGTACACTGCGACCCCGCAGGCGACCATCGAAGGCCAGCGGTCCGCCGACGTCGACGTAGCTGTAGTAATCGTCGTAGCTGCCGCCGCTGACACCGGTTTTGGCTGCCCATTCATGGGTCGGGCGCTTGCGCACCATGTTGATGGTCGCGGACGGATCGCCGGCGCCGGTAGTCAGACCGGTCGCGCCGCGTACCACTTCGATGCGGTCGTAAATGATGGTGTCGGAATCGGACTTCATGCGCCCGAAGGTATTGAGCATGCCATCGATCTGGAAATTGTTGATCGAGTAGCCGCGAGACGAATAGCTGACTCGGTCGGAATCGTTGTGCTGGACGACGATGCCGGTGGTCTGACTCATGGCTTCTGACAGCGTCGACAGCTTGAAGTCGTCCATCTGCTGGCGGGTGACCACGGAAACCGACTGCGGCGTTTCCTTGATCGAAAGATTCAACCGAGTCGCGGTGCTCATCGCTCCGGTGGTGTAGGAATCGGTATTTTCGGTGGTGCTGCCAAGGGCGGCAGCATTGACGTTGGTGGTGTCCAACTCGAGTGCCTTGGCGGCAGGCTCCTGCTGTTTATCAGTCTCGCTGTCCGCATGGGCGGGAGGGCACAGGGCAACACTGCACAGGCCCAGGGTCAGGGTCATGGAACGGGTAATGGGCGCGAACATCGCAGCCGACTCCTTGTCTTCGGGTGGAAAAATTCCGTTTGCTCAAAGACGAAGGGCGATCAGAGAATTTAGGCTTATTGCGAATAATTATTAATATTCTTTGCATTGGGCTGGCAGGGCTGCAAGCCCAACGCAAGAAAAGGGGGCTGTTACCCACCCCCGAGGTACGCATCTATTGCTTGACGACGGCCGCTGCAGGCGCCTTCGGCTTCATCAGGCTGAAGTCGATCAGGGCTTTCTGTTCGACCTCGTAGGGATTGCCGATCAGCAGCGGGCGTGGCTTGAAGCTGTCGCTGACCAGGCTCTTGCTGCGGTCGAGTTCGTCGAAGCTCAACCCGGCGAGGTCGGCCCAGGTGTGGATCAGGTGCGAACTGCTGTAGGGCCGCTGCAAGTCACCGGCGAAGTTCCAGTCGTGGTTCGCACGCCATTTCGGCGAGGCCCAGGCCATGAACGGAATGGTGTACATCGGCGCGGTCGGCTTGGCTTCGTTACGGCCCAGGGTGTTATGGCCGGCCGAGTCGAACACGTCTTCGCCGTGGTCGGAGAGGTACAGCAGGAAGCCGTTCGGATCGGTCTTGGCGTAGTCCTTGATCAGGCTGGAGACCACGAAGTCGTTGTAGCGCACCGCGTTGTCGTAGCTGTTGTAGGTCGGCAACTGGTCATCGCTGACCCCGGGCGGTACACCCTGGCGATCCTGGAAGGTGTCGAAGGTCGGCGGGTAGCGGTACTGGTAGCTCATGTGCGTGCCCAGCAGGTGCACCACAATGAACTTGCGTGGCGCGCTGTCGGACAGGGCCTTTGCAAAGGGTTCCAGCACATCGCCATCGTATTGACGGGCGTTCTGGTTGCGGTTGTTGTTCAGGTACACCTGTTCATCGGCCTGTTCGGAGAAGGTCGTGAGCATGGTGTTGCGCTTGGTCATGGTCTGCTGGTTGGTGATCCAGTAGGTCTTGTAGCCGGCCTGTTTCATCATGCTGACCAGCGACGGGGTCTTGAGGTAAAGGTCCGGGTTCTCTTCATCGGCAAAGGTCAGGACCTGTTGCAACGCTTCGATGGTGTAAGGACGCGGGGTGATGACGTTATCGAATACCGCCAGTTGATCCTTGAGCTTGTCCAGTTCAGGCGTGGTCTCGCGCGGATAACCGTACAGGCTCATGCGCTGACGGTTGGTCGATTCGCCGATCACCAGCACCAGGGTCGCCGGCTGGTTGGCCATGGCGTCCTTGAAATTGTGCAGCGGCGGGACCTGGCTGGCGTTGTCGAGCATGCCTTGCATGCTGGCGAGGGTCTCACCATAGCGACGGTAGGCCACCAGCATCTGCCAAGGCACGGCCGGTTCGATACGGGTTTCGAATTTCTCGTAGCCGGCGGCCAGGCTGCCGGTGCGCGCCGTCTGCTTGACCAGCGGGTAACCAACCACCGCCACCACAATCGCCGTGGCTGCCAGCAGCGCCTTGCCACGGGACAGGTACACCGGGCGCAGGCGGCTCCAGAGGAACAGCGCCACCAGGGTATGGGCGAGGAACGCGGCGACCATCCACCAGGCAAAGTACTGCGTCATGTACTCGCCAGCTTCCGAGATGTTCGACTCGAACATGATGAAGATGACGCTTTGCGAGAACTCTTGCTGGTAGATGAAGAAGTAGCCCAGGCTGGCCATCGAGCAGGCCCAGAGGACGACGCCAATCACCGCCGCCAGCACCCGCGTACGTGCCGGAAACAGCAGCATCGGGGCCAGCCAGATGGCGCTCATCACGAAAGCCTGGCGGAAACCGCTGAAGCCCGCGGTGCCGGTCAGCAGGATCAGCAGTTGGGTGATTCCGGAAAAATACCAGAAAAACAGGAACAGCCAGCCCAGGCCAGCCCAATCAAAGCCTTTTGCAGGCGTACTGCTGCGTTCTAACGTCGCCATCCAGCGCTCCAGCATGATTCATGACTTCCAGCACCGGACGAGTCAGGGCGCTGATCAAAAAAAACGCTCGAAAAACGAGCGTCAACAGTGCCTTACAGTATCTGTAACGGCATGTGAAAAGTTCGTGAAGTACGCCACCGAAGGTACCGGGTTACCGCACCCGGGGCCCGCCAATGGCATTACATGGGGGGCTGCAGGCGAGGGCGCCTGCATGCGAACTGACGACAACAGGACGTTGCAATGACAGACACCGAGCTACCTTTCGAACACTACTCCGACACTCTGGCCCAAGCGGTCCAGGCAGAATTCAAGGGCCGGCCCATCGTGGTGACGGCGGCCCTGAAGCAATTCACCCGTGCACTCAATAACCGTTTCCCGGGGCAGACTATCGATGTGTTGAGCACCTCCCTCAATTCGCCCAACTGGGTGCAGGGCTCCGGCCCGGAGACCGGGAAAATCGACGGCCATACCACGACACCGTTGCTGGAAGTCATGACTCATGCCATCACCGGCCGCGCGCAATTGCTCTTCAGCAATGAGCATTACCTGACCGATGGGCGCGACCGCCGTCTTGCGCTGGACATGCGTGAAGTCGAAGACCTCTTGCGTCGTCTGCCCAGGGTGCTGGTTGCCGCCATGCAGGAGGCTCTGACGGATTATTGGAATGAACCGGCGCTTGATGGCACGCAACGCTGGCAATGGCTCAGCGACGTGCTCAGGAGCGCTGCGCTGGTGAGCATGGGGCCGGCGGGCAGTGCCGCGTTCCTTGACGAAGCCCAGGCCGATAGCGTGCTGCAGGTCCTGCGTTGCCCGGTCAAGGAGGATCGGGCCCAACTGTTCGGCGCCGATTGCACCCGGGTTTATCTGATCGATTACCACGCTCGCGCCGGCACTGCCGAAAACGCCCACTTGGCGGTTGACCTGTTGCTCGTGCGCAAGTTGGCTCAGCGCGAACTGGTGCTGAGCCTGAACACCGCCGGGAACATAGAAAGCTATGGCAGCCTGCAGGCATTTGCCGATGCCGAGGGCGACAAATGGGGGCGCAGGCGGGCGATCGATACCCTCCAATTGCAGCCCTATGAGTCGATTGGCGATGCTTTTGTGACTCAGGCCCAGGCGTTGCTGAATAACCAGTTGGAGGGCTTGAACTTCTTCGGCGCCGTTGCAGGCCAGGACTTGAGCGTCCTTGAAGATCGGTTGGCGCGCCTCACCGACCTGGCCCCCCACCTGCTGAAAAACAACCCTGGCGCTTATGAGCAAGTCCTCTACCAGGAAGTCAGCAACCAGCTTCCCGACTGGCTGATTCAGGCCTCGCCCCGTCAGGCGCAGGCCTACAGCCGCTATTTATTCAGGCTCGGCGCGTTGCAGCAGGCCACCAAAGGCCAGGCCTACAGCCACGATATTCCGAGTGCAGAACAATTCGCCCGGCAGGCCTTGCGCAGTGCGATGACCCGTTTTGGTGAAGGGGTCGACCCGGACCTGATCGAAATCACCCAATACCGCAACGAGGATGGATTGCTGGTGATCGTCGGGCCGGCGACCGGGCGCTTCACCGGCGAGACCCTGAGCCTGACCCGACGCGCCCTGAATAATCTGGCGGGGATTCCATTCCTGGCGTCCGAATTCAAGTGCAAGGACGGCTCGCCGGCCCCGGCCTGGATGACCCTGGACAGGGTCAGGGCGCTGATAACGGCCGCCGACATCGGCAAAGCCTATCCGGCGCTGGTCAAGCGCCTGCTGCTGGATGAGCCGCTGGAACGGGCATCCCGGGAAAGGTTGTTCAGCGAACAATTGCGCATTCAGTTACCGATGTTGGCCTTGGAAAACAGCATCCGCGGCCGCTCGGGTTGCAGCGAAGCCGGCTATCGCTGCCTGGCCGCCGCGCTGCAGGCGGATCCCCAGGCCCGGCGCGTCAGTGGCCAGGTGATGGTGACCAAAACCCTGGCCTTCAAGGCCGATGTATCGAACGACAGCCACAGCGTGAGCAACATGTTCATCTTCGGCCCTGAGGACGCGCAAGCCGGGCCGCACATTCTCTACCGACCGCTGTACCCCGAGGCGCTGATCGAATTTGCCTCCCTGGACGCCTTGCTGGCAGAAATCGTCAGCGACAGGCCGCGGCCGGACAACCCGCAAGCGCCATCACTGCAGAAGACCGTCCTCGCCTGGATGAGCCCCGAGGCGCAGAGAATCTACGGTAACGGCGGCTTCCTTGAGCCCCATCCGGTGGGTGTGCTGTTTGGCGCCGACCTGCTGCCCTCACATCCCGCCAGATTGGCCTTGTCCACCCTTGAGGGGGATGTCGTGGCGCAGTTGTATGTCGCCAACGCCAACGTCCTGGCTCAACTGGCGGACGAGCAAACCGTGTCTAACGCCGAGCAGCGCTGGAACACCCTGCAGCAACTGGGCGAGGCCGTATTCAATGGCCTGCTCAACGCGGTGCTGCCTTTTCTCAGCGGTCCGGCGGCGACGGTGGGCTGGCTATTGACCATGGAACTCTCGACGCTGCAAGCCCTTGAGCCGCTGACCCAGGACGATGCAGAACCGTTGAAAGCATTTACCTTCAACCTGCTGATCAATCTGGCAGTGAGCTTGCTGGTCCAGCGCCTGTCGTCGGTGATCAGTGCGCCGGTCAAACCCTTCGATCATCACTCGACGCTGCCGCGCCGCGGGGCGGTGCAGGTCAGCGCCACCCTCAAACATCCGATCGGGCCTGGCGCGGCCAGTGCCATCAGCGACAGTGCGCTGGATTTCTCGACCCCGGTCAGCGCCGACTCGCGACAGTTACTCGAACGTTTCCTGAACACCGCCCAGGCCGGTCGCGGGGCGGTCATCGACACGCCGGCGCCGCCAGACGTGGCGGTGGTGAGCGGGCGCTGGTATGTCCAGGTGCCGGCTCGACTCAGGGGCTATGGCTGGGCCAATGTCGAGCCGGCGGAAAACGGCAATTTGCTGGTTCTTGATCATTTGGGTCGGCGAATTAACGGACTGGAGCTTAGCCCCCATGGGCAGGGCTTCTGGGATATCGCCCCGCAAATGCGTGTGCGCGGTGGCGGGCCGGGTATGAGTCGCTATCTGTCGGACGTCTTCGCCGATTCGGCGTTGCGCGCGCGGCGTGCCGAGACGGCGCTGAAAGTCAGAAAGTTGAATGAGCGTATCGGCGAACTGGATGCCAGCATTGCCCAGGCAGAGGAGATAGGTCAGGCGGCTCGGCGCAATGCTCAGGCTCTGGCCGATGAAATCGCGCGGATTAACCAGCAAATCGAGACGGCCAGCGACGACCGGCAGAATCGATTGAAGGACGAGCGTGCGACCTTGCGCAAAAAGCTGCACGGTGCCGATATCGACTACAAGAAAAAGGCCAGGGTGTTTATTAACGGCTATCTGGACCGAATCAAGTTGGGCGAGGAGGTCGCTGCGTTGCTGGCAAAAGATCCGGATTACCAGCGCGAGGCCATTTTCGCCAACCTGCTCGACCTGGTGAGCTGCTACGGCGCGGTCGATGAAAACCTGATCAGGGTCACGTCCGTGTGGTGGGAGTTGGGCCTGTCGGTGCGCAGCGTGTTTCCGCTGGCATTCGAACAACGCACCGTGCAGACCGACGTGCCCTACAGCGTATTGCTGGAAACCCGCAAGCGCGTGCTCAACGGTTTCCCGGAGCGCATCCGCATCAGTGCCGCGCTGGAGCAGTCCATGACCGAGCTGGAAGCGCTGGATCGCAGTCTGCGCAAAGGCTATCTGCAAAGAACCGGCTACCTTTCGCCGGAAACCCAACGACTCAAAGCGCTGGTCGACAAGCGAGACAAGAATACCGACTGGCTGATCCTGCATGAGCTGATGTGCCTGCGCGGTGCTCTGGCCGGTGATGCGGCGCTGGAACCGAGCCTGGCAGAACTGGCCGGGCTGGAGGGCCTGGCCAAGGCCCGGCTGGGAGCGGTCACCGATGGCGTGCTGCGGGTGCGCGCGACCCAGGGTTTTGATCCACGGCAGCGGGTGGAGTTTCTCCAGGAAGCGATCAGCGTCTATAACGATGCGCAGTTACTGGCGGCCAACCTGCGCAAGGTCGGTGATCGACCCAGCTACGTCGCGCAGTTGTTCCTGGAGAAGTTCCTCGAGGCCCTGGCACGGATGCGTGCCATTGCCGAAGCCGAACTGGGTGAGTCGATCAATGAAGACGTCGAGCAGGCGCCGGAACAGCCAGAGCAGGAACCGGCGGTCACACCTGCGCTGAAAAAAAGCCGCAAGCGCACCCGGCGGCCCAATGAGCGACTGATCAAGACGGCAGAAGGCTTTCGCGTCGGCGATGTGCGCGAGTCCAGTGACAGTGAGCCGGACGAAACGGTGGTGGTGCATGACCAGGCCACCGAGCAACAGATCATTTTCTACAAGGACAAGGAACAGGACATTTACCGCCAGCGCCCAAATGCGCCGGTCGAGCCGCCGCTGCCCGTCAGGCCCACTCAGGCCCTGAAAACACTGATGGACAGGGGTAATGCAATGCTCAGCGGGCTGGACCTGTTGATTGCCAACTACAGAAAGGACGCCTTTCGCTACCGCGAGCCCGCCAGCCTGGAAGATCGCTTTTTATCGCAGACGAACAAGTTCAACGAGTTGGCAACTCAGGTCCGACAGGCCATGCAAAACAAGAAGGGTGAGGAGTGGGCCAGCGCAGTCAAGGTCTTTCAGGAACTGAAAAACGCCGGTGAACAGTTGGCCAAAGAGGGTCGCAGGCTGCGCATCGAATTGACCAAACAACTGCCGCCGACCGCCGGAAGCTTCGAATACCTGCTGCGTGAGGGGGTGGTGCGGATCGAGAATCCGACCTGGACCGACAAGTCCACGCCCGCCCAAGCGGACTTTTTGCTGGAGTACGAGATCATCGACAGCAGCAGTCGCGGTCGCCGCCAGGTGTTGTGGTATGCCCACTTCCATGGCTCCGCTCGTTCGGTTCAGCGGTTGACCGAGGGCCACTTGAAACTGGCGCGTCTACGCTTTGTCACCGTGCGCGATCAGGTGCAGCATCCTGAACTCTATGCCGATGTGGTGTATCCGGGCGGTATGCGGATGGCGTTCGCCAGGCAGCACTTTTTCGATCTGCTGCCTGCGGCGTGACGATGGGCGATGCGCCTGCTGCAACGGCAGGCGCATCCGAGGGTCAATCCAGAGGGCGTAGCAGTGCTGGCTGTGCGCTATCAACGCGTAATTGTTGGCGCAGTTGCGCGACTTCCTGGAGCAAGCGCTCACGGTCGGCCTTGAGTTGCTGCAGTTCGTCACGGCGAATGGTGACGTACAGGGTCTGTGGCGGCAGTGCGTTGACGACGGTGCCCATTGATTACCTCGCTGTTTTGACACGGTGGTTCGAGCGCCAAGGCGCATTCGAGACCACTTTCGGCGCCGATTCTGATTTCTTTTGCCTGTCAATGGAACTTTTTTATTTTACGTTGTCCTTGTGTCTTCGTCATCGTTTGGGACGTTATCCCTAGAGTTCAGGCAAAATGCCCGGAAACTATGTAGCAGCGCACTGGACTAAGCTTGACTGAGTCCGGGGTACTATTGACCTTTTGACACACATTTATTCGCAGTAAGGAGCATCAGCACATGCAATTGGGGATCATTGGACTGGGCCGCATGGGCGGCAACATTGCACGGCGCCTGATGCTCAACGGGCATAGCACTGTGGTCTATGACCGCAACACCGCGTTCGTTGACACTCTGGCCAAAGAAGGCGCTACCGGCGTTGCCGACCTGCCGGCATTGGTTGCCGCCCTCGAGCAGCCGCGCGCGGTCTGGGTGATGTTGCCCGCCGGCGCACCGACCGAAGACACCATCGACGCCCTGAGCGAATTGCTCGACGCCGGTGACGTGATCATCGACGGCGGTAACACCTTCTACAAAGACGACATCCGCCGGGCGAAAACCCTCGCCGAAAAAGGCCTGGTATACATCGACGTCGGTACTTCCGGCGGCGTCTGGGGCCTGGAGCGTGGCTACTGCATGATGATTGGCGGTGATGCCGAGCAGGTGTTGCGTCTGGACCCGCTGTTTGCCGCACTGGCGCCGGGCATGGGCGATATTCCTCGGACCAAGGATCGGGTCTCCAGCGATGACCGTGCCGAGCGTGGCTACATCCATGCCGGCCCAGCCGGTGCCGGGCACTTCGTGAAAATGATTCACAACGGGATCGAATACGGAATGATGCAGGCCTTCGCCGAGGGCTTCGACATTCTCAAGACCAAATCCTCGGAAATCCTCCCGGAAGATCAGCGCTTCGACCTGAACGTCGCCGACATCGCCGAAGTCTGGCGCCGTGGCAGCGTGGTTTCCTCGTGGTTGCTCGACCTGACGGCCGACGCCCTGGCCAGCGATCCGAAGCTCGACGGTTTCTCCGGCTCCGTGGCCGACAGCGGTGAAGGTCGCTGGACCATCGAAGCCGCCATGGAGCAGGCCGTACCGGTGCCGGTATTGTCCAGCTCGCTGTTCTCGCGTTACCGCTCGCGCCAGCAGGGCGCTTACGGTGACAAGATCCTGTCGGCCATGCGCTTCGGCTTTGGCGGCCACGTCGAGACCCCGAAAAAATGACCGCGATCCGCAAGAAGTCCAAGGTTCAACCCGCTCCACCGACCACGCTGTTTCTGTTCGGTGCCCATGGCGACCTGGTCAAGCGCTTGCTGATGCCGGCGCTGTACAACCTCAGTCGCGACGGATTGCTGGGGGACGGCTTGCGGATCATTGGCGTTGACCATAACGCCAGCACTGACGGTGAGTTCGCCGGCAAGCTCGAAGCGTTCATTCGCACCGAGGCGGCCAACAAGGTCGGCAACGGCCATGATTCCCTGGATCCGGCGCTCTGGGCCCAGCTGGCCAAGGGCATCAGCTATGTCCAGGGCGATTTTCTCGACGACAGCACTTACCAGGCGCTGGCGGCGAGCATCGCAGCCAGCGGCACCGGCAACGCGGTGTTCTACCTGGCGACAGCGCCGCGCTTCTTCAGTGAAGTGGTGCGCCGGCTCGGTGCCAATGGCTTGCTGGAGGAGGGCCCCGAGGCCTTCCGCCGGGTAGTGATCGAGAAACCCTTCGGTTCCGACCTGCAGACCGCCGAGGCCTTGAACGCCTGTCTGCTCAAGGTCATGTCCGAGAAACAGATCTACCGGATCGACCATTACCTGGGCAAGGAAACCGTGCAGAACATTCTGGTCAGCCGGTTTTCCAACAGCCTGTTCGAAGCCTTCTGGAACAACCACTACATCGACCACGTGCAGATCACCGCTGCCGAAACCGTTGGCGTGGAAACCCGGGGCAACTTCTACGAACACACCGGCGCCCTGCGGGACATGGTGCCCAATCACCTGTTCCAGTTGCTGGCCATGGTGGCGATGGAGCCGCCCGCGGCCTTTGGTGCCGATGCGGTGCGTGGCGAAAAGGCCAAGGTGGTCGGGGCGATCCGCCCGTGGTCGACCGAAGAGGCCCGGGCCAATTCGGTGCGAGGTCAGTACACATCCGGCGAAATTGCCGGCAAACCGGTGGACGGTTATCGCGATGAACCCAAGGTGGCTGCGGACAGCAGCACGGAAACGTTCGTCGCCTTGAAAGTGATGATCGACAACTGGCGCTGGGTCGGAGTGCCGTTTTACCTGCGTACGGGCAAGCGCATGAGTGTGCGTGACACCGAAATCGCCATCTGCTTCAAACCTGCGCCCTATGCGCAGTTTCGCGACACCGAAGTCGACGAGTTGCAACCGACTTACCTGAGAATTCAGATTCAACCCAATGAAGGCATGTGGTTCGACCTGCTGGCCAAGCGCCCAGGCCAGGCTTTGGACATGGCCAACATCGAACTGGGCTTTGCCTACAAGGATTTTTTCGAGATGCAGCCCTCGACGGGCTACGAGACGCTGATCTATGACTGCCTGACCGGCGATCAGACCCTGTTCCAGCGCGCCGACAATATTGAAAACGGTTGGCGCGCGGTGCAACCCTTCCTCGATGCATGGCAGGAAGACGCCAGCGTGCAGTCCTACGCTGCCGGCGAAGACGGCCCAAGTGCCGCCGACGAGCTGCTGACCCGTGACGGTCGGGCCTGGCATCGCCTGGGTTGAATCACCCAAACCCCGGCGCGAACGCCGGGGTTTGTCGTTTACAGCCAGTAACTCACCGCGTACCAGCCCAGCACGCCCATGACGCAGGTGTAGGGCAGTGCCATCCAGACCATGCGCCCGTACGACAGGCGAATCAGCGGGGCAATGGCCGAGGTCAGCAGGAACAGGAATGCGGCCTGGCCATTCGGAGTCGCAACGCTGGGCAGGTTGGTGCCGGTATTGATGGCGATCGCCAGGGTCTCGAAATGCTCGCGGCTCATGTGCCCGGCGGCAAACGCCTGCTTGACCTCGGTGATGTAGATCGTCGCGACGAACACGTTATCGCTGATTGCCGACAACAGGCCGTTGGCAATAAATAACATGCCTGGCTGCTGCTCAGCCGGCAGGGCCAGCACCCACTCGATCAATGGCCGGAACAGTTGCTGGTCGTGAATCACCGCGACCACGGCGAAGAAGGTCACCAACAGTGCGGTAAAGGGCATGGCGTCCTTGAATGCGCTGCCGATCCGGTGCTCGTCAGTGATCCCGGTGAAACTGGCGATCAGCACGATGACCATCAGGCCGATCAGCCCGACTTCGGCGATATGCAAGGCCAGACCGACAATCAGGATCAGCGCCGCCATGCCTTGCACCAGCAGCGCCGCTCGTTGCCGGGCGGTGCGTTCGGCATTGTCCTGGGCCGCATAGTCGGCCAGCACGGCGCGCACGTTGTCCGGCAACAGGGTGCCGTAGCCGAACCAGCGGAGTTTTTCCAACAGCACGCAGGTCACCAGGCCTGCGGCAAACACCGGCAGAGAGACGGGCGCGACCTTGTGGAAAAACTCGGCAAAGTGCCAGCCCATCTCATGACCGATCAGCAGGTTCTGTGGCTCGCCCACCAGGGTGCAGACACCGCCCAGGGCTGTGCCCACGGCGCCGTGCATCAACAGGCTGCGCAGGAACGAGCGGAACTGTTCGAGGTCGGCGTGGTGCAATTGCGGCAGGTGCTGGTCATCGCTGAACTCACTGTCCTGACGCGGATCGTTGCCCGACGCCACCCGGTGATAAACCGAGTAGAAACCCACGGCCGCACTGATGATCACCGCCGTTACGGTCAACGCATCGAGAAATGCTGAAAGAAACGCCGAGAGAAAGCAGAACATCAGCGCCAGTAAGGCCTTGGAACGCACCCCCAGCAGTAGCCGGGAAAACAGGAACAGCAGCAGGTCCTTCATGAAGTAAATCCCTGCCACCATGAACATCAGCAGCAGGATCACCGGAAAGTTGTGTTGCAGCTCGTCGTACAGCGCCTGGGGCGTGGTCATGCCGAGCAGCAGGGCCTGGATCATCAACAGTCCGCCGGGCAGCAGCGGGTAGCATTTGAGGGCCATCGCCAGGGTGTAGATAAACTCGGCCACCAGCAGCCAGCCAGCGGCCACTGGCCCTGCCGTCCACAACAGCAGCGGATTGATTATCAGAAAAGCGAGAATGCTCGCCTTGTACCAGCGCGGTGAATGCCCGAGGAAATTATGTGCAAACGCCTGGGCCATTGAACCGGACATCGGCGACTCCTTTGTTTAAGAAGCGCGCAACTTGCCGTAACACTCGGGGAAGATCAAGTTCTTGAGTTTTATTGCTGTTCATGAGCGCCAGACATTTACGCCCGGTAGCGCACCAGCACCGCGCGATAGTGGCCGTCCAGCGAATACCCGGCGACCACAACGCGCTGGCTATCCTGCAGCGCTATCGCCGTGGCGGTATCCAGGCTGCGGCCCAGGCGCGTGCGGACCCAGCCGTTACCCTCAGCGAACTCCAGGTCCGGGCGGCCATCCGGCAGGTGGCGGGCGAGAATGAAGTCGGCCTCCACGCCGCCAACGGTTGCTCCCACGCTGTACACGCGGCCATCAGCGCTCGCCGTGGCGGCGGTCCATTGGCTTGGGCTGTGGCCGATAATGGTCAGACGCGGCAGCCCGGCATTGCTGCGGCTGTCCGCACGACCATCGCGGCGAACCGTCAATGACAGGCAGTGCATGGGATCGCGACTGCTGCCAAAACACAGCAGGTTGCCATTGGCCTGCTCAATCACCTGACTGACCTGGGCGCTGCGTCCATCAATGCTGAAACCGAGAAAACCGTGTTCACCGAAGCGGCCGTCCAGTTGTCCGTCCGAGTCAAAGCGTGCCAGCAACCCTTGTTGCGGTGTGTCGATGGATCCGGCGACGACAATCGCCCCGTCTTTCTGCACCAGCAAGCTGGACAGCCAAGTGTTGAGCAATAGATGGCGCACCATCACAAAGCCCCGGCCATTGAACGATGGGTCCAGATCACCTTGCGCAGTCAGGCGAATAACAATGCCGACGTGGTCGGAGAATTCGTATTGGTGGTTGGCCAGCAACAGTATCCGCCCGTCGGCCTGCACCTGTACATCACACGCCTCGGCGCCCGGCACACCGGGCGGCAGCCAGGGATCCCGCACGCCCTGGGACAGATTGCCGGGCAGGCGTACGACCTTGATGCCCTGATCGCAAAAGGACCGGTCCAGGTTGCCGTGCTGATCAAACAGCGCGAGAGCGGGCAGGGTGCATTGGGGATTTTCATACATGAGGCCGGACAGCAGGATGCGGCCGTCGGCCAATAACTGGATTTTGCCAGCGGTCGACTCGCAGCCCGGTTCGAATTGCCCTACCAGGCTGCCCCCGGCGGCGAAACTCTGGTCCAGCGAACCGTCCGCCTGCAGACGGGTCAGGCCATATTGGCAACCGTGCTCACCCGCGACCTTGGCGGCGACCACCAACCGGCCTTGCTGGTCGACGACGACATCATTGGCCATGCTCCAGAGGCTGCCTGGAAAGTCGAGCCAGGCTTTGCCATTGCAAGCAAAGGCCGTGTCGAGTTGCCCTGACGCATCAAAGGGGAGACGGAATGCAATGGTGTCGTGGATGGAATGGACTGACATGACGCTTCTCCTTGCGAGTCGACCAGATCCAGTACCGAGGAGGTGGTTTCACATTGGAGTTATTCAAGCGCTGAATGAAATAGTGCACAACTGTCTGAAATCACCGACGGTGCGGCGTTATGTGCCAGAACAGTGTCTTTGTAACCCGAAGTTGCAAGTTAAGGTAAAAACAGTCGTTTATTGTTGATGGGCAATAAAACAGCGGACCACCGAGCAGTGATCCGCTGTTGTTTACTTAGTGCGGCATGGACCAGCCCTGCAACTGATAACCTTTTTCTTTAAGTTCGCTGCGGGCTTCGTTGAGCAGTTTTTCAAGCTGTGCCGGATCGATGTTGCTGCTGGACAATTGCTTGTCGAGGAGGCGATTACTTGTACGGTCGATAACGGTCAGTGTCACCGGGCCGGTGCCGTCCTGTAGCGCCCAGGCTACGCATTGGAAAGGAGTAAATGCGCGGTCGGCAATCAAAAGAGCTTCGTTCATACGGAGCGGAGCGTTCATGGGGTCTTCTCTCTCAAGTGCCCAATCAAGATCTTCGAGGTGCCGGCGGTTGGGCGTACCGTGCGGCGGGTTACTTGTACTGATGCACGCAAGCAGGGGGCAGGTCACACATATTCCGAATAAATTTCATCTTTCTTTCAAAGTCACTTGAATGGCGGCTAGTTTGAAAGCCTGGTGAAAGGTTGGCCGCCTTTGCCGTTGATTCTTGTGGGAGCGAGCTTGCTCGCGAAAAGAACCATCGGCACCGCGTACTCGTTGAACATCTTCGCGAGCAGGCTCGCTCCCACAGGGATGCCTGTTGCATAGCAGGCTAAGTAAAGTTCTTATAGCTAAAAGCTCATTAGCCTTATAGTTAAACGATACAAGCCAGTGTCAAGTTCTTGCTAATGTTACACCCAGGCCTGCCAAACGACTGTTTCTAATAACTTTTCCATAATTTGGCGCCAAGGAACAGTCATGATTGAAACGCCTGCTACGCGACGTCTATTGGTGGTCGATCCCTGCGAGGATTGCCATCAGTTGCTGCCAGGATTGCGCGCCATCGGCTGGGATGTCGACAGTTGCAGCCTGGAAAATGCCGGGGACCGCAGCTGCGATGTGGGGCTCTTGCGATTGCAGCCCTTTCACCTGGAACGTCCCGAAGCGGTCAAGGACATGATCAGCCGCAGCGGCACCGAATGGATTGCCGTGCTCAGCCCGGAGGTCCTGCGCCTGCAGAAAGTGGGCGACTTCGTTTGCGAATGGTTTTTCGATTTTCACACCTTGCCTTTCGATGTTTCCCGGGTCCAGGTCACCCTGGGTCGGGCCTTCGGCATGGCGCGTCTGCGTGGCCAGGGCACCATCCATGTCGATCAGCCCGAGCACGAACTGCTGGGTGACAGCAAACCGATTCGCGAGCTACGCAAGTTGCTGAGCAAACTGGCGCCCACCGAATCCCCGGTGCTGATCCGCGGCGAAAGCGGTACCGGCAAGGAACTGGTGGCGAGAACCCTGCACCGGCAGTCGCAACGCCACAGCAAACCCTTTGTCGCGATCAATTGCGGGGCGATCCCGGAGCACTTGATCCAGTCCGAGTTGTTCGGCCATGAAAAGGGCGCGTTTACCGGCGCCCATCAACGCAAGGTCGGGCGTATCGAGGCGGCCAACGGTGGCACCTTGTTTCTCGATGAAATCGGCGATCTGCCGCTGGAACTGCAGGCCAACCTGCTGCGTTTTCTCCAGGAAAAACACATTGAACGGGTCGGCGGCAGCCAGCCCATTCCGGTGGACGTGCGGGTGCTCGCCGCGACCCACGTCGACCTTGAGGCGGCGATTACCGTCAAACGCTTTCGCGAAGACCTGTATTACCGGCTCAACGTGCTGCAGGTGGTGACCGCGCCCCTGCGCGAGCGCCATGGCGACCTGGCGATGCTGGCCAGCCATTTTTCCCACTTCTACAGCCTGGAAACCGGGCGCCGGCCACGCAGCTTCAGCGAGGATGCGCTGGTGGCCATGGGCAAGCATGACTGGCCGGGTAACGTCCGCGAACTGGCCAACCGGGTGCGACGTGGCCTGGTGCTGGCCGAGGGCCGGCAGATCGAGGCGCGTGACCTGGGCTTGCTCAGCCAGCAGGCCGTGGCGGCGCCCATGGGCACCCTCGAAGACTACAAGACCCGCGCCGAACGCCAGGCGTTGTGCGATGTATTGAACCGGCACAGCGACAACCTCAGTGTCGCCGCCCGGGTACTCGGCGTGTCCCGGCCAACGTTCTACCGATTGCTGCACAAGCACCAGATCCGCTAGGGCGCGGAAAAGTGAAAGGCCCGCTGCGAGAGGATCGCAGCGGGCCTTTTGCTGTGTGAAGCGGGTTAGAAGTAGTACGGGAATTTCAGGCTGAAGGTGAAATCCGGGGCGTCGTCCGTCAAACCAATCGACAGGTTGGGCACGATGGTCAGGTTGTCGCTGGCGGCCACCGTCATGCCAACGTTGAAGTAGCCGGCGTTGGCATCGCTGGAGGTAACCGATTGCCAGTCGCCGCCGTCGGCCTTGAGCTTGCTCTTGCGTTGCACCAGGTCGGAGACCGAGAACGACATACTCATTTTTTCGTTCAGGGCAAAGGCGACACCCGCGCCGATCTGGAAGCTGTCGCCCAGACGAACCTTGCCGGGGGTATCGACGTTGACCGTGGAACTGATGTCATCAAACGATTCCTCCAGGTTGTGGGTATAGGACAGAGAGCCGAACAGCACGGCCGGGTCGAAGGTCTTGACCAGGGAAATCCCCGGGGTAATCGACCAGACGCCGTTACCGGTGGGCAGGTCATCCGGGACGAACAGGTTGCTGTTGCTGTCAACCTGGCGCAGCTTGATGCCAAAGGGCTCCTTGCCGGTCGGCGCCTTGACCCGCAGGGTAAACACCGCATCCGGGGAACTGACCGACTCGTCGAGGAACTTGTAGGCGACACCGAAGTTGACGTCGCCGATGGTCGGATCCTGGGTCACGGTCTCTTCGGAGGTCACGTTCGCCGCGCCGCCGGACGCGCCGCCGGACTGGTAAGTCGACTCGCGATAGACCACCGGCACGTTGAGGTCGAACTGCCAGCGATTGTTCAGGTTGTAGCGGCCAGTGATGTCAAAGGTCCAGTTGTCAGCCTTGATCCGATCCAGGTTGATGTTGCCGAGGAAAATCGAGTCCAGGGCTAGGAAGCCGTTGAGAATCAGCGTGCGGGTGTCGTAACGGGCGTAAGTCACGCCGGTTTCGAGGCTGAATTTGCCGCCGCCGAAGAAACCGCTGGCCTCGTCATACAGGTTGGACACGCTTTGTGCCGGCTGGCTGTCATCCGATAGCGATTGGCCGTACGAACTGCCGGTAGCCCCGGCGCCCCCTGCTGCACCCCCCGATGCCGCTGCTGCCCCAGTCCCCGCAACCTGGGTATTGCCGCGCATGTCGGCAGGTGATTTGGCAAGACGCTTGGGTGGTGGTTCGGCGGGTTGTTCTTCTACCTGTCGGACTCGTTGTTCCAATACCGCCAGGGCCTTTTGCTGGACTTCGTAGCGTTGCTTCAGCTCCAGGAGTTCTTGTTTTAGGGCCTCTACTGCCGGATCGGGCGCTGCCTGCACCAGTGCCGCGGGAAGTAGAGTACTCAGACATACAACCGTGCGAAGTGACACCGATCGATACATGAATCAAGCCGTCCCTTTGAGCCCAATGGTCGAAAGTCAGCGTAGTTCAATATCCCATATTGCGTAGGCCTTTGAGTTGACTCAGGTTGCAATCCAAAGCGCCAGGGCTTGGGCCGTTGTTATTGAGTACCACGTTGAGCTGAGTCAGGTTGTTCACCATGTTGCTGTCGCCAAGCAGGCGAGTGTTTTGCAGCAAGCCACCCTGAGCAACCTGTTGCAGGGTACTGCCTTGGTTGTTATTGGCCGCGATGGCCATCTGGATACCGCCACTGTTGGCCGAAATGGCAATGGAACCGGCGGCGTTGCTGGCATTGATGGTGTTACCGGCGGTCAACACCTGGCTGCCAGGAGGCGGGGCGAGTGGTGCGGGGGCGCTGGACGCTTCTTTCACGTCAATCGCGACATTGTTGTAGGCGGTGTTGCCGTCGCCGGCGGCGCGCACGCTTTGCGTAACGCCCTGGGTACTGCTCAGCGCTGCACCGCCATAGATGTTGCCGGTGCCCTGGGATTGCGAGTGTCCTTTGTTACCTGAACCTGGCTCATTCACGGTCGAGACGTAAAACTGCGGTTTGACCGTGGAAGCCTGAATCTGCATTGAGGTCGACGCCCCAATCATGTCACCGCTGGCGTTGCGCCAGGTGCTGCTCATGACCACGCCAAAGCTGATGATCCGTCCTGGCATGACATAGCGACCGCGCAACTCGGAGAGCTCCGAGTCCTTGATCTCGATGGGCTTGAATCCTGCGTGGGCAAGCGTCGGCAAACTCGCAGCCAAGCATGCGGCGACCACCCAATGTGAAGTTTTCATCTTCGGCTCCTGGAGCGTCCAACTGCTCCTTTGTTTTTGTGAGCGCCTAGAAGAAATCGCTCTGAATAAAACCGAAATCCATCAACTCGGCATCTTTGACCGGATTGAAGTTATCCAGCTTGTTCTTGGCAGTCAGCGGCATCGGAGGATCGATCAAGGCATTGGCCTTGTCGTAACCGGGACCGATGATGGCAAACACAATGCCGTTCCAACCATTGACGAAGTCATCGTGGGAGTAGCGTTTATGGCCCAGGACCGGATCACCGATGTACACCCAGTCTTTATCGGCCCGCTGCAACACCACGAAGTGCTTGTAGCCGCGAACATCCATCAGAACCACCACCGGGATCGTCACCGCTTGCAGTTTCTCAGGCGGAATACGATAGCCCCGCGCACGCATGCCGATGCTTTCGATGTAGCGCTTCATGTCGAGCATGGAAAACCCCTGGGTACGAACCAGGTCCTGGTCAGCACTGACCAGCATGCCCTTGATGATGTGCTCTTCATCGACATCCAGCCAATAAGCCTGGCGCAGGATGGTAGCCAGTGTGGCAGCACCGCAGCTGAAGTCGGTTTTCTGTTCGACCAAGTCGGCAAACTTGCGCTCACGCAGGCTTTGCACTTCCTTGTAGACCATGACACCGCCGGGGAGGGCGGCCACGGGCATCTGTGCAGCCTGAGTCAGGCCAGACAGGCAAAGCAGGAGGGAGAGGGCAGCAACTCGCATGGTCGTTACGCCTTGTGAGGTCAGAAGAAAAGCCCCGTTTCCGGGGCTTTCAGGTGCGTCGCAGTTAGAAGGTGTTGCCGCCTTGGCAAGCCTTGCAACCTGCAGCGATGGACAGCGAGTTGCTTTGTTGGTTACCCACGCCAGCTGCGACGTTGGTACCACCATTACCCGAGAAGCCATTCATCGAGTTGGTCATCGACGCGTTGTTCACCACTGGGTTTTTCCAGCCATCTTTGGTCAGCACTTGCTGAGTCCAGTAGCCAGCCAGCTCAACACTTCCTTGTTCCTTGAAGGTGAACTTCTGATCTTTGTCCTTACCACCACCGTATTTGTAGTCATCATGACCTTTTTTGTCACCTTCGATGGTGCCATAGCCGGTGCCTTTGTAGCTGCCGGTAGCTTTGAAGCTGCCTTTGAGGTCAACCACTTTGTTCACACGGTCAGCTTTGTTGTCTACATCCAGGCCAGAGGAGGTCTGGTTGGCTGCAGCGGCTGCGGTGGCTACGCGACCGGCCGATACAGCAATGGCCAGGTTGTTTTTCTGTTGGTTCAGGTCGCCGGCGGCAGAGTTGACGCCGATGTTGCCGGAGCTGCCATTGCCAACGTTGTTGACGCTTGCGAGGTTTTGCGTGGAGCGGTTGGTCACACTGTTGTCCATGCTGTTTTGCGTAGCGCTGGACAGGGCAACCGCACTACCGAAGATGAATTTTTCATCGGCGGTGGCGATCGCTGCGACGTTGTCTTGTTGGTTGCCGTTACCGGCTGCAACGTTGGCGCCCATGTTACCGCTGGAGCCGTTGAGCGAGTTGTCGGCCTTGGCGGTGTTTTTGGTGCCTTGGTTGAGCACGCTGTTGTTGTTGCTGTCCTGTTGATCAAGGACCGCTGCGCCTGCACCGGCGGTGATCGAGAGGATTTGATCCAGGGTTGGACCCTGTGGTTTAGGTTGTGGATGATGACGTTTGCCGCCATCGGCCTGAGCCGCAATTGCCATGACCGCTGCCAGAGCGAAAACCAGTGGTTTCAGAGCTGTTGTAGGTTTCATGGTGTTTCTCCGTGCTTATTAGTTGGTTAAGTGTTGGTACTTTCTAATTGCACTGCGGGATTTGGGTCAGTCTGCGACCCGGATGCTCAGGGTGTTAGCCATGCGGTTCCCCACCCCAGCACTCTGGTTCACCTGAATCACTCCTCGGCTGCCGGTGAAGGCCTGGTCGCTTGTCACGACCTGGCGACTGCCTTGCGAAGTGCCAGTTGCTCCTGAGCTCGGTAACAACGCCACGTTCTGTTGCGACAGGGCGCTGTCATCAATGCTCTGCGGCGCGGCGCTGACGCTGATCCGCATGGCATTGATCATTTGGTTGTTGGCCCCGGCGGACTGGTTCACGCCCAGTGCGCCGTTGCCGTTGCTGAAAGAATTGCCACCGATGGAACTGGTTGCGTTCATCGAACGATCGGCGGGCGTGGTGATTTTCTGCGTGATGCTGCCGGTGGCCGACGCCTCGGAGCCGATGGCGATGGCCCGGTTGTTGATCTGTTGCTGCTGGTCGCCGGCGGCCTGGTTCATCATCAGGTTGCCTTTGTAGTTGGCGCCGGAGTTATCCAGGGTTGCGTTGTTCACCGTGTTGACAGCCGAGTCAGCCATGGCCGAGGTGCTGCTCAACAGGGCGAGGAAAATAAGCGTCCGATTCATCTCATTTCCCCATATTGGTCAAAGGCGAAAGACCAATGTTGATGGAGCGGGTGATGGTGCCGGAGATCGCGCTGCCGCTACCGCCGCCGTGGCCGGACTGCATGCCTGGCAGACCATTGGGATTGGTCACCACGTTAATCCCGGCGCCGCTGTTGGAATTGGGCACGATGTTGCGATTGATGATGCTGGCGCCGCTGCTGATGCCCGCAAAGTCACCGTCGTTGAGTTCCGAATTGGTGACCTGGACGATCCGTTCGGATGGATTGGCATTGACCGTGGTCGGGTAGGGGTCTTTGGCGAACGGCTGGCGGCCGATGGCGCGAGGTTGCACATCGCGTTGCAGAACAATCACCCCGTTGCCTTCGGCCTGCACCGGCAGGCTGAGCACAGAGCTGAGCGCGCATCCGAGCATCAGGAGGCGGGTAGTGCCTTTTTCGATAGTCCCCATGTCTGCACTCCTTCTCAAATTTGCCGCTGGCCCTGTCAGCGTTGTGAGGGAGAGAGCAGGAGCTGTGCCGCTTTTGATTTTTACTTGGAATTCAGAGGGTTGGATTTGGTGGGGGAAATTGGCCGGTTAAATCTGTTTCAGCCGTGAGACAGGCGCGAGGGCAGCTTGACCGCTATTGGCCGGCTATCAGCGTCGGGATGCTCTGGATCAAGGGTTGGGGCGAGACTGTTTCAGTGGCTTAACACTGCATGTGTCAAGCCGATGAACCCCTTGTACGCAGGCCGTTACACCCTTGCGCAGTGTTTCAGGAACGGACACTTGCACCCCCAAAACAGGGGGAAAGTGGGGGTAAAGCGTTGTTTTGAGGGGCTAAAACTTGAGCAATTGCTCTACCGCAAGCAGTGCCTGACGGCGTCTTTCGCTCCAGTCGCCCTCAATAATCTGCAGCGCACGTCGGTGGTTGCGCAGCCATTCGCAGGTTGCCTCGAAGAATGCCTGGCGCTGGCTCAGTTCAGGCTGGCAACGTTGGCCATCGTCGGTCCACTCCACCATTTGCGGGGAAAGCACCAAGTGCAGGTCGTAGTGGCGGGCCAGCAGTTGTTCTTCGATCCAGGCCGGACAGTCGCCAAACAAGGTCTGGCTCCAGAGCATGTTACTTAGCAGATGGGTATCGAGGATCAGCAGGGCTGGCTGCTGCGCGCGGGCACTGTCTTCCCAGGCCAGTTGCCCGCGGGCGATGGCCGGGATGTCCGCCAGGCAGGTGTCGCGCGGATTCTGCTCGATGAAATAGCGCACGTATTCGCCCACCAGCAGCCCGCCGAACTGCTGCTGCAACTCGGCCGACAGCCAGCTCTTGCCGCTGGATTCAGGACCGCTGAGCACCAGTACTTTCATGTGCGCAGTGCCGGGTCAGCACGCCACTCACGCAGGCCCTGGACCGCCAGCGCGGTGAACACCGCGTACAAGCCGGCCGTCAGGTACAGGCCCTTGTAGACGAACAGGCCGACGAAGATCACATCCACGGCAATCCACAGCGACCAGCATTGCACGCGTTTTTGCGCCATCCACCACTGGGCGACCAGACTGAAGCCGGTCAGGGCGGCGTCCAGCCACGGCTGCGCGGCATCGGTCCAATGGGCCATGGCCGCGCCCAACAGTAGGCTGCCGATGGCGCCCAGGGCCAGGTCGCGAGTGACTGTGCCTGCGCCCAGGCGGGTGACCTCGCGGCCATGATGGGTGGCGCCCCCGCGCGTCCATTGCCACCAGCCATACAACTGCAGGCCGGCGTAGACCACCTGCAGCAACATGTCCGAGTAGAGTTTGACGTCGAAGAAAATCCAGCTGTAGAGCAGCACCATCACCAGGCCGATTGGCCAGCACCAGGGGTTCTGCTTGACCGTCAACCAGACAGCGATCACGCCGAGCGTGGCGGCAAACAGTTCAAGCCCGGACATGCAGATTCCTTGGTCAAGTCGAAGAGGGCGCCGATTGTACCCAGAGTGGGCGGCCAGGCGTTAGCGCCCTCAGTGTTGGCGAGTTACACCCGGAACTGCTTGAGCGAGGCATTGAGCTGTTCACTCAACGCCCGCAGGTGTTCGCTCGCCGTGCTCGATTGTTCGGCCGCCAGCGCGGTGCTGTGGGACAGCCCGGCCGCCTGGGTGACGTTCTGGTTGATGTCCTCGACCACCTGCGCCTGTTGCAACGTGGCGCTGGCGATGGAGGCGTTGAGACCATTGAGGTTGTGCAGCGCCTGGCCAATGGCGCTCAGGCTGGCACCGGCGAGGCCGGCTTGTTCGATGGTCAGTTGCGAGGCACGGCTGCTGTCGCCGATGACTTTGACGGCGGCCTCGGAGTGGTTCTGCAGGCGTTCGATCATGCCCTGGATCTCGGCGGTGGACTTCTGCGTGCGCTGGGCCAGCAAGCGCACCTCGTCCGCTACCACGGCAAAACCACGGCCCTGCTCACCGGCCCGCGCCGCTTCGATCGCGGCATTCAGGGCCAGCAGGTTGGTCTGCTCGGCAATCGAACGGATCACCTCCAGCACACTGCCGATCTGCGTGCTCTCAGTGGCCAGGGTGCGAATCACCTGCACCGCCTGGTCGATGGTCGAGGACAGTTGGTCGATCTGTTGCAGGCTGGCATCGATGTTGACCTGGCCTTGTTGGGCCTGGACCTGTGCATCGCGCATTTCGCTGGCGGCATGCTCGGCATTTTTTGCCACGTCCTGCACGCCGTAGGTCACTTCATTGATCGCGGTCGCTACCTGTTCCATTTGCTGTGACTGCTGCTGACTGCGCGCCTGGGCCTGGGCGGCGTTATCGCCCAGATCGCTGGAGGACTGCCCCAGGGCGCTGGCTGACGCTTGCAGTTCGCCGATGACCCCGCGCAACTTGGCGGTGAAGGCGTTGAAGTGACGGGCCAGTTGAGTCACTTCGTCCTGGCCGTGGGTATCGAGGCTGCGGGTCAGGTCGCTTTCGCCGCTGGCGATATTGGCCATGGCGTCGACGGTTTCCTGCAACGGTCGAACGATGCTGCGGGCAATGACCATCACCAGCAGTGCCATCAGCACGGCAATGCTCAGGCCAACCAGCGAGGCCTGGCGCACCTGGCTCTGGAACTCGACCTGCATGTCGTCGATGTACACGCCCGAGCCGATGACCCAGCCCCAGGGTTCGAATAGTTTGACGTAGGAAGTCTTCTGCACCGGCTCGCTGGCACCCGGCTTGGGCCAGCGATAATCGACCATGCCGGCGCCCTTGGCCTTGGCGATGGCGACCATCTCGTTAAACAGCGCAAAGCCATCCGGGTCCTTGATCGCCGAGAGGTTCTGCCCGTCGAGCTTGGGATTGGTCGGGTGCATGACCATGACCGGCGTCAGGTCATTGATCCAGAAGTAGTCGTTCTGTTCATAGCGCAAGCCGCGAACCACACTCAGCGCCTGCTGTTGCGCGGCGTCGCGGGTGAGGGTGCCGGCGGTTTCCAGTCGATGGTAATAGTCCAGCACGCCGCTGGCAGCCTGGACCACATGCCGGGTTTTTTCCGCCTTGGCCAGGTACAGGTCCTGGTGAATCTGCTTGAGCATCAGCAGGCCCAGGGTTAATAGCATCAGCACAGCCACCACCAGGATCAGCCACAACCGCCGGCTGATCGACATACTGCGCAAGCTATTCATAGCGTGTCACTCCCGTTTCTTGTTCTTGTCATAAAGCGTTGCCAGCATTCAGGCATGCTTTGGCCACTACGCCAATGCGACTGTAGTCCTATAACGGCGCAGCGTTGTCAGGGCATGTCTGATAGGATTTCGGCCGCACACGGGAGAACCTGAGCCCGTGTTGATTTTTCACAGGATTTTTACCTTTTTCGGTAGATTCTGTGCGCCTTGTCCTTCAGCTACGCTGATCGCAGTGAACACTCAAAAAATATTAACGGGGCATGCCTGGGGGCATCGCTTCATGGGGGATTGATGGATCTTTGGACGGCCGCACAGGCTTTGATTCTTGGAGTTGTAGAAGGGCTGACGGAGTTTTTGCCCATTTCCAGTACCGGGCACCAGATCATCGTCGCCGACTTGCTCGACTTCGGTGGCGAACGGGCCATGGCGTTCAACATCATCATCCAGCTCGGCGCGATTCTCGCCGTGGTCTGGGAGTTTCGCCGCAAGATCCTCGATGTGGTCATCGGCCTGCCGACCCAGAAAAACGCCCAGCGTTTCACCGCCAACCTGCTGATCGCCTTTCTGCCGGCGGTGGTGCTTGGGGTGATCTTTGCCGATCTGATCCACCACTACCTGTTCAACCCGATCACGGTGGCGACCGCGTTGGTGATTGGCGGGATCATCATGTTGTGGGCCGAACGCCGGGTGCATACCGTGCGCGCCGAAACGGTCGATGACATGGTCTGGACCGATGCCCTGAAAATCGGCTTCACCCAGTGCCTGGCGATGATTCCGGGGACCTCGCGTTCCGGCTCGACGATCATCGGTGGCCTGTTGTTCGGCCTGTCGCGCAAAGCCGCCACCGAGTTTTCATTCTTCCTCGCCATGCCAACCATGGTCGGTGCCGCGGTGTACTCGGGCTACAAGTACCGTGACCTGTTCCAGGCCTCCGACCTGCCGGTGTTCGCCATCGGCTTCGTCACCGCATTCGTTTTCGCGATGATCGCGGTCAAGGGCCTGCTCAAGTTCATCGCCAGCCACAGCTACGCCGCGTTTGCCTGGTACCGGATCGCCTTCGGCCTGCTGATTTTGGCGACCTGGCAGTTCGGCTGGATCGATTGGGCAGCGGCCAAGCCGTGAGCCTGGAGATCCAGCATCCACGGCTCAAGGGCCTGATCTTCGTCGCGCTGTGCGCGCTGCCGGGGATCGGCTCGACCCTGATGTGGTTGCGTGGCGTCTCGCTGATCCCGCTGACGGCCTACGGGCTGATGAGCCTGGTGGCGTTCCTGCTGTACTGGAGCGACAAACGCAAGGCGCGCGCCGAGCAGTGGCGCACCCCGGAGAACGTTCTGCACGCGCTGGAACTGGCGGGTGGCTGGCCGGGAGCGCTGCTGGCCCAGCAGGTGTTCCGGCACAAGACCCGCAAGGTTTCGTTCCAGTTGGTGTTCTGGCTGATCGTGCTGGCGCATCAGGTGTTCTGGATCGACCAATTGTTCCTCGACGCCGGCTTGTTCAGCCTGTTCTAGAGCAACAAACCAACTTGCACGCGTTTGGGCAACTTACTCACTACCAGTTGATGGGAACGTTGCAGCAAGCCTTGCAGCTCGTCGGCGCCCAGCGGGTAGGGCAGTTGCATGATGATCCACTGGGCCCGCGCCAGATACGGCGCCGGGCTTATGCCGGGACGGTCGACATGGCCCAGGAACAGATCCTTGTCGACCTTGAACGCCAGAGAGTCGCCCCGCAGGTTTTGCAGGGCGAACATTTTGGTGCCGGCCACCGAAAACACCCGCACACCGCCCCATTTATAGTCTTCCCGGGCACCCGGCAGTGCCAGGCAGAACTGCGCCACGGCGTCCTCGGTCATGGTTGCAGCCTTCATATCAGACGATCCCCGCAGCTGTTGAACGACTCGGCCAAATGCTCGATCCAGGCGCGTACCGCCGGCAGTACACCCCGACGATGAGGGTAGACCGCCTGCAGCCAACCGCCGGGCAATGACCATTGGGGCAGTAATTGCACCAGCGAGCCGTTGGCCAGCTCCTCCTCGCAGTACATCATCGGCAGGATGGTGAAGCCCAGCCCCGCCAGGGTGCAGGCCTTGCGCACCAGAAAGTCGTCGATACCCAGACGCGCTTCCAGGCTCAGGTCACAGGTCTGTCCCTGTTCGCCAATCATGCGCAAATGCACCAGGCGGTCGGCTTCCAGGGCGCCAAGCACTGGCACCTGTTTCAGGTCGTCCGGGGTGTTGATCTGGCGTTCGCGGACAAAGCTCGGAGCGGCGACTATCACAGTCTGCGCCTGGCGTAGGCGGCGGGTCACCAGCAAAGGGTCTTCATCGCCGAGCTCGCGCACCCGCAGGGCGACATCGATGCCCTCTGTCACCAAATCAACGCGACGATTGAGCAACTGCATTTCCAGCTGCACCTGGGGGAAACGCTGGAGAAAGCTGCTGATCACCCCTGGCAGAAATTCATGAGCCAAGCCCACCGGGCACGACACCCGCAGTCGTCCCCGTGGCTCGCTGGTCATGCTCGCCACGGCTTCGTCGGCCATCTCGGCTTCCAGCAGCATCGCCTGGCAATGGCGCAGGTAGCGTTCGCCGACGGCGGTCAGATTGAGCTGGCGGGTGGTGCGCTGCAGCAAGCGCGCACCGAGACGTTCTTCGAGCTCGGCGATGCGCCGTGACAGGCGTGACTTGGGAATACCCAGCAGGCGGCCGGCGGCAGCGAAACCGCCGGCTTCGACCACCTTGGCGAAGTAATAGAGGTCGGACAGATTTCGGGCGGTGCCCTCTGTCAATGTCATGAAAGCTCGCCTGTTAATTGGAAAGGATAGGGGGCCGATCAAACGGCCCGGCGCTAATGATCCAACAAATTCAGGCGAGACGACACTCAGGAGTAAACGGCGCGTGCACCTTGTGCCACGGCTGGCGAGTGATCCAGCGCATGTTGCCGCGCAACCTGTGCCTGGACCACGGCAACCGCATCGAGCACCTTCTGCGCCCAGTGCTCGTCCTGCGGATCGACTACGACCACGCGAAAGCCGTAGTCATGGCCTTCCATGCGCACACCTTCGGAATCATCGACGTGCAAGTCGATATCGAAAGCCGGCGGCAGCTTCGATGGCGAGTTCGATAAGCCACGGGCCGCCAGGGCTTCGTTATGCAAGACACTGTTGACCACGCCGTCGACGCGAATGCCGTACAGCAACAACCAGCGGCGAATGTAGGAAGGCGTGCGACCGGACGAGGTGTAGACCCAGATGCTGCAGCCCTGGCGACGCAACTCGCGGGTCAAGGCGCGAGTGCCGATGCGCAGCGGTTCAGTCAGCGAGCTGTGCAGACGCTCCGCCAGCCAGTTCGGCTCGACGTCGCTGTGCTCGGGTTGGCAGGCCAGGGTGTCATCGATATCGAAGGAAATGCGGATGCGCGGGGCCTTATCCGCTGCGCCAGGGACGGCACGCTGCATCGCTTCCCAGCCACGGGAGGCAGACATGCGGCATTTTTCGAGCAGTGGATAGCCGTTCATCAACGTCCCCCCTGAGAGATCGGCAAGGGCTTGTCCTTTAGAAAAAACGTCTTCGGATCAGGCGCCTGATCTTCCAGGAAAGCGGCGTACTTTTTCTTGATCTTGGGCAACTCGTACAACGCCTTGACTCCATGTTTGGCAGAATTTCGGATAACCGACGACGGGTTGAAGTAACCCATCGCGTTTTCCAGCGACAGCACGAACGGTGGCAGGCCGTCGCGCATCAGCAAATAGCTGACGATCAGCGAACCGCTGCGGTTGTTGCCCTCGATAAACAGTTGCGGCTTGCTGAGGATGCGCACGTAGACCCCCGCAGCGCGCTTCCACACTGATTCGCTGTGATGCTTGCAATACCAGGCGTGGAGATCCTTGATGCCACCCTCGACGTTGTTGAAGAAGTGCTCTTCGGTTGCCGTCAGGTGCTGGGCGAATTCCAGGCGGCGCGCCGGGTCGTTGCCGCAGAGCACGGTGGCGTTGATTTCCAGCATTAAGTCCAGGTGCTGCAGGTCGAACAGGTCAACGCCACGGGCCACATACTCGTCAACCAGGGCGTAGCCTGCGATCACATTTTCCAGCACCTCGTCGGTCATGGGATCGCGCTGCTCGGTGAAGTGCAGGCTCAACTCGTCGAAACGGGCCTGGACTTCACGCAGGGCGCGCTCAACCGCGACTAAATCAAGACGACGCTGGGTTGGCATTAGCTGAACTTGCCGCTGATGTAGTCGCTGGTCATTTGCTCGCGCGGATTGTCGAAAATCTGCGTGGTCGGGCCCATTTCCACCAGATAACCGGTGCGCGTACCCTGGGAAATATCAACCGAGAAGAACGCCGTGGTGTCGGCCACCCGAATCGCCTGCTGCATGTTGTGGGTGACCAGGGCGATGGTGTAGTCCTTCTTCAGCTCGACCATCAACTCTTCGACCCGGCGGGTAGCGATCGGGTCAAGCGCCGAGCATGGCTCATCGAGCAATAGCACTTCCGGCTCGGTAGCGATGGCGCGGGCAATGCACAGGCGTTGTTGCTGGCCGCCGGACAGCGACAGGCCGCTGACCTTGAGCTTGTCCTTGACTTCATCCCACAGCGCCGCGCCCTGCAGCGCGTGCTTGACGCGATCACCCAGGTCGCCCTTGTAGCGATTCAGGCGCAGGCCAAAGGCGACGTTGTCGAAAATGCTCATGGAGAACGGGTTGGGCTGCTGGAACACCATGCCGATGTAGCGGCGCACCACCACTGGGTCCACACCCTTGCCGTAGACATCCTGGCCGAGGAAGTGCACGTGGCCTTCAAAGCGGAAGCCTTTGACCAGATCGTTCATCCGGTTGAGGCTGCGCAGTACCGTACTCTTGCCGCAGCCGGAAGGTCCGATGAAACCGGTGATCTTGTTCTTTTCGATCGGCACATGGCTGTCACGGACCGCCAGGAAGTTACCGTAGAAAATTTTGTCCAGCTTGCAGTCCATGACCACAGGCGCCGGGGTAACGATAGGAGCGGCATTCAGTTGTGCAGTTGAAAGGTTCAAAATTCAGGTGCTCCCGTTCTCAATACTTGGGCTTGCCGAAAATACGGCTGACGATATTCACGACCAGTACGATCATTACCAGCACCAGCGAGGCCGCCCAGGCGAGCTCCAGCTGGTTGTCGAATGGCATGCCGGAGAAGTTGTAAATCAGCACGGCAAGGGATGCCGTTGGATTCATCACTGCCAGGTCGCCGTCGTGGAAGATCCAGTAGTTGCTGAACAGCGCGGTAAACAGCAGGGGGGCGGTTTCGCCGGCGGCACGTGCCACCGCGAGCATCACGCCGGTGAGGATCGCCGGCAGGCCGGTTGGCAGGACGATTTTCCAGATCACTTGCGAGCGGGTGCAGCCCATGCCGTAGGCCGCGTCCTTCATGATTTTGGGCACCATCTTCATCGACTCTTCGGCGGTCAGCACGACGATCGGCAGCATCAGCACCGCCAGCGCCACACCACCGGCCGGGGCCGAGTAGGTGCCGGTGGTCATCACCACCAGGGCATAGGCAAACACACCGGCCAGGATCGACGGCAGGCCCGTGAGCATTTTTGCGGCAAAGCGCGCGGCATTGGCCAGGCGGCTGTGCGGACCCAGCTCGGCCAGGAACACCGCCGCCATAATGCCCACCGGCACGGCGATGGCGGCGGCGATGCCGACCATGACGAACGTACCGGCCATGGCGTTACCGAAGCCGCCACCGGTTTCAAAACCGGTGGGTGGCAGCTCGGTGAAGACTTCCAGGCTCAGGCGCGCACCGCCACGGGTGATCAGCATGTACAGCACGGAGATCAGCGGCACGCTGGCCAGCAGCGCACCGGCCCAGACCAGGGTGGTCAGCACCAGACTGCGCAGGGCGCGGCCTTCGAACTTGCGCTGCAGGCTCGGCAGGGCGGCTACAGGGGTAGAGAGGTCCGTCATCATTTATTACCCCGCTGGGCGTAGAGCATGATCATCGAGCCGAGGACGTTCACCAGCAGGGTGATCATCATCAGCACCAGTGCGGCGTACATCAGCACTTCGATTTCGTTCGGCCCGGCTTCCGGGAAGTTCAGCGCCAGCAAGGCCGCGAGGGTGTTGGCCGGGGCGAACAGCGACAGGGAAATGTTGTTGGCATTGCCCACCAGCATGGCCAGGGCCATGGTTTCGCCCAGCGCCCGGCCCAAACCGAGAACCAGCGAGCCAAAGATGCCGGTAGCAGCAGAAGGCACCATGACCTTGAGAATCGCTTCCCAATGGGTGGTCCCCATGCCGTAAGCGGCCTGTTTGGTTTTCATCGGCACGGCGGTCAGGGCGTCCTGGGACACCGCGGCAATGGTCGGCAGGATCATGATGGCCAGCACCAGTGCTGCGGGAAGCAGTCCGGGGCCACTCAGTGATGTGCCGAAAAAAGGTACCCAACTGAGCTCGGTGTGCAACCAGGTGGTCAGCGGGCGGATCGCCGGAATGACCACGTAGATGCCCCACAGGCCGTAGACGACGCTGGGGATCGCGGCGAGCAATTCGACGATGGTGCGAAATACGGCGGCGAGTTTCGCCGGGAGGAAATCCTGGGTCAGGAAAATCGCCATGCTCACGCCGAAGAAGCCGGCGATCAGCAACGCGATAAAGGCGCTGTACAGCGTGCCCCAGATGGCCGGGAGGATGCCGTACTTGCCTTGGTTAACGTCCCAGACACTGCCAAAGAGCACGTCAAAGCCATGCTTTTCCATGCCCGGCAATGCCTTGCGACCGACTTCGAAGACCAGCGCGAAGACTAACGCCAGCACCAGCACCACACCGACGCGCGCGAACGCACGGAAGGTACGATCAACAAGGAAGTCTTTGGTCGAGGGCGGCTGGCAGGCGGAGTCCGGATTAACCGGTACGCTAAAGGGTCTGTTCATTGGCTGATTCCGGAACAAGAGAGGGGAAGCGCTCCCGGTGTGGCGGGTAGCGCACACCGAGAAGCCTCACGTGCCTTACTGAATGTTGGCGGAAGCTTTGCGAACCTGATCGATCACCGACGGCGGCAGCGGGATGTAACCCATCGAGTCGGCGATCTTCTGACCTTCGGTCAGGCTGTACTCGACCATGTCGCGCATGGCCTTGGCTTTGGCCGGGTTGCCGTTGTCCTTGCGGAAGATCATCCAGGTGTAGGAGGTGATCGGGTAGGACTTGGCACCGTCCGGATCCGGCAGCCAGGCCACCAGGTTCTCTGGCATTTTCACCGCGGCCAGTGCTTCGGCGCCGCTTTCGGCATTCGGCACTACGTACTGACCGGCCTTGTTCTGCAGTTGGGCGAAGTCAACCTTGGCCAACTTGGCGAAGCCGTACTCGATGTAGCCGACAGCACCCGGGGTCTGGCGCACGGTAGCGGTCACGCCATCGTTCTTCGGCGACTTGATGAATTTGTCGCTGGCCGGCCAGTTGACCGTGTTGCCTTCACCCAGAGTGGTGTTGAACTCGGTGTTGATGGCTGCCAAATGCTTGGTGAACACAGCGGTAGTACCGCTGGAGTCTGCACGCACGACCACGGTGATCGGCATGTCAGGCAGTTTCAGTTCCGGGTTGGCTGCAGCGATCTGTGGATCGTTCCACTTGGTGATCTTGCCCAGGAAGATGTTGGAGTACACCTCGCGTGGCAGCTTCAGGCCTTTAGGATTGCCTGGCAGGTTGTAGGCCAGAACGATTTCGCCGGCGGTCATCGGCAGCAACTGGGCGCCTTCGGCTACTTTGGCAATGTCTTCGTCTTTCATTGCCGAGTCGCTGGCGGCGAAGTCGACGGTCTTGTTCAGGAAGTCCTGTACACCTGCACCGCTGCCTTTGGATTGGTAGTCGACGGTGACGCCTTCGGTCTTCTTGCTGAAGTCCTTGAACCAGGTGAGGTAGATCGGCGCAGGGAAGCTGGCGCCGGAACCGGTCAGGCGAACATTATCGGCAGCGAATACGGAGCCGGCACAAAGAGTGGCTGTAACGGCGAGGGCAACGGACTTCATCAAGCTTTTCATCGAAAGGACTCCTTGTGATATCGGGCTCGCGCACTTTGCAGCAGTTTTGTTACGGTTTTATGAATGGCGTTTATGGCGCGGCGAAATGCCACCTTCGTAGAGACCTCGTAAGCCAGTCGCTAGCCGAGTCGTACGGCACTGTCCTACAGAAGAAGCGAAAATCATTGTCCTATCAGTAGGACGAACCATCACATTATTGCTGACTTATCACTGATTAATCGCATCTGTAGGATTGTCCCTACTTGATCGCCCAGTGGCGGTCCTCACTTGGAGATCCCACATGAAACTGCTGCACATCGATTCCAGCATCCTCGGCGACAACTCGGCCTCCCGTCAGTTGAGCCACGACGTGGTCCAGGCCTGGACTGCCACAGAACCTGAAGCTGTGGTCACCTAC
This sequence comes from Pseudomonas fluorescens, assembly GCF_019212185.1. NCBI lineage: Bacteria > Pseudomonadati > Pseudomonadota > Gammaproteobacteria > Pseudomonadales > Pseudomonadaceae > Pseudomonas > Pseudomonas fluorescens. The sequence goes on from NZ_CP078138.1 coordinate 3,363,616, forward strand.
CGCGACCTGGCCAGCGATGCCATCAGCCACTTCAGTGCAGCGACCCTGGTGGCAGCGGGCACCAGTGCCGAGTTGCGCAACGCCGCGCAACAGCACGAAGCCGACCTCAGCGCCTCGACCCTGGCCGAATTCCTCGCCGCCGATGCCGTAGTGATCGCCGCGCCGATGTACAACTTTTCGATCCCGACTCAGCTCAAGGCCTGGATCGACCGTATCGCCGTCGCCGGCCAGACGTTCCGCTACACCGAAGCCGGTCCTGAAGGCCTGTGTGGCAACAAGAAAGTCGTGGTGGTGTCGACCGCCGGTGGCCTGCATCAAGACCAACCGACCGCTGTCGGCCATGAGGAGTACCTGAAAGTCATGCTCGGGTTTATCGGTATCACCGACATCGAGTTCGTCCGTGCCCACGGCTTGGCCTACGGTGATGACGTACGCAGCAAAGCCATGAGCGATGCGAAAGCCCGGATCAGCGAGCAGTTGTTCGTCGCTGCCTGAGCCTGCCGGTAAAAGGTTCAGCCGCAGCGGCTGTAACCACTGGACTCCGCGCCCGGATCGAGAGTAAAACGATTCGAGCGCGGAGTTTTTTCATGAGTGCCATTTTCACGCCATCCCGGACATTGGCCCGGCTTATGCAGCACTGGCGGATGGCACCGTTGTCATCTCGGCTGAACCCCGCGATTGTGGACACACGGTTAATCACTCGGGTATTACGCTGGGGCTTCCCATGTCACGTCTGTGGGCGTTGTTACTGTTCTGCCTACTCGGCAGCCTGAATTCGGTGCACGCCGCGCCCGCACCGCACCCGCACTGGAGTGTCGGCTACCACCACCTGAGCTTTCTTGACCCATTGGACCTGCAACCAATGGGGGCGATTGCCTTTTATCCCTCTACCGGTATCGAGCACTCGAGCACGCTTGAGGGCTATCAGGTCGAGGCCACGCAAGATGCGCGTGTCGCCATCGGCCGCTTCCCGATGCTGATGCTGTCCCACGGCAACACCGGCACGCCGCTCGCCCTGCATGACCTGGCCACCTCGCTGGCGCGCAAGGGTTTCGTGGTGGTGGCGGTAATTCACCCCGGCGACAATTCCACCGACCACAGCCGTCTTGGCACCTTGAGTAACCTTTACGGACGGCCGATCCAGATTTCCGAAGCCATCACCGCGACCCTCGCCGACCCGATGCTGGCGCCATTCGTCAATCCCGAGCAGGTCGGGGTGATCGGCTACTCCGCCGGCGGCGAAACTGCGCTGATTCTGTCTGGCGCCACCCCTGACCTGGACCGCTTGCGCCGCTACTGCCAGGAGCGCCCGGCCGATCACGACGCCTGCAATACCCAAGGCGAACTCATTGCCGACCGCGACGACCTGCAACCGGTGGCCGACCCCAGGGTTCATGCACTCATGCTCATGGCACCGCTGAGCCTGAAATTCGGCCGCCAGACCCTGTCCGGGGTCCACGTCCCGGTACTGCTCTACAGCGGCGACGGCGACCAACTGGTCGCCGTCGACAAAAACGCCGCCGCCTTGGCGCGCAAACTCCCCACCGCCCCCAACTTCAAACTCCTGGCCGGCGCCGGCCACTTCATCTTCATGGCCCCCTGCAACGAAGCCCAAACCCAAAGCATGCCGGCCCTGTGCACCGACCCCGACGGCGTCGACCGCGCCGACATCCACCGCAACCTCATCACCGAAGCCGGCCACTTCTTCACCCATGCCCTGGCACGACCAAGCCGGGCGGGGATGCAGACGGCGGATCAGTAGGAACAAGCCGACCGCCAGGTCGCTGTGCTTTGGCTCTTGATCTGGTTCTTGATCTTGATCCACCGGCCCCGTTACCGCAGGAATGGATGCGTACACGCTTAGGCCGCTATCGCCCGATGCAGCAAACACCCCCCAGCTTTTTCCTTGCCCCCAACTACATAAATCATCATTTCGCTAAATCCCCGCCCCGAACAGAATGCGCCCAACACCCCACCAACTTTCAGAAGTGCGCAGACATGACAGTTGAAAAAATCCAAATCGATACCCTCGTTGTCGGTGCCGGCCAGGCCGGCGTGGCCATGAGTGAGCACCTGGGCAAGCTCGGCGTGCCGCACCTGGTGGTGGAGCGCAAGCGCGTTGCCGAGGCCTGGCGCACGGCGCGCTGGGATTCGCTGGTGGCCAATGGTCCGGCCTGGCACGACCGGTTCCCGGGCATGGAATTTCCCGGCCTCGATCCGGATGCCTTCGCTTCGAAAGGGCAGGTGGCCGAGTACTTCGAAGCCTATGCGCGGAAAATCAACGCGCCGATTCGCACCGGGGTCGAGGTGCAAAACGTCCAGCGCAACGCCGCGCGTCCAGGCTTTACCGTGCAGACCAGCATTGGGGTGATCGAAGCCCGGCATCTGGTGGTGGCTACCGGGCCATTCCAGTGCCCGGTGATTCCGCCGATTGCTGGCGAAATCACCGGGGTCACGCAGATCCATTCAGCCCAATACCGCAACCCCGGGCAACTGGCCGACGGCGCGGTACTGGTGGTAGGTGCCGGTTCGTCGGGGGTGCAGATTGCCGATGAACTGCAGCGCGCCGGCAAGCAGGTGTATCTCTCGGTAGGTGCCCACGATCGCCCGCCGCGCAGCTATCGCAACCGCGATTTCTGCTGGTGGCTGGGTGTACTCGGCGACTGGGACGCCGAGGCCATGCAACCGGGCAAGGAACACGTGACCATCGCCGTCAGCGGTGCCCGTGGCGGCGAGACCATTGATTTCCGCCGGCTGGCCCAGCAGGGCATGACCCTGGTCGGCCTGACCCGCGCCATTGACGGCGGCGTGGTCCGCTTCGCGGAGAATCTGGCGGAGAACATCGCTCGCGGCGACGAAAACTACCTGGCGCTGCTCGACGCCGCCGATGCCTACATCGCCCGCAACGGCCTCGACCTGCCGCTGGAGCCGGAAGCGCGGCAGATGTTGCCCGATCCCGTGTGTGTGACCCAGCCGATCCTCGAGCTCGACCTGCACGCGGCTGGCGTCAGCACGATTATCTGGGCCACCGGATACTCGGTCGATTACAGCTGGCTGCAAGTCGATGCCTTCAAGGACAACGGCAAACCGCAGCACCAGCGTGGCGTGTCGAGCGAGCCGGGGGTCTACTTTGTCGGCCTGCCGTGGCAGTCACGCCGGGGTTCGGCCTTCATCTGGGGTGTCTGGCACGACGCCAAGCATATCGCCGATCACATCGTGAAGCAGCGCAGCTATCTGGCCTACCGCGATGCCGGACAACGCCAGGCCGACGCCGAGCAATCAATCATTTCACTGATTCAGCCTGCCAGCCTCATGGGAGTCCGTTGATGCCTACTCACACCCGCATCCGCATGTTCAATACCAAAGATACCTACCCCAACCAGACCCTGGACAACGACCTGTGCCAGGCGGTGCGCGCCGGCAACACGGTGTACGTGCGCGGTCAGGTCGGCACCGATTTCGACGGGCAACTGGTGGGTCTTGGTGACCCCCGGGCCCAGGCCGAACAGGCGATGCGCAACGTCAAGCAGTTGCTGGAGGAGGCGGGCAGCGACCTCAGTCATATCGTCAAGACCACCACTTACCTGATTGACCCGCGCTACCGCGAGCCGGTCTATCAGGAAGTCGGCAAGTGGCTCAAGGGCGTGTTCCCGATTTCCACCGGGCTGGTGGTCAGCGCCCTCGGACAGCCGCAGTGGCTGATGGAAATCGATGTGATCGCTGTCATCCCCGAATAAGGAGAGTGTCATGACCTTTTCCATCGTCGGCCGCTGTGCTGAAACCGGGCAACTGGGGATTGCGATCAGTTCCTCGAGCATCGCCGTCGGCGCCCGTTGCCCCTGGCTTCGAGCCGGGGTAGGGGCGGTGTCGAGCCAGAACATTACCCTGCCGGCGCTCGGTCCGCAGATCCTTGACGGCCTGGCTTCGGGTTCGGCGCCGGCCCAGGCGCTGGATCACGCACTCACGCGCAATGGCTACAGCCAGTACCGGCAGGTCGCGGTGATTGATGCCCAGGGCCGCACCGCGCTGTTCAGCGGCAGCCAGGCACTGGGCACCTACCATGCACTGGCTGGCGAGCAGTGTGTGGCGGCCGGCAATCTGCTGTCCGATCGTGCGGTGATCGAGGCCATGGTGGCGGCGTTCGAGCAAAGCGAAGGCTGTCTCGCCGCACGGCTGCTAAGCGCCTTGCAAGCCGGGCAAGCGGCCGGTGGCGAAGCCGGCAGTGTGCATTCGGCGGCGTTGTCGGTGGTCGAGGACCTGACCTGGCCAATCGTGGATTTGCGGGTCGATTGGGCCGACGAAGATCCCATCGGCCAGTTGGCTGAGCTGTGGCGCGCTTATCAGCCGCAACTGCAGGACTACTTGACCCGTGCCCTCAACCCGACCCTGGCACCCAGCTACGGGGTGCCCGGTGATGAGTGAGCTGCGCAGTCGCGCGCTGCTCGCAAAACTGGTTGGCTTCGCCACGGTCAGCCGTGATTCCAACCTGGGGCTGATCGAGTTCGTGGGTGACCACCTGCACAGCCTGGGCGTGGCGTGCGAGTTAATCTATAACCGCGAGCGGACCAAGGCCAATCTGCTCGCTTCGATTGGCCCGGCGGTAGCCGGCGGGGTGGTGTTGTCCGGGCACACCGACGTGGTGCCGGTGGACGGCCAGGCCTGGACGGTCGAGCCGTTTTGCCTGAGCGAGGCCGACGGCAAGTTGTTCGGCCGTGGTACCGCCGACATGAAAGGCTTCATTGCCTCGGTGTTGGCCGCTGTGCCCATGTTTCTCGCCGCCGACCTGCGTCGCCCGGTGCATCTGGCATTGTCCTATGACGAGGAGGTGGGGTGCCTGGGTGTGCGCAGTTTGCTCGAGATTTTGCCGCAGCGAATCGTCGCGCCGGCGCTGTGCCTGATTGGCGAGCCCACCGAACTCACGCCGGTGCTCGGGCACAAGGGCAAACTGGCGATGCGGTGCCATGTGCGCGGCGCTGCCTGTCATTCGGCCTACGCGCCTTCTGGGGTGAACGCCATCGCCCAGGCTGCGAGGCTGATTGGCCGGCTCGATGAGATTGGCGCCACCCTGGCCGAACCTTCGTTGCGCGACGAGCGATTCGACCCGGCGTATTCCACGGTGCAAGTCGGGGTGATAGAGGGCGGCACGGCGTTGAACATCGTGCCTGCCGATTGCCGTTTCGATTTTGAGATCCGCGCCTTGCCGGATTTTGCGCCGCAAGCGGTGGTCGACGAATTACAGCAGTACGCCCAAACCTCATTGTTGCCCGCGATGCAGGCCGTGCAGCCCGACACCTCGATTCAATTCGAGCCGCTGTCGGCCTATCCGGGCCTGGCGACTTCCGCCGATAGCCCGGCGGCGCGGCTGTTGGCTCAGCTATGTGGCAGTGATGCCTTCAGCACTGTGGCCTTTGGCACCGAGGGTGGGTTGTTTGACCAGGCAGGAATCCCGGCGGTGGTCTGTGGGCCCGGGAGTATGGAGCAGGGGCATAAGCCCGATGAATTTGTCAGTGTCGAGCAGATGGCCGCTTGTGATCGGTTGATGGATCGGCTGGCTGATTGGCTGTGTGAATGAGACCCGGCTTACCGGCGATGGCGGTCCATCAGACAGATTGCCATCGCGGGCAAGCCCGCTCCCACAGGGGATCGCGGTGATGCAACAAGAAATACCGCTTAATCCCCCAACGGCACCACCAGCGTCACCCAACTGTTCCAACCATCCGGCCGGTTCTGCGCGTCGAACTCGTAATAACCCTTGAGGTTGACGTACCACATATCCTTGCCAACCTTGAAAAAATGCCCGGCCTGGGGACCGATGGCGCTGACCCGGGATTTGAAATCACCGAGGGTCGCGCCGCTGCCACTGTCGCCGGTGACCTGATGGAACACATAGCCCACCAGCCCCAGTTGGGTCTGGTCGGTGATGAAGTGCGAGGCGCTGAGATCGAGGTGCGCGTCGATACCGTTCTGGTAATGGGTGTCGGAATTCTCCCAGTTGTAGGTCATACCCATGACCGCGGAGAACTCGTTTTTCTTGTCGAAATAGGTGTAGCCGCCACCGGCATCCAGCGCTGCGTGCCCCAGGCCGATGTTCACCAGGCGATCAGGATCGTAGGCGCCCACCGGCAGGTTGCCCATGCTGTAAACCATCAGGTTGTGCACGCCGTAGTTCCACTTCAGCGTGCCCAGGCCATACATGTCGCTGCCGCCCTTGAGCGCATCGTCGGTGCCGCCGGAGAAACCCCGTCCGGCGGGGCCGGTGCGGGTCAGGTCGACGCTGGCTTCACTGCGACCCACGGCAGCAATCACCGAGATCGCGGCCTGGGCACCGAGTAGCGGTTCGGCAAAGGTGTAGGTGGGGCTGGCGAACAACAGGTCAGCGCTGGCATCCAGGCCAAAGGTGGTGCGGCCGCCCCGTGGCGCGGCCTTGTTGCGGTCGTCGCTGGCACTGACGTGGTAATAGATCAGCGGCAGGCTCCAGCCCGGCGTGGTCGGCACTGCGGCAAGCGCACCGAATTGCCCGGGCAGCCAGAAGCTGATGCCTCCGTCATCCGCCAACGCGGGCATGCTTGCCAGCACAATCGCCAACGCTGGCAAGATCCTTGTATTTACTGTCATCGAGTCCTCGTTTCTCGGCGGGCCAACGGTCGGCTTAGAACTTATAGCTTAGTTACTGTAGGAATACATAGCGCATTAGGCAGCGAGGCGATCCAAGCCTCGCACCGTCAGTACCCACGCCTTGGCGAGCAGGTTCGCTCCTACAAGGGGGGGCGGCGCTCTCTCTGGGTTTGTGTCAACTTCAGGCGGCATCCACACAACAACGATTACGCCCGGCGCGTTTCGCTGCGTACAGGCAGGCATCCGCCGCTTTCAACAGGGAGGCGGGGCTGACGCTCTCGCGGCTCGGCTGGCAGGTGGTGACGCCGGCGCTGGCGGTGACCTTGCCCAAGGGGTGCGCCGAGTGTTCGATTTCCAGGGCGCGAATTGCCTGCAAGATATCCTCGGCGACCTGCAGGGCGCCGCTGCTGTCGGTGTTGGGCAGCAGCACGGTGAATTCTTCGCCGCCGTAGCGCGCGGCCAGGTCGCTCGGGCGCCTGATCGCCTCATGGATCGCGCCACCTACCGCGCTCAAACAGTCGTCGCCGGCGGCATGCCCGTAGCGGTCGTTGTAGCGTTTGAAGTGATCGACATCGAGCATGATCAATGACAGCGCCGAGCCCTGGCGTTGCGCCAGGCGAATTTCATCCTCCAGTGCACTGTCGAGCCAGCGTCGGTTGCCCAGGCCGGTGAGGCTGTCAGTCAGCGCCATGTCGTGCAGGGTCTGGTGGGCGCGACGCAACTCCCGGGCAATGCGCATTCTTTGGCGCAACTGGCTGAGCACGATCAGGCCGAAAATGCCGAACGCGGTAATCAGCGACAGCAGCACGATTCCGGTCTTCAGCAGATCTGCGCGCCAGGGCGCAATGATCGACTCACGCGACAGTCCGGCCTCGATCACCAGCGGATAGGACTGCAGGGCGCGGTAGGCGTAAAGGCGCTCAGTGTCGTCCACCACCGCCTTGACCTCGGCGAAACCCTGATCCGCCAGCGGCAGGTAGCGCTGAAAGATCTCGCTCTGCGCCAGACTCTTGCCGACCACATCGGCAAGGAAGGGCCGCCGTACCAGAATCGTGCCGTCGCGCAGCGCCAAGACCAACGCGCCCTTGTCATCAATCTTGAAATCGCCGTAGTAGTCGACGAAATAACTGACCTTGACCGTGCCCAGCAACACACCGGCGAAGGAGCCATCGGGATTGTTCAGGCGCCGCGAGATTGGAATGATCAGGTCCTCGGTGGAGCGGCTCTTGACCACCTGGCCGATGCGCATGCTGCGGTCGTCATGGCTGCGGTGGTACTGGAAATAATCGCGGTCGGCGTTGTTCGCTGGATCGGGAATCGCCTCTTTGTCGGTGACTATCCATTGCCCGTCCGGGCCGTAGATAAACAGCCCATGCAACTGCGGCATGATGGTCGATTGCAACACCAGCAACTTGTGGATGCGTTGCACATTGATGCTCTGCAAACCGTCGCCTTCGACCCGCTCGGCCAGGGCGGCAGTCAGCACATCCATCTGGCGAATGGTGTCTTCGGCGTGCTGGGCGGTGGCCCGCGCCAGGTTGGTCACCGAATCCCGGGCAGTGGCGAAGGCGGCGCGGTAGTCGCGCCAGGTGCGCCAGCCCTCGACGGCGAGAAAGGCGATGATCACCGCCAGCATGAAACTGACAATCAGGCGAAAGGTGGCTCGGCCCCTGATGGGTTTGCCCGCAGTCGGTACGCTGAGAGGATCGAGAATGAGCGCTGGCGGCTTGCGACCGGGCATTCGGGTGTCCTTGGTTAAGGCAGGTCACTGCAGTCTAGAACAGGCGGGTGGAAAGTCCGCGAAATGCCGCCTCCCGCTTTGTTAGACTCGGCATCTTTTGCCCTGAGGGCGCTATGCAGATCAAAGGTGAACGCGCCGCCACGGCTTGTGGGTTGGTGGCAATTCTTTTATGGAGCACGGCTTCCGGATTAATCAGGAGCGTCAGCGAAATATTCGGCCCCTTGGGCGGGGCGGCGTTGATCTATAGCCTCGGCGCGATAATGCTGGTGATGTTCCTGGGACGCCCGCGCCTGCGTTCCACTTCGTCCTTCTACCTGATCATCGGCACGGCGTTGTTCGTTGCCTATGAAGTGTGCCTGTCCCTGGCCTTGGGCTATGCGAGCAACAGCAATCAGGCGATCGAGCTGGGGGTGGTGAATTACCTCTGGCCGTGCCTGACGGTGTTGCTGGCGATTGTCATGAATGGGCAGAAGGCGCGCTGGATCATCGTACCCGGTACCGTGCTGGCGCTGTTCGGGATTGTCTGGGTGGTCAGTGGCAATGGCCTGTCATTGCCCGCAATCATGGCCAACGTTGCATCCAACCCGCTGAGCTACAGCCTGGCGCTGGCCTGCGCGATCACCTTCGCCCTTTACTGCAACGTCACCCGGCGCTATGCCGGCGGGCAAAGCCTGGTGGGGCTGTTCTTTATCGTCACTGCCGCGCTGTTGTGGATCAAGTACGGCTTAAGCAGCGAAGTGCTGCCGGCCTTCACCTTGGGCGGCGGCCTGCAGCTGCTGGCCGCCGGGATTGCCATGGCCGGCGGTTATGCGCTGTGGAATATCGGCATCATTCGCGGCAACCTGACCTTGCTGGCGACCGCGTCCTATTCGGCGCCGGTGCTGTCGTCGGCTTTTGCTGCTGTGTGGCTGGGCGCCAGTTTGACCCTGCAATTCTGGCAGGGGGCGGTGCTGGTGACGGTGGGCTCGCTGATCTGCTGGCTGGCCACTCGCGAGCGCAGCGCTTCACAGACCAAGTGACTGGTACCAATCCGCGTAAGGCGTGTGGCGGACCTGGCGTTGATTGAAGTCAGGGCTGCCATCGTCCCACCACACCGGCCCGCGCTCCCCCAGCGCGACCTTGGCCTGATCCACTGCGGCGCGTGCCCCCGCCAGCTGTTCGGGATCCTCCGATTTTTTCGCCGCCTTCACCGCCCGCCGTGCGTCCATCAACTGATTGACCAGTTGTTGGCGCAGCGCTTCATCCAGCGCCGGATTGGAACAGCGCCAGAGCTGGCCCTTGACCACGAAGTAACGACCGTCAGGGGTGCGGGGGTAGTTCATCAGTGCTCCTGTTCACATGCCGTTGGCAAACTCCGGATCGTCCGGCCTGAGCCGTTGATTCAGCCCGGCCATTGCCCCCGCATACTCGGCCAGGACCTTGAGCGACCAGTCGGCACGGTGGCGGATCCTCCTGTCTTCGACATCGATGGCGTCGGCACCGTTCATCACCGATTCCACCTGACGCACGATCAGTTGCTCGGGCAGGTAGCAAATGCGGCAATTCTTGTAGCTCGACGCGCGCAGCTCGGACAGTGGGTAGGTGCCGCCCTGGCCCGCGGAAATCCCCACCAGCAGCGCCGGTTTATGGCCAAGCTCGCGGTAGCCGGCGTGGACGAACAGGTTCTTCAGCGCCGGGCAGGCCATGCCGTGCCATTCCGGGCTTAGCACCACCAGTGCATCGGCTTCGCGCAGCAGGGCACCATGGTCGGCCCAGATGCCCTGGTCGTCCTTGGCCGGCCATAACGGTAGGGGCGCGCGGCCTAGGTCGATGATCTTTGGTGTGGCGCATAGCTGCAGGGCTTGCAGGCGTCCGGCGAGGTAGTCGGCGACTTTTGCCGATTGGCTTTCAACCTGGCTGGAGCCGGCAATCAACACGATGTTCAGGCTCATTTGGCGAACTCCCCGGTGGTGGCTTGAGGCACTTTGGTTTTTTTCCGGCGGGCCAGCGGCCAGAACAGTTCTTCCTGCCAGGTCACCGGGCGCATGTTTTCAATGCCGTACTGCTCGGGACGGCGGCGAGTGATTTTCGCCGAGCCGAACAGCACGTCCCAGAAGAACAGCAAGTTGCCGAAATTGCCTTTGTAGTGGGTGACCCCGTCGTCGGCGTTCAGGCCGTGGTGGGCGGAGTGGGTGGCGGGAGTGGAGATGGTCCGTTCCAGCAGCCACATCAACGGGCGCAGGAGGCGGATGCGGTACAGCTTGTCGTCCCAGGGCACGCTGCTGTGGGCGGCAAAAATCACCAGCATCTTGACGATCAGGTAGCCGAAATACACGGGGGCCAGGCCCATGTACAGCAGCACGCCGGAGAACCACAGGCCGGGCATCAACAGGTAGTAGAAGCTGTTGTTGCGGTAAACGATGCGGATGCTCATATAGGGCGCCGAGTGGTGGGCGCGGTGCAGCGAATAAAGGAAGGGCACCTTGTGGCTGAGACGATGCCACCAGTACTGGGTCATGTCGTCGAGCACCAGGAACAGGGCGAGGCCAAGCGTCCAGTGCAGGCCGCTGAGGCTGCCTTTCAGTTGCGGGGCGAAATAGCCGAGCAGGGCGCTGCTAAGGAAGGTCACCAGCGGCAGGGTCACGCCCATCAGCAAGCCGGAGCCAAGGATTTCGATGATCACATCACGCCGCTGGCCACGGGGTTGGCGAAAGCAGGCGCAGGTGATTTCGAGGAGGATGAAAGCGATCAGGATGGCGGCGATGATCGGGATCGGACTGTTGGTTATTGTTGTTGTATTCATGGCACTCTCTGGTTGCGACCGATAATGGCAATGCCCTCCAATAAGAAACCATGAGTCCTGCACCTGCTATGCGCGAAACGGACAGAATCCCCCGAGAACCGGCCAACCCCGCGCCGGAACACTTTCACCGTGGTCCGCTGGGTCGGGTGCTCGAGCGCTACCTGCAAAGCCGCAGCGCGCAACTGCGCAGCAACTACAGCATGGTCGCGCTGGAGCAACTCTGGGCCAGGGCCGCCGTCCACGATCCGGCAATCGGCCTGCACCTGTTCGGCCATTTCAGCCGCCAGGATTGGCATATGCTGGCCCACGCTTGCCTGTACAGCACCGACCTAGAGGAGGCAATTCATTTCTGGGCGCGCTATGCGCCATTGGCCTCGGACATGGACAGCATCGTGTTGATCGAGGAGGGCGATGAATTGGGGGTGGAACTGCGCATCGACGCGCCACCCAACCTGGTGCGTTATGTGGTCGAGCACTACTGCGTGATGTCCCTCAGCGTGCAGCGCTTGGGTACCGGCGTGACGCTGGTGCCTGCACGCGCCTGTTTCGCCCATCCGCGTCCGGCTTATCACGCGCAATACACACAATGGTTCGGCGACACTGTCCAGTTCGATTGCGGGTACAACCGCCTGTATTACCCGCGCTCGAGTCTGAAGATTGAGCTGCAGACCCACAATGCCGGGATGATGGAGGTACTGCGCCAGGAGCTTGACCGGCGCCTGGCCCAGCAGCAGCGCCTCAGCGGCTGGGCGGGCAGGGTGGCGCAGGGCATCCGCCAGCAATTGCTGGCCGGCCAGGCACCCAGCCTGGAGACTCAGGCGCAGATTCTGCACCAGAGCCCACGGACCTTGCGCCGCCGCCTGGAAGAGCAAGGTTTGACCTTCCGCCATCTGCTGGACCAGGTGCGCGCCGAGTTGGAGCAGTACCTGGAGTTGCAGGGCAATAGTCGTACGCAGATTGCCGAGCAGTTGGGCTACAGCGATCTGGCGGCTTACCTGCATGCGCGTAAGCGTTGGCGAGGGTAAGTCGGCTACACCGCATTGACTTCATCGCTAGCAGGCGAGCTCCCACTCGCCAGCACTGCCAGACCCGCCGCGATCAGCAGCAACAGCGCACTCACTTCAAAGGTCGCGCGGTAGCCGCTGAAATCGAACAGCAACCCACCCACGGTGGCGCCGGCTGCAATCGCCAACTGGATGATCGCCACCATCAGCCCGCCACCCGCTTCGGCGTCATCCGGCAGAGTGCGGGCCAGCCATGTCCACCAGCCGACCGGCGCGGCCGTGGCCACCAGGCCCCAGAGTCCAAGCAGCAGCGTGGTGCCCAATGCCGAGCTGCCAAACGAAATCAGTGCGAGGGCAATCACCGCCATCAGCAGCGGAATAACCGCCAGGGTGCGGAACAGGCTGGTTTTCACGAAAGCTTCAATCAGGAAGGTTCCCGCCAGGCCTGCAACCCCGAGCACCAGCAACATCAGCGAGAGCATCGAGACGCTGACCTGGGTGACGCTTTCCAGGAACGGGCGCAGGTAGGTAAAGAGCATGAACTGGCCCATGAAGAACACACTGACGGCGAGCATGCCCAAGGCCACCGGCAGACGTTTCATCAGCCGCAACAGGTTGCCGCTGGCTGCCACGGTCGGGGTTTTGATCGCCGGCATGCTGACCAGCAGCCACAGGCTGGCAAGCAGGGCAACCGGGACTACGCACAGAAACGCCCCACGCCAGCCGATCAACGCACCGAGGTAGCTGCCCAGCGGCGCGGCGATCACTGTCGCCAGGGCGTTGCCGCCGTTGACGATGGCCAGGGCCCGGGTCACTTCGCCGGCCGGGACCAGGCGCATGGCGGTGGCTGCCGACAACGACCAGAAGCCGCCGATGGCGATCCCGATCAACGCGCGGCCAAGCATGAAGGTCGTGTAGTTGGGGGCGAAGGCAACGACGCTGCCGGAAACGATCATCAACAGAGTGAGGGACAGTAGCAGCTTCTTGCGATCGACCCGTGCCGCCACCGAGGCGATCAGCAAGCTGGTGATCAAGGCGAACAATCCGGACACGGCAATGCCCTGGCCGGCCTGTCCTTCGCTGACCTGCAGATCGGCGGCAATCGGGGTCAACAGGCTGACCGGCATGAACTCCGAGGCGACCAGGGCAAAGGCGGCGAGCGACATGGCGGACACCGCGCCCCAGGAGGACTGGGGGCTGGATTGAGGGTTTTGCGACATGGTTTGAGTCCTGTGAAGCGGGGCGTTTGACTGACGCCCATTGTCCAGAACCTTCCCTGTGCGCTGAAGTGCATTGCGCTGGAATACTTGCCTGATTCTCTGACTGTCCATGCCTGCTGGCGATGAACCCTGGACCACTGCGTGCATCCAGACAGCACGCAGTACCTCTGGTTTCAGCTGAACTGCCCAGCTGAACCTGTCGCCGTTTTCGAGCGCTTGAAATGGCTTAACTGATAGGCAATCGCCAACCACACAAACCAGCCCGGCATCACCATCAACGCAATCCGCGTATCGGGTCGCAACGCCAGCAGGCACAGGACGAAGCCGAGGAACGCCAGGGTGAACCAGGCCATCGGCACGCCGCCGGGCATTTTGTAGATCGACTGCGCGTGCAGGTCGGGCATACGTTTGCGGTAGGCGATGTACGAGGCGAGGATGGTCGACCAGGTGAAGATCACCAGGATCGCCGACACGGTGGAGACGATGGTGAACGCGGTCATGACTTCCGGGACGATGAACAGCAACAGCACGCCAATCAGCATCAACACCGTGGTGAACGCCAGGCTCATCAGCGGCACGCTGTTGCCCGACAGACGCCGGAAAATCCGTGGCGCGTTGTTTTGACTGGCCAGGCCGAACAGCATGCGGCTTGAAGAGAACACCCCGCTATTGGCCGAGGACGCCGCCGAGGTCAGCACCACGAAGTTGACGATGCCGGCGGCGGCGGGAAAACCGGCGACCAGGAACAGCTCAACGAACGGGCTCTTGCTCGGTGACACCTGCTGCCAGGAGGTCACAGCTATGATGCAGCCCAGGGCCAACACGTAGAACAGGATGATCCGCAGCGGAATCGAGTTGATCGCCTTGGGCAGGGTTTTCTCCGGGGCGCGGGTTTCCGCGGCGGCGGTACCGATCAGCTCGGTGCCGGCGAACGAGAAGATCGCCATCTGGAAGCCGGCGAAGAAGCCGAACAGACCATTGGGGAAGGCCGCCTGTTTATCCAGCAAGTGGTTGAGCGAGGCGGTGACACCCGTCGGCGAGACGAACGAACTGGCGATCAGTACCAGGCTGACGCCGATCAGGGTCAACACGGCAATGATCTTGATGATCGCAAACCAGAACTCCACTTCGCCGAACAGCCGTACGGTGAGCACGTTGAGAGCGAACAGGGTAAGCAGCATGCCAATCGCGGGGATCCACGCCGGCACGTCCGGAAACCAGTACTGGAAGAAACCGCCGACCACCACTGCATCGCCGATCACCGCGACGCTCCAGCTCAGCCAGTACGACCAGCCGAGAAAAAACGCTGCGCGAGGCCCGAGGTAAGCGCCGGCAAAGTCGGCGAAGGTCTTGAACTTGAGGTTGGACAGCAGCAGTTCGCCCATGGCGCGCATGACGAAATACACGAACAGGCCGATGATCATGTAGATCAGGATGATCGAGGTGCCGGAGAGCGCGATGATCTTCCCGGAGCCCATGAACAGGCCGGTGCCGATGGCGCCACCCATGGCCATTAACTGGATATGACGATTGCTCAGCGTACGCTGCAGCGCAGGCTGTTCAGCCCGTCCTGAGGAATGTGTGTTCATTGCAAAACCTCTTGATTTTATGATTTTGAGTTTTGGCAGTAGAGGGGTTGAAGCGCTTTATTGTTGGAATGGCTGATCACACAGACGGCCAGGATCAGCCGCGTTTGCTCTCGTAGCCATGCAGCACGTTGACCGCGTTGATGCCGATCTCATCGACCATGTAGCCGCCTTCCATGATGAACAAAGTCGGGCAGCCAACGCCGGCAATCAGTTCGCCGATGCCGATGAAGTCTTCGCTTTCGAGGAGGAAGTGGCTGATGGGATCGTCCTTGAAGGTGTCGACGCCCAGGGAAATCACCAGCACTTCAGGAGCAAACGCCTGCAGTTTGCGGCAGGCATCGACCAGCGCTTCACGGTAGGCGCCGCCGCTGGTGTTTTTCGCCAAAGGGTAGTTGAGGTTGAAACCTTCGCCCTTGCCGCTGCCACGCTCATCGCGGTAGCCCGAGTAGTAGGGGTAGGACACCGCCGGTTCGCCGTGTAGCGAGACGAACAGCACGTCATTGCGTCCGTAGAAAATGTTCTGCGTGCCGTTGCCGTGGTGGAAGTCGACGTCCAACACCGCGACCTTTTGCGCCCCGCGGGTGATCGCCTGCTGGGCGGCGATGGCGGCGTTATTCAGGTAGCAATAGCCGCCCATGTACTCGCGGGCGGCGTGGTGGCCGGGTGGGCGGCACAGGGCGAAGGCGCTGTCATGGCCTTCGTCGAGCAACGCCAGGCCGGTGAGGGCGATATCGGCGCTGGTGCGCACCGCTTGCCAGGTGGTGGCGGTGATCGGCGAACCCGCGTCCATGGCATAGAAACCCAGCTTGCCGTCGATGAATTCCGGTACATGCTCGTTGGCGAGGTCGCGCACCGGCCACACCAGCGGCAGAGCATCGTGGGTGCGACCGGTGGCGGTCCATTCGGTCCAGGCGTTTTCGAGGAAGGTTACGTAGCGCTCGCTATGGGCGTTCACATAGCAGGCACGGTCGAACGCGCGCGGCTCGATGATCTGCCCCAGCCCGACCTGCTTGACCCGGGCATGCACGGTGTCGGCGCGGCTGGGCTGTTCGAAGGAGGGCTTGAGCACGCCGTCTTTCAGTTCGGTGCCGTGGTGCAAGCGGTGGGAATCGCTGAAAACTGTAAACATCGTGCGCATCCATTGTTGTGAGCCAGTGCAACTATTTTGTTCTGCTCGGGGTGCGCTTTCTTTGCTTTATCTTTAGGCTGTTGCAGGAATTCAGGGCGATATTTCTAACGGATAGGGTCATGCAGAAAAGAAATTCCAAACGCATCAGCCTCGACGAAACTGATCTGGCGATTCTTGAACTGCTGCAGGAAGACGCCAGTATCTCCAATGCCGAACTCAGCGAGCGTCTGTCCCTGAGCCTTACGCCGTGCTGGCGCCGGCGCAAACGAATGGAGGAGGCGGGGGTGATCAAGGGCTATCAGGCTAACCTCGATCGACGCATGCTCGGGCTGGATATCATGGCCTTCGTGCATATCCGCTTTTCCACCCACGCCGACCATGCCCCCGATGCCTTTGAAGCGGTGATCAAGCAACTGCCGCAAGTGCTGGCCTGCCACAAAATCACCGGCGATTCCGACTACGTCCTGCAAGTGTTGGCCGAAGACCTCGACAGCTACAGCGATTTCATCGAACAAGTGCTACGGCGCCAGGTCGGCATCGCCTCGATCCAGTCGAGCCTGGCCCTGCGCGAGGTCAAGGCCGGGAGCCGGATGGCGATACCGAAGGCCAGTTCGGATTGAGCGCCACGGCATTTGTACCTGGCCCAAGACCGGTGGGAGCTGGCTTGTCGAATCGTCGCAGCGCAGCGATGGGGCACATCAAACCACCAACCCCTGCAACACCGGCCGCAAGCGCTCCAGAGTCATCGCCCCACACACCTGCATCGGCTCGCGCAGTTCGTTGGCCATGAAGCCCTGGACACTCAGGGCAGCCTTGACCACCGCAGGATTAGGCTCGGCGAAGGCGATCTGGATCCACGGTAACAATTGCCGGAAGCTGGCACGCGCCGCAGCCAGTTCACCGTGCTCCATCTGTTGCATCAACTGCACATACAGATTCGCGTGAACATTGGCCGACGCCGAAATCGCCCCGGCGCCGCCCAGGGCCAGGTGGCCGAGTATCTGGATGTCCTCGCCCGTCAGCACCTCGACCTGAGCGTCGGCGATCAACGCCAGGGTCGTCTCGATATCGCCGCCGCAGTCCTTCACCGCCGCAATGTTCGGATGGCGCACGATTCGCCGCAGCGTGTCGCGCTCGATCCGCGCACCGGTGCGATAAGGAATGTCGTAGAGCACCAGCGGCACCGACGACGCATCCGCCACACGCTTGAAAAAGGCCTCCAGACCTTGCTGCGAAGGGCGGATGTAATAGGGCGCCGGCACCAGCAGGCCTGCCAGCTCACGGCGCTGGATCTGCTCCTGGAAAGCAAGGATGTCCTGCAGATTGTTGCCACTCAGGCCCATGATCACCTGGCTGGAAGGCGCCCATTGCAGCACTGCATCCAGCACCGCCAGTTGCTCGTCCTCGCTCATGGCCGCCGCTTCACCGGTGGTGCCACACACCACCAGGCCCCTGACGCCGTCCGCGAGAAGCTTGTTGACCAAGCCCTGCAGCGCCTCGAAATCGACCTGCCCGCAACGAAACGGCGTGGCCAGTGCTACCCAGATCCCGCGAAAATCAGACATGCATGTACTCCCAAGTCAGACCGATGAGTCGTCGTCAGAGGAGTGATAGGAATCAAGCAGGGGGAGGGGTCGCCGGGTGCCTTGTGTCCTGTCAGCTCATCTGACGGGACAGCGCCCCGG
This sequence comes from Pseudomonas fluorescens, assembly GCF_019212185.1. NCBI lineage: Bacteria > Pseudomonadati > Pseudomonadota > Gammaproteobacteria > Pseudomonadales > Pseudomonadaceae > Pseudomonas > Pseudomonas fluorescens. The sequence goes on from NZ_CP078138.1 coordinate 3,381,381, forward strand.
TCAAATGAGCGACTGTTTCTTCGATTTATTGGCAACCGACACGCATGCGACAGCCTGGGCGATAAAGCCCGGGTCGGTCAGCAGGGAGTCGGTGATGCGGATCATGGAGGATCGCTTGCCAAAATGTGTTGCCGGATAATGCGTGGGCTCGATGAGGGATGTCAACGAGGATTTTCGCCCTGATCGAACAGGGCGCTTGCACGCTATTGACCAACCGAAGAACAAACCTACCCGGCTTGTCCGCCAATTCAGTTACCTGAGCGAGCCACCGCTGTGTCTGAAATCGATACCGGCAGGCGCTGTATTCACCCGAAAAACCATTGGATTAACGCCAGCAGCAGGCTGGTGAAAACACCAGTTTCAGCTAGCGTGAAGAAACCAGCAATTCGGCCTGCGCCCAATCAGGGCGGGCCACAAACGCCGCGCATCGGAGACGACTGCATCATGGCATCCACCCGCAAATCTTCACGCAAGCCGGAGCAGGAAAACCAAGCTCACCCGACATTCCGTTCCCGGGAAGAACGGCTCGATGACGGTAAACGTATGCGCAGTCAAATCCCGCGGGAGGCGCATGCCAAGTGGCAAACGCCCGCTCGACAGCGTGACGTCGTGGCCATCCTCGAACAATCCAATCGTGACCGCCTGCAGGAGCTGGTGCCGATTCGCTACGGGCGAATGTTGCGCAGTCCCTTTACTTTCCTGCGGGGCTCGGCAGCGCTGATGGCCCATGACTTGTCCAAAGGGCCGAATATCGGCGTGACGGTGCAGGCCTGCGGCGACTGTCACCTGCTGAATTTCGGCCTGTTCGCCACCCCTGAGCGCAACCTGGTCTTCGACCTCAATGATTTCGACGAAACCCTGCCGGCGCCCTGGGAATGGGACATCAAGCGCCTGGTGGTGAGCTTTGCCGTGGCCGCCCGTGACGGTGGGGCGACTGACGCCCGTGCGCGCAAGATTGCGATTGCCTGCGCGCGCGGCTACCGCGAACACCTGCGGCGCTTCTCGAAAATGAAACCGCTGGAGGTCTGGTATTCCCGACTCGATGCCCAGGAGTTGCTCGATACCGCACCCGACGCCAAGGCCCTGAAATTCCGCCAGCAACTGTTCGAGCGTGCCCGCGAGCGGGTCATGGAAAGCGTCTTTCCGAAAATCGCCGGGCAGGTCGCCGGCCAACCGCGCATCGTCGACCAGCCGCCGGTGATCCAGCACGTCGCGGACCCCGAGTTCATGGTGCGGGTGCATCAGGGCATGGCGGCGTATCGGCAAAGTCTCAGCGACGAGCGCCGGGTCCTGCTCGATCGCTATCGCCTGGTCGACGCCGCACTCAAGGTAGTCGGCATCGGCAGCGTCGGTACACGCTGCTACATCATGTTGTTGTTTTCCGAGGAAAACCACCCGCTGATCCTGCAGTTCAAGGAATCCTGCCGCTCGGTGCTGGAGCCCTATGCAGGCAAAAGCCAGTTTGACAATCAAGGCCAGCGGGTGGTGATGGGGCAGCGCCTGATGCAGTCCTCCAGCGACATTTTCCTCGGCTGGGTGCGCGGCCCCGGGGGCTATGACTTCTTCGTGCGGCAGTTACGCGACATGAAGATGTCAGTGCCACTGCAGAACATCAGCGCCACCCAGCTGGAACGCTACGCCGAGCTCTGTGCCCTGACCCTGGCACGGGCCCATGCCAAGTCCGGCGACGCGGCGACCATCTCCGGCTACCTGGGTAAAAGCGAGGTGTTCGACGAAGCGGTGGGCGACTTTGCCTTGCTCTATGCCGACCAGACCGAACGTGACCATGCGCAACTGCTCAAGGCTGCTCGCAGTGGTCGGGTGAATGTATTGCATGAGGAGTGACACGGATGCTCGATTTTTTCCTCCACGCCCTGCGTGCAAATCCAGAAATTGCGGTATTCCTGGCCATCGCCTTGGGCGTGCTGATCGGCCGAATCCAGATCGGCAGCTTCCATCTGGGCTCGGTGGCCGGTGCCTTGCTCATGGGCCTGCTGATCGGCCAGATCGGCCTTGAGGTGCCGGCGGGTCTGAAGTCGGTGTTCTTCGTGATGTTCATCTACGCGGTCGGCTTCAAGAGCGGGCCGGAGTTTTTTGGCAGCCTCAATCGCGGCACCCTGAAGCTGGTGGCGTTGTCGTTTGTGCTTTGCGCAACGGCACTGGGCGCGATCCTGTTGATGAACGCGATCTTCGACTTTGACGCCGGGTTCACCGCCGGCCTTGGCGCTGGCGCGCTGACCGATACGGCGATCATGGGCACCGCCACCAGCGCTATCAATCAACTGGCTATCGATGAGGCAGCCAAGGCGCAACTCAACAGCCATATGGCGATCGCCTACGCCATCACCTACCTGTTCGGCACCATCGGCCTGATTGTGTTTGTCGGCAGCATTGCGCCGAAGTTGCTCGGGGTGGACCTCAAGGCCTCGGCGCGAGAGCTGGAACTGGAGTTGGGCATCGCCAAGGACGAAGAAGCGATCAGCATTCCTTACACGCGGATCGTGGTGCGCGCCCATCAGGTCTCGGTCGAGGGCCAGGCCAACGGCCAACGCATTGCCGATCTCGAGCGCCAACACGAATCCCTGAGCATCGAGCGGGTGGTGCGGGCCGGGCAGGTGATCGAACGCGACGAGGGCTTCGTGCTCATGGCCGGGGATATCGTCGGTGTGTACGCGCTGCGCGAGGCAGTCGGCACCCTCGGAGAGTGGGTGGGGCCGGAAATCGACCACGCCGAGTCGTTGTCGTTTGCCACCCGCCAGGCGGACATCGTCCTGACGTCCAAGGAGTTTGCCGGCAAGACCATCCATCAAGCGCGGGAACACCTGGAAAACTCCCGGCGCCTCGGTTGCTTCCTGATTTCCATCACCCGCCAGGGCTATGACCTGCCGCTGTTGCCCAACACCGTGCTGCGCCGTGGCGACGTGATCAGCGTCACCGGGCGCACTGCCAGTGTCGATGCGTTGGCCAAGCGTCTGGGCCGGGTGCGCGAGAGCAACTACAAAAGTGACATCGCCATGCACACCCTGGGCATGGTGATCGGCTCGTTGCTCGGGCTGCTGTCGACCCATATCGGCATGATCCCGGTGGAGCTCGGCGTGGGCGGCGGGGTGTTGGTTGCCGCACTGGTGATCGGCTGGTACAACTCGCGGCATCCGGAAATCGGCGCCTTGCCGCCAGCGGCACAGTGGGCGTTTTCCGAGTTCGGCCTGACCGCCTTCGGCGCAGTGGTCGGCCTGCTGGCCGGTCCTGCAGCTTTTGCGGCGATGCAGGAACAGGGCCTGGCGCTGTTGGTGTCGGGCGCGGTGGTGACTATCCTGCCACCGTTTGTGGCCCTGTATTTCGGTCGCTATGTGCTGCGCCTGCACCCGATGGTCCTGTTTGGCGGCCTGGCCGGGGCACAGACCGAGGCGGCGTCGATGAACAAGATCATCGAACAGTCCGGCAGCAATACCCCGGTAATCGGCTTTACCGTGTGCTATGCGATCTCCAACGTGCTGTTGGCGGTGTGCGGGCCGATCATTGTGTTCATGGTGGCGGGATGATGTTCAGAAGCCGCTCTCGCGCATGAACACCGCCGCCAGGTGAGTGGCACCGTCGGCCAACAGGCTGCGCCGTTCGCCTTCGATCTTCAGATGCCCCCGAGTTTCGCGCAGGCTCGGCAAGGGCTCATCCAGTTGAACCAACACCTGGAACAGCGCGCTGCCCGGCACCAGCGCGTGCTCGGCGTCGGTGGTCACCACCGGGCCACCGAAACGCGACGACAGCATGCGATGGGACAGTTGCCCGGCGCGGGTGCTGCCGATCTGCAGGACGTGACCGCGCAGCGGACTGGCCTGGCCGTCCGGGTAGAAGCGCACCGGGTCACCGACCGCCATACGATGGACCTGGTCTTGCGCGACATAGGCATCGACCTGCCAGCTGCGCGGGTCGATCAGGATCCCCAGCGGCTCCTGGCGACCGATCCACTGGCCGGGTTTCCAGTCTGGATTGACGTCCATCCAGATTCCGGCAAACGGCGTTTGCAGGTTCAGCCGAGCCATCTCCGAACGAGCGGCGCGAGCCTCTTCGAATTGCACGTTGAGGCGCTGGCGGGTCACCGCATCCTCGGCCAGACCACCGGGATCGGCCAACAACCCCGATAACCGCGCCGCATAGCTGCGGGCATTGGCTTCGCTGCTGCGCAGGCGCGAGGCGATGTCCGGCTCGTCGAGTATCACCAGATTCTCCCCGGCCTGGACCGGGCCGCCCGTGCGGATCGACTGCAACCGGGCCGGGTAGGGTGCATAGACCCGCAGTTGCTGCTCAGCGCGGGCGACGCCCACCCCATCGATCTGGCTATGCCAGGGAATCGCCAAAACCCCGAGCAGCAGTATCAGCGCTGCGTAGAACAGCAGCTTGCGTTTACCCGGCACGGCGGCGCGTTGTTGCCACCAGTGCTTCAACTCGCGCAGCACCGGCATGGCGATAAACCAGGACAGTTCGACCATGAACAGGATGATCCCCAGCAGTTTGAAAAAGAACAGGTACACCGCCAGGGCGATCCCGAGGAACAGCACCAGCCGGTATAGCCAGGTGACGATGGCAAAAGCCACCAGCAGCCGGCGTTGTCGTGGCGGGAAGGCCTCCGGCCAGGCTTCCTGCAAGCCCAACAGATTGCGCCGCAGAGTGACCCGAGCCAGCGCCGACGAGCGTTCATGCAGGTTGGGAAAATCCAGCAGGTCGGAGAGGATGAAGTAACCGTCGAAGCGCATGAACGGACTGGCATTCAGCGCCAGCGACAGCAGCCAACTGGTGGTCGCCAGATACAGCAGGGCATTGCGCAGCGCGCCAGGATCACAGAGTGCCCAGCCCAGTGTGGAGAGTCCGGCCAGCGACAGCTCGGTGATGATCCCCGCCGAAGCAATCGCCAGGCGTTGGCGTGAGCGGCTGAGCTTCCAGCTTTCGCCGGTGTCGGTGTAGAGCATTGGCCACAGCACCACGAAGGCAATGCCCATGTGCCCGACACGCAATCCCAGTCGGGTCGCCACCAACGCGTGCCCCAGTTCATGAAGGGTCTTGGCGACGATCAGCGCCAAGGCAAAACTCAACAGGCCCTCGGTGGAAAATGACTCGACCACGGCATGGGTGAACACGTCCCACTGCTGCAGCACGAGGATGATCCCCAGCAGGCTCAGGCCGAGCACCAATAGCCCGGTCAGCGGGTGAAACAACCAGCCCAGGGCGCGAGCCAAGTGCTGCAACGGCTGTTGCGGACGCAGCAGCGGAATGCGGAAAAACAGGTAATGGTGCAGCCACCAGCGCCAGCTCAACCAACTGCCTTCTTCGCCTTTGGCTTGCAATTTCGCCAGGGCGGCAGGACCGGCCCGCAGCAACTGGTGCTGCTCGAGAAATTGGCGGAAGTCGAGGACCTGTTCAACGTCCGGCTTGAGCGCGGTGCCTTCGCCGATCTGCTGGCTAATCTGCCGGGGCGATTGACCCCAGCGCAGCAGGCATTCGAACTCCAGCCAACCGATGCGGTAGAAGCGATTGATCACCGTGTCCTGGATCACCCAGGCCGGTTCGCCATTGCTGCCATGGGCGGCTTCGCTCAGGCGCAGGTCCTCGCGCAACGGTGGCACCGGCAGATCGGCGGGATCGAGCATCACCAACCGCTCCAGGCGCGCAGCGTCGCCAGTGGCCGACGCAGCAGGTAATAGCCGAGCATCACCCGGCCGCCATACAGCTTGGCGGTGCCGTGCAAGCCGAGACGCGCGTGTTCCGGCGTGCCGTCGATGCTTGCCAGCAAACGGTAGGCGACCACGCCCTCATCGCTGGGCCGGGCCTGGTAGCTGGTCTCAAGGATTGTGCCCTTGAGCGGGCTCAATGGATACGCGGTGAGAAACAGCGTGACCTCGGCCCCGGGTTCGAGGGCGATGGCATCGGCCACCGCCAACTGGATTTGCATCGCCGGCTGGCTCGGGTCAGCCACCTGCATGATGCGCTCGCCGGTGACCACCGGCTTGCCCAGCCAGTCGTTGGGGTCGCTGAATACGGCGACCCCGGCACGCGGCGCCACGACCTGGGTGCGCTTGAGCTGCGCCTGCACCGCCGCCAGTTCGGCCCGGCGTTGCTGGACACGGCCCTGGAGCAGGGTCAGTTCGCTTTTGCTTTGCGGGTTGTCAAAGGCGCGCTGGCTGGCGGCGAGCAGTTCGGCGTCGGCCACCGCGACTTCCTTGCCGAGCACTTCGGCGCGGCTGCGCAAAGTGGTTTCGTCGAGGGAGAACAGCGGCGTGCCGAGTTCCACCGGCTGGTTGGGGCGGACTTTGATCTGTTCGATGACGCCGTCGATGGGCGAGCTGATGATCTGCGCCTGACGGGAGACGATTTCGGTCGGCGCCAAGGCGGTTTGCCGCACAGGCAGAAACAGCAGCGCGCCAAACAGCAGCAGGGTCACGAGCGCCTGTCGGCGACTGGGGCGCCAGCGACTCAGGCGACGTTGACGAGTCAGCGCCGCCCAGCAGTAACCCCAGGTCCCCACCAGGCCCTTGAGGTGCTGCCACAACACGGGCGGCGGTTCGCGGTCGAGCAACAACAGCAACAGCCCCAGGCGCTGACCCTGCTGATTGGCAATCGGAATGCACCACAGGCCGGTCGGCCACCACTCACTCCAGCCGTCGCTGATGTCCGCCGGCGGGGCCTTGCTGTCCTGGGTCAACCACAGCGGCTCCTCCATCACCTGAGCAGCAACCCAGCGGCTGGCCCGGCGCAGCCAGACCAGGTAGGGCGAGTCCTCGCTGGGCCGCGACAGCCCGGAAACGTTAAGCAGTTCCAGCGACCTGTCACGCTCGGCGAACACCAGCGCCTGATGGAATTTGAGCAACGGGTACAGGTCATTGGCCATGCTGAACGCCAGCGCATTCAGGGTATCAGCGGCCAGCGCCTTGTCCCGCAGGGCATCAAGCTCGAGCAGCAGGTGAGGGTGGGGTAACGACTCGTTCATGGTCATGGCTGGGAACTGTCGTGCTGGGCCGTTTCCTCGGTGAAGCGCGCGGTGCCGCTCATGCCGGCCATCAGTTCCGGGTATTTGTTGTCGAGGCGCGCTTCCAGCTCGACGGTTTGCGCCACCGCATCGACCCGCGAGTTGATCGCGCTGATTGTGGCCGTATAGCTCTTGCCGGTCTCATGGATGTTGACCTGTAACGGCAGGCCGGGCTTGAGGGTTTTCAGCAGGGTCGACGGCACATTCAAGCGCACCTTCAGTGCGCCGTCGCTGACCAGGTCGAACAGCGGCGTACCCGCGGTGACGGTCTGGAAGGGTTTGACGTAGACCTTGGCGATGCGCCCGGAAAACGGCGCCAGCACCTGGCAGTAACCGCTCTGGGCCTGGCCCATCGCGCGGGCGCCGTCGGCCTTTTGCACTTCGGTGTTGGCCATCGACACTTCAATGTCGCCCACAGCATTGAGTTTGCGCAGTTGCTTCTTGGCTTCCAGATTCTGCCGGGCCATGGTCAGCTCGGCGGCGGCGACCTTGCTGCGGGCGTCGGCTTCGCTGCAGTTGAAACGGGCCAGTAATTCGGCCTTCTTGACCTGCTCGCCAAACCCGGCCGGCAACTCCGCCAAGGTGCCGCTCATCTGGCTGGACAGGGTGGTTTCCAGTTCGGCGGCCAGCAACACGCGAATGGCGCTGGCGCTTTCCGGCGCGGGTGTGTCGTCGGCATGCACCGACAACAGTGGACAGACCAACAACAGAGCCCCGGCGAGGGACTCAAGGGCGGTTTTGCGCATTCGACGTTCCTTGCTGGGTGATGAGCAGGCGTTGCTGCTCCTGTTCATTCAATGTGCGCTGGATTTCCCGGGACAGGGTCTTGATGTCGTGCTTGTCGATTTCGCTCGGCAGCACGTCCAGGCCAATCGAGTTATACAGCCGGCCCCAGGCCGCCTGGGCACTGGAGAACGCCGCCTCGCGCTGGTAACGCGAAAGCAGGTAACGGCCTTCGGAACGAATCACCTCCAGTTCCGAACCCAGGGCGCCAGTTTTCGCCGCCTGGGCGTAGTCGAGCAGGCTGCGGTCGACCCGCAGGCTTTCCTCGGTGAACTCGACCTCCTGACGCGCCAACTGATAACGCAGGGTGCCGACCCGCACCTGAGTCAGGATCGCCATCGACAGCGCGACACGCCGGGTATCGTCGGTCTCGCTCTGGGACTGTTGCGCGGCGTTGAGGGACGGCAATTGCAGCAGGCGCAGCAGGTTCATCGACACCTGCACGCCGGTGTTCATCCAGTCGCTGTTGTACAGGTACTTGTTGGAATCATAGCGATAACCGAAGTCCACGCTGACGTTGGGCCAGAGTTGCGCCTTGGCAATGTCCAGGTCTTTCTGGTTAACCCGTTTGCGGTACCACTCTTCCATGATTTCCGGACGGTGCTCCAACGACAGCTGTTCGAGCTGAGCCATGCTCTGCCGGACCTCCGGCAGGCGCGGATCCGTGGTGTCGGCGAGGACCATCTTCGAGCCCGGCGGCAGCGACATCAGGGCTGCCAGTTCGGCCTGGGCGAATTCCAGATCCTGGCGACGCACGGTCAGCAGGTAGATCGAATCAAGCAGGGCCCGCTGGTAGGCGAGAATTTCCTGCTGCGGCAACAGGCCCCGTTGCTCGGCCTCGCGGGCTGAGGTCAGTGCGGTGTGGGTGCGCATCAGCAGCTTGTCGACTTCCGGCATCAGCCGTTGCGCGCCCAGGGCCCGCCAGTAAGCATTGCGCACGTCCTGCAAGACGTTCTGCGCGACTTTGCGCCGGCGCTCTTCGGCCATCAGGATCTGGTCGGATTTCTGCTGGGTACGGTAGTAGGCCACGCCGAAGTCCAGCAGGCTCCAGCTCAGGCCCAGTCCATAGAGCTGGCGATAACGCTCTTCGGAGGTCGAGGGCCGCAAGCTGACTTGGCGGTCTTCGATGCCGATCGAGGTACCGCCGGAGTCATTGTTGCGCCCGGCGTAACCGGCCGAGGCCACCAGTCGCGGGAGCATTTCGTGGCTGGAGACGTCGCGCAAGTCCGAGGCCAGGGCGCTTTCCATCAGTTTCAAGCGGTAGTCGAGGTTGTATTTCAGGGCCCGGGCGGCCGCATCGTAGAAGGTCAGGGGCGCGGTCACCGGTTCCTGGGCGGAATACATGCGCGACTGGTCGGCAAGAATGCGTTGACGGTTTTCCTCCTCGGTACTCGGCTTGGGCTCCAGTGAAGAACAGGCACTGAGCAGCAGGGTCGAGACGAGGGCGCTACTGAGAATCCGATGGGCATTTTTCTGCATGTGCATTCCTTTGTGTGCTTGGAAAATGGTGGGCCAGTTCACGTCAGTTGCCCTTATTGGTCGGGTGCAGGCGCTGGCCGGCGTTGCGCAGTTGCGCGCTGAAGCCGCGTCCCTGCTGCTGTTCGTGGCGGGCCTCGACCTGCGCCGAGCCACGCAGCATGTCCGGTGCACCATTGGCAAACAGCGACGGGTCGCCGAGCAAGCCGTCGGCGGTCAGATCGGTGCGGCCCTGGCGACCGAGGATCCACAGCAGGTCGAGCTCGCTTTCGATGCGGCTTTCGCGTACCGCTGCGGCGACGAACTGACCGGGCACCACGCCCAGGCCATCGCCCAGCGAGTCGCTGCGCAGTTCGCCGGTCAAGACCAGCGCCATGTTGCTGCCGCCGGTATCCCAGGAGGAGAGTTCATTGAGCCGGGCATTTCGCTCGACCACCGGGGTGATGAACACCGCCGGCTGCGGGTCGGGGGGCAGCAGGTTGCGGTTCTGGTTGTTCGGGTCCCGGGCGAAGACATTGATGGCCGGTGCCGGTATGAAGGGTGTGGCGATGTCCAGGGTGATCTGCAGTTCAGCCTGGTCGCTGGCACCGCTGAGGTCATTGACGGTGTAGGTGAACACGTCCTGCAGGACCTGGCCGAGACCGGCAGCGGCAAGAACCTGCGGGTTGCTCTGGTCGATGGTGTAGGTGTAGCTGCCATCGGCATTGAGCACCAGGGTGCCGTAGAGCCCTGCAATCGGCTGGCCGATCACCCCGGCAGTGCCGCTGCCAGACTCGGCGCCGCTGCGCACCGCAACCACGTGCAGGCGGTCGTTGCCGTCGACGTCGCCATCGTTGGGCAGTACGTTGCCGGTGGCTTGCGGCGCGGGCGTCTGGTCGCTGGCGGTGTTGCTGTCGTTCTGCGCTACCGGGGCATCGTTGGCACCCTGGATGACCACCGTCAGCCGTGCATCGGCGGTAGCCCCGGCCGTGTCGCGCATGCGGTAGGTGAAGGTTTCGCTGAGGGTTTCGCCGGCGGTGCGCAATGCCTGCACGGTGGGATTGCTGTTGTCGATCAGGTAGCTGTAGCTGCCATCGGCATTCAGGGTCAATTGGCCGTAACGGCCGATCAGCACCTGGCCGGCCGCGGCGGACTGGCCGGTTTCGCTGCTGACCTGCAGCACCTGCTTGCTCTCGCCATTGGCCACGCTATCGACATCGCTGTCGTTGCTCAGCACATTGCCGATGCCGTTGCTGCCGGGGGTGCCGTTGGCCACGCCGCCGGCTTCGACGGCGATGGTGCCGTCGTCCACGGCGACCGGGGTGTCGTTGCGGCCGTCGACAGTGATCTGCAACTGTGCCTGGCTGGTGGCACCAAAGATGTCGACCACCGTGTAGCTGAACACTTCGCTGAGGGTCTGGCCGCTTTGGCGCAAGGCTTGTACGACCGCGAGGCTGTTATCAACGGTATAGGTGTAGCTGCCGTCGGCATTGATCAGCAGGTCGCCATATTGCCCGCGCAGTGGCGTGCCCAGGCTGCCGACGGTGCCGATGTCGGTAATGGGACCGGTATGGATGCCGATCAAGTGCAGGGCGTCGTTCTCGTTATCGCGGTCGTTGTCCAGTACGTTGCCGCTCGGGTCGATACCGGGCTGGCTGTTGTCGATTCCACCGGCCTCGATCGCGGTGGCGGCATCGTCGGCGGGAATCGGCGCGGTGTTGCGGCCACGGATGATGATATGGATTTCGGCCAGATCGTTCTGCCCACCACGGTCGGTCACCTGGTAGGTGAAGTGTTCGTCGAGGAACTGCAGCGGCCCCAACGCCAGTACCGTTGGATTGAGGGAGTCGAGGTCATAGGTGTAGTTGCCGTCGGCACCGATGATCAATTGCCCGTAGAGCCCATTGACCAGAGTGCCATTGCTGTTGTCTGTGCCTGAATTTACGCCTGCCAGGCTGCCGCCCGCCGTTTCAGTGCCGAAACGAATGCCGGTGACCAGCAAGCTGTCACCCTGGTCGACATCGGTGTCATTGGGCAAGACATTGCGCGTCGGGTTGACCCCGTTGCCGGAACCGTCATCGGCCACCGCCAGGGCGAGGTCGTTGTTCGCCACCGGGGCATCCCAGGCGCCGTCGATGCGGATGCTCAGCTGCGCGTCGTCGGTGGCGCCGGCGGTGTCACGCATGCGGTAGGTAAAGGTTTCTACCAGGGTGTCGCCGACTTTCAGTGCCTGCACGGCGGCCAGGTTGTTGTTGACGACGTAGCTGTAAGTGCCGTCGGCATTGATTGTCAGGGTGCCGTACAGGCCTGTGAGGCTGTGGCTGATGCCAACCGTGTCGAACGCACCACCGGCAGTTTCCGAACCGCTACGAATATCAGTCACCTGCTTGCCGTCGCCGGCATCGACGTCGGTGTCGTTGCCCAGTACATTGCCGGAGGGATCGAGCCCCGGTGTGCCATTGAAGGTGCCGCCGGCTTCGACGGCGACGGTGCTGTCGTCGACGGCCACCGGGTTGTCGTTGGCCCCTCGAATGGTGATGGTCAGGGTCGCGGTGCTGGTAGCGCCGGCAAGATCGAGAATGCGGTAGGTGAAGGTTTCCGTCAGGGTATCGGCGTTGGTGCGCAGGGCCTGCACTTGCGGGTTGTTATTGTCGACCACGTAGCTGTAATTGCCGTCGGCCTCCAGGGTCAGGGTACCGAACGCGCCGGCGAAAGCAGTGCCGATCACGCCTACCGACGCGCCCTGGTTGAGCTCGACCACCGTCAGGACTTCGCCGTTGCCGTCGACGTCGCTGTCGTTGGCCAGCACGTTGCCGCCGGGGTTGACGCCGGGGCTGGCGTTGGCCTGACCGCCGGCCTCGATGGCGGTGGCACTGTCGTTCTGTGCAATCGGCGTGTCATTGCGCCCTTGAATACTGATGTTCAGTGTCGCGACATCGGTGGCGCCACTGGCGTCGATCACCGTGTAGTTGAAGGCATCGGCCAGGCTGTCGCCGGCGCGCAGTGCCTGGACTTCAGCCATGGCGTTGTCGAGGCGATAGCTGTAGCTGCCGTCAGCATTCAAGGTCAGCCAGCCATAGGTGCCGCGCAGTTCACTGCCCAGGGTTCCGGTGGTGCCGGCGCTGTTTTCGATGCCGGTGCGCACCGAATCAACGGCGCGGGTTTCGCCATAGTCGTGAGCGGGCAGGTCGCTCGGCACTTCGCCGCCGTCGACGTCGGTGTCGTTGGTCAGCACATTACCGACCGGGTCGACCCCCGGCTGGTTGTTGTTCAAACCGCCGGCTTCGATGGCCGTCGCACTGTCGTCGGTGGCGATCGGGTTGTCGTTCTGGCCGCGAATCAGCACGAAGATATTGGCAGTATCGGTTTCCGGAGTTGGCCCGACTTCATCGCTGATGGTGAAGATAAAACGTTCCAGCAGCAGATCGCCGCCGGTGCGCAAGGCTTCCACATCGGCATTGCTGTTATCGACTTCGTAGGTGTAGCTGCCGTCGGGGAAGATAGTCAGCCGGCCATACAGACCCGTGACGGTGGTACCGGCCGCGACGACCGCTACAGGCGTCCCTCCGTCGAACTGGATGAAGGTCACATTCAACGGGTCGCCGTCCGGGTCGATGGAATTGAGCATGGCATCGCCCGAGGGATCGACGCCTGCCGTGCCGTTGGCCACTCCACCTTTTTCCGTGGCAATCGCCACGACGTTCTGCGCCACCGGCGGGTCGTTGACCCCATGCACGGTGATCACCAACTGCGCAGTGTCAGTCAGGCCGTTGGTGTCGGTGATCTGGTAGGTAAAGAACTCGGTCAGGGTTTGCCCGGCCGAGAGTGCCTGTACATCGGCATTGGTGCTGTCGACATCGTAGAGGTATGAGCCATCGGCGCCGAGGGTCAGGGTGCCGTACAAGCCGGTGACCACGGTGCCATTGGCCGAGGTGGTGCCGCTGGCGACGCCATTGAGGGTATCGGTGAGCGGGTCGTAAGTGGCTTCGCTTTTGTTGATCACGCCGTTGACCAGCAACTGGCTGCTGGGGCGGTCGGCGGCATCAACATCGGTGTCGATGCCATTGCCGCCCGTCTGGTCGATGGGGCCTGGCCGACTGGGGAACAGGATGACGTTGCCGGTCGGGTTGACCTCGGCAGTGATGCCATTGGTGGGCTCGGCTTGCGCCTCGGCCGAGTCGTCACTGGCCACCGGGTTGTCGTTGGCACCCTGGACGACGATCCGCAGTTGCGCGACATCATCCAGGCCACCGGTGTCGGTCAGCCGATAGCTGAAGAACTCGATCAACTGCTGACCGGGGCTCAGGCGCTGCACGGTGAGGTTGTTGTTGTCGACGATGTAGCTGTAGCTGCCGTCGGGGTTGATGGTCAGGCTGCCGTACAGGCCGACCACCGTGGTCGCGCCGGTCACCGGGGTGAAGGTGCCGGTGCCGGCCTCGGCAACCGGGCGCACGGCGGTCACAGTGCGAGTCTCGCCATTGGCCACGCTGTCGACGTCGGAATCGTTGTCCAGCACGTTGCCTGTGGCGTCGCTGCCCGGCGTGCCGTTGGACACCCCGCCGGCCTCGATGGCCACCCCTTCGTCGTCGACGCCCTGCGGGGTGTCGTTGGCGCCCTGTAGGGTCACGGTCAAGATGGCGTCGGATGTCGCGCCGGCAGTGTCGGCCATGCGGTAGGTGAAGGTTTCGCTGAGGGTCTGTCCGGCAGTGCGCAACGCCTGCACGGTGGGGTTGCTGTTGTCGATCAGGTAGTTGTAGCTGCCGTCGGCATTCAGGGTCAATTGGCCGTAACGGCCATTCAGCACCTGGCCGGCAGCGGCGGTCTGGCCGTTCTCGTTGCTGACCTGCAACACCTGTTTGCTCTCGCCATTGGCCACGCTGTCGACATCGCTGTCGTTGCTCAGCACATTGCCGACGCCGTTGCTGCCGGGGGTGCCGTTGGCCAGGCCGCCGGCTTCCACCGCGATGGCGCCGTCGTCCACGGCAACCGGGGTGTCGTTGCGACCGTCGATGGTGATCAGCAACTGCGCCTGACTCGTTGCTCCCAGTTCATCGGCCACCGTGTAGCTGAACAGGTCGCTGAGGGTCTGGCCGCTTTGCCGCAACGCCTGGACCGCCGCCAGGCTGTTATCGACGGTATAGGTGTAGCTGCCGTCGGCATTGATCAGCAGGTCGCCGTACAGACCGCGCAATGGCGTGCCCAGGCTGCCGACGGTGCCCGCCTCGGTGAGGCTGCCGGTATGAATGCCGGTCAGGTGCAGGGCGTCGTTCTCGTTATCGCGGTCGTTGGTCAGGACGTTACCGCTCGGGTCAATTCCTGGCTGGTTGTTATCAAGCCCGCCGGCTTCGACGGCATTGGCGGCGTCGTCGGCGGGAATCGGCGCAGTGTTGCGGCCTTGGATGAGGATGTTGATTTGCGCCAGATCGTTCTGCCCACCGCGGTCGGTGACCTGGTAGGTGAACTGCTCATTGAGGAACTGCTGCGGGCCCAACGCCAGTACGGTCGGGTTGAGAGAGTCGAGGTGGTAGGTGTAGTTGCCGTCGGCTCCGATGATCAATTGCCCGTAGAGGCCGTTGACCAGGGTGCCGTTGCTGTTGTCGGTGCCGGGATTGACTGCGGACAGACTGCCTCCCGCCGCTTCAGTGCCGAAACGGATGCCAGTGACCAGCAAGCTGTCGCCCTGATCGACATCGGTGTCATTGGGCAAGACATTGCGCGTCGGATCGATGCCGTTGCCGGAACCGTCATCGGCCACCGCCAGGGCGAGGTCGTTGTTCGCCACCGGGGCATCCCAGGCGCCGTCGATGCGGATGCTCAGCTGCGCGTCGTCGGTGGCGCCGGCGGTGTCACGCATGCGGTAGGTAAAGGTTTCTACCAGGGTATCGCCGACTTTCAGCGCCTGCACGGCGTCGAGGTTGTTGTTGACGACATAGCTGTAGGTGCCATTGGCGTTGATCGTCAGGGTGCCGTACAGGCCTGTGAGGCTGTGGCTGATGCCGACTGTGTCAAACGCACCGCCGGCGGCTTCCGTGCCGGTGCGGATGCCGTTGACCAGCTTGAGGTCGCCGGCATCGACGTCGGTGTCGTTGCTCAGCACATTGCCGGAAGGATCGAGCCCCGGCGTGCCATTGAAGATGCCGCCGGCCTCAATGGCGACGGTGCTGTCGTCGACGGCCACCGGGTTGTCGTTGGCCCCACTAATAGTGATGGTCAGGGTCGCGGTGCTGGTAGCGCCGGCGAGGTCGCGGATTCGGTAGGTGAAGGTTTCCGTCAGGGTCTGGGCGTTGGTGCGCAGGGCCTGCACTTGCGGGTTGGTGTTATCGACCACGTAGCTGTAATTGCCGTCGGCCCCCAGGGTCAGGGTGCCGAAAGCCCCAGCGAAAGCACTGCCGATCACGCCTACTGACGCGCCCTGGTTGAGCCCGACCACTGTCAGGGCTTCGCCGTTGCCGTCGACGTCGTTGTCGTTGGCCAACACGTTGCCGCTGGGGTTGACGCCGGGAGTGGCGTTGGCCAGACCACCGGCCTCGATGGCAGTGTTGCTGTCGTTCTGCGCAATCGGCGTGTCGTTGCTTCCCTGAATGCTGATGTTAAGGGTGGCGACATCGGTGGCGCCGCTGGCGTCGATCACCGTGTAGTTGAAGGCATCGGCCAGGCTGTCGCCGGCGCGCAGTGCCTGAACTTCAGCCATGGCGTTGTCGAGGCGATAGCTGTAGCTGCCGTCAGCATTCAAGGTCAGCCAGCCATAGGTGCCGCGCAGTTCACTGCCCAGGGTGCCGGTGGTGCCGGCGCTGTTTTCGATGCCGGTGCGCACCGAATCAACGGCGCGGGTTTCGCCATAGTCATGGGCGGGCAGGTCGCTCGGCACTTCGCCGCCGTCGACGTCTCTGTCGTTGGTCAGCACATTGCCGACCGGGTCGACCCCCGGCTGGTTGTTGTTCAAGCCGCCGGCTTCGATGGCCGTCGCACTGTCGTCGGTGGCGATCGGGTTGTCGTTCTGGCCGCGAATCAGCACGAAGATATTGGCAGAATCGGTTTCCGGGGTTGGCCCGACTTCATCGCTGATGGTGAAGATAAAACGTTCCAGCAGCAGATCGCCGCCGGTGCGCAAGGCTTCCACATCGGCATTGCCGTTATCGACTTCGTAGGTGTAGCTGCCGTCGGGGAAGATGGTCAGTCGGCCATACAGGCCCGTGACGGTGGTACCGCCGGCGAGGACGGCGACGGGTGGCCCGCCGTCAACCTGGATGAACGTCACGGCCAGCGGGTCGCCGTCCGGGTCGGTGGAGTTCACCGTGGCGTCGCCGGACGGATTGACCCCCGGCGTGCCGTTGGCCACGCCACCTGCTTCGGTAGCAATAGCGATCACGTTCTGCGCCACGGGAGGATCGTTGACCCCATGCACGGTGATCACCAGTTGTGCGGTGTCAGTCAGGCCGTTGGTGTCGGTGATCCGGTAGGTAAAGAACTCGGTCAGGGTTTGCCCGGCCGAGAGTGCCCGGACATCGGCATTGGTGCTGTCGACGTCGTAGATAAATGAGCCATCGGCGCCGAGGGTGAGGGTGCCGTACAAGCCGCCAACCACCGTGCCATTGGCCGAAGTGGTGCCGGTGGCGACGTCATTGAGGATGTCGGTCAGCGGGTCGTAGCTGGCTTCGCTTTTATTGATCACGCCGTTGACCAGCAACTGGCTGCTGGGGCGGTCGGCGGCATCAACATCGGTGTCGATGCCATTGCCGCCCGTTTGGTCGATGGGGCCTGGCCGACTGGGGAACAGAATCACGTTGCCGGTCGGATTGACCTCGGAATTGATGCTGTTGGTGGGTTCGGCTTGCGCCAGGGACGCGTCGTCGCTGGCCACCGGGTTGTCGTTGGCACCCTGGACGACGATCCGTAGTTGCGCGACATCATCCAGGCCGCCGGTGTCGGTCAGCCGATAGCTGAAGAACTCGACCAACTGTTGACCGGAACTCAGGCGCTGCACGGTGATGTTGTCGTTGTCGACGACGTAGCTGTAGCTGCCGTCGGGGTTGATGGTCAGGCTGCCGTACAGGCCGACCACCGTGGTCGCGCCGGTCACCGGGGTGAAGGTGCCGGTGCCAGCCTCGGCAACCGGGCGCACGGCGGTCACGGTACGGGTTTCACCATTGGCCACGCTGTCGACGTCGGAATCGTTGTCCAGCACGTTGCCCGTGGCGTCGCTGCCCGGCGTGCCATTGGACACCCCGCCGGCCTCGATGGCTACGCCGTCGTCGTCGACGCCTTGCGGGGTGTCGTTGGCGCCCTGCAGGGTCACGGTCAAGATGGCGCCGGACTGCGCATTGGCCAGGTCGGCGACCACGTAGCTGAAACTCTCGACCAGGGTCTGGCCTGCCAGACGCAGGGCCTGCACTGCTGGATTGTTGTTATCGACCACGTATTCATAGGCGCCGTTGCTGCCGATCAACAAGCGCCCGTATTGCCCGGTGATGACCACCACGCCCGAGGTTGGCACGGCGGTACCGCCGACCGAGACCAGATGCAGGCGGTCGGCGTTGGTGGCGATGTCGACGTCAATGTCGTTGCTCAACACGTTGCCACGGGGGTCGATGCCGACCGTGCCGTTGTCAGTGCCGCCGGCCTCAAGGGCTGTCGCAACGTCATTGACCGCAACCGGCGTGTCGTTGACCGGGGCGAGGATGATCTGCAGGGCGTCGGTGTCGCTTAGCGCATCGCCTGCGCCGCCCGGAATGCCGTCGCCATCGGCGTCGCCAAAGTTGCCTTGATCGTTAGTGACCACGGTCAGGGTGTCGGTGCCGTTGAAGTCCTGGTTGCCCAGGTAGCGCAGGCTGGCCAGGGCGAGGTTGAGATTGGCCTGGGTGCCGCTGAGGGTCAGGATGGCGCTGTTGGCTCCGCTGACGCTGACGCCCGGCACCGTCGCGCCGAGGAACAGCGTGCCGTTGGTCACGCTCAGGGTGACGCTGAGGTTGCGGTCGTTGATGTTCGGATCACGGTCGGCGTCGATGTCGGCGACGCTGATGCCGGTGATGTCCAGTACCACGTCTTCCTGACCGTTCTGGGTGCCGGGGAGGGTGTTGACCGGCGCGTCGTTCTGTTCGACATACCCGGCATTGGCCGCCTGGCTGTCGGCATCGCCGAGGGTCAGGGTGACCTGGCCGAGGCTGCCGGCATCGCTGTCGACCCGCACCCGCAGGTCGCCCAGCGGTTGCGGGTAGTTGATCAGGCCGGCCGGCACGTCGATGCGGAACACCCCCAGGGGCAGCACGCCGAAATGGTACTGGCCGTTGGCGTCGGTCAGGGTGCTGAAGGTCAGGTTGTCGCCGGTGGTGTCGAGCAAGCCGTCGGCACCGGCCCAGGTCAGGGTCACGGTCTGTCCAGCCAAACCGGCGCCATCGGGCGTGGCGCTGGCGGTCGGCGAGGCGGTGTCGTTCCACAGGGTGCCGCTGATGATCCCGAGGCCGGCGTTGTCGCGCAGGATGTACTGGTTCGGCCCGACGCTGCTGCCGTCACGCTCGCCGTCCACCGTACCGTCGACGCCGACGCTGTTGCCGCCCCAACTGGTGAAGTCTTCCGGCAGGCTGCTCCAGGTCAGGGTCGCATTGCTGCTGGCGACGATGGCCGAGTTGGGCACCGTCACTTGGTAGCGTACTTGCACCTGGGCGCCGACATCCAGTTGGTCGAAATTGACACTGATCCCGCCGGTGGTGCTGAACGTCACGCCGGCCGGCAGGTTACCCGGGCCAAAGCTGACGCCGTTGATGCTGACACTGAGCAGGGTGTAGTTGCTGCCGCCAGCGAAGCTGTCGACGATCTGCGCATCGAACGCCGCGAGGCCACCGTTCTGGGTGAAGCTCAATTGCACCGTGGCGTTGCCGGTGGTGCCGGTGGGGTTGGGATCGAAGGCGACGATGCTCTTGTCCAGGCCGCTGAAGCTTGGCTCGACCAGGGTTTCAAACACCGTATCGCTGTTGGCACGCCCGACGCCGTTGACGAGCTCCCGCGCGGACACACCGAGTTGAGCGCCGCTGACATTGCTCGCGATATTGCTCACGCGCACGTTGAATTCGATGGAAATGCCTTCCAGGTCGTCGTCGGCGCCATTGCCGTTGACCACGTTGCCCAGGTCAAAGGTCACGGTCTGGCTGCCATCGGGGTTGGTCACGATGTTCAGGCGGCTGGGGTCGAAGATGCCGGTGGGCGCCAGGCCTGAGAGGTCCGGGGTGATCGGCAGCGCTTCCGGGCTGTTCTCGTTGCCGTCGACATCGAGGATACCGCCGACGATCAGGTTGGCATCGCTGGTCAGCCCGCCGCCGGAAATAAAGGCAATGCGCAAGGCGTTGACCAGCGCATCCGGGGCAATGAATTCGAGGCCGTTGGCCAGGGTGATCTGGATCTGGTAGTTGGGGTTGTTGCCCTCGGGCACCAGCACCACCACCCGGTAGCGGATGACTTCGCCGACCGTCACCTGCTCGACCAGGCCATTGGTCGGGTTGGTCGCAGCGGTGTCCGGCAGCCCGCCGACCCGCGACACCTCGATTGCCTGGGCCACCGGAATGACCAGGGTCGAGGCATTGCGGTAATCGTTGAGCGTGCCGTCGTTGATCAAACCATCGACGCCGCTGCGCTCGCCGGCCACCGTGCCATCGAGACTGGTCCATTGCACCGCCGCGACGTTGGCAAAATTGGACTGTGACGCTGCGCTAGCGTTGACCACGCCGGTGATGCTGAGGACGATGCTGCCGCCCTTGGCGATGTCGATATTGGCGCCGTTTACTGTGCGCAACTGTCCGCCGACCAGCTCGAAATCGACGCCGCCGTTGTTGGTTGCGCCGTTCTGGTACAGAACCCCGGTCAATGTCAGGCCGTCGAGCTGGCTGGGCAAGTTGTCGAGGAAACTGATGTCGAAGGCGCTGAAATCGTTGCCGGTGTTGCCATTGCTGATGGTGATGGTGAAGCTGACGGTATCGCCCTGGTCATAACCGCCCAGGCCGGCGGTCGAGGTCAGCACCTGAGTCACCTGCAAGGTCGGTTCGCGCACGGTCACCGTCGGCAGCCCTCCGCTCAGGGCCACGTTGCGATCCACCGGCACAGTGCCGTTGGGCGTGTCGCTGTCAGGGTCGCTGAAGGTCAGCTGCGCATTGTTCTGCAGGGAGACGTTGGCCTGGTTGGGCAGGACGTTGTCGGCCACCAGTTGCAGGCGAATCACGAAGGTGTTGTTGCCGGTCTGGTTGTCGGCCGCCACGCTGGACACACTGAAGGTCCAGCGCGCATCCACGCCATCGCCACCCAGCGCGCCGCCCACACCGGCAAAGCCACTGACTACCACGCTGCCGGCGAAGTCCGCGCCGAGGGCGCCGCTGCCGGCGCGGGTGGTGATGATCTGGTAACCGAGGCCATTGTTGAACGTGGTGTCCAGGCGCATGCCCGGTGGGATCAGGTCGTCGATGCGCAGGGTCTGGGTGCTGCCTTCGGGCAGGGTGACGACGATGTCATAGCGCATGCTTTCGCCGATCACCAGGTCACTGCCGCTGGTATGGCTGGCGCTGGAGTCACCGTTGTCGAGGCTGCCATCGGCAAACACCTTGCTGATGACCGGCGCGGCGATTTGCTGGTTGGCCAGGTCGCTCAAGTCGACCGGGGTAAAGTCGGTGCCACCGTTGACGCTGGCGTAATTGCTCAGGGTCGCCGTCGATTGCAGGGAGCGACTGGCTTCGATGGTATTGCTGACCAGCACGTCATAACTGATCACCACCAGGTTGGCGCCGCTGCTGTCGGCGTCAGTGCCGCTGCGCCCGGCGAGCAGAGATGCCTGGCCGCCGGCGTCGAGGAAGGTGATCTGGTTGCCGGTCACGCTGTAATCCGTGCCGAGCACCAGCACGCTACCGTCGCCCCGGTAGATCTGCAGGTTGGCAGCGGCCAGGCTCCCGCCAACGAAACTCAGGCCGCTGGGCAGGGTAATGCTGGTGGTGACATCAAAGGCGCCGCCACCGCCGGTGTTTTCGATGGCGGTCACCAGGCGCAGGCTGTCGCCACCGTCGATATTGACGATGTTGCCGTCCACGGCGGCGAGGTCGGTGATGTTGCCGTTGAACGGCACGCCGCCGCTGCCTGGCGGATTCCAGCTGCCGGTGGTGTTGCTCACCGTGCCGTTGGAGCCGGACACCACGCCGTGCTTGATATTCAGCACCGGCTCAGCCACCGAGACAATCGCCACCACGTCCGAGGAAATCAGCGTGCGGTCGGTGAGGGTGGTTTGCTGGCTGGATTGCGCCAGGACGTCGAGGGAACGCTGATCGGCGAAGGGCTGGTCACCGACCCTAACGGTAAAGCGAACGACGATGCGACTGCCGGTGGTGTCGGCGGTGACAAAGCTGCCGAAGTCGAACACCAGCGAGTTACCGACGCCACTGCTGACGCTAAGCACGGCCCCGGCATTGGTATTGCCGGGGCCGATCTGCCATTGCCCGACATCGCTGCCGGTGGTCCAGGTCACGCCGTTGACATCGAACAACGGCAGCGGCAGATAGGCGGTGAGCTGGAACTGTTCGTAGTCGCCGGTGACCAGGTCGTAGCTGAGTTCAAAGGTCACTTCATCGCCGGGCCGCAGTTCGCCGTTGCCCGGCGGGGTGGCGTTGTTGACCTCCACCAGGCTGATGTCGACGGTGCTGGTGGGAATGGTGCTGGTGGTGGCGGAGTCGTCGGTTTCGCTTTCGCCGGTGAGGTTGAACGGGTCGAGCAATAGCGTGCCGTCGACCACCGCGCTGTTACCCAGGTCATCGCCTTCGTTGATCTCCGAGTGCGGGTCACCCGATGGCGGCTTATAGGTCTGGCCGACAATCGCCGAATAGCTGAGCACCGCCAGCACTGCACCTTCCAGGGTGTCGTCGAAGGCCAGGTCACCGTTGAGCCAGCCACGAATATTGAAAAACGCATTGCGCAGCGACTGGCCAATATCGAACGCCATGGAGGTACTGCCGTCGGCGTTGATCACGGTGCTGGTGACCAGGGCGATCGACTGCGCCACGCCATTGATGGTCACCGTGAGGGTCGGCGTTCCGGTCAGGGTCTGGCCGTCACTGAGTTGGTCACGCACGATCAACTGGCCTTCGTTGAAGAAGTCCTTGCCGAAGGCGAAGTAGTCGGAAATCGCCAGGTTCAGGCTGTACTGCAGGGTGTCGCCTGGGGTGATACCGGCATGGCCGACATCGACTTGAACGGTGGCGGTCTTGAGCAAGGTGATGGATTTAGCGATGAACTGCACCGGATCGCCGCTGCCACTGAAATCGATGGTGGTGTTCGGCGCGGTGACGTCCCGTGGGTCCAGCGGCACCCATTGGCCGGAGGCGGTCGGGGCGGGCAGGGTGATGGTCACGGCATCGCCGGACACCGGATTGATGATGGGTTGGCCGTCGGCATCGACTTCCGGCACGTAGAACGCGACAACGGTATCGGTCTGCGCCGCGAGGTTGTCGTATTGCACGGTGAAGGCATCGATGAACACATCGTTGGCGGCGATCAGCAGGGCGATTTCCGCAGGAGTGCTGACCACGGTGCCGTCGTGCAGGGTAATCGAGGTCAGGCGCCCGCCGGGGCCCGGGGTGATGGCGGTGACCTGGATGTTGTCCGGCAGCGGTTGCGTGACGATCACATTGGTCAGGGTCTGGCCCGGCGCGGGGGTGACTGTGACGGTCAAGGTGCGGCCATAGTTGGGGCCGGTGGCGGTTTCACCTTCAGGGGTGTTCAGCGTCTGATCGAAGGTGATCACCGTCGGATGGACGACGAAGGCCGCAGTCGCCGCTTCAATCAGACTGGGGTCGTTGAGCGGGTTGTCCAGCGCGTCGTTGCCGAACTCGAAGCCGCCGCTGGCGCGGAGGGTCAGGTCCGGGCTGCCATCGGAGAAACTGGTGTCGGCCAGATTACTCAAACTGGCGGTGATCTGCACCGGGATCACCGGTTGCAGGTTGCTGACACTGGCGAACGGCAGTTCGATGACCACCAGGGTGTCGCCGGCGCGCATGCCGTAGGCCGCGGCGTTGATCACGATGAAGTTGCCGCTGGCGTCCTTGGCCAGGGGGTGGGTGGCGTTGCCGGCGGCATCGAAGGTCATCGAATGGGTGATCAGGTTTTGCCCCAGGTAGCTGGCGGAGATAAAGCTCACGCCATCATCGCCATCCCTGCCGGTGGCCGGCAGCGCCAGGTTGATAAAAGGTGCAAAACCGACTTGGGTCGAGGTGTTGCTGAAGTTCACGGTGAAAGTGAAGGTGTCGCCGAGCAACACGTCGCTGCCGCTGGTATCCAGGGTTGCACTGGGCGCGGCATCGGCCAGCAGACCGTCGAAGTTGGCCATGGCGAGGCCGCTCAGGGCGATGCTTTTGTCGATATCGCCGACCCGGGTTTCCAGGGTCCAGTCACCACCTGCGGCGGCGCTGCCGGTGTCATTGCTGGAGGCGGCGACGTCGGCGCCGGTCCAGCGCGCGAGTTCGGTCACCAGGGTCTTGCCAGCGGCGCCGGCGCCTACGTCACAGCCATAAAGCTGGATGTCGGCACCCTGGTTGAGGTTGTTGCGCCATTGCTCGAGGGTGTGTCCCAGTTGGCCAATATTGTCCGCAGTGACCGTACGATTGCCCAGGGTGAATTGCCCGGCGGCGCCATGGGACATGACCTGGATCGAGTCGACCTTGCCCAATTGCGCCAACGCCGCGGAAATCGCCGCCAGGCCATCTTCACCGCTATTCACCACAATGGCGGTGACGTTGCCCGGCAGTTGCGCCAACAGTTGATCGCGGTTTTCGATGCGGCTGTCGAGCACCAGCAAGCTGCGGGCAGCTGACGGCGCTTGCTCCGTGGCGGCACGACCTTCGGTCGCCGTGGCTTGGGGAATATGGGCGTCGGTCGGGGCCTGTGCGCTGGGGTCAGTGTGGGTTTGTTCAGTCGCCGCCGAGGCCGCCGCACCGTCGAACAGAATTCGCGGTTCCAGGGCCAGTGCCTGGCGCTGTGGACGCAAATGGGCGGCGAAAACTGGACGATCTGATTTTTGCATCGTGTGGCCCTCAAACTGCGCGGTAAACCATTCCATTGATAGACAAGCCCGCTATCGGATAGATGGAGCGTAGGAGTTTTCCGACGGTTTACAACGTGGCTGCGAACTCATCGCAGTGAGGGTGAGGACGTCAAATAGTTGGCGGAATGTGCGTCTGAACGCGGTAGCGGCGACAAGGTGTTGATTGCCTTGTCGCCGGGTCAGGTTCCGCGTGCGCCAGACGCAGGCAGAACCTGGGTCACCAGACTTTAAAGGTGTAGTCGATGTTCACCCGCGTTTCGTTGTCACTCCTGAAGGTTGACGCGGGCCCTTGCTGGTTTCGGTAGAACGCTTCTCTGAGCCGAAAGCCCAGGCCTTTCGCCGGGCCGGACTGGATCACATAGGCCAGTTCGAGATCTTTCGATGACTCGGTGAGATCATTGCCGCCCAGCGCGGGCAACTTGATGTTGTCTCCGTGCAGGTAGCGCAGCATGCCCGTCAGGCCGGGAACTCCAACGGCGGCGAAGTCGTAGTCGTACTTGACCACCCACGTTCGCTCCTTGGGGTTGACGAAGTCGGCGCTCATGGTGCCGTCGCTCAGCACCACAGGCTCGCCGCCGGCGATGTAGGGAAAAGCGCTGTCGCCAGACTGCTGCATGTAGCCGAGCCCCAGGCTGTGACCGCTCCAGAGATAGCTGAACATGCCACCGATATTCAGGTTGTCGACCTTGCCTGCCCTGGCCTGACCATCGTCTCGACTGTTGAACAGGCGAATATCCGATTTCAACTTGCCCGCTCCCAGTGGCAGTGAATGCAGCACGCCAAAGAAATCCTGGGTATAGATGTCCCGCAACTGGGCATGGATAAGCCGCAGGGTCAGGTTGTCGGTCCAGCGGTAGTCACCGCCATAGAAGTCGAACCGTTCAGAGCTCGCTCCCGCTCTGAAACGACCATTGGGCGATGCCAGGGCAATCGGCTGGTAGTCCGTGGAGTCGCGCAGATTGACCCTATCCATGCGCCCGGCATGAACGGTCAGTTTGTCTACGTCATCGGAGATCAGGTAGGCCCCACGAAACGATTGCGGCAGGAGCCGGGCGGGGCTGGCGTTGATCACCGGCAAGGCAGGAAACTGGGTGCCGACGGACAACCGGGTCCTGGAGATCTTGCTTTTCAGTGCCAGTCCCAGCTCCGAGTATTCGTCCCGTGCCTCGCGGGTAACCGGGTTGTACGCCAGCAATTGGGTACCGGTGCGATCAGGCGACGAATCGAGCTTGAACCCGGCCAAGCCCGTGACATCGACACCAAACCCTAGGGTGCCCTCGGTGAAACCGGAATTGGCCTTGAAGATAAAACCCTGGGCCCATTCACGTGCAGCGGAGTAGGGGCTTTGTCCCTTGTAGTCGCGATCCAGGTAAAAGTTGCGGGTGGTCAGCGTCGCACTGCTGTCGTTGACGAAATCGGCCAACGCACTTTGCGCCAGCAACGCCGCAAGCAGCCCCAGGCCCGTCGACCTGAAGTTGAAAGAGTTGATGCACATGAAATATCACCTTCTTGTTTTTAGGGGTGATCCGCTCAGGCGGCAGGCTTGAGTGCAGCCCGTACCGTTAAATGACTGCTCATCAGCCACACTGCGACGGCCGCGACCACAAATGCGCAGGCAAACAGCAGGTAGAGATCGGCGGGCCGCCAACTGGCATCGATCAAACGGCCAGCCACCAGCGGCGAGAGGATTGCCCCCATCCGGCCCATGCCGATGGCCCAGCCCAGCGCCGTGACGCGCTGCTCGGGCCCGTACAGGCTCGGTGTCAGCGCATACAGGCCGGCCACACAGCCATTCACCAGAATCCCGATCATCAGCACCAGCGCGAACGCCAGGTTGAGGTTGTCGGTGAAATGCACGAAAAGACCGAGAAACAGGGCGTTCAGGCACAGATAGCTGATCAGCACCCTTGGCAACCGATAGCGTGCCGCAAGCAGGCCGATCAGCGATGTGCCGACGATTCCGCCGACATTGAGCAGTACCCCGGCCGTGATGCCCTGCTGATTGGAAAGTCCCGCTGAAACCAGCAGCTTGGGGGTCCAGCTCATGACGAAATAGAAGCCGAACATGACCAGGAAGAATCCCGCCCAGACCAGCAGGGTGGAGCGCAGCAGTTCCCTGGAAAACAGCCCGGCAAAGGTCTCGCGCCAGGAAGCCTGGGTACTTGACTGAAGGGGCGGCATGGCGGTGATTAGCTGAATGCCAACTCGGCTCAATAGCCGATTGAGCCGCTGCAGGGCATTGCGAGGCTGACGCGCGATGAGAAAGGCGATGGACTCGGGAAGCAGCCAATACATGACGGGCAGCACCAACAAGGTGACGATGCCGCCATACAGAAACACCGCGCGCCAGCCCAGGTGCGGAATGATCTGCGCGGCGATGAGGCCGCCGATCGTTGCACCCAGGGCATAGGCGGTCGATTGCAGGCTGATCGCCAGGCTGCGCCATTTGCGGTTGGCATACTCCCCGGCAATCACGTAGCTGCTCGCCAGCACACCGCCAATGCCCAGGCCCGTCAGGAAGCGCAATCCGCCAAGCATGCTCACGGACGATGCCTGCGACGACGCCAGCATCCCCAGCCCGGCGATGGAAATGCACAGCAGAATCACCGGCCGACGACCGAAGCGGTCAGCCCAGGGCGCGATAAACAGCGACCCCAGCGCCATGCCGATCAGGCCGGCACTCAACAGGTAACCCAACTCAATGCCGCCAAGCCCCCACTCGCTGGACACGGAGGCGGCGGTGAACGCCATCACCAGTACATCGAAGCCGTCGAGCATGTTGATCAGGAAACACAGGGCGATCACCACCCATTGGAAAGCCTCCATGGGCTTCTCTTCCAGTTGAACATTGATGGACCGACTCATGGGGTGGTCCTCCGGCTCTGCCTGGCCTGGGGTTTTGTGCAGGCGAACGGGTTCGTCCTGCTGATGAGGAGATTCGAAAGATTCATTGAGCACCTTTTTGTTTTTGTCGGGCGTGCAACGCAAGGCTCGGCAAGAATCACCGAGCGAAAACTGCAGACCGATCCCTCTACGTGGATCG
The DNA here is from genome assembly GCF_019212185.1 of Pseudomonas fluorescens. Taxonomy (NCBI): domain Bacteria; kingdom Pseudomonadati; phylum Pseudomonadota; class Gammaproteobacteria; order Pseudomonadales; family Pseudomonadaceae; genus Pseudomonas; species Pseudomonas fluorescens. The sequence continues at coordinate 3,408,741 of NZ_CP078138.1, forward strand.
GCGGCAGTGGGTCAGATCAGGCGGCAGCCAGTGATCGGTGGTCCATCAGGACTGTTGGCGAAGCTGTTCAATAATTCTCCGGGCTCGATTGGCGCCGACATCGACATGGATGTCGACCATGGGCCGGTCAGCGAACTCGAGCATGTTCTGGTACTGGGCTTCGATCACCCCTTTGTCTTCGTCGAAGGTCAGGACCGTCTGCTCGACCACTTTCGCGGCGATGGCTTCGCGGTTGTCCTTGGGGTTGGTGGCCATGGTCCAGAAGTAGTGGCTGGTGGTTTCGGTTTCCGGTGTCACACCGTGGAAACCGCGCATATGGAAGCCGCCTCGTTGCGGGTCATCCAGTGATTCGGTGCCGGCATCGGCGGCACCGGTCCAGATGCGCAGGTGGCTGACGTGGAACTCGATTTCCTGCCAGCGATCGACCTTGCCCTGGAACGGATAGGCCGCGGTGTAGGTGGGTGGCGGCTGCGAGCCGGGCATATGCCGGGTCACCTTGACGTGGGTGTCGTCGCTGTCGACACGCATCTGCGCATTCATGTGGATGCTGGCGTTGCCACCGATGGTGCGCAGGTGCACGTAGCCCAGGTGGCTGAGATCCAGCAGGTTGTCGTGGATCAACTGATAGGGCGCATCGTAGTGATAGGCGCCGCCTTCGAAGAGGTAGTCGTCGTTGCTGTGGAACTCGTAGGCCGGCGGCTCGCAGTTCGGCTGCGGCTGATCGGCGTTACCGAACCAGACCCAGATCAGTTGATCGCGCTCGCGCACCGGGTACGCCGGCACCTTGGCTTTCGACGGGATCTTCGCCTGGCCGGGCACTTCCAGGCATTGGCCGTCACCATTGAACAGCAGGCCGTGATAACCGCAACGCACGCCGCGTTCTTCCAGGGTGCCATGGGACAGCGGCAGGGCTCGATGGCAGCAGCGATCTTCCAGGGCTGCCGGCCGGCCATCGGCGGTGCGGAACAGCACCAGCGGCTTGCCCAGCAGGGTCCGGCCCAGCGGCTGGTCCTTGAGTTCCCAGGCGAATCCGGCGACGTACCATTGATTCAACGGAAATTTCGGCAAAGCGGCAGGTGCTGCAATTTCATGGGCGAGTGTCGATGTACTCATGACGATCTCCAGTGATCAGGCTTGTTGTTATCGGTAGTCATAGGTCCAGCACCAGGCGTGGACTGCGCGAGCGCGAACAGCAGGGGGTGAAACTGTCGTTACGGGCGTGCTGCGCGGCACTCATCCACTGATCGCGGTGCTCGGGCTCGCCGGCCAGGACCTGGGTGATGCACGAGCCGCAGATGCCTTGTTCGCAGGAGCTTTCAATCTCCACGTCGTGCTCCAGCAGCACTTCAAGGGCGGTCTGGTGCGCGGGAACCTGCAGGACTTGGCCCGAGCGTGAGAGCTCGATCTCGAAGGGCTGATCACCTTCCAGCACCTGCGGCGGCGCGGCAAAGTCCTCGCGGTGGATCTGCTCATCGCTCCAGCCACAGGCCTTGGCCGTGCTCTGAATGTGCGCCATGAATCCTGAAGGCCCGCAGACGTAGAGCTGGTCGCCCGGGTTTGCCATCGCGAGGATCCGTGCAGCATCCAGGCGCTGTTGCGCCGGACCATCGTCGACATGCACCTGGACGTGCCTGGCGAACGGCGCTTCGCCCAGCATCGCGGTGAACGCCAGGCGTTCGAAGGAGCGGCCGCAGTAGTGCAGTTCGAAGCGCTTGCCTGCAGCGATCAGGGCATGGGCCATCGCCAGGATCGGGGTGATGCCGATGCCGCCGGCGAACAACAGGTAACGCTCGCCGCTGAGGTCCAGGTCGAACAGGTTGCGCGGGGCGCTGATGGCGAGTGTCGACCCCTGTGCAATGTCAGCGTGCATGCCCCGGGATCCGCCCCGGGAGGCCGGCTCGTTGAGCACTGCAATCAGGTAACGGCCGCGCTCATGGGGCGCGTTGCACAGCGAATACTGACGGGTTAGGCCTGGCGCCACCTGCACATCGACGTGCGAGCCGGCGCTGAAGGCCGGCAGTTCTGCGCCATGGGCAGCGATCAGTTCAAAGCTACAGACGCCGTCAGCTTCAGGGGTTTTACGAGAGACATAAACTTCAAGCATGAGTGTGACCCCACCGCAGTTGTGCAGTGTTTCAAAGGCTATGGAGGGTGTGCCGGGATTAGCGGGGCAGGGCAATCAGGACGGCGGAGGAGGGAGCAGGCAAGTCATGGCAGGGAACCTCGCAGTTCTTATTGTTGTACGGCGCGCTTATGATGCAGGCGCGCAATCGTGGTGTGATTGTCATCCTATGCCTTTTAGTTGCGGTGTCAACTAATTCAATCGAAGTCCAGGAACCGTTTGTCATGACCCCAGCCTCGCCCCTCAATCTGGATCGCTACGTTCCCGCGCTCCTGACCTTCCTCACCAACAAGATGTCGAGTGGCGCATCGGCCTGCTATCGCAAGCATTTCGGCATCGGCATCGTTGAATGGCGGGTGTTGTCGATGCTCGCGGTCGAAGACCGGATCAGCGCCAACCGGGTGGTGCAGGTGGTGGGCCTGGACAAGAGTGCGGTCAGCCGTTCGTTGCAGACGCTGGAGCGTGACGGCTATGTCTCGACTGTGGTCGATGCCAAGGATGCGCGGCGCTACACGGTGTCGCTGACGGATTCCGGGCGTGAGTTGCATGACCGGGTGCTGGTCGTTGCCCTTAAGCGTGAAGAGTTGCTGCTGTCGGCCCTGAAGGAGGAGGAGGTCGACCTGCTGATTGGCTTCCTGCACCGGATGAGCGGGCAGTTGGATGCGGTGAATGCGATAGAGCCGGATGTTCAGGCGTAGGCAGTACAACAATGGAAAAGGGAGAACACGGAATGGACATTGAATGCACATCGATCGAGGACGTACGTCGGCACATCGATCAAATTGATCGTGAGGTGGTAGCGCTACTGGGCAGACGGGGCAAGTTCGTCACCCAGGCGGCAGCTTTCAAGAAAACCACCGAGGACGTGCGCGCACCGGCCCGGGTAGAACAAGTGATTCACAAGGTTCGCGGGCTGGCCGACGAAACCGGCGCCTCGCCTGCGGTGGTGGAGAAGGTCTACCGGGCGATGATCGCGGCCTTTATCGAGGAAGAGCTGCAGACCCATGCGCACTTGCACGCTGGGCGCTGAGAGCGCGGGTGATTAGCCCGGTCCGTCACGCAGGACCAGCACCGTCACTTCATACAGCAGCACGGTTTTGCCCTCGGCGGTGGCGACCTCGACCTTGAAGGTCACCCAACCACGTCCGGGGTCGCGGGTGTGTGGCTCGGAGCGAACGACGTGGGTGGTAAGCTCGAGCCGGTCGCCCGCCACTACCGGGGCGACCATCCGCACACCATCGATCTTGCCCCCCGCCACCACATGGGTTTGCAGCAGCAAGGCGTCGCACATCAAGCGCTGCGAGATCGCAAAGGTCTGAATGCCGCTGGCGCAATGCACGCCCAGCGGACTGGCGCGGGCGAGGTCAGGGTCCATATGCATATCGAGGGGATCGTACTCGGCGGCGAAAGCGATGATCTGTTGGGTGGTGATGGGCGCCGATTGCCTGGCTGTCCAGGTTCTACCCAGCGTCAGGTCTTCCCAATACAGCGTTTTTTCTGCCACGTTGACTCCTGGGTGCATGTCCATTTTGGCGGGGCATGATAGCGGGGCATCGCCCGGTAGGGGGAATCGATAGTCTCGCAGCCCAGTGCCCCCGACAATGTCCGAAGGCTTCAGCCTGGCTGGATGATTTGGGCAGTCCGCCGTTCTCTGTAGGAGCGCGCCTGCTCGCGAAAAAAATCGTGAGCGTTCAGCCACGGTGACTGTCTACCGGTTCGAGTGTCTCGACACCACCGTCGAGCAATAGCCAACCAAGAGGAACACCCCATGAAAGTGCTGATGGTTCTCACCTCCCACGACCAACTGGGTGACACCGGATTGAAAACCGGATTCTGGCTTGAAGAGTTCGCCGCGCCTTACTACGTGTTCAAGGATGCCGGTGCCGAAGTGGTGCTGGCGTCGCCGGCTGGCGGCCAGCCGCCCCTGGATCCGAAGAGTGAGTTACCTGATTTCCAAACCGAAATGACCCGTCGCTTCAACGCTGATGCTGCCGCCCAGCAGGCGTTGGCCACGACCGTCAAGCTCGATACGGTCAATGCGATGGACTTCGACACGGTGTTTTACCCAGGTGGCCATGGTCCTCTATGGGATTTGGCCGAGTCGCAGACCTCCATCGACCTGATCGAGTCCTTCGAGCGCGCGGGCAAGCCCATCGGTTTCGTCTGCCACGCGCCGGGGGCGCTGCGCCACGTACGGGCGGCGGATGGCGAGCCGCTGATCAAGGGGCGCCGGGTCACCGGTTTCACCAATGGCGAGGAGGCCGCAGTGCAGTTGACCGATGTGGTGCCGTTTTTGATCGAAGACGAGTTCCAGCGACTGGGAGGGGTTTACGAGAAGGGCGCCGATTGGGCACCCTTCGTGGTTGAAGACGACAAACTGATCACCGGCCAGAATCCCGCCAGCTCCGAAGCGGTGGCCAAGGCATTGCTTGCCCAGTTGAAGTGATTTTTTTGGGAGGCCAAAAATCTGTGGGAGCGGGCTTGTCGGGTCGCCGCATCGCAGCGATAGGGCCGGCACATTCAACCTCCTTGCCGGCTGAGACAGCGCATTCGCCAGCAAGCTGGCTCCTACAGGGGGCTTACAGCGCCGCTTTCACCTGCAGTCCAAACACCAGTGCATTATCGATGTCCTGCCCGGAAAACGCCCCCGGCTCGATGATGTACTGCAGGTTCGGGCGAAGGGTCAGCCAGGAGGTAGCCTGGTAGCCATAGCCCAGTTCGATCAGTTGTTCGGCGCTGTCCAGGTCGGGGAACGCCGTGCCGTTAGCCAGCGCGGTGTCTTGCTGGACATCGCGGCTGCGTGGATTGGGCACGGCGCGGCCATAGCCCAAAGCGAGGGTATCCCGGGGGCGGCTGGCGAATGGTTGGTACAGCACCAGGCCGGTGCCGTACCACTTGCTGAACGGCGAGGCCGCCTCGCTGGCTGCCGAGTACTGACCGAAAGCATGCAGGCTGCGGCCGCTGGATGCTGGCGAGCGCCACAGGGCTTGATCCACCAGCAGGTAATGGCCGCCACGGCCAGAGACCTCGCCATCACTGCCGATGCGTTTGGCCTCTGAGCTGTCGTAGTAGTAGCCGACTTTGTATTCGCCGGGCAATTCGCCGGTGCGCTTGTACACCAGTTCGATGGGGACCACGGTACCGGTGGTGTGCTTGGGCCCCAGGTGCCAGGCGCGGCTGGAGTTGCCGTTGCTTTCGGGGTCGACATTGAAGGCTGCGACACGCAACTGCCAGGCAGGCGACAGGTCGTATTTGACCCGCACGCCCAGGTGGGCATTGGGGTAGTTGGTCCAGCCGCTGCCACCGGACATGTTCAGCGGATGCCCGCAGAAACCGGCGTTCATGAAGTTGCAGAGGATGCCGCTGTCGAGGCCGCCGAGGTCGTTACCCATCGCCATGTAACCCAGTTTCACGTTAAGCGCCGGGGTCAACAGATTGCGTTCATAACTGAGTTCGGTCAGGCGAGTGTAGAGGCCACCGTAGTTCTCCTGGATCGGCAAGCGGTTGCCCACCAGGTCCTCGGAAGCGCTTTGGCCGCGGCGGTCGTTGAGGGTCAACTGGACCTTGCCGGCGTTGTCCAGGCCATACAGTTTGTCCAGGTCGAACCTGGCGCCGAGCTTGATGTTCTGTGAATAGCGCGCCGAACGGTGCAGGCCGCCATCGGCGTTATAGGCGGTTTCGCCGCTGTAGTCGCCAGTCAATGTGAGGCCATCTTCCTCCATCTGGTGGCGCAGGCCGCCCCAGTCACCGCTCAGGGTGCTGCGTGAATCGTTGCCGGCAAAAGCGGGCAGGGCGGTGGTGCAGGTCAGGCCAATCAGCAGGCCTGTAGTCGAAAAGCGAACAGCGAAAAACATGAAAATCTTCCAGATCCAATCTTCAGCGATAGCGCAACGCAACGCGGCACCCGCAGGTGCCGCGCAGATTGCACAGAGGATGCCCGCCAGCCAGGCGGGCACAGCGGCTTACGGCAGGGCGTAAGCCATCACATAGTCACCGCGATCGGTCGACTGACGTGCGCCACCGGCGGTGATCACCACGTACTGCTTGCCGGTCTTCGGCGAGACGTAGGTCATCGGGCCGCCCTGGCTGCCCACCGGCAGGCGGGCTTTCCACACTTCTTCGCCATTGCCGCTATTAAAGGCACGCAGGTAGAAGTCCTGGGTCCCGGCGATGAAGATCAGGCCACCCTGGGTCGACAGGGTGCCGCCGAGGGTCGGCAGGCCAACCTTGATTGGCAGGTGCATGCGGATGCCCAGGGGACCGGTGTCTTCAACGGTGCCCACCGGCACTTGCCAGGCGACCTTTTGAGTCTTCATGTCGATCGCGGTCAGGGTGCCGAACGGCGGTGCCTGGCAAGGAATGCCGGCCACCGAAAGGAAGCGGTTTTTGTTCACCGCATACGGCGTGCCCTTGAGCGGCACCGCGCCCATCCCGGTATTCAACGCTTCGCCACCGCCAGCCGCCTGGCCTTTGTTCTGCGACGGGATCATCTGGATCCACAGGCCCAGGCGCATGTCGTTGACGAAGATGAAGCCGTGCACCGGGTCGGTGGAGATGCTGCCCCAGTTCATCCCGCCCAGGGAACCCGGGAAACTCAGGGATTTATCGGTGCCCGGCGCAGTGTACAGGCCGTCGTAGCGCATGCCCTTGAAGTCGATGCGGCACAGCAGTTGGTCATACGGGGTCGCGCCCCACATGTCCGATTCGCTCAGGTGCTGGGCGCCGATCTGCGGCATACCCACCGATTTTGGCTGGGTCGGCGAGTAGGGCTCGTTGGGGATGTTGGCGGCCTTGACCGGTACTTCCTTGACCTCGGTCAGCGGCTTGCCGGTGGCGCGGTCGAGCACGTAGATCTGCCCGGCCTTGGTGCCGATGACCAACGCCGGCACGGTTTTGCCGTCCTTGGTGAAGTCGATCAGGCTCGGCTGCATCGGCAGGTCGAAGTCCCAGAGATCGTTGTGCACGGTCTGGTACACCCAGCGTTCTTCACCGCTGCTGGCATCCAGCGCGAGGATCGAGGCGCCGTAGGTGTGATCGAGCTTGCTGCGTTCCACACCGTAGATGTCGGTGGACGAGCTGCCCATCGGCAGGAACACGGTATTGGTCGCCGGGTCATAGGACATCGGCGCCCAGCTGTTCGGGGTGCTGCGTACATAGGTGCTGCCTTCGGCCGGTGCATTGCGATCCTGGGGGTTGCCCGGATCGAACGCCCAACGCTGGGCGCCGGTGATCACGTCGAAACCACGGATCACGCCGCCAGGCATGTCGGCCTGCACGTTGTCGGCGACACGACCGCCGACCACTACCGTGGTACCGGCCATCAGCGGCGCGGAAGACAACTGGTAGTAGCTGTCCGGCACATCACCCAGACCGGCCTTGAGATCGACCTGGCCGTTGTTGCCGAAACCCCGGCAGAACTCGCCGGTGTCGGCATCGACCGCGATCAGTCGGGCGTCGATGGTGTTGGTCAGCAAGCGTCGCTGGCAGTTGGCGGCCGCCGCCGGTTGAGGCTCGATGATGGTCGAGTTGCTCGGCTGGACAATCGGCTGGGTGGCATCGAAGTAAGCCATGCCACGGCAGCGCTGCCAGACTTTCGACTGGGCGTTGATCGAGTTTTTCCAGAGCTCTTTGCCGGTGTCGGCATCGAGGGCGATGAGGTTGTTGTGCGGGGTGCAGATGAACACCTTGTTGCCGATCTGCAGCGGGGTGAGCTGGTCTTCGGCACCGTTGCCATCGCTCTCGGCGACGTCACCGGTGTGGTAGGTCCAGGCTACTTGCAACTTGTCGACATTGCCGCGATTGATCTGGTCCAGCGCGGCGAAACGGCTACCGCCTTCGGTATTGCCGTAATGCGCCCAGTCCTTCTGCGCCTTGGCCGGCTCGACAGGCGTCAGGCCCGGGCCGGTGCCGGTGGCAGCCACAGTGGGATGGGCGACGAACATATTGCCCGCAGCCACCGCCAGGCCTATCGCCAATACGGCTGCAACGGCGTAGGCACCGCGACCACCCACCTCACCGTTGGCGCGCTTGAGCAGGGGATAGACCAGGGTCACCGCCAGGCCCACCGCGCCGAACATGAACAGGCGTGAGAACAGCGGCCAGAACACCAGTCCGGCATCGCTCACCGCCCAGATCGCCGTGCCCAGCAGGAACGCGGCGAACAACCAGGCGCCGGCAGGCTTGCTGCGGGCGATCAGCAGGCCGGACACGGCCATCACCAGACCACCCACCAGGAAGTACCAGGACCCGCCCAGGCTGACCAGCTTCACTCCGCCCGCCGCCAGTGCCAGGCCGAGCAGGGCAATGATCACCCCCAGCCCGATCACGATGAATTTCGCTACGCCCGAGAGGCGTTGATTGTGCTTCACGTTGAATGTCCCGTTGAAATGAGGCGGTAAGTATATAGATAGGTAACTATCTAGTTAAACCACAAATTCACGGTCGAGGGTCGTTCGCAGGTTGTGGTCGCGCCTGATCGAAGAATCTGCCGTACCTCTTATCAATAGCGTTGAACTCTGCTTTTGTCGCATCCGTCCCTATGTTCAGCAGCAATCGAAAGTCACTCCGGCCTAGGTGGGGGCTTGTATTCAGGGCGGCAGAGATTCAGATTACGCGTCCGGATTCAGTGACAGACTTCCAGGGAAGAACCATTTTGATTGCAACCATGAAGCACCAAGCCGTCATTGCGCTGATCTGCGCCGCCTTTTCAGCGGGCCTCGCAGCGACCCCTTCAGCCGCCACACCAGCAATGCCCCAAGGCCGTACCGTCAAAGAAATGATGCCATCCGAGCCATTTCCCTCGACCTATCCCGGATTTGAAAACCAGAAGAGCCAGTTCCCGGCACAACTTGAAGGCAGTGGCGAGTTTGTGGTCACTCGAGTAGCGAGTGTTTGCGCGGAGCCAACCAACCCCATCAACTTCGCGATGGAGGCCGAGCATTTCATCCGCATGGGCAACCAGACGGTGGCCGCCGAACTGGAGAAGCGCAACATCGACTGGGAAATGTGCGAAGCCTCGGTAGTCGGGCAAAAGCTCAAGGTGGTTCGGCTGCAACTATTGGCAATGGGCTGTGGCTTTCCTTTTGTCGGCGAGCAGAAAATTCCCTACGACCAGATCAGTAAACACGCCTGTTTTTATGTCCCGGTGGTGGAGTTCAACGGCAAGGAACAGGCAGTGGCGAGTGATGCGTTGGACGGTTTCGAGGCGTTTGCGGTGGAGCGGTTGAAGGTTTATTTCAACCAATAAGTTTTTTGCACACAAGAATGGATGCCTCCTTAACCCTCAATTCCCTCGGTAGGTAGAAAAGCCATAAGGGCTGAGCAGCAACGGGATGTGGTAGTGCGGGACGGTGCCGTCCACCTCGAATATGACCGGTACTTCAGGAAAGAAACTGGACGTATTGTGCGCCTTAAACCATTCCCCGGTTTTGAAGGTGACACGGTAGGTGCCTTTCTCCAGATCCCGACCTTCCGGATAGAGTCCGGTGACGCGACCTTGCTCGTTGGTGGCCGCGCTGTTGAGCATGTCCCAGTTTTTCCCCTCCTGTTTTTCCAGGGTGACATTGACCCCTGGGGAGGGCAGGCCATCCTGCAAGTTGAGGACGTGCACACTCAACGGATTGGCTGCCGCCAGGGCAAGGGATGAAATGGCACTCAATACGGCGCCAGCGAACAAGCTTTTCAATACAGTCATGGAGATATCCTTAGTGCTTGAGGGAAGGTAAGACGTTGTTGATGGCAGCCACTGCACAGCCTTCGTCGTTTGCCGCGCCGCCGGCACCGGCCACTCCGATGGCGCCGATGACTTGCCCCTCGAACGTCAAAGGCATTCCGCCACCCAGGAGTAACAACTCATCAAGGGTGTTGAGGTTTTCCGCATCCGGATTGGCGCGAGCACGTTCTGCCAATAACCGCGTGGAGGTTTTGGTTGACAGGGCGGTATAGGCTTTGCGTTGCGCCGCCAGGGTGTTATGCGGGCCGACATCGTCATCCCGTTGCACGGCAACCAGATTGCCGCCGCGGTCAACCACGGCGGCAACGGCTGTGCGGCCATCGGCGTGGCAGGCGGTGAGCGCGGCAGTCAACAAGTCGTTGGCCAGCGCCAGTGACACGTCCTTGCGCTGGGCAATTTGATCCGGGGCTGCAGCGGCGAATCCGGAGGTCATTGCCAGCGTGATCAGCCATGAAGTCGGTAGGCGGGTACCCATGTTTTTTCCTTGTCGTAGGAGCCGGCTTGCCGGCGAAGGCGATTTGCCTGACACACCACGACCCAGGTTTGGTCGGTCGGCGTCATTGCCCGGCATCATGCCCAGCCCACCCCGTCAGGATGATTACCCCTTGATTACCAACATGTAATGAAAGAAATCAGCGAACCGGGCTAGCCTATGCGCCAGTCCTGGAGGAAAAAATGCGCATCCTGGTGGTTGAAGATGAAACGAAAATGGCTGATTACCTGCGAAAAGCCCTGACTGAGTCGGGCTATTCGGTAGAGATCGCCCTCGACGGGCTGGATGGCCAACATCTGGTGCAGGAGAGTGAATTCGATCTGATCATTCTGGATGTCATGTTGCCGGGACTGGACGGTTGGCAATTACTGCAAGTCATCCGGCGCAAGTGGCAGACCCCGGTGCTGTTTCTGACCGCACGGGATTCGGTTGATGACCGGGTCAAAGGGCTGGAGTTGGGGGCGGATGATTATCTGGTGAAACCCTTTTCCTATGCCGAACTGCTGGCCCGCGTACGCACTTTGTTGCGCCGTGGTCCGCCACGTGAGGTTGAGCATTTTTTGGTTGCCGATCTGAGCCTGAATCTGTTGCAACGCAAGGTCACCCGTAATGGTGAACGCTTGATCCTGACCAACAAGGAGTTTGCCCTGCTGCATCTGTTGGTCAGTCGTGAAGGGGAGGTGCTGTCGCGCTCGTTGATTGCCTCGCAGATCTGGAACATGAACTTTGACAGTGATACCAACGTGGTTGATGTCGCCATTCGCCGTCTGCGGGCCAAGGTTGACGATCCTTACCCGCTCAAGTTGATCCATACGGTGCGTGGTATCGGTTACCTGCTTGAGGTGCAATCCTGAAACTCTATCCCCATGCCCTGAGCCTGCGCCTGGCGGTGATGTTCGCGCTGGTCAGTGTGCTGCTGCTGGGCTCTATCGGCTTTTATCTTTATCAGTCGTTAGAGCGAGAAATTGCCTGGCGCGACGATCAGGCCTTGTTGGGTCGCCTGGAGCGCGTGCAAGCCTTGATCAACGACAGCGCAAGCATTGAGCAACTGCGCAATCGGCCAAAACTTTACGAAAACATGCTGGGCAACAGTGACAATCTACTGTGGGTTGTTGATAAAAGCGGTCAGGTGCTGATCGAAATCAACCCTGTAGACATGTCCTTGCCCAAGTTGCCTGCGACTGCCCAGGCTCGTCTGGGGGACGGTAACTCGTCGATTTCAGTACGACTCGCGTGGAAGGATCTCAACCAGGAGGGTCGTGGCTTGACCCTGATTGCTGGAAAGTTGTTGAGCGAGCGCGAACAGATGCTGGCGGCTTACCGACTCAAACTCTGGTTCGCCATGTCGGTCGGCGCACTGTTGGCGTTTGTACTCGGCGGCTGGGTCAGTCGGCGTGGCTTACGGCCTGTGCGGGTGCTGGCCAAGCACGCGGCTGCAATTGATGTTCAACATTTGCATCTACGGCTTAATGAATTCAATCAATTGAGTGAGCTGCAAGCCCTCAGCAATGCGCTAAACCAAATGCTCGCGCGTCTTGAAGATGGGTTCGCCCAGCTGTCCCGCTTTTCCGAAGACCTCGCCCACGAAATGCGCACGCCACTCAGCAATCTGATGGGGCATACCCAGCAAACCCTGAGGTACAGCCGCTCGATTGAGGACTACCAGAACCTGCTGGTTTCCAATCAGGAAGAATACGAGCGACTGGCGCGAATGATCGACAGTATGTTGTTTCTCGCCCGAACCGAGCATTCAAACGCCTCCTTGAATCGCCAGGTCATCGACCTCCATGACCTGGTTGAGCAACTCTGTGAGTACTTCGAAGGCGTTGCGCAAGAGCGCGATGTAACGCTGATCAATCAGGCCCAGGGCGAATTGCAGGCTGATCCAGTCTTAATCCGTCGAGCCTTGGCTAACCTGCTGTCCAATGCGCTGCGTTATGGGGCACCCGCTGCGCAAGTGATCATTAGCACTATGGCAAGCGAAGAGGGCATCGCAGTCTCTGTTCACAACCAGGGCGAGCCCATTGCCGCGGAACACCTTCCGCGACTGTTTGAGCGTTTCTATCGATGCGACCCGTCACGCAATCAGCCAGACGACTCCGGAGGCCTGGGATTGGCAATTGTTCGCTCAATCATGCAATTGCATGACGGGCAAGTCACCGTCGATAGCCGTCAATCAGGCACCTGTTTCAGCCTCGTGTTTCCGATTCGAAGCGCTTGAGTGGTGCTTGCGCAGAATTGAAAAATTCAAGGCGCAGGCCACGCACAGCCAGGCCAGGTACGGAAACAGGATCAAACCCGTGATCAGATCCAGCCGCACGGCCATCACCACCATTGCCGCGACCACCAGCCAGAGCACGACAAGGATCACCATGCTGGCGAAAATGTGGTGCGCGCCAAAGAACACCGGCGTCCAGAGCGTATTAAGCGCAATCTGCGCCGCCCACAAAGCCAATACCACTTGGCTCCCCGGCATCAAACTCAGCCGGTACCCAGCCCAGGCGAGTAACAGGTAAATGACCGACCAGGCCAGCGGAAACGCCCAGCCGGGAGGGGTGAAGCCGGGTTTGGCAAGGGATTCGTACCACTCTCCTGGTTTGAAAAAGAAACCTGTGCTGGCCGCGGCACCGCAGGCCAGGAGGAAAATAAAAAAAGTCATGACCGTTCCTTAGTGGGGAGCTGTTGTAGTGAGTTGCGGCGCAATGCTTGCCCGCTCATAGAGAGGACTCCTCCTGCGGTTAGAAGTTTGCTCAGAGCAATGACTTTAGTTCTCTGAGAGGCAGATGCTTCGATCAGGTAGAGTGCTGATCCATTTAATCGTTGTGTGACACATGAAACGTCCGCTGTTCATTTCTCTGGATGGCCCCAAGGGTGCCGGCAAAACCACGTTGTTGGAGGCCGTGACCCAAGTACTGCGGGCCGACAACAAACAAGTCATCCGCCTGTGCGAGAAAAAAAGTGATCCCTTGCGGGGTGAAACCATGGCCCTCGTTAACCAACTGGTGCGAAATCCCAGCCGGACTCTGGAACGGGAGGTCTGTGAACGTTTTGCCGACAGCCGTGCCTGGATCTCCCAACACGTGCTGCCAAAACAGCCGCTCGGCAGCATCATCCTGATCGATCGCTGGTACCCATCGGAGGCCGCGTTCCGCCGGCTGATCCCATTCGCCGAGATTCTGCAACTGAACCTCGAACGCAACGTGCGGGTGCCAGATCTGCATGTGGGGGTGGTCGCTGATCCTGAACTTTCGTGGGCGAGGGCAGCGGCGCGTCGGCGTGGGTTGGGCAGTACGGTAATTCATACGCTGGAGGAGCATGTCGCCTGTACCCGGGCGTTTGAGCGGGCGGTTGCGGATAATGGGTGGGTGTTGTGTCGGAATGAAGGTTCTATTGAAGAAGCTACGTTGCGGGTGGTTGCGCAGATTTATGGGGTGCTTTGAGGTGGTTTACAGATACGCTTTTTCAACGCGCCCGGATGATTCTGTTTCAGCGGCGAACGCCCTTGACCCACTCCACTGGGGCGAGGGCGTGATGGAGGATTAACCTGCAGACCTCATAAGACACTACTCGTGTCTGCGGCTCCTATTTTCAGTTGTGGCACTTTGCTCGGATCAGTCTAGGGTTATCCAATATCAACCAGGGAGAGGAAGCTATGAGGCTGAAATATCAGATGCTGACTACTGCTACTAAGGGCAGTTTCTTAGCCATTTCGCTTCTACTCGCAGGTTGTTTCACTGGGAGTATGCACGCTCCAGCCCCTGTTCCGGCTCCAGACCAGCAGATTGAGACGGACATCAAGCTGATTACTGCCCCTAAGCAGCCTCTAGAGGACGGTATTGCCAAATCGCCGACAAGTTCTTACGAGAACGTCATTATTCGAACGTTCTACGCAACTAATCGAAATGCGACCGGCTCCCTACAAGCTTATGATGCATACGGTCGCGAAGAGGGCCCTCTGAGTTATGGCGTAGCGGACGTCAGTATCCCGCGTGATCATCGTCTGGGTAGGATGGAGGCACCGTTCCTAGGTCTGAAGGCGCTAGAGAGTCCAAGAAACGATCTTATGCTTCTGGGTATCCAGGCCGTGACAAGGGATCAACTCCTCGCTGCTATACACGAGAAAATCAGAGAGAGTAAAGGGAAGAGTGCGCTTGTTTTCATACACGGTTACACCGCGTCCTTTGAAGATGCTGCAAGACGTACTGCTCAAATGAGTTATGACTTGGGTTTCGACGGGGCTCCAATTTTCTACAGCTGGCCCTCACAAGAGGCGATGCCAGCGTATAGAGACGACGAAAAAATAATTGCGCGGGCGACCCCAAAGATCAAAAAATTTCTAAGCGACGTTTTCCAAGAAACAGATGCACAGAACATCTATCTGGTGGCTCATAGCATGGGAAATCGGGGGATGGCTGTAGCTATCTCTGAATTGCTAAATGAAAAGCCAGCCATGCGGCTTCGATTGAAGCAGCTCATTTTGACCGCACCAGATATCGGTGTGGATGAGTTCAAGGGTATAAGTAAGGCGCTGGTCAATGCCGGCGCACCGGTCACTTTGTATGCATCATCCAAAGACAAGGCTCTATTAGCGTCTAAAGTAGTCAACACAATGCAGAGAATCGGCGATACCAACCGGGTAGTAACGGTCGTCAAAGGGATCGAAACGATTGATGCTAGCGACGTAAGTACCGACTTTTTGGGCCATTCTTATTTTGCGGAAAATGGCTCTGTCGTCTCAGATATGTTTTACCTATTCAGAACTGATTTGCGACCTGAACATCGTTTCAATATGAAGACAATCAGTAGCGCTGAAGGCGATTACTGGAAATTCAAGCCTGGTGTTTGCGAACCATAGAAGCTAGGGAGGAGCCCGTCTTTCCACAATGCTGGCCATTTATTGCTATCTGTTACGGACTCTATCTAACATCGCTACCTTGGCGCATGGCGTTGAGCTGTTTGAATCGCGAAGAACGGATAACCTGCAAACCATCTGTGTCGGTCATATGCTGAGCGCAGTCTTTGAACAGTGGCATTTGGAACAAACGCCGGAGAACCGAGCGAAAATTCTAGATAAGCTCAAGCTCGCTTGCGCGAGAGAATTCGCAGGTGGCGAACCATTGTTCAAAACATTGAACAATGCGGATGGGATTCGTGAAATTCGCTTTGACGCATAAAAAAGCGGAGAGATGAGGGCTACAAACAAGAGATTGCAGTGGCGAAGGAATTATACAAGCAGTTCGGCTGATGGATGGCTGACCCCCTAGGCTTGTTTTCTCCAGTCGGCATTTCATCGTGCTAGTGTGCCGGTCATCGCGAGATTTGTTGTTTTTTAGAGCTTGCAAGCTAATGATTTTTCGTGGCTGAGTCGCGTGACGACATTCGTAGGTAAGTGGAAACAGACAACAGCTCATGAACATTTCTAACATGGCATCGTATTTAACATAATATACATTATGCGAAGTGACGTGTGTTCTTGTCAGGACCAGTCCAGGCCAGATTTCAAGCTGCAGCAACGCAATCTCACCTCGATTTCCCTCGCCCCAAATCTAAAACAGCTCATCCAGCTTTTCGAAGAACTCTCGGTGCAATGGTTCGTCACGTTCCCCTAAACCCTCAAGGAAAATCTCTGCGACGTTTTCTGAAATGTCTTCGCGCAGATTGCGATGGATAAATGCGATGTCCAGCCAGCGGTCAGCGACGCCGCCGCGGCCCAAGTCGATGAAATGCAGTTGGTCCTGGGTATCGACGAAGACATTGGCGTCGCACAGATCGCCGTGGCTGAACACCGATTGCTCCTTTGGGATTGTGGCGTGTAGATGGGCCAGGAGTTGTTCGGGTGTATCCAGGTTCGGCCATTGGTTGAGGTCGTGTTCTTTGGCGTGCAGGTTATGTGCAAGCAGGTATTCGAGTTCTGTCAGGCGTACGGTAGCGCTGCTGTCGAATGAGCAATCAGCGATGGACACCGCTTGCAGTTGCCGCAGTGCTCCGTGAAGCAACTCCAGGGCCACGGATGGATTGTGCAGACGATTTTGGATGGGCTCACCGGGTACGCAGCGTGAGATCATGAATTCGCCCTGGTCATTGTCGGTAACGACAACAACTTTCCGGGACGCTCAACCGGCCATCCAGCCATTGCAGGACGCGGGCTTCACGCAGGACGCTGTAAGTCGTGGGCACGAAGGTTACAGCGCTGGTTTTGAGAAAGAAGCGTTCACTGCCACGTTCGAAGCTGAAAACACTCGCAGGCGATTCTCCTATTTCGTCGGCTATTAGTGCGCAATCGCCAATGAAACGTGCAATTTCCATGGGTAATTTGCTTGATCTCTGCATGAGTGTTGGGTCCGTACCCTGCTCTCCATTAAGCTGATTTAGTTATAACTCAACTAAAGAGACATTTAGTTGAGTTATATATAACGCCCCCTCAAGCCCACTCTGCCCTCGTCGCTAACCCAAACAACTCCCGCAGCCCTCCAATCCCCAACTTGCGATACAAACGCTTGATATAGGTGCTCGCACTCATCGGCTTCACGCCCAACTGTTCTGCAATGTCTTCCACCTCAAGCCCGCACATGATCAGCCGCAGCAGTTCCTGTTCGCGGTAGGTCAGTTCCACGTGCTGTTGTCGGATCACCCTTTCCGTCAGCAACAATGGCAGTTCATTGGCTTGCAGATAAGCGTGGTAATGCAGGCGCACGGCCTGGATCAGCAAGGGAGCGATGGTTTCCAGGTAGTGCATCTCCCCTGCTGAAAAATGCCCGTGCTCGCGACCACGGTAGAAATTCACCGAGAGCCAGCGGTTGCTTTCGCAGTGAGTCAGCAAGGCGACTCGCTCGGAAATCTGCGGTTGCTCATAGCAGATGCGCCGGTATTCGCCGTGGCTGATGTCGTCGATGGCCTGGCGCTGGACGATGATGTGGGTACCCGGCGTGCCCTGGCTCATGGCTTGCTGATTGCCATCCTGGGCGTAGAAACGTTGGGCGTATTTGTTGGAGATGTCCGGCAGCGAGACCTCTCGTGCGCGGTCGGCGAACGAGAACACCTGTGGGTTGCGGCGATGGGGATAGGCAAAGATGGTGCATTGGGCCAGCGGAACGCCTGGCCCAATGACTTGCAGCAGATCTGCCGCCAGGTACTTGCTGCGGTTCAGGCCGATCCGTGCCAGCAGATTGGCCGCGTGCCCCATGTTCAGGCTGTGATCACTGCTGCTGGAGCGTAATGGCCAATACTGCATGACGATTTACCTGAGAGTCTTGAGCGCTCGAAGGCGCGACTTTACCACCCTTCAGCGCGTCGCCGGCAGACCGACTCGTCCGCCGATCGGCAGGCGTAGCGCCAACAAGGCACCGAGGATCATCAGGATCGCCGCATAGGCGAAGCCGGAGCCGAAGCCCTGGGTCAGGTCTTTCAGCCAGCCGATCACCAACGGGTTGACCGCTGAACCTATGTTGCCGATGGCGTTGATCACCGCGATGCCGACGGCGCGAGCCTGGAAGCTCAGGCTTTGGTCAGGGGTGGTCCAGAAAATCGACATGGCCGTGTAGGAACCGCTCGCCGCCATGCACACGCCCAGCAGTTGCAACGGTGGATAGGCGGACAACGCGGTGAGTATCCACCCCGCCGCTGCCAGCAACATCGGCAGCACCAGGTGCCAGCGGCGTTCGCGGGTGCGATCCGAATGCAGGCCCCAGACCACCATCAGAACAATGGTGCAGACCTGCGGAATGGCGGCCAGCAAGCCGATTACGCCGTTACTGCTGGCGCTGTTGAAGCTTTTCACGATCAATGGCGTCCAGACCGCGATCATCGCCAGGGTGTTGACCAGGCAAAAGTACACCACGCAGAACAGCAGGATCTGTGGCGACAACAGCTCGCTCCAGATGCTGCGCGGGCGCCCTCCGCTGCCCTGCCCCGCATCACTGCGCTCCGCAGCCAGCGCCTGTGCCAGCACTTGCTGTTCTTCCCGGTCCAGCCACTTGGCCTGTTGCGGACGGTCATCGAGGTAGTAGAACACCACGAAACCCATCAGCACCGAGGGCAAGCCTTCCAACACGAACAGCCACTGCCAGCCTTTCAAGCCCCATATTCCGTCCATACCCAGGATCAAACCCGACAGCACCGAGCTGAATCCGGCAGTGAATGGCATGGCGATCATGAACAGCGCGTTGGCCCGGGCGCGGTAGGCCGCCGGAAACCAGAAGGTCATGTACAGCAGCACGCCGGGCAGGAACCCGGCCTCGGTGATGCCGACCAGGGTGCGTAATAAATA
This sequence comes from Pseudomonas fluorescens, assembly GCF_019212185.1. Lineage (NCBI taxonomy): Bacteria > Pseudomonadati > Pseudomonadota > Gammaproteobacteria > Pseudomonadales > Pseudomonadaceae > Pseudomonas > Pseudomonas fluorescens. The sequence goes on from NZ_CP078138.1 coordinate 3,427,354, forward strand.
GAGGGAGGTGGCGTCGGTGGCCAGCGAGGTGCACGTAGACGCCAGGCCCCAAGCGATCATCAGGCTGCCGATCCAGCGTCGCGCACCGATCCGGGCCAGCGCCATGTTGCTGGGAATGCCGCAGCAGATATAGGCGATATAGAAGCAGGTCGAGGCCAGGCCAAACTGAGTGCCGCTCAGCCCGAGGTCACCCATCATGGTCAGGCCGGCGAAGCCGATGTTGATGCGATCGAGGAACGACAGCACGAAGCAGACGAACAGAAAAGCCAGCAAACGCCGGGAGACTTTTTTGCACACCTGTTGGCAGCGATCGTGGGCGCCGGCCGCGGCCGAGACAACCGCAGAGGCAATATGACGGTGAGTCATCGAGGTACTTCCTGATTGTTGTTATAGGAAGGCGCGCCGGCCTATGGACACGGGCCGGCGGCGATGGAACGAAGGTCAGAGGTCGAGCGCGGCCTGGCGCGTCAGTTCGAGGAATGCCCTGCCCTCGCCTATTTTCCGGGCGCTGAGCAGCGCCAGCTTGACCAGGAACAGCTGACGCTGATCCTCGGCGATTTGATCGAGGGTTTCGGCAAGGTGGTCGTAGATCTGCTCGACGTCGGTGATGCTCAATTGCGGCTTGTTCATTTTATTGTCCTCACTCATGACCCAAGGCCAGGTCGACCGCTCGGCGCAAGGCGTCGTCGTCGAGTTGCTGCCAGCGTGCACAGACATGCTGATCGGGACGCGCCAGATAGGCACTGCCCGCTCGCGCGGCGTATTTTTCGCTGAAGTGGCCGTTGTGGTCTTCGATCACTGCGTCTGCGCCAACGACTGTGGACTGCCCGGCGCTGGCCACGGCCACGACCTGCAATGGCACACCGCGCTCGCGCAGGGCTTTTACCTGTTGCTGGACCTCCTCCGGCAACTGCGCCGCCTCAGTGAAATAAAGCAGGCAGAACGCGGCGCCCAGCCGATCGAAAAGAAACCCCTCGTCGGCCAGCTTGATATTGAGCAAGGGCGCACCCTGATGCGGACCACCGCCGAAGCGCTGATTGTCGTCGTCCCTGCAGTTGAGGACCGAATCCACATAGTCATGGGGCCGCGATGTGCGCCAGTGATAGAGCGGGCGAACGAATTCCTGGGTCAGCGAAAGCGACAGCACGGCGTCGCGCAGCAATCGATAGCCTGCAGTCGGCGGCGTCATGAAACGGGTGCTCTTGCCCGCTTCGGCGATAATTTCCCGTGCAGCCCCTACCCGCTCCTCGCTGTAGGACGTCAGCAGGCCCGGGCCGGCAAGGCCCTTGATCGACAGCGCGAGTTTCCAGCCCAGGTCGTGGCAGTCCTGGAAGCCGGTGTTGGCCCCGCGCACGCCGAAGATCGGCAACAGATGGGCGGCGTCGCCGGTGAAGATTACGCGGTTGTGGATGTAGTCCGGCAGGGTCAATGCGCGGGCCGAATACACCGAGCACCAGTCCATTTCCCACTGCGGATTTTCCACTCCGACGATCTTCAGTTGGGCGTTGATGCGCTCGCGCAGGGATTCGGGCGCGAGGGCCTGCTCAGGCGTTTCATCACGGGGCAGTTGATAGTCGATGCGCCAGATGTTGCCCGGCTCGCGGTGCATCAGCACGGTGTTGCCGGGATTCCAGTGCGGATCGAAATAGGCCAGGCGTTCGGTCGGCAGGTCCAGTTCGATCTTGATGTCGGCGATGACAAATCGCCCTTCATAGGAAGCGCCTTCCAATTGGAGGCCCATCAGGCTGCGAATGGCCGAGCGCGCGCCGTCGGCGGCGACCACCCAGTTGGCTTGCAATTGATAGGCGCCCGCCGGGGTGTCGATATCCAGTGTCGCGTAGTCAGTCGCCTGTCTCAGGCCTTCGACCTTGTTGCCCCAGCGCAATTGCACCAGCGGATTGGCGTCGCAGGCGTCGACCAGGAATTGTTCCAGGCAAGGCTGCTGCAGGTTGGTCATCGGCGGGAAGCGATCGTCCGGATCATGGGGCGCGTCCATGCGGAACACCCGCTGGTTGCGATAGAACGAGTTGCCCGAGCGCCAGCCCAGGCCTGCTTCGGTGACCCGCTCGGAGACCCCAACCTGCTGGAGGATTTCCAGCGAACGACGGGTGAAGACGATGGCGCGACTGCCTTCGCTGACCTGGCGTTCCGACTCCAGCACGATCGAGGGGATGCCATGGCGCGCCAGGTCCAGTGCGGTGGTCAGGCCGATTGGCCCGGCGCCGACAATCACCACCGGGTGGCGCTGGACGGGCTCGACGCCGACGCTGGCGGTATGGGCAGGGAACACCTGGTAATCGAAATAAATAGAGCGACGAGGCTCGGCGAGGGGTGTGTGCATCGCGATGCATCTCCGGTTTTTATGGTTATGGGCGTGAGCCGGTGCGCAAGTGGAGATGACTTTAAGCGCAGCGCGCTAATGCGGATGTCCCCTTGAGGGGACAACTTGCAGGAACAGCCATGCCCTGAGGGCTCAGGGTATGGGTGGGATGATGTGGACTAGGGGTTCGGCTCTTTCGACATGTTGTCGACGCGCATGATCGCCTGGGTGGCCAGGGTAATGCATTTCCTGTCGTCGTTCGCTGCGTTGGCGGCCACAGCGTCGGCCTGCATCTGCCGCACTTGGGTGGCGTTGTTTTCCGAGGTGGCAGGCAAGGTGGTGACCTTGTCCCGGAGTTCTTGCAGCTTCAGCGTGCACAGGTCGTGGTCGGAGGCGAAGACGGGAGATGCCAGGGTGGTGATGGCGATGAGCATGCCGGTCAGGACGGTACGGTTCATGGGGGTCTCCTTGCGGTTTGATCAGGTGTGCACACCGATGTTGTGAACAACGCACTCCCCTTGTGGGTTGAACACATTTGTTCTGTATTTGAGCGCCACCCGTCTGTGCGAGTTCAACCCCCTGCCTCCTCATACCGCACGTTATCCCGCGCTGCCCCCTGCCTTTCCGGCCCTCAGTACAGCCACAAAGCACCGTTTTCGTCATTAACATGCGATAACGCTCAATTATTCATTGTTATCAAGCAATCAAATCAGCACGAAAAACAAACATAAATTAGTACGTAATTACATGGTACATACCGTACGATGTCAGGTGTAATCAAAACGACTCAGCCAGCGCCAAAAAACGCTCAAAACCAGGTGCAAATTCTTGTTTTCCAAGGTTTTTTGCTGTTTTCAACAATTTGCGCTCTACTTTCACACTGCAAACCACCCCCTTACGCCCCTTCGGAGTACGCCCCCGTTGAACAAGGTTGACCGCTATCTCAAGGCCGGTACCCGGGAGAACACCCGGCGCAGTTACCGTGCGGCGGTGGAGCATTTCGAGGTGACCTGGGGCGGTTTTCTGCCGGCCACGGGCGACAGCATCCTGCGATATCTGGCCGAATACGCCGATCAGCACACCGTCAGCACCTTGAAGCAGCGGCTGGCGGCGCTGGCGCAATGGCACATCACCCAGGGTTTTCCAGACCCGACCAAGACCCCCAGCGTGCGACAGATGATCAAGGGCATTCGCACCCTGCACCCAGCCCAGGAAAAACAGGCACCGCCGCTGCTTCTGCAGCATCTGGAACAGGCGGTCAATTGGCTGGAGAACGACGCGCAGCAGGCCGCGGCGCGCCATGACCATGGCACGGTGATGCGCAATCGCCGGGATATCGCTCTGGTGCTGATCGGTTTTTGGCGTGGTTTTCGCGGGGATGAGCTGTCACGCCTGCAGGTTGAACATATCCAGGTAGAGCCCGGCGCCGGGATCACCTTCTACCTGCCCCACAGCAAGGGCGACCGCCAGCACCTGGGCACCACCTTTCGCACCCCGGCGCTGAAGAAATTGTGCCCGGTCCAGGCCTATTCCAACTGGATCGGCGCAGCGGGGATTGCCTATGGCCCGCTGTTTCGCAAACTCGACCGCTGGGGCAACCTGGCCGAGGACGGACTCAACAGCAACAGCCTGATCCCGGTGCTGCGTCGAGTGTTCCAACGCGCCGGCGTGTCAGCGCAGCTGTACACCAGCCACTCCCTGCGTCGTGGGTTTGCGACCTGGGCGGCGGCCAATGGCTGGGACATCAAGGCGATCATGAGTTACGTCGGCTGGAAGGATGTGAAGTCGGCGCTGCGCTACGTCGATGCCTCGTCATCCTTTGGCGACCTGGCCGCCTCTGCGCAGGCCATCGAGGTTTTCAGCGAGGTGTCGAAGAACGACGAAATCAACCGGCTGGAACGGCGCTCCGCCAAGCAATAAAGATAGGTCTCGGTGTACAGCGGATCGCCTTCGAGGCGGAGGGTGCGCAGCCGTGGATCGGCGATGAACTCCGCCTCGGACACCGCCCCCATGCCCAGGCCACGGACCACCGCCTCACGCAGCGCTTCACGACTGCCAATCTCCATGGCGATCCGTGGCACCACCCCCGCCGCTGCCAGCGCGTCATCCAGCACCGCCCGGGTAGTGGAGCCCGGCTCGCGCTGCAACAGCGCCTGACCTTCCAGTTCATCGAGGCGAATCGTCCCGCGTCCGGCCAGCGGATGCTTGTAGTGCACAAATAGAATGATCGCGTGCCGCGCATAGCGCATAGCGCACCGCATACAGCCCCGGATCCTCATGCAGCCCGGCAAGCACCGCAATGTCGGTGCTGTAGCGCTCGAGATCGGCCAGCACCTGGGCCGAGTTGCCGACCCGGATCGACACATCGATGCGCGGATGGCGCTGCAGGTAATGGTCGACCATTTCAATCACATGGAAAGGCCCCACCGCACCGACCTTGAGCTGGCCACTGTCGAGCTGACCAGAGTCGCGCAACAAGGTGTGCGCGTCCATGTCCAGAGCGGCCATGGCCTGGGCGATCGGCAGCAATTGCCGGCCAACATCGGACAACTCAATCCGCCGCCCACGACGATGAAACAGTTCCAGGTGGTACTGGCGCTCCATGCTCTGTACCTGGGTGGTCAGGGTCGGCTGGCTGAGGCCGAGCGAGCGAGCCCCGGCGCTGAAGCTGCCGTGGCGGGCGACGGCGAGAAAGGCACGCATTTTCGCGCTGGACATCCATAGATTCCTTCAATAGTTGGCTAGCGGAACCCATATTGAATTGATCGTATGACTGTCATGTGACATTTCTAACCTCAGGCAACTCCACACAACAGCCTGGATTGCCATGAACCCTTTGCGCTCGTTTCTGCGTGTTGCCAGCTTCGCCCTGCTCTCCCTCACTGCCGTTGGCCCGGTCATGGCCAAGGATGCGCTGCGGATCGGCCTGATCCCGTCCGAAGACTCCCAAGCGATGATCGAGTCCAGCAAGCAGGTGCTCGACACCCTGCAAAGCCAGCTGGGCATGCCGGTCGAGCCCTTCGTCGCCACTGACTACAACGGCATCATCGAAGCCCTGCGTGCCGGCAAGCTCGATGTCGCCTATCTCGGTCCGTTCTCCTATGTGCTGGCGACCTCGGTGGCGGATGTCGAAGCCTTCGCGGTGGCGGTCACCCGCAAGACCGGGCAAAGCGCCTACAAGAGCGTGATCCTGACCCGCAAGGACAGCGGCATCCATGACCTGGCCGGCCTCAAGGACCATACCTTCGCCTTTGTCGATCCGAGCTCGGCATCTGGCCATCTGTTCCCCAAGGCCGGGCTGGAGCAAGCCGGCTTCGATCCGGGCAAGCTGTTCTCGCGGGTGATTTTCTCCGGTTCCCATGACGCCAGTATCCTCGCCGTGGAGAACCGCAAGGTCGACGCCGCTGCCGTGGCCGACCGGATTTTTGCCAGTGCAGTGAACAAGGGCCTGGTCAAGCAGGACGACTTCGAGCTGGTCTGGAGCTCAAAGCCGATTCCCGAGTCGCCGATGGTCTGGCGCAAGGCGCTGGATCCAGCGCTGAAGCAAAAAGTCGCCACGGCGCTGGCTTCGGTCAAGGGGCTGCCGTGGGGCGATCAAGGTGTACTGGACGGCTTTCAGCCCACCAGCGACTCAGCTTATGACGTAGTGCGGGACACCGCCAAGGTGCTCAACCTCGACTTGCGGAGCATGAAATGATCCGGGTCCGCCAATTGACCAAGCACTACGGCGCCAACCCGGTGTTGCGCGGGATTGACCTGGACGTCGAGCCGGGTGAATTCGTGGTGGTCCTGGGGCAATCCGGGGCCGGCAAGTCGACGCTGCTGCGTTGCATGAATCGCCTGGTCCGGGCCGATTCCGGAACGCTCCAGGTCGCCGGCATCGATGCCTTGGCCGCTCGTGATCCGCGCGAACTGCGGCGCCAGGTGGCGATGATTTTCCAGCATCACAACGTGGTGCCGCGCCTGAGTGTGCTGAAGAACGTGCTGACCGGGCGCCTCGGTGCCGTGTCCACCCTGAGTTCGATTCTGCAGTTGTTCCGCCACGACGACATGGTTCTGGCGATGCAGTGCCTGGAACGGGTCGAGCTGGCACACAAAGCCGGCGAGCGCACCGACGCGCTGTCCGGCGGCCAGATGCAGCGCGTGGGCATTGCCCGGGCATTGGCGCAACAGCCTCAGGTGATCCTTGCCGACGAACCGGTGGCCAGCCTCGACCCGAAGACCTCGCGCCTGGTGTTGCAGTACTTGCGTGACGCCAGCCGCGACCTGGGGATCACCGTGCTGTGCAACCTGCATCAGGTGGATTACGCCCGCGAATTTGCCGATCGGATTATCGGCCTGGCCCACGGCAGGCTGGTGTTCGACGGCACGCCCACGAGCCTGAGTGATGCCGACTTGCAGCGCATCTATCCGGGTCAGGAAGCCGACCCTACGACCGCGCCTCGATCGGTTGTCCTGCCAATCCACCGTTGCGCTGAATCGAGAGGCTGAACATGCAACCACGTACTTATCACTGGGCTGTGACGCTGCCGAGCAGCACGGGTGGCTGGCTGTCGACCGCAGCGCTGGTACTCGCGGCAGTTCTGACCCTGCACTGGAGCGCCGAGGGCGCGCAGCTCAGCGTCGCAGAACTGGCCGCCGGACTGCCGCAGATCGGCGATTTCCTGTCGCGTACCATGCCGCCGGACCTGAGCATTCTGCCCAGACTGCTAGGCCCGGCCATCGAAACCCTGCAGATCGCCATCTGGGGCACCTTGCTCGGCGTATTGTTGGCGATTCCCCTGGCGTTTCTCGCGGCGCGCAACCTGAGCCGCAATCGCTGGCTGTTCCACGCCACCCGGCAAGTGCTGAACGTCACCCGCAGCATCAACGAATTGATCCTCGCCCTGGTGTTCGTGTCCGCCGTCGGCCTCGGCCCCTTCCCCGGTGTCCTCGCCCTGGCGCTGCACGGCCTGGGCATGCTCGGCAAGTTCTTCGCCGAGAGCATCGAGGAAATCGACCAAGGCCCGGTGCAAGCGCTGCAAGCGACTGGCGCGCGACCGCTGCAAGTGATCGTATTTGCCGTGTTGCCACAAGTCATCACTGCGTGGATCGCGGTGATCCTCTACCGCTTCGAGGTCAACCTGCGCTCGGCCACCGTGCTCGGCATGGTCGGCGCCGGCGGCCTGGGCTTCGAGCTGGTGAGCAGTCTTAAGCTGTTCAAATACCAGGAAACCGCGACCTGCATAATCGTTATCACCTGCATGGTGATCCTCGCCGACGCCCTGTCCAGCCGCCTACGCAACGCCATCCAGCGCCCCACGGCGCACTGACTCCCTCGCTGTTATCGGCCTGACCGATGCAACCCTGCGATCTAACGATTTGAGCTGTTGTCGGACGGCCCCGAGTATGGGGCCACTTCCGACAACAACAAAAAGGAACTCCCTATGCCTGCCCGTTTTCATAACCCGGTCGACACTCGCTTCGGCTGGGGCGGCCTCGAGGCGCTGAGCACCATCACTGAAGGCCAGGACGTCGCCCTGGTGATCTTCCCCGAAGCCCGCGCCCTCGGTCTGGTGGAGCGCATCCGCGAACTGCTGGGCGAGCGCCTAGTGTACGTCATTGAAGACGTCCAGCCGAATCCGGACGTCGCCCATCTGCGCGATACCTATGAGCGTTTCTGGCAACACGCCGGGCACTGCCAGACCGTGCTCGCAGTGGGCGGTGGCAGCGCCATCGATACCGCCAAGGCGTTGATCGTCGGCACCGAGTCCGGGCGTTTCGACGAGTTGCTCGGCCTGCTGGCCAGCGGTAAGCCGTTTGTACCGGCACGCTGCAAGGCGCTGATTGCCGCACCCACCACCGCCGGCACCGGTAGCGAAGTCACGCCCTGGGCGACCATCTGGGACACCGCCGCGCAGAAGAAGTACTCGCTGCACCTGGAGTGCACCTGGCCAAAGGTGGCAATCATCGACCCGCAACTGATGCTGACGGTGCCGGCCGGGGTCACGGTATCTACTGGCCTGGACGCCCTGTCCCATGCCCTGGAGTCGATCTGGAACGTCAACGCCAACCCGATTTCCGACACTTTTGCGTTGTCGGCTATCACTGACATTCTCGAATGCCTGCCGTTGCTGCTGCGCGACCTGTCCAGCCAGGCGTTGCGCACCCGCATGGCGTTGGCCGCACTCAAGGCTGGCATGGCGTTCTCCAATACCAAGACCGCGCTGGCCCACTCGATTTCCTATGAGATGACCCTGCGCCACGGCCTGCCCCACGGCATTGCCTGTTCCTTCACCCTGCCCCTGGTGCTCGGCCTTGCCTGGGGCCATGACCAGGAACGCGACCAGACCCTGCAACGGTTGTTTGGCAACGATCTGGACAAAGCCCAGGGACAGTTGCGCGACTTCCTCCACAGCCTGGGGGTGAAGACCGAGTTCGCCGACTACGGCGTCGCCGCCAAGGATGCCGAAGCGATCATCCAGTACGCCTTGCAGGGCGCTCGCGGCAAGAACTTCATCGGTGCCCGCGCGGCCTAGCCGCGTCAGCCTTTCCTGCCGCACCTGAAAAGAGTGCACCCCTGGACCGCGGTCCGTGGGGCGAACAATAATAAGGAAAAAAATCATGAACCGTGCCCAGACCCTGCCCGCTCTCGCCGTCCACAGCGCCTCGTTTCGTGTCGCCCAATGGCGCATGCTGCTTGCCGCGATGTTCTGCTACCTGTTTTTCTACACCGGTCGGCAAACCTTCGGTTTCGCCATCCCGGGGATTCAAGCCGAGTTCGGCCTGAGCAAGGAAACCCTCGGCTGGGCCTCGGCGGCGATGCTCTGGGCCTATGCGATTGGCCAGGCCATCAACGGCAACCTCGCCGACAAATACGGTGGCCGGCGCATCATGACCCTCGGCGCGGTGCTGTCCTGCTCGGCCAACTGGGTCACCAGCTTTGCCAGCGGTTTTGCCAGCCTGATTCTGCCGTGGGGCATCAATGGCTATTTCCAGGCCCTGGGTTGGGCGCCGGGCAGCCGGCTGATCTCCAACTGGTGGAGCGCCGGCGAACGCGGCAAGGTCTATGGTTTCTATGTATTCGCCGCCGGCTGTGCGTCGATCCTGTCCTACGTGACCTCGATCGTGGTGCTTGAAGTGCTGCACCTGGAATGGCGCTGGATCTTTCGCCTGCCAGTGCTGCTGATGCTCGCCGGCGGCATCATCTTCTATCTGGTGGCCCGCGAACGCCCGCAGGACCTCGGCTTCGAGCCGCTGGCCGACACCGGCGTGGCGAACGCCGACGACAAGCAGCACGAGGTGGCGCAAGGCGAAGTGGAAACCTCGGCGCAACGCTACAAGGCGGTGCTGAAAAACTTCCGGTTGATCATCGCTGCGGTGTCGCTGGGCTTTCAGAACGCCGCACGCTACGGCTTGATCGTCTGGGTGCCAGTGCACTTCCTCGGCGCCGACTGGAAAAGCGGCGACAGCCTGGTCGATCCGAAGTGGATCACCGTGGCTTTGCCGGTGGGCATGGCCATCGGCGCCCTGAGCAACGGCTGGGTCTCGGACAAACTGTTCGGCTCCAAACGCTACCTGGCGATCATGCTGTACATGTTCCTCGGTGCCGCCACCAGCCTGTGGATGTGGGCCTTGCCGGCCCATAGCATGATTGGTCTGATTGCGCTGTTCCTCTGCGGCTTCTTCGTCTATGGCCCGGCCTCGAGCTTCTGGGCACTGTGCCCGGACCTGGTCGGTGCCAAGCGCGCGGGCACCGCCACCGGGGTGATGAATTTCTCCTCCTATCTGTTCGCTGGCCTGGCGGAACCGCTGATCGGCAGTATGCTCGACAGTACCGGCAACACCTCGCTGATCTTCGTCGTGGTGACCACCGCCTGCCTGTGCAGCGCAACGGTCGCGCTGTTCATTCGCCGTTAAACACAGGACCGCCCATGTACCAGTACCACAAGTGGCTACGTTCCTTTCATGCCGTGGCCAAGACCGGCAGCTTCACCCTGGCCGCCGATTACCTGTGCGTCGGCCAGCCGACGGTGAGCGAGCAGGTCAACGCCCTGGAGAAGAAGTTTTCCGTGGAGCTGTTCCACCGCCGAGGACGCTTTATCGAGATGAGCGCCGCCGGTCACCTGCTCTATGGCATCACCCAGGGCCTGTTCGGCCAGGAAGACGAAGCGGTGCAACTGCTACACAGTTTCAAACAGCGCAAGACCGGTATGCTGCGCCTCGGTGCGGTGTCGCCGCCGATTGCGATGAACCTGACCTATGAACTGATGCAGCAGCACCCGGATATCGAACTGGAAACCTCGTTCAGCCCGGAGAAAGAGACCCTCGACCGTCTGTTCAACTTCGATATCGACGTGGCAATTCTCGCCTTGTCGGAATTCGACAAGCGCTTCGACACCCGCCTGTACCGGCGCTACCCGATCATCGCCGTGGTCCGCGATGACCATCCCTGGGCTCATCAGCCGCAGGTGCGGGTCGAGGAGATCAGCGAGCAACGCTGGGTCATGCGGGAGAAAAGCTCGCGGACCCGGCAACTGGTCGAGGAAAGCTGCAAACGCCTGAACGTCGATCTGCACTGCGTGATGCAGTTGAACAGCCGCGAGGCGATTGTGCATGCCATCGCCAAGGGCATCGGCATCGGTTTTGTCTCGGCCGTGGAATACGCCGAAACCCCGGGTACCCGGCCGATCACTTTTGTCGATCATCCGTTTGCCATCGAGTACCACCTGTGTTGCCTGGGCATCCGCCGACACCGGCCGATGATCGCCGATCTGTTCGACGCCAGCCCGCCACAGAATCTCTGACTGCAAGCGCTTTACCCCTCAACCGGCTTGCCCTGCCTTGATCAGGGACGGCCCACTCACACCCGAAAAACGGAGATTTACCATGCACTATCAACACCCAACGCAGCTGCAAGCCGTGGTCCTCGACTGGGCCGGCACCGTGGTCGACTTCGGCTCATTCGCGCCGACGCAGATTTTTGTCGAGGCCTTTGCCGAGTTCGGCGTCGCCGTGTCCCTGGAAGAAGCCCGCGGCCCGATGGGCATGGGCAAATGGGATCACATCCGCACCCTATGCAATCAGCCGCAGATTGCCGAACGCTACCGTGCGGCCTTCGACCGCTTGCCCACTGATGACGACGTCACCGCCCTCTACGAGCGTTTCATGCCGCTGCAGATCGAAAAAATCGCCCTGCACTCGGCGCTGATTCCCGGCGCCCTGGAAGCCATCTCGGCGCTGCGCGAGCAAGGGCTGAAGATCGGCTCGTGCTCCGGTTACCCGGCAGTGGTCATGGCCAAGGTGGTGGAGTTGGCTCGCGAGAATGGCTACGTCGCTGATCACGTGGTGGCCACCGATGAAGTACCGAACGGCCGTCCGTACCCGGCCCAGGCCCTGGCCAACGTGATTGCTCTGGGGGTCAGCGATGTGGCGGCCTGCGTCAAGGTCGACGACACCTGGCCGGGAATCCTCGAAGGCCGTGCCGCCGGTATGTGGACCGTGGCCCTGACCTGCTCGGGCAACGCTCTGGGCCTGACCTATGAGCAGTTCCAGGCGCTGCCAGCCGAACGCCTGGCCGAAGAACGGGCGCGCATCAGCCGGATCTTCGAAGGTTCGCGCCCGCACTACCTTATCGACACCATTGCCGAATTGCCGGCCGTGATCGAGCAGATCAACGCCCGCCTGGCCCGTGGCGAAACCCCGCAAGGCGTCTGAGGCCAACCGCGCCCCTCAAACCCTTGAGGGGCGTCAGCTCAATCCTGACGCAGCCACTCGATAAACAGCGCAAACAGCTCCGACTGCGAGCTGATCGCCAGCTTCAGGTAGAGGTTCTTGCGGTGCATGCGCACGGTTTCTATGGCAATGCTCATCTGCTGCGCAGTGGACTTCACCGAGTGACCGCGCAGGATCATATGCGCCACTTCCCGTTCCCGTTCGGTCAGTACATCACAACCAAAATGCTCGAAGGCCTGCTGGATGCTGCGCTTGATATCGGTCTGCGCACGAGCGGCTGAGGCGCCCTGCTCGACAATCGCCGGATTGCGCCGGGCGAACTCGCGAATGAACTCGGCGACCATCGGTTCCACCGCCCGCAGCACATCCAATTGGCTGTGACTCAGGGTCTCGCCGCCAAAGCCCTGGAACAGGCTCAGCGAGACTTTGCTCTGGTTGCCGACGTCGACGATGAAATAACTGTCTTCCGAGCAGCCGGCCTTGAGGTAGTAGGTCTTGTAGTAGTCGCTGTCGAAGAAGTGGTCCGGGGCGATTTCCTCCAGGTGATAAAACCCTTCGGCCAGCCCTTGTTCCACCGCCAGGCAAAACGGATCGAGCAAGTAGCCCACGGAAAAATAGCGGCCAATCACCGAGTCGCGGTATTGCTCGGGGATCCCTTGCAGGTACAGCGACAGCGGCGGTTGGTCCTTGCGTTCGAGGCTGATCATCACCGATTCGATCGACACCAGATGCCCGATGGCCTGCGCCAGATAGCGCAGGGCATCGTCCTGTTCGATGTGGGCGAAGGCTTGCTGGAGCCCGGCGTGCCATTGATGCAGGGCACGCCAGGGCAAGGCGATCAGGGTCTGGTCTTGGGCTTTGCTCATGCCCCGCAGTCTAGCGGGAGAGCCCCTGCCGGGCAAAGCCCCGGGACGCTGGCTCATGCGCCGTCGTACAAACCGTTCGCCGTCAGTTCCTCGGCCGCTTCGAGGATGCACTCGCGCAGGGTTTCGACGATTTCATCGACCTGGGCGTGGGTGATGATCAGCGGCGGCGACATCACGTTGAGGTGCATGATCGGTCGCACCAACAAGCCCTTGGCCTGAGCCCGCACATGGATTCGCTCGCCAATATTCACCTCATCCGGGAACAGCGCCTTGCTCTGCTTGTTGGCGACGAACTCGACGCAGGCCATCAGCTTGACGCAGCGCACATCGCCCACCAGCGGCAAGTCACGCAGGGTGGCCAGGCGTTGCTCCAGGTAGCTGCCAACGTCGCCAACATGGGCCAGCAACTGCTCGCGCTCGATGATCTCGATGTTCTTCAACGCTGCAGTGCAGCACACCGGATGGCCGCTGTAGGTGAAGCCATGGGTGAAGCAACGACCCTTGCCCGGCTCGGCGATGACCTTCCAGATTCGCGAGGAGAAGATGCACGCGCCCAGCGGCAGGTAGGCCGAGGTCAGGCCCTTGGCGGTAGTGATGATGTCGGGCTGTACGCCGAACACGGCATCCGAGGCGAACCAGGTGCCGAGGCGGCCGAACGAGGTCACCACTTCGTCGGCGACGAACAGAATGTCGTGGGCCTGGCACACCTCCCACATGCGCCGCAGGTAGCCCTCGGGCGGAATGATCACCCCGCCAGAGCCCATGATCGGTTCGGCGAAGAACGCCGCGACCTTGTCGGCGCCAATACTGTGGATCTTGTCTTCGAACTCCTGCACCAGGAATTCAAGGAACTGCGCTGCATTCATGCCTTCGGGGGCGCGATACGGATTGGGGTTGGAGATGTGGTGAATCCGCTCGTGGGCGTAATCGAACTCCGGCACCCGGTCGGCGGCCTTGTTGCCGATCGACATGGTCAGGCAGGTCGAGCCGTGATAGGCGTTGTAGCGGGCGATGATGTGTTTCTTCTCTGGCTTGCCCCGGCAGTTCTGGTAGTACTGGATCAGCCGATAAGCGGTGTCGACGGCGGTCGAGCCACCGGTGGTGAGGAACACGTGATCCAGATCGCCGGGGGCCAGGCTGGCGAGCTTTTCGCAGAGTTCGATGGCCACCGCGTTGGACATGTCGGAGAACGGATTGGAATACGCCAGTTGCCGCACCTGGTCGGCAATCGCCAGGGCCATTTCCTCACGGCCCAGGCCAATGTTGGTGCACCACATGCCGCCGACGGCATCGAGGAAGCGGTTGCCCTCGGTGTCGTAGATGTAGGCGCCGTCGCCAGCGACGATGTTCAGCGCGCCCTGCTCGGCATGTTCATCGAACACGTGGTAGCCGTGCATGTGGTGGGCCTTGTCGGCCTTGACCAGTTTGGCCTGATCGAAGTGGGCAAAAAAATTGTCGGTTGGAATCGCCATAAAAAAGTACTCGCAAAAAGAAAAGTCGGCGGGTCAGCAGGCAGTCGCCCTTACTTCCCGGTTTTTACCGTGCTCCAGACCCGGGTGATCGCGCGCATGTCCTTGGCGTCCTGGGTCTTCTGGGCAAACAGCCGGGCGCGGGTGGCGTCGTCGGGGTAGATCGCCTGGTTGTCCCGCACATCGGCATTCACCAGGGCGGTCGCCGCGCTGTTGCTGTTGGCGTAGTGGATGTAGTTGGTGACGTCGGCCATGACCTGCGGTTGCAGCAGGTACTCGAGGAATTTGTGGGCGTTGGCCACGTGCGGCGCGTCGCCGGGGATGTACAGGTTGTCGAACCAGATCAGCGAGCCTTCCTTGGGAATGAAGTACGCCAGGTTGATCTTCAGCTTGGCTTCTTCGGCCCGTGCCTGGGCGGTGGCGTAGTCGCCGGACCAGGTCATGGCCATGCACACGTCGCCGTTGGGCAGGCTGGTCAGGTAGTTCACTGAGTCGAATTTCTTGATGTACGGCCGCACCGCCATCAATACGTCCTGGGCGGCCTTGAGATCGGCCGGCGCGGCGCTGCGTGGGTCGCGTCCGAGGTAGGTCAGGGCCAGCGGGATGACTTCCGTGGGCGCGTCGATCAGGGTCACGCCGCAGTCGGCGAAGCGCGAGACGACCTTGGGATCGAAAATCATCGCCAGCGAGCCGATCGGCGCATCGGGCATGCGCGCCTTGATCATGTCGACGTTGTAGGTGATGCCATTGCTGCCCCAGGTGTAGGGCGCCGAATAGGCGACGCCGGCGTCGTAGCCCTGCAGATCCTGCAGCACTTTCGGGTCGAGGTTACTCCAGCCCGGCAGTTGCTGTTTGTCCAGCGGCTGGAACACCTTGGCCTTGATCAGCGGCGGCACCAGGGAGGCGTTGAGCACCACCAGGTCGTAGCCGGAGTGACCGGTGAGCAACTTGGCTTGCACCGTCTCGTAGGCATCGAAGGTGTCGTAGATGACCTTGATGCCGCTGGCTTTTTCAAAATTCGCCAGGGTCTGTTCGCCGATGTAATCCGCCCAGTTGTACAACCGCAGGGTTTTCGCATCGTTGACATCGGCGGCATTCACCGCCAGGGACAAGGGAGCAAGCAACAGACTGGACCACACTCGAAGTGCCTTGCGCATTGCACATTCCACCTTATAAGCAGGCTCTGCTCTGGATGAGCGGACGTCCCTACTATTGGCGCAATGGGCGCGTGGCACCATACCCCGAATGGGGGTAAGCCTCAGACCGCGAGGATGCTGCAGGAAGCCTGGTACAACAGGTGCTCGGTGGTGCTGCCGATCAGTTTCTCCAAGCCGCGGGACTGGTTGCGGCCCATTACCAGCACGTCGATGTCATGCTGGTGAGCGAATTCGGCGAGTACCTGCACCGGGTCGCCGGAGATGAAGTGACGACGCTCGGCGGGCACGCCAAAGTGTTCGGCGGCGCGAACAAAGGCATTTTCCAGGTCCTGGCGCAGCGACAGGGTCAACTCGCCCAGGGTCAAACCGGCGGCGCTGACCCCGGCGAGGAAATCGACGGCAATGTCGCAGGCGCTGACCAGATGCAGCTCGGCGTCGCACTGCAGCGCCAGGCGTTCGGCCTGCTTGACGATGCGCTCGTTGAGTTGCTGGTTCTGCGCCGACTCATTGGCGCTGTCGATGGCCACCACTATCTTGCGCGGCAAGGTGCAGGCGCGGTCGCCCACCAGATAGGTCGGCACCGGGCAATAGCGCAACAGGTGCCAATCCATCGGGGTGAAGAAGGTGCGCTTGAGCAACGGCTCCTGCTGCACTTCCTTGATCAGCAAATCCGGCTGGCATTCACTGACATAGTCGAGGATGTCCTGCTTGAGATCATCGGACCAACTCGCCTGGTGCGTCACCTCGACACCCTCGCCCCGCAGCTGCTGCACCTGCTCCTCGAGCCAGTCACGCTGCTCCTGCAGGTACTCGTCCCGCGCCGTGGCCCAGTTGTCGTCCTCCAGCAGGCTCAGAATCCCCGGCGACTTGACCAGCGCAACAATGTGCAAACTCGCCCCACTGGCCCGCGCCAGCGCCCCGGCGTGCTGAATGCTTGGCGACAGGCGCAGGGCCGGGTTGATGATCAGCAACAGGCGTTGGTATTGGCTCATGGTCAGACTCCTGGGTCGTGTACCTCAAGTATTGACCAAAGGGTGCGCCTTTGGGGGAAGTCGGTGTTGATCGGGGTCAAGTGGATGACTGCTCAAACAACCCCATCCCCCTGTAGGAGCGGTCTGCCGCTTACGGCTGCTCGCGATTGCCCGAAGAACGCCGCGTTCCGTCGGGATATCCGCGTCATCGTTGGCGATCCGCTCCCACAATGATCAGTCACGCCTTCGTGGTCAGCGGATAAAGCTGTTCATCGAACTGCGCCAGGCGCGGAAACACCATCGCCCGATCATCACTCAACTGCTGCAACCGCTGCCCGTAATCAACCAAAAACTCCTGACGCGCCTCATCACTGATATACGGCACATGCCAGGCCACAAACGGCTCCAGCACATCGAACCCGACATAGGCCAACGTCCCACGCAGGAGCGGGCGCAGCATATCCTCCAGCGGCCCATGTATCGCGCCTTCGCCAAACATGTGCTCGCGACCGCCCAGGGTGACAGTCACCAATGCTTTCTTGCCCGCCAGCCCGCCCTGGTCGTAGAAGCGTTTACCGCCGTAGCAGACGCCCGACACCAGCACCCGGTCGATCCAGCCTTTGAGGATGGCCGGGGTGGAGAACCAGAAGATCGGGAAGTTGAGGATCAGCAGGTCGGCCCACAGCAGCTTGTCCAGTTCGGCCTGGATGTCTGGCGCGATTGACTGACTCTTCACCCCCAGCCGTTGTTCGAGGGCGTAGACCAGGTACTCCGGGTTTTCCCGTGAGGTGAAGTCGGCGGCGCTGGCCACCGGGTTCCAGTTCATTGCGTACAGGTCGCTGACCTGCACTTCGTGGCCCTGGGCTTCAAGGGTGGTCACAGCCTGGTCGCGCAAGGCGGCGGTGAAGGACTGGGCTTCCGGGTGGGCGTGAACGATCAGTACTTTCATGGTGATTCCTTAGACTTTTTCCAGCGAAGGGTTGGAAGGTTGAGGGGTGCGACTGGCCAGTAAGCGGTCGAGCCAGTCCGGGTCCATTTGTGGCTCGGAGGAGAACAGCAAGCCGGTGTAATCCTGATGGGGCGGGGTGAAGATCTGCTGGCGTGAGCCGTGGTCGACCACCCTGCCCCGTTGCATCACCAGCACTTCATCGGCAATCGCCCGCACGGTGGCGACGTCATGGGTGATAAACAGATAGGCCACACCCAACTGCTGCTGGATGCGGTTGAGCAACTTCAGCACGCCCTCGGCCACCAGTTGATCGAGGGCCGAGGTCACTTCATCGCAGATGATCAACTGCGGATCGGCGGCCAGGGCCCGGGCGATGCAGATCCGCTGCTTCTGCCCGCCCGACAGTTCCCGGGGCTGGCGCTCCATGTAGATTGCCGGGTCGAGCTCGATCATTTCCAGCAGCTCGGCAACCCGCGCGCGCATGGCCTTGCCCTTGAGCCCCAGGTAGAAGGTCAAGGGCCGGCCGATGATGTCGACGATGCGCTGGCGCGGATTCAGGGCGGTGTCGGGGATCTGGTAGATCATCTGGATCCGCCGCAACTGCTCTTTGCTGCGCTGACGAAAATCCGCCGGCAGTGGCTGACCGTCATACAGCACCTCGCCGTAGGTCGGTGGCAGCAGCCCGGTGATCAGCCGCGCCGTGGAGCTTTTGCCGCTGCCGGATTCGCCGATCACCGCCAGAGTCTGGCCGCGGTACAGGCTCAGCGAAACATCGTGCAGCACCGGGTGCTGTCCATAGCTGGCGCAGCTGTTGCGCAGTTCCAGCAAGGGCTTTTCCTGTTGCGGCAGTGCCTTGGGTTCGGTGCGAAAACTGCGCACCGCCCACAGCGACTTGGTGTAGTCCTCCCGGGGATTGCCGAGCATGCTGCGGGTTTCGGCTTCTTCCACCAGCTTGCCGTGGCGCAGCACCATGATCCGGTCGGCCATCTGCGCGACCACCGCCAGGTCGTGGCTGATGTAAATGGCGGCGATGCCGTACGTAGCGACAGCTTGGCGAATCGCCGCCAGCACTTCGATCTGGGTGGTGACATCGAGCGCGGTGGTCGGCTCGTCGAAGATGATCAGGTCCGGGTGGCAGGCCATGGCCATGGCGGTCATTACCCGTTGCAACTGACCGCCAGAGACCTGGTGCGGATAACGCTGGCCGATCTGCTCGGGATTGGGCAGTTGCAGCACCCGGTACAGTTCCACCGCTTCGGCCTCGGCCTGGGCGCGGCTGATGGCGCCGTTGCACACCGCCGTCTCGACATGTTGATCGATCAGCCGATGGGCCGGGTTGAACGACGCGGCGGCGCTTTGCGCGACATAGGCAATCCGCAGCCCACGCAATGTGCGCAGGGCCTCCGGTTTGGCCTTGAGCAGATCGATGCCATCAAACTGCACCGAGCCACCGGTGATTCGGCAGCCGTCGCGGGTGAACCCCATGGCGGCCAGGCCGAGGGTCGACTTGCCGGCCCCCGACTCGCCGATCAGCCCCAGCACTTCACCGCGTTGCAGGGTCAGGTCGATGCCCTTGATCAGCGGGTGCCAGGCGTCGTCGTGGTGACCTTCGATGTGCAGGTCGCGGATTTCCAGCAAAGGTTTGGCAGTAGTCATGCTCAGCATTCCTTGAGACCGCTGGACTTGTGCAGCATCCAGTCGACGACGAAATTGACACTGACGGTGATCAGGGCCACGGCCAGGGCGGGCAGCAACGGACTGATGTCGCCGAAGGTGATCAGCACCGCGTTGTCCCGCACCATGCTGCCCCAGTCGGCGGTGGGCGGTTGAATGCCCAGGCCGAGGAACGACAGCGCGCTGATGAACAGAAACACGAAGCAGAAGCGCAGGCCGAACTCGGCAATCAGGGGCGCCGCGGCATTCGGCAGCACTTCGCGAGTCACCAGCCACCACAGGCCTTCCCCGCGCAGGCGCGCCGCCTCGACGAAGTCCTGCACCACCACGTTCATCGCCACCGCCCGCGACAGGCGAAACACCCGGGTCGCGTCCAGCAGCGCGATCACCAGCACCAGCGACGTCGCGGTGGTGCCCACCACACTGAGAATCAGCAAGGCGAAGATCAACTGCGGGATCGCCATCAGGATGTCCACCACCCGCGACAGGCCCTGGTCGACCCAGCCCCCCTTGATCGCCGCCACCAGGCCACCAAGGCCTCCGAGCAGGAACGCCAGCACCGTAGTCAGGAACGCGATGCCCAGGGTATTGCGCGCGCCATACACCAGGCGGCTGAACATGTCGCGTCCAAGGTTATCGGTGCCCAACAGGAACTCCCCGCCCCAGGGTGCGAAGCCCTCACCCACCACCTGGGTTTCGCCAAAGGGCGCCAACAGCGGCGCAAACAGCGCCACCAGAATGTAGGTGAGGATCACCAGCAGGCCGAACTGGGCGCTCAGCGGCGCCCGCAGCAGTTGTTTGAACAGGCTCATGGGCTACCCCTTCGGATGCATCAGGCGTGGGTTACTGGCGATGGACAGCACATCAGCCGTGGTATTGAGCAGGATGTAAGTGGCGGCGAAGATCAGGCTGCAGGCCTGGACCACCGGGATGTCGCGCTTGGCCACCGAGTCCACCAGCAACTGGCCGAGCCCCGGATAGACGAACACCACCTCGACCACCACCACACCCACCACCAGGTACGCCAGGTTCAGCGCGACCACGTTGACGATCGGCGCCAGCGCATTGGGCAAGGCGTGGCGAAAGATGATCCGCGACTGGCTGATGCCCTTGAGCCGGGCCATTTCGATGTAGGGGCTGGCCAGCAGGTTGATCAGCGAGGCGCGGGTCATACGCATCATCTGCGCGATGACCACCAGGCTCAGGGTTGCCACCGGCAGTATCGAGCGCTCCAGCACCGTGGCGAACGAGGCGTCCGGCGCCAGGTTGGAGATACTCGGAAACCAGTTGAGTTTCACCGCGAACACCAGGATCAGGATGTAGGCTACGAAGAACTCAGGGAACGACACGGCGCTCAGGGCCGAGGTGTTGAGCAGGCGGTCGAACCAGCTGTTGCGGTACAACGCCGCGAGCATCCCCAGCAACAACGCCAGCGGCACCGAGACGGCGGCCGCCAGCAAAGCCAGGCTGAAGGTGTTGCCCAGGCGTGCACCGACCAGCTCGGCGATCGGCCGCTGGTTGGCCAGCGACACCCCGAGATCGCCTTGCAGCAGGTGCCAGATCCAGTGGCCGAAGCGGGTCAGTGGCGGCATGTCCAGGCCCAGTTGGGCACGAAACGCGGCCACGGTTTCCGGGGTCGCCGATTGGCCGAGCATGGCCTGGGCGATGTCCCCCGGCAGCATGCCGACCGCGAGGAAGATAATCACCGAGACCGCAAACAGCGACAACAACCCCAATGCCAGCCGCTGCGCCAGCAGTTTGTAAATACTGTTCATCGTGCAGTTCCTTGAAATGGGTACGCGGGTGCAGATTGCATATACCCACTGTGGGATTTCCAATGTTTGGGTGGTGTGCTTACGCCTGCCACCACCGCTCGATCACCCGCAGCCCATCCAACTCGCCATAGGGCGCTGTCTGGCCGCCATGGGCGACGCGGCTGGAACGGGCCGCCACCGAGCTGGCGAACAGCGGCACGATCGCCCCGCCGTCGTCCCTGCACAGCGCCTGCATTTCGTTGTACATCTCGCGACGCAACGGATCGTTCATCTCGCCACGGGCGGCGTTGAGCAGCTTGTTAAACCTAGGGTTGTCCCAGTGGGTCTCGTTCCACGCCGCACCCTTGGCATAACCAATGCTGAACATGCGGTCGGCGGTCAGGCTGCTGTACCAGAACGAAGTGGTGAACGGCTGCTTCATCCACACGTTGGAGAAGAACCCGTCGGCCGGCTCGCGCACCACGTCGATCTCGATTCCCGCCGCACGCGCCTGTTCCTTGAACAGCACCGAGGCATCCACCGCGCCGGTGTACGCCGCATCCGAGGCTTGCAGGCGGACCTTAAGCGAATCCAGCCCGGCCTGTTTCAAGTGGAAGCGCGCCTTGTCCGGGTCATAGCTGCGTTGCTCCAGCGCGGTGTTGATGAAACGGCTACCGGGCTGGATCGGGTGATCGTTGCCCACCAGGCCGTAGCCATACAACACCGAGGCCAGCAGGGTTTCGCGGTTGATCGCGTGTTTCATCGCCAGGCGCACGTCGTTGTTCTGGAACACCGGGCTGTCGGTGAGCATCGGGAAGGTATAGTGCTGGGCGCCCTTGGTTTCCTCGATCACCAGGTTCGGGTTGCGCTTGAGCAGGGCCACGGTTTTCAGGTCGACTTTGTTGATCACATCCACCTGACCGGTCACCAGCGCATTGACCCGCGCGGCGCCATCGGCAATGGCGATCAGCTCGGCGCTGGCGAAATGCGCGCGACCGGGTTTCCAGTAATCCGGGCTGCGCTCCAGGGTCATGCGCACGCCCGGCTCGAAATCCTTGAGCCGATAGCCACCGGTGCCGACGCCCGCCTGCCAGTCCGGCAAGCCGTCCTTGCTCGGCATGATCACCAGGTGGTAATCGGCGACCACGTAGGCGAAATCGGCATTGCCCGACTTCAGCTCGAACACGACGCTGTCGCTGCCGTTGGCACTGACCGTGGACACATCGCCCAGCACGGTCTTGGCCGCCGAGGTGGACTTCTCCCCCAGGTGATGCTGGATCGAAGCCACCACGTCATTGGCGTCGAGGCTCTTGCCATTGTGGAATGTGACGCCCGGACGCAGCTTGAAGGTCCAGACCCGCGCATCCGGAGTCGAGGTCCAGCTTTGCGCCAGTTCGGGAATCGCCGTGCCGTCGACGCCAATTTCACTCAGGGTGTTATAAACCGCCGAGAAGCCGACAAAGGTGAAGGTATCGGCCCAGGAGCCGGGGTCTCTTGAATCGGTAGTGCTGCCACCGGCCAGGCCCAGGCGCAGCACGCCGCCCGGTTTCGGCGTGGCCTCTGCAGCGAATGCGCCGAATGGCAGGCCCATGGAAAACGCCCCGGCCACTGCGGCCGCTGCAGCGCTGTATTTGAGGAAGTCGCGACGCGGGAAAGCGGATTGCTGAGTAATTTTGTTGTTGTTATCGCTCATTGGATTGCCCCTGATCACACGCTAAATGAAATTGGCACCACGCAAGACACCGGGCCTGGGCCCGGTGCACATACATTTCGATGGGTAAACCGTCACACCTGGATCGCCTTCACTTCGACGAATTCGTTAAGTCCCTCCTCCCCCCATTCCCGGCCATTGCCGGACTGTTTGTAGCCGCCGAACGGCGCCTGATAATTGAATGCCGCGCCGTTGAGGAAGCACTGCCCGGCGCGCAGTTGCCGGCCCAATTGCAGGGCGCGCTCGGCACTGCCGGCCCAGACCGCGCTGGAGAGGCCGAACGGCGAGTCATTGGCCAACTGGATCGCTTGCGCCTCATCGGCATAGGGAATCAGGCACAGCACCGGGCCGAAGATTTCTTCCTGGGCGATGCGCATGCGGTTGTCGACGTCGGCGAACAGCGTCGGGCTGACGTAATAACCGCGTTCGAACGCCGCCGGGGTGTCGCCACCACAGAGCAGGCGCGCACCTTCCTCCTGACCCATACGGATGTAGTCGAGCACGCTGCGCCGCTGTGCAGCGGAACACATCGGCCCGAGGAAACTCTGCGGGTCCAGTGGGTCGCCCATGACCAGGCTGCGGGTTTCGGCCAACGCAATGTCCACGGCCTCGGCATAGCGGCTGGCCGGCAGCAGCATGCGGGTCAAGGCGGTGCAGGTTTGTCCGGAATTGATCATCACGTCCTGCACGCCATAACGCACGGCGGCAGCGAGGTCAGCGTCCTCGGCGATCAGCAGCGGCGACTTGCCGCCCAGCTCCAGACAGACCCGCTTGACCGAGGGCGCAGCGGCCTGGGCCACTCGCACCCCGGCGCCGGTGGAGCCGGTGAACGACAGCATGTCGACGTCCGGGTGCCGGGCCAGGGCTTCGCCGACCTTGGAGCCCGGTCCGCTGACCAGGTTGAACACCCCGGCCGGCAAGCCGACGTCGGCAATCATCTGTGCCAGCAGAAACGCATGCAGCGGGGTTTCCTGGCTTGGCTTGAGCACCACGGTGCAGCCCGCAGCCAATGCCGGCGCCAACTTGCCGATTAACTGGTGCAGCGGGTAATTCCACGGGTTGATAAAAGCGCAGACGCCCACCGCTTCACGGATTACCAGCGAGTTGCCGACTTCCCGCACTTCGTCCATCAGCCCAGCCAATTCGACGTACTGCTCAAGCCCGGCAATCGGTCCGTCGACCTGCACTGCGCGGCACCACTGCACCGGCATGCCCAGTTCAGCGGTGATCACCGCCGCCATCTCATCGGCACGGCTGCGCAACTGCTCGGCCAACGCCCGAATGTAGCTGGCGCGAACGCTGGACGGGGTACGCGACCAGCTGGCGAACGCCTTGCGTGCAGCCGCTACGGCGGCATCGACATCGCGCTCATCGCCCAGCGGTACGCTGCCGGCAATCTCTTCGGTGGCCGGGTTGATCACCTCGGCGATGCCCTGTCCCGACGGGGTTTGCCAGCGGCCATCGATAAACAGTGTCTTGTGATTAAGCATCCAGCTTTGCCTCCATCAGTTCCTGGGCACAACGGGCAATGCGCTGACAGGCATCGCGCAACGGCGCTTCTGCCACCACCAGCCCCAGGCGGATATGCCCGGCGGCACTCGGCCCAAAGGCCTCACCGGCGAGCACCGAGACGCCGTGGCGATCCAGCAGGCGATCGGCGAACGCCTGGGCGCTGAGGCCGGTGGCGCGGATATCGAGCATCACGAACATCCCGCCGTCGGGCTTCAAGGCGCGCACCCCGGGGCAGTCGGCGAGGCTGGCGCAGACCAGGTCGCGGCGCTGGCGATAGGCGTCACGCATCGCCGTCAGTTCTGGCAGATCACTCTCCAGGGCGATCACCGCCGCGTCCTGAACGAAATCCGGCGAGCCGTAGAGCATGCACAGCGCCAGATTTTCCAGGTGCGTGGCCAGTGCCGGCGGCGCGACCACCCAGCCCACACGCCAGCCGGTCATGGCGTGGGATTTCGACAGGCTGTTGAGGGTCGCGGTGCGCTCGGCCATACCCGGCAGGCTCGCCGGGCTGACGTGCTCGCCGTCGAACAACAGTTCGCTGTAGACCTCGTCGCTGATCAGCCACAGGTCGTGGCCGATGCACAATTCGGCCAGCGCTTGCCAGGTAGCGCGCGGCAGGCTCGCCCCCGACGGGTTATGCGGGCTGTTCAAGGCCAGGGCGCGGGTCCGCGGGGTGATGCGCGCGGCAACGTCTTCGGGCAACACCCGAAAGCCGTTTTCCGAGCGTACCGGCACCGGCACCACCACCGCGCCACAGGCGCCGAACACCGCTTCATAGGTCACGTACATCGGCTCGGCGACAATCACTTCATCGCCTGGATTGAGCACGCATTGGGCGACGCTGAACAGCGCACACTGGGCGCCGGCCAGTACCGTCACCTGATCCGCCGAGACCACCTGGCCACTGCGCTGCTGATGCCTGCGGGCGATGGCTGCACGCAAGGCGGGCTTGCCGCGCACATCGGCGTAATGGGTGTTGCCGGCCAGAAGGCTGTCGATGGCGCCCTGGACGATGGGCTGTGGGGTATCGAAGTCAGGGTCACCCACCGACAGCAGCAAAATGTCCTGGCCCTGTCTGCGCAAGGCCAGGGCGCGGTAGTGAATATCCCAGGCGGCAGCGCCGTCGCCGGCGATGCGTTGGGTCAGATCGGAAAAACGCATGCGGGTGTCCTCCTCGGATCAATGGGCACAAGCGTGCTTGAGTTCGATCAGCGTCACGCCGTTGCGCTTGAAGCCGTGGCGCAGATCGGTCTGCAGTTCGGCCAGGCTTTGTGGCTGGCTCACGGTGCAACCGAAGGCACGGGCCAGCGCGGCGAAATCCGGGTTGCGTGGCAGTACGCCTATTGGCTCGATATCCAGGCCGAGCATGTCGTCGCGGATCTGTCCCAGGGCGTCGTTGTTCCACAGCAGCACCACCAGCGGGCTGTCCAGTTCTTCGACGGCCGTGGCCAGTTCCTGTGCGGTGTAGAGGAAGCCGCCGTCTCCCACCAGCACCAGGCCGGGACGCTGGGGCGCGCCGAACTTGGCGCCGATCCCGGCCGGCAGGCCGTAGCCCAAGGTGCCGTAGCCGGTCGGGTGCAACCAACTGCGCGGCGCCAGCGAATCAAAGGCGTAGTTACCGGTGTAGGCCAGTTGGGTCATGTCGGTGCTGATAAAGGCGTTGTCCGGCAGCTCGGCGGCGATGCGTTGCAAGATCGCCTGATGGATCGACTGCAACGGACCGTGGCCGCTTTTTACCGCTTCACGCAATGCCGCCACAGAGGCAATCGCCGCACTGGCGTCACGCACCTGCGCGGGCAGGCGCTCAAGCAACGCAGACAGGGTTTGCTCGGCGTCACCGTGCAAGGCCACGGCACAGGGGTAGAAATCGTTGAACTTGCGCGGGTCGATATCCACCCGCAGCACGTCGCCATTGACTGGCAGGCGCTCGCGCCAGAAATCGGTGTCGGCCATCTCGGTGCCGACCGCCAGCACCACATCGGCTTCGGCGATCAGCTTCCAGCCCGGCTCCACGCACAGCGACGAACCGGCATTCAGTGGCGCATCGGGTGGCAGCAGGCCTTTGCCAGCGACGCTGGTGAACAGTGGCGCGGCCAATCGAGTGCTGAGTTCTTGCAGTTGCGATGCGGCATTCAAGGCACCGCCACCGGCGATGATCATCGGCCGTTTGGCGCTTTGCAGTTTGGCGACGGCCTGTTCGAGCACAGCGACGGCTGGCGTGCCGCGACCGGGACGACGCACCACCTCGTTGCTCCAGTCGCGGGCGATCGGTGCTGCCAACACGTCCAGCGGTACGGAGATGTGCACCGGGCGCGGACGCTCGCTGTCGAACACCGCATAAGCGCGGGCGATCAATTCGGGCAGGTCTTCGGCGGTCAGGGCCACCGCCGAAAACGCAGTGATAGGCGCGGTCATGGCGCGCTGATCCTGGCACTCGTGGAGGATGCCCCAGCCCTTGCCGAGGCTGGCGGTGTGGTTGACGCTGGAAATCACCAGCATCGGGATCGAGTCGGCATAGGCTTGGCCGATCCCAGTGGCGGCGTTGGTGACGCCGGGACCGGTGATGACGAAACACACGCCCGGCTTGCCGCTGACCCGCGCATAGCCGTCAGCCATGAAACTGGCGCCCTGCTCGTGGCGGGTCAGGACGTGGCGAATGCCGCTGCCGGGCAACCCGCGATACAGCTCCAGGGTGTGCACCCCGGGAATACCGAAGACGGTGTCGACCCCATAATTAGCCAGCAGGCGCACCAGGGCCTGGCCGCCGGTCAAGGATGTCTGTTGCATGTTCTGTTCCTCACGCATGGCCGAGGCGAATCAACGCGTCGACCGCAGTCGTGCCAGCGGCGCCGACCAACAATGGGTTCACATCGAGTTCCAGCAGTTGCCCGGCGTTTTCGCAGGCGTAGTCGGCGACCGCGCGAATTGCCGCGACCAGACTGTCGAGGTCCGCCGCTTCACGGCCGCGAAAGCCTTGCAGCAAGGCGGCGCTGCGCAGACTCAGCAGCGCGTTGCGGATCGCACCGTCGGTGGTTGGCAGCAACAGGCAGCGGCTGTCCTTGAGCAACTCGACCAGCACGCCGCCGGCGCCGATCACCAGGGCCAGGGCGAAATCGCTCTCGCGCTTGATCCCGACAATCAGCTCGGCCAGCGGTGGCTGGGCCATCGGTTCCAGCAGCAGATGCTCGACCGCCACGTCAGGCGCGTAGGCTTTGATACTGGCGGTCATCTTTGTCAGAGCGGCGTCAAGAGCGGCTTCGTCCTTTAGATTGAGCGCCACGGCACCGGCCTCGGTCTTGTGCGGCAGTTGCGCACTGACGGCCTTGAGTACCAGCGGATAACCGAGCTTTTGCGCATCCTTAAGTGCATTGGCCGGCGTGCTCAGCACGCCGTTCGGCGTCGGCAGGCCAAAGGCGCGCAACGCTTGCTTCGAATCCCATTCGTTGAGCAACCGGCCTTCGCCGGTGAGGGCTTGCGGGCACAGCGGCACCCGCGCCGATTCGCCCAGCGCCAACAAGGCTTGGCGATTTTGCTGATAACCGGCAATCCGCCCCCAGGCAGCCAGGCCATCCTCCACCCCTTGCAGGGCCGCTACGCCTTGGGCGTGCAGACGTTCACGGGCGTGAGGCGGCAGCAGTTCGGGGAAGGCCGAGGTGACGAAACCGGTCTTGCCATGGCGTAGCAGCGCCTTGCAATACAGGTCCAGCAGCAGGTCACATTCCTTTCGCTCGCCGGTGAATTCGGCCGGGTAATCGAGTACCAGCATTGCCGCATCGGCTTCGGTGCGCAGGGCACTGTCGAGCATGCGGTTCAGGGCTTCGCCGTCACCCCAGATCGCCGTGGTGAAGTCCAACGGGTTAACCAGGTTGGCGTAGCTCGGCAGCACCTGCGCCAGTTCGCCGACTTGTCCGTTGTCGAGCTTGGGCAGCGTCAATTCATTGCGTTCAGCGTAATCGGCGATCAGTCCCGCATCGCCGCCAGAACAGGCCAGCGCGATCAGGCTGTTGCCCGCCGGCAGGTTGCCGCAGGCCGCCGCTTTCAGGGTTTCGACAAAGCTCACCGGACCGCTGACGCGGATCACCCCGAGGCGCTCGAACAGCGCGTCATACAAGGTATCGGAGCCAGACAACGAGCTGGTGTGACTTAGGGCCAGCTCGGCACCGATCTGCGACACCCCGGTTTTCAGGGCAATGATCGGGATGCCTTTCTCCAGTGCCTTGTGCGCGGCGCGGGCAAATCCCGGGACATTTTTCAGACCTTCCAGGTGCAAGCCGATGGCGGTGACGCGCGGCTCGTCGAGCAGCACGTCCATCAATTCGGCGACGCCCAGTTGCGCCTGGTTGCCCACCGAAGCCATGTAGGCCACCGGCAGCGAGCGATCGCTCATCGACAGGTTGTAGGCGAAGTTGCCGCTCTGGGTCAGCACCGCCACCCCCTTCTCCACCGCCTTGCCGCCATGGGCCACCGGCCACAACGCCGAGCTGTGCAAGTAATCCAGCAGGCCGTAGCAGTTGGGGCCGAGCAAGGCCATCTCGCCAGCGGCCTGCAGCAATTGTTGCTGCAAGGCCTGGCCTTCGGCTCCGGATTCGGCAAAGCCGGAGGCATAGCAGATCGCTCCGCCGGCACCGATGGCCGCCAGTTCGGCGACGCAGGTCAGGGTCAGCTCGCGGTTGGTGGCGATGAACACCGCGTCCGGGCCACAGGGCAGCTCGGCGATGCTGCGCACGCACGGCACGCCTTCGAGGCTGTCGTGCTGCGGGTTGACCAGCCACATTTGTCCAGCGTAGCCGCCTTCGGCACAGCGTTTGAGGGCACGGGCCATGCTGCGGCCGCCGACAAACGCCACGTGCTGTGGTGCGAGCAGGCGTTTGAGGTTGTCACGAATCATCTGGGACATGGCAGTTCTCCGGAACCGATCAACGCAGCAGTGGGCGCAGCAGCTCTCGGGAAATGATGTGGCGCTGGATTTCCGACGTGCCTTCCCAGATCCGCTCGATCCGCGCGTTACGCCAAATGCGTTCCACCGGTCCCTCGTCCATCAAGCCCATGCCGCCGAAAATCTGCACCGCCTCGTCGGCCGCGCGACCCAGCACTTCACTGGCGAACAGCTTGGCCATGCCGGCTTCGCCGTCGGTCATGCTGCCCTGATCCATTTTCCAGGCGGTGTGCAGGGTCAACAGTTCGGCCGCACGGATTTGCGTGGCCATGTCCGCCAGCTTGAACGACACGCCCTGATAGCTGCCGATCGGCTGGCCGAACTGTTGGCGGTCCGCCGCCCATTGCAGCGACACATCGAGTGCGCGCTGTGCCTGGCCGACGCAGTTGGCAGCGACCATCACCCGGCCAGCGGTCAGCCAGGCGTTGGCCACTTCCCAGCCCTTGCCCACTTCGCCAAGGACTTTGGACGCCGGCACGCGGCAGTCGTCGAAGAACATCTCAAAGGTGTGATAACCACGGTTGCTCACGCACTTGGGACCGCGGCGGATGGTCATGCCCGGGGTGTCGCGGTCCACCAGGAACGAGGTCACGGCGTTGCGTTTTCGGCCGTTGTGCTCGTAGGTGTCAGTGACTGCGAAGACAATGGCGAAATCGGCGTGGCCGGCATGGCTGATGAAGTGCTTGCTGCCATTGAGGATGAAATCGTCGCCGTCACGCACGGCGCGGGTCTTGATCGCGTTGGCGTCGGAGCCGGCGCCCGGTTCGGTGAGGGCGAAGCAGTCGATCTTCTCGCCCTGGATGCACGGCAACAGGTAGTCGTTGATCTGCTCGTCTTTACAGGCCATGAGGATTTTCGACGGCCGTGCGACGAACACATGCAGCGCCCAAGAGACCTTGGACAGTTCGCGCTCGATCAGCGCCTGGGACAGGTAGTCGAGGCCGCCACCGCCGACTTCTTCGGGCATGTTGAACGCATAGAAGCCCGCGGCAATCGCCTTGCCACGGATCTGTGCGGCCAACTCGGGCGACACTTCGTCAGCGCGGTCGACCGCTTCTTCATGGGGCAGCAATTCCTTGGCGACAAAGCTGCGGACCGCTTCCACCAACATTTCTTGTTCTTGGGTCAGTTGGAAATTCATGGTGTTACCTGTTGTGCGTGTGCTGTAGGAGTTCGGGTTGATCAGCGACCGACAAAACGCGCGGGGCGTTTTTCCATGGCGGCGCGCAGGGCTTCGTTGCCGTCCTCGCTGCGACCGCAGAGCAGACCGGCATCCAGTTCGGCCTGCAGTTGATCGGCGAGGCTGCGTTCGGCGCCTTCGCGGATGAGCTTCTTGGTCTGCGCAAAGGCGAAGGTCGGGCCGTTGGCCAGGCGCGTTGCCAGCTCGGCGGCGACACTCTGCAGCTGCTCGTCGGCGCAGACTTCACCCACCAGGCCAGCCGCCAGGGCGCGATCGGCACCCCAGAGTTCGTCGAGGAACAACAGGCGCTTGGCCTGCTCGCTGCCGATCAGCCGCGGCAAGTGCCAACTGGCGCCAGCGTCTGGCGAATAGGCCATGCCGGTGTAGCCGGCCTTGAAACGTGCCGATTGCGCGGCGATGCGCAGGTCGCAGCACAGGGTCAGGTCCATCCCGGCGCCCACTGCCGTGCCGTTGATGGCGGCGATGGTGGGTTTTTCCAGGCTGTGCAGACGGGTCATCAGGGCGTGGGCGGTTTGTGTCCAGCCGTAGGTTTCCAGAGCGCCGCGAGCTTCGGCTTCGGCCCATTCATCCAGGTCGGCGCCGGCACAGAAGCTGCGACCACTGCCGGTCAACACCACCACGCGCACGGCCGGGTCGGCGTTGTGGGCGTCGAGCAAGGCATGCAGGGCTTTCAGGCTCGGGATATCCAGCGCATTGCGCTGGGCGGGACGGTTGAGGGTGATCCAGGCAACGCCTGCTTCGACCTGGCTGAGCAGGGACGACTGAGTAGTCATGGGAATCCTCGAATTATTGTGTTTGGCGTGAGGTGCTGCGACTTGAGATCATACTAAACGAGTGTTCAGTAAGGCGGCAATCGCCGGCCAAATCCGCTGTAACAGTTTTCGAAAACGAGTAAGTACCTGATTTTCATGGGTTAATTGATATGGCCAGGAGGCAGGCCGCGGGCCCTGTTACAACTTTGTACAACTGGCCACAGAAACGCGGCGACTCTGGCAAGTTTTCAGCGCTGACGTACACTGATAGACCCGGTTCAACGGATCGAGGGCGGTCTTCGCCACACCGGTAGCGTCTACTGATCTGAGTGATGCCAGTATGAAAACGCTTACGTCCCTGGGTAGCTGTTTCTTAGCCTGTGCCCTGTGCAGCGACTGGGCCAGTGCGGCCGTCAATAACCGGTACTACGCCACCGGTTACGACTGCGCCGTCACGGCGATCAGCATCGAAAAGCTGATTTGTCGCGACCCGCAACTGGCGCGCATGAATCTCGAAATGATCCGCCTGTACCGCCTGGCCCTCACTGATCAGCGCTCGCAACCGCCACCCGACAAAATTGTCACCGACCAGCGTTTCTGGCTGCTGGCCCGTGATCAGTGCGCCAACGCCATTTACCCCAAGGTCTGCACCATTGAACGCTATGCCGAGCGGGCGTTCGAGTTGCGCCGCGGCTCGGCCATCGTCCGGACCAAAGACCCGGATCGCCTGACCGAAGGCCCGGTGGCGTTTCGCTGCAACGGACAACACGCGCCCATCACCGCCACTTACTTCAATGCCGGGCCGAATGTGGTCTATCTCAAGTGGGCGGACACCTCGATCACCCTGAGCCAGGTCTCCAGTGAAACCGGCACGCGCTACAGTAACCAGGGCAACGAGGACAATTACAGTTTCTGGCAGAACGGTGCTCTGGCGATGTTGTACCGGCCTGGCGCGCCGTCAGTCATCTGCAACCTCGAACCGGTGGGATAAACAGGAGGTATCGATGCGCCAGATACTCAGCAAGGAACCCTGGTGGGCCGTCCCGCCACAACCCGGACAGGATGAATCGGATCTGGACTGGGGCTGGCTGGTGACCTGGAATGAAGGCGAACCGCGCTTCGAGTTCGTCAAGCAACGGCCGTCAGACAATGAGATCCGCAATCGCAAGAGTTGCCGGATTACCTCACCGGAATAATCGTACGCGGGCCTGCCTCGGATGCCGGCCCGCTGCGCAGGTTTCAGACATTCACAATCCGCTCGAATCCGCCAAAGATCATCCGTTGGCCGTCGAACGGCATTTGATTGCCCTCGGCCTGCAGGCGCGGGTCGGCCATGAATGTGGCCATGGCGCTGTCGCGGGTCGGGCGGTCAGGCCAGATAATCCAGGAGAACACCACGGTCTCCCCCTCTTCGCACTTCACCGCCATCGGGAACGAGGTCACCTTGCCTTCCGGCACATCCTCGCCCCAGCACTCACTGACATTCAGCGCGCCGTTCTCTTTGAAGATCACCGCCATGCGCTCGGCGTGCTGGCGAAACTCTTCGCGTTTGGCGGTTGGCACCGCGATAACAAATCCATCGACGTAGGACATGGTCGTTCTCCTGATCAATATGGGGGTGTGCTGATTAGTCGGCTGGCGTTGCAGCGGATCGACACCCGCCGCCCATCGCCCGACCAGCGGCAGCCTCAACAGGCGTTAATTAAAACGATCCACATCTCTTAATACTTGAAGATTAGTACTTTCAATTTTTTCACATTAGTTTCACCTCCGCCCCACCTGCCGCTCGGCAAAGTACCAACTATTAATCGGCCATTAATGGCATCCAGCCAATTGAACTGATTGTTTATAGACAACCAATGACGGGTGAACTCCGTGACCAATAGCGCGTTGTCAACAACGTTCTTACAAACACTTCGCAAACATCCTCTCTTAAAATGGATACTCGCCTTATGGGGGCTCGGTCTGGCCGTTCTGGTCATGGGACTGATGCTGTGGCCAAGGTCGCCGACCCT
The DNA here is from genome assembly GCF_019212185.1 of Pseudomonas fluorescens. Lineage (NCBI taxonomy): Bacteria > Pseudomonadati > Pseudomonadota > Gammaproteobacteria > Pseudomonadales > Pseudomonadaceae > Pseudomonas > Pseudomonas fluorescens. The sequence continues at coordinate 3,460,355 of NZ_CP078138.1, forward strand.
GCTTGCGCAAGGCAATCATCTGGCCGAGAGCCGTCTCATTGAACAGTGGCAGGCTGGCGAACTGGTGGTGCTGGTACGGCATGCCGAACGCTGCGACCAGTCGAACAACCCCTGCCTGGGCCCGCCAGACGGCATTACCCGTGTCGGAGAGCTGGCCTCTGCCAATGTCGGCAAGGCCCTCAGTCTATTAGGGCTGGAGCGCACGGACGTGTTGACCAGCCCCACCACCCGGACCGTGCAAACCGCACATTCGATGTTCTCTCGCGAGGTCACCCAGCAGGAATGGCTCGCGGCCTGCGGCACCACCCTGCGCGACGAAGTCGTGGCGCACAAAAGCGCCCGGCGCAATCTGGTGCTGGTGACCCACAGCGGCTGCATCAGCGAATTCGAAGCGCAAAATGGTTTCAGGCGGGCCATGAAGGCCGCCTACACCAGCGCGTTGTTTGTGACGATCAAACCGGATGGGCAACTTGAGGTGCTGGGCATTTTGAATACCGAAGACTGGCCCATCGTGCTGAATAAACAAATAGCCAAGAATTAGACCGGTTTATCGATGGAATTAACTGTGCTTACAGCATTTGGACAGTTTTCATTTCCTAGAATCCAACCCGCCATGTAACCCACTTTTACAACCTTACAGCGTGCTGCTGCGCGGTTGTGTTCATGCCTTTTGCCAACAAGGTTGCCTCATGAAGAGCACGTGCACCTCGCTCACGTCGTTGCGCTCGGCGGATGACACTGTCTTGACCTCCCGACGCTGGGCGTTGGGCGGACTGTTACTGGCCTTCGCCCTGTTCTACCTATTGCCCTTGATGTTCCATGGTCTGTGGATTCCCGACGAGCCACGCTATGCGCAGATCAGCCAGGAGATGCTGCAGACTGGCAATTGGGTGGCGCCGCACTTCATGGGTTTTCGCTACTTCGAAAAGCCGGCGGCCGGCTACTGGATGATCGCCCTGGGCCAGGCGATCTTCGGCGAAAACCTGTTCGGGGTGCGTATCGCGTCCGCCCTGAGCACCGGGTTCAGCGTGTGGCTGGCGTACTGGCTGGCCAGCCGGCTGTGGAGTGACCCACGCAAGTCATTCGCTGCGGCGCTGCTCTATATGAGTTTTGGCCTGATCGCCGGCCAGGCGGGCTACGCCAACCTCGACCCGCAATTTACCCTCTGGGTCAACTTGAGCCTGGTGGCGCTGTGGCTGGCCCTCGACAGCCAAACGTCACCTGGCCGCCTGGGTGCCTGGACCTTGCTCGGCATTGCCTGCGGCATGGGGGTCATGACCAAGGGTTTTCTCGCCTGGTTGCTGCCCGTGGTGGTGGCCGTGCCTTACATGCTCTGGCAACGACGTTTTGCCGAACTGTTGCGCTATGGGCCGGTGGCGCTGATTGCAGCAGTTGCCGTGAGCCTGCCCTGGGCGTTGGCAATCCATAGCCAGGAACCGGACTTCTGGCGCTTCTTCTTCTGGAATGAGCATATTCGCCGTTTTTCCGCCGACAACGCCCAGCACCTGCGTCCCTGGTGGTTCTTCCTGCCGATCATGGTGGCGGCGAGTCTGCCATGGGCAGCCCTGCTGCCGACCACGCTGGCCCAGGCCTGGAACACCCGTCGGCAATCCACGGTCGGCTTTCTATTGCTCTGGTTCTTGCTTCCCCTGGGCATTTTCAGCCTGAGCAAGGGCAAGCTGCCCACCTACATCATGCCGTGCCTGTTGCCGCTGGCGTTGTTGATGGCCAGTGCCCTGATCGACCGGGTCAACCTGGGCAAAAGCCGGGTACTGCGCATCAACGGTCTGCTCAACGTGACCATTGCCAGTGTGGCGCTGGTGGGCCTGGTTTATCTGCAACTGCGCAAGCCGATCTTTGGCCACGGGGAGATGTTTACCCTGTCCCTGGGCTTTATTGTGCTGGTCGGCTGGATTCTCGCCAACGCCCTCCAGGCACTGCGTCCGTTACAGTTCTGGGCCGCTCCGGCGCTGGGCATCTGGCTGCTGGTGGCGCTGCTGCCGGCGTCGATGCCGGCTTCGTTGGTGCACGACAAAATGCCCGATCAGTTTATTGCCGAACATCAGCAGGTATTGAGTGAAACCCATTCGTTGCTGAGTAACGACCTGGGCGCCGCATCCGCCTTGTCGTGGCGCCTGAATCGGGCGCAAGTCGACCTGTACAACACGGTCGGCGAACTCAAGTACGGCAGCTCCTTTCCCGAGGCCGAGGCACGCAAAGTCGACCTGGCCGGCATACAGCAATGGATGAGCGCAGCGCGCAAAGAGGGTTCGGTTGGTGTGGTGATGCGGGTCAACAGTGCCCTTGAGGAACAGGAAGTGTTGCTGCTGCCCACCGATGGCCAACGCTATGAACGGGGCAACCTGCTGATCCTGATTTTCCCGCAGCAGCCTTGAAAATTGCTCCCTGGGCGCAATGGCGGATAGTCATGATTGACGTCGACAACAAGGTGCCGCTGGCCATGCAAAACCACGGTGTGCCGTTGGTCCAGGCGGGGGCGGAGTCGAGGGACATCACAAACTCTAACAACAAGCATTCCCATTCACACTCATGCACCATTCAATCGAATGCAAATACAAACAACATTGATTAACGATTTATTTGACGTTTTTTTCTCATCACCCACACTAAATTGCCAGCCCACGAAATTCATGCGAATGATTCGCATTTTTTGCGCAAGCTGCACGGACTGCGGAACGGAAAGTGAGGCTTGCCCAACGATTCCATCACCACCGCAGGAGCTTGCCCCCTTATGAATCCTCGCCTCCCCGCGCGCCTCAAGGCCGCCTTTCTCGTTACCGCCCTGCTCGGCGCAGGCCATGTTTATGCGGCGCCCAGCGCTGAAGGGATCGTGGTCTACAACGCCCAGCACGAAGGCCTGACCAAGGCCTGGGTCGAAGGGTTTACCCGTGAAACCGGGATAAAGGTCACCCTGCGCAACGGCGATGACAGCGAGATGGGCAACCAACTGGTGCAGGAAGGTGCGGCCTCCCCGGCCGATGTATTCCTCACCGAGAACTCGCCGTCGATGGTACTGGTGGAGAACGCCGGGCTGTTCACCCCGGTAGCGCCTGCGACCCTGGAGCAAGTCGGCGCGCCCTATCGTCCGGCCCACGGTAAATGGGTCGGTATTGCTGCGCGTTCAACGGTGTTTGTCTACAACACCAGCAAGCTCAGCGAGGCCGCATTGCCCAAGTCCCTGATGGATCTTGCCGATCCGGCCTGGAAAGGTCGCTGGGCCGCCTCGCCGGCCGGCGCCGACTTCCAGGCAATCGTCAGCGCGGTGCTGGAACTCAAGGGCGAAGCCGCGACCCTCGAATGGCTCAAGGGCATGAAGGCCAACGCCACGGCCTATCGCGGCAACAGCGCGGTGCTCAAGGCGGTGAATGCCGGGCAGATCGACGGCGGCGTGATCTACCACTACTACAGCTTCGTCGACCAGAACAAAACCGGGGAAAACAGCAAGAACACCACGCTGCACTACTTCAAGCACAAGGACCCGGGTGCCTTTGTCAGCCTGTCCGGCGGCGGCGTGCTGGCCTCCAGCAAACATCAGGAAGAAGCCCAGGCGTTCCTCAAGTGGATCACCGGCAAAGACGGTCAGGCGATTCTCAAGGACGGAAAATCCTTCGAGTACGCAGTCGGCAAAGACGCCGAGTCCAATCCGAAGCTGGTGCCGCTGGCGCAACTGGACGCACCGGCCATTGATGTTTCCCGACTCAATAGCAAAAAAGCCGTTGAACTGATGACTCAGGCAGGGTTGTTGTAAGCCCATGTCCAAGCCCGTTTCGCTAGCGGATAGCCGTGACGCTGCCCGCACGGCAACGCCCGTGACCCTGCGCCCGGTTTCCCGGCATCGCGTCGGCGGCTGGGTGATTGCGGCGTCGATCCTGGTGTCGTTGCTGGCGTTGATCCCCCTGGCGTTCGTCATCGGTGTTTCGCTGCAGACCGGCTGGGCGACCATCGTCCAGCTGGTTTTCCGTCCACGGGTCGGCGAATTGCTGATCAACACTGCCCTGTTGGTGTTGATCACCCTGCCACTGTGCATTGTGCTCGGCGTGGCGTTGGCGTGGCTGACCGAGCGCACCGACCTGCCAGGACGGCGCCTGTGGTCGGTGCTGGCAATTGCGCCGATCGCGGTGCCGGCCTTCGTCCACAGCTACGCCTGGGTCAGTCTGGTGCCGCCGATCCACGATTTGTTTGCCGCGGTCCTGGTGTCGGTGATCGCCTATTTCCCGTTCCTCTATTTACCCGTGGCCGCCACCCTGCGCCGGCTGGACCCGGCAATAGAAGACGTGGGCGAATCCCTTGGGCTGAAACCCTGGGCGGTGTTCTTTCGCCTGGTGCTGCCGCAATTGCGTCTGGCGATCTGCGGCGGCGCCTTGCTAGTGGGCCTGCATCTGCTCGCCGAATACGGCCTGTACGCGATGATTCGCTTCGACACCTTCACCACGGCGATCTTTGATCAGTTCCAGTCATCGTTCAACGGCCCGGCCGCCAATATGCTGGCCGGCGTATTGGCGTTGTGCTGCCTGGTGCTGCTGACAGTGGAATCGGCGGCACGGGGCAAGGCGCGTTATGCCAGGGTCGGTTCCGGCAGCGCGCGCATCCAGCGCACCCAGCTATTGCGCGGCAAGAGCAGAGCCGTGGCGCTGGGGTTACCGATCATCACCAGCGCGCTGGCCCTCGGCGTGCCGTTGCTCACCTTGGGGCAGTGGCTGCTGGCCGGTGGCACCGAGGTGTGGCGCATGGCCGAGATCCTTCCGGCATTGCAGCAGACATTCTTGCTGGCTGGCTTTGGCGCACTCATTACCACGGTGGCGGCGGTGCCGGTGGCCTGGCTGTCGATTCGCGCTCCGGGCCGACTGCATCGCCTGCTGGAAAGCTGCAACTACATCACCAGTTCGTTGCCCGGCATTGTCGTCGCCCTGGCGCTGGTGACAGTGACCATCCACTACGCCCGGCCCATTTACCAGACCACCGTGACCGTGCTGCTGGCGTACCTGTTGATGTTCCTGCCGCGAGCATTGGTCAGTTTGCGCGCCGGCATCGCCCAGGCCCCGGTGGAGCTGGAAAACATCGCCCGCAGCCTCGGTCGCTCACCGAGCCAGGCGCTGTGGCTGATCACCTTGCGCCTGGCCGCACCCGGTGCAGCGGCTGGCGCGGCCCTGGTGTTCCTGGCAATCACCAACGAACTGACCGCCACGCTGCTGCTGTCACCCAGCGGCACGCGCACCCTGGCCACCGGCTTCTGGGCGATGACCAGTGAAATCGACTACGCGGCGGCAGCGCCTTATGCGCTGATGATGATCCTGTTGTCGATGCCCCTGACCGCTCTTCTCTATCACCAATCCAAACGTACGGCAGGCCGATGAACGCCCTTGAACTCAACGCCCTCTACAAGACTTTCGGCAGCCTGCCGGCGCTGGACGACGTCAATCTTTCGGTGCCGGCGGGCAGCCGCACGGCCATCGTCGGCCCTTCGGGCTCGGGCAAAACCACCTTGCTGCGAATGATCGCCGGCTTCGAGTTTCCCGACACTGGCAGCATCCGGCTCAGCGGCCAGACCCTGGTGGACGCGACCACTCAGGTGCCAGCCCATCAGCGCTCAATCGGTTATGTACCGCAGGACGGTGCGCTGTTCCCCCATATGACGGTGGCCGGCAATATCGGCTTCGGCCTGTCCGGCACGGCGGCGGCAAAGCTGCAACGCATCGCCGAACTGCTGGAGAGCGTGGTGCTGGAACCCCACATGGCCAAGCGTTGGCCCCACGAATTGTCGGGCGGCCAGCAACAGCGTGTGGCGCTGGCCCGGGCGCTGGCTCAGCGGCCGCGACTGATGCTGCTGGATGAGCCCTTCTCGGCGCTGGACACCGGTTTGCGCGCCTCGATGCGCAAGATGGTTGCCAAACTGCTTTCAGACGCCGGCGTCACCACCATTCTGGTGACCCACGACCAGGCCGAGGCGTTGTCGTTCGCCGATCAGTTGGCGGTGATGCGCCAGGGACGACTGGTCCAGGCCGGACAGCCGATGGACCTGTACCTGCGCCCCCACGACAGCCAGACCGCGTTTTTCCTCGGCGATGCGGTGGTGATGCCGGCCCGGGTCGAAGACGGCTGGGCCACCTGCGACCTGGGCCGGATCCAGGTCAACAATCCGCTCCATCGCGGTCCGGCGCACATCATGTTGCGTCCGGAACAGTTGCATCTGGTGCCGCACTCGGGCCCGGCGCACCAGGCTAACGGCTGCCTGGGGGTGGTCACCGACCGCGATTTCGGCGGCAATGTCTGCACCTTGACCGTCGAGTTGCATACCCGGCTTTGCCCGCTGCACGGCCATCCCGGTAACCGCTCGCTGCTGGTGCGCAGCTCGGGCATCGGTGCGCCACCAACCGGCAGCACGGTACACATATCTGCCCTGGGTGACGCCCATGTGCTGGCCGACACGGTGGTCCACGACAATGACGCCATTACTTCACAAGTCACTTTATAAAACAGCTGTAATGCACTGTTTATAAGGACTAAAGATCGAAACGATCGACCGCACGCCGGCGCTCGTTATCGTCGCGCACGTCGTAATTGGCAGTGGTCTGGATGTTGCTGTGGTGCGCCAGCTTCTGCGCGATCGACAGGTCGTGCTCCTCGATCACCCGGGTAATGAATGAGCGGCGGAAGTCGTGGGGCATGATTTTCACCCCGACCTGGGTGCCACGCTGACGGGCGATGTAGTAGATCGCGTGCTTGGTGATGCGTTCGCGGGTGATGTGGCTGCCGCGGCGAATTCGGTTGAACAGAAAACCATCGTCTTCCTGGCCTTCCACCAGAAATGAGCGACGCAGGTCGAGCCAGGCCTGGAGCTTGTCGAACGCCCAGGTCGGGGCGTACTTGATCAACTGTTTATTCCCCTTGCCGGTCACCTGCAGGCTGCGCTCGCTGAAGTCGACCTGGGCCAGATCGAGGTTCACCGATTCGGACTTGCGCATTCCCGAGCCATATAACAAGGCAATCACTGCCGCGTCGCGCAGGCCCTGGGGGCGCGGGTCGGCGGCGCACACGGCCATCAGGTCGTGGATCAGCGTGCGCTTGAGGTTGCGCCCCTGGGACAGGCGCGTCCCGGCGATGCCCTTGACCGAGCGGATTTTCAGCAGGTGATCCTGGCTGATCAGGCTCATGCGCCAGGCTTCGTTCATCACCCCGCGTACCGCATTAACGTACAAGGACGAGGTATTGGGCGCGTAACCGTCACTGCGCAGCGCTGCCACCAGGGCCACCACGTCTTCGGGCTGCAACTGGTGCCAGGGGATGTCGTCCATGTTGACTTCATCGAAACCCAGACGGTCAGCGGCATCCTGCAGTACGTAGCGGATGGTCATCTGGCTGGAGGGAGCGAGCCGCGCCAGGTACAGGGATAACGGATTGGCACGCGGGGCATGTTGGACTGGAGTAGCGGGTAACTCGGACAAACGAACAGGACCTTGAATAAACACGGCTCGGATGGATTCGAGCGCTGATTGAAAACTATAGATGACCGGCAAGGATAAACCGCGAAATCCATGCTGTCTGCGCCAGTCCCTGTCTGGCAGAAATTTCCGATGAAACAATCCACTTCAGCCGAAGTCTGAACACTTGCTGTAAAGCTGCACGCTAAACGATTTGAACACCGTTTTTTCATGTCACTTTCACATTTTTGCGCTTACTCTCAGCGCCACCGCAACAACTGGCCGATTAACCACAACTGCCGCCTCGATGAAACTAAAGTTAATCAATGTGCATTTTCAAAAAAATCGGCTAAATCTCTGATATGTATTATTTTTCTCGATAAAAGTCGTAAGGGACATCGTCTTGAAAGCCTGTTTCACGCGCAGCCACCTGCCGACCTGCCTTGCCACAATGCCCGACACCGAATGGAACTCGGCACACCGTTGTGTCAGCGGTGCCCCCGAACACACCCAGGACTCAAGCCATTGAAGCCATATCCAATTAACTGCGTATCGATCGTCATTCCGGTCTTCAACGAAGAAGAAAGTTTGCCCGAGTTGCTGCGGCGCACTGAAGCGGCGTGCGAGCAACTCAAGCAGGACTATGAAATCGTCATGGTCGATGACGGCAGCCGCGACACCTCCGCGCACTTGCTCGAAGCCGCCGCTGAACGCGAGGGCAGCAAGGTGGTGGCGGTGATTCTCAACCGCAATTACGGCCAGCACGCGGCGATCATGGCCGGCTTCGAGCAGTGCCGGGGCGACGTGGTGATTACCCTGGACGCCGACCTGCAGAACCCGCCGGAAGAAATTCCGCGCCTGGTGGCCCAGGCCGAACTGGGCTACGACGTGGTTGCCACGGTGCGCAACAATCGCCAGGACTCGGCCTTGCGCCGTTATCCGTCGAAGCTGATCAACCTCGCCGTGCAGCGCTCCACCGGCGTTGCCATGAGCGACTATGGCTGCATGTTGCGGGCCTATCGGCGCACGGTGGTCGACGCCATGCTGGCCTGCCGCGAGCGCAGCACCTTTATCCCTATTCTCGCCAACAGCTTCGCCCGCCATACCACCGAGATTCTGGTGCAGCACGCCGAGCGCGAGCACGGCGAATCGAAATACAGTGCCATGCGCCTGATCAACCTGATGTTTGACCTGATCACCTGTATGACCACCACCCCGCTGCGCCTGCTGAGCATCATCGGCTTCAGCATGGCCGCGCTGGGCATGCTCTTCGCCTTCAGCCTGATCGTGTTGCGCCTGGTGTTTGGTGCCGACTGGGCCGGTGACGGCATGTTCGTGCTGTTTGCCATTCTCTTCGTGTTCACCGGCGGCCAGTTCATCGGCATGGGCCTGCTGGGCGAGTACCTGGGGCGCATGTACGGCGATGTCCGTGCCCGCCCGCGCTTTTTCATTGAAAAGGTCCTGCGCAGCCAACCTGCTCCGCGAGCCCCTGCTGTCACCGTCGACGGTTTGACTTCCACTCCTACTGACCAGGTTACGCCATGAGTACCAAAGCTGTTGTCTTCGCCTATCACGACATTGGCTGTGCTGGTATCGAAGCCCTGCTCGACGCCGGCATCCAGATCGCCGCAGTGTTCACCCACGCCGACGACCCCAAGGAAAATACGTTCTACGGCTCGGTCGCTCAGCTCTGTGCGCGCAAAGGCATCACCGTACATGCCCCGGAAGATGCCAATCACCCGCTGTGGGTCGAGCGCATTGCCAAGCTCAACGCCGACTACCTGTTCTCCTTTTACTACCGCAACCTGCTGAGCGAAGCGCTGCTGGCCACCGCGAGCAAAGGTGCATTCAATCTGCACGGCTCGTTGCTGCCGGCCTACCGTGGTCGCGCACCGGCCAACTGGGTCCTGGTCAACGGTGAAAGCGTCACCGGCGTGACCCTGCACCGCATGGTCAAGCGTGCCGATGCCGGTGCCATCGTCGCCCAGCAACAGGTTGCCATCGAGCGTCAAGACAGCGCCCTGACCCTGCACGGCAAGCTGCGTGAAGCGGCCTCAAGCCTGCTGCGCGATACCTTGCCGCTGCTGATCCAGGGCAAGACCACTGAAACCCCACAGGACGAGTCCAAGGCCAGCGTCTATGGCCGACGCACCGCCGCCGACGGCAAGCTGGACTGGAAGCTGCCGGCGGAGCAACTGTTCAACCTGGTGCGCGCCGTGACCCAGCCTTACCCAGGCGCATTTTGTGCGGTGGGCGAGCACAAGCTGATTGTCTGGAGCGCCGAGGTGGTCAAGGGCAACGAAGGCCAGGCACCGGGCCGGGTGATCAGTGTCGAGCCGCTGCGCATTGCCTGCGGTGAGGACTCGCTGGTGGTCGTTTCCGGGCAGCGCAATGACAACGGCCTGTTCCTCGGCGGCCCGCAACTGGCCGACGAACTGGGGCTGGTCGACGGTTCGCTGCTGCGCGGTGCCGAGTCCGGGCGCAAGCCACGTCGCACGCGGGTGCTGATCCTCGGCGTCAACGGCTTCATCGGCAACCACCTGTCCGAGCGTCTGCTGCGTGACGAGCGCTACGAGGTCTACGGCCTGGATATTGGCTGCGACGCCATCGAGCGCTTGCGCAATCACCCGAATTTCCATTACGTCGAAGGCGATATCAGCATTCACTCCGAGTGGATCGAGTACCACATCAAGAAATGCGACGTGGTCCTGCCACTGGTGGCCATCGCCACCCCCATCGAATACACCCGCAACCCATTGCGCGTGTTCGAACTGGATTTCGAGGAAAACCTCAAGCTGGTGCGCTACTGCGTCAAGTACAACAAGCGCGTGGTTTTCCCGTCGACCTCCGAAGTCTATGGCATGTGCCAGGACCAGAACTTCGACGAAGACAGCTCCAACCTGGTGGTCGGGCCGATCAACAAGCAACGCTGGATCTACTCGGTGTCCAAGCAACTGCTGGACCGGGTGATCTGGGCCTACGGCCAGAAAGGCCTGAACTTCACGCTGTTCCGTCCGTTCAACTGGATGGGCCCGCGCCTGGACCGCCTCGATTCGGCGCGTATCGGCAGCTCCCGGGCGATCACCCAGTTGATCCTCAACCTGGTGGAAGGCACGCCGATCCGCCTGTTCGACGGTGGCGAACAAAAACGCTGCTTCACCGACATTGCCGATGGCATTGAAGCCTTGGCGCGGATCATCGACAACGACAACGACGCCTGCAACGGCCAGATCATCAACATCGGTAACCCGGATAACGAAGCCAGCATTCGCCAGTTGGGCGAAGAGCTGCTGCGCCAGTTCGAGGCACATCCACTGCGCGGCAACTTCCCGCCTTTCGCCGGCTTCCGCGAAGTCGAGAGCAAGGCGTTCTACGGCACCGGTTATCAGGACGTGGCTCACCGCAAGCCGAGCATCGCCAACGCCAAGCGCCTGCTGGACTGGACGCCGACGGTCGAAATGAGCGAGACCATCGCCAACACGCTGGACTTCTTCCTGCGCGAAGCCATGCTCGAAATCGCGGACAAGCGCTGATGCAGGCAGGCCTTCGCATTGATGTCGACACCTACCGGGGGACCCGTGACGGGGTCCCCCGGTTGTTGGAGTTGCTGGACGAAGCTCAGGTCAAGGCGACGTTTTTCTTTAGCGTTGGCCCGGACAACATGGGGCGCCACTTGTGGCGCCTGATCCGTCCGCAATTTCTCTGGAAAATGCTCCGCTCCAACGCCGTCGGCCTGTATGGCCTGGACATCTTGCTGGCCGGCACCGCCTGGCCGGGTAAGCCGATCGGTCGTGATCTCGGCCATCTGATGCGCCAGACTGCTGCCGCCGGTCATGAAGTCGGCCTGCACGCCTGGGATCACCATGGCTGGCAGGCCAATGCCGGGCGCTGGAGTGACGCGCAGTTGAGCGAGCAGATTCGGCGCGGGGTCGAGACCCTCAGCGACATTCTCGGCCAGGCGGTCGATTGCTCGGCGGCGGCCGGTTGGCGTGCCGATGAGCGAGTGATCGAGGCCAAGCAGCGCTTTGGTTTTCGCTACAACAGTGACTGCCGCGGGCACAGCCTGTTCCAGCCACGACTGACGGACGGTAGCCTCGGCGCCGTGCAAGTGCCGGTCGACCTGCCGACCTTCGATGAAGTGGTCGGGCCGCTGGTATCCGTCGAAGCATTCAACGCTTTTATTCTCGAGCGCTTCAGCCCCAAGAAGCTGAACGTCTACACCATCCACGCAGAAGTAGAAGGGATTCTGATGGCTGATCATTTCCGAGCATTGCTCAAGGATGCGCGTGCGCGTGACATCCAGTTCCAACCCCTGGGCCAGTTGCTGCCCGCCGACCCCGCCGGCCTGCCGGCAGGCCAGGTGCAGCGCGGCACCCTCGAAGGCCGTGAAGGCTGGCTGGGAGTGCAAGGCGCATGACCAGACGCTGGGCGTTGCCCCTTCTGCTGTTGGCCTTCGGCCTGTTCTACCTGCTGCCGACCGTCACCCACGGTTTGTGGATTCCCGATGAAGCTCGCTATGCGCAAATTGGCCAGGAAATGCTCCTGAGCGGGCATTGGGCGTCGCCGCATTTCATGGGCATCCGCTATTTCGAGAAACCGGTGGCCGGCTACTGGATGATCGCCATCGGCCAGGCGATTTTTGGCGACAACCTGTTCGGCGTGCGCATCGCCTCGGCGCTGAGTACCGGCTTGAGCGTGTTGCTGGCCTACATGATTGCCCGGCGCCTGTGGAATGACCCACGCAAGAGCCTGACCTGCGCCCTGCTCTACATGAGCTTCTGCGTGGTGGTCGGCCAGGCCGGCTATGCCAACCTCGATCCGCAATTCACCTTCTGGGTCAATCTGAGCCTGGTGGGGCTGTGGTTTGCCTGCGACAGCCAGACGCCGCGAGCGCGCGTCGGTTTCTGGGCGCTGACCGGATTCGCCTGCGGCATGGGCTTCATGACCAAGGGTTTTCTCGCCTGGTTATTGCCGGTGCTGGTGGCATTGCCCTATTTGCTCTGGCAAAAACGCCTGCGTGAACTGCTGACCTACGGCGGCATCGCCGTGCTGGTCGCGGTGCTCGTGAGCCTGCCCTGGGCCCTGACGATCCACGCCCAGGAGCCGGACTTCTGGAATTTCTTCTTCTGGCATGAACACATCCGCCGCTTCTCTGGCGAGGATGCGCAACATGCCGAACCCTTCTGGTATTACCTGCCGTTGCTGGTCGCTTTCAGCCTGCCCTGGGTCGCGCTGCTGCCGGTGGCGTTCAAGCAAGCCTGGCAGGAGCGTCGTCAGGCAAGCATTGGCTTCCTGCTGATCTGGCTGCTGATGCCGCTGCTGTTCTTCAGCGTCGCCAAAGGCAAGTTGCCAAGCTACATCTTCCCCTGCCTGCTGCCGTTGGCCCTGCTGATGGGCCACGCCCTGGTGGATCGCCTGGCAGCCAGGCAAACCCGCGCCATCAGCGTCAACGGCGTGTTGAACCTGGTGCTTGGCCTGCTGGTGTTGCTGGCCCTCGTGTATTTCCAGATCAAGAAGCCGCTCTACCACAACGAGCCAAGTCACCTGGTACTGGTGTTTGTCGCGCTGCTCGGCTGGATCCTCTGCAGTGCCGTGCAAGCCCTGCGGCCGTTGCAGCTGTGGGCGGCGCCGGTGTTGGGCAGTTGGTTGTTCGTCGCACTGGTGCCAGCGGGTCTGCCCAATTCCGTGGTCTACAACAAGACCCCGGACCAGTTCATCGCCGATCACGTTGCCGAACTCAGCCAAAGCACCCATCTGCTGAGCAATGACCTCGGTGCTGCGTCCGCCCTGGCCTGGCGCCTCAAGCGCCCGGACGTGGAACTCTACAACACCGTCGGCGAAGTGAAATATGGCCTGGCGTATCCTGACACCCTGCATCGTCGGGTCGACTTCCTCAAAGTCAGCCAATGGATGGCCGATGCACGCAAGGAAGGCCAAGTCGGCGTGGTAATGCGCATCAACGGCGAGGAACACTATGAAATCGACCAGTTGCCCCAGGACTTCAAGCGGTACGACCAGGGCAACCTGGTGATCCTGATCTTCGCCAAGAGTCAGCCATGAGCCTGCTGTGGATACTCCTCGCCTGTCTGCTGACCTGCCTCGGCCAGGTGGCCCAGAAGTACGCGGTGGAAAGCTGGCGCGACCAGCCCTCCACCCTGCTGGCCAAATTGCGCTCGCCGTGGCTGTGGCTGGCCCTGGCGAGCCTGGGCCTGGGCCTGCTGGTGTGGTTGCTGGTGCTGCAACGCCTGGACGTCGGCGTCGCCTACCCGATGCTCAGCCTGAACTTTGTGCTGATTACCCTGATCGCGCGGTTTGTCTTTCACGAAAGCGTTGATCGCCGGCACTGGATCGGCGTCGCCGTGGTCATTGCCGGCGTGGCGCTGCTGGGAGGCCAGCTATGAGTAGGCGCGGTATCGGCTTTGCCCTGGGCAGCGTGCTGTTGGTCAGCAGCGCCCAGTTGGGCATGCGCTGGAGCATGAGCCATTTGCCGCTGCCGACCCAGTGGCTGGCAGTCCTGGAATCCGGCGCGGTCGACCTGCTGGCGGTTGGCGTGGTGCTGGCCTCGATCCTGGCCTATGCGCTGTCGATGCTCTGCTGGCTGCTAGCCCTGCGCGACTTGCCGCTGGGACGTGCCTACTCGCTGCTGAGCATCAGCTACGCCCTGGTCTACCTGCTGGCCGCCAGCCTGCCGCTGTTCAACGAACCCTTCAGCCTGTCCCGGACCCTGGGAGTGGCTTTGGTCATTCTTGGGGTTGTCATCATCAATTCTCGCGGCAATCGCCCTTCAGACGTCAGGAACGCCTCATGAAAATCAGTGTAATCGGCAGTGGCTACGTGGGCCTGGTGCAGGCAGCTGTGCTGGCCGAAGTCGGCCATGACGTGGTGTGCATGGACATTGACGAGCACAAGATCGAGCTGCTCAAGCAAGGCCACGTGAGTATTTTCGAACCCGGCCTGTCGACCCTGGTACGCGACGGCATGGAGTCCGGCCGGTTGCGTTTCACCTGTGATGAAAAGCTGGCGATCCAGCATGGCCGGGTGCTGTTTATCGCGGTGGGCACGCCTTCCGATGAAGACGGCTCGGCGGACCTGCGTTACGTATTGTCGGTGGGGGACGCAGTGGCTCGTTATCGCGAGCAGCCGCTGATTCTCGCGGAAAAATCCACGGTCCCGGTGGGTACCGGCGACACCTTGCGCGCTCATATCGACGGCAAGCTGCAAGCGGCTGGCCGTAGCCTGCAGTTCGACATTGTCTCGAACCCGGAATTTCTCAAGGAAGGTTCCGCGGTAGCCGACTGCCGGCGTCCTGACCGGATTATCATCGGTTGCGAAAATGAAGAAGTGCGCGAGGTCATGCGTGACCTGTACGCGCCCTTCAACCGCAACCACGACCGCATCCTGTACATGGACCTGCGCAGCGCCGAGCTGACCAAGTACGCCGCCAACTGCATGCTCGCAACCAAGATCAGCTTCATCAATCAGATATCCGAGCTGGCCGAGCACCTGGGGGCCGACATCGAATCGGTGCGCCTGGGCATCGGCGCCGACCAGCGCATCGGCTATCACTTCATCTATCCCGGCTGCGGCTACGGCGGCTCTTGCTTCCCCAAAGATATGCGGGCGTTGATCCACAGCGCCGAGCAGGCCAACTGCTCCAGCGATCTGTTGCAGGCGGTTGAGGCAATCAACGAACGGCAGAAACACAAGCTGTTCGAGCGGATCAAGGCGTTCTACAACGGTGACCTCAAGGGCCGCACCTTCGCCCTGTGGGGCCTGGCGTTCAAACCCAACACCGATGACATGCGCGACGCACCGAGCCGGGTGCTGCTGGAATCGCTGTGGGCGGCCGGTGCGTCGGTCAGCGCGTTTGACCCCGAGGCCATGCAGGAAACCCAGCGCCTCTACCCGGACCAAAGCCAGCTGCTGCTGATGGGCACGCCAGAGTCGGTGCTCAAGGATGCCGATGCACTGATCATCTGCACCGAGTGGCAGCAGTTCAAGGCCCCGGATTTCGACCTGATCCGGCAACGTCTCAAGGCCCCGGTAGTCTTCGACGGGCGCAACCTGTACGACGCCGACCGCCTGGCTCGCGCGGGCTTCAAGTACTTCCCGATGGGACGTGGCGAGTCGCGCAGCCTGCCCATCTCGCAACACCCGCGCGCCAACACTGACGCCGCCTGAGTCGGCGGCGTGCCTTGCTCAACGATACGCCGACAGTCCCTGGGCCTGGGACTGTTGGCCTTGCTGCTGTTCTGCGCAGGCGTCTATCAACAGAGCGCCATTGGCTTCGATAGCCGCTTTGTGTTGTTCGCCGAAGAAATGCTGCGCCATGGGCCGGGGTTCTTCCCCACCACCTATGGCCAGCCCTACGCCGACTACTGGGCCACATCGACGATCTTCACCTGGCTGCTGTCGCTGCCGTTCGGTCAGGTCAATGCATTGACCGCCTGGTTGCCCAGCGCCCTCGCCTCGGCCGTCATAGTCACCTTGGTCTATCGCCTGCTGGCGCCCTGCTCCCGCACCTGGGCCCTGTGCAGCATCGCCCTGTTGCTGCTGAGCAATACCTTCATCAGCGAAACCCGTGCCGTGTCCCTCGACCAGATGATCGCGGCGCTGACATTCGCGGTGTTCTACCTGGGGTACGCCCACGACCACTATCAGGCACCCCGGCGCCTGCCGCTGATACTCGGGCTGGTGCTGCTGGGGTTTGCCATTCGGGGGCCGATTGGCCTGGTCGTGCCCACCGGCGTGTTGTGCAGTTACTACCTGCTCAGCGGCCAGTGGCGGCGGATGATTGGGTTTGGCGCAATGGCCGCCGTGTTGCTGGCGCTGGGCATCGGTTTGCTGCTGTGGCTGGCCTATATCAGTGGCGGGCCGGACTTCGTCCAGGACGTGATCCGCATGCAGTTCATGGGCCGAATGGATGGCAGCGAAGGCGCCAGCGAACCGCTGTATTACTTCACCAGTTCCCTGGGTAACTACGCGTTGGCCTATCCCCTGGCCGTGCTGGTGCTGGTTGCCCTGGCGTTTAGCCGTCGCGAGCACGGTCCGGCCCGGCGCCTGCTGATGTATTGCCTGGGAGCCGGGCTGCTGGTGATGATCGGCCTGTCGATTCCCATGGCGAAGAAAGCTCGGTACATGCTGCCCATGCTGCCGATGGCGGCGATCATTGGCGCCTATCCGTTCCAGGGCAGTTCGCTGCCGGTGTGGCGTTGGATTCGTGGCGTGATACAGGGCCTGTGGTTGATCATCCCGGGCGTGTTGATGGTCGGTGTGCTGGTGGCCAGGCGACGCTTCCCGGAACTGCTCGGCTCGCCGGGTTGGATCCTCGGGCTACTGGCGTTCCTGCAAGTGCTTGCCCTGGTCCTGCTGTTCCAGCCGCGCGCACGCACGGTCGGGTTGGCCTTCAGCGCAGTGCTGGCGGTGTGGTCGAGCTACATCATGGTGATCGAGCCTGCGCAGCGCTCGCTATACGACACGCGCACGTTCAGCCGCGCCGCCTTCGCGTTGATCCAGCAGGATCCTGCGCCGGTGCTGCTGCATGGCATGGGCAAGGATGCCAAGGCGATCAAGTTCATGGTCAACCTCGATCAGGACCTGTTGCCTGAATTCACCCATTCCGAGGAGCAAGTGCTGCATCGGGACGGCCCGGCCTGGCTGATGGTCGACAGCAGTGATTTTGCCGCCTTGAAAGATTCCCGCCTGACGTCCCTGAAACCGGTGCTTAGCGGCACTTTCGACAAGGCCCCGTACCTGCTGCTGCGCCTTCCGGCGGCCCCCTGAATCAGCAATTACTTCAAAATTAATGCACTGAAACTGCACTAATATGAATTTGTCAGCACCGATACAGGGCGGCACACTGTGCCGGTTCCTCCCCCAATATGTTGGAACCCTTGAAGGGCTTTGCGGTGCTCCGTACAAGCCCTTGTTTTTTGCCCGCCCTTTGTCACTGGACCGATCTGCCCATGCTTGCTCGCTGGATTCCCGCCGCCATCAATACCCGTCCCACCGAATGGAGCCGCGCCGCCATCGGCATGTCGCTGGGCACGCTGCTCAGTGTCTGGGTGTGCGCACAAGTATTCGGCATGCAGGTGGCCATGCATCTGATCGGCCCCTTGGGCGCTTCGGCGGTGTTGCTGTTTGCAGTGGCTTCCGGTGCCTTGGCCCAACCCTGGTCGATCATCGGTGGCTATCTCTGCGCCACCGTGGTCGCGCTGCTGGCGGCACACGTGCTCGGCCGCAGCCTGGGCAGCGCGTGCCTGGCAGCGGGCCTCGGCTTGCTGCTGATGTGCTGGCTGCGTTGCCTGCATCCGCCGGCTGGGGCCCTGGCATTGCTGATGGTGCTGGCCGACCCGGCGACCATCGCCCTCGACTGGAAAGCCCTGGGTCCGGTCATGCTCGGTGCCTCGACCCTGCTGCTGTTTGCCCTGGCCTACAACAACCTGACCCGTGTGCACTACCCCAAGCGTGCCGCCGAGCCGGTGCCCGAGGTGCTGCGTTCACCCACCGACAATCAGGCAATCAATGCCGAGGACCTGAAAGCTGCCTTGGCCGATCTTGAAGCCTTCTTCGACGTTACCCCTGAAGACCTCGAACAACTGATCCATGCCAGCGAACGTCACGCCAAACGCCGCAGCATCGGTGAGGTACTCAGCCGTAGCGCTTGAAGTCAACGGGCGCCCGGCCCGGCGGCAATGCTCGCCGGCAGGTGGGGATTCAGGTAGACCTCCGCCAACATGCACCGCGCGCTGCCGCCGCCAATGCGTTCGATGGTGTCGATGTTCACTGGCAGCGGCGTGCTGTGCGCCTCGATCATGCGTCGCTGAGCGGCATCCAGTGAGCGCCAGGCCGTGCGTGACATGACCAGGATCGGCTCTCCCCTGGCCCCCTGCACCTCCAGCATGTTGCCGGCAAAACTTTCCAGTTGCTCCCAGTTCAGTGCGACCAGGTGCTTGCCGCTGTCTTCCAGTCGCGCCTGCAAGGCCTGGCGCTCGTCAGTCAGCGCGACCGATTCCAGGCACACCACCGCCAGTTGCGTGCCAACACTCATCATCACGTTGGTGTGATAGATCGGCACTCCCTGGCGATCGACCGCGTTGAATGCGCACAACTCATAGCCCAGGTGATTGACCACCTGATCCAGCGCATGGGCATGGGTGCGGGTCGAGTAGCCGGCGTAGCAGATTCGCGCCTGGCGATCGAGGACCATGCTGCCGGTGCCCTCGAGAAACATGTCCTGTAATTCCAGGCCGGACAGATCCAGCAAGTGCTCGACCCGGTAGTGATCCTTCAACCAGTCGAGCACGCCCTTGTCCCGTTCCAGCCGCCGGTTATGGCCTTGCATCGGGTACAGCACCAGGGTGCCGTCGGGATGGCTGCTCCACCAGTTGTTGGGAAAGATCGAATCCGGTGTATGCGGTGCTTCGCGGTCGTTATGGACCAGCACCTGCACGCCCTGCTGGCGCAGCGCGGCGACATAGCCGTCGAACTCCTCCAGAGCCTTGCGCTGGACGTCTTCGGCAACTTGCGCCGGACGCTGGAAACGGTTGTTGGCCGCCGTGTCCTGATTGAAGGAAAAGCGTGTCGGGCGAATCATCAAGACGGTATTGGTGGTTTGCATGGGCACTGACTCAATGAGGGTTGGGAGCACTCATTGTCGGTGTCGCGGCGGGAAAAACCCGGCTGATAAACCTTGTGGCAGGGCTGGAATTGGCTGAAAACCCGAAGGCTTTCAGCCGAATTCGCGAGGGTGGTGAAGGGCTCAACTGGAGGTCTTGACCATCGCCAGTTCGGGGTGGCTGACCAGCTTGTCGATGTGCAGTTCCGGGTCATCGAACCAGAGTTCGGTGAGTACCCGGTAGTGCTCCATGTCCCGGCAGCGCATGCGCAGACTGTAGTCGAAGGCACCGCTGATCAACTGGCATTCGAGCACTTGCGGGCAGGCACGCACGGTCGCCTCGAAGGCTTTTTGCGCGGCCCGGCCACTCTGGTTGGACAAGGCAACCAACACCAGCAGGGACAGGCCCGGGGTCAGTTTCTTTTCGTCAAGAATCGCCCCGTAGCCGCGGATGACCCCCAACTGCTCCAGCTTGCGCACCCGTTCCAGGCACGGCCGGGGTGTCAGGTGCACGCGCTCGGAGAGCTTCTGATAGGTGATGCGCCCGTCGTGGCGCAGCACCTCGATGATCGCCTGATCGATACGATCAAGCACGATCGACAGATCGCGGATATCCGCCATGTACGTCTTGCCTCACTTCAAACGGCCCGATAAAAATTGCTGCAGACGCTCGCTTTGTGGCCGATCGAGGATACTTGCATCACCCTGCTCCTCGACTCGTCCCTGATGCAGGAACAGCACCTGGCTTGAGACCTTGCGGGCGAAGCCCATTTCGTGGGTCACCATGAGCATGGTCCGACCCTCCTCGGCCAGCGCCTGAATCACCTTCAGTACTTCACCCACCAACTCCGGATCGAGGGCCGACGTCGGCTCGTCGAACAACAGGATTTGCGGCTCCACCGCCAACGCACGGGCAATCGCTACCCGTTGCTGCTGGCCTCCGGAAAGAAACGCCGGATACTGCTCGGCCACCCGTTGTGGCAGGCCGACTTTGTCCAGATACGCCCGGGCGCTGGCTTCAGCCTCCTTGCGACTCACCCCCAGTACCTTGCAGGGTGCGAGCATAATATTTTCCAGCACGTTCAGGTGGCTCCACAGATTGAAATGCTGGAACACCATGGCCAACCGCGTGCGCAAACGCTGCAACTGTGCCGGATCGGCTACGCGCATGCCACCGGGGGCCTGGCGCGTGATGATACGCTCGCCGTCCAGGGCAATGGCACCCTCATCGGCGCGCTCGAGGAAATTGATGCAGCGCAACATGGTGCTTTTGCCCGAGCCACTGGCGCCGATCATGCTCACCACGTCACCGGCCCGGGCATTCAACGAGACGCCTTTGAGCACTTCGTTGTCGGCAAAACGTTTATACAGATTCTCAACAGTCAACTTGTACATGTATCACCCCTGGACCCGCACCCTTGTCGGTGCCGGTCTGGATAGAAAGGAAAGGTTGTTGCGACAGCCACCCGCAGCCTCAGTGGCTCGGGCCGAGAAAACTCAGCCAGCGCTTCTCCGCCAGGCGGAAACCGCCGACCAGGGCGAACGACAGGCCCAGGTACAACAGCCCGGCGATGCCGAACGCCTGGAAGGTCATGAAGGTCGCGGCATTGGCGTCCCGCGCGACCTTGAGGATGTCGGGGATGGTGGCGGTGAACGCGACCGAGGTGGCATGCAGCATCAGGATCACTTCGTTGCTATAGAACGGCAGCGCGCGGCGCAGAGCCGAAGGCAGGATCAACTGCAGGTACAGGCGCCAGCCGCGCAGTCCATAGGCATGCGCCGCTTCGATTTCACCATAGGGAATGCTGCGGATCGCCCCGGCAAAGATCTCCACCGTGTAGGCACAGGTATTGAGCACGAACGCCAGCAACGTGCAGTTCATCGCGTCGCGAAAGAACGCTTCGAGCAGCGGCTGCGAGCGCACCACAGCCACGCCATAAATGCCGCTGTAGCAAATCAGCAACTGGATATACAACGGTGTGCCGCGAAACACGTAGGTGAATAGTTGCACCGGCCAGCGCAACAGTGCTCGCCGTGAGGTACGCATCAGCGCCAGCGGCAACGACAGCAAAAAGCCCAGGACGATGCTCGCCACCAGCAACCACAGGGTCATTGCCAGGCCAGTGAGGTTGTAGCCGTCGCTGAAGAGGAAGGGTTTCCAGTATTCGGATATCAGTTCGATCATGACGTCAACCCTCGTACGCCCTGGTTGTAATGCCGCTCCAGCACCCGCAGCAGATAGTTCGAGGCGCTGGTGATCAGCAGATACAGCGCGGCGGCGATGAGCAGGAAATCCAGCATATTGAAGGTGCTCTTGCCGGCTTCCTGGGCGACCTTGACCAGGTCCGACAGGCCGATGATCGATACCAGGGCAGTGGCCTTGAGCAGCACCAGCCAGTTGTTGCCCAGGCTCGGCAAGGCGAAACGCATCATTTGCGGGAACACCACGCAGCGAAAGCGCTGCCAGCGATTCAGGCCGAAGGACGCCGCCGCTTCCTGTTGCCCACGCGGGACACTGAGAATTGCCCCGCGGAAGGTCTCGGTGAAGTACGCACCGTAGATGAAGCCCAGGGTCACGATGCCGGCAACGAAAGGATCAATCTCCATGTATGCCCAGCCCATAGCCTCGGTCAGGCTGCTCAACCAGCCTTGCAGGCTATAGAAAATCAGCAGCATCAGCACCAGGTCGGGCACGCCTCGGATCAGCGTGGTGTAGAAGGTCGCTGGCAGATTGAGCAAGCGCGAAGGCGACAGTTTCGCCGCCGCGCCGATTAGCCCCAGGAGCATGCTCACCAGCAGCGACAGCGCCGAAAGCTTGAGCGTTATCCAGGTGCCGTGCAGCAACAGTGGGCCATAGCCTTGCAGGGCCGAGAGGTCCAGGCCCAGTTCAGAGAGAAAGGTAGTCACGCGAATCACCTGTATCGAGGCGCCACGGCTCACCACTGCACCGTGGAGTACGGCACAGGGGTAAGGACGCGGGGATCAGTTGTTGTAGAGGTCGAGGTCGCCGAAATATTTGCGCTGGATCTGCGCGTAGATGCCCTTTTCGTGCAGGGCCTTGATGGCGCCATTGAGCATGGCCTTGAGTTCGTCATTGTCCTTGCGCAGGCCAATGGCGATTTGCGAAGGAATCAGCGGGTCACTGATGCCTTCGCTGTTCTTGAAGTCGGCGCCTTGGGGCGAAGCGAGGAAACTCATCTGCGCCTGCAGCTTGTCCTGGATCGAGGCATCCAGGCGCCCGTAAACCAAATCGGCGTAGACCTGATCCTGATTCTGGTAAGCGCGCAACTGCACACCACCCGGCGCCAGTTTGGCCCGGGCGTAGGTTTCCTGGATGGTGCCCTGCATGAAGCCCAGGGTCTTGCCCTTGAGGGATTCGGCAGTGGGTTGCAGGGTCGAATCCTTGCGCGTGACGATGGCGGTCGGTCCGGCGTACAGGCGGTCGGTAAAGTCAATCTGCTTGCTGCGCGCGTCGGTCACCGTCATCGAGGACTGGATGGCGTCGAATTTTCCGGCCTTGAGCGCCGGAATCAAACCGTCGAAATCATTGCTGATCCACACACACTTGAGTTTCAGTTCGGCGCAGATCGCATTGCCCAGATCGATCCCGAAGCCCTGGACGCCGCCATCGGCAGTGGTCGATTCAAAAGGTGGATAGCTGGGGTTGGTGCCGAATCGTAGTTCTTTCCACTCTTTGGCGCTGGCGCCGGTCGAGCACAACAGCAACGCTACTACTGGCAAGGTCAACCATGAGGTTTTCATTTTCGTATGTCCCGATTTTCGTTTTTGTAATGGGGGATCCGATCGATCACCGCACCGCGCTTGAATGCCATGGAGCAGATGGCTTCAAATGCGCAGTCAGAATGCCAATTGAGGCACGGCGCGCGGTGTCGTTCGGTGCTTTGCAAACAGCACGCTTGCGCTGATGTCGGCAGATTCACAGCCGATTCTGTCGCGAATGCCCTTGGGCCACACAAACCTCCGATATAGCGCTTTTGATACTGCAAAAATGCATACCAGACCTGCATTCTTCGAGGTTGTACATCGCAAATTTGCACTGTTACGATCGACCATCGCCCGCGCGCGGGTTTGTCTATAAAGAACAATAAAAGCAGGGAGTTACTGATGACTGCTCAGGTTACATCTCCGGCAACCCAGTCCATGGACGCCACGCAGAACGAAGTCCTCGCCGAGGTCCGCAACCACATCGGTCACCTGACCCTCAATCGCCCCGCCGGTCTCAATGCCTTGACCCTGGACATGGTGCGCAATCTGCACCGGCAACTCGATGCCTGGGCCGCCGATAACCAGGTGCATGCCGTGGTCCTGCGCGGCGCCGGCGAGAAAGCTTTTTGTGCCGGTGGCGATATCCGCTCGCTGCATGACAGCTTCAAGACCGGCGATACCCTGCACGAAGACTTCTTCGTCGAGGAATACGCCCTCGACCTGGCCATCCACCACTACCGCAAACCGGTGCTCGCACTGATGGACGGTTTTGTTCTCGGCGGCGGCATGGGCCTGGTCCAGGGCGCCGACTTGCGCGTGGTCACCGAGCGCAGCCGCCTGGCGATGCCGGAAGTGGGCATCGGCTACTTCCCGGATGTCGGCGGCAGCTATTTCCTGTCGCGGATTCCTGGCGAGCTGGGGATCTACCTCGGCGTCAGCGGCGTGCAGATTCGTGCCGCCGACGCGCTGTACTGCGGCCTGGCCGACTGGTGCCTGGACAGCGCCAAACTGGCTGAACTGGACCAGCGTCTCGATCAACTGCAATGGCACGACACCCCGCTCAAGGACCTGCAAGGGCTGCTCGCCCAACTGGCCGTGCAGCAGTTGCCCGATGCACCGCTGCAGGCCCTGCGCCCGGCCATCGATCATTTCTTTGCCTTGCCCGACGTCGCGAGCATCATCGAGCAGTTGCGCGCGGTCACGGTCGCTGACAGTCGCGAGTGGGCACTGGCCACCGCCGACCTGCTGCAGACCCGCTCGCCCCTGGCCATGGCCGTGACCCTGGAAATGCTCCGTCGTGGCCGTGAACTGAGCCTGGAGCACTGTTTTGCCCTGGAATTGCACCTGGACCGCCAGTGGTTTGAACGCGGTGACCTGATCGAAGGCGTACGCGCGCTGCTGATCGACAAAGACAAGAACCCTCGCTGGAATCCACCGACCGTGCAGGCGCTGGATGCCGCGCACGTGGCGAGTTTCTTCAGCGGTTTTGCCCAGAGCGGGAGCTGAGACATGCACGATATTGAATTGACCGAAGAACAGGTGATGATCCGCGACATGGCCCGGGACTTTGCCCGCGGCGAAATCGCCCCCCATGCCCAGGCCTGGGAAAAAGCCGGCTGGATCGATGACGCCCTGGTGGCGAAGATGGGTGAACTGGGCCTGTTGGGCATGGTGGTCCCTGAAGAATGGGGCGGCACCTACGTCGACTACGTGGCCTACGCGCTGGCGGTGGAAGAGATTTCCGCCGGCGATGGCGCCACCGGTGCGCTGATGAGCATTCACAACTCGGTGGGCTGCGGCCCGGTGCTCAACTACGGCACTGAAGAGCAGAAACAGACCTGGCTGGCCGACCTCGCCAGCGGTCAGACCATCGGCTGCTTCTGCCTGACCGAACCCCAGGCCGGTTCCGAAGCCAACAATCTGCGCACCCGCGCCGAGTTGCGCGACGGCCAGTGGGTGATCAATGGCGCCAAGCAATTTGTCAGCAACGGCAAGCGGGCGAAACTGGCGATCGTGTTCGCCGTCACCGACCCGGAGCTGGGCAAGAAAGGTCTGTCGGCGTTCCTGGTGCCCACTGATAATCCGGGGTTCATCGTCGATCGCAGCGAGCACAAGATGGGCATCCGCGCCTCCGATACCTGCGCAGTGACCCTGAACAATTGCGTGATCCCCGAGGCGAACCTGCTGGGCGAACGCGGCAAGGGCCTGGCGATTGCTCTGTCCAACCTTGAAGGCGGGCGCATCGGCATCGCCGCCCAGTCCTTGGGCATCGCCCGCGCCGCCTTCGAAGCAGCCCTGGCCTATGCCCGCGACCGAGTGCAGTTCGACAAGCCGATCATTGAGCACCAGAGCATCGCCAACATGCTCGCCGACATGCACACCCGCCTCAACGCCGCCCGCCTGCTGATTCTCCATGCCGCCCGCCTGCGCAGTGCCGGCAAACCGTGCCTGTCGGAAGCCTCCCAGGCCAAGCTGTTCGCCTCGGAAATGGCCGAAAAGGTTTGCTCCTCGGCGATTCAGATTCACGGGGGTTATGGGTATCTGGAAGATTATCCGGTGGAGCGCTATTACCGCGATGCGCGGATCACGCAGATCTACGAGGGGTCGAGCGAGATTCAGCGGATGGTGATTGCGCGGGAGCTGAAGAACTACCTGGTGTAAACCGATCGTGTGGGAGCTGGCTTGCCGGCAAGCCGGCTCCCACAGTTTATTTATTGCGCATCAAAAGGGTTTATTTACCCACAAACTCCGGCGCACGCTTGGCGATGAACGCGGCCATGCCTTCTTTCTGATCCTGAGTGGCGAACGCGGCGTGGAATACCCGGCGTTCGAAGCGCACGCCTTCGGACAGGCTGACTTCAAAGGCGCGGTTCACGCTTTCCTTGGTCATCATGGCAATCGGCAGCGACTTGCTGGCAATGACCGCAGCAACTTTCAGCGCTTCGTCCAGCAATTCATCCGACGGCACGATGCGCGCGACGATGCCGCAACGCTCGGCTTCGACCGCATCGATCAAGCGCCCGCTCAGGCACATTTCCATGGCTTTGGCTTTGCCCACCGCACGGGTCAGGCGCTGGGTGCCGCCCATGCCCGGCAGTACGCCCAGGTTGATTTCCGGCTGGCCGAACTTGGCGTTGTCACCGGCCAGAATGAAGTCGCACATCAGCGCCAGTTCGCAACCACCGCCCAACGCAAAACCGTTCACCGCGGCAATAATCGGCTTGCGGCGGTTGGCCACACGGTCACTGTCACTGAACAGGTCGTCGAGGTAGATCTGCGGGTAGCTCAGCTCGGCCATTTCCTTGATGTCGGCGCCGGCGGCGAAGGCTTTCTTCGAGCCGGTGATGACGATGCAACCGATCTGCGAATCAGCTTCCAGGCCGTCCAGCGCATGGTTCAGCTCACTGACAATCTGCGCGTTCAAGGCGTTCAGCGCTTGCGGGCGATTGAGAGTGATCAGGCCAACCCGACCCTGGACGTCCAACAAAATCGTTTCGTAACTCATGCAAGGGTTCCTTGTTCAAAGATTGCGCGAAATGACCATGCGCTGAATATCGCTGGTGCCTTCATAGATCTGGCAGACCCGCACGTCGCGATAGATGCGCTCCAGCGGGAAGTCGCTCAGGTAACCGTAACCGCCGAGGGTTTGCAAGGCGGATGAGCAGACTTTCTCGGCCATTTCCGAGGCAAACAGCTTGGCCATCGAGGCTTCCACCAGCGCCGGCTGGCCGCTGTCACGCAGGGCGGCGGCGTAATGCACCATCTGCCGGGCGACGGCGATCTGCGTGGCCATGTCCGCCAGACGGAACGCCACCGCCTGGTGTTCGATGATCGGCTTGCCGAAACTGTCCCGCTCGCGGGCGTAGTCACGGGCGGCTTCGAACGCGGCGCGGGCCATGCCGACTGATTGCGAGGCAATGCCGACGCGTCCGCCTTCGAGGTTGGCCAGGGCGATCCGGTAACCTTCACCCTCCTCCCCCAGACGATTGGCCACCGGCACCTTCACATCCTCGAAGAGGATCTGGCAGGTGTCGGAGGCGTGCTGGCCGAGCTTGTCCTCGACCCGCGCGACTTTGTAGCCCGGTGAGTCGGTGGGCACGATAAACGCGCTGATACCACGCTTGCCGGCACTCGGGTCGGTCACCGCGAACACGATCACCACCCCGGCGTTCTGCCCGGAGGTGATGAACTGCTTGCAGCCATTGAGTACATAGTGATCGCCGTTCAGCCGGGCGCGGGTTTTCAGGCCGCTGGCGTCGGAGCCGGCCTGGGGTTCGGTCAGCGCAAAGGCGCCAAGCATGGCGCCGCTGGCCAAAGGTGTGAGGAAGCGTTCTTTCTGTTCATCCGTGCCGTACTTGAGGATCGGCACGCAGCCCACCGAGTTGTGCACGCTCATGATGGTCGAGCAGGCGCCATCGCCGGCGGCGATTTCTTCCAGGGCCATGGCGTAGGCCAGGTAACCGGTGTCGCAACCGCCCCACTGTTCCGGCACCAGCATGCCGAAAAAGCCCAGCTCGGCCATTTCACCGATGGCCTCTTTGGGAAAGCGATGCTCGCGGTCCCACTCGGCGGCAAAGGGTTTCAAGCGTTCCTGGGCAAACTGCCGGGCGGCTTCGCGGATTTGCAGTTGTTCGTCATTGGGTAGCATGGACAGCTCCTGGATCGGCCGTTAGTACAGGCATTCAACGGCCATCGCCGTGGCTTCGCCGCCGCCGATGCAGATCGCCGCAACGCCGCGTTTCAGACCTTTCTGGCGCAGGGCCGAGAGCAGGGTCACGAGTATCCGCGCGCCCGATGCGCCGATCGGATGGCCGAGGGCGCAGGCGCCGCCGTGGACGTTGACCTTGTCATGGGGAATTTCCAGCTTGGTCATGGTGACCAGGCTGACCACGGCGAAGGCTTCGTTGATTTCGAACAGCTCGACGTCGTCGATGTTCCAGCCGGTTTTCTTCAGCAACTTCTGAATCGCCCCCACCGGTGCCACCGGGAACAGTCCCGGAGTATCGGCAAACGCCGCATGCCCGTGGATCACTGCCAGCGGTTGCAAGCCACGCTTTTGCGCCTCGCTGCGACGCATCAGCAGCAAGGCCGCGGCGCCATCGGAAATCGAACTGGAGTTGGCGGCGGTCACCGTGCCACCGTCGCGAAACGCCGGCTTCAGGCTGCTGATCTTGTCCAGCTTGGCCTTGGGCGGTTGCTCGTCATGGCTGATGGTTTTCTGCTCTTTGCCAACCATCACCTGCAACGGCACGATCTCGGCGTTGAAGCTGCCATCGGCGATCGCCTGTTGGGCGCGGGTGGTCGAGGCGATGGCAAAGGCGTCCTGGGCTTCCCGGGTGAAACCGTGCTCCTGAGCGCAATCTTCGGCAAAGGTGCCCATCAGGCGGCCCTTGTCGTAGGCATCTTCGAGGCCATCGAGGAACATGTGGTCGATCACGCTGCCGTGGCCCATGCGGTAGCCGCTGCGGGCACGGTCCAGCAGGTACGGGGCGTTGGACATGCTTTCCATGCCGCCGGCGACCACCACCTCGGCACTGCCGGCGAGCAGCATGTCGTGGGCGAGAATCGCCGCTTCCATGCCCGAACCGCACATTTTATTGAGGGTGGTGCAACGGGTCGACTTGTCCAGACCGGCGCCGAGGGCTGCCTGGCGCGCCGGCGCCTGGCCGAGGCCGGCGGGCAGTACGCAGCCGAACAGCACTTCTTCCACCGCATCGCTGGCGACACCGGCACGCTCGACTGCCGCGCGGATTGCCGCGGCGCCCAGTTGCGGCGCGGTCAGGCTTTTCAGCTCGCCCTGGAACCCGCCCATCGGCGTGCGCACCGCGCTGACAATGACAATTGGATCGTTCTGAGTGGTCATGTTCATGACTCCTTATTTGGCGGCCATGCGCAAGGCACCGTCGAGACGGATCACCTCGCCATTGAGCATGCTGTTTTCAATGATGTGGCGTGCCAGCGCCGCGTATTCGGCAGGTTTGCCCAGGCGTGGCGGGAATGGCACACCGGCGGCCAGCGAATCACGCACTTCCTGGGTCATGCCGGCCATCATCGGTGTTTCGAAAATCCCTGGGGCTATGGTCATCACGCGGATGCCGAAGCGCGCCAGTTCGCGCGCAGCCGGCAAGGTCAGGCTGGCAATCGCCCCTTTGGAGGCGGCGTAGGCCGCCTGGCCGATCTGCCCGTCAAAGGCAGCGGCCGAGGCGGTATTGATGATCACACCGCGCTCGCCATTGGCATCGGGCGCGGTTTCGGCGATGGCGGCTGCGGCCAGGCGCAGCATATTGAAGCTACCGATCAGGTTGACGTTGATCACCTGGCTGAAACTTGAAAGCAGATGCGGACCGTTTTTGCCCAGGATCTTCTCGCCACGCACGATACCGGCGCAGTTGACCAGCCCGTTGACCGCGCCGAAGGCCTCGACCGTGGCCTGTACCGCCGCCTGGGCCGCGTCTTCGTTGCTGATATCGGCCACCACACTGTGTGCTCCCAAGCGCTGGGCCTGAGCGGCAACGGCTTCGGCGTTCATGTCCACCAGCATGACCTTGGCGCCGGCGCCCACCAACAGTTCGGCGGTGGCCGCACCCAGTCCGGATGCGCCGCCGGTGACGATAAATACCTTGTTCTCGATCTGCATCATGGTTTCCTTAAATCAAGCTGTAGCCTTGTTAACCGCGGCCTCTTGAGCCTTGGCGATTTCCTGGTTGCGCAAGATAAAGCGCTGCAATTTACCGCTTGGGGTTTTCGGTAGATCGCTGACAAATTCGATTTCACGGGGGTACGAGTGCGCGGCCAAGCGCTTGCGCACGTGTTGGCGCAGCTCTTCGGCGAGCGCTGGCGAGCCCAGGTATTGGGCGCTGAGCACGACGAAGGCCTTGACCAGTTCGGTGCGCTCCGGATCGGGCTTGCCGACCACTGCCGCCTCGATCACCGCCGGGTGCTCGATCAGCGCGCTTTCGACGTCGAACGGACCGACCCGGTAGCCCGAGGTGGTGATCACGTCGTCGCTGCGTCCGACAAAGCTGATGCTGCCGTCCGGATTGAGCTCGACGGTGTCGCCGCTCAGGTAGTAATTGCCGACAAAGGCCTTGGTCGGTGCGCCTTCGTAGCCCGGGAACCAACACATCGGCGACTGGCTGCGGTCGATGGCCAGGATCCCCGGCTGGCCGACCGACAATTCATTGTAGTTGTCGTCCAGCACCACGATGCGGTGGCCCGGCGAAGCAAAGCCGGCGGCGCCGACATGCACCGGATGCTCAAGGCCATGGTGGTTGCACAGCACCATGCCCAGCTCGGTCTGGCCATAGTGGTCATGAATGACGACATCGAGGTTGTCGGCGAACCAGCGGATCACTTCCGGGTTCAGCGGCTCGCCGGCACTGCTGACGATCCGCAGCTTGCCCTTGATGCTCTTGGCGAATTCATCGCCGCCGGCGATCAGCAAGCGGTAAGCGGTCGGCGAGCCGGTCAGGTTGGTGATCCCGTACTTGTTGATCACCCGGCAGGTGCTTTCGAGGGTAAACGGACCGTCGTAGAAGGTAATCGGGTGGCCCATGTTCAAAGGACCGGTGACACCGAAGTAGATGCCGTAGGCCCAGCCCGGATCGGCGACGTTCCAGAACGCGTCTTCCGGGCGCAGGTCCACGGCGTCGCGGGTGTAGCTCTGGAACGCGACCATGGCCTTGAGCGGCACGTAGAGCGCTTTCGACGGCCCGGTGGTGCCCGAGGTGAACATCAACAGGAACGGGTCTTCGCCGTTCATCAGCAGCGGTTCACACTGATTGGAATGGTTGGCCAGTTCGGCCCAGAAACTGAAATCGCCACGCACCAGGCCCTGGCCCTTGGCGCCCGTGACGGTGACCGTGGTCGGGCAGTCCGGTACTTCGAGGAGTTTCGGCCGGTTCACCGCATCGGTGACCACCACGGCCGCGCCTGAGCTGCCGAGGCGATGTTCCAGGGCCTTGGGCCCGAAGGCGGTAAACAGCGGCTGGTACACCGCGCCGATGCGCCAGGTCGCCAGCACCACAATCAGCAGCTCGACGTTACGCGGCAGCAGGCCGGCGACCTTGTCGCCCTTCTTCACGCCCTGGGCCTGGAGGAAGTTGGCAAAGCGCGCGGCTTTGTCCTGCAAGTCACTGAAGGTGTAGGTCGCGCTGGAACCGTCGCGCCCCTCCCAGAACAGGGCGATACGCCCGGGCAACGCATGCCGGTCGCAGCATTCGACACAGGCATTGAGCGCCGTCAGCGAGCCGTGCAGCGCCGCATCGACAGTCTGTTGGTAGTTGAACTGAGAAGTTGCAGACAGGTAGTCGCGCATTAGCAGAATCCCTCTTTACTTTTTATTGGTTGGGGGAACCTCGAAAATCCACGAAATACTCGCTCTGAGCGGCGCGCGCGACAATGGTCAAAGCTTTCAAGTTGCGTGACTGCTTTGGCCAACTCCACGCATCGCGCAAAACCTGGCGGCAGGTGTCTGGTTCGGGCCTCCCTCAGTGGGCTTCGCTGAGAATCAGGCTGCGGTAATGCCCAGGATTGGAGCCTGACCATTTGCGAAAGGCTTTATAGAACGAACTGGTATCGGCAAACCCGAGTCGCTCGGCGATCTCGGTGAAACTGATCGCCGGTTCCGCCAGCCAGGCAATGGCCAACTCCTTGCGCACACTGTCTTTCAAGCCCTGATAGGTCTGGCCCTCTTCGGCCAGGCGGCGACGCAGGGTCGAGGCGGACATGCACAGCTGCTGGGCCAGGCTCTCGGTTTCCGGCCAGCGCTCGGCGGGCAGTTGCCGCAGGTCGAGCTTGATCCGGCTAGCCAGGCTTTGCGGGTCGCGGTACTTGACCAGGATGTTGGCCGGGGCCAGGGCGAGGAAGCGTTTGAGCTCCTCGGCGCTGCGTTTGATCGGCAGGTCGAGGCAGTCGGCGGAAAAAATCATCCGCGTGCGTGGCCGGTCGAATCGCAGGTTCTGCGAGAACATCACCTGATAGTCGTCGCAAAAATCCGGCTCGGCGCAACGCAGCTCGATGGCGAGGATCGGGATCCGCCGCCCCGCCAGCCAGCACGCCACGCCGTGGACGATCATCCAATAAGTGAAATAGGTGAAAGCGCGCCGGGGCGGATGGTCGTCTTCCATCAGGACGATTTCCGCCAGGGTTTGTTGATGCACCAGTTGAGCCGGCATGCGCTCCAGCATTAACGACAGGAAACCCAATCCGGCGTTCAGGCCGGACGCCAGCGTTGGCTGGGCCATGGCGCATTGACAGAGAAAGGCCAGGCTGCCGGATTTCAACTGGCGCGGGTCCATGCCAAAGAACTCGTCGTCGCCGCGCCGCGCCAGCAGACGCCACAGCCGCGCATAGGCGCTGGCCGGGACGCGCGCGTCAGGCTGTTGCAACCCTTGCGGATCGATACCGACCTTGAGCAGGACTTCGGCGGTGGCCTCGGGCGTGCAGCTTTGCAGCAGCGCTTCGCGTACCAGTTGCATGGAGATGGTGTCTTTTTCCGACATTACGCGTGCAAGGCTCCTGTTGTTGTTTGCTCGCCATCTTAACGGATGGCCGGGGGAATCCACAGGCGGCTAAAGGCTAAGGGCTCGGGGTCATGACGATTTAGGGGCTGTTCAGCATTGGTTCAGATAAATGCCAATTATCCGTGTTTAGCAATGAGTATCATTAAGTTACAAATTTTTCTTCCTCCTGCAAGATGCGGTGCTCAATGCTGGTTCCCTTTCTGATCATGCTGCGCGAAGGCATTGAGGCGGCGCTCATCGTCGGCATCATTGCCAGTTACCTCAAGCAAACCGGGCGTGGGCAATGGCTGCCCGCGGTGTGGATCGGCGTGTTTCTCGCCGCCGCGCTGGCGCTGCTGGTGGGTGGTGGCCTGGAACTGCTCAGCGCTGAATTCCCGCAGAAACAGCAGGAATTGTTCGAAGGAGTGATCGGTCTGGTGGCGGTGGCCATCCTCAGTTCGATGGTGTTCTGGATGCGCAAGGTCGCGCGTTCGATCAAGCATTCACTGCAGCTTTCGCTGGAAGCGGCCATGACCGGCTCGCGGCATCAGGTCACCGCGCTGATCGCCATGGTGTTTTTCGCCGTGGCCCGCGAAGGCCTGGAAACCGTGTTCTTCCTCCTGGCCGTGTTCCAGCAGAGCGAAGGCCCCGGCGCACCGATCGGCGCCCTGCTCGGCCTGCTGCTGGCGATTCTCATCGGCTGGCTGATCTACAGCGGCAGCCTGCGCCTGAATCTTTCAGCGTTCTTTCGCTGGACCGGACTGTTCATCCTGGTGGTGGCCGCCGGGATTCTCGCCAGTTCGGTCCAGGCCCTGCATGAGGCCGGGGTCTGGAACGACCTGCAGGAGGTGGTGTTCGACATCAGCGCCAGCCTGCCCGTGGACGGCCCGCTGGGCTCGGTGCTGGCCGGCATGTTCGGCTATCAGGACGCGCCGACCGTCAGCACCCTGGGTGCCTACCTGATGTACCTGGTCGTGGCGTTGCTGATGTTTTTCCTGCCAGCCGGCTCTGGCGACAAACCGGTCACCACCCCGACTTCTTCCGTTTCCCGTCAACAAGGGCACTCATGACCAGTCAGCCACCGTTTTCCCCACCGCCGGCGCGTGCCTTGCGCTGGGCCCTGGCCGGCTCGGTGATCGTGATGATCGCTGCTGGCGGGTTGTTCTACTACGCCTCGAACATGGCCGCCGCCAAGCGTCAGGCCCATCTCGGCGAGATCACCGTCAACATTGACGCCCACAGCTGCGAGCCCAACGCCCTCACGGTCGCGGCGGGACACAGCAGCTTTCGCATCGTCAACCGCTCCGAACGGGCGGTGGAGTGGGAAATCCTCGACGGCGTGCTGGTGCTTGAAGAACGGGAAAATATCGCCCCAGGCTTGAGCCAGGTGATTAATGCGAATCTGCAGCCGGGTGACTACAGCATTACCTGTGGCCTGCTGAGCAACCCACGCGGCATCTTGCACGTAACCCCGACCGCTGCCTCTAATGCTGCGGCCAAGGCCCGACCGTCACTGATAGCCTTTGTGGGCCCGTTGTCGGAGTTCCGCGTTTACCTCAATGGCCAAAGCAATGCGCTGATCAAGGCGGTTGGCGCCTTGCAACAGGCCATTGATGCCGGCGATCTCAACCAGGCGCAGGCACTGTACCTGACGGCACGGGTGGCCTATCAGCGCCTGGCACCGGCGGCGCAACGCCTGTCGGAGCTGGACAACGCGATCAATGCTCGCGCCGATTACTTCGAGCAGCGCGAGCAGGATCCACAGTTTGTCGGCTTCCACCGCATCGAATACGGCCTGTTCCAGCAGCGCAGCACGACAGGCCTGAACAGCATCGCGGCGCGCTTGCTGGCTGACGTCAGCCAGCTCAAGCCACAACTGTTGGCGCAATCGCTGCCACCCGAACAACTGGTCAGCAGTGTGGTGCGCAACCTGCGCAGCCTGGCTGATGTGCGAGCAACCAGTGGCGAGGAGGAACGCTACAGCCACCTCGACCTCAACGGTTTTGCCGCCAATCTCGAGGCTGCCCGCAAAGTCTTTGAGCTGTTGCGTCCGTTGCTGAGCAAGGGCAACGGCCCGTTGCTGGAGCAGATCGATCGCAGCGCCACGGCCCTTGATGCCGAACTCGACAGCCTGCGGCTGAAGGATGGCTACCGCCATTACGACAGCGTCGACCCTGACAGGCGCAAACGCATCGCCGACCAAGCCAGGACATTGGCCGACGCACTCGACGCAATCGATCCCGCCCTTGGCCTTTCCGGCCTGTAAGCAGAAGACCCCACTGATGAACGATCCAGATCAAATCAACGCCCAACGCCGCCGCGTCTTGCTTGGCATGGGTGCCGCCGGCGTCGCACTCGCCGGCAGCAGCTTGAGTTGCCCGGCCATGGCCGCCAATCCGGCGCCCGTCACCGTGGCCCCCAGCAGTGAGAAAACCCACGAGCGCCAGGCCTTTCATGGCCTGCACCAGAGCGGCATTGTCACACCGCGACCGACCTCGGGCATGCTGGTGTCGTTCGATGTGCTGGCCACTGACCGCAAGGATCTGGAGCGCCTGTTCCGCACCCTCGATCAACGCATCGCCTTTCTCATGCACGGCGGACCGGTGGCCGAGGTCGACCCGAAACTGCCGCCCGTGGACTCCGGAATTCTTGGCCCGGTGGTGACCCCGGACAACCTGACCATCACCGTGTCGGTGGGTGAGTCGCTGTTCGACGAACGCTTCGGCCTGGCCGCGGCCAAGCCCGGACGGTTGATCCGCATGGTCGGATTTCCCAACGATGCGCTGCAGCCGGACTATTGCCATGGCGACTTGAGCCTGCAGTTTTGTGCCAACAGCATCGACACCAATATTCATGCCCTGCGCGACATCCTGAAAAACCTGCCGGACCTGCTGGCGGTGCGCTGGAAACAGGAAGGCAGCGTGCCGCCGCAGGCCCCGCGCAAGCCCGGCGAACCGGCGCAAAGTGCGCGCAATTACCTGGGTTTTCGCGACGGCTCGGCCAACCCGGACTCCAACGACCGGCCGTTGATGAATCAGCTGGTGTGGGTCCAGCCCGGCGGCGACGAACCGGCCTGGGCCAGCCATGGCAGCTATCAGGCGGTGCGGATCATCCGCAACCTGGTGGAGCGCTGGGACCGGACGCCGCTGCAGGAGCAGGAAAGTATTCTGGGCCGGGTGAAAACCAGCGGCGCACCGATTGGCGGTCAGCATGAAAGCCAGGTCCCGGATTACGCC
The DNA here is from genome assembly GCF_019212185.1 of Pseudomonas fluorescens. NCBI lineage: Bacteria > Pseudomonadati > Pseudomonadota > Gammaproteobacteria > Pseudomonadales > Pseudomonadaceae > Pseudomonas > Pseudomonas fluorescens. Next base: position 3,495,876 of record NZ_CP078138.1, read on the forward strand.
AAAGATCCCCAGGGCAAGCTGACCAAACTCGATGCCCACATCCGCCTGGCCAACCCGCGCACCGCGCAGACCCAGGCCAACCGGATCCTGCGCCGGCCGTTCAACTACTCCAACGGCGTGAGCAAGAACGGCCAACTGGAGATGGGCCTACTGTTCATCTGTTACCAGGCTGACCTGCACAAGGGCTTTATCACCGTGCAGAACCGGCTCAATGGCGAGCCTCTGGAGGAGTACCTGAAGCCGATTGGCGGTGGGTATTTCTTCACGCTGCCTGGGGTCACCGATGACAAGGATTTCATTGGTCGTTCGCTGCTTGATGCCACGCAGCCGAAAACCTCGGTTTGATCGTCATCTCCCGCTCCTACAAAGATCGGCACTTTGATTTTCCCACCCACCCGCGGAACAGTCCCATGAAAAAGTCGTCTCTCGCTTTGCTGGTCGCCCTTGGTTTGCTGCACGCCCCCGCTTCGGTCTTCGCCGCCACCGCGCCGCTGGACCTGGTGGGGCCGATTTCTGATTACAAGATCTACGTCACCGAACAGCTTGATGAGCTGGCCAGTCATACCCAGGCCTTCACCACGGCGGTGAAGCAAGGCGATCTGGCTACCGCGCAAAATCTCTACGCGCCGACGCGGGTGTACTACGAGTCGATCGAACCGATCGCTGAGTTGTTCAGCGATCTCGACGCCTCTATCGACTCGCGGGTCGATGACCACGAGCAAGGCGTCAAGGCCGAAGATTTCACCGGTTTCCACCGTATCGAATACTCGTTGTTTTCCGAGAAGAGCACTCAGGGACTGGACGCCCTGGCCGATGGCCTGGACAAGGACGTCAAGGACCTGCAAGCACGGGTTGCCGGCCTGACCTTCCCGCCTGAGAAAGTCGTCGGCGGCGCTGCAGCGTTGCTCGAAGAAGTGGCCGCGACCAAGATCTCCGGTGAGGAAGACCGCTACAGTCACACTGACCTCTACGACTTCCAGGGCAACATCGACGGAGCGAAGAAAATCGTCGAGCTGTTCCGCCCGCAACTGGAACAGCAGGACAAGGCTTTTGTGGCCAAGGTCGACAAGAACTTTGCCAGCGTCAACACGATCCTCGCCAAGTACAAAACCGCTGACGGTGGCTTTGAGACGTACGACAAGGTCAAGCCGAACGATCGCAAGGCGCTGGTCGGACCGGTCAACACCCTGGCTGAGGATCTGTCGACGCTGCGGGGCAAGCTGGGCTTGAACTGAGTCCGGTTCATCCAGTCGAGGGCGCTGCTCCACAGCCTCTCGACTGGGCTGGTCGAAAAAACCGTTAGCCTGCTTCCTTTTGCCCCCGTCCCGCGCCATGATGCGGCTTACCGCCCGCCCGCGAATGAGCCACCATGTCTGCGCAGCAAGCCCCCCACGTCAGCTCCATGGCGATCACCCTGCAAATCGTCTCCATCGTCTTCTATACCTTCATTGCCTTCATCTGCATCGGCCTACCGATCGCGGTGCTGCCCGGCTACGTGCATGAGCATCTGGGCTTCAGTGCCGTGATTGCCGGTCTGACCATCGGTTCGCAATACCTGGCCACCCTCCTTAGCCGGCCCATGGCCGGACGCACCTGCGACACGGTCGGCACCAAGCGCGCCATTGTCTATGGCCTGACGGGGATTTTCCTCAGCGGACTGCTGACCCTGTTCAGCACGTTTCTGGAGAACTGGCCGTTGCTGAGCCTCGGCGTACTGATCGCTGGGCGACTGCTATTAGGGGTAGCCCAGGGGCTGATTGGGGTGGGCACCATCAGTTGGTGCATGGGCAAGGTTGGCGCCGAGCACACCGCGCGTTCGATCTCCTGGAACGGCATTGCATCCTACGGCGCCATCGCCATTGGTGCGCCACTCGGCGTGGTGATGATCGATGCCTGGGGGTTTGCCAGCCTGGGGATCGCCCTTTCGGTCCTGGCGGCGGGTGCCCTGCTGTTGATCCGCAACAAACCTGCAGTGCCGGTGATTCGCGGTGAGCGGATGCCGTTCTGGTCGGTGTTCGGCCGGATAGCGCCCTTTGGTGCCAGCCTGTGCCTGGCCTCGATTGGTTACGGGACACTGACCACCTTTATCGCGCTGTATTACGTCAACCGTGGCTGGGCCGGTGCCGCTTATTGCCTGACGGTGTTTGGCGTGTGTTTCATCGTGGCGCGGCTGCTGTTTATTTCCAGCATCAATCGCTTTGGCGGTTACCGATCGGCCATTGCCTGCATGAGTATTGAGGCAGTGGGGTTGACGCTGTTGTGGTTAGCGCCCTCGACCGGCTTCGCTCTGATTGGCGCCGGGCTGACCGGTTTTGGTCTGTCGCTGGTGTATCCGGCGTTGGGCGTAGAAGCGATTAAGCAAGTGCCTGGCAGCAGCCGGGGGGCCGGCTTGAGTGCCTATGCGGTGTTTTTTGACCTGGCACTGGCCATTGCTGGGCCGTTGATGGGGGCGGTGGCGTTGAATCTGGGCTATTCGTGGATTTTCTTTTGGGCGGCGGCGTTGTCGGTGGGTGGGTTGGGCTTGACGGTGTGGTTGAAGCAGCGTGGCCAGGGAGTTTGATGAGCGCTCGGAAGTTCACCCCATCGCCTTGTTGAGGATTTCCATCAGGCCCAACTGACTGAACGGTTTGGCCAGTCGCGGCAGGTCGGCGACAAAGCCATCGAGGCGCTGGGCGAAGCCGGTGGCGAGGATGATCGGGAAGTCCGGGCGCAGTGCGCGAATCGCCTGCGCCAGTTGCGCGCCATCCACCAGCGGCATGGCCATGTCAGTAATCAGCAGGTCGATATCGTCGCGTTTCTTGAACACTTGCAACGCCTCGGTGGCAGAGGTGAGACAGATCACCTGATGACCGAGGTCTTCCAGCAGCAGTGAGGTGCTGATCAGGACCAGGTTGTCGTCGTCCACCAGCAACACACACAAGCGCCTCGGTGCCGACACCTCCGGCTGGGCCGCCGGGGTTAGCGCAGACGCCACCGCAATCGCCTGCGGCAACCAGAGTTCGGCGCAGGTGCCCTGCCCCGGTTCGCTTTTGAGCACCAGGCAACCGCCCAGTTGCTCGGCCAGGCCATGCACCATCGATAAGCCCAGGCCCGTGCCCTTGCCTACCCCTTTGGTGGTGAAAAACGGATCGGTAGCCTGGGCCAGGGTGGCGTCATCCATGCCCTGGCCGTTGTCGCTGATCGACAGGCAGACATAGGGTTTGTTGGGCAAACCAGTGGGCAGGCTCTGGCCCCTTTGCGAGTCGACAGCCTGGATCAGAATCCGCCCGCCCTGGGGCATGGCATCGCGGGCATTGGTCGCCAGGTTGAGGATCGCCAGCTCCAATTGGTTGACGTCGGCCAGGATCGGCGGCAGGTCCGGCGGCAAGTCACACTGGATGGTCACCAGATGCCCGAGGGAGCTGCGCAGCAGCCCGGTGATGTTTTCCAGCAGCCGCGGCAAGGCCACCGACTCGGTCTTGAGTTCCTGGCGGCGGGCGAAGGCCAGCATGCGCTGGGTCAGGGACACGCCGCGCTGGGCGCCGAGGGCGGCATTGTCCAGCAGTTGCAGGACCTTGGGATCGTCGCCGGCGCGTTTACGCAGCAACTCCAGGTTGCCGAGAATCACCGTCAGCAGGTTGTTGAAGTCGTGGGCGATGCCGCCACTGAGTTGGCCGATGGCCTGGAGTTTCTGCGACTGGAACAGCGCTTCGCGGGCCTTTTCCAGTTCGCGCTGGGTCTGGACCGATTCGCTGATGTCGCGGGTGATCTTGGCAAAGCCGAGCAGTTTGCCGGTCTCGCCGCGAATCGGATCAATGATCACATGGGCGAGGAATCGAGTGCCGTCCTTGCGCACACGCCAGCCCTGCTTTTCGAAGCGGCCATCGCGGATCGCCACCTCCAGCGCCCGCTGCGGCTCGCCGTTCTCGCGGTCCTCGGGGGTGTAGAACAGGGAAAAATGCTGGCCGACCACCTCATGGGGCATGTAACCCTTGATCCGCTGCGCTCCCAGGTTCCAGTTGCTGACCCGGCCTTCGGGGTCAAGCATGTAGATCGCGTAGTCGGTGACGCTCTGTACCAGCAGGCGGAACTGCTGCTCGCTCTGCTTGAGGGTTTCCTCGGCAGCCTTGCGCTCGGTGAGATCGCGGGTGATCTTGGCAAATCCGAGCAAAACGCCCTCGGGACTGCGGATCGGGTCGATCACCACGTGGGACCAGAACGGCGTGCCGTCCTTGCGCAGCCGCCAGCCTTCGCCTTCGAACCGACCTTCCTCGATCGCCGTGCGCAAGGCTCGCTGCGGCAGGCCGTTGCGTCGGTCTTCGGGGGTGTAGAAGCAGGAAAAATTGGCGCCGAGGATTTCCGCCTCGGTGTAGCCCTTGATCCGTGCCGCGCCGGCGTTCCAGCTGGATACCACGCCTTGCGGGTCGATCATGTAGATGGCGTAGTCCACCACCGAGTCAATCAACAGTTTCAGGCGCGATTGTTCCAGCGGGTTTTTCGGTTCTTTGCTCATGGCAGGTCGCATGCAGGCTTCCGAGGTGTTGAGAATAGATGACAAGCCATGGCTACGGCAGCGGATTGCCCCCGGTCACACCAAATACTTCGCCGGTGATGTAACAGGACTCCTGGAGGCCAGAAACACATAGAGTGGTGCGCATTCTGCGGGCTGGCCGGGGCGCTTCATAGGGGGGTGACCGCCGAAGTCGGCGATTTTCTCCCGGGGCTGGCCGCCGCTGGGTTGCAACACGTTCCAGATCGGCCCCGGCGCCACCGCATTAACCCAAATGCCGTGTTCGATTACCTGCTTGGTCAGAGCCTTGGTCATGGCGACGATGAAAACAAAGCCTGTACAGGTAGAAAGCAAGGTCGTGTGGAAGGTTTGGAATTTTTCCTCGATGGCCGACAGACGGGGCGGCCAGCCCGCTGCAAAGAATTTGAACTCCGGAAAAAACCGTCTCTCACAATGCATATGCAGGCACAGCCGCCGCGCAGATATTGGGGGAGAAGGATGATGGACGTATCGACTGTGCAGGACTCCATGAGCCAGTTGCTCGCTGAATTCGCCGGGCGTGGGGCCCCTCTCGAACTGGACCGACGCCTGCCCGAGTTATTGCAAGCTTGCATCGAGGCAGGCCACACCGACCTGCCGCTGCCCGGTCACGGCCATACGTTGCAACGCTGGCGCAGTCTGGCCCAGGTTGCCGGTGCCGACCTGGCGCTGCTCAAGCTGTACGAAGGCCACACCGATGCCCAGGCGATACTTGCTGAATTGCACGCGCAGGCATTGAACCAACCGGGTATCTGGGGGGTGTGGGCCGCTGAACCGCCGAATGCCAAAGTACAGATTGTTGCTCGTGAGCAAGGTCGGGTACGCCTCAGTGGGACCAAGGCCTGGTGCTCTGGCGCACTGCAAATCGAGCACGCATTGCTCACCGCCTGGGATGAACAACAACGGCCGCAATTGGTCGCGCTGACCCTGGCGCAACCGGGTGTCAAACTGCGCAGTGACGACTGGCAGGCACGCGGCATGGCGCTGACCGCCAGCGCGAATGTCGAGCTGGATCACGTGTTAGCGGACTGCGTCGGCATCAGCGGCGCTTATGTTCAGCGCCCGGGTTTCTGGCAGGGCGGCGCGGGGATCGCCGCCTGCTGGTATGGCGCGGCCCAGGCGCTGGCCGAGCGTCTGCGCAAGCAGTGCAGCGGCCCGCGCGAGGATCCTCACGCCCAGGCCCATCTGGGTGCCGTCGATGCAGCCCTGCAGGGCGCCGCCGACAGCCTGCGCCAGTGCGCGGCATGGATTGACCAGCAGCCTGACGCCGATGTCGAGTTGATCGTGCGTCGCACCCGGGCCCAGGTCGAAGCGTCGGTGGAACAGGTGCTCTGGCATGTCGGTCGGGCATTGGGCGCCACACCGTTTTGTCGTGATCCGCAGTTCGCCCGCTTGAGCGCCGACTTGCCGGTGTTCATCCGTCAAAGCCACGCCGAGCGTGACCTGGCGGAACTGGGGCGGCAACTGGCTGCCGATGCGCGCCAGGGCTGGTGCCTATGAGCGAGGATGCGGAAAAATCTTTTCACGGCACCGGTACCACCCTCGCCCAGTGGCAAGCCTCTCGGGCCTTGCAATCAGTGCCGACGATTTCCCGCGATCTGCTACTGCCCGCTGGCCACCGGCTGGTGGTGGTGGCGCCGCATCCGGATGACGAGGTGCTGATGTGTGGCGGCCTGCTGGCCAATCTGGCGGTGGACGACAACGAGTTGCTGCTGATTTCCGTGACTGACGGCACCGGCAGTCATCCGGACTCGACCCTGTGGCCGGTGGAACGGCTGCACAGAGAGCGTCCTCGGGAAAGTGCCGAGGCCCTGTCGCGCCTTGGCTTCGATCCGCGCACGGTTGAATGGCGGCGCCTGGAGCTGGCCGACAGTGCCGTCGCCGACAGTCACGAAATCCTGCTTCAACAACTCTGTGCAGTCCTGCGCAGCGGCGACCGCGTGCTCACCACCTGGCGCCATGACGGCCACTGCGATCACGAAGCCGTGGGCCGCGCCTGCGCCAGTGCCTCCAGGCGATGCCAGGCGCAGTTGCTGGAGGTTCCCGTCTGGGCCTGGCACTGGGCACATCCCGAGGATCCGCGTCTGCCCTGGCTACGGGCACGCAAGCTGGCAGTGCCGGCCCATACCCTCGAACGCAAGCGCGCGGCCCTCGCCGCCCACCGCAGCCAAGTGCTGGCCGACCCGAGTACCGGGCGTCCGGCGATTCTTTCTACGGCGACCCTGGAGCGCCTGCTGCAACCTTTCGAACTGGTATTCCTATGAGCCTGGACGCGACCTACTTCGAGCAGTTGTTCACCGCCGACCCCGACCCCTGGGCCTTGGGCAATCGCTGGTACGAGCAGCGCAAGCGCGCCCTGACTCTCGCGGCGCTGCCCCGGCAACGTTATGCGCGGGCGTTCGAACCGGCCTGCGCCAATGGCGACCTGAGTGCCCTGCTCGCCCCCCGTTGCGAGCACTTGCTGTGCATGGACGCCAGTGCCACCGCCACGCAACTGACCTGCCAGCGCTTGCAGTGCCAGCCGCAGGTCGAAGTGCGGCAGGGGCATTTGCCCGCCGACTGGCCCGAGGGTGAGTTCGAACTGATCGTCCTCAGCGAGTTTGGCTACTACCTCGACAGCAGCGACTGGGCTCAGGTAATCGACCAGGCGCAAGCCAGCCTCAGCCCCCAGGGTTCACTGCTGGCCTGCCACTTCTTGCGGCCAATGGCCGAGTGTCCGCAAACCGGGCAACAGGTGCACGAGCAGTTGCAGGCGCGGCTGGACCTGGTGCGTGTGATGCAGCACCGGGAAGCGGATTTCCTGCTCGAACTCTGGTGCCGCGAACCTGGCGGCGTGGACCTTGAGGAGCCGTGCTTATGATCGGTGTCGTCGTTCCTGCCCATAATGAACAAGCGCTGCTCAAGGACTGCCTGGAGGCACTGCGGTGTGCGGCCGATGAGGCCGGCGAAGAGGTGCGAATCCTCGTAGTGCTCGACGCCTGCACCGACCGTTCCCGGGAAATTGCCCAAGCCTGCGGGGTGCAGACCCTGGAGATTGAGGCCGGCAATGTCGGCTATGCGCGGCGCGCCGGTGCCGCCCATTTGCTGGATCAGGGAGCGCGCTGGCTGGCCTGCACCGACGCCGACAGTCGAGTGCCAGGCAATTGGTTACGCCAGCAACTGGCGTTCAACGCCGATGCGGTGTGCGGTACGGTGAGTATCGAGGAGTGGGATCCGCTGCATTCACCCGAAGTACGCCAGCGCTACCAGAGCCTGTACCAGTCCCATGAGGGCCACCGGCACATCCACGGCGCCAACCTGGGGGTCTGCGCCGAAGCCTATCGGCGCGTGGGTGGCTTCCAACCGCTGGCGGTGCACGAGGACCGCTACTTGATCGAAGATCTGCAGCGTAGCGGCGCGAGCATCGTCTGGACCGCGCTCAACGGTGTGCGCACCAGCAGCCGTCTGGATTGCCGGGCCCAGGGTGGTTTCGGCGATTACCTGAAGGCGCTGGCGCGGGAGGGCGAAGCTTGAAGGGTTAAGCCGCGTCAACGGCGGCGTACTACCCTCACCCGGCCACTGTTGCCACCGCCACAGAAAAACCGCTCGCCGCCATCCGACTCCAGCCCCGACACGCCAATGCCGGCGGGCATGCGCAAGGTTTCGAGGACTTCTGCGGTTTGCGGATCGATCCGGCGGATCTCGCTTTCCTCACCTTCCCAAGTGCCGTGCCAGAACTCACCGTCGACCCAGGTCACCCCGGTGACAAAGCGGTTCGATTCCAGGGTGCGGAGGATCTTCCCGGTCTGCGGGTCGAGTTGGTGAATCTTGCGGCCCTGGTACTGACCGACCCACAGCGAGCCCTCGGCCCAGGTCAGCCCTGAATCGCTGTCGCCTGGCGCCGGGATAGTGCTGAGTATGTCTCCGGTCTGTGGGTCGATTTTATGAATCGAATTCTCGGCGATCTGGTACAGGTAACGGCCATCGAAGGCGGTGCCGGCATCGGCGGGCATGGCGAAGTTGCGCTGGGTCTTGCCGTCCTGTGGGTCGAATGCAGTGAGTCCCTGATTGTTGGCGAACCACACACGCTCACCGTCCCAGGTCACGCCGTGGACACTCTGCACACCCTCGAAGGGGCCGTATTCCTGCACGATGGTTGCGGCTGACTGTTTCATCTGGACATCCTCATCTGGGCTGAGTCTGCAGCCTAATCACTGGGCAGCGTCGGCGTGAGTAACAATGCCGTCGCGAATCCGGGCAGCAGCGGAATCAGCCAGCGCGCTGCTCGACCCCGGCCGAACACTTGTACTTTGCCGGCGCTGGCCAGGCTCTCGAGTGCGCGCTGCACGCTGCGCTGGCTGATGCCCAGGGCCAGCGCCAGGGCTGAACTGGACCAGGCCTGGCCATCCATCAGCAAGGCCAGGACGTCACCGTAGTGAGTGTCCTGTGGCCACGCCAGTACCGCCACCCCGGGTTGACCGCGAGCGATCAAGGCATAGCCATCGGCAGTAGCGCTGACCTCGGCAAGGGGTTTGAGCAGCACCCGCAGGCGGCCGATTTCTACGCGCAGGCGGGCGCGATGGGACTCATCGCTGAGCTTGAGATTGAATGCGCGGGCAATCAAGGTCGCCCGGTCCACTGCGGCCGGCCAGGCTTCGCCAAGGCTGCGCAGCAACGCCATCAACACCGGGCGCCCGGCCAGGGAGACTTGTTTATGAGCATCCTGCAGCAACTGCCGGCGGTCATCGATCACCAGCATCGGCGAATCCAGTAGCGCCTGTATCTGCTCCAGCAGCAACAGGCGTTCGTCGCCAGGACCGGTGATGCGCGCCGCCGGGGTGTCGAGCACCTGCCAGGCGTCCTGCACTTCGGCGCTGAGGGCCGGGATATGGGCCTGGTGCGCGGCAGCGCTGGCATGGGTAAGCGCGCTGTGGGCGGTGGCGATGTCCAGCTTGCGGATCGCCAGGCCGGCGCGGGCCAAGCCATGAATCGCCTGCAGCGAAGCAGGTAAACGGGTGGGATCGATTTCGTTGAGTTGTGCCTCGGCCTGGTCGAGGGCACCGAGCAACGACAGTCGACGAATCGCCACGAAACGAGCATGGGCGGCATTGGCCCAGTCGCCCTGCTGTTCGAGCACGGCGCGGGCTGCTTCCAGAGGTTTGTCGGGTTGGCCGAGATCCCGGGCGGCAAAGGCGATCTCCGCCTCGGCCACCACACAACGGGCCCGGGCCAGGGTCTGTCGCGGACTGAAGGCCCGGGCGGCACTGCGCAACAGTGTACGGGCACGGGCAAAATCACCCAGTTGCGCCATGGCGATGCCACGCAGGGCCAGCGCCGGTGGATCATCGCGCAAGGCCACGCGGTCCAGCGCACCCAGCGGATCGCCGGCCGCCAGTGCGCGGGCGGCGGCCGTGATCAGTGCGTCCATGTCGAACCCGGCACGGCGGGCACTCCTTGGATTGGGGGGGTGCCGTGCAGTCTAGCTGGCGTCTGCCGTCACGCCGCCGGCAGGCTCGGCGCCAACACGCCCTGGCGTTTGCGGTGGATCAGAAAGTACGCGCCGTAGCACAGGGCAATGAAGCCAAAGCCCCAGTACAACGACGGCCGCTGGGTTTCATCCAGCGCGAGGAACACGAACAGCGAGCAGCACAGGGCGATGCAGGTCAGCGGAAGCACCGGGAACCAGGGCGCACGGTATTTCAAGTCGCTGAGCTGGCCGCCATCGCGCAGATAGGCCTTGCGGAACCGGTACTGGGCCAGGGCAATGACGATCCAGGTCACGGTGCCGGACATGCCGCTGACCGCCATCAGCACCATGAACAGGGTGTCGGCGGCGATGAAGCTGGTCATCAGCGACACCAGGGCAAAGCACAGGGTAATGCTCAGGGCGCGCAAGGGAACGCCACGTTTGCTCAGCGGCGACAGGCTTTTCGGCGCCATGCCGGTTTTCGACATAGCCCAGAGGATCCGCGTCGAGGCATAGAGGCCGGAGTTGCCCACCGATAGAATCGCGGTGAGGATGACGAAGTTCATCAGGTCTGCGGCGTAGGGAATGCCAACCATGTCGAACACCTGGACGAACGGGCTTTCCATCAGGCCCGCCTGCTGCCACGGGACGATGGCCGAGAGCACGACGATCGCCAGCACGTAGAAAATCAGCACGCGGAACACCACGTTGCGCACCGCACGGGGGATGCTTTTTTCCGGCTGGTCGGTTTCACCTGCTGCCACGCCCATGATCTCGCAACCCTGGAAGGCGTAGACCACAGTCATCATCACCGCGAACACTGCCGACAGGCCGTTGGGGAACAGCGAGTCGCCGATCAGGTTGTTCATCATCGGCGCCGGTTCGCCGCTGGTCAGCGGGATTGCGCCGAAAATCACCAGTACACCGACCACGATAAAACCGAGAATCGCCGCCACCTTGATCCCCGAAAACCAGTACTCGGCTTCACCAAAGGCGCGGGTCGCCAGAGCATTGAGGCCGAACAACACCACCACGAACAGCGCCGACCAATACCAGATCGGCACCTCGGGGAACCAGCGCGTCATCAGCATGCCGGCGGCGGTGAATTCCAGGCCGACGGTGGTGGCCCAGCTCATCCAGTAGACCCAGCCGATCATGAAGCCGGTGGCCGGGCCGATGAATTGGGTGGCGTGGGTCTGGAACGAGCCGGAGACCGGCATCTGCACCGACAGTTCGCCGAGGCAGACCATCACCAGGTACATCAGGAATCCCGCCACCAGGTACGCCAGAATCGCCCCCACCGGCCCGCCCTGATTGATCGTCACCCCCGAGCCCATGAACAACCCGGTGCCAATCACACCGCCCAGGGACAACATGAAAATGTGCCGGCTTTTCAGGGCGCGGGTCAGGTGGATGCCGTTGCGTTCGTTTGCTTCGCTCATGTCGGCTTTGCGGCCATTCATTATTATTATCTCCAATAAGCTTCGAAGACCGCGCCAGGGCGGTTGCCTCGATTATTGGAAGGTCATGTAAGGTGCTGTTGACCCTGAGGATCGAAGTTGTGCGAAGTCGTAACAAAGATGTAGGGGGCGTTTACATCAACCCCTCCAACACCCCCAACGCCCGCTCCATCTGCTCATCCACCCCAACCGCCAACCCTCGAACCCGAGCCTCGGCATTGGCCAGTGCCGCTTCCTCCAGCTTGCGCAGAACCCCAGCCAACCCACGCAGCCCCAGGGAATCACTGCTACCCGCCAAACGATGGGCCAAGTGCGCGACCTCGGTGCAATCATCGGCAGCAATCGCTTCACCGAGCGCCGCGCGATGGGCAATGATCGAAGTGTGCAACACCCGCAACAGGCCCTGGACCTTCTGCTCGCCGAGCAACAGCCGATGGTTATTCAACAGCGGCCAGTCAACGGCCGAGTCAGTCGCTTCGACAATCGCTGCGCGAGACTCGCCGGCCAGTGCCCGACGCAGATCGTCCAGCCGCAAGGGCTTGGCGAGCACGCCGTCCATCCCGGCTTCCAGATAGCCACGCACCGCCGCCGGTTGCACACTGGCGGTCAGGGCGAAAATCCGCGTGGTCGCGTTCGGACCGCCGCCATCGCGGATCCGTTGACACAGCTCGACGCCACTGAGCCCCGGCAAATGCACGTCCAGCAGCATCACATCGAAGACCTGGGCGGCACACTCGGCCAAGGCCTGGACAGCCTCTTCGGCCAACCACACCTGATGCCCGTCGCGTTGCAGCAAACCACTGACCACCTCGCGATTGAGCGCGACGTCCTCGACCACCAGAATCTTTAATGACGGGCCCGGCGTAAATACCGGATGGACGTCGGCGACAGCAGCAGCCGGCTGCAACTCGAGTTCGAACCAGAAGCAACTGCCACGCCCCGGCTGGCTGTCGACGCCAATCACTCCGCCCATTTTCTCCACCAGATGTTTGCAGATCGCCAGGCCCAGCCCGGTGCCGCCAAACCGTTGCGCCACCTCCTCACTGGCCTGGGTAAAGCGCTCGAAAATCTTCGCCTGCATGTCTTCGGCAATACCTATGCCGTTGTCCGTGATGCTGATCCGCAAACGCTGCCCGCCTTGCAACGGAACAGGCGCCAACCCCTGCACCCGCACACTGACCTGCCCGCCTTCGGTAAACTTGATCGCATTGGCCAGCAGATTACTCAGCACTTGTCGCAGGAATTGCTCGGCGCCCTGATGGCGTTGGCCAACCGCTGGATCGACCTGCCAATCCAGCCGGGTGTGGTTGCTTAGGGCCCGGGGTTCGAGCAGGGTCAGCACTTCATCGAGCAACTGGCGAATCGAGAAATTCACCGGCTCGGGATGGCTTTCGCCCTCCTCCAGCCGGGCGAAGTACAGCACTTCGTTGAGAATTGCCAACAAGCCTTCGCCAGCCTTGTACAGCGCATCCAGGCGCTTGCCGTCGCGCTCGTCCAGACTGGCCCCGCGCAGCAGTTGTGCCATGCCGAGAATGCCATTGAGCGGCGTGCGCAGTTCATGGCTCATGGTTGCCAGGAACCGCGACTTCGCCAGGTTGGCCGCCTCGGCCTCCTCCTTCGCGTGCATCAGGCTGGCGGTCCGCCGCTCGACCATGCGCAGCAGTTCGTCACGTTTGTCCTGCAGGGCCAGGCGATCGGTTTCGCGGCGATCGATGTCGCTGAGAATCGCCCGGCGCATGTCATCCAGGGCATGGGCCACGGTATCGATTTCGTCGGCGACGCCGCTGCGACTCTTGTCCAGGCGCAAGGGCTCCTGCCATTCGCCGGCCGCGATGCGCCGGGCAAACTCGGCCATCACTTGCAGGTGGCGGGTGACCAGGCGATAGAACAACCCCGACAACGCTACCGCCAGGCCGCACAGAAACACACTCATCCACAGCAGGCTGGTCAGGCCGGTGGCGTACAGGCGTTGATGCACGGCCCCCAGATCCGTGCTGACTTCCAGCTCACCGAGGTGACGAATCCCACCGCTGGGAGGCTGGTAATTAAGCGCGAAGCGTTCGATACGCAGCGGACCGACCGGCGCCGGATTGCCCTGCAGCAGATCGAAGTCAGGGCTGTTCAGGCGGACCCGGGCCACATCGGAGAAATCCACCAGGCCCCGCAGTTGCACATTCAACTGCTCCTGGTTGAGGTCCCACAGACTGCGCTCGAGGCTGGCCAGGTAGCCGGCGCGGATCAGTTCCATGCGCGCATCAATGTCGCGCATCTCCCGGCGGTACTCGATATACAACTGCACACTGCTGGCGAGCACGGTGAAACACAGACTGAACAGCAGGATAAACAGCAGCAGCCGACGCAGCAGGCCACCGGGTTTGGCGCGGATCATCGGGCGTCCGCCGGCAGGCTGACCATGTCGCGGTAGGTGACCTCGCTTTCATTGAGCCAACGCTCGATATCACCGGCATCGACCATACGCTGCAGTTGCGCATCGATCCTTGGCATCTGACTGGCCAGCGGCGAGCGGCGCGACACCGCGACCCGCAGGTAGTCCACGTTCAAGGCCTTGGGCAAGGCGACGATGTCCTGCGCCCCGGCCAGGTGCTCGACGTAGAGCTCGCCCGTACGCCGTTCCTGGGTGATGAAGTCGATGCGTCCGCGAATCAACTTGCCGAAATTTTGCCGGCTGTCCGAGACCCACTCGATGTTGTCGTGAGCCGCCACCATGCGATCGAACGCCACGCCGTAGCTTTCGCCGAACAACAGGCCGCCGCGATAACGCGTCAAATCCTCCAGGCGTTCGAACTGCACCGGGTGCTGGCGATTAATGAACAGCGCAACTTCTTCGCGCAGCACCGGCACCCGGGAAAACAGCAGGGTTTGTTCGCGTTGCGCGGTACTGTAGGCCAGCACCACGTCGACCCGGCCTTCGGCGGCGTCCAGCAGGCAACGCTTCCAATTGCCGAGCACGACAATTTCAACCTGATACCCCAGCTCGGCAAACAGCTGCTTGACCACACTGGGTGCAAGACCGCGCACCTGTTTGCCGTCGCTCCAGGAAATTGGCGGGTACACCGGGTAATCGCAATAGCGTACGGTCTGTTGCGCCACGGCATTGCCGGCCAGCAGCGCCAGCCACAGGCCAAACAGGCAACGCATGGGAATCAGGCCGCCACGCTGGCGGTAAACAGGTAGCCGGCGCCGTGGATGGTGATGATCAGTTGCGGTTCGGCCGGGTCGTCATGCAGCTTGCGCCGCAGGCGGCCAACCAGCACGTCGATCGAGCGATCGTTGGGCACCCATTCGCGGTTGCGGATCTGGTCCATCAACTGGTCGCGGCTCAGGGTGTGGCCGCTGTTGCGCAGGAACACGCTGAGCAGTTGATACTCGCCGTGGGTCAACAGCGTCTCGCCGCCGTCGGGGTCGATCAGGCGGCGGCGGTCGGTGTCCAGGGCCCAGGCGGCGAACTGCTTGACCGGCTTGATGGTGGCGACGGGCGCTTGCGGGGTTTGCGCGTGACGCACCCGGCGAATCAGGTTTTTCGCCCGAGATACCAGTTCCCGAGGGTTGAGGGGTTTGATCACGTAGTCGTCGGCACCGCACTCGAGGCCGACAATGCGGTCGATCTCGTCGTTGCGCCCGGTGATCAGAATGATCCCGACTTCCGAACGCACCCGCAGTTCGCGGGTCAGGGTCAGGCCGTCCTTACCGGGCAGACGGATGTCGAGCATCACCAGGTCGACCGCCTGGTTCGCCAGGAAAGTCTCCGCCAGTTCCGCCGTGGCGGCGCAGTGGACGTCGTAGCCTTCCTGGGAGAGGTAGGCGTGCAGCAGTTCGCGAATCAGCGGATCGTCATCGACGATCAGTACCCGAGGAGTCATCGCCTGGTGTCCTGCGTGTGGCCGTAGGCCTGTTTCTTATTAGAGGGGTGAAGCGTGCTGCGCTAGATCCTATCTATTGCTGAACAAGTGATCAACAGCTAACGATCGGCAGGCAGTAACGTTTCCTGCCTCCGGCCTGCAGACCGTCAACCCACGCCTCGCAGATCTGGATGCCCTGCTCCGGGCTGAAGGTTCCCGGATTGAGCCCGGACTCCAGCCACAAGCCATCGAGCAAGGCACTCAGGCCAATCGCCGCGAGGTCGGCGTCGAACTGCTCCCAGCCCTCTTCCTCGGCCAACTCGGTCAGGACCTTGCGCAGGATGCTGCGGTATTCGCCATAGGAGTGTTCGTGGGCCTGGTTGATCGCCTCGGCGGTTTTTACCGCGCCCCAGAAGGCCAGCCAGGCATCGATCAGTTGCGGATCGAGCAATTCGGCGGAAAACGAGCCACGGAAAAACGCCGACAGCCGTTCGCGAGCATTCGGCGCCGCCTCGGCCATGGCGTCGCGCAGCAAATTCATGACCCGTGCGGTGATCGAGCGATAGGCTTCGGCGACCAGTTCGTCCTTGCCGGAGTAGTGATGGCTGATCAGCCCCACCGACACCCCGGCCTCGGCGCAGATCTTGCGGATCGACGCGCCCTGGAAGCCGTGTTGCTGCAGGCACACCAGCGTCGCTTCGATCAGCTTGGCCTTGCGCAGCTCCGGCTCCATGCGAGAAAAACGGGCTTCCTGATTCATCCGCGACACGCTCCTGGTTGCAATCGTAGGGCTCGCGATGAGTTGGCGAGCTGAACGACTGTACAGCAGGATGAGCGGTTTGTGGGCGGTAAAAAAACTGCGCCTCACCCAAAATCTGAAGGAGCTGGCTTGCCAGCGAACCCTGCACCGCGGTGTGTCTGATACACCGCCTTCGCCGGCAATTTCAGCGCACTTCAGAATAACGGTTAATCCCGATACCCCGGCGCCACCCGATCCAGCAGCCGCAACATGGCCGCCCACGCCAGCTGCATACCATCCGGATCACTCAACTGCCCCTCTTCCAGCGGCCGCCCAGGGTCGTTGAACTGACGCTCGGTGTGGGCGCACACCTCATGAGGTGGCAGTACCAGTTCACCGGCCGCCTGAGCCGCCAATTGAATCTCGCAGGCCTTTTCAAGGTAATACATGCGCAGAAACGCCTGGCTGACCGTCTCGCCCAGTGTCAGCAGGCCATGGTTACGCAGCATCAACACCGACTTGTCGCCCAAGTCCCGCACCAGTCGCTGCTGTTCGCTCAGGTCCAGCGCCACGCCTTCATAGTCGTGGTAGGCGACGCGGCCGTAGAACTCCATGGAGATCTGGTTCACCGGCAGCAATCCACACTGCAAGGCGGCCACCGCACAACCGGCTTTGGTGTGAGTATGCAGCACGCACTGGGCATCATGCCGGGCACCGTGGATCGCGCTGTGGATCACGAAGCCGGCGGGATTGACCAGGTACGGCGTCGGCTCAACCGCACGGCCTTGAAGGTCGATCTTGACCAGATTGGACGCGCTGATTTCGTCGAACATCAAACCGTAGGGGTTGATCAGGAAGTGATATTCCGGCCCCGGCAGGCGCACCGAGATGTGGGTGAAGATCAGGTCGGTCATGCGAAAGTGCGCGATCAGGCGATAGCAGGCGGCCAATTCCTCGCGCAGTTGTTGCTCAGTTGCATTGCTATTCATTGTGCTCCCCAGGCTGAACGGTAGACGCAGACACTAAGGCTGGACGCCACACACGTCCAGCCTGGCAGGCTTACTTGCTGGCCCAGGCGTTGAAGCGCTCTTCCAGCTCTTCGCCGTGATCGACCCAGAACGCCACGTCCATCGACAACGCGCCTTTGAGATTCTGCGGCGCCGTGGGCACCCAGCGCGCGAGTTTGTCGTCCAGGCGTGCGGCGGCTTCGGTGTTGGTCGGGCCGTAGGGGATCTGCTGCACGTAGTTGACCTGGGCCTGGGGCTGGTTGGCGAAGGCAATGAAGCGCTTGGCCTGATCGACGTGTTTCGAGCCCTTGATGATCGCCCAGTAGTCCATGCCGTACAGGCTGCCCGGCCAGACCAGGCCGAGGTGACTGCCACTCTGCGCGGCGGCGGCGATCCGGCCGCTGTAGGTCGAGGTCATCACCACATCGCCGGCAGCCAGCCACTGCGCCGGTTGCGCCCCGGCTTCCCACCACTGGATATTCGGCTTGAGCTCGGTGAGTTTGGCGAAGGCGCGGTCAACGCCTTGCGGCGTGCTCAGCACCTTGTACACGTCCTCGACCTTGACCCCGTCGGCCAGTAGCGCGAATTCAAGGTTGTACACCGCACGCTTGCGCAGCCCGCGCTTGCCGGGGGTCTTCTGCACATCCCAGAAATCCGCCCAGGAAGTCGGCGCCTGGGCCAGTTTGTCAGTGTCATAGGCGATCGCCACGCTCCACACCAGCGCAGCCGAGCCGCACTCCTGCGCAGCCTCGGGAATCAGTTGCGCGGCATGGCCGAGGGCGCTCCAGTCGAGGCGCTCGTACATGCCCTCTTCGCAGCCGCGCATCAGGTCAGGTCCTTCGATCTGCACCACGTCCCAATCGACGTTGCCGGTGTCGACCATCACCTTGATCCGCGCCATCTCGCCGTTGTATTCGCTCTGGATCAGCTTGCTCTGGTCTGCTGCGCTGAACGGTTGGAAAAACGCCACGTCCTGGGCTTTCTGTCCAGCTCCGCCGTAACCGACCACCACCATGTCCGGTGCTGCCTGGGCACTGCCCAGGCCCATGGCCAGGGAGACAACCAAGGGATAAAAACCGTGCTTGAGCGTATTCGATTTCATCATGGGTTCCTCGTGCAGGTGCCCGCCGGATGAATGCCGGCGTGACCCTTTTTTATTGTTGTGAGGGTGCCCCGGGGGTGGGGGCGGATTGAAAGTACTTCAGGCGCCAGTAAAAAAACAAGTTGATTTTTTACTGGCGGTAAATTTCTATAGGCGAAAATAACAACAACCTGATGCGTCTGCCGCTGTTGCTTTTTGTAGGAGCGAGCCTGCTCGCGATGAACGTAAGGACGACGCGTTAATCCAGACAACACGCGTTATCGTTGGCGTTCTTCGCGAGCAGGCTCGCTCCCACAAGGGATAGTGGGGATTAGCCTGACTGGAGTATGCGCACCATGTCGTCCACCGCCTTCGCCCACCTGTTCGAACCGCTGCAGATCCGTGGCAAGCGCCTGAAAAACCGGATCATGTCCAGCGGTCATGACACCTCGATGCCCACCGACAACCTGGTCAACGAGCAGTTGATTGCCTATCACCGGGCGCGCGCCGAGGGCGGTGTGGGGTTGATTGTGTTGCAGGTGGCCGGGGTGCATGACAGTGCGCGCTACACCTCCCATGTGCTGATGGCCACCGACGATGCGTGCATTGCCGGCTATCGCGCGCTGGCCGAGACCTGCCATGCCCACGGCACCGTGGTGCTGTCGCAGATTTTTCACCCGGGCCGGGAAATCATGGAATCCAGCGACGGCTTGCTGGCGGTCGCCTACTCGCCGTCGGCGGTGCCCAATGAGCGCTTCCGGGTGATGCCTCGTGCCCTTGACCAGGGGATGATCGATGAGATCGTTGGCGGTTACGGCGCGGCGGCGCGACGCCTGCATCAGGCCGGAATCGATGGCGTCGAAGTGGTCGCCAGCCACGGCTATCTGCCGGCGCAATTCATCAATCCACGGGTTAACCGCCGTACCGATGGCTACAACGGCGACCTCGAACAGCGTCTGCGTTTCTTGCGTGAAGTGATCGCCTGCGTGCGTGCCAACACCGACGAACAGTTCATCATCGGCCTGCGGATTTCCGCCGACGAGCGCGACCCCGAAGGCCTGACCGAAGACGAATCGCTGCTCGCCGTGCAAGCGCTGCAAGGCGAACTGGATTACGTGCACATCGTCGCCGGCACCTCGGCGTCCTTGGGTGGCGCGGTGCACATCGTGCCGCCGATGGCCATCGAAGCGGCGTACCTGGCGCGGGAAGCCGGGACTTTCAAGGCCGGTTTGTCGATTCCGCTGTTCGTCACCGGCCGCATCAATCAGCCCCAGGAGGCCGAGCTGATCCTCGCCCGTGGTCAAGCCGACGTGTGCGGCATGACCCGTGCGCTGATCTGCGATCCACAGATGCCGAACAAGACCGACGCCGGCCGCGCCGAAGATGTGCGCGCCTGCATTGCCTGCAACCAGGCGTGCATCGGCCACTTCCACAAAGGCCTGCCGATCTCCTGCATCCAGCACCCGGAGACCGGCCGCGAGCTGATCTACGCGCAACGCCAGCCGGCGCAACAGCGCAAGCGAGTCATGATTGCCGGCGGTGGTCCGGCAGGGATGAAAGCCGCCACCGTGGCCGCTCAGCGCGGGCATGAGGTGACGCTGTACGAAGCCAGCGCGCAACTCGGCGGCCAGGTGCTGCTGGCACAATTGCTGCCGCGCCGGGCCGAATTCGGTGGCGCCAGCACCAACCTGCAACGCGAGATGGAGTTGGCCGGGGTGCGTGTGGTGCGCAACACCCGGGTCGACCGCGCCCTGGTGGAACAGCAGAAACCCGATGTGTTGATCGTCGCCACCGGCGCCCAACCCTACTGGCCTCCCTTCGAACGCGGCGGTGAATTGCAGGTGGTGGATGCCTGGCAGGTGCTGCGCGACGAGGTACAGGTCGGCCGCTCGGTGGTGGTGGTCGACTGGCGTTGCGACTGGATCGGCCCCGGCATCGCCGAACGCCTGGTTCGCGCCGGGCATCAGGTGCAACTGGCGGTCAACGGCACCCATTGCGGGGAAAATTTGCCGCTGTACGTGCGCGATCACCTGGCCGGTGAGCTGCACAAGCTCGGGGTGCCAATCACCCCCTACGCCCGTCTCTATGGCTGCGACGACAACACGGTGTACCTGCAACACACCGCCAGTGGCGAGCCGATGCTGCTGGAAAACATTGACACCTTGGTACTGTGCCAGGGCCATCAGCCAGTCGACAGCCTTGGCGCTGAGGTACAGGACCTGGTGGAGATCCGCCGGATCGGCGACTGCCTGGCCCCGCGCACTGCCGAGGAAGCGATTTATGAAGGGCTGAAAGTCGCCTGGGAGCTTTGAGGCTGTTTATACTCCGGGGCTTTAGGTTTTGGCTTGAGCGCAAATCCGCGATTTTAACTGTAGGAGCGAGCTTGCTCCTGCAGGGACCGCGCCCAAGCCCCTCCCGGTCTGGAATTCGCCATGAGCAACAACAACATGCCTGCGCCCGACACCGCCAGCGCCTCACCGCATTTCCTCGGCACCCGCATCCGTGGCCTGCGCAAGCGCCGGGGCATGACCCTGGCGCAGTTGGCGCAGCTGAGTGAATTGACTGCCGGCTACATCAGCCAGCTGGAGCGCAACCTCGCCTACCCGTCGATCCCGGCGTTGTTCAACATCGCCCGCAGCCTGGGCGTGACCATCCAGTGGTTTTTCGCCAGTGAAGCCAATACCGCCCCCGAAGACGACGGCGTGGTGGTGCGCAAGAACAGCCGCCTGAGCGTGCATTACGAAGACGGCATCGTCGACCAGTTGCTCACCCCGCAACCCAACCGCCAACTGGAAATGCTCCATTCACGCTTCCCGCCCGGCACCTACAGCCAGCAAAGCTACAGCCACGAAGGCGACGAAGCCGGCTACCTACTGTCCGGCACTTTCGAGTTGTGGGTCGGCGAGCGGCATTTCCAGCTCAACGAGGGCGACAGCTTCAGCTTCCCCAGCCAGCAGCCGCATCGCTACGGCAATCCCGGCGAGGTCGATGCCGTGGTGATCTGGGTGATTACGCCGCCGACTTTCTAACGCCGCCCTCGTCCCGCAACCTGCACCACCGGCGCGCGCTTGAGGGTGTCGCTGGGCAGCTCCTGGAACAAGGCGCGGTAACTGCTGGAAAAGCGCCCCAAATGCCAGAACGACCAGTGCATCGCCACTTCGGCGACGGTGGTCTGCTCGGGGTCGCGGCTGAGCAAATCGCGGCGCGCGCTGTTGAGGCGGCGCAGGCGCAGCCATTGGCTCGGGGCCATGCCGGTGAACGTCTTGAAGGCATGCTGCAACTGGCGCAGGGACACCCCGGCGACATTCGCCAGTTCCAGCAGGTTGAGGTTTTCTTCCGGGGTGTCGGCCGCCCACTCGCCGACGCGCTGCATGATCACCCGCTCCCCGGCACGACGCTGCAGCGCGCCCGGGTCGAGGCGCACGCAGGCGTTGTCGAGGATGAACAGACAGTCGTCCAGCAGTTGCTCGGTGAGGGCTTCGCGGCTGGGTGGATCGAGGGTCTCGGACAATCGGGTCAGGGTGCCGCTGAGCCAACGACTGAACAGCGCGTTCTGCTGGGAATTGAGCGGCGCGAGGAACAATCCCTCAAGGCGTTCGCTGGACAACCCATGACGCTGCACGAACTCGGGACCGAACACCACGGCCACTTCCTGATAGTTCTCCGGGGTGATCCAGATGTTGCGGCTTTCACCGTTCAGCACATACAGCGCGTTATCACTGCGATCGAAACAGAACGCCAGCGCCCCCGGCGGCGCGCTGAAATTCTGCTCGACCCGGGTGTTCATGCACTCCTCGTAGATCTCCACCCCCTGCAGGTCGAGATAGCGCACCCGGCCGGCGAAATGCCCCGGCGACATCTGCTGGTAATGCTGCACCCAGCCAGGGGTGGCACGGATCTGGTCGGCGACATCGGCGGTGTTGAAAGCCTGCACGTGCAACGGGTTTGGCGCTGTCATGAGAAAGTCCGCGCACTCTTTTGGTGCGCTTTGCGGCTGCGGAAAGTGGATAGATAAGGACCATAACTGTCGCCCAAGATAGACCTCAACGCGCTTCAGGGGAAGCCTCTGTGCAAAGCCTGCCGGACCCTGGCGCGGTATAAAACCAATAACGAGGTCTTTATGAACGCCCCTTTCGATCAGCTCTCCACCTGGCTGAAAGATCACAAGATTACCGAAGTCGAATGCGTGGTCAGTGACCTGACCGGTATCGCTCGCGGCAAGATAGCGCCCACCAACAAGTTCCTGCATGAGCGAGGCATGCGCCTGCCGGAAAGTGTGCTGTTGCAAACGGTAACCGGGGATTTTGTCGACGACGACATCTACTACGACCTGCTCGACCCGGCCGACATCGACATGGTCTGCAAGCCGGTGGCGGACTCGGTGTACGTAATACCTTGGGCGATCGAACCGACCGCCATCGTGATCCACGACACCTTCGACAAGTTCGGCAACCCGATCGAGCTGTCGCCGCGCAACGTGCTGAAGAAAGTCCTGCAGCTGTACACCGACAAAGGCTGGCAGCCGATTGTCGCGCCGGAAATGGAGTTCTACCTGACCCAGCGTTGCGAAGACCCGGACTTGCCGCTCAAGGCGCCGCTGGGTCGCTCGGGTCGCGCGGAAAGTGGTCGGCAGTCGTTTTCAATCGACGCTGCCAACGAATTCGATCCGCTGTTCGAAGACGTCTACGACTGGTGCGAAGCCCAGGGCCTGGACCTCGATACGCTGATCCACGAGGACGGCCCGGCGCAGATGGAAATCAACTTCCGTCACGGCGACGCCCTCGACCTCGCCGACCAAATCACCGTGTTCAAGCGCACCCTGCGCGAAGCGGCGCTCAAGCACAACGTTGCCGCGACCTTCATGGCCAAGCCGATTGGTGACGAGCCGGGCAGCGCCATGCACTTGCACCAGAGCGTGGTGGACATCGTCACCGGCAAGCCGATCTTCGCCAATGCCGACGGCAGCATGAGCGAGCTGTTCCTGCACCACATCGGCGGCCTGCAAAAATACATTCCGAAACTGCTGCCGATGTTCGCCCCTAACGTGAACTCGTTCCGCCGCTTCCTGCCGGACACCTCGGCCCCGGTCAACGTCGAATGGGGCATGGAAAACCGCACCGTCGGCCTGCGGGTCCCGACCTCCAGCCCGGAAGCGATGCGCGTGGAAAACCGCCTGCCCGGTGCTGACGCCAACCCGTACCTGGCCATCGCCGCCAGCCTGCTCTGCGGCTACCTGGGGATGATCGAACAGATCGAACCGAGCGCGGCCGTCGAAGGCCGCGCCTACGAACGCCGCAACCTGCGCCTGCCGATCACCATCGAGGACGCCCTGGCGCATATGGAAGATTGCGCAACCATCGAGCGCTACCTGGGCAGCAAATTCGTGCGCGGCTACGTCGCCGTCAAACGCGCCGAGCATGAGAACTTCAAGCGGGTGATTAGCTCGTGGGAGCGTGAGTTCCTGATGCTCAGCGTCTAAGTCCTGCAGCGGCCTTATTACCGTTTTCGCGAGCAGGCTCGCTCCCACAGGGCCAGATGCAAAACCTGTGGGAGCGAGCCTGCTCGCGAAGACGGCCGATCAAACACCAGAGATCCACCTGAATAAATTCAATAATTCCAAGAGGTGTCGTTATGCGTCTATTGAAAACCCTGGTTCCCGCCACCCTCGCGCTGTTGTGCAGCGCAATGGCCCAGGCCCAGCCCAGTGTCAGCGTGTACAACTGGACCGATTACATTGGTGAAACCACCCTCGCCGACTTCACCGCGAAAACCGGGGTCAAGGTGATTTATGACGTGTTCGACTCCAATGAAACCCTGGAGGGCAAGCTGCTCGCCGGCCGCACCGGATATGACGTGGTGGTGCCTTCCAACCACTTCCTCGCGCGCCAAGTGAAGGCCGGGGCGTTCCTCAAGCTCGACCGCGAACAGTTGCCGAACTGGAAGAACCTCGACCCGAAACTGCTGACCCTGCTGGAGAAAAACGACCCGGGCAACGCACACTCGGTGCCGTACTTGTGGGGCACCAATGGCATCGGCTACAACGTCGACAAGATCAAGCAGGTGCTGGGGGTTGACCATATCGACTCGTGGGCGGTGATGTTCGAGCCGGAAAACCTGAAGAAACTCAGCCAGTGCGGCGTGTCCATGATGGACTCGGCCGACGAGGTCTACCCGGCGATCCTCAACTACATGGGCATGGACCCGCGCAGCGAGAAGGTCGAAGACTATAAGAAAGCCGAAGCCAAGCTGTTGACCCTGCGCCCGTACATCACCTACTTCCACTCCTCCAAGTACGTCTCGGACCTGGCCAACGGTGATATCTGCATCGCCTTCGGTTACTCGGGCGATGTGTTCCAGGCCGCCAACCGCGCCAAGGAAGCCAAGAACGGGGTGAACATCGCCTACGCAATTCCCAAGGAAGGCAGCAACCTGTGGTTCGACCTGCTGGCGGTCCCGGCCGACGCCGGCAACCCACAGCAGGCCTATCAGTTCATCAACTACCTGCTCGAACCTGAGGTGATCGCCAAGGTCAGCGCCACGGTCGGCTACGCCAACCCGAACCCGGCGGCCAAGCCGTTCATGGATCAGGAGCTGGTGAACAACCCCGAGGTCTATCCGCCCCAGGCCGTGCTCGACAAACTCTACATCTCGACCACCCCGACTCCGGAAATCATGCGGCTGATGACCCGTTCCTGGAGCAAAGTGAAGTCCAACAAATGAATCAGTTCACTGACCTCAACCCGGCCCAGGAGCACGCCCGCTCCTACTACGCCGCAACCGCCAACGGCTTGCAGTCGCGCCCGGCGCTGAGCGGCGATCTGGATGCCGATGTCTGCGTGATTGGCGGCGGTTTTACCGGCGTCAACACCGCCATTGAACTGGCCCAGCGCGGGCTCTCGGTGATCCTGCTGGAAGCCAGGCGCATCGGCTGGGGCGCCAGTGGACGCAACGGTGGGCAGTTGATCCGCGGAATCGGCCATGACGTCTCGGGCTTCAGCCGCTATGTCGGTGACGAGGGCGTGCGCTATCTGGAGCGCGCCGGCATCGAGTCGGTGCAAGTGGTGGCCGATCGTATCAATGCCCACGACATCGATTGCGACTTGCGCTGGGGTTTCTGCGAGCTGGCCAACACCCCTGCCCAGTTCGCCGCCTTCAAGGACGAACAGGACAGCCTGCAGGCCCAGGGTTATGCCCACGAAACCCGCCTGGTAGCCCCGCAGGATATGCGCCAGGTGGTGAATTCGTCGGTGTATGCCGGCGGCCTGGTGGACATGGGCTCGGGGCATCTGCATCCGCTCAATCTGGTGTTGGCTGAAGCCCAGGTGGCCGAGGCGCTGGGCGTGCGGATCTTCGAGCAGAGCCCGGTGCTGGAGATTGTCCATGGCACTGCGGCGCAGGTGCGTTGTGCCGCGGGGACGGTGCGCGCCGGGCATTTGGTGCTGGCTTGCAACGCGCATTTGGAAGAGCTGGAGCCAAAGCTCAGCGGCAAGGTGCTGCCGGCCGGCAGTTACATCATCGCCACCGAGCCGCTGTCGCAGCAGCAAGCCGATGAGTTGATCCCGCAGAATCTGGCGCTGTGCGACCAGAAAGTCGGCCTCGATTATTACCGGCTCTCGGCGGACCGGCGCTTGCTGTTCGGCGGCGCTTGCCACTATTCCGGTCGCGATCCGGCGGATATCGCTGCGTACATGCGTCCGCAGATGCTCAAGGTCTTCCCGCAGTTGGCCAATACGCGGATCGACTACCAATGGGGCGGACGCATCGGCATTTCCGCCAACCGTTTTCCTCAGGTCGGACGCCTGCAGGCGCACCCCAATGTGTATTACGCCCAGGGCTATTCCGGCCACGGCCTGAACGTCACCCACTGGTGCGCACGCCTGCTCGGCGAGGCCATCCACGCCGGCCACAGCCAGGGCCTGGATGTGTTCAGCGCGGTGCCGCACCTGACCTTTCCTGGCGGGCGGGCGTTGCGTACACCGCTGTTGGCGTTGGGTATGGCCTGGTATCGGGTGAAGGAGATGTTGGGCTGATTGCAGATTCAAAGAACAACCCGCAGGAGCTGGCTTGCCGGCGATGGTGGCATCCCGTCAACCACCGCTAACCGACCACCACCCCGGCAACAGCCGCTGCACCTTCGGCTCGGCAAAACGATCATCGATCAACATCACCACGCCTTGGTCCTGCTGGGTGCGGATCACCCGCCCGGCGGCCTGCACCACTTTCTGCAGGCCCGGGTAGAGGTAGGTGTAGTCATAGCCAGCACCAAACATCGTCGCCATGCGCTGCTTGAGCTGTTCGTTGACCGGGTTCAGTTGCGCCAGCCCGAGGGTCGCAATAAACGCACCAATCAGCCGCGCCCCAGGCAAATCGATACCCTCGCCAAACGCCCCGCCGAGCACGGCAAAACCGATGCCCTGACTGGACTCGGTGAATTGATCGAGAAACACCTGGCGACTGCCTTCATCCATACCCCGCGACTGCGACCACTGGCGGATGTGCGGATAACGCTGGGCGAACAACTGCGCCACTTGCTGCAGGTAATCGAAGCTGCTGAAGAACGCCAGGTAGTTGCCCGCACGTTCCTCGAACTGCCGCGCCATCAATTCGACAATTGGTTCCAGCGAGGCTTGGCGATGGACGAAGCGCGTGGAGATCTGACTGACCACCTGGACCTGCAGTTGCTCGGCACGAAACGGCGACTCGACGTCAATCCATACCGTTTCCGCCGGCAGCCCCAGCAGGTCGGCGTAGTAGCGCTGCGGATTGAGGGTCGCGGAAAACATCACCACGCTGCGCGCTGCCGTCAGCCGTGGGCGGATGAAGCCGGCCGGGATCACATTACGCAGGCACAGCTGCGACAGGCTGCGACCGGCCTTTAGCTCGCGCTTGCTGATATCGAACAGAAACTGCTGGTCGAACAACTCGGCGACCCGGCTGAACTGCAGCGCATCGAAGTAGAAGCGCTGCACTTCGCCGTCCAGGCCCTGGGGGTGGTCGTTGAGGTAATCACCGATGGCTGCGGTGCACAGCGACAGGGCCTGCAGCAGCTTGTCCGGTAATTTGGCGTAGGCCTGATACGCCGCAACCTGCTCCTTGTGCACGGCATTCCATTCGCGATTGAGCCGTTGCAGGCTCTTTTTCAACGCTTCGGGAGCGAGCTTGCGCATGCCATTGAAACTGCCTTGATCGAGGCTCGCGCTGTACATCTGCCGCCCGCGCTCCACCAGGTTGTGGGCTTCATCCACCAGCACCGCGACCTTCCACTGGTTGGCCTGGCCGAGGCCGAACAGCAGCGCACTGAAATCGAAGTAATAGTTGTAGTCGGCGACCACCAGGTCGGCCCAGCGGGCCATTTCCTGGCTCAGGTAATACGGACAGACCTGATGCGCCAGGGCGATCTCGCGCAGCGCCGCCTGATTCAGCAGCGTGACCTGGCTGGCGGCTTGGCGGGCGGCGGGCAAGCGGTCGTAGAAGCCCTTGGCCAATGGACAGGATTCGCCGTGACAGGCCTTGTCCAGGTGCTCGCAGCTTTTGTCCCGGGCAACCATTTCCAGCACCCGCAACGGTAGCGTCTCGGCGCTGTCGATCAGCACCTGGGCGGCGTCCAGGGCCAATTTGCGCCCCGGGGTCTTGGCCGTGAGAAACCACAGCTTGTCCAGTTGCTGCGGCGCCAGGGCCTTGAGCATTGGAAACAGGGTACCGAGGGTTTTGCCGATGCCGGTGGTGGCCTGGGCCATCAGGCAGCGCCCGGTGCTGACCGCCTTGAATACCGATTCCGCCAGGTGACGCTGACCGCGCCGGAAGTCCGGGTGCGGAAAGCGCAAGCCCTGCGCCGCCTGGTCGCGCGCCGTACGGTGGGCCATTTCCTGCGTAGCCCAGCTCAGGAACAGCTCACATTGTTGCTGGAAAAATGCCTGCAGGTCGGCGGCGCTCCAGGTCTCGACCAGGCTGGTTTCCTTTTCACTGACGATGTCGAAGTACACCAACGCCAGATTGACCGCCGGTAACTGCAGGGTCTGGCACAGCAGAGCACCGTAAATCTTCGCCTGGGCCCAGTGCAGGTGGCGGTGGTTGGCCGGCATGCGCTGCAGGTCGCCACGGTAGGTCTTGATTTCCTCCAGGCGATTTTGCTCAGGGTCGTAGCCATCCGCCCTGCCCTTGACCGTCAGCTCGCGGTACTCACCCTGCAAGGGCATTTCGCTCTGATAACTGGCGCTGCGCCGCGAGGCCACCGTGCGATGCCCGGCGATGCCCTCCAGGGCGGTGGGCGACGGGGTGAAGCGCAGGTCGAGGTCGCCGGCCTTGGCGGTGAACTCGCAGAGCGCCCGCACGGCGATGCGGTACGTCACGCGGCGAGTTCCGCCCACTGCACGTAGCACACGGCAATCGGCATCTGATGCTCCTGGCAGAACTCCAGCCAGCGCAGTTGGTTGTCCTGCAGCCGGTCGCCAGGACCTTTGACCTCGATCATCCGGTAGCGGCGTTGCTCGGGCCAGAACTGGATCAGGTCGGGCATTCCGGCGCGATTGGCCTTGATGTCCAGCAGCAGACGCTCGAACCAGTGTTTGAGGTGTTCGGCGGGCAGGCAAAGCATCGCCTGCTCCAGCAGTTCTTCGGTCAATACGCCCCAGAACACGAAAGGCGATTGCACCCCGGCTTTTTCACGAAAGCGCTGGCGCAGGGTGTCGCGGTAGCGGCCATCGTCCAGCTCCGCCAGGCACGCCTGGAACAGCTCGCTGCGGCGGGTTTGGAAATCTTCGCTCAACAGATCCACCGGACCGCGCTGGAACGGGTGGAAAAAGGCCCCGGGCAACGGGGCGAAGATCGCCGGCCAGCACAACAGGCCGAACAGCGAGTTGATCAGGCTGTTCTCGACGTAGTGCACCGGGGCATCCGGCTGATGAAGGTGCGCCTGCACATGAAACTCCACCGACAGCGCCGGATCGGCCCGCAGCAGCTCGAGATCCAGGCGTTCCATTTGCCGGGCCTTGGGCCGTGGTGTGGGCGGTCCGCCGAGCTTGCGCCGCAAGCGCGGCAACACGCGCGCCAGCTGCTGCAGCTCGGCGGCGCTCTGCGGAGCACGTTCGGCCTCGGTGGCCAGCTCCAGCGCCAATTCGTATTCGGCGCAACGCTCCAGCACCCGGATCAACCTCCCCCGCGCGCCGGGGTAACCACTCTGGCGATAGAGGCCCAGCGCCCCAGGCCAATCGGCCACCCGCTCACAATGCTGGCCCAGCTGGAACAGCAGTTTGCCGCGACGCCGCTCCAGCCAGGGGTTGGCGGTGTCCAGCGCAATAATCTGCGCCACCACCTCTTCCAGCGCCTCGCCGGCCTCGAAAGCCTGCTGGCATTGATGCAGATAGAGGAACGCGTCGACGTCATCGCGACTGCGCAAGCCCCGGGACTCGCTGCAGATCTCGACCTTTTCGTAGGTGAAGATACCGAGGTCGGCCAGCACGAACTCCGACCAATCCTGGTAGAGGTTGCCGAAGAACATCAGCCGCAGGCGATCGCACAGCGCCATGATGGTCAGGCTGAACAAGCGATCGTCCAGTTCCGGGTACCAGGCTTTCAGCGCCTGCGGCGGATCCAGGCGCAAACGCAGCGCTTCCAACCATTGGCTTTTCTTCGCCTTGGGTTGCTCGATGGCCGTGCCGAAGCAAGCGAGAATTTCCGCCTTCAACAGCACTTCGAACACCTGATCGAGGCTCAATAGCGCCTGTTCGTCGACCCAGCCCAGCGCCATCAAGGGTTCGACTGCCAATGCTGGATCGCCGATTTCCGTGTACTGCAGCTTGCCCAGGCGAAAATGCTCGCCCTTGCGCATGACCATCCGCACCAGCAGCGCCTGGGAGGCGCGTGGCAACTCGGCAAAACTGTCGATGAAGGCTTGTTCCTGCGGGCTCAGCACGTCGGCATAGCGCTGCTCCAGCCAGGCAAGCACCTGCCGGAAGTTATTCAGGTAGTAGAACGGATCTTCGAGCGGATTGGCGGTCACAAGTAGAAAGGGCCATGGCGAAAATGGATACTGGTTATGCATACAGATATCAGTTTTGCCACGGCGCTGGCAACCGTAAAGGGATCAATGGCGGTTTCACCTGCATTTTCAGGGGCTAAGCGAACTTTTCTGGATAACGCAGGACCAACCCGTCAGAAACTTTTCAGGCAACGAGAGATGACGACATGACCATCCGCACACTCAGCATGCCCCTGGCCATCACCGCCCTGCTGGCGCTGGCAGGTTGCTCGACACCCACGGTGGTGACCCTGCAGAACGGCACCCAATACCTCACCGAGGACATGCCCAAGACCAGCGACGATACGGGCTTCGTCGAGTTCCGGGACATATCCGGGGCGAAGGTCAAGGTCAAGGCGGATGATGTCGCCACCGTCCGCAAGGAGGACTGATCCTGACTTAGCTGCCGGTACGGATCTTGTTCCACAAGCGCGTCCGAATCCGGTCGATATTCAGCGGCATGGCCTCCAGGGCAAACAACTTGCCCATCATCTCCGGGCTTGGGTAGACCTTGGTGTCATGCTTGATCGCCGGATCGACCAGGCTGTCAGCGGCCTGATTGCCATTGGCGTAGTGCACGTGATTGCTGATGCTGGCCATCACGTCCGGGCGCAATAGGTAGTTCATGAAGGCGTAACCGGCCTTCTCGTCAGGCGCGTCTGCCGGCATTGCCACCATGTCGAACCAGATCGCCGCGCCTTCCTTGGGAATGGCGTAGCCGATGTCGACGCCGTTGTTGGCCTCTTTGGCGCGGCTTTCGGCTTGCAGGATGTCACCGGAGAAACCTACAGCGACGCAGATATCGCCATTGGCCAAGTCGCTGGTGTACTTGGATGAATGGAAATAGCTGACATACGGCCGCACCTTCATCAGCAAGGCTTCGGCTTTCTTGTAGTCCGCCGGGTCCTTGCTGTGATGCGGCAGCCCCAGGTAATTCAACGCTGCCGGTAACAGCTCAGGACCGTTGTCGAGAATCGCCACCCCGCATTTCTGCAACTTCTGCATATTCTCCGGCTTGAAGATCAGGTCCCAGGAGTCCACGGGCGCATTGTCCCCCAGTACCGCTTTGACCTTGGCCACGTTGTAGCCAATCCCGGTGCTGCCCCACAGGTACGGGAAGCCATGTTCGTTGCCCGGGTCGTTGTTTTGCAGGGCCTTGAGCAGCACCGGGTTTAGGTTCTGCCAATTCGGCAACTGGCTCTTGTCGAGTTTCTTCAATGCCCCGCCGGCAATCTGCCGCGCCATGAAGTGGTTGGAGGGAAACACCACGTCATAGCCCGACTTACCTGTCATGAGCTTGCCATCCAGGGTTTCGTTGCTGTCGTAGACGTCGTAGCTGAAACCGACTCCGGTTTCTTTCTGGAAGTTTTTCATCGTGTCTGGCGCGATGTAGTCCGACCAGTTGTAGACCTTCACGGTCTCGGCCGCCTGGCTGAAAGTGGCGGCCAGGGTCAAGGGCGCAAGGAACAAGGCTGCGTAGGGCAAGCGGATCATGATTCGAGTCCTGTATGGCGTTGTTATTGGCAGGTTTCGGGTGATCAGAGGATCAGAAAATCAAGACGTAGGTCTTGCGCACGGTTTCCTGGATGTCCCAGATACCGGTGCTGTTGGCGGGCAACATCAGTGCATCGCCCGCTTCTATATGCAGGGTTTCGCCGTTATCCGGGGTGAAGGTGCAGCGACCCTGGATGAAATGGCAAAACTCCTGGGCGACGATCTGCCGCCGCCAACGGCCCGGGGTGCACTCCCAGATGCCGGTTTCGACGCCATCGCTGCGTTCGACACTGGTGCTCGAGGTCATGGCGACCGGCTCGCCCAGCGGCACGGCAACCGGCGCCGATTCATCCAGGCTAACGTGGGAGGTGTTCTTGAACTGGGTAATACTCATGCTGATACCTGTCGGTGATTTGAACGCGTTTAGTGCATGAAACCTTCCATAAACCCCGCCACCTGCATCGCCAACTTGCGCCGCCACGGCGCACTGTCGGGATTGGCCAGCACTTGGTCTTCATGGATGAAGCTGCGGATGATTGCGTTGTAGCCCAGCCAGCGCAGCGGCTCGGGCTCCCAGGCACGTAGTGCGTCAAGACCTCCCTGAGGAATGACCCACGGCTGGCGGATCAAGTCG
This sequence comes from Pseudomonas fluorescens, assembly GCF_019212185.1. NCBI lineage: Bacteria > Pseudomonadati > Pseudomonadota > Gammaproteobacteria > Pseudomonadales > Pseudomonadaceae > Pseudomonas > Pseudomonas fluorescens. Next base: position 3,528,141 of record NZ_CP078138.1, read on the forward strand.
CTGTCGCGGCCAAGGATCAGATCGGCCAGTGTGCGCCCGCCGAGGTTACTGGCGCCGACACCCTCACCCCCATACCCGCCCGACAGCGCAATGCCAGTGCGTTGGTCACACAACATGTGCGGCTTGAAGCGCCGCGACATGCCCAGGTTGCCGCCCCAGGAATGGGTGATTTGAACATCCTTCAACTGCGGGAACAGCTCACCAAACAAATAGCGGCGTAACTCGACTTCGCTGCGCGTCAGGTCGAAGTCGTGGCGCAATTTGCCGCCAAACTGGTACCCCCCGCGCGCACCAAACACCAGGCGATTGTCGGCAGTGCGTTGGCCGTAGGTGACCTGGCGGCTGCTCTCGCTGAACGCCTGGCCTCGCTCGAGGCCGATGCTTTCCCAAGTCGCCGCCGAGAGCGGCTCGGTGGCCACCAACAGGCTTTGCACCGGCAACTGATAGCGCCCCAAGGGCGCCAAGGTGGCCGCATAGCCCTCCACCGCCGGCACCAGCCAACGGCTGCGCACGCTGGCCTTGGCCGTGCTCAGACTGCCCGACTGCCAGGCCGTCACCGGACTGTTTTCATAGATTTTCACCCCCATGCGCTCGACCGTGCGGGCCAGGCCGCGTACCAGTTTCGCCGGGTGAATGGTCGCGCAATGGGGGGCATAGATGGCGCCGTAGGGCCTGGCGAGGCGAATCTGCTGATTCAGTTGCTCGGGGCTCAGCCAGCGGTAATCAGCCTCCTTCAGTCCTTGGGCATAAAGACCGTCCAGATACCTGCGCAGGCTGTGCTCCTGCTCCGGGTAGCGCGCCGCGCAATACAGCACCCCACCCTTGCGGTAATCACAGTCAATGCCTTCACGTTCGATGACGATCTCTACTTCATCGGGAATGCTGTGCAGCAAATCGAAGGATGCGCGGCGCTGTTCGGCAGGCAGACCGGCCAGCAGGCGGTCTTCGCCCAGCAGGTTACCCATCAGCCAGCCGCCGTTGCGTCCCGAGGCGCCGAAGCCGGCCATTTGTGCCTCGATGATGGCGATGCTCAGCTCAGGTGCCTGACGCTTGAGGTAATAGGCGGTCCAGAGCCCGGTGTAACCGGCGCCAATGATCGCCACATCGACGTCCAGGTCGTGCTCCAGCGCCGGGCGCGGCAGCAGGGGCTCTTCGAGCTGGTCCATCCATAAACTGATCGTGCGCCACGCTGGCATGCAAGTCTCCGCCACTCAAGTTTCGATGGCGTCGATCCTAGTGCCTGGCCTCAGGGCGTGTCTTGCGCGCGTGCACGCAAGGAAATTTGCCGCACGTAAGCCTTGGGCGACAGACCGGTGTGCTGACGGAAACAGCTGTAGAACGCTGACAACGAGTTAAAGCCCGCAGCGAACGCCAATTCATCGGTACGCACCGGCGGGATAGCCCGTTCCAGCGCCGCCAGCAAATGGCGCAAGCGCGCCTGATTGACGTAGCGGTAGAAACTCTGACCCAGCACCTGGTTGAGCAGGTAGGAGATCTGGTTGCGGCTGTAACCGCACTCCTCGGCCACCCGCTGCAGGTCCAGTTGCGGATCGAGATAGGGCTGCTGGCGCTCGAAGTACTGCTGCAGGTCCTGGGCCATGAAGCTCAGTTGCCGTGGCGACAGCCCCAAGCGACTGGCTGCCGGACGACTGCCGGCCTGCGTCTGGCACCCTGGCTGCTCATGGACCAGCGAGGCGTATTCATTGACCCGCCAGATCAGCCCGTCGCGCACGGTAATGGCTTCACTCGAACGAAACGACACCAGACCCTCGCCACCGCGCAGGGTCATGCGGTACTGGATAAAGGCGGTGTCGCCATCGAGGCGAATCCGGTCCGAGTGTTCCAGCGCCTCTTCGGGATCGCGCGGCATGCTGCTGCGCACGTACTCGCGCAACTCGCTCAGACCCAGGACGCGGTTCTGGAAAAAGTCGTGGTACTGGATATCCGGGTGATACAGCGCCATGACGCCGTCCAGATCGCGGTGCTTCCAGCACAGGTGATAGCGCAGCACGGTTTCGCCGGTGGCCTGGGTCAATAACGGGCCGTCGTCAGGGACAGACATGGGGTTCTCGGAAGTAGTGGCAAGCGCGCCGGGGCTCAATGACATCACGGAACGTGATGCAGCGCAAAAAACTGCAATCTATCGCCAATCGGCCTGAAAAACCCGGTAACCGGATTAAAATTGAATGCTATTTTTAATCACTCAAACGGTTGGGCCATTGACGGCACTACTCTCCTCCCATGAGCTGACGGAACGGCTCGATGTCGAAGGTGGGCAACACATGAACAGGGCTTCGTTCAGCAAGGTTACATTTCCCAATGCCTGCCAGCTGATGCGCTGGCATTTTCATCCGATGGGCTTTGAGGGCCACATGGATGCACCGAGCAGCATGATTGCCCGGCTATTCGACCGTGTCAGCGGTGAAACCCTGATTGCCATCGCCGGCATCCCCTGCGCCACGGTGATGAATGCCGCCGATGTCGAGCGCATCATCGAGGCCGTCGAGGACGAACTGGAAGCCTTCATCCCCTCTGTAGCGCTCCGGCATATTGCCTGAGCGCTAGCGTTGCCGCCCCTGCCGCCCCTGCCGCGCCGGCTCACTGCCAGCATTGCGTAGATCAGCAAAAAACGGTTTGCCGGCAGGGATTCGATCAGAGGCCCTCGGCATGTTCACTGCTGTGCCCTCCTGAGCGTCAACGTACCAATGGCAATGTTTCACTGCCCGGGTGATCCCGACATAGGCCAGGCGCAGGATCTCGTCTTTCTGTGCGCTGTCGTATGGCTCGGCATCACCGTCCTTGCCCAATCCCGCCATGCGATAGACCTGGTTTTTGTAGGGCGAACTGGTCAGGTGCTGGCAATCCCCCAGCAGGAACACCGCATCGGCCTGCAGGCCCTTGGCGCTGTGATAGGTCAACTGCTTGAGGCGGCGCTGCGGGTACGGCAAGCTAGAATCAACATTAACTACAGATGAAATATGTTTTTCTATCAATAGCTTATCGCTGCTTTTTCGATACAACATCAAGATTGAATCGCCATTTCGGTAGTGCTCGGCCAGGCGCTTGCCCAGGGCTTCCTCGTCCCTGTCGTGAATGTTGACCGGCCACAGCTCACTGAAGTCGCCGCACGCCTTGGCTTTCTTGCCGGAGATCGCCGGCGCAGCGCGCACGATGTGTTCGGCGGCGTCAATGATGTGCTGGTGACTGCGGTAGTTATCGCTGAGCATCACCCGGGTGGTGCTCGGTGACGGGAATTCCTTGTTGAACTCCATGAAGTACTTCGGCGAGCTGCCGCGCCAGCCGTAGATTGATTGCCAGTCATCGCCGACGCATAGGAGGGATGAGCGCTGGGCCCCGCGGCCGACATGCATGGACGGCCCGCGCCGGCGGATCTCGCTCAGGGTGGCGCGGATCCAGGAAACGATTTGCGGCGAAACGTCCTGGAATTCGTCGATCATCAAGTGCGCCATCGGCCGCAGCAGGTCGGCCGACAGCAGTTTGAGGTTTTCCGGCGAATGCTCGCTGAACAGCGCGAACATGCGGTTATAAGTCATGACTGGCGGCGACTGGTCCAGCAGATGATCCTCGAAGGCACGCCAGAACAGACTCAACGCCTCGAAGAAAAACCGGTCCGGATCGTCCTTGGCGAAGGCCATCTGGCCGACTGCCGCGGGCACATCCAGGCCGAGGTTCTCGATAAAGCTTGCCGCCGCGACAAAACAATCGAGCAACGGCGCGCTGGCCAGCTCACCCTTGACCTTGTAATCGAAGCCCGGACCGGCGCTGGCATCTGCGGCCAGTGTACCGAGAACTCGCTTCGACGAATCGTAACTATCCAGCCATATCAATGGCTTACGACAAAAAGCTTGAAACAGGGTGCGCTTGACCGCCCATTCTGCGCGCACGGTCAGCTTGGCATTGGGACGGCTGAGCTGGGGGTTTTCCCTTGGATCAAAACCCAGCACTACCCAGGCATCCAGGGTGGGGATGTAGCCGTGGCAATGGAAGGTCGCACCATTGATCTCGACGGTCTGGCGGTTCGGCTCGATGCCCTTGATCGGCCAGGCACCGGCACGCAGCCATAGATCCTCGACGGTATCGCAGAGTTCTTCGTCACGCTTGGCCGCCAACTCGGTCACCGCCATGCGCTTTTGCACGTCCGGGTGGTCGCGCTCCAGCTCCTTGAGTTGCAGGGCATGGCGCGATAACGGGGTGATCAGCTCCCGAAAGCGCTGATTGTCGGTAAACAAGCGATGAAAGCAGGCGTTAAGTCGCTGACGCTGGGTGTCGTTGATGCGCAGGTCAAAGGGGTTGCTGTCACCTTCGGCATCGTCGAACAAGGTACGCTCGCTAAGGTTTTCGAAGGCTTGCAGGCGCTCGAAACCCGGCAGGCTACGGACCATCGGCAGGATCCGCGAATGGAAGGTGCGCACCAGCTCCCGCGCTGCTTTCTGGTCCAGCGGGCGCTGCCACAGGGCAAACAGATCGATCAGCTTATTGATGAAATCCTTGCGCGATTCGCGGGTGAACGTCACCACGGTCAGCGAGTCCAGCTCGAAACCGAGGTAGTGCACCAGTAATACAATGCGTAGCGCCAGCGTGGTGGACTTGCCTGCGCCTGCTCCGGCGATCACCGAGGTTGACGGGGTATCGCTGAAGATCATCTTCCATTGCGCCGCACTCGGCTGCCCGTTCGCTGGCAGCAGGCGCGCCACGTCGGCTTTCATTCGCTTCTTGATGTCGGCCGTCAATGGCAACCGCCAATCGTCGAAGAGGTGTTCATCGACCTTGGGCGCCGGGTGCTCGGTGCAACGGCTGTCGCGAATCAGCAGCACCTGCCGCCCTTCTTCCAGGCCTTCGGCCTTGCCTTCCTTGAATCCGTAATCGACGCCGGCGGTATGCCCGCTGCGGAAACCGTCGGCCTGGCCATGCAGCCACGACGCGCGGTGCTGGGCGCGCAGGCGTGTCAGGCCATGACCGAAGAAACGCGCGGCCAGGCGCTTGAACCAGGGCATCTCGGACAGGGGCAAAAGCTCGGGAGGAAGATCGGGGATGTGACGCGGCACGCTGACTCCAGGGTGTGAGGCTGTTGTTGGCTATGGTGTCTGCATTTGCCATTGAGTTCTAGTCAAATGCTTGTCGATCATTGGTTTAAGGGATGAAGTGAAAGTGTATTGCCATATTGACGGCGGCGTTATAAATCGAACAATTCGATTGGATTGACGCAGTTTTTACGCTTTTTATCGATCATTTGTTGATAGATGATGCTCGCCATCAACCACGGTTCTCGATTAGTGACGAACCTTTTCAGGAGACGATCATGCTTGAACTCAGGCCCTTTGCTTCCCTGGGCGGCGCCAACCACGGCTGGCTGGATGCCCACCACCACTTTTCGTTCGCCGAGTACTACGACCCAAAACGCATGAACTGGGGCAACCTGCGGGTGTGGAACGACGACGTGATCGCCCCCGGCACCGGTTTTCCAACCCACCCGCACCGCGACATGGAAATCATTACCTATGTTCGCGAAGGGGCCATCAGCCATGCCGACAACCTCGGCAACAAGGGTCGTACCGAGGCTGGCGACGTACAGGTGATGAGTGCCGGCACCGGGATCGCCCACAGCGAGTACAACCTGGAATCGACAGCGACGCGAATTTTCCAGATCTGGATTGTGCCGAACGAGTCTGGCCTGGCGCCTTCCTGGGGTGCGAAACCCTTTCCAAAAGGCCAGCGCGAGGGTTTTGTGACCCTGGCCAGCGGTAAGGCCGGCGATGACCAGAGCCTGCGGATCCGCGCCGACGCCCGTTTGGTGGCGGCCAATCTGAAGGCAGGGGAAACCGCCGAGTATTCACTGGATGCCGGACGGCGCGCCTACCTGGTGCCTGCCACCGGGGTGATCGAGGTCAACGGCCTGCGGGCGGAGGCTCGGGATGGGGTGGCGGTGGCTGAAGAGCGGCTGCTGCGGGTGACGGCGATTGAGGACAGTGAGATTGTCCTGGTGGATTTGGCATAAATCACAGTAGGAGCGAGCCTGCTCGCGATGGCGGCCGAATATTCAGCAGTGAATCTTCTGACCCCATCGCGAGCAGGCTCGCTGCTACAAAATTCGCTGTCCCACAGTGTTCTATCCAACCAGCGTCGGCTGCACCCGATTGATATTGGCCATAAAGCCCTCTGCCGGCAACGGATGCCCCAACAGATAACCCTGCAGCGAATCGCAGCCCAGTTTCGTCAGAAAATCCTGCTGCACCCCGGTTTCCACACCTTCGGCCACAATCCGCAAGCCCAATGCCTGACCGAGGGCGACGATGGCAGAGACGATCGCCGCGTCATCGCTGTCGCGTTCCAGGTCACGAACGAAACCACGATCAATCTTCAGTTCGTTGGCTGGCAAGCGCTTGAGGTACATCAGGCTGGAATAGCCGGTACCGAAGTCATCAATCGACAAGTCCACGCCCATATCCGACAACTCCTGCAACACCGCCATACTGGCATCGGCATCGCTCATGGCAGTGGTTTCGGTGATTTCCAGGGTCAGGCTGTTGGCCGGCAGACCATGGGTGGCCAGGGCCATGGCCACGCTCTGCACCAGTCCCGCATGGCAGAACTGCAAGGCCGACAGGTTCACCGCAATTCGCCAGTGGCTGAAACCCTGCTGGTGCCAGATGCGCATCTGCCGACAGGCTTCGTTGAGTACCCATTCGCCCATCGGGATGATCAACCCGGTTTTTTCCGCCAGTTCAATGAACTTGTCCGGCATCAGCAGCCCCTGAATCGGGTGTTCCCAGCGTAGCAAGGCCTCGGCTCCGACCGGCTGGCCGTTGCTGGCATCGAACTTGGGCTGGTAATGCAGGCGGAACTGCTGCTGCTCGACCGCGCTGCGCAGGTCCTGCAGCAACTGCAGGTGACGCCGCGCATCCGTGTTCATCGACGCATCGAAGAAACGATAGCCGTTCTTGCCAGTGCCCTTGGCGTGGTACATCGCCGCGTCGGCGTTCATCAGCAGTTCTTGCGGAGTCAGGCCGTTGCCCGGGAAAACCGCAATGCCGATGCTCGCGGAAATCTGCAGGTCATGTTCGCCGACTCGGAATGCCTGGGAGATCAAGCCGACCTGGCGCGCCGCCAGGCGCAAGGCATCGGTGGGCTCATTGAGCTGCACCAGCAACACGAACTCGTCACCGCCGATCCGCGCCAGGGTGTCGTGGCTGCGCAGGTCCTCGCGCAGGCGCAGGCTGACTTCGCGCAGCAACTGGTCGCCCATGTGGTGGCCAAAGGCATCGTTGACCGGCTTGAAACCATCCAGATCGATGAACATCAGCGCGAAGCAACCGCCCTGCTCCTGGGTCAGGTGCATCGCCTGGTCGATGCGGTCAGCCAGCAAGATGCGGTTCGGCAGCCCGGTGAGGGTGTCGTGCAGGGCCAATTGGGTCAGTTCGCGGTTGGCCAGGGTCAGGGAATTGGCCAGCTCGGCGGTACGCGCTTCGAGGCGCGCGTCGAGAATCGAGGTCAGCAAGGCAATGCTCAACACCGCCAGGGTGGTGACCAGTACCAAGTTGTCCAGGCCCTTGCCGCTCAAGCCATTGAGCGCCGCGCCACAGAAGCTGCCATCGGCAAAGCGCGCCGCGGCCATCCCGGTGTAGTGCATGCCGACGATCGCGATGCCCATGATCACCGCCGCGCCGCCTCGGGCGAAACGTACGTAGGGGGTGTTTTGCCGCAGGCGGAAGGCGATCCACAGCGCCGCAGCCGAGGCGCCGACGGCGATCAGCAGCGAGGCGCCGAACAGGCTCGGGTCGTAGTCGATCCCCGGGGTCATGCGCATCGCGGCCATGCCGGTGTAGTGCATGGCGCTGATGCCCGCGCCCATGACCAAGGCGCCAAAGCCCAATTGCCACGCCGGCAACTCGGGCTGGCTGACCAGCCACAGGGCAAAGCCGCAGGAACCGATAGCGATCAGCAGCGACAAGGCGGTGATGCCGAAGTCGTAGCCCAGGTCGATGGGCAGGCTGAAGGCCAGCATGCCGATAAAGTGCATGGACCAGACGCCAACGCCCATGGCCAAGGCGCCGCCGGCCGTCCATACATGCACCGCCCGCCCCTTGGCAGTGGCGATGCGCCCGGTCAGGTCCAGAGCTGTGTAGGAGGCGAGGATGGCCACGCAGAGCGAAATCAAAACCAGGGCGGGTGAATAGTTACCGATGAGCATCAAACTTCTCGACTATGCCTTGCCGTACTGCGTCCGTGCGGGTGGGCGAAAGCCGTCGATTGTACTGATTCCAATGGCGAACGCACCTGCTAACTGAGCAAAAGGCCATTAGTGCGTGGGAAAGATGTAACAGGGCGGTGGACTGGCACCCACCGCAAACCCTGTAGGAGCCAGCTTGCTGGCGAAGGCGCAGGGACAGCCGACATCATCGCTAGCAGCGGAGCGCCGCCCGGGCAGCGCCTACAGAGGCGAGGTCGGTCCTACAGGTCCGCAGGTTCCAGCTTGCCATCCCAGCCACCACCCAAGGCCGCAATCAGATTGACGCTGGCAATCAGCCGGCTTTGTTGCAGGCTCAGCACGCTGCGTTCGTTGCTCAAGGCCGTGGCCTGGACCACCACCACGTCGAGGTAGGCAATCAGCCCGGCCTTGTACTGGTTCTGGATCAGCCGCAGGGATTCGCGGGCGGCGTCCAGGGCCTGTTGGCGAACGACGGCTTCGTCGCCCAGCACCCTGAGCTGCACCAGATAGTTCTCCACTTCACGGAAACCATCGAGCACAGTCTGACGATAGGTGGCGACGGTCTGGTCATACAACGCTTCGTTGCGGTCAACTTCCGCCGAACGCTGGCCGCCGTCGAACAGCGGCAGGTTGAGCTTGGGTCCCACCGACCAGAAGCGGTTGGGCAGACTGATCAAGTCGGTCGAGGTACTGCTGCTGTAGCCGCCGGACATGCTCAGGGTCAGGTCCGGGTAATACGCGGCCTTGGCGACGCCTATGTTGGCATTGGCGGCGATCACCGAACGCTCCGCCGAAGCGATGTCCGGACGGCGCTCCAGCAGTTGCGACGGCAGACTCACCGGCACTTCAGGGAATACCGGAATGTCCTGGGTTTCCGCCAGGCTGAATGCAGCCGGGGCCTGCCCCATGAGCACGGCAATCGCGTTTTCGAACTGCGCACGCTGCCAGATCAGGTCGATCAGGTCGGCCTGGGTGCTTTTCAGCTGGGTCTGCGCCTGGGCCACCGCATCCTTGCCCGAGACACCGGCGCGGTACTGGTTCTCGGTCATTTTCAGCGAGCGCTGGTAGTTCTCCACGGTGGCTTGCAGCAGGCGCTTCTGCTGGTCGATCACCCGCAGTTGCAGGTAGTTCTGCACCAACTCCGATTGCTGGCTCAGGCGCATCGCCGCGAGGTCGGCAAAACTTGCTTCGGCACTGGCTTCGTTAGCTTCCAGGCCACGGCGCAACTTGCCCCAGATGTCCGCCTCCCAGCTCACCCCGAGCTGTGCGTTATAGGTGTCGCGAATACCGCTGCTGGAACTGCTCAGGCTCGAACTGCTGCTGCCGGTGCCTTGGCTGGATCGGGTCTTGCCGACGCTCAGGTCCACCGATGGATAGAACGCCCCGCGCGCGCTGGCCACCAGCGCCTGGGCCTGACGGTACTGGGCCTCGGCCTGGGCGACAGACTGGTTGGAGCTGTTCAGTCGCTCCACCAGGGCATTCAGCTGACGATCACCATACAACTCCCACCAGGCACCGCGGGCCAGGGAGTCGCTGGGGTTGGCCTGGCGCCAGCCTTCAGCCTGCTTGTACTGCGCCGGTTCTGCCACCGTTGGCCGCTGGTAATCCGGGCCGACCGCGCAGGCGCTGAGCAGCAACGCGCTGAGGGACAGGCTCAGCAGCCGCGAACCACGGGCCGCGAGCACTCGCTGGTTGAAGGGATAACGGTCAGTCATAGCGCAGTTTCCAGAGCAGCATCGGTACGAACCCCACGCCAGCGGTTGACCCGATGGCGCAGACGGTCGAGATAGAGGTAAACCACCGGGGTGGTGTAAAGCGTCAGCACCTGGCTGAAGATCAGCCCGCCGATAATGGTCAGTCCCAGTGGCTGGCGCATTTCCGCGCCTTCAGCACTGCCGAGCAGCAACGGCAAGGCACCGAGAATCGCCGCCAGGGTGGTCATAAGGATCGGCCGCAGACGCAACAGGCAGGCGCTGCGGATCGACTCCAGCGGCGCCATGCCCTGGTGCCGTTCCAGCTCCAGTGCCAGGTCGATCATCAAGATGGCGTTTTTCTTCACCACGCCGATCAGCAGGAACAGACCGAGCAGGGAAATCAGGCTGAATTCACCGCCCAGGGCGTAGATCGACAGCAAGGCGCCGACCCCGGCCGAGGGCAAGGTCGAGAGGATGGTCAGCGGGTGCACGTAGCTTTCATACAACACCCCGAGCACCAGGTACACCGCGAGCAAGGCGCCGAGAATCATGAACGGTTGGCTCTTTTGAGTCGCGGCAAACGCATCGGCAGTGCCGGCCATCTTGGCGATCACTTCCTCGGGCAGGCCGAGCTTGGCAATCGCCCGCTCGATGGCCGCACCGCCCTGCTCCACCGTCACCCCTTCGGCCATGTCGAAGGAAATACTCTCCGAAGCGAACTGCCCTTCGTGGCTGACCCGGTCGTTTTCCAGGCTGTTTTCGTAATGGGCGATGGTCGACAGCGGCACCCGCGCGCCATCGGCGGTGATGACCTGCACCTGATTGAGGGTGATCGGGTCGCGGGCGTATTTCGGATTGACCTCCATCACCACCTGATACTGGTTGAGGCTGTCGTAGATGGTGGAAATCTGCCGTTGGCTGTAGGCGTTGTTCAGCACCGACGTGACCATCGCCATGTCGATCCCCAGGCGCTTGGCCTGGTCGCGGTCGACCACCAGCGTCACTTGCGCCGCGCCGCTACCTTCGCGGGCATCGATGGCAGTCAGCTCCGGCAGTGCCTTGAGTGCGGTGACCACCTTCGGGTACCACTCGCGCAGCGCCGATAGATCGCCACTTTGCAGAATGTAGCTGTACTGCGACGACTGCTGCTCGCGACCGCCGCCAAACTGCAGGTCCTGGTCAGCCATCAGCATCAGTTGCGCGCCGGGCACCTTGGGCATTTCCTTGCGCAGGCGCTCGATCACTTTCTGCGCAGAAATGTTGCGCTCCTTGATCGGTTTGAGGCGTACCAGCATGAAGGCGTTGTTGGTGCCGTTACTGCCGCCGATAAAGCCGGCGACGCTTTCCACGGCCGCATCCTTCAGCACCGCTCGGCGGAAGGTTTCCATTTTCGGTTGCATCACACTGAACGAAAGGCCGTCGTCACCGCGCACGAAGCCGATCAACTGGCCGGTGTCCTGCTGCGGCAGGAAGGTCTTGGGCACCACCACGTACAGCGCGACGTTGACGCCAATGGTGATGAACAGGCTGAACAGGGTCAGGCGCGGATGGCGCAGCACCCAGTCGAGGCTGCTGGCGTAATGCTTGACCATCCAGTCGTTGGCCTTGCGGCTGCCGCGTTGCAGGCGGTTTTCCTGGCCCGGGACATGGGGTTTCAGCCAGCGTGCGCAGAGCATCGGGGTCAGGGTCAGCGAGACCACCAGCGACACCACGATCGACGCCGCGAGGGTGATGGAGAACTCGCGGAACAGGCTCTCGATGATCCCGCCCATGAACAGGATCGACAGGAACACCGCAACCAGCGAGACGTTCATCGACAGCAACGTAAAGCCGACCTCCTTGGCCCCCAGGTACGCCGCCTTCATCGGCGCGATGCCTTCGTCGATATGCCGGGAGATGTTCTCCAGCACCACGATGGCATCGTCCACCACCAAACCGGTGGCGAGAATCAGCGCCATCAGCGACAGGTTATTCAGCGAGAACCCGTAGAGGTACATCACCGCGAAAGTACCGACCAGCGACACCGGCACCGCCAGAGTCGGAATCAGCGAAGCACGGAAGTTGCCGAGGAACAGGAACACCACCAGGATCACCAGGGCCACGGCAATCAGCAGGGTCATTTCCGCTTCGTGCAAGGTGGCCTTGATCACCGGCGAGCGGTCCATGGCCAGGTTGAGCTTGACGCTGGCCGGCAGCACCGCCTGCAACGCCGGTAACTGCGCCTTGATCTCGTTGACCGTCTCAATGATGTTGGCGCCGGCCTGGCGGTTGATCACCAGCAGCACCGCCGAGTCGTCGTTGAAGAAGCCGCTGTTGTAGCGATCCTCGACGCCGTCGCTGACCTTGGCCACGTCACTCAGGCGCAACGCCGAGCCGTTCTGGTAGCGAATGATCAGCGGTTCGTAGTCCTTGGCCTTTTCCAACTGATCGTTGGCCTGCACCTGCCACATCCGCTGATCGTCCTCGATCGAGCCCTTGGGCCGGCGCACGTTGGCGTTGGCAATGGTGGTGCGCACTTCATCGAGGGCCACGCCGTACTGGTTGAGCAGTTGCGGTTCAAGCTCGATGCGCACCGCCGGCAGGGAGCTGCCGCCGATCTGCACTTCACCCACGCCCGGCACCTGAGACAGGCTTTGGGACAGGATGGTCGAGGCCAGGTCATAGAGCTGACCCTTTTCCAACACATCGGAGGTCAGCGACAGCACCATGATCGGCGCCTGGGACGGGTTGACCTTCTTGTAAGTGGGCATGCTGCGCATGCCGCTGGGCAGCAGATTGCGCGAGGCGTTGATCGCCGCCTGCACTTCCCGCGCCGCACCGTTGATGTCGCGATCGAGGTCGAACTGCAGGATCACCCGGGTCGATCCCTGGCTGGAACGGCTGCTCATGGTGTTGACCCCGGCGATCGCACCGAAGGACCGCTCCAGAGGCGTCGCCACGGTGGACGCCATGACCTCGGGGCTGGCGCCGGGCAAGCTGGCCTGGACCACGATCACCGGAAAATCCATCTGCGGCAGCGGCGACACTGGCAGCAAGCCAAAGCTCACCCCGCCCAGCAACATGATCGCCAGGCTCAGCAGCATGGTGGCTACCGGGCGCTTGATAAAGGGTCCGGAGAGGTTCATGGCTGTTCTACCGACTCCAGCGTCCGCGGCGCAGGCCGCCAGCGCCGTCCCAACCGATCAAAGTACAGATAGATCACCGGTGTAGTGAACAAGGTCAGCACCTGGCTGACCAGCAGCCCGCCGACCATTACCAGGCCCAGCGGCTGGCGCAGCTCGGCGCCGGAGCCGCTGGCGAGCATCAATGGCACCGCACCGAACAGCGCCGCCAGGGTGGTCATCAGGATCGGCCGGAAGCGCAGCAAGGCCGCCTGGTAGATCGCCGTCGCCGGGTCCATGCCCTGGTTGCGCTCGGCTTCAAGGGCGAAGTCGATCATCATGATCGCGTTCTTCTTAACGATGCCGATCAGCAGGATGATGCCGATGATCGCAATCATCCCCAGGTCATTGCCGCTGAGCAGCAACGCCAGCAAGGCGCCGACCGCTGCCGAGGGCAAGGTTGAGAGAATGGTGATTGGGTGGATGTAACTCTCGTAGAGCACCCCGAGCACGATGTACATGGTCACCACTGCCGCCAGGATCAGCAGCAAGGTGCTCGACAGCGACGCCTGGAACGCCTGGGCCGCGCCCTGGAACTGGGTTTGCACGCCCACCGGCATGCCGATGTCTTTCTGCACCTGTTCGATCAGTTCCACCGCGTGCCCCAGGGCAACGCCGGGGGCCAGGTTGAACGACATCATCACCGCCGGGAACTGGCCGATATGGGCAATCGACAGCTGTGCCTGACGCTCTTCGATGCGCGCCAGACTCGACAGCCGCACCTGGCCGCCATCGGTGGTCTTGACGTAGATCTGCTGCAGCGCCTGCGGACCGATCTTCTCACCGTCCTTGGCCTGCAGCACCACCCGATACTGGCTGGCCTGGGTGTAGATGGTGGAGATTTGCCGCTGGCCGAAGGCGTCGTACAGGGCGTCGGTGATATTGGCCACCGACACGCCGATGCGCGAGGCAGCGTCACGGTCGATCACCAGGTACACTTGCAGGCCCTTGTCCTGCAGGTCGCTGGCGACGTCGGTGAGTTGCGGTTGCTGCTGCAGGGCCTCGACCAGGCGACCGCTCCACTCGCTGAGCAAGGCGGCATCCGGCGAGGACATGCTGAACTGGTACTGGGTGCGACTGACCCGGTCTTCGATGGTCAAGTCCTGCACCGGCTGCATGAACAGGCGGATGCCCACCAGTTTGTCCAGTTGCGGCTGCAGGCGTGCGATCACCTCGGCGGCGCTCAGGTCGCGCTCTTTGTGGGGCTTGAGGTTGATCAGCAAGCGGCCGCTGTTGAGCGTGGCGTTGTCGCCGTCGACGCCGATGTAGGACGACAGGCTTTGCACCGCCGGGTCCTGCAGGATGATGCTCGCCAATTCCTGCTGGCGCTGGCTCATGGCGGCGAAGGACACCGATTGCGGTGCCTCGGAAATACCCTGGATGACCCCGGTGTCCTGCACCGGGAAGAAACCCTTGGGCACGATCATGTAGAGGAACACGGTGAGGCCGAGGGTGGCGATGGCCACCATCAGGGTCAGCGGCTGGTGCTTGAGCACCCACTGCAACTGACGCCCGTAGGCCGCGATCAACCAGTCGATCCAGGCGCCGCTGGCCCGATAGAAACGCCCCTGCTCTTGCGCCTTTGGCTCGCGCTTGAGCAAGCGCGCGCACATCATCGGCGTCAGGGTCAGCGAGACCACCAGGGAAATCAGGATCGCCACCGCCAGGGTAATGGCGAATTCGCGGAACAGCCGCCCCACCACATCGGCCATGAACAGCAGAGGAATCAATACCGCGATCAACGACAGGGTCAGGGAAATCAGGGTGAAACCGATCTGCTTGGCACCCTTGAGTGCCGCCTGCAACGGACTGTCGCCCTCCTCGATGTAGCGCGAGATGTTCTCCAGCATGACGATGGCGTCGTCGACCACAAAGCCGGTGGCGATGGTCAGGGCCATCAGGGTCAGGTTGTTGACCGAGAAGCCGGCCAGGTACATCACGCCGAAGGTGCCGATCAGCGACAGCGGCACGGCAATCGACGGGATGATGGTGGCGCTGGCCCGGCGCAGGAACAGGAACGTCACCATCACCACCAGGGCAATGGCGATCAGCAGTTCGTGCTGCACATCGGTGACCGAGGCGCGGATGGTCTGGGTGCGGTCGGTGAGGACCGTGACGTCGAGGCCGGCTGGCAAGTTGTCGGTGATGCTCGGCAACAGTGCCTTGATCCGGTCGACCACTTCGATCACGTTGGCCCCGGGCTGGCGCTGGATGTTCAGCAGCACCGCCTGGTTTTCATTGGCCCAGGCCGCCAAGCGCTCGTTCTCGGCGCCGTCGACGATGGTCGCGACGTCCTTGAGCCGCAGCGGCGCGCCGTTGTTGTAGGCGAGGATCAGTTCGGCGTAGTCCTTGGGCGAGGTCAACTGGTCGTTGGCGTCGAGCATCGAGACCCGGGTCGGGCCGTCGAAGTTGCCCTTGGGCTGGTTGACGTTGGACGCGGCAATCAGGGTGCGCACGTCCGCCAGGTTCAAGCCGTTGGCTGCCAGGGCCTCGGGGTTGACCTTGATCCGCACTGCCTGGCGCTGGCCGCCAGCGATGCTGACCATGCCGACGCCGCTGATCTGGGCGATTTTCTGCGCCATGCGTGTGTCGACCAGGTCATTGAGCTTGGGCAGCAGCATGGTTTTCGAGGTGATCGCCAGGGTCAGGACTGGGGTGTCCGCCGGATTGACCTTGTTGTACACCGGCGGTGCCGGCAGGTCGCTGGGCAGCAGGTTGCTGGCGGCGTTGATCGCGGCCTGCACCTGCTGTTCGGCGACGTCCATATTGATGTCGAGGTTGAAACGCAGGGTCAGTACCGAAGCGCCGCCGGAACTGGTGGAGGCCATCTGGGTCAAGCCGGGCATCTGCCCGAACTGGCGCTCCAACGGCGCGGTGACCGCGCTGGTCATCACGTCCGGACTGGCACCGGGGTACAGGGTCATGACCCGGATGGTCGGGTAGTCCACCTGCGGCAGTGCCGAGACCGGCAACAAGCGATAGGCAATCAGGCCGGCCAGGACAATGGCCAGCATACTCAGGGTGGTCGCGACCGGTCGCAGGATGAACAGGCGGGAGATGTTCATGCGCCGCCCTTATGCGCCTTGCCGTTGGCCTTGGCCGCAGGGTCGGTATCGCCGGCCTGGCTGTGCAAGTTGTCGGCCGGGGTGGCCGGGACCTGGTTGCTGTCGTTGACCACTTCGACTTCACTGCCCTCCTTCAGGCGATCG
Source organism: Pseudomonas fluorescens (assembly GCF_019212185.1). NCBI lineage: Bacteria > Pseudomonadati > Pseudomonadota > Gammaproteobacteria > Pseudomonadales > Pseudomonadaceae > Pseudomonas > Pseudomonas fluorescens. The sequence continues at coordinate 3,544,432 of NZ_CP078138.1, forward strand.
GTGCCTTCCAGCACCACGCGGTCGCCGGGCTTGAGGCCTTCGGTGATCACCGTGTTGTCACCGTCGCTGGCGCCGATTTTCAGCGGGCGGATGGTGACTTTCTTGTCACCGTCCATGGCGTAGACGAAGGTGCCGTTGGTGCCGAACTGAATCGCCGCCGATGGCGCGAGGATCACCGATTTCAGGGTGTCGGCCAGCAAGCGCACGTTGACGAACTGGTTGGGGAACAGCGCCTGGTCGCGGTTGTCGTAGCGGGCCTTGAATTTCAGGGTCCCGGTGGTGGTGTCGATCTGGTTGTCGAGGCTTTGCAGGACACCGTTGGCTTGCAGCTTGGTATCGCCACGGTCCCAGGCTTCGACCGGTAATTTAGCGCCGCTGCGATAACGGGCGAGGACTACATCCAGGCTGTTTTCCGGCAGGGTGAAGGCCACGCTGATCGGCTGGGTCTGAGTGATGATCGCCAGGGCGGTGGTGTCGTTGGCTGCTACCAGGTTGCCGATGTCCAATTGGCGCAGGCCGACGCGGCCGGTGATCGGCGCGCGGATTTTGGTGAACTCAAGGTTGAGCTTGGCGTCGTTGACCGCCGCCTGATTGGTTTTCACCGTGCCCTGGTATTGCCCCACCAGCGCTGCGGCGGTGTCCAGGGTCTGCTTGGCGATGCTGTCTTCGGCGTAAAGGCCGCGATAACGCTCAAGGTCGACAAGGGCGTTTTTCAGTTGCGCCTGATTTTGCAGCAGGGTGCCTTCGGCCTGGAGCAAGGCGTTCTGATACGGACGCGGGTCGATCTCGGCCAGCAGGTCGCCGGCCTTGACCATCTGCCCTTCTTCAAAACTGATCTTCATCAGTTCACCGCCGACCCGGCTGCGCACATTGATGGTGTTCAACGCCGTTACGGTGCCGAGGGCCTTGTAGTACAGCGGGAAGTCCCCCACGACCGCCGGCGCCACACGCACCGGAACCGCGCCCGCCGCGCCACCGAAACCGGGGCGCATGCTCCCCGAACGGCCGACGTGACCGCTCGCCGCCTTTTGTGCGGGAGCGTCCTTGCTGGCGCTGCCGGCCGGCCAAAATTTCCAGCACAGGCCAGCAATGATCAACAGGACCAGCAGGCCGAACAGCCAGCGACGAGAGTGACGGGAAGCGGAAGATTGCATGGAGTGATTAACCATTGGGCGCGTGGGCATCTTTATACGGGAGGCTGAACGATAAGCACTGACGGTCAATTAGCAAAGCGCCTTTACCGGCAATTTACCTTCAGCCTGTTTTTCGCGAGTGATTGCTAAATGACTGAAGCACAAATGAAAACGGCCTGGACAGAGCCAGGCCGTTAATAATTGTAATGCCTGTTACTTGAGCACGGCCAACGCTGCTTCGTAGTTCGGCTCCTCAGCGATTTCCGCGACCAGCTCGCTGTGCAGCACTTTGTCGTTTTCGTCCAGTACGACGACCGCGCGAGCGGTCAGGCCCTTGAGTGGACCGTCGGCAATGGCCACGCCGTAGTTCTCGAGGAACTCGGTGCCACGCAGGGTCGACAGGTTCTGGACGTTTTCCAGGCCTTCGGCGCCGCAGAAACGCGCTTGGGCGAATGGCAGGTCGGCGGAAATGCACAGCACCACGGTGTTGGCGATGTCATTGGCCTGGGCGTTGAACTTGCGAACCGAAGTGGCGCAGGTCGGGGTATCGACGCTTGGGAAGATGTTCAGGACTTTGCGCTTGCCAGCGAAGTCTTTCAGGGTAACGTCGGACAGGTTGCCTGCGACCAGGGAAAAGGCTGGCGCCTGGGAACCGGCTTTAGGCAGTTCGCCGTTGACTTGAACCGGACCGCCTTTGAGAGTGACTTGAGCCATGATCAGTGTCCTTATTAGTAGTGGGTGTAATGAACCATCGAAGGATCTCGCAAGGAGGCGAAGTTAACCACGAATGGGCGGTCGAGCCTATCTCGACGTATCGATAGATTTTTCCGAATCCATTGAAATAATTAACCTTCTGACTGGCCGTAACCGTGCTGACTGCTAACTTGCTTAGTTGAACCTTACAGCGCAGAGGGGTATATCCCACAGCGCATTCGTCGATTTCTGACGATCAGTTCACGCCATACCCACGCTCACCCACAGGATTGTGCAATGACCCGATTGACCCCGACTCGCCTGCTACTGGGCGGCCTTTGCCTGTTATTGAGCGCCACCAGCTGGGCGGACTTTACCGCCAGCCCCGCAGAAGCCCGCAGCATCGCCAAGGAAGCCTACCTGTACGGTTATCCGGTCGTTGAGATGTACAAGACCCTGTATGCACAAACCGTGGACAAAGGCGGACCGAACTTCAAGGCGCCGTTCAACCATATCGGCAATACCGCCAGGGTGTTCACGCCCAAGGACACGGCGATCATCACGCCCAATTCCGACACGCCCTACTCCTTCGTCTGGATGGACTTGCGCGCCGAGCCGGTAGTGTTGACCCTGCCGCAGATTGCCGAGGAACGTTACTACTCGGTGCAGTTGATCGACCTCTACACGCAGAATTTCGCCTATCTGGGCACCCGCAGCACCGGTAATAAAGGTGGGCGGTTCATGATTGTCGGTCCGGACTGGAAAGGTCAGCAGCCGGTCAATATCGATCGCCTGGTGCGCAGCGAAAGTAACATCGCCTACGCGCTGTATCGCACCCAACTGTTCGACGACAAGGACCTGGAGAAGGTCAAACGCATCCAGAACGGCTACAAGGTCCAGCCCCTCAGCCAGTACCTCAAGCAACCGGCAGCGCCGGCGGCGGCGAAGATCAACTGGCCCAAGCCCAGCGCCCATATGAGCGACAGCCCGGAGCTGTTCAAGTACCTGAACTTCATGCTGGCCTTCGCCCCGGCCGTTGATTCGGAGCGGGAGGCCCTCGCGCGCTTCGGCAAAATCGGGGTCGTCGCCGGCCAGCCGTTCGAACTCAAGACCCTGAGCAACGAACAGCGCCAGGCCCTGGAAGACGGGATCAGCGATGCCCAGGCCGAGTTTGCGGCGTTCAAGAAGGAAAAAATCGATACCCACCAGCTCAGCAGCGGTGACTTCTTCGGCACCCGTGAGCACCTGCAGAACAATTACCTGTACCGCTACGCCGGCGCCAACATCGGGATTTTCGGCAACTCTGCCGATGAAGCTGCGTACATGGGCTATTTCGTCGACAGCACCGGCAAGCCACTGAATGGCGCCAAGCGCAGCTACAGCCTGCACTTCGCCAAGGACCAGTTGCCACCGGCGGAGGCGTTCTGGTCGCTGACGATGTACGACGGCAAGACCAAACTGTTGGTGCCCAATCACCAGGATCGCTACCTGATTAATTCCCGAATGTTGCCTAAGCTCAAACGCGACGCCGATGGCGGACTGACCCTGTACCTGCAGCACTCGGTGCCAATCAAGGACCAGCGCAGCAACTGGCTGCCAGCGCCCCACGGCCCGTTCTATGCGGTATTGCGCCTGTATCTGCCCAAACCCGAGGTCGCCAATGGCCAGTGGAAACTGCCGGCGCTGACCCCAATCAACTGATCGTCCCACTGCAAAGGATCGCCCCCATGACCGCACTGACTGATATCAATGCCCTGCAAGCGAACATCGCCGAGGCGGTACTCGGTCAGGATCAAGTGATCCGGCAGATCATGCTTGGCCTGCTGGCCAACGGTCATTTGCTCCTCGAAAGCTTGCCAGGGCTGGCCAAGACCCGCACGGTCAAAGCCCTGGCCAAGCACCTCGATGCAAAAATGCGCCGGATCCAGTTCACCCCCGATTTGCTGCCCTCGGACATCACCGGCGCCGAGGTACTGCACCAGGTCGACGGACAGAATCAGATCCTGTTCCAGCCGGGACCGTTGTTCGGCAACCTGATCCTCGCCGACGAAATCAATCGCGCGCCGGCCAAGGTCCAGGCGGCGCTGCTCGAGGCCATGGAAGAGCGGCAAATTACTGTGGCTGGCAACAGCCATGCACTGCCGCAGTTGTTCATTGTGGTGGCCACGCAAAACCCGATCGAACAGGAAGGCACCTACCCCCTGCCGGAGGCGCAGATGGACCGCTTCCTGATGAAAGTGCTGCTGGATTACCCCAGCGCTGAAAACGAAAGCCAGGTGTTGCGCCTGTTACGCGACGAAGAACAGGCCCAGGCCGGCACAGCCGCGACCGCCCCCGGCTTTCAGCTACCTCAGGAAGTGATCTTCAATGCACGCCGTGAAGTCAGTGCGGTCAGTGTCGCGCCGGCCATTGACCGTTACCTGATCGATCTGATCAACGCCACCCGCCACCCTGCCGACTACGATGCCGACCTGGCGCGCTGGATCACCATCGGCGCCAGCCCCCGTGGCGGGATTGGCCTGGACCGCTGCGCGCGCGCCGACGCCTGGCTGCAGGGCCAGGATTTCGTCACCCCCGATAACGTGCGCAGCGTGGTTCACCCGGTGCTGCGTCATCGCCTGCAATTGAGTTATGACGCGGTGGCCGACGGGGTCAACGCAGACCAGGTGCTTGACCGCCTGCTCGACACTGTCGCGATTCCCGCCTGAGGCCATGCCGATGAACACTCAGGAACTGGATGGCCTGGTGTACGTATCGCTGAAGCAACTGATGTCCCTCGAGTTCAAGGCCCGTGACCTGAGCTTCACCGCGCGCCAGCCCCAGGGCAGCATCCTTGCCGGCAATCATGCATCGCGCCTGCGCGGGCGCGGCTTGAACTTCGATGAGCTGCGCCGCTATCAACCCGGCGATGACCTGCGCCATCTCGACTGGCGGGCCTCGCTGCGCACCGGCAAGCCGGTGGTACGCACCTTCACCGAGGAGCGCGACCGCCCGGCGTTAATCCTGGTGGACCAGCGCATGTCGATGTTCTTTGGCTCGCAGCGCAGCTTCAAGTCGGCGCTGGCCGCTGAGCTGGGCGCACTGGCGGCGTGGATGGTGTTCAACGCCGGCGACCGGGTCGGCGGCCTGGTGTTTGACGATCGGAATATCGACAGCGTCGCCCCGCTGCGCAGCCGCAAACGCCTGGAAGCGTTGTGCACGCGAATTGCACGGCAGAATCAGGCACTCAGTGCGCGCAACCCGGATCACGAAGGCGAGGATCAACTGGACAAGGTCCTGCAACGGACCCTGGCCGTGGCCAGGCACGACCATCTGATTTGCATAATCAGCGATTTCGCCGGCGCCGGTCCGCGTACGCTGCAACTGATGCGCCAGCTCAGTGCGCACAACGATGTGATCGCCATGCAGGTTTACGATCCGCTGGCCCTCAAGCTGCCGAACAACGGCCATGTGCTGGTGACCCAAGGACAATTGCAGGTCGAATTGGCGGTGGGCCAGCGCCAGGTGCACCAACCGCTGGGGGATTTTCTCAGTGGCCGCTTGAAAGACGTCGCCACGTTGCTGCGGCGCAGCCGGGTGCCGGTGATGATGTTCAGTACCGCGCTTGCGGCCCATGAGCAATTGCGTGCGGAGCTAGGCAAGCTCGTCGGGGGGCGGCGATGAGCAGCCATGTGCCGAGTATCGATCAGCTCAAGGAAATGGCCCTGCCGACGCCCGTCAGTTACATGCCGCAGACCTGGGGCTGGTGGTGTCTGCTGGGGCTGCTGCTGGTGGGATTGCTGGTGTGGGCGGCGCGGCGTTATTGGCAGTGGCGGCGGGATGCCTATCGGCGTGAAGCCCTGGAACGGCTGGCGCTGTTGCAACGGCGCAGCAGTGATTTGAATGCGTTGCGTGAGTTGCCGGAGTTGCTCAAGCGTGCGGCGCTATCGATGCCAGTACCACACTCCCCAACTGTGGGAGCGAGCCTGCTTGCGAAAGCAATCTTCCATTCAACATCGCGAGTGCCTGACATGCCGCCATCGCGAGCAGGCTCGCTCCTACAGGGTGGTGTTTCAGATTCAACATCGGCGGGGGCTGACACACCGCCATCGCGAGCAGGCTCGCTCCTACAGGGGCCGGGTGCGCTGGCGAATGATGATTGGCAGGCATTTTTACAGTTCCACAGCCCCACCCCACTGCCGGAGGATTTCAGCCGGCAATTGGCAACGCTGGCCTACGCCCCGCAAGCGACGCTATTGGCGATACCGGACGAGCAGCGCCAGGCGCTGTTCGCAACCTGCAAGCAATGGCTGGAGCAGCATCATGTGGCAGTTTGACTACCCCTGGCTGTTGCTCCTGCTGCCGCTGGTGTGGCTGGGCTATCACTACTTGGCGGATTACCGCGAAGCGCGCAGTGCGCTGCGGGTGCCGTTTTTTGCCGCGATGAGTCGAGCAATAGGACAAACGCCGAGCCAGTCCGGGGGGCGTGGCAATCGCTTGCAGTTGTTGCTCAATCTGCTGGTCTGGGCCTTGCTGGTCGTGGCCGTGGCGCGGCCGGTGCTGGTGGAAAAACCCATCGAACGCCAGCAGCCCGTGCGCGACCTGATGCTCGCCATCGACATCTCGCAATCCATGGAAACCCCCGACTACACCGACAGCAACGGGCAGAAGATCAATCGCCTGGCTGCGGTCAAGGCGGTGGTCCAGGGCTTTATCGAGCGGCGCAAGGACGATCGCCTGGGCCTGATCGTGTTCGGCAGCGGCGCCTACCCACAAGCGCCCTTGACCCTCGACCACACCAGCCTGTCGCTGTTGCTGGACGACACCGGGATCGGCATGGCCGGACCCAATACCGCGATTGGCGACGCCATCGGCCTGGCGTTGAAAATGCTCGACCAGGCCCATGAGCAGGAAAAAGTGCTGATCCTGCTCACCGACGGCAACGACACCAGCAGTGCCATCACCCCCGAGCACGCCGCGAGCATGGCCGCCGCCAAGGGCGTAGTGATTCACACCATCGGCATCGGTGACCCGGGCGCCAGCGGTGAGTCCAAGGTCAATCTGCAAGGGCTCGAGCAAATCGCCACGGCCACCGGCGGACGCTTCTTCCGCGCCGAAGACCGCCAGGCCCTGGACCAGGTCTATGCCACCCTCGACCAGATCACCCCGCACCGGGTCCAGACGTTCAGTCACCAACCCAAGCGCGAGCTGTTCTGGCTGCCGTTGGGCGCGGCCATCGGCCTGCTCGCGTTGTATCACCTGATCGCCCTGCTGTGGCCACGGCTGCACGCGGGTCGCCAACCCGAGGAGGCTTGAGATGGAGATCAACCTCAGTGACTTTCACTTTCTGCGCCCGGCCTGGCTGCTGCTGGCGCTGTTCGGCGCGCTGCTGCCCTGGCTCTGGCGGCGCAGTCGCGACCTGCAACGGCACCTGCGCGGGACCATCGCCCCGCATCTGTTGCCACACCTGCTGATCACTCCCGACGATCCCAATCGCTGGCGCCCGGTGCACCTGACCTGCGCGCTGCTTGTGCTCGGCGCGGTAGCCGCCGCCGGGCCGACCTGGGAACAGGATCGCCCGGACTTCCTGGAAAACCGTGCGCCGCTGATAGTCGCGGTCGACCTGTCGCCGTCGATGGACGCCAGCGATGTCGCCCCCACCCGCCTCGAAGCCGCCAAGCACAAGCTCCACGATCTGCTGCAACGGCGCAGTGGCGCGCGCACTGCGTTGCTCGCCTATGCCGGCAGTGCACACCTGGTGTTGCCGCCTACCGATGACCCGGCGCTGCTCGACAGCTTTATCCAGGCCCTCGCCACCCAACTGTTGCAGAAACCCGGCAAGAACGTCGCGGCGGTGATCGACCAGGCCAAAACCCTGCTGCAGGCGGAGAAGACCCCGGGCACCCTGCTGCTGATCACCGACGGCGCCGACACCGGGCAACTGGCGGAGCTGGATAAACACCTGGACGACAGCCCGCTGCAAGTGCTGGTGCTGGCCGTGGGCAACAGCGCCGGCGGCGTGATCACCGACGCCAACGGCCAACCCCGAACCGACAGCAATGGTCGGCCGGTGCTGGGCAGTTTCGATCAGGCAGCACTCAAGCAACTGGCCTCGACACTCGACGCCCCACTGGGCAGCCTGACCCTTAACGACGACGATCTGGACTGGATCGAACTGCATGCCCAGCAGCATTTCCAGAGCGCCAGCGCCGAGCAGCAGCAACTGCACTGGAAAGACGCCGGCTACTGGCTGTGCTGGCCGCTGCTGCTGTTGGCCTTCCTCGCGGTGCGGCGCGGCTGGAGTCTGAACTGGACCGCCGCCCTGCTGCTCGGGGTCGGCCTGGCCGGACAGCCGGCAGACGCCGAGGCCAATGCTCTGACCGATGCTTTTTTCAGCGCCGACCAGCAGGGTCGCTGGGCCTTCGAACATCAGCATTTTCCGCAGGCGGCGGCGCTGTTCGAGGATCCGTACTGGAAAGGCATTGCCGCCTACAACGCCGCTGACTTTGACCTGGCGCTGGCTACATTCGCCCACCTCGATACACCGCAAGCCTACTTCTACCTGGGCAATATTTACGTGCGTCGCTTCAAGTTCGACGCCGCTATCGCCGCCTATACCCAGGCCCTGAAACTGCAACCGCGGTTCCCCGAGGCCACTGCCAACCTCGCACTGGCCCAGGCGTTGCTCAAAGACACTGAAAGCGCCGAACAGAACGCGCCCGAAGTCAAACCCGACGAGGTCAAGTACGACAAACCGGCCGGCAAGGGCCAGAGCAAAGCGGTGCAGACGCCACAGGCGGCATCCGATGCGCAATGGCTGCAGAACCTGACGACCTCGCCGGCGAAGTTTCTCCAACAGAAATTCCGTATCCAGGATCAGGAGGGCCAACCATGAAAACCCTATTGATCATTGGCGGTCTGCTGCTCGTTCTATCGGCGACTTCGGCCACGGCGGCCGAACCTGATCTGCGGGTGCAGGCAAGCCTGCAACCCGCCAAGCCGGTGATGGTCGGCGGTCTGGTGAGGTTGCAGGTGGAAGTGCTGACCGACACCTGGTTCACCAGCGCCCCCAGCCTGCCGGAACTCAAACTCGACGGCGCGCTGGTCATGCCCCCCAACGGCGAGTCCGAGCACACCACGCAGACCCTCGACGGCAAATCCTACTCGGGCATGCGTTACAGCTACCTGATCACCCCCAATCAGGCCCAGGCGTTCGACATTCCGGCGTTGACCGTACGGGCGACGCCGGGCCAGGCCAGCCAGGCACTCAGCGCGCAAAGCCAGCCCCTGCAGTTTCGCGCCGAGCAGCCGCCGGGATTCGCCCCGGGAGAACCGGTGCTGGTCGCCCAGGGCCTGCGCCTGACCCAGGTGATCCAACCGTCGACCACCCCACTCAAGGCCGGTGACAGTCTGACCCGGCAGCTCACCTTGCAGGCCGACGGTGCCCTGGCCATGGCCTTGCCGGCGCCTCAGCTGGGTGACGTCGAGGGCCTCAAGCGTTACCTGAAAACCCCGCAGGTCAGCAATCTCGACGATGGCCGTGGGCATCTGAATGGCGGGCAGCGCATCGACGCTGCGACGTATCAGGTCCAGCGCCAGGGCCATTACAGCCTGCCGGCGATTCAACTGCGTTGGTGGGATGCGGCGGCTGGGCAAATACGGGTGGCGGAAGTGCCGGCGGTGACCTTCGAGGCCGCGGCCAATCCCGGCTATAAACCGGTATTCTCGATTGCCGAAGACCTTGAGCGACTGGGCCAGAAGGGTCGCCTGCACCTGTCGCGGCACGGGGTGCTGTGGACGGCAGGACTGTTGCTGGTGGTGATTGCCGGTTACCTGCTCAGGCCCTGGTGCCAACGCGGCTGGCGCGCATGGCGGGCGCGCCGTCAAGCCCGGCATGCCGCCTGGCTGTTGTCCGCCGACTACGCCTGGGAGCAGATTCCCGGACAACTGCAAGGCCAGCCGCCGCAGTTAAGTGCCCTGTATCTGTGGGCGCGCCGCAGCGGAAAAGGGCTGGCCATCGGCGTTCTCGGCGGTTCGGTACAACAGCTGCTGCGCCGCCGATACACGCGCGAAGCCGACGATCAGCAAGCTCTGACGCAGTTCAAGCCAACGTTGACTACGCTACAGGCTCAGGTCGCCGCACAGCGCGCAACCGAGCCCCAGGCCTTGCGTCCACTCAATCCACGTCACGAGAAGGATCACTCATGAACTCACTGAACGTCCGCTACCAGCGTCACGGCCTGAAGTTGCTGCTGGCCTTGGCGCTTAGCCTGCCATTGCTGGCCAGCGCGGCCGATGTTTTGCCTTCGTGGAACGACGGGCCGACGAAAAAGAACCTCATCGAATTCGTCGAGGCGGTGACCACCCAAGGCTCGAAGGACTACGTCAAGCCAGAGGAACGGATTGCCGTGTTCGATAACGACGGCACCCTGTGGAGCGAGCAACCGATGTACTTCCAGGTGCTGTTCGCCCTGGAAGAGGTCAAGCGCATGGCGCCCCAGCATCCGCAATGGAAAACCGAGCAGCCCTTCAAGGCGGTACTGGAAAACGACCATCAGGCACTGGCCGCCAGCGGCATGGACGGCCTGATGAAGATCATCGGCGCGACCCACACCGGGATCACCACCGCCGCCTTCATGGACAACGCCAAGACCTGGCTGAGCCAGGCCCGTCACCCGAAAACCGGCAAACCCTACACCGAGATGATCTTCCAGCCGATGCTGGAAATGCTCGACTACCTGCGCAGCCAGGACTTCAAGACCTACATCGTCTCCGGCGGCGAAGTCGAGTTCATGCGCGCCTTCGCCGAGCAGGTCTACGGCATCCCGCCGGAGCAGGTGATCGGCACCACCTTCGCCACTCAGTTCCAGCTCAACGGCAACGACGCCTCGATCCTGCGCCTGCCCAAGCTCGCCCATAACGATGACGGGCCGGGCAAACCGGAGAGCATCCAGCAGGTAATCGGTCGGCGCCCGATCCTCGCCTTTGGCAACTCCGACGGTGACCTGCAGATGCTGCAGTGGACCGCAGCCGGGCCGGGTAAACGCTTCATGGGCCTGGTGCATCACACCGACGCCAAGCGCGAATGGGCCTATGATCGACAGTCAAACATCGGCCGCCTGGACAAAGCGCTGGATGAAGCCAACAAGCGCGGCTGGAGCGTGGTCGACATGAGCAAAGAATGGAAGCGTATTTACCCATTCGACGCCCCTTCCACCGAGTAGCCGCAATAGTAGTATTCAGCAGCTCTCTTCCCGGTCCTGTACAAGGCAATGCCCATGTCTTCACGTGTCGCCAGCAAGTCGTCGGCCATTCCCGCCTCTCACACCCACGCCCCTGCCCTGTTGATCCCGGCCCTGCTGCTGGTGGTCTCGGGGGCAGCGGCGCTGGTCTATCAGGTGCTGTGGATCAAACAGTTGTCGTTGGTGGTGGGGGTCGAGGTGTACGCCATCACCACTGGCATCAGCGCCTTCTTCGCCGGCCTGGCCTTGGGTGGCTGGCTGTTCGGGCGCCTGGCCGACCGCTTGCAGCGGCCGTTGCTGCTATACGCCGGGCTGGAAGTGCTGGTGGCGCTGCTGGGCGTCGGCGCAACGCTGGGGATGAGTCTGGCCGCCGCGCCATTCGCCTGGCTGGAACAGCAGATCGGCCTGGCGGCCTGGGGGCTGCCGTTTGCCCTGGTGGGTTTGCCGGCGGTGCTGATGGGCGGCACCCTGCCGGTGCTGGTGCGCGCGCTGGCGACGGATCCCCGGCATTCGGGCAAGGCCGGCGGCCAGTTGTATGCGGCGAATACCTTGGGGGCCATCGCCGGAACCCTGCTGGCGGCCTTCCTGCTGATTGCCACCCTGGGGGTGCGCGGCAGTGCAATTTTCGCCGCCATGCTCAACCTGTTGGCGGCCGCCGGTGCGCTGCTGTGGTTTCAACGCCAGGGCCCGGTACCCGCTGAATCAGCGTCAGCTAAAGTCGTAGCGCCTGCCGCGCCGGCGCGTCTGGCGCTTTGGCTGTACGCGATTGCCGGCGGCGTGGCGTTGGGCTATGAGGTGGTCTGGTCGCAGTCCATCGTGCAATTCATGAGCACCCGCACCTATGCCTTCGCCGTGGTGCTGGCGACTTACCTGCTCGGCCTGTTCCTCGGCAGCGTGTGGATGGCCCGTCGGGTTGAGCGGGTGCGTGATCCCTGGGGCTTGTTCGGCTTGTTGATCGCCGCTGCCGGGCTGCTGGCCTTGCTGGAGGTGGCGCTGCTCGGGCGCTGGCTGGTGTTGCTACAAACCCAGGGCGAAGCCGTCGCGCTGGCCCTCGGCGCCAGCGAACTGGCGGCGATGAGCGTGCGTTTCGCCGTGGCCGCGCTGTGCATCGTGTTTGTCCCGACCTTGCTGCTAGGCGCAGCCTTTCCCTTGGCCCTGCGCCTGTGCGTGGGCCAGGATCGGGTGGGCCGGGATGTCGGGGCGGTCGTGGCGTTCAACACCCTGGGCGGCATCATCGGGGTCATGCTCTGCGGGTTCCTGTTGATTCCGCTGCTGGGGTTGGTGCGTACCCTCGGGCTGCTGGCGCTGATTGCTGCAGCGGTCGGGGTGATCGCCATCAGCCAAGGTCGAGCGCTCAACAAAGGCACGCGCCAAGGCGTGATCGCGGTCGCCGTCCTCTCGCTGGGCGTCGCCGTGCTGACTCCGGTCGACAAGCTGGCGAGCCTGCTGCCGGGCGCACGCAATGGTGAATTGGCGTTTTATCAGGAGGGCCGTGGCGGCACCGTTGCGGTGGTCACCCAGGGCAAACAGCCACGTACCTTCCAGCGCCTGTATATCCAGGGCGTGTCAAACACCGGCGATGCCATGCCATCACTGCGCTACATGCGCATTCAGGCCCTGCTGCCGCTGTTGATCCATAACGGTGAGCCGCGCTCGGCGCTGGTGATCGGCTTCGGCACCGGCATCACCGCCGGTGCCTTGCTGCAATACCCTGGACTCGAGCAACGAGTGGTCGCCGAACTGTTGCCGGCGGTGGTGCAGGCCGCGCCGCTGTTCAAGGGCAACTACAACGCCGGGGCCAACCCGGCCCTCGATGTGCGCCTGCGCGACGGTCGCCAGGAACTGCTGCGCAGCGAACAGCGTTACGACCTGATCACCCTGGAGCCTCCGCCGCCCTCGGCCGCGGGCGTAGTCAATCTGTACTCCCGGGACTTCTACCAATTGGCAGCGCGACGTCTCGAAGCCAAGGGGCTGGTCGCGCAGTGGCTGCCGTTGCCGACGCAGAACATCGACGACTCGCGGGCCCTGGTGCAGAGTTTTCTCCAGGTGTTCCCCTACGCCAACGTCTGGACCAGCGAGTTCCACGAAATGTTGCTGGTGGGCTCCCTCGAGCCGATTGAACTGGACGCCGCGCGCATCAGCCAGCGCTATGCCCAGGACAGCGTGCGCAACGCCTTGCAGGAGGTCGGGGTGAGTTCGGCGCCGGCGCTGCTGGCCACCTGGGTCACCGATCGCCTGGGTTTGCAGCAGTTTGCCGGCCAGGCGTTGGCGGTTACCGATGACCAGCCGCGCATTGAATACGCGCCCTGGGTGCGAGCCAAGGAGATCAGCCGGGTACTGCCCGCCCTGCTCGACCTGCATCGCCCGCCGCCACTGCTCAACGCCGATCCGGCCTTCAGCGAGCGAATGAACGTCCACCAGCAACGCCTGATGCAGTTCTATCGTGCCAGCCTGCATGCCTACGACGGCGACCGCCAGGCCTGGGCCCGGGATATACGGGAGGTGATGCGTGGGGATTCGGCGAATCCGTATTATCGGTGGTTTGTCGGGGAGTAAGCGATGTGCAGTTGGTGCGGGGCTTGAGACCGCGTCGATTTCTTCGCTGCGATGGGGCGTCCCGACAAGCCAGCGAAGGCGACCGCAAAGCCCCCACAAAAATCAGGATGACAGCGCCCCGCTCAACCGTTACAACCTCATGCTGTAGACGCTCATCGCCTCTGGACCATGGAAGTCGCAATGCCGATCACTAAAAACAAAAACACCCAGCCTGACCCTGATTCCCAACCAAACCCGATGTCCCGCTATCTGTTTCCCGCCACCGCCGCCCTGCTGTTGCTGATAATGGCCGGGTTGGGCTGGTTTCTGCTCGCCAGCAAACCCAGCCCCGCGCCCTACGTGGCGCCCAGCGTTGCCGTCGCTCCGGCGCCCAAGCCCGCGCCTGCAGCGGCACCCTTGCCACCCGCGAGCATGGTCGAGGAGCAGCAATGCCAGGGCTGCCACAGCGAACAGGTCAAGGACTGGCAAGGCTCCCATCACCAGTTGGCAATGCAGGTCGCCGATGCGCAGACAGTGCTGGCCGACTTCAATGACCGCAGCTTCAAGGCCGAGGGCGAGACAACCCGGTTTTTCCGCAAGGACGATGCGTTCTGGGTCAACACCCCGGGCACCGATGGCAAAAATGCCGACTTCAAAGTGGCCTACACCTTCGGTGTCGCACCCTTGCAGCAGTATTTGGTCGAAGTCGGCGAAGGCCGCCTGCAAGCCCTCGGCGTGGCCTGGGATACCGAGAAACACCGCTGGTTTCACCTCTATCCGGGTCAGGGCGTGACCTTCAAGAACCCGCTGCACTGGAGCAAGCCGAGCCAGAACGCCAATTTCATGTGCGTCGAGTGCCATACCACCGGCTTCAAGCGCAACTTCGATGCCGCCAGCAACAGCTTCGCCAGCCAGTGGAACAGCCTGGGGGTCGGCTGTCAGGCCTGCCACGGCCCGGCCTCGAATCACTTGCAATGGAGCGCGAAAAAAACCGACCTGATCCATGCCGGCTTCGACGTCGACCTCAAGGACCGCAACGCCACCACCGAAATCGAGACCTGCGCCCGCTGCCACTCCCGTCGCGCGCCGCTGGGGGATGGCTACACCGTCGGCAAGCGGCTGATGGACGACTACCTGCCCAGCGTGCTGACCCGCGAGCTGTATGCGCTGGACGGCAAGATCAAGGACGAAGTGTTCGAGCACGGCTCGTTCCTGCAGAGCAAAATGTTCGACAAGGGCGTGCGCTGCAGCAATTGCCACAACCCCCACAGCACTGAACTCAAGGCCTCCGGCAACGGCGTGTGCCTGCAGTGTCACAACACCGCGGGCAAGACGGCCGTCGAAGGTGTCGACGGCAAGGGCCTGCTAGCGAAAAACTACGATTCCATCGAGCACACCCGCCACACCATGGGCCAACCGGGTTCGCAGTGCGTCGATTGCCACATGCCCGGCAAGTTCTACATGGGCAACGACTTGCGCCATGACCACAGCTTCAGCATTCCCAATCCCGAACGAGCGAAAAAACTCGGCACCCCGGACGCCTGCCTGACCTGTCACCAGGGCAAGGCCGGCGACAAGGTCACCGAGCAGTTCAAGCTGTGGAACACCCACCCCGCCGCCCAGGCGCCCCGATACGACGAGAGTCTGTGGCAAGTGCGCGGGGGTCAGCCGGGTGCCGCGCAGGTGCTGTATGAACAGTTGCAGCGCAGTAACCTGCCGGCCATCCAGCGTGCCACCTTGCTCGGTGAACTGCCGCAGTACCCCAGCGAGCAGGCGCTCAAGCTGGCCAGCAAGGATCTGGCGCACCCTGAGCCGCTGGTCCGCGAAAGCGCGATCCGTGCGGTCAGCGCCTTCCTCCCGACACCTGAGCGTGTGTCCCTGTACACGCCGCTGCTCAGTGATCCGGTCAAGGCCGTGCGGATCGCCGCCGCCCGTGATCTGCTGAGTGCTGCCAACAACCTGGGCAGCGCGCGGGCCAATTGGCAGGCGGCAATCGACGAGTACGAACAGGTGCAGTTGAGCCTGGCCGAGCGCGCCGAGGCCAATCTCAACCTGGCGATGCTGTATCAGGCCAGTGGTCGCAGCACCGAGGTCGAGCCGCGTTTGCGGGCGGCGCTCAAGCGTGACGGCGATTTCTACCCGGCGCTGGTGACTCTGGTGCAGTGGCTGGAATCCCAGGGGCGTACCGCCGAGGCCCAGGCATTGCTGCTGCAAGGTCTCAAGGAGCATCCGGATGCGGCGCTGCTGCAGCATACCCAGGGCCTGGCGCTGATCCGCGCCGGAAATCGCGAGCAAGCCATGCAGGCCCTGCGAGCTGCGGTGAAGCTTGAGCCGCAGAACGCGCAGTACGGTTATGTGCTGGCCGTGGCCCTGCATGAGCAAGGCAAGCTCGACGAGGCCTGCGCCTTGCTGGAGAAACTGATCGAGCAACAGCCGACCAACCGCAGCGCGCGACTGGCGCTGATCCAGTACTACCTCAACAGCGGCCAGGAACCGAAGGCCCAGGTGTTGTTGCAGGGCTGGAAGAAGCTCAATCCGGGGGATCCGGCGTTGAAGGGGTAAACAACCTGTAGGAGCGAGCCTGTTCGCGATTAGGCCGGCACATTCAACATCTGCAGCGCCTGACACTCTGCAATCGCGAGCAGGCTCGCTCCAGGGTTTTGTGTTCGATCACAAGATCTTTGCGCCCTACCCCCGCCGCCGAAACAGCGGCCGGGGTTCGATGACCGAGCGTCCGTACTGCACGCTCATCCCGGCCAGGCCCTTGAGCGCATCCTCGGGGCATTTGTCGGCGCGTACGACGAAGGCATCGAAGCCGCATTGGCGCATGTGGCTGAGCTGGTCGCGTAGCACGTCACCGATCGCCCGCAGCTCGCCGGTCCAGCCCAGGCGGGTGCGCAGCAGATAGGCCTGGCTATACGCACGGCCATCGCGAAAGTCGGGGAACTGCAGGGCAATCAGCGGCAGTTGGGCAAGCCAGGGCGTGAGGCTTTCGACCTCGTCATCCGGACCCAGCCACACCCCGTGCTCGCTCGAAGCCTCCTGCAGCCACAGTGCCAACGGCAGCAGCAACGGCCCTTCGCTCCGCTGCGTCTCGGCCGTATCAATCATGGTCCAGCGATCCTCCCGGTCCAGCTCCGCCACTCCATGGCGCCAGCGCAGCAGATTATTCATGCCACACCCTCCACGGCTTTCGTGTAAACCCGCTCCTTGAATGGCTCCAGGCCAATGCGCTGCACGGTGTCGACAAACAACTCTTCCGGCTCGCGATAGCGCACGAAGGTGGCGATGATCTGCTCGATCACCTCTGGCACTTCGGCGGCACTGAACGAAGGGCCAATGACTTTGCCCAGCGCGCTGTGCTTGCCCTGGGCGCCGCCGAGGGTGATCTGGTACCACTCGCTGCCATTTTTATCGACGCCGAGGATGCCAATATTGCCGATGTGGTGATGACCGCAGGCATTCATGCAACCGGAGATATTCAGGCTGATATCCCCCAGGTCGTGCAGATAGTCGAGATCGTCGAAACGGGCCTGGATACCCTGGGCAATGGGGATCGATTTGGCATTGGCCAGGGCACAGAAATCGCCACCGGGACAGGCGATGATGTCCGTCAGCAGACCCGCATTGGAACTGCCCAGCCCGGCCTCGCAGGCCAGGCGCCACAAGGCATGGAGCTGGGCCTTGGGCACATCCGGCAAGATGACGTTCTGCTCGTGAGCTATGCGAATTTCGCCGAAACCGAACTGCTCCGACCAGGCCGCCACCGCGTCCATCTGCCGATCGCTGACATCACCCGGCGGCGCAGCACTGCCCGGTTTGGTCGACAGCACCACGCAGGCATAACCGGGCACCTTGTGCGGCTGCACGTTACGCGCCACCCAGCGGGCAAAGGCAGGGTTGTCCGCCAGGCGCGTGCCGTGCTCCAGGCAGGTGTCGGCGAGTGGCGCATAACTCGGCGCAACGAAGGCGCTGGCGACCCGCTGGAACTCCTCTTCGGTCAACTGCGCAGGACCGTCCTTGAGGTGCTGCCATTCCTGCTCCACTTCCCTGGCGAACGCGTCGATCCCCAGGGCCTTGACCAGAATTTTAATCCGCGCCTTGTACTTGTTGTCACGCCGCCCGTGGCGGTTGTACACCCGCAACACTGCCTCGACGTAGGACAGCAGGTGCTGCCAGGGCAGGTCCTGGCGAATCTGCAAACCAAGGATTGGCGTGCGTCCCAGGCCACCGCCGACAATCACCCGCAGCAGCATCTGCCCGCTGGCGTCGGGGTAAAGGTAGAGGCCGATGTCGTGCATCATGATCGCCGCGCGGTCCTGTTCGGCGCTGCAGATGGCGATCTTGAATTTGCGCGGCAGGAACAGGAATTCCGGGTTGATCGTCGACCATTGCCGGAGGATTTCCGCCAGCGGTCGCGGGTCGATCAACTCGTCTGCCGCCACGCCGGCGAAAGCCTCGGTGGTGATGTTGCGCACGCAGTTACCGGAGGTCTGGATCGCATGCATCTCGACCTCGGCCAGGCGCTCGAGGATGTCCGGAACCTCGGCCAGTTCGATCCAGTTGAATTGCAGGTTCTGGCGGGTGGTGAAGTGCCCGTAGCCACGGTCGTAGTCCCGGGCGATCGCCGCCAGGGTGCGCATCTGCCGCGCACTCAAGGTGCCGTAGGGAATCGCCACCCGCAGCATGTAGGCATGCTTTTGCAGGTACAGGCCGTTTTGCAGGCGCAGCGGCAGGAACTCCTCTTCGCTCAGTTCGCCCGCCAGGTAGCGCTGCACTTGATCGCGGAATTGCGCGACCCGTTCAAAGACCAGGGCCCGGTCATAGTCATCGTATTGATACATGTCGCTACCTCATCAGCAGGATCGGGCTCTACGGCGCGTTCAAAAGGACGCTGACTATGGCGCAACGGCTCAGTGCGTTACAGATTCAGCTAAATCCGAAAAAACCATATCAGCCGCCTCCGAGTCGCAGCCAGCAAGCGAAATATCTGATCTGCATTTATGGCGTTTTTCTGAGCCTGTTTTGTTTCCGTCGGGTTTCCTAGAGTGCGGCCCATGCCTGGCCGGGTGGCCTGGCAAGACTTTGCAACCGTGGAAGCAATGACCATGAGCACAGCTACAATCGGGCAGGCCTATAACTACAAGGTCGTCCGCCAATTCGTCATAGCAACAGTGGTATGGGGTGTGATCGGCATGGCCATGGGCGTGTGGATCGCCTCGCAACTGGTGTGGCCGGAAGCCAATCTCGACTTGCCGTGGACCACTTTCGGCCGGCTCCGGCCGCTGCACACCAGCCTGGTGATTTTCGGCTTTGCCGGCAGCGCGCAGTTTGCCGCCAGCTATTACGCAGTGCAGCGCACCTGTCAGGTACGGCTGTACAGCGACAAACTCGCGGCCTTTACCTTCTGGGGCTGGCAATCAGTGATCGTGATCATGCTGGTGACCCTGCCGCTGGGCTACACCACCACCAAGGAATACGCCGAGATCGAGTTCAGCGGGGCGGTGTGGATGACCGTGGTCTGGGTGGCCTACGCCATCGTTTTTTTCACCACCGTGGTGCAGCGCAAGACCAAACACATCTACGTCGGCAACTGGTTCTTCGGCGCCTTCATCGTGGTGATCGCCATGCTGCACGTGGTCAATCACCTGTCGATTCCGGTGGACTGGTTCAAGTCGTACCCGGTGTATTCCGGGGCCACCGATGCCATGGTCCAGTGGTGGTATGGACACAACGCCGTGGGCTTCTTCCTCACCACCGGCTTCCTCGGGATGATGTATTACTTCGTGCCGAAACAGGTCGGGCGGCCGGTCTACTCCTATCGCCTGTCGATCGTGCACTTCTGGGCGCTGATCACCCTGTACATCTGGGCCGGCCCGCACCACCTGCACTACACCGCCCTGCCCGATTGGGCGCAGTCGCTGGGCATGGCGATGTCGCTGATCCTCCTGGCGCCGAGCTGGGGCGGGATGATCAACGGCATGATGACCCTCTCCGGCGCCTGGCATAAGCTGCGCACCGATCCGATCCTGCGCTTCCTGGTGCTGTCGCTGGCGTTTTATGGCATGTCGACCTTCGAGGGGCCGATGATGGCGATCAAGACGGTCAACGCCCTCTCTCACTACACCGACTGGACCATCGGCCACGTGCACGCCGGCGCCCTCGGTTGGGTGGCGATGATCACCTTTGGCGCTACCTACCACATGGTGCCGAAGATCTTCGGCCGCGAGCAGATGCACAGCATCGGCCTGATCAATGCGCACTTCTGGCTGGCGACCATCGGCACTGTGCTCTACATCGCTTCGATGTGGGTCAACGGCATCACCCAGGGCCTGATGTGGCGTGCGATCAATGACGACGGCACCCTCACCTACTCTTTCGTCGAAGCCCTGCAGGCCAGTCATCCGGGGTTCATCGTGCGTTTTGTGGGCGGGGTGTTCTTCCTCAGCGGCATGCTGTTGATGGCCTACAACACCTGGCGCACGGTGCGGGTTGCCGACGTGCGCCTGGCCGAACGTGAAGCGCAGATCGCCTGAGGCAAGGAGCCGAACATGATCGACATGCTGATGCTCGGATTCCTCTGGCTGGCCATCGAGTGCTGCCTGCGCCACCAGACCGGCGAAAGCCTGGAGGACGCCAGCCTGATTCCGTTTGCCGATGATCCCGAGGTCGCACGGCGGGTGGAGCAGGCCACTGGCAAGCGCATCGATGCGGTGGCGCCGGAGGTGGCGAAACCGGGTTGGGGGAATGTCGAGGCCTGAGCCTGGCCCTTGCGCATGGCAGGTTGACGGGCGACAGTGTGTGTCGCTCGTCAACCATCCAATCCAGGGAAGAATCGCATGCGCACCATCGGCCTTATCGGCGGCATGAGCTGGGAATCCAGCGCCGAGTATTACCGTTTGATCAACCAGCAGGTACGCGACCGCCTCGGCCCGCTGCGTTCTGCGCAACTGTTGATGCACAGCGTCGATTTCGGCCCGGTGGAACAGGCCCAGCACGCCGGGCGCTGGGACGATGCAGCGCAGATCCTGGTGGATGCCGCCAGTAGCCTGGAGGCCGGCGGCGCCGAGTGCGTGGTGCTCTGTACCAACACCATGCACAAGGTGGCCGGACAGATTCAGGCAGCGATATCCGTGCCGTTCCTGCACATTGCCGAGCCCGCCGGCGAGGCTGCGCTGGCCATCGATGCACGCACCGTTGGCCTGTTGGGCACAGCGTTTACCATGGAGCAGGACTTCCTCAAGGAGCGGCTGACTGCCCAGGGCTTGCAGGTGCTGGTGCCCGAGACTGAAGACCGGCAAGCCGTGCATCGGATCATCTACGACGAACTCTGCGTCGGCGTCATCAGCGATGCTTCGCGTGAGCGTTACCAGCAGGTGATCGAGGCCTTGGCCGCCCGCGGTGCCCAGGCAATCATTCTTGGCTGCACGGAAATCAGCCTGCTGATCAAACCCGAGCACAGCGAGTTGCCGTTGCTCGACACCACCGAGCTGCATGCTCGCGCGGCCGTGGCCTTTGCCCTCGGCGATTGACTCAACCCGCTTCTGAACCATGGCGCAGACGCGCCATGGCCAGGGCGTCGACATGCCGGCCATCGCGCACCGCGTACTGGCGCAACAGACCTTCCGTCTCGAAGCCGAATTTGCGGTACAGGGCAATCGCCGCCTGGTTATCGGCATACACGGTCAATTCGACGCGACTGACATTCATCCAGTTGTCCGCCAGATCCAGCGCAGTCGCCAGTAACCGCGAGCCCAGCCCCTGACCCTGCCACGCCTGAGCTACGCCCATGCCGATGTGGGCGCAGTGGCTGCGGCGGATTCGGCTGAATTGTTCCAGGCCAATGTTGCCGATCACTTGTCCCTTATGCAGCGCCACCAGTTGCACCGCGTGTTCGTTATCCGGGGCCAGGCGCTTGCGCCACACGGCACTGGACTGAAAGGGCATTTGCAGGACCTGACGAGCCACGGCGGGATCGTTATAGAGGGCGGTGACGCCTTCGACGTGGGCTTCGGCGAAACGCTCGATGATGATGCTCGGCTCGTGTGAGGCCATGAACTCTCTTCCTTGATGGTGACCGGGCTTGCGAGTCTAACCCGTTGTGCGTGAGCTGCGCACAGGAGGGTGTCATTCACTCAAGAGCATCGATACCCGACGATCACTGGAGTAATCTGGCGCTTCCCATCGGTACAGGAACTGGCGACCTTGGAACTCCATGTTGTGATCAACGGCCGCAAGGACCTCGCCGGCCAGTTGTACCGGCAATTGCGCGAAGCCATCGAGTCGGGGCGGCTGGCCGCCGGTACGCAACTGCCCCCCAGTCGCCTGCTGGCCGAACAATTGGGGGTGTCGCGCAAGACTGTCTCCGACACCTATGCGCAATTGACCTACGACACCTACCTGACCGGCATGATCGGCAAGGGCACTTTCGTCAATGCGCGCCCGCCAGGCAGCGTGCGCAAGCAGCATCACTCACAACTGGCGAGCGCCAACAGCGTCGAACGCTGGCGCACACTGCCGGTGTTCCTGCGCCATCCGAGCCTGCAGGGGTCGTTGCGCTATGACTTCATTGGCGGCGCCACCACCAAGGGTCTGTTTCCCCAGGACGAATGGCGTCGCTGCACCGCTTTTGCCCTGCGCCAGATGGCCGGCTCCAAGGGTTTCTACAGCGAGCCTGCAGGCTTGCCGGCATTGCGTTCGGCGATTGCCGGGCATATCGCCTTTTCCCGAGGCGTGGTCTGCGAGGACACCGACGTGGTGGTCTGCAACGGTGCCCAGCAAGCGCTGGACTTGATCGCCAGGGTCTTGATCGAGCCCGGTTGCCGGGTGGCGATGGAGGACCCCGGTTACCCGCCGGCACGCCTGTTGTTTGCTTCTCATGGCGCCGAGGTGGTCGGGGTGCCGGTGGATGAGCACGGGGTCCAGGTCGAGCTGATTCCCGAAGGCACCCGGCTGATCTACGTCACCCCCTCGCACCAGTTCCCGCTCGGCCTGGCCATGGCCCAGGCGCGTCGCGAAGCCCTGCTGGAGCGGGCTTACGCCCTGGGGGCGATCATCATCGAGGACGACTACGACAGCGAATTCCGCTACGAAGGCCGGCCCACCGACTCCCTGCAAAGCATGGACGAGCACGGGGTCGTCGCCTACGTCGCGACCTTCTCGAAAACCCTGCTGCCGGAGCTGCGCCTGGGCTACGCCATTCTGCCGCCGGCGATCCTCGAAGCGGTGCTGCGGGCCAAGCAGTTGACCGACCTGCACACCTCGACCCTGCCGCAGTGGGCGTTGGCCAGGTTCATCAGCCAAGGCTGCCTGCTGCGGCACATTCGTCGCTGTCACACGGTGTATGCCGGACGCCGGGAGCGCATTCTCAGCCGGGTAGCCGCAGACTTGTCGCCCTGGCTCGAAGCGATCCCCAGTTCCGCCGGGTTTCATCTGGTGCTGATGTTCAAGGTCGAAGTCGACGTGCCTCTGGTCATCGATTTGGCGAAGAAAGTCGAAGTCGGGCTGTACGCGCTCGACGATTTTTTCTATCTCCAGACACCGCGCAATGGGCTGCTGATGGGCTTCGGCGCGATCGAGACGTTGGACATCGACATCGCCCTCGACCGCCTGCGTGAGATTCTCCGGCAAGTTGCCTGAGGCCGGGGTGGTCTTGAGCGTCACCTATTGGTCTCCTCGCCTTCCTTGGGATTGGCTGTTTGTTGTCTCAGGCATCGGGCTTACCGTAACGCCTGAGCCACAACCCTGATCAACACTCTCGAAGGTGCCCCCATGAAACCCCTGACACTGTTCGCCTCCACCCTCACCGCCCTCAGCCTGCTGGTCTCGGCAGGCGTCTTCGCCCATGAGACTGGCGCCCCCACGGAAACCGTCAAGGTGCTGCAGGACCAGATGCTGCTCAATGCACCGGGTAAAAAAGCCCTGATGATCGAAGTCGACTATCAACCCGGCCAGGCCTCGGTCGCCCACAAGCACCAGGGCACAGCCATGGCCTATGTGCTGTCCGGGCAAATCACCTCCCAGGTCAAGGGTGGTGAAGCGATCACCTACAAGACCGGCGAGTTCTGGTATGAACCGGCCGGCTCCGAGCATCTGATCTCGAAAAACGCCAGCAGCACCGCGCCGGCGAAGCTGCTGGTGTTCATGGTCCTGGCGCCGGATGAGCAGATATTGATTCCATTGCAGCAGTGACAACACGCTCGCTCCCACAGGTTTTCAGCGAGCACTTGCACCAATGAGCTATACCCTCTATTCCCCTGATAACCCTTCCTCCCCGGAGGTCGCCCATGAAATCTGGCCACGCCATCGCTACGCTGCTGCTCGTTGCCAGCCTCTTTGGCTGCACCCGCTCCAGCGAACCGGGCACATCGATCACGCTGCAGGCCACCCGGCACAACACCGGGCAGATCGGCAGCACCACCCTCGCCAGTTGGGATCATCAGACCGGTTTCAACTTCTTCATCAGCGGCGTGCCTACCGGCACCGTACTGCCCCTGCGTGTCTCCACCTTTATCTACAAGGGCAGTTGCGCGCAGCCGGGAGAGGTGGCGTTTGCCATGAATGACCGGGTCAACACCGAACGCGCGGCCATCGCCGGCTGGACCTTCTCCCGCAGCGCGCCGATTGCCCTGTCCGAATTGCTCGCTGGCGACTACTCGATCGTGGTGCGCTCAGCCGCCACCGATGGCAATCTCGATCTGTTTTGCGGTGACATCAAGTCAACCAAGGCGCAATAACCATGACGGATGACGATCCCGAAGCCGCCCTGCTGCGCAGCTGGCAGCACAACGCCCAGACCTGGACCGACGCGGTGCGCAGCGGCGCCATCGAGAGTCGGCGCCAGGTGACGGATCAGGCGATCCTGCTGGCGATCATGGCTCGTCAGCCCGAGCGGGTGCTCGACCTCGGTTGTGGCGAAGGCTGGCTATTGCGCGCCCTCACCGAGCGCGGCATCGAAGCCATTGGCGTCGACGGTGACGGTTCATTAGTGGAGGCCGCACGTGCGGCGGGATCGAAGACGGTCTTTCACGCAAGCTATGCCGAACTGGCAGCAGCCAAGGTCGAGATTGGCCACGACTACCCGCTGATCTGCACCAATTTCGCCCTGTTGCACCAGGACATCATTCCCCTGCTCGCGGCGATGCAGGCGCTGCTCGCCCCCGGTGGCACGCTGCTGATCCAGACTCTGCACCCCTGGAGCGTGGCCGCCGGTGACTATCAGGATGGCTGGCGCAGCGAGGCCTTTACCGGCTTCGAGGGCCACTGGCAGCCCATGCCCTGGTACTACCGCACCCTGTCGAGCTGGCTGCGGGCGCTGGACATGGCCGGTTTGCGCCTGCTCGAATTGCAGGAACCGCAGCATCCGCAAAGCCCGCAACCGCAGTCACTGTTGCTGGTGGCCGAGCGGAAAAGCCCGGCCTGAACCCTGAGCTACACTCCTGAGCTGCGCCATTCCTGTCTGCCGATCCGGAGGTAACCCCATGACCGATAGCACCGAATTGACCACCTTCACCGGCTGGGCCGCCACCGCCGCCGGCGCGCCATTGGAGCGCTACAGTTACGACCCGGGGCCGCTGGGCGAGGAAGAAGTGGAAGTGGCCGTGGAATACTGCGGCGTCTGCCATTCCGACCAGTCGCTGATCGATAACGACTGGGGGATCAGCCATTACCCGTTCATCCCCGGCCATGAAGTGGTCGGCAAGATCGTGCGCACCGGCAGCCGGGTGCATGGCCTGCAGGTCGGGCAACGGGTGGGGATCGGCTGGTACAAGGGCAGTTGCATGCATTGCGCGTCGTGCATCGGCGGCGCGCACAACCTGTGCGGCACTGCCCAACCGACCATTATTGGCAGCAACGGCGGTTTCGCCGACCGCCTGCGCTCGCACTGGGCCTGGGCCCTGCCGATTCCCGGGGGCATCGACCCGGCCCTTGCCGGACCGTTGTTCTGCGCCGGCTCGACGGTGTTCAACCCGCTGCTGGAATTTGGCGTCAAGCCCACCGACCGGGTCGGCGTGGTCGGCATCGGCGGCCTCGGCCACCTGGCGCTGCGCTTTCTCAATGCCTGGGGTTGTGAAGTCACCGCCTTTACCTCGTCACTGAGCAAGAAGGACGAAGCGCGGCGTCTCGGTGCACACAACGTCGTCGCCTCCACCGACAGTGAGGCGCTCAAGGCGATCGCCGGGACCCTGGACTTCCTGCTGGTCACCGCCAACGCCAACCTCGACTGGTCGGCCATGCTCGCCACGCTGCAAGGCAAGGGGCGCCTGCATTTTGTCGGGATCGTTCCCGACGCGATTCCGGTGCACGTGTTCGACCTGATCCCGCAGCAGAAAAGCCTCTCCGCTTCGCCCGTCGGCTCGCCAACCACCACCGCGCGCATGCTCGAATTCTGCGCCCGGCACCAGATTGTGCCGCAGGTCGAGCACTTCCCCATGAGCCGGGTCAACGAGGCCATCGAGCACCTGCGCAGCGGCAAGGCGCGTTATCGGGTGGTGCTCGACGCCAGCCAGTAACTGCCTGGGCGCCTCTAGGATTCGAGGCGCCCTTCACCCTCGCGGTCGTGGACGTAGTGGTGGCCCACGGCAAACGCCGGCAACCAGGCCTCGCGGCGCACCATCCAGATTTCGTAGGTAGGGATCAGTTGATCAGGGGCATCGAGGGAGCCGAGGTTGATTTCGATCTCATCGGCGCTGCGGCCAAACACCGACGAACCGCAATGCCGACAGAAATGCCGTCCGCGATACTCGCCTGTTTCGCCGCTGATCGTCACTGCCTCCTCGGCAAATATCGCGCTGGCATTGAACAGCGCGCCGTGAAACTTGCGACAGTCCAGGCAATGGCAAAGCCCCACTCGATACGGCTGACCCGCCGCCTCGAAACGCACCTCACCGCACAGGCAACCGCCCTTGAATCGTTGCATGCTGCACCTCCTTGAAGGGCTCGATGACCCACTGAAACTAGCAGCCTGGCAGCGAACTCAACGCGGTGACTGACGACAGGTCGTCACCCGCGATTAGCTCTCATCGGTGGCATAATCGCAGCGGGTTCATATCAGGGGCGTATCAATGAGCGTCGACAGCTACGATCAACTGGCGATTTTTTCCGCCGTCGCTCAGGCGCGCAGCTTCACCCGCGCCGCCGCCAAACTGGGCATGTCGCAGCCCGCCTTGAGCCGGGCGATGCGTCAGCTGGAAGAACGCCTGGGCGTGCGCCTGCTTTCGCGCACCACCCGCAGCGTCAAGCCGACCGAGGCCGGCGAGCATCTGTTGCGGGTGATCGCTCCGCGCTTCGAGGAAATCGACAGCGAACTCGCGTTGCTCAGCCAGTACCGCGACAAGCCCGCCGGCAAGCTGCGCATCACCGCTGGCGAGCACTCGGCGATCACCCTGCTGCAACCAGTGCTCGGAAAGCTGCTGCCGGACAACCCCGATTTGCATATCGAAATCATCGTCGACTACGGCCTCACCGACATCGTCGCCGAGGGCTTCGACGCCGGCGTGCGCCTCGGCGAGCAGGTGGCCAAGGACATGATCGCCATGCGCATCGGCCCGGACATGTGCATGGCGGTGGTCGGCTCGCCGACTTACTTTGCGCGCCACCCGCAGCCCAGCGAACCCTCCGAGCTGATGCAGCACAATTGCATCACCCTGCGCATGCCGACTTACGGCGGCCTGCTGCCCTGGGAGTTCGAGAAGAACGGCCAGACCCTGAATGTGCGCATCGAAGGGCAGATGGTCTTCAACAACATTTCAATGCGCCTCGAAGCGGTGCTCCAGGGCCTGGGCCTGGCGTGCATGCCCGAAGACCTGGTGCGCGAACATGTCGCCGCCGGCCGCTTGATTCGGGTGCTCGCCGATTGGTGCGAGCCGTTTTCCGGTTATCACCTGTACTACCCGAGCCGGCGCCAGAGTTCGCCGGCCTTCACCTTGCTGCGTGAAGCCCTGCGCTATCCGGGCTGAAGCAGACTCAGGAACGCGCCGCCGCCAACTGCTGCTCCAGCGCATCGCCGGCGCGCCGGGAAGCATCGACGGCGCCATGTTCGGCCAGCAACTGCGCCAGTTGCCGCAACTGCCCGGCGCTCAAGCCGACCCGCAGACTGGCGGCAACGTGCGAGCGCAATTGCGATTCGACACCCGGCGTCGCAGCCAATGCAGCGACTGTGGCCAGTTCGCGGCTGTGCCAGTCGAGGTTGTCGCGCTCGAAGATGTCGCCGAACAAATGCGTCTGCAGGTATTGATTGATCAGCGGAACGAAGTCGAACAGTGGGCCCTGCACCGGTCCACCGGCAATCCGCGATTGATTGGCTTTGCCCGCCGCCAGCAGTTCGTTGCCCGTGGGGATGACGCGACCCGGCTCTACGCCTTGATTGTCCTGAATGCCGCGCTGCTGGCGGTCCCGGGTGACGTTCATCAATTCGCCAAGGGCGTTGAGGCTGCGCGGAAAACCGCTGTAAGCGTAGAGCTGCACCAGAATTTCCTTGGCCTCGCTGACGCTCAGACCCGCGTCCAGTCCCTGATTCAAGGCAGCATTTAACCTGGGCATATCACTCACCGCCATGGCGGCGGCAATCAACGGGATCGCTTGCTGTTTCGTCGATAACGTCTCGGAGGCGGCAGCGGGTGCCGCCGCGGCAGGACGGTCGGCGTTGTATTGCGCATCCGTGACCTTCTCCAGCCACTCGACGTTTTTGCCGTCCACACTGCCGGTCACCGCCAGATGGGTCATGGCGCTCGCCGGGGCCGCACCGTGCCAATGCTTGACCCCTGGCGGGCAGACAATCACATCGCCCGGACGGATCTGCTGCACCGGCTTGCCCCACTCCTGCACCAGGCCGATGCCCGAGGTGACCACCAGCCGCTGACCCGCAGGGTGGGTGTGCCAAGCCGAGCGGGCGCCGGCCTCGAAGCTGACGTAAGCGGCGGACGCATTGAGTTCGTCGCTGGCGGTAAATAACGGATCGACCCGCACCTGCCCGGTGAAATAATCCGCCGGGCCAGCCATCGAGGCCTGACTACCGGCGCGGTTGATCTGTTGTTCGCTGCGGGTTTCAGCGGCCGCCTCGACAAAGGGTGCGGCGGCGCAGACGGCGAGGCCGATCAGGGTATTTTTCATGGGCAGGTGTCCGTTCAGGTCAATGTCCTGACACGTTACCCCTGCAGAATTGATCGATAAACCGCACGAATTTGATAGCACTCATACCAAATTCACATAGATCTGCTGGCATCTGACAACCGTTCATCGCTGGACTACGCTGCGATACGTAGCCTTTATCTAAAGCCGTTGGTGGAAGGAATCCCAGTATGCGCAGGACGTTGTCCGCTGTAATGATGGTCGTGCTGGGCATGTGGCTGGCGATGCCCACCTGGGCTGACGACGGTGCAAAAGCCGACCCACCGGCCAGCGCCGAACTGAAGATCGCCAATCGCAACG
The DNA here is from genome assembly GCF_019212185.1 of Pseudomonas fluorescens. NCBI lineage: Bacteria > Pseudomonadati > Pseudomonadota > Gammaproteobacteria > Pseudomonadales > Pseudomonadaceae > Pseudomonas > Pseudomonas fluorescens. The sequence goes on from NZ_CP078138.1 coordinate 3,573,443, forward strand.
TCGTGGTATTTCGCAGCACCCTGCTGGGTGAAGCGCCCGAGTCCCGGGTTAAACGTGCACGCGCGGTGATCACCGATGCGCTGGATGAAAACGACGAGCCCCGGGTATCCATCGACGCGGTCCAGGACAATTACCTGGTGCTGATCGGCACCAAGCGCGCGTTTATCGTCGCGCCCGGGGATGTCGACAGCGTCGAGTTCGAGTCAGTGCGCCAGGCCGCCGAAGCCGCCGCCGACAAGCTGCGCCAGGTAGTCGCGGAAACCCGCGAGGCGCGCAGCCTGCATTTGATACTGCGAGCGCTGCTGGCGGTGGCCGTGGCGACCGCCATCTACCTCGCCCTGCTGTGGGGCATGGGTTACCTGCGCCGCCGACTGCTGGGAATATTGCCGGGGCTGATGCACCGGCACACCCAGGCGCTGAAGGTCGGGCGGGTCCAGGTGATCGATGCCAACTACCTGTACCCGCTGGTCAGCCGCCTGCTCGAAGGCTTGCGCTGGGTCGTGGTGTTGCTGCTCACCTACGAATGGCTGGGCTTTGTCCTGTCGCGCTTCCCTTACACCCGACCCTGGGGTGAAAGCCTGAACAACTACCTGGTCGAACTCGCCAGCTATTTGCTGCAAGCGATTGTCGACGCCATACCTGGCCTGGGCGTCGCCCTGGCGATCTTTTTCATTGCCCGTGGCGCCACGGCGTTCACCCGGCGCATTCTGCGGCGCATGGCGATTCCCGGGACCCTCAACTGGCTCAACCAGGAAACCCTGCAACCGACCCAGCGCCTGACCTCGCTGGCGATCTGGCTGTTCGCCCTGGCCATGGCCTATCCCTACCTGCCGGGAGCTGGCACCGATGCGTTCAAGGGCTTGTCGGTATTGATCGGCTTGATGATTTCCCTGGGCGCCAGCAGCGTCGTCGGCCAGGCGGCGGCCGGGTTGATCCTGACCTACACCCGCACTCTGCGCCCCGGCGAGTTTGTGCGCATCGGCGAATACGAAGGCACGGTCACCGAGTTGGGGATGTTCACCACCCGCATCCGCACCGGCCTGGGTGAGGTGCTGACCCTGCCCAACTCACTGATCACCGGCACCGTCACCAAGAATTACTCGCGCACCGTCAAGGGCGCTGGCTATGTGGTGGATACAGTGGTGACCATCGGCTATGACACGCCGTGGCGCCAGGTCGAGGCGATGTTGCTGGAGGCGGCGCGACGCACGCCGGGGATTCTCGAAGACCCGCCGGCGCAAGTGTTCCAGACTGCGCTGTCGGACTTCTATCCTGAGTACCGCCTGGTGGCCCAGGCCATCCCCAGCCAGCCGCGTCCACGCGCAGTGCTGCTGAGCATGCTGCACGCCAACATTCAGGACGTGTTCAACGAGTACGACGTGCAGATCATGTCGCCGCACTACCTGGGCGATCCCGAGCAGGAAAAACGCGTACCCAAAGATCAGTGGTACAGCGCGCCGGCGCACCCCCCCAGGGAAATCGACCCCCGGTAATAGGCTGCGCGTCCGCCCTGCTATGCTGCCCTGATGTCACCGCGGGCCGACGCCCGCACATCCTGCCGAACGATTGCACGGGAGCGCACTGATGAGCCGACTCACCGCCAAAGACTTTGCCCCGGAACTGCTGGAGCTCTACGACTACTACGCCCATGGCCGGATCAACCGTCGTGAGTTTCTCGACCGAGCCGCGCTGTTCACCTTCGGCGGTCTCACCGCCAGCGCCCTGCTCGCCGCCTTGAGCCCCAACTATGCGCTGGCTGAACAGGTGTCCTTTACCGATCCGGAGATCCTCGCCGAGTACGTCACTTATCCGTCGCCCGAGGGTCACGGCCAGGTTCGCGGCTATCTGGTGCGTCCGGCCAAGGTCACCGGCAAGCTACCGGCAGTGGTCGTGGTGCATGAGAATCGCGGGCTCAATCCTTACATCGAAGACGTTGCGCGGCGTCTGGGCAAAGCCGGTTTTATCGCCCTGGCGCCCGACGGCCTGACATCGGTGGGCGGCTATCCGGGCAACGATGAATTGGGCAAGGAGCTACAGGCCAAAGTCGATCCGGGCAAGCTGATGAACGACTTCTTCGCCGCCATCGATTGGATGAAAAAACACTCGGATGCCACGGGCAAGGTCGGGATCACCGGTTTCTGTTATGGCGGCGGTGTGTCGAATGCCGCCGCCGTCGCCTACCCGGAACTGGCCGCTGCCGTACCTTTCTATGGCCGCCAGCCGGACGCCAAGGACGTGCCACGCATCAAGGCACCGTTGCTGCTGCACTACGGCGAACTGGACAAAGCCATCAACGAAGGCTGGCCGGCGTATGAGCAAGCGTTGAAAGCCAATGGCAAGACCTACGAGGCCTACATCTACCCCGGCGTCAACCACGGCTTCCATAACGACTCGACCCCGCGTTATGACAAGGCTGCCGCAGAGCTGGCGTGGAGCCGGACGCTGGAGTGGTTCAGGCGGTATTTGGGGTGATTGTCCCCACTAATGAAATGGTTACCCCCGCCGCCCCTTGCGATAGCTCACTAAACTTTCGCAAGATAGATGAAAGCAAGCCAAACACGACATCAGAAACAGTATTGCAGAAAAGGGGGTAACCATAGATGTAGGAGCGAGCCTGCTCGCGATAGCGGTCAATCAGGTACACCGTGGCGCCTGAATCGCGAGCAGGCTCGCTCCCACAGGTTCTGTGGCCGATCACAAGATCTGCATCCACCGCAAACCCTGTGGGAGCTGGCCTGCCAGCGATGAGGCCTTCAGCAACACAGCATCAACTTCATCGCGAGCAGGCTCGCTCCAGTATTGTGTGGCGTATGCGGATCTTTTGATCAAGGCCACAGTGATTTTCAGCACAAAAAAACCCAGCACTTGGCTGGGTTTTTTTATGCGACTTAGCTTACAACGCCATATCCGCAGCAGGATTGCTCGGGATCGGCTTGGCCGGGGCCGCCGGGGTTGCCGGGGTTGCCGCTGGAGCCAGGTCCGGGTTGATGGCCGGTGGTGGATCCAGTTGCAGCACCTTGCTGGTGTACGCCCATTCCTCGGCCACACGGGCCGGGTCGTCGTTCAGCTTGGTGCCATAGCTCGGCACGATCTGGTGCAGTTTTTCCTGCCAGGCCGGGCTGGCGACTTTGTCCTTGAAGACTTTTTCCAGCACGCTGAGCATAATCGGCGCAGCAGTCGATGCACCTGGCGATGCGCCCAGCAGGCCGGCAATGCTGCCGTCTTGCGAAGCAACGATCTCGGTGCCCAGTTTCAGCACGCCGCCCTTCTCTTCGTCACGCTTGATGATCTGCACGCGCTGACCGGCTTGCCACAGGCGCCAGTCTTCATCCTTGGCGTTCGGGAAGTACTCTTTCAGCGCGTTCATGCGGTCCTTGTCCGACAGCATCAACTGGCCGGCCAGGTATTCCACCAGCGGGTACTGCTCGATGCCCACTTTGGTCATCGGCCACACGTTGTGGGTGGTGGTGCTGGTCAGCAGATCAAAGTACGAGCCTTCTTTCAGGAACTTGGTCGAGAAGGTCGCGAACGGGCCAAACAGGATCACGCGCTTGCCATCCAGCACGCGGGTGTCCAGGTGCGGTACCGACATCGGCGGTGCACCCACCGAAGCCTTGCCGTAGGCCTTGGCCAGGTGTTGCTGGGCCACGGTTGGGTTCTCGGTTACCAGGAACGAGCCACCTACCGGGAAACCGGCGTATTCGCGGGCTTCAGGGATCCCCGACTTCTGCAGCAGGTGCAGGGCACCGCCGCCAGCGCCGATGAACACGAACTTGGCGTCGGTCTGGGTCTCGCTACCGTCTTTCAAGTTCTTGTAGGAAACACGCCAGGTGCCGTCTTCGTTGCGCGCGATGTCTTCGACTTCGCTCGACAGTTTCAGCGAGAAGTTCGGCTTGGTTTGCAGGTAACCGGCGAACTGGCGGGTGATCTCGCCGAAGTTTACGTCGGTGCCCAGCGGCGACCAGGTGGCGGCGATCTTCTGCTTCGGATCGCGGCCTTCCATCATCAATGGCACCCATTGCTTGATCTGCGCCGGGTCTTCGGAGTACTGCATGCCGGCGAACAGCGGGCTGGCCTGCAGGGCTTCGTAGCGTTTTTTCAGGAACTTGATGTTGTCATCGCCCCACACGAAGCTCATGTGCGGTGTGGAGTTGATGAACGAACGCGGGTCTTTCAGGACGCCGTTCTTGACCTGCCAGGCCCAGAACTGACGGGAGATCTGGAAGGCTTCATTGATTTCAATGGCCTTGGGAATCTCGACCTTGCCGTTCTTGTCTTCCGGGGTGTAGTTCAGCTCGGCCAGGGCGGAATGGCCGGTACCGGCGTTGTTCCAGCCGTTGGAGCTTTCCAGGGCGACGCCGTCGAGACGTTCAACCATCTCCATCGACATGCCCGGCTCGAGTTCGTTGAGCCACACGCCCAGGGTCGAACTCATGATGCCGCCGCCGATCAACACGACGTCGACTTTCTTTGTCTCAGCTGCATGCACAGGCATAAAGACCATCGACATGGCCAGGCCGAGTAGCCCCTTGTTCATTTTTTTTAACATTCGGTATTACCTAGGATAGAACGCCATTCACCCGCAGTGGTGATCCCAAGGCGCCCTGGCTGACGGCACACTGGCCGTCGAACCCCGCACTCAAGAAGACTGATGGGTGAACATATAAAGCCGACACACACTGCCGACCTCACGTTTAGGCCCCTCCCGCGCTGACTTTTTATTGGTCATTGGCTTCAGCAACTTGGGTGACGCTAATTCTCGTATACAACTTGGAGCGCACGATTAGACAGATTAGACCCGCCAGTTGGAACACGCTCTAAAAACCGCTTCGCGGCGCTGTGCCGCGAGCTTCCGTGCTGCGGCATTCTACCTCAGGTGTCGCGGTCAACGAACTGCAACCTTATTGCGCAGTGCCATTACGCGGTTTATAGAACATGAACTTGCCGGTCTCAGCGGTCTTGATGTACTGCTTCGCCCAGGCCGGCTTGACGTTGCGGTCATGGAAATACAGGGCACCGTGGGTACGGTCCTTGAGTTGCTGGTTCAACGCCTTGCGCGCGATTTCCTTGGCCTCGGTGTACTCGCCCTCCTCCTGGACCTGATCGGAGCGTCCGTCGCACCACCAGGAAAACTGACAGGCGCGGGTTTCGACGCCCTGCTTGACCACACCGCACACGGTATCGGGAAAGCCCTCATGCCCCAGGCGATTCATCACCACGCTGGCCACAGCCTCCATGTCGGCAGCGGTAATACCCTTGGCCTCCCAGTAAATGCTGCGCGACAGACAGGTAATGGGGTCGTCCAGCGGCGCCTTGCCAGCCGGGTCGACTTTCTGCACTTCGCTCGGGGTGATGGTCTCGACCTTGGGCACGGGCGCAGCGCCCGCCTTGTCCGCGACCTTCTGTTCCAGCACCTCGGCCTTATTCTCCACCGCCGCCGCTTTCGGCTCGGGGTCGGCCGCGAACGCCGGACCACCGAGCAACACCATCAAGACACCACCGACCACCAACAAAAGGCGCATGGCTGTACCCTGCTGTGACTGCCCTCGCGATGCTGCGACGGGCCCTGAGCAGTGGACACTGGTCGACGGAAAAAATTTCCGGGATTTCGGGCAGACTGCACGATAGCCTTTTGCACACTTGGATAAACGTATAAAGCCTTGCATGACACCGGGGGATATCGCGCATCATGCGCACAGTCATTCCTGGGGAGAAATCCATGCGCGTCCTGTCATCCGTCCTGCGTCTCGCCACCCTGACCGTGGCCATCGGCTGCGCCAACAGCGCCCTGGCCAGTGAAGAAAGCCAACTGGTGGACGCCATCAACGCCTATCGCAGCCAGATCCAGCGTTGCGCCGACCAGGCTTCCGGCGAACTGCCACCGCTGGCGGCCGATCCGCGCCTGGTGCTGGCGCCGGACCGCAATGTCGGCGATCTGCAGCAGGCGATGGCCCAAGCCAAATATCCGATGGTCAATGTGCAGGCGATCACCCTCAAGGGTCCGCTGAATGCCCAGGCGGCGATGAAAGCGGTGCAGGAAAGTTTCTGCCACGTGGTGCTCGACCCGCAGTTCATCGATATCGGCGTCAGCCACGCCGGACCGGCCTGGCGCATCGTCCTGGCGCGCCCGCTGCTGACGGGCGGCCTGGGGGATTGGCAGACCGAAGGCCAGAAGCTGCTGGAGCTGATCAACGGCGCCCGCAGCCAGGCACGCCAATGCGGCACCCAGGCGTTCAGCGCGACCAACCCGCTGACCTGGAACGCAACGTTGGCCAGCGCCGCCGAAGCCCACACCCGCAGCATGGCCAATAACAATTTCTTCGATCACAAGGACCGCGACGGTCGCACCCCCGGCGACCGTGCGGAATTGGCCGGCTACAGCGGCCAGGGCGTCGGCGAGAACATCGCCGCTGGCCAGGACACTCCGCGCAAAGTGCTCGACGGCTGGCTGGCCAGCCCCGGGCACTGCGCCAACCTGATGAACCCCTCGTTCAGCGAACTGGGCAGCGCCTACGCGACCGATCCGAAAAGCGACGCCGGGATCTACTGGACCGCAATGTTCGGCACGCCTTGAGCCGACTAGCGGCGGTCATCGGACAACGGGCCAGGCTCATTGGCCGGTGGCACCTGGGGGTTGGCGCCCGGAGCATCCGGGTCCGTCGGACGTTCGACATCACTGTGGTCGCGGCGACCGGGATCGCGCACATTCGGGTCGGTCACCGGGTCGTGCTGGCGGGAGGGATCGGGCGGATCACTGGGGCTCGGTTCATTAGGACTATGCATGATGCACCTCAATCAAGCTTGGTTTGATTGGAAAACCCCGCCCAATGCGAGGTTCGAACACAGGTACTCAATCATTGGGCAGCGGCATGTCCTTGTCGCCGGGAATGCCATCGCCCTCGCTGGGCTCGTTCCACTTTTCCTCATGCTTGCGCGGGATCACATCCGGGCGCGCCAGCGGGTCGTCACGCAGGGGATTGTCCAGATCCACATCGGGATCGGGCTCCGCTGCACGCGGATCGTCTTCAAGGGGTTTGTCGTCGAAACTTGAGTCAGTGGACATAGGCACCTCGGGGGTCGAGGTCCGGAGAATCCGGGCCGTACTCATTGGAAGGTGACCATCGACGGCCGTGCGGACGAGATGACCAACGGTGCAGTTGTTGGGCCGGGAAACTTCCAGCGCGCTTTTACACTCAACTGACTGATAGCCAACACGCCTGTGCAGCTCAACCAGGGAGGTCTTCCATGACCGAGCACATCGTGCATTTCCATTGCCAAATCGACCAGGGCACCACCGAACGCTTCCGCGACTGCTGCCTGGAAGCCATCGACCAGGGCGCCAGTTCGCTGCTGCTGAACCTGTCGACCATCGGCGGCAGCACCAACTTCGGTTTCACCCTCTACACCTTTCTCAAGTCCTTGCCGGTGCCGTTGTGTGCGATCAACGCGGGCAACATCGAGTCCATGGGCATCATCATGTTCCTCGCCGCCAACCACCGGATCACCGCTCCCCATTCGCGCTTTCTGATCCACCCGATGAACTGGTACTTCAGCCAGAACTCGGTGGACCATCAGCGCTTGCGCGAGTACCTGTCGAGCCTCGATAACGACCTGGCGCGCTACGTGAAAATCTACGAGATCGAAACCGCCGAGGCCGACACCCAACTGGATATTTTCAAGTGCCTGTCGGCCGAGGAAAAAGTCATTGCCGCCCACGAGTCGCTGGCCTATGGGATTGCCCATGAGGTGAAGCAGGTAGTGTTCGCCGAAGACATCAAACACTGGAAGGTCAGTGGCGGTTGAATGCCATTCGTCGCGTCAACCGCGAACTTTTTTCAACTTCCGCGATGCCGGGTTCTCTCAAGTAATGCTTGCAGCAGTTCGCAAGCACACCCACTGATCGAGAGGTAGAGAATCATGGCTAACACCGGAAATTCCAACCCAGGCAACATGTCCAAGGATCAAGGAAAAGCCAGCGACGCCGGGAAAAAAGGCGGACAAGCCTCCGGCGGCAATGATCGGCAGAAAACCAACGATGCCAACAAGGACAGCAGCAAGAAAGGTGGACAGCAACCCAGCGGCGGCGGTCGTCGCAGCTAGGCGTAACCCGACCGGCAAGGGCTTCGGCCCTTGCCCTAGCCAGGTCAACCCACACGCTGGCAAATCCCGACTAGGCTGTTTCAGGCTCACCCGTTCCTGAAACCCTCCAAGGAGATTGCCATGGCACTGCGTATCAACGACTTGGTCCCCGACTTCAGCGCCGAGACCGACCAGGGTCCGCTGCACTTCCACGAATGGATCGGCTCGGGCTGGGCCATTCTCTTCTCCCACCCCAAGGATTTCACCCCGGTGTGCACCACCGAATTCGGCGCCGTGGCGCAACTGGCGGATCAATGGGCCAGCCGCGGCACCAAAGTGATTGGCGTGTCAGTCGACAACGCCGACTCCCACACCCGCTGGAAGACCGACATTGAAAAAGTCTGCAGCGCCAAGGCCGGCTTCCCGATCATTGCCGACGAAAGCCTGGCCGTGTCCAAGGCCTTCGACATGCTGCCGGCCGAAGCCTACCTGCCCGATGGCCGCACGGCTGCCGACACGGCCACGGTGCGCTCGGTGTTCATCATCGGCCCGGACAAGAAGCTCAAGCTGTCGATGACTTATCCGATGTCGGTGGGTCGCAACTTTGCCGAGGTGCTGCGCGCCCTCGATGCCCTGCAACTGACGTATAACGTACCGCTGGCAACTCCAGCCAATTGGTCGGCGGGCCAGGACGTGATCGTCGCCCTCGCCCTCAACGACGACCAGGCTCGGGAGAAATACGGCAGCCTCGAGATCAAGCTGCCGTACCTGCGCACCACCCCGGCGCCGAAGTAGAGCCGGGAAGACCAAACGCCCGGGCCGGGGTTCCAGTCCGGGCGTTTTGCGTTACACCAGGCGTTCGATTTTCTGGTGCCGCCAGACGAACGTGTAGTACGCCGATTGCAGCGCCAGCATGCTCAGGTAGGCCACGGGAAACGCCATCCAAACGCCCGGCAGGCCGAAGTGCGCGTCCAGCAGATAGGCCATGGGCAACTCGACGCCGAGGATGCAGAACACCGAAATCGCCACCGGCATCAGCACCGTGCCGCTGGCGCGCATGATCCCGCCGATCACCGACTGGAAGCCGAACACCAGCATGCTCCAGAGCATAATGTGCAGCAGGTGCTCGGCTTGCGCTTGGGTCGCCGCCTCGGTGATGAACAGGCCCAGCAGCCAGTGCGAAAGCAAATACCCCAACAGCACCAGGCTGCCGGTCAGGCAGACGTTGATCAGCAGACCAGTGCGCAGGATCGGCCCGATGCGCTCGATGCGTCCGGCACCGATGGCCTGGGCGCCGAGGATCGAGGCCGTGATCGCAATCGACAGTGCCGGGAACTGCACGTAGTTGACGATCTGTGTGACCGCGCCATAGGCCGCCGTGGCCTGGGAGCCGTGCTGGTTGACCAGCGCCAGGATCACCAGCTCCGACAGCGAAATCACCACCATCTGCAGCCCGGTCGGCAGGCCGATACGCAGCACCTTGCCGAGAATCACCCGGTCCAGGCGCATGGCCGCCAGCAGCGCGCGATCCGGGGCCAGCACGTGGCCCTTGCGGATCAAGCGCCAGGCCAGCATCAGCATCGCCAGCAGGTTACCCAGCAGGCCGGCGAAGGCCGCGCTCTGGATGCCCATCGGCGGCAAACCGAACCAGCCACGGATCAACGCCGGGGTCAGCAGCAAACCGATGCAGGTCGAGACAATCAACGCCAGCAGCGGTGACAAGGTATCGCTAACCCCGCGCAGCAATTGAGTGAACAGCACGAACACCAGCAGCAGCGGCATGGTCCACATCATCACTCGGGCGTAGGCCACCGCGTCTTCCAGCACATCCGCCGGTGTTCCCAGGCCCTGCAGGGCCTGATGGGCGAATACGCTGCCGAGTACCGCCGCCAGCAGCCCGATCAGCGCCCCCAGCAGCAAGGTGGTGCCGGCGATTGCCTTGACCGCCGCCGGCTCCCGCGCGCCCCAGGCCTGGCCGATCAGCACCCCGGCACCGGCGCCCAGGCCGATGACCAGGGCAATGAAGAAGAACACGATGGGAAACATCCCCGACACCGCCGCCAGCGCCTGGGTCCCAAGCATCTGGCCGATGTAGATGCTGTTGACCGTGCCGGACATTGACTGGAGAAAGTTCGACAGCACCATCGGCGCCAGGAACAGCAGGTAGGTTTTCCAGAGCGGACGTTGCGGAACCGGGTTGTGCATGGAGGATCCATCTCGGACGGTCAGGAGAATGTGCTGAGCGCAGTCTACGACAAATCGCTCCTACAGGGCCTGGTGCACGCCGGACCAAACTTGTGCGAGCGGGCTTGGCCGTCACGCAGGTAGGCCTTGAGGAATGGGTACCGGACACTTCGCTTACCGCCAGCAGCTCCATGAACAGTGTAATGCTCAGGAGCGAGAGGCATTTCGGACCCATTCCGAGGACAGCCATCAACAGATCAAAAACCGACACTTCCTACACCTAACACCGAAACAGCTGATTTATCCCTCCCCCACTCCTTGCATAGGGTGCTCGGCACTTCAGACAAGGAAAGCTCATGTCACAACAGACCTGCCTCTTCGTTCCCTGTGCGGCCCATGGGGCGGCATCTTTCAATGCTGGCGTTGGGCGGTGAGCCCGATGACCCTCGGCGAACAACTGAGCATTGTCGTTGCGGAAACCGGTTTGTTCGCCGACCGGTGCCGGGCCTGCGAGCGCCAGGGTCTGCCGATCCTGCCGTTGCGCCAGGCCCTGGTCCCGGACCACGCGGTCGATTCGTTCCCGAGCGAGAATGGCCAGGTCCAGACCCGATTGGGCTGGCGCACCTTGCGCGCGGGCTACCTGTATGTGTTGCTCGACCGCAAGATCTGGCACGCCTACCAGGTCACGCCTGATGGTTACTTACGGCAGTTCAATCCTTATACGCCGCCGGCCACCAACGAGTCCTTGCTCGCGTCGACCTGTGTCTCGGCCCAACACGATGCCCCGGCCTCCTTCCTCAATATCGACACCCATGAGTACCACGTAGCCTGGTTGGCGTTTGCCAGTGATCCCTGGCCGGCCAGTGTGCTGAATGCCTACAAGGCTGGACAGGCCTCTCACCGCTTTCAGACTCTGGACCTCACCCAGGCACGGGATAACCCGGCCAGCCTGGGCCTGGCCATGACCGCAGAGTCGCTGCAGGTGGATGAGCGGGTCCTGGAGTACCAGTCGCTGCAGGCGAGCCAATTCCCCAGCGTGCACGGTGTCTACCCGCGAGCCCTGCGCCGTCAGGCATTAAAAGGCTATCTGCGGAACGCCACCGCGCGCCATGAGCTGCAACAGGGCGTGCTGGCGTTTGTCCTCGATGACACCCTCGGTCTGGTCCAGGAATACAACGCCCAGCGCACCGCCTGGATTCATGCCCGCCAGCAATGGCTGGAAGATCCGCTTCGCGCCTACCAGCACCAAACCTCGCAGATTCTGTTGGCCATCCGCGCCCAGCACCGTGACCGCGCAGAGGCGCACACCCCATCCTTCGAACCCACCAGCGGTGACGGCCCCCCGGTGTTTGTCGACCCCGCTGTTGAACGCCAGCGCATCATCGACCACCAGGCCGTCGAGTCCGATCAGAATCTGGAGCAGCGCTACGACGAAGCGGCGCGCGCACGGTTTCAGCAGGGCTACGATAAACGGCTGCAACGCTACCAGCAGTTGATTGATCAAGCCGCCGAGGCCTATGCAGCAGCTTGTCGCACGGCACGCTTCAACTGCATCGAACAGCATGACTACGACGGTGCTGTCGGCGCCTCGGGCCGGGCCTACGCCACCACCATGGCGCTGTGCCTGCGTGGTGGCATCAGCGAAGCCCCGGCGCCCAACGGCGACGAGCGCGGCCCCAGCGCACAGCTCTGGCGGGCGTGGCTCAGCAATCCACAGAGCCCGATCTACCGCGCCCTGTTGTTACGTGACCAGTCCCTGCTGGCCAACCTGCTGCCGACTTTCGAGGACGACGCCAGCCTTGCGTGGAACGACAGCGAACGGCTCTACAGCGCCCTGAGCAAACTGATCGCCAGCGACCGGGGCGAGTACCTGCTGGGCGCCTATCTGAAACAATCCATGGCCGACCTGCTCGGCGCCCTGAATGCCGCCAGCGCCCGCCTGCAACCGATCATCGGTCCCGCTGTAGGGCGCGTGGTTTCCCGTGTCAACAGTGCCAGCCAACTGTTGCACAACCGCCTGCACCTCACCGAGCTCCAGGTGCAGATGAAGCTCAGCGAGTACTACGCGCTGCAGTCGGAGCACCTGCGCAACCTGCAGCACAACGCCATCGCGTCCATGGACCGCAGTTGGGACAGCATCCTCGAGGAAAAGGGCACCCGGGACCCGACAACACGCAAGGTCACCGGCAAAGTCCGGCCGCTGATCCAGGGCGGTTTGCTCAGCCTGGCACTGCTCGATCCAAAACTGGCCTCGTTGACCATCACCGTGAGTGTCTGGGTCGAAGGCAAGGCTTCCAACCTGCTGCAGGAAACCCAGCGCGGCATGGCGCAACTGACTGACAGCACGCACTCGGCCTTGCAGGATGTCAGGGTCGGCATGGGCACCCTCGACCCCAAGGCGCGTCAAGTGCTGCAGGGGCTCAAAGTCTCATCAAAACAGGCCGCCCAGTGGGTACGCACCGGCTTCACCGGCCTGCGCGGTGCGGCTGGCGGCGACATGCTGCTGGCGCTCGGCGGGATGTATTTGCTCAACGACGCCTTGAACAAGAACCTCAAGGAAGCGGAGCGAGTCGTCGGGGATAAAGCCCTGGAAGCGCGGCTGGCGTTGTACGGCAGCAGCCTGGGGGTATTGGGGGGTGGGCTCGAGTTGGTGGGTGGGGCGTTGGCGAGAGGGGGGAGTCGGGTGTTGATGAGTGGGGGGTTGTCTGTGCAGGGAGCGGCGGCTATCAAGAAAACTGGCGGATGCCGGGGGGGTGCTCGCGAGAGCGGGGGCGGTCATAGGGGCTGCTGCGGGGATATTTGAGGTAATGCAGGCTGGGGTGGCCGCTAATAGAACCTGGCATAGCAAAGACACTTCTGCCGCAATTGGATTCTTTTTTTCGATGACGCTCTCCGGGGCTGGAGCACTCTTTGGTGTTGTTGCCGCGGCATCACGGGCAACCACATTAATGGGGCCATTGGGTATCGCAATTACATTGGGCATGCTGGCTTATGGCATATCTCAATGGGCCAAAAGCAAAGAGTCGACCCCTTTCGAACAATGGGCAAAACGCTGTTACTTCGGAAATGCCAACGAAACCCCCAAGGTTCATTGGATCAGACCTGATCAGGCCCACATCGCGATTGCCGAACTCAATGCCATAACCCTCGGTCTTGAGGCGGGCATCCATTTCCGACTGCGTTTGACCGGACTCAGCTCACCTGACGATGGCGGCCTCATCCCGGGCCTCAGCGCCCCGGTCTACGAGCAATGCCTGGAGTACCGGGTGTCCCTGCCGTACTTCGACGCGACCCGTTCTGCCTACCGCTGGGCGGTGACGATCCATCGCCGCGGTGACGAGACTGGCAACCAGTCCCTAGGCGGTGAGGTGATCGTGGAAGGCGAGTGGAATCCCCCGCCTGTCCTTACCTCCGCCAGCGAGCGCCGCGCAGCACTGAAGGCATCAACCCGACCAAGGCAGCCTGACTACAAGGAAAACAGCATCACCCCCCGAGTCAACCTGCGCACCGTGCGTTCGACCGATGGCAGCCCCATGTCGGTGAAGGACATCCAGGGAGCGATTGTCTTACTGCTGGAGTCTCGCCACTACAACATCGAGGGCGCGACCTTGTCATTGACCTACTGGCCAGACCGCGACGTACAGGATGCTTATGCAGAACTGAGCACGATGGATTTTCTATGAAGTGCAGAAGGCCGTGCAGCAAGACGTGTTAACCACCCAGACTGGAGCGTTGCAATGGCTTACACAGCCCCTTTACTCAACAAGCCGGCGGAAGGCTGGAAGCATGACCTTCCAGGCCCCAATCAACTACCAACAATGACGCCGTATCCTCCAGTCCTTCCCAATCCGCCCAATTACGTAGACGACATCTATTTGGAATTGGCACGCTCGACATTTAGTATGCGGGGTGCAGCCGCATGGGGTGCCACTATCCTTGCATTGCTATCCTTCTGCGCCCCTGTGATTTGGCTCGTCTTTGTTGTGGTGGAGCGTCGATTACCTCCTTTCGCCATCAACATCGTTGGGCCTATCGCATTTATCATCCCTCTATGGGGAGCGATTTATTATTGGCGCATGGACACCGAAGCCCCACGCGATGAACCCATTCGCTTCAATCGTTTGCGTCGCAAAGTCTATGTCTATCGCTTCTTCCACGACGGTGCAAAACCCTTCAGCCGCACGGCCTGGGGGGTGCGCCCGGTAGTCTATGACTGGGACGACCTGCATGCCGAAGCCTGCAGCCTCTACGGTCCCATGGGCACCGGCGGTTTTATCGAAACCGTCACGCTGGCCGTGCTCAAGCCCGGCACACACGAGGTGATTGATCGCTTTGTGTTCGCCCACGGAATCCTGCGAGGCGAGATGTATTGGGCCATGGCCCAACTCTTCATGCAGCAGGGCCCCCATGCACTGCCCACCTTCCCTTACGTACCCCGCGACTGGAACAACGAAGACGTGAGCTTCAACCTGGCTCGGCGCCTCGCCCCCAAAGTCGTCTGGCCGGCAGAGATGGATCTGGAATCGCGGACGGCGCCCTGAGCCTGAGTCAGATCTGAGGCGGCAGTTGTTTTAATCTCTTACTGGAACCAATCAATGGCCTATACCGCCCCCTTACTGAACGAGCCGGCTGAAGGCTGGAAGCATGACCTTCCAGGCCCCAACCAACCTCCCAGCAGAACCCCGAATACGCGGCTCCTGCCAAACCCGCCCAATTACGTAGACGACATCTATCTGGAGTTGGCACGATCAACGTTTCGAATGCGTGGGGTTGCCGCCTGGGGAGCGATCTATTTTTTTCTGTTTTCTATGATTCCACCCATTGCTTGGATCTTTCTGACACTAAAAGTAGGAGAGGTACCGTCCTTTGCATTTCATATCTTCGGCCTACTAGCGACATCTACGGGCATATGGGGAGCGATTTATTATTGGCGCATGGACACCGAAGCCCCCCGCGATGAACCCATCCGCTTCAACCGCCTGCGTCGCAAAGTCTATGTCTACCGCTTCTTCCACGACGGCGCAAAACCCTTCAGCCGCACAGCTTGGGGCGTGCGCCCAGTAGCCTATGACTGGGACGACCTGCATGCCGAAGCCTGCAGCCTCTACGGCCCCATGGGCACCGGCGGTTTTATCGAAACCGTCACGCTGGCCGTGCTCAAACCCGGCACACACGAGGTGCTCGATCGCTTTCTGTTCACCCACGAGATCCATCGAGGCGAGATGTATTGGGCGATGGCCCAACTCTTCATGCAGCAGGGCCCGCACGCCCTGCCCACCTTTCCTTACCCGGCCCGCGACTGGAACAAAGAGGACGTGAGCTTCAACCTGGCTCGACGTCTTGCCCCCAAAGTTGTCTGGCCGGCGGAGATGGATCTGGAGTCGCGGACAGCGCCTTGACCAAGGCCGCAAAGCCTGGGGTTGCACGTAGGGAATGGGGAGCATCTGTGGGAGCTTGTTGGCGATAGTGATGATGTGGTGTTCGTTCTGTGGCGACCCGGACACCGTAGGAGCGAGTGCCCGCTTGCGGCTTGCTCGCGAAGATCTCAAGTGCGACGAGTTCATCCAGGCAGTGCGCGTCAACGTTGACGACCATCGCGAGCAAGCTCGTTCCCACAGGATTTGCGGCTTGTCCATAGATTGTGGCAACCCGGGATGGCCCCGTCGCGAGGCAAGCCTTGCTCTTACAGGGCCGGGCAGGCACCGAGCCGGGTTACTTCAGGTCCAGGCAATAGGTGTAGTAGCCCGGGTCGCGGACGTACCCCAGCGACTCGTAGAGGCGTTGCGCGGTGTGGTTGTCCGTGGCGGTCTCCAGGACCAAGCCCTTGGCCCCGGTGGCCAGGGCGAACTCCCGGGCGGCGTTCATCAACAAGGTCCCTACCCCTCGCCCGCGGGCCTGGGGGGCGGTGAACAGGTCGCTGAGCAGCCAGGTGCGGTGGGCATCGATCGAGGAAAAGCTGGGGTACAGTTGCACCAAACCCAGCGCCTGGCCGGACTCATCCTGCGCATAGAAGATCACCGATTCGTCACGGACCAGGCGCTCGGCCAGGAACGCCCGCGATTGAGGCAGGTTCGCCGGCTGGCCGTAGAAGCCGCGGTAGGCGTCGAACAGGTCGGCGACTTGATCAAGGCTGGAGGCATCGGCACGTAGCAGCTTGAGGGTCATGGGCAACTCGGCTCAGGTCAGGGTTCGACCCTGGAGTCTAGCCAAGCCCGCCACCCAAGCACGGGCTTTTATTCCTGCCGAGCCCGGCGATCACACAATCGGTGCAAATCCGATCGGCGTATCCGGCCAGGGGCTCAACACCTCGAAGCCATCGGCCGTCACCGCCACCATGTGCTCCCACTGCGCCGACAGCGATTGATCACGGGTCACCACCGTCCAGCGGTCGCTCAGGGTGCGGGTTTGGGCCTTGCCGGCGTTGAGCATCGGTTCGATGGTGAAGATCATCCCGGCCTTGAGCTTCATGCCCTGCCCCGGCTGACCGTAATGCAAAACCTGCGGCTCATCGTGATAAACCTTGCCGATGCCATGCCCGCAGTACTCGCGCACCACGCTGTAGCCTTCGCGCTGGGCCACGCTCTGGATTGCATGGCCGATGTCACCCAGGGTCGCACCGGGACGTACGCTGCGGATCCCGGCGCACATCGCTTCGTAGGTGGTGTCCACCAGGCGCCGGGCCTCGGCGCTGGGTTCTCCGACGAAGTACATGCGGCTGGTGTCGCCGTACCAACCATCCTTGACCACCGCGATATCGATGTTGACGATATCGCCGTCACGCAGCGCCTTGCCCGAGGGAATGCCGTGGCAGACCACCTCGTTGACCGAGGCGCAGATGGTTTTCGGGAAGCCGTGGTAGCCGACGTTACCGGGAATGGCTTGCTGCACATTGACGATGTAGTCGTGGCAGAGCTTGTCCAACTGATCGGTGGTGACCCCGGCCTTGACGTGCGGGGCGATCATCGCCAGCACCTCGGCGGCCAGCTTCCCGGCGATACGCGACTGGGCGATCTGCGCCGGGCTGTTCAACGGAACCTTCGCACTCATGCCCGTGCTCCCGTCGCCAGGTCCGCGGCACACAGCCGACTCAAGTCCAGCCCGCCATCCTGCTCGGCACGAATCAGCAAGCGGCAGATGTCGCGGTGATCCAGATTGGGATGCAACTCGGTGAGCATGCCAATACGCATCCAGTGCTCAGCCTGGGCATTGATCGAACGGTTCAGGGCCGTGCTCGCGAGTCGCAGACTCTCGTGCATGCCCTCGGAAATTTTCACGATACCCACTGCAATTACCTACTATGAAATATATACGTTTCGTATATTAATCGATAAACGGGTGATGCAGCAAACCGGGCGCTCAGGCCTGTAGCAATCGGGCAATTTCCCGGCGCAGTGCGCCATGGACGTCCTCGCTGTAAGGCGTGGCGTTTTTCCAGTCATAGAACCACACCGGCATCCTGCGCTTGTCCTCCGGCTCCGAGGCGTAGCGCGCAAACAGATGACAATGCAGTTCCGGCTCGGAATTGCCGAGGATTTCGTAATTCATGCGCAGCGCATCGGTGGCCTGCAACACCGCATCGCCGAGGCGCGCCATGTCCAGCAGGTAGAGGGATCGGGCGTCGGCATCCAGGTCGTTGAGGCTGGGCACCACCGGATCGGGCAGCAGCAGGCAGTAGCCGGGCAGAAACTGCACATCGCCCATGACCGCCCAGCCAGAGGCCATTTTGCAGATGACTTTATCGTTGGCACCCTTGCGGGCGAGTGCTACGCGTTGCGAAATCAGCGACATGGTTCTTCCTTGAGGTTGGATGGGCAGTCGGTTGCCACCCCTGTGTCCGTCGAAAGCGTCGATGATATCGTGAGTGGCGCCAGCCTGCTGGCGATGGCGGTGATTCAGGCAAACTGCGGGGCTGCAAATCGCGGGCAAGCCGGCTCCAACATCCGAGGGTACGCAGCCCCACCAACACATCCCACTGCTTCTTTTGCCGTGCGCATGGTGTTAAATACAGCCCCCAGGGTGCGAGCCCGAACCCTGTCGGGTATTACAGTGCAACGAGAACCGATATGAAAAAGCATTTTGAGGTCACCGAGGTTTCCATCGCGCAACTGCGTGCGGCGCTCGAGTCCGGGGCGACCACGGCGGTCGAGCTGGTGGAGGCTTATCTTGCGCGGATCAATGCCTACGATGGCGCCGATACCCCTACCGCCTTGAACGCGCTGGTGGTGGCCAACCCCGAGGCGCTGGCCGAAGCACGGGCCAGTGATGACCGTCGCGCCAAGGGCCAGACCCTCGGGCCGCTGGACGGGATCCCCTACACCGCCAAGGACAGCTATCTGGTCAAGGGCCTCACCGCCGCGTCCGGCAGCCCGGCGTTCGTCAAACTCGTCGCCCAGCGCGATGCCTTCACCGTCGAGCGTCTGCGGGCCGGCGGGGCGATCTGCCTGGGCAAGACCAACATGCCGCCGATGGCCAACGGCGGCATGCAGCGTGGGGTCTACGGTCGCGCCGAAAGCCCGTATAACGCCGCCTACCTCACCGCGCCCTTCGCTTCCGGTTCCTCCAATGGTGCCGGCACCGCCACCGCCGCCAGCTTTGCCGCGTTCGGCCTGGCCGAGGAAACCTGGTCGAGCGGTCGTGGACCGGCCTCGAACAATGGCCTGTGCGCCTACACCCCATCGCGCGGGGTGATCTCGGTACGCGGCAACTGGCCGCTGACCCCGACCATGGACGTGGTCGTGCCCTTCGCCCGGACCATGGCCGATCTGCTGGAAGTCCTCGATGTGGTGGTCGCCCCCGACCCCGACAAACGCGGCGACCTCTGGCGCCTGCAACCCTGGGTGCCGATCCCGGATGTCGATGCGGTGCGCCCGGCCTCCTACGCCGCGCTGGCGAATGACACCGCCGCATTGGCGGGCAAGCGTTTCGGTGTGCCGCGCATGTACATCAATGCCGACCCTGACGCCGGCACCAGCGAGGCCCCGGGCATCGGCGGTCCGACCGGCCAGCGCATCGTCACCCGCGACTCGGTGATCGATCTGTGGAAGGACGCACGCCAGGCCCTCGAAGCCGCTGGCGCCGAAGTCATCGAAGTGGATTTCCCGCTGGTGTCCAACTGCGAAGGCGATCGCCCCGGCGCGCCGACCGTGTTCACCCGTGGCCTGGTGACCAAGGACTTCCTCCACCACGAACTGTGGGACCTAACCGCCTGGGCCTTCGACGATTTCCTCCAGGCCAACGGCGATCCAGCACTGAACCGCCTGGTGGACGTCGACGGCGCACTGATCTTCCCCCACGACCCGGGCACCTTGCCCAACCGCGAAGGCGACCTGGTGGCCGGCATGGACGAATACGTGCGCATGGCCGAGCGCGGCATCACCCCATGGGACCAGATCAGCAGCGTGCCGGACGGCCTGCGTGGTCTGGAACAGACGCGACGTATCGACCTGGAGGAATGGATGGACCGCCTCGGCCTCGACGCCGTGCTGTTCCCCACCGTTGCCGACGTCGCACCGGCCAATGCCGATATCGATCCAGCGGCAGCGGACATCGCCTGGAGCAATGGGGTCTGGGTAGCCAACGGCAACCTGGCGATCCGGCACCTCGGCGTGCCCACCGTCAGCGTGCCGATGGGCGTGATGGCGGACATCGGCATGCCGGTCGGCCTGACCTTCGCCGGTCGCGCCTACGATGACTCGGCACTGTTGCAGTTCGCCGCGGCCTTCGAGTCCACTGGCAGCAAACGCCTGATCCCGCCTCGTACGCCGGCGTTGTCCGACGTCAAGTAAGCCGCACTGCAAGGGCGCTCACTCAGCGCCCTTGCAAGGTCATCCGCCACCTACCAAAGCGCAATGTCGTAAGTGAAATAGATCCGGTTGCTATCACGTCCCCGGGCGAAGTCCGAGCGATACACGTAGTTGCGTACTTTCACCCCCAGCCCCTTGAAGGTGCCGTCCTGCACCACGTAGGCGATCTCGGCATCGCGCTCCCATTCTTTGACCGTACTGTCGGACTTGCCATCGTTGCCACTCAGGTAACGGGTGGAAAAGGTCAATCCGGGTACGCCCAGTCGGGCAAAGTCGTAGCCGTAGCCGAGCATCCAGGTCTTTTCGTCTTCTTCGATGAACTTGCCGATGCCGACGTTACTGAAGGAATACACGGTCGCGCCACTGATGTACGGCAGGCCGGCATCGCCGCTGAGGGTCTGGTAGCCGCCACTGACGGTGTGACCCAGCACGGCGTAGCTGAGCAGGCCGCTGAGCATCTGGTTATCGATCTTGCCGCCGTGGGCAGCGCCCGAATCGGCACTGTTGAAGTAGCGCAGGTCGCTGGTCAGGACGCCCGGCCCCAAGAGCAAGTCATGCTGGATACCGGCGAAATTCTGTCGGTAGAAATTCTCCAGTTCGCCGTAGAAGTAGCTCAGGCGAATGTTCTTGCCCAGCTTGTAATCGGCGCCGGCGTAGCTGAAATCCCCTGACTGATCACCGCTGTAGCCATCGGGCACGATCGGCATACTGTTGCTCGAGTCGCGCAGCTTGAAGCGATCCAGGTAACCGCCGGTGAGCGTCAGATTGGCGATGTCATTACTGGTGAACTGTCCGCCCTCGTAGGTCTGTGGCAGCAGCCGCGCATCGTTGTAGATCAGCACCGGGGTCTTGGGCAGCAAGGTGCCGTACTTGACCGTGGTCTTGGCCAGGCGTGCCTTGGCGGTGACGCCAGCGCTGGAGAACTCACTGGCGGCGCGACCATCGCTGTCAACCGGGAGCAAGCCGGTACCACTGCGCCCGCGCCCGGAATCGAGCCGCACGCCGAGCAGGCCCAGGGCATCCACGCCAAAACCGACGGTGCCCTGAGTGAAGCCGGACTGGTAGTCCAGCAGGAAGCCCTGGGCCCACTCGGTGCGCTCGCTCTTGGCGGTGCGCGCCGCGCGAGCGCTCATGCCGTGCTCGTCGCGAAAGTTTTCGTTGAAGTAGACATTGCGCAATTGCAGCTTGAGCTTGCTGTCGTCGATGAACCCTTCGGCACTGGCGCTGGCCAAGGGCAGCAAGCCCAGCAGGGAAAACACAGTGCCACGGGAAAGCAAATTGCTCATATCAAACCACTCATTGTTGTTATTGAGAGTGCAGGTCGGCGCACGCCTCGATGGCGAGGCGCGTGCAATGTCGGCAGCAGGTGTCGGGTGGATCAGGAGAAGAGGCTGATGGCTCCGGTCAGCAGCGCCAGCGCGGTCACCACCAGGGAGGTGAGCACCGCCCATTTGACGGTGGCCTTCTGGAAGTCACCGATGTCGCGGTCGACCATCCCCACCAACAGCAGGGTCGAGGCCACCAGCGGGCTCATCAAGTGCACCGGTTGGCCAAGGACCGAGGCCCGGGCGATTTCCACCGGGTCGATGCCGTAGGCGGCCGCGGCGTTGGCCAGGATCGGCACCACGCCAAAGTAGTAGGCATCGTTGGACAGCACGAAGGTCAGCGGCATGCTGGTAATCGCCACCACCAGCGGGAACAGATGGCCCCAGGACGGCGGGATCCAGTCCACCAGGGTCTGCGCCAGCGCGTCAACCATCTTGGTGCCGGAGAAGATCCCGGCAAAGATCCCGGCGGCGAACACCAGCAGCACCACGGTCATCGCATTGCCGGAGTGAGCGAGAATGCGCTCCTTCTGGATGTCCAGTTGCGGGTAGTTGATCATCAGGGCGATGACGAAACCGATCAGGAACAGGATCGCCGAGTGCGCCAGGCCCATCACCAGCGCCACCATCACGGCAATCACCAGCAGCAGGTTGATGTAGGCCAGTTTTGGCCGTTTGTGCGGGGTGTCTTCCAGAATCGCCTTGATATAGCAGTCACCACCGCCGCTTTGCAGTTGGATATTACCAATGCGCTTGCGCTCGGCACGCCCCAGCAGGAACGCAGTGAACACCACCCACGCCGCACCACCGATCATGGTCGGCAGCAGGGGCACGAAGTAGTCCCCGGCATCCAGGCCCAGGGCAGCGATTGCCCGGGTTGCCGGCCCGCCCCATGGGGTCATGCCACTCATGATGCTCAAAGACAACATGGCGATGGTCGCGAGGATCATCGGGTTCATGCCGATGCGCTTGTACAGGGGCAGCATCGCCGCACAGGTAATCATGTACGTCGTAGTGCCGTCGCCATCGAGCGCCACCACCAGCGACAACAATGCGGTGCCGATGGCGATTTTCATCGGGTCGCCATTAACGCGTTTGAGGATCTTGCGGATCAGCGGGTCAAACAACCCGGCATCGATCATCAGGCCGAAGAACAGAATCGCAAACAGCAGCAGTGCGGCAGATGGCGCGACCATTTTCAGGCCATCGAGCATCATTTTGCCGGTGGTCCCACCAAAGCCACCGATGACGGCAAAAACGATCGGCACCACCGTCAGCGCGACAATCGGTGACAGACGCTTGGACATTATCAGGTAGGTGAAAACCACCACCATGGCCAGTCCGAGGAAAGCGAGCATAGATTTTCTCTCTTGTTGTTATCAGTAGAATGGCTGCCGTTCAGGCACACGCTCCCCGCTCCGCCAGGCGGCACCTTTCAGGGTGCCGGGCGGTGGGAGTGAGCGAGAACGGGGGGGTGGGTTCAGCGGTTGTCGGCGAGAGGCGCCTTGTCGTGGGGCAGTTGATCCCAAGTGGAACTGACGGGTGTTTCCAGCGGCGCATGCCCCTCGAGGGTGCGCAGCAGGACTTCACGGTCGCAGGCTTTTTCCGAGATGGAGATCACCACCGTGGCCACTGCATTGCTCGCCAGACTGGTCAGCGCGCGGGCTTCGGACATGAAGCGATCGATGCCGATCAACAGCGCCAGGCCGGCCAGGGGAATGTCGTGGATCACCGTGAGGGTCGAGGCCAGGGCGACGAAACCACTGCCAGTGACACCCGCCGCGCCCTTGGACGACAACAGCATGATCGCCAGCATGGTCACCGTTTGCCCCAGTGTCAGGTCGATGTTGCAGGCCTGGGCAATGAAGATGGCCGCCAGCGACAGGTAGATCGCCGTGCCGTCGAGGTTGAACGAGTAGCCCGTCGGCAGCACCAGCCCGACCACGCCCTTCTTGCAGCCCAGCGCCTGGAGTTTTTCCAGCATGCGCGGCATCACCGGCTCGGTGGACGAGGTCCCCAGCACCACCAGGAATTCTTCGCGCAGGTAGCGCAACAGCTTCCACAGGCTGAAGCCGTGGGCGCGGCAAATACCGCCCAGCACCACGAAGACGAAGAACGCGCAAGCGATGTACAGGGTCATGATCAGCTTGGCCAACGAGCCCAGCGAGGTGATCCCGTACTGCCCCACAGTAAATGCCAGGGCACCGAAGGCTCCGATCGGGGCGAAGCGCATCAGGTAGGAGAAAATCTTGAAGACCATGTGCGAGGCCGCTTCCAGCACGTCCAGCACCGGCTTGCCGCGCTCGCCCAGGGACGACAGGGCGAAACCGCAGAGCACCGCGATAAACAGCACCGGCAACACTTCGCCTTTATTAAAGGCGCCGATAAAGGTGTCGGGGATGATGTGCATGAAGAACTCGACCACCCCCAGCTTCGCCGCCGAGTCGGTGTATTGCGTCAGGCCCTGAGTGCTCAACTGCGAAGGGTCGATATTCATTCCCGCCCCCGGCTTGAACACGTACACCGCCACCAGGCCGATGATCAGGCTGACCACGGTCAGGCCGAGGAACAGCAACATGGTCTTGCTCAACAGGCGGCCCAGGGAGCGTTTGTCACTCATGCCGGCGATCCCGGTGACGATGGTGCAGAACACCACCGGGGCGATCATCATCTTGATCAGTTTGATGAAGGCATCACCCAGCGGCTTCAAGGCGATCGCCTGTTGCCCCCAGAAGTGGCCGACGACCACGCCCAGCACCACGGCGCAGATGATCTGGAAGTAGAGCGACTTTACAACTTTCATGGCATCACCCATTTTTGGAATTGTTCTGATGCGGCAACCAAGGCGACGTCTGGCTAGCCAGCACGTCGACGTGTGGACCGGGCGTAGACGAAACCGGAAAACAAGCGGCGGGCAGTCCGCACGACCGAGGCACGGATAGTGTCGCCGTTGTCGCCGGTGTAGGACAGAACTACATCAATCCCACCGCCAGGGTGTTCAATTCGTACATGTTCCAGTCGGGGCTCACTGACCCCGCCCAGCAGTTTCGCCACCACACTGCCTTCAGTGACACAGGCGGTGGCCAGGCCGATCGAACCGGTGATGGCCAGGGCGCGGTGGCAGTTGTGCGGCATGAAGTAACGCACCTCGAGGGTCCCGCCATTGCGGGCCGGGGACACCAGCACCGGCTTGGGGATCACCTTGTCACGCACATCGCCCAGGCCCATGGCCAGCCCGGCCTTGAGGCGCAAGGACTCCAGGCGACGGAGAAATTCGCCATCGGCATCCAGCTCGGCCGGGCTTTCGTCGCCGCGTTTACCCAACTGGCCGGCCTCGACAATCATCATTGGCATGGCCATGTCGATGCAGGTCACGGCAATGCCGTCGATCAGATTCTGCGGCTGCCCCGTCGGGAACAGCTTGCCGGTCTTGCTGCCCACCGCATCGAGGAAGGTCAGTTGCACCGGTGCGGCGGTGCCAGGTACGCCGTCGATGGCGGTGTCGCCGTCATAGCTGACCTTGCCCCGCGGGGTCTGCACTTCGGAGTGAATCAGGGTGCCCGTATTGAGATTGCGGATGCGAACCTGGGTGGTACCGACCTTGGCCTTGACCAGGCCCTGCTCGATGGCGAATGGGCCGACCGCACAGAGCATGTTGCCGCAGTTGGGGGCGGTGTCGACGCGGCGCTGGGAAACCATGACCTGGACGAACAGGTAGTCAACGTCGGCGTCAGGGTGCAGCGACGGGCTGACAATCGCCACTTTGCTGGTCTGCGGGCTGCCACCGCCGATGCCGTCGATCTCCAGTTCGTGGCCGGACCCCATCAGGTTCAGCAGCAGCTCGTCACGTTCGGCAATGGCCACTGGCAGATCCCATGCGAGAAACACCGGACCCTTGGAGGTACCACCGCGCATTAACACACAAGGAATTTGTTGCATGAACTCTGACTCTTGTTGATCAATCGGGATAATTGATGTTCTGGACACAAGAGTGACAAAGATTGAAAAGTGTTTCCAATGCAAAGATCAGAGCTATTATTGCGTTTGACGAATGAATTAAACCGACTGGCGTATCAGGCCCTACAGGTATGACTGCACATGGATTACGAACTTCAAGATATCCGTTCCTTCGTAAAAATCGCCGAGCTGGGCAGTTTTCACGAAGCGGCTGACGCACTGCACCTGTCCCAACCCGCCTTGAGCCGGCGCATCAAGAAGCTCGAAGAAGGCCTCGGCACCGCCCTGCTCGACCGCACAACACGCAAGGTCAGCCTGACCAGCGTTGGCCGGGATTTCCTGCCCAAGGCACGGCGCCTGCTGGATGACTTCGACGATTCGATTTTGAATATCCGCGAACTGGCCGAGCGCCAGATTGGCCGGGTGACACTGGCCTGCATCCCCACTGCGGCGTTCTACTTTCTGCCGTCAGTGATTCGCCTGTACAACGAGCGCTACCCGAAAATCCGCATCCGTCTGCTCGACCTCAGCGCCAATGAAGGCCTGGAAGCGGTGCTGCGGGGCGAAGCCGATTTCGGCATCAACATGATGAGCGGACAGCACCCGGACATCGAATTCGTGCCCCTGGTCAACGAACCCTTCGTCCTCGCCTGCCGGCGCGATCACGAGTTGGCCGGGCGCAGTGCGGTGACCTGGTCGGAACTCAGCGATTACCGGTTGATCGGGGTCGGTCGCCTGAGCGGCAACCGCATGTTGCTCGACCACGCCCTGTCCGGCTTGAGCTGGCGTCCGCAGTGGTTCTACGAGGTGCAGCACTTGTCGACGTCGCTGGGTCTGGTGGAGGCTGGTCTCGGCGTTTCGGCGATGCCCAGCCTGGCGATGCCGACGGTGGATCACCCGACCCTGGTCAGCGTTCCGTTGATCGAACCGGTGGTCAATCGCTCACTCGGACTGGTCTACCGCCGTGGTGCTTCGCTGTCTCCGGCTGCCGAAAAATTCGTATCGATCCTGCTGGAACAGTGGCCGCAGTGACGCCGTCACGTGCTGCCCTGCCCTCACTTGATCCGATAGTGAAAGGTATTACGCACCGCCGGCACGGCCACCGCCTGACCGTCGATGATCCGTGGCTGGTAGCGGAAGGTGTTGGCCGCCGCCAGTGACGGGCGGATGAACAGCGGATGGCAACCGTCCAGCACCTTGGGGTTTTCCACCTTGCCCTGGGGATTGACGGTGTACTCCACCGAACAGTCGCCCTCGAGGTTTTTGTCCAGGGCGCGCTGCGGATAGTCCGGCGCCTGCTTGCTCAACGGCAGGTATTGGCGACTGTCCGCCAACGCTTGCTGGCGTGAGCGCTCGGCTGCCGCACGAGCCTGTTCGGCGCGCTGTGCCTGCTGCTGAGCCTGCTGTTGGGCCAGTTGCTGTTGCTCGGCGTCGCGCTGGCGCTGGTCCTGTACCTCTCGCTGGCGTTGTTGCTCCAGCTGTTGCTCGCGTTTTTTCTCCTCGACCCGCTTGCGCGCCAGGGCCGCCTGTTCGAGTTTCTGCGCCTGGACCTGTGGATCGACGCGCGGCTTGACCGGTTCCGGCTGCGCGACAACCGCTGGCGCTGGCACCGGTTCCGCCAGTACCGGTTCGGCCACCGGCGGTGTCGGTACGGGTGACGGCGCCAGCATCACCAGTTGGGTGTGCAACACCGCAGGCGCGGCGGGCGTTGGCGGGCTGACCGACCAGGTGTGCATCAGCACCGCCAGTACACCGCCGTGCAGCGCCAGCGCCAGGCCGGCCGCCAGGCTGTTGCGCCGGAACTGCGCGGGCACGCAAGGCCGCAGATTCAGGCTCGGGGACGACAGAATCATGCTGGTCATTGTGGCGCCTCGGTCACCAGTCCGAGATTGCTCACCCCACCCTGTTGCAGCGCCGCCATGGCCGCCACCACGCTGCCGTAGCCGGCGTCCTGGTCGGCGCGGATGTAGACCTGAGTGTCGCTGCGCGCACTGACCACCTGGGCGATCTTGCCGCGCATTTCTTCCAGAGTCACCGCGCTGTCGGTCTGGTGCTGGGTGTCGAGTTCGCCGCCGAGGTTCCAGTAATAGCCACCCTCGGCCTTCACCGACAGGGTCAGGATCTGTTGTTGGCTGTCCGTGGCCAGGGCTTCACTGGCGACCTTGGGCAACTCGATCTTCACTCCCTGGGTGAGCATCGGCGCGGTGACCATAAAGATCACCAGCAGCACCAGCATCACGTCGATGTAAGGCACCACGTTCATTTCGGCCTTTGGCCCGTGTTTGCGTTGCGGCCTGACTAACATCTGCGTTCTCCTGCTCAGGCGGCCGTGGCCAGGTTCAAGGCGCTGCCGTGCAACGTGCGGTGCAGGCGCACCTGCAGCTCATTGGCAAAGGCGTAGTAACGGGTGAGCAAGGTCTGGCTGCGTGCCGAAAAGCGGTTGTAGGCAATCACCGCCGGAATCGCCGCGAACAGGCCGATGGCCGTGGCGATCAACGCTTCGGCGATCCCCGGGGCGACGGTGGACAGGGTTGCCTGTTGCACCTGGGACAGGCCGAGGAACGAATTCATGATCCCCCAGACGGTGCCGAACAGGCCGATGTAAGGGCTCACCGAGCCCACAGTGGCGAGAAATTGCAGACCTTTTTCCAACTGGATTTCCTGCTCGCTAATGGCCACGTAAAGCGCCCGCTCCACCCCTTGCTGTACCGCCTCGGCACTGCCGCCGGTGGCTTGGCGCAAGTGATTGAACTCCTGGAGTCCGGCCTGGAAGATCGGCTCGATACCGGCATCGGCATCCGTGTTCTGCGTGCTTTCGCGGTACAGCGGTGCGAGGTCCGCAGCGCCGCGAAAGCGCTGGAGGAAGCCGTCGAGGCGACGCTCGCGGCGCTTCAACACGCCGCTGCGCACCAGGATCAGGTACCAACTGAGCAACGAGGCCAGCAGCAAGGTGAGCATGACGGCTTTGACCAGCAGACTGGCGTCGCTGATCAAGCCCCAGACGGTCATGTGTTCGAGTGTGGCCTGCATGGTGAAACTCCTTGTTGGGCGTCCCTCGCGCCGCTGCTGTGCAACGGCCGAAGGGCTATTCGATGAAATACAAATGACAGGATGATGACGGCCGCGATCAGGGCAGCTTCAGCGCCCGGGTGACCTCGGCCCAGGGCACGAACTTGAAGTTCTGGGTTTGCTCGGGCATGCGCTTGCGACCGTCCTGGACCACCAGCATGCCGTGGCTCCAGGCACCGCCGAGGTTGACCGAGGTGACTTCCAGGCCGTCGGTCTCCGAGGCACCATCGATCCCGGCGGCGGCATTCAGGCCGACCCGGAACGCACCGCGAGCGGCGAACGGCGGTTCGGCATCCAGCACCAGATAGCTGTCGTTGCCCTGGCTGGAGATCACCAGGTAGTCCTGGCCGCTGCTCTGGTACAACGCCAGGCCCTCGACATCGGCATGCAACTGCAGCCCGACCTTGATCACGCTGCTCAACTGCGCCGGCTGATCGGCGCGGGCGTCCACTGCCCACACGCCGACATCCTCCTCGCCGATAAACAGGCGTTGGCGCTGATCGTCGGCGACGCAACCTTCCGGCTGGCTGTCGACCTTGAACTGGCGCACCAACTCGCCCTGCACCGCACCGTTTGGCGCACTCAGGCGGTACTGCAGGAAGCTGCCGTCCTTGCCGTTGGCAATTGCGTAGATCTCGCCGCTGGCCGGCTGGAACAGACAGATGCCGTAGATTTCCTTGAGCGGGGTCGGAATCTCTCCGGCCTCGCGCAGCTCGCCACTGCTGCGGTCGATGCTGAACAGGCTGAGGCTGTTGTGATCGCGATTGCTCGCCACCGCGAGGTCTACCGTCTGCGCGCCGAGCTTGAAGTTGGGCCGCACATCGACGTTATTCAGACGACCCACTGGCAGCTCCTGGAGCAGCTTGCCTTGCAGGTCGTAAGCCAGCAGGCCTTGTTTCTTGTTGGTCCCAAGCACCCGGCTGAGGTCCGGTTGCTGCGGATGAATCCAGATCGCCGGATCGTCCGCGGCATCGCCCTGACGCCCTACCGGTTCGCTCTGTACCAGGGCCGCGACATTCGGCAGCACCGGGGCCAGGGGCACCGGCTGGGGTTGCCAGTTCAGTTCGCCCTGATACAGGCGCCCGTCCTCATCGTCGCGCACCAGCAACTGCAAGCCGTTGGCAGTGGCACGGACGGCGAGGTTTTCCGGTTCCTTCAAACCGCTGAGGGCGATGGCAGGCTGCGCTTTCCAGGCGTCGTCCTGTTGCTGATACAGGTGCAGTTGCGCGGCCTTGGGGTCGAGGCCCAGCACCCCACCGGGCACCAGCGCCATGGCACCGGCTTGCTCGGCCAGGTCACCAAAGGGTTGGCTCAGCGCAACTGGCAGGCGCAGCACATCGGCTTCAGCCTGGGCTGGATAAGCCCACCACCCGACATTTTCTTCATTGACCAGCAGTTGCCCGGCGCCGTCGTCGACCTGACAGAACTGCGCCGACGGCGGCAACGGCAGGCCGCGCACCCGTTGCGCCTGCGGGTTCAACTGCGCGCCATTGCCCAGCAGCCACTGCTCGCCCTTGCCCTCCTCGCCCACCAGGAACAGGAACACGTTACTCGCCTCGTCGCGGTACAGGCACACGCCGTTGACCGGGAAATCCCGCTGCGGCAGGTACAGCGGCTTGCCCCAACTGCGCGCCTGCGGATCGAGGCTGACCAGCACCGCCTGCTGGCGCTGGCTGTCGAGGCTGGCCACCAACACTTGCTGGCCGGCGGCGCGACTGTCCAGGGTACTGAAGTTGCCGGGCAATTTGGCCAGCGTCTGGCCCTGGCCGTCGAGCAACAGCAAGCCGTCGCCGGCGCTGATCGCAAGGCGCTCCGCACCGGCCAGGCCCGGCACAAAGCTCGCGGCCTCGAGCTTGAGGTTCGGCGCCCAGGGTTTCAGGCTCAGGCTCGGGGCGGCGGCCAGCGCCTGACCCACAGTGAGGCCGATCAATGCGGCGAGCAGGCCGCGCTTGGGTATTAACGAAAGAGTCTTCAACGGGGCAAATCCTTTGTCGTGCAGGCATCGGGGCAACGCGCGGCGGCCCATGGCTTAGAAGTGGGTAAAGGTCAGGCCGAGCTTGAAGGTCGGGCCGTATTCTTCGTACTGGGCGTTGTAGGGGCGGTGGCCGGTGTAGACGAAGTACGACTCGTCAGTGAGGTTCTGCGCCTCGAAATTCAGCTGCAGGTTCTTGGTCAGGGCGTAGTTGGCGCTGAAGTCGACAAAGGTCTGCGAGTCGACGTGCAGGTCGTGGGCGGCGTCGTTGATCGCCGCCAGCTCATACAAATAGTCGGACTTGTAGTTGGCCGACAAACGCAGGCTGAGCTTGTCGTTCTCCCAGCCGAGCATCAGGTTGCCGACGGTGTCGGACTGGCTCGGCAAGTCGATGCTGCGTTTGAGGTTGCGTCCGCTGGCAGCGTCAAAGCCTTCGATCTCGGCGTCAGAGCGGCTGAAGGTGGCGTTGGCCCCCAGCAGCAGGCCATTCCACGGTGCCGGCAGCCAGTCGAATTTCTGCGAGTAAGCCAATTCCAGGCCGTATAACTTGGCGCTGTCGCCATTGGTGAAGGTGTGGGCCTCGGAGAAATTGACCCAGGCCCCGGTGCCGGCGAGGTCGGTGTTGTAGACGAAGTTCTGGATGTCCTTGTAGAACACGAACGCCGACACCGTGCCCGCACGCCCCATGTAGTGCTCGATGCCAAGGTCGAGGTTGCTCGACTCCAACGGCTTCAGATTGGGGTTGCCGAAGGTCGCCTCGTCATCCTCGATGACAAAGCCCGGCGCCAGTTGGCCGAAGGTCGGGCGCACCACCGACTTGGTCCACGCCGCGCGCACCTGGGTGTTCTTGTCCAGTTGATAGCGCGCATGCAGCCCCGGCAACCAGTGGTGATAATCACGTTGGGTGTCAGTGGCGCTGAACTCGCCATCGTCGACCCCGGTGCCCTTGGCCTCGAACTCGGTGCCCTCGTAGCGCATGCCGACGATAAAGCGCCAGTCGTCGAGGTCGAGGGTGTTCATCAGGTAGCCGGCGTTGATGTCCTCGCTCATTTTGAAGTCGTTGACCCGCGATTCGGTCTCGTCGTAAAAGTCCGCACGGTCGAGGCTGCCAATCAACTGCTCGATGCCACTGCCGCTGATGCCCGGGCCGAAATTACCGAGGCGGTAGTCGACCTTGCCCTTGCGCAATTGGTTGAGATTGAGCTGTTCATCGCTGAACCCGAGGTCGGCGAAATCCTCGTAGACCCAGGCGTCAAGGTCGTTGTCCTTGTCCCGCCGGCTGAGCTTGCCGCCGAACTTGAACTGCGAGGCGTAGCCGTTGAAGTCGTATTCACGGGCCAGGTCCAGGCGCAGGTTCTTCTCGGTGTCGGTGGTCTTCTGTTTTTCCCAGTCGACCTTGTCCAGGCTGAAGTTGCTCGGGTCGTAGAAGCCTTGGCCAATGATCGGCCGGGGCTTGTCGCGGTCGTAGAAACCACTGTCGGTGAAGTCGTCGGCGGCGTCGAAGGCGGCATTGGCGATGTGCCCCGGACTGTCTTCGCTGGAGCGGCTGTAGCCGGTCTGGCCGCTGAGGGTCCACAGCCCGAGGGTGCGTTCGCCGCCGAACACATACGACTGGATCTCCTGGGTTTCCTCGCGCTGCTTGAGCTTGCGCTTGGTTTCGGCATCGCCCAGTTCACCGGCCGCCAGCGGGTCGGCGAACTCGATGCTGGTGGAGTTGCGCGTCTCGCTGTCCTTGTAGCGGCTGTACAGGGTGCGCAGGTAGTAGCTGCTCAGGTCGTCGGGCTTGTAATCGAAGTTCAGGCCGCCGCCGCTGCGTTCGCGGCGGATGTCGTAGTCGCGTTGCTCGAACTCCTGCAGCCGTGGCCCCCCTTCGAAATCCCAGGCGCCACCGGTCTCGACGTTATCCGAACCGAAGTCGCGCTTCTGCCAGCTCAGTGCCGCAGCCACGCCAAAGTTATCGATGCCGTCGCCCAGGCTGAAACGATCGCTGACCGCCCCGGAGAATTTCGGGCTGGTCTGGCGGGTGTTCTTGTCGTAGCTGGCCTCGCTGCTGCCGGTGTAGAACAAGCCTTGATGGTCGAAGGCGGAGAGGCTTTTGACGTCGACCGTGCCACCGAGGGAGTTGGCGTCCATGTCCGGGGTCAGGGTCTTGATCACCGACAGCGATTGCACCAGCTCCGAGGGCAATACATCGAGGGCCACCGCGCGGCGCTCGCTTTCCGGCGACGGCACCAGGGTGCCGTTGATGGTCACGCTGTTGAGGTCCGGCCCCAGGCCGCGCACGCTGACAAAACGGCCCTCGCCCTGATCGCGCTCGATGCTGATCCCCGGCAAGCGCTGGGCCGCTTCGGCGACGTTCTCATCGGGCAACTGCGCCATGCCGTCGGCGTGCACCACGCTCTCGATGCTGTCGGAGGCGCGTTGCTCCTTGAGTGCCTGGCTGATGCTCGCGGCCTGCCCCACCACATCGACGTGTTCGGTCTGGCCGGCGGCCTGCAGGCGCTCGCTGGCAATCGCCAGGGCCAGGGCGGTCAGGGTAAAGCTGACGAGCCCGGCGGTGCCGCGATGGCGGTGGCTGCTGCGCTGGTACATGGTGGTCCCCCCAAGAGTCCGATGACGCCAGGCAAGAGGCCCGGCAACTGGGAGGGCAAGCTAGGGGTGGCGAATGACGGTTCTGTGACAGGCTTGGCTGGCGAGTGCTGTAAACCGGGGTTTTGCCGGGGATCGAGGGGCTGATTGAGCTGATTTGACCTGTGTTCGTGAACACCGGTGACCGGCGAGAGTACGTCTGCATGTGCCACGCGCGCTGACCGACCGCGCCGACGACGAAATTCGCCATGGCACGGTGAGCCGATTTGACCTCCCTGCCCTGTCATCCAACCGTCACATCGATCTGCTGTGCTGGCGCGCATCGTTTGTTCGCCCAAGGATCACGGCCATGTTTTCAGTGCTCAAACCCCATCGTTGGAAACTCATGCTGTTGCTGCTGGCGGCCAACCTGGGCCTGCTGCTGCACCTGGCCTGCGGCGAATTGAAAAGTGTCGAGGAATGGGTCTGGCTGGACATCGTCGGCGAAGGCGGCTCGGCGTTGCTGGCCCTGGTCTGGCTGGGGCTGGTGCTGAAAAGCCGACCGGCCGGACGGGTCACCAACTACCTGGCGCTGGGCCTGAGTTGCATCTTTTTCTCCTGGTGGATCGACAGCCTCGACGAGTTTATCCGCCTGCCCGACAGCATCACCTGGGACCACTGGCTGGAGTCCGGACCGATGCCAGTGGGCATGGTCCTGCTGACCCTGGGCATCTATCACTGGCACCGCGAACAACTGGCGATCAGCGCGCAGATGGAGAAACGCGAGCGGCTGTTTCGCGAGCACCGGCTGTTCGACAAGCTGACCCCGCTGGGGGGCGCCGACTACCTCAAGCGCCAGTTGACCAGCAGCCTGGAAGAAAGCCTCGCCCAGCAGCAACCGCTGTCACTGATGGTGCTGGACCTGGACCACTTCGCCGCGATCAATCAGGCCTATGGGCATGCCGAAGGCGATGCGGTGTTGCAGGCCCTGAGTCACTTGCTGCTGCTCAACCTGAGGCGCCAGGACCTGCTCTGCCGCCTCGCCGGTGACCGTTTCGTGGTGCTGCTGCCCAACACCGGCGAGAGCCAGGCGCGCCTGCTGGCGCTGGAGTTGCAGCAAGCGGTCCAGGGCTTGGCGCACAAGACCCGGCAACACGGCGAGCGCCTGCACCTGGCGGCGAGCACGGCAGTGGTGATGGCCATGGATGAGTCGCCGGAACAGCTGCTCAAGCGCCTTAACCTGGCCCTGGCCCGGGCCAAGCAACCGCTGGCCAAGTCTGCCTGAGGCCGCCCCATGACAGTAAAAACACGTTGGTACGAAACCGACAGCCGCTTCATCCCCGGGCACTACCAGCCGGCAACCCTGATCGACCTCGCACTGTCGCGGGACATCGACAGCCATCGCCTGCTGCGCGGCACCGGGCTGTTCCACGAAGACATCCTCGCCGGGCAGACACGCCTGAGTCCCCAGCAATTTCTCTCGTTGATCGGCAACAGCCGGCGCCTGCTCGGTGCCGACGACAGCAGCTTCCTGTTTGGCCAGCGCCTGCTGCCCGGGCATTACGGCCCCGCCAGCCATGCCTTGCGCCATGCGCAGAACCTGCATCAGGCACTCGACACGATGGTCCAGCAACAGGCCCTGCTCAGCCCGCTGGCAGCCCCGCAGTTGTTGCTCGACGAGCACCACGCCTACCTCTACTGGCAGGACACCTGCGGCGCCGCCGAGCAATGGCGTTTCCTGCTGGAAGCGAGCATGACCTCGCTGGTCGCCATGAGTCAGTGGCTGAGCGGCCAGCGCCTGCCCTGGGAATGCAGCCTGAGCTTTGCCGAGCCGCGCTATGTCGAGCAGTACTGGGTGCATCTGGGGGAGCAGACGCAATTCCAGCGGCCGCTGGACATGATGCGCATCCCCCGCGAATACCTGGCGCAACCCTGGCCCGGTGCATCGGCCACCGCCGGCCAGGTCGCGCGCCAGCAAGCCCAGCAGCAGATCGAGCAACTGGGCTTTGCCGCCAGTTTTCTCGGTTGCCTCTACCGCTACCTGCAAACCCACGTCCGCCAGGCCCCCAGCCTCGAACAAGCGGCCCAGGCCTTTGCCATGAGCCCAGCGACCCTCAAGCGCAAACTGCACAAGCACGACACGGGCTTTCAGCAGCAGGTGGACCTGGTGCGCAAACATGTGGCGCTCTATCTGTATCAGGTCAAGGGCCTGAACAACGACGAAGTGGCGGCCTACCTGAGCTTCAACGATGCGGCGAATTTTCGGCGTTCGTTCAAGCGCTGGACCGGCAGCACACCGAATCTGATTCGCCAGCTATTCAGTGGCGGTTGATACCTCTGCCTTCGTGGTGCCCTGGGTGATGCTGCGGGCATGTCGCTTGGCCGGAAGGCTGCCGCTCCCCCAAATACCCAAACACCCCCCGCAACGCCTCCTCCGGCGCCCTCGGTGCAAAACCCAATTCATCGCGGGCCTTGTCAATCCGATACTCCTGCGCGACCCCATGAAACATCCGCACCTGACTGCGTACCATCTGCGCCGGCCGCCCACTCACCCGCGCCCACCCCTCCTGCGCCAAGGCCACCGCCCACAACAACCACCGGGGTGCTGGCGGCGGCAAACGA
Source organism: Pseudomonas fluorescens (assembly GCF_019212185.1). Lineage (NCBI taxonomy): Bacteria > Pseudomonadati > Pseudomonadota > Gammaproteobacteria > Pseudomonadales > Pseudomonadaceae > Pseudomonas > Pseudomonas fluorescens. Next base: position 3,609,022 of record NZ_CP078138.1, read on the forward strand.
TAACCAGGGACCACCGCGTTCGCCGCGTCGATAATCTGCGCCAGCGACGAACTGCGCTCATTGGCCAGAATATAACGCTGCCCGGATCGGCCTTTCTGCGCCGCGAGAATCATGCCCTCAGCCACATCGCGCACATCCACAAAATTGAAATGAAAGCCCGGATCCAGCGGCACCTGGCGCCGCCGAATCGACTCGATAAAACCCATGCTGTCGGTCAGGCGCGCGGCGTTCGGTCCAATCATCGCCGAAGGCAACACCACCACCATCGACAAATCCAAAGCCCGAGCCATCTCCCAGGCGGCGCGTTCGGCGAGAATCTTCGAGCGGTAATAGGCATTCTCCTGCTCGTCGTTCCAGTGCTGCTCATCGAGCGGCTGACCGTTGTGCCCTACCGCCGCCACGGAACTGACATACACCACCCGCCGAACCCCGGCGCGCGCCGCTGCCCGCAGCACTCGACGGGTGCCCTGGACATTCGGCTGGATGATCTCGGCCTGCGGATTTTTCGCCCAATGCCGAAACACCGCCGCCACCTGATACAACACATCGACCCCAAGCAGCGCGTCGAACAAGGTGCCTTCATCGAGCAACTCAACGTACACCCGCTCGCAGTCCAGCCCGTCCAACGCCGGCGCATGGGCCACATCACGAACGCCGGCGCGCACCCGATACCCCTGGGCCAACAACGCCCTGACCAGGGTACTACCCAAGTGCCCATTGGCCCCCGTCACCAGACATAATCGACTCATGACACCTCGCAGAAAACGCTATCCGTGTTAGTGCGCCGAGGTTAAACCCGGCCCCACGGGGGAGAGTCAAGGTCGCGTCGAGATGCCGATCGAAAGCGTTTTTGACGACTGTGCTTGAACAACGAGCGCAAAAATGAAAAAACCGACGCCCTGTTACCGGTGTCGGTTTTTTTTCAAGCATGGATCAGCCATCACCCTCAGTCGTGATGCACCCGCGCGCGCTTGAGCAGTTTCTTGCAGCGCTCCGAAAGGTGCAGTACCCGCAGGTGTTTGCCGGCCTTGCTGTAGCGTTCACGCAGGGTATCGAGGGCGGCGATGGCCGAGTAATCGACGAAGCTCAGGTGACGACAGTCGAGGGTCACCTGGGCCGGGTCGCCAGCGGTGTCGAACTGGTTGAGAAAGGCCGTGGTCGAGGCAAAGAACAGCGTGCCGTGGGCGCGGTAGAGTTTGCTGCCGTCGGCCTCCATATGCCCGTCGGCGTACAGTTGCCGGGCCTGCTGCCAGGCGAAGTTGAGCGCGGCAATGATCACCCCACAGAGCACCGCGACGGCGAGGTCGGTGAACACCGTGACCAGGGTCACCGCAATAATCACCAACACATCGTTCAGCGGCACCTTGTTCAGCACCCGCAGTGAGGCCCAGGCGAATGTCTGCTGCGACACCACGAACATTACCCCGACCAGCGCCGCCAGCGGGATACGCTCGATCAGCGGCGAGAGGAACAGCACAAACAGCAGGACCATTACTCCAGCGACCACGCCACTGAGCCGACCACGGCCACCGGAGCTGAGGTTGATCACGGTCTGGCCGATCATCGCGCAACCGCCCATCCCACCAAAGGCCCCGGAGACCATATTGGCTGCGCCCAGCGCCACGCACTCACGGTCGGGGAAGCCACGGCTCTCGGTGATTTCGTCGGTCAGGTTGAGGGTCAGCAGGGTTTCCAGCAAGCCCACCATCGCCATCACCAAGGCATAAGGCGCGATGATCTGCAGGGTTTCCAGGGTCCACGGCAGGTCGGGCCAGGCCAGGGTCGGCAAGCCGCCGGCGATGTGCGCCATGTCCCCCAGGGTGCGGGTCGGCAGGCCCAGCAGGTACACGCCCAGGCCAACGCCGAGGATCGCCACCAGCGCCGGCGGCACGGCGCGGGTCAGGCGCGGCAACACGTAGACAATCGCCATGGTCAGCGCCACCAGGCCGATCATCATGTACAACGGCTTGCCGCTGAGCCACGCCTCGCCATCCTTGAAATGCTCCAGTTGTGCCAGGGCAATGACGATCGCCAGACCATTGACGAAGCCGAGCATCACCGGATGCGGCACCATGCGCACCAGTTTGCCCAGGCGCAGCAAGCCGAAGATCATCATGATCAGCCCGCCCAGCAGCACCGTGGCCAGCAAATACTGCACACCGTGCTGCACCACCAGCGCCACGATCACCACCGCCATCGAACCGGCGGCGCCGGACACCATGCCCGGTCGACCGCCGAACAGAGCAGTCAGGGTACAGATGATGAAGGCGCCGTAGAGTCCCATCAGCGGATTGAGGTGGGCCACCAGGGCGAAGGCGATGCACTCGGGCATCAGGGCAAAAGACGTGGTGAGTCCGGCCAGGACATCGGCGCGCAGACGATTGAGTTTCATGGCTTACCTGAAATGAAGGACCGGCGAATGCGGTCACGGGCGATGCGACAAAAATAGGCGGCGAATGTTACGCAATTGCCGTGCGCCGGGCCAGTCGCACGGGTGAATCACCGCCTTTGGAACGAGCCTGCTCGCGATGAGGCCTGCACATCCAACATCTTCGCTGACGGTGACACCGCTATCGCGAGCGGGCTCGCTCCAAGGTTTGTGTCGGGCTCAATGGGCAACTCGGCGATATTTTGTAACAACTGTCGGCGGCGCCTGGCATCCTGCGTGCTACACCTTTGTGAGCCTCTCTCCCCTCGAGTCGACTGCTCATGACCGCCACGCCCCTGCTCACCGCATTCCTGCCCATTGCCCTGGGCATCATCATGCTCGGTTTGGGCCTGTCGTTGACCCTGGCCGACTTTGCGCGGGTGGTGAAGTATCCCAAGCCGGTGCTGATCGGGCTGGTCTGCCAGTTGCTGGTGCTGCCGTTCTTCTGTTTCCTGATCGCCAAGGGCTTCCAGCTCGAACCGGTGCTGGCGGTCGGCCTGATGTTGCTGGCCGCCTCCCCCGGCGGCACCACGGCCAACCTGTACAGCCACCTGGCCCACGGCGACGTGGCGTTGAATGTGACGCTGACGGCGGTCAACTCGATGATCGCGATCCTCAGCATGCCGTTGCTGGTGAACCTGTCGTTGCTGTACTTCATGTCCGCCGACCAGGCCATTCCCCTGCAATTTGCCAAGGTGCTGCAGGTGTTCGCCATTGTTCTGATACCGGTGGCCCTGGGCATGCTGGTGCGTCACCTGGCGCCAGCCTTCGCCGCACGCATGGAAAAACCGATGAAGATCGTCTCGGCGCTGTTCCTGGTGGCCACCGTGACTGTGGCTTTCATCAAGGACTGGCAGACCGTGGTCGAGTACGCCCCCGTCGTCGGCCTGGCTGCGCTGCTGTTCAATCTGCTGAGCCTGGCCGTCGGTTATGGCGTCCCGAGGCTGTTGCGCCTGCCCCGGCGCCAGGCGGTGGCGATCGGTATGGAGATTGGCATCCACAACGGCACCCTGGCGATCGCCCTGGCCCTAAGCCCGAGCCTGCTGAACAACTCGACCATGGCCATTCCGGCGGCCATCTACAGCCTGATCATGTTTTTCACCGCCGCCGGCTTCGGCTGGTGGGTCAACCGCGTGCATGGGCAACAACTGCGCCGTGAGGAACGGGAACTGGCGAGCTAAACCCGCCTCTACGTCTGCTGCACCACGCTGCGATTGCGGCCCTGCTGCTTGGCCTGGTACATCAACTCGTCCGCCTGCTTCAGCGCCTCGGCTATTGTGCCGCCATTGCCAGGCCATACCGCGACGCCGAGGGAAATGGTCAGATGCCCCACCGTCTCGATCGGCGTCTGCGCCACTGACAGCCGCAGGCGCTCCGCGACCTCCCTTGCCACGCTCAAAGGCGCCCCGGGCAACAACAATAGAAACTCTTCACCACCGACTCGACAGGCCAGGTCGACCTCTCGCGAACAGCCCTTCATCAACTGCGCCACCACGCTCAAGGCCACATCGCCGACGTCGTGGCCATAGGTGTCATTGACCTGCTTGAAGTGGTCGATATCCAGTGCAATCACTGAAAAAGACTGCCGGGTGGACTCCAGCGTCTCCAGTGCCTGATCCATCGCTCGCCGATTCAGCAACCCGGTCAAGGGATCGGTCTGCGCCTGGCGACTCAGGCCACCAAGCTTTTCCTGGACCAGGCCAAAACCCTTGAGCAGCGCCTGCTTGATCAATTGCGCCTCTACGTACCAGGCGCGCACCGCGTTGATTCGCTCAGCGGTGTGCGGCGCATCCATTTGCCCGGCGCTCTCGGCCAGTTGCTTGAGGGGACGAGTAATAAATGTCGCAACCCACCAGATGCCAAGAAAGCCGATCAGGCTCAGGGGGGCGACCCCCAGCAGCATCTGGCTCATCAACTGATCGAGGGCCGCCAGCGTCTGTGCTTTCGGTCGCTGGGAAATCACGCCCCAGTTGGCCATCGGCACGCTGGCGTAACCGGCGAGCATCTCCACGCCCTGGGAATTGAGCGCGTCCATGGCCCCGCTCTGACCCTGAATCACCGCGTCGACCACCGGATTCATGCCGATCACTTCACCAACCCGATGCATATCGGGGTGGTAGATCAATCGCCGCGAGCTATCCACCACATAGGCCTGGGTCGACTCGCGATAGAAGTGGTTGCTGATCAGGGTGTGCAGCACCCCGGCCTTGCGCAGATCGATGGCGCCGCCGACAAAGCCCAGGTAACGCCCATAGGGGTCGAGCACCGGCTGGGAAATGAACACCACCAACTCTCCCGCAGACGAATGATAAGCACGGCTGACCAGCGGCCGGCGCTCATGCAGGGCGCGACGGACGCCCTCGATGTTGAGGGTGGTGTGTTCCAGTTGCAGGCTGTCCGGCGCGGCGCGCAGCACCATGGCGCTGGTGTTGACCACGGCGATGTTGGTGAAACCGGCGTCCTGTTCGCGCAGGCGACGCACCTCGGCATCCAGCACCGCCGGCTTGTCGAAGTCCCGGCCGAGGATCACCGCGCTGTACGCCAGTTGCTGCTGCGAGGCCTGCAGGTACTCGCCAATACTCGAGGCGACCTTGGCCGCGTAAGCCCGATTGGCCTCCAGCGCGTTCTCCACCAGCACGGTTCGCTGCACCCGGTAGGCGGCGTAGAAACTGTTGATGAGGGTAATCAGCGCCGTCGCCACGGCAAACAGCAGGATCAACCGGCGCAGGTTTATCTTCCCTGAAAGTCTGTCTGGCATACCGCTTACACCACCCCTTCTGAGCCAGGGGCAAGAGCCTGCAATTGACTCGCGAGGTTGAGCAACGGGGTTAGAAGCATAAGCAGACGCCTGTTCATGAGTGAGCGGATTCGACGCTGGTGATTGTAGCCAACCGCGCGCCAGCCGATGACCAACATTCTCACGCTTGCCGGGATTGATATGCCATGGATACAATTGCTAATAATTCTCACTAACAAAAAACCCGACGTGATGAGCGAACTCCAAGCGGCCATGCACCAGCAGCACCTACGCAGTGTCGAAGCCCTCTACGTCGGCCATCAAGGCTGGCTGTACGCCTGGCTGCAACGCAAGCTGGGCAACCGGGTGGACGCCGCGGACCTGATGCACGACACCTTCACCCGGGTGCTGGCGGCCAAGGCGCTTCCCGACCTGGCCGAACCCCGGGCGTACCTGACCTGCGTGGCCAAGGGCATCATGATCAATTGGTATCAGCGCCAGGCGCTGGAACGCGCCTACCTGGCGGCGCTCGCGCAAGTGCCCGAGGCCCTGGTGCCCTCGCCGGAGCAGCGTTACCTGATCCTCGAAACCCTGCATGAAGTCGATGCCCTGCTCAACACCTTGCCGCCGCTGGTCAAGCGCGCGTTCCTGCTGTCGCAGATCAGCGGGATGAAATATGACGATATCGCGCTGCAACTGGAGCTGTCCCTGACCACGGTCAAGCGCTACATCAAGCAGGCCTTTGTGCAATGCCTGCAGTTGATGCCGGAATGAGTGGCCCAGCGCAGATCGATCCGCTGATCCTCGACGAAGCCGCCGAGTGGCTGATGCGCCTGGGCGAAGGCAACCTCAGCAGCGAGGAACTGCGCCAGTGGCAGCAATGGCGCACCAGCAGCCTCGAGTGTGAGCGCGCCTGGCGCCGTGCCGAACGTCTGCTTGGCAGTCTCGGCGGCTTGCCCGTGGACCTGGCGCTGTCGAGCCTCGATCGCCCGGCCAGCCCGCAACGCCGCGCCATGCTCGCCCGTCTCGCAGCGCTGCTGGCGCTGGCGCCGGCCAGTTGGCTGGGCTGGCAATTGAACGAACGCCAGGGCTGGAGCGCCGATTTCCATTCGCCGATTGGCCAGCGCCGGCAACTGACCCTGCTCGATGGCAGCCAGGTCACCCTCAACACCGACACTTCGATCGATGTCGCCTTCGATGGCCAGCAGCGCCTGGTACGGCTGCTCAGGGGGGAAATCCTGCTGCGCAACGCCGCCGATATCCAGGTGCCCGCCCGGCCCTTGCGGGTCAGCACCGCCCAGGGACGATTGCAGGCGTTGGGCACGGTCTTTAGCGTGCGCGAGGATGCTGGCATGACCCGTCTGGCGGTCCTTGAAGGGCGCGTGCAGATCGAATTGTCCGGGCGTGTGCAAGTGACGCCAAGTGTGGTCATGGCTGGTCAGCAATGCGCGTTTTCCGCCAGCGCAATCGGCGCCCTGGGCACCACCGACAGCAGCCGCATCGCCTGGACCGAGGGCATGCTGGTGGCTGACCGTATGCCCATGGGCGAATTCGCCGCCGAGTTGGCGCGCTATCGACCGGGCATCGTCCGCTGCGATCCGGCCGTTGCTCAAGTGCGGGTGTCCGGGGCGTTTCCGCTGGACGACAGCCAGCGTGCGCTGAACATGCTCGGCCAGACCTACCCTGTACAAGTCACCTCAAGGCTGGGTGGTTACTGGGTGACGATCGCGCCTGTTTGACGCGAGCAAAAAATATTTTCGCATTTGCCTGACACTTTTTTTGCGCTCGGCTGGCAAGGGAATAACACCCCTTCTCCCTTGCCCACAGGATCACTTCTCGATGCCCGTTGTCCCCGCAACTACTCCGCCCTTTCGTCGCACCGCTTACGCACTGTTTGGCCTGTTGATCAGCGGCGCCTGCGCCCAGGCCTGGGCGGCACAGCCGCAGGCGCTGAGCAGCAGCCAACAACGCAGCTACCAGATCCCGGCCGGTAACCTCGGGCAGACACTCTCGCGCTTCGCCGCCGAAAGCCATATCGCCCTGTCCTTCGACCCGAGCCTCACCGACGGCCAGCAAAGCCCGGGACTGAGCGGCAGCTACTCGCCGCTTGAAGCCCTGACCCGCCTGCTCAGCGGCACCGGGCTGGACCTGCAGCAGCGCGCCGACGCCAGCTACACCCTGGTGCGCTCGGCCAACGCCGATGCCCTGCAACTGGCGCCGACCGCCATCACCGGCCAGGGCCTGGGCGTGACCACCGAGGGCACGCGTTCCTACACCACCGATGAAGTGAGCATCGGCAAGGGCAACATCAAGCTCAAGGACATCCCGCAGTCGGTGTCGGTGGTCACGCGCCAGCGCATGGATGACCAGAACATGAACAGCCTGCAGGACGCCATGCGCCAGGTCACCGGGGTGACGATCAAGACCTACAACTCCGGGTCCAGCCTGAATGACGTCTACATGCGCGGTTTCCTGGTCGACCAGGTGCAGGTCGACGGCGTCTCGCAACCCACCGGCCAGGGCGACATGGCCACCAGCTTCGACCTGGCGATGTACGACCGCATCGAGGTGCTGCGCGGCCCATCAGGCCTGTACCAGGGAGCCGGCGAACCGGGCGGCACGATCAACGTGGTGCGCAAGCGCGCTTTGAGCAAATTTGCCCTCGGCGGCGAACTGGCCGCCGGTTCCTACGATCACTACCGCTCCTCGGTGGACGTCACCGGCCCATTGAACGACCAGGGCAACGTGCGTGGGCGCTTCATCACCGCCTACGAGAACAACAAATCCTTCGTCGACTATGCGCAGAACGAACGGCCGATGGCTTACGGGCGCCTGGAGTTCGACCTCGATCCGGCCACCACCCTATCGGTCGGCGGCGCCTATCAGCAAAACCACTCGACCCCGGCCTTCGGCTTGCCGGCCTACGCCAACGGCAACCTGCTCGACGTGCCGCGCTCGACCTTCGTCGATGCCAAGTGGAACGAACTCAACGAAAAAGTCTGGGAAACCTTCGCCGAAGTCGACCACGCCCTGGACAACGGCGGCCAGTTCAAGACCACCCTCACCTACCGCGACGCCGAGACCCCGCAGCGCAACTTCACCTGGGCTGACGGTGCGGTCGAAGAGAACGGCGACAGCTGGGCGGTGGCGTACAACTACTACACCCACATCAAGACCATTGGCGTCGACAGCTTCGTCACCACCCCCTTCGAAGCCATGGACCGCAGCCACGAACTCACCGTCGGTGCCGAATACCAGCACCTGGACAAGGACTTCACCTACGGCGGCGGCGACTACTTCCCGATCAACGTGTTCGATCCGGGCAGCATCGATATCCCCAAGCAGAATTACGAACAGAACAACGGCAACTGGTCCAAGTCCGATCAATACGGGATCTACACCCGCGCCAAGTTCAACGTCACCGACTGGCTGGACGTGATCGGCGGCAGCCGGGTGACCTGGTACGAGAGCGACGCGAAAAAGGCCAACCCGTTCTTCAACGACTTCGGCGAGGCCCACACCAGCATCAACCGCAAGGTCGTGCCGTACGGCGCGCTGATCGCCAAACTGACGCCTGAGCTGTCGGCCTATGCCAGCTACACCGGGGTGTTCAAACCGCAGAGCGAGATTGGTTCGGACAATGAGCCGATCGGTCCGCGCAAGGGCAAGCAGTATGAAATCGGCCTCAAGCGCGAGTTCTTCGACGGGCGCCTGAATGCCAGCGTCGCGTTGTTCCGCATCTACGATGAAAACCGTGCCGAGTACAACAACAGCACCGCCTCCTACATGGCGCAAGGCAAGGCCCGCAGCGAAGGCTGGGAAACCGAGTTGAGCGGCAACCTGAGCGACAACTGGAGCATCGTCACCGGCTACGCCTACACCGCCACCAAGATGCTCAAGGCCGATGACGGCACCGAAGGGCAGACCTTCAGCACCATCACCCCACGGCACAACTTCAACCTGTGGACCCGGTACGACTTCACCGATGGCCCGCTCAAGGACTTCAACGTCGGCGGTGGTGTACGGGTGGTCAGCGATACCTACTACCAGCGCGAAGTGCGCTTCGAACAAGGCGGCTTCGCCGTCGCCACGGCCCAGGTCGGCTACCGCTTCAACGAAAACCTGTCCTCGACCCTGACCGCCAACAACCTGTTCGACCGCAAGTACTACGACCGGGTGGATGCGTCCTGGGGCACCAACTTCTACGGCGACCCGCGCAACCTGACCCTGACCTTGCGCGCGCAATACTGACCCACACCGCATCAACTTCATCGCCAGCAGGCTGGCTCCTACAGGGATTTGCATGCATCACAGCATGTGTGATCGCCACCAATCCATTGTAGGAGCGAGCCTGCTCGCGATGGGGCCAGCAGCAACACCGCATCAAGCGGACCCGCTCCTGTATGATGCGCGCCCTCTCGCAAAAGGACTGCACCCATGACCCCTCCCCGCATCCGCGCGCTCGCGCTGTGTGTGTTCCATTACCAGGGCAGGATCCTGGTCAACCGCTTTGACGACCCGGTCACCGGGCGCTGCATGTACCGGCCGCTGGGTGGCGGGATCGAGTTTGGCGAGACCAGCGCCCAGGCCATCGTCCGCGAGATCCACGAGGAACTGGACCTGCCCATCGACCACCTGCGCCTGCTGGGCACCCTCGAGAGCCTGTTCGTCTACAACGACAAACCCGGCCACGAAATTGTCATGGTCTACGATGGCCAATTCACCGACCCAACCCGCTACGAACAGCCGCACCTCGACGGCCACGAAAGCAACGGCGCACCGTTCCGCGCCACCTGGCAGGGCAGCGCGAGTTTTACCGACGAATCGCCGCTGGTGCCCCTGGGTCTGCAAGCACTGCTCAAGGACACCGGGTTGCTGGACTGAGCCCGGCCTCAGGCGTCCTGCAGGATCAGGTCCGCACCCTTCTCGGCCACCATCAACACCGCTGCGTGGGTGTTGCCGGAGGTCACGTTGGGGAAAATCGACGCATCGACGATCCGCAAGCCGCTGAGGCCGTGGACCTTCAAGCGCTTGTCCACCACCGACACCTGATCATCCGCCCCCATCGCGCAGGAGCCGCACAGGTGATAGATCGAGCCGCAGTTGTCGCGGAAGTACTGGAGCATCTGTTCATCGCTTTCGATCGCCGGACCAGGCAACACTTCTTCAACGGTGATGCCCTTGAGCGCCGGCGCCCCCATGATCTTGCGCATCAGCCGGCTACCTTGGATCACTTCGTCGATGTCTTTCTGCGTGCTCAGGTAATTGGGGTCGATCAGCGCGGCATCCCGCGGATTTTTCGAGGCAATTTCAATCCGTCCGCGACTGGTTGGCCGGCACGGATTGAAGCACAGCAGGAAGCCTGAATAAGGCTCGGGCTTGAGGCTGGCCTTGTTGTTTTTGGGGATCTGGTACGACAACGGGTTGAAGTACAGTTGCAGGTTGGGATTGGCCTGCCGCCCATTGCCACGGAAAAAACCGCCGGCCTGATTGACGCTCATCGCCAGTGCGCCCTTACGGGTGAACAGGTACTTGAGGCCCAGCTTGAACTGGCCAAACAACGAGCTCAATTGATCGTTCAAGGTCGGGATATTGGCCTTGTAGTAGTAGCTGGCGCACAAGTGGTCCTGCAGATTCTGCCCCACCGCCGGCAGGTGCTTGACCAGCGGAATCTGGTGCTTGGCAAGTAATGCCTGATCGGCAACACCGGACAATTGCAGGATCTTCGGCGTGTCTACCGCGCCGGCACACAGGATGACTTCCTTGCTCGCGGTAAAGGTTCGCGTCACGCCGTGCTGGGTCACGCTGATGCCCGTCGCCCGCTCACCCTCGAACAGCACCCGATCCACCAGGGCGTAATGCTCGACCGTCAGGTTTGGCCGACTCAGGGCCGGGTGCAGGTGGGCGAAACTGCTGGAGCAGCGCTGGCCGTTTCGGGTGTTGACGTCGTAGATCCCCGAGCCTTCGAAGGACGGACCGTTGAAGTCGTCGCTGCGCGGGTAACCGAGTTCATCGCAGCCCTTGAGGAACACATCGCAGATCGGATGGGTCTGGCCCTTCATCGGCGTGATGGTGATCGGTCCGCTGGCGCCATGGTATTGGGACTCGCCCTGCGGATGGTTTTCCAGTTTGCGGAAGTACGGCAGCACGTCCTTGAAACCCCAGCCGTCGTTGCCGTTGGCCGCCCAGTCGTCAAAATCATGGGCCTGCCCACGGACGTAGATCATCGCGTTGATCGAGCCAGAGCCGCCCTGAACCTTGCCCCGTGGCGCGTAGATTTCACGGTTGCCGAGCTGTTTTTGCGGCTGGCTGTAGTACATCCAGTTGAAGGTCGGGTTGTAGTACATCTTGGCAAAGCCGACCGGGATCTTGAACCACAGGGAACTGTCCTTGCCGCCCGCTTCCAGCAGCAACACCGAGTGTTTGCCCGAGGCCGAGAGACGGTTGGCCAGGACGCAACCTGCGGCGCCTGCGCCAGCGATGATGTAGTCGTAATTCATTTCACGGTTACCGCGTAAGTCGTTGTACAAAAATCACCCACCCCTTGTAGGAGCGAGCCTGCTCGCGAAGGCGCCCGATCAGCCGACATCAATGCTGAATGTCAGGCCCTCATCGCGAGCAGGCTCGCTCCTACAGGGGAAATGCACCGTTACCGTCAGCCCCGCGCCGGTGCCGTGTCTTTGACGTCCGCCGGAGTCGGCGCCATTTGCAGGTGCAGGCGCTCGCCGGTGTACGGCGAATGCTTGCGCACCACGTCCATGTTCAGCTCCACACCCAGGCCCGGCTCAGTGGACGGGATGATGTAGCCGTCCTCCCACTGCAACGGCTTGGTCAACACTTCGGCATGGAAGCCGCCCCAGGTCATGATGCTTTCCTGGATCAGGAAGTTCGGTGTGCAAGTCGCCAGTTGGAAGCTTGCCGCCGCGCCAATCGGCCCGTTGTACAGATGGGGGGCGATTTGCGCGTAGTAGGCCTCGGCCATGCTCGCGATTTTCTTCGCTTCCAGCAGGCCGCCGCAGCGCGCGACGTTCATCTGCAGGATCGACGCACCGCCGGCCTGCAGCAGCTTGAAGAATTCATACTTGGTGGTCAGGCGCTCGCCCGTGGCAATCGGGATGCTGGTCTTGGCCGCGACTTGCGCCATGGCGTCTTCCTGGCCCGGTGGCACCGGTTCTTCGAACCACAGCGGGTCGTATTTCTCCAGGCGTTTGGCCAGGCGGATCGCCGAGGACGGCACCATCTGCCCGTGAGTGCCGAACAGCAGGTCGCACTTGTCGCCCACCGCTTCGCGGATCTTGCGGCAAAAGGTCTCGCAGCGTTCCAGCACTTGCAGCGAGATCTGATGCCCGGAGTACGCGGTGTACGGCCCGGCCGGGTCGAATTTGACGGCGGTGAAGCCCTTGTTCATGTTCTCGATGGCGCACTCGGCGGCTAGGTCAGGGTCGTCGTAGTCGTACTCGCCCTTGCTGTTGACCGGGTACAGGTAGGTGTAGGAGCGCAGGCGCTCATTGACCTTGCCGCCGAGCAATTCGTAGACCGGCTTGTTCGCGGCCTTGCCGATGATGTCCCAGCAAGCCATTTCCAGGCCGCTGACCACACCCATCATGGTCAGGTCCGGACGCTGGGTGAAACCGCTCGAATAGGCCTGGCGGAAGAAACGCTCGATGTGGTGCGGGTCCTGGTTCAGCAGGTAGCGTTCGAACACGTCTTCGATGACCGGAAGCATGGCCTTGGGGCCAAAGGTCGCGGCGTAGATTTCACCCACGCCTTCGATGCCGCAGTCGGTCTTGAGCTTGACGAACAACCAGTACATACCGCCGACATGGGGTGGCGGAACGGCAACGATATGGGTTTCAAGGGCGACGATTTTCATCTCAGGCACCAGTCTTCAAGGATTGACGATTGATTCGCTCGCGCAGGGTCAGGGCCGCCAGGGTCCCGAGCAGGCCGACGAAGGCGATGTAGCCGAAATACAGCTTGTAGCCAAAGGCACCCGGGTAATGCTCGGTGAGGTAACCATTGATCAAGGGAATGAAGGCGTCCGGCAGGTAGCCGACCACCGAGACAATGCCGATGGCCAGGCCGGTGATGCGCAGCGGAATGTTGCAGGTGTCGAGGATTGCCCAGTACAGGCCACGAATGGCGTAGGTCATCAGGCCGATGAAGATCACCGTACCGATCAACAAACCCAGGCTGTTGAGCGCCGGAAAGACGATCAGACCGACCATCGACAGGGTCGCCAGCAACAGCGCAACGGTCAGCACCGAGATATTCGAGAAGCGGTCACCCAACCAGCCGCCGCCGATGCCGCCGATGGGGCGCATCCACAGCTTGATGGTGGTGATGGTGCCGGCCATGACCGCGGTCATGCCGCTGCCCTGCAGGTAATCGGAGAAGCTGTAGGTGGCCCAGAAGATGTGATACCCGCAGAACACGATGGCCGTAACCAGCCACAGCTCGGGGATTTTCACCAGGATCGCGAGGTCGCCGAGCAGGTTGTACTTGCCCTTCTCGACCGGCGCGGTGTCCTCCATCGACTTCGGGTCCTTGATCAGCACCAGCACGCAACCGATGACGATACAGGTGAAGGCGTACAGGTAGACCACGTGCTTGAAGCCTTCGGCGGCGGACTCGCCACGGGTTTCGGTGGCGAACGCGAACAGGGCCAGGGCAACGGTCGCCAGCAAGGCTTCAACCAGGCCGCGACCACCGTCGAGAATCCCGAAGAAACGACCCTGCTCGGTGTGATGGGCAATCATCTTGACCCGCTTGAGCACCGAGGCCCAGAACGTCAGGCCAGTGGTCAGGCCCCAGCAACCGAAAATGATCATCAGCGAGGTCATGGACGGCGCGGTGGAGTACCACAGGCCCAGGGCGCCGGTGGCGACCAGCGAGAAGAAAATCAGGAAGCGTGGCGCGATGCGGTCCGCCAGCCAGCCGCTGGGCAAATAGCTGAGCAGGAAAATCGTGCCGAGCATCGAGTACAGATAACCCAGCTCGCTGTGGTTGATCTGGAACACCTCGAGCATGGTGGTCTGGTAGACCTGGCGCAGGTACAGAATCGGGTAGATCGCCCCGGCGGCGAGCACCAGCAGCATTAATTGTAGGTAACGACTGCCCTTGTCACCGTGGCTTTTCGTATCCGCATTGGAACCTTGAACAGCGGCAGCAGAGGATGCTTGCTTGGACATGGATATGACCTCGGGGACCCGATGATTCGGGCTCCCCTGATAATTGTTTTTATAAGTGCAGCGTGAGGCGTGTTTCCGGTGAATCAGTACTTCATCACCACCAGACGGGTCTGGGTAAATTCGAGCATGCCGTGCTTGCCGTCATCGCCGCCCAGGCCCGAGCGTTTCCAGCCGGCGTGGAACCCTTGGTAAGGGTCGGCCGGAGTGCGATTGACGTACAGTTCGCCGGCCTCGATGGCGCTGGCGACTTTCATCGTGGTGCGGTAATTCTCGGTGTAGAGCACCGAAGACAGGCCGAACTGGTGGTCGTTGGCCATGGCCAGCGCTTCGTCGATGTCGCGGTACTTGAGCACCGGCAAAACCGGGCCGAAGATTTCTTCCTGGATGATTTCCATGTCCTGGCGGCAGCCGCTGAGCAGGGTCGGCGGGTAGAAATGACCCTTGCCTTGCGGAATAAAACCGCCTGTTTCCAGTACAGCACCGTCGGCAACAGCGCGCTCGACCATGGCATGGATGTTCTGCTGCGAACTGGCGTTGACCAACGGCCCCATCAGGCTGGCATCAGTGGTGCGGTCGCCGAATTTCACCGCAGCGATTTTTGCTTTCAGCAGGCCGAGAAATTTGTCGTAGACGCTTTCCTGCACATAGACCCGCTCCACCGCCGTGCACAACTGGCCGCAGTGGGTGGTCTTGGAGGAGACGATGGCGTTGGCGGCAGCTTCCAGGTCCGCATCGGCTTCAATGATCGCCGGGGTCTTGCCGCCCAGTTCCAGGGACGGCTTGGCGATATTGGCCTTGCAGTAATCGAGCACGATGCGCCCGGCGTTGACGCTGCCAGTCAGGGTGATCAAACCCACGGCGTTGTGGGTGCAGACCGTCGCGGCGGTGCCGTGGTCCATGGTCAGGATATTCACCACGCCCGCCGGCATGCCCGACTGCTGCACAGCCTTGGCGATTTCGAATGCCGACGTCGGGGTGTTGTTGCTCGGACGCACCACCACGGTGTTGCCGGCAATCAGCGCCGGGGCGATTTTGCGCAGCAGGGTGTAAACCGGGTAGTTGAACGGGATCAGGCAGGCGACCACACCAATCGGTTCGCGGTGCAGAAACAGGCTTTCATTCGGCGAATCGCTGGGAATGATCTCGCCTTCGATGCGGCGCGCCCATTCAGCGTGATAACGGGTGATTTGCGCGGCGTAGCGCGCCTCGTTGCTGGCGTCCTCGACGCTTTTGCCGGACTCTGCCGCCAGCGCCTGGCCAATCGCCTCGGCACGGGATTCCAGGGCCTCGGCAAAAGCACGCAGGTGTTCACCGCGCTCGATGCTGGTGAGCTTGCCCCAGGTCTTCTGTGCAACGGCGGCTGCGTCCACCGCAGCAGTCGCCTCATCGGCGGTGGCGGCACTGACGTGCCCGACCAAGGCTTCGGTCGCCGGGTTAAAGACTGCAATCAGCGCATCGCTGGCAGGATCGACAAATTGACCATTAACAAAATTTCGCTCGAGTCGCATGTGAATCGCCCATCGTTGTTTTTATCCAGTCCGGGCAGTCTTGGCGCAGGACCGGCTTTGAACAAACGATTTATTGAGCGGAGTAACATTCGAAAAATGCAGGTTACTCAAAAACAACACTCTCCCTTGTAGGAGGAGGCTCGCTCCTACAGTGGGAGGGCTCAGACGGCCGCAGTAGACGGCTGCAACTGCCGCTGCGCCAACCAGATTTCCTCCTGCAACCACTGGCTGAACACCTGCAGTTGCGGCATGTCGGTCTGCTCGGGGCGGGTCACCAGCCAGTAGGACTGGTGGCCGTCGACATGCACGTTGAGCACCTGGGTCAACTGCCCGCTGGCAAGCTCCGTGGCGACCATGTGCCAGTCGGCAATAGTGATGCCCAGACCGTCGATGGCTGCGCGGATCGCCAGGTCCAGCAGGTCGAATTCGTAGCCGCCCTGGGTATCCACGCCGCTGATCCGCGCCGCGTCCAGCCAGTGCTTCCAGGTCAGGTAGCGCTGGTCTTCGCGGGCCAGCACATGCAACAGGGTCAGGCGATTGAGGTCGATCCCCTCGCTCCATTCGCGGGCATACAGCGACGGCGCGCACACCGCGATATGCCGTTCCTGGATCAACAGCGAGCTGTCCAGCCCATCCCATTCACCATCGCCAAAGCGAATCGCGCAATCCAGGGTGCTGCTCTGCGCCAGGCTGTCCTGCAGGCGCGTGCTGATGCTCAACTCCAGGTCCGGGTGTTGCTCGCGCAGGCGCCCGAGGCGCGGCATCAGCCAGCGACTGGTAAAGGTCGGCGGCGCATTGATGTGCAGGCGATTGGAATGGGTTTTCTGCTGGATGCTGCGCACCGTCAGCTCGATCTTGTCGAATGACTGGTGCAGCGCCCGCAACAGCACCCGGCCGGCGCTGGTCAGGTCGAGGTGATGATGCCGGCGCTCCAGCAGCGGCTCGCCCAACTGCTCCTCGAGCTGGCGCACCTGACGACTGACCGCACTCTGGGTCACGTTCAACAGCTCGGCGGCGCGGGTGAAGCTGCCGGTGCTGCCAGCCACTTCAAAAGCCTTGAGGGCGTTGAGACCGGGCATTTTGCGTTTCATGTAAGGCACTCGGAGACGATCTTGAATGCGCCAAGCATCCCACGCTCCGACTGAATCGTCCTACAAGATTATTCAGTAACATGCGTCTGACGCAGGTTTTGTCGGATTTTTAATCGTTTGTTGATTCTCGCGCCGCGGGCAAGACTGGCCGGCATCTCACATAAAAATAACCGAGAGCTGCCCCATGCCCTTCCCTGCTTCCCTGCGTTTGAGCCCCCTTTATTTGGCCGTGCTCTGCACCATCGCTGCACCCGCCATGGCCGTACAGGTGACCGACAATCTTGATCTGGGAGGCGCCGTTCGTGCCCGTTGGGACTACGACCCGGATCGCGACATTCAGAACTTCGGTCTCGACACCGTCTTCCTCAGCGCCAAGTACAACTCCGACACCTGGATCGGCGAGGCCCAGTACCGTTTCTACGGCCGCTCCTACCCCTACAAGTACACCAAGAACTACGGCGATATTCAGTTCGCCAAGTACGCGTGGGCTGGCTACAAGTTCAACCCGGACCAGCAAGTGCAAGTCGGCTTGAACACGGTGCCGTTCGGCTTGCAGCCGTACTTCGGCAGCACCTTCTACGAAACCCTGGGCAACGTCATCGGCCTGGAAGATGTGCAACAGGTCGGCGCCAAATACATCCAGCAATCCGGTGACTGGAACCTGCAGGCCGGCTATTACCTGCGCCCGGCGTGGCAAGGCAAAGGCACCAGCAATGGCGTGACTTACTCCAGCGTAGTGTCCGAAGCTGATAGCTACGTCGTCGACGGTAGCGACAATCAGGAGCGCAATACCCTGGCGCTGCGGGTGGCGAAAGCACTGGAGCTGGGCCCATGGAAATCCGAAGTCGGCCTTTCTGGCCTGACCTCGAGCCTGGAAAACCGTGACACCAACAACGATGGCCGACGCAATGCCGTCGCCGTGCATTACCTGGGCAAGAACGGGCCTTGGGGCGTGCAATTGCAGGCAGCGCGGCAGCAGATGTCGCCGCGCAATCCGGGCACCGACGATTTGGTGACCCTGGGCGGCTACGACGGCACCTACAACGTCGCCAGTCGCGGCAACCTTTATGTGGCCGACCTGAGCTACGACGTCGATGGCAAGTACCTGTTCGATCAGGTCAGCGGGATCAAGCTGTACGCCAACTACAGTGCCTTCGACAAATCCGCCAGCGACTTCAAGACCTCGCAACGGATGATCCTTGGCAGCTCGTTTTCGGTGAGCAAACTGTGGGTGGCCACCGAGTGGCTGATCGGCAAGAACGATCCGTACATTGGTGGCAGCAACTACACCCAGAGCCTGGGGGCTGGTGGGTCGGATCAATGGGAGAACCAGTTGTACATGAACATTGGGTACTACTTCTGATGCTGATTCTTCAGCGCTCTTGAGGATGCCATCGCGGGCAAGCCGTCTCCCACAGTGGATTGGTGTACATCGGCCCTGTGTGGGAGTGGGCTTGCCCGCGATTGGGTGCCCAAACAACACTTGCATCAACGGCCTACAAATAGTCAGATAAGGACTTCGGATTTTTCGTACAGCTACCAGCCAAAGAACAACATAAAAGGCTGGTACGGAGCCCTTCTTTCATGCGTCAACTGCCCTCACTCAACATGCTGCGCGTCTTTGAAGAAGTCGCGCGGCATCGCAGTTTCAGCCAGGCAGCCGTGGGCCTCAACGTCACCCAGGGCGCCGTCAGCCGGCAGATCAAGCAGCTTGAAGATTATCTTGGCGTCGCCCTGTTTATTCGCACGCCCCAGGGCCTGTCGCTGACCGAAACCGGCCTCGCCCTTTCCCCGCACCTGAGCAGCGCCTTCGACCACATCGAACGCGCCCTGCAAGCCGTGCGCGTGCCTAACCTGCGCCAGCGCCTGCGTATTCTCGCGCCGCCGACCTGGGCCACCCGCTGGCTCTCGGCGCACTTGCGGGTATTTTGTCAGCGCTATCCGGATATCAGTCTGAGCGTGACCAGCCAGGGCAGCCACGACAGCCTGACGGAGGTCGACTGCCACATCCGCTTTGGCCTCGAAGCCGCCAGCCATTGCCACAGCCAACTGCTGGTGATGGAGCGACATATCGCTGTGGCCAGCCCGGAGCTGTTCAGCGATGGTCAGGCTCCGGATCTGCGGCAGTTTCCGCTGCTGCACATTCTTCATGATGGCAAGCGTTTGAAGGTCTGGGAGAACTGGCTGGAGGCTATGGGCCGGGACGACGTCGATGCCGCTCAAGGCCTGGAATTCAGCACCCTGGATCAGGTGATCCACACGGCACTGGCGGGGGGTGGTCTGGCGGTGATCGACCGGCAGATGATCGAGAAGGAACTTGCCAACGGCAGCCTGCTGCCGATCACCGCCGTGGAGGTGATCGGCCCTTATGGCTATTGGCTGGATGTACCCAACGACAAGCAGGGCTTGTCGAAGGTGCGGTTGTTTACCGAGTGGCTGGGGTTGGTGAGCAATCCCTAACACCCATCCCCTTGTAGGAGCTGGCTCGTCGGGCCGCCGCATCGCAGCGAAGGGGCCATCTGTACCACCGCATCAATTTCATCGCCAGCGGGCTGGCTCACTGTCAGACCGAAGCGGCAGCCTTTGCCGACACCGACACTCCCCCCTCCACCGGGCTCTGCGCCTTGCACGCCTGGCTCAATGTCAGCGACTTGGTTTCCGGCGCCCAGGCCCAGGAGATCAGCGCGCCGAAAGCCAGGATCGCGGCAAGGATGCCCATGGTCGGACTCAGGCCGATGCCCGCGACGCTGACCGGCAACAGGAAGGTACTGACCGCCGAGCCCAAGCGGCTGACCGCCGTGGCCAGGCCGATGCCGCTGGCACGCACTTCGGTCGGGAAGCTTTCGGCCGGGAATACCCCCACCAGGTTGCTCACCGCCGACAGCACCAGAGTAAACAGGCCAAATACCAGGACCATCAGCCAGGCCGCGCTGCTCGGCAATACCGCGAGCATGAACAAGGCAACCGCGAGGATGATGAACGAGTTGATCAGGAACCCTCGACGGGAAAACTTCACCGTGCACCAGATACCGATCAACGCGCCAAGGATCAGCAGCATGTTGAGCATCAACTCAGTACCGAAGCCCTCGGCCAGGCCCATCTTCTGCAGGATCGACGGCAGGAAGGTGTAGATCGCGAAGTACGGCATGACGATGCAGACGAAGAACAGGCAGTTGAACGCGGTGCGTTTGCGGTACTCAGGGCTGAACAGCACGGCATAGCCGGACCGAGTTTCGCTGGCTGGGGTTTCGTCGAGCTCAACGTGCGCACCGAGGTGCTTCTTGACGATCGCCCGAGCCTCGGCGATCCGCCCCTGGTTGACCAACCAACGTGGCGATTCCGGGGTGCCGATGCGGGCGATCAGGATCAATGCCGCCGGGATTGCCGACGAGGCCAACATCCAGCGCCAGGCGTCGTCACCGAGACTGAGCATGGCGGTGCCGACGAAAGTGGCGGCGACATAGCCAAAGGTCCAGATCACGCTGAACGATCCGAGCAACACGCCACGGTGTTTCTTCGGCGCAAACTCGGCAAGCATCGCGTGGCCGACACTGAAGTCACCGCCCAGGCCGATGCCGATCAATACCCGGCAGAGGAACAGCGCCATCGCCGATTCAACGTAAAACTGCATCACTGAAGCGAGGGTGATCAGCACGAAGCTGACCAGGAAAATTTTCTGCCGGCCGACCTTGTCGGAGATCCAGCCGAAGAACAGGCTGCCAATAAACAGCCCGATCAGCGCCGAGGCGCCAATCAGGCCCTGCCAGAATGCGTCCAGCTGCATTTGCGGGCTGAGCAGAGTAAACGCGATGCCGATCAGGCCGAGGATATAGCCGTCGGTGAAATGCGCGCCGAAGGTCAGGCCGGCGATTTTCAGGTGGAAGCGGCCGATGGGCAGGTCGTCGATTTTTACCGGTTGTGCGGACATGTGAATCTCCAGTTGTTGTTATTGATGGAGAAATGAAACCGAGAATGTCCCCTGTAGGAGCGAGCTTGCTCGCTCCTACAAAAGGACGGGGGAAACCTTAGAGACCACCCATCAACAGGTATTTGATCTCCAGGTAATCCTCCAGACCGTACTTCGAGCCTTCGCGTCCCAGGCCCGATTCCTTTATCCCGCCAAAGGGCGCGACTTCGGTGGAGATGATCCCTTCGTTGATCCCGACCATGCCGGCTTCCAGGCCCTCGGCCATGCGCCAGACGCGGCCGATGTCGCGGCTGTAGAAGTAAGCCGACAAACCGTAAGGCGTGTCGTTGGCCCGTTGCAGCACTTCGGTTTCGTCCTTGAAGCGGAAGCACGCAGCCACCGGGCCGAAGGTTTCGTCCTGGGCGATCAGCATGTCGCTGCTCGCTTCGGCAAGGATGGTCGGTTCGTAGAACGTGCCACCCAAGGCATGCCGACGTCCGCCGCACAGCAGCTTGGCGCCCTTCTCCAAAGCGTCGCTGACGTGCAGTTCAACCTTGGCCAGTGCTGCCGCATTGATCAGCGGACCTTGCTCGGTTTCGCCTTCCAGGGCATTGCCCACACGCATCGCCGCCACCGCTTCGGCAAGTTTTCCGGTGAAGGCTTCGTAGACGCCGTCCTGGACAAAGAAGCGGTTGACGCAGACACAGGTCTGCCCGGTGTTGCGGAATTTCGAGGCCATGGCGCCTTTGACCGCCGCGTCGATGTCGGCGTCGTCGAAGACAATGAACGGCGCGTTGCCGCCCAGTTCCAGCGAAACTTTTTTCAGAGTGTCGGCAGCCTGGCGCATCAGCAACTTGCCGGTGCGGGTCGAGCCGGTGAACGACAGCTTACGCACAATGCCGGACGCTTGCAGGGCGCCGCCAATGGCCACGGCGTCGCCGGAAACCACGTTGAACACGCCGGCCGGAATGCCCGCCTGTTCAGCCAGTACCGCGAGGGCGAATGCCGACAGCGGTGTTTCTTCCGACGGTTTGAGAATCATCGTGCAGCCAGCCGCCAGTGCCGGGCCGACCTTGCGGGTGACCATCGCCAGCGGGAAGTTCCACGGGGTGATCGCCGCGACCACGCCAATGGCCTCCTTGACCACAATGATTCGCGCATCGGCCTTATGGCTCGGAATCACGTCGCCATAGGCACGCTTGGCCTCTTCGGCAAACCACTCGAGGAAACTCGCGGCGTACACCACTTCGCCCATGGCTTCGGCCAACGGTTTGCCCTGTTCGCGACTGAGCAAGGTGGCCAGATCCTTCTGGTTACTCAGCATCAATTCGCCCCAGCGTTTGATGCGCTGGCTGCGTTCCTTGGCGGTCAACTTGCGCCACGCCGGCAACGCGCGGTTGGCAGCGTCGATGGCCAGGTTGGTTTCGGCGGCACCGGCCTTGTGCACATCGGCGATCAGCTCGCCGGTGGCCGGGTTCAGCACCGGGTAAGTAGCGCCGTCGCTGGCCCCTTCGCCGGTAAACCAGCGCCCATCGATGAAATTGCCGTTTCGGATCAACGCGCTCATGCCACGGCCTCGGTCAGGGTGAAGCGCTCCAGGCCAGGACGGGCCGAACGCAGGATACGTTTGCCGGCGGTGTAATCGTTGATCACGTCACACGGGGTGTAATTACGTTCCAGCTCGTGCAGCTCTTCGGCATCGAGTTTGGTCTCCAGGGCCGCCAGGGCACTGTCGAATTGTTCGGTGGTGTCGGCCCCCACCAGCATGCAATCGACACCCGGATGGTTGGCCACCCACGCCTGGGCGATCTGCGCATTGGACACCCCACGGGCGCGGGCCACGCGTTGCACCGAATGAGCGATCTGGAACGAGGCTTCGTCGCTGTACATCTGCTGGGTGAAGAAGTCGGTCTGGTTGCGGGTCGACTGCACGTCACCGGTCAGCAAACCACGGGCCAGCGGGCTGAACACCGAGACACCGAGGCCCTGGTCGCGGCAGAACGGAATCATCTCGCGCTCTTCCTCGCGGTAGGCGCAGTTCAGTTGCAGCTGCATGTTGATTGGCTTGACCCAACCGTTGCGCTCGCAGGCCATGAGGATTTTCGCCAGTTGCCCGGTGAGCATGGTCGAGACGCCGATGTAGCGTGCCTTGCCGGAGCGCACGATGTCGTTCATCGCGCTCATGGTCTCTTCGACCGGGGTGTTGACGTCGAAGTAGTGCAGCATGAAGACGTCGACGTAATCCATGTCCAGACGCTTCAACGAAGCGTCGATGCTGTCCATGATGTGCTTGCGCGAATGACCGCTGGCGTTGATCCCGCTGCGGGTGCCGTAGCCGACCTTGGTGGTGATCACCAGGTCTTCGCGACGGGCCAGGCGCTTGACGATGCGCCCCACCACTTCTTCACCGACGCCAGCGGAATAGAAGTCCGCCAGGTCGATGAAGTTCACCCCATTGTCCAGCGCGTGCTTGACGATCGGCTCGCTTTTCTTTTCATCGAAGATCCACGGTTTCCAGTCCGGGGTGCCCATGTTCATGGTGCCCAGGCACAGGCGCGAGACTTCAAGACCGGAGTTGCCCAAACGAATGTATTGCATGGTTCAGACCTCAGGCTTTTGGCGTGTAGAAAGGGTTGCTGATGTGGTTGACCACATCGGCCAACTGGGCGGTTTCCGGCTTGCCGGTCAGCGCGGCGCGGATCGCCGTACGGCAGGCGTTGTAGTTGTTCAGGTAGACCGCATCGAGGTCGTCGCAGGCCGGGTTGACCCAGTTGGCGGTGACGATGGCCCACTCGTCTTCGGCTTCCGGCGGCAACGTGCCGTCCAGCAATGCCTCCAGCACCGCCTTGGCGATACCGGCCTGGGACGCGCCCCAGGTAGCGTTGCCGTGCAGGTCGCTGTTGATCGCGGCCTTGTTCACATAGAGGGTCATTGGCTTGACCGGGATGTTCGGCTGGGCGATTACCATAAACGGGCAATGGCCTTGGCTTGGCGAGGCCAGGCTGTTGGCGAACGCCTGCCCGGCCGGGCCGTTGCGCGGGCCAATCAGGATGTTGATGTGGGCGGCATTGACGCCAGGGCCTTCGAAGCCTTCACCGATGTACAGGTCGAGTTGTTTCATGGGGTCGTTACTCTTGAGGTCACAGAGGGATTGTTCGGGATGATCAGACGCGCACGCAGGCAGTCAGCCGGGCGTGGCGAAAGTCGCTATTCGAAGAGCCCGGCTGGACGCCGGCAAGGGATGGGCTGTGAGGATGAGTCATGGCTGCAAACGCTCTTTTTTGTTGTTGATGAGCTGTGTTTGCGATTTTTTAACACCGGGGGCTGGAGGGGCTGTAACCATTAAAAGTCATGGGGGTATGACCTTGCGTCATACCCCCTGAAACAGCGGCGAATCAACTCGAATGCACGATGCCCTCGTCCGGCAAGTCGTCCAGCACTTCCGGCTGGCTGGGGTCCTCGGTGATCACCGTGAAGTCACTGACTTCGATGGCGCCCAGGCCATAACCGAGCAAGTGGAAGGAGAACGCCTTGCGCGATTCGGGGTTGTCGAAGCTGAAGTCCATCTGCAGCGGCTGGTCGCTGGTCACGACCATTTCTTCCGGCAGGCCCAGCGGCACGTCCTGCTCCATTTCCTTGGCCTTGAGCAGGATGTAGGCGGTTTCCTGCGGGTCGACCGCGCGCACCGTCAGGCGCACCCGGGTATGGGAGCCCTTGGGCATTTCCAGGTACTGAGCGCCGATCAGGTTGTCGGCCCAGTCATCCTTGACTTGCGCCTGCAACGGGATGATCGCCGAGCTGCCGAATTGATAATGCTGATTCAACGGGGTGCGCAGCAGGGTTCGGTCCAGGGCCGTGGCCCGGGCGGTGATCTGCCGTGCGCGCAGGCCGCCGTACTGGCCGATGAAACTGGCGCGTTCGGCAATGAAACCCTCGCTGTTGTAGTAGCGGCAACGCTGCTGGAAGTCGCATTCGGTGAGGGTGCCCTGGCCGTCGTGGTAGCGCAGCTTGCCGTTGGTGTACGACATGATTTCGCGGCCGGTGGTGTAGTCGCGAAACAGCGAGCGGCCACTGAGGGCGGACGGCACCGGCAAGGCGAAGTAGTCGAGGATCGAGGCGCTCAGGTCGACATGGCCGTAGACCCCGTGCTTGACCTTGGGCAACTCTGCCTGCTCCGGCGCCAGGGTCAGGTTGAAGCCCCAGGACGAGGCCAGGCGCACGCCGTCAATGCCATGGGATTCGTCGGAGGTGATGACCACCAGGGTGTCCTTGAGCACGCCTTGGCGCTCCAGGCCATCGAGAAAGGCGCCAAGGGCATCGTCGAGGTAACTGACCGCGGCCTGCTTCGCGGTGTCGTAGCGCTGCAGGTAGTCTTCCGGCGCCGAGTACGGCTGGTGCGTGCCAACGGTCAGCAGCGTCAACATCCACGGCTGCTGCTGTTTCTTCAGGCCACTGACATAGTCCAGCGCGCCCTCGAAGAACGCCTTGTCGTCCTTGCCCCAGGGGAATTCCAGGTAGTTGCTGTTGCTGAACCACTCCAGGCCATGGGTGGCGTCGAAGCCGATGTGCGGCATGATCTTGTCTTTGGCCATGAAGCGCAGGCCGGCGCCCTGCAGGTAATGGGTGGCGAAACCGTTCTTGTGCAACTGCGCCGGCAGGCAGGCCTGGTTGCGTTCGGTCTGGGTCAGCATCTCGACACCCTTGGGCGTGCCATTGTCGAGCTTGTCGTAGTCACCGCAGAGCATCGCGTACAGGCCACGAATGGTCTGGTGGCTGTGCAGCACGTAGTCCGGGGTGTTCATGCCGCGCTCGGCCCAACGGCTGAGGTTAGGCATGAGGTTTTCCTGATAACGGCTGTTCAGCGCCTCGCGATTGACCCCGACATAAGCCCCGGGAATCCCCTCCAGGGTGATGATCAGCACATTGCGCGCGCGCCCTGGGGCGGCCAGGAGTTTTTCGCCGTCGAGGTCGAGCTGGGTCAGGCCGGCCATTTGTGGCGGCACCTCTACCTGGTCGCCTTCCAGCCATTCTTCGCCACGCATCTGCAGATCGCCGACGGCAGCGGCCAGCAGTTGGTGCGGCAAGTTGAACTGGCGCCATTGATCGGCTTCGCTCGGGTGCAGGTACTGCGCGCCCCAGTGGGCGGTCAACAGCAGCACGGGGGCGGCCCAGGCACTGCGCGGCAGACGCGGCTGCGGCTGGGCGCGGCCCAGCCATTGGGTCGCCAGCCACAGGAGCAGCGCCAGCACCAGCGATGCCGCCAGCCATGGCTGGGCAAAACTGCCACTGGTGGATTTTTCGAGGAATTGCGGATCGACCAGGTAATTGAGGTCGGCGGCATTCGGCAGGCGGCCAACGGCGCTGACCAGTTCAGCGGTGGCAATGTTGAACAGGCCCCAGACCAGTAACAGCGGCACACTCAGCCATAGCGGCCGGCGATGCAGCAAGACCACCAGCAAACTGCCAATCCCCAGGTCCGAGAGATAGCCCATCGGGTCCGACCAACCCAGGGCCGCGCGCAAGCACAGCGGAACCACCAACACCAGGCCGATCAGGGCAGCGAGGCGCGCACGTGGTCGCTGCAACCAGTGACGAATAATCTTCACAAAAAGGCTTCCAGACATTAAATCTTCATATAGATGTGCTCGATGTTACCAAGGGATACACACAAAGACCCTCTTAAACTCCAGGCCTGTCGCGATCGAAGCGGTCGATCCTCATGGCACGAGCGCCGATAAGCCGGCTAATTGTCCGTAAAGCTTGGGTTAGAGCGCTGTAAGAAAACTCTGTAAAGCCCTTCCCCAAGCACTCGGCAAGTTGTTTCAGGCTGTTTAATGACGCCCACACCCCATCCTTCGCACGCAGTCGCCCGCCCGAGCTGAAAAAATCCCAAGCTCTGCTAACGTCAGCAATGCAGTCGATCACTCTCAACCCTCAGAGGGACTCCAGCATGTCGACCCCAGCGCTGCCGTTGATCACCCGCGTCAAAGCTTCGCTCTGTGCCACGGCACTGGGTGCCACGCTGCTGGCGTTGAGCGCCTGTAGCAGCATCGATGCGCAAACCACCGCCTACGTCGGCGTGCCCCATCCGGCACCGACCCTGGCAGCGAATGTCCAGGTCCTGCGCAGTGAACCGCTGCGCCCGCACATTCGTCTGGGCGAGGTGCTGATCGACGCCAGCGTCGACCCGGCCCCACCGATTACCGATGTCGAACAGAAACTGCGCGAAGAAGCGGCGAAGATTGGCGGAGACGCAGCGGTGGTGGTGTATGACCGCATCCAGCCGGTCGGCATCTACGTCAACGGCCCGCTGTGGGCACGGGATGCGCAGCAGATCGACGGGCGCAAGCTCAAGGCGATCGTGATCCAGTACCGCTGATTCCACCGGCAAAGCCGTTGACGGCTGACAAGGTTCGGTCACGAAAAATCATTACATTACTGGATAATTCGATATAGCTACCTACGCTAAACCTCCAGTAGCGCTATTTCGAATCAGCAGCGTCGTGAAACCCAAGGGGAAGGAGTCTTCATGCTTTTCGGCCGTCCGCGCGTCTCGTTGGTGAGCTTGACCCTGTTGTCGCTGGCGGTTGCCCAGCAGGCCCATGCCGGCGGCATCATGCTCTACGAAATCGGCACCGATAACGCCGGCCTCGCCAATGCCGGCGCCGCCGCTCGCGCCCAGGGCCCTTCGACCATCGCCAGCAACCCCGCCGGCATGAGTTACCTGTCGGGCACGCAGATCACCGGCGGCCTGCAGGTGCTGTATGGCGACATCAGTTTCAGCCGCGACGGCAACACCAACGTCTCGGGCAGCAACAGCGGCAACGCCCTCGATCCGATCCCTGGCGCGAGCTTTTTTATCAGCCATCAACTCGACGACAACTGGAGTGTCGGCTTCGGCTCCTACGGTGACTTCGGCCTGGCGGTCAACTACGACAACGACTGGTCGGGGCGCTACTTCGCGCAAAACTCCAGCATCGCCGGGCTGTCCCTGGTGCCCAGCGTCGCCTACCGCTTCGACGATCAGTGGTCGGTGGGCGTCGGCGTCAAGGCCATGTACGGCATGCTCCAGGCCCAGACCGCGATCGACCGATCGCCGCTGGGTCTGCTCGATCGCGGTGACGGTCAGTACAAATACAAGGACAGCGATTGGGGCTATGGCGCCAACGTCGGGGTGATCTACGCCCCGCAACCCGGTACGCGCATCGGCCTGGCCTATACCAGCCAGGTCGACCTCGACTTCAAGGACAACCTCGACGTCAAGGGCAATGGCGCGGTGCTCGATCGCCTCGATGGCACCGACACCCAGCTGTCGATGCAGGTGCCGCAGACCGTCACCCTCAGTCTGTTCCAGCAACTCGACCAGCAGTGGGCATTGCTCGCTTCGGTGAATTGGCAGGACTGGTCGGAATTCGGCGAAGTCGGCATCGACGTCGACACCGCCGTTGCCGGTGCACGTTCGACCACCGTGGATGCCAAGTACAAGGACACCTACCAACTGGCACTGGGCGCACAATACCAGGCCACTGAACAGTGGCTGTGGAATGTCGGCGTGGCCTATGACAGCAGCGCCGTTTCCGACAGCCATCGTTCGGTGGTGGTGCCCATGGCCGAGTCCTGGCGCCTGGCCACCGGTGCCACCTACGCATTGGACAAGGACACCGACATCAACCTCAGCTGGGCCATGGTCTGGCTCGGCGACATGCCGGTGGATCAGAGTAAATCCCTGTCCGGCGATCGAATTTCAGGACAGTTCGACAACACCTGGATTCAAGCCGTGACCGGCAACATGACCTGGCGTTTCTGACGCTTCCACCCCTTACACCTGAACAAAGGCAATTAAAAACATGGAGTCAAATGCTATGAGCTTGTCACGCAAACTGATCTTCGGCGCCGCACTGACCAGCCTGCTGCTGGGTGGTTGCACCTCGAAAATTACCGAGAAGGACCAGTACTCCGGATTCCTGTCCAACTACAACAACATGGAGGAAGTGACGACCCCTAGCGGTGACAAAGCCCTGCGCTGGGTCAGCCCGTCGTGGAACCCCAATGCCTATGACACCGTGGCTTTCAACAAGCTGGACTTCTACCCGGCCCCCAAGCCCGATGAGCGCGTCAACCGCCAGACCCTGACGGAACTGCAGAACTACATGTTCAACGGGGCCAAGGCCACGCTGGGCACCAAGTACCGCATCGTCCCTAACGCCCAGTCGGCACCCGCCGGCGCCAAGGTCCTCAACCTGCGTGCGGCAATTACCGGCGTCAGCGCCGCCAACGAAGGCATGAAGTGGTACGAAGTGGTCCCCATTGCCGCCGTAGTGGGCGCGACCAGCGCTGCAACCGGTCACCGCGACCAGGACACCACGCTGTTCATCGAGGCTGAACTGGTGGATGCGCGGACCAACCAGACCGTGGTTCGGGTCGTGCGCAAACTGTTCGGCAAAACCCTGGAGAACTCCAGCCAGAAAATCACCGCCAACGACTTCAAGGCGGCGATCGCCAAGCTCAACAGCGACTTGCAGACGTTTATCCGCTAAGCCTCACGCAGTTGCCAGCCCCCTCTTGCGGGGTGCTGGCATTTCGACACTGCCGCGCTTGCCTTCGCACCAGCCAGACGCTACTGTCAAACCCATGAATCAAGCCCGCGTGACCTCGACCACCTTTACCACGACCGCCCCCGGCGGGTCGTGAGAGGTGCTGTGAGCCAGCCGGCACAGTCACTTCAAAGGCCCCGCCAACAATGGACGGGGCCTTTTTATTGCCCTGCTGTCGCTGGCTTCACTGCAAGGAAATGCACCATGCACGCACTCTTGATCCTCGACATGCAAGTCGGCCTGTTCCACGGCTCGGACGCGCCCTGGCGCGGCGAAGGCCTGCTGGCCAATATCAATCTAATGCTGGACAAGGCCCACCAGGCCGGAGCGCCGGTGTTTCTCGCAAGGCATGTCGGCCCGCCCGGCTCACCGATCGAGCCCGGCAGCCCGTTGACCTGTTTGATTCCGGAATTGGCGTTGCAGGGCGATGAAATCATCTTTGAAAAAAACCGCCCCAGCGCCTTTGCCCGCACTGACTTCGCCCAGCGCCTGCGTGAGCTCGGCGTATCGACGCTGCTGATCGCCGGCATGAAGACCCAATACTGCGTCGACAGCACCTGCCGCGCCGCCCGCGACCTGGGCTTCGACGCGCTGCTGGTGGAAGACGCCCATGGTTGCAGCGACACCGCGACACTCAGCGCCGAGGCGATCATCGCCCATCACAATGCAACCCTGGCCGGGCCGTTCTGCCGACTGGTGCAAAGCGCCGACTGGCAATTCCCTCGAGGAGAACAGCCATGAGCCTGCTGATTCGCCTGGCCGGCGCCGCCGATGCCAGCGCCATCAGCCAGGTGGTGTTGGCCGCATTGCGTGAGTCCAACGCCGCTGATTACTCGCCGGAGATCATCGAGCAGGTCGCCGCGAACTTCTCGCCGGCGGCGATCCTCGGCTTGCTCGAGCAGCGTCAGGTTTTTGTGGCGACCAACGATCAGCAGGTGATCGCCACCGCCAGCCTCGACCGCGATGTGGTACGCAGTGTGTTCGTCGACCCTCGGCATCAGGGCAGCGGCGTTGGGCGGCAATTGATGGCGGCGATTCATCAAGCCGCCACCCTCGCCGGCATCGACACCCTGCGCGTGCCCTCTTCGCTGACCGCCGAGGGCTTTTACCGCAGGCTTGGTTACGAGGTGCGGGGCGAGCAGCTTCACGGCGCCGAACGCACGATCATCATGCAAAAGCACCTGCCTGCACGTACGGCGTGATATTGGCCATGGCGCGCTCGACGTAGTGCTCCTTCTCGCCCACCGGTGCGACGTAGTGCACGGCGTTGCGCGCCGCTTCCTCGCCCTGCAGACGGGCAATGATCCACGCCGCCAGGTAAGTCGAGGCCAGGCAGCCGCCGGCGGTGGCGACATTGCCTCGGGCGAAAAACGCCTGGTTCAGCACCTCGACACCCGCCGCCTGGACCCAGGGTTTGGTGGTCAGGTCGGTGCAGGCCGGCACGTTGTGCAGCAGGCCGAGTCTGGCCAGCACCAGGGCCCCGGAACACTGGGCCGCCAGCAACTGGCGTTCGGGGTCGAGTTGCAACTGCGCCATCAACGCCGAGTCGGCCACGGCTTCGCGGGTCAGCGCGCCGCTGCCGATGATCACCGCATCGGCGGCACTGGCTTGCTGCAAGGTCGATTGGGACTCGATCAACAGCCCGTTCATCGAGCGCACCCGCAGCGTCGGACTGGCGATCGATACCCGCCAGCCGGGAGTCTTGATCCGGTTCAGCACGCCGAGGGCAATCAGGGAATCGAGTTCGTTGAAACCTTCAAAGGTGACGATAGCGATGTGCATGGCCAGCTCTTCCTTTATGGGCAGTTGTGAAGACTCAGGCTAAGGCGAATAATCAGGACAATCAAAAAATTGTACTGGATACAAGCCCATGCCCCGCTCTCGCTACAAGTCGCTGGTGGACGCCTTCGCTGCGGACATTCGCAGCGGCCGTTTGTCCCCCGGCACCCGCCTGCCGACCCACCGCGAACTGGCCGGCCGACATGGCCTGGCGCTGGCCACCGCCACCCGGGTCTACGCCGAACTGGAAAGCATGGGCCTGGTCAGCGGCGAAACCGGGCGCGGCACCTTCGTCCGCGAGACCGCCCTGCCCGCCGGCCTCGGTGTCGACCAGCACGCCGTGGCTTCTGGCCTGCTGGACCTGAATTTCAATTACCCGGCGCTGCCCGGCCAGGCCGAATTGCTGCGCGGTGCCTTGCGCCAACTGGCGACCTCCGGCGATCTGGAAGCCTTGCTGCGCTACCAGCCCCATGGCGGACGGCCCCATGAGCGCACCGCCGTCGCCCGGCATCTGGCGTGCCGAGGGCTGAGGGTCGACGAGTCGCAGGTGCTGCTGGTCAGCGGCGCCCAGCACGGGCTGGCGGTGACCCTGATGGGCCTGCTGCGATCGGGGGACCTGATCGCCACCGACGCCCTCACCTACCCCGGGTTCAAGGTGCTGGCCGAGGCCCAGCGCCTGGAGCTGGCACCGATTCCCGCCGCCAACGGTGAGCCCGACCTGCTGGCCCTGGCGCGCCTGTGCCGGCAACGCAAGGTGCGTGCGGTCTACTGCATGCCGACCCTGCACAACCCGTTGGGCTGGGTCGCCAGCCTGGAGTGGCGCGAACGCCTGGTGCGGATTGCCCGCGAACATGACTTGCTGATCATTGAGGACGCGGCCTACGCCTTTCTCGCCGACCAGCCGCCAGCGCCCTTGGCCGCGTTGGCGCCTGAGCGTTGCGTCTACGTGTCGGGGTTGTCGAAGAGTGTCGCCACCGGGCTGCGGGTCGGCTTTGTCGCCGCGCCCCCCGCGTGGATACCCGCCCTGGAACGCAGCATCCGCGCCACCGTGTGGAACACCCCCGGTGTCATGACCTCGATTGCCTGCCAATGGCTGGACGACGGCACGGTCATGCGCCTGGAGCAGCAAAAACGCGAGGATGCCGCGCAGCGCCAGGCCATGGCCCGGCGGATCCTCCACGGTCTGGCGTGCATCGGCCACCCGCAGTCGTATTTCCTCTGGCTGACGTTGGGCGAGGAAGTGCGCGCCGATCAGGTGGCGATGGCGCTGATGGCGGAGAACGTCTCGGTGTCGACCGCCGAACCTTTCGCTACCTCAACCGCCATGCCCCACGCGATCCGCCTGGCCCTCGGCTCGCTAGCGCTGGACAGCCTGGAACTCGCGTTGCAAACGGTGCGGCGGGTGGTCGAAGCGCACAGTTATTGAGGCTCCGACTGCACCACGCCACGCTCTTCGAGCAAGCGCACAAACATCGTCAGGCTTTGCGACACCGTGCCCCGGCGCCACACCAGCCAGGTGCGCAAATAGCGGAACGCCTCGCTCAGCGGCCAGATACTCACGGTGCTGCAACCGGGCATGCTCTCGAGCATGCTGCGCGGCATCAGCGCCAGCCCGGCGCCGGCACTGACGCAGGCGAGCATGCCGTGATAGGACTCCATTTCATGGATCCGCCCCGGCACTGCGGCGTCCTTGCTGAACCAGCTTTCGAAGTGATGACGGTACGAGCAGTTGGCGCGAAAGGCATAGATGCTCTCGCCATTGACGTCCCGGGCGCGCTGGATCGGCGCGTGGTTGAGCGGCGCGATCAGGACCATTTCTTCCTCGAACGCCGGTACCCCTTCCAGCGCCGGGTGCAACACCGGACCGTCGACAAAGGCCGCCACCAGCCGCCCGGAGAGCACGCCGTCGATCATGGTTCCGGAGGGCCCGGTGGACAGGTCCAGCTCGACCTTGGCGTACTGCTGGTTATAGGCCGCCAGCAGTCCGGGGATGCGCACCGCCGCGGTGCTTTCCAGCGAGCCGAGGGAAAACGCACCCTGGGGTTCTTCGCCGGCCACCGTGGCCCGGGCTTCCTGCACCAGGTCGAGAATACGTCGGGCATAGTCGAGAAAACTCCAGCCCGCCGGCGACAG
This sequence comes from Pseudomonas fluorescens, assembly GCF_019212185.1. Lineage (NCBI taxonomy): Bacteria > Pseudomonadati > Pseudomonadota > Gammaproteobacteria > Pseudomonadales > Pseudomonadaceae > Pseudomonas > Pseudomonas fluorescens. Next base: position 3,642,390 of record NZ_CP078138.1, read on the forward strand.
GCGCAAGCGGCTTTTCTCGCGGATGAACAGATCGACGCCCAAGTCCTGCTCCAGTTGCTTGATGCGCGTGGTCAGGTTCGACGGAACCCGGTGGATCTGCTGGGCGGCGGCGCTGATGCTGCCGTGTTCGGCCACGGCCTTGAAGATTTCCAACTGAACCAGATCCACTTCATTCTCCAAACGTGAACGATAGACTCAGGATTATTCAGTTTTCAGCAAACATACGCCAGCGTAATCTGCGTCCATCCCCACCCCGCAGGACGGTGCCATGACTGACGTATCCAGCCTCACCCACGCTATTTCGATCAATCCGGCCAACGGCCAACAGGTCGGCCAGTACCCCTACCAGTCCGCCGAACAGTTGCAGGCTGCACTGGCCCGCGCCGCCAGCGGTTTCGCCCTGTGGCGGCGCAAGCCGTTGGCCCAACGTGCCGACGCCCTGCTTGCCCTGGGCCGTGCCTTGCGCGACAACGCGACGGCCATGGCCGAAATGATCACCCTGGAAATGGGCAAGCCGATCACCCAGGCCCGTGGCGAAATCGAGAAATGCGCCCAGCTCTGCGAGTGGTACGCCGCCCAGGGGCCGGTCATGTTGAATGCCGAAGCGACCCTGGTCGAAGGCGGCAAGGCGCGTATCGAGTACCGGCCGCTGGGGCCGATCCTCGCGGTGATGCCGTGGAACTTCCCAATCTGGCAGGTCTTGCGCGGGGCGGTTCCGGCCTTGCTCGCCGGCAATACCTACGTGCTCAAGCATGCGCCGAACGTGATGGGCAGCGCTTATCTGCTGCGCGATCTGTTCCAGCAAGCCGACTTTGCTCCCGGCGTGTTTGAAGTGATCAACGTCACCCCGCAAGGTGTGTCGACAGCGATTGCCGACCCACGGATCGCCGCCGTGACCCTGACCGGCAGCGTGCGCGCCGGCATCGCCATCGGCGCTCAGGCCGGTGCGGCGCTGAAGAAGTGCGTGCTGGAACTGGGCGGCAGCGACCCGTTTATCGTGCTCAATGACGCCGACCTCGACGAAGCGGTCAAGGCCGCAGTGATCGGCCGTTACCAGAACACCGGGCAAGTGTGCGCGGCGGCCAAGCGTCTGATCGTCGAGCAAGGGGTGGTCGAGGCATTCACCCGCAAGTTCGTCGAGCACACGCAAAAGCTGGTGATGGGCGACCCAACGCTGGCCGCGACCTACCTCGGGCCGATGGCCCGTGCCGATCTGCGCGACGAGCTGGATGGCCAGGTGCGGGACACCCTGGAGCAAGGCGCGACGCTGTTGCTCGGCGGTGGCAAGGTCGAGGGACCTGGCAACTACTACCAGCCGACAGTGCTGGGCGATGTCACCGACCAGATGACTTCGTTCAAACAGGAACTGTTCGGCCCGGTGGCCTCGATCATCACCGCCCGCGACCCTGCCCACGCCCTGGCATTGGCCAACGACAGCGAATTCGGCCTGACCGCAACGGTGTACACCGCCAATGCCGAACTGGCGCAGCAATTTGCCGACGAACTGGAAACCGGCGGCGTGTTCATCAACGGCTACAGCGCCTCCGACCCGCGCGTGAGCTTCGGCGGGGTGAAGAAAAGCGGCTTCGGTCGCGAGCTCTCACACTTCGGTGTCCGCGAATTCTGCAATGCACAGACGGTGTGGTTGGATCGGCGGTGATTGGCTGATCGACGCAATCCCTGTGGGAGTCGGCTTGCCGGCGATGGTGGTGGATCAGTCACAAGGTATCGGACTGACCCACCACACCCCATCAATGCTGCAAGATCTTCGACAGAAAACTCCGCGCTCGGTCCGAGCGCGGGGCGCCGAAGAATTCTTCGGACTTGACGTCCTCGATGATCTCGCCGCCGTCCATGAACACGATGCGGTCCGCGACTTTGCGGGCGAAGCCCATTTCGTGGGTCACGCACATCATGGTCATGCCTTCCCGGGCCAGTTGCACCATGACGTCGAGCACCTCGTTGACCATCTCCGGGTCCAGCGCCGAAGTCGGTTCGTCGAACAGCATGGCAATCGGGTCCATGGCCAGGGCTCGCGCAATGGCCACCCGTTGCTGCTGGCCGCCGGACAACTGGATCGGGTACTTGTGCGCATGGGCCTTGAGCCCTACCCGCTCCAACAGCGCCATGCCCTTCTTCGTCGCGGTGTCGCGATCCCGACCAAGCACCTTGATCTGTGCCAGGTTGAGGTTGTCGATGATGCTCAGGTGCGGGAACAGCTCGAAGTGCTGGAACACCATCCCCACCCGCGCCCGTAGCTTGGGCAGGTCGACGCCCTTGCCGGTGACCGGCTGATTCTCGATGAAAATCTCGCCTTCCTGCACCGGCTCCAGGCCGTTGACGCATTTGATCAAGGTGCTCTTGCCCGAGCCGGACGGCCCGCAGACCACCATCACTTCACCCTTCGACAGCTCGGTGGTGCAGTTCTTCAGGACCTGAAAATTGCCATACCATTTGCTCAGGTTTTTCATCTGGATCATGCGGTTCTCCCTACATTTCTTTTCAGGCGCTTGGTCAGGTTGGACAGCAGGTAGCAGATCACCAGGTAGACCAGGGCCACGAACAGGTACAGCTCCACCAGGCGCCCGTCACGCTGGGCGAACTTGCTGGCGGCGCCGGTAAAGTCGGCAATCGACAGCACGTACACCAGTGAGGTGTCCTGGAACAGAATGATGGTTTGGGTCAGCAGCAACGGGGTCATGCGGCGCATGGCCTGGGGCAGGATCACGTAGAACATCGATTGCGCCGGACGCAAACCGAGGGCTGCCGCCGCTTGCCGCTGGCCACCGCTGATGCTCTGGATACCGCCGCGAATGATCTCGCTGTAATACGCCGCCTCGAACATGCAGAAGGTGACGAAGGCGGTGACCACCGGGCCGATTTGCACCGGCCGTTCCGTGCCGAACGCCATTTGCAACAGCAACGGCATCAGGAAGTAGAACCAGAAAATCACCAGCACCAACGGAATGCTGCGCATCACCGTCACATAGCCCAGGGCAAAACCGCGTAGCACCCGGTTGGCCGACAGGCGCATCAACGCCAGCACGGTGCCGGCGACGATGCCCACCGACATCGCCACCAGGGTGAGGGTCAGGGTGAATTTCAGGCCGTTCCACAGGGCCGGCATGGCCCGCACAATGACGCTTGGGTCTAGATCAAACATGACTACCTCGTCGCGCCGCGCAGGGTCAGGGAACGTTCAATGCGACCCATGACGAAGGTCACCAGCAACGAGATGACCACGTAGATCACGGTTGCGGCGGTGAACGCCTCAAAGGTATTGAACGAGTATTCGCTGACGTTGCGTGCCTGCGCGGTCAATTCCATCAGGCCGATGGTCAGGGCCACCGACGAGTTCTTCAGGGTGTTCAACGCCTCGGAGGTCAGCGGTGGAAAGACCACGCGCAACGCCTGGGGCAACAACACCTGCATGTACATTTGTGTCGGCCGCAGCCCGAGGGCCAATGCCGCGCCCCGCTGCCCCGCCGCCACCGACTCGATGCCGGCCTTGAACAGCTCGGACAATTTGGCCGAGGTAAACAGGGTCAGGGCCACCACCGCGCTGAAAAATGACGGGTAAGGCAAATCCTGTTTGAGGTAATCCCCCATCGATACCGGCAACAGTTCGGGCACGACGAAGAAGCAGATGAACATCTGCACCAGCAATGGGATGTTGCGGAACACCTCGGTGTACAGGTTGCCCAGCCACACCAGCGGCCGCAGCGTGCTGGTACGCAGGGTGCCAACCAGACCGCCGATGACAAACGCGAGGATGAACGCCGCGAGCGTGGTCGCGAGGGTCCAGCTGGTGCCAGTCACCAGCCAATGCAGATATGAGGACGATTCTCCGGGAGCAAAATCCCAGAACACGTTCCAGTTCCAGTTGTAATCCATGAAGCACCAACCTTTGCGAGAAAGCGGAACGCTTGCGTGCTGATCCAGAACTGCCGCAGTCCCCTGTCGGAGCGAGCCTGCTCGCGAAGAACCTGAGGGCGCCGCGCTCATTCAGAATGGGCGCGTTCTTCGCGAGCGGGCTCGCTCCTACAGGGGGATGTAGTACGGTCCCGAAATCGGGGAGATCAGCTGTTTGACCCGCCGTGATCAGACCCCGGTGTCGTTCGGATTGGCGATCGCCTGTTTCAGCGCGTCGCTCATCGGCAGGTTGATCACCGCGTTTTTCGGCGGGATCGGTTGCTCGAACCATTTCGGGTACTGGCTGTTGATCACGCCGCTGCTGTAGAGGTTGCGCAGCACGTCGTCGGCAAAGGTCTTGAACTGCGGGTCGTTTTTGCGGATGCCGATGGCATAGGGTTCTGCCGACATTGGCTCGGGCAGCAAGGTGTAGTTATCCGGGTTGCGGCTCTGGGCGATGGTCGCCATCAGTTGCACATCGTCGTTGATGTAGGCCACTGCGCGACCGGTTTCCAACATCAGGAAGGCTTCGCCGCCATCTTTCGCGTTGAGGATTTTCAGGTCCAGTTGCTTGTCGCGGTTGAGGTTCTTGGTGATCCACTCACCACTGCCGCCGGTGATCACCACCACCGCCTTGCCCTTGAGATCGTCGACACTCTTGATCCCGGCGTTTTTCTTCACCGCGTACTTGGCGCTGGCCACGTAGCTGGTGAGCAGGAAACCGATCTGCTTCTGGCGCTCGACGGTGTTGGTGGTGACGCCGCACTCGAGGTCGATGGTGCCGTTAATCAGCAGAGGTGTACGGGTGGCCGCGACCACCGAGACGTATTCGGTCTTGAGGTTGGGCTCGCCGACCTTGACCTTGATCTGGTCGACGATCTTCTGGCACAGATCAATGCTGTAGCCAATCGGTTGCTGCGCGTCATTGAGGTAAGAGAACGGCAACGAGGCGTCGCGATAACCGAGGGTGACGGTCCCTGATTCCTTGATCTTCTTCAGGGTTCCGGTCAATTCGTCCGCCTGTGCGGCGCTGGTGCCCAGGCACGCAGCAATGACGAGGGCGAGCAGCTGTTTCTTTTTATCGAGCATGGGGATCTCCGACTATTGTTATGGCAGCTTGGGCACAGCAAAAGGCAAAGGCTTCAGCGCAGGGCTGACAGCGCTTCGCGGATATTGACGACAGCTTTTTCTATTTTTTCTCGCGAGGTGGCGAACGACAGCCGGAAGTAACCCGGCAAACCGAATGCCAGGCCCGGCACCACCGCCACACCGGCGTGGTTGAGCAAGTAGGACGACAACTCGACGTCATCACTGATCACTCGCCCTTCGGGAGTGACCCGACCGAACAACTGGCTGCACTCGGGGAAGGCATAGAACGCCCCCGCCGGTGCGCTCAGGCGCAAACCTTCGCACTGACTCAGCCCCTCCACCAACACGCGCCCGCGCTCGGCGTACTCGGCGGCGCTGCGGCTGACGAAATCCTGCGGTCCTTCGAGGGCGGCGCGCGACGCTTCCTGGGAAATCGCACTGGCACCCGAAGTGCTCTGGGACTGGATCTTGCTGATCGCCGCGATCAACGCCTTGGGCCCGGCGGCGTAACCGATGCGCCAGCCGGTCATGGCGTAGGCCTTGGCCACGCCATTGATCAGCAGCGTGCGCTCGCGCAGTTGCGGGCAGGCATTGCCGAACGAGACGAAGGGCTGGTCGGCGAGCAGCACGTGCTCGTAGATCTCATCGGACATCACCAGCACTCGTGGGAAATCCTCGAGCACCTTGCCCAGCACCTGCAATTCGGCCTCGGTGTAGATCGCCCCGCTCGGGTTGGACGGTGAGTTGAGGATCAGCCAGCGGCTGTTCTCGGTCAGAGCGGCTTGCAGCGCCTCGGCGGTGAGTTTGAAGCCGGCCTCGATGCCACAAGGAATGACCTGCGGGCTGCCGCCGTTGAGGGTGACGATATCGGAATAGGAGACCCAGTACGGCGCGGGGATGATCACCTCGTCGCCGGCTTCGAGGGTGGCCATGAAGGTGTTGAAGATGACTTGCTTGGCGCCGTTGCCGACGGTGATTTCGTCGACGCTGTAGGCCAGGCCGTTTTCGCGCTGGAACTTGCCGACGATCGCCTGGCGCAGGGCCAGGGTGCCTTGCGGCGCGGTGTAGCGGGTATGGCCGTCACGCATGGCCTGGGCGGCCGCGTCGACGATGTGCGCCGGAGTATCGAAGTCCGGTTCGCCGAGGCTCATGTCGACAATGTCGCGACCCTCGTTGGCCAGTTCCTTGGCACGCATGGAGATGATCATGCTGGGAGAAGAGGAAATCTGTTTGACGCGCTGACTTTCAAAACTCATGAAATACCCGCCTTCCTTGGAGGTGCACTAACGATCTTCGGAGGATCGTCTAGCGCCTCTCAGTTGTTGTACGACGTAGTATGACATGCGATTTTCTGATTTCGCAATCACCAAAACCGACTGATTTCCGGCCCATGAAAAAAGCCCGAAAATCCCTTCATAACCGTGGTTATTGGGGGATTCGGGCTTAATGTGTGCGTCTATGGTGCACAGAGGTGGTACGACAACTAAAAAAAGGCACCGGCGGGTGACCAAACCTGACCGGTGCCAAAACGACCTGTTCGAACGAATATCAAGCCTTAGCCAAGGGTGTTCAGGCACACCACCTTGGGCTGGGTCATCTCCTCATAAGCGAAGCGCACGCCTTCGCGGCCGAGGCTGCCGTACTTCGAACCACCAAACGGCATCGCATCGAAACGGTAGTCGGACGAGTCATTGATCATCACCCCGCCCGCCTCGATCTGCCGCGCCGCGCGCAAGGCGGTGTCGAGGTTGCCGGTGAAGATCCCGGCGTGCAGGCTGTATTCCGGCTCGTTGGCCAGGGCGATCGCCTGCTCGAAGCTGTCGAACGGCTGCAGCACCACGACCGGAGCGAACACCTCATGGCGCCACAAACGGCTGGCATGATTGACGTTCTCCAGCACGGTCGCCGAGTAGCACGAACCCTGACGCTGGTGACCGCACAGCAGCGTGGCACCTTCACGGATCGCTTCGTCGACCACATTCTCGGCATTCTGCGCGGCCTGCACGCTGATCATCGGACCGATATCAGTGCCGGCCAGCGCCGGATTGCCGGCCACCAGCGCGGCGGCCTGGCGCACAAAACCCTCGCGGAACGCCTCGTACACCGAGGCCTGGACCAGCAGCCGCTGGGTGCCGATGCAGTTCTGCCCCGCCGCCCAGAAGGCCCCGGAGACGCAACTGTCGATGGCCGCCGGCAAGTCGCAGTCACCCATGACGATCACCGGGGCGTTGCCGCCGAGGTCCATTGCCAGCTTCTTCAAGCCGGCGGTGCGGGCGATCTGTTCGCCGGTGACGAAGCCGCCGGTGAAGGAAATCATTCGCACCTCACGGGCCGCCACCAGCGCCTTGCCCAGTTCCGCGCCACCGGTGGCAACGGTCACCACCGACTCCGGCAACCCGGCCTGCACCAGGTAGGACACCAGGCGCAGGGCCGACAACGGCGCCAGTTCCGAAGGCTTGAGGATCACCGCATTACCGCCGGCAATCGCCGGGCCGAGCTTGTGCGCCACCAGGTTCAGCGGATCGTTGTACGGCGTGATCGCCACGATCAAGCCCAACGGCTCACGGGTGAACCAGCCCTGGCGCGATTCCGAGCCTTCGTAGGCATCGAACGGCACGACCTCGCCGGCGTTGCGCTTGGCCTCTTCAGCCGACAATTTCAGGGTGTTGACGCAGCGTTTGACCTCCTTCTGCGCCTGCACCAGGGTCTTGCCGGCTTCGTCGACAATCAGTTGGGCGAACACCCGGGCGTCGCGCTCGATGTCCAGCGCGGCCTGCTCGAGGATTCGCGCCCGGCGATGACGCGGCAGGCCGGCACACAGCCGCGCACCCTGGCGGCCCTGCTCGAGCAGTTGCGGGACCTGGGTCGCACAGACCTGGTCGACACGGCCAATGACGCTGCCGTCAAACGGGTTGAATACGTCGATTTGTGGCTCGACGACCGCCAGGGCCAGACGCGATACGTTCACAGGCTTACTCCAGGGCAGAGGCAACGGTGTTGTGCAGGCTGATGATGTCGGACAACAGCGCATAGGCCGTTTCAGTGCGCCCGGCGCCTGGGCCCGAGACGGTCACCGCGCCGAGCAGGCCGGTGTTGAACGACACGGCATTGATCGCCCCGCTGATCCCTGCCAGTGGATGGGCATTGGGCAACAAGCGTGGTTCGACGCTGGCGTTGATCGAGCCGTCGGCGTTGCGCGAGGCGGCACCGATCAGCTTCCAGCGGGCACCGTCGGCGCGGGCATGGTCGATGTCGGCCAGGGTCAGGGCGCTGATGCCACGGCAGCTGACATCGTTGATGCTGAGCTTGGCGTCGAGCAGTTCGTTGGCGAGGATCACCACTTTCAGGCGTACGTCATAGCCATCGACGTCGGCGCTTGGATCGGCTTCGGCGTACCCCAACTCTTGTGCTTCGCGCACTGCCTCGGCAAACGCCAGGCCGCTTTCCATGCGGGTCAGGACGAAGTTCGAGGTGCCATTGAGAATGCCCTCGAAACCACTCATCTCGCTGCCGGCCAGGGTCTGCTTGGCCAGGCGGATCACCGGGGTGCCACTCATCACTGCGCCTTCGTATTCGAAGGCCACGTTGTTGCGGCGCGCCAGGGTCTTGAGTTCATCGGCATGCAGGGCAATCGGGCCCTTGTTGGTGGTGACCACATGCTTGCCCGCTTCCAGCGCCCAACGGCAGAAGGTGGTGGCCGGCTCGCCGTCGACCGGGTTGGTGAAGGTCGCTTCGGCAATAATGTCGGCGCCGGATTCCTTGATCACCGCTTCATTCAGTGCTTCGGCATGACCGCCCGGCAACTGCGCGAATGCCCCTTTGGCCGCTGGCAGGCTGGCCAGTTGCGCGGCGTCGAGACCGTCGCGGCCGATGATCGAGCCGAGGAACAGATCGGTCACGCCGACGATTTTCAAGGTCAAACCGAGCTCGGTTTTCCACTGTTGATTACGCTCGGCAATCAACTGCGCCAAGGCACGGTTGACACCACCAAAGCCGACCAGCGCGAGTTTATATTCAGTCATTGTTATAGGCCCTTGATCCAGGTGAGTGGGTTGTTGGGCACTAGGTTAGGTGTGGGGGGCGGGCAGTGAAATAGGCCAATTTGCTTCATTTATTGAGCGTTTTGACCAGTGCCTGCGGCCACAGATTGCCTCCTGTTGGAGCCGCCCGGGCGGCGTTCCGCTGCTCGCGATGGTCGTTAACGATAACGCGCCCAACCTGACACCCCGCAGCGGTCTCAGGTTGGGCGCGAGCAGGCTGGCTCCTACAAGGTTCTGCGCCAAATGCACACCTGCGTTCGGCGCTACATGGCTATGGGCTGTCTACACCACCGACGACAACACAAACGAGGTCACGGTGTTTTCCACCCCCGGCAGGGCCGAGATCTGGTTCCACACCCGGTGCACGCGTTCCGGGGTCGCGGCGCCGACGCGCAGCATCAGGTCGAATTCGCCGCTCATGACATCGCACTGGATGACTTCCGGCATCGCCCGCAACGCCTGCAGGACTTCAGCGCCGCGCATGCGGTCGTAGCGGTAGACGAAGATCACCGCATTGATCTGCGAACTGCCGTCGAGGCCCTCGCCGGTGCGTACCGTGTAGCCCTGGATCGCGCCGTCGCGCTCCAGGCGTTCGATGCGTTGGCGCACGGCGTTGCGCGACAGGTTGACCTTGGCCGCCAGCTCGGCATGGGCGGCGCGGGCGTTTAGTCGCAGTTCGGCGATGATTCGCTCGTCCAGCGGATCGAGAATGCGCTTCATGTCGCCTCCTTTTGCAGTGCCTGCAAACGTTGCCGAATCGCCGCCAAATCATCGGCTTCGATGCCAGACAGCCGCGACCCGCATGGCTGCAGCTCATCATCCCCGACCGGTGCAACAGCAATCCCCAATTCGGCCAACAACCGCGCCGACTTGCCGGGCGCAATCTCGCCCAGGGTCACCATCGGCGCCACCAGGCTGCGCCGATACAAGCGTGCCGCAAGCACCCCGGTGGCGGTGTGCGGGTCGATCACATAGCCGGTGTCACGGTGCAGCGAAGTGATTTCCTCAACCGTCTCGGCATCGCTCACCGAGTAGGAATCGATGATCATCCGCGCCTGCAACCAGCACTCGTTGGCCATGCTCATCTCGCCCGTGACCTCGAAGCGCTCCATCAGCGCCCGCACCGCATCGCCGTCATGCCCATACAGCTCCCAGAGGAACCGTTCGAGGTTGGAGAAGATCGACAGGTCCATGGCCGGCGACAAGGTGCTGTTGGCCTGCCCGCGAGAGTAGTGATTCTTCAGGAACAGCTGATGCAGGGCGTCATTGCGATTGGTCGCGACGATCATCTGAGTGATCGGCAAGCCCATCTTCTCGGCGATATAGCCGGCATACACCTGGGCGAAACTCGCTGCCGGCACGCTGAAACCAATGGGGCGCTGCCCTCCCCCCAACTGCAACACCGCGTGGAAATAGAACACCAGGTGCGCCAGCACGCTGACCCAGTTGCTCGAGTTGAAACTGACCGCCTCATACTCGGCGCACGGCCAGTCTCGGAACACTTCGGTGACCAGGGTCTGGCACTGGTCGAAGCTGCCATTGAGCGCCAGGCGATGCACCCGCTGCTGATCCACCGCCTGCAACTGCTGCCACTGCTGCGGCGCGATGCCCGTCTGCGGATAGACCAGCACCAGCTCGGCGTCCTCACAATCCTTGAACGCCTCGATCGCCGCCAGCCCGGTATCGCCATTGGTAGCGCCGAGCACCAGGGCGCGACGCTGGCGTTTGCGCAAAAAGTACTGCACCAGTTGCGCTTGCAACTGAGCGGCAAAATCCTTGGAAGACCGGGTCGGGCCATGGAACAGTTCCAGCACCCACTCATTACGGTCGACCTGATGCAACGGCGCCACCGAACGGTGGCTGAAAGAGCTGCAGGCGGCCTTGAGCAGCTCGCGCAAATCGCCCTCGGGAATCGCTTCGCCGACAAACCGGCTGATCACCCGCCAGGCCAGTTCGTCATAGGCCAGGGTCGACCAGTTGGCGATCTCCTGCGGGCTGAAACGCGGCAGCTCGACCGGCACAAACAAACCGCCGTCGGCGGCGATGGCGGACAACACCACCTGTTCGAAATCGGCGCTGATTGCAGAACTGCGGGTACTCACATAACGCATGTTGGGCTCCGGCCATTTATTTGAAGCGGTGGGCCTGTTCGACCAACCAGGTGGCAAACATCACGGCGTCGGGGTGCTGGTCGGCGCCAGCCCCGCGCACCAGGTAAAACGATTCGCTGGCCTCGATGCGCTGCTGGAACGGCTCGACCAGCCGCCCTTCGCGCAGCAACTCGACCACCATCGACGAACGCGCCAGGGCAATCCCCTGCCCCAGCTCGGCCATGCGCAAGGTGGAAATCAGGGTGTCGAACTGCATGCCGCTTGAGGGGTCGACACCCTGGGCACCGACCATATTTGCCCAGTAGCCCCAGCCCTCTTCATAACCCAACACGTGCAGCAGCCGATGCTGGGCCACATCGCTGGGCTCCTTGATCGGCGAGCGGGCCATCAGCGCCGGCGAGCAGACCGGCACCAGGCTGTCCCAGGTCAGGCGCTGCGCGACCAGCCCGGGCCACTGTCCATGACCCCAGCGAATTTCCATGTCGTCTTCGCCGTCCAGCTCCTTGACCCAGATATTGCTGATGTAGCGGATATCCACCTGCGGATGGGCCTGCTGGAAGCTCACCAGCTTCGGCGCCAGCCAGTGCACGAAGAACGACAAACTGCCGCGCACCTTGATCGGCCGCCGCTGGTGCTGGCCGAAAATCTCGTTGGTGCCCACCGCCAGCCGGGTGATCGCGTCCTGTACCACCGGCAGGTAGGACTGGCCTTCCTCGGTCAGCGCCAGGCCCCGGGCCAGGCGCTTGAACAGCGCCACGCCGAGGTGGCTTTCCAGCTGGCGGATCTGCTGGCTGACCGCGCCCTGGGTCAGGAACAGCTCGTCGGCGGCGTGGGTGAAGTTGAGGTTGCGGGCCGAGACCTCGAAGGCGCGTAGCCAGTTGAGTGGGGGGAGCGGTTTTTGCTTCATGGGTTGGGGCTCGGGGGGCGGTAGTTGTAGGAGCGAGAGAGGTGTGGTGCTCTCAAGTTTTTTTCGCGAGCAGGCTCGCTCCCACAGGGGAACCGGGACCGCCTCGTTTACACCACCGGGGCCAGGGACAAGCGGCGCTCGCGGCTTTTGCGGGTAATGTAATACACGAAGTAGCACCAGGCGATGAAAGGCAAGCCGAAGTACAGGGCGACGCGCTGCTCGGGGTCGAAGGCGATGCCGACGCAAGCCAGGCTGCAGCACACCAACGCGCCCAGCGGCACCCATGGATAACCACGGACGCGGAACTTCAGGTCGTTGATGTCACCGCCGTTGGCCACGTAGTGCCGGCGGAAGGCGATCTGGCTGGCGGCGATGCTCATCCACACCACGACCACCGCGAGGCCGGAAATCGACACCAGCGCCAGGTAGATGGTGTCGGCGGCGAACACGCTGCTGAGCAAGGACGCGGCACCACCGGCCATGCTGACAATGATCGCGTTCAGCGGTGTACCCATGCGGGTCAGGGCCGAGAACTGCTTGGGCAAGTGCCCCTGATCGCTGAGGGTCCAGAGCATCCGCGAGGCCGCATAGAGACCGGAGTTGGCCGCCGACAACAGCGCGGTGATGATCACGAAGTTCATGATGTCCGCTGAGTACGGGATGCCGATATAGGTGAACACCGTGACGAACGGACTCTCCACCAGACCGGCCTGCTCGCGAGGCAACAGGGTCGCCAGGACGAAGATAGTGCCGACAAAGAAGATCGCCAGGCGCAGCACCGTGGTGCGGATCGCCCGGGGCACGTTGCGTTGCGGGTCCTTGGTTTCACCGGCGGCAATGCCGATCAGTTCGGTGCCGGAGAAGGCAAAGGCCACCGCCAGCAGGGTCATGGCGATCGGCATGAAGCCGGTGGGGAACAGCCCTTCGCGGGTGAAGTTGCCGAGGCCGATGCTGTGCGCCTGTTCGATGTTCAACAAGCCGAGAATCGCCCCGCCGCCGATCATCAGGAACACGATCACCGTCACCACCTTAATCAGCGACAACCAGAACTCGGTCTCGGCAAACAGTCGAACCGAGATCACGTTGGTGAGGAACACCACGCCGGCAAACATCGCGCTCCAGATCCACACCGGGGTGTCGGGGAACCAGCGGGTCATGAGGATCCCGGCGGCGGTGAATTCCGAGCCGATGGCCACGGTCCAGGTCAGCCAGTACAACCAGGCCACGGTGTAGCCGGTGCCAGGGCCGAGAAAGCGGGTGGCGTAGGTGCTGAAGGAACCGGTCTCGGGCATCTGCACCGCCAGTTCGCCGAGGCACATCATCACCATGTACACCATCAGCGCGCCGATGATGTAGGCGATCACCGCGCCCATCGGCCCGGCCTGGTTGACGGTGTAGCCGGAGGTGAGGAACAGCCCGGTGCCGATCACGCCGCCGAGGGCGAGCATGACAATATGCCGGGTCTGCATTTCCTGTTTGAATCCGGAACGCGGATTGAGTTGTTGTTCTTGTCTGGACATGGTTGTTCTCATGAAAGTAGTTAGGGCACGCGTCTGCGCGAGTTACCTGGCAGAGGAAAAACAGGTCGCCGCTACGTTTTATTGTTATCGCTCTTCATGAAGTCCCACGGCGGGAGGTGCCGTGGGATGGGGGACGCCGGGGTCAGCCTGCGGTCTCGGGGCAAGGCTGCTGGACGGCGGACCGGGTGACGGCCGAGGCTTGCGGTTCGCGCGAGCGGCGGACAAAAGCAAAGGCTTGTTGCAGGTCTTCGAGCAGGTCGTCGGTGTCTTCGATGCCAACCGAGACCCGCACCAACCCTTCGGAAATCCCCAGGGCCTGACGCTCCTCCAGGGTGTTCTCGACGTGACTGGTGGTGCGCGCCGGGCCGTAGATGGTTTCCACCGCACCGAGATTGCCCGCACAGTGGGCATAACGCAGACGCGGCAGCAGCAGCTTGACCGTGTCCATGCCCCCCACCAGCACAAAGCTGACGATGGCGCCGAAACCGCGCATCTGCGCGCAGGCAATCGTATGGTTCGGATGGCTCGCCAGCCCCGGATAATTCACCGATTCCACCAGCGGCTCGGTGCACAGGAAATCCGCCAGGGCGCGCGCGCTGTGCTGCTGCTGACGCATGCGCAGCACCAGGGTTTTCATCCCGCGAATAATCATGAACGCCGAGAACGGATCGAGGGCCGCGCCGTTGATTTCCCGGTAGTGCCGCACCTCGGCCATCAAGGCTTCGCTGCCGCAGACCAGACCACCCAACACGTCGCCGTGACCGCTGAGGAATTTGGTCGCGCTGTGAATCACCACGTCCACGCCGAGCGCCAGCGGGTTCTGGTTCAGTGGTGTGGCGAAGGTATTGTCCGCCACCACCAGCGCGCCGACGCGCTTGGCCGCCGTCACCAGACGCTGGATGTCGAGAATCTTCAGGGTCGGGTTGGTCGGAGTTTCCAGGTACAGCACCTTGCAACCCTTGGCGATCTCGGCCTCGATCTGCTCGTGATCGAAGGTCTCGCACAAGGTCACCGCCACGCCCATGCGCGGCAGGAACTCCTCGAAAATTTTATTGGTGCCGCCGTAGCTGTCGCGGGTCGAAACCACCCGGTCGCCATGCATCAGAAAGGTGTAAAGCACGCTGCTGATCGCTGCCATGCCGGTGCTGAACGCCACCGCCGACGCAGCCTGTTCCAGCTCGCAAATCTTCGCTTCCAGCACTTCGACTGTCGGATTGCTCATACGGCTGTAGATAAAGCCGGGCTCCTTGCCCAGCGCCACGTCGTACCAGTGATCGATGTCGTCGTAGCCGTAGGCCGCACTGGCAACGATCGGCGTCTGCGTCGCGTTATACGGATGGCGCACCTGCTCGCCACCCCACACCACCCGAGTCCCCGCACCGGCATTCGGCAGCCCTGCGCTGTCAGTTTTTTTATTCATGAAGACTTCTCGCATTGAAGACGGCAAGCGTTGAGTCACTCACCGGGTATGGGGGGCAATATAGGGAAATGCGCGCGGGGGGTGAAACGATGGATCTGTGGTCTGAGGGGTGGGTTTTTTAATGGCTTGGAGCATCACCTCAAACCTTGTAGGAGCGAGCCTGCTCGCGAAAAACCCACGACCGCCGCGTACATCCAGACAGCGCGCGTTTTCGTTGACGACCATCGCCAGCAGGCTGGCTCCTACAGGGTTTTGTGTCGACCATAGATCCTGTGGCGCTTACAAAACCCCTGTGGGAGCTGGCCTGCCAGCGATGAGGCCCTGACATCCGCCATCTACGTGACCTGACACCGCGCATCGCAGGCCATTTGCCTGCAACCCCATCCCCCGAGTAGAATGAGATTAATTATCAATCATGTACTTTCCGGGATGCCGATGGTCAGCAACGATTCCCCCGCTACTGCAGACCTCGGGTTGCTCTACCGCACCCACCATTCGTGGCTGCACGGTTGGCTGAGCCGGCGCACCGGATGCCGCGAGCACGCGGCGGATCTGGCGCAGGACACCTTTGTCCGCCTGCTCAAATCCCGCCAGACAAGCCCTCTGCGTGAGCCCCGTGCCTACCTGAGCAGCATTGCCCGCGGACTGATGATCGACCAGTACCGCCGACGCGAACTCGAACGGGCCTACCTCGAAAGCGTCGCGCTGCTGCCGCGCCAGGACGTCCCTTGCGAAGAAAGCCGAATACTGATCCTCGATGCCCTGGAGCGTATCGACCGCATGCTCGACGCCCTCAAGCCACGGGTTCGCCAGGCCTTCCTGCTGGCCCAGCTTGAGGGCCTGAGCTGCGCGCAAATCGCTACACAACTCGGTGTTTCCGTCTCGACGGTGGAACGCGACCTGGCCAAGGCCCTGCAACACTGTTATCGCCTGCGCTATGTCGATGCGTGAGCCACAAACGCTAGACCCCGCGCTGGTCGACCAGGCCATCGACTGGCTGGTGCGCCTGCGATTCAACCAGGCCGATGAGCAAACCCAGGGCGACTTCCAGCACTGGCTGCAACAACGCCCGGAACATCAACTGGCGTGGCAGCGCGTGGCATCCCTCGGCGATGACTTCGCCGGCATCCCCGCGCAATTGGCCCGGCAAACCCTCGATAGCAGCCACCGGGGCATGGGTCGCCGCGAAGGTCTGAAACTGCTGGCGCTGTTCGCCACGGTTGGCGGTGCGGCCTGGTTCGGCCGCGATTACACCCCCCTGCCCGCCATGCTGGCCGAGCAGCGCAGCGACACCGGCGAACAAAGGCGCTTCCAGCTCGATGACGGCAGCCAGATCCAGCTCAACAGCGACAGCGCCATCGACAGCGATTTCACCCCACAACGCCGCCTGATCATTCTGCGCCGTGGTGAACTCATCGTGGACGTCGGCGCTGATCAACACGCGGCGCACCCCCGCCCTTTGTGGGTGCAAACCCGCGACGGGCTGATTCGCGCCCAGGGCAGCCGCTTGCTGGCCCGCGAGCGTGACGATGGCACCCTGCTCGCGGTTCAGGGCGGCGCCGCGACGGTATTTCCCGGGTCGGGTCAGCCCCCCGTCCAGGCCACCCATCAACTGCTATTCACCGCAAACGGCCCCCGTGACTTGAAGGATAACGGCCTCGACCCTTGGGGCTGGAGCGACGGCGTGATCAGCGCACGCAATATGCGCCTGGCGGATTTCGTTGCCGAACTGTCGCGCTACCGCCCCGGCGTCCTGCGCTGCGCCGACGAGGTGGCCGAGCGCCGCGTATCCGGCACCTTCCAACTGGCCGACAACGACCAGGTACTGACCCTGGTCGCGCAATCCCTGCGCTTGCAGATCGATTACCGGACCCGCTACTGGGTGACATTGACCGCCCCCAGCTGAGTCCAGTCACCCCCTCAAGATATTTGCAAAATATAATGAGGGAATTTCTCATTCTCGCTCGACCTGTAAGGAAGGCCGGAATACAGGCCAGTCAGCCAACACCCTTCCTCGGAGCGAGAAAATGCGTTTGTCCCCGGTTCCACAGCGCCATCCATTGAGTCGAGCCCTGCAGGCGGCGATCCTCGGTCTGTTCGTCGGCAGCTACATGCTGCCGTCACTGGCGCAACCTTCGAGCGCCGGGCACAGCCGCCAGGTCCAACAGTGGAACATCGCGCCCGGCCCACTGGCGCCGGCGCTTGACCGCTTTGCCCGCGAGGCCGGCATCAGCCTGTCCTACGATGCGGCGAGCGTGGCCAACCGCACCACTCAAGGGGTCAACGGCGGCCTCGACACCTCGGCCGCCCTGTCCTCGTTGCTGCAGGGCAGCGAATTGCAGTTCGAGCAGCAAGGCCCGAACGCCTACCTGCTGACCCCGCGCCCCGCCACTGCCGGCCCGCTGGAACTGGACGCCACCGACGTCGAGGACTACCGCCTCGCGCCCGTGATCATCAACGCCAAGGTCCGCTCCGGCGCCGATGACGACGACCAATCGGTGGTCGCCAAGGAGCTCTGGGTCGGCGGCAAAGTCGCCACCAGCATCCTCAACACCCCCGCCTCGGTGTCGGTGGTGACCAACAAGGAAATGCAGCAGCGCAGCGTCAGCACCACCGAAGAGGCGCTGCAATACACCCCCGGCGTGGTCAGCGACTTCTACGGTTCGGACGATCGCAACGACTACTTCCAGATTCGCGGCTTCCAGGCCACCACCTACCGTGACGGCCTGACCCTGAGCTCGATGCGCGGCGTCCGCGAAGACCCGTTCGCCTACGAGCGCATCGAAATTCTGCGGGGCGCCAACTCCACTTTGTTTGGCCCGGCCGATCCCGGCGGCTCGGTGAACTTCGTCACCAAGCAGCCGCGCTTCGAGCAGTTTGGCCAAGGCTATGTGACCTACGGTTCCTTCAACCATGTCGAGACCGGCATCGATGTCGGCGACGCCCTGAACGACGAGAAAACCGTGGCCGGGCGCTTTACCGCCAAAGGCCAGAACAGCGACCGCGAGTACGACCACTCCCAGGACGACAACCAGTTGTTCATGGGCGGCCTGACCTGGGCGCCGACCGATTACACCTCGGCAACCCTGGTCCTCGACTACCTGAAAACCCAGAGCTCGCCCAACAGCGGTGGCTACCCGCTGGACAAGGAATACGACCGCAGCGATTTCTTCGGCGAGCCCAGCTACAACTTCCACGATGTAGAACGCACCAACCTCAGCGGCAACGTCACCCACGACTTCGACAACGGCTTCGTGCTGCGCAGCAACATGCGCTACAGCACCCTGACCGATGATTTCGGCTACGTGTACCTGAGCGATAGCCCGACGCGTGTCGGCACCACGGTTGACCGTTATCTGTTCGGAACGGACAGCGAAGCCGACCAGTTCAACGGCAACCTGATGCTGCAATACGATGCCCGCTTCGAAAACATCGACAGCAGCAGCCTGGTGGGCGTCGAGTACCTCGATTCGTCGACCAAAGAAAGCTCGTTCTACGCCCTCACCGCCCCGATCGACATCGCCAACCCGGTGTTCACCGGGGTTTCACGGGATCTCACGCCCTATGCCGTGAACAAGCGCGACGCGACCACCAAGGCGGTATTCCTGCAGCAGAACCTGTCGTTCTACGAGCGTTTCATCGTCACCGGCGGCATGCGCAACGACTCCATGGACCTGACCAGCAAGGGTCTGCAATCCAAGGAAAAAGACAACTTCTCGGAAACCTCCTACCGCGGTGCGCTGACCTACATCGTCAACGATGAAGTCTCGACCTACGTCAGCATGGTCGAATCCGTCTCCCCACCCCAGGTCGGCGTCACCCCACAGACCGGCCGTCAATACGAAGTCGGCGTGAAATACTCGCCGATGAGCACGGACGCCCTGTTCTCCGCCGCCGTCTACGACCTGACCCAGGAAAACGTCACCATCGCCGTGGTCCTGCCCAGCGGCATCATCGAACAGCAAACCGTCGGCGAATCCCGCGTCCGCGGCCTCGACCTCGAAGCCAAGGCGCAAATCACCCAGGACCTCAGCCTGATCGGCGGCTACTCCTACATGGAATCCGAAGTCCTGCGCGGCACCCTGTACGACGGCAGCTCCCTTAAAGGCAACGAATTCACCACCGCACCCAAGCACTCGGCTTCGCTGTGGAGCTACTACGACGTGCCGGGCACTGACGTCAGTGTTGGCCTGGGGGCGCGTTATGTTGGGGCTTATTACATGAATGCGGAGAACACCAGCAAGAGTAATGGGACTACCCTTTTTGATGCTGCCTTTAATTATCAGATTGCCAAGGGGACTGACCTGGCGGTGAACGTGAGTAATTTGCTGGATGAGCAGCATGTGGTGGGGTCGGGGACGGCGAACTACTACAACCCGGGGCGGGAGATTACGGCGAAGGTTAGTTATAACTGGTAGGTTTTTTACGATCAGGGTGGTGCCCGTTGTTTGGCGGGCACTGCGAGTTAGAAAGGGATCTCGCCCCCTTGACAACTTGGGTCGGTTTCAGCCTTTCAAGATAGGCTGAAATCGGCCAAATCGGTCGTTTGTTGTGCGGGGAAATCCAATGATTCACGACCTTTTGAGCTCACCAAAGGTTACGACAACACGATGTAGTCATTGCACTGAATAATGCCATTGTGTGCCCCCTCGACCAGATGAACATATCGTCCGTCTATGGCATCAATCGGCAAACAGTCGTCCACATTCAGCACGCCATCAGTATGGGGCTGGGCCCAGTGCTTTAATATCTGACGCTTACCGAGCCTCGCCGCTTCCCGCTTATCTTTCGCAACTATCAGCGCATAGTGATGCGCTTCGCCAAAGGTTCTACTCTCATAACCTCCCAAATTTATGAAGTACAGCCCCATAGAGCCCGGACGTGGAGCTACAGCGCTCAGCTCCAACTTCCACCCTTCAACCCCATCAATGGCCATCCATGCATCTATATGAAGGCCCGTAGGGGATCCAAACCAATGCTGTTTAAGTTGCGGGTACGCTTCCTCCAAGCTGTCAGCTATTACGAAGGCAATATCATGGACTTCAATTTTGGCTCTTGGATGTTTTCCGCCCAACATTACGACAAAAAGCATTATCCGCCCTTCTTTTACTAAAAAATGACACCACACATAAGATCGCAATCCCTGTTATCAATGGCCGAGAGGTTCACTGGTCGTTTGACATGGCGCTTCTCCCACTCTCTCGCTTTGAGCTGACAGTCCTCAAGGACCTGTGTAGGTGTGTCTGCGAGATTAGCGCCTTCGGTGATTGACTACTATGGGTCGAAAACGGGTGGTCTATAACACTGATTGGAACACCCTCCTCACAACCCAATATACCCTGCTATCCAATCCATCCACTCAGCAACGCTGCGCCCAACGCGACTAACGCGGTATTGAGACAGACCAGCATGAAGCCAAACCTGACCAGCTCGCCTTCCTCCCTGGCCTGGGTTTTGGCCAGTCCCAGGATCAGCATGACAATCGACAGCGAGCCCAGCGCTGCATGCCCTGCCGCGCTGTTCTGGACGGCAGCCAACAATAGGCGAGAGGATTCGGGCAGCATCGCGATGGCCGGCATGAAGATCGCGTTGCCGCCAACATTCGACCCGGTCATGTAGCCTGACAGCCCGCCAAACATGGCCACCAGCGACGTCGCGGCGATGGGCGACAGGCCTGCCAGCAGTTGCATCAAACCCGCGAGGAAGCCCGCCTTCACCATCATCTGCGACATCGCGAGAAAGAAGAAAATGGTCAACAACGGCCGCTTCGCCCGCGCCAGCAGCGCAGCAGGCATGCTGACGTCGAGTGCTGTCTGGCGTTGTGCGTTGCGCGTGTGAAATCCTAGCCCGATCAACACCAGAACCAGTGCCAGACCAGGTGAGGCGAGTGGCTTCCAGGTGACCTGGGCGCCCTGTACAACCCAGTGATCCTGCCAGGAGGTGATCGTCCACACCACTTTCAACGCGACGATGCAGGCAATCAGCACCAGATACGGCCATGCCTGACGCGGCCATTGCACCGCTCCGCGCTCGCTATCGTTGCGGCGCAGGCGCCACAGCCCGGCAGAGAGTACCGCGGCTGCCGTCACCAGGCCCGCGGCAACGCCGGCCATTTCCGGGCCCAGCCACCGACTGGCACAGTAAAGCACGCCCACAAACAGCAGCCAGAAAGCGCCCAACGCCCTCCATTCCCGCGCGTCACGAACGCCTGCAAGATAGAGCGCGATTGCACTGAGGGTGAAAAAAACCGGTGCGCTGGTCAGTGCCGAGGTCGATGCCAGCGCGGGGGCGTCCAGGTGAACCAACGAAGCACCAATGACCGATGCCAGGCCCAGCGTTCCCCAGGGCATGATTGCCATGCCGGTCAGTGCGATTCGTAGCGCGACCCGCCGTTCGAAAAGACTGAGCAGCAAAGGCACCGTAGCGATCAACGACACGCCGAAGCCGGTCATCGCTTCGAGCAACGGTGCCAGTCCAAGGACGATAAACACGACTTGATCGCCGCGTCCAAGCCCCAGTGACCGCACCCATTGGCTAAGCGCCAGATTGACGCCCATGCGCTCGATAAAAATCACGAAAAGCAGACCTGGAACGATCACGAAAGCCGTACTTGCAAACAGCACGGCCGTATCTTCAGCGGCGGCCACCATACTGCCCAGGCGCCACGCGTCGGCAGCGCCGGCGAACCAGAGCACCATGACCAATAGAGTGCCTGCAAGGGCGGCGTGAACAGGTGGCCGGCGCAGCACGACGAGCATGGCTGTCACCAACAGGACGGGGGAAAGATGGAACAGTGCGAGCATGCCAATAATATCCTGAGTGTGTTTGCGACTAAGGCTGCGTACGCAGACTGCCGGCAAAATAATATTTCGCTTGGCTAGATAAAGGGCCGCAGTTTTCTGATAGTTTTCGAGAAAATTTCTCACGGGTTGACCATGGCCAAAAACGACGCTGCACCTCAATCCTTGGACAAATTCGACCGTGCCATCCTCGACCTCGTCCAGCGCGACAACACCCTGCCGCTGCGCCTTATGGCCGAGCAGGTCAATCTTTCCACGGCCGCCGTTCAACGCCGCATCAAGCGAATGGAAGAAGTGGGCGTCATCACCGGCAACGTCGCCATCGTCGATCCCACCGCTGTCGGACGGCCGATCACGATCATTGTCGAAGTGATGGCAGAGCGCACCAGCATCGAGGCGCTGGAGGCGATGAAGGCACACTTCGCGGTGCCCGAAGTTCAGCAGTGCTACTACGTCACTGGCGAAGTGGATTTCGTCCTGGTGTTAACCGTTGCCAGCATGCAGGAATACCAGGCTTTGGCGCGGCGATTGTTTGCCGAAAACGCCAACGTGACCTGGTTCAAGACCATCGTGGCGCTGGACCGTGTGAAAGTCGGGCTTGGTGTGCCGAGTGTGCCGGGGTGATTGCTCATCGCTCATTGAAGAGCGTCTTGCGGATCGAACCGCTTGGAATGAGCCGAGACAGTCGTCTTGATAACGGAAGGGAACGGTACTATTTCGTGGTTGATTTTGGACGCTCTGGGTGTCCGCTATTGGCCGATTGTGTTGAAAACGTCGGTCTGCACAAACTGCCTGACCATTGACGGGTGAAAACGCCTTTTTCTGCACGCTGCTACGTGAAATCCGCGCCGGGAAGCCTCTGCCAAAAGTAAATATTTCAATCTCGGACGCATACTTTTCTACCGTGGAAACCATGGCCGACTTTTTCAACAGAATCGGCCGATTACTGCCCTTTGCGAGAGGCAGAAATCGGCCAGGAGCGGTCGCTCCCAAGCGGCGGCTTTCGACCCGGAGCTGCCTTTCGAGAAAGGTAGCTAACGGCCAGAAGCAGGCATAACTCAGTGGCGTAGTCAATCAACCGTCCTGTATTCGAGTGGTAGTCTAAATGTTTCTTGTAAGTACTCGATGTACGAAGACTCCTCCGAAGTCGCCACCGCAGAGCCGACGATAACTAATTTTGCGGCGCGCTGATGACCAGGCCAGAAAGAATATTCCATTATCTGTCCAAGTGCTTGTCGAATGCAGGCTCTGGCAGTAGATGCTGTCTTGATTTCGTAAAACCAATAACTTTCACCCTGTTTGACTACCAAATCTATGCTTAAGCCGTTAGCATATATTTCTGTACCAACATTATCCTCTCCGTGCAAGGCTGATAGTTCTTTATAGAGGCTGCTTTGATAGTCATTATGTCTCAGCCGAATATCCAATTCTCTTTGGGTAAGTAGGCCTGAAGTTTGCGATAGTTTTTTTGTACAGCCCGCAATAAATCTAAAATCGTGTAGCTTTTCCTCCAAAGCCATCTCAGGGAAATCTCCCTCTATGAACAAATAGATTGGAAGTAGTCGATCAAGAATTTCCAGTATCTTATCATAGTCGATAGTGCTCTTTCCTGACCTCGCGCCAAGGAATATAAAAACACCTTCTTTGACTCGTTCCTGAGGAATTGAGGAGGGCATGTATTCGGAGCTTCGGACACCATTTTCGTAATGCCACATACGCAAGTCAGAAAAGTTTTCGCAGAACTCGCTTAGGTACTCATTAAACCGCGATATCTTGGGAACGAGCATATCGATATTAGGAAGCGATTGACTGCATTCTAGGGAAAAGGCGACACCGTACCTTACGAACTCTCCCTCAATTCCGATGTTAAACTGAAGCTCTTTTCGTCCCCCGTAGTGCCACCCCCAATCTTCAAATACAGTTCTATGATCGAACAATTGGCTGGAGGGGATTTTTGAGAATTTATGGATTTTTTTTCGTACGCTTTGTAGTTTTCCGACTTTATATAATTTTGACTTTTTATTAATTTCTGCCGCTACTTGTGCCAAGAAGCTCATTAAAAGTGTTCCTTTGTTTTGTTGAATCGGCCTAGGTCAGTTTTATTCATGGTTCCACCTGCGCCGACGGCAGCACCTTATTTACTAAATAATTGCCCACAGTCGCGACTGTATACCTTCGGATTGTGGTTCGCCAACGTGCGGGGACTCTTGAGGTTCTGACCTCAGTTAGCGGTCTCCATCTGATCAGTTGAATGACCGCTATTGGCCGAAAGTAGCCCTTCCTCCACGGACACGATTCGCTCAAAACAAAGGCGTTAAAGTTAATCAGGATCTGAATTCACCAATCCAGCCCCCTGCTTCCCCTACCCATCCCCCGCAACAACAACTCCTCCACCTCCCCCTCAACCCCCATCACCCTAAACGCACTCACCCCCGCGCCCTCCCCGTATTCCCCACCGGCACCCAAATCCGCGAAAACACCAGCGCCGCGAAAATCCTCGGCACCTGCCCCGCCACTTCCCGCCAATCCCGATCCAACCACCCCACCCGCAACATCCACCAATGCGCCTTCGCGTGCGCCAACGGCATGCGCTGGGTCAACACATGCGCCCGTTCCAGCCAGCGATAGGCAACCGCAATATCGCGCAGTTGCATGGCAGTCCGGGCCTCGGCGAACGCTTGATCGATGGCCTGTTGCAGGCGTGTGTTCATGTTCACCTCAACGTAGTTATCGTGGCGCGCTTATTTCGCTGCGGATCAGGTCGTACAGCGGTTGGGCGCCGAAGTTGGTCAGGGGTTTGCCGTTGACGAAGAAGCTTGGGGTGCGGGTGACGCCGAGGGTTTTCGCGTCGGTGGCGCGTCGCGGGCGATGGTCGCGGTGATTTCCGCGGACATGAGGATTTCCCGGGCCTTGGCTTCGTCGAGGCCGGCCTGGATGGCGGCGGTCCAGGCGGCGGTGGCGTTGGCGTCGTCGTGCCATTGCGGCTGGGATTCGAGGACAGCTTCCAGGACTTGCGGGTAGACGCCTTGTTTGCGTGCGGTTTCCAGCAGGCGGATGGCTTGTTCGGAGCCGACGTGCAGGGGCACATCGCGCAGCACCAGGCGAATGTCGTCCGGGTGCTTGGCCATCATTTGTTTGACGATGGGGTAGAAGGCGCGGCAGCTTTCGCAGGACGGGTCGAAGAATTCGACCACGGTCACCGAGGCTTTGGCCGGGCCGAAGCTTGGCGAGTTGAAGCGTACCAGGGCGCTGCTGTCCTGCACGGGCGCAGTGACTTGTACCGGGGTGGTGGCGCGGTTGTAGTAGAACGCGGCGGCGCTGAAGCCGATCACCGCGACGGCGGTGATGGCGATGACGAGGGTGCGACGACTCATGGGGTGACTCTCCGGCGGAGGATTTCGAGAAGGATGAGCAACAGGCTGAAGACGCCCAGTGACAGCAACGGCAATGGCAGACCGCTGATGGTCATGTCGGCGCCCGAACAGGACGGGCCGGCGCCGCAGGGTTGCAGGCTTTCGGTGACAAAGCCGAAATACAGCAGGTTGTGAAACAAGGCGAGCAACCAGCCGGCGCCGGCCAAGGGCAGGCCGTAGCGCCAGACGCTGGTGTCGGAGACCCAGCAGGCGACGCCCAGCACACCACCACCAGCGGGAACATGAATGCCCGCTGGAACCAGCACAATACGCAGGGCGCCTGGCCCATGACTTCGCCAACGAACAACACGACCAGGCTGGACACCAGGGCCAGCAGCCAGGCAATCAGCAGCAGCGACCAGCCCTTGGGGAGAGGCTGTGAAGGGGACGGGGGCATCCGGTGAAATCCTTTTTCAAGAGGTAGGCGGACGCCATTCAACAGCCTGAAGCCACTACAGGGTCAAGGGTTGTTGGCGGTTTTTTGCGCCCACAGGCGGATCTGCTCCAGCGACGCCGTCGCCCCGCCGCCGCAGACCACCACCAACACATTGCTGAAGGACTTGAGCGCCGCCCCCTTGTAGACCACCGCCAATGCCGCGCCGCAAGCAGGTTCCACCAGGATCCGGTGATCGAACAGGAAGCGCTCGCAAGCGTCCAGCGCCTGCTGATCGCTGACCAATTCGCTGTGGATGCTATGGCTGGCGAGGTAGTTCACCGCCTGATCGCACACGCGTTTGGCGCCCAGTGAGGTGGCGATCGAAGTGATCTGATCCAACTGCACCGGCTTGCCCACCAGGGTCGCCGCGTGGAACGAGGCCGCACCTTGGGTTTCGACGGCGATCACCGGCACGTCGTGCCAGCCATTACGCTGCAAGCCCTCGACGACACCGCAGAGCAAACCACCGCCGCCGACCGAGAGCACCACCGCATCGGGTTTTTGTCCGCTGGCGGCGACTTCATCGATCAGGCTGGCGTGGCCGGTCCACAGCAGCGGGTCGTCGAACGGATGGATAAAGGCGTCGCTGCCCTTGATCAGCCCTTGCGCCAGTTGGTTGGCTTCCTGCCAGGAACTGCCGTGGACGATCACTTCGGCGCCTTCCAGCGCCAGCAGTTCCTTGGCCCGTTCGGTGGTGGTTTCCGGGACGACCACCACCACCGGCACGCCCATTTTGCGCCCGGCGTAGGCCACCGCCAGCCCGGCGTTGCCGCCCGACGACGAGATAAACCGCTGAGCACCGTTGGCCCGATGGATTTCGCAGGCGTGGCCGACACCGCGCAGTTTGAATGAGCCGCAGGGTTGCAGCGCGTCGAGCTTGAGGTTGACCGTGCAATGGGCGGCGATGCTTAAGGGGCGGGATTCGATCAGCGGGGTGTTGATGTGCAGGGGCATGAGGGTCGGGTCCAAAATAATGAAAAAGGATTCAGCGCTGCGCTGCGTTATCGCCGCGCAACTGATCGAGGTAGTTGTAAATGGTGAAGCGGGTCACCCCGAGGGGCGGTGGCAGCTTTTTCCACGCCGCCCTTGACGATGAACAGGCCGCGCTCCTGCATCACTCGCACGGCTTCGACCTTGGCTTTTTTGTTCATCTTGCCCAGGCCGAGGGTGGCCAGTGAGTCCTGGATGATCTGCGCCATCAGCACTTCCATATCCCCCGGTTCCGCAGCCGGTTCACCGGTGGGTTGGAGCATCGGTTGCAGCTGTTCGAGGAAGGCTTGGGCGACGCTCAGGCCGGTGAGGTCGGCGTTGATGCAGAGGCTGGCGAAGGGGGTTGCGTTGCGGTCGCGAAAAACCACGGTGGCGCTGCGCAGATGGCGGCCGTTGACCAGGGTCGGGTAGTCGGGAATGACCACCGGATCGCAGCCGTCGCTGGCGCAGTGGCTGCGGTGACGGCGGCAAAGCCCTTGTCCTGCTCCGGCCCGCCGAGGATCGGGCTGCCGACCTTGCGCCCGGAAATATGCCCGTTGGCAATCGCCAGCACGGACTGCTGCGGGCGCTCAAGGTCGTGCAGGAGGATTTCGGTGTTGCGCCCGATCACACTGGACAAGGCGCTGATGGCGGCGCGCAACACTTGCAGGGTGGTGTGGCGTTCTTGGGTGGTATCAAGCAGCATGTGAAGGCGACCAATAATTCAACATTATGTTGAAATATAGTCGCGCCGTTGATTTTCCGCAACCCTGGCCAGCCCCCAATTCCCCCCCATATCCCCCCCAATACCCGGCTTATGGCCAGTATTGATTGGATCCACTTTAGGGGGCTGCAACCCACGGACGTAAGGGCTCCGCAGTGCCGCAGAACAGGCCGAAAACCACGCTGGCACGGACTTTGCCCCATGCCCATTTAAAGGGCAAAGTGCCATCGACCCGGTAATGCCCTGTAGGAGCGAGCCTGCTCGCGAAGAACGTCAACGATTACGCGGACATTCAGAATGAACGCGGTGTCCGGAAGTTTTTCGCGAGCAGGCTCGCTCCTACAGGAAGTCATGCATTGCCATCGACACGAAGTATGCCCGGTACACACCCACGCAGGCAGTGAGGCGAACCGGATGAAAAGCAAACCCACCCCAACGTCCCCGTTCATGGAGCGTTCGCGCATTGCGTCAGCCATGTTCTATGCGCTGTACCTGATGGACGCCGGCGCATCGCCGATGGACGACGAGAGCCAGCCCTCTCCCACCGATCCGTCCTACTATCGGCCGCAGCCCGCCGACCCGGCCGCCGCGCTGCTGGAAATCAGGACCATGCCCGAGGCCAACCACGGCTCGCTGTCCTTGCCCAATGGCGGCCAGGGCGACCGCAACACGCCGCGCACCGACAACGTCTTGCCGCCGGCGCTGCAGACTTCGTTCAACTTCCCCACCAACGGCAAGCCCAGCCCGTTGTTCGGCGCCGAGCCGTTCACCCAGCAGATTCTGTTGTTCGAGGAATTCGGTCCGGAAAAACTCGACCCGCAAACCCCGCCGGCAACTATGACCTTCCCGGTGCCAACCCTGGGGCCAATGCCGGGCCAAGACCCCAACAGCATCGCCCGCAGCGGGCCGGCGGGCACTGCGCTGGAAGCCTTCCTGCGGCAACCGGGCCTGACCCCCTACCCCACCCAGTATTCCAACGTGCTGGATCGCAACCCGTGGAAGGCGCAGATCGAAGCCTTCCTCAACCGCGCCCCGGTCGGCTCGCCCGCCGAAGGCCGGCCCGGTGGCAAGGGCTGGTCGCACCAGCGCTGGAACGAGTTCTACCCGCAGGCCGCGTTCAAGACTGTGCAAGCCGGTGCGCGGCAGAACCTCGGCCTGCGCGACAACAAACAGATGCATGGCTATGCCAAGGGTGAGTTCGGCCCGGGCGGGCTCTACTACCAGACCTCGGATATCCCCACCACCAAGGGCACGACCAAGGGCATCGACATTCGTATCCATCCGAAGATGCCGATCCAGAACCACAACTCGGTGTGGACCTTCGACGGCACCCTGCCGCCGAAACTGTTGATGGTGCGCTACGGCCAGCCGCTGCTGATGCGGCACTACAATGCCCTGCCGATCGACCCAGCCGCCAACAACGGCTTCGGCCTGCACACCATCAGCACCCACGAACACAACGGCCATAACCCGGCCGAAAGTGACGGCTATGCCAACGCCTTCTTCTTCCCCGGCCAGTACTACGACTACCGCTGGCCGGTGCAGCTGGCCGGCTACGACACCATCAACACCAAGGCCGAAGACCCGCGCGCGGCGTTCCCCTGCTCGCCCGGCGAGACCCTGTGGGTCAACGACATGGCGCCGTCGAAGAAGACCTGCGAGAACGGCAGCATCAAGATTCGTGGCGACTGGCGCGAAACCATGAGCACCCACTGGTTCCACGACCACATGCTCGATTTCACCGCGCAGAACGTCTACAAGGGCAATGCGGTGATGATGAACTACTACAGCGCCATCGATCGCGGCAACGAGACCTTCGAAGACGGCGTCAACCTGCGCTTTCCCAGCGGCAGCGCCATGCCCTGGGGCAACCGCGACTACGACGTCAACCTGGTACTCGGCGACAAGGCCTGGGATGCCAACGGCCAGTTGTGGTTCAACCCGTTCAACACCGATGGCTTCCTCGGCGACCAGATGCTGGTCAACTGGCAGTACCAGCCATTTCTCAACGTGCGCGCGCGCAGCTACCGTTTCCGGATTCTCAACGGCTCGGTGTCGCGCTACTTCAAGCTGGCGGTGGTCCGCGAAATCAAGGGCACCAGCGGTGAATTCCAGGGGCCGTCCGGCTCGGGCGTGTCCTATGCGCGGGTGCCGTTCCACATGATCGGCAACGACGGCAACATCATGGAGCACGCGGTGCCGTTCGACGGCACCCTGGACCTCGATGGCGACGGCGACCTGAAGAACAACAACGCGATCCTGCCGACCCAGGCCATCGCCGAGCGCTATGACATCATCATCAATTTCGCCAAACACGGGATCAAGACCGGCGACAAGCTGTACTTCGTCAACGTGATGGAGCACAAGACCGGCAAGGGTCCGGAGAAAGACGCGGTGCCCTTGGGCGACGTGCTGTCCGGCAAGTACAAAGCCGAACTCAAGGACAGCAGCAAGGGCCCGAAATGGGACAAGGGTGACCCGGTGGTGGGCAAGTTCCTGCAACTGATCGTTAACGCCTACTCCGGCCAGGACCAGAGTATGGACCCGGTCGCCTACGAGCCCGCCAAACCCGGCAAGCCCGAAGGCAAGAAAATGATCCCGCTGACCATCAACCGCGACGATGCGGCCGACAAGGCCAAGCTCGAACTGGCGCGCCATCGCAGCTTCACCTTCGGCCGCTCCGACGGCACCGACCTGGCGCCCTGGACCATCAAGACCGATGACGGTTTCGGCTACAGCATGGACCCACGCCAACTCACCGCAGCACCGGCGCTGTCCACCGGGCCGACCGATGCCGGTTTCAGCGGCGACGGCACCCTGGAAGTGTGGAAGATCAAGAACGGTGGCAACGGTTGGAGCCATCCGGTGCACGTGCACTTCGAGGAAGGGGTGATTCTCGACCGTGACGGCAAGGCGCCGCCGGACTGGGAAAAATGGGCGCGCAAGGACGTGTTCCGCATCGGCCCGGAAGTCGACAGCTCGGTGGAAGTGACCATGGCCATTCGTTTCCGTGAGTTTGCCGGGACCTACATGGAGCACTGCCACAATACCCAGCATGAGGATTCGTCGATGTTGCTGCGCTGGGACATCGAGCACCCCGGCCAGTTCGAGCTGATGCCGACTCCGCTGCCCAGCTGGGACGGTGTCGAGTACGTCGCCACCGCTGCGCTGCCGACTTTCCGCAGCGGCGGCAAGGGCAGCGGCAACCCTGACGATGAAGAAGAAGGCGAAGGGGGCGATGACGGCAGCGAGAACAAAAAACCGATTGCCGGCGCCGACAATGCCAGCACTGCAGCGGGCGCACCGGTGACCCTCAACGTCCTGGCCAACGACAGCGATCCGGACAACAACCTGCCGCTGTCGGTGGTCGGTTTGAGTCAGCCGGACTCCGGCAAGGGCGTCGTCACCACCAACGGCACGACCATCACTTACACCCCACCGGCCACGGTCACCGAAGGCTTCACCGCGGTGTTCACCTATGACCTGCGCGATGCCAAGGGCGGTATTTCGGCAACGCCGGGCACGGTCACCGTCAACGTGCCGGCCGCCGTCACCAGCAACGAAGACCTGCAGGTGACCAGCGCCAGCGTCACGGCGCGCAGCAACAGCCGCTACACCTGGGACCTGGCCGGTACGACGTCGAAGACCGACTCGGTGTTGACAGTGACTGCCGCGACCACCGGTGGGCCGGTCAGCCTCGGCACCGCGCCCCTGTCGTCAGCCCCGACCGGCGCGCGCTGGCGGGTTTCGATCACCACCACCGGCAATGCCCCGGCGGCAGGTGCGAGCGTGACGATCAAGTCGTCTTCCGGCAAGACCATCACCGCCCCGGTCTCGGTGCGCTGAACGCGACGCTCTTGCACCCCGGCCCGGACGGTCGGGGTGCAAGGTTTTTTATCCGTAACCTGCACAGGACGCCCATCATGAGCACGTTATCCTGGACTGCACCGAACCCGCTGATCCGCCTGCTGCTGTTGTTCCTGCTCGGCCTTGCGCGCTGGGTCAGCGCCGCCGAGGACGGCGACCCGGGCACGCCCTGGGGCAAGGATTATTTCCCCAACACCGCGCTGATCAATCAGGACGGCCAGACCCTGCACTTCTTCGATGACATGATCAAAGACAAGGTGGTCGCAATCAATTTCATCTTTACCTCCTGCACCGACTCCTGTCCGCTGGAAACCGCGCGCCTGCTGCAGGTGCAGAAGATCCTCGGTGACCGGGTCGGCAAAGACGTGTTCCTCTACTCCATCAGCATCGACCCGGAAACCGACACCCCGGAAGTATTGAAAAAATACGCCGAGAAATTCCGCATCGGCCCGGGCTGGCAGTTCCTGACTGGCAACAAGGACGACATCACCGCCCTGCGCAAAAACCTCGGGCTGTTCATCGACGGCATCGACAACGGACGCAACAAGGACCACAACCTGAGCCTGATCATCGGCAACCAGAGCACCGGCCGCTGGATGAAATCCTCACCGATGGAGAACCCCTACATCCTCGCCGACCGCTTGAGCAAGACCCTGCAGAACTGGAAGCAACCGAGCACCAATACCCAGGATTACGCCAGCGCGCCGACCCTGCGTCCACCGAGTGCCGGCGAGCAGATCTACCGCACCCGCTGCTCGTCCTGCCACACCCTGGGCGACACGGCCAACGCCGGCCTGCGCGGCATCGGCCCGGACCTGATCGGCGTCACCCGCCAGCGCGACCCGCAGTGGCTCAAGCGCTGGATCCGCGAACCGGACCAGATGCTCAGTGAAAAAGACCCGTTGGCGATGCAGCTGTACGCGCAATACAACAACCTGGCGATGCCCAACCTGCGCCTTGGCGACATCGAGATCAACGCCCTGCTGACCTTCCTCGCCGAAGAAACCGAACGCGTGCAGCCGGAGCCGCCGGTGGCGGTGGAGAACCACGAGGACCACATGCAACACGCCGGGCACAAGATGGCGCCG
Source organism: Pseudomonas fluorescens (assembly GCF_019212185.1). Lineage (NCBI taxonomy): Bacteria > Pseudomonadati > Pseudomonadota > Gammaproteobacteria > Pseudomonadales > Pseudomonadaceae > Pseudomonas > Pseudomonas fluorescens. The sequence goes on from NZ_CP078138.1 coordinate 3,674,686, forward strand.
CAAGGCGGTTGAGGTCCATCCCACGCCAGGCACGATCAATCAGTAGACGCTCCCCCTCGCCGATGGGGGGGGCAATGGTTTGGCAAGCGCCCCGCTCTCACCTGCGCGCCACCTTATACCTCACACAATCCCCATAAAAAATCTCACGCACTGAGGCCGGTTTCATACGCGATTTACTGTCATAGGTCTGCTCGGTAATCCCCAACGCCATCATGCGCATCCAAGGCTTGCTGAACTTGTAGGCCTGAATTTTCTGCCGCGCGGCATACAGCGACACTCCCGACAATTTCAGCTCCTGCGCCCGGGCCGCCGTGCCTGCGCCCCAACTGCAGACATAGCGGTCATTGGCCGCAAGCTCCTTGGCCTGGGCAGAAACCGCAACGCCGGCCAAGGCAAACGGGATCAATGCACTCATTACATTTCGCATTACCAGTTCCGTCTAACCGCCTGAATTTCGGCGATTTTGGCGAAATGTTTCAAGGACAGGGGCCAGCAATTTGCCTTATCGCTGGTTTTCCTGCTGCCACAAGGTCGGGAACAGCGGATGCTCCATCGGCACGTCTGCAGCCAGGGCTTCACGCAGCCCAGGAAACTCCGGCGAGGTGCTCCAGGGGCGTGGCGCGTGACGTACGTCATCACCCATCACCCGCACCGAAAACGCCCGACGACGGTTCTGCCCGCCGACCCCGGACGAAGCATGCAAGGTCAGCATGTTGAAGCACACCATGTCCCCGGGTGCCAATTCCCAGCCGAGAATCGGAAAATCCTCACGGTGATTTTCGATGTCCGGCAACTCTCCCAGCGAACCTTCGGCAAACCACTTGGCCTGGCTGTCGAGGAAGGAGCGCGGCATCAGCCATGGGCCTTTGTGCGAGCCGCCGATAAATTCCAGGGTCGAGGCCCGGGGCACCGGGTCCACCGGGATCCAGAAGCTGACCGTGTCCGAGCCGCTGATGTTGTAGTACGGCTGGTCCTGGTGCCAGGGCGTGCGCTGTCGGGTGTTGGGCTCCTTGACCAGCAGATGGTCGTGATACAGGCGCACCTGGCGGCTGCCGAGCAAGGCTGCGGCGATGGGGGCCAAGGCTGAGTTGAAGATGAAATCCCGATAGTCGGCGTTTTCCTGCCAGTTGCAGAAGTCCTCGAAGAACCAGCCCGGATCGCTGGCGCTGCTCGCCACTTTCGCCCGCGGACTGGGACTGGCCAGGTTGCTTTCGATGCCACGGGTCAACAGGCTGATCTGCTCGGGGCTGAAGGCATTGCGGATGCACACTGCGCCGTGGGTCTGGAAGGCACGCACCGCCTCGTCATCGATCGGGCAGGCGAAGCCAAGGTCATCGAGTCGGCTCATGTCACTCTCCATAGATGTCAAAGTTGAAGTATTTCTTCGCAATCTGGTCGTACTCGCCGGACTGACGAATGCTCGCCAGCGCCGTGTTCAGTTGCTCCTTCAACTGCGGTTCGTTCTTGCGAATGCCGATGGCCACGCCGTCGCCAATGATGCTCTTGTCGGTAATCGGCTCGCCGGCAAAGGCGAAGCCCTGGCCCTGGGGTGTTTGCAGCAAGCCGGCATCGGCCTGCACGGAAGCCTGGAAGCTGGCATCGAGACGGCCATTGATCAGGTCGGAGAACACCTGGTCCTGGGTCTGGTAGGTGTGAATGTTCACGCCTTTATTGCCCCACTGCGCCCGGGCGAAGCTCTCATGCAGGGTGCCCTGCACCACACCCACCGATTTCCCGGCCAGCGATTCGGCCGTCGGCAGCAGGCCGCTGTCCTTTTTCGCCACGAGGGACGACGGCGCGGTGTAGATCTTGTCGCTGAAATCCACCTGTTGACGGCGCACCGCAGTGGCGCTGAAGGCCGAGAGGATGGCGTCGAACTTGCGCGCCTTGAGGGCCGGAACCATGCCATCGAAATTCTGCTCGACCCAGATGCACTTGACCTGCAACTCGGCGCACAGCGCATTGCCCAGGTCGATGTCGAAACCGCTCAGCGATCCGTCCGGCTGTTTCTGCTCGAACGGTGGGTAGCTGGGGTCGACACCGAACTTGATCACCGGTTGTGCCTGGGCCAGCGGAGTGATGATCAGCCCCAGCAACAGGGCGCGAAAGGAGAGTCTGGATAGCTGCATGATGACCTCATTGTTATTGGTTTTTCGCGGTTTTCGGGTCGTTATTCAAGGGTTCAGCGGCAGGAAGGCTTCGGTCAACTTGACCCAGAAACCGGCGCCGCGCATCAGGATGTCGTCGTTGAAGTCGTAGCGCGGATCGTGGGCCATGCAGCTCTTCTCGCCGTCGCCATTGCCGATGATCAAGTAGCAGCCGGGACACTTCTGCAGGAAATAGGCGAAATCCTCACTGCCGTTGAACGGCACGATATCGTTCAACACTTCGCCCTCACCCAGCCAATCGGTGGCGACCTGGCTGGCGAATCGGGTCATCTCGGCGTCATTGATCAACAGCGGGTAGTCGGCACTGTAGTGGATCTCGGCGGTCGCCCCGAATGCCTGGGCCTGAGCATGGATCAACTGCTTGATCTGGCTTTCCAGCCGGTCGCGCACCGTGTTATTCAGGGCGCGCACCGAGATCAGCATCTGCGCACTGTCCGGAATCACGTTGGAGGCTTTGCCGGCGTTGATCGAGCCGACGGTGATCACGCTCATGTCCTGGGGCGAGACGTTGCGCGAGACGATGGTCTGCAAGGCCATGATGATGCTGGCGCAGACCACTACCGGGTCGACCGTCAGGTGCGGCATGGCGCCATGGCCGCCGACACCCTGAATGGTCACCGTGACCTGGTCGGCGGAGGCCATGAACGGTCCGGCGCGAAAGCCCAGTTTGCCGACCGGGTAACCCGGCATATTGTGCGCGGCGAACACCGCGTCGCAGGGAAACTGCTGCAATACGCCCTCCTCGATCATCCGCCGGGCACCGGCCAGGCCTTCTTCGGCCGGTTGGAAAATCAGGTGCACGGTGCCATCGAACGGGTGGTCGTGGGCCAGGGCATAGGCCGCCGCCAGCAGCATCGTGGTGTGGCCGTCATGCCCGCAGGCATGCATTTTTCCAGGGATCTTGCTGGCATAGGGCAAGCCGGTCTTCTCGAGGATCGGCAGCGCGTCCATGTCGGCGCGAATACCGATCACCCGTGAGCTGGTGCCTTTCTTCAAGGTGCCGATCACGCCGGTCTCGGCCAGCCCACGGGTCACCTGATAACCCCAGCGGGTCAGGCGTTCAGCTACCAGGGCGCTGGTCTCGACTTCCTGATACCCCAACTCGGGGTGGGCGTGGATCTGCTGGCGCAGTTCACGCATTTCCTGCTCGATCTCTTGCAACAACGGGAGGGTCTGGGACATGGCTGGCTCGATCCTTGTTGAACGCCAGGCAACTTTTGCGCAAAGTGCCCGGGCGTTTTCTGCTACGGTCTGGCAGCCCCTGGTCGATCTCGCGGGCTTGCTCGGTGTGGGTTCGAGCTTAAAGCGAGCGCGCAGCGGCCAACAGGCAATCGAAAGTCAACAGGGCAACCCAGGGTTAACAGCGGGGGCAAGCATGAAGTTCTACCAACTCAATGCACTGGTGGCCGTGGCGGATGCCGGCAGTATCCGTGGCGCGGCGAAACGCCTGGACACCTCGCCGGCCGCCGTGACCAAGGCCTTGCAGAAGCTGGAGGCCGATACCGCGACCCAGTTGTTGATTCGCAATACCTCCGGAATCGCCTTCACCGAGCTGGGCAAGAAGCTGCTGATCCAGGCGCGCCTGCTGGTGGCGCAGATGGTCAGCGCGCGCCAGGTGCTGGCCGACAGCAGCGGCGAGTTGGTGGGGCGCTTGTCGGTGTCCGTGACGCCCTGGCTGGCAATGACCCTGATGCCCAAGGCGATCGTGCGCTTTCGCCAGTTGTTCCCGCAGGTCCAGCTTGAGCTGTATGAAGGCCTGTCATCGGTGGCCTGCCCGATGGTCCGCGATGCCAGTGTCGACCTGTTCATCGGCCGCCTGGATACGCGCTTTTCCAGCAGCGACCTGACCTACCTGCCGCTGTTCACTGCCGACTGTGCGGTGGTTGCCCGCCAGCAACATCCGCTGGCCGACAGCCGGAGCATGGCGCAACTGGCGGCAGCGGACTGGATCATGACCTCGCAGCAGGACAGCACGATTTCTACTCAGGGCCATGTGCATTTCGCCCATTCGCTGTCGATCACCCTGAGTCTGCTGCGCGACACCGACATGCTCAGCGTCTTTCCCTGGCCGCTGGTGGAGTTTTGCGCCCAACGCGAAGGCCTCACCACGCTGCCCTTGCGCGAGCCGATCGGCAGCGCCGCGGTCGGCGCCATCAGCCGCAGCGGCCAGCCGTTGCGCCCGGCGGCGGAGCGCTTCCTCGAGTGCCTCGTCGAGACTATTCAATTCGAAATGGGCCACGCCCAGTCGCCGTATCGACGCATGTTGCAGACGGTCGATTTGCTGATTTGACAGCAAATGCCGGGTTAATCCGCCAAACACCGGACTCGGCACCTTGTCCCAAAGCAGCCAGCGTCTGCCGCCCATCGCCACGCGCCTGGACGCGCTGGGCCGCACCTTTCATCCTTGATTGACGCTGCATCGTCGGGCGCTCAACCAATACCGCAGCCTGCCGCTGACAGGAGGCGAGCATAGCCGAGCTGTTCCGATGCTACGCTTGGACTTCGGTAAACAGAGTCCACGCAATGCCATTTGAATCCTCAGTCCCCGGCTATTCGAGGGCGCGACCATGACGCGCAGGTTGATCGTGGGCGTCAGCTTGCTGGCGGTTGGCGTGGTGAGTTTTGCCCTGCTGCAGTGGATCGTGGTGGTTCCGCCCAGGCACGATGCGCTGTGTTCCGATGCCCGGCAGGCGCTCAAAGGGGTGGAAATTCGCGCGCGGGCGATGGCGGCAGGCTTGTCGCTGGATGATTACACCCAGGAGGAGGAAGCCAAGGTCGCGGCGCTGATCCGCGCGCTCGACAGCGCTCACAGCGAAGCGGAGGTCAATGCGGTGATCGACGCTCACGCGGCCGCCATCGAATCCCAGGTCGCGGCCCTGGATGCCGAGGTGGATACCCGTGGCGATCAAGTGTTTCTCGAGCAACGCCTGGTCAAGCAACGGATTCCGGTCGACGTCAAGCTTGAGCTGCAGCGTGCAGCCAAAGCAGTGAATCTGGCGTGTAATTAGCCGTTGCCCCACAGGTATTTACACGTAGAATTGGCGCCTTCATGACTACGAGTTCAGAAAATGGAAGTTCACTCGATCCTCGCGTATACCCTGGTCGCCGCGGTCTCCGTCGCCAGCCCTGGCCCCGCCACCCTGATGGCACTGCATAACAGCCTGGCCTACGGCACAAAATCCACCCTGTGGTCGACGCTGGGCAATATCAGCGGACTGTTCTGCATGTCCGCCGCCGCGATGCTGGGCCTGGGCGCCCTGATCGCCAGTTCCGAGTTGATCTTCAATGCAGTGAAAATCGCCGGCGCGGGCTATCTGTTCTATCTCGGCGCCAAACAGTTGCTGAAAAAGACCCCGCTGATCACTGAGCCTATCGAAGGCCAACCCGGCACCCAGGCACCCTCGCGCCTCAAGCTGTTCAAGTCGGCCTTTCTCACGGCGGCGACCAACCCCAAGGCGACGATTTTTTTCACCGCGCTGTTTCCTCAGTTCATCGACCAGAGCGCCGCACTGGTGCCTCAGTTCCTGGTGCTGACCCTGATTTTCATGGCGCTGTCATTGCTTTCCCTGAGCCTCTACGCCCAACTCGCCTCCCGCGCCAAAGGCGTGCTGACCCGCCCGCTGTTTTCCCGCTGGCTGAATCGGATTGTGGGTTCGACCTTCATCTTTTTCGGCACGGCCATCATGACCATGCGTCGACAAACGGCCTGACACCGCTCAGTTGGCCAGCGCCTCGGGAAAAACGCTGGCGCCCTGCTCCGCCAGCCGATTGCGCCCGCTCATCTTGGCGTCGTACAACGCCTGGTCCGCAGCCTCGATCAAACCTTGCAGTTGGGCCAAATGCGCGCCTTCGGCGGTGGCAATGCCGATACTGACGGTGACGTGGCCAAACGGGCTGGTAGTGTGGGGAATGTTGGCCTGCTGCATGCGATCGAGGATCAATTGCGCCACCACCCGCGCACCCTCACGGTCAGTGTTGGGCATGATCACTGCCATTTCCTCCCCGCCGTAGCGCGCCACCAGGTCAGAGGGACGGCGTACGCTCCCCTCGAGAACGCGGCTGACCGCCTGCAGGCAAGCGTCGCCGGCCACGTGTCCAAGGCTGTCGTTGAAGCCTTTGAAAAAGTCGATATCAATCATCAACAACCCCAGCGAGCTGCCATCACGCTGCGCTCGACGCGTCTCCATGAGCAAGGCTTCGTCGAAACAGCGGCGATTCGCCAGGCCGGTCAGGGCATCTTTCATCGCCAGCATTTCCAATTGCCGATTGGAGTCGAGCAACTGTTGCTGAGTGCTCAATAACTCGGACTCGACCTTGATCCGCCGGCGGATATGCAGAATCAGCAGCCAGCCAATGATGCCGGTGAGCGTCAGCAAACTGCCCGCCAGTCCAGCGGACATCAGGGATTCCCGGCGCCACGCGGTCAAGGCTTCGCGTTTGCCCAGCGCCACGGTGGTGACCAGCCCGAGACTGTCGCTCTTGCGAAACGCGTAGAGTCGATCCACGCCATCCAGAGTGGAAGTGAGGGACGCGGTCCCCATCGAGTGATCCACCAGGTACATGGCAAAGATCGGCGACTGCGAGAAGTTGCGGCCCATGTCCTGCTCACGGAAGGGATAGCGCACCAGCAGCGTGCCGTCAGCGTCTGTCAGGCTGATGGCGCCCTCCTGTCCGACATCGATCTGGCCGAATAGCCGCAGGAAGTTTTCCACGCCCAGGGTCACTGCCACCACCCCGGCGAAGGTTCCATCAGCGTCATTGAAACGCCGGCTGACGGTAATCACCCATTCGTTGCTGGAGCGGCTGCGAATGGGTGGACCGATAAAGGGCTCACGCGAGGGGTCGCTGCGGTGATGAATGAAATAAGCGCGATCGCTGCTGTTGGCACCGACCGGGATCGGTCGATTGGAGGACATCAACCAATGCCCATGCCTGTCATAGATGGTCACGCCGCTCAACTGCGGCATCAAGGGTTGCTGGCGTCCGACCAGCACGTTCAGCCGCTGGATGTGTGCAGGGTCGCTGCCTTCGGTTTCAAGACGTTCGACAAGCCCGAGCAACAGCAAGGAGCTCTGGCGGACGATGCCATCGCTGTAAGTGGACAGCGCCTGGGTGAGGTTCAAGCCATGGATATTCGCCTCATCCAGCACTCGCTCTCGGGAGTCCATGACTTTCCACAGGGTCAGCGACGCCAATGAACAGCCGACAATCAGTAGCAGCAGCACAACAAGATGAAGGTCACGTCTCACATCAGTACCCAATGGAAAATCCGGTTCCAGGCATAAACAGGCGTATGTCCTCGCCGTGCGTAAGGATACAAGCAGACCAGCGGGGAAGCAGCAACAGATTTGCGCCCGTGGAGCGGCACCGCATCAACTGATTGGCAAACCCAGTGCCACCGCTCAAAGCGCTCTGGAACGGCCATTTCAAGGAAAATGGAAATATGTGCCGCGCATCCTTCAGCACTTTAAACAACAATTAAACGACGAGCATTTTGCCAGGCGGTCCCTTTTAACTCTAGGTCTGAGATTATCTTTACGTCTATCATGGGAAAATTTTAATAATAATGAGTTCTTTAAACAGGGAGCGGGATGTCAACAATGACTTCACTCATGGAGCCGAAGACCTCTGCTGCCCAACCCCAGTTTGCACATCCTGAATATCGGCCGGACATTGACGGGCTTCGTGCAGTCGCGGTCCTGGCTGTCGTGTTTTATCACGCGTTCCCGGTCTGGCTCAAAGGTGGGTTCATCGGCGTTGATGTATTTTTTGTCATCTCCGGATATTTGATATCGATTATCATTTTCAAAAATCTGGAAAGCGGCTCATTCAGGTTTTCCGAGTTCTACGGACGTCGTATAAAGCGAATTTTTCCGGCACTGATTCTGGTTCTTGGGTCCTGTTGTTTGTTTGGCTGGTTCGTGTTGTTTCCTGACGAGTATTCTCAGTTGGGCAAGCATTTGGCCGGTGGTTCTGCATTCATTTCCAACATCGTATTGTGGGATGAAAGCGGCTACTTCGACACTTCCGCTGAAATCAAACCCTTCCTGCACTTATGGTCGCTCGGCATCGAAGAGCAGTTTTATATTCTCTGGCCGTTAGTATTGTGGTTGGCCTGGAAGAAACGGGCCAACGCTCTGTCTTTGATAGTCGTCGGCTGCTTGCTGTCGTTTGGTCTCAACATAAACAACATTCACAGCGACCCGTCCTCAACATTCTATCTACCGCAGACCCGGGCTTGGGAACTGCTTGCCGGATCGCTGCTTGCCTACTTGTCAATCTATCGAAGCCCATCGATAGACAAAATAGCGCACATCACAGACTCGGCTTTATGCAGAATCTTCTTCAACCCTGCGCCAAGTCCAAACGGCAATACGCTCAAAAATACGCTCTCCATTACCGGTATTGCCCTTATCGGCAGTGGCTTGCTGTATATCACCAAAGAAGACGCCTTCCCAGGTTGGTGGGCGAGTCTTCCGGTGGCAGGAGCATTTCTGATTATTGCGGCTGGGCCAGATGCCTGGATCAATAAGAACATCCTCGCCAGCAGACCATTCGTCTGGTTTGGCCTGATCAGCTTCCCGCTTTATCTCTGGCACTGGCCGCTTCTGGCATTCGCGCGGATCATTCAAGGCGAAGTACCCGCCAGAGAAATCAGAATCGCGGCTGTCGTCATTGCGATCGTTTTAGCCTGGATGACCTACCGGTTTCTTGAGCGTCCACTACGCAACAATAAAAGCCGATTCAAGACGCCGACTCTGATTATCCTGATGGCAAGCATCGGAGTGACCGGCCTTATCATTTTCAATCTGGATGGACTTCCGCGACGCGAGGCGGTTAAAAGCGCAGAGGCGTTCAATAGCCAATTTGTCGGACCGCTATGGAAGTTCACCAAAAACGACACCTGCATTAACCGCTACCCATTCAAAGAGGCGGAGTCATACGGCTGGTGGTTTTGCATGACCAATCGAGATGAAAAGCCGACGATCCTGTTACTGGGCAACAGCTATGCAAACCATTTATTTCCAGGTCTTGCGGCGAACAAAAAGACAAGCCATCAAACTATTCTTTCAATCGGCGCCTGCCCGCCCAATGTGGGCGAGCCTTCTGATGAAAATACAGAGCCGACGACAACTCCGTGTTCTGGCAATCGGGCCTACCATCAAAAACTCCTGATTAACAGCATCATTGAAAAAGACAAAACAATAAAATATGCCATCCTCGACGGCCTCGACAAGAAGCCCGATGAACGCGCCAAGGCTAGCGTTGAAGAACGGGTAGCCTACCTTGAAAAAAATGGCATCCACGTCATACTTTTCGTCCCGCACATTACGACAACGCACGACCTGAAAAGCTGTTTTTCTCGCCCACTCAAGCGTGGCCCGAGTGCTTGCGACGTTAGTCAACACGCTCGAGAAACGGCGATGAATGACTTCAAACCAATGATCGACAGTATCCTGAGCAAACACCCGAACGTACGAGTATTTGATCAGAATGAGCTGTTCTGCAACTTCCTCGGTTGCTCTCTTGTAAAAAACGGGATGCCTCTGTTCAGAGATGAATACAGTCATTACTCCGAGTACGCGAGCACCGAAGTGGCAAAGTTGTTTGTCATCTGGGCGGAGAAAAACTTACCGGGAATTCTGGAAAAATAATCAGCGACCAGGCGTCCGGGCAGGCTCGTAAAAGGGTGGTCTGCGCATTTTCGGCAACCCATCGTCAATGACTTGAATTGCGAGATGAGCAGTCTGCCCTCCACGGATGTTGCAGCCGGAGGGCAAACCGATTCAGTTTTAGCCGCTAAGGGTTATTGCACGCCTCCTCTAACTGCCGTTGGTCACGTCGAAACGATCCAGATTCATCATCTTGAAGGGCATCCATGTGTTGAAAAAGTCGGTCGTGGTTTCCACGGTAGAAAAGTACGCGCTTGAGATTAAAGTCTTTGCATTGAGCAAAAGATTCCAGGCTCAGATTTCGCGTAGCGACGCGCAAAACCGGCATTTTCAGCGGTCAGTATGCTGACGGTCTGGGAAAACCGATTTTTTCAACAGAATCGGCCAATAGCGGACAGTCAGCCGCGCTATTGACCAATCATCAGATCTTCACATACGAACGTTCAATTGACTTTGTTCAACTGCGGCAACTGCCACTTGCCGGACAATACGTCTTCTTTCGGCTGGTACAAACGCAGCAGTACATAGAAGCCGCCCTGCGGGGCCGGCAGCCAGTTGGCGGCATTTTCGCCTTGAGGTTTTTTGTGGGAAATTGGAATCGTGATCGAACCGTCCGACGCGACTTTCAAACCCTGCGTATCGGTGCCGACCTTGTAGCGATTGATCTCGTTATCGACCAGCATCTTGTCGCTGGCGTCGTACATGGTCAGTGACCAAAAGGCATTGACCGGCGGTGCCGAAGCCAGTTTAACCTCGTATTGATTGTCGCCGGTGAGGGGTTGGTTTTTGCTGTCGGTGAAGCGGATCGGGTACATCGCCTCATGCTCACCCTGGCCGCCGAGATACGGCCCCGCCACCATGGCGCGCAGCGGATAGTTGTAGCCAAAGCTATCCAGACCGGTCACCCAGTTCCAGCCGTTGCGGACTTCGGACGTACTGGCCAGCGAGGCAATCGCAACATAGGGCGCATCTTTCAAACCCTCCTCCAGCCCCTTGCGCGTGGCCGGGTTCAGTTTGTCGGGCGAAAAACCTTTCTCCGTCAGGCCGATACGGGCGAACTGGGCAAACAGTGCCTTGTCGTCAGGCTTGACCGGATTGTCCTTGAGCGCCGAAGCCAGTTCGGAGAAGAAACCCAGCGGGTCGTCGCCGGTCTGCGGCAACGCCGGCAAGGTGTCATCCTGGTGCGCCTTGCCGCTCAAGGGCACGACACTGAACTGTTTCTGCAAGGCGAGAATAGGTGCCACATCCTCACCCTGCTTGACGTGAATGCGCCCCCACAGCCAGATTTTTTTGGTCGATACGTCCAGACGCTTCGCATCCTTTGGCAGTTCGCCCTTCCAGCCCGGCGGCACCAGGACGAATTTCCCGGCCTGGGTACCGGTGGTACGCCGCCCTACGTAATGCTCAAGTTCTTGCCACATATTGAACACATCGACCACGTAATAACGGTCATGGGTGTCGGGCACGGTCAGCACGTAGGGCTCGGTCAGGTCCAGCACCGAGCTCATGTAGTAGGTGTCGTTGTTGGCGGTGGGCATGTCCTTGGCGGACGGTGACGCCAGCGAAGTGGCCCAGCCGATCTGGTTCAGGCCTGCCCGGTAACTGGTGTCGGGCTTGGGTGAGGGAACCTTGGTGTACTCACGTGCCACTCGTTCCATGCGCACCAGCGGATAACCCCAGTTGTAGGCCGAGATCGCCAGGCTGTAGCCATCGGCCTGCATGCCCTTTTCCACTGCATCGGGGGTTGCCGGCGTGGACAGCAATAAATCCGGTGTGGCGGCTTGGGCGTGCATGGCGCTGCCGAGCGCGGCACACAGGGGCAGAATACAAAACAGGAACTTGCGTGATGAGTTCATATCGAGCGTCCTTTCATAAGGCAGTGCGGCGGGCGCAACTCGTCTCAAGTGCCAGCCTGACGAGTGAATGTCTGCAAGAACCCTAGGCAGAGGGTTCCGGCTCGTCAAACCGGCGTGGGCAAATCTGCAAGCGGTGGCCGGATATCGGTTCCTCCAGCCATCAGCCTTTCACTGGGTCTGGTAATGCATGAACTTCTCGACCATCTGGTCGGCGGTGAAGGTGGCCGGACGTTGGCGCGGCGGGAATTGCTGGAAGGTGCCAAGGAATTGCTGGACCCGCACCAGGGCCGGCATGGCGACGATGCCGACTTTTTTGTCCCACCACTGGTTGTAGTTGTTGGAGTCAGTGTCCGCACGCTCGAACGGATCGCGTCGCAGGTTGAAAACCTTGGGGATGCGCAGCTCTACAAAAGGATCACGCCAGACATCGAACTGGTGCGCCCGCTGCTCGGCGAACACCAGCTTCCAGTCACCGTCACGCACGCCGAGCAATTTGCCGTCGTCGCTGAAGTAGTAGAAATCGGTGCGCGGGCCCTTGGCTTCCTGGCCTTGCAGGTACGGCAGGAAGTTGTAGCCATCCAGATGCACCTTGAAGTTTTTCGCGCCGGCCTTGTATCCCTTGAGCAACTGTTCCTTGACGTCGGTGACCCCTGCGGCGGCGAGCAAGGTTGGCATCCAGTCCTGGTGCGACATGACCTGGTTGGAGAGGGTGTCGGGCTTGATGTGGTTCGGCCAGCGGACGATGGCCGGTACGCGGAAACCGCCTTCCCAGTTGGTGTTTTTCTCGCCGCGGAACGGGGTGATGCCTGCGTCCGGCCACTGATTGAAGTGCACACCGTTGTCGGTGGAGTAGATGACGATGGTGTTATCGGCGACACCCAGTTCATCGAGCTTTTTCAACAACTGGCCGACCTGGTCATCATGTTCGAGCATCCCATCGTTGTACTCGCCCTGCCCCGACCTGCCGGCGACTTTGTCGCTGATGTGGGTGTAGTAATGCATGCGTGTGGAGTTGAACCAGACAAAGAACGGCTTGTCCGCCTTGACCGCCTTGTCCATGAAATGGGTCGAGGCCGCGAGGAATTCTTCGTCTATGGTTTCCATGCGTTTTTTCGTCAGGGCACCGAGGTCCTCGATCTTGCCGTCGACAGTGCTGTGAATCACGCCGCGGGGACGGAACAGCTTGTCCATCGCAGGGTTCTTGGTCCAGTCCGGGTCTTCCGGACCTTCTTCGGCATTGAGGTGATAGAGATTGCCGAAGAACTCGTCGAAGCCATGGTTGGTCGGCAAGTATTCATCGCGGTCACCCAGGTGGTTCTTGCCGAACTGCCCCGTGGTGTATCCGAGCGGTTTGAGCAACTCGGCGATGGTTGGGTCTTCCGGCTTCAGGCCCACAGCGGCACCTGGGATGCCGACCTTGGTCAGGCCGGTGCGCACTGGATGCTGGCCGGTGATGAAGGCCGCGCGCCCCGCCGTGCAGCTCTGCTCGCCGTAATAGTCGGTGAACATCACGCCCTCTTTGGCTAGGCGGTCGATATTGGGCGTCTGATAGCCCATGAGGCCGTTGCTGTACCTGCTGATGTTGGTGATGCCGATGTCATCACCGAAAATCACCAGAATATTCGGTTTGTCTGCGGCCATGGCCTGTGACGTAACGCCTGCCGCGAGCAATGCGATCGCACTGCACCAGCGCTTGAGCGTGGAGCTCGAATTCATCATCCCTATCTCCTGATTGTATTGGTTGTATGGGGGTATCTGTCAGTCCAGACGCACAGCGCCTGGCGGCGTCCATTCGCCGCTGAGCACCTCGGCCTTTGGCCAATAGGTGCGGATGGTCACTTCGAAATCACTGCTGGGCGCCGGGAGCCAGTTGCTTTCCTTGTCCTTGCCGGGCGAGTCGTGCTGCACATACAGAGTCAGCGAGCCGTCGGCGTTGTACTTCAGGCTTTTGCTGTTTTTTGTGCCCAGGGAATAACGGTCAAGGGCGTTGGGGGCGAAGAAGTGCTGAGGGTCGTACATGGTCAGCGACCAGAAGCCGTCCGCCGGCGGTGTCTGGCCTTTGGGAAAGGTCAGGGTGTATCGATGATCGCCCTGCAGACGCTGGCCTTTGTCGTCCACTTCAAGGAAGAAGTAGCGGGTTTCTTCGGGTTGATTGGTGTACATGTTCGACTTGGCGGTGGCCGTGCGCGTGAGGTAGTCATTGCCCCAGCGCGCCACGTTGGTCGGCGAGTTCCAGCCATTGGGCAGCCGTGAGCCATTGGTCTGGAACGAGAACAGCGGCGATACCACCTTTTCTTCAGTGTCGATGGCGGCCTTGACGATGGCGGCCTTGACCGCCGGGTCCTTGGCGGCGGCATCGAGCAGCGCCTTCATCATCGCGTAGCGGCTTTCTTCCCCGGCAAGCGGTGGCACCTTGGCGAGCACTTCAGGCAGCTGATCGAAGAAAGTCTCGGGGTTCACCCAGCGCACTTCCGCAGAAGTCTTTTGCGGCGCAGGGAAATGCGGCGTGGCCTTCCAGTCCTTGGTGACCGTCTTGCCGGTGTACCGGCTCAGCGGATAAACCACCACCTGGTTGAGGACCGACTGAATGGCCTGGCGGTCTTCGGCGCTGTCGTCCAGAAAGACACGCGGGCCAACGGCGACCAGTTCGGTAGGCGACTGGATGACCTGGGTGATGCCCTCGGGTACGGTGCCCTTCCAGTTCGGCCCGACCACCAGATAGTTGCCGGGTCGGGTGCCGTACTGTTTGCCCAGTCTGGAGAACTCTTCACTGCGGGCATCATAAAGCGCATACACCCAGTAACGATCAGCGAAGTCCGGCACCTGCAAGACCATTGGATCGTCGTCGGTGGCGCCATAACCAAAGCCATACACCACGTCCTGGTTGGGGTGCGCGATCCAGCGTTGCTCCGGCGTGATGTAGTCGGTGAGCATGCTGATATAGCCGGTCGGCGCCGCCGGCAGAATGCCGCCCACTAATCCCGGTTCCGGAGCTCGGGAGAAGGACGTGCGGCGGTTGAAGGCGTTGACGATCGGCCAACCCCACAGGTAGGCGTCCTGGGCGATGACTGTGGCGCTGGCAGGTGTGATGACAGTGCCGGCCGGGATGCCCGGGATCCCGGCGGCTGGTTGGCCGACATCAGCCTGGGCGCCGCCCGCCAGCACAACGACCATGGCAAGGGCCAGCAAGGAGTAGCTGAAGGTGTTCCTCATTGGATTAATGCTCCTTTTGGATGAAAAAAACCTGGCTCAACAATGAGCCAGGTATCTCGGCAATGACTCCGACAAGCGTCGATCAGAGACTTTAACGACGACGCGGAGCACCTGAATGCCCGCGTTGTCTGGTCCACCATCGCGAGCATGCTCGCTCCTACAGGGGGTCAGATTCGGCTGCCTGTTTTGCGGGGCAGCAGCCAGGCAGCCAGTGCTGGCAACAACAGGATGGCGCCGAGCATGTTCACCAGGAACATGAAGGCCAGCAGGATGCCCATGTCGGCCTGGAACTTGAGGTTGGAGAAGGCCCAGGTGGCGATCGACAGGGTCATGGTCACGGCGGTGAACACCGACGCCGTGCCGCGCTGTTTGAGGGCTTCGACGAAGGCCTCGCGCAGTTCCAGCCCGCCCTCGTGCATCTCGTGCTTGATGCGCTCGAACAGATAAATCCCGTAGTCCACGCCAACCCCCACGCCGAGCGCCACCACCGGCAAGGTGTTGACCTTGACGCCGATGCCCAGCAGCGCCATCAGCGCGTTGCACAACACCGTGACCAGCGCCAGCGGGATGATCACGCAGAGGGTGATGCGCCAGGAGCGGAACATCCACAGGCACAGCAAGGTCACCGAGGCAAACAGCGCGCTGTTCACCAGCCGGTCGCCGGCGTGCACCACTTCATTGGTGGCCGCCATGACCCCGACGTTGCCCGAGGCCAGCTGGAAGGTGACCTGGTCATTGTCATAAGCCGCCTTGAAGGCCTTGATCCGGTTCATCAGGCCAGAGATGGTCTCGGCCTGGTGGTCCTTGGTGTAGATGGACACCGGGATCGCATTGCACGCGCTGTTCATGTACTCGGTGCCGACCCGGGTCGCAAAGCCCACACCCTGGGCGATCTGCGCGGTGGGTTCGGGCAACACGCGCCACTTCAGGTCGGTCTCGGCATAGGCCTGGGTGATGTTGCCGACAAAACTGGCGAGGCTGCGCACCGAAGACACGCCGTCGTCCTGGCGCAAATACAGCTCCAGCTCGCTGATCGGGTCGAGCACCTCGCGTTTGACGCAGGGGGTTTCATCGCCCTGGGCCTTGACGATCACCTGCAGCAGGTCGACGCCAATGGCGAAGTCCCGGGTAATGACCGCCACGTCCTGGTTGTAACGCGAATCCGCACGCAATTCGGGTACGCCGGCGCCGATATCGCCGACATGCAGGTGCCGCGCTTCAAACAAGCCCCACCCCAGCAATACTGCCGCACACAGCAACGCCCAGGCGGCGCCGCGACGGGTCGCCAGCACACCCAGGCGCTCCCACAGCCCGGCGCCGAGGGTTTCCTTGCCGCGCAGTTTCTGCGCATCCGCCGCGGACAGGCGCATGAAGGACAGCAGAATCGGCAGCAGCATCTTGTTGGTGACGATCATCACCGACACACCCAGGGTCGCGGTGATTGCCAGTTCGCGCACCATCTCGATGTCGACCAGGGCAATGACGATAAAGCCCAGGGCGTTGGCCAGCAGCGCCACGGCGCCGGGCACGAAGAGTTTCTGGAAGCAGTTGCGCGAGGCGGTGACGCCGTCGGCGCCGTTCAGGGTCTCCAGTTTCCAGGCGTTGGTCATCTGCACCGCGTGGGACACGCCGATGGAAAAGATCAGGAACGGCACAAGGATCGACATCGGGTCGAGGGTCAGCTTCAGCAACGGCAGCAGCCCAAGCAGCCAGACCACCGGTACCATTGCGCAAATCAGTGCCCAGCCGGTCAACATCAGCGAGCCGCAATACCAGTACAACAGCAGCGCACTGATGACGAAGGCGATGATGAAGAACACCAGCACACCGGACGCGCCCTCGGCGATGTCGCCGATGGATTTGGCGAAGCCGATGATATGGATGCTGATGTCAGGGTTCTGGTTGTCCTGGCGAATCTTCTCCAGGGTGTTGGCGACTTGCTGCAGGTCCAGGCGTTTGCCGGTGACCGGATCGGTCTCCTGCAGGTTGGCCACGACCATGGCCGAACTCAGGTCATTGGAGACAATGCGCCCGACCCAGTCGGACTTGAGCGTACGTTCGCGGGCCTGGGCGACCTGTTGCGGAGTGCCGGCGTAACTGGAATCTACCAGGTTGCCACCGGTAAAACCGTCTTCGACCACCTCGGTGTAGCGCACGTTGGAGGTAAAGAGCGAAGTCACCGAACTGCGCTCCACGCCGTTGATGAAGAACACCTCATCGGACACTTTGCGCAGGACCGCCATGGCCTCGGGGGTAAAGATTTCGCCCTTGTTGCTCTTCACCGCCACCAGCACCTTGTTGGCGCCACCGAAATCCTTCTGGTAGTCGAGGAAGGTTTTCATGTACTCGTGGTGCAGCGGGATCATCTTGAAGAAACCGGCCTCGACCTTGAGATTGGTCGCGCTGTAGCCCAGAGCCACGGTGATCAAGATAAACAGCGCCAGCAGCGCTTTGCGCCGGTGGAAGATCCAGTAGGAAACCTTGCCGACCATGCCCTGGGCGAAATCCTTGCGCGCCAGTCCATCGGCATTCGTCACGTATTTTTCCTGAATGCTCATGACTTACTCCTGACGCTCGGTCACGTTCGCGCCGAGCGGCGTGACACCCCGGTCGCCGACCGTGAGCAGTTGGCCGTCGGCCAGTTGCAGCGCCTTGGCCAGGCTAGTGTGGGTGGATGGCTGGGGCTTGAAGCTGCGTCCCTGGTCGTCGCTGGCCAACAGCAGGCCGCTGTTGCCGAAGACCAGGACACGTCCGGATTTGAGCTGCACCGCGCCGTTGAAGGCGAAAGTGGTGGCGGTGTCGCGTTTGGTCCAGGTCTGGCCGTCATCGCTGGACAGCCACAGGTTGCCGCGCATGCCGTAGACCAGCAGGTCGCCGTTGTGCAGTTGCAGGGCGCCGAACAGGCTGCCGGCGTAAGGGCTTTGCAGGGCCTGCCAGGTTTCGCCGTGGTCCCGGGAGCGAGCCAGCGTGCCGCTCTCGCCGACCATCAGGCAATCGCCGCCCGCCAGTACCGTGACCTGGGAAATGTGCCGGTCGAAATCGTTATCCAGCACCGGTAGGCGCTCCCAGCTGGCGCCGTTGTCCTTCGACAGCAGGTACAGGCCGAACGCGCCCCAGGCGGCCATGCGCCCTTCCCCCAGCGCCGCGACGCCGAGCAAGGAGTCACCGTTGGCCTCGGTCTCGACTGACGTCCAGTGGCTGCCGCCATCTTCAGTGCGGATCAGTGTGCCGCCGTGGCCGACGGCGACGCCGATATCGGCACTGGCAAACGCCACGCCGGAAAGGGTTCGCGTGGTGTCCGAGCGCACCGAGCGCCACTCCCGCGAGCGCTCATCGGCAATCATCACCACCCCGCGCTCGCCGACGGCGACCAGATGCTCGCCGCTGTCGGCGATGTTGAGCAGGAACACGTGATTGGCACTGATCTGATAGTCGAGTTTGGGCGGTTCGGCGCGCAGTGAAGTGGCGAGCAGGCACAGGCCGACGCCCGCCAGCAGTTCCAGGTGGCGTAAGGACATAAAAGTATTCCGGTGTGCCTGCGAACCGCCAGAGGGCGGTTCGCAGCGGGGTTCAAGAAAAACGCGGTTCGATCACTTGCCCATGCGACGCAATGCATCGGGCTGGAAGTCGACGAAGCGCCCTTTGATCCCGAATTTCCACGGTTGCTGCTCTTCGTTGGCCAGACCCGCTAGGTAGTAACCGCCGTTGCTCAGGTCATGCCAGATGTTGGCGCGGTACCACGGCACTTGCGCGTCGTAATACTGGATCAGCGGATGCACGCCAACACGCCACAAGGTGCCACGGGTGTCGTAGGCATCGCTGGCCAGCACGGTCCAGGAATCCTCGTCGAGGTACATCACGCGCTTGCCGTAGACATGCTTGGCGTCCGGGCGCAGCGTCCCTTCCACCACCCAGACGCGGTGCAGTTCATAGCGCATCAAGTCGGTGTTGGGGGTATTGGCGGTGAGGATGTCCTTGTACTTGACCTGCTTGGAACCGAGCTTGTAGTCGTTGTAGGGCACATACATTTCGCGCTTGCCCAGCAATTTCCACTCGTAACGGTCCGGCGCGCCGTTATAGCCGTCGAAGTCATCGGTCACCCGCAGGCCTTCGGTGCCGTCGTTGACGTTGTCGTAGGCGAGGTCCGGGGCACGGCGCACGCGGCGCTGGCCGACGTTGTAGATCCACGCCGAACGCACTTCCTTGACCTGGTCGATCGGCTCCTGCACCAGTTGCACGGTGCCGGCCAGGGTGGCCGGGGAGATAAAGCGCGCCGAGTAGTTGAGCAGGCGGTTGTCCGACTGTTTGTCCATGTTGGTGTCGAAGACGCGGTTTTCCTCGATGCGCAAGGCGTAGTAGTCACCCCCGCCGCGCACCGGGAAGGACGCATAGGTGCGCTGCAAGCCACCGCCGAGGTAGCGCACGTTATGGTTCCAGATCGCTTCCAGGCCATTTTTCGGAATCGGGAAAGGCGTGGTCGAACCGTTCAGGTTATTCACGCCAAAGCCGTTGAGCTCGACGTGCACCGCTTGCTGTTTGACCTTGTCGGCGACCGCTGCCGGCACCATGGCGGTACGATGCGTCGGGTAGACGGGAATCGAATAGCTCGGGTACTTGGCCAGCAACGCCTGCATGCCCGGGGTGATCTTGTCCTTGTACTGCGCCATGTTCGCGGCCGTGATGGTGAACAGCGGTTTCTCGCTGGCGAACGGATCGATGTAGCCCTGATCAGGGCTCCAACCGGCCGGGGGTTGTGCCAGGCCGCCGGTGTACGCGGGAATGGAACCGTCGGCATTGCCGGCCATCTCGCCACCCAGCGGCGTCAGGTCCTTGCCCAGGCGGGCGGCTTGATCGGCAGTGATCTGGGCATGTGCCGGGCTGCTCAGGGCGAGCAGCAAGGCAGACGCCATGCCGCCCAGGCGCGCGGCATGAAGAATCGTGTTCATCGGACTTACCTCTTATTGTTCTGTCAGAAGCTGTAGCTGTAATTGGCGGAGTAGAAATCGCGGTCGTGCAGTGGGTCGTATTCGGCGCTGTTGTCGAAACTCACGTAGCTGAAATCGAGCTTGTGCTGCTTGTTGTAATCGAAGGTGATGCCCAGGGCGCTGGTGATCCGGCCTTCGTTGAACTGGCCGTCCATCGAGACCCCGTCGACGTCCTGACCGACGAAGGCGTAAGGCGATGCCGTGACGCTGGTGCCGAGGAAGTTGTTGTAATCAAGCTGGCCACGCAGGCGATAACCCCAGGCGAAGTCGGTGACATACCCATCGTTCTTGCAGCCGGCCGGACTGGAGTTGACCAGGCTAGGCACCGGGCTGGTACAGGTGTTGCCACCGGCGGGAATGGTCGGTGACGAACCCAGGCCGTAGATGAAGCCACGACCGTAGCGGCGGTCATCGTCATCCTGGGGAATGTTGTTCCACTGGAAACCGACTTCAGCGACCACCGTCAGGTTCTCGGCCTTGAGCACGTTGGGGAACACGTTCACGCCATTGACCTGGAACTGGGTTTTTTCATAACGATCCCAGCCTGCGGTAAACGACTGGCTTTGCACTTTGACCAGCTGCAGCAGGTCGGCCGCCGGGCCGACACCGGCCAGGGCGCCGTTGAGCAAATCGCCGCCATTGATCTGCGCCGGCTGGTTAGGCGAGTAGCTCAGTTCCGAGCCGATCGACCATCCGCCCAGAGTGGTGGTGAAGCTCAGGCCGTACAGGCGAATGTCTTCCGGGTATTCCCAACTGGGCCCGACGAACTGGCCCTGGGCGTTGCGTGCCACCGCTCCCGGTGTCCCGGCGTTGGGAAACTCCGTCAGCGCTGCGCTACCGGTGCTGCGCAAGCCCAGGTACGGCGTGCGCGAGTGATAGTTGAGGTAGTACAGGCCCAACTCGCCGTCGAGGGCATCCAGCGGGAAGCGGAACGCCACGCCCCACTGGCCGCTGTCGTGGGGCTCCTTGCCCTTGATCTCCGGCAGGTAGGCGCCGGCGGCAATCTTGGTCGGCGACGATGGATTGGTGCCACCGAGGAAGGTGCCCAGTTGGCAATCGCCAAAGTCCTGGCCAATGGCGCTCTCGGTGACCGACCAATAATGTCCGCAACCTTCGATGGCGGTGGCTTCGTACTTGAGCTGGTAGAACGCCTCCATGGAAATCCCGGCCGGCAGGCCGATGTTCATGTAGCCCATCCACACCGGGATCAGGGCTTCCTTGAGTTCGGTTCCGGGCCGGCGCAAGGCCGGTACGTCCAGCGGGTTGATCTGGTTGATGCCCTGGATGTAGGCACTCTCGCCCCAGTTCACCACCTGGCGACCGAGGCGCACCTGGACTGGCGTCTCATCGAAGTAGTAGGTGTTGTAGGCGTAGGCATCGAGCAGGTAGACGCCGCTGAATTTCTGCAGGTCGGCATAGCCATCGTCGTTCAGCGGCTTCTTGCGATAGCCGTTGGAGGCACTGCCGAAATTGACGTCCTCGTCTTTCAGCGCCTCGTCATACCAGCCCTTGACCCGGACCAGGCCGCCCATGTCGCCATTGCGCAGTGACAGGTCGGTGACGAACTTGGCGATGGTCGAGACGCGGTCGCCCTTGTCGTAGTTGAGGTTGCCGGCGTCTACCGACCCGCCGTTGCCGCCGGACTTGCCGAGCAAGGCGCCGTTGGCCGCGCTGTAGAGATCGTGGTCCTGATCCTCGGCACGCCATTGCGAACCCACCGACAGCGTGGTGTTCCACTCCCCTTCCCAGCCGTTTTCCAGCTGGAATGGCAGTGCTTGCGCCGCGCCCGCAGACGCCAGGGAAATGGCCACGGCCAGGGGTTTGACCAGGGTATGAACGTTGTAATTCCTGTTGTGCATGCAGACCTCCGCCATCGCCCTTACCGTGCGGAGTCAGTCTTGACCCCTTGGCTGAGCGTTCTTGTTTGTTTGCGCAAGCATGCAGAGGGGGGGCAAAATATCCTTTGTCATTTCACGTCAGAAGTTTGTCATTTGCCGTCACCGATCGAATTGACCTGTTCGTCGGTGGAAAATGCAGAGACGATGACACTGCTCGCCTTGCGGGATCGAACATGACCCGGCAAGGCGCCCGCTTCATAGAATAAGAGCCAGAAGCCTCGACCATGACTGCCTTGATCAAAACCACCTCCCTGACCGGGTTTCCCGAGCTTGTACGGGAACTGGGCGGTAATCCCGAGGACCTGCTGCGCCAAATGCAGATCGAACCCAGGCTGCTCGACAATGGCTCGGCGGTGATTCCGTACCGGGCGATGATCAACCTGCTCGAACTGAGTGCCGAACAGTTGCAATGCACTGACTTCGGCCTGCGTCTGGCCGAGCGACAAAGCATCACCATCCTCGGTCCGCTGGCGGTGATCGCGCAAAATGCGCGCAACCTCGGCGAAGCGCTGTCGGAGGTTACCCGCTACCTGCACACCTATAGCCCTGGCGTGCAGGTGAGCCTGGACACCGAGATCGACGCCACGCATCCGTACCTGATTTATGAGTTGCGTCTGCGCCCTGCTCCGCGCCAACGCCAGATCATCGAGCTGACGCTGGGGGTGATGTTCAAAACCTTGCAGATGCTCTACGGGCCGGGTTTCCGTCCGCATTCGGTGCTATCGCGCACCGAGGCACGATTGCCGCAGAGTCGTTACCAGCGCTTCTTTGGTGCCCGCACTTATTTCGGCCAGGCGCACAATGCCCTGGTGCTTATGCCGGATTGCCTGAGCAAGCCGATCGACCAGCACAACATTCAGTTGCACGACACCATGATGGATTACGTCAGCAACATGGATGTCGCCAACCCACTGGAAATCGGCAGCCAGGTCGAGGCCTCGATCCGCCGCCTGTTGCCCACCCAGCGCTGCGCCTTGCCGCTGATCGCCGAACAACTTGGCCTGCGTGAACGCTCGCTGCAACGGCGTCTGGCCGAAAGCGAACTGGTGTTCGAAGACATGGTCGAGCTGGCGCGCCGGGAGTTGGCCGAGCTGTATCTGGCCGAGGCGAACATGCCCATGGCCCAGATTGCCGGCCTGCTGGGCTATGCCGAGCAGAGTTCGTTCAATCGCGCCTGCAAGCGCTGGTACGGTGTGCCGCCGAGGGTACGCCGTACCCAATTGCGCGCCGACCCGCAGGCCGGCACGCAGTTCAGGGCGATAAAAACTCAGTCGTAGGTGATGATGATTTTCGCGTGCTCGTCGGGCTGGGTCAGGTCGGTGAAGGCACCGGCCACCTGGTCCAGCGACACGCGACCGGTAATCATCGGCGCGCCGTCGAGCTTGCCGTCGGCCAGGGCATGCAGGGTGTGGGCGAACTCTTCACCGGTGTAGCCGAAGGAAAAATGCACGTTCATTTCCTTGCTGATGCCCATCAGCGGCTCGATCCGGTCGCTCTCCATGCACACCCCGACCACAATCAGGCGCGAGCGCGGCGGCGCATTCTGCAGCACCTGCTGGATCAGCCCGGGAATGCCCACGCATTCGAAGACTACGCACGGCCTTGGCTGCGGGCCGAGACCCAGCAGCGCCATCGGGCCGTTGATGTCGTAGCCGACCGGCGCCGCCACTTGCAGCCAGGACTGGTAAGGCGACTGCTCGGCTGGATTGACCACCACATCGGCGCCCATTTTTTCCGCCAGCGCACGGCGCCCGGCAGAAAAGTCCGACGCCACCACCGGGCCAATACCACGGGATTTCAGTACCGCGATCAGGGCCAGGCCGATAGGCCCGCACCCGATGACCACCGGCACTTCGTTGCCCTCAAGGCGGGCGCGGTTTACGGCGTGGGCGGCCACGGTCAAGGGCTCGGTCAGCGCTGCAACGTCCGGCGGCAGATCGCCGGGCACCGGCATCAACATCTGTTCGGCCAGCACCATCTGCTCGCCGTAACCACCCGGATAACGATTGGAATAACCGATGTGGTGGAAATGCTGCGGCGTGATCACGAAGGGCAGCGAACACACCCGCGTCCCCACCTTGAGCGTCTTGTCGCTGCCCGGGCCGTGATCGAGGATCTCGGCACAGTATTCGTGGCCGAAGACCACGTCCTCGCGGTCATCAAAGGCAATCGGAATGTGGCCGCGCTTGAAGTTGGCCAATACATGCTCGCAGTGATGGAACATGTGCAGGTCCGAGCCACAGATCCCGCAGGCGAGCGTCTTGACCAGCACCTCGCCCGGCCCCGGCGTGGGCGCAGCGATGGAATCGACCAGCAATTGCTTGTCGCGCATGACAACAGCTTTCATGGAATTCTCCCTGTCAGGTTGGGCCGCCGGGACCCGGCGGCCCGCTCGCATCAGCTCAGTTGACCGACTTCGCGAAGCCACGCCTCGGAGCGCCGCAAGCCCTCCTCCAGGCTCACCTTCGGCGCATAGCCGAGCAGGCGCCGGGCCTTGTCGATCGAAATGCCGCCTGTGCGCGAAAACATGTACATGGTGTCGGGCGTCACTTCGTCGTGACGGCGTATCAGGCGATTGACGTTCCAGATCGCCCACGTCAGCGCCACCGCCACTCCCAGCGGCAGGCTGCGCGGCGCACCGCTGCGTCCGGCCCAGTGCCAGTGATGGCTGAAAAACTCGCGACAGCTGACCGACTCGCTCGCGCTGACGTGGAAAATCTGCCCGATCGCCTGAGGCAATCCGGCCGCCAGCATCACGCCGTCGAGCAGGTCCTCGATGTACACCGGCGTCCAGCGCCCCTCGCCGCCATTGGGCAGGATCAGCGCGCCGGCCTTGGCCATCTTCAGCGGCTCGCTGAGCCAGGCCCGGGAGCCCGGGCCGTAGACGTCGCCCGGACGGACGATGGTGCAGTCGATTTCACCCGCTGCATGAGCCGCCAGCACCACATGCTCACTCGCGCCCTTGGCAACGCCGTAGCGATAGTGATCACCGATGACCACGTCAGTGCGCTCGTCTGCCTGCTCGGGATATTCCCAGCCGAGGGCAGCGATGGAGGAAAACTGCACGAAGCGCCGGGCACCGCTTTGGATCGCCACGTCCAGGCAATTGCGCACACCGCGAACGGACACCTCGCGGTACTGTTTCCAGGGTGCCGCCAGGGACACCACGGCCGCGGTGTTGATGAACAACTCGCAGCCGTGGGCATGGCCGGCCCATTCCTGCGGGCGGGTCAGATCGCCGGCGACTACGCCGTTGGCCGCATCGGCCCGCAGGTCCATGCCGCGAACCTCGACCCCCAGCGCACGATAACGACGGGCCAGGGCCTGGCCGATAAAACCGCTAGCACCTGTAATGAACACCGAACGCGGCACGTCAGGCGTCTGCCCTTCGATGCCGGTTGGCATGGCAGGATGGCTCATTGAGCACTCTCCAAAAATTGACCGGATTGACGGGCGCCGTGGCGCCCGCCGCGAGTACTCAGCCGACGGTGTAACCGGCGCTGCCGGGACGGATGTACCTGGCAGGCTCCAGGCCGCGTTCCTTCACCAGGCGATCGATGATTTGCATGATGTCCGTGGCGTCCATGACGTTCACGAAGTTGCCGTCCTGGTCGAAGTTGATGTTGGCGCCATAGACCACCATGAAGGTGTCGGTGGGCTCGGTGTTGTCTTCGGGAACCATGAAGGTATGGATCGAGCCGCCCGGCTCATAGAGGTAGCAGCCCGCTGTCTGCGGCTGATCCGGGTACTCGACGTAGTGCCAGCGGCCCGACATCGTGAACAGATGAACAGGGCCGGTGTGGTAATGGCAAGGCAGGCGCACACCGGGCTGGAAGATCACCCGCAACGTCCAGATGCCCAGGTTCGGGTCCAGGTAGAGCGGTTGCACATCAACGCCGGGAAAATAAGGTGCCATGGCATCTTTGTAGATCGGCATCTCGTTGGTATTGAGGGTCAGCAGTTCCTTGTGATCGAAGAACGGTACGGGCATTGGCATTATTGTTTTCCTTTGGCAGGCAATGACGGGTAACGGTTATTACGTCAACGCCATATTGCGATTGTTGCTGGCCAAAGAATTGTCATTTGCCGTCAGGGGTTTGGCATTTGCCGCCAGCAGGGACGCCGTCGCGATGGGCAATTTACCCGCCGCGACCGACGTACGTTGAGCGCGCAGCTCACTCAACCCTTTCGACATCCGGCAGTTTGAAGCTCTTGTCGTTGAGTGCCTCAGTGCCGCCATAAAAACGCATGGCCGGTAACGGTCGCTTGCCGGCCGTTGGAATCCAGTTGCTTTGCAATCCTTCTGGCGGTTTGGGACCGATGTAAATCGTGACGCTACCGTCGGCATTTTTCTTCATTGCATCCAGATCGTACGAGGACAGCGTCGTGCGATTGGTATCGCTGTAGATGAACGACATGGTGTCACGGTTATAAACGGTCAATGCCCAGAACTGCTTGACCGGCATCTTTGCCGGTACATCGATCTTGTAGTTCTGGCCGGCTTCGAGCGGCTTGCCGTTTTTATCCGCCATGGCCATCAGGTATTGGGTGGCCGGTGAATCGCTCAATTCCTTGGGCATATAGGTACACCAGAAGTACTCCGCCGCCCGCCCGATCAGGTCAATGCTGTCAGCGTATTCAAAAGAGAAACGCTTGTTTCCATCGGTCATCAACAGCGAGGCATAGTGGCGATCGGGCCAATAGAACTTGTCTTTGGGCATGTTATCGAACCAGTGTTGCAGGTAGAACCAGGCGTCTATTGCGGCCTGGCGCATGGCTTTTTTTGTCACTTCATCCGGGGCAAACGGCTTGCCTTTCTCAATGCCCAGTGACCGCAGCATCCCGAGCATTACCTTGTCCTGTGGGCGCGCCGGTTCAGTGCTGATCACCGCATGCATATCGGCGAAGTGCCGCTCGTCATAGAAGGGCAGCGTCGGGTACACCTTGTCGATCGGGTCTATGAAGCGCTGCTGCGGGGGATTGCCCGCTTCTGCCAGGTAATACATGCGCAGTTTCTTTGCATACTGATAAGCGTCAGCGGCGCTCTTGCCGGGCGCGCGCACAGAGCGGAAAGCGAGGGCGATTCGATAATTGGGGGAAGGAACGTGAATGTAGCCAGCAGGGACATCGCCGGTATAACCCGGCGGCGTAAACAGCAATTTCCCGCCCTTGCCCTTGTCCAGACCCGACGGGCCAACGTCGGCGATTGTGAGCTGCCACGCATCCACCACCTGCCCGTATACGCTGCCCTCCTCGCTGGCGGCGGGTAACTCCAGGACAACCGGGTCTTTTTGCAGGTCGGTGAATGCCGTGATGTAAGGCGTGCTGCTATTGGCAGTGATGGCCTCCAGTTTCGGCGTCGCCGGCGCCGAGTAGGCAATGATGTCGTTGTCCTTGACCCCCAGGTTGTCAAAGGCTGCGCGCCTGAAACTGTAGATGGCGATCGCCGGCATGTTCCACAGCACGGCTTCGAATGCGCGCTGGTATTTGATCTGGTAGTCGAAGTCCTGAATGGAACTGCGCGACCCGGGAGGCGGTTGGCCGCCCTGGGTTTCCATGCCGTCCTGGGCAAGAACGACCTGGGAGCTGCCCAGCACCGCAATGGACAGGAGGTTGATGGTGATGTTTCTGATCCTGTGCATCCTTTGTACTCCCGCTGTTGGTCCCTGATTGGCAAGTCAGAGGTGAACACTATAGTCAAACGGTAGACCAACGCCCTTTGTGGGGCGACCTTCTCAAACAACCTGCATTTGAAGTGTCAATGTCAGTCATTAACGACCGTCCGCTTTGGGTCGGATAGCGACGGTCTAGCATCGACCTCGATTCCCAGGTATCTGACGGTGCTTTCAAGCTTCGTATGACCAAGCAGAAGTTGGACAGCTCTCAGATTCTTCGTCCTGCGATAGATCAGCGATGCCTTGGTTTTTCGTAGCGTGTGAGTACCGTACATGGCAGGGTCTAGGCCAATGGCTGTCACCCACGCTTTGACTACTCGAGCGTATTGTCTGGTGACCACGTCTGAATGCTGGACGATCATCTTTAAGGAGTGACCATGTACGACTACGCAATTCGTTTTGAGCAAGATACCAACGGCGTTGCTGTCTTCTGTCGAGACCTGCCAAAGCTGAACAGCTTTGGTGATGATCTCGCACACGCAATCCGCGAAGCAGATGACGCGATAGCGACCACACTCTCTATGTATGTAGATGATCGCGAAGCCATTCCTGAAGCAACTCCACCAGAAGATGGAGAACATGTCGTCAATTTGCCCGCTGCCACGGTTGCGAAGATTACTCTTTGGAACGAGATGATGAAGCAAGGCATGCGCAAAGCAGACTTATGCCGCGCACTTGGTGTTCACCAGGCACAGGGTGATCGCCTTGTAGACTTCCTGCATACCTCGAAAATGGAACAGCTGGAAGCAGCTCTTCACGCACTTCAAACATCGATCCGCGTTAGCCCATCCGAACCAGGCTGGATAGATCTTCCATATGGCGGCGGTATGGGTGGCCTATACATCGATCGATTGGTGGACGTATTCCACGAGGCTGCCGTAACTGAAATGCCAATCGGCAAAACCAAGGAAGGACTTGTGAAAGTCAAGCGCTATTCGCTGGATTTCATCCTACGCTCGCGCTACGCACGACAACCAAACACGATGCAGGCGGTAGATGCTGTTCTTGACCAGATTGTCGCGTCCGGTCGCTTCCGTCGCTCGTCAATGAAGGATCCGGTAACGGGAAAACCCGTTGAAAGCATCGCATTGATCGAATAGGTGCGAGGCTAATTCCCCCTGCTTACACCGAGCTCCTTACCAGCGTCGACACCCTTTTGCATCGATCTCGCCGCTCCAGTCTCGCGCCACCCCACAAGCATGTGAGATTAGGGCGCGCGGGCTGCCGGTGTTTTCCCGTAACTGAACTTGCCGGCTTTTCAGTGTCCAGGCCTTCCGCGAGGCTGAACTGGCTGCAGTAAATGGTTTCGAGGGCCGGATTCGAACCGACAACCTTCGGGTTATGAGCCCAACGAGCTGACCGCTGCTCTACCACACATCTGAAACGAAAAAGCCCAGCACGATGGCTGGGCTTTGTTTCAAAGTACTGTCCTGTACGCCGCTAAGCGGTACTAATGATTCTACGTTAGCTGTCCGAAACAAAAGCTATAACAACGTACTTTTGATTCGGATCAAGACCAGCAGGTAGCTTAGAGGTGGTACCGATATACAGACCATGTGCCCCCGCAGCGCCATCGCCGGATGTCACATCGATAACCACGTTGTCAGACAGATTATGGTACCAGTCCTTATCCGACGCCACGGCTCTTTGCTCGGCAATCCCAAAGGTAGGCTGAGGATAACCATCTGGAACAATTACTTGAAATTTCAGTTTGCCATTTTCTGGCGTGTTCCAGTTCGGAAAATTATCTGAGCTTCGGTACTTCTGTTTTACTTGCGGACCATAGCTGGCGGTGACTGCACTCATAATCCTGAAATTACTCATCTGCGTTCCTTCCATCCGTGTTGATGAGATGGAAATACTAGTTAGAGCTTTCTAAAATACAAGTGAGGCGGTCTCAATATTTCAGAGAATAAAGCGTATCTAAAATTTTGCACTTAAAAAGCAGTCTCAATAACTCAGAGTTCAGCAGTGAAAGAAAAACAAGAACCCCAATGAATCCATTGACTTATTATATTTAACTCAACTGCATTCAGCCGGACGTCAACCTTACGCCGTCAGGTGAAGGCTTGGCCGAGGCCATCACGTAGTGATTGCTGGATGCGCGCAAACTGGAAGCCGTAATACTGGTATCGGTCGATCCGCCCGTTCGCCACATGGCCCGGGTTAGTTCCTGTCGCTGCATCGCGACACCTTGCGGCTCGGCCACGACGTATACCGCACGGTACGCGCCGCTCAGCGGCTCGGCGAATGCCGACAGGGAAAACAGGACAGGCAGGCGGCGAGCGCCCCTACCAGAGTCGCCACACCTATGCCTCCATGATGCTATCCGCTGGCGAGAATCCAATGTGGGTAGCCAAGCAACTTGGCCACAAAGACCGGACCATGATCGCCAAGGTTTATGGTCGCTGGATGCCCTCCGCGGATGTAGGAGCCGGAGGGCGAGCCGAGGCACTTTTTGCCGGTAATGCCAGCGTTATGACAACATCTCCTCTAGACGACGCGGTTTAAGTCGAATCGATCCAGGTTCATCACCTTGCTCCACGCCGCCACAAAGTCCCTGATGAAACTTTCCTCGCCATCATCGCTGCCATAGAACTCCGACAGCGCGCGCAATTGCGCGTTGGAGCCAAACACCAGGTCGACCCGGGTACCGGTCCATTTCACTGCACCACTCTTGCGGTCTCGCGCCTCGAAGGTTTCGCCGGTGCCCGAGGTCGGTGTCCATTCCACGCTCATGTCCAGCAGGTTACGGAAGAAATCGTTGCTCAACACCCCCGGGCGCTGGGTGAAGACGCCGTGGGCTGTTTGCCCGACGTTGGTATCAAGCACGCGCAGACCGCCGATCAGCACGGTCATCTGCGGGGCGGTCAGGGTCAGCAACTGCGCCTTATCGATCAACAGCGCCTCGGCCGACACCCGATAGCGGCCCTTGAGGTAGTTGCGAAAGCCGTCGGCAATGGGTTCCAGAAAGCCGAACGACTCGACATCCGTCTGTTCCTGGCTGGCGTCCATACGGCCCGGCGTGAAGGCCACTGTCACGTTGTGGCCGGCATTTTTCGCGGCCTGCTCGATCGCGGCACTGCCGCCGAGCACGATCAGGTCGGCCAGGGAGATTTTCTTGCCACTGGCCTGGCTGTTATTGAACTCGCGCTGGACGTTTTCCAGTTTCCCCAGCACGTTGGCCAGTTGCTCGGGCTGGTTGGCTTGCCAGAACTTCTGCGGCGCCAGGCGCAGGCGTCCACCGTTGGCGCCGCCGCGTTTGTCCGAACCACGGAAGGTTGAAGCTGCCGCCCAGGCCGTCGACACCAGTTGCCCCACCGTCAGGCCCGAAGCGAGGATTTTGCCTTTGAGCACGGCGATGTCCTGATCATCGACCAGCGCATGATCCAGCGCCGGGATCGGGTCTTGCCAGAGTAACTCCTCATCAGGCAATTCCGGGCCGAGGTAGCGTGATAGCGGCCCCATGTCGCGGTGGATCAGCTTGAACCAGGCGCGGCCAAAGGCATCGGTCAGCTGTTCTGGATTCGCCAGGAAACGTCGAGATATTTCTTCGTAGACGGGATCGAAGCGCAGGGCCAGGTCCGAAGTCAGCATGGTTGGGTTGTGTCGCTTGGACGAGTCATGGGCGTCGGGAATGATCCCGGCGCCGGCACCGTCTTTCGCCGTCCACTGGTGCGCTCCGGCGGGGCTTTTGCTCGGTTCCCATTCGAAGCCGAAGAGGTTTTCCAGGTAGTTGTTGCTCCAGCGGGTCGGCGTGGTTGTCCAGGTCACTTCCAGGCCGCTGGTAATGGTGTCGGCGCCCTTGCCGCTGCCGAACGTGCTCTTCCAGCCCAGGCCCTGGGCTTCCAGGCCGGCGGCTTCCGGCTCGGCACCGACATGGTCGGCGGGGCCGGCGCCGTGGGTCTTGCCGAAAGCGTGGCCACCCGCAATCAGCGCTACGGTTTCTTCGTCGTTCATTGCCATGCGCGCGAAGGTTTCGCGAATGTCCCTGGCCGAGGCCACTGGATCAGGATTGCCTTCAGGACCTTCCGGGTTGACGTAGATCAGGCCCATTTGTACCGCGGCCAAGGGGTTTTCCAGGTTACGCCCCTGGTCGGTGCGACTCTGTTCCTCGCCATGCAGGGCGGGCTCGGCCACCAGGGGACCATCGCCGGGTGGCTGGGTGATCTGCTGATCCTTGCCATAGCGATTGTCGCCGCCCAACCATTTGCTCTCCGAACCCCAATAGACATCCTCATCAGCTTCCCAGACATCGGCGCGACCACCGGAAAAGCCGAAGGTCTTGAAGCCCATGGACTCCAGCGCCACGTTACCGGTCAGCACAATCAGGTCAGCCCAGGACAGGTTGCGCCCATACTTTTGTTTGATCGGCCACAGCAGCCGGCGCGCCTTGTCGAGGCTGACATTGTCCGGCCAACTGTTAAGCGGGGCGAACCGTTGCTGGCCGGACCCTGCTCCACCGCGCCCGTCAGCGGTGCGATAGGTGCCGGCGGCATGCCAGGCCATGCGCACGAACAGCGGCCCGTAATGGCCAAAATCGGCTGGCCACCAGTCCTGGGAGTCGGTCATCAGTGCGGTGAGGTCGCGCTTGACGGCCTCGAAGTCGAGTTGCTTGAAGGCCTGGGCGTAATCGAAGTTCGGATCCAGAGGATCGGACAGCGAGGAATGCTGGTGCAGGATGTGCAGATTGAGTTGGTTCGGCCACCAGTCGCGGTTCGTCGTGCCACCGCCAGCCGCGTGATTGAACGGGCATTTCGATTCAGTTGCCATGTCAAATTTACCTCGGGTCGGGTTCATCCGGCTGGCGGGCCCGCCTTGTGAACGTCGATCCGGGTGGGCTGCCGTCAATGCACGATTCAGGCTAGCCCCGGGTCCCGAAGACAGCAAATAGGCGCAGTATTCCCCGATAATAGAGAGATTCTCTTATTCCAGGTGCGCGGTCGAATCAGCCTTGATCGGCCACCAGACCCTGTTCGACTGCATTGGCGATGATCTCCTGGGCCGGAACGTTGACCCAAGTATGGCCATCGATATCTCCCGCCGCTTGCAACCAGTCACCGACCATCTGATAGCCCAGCGAGTAACCCAGCCATTTGGGCTGGTCGCTGCCGCCAAAAAACCAGGCATTGTGATCGTAGTAGCTGGACTCCAGCGCCTTGAGCCCAGCCGGTGCGTGCAGTAAGTGCTCGCGGGCGATGGCCTGTTCCCAGGGCTCCGGCTCGCTACCGAGCAAGTGCCGGACAAACTGCCCGGCCAGCCCCTCGCTGACCAGCGCCTCGCCCAGCGTCCAGCCATATCCCGGCCCGCCCATGCGCAAGCAGTGATGGACCTCGTGCACGATATGCCGATGCAGCGCACCGTCACGCAGGCTCGCGGGGAAATTCGGGTTATCCGGATCGAGCGTCATACTGAACATGCTGCTGCGGTAAGCCCGGCCGACCAGGCCCATTTCCGGCAGCGCTTCGCCGGGCAGGCACTGGACCAGGATATCGAGGCGCGGTGGCGCAATCAGCGTCGCAATGCTCTGGTGAGCGGCGGCAAATGCATCGCTCACCTCACTGCGCACCTCGGCCAGGCTACCGCCGGCTTCGAGCCAGTGCAGGGTCCAAGCGTCCATGCCGACTTCGCCAGCATCGTCGCGTACAGGTGAAGCGGACGGCGGCAGAGTCTGCGCCATTGGATTACCTCCTTGTTGGATCGAACGGGTTTTATAGCATGGTGCCTCCTACAGGCACTATCAGCTACGTCCGACAGAGCTGTACGCAACGGCAATAGCTACTGACAAATCCCCTGTGACGCTCAGTTGTAGCAGCTCCTCAGACTGCTCATCCTCACCGCCCCTGCCTGTGTTTTTTGCCTCTTGCCAAACAGTATCCAAGTGGATACATTGAGGGCCTGTGACTTACGAAATCCAGCAAACCCATACCTTCGCTGACTGGCACCACTCACTCCGCGACCTGCGCGCCAGGATCGCCATCGGCCGGCGAATAGACCGTGCCCATACCGGCAACCTGGGCGATACAAAATCCGTTGGGGAAGGCGTATCTGAGATGCGCGTGGACACAGGTGCGGGCTACCGGGTGTATTTCATCGTACGCAATCGAGTCGTCATCGTCCTGTTGGCCGGTGGTGACAAGTCCTCACAACAGACCGACATCCAACTGGCCAGAAAACTGGCAAGGGAGTTTTGAAAATGAGCCAACTGCTGACGCCCTTTGATATGGCTGCATTACTCGACAGCGACGAAGCCATCAGCGAATACCTGACCCAGGTACTCGCCGACGGCGACCATGAAGAATTCCTCCGCGCGGTCGGTTACGTCGCCAAGGCCCGTGGCATGACCCACGTCGCCAAGGCCTCGGGCATGGGCCGTGAAAGCTTGTACAAAGCGTTTGCACCTGGGGCCAAGCCACGCTTCCATACCGTACTCAGGGTGATTCACGCGCTGGGTATCGATCTGTGCGCCCAACCCGGGCATCCGTCCGACACTCCGGTTCTGGTGTAACGGTGCCTGCTTGCCAACACAGCAAGCGGGTACTCGATCACTCCAACCCTTCCTCCAGCAGCGCCCTTCTCACTGCCGGCCGCTGATAAACCCGTGCATACCAGGCCTCCAGATGACGCAAGCCGTCAAAGTGAATGTCGGCCTTGTACCAGGAGCGCAGCCACTGCGCCTGCCCCCAGCCAATCAGCGCGAACAGGTAGGCGTCGGCCACGCTGAACTGCTCACCCAGCAGGTACGGACGCTCCGCTAGTTGTTGGTCAATCCAGGCAAAACGCTGGGCCAGTTTGGGCTTGACGGTGTCCACATACTTGCCCGCCAGACCGGCGTAAAGCAGTGGAATAAAGCCCTTGTGAATCTCCGACGTCAGAAAGCTCAACCATTCCTGCAGGCGATAACGCTCGAGTGTGCCCTGGACCGGGGCCAATCCGGCGTCCGGCTGCAAATCCGCCAGGTACTGCACGATCACCGGGCCTTCGCGAAAGCGTGTGCCGTCATCCAGTTCGAGGATCGGCACATAACCCAGCGGATTGACATCGTAGTAGTCGCCCCCGCCTTCCACGCGGTGCTGGCGGTGATCGACCTTGAGCAAACTGACGTCCAGTCCCAGCTCATGGATAACGATGTGGGGCGATAGCGAGCAACTGCCGGGGATGTAATAGAGCTTCATGACCCTCTCCTGAAATGTCTGAAGCGCTATTCTTGTGGATCAGGTATATAAACGGAAGAAGGCACTTTTTTATCATCTAGGTACATAAAATATACCTAAACCAAGAGGCGACGCCATGAAACATAACGTGACCGGTTGCTCGGTTGAAGAAGCCATGCGCTTGCTGGGTGGTCGTTGGCGCCTGCTGCTGGTGTCGTACCTGCTGGAGGGGCCCAAGCGCTTCAATGAACTGCGTCGGGATGTGCCAGGCATTTCCCAGCGAATGCTGACCCTCGACCTGCGTGCCCTGGAGGAAGTCGGGCTGATCAAGCGCACGGTCTACCCGACAGTGCCGGTCAAGGTCGAGTACGAGTTGACCGAAGACGGCAATCGCATGCGCCCGGTGGTCGACGTGATGCAGGAGTTTGGTGTCTGGCTCAAGCAAAGCGGGCGGGCGCGAATGCCAGAGGCGTGACGCCTATTGACCCTGAAAGGTCTGCAGATAGGCCAGCAGGTTGTCGATTTTTTCCTCGTCGCTCAAACCCCAGAAAATCATCCGGGTCCCGGGCACCACAGTCTTTGGCGCTTCAAGGTAGGCCA
The DNA here is from genome assembly GCF_019212185.1 of Pseudomonas fluorescens. Taxonomy (NCBI): domain Bacteria; kingdom Pseudomonadati; phylum Pseudomonadota; class Gammaproteobacteria; order Pseudomonadales; family Pseudomonadaceae; genus Pseudomonas; species Pseudomonas fluorescens. The sequence goes on from NZ_CP078138.1 coordinate 3,709,908, forward strand.
CCAGGGTTGGTCGGTCCCAGACCAGGTTGGCTGCCTTCATCGCGTCCGAATACTGGTAGTCAACGGTGCTCGCGGAGTGGCGGCCAATCACTCCGTTGAGCTGCGGGCCAAACGAGGCACGGGCCGCTTCGCCGATCTGATGACAACCGCTGCACATGCGCTTGAACACCTTTGCCCCGGCCTCGACATCACCCGCCGCGGCGGGCAGGCTGAAAACGGCCAGGCTGAGCATCCAGGCCAAAGTGAGGGGAACGGTGTATTTCATCGGCAGTTTCCAGATCGAGTCGGGCGCGGGCGCCATTGGAACATGCAGTCGGTGATCCGCCCAGCCTCGGCTGAGATTTCCTGGGCAACAGCCGGCCGTCCTGCTGCTCAAGGAAGAACAATCGAATTTCGTATACCCTATAAGCACCTCATTCTGAAGATTTGCCGCCGTGACCCAATCCAGACTTAACGCCCCCGACCTCGGCAACACGCCGTCGACTTCGGAGATCATCACCCGCCATCTGCGCGACGCTATCGTCGCCGGGCATTTCGCCGAAGATGAGCCGATTCGTCAGGATGACATCGCCCGCCAATTCAACGTCAGCAAGATCCCCGTGCGCGAGGCCCTCAAGCGTCTCGAAGCCGAGGGGCTGGTAATGTTCCAGCGCAACCGCGGGGCGATGGTTACGCGTATATCCGACGCCGAACTGGCGCAGATGTTCGAGGTGCGCATGCTCCTCGAAGACAAAGTGCTGCGCCTGGCCATTCCCAACATGACCGAGGCCACCTTCGCCCGTGCCGAAGCGATCTGCCAGGAATTCATCGGCGAAGACGACGTCGGACGCTGGGCCGAACTCAACTGGGAGCTGCACGCCTGTCTCTATGAGCCGGCGCAACGGCCGTTCCTGGTCAGCCTGATTCGCTCGGTCAACGACAAGCTGGAGCGCTACCTGCGCATGCAGATGAGCTTGTCCGCCGGCAAGGATCGCGCCGATCATGAACACCGGGAAATCCTTGCGGCCTGCCGCGCCGGCGATGTCGACCTGGCGGTAAAACTGCTCGACGAACACATCGCCGGCGTCTGCCAGACACTTTTCGAGCACCTGCCCCACGCCCACTGACTGTGCTGATTTCGTCATCGACGTCAGATAAATCCATCAAGCCGCCACCCCCCTCCCCGGGCCACTCTTTCGTTCACTTATCTGAACGGACGTGGCCCTCCCATGAAACGCATCACCGTGATCGACTCCCACACCGGCGGCGAACCTACCCGCCTGGTGACCGCTGGTTTTCCTGACCTGGGCACCGGCAGCATGGCCGAGCGTCGCCAACAGTTGGCCGAGCAACACGATCAATGGCGCGCCGCCTGCGTACTCGAACCTCGCGGCAGCGATGTGCTGGTCGGTGCCCTGCTCTGCGAACCGGTGGACCCGAGCGCCTGTGCCGGGGTGATTTTCTTCAACAACACCGGTTACCTGGGCATGTGCGGCCACGGCACCATCGGTCTGGTGGCGTCGCTGGCGCACTTGGGCAAGATTGGTCCCGGCGTGCACAGCATCGAAACCCCGGTGGGCACGGTCCAGGCGACCCTGCACGAGGACCATTCGGTGAGCGTGCGTAATGTCCCGGCCTATCGTTACCGCAAGGCCGTCGAAGTGCAGGTCCCGGGCGTCGGCCAGGTGGTTGGCGATATTGCCTGGGGCGGTAACTGGTTTTTTCTGATCGCCGATCACGGCCTGCGGGTCGCCGGCGACAACCTCGACGCTCTCACCGCCTACACCTATGCCGTGCAACAGGCGCTGGAGGTACAGGGCCTGCGCGGCGAAGACGGCGGCTTGATCGACCATATCGAACTGTTCGCCGATGACCTGCAGGCCGACAGCCGCAACTTCGTCCTGTGCCCGGGCAAGGCTTACGACCGCTCCCCGTGCGGCACCGGCACCAGTGCCAAGCTGGCGTGCCTGGCTGCCGATGACAAGCTGCAACCCGGACAGCTGTGGCGCCAGGCCAGCGTGATCGGCAGCGAGTTTGAAGGCTCCTATGAATGGCAAGGCGAACGGATCATCCCGACCATTCGCGGCCGCGCGTTCATCAGTGCCGAAGCCAGCCTGATCATCGAACAGGATGATCCGTTCGCCTGGGGTATACGCCCATGACCGAGGGCCTGGTGGCCGATGTGATCGTCATCGGTGCCGGCATCATCGGCGCCACCTGCGCCCAGGCCATCGCCCGGCGTGGCCTGCGGGTGCTGGTGCTGGACGCCGGGCTGCACGGGGCGACGGCGGCCGGCATGGGGCATTTGCTGGTACTCGACGACAACCCGGCCGAACTGTCCCTCAGTCAATACTCCCTGCAGCGCTGGCGCGAGATGGCGCCGAAATTGCCCGACGCCTGTGCCTACCGCAGCAACGGCACGCTGTGGCTGGCGGCCAATGCCGAGGAAATGGCAGTGGCCCACAGCAAGTTCCTCAACCTGCAGGCCCAGGGTGTGGCCTGTGAACTGGTCTGCGCTAACGCCCTTCGTCAGCGCGAGCCGCAATTGCGGGAAGGTCTGGAGGGCGGTTTGCTGATCAACGGCGACGGCATTCTGTATGCGCCGGCCACCGCCCAGTGGATGCTCGCCACACCGAACATAGAGCAGCGCCGAGCAAGGGTCAGCGAAGTCGATGGCAACCGCGTGCGCCTCGAAGACGGCGAATGGCTGCGCGCCGAAGCCGTGGTACTGGCCAATGGCATCCAGGCCACCGACCTGTGCCCGGAGCTGCCGATCGAGCCGAAAAAAGGCCACCTGATGATCACCGACCGCTATCCCGGATTGGTCAAGCACACCCTGGTGGAGCTGGGGTACGTCACCAGCGCCCACAATGCCAGCGGCCCCTCGACCGCGTGCAACATCCAGCCGCGACCGACCGGGCAACTGTTCATCGGCGCGTCACGCCAGTTTGGTACCACCGATCCGGAGGTCGAAGGCTGGATGCTCGCGAAAATGCTCAAGCGCGCCGCCGAGTACATGCCCGGCCTGGCCCAGCTCAACGGCATTCGGGCCTGGACCGGCTTCCGCGCCGCCAGCCCCGACGGCCTGCCGCTGGTGGGTCAACACCCGCAGCGCAAGGGCCTGTGGCTGGCGGTCGGGCACGAAGGACTGGGCGTGACCACCGCCCCCGGCACTGCCGACCTGCTGCTCGCGCAACTGCTTAACGAAGCTGCGCCGCTGCCCACCGAGGCCTATTTACCGCAACGTTTTCTTGGGGAGCCGCTGTATGCCTGAATTGACCCTTGATGGCCGCGTCCTGCGCGTCAACGCCGGCACCAGCGTCGCCGCCGCCCTGGCCCTCGGCGGCGATGGCTGCAGCCGCACCTCGGTCAGTGGACAGCGCCGCGCACCGCTGTGCGGCATGGGCATCTGCCAGGAATGTCGGGTGACCATCGACGGCCGTCGACGCCTGGCCTGCCAGACCCTGTGCCAGGACGGCATGCACGTGGAGACCCGCCCATGATCGAGTACGCCGACCTGCTGATCATCGGTGCCGGTCCCGCAGGCCTTGCCGCTGCCCTCGCCGCCGCCCCCAGCGACGCGCGCATTGTGCTGCTCGACGACAATCCGCTGGCTGGCGGCCAGATCTGGCGCGACGGTCCCCAGGCCAGCCTGCCCGCTCAGGCCCGTCGCCTGCGCCAACGCATGGCGGCGTGCAGCAATATTCGCCATCACGCGCAGACCCGAGTCATCGCCTGTGTCGCGCCGAAACAGCTGCTGGTGGAAAGCCCCGAACAAGGCTGGCAGATCCGCTACGACAAACTGATCCTGTGTACCGGCGCCCGCGAGCTGCTGCTGCCCTTCCCCGGCTGGACCTTGCCTGGGGTCACCGGCGCCGGTGGTTTGCAGGCCTTGATCAAAGGTGGCTTGCCGGTACAGGGCGAACGCCTGGTGATCGCCGGCAGCGGCCCCCTGTTGTTGGCCAGTGCCGCCACCGCAAAAAAACACGGCGCTCAGGTCCTGCGCATCGCCGAGCAAGCCTCCCGTGGCGCGGTGGCCGGCTTCGCCGCGCAACTGCCGCGCTGGCCGGGCAAGTGCCTGCAGTCGCTGCGCCTGTTCGACCCTCACTACCGCACTGGCAGCCACGTGCTGGCGGCGCTGGGCAGCGATCGCCTCGAAGGTGTGCGCCTGCTGCAGCAAGGCAAGATCGTCGAACTGGAATGCCAGCGCCTGGCCTGCGGCTTTGGCTTGATCCCCAATATTCAGCTGGGCCAGGCCCTGGGCTACGCGCTCAATGGTCAGGCCCTGGCCGTCGATGCCTGGCAGGCCAGCAGCCTTGCCGATCACTTTGCCGCCGGTGAATGCACCGGTTTCGGTGGCAGTGAACTGGCGCTGGTGGAAGGCGCGATTGCCGGACACGCCGCTGTCGGCGATCAGCAGGCCGCGCGCCAGTTATGGTCACGACGGGCGCGCTGGCAAGGATTCGCCGACACCCTGAACCAGGCGTTCCGCCTGAATCCCCAACTCAAGGCGCTGCCCGCAGCCGACACCCTGATCTGTCGCTGCGAAGACGTACCCTATGCCGCCCTCGCCGACCAGCAGGGCTGGCGCGCCGCCAAGCTGACCAGCCGCTGCGGCATGGGTGCCTGTCAGGGCCGGGTCTGTGGCGCAGCGTTGCACCATTTGTTCGGCTGGCAACCGGCGGCGCCGCGCCCGCCGTTCAGTCCGGCACGGATCGAAACATTGATGAGCCTGGACGAGACCCCACCCGCCTGATTCCGCCCCGGGACTTTCGGCGATCGCGGTGAGTCACTATGATCCCGAGGTCGCCAACGGACCCTGAGCGCCATGTACCCCTCACTCAACAGCTTCCAGCCCTGTGACCTGCCGACCCTGCTCGGCAGCCTGCAAGCCATCGCGCCGCTGCTCGACACCCTGGCGGACGTGGTGTTCTTCATCAAGGACTGCGAGGCACGCTACGCCTTCGTCAACCAGACCCTGGCCCGCCGCTGCGGTTTCAAGCAGCGCAGCCAACTGCTCGGACTGACTGCCGAACAGGTGTTCCCGGAGCGTTTCGGCCCGTTGTACACCGCGCAGGATCGGCGGGTCCTCGACAGCGGTCGCGAACTGGCCGATCAACTTGAGTTGCACCTGTACTACGGCAATCAGCCGATCTGGTGCCTGACCCACAAGCTCGCCCTGCGCGATCAGCAGGGACAAATCGTCGGCCTCGCCGGCATCTCCCGCGACTTGCAAACGCCGCAGTCCAGCCACCCGGCCTATCAAAAACTGGCAGCGGTCGATGCGCATATCCGCAGCCATTTTGCCCAGCCCATCAGCCTCGCCGAACTGACCGCGATTGCTGGCTTTTCCGTGGCGCAACTGGAGCGCCACTGTAAACGGGTGTTCCAGCTCACCCCAAGGCAGATGATTCACAAGGCCCGGCTGGAAGAAGCCTCGCGCCTGCTGCTCGACAGCGACCTGCCGATCACGGAGATCGCCCTGCGCTGCGGCTACACCGATCACAGCGCCTTCAGCCGGCAGTTCCGCGCCCTCACCAGCCTGTCGCCGAGCCACTATCGCGATAACCCGCGCTGATCCGCCCAGCCGGGTGTTCCTTTAAGGGGCACCCGCGCCCCCACTGCTCCCATATGTAACACCCCTCCCAGCGCCTCCAGGCACCTCAGTCGCAAACAGCATCGACGTAGGACGTCTACGGCAAGGCCTGAAAGAAAAATCCAACTATCGACTGGAAACGGGCACGCTGCTTGCTATTGTTAATATCGTATACGAAATCCTCAATACGATATCCAACAGCATCTTCACCACCACGAGGCCTCTATGAAAAACCCAGCATTTGCCGTAGCCCTCAGCGCTGTTCTCGCTTCCACCTTTGTCGCCACCGCCCAGGCCGACAAGCTCGACGACATTATCGGTTCCGGCAAGCTGCGTTGCGCCGTGACCCTGGACTTCCCGCCCATGGGCTTCCGTGATGAAGGGAATAACCCGGCGGGCTTCGATGTGGACTACTGCCGCGATCTGGCAAAAATCCTCGGGGTCGAGGCCGAAGTGGTGGAAACCCCTTTCCCTGACCGCATCCCGGCGCTGGTCTCGGGGCGTGCCGACGTGATCGTCGCCTCCACCTCCGACACCCTGGAACGGGCCAAGACCGTCGGCCTGACCGTGCCCTACTTCGCCTTCCAGATGGTCGTGCTGACCCGCGACAACACCGGCATCAACAGCTTCGACGACATCAAGGGCAAGCCGGTCGGCAACACCAGCGGCACCTATGAAGCGATTGCCCTGGAGAAAGACGTTAAGAACTGGGGCAGCGGCAGTTTCCGCGCCTACCAGTCGCAGAACGACACCCTGCTGGCCGTCGCCCAAGGCCACATCGACGCCACCGTGGTGACCAATACCGTGGCCGCCGCCACCATTAAGTCGGGCAAATACAAGAACCTGAAAATCGCCGGCAATGCGCCGTACGTCATCGACTACGTATCGCTGGGGGCCAAGCGTAACGAGTACGGCCTGCTCAACTACCTCAACCTGTTCGTCAACCAGCAGGTGCGCACCGGGCGCTACAAGGAACTCTTCGTGAAGTGGGTCGGCACTGATATTCCGCCAACCAACCTGACCGTGCCACAGGTCTACTACTGAGGTGCCTGGCATGCCTGGGTACACTGCCATGACCGGGCGTAGCCTGGTCGCGGGCGCCGCGCAAGGCGCCCTGCTGTTCGCCGATGTCGGCTTGAGTTTCTGGGGCGGGGTCGACCCGTACAGCGGTGAGGTCATCGACCGTCACCACCCCTTGAGCGGCGATCAGTTGGCCGGACGGTTGCTGGCCATTCCCAGTGGCCGCGGCTCCTGCACCGGCAGCAGCGTGATGATGGAGCTGATCAGTAACGGTCATGCTCCGGCGGCACTGGTGCTGGCCGAGCCGGACGAAATCCTGACCCTGGGTGTGCTGGTCGCGCAGACCATTTTCCAGCGTTCCCTGCCGGTGCTGTGCATCGGCAGGGAGGCCTTCGCCGCTTTGCGCGGTCAGGCCTTTGCGCGGGTCGATGGCGCATCCCTGAGCCTGTTCGAACAACGTCCCGACGACGGCTGGCACCCCTCCGCCGAGGCGTTACCCGATGCCGGCCACGCCAGTTCCATCAATCTCAATGAGGTCGATCAGGCTCTGCTCGACGGCCAACACGGCAAAGCCGCGCAAGTGGCGATGCAGATCGTCCTGCGCATGGCCCAACTGCAAGGCGCACCGAGCCTGGTGGATATCACCCAGGCGCACATTGATGGCTGCATCTATACCGGCCCCGCGAGCCTGCGCTTTGCCGAACAACTGGTGCAATGGGGCGCCCGGGTGCGGGTGCCGACCACCCTCAATTCAATCTCCGTCGACCAACGTCGCTGGCGTGAACTGGGCATCGATCCGGCACTCGGCGAACCGGCCAGTGCCCTGGGCGATGCCTACATGGCGATGGGTGCGCAGCTGAGTTTCACCTGCGCACCCTACTTGCTCGACACTGCACCCAAGGCCGGCGAGCAAATCGTCTGGGCCGAATCCAATGCGGTGGTCTACGCCAACAGCGTGCTCGGCGCGCGCACCCTGAAATACCCTGACTACCTCGACATCTGCATCGCCCTCACCGGTCGCGCCCCGCTGATTGGCTGTCACCTGGACGCACAACGCAAGGCCCAGGTGCAGATCGAATTGCCCGACCTTGCGCAGCTCGACGACGCTTTTTATCCGCTGCTCGGTTACCACATCGGCACGCTCACCGGCAGCCGCATTCCACTGGTGCTCGGCCTGCAACGCCACACCCCAAGCCTGGATGACCTCAAGGCTTTCGGTGCGGCCTTCGCGACCACCTCGGCGGCGCCGCTGTTTCATATCGCCGGGGTCACGCCGGAGGCCATCGACCCGACGCAAGTGCTGCAGTCCGGCGTCGAGATCGAGGTGCAAACCATCAGCCTGCCGGACTTGCTCGGCAGTTGGCGCGAACTCAACAGCGCCCGCGAGCCGAAGGTGGACGTGGTGTCGCTGGGCAACCCGCACTTCTCGCTCACCGAGTTCGCGCAGTTGGCGCGCCTGTGCACCGGCCGGCGGATTCATCCGCGAGTGGTGCTGGCGATCACCTGTGGTCGCGCGGTGCTGGAACAGGCGCGGCAGGCCGGGCACATCGCGCCGATTGAAGCCTTCGGCGCGACCCTGGTCACCGACACCTGCTGGTGCATGCTCGGCGAGCCGGTGATTCCTCCTGCCGCCACAACCCTGATGACCAACTCGGGCAAGTACGCCCATTACGCACCCGGCCTGGTCGGACGCAAGGTGCACTTCGCCAGTCTTGCCGAATGCGTCGACGCCGCCTGCAGCGCCACGGCCAGCGGGCGCCTGCCGGCCTGGCTGCAACCCGCCACCCTCCTTGAGAACCCTGCGCATGTTTGACTACAGCTTCCAATGGCGCGCAGCCCTGCGCGCCCTGCCCGATATGCTGGCCGGGGCCCTGGTGACCTTCGAGACCGCCGCACTTTCGATGATCTTCGGGGTGCTGATCGCCCTCGCCCTGACCGTCATGCGTGAAGCGCACAACCCGTTCCTGCGGGGCGTGGCCAACGGCTGGGTGTCGATTGCGCGCAATACGCCGTCCCTGTTCCAGATCTACATCCTGTACTTCGGCCTGGGTTCCCTGGGGCTGCACGTCAGCTCCTGGCTGGCGTTGCTGGCGGGGATCACCTTCAACAACGCCGGCTACCTTGCGGAGAACTTTCGCGGCGGTCTCAAGGCGGTACCCGACACCCAGGTGCGCGCTGCCCGCTCCCTGGGCATGAGCGCGTTCCAGGCCTATCGCCTGATCATCGTCCCGCAGCTGCTGCGGATCGTCTTCTACCCCCTGACCAACCAGATGGTCTGGGCGGTGCTGATGACCTCACTGGGGGTGATCGTCGGTCTGAACAATGACCTCACCGGCGTGACCCAGGACTACAACGTCAAGACGTTCCGTACCTTCGAGTACTTCGCGATTGCCGCCGTGCTGTATTACCTGATTGCCAAGGCGATCGTCGCAGTAGCCCGGCTGATGGCCTGGCGGCTGTTCCGTTACTGAGGACGTGCCCATGTTTACCACCAGCTTTTCCTGGAATGATCTGCTGTTCATGCTCGACGGTGCCTGGGTCACCCTGCAACTGACGTTCTGGTCGATCATCCTCGGCTCGGTCGCCGGTCTGCTCTTCGGTCTGCTGCGCGCCCTGCTGCCACGGGCCAGCCTGCCCCTGGCCTGGGTGCTGGACGTGTTCCGCAGCGTGCCGTTGCTGATCCAGTTCGTGCTGTTCAACTCGTTCAAGAGCATCGTCGGCCTCAACATCAGCGCCTTCAGCGTCGGCTGCATCGTACTCGGCGCCTACACCGCCGCGTACTTCACCGAGATCGTGCGCAGCGGCGTGCTTTCGGTGCCGTTCACCCTGCGCCGGGCCAGTCGCTCGCTGGGCCTGAGCTACCTGCAGGACCTGCGCTGGATCGTCCTGCCGATCGCCACCCGCGTGGCCTTCCCTGGCTGGCTCAATCTGGTACTCAGCGTGATGAAAGACACCGCACTGGTGATGTGGATCGGCATCGTCGAACTGCTGCGCGCCTCGCAAACCATCGTCACCCGCATTCAGGAGCCCTTACTGGTTCTGTGCATCGCGGGCCTTATCTACTACGTCATGAGCCTGGTGGTCGCTCGCCTGGGCGCTCGTCTGGAAAGAAGGTGGCAAGAAAATGATTGAGATCGACAACGTACACAAATCCTTCGGCGATCTGGAAGTGGTCAAGGGCGTCAGCCTGACGGTGAACAAGGGCGAGGTGGTGTCGATCATCGGCGGCTCCGGCTCCGGCAAATCCACCTTGCTGATGTGCATCAACGGCCTGGAACCGATCCAGAAAGGCAGCATCCGTGTCGACGGCGTCGAGGTCCACGGCCACGGCACCGACCTCAACCGTTTGCGGCAGAAGATCGGCATCGTGTTCCAGCAGTGGAACGCCTTCCCGCACCTGACCGTGCTGGAAAACGTCATGCTTGCGCCGCGCAAGGTGCTGGGTAAAAGCAAGGCCGAAGCCGAGGCGCTGGCGGTGCAGCAACTGACCCATGTCGGCTTGGGCGACAAGCTCAGGACTTTCCCCGGCAAGCTTTCCGGCGGCCAGCAACAACGCATGGCCATCGCCCGCGCCCTGGCCATGTCGCCGGATTACATGCTGTTCGACGAAGCCACCTCGGCCCTCGATCCGCAACTGGTGGGCGAGGTGCTGGACACCATGCGCATGCTCGCCGAAGACGGCATGACCATGGTCCTGGTGACCCACGAAATCCGCTTTGCCCGGGACGTCTCCGACCGCGTGGCGTTCTTTCGCAACGGCCTGGTGCATGAGATCGGCTCGCCGGATCAGGTGATTGGTAATCCGATGCAGCCGGAGACGGCGGCGTTTCTCAAGTCGGTGAAATAGCCGATGCCAGCGAAGAGACCCTGACAGACACAACACGAACAAGGAGCAAACCATGCGCTCATCCAAGATCATCCACATCGTCAGCTGCCACGCCGAAGGCGAGGTCGGTGATGTCATCGTCGGCGGCGTCGCGCCCCCGCCCGGCGCCACCCTATGGGAACAATCACGCTGGATTGCACAGGACAACACCCTGCGCAACTTCGTCCTCAACGAACCACGCGGCGGCGTGTTCCGCCACGTCAACCTGCTGGTCCCGGCCAAAGACCCACGGGCGCAGATGGGCTGGATCATCATGGAACCGGCCGACACTCCGCCGATGTCCGGCTCCAACTCGCTGTGCGTGGCCACCGTGCTGCTCGACAGCGGCATCCTGCCGATGACCGAGCCACAAACCCGACTGGTGCTGGAGGCACCCGGCGGTTTGATCGAAGCGGTTGCCGACTGCCGCGACGGCAAGGTCGAACGGGTGGAGATCAAGAACGTGCCGTCCTTCGCCGACCGCCTCGACGCCTGGATCGAAGTCGAGGGACTGGGCTCGTTGCAGGTCGACACTGCCTATGGCGGCGACAGCTTCGTGATCGCCGATGCGCAGACCCTGGGCTTTGCGATTCGTCCGGATGAAGCGGCGGATCTGGTGGCGACCGGGCTGAAAATCACCCGCGCGGCCAACGAGCAACTGGGCTTCGTGCATCCACTGAACCCCGGCTGGTCGCATATTTCGTTCTGCCAGATCGCCGCGCCCATCGTTCGCGAAAACGGCGTGGCCACAGGCGCCAATGCGGTGGTGATCCAGCCCGGCAAGATCGACCGCTCGCCCACCGGCACCGGCTGTTCGGCGCGCATGGCGGTGATGCACGCCAAGGGCCTGATGGGGGTTGACGAACGTTTTGTCGGGCGCTCGATTCTCGGCTCCGAGTTTCACTGCCGCATCGACTCGCTGACTGAAGTCGCCGGCCGCCCGGCGATCTACCCGTGCATCAGCGGCCGCGCCTGGATCACCGGGACCCATCAACAGCTGCTCGATCCGAGCGATCCCTGGCCCCAGGGCTATCGCCTGTCCGACACCTGGCCCGGCGCCTGAGCGCAAGCGCTGACCAACGGCACCTGAAACCCCTGTTTATTTTGCAAAAAGCACTATCACAGCATTGTCATTTCAAATATCGTATACGAAATACAAAACACACAACGGAGGCAACAATGAGCAAGCGCATTAACTGGAGCGGTGTATTCCCTGCGGTCACCACCCAATTCAACGATGACTTTTCGATCAACCTGGAAAAAACCCACCAGGTGATCTCCAACGTGATCCGTGACGGCGTCTCGGGCCTGGTGGTCTGCGGTTCGGTGGGGGAAAACACCTCGCTGACCGCTGAAGAAAAAATCGCCGTGACCGAAGTCGCGGTCGATGCCTCCCGCGGTCGGGTGCCGGTGATCTGCGGCGTCGCCGAATTCACCAGCGTGCAAGCGGCAAAAGTCGCCAACGCGGTGCGCAAGGTCGGTGTCGACGGCGTCATGCTGATGCCGGCGCTGGTCTACGGCTCCAAGCCGTTCGAGACCGCCGAGCACTACCGCTACGTGGCAAAGAATGCCGACGTGCCGCTGATGGTCTACAACAACCCGCCGATCTACAAAAACGACGTCACCCCGGACATCCTGATTGCCCTGGCCGACTGCGACAACGTGGTGTGCTTCAAGGACTCTTCTGGCGACACCCGGCGTTTCATCGACATTCGCAATGAAGTCGGCGACCGTTTCGTGCTGTTCGCCGGCCTCGACGACGTCGTGCTGGAAAGCCTCGCGGTGGGTGCCGAAGGCTGGGTCTCGGGGATGTCCAACGTGTTCCCGAAAGAAGGCGAAACCATCTTCCGCCTGGCCAAGGCCGGCCGTTACGCCGAAGCCATGCCGATCTACGAATGGCTGATGCCGATCCTGCACCTCGATGCCCGCGCCGACCTGGTGCAATGCATCAAGCTCTGCGAAGCCATTGCTGGTCGCGGTAGCGCACTGACCCGTCCACCGCGCCTGGCCCTGCCGGAAGCCGACCGAGTGTTCGTCGAGCAGATCATGGCCAAGGCCCTGGCCAATCGTCCGCAGTTGCCGGACGTCGGTCTCTGAGTGAGTGCCGGGCGGACCCTTGCAGGTCCGGCCCGGCTGCCTGTTTTTGCGCCCCTACAGGAAACGCCAGCATGCCCAACGCTCAACCCACAAAAAGCGCAACCAGCCCCTCGGGACTCAAACGTGTCGTCGCCGCCGCCATGGCCGGCACCGTTGCCGAGTGGTACGAATTCTTCCTCTATGGCACCGCTTCGGCACTGGTCTTCGGACAGTTGTTCTTCCGCCAGACCGACAACCCCGTCGACGGCATCATCGCCGCCTTCGCCCTGTATGCCGTGGGCTTTCTCGCTCGGCCGCTGGGTGGCCTGGTGTTCGGTCACTATGGCGACAAATTCGGCCGCAAACGCCTGCTGCAACTGAGCCTGGTGGTGGTCGGCATCACCACCTTCCTGATGGGTTGTTTGCCCGGCTTCGACCAGATCGGCTATGCCGCGCCGATATTGCTAGTGCTGCTGCGGTTGATCCAGGGCTTCGCCTTTGGCGGCGAATGGGGCGGCGCGATTCTGCTGGTGTCGGAACACTGCCCGGACAATCGTCGCGGCTTCTGGGCCAGTTGGCCACAAGCCGGGGTGCCGGCCGGTAACCTGGTGGCGACCGTGGCGCTGCTGCTGTTGTCGTCGAATCTGTCGCAAGAGGAATTTCTCGCCTGGGGCTGGCGCGTGGCGTTCTGGTTCTCGGCGGTGGTGGTACTGATCGGCTACTGGATCCGCACCAGTGTCGACGATGCGCCCATCTTCAAGGAGGCCCAGGCGCGTCAGGCGCAGACCAAGCAACAACAGTTGGGCGTGGTTGAAGTGCTGCGTCATCACTGGCGCGCGGTGTTGGTGGGGATCGGCGCGCGGTTCGCGGAAAACATTCTCTACTACACCGTGGTCACGTTCTCCATCACCTACCTCAAGCTGGTGGTGCACAAGGACACTTCGCAAATCCTGCTTCTGATGTTCGGTGCGCACCTGCTGCACTTCTTCCTGATTCCGCTGATGGGTTATCTGTCGGATCTGGTGGGACGCAAACCGGTGTACCTGGTCGGTGCCGTGCTGACCGCGTTCTGGGGTTTTGTCGGCTTCCCGATGATGGACACCGGCAACAACTGGCTGATCATGGCCGCGATTACCCTCGGTCTGGCAATTGAGTCGATGACCTATGCGCCCTACTCGGCACTGATGGCCGAGATGTTCCCGACCCACGTGCGCTACACCGCCTTATCCCTGTGCTACCAAGTCGCGCCGATCTTCGCCGGCTCGCTGGCACCGCTGATCGCCATCACCCTGCTGAACAAGTACCACAGCTCGACACCCATCGCCTGGTACCTGGTGGGCGCCGCACTGATCTCGATTGTTGCCGTCGGCCTGACCCGTGAAACCCGCGGCAAGTCGCTGCATCAGGTGGATGCCGAGGCGGCGGCGCGGATGGCCGCACTGGAGCCTGCAAGCACCAACCCGCGTCGGGCTGATTCGTTGGCTTGATTTTCTTGATATGTCCGTTCCCCTGTGGGAGCGCTGCCATGCAGGACCACAAAATTCAACCGGAGCTTCCCCATGCCCGACATCCTCGGCCACAACTACATCGGCGGCACCCGCAGTGCCGCTGGCACCCTCGCCCTGCACAGCCACGACGCCCACACCAGTGAAGCGCTGCCGTACGTTTTCATCCAGGCCAACGCCGCTGAAGTCGATGCCGCCGCCCAGGCCGCCGCAGCCGCCTACCCGGCCTTTCGTAATCTATCGGCCAGCCGCCGCGCCGATTTCCTCGACGCCATCGCCACCCAACTCGACGCCCTGGGTGATGATTTCGTCGCGCTGGTCACCCGGGAAACCGCATTGCCCAACGCCCGCATCCAGGGCGAGCGCGCGCGCACCAGCGGCCAGATGCGCCTGTTCGCCCAGGTCCTGCGCCGTGGCGATTTCTACGGCGCGCGCATCGACCGCGCCCTGCCCGAGCGACAGCCGCTGCCACGGGTCGACCTGCGCCAATACCGGATTGGCGTCGGCCCAGTCGCGGTGTTTGGCGCGAGCAACTTCCCCCTGGCCTTCTCTACCGCCGGTGGCGACACCGCCGCCGCGCTGGCCGCCGGCTGCCCGGTGGTGTTCAAGGCCCACAGCGGCCACATGGGGACTGCCGAACAGGTGGCCGATGCAATCATCCGCGCCGCGGAACAAACCGACATGCCAAAGGGCGTGTTCAACATGATCTACGGCGCCGGCGTCGGCGAGCAGTTGGTCAAGCACCCGGCGATCCAGGCCGTGGGTTTCACCGGGTCGCTCAAGGGTGGCCGTGCCCTGTGCGACATGGCAGCGGCCCGACCACAGCCGATCCCGGTATTTGCCGAGATGAGCAGCATCAACCCTGTGCTGCTGTTGCCTGAAGCCCTGCAGGTACGCGGCGAGAAAATCGCCAGTGAACTGACGGCTTCGGTGGTGCAAGGCTGCGGACAGTTCTGCACCAATCCGGGCCTGGTGATCGGCCTGCACAGCAGCGAGTTCAGTGCGTTCATCGAACAGCTCAGCGCGCGGATGGCCGAGCAGCCGGCGCAGACCATGCTCAACGCCGGGACCCTCGCCAGCTATGCCAAAGGCGTCCAGGCGTTGCACGCTCATCCGCAGATCAAACACCTGGCCGGCCGCGAGCAACAGGGCAATCAGGCACAGCCCCAGCTGTTCCAGGCCGATGTGAGCTTGTTGCTCAAAGGCGATCCGCTGTTGCAGGAAGAAGTCTTCGGCCCGACCACGGTGCTGGTGGAAGTCGCCGATCAGGCTCAATTGCTGCAAGCGCTACAAGGTTTGCACGGGCAGCTCACCGCGACCTTGATCGCTGAACCTGGCGACCTGAACGCCTACGCGATGCTGCTGCCGCTGCTGGAGCAGAAGGTCGGTCGGATCCTGTTCAACGGCTATCCCACCGGCGTCGAAGTGTGCGACGCCATGGTCCATGGCGGCCCCTACCCGGCCACCTCCGACGCCCGTGGCACCTCGGTCGGGACCCTGGCGATCGAGCGATTCCTGCGCCCGGTGTGCTACCAGAACTGCGCGGATGAGTTGTTGCCCGAGGCACTGCAGAATGCCAATCCGTTGGGCATCGAGCGGTTGGTCGATGGGCGCAAAGAGCGTGTGGCTATCAACCTCTAACGGCTTTCCACAAAACCTGTGGGAGCGAGCCTGCTCGCGAAAACGTCAGCACATTCAACCCTTCCGTTGACTGATGCACCGCTTTCGCGAGCAGGTTCGCTCCCACAAGAGCAACCGAGATTCAAACAGGGTTTTTCACCCCAACATCGCCCTCAAATCGTTATAAAGCGCCTCTGGAATCTGCACCCCCTCCTCCAAACTGCGAACTCGCGCCTGGTAGCGCCGTTGCGATGGCAGCCGCGCGCCCTGCCCTTCAATGCCCGCGAACAGCAACTCAGCCCGAGCCAAATGCTGTTCCGTGGCATCGCCGAGAAAGCGCCGTGGATCCAGGGCAATAATCAACTCGCCATGGTACGGCGATGACTTGCTACCGGCGTCATAAGCCAGCGACTCGGCGCTGGTCAGGTCGCCGATTAAGGGTCCTGCGATCAGTTCAACCATGGCCGCCAATGCCGAGCCCTTGTGCCCGCCGAAGGTCAGCATCGCCCCAGTATCGAGAACCACATTGGCGTCGGTGCTCGGCTGGCCCTCGGCGTCCACGCCCCAGCCTTCGGGGATCGCCTTGCCGGCGCGCCGATGCAGTTCGATGTCGCCACGGGCAATGGCGCTGGTGGCGAAGTCGAAGACAAAGGGGTCTTTGCCGGCACGTGGCCAACCGAAGGCAATCGGGTTGGTGCCGAACACCGGCTGGCTGCCGCCGGCAGGCGCTACCCAGGCGTGGCTGGGGTTGCAGGCCAGGGCCACCAGGCCCGCCGCCGTCAGTTGCTCGATCTCTACCCAGAGTGCGGAGAAATGCACGCATCGATTGATCGCCAGCGCCGCAATGCCGTTGGCCCGGGTCTTTTCCTCCAGCAGCGGCAAGCCGGCCTGGAACGCCAGTTGCGAGAATCCACCGCCGGCATCGACCCGCACAATCGACGGCGCCTGGTCGATCACCTTCGGCTCGGCATCGGCCGAGACTTTGCCGGCACGCAGTGAATTCACGCAGCCAAGAATCCGGTACAGTCCATGGGACGCGCAGCCATCGCGCTCGCCAGCAATCACCGTGGCGGTCACCGCCGCAGCGTGAGCAGGATTGAAACCGTTATGCAGCAGAATCGATTCGGCCAGCTCGCGAGCTTCAGCCAGGGACAGTCGGATCATAGTCAGCTCCTTGAACAGACCGTCCAGCCTCGCCCATTGCCACCCGCAAGGCTTGATCGGTTTAGCTCAAGTCGATGACGAATTCAGCACAGTCAACGGATCAGGTCGATCAACTGCTCACGCTGCGCCCCGGTCAACATCGGGCCGAACCCGGCACCTGCGTTGTCGCTCATGGCTCGCGGCCGATGGGTACCGGGAATCACGCAGGTCACCGCCGAATGGGACAGCACGAATTTCAATGCCAGTTGCGCCCATGTGCTGACCTGCACCTGCCCGGCCCAGCCCGGCAGCGGCTTGCCGTTTAGCCGCTCCAGCAGGTCACCACCACCAAACGGCCGATTGCAGATCACCGCCACCCCGCGCTCGCGACACAGCGGCAACAGGCGTTTCTCTGCAGTCCGATCATCGAGGGTGTAGTTGATTTGCAGGAAGTCCAGGCGCTCGGTCTTGAGCAGCGCTTCGATCTCGTCGTAGGCCGAGGCGCTGTAATGACTAACACCGATGTAGCGAATGCGTCCGGCGGCCTGCCACTCACGCAAAGTCGGCAGGTGGCTTTGCCAGTCCAGCAGGTTATGGATTTGCATCAGGTCGATGCGCTCGGTTCGCAGGCGCTGGAACGATTGTTCCATTTGCGCGATGCCCTGCTCGCGGCCACGGGTCCAGACCTTGGTGGCCAGGAATGCCGGCGAACGTGGCTCATGAATCGACAGCAGCTCACCACTGGTCTGTTCGGCGTGACCGTACATCGGTGAGCTGTCGATCAGGGTGCCGCCCTTGGCGAACAGCGCTTCGAGCACCTCAGCCAAGGGTCGATAGCCGGGGTCGGCGCGCTCGACATCAAACCCGCGATAAGTGCCCAGACCGATGATAGGCAACGGCTCGCCGCTGCTGGGAATGGCGCGGGTCAGCATGGGCATGCCTCCTGGTCCGGTCGCTGGAGTGACGTGGCGGGCTGTTTCTCTTCCTTAAAGTAGTTGAATGTTGCGGCCGCTGACGAATTTCAGCGGCCGCAATGGCTTGGCACTCAAGCCTTGCTGAGCAAGACTCGGGTTACCCGCCGCTCTTCGACCTCGACCACCTTGAGGGTCCAGCCCGCCCAGGTCAGGGTGTCGCCAATCATTGGCAGACGATCCAGCAGGCTCATCACCAGCCCGGCCAGGGTCTGATAATCATCCGTGGCCTTGGCCTGGAAACCGGTGTGCTGGCGAACCTGATTGAGGTTCAGCGCACCGCTGACCAGGAAGCCGTCGTCCTGGGTGACGATGTTCGGCCCCTCGATTTCGCTGGCATCGGGCAGCTCACCGGCGATCGATTCGAGGATGTCAGTCATGGTCAGGATGCCGATGAAGTCACCGAATTCGTTGACCACAAAGGCGATGTGCGTCGACTCCTTGCGCATCTGCTCCAGGGCGTTGAGGATCGAGAAGCTTTCCAGCAGGTTGATTGCCTTACGGGCCATGGCCTCCAGGTCCGGCTGGTGACCGGCCAGCAACTCTTTCAACAATTCCTTCTTGTGCACGAAGCCCAGCGGCTCGTCGACGCGCCCCTCGCGGATCAGCGGCAAGCGCGAGTACGACGAGTGCATCAGCGTGGTGCGGATGTCCTCGGCGCTGTCACCCAGGTCAATGTGATCGACCTCGGCACGCGGGGTCATGACGCTGCGGATCGGCCGTTCAGCCAACTGCAGCACGCCGCTGATCATGATCCGTTCGCGACGGTCGAACACCTGCGCTGGCTCATCACCTTCAAGCATGTCGGCGATTTCCTCGCCCACTTCATCGGCGCTGATGCTGCGCCCACCCATCAGGCGCAACACCGCATGTGCAGTGCGCTCACGCATCGGTCGATGGCCCTGCAGGCTCTTCTTGCGACGCGAACGGGCCAACTGGTTGAACAGCTCGATCAGGATCGAGAAGCCAATGGCGGCGTACAGGTAGCCCTTGGGAATATGGAAACCCAGGCCCTCGGCCGTCAGGCTGAAACCGATCATCATCAGGAAGCCCAGACACAGCATGATCACGGTCGGGTGGCTGTTGACGAAACGGGTCAGCGGCTTGCTGGCGATGATCATCAGGCCGATGGAGAACACCACCGCAATCATCATCACCGACAGGTGCTCAACCATGCCCACCGCGGTAATCACCGCGTCCAGCGAGAACACCGCATCAAGCACGACGATCTGCGCGACGATCGGCCAGAACATGGCGTAGGCCGCATTGCCCGAACGCACGGCGACATGGCCTTCGAGGCGTTCGTGCAACTCCATGGTGGCCTTGAACAACAGGAACACACCACCGAACAGCATGATCAGGTCGCGACCGGAGAACACCTTGTCGAACACTTCGATCAACGGCTCGGTGAGGGTCACCATCCACGAGATACTGGCCAGCAGGCCCAGACGCATCAACAACGCCAGGGACAGGCCGATCACCCGGGCACGGTCACGCTGATGGGGCGGCAACTTGTCGGCGAGAATGGCGATAAACACCAGGTTGTCGATACCGAGCACCAACTCCAGCACGATCAGGGTCAACAGGCCAAGCCAGGCCGTGGGATCCGCAATCCATTCCATAGGGATTATTTGCTCTCTCGAATCAGGTTGAACGATTGACGCGCACGACAATGCGACGCCCTGCTACGCAACGTAGGGACGGTCTTCGTCTGGATAAAGGGGGGTATGTGCGAGCGGCACAGATTCAACGTGAGCGGGTCAGGCCTGTGGGCTATGACCGGGAAAGGCAGATTGAGCGGGTGAAACGCGGGACTGGGAGGCTCCAGGAGGGTGTTCATACGGACCTTTGATTTATTTCGGCCCATGATCCTACAGTGCTATCAGTCGTTTCTGACAGCAGAGTTATTACAAGATTTGACAGCCGGCCCCTCGCGCAAGGTGCCGGCCAGACGCTGGTTATACCGGGGAGATGGTGGCCAGCGCGCCGATCAGGACGGTCAACACCAGAAATCCACCGAGGAACATCGACATCTTGAGCATGTGGCCTCCACACAATTGATCGCAGGTTGCCCGTGCAGTGTGAGGCTTGGGCTGTGTTGAAAACAGCGGCAGGTGCGCTGGAAAAAAGCGTATCAGATGCGGCCGGGGCGCAGGTCTGACGGCCGCAATCCGATCACCAGCGCCAACACCATCAACCCCGCCGCCAGCGCAAACGTCCAGTGCAACCCGGTGGCTAGCGCGGTCGGCGCGGCCGTGATCAGTTCGCGGGTGCCGGCGCCCAGGGCAAAGACGCTGCCCATCACCGCCGTCCCGCTGATCAACCCCAGATTGCGCGACAGGCTGAGCAAGCCGGCCACCACGCCGCGCTGCTGCGAATCAATCGCGCCCATGATTCGGCTGTTATTCGCGGCCTGGAACAGTGCATAGCTGGCGGTTAGCAGCAAGATCGGCGCGAGGTAACCGATGATCCCGGCCTGCAGCGGCAACAAGGCCAGCAGGCTCGAAGCGCAGGCCATGCCGAGCAATCCGGCGCGAGTCATGGTTGCTGCGCCACGGCGATCTACCAGGCGTCCCGCTGGCGCCCCGCAGAGCGCCGCGACGCACGGCCCTGCCGATAACGCCAGGCCGACCGCCAGTGGACCGAGGCCCAGGCCCTGGCTGAGGTAGAACGGGCCGACCACCAGCGTTGACATGATCACGGTCGACACCAACAGCGTCATGCCCAGACCGGCACTGAGTGGGCCGCTGCGCAGCAGTTGGAAGCGGATCAGCGGCGCCTTGGCCTGCGCCTGGCGCCAGATAAACAGCGCAGTCCCCACTGCCGCTGGCAACAACAGAGTGCCCTGCCCCCAGGTTATGGCCAGCGCGAAACAGCCCAGTGTCAGCGCCAACAGCAGGGTTCCGGGCAGGTCGAAGCCCGTCGACGTTCGCGGCCCATCGACCGGCAAGTAACGCCACACCAGCAGGGCATTGAGCAACCCCAGCGGCAGGTTGATCAGGAATATCGCCTGCCAGCCTACACTGGCAATCAACACCCCGCCCAATGATGGCCCCAGCGTTGTCCCCAGCGCCGACATCGACCCCAGCAGGCCCATGGCACGGCCGCGCCGCGTCTCAGGCACCGCATCGCCGACCAGCGCCATGCCCAGCGCCAGCATGATCGCCGCGCCCAGCCCCTGGATCGCCCGCCCGGCCAGCAGCCAGCCAAGATTCGGCGCCAGGCCGCAGAGCAACGAGGCGGCACTGAACAGACCAACGCCGATCAACAGCAGGCGCCGCCGCCCCATGAGATCGCCCAGACGACCAACGCCGACGATCAGCGCGGTGATGCTCAGCAGGTAGGTCAGGACCACCCATTGCACCTGAGTGAAGGAAGCGTCGAATGCGCGGGCCAGCACCGGCAATCCGGCGTTGGCGATGCTGGTGTCGAGGGACGGCAGTAACGTCGAGAGTCCGAGGCTCACAAGGATCCAGCGGCTGGAGGGTGTCAGTCGCGCGACTTCAGCGGGATGCACTGAATTGATGCTGTTCATGCCAGAAGACTCCACAAAGACGTTCAACCACAGCCTATGCCCGGCACTCATCAGGCGGAAGACGCAGCAGTTGCACTAGATAGCTGCATACAACGCCATGTCACTCGTAAGCGTGCTACCGTTGCGTAATGTCCACTCCCGACCTGAACCTGCTGTTCACCCTCGATGCCCTGCTCGCCGAAGGCAGTGTCGCGCGCGCTGCCCAGCGCTTGCACCTGAGCCCCTCGGCCATGAGCCGGGCGTTGGCACGTCTGCGCAAGGTCACCGGCGACCCACTGCTGGTGCGCGCCGGTCGCGGTCTGGTGCCGACGCCTCGGGCCATCGAGCTGCGCGAACGGGTGCAACGACTGGTGGACGAAGCACAAAGCCTGCTGCGGCCTGTCGAGCAACTGGACCTCAGTCAGTTGGTGCGCACCTTCACCCTGCGCACCAGCGACGGCTTCGTCGAAAATTTCGGCCCGGCGCTGATCCAGCGTCTGCGTCAGAAAGCGCCCGGCGTGCGCCTGTATTTCCGGCAAAAGCTGAACAAGGACAGCGCGCCGTTGCGCGATGGCAGCGTCGACCTCGATACCGGCGTTGTCGTTCCCGCGACCCGCCCGGAACTGCACAGCCGCATCCTGTTCGAGGATCGCTTCGTCGGCGTGGTGCGCAACGGTCACCCCTTGAGCCAGGGCGAAATCACTGCCGAACGCTACATCAACGGCCAACACATTCAGGTCTCCCGGCGGGGACTGGCCACCGGCCTGCTGGACGAGACATTCAACCAGCAGGGCTGGCAGCGCGAGGTGGTGAGTCTGGTCAGCGGATTTTCCGCGGCGCTGGCGCTGACCCGCGATACGGACCTGATCGCCACATTGCCCGAGCGCCACACCCGACACCTGCGCAATGATTGCTTCAGCTTCGCCCTGCCCCTGCCGACCCCGACCATTCAGCTGTCGATGATCTGGCACCCACGGATGGACGCCGATCCGGCGCATCGCTGGTTGCGCGCCTGCCTGCGGCAAGTCTGCAACGAGGTGCTCGGCCTCTAGAGCAGCGCCCCGAGCCAGGCCGACAGCAGCAACAACAGCGCCAGGCCATGGTTCATGCGCTTGAACGCTGCGGGCGAACTGAGCACTCGGGCGCTGCCCACGCCGAGCAGTGCCCAGACTGTCATGCACGGCAGGCAGACCATCAGGAACAGCGCCGACAACAGCAGCAGGCGCGCCGTCTGCTCACCGTCGCCAGCGAACACACTGGCCACCGCCACCGCCATCATCCACACCTTGGGATTGATCACCTGCAGCCCCGCGCCCGCCAACACACTCAGGCCCCGGTCCGGCGCGTCTCCGGCCTCCAGCGACGGCGGCGGACTGCGGAAAATCTGCCAGGCCAGCCAACTCAACCAGAGCACCCCGGCCCAGGTCATCGCCTGCTGCACCCGGGGGAAACGCAACAGGGTTTCCCCCAAGCCCAACCCGACCACCAGCACCACCAGCGCCGCCGAGACGCAGGCGCCGAGAATCAACGGCAGCGTCGCCCCCAGGCCGCGTCGGGCGCTGTGGCTGAGCACGAGGATATTGGTCGGGCCGGGGGTGATCGAGGCCACGAAGGCAAACAGCAGAAATGGCAACAGTGACAGCATGGCAGGAACTCCTTGAGCAGACAGGGGTCCATGGTCACCGCCGGCGGCGCTTCAGTCTGGAAGGTTTGAGCAGCGCTTGCGGTAATCCGCCGGGGTCAGCCGATAGGCTCGGCGGAACCAGCGCCCCAGGTGGCTCTGATCGGCAAACCCCAGGGCACTGGCGACCTGCGCCGGGGTTTCGCCACGGGCCAGCCACAGGCGCGCCTTGGCCAGGCGAAGCTGGATCAGGTAGGCATGGGGCGCCAGGCCGAAGGCGGCCTTGAATGCACGGCTGAGGCGGAAACGATCGACCCCGCAGACCTGCGCCAGTTGATCGAGGCCGATGTCTTCAAAGGCATGGGCCTGCAAGTAATCGCGGGCCACCTGCGCCACCCGAGGCAAACGCGGGTCGACCGGCAGGCGCTGGCGCCAGTCGAGATGCCGGGTCAGCGCGCTCAACAGGTTGTCGGTGGCGCTCTGGCGGACGATGCGCAGGTCGCCCTCATGCAGCGCCTGGAACGCCTGAGTAATGGCGCCCGCCAGTGGCGGGTCCTGGCTCAGGGTGTCGGCGAAGCCCAACTGCGCGCTGGCCGGCGCATGCTCGAACAAGCTGCGCAGTTCGCGCTCCAGCCAATCCGGATCGAAATACAGCATCGAGTAGGTGAAGCCTTCCTCGGTCGGCGCATGGCCGTCGTGGATCTCCCCAGGCTCGAGCATGAACACCTTGCCCGGCGTACTCAGATGCTTCATCCGCCGGCAGTTGAACTGCTGCACGCCCTGCTCGGTGACGCCCACCAGGAAGCTGTCGTGCCAGTGCGGGTCGTAAGCGTGGCCTTGGAAATGGGCACGGATCGACTCGATCCCGGTATCGGCATCTTGCGACAGTTCGATCCAGTGCTGATCGTTCACGGTAATGCCACCCCAGGTCCTGCGCGGCCAATGCGCCTGGCCAACTGTGCCTGATTTGTGCGGTGGCGTTTAGAACATTTGTGCAGCGCCTTGGGCCGCCCACTGATGTGGCGGCCTGGCGCGCGGAGTTACTTGTCGGACTTGATGCTGGTCCAGACCCGGGTCCGCACGCGCTCAATTTTCTGCGGCAGCGGCTGCACCACGTACAGTTTTTTCAGCGCCTCGGGAGTCGGAGTCAGGTTCGGATTGCCGGTGATTTCTTTGTTGATCAGCGGCAGCGAGTCCTTGTTGGCATTCGGGTAGCCGAGGAAGTCGCTGATCGGCGCGATGACTTTAGAATCTAGTAAATTGTTAAGAAATTCATGGGCTTCAGAGACGTTCTTCGCGCTCTTTGGTATGGCAAAAGTGTCAAACCAGATCGGTGCACCTTCCTTCGGCAGCCGGTAGTCCACCACCACGCCGTTGCCGGCCTCCTTGGCCCGATTGCCGAACTGATAGAAGCTGCCCGAGTAACCGATGGCGACGCAGATATCGCCGTTGGCGATGTCGGTCATGTACTTGGCCGAGTTGAAATAGGTCACGTACGGGCGAACCTTGAGCATCAACTCCTTGGCTTTTTCATAGTCGTCCGGGTTCTGGCTGTTGGGGTCCAGGCCCAGGTAATGCAGGGCCAGCGGCAGGATTTCGGTGGGTGAGTCGAGCATCGCTACGCCGCAGGCCTTGAGCTTTTCCATGTTCTCGGGCTTGAACACCAGGTCCCAGCTGTCCACCGGGGCATTCTCACCCAGCGCCGCCTTGACCTTGGCCGGGTTGAAGCCGATCAGCACGGTGCCGACCATGTAGGGCACGCCGTACTGGTTGCCGGGGTCATTCTTGGCCAACAGCTTGAGCAGTTCCGGGTCCTGGTGCTGCCAGTTCGGCAGCTTGGATTTGTCGAGTTTCTGGAACACCCCGGCCTTGATCTGGGTCTCGAGGAACTGGTTCGACGGCACCACCAGGTCATAGCCGGAGTTGCCGGTGAGCAGCTTGGCCTCCAGCGACTCGTTGGTATCGAAGGTGTCCCAGGTGACCTTGATCCCGCTCTGTTTGGCGAAGTCCTTAGGCACCGAGGGCAGGATGTAATCCGCCCAGTTGTACACCCTCAACTCCCGTTGTTCGGCTTGCACGGCGCTGGCCAGCAGCGTCAGCCCACAGAATGTGGCGCCCAGAATGCGTTTGATCGTGACCATGAATGGCTTCCCCAAGTGCGGCGTCAGTTCGACGGTTTTTATGTTCTATGAACGGCAGCGGGTTAAACGATAGCCAAGGGCCGGGCATACGGTTTGTTGTTGTCACGCGTGCGCATGCTCGAATCGGCCACTTGGGTCTGATTCTTGCCGAGGCTGGCACGGGAACACAGTGGGGGGTTGGCCAAAAGGGGATCGAAATGGCCATTATTGTTGGCCGGATGGGTGGTTGTGGGTTGGGCCTGTAGGGCCCCCGCATCGAGGTGAAAAAAGCCTGGAGCGCCGCGCCCCTTCAGATAGAGCCTGTAGGAGCGAGCCTGCTCGCGATGGGGCATCAGCCACACCGCATCAACTTCATCGCCAGCAGGCAGGCTCCTACAGGATTAGTGTGGCGCGCGGGGAATGGTCTTGAGCAGGTCGTCCGGGCTGATATAACCAACCACGCTGCCGGGCTGCGGCAGGTCGAGGATATGGCCCTTGATCTTGCCCACCACGTGCATTTCGCAGGGTTTGCAGTCGAACTTGAGGGTCAGCACTTCGTCGCCGTGGATCAGTTGCATCGGCGCGACCTTGGTCTTGACGCCGGTGACGCCCTTGGCCTGTTTCGGGCACAGGTTGAAGGAGAAACGCAGGCAATGCTTGGTGATCATCACCGGTACTTCGCCAGTTTCCTCGTGGGCCTCGAACGCCGCGTCAATCAGCTTGACCCCGTGACGATGGTAGAAATCCCGGGCCTTCTGGTTGTAGACGTTGGCCAGGAACGACAGGTGCGACTCCGGGTACACCGGTGGCGGCGAGGTCTCGGCCTTGCGTCCACCCCGTGGATGGGCAGCAACACGGGCGGCGGTCAGCGCCTCGATGACCTCGCGGCGCAACGCCTTGAGCTGCGAGTTGGGCACGAAGAACGCCGTCGGCGCATCGAGTTTGACGTCGGTGGCGTGGTACTCGGTGGTGCCCAACTGGCCCAGCAGGTCGCGCAGTTGTTCCAGCGCCTGCTCCGGCTTGTTGGCGGCGCCAAACGGCCCTTCCAAAGCGACGCTGGCACGGATGCCCTCTTCGCTGGTGGCGGTCAGTTCCAGACGCTCTTCACGCAGGCGTGCCACCCACTCCAGGCCGATACGTCGCTCGGCGGAGGTCTTGAGCAGGGCTTGCTGCCAGTTGTGGTCGAGGTTGCGGCTCAGCGGATGGTTCGGTCGCAGGTTGTGCAGGCCGACCGGCATCTCGTTAGGCTCGACCCGATAGCGATAACGCTTTTCGCCGTCATCGAGGAATTCGCCACGGGCTTCGGCGATGTTGGCGCGGAACCCCACCACTTCGCGCTTGACCAGCACATTGAGGCCGTCACCATTGGACAGCGGCTCGTGGGTCACCACCTGCATGTCGCGCTTGCCGACTTTCTCCACCACACCCACCGGCAGGCCGGTGAAGGTCGGGGTGTCGAAGGCGCCGATGTCGATCTTGCGGTCGCTGACGAAATAGTCGGTGCTGCCACGGTGGAAGGTCTTTTCCGGGTCCGGCAGGAAAAAGTGCGCGGTGCGGCCGCTGGACGCGCGGGCCAGGTCCGGGCGGTCTTCGAGCACGTCGTCGAGGCGCTGGCGGTAGTAGGCGGTGATGTTCTTCACATAGCCCATGTCCTTGTAGCGCCCTTCGATCTTGAACGAACGCACGCCAGCCTCGACCAGGGCGCGGATGTTGGCGCTCTGGTTGTTGTCCTTCATCGACAGCAGGTGTTTCTCGAACGCGACGACACGCCCCTGGTCATCCTTGAGGGTGTAAGGCAGGCGGCAGGCCTGGGAGCAATCGCCACGGTTGGCGCTGCGGCCGTTTTGCGCGTGGGAGATGTTGCACTGGCCGGAGAAGGCCACGCACAGGGCGCCGTGGATGAAAAACTCGATGGCGGCATCGGTTTCGTCGGCGATCGCACGGATTTCTTGCAGGTTCAGCTCGCGGGCCAATACCAACTGCGAGAAACCGGCCTGGTCGAGGAACTTGGCCCGGGCCAGGGTGCGGATGTCGGTCTGGGTGCTGGCGTGCAGTTCGATCGGCGGAATGTCCAGCTCCATCACACCCAGGTCCTGGACGATCAGCGCATCGACGCCGGCATCGTACAACTGGTGGATCAGCTTGCGCGCCGGCTCCAGTTCGTTGTCGTGGAGGATGGTGTTGATGGTGGTGAAGACCCGGGCGTGATAACGACGGGCGAACTCCACCAACTGGGCGATATCGCTGACTTCGTTGCAGGCGTTGTGACGCGCGCCGAAGCTCGGGCCGCCGATGTACACGGCGTCGGCGCCATGCAAAATGGCCTCGCGGGCGATGCTGACATCGCGGGCAGGGCTGAGCAATTCCAGGTGATGCTTGGGCAAGGACATATTTTTTTAGTCAGGCTGTCACGGTCGAATCGCGCATTGTACCGGTGAATCGCCTGGCCGGCACCCGTACGCTGCCCGGTGGTGTGAACCGGGCGCGAATGGGTTTTCCTCAAACCTTGGGTTGATGACTGGTCACGCAATGAATCCCGCCGCCACCGGCGCTGATTGCGTCGATATTCAGCTGGACGATTTCGCGGTCCGGGTACAGCTCGGACAGCAGGTCATAGGCCGCGGTATCAGCCTTTTTGTCGCCAAACTCGGGGGCGATCACCGCGCCGTTGATGACAAAATAGTTGATGTAGCCAGCGGCGAAGTCCGGGTTGTTTTTGCTGAAGCGACTGTTGCGCGGCTTGAGCGGCGGCGAAACGGTGTGCACCTGCAGCTTGCGGCCATCGGCGTCGGTGGCCTGCTTGAGAATCTCCAGGTGGGCCAGGGTGACCTTGCGGTCGTATGAGTCGGGATCGGTGTCAAGGTTGGCGATCACCACCCCGGGGGCGACGAAACGCGCATAGAAATCGACGTGGGCATCGGTGATGTCCTTGCCCTTGATCCCCGGCAACCAGATGATCTTGCGCAGGCCCAGGCGTTCTTTCAGTTCCTGCTCGACTTCGGCCTTGCTCCAGTCCGGGTTGCGATTGCGGTTGATCCAGCTGCTTTCGGTCATGATCCCGGTGCCGTGACCATCGACCTCGATACCACCGCCCTCGCCCACCAGCTCGGTGCTCAGGTAACGCGCACCGACCGTATCGCTGACCAGTCGCGGCACTTGCGCGTCGTCGTCATGCTGCTGCTTGTTACCCCAGCCGTTGAAGTTGAAATCCACCGCCCCCAGCCCGCCCTGGCCGTCGACGACAAAGTTGGCGCCGATATCGCGCATCCAGATGTCGTCCAGCTCGGTGATGACGTAGGTGACGTTGTGGCTGCCGCAATATTCTTCGGCCAGCTCCCGTTCACGTTTACGGCAGAACACGGTCAGCGGTTCATAGTCGGCGATGGCCCGGGCGATCCGTCCGAGGGCCGCTTGCACGTCGCCGGTGAAATCTTCCCAGATCGCGTCCTGGGCGCCAAAGGCGATGAACGCCTGCTGGTGGCGCTCGCCTTCGTCGGGCATGTACCACTTACGCCCTGTAGCGGCCAGCACCGAGCGGGGCGCCAGACCGAGGCCGCTGGCCGCCATGGCGCCGAGCCCGGCAACGACCGAGACCTGTTTGATGAAGTGTCGACGCGTCGGCATCTGTTGTTCCCTTGACTGTTGATCGATGTTCACTGGCCGGTGGCCGTCTTGAATTTGGTCCAGGTGCGCATGCGCGCGCGCATGTCGGCCTGGGGGATGTCCTGGCCAGGAATCAGCCGCCCATAGGTGGCCTCATCGAGGTAGATATCCGGGTTGTTGCGCATGCTTGCATCGACTTGGGGGCGGGCCTTGGCGCTGGACGTCGGGTAGCCGGTGAAGTTACTGATGGCCGCCATGTTTTCCGGGCGCATCACGAAGTTGATAAAGGTATAGGCGTATTCCGGGTGTTTCGCGTCCACCGGGACGGCCATGGTGTCCATCCACACCGTGGTGCCTTCGCGCGGCACTCGGTACTGGAAGTGCACCGGTTTGCCGGCGCTGTCTGCGGTGCGCTGGGCCTGGGTCATGTCGCCGCTGTAACCCAGGGACAGGCACAGGTTGCCGTTGACCAGGTCGGTGACCGGCTGCGACTGAAACTTGCGCACGTACGGCCGCAACTTGCCCAGCAGCTCACTGGCCGCCGCCAGGTCCTCGCGCTTGCCACTGCGCGGCTCACGGCCCAGGTAGTGGAGGACCACGGCCAGCACTTCGTCCGGCGAGTCGATGATCGAGATCCCACAATCGGCGAACTGTTTGGCCAGCTCCGGTTTGAACAACATGTCCAGACTGTTGACCGGCGCGTCGGGCATGCGCTGCTTGATCTGCTCGGCGTTGTAGGTCAGGCCGATGGTGCCCCAGGTGTAGGGCACCGTGGCCTGGTTCGAATGCACGTAATGGCTGCGCAGCTTCTGCAAGCCCGGCTCGATGTCGTTGAGCGCGGTGAGTTTGGCCGGATCCAGGGGCATCAGGCTGCCGGCGCGCATCAGCCGCTCGGCCACGGTGTCACCGGGGAAGATCAGGTCATAGCCGCTGTTGCCGGCGAGCATCTTGGCTTCCAGGGTCTCGCTGCCGTCCATCACGTCGTAGATCACCTTGATCCCGGTTTCGCTGGTGAAGCGGCTCAGGGTGTCCTCGGCAAAATAGTCGGCCCAGTTGTACAGGCGCAGGGTTTTCTCATCGGCGTGCAAGGTCGGTGCAGCGGCGATCAGGGCCGCCAGCAATAGCGTGTGGGTCATGCGCATATCAAACCCCCTGGGTGTTCCAGCGTGCGTTGAGTTGACGACCGTCGTGACTGAGTAGCGCGCCATACATTTCCGGTCGGCGGTCGCGGTAGATGCCCCAGCTCAGGCGTTCTTCGCGCATCGCCGCGAGGTCCAGGCTGTGCAACAGCACGCCGGTGCTGTCGCGGTCGGCGCCGACGAGCAGCTTGCCCTTGTGGTTGCAGATGAATGACGAGCCGTAGAACCTCATCTGCAGGCCGGCATCGCTGGTCGCCACTTCATTGCCGACCCGGTTCGACGCCACCACCGGCAAGAGGTTCGCCGCCGCATGGCCGCGCATGGTCATCTGCCAGTGATCGCGGGAATCGAGGTCGGCGCAACCCGGTTCCGAGCCGATGGCAGTGGGAAACAGCAACACCTCGGCGCCCAGCAGGGCCAGGCAACGGGCGGTCTCGGGAAACCACTGGTCCCAGCAGATGCCCACGCCCAGGCGTCCGAACGCGGTGTCCCAGACCCGAAAGCCGGTGTCGCCGGGACTGAAGTATTCCTTCTCCTGGTAGCCGATGGCGTTGGGGATATGGGTCTTGCGATAGACCCCCAGCAGGCGGCCATCGGCATCGGCCACGCTCAATGAATTGAAATAGGCGTTGCCGGCCTTCTCGAACCAGCTCAACGGCAGCACCACGCCCAACTCTTTGGCCAAAGCCGCGAAGCGCTGCAGGATCGGGCTGTCGCCGTACTCCTGGGCCAGGGCCAGGTGTTGATGGCGCTGTTCGATGCAGAAGTACGGGGTGGCGAACAGCTCCTGCAGCAGGATCACCTGGGCGCCCTTGGCCGCAGCCTCGCGCACCAGCTGTTCGGCCTGGTCGAGGTTGTGTTGCAGGTCCCAGGAACACGGCATCTGGGTGGTAGCGATGGTCAACAGGCTCATGGCATCAACCCTCCAGTGGCCAGGCTGGCTGTTGCTGGGTAATGCAATGCACCCCGCCGCCGCCATGGGCCAGATGGTTGATCCGCACCGGGACGATTTCGCGACCCGGGAAGGCCTGGGCCAGTACCTCGGCTGCCGCATTATCGGCTTCGATACCGTAGGCCGGCATGATGATTGCGCCGTTGGCGATGTAGAAGTTGGTGTAGGAGGCGCAGAACACTTCGGCCTCGGTGTCCACCGCTTCGCTGGCTTCATACAGTTCGATCAATTCAAACGAGCGGCCCTTGGCATCCCGGGCCAGTTGCAGGGCGCGGCGGTTTTCGTGCACCACTTCGGCGTACACCGAGCTTTGGTCGCGGGTCGCATCCACCAGCAACACGCCGGGACGAGCGAAGGCGCAGACCCCATCGACATGGCCGTCGGTCATGTCGCCGGTGACATAGTCCGGATCGCCCGGCAGCCAGATGGTCTTGGTCACGCCCAGCAGACGACTGAAGATTTCTTCGATTTCGGCCTTGCTCACGCCGGGGTTGCGATTGGGGTTGAGCAGCACCGATTCAGTGGTGATCAGCGTGCCTTCGCCATCAACGTGAATCGCCCCGCCTTCGTTGCTCAGCGCAGTGCCGAAGCACTCCAGGCCCAATTGATTGAGGGCGCGACGGGCGAGGCTTTCGTCGAGGTCGTGGGCCGACTTGCCGCCCCAGGCGTTGAAGCGCCAGCTGACCCCGGCCAGACCCCGTTGCGGGTGGCAGACGAAGCTCGGGCCGGAGTCGCGGCACCAGCTGTCGTTGACGGCCAGTTCGATCAGCTCGATGTTCGGCCCGCACAAGGCCTTGGCCCGGGTCACCGCCGAGGGATCAACGACCATTTTCACCGGTTCAAAACGGGCAATCGCATTGGCGACGCGAGCGAAATCTTCCTGCACCTGGCTCAGGGTCACGCCCCAACCCGACTCCCACAAGGCCTGATTGTGCGGCCAGACCATCCAGGTCGCGGCGTGTGGAGCCCACTCGGCGGGCATCATCCAGGCGCTGTTGTGATTGTTGTTGTGCTGCATGACAAGTACCTTTGAGTTAAGTCATTGTGTTCAATGAAAAGAGTCTGCTGGGTGCTGACATGCATGCTACGGCGCTAAAAACCGGCAAACAAACGATGGATTTAGTAGCAAAGTGATTAGAGGAACTTATCAATATGCTCAAGCACTGGCCGCCGCTCAGCTCCCTGCGCGGCTTCGAAGCCGCTGCCCGCCTCGGCAGTTTCCACAAGGCCGCCGCCGAGCTGAGCCTGACCCAGTCGGCCATCAGTCAGCAGATTCGCAGCCTCGAGGCCTACCTCGAACAACCGCTGTTTATCCGCAGCGGACGCGCGGTGTACCTGACCGATGCCGGCCACGACCTGTTGAGCACCACCCAGGCCCTGCTGCAGCAACTGGCGGTGGGCATCCGCCGCCTGGGCCAATACCAGAAACCCAACCAACTGGTGCTCAACACCACCCCGGCCTTCGCCCGCCACTGGCTGCTGCCGCGCCTCGGCGATTTCCGCCGTCAGCATCCGGAAGTCGATCTGTGGATTTTCAGCACCGATGAAGTGCCCGAGATGAGCAGCCAGACCATCGACCTCGCCGTGCGCGATGACATCAGCTCCCAGGCCGAATGCAGCTTCAAAGTGCTGCACCACGACCGCCTTTACCCGGCCTGCCACCCCAGCGTGCTGGCCCAACCCCGTGAGCAGCGCACCACCCTGCACGGCGAGCGGGAGATGGATTGGAACCACTGGGCGGTGGAAGCCGGCGTCGACGTCGGCCAACAGGAACAGGGCCTCAACTTCTCCGACCCCGGCCTGCTGCTGGACGCCGCCTGCAGCGGTTTGGGCATCGCTCTGGTCAGCCAGTTATTGAGCCGCCAGGCGCGGGACAGCGGGCTGTTGCAGCCGCTGGTCGATCAAACCATCCGCGGCCCGAACTGGGCGCTGCTGACCCATCGCGACAGTGAGAGCAATCCGCTGGCGAGGAGTTTCAGTGAGTGGTTGGTGGAGAACCTGTAGGAGCCAGCTTGCTGGCGAAGAACGTCAACGATGACGCGCGCTGGACGAATAACTCGCCCACGACCCACAGAGCGGATCACCCGCTCTGTGGGCCGAGAAACCAACTATCGTCTTGATTGAGCGCAACGCACGTGCGCTCATCCCTGTCAGTCTGCGGATGACCGACGATGACCAAACACGCGAAAATCCCCCAGGACCTCGCCACTGCGCCAGCACCAGCGCGCCATGGCCTGTGGCACCGCTGGTTCAGCGGCCGGGCGCAGAAGCTCAGCCACTCGACCCAGTTCGTCATCGCGGCAACCGTGATCCTCGGCCTGACCATGTTCTTCGTCGGCAAGCTGGTCAGCGAACGCATCGAAAATGCCGCGGTGCAGAGCGCCGCCGAGGCCGGTGCGCAGTACATGGACACCTTCCTCGAACCCTACGTGCAGGACATGACCGATGACAACCTGCTGTCGCCGGAAAGCATCCAGGCCCTGGACCGCGTGACCCAGAGCCGGGCCATGAAACAGCACATTGCCTCGATCAAGATCTGGCGCGCCGACGGCACGGTGGTCTACAGCACCAACAAAGCCATCACCAATCACAAATTCGCACCCGATGAAATTACCGAGGCGCTCAAGGGCAAAGTGGTCACCGACCTGGAAGGGCTGACCCAGGATGAGAACGAGTACGAGCGCAAACTGGAGATGCCGCTCTATGAGATCTACGCACCGCTGCGCGATTCCAACTCGATGAAAGTCATTGCCGTCGGCGAATTCTATGAAAAAGCCAGCAGCCTCAAGCGCGAGATCAATCGCGTGCGTCAACAAGTCTGGGCGGTGGTCGGCGCCGCAACCTTGGCGATGCTGACCCTGCTGTTTTTCATCGTCCGCCGCGGCGACAAGATCATCCAGCGCCAGCAAGTGGCCCTGCAGGCGCGATTGCAGGAGCAAACCCGCCTGCACGCCAGCAATGCCGAACTCCAGCATAAAGTGGCGACGGCGACCCAGGAGTTCTCCCGGGTCAACGAACTCACCTTGCGCCGCATCGGGGCCGACCTGCACGACGGCCCGGCGCAACTGCTGACCTTGATCCTGATCCGCCTCGATGATCTGGCGGAAAACTGCTCGGCGGTCGACCAGGAATCCATGGAAACCATTCGCGGCGCCGCCACCGACGCCCTGCGCGAGGTCCGTGACCTGTCACGCGGCCTGGCGCTCCCGGAAATCAACGACCTGAGCCTGGTGCAAGAGTTGCAACTGGTGGCGCAACGGCACGAGCAACGCACCGGCACCGGCGTCAAACTGATCCTGGGGCCGCTGCCTAAAGTCGCTCCACTGCCGCTCAAGCTGTGCCTGTACCGTTTCGTCCAGGAAACCCTGAACAACGCCTTTCGCCATGCCAATGGCGAAGGCCAGGTGATTCAGGCGCGTTACGTCAACGGCGTGCTGGACATCAGCGTGCACGACAGTGGTCCGGGCATGATGGAGGACGCGATGCAGCCGAGGACGGCCGGCCGCACCCGCCTGGGTCTCGCCGGCTTGCGGTATCGAGTGGAGTCCCTGGGAGGCCTGTTCAACATCGATTCCGGTGCCTCGGGCACCTCGGTCAGTGCCCAGTTCAGGCTCTAGTTGCGGGTATCGGCACCCAGGTGCAGGCGTCCGATCGCTTCGTGTTCCCAGTAGCGGCGCAGGGCGGTAACGGCCTCTACGCGATTGCGCGCGTTGAGTTTCTGCATCACGCAGGACATGTGGTGCTTGACGGTTTTCTCACTGATCGCCAGGTTGTCCGCCACCTCTCGATTGGTCAGCCCCTTGGCTACTTCGCGGATGACCTCCTCTTCCCGTGGCGTCAGGTCGAACTTCTGCACGTCCGCTTCATGCTTCTTGATATGGCTCAGCAGCTTGTCGGCCAACTCGGGGGTGACGAAGGTCTCGCCCTTGGCCACCGAGCGGATCGCCTGCACCAGCTGCGGACCACTGATGCCTTTCAGCACATAGCCACGCGCCCCGGCCTCCAGCGCCAGGAACGCATCGTTTTCCGACTCGGAAACCGTCAGCATCAGCACCTTGATATCCGTAAGCTCGGTCGCAATGAAGCGCACCGCGGCAAACACGTCGCCGGGCATATTGACATCCATCAGCATCACATCCGGACGCTCGCGCTGGGCAATATCCATCGCGTCCTGGGCACTGGCACCCTGCTCCACCACCTGCAGGTCCGCACGTTTTTTCAGGGTATTGGCCACGCCCTCACGCAACATCGGATGATCGTCGACGATACCGATGCGAATGGATGGACTCATGAGGCGCTCCCGATTGAACTCGAACACCCATTGATTAATAGCAGGGAACCCGCAATGACGCCGGGCACCCGTCGGATCCCGCGCCCGGGTTTCAGATCAACAAGTCTTCGTAGAAGGCGCCGTAGGGCAACTGCGGATGGGCGATCTGGATTTCCAGAATCCACAGCCCGGTGTTCGGGTATTGGCCGAAATCACCCAGGTCACCGCCGCGATAAATGGCATGGGGGAAATCACTGACGCGATGGCCCTTGATGTCCAGATTGAGGCTCCAGCCCATGGCCTCGGCCTGCTCGTGGGCATAGCGATACAGCGCCACGCCATCGACCTGCGCCTCCCGCCATTGCCGCTCGACCCGCCGGAACAGCTCACGGGCGGCTTCGGCACAGGCGATCATGTGTGGATCATTGCCGGTGGTGAACGTCTGCCCAGCATCGCCTTCATGGCCCTGCCAAACCACGCCCATGTCGATAAAAAAGATGTCGTCCGTGCCCAGCACCGGATCGCCCTCCGAGCGCTGCTTGAAGGTCTTCAGGGTGTTGGCGCCAAAGCGGATCAGCAGCGGATGCCAGATCCGGTCCATGCCCAGCTCGCCAAGGATCTGCTTGCCCAGCGCCACCGCCTCCGACTCGTGCATGCCCGGGACAATCCCGCAGGCAATCTGCTCGATGGCTTTCCAGGTCATCTGCTGCGCATGGCGCATCGACTCCAGCACGTAGCGCTCACCGACGGCTTCTTTGTTGCTCAGGGCTGCTGTCACGGGTCATTCCTTTGAGTAGGGAGTTTCGCTGTATAGTTTTGTATATTGCGATAGGTGTAGGGAAAAGTCTAGTCGTGCTCAAAATCCTGTAGGAGCAGTCGGTCGACGCTAATTTTTTGTGAGCAGCCAAGATGGCTGGGTCTATGACACCAACCTCAAAGACACCAATCTCAAGAGTTGCAGGCCACGAGATCTTCGAGCACCGAACTGAGTGAATTTACAACGTGATTGGATATCCATCAGTCAGCGCCTTCGTAAACAACGGCCAAACTCGCCCACCCCACACCATAAATAGTTGCAAATCGATCAATTCACCGGCACGGAGCTATTAACTACACAACGTACAGTTTTATCCCCTAAAACCACAAAATCATCTTCATTTATATAGCCATGCGGCTCCGCCGAAGTTCTGTAAACATTCACTCCACCGCCCCACGCAGGATCAGCAAACGCCTGGCCACGAACGACCTTAGTGCCGCGACCAAAGTAGTCCTTGGTAACAGCCACACTCGGCCCTTGCGGATTATTTACAGGAGAATAATTATAGTAGTCCTCATCATACCAATCACTAACCCACTCCAAACCATTATCTGACATTGAGTACAAACCCAAAGAATTAGGCTGAAAGTAATCTACTGGCAATGGAGTAAGTCCTTCAGTCGCCCAATTCATTTCATCCGCAAATGCGCGACGATTCCATGTCGAAGATATATTTAGCCCTCTCAGGCCGTATTCCCCCTGAACTCGCTCATGGGCGACCCTATAAGTCCCATCATCGGTAGACACCATCAAAAATCGACCACGACTTCGCGCCGCATATTCCCATTGAGCCTCCGTCGGCAGAGCGAACGGGAGGCCACTCACTACCGCTAGCCACCCACAATACCTTTCCGCCTCAAACCAATCCATATGCGCTGGCGTTCTCGGCGCACTATTCATATCACTCCAATCTTTTTGATTACCTGCATCAACAACCCTTAACTTCAAACCATTGAACTTCAGATAAAACTGATAAGCCTGATTGGTGACTTTTATTTTTTGAATAGAATAATTATCCAATCTCACCTTGTGCAGGGGCTTACTGTCCTTGTCAGCGTCATAAGGTAAATTCTCAGGACCATAGTCTGCGCCAAAATCCCCCATTAGAAAATCACCTCCCTCGACAAAAACCAGATCAATCTTCAAGTCATCAATATATTGCATCAGCGCTTGATTACTCTCGTTTCGGGCTAGACTGCCCTTCGTCTCCGACGCGCCCTCACACCCTACCAACAATAAAAAACAAACAATACTGGCGATTACTCGAGTCAAACTAATACCCATTAAACACCTTTAAACATAATCAACTAATTGATCCTTACAGGGCCCAAAGCTGCAACGATCCGGATAATAAAAATTAGATGCAGAGTTTAGCTGGTAATAGGCTGTATCATTCATGGCAAGCGCATAACCCCAAGCTATTTCGCTTTTTAAACCTTGGTAAATCGCGACAAGCTCAGCCTTAGCTTTGTACATATCATCATCGCGACTGATCCCCTCTTGAAGAAACCTCTCCAAATGCCTCTCACTCTCCACAACCGCTACACGCTCACCATCTTTACCGGCCAGAACCCTTCCATCCCGAGTCATTCTACACATGACTTTGCGCCACTCTGAGACCGTCTGAATACTCTTAAGCACCCAAATTACGGATTCTTTCCGCTCACTGTAAATGTCAAGAACAAAGCCATCTCCATGACTCTCATAATCCAGATGATCCCAGACACCGTGACGAGTTAGTAGGTAAAGCAACATCCCTTTAGACTCCGGGGTATACCTCAGCAATCTTTCAGGACCAGAATTTACATGCCTGGCGAGGTGATTCCTTCGCTTAGACGCTTCCATCCCCTTAGTGCTTTCACCTAAAATATCCTCCATAAAACTTTTATACTCAGTGGCAATCGACGTAAAACCACTCTTTTTTCGACCATACAACTCATATAAGTCCTCACTCATACTCGCCATCTGCATTACACAATACTGGCTATAAGCTTTAAAAGCTTCTACATCCACCAAATCAAAAAACCCAAAATCCAACCGATACAACTGATAAATCAACCAGGCCCCAAACTCCGCAATCGTATTAGTCCCCACCTCACAAATAACCCCGCCCTTCGCCCCGACGCCCCAGCACAAACTGGCGGCGACGTGGAAGCAGAACTTGCCGTTGATAAAGGTGCAATAGAACTTGCCGCCGGCACCCGCGCCCGCCAGGCCGGCGATGCTGCTGCCGATGGTGCAGAAGTCGGTGTATATTTGCCGGTCGATTGCAACAGGCCGGCGACGTTGGGATTGAGGTCGCGTGGTGGGGTGGGTTTCAGCCATTGCAAGCTGCCCTTGAGGCTGCCTTCGACACGGGCGCCGGCGAAGGCTTGGGCGGTGACGCTGAGGCCTTCGTCTTCGGCGGCCATTTGTTGATGGAACACACCGCGCCCCTGGTTTTTCGTTCATGAAAACGCGGTAGGCGTCCGCCGGGTTGGCCCATCAGCACTTGCTGGTCGCCGCTGCGGGCGATCTGTAGCTGGCCTTCAATCTGCACCGAGGCGCCGACGAAGCCGGTCAATTCGGGGGTCAGGCACAGGCGCAGCAGGCCCATGTTGAAGTCATTGCCGCGGTCGTCGGTGTAGCGCAAGGCCCAACCCAGGCGGTCGGGGACGTAGGCGGTGTAACTGACCTTACCCGAGGCCACTGTCAGCGCTGCATTGGCTTCGCCCTTGAATGCGCCGGTGCCCTTGGCAACGTCAAACTCGCCACTGGCACCGACATTGGAGGCAAAAACGCATGAACTGCGCGCCACGGCTCAGGTCGAGACTGTCGGTCAGCTCCTTGGTGCCGATGAACTGGCTGTGGTTCCAGCTCTCGGCCCAATCGAACAGCACGAAATCGCTTTTCAGTTTATCCAGATCGAAATCCGAGCCGGCCCACTTGAGTACGTCGCGCAATTCCAGTTTGATCTTCGGCCACTCCAGGGCCGTCAACTGTTCAGCCAGTGTGCTGCTCGATATAACGGTTTTTCCGTTTTTATCCTTGCTGTAGATGCTGGCTTGCGCCGAGCGTTTGTCCTTGCCTTTCAGGGAAACGTTATGCAGTTTCCGGCCGGCCTGGGTCTGGCTGAAGTAGCCTTTCTTGACGTAGGCATAGGGTTTCGATTTGCCGTTGCGGCCACCCTTTCCCTGTACGACCGGGATCAGTTCGATCACCTCGTCGTAACTCATCGAGTCCAGGGAAAAATCGCCGAGTTCTTTCTTGATCGCGGCGCGGCTTTTTTCCAGCGCTTGCTCAGCTTCGGTGAGCGCCATCTGGCGCTTTTCTGTTTCACCGGGAGGCAGTGCCACCTTCGACGAAGCGCTGGCATAACGCTCCAGCGCGGTGGAATAGTTGGCGTTGGCACGATGAAAGGCGTCCATGCGCGCATTCATTTCCTGCCAATGAAGTTCAAACTTGCCGGCGTGGTCGTCATCAATGAAGATCAACTCTTCCGTGTCCGGGCGGAAGTAGCACTGCGCGGATTGATGACAGACAACGGCGACAGGATCTTTCCTGCTGCAGCGCAGTGTAGCGACGGGCAATTCAGGCTGGCTCATGAGTCAGGCTCCTCGACTACTCGGAAGACCGCTGTTTGCGTTGCGGATCGAGGCCGTGATAGCGCTGGGTGTGACTGAATAATCTGGCGGTACTGTGAGCAAGATGCATCCCTCCTGGACTTTTCAAGGTACTCGGGGAGGACTTATCCCACCCAAGATCGAGCGCCAGGAGGCTTTCATGAAGGCGATACGGAAGGAAATAAGAAGAATCAACGCGCAAAGTAGGAGGTTTCTTAAAATTGGTTCGCGGCAGCTAAAGAACGAGTAGCGCTTGCGGAAGAAATCAAGTCGACAACCGTCAGTCGGTCTCAACCCCGCTCCTTGCTCACACAGTCGATAATTCGCTCCACCCCACCGCCATAGGCCTACCGGGATGAACAAGCGCGCCCCCTCGTCATGGCTCATCCTGCTGGCCCTCAGCCTGGCGTTCAGCGCCGGCTGTTCCAGCAAAAAACCGTCAACCCAATACGCCTCCGCGTCCAACTGCTATACCAAGGCCGTGCCCACGGTCGGCGAAGGTGGGCTGGCCTGGGGGTCGAGTCTGGGGGTGGCGCGCAGCAAGTCGATGAACAACTGCATCCGTTATGCCGGGCGCTCCGGGGGCACGCCGAACACTTGCAAGGTAGTGTTGGCGCAGTGCAAGCGCTAGCTCAGCCGAGTACCGGAATCACCCGCGACGGCTTGACCGACTTGAAGGAAAAGCTCGAGTAGATTTCCTTCACCGCCGGCAGGGTTTGCAGGACTTCGCGGGCGAATTCGCCGAAGGATTCCAGGTCCTTGGCCACCACTTCGAGCAAAAAGTCGTAGCGTCCGGAGACGTTGTGGCAGGCGACGATCTCGGGGATTTCCAGCAGCCGCTGTTCGAAAGTGCGGGCCATTTCCTGGTTGTGGGATTCCATCATCACGCTGACAAAAGCCGTGACGCCGTAGCCCAGGGCCTTGGGCGAGAGGATTGCCTGATAACCGGTGATCACCCCGCTTTCCTCGAGGATTTTCACCCGCCGCCAGCACGGCGACGTGGTCAGTGCGACCTGGTCGGCCAGTTCGGCGACAGTCAGGCGGGCGTTGCCTTGCAGGGCGTTGAGCAGGGCTTTGTCGGTACGGTCCAAAGCATTGGGCATGTTTTGCCTCGAATTCTTGTTGTTCTGTAGATTCATGCCAAATAGGCGTTTATTTCGCAGGATATTTGGAATTTATCGCGTTGAATTTGAGCATAGCATTGTAGGAAATCAGGGAGCGTTCAGCATGAACAATAAAAACAATGAACTAGGATTTTCGACTCGTGCCATCCATCACGGTTACAACCCGCAGGACCACCACGGCGCGTTGATTCCGCCGA
This sequence comes from Pseudomonas fluorescens, assembly GCF_019212185.1. Classification (NCBI taxonomy): domain Bacteria; kingdom Pseudomonadati; phylum Pseudomonadota; class Gammaproteobacteria; order Pseudomonadales; family Pseudomonadaceae; genus Pseudomonas; species Pseudomonas fluorescens. The sequence goes on from NZ_CP078138.1 coordinate 3,750,642, forward strand.
TCTACCTGACCTCGACCTTCACCTTCGCCACCGCCGAATACGGCGCCGGCTGTTTTGCCGGTGAAGAAAGCGGGCACTTCTATACACGCATCTCCAACCCGACCCTGGCCCTTCTGGAATCGCGCATGGCGACCCTGGAAAACGGCGAAGCGGCGGTGGCTTTCAGTTCCGGGATGGGGGCGATTTCCGCGACTTTCTGGACCCTGCTGCGGCCCGGCGACGAAGTGATCGTCGACCGCACGTTGTACGGCTGCACCTTCGCCCTGCTGCATCACGGCATCGCCGAGTTCGGGGTCAAGGTGCGCCACGTCGACCTGTCCAACCTCGCCGCGTTGCGCGATGCGATCACCCCGGCCACGCGGATGATCTACTGCGAAACCCCGGCCAACCCGACCATGCAACTGGTGGACATCGCCGCCGTGGCCGCAATCAGCCGCCACCATCCGGACGTGACCCTAGTGGTCGACAACACTTACTGCACGCCTTACCTGCAACGCCCGCTGGAACTGGGTGCCGATCTGGTGGTGCACTCGGCCACCAAATACCTCAGCGGCCACGGCGATATCACCGCCGGCATCGTCGTCACCTCCCAGGTCCTGGCCACTCGTATTCGCCTGCAAGGGCTCAAGGACCTGACCGGCGCGGTGATGTCGCCGCAAGACGCGTTTTTGCTGATGCGCGGGCTCAAAACCCTGGCGCTGCGCATGGAGCGTCATTGCAGCAACGCCCAGGTCATCGCCGAATACCTGCAAGCCCATCCGGCGGTGGCCTGGGTCACCTATCCCGGCCTGCCCTCCTTCGCCCAGTACGAACTGGCGGCGCGGCAAATGAAGCTGCCCGGCGGGATGATTGCCTTTGAGCTCAAAGGCGGCCTGGCCACCGGCCGGCAATTCATGAACGCACTCCACTTGTTCAGTCGAGCGGTCAGCCTTGGCGACGCCGAATCCCTGGCGCAACACCCGGCGAGCATGACCCACTCCACCTACACCCCGGAGCAGCGCGCGGAACACGGCATCTCCGAAGGTCTGGTGCGCCTGTCGGTGGGTCTGGAGGACATCGCCGACCTGCTGGCCGACGTCACCCAAGCCCTGGATGCCTGCGCATGACCACACCCAATGCGATCAACAACGGCCCGGGCGCGCCCCAGGACCAGGACCCCGAAGAGACCCGCGAGTGGCTCGACGCCCTCGCCTCGACCCTCGCCGCCTGCGGCCCGGAGCGCGCCCGTTACCTGCTCAAACGCCTGGAAGAATACGCCAGCGAGCACGGCATCCACCGCGACGCCCAAGCGTTTTCCGCGTACCGCAACACGCTGTCGCTGGAGCAACAGGGCACCTACCCCGGCGACCTGCAACTGGAGGAGCGCATCACTGGCCTGTTGCGCTGGAATGCCCTGGCCATGGTGGTGCGCGCCAACCACGCCTACGGCGAACTGGGTGGCCATATCGCCAGTTACGCCTCGGCGGCGGAGATTTTCGAAGTCGGCTTCCAGCACTTTTTCCGCGGCGATGGCGACAGCGGCCAACGCAATGCCGACCTGGTGTTTTTCCAGCCCCATTCGGCCCCCGGGGTGTATGCCCGGGCCTACTTGGAAGGACGTCTGAGCGAGGCGCAACTGGCCAACTACCGCCAGGAAATCAACGGCCCCGGCCTGTGCTCCTACCCGCACCCGTGGCTGATGCCGGACTTCTGGCAGTTCCCCACCGGTTCCATGGGCATCGGCCCGATCAGCGCGGTGTATCAGGCGCGGTTCATGCGTTACCTGCAGCACCGTGGCTTGGCGCAAACCGAGGGCCGGCATGTCTGGGGGGTATTTGGCGATGGCGAGATGGACGAGCCGGAGTCCATCGCCGGACTGTCCTTGGCGGCCCGCGAGCAACTGGACAACCTGACGTTTATCGTCAACTGCAACCTGCAACGCCTCGATGGCCCGGTGCGTGGCAACGGACAAATCATCCAGGAACTGGAAGCGCTGTTCGCCGGTGCCGGCTGGAATGTGATCAAGGTGCTGTGGGGTTCGGAGTGGGATGGGCTGTTCGCCCGCGACACCGACAACGTCCTGCTCCGGCGCCTGGCCGCGACCCCGGACGGTGAGTACCAGACCCTCGGAGCCCATGACGGCGCCTACAACCTCGAACATTTTTTCCAGAAGGACCCGCATGTGCGACGCCTGGTGGAGCACATGAGCGTCGAGGAGATCAACGGCCTGAAACGTGGCGGCCATGACTTCAGGAAACTCTACGCCGCCTTCGCTGCCGCCAAAGCCTGCAAGGGCCGGCCGACGGTGATCCTGGCCAAGACCAAAAAAGGCTTCGGCATCGGCGCTGCCGGTGAGTCGCGGATGACCGCGCACCAGGCGAAGAAGCTCGATGTCGCTGCCCTGCTGACCTTTCGCGACCGCTTCAAGCTGCCGCTGTCGGACCAGGATGTGGAGCAACTGCGCTTCTACCGGCCGCCGGAAGACAGCGCGGAAATGCGCTACCTGCGCGCGCGCCGCCAGGCCCTGGGCGGACCGCTGCCGGCGCGCAAAAGTACCGCGCCGGTGATCCCTGTGCCGGCGCTGGAGCAGTCCGGCGGCTTTGCGCTGCAGGCCGAGAACAAAGAAATGTCCACCACCATGGCTGCAGTGCGCATCCTCAATGCCTGGCTCAAGGCGCCACAACTGGGGCCAAGGGTCGTACCCATTGTCGCCGACGAAGCGCGGACCTTCGGCATGGCCAGCCTGTTCCGGCAGATCGGCATCTACTCGCCCCACGGTCAGTTGTACGAACCGGAGGACAGCGGCTCGATCCTCTCCTATCGCGAGTCGCGCAGCGGCCAACTGCTGGAGGAAGGCATCACCGAGGCCGGCGCACTGTCTTCCTGGGTGGCTGCGGCGACTTCTTACTCGGTGCATGGCGAGCCGATGCTGCCGGTCTATATCTACTATTCGATGTTCGGCTTCCAGCGCGTCGGCGACCTGATCTGGGCTGCCGCCGACCAGCGTTCGCGGGGCATTCTGCTGGGCGCCACGGCCGGACGCACGACCCTGGGCGGCGAAGGCTTGCAGCACCAGGACGGCTCGAGCCTGGTGATGGCCTCGATGGTGCCCAACTGCCGGGCCTGGGATCCGTGCTTTGCCGGCGAACTGGCAGTGATCCTCGACCACGCCGCGCGGCGCCTGCTGGAGGAGCAATGCGACGAGTTCCACTACGTCGCAGTGATGAACGAAAACTACCCGCAGCCGAGCCTTGATCCGGTGCACCACGCCGATGTCCTGCGCGGCCTCTATCGCTATTCGCGCAGCGGCGAAAGCGCGCCAATCCGCCTGCGCCTGCTGGGCTCCGGGACCATCCTGCGTGAGGTGATTGCTGCCAGCGCGTTGCTGGCCGAGGACTGGGGCATCGCCAGTGAAGTGTTCAGCGCCACCAGTTTCAGCGAGCTGGCCCGTGAAGCCCGCGAGATCGAGCGCGACAACCGCCTGGACGCCCACGAGCAACGCAGCGGGCAACTGGACAAATACCTCGCGGGCAAGCAACCCATCATCGCCGCCAGCGACTACATCCGCGCCTGGCCGCAACTGATCGCCCAGTACCTGGCGGCACCCTACACCGTGCTCGGCACCGACGGCTTTGGGCGCAGTGACAACCGCCAGGCGCTGCGGCAGTTCTTCGAGGTCGACCGGCACAGCATCGTCCTCGCCGGGCTGAAAAGCCTGGTGGACCACGATGGCCTCGACCCGCAGATACTCGCCGAGGCGAACCGCCGCTACCGCCCCGATCCTGCGCCACATGCGCCGTGGAATCGCTGAAAAATCCGCAACACCTTCATGAGTCATTACCCACAGGAGTGGAACCCCATGAGTCGCATCAACAACAAGACCAGCCAACTGTTCGGCGCAATGATCCTTGCCGGGCTGTCCTGCCAGGTGCTGGCCGCCGACACCATCAAAATTGGCATCGCCGGCCCGAAAACCGGGCCGGTGGCACAGTACGGCGACATGCAGTTCAGCGGCGCGCGCATGGCCATTGAGCAGATCAACGCCAAGGGCGGTGTCGACGGCAAGCTACTGGTGGCTGTGGAATACGACGATGCCTGCGACCCCAAGCAGGCCGTAGCGGTGGCCAACAAAGTGGTCAACGACGGCATCAAATACGTGGTCGGGCACCTGTGCTCCAGCTCCACCCAACCGGCCTCGGACATCTATGAAGACGAAGGCATCGTGATGATCACCCCGGCCGCCACCAGCCCGGAACTGACCGCGCGCGGCTACAAGATGATCTTTCGCACCATCGGCCTGGACAACGCCCAGGGCCCGGCGGCAGCACGCTACATCGTCGGCCTGAAACCGGCGAATGTCGCGGTGCTGCACGACAAACAGCAATACGGCGAAGGCATCGCCAGCTCGGTGCGCGAGATCCTTGGCAAGGAGGGCATCAAGGTCGCGATGTTTGAAGGCATCAACGTCGGCGAGCGCGACTACTCGTCGATCCTGACCAAGCTCAAGCAGGCCAATGTCGACTTCGTCTACTTCGGCGGCTACCACCCGGAAATGGGCCTGCTGTTGCGCCAGGCCAAGGAAAAGGGTCTGAGCGCGCGCTTCATGGGCCCCGAAGGTGTGGGCAACGACTCGATCTCGCAGATCGCCAAGGATGCCGCCGAAGGCATGCTGGTGACCTTGCCCAAGTCGTTCGACCAGGATCCGGCCAACCAGGCGCTCGTGGCCGCCTTTACCGCCAAACAGGAAAACCCCAGCGGTCCGTTCGTCCTGCCGACCTATTCGGCGGTAGACGTGATTGCCGGAGCGATCGTCGCGGCCAAGAGTGAAGACCCGGAGAAAGTCGCCGAAGCGATCCACAACGGCACCTTCAAGACCCCCACCGGCGACCTGAGCTTCGACGAAAAAGGCGACCTCAAGGACTTCAAGTTTGTGGTCTACGAGTGGCATTACGGCAAGCCGAAAACCGAAGCCGAGCAAAGCGCCGGGCTGTGACGGGTTAGCCACACCGCATCAATTTCATCGCCAGCAGGCTGGCTCCTACAGGATCTGTTGTCGATCACAGTATCTGTGGTCACTGCAAATCCCTGTGGGAGCTAGCCTGCTAGCGATGCAATCACCTCGGTACACCAGACACACCGCCTGCCGCTAATTCGGATCCAGCAACCCACCCCGCCAATTGCGCGACACCCGGCTGCCGGTGAATTTCGCCACCGCCATGCCCTGGGCGATCAATCGATCGCGGTAGCGGGTGACCAGGCGCCCGGCTTGCTCGGCGTACAGCACCACCTCCGATGAGGGATCACCGGGGCGCTGCAGGATTCGCGCAAAGCGCTGCCCCTCTTCGACAAAATCCCCCAACTCTCTTTCAAACACCAACACGCCAGGCTGCGGCGCGAGGATGGTTTCCATCTGACCCATTTCCAGCACCTGCACCGGCCAGTCAGCGGCAACCTGCGCCTCATCGATCACCCCACAGGCACAGAGCCAGGCGTACAGGCCATTGGCGTCCTGTTCGGCATAAGGGTCGCTGACATCGCCCTGGCCGCGCAGCTCCAGGGTGGCCGCCATCTGCCGCGAATTGACCCCCGCACGCAGCCAGGGGGCGATCACGGTTTCCTCGAAGGAACCGTCACCCCCTTCATCCCAGATAATCGCCACGTCCATGCGCATCGCCGCGGCCAGTTCACGCCCGCGGGGCCAGAAGCTGCGGTGCACGTAGAGATAGGGCAAGGCTTCGTCATCGGTATGGAGGTCGAGCACGATGTCGGCGCTGGCGGCCAATTGCACCAGGCTTTTCTGCCAGTGCTGGATCACACTGCCAGGCCCCTCCGACGCCGCCGACTGATCGAAACCACGGTTGAAGTTGTGCCCGGTGGCGTCATGAAAACGGCCGAGGATACGCCCTTGGCGAAACTGCCCGATGCCCAGGGGATTGGCCTGGGGCACCAGGGTCACCGAACCCTTGAGCCGCCGCGCGTCCTGTGCCTGTTGCAGCTTGGGCATCAGCAGATGCAGGACCAGCATCCCGGCGATTTCATCGGCATGCACCCCGGCCTGCAGGTGCACGGTCGGCCCCTCGCCGCTGCCGTCGAAGCGCCAGGCACCGACCCGCAGCGGGTCGCCATTGTTGTTGCGCACATTGAAGGAAATATCCCGTGCCATCCGCCCGTCTCCCCATTCAAGTCATCGTTATCAGCCTCGCGAACGTGGCTCCACGGCCTCGGACTCCACACCCCCATCGCCACCCTGCGGCGGATACAGCGGTTGCGACACCGAGCACTCGGCGCCCACCACATCCTGCTCGGCGTGACGACCGAAGATCATTGCCAGGGTGCCGCTGACCGCAATCAGCCCAGCGCCGATGATCAGCGAAGTGTCCATCAGCGTGCCCCAGACCAGGCTCGACAGGGCGAACGCCCAGATCAGCCCGGTGTACTCGAAGGGCGCCAGCAGGGTCGCGGTGGCCCGCTGAAAGCTGGCGAACAGCAGGAACTGACCAATCCCGCCCACCAGCCCGGCGGCCAGCATGCCCAGCCAGGCTGGGGTCGGCGCCGGGGTGTGGGTCCAGGGCAGCGCCAGCAGCATGCACAGCACAAACACCACGTTGGTGATCAGCATTTGTTCCAGTACCGAAGTCTGCTCATCGACCTGGCGCAACTGGATATAGGTAAACGCCCAGCACATCGCCGCCAACAGGGTCAGGACGATGGGCAACGGGTTAGTAATGTCGCTGGGTCGGCAGGCGATAATCACCCCGACAAAGCCGATGATCAGGCTGAACCACTGCCAGCCGCTGGCGCGCTCCTTGAGAATCAACGCCGCCAGCACCGTGACCATGATCGGCGCCGAGAAATACAGGGTGGTCATCTCTGCCAGGGTCAGGTCGCGGGCGGCGGTGTAGTACAGCAGCCAGGCGACAATCGACAGCAGCCCGCGTACCACCAGCAAGCGTCGGCTCGGCGAGCGCCAGGCCCGCCGGACCAACTGACTGCGACCCACCAGCAGGCAGGCGACAACCACCACCAGGCTGCGCCAGAACAGAATGCTGACCACCGAATAATCGGCCACCAGCCACTTGATCGCGGCATCCTGCAGGGCGAGGAACGCGTAGCCCAGGGTGCACAGGCCAATGCCTTGCAGCGAGCGGTCGACCCGCGACACGGTCATCAGACTGACCTGCGCAGCGGGGTGCCGCGGCGTTCGGCAAAGGCGAACAACGCTTCGATCAGGAACGTCAGGCAGACATAGACTCCGGCCACCAGCAGCAGCGGTTCGTAGACTTGCAGGGTCTGCGCACGCACCACGTTAGCGGCGCCGAGCAGGTCGATCACGGCGATGGTCGAGGCCAGCGCGGTGGACTTGAGCAGCATCACGCTCTCGCCGGCCAGAGTCGGCAACAGCAAGCGCATCGCCCGTGGCAAGCGCACCCGCAGCAGGGACTGGCGGGCCGTCATGCCGAAGGCCGAGGCGGCTTCCATCTCGCCCTTGGGCACGGCCAACAGACCACCACGGATCACTTCGCCAACATAGGCGCCCACCGACAGCACCAGGGCGAACACGATGTACCAGTAGCCGTCGCGCAAATAGGGCCAGAACAGGCTGCCGCGAATCAGCGGGAACTGGGCGAACAGGCTGCCCAGGCCGTAATAGAAGATGTAGATCTGGATCAGCAACGGCGTGCCCCGCCACAGGCTGGTGTAGAACAGACTGGCCTTGGCGATCACGCGGTTTTTCGAGATCCGCGCCAGCGCCACCAGCACCGCCAGGGCGAAACCGATCACGCTGGAAATCAACAGCAGGCTAACGGTGGTTTGCAGGCCTCGGCCCAACAAGGCCGCGTATTCGACAATCCATGCTGGAATCATTGCATTCACTCAGCCAAAGGCATCCAGCGACGAATCCGTCGCTCAAGCCGTCCCGACAGGTAGTTGGACAGCAGCGTCACCGCGTAGTACAGCGCGGCAGCCGTGAGGTAGAACAGCAGGTAATGCCGGGTCGAACCCGCGCCCTGTTTGGCGGTGTACAGCAATTCATTGGTGCCGACCACGCTGATCAGGGCGCTGTCCTTGATCAGGTTGATCCACAGGTTGGCCATGCCGGCCAGCGCGTACGGCGCCATGATCGGCAGCGTGACGCGGCGGAACAGGGCAAAGCCGTGAAGGCCGAAAGCCTTGCCCGCCTCGATCTGACCAAAAGGAATGGCCTGAATCGCCGCGCGAAAAATCTCCGAGGCGTAGGCGCCTTGTACCAAACCCAATACCAGGATTGCCGCCAGCGGTCCGCTGAGGTCCAGTGGCGGCTGACCCAGATGGGCGAGCAGCGCGTTGAGCAGCATCGAGCCGACGTAGTACAGCAGCAGGATCAACAGCAATTCCGGTACGGCGCGGAACAGCGTGGTGTAGGTGCGCATCAGCGCCGCAATCGGCTTCGGCGCACCGAGCTTGAGACAAGCCACCACCAGGCCAATCAACATACCGACCACAAAGGCCCCGGCCGATATCTGCAGGGTCATCCACAGCCCCCGCAACAACGCACCACCCCAGCCTTGATCGCCGAAGCCGATTAACTCGAACATTGCCGGCATTACCGACTCCCTCTCAGCACAGCTCAATCATTGTGTAGGAGCGAGCTCGCGATGGACGCCAGGACACCGCAGCTAAACAGACATAGCGCGTTGTCGTTGGCGTTTTTCGCGAGCAAGCTCGCGCCTACAGAAGCCCAAGCCGAGTCGCACTCAAAACGCCGGCTTCACATTGATCCCGAAATACCGCTGCGACAGATCGTCATAGTCCTTGCTCGCCAGCAGGGTCTCGATCGCCTGGTCGAGCTGCGCCTTGAGTTCGGTGTCGTCCTTGCGCAGCCCCGCGCCGACGCCTTTGCCGAAGATCGGGTCATAGGGCACAGTGCTGAGGAACGCGAGGTTCTGCGCGTCAGGGGTTTTGACGAACTCGGTCATGGCCGTGCCGTCGGCCATCATCAGGTCGATGCGCCCGGCGATCAGGTCGGCATTGGCCGAGTCCTGGGTGTCGTAGTACTTCACGTCGGCGATTTTTTCGTAATAAGCCTTCAGGTAGCTGGCACTGACGGTGGAGTTCTGCACGCCGATGACCTTGCCCTTGAGGTCATCCGGGTACTTGCTCACGGTCGTCCCCTTGGGCCCAACCACGGCAATCGCCGAGTCGTAATAGGCCTTGCTGAAAGCGATCTGTTTCTCGCGTTCGGCGGTCACCGACATCGAGGAGAAAATCACGTCGATCTTCTTCGCCAGCAGCGACGGAATGATCCCGTCCCAGGCCACTTCCTTGATCTCGCACTCGGCTTTCATCTGCGTGCAGAGCTTGTGGATCAGGTCCACCTCGAAGCCCTTCCACTCACCGTTGGCCTGCTTCTCGGTGTACGGCGGATAAGGTTCGGCAGCCACCGCGAACCTGATCGGCTGGGCTTGCGCCGCGCTCATGCCGGCCAGCAATACGCAGGCCACGCCTGTCATCCAGTTTGCCAAACGTCGATTTCCCATGATGTTGCCCCGTGTTTTTTATTGTTGGTCAGCGAGTCTGATGAGCATTGACGAACTGTCGGCAACGCTCACTGCGTGGGTGTACGAACACTTCGTCCGGCGCGCCGGTTTCCTCGATCAGCCCCTGGTGCAGGAACGCGACCTTGGATGAGACATCGCGAGCGAAGGCCATTTCATGGGTCACCAGGATCATGGTCCGGCCTTCTTCAGCGAGCGAGCGGATCACCCGCAGCACTTCGCCGACCAGTTCCGGGTCGAGTGCCGAGGTGGGTTCATCGAACAGCATGACCTTGGGCCGCATGGCCAGGGCCCGGGCGATCGCCACCCGTTGCTGTTGGCCCCCGGAGAGAAACGCCGGGTACTCGTTGCGCTTGGCCGCCAGGCCGACACGTTCGAGCAGTGCTTCGGCCCGTTCGGTGGCCTCGGCCCGGCTTTCACGCAGGACCTGAGTCGGCGCTTCGATGAGGTTTTCCAGTACCGTGCGATGGGGCCAGAGATTGAAGTTCTGGAACACCATGCCGAGGCTGGACCTTATACGAACAAGCTGCTTGGTGTCGGACACCAACGGCGCGCCAGGGCGAGTGTGGTTGAGACGAATGCTTTCGCCGTCTACCAGGACCCGCCCCTGGTCGGGCACTTCGAGCATGTTGATGCAGCGCAGCAAGGTGCTCTTGCCCGAACCGCTGGCGCCGATCAGTGAGATCACCTCACCTTCGCGAGCAGTCAGCGAGACGCCCTTGAGCACTTCGATATTGCCGAATTTTTTATGCAGGCCATCGACCTCGATCATGGTCCGGCTCGATGCGGGCGGCTCGACACTGATCCGAGGCGTGGCCGGTTTCGGCGGCTCATCGAACCGCACAACCGGCAGTTCGTGGCCCAGACTCAGCAACACCTGTTCGGCATGGGCCAACAGCGCCGGATCAGCGACCAGCCAACCCATTCGCTCACCGTTCAGGCCCTGACTGCCGATCACCACGCAGCGCTCGGCCATGCCCGGCAGCGCTGCCAGTCCCTGGGGCTCGCCGTCGTTTATCTGACCTGCATCGCCGACGTCAAGCACCACCCACAGGTCATGGGCGATGGCCAGGTCGGCGATGGCTTGCAACGTCTCAGGGTTAAACAGAACGCCGCTGTTGGGCTGCCGATTGGCCAGGACAATCGCCCGGCTGCGCGGGGAAATGGCCTTGGCCAACAGCGTGGCGTCGAACGTTGAAAATTCCTCAGCGCTACACGCCACCCGCACCAACGTCGCGCCGCTGGCCTGGAGAGCGGCCTGATGTTGCAAGGGCATGGGATCGAGGGCCAGCACTTCGTCGCCGGCCGTGAGCAGGCAAAGTGCGGTGGCGAGCAGCGCATTCTGCGGCCCCGCCACGTGCAGCAGATTAGTTGCCCGAGATTCACCACCAGCGTCATCGTGCGTCGGAGGATGGAGTTCCCGGGCAGTCACACCCTGACCACGGATTCGCTCAACGAAGGGTGAAAACCGCATGCCAGTGCCTCGTTCAAGATGAAGAAACGCAAGCCCGCAACCAGCCGGGAAGAAGGTCGGAACAACATAATTGAGACTGAACAGTCGTTCAACAGAAAAGTGTGGGGCTTGCGCAATTAGGGTAAACAGGTCGTTTTTACGACAGTCTTGACGCTTTCAAAACACCCCAGCCGAATCGGCTGTGGCGCTGTCAATTTCGACCGCCGCGGCTGCGCAAGGGCCACGCAATGGCCGAGATAGACGGTCGTAAACGCCGACAATAGAGCCATCAGCACACCTTGCGCCCTACCCTCAACTGCCAATAAAAAGGTACGCCCATGACCCGTTATGTTGATGTCCAAGACCTGAGCCGCCTGGTCCAGGAGAAAGGCCTGGCCACCTGCCTGAGCGAAATGGCCGAGTACATTCGCCAGGACTACCTGCGCTGGGAAGACTTCGAGAAATGTGCGCGCCTGGCCAACCATTCGCCGGACGGCGTGATCGAATTGATGCCGGTCTCGGACGCGACGCTGTACGCCTTCAAGTACGTCAACGGCCATCCGAAGAACACGCATCACGGCATGCTCACGGTCATGGCCTTTGGCGCCCTGGGTGACGTAGGCACCGGCAAGCCGGTGCTGCTCAGCGAAATGACCCTGACCACGGCGATCCGCACTGCCGCCACTTCGGCCCTCGCCGCGCGCTACCTGGCACGCCCCGAGAGCCGACGCATGGCGCTGATCGGCAACGGCTCGCAGAGCGAATTCCAGGCCCTGGCCTTCCATACCCTGCTGGGCATCACTGAGTTGAGCCTGTATGACATCGACCCGGCGGCGAGCGCCAAACTGGCGGCCAACCTCAACGCCTTCCCGGCCCTCAAGGTGAGCATTGCCACCAGCGTCGCCGACGCGGTGCGCGGCGCCGATATCGTCACCACGGTGACCGCCGACAAGACCTACGCCACCATCCTCACCCCGGACATGATCGAGCCAGGCATGCACCTGAATGCCGTGGGCGGCGACTGCCCGGGCAAGACCGAGCTGCATCGCGAGATCGTCGAGCGTGCCCGGGTGATCGTCGAATACGAACCGCAAAGCCGTGTCGAAGGGGAAATCCAGCACATGCCGGCCGACTCGCCGGTGACCGAGTTCTGGCAGGTGGTCAACGGCCAGGTGCAGGGCCGCCAGAACCCCGGGCAAGTGACTCTGTTCGACTCGGTGGGTTTCGCTCTGGAAGACTACTCGGCACTGCGCTACGTGCTGGACGTGGCCAAGGCCCTGGACATCGGCAGCGAGATCGAGCTGGTGCCGGAGTTGCAGGACCCGAAAAACCTCTTCGCCCTGCTGCAACCGCACAAAGCCGGCGCGCAATTGCGCCGGGCCTGATCAAACGGCGCACCCTACGGGGCGCACGTTCTCAAGGATCGACCTGGCCCATCAGTTCGCTGACCGACTCCGGGCGTTTGGCGTAACGCTGGGCCAGCACCGCACAGACCATCAACTGAATCTGGTGGAACAGCATCAACGGCAGGATCAGCACGCCGATGGTGCTGCCGGCGAACAACACCTGGGCCATTGGCACGCCGGTGGCCAGGCTTTTCTTCGAACCGCAGAACAAAATGGTGATGCGGTCTTCCTGATTGAAACCGAAGGCCTTGCCCAACAAGGTCGCGGCCACCAGCACCAGCGCCAGGACGATGCAGCAAACCACCACCAGTCCTAGCAGATCGAGCACGGGGATCTTGTGCCAGATGCCCTCGATCACCGCCTCGCTGAACGCGCCGTAGACCACCAGCAGAATCGAACCCTGATCGACAAAACGCAGCCAGCTCTTGTTGCGGCCCACCCAGGCGCCGATCCAGCGTCGGGCGATCTGCCCGGCGATGAATGGCAGCAGCAGTTGCACGCTGATTTTCAGGATTGCATCGAGGGTCGAGCCGCCGTCGCCGTGCACGTCCAGCAGCAAGGTCACCAGCAACGGCGTGAGGAAGATGCCGAACAGGCTGGAGGCCGCCGCACTGCAGATGGCCGCCGGGATATTGCCCCGGGCCAGGGAGGTAAACGCAATCGCCGATTGCACGGTGGCAGGCAGCGCGCACAGGTAGAGCATGCCCATGTACAGCTCAGTGCCGATCAGCGGCGAAAGCAAGGGCTTGAGGGCCAGGCCAAGCACCGGGAAGAGCACGAAGGTCAGGCCGAACACCAACAGGTGCAGGCGCCAGTGACCGGCACCGGCGATGATCGACTCGCGGGACAGTTTGGCGCCGTGGAGGAAAAACAGCAGGGCAATGGCGATGTTGGTCAGCCAGCCAAAACCGACCGCGACCTGGCCGCTGGCAGGCAGGAAGCTGGCGAGAAGCACCACGCCGACCAGCGTCAGGGTGAAGTTGTCGGGGAGGAAACGGGGACGGGTCATGGGGATTTATCCGGGGGTTGCAAGTACATGGGGTTGACTCTAACGTGCCTGTCGATGACCGACTAACGCCAAAGAGCCAGCCGATGCCGCCTAAAGGACAGGAAAAAAGCTACCGCCGCAGCGTGCCGGGGCTGCCGAGCCTGCCGCGACCGGTCTACGGGCGCACCGAATCGCTGCCCAATCGGGCCTTGACCCGCCGTCACAGCCATCCCTGGGTACAGCTGTCCTACGCGATTCAGGGCGTTCTTGAGGTGCAGACCAGCGTCGGCCGCTTCGTCGCCCCGCCCCAGCGCGCGGTGTGGATTCCAGCCGGCGTGCCGCATCGGGTGTTCAGTTCGGCGCGCACCGAAATGCGCAGCCTGTACCTGGATTGCAGCGTCACCGCCTGGGCGCCACCGCGTTGCCATGTGCTGGGGGTCAGTGATCTGCTGCGCGAACTGATCCGCAGCTTCAGTCAGTTGCCGGTGGAATATCAGCAGGACGGCGCCCACGGGCGGTTAGTGCAGGTGCTGCTCGATCAACTGGCCGAAGCGCCGCCCATCGACCTGATGCTGCCGCTGCCCCAGGACAGTCGCCTGCGGCAGATTTACCAGAGCCTGCAAGCACACCCGGAACAACAGACCACGCTGGCGCAGTGGAGCGAGAAATTCGCCGTGGCCGAGAAAACCCTCAGTCGCCTGTTTGTGCGCGACACCGGCCTGACCTTCCGCGCCTGGCGCCAGCGTTTGCGACTGTTGGGCGCGCTGACCCCGCTGGAACAGGGCGAGCGCGTCACCGATGTGGCCCTGGCCTGCGGCTACGACTCGACCTCGGCCTTTATCGCCGCCTTTCGTCAGCAACTGGGCGCCACACCCGGGGAGTTCTTCCCCTGAACCGCAGCGCCTGCCTGCGACCAATTGTCCAGTGTGCGGCACTGCGTCGCGGCATTTTGTTAGGATGCTCGCATTTTTTACGCTGACTACCTGCCAGGTCGTGTCGCCTGCCAGGCTGCCAAAGGGCGCTAACGCATGAGTGTTTTGTTGAATCGCCGCCAGGTGATTGCGGGAATGGGGTTGTTGAGTCTGGGCCTGCTGACCGGCTGTGACAGTCGCGGCGAGCTGTCCTACAAGTACGGCAAGGACCTGAGTGACAAGATCCTCGGACGCACGTTCAAGTTGAAAAACACCGACGGTGAAGTGCAAACCCTGTCGAGCTTTCGCGGCATGATGCCGATGGTGTTCTTCGGTTTCACCCAATGCCCGGCGATCTGCCCGACCACGCTTGCCCGTGCGGCGAAAATCAAGAAACTGATGGGCCGCGATGGCGACCGCCTGCAAGTGATCTTCATCACCCTGGACCCGGAACGCGACACGCCGCAGGTGCTCGACGCCTACGTCAAAGCCTTCGACCCGTCGTTTGTCGCGCTCTACGGCACCCTCGAAGAAACCGCGGCCACGGCCAAAGAGTTCGACGTGTTCTACGAAAAAGTTCCCAGCGGTTCGACCTACACCCTGTCCCATACCGCCACCAGCTTTGTTTTCGACTCCCGGGGCACCTTGCGCCTGGGCCTGTCGCAGTCGCTTTCGGCACAAGAGTGCACGGAAGACCTGCTCACCGTCATGGAGGTCTGCTAATGACCGCAACGTTCGCCAAATCCCGTTTCAGTCCACTCCTGCTTGGCGCCGCCCTGCTCGGCCTGGCCTTCCAGGTGTCGGCCCAGACCCAGGTCGATGACGCCTGGGTCCGCGCCACCGTCGCCGGCCAACAGGCCACCGGCGCGTTCATGACCCTCACTGCCAGCACTGACAGCAAGCTGGTCGAGGTGCAATCGCCAGCGGCCAAGCTGGTCCAGGTGCACCAGATGAGCATGCACGACGAAGTGATGAGCATGAAGGAAGTCAAGTCAGTCGAACTGCCTGCCGGTAAGGCGGTGAGCCTCGATCCCCACGGCTACCATGTGATGCTGATGGAGTTGGTGGCGCAAGTGAAGGAAGGCGACAAAGTGCCGCTGACCCTGATCATCGAGAACGCCAAGGGTGAGAAAGAGTCGGTCCAGGTAGAAGCGCCGGTGCGGGCGCTGAACATGGCTGACCATAAGATGTAAGCACCCTGGAAAAACGACCGCAGGAGCTGGCTTGTTGGGTCGCCGCATCGCAGCGAAGGCGGCGGAACATCCAATACAGACGGTGACAGATAGACCGCTTTCGCTGGCAAGCCAGCTCCTACAGGGCTTGTGAACGACACACAAACTGTAGGAGCTGCCCGGGCGGCGTTCCGCTGCTCGCGATTAGACCCTCCACAACCGCCATGCAGTGAATGCCCGCAAAGATTGCAGTCTGGATCCTCTCAACGCTACTATTGAGAACGATTCACACTAACATCTGGAAAGCCGACCGGTGCAATCCCCTCCGAGCAGCAAGCTGGGTTTCTTTTTCAGCGATCATCACCGTTGGCTGTTGCAGCATATCCAGCGCCGCCTGCGCAATCATGCGGACGCCGAGGACACCGCCGCCGATACTTTCTGCCAGATGCTCGCAGCGCGAGTCGATCCGGACAGCATCGACCAACCGCGCGCCTACCTGTCGACCATTGCCCGACGGTTGATCTTCGACCGCCATCGCCGGCGCAAGCTGGAGTTGGCCTACCTCGAACGCCTGTCGGCGCTGCCGGAACTGCTCGCGCCCTCCCCCGAAGAACAACTGCAACTGATCGAAGCGCTGGTGGCCATCGACCGCGCCATCGACGGCCTGCCGCTGATCGTCAAGGCGACCTTCCTCTACAGCCAACTCGACGGCCTTAGCTACGTCGAGATCGCGCGCAAGCTCGATTTGTCGGAGCGCACTGTCAGCCGCTACATGAAACAGGCGCTGCGCCAGTGCTACCTGAGCGAGATGGGCTTATGAGCGCGCCACGCCTGGACCCGATCAGCGAGCAGGCCATCGACTGGATGGTCAAGCTGCGCGCCGGCCAACCCGATCCACTGTTGCAGGAGCGCTTGAATACCTGGCTGGCGCAGGACCCGGCGCACCTGCAGGCCTGGAATATCTTGCAGGACCGCCTCGGTGGCTCGTTCAACACCCTGCGTGCCCTCGACCGACGCGTACCTGGCCAGGCTGGAGCCGCCCGCCAGTTACTGTTGCAGCCCCAGGGCACCCGCCGCGACGCATTGCGCGTCATTACCGGCCTTGGCCTGCTCGGGGGCGGCCTCTGGCTTGGCGCCCGCAGCCCGCTGGGCGACAGCCTGCTGGCGGACCTGCACACCGGGCGCGCTGAACGGCGCAATTTCACCCTGGCCGACGGCAGTCGTCTGAGCCTGAATGCCGAAAGCGCGGTGGACTTGCTATTCGACCAGCGTCAGCGCCTGGTGCTCCTGCGCCATGGCGAACTGCTGATCCAGGTCGCCGCCGATCCACACCGCCCGCTGCGGGTGCGCACCGCCCAGGGCGAAGTGCAGGCCCTGGGCACGCGCTTTCTGGTGAGCCAGGAGCAAGACGCCACCCGCATCGTGGTGCTGCAGCACTCGGTGCAGTTGCGGCTGTTCGATGGCAGCCAGCGGGTCCTCGAAGAAGGCCAGGCCGCGCTGCTCTACGATCGGCAGATCGTCGCCCTCGAGCGCGATCAACGCCAGCGCGCCGACTGGCTCGACGGCCGATTGAACGTGCTCGATGAACCGCTGGAACAGGTGGTCGAGGCCTTGCGCCCCTACAGCCGTGGGCTCGTGCGGGTGGATCCGCAGATTCGCGACTTGCGCGTGCAAGGCGTATTCCCCCTCGACGACCCGCAGAAATCCTTCGCCGCGCTGGCCGAAACCCTGCCGATCCGGGTCGAGCGCTACAGCCCGTGGCTGACCCTGATTCGGTCGCAATAAGCCGGACGCAAAAATATTTATGAAAAAGATTCTTATTTGTGTCCGGTTTTCATTTCTCATCCCACCTATCTCCTGAACACTTCCACACGATCAGGAGAACGCTGTGTTTAACCCGCTGCCCACTGCCCTTTCCGCCGCTGTTACTTTGGCTACCCTGGCCAGCCCCGCGCTGGTGCAGGCGCAAGACCTGTCGTTCAACCTGGCGACCGGTCCCCTCGCTCGCACCCTGAACGCCATCGCCAGCCAGAGCGGGCAGATTCTTTCGCTGAACCCTGCGCTGGTGCAGGACAAACAGGCCCCCGCCGTGGTCGGCCGGATGTCCGCCGAGCAAGCCCTGAACACCGCCCTGTCCGGCAGCGGCCTGCAATTGCGGGTGACCGCCCAGGGCAATTTCAGCGTCGAGCCGGCTGCCGACAACAGCGGCGCGGTGCAACTGGGGGTCACCAGCATTGTCGAGCAGAGCGCCGACGCCACCACCGAGGACTCCGGTTCCTACGCGGCGCGCGCAGTGACCATCGGCAAGGGCAGCCACAGCCTGCGGGAAACACCCCAGTCGGTCAGCGTAATGACTCGCAAGCAACTGGACGACCAGGGCCTGACCGACCTCAAGGATGCGGCCAACCAGACCACCGGGCTGGTGGGTGTGCAAGGCGTCGGCAAGGGCATGATTCTGACCTCGCGCGGCTTCCAGATCGATGACTGGCAGTACGACGGCGTGCCGATCCCGCGCAACACTTACGCCCTGGGCAACTGGGCGACCCAGGACCTGATCTTCTTCGACCGCATGGAAGTGCTGCGCGGCGCTTCCGGTCTGTTGCAAGGCGCCGGCAGCCCCGGCGGCGCGATCAACCTGGTGCGCAAGCGCGGCCAGAATGTGCCGACCGTGGCCCTCACCGCCAAGGCCGGAACCTGGGATCACTACGGCCTGCAACTGGACGCCGGCGGCCCGCTGAACAGCAGCGGCACGGTACGCGGTCGCTTCGTTGCCGACGAGGATCAGAGCAACTCGTTTATCGACTACGACTGGAGCAAGACCCATTCGTTGTACGGCGCCCTGGACTTCGACTTGCGCGACGACACCACCCTCGGCCTGGCTGTCAGCAACTCCGACGCCAGCGCCCGGCCGATGGTTCGCGGCCTGCCACGCTACGCCAATGGCAAGACGGTGGATCTGTCGCGCTCGACCTTCACCGGTTCCGACTGGAACCGTTCGCACATCGACGTGACCACGGTCTATGCCGACCTCGAACACCGCTTCAACGACGACTGGAGCGCCAAGGTCGGCGCGGTGCGTATGAGCGAGAACAACGACTCGACCCAACAACGGGTGCAGAGCAGCGGCGATGGCCTGAACCTCGATGGCACTGGCGTGCAGTACGCCGACTGGGTCACCGATTTCGACTCAACCAAGGTTGGCGTCGACGCCAACCTGGTCGGGCATTTCGACGCCTTCAACATGGCCCAGGAAATCGTCGTCGGCGGCAACTATTCCAAGTTCACCTCCGATGACCGCATCGCCCGGACTTTCAACGACAGCAGCGACAGCATCTTTGACATTGATCATCACCGCCCCGCCATCAGCTACGACAGCCTGCTCAACACTCCGGGCGGGCGCGGCACCAGCAGCAAGTACGACATTCGCCAGAAAGGCCTGTACGGCACCTGGCGAGTCAAGCCGATCGAGCCGTTGACCCTGATCCTCGGCAGCCGCGTCAGCTGGTACGACTACCGCTACACCGCCGCCAACGAGTTCGCCATCACCCATGACATCGCGGTGCAAAACCCCAGCACCATGAGCGAAAACGGCGAAGTCACGCCGTTCCTCGGCGCCATCTACGACCTCAACCGCGAGTGGTCGGTGTACGCCAGCTACACCGATGTGTTCCAGCCGCAGAGCGAGCGCGATGCCAGTGGCAGCGTGCTCAAGCCGGTGGTGGGCAGCAACTATGAAGTCGGCCTCAAGGGCGAATTGCTCGACGGCCGGGTCAATACTTCCTTCGCGCTGTTCCGCTACGACCAGGAAAACCGCGCGGTGAATGACGTCGCCTCGGGCTTCGCCTGCGACGGCTGGTACTGCTCGACCGCCTCGGGCAAGGTGCGCAGCCAGGGCCTGGATGCGGAAGTCAGCGGCGAAGTGCTCGACGGCCTGAACCTGTTCGCCGGCTACACCTACAACACCACCAAGTACCTCGATGACCCGGTCAATGAAGGTCGAGTGTTCAGCCAGTGGACGCCCAAGCACATGCTGCGGGTGTGGAGCGACTATCAGTTCAGCGGCGACTGGAGCCGGGTCAACGCCGGCCTGGGCTTTACCAGTCAAAGCCATACCCTGGGTTACGAGCGAACCTATGAAGTGCCTGGCTATACGGTGTGGAACGCACGCCTGGGCTACAAGCTGAGCGAGGAAGTCGACCTGGCGCTGAACGCCTACAACCTGTTCGATAAACATTACTACGTCGCCGGCTACAACCAGCTCGACGGCAACAACAACTTCGGCGACCCGCGCAACCTGATGTTCAGCGTCAAGTACACCCCGACCTTCTGAGCCTTTGCTCGTCACCCACTGCAGGCGCCAGCCTGCTGGCGATAGCGGTAGGCCAGTCAATATTATTGGCGGCTGACACACCGCTATCGCGGGCATGCCCGCTCCCACAGTGGGTGTGTGGAAGCCTGTCGACTCGTGGCGATGAAGTTGACGCGGTCTGGCCAATGTTCACCTAAGCTCAAAAGTCATGGCATGCCGCCATCAACGGACAGTGATGCAGGGTGTTCGTCATGAATCTGAAATCCGTGTGGTCGACCGTCCTGCCTCGCGGATCGGTCGACGCGATTGCCCCGACCCGACGCTTCGACCTGCTGCGCTGGTTCTCGCTGATCAGCTTTGTCCTGATCAGCGCCATTGCCTTCGGCCTGGGATCGATCTCCACACGCTTCCTGATCAACGAGAGCCTGGAGCGCGACGCCCTGCTGTCAGCACAGTTCATTCAGAGCCTGGCCAAGGGCGAAGTCCGGCATCACGGTTTATCCGGGATGCGCATGGGCGACATCCTCGCGCCGGTCGACTACGCCATGCTGGCACCGGACATCGCGCAGAATCGCCTGCGCGCGCGCTCGGAGTTCTTCGATCACCTGGCAAACCTGCCTGACACCCTGCTAATCAACATCTACTCGGCGCAACGCCGGGTGATCTGGTCGAGCAACCCGCAACTGATCGGGCACAGGATTGACGATGACCCCGCCCTCGATGCCACCTTCAGCGCCAGGGAACCGGTGCTGGTGCGCTACAGCGAACTGAATGAACAACGCCCCGAACAGAAATTCCTCCGTGAACCGGAAATGTTCTACATCGAGAACTACATTCCCCTCAGCGACGACCGCGGCAACATCCTCGCCGTAGTGGAAATCTGCAAGGAACCGGTAGACCTGATCGAACGGGTCAACCGTGGCTATGCCTGGATCTGGCTGTCCACCGCGGTCGGCGGCCTGCTCCTGTACTTCGGGCTATTCTGGATCGTGCGCCGGGCGGCGATGCAACTGGCCGCGCAGGAAAACCAACTGGTCGCCAACAAAACCTACGTCGGCCTGGTGGAAATGTCCTCCGCCGTCGCCCACAACCTGCGCAACCCGCTGGCGGTCATTCGCAGCAGCGCCGAACTGGCCCATGACACCCCCGGCCAGCCAGCCAAAAACAACATTGGCGATATCATCGGCCAGGTCGATCGCATGGCCGGCTGGGTCCACGACTTGCTGGTGTGTCTGCGGCCTCTGCGCGGTGAACCGCAACCTCTGGCTCCGCTGCCGATCGTCCAGACGGCGCTGACCCAGTTCAGCCAACAGTTGACCCTGGCGCAGGTGCGGGTCGAGTTCAAGCCAGAACCGCTGCCGCTGATCATCAGCCACCCGTTGCTGCTGTCACAGATCCTCAACAGCGTGATTGCCAATGCCATGGAAGCGATGCACGGCGGCGGAACCCTGAGCATCAGCGCGCGCCTCGACAAGTCGCGGCAATGGCTGGACCTGATCATCGCCGACAGCGGTGAAGGCATGTCACGGCAACAGGAACTGCTGGCGTTCAAATCTTTCTACACCACCCGACAGGGACGGCTGGGCATCGGCCTGGTGATGGTCAAGCAGATCATGCAGAGCTTTGGCGGCGAGGTCAGCCTGAGCACCTTCGAGCAGCAGGGCACGTCCGTGTGCCTGCGGTTCAAGGTGGCGCAATGAGTCAGTCTTTATGGAGGATTCAAACTTGTACCGACACCCCCTGAACACTGCGGTAATCATCCATCTTGTCGAGAGAAGCATTATACCTGGCCATGGCATTTATCCTTTTTACGCACGCTAAGGAAAAGCTGATGAGCAACGCCTCCGCGCCCTCCGCACTATTGCCCCCGTTGACCTCCAATAACTGGATGCAGTGCTTCAAGTCCTCAATAATCCCTGGTGAATAAAGTTTGCCATGCTCGTCCATATGCTCAAATGCAGCCCATGCCTCAAGGACCAGTTTGGTTCTGTAGGCTTTTCTTTCATCCCGCAGACCTCGCTCATACCCGGTTCTTTCGGCGCCCCGTTGTTCATCCAGATGTTGATTTGCCAAGACCCGCGCGGCCAGTGCCTGATGAGTTTGCAGAGCATGCAATTGCTCGGCGCCGCGTGCGCATTTGTTTTTCCAGAATGACCTGACTCGGCGGACCCAGGCGGGATAAATCGACAGACATTGCGCAGAAGTCACGCGGGTTTGCGCTGCTACTTCCTCGAATGTGAGCACCGCCACCGGCAATCGGGTGCCCTTGCCAAAAAGGGCATCGAACAACTTCCCGAGCGTTGTATAAGTCGAGAGCTTCGGCAGACAAGTCCACTGAGTAAAACAATCGACCTGCTGTGAGTTCAACCCAGAACAGTCAACCAACAAACTGTAATGTTCAAATAGTCGGATTTGTATATTTACGGTCGTGATCATTTTCAACGTCCCCATCGCACTTGGCTGCTTTCGATGTGGGCATGTAACCATATGAAAATGCGCAAGAAAACACCAAAAATATATATTATTGGTTTTGTCAATATTTTATTTAATTTTATTGTTTGCTAATCTAACCCTTATCTCGCGCTTAAAAAAAAGCACTCACGGCATAAGGGAAGTTAAATACCCCTTTAGTCGCGCCTGTGCGCCCCTCATACGACTATTTCACCACTGCTGTCCCGCCTCTTTACCCCCTACTTGAATCGCGCTGGCAACTGCTCGGCAAACGGATAAAAACCAAAATACGGCTTGGCCTCTTCGATCACCCGTGCGAACGAAGGCCGGCTGGCCAGGCGCTCGAAATAAGCGCTCAAGCCAGGACACTCCGCGGAAAACGGCACCAGGGTGCTGGCGTAGAACAGCGCCGGGGCAGCGGCGCAGTCGGCCAGGCTGAAATCGTCACCGACGATCCAGGCATGGCCGGCGAGTTGGCGCTCGATCATGCCGTAGGCGGTGGCCAGGGTGGTGCGCGCAGCACTCAAGTCGGCATGGGTGCCACGCAGACGGTCGGCGACGATTTCCTGCATCGGGCTGTGCACGTAGTTGTCGAAAAAGCGGTCCCAGAAACGCACGTCCAATGCCCTGCCCCAATCGCTTGGCAACAACGGATGCAGCCCGCCGTAATAGTGGTCGAGGTATTCGATAATCACACTCGACTCCGCCACATCACGCTTGCGCAGTTGATCATGGAGCACCGGAAATTTTCCCATTGGCCACAGCAACTGCAGCTCCAGGCGGTCAGCGTCGTTACCCAGATTGATGATCCGGCGTTCGAATTCAACGCCGCACTCATTCAACGCGATCAGCACCTTGTGGCAGTAGGACGACAGCGGGTGGAAGTACAGAGTCAGTGACATGTCAGGCCCCTCGATGTAACAAAGTTTTTCTATGCGCAACTTGCATCTTCCAACTATAGGCTAGGCTTTGAGCAGCTCATTGCTCACGATGCTCGTATCTGCAGGGTTGGATGGTTTTCTGGAGAGCGTCTGCAACAGCTGCCTCAGACAGGACTAATCCGTTCGCGCAGGATTGACCAGATGACCGAGCCTCTTCTCAGCTTTGATGCACTCAAGCGCGCCGCGGCCAACGGCGAAATCGATACCGTACTGGTGTGCATGGTCGACATGCAGGGCCGCCTCGTTGGCAAGCGCTTCCAGGTCGAATTCTTCATCGACAGCGGCTACCAGGAAACCCATTGCTGCAACTACCTGCTGGCCGATGACATCGACATGGAGCCGGTACCCGGCTACGCCGCCGCCAGCTGGAGCAAGGGCTACGGCGACTTCGTGCTCAAGCCCGACATGTCCACCCTGCGCCGCGTGCCCTGGCTCGAAGGCACCGCCCTGGTGCTGTGCGACGTGCTCGATCACCACCACCGCCAGGACCTGCCCCACAGCCCACGGGCAATCCTCAAGAAGCAGGTCGAGCGCCTGCGTGCCCGAGGCTACACCGGTATGTTCGCCTCGGAACTGGAGTTCTACCTGTTCGACGAGAGCTACGCGGACATCCACCGGCGCAACTATCAGGCACCGAAGACTGCCGGGCACTACATCGAGGACTACAACATCCTCCAGACCACCCGCGAGGAACCGGTGCTGCGGGCGATTCGCAAGCACTTGCAGGCCTCGGGGATTCCCGTGGAAAACTCCAAGGGCGAATGGGGCCCGGGCCAGGAGGAGATCAACATTCGCTACGCCGACGCGCTGACCATGGCCGACCACCATGTGATCATCAAGCACGCCTGCAAGGAGATCGCGCAGTTGCAGGGCAAGGCGATCACCTTCATGGCCAAGTGGCGTTACGACGCCGCCGGTTCCAGCAGCCATATCCACAATTCGCTGTGGGACAAAAGCGCGAAAAAGCCGCTGTTCTTCGATGCCAAGGCTGAGTTCGGCATGTCCAAACTGATGCGCGCCTGGGTCGCCGGGCAACTGAAATACGCCGGTGATATCACCTGCTTCCTCGCGCCTTATATCAACTCCTACAAACGCTTCCAGGCCGGCACCTTTGCGCCGACCCGGGCGGTCTGGAGCCGCGACAATCGCACCGCCGGATTTCGCCTGTGTGCCGAAGAAAGCAAATCGATCCGCATCGAATGCCGGATCGGCGGCGCCGACCTCAACCCCTACCTGGCCTTCGCCGCGCTGATTGCCGCAGGTCTGGCCGGTATCGACGAGAAGCTCGAACTGGCGCCGCCCTACGAGGGCGATGCCTACGCCGACGAGCAACTGCCGGAAGTCTCCAAGACCCTGCGCGAGGCCTGCGCCGCACTCAAGGTCTCGGGCATGTTGCGCGAGGCTTTTGGCGACGAGGTGGTCGAGCATTACGTGCACACCGCCGAGTGGGAACAGAAAGAGTACGACCGGCGGATCACCGACTGGGAACTGCAGCGCGGCTTCGAGCGCTATTGAGAACGGCATGACAACCAAGGTCCAGCTGATTTCCCCGGTCAATGGCCGGGTCTATGTCGAGCGCCAGTGTGCCGATGCGGCGCAGATCGACCAGGCCGTAGCGGATGCCTGCGCCGCGCAGATCCTCTGGCGCCGGCGCAGCCTCGACGAGCGTGCGGCACTGTGCAACGCGGCGGTGCAGGCGATGCTGTCGATGCAGGAGCAGATCGTCCCGGAGCTGGCCTGGCAGATGGGTCGCCCGGTGCGTTACGGCGCCGGCGAGCTGCGCGGGTTTGCCGAGCGCGCCCGCTACATGATCGGCATCGCCGCCCAGGCCCTGGCGCCCATCGAGCCCGAACCCATCGCCGGTTTTCGCCGAACCATCAAGCGCGAGCCGCTGGGCACGGTGCTGGTGGTCGCACCCTGGAATTACCCCTACCTGACGGCGGTGAACAGTGTCATCCCGGCGCTGATGGCCGGCAATGCAGTGATCCTCAAGCACGCCACGCAAACCCTGCTGGTGGGCGAGCGTTTTGCCCAGGCCATGCAGCAGGCCAATCTGCCGCCGGGGCTGTTTCACAACCTGCTGCTCGATCACTCGCAGACCGCCGCATTGATTGCCTCGGGCCGCGTACAGCAGGTCAATTTCACCGGTTCGGTGGACGCCGGGCGGGCCATGGAGAACGCCGCCTGCGGGCGCTTTATTGGCGTCGGCCTGGAACTCGGCGGCAAGGATCCGGCCTACGTGCGCGCCGACGCCAACCTCGAGCATGCGGTGGAAAACCTGGTGGATGGCAGCTACTTCAATTCCGGGCAAAGCTGCTGTGCGATTGAACGTATCTACGTCGACAGAAAGCTCTTCCCGGCCTTCGTCGAGCGCTTTATCGCCCTGACCAGCAAATACGTGCTCGGCAATCCGCTGAATGAAGCCACGACCCTCGGCCCACTGGTTTCGGCCGGCGCCGCCGACGCGGTGCGCGGGCAGATCGACGCGGCTGTGAAGCAAGGCGCGACGGCCCTGATCGATGCCCGCGCCTTCCCTGCCGACCTGCCAGGCAGCGCCTATCTGGCGCCGCAAGTGCTGGTGGATGTCAGCCACCGGATGGCAGTGATGCGCGAGGAAAGCTTCGGCCCGGTGGTGGGCATCATGCCGGTGGACGATGACGAGCACGCCCTCACCTTGATGAATGACAGCCCGTTCGGCCTCAGCGCCTCGCTCTGGACCCGCGACCTGACCGCCGCCGAGCGCCTGGGCAACGAAATCACCACCGGCACGGTATTCATGAACCGCTGCGATTACCTCGACCCGGCGCTGGCCTGGACCGGGGTCAAGCACAGCGGACGCGGGATCACCCTGTCGCGCCTGGGCTACGAACACCTGACCCGGGCCAAATCCTTCCACCTGCGGCACGAGGTGTAGCACATGAACCTGCGCGGAAACTGGAATTACCCCACAAGCATCCGTTTCGGCGTCGGGCGTATCAATGAGCTCGCCGAGGTCTGTCGAAGCCAGGGGATCCTGCGTCCGCTGCTGGTCACCGACAGCGGCCTGGCCCGCGCGCCGATTACCCTTGCCGCCGTGGAGGCGCTTCGTGATGCCGGGCTGGGGGTGGCGATGTTCAGCGACCTCAAGCCCAATCCCGTCGAAGCCAACCTCGCTGGAGGACTCGCAGCCTGGCGTGCCGGCCAGCATGACGGGGTCGTTGCGTTTGGCGGCGGCAGCGGCCTGGACATGGGCAAGCTGATCGCCTTTATGAGCGGCCAGACCCGCCCGGTCTGGGACTTCGAAGACATCGGCGATCAATGGACCCGCGCCGATGAGAGCCGCATCGCCCCGGTGATCGCGGTGCCGACCACCGCCGGCACCGGCTCTGAAGTCGGGCGCGCAGCAGTGATCATCGACGAACGAACCCACACCAAGCGCATCATCTTCCATCCGAAAATGATGCCCCGCGTGGTCATCAGCGACCCGGCCCTGACCGTGGGCATGCCGGCGAAAATCACCGCCGGCACCGGCATGGATGCCTTCGCCCATTGCCTGGAAGCCTATTGCGCCCCGGGCTTTCATCCGCTGGCCGACGGCATTGCGGTCGAAGGCATGCGCCTGGTCGCCAGTGCACTGGTGCGCGCGGTCCGCACCCCGGCCGACCTCGACGCCCGCGCGCAGATGCTCGCCGCCGCGGCGATGGGCGCCACCGCGTTCCAGAAAGGCCTGGGCGGCATGCACGCGCTGTCCCATCCGATTGGCGCGCTGCACGACACCCACCACGGCATGACCAACGCCACCGTGATGCCCTACATCCTGCAGTTCAACCGGCCGGCCATCGAGGAACGCATCACCCGCCTCGCCGCCTACCTGGGCCTGCCCAACCCGGGCTTCGACAGCTTCCTGGCCTTTGTCCTCAAGCTGCGCCAGGACATCGGCGTGCCCCACACTCTGCGCGAGCTGGTGGTAGGCGATCCCGAGGTCGAGCTGATTGCCGACATGGCGATCATCGACCCGTCCGCCAGCGGCAATCCGCTGACATTGAGCCGGGATGACGCCATCGGGATTTTCGACGCGGCCTGGCATGGCCGTCTCTAGCGCCTACGCCAGGCGCAGCACGTTTCAGGAGCAGTACAACAGGGTGTTGAACGCCAGGCCATCGCGTCCCATCGGCGCCGTGGTTATGAATCAAACCTGCAGGGGCACATGTGATGAATCCAGCAAGCCAGCCCGAATCCGCCGCCCATGACGACGACGTCAAGGCGTTGCACAGCATGGGTTACGCCCAGCAACTCTCGCGCCGAATGGGGGTGTTCTCCAATTTTGCGATTTCCTTCTCGATCATCTGCATCCTCTCCGGCGGCATCAACTCGCTGGCCCAAGGCACCTCGGGTGCAGGCGGCGCGGCCATCGGCATCGGCTGGCCCATCGGCTGCCTGATCTCCGGGGTGTTCGCCCTGGCCATGGCGCAGATCTCCTCGGCCTACCCCACGGCGGGCGGGCTGTACCACTGGAGTTCGATCCTAGGCAATCGCTTCACCGGCTGGCTCACTGCCTGGTTCAACCTGCTGGGGCTGGTGACGGTGCTCGGGGCAATCAACGTCGGCACCTATTACTTCTTCTTCGGCGCCTTCGGCCCGGCCCTGGGCATGGAGGACACCATCACCACCCGGGTGATCTTCATGGCGATCCTCACCGGCATCCAGGCCATGTGTAACCACCTGGGCATCGGCCTCACCGCCAAGCTCACCGACTTCTCCGGCTACCTGATCTTTGCCACCGCGCTGGCCCTGACCATTGCCTGCCTGATCGCCGCGCCCAGCTACGACTTCGCCCGCCTGGTGACCTTCGGCAACTACTCCGGCGAGGCCGGCGGCAGCGTCTGGCCCCAAGTGTCCAATGGCTGGGTGTTCATGCTCGGGCTGCTGCTGCCGATCTACACCATCACCGGCTACGACGCCTCGGCGCACACCTCCGAGGAAACCCGCCAGGCAGCGACCTCGGTGCCCTGGGGCATGGTCATGTCGGTGATCTGGTCGCTGCTGTTCGGCTGGCTGATGCTCAGCTCCTTCGTGCTGATGCTGCCCAGCCTCGACGAAGCCGCGACCCATGGCTGGAGCGTGTTCTTCTGGGCGATGGACACGCAGATGAACCCGACCGTGAAAATGGCCCTGTACGTGGCGATTTTCATCTCGCAGTTTCTCTGCGGCCTGGCCACCGTGACCTCGGTGTCGCGGATGATCTTCGCCTTCTCCCGGGATGGCGGCCTGCCCTGTTCGAAAGCTCTGGCCAGCGTCTCCCCCAGCCATCGCAGCCCGGTGGCGGCGATCTGGACCGGCGCGACCCTGGCGGTGCTGTTCGTCTGGGGCTCGTCCCTGGTGTCGATCGGCGAAACCCCGGTTTACACCATCGTCGTCTCCTGCACGGTGATCTTCCTGTTCTTCTCCTTCATCATCCCCATCGTCCTCGGCCTGTTCACCTACGGCACCGCCAAATGGCCGACCATGGGCCCATGGAACATGGGGCGCGGGCTGTACTCGCTGTTCGCCGTGCTGTCGGTCCTGTCCATGGTGCTGATCTTCATCATCGGCATCCAGCCACCCAACGAATGGGCGCTGTACATCACCATCGGCTTCCTGGTCCTGACCGCTATCATCTGGTTCGCCTTCGAAGCCCGCCGCTTCCAGGGCCCGCCCATGGGCGAGATGATCCTCAAACGCCAGGCGGAGATAGCCGCGCAGGAAGCGGCGTTGCACCGGTCGGGGGAACGGTGACCGCACTCACTCGGCAAACGATCCCGTGCGCACCTCGCCGGCGCGCACATAACGGCAAATCAGCACACCACTGGGTGTGCTGGTGACCTGCTCAAGCCTGAACGCCGCAGCCTGGGCATCGTCACCGAATAGACGCTGCCCGCGACCGAGCACTACCGGAAACGTCATCAAGCGCAACTCATCAACCAATCCCGCCGCCAACAGTTGCCGCACCAGATCGCCGCTGCCCTGGGTCAAGAGCGGCGCCCCTGTGTGGCGTTTCAACGCGCACTGCAGCCCACACTTCAAACCACAATTCCCCCCTTGGCGATCCGCCCAAAACCCGCTGCAATGCGCCCCGCCCAAGCCCGCCAACCAGAAAAACCACTTCCAGGCAAATAAACCAAAATCCCCATGTGTTCCCCTCGTCTTTTTAAACGTCGCACTGTTCATCGCCCGTTTTCAGCCGTCTGGAGTTCCCCCATGCCCTCACCCAAATCCCTGCCCACCGCACTCCTCGGGCTGGCCCTCGCCTGTCCGGCCCTGGCGCACGCCGAGGGGCTGGAGTTGGGGCAGGTGTTGATTGATGCGCCGGGGCTCGAGGGTGCCGACCAGAGCGTGGCCGAGGCCGAGGCGCGGTTGGCGCAGGTGCCGGGGGGCAGCAATGTGGTGGATATGCGTCTGCCGCTGCAGGGTCGGGTGGCGAGCAATCAGGATGTACTGGCGTATCAGCCGGGGATTTATGCGCAGTCGGCGGGTAATGAAGGGGTGAAGATTTCGATTCGCGGCTCGGGCATCAACCGCGCGCCGGGGGCCCATGCTTCGGGGCTCTACGCGATGCTCGACGGCCTGCCGCTGACCGGTCCGGGTGGTACGCCTTATGAGCTGCTGGAGCCGTTGTGGCTCGATCATGTGGAAGTGCTGCGCGGTGCCAACGGCTTTGATCGCGGGGCGCTGGCCCTGGGCGGCGCCATCGATTATGTCAGTCACACCGGCTACAACGCGCCGAAGTTGCAGGTGCGCTATGCCATGGGCAGTCACGGGTATGTGCAGCGTCAGGTCAGTTCCGGGCAGGTGCTGGGGGATCTCGATTACTACGTGGCGCTGACCGACGCCAGTGCCGACGGCTATCAGGACCACACCGCCAGCGAGAGCCAGGGGCTGATCGCCAATGTCGGTTATCGCTTCAACCCGCAGCTGGAAACGCGCTTCTATATGCGTTACCGCGAAACCGATAACGATCTCGCCGGGCGGGTGACCAAGCATTCCATCGAACACGATCCACGGGCCGCCAACCCGGCCTACGTAACCCGGGACGACAGCCGCAAGCAGCCCGGCAGCACCTTTATCGGCAACAAGACCACCTACTACATCGACGACGATTCCAGCGTGCAGACCGGACTCGTCTATCACGATTATCCGATGGACCTGCGTGAAGGCCCGAACCGCCTGAAGGTGGCCTACACCGATGTCAGCGGCACCTTCGACTACAAGCGTCGCGATACCCTGTGGGGCCTGGAAAGCCGCAGCACCCTGGGCCTGCGCAGCACCAAACATCTGCCGAACGCCGGGGCCAGCGAGCGGGTGCGCATTCCCACCATTCCAAACACCATCAACTACGCGCCGGGCACCCCCATGCGCAACTTCACCTACCAGGGCTCAGACAACGTCCTGCATGCCAGCAACGACCTGGAGATTGCCGACGACCTGTGGCTGACCACCGGCCTTGCGGCAATCTACACCCGTCGCGAAAGCGCAGTGACTTACCCGGACGGCGGCGGCAAGACCAGCATGAGCGACTGGGACTATGCCCCGCGCATCGGCCTGCGCTACCAGCTGACGCCCGAGGTGCAAGTATTCGGCAATCTCAGCCGTTCGGTCGAGGCGCCCCATCCGTGGTCGCTGATCTACAGTGCCAACCAGCGCTTCGGCGATGGCAGCGGCCCGGCCACCGGCACCCAGCAAGTGCCCATCGAGTTGCAGAACCAGACCGCGACCACCCTCGAACTCGGCGGTCGTGGCGATGCGGGGTTGGGTCAATGGAGCCTGGCCTGGTACTACGCCCAGGTGCGTCACGAATTGCTCTCGGTGCTGCCCGACGCCAGCGCCGTCACGCCCTATGAATTGAACGCCAGCGCCACCGTGCACCAGGGCGTAGAAGCCAGTCTGCAGAGTGCGCTGTGGGCGGCGGCGGATGGCGGCAAGCTGAGCTTGCGCCAGAGCTACACCTTCAGTGATTTCCACTACCGCGACGACGAGCGTTTTGGCGACAACCGCCTGCCCGGCCTGCCGATGCACTACTACCAGGGGGAATTGCGCTACGACTGGCCGCAGGGTTTCTTCGCTGCGCTCAACACGCAACTGGTGTCAAAGGTGGCGGTGGATTACGCCAACAGCTACTACGCCGACCCTTACGCGCTATTCGGTGCGACCCTCGGCTGGAACGCACCCAAGGGCGACTGGCAGACCTGGCTCGACCTGCGCAACCTGACCGACAAGCACTACGCCGCCACCGTTACTCCGGGCTACGACGACAAGGGCCTGGACGCCGCCCGTTCGACACCCGGCGAAGGCATGGCGGCGTACGTCGGCATCACCTGGAATTTGCTCTAAAGGCGCGCGCCTCAGCCGGCCAATTCGCGCAAGCGCGCCAGCTCGGCGGCCGGTAAGGCGATGCCTTGCGCCAACGAGGTGGCCCGCTCCTGAAAGCGTCGGTCACCGGGCATACGCTGCAGCCCCACCTCACGCATGTGCCGGACCAGTTCTTCGCTGCGGCTGGCGAACCCGGCGCCGCCGGCCTTGCTCGGGTCGATGACGATAATCAGCTGGCCGGTCCACGGCGTTTGCGCGCCAGGATGCTTGGACCAATCGAACTCGAAAGAGAAGTTGCCGCCGGTCAGCGCCGCCGCCAGCAACTCGACCATCATCGACAGCGCCGAGCCCTTGTGTCCACCAAACGGCAACAGCGCGCCGCCGCCAAGAATGGCTTTCGGGTCACGGGTTGGCTGGCCCTGGCTGTCGACGCCCATGCCTTCGGGCAACAACTCACCCTTGCGCGCAGCGATCTGCACATCGCCATGGGCGATAGCGCTGGTCGCCAGGTCGAAAACGATCGGCTCGCCGCCGGCACGCGGCGCGGCGAAGGCGATCGGGTTGGTGCCGAACAGTGGCCGTTGCGCACCGTGGGGCACCACGCAGGTCATGCTGTTGACCACACTCAAGGCGACCAGGCCTTCATCGGCAAACGGCTCGACGTCCGGCCACAGTGCGGCGAAGTGGTGCGAGTTACGAATCGCCAACACGGCGATCCCGGCGCTGCGGGCTTTCTCGATCAGCAGGCTGCGGGCCGCCGCCAGGGCCGGCTGGGCGAAACCGCCGCCAGCGTCGACTCGCACGAAACCCGACGCCGCGTCTTCAACCTTAGGCACTGCCTGGCCGTTGACCCAACCGCTGGCCAGCGACGACAGATAACCGGCAATCCGAAATACGCCGTGGCTGTGGGAGCCGTCGCGCTGGGCGCTGGCGCAGTTGTAGGCCAGCACCTTGGCGACGTCGCTCGAGGTGCCGTGGCGCTCGAAAATCTGTTGCAGCAACAGCGTCAGGTCGGCGAACGAGATGGCGGCCATTTCCGCCGGGGCGGCAGTGGGTTGGGACATGCTGAGGCTCCAATCGAATTGTTTTTATGAGTATGAGGCGGCGCGAGCAACTATCCAGCGATGACAGTTATCTGTCAAATATTGACTTTATGACAGAAAACATCCATTTTCTGCCGCAAGCGCTGAATAACAACAGGAAACAGCCTTGAGCCAGCCTATCAAACAACGCCTTGAAAGTAGCCTGTCCACCGCCGCCGCGTCGGGCCGGGCGATTGCCAGCTATATGCTGGCCAATCTCTATGAGCTGCCGTTCCAGACCGCCGCCGATATCGCCGCCAAATTGAACGTCAGCGAATCCAGCGTCGGGCGCTTCTGCCGCTCCATCGGCTACAGCCATTTCAAGGATCTGAAAAACGACCTCAAGGCCGACCTTGGCGATGGTCCGTGGCTGGTCGGCGACCGCCTGCAGGAATTCCGCCAGCAAGCCAGCGAGGGCCCGCAAGGCCTGCCGCGCAGTTTCGAGCTGGAAGTGGCGGCGCTGGTCAAGGTCTACGAATACAGCCTGACCCCGGCCTGGCACACCGTCAGCCAGCGCCTGGCGACCCGGCGCAAGGTGTTTGTCGCTGGTTTCCAGACCGAGCGCGGCATCGCCGCCTCCATGGTCCACCTGCTGCAGTACCTGCGCGATGACGTGCATTGGGTCGACGGCGCCGCCGGGCATTACGCCGAAGTGCTGCTCAGCGCCCCCGAGGACAGCGCCCTGGTGGTGTTCGAAGCCCGGCGTTATTCGCGCCACGCCTTGACCCTGTGCCGCAAGGCCCGCGAAGCCGGGATCCCGGTGACCCTGGTCACCGACACTTTCTGCGACTGGGCCGAGCAGAACGCCGACGAGGTGTTCCGCGTGCCCACCGAATTCAATCTGTTCTGGGAATCGACCGCAGCGATGCTGTCGCTGGTCCACCTGCTGGTCAACGACGTCTGCAAGCAAATGCCGGCGGCCGTCGAAAAGCGTCTGGAGGCCATCGCGGCGCTGCACAACGAGTTCGTTGGATACACATCGTCACCAAGCTCAAAACAATAAAACGAGGTGCTGGATGAAACACGTCATTCGCTTTGCCGGTGCATGCGCAATGGTCCTGGCTGCTGCCAGCAGCGCGCAGGCTGAAGTACTGAAGATCGCCACCGAAGGCGCTTACCCGCCGTTCAACTACGTGGACTCGGACAACAAGCTGCACGGTTTCGATGTCGATATCGCCAACGCGCTGTGCGAGCGCATGAAGGTCGAATGCAGCATCGTCGCCCAGGACTGGGAAGGCATTATCCCGGCGCTGATGGCGAAGAAATACGATGCGGTGGTGGCGTCGATGATCGCCACCGACGAGCGCAAGCAGAAGATCGATTTCACCGAGCACTACTACCGCACGCCGCTGTCGGTGGCGGTACCCAAGGACTCGCCGATCACCGACGCGCAGACCAAATTCAAGGGCCTGACCGTGGGCGCCCAGGCGTCCTCGACCCAGGCCATCTACGCCGAAGACCACTACGCGCCGGCTGGTGCCGATGTGAAGTTCTACCCGACCCTCGATGAGGCTAACAGTGATCTGGCGGCCGGTCGCGTCGACGGTGTAATCGCCGACAAATTCCCGCTGCTGGCCTGGCTCGGCACTGCCGGCAAGGACTGCTGCAAGATCATTGGCGACGTCAATGGCACCACCGCCGATGCCTCGATCGCCGTGCGCAAGGGCGACGATGCCCTGCGCGAGCGCTTCAACAAGGCGCTGGATGAAATCGTCGCCGACGGCACCTACAAGCAGATCTCCAGTCGTTATTTCGACTTCGATATCTACTGATCCCCCGCCCCTCGGGCTTGCCTGAGGGGCATTCCATGCCGACCCATCGCCTCCTGCCCCGGCGGGCGCGGTGCTGCGTGCGAGCTTAATTTCTGCAGAGGGTTCGAGCATGTTCGAACATCTATCATTACTGTCTTTCGCCAGCGGCGGCTGGGGCTCGGCCCTGCTCGCGGGTGCGCTGGTGACTATCGTCCTGGCCCTGAGCTGCCTGCCCATCGGCCTGCCACTGGGTCTGGGCCTGGCGCTGGCCGCACGCTCGAAACGGCGTTGGCCGCGCGCCATGAGCACGGTGTTCGCCACCGTGTTCCGTGGCCTGCCGGAATTGCTGACGCTGCTGATCATCTATTACGGCTGCCAGATCGGCGCACAGAAACTCTTGGCCGCCATGGGCTACGAAGCCGAAGTGGCGATCAACCCTTTTGTCGCCGCGATGATCGCCTTCAGCCTGGTGTTTGCCGCGTTCTCCAGCCAGATCTGGCTCGGCGCCTTCAAGACCGTGCCCAAGGGCCAGTTTGAAGCCGCTGCAGCACTGGGCCTGTCCAAGTGGACAACCTTCACCAAAGTGGTGCTGCCGCAACTGGTGCGCATCGCCCTGCCCGGCCTCTCGAATAACTGGCTGTCGCTGCTCAAGGACACCTCGCTGG
This sequence comes from Pseudomonas fluorescens, assembly GCF_019212185.1. Lineage (NCBI taxonomy): Bacteria > Pseudomonadati > Pseudomonadota > Gammaproteobacteria > Pseudomonadales > Pseudomonadaceae > Pseudomonas > Pseudomonas fluorescens. The sequence continues at coordinate 3,785,611 of NZ_CP078138.1, forward strand.
TGTCGACCATTTCCCTGGTCGACCTGATGCGCCAGACCAACCTGGCCGTCAGCGTGACCAAGGAACCGATGCTGTTCTATACCGTGGCGTGCTTCGGTTACCTGTTTTTCTCGGCGCTGTCCGGTCGCCTGTTCCAGTACCTGGAGCAGTACTTCAGCCGCCATCAACGGAGCGCGCGGACATGAGCCTGGTGGAATTGCAGCAGATGTTCCTCAGCCCCGACTTGCTGGAACGCTACGGCCCGCGCTTTATCGACGGCCTGCTGGTGACCGCCAAGCTGGTGGCGATCTCCTTCACCCTCGGCGCCCTGCTCGGCTTGCTGCTGGCCTTGGGACGTTTGTCGAGCAACCGCTTTCTCAATCGTTTTACCAGCGTCTACGTGTACTTCTTCCGTGGCTCGCCGCTGCTGGCGCAACTGTTCATGCTTTATTACGGCCTCGGCTCGTTCAAGGGTTTCTGGCAGGACGTGGGCCTGTGGTGGTTCTTCCGCGATGCCTGGTTCTGCACCCTGCTGGCCTTCACCTTGAACACCGCGGCGTACCAGGCGGAGATCCTCCGTGGCGCCATCCTGTCGGTGGCCCAGGGTCAGCGCGAGGCCTCGAAAGCCCTGAGCCTGTCGCGCTGGACCACCTTCCGCAAAATCATTCTGCCGCAGTCGCTGCTGGTGGCCATCGGACCGCTGGGCAATGAACTGATCCTGATGATCAAGGCCAGTGCGATTGCTTCGCTGGTGACCATCTACGACCTGATGGGCGTGACCAAACTGGCGTTCTCCCGCAGTTTCGATTTCCAGATCTACCTGTGGGCCGCGGTGCTTTACCTGATCATCGTCGAAGTGGTGCGACGCAGCCTCAAGGCACTCGAAGGCCGCCTCGGCCGCCACCTGCAGTAACGCGAATTGACTCGGGCTGCCGTGGCGGCCCCCTGTATCAAGGATCTACCCATGCATTGCGACACCATCGTTCTAGGCGCCGGGATTGTCGGCGTCAGCACCGCGCTGCACCTGCAGGCCCGTGGCCGCAAGGTCGTGCTGATCGACCGGCAACAATCGGGCAACGGCACCAGCCATGGCAACGCCGGGCTGATTGAACGTGCCAGCGTGATTCCCTATGCTTTCCCGCGCCAGCTGTCGAGCCTGCTGCGCTACGCCGGCAATCAGCAATCCGACGTGCGCTACAGCCTCAAGCACCTGCCCAAGGCCGGCCCGTGGCTGCTGCAATACTGGCGTCATTCCGGGGCCAAGGGCCTGGCCGCCGCGACCCGGGCGATGCTGCCGCTGGTGGAGCGCTGCGTCAGTGAACACGACCAGCTCTCGGAGCCGGCGGGGATGCAGCACCTGATCCAGACCAGTGGCTGGATCGAAGCCTACAGCTCACCCGTCGCCTTCGCCAAGGCCCAGCAGGATGCCGCCGCACTCAAGGAGTTCGCCCTCAATTACCGAGTGCTGGACCGTACGCAGATGCACGCCAAACAACCCGGCCTGCACCCGGATGTCATCGGTGGCATTCACTGGCTGGACCCCAAGACCGTCAGCGATCCCGGCGGCTTGACCCGGGGTTATGCCGACCTGTTCGTCGCCCGTGGCGGAGTGTTCGTGATCGGCGATGCACTGACGCTGCAGCAGCGCGTCGGCAAATGGGAAGTGCTCAGTGAACAGGGCCTGGTGGTTGCCGATGAAGCGGTGGTCACCCTCGGCCCGCAGGCGCGGGGCGTGTTCGAACCGCTGGGCTACAAAATTCCGCTGGCGATCAAGCGCGGCTACCACATGCACTACGCCGCCCAGCCCGGCGCCTCCCTGCAGCAGCCGCTGCTCGATCCGGTGGGCGGCTACGTGCTGGCGCCCATGGTCGGTGGGATTCGCCTGACCACCGGCATCGAGTTCGCCGACAGTGATGATCCGATCAACGAAATCCAGTTGCGCCGCTGCGAGGAACTGGCCAGCGCGTTCTTCCCGCTGGGCGAACGCCTCAACGCCGAACCGTGGCTGGGTCGTCGGCCGTGCTTGCCGGACATGTGCCCGGTAATCGGCCCGGCGCCCCGACACAAGGGCCTGTGGTTCAACTTCGGGCATGCCCACCACGGCCTGACCCTGGGCCCGGTGTGCGGACGCCTGCTGGCGGAAATGATGACCGGCGCCGCCCCCTTCACTGACCCAACCCCTTACAGCGCCGAGCGCTTCCACTGATTGTCGGAGATTCACATGTCTGCTCTCTCTGCCGTTAAAGACGCCGCGCCGCAAACCCGTGCCGACAACCGCAAGGTGGTGGTCGATATCGCCGGCCTGAACAAGTTCTATGGCGCCTTCCATGTGCTGCACGATGTCGACCTGAGCGTGCACGAAGGCGAACGTATCGTCCTCTGCGGACCCTCCGGATCTGGCAAGTCGACACTGATCCGTTGCATCAACCAGCTGGAAATCGCCGAGAAGGGTCGGATTCTGGTCAACGGTACCGACCTCGCCCACACCACCCGCGAAGCGGCCAAGGTGCGCAGCGAAATTGGCATGGTATTCCAGCACTTCAACCTGTTCCCGCACATGAGCGTGCTCGACAACTGCACCCTGGCACCGATCTCGGTGCGTGGCCTGAGCCGCAAGAAAGCCGAAGAACTGGCCGAGCACTTTTTGCAGAAAGTCGGGATCGCCAGCCAAGCCGGCAAATACCCCAGCCAACTCTCCGGTGGCCAGCAACAGCGGGTGGCGATCGCCCGCGCACTGTGCATGGAACCGAAGATCATGCTGTTCGACGAACCGACTTCTGCCCTCGACCCGGAGATGGTCAGCGAAGTGTTGGACGTGATGGTCAAACTCGCCGGCAGTGGCATGACCATGCTCTGCGTCACCCACGAAATGGGCTTCGCCCGCCAGGTCGCCGAACGCGTGCTGTTCCTCGACGGCGGCCGCATCATCGAAGACGCCCCGCCCGAAGCCTTCTTCAACGCTCCGCAAAGCGCCCGGGCCAAGGCGTTTTTGGCGCAGATTGTTCATTAAATTCCGGCACACCGCGGACCCGGTGCTCCGCCACTCATACTCGCCGGGACCATCCCGGGCGGCGATCGGCTGCTCGGGATGAGGCCTCCACATCCGCCAGGTGCAACGCCTGACCCACCGCCATCGCGATGCTGCGGTGATCCGATAAGCCAGCGTCCGTAAAACCAATGCAACAATTAACGCCGCACCCATCCTGGCAAACACCGTTATCTTTCTCGCTGCCAAACATTGGCACTCTGCTCATCCACAAAAGGAATTTGATATGGACAGAAACAATGAAAGGTCTTTCGTTGCACGGGTTTATAGCGACGGCAAAAAGATGGAATTTCTTCAAACTTCCAGCAATGCAAACATATTGACCACCCGAGAAGGATCCGGCCCGCCCCACGCGTACGACCCGATAAGCAAAAAGTGGGTTCGCGTAGGTCGTGGTCCACTGAAGTCCACTCTGCTGGTGCACTTGCGCTGCTACGACAGCCACTACCAGTTGCAGATTCTTGGTAAAAACGACACTTACCTCAGCGCCGACTACGACGATATTCTGGGTGCGTTCTCCAGTACGCAGCGCAATGTAACAAACTTCACCCTGCTGAACGCCGAACATCAACCTATCACCCTGGACGACTTGAATGACCCTCAGGCAGATATCTACCTGCAAACCGACAACGCAGGGCTGATAAAGCAATCACTTTTTGAAAAGTGGGGCTACACCTATACCTGCTTCACCCACACCGCCGGTGACCTCAGGTTGTTCAATCTGGATATTTTGCAGCGACAAGTCGTAACCCCCGATAGCCCGGAACAATACGACTAACCCCGGTCGATCCGCAGGCTGATGGATGGCCTGCAATTGAAAAAAACCAAAAAAAAACCCCGCATCTTTCGATGCGGGGCTTTTTCATTCAGCGCCTGATCAGGCCGCCGGTTCCAGCTCGGCAACAGCCGAGGCAGGAACCACTGCTTGACCGCTCAGGGCCAGGTCCAGCAGCTCGCGGTTGGCCACTGCATACATGGCGTAGTCGGTGCCGCTGGCGGCACGGATTTCCACCAGCATGGCGCGCCAGCGTTCGAGCATCGCTTCGTGCTGACCCATCCACAGGGCCAGGCGCGCTTCCACGTCCTGGCTGCCATCGCCCTGCTGCAGGACCGAGATGGTGATCGCCCGCTGTTGCCAGTCGACGTCATCGCGGAACGCTTCGCGGGCCAGGGCCTGCCAGTTGTTTTCCACCGGCAAGGCACTGATCTGCTGCAAGTACCAGGTGATGTCCAGCTTCTCGCCGACCGCGAAGTAGGCCTTGGCCACTTCCGCCGGATCCTGACCGGTCACATCGGAGGCTTCGATCACCGGCAGCAGGGTGTACAGGTGCGAGGTACCCGCCACCATCCGTGCCAACAGCTCAGGTACGCCAGCTTCGACGTACGCCTGGTAACGCTTCTGCCAGCCTTCGCGGGTCGGGCCTTCCAGCAGTTCGTCGAGTTTGAGACCCAACTCCTTGAGGTGCGGACCGAAATGCGCGACGTCACGGGCAGCGTTCTGCTCGTTGCGACGGGTACGCAGGAACCAGCGCGTGGCACGCCGACCGAGACGCATCAGCTCGTCCATCATCTCCAGTTGCACGTCAGCCGAAACCTTGTAGTCCAGGGCTTCGATCTGACGGAACCAGTGCGGGAGGTGGAAGATGTCACGCACGATCACATAGGCACCGGCCACGTTCGCCGGGGTCATGCCGGTCGACTCTTTGAGTCGCTGCACGAAGGTGATGCCCATGTGGTTGACCAGGTCGTTGGCGATCTGGGTGCTAACAATCTCGCGTTTCAGACGGTGACGGCGCATGGCGGCGGAGAACTTGCTCACCAGGGTCGGCGGGAAAGCGGTTTCCATGTCGCGGGTCAGGTAGTCGTCGTCCGGCACCAGGGAGCCCAACAGCTGCTCCTTGAGGTCGATCTTGCTGTAGGAGATCAGCACCGACAGCTCGGCACGGGTCAGGCCATGGCCTGCCGCAACGCGCTCATTGAGGGCATCTTCGGCCGGCAGGAACTCGATGGCGCGATCCAGCTTGCCGCGACCTTCGAGGTCGTTCATCAGACGCTTGTACTCGGCAATCCGTGCATAGGCACGACGGGCTGCCAGGGACAGGGCCTGGGTCTGCTTGTAGTTGTTGCCCAACACCAGGCCGCCGACTTCGTCGGTCATGCTCGCCAGCAACTGGTTGCGCTGCTTGTCGGTCATGTCACCGGCCTGCACCACTTCGTTGAGCAGGATCTTGATGTTCACTTCGTGGTCGGAGCAGTCCACGCCACCGGCGTTGTCGATGAAGTCGGTGTTGGAGCCGCCGCCATTGAGGCCGAACTCGACACGACCCAGTTGGGTCATACCGAGGTTACCGCCCTCGCCCACGACCTTGCAGCGCAGTTCGTTGCCGTTCACGCGCAGCGCATCGTTGGCCTTGTCGCCGACATCGGCGTGGCTTTCAGTGCTGGCCTTGACGTAGGTACCGATACCGCCGTTCCACAACAGATCCACTGGCGCCTTGAGCAAGGCATTCAGCAGTTCGGTCGGGGTCAGCTTGTCGGCCTGGATGTCGAAGCGCTCTTTCATCTGCGGGGAAATCGCGATGCTTTTCGCGCTACGGGAGAAGATCCCGCCGCCTTCGGACATGATGCTGGTGTCGTAGTCCGACCAGGCCGAACGCGGCAGGTCAAACAGGCGCTGACGTTCGACGAAGCTGTTGGCAGGCGTAGGATTCGGGTCGATGAAGATGTGCAGGTGGTTGAAGGCTGCGACCAGTTGCAGCTTGTCGGACATCAGCAAGCCGTTACCGAACACGTCACCGGCCATGTCGCCGACGCCCACTACCGTGATGCTGTCTTCCTGGACATTGATGCCGCGCTCGCGGAAGTGACGTTGTACGCCAACCCACGCGCCTTTGGCGGTGATGCCCATTTTCTTGTGGTCGTAACCCGCCGAACCACCCGACGCAAACGCGTCACCCAGCCAGAAGCCGTAGTCGATGGCGATGCCGTTGGCGATGTCGGAGAAGGTTGCAGTGCCCTTGTCCGCCGCTACCACCAGGTACGGGTCGTCATCGTCGTGGCGAACCACGTTCAATGGCGGAACCAGCGCGCCGTCTTTCAGGTTGTCGGTGATGTCCAGCAGACCGGAAATGAAGATGCGGTAGCAGGCGATACCTTCGGCCGCGATCTCGTCACGGCTGCCGCCCAGTGGCAGGCGACGCGGCAGGAAGCCGCCCTTCGCACCCACCGGCACGATCACCGAGTTCTTCACTTGCTGAGCTTTTACCAGGCCGAGAACTTCGGTACGGAAGTCTTCTTCACGGTCGGACCAGCGCAGGCCGCCCCGTGCGACGTTGCCGAAGCGCAGGTGCACGCCTTCAACACGCGGCGAGTAGACGAAGATTTCGAACTTCGGTACCGGCTTCGGCAGCTCTGGAATGGCGTGCGGGTTGAACTTGAAGCTGAAGTACGACTTGTTCTGGCCGTTGGCATCGGTCTGGTAGAAGTTGGTCCGCAGGGTGGCCTTGATCAGGTCCAGGTAGCGACGCAGGATGCGGTCTTCGTTGAGCACCTGGACGTCGTCCAGGGCGGTCAGAATCGCCTGCTCCAAGCGCTGCTGCTTGTCGTCCAGGTCTTCGCTGGTCAGCTTGCGTGCCAGGTAGAAACGGGTCTTGAACAACCGGGTCAATTCGCGAGCGATGTCGGTGTGGTTGTTCAGGGTGCTGGCGATGTAGCCGAGGTCGAAGCCCAGGCGAATCTGCTTCAGGTAACGCGCATAGGCACGCAGCAGCGCAACGTCGCGCCATGGCAGGCCGGCGGTCAGCACCAGGCGGTTGAACGCATCGTTCTCGGCGTCGCCGCGCACGATGTGCACGAACGCATCCTGCAGGGTGTCGTTGAGTTGCTGGATATCCAGGTCCAGACCTTCGGCAGCGGTGAAGGCGAAATCGTGAATCCAGAACTCGCGGCCATTGGTGTGACGCAGGCGATACGGGAACTCACCGAGCACGCGCAGGCCGAGGTTTTCCAGGATCGGCAAAACGTCGGACAGGGCCAGCGGGGTGTCGGCGTGGTACAGCTTGCAGTGCAGCTCGCGCTGGCCGGAGACTTGGCCCAGCGGCTGGTAGAAGCTCATTACCAGCGGATTTTTTTCGTTGAGGCTCAGCAGGTGCTGCATGTCGACCACCGCCGAATGCGCAGCAAAGCGCTCGCGGTAACCGGCCGGGAAGCCTTTCGGGAAGTCGGCCAGGACATTGGTGCCGTGGGCTTCGCCGAAGCTTTCGACGGTCAGCGCGGCGTAGTCGTCCTGCCAGCTGCGGCAAGCCTGGACCACTTCTTTTTCCAGCAACTGCGTGTCGATGTCGAGGCGGTTTTTCGGGTCGACACGCAGGATCAATTGCACGCGGGCCAGTACCGACTCGGAGAAGAAGGTCCAGAACTCGCAGTCGCTGGCCTTCAGGCGATCCATCAGCACTTGCTGGATCTTCTGCCGCACTTCGGTGGAATAGATGTCGCGTGGCACGTAGGCCAGGCAGTAGCAGAAACGGCCATATGGGTCTTTGCGCAGGAACACGCGAATCTTGTTGCGCTCCTGGATCTGCACGATCGACATCACGGTGCTGAACAGCTCGTCGACCGGGGTCTGGAACAGGTCGTCACGGGGCAGCACTTCGAGGACCTGGGCCAGTTCCTTGCCCAGGTGCGCCTTGGCCTGGAAGCCGGAACGCTGTTCGATCACTTCGACCTTGCGGCGGATGTACGGAATCACCCGCACGCTTTCGCCATACACCGAGGAGGTGTAGAGGCCCATGAAGCGGCATTCCTTGATCACCTTGCCGTCGGCATCGATCTGGCGGATCGACACGTAGTCAGGGTACGCCGGACGGTGCACACGACTCGGGTGCGCGGCCTTGGCGAACGACAGCGGGGTCGCTTCACGCAGGTAATTCACCGCGTAGTCTTCGATGCGCAGGTCTTCGGCGGTGAGGCCGGCGCGCAGCAGCTTGGTCAGGCCAAGGAAGGAATCCTGGTCATATTCGATATGACCGCCCGCCTGGTCTTCACGCACCACAAATTCTTCGTAGCCGAGGAAGGTGAAGTGATTGCCCACCAGCCACTCGAGGAAGCTCTTGATCTCGCCCTTCTCGTCAGCGGCGATGGCGAACTGGCTGTTGTCGACGCTGTCGATCAGCGCCTGGACCTTGGCCTTCATCGGCTCGAAATCAGCAACGGCAACCCGCACTTCACCGAGCACCTGCTCCAGTTCCTTGCTCAACACGTTGAGTTCGGCGGCATTGGCGCAGCGGTCGATTTCCAGGTACATCAGCGATTCTTGCAGAATGCCTTCGCCCTGGGTGCCTTTGGGCAGGATTTCCAGCAACTCGCCCTTGGCACCGCGACGCACGCTGAGCACGGTGGTCTGCAGGGTGTGGATGCTGTAGCCGCGACGGTTCAGCTCGGTGCGTACCGAGTCGACCAGGAACGGCAGGTCATGGTGCAGGACTTCAACCGCGGTGTGGGTCGACTGCCAGCCGTGGCGTTCGTAGTCAGGGTTGTAAACGCGCACTTGCGGTTGCGCATGATCGAAACGCTCAAGCAGGCGCCAGGCGGAAAGCGTGCAGCCGGCGAGGTCGGACAACCGGCGCTGAGTCAGTTCATCAAGAGAAATAATGCCGAAGAATTGTTCAGCGAACAGCGCCACTTGTGGCAGTGCCTGTTCACTGATGTGCTGCGCCAGTGCCGCTTGCAGTTGGTGCTGGAAGTCGGCTTTGCTGGCTGCGGTGAAGAACGCCATCTGTGGTACTCCGCTAGGGCTTGTTATTGATGGAAGCTCGCGTGCAAAACCCCTTTCGGGGCGCTGCGTCACCCTGGTCCTGAAACTCGGGCAGAGGTCGACAGGGTGACAGGTGGGTGAAGCTGGACGCGGCGTTCGCGTCACATTCACGTGTCACGATGGGCATCTGCAAAAACGACTGCCCGCCATCGGGCAATGCCTTTACAGGTGTCCATCCGTTGCGCAGCTTAACGAGAGCGGCAAGACCCGTGCTTGCGATGCTGCGACATATTCGGTCATCGGTACGCTGCTGCGCGGCGCTGCATCGAACAACACTAGCAGGCGATAGTGGAAATGGCGGCTTTATGCCTGGTTTTTCCGGGGTGGCGTACCGGAAATGACTGGTTTGCCCAGACGCGTTCACGACATATTTTTTGACATTTGAGTCAGGCTCAGCGGCCCATTGCCCTTGAAAAAATCAATCGATTACCTCGTAAACCGCCTGAAACCGACTCAGGGTGCCGCAGTCGTAACACAGGGTTTCCACTTGCACCTTGTCCATCCGCAGATCGACATTGCTCGAGTCGCACTCGCGACAGAACAGTTCCATCCCTGACTCGTCCTCGCTGGCGAGAGAGAAAAAGCGCGGCAGCAGTTCTTCTTTCCAATAACGCCCTGGGGATTTTGAATAGCCAGCACTGCTGTCCTTGAGCACCACGTCATACAGCAGTCGATGCAACGCCGAGCGCGGGACGCGGGCATCACGACTGACGGGGTTGCGCCAGCCCTCTTCCAGTGCACGCTGCGCAGTGTTCAACATCCGGTTGGGAATCGTATTGGCGGCGTGGTTTTTGCCCTTGGCGTTGCCGGTCGCATGAAAATGCACGGCATTTTTTACTGCCAGCTTGGCGAAGTAGTGGATTTCGCTGACCGAAAAGTCCTGCAACAGCTGCCCCAGCACCAATTCGGCCTTGTGCTCGGCGCTGAAGTGAAAGTCCACTTCGCTGGCCAGAACCCGGATATAGCTCAGGGATTCGGCACGGGCAAGGCTGAACAGCAAGCCGTGCAGCTCTGCCTTGCAGGCTTGTGCCACGCTGCCGGACAAGTCTTGATAAAGCGCCTGGTACAGCTCCTCGCAGCTACTCCGCGGCCCCGCTGCAAACGCCAGATTGGGCTGCCAGCGCACTGCGCCGTAATGCTGAATGCGGTAGTCCGCCGTCCGTTCGAAAGCTTTGATCGCCGAGCCGGCATCCACCCGCAACACCCCACACTCATGGAGGTTTCTCAGCAAGTCTTCGGCACTTTCGACACTGCTCGCCAGTGGTTCGTTACGCGATGGCGCGTCGAGGGGCGCGATACTTTCGCAGGCCGGCTCACCCCCTTCGAGCAAAGCCAGCAGCGTCAATTTCTGCACGAAACCAAGACTGGCGTAGGCAATTGGCTGGCTTTCCAGCGGGTAGTGCTTGAGCAACGCTTCGCGATCGCGCACGGCCTGGGTGGCCAGTTCCTGCTGGTGGGCCTGATAACAACGAGTGCACTTGCAGGAACTGCGCCTGCCGTAGTGCCCGAGCGGTAGATGGCGGTGCTCGCAGCGCACACATTGATAGGTCGGCCGCTGGGAGGCCGGGGTGCCGCGGGCGTGTCGCCTGGCCCACATCGGCAGGTCGCAGTAGGGACATTTCAAATCTTTGCTGAGCAACGGCGGCAAGACCTTGAGCACACTGCGCACCGTCAGCGGGATCTTGTACTCGGCCAGCAGAGCGCTGGTTTTCTCGCCGGCCAAGTAGCGCTGGTAAAGGTGTTCAATAGCCTCTTCATCGAGGTGCCTGACTTCGGCCAACAGTTCGAAATATTGATTCATTGCAGAGGTTCCTTATTCAATCGGACAACCCCGTCCTCCTTGACATGGGAGCCGAGAAAGTAGAGGCAAAAACCACTGAAAAACAATCAATAAGTGCCGAACTCCATGATTTTCCTACGCCCTCCTATTCTCCTACCGGCCCTGCGGAAATATCGCTGATTGTTGATACTCACCCCCTTCGGAAAAGACCTACATAGTCGCTCGTCGATCTCCAACTCTGGAAAAACCAGCGCAGCAAAAAATGCCCAAGGCTGGCAAAATCCCCCTTTGCCCGCCCAGCACCAGGACTAGCTTGATGAAAATGACCACCGCCCACCTGATCGCCAACCCCTGCGATGACGAAGAAGACAACCTGGCCATGCTCTGCTGCCACAGCGATCAGGGCGAGATGTTCCTGATGACCCGCTATCCGGATGAAGACGAACTGGAGATCACCCTCGACGGCGAGCCTTCGACCCTTGATGGCGTCAAGGTCACTTTCAGCGCGACCCGCCTCCTGCTGGAAATCGCTGCGGCAGACGCCGATGCATTGAATGGCGCCGATCACCTGGAGATTCTCCACAGCACTGCGGCCGCTGACCTGGCCGAGGTCGAGCAAACCCTGCAGAACATCCTCAAGGGCACTGGCACCTACGTCAGCGAGCTGTGAGCCGGCGCTGTTTTCTTGACAAGCGATCAGCCTACGGGCATTGTCTGACAACCTGACTTGCGAGCCACCCCACCCCATGTTGCAGCTACAACGCCCCGACACGCTGGTCGAACGCGTGGTCAACGCCATCCGCGAAGAAATCGAATCCGGACGCCTGACCGCTGAATCGCGCCTGCCCACCGAGCAACAACTGACCGAGCAACTCAACGTCAGCCGCTCCGTGGTGCGCGAGGCCGTGGCGCAGCTCAAGGCCGATGGCATCCTCATCAGCCGGCGGGGCCTGGGCTCGTTCATTTCGCAAAACCCCAACGGCAGCGTGTTCCGCTTCCCCAGCACCAAGGGCCGTACGCCGGACCTGGTGCAGATGTTCGAAATGCGCCTGTGGATCGAGACCCAGGCCGCATCCATCGCGGCTCAGCGGCGTGACGAAGCGGACCTGCTGCGCATGCGTACGGCCCTGCAGGAAATGCACGATCGCCGTAGCGATTTCGCCGCCGCTGCACTGGCCGACGTCGAGTTTCACCGGGCCATTGCCGACGCCAGCAAGAATGACTACTTCGTTGCCTTCCACGACTTTCTGCGCGGCCAACTGGCCGAGGCGCGTCGCACTGCGTGGGAAAACTCCGCAGCTCACTCGGTAGGCGGCTCGGCCGACGCCGGGCGCGAACACCAGGCGTTGTATGAAGCCATCGCCGGTGGCGACCGCCAACAAGCCGCTGCCTGCGCTGAAGCACACCTGCGGGCCTCGGCCCAGCGCTTGAAAATCGACCTGCCCAGCATCGACTGAAACATCGCATCACAGGCGCCGCTTGCCGGCGCTTTTATTTGAAGTACTTTGTCTGACAACCTGATAAGCAGACTCTCTGCCACGCAATCCAAGGTGACACCTGCATGATCTACGACTACTGCATCATCGGCGGCGGCATCGTCGGCCTCGCCACCGCCATGGCCCTGCTGGAGCGACAGCCTGGCGCGTCGCTGCTGATCCTGGAGAAGGAAAACGTCCTCGCCCGGCACCAGACCGGCCACAACAGCGGCGTGATCCATGCCGGCATCTACTACGCGCCGGGCAGCCTCAAGGCCGATCTGTGCAAGCGTGGCGCCCAGGCGACGAAGGACTTCTGCACCGAACACAAAATCAAGTTTGAGGTCTGTGGCAAGCTGCTGGTGGCCTCGACGCCGCTGGAAGTCGAGCGCATGCATGCCCTGCATGAGCGCTCGAAGCAGAACGGCCTGAAGGTCGAACAGCTGGACGCCACTGAACTGCGTCGCCGCGAGCCGAATATCGTCGGCCTCGGCGGCTTGTTCCTCGATGCCACCGGGATCGTCGATTACAAACAGGTGTGCCAGGCCATGGCCCGGGTGATCGAAGCCGCAGGCGGCGAAATCTGCCTGCAGACCACCATCACCGCGATCCAGGAAAGCACCGATCAGGTCACCATCAGCAGCCATGACCGCGTGTGGCAAGCCCGGCAACTGGTGGCCTGCGCCGGCCTGCAGTCCGATCGACTGGCGGCCATGGCCGGGGTCAAAATCGATCACCAGATCATTCCGTTTCGCGGCGAATACTTCCGCCTGCCCGCCAGCAAGAACCAGATCGTCAATCACCTGATCTACCCGATCCCCGACCCGGAACTGCCGTTCCTCGGCGTGCACCTGACGCGGATGATCGACGGCAGCGTCACCGTCGGCCCCAACGCCGTACTGGGCCTGGGCCGGGAGAACTACAACAAGTTTTCGATCAACTGGCGCGACGTCGCCGAGTACGCGCGCTTCCCCGGTTTCTGGAAAACCATCTGGAACAATCTCGGTTCCGGCACCACGGAAATGAAGAACTCCCTGTTCAAGCGCGGCTACCTGGAACAGTGCCGCAAGTACTGCCCATCACTGCAAGTCGACGACCTGCTGCCGTACGAGGCCGGGATCCGCGCCCAGGCGGTGATGCGCGACGGCACCCTGGTCCACGACTTCCTGTTCGCCGAGACCCCACGCATGGTCCACGTCTGCAACGCCCCCTCGCCGGCCGCGACCTCGGCCATTCCCATCGGCCAGATGATTGCCCAGAGGATCTTCAACGCCCGCTGAACCCTGCTGCACGGGTGCCCGACACCCACTTGAAAATAACTACAAAGACCCACAAGGAACTCTCTGATGTCGGTACATCACGCGGCTCCGACCGCCCACGAAACTCCGCAACAAAAGCAAAAACGCCTGCGCAAGGTCGCGGCGGCGACGATTTTCGGCTCGATGCTGGAGTGGTACGACTTTTACCTGTACGCCACCATGGCGGCGATCGTGTTCTCGAAGATTTTCTTCGACCCCAGCAACCCTGCCGTTGCCTCGTTGCTGGCGTTCTCGACCTTCGCCATTGGCTTTATCGCCCGCCCGTTTGGCGGCATTCTGTTCGGCTACCTGGGTGACCGCTTCGGCCGCAAACAGGTGCTGGTGATCACCTTCTGCATGATGGGCGTGTGCACCACGTTGATCGGCCTGATCCCCAGCTATGCCTCGATCGGCATCTGGGCGCCGATCATTCTGGTCTTCGTGCGGATCATCCAGGGCCTGGGGGCCGGCGCCGAACTGTCCGGCGCGGCGGTGACCTCCTACGAGCACGCCAGTGAAGGCAAGCGCGGCAGCCAGGGTGCCTGGCCGGCGCTAGGGCTCAACCTAGGCCTGCTGCTGTCGTCACTGACGGTCTATGCCCTGACCATGAACGGCAACGATTTCCTGCTGGCCGGCGGCTGGCGCATCCCGTTCATCTGCAGCATCGTGCTGGTGGGTGTCGGCCTGTGGGTGCGTCGCAGCATCCCGGAAACCCCACAGTTCGAGAAACTCGACAGCACCCCGGAAAAACCCCAGGTGTCGCCGCTCAAGCTGCTGTTCAAAAACGATCTGAAGGGCCTGGCCGTGGTGCTGTTCGTCGCCATCGGCTACAACGCCCTGAGCTACATTTTCAAGACCTTCTCCCTGGCCTATCTGACCCAGTTCAAGGGCGTCGAAGCCCACGTCACCTCGCTGTCGGTGACCATTGCCAGCCTGGTGGCGATTGTCGCGGTGCCGTGCTTCGGCTGGCTGTGTGACAAATGGAGCAGCAAGCAGGTGTTGATGCTCGGTGGCGTGCTGTCGGCGCTGTTTGCCTACCCGTTCCTGAGCCTGCTGAACACCGGCGAGCCGATGATGATTTACCTGGCCATCGCCATTGGCACCGGGATCCTCGCGCCGATGATGTTTGCCCCTCAGGGTTCGTTCCTCAGCCGCCAGTTCCCGACCCAGACCCGCTCTTCGGGTTTCGGCACCGGGCGCGAAATCGGCACGGCGATTGCCGGTGGCCTGGCGCCCCTCGGCGGCCTCGCTCTGGTGGCCAACTCGGCGACCCACTCCACCGACGGCGTGGGCTTGATCCTGCTGATTTCCGGGGTGCTGGTGGTGGTATTCGCGTTTTTTGACCAGGGCCGCAAGCACTCCAGCTTCAAGAACTGACTCGCCGCACCTGCGCGGGAGCCCGCCAATGGGCTCTCGCCGACCGCCGCAATGGCGTTTATTTGCAGATTTTGCCCGGTGCCGTTAGTCGCCGAGGGCCCGGATAGATTAAAGTAGCAGCCCCCGACCGGGCGCGTTACGGCAAGACAGCCCGGCCCTCTTCCAGGAACACACGACGATGGAACACCGTGAAGCGCTGCTGGCGCTGCGAACCTTTCTCTCCGCGCAGATTCTCGGCCAGGAAAAGCTCATCGAGCGTTTGCTGATTGCCCTGCTCGCCGACGGCCACATGCTGGTCGAAGGCGCACCGGGCCTGGCCAAGACCAAGGCCATCAAGGAGTTGGCCGAAGGCATCGAAGCGCAGTTCCATCGCATCCAGTTCACCCCCGACCTGCTGCCCGCCGACATCACCGGTACGGAAATCTATCGTCCGGAAACCGGCAGCTTCGTGTTCCAGCAAGGGCCGATCTTCCACAACCTGGTGCTGGCCGACGAAATCAACCGCGCACCGGCCAAGGTCCAGTCGGCCTTGCTCGAAGCCATGGCCGAACGTCAGGTCAGCGTCGGACGCAGTACCTATGACCTGTCGCCACTGTTCCTGGTAATGGCCACGCAGAACCCGATCGAGCAGGAAGGCACCTACCCGCTGCCCGAAGCCCAGCTCGACCGCTTTCTGATGCACGTGAAAATCGGCTTTCCCGATGCGGCAGTTGAACGGCGGATCCTGCAACAGGCCCGTGGTGAAGCGCTGAATGGCGAAACCAAACCGGAACGCCGGGTCAGCCAGCAGGCGATTTTTGCCGCACGCAAGGAAATCCTCGGCCTGTACATGGCCGACGCCGTGGAGGAATACCTGGTGCAACTGGTCATGGCCACCCGCACGCCGGGCAAGTTCGACCCGGAGATGGCCGAGTGGATCGCCTACGGCGCCAGCCCCCGGGGCTCGATTGCCCTCGATCGCTGCGCACGGGCCCATGCCTGGCTGGCCGGGCGCGATTTTGTCAGCCCCGAGGACATCCAGGCGGTGCTGTTCGACGTGTTGCGTCACCGCATCATTCTGTCCTTCGAAGCCGAAGCCGCCGGGATCGACCAGGATCGGGTGGTCCAGCGGATTCTCGACGTCGTCGCCGTCGCTTGAGCCCGATGAACACACCGCCCGCGGAACCCGGCATGCGCGTCAGCCTCTCGGAACTGATCGAGATGCGCCATCGCGTGCGCGAAGTGCAGCTGTTTTCCACCCCCAGCCAGCGCAGCCCGTTGATTGGCCTGCACCACTCCAAGCTGCGCGGTCGCGGTGTCGACTTCGATCAGGTGCGGGTCTATCAGGCCGGCGACGACGTGCGCACCATCGATTGGCGGGTGACCGCACGCACCCAGGAACCCCACACCAAACTCTTTCATGAAGAGCGCGAACGGCCGATCTTCATCATGGTCGAGCAAAGCCGCCGGCTGTTTTTCGGCTCGGGGCTGATGTTCAAATCGGTGATCGCCGCCCAGGCTGCGAGCCTGATCGGCTGGGCCGCCCTGGGGCATAACGACCGAGTGGGCGGGCTGGTCTACGGCGACAACGAGCACTACGAAATCAAGCCGCGACGCAGCAAGCAGAGCCTGTTGCAACTGCTCAACCGCCTGGTGCGGGTCAACCAGTCGCTCAACACCGAGAGCGAACCGGCTGCCGACGACCTTGGCCTGGCCCTGCGCCGCGCTCGGGAGGTACTGCGTCCAGGCAGCCTGGTGATCGTGATTTGCGACGAGCGCGCCCTGTCGGATGGCGCCGAACAACAACTTAGCCTGCTGTCGCGGCATTGCGACCTGTTGTTGCTGCCGCTCTCCGATCCACTGGACCACGCCCTGCCCGCCGCCGGCCTGCTGCGCTTTGCCGAACGTGGCGCGCAACTGGAACTCGACACCCTGAATTTCGAGTTGCGCCAAGCCTATCGCGCCCAGGCCGAAGCCCGTATTGCCCGCTGGGAGTTGCTGGCGCAAAAGCTGCGGGTGCTGCTAATGCCCTTGAGCACGCAGAGCGAAATGGTCGAGCAACTGCGCGAGTACCTGAACCCGCAACGCCCGGTCAAAAGCCAATGAACGGCCTCGAGCAACTGCAACCGCTGATGAGCCCGCCGCCCATCCCGTTCTGGCCGCCGGCGCCCGGCTGGTGGCTGCTGCTGATCCTGTTGCCGCTGCTCGGCTTCGGCCTGTGGAAACTGCGGCGGTTTATCCCGATCAAGCGGCGCGTGGTGCGCGCCGAACAGCCGCTGGACCCGTTGCGGGTGGCGGCCTTGGCGGAGCTGGCACAGATGCCCAAACCCTACGACGGTGCGCCAGCCGGGGCCTGGCTGCAGCAACTCAACGGCCTGCTCAAGCGCCTGTGCCGCAATGACTATCCCTACAGCCAGAGCCACACCCTCAATGGCCGCAAGTGGCTGGCCTTCCTCGATAATCGCTGCCCGGCAGCGGGCCTGACGCGCTGGATGATCCTGGTTGAGGGCGCCTACAAGCCGGAATGCAAACTCGATGACAAGGCCATCGCCGGCCTGACCCAGGCCGTCGACACCTGGATCCGCAAACATGTTTGAATTTGCCTGGCCGTGGATCTTCGCCTTGCTGCCGCTGCCGTGGCTGATGCGCATCCTGCTGCCCGCCGCCGACAGTGGCGAGCCGGCGCTCAAGGTCAGTTTCCTCGGCGACCTTGAACAGCTCGCCCGCCGTCGTGCCAGGGCCAATCTGCCGACCTGGCGTCAGCAGGCGCCATTCATCCTGCTCTGGCTCCTGCTGCTGACGGCTGCCGCTCGTCCGCAATGGCTCGGCGAACCGCTGCCGATTGCCGCCAGCGGTCGCGACTTGCTGGTGGCGGTAG
The DNA here is from genome assembly GCF_019212185.1 of Pseudomonas fluorescens. NCBI lineage: Bacteria > Pseudomonadati > Pseudomonadota > Gammaproteobacteria > Pseudomonadales > Pseudomonadaceae > Pseudomonas > Pseudomonas fluorescens. The sequence goes on from NZ_CP078138.1 coordinate 3,803,235, forward strand.
ATGTCTCGGGTTCGATGGATTTTCCCGACATGCAGTGGCAAGGCGAAGACGTCAGCCGCCTGACCCTGGTCCAGCACCTGCTGGGCGATTTTCTGGAACAGCGCGACGGTGACCGCGTGGGTCTGATCCTATTCGGCAGCCAGGCCTACCTGCAGGCGCCGCTGACCTTCGACCGGCGCACCGTGCGCATCTGGCTCGATGAAGCGCGGATCGGCATCGCCGGCAAGAACACCGCCATTGGTGATGCCATCGGCCTCGCGCTGAAGCGCTTGCGCCAGCGTCCGGCACAGAGCCGGGTGCTGGTTCTGGTCACCGACGGCGCCAACAACGGCGGCGAAATCGCGCCGCTGACGGCGGCCAGGCTGGCGGCCGAGGAAGGCGTGAAGATATACCCGATTGGTATCGGCGCCGATCCCGAGCAGAGCGGTTCCCTGGGTTTTCTCGGCGTCAACCCGAGCCTGGATCTTGATGAGCCGGCACTCAAGGACATCGCCGAGGTCACCGGCGGCCGCTACTTCCGCGCCCGCGACGGCGCCGAGCTGGAAGAGATCCGCCAGACCCTCGATCAACTGGAACCGGTCAACCAACAGCCGACCCAGGCCCGTCCGGCACAGGCCCTGTATAGCTGGCCGCTGGCCGCCGCGCTGCTGATGAGCCTGTTGCTGGTGGTGCGCGAGCGCTGGCCGAACAACCCGGTGCAACGCCTGCTCAGCCGCTCGCATTTCCTCCAGCAACACCCTGACTGGCGCGAACGCCTGAAACGCCTGCGGCTGCGGAGGCGTCGATGATCGATCTCTGGCCCCATTGGTTCCGTCCGTTCTGGCTGCTGTTGCTGCCGCTGCTCGGCTGGCTGCTGTGGCAACTCTGGCACCGGCAAAAGCGCGCCGGGCGCTGGCAGATGATCCTGCCGCCAGCCTTTCACGCAGCCCTGCTGCAGGGCGGCAGTGGCCGCGAAAGCAAGGCGCCGTGGATTGTCCTCGGCCTGGCCTGGCTCCTGGCGCTGCTGGCATTGCTCGGTCCTGGCTGGGATCGGGTCGAGCAAACCGCGCAAAAACCCGCCGATCCGCTGGTGGTGCTGCTCGAACTGACCCCGGAAATGCTCGCCACCGATGTTGCGCCGACGCGCCTGGAACAAGCGCGGCGCAAGCTGCTCGACCTGCTGCAGAGCCGCAGCGACGCGCAGACTGCGATTGTCGTGTACGCCGGCAGCGCCCACACCCTGGTGCCGCTGTCGGATGACCTGGCCACCAGCCGTAACCTGCTCGAAGCCCTCAAGCCCTCGATCATGCCCGAGGCCGGGCACCGTGCCGACCTCGCCGTGACCAAGGCGCTGACCCTGCTCGAACGCGGCGCCCTCGGCCAGGGGCGGATCCTGCTGATTGGCTCGTCCCTCAGCGAGCAGGAACGCCTGGGCATTCGCCAGGCTTTGCGCGGTCAGGCACCACAGTGGTTAATGTTGGGTATCGGCACCGCTCAAGGCGCACCGGTCACCGCCGAAGACGGCAGCTTTCTCAAGGATGCCCAGGGCGCCATTCTCGTGCCGCGCCTCGACAGCCCGAGCCTTAAGGCCTTCGCCAATGAACTGAGCGGGCGCTATCGCCAGGCCCGGGTCGACGACAGCGACCTGCGCGGCCTCGGCCTGTTCGATGCCCCCCACAGCGTGCGCGAGGATGGCCAGACCCTGCGCCTGGACACCTGGGCCGACCAGGGTTACTGGCTGTTGCTGCCACTGTTGCTGCTGGCGGCATGCGCCGGGCGGCGTGGCTGGCTGCTGTGCCTGCCGTTGTTGTGCCTGCTGCCGCAACCGAGCTACGCCTTCGAATTTAACGACCTGTGGCTGCGCGCCGATCAGCAGGGCCTGCGCCTGCTCAAGGAAAAACAACCGCTGGCCGCCGCCGAGCACTTCGCAGATCCGCAATGGCAAGGTGTGGCACTCTATGAGGCCGGCCAGTATGCGGCGGCCGCCGAGCGCTTCGCCCAGGGCAGCGACGCCCGCGCCCACTACAATCGCGGTAATGCGCTGGCCCGCAGCGGCGAACTGGAGGCTGCCCTGGACGCCTACGATCAGGCCCTGGAATTGCAACCCGACCTGCGTCCGGCGCTGACCAACAAAGCCCTGGTCGAGGCCCTGCTCAAGCAGAGCAAGCCGCAACCGCCCGCTGAGGAGCCGCCGGCCGAAGAGCAGCCTGCGCAAACCGCCGAGCAAGCCACGCCACCCGGCCCGACCAGCGAAGCGCCCGGCAGTGAAACACCGCCGCACGAGGGTCAGACCGAGCCTGGCGAGCCAGCCGTCGCCCACGAAAGCGACACCCCGGCGGATCAACCCGGCGCAACCGACAAGCCACCGCAGCCGGGCAATAATGAAGTCCCCGGCAGTGAATTGGGCGACGAGCAGACCACCGTGCCGCCGATCAGCGACGCCGATGTCGACCTCGATGGCGAACACCGCGAAGCTCTTGAACAATGGTTGCGCAAGATCCCCGATCAACCGGGTGAACTGCTCAGGCGCAAATTCTGGTACGAACAGCAGCAACATCAGGATCAGGGAAAAACTCGATGACCCGCTTCACCGCATTCTCGCTCAGCCTGCTGCTCTGGACTATCAATGCCCAGGCTGCCGGGCTGGGCGCCAGCGTCGATCGCAGCCAGCTGAGCGCCGGCGAAACGGTCGAGCTGACTCTGGAATCCAGCGATGTCACGCTGTTCGGCAAGCCCGACCTGAGCAGCCTCGACCCGCTGTTCGAGGTGCGTGGCACGCGCCAGGTCAATCAACCCACGACCCTCAATGGCGAAACCCAGGCCACCACCCGCTGGATCATCACCCTGCTGCCCAAACAGACCGGGACCGTGGTCATTCCAGCGCTGCAACTGGGGGAATTCAGCAGCGAACCGATCGAACTGCAAGTCGCCCCCGAGCAGGCTCAGGAGACCCCGAGCACCCTGACGCCGGTGTTCATCGAAGCCAGTATCGACCAGGACAGCGTGTACGTGCAGGCCCAGGCCATCCTGACCTTGCGCATCTACCACTCGGTGTCGCTGTACGATGACAGCAGTGTCACGCCCTTGCAGATGGCCGATGCCCGCGTCGAACAGCTGGGCGAGTCGCGCACCTATGAAAAACTGATCAACGACGTGCGTCATGGCGTGATCGAAGTACGCTATGCGATCTATCCGCAACACAGCGGCGTGCTGAACATTCCATCCCAGGTGTTCACCGCGACCCTGGTCGACACCCAGTCCGGCCAGGCGCCGAAGTCGGGTAAGTTGCTGCGCATCACTTCCGCCGAAGCCCGCCTCAACGTCAAGGCCAAGCCGGCTGACTATCCAGCCGACACCCCTTGGTTGCCGGCGCGCAGCCTGACCCTGGGCGAGAACTGGAGCCCGGAACCTGACCGCAGCCAGGTCGGCGATTCGCTGACCCGCAGCCTGACCCTTAAGGCCGAAGGCCTGGCCAGTTCGCAATTGCCGCCCTTGCCGGCGACTGACGTCAATGGCCTGCGGCGTTATCCCGACCAGCCACAAATGAGCAACCAGAACACTGATCATGGCTTGATCGGCAGCCGTGAAGACCGCGAAGCGCTGGTGCCGACACGCAGCGGCACTATCGAGTTGCCGGCGGTGGAAGTGGTCTGGTGGAACACCCAGGAAGATCACCTGGAGCGCAGCAGCCTGCCGGCGCGCACCCTGCACATCCTCAACAACCCGAGCCTGATGGTGGACACGCCAGCGGGTAACGCCACCGCGCAAAACGCGGTGGACAGCGAGGAACTCTGGTACTGGAAACTCGCCACGTTGATCCTCGCCTGCACCACCGCACTGGGCTTCGGCCTTTGGTGGCGAGCGCGCTGGCAACCGGCGATCCTGCGCGCCGCGCAAACCGGCCCGAGCCCGCGCACGGTGCTCGACGACCTCAAGCGCGCCAGCCTGGCCAACGACCCGCAAGCCACCCGCCAGGCCCTCGACGCCTGGGCCCGTCAACAACCGGAAACCCTGGCCGACATGGCCGCGCGCTTCGTGCCATTGTCCGATGCGCTGGATGGCCTGAACGGCGCGCTGTACAGCGAAAGCGGGCAGTATTGGCAAGGCGAAGAGCTGTGGCGCGCAATCCGCGCCATCCCCACCGCCGAAGGGGTCCAGGCGCCACAGGGCGACAGCAGTTTGCCGCCGCTTTATCCCAAATAATCACCGCCACCCTGACAATCTTCGCGAGCAGGCTCACTCCCACAGGGATCTGCGGTGAATGCAAACATTGTGATCGACCGAAGGCTGCCCATACAGCGCACCCTTCATGAATTCAACGGAGTCCGCCTTGCGTCTGTTTCACACTTCCGACTGGCACCTGGGGCAAAACCTCCACGGCCAGGAACGCGACTTTGAACACGGCTGTTTCCTCGACTGGCTGCTGCGTCAACTGGGGCAGGAACAGCCCGACGTGTTGCTGATCGCCGGCGATATCTTCGACACGGTCAACCCGCCGGTCAAAGCCCAGGAGCGGCTCTATGACTTCATCGTCAGCGCCCACGAACAGCAGCCGTTGCTGACCATCGTGATGATCGCCGGCAACCACGATTCCGGCTCGCGGATCGAGTTGCCCGCGCCACTGATGCGCCGCCTGCGCGCCCATGCTCTGGGCCGCGTGCTGTGGCTCGATGACGGCCAACTGGACGCCGAGCGCCTGCTGATCCCACTGCCGGACGCCTCGGGGGCGATTGCCGCCTGGTGCCTGGCCCTGCCCTTCCTGCGCCCGGCGGAAGTCACCGGCGCCCATCTTGGTGACAACTACTTGCGTGGCATCGGTCAGGTCCACGAATGGCTGATCGAAGCGGCCAACGCCAAACGCCTGCCGGGCCAGGCGCTGATCGCCATCAGTCACGCGCACATGGCCGGCGGCTCGGTGTCCGAGGATTCCGAACGCAGCCTGATCATCGGTAACGCTGAGGCCCTGCCGGCCAGTCTGTTTGGCCCGAGCATCAGCTACGTTGCCCTCGGTCACCTGCACAAGCCGCAGAGGGTCAACAGCGAGGAGCGCATTCGTTATTGCGGCTCACCGATTCCGCTGTCGTTTTCCGAAATCGGCTATCAGCACCAGATCCTCGACGTGCGCCTCGACGGCGAAACCCTGGTCAGCGTCGAACCTCGGCTGATCCCGCGGGCGGTCAATCTGCAGCGCATCGGCCCGGCGCCGCTCAGTGAAATCCTCGGACAGCTTGCGGAACTGCCAGACATCGACCTGCTGGCCGAGGTTCAGCGCCAACCCTGGCTGGAGGTGCGAGTGCGCCTCGACGAGCCACAACCAGACCTACGCCAACAGCTTGAAGTCGCCCTGCAAGGCAAGGCGGTGCGCCTGGTGCGGATTGCCGTTGAATACGCCGGCAGCGGCAGCCGCGACGGCCATGACGACAACAGTCAATTGATTGAATTGGACCAGCTCACGCCCCAGGAACTGTTCAGTCGCGCCTGGCAGGACAGCTACGGCAGCACCGTTGACGAGCAGACCCTGCAGGACTTCGCCCAACTGCTGCAGGACGTGCAACAGGAGAGCGAACAGCCGTGAAAATCCTTGCCATTCGCCTGAAAAACCTCGCCTCACTGGCCGGGCCGTTCGAAATCGACTTCACCCGCGAACCGCTGGCCAGCTCCGGCCTGTTCGCCATTACCGGCCCCACCGGCGCCGGCAAAAGCACCCTGCTCGATGCCCTGTGCCTGGCGCTGTTTGGCGCCGTACCACGGCTGAACAGTACCGGACGTGACGCCAAGGTCCCGGACGCCGATGGCGAAATCGCCAGCGGCGATCCGCGCACCCTGCTGCGCCGCGGCACCGGCGAGGGCTTCGCCGAAGTCGATTTCCTCGGCATCGACGGCCGCCGCTATCGCGCCCGCTGGGAAGCCAACCGCGCCCGAGAGAAAGCCACCGGCAAGCTGCAAGCGAGCCGCCAGAGCCTGCGCGACCTGGACACCGATCAACTGCTGGCCAGCCAGAAAGGCGAGTACAAGAGCCAGCTCGAAGCCGTGCTGGGGCTTAACTTCGAGCAGTTCACCCGCGCGGTGATGCTCGCCCAGAGCGAGTTCAGCGCCTTCCTCAAAGCTGACGACAACGATCGCAGCGAGTTGCTGGAAAAACTCACCGACACCGCGCTCTACACACGGCTGGGCAAGCGCGCCTTCGACAAGAGCAAGGAGACCCGCGAAGCCCACAAGCTGCTGCAGGACCAGGCCAGCGGCATCACCCCGCTGGCCGCCGAGGCCCGCGCCGAACTGAATCAACGACTGGCAGACGCGCAGCAGCAACTGCAGCACGGTCAGGCACAACTCAAGCAGCTTGAACTGCAACACAGCTGGTTCAACGAATTGCAGCAGATCCAGGCCTTGCACCAGGCCGCCGTCGACCAACTGCAGCAAGCACAACGGGACGCCGATGCCCTGGCCGACGACCGTCTGAACCTGCAGCGTCTGGAGCAATTGGCGCCGCAGCGTCACCAGTTTTCCCGGCAGGTTGAACTCGACGCCCAGCTAACCCCGTTGGCTGCACAGATCCAGCAACACAGCAGCCAACAGAGCGCGCATCAGGCCCGTCAGGCCGAGCTCGAAGTGGGCCTGGCCAGCGCCAAAGCCGCGCTGCTCCAGGCTCAGGAACAACACAGCAGCAATGCCCCGCGCCTGCGCCAGGCATTTGCCGAACAAGCCAATCTGCAGCGGCTGGTCGAGGCCATCACTGCCGCGAACGAGCACAAGCTCAGCGCCGAACAGGCCAGCCTCGGCGGCCAGCAGGCGATTGCGCAGATGCTCGAACAGCAACAGCGCGCCGCCGAGCAACTGGCGAGCATCGCCAGCCAGCTGGAGCACAGCCTGCACCTGGCGCCGGTCTGCGACGCCTGGCGCCTGCACCGCGAGCGCCTGCAGCAACTGATGCTGGTGGGCAATCGCCTGAAACAGGGCGAGACCGAGCTACTTGCGCTGCAGCAGCGCGCCAGCGACAGCGCCAGTCACCTGGACCAGCAACGCCGACAACTGGCGGTGCTCTACAGCGAGGCCGATGTCGAGCCGGCGGCGGTCGCCGAGCAGGTGCAGATCCTCGGCAGCCTGCTGCAGGACAATCGCAAACAGCTGCGGGCGATCGAAGAGCTGTCCCGTCTGTGGGCCAGTCAGCAGCAACTGCACAGCCGCGGCCAGGCGCTGCAAGAACGCCTGAACAGCGTGCACGGCGAACGCGAACGCCTGACCGCTGACGGGGTAAAGGCCAAGGCCGAATTGACCCTCGCCGAGCAGGCCCTGCAGGTCACCCGAGAACTGCTAGAGCGCCAGCGCCTGGCTCGCAGCGCCAGTGTCGAGGAACTGCGCGCACAGTTGCAGGACGACCAGCCTTGCCCGGTGTGCGGCAGTGCCGAGCATCCCTATCATCAGCCTGAAGCCCTGCTGCAAAGCCTCGGCCGGCATGACCAGAACGAACAGGCCAGCGCGCAGTTGGCCGTCGATCAACTCAAGGAAAAACTCGGTGAGTTGCGCGCCGAAGTCGGCGGCCTGATCGCCCAGCAAAAAGAACTGCTGCAGCAACAGGAGCAACTCGCGCTCCAGCAGCAGAGCCTCAGCCCGGAGCTCGAAGCCCATCCACTGGCCATCCAGCTGTTCGATCAGGACGACGCTCGTCGCGAGCCCTGGCTGGCCCAGCAGACCGCGCAATTGCAGCAACGCATCGGCCAGGACGAACAACGCCAAAGCGTCCTGCTCGCCGTGCAACACGAGGCTGCACGCTTGACTCAGGCGCTGCAGGCGGCCGAAAAGGCCAGCCAGCAAGCCAGCCAACAGTTGACCCTGCAGCAACATGAATTAAGCAACGACCGCAAACGCCTGGAGGAAGAGCTCACAGGCTTTGCCAACTTGCTGCCGGCTGAGGTCATGGACGGTTTGCGTAGTGAGCCGGCCGCGACCTTCATGCAGCTCGACCAACAGGTTAGCCAGCGCCTGGAGCAACTGAGCCGGCAACGCGAGGAACTTGAAGAGCAGCAACAGCGCCAACAGCACCTGGAGAAAGAACAGGAACGGCAACTGCATCGCAGCGCGCAATTGCAGGCGGCACTGCAACAGCACGGCCAACTCGCCGAGCAACAGCAAGCCGCCCGCGACACTCTGGGCGAGCTGCTGGGCGAACACGCCCGTGCCGAACAATGGCAAGAGCATCTGGAACAGTCGGTGGAACAGGCACGCCAGGCGCAAAGCCAGGCTGAGCAGCACTTGCAGGACGTTGCCAGTCAGTTGATTCAGGTGGCTGCCGAACTCAAGGCTGAGCAGGAGCGTCAGCAGACGCTAGAGGCGGAGCGCAGTGATCTGGGCAAGCGCATCGCCGACTGGCGCGCCTTGCATCCGCAACTGGATGACGGCGGTCTGGAGCGGTTGTTGGGTTACAGCGATGAGCAAGTCAGCCAGTTGCGCCAGCAACTCAAATCGAGCGAGTCGGCCATCGAACAGGCCAGGGTCTTGCTGCAGGAACGCGAGAAGCGCCTGCACGACCACCAGGCGCTGCACAGCGAGCCATTCGACGCCGAGCAACTGGCCGGCGCCCTGGTCGCGGTCCAGCACGACAACGCCCAGCGCGAACAACACTGCGCCGAACTGCGTGCGCAACAAGCCGAGGACCAGCGTCGCCAGGACGCCAATCAAGCCCTGGCTCAGCGCATCGATGAGGCTTACAACGAGTGGCAGCGCTGGGCACGGCTCAACGCGCTGATCGGCTCGGCCACCGGCGACACCTTCCGCAAGATCGCCCAGGCCTACAACCTTGACCTGCTGGTGCACCACGCCAACGTCCAGTTGCGCCAACTGGTACGACGCTACCGGCTCAAGCGCGGCGGCAGCATGCTCGGCTTACTGGTGCTGGACACCGAAATGGGCGATGAGCTGCGTTCGGTGCACTCGTTGTCCGGCGGCGAGACCTTCCTGGTGTCCCTGGCCCTGGCGTTGGGGCTGGCGTCGATGGCCTCGAGCACGCTGAAAATCGAATCACTGTTTATCGACGAAGGCTTCGGCAGCCTCGATCCGGAATCCCTGCAACTGGCCATGGACGCCCTCGACGGGTTGCAGGCGCAGGGGCGCAAGGTCGGGGTGATCTCCCACGTCCAGGAAATGCATGAACGGATCCCGGTGCAAATCCAGGTCCACCGCCAGGGCAATGGCCTGAGCACCCTGGAGGTCAAATGAATACCCTGTATTCGTTCCGCCGCTGTCCCTACGCGATGCGCGCCCGCCTCGCCCTGCGTTACAGCGAAGTGCCGCTGCAGATCGTCGAAGTCAGCCTCAAGGCCAAGCCCGCCGCCATGCTCGCACTGTCACCCAAGGGCACGGTGCCGGTGCTGAGCGCGGACGGCCGGGTGTTGGACGAGAGCCTGGACATCATGCGCTGGGCCCTGCAACAGCACGACCCGCAGGACTGGATGCTCAAGGACGACGCCGATGCACAACCGTTGATGGCGGCGCTGATTGAGGAAAACGACCAGTCGTTCAAGCTGCAACTCAATCGCTACAAATACGCCGAGCGCTATCCCGAACAGCCGATGGAACACTATCGCAGTGAAGGCGAGGCGTTTCTGCGCAAGCTCGACGGCTTGCTGCAACGCCAGGCTTTTCTCCTGGCCGCACACCCCAGCCTGGCCGACATGGCCCTGCTGCCCTTCATCCGTCAATTCGCCCACGTCGACCGCGACTGGTTCGCGCAGACGCCGTATCGGCATTTGCAGGCGTGGTTGGAGGGTTTGTTGCAATCAGGGCTGTTTGTGGCGGTGATGATCAAGCAGAAGTAGCAGCTCTTGTAGGAGCGCCCATTCGCTAGCCAGCTAGCGAATGGGCCATCAGCAACACACCCGAAATGTGCAATCAATGCTGAACCTTATGATCCAGCGCCGCATAGAAATTGGCGCTCTGCTGCAGGTACTTCTGGGTGTAGCTATGGGTCGCGGATTTTTTCGAGCTGATTTCGACACTGGCGCCCGCCGGCAACACCACGCTGGCGGAAATGGCGGAAGCGGCGATCACGGAGAAGAGATTGAAATTCATGGCGGTAACCCTCGTGTGCAGTTGGCTTGTTTGCCTGTGTAGGCCGTGAAGCAAACTTACGCCTGATGCTTGGAGCGCTTGAAATCTTTTGTAGCAGTAGCCGTTATCACTCTGATTAATACAAGCACGCAGGCCCCGTCAACCGGGGCCTGCAGCCTTATTCAGCAGAGAAGAACTTGATGTCGCTGGGGGCATCGAACGGCAGTTTCTGCACGGTCTTGCCCAGCAAGCCCGTCTGCCGGTCACGCTCGATGACCACGATCTGATTGCTCTTCTGGTTGGCCACCAGCACGAATTTTTCGCTCGGATCGAGACTGAATTCGCGCGGGTGATCGCCCTCCACCGAACGCCGTTGCAGCTCTTTCAGCTCGCCACTGACCGGATCGATGGCAAACACCAGCAGTTCGTTGGCGGCGCCACGGTTGCTGACGTAGAGAAACTTGCCATCGCGCGATGCGTGCAATGCGGCAGCGGCTTTGTTGGCTGCCGGTTGCCCTGCCGCCAGGTCCACCAGTTGGCGTTGGGTCAGTTGCCCCGCCTGGTAGTCGAACACTGCCACTTGCGCACTCATTTCCATGCTCAGGTAGGCGTGCTTGCCGTCGGCACCGAACAGCAGATGGCGCGGCCCACTGCCGGGCGGCAATTGCACCGAGGCCGGCGTCGCGGCGACCAGCGGATGCTCGGGGTGGGCCTTGGGCTCATAGCGATAGACGAATACCCGATCGGCCCCCAGGTCGTTGGAAAACACGTACTGACCATCCGGCGACGACACGGTCGAATGCACATGCGCTGACCGTTGCCGCTCGGGGTTGATCCGACTCGCCGGGTGGCTGCTCAACTGCACCGGCGGCGACAACCGGCCGCCGGCATCCACTGGCAATACCGCCAGGCTGCCGCCCGGATCCTCAGCCACCGAATAATTGCTGACAAACAGGTAACGCCCATCGGCGCTCAGGCTCGAATGCGTCGGCTCATTGCCGAGGCTTTGCACCTGATTGATCGGGCTCAATTGCCGAGACTTGGGATCGACGGCGAAACTGCTGACCCGTCCGACCACATCACGTTGTCCTGGACCGTTCTCGTTGACCGCGAACAGACGGCGCTGGTCGGCCGAGAGCGTCAGCCACGACGGGTTGGCGCTCTTGATCACCTGCAGCGGCTTGGCATCGAGCAGGCCGGTCTGGCTGTCGAAGCTGAGGTGATAAATCCCCTGGCTGGTGCCTTGGGTGTAGCTGCCGATCAGCAATTGATGGGGCTGAGCCGCGACTGCTGGCCCACCCATTGCCCCGATGCCTGCGACCACCAATAGCGGCCAGACCTTAGGCATCCGCATGCTCGTCGTCCTCTTGGTTGCTACCACTGAGCGCGCTCAGGCACACCAGGCGATGCTCGCCGGCATCGCTGCAGAGGGTCCAGCTGTGCAGTGTGCTATCGAACACTGCTGCCTCTACCTGGGCCAGGCTGAACTGCCAACGCTTGTTGGCGCGGCCGTCCATGCACTCGATGTGCAGGTTATCGTCCTCGTCGAGGTAGAAATCGAAGGCGTGCAGGCCGTCGATTTCCAGCATGTCGCAGTTTTCCAGGGCGTTGAGCAAGGTGTCGGTCACAGCAGTCATGGCAATTAATCTTTGGGTGGAAAAGCCAGCATGATACCCCATTGCGCCCAGCGCCAAGTCAGGCTTGAGCAGGCACGTTTGCGGCTGATCCGAGCGGTAGCGCGCTAGCGCACAGACGCTTGCCGCGCCCTCCATTCTGGCAGCGAAGTCCCTTATTTTCGCTGCAGAAAGGAATCCGCCATGCCAGACCAAACCACCCTTCTACCCATATCCTTGAGCGACGCCCCCGCCCAGGCGGTCGCCCTGCGATTTGCCGGCCGACCGACCCTGCGCCAGATCGTCGGGCACGTGCTGGCCGCCAGTATTCTCGAGCAATACCCGAGCCTGCCGCTGGATCCGCAGGTTACCCGCCTGGCCGTCCCGAACCGCACCGGGGGCTGGGATTTCATCCTGCTGATCGACGTCGCCCTGGACTTTCTCGCCCACGGCACTCGCCTCGACCTCACTCAGGAAATCGACGGTCGTACGCACTTCCTCAGCAACCAGTTGCCCTCGCGCTTGTACTTTACTGGCTCGCAGGGCCCCGGGCGTCCGGACATGGCGGTCATCCAGGATCAGATCCTGGCCCTGGCGGATACCCTCGGCACACACCTGCAGAACGCCCTGAGCGACTACTGGAACCAGCTCGACGAACACGGCGACAGCCACTGGAAATGGCTCGGCGACTTGCTGGCCAGCGGCCTGAGCAGCGCTACCAGCCTACTGCCCGTGATGCAGACAACGGCCAGGGACGCGCTCTACCAATTGGCCCGCCACCCAGACCGCCGCGAGCGTAAAGCCATCCTCTGCCCCGGCGGTTTTGTGCATGCCTGGTGCCTGGAAACCCGCTTGCTCAGCCATGGCCAAAGCCACTCGTTGCTCAGCCCCGATCTACTGATCGTCCAGGCCGAACGGGTGTTTTTGTACCGGAGTTGCGGGCGCCTGGAGTCATACCCGGACATGCACGCCTTTAATCAGGCCTGGGGGAGCGAAGTGGAGCGCCAATTCCAAGCCGAGACCCTGGTGATCGAGCGCTCCGAGCCTGACGGCAATATCTTCGATACCCAGGCCGCCTTGCTGCTGGAGCGTCAGTTGCAAAGTCTGGATGCTCTGCGTTTCCCCGCTGATCAAGGGGTGGCCGCCCTGGAGCGACGCATCGCCGCCTGCACCGATCCCAGTCGATTTTTTCGCGATGCGCCTGTGCCAGTCGCGCCCGCCATGGAAAAAATCCACGCTGCCCTGCCGCAATGGCTCAAGGATGGAACCGATACCCAGCGCGACGAGTACCGCCAGTTACTGGTGGAGCAAGCTCGCCTGCAGCGACTGACCGCAGGCAAGTCATTCCTCGACGGCATCGACAACCTGCAAGCCTTCACCCTTGAAGCCTTGCGCACGCAGTTACGCCTCGATCATCCAGATGTGCAAAACGAGCCGCAGGATCTGCTACTCAACTTCCATGTCGCGGCCGGTGATTTCGGCAGTGGTTTCGTCACCCACGTGCCGATGCCGTTGAGCGAATTGGCGATCCGCAACCTCAGCGCCATGCCCTCACGCAACATGACCGTCAGCGACAGCAGCGGCAAAGCCGTTCCTGCCTGGCTGAACGCCGACTACATCCTCGGTGTACCGGGCCTGTTCAGCAGCACCGAGGGGCTGATCAGCCGGGTGAACATTGGTCAACGCTACCCGCAGCAGCTAAAGGCCCTATTGCTCGACGACGCCGGTGAATCTGCCCGCCGCGCCAGCCTCTTTGGCCAGATGCTCAAGGTCCAACTGCCGCTGCAGGCACTTGAACATGCCATACGTGGCGAACACGGCCTGAGCTTCCACGGATACCGCTGCGTCAGGGCGGTTCTGCACAGCCAGGCACCCGAGCGCGTGGTCGACGGCCAGGACATTGTGATCCGTTCGCTGGCCTTTATCCGCCAGCCCGGCGCGAGCGCGGACGTGGTCGAGAATATGTTCATCATTGAACCGCGAGACATTGCGGTTGGCCCGCACATTCTCTACCGCCCCGTGTACCGGGACGCCCTGCTACAGTTCGCCAGCCGTGAAGCCCTGTTCGAGGCCATTGCCCATACCGGTGCCCTGCAAGACAGCGTGTTGAGTTGGCTGCCGGACAAGGCCCGGCCGATCTACAGCCATGACGGTTTCAACAGCCCGCATATCCTACAATTTCTGTCGGGGGACGACAGCGTCCGTTGGGAAAAGCCGCAGCCGGCACAGTTGGCTCAGGATACAAGCGCCCAGGCCCTGGCCAGCGTCAACCTGACCCAGTACCTCTACACCTGCAACGCCCGAGCGCTGGTCGACCTGGCAGACAGAGAGTCGGTGTCCAACGCCGAGAGCCGCTGGGCGATTGTGCGCGAGGGCGGCTGGCTGCTGTTCAACACCATCCTCCTGCCGGTGCTCAGTGGTCCGGCAATGCTCGCCGGCTGGATGCTGCAACTGGCCGTCAGCCTCAATCAGGATATACCGGCGCTGCACAGTGATGATCCGACCGCCAGGGAACTGGCCTGGGTCGACCTGCTGCTCAACGTCGGCCTGCTGCTGATGCAACTGTCCTCCCGTGGACATCCGCCTCTGCCGGTGCACGAGTCGCCAGACCCGGCGCTGCATCTCGCAGCCTTGCGTCGCGCCCCCGAAGAGACATTTGTGGCAAGCGCCGTTATCGAACAAGGTGCCACCGGCCTGCCCGCATCGCCGCCGGCGGGCGACAGCACCCAGATCGATTTCATTCACTCCAGCGCCAGAGATTCGTCCAGCCGACGCTTGCTCAATGCCTTGCTTGAGTTGCACGTCGACTGGCCCGTGCCGGCTCCCGAGCCTGTCGACATTGGGATAGTCAGGGGCCTTTACCGTATCGACCATCAATGGTACGGGTCGGTGGCGGGCCTGTTGTTCAAGGTCACTGTCGATCTCGACCTAGGCGAGGTGTACCTCATTCACCCGCACAAGCCTGGGCACCCCGGGTTCAAGCTGCAGACTGATGGTCAGGGCCACTGGACACTGGATCGCGGGTTGAAGTTGCGAGGGGGCGGCCCCAAGAATCGCCTGCAGAACAAGCTGGCGGAGATCGAGAAGAAGCGCCAACAGGTGCGCGACGAAGTCGGTCGAATCGGCGAGAAGGCGTCACAGCTGATCAGCCAGGCCAGGGATCTGGACCATCTACTGAGCGTTGCCAAAACCGCCTACGAAAAAAATCACAACGAGCTGGGAGTCGCCCGGGCGCGTCTGCGAGCATCACCCGACGACCAGCAACTGATGGATACGCAGCGGTTCAAGGTGCTTGCGCGATCCCGCAGCCGCCTGGATTTCCAGGTGCTGCAGGAACGAGAAGAGATCGTCATTGACCAACTGATCCAGGCCCGGCGTGAGCTGATCGAGGCTTTCCGCCAGCTCAAAGAGGTCGACGCGAGGTTCGACTTCGAGGGCAGCGCGACCGACGAGTACCATAAGATTTTGGGGGCCCACGTCTTGCGTATCCATCGCCTGACCGACCTCTATTTGGCCAGCTTCATTTCCGAGCAAGGCGAACCGCTGATCGAGAGGCAGCACAAAATCAATGACATTGAAGGCTCGCAGCGCATGTACGACATGCTGGAGAACAATTTTGCCGCCTCCGAGCGCTACACCCAGGCGATGATCGCCTTCGACGAGGTGCTGACGGAGCTGGCGCAGAACTTCAAGACCGGGCCGGCCATCCGCCTGAAGTTTCTCAAGGACAATCCGCGCACCCGCTACTACAACCGCGATGCGGCGGTCCTTGAGTCACTGGATGTCCTCAACACCCTGAGCGTTGACTTCTTCAGCGATGCCAGCACGCCCCAGGAACAGTACTTCATCAAGGCCTACGAGGCGCGTCGTGACGACATGGTGGCGTTTGAAAACTCCCACCTCGACCTGATGATCACCGATGGCTTCACCCCACAGGAGCGCAAGGACGTCCTGAGCAACGTGATCAAACACTATGAAGAACGCCTGACATTCAATCGTTCGTTGCAGGAGCTCGGGTCACCGCTGATCCGGCAGCCCTTCATGGACCTGCTGATGACCCGCCTGGAGACCGCCCGCAGCAGTGCCGAGGCCGAACTCGCCGATCTGTTGCGCGAAGATGAATTTCTGCCTCCTTCATCGGCGGCACTTAAAACGCTGAAAGTCCCGTCGAACACCAAGCGCGTGTTCAAGTCACGGGACAAAGGTGCACTGGTGGGTGAGCTGGAGCCGGCGCAGGCCGGTATGCCGTTTGCGACGATGGTCAGCCGCCATCCGGTGACCCTGCAGGTGGGCGGCCGATTCATGGAGCACCCCGGTGAGGGATGGGTCGAGATTGTCGACGCCGCACCGGTAAAACCGACCCTGACACCCCCGCCGCGTGCTTTCGCCGTCCTGCGGGCAGAGGGGCAGCGACTGATCGACGAGGTCCCGGCCATTGAGCGTTCAATCGACTTTCAAAGGAAGAAGCTCGCCGATCCGCTACGCCGCGATCAGCTCAACCCGCGTGACTGGAACGACATGCTGGGCTACCAGGCCGAACGGATCGAAACCCTGGCCGGCGAGCTTGAGCGCACCCATGCCGAGCATCCGCAACTGGCCGGCGCCCTCGAAACCCTACGCAGTGGTGCCGCGCAAGCCCGCCTGAAGGGCCAGCAACACTGCATCGAGGGTTTCAAGGCACAACGTCCGCGCGAGGAAAACATTCAGTACCTGCGTGATCACCAGGCGGTGGATATTGGCCTGGTCCAGGCGCTCAAGCGCACCGCAGCCAAAGACTATCTGACGGAGTTTGCGATCCGTGAGAAAAACTCGCTGAAGGTCCTGTGGTACGCACACTTTCACTATGCCCAGGCGAGCAGCACGCCTGCGAGCTACAGCGTCGCCCACCTGAAGCGCCCGGAGCATCGTTTTATCACGCTCAAGGACCTGATAGCCAAGGCCGGAGCGGACAACACAGTGATCGTCCGCGATCTCTACAGTCCGATTACCGCGCCACGGGATCAACGTCTGTTTCTGAGCATGCTGCCGAATTGATCGCCGCTCGTTGAACGGCGAAAGCCGCGCCTTTTCAGGGGCGCGGCTTTCGCGTTTCAACACAACCGAAGGATCAGTGGGCGAACAGCGAATTGCCCTTCTGCCCTGCCAGTTTCTCCGGCTTGATCAGGAAGCGCGCCAGCGCTGGCAGCAGCCACAGGGCACCGAACATGTTCCACAGCAACATAAAGGTCAGCATCAGGCCCATGTCGGCCTGGAACTTGATGGCCGAGAAGATCCAGGTGCACACGCCGATGGCCAGGCACAGGCCGGTGAACAGCACGGCTTTACCGGTGGACTTCAGCGTCTCGTAGTAGGCCTCTTGCAGCGGCAAACCGGCGCGCAGGAAACTTTCCAGGCGGCTGTAGATGTAGATGCCGTAGTCCACACCAATCCCCACGCCCAGCGCCACCACCGGCAGGGTCGCCACCTTGACGCCGATGCCCATGAAGGCCATCAGGGCGTTGCCGAGCACCGAGGTCAACACCAGCGGCAAGACGATGCACAGGGTCGCCGCCCACGAGCGGAAGGTGATCATGCACATGGTCGCGACGCAGATGTAGACCAGGATCAGAATCGTCAGCTCCGACTCCTTGATCACCTCGTTGGTCGCCGCCTCGATCCCGGCGTTACCGGCCGCGAGGATGAACTCCAGACCGTCCTTGTTGTTCTCCTTGGCGAACTCTTGCACCGCATGCACTGCGCGGTCGAGGGTTTCGGCCTTGTGGTCGTTGAGGAACACCAGCACCGGCGCCAGCGAGCAACTGTTGTTATACAGACCGTCGGCACGGGCGATGGAGTTGTTCAGCACGTCCGGGTTGCGCGACAGGGTCTCCCATTTCAGGTTGCCCTCGTTCATGCCCTTGATCATCTGCTTGGATACGGTGACCAGGGAAATCGCCGACTGCACGCCCTCGGTGTTCTGCATCTTCCACATCAGTTCATCGATCGGCGCCATGGCTTCGTAGCGCGAGCAGCCTTCAGCCTTGGTCTTGACCATCACCACCAGCACGTCGGAACTGGTGGAGTAGTTGCTGATGATGAAGTTGTTGTCCTGGTTGTAGCGCGAGTCCGGACGCAGTTCCGGCGCGCCTTGGTCGAGGTCGCCGATCTTCAGGTTTTTGCTGTACCACAGGCCGCCACCGAAGGCGACCAGGGCGATCAGGATCGACACCGGGGCGACTTTCGAGCTGGCGAAGTTCGACAGCAGGCGCCAGAACGGATGCTCGCGGGTCGCGTCCTTCTTGCTGCGGGCGATTGCACGCTTGCTGATGCCGACATAGGAAATCGCCACTGGCAGCAGAATCAGGTTGGTGAACACGATCACCGCCACGCCGATCGAAGCACCGATGGCCAGCTCGCGAATCACCCCGATGTCGATGATCAGCAAGGTGATGAAGCCCACGGCGTCAGCCAGAATCGCGATCATCCCCGGCAGGAACAGCTGGCGGAAGGTGCGCCGGGCTGCGGTCAGGGCGTTGTCGGCCTCACCGGATTGCAAAGCGATGCCGTTGATTTTCTGCACGCCGTGGGAAATACCGATGGCGAAGATCAGGAACGGCACCAGCATCGAGTACGGATCGAGGCCAAAGCCGAACGCATGCATCAGCCCCAGTTGCCAGATCACCGCCACCAGGGTGGTGATCAATACGGCCACGGTGCTGCGCACGCAATGGGTGAACCACAGCAGGAGGATCAGAGTGATGACGAAGGCCACGCCGAAGAACAGCACCACCATGATCAGGCCATCGATCAAGTCACCGACTTTCTTGGCGAAACCGACGATGTGGATCTTGATGTTGGGGTTCTGCTTTTCGAACTTGTCGCGGATCTTCTCTTCAAGCTCGTGGGAGAACTTCTGGTAGTCCAGAGCCAGCAGCTTGCCCTGGTCCTGCGGGTCCGGGTAGGACTCCAGCAGCGGGATATCGACGATACTCGACTTGAAATCGTTGGCCACCAGACGCCCGACCTGCCCCGACTTGAGCACGTTGTTACGCAGCAGTTCGAGGCTGTCGGCCGAGCCGTTGTAGCTCTGCGGGATCACTTCACCACCGGCAAAACCTTCCTCGGTCACTTCGGTCCAGCGCACGCTTGGACTCCACAGCGACTTGAGCCCCGAGCGATCAACGCCGGAGATGTAGAACACCTCGTCGTTGATCTGGCGCAGGGTCTCCATGTACTCCTTGGAGAAGATGTCGCCGTTGGTGGCCTCCACCGAAATCCGCACGGTGTTGCCCAGGTTGGCCAGGTCGTTGCGGTGCTCCATCATTTTTTCAATGAATGGATGTTCCAGCGGGATCATTTTTTCAAAGCTGGTGGACGGCCGGATTAGCGTCGCCTGCCAGAACAGGAAAATGCTCACCAGCAAGCAGATCACGATGACTGCCGGGCGGTTGTTGAAAATCAGGCGTTCGAGAAAGGTCGCCTTGTCTTGGTGGTGGCTGCTCATGGATGTCATCTCTCCGCCTTCTTATTATGTGCCCGGCTCATTTGCTTAGCTCAGCGCCGGTTGGCATCGACACGCGAACGCCGCCCTGTCCGACCAGAATCAGGTTGCCATTGCCTGCGGCAGTCACGCCCGAGACGGAGATCCGGTCCGGTCGATTTAACACGCTGAAGCTTTGGCCATCGTCACTGCTGCGCACCACACTGCCGCCGTTGCCGACGATGACGATGGAGCCATCGTCGAGCAGGGTCGCGCCCGACAATCCGAACTCCAGCGCACCGCGTGCGGCCTTGAGTTCGACCGGCTCCCAGGTGCTGCCGAAATCACGTGAGCGAAACAGGTTGCCGCGCAGGCCGTATGCCAACAGGGTTGCTGGTTGGGCGGTGCCGATCACGCCGAATAGCGAGCCTTCATACGGCCCTTCGACGTGTTCCCAGGTCTCGCCCCAATCG
Organism: Pseudomonas fluorescens; assembly: GCF_019212185.1. Classification (NCBI taxonomy): domain Bacteria; kingdom Pseudomonadati; phylum Pseudomonadota; class Gammaproteobacteria; order Pseudomonadales; family Pseudomonadaceae; genus Pseudomonas; species Pseudomonas fluorescens. Next base: position 3,822,803 of record NZ_CP078138.1, read on the forward strand.
GCCGAGCGGAACATGCTGCCTTGCTCGCCGACGATGAACAGTCCGGAATCCTTGACCGCGGCAATGCCGTTGAGGTGGTACTGATCTTCGTTGTCGAGGCGGTCGCTGACGTCTTCCCAGGTCTTGCCACCGTCGGTGGTGGTCAATAGAGCGCCATAGGCACCCACGGCAAAGCCGCTGTTGGTGTCCTTGAACCAGACGTCGAGCAAGGGTGCTTCGCGCTTGAGGTCTTCGAATTGTTTGGTCCAGGTGAGACCGCCATCGGTGCTGGCGAGGATCTGCGCATCGTGTCCGACGGCCCAGCCGTGCTGCTCGTCAACGAAGAACACGGAGGTCAGCAGTTGCCGGGTCGGCACTTTGGCCTGGGTCCAGGTGGCGCCCTGATCATTGGAGTAGAGAATGTGCCCGCGATCGCCGACCGCGATCAGCCGGTTGCCGGCGTGCACCACATCGAGCATCAAGCCCTTGGCGGCCTTGGCCGATTCAATTGAATAGACGGTTTCGACGGCGGGCGTCGCGGCCGCCAGCACCGGGGCCGACAGCACTGCAGTCGCCAGCAGCGAGAGCGCTGTAGCCAGCATTGCGAATCTGCGCAGTGCCGGCGGGCGGCCAATACCCACACCCATGACAGGCTCACTCATAGACCTTTCTCCCATTATTATTGTCAGGTCGTTTAACCCTTGGGGCGCCGTTCAGGGAGTTCATGCTCTTTTTAAACAGATTCAACACACTGCTGAAACCTGCCGTCTAGAGCCCCTTCTGCGGGCTGGCTTATCCTATCCAGCTTTGGAATCGTCTGACAATCAACGCCACGTTATGTTTTGTTAACCTGGGGATTGAGGGTAGATGCTGAATGAGCGGTCATTCGTGGGGATGATGAAAAAAGCTCGCTGAACTCGATGTTTGTAGGAGCTTGCTGGCGAAGGACTTGAGAGCGCCGCGTGCAGTCAGGAAACCCGCGTCATCGTTCAAGACCTTCACCGGCAAGCCGGCTCCTAGTGAATCTGCGTCGCCTGGTTGAGCATCAAGCCAGGCTTTTGCTGACCACCTCATACACATCGCTGGACAACTCACCGGAGGCACGGATGCGTTCCAGCTCGGCCTTCATCAATGCCTGGCGGGCGCTGTCGTATTTACGCCAGCGGGTCAGCGGCGCCAATTGCCGGGAGGCGATCTGCGGGTTGAAGCCGTTGAGTTCGATCACCAGATCGGCGAGGAAACGGTAGCCGGAGCCGTCGGCGGCATGGAAGTTGATCAGGTTCTGCCCGGCGAATGCACCGATCAGCGCCCGTACCTTGTTCGGGTTCTTGATGGTGAACGCCGGGTGCTGCATCAGCGTCTTGACCCGCTCCAGGCCACCCGGCAAGGTGCTGCCGGCCTGCACGCTGAACCACTGGTCCATCACCAGCGGGTTGGCCTTGAAGTGCTCGGCGAAGCTGGCCAGGGCCTCGGCCTTCTGCTCGTCGAACGGCGAGTTGACCAACACCGCCAGCGCGGTCAGACGTTCGGTCATGTTGTCGCAATGTTCGAACTGCTCGAGGGTCGCCGCCAACACTTCCGGCTTGCCGCTGAGCATCAGGTACGACAGCGCGATGTTCTGCAGGGCGCGCCGGGCGAAATGCTCGGCTTCGGCCACGTACGGGGTCTGGCGGGACAGGTCGCGATTGGCCTGGTAACGCAGCCACAGGCCTTCGAAAAGGGCGTCTGCCAGTTGCTTGCGGGCGAATTCGCGGGCGTTGTGGATCGCTTCGACGTCTGCCACTTCGCTGATTTCAGTCAGGTATGCCTCACCTGGCAGCGAGAGCATTTCGGCAACCATGGCCTGGTCCAGCGACTCATCGGACAGCACGGTTTTCAGCGCCGTCACCAGCCGTGGATCGAGAGTCAGCGTCTCGCCCTTCTGCTGCTGAGCGATCAATTCCTGCAACACCTGCACCGCCAGTTGCTGTCCAGCATCCCAGCGGTTGAAGCCGTCGCTGTCGTGCTGCATCAAGAACATCAGCTGGTCGCGGTTGTACGGGAAGCTCAGCTTGACCGGCGCCGAGAAGCCACGCAGCAGGGACGGCAGCGGTTGTTCGGCGATGTCGACGAAGATGAAGGTCTGTTCCGCTTCGGTGACCGAGATCACCCGGGATGTACCTTGAGCGGCGGCTTCGCCGGTCAGGCGCAGGGCAATCTCGTTGCCTTGGCTGTCCAGCAGGCCCAGCGCAACCGGGATCACGAATGGCAGTTTTTCCACCTTGTCCGGGGTCTGCGGGCAGCTCTGGCGGAAGGTCAGGCTGTAGGTCTTCGCGGCGGCGTCATAGGACTCGCTCACCGCCAGGCGTGGTGTACCGGCCTGGCTGTACCAGCGCTTGAACTGGGTCAGGTCGACGCTGTTGGCATCTTCCATGGCCTTGATGAAGTCATCGCAGGTCACCGCCTGGCCGTCATGGCGTTCGAAGTACAGGTCGCTGCCTTTACGGAAACCCTCGGCGCCAAGCAGGGTGTGAATCATACCGACCACTTCCGAACCCTTCTCGTAGACCGTCAGGGTGTAGAAGTTGGAGATCTCGATGAAGCTGTCCGGGCGCACGGCATGGGCCATGGGGCCGGCGTCTTCGGCGAACTGGTGGGTGCGCAGGAACGCCACGTCCTGGATGCGCTTGACCGTGGCCGAGTTCATGTCGGCGGAGAAGCCCGAGTCGCGGAACACGGTGAAGCCTTCCTTGAGCGACAACTGGAACCAGTCGCGGCAGGTCACGCGGTTGCCCGACCAGTTGTGGAAGTATTCATGGGCGACGATCGCTTCGACCCGCTGGTGCGCGGCATCGGTGGCGGTCTCGGCGCGGGCCAGCACGGCGCTGGAGTTGAAGATGTTGAGGCCCTTGTTCTCCATGGCCCCCATGTTGAAATCGTTGACCGCGACAATCATGAAGATGTCCAGGTCGTACTCGCGGCCATACACCTCTTCGTCCCAGCGCATGGACTTCTTCAGGCTGTTCATCGCGTGCTGGCATTTGTCGATATTTTCCGGCTCGACGTAGATGCGCAGCGCCACGTCGCGCTGGTTCATGGTGGTGAAGCTGTCTTCGACGCACCACAGGTCACCGGCCACCAGGGCAAACAGGTACGCCGGTTTCTTGAACGGGTCTTCCCAGGTCGCCCAGTGCCGGCCGTCTTCGCCAGGACCGGACGCGATCGGGTTGCCGTTGGACAGCAACACCGGGTAGCTGTGCTGCTCGGCGACCACGGTGGTGGTGAAGGCGCTCATCACATCCGGGCGGTCGAGGTAATAGGTGATCTTGCGAAAGCCCTCGGCTTCGCACTGGGTGCAGAACATCGTGCCGGATTTGTACAGGCCTTCCAGGGCGGTGTTGGTTTCCGGGTGGATGCGCACGCTGGTGTCGACCGTGAAGGTGGTACTGGTCGGGTGCAGGGTCAGGTGGCTGTCAGTCAACTGGTAGTCGCCGGCGTCCAGCGCATGGTCCGCCAGGCTCACTGCCAGCAGTTCCAGCTGTTGGCCATCGAGCACCAACGGTGGCAGGCCCGGGCCACGCTCGGGGTTGCGGCGCATCACCAGTTGCGCGTGGACCAGGCTGTGGTCCTCGAACAACTCGAAGGTCAGGTGTGTTTCGTCGATCAGGTACTCGGGTGCCTGATAGTCCTTGAGGTAAATCATCTTCGGTTGTTCGGTGCGCATGCTGGAGTCCTTACTGATGCACGGCGAGCTGGTAGGCCGTGTACTTACGAATATTGATCACGCCGGTGTCGAAAATCAGGTACTGGCCCTTGATTCCCATCAGCGTGCCTTCGGCAATCGGCTGCTTGTCCAGGTTGAAGCTGACAATCTTGGCCGGGTACTGCTCGACCGGATAGCGAATTTCCAGCGGCGCGACGTCGGTTACTGTCTGGATCGCCTGCAGGCCAAATCGTTCCTGCAGGCCCTGCAAACCGTCGGCACAACTGGCGAACAACTGATCGCGCACCTGAGCCAGGTCGACAGGCGTGGCATCGCCCTTGAGCAAGGCGCGCCAGTTGGTCTTGTCGGCCACCTGGCTGCGCAGCAGGTCTTCGACGAAGCCCGATTGCTGGCGAGTGGCAACACGCATGATCGGCAGGGCCTGGCTGGCACCCTGGTCGATCCAGCGGGTCGGCAGTTGGGTAGCGCGGGTGATCCCGACCTTGACCCCGGAGGAATTCGACAGATACACGATGTGATCGGTCATGCAGAACTGCTCGCCCCACTGCGGCTCGCGGCAGGTGCCGGCGTCGTAGTGGCAGCGCTCGGGGCTCATGATGCAGACGTCACACTGGGCCAGTTTGGTCATGCACGGGTAGCAGTAGCCCTGGCTGAAACTGGTCTTGGTCTTGCGCCCGCAATGGGTGCAGTGGATCGCCCCCAGGTATTCCAGGCGCACTGTGGAGCCGATCAACGGATTGACCGGCACCTCGCTGTCGCCCAGGCGAAAAGCATATTGCACGTTCGGCCCGTCGAGGCGCGCCGACATTTTACTGATTGCACCGCGGCCAATCTCGATCAATGGATGGCATCCGACTTGAACAGGATATTTGGCACCTGAATCGACTTCGAGCTGCATTCCTGCGGGCCCATGTAACCGGTGCGCTGGTCTTCCGGCAGGTTCTGCAATTCCCAGGCGATCATCGCCTGCAGGGACAGTTCACGCTGCTCGGTGGTCAGTTTGCCGCCGTCGGACCACTTGCCGATCTCCACCGCCAGTTTCAGGCTCTGGTAGATCTCGGGGGTGATGTTGCTGATCATTTCGTTGAAAGAGGACATCAGGGTCTCCGTGCTCTTCAGTGACGTAACAGAATTAGAGGGCGATTTTACGGCGACTGTACAAGCCGCCCAACAAACCGCTGAAGCATCCGACGAGTAACCCGCCGACATGGGCCGCGTTGGCGATTTCGCCGAAGCCGATCATCGACATCAGCCCGGACATGCACAGCGCCAGCCACACCAGCATCATCACCAGCACCCCACGGGGCAGGCGATACGCCGGGTTGGGCGCCAGCCACTGGTAGATCCAGCAGTGTCCGAGCAAGCCGTAGAGCACCCCGGACAGGCCGCCGAACAGCCCCGGACCGCCGTAGTAATATTGCGCGTAGTTCGACACCAGGCTGAACAGCAGGGTCAGGCCCAGCAGGTTGATCCCACCCTGGCGCGCCTCGATGCGCCGCCCCAGTTCCCAGTACCACATGCCGTTCATGGCGATGTGCAGGAAGCCGAAGTGAATCAGCATCGGCGTCACCAGGCGCCACCACTGCCCTGCCGCCAGGCTCTCGGTCAGCGAGGTGAACTGGATGTATTCGCCCGCCACCCGGTATTGCAGGAAGGAAAACCATTCCATGGTGTCGAGATTGGAGCCCAGCAGCGTCAGGCCGCCGACGATCAGGGTTGCCAGCAGCACCAGCGCGGTCATCGGGCTGTGGCGCAGTTGCTCGACAAAGCCCGGACGCTGCGAGCGCGCGGCCGGTGGCAGGTCCAGTTGCTGATCGGGATCGCCCGCCGGAAAGCGCTGATACAGCGAGCGCACGTCCTCACTGATCGCCTCCGGCGCCCACAGCACCTGCTCGCCAGCCTCTTCGCTGACCCGATGGGGCACCTGCATACGCTGCAGCAGTTTGACGAAACCACTGAGATCAACACTCAGCGGCAGGCGCAGTACGGCAACAGCAGTCATTGCGGGGCCTCCGGCCGTTCAACATCGACCCAGACGAACTTGTTCGGGTCGAGACGGGTTTCCTGGTCCAGGCGATAGGCGACCAGCTTGCCGTACAACACGGCGCTGTAGTCCAGGCACGCCAGGTTGGAGCGGATCGGCGCCGGCGTGCCGCTGCGCCAGTAGTGACCGACAAACAACAGTGGCTGTTCGACGTCGTAGCGCAGCAGTTTGTTTTTTTCCACTGGCGACAGCGGCGTCTGTGCCACGGGTTCGGGCAAGGCATCCGGCTGGAACACAATATCGCCGTAGGTCTGCGGGTTGTCTTCCCAGAACTTGGTGCGGAAGAACGCGCGCGTCAGGCCATCGCCGCTGGTCATGGTCTGGCCATGGGGCAGGCGCATGTCGGTGCCGCGCAGCAGGCGGTCGAAGGCCATGCAGGCAAAACTGCCAGGCACTGCCGCCGCCTGGACGAAATGTTCATCGACGCGGCCGTCAGGATACTGTTCGCGCAGCAGGTCGATCAGCGCGCCGTCCCAGCAGGCATGCACCACGCGGAAACGCCCGGAATCGACGAACAGCGGCATTTCGTAGAACCAGGCGAGGAAGTCGTGCCAGTCCCCCGGATGGTGAGCGAACTGGGTCAGGGTTGCTTCGATCAGGCGCGCATGGCGTGGGGTGTGTTCACGCACGTACTGCTTGCCGCTGCCCGGTGGTGCCGGAGTGGACCAGCCCAGCGCGTTGAACTCATGGTTGCCCATGATGCACAGCGCCTGCCCGGCCTCGACCATGTCGTGGACGATGTGCAGGGCCTCGCGGATCCGCGGGCCACGGTCGATCACATCACCGAGAAACACAGCCATGCGCCGGGCGTGACGCCACACGCCACCGTGCTTCTCGTAACCGAGCCGGTCCAGCAGATGCTCAAGGGTATGAGCGCAACCGTGCACGTCACCGATCAGGTCGTAGCTACGCGCGGGATCGAGCATCAGTCGCCTCCACCACCCAAGCGGCTACCCCAGCCCAGCTTCGTCCGGCAGACTTCGTAGTAGTTGTGATCCAGCGGATGGATCAGGCGCAATTTCTGCGCTTTTTTGCTGATGGTGATGGTGTCACCCGGGGCGCAAGTGAAGTGGTTCTGCCCGTCGCAGGACACCTGCGGGTAGATCTGCATATCCTTGGACACGACGATTTTCAGCTCGCTGTTGCCATCGACCACGATCGGCCTTCCGGACAAGGTATGGGGGTACATCGGCACAATCACAATGGCATCGAGCTTGGGATGCATGATCGGGCCGCCGGCGGACAGGGCATAGGCGGTGGAACCGGTGGGGGTCGAGACGATCAGGCCGTCGGCCTTCTGGCTGCAGACGAACTGGCCGTCGATGTACAGCTCGAACTCGATCATCCGCGTCGATTTGCCGGGGTGCAGCACCACGTCGTTGAGTGCATCGCCCTGGCCGATGGCTTCGGCATGCCGACGGACTTCGGCCTGCAACAGGAAACGATTTTCCACCAGGTAATGGCCGTCGAGCACTTCGGCGACCTTGACTTCCAGTTCATCAGGACGGATGTCGGTGAGAAAGCCGAGGTTGCCGCGGTTGATCCCCAGCACCGGGATATTGTGGCGCGCCAGGGCACGGGCGGCGCCCAGCAGGCTGCCGTCACCGCCGACGACAATGACCATGTCACAGACTTCGCCGAGCATTTTGCGCGACGAGGTTTGCAGGCCGTGGCCAGGCAGGACTTCGGCGATGGTGTCTTCGAGAATCACGTGCAGGTGCCGGTCAAGCAGGAATCTTTTCAGTCGGCGAACGGTATCCAGCACCTGAGAACTGCCCAGGCGACCGATGATGCCGATATTGCGAAATTGCTCCATGGGGCTCCTAGCGAGGGTCGGTTGGCCGTGGGGGCTGTGCCGCCCAGGTCGGCAGACCCTGAGGTCTGCAACAGCGAAAAGCCCAATTATGGGCGAAAGCGCGCCGTAGACAAAATCCTTTCAGCGGCAAGGGGCCACTGCGGTTTGCGGCTATGCTCGCAGGATGATCCTATTTCCCGATTTACTGCAGTTGCCCCAGCAATTACGTCACCCTGAAGTGCGTGACCTAGCGTGGGTCATCCTCGCCCCGCCGATGCTCTGCGCCACGCCCTGGCCACAACGCCACCCGCTGGCCGGCAGCGACTGGGTGCGCGACCCGCAGCGGCTGGAGCACTGGCTGCGGCAACTGGACCGCGACAGCTATGCACTGCTGCATTGGTTGTCCCAGGCCCGCACTCGACGCCTGGGTCTGTACTACGAGCGTTTGTGGCAGTTCGCCGTGGCGCAGGCGCCGGGGATCGAGCTGATCGCGGCCAACCTACCGATTCGCCGCGAGGGTCACACCCTCGGGGAGTTGGACATGCTGCTGCGTGATCGCGAGGGTGTGCATCACCTGGAACTGGCAATCAAGCTGTACCTGGGGCCGCAGCACGGCGATGGCGCGGATCCGGCTCAGTGGCTGGGCCCCGGTTGTCACGACCGGCTGGACCTGAAGCTGGCGCATCTGAGTCAGCACCAACTGCCGATTTCCGCCCGCCCGGAGAGCCGCGTCGCCCTTGCAGCGTTGGAGGTGGAAGATTTCAGCGCCACCTTGTGGCTCGGCGGCTATCTGCTCTACCCCTGGCCAGGCCACGCCGCCGCCCCTCACGGCGCCCATCCGCAGCACCTGCGCGGTAGTTGGCTGCACCAACAGGACTGGTCGGCTTTCGTCGCGCAACGCCCGCCCGGCCGCTGGCAACCCCTGCCCCGCCACGCCTGGCTGGCCCCGGCCCACTACCCGGCAGATCAAACCTGGGACGCTGGGCAACTTCAGGATTGGCTGGAAAACCTCGACCCACTGGCGCCGGCGCAGCTGTTGGTGCGTCTGAGCGAGAACGCCCGGGGTGATTGGGAAGAGGCCGAACGGCTGTTCCTGGTCTCGGACCACTGGCCGAATGTACCGGGGAATTGATGTGCCTGGGCTTGATACACCATCATCCCCAGCCTCAGAACCCCACCGTCAACCGCACCGCCAACGCCGCCAGCGTCAGCAACAACACCGGCAACGTCAGCACAATCCCGACCTTGAAGTAATACCCCCAGCCAATCAGGATGCCCTTGCGCTGCAGTACATGCAGCCAGAGCAAGGTCGCCAGGCTGCCAATCGGGGTAATTTTCGGCCCCAGGTCGCTGCCGATTACGTTGGCGTAGATCATCGCCTCCTTGACCACCCCGGTCGCCTGGCTGGCATCGATGGACAAGGCGCCAATCAGCACGGTGGGCAGATTATTCATCAGCGATGACAGCAGCGCCGTCAGCAACCCGGTGCCCATGGCCGCGCCCCATACCCCTTGCCGGGCGAAAGTGTCCAGCCAGCCGGCCAGGTAGGCGGTCAGCCCGGCGTTGCGCAGGCCGTAGACCACCAGGTACATGCCCAGCGAGAAAATCACGATCTGCCACGGCGCCTCCTTGAGCACCTTGCGCGTGGAAATCCTGTGACCACGCCCGGCTACGGCCAGCAGCAGCGCCGCGCACACCGCCGAAATCGCACTGATGGGTACCCCCAACGGCTCCAGGGCAAAGCACCCCAGCAGCAGAATGACCAGCACCACCCAACCGGCAAAAAAGGTCGCCTTGTCGTGGATCACGCTCTTCGGCTCATCCAGTTGCCCGGGATCATAGGCCTGCGGAATGTCCCGACGGAAAAAAACCATCAGCACCACCAAGGTCGCCGCGACGGCCACCAGGTTGACCGGCACCATCACCGCGGCATAGCGGTTGAAGCCAATGTGGAAGAAGTCCGCCGAGACAATGTTCACCAGGTTTGACACCACCAGCGGCAGGCTGGCGGTATCGGCGATAAATCCGGCGCCCATGACGAAGGCCAGGGTCGCCGTCGGTGAAAAACGCAGGGCCAGCAACATCGAAATCACGATCGGCGTCAGGATCAACGCCGCGCCATCGTTGGCAAACAACGCTGAGACCAACGCCCCCAGCACGATCATCCAGGCAAACAACCGACGCCCGTTACCCCGCCCCCAGCGCGCCACATGCAACGCCGCCCAGGCAAAAAAACCCGCCTCGTCCAGCAGCAGGCTGATGATGATCAGCGCGACAAAGGTGGCGGTGGCATTCCAGATGATCTCCCACACCAGTGGGATATCGCTGATCTGCACCACGCCACTGAGCAACGCCAGTCCGGCGCCGAGCATCGCACTCCAGCCCACACCCAGGCCACGGGGTTGCCAGATCACCAGGGTGATGGTCAGCAGGAAGATGGAGGCGGCGATGAGCATGCGTGGGGCCTGCAACAACTGGAGAAGGGAGTCACCTATCCATCAGTTGCTGCGGGCTTGTCAAGACTCGCCACGGGCCCCATTGATGCGCTGGAGCAGGCGCCGGCTTCAGGAATCAGGCGAATATCCACTCGTCGATTCTCGACGCGCCCGGCGGCCGTGTCATTGCTGGCAACCGGCTGATTGGCGCCAACCCCCTGGATAACGAAGCAGCCACTGGGGATATCACCCATGCGCTGCATCCAGTCACGAACAGCCAGGGCCCGGGCGTGGGACAACTGCAGATTGCGCTCGGTGTCGCCGGAACTGTCGGTGTGGGCACTGATGACGATCAACCAGCCTGGCCGAGCCTTGATAGTGACCAAGGCGTCGATCAGCACCTTGGCCGAATCGGTCCTGAACTCGGCGCTGCCGGGTGCAAACAACAGCAGACTGTCCAGACGCACGGGCGTTGGAGCTTCTTGCTGCTGAAAAGCCAAGGCGAAACGCTGCAACTGCTCCCCCGCCAGACCCAACAGCGCCAGACCGATTGCCAAGCCGCTGGCCGCCACAACGCCGAGCCACAAACCGGTACGGCGCCTGGTCACCGTCACCCGAGGCGGTGGATTGGCAGGCCAAATGACAATTGGCATCGGCACTGGCAGCGGCAGCGTCGAGATCGGCCCTCTGACCGACTGCGCCAAGCGTTCGCTGACAAGCGTGCTGTGCTGCAAACGCGGGATCACGCTCTCAAGCTGTTGACGCAGCCACTGTAACGGCGGCACAGCCATCTGTACCTGTACCTCCAGTTGCCGTTGCAAGGTCAACAGGCTGTTGTCCAGTTGCAGCAGCGACGGCACATCCTGCGAACTCAGCGGCAAACTGCGCAGCAATGGCTGCCATTGCCCAAACAGCCAGGCGAGGATGTTCAGGCGCAATGACGGCGACGCCGGCCACAGGACTGGCCATTGATTGCTCAGGGCGTCGATCAATGCCGTGCCCTGGAGCATGCCCTCCAGGCCGCGCCGGTGGCTACGCGCCAGGGCGAACGCGGCCGCCGTTTGCAGGTCTGCACCGTTGTGCTCGAACAAAGCCTGACACCACTGCTCGACCCTGGCCCAGTCCACATCGGGACAGGCCGGGTGATTCAGCTTGGCCAACTCTTCATTCAGCGCGACAAAATCGGCGCAAGCGGACGGATCGCCGCCCACGCGTATGTGCATCTCGAAAAAAACGCTCATCGGGACACCCATTGCTGACGTTTCAGATGGCTCACCAGCACCTTGCCTTCGGCGGTCAGCGCCGTCGCGAATGTGAGCTGCCGGCCGCCTTTGAGCTGCAGGTCGAGTCGGTATTGCAGATGGCCTGGCAGCGGTTGTGGCAGCAACTCCAGCTGCACCCCCTCCAGGCGCGGTTCGTAACGCAGCAAGGTATTGCGCAGGCTATTCATCAGCTCATGTGCCGTGCCGGGCATGCCCTGCAGAACCCGCCCCATATCGGGAAGCCCATAATCAGGCAGATGCGCCAGGGTGCCGGCGCGGCTATTGAGGATGCGCTGCAGGTTGTCCAGCACTGACAACATGCAGTGGTCATCTTCGTCAACCTGATAGAGAGGCAGGTCAGCGTCAAAATTCTGCAGCAGCGTTTCATACAGCGAAGGGCTGGATTCGGTCATCCGTCACTCCTTGACCAGGGGCCGCAGGTTCAAGCGGTTATCACTCAGCTCGATCACTCTGGCGCGATCCGGGTCGAGTTCTTCAGTTTCCAATGTCAGGCGCCAGCTATCCGAGACCGTGTCGGCATGCCGGAACAAGCCGACCACTGCGACAAAGCGCGCGTCCTTGGCCATGGGTACATCCAGTTGCGCGCCCTCCCCCGGCTTGATCAGTGCCGTGTGCTTGTCCAACAGGTCGCTGCCGAGCGCCCGATCATCGTCGTCGAGCAAATTGTCGTACGTGGCGTTGTCCAGCGTCTTGAGGCTGCGCAATTGGTAAACGCGCACCAGGGTCGGCAGCGCCATCGTATTCATCTCGGCCTGGTCGCGGTTGATCGCGGTGCGCGCACTGAGGTCCAGGTGCAGGGTTGTCACCTGCTTGTAGAAAATCGCCCGCGCCGTGGATGCGGTGGATTGCGAGACTGACTGGGTCATACCGCAGCCAGCAAATAGAGTGGCGAGCGTCGCCAGCAGCAGAGTCTTACCAACGGTACGCGACATGCTGTACCTCCTTGTTCCGAGGGTTTTTCGAAAGGCCCTGATAGCGGCCCAGATTGAGGGTGACAGTGGCGCTTCCCGCGCCCTGCCTGGTATGGCTGCCTGGATCAAGCATGGCGGTCATCCCGAGCAACAGCGCGGCTCGTCCGAGCACAGGTCGGGGCAAACTGCACAGCGGCAGCGACAACTGTAATTTTGCGCTGCAGCGCCAGCCCAGGTAGACCCGCAACAGCACCATCAGGTCGTTGTACAGTTGACCGCCCGGCAACCAGCCACGGGCTTCATCCGGGTCCTGGGTAAACAACGCCAGATGCAGCTGGCTGTTGGCGTCATGGCCGACGCTGCCCAATGGTGTGCCCTGGGCCAGACTTACCGGGTGTGCTTTCGACAGACTGGCCGGCTTCGTCAGCAGGACTTTCTGTGGCCAGTGCGGGGTCACCCTGGCCTTGCTTTTGGGGGCTAGCAGCGTCACCAGGGCGGTGATGCCTTCGGCATTGCGGGTGGGCAGGCGCATCACGCTGAGCAGTGCAAGAAAGCGCGACACCGGCGTGGCGATGCGCTGGGCGGTGCCGGGAATCCCCAGGCCGATCAGGCCCAGCAGACACTGCGACGTAGCGTCGGTGGCACCCGCCTCGAAGCTCGCCGGGTATGAATACTTGCGCCAGATTCGATAAAACTGGGTGAAGATCCGGTGATTGAAAATATCGAGAAATGCCTCCAACGCTTCATGGCCCTCGCGACGCTGGGCGATATCGTCAATAAAAGCCGTCGGCATGGGTGAGTCCACACCGTACAAACCGAGCAAGCGCGTGCGCAGCGTCGCCGGACGCTGCGGATGCAATGGGTCGATTTCGATGTACTTCAGCTCGCCGCCCGGAAAGCCCATGCCGGGGTCCGGGCGAAACCGTACCGAATCGTCCGCCGGGTGCGTGGTGCTGCCCAGTGGTGGGTGATCGGGCATGGCTTTTTCCAGCAATTGGCAGATGCGATACACACTGGCCTCGGCCACGCGCCCCTGCAGCACATCGAGTAATCCGCTGGCTTTCAGCCGGGAATACGCTGACTGTGGTTCTCGTTCCATCGCAGGCACTTTCCTGAAGGTTGAAGGATCAGCGTGAGCTGGTTGTACAGGTGGATGTCGGCATACAAGGCGAAGAAGCGCTGGAGCATTTCGCCGAACAGGCTGATGTCGCCCTCGCCGCAGAAGCCATTGGCGTCGACGGTGACTTCGATGTCGACGCCGCGCAGCAGGAAGCCTTTTTCGAAGCGCTGCACCAGGTGATGCCTGACCTCGAGAATCGCTGCCAGACGTCGGCGGTTCAATTCGCTGGCCGTCCAGTCGTACAGCGCCAACGTCCCGCGCAAGACTTCGGCGCTGTCGAGCATCGGCAGGAAATTCGAGCCCAGGTGGCTGAGCACGCGCCAATGGAAACGGTCGCGATTCGGCGGATAGCAGGGCAAGGTCGGCGCACACAGATTGCGCACCCGTACAGGGGTCGGTGATGACGCTCCCGGCGTATCGAGCAAAGTACTTTGCAGGGCCTTGCGTGGCAGTTGGCCGTGGGTGCCGGTGAGTTGCAGCGACAGACTTTCCTCATTGCGCAAGCGATCCAGATCAAAACCCTCGCCGCCGAGGATCAGCCAGGTATCGTGCAGCCCATTGGCGCCGCGCTTGAGCCGCGTATGGTAGTAACGGTCGGGAGCCTCGTCGCGCAGCATCCCGCCCTTGTGGCGAAAGCTGGTGAAGGGCACGTATTCATGACGAACACCGGTCCGCATCGCCGTGACCTGATCCACCGAGTAAATTTCGATATGACCGTCCTGCAGGCGCATGGGCCGGAGCAGATAGTCGGTTTGCAACGGCTGCAGCTCCATCGGGTCACATTCGAGCTTGAACAGGTTGATCACCGGCACGGCATGCAGGCGCAGGTGCTCGGCACCGAGGTTGAACGTGGCTGGCCACGCCTCACTCAGCACCACCTCCAGGTCGAAGCGGGTGGTGCCTGGCGCAAATTCAAAGGTCTCGAGCCCACAGAGGGTGACGAACATGAATTTTTCCCGAAAGGTGAAGTACTCCAGCAGCAGTTGATACCCGCTGAAAGCACTGTCGCCCTTGGGCCACAGGCGATCGTCGTCGGCGAAGCCCTTGGGGGCAAAGTGAGCTGCCAAACGCCGGCGATGCGCCTCGCCCGGCAAGCGTACGTAGACCGCCTGGGCGTTGCGGGTCAAAGCGTGGTGCAGGGCGCTGGCCAATGCGGCGTCGGCGTTGAGGTACAGCGGCAGGCGACTGAGGTCAGTCTTGCTCCATTCGATCTGCGCATTACAGGCAAATCCCACGCGCAACAACGAGCGTCCGTCAGGCTCTTGGTCAACCCGTACCGACTCGATGGCCAGTGGGCGCAGCCTCAGCTCCTGGGTGGTGGTATAGCAGCAGCGGGTACGCCGAGGACCGATGGGTTGCGACAGCACTTCAAAACCTGCGGCAAGCACCTCGTTGTGCTTGATGTGGGTCAAATCGGGCGCCAGTTCGACGATCGACAAAGAAGGAATGGTGCGCAAGTAATGCGGCCACAGCAGGCTGACCAGTCCCTCGGTCAACTCAGGCAAGTCGTCGTCGAGTTTCTCGCGCAAGCGCCCCATCAAAAAGGCAAAGCCTTCGAACAGGCGCTCCACATAAGGGTCGCGGGCACCCGGCTTGTCCAGATTGAGGTGTGCCGCGCGGTCCGGAAACGCCTCGGCGAACTCTTGGCCCGCTTCGCGCAGGTAGCGCATTTCGGCATCGTAGTAATGCAGTGTCAGATTGTCCGTGCTCAAAGAAAAATTCCTGATGATGAGGATTCAGCCGCACAACACGGCGGCGCGTACCGGATCGAGGGTGACCAGAGCCGCCAGCAACACCTCCATCCGGGGTGCCAGCAGCGCCTTGTCGGCGGTATTGCGCTGCGCCCGTAGGCGCAGCAATTTCAGCAGGCGTGCCTTGACCTCGAATTGCAGTTCCGGCTCCCAGTCGGCCAGCGCCTGGCGTTGCGCCGTGGCGTCCAGCTCACCGAGCAGGTGCACGGCCAGGTCGCTCTTGCCACATTGCTCAGCGACCCGTGCCATCAGCAGGCGCAGGAGCCAGCGTTGACGGCCGCTTTCGATACCCGGACGCTCGGCCAGCCAGGCCAGTGCCTGCTCTACGCCATCGCTGTCGGCCTGCGCCAGGGCTTCGCTTTCCAGGGACAAAATCTCGGCATCGCTGGTGCTCGGTGCCACCACCGGCGCCGGCGCCCACTGGGGTTCCCGATTGCCGCTGACGTGCTGCGCGATCCAATCGCGTGTGATCTCGTCAGTGAACGGCGTGCCATCGCACCACTTCAGTTGTTCCACACCTGGCAGGCGCTCAATGAACATCCCCAGGTCACGCTTGACGATGTCAGCCCAGCCATCCTGCGGCGCGGGCTGTTTACTCAGCGCCTGGTGCAGATACCATTGCAGGTCGAGCCAGAAATGGTTCACGCCCTCAACGTAGATGCGCTCAGCCAAATCGAGCAGTTCAGTCCAGTTGCCCTGCAAGTGCAGCCGCTTGAGTTGCGCCCGGTAATGGCTGTCTGGCGGCGCTAGCAGGGTTACACCGTTGGCATCCTGGGGCGGCGTCCGTTGCAGGGTGTCCCAGCGCAGACTTTTCATCAGCCGATGGGCCGCAAGCCAACCTTGGGGTTGTTCAAGCAGGTACTCCGCAAGTGCTCGACCGCCGTCCAGCAGGTCGCGTCCGGATTGGATCCTGTTATCGGCCACTGATGGCCCCTGAAGCGGTGCAACGGCGCTGTGCTGCGGCACCAGGGCATCTACGCCGCCGGCCCGAGTCAAGCGGGCGGACAACGCTGCGTGCAGGCCTTCCAACTGCGGTCGCTGCTCCTGCGGCCAGGTTTGCAGCCCATGCTCCAGCCAGGCCAAGGCGGCCACAGTACGCTCGGCCTCGGCCTTGACCACTTCGGGATAACGCAGAAGGCAATCCAGTACCTTGCCACTGCTCAGCCATTCCAACGCCTGCTTGCGGCTGTTAGGCCGCAGCGGCAATACCTCTTCGGCGTAACGCTCGAGCAGCGCGGCAAGCAGACTCAGGCCGTCGGCCAGGCCCTTCTCGCCCTCGCCCTGCACACGCGCCCACAGGTAATAAGTGGCGACGCGCAGGTCCTTGCAACGCTGGCGGAACAACTTTTCTGCCAGCTGTACCACCAACGCCGCATCCGCCCCGGAGAGCTTGTTGACTTCTTCACGCATACGCTGGAAATCATCGTCGTAGCCCGGGTCTTCGCCCACGGCTGAATCGGCACTGAGCGCTTGTAACCACGGCTGCCAGCGCTCGCCCTGCTCTCGGGCCAGCACCAGGGGATCGCGCTCACCCAGACAGCGTTCCAGCAATGTTCGCAAGCTCATTTCTTGCCCCCTTTATTGGCAACCGGCCGGGCTTTGTCGCCCTCCTGCAAAAACACCTCAGTCGGCAATTCAAACCCGCGCAGTTTCAGCAACTCCAGCGGACCGGTACCCAGTTCGGTGCGTAAATTCCAGGTCAATTCCAGGTTGTCCGGCGCCTTGATTTGCACGCGCATCTGGCTGTCGCTGTCGTTCAACGGGGTGATGCGTGCGTGTTCCAGCAGGCGGATCAGGCCCCAGGTGCCTTCGTAGTCGGCGAACAGGCGTTCGCCGGTGTAGACGCTGGTCCACAGCAGGCGGCTGCCGGGGTGGTTGCTGGTGCCGGGCCAGGTGAAGCGTTGCCAGCGTTCGCGCTGGTTGAAGTAGTGATGTTTTTCGCCGTTGAGGATGAAGGTGGTGTCGACGATGTCGCGCACACCTTTGCCCCGCAGTTCGAAGCTCACACCCAGGCCGCCGTCGGTAAAGAGCACGTCGGCGAGTTGGCTGAGTTGATTGATCGCCGTGAGAAATTGCGGGTTGAAACGCAGGCCCTGGCTGTGGCGGGTGTCCGCAACCCAGCGCTGGCCTTCCTTGCGCAGTACGCCGCCGAGTTGCTGCTGGAGAAATTGCTCCAGCCGTCCGGAGTCGGCGCGGATCATCTGCCCGAGCATCGGCAGCGAGGCGTCGCTGGTGGTCGCGGCAAAGGGGTAGCGACCGGCGAATGCGCTGTGCCATTCGTTGACGATCGAGCGTTGCCACTGGCTGTTGAGGCCCGCTGCCGAGGGTTGCAAAACCCGCTGCCAGGCTTGTTCCAGCGGCTGCACAAACAGCGTCTGGCCGATGCCGTCCCACTCGGCGCCGAGGCTGGCGGCCAGCAGGCTGCCGTAGGATTGGGTGTCGGTGAGGTCGACGTTTTGTCCTTGGAACACGCTTTGCGCCAGGGCTTGGGTCATTTCTTGCGGGTTGGTCGCGTTGCTCACTTGCTGCAGTTTCAGGCGAACCCGGGTAACGCGGTTAAGGAAGGCGGCGAGGCTCAGGCGCTCGGAGTTTTCGCTCTCTTTGCCGATCAAGGCCAGCAAGGGGCCGAAGGTTGGGTCCAGCGGGCTGGTCGCTCCGGGTAGCTGTTGATCGATGGCCGCCACGGCGTCCTGATTGATGAGTTTTTGCGCTGACTTGACCAATGATTCACTGAACGCCGGACCACGGGCACCGGCCTGGCCCTGATAAGCCAGCGTGTTCATCAGCGCAATCAGCGGCGACTGCCGCGCATCGCTCATCAGCGCCAGTTGGTCGATCACCTCGCCCAGGCTCTTCACTTCTCGCCAGCGCAGGCCGTTGAGGAAGTTCAGCCAGGCGTTGGCGTAGTCCTGAAAATAGCGCTCGGTGAGACGCTGACGCAGTTGCTCGGGCGTCAGGTCGGCGGCGATTTCGTGGTGGCTGTCGCTGAGCACCCAGTCGATTTCTTCGCGACGCTGCTCGGCGATGGCGTTGATGGCCTGACGCACCTGCCCTTCCCAGGCCTGCCGGGTGAACACCCCGGGCACTTCCGCTCGGCTGGAAAACAGCGCTGAGGCATCGGTGTCGCCGACCATCTGCGCCAGACGCAAAGCCGGGGCCTGATTGGCGGCATCAGCGAGGACTTTTTCATAAAGGCTGACTTCGGCATTGCGCTGACCGAGTTGGCTGAGCAGCACTTGCCGGGCCTGGGCCACCAACTTCGGATCGGCCTCAAGGCGCCACTCCGGGTGGGCCGGCAGTTGCTCGGCGTAGAACTTCCAGAGCTCGGGGGTGAGCGCTTGCCAGAGGCCCGGTGAAATACCGTCGCGCTCGGTTTCGGTCTCGCTCAGGGTCTTGGCGAGAAAGGCACTGTCGACCTTGTCCGGACGCGTCAGCATCAAATAAGCCTTGAGCTGATCGTAGGCCTGGGCCGAGAGTTTGCTGCGTAATGGGCTGTCAGCCGGCAGCTTGATCAGACGATTCAGCGCGGCCTGCAGGTTGGCCGCCGCTGGATCGCGCAGCAGCCGCTGATTGGCCTCGACGTAACGCGGCCACAGGGCTTCAAGCAAGGCGTCGTTCTGGTTCAGGCCAAAACGCTGATACCAGGGCGTGCCGTGGGCGGCGCGGTAATCCAGGCGGTCGAGCTCGCGGGTCAACTCGGAAAACGCACGAAGCTGTGGGTCGCCCTGCTCCGCCGTTTGCAGGGTCGCGAGGGAGTTCTGCAGATGGGCGATCTGCGTGCGGTTGCTGGTGAAGGACAGCAGCATGCCGACGCCCCAGACCAAGGCCAGTCCCAAGGCCAACCGATATGCGACCCGCGTCGCTGGCCAGCCGAGGCGTTTAATCCGCTGCTTGCGCCCATTCAACACCCCGGCCCAGGCCGGCTCATGGGGCCAGTGATGATTATTGGATTTTTCCCCGCTGGGCAGCGGCAAACTGAACCACAAACCGCGCAACGGCAGGCTGCGAGCGTACATGCCGAATAACGGTGCCAGGGCTTGGCGCCAACGGGCGATGCCTTCGACCTGGAGATCCCGCGACAGGCGCAGCAGGAAATCGTGTTTGAAGTCCTTGCTCACTTCTGCCCAGCCTTCCTGGCGCAGCGGTTGGATCAACGTCTGCAACGCATCGTCAATGGCTTGCGCGGTCGTTTTTTCTGGCAGCGCGCAACCGACGGCCTGGGTTGGACGCATAGGTTGCGGCCATTGACTGTCGCACACCTGCCACACATGCAGCGGCAACGACCAACCCAGTTTTGTGGCCAGCTCACCCAGACGTGTCACACCATGACTGAGGATTTGTTGTTCTTTGCTCTGTGCGGGTGTCAGGGCCCAGATCACGCCGTCGAGGGCGCGCCAGCGGGTGAGCTGTTGGCACAGTTCGGTGACCGAGGGAGTAAGCGGCGCTTGTACGCTGCCGCCCCAGAGCAGGACGTTGTGTTCGCCGTGCAGCCAGTGGTCCTGGGAGAGATGGGGGGCGATGGCCTGGATTTGTTCAGGCTCGCCGATGACCAGGTACAGACGGGTTTTTCGGCGCCAGAGGGGGCCGTGGTGGAAGCGTAAGTATTTGCCCAGATTGTCCCGAGTAGACGGTTTCCGATTCGCCGAGAGGCCCTTCGTCAACATTGGCGTTGGCAGTTTCGCAATGAAATTAAGCGGCCCAAGCTTTCTCACTGCCAGCACGCCAAGATTGTCAAGGAACAGCATGACCATGCAGGCCGCCAGCAACCCAGCAAACAGCGTCATCCGTTCATGGGAGGTTGTGACGTTAAGAACGGAGTCATCCACCCAAATCAATAGCCCGCCGACTACGAACAGACACATCACCAGCATCCAGACACTAATATGTTTCATGACTGTTCCTTATTAATCTCGACCGGGCGCACGAAGCACCATTGTGGTGAGGCGTCTTGCAGCACGATGAGTTGGGGCAGACTCGACGCCGCCGCGTGTTCGCTGGCTACCACCAGCGCCAAATTGCCGACTGCACTGCCCGGCAAACCCAGTACGTCATCCAGGCGCTTGATGCGATCACCGGCCGGTGAGTAGCCCGCTGCCGTCATCACCTTGCTCATGCGGCACTGGTCCTCTGCGGATACCTGGGTTTGCCAGGAAAAATATGAAGCGTCCGTCTCTGCAACCTGCCCCCAAAGACACGCGTCTTTGAATGAATCGACCTCGTCAGTCATTGCGACCGGACGCTGTACCCAATCGGCAGGCACGACGCTTTCACCGGCACACCACTCAGGCAGCGCCAGCAACACGGCAGACACCGATTCCGCCTGTTCGGCAACGGGCTGCAGGAACAGATGAATCTCCAATGACAGCATCAGTGCCGCAGGCGACGGCTGATCCAGCCAATGGTCCAGCCAAAGCAAACCGTCGTCCTGAGAGGCAAACTCCACTTGATCGAAGACCCGCGCCTGTCCAATACACGCCTGCCACAGGGACAAGACCTGATCGTCAGGCAATACCTGGTTGTGCTTGATCCGCAGGCGCATCGGTGTCTTTTTCACCAGTGCTTGGACATCTTCATCCAGCCCGTCCACCACCTGCTGCAAACGGGCCGTGAGACGCTGCGTATATTCGGCTTCGGTGAATAACTTGGTCTCCGGGAGCAACTGACTTACCCGTAAGGTCGTTCGCGACTCTTGTAGATAGAGCGGCTGCAGCGAGCTGGCACCGTTACACAGCGCCTCGGCCAATCGATTGTTGGCGGTGGCCGTGCAATACGAAGTCGTCACTACAGCAAGTTGGCGCTGGCCGACCTGAACGAGCCATTGCTCGTGCTCTTCGCGCTGCAGATTCCAACTCTCGGCAAAATCGCGCTGACGTTCATAAAACAGACGTCTCAAAGCCAATAGAACTAATCCGCTCAGCAGCGGAAAAACCACCGCACAACACCAGAACCACAACGACGACTGATCCTGCAATTCAGGCCAAAGCCCGATCACCAGCCCCGCCCCCAGCGCAGCCCAGGTCACTATCACTACACTCCAACGGCGCACACTGGGCGGCGTCGGCAGTGCCAGCGGTTGCGGCAGCGCTCGTAAATCAATAGGCACGTTATTACCTCCCGCCCTGAGGTTGCAGCGCAAAAAGACTGCATCCCCCCTTGCACTGGATAAACCTGTTTCCGCCATCAGCGGCCCACACGACGCCGCCGGCGGACACTTGGTCGCCGATGGGAATAACACCCGACATAGAACCTCCAGAACTTGATCGCGAGTGTGCGAATCAGCTCTTCAACTTGGGCAGGAAGGACACATCCACATGGTGTTTTTTGGGATTATTTCGCTGAATCCAGACTTTGAGAGTGTCACTCTTTATAAAACCCGAAGGATCGAACCAGATGTTTTCACTTTCAAAGAGATGCAATTCACCGGAAACCGGGTCCAACCATTGACAGACAATAACGAAGGGATTTCTGCCGTTGATCGACACACTGTGATTCGCTGCCACAGACTGGAATTTTGCCTCGATTGCTACGCCAGTGCGTTGCAAGCGATTCTTTCTACGTTTGCGTAATAGGCTGACGGTAACCATAAGCCCGCCGACAAACGAAAAGGCAATACCTAATACCAGCGTCACCCAGTAACTGGCCCACAACTCGGCATAATTGTTGATTTTTGCATTCTGGACATCGACAGGTAGATACAGAAGTTCCACCGCTTCGCCGACTGAGTAAGGCGGTGGATTGCTGGACATCGACGAGGTGAATTCGACCTTCTGACCGTCGCGCGTGGCGAACTCAACAACTGGCTTGAAGGTGATGGAATTTTCGCCCCTGACACTGACCAGATCCACCACAGAACCAGGAACGGCGATGGCGCTTTCGAGGAAGGTAGTGGTGCTGTTATTGAGCATCATTGCGCCGGCGAGCAGTGCGATGCCGATGAATGAAAAGATGTATTTTAGTGCGGATATTATTTTCATGTTGAACTTCCCTTTAAGGTTTTGATTTTTTCGGAACTGCGTTAGTTAGCAGGCGCAATAATCTGCGCGAGCATTCAAAGTTTGAAATCCCCTAGCGTATTCGTACTCCATTTAGATAACCGGGCTCGGACTGTTGACCACGCAGCGAGCCGTCTTGAAGCTTAGATAAGGCACGCCATCTCCCCAATCATGACCATGCGGCTCAACGGCAGTTCGATGCACATTCACTCCACCACCCCAAGCAGGGTCAGCAAGACTTTGTCCACGCATCACTTTTGCATGTTGTCCAAAGTAATTTTTGAACGAGGGGTAATCGGGCCCCTGGGGATCTTTCAATGGCGAATATTTATAATATTCAGGGTCGTACCAATCATGTACCCATTCGAGCCCGTTATCTGACATTGAATATAGGCCCAAAGGATTGGGTGGAAACTGATCGACCGGTAATGCAGTCAACCCTTCCGTTCCCCACCCCATTTTGACGGCGAATGCCTCCCGATCCCATTCCGACGAAATATTCACGCCCCGAAGTCCATGTTCCCCAGGAATTCGTTCGGGTGCTACTTTGTAGGTCCCATCATCTGTGGCCACCATAAAAAACTGACCACGACTTCGGGCGGCATATTCCCATTGTGCTTCCGTTGGTAGAGCAAACGGCAGCCCACTGACATCCATCAACCATTTGCAGTATTTTTCCGCCTCATACCAGTCCATATGTGCAGGATTATTTTCAGGCTGACTGAAAATCTTGAACATCCTACTAGAGATATCTTGACGCAGCGCCAAGCCGTTGTACCTCAGATAAAACTGAAACTCACGATTAGTAATTTTGGATTTATCAACGGAATAACTAGTTAGCTGCACCTTATGAAGTGGCTTGCTATCTTTATCCGCGTCGTAAGGCAATCCCTCCGGCCCATGCTCCACACCATAGTCCCCCATCAGGTACTCACCACCCTCGACAAATATCAGGTTGCCTTTCACCGCTTTAACGAAATCTGCAATTTGGTCCGTGACATTAACATCCGTGTTTTGGGCAGGTTTTACCTCCTGCCCACATCCTGCCAATGCAATAATCACAAGCAACCCGATGCCCACCCACACCGCGGCACGGGTCGCCTCTATACGCTTATAATTTCTGCCCATTTTCAACTCACTGGCTCAGGACTATTAACTACGCAGCGTGCTGTTTTTGAACTCAAGAATACAGACTTGTCAGCAGACGCGAATCCATGCGGTTCAGCTGCGGTTCGATGTACATTGATACCTCCGCCCCAAGCCGGATTGGCCAGGCTTTGACCCCGAACGACCTTCGTATCGCGCCCGAAATAGTCCTTGAAAACAGGTTCATCCGGGCCTTTAGGATCCTTTAATGGTGAATGTTTATAATAGTCTGGGTCGTACCAATCATTTAGCCATTCGAGTCCATTATCAGACATCGAGTAAAGTCCCAGTGGGTTTGGCGGAAACTGATCAACCGGTAGAGGCGTCAGACCTTCCGACCTCCATCCCATTTCTTTTGCAAACGCTTGCCGATTCCATGTCGATGATATGTTGAGGCCTCTGAGTCCCTGCTCACCTGGTATACGTTCACGAGTTACTCTATAGGTGCCATCATCAGTCGCTACCATCATGAATTGACCACGGCTTGTTGCCGCATATTCCCATTGTGCTTCCGTGGGCAATGCAAAAGGCAATTCACTGATATCAGCTAACCACTTGCAGTATTTTTCGGCTTCGTACCAGTCCATATGAGCGGGAACATTCGGAGGCACACTATACACCTCGAACATTCCGCCCGAAATATCGTGACGAAGCTCTAAACCATTAGCCTTCAAATATAAATTGAATGCACGATTAGTAATTTTGAATTCTCCAATCGAATAGCTACTCAATAGTACGTCATGAAACGGCTTGCTATCGACATCCGAATCATATGGTAGGTGCTCAAAACAATATTCAGCGCCGTAGTCACCCATCAAGAAGCTGCCACCCTCTACGGAAATCAAATTACCCTTCAGCACCTCGACAAACTTCTTTAATTCTGTAGATACAGGCGACTTCCTCACACCGACAACTATCTCGGGTGACCTATCACACGCAACCAACCCAACAACACAGAACAAACTCACAATGACTTGCAACGCCTTCATGACCACCTCTCATTCATCCAAGTAGAGTTAAATCATCTACACACGAAACAAACGCACATTGCGCCGGATAATGAGAGTTCGGGGCAGAATTTAGTTGATAGTAGGGCGTATCATTCATGGCTAGTGCGTAACCCCAAGCTATTTCCACTTTTAAAACCTTGTAGATAGCTGCAAACTGCTCCTTCGCTATAAACAAATCCTCAACACGATCAACCCCTTCCTGAAGAAATCTTATTAAGTGCTGCTCCTGTAAAACAACCGTTGAATCCTTATCACCCCCCTCTGCCAAACTCCTCCCATCGGGACTCATTCGGCACATCACCTTTCGCCACTCAGCAATCGTCTGAATACTTCTTAATACCCATATCACTGACTCCTTGCGGTCGCTATATATATCCGGAGTGAATTTTTCGCCATAATTCTCATAATCCAAATGATCCCAAAACCCGTGCCGAGTCAGGACATACAGCAGTATCCCTTTGGCCTCCGGCGTGTACCGGAGTAGGTTCATAGGCTGGCTATTTATATTTTTCGCAATTTGATTTCTGCGCTTTGAAGCCTCTAACTTATTTTTATCTTCATCTATCAAAGAACCCATAAACTCTTCAAACCTTTGGCTCACAAAGTCAACTCCACGCCCCACTCCGCCAAAAGTCGAATACAAACTACTCCCCACACTTTCCAGCTGCATCACACAATACTGCCCATACGCTTTGAAAGCTCTTTTACTCACCAAATCAAAAAACCCAAAATCCAACCGATACAACTGATAAATCAACCAGGCCCCAAACTCCGCAATCGTATTAGTCCCCACCTCACAAATAACCCCGCCCTTCGCCCCGACGCCCCAGCACAAACTGGCGGCGACGTGGAAACAGAACTTGCCGTTGATAAAGGTGCAATAGAACTTGCCGCCAGCCCCCGCGCCCGCCAGACCGGCGATGCTGCTGCCGATGGTGCAGAAGTCGGTGTATTTGCCGGTCGATTGCAACAGACCGGCGACGTTGGGATTGAGGTCGCGTGGCGGGGTGGGTTTCAGCCATTGCAAGC
Organism: Pseudomonas fluorescens; assembly: GCF_019212185.1. NCBI lineage: Bacteria > Pseudomonadati > Pseudomonadota > Gammaproteobacteria > Pseudomonadales > Pseudomonadaceae > Pseudomonas > Pseudomonas fluorescens. The sequence goes on from NZ_CP078138.1 coordinate 3,848,001, forward strand.
TGCCCTTGAGGCTGCCTTCGACACGGGCGCCGGCGAAGGCTTGGGCTGTGACGCTGAGGCCTTCGTCTTCGGCGGCCATTTGTTGATGGAACACCGCGCCCCTGGTTTTTCGTTCATGAAAACGCGGCAGGCGTCCGCCGGGTTGGCCCATCAGCACTTGCTGGTCGCCGCTGCGGGCGATCTGTAGCTGGCCTTCAATCTGCACCGAGGCGCCGACGAAGCCGGTCAATTCGGGGGTCAGGCACAGTCGCAGCAGGCCCATGTTGAAGTCATTGCCGCGGTCGTCGGTATAGCGCAGGGCCCAACCCAGGCGGTCGGGGACGTAGGCGGTGTAACTGACCTTACCCGAGGCCACTGTCAGCGCTGCATTGGCTTCGCCCTTGAATGCGCCGGTGCCCTTGGCAACGTCAAACTCGCCACTGGCACCGACATTCGAGGCAAAGCGCATGAACTGCGCGCCACGGCTCAGGTCGAGACTGTCGGTCAGCTCCTTGGTGCCGACGAACTGGCTGTGGTTCCAGCTCTCGGCCCAATCGAACAGCACGAAATCGCTTTTCAGTTTATCCAGATCGAAATCCGAGCCGGCCCACTTGAGTACGTCGCGCAATTCCAGTTTGATCTTCGGCCACTCCAGGGCCGTCAACTGTTCCGCCAGTGTGCTGCTCGATATAACGGTTTTTCCGTTTTTATCCTTGCTGTAGATGCTGGCTTGCGCCGAGCGTTTGTCCTTGCCTTTCAGGGAAACGTTATGCAGCTTCCGACCGGCCTGGGTCTGGCTGAAGTAGCCTTTCTTGACGTAGACATAAGGTTTCGATTTGCCGTTGCGGCCACCCTTTCCCTGTACGACCGGGATCAGTTCGATCACCTCGTCGTAGCTCATCGAATCCAGGGAAAAATCGCCGAGTTCTTTCTTGATCGCAGCGCGGCTTTTTTCCAGCGCTTGCTCAGCTTCGGTGAGCGCCATCTGGCGCTTTTCTGTTTCACCGGGAGGCAGTGCCACCTTCGACGAAGCGCTGGCATAACGCTCCAGCGCGGTGGAATAGTTGGCGCTGGCACGATGAAAGGCGTCCATGCGCGCATTCATTTCCTGCCAATGAAGTTCAAACTTGCCGGCGTGGTCGTCATCAATGAAGATCAACTCTTCCGTGTCCGGGCGGAAGTAGCACTGCGCGGATTGATGACAGACAACGGCGACAGGATCTTTCCTGCTGCAGCGCAGTGTAGCGACGGGCGTTTCGGCCTGGCTCATGGGTCAAACTCCTCGATTAGTCAAAAAACAGTTGAATGTTTTGTGGGTCGAGACCGTGATGGCGCTGGGTGTAACCCTCAGCATCGGTGACACCGTGCACGAGACTGCCGTCGGCGGTTGCCATCCGATAAGCCACATAAGGTTTGAGCTCGTTGCTTGCTGCGTCCTTGATCTGAAACCTGCCCGACATCGGATTGGCATAAACCGGATCCTTCAAGGTCATGGCGCTCAGGGATTTTTCCAGAGACGCCGTTGCACTGACCTGGACGGTGGCGCCCTTGACCCGTATCTCGCCCGGCGCACCGATTTCGATGGCACCGTCCTTGAGCTTGATGTAGGCGCCCCGGCTGACGAGGGTGATGCCCTGCTCTGCGTTCAGGGTAATTTCGTCGCTGATGCTGTTGAGGGTCAGCGCCTTGTGCGCTTGCAGGGTCATGGCATCGCTTTGCGCCTGAATGTCCACCGCTCCGCGAGCAGCGATGAGCTTCATCCCGAGCTTCTGCGCAAATAAACTGACCGCCTCGCCTGCGGCAAGGCTGAAGCGTTTGAATACACTGACGTCGGCACTGTCGCCCGCCGTAGCGATGAGGTTCTGGCCGGCCGAGAGTTGCAGATTGGCCGGTGTTGCCAAGCCAATACCGGCAGGCGCAGACGCCAACAATCCCGCCTTTTGCAGACCGCTCAGGGCCTGCTGCAACCCCTGTTGCGCTTGCGTGTCGGCGGCTAATGCGCCGGATACATCAGCGCTTTGCGCCAGAGCATTGACCAGATGCAAGGCGTTTTTGAGTTGCGCCAGGGCGGCGTTCATGTCGAGCACCGGGCCCTGCGCCTTGGGCTGCGCATCCGCACTGATAAAGATCCCCTTGCCGGCCCGAATCACCCCCCAATCATCCGTCCTCAGTTCAACCCCTTCCCCACGCTTCTGTTTCTTGGCATCCACCAAATGCCCCAGATTCAGCTGACTCTTACCGCCATATTCCGTGCTGAGCTTGACGTGCTCCTGCCCGCGCAAATCCTCCATGCGCAATTTGTTGTTGGCCGGGGTGCGCAGGACGTTGCGGCTGTGGTCGCGCTTTCTGTCGGTGATGACGTCGGGGCGGTCGCTGTCGTGCAGGGCGTGGGCGATGTAGGGGCGGTCCGGGTCGCCTTCTTCGAAAGCGATCGCCACTTCGGTGCCGAAAATCAGCGGTAGATGTAGGCCGTAGGTGTCGCCGGCGTAGGGCCGGGCCAGGCGCAGCCAGCGGCTTTCGCGGCCTTGGGGCCAAGTGTCGCGGTCGAAAAGGAATTTGACCCGGTAGTAGCCATGGCCGTCGAGGTAGGCATAGGTGTCGCCGGCGGAGTGGCTGCTGATCCGCGCAGGAAGTGTCCCGACCATTTGTGGTTTTGGCAGTACGGGCGGACGGAAGCAGATGAAGTGGTCGTAGGGCATCGCCTCGAAGTGGGCGATGAAACTGGCGTCGCGGGCAGCGCAGGTGCGCAGGTGGGTGATCACCGCGCCTGGGCGAAAGGCCTGGGGGGCGCCTTCAGGCATGTTCAGCACTTGCCCGGGGGCCAGGGTCGGGCTGTCGGTGCTGCCGCTGAGGCGGGTGCGTTGGTTGAGAAAACGCTCGTGACGCAGGCGGGCAAAGTGGTAGCCGCTTTCGCTGGCCAGGCTTTCGAATTGGTACAGCTTGTTGCCCAGTTCGCTGTAGGGCAAGCCGTAGTAAAACGCCTCGCCAGAGGTGGTCTTGTCGTTGCGAACCTGATTGACGTCGCCATCAAGGTAGGCGCGGGCATCCAGCGGTTTATAGCTGCGGAAGGTGATGTGTTTTTCCACCACCTGGTGGCGGGTCTGCAGGTTCCACACGCTGTCCTGATCGCCGCTGCTCAGGCCCGTGAGGCCGCGGTACGGCAGCTCGATGTCGAATTGATAACCCTTCTGTTCATCGTGAAATTCCACGACGTCATGACCGGTTGTCGGGTGGCAGCCGATGCGGTACCAGATGCCGACTTCGGCGAGCAGACGATGAATAAAATCCAGGTCGCTTTCGTCGTACTGCATCACCTGCTCGCGCCGCGGGTACTCACGCACCAGATGGAACGGGCAGTCGAAATGCTCCATGTCGTGACGGCCGAGCAGGATGCTTTTGACGATTTCCGGCACCGACTGCTGTTGGTAAATCCGGCTCTGCTTACCGCGCCCGGCCAGGGCCAGGCGCGGTTGCAGGGTGACCGAATAGCGCGCCTCGTCGCGGCTGGCGGATAGGCGCTGAAAGCCGGTGATCACCCCATAAAAGGTGCGCAAAAGCGTGGACACCGGGGTTTGAAAGAACACGAGATTCTTCACCGGCGGCGCGTGCAGGCTGAACCAGGCACGCTGATTGAGCACCTGCTCGACGCTGATGTCCTGCTCGGCGCTGGTGAATTCAATGGTGTAGAGGAAGGGCTGACTCAGGCCTTCGACGCCGTCGAAAGTGAGGACGTCGATGGGGGCCTGGAGGTTGTTGATTTCGAGGATGTGGCGGCTGTGGTTGTAGAACACACGCGCAAGGCTGGTCATGCTCAAACCTCCATCGCCGCAGCAGGCACCGCGAGCGGTGTATCGATGAACTGCAAGGTGATCCCCTCTTTATCGTCATACCCCAGAACGACTCCGAGGGTTTTCACCTGCGCAGCCTGGCGCTGTAGAAGTTGCTGACTCAGTACCGGCAATATCTGCTGGTTGAGCAAGCTGTCGATATTGCGCGCGCCGGTGTCGGGCAGCAGACAGGCAGCGACCAGCCCATCGGTGAGTGCTTCATCGATCTGGCAGGTCAGGCCGTAATGACGATGCAGTCGCTGGGCAAGCCGATCGAGCTTGATCGCGACTATTTCTTTTAGGGCGTCGGCGGGCAGCGGCCGATAGATCAGGGTCTGAAAGCGCGCCAGCAATGCCGGCTGGAAATGCTCGCGCAAAATCGGTCGCAGCCACTCCTGCAGGGTGCTGTCGCTGGCTTCGGGATACTGCTGCAAACCCGCCTGCAACTCATCGCTGCCCAGATTCGAGGTCATCAGGATGACGGTGTTGCGAAAGTCGATTTCGCGCCCTTCGCCATCACGCATGAAGCCGCGATCGAAGACCTGGTAAAACAGGTTGAGTACATCACGATGGGCTTTCTCCACCTCGTCCAGCAGGACGACGCTGTAGGGCCGCTGACGCACCGCTTCGGTGAGCACACCACCTTGGCCAAAGCCGACGTAACCGGGCGGCGCACCCTTGAGTTGACTGACAGTGTGGGCTTCCTGGTACTCGGACAGGTTGAGGGTGATCAGCGATTTTTCACCCGCGAACAGGCAGTCGGCCAACGCCAGAGCGGTTTCGGTCTTGCCGACGCCGCTGGTGCCCACCAGCAGGAACACCCCCAGCGGTGCCTGTTCTTCGGTCAAGCCCGTTTTCGCCGCGCGCAAGCGCCGTGCCAGGGCCGCCAGTGCCGCTTCCTGCCCTTTTACCCGAGTGGCCAATTGACCCTCCAGTTCCAGCAAGCTCGCCTGTTCATCCTTGAGCAGGCTGCCCAATGGCACGCCCGTCCAGTCGGCGATGACTTCGGCCACGCTGCGGGCGCACACATCCAGCGAGAGCAACGGCTGATTGCCCTGAATCTCGCTCAAGCGCTCTTGCAGCGCCACGCACTGTTCAAGTTGCAAAGGTTCGGCCTGGCGGGCGTCGAGCAATTCTCGGGTGAGGTCCAGTTCCTGGCGGTATTGCCGGGCCAGTTCGATGTGCTGATGTTCAAGCTCAGCGTGTTGCCTGGCAATCAGCGACAGCCGTTCGTGCGCAGAACTGCCGAGCAGTTGCAGGTCTTCGTCCAGAGCTTCGCGCTCCAACTTCAGGGCTGCTTGCCGGGCCTTGAGGCGGACCAGGGCCTGGGGTTCGCAATCCAGGCTCATGCGCACACGGGCGCTGGCGGTATCCAACAGGTCGACGGCTTTGTCCGGCAACTGGCGCCCGGTAAGGTAACGCCGTGACAGACTGACTGCAGCCTGCACCGCGGCATCCTGGATATGCACGCCATGATGGCTGGCATAACGGGCCTTGAGACCGCGCAACATCAGGCAGGCGCTGGCCTCGTCCGGCTCATCGACCTTGACCACCTGGAACCGCCGTTCCAACGCCGCGTCGCGCTCGAAGTATTGCTTGTACTCGCTCCAGGTAGTCGCGGCGATAGTGCGCAGTTCGCCACGGGCCAACGCCGGCTTGAGCAGATTTGCCGCATCCGCCCCGCCCGCCTGGTTGCCCGCGCCGATCAGGGTATGGGCTTCATCGATGAATAGCAGCACCGGATGGGGCGAGCGCTGCACGGCATCGATCACGTTCTTCAGGCGTTGCTCGAACTCGCCCTTGACCCCGGCACCCGCCTGCAACAACCCCAGGTCCAGGGTGCGCACGCTGACCGGTTTGAGGCTGTCCGGCACATTGCCCTCGGCAATGCGCAACGCCAGGCCTTCGACCAGCGCGGTTTTCCCTACCCCTGGCTCACCTACGAGTAGCGGGTTGTTCTTGCGCCGCCGACTCAAGATATCGATGACTTGGCGGATCTCATCGTCGCGGCCAAACACCGGGTCGATCTGCCCGGCCTGCGCCTTGGCGGTGACGTCCTGGGTGAATTTGTCCAGCACCGCCTGCAAGGCATTTTGAGTGCCATCAGTCACTGCGGGGGCTTGTTCCAGGACGACGTTTTGCTGCAGCAGTGGTCGTTCTTCGGAGTATTGATCGAGCAGCACCTGCAACTGCTGCAATTGATTTTGGCTGAGGCTCAGCAGGGGCCAGACCGCGTCGCAGGCCAGCCAATGGGGATTTAGCAGCAGTTCGCCAAGCAGGTCCACGGAGCGCACGCTGTCATTGCCGCCCAGGGAGGCGCGCAGCCAGGCGCTCTCGATCAGTTGCTGCAACTGGTTGCACAGCTGCGGCTTGCCTTGCACGCTGCGTGGCAAGGTGTCGAGATGATCCAGCAGTCCGCGCCAAAGCTCGTCCATGTCCCACTCATAACGGCGGGCGATAAGGGTCAGGTCGCCCTCGCCCTGCTCCATTAATTTGAGCAGCCAGTGCTCGATACTGATCTGCCCGTGGGCGCGACTTTGACACAGCGTTGCCGCCGCGCTGAGCGCTTGCGCGCAATAGGGATTGAGACGCCGCAGCAGGCGCGTTGCGTGATGAGTCATGGGGGAACATCCTTGCGCTGAAGGCTCAGCGGGTAATCGGTTGTGCGAGTGCACGGCGTCGGGATGTGCCGGATTACATGCCTGTTGGCAAAGGAGTGAGCCGACACAACGCAGCCAGCAGGCGATTGCCTGCTGGCTGCGACCGATCAGCTCGCGCGACGCTCCTGCCAGGAGTCCGAGTGGCTAATGGTGCCCTCTTTGAAGAGCCAGTTGATCTTCTCGTAACGCAGACTGATCAACTCGTAGGGAACGTGCGCCTCCCTGGATTGTTCCTTGATGTTTTCCATGGTTTTGTCGATTCGAACCACCTTGACGTTTTCCAGCGTGGTGATTTTTTTGACGACCAATTCACCATTGTTATTGACTTCATATTCGCGAATCTCAGCGCTTTGAAAGCTTTGACCGGTGGTCACTGCCTGCAACAGGTAATTGCTGGTCTTGTCGACGACCTTGGTGATCTTGAACGGTTCGTGGGTCCGCTCTCCGGTCAGATGCCCCGTATTGCTATCGGTGGGGATAGAAATGGTGTGGCTGAGGGCGACAACCTCAATGCTGCCTTCGCAACCAATCTTCCTGACGGGACCATTGAGGACCGCTCCATCTTGATTGGTCAGCCACAGGTAAACCGGATTAGCCATGTGAAGCTCCTTTTCTCGAACATATAGGTCGCGTTCAGCGACAGGGGTTAAACGCCCGCCGCCGCAGTGGGCAGCGCGCACGCCCCCACCTCCGGCAGCAGACGAATTTCGACGCGACGGTTGGCCTGGCGCCCCGCCTCGGTGTCATTGCTGGCGATGGGTTGGCTTTTGCCGAAGCCTTGGATCGCGAAACAGCTGTCGGGCAGATCGCCCATGCGTTGCATCCACTCCCGCACGGCGACGGCGCGGGCACGGGACAAGCGAAGGTTGTGTTGGTCGTTGCCAACGGCATCGGTATGCCCGGCAATCACGATCAGCCAGCCGGGCTGCGCCTTGATCCCGACCAGGGCGTCGATCAGTACCTTGGTTGACTCCGGCTTGAGCTCGGCACTGGCGCTGCTGAACAGCGACAGGCTGTCCAGGCGCACCGTGCGCGACGCCTTGCGTGTCATGGAGGGCTGACTGTGGTCGGCGATGGTTGCCAGTACCCACTGGCGCAACGGCTCGGCGCTGTACAAACCCAGGCCCAGCGACAGGGGTTCGCCGTTGCGGTAATAGCGGTTGAGACGCTCGGCATCCTGATGCAGCACGCTCAACGCCTGCTCGCGCAGGGCGAACTCGGGTTGCTCCTTGCGAGTGGGGACTGCAATGCTGTGGTAATGCCGCAAATCGTCGCTGACCTCGCGCAACAGCTGCTTGTTCTGCCAGGCGGAATTGCCCAGAGCGGCGATGCTGGCGAGCGCAAACAGCCACAGCGCGACGATTTGCGCCTGATGTTTCGACGAGCTTCGGGCTTGTACCGGCAGCAGGTGCAGCAAAGGATCCGGAAATGACCAACGGGCCTGTGGACCTGGGGGGACCTCGGCAGCACCGAGTAATCCGGTGCGGGCGCTCAGCCAGCGTTGCCACAAGTTACCCGTGACAGCGGGCATATCCGGCATCAGGGTGAGTGCACAGGCCACCGGCCGGCCAATGGCATGACGGGGCTCAGGCCCGCAAAAGTGTGCCAGGACATTATCATCCAGCCACGCGTTCGCGCTGTTGAGCTGGACAATGACCTGCATCCGCTCTGCACGGACGGCGGCATCGCCGCCCTGGCGTTGCCAATCGTCCGTGCCACTGCAAGCCCCGTTCTCCCGAACAAAGCACTGATTCCCGGCATTTTCCCAACTGAACCAGGGGCCGATGCCCCGCGCCGCCTGCAGATAGGTCACCAGCATCCAGGGCAACGCGATGCCACGCTTGCGAATCAACCCCGCCTGATAGTTGAACGTGCGCAGATAGCCGGCCAAAACCCCGGCATCCGTCTGTGCGCTCGGGTTGAGCACCAGCATTGCACTGAGCTGGCCGCCCCACTGTGGGCGTAGAGCAAGAATGCTCTGCGCCAGATGCGGTAGCTGTTCCGGCTGTGCGACCCGCAGGTAGCAACCCTGATCAGTCACGCGCAGTGCAGGTTGGTCCGCTGGCGTCTCGGCAAACAGGTGATCGAGGTCATCGCCACACATCAGCACGACAGGCTGTTTATAGGATGCGGCTGGCAGTTGCAACGAACCCTCTCCTGCCAACTCCTGGCGCAGTTGCGCATCAAAGCGGGCCTCGCGCTTCCAGGCCAGGACGATCCCGCCCACCACGACCAGCGCCATCGCGGCGCGGCTCCAGCCCGTTCCAGGCAAGAGTGCGACCAGCAACACCGCCAATGCCCCAGCCCACAACCAGAGGCTTTGTCTGTGTTTGAGCGTCATCGGCTCACCTCAGACTTGCGCGGGTGAGAACGAGGCGACCAGGCTACCGAGCCACTGATCCAGCCCCCACCACACACCGACCATCAACAACCCTGCCACCAGCCCGTGATACCGCGGTGTATCCAGTCTTGAGAACAGGCGTATCCCAGGACCGTTCCTGGACTCTGTAATCAAGGTACGCCCCAGATGCATCGGGGCGACCCGCGCACTCAAGTCCGCCAGCAATTGCAGGCGCTCGGGATCATCGACCTCGCGATAACGCCCCTGAAAACCCAGCATCAGTACGCGATGAAATGCCGTCAGTACCTGCACGTCCGGCGCCGGTTCGCGCAGCACTTCACGCATGTCCTCATAGAGAAACTCACCGGCCTGGTGTCGATTGAAAAAGCGTGCCTGTAACGGTTCGCTGGCCCAATGAGCATGCGCCTTCGGATCGCCCTTGATGCAACTGAGCAGGGTCTCATCGAGCAACGCGCACTGCGCGTGACTGATATGGTCGATGCTGCGTTGAGGCAGGTCAGCCTCCTTGAGCCGCGCCCCTACCTGTTCGACCTGTTCGATACACAGTGCCTTGAAGGCTTCGCTGCCCAGCACCGAGGCACCGTTACGCAACTGCAGCACCAGCAGGTAGCTGTCCTGCAGCAACTCGTCGACATCCAGGGTCATTGCCCTGGGTTTTGCAGTTGTCCGATTCATGAGCGCAACACCGCGAAAAGTTCGAGTTGGACGTCGCCCAGGGTGCTCGGAACATAGAAGGCACAGGTTCCCGAAGCCAACATGGCCTGGCCTTTTTCGTGAGCGAGATCGAGGGCGAAGTACTGGTTTTCCAGGCGCAGCGGAATCGCCGCCGGGACATGGCTGAGCGATTGCAAAGGCACGCCGTGGAGGGCCGCATTGATCAGTTGATTGACATCATCCGGACTGCCGATCTTGCACAGCTGCGGGAACTGGCTTTGCAACTGCGCAGCGGACAACCGACTGCGAACCGACAGATAGAAATCGGCGCCGTCGGGCTCGCGCAGTCGATCATCTTCAAGCTTGACCTTCCAGCGATTGCTCCCGTCAGCTTCCAGCATCAGCGCAATGACCCGCGATGGCAGGCTCGCTTCGAGCAGAGTGGAAATCAGCCGCATGAGCGGCGGAAAAACCACGTCCAGTTGCTGGTGCTGATACCCCGGAATTTGCTCTATATCGTGTTCAAGGGAAAAGGTGAGCAGGCTGCCAGCCAGTTTTGTCAGCTCGAGATAAACCTGCTCGGGATGTCTCATGGGCCAGGCCTTGAGGTCCGCGAGCAGTGGTTGGTAGGTGTTCAAGGCATTGAGCAGCCAGAACAGCGACACATCGGCGACCGCGAAGTCGGCCATGCGCTGGTTGCTTTCGCGGCGCATGCCCATCAAGCGCTGGCGTTTGGCGGACAGTTGGGTCAATAGATTGTCCAGTTGCGTCAACAGTCCGGGATGTGCGGAAAAACTCAGGAGCGGCGGTACATACGCAGCGTCCAGGGACCATCCTTCCTGCCCGTCACGCTGCAGGCGCGCGATTGGGCAGGTCAGGTAGTCACCATTTTCATCGTGACCGAATCGCAGACTCAGCACATGCTCGAGCACGCCGACTGACTGCTGTTCATCACCGTAAATGTCCTGAACCTGCCGCCAATCCTGACGATAGCGGGTCGGTCGCTGGGCCGTGTCGGCGTCAAACAGGCAGTTGTTGCCGTTGGCCTGCTCCAATGGCAGGGCCAACACCACCGTTGCCTCCTTGCGGTCTGCAGGCAGCAGTCGCGCCAGCTCCAGGCCATCAGGCAGCCGATCGACTTGATGGCTATCGATCAATGTGCCATCCGGCATGCGGACCCGCAGCAACGTCGCCTTGAGTTTGCCCAGGCGCAAGGCTTCGGGGTCAAAATCCACGGCCTGCACCCCCCAAGGGTGCACCAGGGAAAGATGGGCCAACTGCTCATTGGCCCAGGCCTCCCAACGTGCCTGTTGCTGGAACTGCTGCGGAGACAGCAAAGCCCCCGCTGCCCACAAGGGGCGGTCGATTTTCATGTATGCGTTTCCCTGCAAATTGGCATGCTGCTCAGGTGACTCAGGCCTTGGCCTTGGGCATCTGGGAGACCAGCGACAAGTTGACGTCCATGCCCTCCACCTGGAAGTGCGGCACGGCGAACAGCTTGATGCGGAAAAAACCAGGGTTGTCCTCTATATCCTCGACCTCGACCTTCGCTTCACGCAGTGGGTGTGAAGCCCGCAGGTCATCACCCGGGTTGGTCATTTCGGTGACTAGCCCCCGTATCCACTTGTTCAACTCCAACTCAAGCAAACGACGGTCCTTGGTCGTACCAATGTTTTCGCGCTGAATCAGTTTCATGTAGTGGGCAATGCGCGACAGCAGGAGGATGTAAGGCAGGCGCGAGTTGATCCGGCTATTGGCAGTGGCATCTGCCGCGTCATACAGCGCGGGCTTCTGTGCCGAGTTGGCAGAGAAAAAGCAGGCGTAGTCGCGATTCTTGTAATAGGAGAGAGGGATGAAGCCGAGGTTGGCGAACTCGAATTCTCGCGTTTCCGGAATCATCACCTCTGATGGGATTTTCACCTGATTACCGGTGCCCAGATCGTACAGATGGATTGGCAGGTCAGTGACCGCACCACCCGCCTGCGGCCCGCGAATCTGCACGCACCAGCCATTGGCAATGAAACTCTTGACCATATTGGCGGCGAACGCATAAGAAGCGTTGGTCCACAGGTATTTGTCGTGGTCGGGCCCTTTGACGTTTTCGATGTAATTGAAGTTGCGCACCGGCATCGTATCCGGGCCGTAAGGCAAACGGCCCAAGACCCGTGGCATCAGCAAGCCGATGTAGCGCGCGTCGTCGCTCTCGCGAAACGATTTCCACTTGATGTACTCGGCGCGATCAAAGTAGTTGCCGATGTCCTTGATCGCGGCCACTTCTTCCATCGACTCCTTGCCAAAGAAAGCCGGACCGACCGAACCGATAAAAGGCATGTGCGCCGCAGCACACACTTTGGAGAGGTTGCGCAGCAGCGCTATGTCCTGGGGATTGCGGTCGAACTCGAAGTTGGATATAGCCGCAGCAATCGGCTCGCCACCCGGCGTATCGTATTCCTGGATGTAGGTATGCAGGTACAAACCGCTTTGGGCAATCTCCGGTGCGTCATCGAAATCCTGAACCAGATGGTTTTTGCTGATATCCAGCAGTTCGATACACACGTTATGGCGGAAATCGGTTTGATCAATCAGCGACTTGACTCCGCGCCAGGTAGATTCAACTCGCTGAAAATCCGGATGATGCAACACCGCATCGAGTTGGCGACTGATCTGTGCATCCAGCGCTGCAATGTGCTCATCCAACAGGGCCCGATCCAGGCGCTCAACCTTTTGCGAGGATTGTTGGAGCAACTTCAGAAAGACATTGACCGCTGCCGTTACACGTTCATCGGCAGTCGCTTCCGCGAGCCCTTCCACGCTCTGAAAGTTGTCGATACCGGCCAATGATTCGACCGGACTCAAATTGATTTTTCCAAATAATCCGGCGTATACACTTTTCTCGGACAACACTGTAGTGCCGCGCGATTGCACGTTTGAATTTTCCGGGGACATTGCGATAACTTCCTTTTAGACGAACCGACTTGAATTAGTTAACTTGCGCAGGTGCCAGGGCGGCCAGTTCAGCGCGCAATTCGTCACTCAGCGCATCATCCTTGAGGATGCGTTCCAACTCGTAGCGAAAGGTCGCGTTGTCCAGAAGATTGGACTTGAGATCGCGCAATAGGTTACGCATGGCTAATAAAGCGCGAAGTTGCGGAATTTGCCGAGCCACTTGTTCCGGCTCGAAATCCTTCATGCACTGAAAGCTTAACTCAACCGCGGTCTCGGCCCTGCCCTCCCCCCGCACATCGTCCACGGCGAATTTCAAGGCAGGCGAAAATTCGGCCAGCACGCTATCGAAGTTATTCCGATTGACGCCAATTTTGCTCCGCTCGGACAGTGCACGCTGCTCGCGACCATTGCTGTAATCGCCCATGACCATCAACTTCAAGGGCAATTCGATTGATTTTTTTGCACCTCCGGTGTGCAAGTCGAGCTTTATGTTAACCCGCGCCTTGGGCACTTCATTTTGAAAGCTATTCGAAGCCATAACTCCTCCTTAAATTACAGTAGTGCCGTTTATCTCAACACTGAGGTACCGGTTAAATCTCAACAATACCTCGACACAATTAAGTCGTAAAAAGCTCGACTCACAATTGATTCCTGAACGAACCAGCACCCACGACAGAGCACCTATTCGGCCAAGGACCAAACAAGAGTGGACTATCCCACGGCAAGTTTCTATACCGCCCCATCACTATAGGAAGCGTCCCACAAACGTTGCAGAACGAAACTACAAAAACCGTGGCTTATTGAAGACAGGCACTACATATTGTTATTTTTTCTGACTAAAAAGTTTCAAAATCATGACAGTACAAACCTTGAAAAACATCAAGCACTCAGATTTCCTGAATGACTTCAAGATATTTTAATGGGACGTTTATGCCATTATTGAGGCCAATATTAAACCGTTGGCCTAGAGGAGTGATCTCTTACGCCAACGGTAGCTCGGAGAGGCAGGGACTTAAATGTCCAGAATGACCTTGCCCTCACACCTTCTTGTGCTGCTCCACCCACCCCGCAAATGCATCGATAAAGCTCTGCAAGAACGGCTGAACCTTATCCGACAGCTTGCCCGACTCATCAAAAAACGTCCCTGCCCCACCCAGATAAGCTTCCGGCTGCTGCAGGCACGGGACGTTGAGGAATACCAGGGACTGGCGCAGATGGTGGTTGGCGCCGAAACCGCCGACGGCGCCCGGAGAAACGCTGATCACCGCACCGGGCTTGCCGCTCCAGGCGCTTTTGCCGTAGGGCCGGGAGCCAACGTCGATGGCGTTTTTCAAAGGCGCCGGCACTGAGCGGTTGTATTCGGGGGTGACGAACAGCACTGCGTCGGATGAACGTACCTGCTCGCGGAAAGTGCTGTAGGCTGCCGGCGGTGTTTCGTCGATGTCTTCGTTATAGAGCGGCAGGTCGCCGATCTCGACGATGTTCAGCTTCAGGGTGGCCGGGGCCAGTTCCGCCAGCGCCAGGGCAACCTTGCGGTTAATCGACTGTTTTCGCAGGCTGCCTACCAGGACAGCGACCGTATGGACCTTGCTCATGGGAATTCCCGACTATCTGGCTAAAGGAGCTTGTAGTTATAGATGATCCACGGGCAGTGCAGCGGGTTTGGCTCGGGCAATCACGGCAATTCACTATTTTTTTCCGGAAGGAAAACTTCCCACGCTTGACGACGGTCTACTGAACCGCAAATTGAATGACTTATTCCCAGAGGTTCTAAGCAGATGGCAGCAGTACTCGTCGGACAATTCCATGCAAGAGACGCGCAGGGCCGCGTCTACTCGGTGCATGAGTTCCAGGAATCCACCCCAGCGGTCGACAGTTTCGGCGGATCCGCACCGGTCATGACCTACAAATTGGCGATCGGAGACCGGGTCAATAAAGTCGATGACAACCAGTTCGTGCTGGTACAAACAGGCGTCACGCTGATTCGCGAACCCGAATCCGTGGTCAGCGCCTGAGTAATTCCACGACCCGTTGGAGTCATGGTTGCGGACTTGGGTTAGGATTCAGCCACTACCCCTCACCCGCTGAACATGGACTTCACGCATGCGTCTACGCCATATCGAAGTGATCCAGGCGCTCCTGCAAACCGCTCACGTGGGTACCGCAGCCGAGATGTTGCAACTGCCGGTGACCGAGATCGAGAGGGTATTGCGCGAGGCCGAGGATCAACTCGGCTTCATGCTATTCGCCAGTGTTCGCGGGCGCTTGCAGGCCACGCGTGAGGCGCGGTTGTTGCAGGTGCAGATCGCCAACGTCTATAGCGCGTTCGAACCTGTGCAACGCCTGGCTGAAAGCCTGCGCCAGTACCACGCGCCGCCATTGCGAGTGATTGGCACGCCGCCCCTGGCGTATCAACTGCTGCCGCAGGCTATTGCCAGTTTGCGCCGGCGCTTCCCCGATATGCCCTGCTCTCTGCAGAGCCAGCCCACCGCCGACATCGTCAGGAGCCTGTTGCTGCGCGAAAGCGACTTGGGATTGAGCCTGCACGACCCCGAACACAGTGACATCCAATGCCAGGTGCTGGCCCAGGGCAAGCTGCAACTGCTGGCGCCCCACGGCTGGCTGCAACCGCGACAGAAGTACATCTCGGCCCAAGACCTGGCCGGCCAGGCGCTGGTCGGGCTGGAAGGCCATGACCCATTGAGTGTGCTGTTCGACAGCAAGCTACAAGCGTTGCGCCCTGCGCCCGTGGTGCAGACCCGGGTGCAGACCCACCAGATGATGCGCAGTATGGTCGAGGCCGGTGAAGGCCTGGCGATTGTCGATCCGTTTACCGCCCTTGGCGCCAAGGCGTCCGGACTGGATGTGTGCCCGGTGTCGCCGGCGGTGCCGATCAGTCTTTACGCCCTGAGCCTGAAGAATGTTGAGCCAACAACGGCGCAGGAAGCGCTGCTGGAGATCATCACGACGAACGCCCAGGCACTGTTGCAGGGTTGAGGGCGGTTGCTTCGTCGAAAAATCGATACCAGAACAACGCCACTTCCTGGGTGCGTGGATCAATCCCCCGATAGCGCAGGTGATCGATGCCGCCCAGCACGTAGCCGCAACGCTCATACAGCCGACAGGCACCGAGGTTATTGTTCTGAGTCTCCAGCATGATCCCCGGCAGCAGTTTCTTCTGACTCCAGAACTGCGCCACGTCCAGCAAGGCCTTGGCCACGCCATGCCGCCGGGCCGGCGCATGCACCGCCACTTCATCGATATGGGCCAGGCCATTCCAGTTGGTGCTGACCACGATATGCCCCACCGCCTGCTCGTCCAGAAAGGCCATGAAAATCGCACTGTCGGGGGCATCGTGGTAACTCGCGAACTCTTCGGCGTCAATGCCATAACATTTGCGGTAAGGCGTCACCGCGTGCAACGGCCACTGCGCCACCGGCCGGTCGATATGGGCACTGATATAAGCGCTGATTTCAAAACTGAAATCACTGGCGCAGATATAGGCGGCAAAGCCCTGGTCGGCGACACGCACCGCGAGATTCGGCTGTCGGGGGTTGCTCAGCGGTTGCATAGGGGGAAACGTCCTCAGGTGCAAATACAGTCGACGGTGTAGCAGCGCCCGCTGCCCGCGTCTTCGTGTTGCAGGCCGTGCACATCGGCGACGAACCCGGGAAAACTGATGTCGAAGGTACGGGCGAATGCCAGGTAGTCGATGATCGAGCGGGTCGCCTCGGTGAAACGCTCGCCTGGCATGATCAGCGGGATACCTGGTGGGTACGGTACCAGCATCACCGCGGCGATGCGCCCTGGCAATTGATCGATCGGCACCGCCTCGACGTCGCCGCGCACCAGATGGTCGTAGGCCTCGGCCGGCTTCATCGCCACTTCAGGCAGCACGGTGTACATGCGTTTGAGGTGTTTGGCCGTGGCATTGCTGCGGTAACACGCGTGCAACTGATCGCACAGATCGCGCAGCCCCATGCCCTGGTAACGCGCCGGGTCACACCGGGACACACACGGCAAGCAGGCGGCGAGACTGAGGTTGGCGTCGTAACTGCGCTTGAACTCCAGCAATTCGGTGAGCAAGGTGCTCCACTTGCCCTTGGTAATGCCCATGGAAAACAACACCAGGAACGAGTACAGCCCGGTTTTTTCCACCACCAGCCCACGCTCCCAGAGGAACTTGCTGACCACCGCCGCCGGAATCCCTCGCTCGCTCAAGGCGCCGCCAGCGGTCAGACCGGGCATCACCAGAGTGACTTTGACCGGGTCCAGCAGCACGTAGTCCTCGGCGACGTCGCCAAAGCCATGCCATTCCGCGTCCGGCTGCAACAGCCAGTCGGCGGTGGCGATTCCGGTCACCTGCGGCGGCTGCCAGATCGAAAACCACCAGTCGTCGGCGTTGATGTGTTGGCGCAAATTGTCCAGGGCGCGACGAAAACTCAGGGCCTCATCGAACATTTCCTGCAACAGCGAACGCCCGGCCGGGCCTTCCATCATCGCCGAGGCGACGTCCAGAGAGGCGATGATGCTGTACTGCGGCGAGGTCGAGATGTGCATCATGAACGCTTCATTGAAACGGTCGCGATCCAGTTGCCGGGCTCCGCCGTCCTGCACATGGATCATCGAGGCCTGGCTGAAGGCGGCCAACAGCTTGTGCGTGGAATGGGTGGTGAACACCAGCGGGCTGGTGGGCGAGCGCGAAGTGCCCATGCCATAGCGACCGGCGAAGAACTCGTGGAAAGCCGCGTAGGCGTACCAGGCCTCGTCGAAATGCAGGACTTCGACGCTGTCGCCCAGGGTTTGCTTGATCAGCTCGGCGTTGTAGCACAGGCCGTCGTAGGTTGAATTGGTGACAACCGCCAGCTTGACCTTGGCTGGCCGTCCACGGGTCAGCGGGCTGGCGTCGATCTTGGCGCGGATCGACTCGGGGCTGAATTCACTCAGGGGAATCGGCCCGATGATCCCCAGCTCATTGCGCTCGGGGCAGAGGTACAGGGGGATGGCGCCGGTCATGATGATCGAGTGCAGCACCGATTTATGGCAGTTGCGATCCACCAGCACCAGGTCGTCGCGGGCGACCATGGCCTGCCAGACGATCTTGTTGGCGGTGGACGTGCCGTTGATTACGAAAAAGGTGTGATCGGCGCCGAAATTGCGCGCCGCCCGCGCCTCGGCTTCGGCCAGCGGACCGGTGTGATCCAGCAGCGAGCCGAGCTCGGGCACCGACACCGAGAGGTCGCAGCGCAAGGTGTTCTCGCCAAAAAATTGGTGGAATGCCTGCCCCACCGGACTTTTGTGATAGGCCACGCCGCCGCCATGCCCCGGTGTGTGCCAGGAGTAGTTCGAGTCGGCGGTGTGCTGCACCAGGGCGCGGAAAAACGGCGGCAACAGGCCATCCAGGTAGGTGCGTGCCGCCCGCGCCACCTGGCGTGCAAGAAAGGCCACGGTGTCTTCGAACAGGTAGAGAATCCCACGCAGTTGGTTCAACTCGCTCATGGCATCGGCGGGGGCGTTTTCCAGGGTCACCTGTTCGCCGAGGGCGAAGATTGGCAGGTTGGGTGCGCGGGCGCGGGCGACGCGGATCAGCTCGACCATGTTCTGCAGCAGATGGGTGTTTTCCCCGGCGCCCTCGGCGGCAATCAACACGCACGCCAGGCCGTGATGGGTGGCGGCGACCAGGCGGCCTTCGGCGTAATCCACCGCCGAGAAAATGCTGAAGCCTTCCTGCTCCAGCTCGCGGGCGATACCGCGCACACGGTCGCCGGCGACGGTGTCGGCCTTGATGTCGCGGTGAACGATAAGGACCGGAAATTTCAAGTCTTTGTACATGGGGAGCGGCGTCCTGAGATGACAGGCCATGGCCTGATCCCCGTCAGTCAAGGACCTTGTAGGAGCAAGCCTGCTCGCGATGGACTCAAGTACGCCGCGTGCCCCTTGTAGGAACGCGCTATCGTTGACGACCATCGCGAGCAGGCTCGCTCCTACAGTTGATCCCCATCGCTCAACTGATCGGCACTGGACCACACCTGCCTGAATACATTCAGGGTAGAAGGTCAAACCCCATGTCGCGAGGCCGCGTGTATCAGCCCTGGCTCTGCGCTTCGAGCAACTGGGTCCAGAGCGCCGGAGCGCCGGCGGACTTGGCGATGATTTCCAGGCGTGCGGCGTGCTCGGCCAGCTCTGCTTCGCTGGCGCGGATGATCCGTGCTGGCGTGCGGTCGGCCGGCAAGCGGCGGATTTCCGTGGCCTGGCTGCCGGAGCCGTCACCGGCACCGTCAGAGGCATTACCCGCCAGCGACAGGCTGGTCTGGCCGCCGGTCATGGTCAGGTAGACGTCGGCGAGAATCTCCGAGTCGAGCAAGGCGCCGTGCAGTTCACGGCCGGAGTTGTCGACGCCGTAGCGTTTGCACAGGGCATCGAGGCTGTTGCGCTGGCCGGGGTGACGCTCACGGGCCATCAACAGGGTGTCGAGGATCGAGCAGTGCTGGGTGATGTCGGCCAGGTCGTGGCGACCCATCAGCGCGAATTCGTTGTTAATGAAGCCAACGTCGAACGCCGCGTTGTGGATGATCAGCTGCGCGCCCTTGATGAACTCGAAGAACTCATCGGCCACTTCGGCGAAGCGCGGCTTGCCCACCAGGAACTCGTTGGTGATGCCGTGGACGCCAATCGCGCCCTCGTCACTTTCCCGGTCCGGCTGCAGATAGACATGGAAATGCCGGCCGGTCAGGCGTCGACCAAGCAACTCGACGCAACCGATCTCGATGATCCGGTGGCCGTCGGTCACCGGCATACCGGTGGTTTCAGTGTCGAGCACCACCATCCTTTGAGCCATCTTGTTTCAACCCCTCATCGTGCCGTTTTGCGTAGGGGCGCGATCTTATCACAGAGCGTACGAGGCACGCCGACCGGGTCGATCGGCGTGGGCTCAGCCCTGGTCGCCACCGCCCACGGGCATTACCAGTCCGGTGATGTAGGCCGCATCATCGGAGGCGAGGAACAGAATCGGCTCGACTTGCTCGTCGATGGTGCCGTAGCGCTTCATCAGGGTGCTGTCGACGGTCTGGTCGACGATCTGCTGGTACCAAACCTTCTCCTCGGGGCTTTGTTCGGCGCTGTTGCGCGGGATGCGTCGTGGCGGCGCTTCGGTGCCGCCCGGAGCCGTGGCGTTGACGCGGATGCCGCGCTCGGCGGTTTCGAATGCCAGACAGGCGGTCAGCGCGTTGACTCCGCCCTTGGCGGCGCCGTAGGGCACCCGGTTGACGCTGCGGGTGGCGATCGACGAGACGTTGACAATCGCACCGCTGCCCTGCGCCAGCATGAATGGCAAGGCGGCGTGGCAGCACCACAGGGTGGGAAACAGCGAACGCCGCACTTCGGCTTCGATCTGCTGTTCTTCGTAGTGCTCGAAAGGCTTGGCCCAGATGGTGCCACCGACGTTGTTGATCAGAATGTCGAGCCGACCGAAACGCTCTACCGCGGCCTGCATGACCCGGCTGCACTCGGCGTATTGCTCAAGATCGGCGGTCAGGGCCAGCACTGGGTGCTTGCCGGCCAGTTCGGCTTCGAATTCGAACACCAGCTCCGAGCGGTCGACCAGCACCAGGCGCGCGCCCTCGGCTGCCAAACGCTCGGCCACCCGCCGGCCGATCCCTTGGGCGGCGCCGGTGACCAGGGCGATTTTGTCTTGGAATCTGTGCATGTTGGGTTCCTTTGAATCATGGACATCTGACTGGACAGCACCCCTGTAGGAGCATGGCGATGGCGGTGTATCAGGTACACCGCGGCCGCCCGACAAGCCAGCTCCCACAAAGTCAACAGACCATCCGCCGACCTCGATCACGCCGCGCTGGCAGCAAATTTCTCGTAGTAGAAGTTCTTCGGCGCAATGCCCTGTTCGCGGATGTACTGGCTGACCGCTTCGACCATCGGCGGCGGGCCGCAGAGGTAGACGTCGACGTCGCCCTCGTTAAGGTGCTGCGGTTCGATGTGCTGGGTCACGTAGCCCTTGAGCGGATGAGCGCTTTGTGGATTCGCCACGCAGGCACTGAAGCTGAAGTTGGGGATGCGCGCGGCCAGGTCCTGCAGGCGATCCAGTTCTACCAGGTCGAAATCGTTGGTCACCCCGTAGATCAGATGCAGCGGATAGGCACTGCCCTGCTCGGCGATTTTCTCCAGCATCGCGGTGAACGGCGCCAGGCCGGTGCCGCCGGCCAGCAACAGCAGCGGGCGCTGGATTTCGCGCAGGTAGAAACTGCCCAGTGGCCCGGCCAGGCTCATGCTGTCGCCGGCCTTGGCGATGCCGGTGAGGAAACTGCTCATCAGGCCGCCCGGGACGTTGCGGATCAGGAAGCTGACCTCGCCGTCGCGTTGCAACGAACTGAAGGAATAGGCACGGGTCTGCTCGCTGCCGGGAATCCCCAGGTTGACGTATTGCCCCGGCAGGAACGCCAGTTTGCTCAAGGCGTCGCCCTTGATCGACAGAGCAATGGTGCTGTCGGACAACTGCCGCACCTGGCTGATGGCCGCGCTGTAGCTGGCCTGCTGGGTCCGGCAGACGTCCGAGGACGCCGGCACCCGCACCACGCAATCGCTCAGGGCGCGCATCTGGCAAGTCAGCACGAAGCCTTGCTCGGCTTCCTCGCTGCTCAAGGCGTCTTCGATGTATTCCTCGCCCAGTTCATAACGGCCAGCCTCGGCGAAACACTTGCAGGTACCGCAGGCGCCGTCGCGGCAGTCCAGCGGAATGTTAATGCCCTGACGGTACGCAGCATCGGCCACGGTCTCGCCCGGCTTGGCGTCGACGAACCGGGTCACGCCATCTTCGAAATTCAGTGCAATGGAATGCGTCATGACCGTGACCTCACAAATGGTAGACATCGATAACCTGGCGAACGTAGTCGTTCTTCAGGATCACTTTCTTGGCCTTGATCAGCGGGCTGTCGCCGCGCACGTCGAGGGTGTAGAAACTGCAACCGAAATAGCTGTCGACGGTCTTGTAGCGAAAGCTCAGGGTGTGCCAGTTGAAGCGCACCTTGCACAGGCCGTCAGCCTGTTCCAGCAGCTCGATGTTGCTGATGTTGTGGGAGGTCCGGGTGTCCGGCACGCTGGCGCTGGAACGCTCGGTCTTGATCCGGAAGATGCGGTCCTCCAGGCCCATGCGGTTGCCGTACCAGATCAGTGAGATTTCCCGCTGTGGGTCTTCAGTCAACTCGTCGTTGTCATCCCAGGACGGCATCCAGAAACTGGCGTCAGCGGCGTACAGTTCCAGCCAGTTGTCCCAGTCCTTGTCGTCGAGGTAGCGCGCTTCACGGTAGAGGAAGTCGCGCACGGCGTCGTAAGAAATGCTCATGCCAGCGCCTCCAGCTTGATCAAGGCCGACTGCTCTTCGGCCAGGGCCTTGAGCATGGTTTCCTGCCAGTATTTGTGCTGCAGCACGAACAGCCCTTCGTCTTCGGTGCGCACACCGCTGAGCAGTGGCTGCAGGTCAATCTCTTTGGCCGCCTCATCGGCGCCCTCGACCCAGTGCTCGGCACCACGGGACATGTCGTTCCAGGCCGTGTTGCTGCCCTGATAGCCCATCTGGCAGGAGCGGAACTCTTCCAGGTCATCCGGGGTGGCCATGCCGCTGACGTTGAAGAAGTCTTCGTACTGGCGGATCCGGCTGGAGCGCGCGGTGTCGCTTTCGCCTTTGGGGGCGATGCAATAAATGGTGATTTCCGTGCGATTGACCGAGATCGGCCGGGCGATGCGAATCTGCGAACTGAACTGGTCCATCAGATAAACGTTGGGGTACAGGCACAGGTTGCGCGAGTTTTCGATCATCCAGTCGGCGCGGGCCTTGCCGAAGTCGCGGGCGAGTTCGTCGCGACGCTCGTACAGCGGCCGGTCCTCGGGGTTCGACCAGCGGGTCCAGAGCAGCATGTGCCCCTTGTCGAACGAGTAGAAACCGCCGCCCTGCTTGGCCCAGGTGCCGGCGCTCATGGTCGGGTTCTCGTCGCCGCATTCGCGTTGCTTGCGCTGGTTCTGGGTCGCCGCGTAGTTCCAGTGCACCGAGCTGACGTGGTAGCCGTCGGCGCCGTTTTCGGCGGTGAGTTTCCAGTTACCTTCATAGATGTAGCTGCTGGAGCCGCGCAGGACTTCCAGGCCGTCCACCGACTGATCGACGATCATGTCGATGATCTTCGCCGACTCACCCAGGTGCTCCACCAGCGGCACCACGTCGGCCTTGAGGCTGCCGAACAGGAAGCCACGGTAGGACTCGAAGCGCGCCACCTTGGTCAGGTCGTGGGAGCCCTCGCAGTTGAAGCTCGCCGGGTAGCCGGCCGCCGCTGGATCCTTGACCTTGAGCAGCTTGCCGGAGTTGTTGAAGGTCCAACCATGGAACGGGCAGGTATAGGAGCTCTTATTGCCGGTTTTGTGCCGGCAGAGCATGGCGCCACGGTGGCTGCAGGCATTGAGAAAAGCGTTGAGCTCACCGTCCTTGTTACGGGCGATAAAGATCGATTGGCGGCCCATGGTGGTGGTGTAGAAATCGTTCTTGTTGGGAATCTGGCTCTCGTGAGCGAGGTACAGCCAGTTGCCCTCGAAAATGTGTTGCATTTCAAGATCGAACAGGCGCGGGTCGGTAAACATCTCCCGCTTGCAACGGAAGAGGCCCTGTTCTTTATCGTCTTCGAGCAGGGATTGAAGATATTCGGGTCGCAGGGTCATGGCCGCCGCCTCCATTGTTATTGTTCAGGCAAGGCTCATGCTAGAACGGGCGCTGGAGGGCCAATATCCACTGGGTGCAAAGCACTATCCGTTTTGTGCAACCAGGTCGATACGCGGGCTGCGCGCATCGACTGACGATCAGTGGCGGCGCTTGAGGGTGTCCGACGGCAATTCGTCGAACTGCTTTCGGTAGCTTTCGGAAAACCGACCCAGGTGCAGGAAACCGTAATCCATGGCCAGCTCGGTGACGTTGCGCACGGTGCAGGTGGGGTCGCTGAGACAGGCGTTGACCCGTTCCAGCTTCTTCTGGCGAATGTAGTTTTTTGGCGTGGTCGCGGCATATCGCTCGAACAGCCCGTACAGCGAACGCAGGCTCATGCTCGCCTGGCGGGCCAGTTCCTCGCTGCAGATGTCCTGCTTGAGGTTGCGTTCGATGTAATCGGTGATCCGCTCGAAGCAGGCAGTCTGCGAACCAAGGCCGGCGCGGCTGACGTTGGTTTTCATCAGGCTGAGCATCTTGCTGACGATGATCTGTGCGTAGTGATCCTGGACCCGCGGCATGCTGTCGAACGCTTCGGCCTCCTGGCAGATCATGCCCAGCAGGTTGAAGAAGCCTTCCAACTCATCCAGTTGATAGCGATTTTCGAGAAAGCGCACGCCCTGCCCCGAGTGCAACCAGCGCTGCTCCTGGCACACCGATTCCAGCAGGCTGGCGGGCATTTTCAGGATGAATTTTTCGCAGTCGTCGGAATAGGTCAGGTCCACCGGATCGTCCGGATTGATCAGCAACAACTCGCCGGGAGCGAAGTAATGCTCCTGACGATGGCCGCGCCACAGGCAGTGGCCACGCAGCAGGACTTGCAGGTGGAAGATAGTTTCCAGGGCTGGTGAGGTGACCCGCACGCTGCCGCCGTAGCTGATACGGCACAGGTCCAGGCTGGCGAATTTGCTGTGATTGAGACTGGCCTGCGGGCTGCCGCTGCCAGGCAGGCGGATGCAGTGGTTGCCCACGTGTTGATTGACGTACTCCGACACCGCATAGGGGTCGGCCTGGGCAAACACGCGGCTGCGCTCACTCAATAGATGCGCTTGCATAACCGTCTCTCTCATTGTTGTTATGGGTACATCGGACCGGGCCATTGTATGCCAGGTGCCACAACGGCAAAAACCACGAGATAAACGGTGGTTTATCTCGTGGTCGGTGAGCCGCGTGTTATCAGTCTTCCAGGGCGCGAACTCGCTCGTGACGCTGCTGCTCGTCAGGCTGAGCCGAGGACTGCAGGGTGAAATCGAACTCGATTTCGGCGAATTGCCCGCTCACGCCGTAGGCTGCGGCGCGTTGCTGATCGTCGCTGAAGGTGATCTTGGCGATCAGTTCGTCGCGGGTGGCGTAGGCAAAGTCGTCGTGCAGGTACTTGTCGCCATCCAGGTTGATCTGGGTGGTCAGGTGACGATGATCGTCTGCCGAGATGAAGAAGTGGATGTGCGCCGGACGCTGGCCGTGACGGCCCAGTTGATCGAGCAGTTGCTGGGTCGGACCGTCCGGTGGGCAGCCGTAGCCCGACGGCACGATGCTGCGGAAACGATAGCGACCTTCGGCATCGGTGACGATACGACGACGCAGGTTGAATTCCGACTGGCTGCCATCGAAGTACGAGTAAGTGCCGCCGGTGTTGGCGTGCCAGACGTCGACCACGGCGCCGGCCAGTGGCGAGCCGTCGGTGTTCTTCACTTGGCCTTGCATGAACAGCACCACACCCGGATCGACGCCGTCGTCCAGGCGCGCTTCGCCGGTGGACAGCGGCGCACCGGCTACGTACAGCGGGCCTTCGATGGTGCGCGGGGTGCCGCCGGTTTTACCGGCCTGCTCGTCTTCCGCGTCCATCAGCAGGTCGAGGTAGTGCTCCAGGCCCAGGCCGGCAACCAGCAGGCCCGCTTCCTGGCGTGCGCCGAGGACGTTCAGGTAGTTCACCGCTTTCCAGAACTCTTCCGGGGTCACGTTGAGGTCTTCGATGATGTTCACCGAGTCGCGCAGGATGCGGTAGATCAGCGCCTTGGCGCGCGGGCTGCCTTCATCGTTGTGCAGGCCACTGGCTTCTTCGAGAAACTTCTGGGCAGTGGCAGTGTGGGAAATTTTGACGTTCATGATAATTCCTCATCTTGTAGTTATTAGAGTGCAGTACGGACGACGCCGGCTCAGCGATCGTCTTCGTGAATAGAAGAAGGATGCCTGCACATCGCGTTCACTTCGATGGCCATGTACGGGTACAGCGGCAGTTGCATCAAGGTGTCGTGCAGTTCCTGCACGCTGTCGACGTCGAACACGCTGTAGTTGGCGTAGAGCCCGGCGATTCGCCACAGGTGCCGCCACTTGCCCTGTTCCTGCAGGCGCTGGGCCAAGGCCTTTTCATCGGCCTTGAGCTGGGCAGCCCGCTCGGGATTCATGTCGACCGGCAGGTTCACGGTCATTTTTACGTGGAACAGCATGCGCATCTCCTCAGGCGGAATACAGGGTGGTGGCGGTTTTGTCACGGCGGAAGAACGCCAGGCGCTCCTCGTCCAGGCTCAGGCCAAGGCCCGGCTCGCGTGAAACGTGCAATTGGAAATCACGGTACACCGGTGGCTCGCTGAGAATATCTTCGGTCAGCAGCAAGGGGCCGAACAGCTCTGTGTCCCAGCTCAGTTTGTTCAGGGTCAGGAACGCATGGGCCGAGGCCAGGGTGCCGATCCCGCCTTCGAGCATGGTGCCGCCGTACAGGCCGATCCCCGCTGCTTCGGCAATGGCGGCGGTGCGCAACACGGCGCGAGGGCCACCATTCTTGGCGATTTTCAGGGCGAACACCGACGCCGCGCCTTCGCGGGCCAGGTTGAAGGCGTCTTCGACGCACTCGATGGACTCGTCGGCCATGATTGGCGCCGGGCTCATTTCATTGAGGCGGACCATGCCGGAACGGTTGTTGCGCGAGATTGGCTGCTCGATCAGGTCGATGCCGTTGCCGCCGAGAATCCGGCAGGCGCGCAAGGCCACGGCCTCGTCCCAGGCCTGGTTGACGTCGACCCGCACACTGGCGCGATCGCCGAGGGCTTTCTTGATCGCGATCACGTGAGCCAGGTCACGATCGACTTCGCCGGCACCGATCTTCAATTTGAAAATCCGGTGACGACGCAGGTCGAGCATCTGTTCGGCTTCGGCGATGTCCTTGGCGGTGTCGCCGCTGGCCAGGGTCCAGGCCACGGGCAGCGCGTCACGCACACGGCCACCGAGCAACTCACTGACCGGCAAACCAAGGCGCTTGCCCTGAGCGTCGAGCAAGGCGGTTTCGATACCGGACTTGGCGAAAGTGTTGCCACGGATGCTGCGATCCAGACGCAGCATCGCGGCGTTGATGTTGCAGGCGTCCTGGCCCAGCAACAGCGGCGTAAAGTGCTGGTCGATGTTGGTCTTGATGCTGTCCGGGCTTTCGTTGCCGTAGGCCAGGCCACCGATGGTGGTCGACTCACCGATACCTTCGATGCCGTCGGCGCAGCGCACACGGATGATCACCAGGGTCTGGTTCTGCATGGTATGCATCGCCAGCTTGTGCGGGCGGATAGTCGGCAGATCGACGATGATCGTCTCGATCGATTCAATGGCAGAAGAAAGCATGTCCATACCCATCAGGTTCTTGAAGTTCTGGGACCGATTCTCGTACGGCTTTTTTCCGGGTTCCAATATAGAATTGGTCTGGATCGATACCTTTTAGGTATTTTCAAGATTCAACTGTGGAGGACTCATGGAACTACGTCATTTGCGCTACTTCCAGGTGCTGGGGCACACCCTGAATTTCACCCGCGCCGCCGAGCGCCTGCACATCGCCCAACCGCCTTTGAGCCGGCAGATCCAGCAATTGGAAGATGAGTTGGGGGTGGTCCTGCTGGAGCGCGGACGGCCGCTGCGCCTGACCGAGGCCGGGCGGTTTTTCCTTGAGCACTCCACGGCGCTGCTGGAGCAACTGCACAAAGTCTGCGACAACACCCGGCGGATTGGCCTGGGCGAGAAAACCTGGCTGGGTATCGGTTTTGCGCCATCGACCTTGTACGGCGTACTCCCCGAGTTGATCAGGCGCCTGCGCAGCAACGACGCCCTGGAGCTGGAGTTGGGCTTGTCGGAAATGACCACCCTGCAGCAGGTGCAGGCGCTCAAAGCGGGTCGGATCGATGTCGGTTTCGGGCGGATTCGTATCGATGACCCGGCGATCATCCAAACCGTGCTCAACGAAGACCGCCTGGTCGCCGCCCTGCCCGCCGGCCATCCGCTGCTGGCCCGACCCATCAGCCTCAGCGAGCTGGCCAACGAGCCCTTCGTGCTCTATCCCGGCAACCCACGGCCAAGCTACGCCGACCATGTGATCGCGTTGTTCGAGTCTTATGGGGTGAGCATCAAGGTGGCGCAGTGGACCAACGAACTGCAGACGGCGATCGGCCTGGTGGGTGCGGGCATCGGCGTGACCCTGGTGCCGGCGTCGGTGCAATTGCTGCACCGCGACGACATCGGCTTCACCCCGGTCCTGGAAAACAACGCCACCTCGCCGATCATTCTCAGTCAGCGCATTGGCGACGTTTCACCGGGGTTGAAGCACTGTTTGCGCTTGATCGACGAACTGCGCAGCTTTTCAGCCGATCAGGCCTGCTTGTAACCGCGCACATCATCGACGCCGCGGTTGGCCAACTGGTCGGCGCGCTCGTTACCCGGATGGCCGATGTGGCCACGCACCCACTTCCAGGTCACGTTGTGGCGATTAACCTGTTCGTCCAGTTGCATCCACAGGTCGGCATTCTTGACCGGTTCCTTGGCAGCGGTTTTCCAGCCGCGCTTTTTCCAGTTGACCATCCACTCGTTGATGCCCTTCATCACGTACTGCGAGTCGGTCACCAGCAGCACATCGCAGGGCCGCTTGAGCTCTTCCAGGCCACGAATTGCCCCCATCAACTCCATGCGGTTGTTGGTGGTGTTGGCTTCGCCGCCCCAGAGCTCCTTTTCCACGCCCTTGCACACCAGCAAGGCGCCCCAGCCGCCGGGGCCGGGGTTGCCCTTGCAGGCGCCATCGGTGAAGAGTTCTACGCTATCGCTCATGCAATCTATCCAGAATAAGTCGGTGGCTTGTCGGCCTGGGTCGACAATGCCTGGGCCGGGCGAACCCGGCTGGAGTAATAAGGAAGGGGGGTTACGGCTTGCTGTCGCGTCGGTTGACCTTGGCCATCGGCAGCGGGATCAGCTTGCCCATCGGCTCGCGCCGCACCTGGCGCACCGGGCGCAGGCCCACAACAATCTTGCGTGCGACCAATAGATAGAAGCCGCCACCGGACAGTTGCCAGTTACCCGCCCTGCGCTCCCAACCGGCCAGGCGAGCTTGCCAGGCAGGAGACGCAAGCGGCGGACGATAGCACCCGAAGCGGCGTTTCTCCAGCGCGAAGCCCAGCAGGTTGAGCCAGTCGGCCACTCGCGACGGCGAAATGCAGCGCGCCTTGCGCATCCCGTCAGCGGCGAACACATGGCGCATGCCCCAACTGCTCCAGGGGTTGATGCCGATGATCAGCAAATGCCCGCCAGGGCGGACGGCACTGGCGGCCTCGCGCAGCAGGCCGTGGGGCGACAGGCAGAAATCCAGGCCGTGCTGCATGACCACCACGTCGGCGGCGTGCTCGCTGAGCGGCCATGCCTGTTCTTCACAGACAATTTCCACCCCCGGCAGCGGCGCACCGAGGCGCACATTGCGTTGCACCTGCGGGGCGTTGGGCGGCGTTTCAGCCGAGGGCCCGTAATGCACCAGGTAGCCGCCGAAGAAGCGCCCGAGTTCGTCTTCGAGCATGCGCCGCTCTTCATCCAGCAGAAACTGGCCGATGGGCCCGGACAGCCACTCGCGGGCAGCGCCGATCAACTCCAGCCACTGCGGATCGGCCTGCGCGAACGCTTTATCGGTCATTGCATTCTCCAACTCGCCAGGAAGCTCTAAGATGCGCCAATGTATTCCGCTTGGCGAATTTCGTAATGATACCCATCACAGCCCTACCCGCCTTCACCGACAACTACATCTGGTTGTTACAAGATGAAGCAAATTTCCGCTGCGCCGTGGTCGATCCGGGCGATGCGGCACCGGTTCTGGCCTGGCTGGCGGAACATTCCGACTGGACCCTCAGCGATATTCTGGTCACCCACCATCACCATGACCACGTCGGCGGCGTCGAAACCCTCAAGCAAGCCACCGGGGCCAAGGTCTACGGCCCAGCCAGCGAAGCCATCCCGGCGCGCGACGTGGCCCTCAACGATAACGACCAGATCAGCGTACTCGGTCATACCTTCGACGTGTATGCGGTGCCGGGCCACACCCTCGGCCACATCGCTTACTACACCCCGGGCGTGTTGTTCAGTGGCGACACCCTGTTCGCCGCCGGTTGCGGCCGCCTGTTCGAGGGCACTGCGCAACAGATGCACCACTCGCTGAGCCGCCTCGCTGCCTTGCCGGACGCGACCCTGGTGTATTGCACCCACGAGTACACCCTGAGCAATCTGCGCTTTGCCGTCGCCGTCGAACCGAATAACCCGGACGTCGCCAAGCGCTTCAGGAATGTCTCGCAATTACGCGAAGCCGGGCAGATTACATTGCCGTCCAATCTGGCTTTGGAAAAGCTGACAAATCCCTTTTTGCGCACCGGCGAAACATCCGTTAAAGAAATATTAGACGAACGGAGTGACTCCAAAGACCGGGCGCCCAGTGAGGTTTTTGCGGCACTTCGGGCTTGGAAGGATAGGTTCTAAACAGGGCCAGCATAGGTCGGAAGATTCTCAAAGGTTGACCGCACCGGGTGCCCTTTCTAGAATCGCCCGACATTTTTGCCCGGAACTTACTTCCAGCCAATGTCGTCATCTATACGTAAATCCATCAAATCAGACGCATTGACCCGCCTGGCTCAAGCCATCGCGGTGGCTGTGTCCGCCACCCTGGCGGGCTGCAGCAGCACCGGTCAAGTGCCGCAAACCGATGCGGCACACACCCTGTCCGCACGCCCCAAGCAAAAGCCGATCTGGCTCAGCGAAAAACCCACGCCGGAGGTCCCGCAGGATGTCTGGGAGCGCATGCGCCAGGGTTTCCAGTTGCAGGACGGCCTGGGCGTCAACCCTCGGATCGAGCAACAGCGCCTGTGGTTCGCCAGTAATCCTTCCTACCTGGAAAGCGCCGGCGAACGCGGCAGCCTGTACATGCATTACATTGTCGAGCGCCTCGAAGAACGCAACATGCCGCTGGAGCTGGCGCTGCTGCCAGTAATTGAAAGCTCCTACAATCCCTTGGCCTATTCACCGGCCAACGCGGTAGGCCTGTGGCAGTTCATTCCGTCCACCGGACGTTACTTCAACCTGCGCCAGACCCGTTTCTATGATGGTCGTCGCGACATCACCGCGTCGACCACCGCCGCCCTGGATTACCTGACCAAGCTGCACGACATGTTCAACGGCGACTGGCTGCTGGCTCTGGCGGCCTACAACGCCGGCGAAGGCACGGTCAGCCGGGCCATCGAGCGCAACGAAAAACTCGGCCTGCCCACCGATTACTGGAACCTGCCACTGCCGTCGGAAACCCAGGCCTACGTGCCCAAGTTGCTCGCCCTGTCCCAGGTAGTGATCACCCCGCAAGCCTACGGCGTCAATCTCAACCCGATTGCCAACCAGCCCTACTTCGAAGTCGTTGAAATCAACCAGCGCATGGACCTGTCCAAGGTCGCCGCGGTGGCCAATATCGACGAAGACGAGTTGTTCCAGCTCAACCCGGCTTTCAAGCAACGCACCACCATCGACGGCCCCCAGCATCTGCTGGTGCCAACCTCCAAGGCACAGCTGCTGACGGCCAGCCTGTCGACCATGAAGCCCGAAGAGCTGATCAGCAAGCGGCCGCTCAAGCCGGTGTTCGACGGTGCCGACAGCCCGGTGATTGCCGGTGCCAAGCGCAGTTATCGGGTCAAGCGTGGCGACAACCTGACCGCCATCGCCAAGGCCAATAAGGTCGACGTCAAGGACCTGCAGCGCTGGAACAACCTCAGCGGCAAGCACCTCAAGGCCGGCCAGACCCTGGTCATGCAGGACACCCGCCGCAGCAGCGGCCGCACTACCACCACCCTAGCCGCCAACAGCAAGAAGCAGACGAAGTACAAGGTCCAGCGCGGTGACTCGCTGTACATGGTCGCCAAGCGTTTCAATGTCGAGATGCAACACCTCAAGCGCTGGAACCCACGGGTGGGCCAGGCGCTGAAGCCGGGGCAGTTGCTCACCGTCTCCTCGCCGCGCTGAGAGTCAATGCGTGTCTAATGGACGATAAGTGGTAGGAGCGAGCTTGCTCGCGAAAAATGTCAACGATGAGGCGCCCATTCTGAATAAATGCGGCGGCCTCAGGTTTTTCGCTGCGATGCGGCGTCCCGACAACCCAGCTCCTACATTTGAACAGCCCCCTCCTCCGGCTTTTTCCTGTCAAGACAAGCTGTTACTGTACGAACCATGTAGCCCAAGCCGCCTGGATCGAAACCCTGACTTGAAGCCTGTCTTTCCCCTCCTGCTGATCAGCCTGGCCTTGAGCTTCCCTGCGAGCGCAACCATCAGCGAAAGCCACGGTTATGCGCAGTTCGGCACACTCAAGTACCCAGCCCGCTTTACCCACTTCGACTGGGTAAATCCGCAAGCGCCCAAAGGCGGCACCTTGCGGTTGATGGCGTTTGGCACTTTTGACACCCTTAACCCCTACACCTTCAAGGGCACCAGCCCGGTTGCCACGCCCAATTTCCTGCAATACGGCATCAACGAGCTGAATGAGCCACTGATGGTCGGCACCGGGCAATACGCACCCTCCGGCGACGAGCCGGCATCCAGCTACGGGCTGATCGCGCAATCCGTGGAATACAGTGAGGACCGCAGCTGGGTGGTGTTCAACCTGCGCCCCGAGGCACGTTTCCACGACGGAAAAGCCATCACTGCCTACGACGTGGCCTTTTCCTACCGTTTATTGCTAAAGGAAGGTCACCCGCGCTACCGCACCAGTCTGCAGGAAGTGCAACGGGTCGATATCCTCAACCCGTTGCGCATCCGCTTCGTTTTCAAGCGCGCCGGCAACCCCCTGTTGATCCTGCGCCTTGGCGAGTTGCCGGTGTTGCCGCAGCACTACTGGAAAGGTCGCGACTTCAAGGCCACCACCTTCGAACCACCACTGGGCAGCGGGCCGTACCGCATCATCCAGGTTCAGCCGGGGCGACAGTTGCAGTTCGAACGGGTCAAGGATTACTGGGGCAAGGATCTGCCGGTCAATCGCGGCAAATACAACTACGACAAGGTCGAGGTCGAGTTTTACCGCGACAGCGACGTCGCTTTCGAAGCCTTTAAGGCCAACGAGTTCGACATCTACATCGAACACCAGGCGAAGAACTGGGCCAATGGCTATAACTTCCCCGCCGTGCGCCGGGGCGAGGTGATCAAGGCACAGATCAAGCACCAGATCCCGACCCAGACCCAGGGCCTGTTCATGAACACCCGGCGCAGCACGTTTGCCGACGCCAAGGTGCGCCAGGCCCTGGGCCTGATGTTTGACTTCGAATGGACCAACCGCACCCTGTTCAGCGGCGCCTACCAACGGGCCATGAGTTACTACCCCAACAGCGAATTCTCTGCCAGCGGCCTGCCGGTGGGCCACGAATGGCTGATGCTCTCGCCCTATCGCGAGCAGTTGCCCGCCAAGCTGTTCACCGAGCCGTTCAGCCTGCCACGCACCGAGGGCCGCGGGATTCCCCGCGAGACCCTGCGCCAGGCCCTGGGCCTGCTGGCCGAAGCGGGCTGGAAGCTCAATGGCCAGCGCCTGCAGAACGCCGCCGGCCAGCCGTTGCGCCTGGAGATTCTGCTGGTCAACCCGAACCTGGAACGGATTCTCCAGCCCTACGCGGAAAACCTCGCCAGCATCGGCATCGACGCGCGCCTGCGCACGGTCGACCGCGCCCAGTACAAGCAGCGTCTGGACCAGTTCGATTTTGACATGATCCTCATGACCCTCGACCAGACCCTCAGCCCCGGGCTGGAGCAGTGGCAGTACTTCCATTCGAGCCAGGTCGCGGTCAAGGGCAGCAAGAACTACGCCGGCGTCGCCAACCCGGTGGTCGACCACCTGCTGGAACAGTTGCTCGCGGCCCAGTCCCGCGATGAACAATTGGCCGCCGGCAAGGCGTTGGACCGCGTGCTGCTGTGGCAGCACTACATCATTCCTAACTGGTACATCAATTATCACCGCCTGGCGTACCGTAACCGGTTCGCCTTCGTGACCACGCCGCCCTACACCCTGGGCCTGAACGCGTGGTGGCTGAAGACTTCGGAGAAAGCTCAATGATGCCTGTGCGTACCCTCCTCGGCCTGCTCCTCGCGGGTGTAGCCTGTGTCGCCCAAGCGGCGCCGCAACACGCCTTGACCCTGTACGACGAACCGCCCAAGTACACGGCGAATTTCAAACACTTCGATTACGTCAATCCGGATGCGCCCAAAGGCGGGACCTTCCGCCAGGCCGGCTTCGGCAGCTTCGACAGCCTCAACCCCTTCATCAGCAAAGGCGTACCGGCCAACGACACCGACCTGATCTACGACACCCTGGCGCGGCAAAGCCTGGACGAACCCTTCACCGAATACGGGCTGATCGCCAGCAAGATCGAGAAAGCCCCGGACAATAGCTGGGTGCGCTACTACCTGCGCCCTGAGGCACGCTTCCATGACGGCCATCCGGTCCGTGCCGAGGACGTGGTGTTCAGCTTCCAAACCCTGATGAAAAGTGGCGCACCGCTGTATCGCGGCTACTACGGCGATGTCGACCAAGTGGTCGCCGAAGACCCACTGCGGGTGCTGTTCACCTTCAAGCACAACAACAATCGCGAGCTGCCGCTGATCATCGGCCAATTGCCCGTGCTGCCCAAGCACTGGTGGGAAAACCGCGACTTCACCAAGGGCAATCTCGAAGCGCCGTTGGGCAGCGGGCCGTACAAGGTCAGCGAGGTCAAGGCCGGACGTTCAATCCGTTACGAGCGGGTCAAGGACTACTGGGGCAAGGACCTGCCGATCAATCGCGGTTTCTACAACTTCGATGTGATGAGCACCGACTATTTCCGCGACAACACCGTCGCCCTGGAAGCCCTCAAGGCTGGCCAGTTCGACTACTGGCTGGAAATTTCCGCGAAAAACTGGGCCAACGCCTACAACATCCCGGCGGTCAGTGAAGGTCGACTGATCAAGGAACAGATCGTCAACGGCAACTCCACCGGCATGCAGGGCTTTGTCTTTAACCTGCGCCGGCCGCTGTTCCAGGACGTGCGGGTGCGTCAGGCCCTGAGCCTGTTGCTGGACTTCGAATGGACCAATAAACAGCTGTTCAACGGCGCCTACACCCGCACCCGCAGCTACTTCGAAAACTCGGAAATGGCCGCCACCGGGCTGCCGGATGAAGCCCAGTTGCAGATCCTCGAACCCCTGCGCGGCAAGATTCCCGAGCAAGTGTTCACTGAGGCCTTCGCCAACCCGCTGAGCGATGCCAGCGGCATGATCCGCGCCCAGCAACGCCAGGCCTATCAACTGCTGCAGGAAGCCGGTTGGCGCATTGTCGACGACAAGATGGTCGACGCCAGCGGCAAACCGGTGAAGATCGAATTCCTGCTGGCGCAGACCGAGTTCGAGCGCGTGCTGCTGCCGTTCAAGCGCAACCTCAGCGACCTCGGGATCGATCTGGAGATTCGCCGGGTCGACGTCTCGCAGTACATCAACCGCGTGCGCTCGCGGGACTTCGACATGGTGGTCGGCGGTTTCCCGCAGTCCAGTTCGCCGGGCAACGAACAGCGCGAGTTCTGGAAATCGGAAAGTGCCGACAAGCCGGGTAGCCGCAATTACATTGGCCTCAAGGACCCGGCCATCGACCAATTGGTGGAGGCGCTGATCAATGCCGACTCGCGCAGCAGCCTGGTGGCTCACGCCCGCGCCCTCGACCGAGTGCTGCAATGGGGCTATTACGTGATCCCCAACTGGCACATCAAGACCTGGCGTGTGGCCTACTGGAATCACCTTGGTCACCCCAAGGTTTCGCCAACCTTCGACATCGGCATCAACACCTGGTGGATCAAGCCCGACGCCAAGCCGGCGATCGAGGTGCTGAAACAAGAGCAAGCCGAACCTGCGGCCGGGGAGCAATAAGATGCTGGCCTACATATTACGGCGACTGCTGCTGATCATTCCTACCCTGTTCGGCATCCTGCTGATCAACTTTGTGATTATCCAGGCCGCGCCCGGTGGCCCGGTGGAGCAGATGATTGCCAAGCTCGAAGGCTTCGAAGGCGCCACCAGCCGGATTGCCGGTGGCGGTGCCGAAGTCTCGGTGGCTGGCTCCAGCTATCGCGGCGCCCAGGGCCTGGACCCGGCGCTGATCAAGGAAATCGAGCAGATGTACGGCTTCGACAAGTCGGCGCCGGAACGCTTGTGGATTATGATCAAGAACTACGCGCGCCTGGATTTCGGCGACAGCTTCTTCCGCGATGCCAAGGTGATCGACCTGATCAAGGAGAAGATGCCGGTGTCGATCTCCCTCGGTTTGTGGAGCACCCTGATCATGTACCTGGTGTCGATCCCCCTGGGGATCGCCAAGGCCACGCGACACGGCAGCCATTTTGACGTCTGGACCAGTTCGGCGATCATCGTCGGCTATGCGATCCCGGCGTTCCTGTTCGCCATCCTGCTGATCGTGGTGTTCGCCGGCGGCAGCTACCTCGATTGGTTCCCCCTGCGCGGCCTGACCTCGAACAACTTCGACGAACTGAGCCTGGGTGGCAAGGTCCTCGATTACTTCTGGCACCTGGCGCTGCCGGTGACCGCCCTGGTGATCGGCAACTTCGCGACCATGACCCTGCTGACCAAAAACAGCTTCCTCGACGAGATCAACAAGCAGTACGTGGTCACCGCCAAGGCCAAGGGCCTGACCCGCCACCGGGTGCTGTACGGCCATGTATTCCGCAACGCCATGCTGCTGGTAATCGCCGGTTTCCCCTCGGCCTTCATCGGGATTTTCTTCACTGGCTCGCTGCTGGTGGAGGTGATCTTCTCCCTCGACGGCCTCGGCCTGATGAGTTTCGAGGCGGCGATCAACCGTGATTACCCGGTGGTCTTCGGTACCCTGTTCATCTTCACCCTGCTGGGCCTGGTGGTAAAACTGATCGGCGACCTGACCTACACCCTGGTCGACCCACGTATCGACTTCGAAACCCGGGAGCATTGAGATGAACCTTTCCCCTCTCAATCGACGCCGTTTCGAGCTGTTCAAGGCCAACAAGCGCGGCTGGTGGTCGCTGTGGATCTTCCTCGTGCTGTTCGGCCTGAGCCTCGGCGCCGAGCTGATCGCCAACGACAAGCCGCTGGCCGTGCACTACGACGGCGAGTGGTACTTCCCGGCACTCAAGCGCTATCCAGAGACCACCTTCGGCGGCGAATTCCCGCTGGAAGCCAACTACAAGAGCCCGTACATCCGCGAGTTGCTCAAGGCCAAGGACGCCTGGACCCTGTGGGCACCGATCCCGTTCAGCTACCAGAGCATCAATTACGACCTGAAAGTCCCGGCCCCCGCGCCGCCGTCGGCGGATAACCTGCTGGGCACCGACGACCAGGGCCGTGATGTGCTGGCCCGGGTGATCTACGGTTTCCGGGTATCGGTGCTGTTTGCCCTGACGTTGACCGTCCTCAGCTCGATCATCGGGGTGATCGCGGGTGCCCTGCAGGGCTTTTATGGCGGCTGGGTCGACCTCGCCGGGCAGCGTTTCCTGGAAATCTGGTCGGGCTTGCCGGTGCTGTATCTGCTGATCATTCTCGCCAGTTTCGTGCAGCCCAACTTCTGGTGGCTGCTGGGGATCATGCTGCTGTTCTCCTGGATGAGTCTGGTGGATGTGGTCCGTGCCGAGTTCCTGCGTGGGCGCAATCTCGAATACGTGCGTGCCGCCCGGGCGCTGGGCATGCAGAACGGCGCGATCATGTTCCGCCATATCCTGCCCAACGCCATGGTCTCGACCATGACCTTCATGCCGTTCATCCTCACCGGCGCCATCGGCACCCTGACCGCCCTGGACTTCCTCGGCTTCGGTTTGCCGGCCGGCAGTGCGTCCCTGGGTGAGCTGGTATCCCAGGGCAAGTCCAACCTGCAGGCGCCGTGGTTGGGTATCAGTGCCTTTGCGGTACTGGCGGTGATGTTGAGTTTGCTGGTGTTTATCGGCGAGTCCGCTCGCGATGCCTTCGACCCGAGGAAGTGAAATGAATCAGGACAATCTGATCGAAGTGCGCGACCTCAGCGTCGAGTTTGGCATCGGCGACCGACGGCATCGGGTGGTCGAGGGTGTCAGTTTCGACATCAAGCGCGGCGAAACCCTGGCACTGGTCGGCGAAAGCGGTTCGGGCAAGTCGGTCACCGCGCACTCGATCCTGCGCCTGCTGCCCTACCCCCTGGCCCGTCACCCCAGCGGCAGCATCAACTACTCCGGGCATGACCTGCTGAGCCTGAAAGAAAAAACCATCCGCCACATTCGTGGCAATCGCATCGCGATGATTTTTCAGGAACCCATGACCTCGCTGAACCCGCTGCATTCGATCGAGAAGCAGATCAACGAGGTGCTGGGGATCCACAAGGGTCTCACCGGCAAGGTCGCGACCAAGCGCACCCTGGAACTGCTGGAACTGGTGGGCATCCCTGAACCGCACAAACGCCTCAAGGCTCTCCCCCACGA
Source organism: Pseudomonas fluorescens (assembly GCF_019212185.1). Taxonomy (NCBI): domain Bacteria; kingdom Pseudomonadati; phylum Pseudomonadota; class Gammaproteobacteria; order Pseudomonadales; family Pseudomonadaceae; genus Pseudomonas; species Pseudomonas fluorescens. The sequence goes on from NZ_CP078138.1 coordinate 3,885,941, forward strand.
ATTGTCCGGCGGCCAACGACAACGGGTGATGATTGCCATGGCCCTGGCCAACGAGCCGGAACTGCTGATCGCTGACGAACCGACCACCGCGCTGGACGTCACCGTGCAGCTGAAAATCCTCGATTTGCTCAAGGATTTACAGGCGCGCCTGGGCATGGCGCTGCTACTGATCAGCCACGATTTGAACCTGGTGCAAAGAATTGCGCATCGGGTATGTGTCATGCAGCGCGGTTGCATCGTCGAACAGGCATCGTGTGAGGAATTGTTTCGCGCGCCACAGCATCCGTACACCCGTGAATTGCTGGCAGCGGAGCCCAGCGGACGGCCGGCGAGCAATGAAATCGGCCCGCCGCTGCTGCAAGTCGAGGACCTGAAAGTCTGGTTCCCGATCAAGAAAGGCTTTATGCGCAGCACCGTCGATTACGTGAAGGCGGTGGACGGAATCAACTTTAGCCTGCCCCAGGGCCAGACCCTGGGCATTGTCGGCGAGAGTGGTTCGGGCAAGTCGACGTTGGGCCTGGCGATACTGCGTTTGATTGCCAGCAAGGGCACGATCCGTTTTGAAGGCAAATCGCTGGACAGCCTGACGCAGCAACAGGTCAGGCCGCTGCGGCGGGAGATGCAGGTGGTGTTCCAGGACCCCTTCGGTAGCCTGAGCCCACGCATGTGCGTGAGTCAGATCGTCGGCGAAGGCCTGCGAATTCACAAGATCGGCACGGAAGCAGAGCAAGAGCAGGCTATTATTGCCGCGCTCGAGGAAGTAGGCCTGGATCCGGACACCCGGCACCGCTACCCTCACGAATTTTCCGGTGGGCAACGGCAAAGAATCGCCATTGCCCGGGCATTAGTGCTAAAACCGGCGTTGATTTTGCTGGACGAGCCGACTTCGGCCCTCGACCGCACCGTGCAACGCCAAGTGGTTGAACTGCTGCGCAGACTGCAGAGCAAGTACAACCTGACGTATCTGTTCATCAGCCATGACCTGGCTGTGGTGAAAGCGCTGAGCCACCAATTGATGGTGGTCAAGCATGGCCAAGTGGTCGAACAAGGTGCTGCGCAAGCGATCTTTGCCGCACCGCAACATCCCTATACCCAGCAGTTGCTGGAGGCCGCCTTCCTGGCCCCAGCATCAGCCGAATAACCTGAAAGAGGAGCAACACATGGGTTTTCTCGCCGGTAAGCGCGTACTGATCGTCGGTGTCGCCAGCAAGCTGTCCATCGCATCCGGCATCGCTGCCGCCATGCATCGCGAGGGCGCTGAGCTTGCCTTCACTTATCAGAACGACAAACTCAAGGGTCGTGTCGAAGAGTTCGCACAAGGCTGGGGTTCGAGCCCTGAGCTGTGCTTCCCGTGCGACGTGGCCAGCGATGAAGAAATCGCCAAGGTCTTCGAAGCCCTGAGCCAGAAGTGGGACGGCCTGGACTGCATCGTGCACTCCGTGGGCTTCGCCCCGGGCGACCAACTGGACGGCGACTTCACCGAAGCCACCACCCGTGACGGTTTCCGCATTGCCCACGACATCAGCGCCTACAGCTTCGTGGCCCTGGCCAAGGCCGGTCGCGAAATGATGAAAGGCCGCAACGGCAGCCTGCTGACCCTGTCGTACCTGGGCGCCGAGCGCACCATGCCGAACTACAACGTCATGGGCATGGCCAAGGCTTCCCTGGAAGCTGGCGTGCGTTACCTGGCCGGCTCCCTGGGCCCGGACGGCACCCGCGTGAACTGCGTATCGGCTGGCCCGATCCGCACCCTGGCGGCTTCCGGCATCAAGAACTTCCGCAAAATGCTGGCCGCCAACGAAGCGCAAACCCCGCTGCGTCGCAACGTCACCATCGACGAAGTCGGCAACGCCGGCGCCTTCCTGTGCTCCGACCTGGCGTCGGGCATCAGCGGTGAAATCATGTATGTAGACGGTGGTTTCAACACCACGGCTATGGGTAACATCGAAGAGTAATCTTCGGCTATTAGTTGATCATTGTGGGAGCGAGCCTGCTCGCGAAGGTCTCAAGGTCACCGCGCCTTAGCTGAAAAAGCGCGTTATCGTTGACGACCTTCGCGAGCATTCGAGCGTCGACCGGCTGCTCCCACATGGTTTTGTTATCCCTTGCCATGCCCCCCGGCCACCGTCGCCGACGCCGCCAACATCGCACGCAACAACACCGCACACCCAGCCGCCAGATCATCCGGTGCGGCATTCTCAATCTCGTTGTGGCTGATCCCCCCCTCACAAGGCACAAATATCATCCCCGCCGGGCCCAGTTCCGCGAGGAAGATCGCGTCATGTCCCGCGCCGCTGACGATGTCCATGTGCGACAAACCCAAGCCTTGCGCCGCCCCGCGAACCGCCTCGACGCAGTCCTGGTGGAAGTACAGCGGTGGGAAATCGGCGGTGGGCGTCAGTTCGTAACTCAGGCCGTGTTCCTCGCAGGTGGTTTCGATCACCTGGCGCACTTCGGCGATCATCGAGTCTAGGCGCTCCGGTTGCAGATGACGGAAATCCAGGGTCATGCGCACCTCGCCCGGGATCACGTTGCGTGAGCCGGGATAGGCCTGCAGACACCCGACGGTGCCGCAGGCATGGGGCTGGTGCCCCAGAGCTGCGCGATTGACTGCACCGACGATCACCGCAGCACCCACCAGGGCATCCTTGCGCAGGTGCATCGGGGTTGGCCCGGCGTGGGCCTCGACACCGCGCAGCTTAAGGTCGAACCACTTCTGCCCCAGCGCGCCCATTACCACGCCAATGGTCTTGTGCTCATCTTCAAGAATCGGCCCCTGTTCGATATGCGCTTCAAAGTAGGCACCGACCTTGTGCCCACTGACTTTACGCGGACCGGCATAGCCAATCGCGTTGAGTGCCTCCCCCACCGTTACGCCCTCAGCATCGACCTTGGCCAGGGTTTCCTCCAACGTAAATTTCTCGGCGAACACCCCGGATCCCATCATGCACGGGGCGAAGCGCGAACCTTCTTCGTTGGTCCAGACCACCACCTCCAGTGGTGCCTCGGTTTCCACGCCCATGTCATTCAGGGTGCGCAGCACCTCGACACCGGCCAGAACACCGAAACAGCCGTCAAACTTGCCGCCGGTGGGCTGGGTGTCGATGTGGCTGCCAGTCATGACCGGCGGCAGGTCGGGATTGCGTCCGGGGCGGCGGGCAAAGATGTTGCCCACCGCGTCCACGGTGACCGTGCATCCGGCGTCCTCGCACCAACCCACGAAAATGTCCCGGGCCTGGCGATCGAGGTCGGTCAGCGCCAGGCGACAGACGCCGCCCTTGACCGTGGCGCCGAGCTTGGCCAGTTCCATGAGTGAACGCCACAGGCGGTCGCGGTTGATGTGCTGGTGGCTGGACTGCAGAACGTCTACGGCCGCGTTCATGGTGATCTCCTCGGGGTTGTTCTTATGGGTTCGTTCAGGTGGTTTTTGGGTGGGTTTGAGGGCCCCTTCGCGAGCAGCGGAACGCCGCCCACTACACCGCAGATTTCGCCACCGATTGACTGGAGCGCATCGAGCACAGCCCGTAGTAAATCAGGCCGCCCAACGCCGAACCAGTGAACCAGCCGTAGCTGTAGAACCAGTTGAAGACATCACTGCCCAGCGACAGCAGAGTCAGCGCCACAGGCACCGCGAAGGCAATGAAGCCGTACCAGTTCCACGCCGGATAGACGTCATCGCGGTACAGGCCGGCGAGATCGAGTTGCTGTTTCCTGATCAGGAAATAGTCCACCACCATGATCCCGGCGATCGGCCCCAGCAGGCTCGAGTAGCCCAGCAGCCAGTTGGAATAAACCGACTCGAGGCTGATTTCGGAGACGATCCAGCCGAGCTTTTTCAGCAGCTCATGGCCCATCAGCGCCAGGCCCACCAGACCGGTGAGCATTACTGCCTTGGTGCGGTTGATCAGCTTCGGCGCGAGGTTCTGGAAGTCATTGGTGGGCGAGACGATGTTGGCGGCGGTGTTAGTGGACAAAGTGGCGATAATGATCAGCGCCATGGCCAGTGCGACCCAGGCCGGGCTCTGGATATGGCCGATCAGTGACACCGGATCCGAGACGGTCACCCCCACCAGTTTTTCCGAAGCCGCAGTCATCACTACGCCGAGGGCGGCGAACAGGAACATGGTCAACGGCAGGCCCATGATCTGCCCGACAATCTGGTCCTTCTGGCTTTTCGCATAACGGCTGAAGTCCGGGATATTCAACGACAGCGTGGCCCAGAACCCGACCATCGCGGTCAGGCCGGCAAAGAAATAACTCCACAGGCTGGCGCCCTCGGGCCGTTTTGGCGGCTGGGCCATGAGTTCGGTCAGCGACACGTTAGGCATCGCCCACACCAGCAGGCCCAGGCCCACCAGCACCAGCAGCGGCGCAGAAAGGGTTTCCAGCCATTTGATCGACTCGGCGCCGCGCAGCACCACCCACAGGTTCAGCGCCCAGAACAGCATGAAGCCGATCACCTCCCCGGTGCCGCCGAGCCCCTTCCAGTCGGCCGACAGCGAGCCTAGAAACAGGTGGATCGCCAGCCCGCCGAACATGGTCTGGATGCCAAACCAGCCGCAGGCCACCAAGGCGCGAATCAGACAGGGTACGTTGGAGCCAATCACCCCGAAGGACGAGCGCAGCAACACCGGAAATGGAATGCCGTACTTGGTGCCGGCAAAGGCGTTGAGCGTGAGCGGGATCAGCACGATGACGTTGGCCAGCAGAATCGCCATCAGCGCTTCGCCGACACTCAGGCCGAAGTAAGCCGTGAGCACGCCGCCAAGAGTGTAAGTCGGTACGCAGATCGACATGCCAACCCATAGTGCAGTGATGTGCCACTTGTTCCAGGTGCGCTCGTGGACCTTGGTCGGGGCAATGTCGTGGTTGTATCGGGGGCTGTCGAGGACGTCGCTGGCGGCCTCGAGTTCGTAGAGTCCGTCACGCTCGGTGACTTGCGATCTGTTCTGTTGCATGGCCGCTCCACTGTTCTGATTATTGTGCTCATCGGGTTGGCCAGCGGCGATCCGCTGACCTGACGATGGCCGGAGAACTGACAACATTTACCGACCGGCCAAGGTGCCAGCGGCGGCAATCAATAACTGTGCCGCAGGCTCCGTTGACGGTTGCAACGGCTCGGTAAAATCCATGTAAACAACTGATACCCATAACTTTTATATCTACAGTCGATCCCGCTGCGACTACTTGATCGGGCACTCAGGCTAAATGTCGGTCAAATGATCGGAACTTCCAGGATCCAAACTGGTGCGCTTTATTTATAGGCGTTTTTTTCGTATGCCACGAACCTACCGCAAATAGCTGATTGCACATGAGAAATCTTGACCATATTTGGATCCTGTCAAGTGCGTCAAATTGGTGAGGGACCGCACCAAATTGCGGATTTACATATTTAATCATTTAAAATCATATAGTTAATCAGGCTATAAGCTTATAAAAAATATTCTTGCTCAATCAGACATCACCAGCTAGCGTTTAATCTTGACAGCGCTGACAGGAATATAACCCACGCAGCCTGCCTCCTATAAAAACACTTAGAACCGGCATAAGCCGGTCTTGCCTGCGAGGAACTCGGAATGTCTCTGTTGATCCGTGGCGCCACCGTTGTTACCCATGATGAAAGTTATCGCGCCGATGTCCTGTGCCATAACGGATTGATCGCCGCCATCGGTGACAATCTTGATGTTCCCGCAGACTGCGAAGTGCTCGACGGCAGCGGCCAATACCTGATGCCCGGTGGCATCGATCCCCACACCCACATGCAATTACCCTTCATGGGCACCGTGGCCAGCGAAGACTTCTTTAGCGGCACTGCGGCCGGCCTGGCCGGTGGCACCACCTCGATCATCGACTTCGTGATTCCCAATCCGCAGCAATCCTTGCTGGAAGCCTTTCACCAATGGCGCGGCTGGGCGCAAAAGTCCGCCTCTGACTACGGCTTTCATGTGGCGGTGACCTGGTGGAGCGAGCAGGTCCGCGAAGAGATGGGCGAGTTGGTGAGCCAGCACGGGGTCAACAGCTTCAAGCATTTCATGGCCTACAAGAACGCGATCATGGCGGCCGACGACACCCTGGTGGCCAGTTTCGAGCGTTGCCTGGAACTCGGTGCCGTGCCCACCGTGCACGCCGAAAACGGCGAGCTGGTGTTCCACCTGCAACGCAAACTGATGGCCCAAGGCATGACCGGTCCCGAGGCGCATCCGCTGTCGCGCCCCTCTCAGGTCGAAGGCGAAGCTGCCAGCCGGGCGATCCGCATCGCCGAAACCCTCGGCACTCCGCTGTACCTGGTGCACGTCTCGACCAAGGAGGCACTGGACGAAATCACCTATGCCCGTAGCAAGGGCCAGCCGGTCTACGGCGAAGTCCTCGCCGGGCACTTGCTGCTGGACGACAGCGTCTACCAGCATCCCGACTGGAACACCGCTGCAGGCTACGTGATGAGCCCGCCGTTCCGCCCACGCGGCCATCAAGAGGCGCTGTGGCATGGCCTGCAGGCAGGTAACCTGCACACCACCGCCACCGACCACTGCTGCTTCTGCGCCGAGCAGAAAGCCGCCGGCCGCAACGATTTCAGCAAGATCCCCAACGGCACCGCTGGTATCGAAGACCGCATGGCGGTGCTCTGGGATGAAGGGGTCAACACCGGACGCCTGTCGATGCAGCAGTTCGTCGCCCTGACCTCCACCCACACCGCGAAGATCTTCAACCTCTACCCACGCAAAGGCGCGATTCGTGTCGGCGCCGATGCCGACCTGGTGCTCTGGGACCCTGAGGGCACTCGCACGATCTCGGCCAAAACCCATCATCAGCAGGTCGACTTCAACATTTTCGAAGGCAAGACCGTGCGCGGCGTGCCCAGCCACACCATCAGCCAGGGCAAGCTGGTCTGGGCCAACGGCGACCTGCGGGCCGAGCGTGGTGCCGGGCGCTATATCGAACGGCCGGCCTATCCGGCGGTGTTTGATTTGCTCAGCAAGCGGGCGGACTTGAACAGGCCCGTGGCTGTGAAACGCTGAAGCCGTCATTCGCTGGCAAGCCAGCTCCTACAGTTTGAAATCGAAGTGCAATCCCCTGTGGGAGCGGGCTCGCCCGCGATAGCCATACAAAAAAATCACCTGCCCAGCAGAGGCAGCACCTCAAATAACCGTGAGGCCACCACCGTGATCCCGACCCTCAACCACTTGCCCCATCCCCTCGAGGATGGGGCCACCCTCGCCGGCCACTTCACCGACCTGGCGCCCCCTCTTACCCCACGCCAGGCCGAGGTCGAAGCCTCGCGCTGCCTGTATTGCTACGACGCCCCCTGCGTCAATGCCTGCCCGAGCGAGATCGACATTCCGTCGTTCATCCGCAACATCCATCAGGACAACGTCCAGGGCGCCGCGCAGAAAATCCTTTCGGCAAACATCCTCGGCGGCAGCTGTGCCCGGGTCTGCCCCACCGAAATCCTCTGCCAGCAAGCCTGCGTGCGCAACAACGCCGCAGAATGCGCGCCGGTGCTGATCGGCCTGCTGCAACGCTACGCCATCGACAACGCGCAGTTCAGCGAGCATCCCTTCCAGCGCGCACCAACGACTGGCAAGCGGATTGCCGTGGTCGGTGCCGGGCCCGCCGGGTTGTCCTGTGCCCACCGTTGCGCGATGCACGGCCACGATGTGGTGATTTTCGAAGCGCGGGAAAAAGCTGGCGGCCTCAATGAGTACGGGATCGCCAAGTACAAACTGGTGGATGACTTTGCCCAGCACGAAGTGGACTTCCTGCTGCAGATCGGCGGCATCGAAATTCGCCATGGCCAGCAACTGGGCAACAACCTCAGCCTGAGCGAACTGCATCAACAGTTCGACGCGGTATTCCTCGGCCTCGGCCTGGCTGCCAGCAAACAATTGGGCCTCGCCGATGAAGATGCTCCGGGGCTGCTGGCCGCCACCGAGTTCATCCGCGAACTGCGCCAGGCCGATGATCTGAGCCAATTACCGCTGGCCCAACACTGCATCGTCCTCGGTGCCGGCAACACCGCGATCGACATGGCGGTGCAGATGGCCCGACTCGGCGCCCGTGACGTCAACCTGGTGTATCGCCGTGGCGTCGAGGACATGGGCGCCACCGACCATGAACAGGACATCGCCAAGGCCAATCAGGTGCGGCTGCTGACCTGGGCCCAGCCCGAGGAAGTGCTGCTCGACAGCAACGGCCAGGTGCGCGGCATGCGCTTCGCCCGCACGCGCATGGACAGCGGTCGCCTGGCCACCACCGGCGAGACCTTCGAACTGGCCGCCGACGCTATCTTCAAAGCCATCGGTCAGGCTTTCGATGACCAGGCGCTGAGCGATTCCCTGGCCGCTCAACTGCAGCGTACCAATGGCCGGATTCAGGTCGACGAACAGATGCGCACCAGCGTTCCCGGGGTCTACGCCGGCGGTGACTGCACCAGCCTCGATCAGGACCTCACCGTGCAGGCGGTGCAACATGGCAAGCTGGCCGCACAAGCGATCCATGCCCAACTCATGCTCAATGTGGAGGCTGCGTAATGGCCGATCTCTCGATTGTCTTCGCCGGCATCAAAGCCCCCAATCCGTTCTGGCTGGCCTCGGCGCCACCTACCGATAAAGCCTACAACGTGGTCCGCGCGTTTGAGGCCGGCTGGGGTGGCGTGGTCTGGAAAACCCTCGGCGAGGACCCGGCGGCGGTCAACGTCTCATCGCGTTACTCGGCGCATTTCGGCGCCAACCGCGAGGTCATGGGCATCAACAACATCGAGCTGATCACCGACCGCTCGCTGGAAATCAATCTACGCGAGATCACTCAGGTCAAGAAGGACTGGCCGGACCGGGCGCTGATCGTGTCGCTGATGGTGCCCTGCGTCGAAGAGTCGTGGAAAAACATCCTGCCGCTGGTGGAGGCCACGGGCGCCGACGGCATCGAGCTGAATTTCGGTTGCCCCCATGGCATGCCGGAACGCGGCATGGGCGCGGCGGTCGGCCAGGTGCCGGAGTACGTCGAGCAAGTCACCCGCTGGTGCAAGACCTATTGCTCACTGCCGGTGATCGTCAAGCTCACGCCCAACATCACCGACATCCGCGTCGCCGCCCGCGCGGCTCACCGTGGCGGCGCCGATGCGGTGTCGCTGATTAACACCATCAACTCGATCACCAGTGTCGACCTCGAGCACATGGTCGCCCTTCCCACCGTCGGCAGCCAGAGCACCCACGGTGGCTACTGCGGCTCGGCGGTCAAGCCGATTGCGCTGAATATGGTCGCGGAAATCGCCCGTGATCCACAGACCCAGGGCCTGCCCATCTGCGGTATCGGCGGCATTGGCAGTTGGCGCGACGCCGCCGAATTCATCGCCCTGGGCAGCGGTGCGGTGCAGGTGTGCACCGCGGCGATGCTGCATGGTTTTCGCATTGTCGAAGACATGAAGGACGGCCTGTCACGCTGGATGGACAGTCAGGGCTATCGCAGCATCGCCGACTTCTCCGGGCGCGCCGTGGGCAACACCACCGACTGGAAGTACCTGGACATCAACTACCAGGTGATCGCGAAAATCGACCAGCAGGCCTGTATCGGCTGCGGTCGTTGCCATATTGCCTGCGAAGACACCTCCCACCAGGCCGTGGCCAGCCTCAAACAAGCCGACGGCACCCACAAGTACCAGGTGATCGACGACGAATGCGTGGGCTGCAACCTGTGCCAGATCACCTGCCCGGTACAGGACTGCATCGAGATGGTGCCCAAGGACAATGGCAAGCCGTTCCTCGACTGGAACCATGATCCGAGGAATCCGTATCACGTCAGTGCTTGAGTGCGGCGGCGCCTGCCAGGCCGCCTTCGCGAGCAGCGGAGCGCCGCCCGGGCGGCGCTCCGCTGCTCGCGAAAAACTTCTGGGCGCCGCGCACATTCAGGATGAACACATCATCGTTGTGCCAAATCACCCTCACAACCCCAACCCAATCCCCCGCAAAATCACACTCGTCACCGTCTGCACCGCTTTCTCGAACTGCATATCCGAAAGCGGCTGATGGTCATTGAGAATATTCACCTGATGATCAAAGTCAGCGTAGTGCTGGGTCGAGGCCCAGATCATGTAGAGCAGGCTCGAAGGCTCCACCGGCAGGATGCGTTTGTCGTCGACCCACTGACGGATTTTCGCTTCTTTCATTTTTGCCCAATCGTAGAGACTGGCATCCAGGGCTTCGCCGAGGGTCGGGGCGCCGTGGATGATTTCGTTGGCCCAGACTTTCGAGCCATAGGGCCGGCTGCGTGAGTGCTGCATTTTTGCGCGGATGTAGCTGCTCAACACCACCCGCGGGTCATCGAACATCTCGAAGCACAGCGCGTCCTGTTTCCACACTTCCAGCAGGTCGAACAGCACCGCGCTGTAGAGTTCGGTCTTGGTGCTGAAGTAGTAATGCAGGTTGGAGCGCGGCAGTTGCACTTCGCGGGCGATGTCGGCCATGGCTGTGCTGCCGAAGCCTTTCTCGGCGAAGACCTTTTCGGCCGCCAGGAGGATTTTTTCGACGTTGCTGCGACGGATCTCGATCTTGTGATTGCCCATGGGGGCTCCCTGAGAACGGCATGGTCCAAGACTAGCATTGGCACAGGACGAAACGAAACGTCGTGCGCTGCGCCAGCCAAGGCTAAACTGCGGTATTTCGATCAATCACATAGGTGCCTCTCATGCTGCTGAAAAATGCCCTGACCACTGCCGCCCTGCTCGGCTCCTTGCTGGTGGCCTCTTCGGTCTGGGCCCATGCCCACCTGAAAAGCCAGGTGCCGCCAGCGGACAGCACCGTCAGCGCGCCCGCTGACGTACGCCTGGTGTTCTCCGAAGGCATTGAAGCAGCGTTCACCCAGGTCACCCTGACCAAGGATGGGGTCGCGGTGCCGGTCAAGAGCATCGTCACCGAAGGCAGCGACAAGAAAACCCTGGTGGTCACTCCGGTGGCACCTCTGGCGCCTGGCAGCTATCAGGTGCAATGGAATGCGCTTTCAGTCGACACCCACAAAAGCAAAGGCAGCTACGGCTTCAAGATCGGCGAATAACCCATGATCGATGGCATGGTGCTGTTGCGCTTTGTGCATTTCAGCCTGGTATTGACCCTGTTCGGTGCCTGGCTGTTTCGACCGTTACTGATCAAGGACAATACCCCGCTGTTGGATCGCCGCTTGCTGCGTCTGGCGCGCTGGTTGACCTCACTGGCGCTGCTCAGTGGTGTGGCCTGGTTGTGGCTGATCAGCGCCAGCATGGCCGGTTCAACGCTGCTGGAGGTAGATACACCGACGCTGCAGTTGGTACTCGACAAGACCTTTTTCGGCCAGGTCTGGCGCTGCCATTTGCTGCTCAACGCCCTGCTGCTGGCGCTGTTGTGGACGCCCTGGCATTCGCGCCACTGGCCGCGCCTGAGCCTTGGCGCGCTGCTGCTGGCAACCCTGGCCCCGGTCGGCCACGGCGCCATGCTCGACGGCCTGAGCGGGCAGTTGCTGATCCTCAATCAGATCGTCCACCTCAGTTGCGTTGCCGCCTGGCTCGGCGGTTTGCTGATGCTGGTGCTGATTTTGCGCCAGCCCGAGGGGCATGACCTGGGCACCATCCTGCGACGTTTCAGTGGGGTCGCCTACGGGCTGGTGGCGGGGTTGATCATCAGTGGTCTGATCAACGTGCGGGTGCTCACCGGCGCCTTCTGGCCCACCCCGCTGCTGTCCGGCTTTGCCTTGATCCTGATGATCAAGGTGCTGCTAGTGTTGGCGATGCTCGGCCTGGCCCTGTTCAATCGGCTGCGCATCGACCAGTGCCAACAGCGCCTGGGCGTGTTGCGCGCCAGCGTTCAGTTGGAGTGGCTGCTGGGGCTCGGCGCGGTGGCAGCGGTGGCGTTGCTTGGGACGCTACCGCCGATGATCGCCGGCTAAGCCAGCAACTGGCTCAACACTGCGCGCAGCTTGCCCGGCTTCACCGGTTTGTTGAGCAGCGGCGCCTCCAGCTGTTGCAATGAGCGCCGGCATTGATCGCTTCGATCGGCGGTGATAATCACCGCCGGGATCGCCTGCTGGAAATGCTCGCGCAAATGCCGCACCACGTCACAGCCCACCACCCCATGATCCAGGTGGTAGTCGGCGAGGATCAGTTCCGGCGCCTGGCCTTGCAGGTTGCTCAGGGCCGAGCTTTCGTCAGTGGCGGTCACCACTTCGCAGCCCCACTGCCCAAGCAATGCCCCCATGCTCTGCAGAATGCTCACTTCATTATCCAGCACCAACAGACGCCGCCCCGGCAGCGGATTGCCCGTGCTGGCTTGAGGAGCCGCGAGGTTGATGGGCAGCGGCACTTCGGCAGAAATCGGTACCTCGATACTGAAGCGTGAGCCGCGCCCCGGACGCGAATGCACCTGCACCGAGTAGCCGAGAATCTTGGCGATGCGCTCAACAATCGCCAGGCCCAGACCGACACCCTTGCGGTCAGCGGCGCGGCCGACATCCAGTTGGTTGAACTCAAGAAAGATCGCTTCGAGCCGGTCTGCGGCGATCCCGCGTCCGGTGTCCCAGACTTCCAGCCGCAGTTGGTCGCCACGACGCCGGGCCGCCAGCAGGATGCTGCCCTGGTCGGTGTAGCGGCAGGCATTGCTCAGCAGGTTGCGCAGGATCCGAGTCATCAGCCGCAAGTCGGTGCGAATCGCGTAGTCGCCCATGCGTACCCGCAGATTGAGACCGGCAGCCTGGGCCACCGACTGAAACTCCGAGACCAGCGGCCCGAGCAATTCATCGAGGCGATACAGCGCCACATCGGGCCTCACCGCCGACTGGTCCAGACGGGAAATATCCAGCAAGTCGGTGAGCAGATCCTCTGCCCCTTCCAGGGCCTGATGCGTGCGTTCTACCAGCACCTGCTCGACCTCCGGAAGACGTCGCTCGCGCAGGGTGGAAATCAGCAGGCGTGCGGCATTCAGCGGTTGCAGCAAGTCATGGCTGGCCGCCGCCAGGTACTTGTCCTTGCTGCGATTGGCGGCCTGGGCGGCGTCGCGGGCATCGCGCAAGTCCTGCTCGATCTGCTCACGCTGGGCGATCTGCTGTTGCAGGTTGCGGTTGGCCTCGAGCAACTCGTCTGTGCGCGCGGTCACCCGCTGCTCCAATTGATCGTTGAGTTGTTGCAGATGCTCCTGGGCCAGCTTGCGCTCGGTGATATCAGCGACAAAGCCCTCAACCAGGCCTTGCTGGTCCGGCTTGAGCAGCAGGTTCATCAGCACATCGACATGGCTGCCATCCTTGCGCCGCAGCTGGGTTTCATAGGCCAGCAGGCTGCGCTCGCGCTGCAGGATCAGGCCGATCTGCTCCAGTTCGCGGGCGCCGCCGACGAACAAGGTGCCGGCCAGGTCGGTGAGGGAAAACAGCACGTCCTGCGGATCGTCGTAGCCGAGCATTCGCGCCAGCGCCGGATTGGCCGCGCGCATGCCCTCCAGCAAACTGGCCTGGAACACCCCGTGCACGGCGTTTTCGAACAGCCACTTGTAGCGATTGCGCTCGGTTTCCAGATCCTGCAAACGCGCCGCCAGCTCCGGGTAATGGCTCTTGCGCGTCGAGTGGCTGCCCAGTCCCAGTAACCCCGCCAGCGCCTGTTGCTGCTGGTCAGAGGGCTTCGCCATAAACGACCTCGACGTCACGCTGACTGGATTCGCGGGGGTTGGTGAGAATGCACGGATCGTCCATCGCGTGCTGCGACAGGAACGGAATATCCGCCGTGCTGACGCCGTGCAATCCAAGGGTCTCGTGGAAGCCGATGGCGTGCTTGAGGGCGATCAGGTGCTCCACCAGACGGCCGCAGATCTGCCGGTGATTGAGGCCACGGCAATCGATGCCGAAGGTCTCGGCGATCACCTTGAAACGCTCCGGCGCCGAGCTGTAGTTGAACGCCACCACGTGTTCCACCAGCACCGCGTTGCACAAGCCGTGAGGCAGGTCGAGAAAGCCGCCGAGGCTGTGGGACATGGCGTGCACCGCGCCGAGGATCGCGTTGGAGAACGCCAGCCCGGCCTGCATGCTGCCGAGCATGATTTTCTCGCGCAGGGCAATGTCGTGGGGATTGGCAATCATCTGCACCAGATTGCCGTTGATCAGGCGCATTGCTTCCAGCGCATGGGGATCGGTCAGCGGGCCGTGGCCAGTGGAAACGAACGCCTCGATTGCATGCACCAGCGCGTCGATACCGGTACAGGCCGAGAGGAACGGGTCCATGCTCAGGGTGGTTTCCGGGTCGATCAGCGACACGTCCGGCACCACCGCCTTGCTGACGATGGAGAACTTCATGCGTTCCTGCTGGTTGGAAATGATCACGAACTGCGAGACGTCTGCGGAGGTGCCGGCGGTGGTCGGAATCAGGATCAGCGGCGGGCTCGGCACACGAATGGTGTCCACGCCCTCGAACTCGAGGATGCTGCGCCCATGAGCGACCACGATGCCGATACCCTTGCCGCAGTCCATCGGGCTGCCGCCGCCGACCGCGACAATCACGTCGCACTGTTGCTCGCGGTACAACTCGGCACCGCGCATGACTTCCTCGACCCGTGGGTTGGGCGATACGTCGCTATACAGGCAGTAATCGATATCCAACGCCTGCAGGCTGGCCTCGACATCCGCCACCCAACCGGCGGCAATCACCCCGGGATCACTGACCACCAGCACCTTGCGCGCGCCGAAACTCTTGGCGAAGTTGCCGACGTTGTGCCGGCAGCCGGCACCGAAAATGATTTCCGGGGAAACGAATTTACGCAGTTGACTGAGACTCTGGCTCATTGGAAAGCCTGTTTTTTATTGTATTGGAATGTAACCGCCACACTAAAGCATCCGTTGGCGAATGCAATGAGACCAAATGGTGGGGAGCTGGCGTTTCTGTGTGCCCCCCAGTAGGAGCCCATTCACAGGATCAAAATCGGCTTTATCCACGAAAAATCAACCGCGAGGCCTTTTCATTGCGCAGCGTCAGCTGCTCGATCCCCTGCCCCGGCGCCTCGGCTTCTTCCCGGGCCTTGAGGATGACCCCGTGATGCGCTGACTTGCTGCACACCGGGTCGGCGTTTTCGGCGTCGCCGGTGAGCATGAAGGCCTGGCAACGGCAGCCGCCCAGGTCCTTGTGTTTTTCATCGCAGGAGCGGCACGGTTCCTTCATCCAGGCATCGCCACGAAAGCGATTGAAGCCGAACGAATCATTCCAGATGTGCTCGATGCTGTGCTCGCGCACATTGGGAAAGGCCACCGGCAATTGCCGTGCGCTATGACATGGCAGTGCGGTGCCGTCGGGAGTGATGTCGAGGAACAGGTTGGCCCAGCCGTTCATGCAGGTCTTGGGGCGCTCTTCGTAATAGTCCGGGGTAACGAAAATCAGCTTGCACGGATGTCCTTCGGCTTCGAGGCGCTGGCGATAGAGGTTGGTCACCGCCTCGGCGCACTGCAACTGCTCGAGGGTCGGCAGCAGGCCGACTCGGTTGAGTTCGGCCCAGCCGTAGAACTGACAGGTGGCCAGCTCGACAAAGTCTGCTTCCAGTTCCAGGCACAGCTCGATGATGCGCTCAATGTGGTCGATGTTGTGCCGGTGGGTGACGAAGTTCAGCACCATCGGATAACCCTGGGCTTTCACCGCCCGGGCCATCGCCAATTTCTGCGCGAAGGCCTTGCGCGAACCGGCGAGCATGTTGTTCACCGCCTCATCGGCGGCCTGGAAACTGATCTGGATGTGGTCCAGCCCAGCCACCTTGAAGTCACGGACCTTCTGCTCGGTCAGGCCGATCCCCGAGGTGATCAAATTGGTGTAGTAACCCATGTCTCGCGCGGCCTTGATCAGCTCGGCGAGGTCCTGGCGCACCAGCGGCTCGCCGCCGGAAAACCCCAATTGCGCCGCGCCCATGTCCCGTGCCTCGCGGAATACCCGGATCCATTCCTCAGTGCTCAGTTCCTCGCCATGGCGGGCGAAGTCCAGCGGATTGGAGCAATACGGGCATTGCAACGGGCAGCGGTAGGTCAGCTCCGCCAGCAACCACAGCGGCGGGCCGGGCTGGGTCTCATTCGATCCAGAACTGAGCATGGGCGACCTCCAGGAATGCCAGCACGTCTTCGTCGATCCCGGGCACGCCGGGGAAGCTTTCGATCAACTGCTCGATAATCGCGTTGACGCTGCGCTGGCCGTCGAGCAGCGCAAGGATCTGCCCGGCGCTGCCATTGAGCTTGATCATGCCCTCGGGGTAAAGCAGCACATGGCAGTCCTGGCGCGGCTCCCATTGCAGGCGAAAACCCCGGCGCAGTGCCGGCACTTGTTTGCGTTGAATCAGGCTCACAGGGCGATCCCCCGGTGCCAGACGTTGTCGCCAGTCACCGTGTGGTACGGCGGACGCTCCAGCTCGTAGGCCATGCTCATGGCGTCGAGCATGCTCCACAGTACGTCGAGCTTGAATTGCAGGATCTCCAGCATGCGTTGCTGGCCGGCGGCCGTGGTGTAATGCGCCAGGGTAATGCGCAAGCCGTGCTCGACATCGCGCCGTGCCTGGCCTAGGCGGGTACGGAAGTAGTCGTAGCCGGCGCTGTCGATCCACGGGTAATGAGTCGGCCAGCTGTCGAGGCGCGACTGGTGGATCTGCGGGGCGAAGAGTTCAGTCAGCGAGCTGCTGGCCGCTTCCTGCCAACAGGCACGGCGGGCGAAGTTGACGTAGGCATCAACCGCGAAGCGAACGCCGGGCAACACCAGTTCCTGGGAGAGGATCTGTTGCCGATCGAGGCCCACCGCCTCACCGAGACGCAGCCAGGCTTCGATGCCGCCCTCGCTGCCGGGTGCGCCGTCGTGGTCCTGGATGCGCTGCAACCACTCGCGGCGCACTTCGCGGTCGGGGCAGTTGGCGAGGATCGCGGCGTCCTTGAGCGGGATGTTGACCTGGTAGTAGAAGCGATTGGCGACCCAGCCCTGGATCTGCCGGCGCGTGGCGCGGCCGGCGTACATGGCTTGGTGGAAGGGATGGTGGATGTGGTAATAGGCGCCCTTGGCGCGCAGGGCGGCCTCGAATTCGGCGGGGGGCATGGGGGCTGAGGGCATCAGGTTTCTCCAGGATCTTTATTGTTAGGGCGGCCCTCATCGCGAGCAGGCTCGCTCCTACAGGTTGTGCGCTCTTCTGTAGGAGCGAGCCTGCTCGCGATTGGGTCTGCAGCTACAACTCAATATTCATCCCGTCATACGCCACCTCGATCCCCCGCCGCTGCAACAGCGCCCGCTCGGCGGAGTCTTCGTCAAGGATCGGATTGGTGTTGTTGATGTGGATCAGCACCTTGCGCTGGCGCGGGAAACCGTCCAGCACTTCAAGCATCCCGCCCGGCCCGCTTTGCGCCAGGTGACCCATGTCGCGGCCCAGGCTCTGGCCGACGCCGCTCAGGCGCATCTCGTCATCGCGCCACAGCGTGCCGTCGAGCAGCAGGCAATCGGCGCGGTCCATCCAGCCCAGCAGTTCGTCGTCTATCTGGCCCAGGCCCGGGGCATAGAACAACGCCTGGCCGCTGCGCCGGTCTTCGATGAACAGGCCGATGGTGTCGCCCGGCTGCGGGTTGCCACGGTTCGGTGAATAGGGCGGCGCGTTGCTCACCAAGGGAATGGCGCGAAAGCTCAGGTCCGGGCAGGCGTCGATGTTAAAGGGCTCGCGGTCGAGGCTAATGGGCTGCCACTGCAGGCCACCATTCCAGTGCGCGAGCATGTTGAACAGGGGGAAGCCGCTGCTCAGGTCCTGATGCACCCGCTCGGTACACCACACTGAGTGCGGGCAACCTTCGCGCAGGCTCAGCAGGCCGGTGCAGTGATCGATCTGGCTGTCCATCAGGATCACCCCGACCAGCGCCGTGTCGCGCAGCCGGCGAGCCGGTTGCAGCGCCGGGAAGCTCTCCAGTTGCGCACGAATATCCGGTGATGCGTTGCACAGCAGCCAATCGACGCCGTTGTCGCTCAAGGCAATCGACGATTGGGTGCGTCGCTGCGCCCGCAGGCTGCCGTTGCGCACGCCGGCGCACTGGCGGCAGTTACAGTTCCATTGCGGAAAACCGCCACCGGCGGCGGAACCGAGAACGCGGATCTGCATGAACATCGCTCCACAAGGCAGGCCCGGCCAACGCAACGGCTGGCCGGGTGAACAATCAACGGTTGGCGAAATACATCGTCACTTCGAAGCCAATGCGCAGATCGGTAAACGCGGGTTTAGTCCACATGGGTCATTCCTCTTCTTGTGCCGGGCGATTCCGGTACAGGCATTAATGCACGGGGGCCGAGGTGACCGAATGCTACTTTGGAAGGAGGTTGCGGGGTGATTTGGTAGGGGGTATTGCAGGTCTTGCACAGAGCACAAAACTGTAGGAGCGAGCCTGCTCGCGATGGCGGCCTGACATTCAGCGGAGAATGTTCGGGCCCCATCGCGAGCAGGCTCGCTCCTACAAGGGGGATCGGTGAACCTTAAGAGTTAGAAGAATCCGAGCGGATTGATGTCGTAGCTCACCAGCAGGTTCTTGGTCTGTTGGTAGTGGTCGAGCATCATCTTGTGGTTCTCGCGGCCGACCCCGGACTTCTTGTAGCCACCGAACGCGGCGTGGGCCGGGTACAGGTGGTAGCAGTTGGTCCAGACGCGCCCGGCCTTGATCGCCCGGCCCATGCGGTAGGCGCGGTTGATGTCGCGGGTCCACAGCCCGGCGCCGAGGCCGAATTCGCTGTCGTTGGCGATGGCCAGGGCTTCGGCTTCGTCCTTGAAGGTGGTGACACCCACCACCGGGCCGAAGATTTCCTCCTGGAACACACGCATTTTGTTGTGGCCCTTGAGCAAGGTCGGCTGGATGTAATAACCGCTGGACAGATCGCCTTCAAGACGCTCGGCCGCACCGCCGGTGAGCAGTTGCGCGCCCTCCTCCTGGGCAATTTGCAGGTACGAGAGGATCTTGTCGTATTGCTGCTCGGACGCCTGGGCGCCGACCATGGTCTCGGTGTCCAGCGGGTTACCGCGTTTGATCTTGACGATCTTCTTCATCACCTCGGCCATGAACGGCTCGTAGATCGACTCCTGTACCAGGGCGCGGGATGGGCAGGTGCATACTTCGCCCTGGTTAAAGAACGCCAGTACCAGGCCTTCGGCGGCCTTCTCGATGAACTGCGGTTCGGCGTTCATGATGTCTTCGAAGAAGATGTTCGGCGACTTGCCGCCCAGTTCGACGGTGCTCGGAATGATGTTCTCGGCGGCGCAATGCATGATGTGCGCGCCCACTGGCGTGGAGCCGGTGAAGGCGATCTTGGCGATGCGCTTGCTGGTGGCTAGCGCTTCACCGGCTTCGCGGCCAAAGCCCTGGACGATGTTCAGCACGCCGGGAGGCAGCAGGTCGGCGATCAGCTCAGCGAAGACCATGATCGACAGCGGCGTCTGCTCGGCCGGCTTGAGCACGATGCAGTTACCGGCGGCCAGGGCCGGGGCGAGTTTCCAGGCGGCCATCAGCAGCGGGAAGTTCCACGGAATGATCTGCCCGACCACACCCAGCGGCTCGTGGAAGTGGTAAGCGGTGGTCAGTTCGTTGATTTCCGCGGCGCCGCCTTCCTGGGCGCGGATGCAGCCGGCGAAGTAACGGAAGTGGTCAGCGGCCAGCGGTACGTCGGCATTCAGGGTTTCGCGCACGGCCTTGCCGTTGTCCCAGGTTTCGGTGACGGCGAGGATTTCCAGGTTCTGCTCGATGCGGTCGGCGATTTTCAGTAGCACCAGGGAGCGATCCTGGGCCGAGGTCTTGCCCCAGGCATCCGCTGCTGCGTGGGCGGCATCCAGGGCGCGGTCGATGTCGGCAGCGCTGGAGCGCGGGAATTCGGCGATCACTTCACCCGTGACCGGCGAGGTATTGGTGAAATACTCGCCATTGATCGGGGCGACAAACTCACCGCCGATGAAGTTACCGTAACGTGGCTTGAACGAAACGACGGCGCCTGGTGTTCCGGGTTGTGCGTAGATCATGGTGAGCCTCTGTTGGGTCGAAGCCTGTCGGGGAAACAGGCGATGCACCGATAGTAGAGAGCCCCGCGTGCCAGACGTATGCGCCGTTGGCAGGAGGGGCTCTCGTTATTTGGTAGTAAATCCTGTGGGAGCGAGCCTGCTCGCGATGACGGTGGGTCAAGCACATCATGGGTGACTGACATGGCCCCATCGCGAGCAGGCTCGCTCCCACAGGTTATCCAGCGGTCTTCAGATCAGTGCTTGGCCACCAACTCCTTCGGCAACTTGAAGGTCCAGAGCATGCCGCCCTGGTTAAAGTCCTTCACCCGCTTGGCCACTTCGCCGCCCCACAGCGGCACCGCGCCGCCCCAACCGGAGACCACCGAGACGTATTGCTCGCCGTCCATGTCCCAGGTGATCGGCGAGCCGAGGACGCCGGAGCCGGTCTGGAACTCCCAGACCTTTTCGCCGGTCTTGGCGTTGAACGCCTGCAGGAAACCTTCCGGGGTGCCGGTGAAGACCAGGTTACCCTTGGTGGTCAGGACCCCGCCCCACAGCGGCGCGAAGTTCTTGTGGCGCCAGACTTCCTTGCCGGTCTTCGGATCGATGGCCCGCAGCACGCCGATGTAGTCTTCGTTGAGCGGCTTGATGGTGAAGCCGGCACCGAGGAACGCCGCGCCTTTCTTGTAGGCGATGCCTTCGTTCCAGATGTCCATACCCCACTCGTTGGACGGCACGTAGAACAGCCCGGTGTCCTGGTTGTAGGCCATCGGCATCCAGTTCTTCGCGCCGAGGAACGCCGGTGCGACGAACACCGAGCTGCCCTTGGCTTCGCTGCCCGGCGCCCCGGGGCGGCTGGCGTCGTTGTAGATCGGCCGACCGTCTTTGTCGAGGCCAGTGGCCCAGGTGATCTTGTCGACAAACGGGAAGCCCCGGATGAACTTGCCGTTGGTGCGGTCCAGCACGTAGAAGAAGCCGTTGCGGTCAGCGGTGGCAGCGGCCTTGATTTCCTTGCCGCCTTCCTTGTAGTTGAACGACACCAGCTCGTTCACCCCGTCATAGTCCCAGCCGTCGTGGGGCGTGCTCTGGAAGTGCCATTTGATGGTGCCGTCATCCGGATTGAGGGCCAGGCGCGACGAGGAGTAGAGGTTGTCGCCAGGACGCAGGTGCGAGTTCCACGGCGCCGGGTTGCCGGTACCGAACAGTAGCAGGTTGGTTTCCGGGTCATAGTAGCCGCCCAGCCAGGGCGCCGCGCCGCCGGTCTTCCACAGATCGCCGGGCCAGGTCTTGCCCGCCTCGCCACCGGAAATGCCGTTCTCGATCGCCTTGCCGTCCTTGTACACATAGCCCATGTGGCCTTCGACGGTGGGACGCATCCACAGCAGCTCGCCGTTTTTCGGATCGTAGGCCTGGATCTTGCCAACCACGCCGAATTCGCCACCGGCGACCCCGGTGATCAGCTTGCCGTTGATCACCAGCGGCGCGGCACTGATCGAGTAGCCTTCCTTGTGGTCGGCGACTTTCTTGCTCCACACCACCTTGCCGGTGTCCTTGTTCAGGGCCACCAGCTTGGCGTCGAGGGTGCCGAAGAACACCAGGTCGCCGTACAGCGCCACGCCACGGTTGATCACGTCGCAGCACGGACGGATGTCGTCGGGCAGGCGCGCATCGTACTGCCAGAGTTTCTTGCCGGTGCGTGCGTCCACCGCGAACACCCGCGAGTAGGAGCCGGTCAGGTACATCACGCCGTCCTTGATCATCGGCTGGGCTTGCTGACCGCGTTGTTTTTCACCGCCAAAGGAAAACGCCCAGGCCGGACGCAGGTCCTTGATGTTGTTGACGTTGAGGGTGTCGAGCGGGCTGTAGCGCTGACCCTGGACGCCCAGACCGTTGGTGACGATCTGCTCCGGGTTTTTCGGGTCCTGGAGAATGTCCTGGTCGCTGACGGCGGCCAGTGCCTGGCCGGACAACAGCATGGCACTGAGCAGCAGGCTCAGGACGAAGGGCTGGCGACGTGCGGGTTGTGTCATGACGGCTACCTCTGCGGTTTTTGTTATACCCGGGAAATTTTCCCGGTCTGGTGCAGATTCTTGAGCCAGGGCGCCGGGCCAACAATTGCCCGCAGTGTGGAGATTGCTAGTTCCTTGGTATGGGGTCGCAGAGGTCATTCACAACACACCCCCTGTAGGAGCGGGCGCACGCTCCTACAGGGGGTTGTGCTCGGCGGTGGAATCGACGCGCGTCATCTGCTTGCGCTCATAGCGCGGGTACAGGTGGCTGACGCTGCGGATCAGTTCGTAGCGGCTCAGGCTGATGGCGGCGAAGCGCTCGGGGATGGGGCTGCGGATCATTTCGCTCATGTCGCTGCCATTGGCGGCGCCCTCGCGCAGCAACTGATCGAGCCAGCCCAGGTAGTCACGCATTTGTTCGAAGGGCCTGGCATCGCTGGCGAGCGGGCCGTGGCCGGGCACGACAAGCTTCCAGCCCAGGCCCTGCAAGGTGGCGATATCCGCCAGCCACACCGCCAGCCCCGGGCTGTTGGGCGTGGTCAGGGCGCGTTGATAAAACACCAGGTCGCCGGCAAACAGCACGCCAGTTTGCTGGTCGAGAATAGCCAGATCTGCGCCGGTATGCCCACCCAGGCTCAGCAATTGCAAATCGTGATTCCCAAAACTTTTCAGCCCAGGCTCGATGTCCTGGGTCGGCAATACCACCTCGGTGCCGCGCATCCAGTCACCGACCATGCGGTACATGTTTTCCGCCATGGCCTCGCCCTGCTGTTTCAGCAAGGCAGTGGTGCCAGGCAGCGCACCAATCGGCACATCTCTGAAGGCCTGATTGCCCAGCACATGGTCGGGATGGTGATGGGTGAGCAGCACTTCGATCACCGGCTTGTCGGTGACGCTGGCAATCGCTTTACGCATGGCTTCGCCATAGCGCTTCGACGGCCCGGTGTCGATCACCACCACGCCAGCCGAGGTGACAATGAACCCGGTGTTGACGATATTGCCGCCATTGTCCTTGCCGAAATTGGCCGTGCTGCCTTCCAGCAACCAGGTGTCGGCGGCGATCTGTCGCGGCGTCAGGGCATAGTCGAGATCGGCCAGCACCGGCAGGCTCAATGTCAGGCAGAACAGCAGCATCCAGCGCATGGCGGGCTCCTTGGGCTCAGGGTATGGCCGCGGTGAATTGGTTGCCGCTGTTGTCGCGCAGCAGCAGTTGCGTCTGCCCTGCCCCTTCGAGATCGAAGCCCAGGTTAGGGTTTTCACTGACCGCCGGGAACAGCTCCAGACGCGCCAACACCTGGTCGTCGGCACCGCGCAATTCGGCATGATTGAGGAAAAATTCAGGGATGCCGGAGACCATGCCGTTATCCATCGGATGGGCCACCTGCAGGCGCAGACGACTGAAGTCCCCTCGCGGATAACGGCCGCCGAGCACTTCGCCGACATGCTCTTCCCACCCCGGTTCGGTGCGCACCACGCTCGGCGCCGTACAGCCGCCGCCCGCCGCATCGATCAGGGTCGAGCCGACATGCCACAGGCCATCGCGGGTCTGCACCGCCGCACGCAACGGCGTCGCCTGCTCGATGCGGATGCGGATCGACAGCCATGGCAGCACTCGCTGCAGCGGCTCGAAGTCGACGATTTTCGGCAAGGGATTGAGCTCGGCCCATGCAAGGATACGCACCACGTCGCCCTGGAACGCCCGCGCATCGATCTCCAGCGGCACCTGGCGGGCGTCTTCGGCAAAGGGTGGCGCGAGCAGCTTGACCCGCTCGTCGAACACGAACGGCGCATCACCGAGCATCTGCTTGTGGTAGAACGCCCACATCACCGAGGGCACCGGATCCTTTCCCGGGTCGACCTGCGCGGCCTCTGCCAGCAACGGCAGCCAGCAGGCCAACAACCAACTCACTCGCCAGTTCATCGCTCCAGCTCCTATTGGTACATCTGCGGTACGTCGTAGCGCAGGCCGTAGCGCCCATACATCGCTTTGAGCGTGCCATCGCGAATCAAGCCTTCCAGGACTTCTTCGACGGCGTAAGCCAGTTGCCGATTGCTTTCGTGCACCGCCATGCCGATCTCCCAGAGTTGCTTGCCCATGTTCGGGTAGGCGTTCTCGGCGAGGGCTAATTGCGGGTCGGCGGCCAGATGCACCTGCCAGTCGATCTCGCCGCGCATCGCCATCACCGCATCGACTTCACCGGCGCGCATCGCGGCAAATGCCTGGGGCACGCCAGGGTAGTGGCGGGTGCTCTTGGCCAACATGCCGTTGAACACCGAGGTCAGGTAGAACGACGGCACGCTGTCGACTTCGACCCCGATTGGATGCTGCTCGAACACCGCGACACTGGCGACCTTGTCCAGCCGTCGGCGGTCATACGCGACCTGCCATTGTTCGTTCTGGTACGGACCGAACATCACCACATGGCCGTTCTCCAGCTCACCCAATTCGTTGCGCTTGCGCGCGTAATCGTGATCGTAGGGCACGCGCATCATCAGGTCGGCCAGCTGCTGGTTGTGCAGCGGGCTGGCGCGCCAGATGTAGTCGCGCAGGTCGTCGTCGAGTTTTTCCCCGGCAGGCGCCCAGATCAGCTTTAGGCGCACGCCCAGGGCCTTGGCCAGCGCCTCGGCGAGTTCGACGTCGACGCCGCGTGCCTGACCGCCGTCTTCAAAACTGTAGGGGGCAAAATCCTTGTACACCGCAACCTGCAGCTCGCCGTCGGCGATCATCTGGTCATAGCTACGGACCTGCGCCTGCGCCGCCTGGCAGCACAGCCACAGGGCACCGATCAACAGGCTCAGCAGGCGCATGGCTTATTCCTCGACGTGCACGCTGTCCAGATAAGTCCGCACCGCCCACAGCGCTTCCTGGCTCAGGTAGTCGGCCATCTTTGGCATGTACACCCGGCCGTCGCGCACGGCGCCGTGGCGTACCCGCTCGACGAACCATTCATCGCCGGCATCGCCCGCATCCAGCATGCGCAGGTCAGGAGCGATACCCCCGGACTTGGCTTCCAGGCCATGGCAGGCCGCACAGTTCTGGTTGTAGGCCGACGAACCAATCTCGACGGCCTTGTCGTGTTCCGGCGAATTGCGGTACGGATTGACCTCCGCCCAGCCATCGCCATTGAGCGTTACACCGGCATCCTTGATTGGCGTCAGGCCCTTGGTCTCGACCGCTTGCGGTACCACGTTGCCGTGGGCCCAGGTCGAACCTGCACAGATAAAGCCGGCCAGCAGCCCGACCACGAGCACGGCGTTGCGTTTTGTTGTCATTGTTATGCCCTCAGGATTGCACGCAAAACCTCTTGGCAGAGGCTATGGCAGCCATCTTAGAAAGCCCGGCCGGGATGCCCCATGCTGCTTTGGTGGTCGGGTACTACTCCCTTGGTAGTAGGGCTTGAGGTGCACGCCCAAATCAGGTGCGGTTCGGGAAGTCTTCCCGACAACAGCGGGACTTTTTCCGTATCCGCCGTGCGCCCGGCACCGCAACCTGTGCAGGCCAAAACCTCCACTGGGAACTGCAACCATGAGAATAAGATCGCTACCCGCCCTCTCCCCCCTGACCGTTGCCATGCAGGCCTTCCTGCTGGTCGGCAGCCTGTCCGTCGGCGCCACCAGCCATGCCGCGACAGCCCCCGTCAGCACCGGCAAAGTGACCTGGGAAGACATCGCCAACGATCACCTGACCACCAAGGACGTGCTCCAATACGGCATGGGCACCAACGCCCAGCGCTGGAGCCCGCTGGCCCAGGTCAACGACCAGAACGTGTTCAAGCTGACCCCGGCCTGGTCGTATTCCTTCGGCGACGAGAAGCAGCGTGGCCAGGAGTCCCAGGCCATCGTCAGCGACGGCGTGGTCTACGTCACCGGATCCTACTCGCGGGTGTTTGCCCTCGACGCCAAGACCGGCAAACGCCTGTGGACCTACAACCATCGCCTGCCGGACAACATTCGTCCGTGCTGCGACGTGGTCAACCGCGGTGCGGCGATTTTCGGCGACAAGATCTACTTCGGCACCCTCGACGCACGGCTGATCGCCCTCGATAAAAACACCGGCAAAGTGGTCTGGAACAAGAAGTTCGGCGACCACGCCGCCGGCTACACCATGACCGGCGCCCCGGTGTTGATCAAAGACAAGACCAGCGGCAAGGTGCTGCTGATCCACGGCAGCTCCGGCGATGAATTCGGTGTGGTCGGCCAGCTCTACGCACGCGACCCGGAGACCGGCGAGGAAGTCTGGATGCGGCCTTTCGTCGAGGGCCACATGGGCCGCCTGAACGGCAAGGACAGCACCCCCACCGGCGACGTCAAGGCGCCGTCCTGGCCGGATGATCCGACCACCGAAACCGGCAAGGTCGAGGCCTGGAGCCACGGCGGTGGCGCTCCGTGGCAGAGCGCAAGCTTCGATGCGGAAACCAACACCATCATCGTCGGCGCCGGCAACCCAGGCCCGTGGAATACCTGGGCGCGCACCTCCAAGGATGGCAATCCCCACGACTACGACAGCCTCTACACCTCCGGCCAGGTCGGTGTCGATCCGAGCACCGGCGAGGTCAAATGGTTCTACCAGCACACGCCGAACGATGCCTGGGACTTCTCCGGCAACAACGAACTGGTGCTGTTCGACTACAAGGACAAGGACGGCAAGCTGGTCAAGGCCACCGGTCACGCCGACCGCAACGGCTTCTTCTATGTGGTCGACCGCAACAACGGCAAATTGCAGAACGCCTTCCCCTTCGTCGACAACATCACCTGGGCCAGCCATATCGATCTGAAGACCGGGCGTCCGGTGGAGAACGAGGGCCAGCGTCCGGCCAAGCCGCTGCCGGGTGAAACCAAGGGCAAACCGGTGGAAGTCTCGCCGCCGTTCCTCGGTGGCAAGAACTGGAACCCCATGGCCTACAGCCAGGACACCGGGCTGTTCTACATCCCGGGCAACCAGTGGAAAGAGGAGTACTGGACCGAGGAGGTCAACTACAAGAAGGGCTCGGCGTACCTGGGCATGGGTTTCCGTATCAAGCGCATGTACGAGGATCACGTCGGCACCCTGCGGGCGATGAACCCGACCACCGGCAAGCTGGTCTGGGAGCACAAGGAGGCCCTGCCATTGTGGGCGGGCGTGCTGGCGACCAAGGGCAACCTGGTGTTCACCGGCACCGGCGACGGCTACTTCAAGGCCTTCGACGCGAAAACCGGCAAGGAGCTATGGAAATTCCAGACCGGCAGCGGCATCGTCTCCCCGCCAATCACCTGGGAACAGGACGGCGAGCAGTACATCGGCGTGACCGTCGGCTACGGCGGCGCGGTGCCGTTGTGGGGCGGCGACATGGCCGAGCTGACCAAGCCCGTGGCACAGGGCGGCTCGTTCTGGGTGTTCAAGATTCCTAGCTGGGATAACCAGACGGCGAAACGCTGATCTTCACTACTGACACACACCCTGTGGGAGCTGGCCTGCCAGCGATGGACTGAAGACCGCCGCTGGGTACCAGACAGCACACGTCATCGTTCACGACCATCGCCGGCAGGCCGGCTCCCACAGGGGAAATGGGCATACCCGAGAATCTCGCGATGAACTATCTCCCCCTACTGCTCCTGCTCGGCCTCACCGCCGCCCACGCCGACGACGGTGACGACACCCCGCTGATCATCAACGGCTGCACCATCGCCGACCACAGCCAATGCCCCGGCGCCAATTTGCGTGGGGCCAACCTGAGCAATCAGGACCTGCGCAACATGAACCTCAACGGCGCCGACCTGCGCGACGCCGATCTGCGCCACGCCCGCCTCGACCTGGCCAACCTGGAAAAAGCCCAACTGCAAGGCGCCAACCTCGCCCGCGCCAGCCTGCAACAGAGCAACGCACGCCTGGCGGACTTCAGCGGCGCCAACCTGATGGCGATCCAGGGCTGGGGCCTGTTCGCCCAGGGCGCGCAATTCAAGGACGCCAACCTCAGCGGCGCCTACCTGCAATTCGCCCGCCTCTCCGGGGCCAAACTGCACAACAGCAACCTGCGCGCCGCCGACCTGGAAATGGCTTGGCTGAGCAAGGCCGACCTCAAGGGCGCAGACCTCAGCGACGCCAATTTGCAGGAAGCCAAGTTCGGCGAAAGCAACCTGGAGCAGGCGAACCTCAGCGGTTCGCGTCAGCATTATGGGAATTTTCAGGATGCGAATATGGAGGGGTGCCGGGGGTGTCCTACTACCTGGGATAGATGAACTGGATGCAATTTGAACGGCACTGTTCATTGTGGGCGCCTGCTAGCGATGGCTGCCTTAAGGTGTACATATCCATTCCTGCGGTAACGGGGCCGGTGGATCAAAATCAAAAGCAGCCGAGGCGGCCTACCGGCCGGCCTATTCAGGGAAGCCGGTGCAGCTCAGCCCTTTGTGGGAGCCAGCCTGCTGTCGATGGTCGTCAACGGTGACGCAGCTGTACTGAATGTACGCGGTGGCCTCAGGCTCTTCGCGAGCAGGCTCGCTCCTACAGGGCTCTGCACCAACCTGAAAAACCAGGTCGGCCGGTAGGCCGCCTCGTTAGCCGGCGACGGTTGTGCTCCTCGAGTCCCGCCGGGCCTTCTTTTTCATACCGCTCGACCCACTTGTAGCCGGTCTTGCGACTGATTTCGTAAGCCTGGCAGAGGGCACTGAAGCTGGGCGGACCCTTGATGTAGTCCGCGATGAAAAGCAATTTCAGGTCCATAGGTTTTAGCTCTCGCCAAGGCATGGTCAGATCCTCAAAAACCGACCCTGCCAGTTAAAAACTGTTACCTATGTGAGTGAACTGATTTGTAACCCATGTGGGTGAGTCATACCGGCGCAACCATAAGTCGCCGTTACCGCAGCAATGGATATGTACACAAACAGATCGCCATCGCTAGCAGGCTAGCTTCCACAGACACCGCGTCGAACACAATATTGGTGCAAGGCCACCCCAAGTCACCCCGCCACCCGCACCACCCCCATATCAATCCCCAGATGCACCAACTCCGCATGGGACGACACCTGCAGCTTGCTCTTGAGCAGGGTCAGGTGGTTGGACACGGTCTTGCTGCTGATGCTCAATTGCTCGGCGATGGTCCGGGCCGGGGTGCCTTTGGCGAGCATCACAAAGATCTCCAGCTCACGCTGGGTCATGCTTTGCAGGCGCGGGTCGCGGGTGTCTTGCTGTGGGTGGCAGGCGAGCTGGGTGGCCAGGGGTTGTTCGATGTAGGCATGGCCGGCGAGGATCCGCTGCACCGCTTCGATCAACACTTCCGGCGCCGAGCTTTTGGTCAGGTAGCCCGAGGCACCGGCATCCAGCGCCTGGCGCACCAAGGGCAATTCATCGTGCATGCTGAAAAACAGCACCCGCAGCTGCGGCAGGCGCTGGCGCAGGCGCCGGGTGGTTTCCAGGCCGCTGATACCGGGCAGGCCGAAATCCATGATCACCAGGTTGGGCACCGCCTCCTGCACCCGAGCCAGCGCCTCTTCACCGGTGGCCGCTTCGCGCACTTCGATCGCCGGCAACAGCGCGCGCAACAGGCTCGCGTAGCCCTGGCGGACCACCGCATGGTCATCGACCAGCAGAATATTCATGACGCCTCCACAGGCATGCTCAAGGCCAGCGCCCATCCGGCGCCGGGCTGACTGATGATGCGCAGCTCGCCGCCAAGGCTGCGGGCTCGCTCGAACATTGAATACAGACCGACACCCGGCCGTTGCGGCCGCTGCGCCCCGCGCCCGTTGTCGCGCACCAGCAAGCGCAGGCGCCCGCCGCGCTGCTGCAGACGAACCCGCACCTGACTGGCCTGGGCATGCCGGGCGACGTTGGTCAGCGCCTCTTGCAGCAGGCGATAGAGGTGGGCCTGCTCAGGCAAGCTCAACACCGGCAGCTGTGCGCCGACCCGCAGCCGGCATTCGATGCCTTGGCGGCCCTGCCATTGCTCCACCAGCAAGGCAAAGGCTGCAGCCAGCGGCAGATGCTGCAAGGCCACCGGATACAGCTCGCGCACCAGCGTGCGAAACCCTTGCTGCAAGTGCTCGCAGTTGTGCTCCAGCTCACGCACCGTGCGCTCGACGGTCTCCGGCTGGTCCACCACCAGCCGCAGCAGACAGGCCTGGGCACGAATGCCCGCCAGGTACTGACCGAGGTCGTCGTGCAGGGTCTGCGCCAGATGGGTGCGTTCCTGCTCCTGCACCGCCAACAGGGTGCGCGTCAGGTGGGTGTTGTCGGCACGGGCCTGCTCCAGGGCCTCGGTCATGCGATTGAACTGAGTCGCCAGCTGCCGCGCTTCCGCCACGCCCTCGGTGGGCAGGCGCACCTTGAGCTGCCCGTCGCAGACCTGCTGCAAGGCCCGCTGCAGTTGCTGCAACTGGCCCAGGCCACGGCTGACCGCCCAGCGAATGGTCAACAGGCTGACCAGCAACGCCAGGCCGCACAGGCTCAGTAACTGCTGCAGGGAATCCCAGACTTCGTCGATTTCATCCCGCGGATCGAGGGCGATCTGCACCCGCCGACCGTCCGCCAGATCCAGCAGCCGCGCACTGTGTCGGGCCTCGGCGAACAACAGTCGTCCCAACCAGGCGTCCAACCCGCTCTGCGGCGTTGAAGGCGCTGTCTCGCCAGGTTGCAGCCACTGCACCCGTACGTGACGCAGGCTTTCAGTCAGGCGCGGTTGCAGGCCGGCCGGGTCACGCTCGGCGCTGTCGCTCAGGTACTCGACCACCGCCTGCGCCGATTGCAGCTCGCGCTCGACGTCCGCCAGCGCCTGGTGCAGCAGCAGGCCGACGCAGGCCAGTGTCACCAGGGCAAAAAAGCCGCCGACCCACAGGTTGATCCGCCATAGCGCCGACATGCCTAGCGCCCGCCGCTGGCCGGAATCAAACGCAAGGGTGCCGGTTGGGCACCGTGCAGCCGGTCGATGCCGATCATGCTGAGGATCAGCAGCAACGGCAGGAGCAATGCCTTGAGAATTCGCATGGTCGATCCCCTCCGGATGGTAGCCGCCATAGCCCATGCTAAAACCACGCCGGCCCCGACGAGTTACTACCTTGGTACTGCCCCAGCGGTACTTTCTGCATATTTGCAGGTCGTCGTGGCCTTCCTATGCTGGCGCTACCCCAGAGGAAGTGCCCCATGCGCCAGCTAGTCCCCTACGCCCTGAACTACCTGCTGGCGATTGCCTGCGCCGCCGGACTGGCGACCCACAGCCAGGCCGCCGAGGCGCCGCTGCAGGTGCGCATCGGCTACCTCGGCTACCGCCCAGACCCCGGCCCGCTGCTGTCCAACGTGATCCCCGAACCCAGCGATGCGGGGCTGCGCGGCGCGCAACTGGCAATCACCGACAGCAACAGCACCGGGCGTTTTCTCAACCAGAGCTACAGCCTCGAAAGCGCCAGCGTCGACAGCCCAGAGGCGCTGCTCGCCGCTGCCCAGGCCCAGCACGCCCAAGGCCTGCGCCTGTTCGTCATCAACGCACCGGCCGCCAGCCTGCGCCAACTCAGTGCCGCCCTGCCCGACAGCCTGCTGTTCAACGCTGGCAGCGCCGATGACCGCCTGCGCAGCACCGAATGCCTGCCCAACGTACTGCACAGCCTGCCCAGCCGCGCCATGCTCGCCGATGCCCTCGGACAATTCCTGGTCGTGCGCAAATGGCAGCGGGCGCTGCTGATCGTGGGCCCCACCGAGGACGACCAGGCCTATGCCGCCGCCCTGCGCCGCGCCGCCAAGCGCTTCGGCGTGCAACTGGTGGCGGAAAAAGCCTGGACCTTCGACAACGATCAGCGGCGCAGCGCCCAGGCCGATATGCCGCTGTTCACTCAGACCGCCGAGTACGACGTGGTGCTGGTGGCCGACGAGCGCGGCGACTTCGGCGAGTACGTGCCCTACCAGACCTGGTACCCACGCCCGGTCGCCGGCACCCAGGGCCTGACGCCGGTGGGCTGGCACAAGACCGTGGAAACCTACGGCGCCGCACAACTGCAAAAGCGCTTTGAAGCCCTCGCCGGACGCTGGATGAACGACCGGGATTTCGCCGCCTGGATTGCCGTGCGCAGCATCGCCAGTGCGGTCAGCAAACTGCGCCAGAGCGAGCCGATGGCGATCCGTCAGTTGGAGCTCAGCGACCAGTTGCCGCTGGACGGTTTCAAGGGCCGCAAGCTCAGCTATCGGCCGTGGAATGGCCAACTGCGGCAACCGATCCCGATCGTCCAGCCAAGGGCGCTGGTCAGCACTTCGCCCCAGGACGGTTTCCTCCATCCCTTCAACGAAATGGACAGCCTGGGCTACGACAAGGCCGAGGTCAGCTGCCGCTTTCCCTGATCGACACCCATGACAACGACAACAACAAAAAGGAATCCACCATGCGCCGCACCCTGCTTTCCTGCGCCCTGTTACTCGCCGCCGGGCACGCCGCGGCAAGTACTGCCTGGGTCTCCAACGAAAAGGACAACAGCCTGAGCCTGATCGACATGCAGACCCTGCAAGTCACCGAGACCCTGCCGGTCGGCCAGCGTCCGCGCGGCCTGCTGCTGTCCCATGACAACAAGCTGCTGTACATCTGCGCCAGCGATTCGGACCGGGTCCAGGTGATGGACGTGGCGACCCGCAAGATCATCAAGGAACTGCCCTCCGGCAAGGACCCCGAGCAATTCGCCCTGCACCCCAACAACCGCTGGCTGTATGTGTCCAACGAGGACGATGCGCTGGTCACGGTGATCGACACCGAGACCTCCAAGGTGCTCGGCCAGATCAACGTCGGCGTCGAGCCCGAAGGCATGGCGGTCAGCCCCGACGGCAAGTGGGCGGTGAACACCAGTGAAACGACCAACATGCTGCACTGGATCGACACCAGCACCCAGACCCTGGCCGACAGCACGTTGGTCGACCAGCGTCCGCGCTTCGTCGAATTCTCTCCGGACGGCAAGCAGCTCTGGGCCTCGGCAGAAATCGGCGGCACCGTGACCATTCTCGATGTGGCCAGCCGCAACGTGCTCAAGACTCTCAACTTCGCGATCAAGGGCGTGCACCCGGACAAGGTCCAGCCAGTGGGGGTCAAGCTCAGTGCCGACGGCAAGTACGGATTCGTCGCCCTCGGCCCGGCCAACCATGTGGCGGTGATCGACGCCAACACTTTCAAGATTCTTGACTATCTGCTGGTGGGGCGGCGCGTTTGGCAGATGGCATTTACCCCGGATCAGAAACAGCTGCTGGCCACCAATGGCGTCAGCGGCGATGTCTCGGTGATTGACGTCGACAGCCTCAAAGTCATCAAGTCGGTGAAGGTCGGGCGTTATCCCTGGGGCGTGGTGGTCACCCCATGAACGCCCTCGACGTCAGCGACCTGAGCTTTGCCTATGGCGCCCGCGAGGCGCTGCGCCAGGTCACTTTCGGCCTGGCGCCGGGACGTTTTGCTGCGGTACTCGGGCCTAACGGCGCAGGCAAATCGACCCTGATCGCGCTGTTGACCCGACTCTATGATCTGCAGCAGGGCGACATCCGCGTCGGCGGCTGTTCGCTGCGCAACGCCGCCGGCCCGGCTCTGCGGCAATTGGGCGTGGTGTTCCAGCAGAGCACCCTCGACCTCGACCTTAGCGTCGAACAGAACCTGCGATATCACGCCGCCCTGCATGGCCTGTCACGGCGCCAGAGCGGGCTGCGAGTCGAGGCCGAGCTGGCACGCCAGGACTTGATGGAGCGGCGCCGCGAACGGGTGCGCGAACTGAATGGTGGGCATCGTCGCCGTGTGGAAATCGCCCGCGCCCTGTTGCATGAACCACGCCTGCTGTTGCTCGACGAAGCCAGCGTCGGCCTCGATCCGGCCAGCCGCCTGGCCCTCAACCAGCACCTCCGCACCCTGTGCCGCGAACAGCGGTTGAGCGTGCTGTGGACCACCCACCTGCTGGACGAAGTACAACCCAGCGACGACTTGCTGATTCTCCATCAAGGCCGCCTGGTCGCCAGCGGTCAGGCGGCCGTTCTCAGCCAGGCCCACGGCGGCGACCTTGACTCGGCCTTCGCCCGCCTGACCACCACAGTCCCATCAGGAGTTACATCATGAGCGCCTACTGGGAATGCCTGCGCGGCATCGTGCTGCGCGAATGGCTGCGTTTCGTGTTGCAGCGCACGCGTTTTCTCAGCGCCCTGGTGCGCCCGCTGTTGTGGCTGCTGGTGTTCGCCGCCGGGTTTCGCGCGGCGTTGGGCATTGCGATCATCGAACCCTACGACACCTATATCCCCTATGAGGTCTACATCATCCCCGGGCTGGCCTGCATGATCCTGCTGTTCAACGGCATGCAGGGCTCGCTGGCGATGGTCTACGACCGGGAGATGGGCAGCATGCGCGTGCTGCTCACCAGCCCGTTGCCGCGCACCTTTCTGCTGTGCAGCAAATTGCTGGCAACGGCGTTGATCTCGCTGCTGCAGGTGTATGCGTTCCTGATGATTGCCTGGCTGTATGGCGTCCGCCCACCGGCCGCTGGCATGCTATTGGCGTTGCCGGCGTTGCTGCTGGTGGCGCTGATGCTCAGCGCGCTGGGGCTGTTGTTGTCCAATGCGATTCGCCAGCTGGAGAACTTCGCCGGGGTGATGAACTTCGTGATCTTCCCGCTGTTTTTCCTGTCTTCGGCGCTGTATCCGTTGTGGAAGATGCGCGAGTCCAGTGAGTGGCTGTACTGGCTGTGCGCGCTCAACCCGTTCACTCATGCGGTGGAACTGGTGCGGTTTGCCTTATATGAACGCCTCAATCCGCTGGCCCTGGCGGTGTGCGCCGGGCTGACCCTGGTGTTTGCGCTACTGGCGGTGCTGACGTTCAATCCGCAGCATGCTGCGGTGCGAAAGGCCAATTGAGCACAACCCTTGCTCCTACAAATAATGAAACCAGTACTTTAGTACTGCTTTTCCTGTCTAACGTCGCATTCCCAACGCACTGCGACAGGCATGTAATAGGTCACAACAATAAGGACTGAACCTTTATGCCGCGTGCCTGCCGCCGTCCCCTGCGCCCTTGCCTGGCGCTGCTCTCGCTGTGCCTCATGTTGGGCGTCGCCCAGGCCCAGACCGCGCTATTTTCCAGTGACGGTTACCGCATCGATGTCTACCGCAGCCCGACGCCGCAGCAACTCGACGGCGCGACCCTGGTCGACACCCCTGCCCTGCAAACGTTGCTGAAACAAACCCCGGCGCCGTTGCTGATCGACGTCTATCGACGGCAATGGCTGCACGAACGCTTCATCGAAGATCAGCCTCACGAAAATGTGCCCGGCAGCCATTGGCTGGCCAACACCGGCGATGGTGAACTGACCCCGCTCTGGCAAGCCTACTTCGCAGGCAATCTCGCCCGTTTGACCGCTGGCGATCACAGCCGGCCAATGGTGTTCTACTGCCGCTCTGATTGCTGGTTGAGTTGGAACGCGGTGAAACGCGCCGCCGCCCTGGGCTATACGAGCCTGTACTGGTACCGCGACGGCGTCGACGCCTGGCAGGCCGCCAACCTGCCCCTGACAACCGCACAGCCCGAGGCTTTTCCCTGACGTTGCACCTTGCGTGTTATTGCCACACCATAATCAAAATAATGAGGTGAGAGGCTATGTATAAAATTCTGATTGCCGACGATCACCCGCTGTTTCGCGAAGCGATCCATAACGTTATCAGTGATGGTTTCCCCGGCAGCGAGGTGATGGAAACTGCCGACCTCGACAGTGCCCTGGCGCTGACTGAAAGCCATGACGATCTGGATCTGATCCTGCTCGACCTGAACATGCCCGGCATGCACGGTCTCAATGGCCTGATCAACCTGCGCAACGAGGCACCGACCATTCCGGTGGTGATCGTTTCGGCCGAGCAGGACAAGCAGATTGTCCTGCAGGCCATCACTTATGGAGCGGTGGGCTTCATCACCAAGTCTTCGCCCCGGGCGCAGATGACCGATGCCATCGAGCAGATTCTCAATGGCAACGTCTACCTGCCGCCCGACATCATCCGCACCCAGAAGAGCAGCAGCCCACGGCGAATGAACGACACCCCGAGCTTCCCACC
Organism: Pseudomonas fluorescens; assembly: GCF_019212185.1. Classification (NCBI taxonomy): domain Bacteria; kingdom Pseudomonadati; phylum Pseudomonadota; class Gammaproteobacteria; order Pseudomonadales; family Pseudomonadaceae; genus Pseudomonas; species Pseudomonas fluorescens. The sequence continues at coordinate 3,921,928 of NZ_CP078138.1, forward strand.
CGAACTGCTTCAGGCGCTGACCCGCAAGCAGTTGCTGGTGCTGGAACGAATGACCAAAGGGGAATCGAACAAGCAAATCGCCTACACCCTGGAAATCGCCGAAACCACGGTCAAGGCCCACGTCTCGGCGATTCTGCGCAAACTCAACGTGCACAACCGGGTGCAGGCGATCCTCAGTGCCGGGGATATTGATTTCGGGTCGTATTTGCGCCGGTGAGAGGCATGCCGGGCGGTAACATGAACTGTAGGAGCGAGCCTGCTCGCGATGGCGGCGTATCTGATACACCGCAGCGCCTGAATCGCTAGCAGGCTAGCTCCTACAATGATTACCCGCTAATCGCCCCATCCACCAACGCCTGCGCTTCTTGCACCAATTGCTTGAGGTGCGCATCGCCAATGAAGCTCTCGGCGTAGATCTTGTAAATGTCCTCAGTGCCCGAAGGACGGGCGGCGAACCAGCCGTTTTCGGTCATCACCTTCAGGCCGCCAATTGCCTGATCATTGCCCGGCGCCTTGCTGAGGATCTGCTGGATCGCTTCGCCGGCCAGTTCGGTGGACTTGACCTGTTCTGGCGCCAGCTTGCCCAGCAGGGCTTTCTGCTCGGGACTGGCCTTGGCATCGACACGCACGGCAAAGGGTTCACCCAGCTCGGCGGTCAGGGCGGCATACGCCTGGCTTGGATCGCGACCGGTACGGGCGGTCATTTCCGCCGCCAGCAAGGCCGGGATCAGACCGTCCTTGTCGGTGCTCCAGACGCCGCCGTCCTTGCGCAGGAACGAAGCACCGGCGCTTTCTTCACCGCCAAAGCCCAGGGAGCCGTCGAACAAACCGTCGGCAAACCATTTGAAGCCCACCGGCACTTCGTACAGGCGACGGCCCAGGCGCTTGGCCACCCGGTCGATCAGGCCACTGCTGACCACGGTCTTGCCCACGGCGGCGTCGGCACGCCATTGCGGGCGGTTCTGGAACAGGTAGTCGATGGACACGGCCAGGTAGTTGTTCGGCGCCAGCAGGCCACCGGACGGTGTGACAATACCGTGGCGGTCGTGGTCCGGGTCGCAGGCAAAGGCCACGTCAAAACGTTCCTTGAGGCCGATCAAGCCCTGCATCGCATGACTGGAGGACGGGTCCATGCGGATCTGCCCGTCCCAATCCACCGACATGAAGCGGAAGGTCGGGTCGACCTCGGTGTTGACCACGTCCAGGTCCAGGCGATAGTGCTCGGCAATCGCCGACCAGTAGCGCACCCCGGCACCCCCCAGCGGATCGACGCCCAGGCGCAGTTTGGCGTCGCGGATCGCGTCAAAATCGATGACGTTGACCAGGTCTGCGACGTAAGTATTGAGGTAGTCATGGCGATGGGTGGTGTCGGCCTTGAGCGCCTGCTCGACACTGATGCGCTTGACCCCGGCGAGCTTGTTCGCCAGCAATTCGTTGGCCTTGGCTTCGATCCACTTGGTGATGTGGGTATCGGCTGGGCCACCGTTGGTGGGGTTGTATTTGTAGCCGCCGCTTTGCGGCGGGTTGTGCGATGGCGTGATGACGATACCGTCCGCCAGCCCCGTGGTACGACCCCGGTTGTAGCAGAGAATGGCGTGGGACACCGCCGGCGTCGGCGTGTACTCGTCGTTCGCCGCGATCATCACGGTCACGCCGTTGGCCGCCAGCACTTCCAAGGCGCTGGCACCGGCCGGGGTCGACAGCGCGTGGGTGTCGATCCCGACAAACAGCGGTCCGTCGATACCCTGGGCCTGACGGTACAGGCAGATAGCCTGGCTGATGGCCAGTACGTGCCATTCATTGAAACTCAGCTCGAACGAGCTGCCACGGTGCCCCGAGGTGCCGAACGCGACACGCTGGGTTGCCACCGAAGCGTCCGGTTGGCCTGTGTAATAGGCCGTTACCAGTCGCGGGATATCGACCAGCAACTGGGCTGGCGCCGGTTTGCCCGCAAAAGGACTGAGTGTCATGCAAAACCTCTGAAAAAAAGTGGTTCGGGTATAGGGCTGTAGGGGCGAGCCTGCTCGCGAAGAACGTGAACGATCATGCGATCATTCTGGATAATCGCGGCGCCTACAGTTTTTCGCGAGCAGGCTCGCTCCTACAAAGACTGGAGCCAAAATACTGCTGATGCAGTTTACTGGCAGTTTGACCATTGAGCGACGTTATATATCCGCCAGCGCGCAGTTAAAATTGCCCGCCGCTCAGTCAATGAGCTCCAGGCGCAGGGCGTCGGCCAACTGACTCATGGCCATGTCAAGATCGTGCTGGGCGCTGAAGGCGTGACTCAGGCGCACATGCTGGGCGTGCAGGCCATGCAGGCTGAACAGCTCACCCGGGGCGATCACCACGCTTTGCTTGAGCATGCGCTGGAACACCCGGCGCATGTCCACCGGCCGCAGCGAACGGAGCCAGAGCGTGGCCCCGCCCCTCGGCTCGACGCACTCCATGGCATCGCCCAGACGCTCCTGCATTACCTGCAGCATCCGCGCCTTGCGCTCACACAACAGGCGCCGCAGCACTTGCAGGTGCTGATCAATGCGCCCGCTGCTGTAAAGCCGGGCGATGGCTTTCTGACGAATCGGCGACAGGCGAAAGGACCGCAGCAAAAAGGTCCGTTGCAGCTCCATGCTCAACGCCCGCGACAGCAGATAACCGTAGGGCGCTTCCGGGCCCATGAGTTTCTCGAAAGTGGAGAACACCAGCAGGCGCTCGGGATCGAGCAGGTCCCGCAGACGCCGCTCGCTGGGCTCGTGGCTCAACTCGCCATAGACATCGTTCTCCAGGACCCAGCAGCCATGCAGGCGTAACATCCGCGCAATGCTCTGGCGATTGTCCTCCGGCATGACGCTACCGCTGGGCATGCTGACCCCGGACGAGAGCAGTACCATCTGCACCTTCTCGGTGGCGAGCAGACGGGCGAGCAATTGCGGGTCAAGGCTGCCATTGCTGGCCAAAGGCAGTTCAATCACCCTGACCCCAGCCGATTGCAACAGGCGCAGGATGACCCAGTCGCAGGGCGACTCCACCAGCACCGTGGCGCCCTTGAGCCCCAGCACGGCGATCAGGATCTCCAGCACCCCGCGCAGATCGGCCCCGATATAGACATCGTCGGGATGCCAGCAGCGAATCGGCGAAGTGGTGTAACGGGCTGCCAGCGCCGTGCGCAGTTCCAGCTCGCCACAGGGCTGCGAGTGCGGTTGCTGCTGACGCGGATACTGACGCACCAGTTCGCGCTCCAGCAGCAGCAAGGGACTGTCCAGCGATTGCAACTGCGCCGGCTCATCACTGCTCATCACCAGCATGCCGGGGCGCCGGACGCTGACATACAGGCTTTCCAGCAGATCGTTACCTCCACAGAACGCGGCATTCAGCGCAACCGGCAAGGCGTAATATCCGGACTTGGCCACCGAGTACACCCGCCCTTCCTTTTCCAACAGCGAGTAGGCGTACTGAATGGTCGAGATCGATACCCCCAAGCGCTCCGCCAGCTGACGCAGCGACGGCAACTTGATCGGCCGCTCCGCCCCCATTTCATTGATCAGGTTCGTCAAGTAGCGGTACACGGCCTGGTAGGCGAAATCAATTTCTCTGTGCGCTTTCATGGCAAGTGACCGCGCCGCGGGCAAGCCCGGGTGCTGTTTCCGGCGCGAAGTCGCCCCAGGCCTGTGCGATCCATCAATGCGGCCACCTTCAACGTCTCGCCGAACGTTCAGTCGGCACCGGCGAATCACTACGCGCAGGTGCTGCTTCCTGACTGGGGATTGGCTCGCCAGCGTCGATCGGATCCCTGGCGTAAAGGCTACGAACCTGGGCCAGCGGCAAACCGCTGACATCGACTATCCATTGCGCCACCGGCTCCGGTGCGGCCTGCCCCTGCAGTGCTTTATGCAGGTCGAGCTGCGCCACCAGCATGCCCGGATGACAGCGCCGCAGAAAACGCTCGAGTCCTGCCCCGCCATGGGCAAAGGGGGCGAACAGCAGGCATACCTGTTGCGCTTCGCTCAGGCCGAGGACTTGCTGCGCCTCGATATTGGCCTGTACCCGCAATTCCGCGACATCGCGGGGCTCCCCGTACAGCGCCAGGGCCTGCTGGCAAAACCGTTCGGGCACGCCACGCCGGCGCATGAGCAGCAGCGCATGTTGCACGTAATGGGTGAACCCACGTTCGTAGGTGTGGCCGTACAGATAAGCTGCCTGCAAGCCGTGGAAATGGGCCGACAACAAAGGGCTGGCGAAGTCGTTTTCACGCATCTGCAGATCCCGCTCGTCGGGCTGCAAGCCAAGGAACTCGGTCAACAGCGGCCAGCGTTCTTCCATATTGCCAGTCACCAGGTCCTGAATATCGATATGCAGGGTCCCGCGTCGGGCGTCAAACCCGGAATGCGGTCGCCATTCGACCTGGTCATGCCCGGCGTAGAGCTCGCGGAACAAATCCTCCTGCAGCTCTTCAAGGGTGTCGAACAAACCTTCAAAACTCTGCGTCGGCACAGGCATCGCCGACAGCCCGGCCTTTCTCGCACCGCGCAGCAACCCCGCGATGAACTGCCGTTGCTGGCGCGCCGTTTCCCCGCCCACCAGGGCGTCCACGCCACCCTCCCAGCGAACCATCTGGGCATAAAAATCGCCCATGGCAAGGTAGCCCTCATCACCTACTTCATAAATGCTGCCGGGCGTTCGCAGGTGCCCGAGCAACAACAGATTTCGGCGATTGAGCTCGCGGCCGGCATCCGAAATCGGCGTCGGATGGGCGAAGGGCAGGACTTCACGATGGTCGACCATCAATACTTCGACGCGAGGATCGTCGTAGACAAACAGGGCGTTGTAGCTGCGGTGAATGGATTCCATCATGGTCGGTGTCGTAGCCCCCAGACGCAGAGTCGCAACACGCATCTGGAAGGTTGCAGGACTTCTGCCGGCGATACTCAGTTGCGCGGCACGCATGAAAGCCAGGGTGTAACAACTGTCGCGGCTACCGGAATGCGAGACCAATACTTTGTAATGACCGATACGATCCGGGCCTCCGGCCGCGACTAACAGACGCTGGATTAGAAGTTGCAGGGCGGTGCGCTCTGCCCGGGAGAAAAAACTCAACAGACGAGTCAATACCTGGTGATAGACATTGTTCATCGCTGAATCATGAATGGCGCTCATCGTTATTTACCTGATATTCAATAGAACGGTACCCAAAGAACACTCATCCACCGCTACAAGCGCGTCGATGATGAATGCTTAATACGGGTCTTTAGTATCGGTGTATAAATGCTAGCACTTTGACTACAGACACCATTTGACACGATTGAGCGGCCATAACACCGGCAAGCGGAAATATCGCCAAAGCCCGCATGAACATTGGACTTCGCCTTCTAAACGGCGCTTCTTAGGATGCTTCCCACAATGTCCTACAGACAATGAGTACATCAAATTAGGAATCAACAACCAATTAGCCGAATAACAACTAACTAACGTCGACCTCAACAACCGATTCTCAACACGAGACGTAGATAAGCACTGATCCATACACCAGGCACCCGGCGGGGTGCCAACTAAAACATAAGGCTCAACCATGACTCATTCCTTGAGATGAAAGTAGTCATTCAATTATCAGGGCTTAGATGCTGATTAGAAGATACAGATCGCAGGGAAAAACCAGCTCAGTTGCGCCATTCTTCAATCAATTAAAGAAAAACAGTGAGTTAACAGCGGCCCATAAATGCAAAAGCCCGCTTTCGCGGGCTTTCGTCGGTGGCCGAGATTCAGGCCGGTTCGATCTGCAGCGCCACGCGCTCTCGGCATGGGCATTCGTCCATGTAGCGGTGTGCCTCGACAAACTCGGCAAATGGAAACACCCGGGTCTTGAGCGGCAATAGCACGCGGTCGGCGGTCAATTGGTTGATCTCGCGCAGGGCACGCTGCATGGCCACCGGGTCCTGAGCAATTCCCAACTCCGGCTTGCCGGTGAAGTTACCGATGCAGTGCACAAAGAACTGAATGTTCTTCTGGAACGCCGCACAGGCCGGAAACGGTGTCTGGTTGCCGCCTTGCAGGCCATACAACACCAGGCTGCCGCGAGGCGCCAGGACGTCGCCCAGCAGCGACATCTGCGGGCCGCCGAGACCGTCGAATACCACATCGACACCGCGGTTGTCGGTGAGCTTGTTGATCTGCATCAGCAGGTCCTGCTCTTCGGTGACAATCACCTTCTCTGCACCCAGCGAACGCAGGTACTCACGCTCGTCAGCGCTCTTGGTCGCGGCAATCACCCGCACACCCAGGGCCTTGCCCAATTGCACGAACGAAGGTCCGGCGCAGTGGCTGGCATCAGTGACCAGGGCAAATTGCCCCGGTTTGACCCGGGCCAGATCGACCAGCGCGAAATAAGCGATCAGCAGCGGCGTGTAGTGCACCGCGGCCTCGATCGGGCTCAGCACGTCGGGATAGCGGGTCACGGAGGTACGCGGCAGCACGATTTGCTCACCGTACACGGGGTAATCGTTGGGGCTTTGCGCCGGGAAACTGGCTACCCGGTCACCAATCGCCAGGTCGTCGACGCCATCGCCGAGCGCGGTGACCACGCCAGCCATTTCCTGGCCAATGCCGGAGGGCAGTCGGGCATGGGACGATGCCAGGTTCTGCCGCCACAGGGTGTCGTACCAGCTGACGCCAATCGCCTCGACACGCACCTGTACTTCACCGGGTGCCGGCTGAGCGGCCGCATGCTCTTCGCACTTGAGCACCTCGGCAGGACCAAACTTGTGAAAACGGATCGTGCGGGACATCGCAAACCTCGTCAAATTAACCTCTAATGCCCTGAACTCTATCCGGGCTTTCGCGCCAAGACCATCAGTGGCTATTAATAGTCGACATGCCTGTCATTGATTCCGCAACCGCGGCAATCCGTCCATCCACTTTGAAAACCGAACCCGTCTTGTGGGAAAAATGATTTACTCGGTGCAGAGTAACAGCCTTTCCCCGTAAGATTCATGCCGGTCATTGTTCTCAAATGGCCGCTCTCGTCAAGTTTGCTGATTCTGCCAGGACTCCAGATGAATCGTAATGACCTGCGTCGTGTCGACCTGAACCTGTTGATCGTGTTTGAAACCCTGATGCATGAACGCAGCGTGACCCGCGCCGCGGAGAAGCTGTTTCTCGGTCAACCGGCCATCAGCGCGGCCCTCTCACGCCTGCGCAGCCTGTTCGACGACCCGCTGTTCGTGCGCACCGGACGCAGCATGGAACCGTCCGCCCGCGCCGTGGAAATCTTCGCCCTGCTGTCCCCGGCCCTCGACTCGATTTCCACTGCGGTCAGCCGCGCCGCCGAATTCGACCCGGCCACCAGCACCTCGGTGTTTCGCATCGGCCTGTCCGACGACGTCGAATTCGCCCTGCTGCCGATGCTGCTCAAGCGCCTGCGCGCCGAATCGCCGGGCATTGTGCTGGTGGTGCGCCGGGTCAATTACATCCTGATGCCAGGCCTGCTGGCCTCCGGCGAAATCTCCATCGGCGTCAGTTACACCACCGACCTGCCGGCCAACGCCAAGCGCAAGGTGCTGCGCCGCAGCCAGCCCAAACTGCTGCGCGCCGACACCGTCCCCGGCCCCCTGAGCCTGGACGACTACTGCGCCCGCCCCCACGCCTTGGTGTCGTTCGCCGGCGACCTCAGTGGCTTCATCGATGAAGAGCTGGAAAAACTCGGGCGCAAACGCCACGTGGTACTGGCCGTCCCACAGTTCAACGGCCTGAGCACCCTGCTCGCCGGCACCGACATCGTCGCCACCGTCCCCGACTACACCGCCGAAGCCCTCACCGCCGCCGGCGGCGTACGTGCCGAGGATCCGCCGCTGCCGACCCGTAGCTTTGAGCTGCATATGGCGTGGCGGGGGTCGCAGGATAATGATCCGGGGGAGAGATGGTTGAGGTCGCGGATTCAGATGTTTTTTGGGGATCCAGATAGCCTCTAACCAAACACAACCGCATCAATCAGTCAAAAACTCCCCTTTGAACCCCAGGTTCCAAGACGCGCGCAATGCCGCCGTCTTCAATGCGCGCACCTGATCCGGATGGATGTCTCTGGATATGTACTGCACCGTCGCCACAAGTGCGAGGGTGCCAATCAGTTCGGCGTTGATCCCCAGAATTGGCGCTGCCAGCGCCGACACCCCCAGCGTCTCCTCTTCTATCGCGGCTGCCCAGCCCTGGCGGCGCGCCTCGCTGACCTGATGCTGCAGCACCTTGGGGTCCGTGACGGTGTGCAAGGTGATGGCCGCCAATCCCGCCGTCATGACCTGCTCGACATTCAATTGTCGGGAGAACGCCAGTGCGACCTTGCCCTGGGCATTGCAGTGCAACTGCAATTCGGTGCCGGTGCGTACGCCGATCTCCAGAGATGACTTGCCCAGTTGCGTGTCGACCACTACAAGGCGGCGCCCTTGCAGTGCCGACAGCACCACCGTCAGGCCCAATTCTTCACGCAAGTCGCGAATGGCGTCGGTCGAGGCGCTGAGCAGGTCGATACCACTGGCTGCCACGCGTCCCAGCACAAACGCCTGGATCCCCAGGCGATAGCGCGATGTCTGTGGGTTCTGGCTCAGGTAGCCGCGCTCGACCAGGGTTTTCAGGTGGCGGAATACCGAGCCCTTGGTGGTATTCAATTGGGCCGCCAGCTCGCTGACACCGATTTCGCCGTCGGCACCGGCCACGCGTTCCAGCACATCGAACGCCAGTTGCACCGACCTGACGCCGCCCTTCCCGGTTTCTTCACTCATCGTCTTGGGTCTCCCTTTCGTGCGCGCCGTTCGCACAGGCGAAACAACTCGATGGCGCGAATATCGCTCAAGCGTGAGCCACTGACAAGTGACGACCGTCCAGCGCGCTGAGCGCCCAGCAACGCTCTGAACAGCAAACCTGTTGATTCAAAAAGGAAAATTATCCCAGGTATAAAAACAACGCCCTCCTTGGTTTCGTGTGCGAAACAGTTTTTCTACCAGCGAAACAGAAAACATTTGACGAGCATCCCGATAGCTCGTAAAAATGAAACTACGTCCCGCATACGCTTACGAGTTAACCCTAGAGGAAGTACGCCCATGAATGCCCAAGGCTCGGCACTGGCCCAGCGTGATATCGCCTACCACCTTCATCCCCAGACCAACCTGCGGCTGCATGAGCAGGTCGGCCCGTTGGTGATCGAGCGTGGCGAAGGCATCTACGTGTTTGACGAAAACGGCCAGCGCTATATCGAGGGCATGTCCGGGCTGTGGTGCGCCACCCTGGGTTTCAGCCAGCCACGCCTGGCCGATGCCGCCCATGCGCAGATGCTCAAGCTGCCCTATCAGCAGACCTTCGCCCACCGCAGCCACGGTCCGGCCGCCGACCTTGCCGCCGAGTTGATTGCCCATGCCCCGGCGGGGCTGGAGAAGGTGGTGTTCCAGAGCTCCGGCTCCGAGGCCGTCGATACCGCGATCAAGTTCGTGCGCTATTACCACACCGCGATCGGCAAGCCGGGCAAGCATCGGCTGATCGCTCGCCAGCGCAGCTACCACGGCACCACCCTTGCCGCTGCCAGCCTCACCGGGTTGCCGAACATGCATAAAGGCTGGGGCGAGCCGCTGGCGGATGTGATCCACGTGCGCTGCCCGCACCTGTACCGCCAGGGCGAGCCTGGGGAGACCGAAGAAGCCTTCGCCACACGCCTGGCCGAGGAGCTTGAGCAAACCATCCTGCAAGCAGGCCCCGAGACCATCGGCGCGTTCTTCGCCGAACCGATCATGGGCACCGGCGGCGTGATCGTGCCGCCGACCGGGTACTTCGCCAAAGTTCAGGCGGTACTGCGCAAGTACGAGATCCTGATGATCGCCGACGAAGTCATCTGCGGGTTTGGACGTACCGGCCATTACTGGGGTAGCGAGGCGGTGGGCATCGAGCCCGATATGCTCACCTGCGCCAAAGGCCTGTCGGCTGCGTTTCAACCGATCTCCGCCCTGCTGGTCAGCGACCGCATCTACCAGGTCATTGCCGACCAGAGCCAGGCCCTCGGCGGCCTCGGCCACGGCTACACCTACGGCGGCCACCCGGTGGCGGCGGCCGTGGCGCTGGAAACCCTGCGCCTTTACGACGAACTGGACATCGTCGCCCATGTGCGCGAAGTGGCTCCGGCGTTCCAGGCCGGCCTGCGCGCGCTGGCTGATCATCCGCTGGTGGGTGAGGTACGCGGCATCGGCCTGATGGCAGCCCTGGAATTCGTTGCCGACAAGCACAGCCGCGAGCCGTTCGCCGCTGAACTGAAGATCGCCCAGCAGGTCAGCACGGTGCTGCAACGCAACGGCATCCTGCTGCGCGCCCTGGGAGACACCCTGGTCTTGGCGCCGCCGCTGATCGTCGATGCCGACCAGATCCAGACTATTCTCAAGGCTGTGGCCCAGGCACTGGATGAAGTCCATGCAGGTGTGCGGCCATGATCGCCCAGTCCTTGCGCCCACAGCCCGAGGTCGCCATGCCGCTACCGCAGGACCCTATTGCCGCCCCGGCCAGCGCCTCGACCGTGGTGCGTTTCGACGGCGTGTACAAGACCTACGACGAACGCAGCTGGGTGGTCGACAACCTCGACCTGGACATTCGCCAGGGCGAGTTCCTGTCCCTGCTTGGCCCCAGCGGGTCGGGCAAGACCACCACGCTGATGATGCTGGCCGGTTTCGACGCCCCGGATCGTGGGCGCATCCTCATGGATGGCCAGGACATCAGCGCCCTGCCCGCCTACAAGCGCGACATGGGCGTGGTGTTCCAGAGCTACGCGCTGTTCCCGCACATGAGCGTGGCGCAGAACGTGGCGTTCCCGCTAAACCTGCGTAAGGTACCGGCCGCCGAGGCCCGCACTCGGGTCAGTGAAGCACTGGCCCTGGCGCGTCTTGAGGGTTTCGAGGACCGTCGCCCCGGGCAGTTGTCCGGCGGCCAGCAGCAACGGGTCGCGCTGGCTCGGGCGCTGGTCTATCGCCCACGCATCCTGTTGATGGACGAACCTCTCGGCGCGCTCGACAAGGCGTTGCGCGAACACATGCAACTGGAACTCAAGGCCATCCACCAACAGTTGGGCATCACCTTCGTCTACGTCACCCACGACCAGGACGAAGCGATGACCATGTCCGACCGGGTGGCGGTGTTCAACGACGGCAAAATCGCCCAGATCAACGCGCCGCACCTGCTCTACACGCGGCCCTCGAGCCGCTTTGTGGCCAACTTCCTGGGCGAGACCAACCTGCTCGACAGCACGGTCATCGCCCGAACCGCCAGCCACGCCCAAGTGCGCCTGGATGAAGACGGCAGCACCCATGAAGCCTGCTGCGCCGATGCCAGCCTGGCCCCAGGCGATCGCGCGGCGCTGGCGATTCGTCCGGAAAACCTGCGCCTGGCCGCACCTGGCGAGCCCTCGATCAACGTGCAAGTGATCGACAGCATTTTCCACGGTGCCCACAGCCGCATACGTCTGCGCATGGCCCGAGGTGCGCAACTGTCGATGACCTGCAACCCAGCCAGTCTCGGACGCGCTGCCCCGCAGCCTGGTGAAACCCTGGCCCTGGCAGTGCCGGCGGAACAGGCCATGGTGCTGCGCTGACGTATTGCACGACCACACAACAACAAATAACGCATCGGCTCGACCTGCATCACTGCCAACCAATTCCAATTCCAAAGGCTGGGAGTCACACCATGATCAATCGTCACCGCTTCAGCACCCTCACCCTCTGCGGGCTCGCCCTGCTCGCCAGCGGCGCCCAGGCCCGCGACCTGACCGTTGCCTCCTGGGGCGGTGCCTATCAGGACGTGCAACGGGACATCTTCTTCAAGCCGTACACCCAGGCCAGCGGCAATAAAGTCGTCGACGACAGTTGGGAAGGCGGCATCGGACTGCTGCGCACCCGTGCCGAAAGCGACGACGGCGGCTGGGACCTGGTGCAGGTCGAAGGCGAAGACCTGGCACTGGGCTGTGGCGAAGGCTTGTTCGTGCCACTGGACGTTTCCCGCATCGGCGGCAAGGCCAACTATATCCCCGGCGCCACCAGCACATGCGGCATCGGTAATGCGGTCTACAACTTCGTCATCGGTTACGACACCAGCAAACTCAAGCGTGCGCCGACCGGCTGGAGCGACTTCTTCGACACCGCCACCTTCCCCGGCAAACGTGCTCTGCGCCAGGGCCCCAAAGGCAATCTGGAAGCGGCCCTGATGGCCGACGGCGTGGCCCCGGCCGACGTCTACAAGACCCTCGGCACGCCCGGCGGTGTCGAGCGTGCCTTCCACAAACTCGACAGCATCAAGGGCCAGTTACTGTTCTGGAAGGCCGGCGGTCAGCCGATGCAACTTCTGGCATCCGGCGAGGTGGCGATGACGACCTCCTACAACGGCCGGGTGACCAATGCCATCCGCCAGGACCACAAGCCGTTCGGGCTGGTGTGGAACCAGTCGCTGCAAACGATGGACAGCTGGGCAATCCTCGCCAACTCGCCCAACGTGGACAAGGCCTACGGCCTGCTCAAGGTGATGGGGGACGGCGAGAACCAGAAGCGTTGGCCAGCCCTGCAACCCACTGGCATCACCTCGCTCAAGGGCATCGCCGACACCGACCCGGCGGTAATGGTCGACTCGCCCAGTGCGCCACAGAACAGCGCCAACGTGCTGGTGCTGGATGACCATTTCTGGGTCGACCGCATCGATGAACTGAATGCCAAATGGACCGCCTGGGCGGCCAAGTGAGCCGGGGGAAATCACATGAGTGCTCTCGCCTTCGACAACGCCATCCCGGTGGTGGCGCGCAAGGATCGCGCCGCGCTGTGGCGGGCCTATGGCCTGCTGGCTCCGTTGGTGCTGTTCCTGCTGCTGACCTTCGTCGGCCCCATCGGCACGCTGTTGTGGCGCGCCGTGGCCGATCCGGAACTGACTGAAGCGTTGCCCGCCACGGCCCTGGCGGTTGCCAACTGGGACGGCACCTCGGCGCCGGACGAACGCCTGTTCGCGCCACTGGTGAAGGACCTGCGCCAGGTGCAACCGCGAGAGCTCGCGGCAGCAGCACGACGTCTGGCGTATGAGGCACCGGCACTGCGTGCCCTGTTGACCGCCGCGCGCCGTGAAGCGGCGCAACTGGACGGCACGGCGGCCTCGCTGCAGGCCCTCGATCCGCGCTGGCTGGACAACGCGACGTGGCAGACTTTCAAGCGCGCCACGGGGCCGGTCGGCAGCTATCACCTGCTGTCAGCGGTGGATCTGAAGCACGACTACCGCGATGGTTTGGTGGCCAAAGAGGAAACCGGGCTGTACCGGGCCATTCTCGGGCGCACCTTCGGCATTGCGGCAATCACCACGCTGGTCTGTGTGCTGCTGGCGTTCCCACTGTGCGCCTTCCTCGACAAGCGTACGCCGCGCACCCGCAACGCCTTGCTGCTGTTGATCCTGCTGCCGTTCTGGACCTCGATTCTGGTGCGTACCACTGCCTGGATGGTGTTGTTGCAGGACCAGGGCCTGGTCAACGCCTGGCTGCTGCGCCTGGGCCTGGTCGACAGCCCCTTGCACCTGCTCTACAACCGCTTCGGGGTGATCCTGGCGCTGGTCCACGTGATGCTGCCGTTCATGGTCTTCCCGCTGCTGGCGGCCATGGCCGGCTGTAACCGTTTGCTGGTGCAGGCGGCCTATTCCATGGGCGCGCGGCCATTGCGAGTGTTCTTCCAGGTCTACCTGCCGCAAGTGCTGCCAGGCCTGGCAGCCGGCGCGCTGATGGTGTTCATCGTCACCCTGGGCTTCTACATCACCCCCGCGCTGCTGGGCGGACCTGCCGACCAGATGATCAGCTTCTACATCGCGCAATTCACCACCGGCACCCTCAACTGGGGCCTGGCGTCAGCCCTCGGACTGATTTTGTTGGTAGCCACCACCCTGCTTTATCTGGTCCAGGCGCACCTGGCTCGGCGCGGCCACGAAGGAGCAAAACGATGATCCGCAATCCCAACCGCGGGCCACTGGCGTGGTTCGGCAATTTGAGCCTGTCGCTCAGTGGCGTGCTGGTGCTGGCGTTCCTGCTGCTGCCGATCCTGGTGGTCTTGCCGCTGTCGTTCAGCGACAACCGCTACATGTCGCTGCCGTTGGGCAGCTTCACCTTGCACTGGTACGAGCAGTTTTTCGGCTCCAGCCAATGGCTCGGCGCGCTGGCCAACAGCTTTGCCATCGCCCTGACCAGCACCGCCCTCGCGGTGTTGCTGGGGGGGCTGGCGGCGCTCGGCCTGCGTCACCCTTCGATGCCTGGCAAGCGGGTGATCGAAGTGCTGCTGATCGCGCCGATGATCGTGCCGGCGGTGATCGTCGGGGTCGGCATGTACTTCGTGTTCTCCAGTGCAGGTCTGACCCGCAGCTACCTGGGCCTGGTGCTGGCGCACACGACCCTGGCGGTGCCCTTCGTCATCGTCAACGTCGGTGCTGCGCTCGGCGGCTTGAACCAGCGCCTGTTGTGGGCGGCCGCCAGCATGGGCGCGACACCCTGGGTCACGCTGCGCCAGGTGACCTTGCCGCTGATTTCGCCGGGGCTGGTCTCGGGCGCCCTGTTCGCCTTCGCCACCTCGCTGGACGAAGTGGTGGTGACGCTGTTCCTCGCCGGCCCCGACCAACGCACCCTGCCGCGGGAAATGTTCACCACCGCCCGCGAAGCCCTGAGCCCGGTGCTGCTGGCCGCCGCGACCATCATGGTGCTGTTCGCCACCTTGCTGCTATTGCTCTCGCGCTCTCTATCCCGCCGCTGAACCTGGGGCAACGGCACGCCGTTGCCCATTCATCCCGTCAATCCTTGACATCCACTCGGAGGGCTTCTTAATATCGCGACCACACAGAGAAACAGCGTTTCGCAGAAAAAAACAAAATAGCGAAGTCCCGTTTTACCGCTCACTGCCCAAAAAAAGCTTTTTTGCCTGCCTTGCATGCAGGCTGCCCGATAATTCCAGAGAGCCTCTGATGAACCTCATTTCCCGCAACACCTTTGTCAGCGACCAGGATTGCTCGCTGTACAACCGCATCGCCTGGCGCATCTTGCCGTTCCTTTTCGTGCTCTACGTCGTGGCCTTCCTCGACCGCGTCAACGTCGGCTTCGCCAAATTGCAGATGGCCGCCGATGTGGGCCTGAGCGACATGGCCTTCGGTTTTGGCGCCGGGGTATTTTTCCTCGGCTACTGCCTGTTCGAGATCCCCAGCAACATGATGATGCAGCGTGTCGGCGCACGCTTGTGGATCGCCCGGATCATGGTGGTCTGGGGCATCATTTCGACCTCGATGATGTTCGTTTCCACCCCCACTTCGTTCTATATCCTGCGTTTCCTGCTCGGGGTGGCCGAAGCCGGTTTCTACCCTGGCATCGTGCTGTACCTGACGTACTGGCTGCCGTCCTATGCGCAATCCCAGGGCCTGGCCTGTCTGAGCCTGGGCGTGGGTTTTGCCGGCGTAATCGGCGGGCCGCTGTCGGGCTGGATCATGCAGACCTTTGCCGGCATGCACGGCCTGGCCGGCTGGCAATGGCTGTTTTTGCTCGAAGGCCTGCCGGCGGTGCTCCTCGGCATCGTGGTGTTCTTCTACCTCGATGACCGCCCCGGCAAGGTGCGCTGGCTGAGCGCCGCACAGAATGCCAAGGTGGTCGCCGACCTCGACCGCCAACGTCGGGAGCACGAGCAGGCGGGTGCCACCCACACCTTGCGTAGCGCCTTCCGCCACCGTGCGTTGTGGTGCCTGGTGTTCGTCAATTTCGCCCTGTTGTGCGGCACCTACGGTGTGTCGTTCTGGCTGCCGCAGATTATCCGCAATCTGGGTGAGCAGACCCTGTTGGAGACCGGCCTGTTGTCGGCTGTGCCGTTCGCCGTGGGCTCGGTGTGCATGCTGCTTGTCGGCAAGCATTCGGACCGTACCCGCGAACGCCGTTGGCACGCCTCGTTGTCGATCCTCGCCGCGTGCCTGGGCCTGGCTCTCAGCGCGACTTTCCACAACCAGCCACTGTTGTGCCTCGCCAGCCTGTGCCTGGCGATGGCCGGCAGCCTCTCGGCATTCAACGTGCTGTGGGCGATCCCCGGCACGCTGCTGACCGGCGCCGCCACCGGAGTCGGTATCGCCCTGATGACCACTGTCGGCAACCTCGGCGGCTACGCCAGCCCGTTCATGATGGGCTGGATAAAGCAGTCCAGTGGTCACCTGGAATACGGCCTGTTTATCCTCGCCGCCCTGAACCTCGCCGCCGCGTTGGTGATGGCCCGGGTGCGCTCCCAGGCTGGGCCCGTGGCCGCTGTTGGCACCGCAGGCTGAGCCTGCCCTGATACAAGGAATAGAAATGAGCAACAGCGGATTTTTTCACGATGAACACTGCTTCTGGCACAGCGGTGGCCTGTTCGCCCTGACCTTGCCCGTGGGTGGCTGGGTCGAACCACCGTCGGGTGCCGCCCACGCCGAATCACCGGAGTCCAAGCGCCGCCTGAAAAACCTGGTGGAAGTCTCGGGCCTGGGCAAGTCGCTGGTGCAGCGCGGCGGCGAGCCGGTGTCCATGGCGCAGATGCTCAAGGTGCACACGCCCGAGTACCTGCAGCGCTTTCGCCAACTGTGCGCCAACGGCGGTGGCCTGCTCGACCCGGGCGCACCGGTCGGCCCGGCCACCTATGAGGTCGCCCGGGTATCGGCAGGTCTGGTCAGTGCGGCCGTCAACCAGGTGCTGCAAGGCGAACTGGACAACGCCTACGTGCTCAGCCGCCCGCCCGGCCACCACGCCCTGCCCGATCAGGCCATGGGTTTCTGCTACCTGAACAACATCGCCATCGCCATCGAGATCGCTCGCGAGCAATTCGGCATCGAGCGTGTGGCGGTGCTCGACTGGGACGTGCACCACGGCAACGGCACCCAGACGATCTACTACGAACGCGACGACGTGTTGACACTGTCGATCCATCAGCAGCGCGCCTACCCCCGCGGCTACACCGGCGAACACGATACCGGCAGCGGTGCTGGAGCCGGGCTCAACGTCAATGTGCCCCTTCCACCAGGCAGCGGCCATGAGGCTTATCTGCACGCCATGCAACGCATGGTGCTGCCGGCGCTGGAGCGTTATCGCCCGCAACTGATCATCGTTGCCTGCGGTTATGACGCCAGCGGCGTCGACCCTCTGGGGCGCATGCTTTTGCACAGCGACAGCTACCGCGAACTGACCCGTCTGACCCGCGAGGCAGCCGAACGCCTGTGCGACGGCAAACTGGTGCTGGTGCACGAAGGCGGTTACGCCGAAGCCTATGTGCCGTTCTGCGGGTTGGCGGCCATCGAGGCGCTCAGTGGCATTCGCACCGACGTGCAGGACCCGTTGCTCGCAATGCTCGAGTCTCAACAACCCGACGCGCAAACCGTCGCCTTTCAGAAAACCCTGATCGACCAACTGGTGTAATCGGCCAACTAACCACTTCGGAGACAAATGCCTAACGAACAATTCCAATAATCCAATCGTCCGCCAACACACTTCCTGATTTATCGAACTTGAACCCACGGCCGTCATCGCCTTGATGACGGCCGTGCGCTCACGCACACGCCTGGAAAATAACTACATGAATGCTAAGAAGACCACATTGGCACTGGCTGTTACTTGCGCCCTCTCCTGCAATGCCATGGCCGACACGGGTGGCTTTGTCGAAGATGCGCACTTCTCGATAAAAGCACGCAACTTCTACATGAATCGCAACTTCCTCGACGACCGCACTTCACAGAACTACTCCGAAGAATGGGCGCAGGGTTTCATTGGCCTCTTCGAGTCCGGCTATACGCCGGGGACCGTTGGCTTCGGGGTGGACGGCATCGCCCTGCTCGGCTTGAAACTGGACACTGGCGGGGGGCGCAAAGGCGGTGGCACGCTGCTATTGGAGGAAGACAGCGACGGTGCCAAGAGCAGCTATTCCAAGGGTGGCGCTGCAGTAAAAGCGCGGTTCTCGAAAACGATCTTCAAGTTCGGCGAGCAACTGATGAACCTGCCGGTACTCGCCACCAGCGATAACCGTCTGTTGCCCGAAACCACCGAGGGCTGGCTGGTCACCAGCAAGGAAATCCCCGATCTGACGCTGCACGCCGGCCACTTCACGGCTTTGCGCAGCCGCGATCAGAGTGAACACGACAGCGGTGGCATGACCTCGCTGGACTTGTTCGGTGGCAACTACACCGTCAATAAACAATTGAACGTGCGCGCCTATCATTCCGATGTCGGGGATTACTGGCGCAAATATTACCTGGGCAGCACATTGGCGTTACCGATCAGCGAGGGTTTAGCGGCAACGTTCGATTTCAACGGGTATGACACCCAGAGTGAAGGCCGGCAATTGGGCGGCATCCTGGATAACCGTATCTGGAGTTTGTCGGCCGCATTGGCGGCCGGGCCACATACCTTCATGGTCGCCCATCAGCGGGTGACCGGCACCGGCAACTACACCTACGGTGTGGATGGCAACAGCACGGTTTTTTTGGCTAACTCCGTGCAATATTCGGACTTCAACTACGAGAACGAACGTTCGTGGCAGGCCCGTTACGACTTCAACTTTGCGGGCGTCGGCATGCCGGGCCTGAATTTCATGGGCCGCTACCTGCGCGGCACCGATTTCCATACCGCGCAAACCGACAACGGTCGCGCCTGGGAACGCGACCTGGAGCTCAAGTACGTGGTGCAATCCGGGTCGGCCAAGGACCTTTCCTTTCGCATCCGCCAGGCCAGTTTCCGCAGCCCCGATCGCGGGCTGAACTTCAACGAAGTGCGGGTCATTACCGAGTACCCGATCAACATCCTCTGAAGCGCCACCCACACAGGAGCCGGATCCGGCCCCTGCCATGACCGCCAGCGCCTAGAGGCGCTGGTAGGTTCCCGCATGTAAACGCTCGCTGATCTCCGCCGCCGCCGACTGCAACTCGCGCAACATTGCCGCCGGTGGTGGCGACGGGATCGCCGCGCTTGGCCCGACGATGCCGATGGTGCCGACGATCTGGTCGTTGTCGCGAAAAATCGGACAGCACACGGCGTTGATCCCTATGGTCACCTCGCCGTCCGCATCGTCATACAGACGCTCGCGAATCAGCGCCAGGCGCTGGGCCAACGCCTCCGGTTCGTGCAGGGTTACGGGCGTCAGTTGCGGCATCTTGCGGCGCATCACCCGTTGCTGGCTGGCGGTATCGGCGAATGCCAGTACCGTGCGGCCCTGAGCCGAACAATACGGCAGCACACGGTTGCCAGGTTTCACCGAAATGCACACGTTGGCCTTGGATTCGACACAGGACACCACCAGTGCCGTGTCGTGGGTGGCGACAGCGAGCAAGGCCGTTTGGCCGGTGGCATCGCGAATGCGGGTCAGGTAGGGATCGGCGATGGCGCGCAGGTCGAACTGTTCGCCAGCGGCTTCACCATAGGCCACCAGGCGCGAACCGAGCATGTATTTCTCGGTGGTCGGGTCCTGCTCGAGGATCCCCAACTGGCGCATCGAAGCCAGGTGCCGGTAGGTGCGCGGCTTGGCCGTTTGCAGCTGTTGGGCCAGCTCGGTGACCCCGAGCGGGCGCCGCGCAGCGGTCAGTTCATCGAGCAGGCGGAAGACCATCTCCACCGATTCGAGCAGGGCCGGACCAGTGGCAGGCTTTTCATCATCCTGGTTCAAGCGTTCACCTCGCATGGGGCTTTGGGGAAAGGCCCGATTGTATCGCTCGGCGAAACGCTTGTGTTGGTCTACGACATCAAATACTGGCAGGCTCCGCTGCAACCTTGGCGCGATCCTGTTGCGGCAGCTTCACCGAGAACATTGTGTAGGCACCCAGCAGGGTCATTACCGCCAGCACATACAAGCCGTACTCCAAGTGCCCGCTACCCTGCTTCACCCAGCCCATCATGAACGGGCTGGCGTAGCCGCCCAGATTGCCGATAGTGGCGATCAGCGCAATACCGGCCGCTGCCGCAGTACCGGTCAGCAATACGCCAGGCAAAGCCCAGAGCACGCAGAACCCGGCCAGGCCACCGGACATCGCCAGGCTCAAGCCGGCCAACGAAAGCACCGGCTGATCGTGGAAAAACGCCGCTATCGCCAGGCCCGCTGCCGAGGCCAGGTTGCACAGGGTGCCGTGCCAACGCCGCTCGCGGGTGCGGTCCGAATGTCGGCTGACCACCAGCATCACCACCGACGCGACCGCAAAAGGAATCGCTGCGATCAGGCCGGTGTGGGTCAGGCTCTTGATGCCCAGCCCCTGCACGATCTGCGGCAGCCAGAAGCTCACGCCATAAGTGCCGCACAACAAGGCAAAGTTCACATAGATCAATCGCCACAGGTCCTTGTTGACGAACGCCGCACGGAAGTTGTGCCCGGCCCCCGCGTGCTCCTGCTCCTGACGCTGCGCCGCCAGTTGACGCACCACCCGCTGGTTCTGTTCAGGGCTCAGCCAGTGGACATTGCCCGGACGATCATCCAGATAGAAGAACACCACGATGCCGAGAATCACCGCCGGCGTGCCCTCGATCAGGAACAACCATTGCCAGCCGGCAAGCCCATGGACGCCCGCGAAGGTCTGCATGATCCAGCCCGATAACGGACTGCCCAGCACTCCGGCCATGGCAATCCCCAGGTTGAACCAGGCCATGGCCTGGGAACGGGCATACGAGGGAAACCAGTAGGTCATGTACAACACCACCCCCGGATAAAACCCAGCCTCGGCCATGCCGAGCAGAAAGCGCATGACGTAGAACTGGTTCGGCGTCTGCACGAACATCATCGACACCGACAGGATCCCCCACATCACCATGATCCGGGTGATCCAGAACCGTGCCCCGACCCGTTGCAGCATCATATTGCTGGGGATCTCGCACAGGCAGTAGCCGATGAAAAACACCCCGGCGCCGAAGCCGAAGGCCATGTCGCTCAGCCCGATATCGGCCGACATCTGCAGCTTGGCAAAACCGACGTTGACCCGGTCGAGAAAGGCAATGATGTAGAGCACGAACAGGAACGGCAGCAACCGCCAGGCGATGCGGTTGTACAGCACGCTGTCCTGCTCGTTGTCGAACGTGTTACGGGCTATGAGCTTCATCGCAGTACCCTTTTTGTAATTGTTGTGTTGGTGAAGCGAGCCCTATCAGGCCTGAGCCGACAGGATGAAATCGGCGCAGCGCTCGCCGATCATGATGCAAGGCGCATTGGTGTTGCCACTGACGATCGTCGGCATGATCGACGCATCAGCCACCCGCAGCCCCTGCACGCCGCGCACGCGCAGTGTTGGGTCGACCACGGCGGCAGCGTCCGAGCCCATCCGGCAGGTACCGGCGGGATGGAATACGGTCTTGGCGACGGTGCGTACGTAGTCTTCGAACACCGTGTCGGGCACGTCGTCGCTTTCCGGCAGCATCAGCATGCGTTCGACCACATTGGCCAGTGCCGGCGCGCGCAAGATCTTGCGGGCCAGCTTCACTCCGGCAACCAGGGTGCGCATGTCCTCGGGATCACTCAGGTAGTTGGCGTTGAGCGCCACCTGCGCCAGCGGGTCGGCGCTTTTCAGGCGCAGACGGCCTCGGGAACGCGGGCGCAGCGCACAAGGGTTGACGGAAATGCCATGACCGGCCGGCGGCATGCGGTCGATATCGCCGACCAGTGCCGGCACCACATGAAATTGCACGTCCGGCCGACCACAGCCGGTGGCATCGACGAACGCTCCGCTTTCCACCACGTTGGAGCTCAGCAGGCCGTGGCGCGTGGCCAGGTATTTCAGGCCATGGCCGATGGCGCGCAGGCCACGGTCGTGCCCCAGCAGGCTCGACGGCTGGCGGGTCTGGGCGTAGACCGAGGCGCTGAGGTGGTCCTGGAAGTTCTCGCCGACTTCGGGGGCGTCCACCCGCACGTCGATGCCCATTGCCTGCAAATGCTCACGCGGGCCGATCCCGGAGAGCATCAGCAGCTTCGGCGAAGCGATGGCCCCGGCGCTGACGATCACTTCGCCACGGGCGCGGAAACTCAAGCCGCGGCCGGCCTCATCCTGTGCCTGCACGCCCACCACCCGCAAACCGTCGAACTGCAAACGGCTGACGTGGATACCCGTCATGACCTTAAGGTTGGGATTCTTGCGTAGCGGCCGCAGGTACGACACAGCTGAACTGGCGCGGCGCCCATCGGCGGTAGTGGTCTGGTAGAAACCGGCACCTTCCTGCCTGGCACCGTTGAAGTCATCGGTGGCCGGCACGCCCGCTTCGACAGCCGCCGTGACAAAGGCGCGACTGAGGAAATGCTTGTGCCGTGGGTCGCTGACCTTCAGCGGCCCCTGTTGGCCGTGCAATTGCCCACCCAGTCGGGCATTGGCTTCACAGCGGCGGAACACTGGCAGCACATCCGACCAGCCCCAGCCCTGGCAACCGGCATTTTTCCATTCTTCATAATCTTCGGCCTGGCCGCGAATGTAGATCATCGCGTTGACCGAGCTGCCGCCGCCCAGGGTGCGACCCTGGGGAATGAACACTTCGCGCTGGTTGACATGGGGCTCGGGCTCAGTGCGGTACATCCAGGTGCGCCGGGTGCCGTGCACGCGGATAAAGGTGCCGGGAATGTGCACGTAGGGGTGATTGTCCGCCGGACCGGCTTCGAGCAGCAGCACTTGCTTGCCCGCCTGGGCCAACCGTGCGCTGAGCGCACAGCCGGCCGATCCAGCTCCGATCACGATGTAATCGAAGGTTTCCATTCTTGTTGTTCTCTGGGTGAAGACGAATCAGCCGACCTGACTGACGAACTTGGTGGTGAAGTAGGCGTCCAGCCCTTCGCTGCCACCTTCACTGCCGTAGCCGCTGTCCTTGACGCCACCGAACGGCGTTTCTGGCGCGGCGAGGCCAAAGTGGTTGATCGAGACCATGCCCGACTGCAACTCGTCGGCCAGCAATGTGGCGCGCTGCACCGAACGGGTGAAGGCAAATGCCGCAAGGCCAAATGGCAGGCCGTTGGCCTTGGCGATTACTGCTTCCAGGGTGTCGAAGGCTACGATCGAGGCAATCGGCGCGAACGGCTCTTCGCTCATGATCCGGGCGTTTTCCGGTACTTCGGTTAGCACGGTCGCCGGGTAGTAAAAGCCTGCGCCCTCGCCGCCCTGCCCACCGAGGCGCAGTTGCGCGCCGACGGCCAAAGCGTCGTCGACATACTCCTGGGCCGCCGTTACCCGACGCGGGTTGGCCAGGGGGCCGAGTTGGGTGCTCGCGTCCTGGCCATCGCCGAGCTTCAGGCTGGCGCTGACGCGACAGAAGGTTTCGACGAAGCGCTCATAGACGCTGGCCTGCACATAGAAGCGGGTTGGCGACACGCAGATCTGCCCACCGTTGCGGAACTTGAGGTTGGCCCCCAGGGTGGCGACCGCGTCAACGTCGACGTCGTCGCATACGATAAACGGAGCATGACCACCCAGCTCCAGGGTGCAGCGCTTGAGGTACTGGCCCGCGAGGGCACCGAGCGCACGGCCGACCGGCACGGAACCGGTAAAAGACACCTTGCGGATGATCTCCGAGCGGATCAACTGATCCGACACCTCTGCCGGCACACCGAACACCAGGTTCAGCACGCCCGCAGGCACGCCGGCATCCTGAAAGGCACGGCACAGTTCGATGCACGAAGACGGCGTTTCTTCCGGGCCCTTGGCGATGATCGAGCAGCCGGCTGCCAATGCACCGGCGATCTTGCGCACCAGTTGGCTGACCGGGAAGTTCCATGGGCTGAACGCCGCGACCGGGCCGATCGGCTCGCGCAGCACCATCTGCCGTACGCCGCTGGCCCGCGCCGGGATCACCCGGCCGTAGGCGCGACGACCTTCTTCGGCGTACCAATCGATATGGTCGCCGGCGCCAAAGGCTTCCATGCGCGCTTCAGCCAGGGGCTTGCCTTGCTCGAGGGTGATCAGTGCGGCGATCTCGTCGGCACGCTCGCGCACCAGATCCGCAGCGCGGCGCAGCACTTTTGAGCGCTCATAGGCCGACGTCTTGCGCCACACCTCGAAGCCGCGTGCGGCAGCAGCCAGCGCGCGATCCAGATCGGCGGAACTGGCCAGGCTCAGCTGGGCGATCACCTCGCCGTTGGCAGGGTTGAATACATCGGCGCGGCGCGGGTGATTGCCGGCTGACCACTGCCCGTCGATCAACAGGGATTCTATGACTCGCATGGACGGCACTTCCTTTAATTTGTTTCTTTTGTAGAAACGTTGTTTTTTTGTACGACACAATCCTAGGGTCGACAAGGAACCGCTGTCAAGGTCGAAAAAGTCACTTGACCGGGCCCCGAACGCCAGCGTAGGTTTATCTCACAACGAAACAGCATTCTTATAAAAGAAACGGAGATACCCCGATGAGTCTCGCCCAGGCCCTGCTTCACAACTGGAATGACCTGCCCCGCGAAACCGTGCGCAAAGGCGTCGAGCGCGTTGCCTTTCGCGGCGACGACACCTTGTGCGTGATGAACTGGCTGACCCCGGGGATGGACGTGTTCCCGCACAGCCACACCTTCGAGCAACTGGTGATCATCGTGCAGGGCCGGGTGCGCTTTCACCTGGACGACGAAGTGGTCGAAGGCGGCCCGGGCAGCATGATCCGCATCCCGCCGCACGTGGTGCATTACGCCGAGCCGCTGGGCGACGAAGTGGTGATGAACCTCGATGTGTTCTCGCCAATCCGCGACGACTACCGCCATCTGATCGACTACCAGGACGCGGAATTCACCCCGGCCAAAGGCGAGCCGGCATGAACTTCACCAGCCGTCTGCGCCAGGGCGAGCGACTGCTCAGCACCTTTATCAAGACGCCCAGCCACGCAGTGATCGAAATTGCCGGCGACTCCGGACTGGACGCAGTAGTGCTCGATGCCGAGCACGCGCCGTTCGATGCCGCCGCCCTCGACATCAGCCTGCTGGCCTGCCGTGCGGCCCGCACCGCAGGCCTGGTGCGGGTGCCGGACAAGCACCCCGCGACATTGCAGCAGGCCCTGGACCTGGGTGCCGACGGCCTGGTATTGCCGCACATCATCAGCGCCGATCAAGCCAACGCGGTGCTGCAGGCGCTGTACTACCGCAACGGCAGCCGGGGTTTCTCCAACTCGCCCCGCGCCGGTGGCTACGGCCGCGCCAGTCTGCCCGAGCATCTGCTGGCCGAGGATGGCCGCCATGCGGTGATCGCCCAGATTGAAGATCGCGAAGCGTTGGACCACCTTGACGAACTGGCGCGCATTGAGCGCATCGACTGCTTGCTGGTCGGGCGCGCCGATCTGAGTGTTTCCCTGGGTGCCGAACAGCTGGACGACCCTCGGGTCGAGGACGCCGTCAGCCGTGTGCTCGACGCCGCCGAGACGGCCGGCAAACCCACCGGCATGTTCGTCGCCAACCTCGAAGACCTCGAACGCTTCGCCGCGCGCGGCGTGAGCTTTTTCATTCTCGGTTCCGACCAGGCGCTGCTGCGCGCCGGCTGGAGCCAGCACGTCCGTCAATTCCACGGGTCGGCCCGCTGACCCGCACCACAACAAGAGAGACTTTCCATGAATGCCATCATCGACACCCCAATCAGCGCAGAACGCCAGGCGCACATTGCCGACCTGCTCAAGGGCGCCATCGACCTGCATTGCCACAGCGGCCCGTCGGTCATGCCGCGTTACTGCGACCACGTCGAAGCCATGCGCGAAGCGTCTGAAGCGGGCCTGAAGGCTGTGCTGCTCAAGGACCACTACTACAGTTGCACGCCAGTGACCCACCTGTTGAACAAACACTTCAGTGAACTGGACGTGCACATGCTGTCCGGCGTACCACTGAACAACTCTGTCGGCGGGCTGAATGTTCATGCCGTGGAACATGGCCTGACCCTCGGCGCAAAACTGGTCTGGATGCCGACGTTCTCCTCGGCCAACCACATCGCCCATCACCAGCAGGATAAGAAGTTCGTCGAGAAATTCCCGCAGACCACCCAACGCATGCTGCAACCCATTCCGCTGACCGTGCTCGACGATGAAGGCCGCCTGAAAGACGAGGTCAAGGCCATCCTAGACCTGATCGCCGCAAAAGACGTGGTGCTCTCGGCAGGTCATCTGAACATCCGCGAGGTCTGGCCGCTGTTCGAGGAAGCACGCCTGCGCGGGGTCAAGCGCCTGCTGGTCAACCACCCGACCTACGTGGTGGACGCGACCCTGGACGACATGCGTCAACTGGCCCGCGACGGCGTGTTCATGGAGCACTCAATGTGCATGTGGGTACCGGGGTCCAAGTTCAAGTTCTACGACGACACCTTCCTGCGTGAAGTAATCGAGGCCGGCACTGTCGACCTGACCATCCTCGGCTCCGACCTGGGCCAGCAAGGCAACCCGGGCATCGCCGACGGCTTTCGCAACGTGATCGGCCAGTTGATCGACCTGGAATTCAGCGATGCGGACATCCGCAAGATGACCTCCGGCAACGCCGCCCGCCTGATGAATCTGTGAGGCTACAGACATGACACGCCTGATAACCACCATCGGCCAACTGACCCTGAAAAACCCGGTGATCTGCGGGGCCGGTGAGCAGACCATGACCGCCGACGCCATCCGCGCCGCACTGGCCAGCGGCGCCGGTGCGGTAGTGGCCAAGTCCACCAACGAATCGACAGCGGCCAAGGAGCAACTGGACAAGACCGACTACGTATTGCTCGACGCCCAGTGGAACCACCTGCCCTGGAACTTCCAGCCGCCGGCCGACGCCAGCCTGTTCGGCCGTTCCGGCCTGGTACAGCGTGACTTCGAGGAATGGCTGCAGGAACTGGCGATGCTCGACCGCGAAGCCCGCCTGCAGGATGCCTACGTCATTCCCAGCCTGATCCTCAGCGATCTGGAACAATGCGCCGCATTCGCCCAACGCATCGAACAGGCCGGCCTGCGAGTGCTGGAACTGAACATCGGCGCACCCCACGGCGAAGAGGCCGCCAAGGGCGCCATCGTGCTGGAACGAGGCGCGGCGCGAATCGAAGCCATCGTGCGCCGCTTGCGCGAAGCAACCACCCTGCCCCTGTGGATCAAGCTCACCGGGCAAAGCGAAGATGTGGTTGGCCTCGCGCAGGCAGCGCGTCGAGGCGGAGCCGATAGCGTGGTGATGATGGGCCGCTTCATGGGTTTTCTACCCGACCTGGAAACCGGCCTGCCCTTGCTCGGCACCAGCGCCGCGATCGGTGGCGCCTGGGCACTGCCACTCACTGCCCGTTGGGTGATGCAGACGCGCAGGGCAATGGCCGACGACTACCCACTGATCGCCACCAACGGGGCACGCAGCGGCCTGGATGTCGCGCGCTTCCTATTGGCCGGGGCTTGCGCCACCGAAATGACTTCGGCGGTGTTCACCGGGGGCTATGAGGTGTTGAGCAATGCCATCGAGGAGCTGGATGCGTACGTGGCGAAACGCGGATCGACAGTGAGTGAGTTGTTGGGCAGTGCGGCGGATAAGGTGCAGACCTATCAGCAGCAGCCCAGCCGCGAAGGTTGGTGGGAGCAATTTGCCCCAAAGTGCCCAGGGTTTCCCGCCTGAAGCGCCTGGCGCGGGAGATCACTGAAAGCTGGCGTTTGCTGTCGCCCTGAGCCGAGTTTCTGGAACGGTGGCTGCACGCACGACCCGCGTCGTGCGGGATAGTAAATTCGCCAAGGCGAGCAAGTTTTTAATCAATATTGAGTAAAACTTGCAACCGGTCATCATCGAGTCGATCCAGGGACTGCGAAGTGTGCGGCGCCTGCTGGTGTGATGTTCGATCGAAGCGAATATCCCGCTCTTCACTGCACGCCACTGGGAACTCTACAAGTAATACTGAGCGGACATTTCGATAAAACGGTTCGGTGTTATTGAAAGTGCTGAAACGCTTAACCCAGGTCAATCATCCGCATTGACTGCCCGTTTTCGTATTTGACGTTCAATGCGCTGAACAATCAAACCGAGGCTTTTAAATCCACGCCCAGTGCCTGGACAAAGGCCTTCACCAAAGGGCTGCGTACCGTGTTATGGCGCAGGATCAGACTGAACGGCGTGACGATGTTGATCAGGTTCGGGCACACCGCGCGCAACTCCCCCTGCGCGACCATCGGGGCGGCATAATGCTGCGGCAGGAAACCCACGAAACGCCCCGTTTTGATCAGCAGCGCAACGGCCTCCACCTGGGTGGCCGAAGCGGAAAAGCTGTCGTAGTGGGCAAATTCCAGTTTGTCACGATGAATCGCGTAGCGATGGTTGATGCACTGGTAATCCTTGAGTACGTGACTCCCCAGATCCGCGTCCGCCATGGTGAACAGCGGGTGGCCGAGCGCGCAATAAACCTCCGAGCGTTCTTCGTATAGCGGGTAGTAATCAAATTCTTCACGCTTTTGATAAACCGGCACAACTCCCGCCACTAACCGCCCTTCCACGACACCTCTTTCAACCTCATCAAGTTGCGCGGCCTGAAGTTGAAACCTCACCTTCGGAGACTCTTCGTTCATACGCCTAAGCGCGGCAACTAACGGTGATTTTTCGTCTGTGATCGTATTATCAATTACCCCTATACCAAGATCCCCGACAAGTTCGTTTTGCGCCGAACTAAGCCGGTCGCGAAAGTTATCGACCGAGGCAAATAAGTCTATCGACGCCTGATACACCAGACGCCCCTCCTCGGTCAGGTGAAAGCCCTCTCGACCCCGCGTACAGAGGCGCATACCGATGCGAATCTCCAGGTCGGAGATCTGCTTGCTGATGGCTGCCAGCCCCACATTCAGCTCATTTTGCGCGGCACTGAAGCCTCCTGCCTCGACCACGGCCTTGAACACTTTGAGCAGTTTGAAGTCCAGCCCGCTGAGGGCCAGCGGTGCCCGTTGCAGCGCTTTCGGCGGCGGGTTTCCGGAATTGGAAAGTGGGGTTTCCATAATGCTTATTTACCTCTGGCGCTCTATTTATCAATCTGTGCTCAACAACAAAAACATAGCTGGCCTAATAATAATGAACACAGAAAACCGGGCTTGGCAACCGCCAATAAATCCCGAACATCAGTGCCAAATCGCTGATCTCAAAACATTAAAAGCTGACACTTCGATCAGTTCTCTCTCCTTTGCAACTGCCCTCCTGAAAACTGCCCTGGCCTGATTTCGCTCGCTGACTTTTCAGCGACATAGCGGCCTGGCACACCCCCTTTCAGTTCGCGTTACCGACGAGGAAAACAACAATGTCTCAAACCACCGACCGTCTCTGGGGTGCTCGCTTCAAGAGTGGTCCTTCGCAAGCCTTGGCCGCCCTCTCCCGCTGCCCCGAGCGCTACTTCCGCCTGACGCCGTATGACCTCGCCGGTTCCAAGGCCCATGCCCGGGAATTGCAGCGCGCAGGCCTGTTGAGCGAGCAGGAAACCCGCAACATGCTCGACGCCCTGGAGCAGATTGGCAGCGATTTCCGCGCCGGCAGCATCGCTCCGACCCTGGACGACGAAGACGTCCACACCTTCATCGAACGCCTGCTGACCGAACGCCTCGGCGCCCTGGGCGGCAAGCTGCGCGCCGGCCGTTCGCGCAATGACCAGACAGCCAACGACCTGCGACTGTTCCTGCGTGATCACGTCCGCACCCTGGCCGTCGAAGTGCTGGCCTTGCAACAGGCGCTGGTGAACCAGGCCGAACAGCACGTCGAGAGCATCTGCCCCGGCTTCACCCACTTGCAGCAGGCGCAGCCGATCGTGTTCGCCCATCACCTGCTGGCCCACGCCCAGTCTATGCTGCGCGATGTACAGCGTCTGGTGGACTGGGACGCGCGCACGTCGCTGTCGCCACTCGGTGCGGCGGCCATGGCGGGCTCGGCCATCGCCCGCCTGCCACAGCAATCCGCGCAGGAAATGGGTTACAGCGGGGTGTGCGAAAACTCCATCGATGCCGTCGCCAGCCGCGACCACGTTGCCGAATTCCTGTTCATCTCCAGCATGCTCGGGGTCAACATTTCCCGCCTCGCCGAAGAATTCTGCCTGTGGTCATCGCGGCAATTTCGCTGGATCGCGCTGGACGATGCCTACGCCACAGGCAGCTCGATCATGCCGCAGAAGAAGAACCCGGACATCGCCGAACTGGCACGGGGCAAGGCGGGTCGCCTGATCGGCAACTTGACCGGTCTGCTGTCCACCCTTAAATCCCTGCCCCTGTCGTACAACCGCGACTTGAGCGAAGACAAGCATCACGTGCTCGACAGCGTCGACACCCTGCTGCTGGTGTTGCCGGCGATGGCCGGGATGGTCGCGACCATGACGGTCAACGTCGAAGAACTGCGTCGCCAGGCGCCAATGGGTTTCACCCTCGCCACTGAGGTCGCCGATTGGCTGGCGGTGCGCGGCGTGCCGTTCAAGGAAGCCCACGAAATTACCGGCGCGCTGGTCAAGGCCTGTGAGCAACACGACATTGAACTGTGGGAAGCGTCCCCGGCGCTGCTGGCCGAGATCGACCCACGCCTGACTCCCGAAGTCCGCGACAGCCTGACCCTGGAGGCCGCCATCGCCGCCCGCAGTGGCTGGGGCGGCACCGCGCCGCAGCAGGTGCGCGAGCAGATCGGCCGCCTGAAAACCGCCCTCGCCGCGCAACAGCAGTGGACCGAAAACTACCAGGGCTTCCGCCTCTAACGGCCGCCACACAAAACCCTGCAGGAGCTGGCTTGCCAGCTCCTGCACGGATTGTATTTAACCTGAATCACCCGTGTACGGAGAAACACCATGAGCCAGACACAGGCACAACGACTCCAGGCGGAGCGCAAGCTGGCGGAAAACCAGTTCGATATCACCCAGTATCAACACGTACCACGGCGCTACTA
This sequence comes from Pseudomonas fluorescens, assembly GCF_019212185.1. Classification (NCBI taxonomy): domain Bacteria; kingdom Pseudomonadati; phylum Pseudomonadota; class Gammaproteobacteria; order Pseudomonadales; family Pseudomonadaceae; genus Pseudomonas; species Pseudomonas fluorescens. The sequence goes on from NZ_CP078138.1 coordinate 3,952,740, forward strand.
CGGACGGATGTTTTTCGCTGCGGTCATCGTCGTCGCCCTGCTGGGCCTGGTGCAGGCCTTCGCCGAGGGCAAGATCGAATGGTCGTACATCGGCCAATTCCTCACGTCTCAGGCGATTATGTGGGGCTTGCTCAACACCATCGTCATGGCGGTACTGGCCATGGCGCTGGGCATCGTGTTCGGCGTGATCACCGCGATCATGCGCATGTCGGCCAACCCGATCCTGCGCTATGTGGCACTGACCTACACCTGGCTGTTTCGTGGCACGCCGTTGATCCTGCAACTGCTGTTGTGGTTCAACCTGGCGCTGATTTTCCCCACCATTGGTATCCCCGGGGTGTTCGAACTGGACACCGTGAGCCTGATGACGCCGTTCGTGGCGGCCCTGCTCGGCTTGAGCATCAACCAGGGCGCTTACACCGCTGAAGTGGTGCGTGCCGGCCTGCTGTCGGTGGACACCGGACAGTACGAAGCCGCCAAGTCGATCGGCATGCCGCGCCTGCAAGCGCTGCGCCGGATCATCCTGCCCCAGGCCATGCGGATCATCATTCCGCCGGTGGGCAACGAGTTCATTGGCATGGTGAAAATGACCTCGCTGGCGAGCGTCATCCAGTATTCGGAACTGCTCTACAACGCCCAGAACATCTATTACGCCAACGCCCGCGTGATGGAGCTGCTGATCGTTGCCGGTATCTGGTACCTGGCCACCGTCACCGTCCTGTCCTTCGGTCAAAGCCGTCTGGAGCGTCGTTTCGCTCGCGGCGCCGGCAAGCGTTCTTGAGGAGTTGAATATGAGAAGCATCGTCAAGGCCGTGAGCCTGAACAAATATTACGACCAGTACCACGCGCTCAAGGACATCGACATCGAAGTCGAGCAAGGTGAAGTGCTGTGCATCATTGGCCCGTCCGGCTCGGGCAAGAGCACCCTGCTGCGCTGCGTCAACCAGTTGGAGAAGATCGACAAGGGTGGCCTGTGGGTCGACGGCGAACTGGTGGGTTACCGCGTGGTCGGCAACAAACTGCACGAACTCACCGAAACCCAGATCGCCCGCCAGCGCCTGTCCACCGGCATGGTGTTCCAGCGCTTCAACCTGTTTCCGCACATGACTGTGCTGCAAAACATCATCGAAGGGCCGTGCCAGGTGCTCAAGCGTTCGCCCAAAGAGGCAAACGAAGAAGCCCTGGAGCTGCTCGCTCGCGTCGGCCTTGCTGACAAACGCAACAGCTACCCGATCGAACTCTCGGGTGGTCAGCAGCAACGTGTCGCCATCGCCCGCGCCCTGGCCATGCGCCCCAAGCTGATGCTGTTCGATGAACCCACTTCGGCACTCGACCCGGAACTGGTCGGAGAGGTGCTGTCGGTGATGCGCGATCTGGCGCAGACCGGCATGACCATGATCGTCGTCACCCATGAACTGGGCTTCGCTCGCGAAGTTTCCAATCGCATGGTGTTCATGGACGGCGGGCAGATCGTGGAGGCAGGAAGCCCCGAAGAAATACTAATAAATCCACAAAACCCACGCACCCAAAGCTTCATTTCTGCCGTTCGAACCTGAATGCCGGTTGGCGTTAAAAACACTCAAAAGAGAACGACCCATGAAGAACTTCATTATTCCAGCAGTACTCGCCGGCGTTATGGCATCTGGCTTCACCTTTGCCGCCGAGCTCCCGGCCAACATCAAGGCCAAGGGCGAAATCGTCGTAGCGATCATGCCGAACTACCCGCCGATGGATTTCAAGGACCCGGCCACCAACACCCTCACCGGCCTCGACTACGACCTGGGCAATGCTCTGGCCGAACGTTTGGGGGTGAAGATCAAATGGCAGGAAACCGGTTTCGAGCAAATGATCAATGCCCTGACCACCGACCGCGTGGACATGGTGCTGTCGGGCATGACCGATACTGTCGAGCGTCAGGCCAGCGTGACCTTTGTCGACTACTTCACCAGCGGCCCGCAGTTCTACACCTTGCAGAAAAACAAGGACACCAACGAGATCATCGATCTGTGCGGCAAGAAAGTCGGCACCAGCCGCCGTACCACTTTCCCGGCGGAGATCGCCGCGTGGAGCAAGGCGAACTGTGAGGCTGCCGGCAAGCCAGCAATCAACGTGATCGGCACCGAAGGCTCCGCCGACGCCCGCGCGCAACTGCGCCAGAGCCGCATTGACGCGGCGATGCAGGGCAGCGAGACGCTGTCGTACCTGAAAACTCAGGAAAAAGACATGTACAAGACCGTGGGCCTGCCGATCTCCGTGCAGTTCACCGGTCTTGGCGTGAGCAAGAAGAAGCCGCAATTGAGCGAAGCGGTGAAGGTCGCCTTGCAGAGCATGATCGACGACGGCAGCTACCAGGCGATCCTCAAGAAATGGGATCTGGAGTTGGGGGCGATCAAGACGGTGAGCATTAACGCCGGCAAATAAACAACCTGGAACAACCCCGCCCTTGTGGGTGCGAGCCTGCTTGCTCCCACAGGGATTGTGTTTTGCCGATAGAAAGCTGGAGCACCACGATGTCCTCCTCACTCAAGCCCACCTGGCCCGATCAGCACAAAGCTTGTCTGGCCCTGGCCTTCGACCTCGACGGCCCCACCGGCGATGCCATGCTCAACGGCTCGATCTGGCGCCAGCCCGAGTATTTCGGCTTCGGCGGTTATGGCCCGTATCGGGCGCTGCCGCGGATTCTTGATCTGCTCGACGAATTCCGCCTGCCAACCACGTTCTTCGTCCCGGCCTGGGTCGTGGAAAACTGGCCGAAACAGTGCCAGGCGATTGTCGAGCGCGGGCATGAAGTGGCGTATCATGGCTACAAACACGAATCCTTTTACGGCCTGACGCTGGAACAGCAGAAGGACGTGATGAAGCGCTCCCGCGAGGTGTTCTGGAACTACCTGAACATCCGCGCCAAAGGTTTCCGCACACCGTCCGGCGACTGGCGAGCCGAGACCCCGGCCATGCTGGTGGAAGCCGGCGTGACTTACTCCAGCAGCATGCGCGGCGATGACCGACCGTATCTGGTCAACGTACCTGGCCACGATACCCCATTGGTGGAAATTCCCGGCCGCTGGGAAATGGATGATTACGCCTCCCTCGCCTACACCCGCTCACCGAACTTCCCGTCCGGTCTCGACCGCACGGCCAGTTATGAACTGACCCTCGACAACTGGCAGCGCGAGTACGACGGTGCAATGGACGAAGGGTTGTGCCTGACCACCCTGTTCCACCCGAAAATCACCGGCAAACCGGGACGCATCCTGTTGCTGGAGAAACTCTTCGAACACATGCGCCAGCGCGATGACGTGTGGTTCGCCACGTGCCGTGACGTCGCCCAGTGGTGGCTGAAGGAGCATCACCATGGTTGAACCCATTTCAGTCTGGCCCGAGGGCTACCGCTGCGCCGTCGTGTTGACCGTCGACTACAACGACATCCACGGCATTCTCACCCAGGCCCCGGAAGTCGCCGGACGCGACAAGACCCTGTCGGTCTGGCGTTATGGCACCCAGCGTGGCGTCGAACGACTGCTGGGCTTGTTCAAAGAACTCAACGTCACCAGCAGTTGGTTCGTACCCGGCATCGTCGCCGAGGAAAACCCCGGGCATATCCGCGAGATTCTGGCAGGCGGGCATGAAATCGCCTGCGCCGGGTATCACCATCAGAACTACGACAACCTCGACCTGGCCACACAGCGCGCGGACATTGCCAGGGGGTGTGAAGCATTGATGACGCTGACCGGCCGGCGCCCCAGCGGTTTCCGTATCCCCGCTGGCAACGGTGCACCGGGCTTCATCGAGGCATTGAGGGAGCAAGGCATTCACTGGTCGTCGTCCTGGCGTGGTGATGACTTGCCGTTCGCCCACCCGACGGCGCCCGGCGTGATCGAGTTGCCCCTGCATTACGAACTGGAAGACGAACCCTACTTTGCCTTCAACCTGAGCCCGGCCGTACCGCCGGCACAGTCGCGGATTGCTTCCTACAGCCACACCCTGGGCAATCTGCAGATGGACTTCGCCGGGTTCCACCGGTTTGGCCTGTGCTATGTGTTGCGCCTGCATCCGGAAATCATCGCCACCCCGGGACGCATCGGTGTGCTGCGTGAGTTGCTGCGCGGCATTCAAGGGCGTGACGACGTGTGGATCGCCACCGGTGCCGAGGTCGCGCAGTGGTGGGCGCAATCGGCGACGCAGGTCACGCAGGATCATCCGGCGGCGGTGTATGAACGCCATTATCGGGATTACCTGGTATGACCTCATTGCGAGCAAGCTCGCTCCTACAGGGGATCGCCTTGCACCTGTGGGAGCGAACCTGCTCGCGATTGGCAGCGACCCGGTACATAGACAAACACTCACCATCCGAATAAGGACGTTTGCACCACCGTGGCCACGTACTCACTCGTTATCCGTCGCTTGATGATCGCGTCACTGACCATCGTCGTCAGCCGCGCCATCACCAGCCCCTTGCTCACGCTGTTCCTGAGCAACAAGCTGGGCCTCAACCAACAGGACGTTGGCTTGCTCCTCGGGATCGCGGTGTTCATCGCAACCCTGCTGGCGCTTTATGGCGGCTATATCATCGACCGCCTGGAAAAACGCCGGCTGCTGATCCTGGCGATGCTCTCCAGCGCCATCGGCTTCGTGCTGCTGACCTTTGCCGAAAATCTCTTCCTGACCACCGCCACCCTGGTGATCACCGAGACCGCGTCAGCCATGTTTCTCATCTGTTCCAAAGCGATCCTCAGCGAAAACCTGCCCATGGGCCAACGAGCCAAGGCGTTTTCCCTGCGCTACACGCTGACCAACATCGGCTATGCCACAGGCCCCATGCTCGGCGTGGTGATTGCCGGGCACTACCCCATCGCACCGTTCCTGATTGCCGGCGGCATCGCTTTCTTCAGCATCTTCCTGATGATAGGCATACCCGGCGATTCAGCGCGGGCACCGGCCATCGGACAATCCCAGAGCTTCCTGAAAACCCTGGTCACCCTGAAAAACGACCGCACCCTGATCATGTTTACGTGTGGTTGCCTACTCAGCACCGTGGTGCACGGGCGCTACACCCTCTACCTGTCGCAATACCTGCTGGTGACCCACGACTCCAGGCGCGCCCTGGAAATCATGGCCGCCCTGCTCGCCTGCAACGCCATCAGCGTGATCCTGTTGCAGTACCAGATCGGCCGGTTCCTCAATCGCGAGAAACTACGCTACTGGATTGCCGCAGGCAGCAGCCTGTTCATCCTTGGGCTGATCGGCTTCAGCCTGGCCGACAGCCTGTTGAGTTGGTGCGTGGCCATGTTCATCTTCACCCTCGGTGAAATGATCATTTATCCGGCGGAATTCCTCTTCGTCGACACCCTGGCCCCTGAGGAGCTACGCGGCAGCTATTACGGTGCGCAGAACCTGGCGGCCCTGGGTGGCGCCCTGAGCCCGGTGATTTGTGGCTATTTATTGATGCACACACCCGCGCCGACGATGTTCTATGCCTTGAGCACGCTGACCGCGCTGGGTGGATTCCTGTGCTTCATGAGTGGTCGTCGGGCGGCGGCTGGGCAGAGATAATCCACTGGAACTGTAGTGAGATGAACCTTCCAACGTCAGGAATGGTGGGTGGTTGCGCTCCCAGCCGCCAACTCCGATCGTCGCGCATCGCGAAAGGCAAACATGAACACCAGCACCACAACCAGAGAGAACAAGGCCGGGAACAGCCAGATGCTCTGCCACTGATGGCCCGCAGGGGTGGCGTAGTAGTCGGAGACATGGCCCGCGACCCAGAAACCGATCAGCATGCCTACACCGTAGGTGGCCAGGGTTATCAAGCCCTGGGCCGAGCTTCTGAAACGCTCAGGGGTTTTCGCGTCGGTATAGATCTGCCCGGACACAAAGAAAAAGTCGTAGCAGATACCGTGCAGGGCGATGCCGGTGAACAGCATAAAGGCCAGGTCGGCATTATTGCCGTAGGCGAACAGCACATAGCGCAAGGCCCAGGCCAGCATGCCCATCAGTAACGCGATCTTGATGCCGAAGCGGTGAATGAACAGGGGCAGCAGGAGCATGAACAGGACTTCGGAAACCTGCCCGATGGCCATCTTCGCCGTGGGATTGGTCATGCCGATGTCGGCAAGGAATGGGTTGGCATTCTGGTAATAGAACGCCAGCGGGATGCAGATCAGGATCGAGGCGATGAAAAACACCAGGTAGCTGCGGTCTTTCAACAGGCCCAGGGCATCCAGGCCGAGGATCTGTTTAAAACCGGTTCGAGTTTGCGCCGCTTTCAGCGGTGCCGTACTCGGCAGCGTGAAGCTGTAGACGCCCAGCAGCAGAGACGCCAGGGCCGCCATCAGGAAGGTGTTGCGCAGCGCACCGGAAGCAATCGCCGCTTTGGCGTCCCAGGCAAAGACAAAGCTGATCACCACACCGGCGACAATCCAGCCCACGGTGCCCCACACACGAATGCGCGAAAACTCCAGCGCCGGGTCGCGCATCTGCCGGAAGGCCACCGAGTTGACCAATGCCAGGGTCGGCATGTAGATCATCATGTAGGCGAGCACGTAGGGGTAGAACGCGGCAAAATCTGGCGCCTGATAGAGCTGATAAAGCAACACCGCCCCCACCAGATGCAGCACCGCCAGAATGCGTTCGGCATTGAAAAAACGGTCGGCGATCAGTCCAATCACAAATGGCGCAATGATCGCGCCCCAAGACTGAGTCGAGAACGCCATGCCGATCTGGCCACCGCTGGCGCCCAGTTGGCTGGACAGAAAAGTACCCAGGGTGACGAACCAGCTACCCCAGATAAAAAACTGCAGAAACATCATCGCGCTCAAGCGCGCACTCATCCACGTCATAACAGTCACCGTCTTGTTTTTATTGAAGGGTGTTATCGAAGAAAAAGGTCCAGCTCAGGCGACGGGTAATCCCAACAAACGCCGGTTGGACGCCGCATCGCTGGCCACGCTGACAAAGTCGTCAAAGGCCTTTTGGCTTCGAGTGATCATATGTTGGCGAATGAACGCTGCACCTTCGGCGGCGCCTTGGGCGGAGTCCTTCAGGCAGCATTCCCATTCCAGCACCGCCCAGCCGCTAAAACCGTATTGTGTGAGCTTGCTGAAGATCGACTTGAAATCGATCTGACCATCACCCAGCGAACGGAAACGTCCCGGGCGTTCAACCCAGCCCTGATAACCGCCATAGACGCCCGAGCGCGCGTCGGGACGGAACTCCGCGTCCTTGACGTGGAACATGCGAATGCGTGAGTGATAACGGTCGATAAAGCCCAGGTAATCCATTTGCTGCAGCAGCAAGTGGCTGGGGTCATAGAGGATTGCCGCACGGGGATGGTGATCGACCGCCTCGAGGAAACGCTCGAAAGAGGCACCGTCGTGCAGGTCTTCACCGGGATGGATTTCGTAGCACAGGTCGACACCGGCCTCATCGAAGCAATCGAGGATCGGCAACCAGCGCTTGGCCAGTTCGGCAAAACCTTGCTCTACCAGGCCAGCCGGACGCTGTGGCCAGGGGTACATGAACGGCCAGAGCAAGGCGCCGGAAAAGGTCGCGTGCGCGGTGAGGCCCAGGCGCTGGCTGGCACGCGCAGCCAGCTTCAATTGCTCGATCGCCCACTCGGAGCGCGCCTCGGGTTGGCCGCGCAGATGAGCCGGTGCGAAGTCATCGAACAGCGCATCGAACGCCGGGTGCACGGCGACCAATTGCCCTTGCAGGTGGGTGGACAGTTCGCTGATTTCAACCCCCGCGCTGGCGCACACGGCCTTCAGTTCATCGCAATAGCTCTGGCTTTCGGCTGCGCGCTCAAGATCGATGTAGCGAGTACCCAGCGTCGGCAGTTGAATCGCGCTGTAACCCTGGGAGGCTGCCCATTGGGCGATATTGGCCAGGGTGTCGAAAGGCGCTTCATCGCTGATGAACTGCGCCAGAAATATCCCCGGGCCGCGCAGGCCTTGGGTGGTTGAGGCATTCGCAGTGATGCCGGGCTTTTGCGGGTTCATGGGTTGCACTCCAGAGGGGTCCACTTGGTGTCGCTGTTGTAGCTGGCGATAGCCGCCTCGATAAACGCCATGCCACGCAGGCCGACCTCGATCCCCGGCACACCCGGGGCGGTATGGCCTTTCACGTCCCCGCGAATGGCCTGGGCAAAATCGCCGTACAGATTGGCCATGGCTTCCAGATAGCCTTCGGGATGGCCGGCAGGCAGGCGCATACGCTGGGTCGCGGCCGCGCACAGCCAGGGCTGTCCGGTGCCGGAACGCAAAACACGCAGCGGTTGCTCCAGTGAGCGATGAATCAGGCTGGCGGGTTGTTCCTGGCGCCATTCAAGGCCGCCCTTGTCGCCGTAGACACGAATGCTCAGCGGGTTCTCTTCCCCCGCGCAGACCTGGCTGGCGATCAGCACACCACTGGCGCCCTGCTCCATCTTGAACAGCATGGCGGCGTCGTCATCCAGTTGGCGGCCCTCAATGTGCACGCCCAACGTGGCGCACAGATGAGTGACGTGTTGATCTGCCACAAACTCCGCCAGGGAAAAGGCATGGGTGCCGATATCGCTAATGCAACCGCCCAGCCCGGAGAACGCCGGCTGCCCGCGCCACTCGGCCTGCTTGTTGCCTTGCCCGGCCACGTCCTGGCTGAGCCAGCCCTGGGGATACTCCACCAACACCTTGCGCACGCTGCCGATGACGCCGCTGCGCACCATCTCCCGCGCTTGCCAGACCATGGGGTAACCGAGGTAGGTATGGGCCAGGCCGTACAGCCCGGAACTGCTGTGCAAGCGAGTGGCAAGGGCCTGCAATTCAGCGAGGTTCAGCGCGGCGGGCTTCTCGCTGAACACATGAAAACCGGCCGCGAGCGCCTCAGCGGCCACCGGCGCGTGAAGATGATTGGGGGTGACGATCACCAGCAGTTCCATGCGCTGCTCGGCCGGTAGAGCGCGCTCGGCTTCGAGCATCAATTGCCAGGTGCTGTAGCAGCGTGATTGCTCCAGGCCCAGGTGCTGACCGGTACGCTGGTTGTTCTCGGGGTCGCGACTGAACGCACCGCAGACCAGTTCAAAGCGTCCATCAAGCCCCGCCGCCTGACGATGGGCCTGGGCAATAAAAGAGCCCTCGCCGCCGCCGACAAAACCCATTCTTATTTTAGGTATCACTGTGCTCATCACTGATCTTCTCGGTTCGAGTCGGCTAGGCGACTGCTTGAGATGAAAATGTAACCGGTTACATTTTTGCGTCAATCTAGGCGCTGTCACGCAGACTGTCAAATCGGGAATCGACACCTGCAAAGATTTCAGCGCAGACCACGCTGCTGTTAAGCTCGCCCGACGCTGAATATGAAGTTGAGGTGGTTTTGTCGAATATCCGTGAAGTTGCCCGGCTTGCCGGTGTCTCGGTGGCCACCGTGTCGCGCACCCTGCAATCCCCCGAACGCGTGCGCCAGGCGACTCGCGACAAGGTCAACGCCGCCGTCGAGCAAGCGGGTTATCGGCCCAACCTGATGGCGGTGCAGTTCCGCTCACGGCGCACCGCCAACCTGGTGATCCTGGTGCCGAAAATTGCCAATACCTTCTTTGCCCAGGTGATCAGCGGCGCACAATCGGCCGCCCAGGCCGCCGGCTACCGACTGCTGCTATGCGATACCCAAGGCCGCGAAGACATCGAGCGCGAGTTCGCCGAACTGGTCTACGCCCACCAGGCCGATGGCGTGATCCAGTTGCGCGCTTACGACCCCTTCCCGGCTGACAGTGCTGAACTGCCACCGATGGTCAATGCCTGTGAAGTCATCCAGGGCGGACGCCACCCCAGCATCAGCCTCGACAACCAGGCGGCCGCCAAGGCCATGACTGAACACTTGATTGGCTTGGGCCATCGGCGGATCGGCCTGATCAAGGGCCCTCGAAGCAGTCCCCTGACCCAGGATCGAGTAGCCGGTTACCAGGCCGCTCTCGATCAGGCAGGCATTCCCAGCGACCCGGAGATCATCTGCCACGGTGACTTCAGCTTGCGCGCCGGCTACGACGGCGCCGCCACCTTGCTGGCGATGGCGGACCGCCCGACAGCGCTGTTTTGTGAGAACGACGAGATGGCCATAGGTGCGCTCAAGCGCATCAAGGACGCCGGCCTGCGGGTGCCGGAAGATATTTCTTTAGTAGGCTTCGACGATATTCCGCTGGCGCAATACTGTGATCCGCCGCTGACCACCATTGCCCAGCCCGCCGAAGGCTTTGGCCGCAGGGCTGTGGAGATGCTAATCAACCTGATCGAGAAAAAACCCAATCCGCAGCAGCATGTGACCCTGCCGTTTGAACTGACGATACGTGAGAGCACGGCGGCGCCTTCGGTAAGACGAGCAGAGAAGGCTTGAGAGAGCGTGGAAAGATCCAACATCGACCGCTGGAAAGTCCTGATCAATGAGGTCAGCCCGAGTGGATCGCATCATCACAATGTTCGAAGCGAACGAAACATCACCGCGCTGCCTGAAAATCTCGCGCAGACCCTGCTCGCCAACGCGGGCCACAGCGTGAATCTGGATGAAGAAATAGACGGTGAGGTCGCGCTTTGATGCAGCGACATGGCTGGACACTGTTGTTCCATGAAGGTGTGATCGTACAGCTACGCAAACTGCAGGAGGCTGCCGCCCGGGCTGAACAGAGCGACTCAGAAGGTCTTTCGCTACGACTCGAAGTCCAAAGTTATTGTCTTTGCATGGGTCAATGACGAACACACCTTGAGATCGGCAGGCAGCAAGACCGATCCTTATGCCGTGTTCGAGAAGATGCTGGGTCGGGGCAACCCTCCCGATGACTGGGATGCATTGATCACAGCCGCGCGAAGCGACTGGAGCGCGTCCAGAACTTCTGATTCCTGATCGAATTAGCGCGCAAGCCGAGATACTCCCCTCAGTGGATCGCCCCACCCGGCCGTAACCACGCCACGTTCTGATCGATGCAACCCTGGATCATGCCCAAGGTGTCTGGAGTAATACGCTGTGGGCACAGGTCCTCGGCAATGCTTGCAAACCGGCTCGCCACTTCACAAATGCCGTCAATCAATCTGCCTACAGCCTGCGGCGACACCTGGGTTTATCGGCGAGCCGGAGCAGGTGTGCGCGGGAAACTAGGGTTTAGCGCTGTTCGAAGACAGTCACCGGGGGGGGCACTCCACCCCCTGTCCCTGGGCTGGTATCTCATGTTGCCCCTCATTCCTCCTGATCAATCTGATCCAGATAATCAACCTCATCATCTTCTTCGTCATCCGCATCAAGAATGCCCTGAGCATCAGCTTCGCCCCAGGGTTCGTCATCGTGGAATTCGTGATCAAGCAGGTGATCGTGCTCGGGCTCGGGGATATCTCGTTCTTCGCTCATGGCTTTTCGAATCAACAGAAGGAAAAGCGGACTGTATAGGCAGATCCCTTCCTTCAGTCAACGCGCGAAACCTGGCGAGGTCGGGGGCAGAATACACAAGAACCCGGTGACGCGAGGTTGTATCAATTGCAAATTGGATCCCAATTATCATGGATGACCGATAATCGAACATCTTTTAATATCTTTAACTATCTGTTTTTAATGGTTTTTTTAATTTTTATAAGAAGAAATCCAAACAAAATCCAAAAACAACCCCTTCTCAATGGATCCATAACTTGATTGACTTGCACCCCTCGGTGTCAGGCGTCGCGCCTGCCCGCTGATAAAAATAACAAGGGTGTCGAGATGAATGACTGCTCAATCGGGCTCAAGCTTCGGCTTGCAGCCACCTGTGTGTGCCTGATGCGTTTTGCCTTTACCCTGCCCCACGCCGAGGGTCGGTCATGAGTATCGACCTGAAGAAAGTCGTCGATGACGGCCCGATGGCCCGCTTCCAGTGGCTGGCCATCGGCATCTGCATTGTCCTGAACATGATCGATGGCTTCGACGTACTGGTGATGGCCTTCACCGCCTCCTCAGTGTCTGCCGAATGGGCGTTGAACGGCGCGCAAGTCGGGCTGCTGTTAAGTGCCGGGCTGTTTGGCATGGCGGCGGGATCGCTGTTTATTGCGCCCTGGGCGGATCGCTTCGGCCGCGTGCCGTTGATCCTGTTTTGCCTGCTGCTTTCGGGCGTCGGCATGCTGTTGTCGTCGCTGAGCCAGACGCCGCTGCAACTGGCGTTGTTGCGCGGCCTGACCGGCCTGGGCATCGGCGGCATTCTGGCCAGCAGCAACGTGATTGCCAGTGAGTTTGCCAACAAGCGCTGGCGCGGGCTGGCGGTGAGTCTGCAATCCACCGGCTATGCCCTGGGTGCGACCCTGGGCGGGCTGTTGTCGGTGTGGTTGCTGACCCACTTTGGCTGGCGTTCGGTGTTCATTTTTGGCGGCGCCGTGACCCTGGCGGTGATTCCCCTGGTGCTGCTGTTCTTGCCCGAATCGCTGGACTTCCTGATCACCCGTCGCCCGGTCAATGCCCTGGCGCGGATCAATCGCCTGGCCGTCCGCCTCGGCCAGCCGGCACTGGGCGAACTACCCTTGATCCCTTCGACGCCGAACGCCGGCAAGGGCCGCCTGGCCCAGTTGCTCGCACCTGAATCGCGACGCACCACCCTGCTGATCTGGCTGCTGTTCTTCCTGGTGATGTTCGGCTTCTACTTTGTCATGAGCTGGACGCCGAAGCTGCTGGTGGCTGCCGGCTTGTCGGCGCAACAGGGGATCAGCGGCGGCGTGCTGTTGAGCGTCGGCGGGATCTTCGGTGCGGCACTGATTGGCGCCCTGGCCTCGCGCTGGCGCCTGACCCGGGTGTTGGCGCTGTTCATGCTGATCTCCGCGGTCTTGCTGGTGCTGTTTGTCGGCTCGGCGTCTTCGGTGTCGATGGCCCTAGGCCTCGGCCTGCTGATCGGGTTGTTCGTCAACGGTTGTGTGGCCGGTCTTTACGCGCTGTCGCCGATTGTCTACGACGCTTCGGTGCGCACCACCGGGGTCGGCTGGGGCATTGGCATCGGGCGTATCGGCGCGATCCTCTCGCCGACCGTTGCCGGTGTGCTGCTCGACAGCGGCTGGCAACCCCTGCACCTGTATGGCGTGTTTGCCGTGGTGTTCGTGATTGCCGCCATCGTTCTGCTGCAGTTGCGTCCCGGCACTCAGGCGCAGCCGAGCAGCGAACTCAGCCGGGCCTGATCCCCTGCAAAACCGGTAGCGAGGGCCGTGCTCTCGCTACCCACTTCATCCTCCAGGAATACAACAATAATGACTGTCCTCCCCCTCCCTCCCCGGGCCTTGCTCGGTGGTGCAATCGCCCTTGCCTTGAGTTCCTCGGTCAACGCCGAAACCGGTGGCTTCCTCGAAGACGCAAAGACCAGCCTGACTCTGCGCAATTACTACTTCAATCGCGACTTCAACGATTCTGGCGCGAGTAAAAGCAAGATCGAAGAATGGGCCCAGGGCGCGATCCTCAAGTTCAGTTCCGGCTACACCCCAGGCGTGGTCGGCTTCGGCCTGGACGGCATCGCCATGCTCGGCGTCAAGCTCGACAGCGGCCCACAACGCAGCGGTTCGGAACTGCTGCCGGTACACGACGATGGTCGCGCCGCCGACAACTACGGACGTGCCGGACTGGCAGCAAAAATGCGCGTGTCGCAGACCGAGCTGATGCTTGGCGAGCTGATGCCGGATGTGCCGCTGCTGCGCTACGACGACGGCCGCCTGCTACCACAGACTTTCCAGGGCGGCATGCTGGCGTCCCGCGAGCTGTCGGGGCTGAACCTGCAGGGCGGTCGTTACACCGCCGTCAGTCTGCGCAACTCGTCGAACATGCAGGACCTCTCAGCCTGGGCCGCGCCCACCGTGATGTCCGACGGTTTCAACTATGTCGGCGCCGAATACCGCTTCAACGCGCAACAGACCCTGATCGGCGCCTGGCACTCGCAGCTCGAAGACATCTACCAGCAAAGCTATCTGAACCTGCTGCACAAACAGACCTTTGGCGCCTGGACCCTCGGCGCCAACCTCGGCTACTTCATCGACAAGGATGATGGCAGTGCGCGAATCGGCGAAGTGCAGAGCCATACCGCCTACGGCCTGTTCTCCGCCAACCTCGGTGGCCATACCCTGTACCTGGGGCTGCAAAAGGTCAGCGGCGACACCGGCTGGATGTCGGTGTATGGCAGCAGCGGCCGGACCCTGGGCAACGACATGTTCAACGGCAATTTCAGCAACGCTGACGAGCGCTCCTGGCAGGCGCGGTATGACTACAACTTCGCCGCCATGGGCATCCCCGGCCTGCAACTGATGACCCGCTACGGTCACGGTGAAAACGCCACGACCAAGGCCGGCAGCAACGGCAAGGAATGGGAACGGGATACCGAAGTCAGCTACACCCTGCAAAGCGGCGCGCTGAAAAACCTCAGCCTGCGCGTCAACAACGCCACCAACCGTCGCAGCTTCAACAGCGACTTCGATCAGACCCGGGTCATTGTCAGCTACCCCCTGTCGTTCTGATCCTCCCGCCAGGGGCGCACACCGCCCCTGCATCTCCTTGCCGACCTGCGTTACTATGGCCAATCCCTTTCTGGAAGTCGCCTGCATGAGCAAACCGGGTCAAATGGTGCTGGTCGCACTGCGCAAAATGATCGCCTCGGGCGAACTGGCCGCCGGCGAGCGGCTGATGGAAATCCCCACCGCAGAGCGTTTCGGCGTCTCGCGTATGCCAGTGCGCATGGCCTTTGTCACCCTTGAGCAGGAAGGCTTGCTGGTGCGCCATGGCGGACGGGGTTATCAGATACGTTCAGTGAGTGCCGACGACATCGCCGGCGCCGTGGAGGTGCGCGGCGTACTGGAAGGCCTGGCAGCACGGCAGAGCGCCGAGCGCGGCTTGAGCGAAGAAGCACAGGCGGCCTTGCGCGAATGCCTGGTGCAGGGTGATGCGTTGTTCGACAAGGGCTTCGTCACCGAAGAGGACATCGAAGCCTTTCATGACCTCAACATGCGCTTTCATCAAGTGATCGTCGACAGCAGCGCCAACCCGGCGATTGCCGAAGCGCTGGCGCGCAACGACCATCGCCCCTTCGCCTCAGTGTCGGCGCTGGCGATCGATCGTCAGGACATGGCGCGGGAATACCGGCGCTTCAACTTTGCGCACATGCAGCACCACTCGGTGTTCGACGCACTGGTCAGCCGCCAGGGCGCACGCGCGGAAGCGATCATGCGCGAACACGCCAACGCCACCCTGCGCTACGCCGAGGTGTTCGGCGCAATCGGCAACAACGAGCGACTGAAAGTCATCGCTCGTGGTGAATGACTCTGAGGATTAGATGTCGAGCACCAGCAGCGCCGATTTGGACCGCGAGCAGCATGGCGTGAACTGATCATTGGCCGCCTGCTCTTCCTCGGTGAGGAACAGGTCACGGTGATCGGGCACCCCTTCCAGCACACGGGTCAGGCAGGTGCCGCAAATGCCCTGTTCACAGGACAGGGCAATCTCCACCCCATGACTCTCCAGCACTTGCACCACGGTCTTGTCCGCCGGAACATCGAACACCTGCCCGCTGCTGCCCAGCTTCACCTGGAACGCGCCATCGCCTGCCGTGTCCACCGGTGCGGCGGCAAAGTATTCGCGATGCAGTTGAGCCTCGCCCCAGCGCTGGGCCTTGGCGCTGTCGAGCACGTGCTGCATGAACCCCGCAGGACCGCAGACATACAGGTGCAGGTCCGCCCGTGGATTGGCCAGGACTTTGGCGGCATCCAGGCGCGAATCGGCGTCTTCATCGAAATGCAGGTGCACCCGGTCGGCGAAGGCAGCGCCCTTGAGTCGCTCGACAAAGGCCGCCCGCTCGCTGGAACGCGCACAGTAATGCAGCTCGAAATCTGCACCGCTGGCAGCCAGGTGTTCGGCCATGCACAGGATCGGGGTGATGCCGATACCACCGGCGAACAACAGGCTGCGCGCCCCTTCCGGCACCAGCGGGAACAGGTTGCGCGGCTCGCTGATGAACAGCCGGTCACCGTTGTTGATCTGCTCGTGCATGCTCTGCGAGCCACCGCGCGAAGCGGCGTCCTTGAGCACGCCGATCTGGTAGCGGTGGCGCTCTTGCGGGTGATTGCACAGCGAGTACTGGCGGATCAAGCCGCCGGGCAGGTGCACGTCGATATGCGAGCCGGCGCTGAAGCCGGGCAGCTCCCCGCCTTGCGCGCAGATCAGCTCGTAGCTGCAGATATCCAATGCTTCGTTGTGCCGGGATTTGACGACGACTTCAATCATGATGCACCTTCAAGACCGGCCACCGCAGTGGCCGTAGACAAGATCAATGGGATTCACCGGGCCTGACGCTGCAGGCTAGTTGGCCGTGGCGATCAGCTCGACAGCCGGCGCGCGTTCGCGGGCGATGATGCGTTCCAGCACCCGTCGCGATTGCACGCCACCGGCATCGATATTGAGCTTGAGGAGGTTGCGCTGAGGGTTGGCCAGCAGGTTTTTTTGCTGCTGTTCGAGCATGTCCAGGTCTTCGCTGAAGATTTTGCCCTGGCCCTCGCGGATGGTCGCGGTCAGCGCATCGTCCTGCGGATTGAAATTGCGTGCCATGCCCCAGAAGTACCAGATCGAGGTCTCGGTTTCCGGGGTGATGAAGTCGACCACAATGCTCGACGCCTTATGCTGCGGCTCGGCGTGGTAGCCGCCCTTGCCGGCGTGAGCCACACCCACTTCGATCAACACGTGGCTGGGCGGACTGAAACGGCAGATCTGCCAGCGGTCCACCGGCACATCGTCGGCCAGGTTGTTGCCGCGCAGGGCCATGCGCCAGAACGGCGGCGCCATGATGTTTTCCATGTGCCGTGCAGTGACCACCTCGTCGCCCTCGACCGTGGTCACTGGCGCCACTTCATCGATCTCTTTCTGGCCGATGCTCGAGGCATGCACGTAGGTTTCGTGGGTGAGGTCCATCAGGTTGTCGATCATCAGGCGATAGTCGCAATTGATGTGGAACAGCCCGCCACCGTAGGCCCACTCGTCGCTGACCGCCCATTCCAGGTGATGGATCAGCGCCGGATCAGCCTGGTCCTGCTCGCCCGGCCAGACCCAGATGAAACCGTAGCGCTCGACCACCGCGTAGGTCTTGTTGCACGGAAAACCGCGCACGCGCTGGCCCGGCATTTCCACGGTCTTGCCGTCGCAGCCCATGACCAGGCCGTGGTAGCCACAGACCAGGTTGCCGTTCTCGACATAACCCAGCGACAGCGGCGCACCACGGTGTGGGCAGAAATCTTCGACGGCGGCCACCCGGCCTTCCTGACCGCGATAGAAAACGATTTTCTCACCACAGATCTGCCGGCCCAGGGGCTTGTCAGCGATCTCGTCGGGGGTGCAGGCGACATACCAAGTGTTCTTTGGATACATGGGACTCTCCGGGACAGGCTTGTTTTTATGGATCCATTTAAAGCGTTGAAACGGATTCAAGTCAAGGTATTTGCGCTTAAACTGGCTTTAGTGGATCCATTAAAGCTTTTTTAGTCTTTATCCAGGCCCACCATCCGGCGCCGACTGATTGTTGCAACCCGTCGGTATTGACTACGTAGGGGACAGTTTTGAACTGAACCGCTTCAGCGCCTGCCTCGATAATCGTTAGCTCACTGACGAACTGTCGAGGTCAAGCATGACGAGTACCACTGCGCAACAAGTAAGCCCCGCCACGCTAAGGCGAGTGATCGTGGCCGCGGGTATCGGCAATTTCGTCGAGTGGTTCGACTTTGCTGTCTACGGGTTTCTGGCCACCACCATCGCCCAGCAATTCTTCCCCAGCGGCGATCCCAGCGCGGCGCTGCTGAAGACCTTTGCGGTGTTCGCTGTAGCTTTTGCGTTTCGGCCTCTAGGCGGGATTTTCTTCGGCATGCTGGGTGACCGGATTGGTCGCAAGCGCACCCTGGCGATGACCATTCTGCTGATGGCGGCGGCAACCACCTTGATCGGTTTGCTGCCCACCTATGCCGCAATCGGTGTCGCGGCACCGATCCTGCTGTCGCTGATCCGTTGCGCCCAGGGCTTTTCCGCCGGCGGCGAGTACGCCGGGGCCTGTGCCTATCTGATGGAGCACGCGCCGAACGATAAACGCGCCTGGTACGGCAGCTTCATTCCGGTGTCGACCTTTTCCGCATTCGCTGCAGCCGCAGTGGTGGCCTACGCCCTCGAGGCGTCGTTATCCGCCGAAGCCATGGGCAGTTGGGGCTGGCGCCTGCCGTTCCTGATTGCCGCGCCCTTGGGTCTGGTGGGGCTTTACCTGCGCTGGAAACTGGATGAGACGCCGGCGTTCCAGGCGGTAACCGAAGAGCATGCCGTCGCCCACTCGCCGCTCAAGGAAACGTTGCGTAACCATGCTTGGGCAATGTGCTGCCTGGGCGCATTCGTCTCGCTCACGGCGTTATCGTTCTATATGTTCACCACCTACTTCGCGACCTACCTGCAAGTGGCCGGAGGCCTGAGTCGCGCAACGGCGTTGCTGGTGTCGCTGATTGCCTTGCTGTTTGCTGCCGCGATCTGCCCGCTGGCCGGGCTGTACTCGGACCGGGTCGGCCGCCGAATGACTGTCGTGACCGCCTGCGTCCTGTTGATCGTGGCGGTGTATCCGGCATTTATGCTGGCCAGCTCCGGCTCGTTCGCCGCATCGGTGGTCGGCGTCATGCTGCTGGCGGTCGGCGCGGTATTGTGCGGCGTGGTCACCGCCGCCCTGCTCTCGGAAACCTTCCCGACCCGCACCCGGTACACCGCCTCGGCCATCACCTACAACATGGCCTACACCCTCTTCGGCGGCACCGCGCCGCTGGTGGCGACCTGGCTGATCAGCACCAGCGGCAGCAACTTGTCGCCGGCGTTTTACTTGATTGCGATTGCCTTATTGGCATTGGCGGGTGGGTTGGCACTGCCGGAAACGTCGCGGATTTCCCTGCATGAGGTAGCGGGCGACCATAAAGGAACAGGCGCCAAGGCCAGGGTCGTCAACACCTGACCCGGCAGGTTGGGGGCCTATCCAGCCCCCCAACCGTTAACGTTTTCGTTGATATTTTGCGGATTTTCCGTCAACAGGAATGACAGGCCGATCGTCATGGATCGCAGCAGAACAACGCAATGGCAACACCTGTAGCCACTCACACGCCGATCACCTGTTCCTCGAATCCCAAGGGCTGCACTGCAGCCGTCAGGTACAACTGCTTGAAATGCTCGCAATCCATGGCCTTGGCGAACAGCCAGCCCTGGGCGTACTTGACGTGGTTGGCCCGCAGGTAGTCGAGTTGCTGCACGGTCTCGACGCCCTCGGCCACCAGGTCCAGATGCAGGGCACGGCCCATTTCGATGACGTGGGTGACCAGTGGCGCCGACTGTTGCGCCTGGCTGATGCGGTCGATAAAGGAGCGGTCGATCTTCAGCACATCGAGCGGCAATTGCTGCAGGTATTGCAGGCTCGAATAACCGGTGCCGAAGTCGTCCAGCGCCACGACGAAGCCGGCCTCGCGGGCCTGTTCGATGGTTCTGCTGGCCGCCGCCGGATCGATGAAGCTGCGCTCCGTGACCTCCAGCCAGATCTGCGCGGGCAGCACGTTGGCGTGCTGGATCTGCCGCTGCAGGATTGGCAGGAAGCGTCCGGAGCAGACATCCGTGGCAGCCAGGTTTATTGCGACATGCAGGGCTCGGTCACGCACCAGCAACGGCCCCAGGTCATCGATGATGGCGTGAATCAGTTGATCGGTGATCGGCTGGATCAGCCCGCTGGCCTCGGCCAAGGGGATGAACAGGTCCGGCGCGACGATCTCGCCGCCCGGTTTGCGCCAGCGAATCAGCGCTTCGGCGCCAATGCAGCGGCGGCTGGCGATGTCAAAAATCGGTTGGTAATAGACGATAAACTCCTGGCGACGCACCGCCCGCTCCAGCGCAGCCAGGGGCGACAGGCCACGGCGCCAGGCGCGTATCACCAGGGTCAGCAGCCCCGCCGCGCCGAGCAAGCCCAGGGGCAGCAGGTACAACTGGTTCCTCCAGAAGCTGCGTAGCAGGAATTCCCGAGGGATGGCCGCCAGTACGCTGAGGTTAGGCTGCGGGACCAGGGTGTAGAGGAATCCGTCCTTGAGGCCGTGAGTCGGGCCTTGGTGCACCAACGCCAGAAAGTGCGCGGTCGTCGAATCGGTTGGCCCCAGCAGGCGCCCCTGTTTGCTGGCGATGGCGACACGGATTCCATCATCGAGTGTCACCTCGCGAAACTGCTCGGGATCCACCAGCACATTGAACGCGGCGTACTGCAGGGCCAGCATCGGTTTCAGGCCCTCGCTCTCGGGCGGGGCATCGATGGACACCCTGACGCCGTCCTCGGTGATGAAATCGTGGGGCAACACCTGCGACCTGGGGGGCGTGGCGCCCCACGAGGTACAGGCAAACACATCTTCCTCGTAGCCCACCGATTCGACCGAAAAGCTGTTCATCGCGACGATGCGCATCTGCTCGATACCCTCCGGTGAACAGGGCTGCAGGTCAGTCAGGGCGACGTCCTTCAGGGCCCGGGAGGCCAGGTCCAGGGTCTGGCTGGCGCGCTGCGAAGCAATCTGCGCCAGCGTCACCAGGCGTTCCTGGGCCGCGAAAACCGTCAACCACCAACCGATCATGGTGCTGATTGCCAGCGGCACCAGCACGGCCAGCACACTGAGGAACATGCCGCGCAGTTTGACTCTGGAGCGTTTCATGGGACCTTCCTGGACCGCGGGATTGCCGGTCTACTTGACCTGGAATTCGATGCTGTAGGGCACCGCCGTACCTCGGCGCGCGGTGGCGCGAGGCTGATACACCTGCACGCTGTACTGCCCGGAGGCCGGCAGTTCGGCATTCCAGTCGCCGCCCACATAACCGCTGCCCAGCGCCGTCTCGGCACCTGGCTCACCGCCCGGGGCAAAGACATTGAAATTGGCGTTGTTGCTGCCACTGATGCGCACGCTCATGTGCTGCCCGGCCTTGGCGTCGAGGGTATAGCGCACGCTGTCGTAGCCGCTGAAGGTGCCCTTGAGTACGGCACTGGAGGCGCCCTTGGCGAAGTTCACCGGGACCGTGGTGACGTTGTCCCCGGCGAGCACCAGTGTGGAGACGGACGCCGCGAGGACCAGGGAAAGCAAGCGTGCAGGTTTCATGAGGTCGATTCCATTGGATGAGCACTAGTTGAAGTTCTGCGTGTTGTATTTTTCGCAACCGCCTGCGCCCTGACGAGGGAAAAATCAGTCAGTGCTTGTAGGAAAATGACTACACGAATCAAGCTGCCATGCTAAAAGTGATGGGCAACGTCTTGGAGTTGACTGATGGCACGGATTCTCATCGCAGACGAACACCCGATGACCCGGCTCGCGCTTCGCCTGCTGCTGCAGGAACAACTGCACAGCATCGTCGGCGAGGCACGCGACGGCCTTGAAGCCTTGAGTCTGGCCACCAGCCTGAGGCCTGACTTACTGATCATCGATCTCGATCTGTCCCGCATTACTGGTCTGGACGTCATCAGCCACCTGCGTGCGCGCGGTGTGCAACAGCCCATCCTCGGGTTCAGCACCCAGGACTCACGGCATTTCGTCAGCCGTTTCCTGCAGGCCGGCGCTTCCGGTTTCGTCAGCAAGCACCAGGAACCCGATGTGCTCAAGGAAGCCATCACCGTGCTGCTGCGTGGCCAGACTTACTTCTCCAGCGAACTGCTGGGCAGCGTCCACCGCAACAGCCTGCAAGAGAATGATGCCGAGCGCATCGCCACCCTTTCCAATCGCGAATTGAGTGTGCTCAGTCTGCTCGCCAGTGGGTACAGCAACCAGCAGATTGCCAACGAACTGACCATTGGCGAGAAATCGGTCAGCACCTATCGCGCACGATTGCGGGCCAAGCTCAACTTGCACAACATGCTCGACCTGTTCGATTTTGCCCGGCGCAACCGCCTTGCCGCGCCCGCCAGTCAGTTGCACGCGCCCGTTGCCGAACACAGCGAAGACACCGAGATGTGGCGCTCCATGGTGCAGAGCCTGCCTGCCGCCTTCTACGTACGGGATACCGAGGCGCGCCTGGTTTACGCCAATCCGGCGCACCTTGCGATGTACCACGCGCAACTGGAACAGATCCTCGGCACCCTGACCACCGAAGTTGATTGGTACAAGCCTGGCGACGCGCGCAACATGCTGCTGTTCCTGCAGCGCGCCATCGCCGAGGAGCGCGCCTTCGACAAAGACATCGAGCTGAGCATCCACGGCCAGCGCCGGGTCCTGCACCACTGGGGCACGCCGTACCGCGACGCGCAAGGCCAGATGCTCGGGATGATCTGCTGCAGCACCGATATCACCCGGCGCTACGAACAACTCGACGCCCTGCGCGCCCGAGCCGAAAGCGCGGAACTGGCCCAGCGGCAACTGCTGGAATTGCTCGACAGTGTCAGCCAGCAAATGACCGCGGGACTGGCGGAACTCGGGGCGGCCCTTGCGGCTGACGGCAGCCAACTGCCCTCCCAAGCCAGCGAACAGCTGCGAGATTTGCAAGGCCATCTGCAGCAGTTGCAGCGTGCACTGCACACACCGGAGCCTGCTGATCAGGCGACGATCACGACAGACCTCGTGGAACTGACCGTGCAGGTGTTGCGCGACTTGCGCGGGCGGGCGGAGCAAAAGCACATCAGCCTGTTCCTCGACAGCGACAACCTGTCCCGCTCCAGCGTCATGGCCGACCGCGCACGCCTGCATGAACTGTTGTGCCACCTTGGCCGCTATGCCATCGACCTGAGCCCGGCCGGCGAAGTGCGGCTGAGTCTCGCCTGCACCGCGAAGCAGACCCACCTCGGCGTGCGCATGACCTTTCGCGGCAGCCCCGTACCCAGCACCGAGCCGCAGCGCGCCTATTCCCTGACGGAACTCACCCGCGAGGCAAGCACGGCCGAGCAACCCCGCAATCGCCTCGACCTCAACCTCGCCCGCCACCTGGCCAGCCAACTGGGCGCCGAACTGCAGGTCACCCATCTGCCGGAACAAGGCCTGAGCGCTACCCTGCATTTGTTGTTGCCGATAGCGCCCGTGTAGGAGCGAGCTTGCTACGGGCGGCGTTGCGACGAAAAACCTGAGGGCGCCGCACGTATCCAGCCAGCCCAGGTAGCGAAAAAACCCATCCCAGCAGATAGCCGGTACGGCAAAACGCTTGCAAAAAGCTTGGTATACCATAATATGTCATTCCATAGGCCGAACAGTCGCAGCGACTCGACGGACCTTCTGCTCCCGATAGGCGGGCACTCAAAGCCCCGCTCATAAACACAACAATGAGGGCGTAAAAATGGTGTTGAACAAACGTGTCACCGCAGTGCTGTTCGCCGGCCTGCTGAGCGCGACCAGCCAAGCGTTGATGGCCGCTGAAAGCGTCAACTTCGTCAGCTGGGGCGGGAGTACCCAGGATGCGCAGAAGCAGGCCTGGGCCGACCCGTTCAGCAAGGCCAGCGGCATCACCGTGGTCCAGGACGGCCCGACCGACTACGGCAAACTCAAGGCCATGGTCGAAAGCGGCAACGTGCAGTGGGACGTGGTCGACGTTGAGGCCGACTTCGCCCTGCGCGCCGCCGCCGAAGGCCTGCTCGAACCCCTCGACTTCAACGTCATCGACCGCAGCAAGATCGACCCGCGTTTCGTCTCCGATCACGGCGTCGGCTCGTTCTTCTTTTCCTTCGTCCTCGGCTACAACGAAGGCAAGCTGGGCGCCAACAAGCCCCAGGACTGGACTGCGCTGTTCGACACCAAGACCTACCCCGGCAAACGCGCTCTCTACAAATGGCCCAGCCCCGGCGTGCTCGAGTTGGCGCTGCTGGCCGACGGCGTAGCGGCCGACAAGCTGTATCCGCTGGATCTGGATCGCGCCTTCAAGAAACTCGACACCATCAAAAAAGACATCGTCTGGTGGGGCGGCGGCGCGCAGTCGCAACAGCTGCTGGCCTCGGGCGAAGCGAGCATGGGCCAGTTCTGGAACGGCCGCATCCACGCCCTGCAAGAAGACGGCGCGCCGGTTGGCGTGAGCTGGAAACAGAACCTGGTCATGGCCGATATCCTGGTCATCCCCAAGGGCTCGAAAAACAAGGACGCGGCCATGAAGTTCCTGGCCAACGCCAGCAGCGCCAAGGGTCAGGCCGACTTCTCCAACCTCACCGCCTATGCGCCGGTCAACATCGACAGCGTGGCGCGCCTGGATTCGGTACTGGCGCCCAACCTGCCAACGGCCTACGCCAAGGACCAGATCACTCTTGATTTCGCGTACTGGGCCAAAAACGGCCAGGCCATCGCGACACGGTGGAACGAATGGCTGGTCAAATGAAAATGACGGTTCCTGCATCCCGTCCATCCACGTCTGCCGGGAGCGCCGCTGGCGCTGCCGGCCAGGCCTCTGCGATGAATCAATCACCGACCCTGGCCCAGCGCTGGCGCGGTTCTAGCAACCTGCTCCCGGCGCTGCTGTTCCTCGGCCTGTTCTTTCTCGCGCCACTGATCGGCCTGCTGCTGCGTGGCGTGCTGGAGCCGGTGCCGGGGCTGGGCAACTACGAGCAACTGTTCGCCAACTCGGCCTATGCCCGGGTCCTGCTCAACACCTTCTCGGTGGCCGGCCTGGTGACCATTTTCAGCCTGTTGCTGGGCTTTCCGCTGGCCTGGGCAATCACCCTGGTGCCCCGGGGCTGGGGACGCTGGATCCTCAACATCGTGCTGCTGTCGATGTGGACCAGCCTGCTGGCCCGCACCTATTCCTGGCTGGTGCTGCTGCAAGCCTCGGGAGTGATCAACAAGACCCTGATGGCCCTGGGCATCATCGATCAGCCGCTGGAAATGGTGCATAACCTGACCGGTGTGGTGATCGGCATGAGCTACATCATGATCCCGTTCATCGTGCTGCCGTTGCAGGCGACCATGCAGGCCATCGACCCGATGATCCTGCAGGCCGGTTCCATCTGCGGTGCCAGCCCCTGGACCAACTTCTTCCGGGTGTTCCTGCCGCTGTGCCGGCCGGGGCTATTTTCCGGCGGGCTGATGGTGTTCGTGATGTCCCTCGGTTACTACGTGACCCCGGCCCTGCTCGGCGGCGCGCAGAACATGATGCTGCCCGAGTTCATCATTCAGCAGGTGCAGTCGTTCCTCAACTGGGGCCTGGCCAGCGCCGGCGCCGCATTGCTGATCGTGATCACCCTGGTGCTGTTTTACTTCTACCTGAAGCTGCAACCGGAATCCCCGGTTGGCGCCAGTAACGCGAGGTAAGCCGTCATGCTCCTGACTCCCAATGCGATGAGCCGGCGGATGCGCTTCGGCCTATACGCCACCACCGGTTTGATCGGCCTGTTCCTGCTGCTGCCGATCGTGTTTATCGTCCTGCTGTCGTTCGGTTCCTCGCAATGGCTGGTGTTCCCGCCTCCGGGCTGGACCCTGAAATGGTACGGCCAGTTCTTCTCCAATGCCGACTGGATGAACGCCGCCATGGCGAGCCTCAAGGTGGCGCTGCTGACCACCTTCTTTGCGGTCGCCCTCGGCCTGCCGACCGCCTTCGCCCTGGTGCGCGGGCGCTTTCCCGGCCGGGAAATGCTCTACGGCCTGTTCACCCTGCCGATGATTGTGCCGCTGGTGATCATCGCCGTGGCGGTTTACGCGCTATTCCTAAAACTGGGGTACACCGGGACCATGTTCGCCTTTGTGGTCAGCCACGTGATCGTCGCGTTGCCATTCACCATTATCTCGATCATCAACTCGCTGAAGCTGTTCGACCAGTCGATCGAAGACGCCGCCGTCATCTGCGGCGCCTCGCGGTTGCAGGCGGTGTTCAAGGTGACCTTTCCGGCGATCCGCCCGGGCATGGTCGCCGGCGCCCTCTTCGCCTTCCTCGTGTCCTGGGATGAAGTGGTGCTCAGCGTAATGATGGCCAGCCCGACCCTGCAAACCCTTCCCGTGAAAATGTGGACCACCCTGCGCCAGGACCTGACCCCGGTGATCGCCGTCGCTTCGACGCTGCTGATCGGCCTTTCGGTATTGGTCATGGTGATCGCCGCCGCCCTTCGCCGGCGCAACGAAATCAGCGCCTGAGCGCAGAGGAGTACGACATGAGTGCAGTGATCAAAGACAGCGCCCAGCACAACGACCAGCCACTGGTCAGCCTGCGTAACCTGAACAAGCACTACGGCGACTTTGCCGCCGTGGACAATATCTCGCTGGACATCAAGGACGGTGAGTTCCTGACCTTCCTCGGCTCCAGTGGCTCGGGCAAAAGCACCACCCTGTCGATGCTCGCCGGCTTTGAAACGCCGAGCAGCGGCGAGATCCTGGTCAACGGCCAGTCGCTGGTCAACGTGCCACCGCACAAACGCGACATCGGCATGGTGTTCCAGCGTTACTCGCTGTTCCCCCATCTGTCGGTGCGCGACAACATCGCCTTCCCTTTGCAGATTCGCAAACTGGCGGCCGCTGAACGCGAGCGCCGGGTCGACGCGATGCTCAAGCTGGTGCAACTGGACAAATTTGCCCATCGCCGCCCTTCGCAACTGTCCGGCGGTCAGCAACAGCGGGTGGCCATCGCCCGTGCACTGGTCTACGAACCACGCATCCTGCTGATGGACGAACCCCTCGGCGCGCTGGACAAGAAACTTCGCGAAGACCTGCAGGACGAACTGCGCCAGCTGCACCGGCGCCTGGGCATCACCATCGTCTACGTGACCCACGACCAGGAAGAAGCCATGCGCCTGTCGCAACGCATCGCAATCTTCAGCCACGGCAAAATCGTCGGCCTGGGCAGCGGCTACGACCTGTACCAGAACCCACCGAACGCCTTTGTCGCCTCGTTCCTCGGCAACTCCAACTTCCTCCGGCTCAAGGCCCAGGGCAACGCGGCGGCCTCCTTCGAAGGCCAACCGCTGTCGATCCGCCTGACCGCCGGCCTGCAGACCGAGCAGGATGTCCTGCTGATGGTCCGCCCGGAAAAAGCCCTGGCCCTGAGCGTCGCCCAGGCCGCCGAAGAACCGCTGGCCGCCGGCTGGAACGAAGTCTCGGCGAAAGTGGTGGAAGTGTTGTTCCTCGGTGAAAGCCAGACCTGCAGCGTGGTGACGTCCGGCGGCACCTCGATGACCGTCAAGGCGCTGTCCGCTGCCGGCATGCCGCTCAAGGCCGGAGATCCGGTGCGGGTGCGCTGGGCCACGGCGGATGCCTGTGTGTACACCGAATGGGCGGAAAGCGATTTGAACAAGGCCGCTGGGGCGCATTGATTGTTTGCTGGCTGAGCGTTAGCCAAGTGTCACCCTCGGGTCATCGCAACGTCGGGTTGCGGTGGCCTTTTTTTTCGTGTGGTGGGTGCATTTTTGAACTGTAGGTGTTGCCCGGGCGGCGTTCCGTTGCTCGCGATGGCATTTTTCCGGTGTACATATTCAATCCCTGCAGTAACGCTCTACTGGAGGCGCTAGCCTGCTGGCGATGGTCGTTAACGATGACGCAGTTGTCCTGAATACGCGCGGCGGTCTCAGGCTCTTCGCGAGCAGGCTCGCTCCTACAGGTGCAGAAAATCGACGCCCTGGGCAAGCTCACCGGCGGCATCGCCCACGCCCTCAACCGCCAGCCCTCCCTTGACGATGGCATGCAGATGCTGGTCAAGCCGTTCCAGATCAGCGAACGGCTGGTCAAGGTCCGCGACGCCCTCGCTGAGGCCCGCAGTGCCGGTGCTGATCGAGCCGAGGGCTGACTCGCGGCTGGGGGATCCCGGCGTAACCGCTTGGTTCAATAGCGGTGACGCTGAAGCAGCATCCGGCTCAAGGTGTTGTCACGCACCCAATAGTGATGAAACAGGCCCGCCGCTGCGTGCAGGCCGATCAGCCAATAACCGCTGCTGCCCAGCAGTTCATGCCAGTACTTGAGGCGCTTGGCCAGGTCCGGATCGACGCCCACCGGCGCTGGCAGGTGGAAGCCGAAGTAGGGAAACCCTTTGTCGCCAGCGGCCAGCATCAGCCATGCAAGGATTGGCGTGGCGATCATCAGCCCGTACAGCGCCAGGTGCATCAGATGGGAGAGACCGGTTTGCCAGGCGCGCGGCTTCGGGATGATCGGCGGGCGCGGGGTCAGGCGGCCGAGCAAACGCAGCCACACCAGGGCAAAGATACTCAGGCCGAACAAGCCATGAAAACCCATCAGCAAACTCCGTGCGCTGCTGCCTCTGGGCAGCATGCCTTTGAGCTCGACGCTGGCATAGACGCCGACGAACAGCGCGAGCATCAGCCAGTGCAGGATGATCGACAGGTTTGCATAACGGGTGACGGCGGCGTTGCGGGTCATAAGCGCCTCGTGATGGGGTGAGCGACGGCCTCGTGATTCGGCCGTCTCGAATCGGTTGCAGGACAACCCGACGGTGCCACCCTGCCCTGACTGCCTTAAGCCAATCTGAAGACGGTCAAATCATTAACCTTTTTTCACCTTCAGACTTCGTTAAGAAAGGGACCGGATACTCCGCTCAAACCTATTGAGGGAGGCGTCCTGCCCATGCCCGATCCTGACTGGAACCTATCCCTGCCCCTGCACTTCGGCGAGGCCGAAACACCGCAGATGAGCCTATCCGGTGCTGTGGCCGGCGATCCGCAGCGAGCGCTGTTCGAGGCCTTCATCCAACAGCGCTTTCGCAAGGCGCATGGCGCCGATATCCGGCAGTTCATGCCTGAGTTGTTCGGCGTGCAAAACAGCAGCGGCCAGCTGTGCGCGGTTGCCGGCGTACGTCGGGCGCATCTTGAATCGCTGTTTCTCGAGCGCTACCTGGACGATCCCATCGAACCTCTGATCAGTGCCACCGCCGAACGTCCCGTGCCACGACAGGACATCGTCGAAGTCGGCAACCTCGCCGCCAGCGACACCGGCAGCGCACGCCTGAGCATCATCGCCATCACCTACCTGCTCGCCATGGGCGGCCTGGAATGGGTGACGTTTACCGGCAACATCGGTCTGGTCAACAGCTTTCATCGCCTGGGCCTGAAGCCGGTCACGCTGTGCGCCGCCGACCCGGAGCGCCTTGGTGAAGATCGCCACCACTGGGGCAGTTACTACGAGAGCAAACCCTGGGTACACGTCGGCAACATCCGCGCCGGCTTCATCCATTTACGCAACATTGGACTGTTCACCCGGCTGGGATTGCCAACTTCGCTTGAAGGGGCCTTCCATGTCGCTTGAACTGCAACGCTTCCAGGAAACCTTGCGCGACCACGCCGGGCGCAACGACGGCCGTGTCGCCCTTTGGGGCGACACACTGAAAATCGACTACACCACGCTCTACGCCGAATTGCTCTATCGCCAGGAGCGTTTGCGCGATGAGCAGGTGCAGGTCATCGCCCTCGCGCTGGATAACGGCGTCGAAGCGATGCTCTGGGACCTGGCGATCCTGTTCGAGGGCCTGACCTGCGTCAGCCTGCCACCGTTTTTCAGTGCGGCGCAGCGGGCCCATTGCCTTGAGCAGAGCCAGGCCGAACGGGTGATTGCCGAGCCGCACCTGCACGCCGAACTGTCGGCTGCCGGCTACGAGGCACGGGGGGAATTCTGGTGTCGCGCCTTCACCGGAGCCAGCCTCCTGCCCGCCGGCACCGCCAAACTGACCTTCACCTCCGGCACCACCGGCACCCCCAAAGGCGTGTGCCTGAGCGCCGACAGCCTGCTACGGGTCGCGCGGGAGCTGGAGCAAGCCAGTCACGCCAAGGCTCCACAGCACCATGTGGCGCTGCTGCCGCTGGCGATTTTGCTGGAGAATCTTGGCTGTTACGCGGCGCTGTACGCTGCGGCGACACTGAGCCTGCCGAGTCAGAAAACCCTTGGCCTGCAGGGCGCCAGTGGCGTCGATGCGCCGCGCTTGCTTGGCTATCTGGCCAGCCGTCAGCCCGAAAGCCTGATTCTGGTGCCGCAGTTGCTGTTGCTGCTGGTCAGTGCCGCCGAACAGCGCGCCTTCAATCCGCACACCCTGCGTTTTGCCGCCGTGGGTGGTGCGCGGGTGGCCGAGGACTTGCTGCGCCGCGCGCAACGGGTCGGCATTGCGGTTTATGAAGGCTATGGCTTGTCCGAGTGCGCGTCGGTGGTCTGCCTCAACCGCCCCGACGCCGAACGTCCGGGCAGCGTCGGCCGACCGCTGCCCCATGTCGAAGTGCGCCTGGCCGAGGACGGCGAAGTGTTGATCAAGGGCTCGCTGCTGCTCGGTTATCTGGGTGAGCCGCTGGCCGGCGAAGACTGGTGGCCGAGCGGTGATCTGGGCGAGTTCGATGCTGACGGTTTTCTCTACCTGAAGGGCCGCAAGAAACATCAGTTCGTCACCAGTTACGGGCGCAACGTCAACCCGGAATGGGTCGAGTCGGAGCTGACCCAGCGCAGCCTCATCGCCCAGGCGTTCGTCCATGGCGAAGCCCTGCCGCGCAACCACGCCCTGCTTTGGCCGCATCGTGCGGAGTGCACCGATGCCGAACTGGCAGCCGCCGTGGCCGAGGCCAATGCAGCCTTGCCCGATTACGCCCAGGTCCATCACTGGACACGTTTGCCACACCCCTTCAGCGCCGCCAACGGTTTGCTGACTGCCAACGGACGCCCGCGTCGCGAGGCCATTCTCGCGTTGTACCGCGAGCATCTGACCGAATCCGCCCTTTACGAGGAATCCCCATCATGAGTTTTTTCGACACCCTGCAAGAATCCACCCAGCAGGAACGCCATGAGTTGTTCAATCTGCCGATCATCCGCGATGCCCTGCAAGGCGAGGTCAGCCTGGAGAGTTATCGGGCATTTCTCGCTCAGGCCTACTACCACGTGCGCCACACCGTGCCCCTGATGATGGCCTGTGGCGCACGCCTGCCGACTCGCCTGGAGTGGCTGCGCAAGGCGGTGTGCGAGTACATCGAGGACGAGTATGGCCATGAACAGTGGGTACTCAATGATATCGCCGCCTGTGGCGGTGATCGCGACGCCGTTCAGGACGGCCAGCCGTCGCTGCCGATCGAACTGATGGTCAGTTTTCTATACGACCAGATCGCCCGGGGTAACCCGGTGGGACTGTTCGGCATGGTCAACGTGCTCGAGGGCACCAGTATCGCCCTGGCTACCCACGCGGCGGGCAGCATTCGCGAACGCCTGGCGCTGCCGGAAAGCGCCTTCAGCTACCTCAATTCCCACGGTTCGCTGGACATCGAACACATGCACACCTACCGCCGTCTGATGAACACACTGCAGGATCCGGACGACCAGGCGGCGGTGATCCACGCCTCGAAAGTCGTCTATCGCCTCTACAGCGATATGTTCCGTGGCCTGCCGCGCGACGTGGAGACTCAGCATGCAGCTGCATGACGCCCGCGTGGTATTGACCGGCGCCAGTGGCGGCATCGGCCTGGCCATCGCCCACGCCCTGTGCGCGTCAGGTGCGCAGGTGCTGGCCGTCGCCCGACATCCGCAAGCGCTGCTGCCGATGCTCAAGCGCTACCCGCAGCATCTGCGCTGGGTCGCCGCCGACCTGACCGTCGAAAACGATCGGCGCAACGTGCTGGCCGCCGCGCAAGCTGTCGGCGGCATCAACCTGCTGATCAACGCCGCCGGAGTCAATCACTTCGCCATGCTCGAACAGCTCGATGACAGCGAGATCAACGCCATGCTGGCGGTCAACATCAGCGCCCCGATCTGCCTGACCCGGCTGCTGCTGCCACTGCTCAAGCAGGCCGACAGCGCGATGGTGGTCAATGTCGGCTCCACCTATGGCTCGATCGGCTACCCCGGTTATGCCAGCTATTGCGCCAGCAAATTTGCCTTGCGCGGGTTTTCTGAAGCCTTGCGCCGGGAGCTGGCGGACACTCGCGTCAGCGTCCTGTACGTCGCCCCGCGCGCGACGCGCACCTCGATGAACAGCGCCGCCGCACAAGCCCTCAACGATGCGCTCAAAGCCAACGTCGACGATCCGCAAGCCGTCGCGCAGGCGGTGGTACATGCCATTGCTGGCGATCGACGCGAGCTTTACCTGGGCTGGCCGGAACGATTTTTCGTGCGCCTCAACAGCCTGTTGCCCAACCTGGTGGATCGCGGCCTGCGCAAGCAATTGCCGTTGATCCGTCGCCTGAGTGAAAAACCCGAAAACGAGCGGCCAAAATCATGAAAAAAATCCTCGCATGCCTGCTGCTGGGTGCTATCAGCCAAAGTGGCTGGGCCCTGGACAGCGCCGATCAACAACGCTTGGGCAGCATCCAGCAGAGTTGGGCGCACATCCAGTATGAAACCCCGGAAAAACAGCGCGCCGCAGCCTTCGAGCAACTGGCGAGCCAAGCCTCGACCTTCACCACCGAGCGTCCGTCCGTGGCCGAGGCCTGGATCTGGAAAGGCATCGTCACCAGCAGCTGGGCCGGTGCCGAAGGCGGTCTCGGCGCGCTGGGCAAGGCCAAGCAGGCCAAGGCCGATCTGGAAAAATCCCTGACCCTCGACCCCAAGGCCCTGCAAGGCTCAGCCTATACCAGCCTCGCCGCGCTGTATGATCGGGTGCCAGGCTGGCCGATCGGCTTCGGTGACAGCGACAAGGCCGAGCAACTGCTGAAACAGGCGCTGCAACTCAATCCCGATGGCATCGACAGCCTGTACTTCTGGGGCGATCACCTGTTTCGTCAGAAACGCTACGCTGAAGCCAAGGCCGCGCTGACCAAAGCCCTGCAAGCTGCGCCCAGACCGGACCGGGAAAGTGCTGACGCCGGGCGGCGCAAAGAAATTGCCAGCTTGCTGGTGGACGTGAACAAGAAACTCGAATGACAGGAGTCTCCGTGCGTTTACTACTGATTGAGGATGATCTCGCGCTGGGTGAAGGCATTCACCAGGCGCTGGGCCGCGAGGGTTATACCGTCGACTGGCTGAAGGACGGCAGCAGCGCGTTGCATGCATTGCTCAGCGAAACCTTCGATCTGGCGGTACTGGATCTGGGCCTGCCACGCATGGATGGACTTGAAGTCCTGCGCCGCCTGCGTGACAGCGGCGCCACCCTGCCGGTGCTGATCCTCACCGCCCGCGATGCCACGGAGGACCGCATCGCCGGGCTCGATGCCGGAGCGGACGATTACCTGGTCAAACCCTTTGATCTGGCGGAACTCAAGGCGCGTTTGCGGGCACTGCTACGGCGCAGTGCCGGACGTGCGCAAAGCGTGATCGAGCACGCGGGCATCTGTTTGAATCCCGGCACCCAACAGGTCAGCTATCGCGGCCAGCCCGTGGCGCTGACCCCCAAGGAATATCAACTGCTGCACGAACTGCTGTCGCCACCCGGGCGGGTGATGACTCGCGATCAGCTGATGCAACTGCTCTACGGCTGGAGCGAAGAAGCCGAAAGCAACACGCTGGAAGTGCATATCCATCACCTGCGCAAGAAATTCTCCACCGATCTGATCCGCACCATTCGCGGTGTGGGTTATCTGGTGGAGGAACGCCAATGACCTCGATCCGCCGACGTACGCTGACCCTGATCATCGGCTTGCTGCTGGCCGGGCTGGCGGTGCTCAGCGTGTTCAACGTCCACGACAGCAATCACGAGATCGCCGAAGTCTACGACGCCCAACTGGCGCAGAACGCCCGATTGCTGCAAGGGGTGATGCGCATGCCTTTGGCGGGCCAACAACACGCCGACCTGTACCGAGCCTTCAACGCGGCCCTGGGGGAAGCGGTACCGCACGGCGACGGCCATCCTTACGAGCGCAAGATTGCCTTTCAGGTCTGGGACCCGGCAGGCAACGTATTGGTCCATACCGCCAGCGCGCCGTCCTTCGCTACACCGCCGGGCATCCCGGGGTTCAGCGACGTGGTGGACCTGAACAACCGGCATTGGCGCGCCTTTATGCTCCAGGACCAGGACAATGGCTTGCGCATCTGGGTCGGCGAGCGCGATGACGTGCGGGCCGATCTGGTGGACCGCATCGTCCGCCACACCCTGTGGCCCAACGTGATAGGCAGTCTGCTGTTGGCGGCCATGGTCTGGTTTGCCATTGGCTGGGGCCTCAAGCCGCTGGCCGACATGGCCGCGACCCTGCGCGCCCGACACAGCGGCTCGCTCGAGCCGCTGCAACTGGTCCCGCTACCCAGCGAACTGGAACCGATGCAGGCGGCCCTCAACCGCATGCTCGCGCAGATTCAGGAGGTGCTCGGTCGCGAGCGCCGCTTCATCGCCGATGCCGCCCATGAAATGCGCACGCCGCTGGCGGTGCTGCGGGTCCACGCACAAAACCTGCAGGAGGCCGGCACCGAAGCGCAGCGCCTTGAGTCGCTGGCGTTTCTGATCGCCGGGGTCGACCGCACCAGTCGCCTGGTCAATCAATTGCTGACCATGGCCCGTCTCGAGCCCAAGCCCGGCGCCAGCGCCATGCCCAGCATCGACCTCGGCGAAACCGTGCGCAACAGCCTGGTGCAACTGGCGCCGTGGCTATTGAGTAAAAACCTGGAACTGGCCTTCGAGGAAACCGAGCACTCGATTCAGGTGTCCGCCAGCCGCGCCGCCATCGAGATCGCCCTGGGCAACCTGATCACCAATGCCGCCAACTTCTCCCCGGACAACGGCGTCATCACCGTGAAGCTGGAACAGGCCGAGGGCTTTTGTCATCTGAGTGTCGAAGACCAGGGGCCAGGCATTGACGAAGCGGATCGCGAGCGATTGTTCGAGCGCTTTTACAGCCGTGGTAATGCCCAGGGAGCAGGACTGGGACTGACCATCGTCAACACCATCGCGACGCAGTTGGGCGGGCGCATTACCTTGGTCAATCGTGCCGAAGGTGGCTTGCGGGCGACGTTGTCGATTCCAAGCCAATTTTGAGCCCCTGATCATCACGAACTGCGACCACGCACCCCCTACTGAAACGGCGGCCCCTGTCCGGGCCGCCCTGTTCAGTGGCTGGACTCAGTTGCCGACCGGCAGCGGCAGGTTGACCCCTTCTTTTTGCAGCACTTCGCGTACCCATTGGAATTTCTGGTACTGCGACAGTTCGATCGGCCCGTCATACCCCATGCTCTGCAGTTTGCGCGGCGGGTACTTGAGGTAGGTCTGCATCAGTTTGCCGATCGCCTGGCTGATCGGCACCATGGTCCAGGTGCGCTCGGTGAAGTTGTTCATGAACAGGTCGTAGCGCTCTTGCGGGTCCTGCCACAGGTCGAAGACTTGCGGCACGGTGGCGACGTATTTTGCCGCGCCTTTCCAGCCGAGGTTCGAATCCACCGCCAGGCCACCGGTTTGCGCGCCGTCGTCACCGCGCAGGTTGAACACCGCCTTGTAGTTGCCCACCCGCGCCGCCCCTGGCGTCAACTCGTTCTCGGTGAAGTAGAACCACTCCTTGCGCGGCGACGCACCGCTGCCCGTCAGCACGGGAGTCATGTCATAGCTGTCGAAGATGATCGGCTGCCCCTCGCGATCCTTCTCCGGCAGTTTCACCCCGGCCACCGAGGCGAAGGTTGCCATCAGGTCCAGGCCACCGAGGATCTCGTGGTTTTTCGTGTCCGGCTTGATCTTGTCCGGCCACACGGCAATCGCCGGCACCCGGTTGCCGCCCTCGCGCACCGTGCCCTTGGTGCCGCGGAACGGGGTGTAGCCGGCGTCCGGGTAAACGTCCTGCCAGGCGCCGTTGTCGGTGGTGTAGACCACCAGGGTGTTTTTATCCAGGCCCAGCGCCTTGAGCTTGGCCATGATCCGGCCGATGTGGGTATCCAGTTCCACCACCGAGTCGGCGTATTTGGATTTGGACATCGACTTGTGGACGAACTCCGGAGCGGGCATGTTCGGTTGGTGGACTTTCATGAAGTTGACGTTGATGAAGAACGGTTTGTCTGACTTGGCCGCCGTGTCGAGAAATTCCAGTGCGGCTTTTTCGACATAGTTGTCAAAGAACGGAATCCCCACCACCCCGGGCTTGCCGTCGACCACTGGCGTGTCGACATACTGGCCGTTGACCTTGAACTCTTCGACCGCCTTCTCCCCCGCTTTGCCGGACAACGCGCCCTGGGTCACCCGCTGGAACATCGCCCGGGTCTCCGGGTCCATGTCGGGGAACCAGGTCGGGTCGGCGTAGGTGTAGGCGTTGAGGTGATACAGACCGACGTACTTCATCACGTCGTAACCCTGGGCATTGGGCAACGCGTAGTCGGCTTCACCCAGGTGCCACTTGCCGGTGAAATAGGTCTCGTAGCCGCCGGTCTTGAGCACCGAAGCCAGGGTCCACTCGGCGGCCGGCAAACCACCGCCCTGGCCTTGGAAGGCCACGGTGGTCATGCCGCTGCGATTGGGTATCCGCCCGGTTTGCATGGCTGCCCGGCCGGGGGTACAGCTGGGCTGGGCGTAGAACGAAAAGAAGGTCACACCTTCTGCCGCCAGTTCGTCGATGCTCGGGGTTGGCATGCCGCGTCCGACCCCGCCGCCATAGGGGCCGAGATCGCCATAGCCGGTGTCGTCGGAGACAATAAATAGAATATTGGGTTTGGCGGTTTGTGCCCCGTGGGACAGTCCGCTGAGTGTCATCAGTGCCGCGAATACAACAGACAACCTGAAACGATCCGATAGCTGTTCCATACCAGGATTCCTCAGTGTTTCATGGTGTTGGCAACCGGGTGATGAGTGCACAACGGCACAACCCTTGATGCAATGACCACCGAGTCGATAGCCCAAGTACTGCGTACAGATAAGACCCTGTACTGGTCAGGCGCAGAAAGGAGTCTAGTGCCGAGCTGAAAATCCAATGACGATTGCGATGATTGGTCGCACGTTGTCATTACAGATTTGCATGCAATCAATCGCCGGCGACTAAGGCAGCGTTATCGCGTGGCGTGTGCCACATCGCCGCAGAAAATATCCAGATTGCCGTCTTCAGGGGCTGTACGCACCACCACCGCATACTTGCCGGAGATCAACTCCGACAGCGCAATAGGCGCACTGCGATAAAAAGTCCAGCCGTTAGTACCGGCAGCACTTTGGGTATTGACCTTGTCGTTCATGGCAAAGGCCGTCGCCCCGGGTTGCTGGCAGCCGCCTTTATTGATGAAGGTATAAATGCGCGGGGGCAACAGCGTGCCCTCGGGTACGCCGGTGATGTAAAAGTCGAAGTTGGTTTGATTGCCGACGCCGGTCAAGGTGGTATTGGCGATATGTCCGGGATTGTTGTGGGTGGCTGCCAGCGGCAGACTCATGGATTGTTTCGATGAACTACTGCAGCCAACCAGAGTTGCCGCGATCAACAGTGTTGCGAGAGGGATACAGGGTTTCATTGCCGACCTCCAGAATTGGAAGAAGTGCGTTGGGGGACCTTGGGTATAGCTCATTCGTGGGGTTTTGCGGGCTCAATCATGGGTTGGGCTGCAGACCGCCATACAACTGTTGTCACACCTATGCGACAATAGTCCTCATGTCCGGCATCAACCCCGCATTCATTTCCCAGCTTCACGGCCAAGGCGTGCCGATGCGGCTGTCGTCTCATGCGCGCTGGAACGACCCGAGCCCGGTTCCGGCTCCAGCCAAGCGCACCCTAAGCTATTGATAGGTAAAGTAATTGATCTCCACAGCAAATATCACCATGCAGTTCGGCGCCAAGCCGTTGTTCGAGAACGTTTCGGTCAAGTTTGGCGCAGGTAACCGCTACGGCCTGATCGGCGCCAACGGTTGCGGCAAGTCGACCTTCATGAAAATCCTCGGCGGCGACCTCGATCCGTCCGGCGGCCAGGTGATGCTCGAGCCGAACGTGCGCCTGGGTAAATTGCGCCAGGACCAGTTCGCCTACGAAGAATTCAGCGTGATCGACACCGTGATCATGGGTCACGAAGAGCTGTGGAAGGTCAAGGCCGAGCGCGACCGTATCTACTCGCTGCCGGAAATGACCGAAGACGACGGCATGGCCGTGGCCGAGCTGGAAACCGAGTTCGCCGAAATGGACGGTTACACCGCCGAATCCCGTGCCGGTGAGCTGTTGCTGGGCCTGGGTATCGGCATCGAGCAACACTTCGGCCCGATGAGCGAAGTTTCGCCAGGCTGGAAACTGCGGGTGCTGCTGGCCCAGGCGCTGTTCTCCGATCCGGAAGTGCTGCTGCTCGACGAACCGACCAACCACCTGGACATCAACACCATCCGCTGGCTGGAAAACGTGCTGACCCAGCGTTCGAGCCTGATGATCATCATCTCTCACGACCGTCACTTCCTGAACAGCGTCTGCACCCACATGGCCGACCTGGACTACGGCGAGCTGCGCCTGTTCCCGGGCAACTACGACGAGTACATGACCGTCGCGACCCAGTCCCGCGAGCAACTGCTGTCGGACAACGCCAAGAAGAAGGCACAGATCTCCGAACTGCAATCGTTCGTCAGCCGCTTCTCGGCCAACGCCTCGAAAGCCAAGCAAGCGACCTCCCGCGCCAAGGCGATCGACAAGATCCAACTGGCCGAAGTCAAGCCGTCGAGCCGCGTGAGCCCGTTCATCCGTTTCGAACAAACCAAGAAGCTGCACCGCCAGGCCGTGATGGTCGAGAACATGGCCAAAGGTTTCGATGGCAAGACGCTGTTCAAGGACTTCAGCTTCCAGGTTGAAGCCGGCGAGCGCGTGGCGATCATCGGCCCGAACGGTATCGGCAAGACCACCCTGCTGCGCACCCTGGTCAACGAGCTGAGCCCGGACGCTGGCACCGTGAAGTGGACCGACGCTGCGGAAATCGGCTACTACGCCCAGGACCACGCCTCGGACTTCGAAGACGAATCGAGCCTGTTCGACTGGATGGGTCGCTGGACCCAGGGCGGCGAGCAACTGGTGCGCGGCACCCTCGGCCGGATGCTGTTCTCCAACGACGAGATCCTCAAGTCGGTCAAAGTCATCTCCGGTGGTGAGCAAGGTCGCATGCTGTTCGGCAAGCTGATCCTGCAAAAGCCGAACGTGCTGGTGATGGACGAACCCACCAACCACCTGGACATGGAATCCATCGAAGCGCTGAACCTGGCGCTGGAAAACTACCCGGGCACGCTGATCTTCGTCAGCCACGACCGCGAGTTCGTATCGTCCCTGGCCACTCGAATCATCGAGTTGACCCCTAGCGGCGTGACCGACTTCAGCGGCACCTATGATGATTACCTGCGTAGCCAGGGTGTGGTGATCTAAGAGCTGAACGCCGCTCCCTCCTGTAGGCGCGAGCTTGCTCGCGATGAGGCCATCAGTTTCATCGCCAGCAGGCTGGCTCCCACAGGGCCCTGCAAGCTCCGAGGCATCTAATTGCGCCCACAAGCGCTGCCCACAGGGGCTTGTTTGAGCTCCAAGGAAGATTTTTGTCATGACGACACCCGCCACCACCCTCCACCCCTTCGACCTGCGCCCGCTCCTCATCGCCAACATGGCCTGCACCATGGCGATGATGGCGTTTGTCTCGATGATCGGCCCGATCTCCCGGATCCTGGGCATGCCGACCTGGCAGGCCGGGGCTGCAGTGACGGTGTCCGGGGTGTTGTGGATGCTCCTTGCTCGGCCCTGGGGCCAGGCCAGTGATCGCCGTGGACGCCGGCATATCCTGCTGCTCGGCACCGCAGGCTTCACCCTCGCTTACTGGGCCCTCTGTCTGTTCATCGACGTCTCATTGCAGGTACTGCCGTCGGCGTTGCTGGGGTTTATCGGGATCATGCTCGGACGCGGGATTATCGGGGTGTTCTACGCCGCGATTCCGGTGGGCTGCAATGCGTTGATCGCCGACAACATCGAACCGCAGCGCCGCGCCTCCGCCATGGCGGCGCTAGGGGCGGCCAACGCCTGCGGCCTGGTGATCGGCCCGGCCATCGCCGCCCTGCTCTCCCGTTACAGCCTGAGCCTGCCGTTCTATGCCATGGCGATTTTGCCGTTGCTGGCGTTCCTGGTGCTGCGCTTCAAACTCAAGGGCCAGGAACTGCACCTCAAGCAGACACCGCGCAGCGTTCGGCTGAGCGATCCGCGCCTGCGCCGGCCGATGGCAGTAGCCTTTGTCGCCATGCTTTGTGTGTCGATTGCGCAGATCACCGTCGGCTTCTACGCCATCGATCGCCTGGGCATGGCTCCGGCAGAAGCGGCGCAAACCGCCGGCATCGCCTTGACCATGGTCGGGGTGGCGCTGATCTGCGCGCAATTGCTGGTGCGCCGACTGGACTGGACGCCACAGCGGCTGATCCGCATCGGTGCGCTGGTCGCCGCCTGCGGTTATGCCGGCAGCATGCTGGCCGACACCGCCTGGGGATTGTGGTTGTGCTTTTTTGTCTCGGCAGCGGGTATGGGCTGGGTCTTCCCGTCTTTCGCCGCGCTTGCCGCGAATGCCGTGGAGGCCTCCGAGCAAGGCGCCACGGCCGGCAGCATCGGCGCCGCTCAGGGTTTTGGCGTGGTCATCGGGCCGCTGGCCGGGACTTTGGTCTACGCCATCGAGCCGCGCCTGCCCTACCTGTGCGCGGCCGTCCTGCTGGTACTGGTGGGGATGTGGCCGAGCCGGGCAGCGCGCTGAACCCTAGAGGATGCGATAGAGCAGACGCTCGATCCGTACCCGACTGACCCGACGCAGAAACTTGCCCACGGCCGGCGGGTAATCCACCAGGCTTTCCAGTTGCTGGTAACGTTCGATGCGGTTGGTATGGCGGAAAATCTCCGTCAACTCGGCGCTGCGCGGCGTCAGTAATTCGCCTTTTGGATCGTCGATCAGCAAGGCGTTTTCCAGGTCCAGGCGGAACGCTCGCGGATTGAGATTGTTGCCAGTCAACAGGGTGTAGCGCGCATCGACCCACATGCCCTTGAGGTGATAGGTGTTGTCGCCGTCGCGCCACAGATGCAGGTTCAGTAGGCCGCTGTCGATTACCTTCTGATGGCGCTTGGCGAAGCGCCGCAGGCTGATCTCATAAAGGTACGGCAACGCCGCGATGACCCGGAACGGCTCGCTCGGCGGAATGTAGAAGTCGTTGGCGGTCTTGTCGCCGACCACGATATCGACCTTGACCCCACGGGCCAGCGCGCGGTTGATTTCGCGGGTGATCGGCAATGGCAGGTTGAAGTACGGGGTGCAGATCGTCAGTTGCTTCTGGGCACTGGCAATCAGTTCGCAGATCACTCGGTTCAACGGGTTGTTCTTGCCGACACCGAGCAGCGGGCTGACCGACAATCCAGTCTTGTCGACCCGGCCCTGGCTGGTGTCGTAGGCCGCGTACTTGAGGCGGCTGCGCAAATCGCCGATGTCGTTGCGCAGGCTGCGGGTGGTCGGCAGGTTCGGCAGGTCGAGGCGATGCACCGCCTTGGAGGCGACCAGGCCGTGCTGCACCAGGTGCTGCATGGAGTCGGCCAGCGCCTCGTTGTGCAGCAAGTGATAGCGGTCGAAGCGGTACTTGTCGAACTTGTGCAGGTACACGTTGTTCAGGCTGGCCCCGCTGTAGAGCACGCTGTCATCGATCACGAAACCCTTGAGGTGCAACACGCCGAACAGTTCGCGGGTCTGCACCGGCACACCGTAGATCGGCACTTCGCTGGCGTGGTCGCGGGTCATTTGCTGATACCAGGCCGAGTTGCCCGGCTGCTTGCCGGCACCGATCAGGCCGCGCTGGGCGCGCAACCAGTCGACCACCACCACGATGTCCAACTCGGGACGCGCGGCCTTGGCGGCGTGCAGGGCATCGAGGATTTCCTGGCCGGCTTCGTCCTGCTGCAGGTACAGCGCGACGATATAGATGCGCCGGGTCGCCTGGGCGATCTTCTCCAGCAGGCAGCGACGGAACTCGGCGGCGCCGGACAGAATGCTCACGCCATCGGCAGACAGCGGGAAACTGCGCAGTTTTGGCAGCAGGGAACGTTTGAAAAGCAACGGCATAGGGCTCGCAAATGGGTCGAATCCGAAGAGCCCCGGAGCTTACACCATGTCCGCGCAAATGGACATTTCGAATCCACGCTTGACCAAGGAGAACGATCGTTCTACTGTAGAAAACATGAATCAGATAACCAGCACTGACACACGCGACATTATTCTGGATGTCACCGAAAAGTTGATCTACAAGAGTGGCATCGCCGCCACGGGCATGGATCTTCTGGTGAAAACCGCCGGCGTCTCCAGAAAAAGCATCTACCGCTACTTCGCCAACAAGGACGAGTTGATCGTCGCCGCCCTGCAACGCCGCGACCTGCGCTGGATGAACTGGTTTACCAGCCAGGTGGAACTGGCGCCGACCTCGGGCGAGCGCTTGCTCGGCCTGTTCGAAGTACTCAAGGACTGGTTTGCCAGCGACGGCTTTCGCGGCTGCGCCTTTATCAACACCAGCGGCGAGACCGGTGATCCCGAGGATCCCGTGCGCCAGGTGGCCAGGCAACATAAACAGAAACTGTTCGACTTTGTGCTCAAGCTTTGCACCGAACATGGCGTACAGGACCCGCAGGCACTGGCTCGCCAGTTGCTGATCCTGATCGATGGCGCGATTACCGTTGCCCTGATAACGGGTAACCCTGACGCCGCCGACGATGCGCAATCGGTGGCGCGTACGTTGTTGGATCTGTAACCCCCTGCTTGTCGTAGCAACACTCACTGTCACTGGGAGATATCACATGTCATCTGCCGAAGTTCGTCCACCCCTGCCGCCGTTCACCCGTGAGTCGGCCATCGAAAAAATCCGCCTGGCCGAAGACGGCTGGAACTCCCGCGATCCGCAGCGGGTATCGCTGGCCTATACCCTCGACACCCAGTGGCGCAACCGCGCCGAATTCGCCCACAACCGCGAAGAAGCCAAGGCCTTCCTGACACGCAAATGGGCCAGGGAACTGGATTATCGGCTGATCAAGGAACTCTGGGCTTTCACCGACAACCGCATCGCCGTGCGCTACGCCTACGAATGGCACGACGACTCGGGCAACTGGTTCCGCTCCTACGGCAACGAGAACTGGGAATTCGACGAAAACGGCCTGATGGCTCGCCGCTTCGCTTGCATCAACGACATGCCAATCAAGGAGAGCGAGCGCAAATACCACTGGCCCCTGGGCCGGCGTCCGGATGATCATCCGGGCTTGTCGGAGTTGGGATTGTAGGTGGGCTGGCAGCGATGGCATTTTCACGGTGGACCTATCCATTCCCACAGTCAGGCTCGCCCTACTGCAGGAATGGATAGTTGCACCCTGAAGCAGCCCTATCGAAATTTGACTCAACCCCCACACTGACCGAAGCTGGCAACCCTGTCTGGCCCGCCCGTTCCCGGATCCTTCGAATGTCCAAGCCGCGCCGCTACCTGTTTATCAGCCTGCTCACCGTGCTGGCCATCGCCATCGCGTGGTATTCCCTACGCAGCGCCACACCGCAGATCCCGGAAGCGATCAAGCGCGGCTACAGCGAAGCCCTGGAGCAGGCGCGCAATGGCAAGCCTGGCGCGGCGCGGGTGCTCTACCAGCAATTGGCGCGCCCGGACATCTCCGACAAACGCCGCCTCTGGCTGCACGCCGAACTGCCCAACTACCCGAGCCCGCAGGCACTGAAACTGGCGGACGCCGACTTGCATCACCCCTCGGTCGCAGTACGCCAGGCCGCCATCCACAGCATCGTCGGCCTGGTCCCCAGCGGCCAGCGCAGCCTGCTGCTCGGCCCGTTGCTCGAGGACGACGAGCAAGCCGTGCGTTTCAGCGCTGCCGAGGCCCTGCTCGGCCTGTCGCCGGACGACCTGGGCCTGTACTTCGGCCCGCTGGAACAGGTTATCGATGAATACGAAAAAACCTTGCAAGCGCAGCCCGCCACGGCCCACAACCAATACCAGCTGGCGCGCCTGCACCTGCACAATGCCCAGCTCAAGGAAGCCCAGGCGGCGCTCGATGCGACCCTGCAACTGGATCCGGGCAACCTGCCGGCGTTGGTGATGCAGATCGAGGTGCTGGACAAGCTCGGGCAAACCGATGCCGCCCAGCAATTGCTCGCCAAACAACTGCAAGAGCAACCGAATTCCGCCTACCTGCAACACGCCCTTGGCCTCTGGCTGCTGCATCACGACCAGGAAGAATTCGCCCTGCTCGGCCTGTCCAAGGCGGTGGAGCTCGAACCGGACAATCGGGTCTACCGCTACGACCTGGCAACCACCCTGCACGCCGCCGAGGAACTGGAAGCGGCCCAAAAACAGTTGCAGGAGATCGTCCAGCGCCATCCCGCCGACCGCAAGGCCCGAGTGCTGCTGATCAACTACTGGAAAGAGAGCGGGCAATTGCAGAACGTCCAGGTGCTGCTGGCTCAGTTGGAACAGATGAACCCCGACGACCCGGCATTACAGCAGGGTCTATGATCATCAGGTCGGGGCCTGCGGCGAATGCTCGGCCGAGTTGAACTGTTTGCCGCGCCCCGAGGTCCAGTGAAATGGCAGCCTGTTTGTCAGGCTGTAGCACTTCCCTAGCCATGAGAGGGCGTTTTTTGTCTACATCCAATGAGTTGCTGAGTGTCAAAGCCGAAATCGGTATCGAGGGCCTCGACGATATCCTCGCTGGCGGCCTGTCCCGAGGGCACATGTTCCTGCTCGAAGGCGAACCCGGTACCGGTAAAACCACGGTGGCCTTGCAGTT
Organism: Pseudomonas fluorescens; assembly: GCF_019212185.1. Classification (NCBI taxonomy): domain Bacteria; kingdom Pseudomonadati; phylum Pseudomonadota; class Gammaproteobacteria; order Pseudomonadales; family Pseudomonadaceae; genus Pseudomonas; species Pseudomonas fluorescens. The sequence continues at coordinate 3,997,225 of NZ_CP078138.1, forward strand.
CCTGATGGCTGGCGCCCGCGCCGGTGAACGCACGTTGTACATCACCCTGTCGGAAACCGAGCGTGAGTTGCGCCAGGGTGCGAAATCACATGGCTGGGATCTGGATGAAAACATCCATGTGTTCGAGCTGACGCCGCCGGAAAACCTGCTCGACAACGAGCAGCATCAATCGTTGCTGCACTCCTCCGACCTGGAGTTGGGTGAATCGACCAAGCAGATTTTCGAAGAGGTGGAACGGATCAAACCGACCCGAGTGGTGCTCGACAGCCTCTCGGAAATCCGTCTGCTGGCCCAGAGTTCCCTGCGCTATCGCCGGCAGATCCTGGCGATCAAGCACTACTTTGTGCGCTACGACGCCACCGTCCTGCTGCTGGATGACCTGACCACCGAGTCGAACGACAAGACCGTGCACAGCGTCGCCCACGGCGTCATTCGTCTGGAGGAACTGACCCCCAGCTACGGCGCCGAACGCCGACGGGTGCGGATAGTCAAGTACCGGGGTCAGAAGTACCGTGGCGGCTTCCATGACTTCACCATCGTCGAAGGCGGAGTCAAGGTATTCCCGCGCCTGGTGGCCGCCGAGCATCGCGGCACCTATACCCGCCGGCAGTTGAGCAGCGGTATTGCGCAAATGGACGCGCTGCTGGGTGGCGGTATCGAGACCGGTTCCAGCAGCCTGATCCTGGGGCCGGCCGGCACCGGCAAATCGCTGATTTCGATGATTTTCGCCAGCGCCGCGGTTGCCCGGGGCGAAAAGGCCGCACTGTTTATTTTCGATGAAGAACTGGGCCTGCTGTACGAGCGCATGCGCCACCTGGGCATCGATTTGCAGGCGTTGCAGGACACCGGCGACCTGATCATCGAACAGGTCGACGCCGCAGAACTGACTCCCGGCGAGTTCTCCCACCGGGTCCGACGCTGCGTCGACGACCATGGAATCGAGACCGTAGTCATTGACAGCCTCAACGGCTACCAGGCGGCGATGCCCGAGGAAAACGCTCTGGTGCTGCACATGCATGAATTGTTGCTGTATCTCAACCGCAAGGGCGCAGCGACCTACATGACCGTGGCCCAACACGGCCTGGTCGGCGACATGCAGGCCCCGGTGGACATCACTTACCTGGCCGACACAGTGATCCTGCTGCGCTACTTCGAAGCCCTGGGCAAGGTACGCCGGGCGATCTCGATCATCAAGAAACGCACCGGCGCCCATGAGTCGACCATTCGTGAATACCGCATCAGCCGTAGCGGCATGACCATCGGCGAACCGCTGGATGCGTTCCAGGGCGTGCTGCGTGGCGTGCCGACCTACCTTGGCGCCAACGCCCCGCTACTGATGGATATCGATCATTGAGCAAGTCCAAGGTGCTGGCCGAGCGTGCCCTGATCCTCGCGCCACTGGGGCGGGACAGCCAGATTGCCCTGCGCCTGCTCAACCAGGCCGGCTATGACGGTTTGATCACTCCGCGCTTGAGCGCGCTGTGCGATGAACTGGAAAAAGGCGCCGGCCTGTTGCTGATCGCTTCCGAGGCCCTGCTCAATGTCGACATCAGTCCCTTGCTTGACCTGATCGACCAACAACCGACCTGGTCCGACCTGCCGATCGTGCTGCTGACGCACCACGGCGGCAGCGAGCACAATCCCATCTCGCGCTTCGGCCCGCAACTGGGCAACATCACCTTCCTCGAACGGCCGTTTCATCCGGTGACCCTGATCAGCCTGGTGACCACCGCCCTGCGTGGCCGCCGCCGCCAATACGAGGCCCGAGACCGGCTGATCGACCTGTACCAGAGTGAACTGCGCCTCAAGGAGGCGCTCGATACCCTCGAACAGCAAGTCGAGGAGCGCACCGCGCAGCTGCGGCACAATGAAGAAGCCCTGCGCCAGTCGCAGAAGATGGAAGCGGTCGGCCAACTCACCGGCGGTATCGCCCACGACTTCAACAACATGCTCACCGGCATCATCGGCAGTCTGGAGCTGCTGCGCCGGCGCCTGGCCCGGGGGCGTACCGAGGATCTCGACGGGCTGATCGACCTCGGCGTGACCTCCGCCAACCGTGCCGCCGCCCTCACCCATCGCCTGCTGGCGTTCTCCCGGCGCCAGTCATTGGACTCCAGGCCCGTGATCATCAACAGCCTTGTGCAGTCGATGTCCGAATTGTTGACGCGCAGCATCGATGAGCGCATCCGACTCAATATGCAACTGAGCGAGGCGCTATGGGTGGCCGAGGCCGATGCCAATCAACTGGAAAGCGCACTGCTCAACCTGGTGCTCAATGCCCGTGACGCCATGCCCGACGGCGGCACCTTGACCGTGCGAACGCTCAATCGATACCTGGACAACGCCTTCAGCGAAGCCCACGGCAATCTGCAACCGGGTGACTACGTGGTCCTGAGCGTGGTTGACGACGGCTGCGGCATGCCGGCGGGCACCATCAGCCGGGCCTTCGACCCGTTCTTCACCACCAAGCCGATTGGCCAGGGCACCGGCCTGGGACTCTCAATGATCTACGGCTTCAGCAAGCAGTCCGGCGGACATGTGACCATCGACAGCGAGGTCGGCGTCGGCACCACGGTCAACCTCTACCTGCCGCGTTACAGCGGCGATCTGGACCAGCCGCCGCAGCCCACGGCCCTGCACGCGCCAAACGCCGAAGCGGGCGAAACCGTGTTGATTGTCGAAGACGATCCGGCGGTGCGGGTGCTGGTCAGTGCGGTCTTGAGCGAACTGGGTTATGCCTTTGTCGAGGCCGGGGATGCCGACAGCGCGCTGCCGATCCTCGACTCCGAACAACGCATCGACCTGCTGATCAGCGATGTCGGCCTACCCGGCATGAACGGCCGGCAACTGGCGGAAATTGGCCGCCAGTACCGGCCTGATCTGAAAGTCCTGTTTATCACCGGCTATGCCGAACACGCCGCAGTACGCGGCGGGTTTCTCGATCCGGGGATGCAACTGATCACCAAGCCGTTCACCTTCGACCTGCTGACGGCCAAGGTGCGCGAGATGATCAGCGCGTGAGGCTCAGGAGAGCATGTCCTGCATCAGATCCTGCAGTTCGTCGAGGTCGAACGGCTTGTCGAGAATCGGCGCCTTGCGGGTGATCGGACTGTCGGTCTCGCGCACTTCCTGGGCATAGCCGCTGATGAAGATCACCTTCAGTTCCGGGCGCAACTTCACCGCCGGCTCGGCAATCTGCACTCCGTTGACTCCACCGGGCAGGCGGAAGTCGGTGATCATCATGTCCAGATTGGGTTTGGTGGCGAGAATCGCAAACGCCTGCTCGGCGTTCTCCGCCTCCAGGACGCGGTAACCCTCGCCGCTCAGATAGGCGCTGAGGACCATCAGGATCGATGGATCATCCTCGACGATCAATACGACATCTCGTGCATCATCACTCATGGGAAGCCTTTGTTCGGTCAATAGCTGATATTACGACCATGCGGTCATGCAGAGGTTGCGTTTAATTTTCCGTACAGTCCTGCAGGGGCAGGCGCACGCGGAATAATGCGCCCTGGTTGATTGCACTTTCGACGCTGATTGCGCCGCCATGGGCGGCGACAATCTGCTCGGAAATGAACAACCCCAGGCCAAGGCCGGCGACCACGGTCTTGGCGCTGACGCGTTCGAACTGCTGGAAAATGCGCTGCTGGTTCTCCTCGCTGATGCCGATGCCACGGTCCTGAACCTCGATAAAGGCTTGGCCGTCCCGGGCATAGACCCGCACCTCGATCAAGCTCTTGCCGCCATAGCGCAGCGCATTGGTCAACAGGTTGGACACCACCTGCTCGATACGGAACTCGTCCCAGTCGCCCTCCACCGGCTGCTCACCCGTGAAACTCACGGACGCCTCGGCCGCTCCGACCTGAGCGGCGAAGTTGTGCAACAGATCGCCCACCAGCTTCACCAGGTCGAAATGGCTGGTGCGGATCGACAGCTTGCCGGTGCGGATCCGCGACACGTCGAGCATGTCTTCGATCAGGCGGATCAGGCTCTTGATCTGCCGTTCATCGCGATCGACCATCGCGTGCATCTTGTCCAGGGTGAAGGCTGCGGCATTGTCCCGGGCCAGGTGCATCTTGCGCAGCTGGGTTTCCAGGATCAGCCCGTTCAAGGGCGTACGCAGCTCATGGGCGACAATCGACATGAAGTCATCGCGCATCCGTACTGCCTGCTCCAGTTCGCCCTGGGTGGCCTGCAACTGCTTGAGCAAGGCCTCCTGCTCACGGCGGCTGTGCTCGAGGGCTTCGACCTGCAGTTTGATCGCGGTGCGCTGGCGATACAGGTCGACGAACACGTTGACCTTGCTCTTCACCGCGTGGATATCCAGGGGTTTGTGAAGGAAGTCCACGGCCCCGCTCTCATACCCCTTGAAGGCGTAATTCATTTCGCGGCCGGCGGCGCTGACGAAGACGATGGGAATGTTCTTGGTCTTTTCCGTGCCGCGCATCAACTCGGCCAGCTCGAAGCCGTTCATGCCCGGCATCTGCACATCGAGGATCGCCAGGGCGAACTCGTGTTGCAGCAATAACGACAGGGCCTGGTCGGCGGATAAAGCCTTGTGAACCTCACGATCCTCACGCTTGATCAACGCCTCGAGGGCCAGCAGGTTTTCCGGCAGGTCGTCGACAATCAGTAGTTTGGCCTGGACAGTACTTAGCATGAGGTTCGTTCCAGCTCGACAAGCAGACGGCCAATGCCGTGCAAAGGGAGAATATGATCGGGATCGTGCAAGGCCAGCGCCGCGTCAGGCATGGTCGAGACCTGGGCTTCGTCCGGGTCCTGGACCACGGTGATGCCGCCCAGGTGCTTGATCTGTGCCAACCCCCGGGCGCCATCGTGGTTGGCCCCGGTCAGCAGCACCGCCAGCAACCCGGCGCCATAGGCATCGGCCGCCGATTCGAAGAGGTAATCGATGGCGGGCCGCGAATAGTGCAGGCGCTCTTCCAGGCTCAACGACAGGCTGCGGTCCAACTCCACCGACAGGTGATAGCCCGGAGTCGCCAGATACAGGGTGCCCGCCTCGATCGGCATCTTGTCGCCAGCCTCGATCACCGGCATCGGTACGCGCCTGGCCATGACGTCCGCCAATTGGCTGTTGCGCTGCTCCGGCAAGTGCAGGACCACAATGATCGGCAAGCGAAAACCCGCCCGCAGGGCGCTGAAAATACTCAGCAAGGCTTCCACGCCACCGGCGGAGGCGCCGATCACAATGGCCTCGATGCGCGGGCCTGGCGGCTGTGTCGTCATGATTTGCGGTAGATCCGTTCGTGTTTGACCAAGGGCTCGAACCGCTTGCCGTAGGCCGAGAAGTCCGGTGTTTCCTTGCTGCCCAGGACCAGGAAGCCGCGGTGGCAGAGCGACTCATGGAACAGCCCAAAGGCTCGATCCTGCAATTTTTTATTGAAATAAATCAACACATTACGGCATGAGATTAATTGAGTTTCTGAGAATACGCTGTCCGTCGCCAGGCTGTGATCGGCAAAGGTCACGTTGTCGCGCAGGCTCTTGTCAAAAATCGCGTAGTCGTAGGCCGCCGTGTAGTAGTCGGAGAATGAGCACTGCCCACCGGCCTGCTGATAGTTACGGGTATAAGCGCGAATATTCTCCAGGGAGAAGATCCCCTGCTTGGCCTTTTCCAGCGAGCGCGGGTTGATGTCGGTGGCATAGATGATAGTGCGTTCGAGCAGGCCTTCCTCGCGCAACAGAATCGCCATCGAATACACCTCCTCGCCCGTGCTGCAGCCAGCGATCCAGATCTTGATCGAGGGCCAGGTCCTGAGCAACGGCACCACTTCCTGGCGAATCGCGAGGAAGTGCGAGGGATCGCGAAACATCTCGCTGACCGGAATCGTCAGCAACTGCAGCAGCTGCATGAACGCCCGGGGGTCGTGCAACACCCGTTCCTGCAACGCGGAGATGGTCTTGCACTCGAACTGATTCAAGGCGTGATTGACCCGGCGCTTGATCGAAGCGCCAGAGTAATCGCGAAAGTCATAGCTGTACTTGAGGTAAATCGCCTCGATCAACAGCCGCAGTTCAATGTCGGTATCGCGTTCCACTAAATTCTTTCCATCTTCGGCAGCCACACGCGAATCAGCGAGAACAACCGGTCCAGGTCAATCGGCTTGGCCAGGTAATCGTTGGCTCCGGCCTGCAAGCAGCGCTCCTGATCGTCCTTCATGGCCTTGGCGGTCACGGCGATGATCGGCAGTTTGCGCCAGCGCGGATCCTTGCGGATCTCCACCGTCGCTTCAAAACCGTCCATCTCCGGCATCATCACGTCCATCAGTACCAGGTCGATGTCCTCGACCTCATTAAGTCTGTCGATCGCCTCATGACCGTTACGCCCAATGACCACGATCGCGCCCTTGTGCTCCAGGGCGCTGGTGAGGGCGAAGATGTTGCGCACATCGTCGTCCACCAGCAGCACCTTGCGCCCCTCGAAGACTTTGTCGCGGCTGCGAGCGGTCTTGAGCATGCGTTGGCGCTCATGGGACAACCGCGATTCGACTTTGTGCAGAAATAATGTCACTTCATCGAGCAATCGCTCCGGCGAACGTGCGCCCTTGATGATGATCGAGCGCGAATACTTGCGCAGCTCCGCCTCCTCATCACGGGTCAGGTTGCGTCCGGTGTAGACGATCACCGGCGGGAACGAGCAGATTTCCTCGCAGGACATGCGCTTGAGCAGGTCGTTGCCGAGCATGTCCGGCAGCTTGAGGTCGATAATCATGCAGTCGTAAATGTTCTCGCGCAGCAGCTCCAGGGCCTCCTGGGCCAGGCCGACGGCAGTGATTTCGATGTCATCGTCGCCAATCAGCCGGGCAATGCTGTCGCGTTGCAGGTCATCATCCTCGACCAGCAACACACGCTTGACCTTCTGCGTCAGCTTGGCTTCCAGGCGCGCAAACACATCCTTGAGTTCCTCGCGGGTGGTCGGCTTCACGGCATAGCCGATGGCGCCCATGTGCATGGCCGCTTCGACACGGTCCTCGACCGAGATTACATGCACCGGGATATGCCGGGTCTCGGGATGTTCCTTGAGGCGCTGCAGCACGGTCAGTCCGGAGTGGTCCGGCAGGCGCATGTCCAGCAGAATGGCGTCGGGTAGGAACTGGCTGGCCAGGTCGTAACCTTCGTCGGCGCCATGGGCCACCAGGCATTGGTAGCCCAGTTCATGGGCCAGGTCGTAGAGGATGTGCGCGAAATTGGCTTCGTCCTCCACCACCAGGATGCAGCGGCTGTTGAACGGCGCCAGGTCACGGTCATCGGCAAAACGCGCAATCTTCACTTCAGCCGGCGCGGGCGGTCGTGCCACGGGTAGCAGAGGCAGTGGCTCGTTGATCAACGGCGCCACCGGCGCCTCGGCGTTTTCAGCGAACTCTTCAGGCAGCACCAGGGTAAACAGACTGCCCTGCCCCGGCTCGCTGCTGACCGTAATGGTGCCCCCGAGCAAGGTCGCCAGGTCACGGGAAATCGACAGCCCCAGGCCGGTGCCGCCGAAGCGACGGTTGGTGGTGCCATCGGCCTGGCGGAAGGCTTCGAAAATACTTTCGTGCTGATCGCGGGCAATGCCAATTCCCGAATCTCGTACGGCGAAAGCAATGCCGCCGCCACGCTGGGCGCTGACCACCAGGCTGACGGTGCCCTGGTCGGTGAATTTGATGGCGTTGGACAGCAGGTTTTTCAGGACCTGCTCCAGGCGTTGGCGATCAGTGAACAGGAAGGACGGTGCGTCCGCCTGCACCTGCACGGTGAACGCCAGGTGCTTGTCGGCAGCCAGGGGTTCGAACATCCCGCGCAAACCATCTACAAGGCGCGCGACGCTGGTGTTTTCCGGGCGTACCTCCAACTTGCCGGCTTCGACCTTGGAAATGTCGAGAATGTCGTTGATCAGGTTGAGCAAGTCGTTGCCGGCCGAGTAGATCGACTCGGCGAACTTCACTTGTTCGGCGCTGAGGTTTTCCTGGGGGTTCTCGGCCAGCAACTTGGCCAGGATCAGCGAACTGTTGAGCGGCGTGCGCAGTTCGTGGGACATGTTGGCGAGGAATTCGGATTTGTACTTGCTGGAGCGCTGCAGCTCCTGCGCACGCTCTTCAAGCTGAATCTGCGCCTGGTTGAGCTCGGTATTTTTCAGGTCCATGGCGTCGCGCTGCTCGGCCAGGGTTTCGGCCTGCTCGGCGAGTTGTTCGTTGGTCTGCTCCAACTCCACCTGCTGGGTTTCCAGATGGGCCTGGGACTCCTTGAGAATCCGCGATTGCTCTTCCAGCTCTTCGTTGGCGGTCTTGAGTTCTTCCTGTTGCACCTGCAACTCTTCGTTGAGCTGCTGGGTCTCGGCCAGCACTTCCTGCAGGCGCTGGCGGTAGCGCGCGGCCTCGATCGAGGTGCCGATGTTGCCGGCAATCAACTCCACCAACTCGATGTCGCGCTCTTCCAGGGGACGCAGGAACCCCAGTTCGATCACCCCGTTGACTCGCCCGTCATCGCGGGTGGGCACCACCAGCACACTGCGCGGCAGGCCGTCTCCGAGCCCGGAACTGACTTTGAAGTAGTCCTGCGGCAGCTCGTCCAGACGAATGATTCGTCCCTGTTGGACCGCTTGCCCGGCAATGCCTTCGCCGTTGTAGAGCGCCTGCTCATGCGTTTCCTGTTCGTGCGACAAGCCATAGGTCGCCACTCGACTGAGGCCGCCGTGGTCTTCGCGCACGTAGACCGCGGCGACCGCAGTGCCCATGTATTGCCCGCAGAACTGCAGGATATTGCGCCCCAGCAGATTCAGCGACAGCTGGCCGAGCACCTGCTCCGCCAGTTGGGTCTGGCCGCTGCGCAACCAGGCTTGCTGCTCCAGGCGTCGCGCGCTCTTTTGCTGGGCCGCCAGGTTGGCAGCGTAACTGGCGGACAGGCTGAGCAAGTCGCGACGACCGATGTAGGCCAGCAAACCACTGATCGCGATGATGAACAGCACGTACAGGGAAATGCTCCAGAGCGTGGTGCGTCGCACCTCTTCATTGCGCGCGGTGCGTAACTGCTGCTCCATGTCGATGACATCTTCGTACTGCTTGCGGATTTCATCGGTCAGGCGCTTGCCTCGGCCGTTGCGCACCTCGGAGCGGTAATCGCCGCTGCTGCGCTGCAACTCGATCATTTCCTGGGCGTAGCTGTTCCATTGCTCCTGCATGGCTTCGAGCCGGCGCAGGCGGTCGACCTGCACCGGGTTGTCGGCAGTCAGCTCCTGCAGGGTCTTGAGCGAGACGATGATGCGCGGGCGGGCAATTTCGTAGGGGTCGAGAAAATGCTCGTCGCCGGTCAGCAGATAGCCGCGCATGCCGGTTTCCAGGTCCACGGTCAGTTTCACCGCTTCATTAGCATTATTGATCACCCGGTCGGTGTGCTCGACCCATTGGATGGTCGACATCAAATAGGTGATCAGCGCCACGAAAAACACCACGCTGAGCGCGCCCACCGCCAAGGGTAAGCCAATGTTGCGACTCAGGAGTTTGCGGAAGCTTTGCTCATCGACGGATGCTGAAGGGTTCATTTGCAGACCTTGGTGAACGGGCATAAATGAAGGAGTCTGCCGCAAAATTGCGCTCGACATGCAATTTTCTGACAGCTTAGCCAGCATTTTCCTACATTACCCTCCATTCCTGCAGCGCTACGGGTATCCTGTTGGGAACTGCATCAAAGGTCTTTTTTTACCGCCTGGGGAACTTGTCGGGACCTGCAACTTACTGATGAAAAGGACTGTGTTTTTAATGCTGCTCCTACAGGGGCGGCATTACGGTCATTTTTTTGCCCGCCTGCGCTCACCCATGTCGAGATCTCACATTATGTCTAACGCCAATCCCACTCTCCTTGTAGTCGAAGACGATGACATCGTGCGCATGCTGATCGTCGATGTGCTGGAAGAACTTGAATTCCAGGCACTGGAAGCCGACGACGGTGAAGCGGCATTGGCGATACTGCGCGACCCCGACAAAACGATCGACTTGATGATGACCGATGTCGGCCTGCCGGACATCGATGGCAAAGAGCTCGCCAAGCAGGCCCGCGCACTGCGCCCGGCCCTGCCAATCCTGTTCGCCAGCGGTTATGCCGAGACCATCGATGTACCTGACGGAATGCACGTGATTGGCAAGCCGTTCTCCATCGATCAATTGCGCGACAAGGTCAGGAGCATCCTGGCAACGCCTTGATCGAGCGGCCGCGGCCTGTGGTTTAATAGCGCGCTTCGCCCGCCGCCCCCCGTCGTTTCAAGGAAATACCGCTCATGAGTCAGTCTCGCGCAACCAGGGTCCTGGTCATTGGTTACGTCTGGCCCGAGCCGCGCTCGTCCGCCGCCAGCGGGCATGTCATGCAGATACTCGAGACGTTCCTCAAGGCCGGCTGGGACATCACCTTCAGCAGCCCCGCCGGACCCGGCGAGCACAAGGCCGACCTGCAGGCGATGGGCATTCGCGAATGCGCCATCGAGCTCAACAACAGCAGTTTCGACCGCTTCGTCAGCGAACTGGCGCCGGACATCGTGCTGTTCGACCAGTTCATGATGGAGGAGCAGTTCGGCTGGCGCGTGGAGAAACATTGCCCGGACGCCGTGCGCGTGCTGGAAACCTCGGACCTGCAAAGCCTGCGGCATGCCCGCCATCAGCGCTTGAAAGACCGACTCAAGGCCAGCGATGACCAGGACGACTTCAGTTCACTGTTCGCCCCGGCCCTGGCGCAAGAGTTCGCACTGATGGCGGACACCGACCTGGCCCGCCGGGAAATCGCCGCGCTGTTTCGCTGCGACCTCAACCTGATGATCTCGGAAGTCGAGATTCAGTTGCTGCTGGAACACTTCAGCCTGCCGGCCAGCGCCCTGCACTGGTGCCCGTTGATGCTCGATCCGCCGAGCGCAGACTTCGTACCTTTTGAGGATCGCGCGCACTTCCTGAGCATCGGTAATTTCCGCCACGCGCCGAACTGGGATGCGGTGCTATGGATGAAGAACGCCGTGTGGCCGCTGATCCGTCAGCAATTGCCCGGCGCCCAGTTGCATATCTATGGCGCCTACACCCCGCCCAAGGCCACGGCCCTGCACAATGCTGCCCAGGGTTTTCACATCATGAACTGGGCCGAGGACGCCTTGCAGGTGATGTCGGCAGCGCGCATCTGCCTGGCGCCGCTGCGCTTCGGGGCCGGGATCAAGGGCAAGATTGTCGACGCCATGCTGTGTGGCACACCGAATGTCACCACCCCGGTCGGTGCCGAAGCCATGGCTGGCGACATGCCCTGGCCGGGCGCGATCGCCGAAAGCGCGCAAGGCCTGGCCGACGCCGCGGTGCGCCTGTACCAGGACCAAAGCCTGTGGCAGCAGGCGCAGAGCGCGGGCGTCGAAGTGTTGAACGGGCGTTATCGTCAGGACGTGCATGGGCCGGCGCTGATCAACCGCTTGCAGCACTGCCGCGAGCACCTGACTGAACAGCGCCAAGCGAACTTTATGGGTGGCATGCTGCGCCATCATCAGCACAAGAGCACCCAGTACATGTCCCAGTGGATCGAAGAGAAGAACCGCAATAACGCCTGAGGCACGGGTTAATTTGAGTGGTCGTATTGAGTGGTTGTGTTGACCTTGCTCCAGGCCTTGACCACGTTGGCCGTCCGGCAGTACTGCACCAGTTTGGACTCTTCGAAAAAGTCGGCATTGATGATGCTGCACTTCGATGCCCAATCCGTTCGAGCAGGATCGAACCACTCGTTCAACTTTTCCTGAATGTCGACGGGACCTCCAAGTACGGCGTAGCAGGTGGCGGATAGCGACCAGGGCAAACGCTTTCTGGGTGGCGACAGCATCACCCCGGAAATGAAACGGTGTAATTCGTCGGGAGTCGTCACCGCGATTCCCGACCATTCATGCTGGACTTTGGGATTGAAACCTTCGCCATCAATATCCACTTCAGTCGACACCATCAACCGTTGCACAGCGCTGGCTTTTTTCAGTTGGCCCAATGTCAGGTGATTGTTGCGGGCGGGAATCATACGTTCCCCCAGTCCTGCGCTCATGACCCTCGAAAACTCAGCGGCATCGAAGTCTGAAACAGACGCGCGCATTTCGTGAAAATCCAGAACAATGAACTCGTCCGGATTGGCACTCAAGAATTCATTCACCGCCTCGATCAATGAACTCAGGGCCCGAGAGGAAAAGATCGAATTGTGCTGAAACAAACAATTATCACCCGGCAATTGCACGATTCTTAGATCAAGCGCACGGGCACCATTATTCAATTGATCAAGAAACGAATTATTCTGACAAGCCACCCAATTCGAAACCAACCCTGGAAGGTACCAGGCGTCTAAGTCCATCCCCGCATTATGCGCGCCGGGAAGCACTAATTCGCCCAAGGTCAATGCATCAATGATGGGAACATTGCCCATCCAGTTACGGTGCGTAAATTGATCGCTGGAAGCATAGGCAAAGTCTGCAGGCCGTTGTGCATCACTCATTATCAAATCCTTTTTTATATATGAACCGCCGAACTCATTCCGGCGGCATGTTTCATTAGACTGATTCCTGCCTTGCCAACACAGGCACTACTTCGGAACACCGTCCGCAGGCGAAAAATCAGCACGTTTGGCGTTGGCCTTGGCAATACTCGCCGAGCGGCAAAACATCACCAGATCCGACTCCTCGAAAAAGTCGACGTTGATAATGCTGCATTTGGAAGCCCAGTCAGAACGTGCGGGGTCGAACCATTCATTCAGGGTTCTCGTTATATCTCTGGGACCTTCAGCAAGGGAGTAACTCGTGGCTGACAGCGACCAGGGCAAGTACTCCCTGGGGGGACTTTGCATCACCTGACTGATGAAACGCTGAAGATCATCGGTACTGGCACTGCCGATGCCCGACCATTGGTGGCTGATTTTGTAATTGAAATACTCTCGGTCAAGGCCATCCGGGGTCGCCACCATCACCCTCTGCAGCCCGCTGATTTCTTTTAACTGGCCCAATGTCAAATAACTGTTGCGGGTGGGAATCATGCGCGTCCCCAAGTGCGTCAACATCAATCGGCTAAATTCGGCGAGTTCGAAACGTCGGCTGCGGGTACTCATTTCATGGAAGTCGAGGACGATAAATTCATCCGGATTGTTCGTCAGGAAGCGATCCACAGCCATGATCAAGTCTTCCAGGGCCCGCGATGAACGCCAGCCATTGTGCTGACACCAGAAGTTGCCCTTTTCGTCCTGTTCCAACCTGAGATCAAGGGCCCGCGCACCATTATTCAACTGGGTGAGAAAGGCGTTGTTTTGGCACGCAGCCCAGTGGACGACGCCGGGGCCCACGTAGTCGGCTTTTTTGTCGACGCCGGCGTTGTGCGCACCCGGCAAGACCAATTCGCCGAGTGTCAGACTATCGATGGCATTTACATTGCTCATCCAGTCATGGGTCGTATGTTTGTAATGCGACTCATACGAAAAATCTGGTAACTCGTTATGTTCACTCATGGATTATTCCTTTAATTCATTGAGGTGCATCCGCCAGTCAGCTGGCGGAACGAGGGCAAGACTAACCCCAACCCGCACAACTTCCAAGATCGAAACAGCACTACTATCAATGCACTACGAAAAGAAGTGACTCTTCCCACCGTCCAATGAGCACGGCATGAACGGCCAACACCCAAGCATTGAATTAACATCCAGCGCTCTAACCAATTGCAAAACCAAGGACATTCAATGGCACAGCCAACCGCTGCTTACATCAACAAGTCTTCCTGGATGAGTGAAGTGATCGGCATTGAAAAGCTCAAGCTCACGGACATAATATGGCCTGGCGCGCATAACTGCGGAATGGACAAAAAAGCACGTTACTTCGGCCCGATTGTCGGCAACTGGACAACCTGTCAGAACGATTCATTTGCGTTCCAGTTGGCGCAGGGGGTTCGGGCCTTTGATATTCGGATTGGCTACGAGTTGCGAGCGGAGGGCGAGCGCTTTTACTTTCATCACAACGGCGGCCGCTCCGGACGACTCCTCGATGAATTGCTGGAGGCCGTACTGGCGTTTATCACGGAAAATCCCGGGGAGTTCCTGATGCTCGACTTTCACCAGTTGGGCGATGGTAAACACCCCTTCCCCTACCAGACGTTCAGCGACCTGATGGCCGATCGTCTGGGGCCTCACGCCATTGCCCACTCCCTCGCCGACCTGTCGGTCGGCGAACTCAAGCGCACCCGCACACGCAGCCGGGTGATGCTCGCCGCCAGCGGCTCGCTGGACCTGGACCGCACACTGTTCTGGCCGAGAATCAGCCACAAATGGAAGGACAGCACCTTCACCAGCCCCCAGGACCTGTACCTGCATATTGCCCGCACCCTGGACAAGGAGCCGGTCTCCAGCACTTTTCCCTGGTCGCTGTCGGCAACCTGCTATTCCCTGCTTGGCCCCGCCGACATCAAGCACTACCTGGACATCTGGTTTCACCCCAGCGTGCCCTGGATCAGTCGGTGTTCCATCATCAATAGCGACTTCGTCGATGAGTCAACGATTGTCGAGCATTGTGCGATGGCCAATGCCATCAAAGCTGCCGCAATCACGCCTTGACCGACCCAGATCATGCATCCACTACAAATCTCCTGCAGGACCAGCCCGGGCGGCGTCCCGCTGCTCGGGATGGGGCCGGCGCATTCAACACATTCGCCGGCCAAACCCTACCCTGTCACCACAGCGGCAAGCTGTAGCTGACAATCAAACGGTTCTCGTCGATGTCGCTGGCGAAGCTGCTGCGATAGCTGGCATTGCGCCATTTGATCCCGACGTTTTTCAGCGCACCGCTCTGGATCACGTAACCGATGTCGGTGTTGCGTTCCCACTCTTTGCCGTCCCCCGGTGCGGCGCCGAGGTTGACCTGGTCGCCCTTGACGTAACGGGTCATGAAGGTCAGGCCCGGGATGCCGACGCCGGCGAAGTTGAAGTCGTAGCGGGCCTGGAAGGAGCGTTCGTCCTGGTTGGCGAAGTCGTTGATCTGCACCAGGTTGACCAGGTACGGGTCGGCGCCATTGACGTTGGCGAAGCCGGTGTCACCGCTCATTTTCTGGTAGGTCAGGCCAAACGCATGAGCACCCAGGGCGTAGGTGAACATCGCACCGAGCATGCGGTTGTCAACGTTGCTATTGCCGTCATCGGTGGCACTCGACCAGCGCAGGTCGGACTTCAGCGACTGGCCCTCGGTCACTGCCAAGGTGTGGCTCAGGGTCAAGAAGTGCTGCTTGTACAGATCCTCCAGGTGGGCGTAGTGATAACCGGTGGTCAGGCCGTTGCTCCACTTGTAGTCACCGCCGATGAAATCGAACTGGTCGGTGGTCGCATTGGCGCCGGTGACGATGTTGCGGCGCGGCCCTTTCATCACCGTCATGTCTTCGCGGTTACTGGAGTTACGCTGGCTGACCTGGGTCAGGCGCCCGCCGTTGAAGGTCAGGTTGTCCAGGTCCATGGAGGTCAACTGGCCGCCCTCGAAGGTCTGCGGCAACAGGCGCGTATCGTTGGGCACCAGCACCGGCAGCTTGGGCATCAGCGTACCAACCTTGAGGGTAGTCTTGGACACCCGCACCTTGCCGGTCACACCCAGTTCGCTGTAGTTGTCCGGGGCGCGCCTGGACGTCGGTCCCTGGGGCAGCAAGCCGGTAACGCCGGCGCGATCCGGGCTTGAATCGAGCTTGATCCCGAGCAGGCCCTGGGCATCGACACCAAAACCCACCGTGCCCTCGGTGAAACCCGACTCCATCTTCAGGATGAAACCCTGGGCCCACTCCTCGCCCTTGTTTTGCGGCGCGTTGGCCTGGCGGAAGTCGCGGTTCATGTAGAAGTTACGCATCTCCACACTGGCCTTGCTGTCGTTGATGAAGTCGGCGGACGCTGGGGCGCAGACACCGATGACCCCGGCCATACCGGACAACTGGGCAATGCGGACAGATCGTTTGACGTACATAAGGCTCTCTTTTTTATTGTTGTGGTGCAGCACACCCACGCACCCTGCGTGGGCTCCCTACAGCGGCAAATCAGGTTCTAGAAATTGCGCCGGTTGAGCTTGAGCACCCAGCCGACAATGCCGACCCGGAACAGCAACACGCAGAGGACGAAAATCATCCCCAGGATCACGTGCACCCATTCCCCCAGCGGGCCGTTGGACAGGTAGCTCTGCAAGGTCACCACCACAGTGGCGCCCACCAGTGGACCGAGGATGGTGCCGACACCGCCGAGCAGGGTCATCAGGATCACCTCGCCGGACATGTGCCAGTGCGCGTCGGTGAGCGACGCCAGCTGGAACACCACAGTCTTGGTCGAACCGGCGAGGCCGGTCAGCGCCGCCGAGATGACGAACGCCAGCAGCTTGTGCGCGTCGACGTTGTAGCCGAGGGAAATCGCCCGTGGCTCGTTCTCGCGAATCGCCTTGAGCACTTGGCCGTAAGGCGAGTGGATGGTGCGCTGGATGACCGCGAAGCCGAACACGAACACCGCCAGCACGAAGTAGTACATGGTCAGGTTGTTGCTCAGCTCCAGCAGCCCGAACAACTCACCACGCGGCACCCCGTGCAGGCCGTTTTCGCCGCCGGTGAACGGCGCCTGGACGTAGAGAAAGAACACCAGCTGCGCCAATGCCAGGGTGATCATCGCGAAGTAGATGCCCTGGCGCCGGATCGCCAGCAAGCCAAACACCAACCCCATCAGCGCAGAGCTCAAGGTGCCAAGGATGATCCCCAGGCCGGTGTCGAGACCGCTGTACTGGGTCAGCAGGAATCCGGTGACGTAGCCACCGGTGGCGAGGAACGCCGCGTGCCCGAAGGACAACAAGCCGGCGTAACCCAGCAGCAGGTTAAAGGCACAGGCGAACAGCGCGAAACACAGCAACTTCATCAGGAACACCGGGTAGATCGCCGCCGGCGCCACCAGCGCCACGGCGAACAGTGCCAGGTAGAAGCCACGCTTGCGCCGGGTTGCCGCCTTTTGCCGTTCCAGCACCACTTGCGGTGGCTGGCGTACGGCCTCTGGTTTGATCTGCAGACTTGTCATGTTATGCCTCCTTTCCGAACAGGCCTGCCGGACGCAGCAGCAGCACCAGGACCATCACCAGGAACACCACGGTGTTGGCCGCTTCTGGATAAAACACCTTGGTCAGCCCTTCGATCAGGCCCATGGCCAGGCCGGTGACGATGGCGCCCATGATCGAGCCCATGCCGCCGATCACCACCACCGCAAACACCACGATCAGCAGGTTGGCGCCCATGGTCGGGGTCACCGAATAGATCGGTGCCGCCAGCACGCCGGCAAAGGCCGCAAGGGCTGCGCCGTAGCCATAGGTCAGGGTGATCAGCAGCGGCACGTTGATGCCGAAGGCCTGCATCAGCTTCGGGTTCTCGGTGCCGGCGCGCAGGTAGGAGCCAAGCCGGGTGCGTTCGATCATGTACCAGGTGACCAGGCACACCGCCAACGCGGCAACGATCACCCAGGCGCGATAGGTCGGCAGGAACATGAAGCCGAGGTTGTAGCCGCCCTTCAGTTGCTCAGGCATCGGGTAGGCCGAGCCGGACACGCCGAACAGCTTGACGAACGAGCCTTCAAGGATCAGCGCCAGGCCGAAGGTCAGCAGCAGGCCGTAGAGGTGATCCTCACCGGCGATACGCCGCAGCAGGTAACGCTCGATCAGCACGCCGACCGCCCCCACCAGCAGCGGCGCCAGCACCAGCGCCATCCAGTAGTTGACGCCCAGCCAGTTCAGCGCCATCACCGCGGTGAACGCGCCGAGCATGTACTGCGCGCCGTGGGCAAAGTTGATGATGCGCAACAGCCCGAAAATGATCGCCAGGCCGAGGCTGAGCAAGGCATAGAATGCGCCGTTGATCAGGCCCAGGAGCAACTGCCCGGACATCACCGCCAGGGGAATACCGAATATCAAAGTCATGATTCATCACCCACAGAAAGACCCTGATGCCCGGCAACCCAGCCGCCGGGCACGCGCTATCAGTCATGCATCGGTCAGTTTTGGCTGAGCAACTTGCACTTGCTCTCGGCCACCGGGCGGTAGGCCTCGTCGCCGGGGATGGTGCGCACGATCTTGTACAGGTCCCACTCGCCCTTGGACTCGGCCGGGGTCTTGACCTGCACCAGGTACATGTCGTGGACCATGCGTCCGTCGGCGCGGATCTTGCCGTTCTTGGCGAACATGTCGTTGACCGGCGTCGCCATCATCTGCGTGCGCACGGTTTGTGCTTCATCACTGCCGGTGGCCTTGATCGCGTTGAGGTAGTTCATGGTCGCCGAGTAGATCCCCGCCGGCACCATGCCCGGCATCTTGCCGGTGCGTTTGTGGTAACGCTCGGCCCAGGCGCGGCTCTCGTCGTTCATGTCCCAGTACCAGCCGGTGGTCAGCATCAGGCCCTGGGTCACGTCCAGGCCCATGGCGTGGATGTCGTTGAGAAACACCACCATGCCCGCCTGCTTCTGCCCGGATTGGGCGACGCCAAACTGGTTGGCGGTCTTCAGCGAATTGACGGTGTCGGCACCGGCGTTGGCGAAGGCGATCACCTCGGCACCGGAGCCCTGTGCCTGGAGGATGTAGGAGGAAAAGTCGTTGGTGGGAAACGGGTGACGAACCTTGCCCACGACTTTGCCGCCATCGGCTTCGACGACTTTAGTGATGTCCGCTTCCATCGCATGGCCGAAGGCATAGTCGGCGGTGATGATGAACCAGCTCTTGCCGCCGTCGGCCAGCACCGACTTGGCCGTACCGTTGGCCAGGGCGTAGGAGTCGTAGGTCCAGTGAATATGGTTGGGCGAGCAGAATTCGTTGGTCAGGCTCGACGCCGCCGCACCGGAAATCAGCGCCAGTTTGCCGGACTGCTCGACCACCTTGCTGGCGGCCAGCACCACCGAGGAGGCGACCATGCCGGTGACCATGTCGACGTTACGCTCATCGACCCACTGGCGCACGGTGTTGGCGCCGACGTCCGGTTTGTTCAGGTCGTCGGCGCTGAACACCACAATTTTCTTGCCGTTGACCTGGCCGCCGAAATCCTCGATGGCCATGTTCAACGCGTCCAGGCCACCGGGGCCGGACAGGTCGCGGTAAGTGCCCGACATGTCCGCCAGGTAACCGATGCGAATTTCATCGTCGCTGATCTGCGCCTGGGCCGCGCCGGCGATCAGGCTGGAAGCCAGGATGGCGCTTGCTGTTTGCTGAAAAACCTTCATGTAGATCACCCCACTGTCCGACGTTATTTTTATTGTTCCAGGCAAAGCGGCCCCGTGCCGTCGAGGTGAAAGCCTCGGCGACCTGCATGATGCTCGGGGTAAAACGGGTGTCAGACGCCCAGGCAGCTGTGCAGCAGCTCCTGCTTGGCGTCCAGTTCAGCAGCGCTGATCTGTTCCACGATCTGGCCGTGATCCATCAGGTAATGACGGTCGGCCAGGGGCGCGGCAAAACGGAAATTCTGTTCCACCAGGACGATGGTCAGGCCCTTGTTTTTCAGCTTGATCAGCACCTGACCAAGCTTTTGCACGATCACCGGGGCCAGGCCTTCGGTGATCTCGTCGAGCAGCAGCAGGTTGGCCCCGGTCCGCAGGATTCGCGCCATCGCCAGCATTTGCTGTTCACCGCCGGACAGTCGCGTGCCCTGGCTGAAGCGGCGTTCGTAGAGGTTGGGGAACATCTCGTAGATTTCGTCCAGGCTCATGCCATCGCTGCGCACATTGGGCGGCAGCAGCAGGTTTTCCTCGACGTTCAAGCTGGCGAAAATGCCCCGCTCCTCCGGGCAGAAACCCACGCCCAGACGCGGGATCAGGTGCGCCGACAGGCCGATGGTTTCGGTGCCGTTGACCATGATCGAGCCGGTGCGCCGACCGACCATGTTCATGATCGCCCGCAGCGTAGTCGAGCGACCGGAGCCATTGCGCCCCAGCAGGGTCACCAGTTCGCCACGGCGGACCTGCATGTCGATGCCGTGAAGGATGTGCGACTCGCCATAGAAGGCGTGCAGGTCGGCGATGCGCAGTTGTTCGAATTCAGGGGTGTGCAGACTGCTCATGCGTGGGCCCCTTGCACTGCCGCCTCACTGCCCAGGTATGCCTCGCGCACCTGCGGATGGGCCGACACGCTGGCGTAGTCGCCCTCGGCCAGAATCGCCCCGCGCGCCAGCACGGTGATGCGGTCGGACAGCTCGCTGACCACGCTCAAGTTGTGCTCCACCATCAACACCGTGCGCCCCACCGCCGCACGTCGTACCAATTCGATGACCATGTTCACATCCTCGTGCCCCATTCCCTGGGTCGGTTCGTCGAGCAGCAGCACGCTGGGGTCCAGCGCCAGGGTGGTGGCCAGTTCCAGCGCACGTTTGCGGCCGTACGGCAATTCGATGGTCTGGGTGTGGGCGTAGTCGGCCAGGCCCACCTCTTCGAGCATCTGCATGGCGCGTTCGTTGAGCGAATCGAGGCTGCTCTCGGGCTTCCAGAAATGGTAGGAATCACCGCGCTTGCGCTGCAGCGCCACCCGCACGTTTTCCACCACGCTCATGTGGCCGAACACCGCCGAGATCTGGAACGAGCGCACCAGGCCCAGGCGCGCAATCTCGTTGGGCTTGAGACGGGTGATGGTTTTGCCCTGGTAGAGGATTTCGCCACGGGTGGGCGGGAGGAACTTGGTAAGCAGGTTGAAAACCGTGGTCTTACCGGCCCCATTGGGACCGATCAGGGCATGGATATGGCCCTTCTGAACACGCAGATCGACCGAGTCGACGGCGGTGAAACCGCGAAACTCCTTGGTCAGGCCGCGGGTTTCCAAGACAAACTCTGGTGACATGTGGAGCCCTCTAACCTTGTTTGTTTTTATTGGTTATGGCGCTGCGGACACACTTGCACTGACGTTTACGCTTACGTAAACGTGACCGAATATACAAAAGTCAGAATCGTCCTACAAGATATAAACGGATAACTTACGACTAAAGTATTTCAGGGCTGAAACATGTGTTGGCGCGAGGCTCTAGACCGGGCATCCACATGACTTTCATGGACACAGAGTCCCCTGATGGAGCGAGCCTGCTCGCGAAGAGGCCGACACATGCACCCTCGGCAGCGCCTGACACTGCGCATCGCTGGCCAGCTCCTACAGGGATCCGCGGCCGCTCACAAGATCCGCGAAAAACGCAGCCTCAGACATTGGTAAAAATCCCCGTCACCGGCTCGATGTTCCCCTCATAGGGCACCGTAGTACCCGCTGCCTTGGCCACGGTCGCCCAGATCCGCTGCATGTCGACGAAACGCTTGCCGATTACCGGATTGCCCGAGTGATGATCCCGATCGGCCTGGCCGGTGATGTTGAAGTAGCGTCCATCGCCATCGCCGCTCTTGAGCAAGCCACTCGCACCGCCCATCAGCACCATCGGCATGTCGATCATATGCTCCGGCGCACCGTCGGCCATCTCGCTGGTCAGCACCACCAGGGTATGGTCGAGCAGGCTGTCTTCGGGGGCATGCGGGTCCTGATAACGGGCCAGCTCATCCATGAACCGTTTGACCTGGCGCACGTACCATTGCCGCGTACCCTTCCAGAACGGTTCCCCGGAATAGCGGTGCGCACAATCATGGGGATTACTGGTGGTGCTGACGTCGACGATGTTCAGTGATTCCGCCGAGCGCCCGATTTGTATCGTTGCGACCCGGGTAATCCCGCACCCCAGGGCGGTGGCCACCACCTGATGATGGTTGGCCTGAACCTGAGTACGATCGCGAGCCGAGCGAAAATCCAGGGGCTCCAGGGTCACGGGCTTGCACTCGCCGATGGGCGGCTGATCCATCTCGAGGTCCTTGATCACCTGCTCCACCGAGTCCAGATGGGTGACCAGCTTCTGGTGCTCGGCACCGGACAGCTTGCTGAGGATTTCGCGGGTATCGAGCAATGCCATGTCCAGGAATGACCGGTTGCGCAGCGGTCGGCCATCGGGATTGCGTTTGCGCACCGGCGCCTTGAACAAGGCCTCGGCCATTAACACCGGATCGCGATACGGGGTGCGAATCGCCTTGTCCTGGAAGGAGACGAACCAGGGCGTGCCGTCGACGCCGGCATGGGGCCCGGCAAACAGACTTCGGTGAGAAGCCTCGGTGCCCGGCAAGTGATTGCCCAACAGGATATCGATCGACGACTGACTGGACTTGGTGTCGCGCAATACCCAGTTCCAGCCGCTGTGTCCGACGTTACCCGGGCCCAGCATAATCCCGCGCAGGTACAACGACTGATCGCGGTAGGCGGCCAGCTCGGCGCTGATCTCATTCAGGGTGAACGCGCTGGTGTCCACGTCCTGGGCCGTAGGGTGCCAGAGCCCGCGCCCATCACCAAAACCGCCGCCGGTGTAGGAATCCACCGCCAGACCGTCAGGCACCACCACAAATACCACCTTGAGCTTCGCCTGCTCCGTCTGCCCGGCCAGCGCCATGCGCGACAGACCGAAAGGGCTCAACGAACCATAGACACTCACAGCAGCCAGGCCCTGCAAAAAACGCCGACGACTTTTAAGAAGATCCATGATCAATTCCTCTCGGTCTTGTAAATGAACGCCTTGGACGTACCCAATGCCTTGAGCATCTCGGCCAGCGAGCCTGAGGTTTTCAGGCCGTCGGCGACCGCCTTGACGGTGCCCGACGTCGAGACATCGGATTTACTGCCAAAGACAAACCGGAAATAACTGTCCGCCATGCAGAACTGCGAGGTTGGGCTGCGCGAAACAATGTTGGCGATATCGCGCACATCATTGATCGGCTCAGTACCAGTTGCCGTGAGGAAGGGACCGGATGCCTTGATCGGCAACATCTGCGGATACTGGTTGTAGTTATGGGCTCGCTCCTCAAGGCGATAGCGCCCGGCCGCGTCGTAATGCTCCATCGAGGAACCGGTGTCGTTCATGTATTGGTGGCACTGCCAGCAACGTCCACCGGATGCCTGCTCACCGTTGACCGAGTCCCAATACTCGCGGGTAGTGATGGCCCGTGGCGGCTGGGTCGGATCGGTCGGGTCAGGTTCCACCGGCGCGCCGAACTCATGACAGAACATCTGTTCACGAATCATGATGCCGCGCTTGACCAGCGAGGTGGCCTGGTAGTCGGACGTTGCCGCCTGTGTCAGGCCCAGGTGCAGCAGGCCGCCACGCTTGTCATCGACCGTCACCTTGCGCATGTCATTGCCCGTCACGCCAGCGATCCCGTAATGCGCGGCCAGGGCCTGATTGAGGAAGGTGTAGTGCGGCGTGAACAGTTCCGTGAAGGTGCCGTTGTTGAGCATCAGGTTGCGACTCAGCAGGTACTGCTCCTGCGCCATGAGCTGAATCATCTGCGCGCTCAACCCGGGTTTTTCCTGCACGCCACGTTCAGTCTTGACGTAGTAACTGACAAACCGGTTGAACTGGGCGATGCCGCGCTCCGTACGCATCATGCGCTCGATCTCGGCGCCGATCTGTAGCTCGGTCTGCAGTTCGTTGCGCTGCGCCTTGGCCAGCAACGCCTCGTCCGGAGTGGTGCCGAGGAACCCGTAAGACAGCGCGGTGGCCACCTCGTACGGTGTCAATTGATAGACCGTGCCGTCACGCGTGGTGCTCACGCCCAGTTCAGAGCGATAGAGGAAGTTAGGCGACAGCAACAGCGCGGCAATCAGCCCCGGCGCCTCCTGCTCCTCGTAAAGCGTCTGATAGCGCTCGCGCTCGGCGTCGCTGAGCGGACGCCGGAACAACTGCAAGCCCAGCGACGTGACCAGATCCGCCCCCATCTTCGACGGTGCCAGGACGCGCAGGCGCGCCGGCGTCACCTCGTTGGCCACCGACAGGGCCATGTCGTAGAACTGCTTGACGTCTTCGGCCTGGAGAATCCCCTTGCTGGCCTCGCCGGGGTACTTGAAGTCGGTTTCCGACTTGTCGGCCGGCAACTTCTCGGGGTTGATCTCTACCCCCAATACATCCATGACAGTGGCGGCATACTCATCCGCGGTCAGCAGACGCAACTGCCGCACCCCTTGCGACTCACCCGGCTTCAGAAAGGGTGCCCAGACCACGTCGAACAGGTGCGTGCTGACTTCCGTGGCGCAAGTCGTATCGCAATGCCCGGCCACCGGCATGCTCTTGATCTGCCGGACCAGCGCATCCAGCCCCGCGGCGCTCCAGGTTGTGGCCATGCGCTGGGTGGCGAAAGACTCCATCGAGTGACATTTGGTACAGGCCTGGGCCAGCACCGTCTCGCCCAGGTTGTCCAGCACCCGGTAAGCCATCGGCGTTAGCTGGTGGTGTTCGCTGGACTCGTCAATGTCCACCTTTTCCAGTTCCGGCTCAGGTTTGGCCTTGGCGTAGAACGGGTAAATCACCTGGTACTTGCCGTAACTGAGGATCTGCGTGGTGCTCTCCCCCCAGGGTACCTGGATCACCTTGGGCTCCTCTGTCGGCTTGGCAGTGTTGACCAGGCTCAGGTGCCATTGCGCGTCGCTGACCGACGCCGGCTTGGCCGGGGCTTTGATCGTCACCTCGACTTCGAGCTTGTCCGGGCGCTCGCGGTAACTCAGGTCGATGACATGGGTCTTATGTGTCGCCGACAACGTGAAGACGGAATTGCGCACCTGCGGAATCCAGTCCCTCACATCATTGAGCCGCAGTTGGTATTCGCCATAGGGCAAACCTTCGAGAAAGATACTGGCTTCGCTGTCCGCCGGGTTCCAGGAGACTTGCACCAGGCGACGATTGCCATCGGGGCCGGTCAGGTAACCACTGATCATCTCCTTCTCGTAGCCTGGCGGCGGTAAGGAGGGGCGCAACGTCAATTGGGTCGGCGGCAAGCCGCTGGGGTCGTAGCGCATGCGATAAATCACCCCGGCAACGTCATCGCTGATCAGGATGCTGCCATCGCCCAATGCCAGAAATTCGGTGGGCCGACCCACGCAGGAGTTGTCCAGGCAGTACACATCGAATTTATCCGGATCCTGGACGAAACCGTTGATCAGCGGGATCTGATTAACCACTCGATCGCCGCCCTGAATCGTCAGCATCTGCACGTTCATGCCGGGGACTGCGCTAGAACCGGTGCCGTGCAGGGCCACCAGCAGGCGCGGGGTTTCGCGGCCATCGGGCCCGGGATAGCCGTACCAGAACATCACCCCCAGTGGCGCGGTGTTGGTCCCCTGTTCGAAGGCTGGGGCCACGTATTGATCAGGGTTGATATCGTCCAACGGCTTGTCCGAGACGATCGCGCCCGGCACCAGCGGAGGCTGGATCACTCCTGGGTTCTGGTACTCCTCCTGGGTGAACCCGGGGGTGTTTTTGCCGAACAGATAGGGCACGCCAAAATGCTGGCCGTCAGCGCTGATCCTGTTGACTTCATCAGGGTTGGCGAAACCCTGGCGATTGTTGTCGCTGAACCATATTTTGCCGGTGTTGGGGTTGAAGTCGAAGCCCACTGAATTGCGTACACCCGAGGCGAGGATCTCCCACTTTTTATCCTTATCCTCGTCACTCTCGTCCTCATCCACGGTGTCCAGCGGGTACCGCAACAAGGTGCCATAACGCGGGTCTTTGTCTTTGGGGATCATGCACAGGTTGCAGGGGATGCCGACAGCGGTGTAGAGCCATTTATCACTGGCCACCGGGCTGAAGCGCAACGGATGTTTCATGTGCCAGATACGGGTGTTGGAACCGCTGGACAGCGGCGGCAGGGGAAACCCCTTGGCATCCGGGGGAAATTTGACCACCAACTGAGGCTTGGGGTCCTTGTAGTTGTTATCGGCATCGCGCAGGCGATAAAGCCCGCCAGTGGTCGAGTAGTACAGGTCACCGTCGCGCCAGGCCACGCCATGGGGCTCTTCCTGGCCGCTGGCGATCACGTGGATGGCGGTCGGCTTGCCGGCTGCATCCAGGGGCAAGGCGTAAATCATGTCGGCGATCTTGCCGTCATACACATAGGAAGGAATCGCGCTGGATCCGACATACAGCACGTTTTTGCCCATGGCCATTTGCCGAGGCTGAATCAGCCCCTGGGCAAACAATTCGATCTTGATCCCGGGCAGACCATGGAGTTTATCAACCTCCACCGGTGGCCGGTATTTGACCTCGACAGTCTGCTCTTCGCCCGCGTCCTGCTTGAAGGAAACGATGTGCGGTGTGTTCAGCGGAACGAAGCCGTCGGCGACATTCATCACCAGTTGATAATCGCAGGCCTTGAGTTGATCCAGATGCAGGGTTTCATTGGCCTTGATGCTGATCGGGATCTCTTCGGCCTTGCAGCGCAGTACCCCGGTCAACACCTGATCGGCTCGCGACACGCCGGGCACCGCCGGTTTCAGGGGGGCCTTGCCGCTCAGGGTGGCGAAACTCAAGGTCAGTCGATTACCTTCAGGACCACCGCACTCGCCCAGGTCTTTCCAGGCGTCGGGCCAGTGACCTTGTGGTTTGCCCGGTTCATAGGCGACCTGGCGACACCAGGCCGAACTGCCAGGGCCCAGGGGCGCCTCATCATCTTTCCAGCATTCGTACCCATGGCCCCGATGAGTGACTTGCTCGCCTGGCCCATACACCTTGTCGACGACATAGGGATCCGGCGGACAGGACTGGCGGCCAGCGGGCGCGGAATGGGCCGTACCCGGAAAAAAAACCACGCCTATGATTACGCCCAGCGCGACCAGGCCCAACATGGCCAACACGCGACACACACCGACAGACTTCTCCATGATTCAGGCCTCATGCATCGGCCAGGTACCGGGTTGCCGCCTTGCAACGACCGATCAGCCGCTGCGCAGTGAACCCTCTGACCCCGGGTGGCAGGTCGCCGTAGGCGAGTCTGGCCCGATAAGGTAATTGGAATGTCTTCCAATGCGGTTCCACTGCATGACCACGACATGGCTGGACAGCCATAGAGACAGGAACTGACAGACATTCATCCGTGCATCGCCAGCCCTCGGATCCAGATGACGATCAACCGAGCAGGCGTTTTTATCAAAACGCCAATCGATCACCTGCGTCTACTGTCAAAGTTGACAGGTAGCCATCCTTCACCCGCACTCAATCACTCCTGCACAGCCAGCGGCTTGCTCAATTCGCCAATCTTCTCCAGCCGCGCCCGCACGATGTTGCGGCTGATATTGAGCAGGCGTCCGGTCTGCAACTGATTGCCATGGCAGTAGCGGTAGGCAGCGCGAAAGATCGTCTCTTCGATGTGTTCGTAGAGGTCGGGAATATTCTGTTCGAACAGCGCATTCAGTGCCGTTTCCAGGTCCACCGGGCCACTGACTGCATGGCTGAGCGGATTGGCCTGCTCCTGGCGAATACCCGAAGAGCGCATGTCCACCAGGTGCAAATCGGCCGGCGCCACCCGCTGGTTACGGCACACCAGCAAGGCATGGTGAATGGAGTTTTCCAGCTCGCGGATGTTGCCCGGCCAATTGTGCTCGAGCAGTTTGCGCTCGGTCTCGATGCTCAGGGTCGCGCGGTTGTAGCCCAGGCGCTGGCAGTATTCCTCGAGGAAAAACTCGGCCAGCGGCAGGATGTCCCCTGGGCGCTCGCGCAGCGGCGGCAGGCGAATGGTCGCCACGTGCAAACGGTAAAACAGGTCCTCGCGAAAATGCCCGGCCACCACCGCATCCGCCAGATTGACGTTGGTCGCGGCCACCAACCGCACATTGATCGGGATCGGCGTGCGTGAGCCCAGGCGCACCACTTCGCGCTCCTGCAACACCCGTAGCAACTTGACCTGCATGTTCAACGGCAGATCACCGATCTCATCGAGGAACAGCGTGCCGCCATTGGCCGCCTCGAACCAGCCGGCCTTGTTGCTGGTAGCGCCGGTAAACGCGCCCTTCTCGTGGCCAAACAGTTCGCTTTCCACCAGGGTTTCGGCGAACGCCCCGCAGTTCACCGCGACAAACGGCTCGCGACCACGGCGGCTGAGGTTATGGATGTGCCGCGCCACCAGCTCCTTGCCGGTGCCGGTCTCGCCGATGATCAGCGTATTGGCTTCACTCGGCGCCAGGCGCTCGATGCGGCTGAGCAACTCCTGGGAGCGCGGGTCCTTGAAGACCAGGACGGTAGCGCGCACCGACTTGGTCAGTTCGCGTGCGTGGGGATGAGTGATCAGCGACATGGTGCATTCCTGGCAGTAAAAGCGCGGGCTCAATCATGCATCAGGATCTATAGATTAAATAATTATTAATTAATCTTTATATATTCCATAAATACATATGAAGAAACATTGCTTCTGCCCTGCTTCTGGAGCAGCACTCAACCTGCATGGACCTGCTGATCCACCAGCACCCAGTCGCCTCCCTCCCTCCCTCAATAAGCGCGCAAAGCCCCGAAACGCGTGGCCTGCAGCGATTTCACAAAACGCTGGCATGCAATCTGCTCTAGCCCTGGCATAGCGCAGCCACTTATCGAGGAAGCACCCATGAAACGTCTCTGGCGCACCAGCCTTATTGCCCTCACCGGCCTGTTACTCAGCGCCACGGCCCTGGCCGAACAAGCGCCGTCCTCCGTCAAGATCGCCATCGTCGCCTTCACCCAGGGCGGCAAACCGGTGTTCGGCGGCATCGCCGGACGAGTGATCGAGGAAGGCTGGCTCGAACAGCAACTCAGCCAGCGCGGGGTCAAGCTGGAGTGGATCGCCCTGCCCCACGCCGGCGCCGGCCCACAGATCAACGAAGGCTTCAGCAACAACAGCATCGACTTTGCCGTGCGCGGCGACCTGCCGTCGGTAATCGCTGGCGCCGGCGGCGTGCCCGGCAAGCTGATCGTCCCCGGTGGCAGCGGCAACAACATCTATCTGGTGGTGCCGAGCAATTCCTCGGCCAAGAGCATCGACGACCTCAAGGGCAAGCGCCTGGCCTTGCACCGTGGCCGTCCTTGGGAGTTCGCCTTCAGTAACTACCTGGGCAGCCAGGGCCTGAAGCTCGACGACTTCAAGATCGCCAACCTCAACCCGCAAGTCGGCGCGGCAGCAGTGTCAGCCGGCAAGGTCGATGCGGCGGTGCTGCTCAGCGAGGCTTATGCCCTGGAAGACAAGGGCGTGGGGCGGATTCTCTGGTCGAGCAAACAGGGCCAGAATGACTGGCGCCTGATCTCCGACCTCTGGGGCACCGATCTATTTGTCCAGCAACACCCGGACCTCACCCAACTGCTCGCCACCGCCTGGGTCAAGGCCGCCTGGTGGATCTCCCAAGAACAAAACCAGGACGCCTATTACCAACTGTCCTCGCGCGCCGGCACCGCCGAAAGCGTGTTGCGCCGCGACGACCAGAACGACCCGGTGGCCTGGAAAGAGCGCTGGGCGCCGAAAACCGATGCGCAGCTCAAGGCCCATTACCAGGCGCTCACCGCCTACGCCCTGGCCAACCAGTTGATTCGCGACCCCTACGACATCAGCACCTCGCTGGCCACCGGCTTCACCCGGCAAGCGCTGATCGACCTGCAACTCACCGACTACTGGCCCGCCCTGCGTGGCCAGGTCAGCAGCCATCCCTGAACCTTTGATAAGGACATCCCGATGAACCTCAGCAAGCGCTTCACCTTCGGCCTCAGCCTCCTCGCCCTGTCCATGAGCGCCCTGGCCGCCGACGTGCACGTACCCAAGCCCGACCCGTTGCAAGGCGACGGCCGCGTCTCGGCGTTCTACACCTGGCAACACGTGATTCCGGCCACTGCGGGCAAACTGCTGCGCAGTGAACCGCTGGAGAAAACCCTGAGCCTGCCGAATGCCGCCAGCGCCCAGCGGATCCTCTACAGCTCCACCGACGGCATCGACAACAAAACCCCGATCGTGGTCTCAGGCACCCTGTTCCTGCCCAAGGGCAAGGCGCCCGCCGGCGGTTGGCCGGTGGCCAGTTGGGGCCACGGTACCGTGGGCATCGCCGATGTCTGCGCACCGTCCTGGCAAGGCCGTTCCTACCGCGACGTGCAGTACCTGAGCCGCTGGCTCGACGAAGGCTACGCAATTGTCGCCACCGACTATCAAGGCCTCGGCGTGCCCGGCGGTCACCCGCTGCTGAACAACCGCATGGCCGCCTACGGCATTCTCGACGCCGCCAAAGCCGTGGTCGCCGGGGTCCCCGGGCTGGCCAACAAGGTGCTGATCATCGGCCAGTCCCAGGGCGGTGCCGGGGCCTTCGCGTCGGCCGCGTACGCACCCACCTACGCGCCGGATCTCGGGGTCAAGGGCAGCATCGGCACCGGGGTGATCTACACCGTCGGCGCGAAAAACGTCGGTGAGCAGGACCCGAACAAGGTCGACGCCTCCCTCGCCTACGGCTTCTACACCCTGCTCGCGGCGCAGCAATACGACCCGAGCATCAACCCGAAAGACTTCTACACCGAGAAGGCTCTGCCGCTGTTTGAACAGGCGCGCACCAGTTGCCTGGCATCGCTGGTCAGTGACGTGGTCGGCGTCGGCCTGACCCCGGCCAATGCGAAAAAGGACTACCAGGGCGACCAGCTCGCGGCGTGGCAGAAGCAGGTGTCCTACCCGACCCTGAAACTGACGCAACCGATCTTCATTGGCACCGGTGCTGAAGACAAAACCCCCGCCGCTTCAACCCAGGTGGCCCTGATGCAGGACGCCTGCAAAACCGGCTCGGTGGTCGAGGGTCACCTGTACAAGGGCCTGGGCCACAGCGAGACGGTCAACGCGTCGCTCAAGGACTCGGTGCCCTTCGCCCGCAAAGTCATTAACGACCAGCCTGTCACCCCTATCTGCAATCCCAGCGTGCAGTAAGCCGGAGCCGCCCCCCATGAGCATCGAATTCTTCACCCGCCTGCCGCTGCACGGCGAAACCCAGTTCCTCCCCGGCGACCCACGCAACCGTGGCGACTGGCACCGAGGCGGCCCGAGCACCGGCGCCGTGTCCGGGTTCAGCGTCGGCGATCATTTCAGTTACATCGACTACCTTGGACAGATCGCCCGGGCCGCCGAAATCAACGGCTTTGGCGGCGCGCTGATGGTCAACGCGCCGACCGGCGAAGAGCCGTGGACGGTCTGCTCGCTGCTGGCCCGCGAGACTCGCACGCTACAGTTCGTCACCGCCTTCCAGCCCTATCACTACACGCCCTGGGTCGCCGTGCAGCAGGCTGCGACCTACCAGCGCGCCACCGGCAATCGCCTGGTGTGGAACATCATCAATGGCGGCTCGGACGTGATCCAGCGTCAGGTCGGCGACTTCAGCGATCACGATGAGCGCTATGCGCGCGCCACCGAGTTCATGGACGTGGTCAGGGGTTATTGGCACAACGAAAACTTCCACTACGACGGGCGTTTCTACAAGGCCGAAGGCGGTGGTCTGCGCGGGCCGCTGAAGAAGGCGCAACTGCCGTTGATCTGCACCGCCGGCTCGTCGATCGCCGCCCGCGAATTCGCCGCCAAACACGCCGATTTTTACCTGATGCGCGCCGAGCACCCGGATGAAATCGCCGCGCTGATCGCCGACATTCGCCAGCGTGCGCTCAAGCACGGGCGCACGAATATCCGCTTCGGCCTGTCGATCGATGTGATCACCCGCGAGACCGAGGAACTGGCGCGCACCGAGGCCAAGCGTTTCTTCGACGAGGGCATCGCCAAGGGCGCGGTCAAGGCCGTGGCTGCCCATGCCGGGCTGCGCACCGCGCGCAAGCTGAGCTACGAGACCGGGTTCGCCGAGAAAACCGAGACCCAGTCGTTCGAGGATTTTTTCATCCACCCCAACGTCTGGACCGGCTTCGGCTACATCGGCATTCCGCCGGGCTGCGCGCTGGTGGGCAGCTACGAAAACGTGGTGGCGCGGATTCGCGAGTACAACGCGCTGGGCATCGACCTGTTCTTCCTCGCCGGCTACCCGCACCTGGAAGAAGCCTATCGCCTCGGCGAGCACATCCTGCCGCACTTTCGCGGCGAGCGCGTGGCCCTGGAGCGTACCGCCGAGCCGCTCGCCGCGCTGCATTCGGCCAATGGAGCCTGAGCCCATGAGCGACCATCACTCCCTGCTGAGCCGCCGGGATTTCCTCGGCCACAGCGCCCTGCTCGGTGGCGGCCTGCTGCTGGGCGGCGGGCTGCTGGCCGGTTGCGGCCCGGCCAGCGAGACCCCGGCGGCGTCCGGCGCCAGCAACCAGCCGCGCTACGGCGGCCGCCTGCGCCTGGGCATTCTCGACGGTAACCAGAGCGGCAACCTCGACGCCCATAAGCCCATTGGCAGCGGCATCGTCCGTGGCTTCGCCCTGTACAGCAAACTGTGGGAGTGGGACGAGCAGATGCAACCGCGCCTGGCCCTCGCCGAGTTCGCCGAGCCGAATGCCGACGCCAGCAGTTGGACCCTGCGCCTGCGTCCGGATCTGGAATTTCACCACGGCAAGACCATCGATGCCGACGACCTGATTTTCTCGATCCGCCGGCTCACCGATCCGCAACTCGCCTCGCCCTATGCCGCGTTGCTGCACTGGGTCGACCGCGACAATCTGCTCAAGCTCGACAACCGCACCGTGCGCCTGAACTTCCGCGAAGGCCGCAGCTACATGCCGCTGGCGGAAACCTGGGTCAACTTCGGCGGCATTGTGCCGGTGGACTATCATCCGGTATCCAACCCGGTGGGCGCCGGTCCCTACAAGCTGAAGAGCTTCACCCCCGGCCAGCGCTCGCTGTTCACCCGCTTCGAGAATTACTACAAGGACGGCAAACCGTACGCTGACGAGCTGGAAATCATCGACTTCAAGGACCAGGTCTCGCGCCTCGCCGCCCTGCGCGCCGGGCAGATCGACATGGCCAATGTGATGCCCACCGAACAACTGCAAGTGCTGCAAGGCGACCCGCGCCTCAAGGTGCTGAAATCGGTAACCGGCAACTGGCTGTCGTTCGACATGAACCTCGACAAACCGCCGTTCAACGACCCACGGGTGCGCGAGGCGTTTCGCCTGCTGGCCGACCGCGAAGAGCTGGTGCGTCGCGCCCTCAACGGTCAGGGACGAGTGGCCAATGACCTCTACGCGCCGAGCGACCCGACCTTCAACCACAGCCTCGGCCCGCGCCCCCACGATCCGCAGCGCGCCGCGCAACTGCTCAAGGAAGCCGGCCAGGAAAACCTCGAACTGGAACTGGTGACTACCCCCGGGCCGGGGCTGACCTCGGCGCTGGTCCTGGCCGAACAAGCCAAACGCATCGGCGTCACCCTCAAGGTCAAGCAGGTCGACCTCGCGACCTTCCAGGGACCGCTGCGCAACGACTGGACCCTGAGCACCGGCGGCAGCATCGGCGCGCCGTTCCTCGCCAGTGCGATCCACACCGACGCGCCGTTTGCAGTGGCCAACAAGACCCACTTCAACGACCCGCACTTCAGCGAACTGTTCCTGCAAGCCATGGCCCAGCCCGACCTCGGCAAGCGCACGGCGCTGGTGCACCAGGTGCAGCAGATCCAGTACGAGCGCGGCGGCATGTTGATCTGGGGCTATGCCGATTTGCTCGACAGCGTCTCGACCCGGGTCGGCGGTGCGGCGGCGGAAGAGTCGCTGTTCAGCACCTGGCGGTTCGAGCGGTTGTGGTTGAGCGACACGGCCTGAGCCCTCTGTAGGAGCCGGCTTGCCGGCGATGAAGTTGATGCGGTGTGGCTGATGCCCTCATCGCGAGCAGGCTCGCTCCTACAGGCGATGGCGGCAGATCAGTCACCACAGGTTTTTCCCTAATCCCGATTTTCTTTCGAGGCCCATGCCCCATGCCCTCTATCGCCTTTCGTTTGCCCTTGAAACCCTCCGCACTGGCCGTGGCGGTGGTGTCCGCATTGGCCCTGCCAGCGTTCGCCGCCGACACCCAACTGCAAACCGTCACCGTCCAGGCCAGTGCCAGCGACAAAGAAGACGACGCCCTGCCCACCCGGCCGTCGACCTCAGTGTATGGCGGCACTGAAACCACCATCATCGACACCCCGCGCTCGATCAGTCAGATCAACACCGAACAACTGGCCAACGACCCGATCCGCAGCGCCGACGACCTGGTCAAGTACGCCCCCGGCATCACCCGCGGTGGCGGGCAGAACGCCGGGATCGCCCCGCAGTTTCGCGCCCAGGGTTCGGAGGTGTTCCAGGACGGCCAGCGCGCCTATGGCGTGCGCCACCCGGCCAACTTCAACGCCTACGAGGGCGCCGACATCGTCGCCGGGCCGTCCTCGGTGACCTACGGCTCGGTGAGCGGCAGCGGCGGCTACGTCAACTACCTGAGCAAGAAGCCCAATTTCAACGAATTCAAGACCCGCCTCAGCGGTGAACTAGGCAGCTGGATACCGGATGGCGAGTCCCGCGATTCAAGCAAATTCAGCATCGACAACACCGGGCCGATCGCCGACAACCTGGCCTATCGGGTGAGCATCACCAAGCAGCGCCAGGAGGATTTCTACGACAACGTCGACAACAACTTCGACGCCTTCTACGGCGCCCTGGCCTGGCGTAACGACAACGTGCGGGTCGACTGGAACGCCGCCTACGACGACTACTACGACTACAACATCACCCACGGCTGGAACCGCGCCAACCAGGCGCTGGTGGACCACGGCAAGTACTACGCCGGGCGCGCCACGCCGATTATCCAGAACGGCAGCACCCTGTGGTCACCGGTGCTGGCCTCCGGCGCGGCGGATGCTCCGACCCTCGGTTGGGTCAAGCGCCAACGCAATGCTCAGGGCCAATACAGCGCGGTCGACGGCAGCTTCCAGAACGCTTCGCCCAACACCCAGGCCAACCCCGGCAGCCTGCGCGGCTGGGTCTATGACCCGAACCTGGCGGGCAACGGCCTCAAGTCGCTGTCGTCGCAAACCGGCCAGCGTGACGAAGACGAAAGCAGCTCGCGGCGCTTCACCACCCAACTGCATGTCGAGGCCGACCTGACCCCGACCATCACTCTGGCCAATAGCACCTTCTACCAGCGCTCGAGGGACAACACCGATGCGGTCGGTGCGTTCCAGGTGCAGTCCAAGGACAACCTGTTCGACAACCGCTTCGAATTTCGCTCGCGCAATGAAGTCAGCCTCGGCGGCTGGACCCTCAGCGACGAGAGCAACACCGGACTGATTTACCGCCGTGAGTTCAACCAGTCGATTGCCGCGAACAACAGCTTCGGCTCGACCATCAACGCCTACGACCTGACCCAGGATCCGTCGGGAAAAAACCCTGGCGACCTGCTCGGCCTCGACAACCGCAATCCGGCCGGCGGCAATGGCGCGTGGATCGGCCAGCCCGGCGTCCCGCAGTTCTCGAACTTCTACGGCTGGCTCAACCTGCCGCCGATGTACCCGGCCGGGCACGGCCTGTACGCCGAATCGGTGGCGCCCTACACCGCCGAAAGCACCTGGACCACGCAAACCCTGTTCAGTCAGCACAACCTGAAGTTTGGTGATCGAGTCGGCCTGAATATCGGCGCCAGCCGCAGCTGGATCGATGCCGAGATCGAAAATCCGTTCGTCCTCGCCGGCGGCAATCCGCGCAAAGACAGCGACAACTATCGGCTGTTCTCATTCCAGGTCAGCCCCTACGTCAAGCCCACGGAAAACAGCACCCTGTACTACACCTTCGACCGCTCGCTGGCGGTCAACACCGGGTTCTTCTCCAACGGCCTCGGCTGGGGCAGCGGCGCCGGCGCCAACCAGCTCAACCCGCTGGCCTTCGAAAGCCTCAGCGTGCTGCATGAAGTGGGGCTGAAAGTCGAAGCCGTGCCCGATCAGTTGTTCATGACCCTGGCCGCGTTCAAGCAGGAGCGCGATCAGTCACCCGACAGCAATAACAACATCGCACGCCTGGTGATCAAGGGCGTTGAGTCGAGCATTCGCTACCAGCCGGACGACCACCTGCGCAGCGCCCTGAACCTGACCAAGCTCACCGCCTACAACGAGTTCACCAGCCAGAGCGGCTTCGCCTCGGCCGGTTTTATCCCCGACAACGGCACCGTGTTTGGCGACAACAACAGCCTCAATCAGCGCCCGTCCGGACGCTTCGATGCGGTGCAGATTCCCGAATACACGGCCAGCGGCTATGTCGACTACCGCTTTGATTCCGGCTTCGGCGCCGAGCTGTCCGGCTGGTGGACCAGCAGCTGGTACCTGAACCTGAGCAAGACGGTGAAGGTCCCCGACGAATACAACCTCGACCTCGCGGTGTATTACCGCCAGCCGCAATGGAGCACCACCCTGCGGGTGCTCAACCTCACCGACGAACTGAACTTCGTCAGCGGCCTCGCCGGCTCCACCAACACCTTCCTGCAACCCATGCCTGGCCGCACCGTGCTGGCCCAGGTCGATTACCAATTCTGAGTTCACTCTGGAGACTTGCTATGTCCATCGAATTTGTCGGCATGATTTTCCCCCGCCAGTGGTCCGAGACCCGAGGCGTGCGCAGCGCCGATTTTGACCTGCCGTTTATTCGGCATCATGCCCGCGCCCATGAGCAGGCCGGCTTTGACCGGGTACTGATCGCCAGCGGCCCGGGCAGCGCCGACAGCCTGCAGATCGCCGCGTATGCCGCCGCCCACACCGAGCGCCTGGGTTTCATGATCGCCCATCGCCCGGCCCTGACTGCCCCCACCGTCGCGGCGCGGGCCTTTGCCACCCTCGATCACACCACCGGCGGCGGGCGGATCCGTCTGCACGCGATCACCGGGATCACCGCCGAGCCGCAGGAAGGCGACACTCTGCTGGACAAGACCGCGCGCTACCGGCGCACCGATGAGTACCTGGAGATCGTCCGCCGGACCTGGACCGCCGAGGAGCCATTCGACTTCGAGGGTGAGTACTTCAACATCAAGGGCGCGTTCTCGCCCGTCAAACCGCTGCAGCAGCCGCACATCCCGATTTCCTTTGGCGGCTCGTCGGATATCGCCTATCAGATTGCGGTCAAGCATGCGGATTTGTATGCCTTGTGGGGCGAGCCGTTGAGTGGCGTGGCCGAGCAGATCGCCAAGCTCAAAGCCGCCGCCCGCGCTGCCGGGGTGCAGGCGCCGAGGGTGAGTCTGTCGGTGCGTTTGATCCTCGGCGCCACCGAGGAACTGGCGTGGCAGCGGGCCGAGCAGATTCTGCAGCAGATCAAGGCCAACCCGCAGTTCGCCGCCGGCAGCCCTTGGCAAAAACGGCTCAAGGGCACCGGCTCCGAACGCCTGCTGGCCGCAGCCGCCCAGGGCGATCGCCACGACCGCGCCCTGTGGATGCCCACCGCCACCGCCGTCGGCGCCTACGGCGACACCACCGCCCTGGTCGGCACCCCGGAAACCGTGGCCCAGGCCTTGCTCGACTATGTCGACCTGGGCGTTACCACCTTTCTCAATCGTGGGTATGACCCGCTCTATGACACGGTTGACTATGGGCGCTGGATCATTCCGGCGGTGCGGGAAGAGGCGCAGCGGCGCAGTGTTGGTAGAACGGCGGCCAGTTCGTAGCTGTCCCGGATTTACGCGGCGGTCTCAGGTTCTTCGCGAGCAGGCTCGCTCCCACATTTCCGGGCGCATCCGAATCTTGCGGATGCCCGCCTTCCTTGTAGGAGCGAGCCCGCTCGCGATGGTCGTCAACGATGACGAAGCTAGCCTGGATGCGCGCCGCGACCTCTGGTTTTTCGTCGGAACGCCGCCCGGAGTCGGCTCGCTCAGTGGACCAAAAAAAACTAACCCTCCACCAACGTCGGCGAATGCTCGAGCAACGTCCGCGTATACCCGGCCTGCGGTTGATCCAGAACCCCATCCACCGCCCCCTGCTCCACCACTCGCCCCTGCTTGAGCACCAGCACCTGGTCAGCGATGGCGCGGACCACGCCCAGGTCGTGGGTGACGAACAGCAGCGTCAGTCCCTCGTCCTGCAACTGGCGTAGCAAGGCAAGGATCGAGGCCTGGACCGAGACGTCCAGCGCCGAGGTGATTTCGTCGCAGATCAGCAGCCGTGGCTCGCAGATCAGCGCTCGGGCAATCGCCACCCGTTGGCGCTCGCCCCCCGACAGACTATGGGGATACGCATCAGCCACCGAAGCCGGCAGCGACACCCGTTGCAGCACCGCCTCGACCCGCTGCCGCGCCTCGGCGCCCTTGATCCCGAAGAAATGCTCCAAGGGCCCGCTCAAGGTCTGCAACACCGTCTGGCGCGGATTCAAGGCCCGGTAGGGATTCTGGAAAATGTACTGGATCTGATGCCGCAACCCCGCCTCGCGCTGCCGGGCAGCCAGGCTCAACGGCTGCCCGGCATAACGCAATTGCCCCTCGGCGTTCTCCCCCAGCCCCGCCACCGCCCGCGCCAGACTGGTCTTGCCCGAGCCCGACTCGCCGACCAAGGCCAGGCACTGCCCCGGCTCCACCCGCAGCGACACATCGAACAGCACCTGACGATCGTAGGCCACGTTCAGACCGATGACTTCCAGCAAGGCCGGGCGCTCGACCACCTCGTCGACCTGCCGCGATTGCGCCACCGGGATCAACTGCAAAGGCTGGCGATGAGGCTCCAGGCACGCCACCTGCTGCCCTGGAGCCCGTTCGTGCAAGGCCGGTTCCGCCGCTGAACAGTCGAGACGGCGCCGGCTGCAGCGTGGCGCAAAACCACAGCCCTGCGGACGCTGTCCCGGTGCCGGGGCATGGCCGCGAATCGCCTGCAGCTCACGACGTTGCGCCACATCCGGGATCGCCGCCAGCAAGCCCCGGGTATAGGGGTGAGCGGGATGACTGAACAGCGCCTCGCGGGACGCCGATTCGACAATCCGTCCGGCGTACATCACCAGCACCCGGTCTACCAGGTCCTTGATCACCGCCAGGTCATGGGACACATACACCGCCGCCACGCCCTGGCTTTTGCACAGGCGGCGCAGGGTAGCGAGGATGTGCGCTTGAGTGGTGACGTCGAGCGCGGTGGTCGGCTCGTCGAGCACGATCAGCCGTGGCCGCAGGACGAAGGCCAGCGCCAGCATCACCCGCTGCTGCTGGCCGCCGGACAGTTGATGGGGAAAGCGTCGGAGGAATTCGCGGTCGTCGGGTAGGCCGACGTCGCGCAGGGTTTCTTCAATTCGATGGTAGGAGCCACTTCCAACTTGATGAGCCGCCAAGGTCTCGCGCAACAACGCGCCAATCCGCAACGCCGGGTTCAACGCCGTCGCCGGATCCTGCGCCACATAGCCGATCAAACTGCCCCGTGCATGACGCAAGTCCTCGCCCTGCAGTTCCAGCAACGGCTGCCCCGCGACCTCGACCCGCCCCTGGACAATCCGCGCGCCGCTGCGGGCATGGGCCAGCAACGCCGTGGCCAGGGTGGTCTTGCCGGATCCCGACTCGCCCACCAGCCCTAAAATCTCCCCGGCCCCGACACTGAACGACACCCCGGACAGCACATCGACCTGCCCCGGCAACTCGACCCGCAGATCGGTGACCTGCAACACCTGGGTATCGACACGGCTGTGCCCTGGCAAACCTGCGAGCGCATTCATGGCTGCTTCTCTCCAATCCGTGAACTGCTGCGGCCAATGCCTTCAGCAAGAATGTTGGTGCCGTAAGCGAAGATCCCGATCAGCAGCGCCGGCGCCAAAACAGCCCAGGGCTGGACCAGCAGGCCGGCCTGGTTTTCATTGATCATCAGGCCCCAGTCGGCGGTCGGCGGCGCCACGCCGTAGCCGAGGAAACTCAGGCCCGAGAGCATGCCCACTGCCCAGGTCAGCATGTTGCCGAAATGCACCAGCAACGGCGTGAGGATGTTCGGCAGAATCTCGCGAAATAGAATGCGTCGCCGCGAATAGCCCATCATCTGCGCCGCCTCGACAAACTCCTGACCGGCCACCGCCACCGCGCTGCCCCGGGCCAGGCGAATCACTCCCGGCGTAAAGGCGATTGCCACCGTCAATACGATCAGCCATGGCGCGCGGCCGAGCATCGAGACAATCAGCAGCACCAGGATCAGGTCGGGAAACGCCAGCGAGACATCCGCCAGCCAGGTGATCAACTGGTCCAGGCGACGTCGGGAAAAGCCCGCCAGCAACCCCAGGGTGCCGCCCACCAGCAAGGCAATGGCGGCCGCCGCCAGGGACATCCACAACACCGACAGACCGCCGCTGAGCAAGCGCGAGACCACGTCATGGCCGAGGAAGTCGTAGCCCAGCCAGGCTGCACCGCTGGGCGCGCCATAGACCATGCCGAGCATGTCGGTCGGCGCATGGGGCGCCAGCCACGGGCCGAACAGCGCCAGGGCAATCACCAGCGCGGTGATCAGCGCGCCCTTGCGGGTTTGCGCTTGTGCCAGCCAGGGCCAGCGAGTGGCGAATAAATCACGCATGCAGCACCTCTCACGGAGCCTTGGGGGTGGAGCGCCGCCACCAGGGCAGGATGCCCCGGCGGTTGCGCTGGATCATGGTCACGCGCCGCGCAGTGCGAAGTTTTGGCGTGAGCAGCACGGTCAGCAGGTCGGCCAGCAGATTGATCAACACCACACCCAGGGTAATGACCAGCACGATGGCTTGGACCATCGGCAGGTCGCGCATCTGGATCGCCGAATTGAGCGCGGTACCGATCCCCGGATAGCTGAAAATCACCTCCGCCAGCAGCGCCCCGCCGATCATCGTGCGCAGGGTCAGCGCCACGCCCTGGATCGCCGGCACCAGGGCATTGGGCAAGGTATGGCGCCAGACGATGCGCCACTCGGCAATCCCCCGGAGCCGGGCGGCGATCACATAGTCGGATTCCAGCGCCTCGATCATCGCCGCCCGCACCATGCGCGTCAGGTACGGCAGCGCCGACAGACTCAGGGCCAATATCGGCAGCACGAGGAACTGCAACTGGCGCCACAGCGAGGTGTCCGGGTCGATCAGCGAGACTGCCGGCAACACGTCCATGTGCGGCATGGAAAACAGCAGCACCAGGCCGATGGCGAGAAGAAACCCCGGGGTGGCCTTGAGGAAAATCAGCAGCGACAGGCACCAGCGGTCGAGGCGACTGTCGCGGCGCAGGGCCAGGGTCACCCCCAACAGCAACGCTAGCGGAACGACGACGACTATCACTCCCGCCAACAGCGCCAGGGTGTAGCCAAAGCGCCCAAACAACAGGCTGCCGACCGGCGCATTGGAATCCAGCGACACCCCCAGCTCGCCGCTCAATGCCTGGCCGAGCCAGCGCAGGTATTGCTCGAGGATCGGTCGATCCAGCCCCAATTGGCGTTGCAGGGTGAGGATGCTTTCCAGCGGCGCATCCGGGCCGAGGATCACCCGTGCCGGATCGGAAGGCAGCGCCTGGGTGGCGATGAACACCACCAGGCTGATCACCCAGGCGGTCAGCAGGCCGTAGCCGAGGCGACCCATGAACCAGGCCAGCCAGGCCGGGGTACGCGGTGTCTTGCAGGAGTCAGGCATGGTTCAACCACAGCTCGTCGAAGCGCCAGGAGGCGAAGGTGGTTTGCTCGGGGGTCAGGCCGCCGACCCGGGTCGAAGCAGCATCGAGCACGTCGTTGAAGCCCCAGATCAACAGCCCGCCACGCTCGTGCTGGATGCGCTGGGCTTCATGCACCAGCAACTTGCGCTGGGCCAGATCGGGCTGGGCCAGGGCCTGGGTATACAGGGCGCTGAAGCGCTCGTCGTGGAAATTGCTGCGGTTGTAAATCGCCTGTGGTGCGTCGTTGTGCAGGCCCGAAGCGAGGAAACCGCGAGCCGGGGTCGAGCCCGGCGACAGCAGCCAGTTTTCCCGCTGCGGACCGTTGAACACCGAGCCGTCGACCTGGGTCACCTTGATCTCGACCCCGGCTTTCTTCGCCTGCTGGGCGAACACCAGCGCCGCGTTGACACCCGGTCCAGGGGTGGTGGTCAGCTCGACCCGCAGGTCGTCCTGGCCAGCCTGGCGCAACAGCGAGCGCGCCTGCTCCAGGTCGTAGGGACGCTGGGCGATTTCGTGGTTGTAGGTCGGGTCGTGGGGCGAATACAGGTCGTTGGCGACCCGGCCGAAACCATTGAGGCCACGACCCACCAGCTCCTGCCGATCCGCCAGCAGGCGGAAGGCCTGGCGCACCCGCACGTCCTGGAACGGCGCCTTGGCCAGGTTCAGGTTGAAGCCGGTGAAGGAGGTGCTGGGCGACACGTACAGCTTGAGCCGCGCGTCGGCCTTGAGCAGCGCGCTGTGTTCGGCCTGAACTCCGCTGGCAACGTCGATCTGCCCGGCGCGCAAGGCCGCCGAGCGTGAGACCTGATCCTTGAATTCGATGATTTCCAGCTCATCGGCATAGGGCTGGTTGGGCTTGTAGTAGTTCTCGAAACGGCTGTAGAGCGAGCGCTGGCCGGGGATGAAACTCTTGAGCTTGTAGGGCCCGGCGCCTACCGGGTTGGTGATGGGGTCGTAGTCAGTGGGCACGATCCCGCCGAAGCTGATCAGGGTTTCGTCCAGCGGGAAAAAGCTCTGGCCTTCCTTGAAGCGGATCTCGATGGTGCGCGGATCGAGCTTGCGCAGGGCATTGCGGTCGATGGCCCCGACCAGCCCGGCAAAGGGCGACGCCAGTTTCGGATCGGTCAGGCGCAGGATCGAAAACAGCATGTCGTCGGCGCCGATGCTTTTGCCGTGGTGAAACTCCAGGCCTGGTCTGATGCGGATGGTCCAGGCACTGGCGTCGGCATTTGGCTCGGCGAATTCGGCGAGGGCCAGGCGGGTGCTGACGTCGCCGTTCCACTCCCAGAACTTGCTGTACAGCGCCCAGCCACGAATGATCCCGCCGCCCACCGGCTTGTGCGCGTCGAGGTTGCCCGACTGGTCGCCGTCGATAATGCCGACCCGCAAGCGCCCGCCATAGGCCGGCGTGCTCGACGGCACCAGGGCCTCGCTGACGCGCTCATCGCAGCCGCTGAGCAGGCTGGCGCCCAACAGCAGGCCACCGCCGACCGCCAGGCTGTTGCCGAGAAACACCCGGCGGGAAAATTCATCATTCATGGCGTCTGTCCTTATGCCTGTTCGCGGAGGCGCTGGGCCGGCTGCGCGCTGACACCCAGGCGCGGCACGTCGAAGCCGTGGTCGAGGTCGAGCAGCGGAAACAGCAGGTCGGCGACCCGATGCGCTTCGTCGATCAGCGGAAAA
Organism: Pseudomonas fluorescens; assembly: GCF_019212185.1. Classification (NCBI taxonomy): domain Bacteria; kingdom Pseudomonadati; phylum Pseudomonadota; class Gammaproteobacteria; order Pseudomonadales; family Pseudomonadaceae; genus Pseudomonas; species Pseudomonas fluorescens. The sequence continues at coordinate 4,040,257 of NZ_CP078138.1, forward strand.
CCGGAGAGGATGAACGCCGAAGTGCCTTCGGCTTCGTACTCGCGAATGCGCTCGGCGACCTGCTCGGCGCTGCCCACCAGGTAGGTGCCGGCAGCCGGGCCCAGCAGGTTGAAGCCAAACAGGCTCGGGCCGAGCCAGACGTTGGGGTAGATCTCCAGATCACGGGCCTTGGGCAGGCGCCCGGCGCGCACGGTGTCGAGGTTACGCTGGGTTTGCGGGTCGTCGCTTCGATAGCTGTCGAAGGTCTCGCCCGGCGGCAACTGGCGCTCGATGGCGGCGCGCGCGGTGTGCAGCGAGGTGCGCTGGAGGAGTTTTTCGGCGTGGGCCCAGGCTTCTTCTTCGGTCTCGCGGACGATGATCTGCAAGCGGGTGCCGAAGGTCAGCTCACGGCCGATCTTCGCCGCTTCGGCAGCGACCTTGCGGAATTTTTCGCCGAGTTTCGGCGGGGTGTTGGCGAAGCTCAGGTAGACGTCGAGCAATTGCACCGAATGGGCCACGCCGGGGCCGGAGGTGCCGGCGCCCCACAGCGCAATGCCGGGCTTCTGCTTGGGCGGATGCCAGCCACCCAGCGGATGCTGCGCGGCAGCTGGCGAACGGGGTGCGAGCTTGACGTACTGACCGTCGTAGCCAGCGGTTTCGCCGGCGTAGAAACCCTGGAAGGCGCGCCAGTACTCGAGGCTGAAGTCGTAGCGTTCATCGTGGGGATAGTGCACGCCCAAGGTCGCGAGGCCGGCGTCGTTGCCGTTGACCACGTTGAACAGCAGACGGCCATTGGAAAACTGGTCGAAGGTCAGCGCCCACTTGGCCAATACCGCCGGCGACAGCTCACCCGGATGCTGTGCCACCAGGAAGCGCAGGCGCTGGGTGGCATCGATCAACGCGGCAGATACCGCCAGGCTTTCATTGGGGCTGGAGCCCAGCAGCGAACCGTAGTAGCCGAGGCGATCACTGGCCACAGCGAGTTGCTTGAGGTGCTCGAAATCGGTCGTCCAGCGGCCTTCGGGCTCCCACGGATAAGGGCCGTCGGGGGTGGTGAGGTACCAGAGAATCTTTACTGCCATGGGGTGGGTTCCTTGTTCAAAAATTCAAATGCAGTGCATGGCCTGTGGGAGGTGCAATGCAGGACCTGTAGGAGCTAGCCTGCTAGCGATGCGGCCATCAGCAACACCGCATCAACTTCATCGCCAGCAGGCTGGCTCCTACAGGTTTTGCGTCGGTCACAAATGCTGTGAAGCTTGCAAAACTCTGTGGGAGCTGCCCGGGCGGCGCTCCGCTGCTAGCGAAGCAGCCACCGCGGTGTTTCAGGTACACCGCCATCGCGGGCAAGCCCGCTCCCACAGTGGGGATGGGTGAGATCAGTCCCGCCGATCAATCGCCGGCACCAACCCCAACTCCGTGGCCCGCTCAAACAACCCACTCATCTTCCACTGCTGAGTCAACACTCCCGGCCCATAGGCCCGCGATCCACCCAGGGCATCCGCCAGCAATTGCAATTGCGCGCCCTCCTCCAGCAACAGGATGAATTGCGCGGTGGCTCGCAGCCCCTGCTTACCCCATACCGTAGAGCCGCCGTTGGCTTCGAGGATTGCTAGGTTGAACGGGTTCTCGGCGATCTTGTCGAGGATGAAATCGACTTCCGCCTGGCGCCGGTCGATGTACACCGGCAGCTCCCGCGCCAACTGGTAACGCTGCACCGGCACGTAATGGAACGGCAGGGTGCGGTGGGTCTGAGCCCAGGCGCCGAGGTACGGCGAATGCACGTGGGACACGGTGGTGATGTCCGGGTGGGTCTGGAACAGTTTGGTGTAGCGGCCCTGGCCGCCCTTGCCCTTGCCGTAGATCACCTTGCCGGCGAAGTCGGTGACCGTCGCCTGCAGCGGCTTGCGGTAGTTCCACGGGCCGCCGTAGTTGATCGACACCAGCAACTCCTCACCCGGCACTCGCTCGATAAAGCCCACCGTACCGTTGGCGGTGATGGTGTTGGTTTCGCGGAACACCGTGAACGCCTCTTCGGCCTCCAGCAGTACCTGGTCGATGAAGGCCTGCAGTTGTTCGCTGATCAGTTGTTCGTGAATGAGCACGGTCATGGGGGTTCTCCAGGTTCAGGCGCGGCGCTTGGCCAACAGTTCATGGGCGGCTTGCAATGGGCGCGGGTCGACCCAGTCGGCGATGTTGAAATCGCCTTCGAGGAAGCCGTGCAGGTAGAGGAAATCTTTCTGGATGCCGAGAAATTCCAGGCGCTGCGCCGACAGGTCCGGCGCCAGGGTGGTGTGGAAATCGCCGCGATAGGCCTCGGCGACACCAGCGCTGCCGGCGCGGGTTTCTTCTTCAAGGATCTGGTTCAGCGCCTCGCGGTTGTTCGCGGCCCAGTCAGCGGCACCGAGGGTTTGCGCGAGGAAGCGCACCACCAGGTCGAAGTGATTGTCGAGCAGGCTCTGGTGCACGGTGATCGGCCGTGGCGTGCCGTTATTGACCCGATAGCGCGGGTCTTCGATCAGGTCCAGGTCGATGCCCACCACCAGGCCCAGGCGCCGCGCGGCGTCGGCGGCGGAAGCGCCCTTGACGTAGACCGCATCGACTTCGCCGCGCACCAGGTAATCCAGGCCCGACCACAGGCGCTGCAAACCTTCGTTGGGATTATTCGCCGCCTGCTGGTCCTGCAACGCCACTTCCACCAGTTGCACGTCGTCGAACCCCAACCCGGCCAGGCTCAAGGCGCCCTTGTAGCCGTGCAGACTCATGGCTCGGGCGATGCTCCCAGGACGACTGTCGCCCCAGGCCGGCAACGCCAGGCGCTTGCCCTTCAGGTCGGCGGCGCTGCGGATGCCGGAGTCCGGACGCACGAGGATGGTTTGCCACTCCTCGATCCAGGTCAGGCCAATCAAACGGCTCGGCGCACCGGCGGCGCGGGCTGCCAGGGCCGGCACATTTCCGCCCTCGCGAAACAGCCCGGGCAACTGGTGATCGTAATGGTGGTGACCCAATTGCCGGGCCTCCTGCAGGGTCGAGACCGGCAGGCCATCGGCGGCGAATTCGTCCGCCAGCCAGCCGAGTTTGTAGGCGATGCCGGAAGCGGTCGGCACCGGGCAACGGGTGAACCAGATCCGCTCGAGTTCAGCTTCGACAAGCGGTTGGGTGGTTTGGGCAGCAAGCGTCATGGGCAGCTCCAGCGGGTTGGGCAAGACAGTTGCCAAGCCCATTGCAGCGCCCGTGCCAACCGCGCAAAGCCAGGGATTACGGGGCCTGCAGCGGCGCACCCGAAAATCGCCCGCGGACAATTGCTGACCTGCCAGCAGCTTTGCGCAGGCGCTGCTGCTGGCCCAGCAATACAGCACCGCGCATTGCTGCCCCAGCAGCAGCCCGTGCCCCGACACCCCGCCCAACCCCGCGCCCGGCCTGGCCTCGCCGACCTTGGCGCACTCCTTGCTCAAGACCCCTTCACCCCCGGTGCGCCGCAGACCCGCGCCCGGCCCGATTGTCCTTTTCCGAGGTAGCACCATGAGCACCCTTGAACACCTTCCCGCCCATCCCGTCCGTGTGCTGCGCAGCGAGGAGGAAGCCATTGCCGCCGCCCGCGAGATTGCCCTGGAGATCGCCGAGATTGCCGCCGACCCCAGGCACAACCACCAACTGCCTCGGCGTCAGGCGCAGCTGTTGTCGGAGAGCGGCCTGACCGCCATCGGCGTGCCCAAGGCCTTCGGCGGCCTCGGTGCGTCGGTACAGACCATCGTCGAAACCGTGCGCCTGATCTCGGTGGCCGATGGCGGCGTAGGCCAGTTGCTGCAGATCCACAACGTGATGCTGCGGGGAATTTTCAGCGGCTACCCGGACGAGGTGCGTGACCAACTGATCGGCGATGTGCTGGCCGGCAAGCGTTTCGGCAACGCCCTGGCGGAGGTCGGCGGCAAGAATAAGTTCGCCCTGAAGACCCGGGTCGAACGTCGCGCCGACGGCAAGCTGATCCTCAATGGCAGCAAGTTCTACTCCACCGGTTCGTACCTGGCCGAATGGATTTCCCTGACCGCTGCGTCCGATGATGGCGGTGCCGGGGTGCTGCTCAATCGCAACACCCCGGGCCTGACCCTGGTGGACGACTGGGAGGCGTTCGGGCAGAACAACTCGGTCAGCGGCACGGTGATTTTCGACAACATTGAGCTCGACGAGCGTTTCGTCTCCCAGCGTAAAGGACCGATGAAACGCACCGGCCTGACCTTCCCGCAGATTCTCCATGCCGCCATCGACACCGGCATCGCCGCCGGCGCGCTGGGAGCGGCGGTCGACTACCTCAAGCAGCACGCCCGGCCCTGGGTGGAAAGCGGTGTCGAGCGCGCCAATGAGGAACCGCACATCATCAAGCAAATTGGCGAATACGCGGTGGCGCTGCGGGCGGCCGAGTCGCTGTTGCGCGACGCCGCACGGGTGTTTGACCAGCATGAGCTGGACCCGGACAACAAGGCGCTGCAGGACGAATTGATTCTTTCGGTGGCCACTGCCCGAGCCCACTCAGACGGCGCCTCGTTGAAGATCTCCAGCGATATTTTTTCCCTGCTCGGTGCCAGTTCCTCCCTGAGCAAATGGAACCTCGACCGCTTCTGGCGCAACGCCCGGGTGCACACCACCCACGACCCGATCCGCTGGCGCCTGCATCACGTCGGCAACTATTACCTCAATGATGTGGACCCGGGGGAGTACACGGCGATTCTCAATGCCAAGGAAAAACAGGGGGCAACTCGGGGCTGACGGCGTACCAGAACCACCTCGGTGACACCTGACCCTGTAGGAGCCGGCTTGCCGGCGAAGGCGTCCTTGAAAACGCCAGAAGCTTCGCTGCGATGCGGCGTCCCGACAAGCCAGCTCCTACAGAGACCTGGGTCAGCCACAACATTCGGGGCACCCGCAGATTGTCGATGTGAATCGCCTCCCCCATCCCCCAACCGAGTCCTTCAATGATTGAAAAACACCCCCTTCTGCGCTGCCTGGCGATCTACCGGGAGATGCCCTGGCGCTTTGCCCTGGTGGCGGCGCTGTATATAGCGATCAACCTAGGGCTGGTCTGGCAGCAATGGCTGATCGGCCATGCGGTCAACGACGTCAGTGCCGGCCGCGCCGTGGTGCGCCAGGCTGACGGCAGTCTGGATGCCGGCCTCGGCTGGTACTGGCTGTGGCTGATGCTCGCCGTGGCGCTGGGCCGTGGCGTACTGCAATACGCTGCCAGCGTGTTGTCGCTGGTGCTCAGCCAGGAACTGCTGACCCGCCTGCGCGAACGCATCCTGCAGCAGGTGCAGCACCTGCACCTGGGTTATCACTGGCAACACGGCATGGGCGAGATGATCACCCGCACCACCCGCGATGCCGACAAGGTCCGCGACGCGCTGATCAGCTTCTGGCGCCAACTGGTGGAAACCCCGCTGGTGGTGCTCGCCACCGTCGGCCTGCTGGGCTGGTACCACCCGCTACTGGGGCTGGTGCCGTTGCTGCTGACGGTGCTCGGCCTGTGGATTTTCGTGCGCCAGACCGAACGCCTGGTCAGCCTTGATCGGGCCGTCGGCGCCGCCTACGACCGGGTCAACCAGGACCTCAGCGAAGGCATCGGCGGCGTGCGGGTGATCAAGTCATTCAGCCTCGAGCACAGCCGCATTCAGCGCTTTGCCGCGCAGGTGGCGGTGTTCGCCGACCACGCGCGCGCCGCCCTCGCCTACTCCAGTTCACGCATCCCGCTGCCGCAGGCGGTGGTCGCCCTCGGCCATGTGTGGATCCTGATCTACGGCGCCCATCTGGTCGCCAACGGGCAATTGGGCATCGGCGAACTGGTGACCTCGCTGCTCATCGCCACGACCCTGGTGTTTCGCATCGAAGGCATCGGCCGGGTGATGCAGACCTTTGCCGACGCGCGCTCCAGCGCCGAACGCATCTGGCACCTGCTGGATGAGCCGGCGGCCATCCGCAGTGCCCAGGCTCGGCTACCCGACACCCCGCTGGGACTCAAGCTGGAGCAGGTCAGCGTCAGCGCCCCGGGCGGCGGTCGGGCAATTCTCGAAGACTGCTCACTGACCTTGCAACCTGGTGAAATCGTCGCCCTGGTAGGCGCTACCGGCACCGGCAAAAGCCTGCTGGCCAGCCTGCTGCCGCGTCTTACCGAAGTCAGCGGCGGCCGCCTGCTGCTGGGTTCCGACAGCGCCGGCTGGCAGGACATCCGCGACCTCGACCTGGGCCAATTGCGCCGCCGGGTGCACGTGGTGCCCCAGGAGAGTTTCCTGTTCTCCGACACCCTGGCCGCCAACCTGCGCCTCACCGCGCCCGGCGCCAGCGACGAGCAACTGCGCCAGGGCCTGCGCCTGGCCGCTGCCGAAGACGTGCTGGAGCGCCTGCCCCAGGGCCTCGACACGCCGCTGGGTGACCGTGGCGTGACCCTCTCCGGCGGCCAGCGCCAGCGCCTGAGCCTGGCCCGGGCGCTGCTCGGCGAGCCGGACATCCTCTGCCTGGACGACGCCACCAGCGCCCTCGACGCCATCAGCGAGCGCCGGGTGCTGGACAACCTGCGCCAGCTACGCCGCGACCAGGGCCGGGCGACCAGCGTGCTGCTGATCTCCAGCAAACTCTCGACCATCCTCCTCGCCGACCGCGTGCTGCTGCTCAAGGACGGCCGCATCAGCGCCAGCGGTCGCCACGCCGAACTGCTGCGCACCCACCCCGACTACCGCGAACTGCTAGGGATCGACCATGGCTAATCCAATCGCCGGCAAAGCCTTGAGCGATATTGAAATCGAAGAAATGCTCGCGAAAAAAGCCCTCGACCGCAGCATGTTCAAGCGTCTGTTGCCGTTGCTGCGGCCGATTCGCGGGTCGATCGTCGCGGTGATCGGCATCGAGCTGCTGCTGGTGTTCACCGTGTTCCTGCGACCCTGGTTCGTCCGCGAACTGCTCGACCGAGGGCTGGTGGCCGAAGCCGATCACTGGCTGCTCGACGAGCGCCTGGTGCTGTGGCTCGGCCTCGGGCTGGCGGCCAGTTGGCTGGGGCGTTTCCTGCTGGCGGGAGTCTCGCAGTTCATCGCCGGCAGTGCCGCGATCCGCGTGCTCAACGCACTGCGGGTGCGAGTGTTTGCCCACGTGCAAAGCCTGAGCGTCAGCTACTTCGACAAAACCCGCGCAGGACGGATCATTTCCCGTGCCGACCGCGACGTCGACAGCCTCGAACCGCTGCTGATCCAGGGCCCACCGGAACTGCTTGGAGCGCTGCTGCGCTGCGGGCTGGCAGCCGTGATGCTGTGGCGCATCGACCCGCGTTTCTTCCTCAGCCTGGCAGCTACGGTGCCCTTGCTGGCGCTGGCGACCTGGAGTTTCAAGCGAATTTCCCAGCGCAACTGGGCCAAGGTCGCGGAGAACCGCAGCCGTTTCACCGCCCACCTGGTGGAAAGCGTCAGCGGTGCGCGAATGCTCCAGCAATGCGCCCAGGAAGCGCCCAACCTCAAGCGCTACCGCCGACTGCTGGAGGACTTCAACCAGGCGCTGATTCGCGGCAGCCTGCGTTCCAGCTGGTTCGCGCCCTTCACCGCGCTGCTCAGTTCCGCCGGCATGGCGGTGCTGTTGCTGGTCGGTGGCTATGGACTGGCGCAGGCCGACGTCACGGTGGGACAGATCGCCGAAAGCCTGTTCTACGTGTTCCTGTTCCTCGGCCCGCTGCAGGAACTCTCGGACCTGTTCGAACGCTACGCCACCGGCTCGGCCTCGGCGCAGCGGATCTTCCTGCTGCTCGACACCCAGCCGCAAATCAATGACAGCCCCACCCCGCAAGCCCTGGGCCGGGCCCGGGGTGCGGTGAGTTTCGAGCAGGTGCGATTCGCCTATGACCCGCACAGCCCGACGCCGGTGATCGATCACCTGGATCTGCAGATCATTTCCGGCGAAGTGCTGGCGATTGTCGGTCCGTCCGGCCACGGCAAGAGCACCCTGGTGCAGTTGCTCACGCGGTTCTACGAGGCGCAATCCGGGGCGGTGAAGCTCGATGGCATCGACGTGCGCGATCTGAGCCAGCGTGATCTGCGGCGCAATGTCGGCGTGGTGCTGCAGGACAACGTGCTGTTCAGCGGCTCGATCCTCGACAACCTGCGCCTCGCCGCGCCGGAGGCCGACGATGCACGCTTGATCGCCGCCGCCCGCGAATTGGGGGCCGATGAGGTGCTGGAACGCTTGCCCCATCAGTACCGCACCGAGGTCGGGCCGCTGGGCGGACACCTCAGTCATGGCCAGCGGCAACTGGTGTGCCTGGTCCGCGCCTATCTTGCCGATCCGGCGGTGCTGGTCCTCGATGAAGCCACCTCGGCGGTCGACATCCACACCGAGCGGCGCATCCAGCGCGCGTTCCGCCGCCTGTGCCAGGGCCGCACGGCAATCATCATCGCCCACCGCCTGGCGACCATCCGCGACGCTGATCGCATAGCGGTGATTCAGCGCGGACGCCTGGTGGAGCAAGGGCCGCACACGCAACTGATCGACCAGGGCGGTGCCTATGCCGCGCTGTACCAGACCTACCTGCGCAGCGCCGCCAGCGAGGATCAGGCTGTCGCCACTGCCTGAGCCTGTTGCAGCGCCAACAACCACTGCTGACGAGGTGCTGCTACAGACGCAGTGCCCCGTCCGCAGCGGCGCTGAAACCCGTAATAGAGCCTCCACGGCGCATGGCATGGCCGTTGCACTCTCCTTTCGCAAGGCGTGCGCGCAGCGATGCGGCACACGGTAATAGCGAATCAGGAGCAGCCATGACCACGGAATTTTTCTGGCGTCTGCCGCTGGGCACCGACGGCCCACAGTTGACCACCGACAAACACAATCGCGGCAATCCACAGTACCGCCCGGGGCATATTGCGCCGGGACGCCTGGCCAATGGTGAGCCGGACGACTTCACCTACATCGACTACATCGCCCAGGTGGCCAAGGCCGCCGAGCTGGCGGGCTTTGAAGGCGCTCTGCTGCCCACCGGCCCCGAGCCGTGGATGGTCGCCGCCGCCCTGGCCCGGGAGACCCGGCGCATCAAGTTTCTGATCGCCTTCCAGGCGACCTGGACCCTGCCGGCCTACGCCGCACAACAGGCGGCGATCCTCCAGCACCTTAGCCGTGGACGCCTGGACTGGAACATCATCACCGGCGGCAACCCAGCCAGCCAGCGCGCCAACGGCGACTTCCTCGAACATGACCTGCGCTACAAGCGCACCGGCGAATTCCTCGACATCATCGACGGCCTGTGGCGCAACGATCGTTTCTCCTACGAGGGCGATATCTACCAACTGGAAAACGGCGCCCTGCCCCACGGCCTGCACAACGAGCGCAAACCAGGGGTGTATTTCTCCGGTTTCTCCGATGCCGCGCTGGACGTTGCCGCCAAACATGCCGACGTCTACCTGAACTGGGCCGAGCCGATCGACAAACTCAAGCCGCACATCGAGCGAGTGCGCGAGTTGGCCGATAAACAAGGGCGCACGGTGCGCTTCGGGCTGCGCGTCGATCTGTTCGCCCGGGAGACCGAAGAGCAGGCCTGGGCCGATTTGCGTCGCCAGTTCGACAAGCTCGAGGGCCAGAGCAGTGTGGTCGCGAAAAACTTCACCAGCGGTTCGGACTCGGTCGGGGGCGCGCGGCAAACCGCCTATCACCAGAACGTCGATCGCTTTGATGACCTGATCATCGGCCCCAACCTCTGGGCCGGTTTTGCCAAGGCCAAGCCGGGCCCGACCGTGGGCCTGGTGGGCAGTCACCAGAACATCGCCGAGCGCCTGGTGGAATACCGCGACGCTGGCTTCTCGACCTTCATCCTCGCCGGTAACCCGCACCTGGAAGAGGCCCTGCGCATCGGTCAGGAAGTCCTGCCTCTGGTGCACCAGCGCCCCGCCGCTGACCGCAAGGACACACTGATGGAGAAAGCTTCATGAGCCAAACACTCGACACCCTCTGGTACACCCGTTGCCCGGTGCCGACCGGGCTTGGCATCGCCGTGCAAAAAGGCTGGTTGCAGGACGCGGTCGGCGCCCTTGGCACCGGCGTGCAGTCGCTGCGCGAGTCCAGCGATAAAGCGGTGCGCGAATCGCACTTCGACCACACGCTGCGCAACTCGGTGCGCCACGGCGGCAGCATCCCGGCGATCTGGGCCCGCGCCCAGGGCCGGGAAACCCGAGTCATCGGCCTATCCTGGGCGGATGAAAGCCAGTTGATCCTGACCCGCCCCGACAGCGGCATCCACCGCGTCAAGGACCTCAAGGGCCGTACCTTCGGCCTGCCGGACTGGGCCGGCGCACAGATCGACTTCACCCGCGCCCAGGCCCTGCGCGGCCTGGAAAACGCCTTGAAGCTGGAGGGTCTGCAAGTGGGCGACCTGCAACTGGTGAACTTCCGCTACGGCGGCACCTTCAGCGACGGTCAGGTGCAGACGGTGAATGGCACGCCGGTCAGCCAGCAGCGGGTCGAAGGGCGCAACCTGGAATTGATCGGCCTGCTGCGCGGCGAGGTCGACGCGATCTTCCTCAAGGGGGCCAGCGCCGCGCAATATGCCCATGATTTCGGCTTGCGCACAGTGATCGACACCGGCGCCCATGCCGATCCGCTGATCCGCAGCAACAACGGCACGCCGCGCACCCTGGCGGTCGACCTGCATTTGCTGGAGCAGCATTTCGACGTCGCCAGCGGCATTCTCGATTCAGTGCTGCGCGCCGAGCAATGGGCCCACACCCACCCGGACGAGACCCGCCGCTACCTGGCGCGGGAAACCAACAGCAGCGAGTACTGGGTCAGCAGCGCCTACGGCGACGACGCCCACCTGCGCCTGCGCACCGCCCTCGACGAACAGGCCATCGGCGCCCTGCAGGATTTCACCCACTTCCTGCACCGCTGGCGCTTCATTCCCAAGACGTTCGACGTGCGTGAGTGGATCGATCCGCGGCCGTTGGCGGCATTGGACCGGGCGCTGGCCGGATAACGCCCCCCCCTGTAGGAGCTGGCTTGCCAGCGCCTACAAGGCCCGTGTCAGCCCATTCAGGCTCAACCCATTCAACCGAAGAATCCCCATGAGCAAACCACTCGATACCCTTTGGTACACCCACAGCCCAGTCCCCACCGGCCTCGGCATTGCCGTGCAATCCGGCCGCCTGGCCGAGGCGTTCCTGCCGTTTGGCACTAACATCCAATCCTTGCGTGAATCCAGCGAACGGGAAGTTCGTGAAGCGCACTATGACCATCACCTGAAGAACTCAGTGCGCCACGGCGGCAATATTCCCGCGATCTGGGCCTACGCCAGCGGCGTGCAGACCCGGGTCGTCGGCTTGTCCTGGAGCGACGAAGTGCAACTGATCCTGACCACCGCCGAAAGCGGGATCAAGACCGTGCGTGACCTGAAGAACCGACGCTTCGGCATTCCGAAATGGGCCAACGTGCAGATCGATTTCACCCGCGCCCAGGCCCTGCGCGGCCTGGAAAATGCGCTCAAGCTCGAAGGCCTCGACGTCAGTGATGTCGAGCTGGTGGACTACCCCTACGGCGGCACCTACAGCGACGACCAGAAGCAGCATGTCTACGGCTCGGAAGTCAGCCTCGGCACCAGCCGTTTCAGCCGTCGCAACAATGAGTTGATCGGCCTGCTGCGCGGCGACATCGACGCGATCTTCCTCAAAGGCGCCCACGCCGTGCACCTGGCCGACGAGTTCGGCCTGCGGGTGGTGATTGATACCGGCTCCCACCCTGATCCGCTGATCCGCTCGAACAACGGCACGCCGCGCACCCTGACCCTCGACACCCACCTGTTGCACGAGCATTTCGATGCCAGCGTGACGATTGTCGACACCGTGCTGCGCACCGAACAGTGGGCCTGGGCCAACCCCGACGAGACCCGGCGCTTTCTTGCCCGCGAGTTGAACACCAGCGAATATTGGGTCGCGGCCGCCTATGGCGAAGACGCTCATCGCCGCCTGCGCACCACCCTGGATGCCCGCTCCATCTGCGCATTGCAGGATTTCACCGACTTCCTCCACCGCTGGAATTTCATCCCGCGGCGCTTCGATGTGCGTGACTGGATCGATTTCAGTGTGCTGGAGAAAGTCATCGGCTCGACTTCGCGGCTGGCGGTTTGAGGAGCGGCGGCTGCAGTTGTCGGGCCGACGCTTCGCAGCAATGGGCCTTTTCAGCAACACCGCATCGACTTCATCGCCAGCAGGCTGGCTCCCACAAGTTTTTGAGCTGCGCCGGCTTTCCTGAATAGGCCGGCCGGTAGGCCGCCTCGGGTGCTTTTGATTTTGATTCACCGGCCCCGTCGGGAGGCTGAGCGGAGGTATTCATCCGGGGGAGCGCGTAGCGCGCTGCGGCGCAGCCGCAGTCATCGAGAGGAGGTGCCAGCGAAGCCAACCGGAGGCGATGACCCACGGATGGATACCGGAGCGAAGGTACCCCGAGCCTAAGCGAGGGGCCGGACGCTGGGGCAAGCCTTTTTGGGTACTTTTGGCTGGGCCGGCATTCCGGGCGTTTGACAAAAGTGCCTCGCCGTAAGGGCGAAACCATAGGTGGCCGTTACCGCAGGAATGGATATGTACACAAAAAGACCGCGATCGCTAGCAGGCTAGCTCCTACAGGTTCTGCGCAGTTCAGGAATTAAGAGCAACACAGCTCATGTGGGAGCCTGCTAGCGATGAGGCCGGCACATTCAATCTATTAGTTTTCTGATACAGCCCATCGCGAGCAGGCTCGCTCCTACAGGGAATCCACTGCACCCAAACTGCTGCTCCAGCAGCACCTCCACAGCAGCCATTGCTGAATACTCGACAACCCCTTCAACTGGCCACTGCCCGGCACTGAAACCCACGCTTAAAAAATCAAATAAATTCATATATTTCAACACGTTAAAACAACTAACAAGCCTTGGCACGATCTCTGCTCTACCCCTCTCAATGAATCTTTTCCGGGGGAGTAAAACCATGCACACACTGAATCCAATCACCAAGGGCATCTGGCTCGCGTTGCTGCTGGCAGGGGGCACCGCCAGCGAGGTCGCACTGGCGGCCGACACCACCGATAACCAGGCGTCGCCGAGCAGCACCGAACCCGCGCTGAAAACCGTCACCGTCACCGCGCAGCACCGCGAAGAAACCCTGCAGGAAATTCCGGTGGCGGTGTCGGCGATCCAGGGCACTAACCTCACCACCGACGGCGTGCGCGCCATGGGTGACATCACCACCTTCGTGCCCAACGCCTCGGCGAAAAACCCGGACGGCGACGGTCGACCGCGCTGGTACATTCGTGGCCTCGGCACCGGCGATACCGGCGCCGCCACCGTCTACCCGGTGGGTATCTATTCCGATGACGTCTACCTCAACGCACCGATCGCCGGCGGCGGCCCGCTGTATGACCTGGAACGCATCGAGATCCTGCGCGGCCCGCAAGGCACGCTGTACGGCAAGAACACCACCGCTGGCGCAGTGAACATCATCTCCAATAAACCGAGCCTCGATGCCCCTACCAATGGCTACGGCACCGTCGGTGTCGGCAGCAAGGACGAACGCATCGTCAGCGGCGCGCTGGGGGGCGTACTGGTGGACGAACGCCTGGCCGCACGGGTGGCGCTGTATTCCGAGGAGCGTGACGGCTTTGCCGATAACCTCACCGATGGCCACACCTACGGCGACGTCAACAAGAAAGCCGTGCGCGTGCAGTTCCTCGCCCAGCTCAACCCCGATCTCGAAGCGCTGCTGAAAATCCACGCCCGCCAGCACAATGGCGACGGCAGCAACGGCTCGCTGCCGGTGGGCCGCTACTACAACGTCGGCTACCAACGGCCGAACGGGCGCGACATCGAACTCAACGTCAAGGAAGATGCCAAGCTCGACCACGACGGCACCTCGCTGACCTTCAACTGGAACCTGGGCGACTACACCCTGACCTCGATCAGCGCCTACGACTACATTCGCGGCCAGTCCACCAGTGATGCCGACTTCACCCCCTACGAAGTCAACGGCGCGGCCAAGGCCGACAACAAGTACAGCCAGTACTCCCAGGAGTTTCGCCTGGCCTCGCCGCAGCAGGAAACCCTGCGCTGGCTGGCCGGCGCCCACTACTTCCACGAAACCCTCGACAGCGCCGCCTCGCGTTTCATCACGCCCGGCCCGACGCCCAACGGCAGCGGCTCGAACCAGATCGGCGCGACCGATGTGCGCAACCTCGACTACGACCACAAGACCGACAGCTACGCGCTGTTCGGCAACCTGACCTACGACTTCACCGACAACTTCACCGTCACCGGCGGCCTGCGCTACACCCAGGAACGCAAGGAGATCGACCTCGACCTGCTGCAACAAACCCGCACCAGCGCCAACGGCCCACTGGTGCCGCTGCCCGGCGTCGGCACCAACGGTAATCGCCAGGAAGCCAACACCTGGGAAGCCTGGACCTATGACGTGACCCCGGAATACCGGATCAACGACAACCTGCGGGTGTTCTTCCGTTACGCCCACGGCTTCCGCTCCGGCGGCTTCAACACCGGCCTGTCCACCAGCCTGGCGCAACTGACCACGGTCGATCCGGAGAAACTCGACGCCTATGAAATCGGCCTCAAGTCGGAGTGGTTCGATCGCCGCCTGACCGCCAACGCGAACATTTTCTACTACGACTATTCGGACATTCAGGTGAACCTACTGACGGTCAACAACGGCGTGCTGACCACCGCCTTGACCAACGGTGCCTCGGGCAAGGTCCAGGGCGCCGAGCTGGAACTCGAAGGCCAGCCGACCGACTACCTGCACCTGCGCGCGGCGATCTCGTTCCTCGACACCGAGTACACCGACTTCAAGAACACCAACCCCAACACCGGCGCGGTGACCGGCGACTACAGCGGCAACAGCTTCGTGCGCTCGCCGCGCAATGTGGTCGCACTGGGCGGCGACTACACCTTCCCGCTGGAGATCGGCGGCAAGCTGGTGGCCGGTGGCGACGTGACCTTCCGCGACAAGGAATACTTCCTCGCCGACCGCCAGAGCAGTGTCGACAAGACCATGAGCCAGCCCCACTACACCCTGGCCAACACCCGCCTGACCTGGTTCAGCCCGGATGAGCAACTGAGCGTCACCGGCTTCGTCAACAACGTCACCGACCGCCGCTACCAGGTCCACGGCCGGCCCAACGGCACCCTCGGCCAATACGTGATCACCTACGGCGACCCGCGCACCGTCGGCCTCAGCGTGACCAGCCGCTTCTGATCCCTTGCCCTTGCCCTTGCCCTTGCCTGCACCCGAAAGGAATCCGCTCATGTTCCACCACACTCCCCTGGCCAGCGCCGTCGCGCTGGTCATCGGCAGCCTTGCGCTGCCGATTTATGCCGCCGACACCCAGCCAGCCCCCGCCGGGGCCACTGGAGATGCCCTCGACACCGTGGTCGTGCTCGGCACCCGCCGCAGCGACCTCACCGCCCTGCAAAGCGCGGCCCCGGTGGATGTGCTGTCCAGCGAGCAATTGCTGGACACCGGCGCCAGCGACCTGTCCACCGCGCTGACGGCGCTGTCGCCGTCCTTCAGTTACCCGCAATCGCCCCAAGGCGCGTTCTCTGGCTCCATCGCCCAGGGCGCTTCGCTGCGCGGCCTGGCCTCCGACCAGGTGCTGGTGCTGGTCAACGGCAAGCGCCGCCACACCAGTGCCAACGTCACCCGCCAGGGCCTGGTCAATGGCCGCGGCGCGGCGGCGGTCGACCTCAGCCTGATTCCCTTGAGCGCGATCCAGCGCGTGGAAATCCTGCGCGACGGCGCCGCCGCCCAGTACGGCTCCGACGCCATCGCCGGGGTGATCAACATCGTGCTCAAGGAAAAAGACGACGGCGGCAACGTCGGCTATCGCTTCGGCGGCTACGACAAGGGCGACGGCCTGCAGCGCAAGCTCGGCGGCTGGAAAGGTTTCACCCTGCCCAACGACGGCTTCCTGACCCTGAGTTTCGACGCCGGCAACCAGGACCCGGCCAGCGACACCAACCCGGACAATCGGATCTTCTACCCCGGCTCCACCAGCATCAACACGCCCAAGGAGCAGAACAACCGCTACCGCACCTGGCGCTGGGGCTCGGGCAATGTCTCGGACCAGTACAACCTGGTGGCCAACAGCGAAATCGGCATCGGCGAAGGCCTGACCGCCTACGGTTTCGCCACC
Organism: Pseudomonas fluorescens; assembly: GCF_019212185.1. Taxonomy (NCBI): domain Bacteria; kingdom Pseudomonadati; phylum Pseudomonadota; class Gammaproteobacteria; order Pseudomonadales; family Pseudomonadaceae; genus Pseudomonas; species Pseudomonas fluorescens. The sequence continues at coordinate 4,056,412 of NZ_CP078138.1, forward strand.
TATTCGCACAAAAACACCGACGCCGAAGGCTTCTTCGATCCACCGACGACCCTGCGCAGCAACTACGGCAGCAACGCCCTGGCGCGCTTCCCCGATGGCCGCTTGCCGGTGACCCGCTACTCCCTCGAAGACTACGCGGCCACCGGTGGCCTGCGCCTGGAAGACGAGCAACTGGGCAAATTCGACCTGGCGCTGAACTACGGCGACAACCGCCTCGACTCCGACGACCGCAACGCGATCAACCCGAGCTGGGGCGCCAGCAGCCCGCAGAACATCTACACCGGCCGCCGCGACGCCGACCAGACCAACCTGACCCTGGACTGGGTGCGTGACTTCCCCACCGACCTGCTGTTCAAGCCGCTGACCCTGTCCGCCGGCCTGGCCTGGCGCCAGGAAAACTACGAGCTGAGCGCCGGCGAAGCGGCGGGCTGGCAAAACGGTCCGCTGTTCAATACTGTCGATCCACTCAGTGGGCGGCGGATTCCTGGTTACTACTCGGGTATCACCCAGGTCGACGCCGCCTCCCTGGATCGCCGGGTGTTCGGCGCCTATGTCGACGTCGAAGGCCAAGTCACCGAGAAATTCCAGGCCGGCGTGGCGCTGCGCAGCGAGCACTACTCGGACTTCGGCGACACCACCAACGGCAAGCTGTCGCTGCGCTACGACTTCACCCCGCAAATCGCCGCGCGGGCCACTGCCAGCACCGGCTATCGCGCGCCGTCGCTGGTGCAGAGCGGGTTGTCGTCGTTCAGTGTGCAGGTAGTCGAGCAGCCACCGGGCAGCGGCAACTTCGTCGAAGTACAGCAACGCACCCTGCGCGCCAACAGCCCGGAAGCGGCATTGCTCGGCGGCAAGTCGCTGAAGCCCGAGGAGTCGACCAACTACTCTCTGGGTCTGGTCTGGCGGCCGCTGGCCAACGCCTCGGTGACCGTCGATGCGTACCGGATCAACATCGACAACCGCATCACCCTCTCCGACCAACTGCCGGCCTCGGTGGTCGCGCCGATCTTCGCTGGCACGCCCTACGCCAACATCCAGAGCGCGGCGTTCTACACCAACGTCGCCGACACCCGCACCGACGGTATCGAGCTGACCGGCAACTACCAACTGGACCTGGCGCAATGGGGCCGCCTCAACCTGAGCAGCGGCTTCGCCAAGAACCGCACGGAGATCACCCAACTGCGCGATGTCGGCAATATTCGCGGTGATCAGATCGTCGGCCGTGCCACCCAGGGCTTGATCGAGGACGGCACCCCGGAGACCAAGCTGGTGCTCAGCGCCAACTGGCTGTACGACAACTGGGGCGTGACGGTCTCCCAGCGCCGCTACGGCGAATGGACCAGCCGCAACGCGAGCAACCCGGATCTCGACCAGACTTACAGCTCTCAATGGGTCACCGACCTCGACCTGTCGTACACCTTCGACAAGGCGTTGAAGGTCTCGATCGGCGCGATCAACCTGTTCGACACCCACCCCGACGAAGCCGAAGGCGCGCAGTTGTATGGCGTGCCGAAGTATTCGATCACCAGCCCGGAAGGCGCCCAGGGCGCGTTCTACTACACCAGCGTCAGCTACGAGTTCTGACCGCGACTGCTGCCGGGGTGTTGCCCTGGCAGCAGTGGTTGCTGATGCAGCATCAACTGTAGGAGCGAGCCTGCTCCGGGCGGCGTTCCGACGAAAAACTTCAGGGCGCCGCGTTCAGACAGAAAGCCCGCGTTATCGTTGACGCTTTTCGCGAGCAGGCTCGCTCCTACAAAAGCCCCAATTGAACATCATTGCCGTCAGCATGTGCCACATGGCACAGCTCTTGCGATAGCCCTCGGGTACTTCGCCGCACTAAGGCCCGCCATGCGCAACCATCCCCTGTTCAACACCTTCACCTGGCTGATCTCGCCCCTTGTCCTGCTCCTGCTGTGGGCCGTGGTGGCCGAGGCGGCGATCTTTCCACGCAACCTGCTGGTACCACCGCTGCAGGTGCTGCAGACCTTCCAGGCGCTGCTGGCCAGCGGCGAGTTGCTCGAACACCTGGGCAACAGCCTGTCGCGCCTGGGCCTGGGTTTCGCCATCGGTTCGCTGAGCGGCCTGGCCTTCGGCGTGCTGCTGGCCCTGTCGAAAACCGTCGAGGCCTACTGCGCACCGCTGTTCCATACCCTGCGGCAGATCCCCAGCATCGCCCTGATCCCGATGTTCGTGCTGCTGTTCGGCATCGACGAAACCTTCAAGATCATCATCGTCGCCAAGACCGCGTTTTTCCCGGTGGCCCTGGCCGCCAGCGAAGGGGTCAAGGCGATTCCGCGCAGCTACTTCGAAGTCGCCGACGTCTATCGCCTGCGCTGGCCGACCCTGGTCCGCGAGATCGCCCTGCCCGCTGCCGCGCCGCCGATTATCAGCGGTTTTCGCATCAGCCTGACCCGCGCCTGGGTGGTGCTGGTGGCCACCGAGTTGCTGGCGGCCGACAGCGGCCTGGGGCAGATGATCGAAATGAGCCGGCAGATGCTGCGCATCGACGTGGTGATGGTCGGCGTGGTGGTCACCGGGGTGATCGGCTTCGCCCTGGACTTTGCCTTTCGCCGCCTCGAACAGCACCTGTTTCGCTGGCAAACCCGCTAGGAGCCGGACATGAAGCAACTACTTGGAAAATTACGCGGCCTGCTGTTGCCGCTGCTGTTGATCGGCGCATGGGAATACGCCTCGCGCCAGGACGCCGCCGGAGCCTATGCCTTTGTGCCGCTGGCAACCATCGGCCAGGCGCTGCTGGAACTGCTGGGCAATGGCGAGTTGTTGGTCAACCTGCTGGCCAGCCTGATGCGCACGAGCAGCGGCCTGGTCCTGGGCATCGTGCTCGGCGTCGCCCTGGGGATGTTGATGGCACTGTCGAGCGTCGCCAACCGCCTGATCGGCCCACTGTTCCATGCCGTGCGCCAGGTGCCGATGCTCGGCTGGATTCCGTTGATTGCCATGTGGTTCGGCAATGGCGAGTTTTCCAAGGTGCTGATCGTCACCCTGGCGGCGTTTTACCCGATGGTCATCAACACCTATCAAGGCTTCAGCCATGTCGAGCGGCGCTATCGCGAAGTCGGCCAGGTGCTGGTGCTGAGTCGCGGGCAACAGCTGCGCCACGTACTGCTGCCGGCCGCCCTGCCGAGCATCGCCACCGGCGTACTTCAGGCCCTGGCCTTCGCCTGGGTCACCGCCATCGGCAGCGAACTGTTCCTCTCCTCCGGCGCTGGCCTGGGCAACCTGATGATGAACGCCGAGGCCGGCGCGCGCATGGAAATCATCGTCCTCAGCGTGCTGTGCATCGGCCTCGCCGGCTACCTGATGACTCTGCTGTTTACCCTTGCCAGTCGCCACTTGCTGCGCTGGCGCAACACCCGTTGAAAGGTCCTGAAATGAACGCCATAGCCCATACCTTTGCCCCCCACAGCAGTGCCTTGCAACGCGGCGCACTGGACATTCGCGGCCTGAACAAAAGCTACCGCATCGAAGGCCAGCCCCTGCCGGTGCTGCACGACATCAACCTCAAGGTGCGCCCCGGCGAATTCGTCAGCATCCTCGGCGCCAGCGGCTGCGGCAAATCCACCCTGCTGCGGCTGCTGGTCGGCCTCGAAGCCGACTATCAGGGCGAAATACTGCTGGACGGCAAACCCGTGGTCGGCACCAGTCTGGAACGTGGCATCGTGTTCCAGGACCACCGCCTGTTCCCGTGGATGACGCTAAGCCAGAACATCGCCCTGGCCCTGAAAAACCATCCGCTGTCGCCAGCAGAAAAACAGCGTCTGGTCAGCGAGCACATCGCCCTGGTCAACCTCGAAGGCTTCGAAAACGCCTACCCGCATCAACTTTCCGGCGGCATGGCGCAACGCGCCGCCATCGCCCGCGCGTTGATCAATCAACCCAAGGTCCTGCTCCTCGACGAACCCCTCGGCGCCCTCGACGCCCTCACCCGCGTACGCCTGCAACACGAACTGCAACGCATCTGGGTGCAACAACGCTGCACCGTGATCATGGTCACCCACGACATCGAAGAAGCGCTGTACCTGGGGGATCGGGTGATCGTCATGGATGCCCATCCGGGGCGGATCAAACATGAGATCCGCGTGGATTTGCCCCATCCAAGGGATCGGGGGTGTGGGGTGTTGCAGGGGTATAAGGAGCGGTTGTTGGAGGAGTTGGTGGGGCATTGAGCCGTTCAGCCGGTCTTCTTTTTCCTCACCACCGGTTTGGGCTTCGCTCCCTCTTGTAGAAACACCTCAGTCGGCAATTCAAACCCGCGTAGTTTCAGCAACTCCAGCGGCCCGGTACCCAGTTCGGTGCGTAAATTCCAGGTCAGTTCCAGGTTGTCCGGGGCTTTGATTTGCACGCGCATCTGGCTGTCGCTGTCGTTCAGCGGGGTGATGCGTGCGTGTTCCAGCAGGCGGATCAGGCCCCAGGTGCCTTCGTAGTCGGCGAACAGGCGTTCGCCGGTGTAGACGCTGGTCCACAGCAGGCGGCTGCCGGGGTGGTTGCTGGTGCCGGGCCAGGTGAAGCGTTGCCAGCGTTCGCGCTGGTTGAAGTAGTGATGTTTTTCGCCGTTGAGGATGAAGGTGGTGTCGACGATGTCGCGCACACCTTTGCCCCGCAGTTCGAAGCTCACACCCAGGCCGCCGTCGGTAAAGAGCACGTCGGCGAGTTGGCTGAGTTGATTGATCGCCGTGAGAAATTGCGGGTTGAAACGCAGGCCCTGGCTGTGGCGGGTGTCCGCAACCCAGCGCTGGCCTTCCTTGCGCAGTACGCCGCCGAGTTGCTGCTGGAGAAATTGCTCCAGCCGTCCGGAGTCGGCGCGGATCATCTGCCCGAGCATCGGCAGCGAGGCGTCGCTGGTGGTCGCGGCAAAGGGGTAGCGACCGGCGAATGCGCTGTGCCATTCGTTGACGATCGAGCGTTGCCACTGGCTGTTGAGGCCCGCTGCCGAGGGTTGCAAAACCCGCTGCCAGGCTTGTTCCAGCGGCTGCACAAACAGCGTCTGGCCGATGCCGTCCCACTCGGCGCCGAGGCTGGCGGCCAGCAGGCTGCCGTAGGATTGGGTGTCGGTGAGGTCGACGTTTTGTCCTTGGAACACGCTTTGCGCCAGGGCTTGGGTCATTTCTTGCGGATTAGTCGCGTTGCTCACTTGCTGCAGTTTCAGGCGAACCCGGGTAACGCGGTTGAGGAAGGCGGCCAGGCTCAGGCGCTCGGGGTTTTCGCTTTCCTTGCCGATCAGTGCCAATAAAGGACCAAAGGTTGGGTCCAATGGACTGTTGGTTGTGGGCAACGGCTGATCGATGGCCGCAACCGCGTCCTGAGCGATGAGTTTTTGCGCCGACTTGACCAGCGATTCACTGAACGCCGGACCACGGGCACCGGCCTGGCCTTGATAGGCCAGCGTGTTCATCAGCGCAATCAGCGGCGACTGCCGCGCATCGCTCATCAGCGCCAACTGATCGATCACCTCGCCCAGGCTCTTCACTTCTCGCCAGCGCAGGCCGTTGAGGAAGTTCAGCCAGGCGTTGGCGTAGTCCCGGAAATAGCGCTCGGTGAGACGTTGACGCAGTTGCTCGGGCGTCAGGTCGGCGGCGATTTCGTGGTGGCTGTCGCTGAGCACCCAGTCGATTTCCTCGCGACGCTGCTCGGCGATGGCGTTGATGGCCTGGCGTACCTGGCCTTCCCAGGCCTGCCGGGTGAACACCCCGGGCACTTCCGCTCGGCTGGAAAACAGCGCCGAGGCATCGGTGTCGCCGACCATCTGCGCCAGACGCAAAGCCGGGGCCTGATTGGCGGCATCAGCCAGGACTTTTTCATAGAGGCTGGCCTCGGCGTTGCGCTGACCGAGTTGGCTGAGCAGCACTTGCCGGGCCTGGGCCACCAACTTCGGATCGGCCTCAAGGCGCCACTCCGGGTGGGCCGGCAGTTGCTCGGCGTAGAACTTCCAGAGCTCGGGGGTGAGCGCTTGCCAGAGGCCCGGTGAAATACCGTCGCGCTCGGTTTCGGTCTCGCTCAGGGTCTTGGCGAGAAAGGCACTGTCGACCTTGTCCGGACGCGTCAGCATCAAATAAGCCTTGAGCTGATCGTAGGCCTGGGCCGAGAGTTTGCTGCGTAATGGGCTGTCAGCCGGCAGCTTGATCAGACGATTCAGCGCGGCCTGCAGGTTGGCCGCCGCTGGATCGCGCAGCAGCCGCTGATTGGCCTCGACGTAACGCGGCCACAGGGCATCGAGCAAGGCGTCGTTCTGGTTCAGGCCAAAACGCTGATACCAGGGCGTGCCGTGGGCGGCGCGGTAATCCAGGCGGTCGAGCTCGCGGGTCAGCTCGGAAAACGCCCGTAATTGTGGGTCGCCCTGCTCTGCTGTTTGCAGGGTCGCGAGGGTGTTTTGCAGGTGGGCGATCTGTGTGCGGTTGCTGGTGAAGGACAGCAGCATGCCGACGCCCCAGACCAAGGCCAGTCCCAAGACCAACCGATACGCGACCCGTGTCGCTGGCCAGCCTAGACGCCGACTGCGCCGCCTCTGCCCATCCAGAACTCCGGCCCAGGCCGGCTCATGGGGCCAGTGGCGATTATTGGATTTTTCCCCAGCGGGCAACGGCAAACTGAACCACAAACCGCGCAACGGCAGGCTGCGAGCGTACATGCCGAATAACGGTGCCAGGGCTTGGCGCCAACGGGCGATGCCTTCGACCTGCAGATCCCGCGACAGGCGCAGCAGGAAATCGTGTTTGAAGTCCTTGCTCACTTCTGCCCAGCCTTCCTGGCGCAGCGGTTGGATCAACGTCTGCAACGCATCGTCAATGGCTTGCGCGGTCGTTTTTTCTGGCAGCGCGCAACCGACGGCCTGGGTTGGACGCATAGGTTGCGGCCATTGACTGTCGCACACCTGCCACACATGCAGCGGCAACGACCAACCCAGTTTTGTGGCCAGCTCACCCAGACGTGTCACACCATGACTGAGGATTTGTTGTTCTTTGCTCTGTGCGGGTGTCAGGGCCCAGATCACGCCGTCGAGGGCGCGCCAGCGGGTGAGTTGTTGGCACAGTTCGGTGACTGAAGGGGTAAGCGGCGCTTGTACGCTGCCGCCCCAGAGCAGGACGTTATGTTCGCCGTGTAGCCAGTGGTCCTGGGACAGGTGCGGGGCGATGGCCTGGATTTGTTCGGGCTCGCCGATGACCAGGTACAGGCGGGTTTTTCGGCGCCAGAGGGGGCCGTGCTGGAAGCGTAGTTCGCCTATCATCTTTGACAGACTGGTTTGCGCAGTAGCCTTTAACACCGGCGGCGGGGTTGTCCGCGACGCCCCCACCAGCTTGCGGACTCCGCTCAAAAATGTATGCCAAATCAATATCGCTATCACGAAACACAACGCCCACAGCGAAATAGCCTTGAGTACCATTTCGCGCAATTGCGCATCATTTAATGGCTGTGCACCGCTCCATAACCACCAGGCCGCGCATCCCACGGCGACCGACACTGCCAGGATCACGGCCAGTAATAGCACCGTTGCCAATGGCGAAAATTTCGAAGCTTCAACTGATTGAGTCATTGGGTTTCACCACTCCAAGGGCAAGGGTGTAGTAGGGATCGTTCGCCAGCCAGGCGCACGGCACTTGGTGCTGTTCGACATACCAGGCCGCCAGCGTCTGCACGACCATGGCCTGCAGACTTTCCAGAGCTCCAAAGTTGGCGTCTTGCACGTGCTGCGAGGTGTTCCAGCCGTTGATTGAAAGATCGGCTACATGGGGCTGGATGAACGATGGGCAGACGTCAGGTGGCGTTGTCAGCTCGCTCTGTTGCAACGCCCGATCGGCGACGACTTGGAGGGGCTCGGTGTCCACCTCGAACCATTCACCGCGAGACAAGCGCACGCCCTCTTCGGCACCCAATAACCAGAGCACCGCAGCCTCTCCAGCTGGCGGCAGACTCTCCGGTTGCGCGACTGTGGACTGGCAACCGGCGCAGAGGATTCGGGCGCCCGCAGGCGCCACCTGCAGTTGGTCGATGACTGCATTCAAACTGCGAAGGCCCAGCCAGGGCTGCGGTTTTTCCGGCAGTTGCATCTTCGGAAAACAGCGCGCCATTTGTTCGACAAAGGCTTCCCAGGACGACTGCGAGCCTTGCCAGTAACAACCTATGGGTTGCACCAATGGTTGCTCCGCGCGTTGTGCTTGCCATTGCAAGGCAAGCAGGATCGCCAGGTTGCGCTCACGCTCAACAAAGTCACTGCCATGCACCTGCAGAAGACGAACAGTCTGTCCTTCAAGAGTTTTCTCCGGTACCGGAGGCTGATGCTCCGAACTGAACAACCGAAGTCCGTGTTGCGCAGTGGTGCAGGCTGCTCCAAGCAACACCGCCTCGACCAAACCGGCGCTCTGCCGATGATGCTCCCACCAGACTTCATGCTCCTGGGCTACCGCCATGGCGTAACACTCGGCGTTATGTTGATTGAAACGAAAGAACAGCAGGCGTATCAGCAAGGCCAGTATCAGCATCAACATGGCACCGGCCACACTGACCAACATAGGAAGTGGTTCAACATAAGGCCGCAACAGCACACTCGCACTGCTCGACATCACCAGCAGGCCCGCTCCGACTGCCAGCCAGCGGGCGTACGCGGGTGCCTGGGCGCTGGGGTACGGCGCGAAATCTGGAGCGTGATTCATGAGATCACCCAAGGGCTGGGGATCCAGAGCGCTTGCATGGATCCCCAGGCACAGCAGCGGCCATCCTGCACTTCACCGCCAGACTCTTGCGGCGTGTCTCCTTGACGTATTACCGGTTTCATTGGGTTTGCTCCCGCTATCTCGCAGATGTTTTAGAGGGACATGACTGCGGCTGCGGCAAATGCAGCGGCGTCTTGATCGGGTATTCGGGACTGCCGTAGGCATGGCAGGAGGTGGTGACCTGGAGTTCGTCGCAGGGCAGGAAGTGCACGGTGAGGCCGCAGACTTTTTGACCGGTGTAGTCGGGGATGGGGACGGATTGGGTGTGTTGGGGGGTGTCAGAAATTTTGTGTTCGGGCATAACATGAGTAAGAGGTGCATGTATGCCAACCAAAAAGAAATCTGAGCGCCAACCGGTGCGGGAGCTGCCGAAGCTTCCAAAGGAACTGCTGGATCAACTCCCTCAAACACTGATGACCGCTGAGGCGATCGAAGAGGCTTCTGCGGCCTTCAAGAAAGCGCTGATTGAACGCGCCCTAAATGCCGAGCTTGGCCACCATTTGGGTTATCCATCGGGCGCGCAGCGCCCGGAGGACGAAACCAACCAGCGCAACGGCAAGAGCGGCAAGACGGTGCTCACCGGCGATGGCCCGATACGCCTGGATATTCCGCGCGACCGCAACGGCAGTTTCTCGCCGATTCTGATCCCCAAGCATGAGCGCCGTTATACCGGTTTCGATGACAAGATCATCGCCATGTACGCCCGTGGAATGACGGTCAGAGAGATTCGTGCGTTTCTTTCTGAGCAGTACAGCACGGACGTCTCGCCCGATTTCATCAGCTCTGTGACCGACGAGGTCATGGAAGAGATTGGCGCGTGGCAACAGCGCCCGCTGGAGCCGATGTACCCGGTCATTTTCTTTGATGCGCTACGGGTGAAGATCCGCGAAGAAGGCTTGGTACGCAACAAGGCCATTTACCTGGCGTTGGGTGTTTTACCCGACGGGACGCGCGATATCCTGGGCATCTGGATCGAGAACACCGAGGGTGCGAAGTTCTGGATGAAGGTGTTCAACGACCTCAAAACGCGAGGCGTCGAGGACGTGCTGATTGCCGTGACCGATGGCCTCAAGGGCATGCCAGAGGCCCTCAGCGCAGTGTTTCCAGAAACAACACTGCAGACATGCATTGTGCATCTGATTCGCAACAGCCTGGACTACGCGGCTTGGGACAAGCGTCGAGCACTGGCCAAGGCGCTGAAGCCGATTTATCAGGCCATCAACGCAGAAGCGGCTGAGCAGGCCTTGGATGAGTTTGAAAACGGGCCTTGGGGCAAACAGTATCCAACGGTCGTGGCCGCCTGGAGACGCGCTTGGGATCGAGTGATTCCATTCTTTGTTTTCCCGCCCGCCATCCGGAAGGTGATCTATACCACCAACGCGATTGAGAGCATCAATGCTCAGCTACGTAAGATCATAAAGACCCGTGGCCACTTCCCGAACGACGATGCAGCGACCAAACTGATCTGGTTGGGGCTACGAAACATCACGGCAAACTGGGGTTCAGCGGCCCATGACTGGAAAAGTGCGATGAATCAATTTGCGATTCTGTACGGAGATCGGTTCATCAGGCCGACCTGGTGAAAATCAGGGCCTGCCTGACGGCAGGCCATTACCGGCCCGCACACAAAAAAACTGACAGTCCCGTGTGTTGGCGTTTTTGGGCCCGTATATTATTTCTCCACGCTAGATACTTCTCCTCATCAGCAAACCCTGGGAAACCTTCCGAGCTACCGGCGCCAGTTTCCCACTCAACGCGGACCGTCAGCCCTTGCTTCCACTGTGCAGGGGCGACATAACAACAGCCTCCCCCCCCACCTTGATACGGTCCAATGATGTCCAGTCCCGAGCGGCCCTCGACGCTAAAACGATTGATTGCCCAGTGCGTGTGATTGATCGCCTCAAGGGTGCCCGCCATAGCACCTTGAGCCAGAAGGATTCCCACCAGACCGCATAAATATGCCGCCTTTGAGGTTCGCAGAGGACGCTTGAGCAGCGATTCGCGCCCTTGAACCTTGCGCAGACTCGGATTATCAGACCTGCCCATCAACGGCTCCTGCCTCTTGCGCGTCATAGGCTGCCCACCGTGCGTCGATGACTTTCATGACTGCTGCCATACGCTCGGCATCCATGTAAGGCGGCTGTTGTGCACGCTCCGTCTCCAGCCTACGCCGACCGGAATCCTCGGCCAGCAGTTGCCCATTTTTTTCCAGGACCAGCACCAACTCACGGCGGTTGCTCTCGCCAAAGAACACCATGCGCTCCCCAAAGTAGCTGCCACCGTGTTCGCGGCCCAGCGAGTAAAGAAACCAGGCACGGGAGTCGTGGACCTGATCGTCGAACAGTGCCCGCAACAAACCGGTCGGTTCCTTGGCGTTGCGGCTTTCGTCGACGTTCAAACGCAGGGTTTCACTGAAATGATTGCGCTCGTGTTTCGGCGGTGGGAACAACAGGCTGACTTTTTCCTTGCCGGCATTTCTCATCAACTGGCGCTCGACCCGGGCTTCAGGGCTCGCCTGGTTGACAATCAGCGCAGGGATGATCGCCAGCCGTGCCAGGCGAATCACAAAGGGTGTGATGACGCTGGGGTTGCGATAGTCGATGCCGAACTCTTCGGCTGCCTCGCGCAACTGCGTCTGGGCCATGTCGGCGTCGAAGTCCTTGACGCCGGGGGCCAATGGCATTGGCGCAGTGCGCTTGAACTGTTCGTTGACCTGTTGTTCGCGTCGGCCTTTTTCGATGAGTGCCTGCCTTGCGTTCCGGGCAGCTTCGGCGTTTTTTCGATCGGTTGGATCGGCTTCAGTATCAGAAGCCTGCGCATAAAAAAGAGTCTGCTTCAGACTGGCGAAAGCGTAGCGGTCGATGCGCCACGCGGTGATCCAGGCCATCTGCTCGCGCAGGGCTTTTTCGAGGGAGGTAGTGGATGGCAGGGGTTGATAGAGTTCTGTTTGTTCTGGGGATAGAGGTTGGGAGACCGGAAGTAGGCCTAAAGTTACTTCGCGCCAAGCGTTGAAGCGCTTCACAAGAGTAATGGAAACACCGAACTCTTCCACTAAGGCTGGTTCCATTGCAGACCACAGTTGATCGCGCATCTCAGTCGGCAAAGAATCTTTCGGCACTTTAAATGGTGCACCATTTGCAAAAGCGTCGGCGTACAAGTCATTCAGGGCAATTTGCGAAAGGAGCAGACGGTCGTCGTCGCCAACCGCCTTACCCTGATCCCCCGGCGGATACCCCCCTCCCTGATCCGAATGCACCCCCGGATAAATCACTTCCGTGGAATTTGCCGGATACCCACCACTCTCCTGCCGAATCGACTCCAGCGGAAAACACAGACGCTGTTCATGACTGGCCACGATATGCAGGCAACGCTTAACCAGACGTTCCGGTATCTGTTGATTGCCATCGGCCCAACTCATATGACCGGTTGCCCCCGGAAAAATATCGGCGAGCCCTACCGAGGCCACGGTATCCAGCAAACCCAGATACTCGACGCTGACGGGCAGCGTCAGGTCGCGCAACGCCAATGACGGCGTTGACGCGGTCCGCGACAACAGGCCGTTGAGCCAATTGACAAAGGCCCGGGCCGCCGCAGCGCCGCGGGAAAAACCGTAGACATACAGACGTAGGCCCAACAGTCTCGAGCGGCCGGGATGGTAGTCAGACAGCGCGATACGCAAGGGCTTTTCCAGCGCATCGAGCTGCCGGCGAAACTCGTTGGACCGATTGGCGCGGCCCATCGCGGATTCCATTCCCGGCAAGGTGCCCATGGCCTTGACTGCCCGGCTCTGGGCCGCGTAATCCAGACGCGGCAATTCCAAGGCGCGCCGCAAGGCATCAATCAGCATCATCAACCCCCAGTTGACCCGTTCCTCGCCATACGCGGCGGTGGCCAACCCGAGGGTGGTGTAATCCAGGTCGCCGACTTCCGCAAACGGGGTGCCGACGCCGGGCATGTAGTACTTGAAATAGTCGGCATTGCCGAGCACCGGAGCGTCGAGCAGACCTCGGGCCGTGCTGCCGGCATGCCCCGTGCCACCGGCATGACCGGTACCGATACTGGCGCGAAACAGCCGGGCAATATTGGTGGGATGGGTAGGGTTCGCCAGGTACAGATCGTGGTTGAGGTTGTTGCCCGTCCCGTCGAAGAACAGGCTGACATGCAGGGTCTTGCAGCACGGCGGCATCACCCGGCGCCCCGCCGCAACGCTGAGGGCATCATGATAGTCGTGCCCCAGTTGGTCCTGACGTCGGAGGTTGCGATGAACCTGGTGCGCATTCTCAGGCAACCGCCCCTGCTCAGGAAATGGCGGTGGATAGCAGATATTGGCGTGATTTATTTCGGACATGATTGTGGCTCCGGCAAATTCAACGGGGTCTTGATCGGGTATTCGGGGCTGCCATAGGCGTAGCAGGAGGTCGTGACCTGGAGCTCATCGCAGGGGAGGAAGTGCACAGTGAGGCCGCAGACTTTTTGGCCGGTGTAGTCGGGGATGGGGACTAATTGGGTGTGTTGGCGTTTTTGAGCCTCAAGGTTCTCAACCCAGGCCATATACTTTTCTCGATCTGCATAGCCGGGAAAATCAAAGGAATAGGCCACCCCCGTCTCCCACTCAACCCGCACAGTCATCCCCGGCTTCCAGCGTGCAGGCGCCGCATAACAACAACCACCGCCACCGCCCTGGTAGGGTCCGATGATGTCCAGCCCCGACTGGCCATCAACGGCAAATCGATTTATCGCCCAATGGGTGTGATTGATGGCTTGGAGAGTTCCACCCGGCGCGCTCTGCGGGAATATTATCGCTAGAAGAGCGCTGAGCACGACGAGCCCCCCATCGCCACGTATAGGTATGAACATGCTGATTAACTCCTGTTGTCAGAATGAGTGGCGCAGGCCTCGTACACCTTGCTGAGCGTGTACGCCTGCCGATCGGCATCGAGGAACAATCCGCGCTGCGTCGCATCGAGCATGGCCGCGTAACACACCTGAAACTGCTGCTCCGCACTCAAATGAGGTGGGATCGCTGCAGCCAAACTTTTGATTGCCAACGTCGCATCGCTGGCACAGCCCAGCGTTTCCAACTGGCTATCGCTCAATTCGATATGAGAGAAGTCTTCAGGATCTGGCGGCGAATCCGCAGCACCCACCAATCGTCCCGGCAAGCCATCGCGGTCCAGCCAACTCCAGAACACCGCAGGGGACAGCAAGTCCCGCTGTTGCTCGGGTTCAAGCACATGACTGAACAGCAAGGGGAACAACCGTGGGTCGTAATAGCGCAGCAGCCCCAAACACCCGCCATTGCGCGCCTCAAGACAGCGACCCAGGTGTGCGGCCAGCGTCTCGTACGGCCATAGCGAGGCCAGCACCAGCAGTTGTGACTGGCTTTTCAGCGATTGCACCAGACCGACAAACCACAATCGCTGCAGGGGTTGCGCCAGATCGACGCGAACCAGCAACGGTGCCAAGTCCTCGGCGCCCTCCTCAGGTAAGCCGCTGAACAAGGAGCGCCAGGGCAATGCGGTTCGACGCTAAGTACACTTGGCAGCAGCGGGCGGGGGCTGCCCGCCTGATCGATAATCACGTCAAGGTAAGTGATGGACGCATCGGCACAGGACGACTCCAGGCACTCGATCCAGGTTTCGCAATGAACTGAACTCATCTTCGCGCCTCCCGAACGGTAAAGCCTTGGGCCTTAGCCCGCGCTTTTCTCAGGCACTCTTTGCAGACGGAACTGGGCAGCTCGGACAAAGGAAAAGGCTGCCCCGGACGGCAGACTGAATCGATGCAGCCCGTTAAAACTGATCAGACCTGGGCTATGCAGCTGAATCTCGCCCTCCGAGGTGATGCGGATGTAGGCCCCGCCACACCCCAACGTGATCCCATTCTTCGCCGTCACCTGCACGTGCCCCTGCGCCGACTGCAGGGTGAGGTCCTGCAGGGCGATCAGGTCCAGCAAATCGCCGTGGGATTCGATTTGCAGCGGGCCTTTGCCGGACACCAGGCGCATGCCTTCCTGCTGGGCCAGCAGCGACATGCCCTGGTTGGCGTGGATCGACAGGCGTTGCGCGGCGGCGAGGTTGATTTCGTCGGCGCTTTGTACGTAGAGCCCGTCGCCGCTTTTCAGCAGCAGGCTGGCCGGGGGTCACTGCGCCAATGCCCTTGGGCGCGCTGAGCAGGATGGCAGCGCCGTGCAGGTCTTTGGCGTCTGTCTGCAGTTGCTGCAATCCGCCCATGTCGGGCGTTTGGCTGTGATGGGCCTGAGCGATTTCCCGGCATTCGGCGATTTGCTGGCGTGCGCTTTGGATCGCTTCGGTTGCCGGCGCCATGCTCAGCACATCGCCGATGGCCTTGGTCTGTTTATCGGCACTGATAAAGATCCCCTTGCCGGCCCGAATCACCCCCCAATCATCCGTCCTCAGTTCAACCCCTTCCCCACGCTTCTGTTTCTTGGCATCCACCAAATGCCCCAGATTCAGCTGACTCTTGCCGCCATATTCGGTGCTGAGCTTGACGTGCTCCTGCCCGCGCAAATCCTCCATGCGCAACTTGTTGTTGGCCGGGGTGCGCAGGACGTTGCGGCTGTGGTCGCGCTTTCTGTCGGTGATGACGTCGGGGCGGTCGCTGTCGTGCAGGGCGTGGGCGATGTAGGGGCGGTCGGGGTCGCCTTCTTCGAAAGCGATCGCCACTTCGGTGCCGAAAATCAGCGGTAGATGTAGGCCGTAGGTGTCGCCGGCGTAGGGCCGGGCCAGGCGCAGCCAGCGGCTTTCGCGGCCTTGGGGCCAGGTGTCGCGGTCGAAGAGGAATTTGACTCGGTAGTAGCCGTGGCCGTCGAGGTAGGCATAGGTGTCGCCGGCGGAGTGGCTGCTGATCCGCGCAGGAATAGTCCCGACCATTTGTGGTTTTGGCAGTACGGGCGGACGGAAGCAGATGAAGTGGTCGTAGGGCATCGCCTCGAAGTGGGCGATGAAACTGGCGTCGCGGGCAGCGCAGGTGCGCAGGTGGGTGATTACCGCGCCTGGGCGAAAGGCCTGGGGGGCGCCTTCAGGCATGTTCAGCACTTGCCCGGGGGCCAGGGTCGGGCTGTCGGTGCTGCCGCTGAGGCGGGTGCGTTGGTTGAGAAAACGCTCGTGACGCAGGCGGGCAAAGTGGTAGCCGCTTTCGCTGGCCAGGCTTTCGAATTGGTACAGCTTGTTGCCCAGTTCGCTGTAGGGCAAGCCGTAGTAAAACGCCTCGCCAGAGGTGGTCTTGTCGTTGCGAACCTGATTGACGTCGCCATCAAGGTAGGCGCGGGCATCCAGCGGTTTATAGCTGCGGAAGGTGATGTGTTTTTCCACCACCTGGTGTCGGGTCTGCAGGTTCCACACGCTGTCCTGATCGCCGCTGCTCAGGCCCGTGAGGCCGCGGTACGGCAGCTCGATGTCGAATTGATAACCCTTCTGTTCATCGTGAAATTCCACGACGTCATGACCGGTTGTCGGGTGGCAGCCGATGCGGTACCAGATGCCGACTTCGGCGAGCAGACGATGAATAAAAATCCAGGTCGCTTTCGTCGTACTGCATCACCTGCTCGCGCCGCGGGTACTCACGCACCAGATGGAACGGGCAGTCGAAATGCTCCATGTCGTGACGGCCGAGCAGGATGCTTTTGACGATTTCCGGCACCGACTGCTGTTGGTAAATCCGGCTCTGCTTACCGCGCCCGGCCAGGGCCAGGCGCGGTTGCAGGGTGACCGAATAGCGCGCCTCGTCGCGGCTGGCGGACAGGCGCTGAAAGCCGGTGATCACCCCATAAAAGGTGCGCAAAAGCGTGGACACCGGGGTTTGAAAGAACACGAGATTCTTCACCGCCGGCGCGTGCAAGCTGAACCAGGCACGCTGATTGAGCACCTGCTCGACGCTGATGTCCTGCTCGGCGCTGGTGAATTCGATGGTGTAGAGAAAGGGCTGACTCAGGCCTTCGACGCCGTCGAAAGTGAGGACGTCGATGGGGGCCTGAAGATTGTTGATTTCGAGGGTGTGGCGGCTGTGGTTGTAAAATACACGCGGACTGCTGGACACAATTCGTACTTCCCTGGACTGGTTTAGAGTGCTCGGGAAGGACGTTTCCCACCCCCGATAAAGCGCTGGAAGGCTTTCACGAAGGGGATAACTGTGGGTATCAGACGATTCGGTTTGGTGTGTAGGATGGCTCTTTAATGGATGTCACAGGATCACGGCATCGTCTTCAATTTGCGCTAAAAGCGCGCTCCGTTGCCTCCACCTCTGCTGTCCATCACTCCGAATTTCGCGCTCATACAGCAATCAATGTCCTGCTTGATGAGGAGCACATTGAATATCATCAGGCACAAGAAGGCTTTGGCTTTGGCTTTTGATCTTGATCTTGATCTTGATCTTGATCTTGATCTTGATCCACCCGCCCCTTTCGGAAGGCTGAGCGCAGGTATTCATCCGGGGGAAGCGCGTAGCGCGCTGCGGCGCAGCCGCAGTCATCGAGAGGAGGTGCCAGCGAAGCCAACCGGAGGCGATGACCCACGGATGGATGCCGGAGCGAAGGGACCCCGAGCCTTAGCGAGGGGCCGGACGCTGGGGCAAGCCTTTTTTGCTTACTTTTTTCGGGCGCCCTTGAAAAAAAGGGCGCTGGGGGACTGTCAGTTTTTTTGTGTGCGGGCCGGTAATGGCCTGCCGTCAGGCAGGCCCTGATTTTCACCAGGTCGGCCTGATGAACCGATCTCCGTACAGAATCGCAAATTGATTCATCGCACTTTTCCAGTCATGGGCCGCTGAACCCCAGTTTGCCGTGATGTTTCGTAGCCCCAACCAGATCAGTTTGGTCGCTGCATCGTCGTTCGGGAAGTGGCCACGGGTCTTTATGATCTTACGTAGCTGAGCATTGATGCTCTCAATCGCGTTGGTGGTATAGATCACCTTCCGGATGGCGGGCGGGAAAACAAAGAATGGAATCACTCGATCCCAAGCGCGTCTCCAGGCGGCCACGACCGTTGGATACTGTTTGCCCCAAGGCCCGTTTTCAAACTCATCCAAGGCCTGCTCAGCCGCTTCTGCGTTGATGGCCTGATAAATCGGCTTCAGCGCCTTGGCCAGTGCTCGACGCTTGTCCCAAGCCGCGTAGTCCAGGCTGTTGCGAATCAGATGCACAATGCATGTCTGCAGTGTTGTTTCTGGAAACACTGCGCTGAGGGCCTCTGGCATGCCCTTGAGGCCATCGGTCACGGCAATCAGCACGTCCTCGACGCCTCGCGTTTTGAGGTCGTTGAACACCTTCATCCAGAACTTCGCACCCTCGGTGTTCTCGATCCAGATGCCCAGGATATCGCGCGTCCCGTCGGGTAAAACACCCAACGCCAGGTAAATGGCCTTGTTGCGTACCAGCCTTCTTCGCGGATCTTCACCCGTAGCGCATCAAAGAAAATGACCGGGTACATCGGCTCCAGCGGGCGCTGTTGCCACGCGCCAATCTCTTCCATGACCTCGTCGGTCACAGAGCTGATGAAATCGGGCGAGACGTCCGTGCTGTACTGCTCAGAAAGAAACGCACGAATCTCTCTGACCGTCATTCCACGGGCGTACATGGCGATGATCTTGTCATCGAAACCGGTATAACGGCGCTCATGCTTGGGGATCAGAATCGGCGAGAAACTGCCGTTGCGGTCGCGCGGAATATCCAGGCGTATCGGGCCATCGCCGGTGAGCACCGTCTTGCCGCTCTTGCCGTTGCGCTGGTTGGTTTCGTCCTCCGGGCGCTGCGCGCCCGATGGATAACCCAAATGGTGGCCAAGCTCGGCATTTAGGGCGCGTTCAATCAGCGCTTTCTTGAAGGCCGCAGAAGCCTCTTCGATCGCCTCAGCGGTCATCAGTGTTTGAGGGAGTTGATCCAGCAGTTCCTTTGGAAGCTTCGGCAGCTCCCGCACCGGTTGGCGCTCAGATTTCTTTTTGGTTGGCATACATGCACCTCTTACTCATGTTATGCCCGAACACAAAATTTCTGACACCCCCGGCGCTGGGGGGCGCAACCATAAGCGGCCGTTACCCCAGGAATGGATATGTACATAAACGGGATGTACACCGGAAAACCCTACCCCCCTCAAAAATACTTCAACCACCGCAAATCCCTGCGCCGCCCCTTCAACCGCGAAAACCACCGCACCGGCAGGTACAACCCCACCGCCAACCCCACCGCCACCAGCCAAACCCACCCCATCGAATCAAAGCCAAAGTAACTCCCCTGATTCAACCCAAACCCCGCCACCGCTGCCAGATAGGCAAACTTCAGCACATACAAATGCAGCAGGTAGAAAAACATCGGCGCCGAGCCGAACACCGTCAGGGCGAGGATCCAGCGGCTGTTCTGGCGGCGCTCGAACCATAGCAACAACAGCAGCCCAAGACTCAAGGTCAAGGTGAGAAACAGCAGCGACGGCGGATACTTGGTGATGTTGAAAAAACTCATCAGCGTCTGCCCCACAGCATCCGCCGACACCCACGGCTTCTCGCCATACCCATTGAGCAGGCGCAAACCGACAAAACCCGCCAACCCGCCCAATCCAGCCACCAGCAAGGCGCGCTGACGCCGCGAGGCATCGACACCCTGGGCAAACCACGGACCGAGGGCATAGCCCAAACCAATCACCCCGATCCACGGCAGCAGCGGATAGGACGTGCGCAAGCGCAAACCGTCGCCCAACTCGATCCAGCCGCGATCATGCAGCACCGCCCACGGTACGTGCATCGCCGACTCAAGACCGAAGTGCAGACCGTCCAACAGGTTGTGCCCGGCGATGATCAGCAGGCTGAGCACCAGCAACACCGCGCGCGGCAGCCAGACCATCGCCGACAAGGCGAGCATGCTCAGGCCGATGGCCCAGATCACTTGCAGGTAGATCACGCTCGGCGGGAACTGGAAGGTCCAGGCGAAGTTGACCAGGGTGATTTCCAGCAGCACCAGGAACAGTCCGCGCTTGAACAGGAAGGTACTGACATCGGCCTTGCCGGCGTATTTCTCGCCATACAGGTAAGCCGACAAACCGGTGAGCAGGACGAACACCGGCGCGCACAAATGCGCCAGGGTGCGGCTGAGGAACAGTTCGGGTTCGGTGCTGGTGATGTCCATCGGGTCGCTGACCTGGCGATGCAGGAAAAACGTTTCGCGCACGTGGTCGAGCAGCATGAACAGAATCACCAATCCCCTCAGGGCATCGATGGACAGCAGCCGGGTGGCGGCAATGGGGCGAAGGACAGCAGAGGTCATGGGCATTTCACAACGCAGAAGGTGAAGGAAGTGGCCTGCAGGCCATAAAGCTTGCAAATTTACGTAATAGTATTACATTACGCAACCTATTCGAAACCCCGTCGATCGCCAACCGGAGGCTCTAGCCCCTGCCCCATGGCGATTCAGAGACTGCCGGCGGGGTCTGCAAGGAATCTCGTTGTGCCCAGAATCAACCGCTTCGCCCTGCCACTCGCCCTGGCTGCTCAAACCACTTCGCTGTCTGCGGCACCCTCCCAGGAACAGAGCCAGGGCTTCATCGAGGACAGCACCTGGAGCCTGCTCAATCGCACCGTCTACGACCACCGCGAATACCGCAACGGCGCGCGCAATAACGCCGCACGCAATACCTACAAACCGCGCAGCGAACGTAACGGTTATGCCGAGGAATGGGGTTACGGATTGATGGGCAGCCTGCAGTCGGGCTTCACCCAGGGCCTGATCGGCGTAGGCCTCGACGCCCATACCTACTACGCCCGCCAACTCGACAGTGGCGGCGGCCGTGCTGGCAAGGCGCGCTTGCTGGGGGTCGACAACGAGGGTTATCCCAAGGACCAGTTCGCCCGAGGCGGCGCAGCATTGAAGTTGCGTGCATCGAAGACCACCCTGAGCTACGGCGAACAACGGGTGAAAACCCCGGTCTTCAGTTCGTCCGACAGCCGCCTGCTGCCGGAGACCGCCACCGGGATTTTCATCAACAGTCAGGAAATCAGCGGGCTGAAAATGGTCGGCGGGCACTTCACCGAAAGCACCGATCGCAATGCGTCGAGTCATGACCAGGGGTTCGTGGTCAATTATTCCAATGGCCGACAGGGCAACGAATTCGACCTCGCCGGCGTGGTCTATGACGGTATCGACGGCCTGTCCACCAGCCTCTACACCTCACGCTACGCCGACAACTGGCGCCAGCATTACCTGGGTAGCAGTTACAGCTACAGCCTGGGAGGCAACCAGTCGCTGTCAGTCGATTTGAATCTGTACCGCACCCAGGACACCGGCCGGGCCTGGTCGGGCACTATCGACAACACCACCTGGAGTTTGCTTTCCAGCTACCGTAACGGCGCCCACACCTTCAGCCTTGGCTACCAGAAGGTCGATGGCGACAGCCCTTTCGACTACGTGACCCGTGGGGCGATTTTTATCACCAATGCCTTGCAACTGTCGGACTTCAACGCGCCGAACGAGCAGTCCTGGCAGGCCCGCTACGACCTCGCCATGCAGGCTTTTGGTTGGCCGGGGCTGGTGCTCAGTGCCGCTTATGTGCGCGGCAGTGGGATCGATGGGCGTCACGTCGACCCGGCCGGCGGCTACGCCTACCTCGGTTACGGCCAGGGCGGCAAGCACTGGGAGCGTGATCTGGAAGCACGTTACGTGGTGCAGAGCGGCCCGGCCAAGGACCTGACCCTGTCGCTGCGGCATAACTTGCACCGCGGCAACACTGCCCAGGCGGAACTCGACACCGATCAGATTCGTTTGGCGGTCGAGTATCCGCTGAGTGGGATGTTTTGATCGCGGTGTCGATCAATCGCCGCGAATGTAATGCTCCATCTGCTGGATCAGCCTGGCCTGTTCAACGCTGGCTTCCTTGACCAGGTCGCCAATCGACAGCAGGCCGATCAGTTGTCCGGCTTCCAGCACCGGTAGATGACGCAGGTGGCTGTCGGTCATGACCGCCATGCAGCGCTCGATGCTCTGCTGGCTGTCGGCGGTGACCACCGGCGAACTCATGATTGCGCGCACCGGCGTGCCCACTGACGAACGCCCCTGCAACACCACCTTGCGCGCATAGTCGCGTTCGCTGATGACCCCGACCACCTGCCCCGCCTCGATCACCGGCAAGGCCCCGACGTTTTTCTCGGCCATGATTTTCAGCGCATCGAGCACCATCGCCTCGGGGGTGATGCTGTGCACCTGGCGGTTCTGTGCGGCCTTGAGCTTGAGCAGTTGTGCGGCTGTTTTCATACCTGACTCCCGTGTTTTTAGGGCGATGATGCGGGCATTCTGGATGTTCGCGGCGCTCTCTGGTTCATCGCGAGCAGGCTCGCTCCTACAGGGGGTAGAGCGCCCGCACAGCTCGGGTGTCCCCGAAAATCTGTAGGAGCCGCCCGGGCAGCTCCCACAGAAAGCAGTGAGCACTGAGCACTGAGCAGTGTCAGCTTCGCACTGCCCCAACCTGCACCACCCCATCCTGCAACCGTACCGGCCACACACGCAAACGCTGCTGCGGGTGTTCCAGGCAGTGGCCGTCTTCCAGGCGAAAGTGCTGTTTGTACAGCGGCGAGGCTACTACCAGGTCGCCCTTGAGGCTGGCGATCAGGCCGCGGCCGATGACGTTGGCCCCCGACTGCGGGTCGTGGTTGTCGATGGCGTACAGGGTGCGACCCTCGGCATCGGGCAGGTAGAACAGCGCCACCTGGTCGCCATCGAGCCACACCACGACCCCGGAATTGCTCACCAGATCCTGCTCGCGGCACACCGCCTGCCAAGCGGTGGACGGTTCGATCACAGCTAGGGTTTCGACACGCTGGGAAGTGGACAGGCTCATCAGACAGACTCCTCGGTGACAGGGATAAGGTTGAGTTCAGCAGCCATGATCGGCCGACGCTGCCCACGCTCCTCGACAAAATGGATGGCCGGGTCGGCGCGGTCGTCGTTGACGAAGGTGCGGAAACGCTTGAGTTTTTCCGGGTCCTTGAGGGCGTTGGCCCACTCGCATTCGTAGCGGTCGACCACCAGTTGCATCTGCGACTCGAGCTCGTCGCCCAGGCCGAGGCTGTCGTCGAGGATCACCTGCTTGAGGTAGTCGAGACCACCTTCCAGGCTCTCGCGCCAGACCGAGGTGCGCTGCAATTTGTCGGCGGTGCGGATGTAGAACATCAGGAAGCGGTCGATGTAGCGAATCAGGCTGGCGTCATCCAGATCGGTGGCGAACAGCTCGGCATGACGTGGGCGCATGCCGCCGTTGCCGCAGATGTACAGGTTCCAGCCCTTCTCGGTGGCGATCACTCCGACGTCCTTGCTCTGCGCTTCGGCGCACTCGCGAGTGCAGCCCGAGACCGCGAACTTGAGTTTGTGCGGCGAGCGCAGGCCCTTGTAGCGATCCTCGATCAACAAGGCCATGGCCACGCTGTCCTGCACGCCGTAGCGGCACCAGGTGCTGCCGACGCAGGACTTCACCGTGCGGGTCGATTTACCGTAGGCGTGGCCGGTCTCGAAACCGGCCTCGATCAGCTCACTCCAGATTTGCGGCAACTGATGCAACTGGGCGCCGAACAAGTCGATGCGCTGGCCGCCGGTGATTTTGGTGTAGAGGTCGTATTTTTTTGCGACTTGACCGATCACGATCAGCTTGTCGGCGGTGATTTCGCCGCCAGCAATCCGCGGCACCACCGAGTAGGTGCCGTTCTTCTGCATGTTGGCCATGAAGGTGTCGTTGGTGTCCTGCAACGGCACCAGCGAGGCGTCCATGATCGGCTGGTTCCAGCACGACGCGAGGATCGAACCCACCGCCGGCTTGCACACTGTGCAGCCGGTGTGACCACGGCCGTGACGCGCCAGCACTTCTTCGAAACTCAACAGGCCCTCGACCCGCACCAGCCCATAAAGCTCCTGGCGGGTATAGGCGAAATGCTCGCACAGGCTCTTGTCGACACTGACGCCACGGGCGATCAGTTCGTGTTCGAAAACCTGTTTGAGCAGCCCGGCGCAACCACCACAACCGGTGCAGGCCTTGGTCTGTGCCTTGAGTTGGCCGAGGTCGCTGCAACCGCCATCGATGGCCGAGCAGATAGCGCCCTTGCTGACGTTGTGGCAGGAACAGACCATCGCCGCATCGGGTAAGGCGCCGGGGCCGAGGGTCGGTGCGCCGGCCGAGGACGGCAGGATCAGGCTGGCCGGTTCGGCGGGCAAGGCGATGCCGTTCTGCGCGTATTGCAACAAGGTATCGTAGTAGCTGTTGTCGCCCACCAGCACCGCGCCGAGGACGTGCTTGCCGCTGGCGTCGACCACCAGCCGCCGGTAGCTGGCGCTGGCCTCGTCGATGAACTGGTAGCTGCGCGCGCCCGGGGTGTGGGCATGGGCGTCGCCGATGGAACCGACGTCGACGCCGAGCAATTTCAGCTTGGTCGACATGTCCGCGCCGAGGAACGGCTCGGCCGGCTGCTCGCACAACTGCGCGGCAACGTTGCGGGCCATTTGGTAGCCGGGGGCGACCAGGCCGAACAGGCTGCCGTTCCAGGCGGCGCATTCGCCGATCGCGTAGATGTCCGGGTCGCTGCTCAGGCACTGGTCGTCGATCACCACCCCGCCGCGCGGGCCGATTTCCAGCGCGCACTGACGGGCCAGATTGTCCTGCGGACGAATCCCGGCGGAGAACACGATCAGGTCGGTTTCCAGGTGCTGCTCGTTGGCAAAATTCATCCGGTAGCGGTACTGCTCGCCGGCAGTGATCGACTGGGTGGCGCAAGACAGGTGCACGCCAACGCCGAGCCGTTCGATCTGCGCTTTGAGCGCCTGGCCACCGAGTTCATCCAGTTGCACCGGCATCAGGCGCGGCGCGAACTCCACCACATGGGCTTCCAGGCCCAGGCTCTTGAGGGCGTTGGCCGCCTCCAGGCCGAGCAGCCCACCGCCAACCACCACGCCACGGCGGGCGTTACGGGCGGCGGCGCGGATCGCGTCAAGGTCGGCCAAGGTGCGATAGACCAGGCGCGAGTCACCGGCAGCACCTTCGACTGGCGGCACGAAAGGAAAGGAGCCGGTGGCGATGATCAGCTTGTCGTAGGCGGTGGCCCCTTGCGCGGTGAGCACCTGGCGGGCGGCGCGGTCGATCTCCAGCACCGGCACGCCCAGGTGCAGGGTCACCCCCGGCGTCTGGTACAGCGCCGCCGCGGACAGCGCCAGCGACTCGGCATCGCGCCCGGTGAAATACTCGGACAGGTGCACGCGGTCGTAAGCGCGCATCGGCTCTTCACTGAAGACGTGCAATTGATAGTGCTCAAGGGCACCGCGCTCGATCAACTGTTCGACACAGTGGTGACCGACCATGCCATTGCCGATCACGATCAGCGTTTGCGAGGTGTTCAACGGGGCAACATTGGGGTTCATAGGTAGCACCAGGTCACTGTTCAAAAGCCAAAAAAAAACGCCTGAAACCTTGCGGTTCCAGGCGTCTTTGCCTGTTCGTCTGCGATGCCGCCGGACTGCTGTGCCCGGCTTGTCGCTGTTGCCCACGACCTCTGCGGCCAATCGATCGTCGTTGACCGAGGGGGCTGCCCACTCGACTGTGTTCGCGGTGGGCCTGCGGGAGGTGTTGCAGCGTTTGTGCCAGTTTTATGAGCGAGTGCTTTCGAACTGGCTGCGAAGCCCGTAGAGCGGCCTTTCCGGGGAATTGGCGGGTGCGCGAAGCGAGTTGCCAATCCCGGCGCTGACCCTGCGGCGTGGCTTGGCTTAGTGCACGGATGAGGGGGGCGGCTTTATAACAGTGCATCCGTAGGGGATTTTGCGGTGACCACAGATCTTAGGATCGACCTAGAATCTAATGGGAGCCTGCTAGCGATTCAGACACCTGGGGGTGTCAGACCCACCGCCTTCGCTGGCAAGCTCCTACAGGGTCGTACATCAATCCGGCACATCACCAGAAAAAGCTCCCTGCAAATGCCGATGCAACTGTTCGATATGCTCCGGCCCGATGCCGCAGCAGCCGCCAACGATACTGGCCCCCGCCGCGACCCAGGTCCGCGACCACTGCAGGTAAGGTTCCGGGCCCAGGTCGGCGCGGATCTTCAGCAAGGTGCTATTGGCCTTGGCGTCTTCAGCCACGGCCGGGAAGGCATTGGCGTAGACCCCAAGCTCGATGTCCAGGCCCAGCGCCTTGACCACCTTGCCGGCCTCGGCCAGTGCCGCGCCCATGACTTCCGGCTGGCTGCAATTGAAGAGCACCGCCGCAGCCCCCAACCCCGCCGCCACCCGCACCGCCTCGGCCACCGGCTCGCCGGAACGCAGGCGCGGCGGTTCGCCGAGGTCATCGCTCAAGGTGAACGACAGCCACAATGGCTTGCTGTCCTCGGACAGAGCTTCGGCCACCGCCTCGACCTCGGCGATGGAGCTCTGGGTTTCCGCCAGCCAGACGTCGACATAGGCCCGTAGGCCGGCGATCAACTGGCGATGGATTGCCACCGATTGCCGGTGATCGAACAAGTCCGGGCGATAGGAACCGAGGGCCGGCGGTAGCGAACCGGCGACACTGACCACCTCGCCACTCTGGGTCGCCGCCTGCCGCGCCAGGCGCCCCGCCCGCTCGGCCAACGCCAGGCCATGTTCGGCGAAACGCTGCTCGCCGATATGAAAGGGCACCACCGCGTAACTGTTGCTGGTGATGATCCGCGCTCCGGCACGGATAAACGCCTGGTGCGCCTGGAGCACGTACTGCGGCGCCTCGATCAAGGCCAGCGCCGACCATTCCGGCTGGCGGAACGGGGCGCCGATGCGCGCCAGTTCCCGGCCCATGCCACCGTCGAGTAACCGCAAGGAAGGCTGGCTCATGGGATCGCACTCACTTTCGGCGCCGCGCCCGACAACCATTGATCCACGGTACTGGCATGGTCCTGGACCCACGCCTTGGCCACCACATCCGCCGGCTGCTGCTCTTTTTCGATCTTGAGGATCAGCTCGTTGAGCTGGGCCGGGTCGATGGCGACATTACGCAGGAACTCGGCAATTTTCGGCGCCCGCTGTTGCAGGGCGGCGGAAGCCAGCACGTGGACCCGAGCATCCGGGAAGGCGCAGGTGATCTGACTCTTGTTCAGCCAATCAGGATCGACCGTCGGGCTGATGAATTTCCAGCAACCGTCAGCCTTGTACAGTGGGTCGCCCTTCTTGTTGTCCTGGGCGTAACCGTCGAACGCCGGCTCTTCGAGGCGACGCAGGTCGTACGCGGAGAAGATCCAGTCCGGGGTGTAGGCATAGAACACCACACCGCGTTCGGCCTTGTAGGCGCTGGCCAGTTTCGAGTAAGTCACCGAGGCTTCCGTGGAGACCGCCTCAAACTTGTCGGCAAAACCATAATCCTTGGCCTTGATCTGCCCGATGTAGGTCGACTCCCAACCGGCTGGGCCCACCAGCAACTGCGCCTTGCCACCGCCCAGCGGCTCGAAGAATTTCGCCACTTCGGGCTTCTTCAGGTCATACACTGACTTGACCCCGTACTTGTCCTGCAAGTAGCCCGGGATGTAGAAGCCCTGCTCGCCCGCATAAGGATGGACGTTGGGCACCAGCGTTGGCTTGGCGCCAGTGACGTATTTGGCCCAGGCTGCCGACTGGTTGGGCAACCAGATGTCGGTCAGCACATCCACCGAACCATCGCCCTTGGCCGCTGCGCTCAACAGCACCGCGACGTCGCCGGCCAGGTACGAGACATCGCCATCGAGACGGCTGCTGATGACCTCGCCGAGGATGTTCTGGATCGCGATGGCACCGGTCCAGTTCTGCTCGCCAATGACGATTTTTTCCTTGGCCAGCAACGTCTGTGGAGCCACCAGGGCGGCCAGTAATGCGACGGCACCCAGGGTGCGTGATAAGGGTTTGTTCACGATAAGCCTCACGTTCAGGAGTAGGTCGGGGCTTGCTTGCGCAAGCTCGATTGAATGATTCGATCCGGGATCAGCGCGCACAGGACAATCGCTGCGCCGGCGAGCATGCCCTCGCCGCCCTTGATGTTGCGCAACGCGGTCATCACGTCGTAGCCCAGGCCACCGGCACCGATCAGGGCGGCGACCACCACCATCGACAGGCTCATCACCAGGGTCTGGTTGATGCCCAGCAACAACGAGCGACGCGCCAGCGGCAGTTGCACCTTGATCAGGGTTTGCCAGGGGCTGGCGCCGTGGGCGACCGCCGCCTCGACGGCATCCTTGGGGACTTCCTGAATGCCCAGTGAGGTCAGGCGAATCATCGGCGCCAGGGCGAAGATCACCGTGGCGATCACCGCCGGGGTCTTGCCGACCGAGAAGAACGCCACGGCCGGGATCAGGTACACGAAGGTCGGCAGCGTCTGCATCACGTCCAGCAACGGCGTAATCAGCCGGCGTGCCAACGCGCGTTTCGCCAGCAGGATGCCGGTGGGCACGCCGAGCACCAGGGCAATCAGCACCGAAGAACCGACCAGCGCCAGTGTCGCGATAGTCCTGTCCCAGAAGCCGAACAGGCCGATATAAAGCAGCGCGAGACTGCTGGTCAGCGCCAGTGCCAGGCCCGCCGAGCGCCAGGCGAGGAACACCAGGGCCAGCGCCGCGACCGGCCACGGCAGCCAGCCGAGGACATTTTCGATGCCTTCGATCACCGTGCGCACCGCGACGATGACCCCGACAAACGCGCCCTCGAACGTCACCTGGGACCAACTGATGAATTGATCGATGCTCTGCGCCGTCAGCAGCAGTAGCTGGCGGTTGGCCGGGAACTGAAGTAAGGCGCCACTGGTATCCGGGGTGATCACCCGCCAGACCACCAACGCCTGGCTGACCAGCAGCACCGTTAATGGCAACAGCCAATTGCTCGGACGGGCGCGCAACGGCTGGGCACTCAGCGACAGCGCGGTCCAGCGACTGGCGAGCAGCAGCAATGCGCCGATCAGCACCGGCAACCAGGACCCGGCGACCAGCCCTTGGGCCAGCGTCGCCAATGCCGCGAGTTCGCTGGCAAAGCCCAGCCAGAACAGCCCACCCTTGCCCCGCGACGCGAGCGCCGCCGGCCCCAGCAACAGCGCTTGCCACGCGGGCAGACCTGGGCTGAGGCTGTGGCTCTGAGGTTGATCGGCGACCTTGGTCGGCTTGGCTGCCTGCTGCGCACTGGCGCCCGGCAGGCAATCACGAAAGAAATCCGCCACTTCGGCGTCGGCGGGTTGCTCCAGCAGTTGCTGCGGCGTGCCCAGTTGCACCAGTTGACCCTGGCGCAGCACGGCGATCCGGTCGGCCAGGCGCAAGGCTTCGGCCGGGTCATGGGTGACCAGCAAGGTACTGATCCCGCGCTCGCGGGCCAGGCTGAGGAAATGCTCCTGCAAGTCACGGCGGATGGTCGGGTCGAGGGCGCTGAACGGTTCGTCCATCAGCAGGATGTCCGGCTCGGTCACCAGCGCCCGGGCCAGCCCGACACGTTGGCGCATGCCGCCAGACAACTCGTGGGGATAATGCTCACCCCAGCCTTGCAACCCCACCGCCTGCAGTTGCTGGGCGGCGGCTGCATGCCGGAGCGCTTCCGATTCGCCGCGCAACTCCAAGGGCAAGGCCACGTTGTCCAGCACCGTGCGATGGGGCAGCAGGCCGAAATGCTGGAACACCATGCCGATACGCCGCGAACGCAATTCACGTAATGCCTTGCTGTTTAAGGCACTAATGGCCTGTCCTTCGATCAACACCTCGCCACTGGACGGTTCGATCAGCCGATTGATATGCCGCAGCAAGGTCGACTTGCCGCTGCCGGAGGTGCCCATCAGGCACAGCACTTCACCGCGCCGCACCTTGAGGCTGACATTGCTCACGGCCGGGGCCTTCGACTGCAATGGCCCATAGGCCTTGGTTACATTGCGCAGCTCAAGTACCACGTCGGCGTCACGCGCAGCCAGGGTGTCGATCGAGCCACGGGCGGGAGGGGTTTGAAGAATGGTCACAAGAGTCATCGCCCGATAGGAAGGGAAAAGCTTGGAGCGGGCACGCCTGACGCCAAAACAGCATGGCGTCCCAGGCGCAGTACACCCTGACGACATAAAGCTAATCGATCTTAAAAATCTGAAATAAATACTTTTTTGGAATTAGCTTAGGTCGATGGCCAGTACTGAATGGGAGTGCTTTAAATAACCGAAAGGAATTAACAAATAGATAATCAGTATTTATCGATATAACAGATCGCGAGTAGGCTCAGCCCATCCCGTCATTCATCATCACAGTGAAGTGCCCCATGAAGCCGACAGCCCAACTCATCGATTTCGCCCGCTACCGCACACGCAAACTGGCCCAGCAGCGGGCACGGGCCATGTGGGATATGTACGCACTTCAGGCCACCGGGCCCGCCTTCAGCTGGGCGCCCACGTCCCTCATTCGGACCCATCACGCATGAATGCCTTCGGCCCCCTGCGCTTTCTTGCCAGCGCCGATGAACCGCTGGAGGACCTGAACAATCTGCAAACTGCGCAAGAGGAGCCAATCTGCGATCGGGTCGCGCAGAACCTGCAGCGGCTAAGGGCCAAGCGGCACCTGTCGCTGGACGCCCTTGCCCGCCAGTGTGGCGTCAGCCGGGCGATGCTGGCGCAAATCGAATCCGGACGCAGCGTGCCGTCGATCAAGGTGCTGTGCAAAATTGCCAAGGGCCTGAAAGTCTCGGTCGCGGCTTTTCTTGAGCACCGCGCATTCGAAGGTGTCGCGGTGCTGTCCGCGAGTCAGAGCAAACGTCTGGTCAGTGCCAGTGGCAGCTTCGTCAGCCGCGCGCTGTTCCCGTATGACGTGGCACGCCAATCGGAATTCTATGAGTTGCGCCTGAGCGCCTTGGGAGAGGACCACAGCGAAGGCCATGGTCCGGGGGTCCAGGAGAACCTGGTGGTGGCGCAGGGCGTGTTGGAAATCAGCGTCAATGATGAACGCTACCTGCTATCGACGGGCGACTCGATTCTGTTCTACGCCGACCAGCCCCACCGCTACCGCAACCCCGCCGACAGCGAGGCCGTGGCCTACCTGGTGGTGACCTATCCGGAGCGGCTGGATTAAAACCCAGCCGCTGCCAAACACGTTGATCAGCAGGTGCAGCACATCATCGGCATGCCGTTGCAGCTCATCATCATTGGCATGCCGCAGTCGTTCATCATTTTCATCATCAGCGCGCAGCAGTTCTTCATCATGTCCATGTTCATGCCCGCCATCGGCATGATCTTGCACAGCATGCGGTCGTCTTGAACACTGCACTCCATCACGCATTTCATCGAAGGCATGGGCATGCCCATCACCGGCATCATGGCGCCCATCATCGGCATGCTCATGCTCGATGCCGACATGCACATCATGCTCATGTTGGCGCAGTGCATCATCATCGGCATGCCGCAGTTCATCATCATCTGCATCATTTGCGCGCTGTTGCGGAACATCCCCATGTCCATGCCAGAGGCCGGCATCATGATGCACAGCATGCCGTCGTCCATCATTTCGCAGCTCATGGTCGCCATTATCATTGGCATGCCCATCATCGGCATTTGGCTGTTCATCGGCATCGACATTGGCATCTGCATGGCGTTCATCATGGTGTAGCTCCCTGAAGGATTGGAAAGGCAAGGTGAAGTAGATGGCGCCGATTCTAGGGACTGGCGAACGTACGACAAGAGGCCCATCCAGCAGCGGAAAACACTGCGCCAACCGCGTTAATGCGATGACTTGCGCAGGAGTGGATGCTTTCGCTGCAGGGTGGATGTGATAACGGATAAATTGGTGACTGCGGCAGCGTTTTTGGTGTCGTGGATATGCGTCTTGTGTCTATCCAAATAACCCAGAGAAATAAACGGTCTAATACTGGAGTGGTTTTTTTGTGGGAGCTTGCAAGCGATGTACACAAACAGATCGCCTTCGCGGACAAGCCCGCTCCCACATCAATGATCATCGTCTTGTATGATGCGCCGCGTAAAAAATCAGCCGCATCGCGCAGTGGCTGACCTGTGCCCGGAGGTCGCGTGGCCAGGGATTTCAGTCATCAAGGAGCTTTACATGGATTGGCTTTACCGGACTTCCCCGCTGACTTTCAGCCTGCTGCTGTCCAGCGCCCTGCCCTCGCAGGCCGCTGAAACCCTGCTGCCGGCGGTCACTGTGAACGCCGAGGAGCCGTCCGGTTACCAGGCCAGTGAGGCCTCTGTCAGCGGTTTCGAAGCAGCGCCGTTGCTCGACACGCCGGCCTCGATCACGGTGATTAACGATGCCCTGATCAAGGACCAGCAGGCCCGCCTGCTCAGCGACGTATTGAAAAACGATGCCTCGGTGGGCCAGAGCTATGCGCCAATCGGCTACTACGAAAACTTCGTGGTTCGTGGTTTCTCGCTGAACGCGGCCAGCAGCTACAAGATCAATGGCCGGACCATCGCCGGCGAGCAGAACGTCGGTCTGGAAAACAAACAGCAGGTGGAACTGCTCAAGGGCCTCGCGGGGCTTGAGAGCGGGGTCAGCGAGCCCGGCGGGCTGGTCAATTACGTGACCAAGCGACCGACCGATGTGCGCTCGGTCACGGTCTCCACCGATGATCGCGGCAGCGGTTACCTGGCCACCGACGTCGGCGGGTTCTTCGGCAGCGAACAACAGATCGGCCTGCGCGCCAACCTCGCACACGAGGACATCCACTCTTACGTCGAGCACACCAACGGCCAACGCGACTTTGCCGCGCTGGCCCTGGACTGGACCATCAGCGACGCGGCCCTGCTGCAACTCGACGTCGAATACCAGAACCGTCAGCAGCGTTCGGCGCCGGGCTATCAGTTGCTCGGCGGCACCGAGCTGCCGCACCACGCCTCGCCCAAAAAGCTACTCGCCCACCAGAGCGGCGCCAATCAGGTGACCACTGACGCGCTGAACCTCAACGGCAATTTCGAATACCGCTTCAGCGACACCTGGAAAGCCAACCTCAGCGCCTCGCGCAGTCGCGTGGTGATCGATGACTACAGCTCGTTCGCCTGGGGCTGCTATGGGGCGGCCAGTTGCAGCGATGTGGCCGTGCCCAATCACTTCAGCGCCGAAGGCGATTACGACCTCTACGACTTCCGCAGCCCCGACGACACCCGACGCAACGACGAAGTGCAGGCCACCCTCAGCGGCCGCTTCGACACTGCAGGCCTCGGTCATCAGCTCACCGTTGGCAGCAGTGCCTTTCGGCGCATCGTTGACAAGCGCGAGCCGATCAACCAGATGATCGGCAGCGCCAACATCGACAGCGAACCCGAGGATTTCCCGCGTTACCAGGGACCGCTCAACGACGCCTACCGCCACCTCGACAGCCGCCAGTACGGGCTGTTTTTCAACGACCGGATCAGTTTCAACGAGCAGTGGCAGACCGTACTCGGCGCCCGCGAAGTGCGCCTCGACGAAGAAACCTTCGACAGCCAGGGCGACACCACGCGCCATACCCAGCGCTATGAGTTCCTGCCCCAGGCCGCATTGATCTACAAACCGCTGCCGGAGCTGGCGCTGTACACCCGTTACAGCAAGGGCTTGTCCTTGGGCAGCGAAGCGCCGTGGTTTGCCAGCAACGCCTTCGAAATTCTCGCGCCCAGCGTGTCGCGGCAGATCGAGGCCGGGATCAAGTACGACTGGCAGCGCATCAGCCTCGGCGCCGCGCTGTTCGAGATCCGCCAGGCCTACCAGTATTCGCGGCCGAATGCCGACGGCAGCTTCACCTTCGTCGAGCAGGGTGACCAGAAAAACACCGGCCTGGAGCTGTCGGCCAATGGTTGGGCAAGCCAGCGCCTGCAGATTTCCGCAACTGTCGCAGCGATCCGTTCACGGGTCAGCGGCAGCGGCAC
The DNA here is from genome assembly GCF_019212185.1 of Pseudomonas fluorescens. Classification (NCBI taxonomy): domain Bacteria; kingdom Pseudomonadati; phylum Pseudomonadota; class Gammaproteobacteria; order Pseudomonadales; family Pseudomonadaceae; genus Pseudomonas; species Pseudomonas fluorescens. The sequence goes on from NZ_CP078138.1 coordinate 4,089,956, forward strand.
GCCCGCCTATGAAGGGCACCAGACGATCAACGTACCGACCCTGCGCGCCAGCCTCTACGGCGACTACGCACTGCCCTGGATCGATGGCCTGGCGTTGCTGGGTGGCGTGCAGTACAGCGGCAGCAAATACGCCAGCCAGCAAGGCGAGGCACAAGCCGGAGCCTATGCCGTATTCAACCTTGGCAGCCGCTACAGCACGCGCATCGACGGTTATGAAACGGTGTTTCGCCTGAGCGTCGACAACCTGTTCGACAAGCGTTACTGGCGCGATGTCGGGGAATACATGGGCGACAACTACCTGTTCCAGGGTGCACCGCTGACCGCACGCCTGAGCGCGTCGGTGAACTTCTGATTCAGACACCTCGGTGTGTCAGACCCGCCGCCACACCCGCAGGCCGAGCCAGGCAGTAGTACATCACCCCCGGCACCACCAGCCCGACGATCCAGGAAATGTCCACACCACCCAACTGCGCGACCATCGCTCCGGAATAAAAGTGAGTATCGACAAACGGCAACTGGATCAGCACGCCGATCACGTACACGCTGATGCCCAGCACGTTCCAGCCGCCATAGCGCCCCGCCGGGTCGGACAGGGCCGGGATGTCGTAGCGTTCCTTGTTGATGAAGTAATAATCCACCAGGTTGATCGCGCTCCACGGGGTGAAGAAGGTCAGCAGGAACAGGATGAAGTACTTGAACGAGTTGAGGAACGAGTACTGCCCCAGCAGCGCCAGGGTGGTGGACGCGGCGACGATCAGCAGGACGAAGACCATGCGTTGCCCGGCGCTTATTTCCAGGCGCCGGCGCCAGCCGCTGATGATGGTGGCGATGCACATGAAGCTGCCGTAGGCGTTGAGGGTCGAGACCGTGACCTTGCCGAAGACCACGCTCAGGTACAACAGCGACGCCATCACTCCAGTGCTGCCCAGGCCAACGATGGTCGCCACTTCATGGCCACGGAAATTCGCCCCGGCCAAGGCAGCAGCGAACACCCCGAGGACCATCGACGCCTGCGCCCCGAGCACCGTGCCCAGGCCAACGGCGGCGAAGGTTTTCCAGGATGACGTGTTGCTCGGCAAGTAGCGCGAGTAATCGGCCACGTACGGGCCAAAGGCGATCTGCCAGGAAGCCGACAGCGACACCGCCAGCAGGAAGGTGCTCCAGTTGAAGTGGCGATTGTCGAGCAACAGGCCGATATCGTTAAGCGTCAACAAGCGAGTGAACAGGTAGGCAAAGGCGATGATCCCCAACACGCTGGCGACTCGCCCGACAATGTGAATCACCCGATAACCGAAGATCGTCAGGAAGGCGATGCTGGCGGCGAAGATCAGGATCCCGGCGCTGTCGCTGACGTCGATCAACTGGGCAATCGCCTGCCCGGAAAGCACTGCGCCCGTAGCGCTGAACCCGAGGTACATCAGGCACACCAGGACGATCGGGATCGCCGCGCCATAGACCCCGAACTGCACGCGGCTGGAAATCATCTGCGGCAAGCCGAGCTTCGGCCCTTGCGCGGCGTGCAGCGCGACCACCGCGCCGCCCAGCACCTGGCCAAGCAACAGGCCGATCAGCGACCAGAACACGTCGCCCCCCAGCACTACAGCCAGGGCGCCGGTGACGATGGCGGTGATTTGCAGGTTGGCTCCCAGCCACAGGGTGAATTGGCTCCAGAGGCTGCCATGACGCTCGGCCTCGGGAATAAAATCGATCGAGCGCGACTCGATCAGTGAGTGACGCTTGGGGTTATCGATGACCTTGGTCATGAACGGTATTTCCTGGATTTATTGTTTTGGTGGACCGCAGGCGGCGTTAAAACGCCTTGCTGGCGCTGACCACGACGGTCGCCGAGCACAGGTCGTCGAAGCCGTACCAGTTGGCACATTCGCTTTTTTTCAGGTTGGTGTCGATGTAGCTCAGCCCCCAGTTGACCCCGAGAAAGTCCCGAGTGAGCTTGGCTTCCCACTCGTAGTAGGTGGAACGACTGTCGCCGTTGGGCGAGACGAAAGCTTCGTCTTTGACGTCATTGCGGCCGACCCGCAGGTCGAGGCCAAACTCGGCGGGCAAGGACAGGGTGTAGCCGAGGTAGGCGTAGAAGGTGTCCTGGTCCTCGCCAAACACATTGGGCGTGTCGCTGGAGTAATAGGTGCCGAGCTTCACGCCGTACAGATCGAGAATCGCGTAGACCTCGCTGAGGTTGAATTGGGCTTCCTTGGGATAGTCGTACTTGATGTAGCCCAGGTCGAGGCTGATGGCGTCCGTGGCCTGCCAGAAATAGCCGGCGTAGTACTCCAGTTCCTGGCGGGTCTTGAAGTCATCGCCGAAGTCCACGCTGGAGGTCCAGGCGCCGACATACAGGCCGCTGCTGTGGGTCAGGGTCGCGCCGAATTGCGCCGCCGGATCGCCGAGGCTTTGCGAGATGCCACGGGAGCGATAGTCACTGGTGGCGGTGACGATCATGTCGAGGTTGAAATCGTCGTTGAGCGTCACCGCTTGAGAAGTCAGGGGCGCGAGGACGCAACCGACCAAGGTCAGGACCGAGAATGCTTTCATGGGGAACCCTTGTTGTTATGTGTGTGCGGGTAATTGCGGGCACGGCGTTGCCGGCCCCCGCGTGTTGCACGGGGCCCGGACGAGATGCAGCGATGGCGTGATCAGGAGGCTGGGGCGTAGACCTGCTTGCCGGCGAAGAAGGTCTTGAGCACCTGGGTTTCGAACAGTTCGTCGTCGCTGACCTTGAACACGTCGCGGTCGAGGATGATCAGGTCAGCCTGTTTGCCCGGTGCCAGCGAACCGATCTGCTGTTCCAGGCGCAAGGTCTTGGCGGCGTTGAGGGTGTAGGCCTGGAACATGCTCTGGCGATCGAGGCTTTCCTGGGCATTCAACACACCGAGTGGGCCCTTGCGGGTGCTGGCCTGGGCGATTGCATTGAACGGGTTAGGACTCGACACCGGCCAGTCGCTGCCGCCGGCGATGGTCGCACCGGCGTCATGCAGCGACCTGGCCGGGTACTGGTAGCCATAGGCGAACGCGCTGATGTACGGCTTGACCAGTTCGACGGTGTAGCTTTCGCCAGTGGCCCACAGCAGTTGCATCGAAGCGATGACCCCCAGTTGCTTGAAGCGCGGGAACTCCTTGGGGTTGACCAGTTGCAAGTGGGCGATGCTGTGGGGCACCGGGGTCGGGCTGAGTTTGCGCGCGTATTCGACGCCGTTCAGCACCTCGCGCACCGCACGGTCGCCGACCGCGTGAGTGTGGACGATCCAGCCGCGTTTTTCCGCCGCCACCACCAACTCGCCGAAGTGCGCCGGGTCGATCAGCAACTGGCCGTTCTTGTTGCTGTTCTTGAACGGTACGATGACCGCTGCGGTCTGGCCGGGGAATTCGAGGATGCCGTCGGCAAAGATCTTGATCCCGGGGAAGGTCAGGTTGGGCACGCCCTGGAACTGCTGCATGACCTTGGCCACGACGTCCAGATCCTTGGGCTGGCTCTTCGGATTGGTCAGCAGCAAGGCGGCGACATGGGCGTTAAGCTCGCCTTTCTGCGCCAGCGCCTGATAGAGCGGCAACACGCCGACGCTGTCCGGACCAGCCCTGAAGTCGAACAGCGAATCTTCGCTGCCGGCGTTCGCCGCGGCATCCATCCAGGCGGTCACGCCATATTGGTTGTTGACCCGGACCGCTTCGCGGGCGGCTTGCAGCATGGTTTCCTTGCTCGGGGCGGGAATTGCACCGCGCACGATGTCCCAGCGCGACTCGGCAAAGTAGCCGGTGGGAGTGAAGTCCGCTTCATGCCCGACAAAGCTGCGGTCCTGCTCCGACAGCCCCTTGACCAGCGCAGCGTCGATCTTCAGGCGCTTGAGCATGGCGTTGTTGGCCCAGCCGGTGTGGCCGTCAATGCCGCTGAGTACGATGGGCTGATCGGCCCAACGGCCCTGATTGAAGCGCTGGCCCAGTTCGCGGGACTTTTCCCAGTAGGCCGAACTGGTCCCGGCGATGCTGATCACCTCCCCTGCCCTGGCGCGTCCGGCCTTATCCTGCTCAATGATCCACTTCTCCAGTTCGGCCACCGGCATGACTTCGTCCTGCAAATTGGCGCCCATGCTGTCGTAGGCGGCAACCACCGGATGGCTGTGGGTGTCGATCAGGCCGGGCATCAGCACCTTGCCGGCGAGGTCGATGCGTTGGGTCTTGGCATCCGCCAGGGCGGTGATTTGCGCATCGCTGCCGACCTTGAGGATCTTGCCGTCCTGCACGGCCACGGCCTGCACCAGCGCCTGGCCGGGTTCGGCGGTGTAGACCTTGCCGTTGAACAGCACCAGGTCGGCGGCGGCCATCGCCGGAACGGCGGCCAACGCCAGTGCGGCCGCCAACAGGTTGGGAATGAATCGTTGCATCGCTGCGCTCTCTTGTTGTTATCGGGCGATCGGCCAATGCCGCTTACCCAGGCAGGCACACCCTAGCGAACACGAGGGCAAAGCGGACCTCTGCAGATGAGGAGGGTCTGGGGTAAATCGATGATCAACACAGACCTGAACTGTAGGAGCAGCCCGGGCTGCTCCTACAGGGGGGGGACGGTTTTCAGGAATTCCCGCGCAGCGCCGAGCCCAGCTCAACCTTGCTCTTGACCCCCAACTGCACATAGCAATTGCGCAAATAAGTGCGCACCGTCGCCGGACTCAGGGTGAGGATTTTGGCGATTTCCTTGTACGAGTGCCCGGCTGCAAACAGCATCGCCGCCGTGCGTTCCCGGGGCGCCAGGACCACGCCGGGCGGGGGTGCTTCGAGGGACAGAATGACGTGCTCGGCATTCGGGCTCAGGGTCAGGGCCACACGTCCCAGGCGCATCACGCAGGGCACTGCGGGCAGTTGCGCGATCACTTCCGGCGGCAGCAGCGAGCCATTCCAGCCCGGCACTTCCCGTTCGATCGCCGCGCACAGCCGCGCGCCCACATACAGCAGGCTGCCGTCCTGGCGTGCCACGCCGAAATCGCTGGCGCCGTCGCCGGTGTCGAGGCGGATCATGTCCTGTACCTGGAAGCGCCAGAGTTGCAGCAAGTGCTCGCAAAACGCCGAGAACAAGGCGGCGTCCTGGTCGCAGAACAACGCGCCGTCGACGCCCCGGTACAGGCAGACGAAGAAATACAAACCGCTTTCCGGCAGTTCGAAGGTGATGTTCATCAGGTGGTAAAGGTCATGGCGTCGGGCGAATACGTTGACCGGTTCGTTGGGGTCGGTGAACTCGCTGTCGCGCATGACCTCGCCCAGACGGGTAAAGCTGTCATGGGCGAAACAGTCGAGCCCCGCCACCTCGCGCCATTCGCTGACAAAGGAGTCCGGCAGATCAATGCGCCCGTGCATCCAGTTCAGTGGCGGCGCGCTGGCGTCCGAGGCCGACATTTCGCCCCACCAGGCAGAGGCGAACGGCACCAACTGGCGAAATTCCTGCAAGCCCTCGGCGATGAAATGCGACCCGCCTCGCTCACGAGCCACCCGCGCCAACTGCAAAAGACAGCGATTGAACGCCGCAAGCGTTGCCATCGATATCTGCGCCGCACCCGCCTCACCCACCGCCATTGCCGCAACCTCGACCGCTGTTAGATATTTTTATCACGCGACCATGCCACAGGCGCGGCGGGGACGTCCACTTGTGGCCGAATCTTGTAATCCCCCTCACCCCTTGTAGGAGCGAGCCTGCTCGCGATAGCGGTGTGTCAGTCTCAGGAGTTATGGATGTGCCGCCGTCATCGCGAGCAGGCTCGCTCCTACAGGTTGTCGGCAATGGTTGTCACGCCTAGAACGGCACCGTCAGCTTCACCCAATACGCATCCCCCTGCGCCCGGTTGCGCACCTGGGTTTCCTGCTCCCACTTGGCGGTGACGAACCAGCCGTTGGTGCCGCTGTATTTGACCGAAGGGCCGATGGCCAGCGCCCTGCCTTTGTTGTCGGCAATCCGTTCGCCATCCTGGCGGTCGTCGGTGGTCTGGCGGTAGTAATAACCGCCGATGCCCAGCACCCAGCCATTGCCCAGCCCCCAACCCAGGGCGTAGTCGACATGGAACTCCTGCCCGGAGCGGTAGTCGGTCGCCGGGTTTTCGCGATTGAAGTCGTACATCAGCTTGGCGTCGAGGTTCAGCCCGTTCGGATCGATATAGGACATGGCATAGACCGGCTCGATCACCCAGTAATTGCGCCCGGTATTGGCCAGGTCATCGCGGTCGTAGCGACCACTGGGGGCGATCATGTCCAAGGCGAGGGTGCTGTGGAATTTCTCGCTGTGATGAAAACCCAACGCCGGGCCGAAGATGATATCCCCCAGGCCCTGCTTGCTTTGCGACTGGCCATTGAGTTCGACCTTGAGGTCCACCAGCGGCACGATGGCATGCAGTGCGACGCTGGCGCCGAACAGGCTGTAGTCGCTGACCCAGATCAGCCGTGGGGTGATCGCGTTGGCGCGCACGCGAAAATCCACCGGCAGCTTGTCGCCATCGTTGCCGCGCAGGTTGTCGGCCTCGTAGTGATTGACGAACAACTGCCCATAGACGCCCGGTGGCGGCATGGCCCCCGACATATAGTTCTCGGCACCCAAAGGGTAGGAAGTGCCACCGCCTTCGGTGGCCTGGCTCACACCGGGCAGGCTCGCGCCGAGGCCGATCAAGGCGACAGCGCTGAGAAGAGTGTTTTGCGGTCTGCGAATCATGGTTCAACCTTTATTGTTGTTATCGGTGGTAAAGACTTTTCAGATGCGTTTGAACAGGGCCGAACGTTGTCCATCAGCGGCGCCATCGGCGGCGCTGTAGAAGCGCTCCATGAAGATGTCGCGCTCGAACAGCCGGCCCTGCATCAGGCAGGTGATCGCCGCGTCGATCATTGGCGGCGGCCCGCACAGGTAGGCCTTGTTGGCGCTGAAGCGGGCGTCGAAGTGCTGTTTCGCCGCATCGTGCACGTAGCCGCGAAAGCCCTGCCAAGCCTCGTCATCCGCGGCCTGGCTCAGGGCCGGCACATAGCGGAAGTTGCTGTGGCGCAGCGCGAGTTCCTCGAACAATCCGTGGTTGTACAGTTCGGCGCGATTGCGCGCGCCCTGGAACAGCACCATCGGCCGCTCATCGCCCTGCTCCAGCAAATCGACAATCATCGACTGCGGGCTGGACAGCCCCGAACCGCCAGCGATGAAAATCAACCCGCCCGGTTGCGAGCCGCGCACGAAGAACTGCCCATACGGCCCCGACAATTCCAGCCCGTCGCCGACCTTGAGCGCCTGATGGATATGCCCGGTGACCAACCCGCCCTCCACCAGCCGCACATGCAACTCCAGCTCGTCGGCCCGGCTCGGCGGATTGGCCAGGGAGAACGCCCGGGTGCCCTCGATGCCCGGCAATTGCAGGTTGATGTATTGCCCGGCCTGGAACGCCATGGGCCGATCCAGCTTGAGGTGCACGCCCTTGATGGTTGGCGACAGGTCGACCAGTTGGCTGACCACCGCGCGATAGTCCTCCACCGGAAAAGCCTGGAAATCCGGATCGACGTCGATGTCGGCCTCGATCACCAGATCGCTGGTGGGCATGGCGCAACAGGCGAGGATCTTGCCCTCCTCGCGCTCCATGTCCATCAGGGCAAAGGTCGAGGCGGCGCCGATATCGACCTCGCCTTCCAGCACCTGGACCTTGCAGGTGGCGCAGGTGCCGTGGCCGCAGGCAAACGGCAGCCACACGCCCTGGCGCAACGCAGCCTGGAGAATGGTCTGGCCCGGCGACACTTCAATCTGCTCGCCGGTGGGTTCGATGGTTACCAGATAGCTCATGATCCTGTCCTCAGTTGCTGCTGCCGGCCAGCCCATTCAGGCCGGGGGTGACCAGGTTGAGCAGGCTCTTGTGAGCAATGCCGTTGGCGATCAGGCTCAGCTGCAGCTCGGGGGTGAACGGCTGGCCGTCGAGGCGCCAGCGGGCCTCGGCGAAGTTCACCTGACGGGCCTCCGGGTGCGGGGCGATGGCTGGCTTGACCACCTGCTCGAGGAAGTCGGCGAAGGCCATGTCCGGCGGCAACGGGAAAGTAAAGGGTGCGCAGAACATCAGGTGCCGGTCCCAGCCCAGGTACACCAGTTGCGCGCCGTTGAAGTGTTGCTGGCTGTCCAGCGGTTGGGCGCTGTACGCGCCAATGGCAGTCACGGGCATGATGAATTTTCCTTGTTATTGTCGGTGGAGGGGAAGCCGCCACGCAGGCGGCGTTCCGTCAGGCCGGGGCCTTGGTCTGCGGGTGCCAGGCTTGCCAGCGCTGATGCTCGGGCGAGTCCTGGTATTCGAAATTGTCCTGCCCGGGGTTGATGTTGTAGTAGTCGCGCACCACCGCCTCGACGTCGGCACCGCCGCAGTTGCCCTGGAGGATCTGGTGCACCGGCAGCCAGGCCTGGATGTACTTCATGGGCTCGTACTGGAAAATCTCGCAGCAGCCGTCGGAGCAGAAGTGGTAGCGCTCGCCCTCGTGCTCATGGCTGCGATGGCTGAGGGTGGTCGGGTCGTCCGGCTCGGTGAACGCCAGCGGGATCTGGCAGATCTGGCACAGCATCGGCAGGCTCGGGTTGTAGAAACGCTCGCCCTTCTCCTGCAAGGCACGCCAGTGTTCGTAGCGCGGCCGATAGACCGCGTCGAAGGTGTCCGGGTACTTGGCCGACAGCCAGTCCAACTCTTCGTCGGTGGGCATCCAGGTGTGGAAGTTGGTGGCCTGGCTGTACTGGTAGAAGATCGACCAGGCCTGGTGGCTGATGTGATCCTTGCCGATCTGCGCCTGCTCGACGTACTTCGGCGGACGGATGCCATAACGTTCCAGGTCCTTGAACAGCGCGCCGCCGGCGTCTTCGAAATAGACTTTCCAGGCCTCGGCCCAGGACATGACTTTGTTCGGCAGCATGTAGTCCATCATCATCCCGACCAGGGTCAGCAGGCGGTAGCCGCGCCAGAACCACTTGTCGATCCAGCGCTGGATGATCGGCACGTTGTCCTCATGCTGTTCGAGCATGAACTTGATCACTTCCAGGCCGAGGGTCATGTGCCGGGCCTCATCGGACTGCGCCGAGAAACCGAAGGTGACCGTGGCCATGTCGCCGTTGAACGCGGCGCCGGACATGAACGGTACGAACAGCAGGTTGGTCAGCACGTACTCGAACGAGAACGAAATTGCCGTGAGAAATTCAAACGGCCCGGCACTGCGGGCGTCCTCGAAGAACGACTTGGGCACCGAAAGAAACCACACGCGGTCGTGCATGTGGGCGAAGTCGTGCAGGCCGTTGAAGTGCTTGTTGTAATGACTCATGGCGTGGATCTGGGTCTGCACATGGCGCAGTTCGTCGATCGCCTGCATCTGGCACGCCACCCGCGCGCCGGCGCCGCCGAAGTGCCGGCCGACCCGGGCAAACCCCTGGTAGGCCTGATATTCCAATGGTGTGACGCCGGAGAGGAACAGCTTCAGCGCGTTGACATAACGGGCATCGGAGATGTTGGTGTGGCCATTGTTCTGCGAGAAGGCGTCGAGGATCGCGTAGAGCTTTTTCTCCTTCTCAGCCTGGTACTTCCAGTAGGCATCCATGGTCAGGCGGAACGGGTCTTCCCACTTATCCCAGTCGGTGATCTTGATCCCCTCGAAGCGCTCGTAGGGGAAGATGTCTTCCTTGCTCTGGTAGCTCGGCTCCCAGCCCAGGTCGCGGGTCATGCAGCGGTATTTTTCTTTCTGGTTCAGGCGTTTCGCGGCCATGGTGGCGGCACTCCTATTCTTGTCGTTGTAGAGTCAGTTCCAGTGCAGGGTGAAGCTGTCCTCGTCTTCCTCGACGTTGCCGCCCAGGGTGATGACGTCGATCAGCATTTCCTGCACGTCCCAGGTCCGGCCGATTTTTTCCTCGACCGTGGCGCGCTGGATTTCAAGGCGTTGCTCGGCCTGCACGCGGATCATCGCCGGCTGGTACTGGACCTCGGCATGGGGGTTGTCCTCGGTGATGGCTTCGACGATGTAGCGCGCGTTGTCGTTGTCCTGGAAGGCGATGTAGACGAGGGAGGTCATGCTGCTGCTCCTGTCAGGCCGAGCTTTTTCAGGCGGGCGCCGAACTCGTTGTCCACGGCTTGCAGGGCCTCGTGACCCGGACCGATGGCTGCCAGCGGCGCCAAGGCTTCAAGGGCGCGGCCGCGCCAGGTGGCGATCCAGCGTTCGAGCAACTCGCGGTTGGCCGGGCTTTCTGCCGCCACGGTCTTGACCAGGGCGTCGACCCAACGCTGGGTTTCGCCGAACCACAGGCGCATGAACTCGGTGAGCATGCCGACCTGGCCGTGGCCGGCGGCGCTCAGTTGTTCGTCGAATTTGCCGAACAGCAGCGGGTACAAGAGGCCGTCGCTGACCAGGTTCTGCGCCAGGGTCAGTTCAAACCAGTCCTTGATCACCAGGCTGTCTTCAACGTAACGGCGCACGCCCTGCCAGGCCGGGTCTTCGAGCCATTGCTGTTTGGCCTGGGCCAGCAGCGCCAAGCCGTCGTCTTCCAGCATCAGGCCGATGCGCGACAGGTACTGGGCGATCGCCAGGCGGTCCATGGCGTGGAACATGTGCATCTGGGTCACGCTGGTGCCGAAGCCATCAGCGGCGATCCCGCTGTTGTTCATGTTGGCGCCCATCTCGGCGTGGCGCAGCGGCAACAGCAGGCGGGCGATCTGCTCGCGGCTGTGCGGGTCGAGGCCAGCCAGCAGGTTGCGTTTCTCGCAGAATACGAAGTCGTGTTCGGCGTTCTCCTGCATCTTCGCCCGGGTCTGCACATAGGGGCCGTAGTAGAACTGGCGCGGGTCGCTGACCGTATACCAGTCGGCCATGACCACGGCGGTACGGCTCGGATCGTTGAGCAACTTGTCCGGCTGCCACAGCGGGCGGTAGTGAAAATTGCGCGCCGATTCGAGGTCGAAACTGGCTTCCTGGTAACGGCTCGCCGGTTTGTCGCCGAAGCGCCGACGGGTGTGGCTGAACGTGTGCCGGATCGGCTCGACGCTGGTGGTCTTGATTTCGATGTTCATCGCTTGCGTCCTGTTGTTGTTATTGGCTGTCGCCGTAACGCCACTTGTGCATGTCGTCGTCCACGGCCTGGGCCATGGCGGCATCCATGTGCCGAACGTGGTTGTGTTGGCAAAACTGCTCGAAGGCCTGCCGGGGCAGCACGAGCTCGACGAACAACTCCGGGTAGCCGATGGCGAAATCGAATTCGACAAAGGTCGCGTCCGGCTCGCTGCGTACCCGGACGTAGCGCGGCAGTTGGTCGAAGGGGGTGCCGGTGTCAGTCATGCTCGAAAACTCCCAGGTGAGGTACCAGGGGCTAGAGCAACAAGGGTGCCAAGGTCTTATTTTTTGAAATTAATTGTTTAGAAACAGATAGTTAACTGAAACCTTCGACTTCCTTGACGTCTGACAGCCCGGCCACCGGCCCGCTGGATTTGATCATTTGCTCAACCCGCGACCGGTCGATTGAGCAAATGAGCAATGACGCCGAGATTGACTTTCGGCGCGCTTTCAGGCGCCTTAGAAAAAGGAAACCCGAGCTCGCCATGGTGTAAAAAACCGCTCGTGGGGACTGATAAAAAACCTCCGCCACCGCCTGGGCGGAACGCGTCAAACCCCACATAACTACAATCAGGGGCGCACCTGCATGATCACCACTTACAAGGCCTCGCAGCGCCCGCCCGCGCTCAAGGACCTGACCGACCAGGTTCGCTTTCTAGGGACAGAGGGCAAGATCTGGCTCGACGAGCAGCGCATGTTGCTGGTTCAGGTCTCGATGATGGCTTCGTGTCGCCGCGAGCTGATCGAGATGCTCGGCGTCGAACGCGCCAAGGGCTTTTTCCTGCGCCTCGGCTACCAGTCCGGGCTCAAGGACGCCGAGCTGGCGCGCAAGCTGAGGCCCCACGGCAGTGACGTCGAGATGTTCTTCACCGGCCCGCAATTGCACTCGCTCAAGGGCATGGTCAATGTGCGTCCGCAAGCCATCGACATCGACCTGGAAAACGGCCAGTTCTATGCCGACATCGAATGGCAGGACTCCTTCGAAGTGGAGAACTGCCACAGTGAAAACCTGCATTCCGAGCAGCCGGTGTGCTGGATGTTGCTCGGCTATGCCATCAGCTACAGCTCGTTTTTCCTCGGCCGGCAGATCATCTACAAGGAAGTCAGTTGCCGTGGCTGCGGCGACGCGCAGTGCCGGATCATCGGCAAGCCGGCGGAACAGTGGGAGGACGCCGACGAGATCATGCGCTACTTCCAGAGCGACCCGATCATCGATGAGTTGCAGGCGCTGCAGGTGCAGGTGGCGAACATGCGCCAGCGCCTGCAGCTCGAGGCCGGCAAGTTCTACGGCATCGGCCAGTCGGCGATCTACCGCAAGACCTGCGGCCTGATCGACAAGGTGGCTGCCGGCAAAGCTTCGGTGTTGCTGCTGGGCGAGACCGGGGTCGGCAAGGAAGTCATCGCCCGCAGCCTGCACTTGCGCAGCGAACGCGCCGGCGGCCCGTTCATCGCCCTGAACTGCGCGGCGATCCCCGCCGACCTGATCGAGGCCGAGCTGTTCGGCGTGGAAAAAGGTGCCTACACCGGCGCCCAACAGTCGCGCATGGGCCGCTTCGAACGGGCCAACGGCGGCACTCTGTTCCTCGATGAAATCATCGAACTCACCCCACGCGCCCAGGCCTCCCTGCTGCGAGTTCTACAGGAACAGGAGCTGGAACGGGTCGGCGATTCGCAGACCCGCCAGGTCAACGTGCGGGTGATTGCCGCCACCCATGAAGACCTGGAAACAGCCGTGCGCGAGGGACGTTTCCGCGCGGACCTGTTCTATCGCCTGAACGTCTTTCCAGTGCGCATCCCGGCCCTGCGCGAGCGCCGCGAGGACATCCCGCTGCTGATCGAACACTTCCTGGAAAAGCTCCACGCCAGCTACAACAAAAAAACCCTCGGCCTCTCCGACCGGGCGCTGGAGGTCTGTCTGAACTATCCCTGGCCGGGCAACATCCGCGAACTGGAAAACCTGATGGAACGCGGGGTGATCATCACCGACGAAAACCAGAGCATCGCCGTCGACGCCCTCTTCCCCCACTCCCCGGAATTGCTCGAAAGCATCAGCGTGACCAGTGACGGCCGCCTGGTGGAATCCCTGCCAGGCAGCGCCAACGGCTGGATCGAGCAGATCGTCGGCAGCGGCATCAGCCTCGATTCGGTAGAAGACGCACTGATCCAGGCCGCGATGCAACGCAGCCAGCAGAACGTTTCAGAAGCCGCGCGCCTGTTGGGTTTGACCCGGCCGGCGCTGGCTTATCGGTTGAAGAAGACCGCGAAATCCTGAGCGTGGCACATCGCCGCGTCGCCGCTCGGGGTGGTCAGCCGGTCAGTGATCATCCTGCTTGCCCGACAACGGCGAGCGATACTCGCTGGCTTCCTCGGCATCGGGCGCCTGGGGCAGGTCGCCGGGATGGAACACGTGGGTCAGCAGGTCCCGGGCATCGACTGCCATGACGCCAGGGACGCTACGGGCCAGTTCGATGGCCCGTTCGCATTGGCGATGGGTCATGACCCGGCCGCTCAAGGTGACCGTGCCGGCGTGGGTCTTGACGTGGATCTGCAGGCTCAGCGCCTTATCGGCCATGGCCAGCGCCGACTTCACCCGGGTGGTGGTCCAGGTATCGTGGACCGCCATGCCCAGGTCCTGGGACAAATGCTGCAAGGTGTGGTTCTTCATGACAAAACCCTCCGTCGCTCGACCTGGCGTACTGAGAGTCAAAGGGCTGTGGAGTACGCGCCACAGCGCTGGCAACACTGATTAAGTATAGTCCTCGCGTGCAACTGCGCCCTTGAGCGCGGCCTCGATGGTGGCGATGTCGATCTTGCTCATGGTCATCATCGCGTTGAAGGCTCGCTGGGCCGCCGCCGGGTCGGGATCGCTGATCGCCGCCATCAGCATCCGCGGGGTGATCTGCCACGACAGCCCCCACTTGTCCTTGCACCAGCCACACTCGCTGGGCGCCCCGCCGTTGTCGATGATCGCGTGCCACAGGCGGTCCGTCTCGGCCTGGTCGTCGGTCGCCACCTGGAACGAAAACGCCTCGCTGTGCTTGAACGCCGGCCCGCCGTTCAGGCCCAGACAGGGGATGCCCATCACGGTGAATTCGACGGTCAGCACATCGCCCTGTTTGCCCGAGGGGTAATCCCCCGGCGCCCGGTGCACCGCGAGCACTTCACTGTCGGCAAAGGTCTTGGCGTAGAAGGTCGCGGCTTCCAGGGCGTTGCTGTCGTACCACAGGCAGATCGTGTTTTTACGGGCCATATCAAAGCTCCTCAATCAAGGAATGACCCGTTCATTCTAGACCCTGTACCCGGTGCCCTAGAGGGTGATGGTCGTGGCGGGATAAAACAGCACATTCAGCACCAAAAGCACGGCCCAGAAGCCGATCTCCAGGGTTTCGCTGAGCGGCTGGATACGTTTAAGCGCGCCGTAGACGTGCACCACGAACATCAGGCTGAACACCACGAAAAGGATGTCGAAGGCGTAGCTGAAACTGGTGCCGGTGGTGGACGAGCGCAGCATGGTGACTTCCACCACCAGAATGAACGCCCCCAGGCAGCGGCCAAAGTAGATTGCCAGGTGCTGGTGCTCGGGAATGGTCCAGCCCATCATCCGCGCCCAGGCAATCGGCGCGAGAAAGATCGGCAAGGCAAAAAACAGCGTGGTGACGATCATCAGGGTGGTGATGTAGTGCTGGCTGTACTGAGCGTAAACACCGAGCATGGCTGAACTCCTTTTCCGTGGGCGAGTCCGAAGCATTGCAGCCGGGTGAACCGGCGTCCAACGTTAACCAAGGATTCGCGACCAAAGAAAATGGGCTTGGGCCAAACGCACTACGACCCAAGTCGCAGGCGGTCGGGCAGATGCTTTAGACTCGCCGGTTTTGAGCAAGGGATCTGCTTATGCAACGCATCGTGATACTGGGCAACTCTGGCAGCGGCAAGTCCACATTGGCCCGCGCCCTCGGCCAGCGCCTGGGCGTGCCGGTGGTGCATCTGGACCGACTGTTCTGGGAACCCGACTGGGTCGAAGCCAACACCACACTGTTTCGCCAGCGCGTGCGCGAGGCCGTGGCCGGCGACGCCTGGGTCTGTGAAGGCAACTACTCGCGCAAGACTTTCGACCTGCGCCTGCCCGCCGCCGACCTGATCATCTGGCTCGACACCCCGCGCCACGCCTGCATGCGCCGGGTCATCCTGCGCAGCGTGTTGAACCGGCCACGGGCGGATAAGCCGGACGGTTGCAGCGAAAAACTCGACCGTGAGTTCCTCAAGTTCCTGCACTACGTCTGGCACTTCGATCGCGTGACTCGTCCCGGTATCGACGCGGTGCGACTGGCGGTCGCGCCGCAGGTTCCGGTGGTCCACTTGCGCAACCGCGACGAGATTGCCGGGTTCCTGCGTGCCCTGCCCGCCGGCGTGGTGCTCAGCTCATGAAGGCCATCAACATTCGCACGCTGCAAGCTGATGACGTCGAGGCGCTGCTGGCGTTCGAGCTGGAAAACCGTGATTGGTTCGAGCGCCACATCGACTCCCGTGGCTCGGCGTTCTACTCGGTGCAGGGCATCACCACGCACATCAGCGCCTTTCTGAATGGCTTTGCCACCGGCAACTGGCACCCCTTTGTCATCGAAGACCCGCAGGGCCGGATCATCGGCCGGGCCAATCTTAAGGACATCGACCGCGCCGGATTTCGTGCCGAAGTCGGCTACCGGATCGCCGAGGAGGCCTGCGGCCAAGGTCTGGCGACACGGGCGCTGGAGCACCTGATACGGGTTGCGCAGACCCAATGGAAATTGCGCGAACTGGTGGCCAGCGTGTACGCCAGCAACCTTGGCTCGGCGAAAGTGTTGGAACGCTGCGGGTTCACGCGTGAAGCGCTCGATCGCGAAGACGGCAGCCTGCTCGATTATCGCCTTGATCTGGTTACACAGGGGATCGAATGAATGGATATCCCGCCTCGCTTCATCATTCATGAGACCGCTCACTGGATCCTCAATCATCATATGGGGTCCGCGTTGCCTGGTTATCTGATGCTTGGCTCAAAAGTCCCTGTCCAGTCACTCAGCGACCTGCCCGCCGACGCCCTGGCTGAGCTGGGTGGTCTGCTGGCCCGGACCCAGAACATCCTGGAAAGCCAGCTGAAGCCGAAGTGGCTGTATATCAGTCGTTTTGGTCATGAGCCGGGGTTTGCGATTCATTTTCATTTCATTCCGGTTTATGCCTGGGTCGAGGCGCTGTTCTGGAAGGACCAGCGTTATCGCGCGCTGCAGACTTTCGGCTCGATCGCCGATGGCCAGCCGCTGACTGATGGGGCGGAGTTGACGTTGTTTATCTGGCGCGAGTTTGGTGAGAGTCCGACGCCACCGGCGGTGGAAGGGCCTTCGATTGGGGAGGTTATTGAAGGGTTGCGGAGAGCTTTTCGGGGGGGCGGCAATAGTCCCCTAATTGAATGCACCCCTGGCAATTGACACATCCAGAATCAGATGTGAAATTGCGACCCTGGGTGCAACCGCACTCATGGAATTCAATAACTAAAATGCTCAATGGATTGGCATGATTAACAACCCAGCTTCAACCCCGTCTCCATCGATTATCTTTTCCTCAAAGCCACTGCGCACATTACTAAAAACATCGTTGCTGGCTTTAACCGGCCTGACACTCATCACTCAATCAAGCCTGTCCTTGGCCGAAAACATCAACGGGAAAAACCTGTTCACGCAAAGATGCGCCATGTGCCATGGAGCCGATATCAAGGCAACAGGCCCACTGGCCAGGAAAAGCACCCCTCCTACACCCGACCTGACAACACCTGCCTTCAAGAAACGGCTCAATGAGTATCCAGGGGTTATTGTTTCGTCGGTCATTCTCAGACCGAACGGAAACCTAATTCCGAAAACCTTGCAAGAGAATGGCGTGAAGATCGCGCCACATGCCTGGAGTGTTAAGGATTTTCGGGATTTGAATCAGTACATGAGTGAGGTGATTTCGAGAGCGCGGTGAGTGCCGTGTCTATTCAGCAAGCGAGCGTTATCGTTGAGGTTTTTCCCGAGCAGGCTCGCTCCACAGTTTTGCGGTGGATGCTGTTCTTGTGATCAACCACAAACGTGTAGGAGCAAGACGCCAGCGAAGAAGCCCGAACAGTCGACATAAGTTGTCTGCCAGGCCGCCTTCGCGGGCAAGCCAGGCCTACAGGGAGCAAGACGCCAGATTCAATCGGGCAAAGCCGTTTTCCAAGTCGACAATCAGGTCCTGCACATCTTCCAGGCCGATTTGCAGGCGCAGGCTGTAGACACCCGGTTGCCATTGGGTCGCGGTGCGGTAGTCGGCACAGTTGAACGGGATGATCAGGCTTTCAAAGCCGCCCCAGGAAAAGCCCATGCCGAAAATCGCCATGTGATCGAGCATCCGCGCCACGTCCGCTCTTGTGTAATGCGCGTTGAGCACGATGGAAAACAGCCCCGAAGAGCCGGTGAAATCGCGCTTCCAGAATTCATGACCGGGGCAGTCGGCGAATGCCGGGTGCAGCACCCGGTCCACCTCCGGTCGCGCCGCCAGCCATTGGGCAATCTGCAGCGCACGGGCTTCGGCTTCTTTCAAACGCAGGTGCAGGGTGCGCAAGCCGCGCAAGGCGAGGAAGCAGTCTTCGGCGCCGGGCAGCATGGCCATGGCATCGTAGGTACGGCGCAAGGCCGGCCAGTTTTCAGCGTTGGCCGAGACCATGCCCAGTAGCAGATCGGAATGGCCGCCAAGGTACTTGGTGCCTGCTTCTACGGAAATATCCACGCCATGGGCATGGGCCTGAAAGAACAACGGCGTGGCCCAGGTGTTGTCGAGGATGGTCTTGATCTGGTGCCGACGCGCCACGGCGACGATGGCCGGCACGTCCTGCACTTCGAAGCTTTGCGAGCCCGGCGCTTCCATGAAGATCACCCGGGTATTGGCCTTGATCAGCGACTCGATACCGACGCCGATCATCGGATCGTAATAGCTGACTTCCACGCCATAGCGCGCCAGCAGGTTGTCGCAGAAGTTGCGCGCCGGTCGGTAGACGCTGTCGGTCACCAGCACGTGATCACCGGCACGGGTGGTGGCGAACAACGCCAGGGCAATCGCTCCCAACCCGGACGGCGACATCACCGTTCCCGCCGCACCGGTCAGTTGGGTCCAGGCGTTTTCGAGGTTTTCGATGGTCGGCGAACCGGCGGTGCCGTAGGAAAAGCGCGCCCGGCGATGTTCCAGGTCATCGAGCGAACCGTAGACGATGGTCGAGCCGCGATAGACCGGGGCGTTGACGAACCCGGCCTGCTCTTCGGGATTGCGCCCCAGCATCGTGAGTTTTGTACTGATATGGTGACGATCCACGTTTTTCTCCATCACACCCACCGAAAGCCCGAAACAAGCGGCGTAATGTAATGGATTTTACCCACGTCTGTAGGTTTCAAATGCCGGGGTCTGGCACTATCGGCCCTACCCCTCACTGAGCAGCCGTGCCCCTATGTCGATTCGCGCCCTTCGTACCTTGCTGGCCATCGCTCAACACGGCTCGTTCGCCCAGGCGGCGCAGAGCGTGCACCTGACCCAGTCGGCGGTCAGCCTGCAGATCAAGACCCTCGAAGAAACCTTCAACGCCGCACTCTTCGATCGCTCGCGGCGCCTGCCGGTGCTGACCGACGCCGGTCATGTGGCGGTGGAGCGGGCGCGGGAAATCCTCGCGCTGTACGACGGCATCGCGGTGGAGATTGGCGGCGACAATGAACTGCGCGGCCGGCTGAAGATTGGCGTCATCCAGACCGCACTGGCCAGCGTGCTGCCCCCGGCGCTGGTTGCCTTGGGCACCCGGCATCCGCACCTGCGCATCACTGTCAACTCGGGCATGTCGGCGGAACTGGCGACCCGGGTCGAGGCCGGCGAACTGGATGTAGCCGTCACCACCGAACCGGTCAAACCCCATCCCTATGGCCTGGTCAGCACCCCGCTGTACGAAGAAGGCTTCTGGATCGTCGCGCCCGCCGCCTTTGCCGGACAGGATGCCCGGCAACTGCTGGAGCAGCAGCCGTTCATTCGCTTCGATCGCCGCGCCTGGGCCGGGCGCACCATCGAGCGCGAACTGCGCCGGCTGCACCTGCGGGTGCAGACCAGCATGGAACTGGACAGCCAGGAGGCGATCATCCAGATGGTCACCCAGGGCCTTGGGGTGGCGGTACTGCCGTTATCCAGGCGCAATCTCGAACAGCTCGGCGAGCTGGCATTGCAGCCCTTCGGCTCACCGCAACGCCTGCGCCGCGTGGTCCTGCTGGAGCGCGAAGACCGCCCGCACGCCAGACTGGCGGCCGCCCTGGCGCAGGTGATCCAGGAGCAGGTGCAGACTGACGATCGATGAGAAAAACTTGTTGGTCAGTGAATTTTTAATCGTTTTTCTTTTGCGTTCACAGTTCTTATCGTAAGGCCCATCCCCACCTTGTTGGAAGGCGCCATGCCCTGCTCAATCCTCCCTGCTCATCAACCCTTGATCGAGCTGCATCGATGACCGCCCAGTTGCTGCTCGCCCTGGTGCCCATCGCCCTGCTGATCGGGCTTGGCGCCTGGCTTAAGCACAGCGCGTTTCTCGCCGACTCGTTCTGGGCCCAGGCCGAGCGCCTGGGCTATTACGTGCTGCTGCCCGCGCTGTTCCTGCACAGCCTGGCCACGGCCAAACTGCAAGACGTGCCGGTGCAAGGCATGATCGGCGTGCTGGTGTTTTCGACGGTGACAGTCGCCGCGCTGCTGGTGGGCGTCCGTCCCTTGCTCAAAGGCAACGATCCGGCATTTACCTCAGTGTTCCAGGGCGGTGTGCGCTTCAACAACTACGTCGGCGTCTCGGCGGCGGCCGGCCTGTTCGGCGCCCAGGGTATTGCCTTGGCGGCGGTGGCCAACGCGGCCATCGTGCCGACCGTGAATATCCTCTGCGTATTGGTGTTCGCCCGCTACGGCGCCGGTGGACGGATGCCGGCGCGTCAGGTGGCCCGGCAAGTAGCCCTCAACCCTTTGGTGCTGGCCTGTTTTGGCGGGATCTTGTTGCAGGCGCTGGGCCTGGGTTTACCGGTGGGTCTCGAACCGATGATCAAGGCGCTGGGTCAGGCTTCGCTGCCGTTGGGTCTGCTTTGTGTCGGCGCGGCACTGGATCTGGGCTCGGTGCGCAGCTGGATGCGGCCGCTGGCCTGGTCGTCGGTGTGCAAGTTCCTGATCATGCCGACGGTGACGCTGCTCGCCTGCCACCTCGCCGGACTGCAAGGCCCGGCCGCCATCACCGCCCTGCTGTTTCAGGCCCTGCCCACTGCCTCGTCTTCGTACATCATGGCCCGTCAATTGGGCGGCGATGCGCCCTTGATGGCCGGGATCATTGCCAGTCAAACCTTGCTCGCGGCGATCGCCCTGCCCGTGGCGGTGATGCTGCTGACACCGTGGATTTAAGGTTCGATGATCTTCAGCCAAGGCCAGCGCGCCTGGTAACTGGCGGCCTTTTGCTGGAACAGCTTCGGTTCGGGATTGATCGGATTGATGCGCAACAGACCCAGCTCGGTGTCTTCCAGGCCAAAGGGCGCATAGAGTTCGCCACTGTTCACATCGAGGCCAATACACGTGCCGGCGATCAGGTAGCGATCGACGCCGTCGCGAGTTGATTGCAGTTGCGGGTACGAATGATTGAAGCGCTGTTTGTACCAGAGATGAACCCGCGCCTGGTTCTTGAAATCGATCTTCGCGTCGAGGTCGTGGAACAGCTTGCCGGCGGTCTCGATCACCGCGTTTTCGGCTTCCCAGGACGTGTCCTCATCGAAGTAGAACACATCGTAATCCTTCACGCCCCACGCTGGCGGCTGTTGCGCCTGATGGTTCCACACGGCCTGGAACAGGCAACCCGCAGTCAGCATGCATTGGTTCAAACCCAATGCCGGCAAGCGCGAAAAGACCTGCTCATTCAGCGGGTTTTCCATAGCCAGTTCGATCAGGCCTTCGGCAGTCAGCGGCATATTCATTCCTTGAACGTGGGGGTTTGGGTGAAGCGGTTGACGCTGGTGATCTGGCCGTTCCAGATCATCTCGTAATGCTCGGTCTGCACCATCGAGGTCACCGGTTTTGGCGTCAACAGCGCCCAGCAGTGGCTGCCCGGCAGGCGTACCGAGTGGTAGCGAAAACCGGGGCTGACCGCGTCCCTGGCCGCCTTGCCGAAGATTTGAGCCTGGCTGTAGTCGTCCGGTGCGTAGATCGGATCGGTCAGCGGCAGCGGCGTCGCGTCCTGCATCTGCGCCTGGCTGAAGCTGCAGGACAGCCCACGAAAAACAAAGCGCTCGAAGCCCAGGCCCGGCACTTTCGACCAATACTGGTTCTGGTGATAGCGCACCTCGGCCAGCGCAGTCGGCATCGAATCGGCCAGGTACAGCACCCCGAAACGCCCATCGCTGAAGCGCGAGCCCGCCGGATTGACATGGGTAAAGGGCGCGATGGCGTAAGAACAACCGGGGATGCCGAAGGGGATCTCGCTGCGGCGAATCAATTCAAGTTGGCCAACTTCGTTTTGCAGCCGTGGATTGGTCAGCGCCTGGATCTGATAGAGCAGTTCGAACTCATCGGCGTCGGCGACGTCATCGAACAAAGCGATCGGCGGAAACTTCGAATTGACCAGCCGATAGGCCTGCAGCGATTCGCCTTTGAGCGTCGGCAGACGCTGCGCACTCACCACAACCCGCCCCGCAGCACATCGATACGCCGGTAGGTTTCGTAGAGGGAAATCATGTCGCCCTGGGCCATGATCTCCAGCGGACTGCGGCCGTTGAAGAACTCGTTGTGGTTGGCCAACGCGACGAAACCGTAGACGTTCTGCGGGTTGTCAAACACCAGGCGCAGGGCGGCGTGGATGTTCAGGACAAAACTGATGCGCTGCATCTGGTCGGCATCCAGGGCGACGGTCCAGGCCGGATCGCGCTGCCGGGCGCGGGTGTAGGTGCTGCGGGAAATGCGCAGGATGCGACAGGCCTGCTCGCTGCTGGCTTCCCACTTATCGAGGATCGCCACCGCAGCGCGCAAACCGGTCACACACTGCTGTTTGCTGAAGGCGGGTAAAGGTTGCGCGAGGCTCATGATCGACGGCTCTACTTGAATCTATAGAATCAAATGTAGTCTCGGTGAGTCTATAGATCAAGCTGATGTTCCGGTGAGTTGCAGGGCAATCAGCACCGCCAGCTGTAACAGACTGGCCAGTCCCACGGCATAGGTCAGGGTCCGCCACGGTTGCCGGGCGCTAAGGTACATCAGCGTGTGCAGCACCCGCGCCACGGTGAACAGGCAGAAGCCCGTCACGGTCGGCAGCCAGGCAGTGTGCAAGGCCACACACAAGCCGCCGAGTACGAAGAACAGCGGAATATTTTCCAGATCATTACTCCAGGCCCTGGCAGCACGGCGCACGACCGGCAGTTCCTCGGCGTTGGCGGCACGGCGGAAAAAGCCGGCGTCCTCGGGGTTGCTGAAAGCCAGGTGGCGCAAGCGGTGGAAACCCTGATAACAGGAGATCGCCAGCATCTTCAGACACAGCACCAGTACGCACAGGGCGTAGATCGACAAGGTGCTGCTCATGCCCGGCCCCTGCTGTCTGTGCTGAAGCCGTTGACCACGATGTACAGCAGCGGGCCGATGGAGACGAAGATCGCAGTAATCAGCAGGTACGGCAGCACACTGAGGGTCGAGCGGCCTTTGCGGCGCGCATCGCGATACATCCAGACCGCAGCCATGGCGGCGAGTAGATAGAGGTCGATGACCACTTGGGCGGTGTCCGGACGGGACAGCAGATCGAGGCCGAACGCGAGCAGCGATTGCTCGGCGATCAACAGGGACCAGGCGGTGTACAGGGAAAAGCCCAGCAGCGCGGCAAGGGCCAGGTAGGGTCGGTGCATGCGGTCCTCCTTGGACAGCGACAGGTGTGACTGACCCGGCCACGTTAGTGCTATGGTCGCGACGCCAGCAATGACCTGTGAGGTCATGGACGCCTTCCTTTCGCCCTGTCAGAGTCGACGCATGAGCAGCCGCCCCTTCCCCCGCACCACACCCTCGACCAGCACCGGCATGCAACTGCGCCAGTTGCGCCGCCAGGCCAGCCTCAGCCAGCTCGACCTGGCGTTGATCAGCGGGATTTCCCAGCGGCACTTGAGTTGCATCGAAACCGGTCGCGCCACGCCCAGCCCTGGCACGCTGCATAATCTGCTGACAGCCCTGGAGGCGCCGCTGGTGCAGTGCAACCAAGTGTTCCTAGCCGCCGGCTATGCGCCGCGCTATGAAACCACGCCGCTGACTTCTCCGGCGATGGACGTGGTGCGTGACGCCCTGGCCCACGTGCTGCACGCCAACAACCCGGCACCGGCGATTGTACTGGGCAGTCAGTGGCAGGTACTCGGCGCCAACGCTAGTACTGCGGTGCTGTTCGATGTGTTGGGGTTGCCAGTGGAGGCGACTCAGGGTCTAAATTTGCTGGAGACGCTGCTCAAGCCGGGTGGTCTTGGCGATCACTTGCTCAATGCCGATGAGATTCGTAGCGTGGCCTGGCAGCGTGCAAGCCGCGAAGCCTTGGGTAATCCGGGGTTGGCCGAACTGCTGCAGAACCTGCCGCCGCCCAACAGTCACACGCCCCTCACCAGCGAACTACCACCGCTGATGTTGACCCGGCTGGATTCGCCACAAGGCGAGCTGAATTTCCTCTCGACCTTCACCACCTTCGGCATGCCTCAGGACATCACCCTGACCTCGCTGCGCATCGAACATCTGATTCCGGCGGATGGGCAGACGTGGGGGGTGATGACGCAGGCGTATGAGCGATCGATGACTAGTTGATGTTGTTAGCACCTGTGGGAGCGAGCCTGCTCGCGAAGGATCCAAGGACACCGCGTGCATTCAGGATGTCCGCATTATCGTTGACGCCCTTCGCGAGCAGGCTCGCTCCCACAGGAACAGCACTCCAGTGCAACCGAAAGAGTTACTGCGACATCGCATCCTTCTTCATCCCGTCCTTGGACATCGCGTCTTTCTTCATCCCGTCCTTGCTCATGGAATCCTTGGACATCGCGTCCTTTTTCATCCCATCCTTACTCATCGACTCCTTGGACATCGAATCCTTCTTCATCGCGTCCTTACTCATTGCATCTTTGCTCATGCTGTCATTGCTCATGGTATCGGCGGCGTACACGCTGGCGACGCCCAGAACCAGGCACAAGGACAGAGCAGCAGTAGTGAACTTTTTCATGGTGGAACTCCTTCATCGAATGAACGCAGCGGACGCTGCGCGGTGTTGTAGTGCAGCAGTCGTCAACTGCCACCGAACCAGTTGTAGCCCTGGTCTTCCCAGTAGCCGCCGCTGTAGGTGTTGCTGACGAAAATCGCCTGAATATGCTTGGGGTTCTTGTAGCCGAGCTTGGTCGGCATGCGCAGCTTCATCGGGAAGCCGTATTCGCGCGGCAAAACCGCACCGTCGTAGATCAGGGCCAGCAGGGTTTGCGCATGCAGGGCGGTGGCCATGTCGATGCTGGTGTAGTAGTCGTCGGCGCATTTGAAACCAACGTATTTAGCGTCGGTATCGGCGCCGATGCGCCGCAGGAAATCGCTGAAACGTACTCCGCCCCAGCGGCCGATCGCACTCCAGCCTTCGACGCAGATGTGCCGGGTGATCTGTTCTTCCTGGGCCATTGCCCGTAACTCGTCCAGGCGCCAGCTGCGCTTGTCGGCCACCAGCCCGGTGACCTCCAGTTGGTAGTCGGCCTCGACCACCACCGGGGCGTCCTCGATGCCGTAGAAGGCGTTGAACGGAAATGGCCGGGTAATCATCGACGCCGGATAGGTGGGCGCCATGGCATTCGGATTGAACAACCAGCCTTGCACCCGATCGTTGAACCGCGACATGCTCGACAACGCGGTTTCGACGCTGTCGCTGTCACTCAGGCTGCATCCGGAAAGCATCGCCACGCCACCCAGGGTCAGCCCCCTGAGCAGAAACGAGCGCCGCGAACGGTCTTCTATCTGCATCTGTGGGGCGAGGATTTTCCGGGCATCGGTGAGGATCGATTGCTCGTCCAGGCCGGTTACTGGATTGCGCTTGTTCATACGGACTCCTTGCGGCCCACGAGCATCGCCCACAGGGTTTTCGGGACCAGCGCCACCATCAACAGATGCACTGCGATGAAGCCGGTCAACAGGGTCATGGCAATGAAGTGCACATGCCGCGCGCTGTCGTAACCGCCGAGCAATTCCCGCAGGATGGGAAACTGCACCGACTTCCACAGGACCAGTCCGGAGATCACCAGCAGCGCCACGTCGAGCATGACGAACAGGTAGGCGACGCGTTGCACCTGGTTGTAGACGCTCAGGTTGGCGTGGCCGAGGCGTCCGCGCAGGGCCGCCCACAGGTCATGGGCGACGCCGCTGGGCGAGACCGGAAAAAAACGCCGGAACAGGCGACCGCTGGCGACATTGAGCAGCAGGTACAGCAGGCCGTTGAGACCCAGCAGCCACATCGCTGCGAAGTGCCATTGCAACGCCCCGCCCAACCAGCCACCGAGGGTAATCGCCTTGGGGAAGCTGAAGTCGTACAGGGGCGAGGCGTTATAGATGCGCCAGCCGCTGCCAATCATCAGCAGCACGGCCAGGGCATTCAGCCAATGGGTCAGGCGCAGCCAGCGTGGATGGCTGGGCCCGGATGCGCGGGGTACGGCAGGCACGGCTGACATGATCGGCTCCTCGCAGGGGGTGTGCGAAGAACTATGCAGGCGTGCTGATCGCCAAATCCTCACGGAAAGTTAAATAAATCGTGATAACCCCGAGCGCGGGTTATTCATCCGTTCGCCTGGGTTGTATCACCGCTACTTATCAACGGTGACGCGGCGGGTGGACAGGCGCATGGTCGGCTTTTCCAGTGGAGGGACAAAGACCATGCTCAACGCACTCAAGCAGATCAACTCGACCTCGGCCTTCAACCGCTGGGCCGGCTTCGAAGTCACCCGCGCCGAAAGCGGCGAGGCCGAACTGAGCATGGCCTTTCGCGAGGCCGACATGGCGCAGTACTCAGGCTTCCTCCACGCCGGCCTGATCGCCGCCCTGCTCGACACCGCCTGCGGCTTTGCCGCCGGTACCGTGGCCGGCAACGTCCTGGCCTCGCACTTCTCGGTGAACTGCCTGGCGCCGGCGGTTGGCGAGGTGTTTATCGCCCGGGGCAAGGTGATCAAGGCGGGGAAAAAGCAAGTGTTCGCGAGGGCGGAGTTGTATGCGCAGAGTGGCGATCAGTTGAAGCTGGTGGCGACCGGTGACGGGATACTTGTTCCCGTGTGAGATGTGCTATGGCAACACCCCCTGTAGGAGCTGGCTTGCCAGCGAAGGCGGCAGGCCTGACACACCGCCCTGCCCGCCTTCACTCCAAATGCGCCCACGTCATCCGAAACGACGCCCCGCCCCACGGTGATTCCGCGACTTCCACCTGCCCGCCATGGGACTGGGAAACCCGTCTGACCAGCGCCAGGCCGAGGCCGAAGCCGCCGGTGCGGCGGTCGCGGCTGGCGTCGAGGCGGGAGAAGGGTTCGAAGATTTTCTCCCGGCCTTCGACGGGCACGCCGGGGCCATCGTCGTTGACCCGCACTTCGTAATGATCGCCGTTGCGCACCAACGACACCTCGACCCGCTGTTCGGCGTAGCGAATGGCGTTGCGCAGCAGGTTGATCACGGCGCGGGCCATGAAGCGTGGTTCGATGCGCACCTGCTCAAGCTGACAGTCGACGATCAGCAATTGCACACCGGCCGCCTCGGCTTCCAGCGCCACGCTGCCGACCACGCTGTCGAGCCAGTGACTGGCCTGGATGTTTTCCCGGGTGATCACCGTGGCGCCGCGCTCGAGGCTGGCGTAGGTCAGCAGCTCAGAAACCATTTCTTCCAGTTCGCCAAGGTCGGCGTACATGTCGGCGATCAGCGCTTTGTCGGCGCCGGGGTCGAGTTGCTGCTTGAGCTGGTCCAACTCGAATGACAGCCGGGCAATCGGCGTGCGCAGTTCGTGGGATACCGCGTTGGTCAGCTCGCGCTGGTTGGCGATCAGACCCTCGATACGCGCCGCCATCTGGTTGAAGTGCTCGGCCAGGTCGCGGATGTTCGAGCGCTTCGACAGCTGGATGCGCACCGCCAGGTCGTTGTCGCCAAAACGCTGGGCGGCCAGGCGCAGTTTTTCCAGGTCGCGCCAGTGCGGACGAACCCAGAAATACAGGACGATGCCCAGCAGCACGCCGAGCATGGTGTAGGCGAGGATGATGTAGATGTTCGTCCAGCTCGGTTCCTCCGGCATCTGGATGCTCAACAGTTGCTCACCCTCGTCGATCCGCGAAATGAACTGGGTGTACTTCTCGCGGACCACCATCAGGTTGTTCGCCAGCTCGGCCTTTTCGCTGGTGCTGAGGTCCAGGTCGGCCGACTGCAGCAATTGCAGGCGCAAGCCGTAGTGCGGTCGCAGCGCCAGCAACTGCGCTTCACGCCCCGGGCCATCCAGCGCGCGCAACTGTTCCACCAGGGAATAGGCCTGGCCGCGCACAGCCTCGCGGTTGTAGGTTTTCAGCGTGTCGTCCAGGACCGCAGTGAAGGTCCGGTCCACCACCTCGAGGGCCGCCACCAGACCAATCGCCAGCACCAGGAACAACCCCAGGAATAACCGCAGCATCTAGAGCTCCCAGGCGAATGGATTGAACAGGTAACCCTTGCCCCACACGGTCTTGATGCACATCGGCTCGCGCGGGTTGTCGTTGAGCTTGCCACGCAGCTTGCTGATGTACACATCGACGCTGCGATTGAGGCCGTCGAAGGCAATGCCGCGCATTCGACTGAGGATATCGTCCCGGGACAGGGTCTTACCGGCGGCACTGGCCAGCAACCAGAGCAACTCGAACTCCATCGTGGTCAATTCGACCAACTCGCCGGCCAGGCGCACTTCGCGGCAACTGCGGTCGATCTGCAGAGTGCCGAACTCCAACGCGCCACGCACAGGACTTTCCGGTGCCTGGCGACGCTGCAAAGCTCGCAGGCGCGCTAACAGCACCGGCGGCTTGATCGGCTTGATCACGTAGTCGTCGGCTCCAGACTCAAGGCCGAGGATATGGTCGAGGTCGTCTTCCTTGGCCGTCAGGATGACGATCGGGGTGTCGGCCAGCGCGCGAATTTCCCGGCACACCTGCAGGCCGCTCTGGCCGGGCAGCATCAGGTCGAGCACGACGATTTTCGGCTGGAATTCGAGGAATGCCGACAGCGCCAGATCGCCGCGCAGCACCTGGCGCACCTCAAAACCGTGCCGAGTGAGGAATTGCGCGATCAGCCCGGAAAGCTTTTCGTCGTCCTCCACCAGCAGTACTTTGCCAAAACCCAGGTTATCCATAACGACCGTCTGCCCAGCCTTGAGTGGAAGGGCCGGCATTATGCCGCCAATTTCTGGCGGGACGCAGATGGCAGACAGCAAAAACCGGCTGCAGGAGCCGGTTTTTGGTGATCTTTCATACTCTTAAGAGTTTTTAACACGTTACTCGACGCGCCTCAGGCCGCAGCCGGAACACCGCTGTGGAAGCGGAATTCAACGTCCGGCGCCTCGATCAGTTCCTGCTCGGCGGCACGTACACGCTCGATCACCTGGGCAATGTCCTTGGCATCGCCATACTGATAGGCCAGCTTCAGGTAACCCTGGAAATGCCGGGCCTCGCTTTTCAGCAGGCCGAAGTAAAACTTGCCGAGCTCTTCGTCGAGATGGGGCACCAGCGCTTCGAAACGCTCGCAACTGCGCGCCTCGATAAAGGCCCCGACCACCAGGGTATCCACCAGTTTCACCGGCTCGTGGCTGCGCACCACCTTGCGCAGTCCCGAAGCATAACGACCGGCGGACAACTGGCGCAGATCAATCTTGCGCTTCTTCATCAAACGCATGACCTGTTCGTGATGCACCAGTTCTTCCCGGGCCAGACGCGACATCATGTTGATCAGATCGACATGGGAGTGATACTTGGCGATCAGGCTCAGCGCGGTGCTGGCGGCCTTGAATTCGCAGTTCTTGTGGTCGATCAGCAGGGTTTCCTGGTCGGCCAGCGCCGCCTGAATCCAGCCGTCCGGGGTACGGCAACCGAGGAACTCGTGGATCTCGGGCAGGATCATTGGCTCACGTCCGACAGTTCAACAGGCGCATTGGGCAGCACGGCGACGCATTCAGGGCTAGGCAGCATGGGGCTCACGGGGCAATAGGTGGAAAGCGAGGGCGCGATTATACCGGGCTGCCGGCAGACCACCAGTCACCTGCCTTGATATGCGTCAAGACCCGCGCTTGCGACCAGCATCTATAGTTGTGAAACGACCCTATGTTCATCCAGTGGAGATCCCGACCATGCAAGACGTCCGCAGCATTCTGGTGGTGATTGAGCCCTCGCCCGACGAAAGCCTGGCCCTCAAGCGCGCCAAGCTGATTGCCGGGGTCACCCAGGCCCATCTGCATTTGCTGATCTGCGACAAGAAGCATGATCACGCCTCAATGTTGAGTGTGCTGAAGTCCGGCCTGCTGGCCGACGGTTTCAGCGTCACCACCGAACAGGCGTGGAACGACACCCTGCATGACACCATCATCGAGGTGCAGCAGGCAGAAGGCTGCAACCTGGTGATCAAGCAGCACTTCAACGACAACCCGCTGAAAAAATTCCTGCTCACCCCCGACGACTGGAAGCTCCTGCGCCAGTGCCCAAGTGCGGTGCTGCTGGTAAAAACCAAGAAACCCTGGACAGGCGGCACCATCCTCGCGGCCATCGACGTCGGCAACAGCGACCCTGAGCACCGTCAGTTGCACGCCACCATCATCGATCATGGTTTTGACATCGCTGCTCTGGCCAAGGCGCAGCTGCATGTGGTCACCGCGCACCCCTCGCCGATGCTATCGTCCGCCGACCCGGTGTTCCAGCTCAAGGAAACCATCGAGAAGCGCTACCGCGAACAGTGCATGGCGTTCCAGGCCGAGTTCGATATCGACAACGAACACCTGCATATAGAAGAAGGCCCGGCGGATGTGCTGATTCCGCACATGGCACATAAACTGGAGGCTGCGGTGACGGTGATCGGCACGGTGGCACGCACCGGCTTCTCCGGAACGCTGATTGGCAATACCGCAGAAGTGGTGCTGGATGCGCTGGAGAGTGATGTGCTGGTGCTCAAGACCGATGAAATCATCGATCACCTGGTGGAGTTGGCCAATCGCGAAGGCTGACAGCGCCAACCTAATGTAGGAGCGAGCCTGCTCGCGATAAGGCCTCTAGCAACACCGCATCAACTTCATCGCGAGCAGGCTCGCTCCTACAGGGTTACGGCCGCTGCCCAAGGGCTCAACCCCCAATCCCATCCTTGAGAAACCCCGGCGCGATGTAGCGCTGGTAGTGGGCTTCGGACAGCAGGAAAAATTCCCGATCAATGGCATCGCGCAGTTCCGGCAGGTTCCAGTCGCGAAACTCCGGGAGCAGGACCATGCCGTAAGCTTCCAGGTTGTTGATCACCCGGGCGCCCCGGGCAATCAGCTGGTAGGCCCAGCAATAGGCCGACTGGTGGGGCACGAAACGGATCTTGCGCGACTCCAGTTGCTGGCGCAGGCGCCCGGCATCGAAAATTTCCAGCTTGCCGGCCATTACCTGCACCAACAGTTGCTCAAGACGCAACCACACCGCGGTTTTCTGCTCCTCGTTGTAGCCGTTCCAGTGGATCACTTCATGGTGGAAACGCTTGCAGCCGCGGCACACCAGGTCGCCGTAGACCGTGGAGCAGAGGCCGATGCAAGGGGTCTTGATAGTCTGATTGGGCATAGGTAGGCAGGACGCGAAAAAGCAGAACAGGCCGGCATGTTAGCCCTTTGTCGGGCATTGATCACCCCTCAAACTTCAGGGCCTAAGCCACTCGGGTGCTGTCAGCGGGAAACCTATGCGGCGTCATTCTCCACCAAAGTCCAATAAGCGCCGACTTACCTTTAAATTTTTTTTGCCGTAGAATCAGCCTGCCTTTTTAGGCGCCAATGTCCGTTAGAAGCTGTTTTCAAAGCGTCACGAGCACAGTCGTTCCTTCAGAGCGGTGTTGGCGAAGGGTTTTTCCAGCGGGGAAAAGCCTGACGCCAACCCTCATCAGCTCCCCGTTCTGCAGGCGTAAAACTTTGAAAGCAGCTTCTGTAAGGAATTGTCGGTAATTCTGGCTAAGTGGCCCACAACGTCACGCAGCGCATGAGTACGGCAATTTCGGGATGAGCGTCCCGGACACCCATTTGGGACCACTGATGAGGGTAATAACTGTGCTTGAAGCCTACCGCAAACATATCGAAGAGCGCGCAGCACTGGGTATCGTTCCCCAGCCGCTTAACGCCGAACAAACTGCAGGCCTGGTCGAGCTGCTGAAGAATCCCCCGGCTGGCGAAGAAGCATTCCTCGTTGACCTGATCACCAATCGCGTTCCACCAGGAGTGGACGAAGCGGCCTACGTCAAGGCTGGCTTCCTGTCCGCCATCGCCAAAGGCGAAGCCTCTTCCCCCCTGATCAGCAAGCAGCGCGCCGTTGAACTGCTGGGCACCATGCAGGGCGGCTACAACATCGAGACCCTGGTCAACCTGCTGGACGACGCCGAGCTGGCGCCAGTCGCGGCCCAGGAACTCAAGCACACCCTGCTGATGTTCGATTCGTTCCACGATGTGGCCGAACGCGCCAAAAAAGGCAACGTTCACGCTCAAGGCGTCCTGCAATCCTGGGCTGACGGCGAGTGGTTCCTCAAGCGTCCGACCCTGGCCGACAAGATCAGCCTGCGCGTGTTCAAGGTGACTGGCGAAACCAACACCGACGACCTGTCCCCTGCTCCTGATGCCTGGTCCCGCCCAGACATCCCGCTGCACGCCCTGGCCATGCTGAAAATGGCCCGTGAAGGCATCGTGCCGGACGTTCAAGGCGTCACCGGTCCGATGAAGCAGATCGAAGAAATGCGCGGCCAAGGCTTCCCGATCGCCTACGTGGGCGACGTGGTCGGTACCGGTTCCTCGCGTAAATCGGCCACCAACTCCGTACTGTGGTTCTTCGGCGACGACGTTCCTTACGTGCCGAACAAGCGCGGCGGCGGTTTCTGCTTCGGCAGCAAGATCGCTCCAATCTTCTACAACACCATGGAAGATGCCGGCGCACTGCCAATCGAATTCGACGTATCCAACATGCACATGGGCGACGTGATCGACCTGTACCCGCATGCTGGCAAAGTCTGCAAGCACGGCACTGACGAAGTCCTCACCACCTTCGAAATGAAGACCCCTGTGCTGTTGGACGAAGTCCGTGCTGGCGGCCGCATCCCACTGATCATCGGCCGCGGCCTGACCGAGAAGGCTCGCGCCGAACTGGGTCTGCCTGCGTTCGACCTGTTCAAGAAGCCGGAAGCTCCGGCTGAAAGCACCAAGGGCTACACCCTGGCGCAGAAAATGGTCGGCAAGGCGTGCGGCGTAGAAGGCGTGCGTCCTGGCACCTACTGCGAACCGAAGATGACCACCGTAGGTTCTCAGGACACCACCGGTCCAATGACCCGTGACGAACTGAAAGACCTGGCGTGCCTGGGCTTCTCGGCTGACCTGGTAATGCAGTCGTTCTGCCACACCGCGGCTTATCCAAAGCCGATCGACGTGACCACCCACCACACCCTGCCTGACTTCATCATGACCCGTGGCGGCGTATCCCTGCGTCCGGGCGACGGCATCATCCACTCGTGGCTGAACCGCATGCTGCTGCCAGACACCGTCGGTACCGGTGGTGACTCCCACACCCGTTTCCCGATGGGCATTTCGTTCCCGGCCGGCTCCGGCCTGGTAGCGTTCGCCGCAGCCACTGGCGTGATGCCACTGGACATGCCGGAATCGATCCTGGTGCGCTTCAAAGGCGAAATGCAACCGGGCGTCACCCTGCGTGACCTGGTTCACGCCATTCCTTACTACGCGATCCAGGCTGGCCTGCTGACCGTAGAGAAGAAAGGCAAGAAGAACGCCTTCTCCGGCCGCATCCTGGAAATCGAGGGCCTGGACAACCTGAGCATCGAGCAAGCCTTCGAGCTGTCCGACGCCTCGGCTGAACGTTCGGCTGCCGGTTGCACCATCAAGCTGTCGAAAGAGTCGATCACCGAGTACCTGCAGTCCAACATCACCCTGCTGCGCTGGATGATCGGCGAAGGCTACGGCGATGTACGTACCCTGGAACGTCGCGCCCAAGCGATGGAAGCCTGGATTGCCAACCCTGAACTGATGGTTGCCGATGCCGACGCGGAATACGCCGAAATCATCGAAATCGACCTGGCCGAGATCAAGGAGCCAGTTCTCTGCGCGCCGAACGATCCGGACGACGCCCGTCTGCTGTCCAGCGTTGCTGGCGAGAAGATCGACGAAGTGTTCATCGGTTCGTGCATGACCAACATCGGTCACTTCCGCGCTGCCGGTAAACTGCTGGATCAGGTCAAAGGTCAGCTGCCAACCCGTCTGTGGCTGTCGCCGCCGACCAAGATGGACGCTCACCAACTGACCGAAGAAGGCTACTACGGCATCTATGGCAAGGCTGGCGCGCGCATGGAAATGCCGGGCTGCTCGCTGTGCATGGGTAACCAGGCACGTGTAGAGCCGAACTCGACAGTTGTGTCGACGTCGACCCGTAACTTCCCGAACCGTCTGGGTGACGGCGCGAACGTCTACCTGGCCTCGGCTGAGCTGGCGTCGGTGGCTTCGATCCTGGGTCGCCTGCCGACCGTCGAGGAGTACATGGAATACGCGGGCAAGATTGACAGCATGGCGGCCGACGTTTACCGCTACCTGTCCTTCGACCAAATCGCCGAGTTCCGTGAAGCTGCAGCGAACGCCAAGATTCCGGTCGTTCAAGCCTAAGGCTGACTCGTTGTAGAAAACGCCGCGCGCCGTGAGGTACGCGGCGTTTTTTATGCCTGCAGTTTCAGCGCGTGCTCGACGGCCCCATCCACACTCAAGCCACTGAGGATCACCCCATTGCCCTCCACCTCTGGCAGCGCCGAAAGTGCCGTCAGCGCATCGTGTTTGAGCCGTGCGAGGATCAGCCGCTGGCCTTGCTGATGCATCTGCCGGAAGAAATCCTGCATCGCCTCGATGCTGGTGCCGTCCAGGTTCGGTGACTCTTCCAGGCTGAGGATGACCGTGTGCAGCGGCACTGCTGAATGACGAACCAGACGCAGGGCGCCACCGAGGATACGTTCGACGTTGGCGAAGAACAGCGCTTCGCTGGGCCGCACGATGAGGATGCCCGGCTCGGTTTTCGCGCTCGGGTGACGCTGCAGGTCGACGAAGTCGTGGCCGTCATCGATGCGACCGAGGATCTGAATATCCGCCGCCGACAGCTGCTTGAGCATCAACAACACGCTGATCGCCACCGATACCAGCAGGCCGTCGAGCACGCCGAGGGTCAAGACCGCCCCCACCGCGCAAATTACCAGCAACCGATCACGACGCCAGACAAAGTAGCGACCCAACGGCTGCAGACTCAAACCGCGTCCCAACGCATGCATGACAATCGCCGCCAGCACCGGCTCGGGCGTCAAGGCGATCCACGGCAACACCGTCAGCACGATGATCAGCACCACCAACGCCGCTACGCCGCCGGCCCAACGCGACATGGCGCCCGCCGCTTCGTTGGCCGAAGTGGCCGAATACCCGGCGCCGGTCGGCATGCCATGGAACAGGCCGGACAGCAGATTGCTGGCGCCGAGCGCCAACAGGTCGCGGTTGGAGGTGACACGGTCGCCATGCTTCAGCGCATAGGCACTGATCGAGCCATAGGACTCCGCATACAGGATCATCACCAGCGCCAACCCCACCTCCCCCAGCCGCAACCAGTCGGCGAACGGCAACACCGGCAGGTTTGGCACTTCGAGGCTGAGTTCGATCACCCCGATCAGCTTCACGCCGTGAGCAGGCAAGTCCAGCCACTGCCCGGCGGCGATGCCGATCACCACCACCAACAGGCCACCGGGCACCCGTGGGAAGCGTGAAAACAGGCCGAGCAGCAACAGGGCCGAGCCGGCCACCGCCGCAGCCGTCCAGTTCCATTGCGGCACTTGTTCCAGCAGTTGCGGGGCGAAGCGCACCAGGTTGGCGTCGGTCAAGTGCACGCCGACCACACTCGCCACCTGCTTGAGGATGATGGTCAGTGCCAGGCCGAAGGCAAAGCCGCGCAGCACCGGCTTGGCGATAAACGAGGTGACGCTACCGAAGCGAAAGATCCCGGCCAGCACAAATAACCCGCCCGTCACCAGCACCAGGCCGACCGCCAGGGTTGACCGCAGTTGCGGGTCACCGTTGGCCAGGGTTGCCGTCGCCGCAGCCAGCACCGCCGCCGAGGATGAGGTAGCGGAGACGATGGCAAAGCGGCTGGTGCCCAGCAGGCCGTAACACAGAAGACCGGCAAACAGCGCGATCACCCCGGCCTGGGGTGCCAGCGCGGCAATGGTCGAGTAAGCCACCGCTTCCGGCAGCAGCAGGCCGGCAATCGATAATCCGGCGAGCACATCGCGCCAGCGGTTGGCGGTTTCGATAGTTTGAGGGGGGTTGGACAATCCACTGTCTCCAGACGAAAAAAAACCGCTGCGCGTGTGATACGCGCAGCGGCCACTGTAGCTTAAAGCGCAGGATCGCCTGGAGCGGATCCTGCTCAATAATCGGTATTTGCGCCGATCACGCGGTCAGCGAGTAGATCAGTGCGGTGATCGCCACCAGACCGACTGCGGTGACAAACACGTTGGACGCCTGGCCACGGTACTTGGCCATCGCCGGCACCTTGCGCACCGCGTACATCGGCATCAGGAACAGGATTGCCGCGATCACCGGGCCACCGAGGGTCTCGATCATGCCGAGGATGCTCGGGTTGAGGGTGGCAACGATCCAGCAGACCACCAGCATGAACGCTGCGGTCATGCGATCCAGTGCCTTGGCACCTGGGCGCTTGCCGCTTTTCACGATCAGGCCCTTGAGGCCTTCGCTGGCGCCGATGTAGTGGCCGAGGAACGACTTGGAGATCGCCACGAAGGCAATCAACGGCGCCGCGAAGGCAATGGTCGGATTGCTGAAGTGGTTGGCCAGGTACGACAGGATCGACAGGTTCTGTGCCTTGGCTTCAGCCAGTTGTGCCGGCGACAGGGTCAGCACGCAGCTGAAGACGAAGAACAGCACCATCGCCACCATCAGCAGATGGGCACGCGAGAGGATCTGCGAACTGCGTTCTTCGGCATGGCCGCCGTAGCGACGCTTCTGGTCCACGGCGAAGGCCGAGATGATCGGCGAGTGGTTGAACGAGAACACCATCACCGGGATCGCCAGCCACAGGGTATGCAGCAGCGCCGAAGGCTCCGGCACAGTGGAGGCGGTGCTGAGGATGCCGCCGTTCCAGTGCGGCACCAGGAACACCGCGAGGAACAGCAGCGCGACGATGAACGGGTAGACCATCAGGCTCATGGCCTTGACGATGACCTGCTCGCCGCAGCGGACCACGGCCAGCAGGCCGAGGATCAGCACAAAGGAGAGCACGGCCCGTGGCGGCGGCATGATGTGCAACTGGTGCTCAAGGAAGCTGCCGACGGTGTTAGTCAGGGCCACGCTGTAGATCAGCAGGATCGGGAAGATCGCGAAGAAATACAGCAGCGTGATCAGGGCACCGGCCTTGATCCCGAAATGCTCTTCGACCACTTCGGTGATGTCGGCGCCTTCGCGACCGGACAACACGAAGCGGGTCAGGCCACGGTGCGCGTAATAGGTCATGGGGAATGCCAGCAGCGCCAGGATCAGTAGCGGCCAGAAACCGCCAAGGCCTGCGTTGATCGGCAAAAACAAGGTACCCGCACCAATCGCCGTGCCAAACAGCCCGAGCATCCACGTGGTGTCCTGACGATTCCAGCCGCTGACACTGACTGGTACCGCCGCTTCATAGCGTTCATCAACGCTATTGGCCTGATCATTCATCCGGTCGGATCTCCGCATTCCGGTATTTGCCACTCGGTCAGGACGAGTCAGAAAATGCTGACAGGCAGCGCCCTGGCCGAAACAGGGCGCGATTGTCCGGTATTAATCAACAGAAGCAAAGACTTAGCTGAGGAGCGGTGGTGCGGATCAGATCAATGACAGGGGTTCTATTCTGCGGAAGCGGAGGCGGAGGCGGAGGCGTTGGCGTTGATACTGAAATTTGTAGCAGCGGCGTTTAAATGCTGGGCTCAGCCAATAGCTGCACATTTCTGGCTCGTTGCGGGCAATCGGCGACGACGTTCAGGATCGAGAGCAGGCGCTGATAAAGTATTCGCCAATGCTAGATGCAACCACCTTGGCCCGAGCCACTCAGGGGAAACCGTTATTCGATGAAATCCTTGAGCAACACGGTGCTTTCTAAATCGGGACTGAACGAATTACAACGCAACATCATCTATCAATTTATATAGACAGGGACAACCCGACAATCCGAACACAACTAAAACAAGACAAAACATTACTTAAAATAAAAAGCACTTATTTGTTACAAGCCACCACCCCACTATTGAGCAACAGGTCTTCCAGGACTATATTTTTTGCGCTTTTAATGCTGACAGCTAATAAACAGCAATCTGCAAAATCCTGAGAAGGCGATAACCTCATGCAAAAAAACAAGATGACGTTTAAATGCCTGCTTCTCGCGGCGCTGCTATGTCCACTTAGTAGCTTTGCGCAGCAACCCCCGGCCACTGCTGATATCCAGGAACTGGCCTCCTCTGCTCGATGGCTGACAACCAAGGTGTATATCGAGGGCGCCCCTCAAACGGACGTGAAAGAGCATTATCCAGGCGCGGTTGGAATATCGACGTGGGACCCGAAACTAAATCGCTACGAGTTTTTTTACACTGACACAGGCGAATCCAAGTACAGCAATGGCGGCGGCGGGTACTTTTTCATCACCGGCGATCATAAGACCCACATCCTGGTACCCGATGTCGGGCCAACCAAGACAGTGGTCAGGCGCTTGGAAACCTTGAATCGAAGTGAGTTCACTTACTCTCGTGAAGTCCCCCACCACACGGGAAAAGACACCCCCCCTGTGCGCATCTATGTCGTTCATGCCCCTTACACTGGCTCAGTAGAAACTAAATCCGCGCTTAAGCCAGGCACACCTGCCACCAACTAATATCAATCGATCACCTTTGTGCTATCGACCTGAGAGCCCCCAGCCGAATTGCAACTTCCTTTGAAATTTCTCAACTACCAAAACAAAACATGGAGAGTCACCGTGCAGAAAACAATCAGAGCACTGCTGGTACCCACACTACTTGTTACTTCGGTCTTCTGCAGTGCGGCCAGCGCACAGCCCACAACAACTCCCGCCGCAAAACATGCCGCTGCTACGCCAGAAAATGCAGTTATGCTGACTGTTTTTTTAAAACATGATCAATCAAGACCCTTGGGCGAACTGAAAGCTCAGCTTGCCAGCCAAGGATTTTACAAGACATTTCCACCTGCGGGAGTCGAAGTTGTCAGTTGGAACATCATGATGGGCATCGGGCAAGTGGTCACAATACGACTTCCAGCCTCTCGCTTGGCTGAAGTAAATCTCGCACTCGAAAATACGGCGTGGGGAGCATACAGGACCGAGTTTTATCCGACCTATGATTTCAAAGCCATTGCACTGGCGGAGCAAAACAGGGCAAACCAGTCGCCAACAGCCCAGTGACATTGCAGCAGCACACTGCCTTTGCAGTGTGCTGCGCATAGACGTCACTGCGCTTGCGGTAGACCAGCGTCATGAATTTGCTTCTTGCGCGAAGCAGGCCAGACTGGAAAACACCGCAACTGCGATTAACCACCATTGCCAAGTGGTTCTGGAATCAGCACTCTGAAACGACGCATGACGCCCGCCACGCAGCCGACTACAGGAGTAAAGCAATGCCCGCAACCGTCCTGGTACTGGTTGAAACCATCAACGACTACCTGCCGATTCTCGAACACCAAGGCTTTCACCTGATCCTCGCCCCCACCCCCACCGAACGCACCCAGGCCATCAGCACCTACGGCGGGCAAATCGATGCCGTGCTGACTCGCGGGCCATTGGGGCTGTATGCCGAAGAAATCGCCGCCCTGCCCAACCTGAAGATCATCTGCGTGATCGGCGCCGGCTACGAGCAGGTCGATCTGCAGGCCGCCAGCAACCGGGGCATTCGCGTGACCAATGGTGCGGGGGTCAACGCCTCATCGGTGGCAGACCATGCCATGGCCCTGTTGTTGGCACTGGTGCGTGACATTCCCCGGGCCGATTCGGCAGTGCGCCGCGGTGAATGGCCGAAAATCATGCGCCCGTCCCTCGCTGGCAAGCGCCTGGGCATACTCGGGCTCGGTGCGGTAGGCATGGCTATCGCCAAGCGCGCGGCCAGCGGTTTTGACATGAGCGTCAGTTATCACAACCGCCAGGTACGCAACGACGTGCCCTATGACTTCTGCTCCACTCCCACCGAACTGGCGCGGGCTTCGGACTTTCTGATGGTCTGCACCCCGGGCGGCCTCGGCACCCAGCACCTGATCAACAAGCAGGCGCTGGACGCCCTCGGCCCCCACGGTTTTATCGTCAACATCGCCCGCGCCAGCGTGATCGTCACCAGCGACTTGATCAGCGCCCTGGAACACCGCCGGATCGCCGGCGCCGCCCTGGATGTGTTCGATGACGAACCCCAGGTACCGGATGCGCTCAAGGTCCTGAGCAATGTGATTCTCACGCCCCACGTCGCCGGCCTGTCGCCCGAAGCGACCCAGGGCACCGTGGAATTGGTGGGGCAGAACCTGCAGGCGTTCTTCTCCAATCGCCCGCTGCTGACCCCCATAGAACTACCGCCGGCGATTCGGCGCGCGATGCGCTGAAGCAGTTTTCAAACGCCTGTATCAAAAACAATGATTAACCGGCAACACGCTCACCTATAACGGGACGCCATGGTTGTGGGTGCCGGGTGGGCGCATTAGATTAGCCAATAATTCCTGCCATCCAGAATAAGCAGAAGGGATAAGCATGGCGCTTAACGACCAGTCCACCCGTATTCGCGAAGGCGAAGAACTCGATGCCAGCCTGATCGATCCGTATCTCAAGGCTCAGATCCCGGGTTTGAGCGGCTTGCCGCGGATCAGTCAGTTTCCCGGCGGCGCGTCGAACCTGACGTACCTGCTCGAATACCCGGAGCAGGAGTTCGTCCTGCGCCGCCCACCGTTTGGCCACAAGGCCAAGTCCGCCCACGACATGGGCCGCGAGTTCCGCATTCTCAACCAGCTCAAGGATGGCTTCCCGTATTGCCCGAAGGCTTACGTGCACTGCACCGATGAATCGGTGATCGGCGACGAGTTCTACGTGATGGAACGGGTCAAGGGCATCATCCTGCGCTCGGAGTTGCCGCCGGAGTTGGGCCTGGATGCACCGCGCACCGAGGCGCTGTGCAAGAGTTTCATCGACAAGTTGGTGGAGCTGCACCGTGTCGATTACAGCGCCTGCGGCCTGGCCGACCTGGGCAAGCCTGAAGGGTATGTGGCGCGGCAGATCCGTGGCTGGAGCGAACGTTACGACAAGGCCCTGACCCCGGATGCGCCGAGCTGGGAGGCGGTCAAGGCCTGGCTCAACGACAAGATGCCGGCCGATCACCCGACCTCGAGCATCGTGCACAACGACTACCGTTTCGATAACGTGATCCTCGACCCGAACAACCCGATGCAAATCATTGGGGTGCTGGACTGGGAGTTGACCACCCTCGGCGATCCGTTGATGGACCTGGGCAACAGCCTCGCCTACTGGATCGAAGCCGGCGACCCGCCACCGGTGCAACTGATGCGCCGCCAGCCAAGCCATGCCCCGGGCATGCTCAGCCGCCAGGAATTCGTCGACTACTACGCCGAACGCTCGGGTATTCGCATCGATAATTTCGATTTCTACTACACCTACGGGCTGTTCCGCCTGGCCGGTATCGTGCAGCAGATCTATTACCGCTTCTTCCATGGCCAGACCCAGGACAAACGCTTCGCGCAGTTCATCTCGATGAACAAACTGCTGGAGCAGATGAGCCTGCAAGTGATCCACAAATCCAGCCTCTGACTGCACTCCCGGCGCCACGCCCCTCACAAGGAAACACCATGTCCAAGACTCAGTTGTTCGACCTCGACGGCAAGATCGCATTTG
This sequence comes from Pseudomonas fluorescens, assembly GCF_019212185.1. Taxonomy (NCBI): domain Bacteria; kingdom Pseudomonadati; phylum Pseudomonadota; class Gammaproteobacteria; order Pseudomonadales; family Pseudomonadaceae; genus Pseudomonas; species Pseudomonas fluorescens. The sequence continues at coordinate 4,131,256 of NZ_CP078138.1, forward strand.
TCTCCGGTGCCAGCCGCGGTATCGGTGAGGCCATTGCCCGACTGCTGGCCCAGCAAGGTGCCCACGTGATCGTGTCGAGCCGCAAGCTCGAGGGTTGCCAGCACGTGGCTGACGCCATCATCGCCGACGGCGGCAAGGCCACTGCAATTGCTTGCCACATCGGGGAAATGGAGCAGATCAGCCAGGTCTTCGCCGGCATTCGCGAGCAGTTCGGCCGCCTGGATATCCTGGTCAACAACGCGGCGACCAACCCGCAGTTCTGCAACGTGCTGGATACGGACCTGGGCGCGTTCCAGAAAACCGTCGATGTGAATATCCGGGGTTATTTCTTCATGTCGGTGGAAGCCGGCAAGCTGATGCGTGAAAACGGTGGCGGCAGCATCATCAACGTGGCGTCGATCAATGGCATCTCACCAGGGATCTTCCAGGGCATCTACTCGGTGACCAAGGCTGCGGTGATCAACATGACCAAGGTATTCGCCAAAGAGTGCGCGCAGTTCGGCATTCGCTGCAACGCCCTGCTGCCAGGCCTGACCGACACCAAGTTCGCCTCGGCGCTGGTCAAGAACGACGCCATCCTCAATACCGCCCTGCAACAGATCCCGCTCAAGCGCGTCGCCGCACCGAGTGAAATGGCCGGCGCGGTGCTGTACCTGGCCAGTGATGCATCCAGCTATACCACTGGGATATCACTGAATGTGGATGGTGGTTTTTTGTCTTAAGGAAGCGCCATACCGCTTTTTTAGGGGCAAGCCTGCTCGCGATGAACGTTAACGATAATGCAGGCATCCTGAATGTTCGCGGAGCTCTCAGGTTCTTCGCGAGCAAGCTCGCTACAGGGGATGCGCTGTGCCCTTTCAAATCACCACATTACGCACAAACCGCACCGCCTCATCCCCATCATTGCGATACACATGGGTGAAATTGCTGGCGAAGCTGATGAACTCGCCACAGCCCAGCACTCGCACCTCATCCCCCAGCACCAGGGTCAGGCTGCCCTGGAAGACATACACCTGCTCGCTCCAGCCTTCGGCATCGGCGGCAGACAGGTAGACCTCGCCCGGCTCCAGTTGCCACTGCCACAACTCGACCTCACGGCTGGCGTTGGCCTTGGCTAGCAGCACCGCATGGCTGCCGGGAATGGTCCCGGCCCAGGCCAGTTCGTTGATTCGGCCTGGGTCCCGTGAGTCGGGGGCCTGGATCAGATCGCTGAAGGCCACGTCCAGCGCTTCGGCCACCCGGTCGAGGGTGGTCAGGCTGACATTTTTCTCGCCGGCCTCAATCGCCACCAGCATCCGCCGGCTGACCCCGGAGATTTCTGCCAGCGCGCCCTGGCTCAGCCCGGCGGCATGGCGCAGGCGGCGGACGTTGAGGCTGACATGTTGCAGGACCGAGGCGCGCTGGCCATTTTCTTTGTGCACTATATTGCTCATCTATAAGGATTGCCCAGTGTAGCGCTTTCCCGGAAGCCGTTGATCACTGTCTTTATGCAACGACCCACGACGGATTCTTCACCTGTCAAATTGGCATCACCCCGCCCAATTCGGCTTTTTCCTTCTACTTTGTAGGATTCTGCCATAGCTTGGCAGTTGGTGATCGCTGGCACGGCACGTATGATCCCTTACAAACTTCCGCAGATTAGAAGCCTATGTCCCTGATAGTTCTACTGCTTCTGCCTTTTATTGGCAGCTGTCTGGCGGCCTTGCTGCCGCACAATGCACGCAATGCTGAATCACTTCTGGCTGGTTTGGTCGCCCTCGCGGGTACCGTCCAGGTAGCCTTGCTGTACCCGCAAATCGCCGACGGCGGGGTGATTCGAGAAGAATTCGCCTGGCTGCCCAGCCTGGGGTTGAACTTTGTCCTGCGCATGGACGGCTTCGCCTGGCTGTTTTCCATGCTCGTGCTGGGCATCGGTACCCTGGTGTCGCTGTACGCCCGCTACTACATGTCGCCGGACGACCCGGTGCCGCGCTTCTTCGCATTTTTCCTGGCGTTCATGGGCGCCATGCTCGGGCTGGTGATTTCCGGCAACCTGATTCAGATCGTATTTTTCTGGGAACTGACCAGCCTCTTCTCATTCCTGTTGATTGGCTATTGGCACCACCGCGCCGACGCCCGACGTGGCGCCTACATGGCGTTGATGGTGACCGGTGCCGGTGGCTTGTGCCTGCTGGCGGGGGTCATGCTGCTTGGCCATGTCGTCGGCAGCTATGACCTGGACCAGGTCCTGGCCGCCGGCGATATGATTCGCGCCCATGCCCTCTACCCCATCCTGCTACCCCTGATCCTGATCGGCGCCCTGAGCAAAAGTGCGCAATTCCCCTTCCACTTCTGGCTTCCCCACGCCATGGCCGCACCGACACCGGTGTCGGCGTACCTGCACTCGGCGACCATGGTCAAGGCCGGGGTGTTTCTCCTGGCGCGGCTGTGGCCGTCGCTGTCCGGCAGCGAAGAATGGTTCTACATCGTCAGCGGCGCCGGCGCCTGCACCCTGTTGCTCGGCGCCTACTGCGCGATGTTCCAGAACGACCTCAAGGGCCTGCTGGCCTACTCGACCATCAGCCACCTCGGCCTGATCACCCTGCTGCTCGGCCTGAACAGCCCGCTGGCTGCCGTCGCCGCGGTGTTCCACATCCTCAACCACGCCACATTCAAGGCTTCGCTGTTCATGGCGGCGGGGATCATCGACCACGAAAGCGGCACCCGTGACATTCGCAAGCTCAGCGGTTTGATCCGCCTGGTCCCGTTCACCGCCACCCTGGCCATGGTCGCCAGCGCCTCGATGGCCGGCGTGCCACTGCTCAACGGTTTCCTCTCGAAAGAAATGTTCTTCGCCGAAACCGTGTTCATCAACGCCACTGCCTGGGTCGAGACCAGCCTGCCGATCATCGCCACCATCGCCGGCACCTTCAGCGTCGCCTACTCCCTGCGTTTCACCGTCGACGTGTTCTTCGGCCCAACCGCCACCGACTTGCCCCACACGCCCCACGAGCCGCCACGCTGGATGCGCGCACCGGTCGAGTTGCTGGTGTTCACCTGCCTGCTGGTGGGAATTTTCCCGGCCCAGGTGGTCGGCCCGCTGCTCGCTGCCGCCGCATTGCCGGTGGTGGGCGGAACCCTGCCTGAATACAGCCTGGCGATCTGGCACGGCTTGAATGCGCCGATGATCATGAGCCTGATCGCCATGTCCGGCGGCATCGTCCTCTACCTGCTACTGCGCAATCAGTTCCGCCACGGACGCTTCAAGTACCCGCCGCTGGTGGGCCGATTCAATGGCAAACGCCTGTTCGAGCGTGGCCTGGTACTGCTGATGCGCCTGGCGCGACGCCTGGAACGCCGGGTCAGCACCAAGCGCCTGCAGGCACAGTTGTTCCTGCTGGTGCTGGCGGCAGTGGCCGCCGGGCTGATCCCGATGCTGCACAGCAGCCTGACCTGGGGCGACCGGCCGAAGATTCCTGGCTCGATCGTCTTCGTTACCCTGTGGCTGCTGGCGATTGCCTGCGCCCTGGGTGCCGCCTGGCAGGCCAAGTACCACCGGCTGGCGGCCCTGACCATGGTCAGCGTCTGCGGCCTGATGACCTGCATCACCTTCGTCTGGTTCTCGGCGCCGGACCTGGCCCTGACCCAATTGGTGGTCGAAGTGGTGACCACCGTGCTGATCCTGCTCGGCTTGCGCTGGCTGCCACGGCGGATCGAGGAAGTCTCGCCACTGCCCGGCAGCGAAACCCGGGCAAGGGTGCGGCGCCTGCGCGACCTGGCGTTGTCGATTGCCGTCGGCCTGGGCATGGCGCTGCTGTCCTATGCCATGCTGACCCGCCAGACCCCCAACGATATCTCGTCGTTCTACCTCAGCCGCGCGCTCCCCGAAGGCGGCGGCAGCAACGTGGTCAACGTGATGCTGGTGGACTTCCGTGGCTTCGACACCCTCGGGGAAATCACCGTCCTGGCGGCGGTGGCTCTGACGGTGTTCGCCCTGCTGCGGCGCTTCCGCCCGCCGAAAGAAAGCATGCAACTGCCGGCGCAACAACGCTTGCTGGCACCGGACGTGGTCACCGACCTGGTGAACCCGCGCCAGGCCAGCGACACCGCATTGGGCTTCATGATGGTCCCGGCGGTGCTGGTGCGCCTGCTGCTGCCGATCGCCCTGGTGGTGTCGTTCTACCTGTTCATGCGCGGGCACAACCAGCCGGGTGGCGGTTTCGTCGCCGGGCTGGTGATGTCGGTGGCATTCATCCTGCAATACATGGTGGCCGGTACCCAGTGGGTCGAGGCCCAGATGAGTTTGCGGCCGTTGCGCTGGATGGGCGTAGGCCTGTTGTTCGCCACCGTCACCGGGCTGGGGGCGATGGCCGTCGGCTATCCGTTCCTGACCACCCACACCTGGCACTTCAGCCTGCCGCTGCTGGGTGACATCCATATCGCCAGCGCGCTGTTCTTCGACGTCGGTGTGTACGCCGTGGTGGTGGGTTCGACGCTGCTGATCCTGACCGCCCTGGCGCACCAATCGGTGCGTGGCCACAAGCCAAGCCAGAGCAAACCCGTAATCGCGCCAGGAGCCGCCTGATGGAAGAAGTCATCGCAATTGCCATTGGCGTACTCGCGGCCTCCGGGGTCTGGCTGGTGCTGCGGCCCCGGACATTCCAGGTGGTCATGGGCCTGTGCCTGCTGTCCTACGGGGTCAACCTGTTCATCTTCAGCATGGGCAGCCTGTTTATCGGCAAGGAGCCGATCATCAAGGACGGCGTGCCCCAGGACCTGCTGCACTACACCGACCCGTTGCCCCAGGCACTGGTGCTCACCGCCATCGTCATCAGCTTCGCCATGACCGCGCTGTTTCTGGTGGTGCTGCTGGCGTCCCGGGGCCTGACCGGTACCGACCATGTCGACGGCCGGGAGCCTAAAGAATGAACTGGATGCAACATCTGATCGCCGCCCCCATCCTCCTGCCGTTGCTGACCGCCGCGCTGATGCTGTTGCTGGGCGAGAAACACCGGCCGCTGAAGGCCCGGCTGAACCTGTTCTCCAGCCTGATCGGCCTGGGTATTTCGGTGATGCTGCTGATCTGGACCCAGAAAATCGGCGAGCCAGGCTCGATTGGCGTGTACCTGCCGGGCAACTGGCAGGTGCCGTTCGGCATCGTGCTGGTGGTCGATCGCCTGTCGGCCTTGATGCTGGTGCTGACCGGGATCATCGGCGTGAGCGCGCTGCTGTTCGCCATGGCCCGCTGGGACGGTGCTGGCGCCAGTTTCCACGCGCTGTTCCAGATTCAGTTGATGGGCCTGTACGGCGCCTTCCTCACCGCCGACCTGTTTAACCTGTTCGTGTTCTTCGAAGTGCTGCTCGCCGCCTCTTACGGGCTGATGCTGCATGGTTCGGGGCGCACCCGGGTGTCCGCCGGCCTGCACTACATTGCGATCAACCTGCTGGCCTCCTCATTGTTCCTGATTGGCGCGGCGCTGATCTACGGCGTCACCGGCACCTTGAACATGGCCGACCTGGCGCTGAAGATCCCGTTGGTACCGGAAGCCGATCGCGGCCTGCTGCATGCCGGCGCCGGGATTCTCGCGGTGGCCTTTTTGGCCAAGGCCGGGATGTGGCCGCTGAACTTCTGGCTGGTGCCGGCCTACTCCTCGGTCAGCGCGCCGGTGGCGGCGATGTTCGCGATCATGACCAAGGTTGGCGTCTACACACTGCTGCGCCTGTGGACCCTGCTGTTCTCCGGCCAAGCCGGGGCCTCGGCGTATTTTGGCGGCGACTGGCTGATCTACGGCGGCATGGCGACCATCGTCTGCGCGGCGCTGGCGATCCTCTCGGCGCGGCGCCTGGAGCGCATGGCCAGCCTGAGCATCCTGGTCTCGGCAGGGATCCTGCTGTCGGCCATCGGCTTTGCCCAGCCCAACCTGGTGGCAGCGGCGCTGTTCTACCTGGTCAGCTCGACACTGGCGTTGAGCGCGCTGTTCCTTCTGGCGGAACTGATCGAACGCTCACGCAACGCCGTGGAACCGCCTCTGGACGACGAAAACGAAGCCCTGCCGCAGCCTCTGCCTGGCGCTCCATTGACCAAGGGCATCAACCTCGACGACGAGCAGCAGGCGGTGGTCGGCCAGGTGATTCCCTGGACCATGGCCTTCCTCGGCCTGAGCTTCATCGCCTGCGCCCTGCTGATCATCGGCATGCCGCCGCTTTCAGGCTTTATCGGCAAGCTCAGCCTGCTCGGCGCCCTGCTCAACCCGCTGGGGCTTGGCGCCTCGTCGACCCAGCCGGTGTCGGCGGCCGCCTGGAGCCTGCTGGTGTTGTTGATTGTCTCCGGGCTGACCTCGCTGATCGCCTTCTCGCGCCTGGGCATCCAGCGCTTCTGGTCGCCGGAAGAACGCCCGTCACCCGTGCTGCGACGTCTGGAATGCGTGCCGATCTTCGCCCTGCTGGGCCTGAGCATCCTGCTGACGTTCAAGGCCGAACCGCTGATGCGCTTCACCCAGGCCGCGGCCAATAGCCTGAACGATCCCCAGCAGTACGTGATGGCGGTGCTCGGCACCCGCGCCGTGCCCAGCCCCGAAGCCCGGGCCGCGTTGCAGGAGGTGCAACCATGAGACGCCTGTTTCCTGCCCCGTGGTTTTCCCTGGCGCTGTGGCTGCTGTGGCTGCTGCTGAATCTGTCGGTCAGCCCCGGCAACCTGCTGCTCGGGGCGCTGCTGGCGTTCTGTGCGCCGCTGATGATGCGCAAACTGCGGCCGTTGCCTGTGCGCATTCGCCGGCCTGGGGTGATTCTGCGCCTGTTCCTGCTGGTCGGCCGTGATGTGCTGGTGTCCAATGTGGCCGTGGCCTGGGGCGTGCTCAACGCCGGGCGCCGGGCGCCACGCTCGGCCTTCGTCAAAGTGCCGCTGGACCTGCGTGACGCCAACGGTCTGGCGGCCTTGTCGATGATCACCACGGTGGTGCCGGGCACAGTCTGGTCGGAGCTGGCGCTGGACCGTAGCATTCTGCTGTTGCACGTGTTCGACCTGGACGACGAAGCGCTGTTTATCGAGCACTTCAAGACCACTTACGAGCGCCCCCTGATGGAGATCTTCGAATGAGCGCCCTGCTCTCCAACGCGATCCTCTGCAGCCTGTTCCTGTTCTCGCTGGCGATGATCCTGACCCTGATCCGCCTGTTTAAGGGCCCGTCGGCCCAGGACCGCGTCCTCGCCCTCGACTACCTGTACATCATCGCCATGCTGATGATGTTGGTGCTGGGCATCCGCTATGCCAGTGACACCTACTTCGAGGCCGCGCTGTTGATTGCACTGTTCGGCTTCGTCGGCTCGTTTGCCCTGGCGAAATTCCTTCTGCGTGGCGAGGTGATCGAATGAATGCGCTTGAGCAACTGCCGCTCTGGGTCGAATTGACGGTGGCCATCCTGCTGGTGCTCAGCAGCCTGTTCGCCTTGATCGGCGCTATCGGCTTGCTGCGTTTGAAAGAGTTTTTCCGGCGCATGCACCCACCGGCACTGGCCTCCACACTGGGTGCCTGGTGCGTGGCGCTGGCCTCAATCATTTATTTTTCCGCGCTCAAGTCCAGCCCCGTGCTGCACGCGTGGCTGATCCCGATTTTGCTGGCGATCACCATGCCTGTGACCACCCTGCTATTGGCCCGCGCTGCGCTGTTCCGCAAGCGCATGGCGGGCGATGATGTACCGGCTGAAATCAGCAGCCGACGCAGCGAAAGCGGCAGTTGACTTAAACCCAGGCAACCGCCAGCAGACCGGCCCCCAGCACCACGCACAGGGGCGAGTAGGCCCAGGTGTCGAGGCGGGCGAACTTCGAGCCCGCCCGCTCCTTGAAAAAGCCCACCAGTTCCGAATCGCCAATGGCCCTGGCGAACATCAGCAAGGCCATGGCGCTGATCAGCCATTGCAGCGACCAGTGCTCTATCTGCGGCACGAACAGCCCGACCCGCAGGCTGACAATCAGTGCCACCAGCAGCAGCCCGACGGCCACTGCCAGGGTCAGCAGTGCGGAAGGTTTGAACGCCGGGCGCAACCCCTGCCCTTCTCGTCCCGGTATCTGCGGTATGACGACGTCTGTCGCCCATTGCCCACCCAAGGCCCAATACACGTGGATCAAGCTGATCAGCACCAGGGCAGCAGCGATCCACTGAGCAAGCACGAAGGTCATGATCGAAATTCCTCGCAACGTTGGCAGAGCAAACAGCCTAGTCCAGTGCGAATGTCATCGCCTTGCGCTTTGTCAATGTTCGGTGCCGGTCGTCGGCTAAAGAGCGATCGCCACTTTGTCGGCGATGTCCTTGGGCAGCCAGGCCTTCCACACGTCCGGATGCGCCTTCATAAAGGTTTCGGCGGCCTGGCGCGGGGTGCTGTGTTGTTCGCTCATCTGTGCCAGCGCCTTGTTCAGCGGATCGATGGGCAGGTCGACCTTGCTGAAGAACTCGGCCAGGTGCGGGTACTGTTTCTGGAACGGTGTAGACACACCGATCGACAGCTTGGAGGCCAGCGAACGGGTCGGTTGGGGATTGGGGTTATCGGCATCGGTCAGGGTCTTCCAGGCCTCAGCGTCAAATGGCGGCTCTTCCAGTTGGATCAGCTTGAAACGCCCCAGCAAGGGCGTCGGTGACCAGTAGTAGAACAGCACCGGCTTGCCGCGCCGGATCGACGAGGTGATTTCCGCATCCAGCGCCGCGCCCGAGCCGCTGCGGAAATTCACATAGCTATCGCTCAGGCCATAGGCCTTGAGTTTTTGCTGGTTGACCACTTCCGAGGTCCAGCCGATCGGGCTATTGAGGAAGCGCCCCTTGCCGGGGGTTTCCGGATCGGCGAACACATCCTTGTAACGCTTCAGGTCCGCGACGCTGCGCAGGTCGGGCGCCAGGGGCTTGATGCCTTTGGCAGGGTCACCCTTGACCACGTACTCCGGCACCCACCAACCCTCGGTGGCGCCCTTGACGGGATCGCCCAGGCTCACCACCTTGCCTTCTGCCTCGGCCTTGACCCACACCGGACTGCGCCCGGCCCACTCCTCGCCAATCACCTGGATGTCGTTGTTGGCCAGGGCGGTTTCCAGGGTAATGGTGGTGCCTGGAAGGGTGTCGGTTGGCAGGTCGTAACCCTTCTCGACAATGATCCGCAAAATGTCGGTAATCAGACTGCCGCTTTCCCAATTCAGGTCGGCGAAATGGATCGGCGCCTGGGCAGCACTGGCCGCAGCGGGCGTGCCCAGCAGCCCCATGGCGGTCAGGGTACTGGCCAGTAGCAGTCGAAATCCTTTCATGCCTTGCACCTCGTTCTGTTCACAGCGATGACAGGACGGCTTGGCGAAGAACAATCGCCAACCTCTGCTTGTTCAGTCAGTGGACTGTAGTAGAGGTTCCTGACATCGATGCAACGAGGCTTACTCGGCTGACGGTTCCTGCAAGCGCTGCAACTCTCTGCGGACCATGCTCGCGTATTCCGGCGGCCGCAGCAGGTAGAGCTGTGCGGCCACCCAGTTCAGCCAGGCGCCCTGCATCTGCGCCTTTTGCGCGAACAACTCGACTGCCTTGGCGCGTGCGCCCTGCAGGTTCTGTTCGTGGAATTCGGCGCGGGACAGGCTCATTTACTCGCTGGCCTTGAACGATACCAACTCACCCTTGCGGAACTTCGCGGCCTTGGCCGTTACCGCTTTGAGGGTCTTGGTCAGGCCTTCCTGCAATTGCTGGTTGGCGGCGAACACAGTGACCACGCTGTGGCCTTCCTTGAATACAATCGCATGACCATCGGCGGTGGTGACAAAGGCGTAATCGCCAAGACCATAAACGGTCAACTTGATCTCGCGGAACTTGATTTCCATCTTGCCACCTTCACGGCTGGGTAATACCGCCGCGCGAAAGTGATCGCCTACCTTGAGTTCAAGTCGTTGCTTGTCGTCCACCACCAGCGCCGACTCGGTGTCGATCTCGGCGACGTATATACCTTCGGGGGTTTGTTCGGTGATGTAGACGAAGCGCGATTGGAACTGTTTAACCAGCTTTGCGCGCAGATCACCGAGCACAAACAAAGCGTGCATATCGAGATTACTTACTGCCAACGAAATATCCCCAATTCTGAAAATGACACTGTCCGTGAAAAAAACGGGCAATCAATAACGGCCATACCGAACTGTTGCAGCCATGACCAGACTCTAACCTTGAAGTCGCAGGGCGATCACTTCAGTGCGTAACGGGAGCAGGCTACTGGATTGCCTGTCCTTGCGTCTTGCCCGACTGTCGTCAGATGTTGAAGGAATTTATCCCTCTAACAGTCAGAAAAACTAGAAATATCAACTTTAGGGAGAAAACCCTACGTAAAAAACACCTTCTCTGACATATCGCCGGAAAAAAATTGCTTTAGATAAGCAGCGGCCTCCGTCAGTGGAGGCAATTCTAGAGCAGCCATGCACTTCTCGACTACCGAAAGTGTTGTGCAACCGTCGGCAACCCATGGAAAAGGAATTCATATGCGCCCACAAACCACTTCAAGTCATAACCCGCCAATCGCACTCTATCGGCCCCACACTCCGCAACACGGGAGCTGCAACGAACAGCAAGCGGACGTTGAACCGTCGGTTCAACTGCGTTATCAGGTGACCTTGGCGGGGAATAGTTTCTTTCATATCACAGAAATCGCCACGGGTCGCGTAAGAGGATTCCGCGCCAATCACAACGAAGCCTGCGCACTCGCCCGTCAACTCGAAGTCAATCATTGAATAACAGCCCACACCTTCGGCGCAGTCTACTGGTCAATCAAACGACCTGACTGCGCCCACTGCGGCGCTTTATCGAAGACCTACCGACCCGCCTGCTGTTGCCATGCCGTTGGCTCGACGTTCAATTGCGCCAGCCACGCGGACCTGCATTCCTGCGCTTCACTGCGACTGGCAAATGCGGTACCGCATTGCTCGCCATTGAGCAGCACGACCCAACACACTCGCTTTCCCAGCGCGCGCATTCCGGCCGGCACACCACTGCCTATCATGACCGCGACATCAACCTTGCATTGCATGGATCTACCTCAGGATATTCATTAGCCTGCTAACTATTTTAATGAAATCACAGAGAGATAAATAGCCATATGCCTGCACTATTCAGTTGCGCAGTCGGTAACAATGCCGTGGCAGCGCGCCTGCAAAATCGGCCCACGACGAAATGCAAAGATCGCAGCCCACCCTTACGCCCGGGGTTCATTCACCGGACGATGGGGCAGGCTGCGATCTTTGTGCGACAGCCCAGACGGGCTGAGACAGCGAATCAGGCTTGACGCTGGTGCTTGTCGATTTGCTCGTGACGCTCTTGAGCTTCGATGCAGTACTTGGTGGTCGGGCTGATCAGCAGGCGCTTCAGGCCAATCGGCTCGCCGCTGTCGTCACACCAGCCAAAGCTGTCGTCGCCGATACGCTCCAGGGCGCGCTCGAGTTGTGGCAGCATGCGCTGGTCACGGTCGATGGCGTTCACCAGCCAGGTGCGTTCTTCTTCGACCGAAGCCGCGTCAGCCGGGTCTGCCGGGGAGTCCAGGCTTTCAATGGCGATACGGTTCTGCTCGATACGCTCGTGGGTTTCCACCTTCATGTTTTGCAGCAGCTCTGTGAAATAAGCCTGTTGCTCGGCATTCATGTAGTCATCCGCCGGCATGGCCAGCAACTTATCCTTTGTCATTGATTTCTCTATAAAAAATACGTGCATTAAGGCGAATCAGGGAGCGTTCCGGTCGACCTGCAACGGTCTCGGAAAGGCGCCATACATTCCAAGCGCCACCCGGCACTCAATTTACGAGGGGCGGCAGTCTAAGGCCGAGTGACAGCCTCAGCAACTGAAAAGACAGGGAATTTGTCAGACAAAGCCCGGAAATTGCTCTGCGGCAAGCTTTGGGGCGGTTATCGGAGTGTGTTTATAGCAAGAAATTCCCTGCAATGGCTGTATATAGAAGACCAACGGCTGCCAGCCCCGAAAGGCCCTTTGGATCACCGTGGATTTAGCGCTAGAGTCAGACACTCGCCACCCAACGTCCAAGGAGCTGCACATGAAATTGATCGGAATGCTCGACTCACCCTACGTAAGGCGCGTCGCCATCAGCCTCAAGACGCTGGACATCCCATTCGAGCACGCGGCGATCTCGGTATTTCGCGGCTTCGAGGCATTTCAGGCAATCAACCCGGTGGTCAAGGCGCCCACCCTGGTGCTGGATGATGGCGAAGTACTGATGGATTCCAGCCTGATCATCGAGTACCTGGAAGCCTTGACCGGTCCTGGCAACAGCCTGTTGCCCAGCGCCCTGCCCCAACGCCTGCGCGCACTGCGCCTGATTGGCCTGGCGCTGGCGGCGTGCGAAAAGTCGGTGCAGATTTATTACGAACGCAACCTGCGTCCCGAAGAGAAACAACACGCGCCTTGGCTCGAGCGCGTCAGTGGCCAATTGCACGCGGCGTATTCGGCGCTGGAGCAGGAGCTTGAGAAGCAGCCGCTGAGGATGGATGGTCGCCTGGAGCAGGACGGTATCACCCTGGCCGTGGCCTGGAGCTTTACGCAGTGGGTGGTGGCGGATCAGGTGGATGTGGTGCAATTTCCGAGGATCAGTGAGTTCACGGCCTATGCGGAGCAGTTGCCGGCGTTTATTGAGGCGCCGTTGGACTGATTTTCTGGCCTGTATGCTCGGACCTCACCGCTGTCAAGCCAGCACCCCCCAACTCAAACCGTCCCCGCAGTCACCCGCTGCACCAACCCGTCAGCATGGCAGATAACCCGATTACGCCCGGTGGTCTTGGCCGCGTACAGCGCCAGGTCGGCGTCGCTCAGCCATTGGGTGGCGTCGCTGTGCATCGGATTGAAGGCGGCCAGGCCGATGCTCAGGCTGACTTGCAGCGCAGGATTGTGCTCGTAGCCAAGGCCGGCAAAACGATCGCGCAGCGCGTCCATGACTTGCACGGCACGGGCCAGCGGTACATCGGGGAGGATCACGCAGAACTCGTCGCCGCCATAACGTCCGGCGATGTCGGTGGCACGCAGGTTCTGTTTGAGGATTTTGCTCAACTGGCGCAGCACGATGTCACCGGCGACGTGACCGTAGGTGTCATTGATGGCCTTGAAGTGGTCGATATCGATCAGCGCGATCGCCCCGCCACTCTGTTGGCGCTGGCAACGCTGGAACTCTATTTCCAGAGCATCTTTCCACGCCCCGTGATTCAACAGGCCGGTCAGGCTGTCGGTGCGACTCAGGGCGAGCAGTTGGCGCCGGCTTTGACTCAGCGCGTGGGTCTGACGAAAGCACACCCAACCCAGCGCCAGTGGGTAAAGCGTCAGCAATGGCAGGCAGGCGTAAAGCTGCAGGGGGCTGGTGGCCGGTATCGAGGCCGGAAAAAACAGCAGCAGCCCAACCCCCAGGCCGAGCAACTGGGCCAAGGTACCAAGCAGCAGAAAGCGCACGCCCCCAAGGGCCACATTACCCATGGCCATCATCGACAAGGTCACGACACTGGGCAGCGGATTGAACTGCATGGCTGCCACCCAGAAGCCGCCCATCAGCGAATCGATCAGCAGACTGCGCTTTTCCGCGTGAAACACCGACGCCGAACGACGAGCCCATTGATAGGCCAGGTGCGGCCACAACAGGCCGTTGAACAGCATCAGCGCCACCAGCCAGTTGGGCGGGTCGAGCGGCAGGACTGCCGCACCTACGCACAGCAGGCCCAGCAGCACCCCCAGGGTGCGCGAGCGGTATTGCCTCCTGGCCAATAACAGTCCCTTGCCGACAACAGATTGCATGGGCCCAACGCTCCTTTTGGCTGCAGCAGGGAATCCACCAGCAACGGCTCACCCACTCGGGAATAGCATCGAGTCTATCAGGGCAACGTCAAATAGCCATCACCGGCGACCAGGCGAAAGATTGACTATAAATGAAAGGGAATGATTGCACCCTGGGCCCGTAGGCAGTCTGCACATTGAGCGAGGAGGCGCATGCACAGCTATCAGGTGCTGATCATCGGCAGCGGGTTTGGCGGCCAGTGTGCGGCAGTCAACCTGCTGAAGGCGGGAATCAGTGATTTCCGCCTGCTGGAACGACGGGATTTTTTTGGCGGTACCTGGTGCCAGAACACCTACCCCGGTGCCGCAGTGGATGTACCTTCGCCTCTCTACTCGCTGTCGTTCGCCTCCTGGCGCTGGACGCAGATGTTTGCCGAACAGGCCGAACTGCAGCAATACACCCAGTACGTCGTCGATCACTTCCAATTGCGCGACAAGGTCGAATTGCAGGCCAATGTCGAGCGCGTCGAGTGGGATCAGGATGCCCGGCAATGGCAGGTCTTCACCCGCGACAAAGGTATTTTCCGTGGGCAGTTCCTGATTAATGCCTCCGGGCCGTTGAGCCAACCGGTTGTCCCGCCCTTCAAGGGCCTGCAGCGCTTTGCCGGCAAGAGCTTTCACAGCAACGCCTGGGATCACAACTACGACTATCGCAACCGACGCGTGGCCATTGTCGGCAGCGGCGCCAGTGCCGCACAGATCATTCCCGCGCTGGCGCCGCAGGTGGCGCAGCTGCATGTCTTCCAGCGCAGCGCCCACTGGGTGCTGCCCCGCGCCGACCGCCGCTTCGGCCGCTTTCAGCGCTGGCTACTGGGTATCAAGCCGGCCTACACCCTGTTGCGCTGGCTGATTTACTGGCAATTCGAAACCCGGGTGATTGCCTTCAAGTACTCCACCAGCGCCTTGAAACTGGTCCAGGGCCAGGCGTTGCGCCACCTCAAGCGCCAGGTGCCGGACGCCGAGTTGCGCAGGAAACTCACCCCGGATTTCACCATCGGCTGCAAGCGGGTGATCCTCTCCAGCACCCTGTACCCGGCCCTGAGCCGCAGCAACGTCACGTTGCATGGCCGTGACCAGGGCATCGCCGCCCTGGATGAGCGCGGCATCCAGACTCTCGACGGCCAGCACATCGACCTCGACCTGATCGTCTGGGCCACCGGTTACGACGCCACTGACGGTGTGATCGCCTACCCTGTACTGGGCAAACACGGCGCCCGCCTGAGTGACGCCTGGGCGCAGTACCCGCGCGCCTACCTGGGCACCAGCCTGCCGGACTTCCCCAACCTGTTCATCGTCACCGGCCCCAACACCGGCATCGGCCATACTTCAGCGCTGTTTATCATCGAGTCGCAGATGAACTACATCCTCGACTGCATCCGCACCCTCAAGGATCAGGGGTTGCGCAGCATCGAGGTGCGCCGGGAGGCGGAGCAGGCCTATACGCAGATGATTCACCAGGAGATGGCACGCACCGTGTGGCAATCCGGCGGCTGCCACAGTTGGTACCAAAGCAAAAGCGGCCACGTGATCGCCATGTTTCCCGGCTTCAGTTTCAGCTACCACCAATTGACCCGACGGCTGAAACCGGCCGACCATATTTTGTCCTGAGTGTTTTAGGGAGAAGTCGATGTTCGTCGTGCTGATCGTTGTCGCACTGCTTGTGTTATGGACCTGGCGCACCTGGCCGCGACTCGGCCACCTCATCTACGACGCGAGCATCGCTCTGGAGGCGCGCCTGTATCGCCTGGATAAAATCACCATGCCGATCGCCGAGATGGGCATGGTGACCTACCAGGCCGGCCCCGACACGCCCGACCGAACCATCCTGATGCTCCACGGTTTCAGTGCCGACAAAAGCATCTGGCTGCGCTTCGCCAAGCATTTTGTCGACGATTGCCGGGTGATCATTCCGGACCTCGCCGGGCATGGCGAAACCGGGTTCAAGGCGGGTGGCGGCTACGACATCCCGGTCCAGGCCGAGCGGATGATCCAGTTGCTCGACGTCTGCGGCATCGGCAAGGTGCACCTGATCGGCAACTCCATGGGCGGCTACATCGCCGCCTGGCTGGCCGCTACCCATCCCGGGCGCGTCGCCTCGCTGACCCTGCTCGATGCCGCCGGCCTCCCTTCGCCCGAGCCCAGCGACATGGGGCGCATGCTGGAGGCCGGGCGCAATCCGTTCCTGGTCAATTCAGCGGCCGACTTCCGGCAACTCTACGGCATGACCATGGCTTCCCCGCCCTGGGTGCCGCGCATTGTCCTGGCCGCGATTGCCGAGCGCTATCAGGAGCGGCGCGAGGAACTGGCGGAAATCTTCGACGACTTCCACGCCAGCGAACCCATGACCGCACGCCTGTCAGCGATCCTCGCGCCGACCCTGGTGGTCTGGGGACGCAAGGACCGCCTGCTGCATGTCAGCAGCGCGCAACTCTGGGCCAATGGCATTCCTGGGGCGCGCCTGGAAATCCTCGAGGGCATCGGCCACATGCCGATGGTCGAACGCCCGCGAGACATGGCCGCCCTTTACCGGGAGTTTCTCGAGCGGCCACGCCGATAAGCGCCAGGCACCAGTCATTTGCAGAATGAAGTTCTGAAGAAACTTCGTTTGCCAGCCCGCACAGTGCCGAACAGAATCGGCCTACTCCACTGTCACCGTGCCGGGATGCAAATTGATGAACACGCCGAACCTCGTCAGCCCTGACCTGATCCGCCAACGCTTCTCGCGGGCAATGTCAGACATGTACCGCGAAGAAGTGCCGCTGTACGGCGCACTGATGGAACTGGTGGCGCAGACCAACGCCCAGGTGCTGGAACAGCAGCCGGCGATCGCCCGGCAATTGCACAGCACCGGCGAAATCCAACGCCTGGACCTGGAACGCCATGGCGCGATCCGCGTCGGCACCGCCGAAGAACTGGCCACCCTGTGCCGGCTGTTCGCGGTCATGGGCATGCAGCCGGTGGGTTACTACGACCTTACACCGGCCGGGGTCCCGGTGCATTCCACGGCATTCCGCGCAGTGCATGAAAGTGCCTTGCAGGTCAGCCCGTTCCGGGTGTTCACCTCGCTGCTGCGCCTGGAACTGATTGAAAATTCCGAACTGCGCCACTTTGCCGAGTCGGTGCTGGCGCAACGTTCGATCTTCACCACCAAGGCCCTCGAACTGATCGCCCACGCCGAACAGCATGGCGGTCTCGACGAGCAGCAGGTCGAACAGTTTGTCGCGCAGGCCCTGGAAACCTTCCGCTGGCACCACCGCGCCACGGTCACGGCCGAGCAATACCAGCAGCTCAGCGCCCAGCATCGCTTGATCGCCGACGTGGTCGCATTCAAGGGCCCGCACATCAATCACCTGACCCCGCGCACCCTGGACATCGATATCGTGCAGGCGCAAATGCCGGTCCACGGCATCACACCCAAGGCGGTGATCGAAGGCCCACCGCGTCGGCAATGCCCGATCCTGTTGCGCCAGACCAGCTTCAAGGCGCTGGACGAAGCCATTGCCTTCACCGACCAGCAACAGGCCAGCGGCAGCCACAGCGCACGCTTCGGCGAAATCGAACAACGTGGCGCAGCCCTCACCCCCCAAGGTCGCGCCCTCTACGACCGCCTGCTCAATGCCGCCCGCGATGAACTCAAGGCGTTCCCCAACGAGGCCAATGCTCAGCGCTACAACCGCCTGATGCAGCAGCACTTCGAGGCCTTCCCGGACACCTGGGCCGAGTTGCGCGAGCAAGGCCTCGCGTACTTTCGCTACTTCGTCAGCGAGCAGGGCCAGGCCGCGTCCGCCGCCGAGTTGCAGGGCCTGGACCTGGACGCCCTGCTCGACGCCGGTTACCTGTACATGGAGCCGCTGGTGTATGAAGACTTTTTGCCGGTCAGTGCCGCAGGGATATTCCAGTCGAATCTGGGGGACGCCGCACAAAGTCACTACGCCCAACACGCCAACCAGGCCGCATTCGAGCAGGCCCTGGGGCGCAGGACTATCGACGAGTTGGGTTTGTATGCGCAGACACAACAGCGTTCGATAGACGACTGTCTATCCGCGTTGAAATCATCAGGAAAGTAGTCCGGACATTCGAGTCAATAGTACTTTCGAATGTTGTTTGTCGAACGTTGGGAGGAAGTTCGCCCAGTATTCTGGCCTCGGCAATCCTTGCACTGGTAAAGAGCCAAAATACTGGGCGAACGGCGGTAATATTAATGCAAACTGGCAGATATGTCCGTTGTAAATTTCTGAACATTTCTCACAACCTATTTCACCAATGCCCATAAACGAAAAAAAGCGAACCCCGGCCTCGGCGGGTGTCGCTTTTTTTTCGTAGCGCAGCGTTTAACGCAGGGTCGTCACCTTCAACACATCGGTGTAAACCACGTTCACGCTCTGATCGACCTTGAGGTCTTTCAGCTTGGCTTGCAGCTCGGGTTTTTCCACGACCACCGTCTTTTTCAGGCCCTCAGGATTTTGCAGCGTCACTTCATTTTTCTTCACGTCGATGGCGGTGATTTTCAACTGCACCTTGACCTGACGATAAGCGGTGCCACCTGGATTAGGGTTGTCCGCCGTGGCACGGATTTCGCCAACGCGCTCGACCGTGCCGGGCAAGCCTTTATCGATATCGGTGTCGAGCAGCGCGACGACCGAGCGCACGACATCCAGTCTCACCGTGTCGCCCGCCTTCAAATTACCCAGGTCCTTGGCCTGCTCACTGAGTTGGATCGAGACCGGCTTGCCCCCGTTACCTTCAAGCACGACGAGGTGATTGGCCGCATCGACGGAGACCACCTTGGTCTCTATCTGATTGGCGACCACCACTTCGGAAAATGGAATTTCGGCAGCGTAGGCACACAGGCTGCCGGTGGACAGCAGCGTCGCGAGGGTAATGGCTTTGGTCAGTGCATGAAGCTTCATGGTGATACCTTCCCTGTACTAAGAAATGGGGACATTGACTGTCAGCTCTAGCCTAAAGTCTGGTGTGCTGAGTGAGCATAGACATAGATCAGTAGATTTCCTGAAACATCCGGCGCTTGCGTGCAATTGGCGCATTCAGTAGCCGGTCATTTCCAGATAACCGCTGCCGCCGTGGCTCCCGTTCAACTGCACCGGCCCTTCCCAGTAAGGAATCCGCAAGTCCATCCAGGCATTCGGGTTCAACGCGGAGGCGCTGATGTCCAGGCCATGTGCCGCAATCCTCAACTGCCAGCGCGTCGGCAGGGTGCGGCCCGCAACCGTTGTGTTGGCCAGCGGCGTCAGGCTCACATCGGCGCCAGTCAACGGGCTGGCCTGCCCCTGGGGGTCGATCCAGGTGCCGCTCACGTACGCCTGACCGTCCGTTTGCCGCACGCGGAACAGCATCACCTGCGCGCCACTGTCGAGGTGCAGGGAAAACCAGTCCCAACCGCTTTGCCCGGCGCTGAGCGGCTGGCTGCTCCACTCACGGTCGAGCCAGGCCGGGCCGCCGACCTCATACACGGTGCCGTCGATTTCCAGGCTGCCGCTGGCGGCCAGAAATGGCTGGCTGTAGTAATACGACGCCTGGCCCTGCGCGGATTTGCGGCTGTAGCCCTGATCCCCTTGCAACACCAACGGACGGTTGGAAGTCAGCTGCAAGCGGTAGCTGAAACCCTTGCCGCTGGCCTCGACCCGTAACGCGGCCAAGGGATCGCCAGACGCGGATTGGCTGCTCAGGCGCCAGTCATCGATCCATGCGGCAAAGGGCACGGTGCTCACCCCCGCCTGGCCGATGCCGCCTCGGGCATAGCGTTCGGCGGCATGTTGGGTGGTGGCCGAAGTCACTGCGGCGTGGCCCAGCCAGACCACCTGGCTGGCCCAGCCGGGTTGCTCCGCAGCGGCCTTCAGGGCATTACGGAACAAGGTCCACTGCACGCCGAATTCGCGGCCTTCGGCATCCTTGAGGTTGGCGGTGAGGTACCACCATTCGACGCGGTAACCGTCATGCGCACCGTGGTCGGCGGGGAAGCTAAACACCCGCCCCGGCGTGACCTGACTGAATGCCGCCGCTTCGCTGCCCAGCCCGGCGAAGCCTTGCCCGGTGTCGGCGGGCTGATCACAGCCGCTCAACAGCAGCAATACCGTCAGCAGCCACTTAATCCTCATGGGCGAAGCTCCTGAGCAGGTCCGCAGGCTGGGTGCGGTACAGGCTGAACAGCGGCCAGCCCGAGGCCAACAGGGTCGCCAACATGGCCAATCCCAGCAGTTGCGCCAACTGCCACGGGAACACCCGCATCGGCAAGCGCCAGCCGAAGGCCTGCACGTTGATCACCGTGTTCAGGCACCAGGCCAGGACCCATCCCAAGGGTACCGCGAGAAGCAGGGTCAAGAGTGCCAACAGCCAGGTCTGGCCAAGGTTGAGCAACATCAGTTGCCGCCGCGTGACGCCCATCGCCCACAACGGCGCCAACTGCCCCAGGCGACTTTGGCTCTGGGTCAACAGGCTGATGAACAATGCGACGCCCGCCACGCCCAGGGTCAGGCTGTTGAGCGCGGCGGTGGCGGCAAAGGTGCGCTCGAACACCTGGCTCGACCAGCCCTTGAGACGGGCTTGATCGACTATTCGGCTGTCGTCGATGGCCACGTTGGCGTGCAGGGCCGTCAGCAATGCCGGTATCGCGCTCGGCTCCAGGTACAGGTTGAAGCGATTGGGGCTAAGCGTGGGCCAGTGCTGCAGCAAGTGCTCGGCACTCACCAGCAGGTGGCCCTTGGGGTTGCCATAGTCGGCGTAGATGCCAATCAATTGCGGCGACCATTGCCCTTGGGGTGTGGTGATGGTCAGCCGGTCGCCCAGGCGCAGCTTGAGGCGCCGCGCCAGTTGCTCACTGAGCATCAGCGTGTCCTGCGTTGCCAGTTGGTCCCAGGGGGCGTCGCCCAGGGCTTCGAGCAATGGCCAATGCTGACGATAGGTCGGATGGTCGATCACCCCGTACAGGTCCGCCGGCCAGCCCTGCAGCGTCAGCGAGGCCTGCCAATTGGGCAGTACGGTCGCGAGGCTCTGTTGCGCCAACCATTGCTGCACCTGTAGCGCCTGCGCAGGGTTCTGTGGGCTGATGTACAACTCGGCGCTCAGGCGTTGCTCCAGCCAGTCGCTGAAGGTCTGGCGAAAACCGGCGGTCATGCTCCCGGCACCGATGTTGGCGGCCAGCGCCAGCAGCAGCGCCATCAACGCCAGGCTCAACGCCGGCAACTGCTGCCGGCAATCGGCGACAAACCATTGGCCGAGCACCGAGCGAGTGTGGCGTCTGGCGCGGTGCAGCAGCGCATCGAGCAGCACCGGCAAGCCCAGTGCCGCCGCCAACAACAGCGCCGCCAGCAGGACAAATCCACTGCTCAGGCTGTCGCCCCAACCCCAGGACAGCAACCCAATCAGTGCCGCAATCGAAGCCACCAGAGCCTGACGCCGCAACCAGCGGCCATGGGCCTGACGCCAGGCCTGGGGATCGGCCAGGGCCAACAGCGGCAAGCGCGCCGCACGCAATAAACTGTCGACCCCGGCCAGCAACGCACCGAACAGGCTGACGCCAAGGCCACCGAGCCACCACCAGGGACTGAGACTCAACTGCCCCGCCACTTCAGCGCCGTACAATCCACGCAGACTGGCAGCGACATCCGGCAGCAACACGCTGGCCAACAGGTAGCCGCTGACCACACCGAACAGCCCGCCCAGCAGGGCCAGGGCGCCCAACTCCAGACTCAGGCACAGCACCAGCATCGGCACGCTGACGCCGCAGGCGCGCAGGGTTCTGAACAGGCCACGGCGCTGCTCCAGCGCCAGGCCAATGGCGGCATGGACGATGAACAAACCGACGACAAAGGAAAGGAACCCCAGGGCGTCGAGATTCAGATGAAAACTTTCGGTGAGACGCGCCAGATTGTTTTCATCACTGCCGTGATTCAACTGCAAGCGCGTATGAAAGGCTTCGGGTAAGGGCCGGTCGCTGGTGGCGAATTCCTTGGGCAGCAACAGACGTGAAACCTGCCCGGGCAAAGCCAGAACCTGCTGCGCGACGCCGATGTCCACCAGCAGCACACCGGGGGCCATATCCGCCTGACTGTGCAGTGCAGGCAGCGCCTGGCCGTTGCTGGCCTGGGGTTGATCGCCCTCGCGCAGCCCCAACGCCTGCAGGGTCTGCGGGGCAATCCAGGTGCGCCCCGGCGGGCTGATGAAGTCAACCATTTGTGGCAGATCCAGAGACTGACCGGCGAGTGCCGAGCCCACCGGCAGCGACAAGGGTTCGATGCCCAGCAGTTGCAAGCGCTGCCCTTCGTGCCCCTTGAGCGACAGCCGTCCCTGCAACGTCGGCGATACCGGCCAGCCGGCCTGACGCAGTGCGACAAACCAGTCCTGGGAAAAATTCGCCCCATCCGGCGCAGTCAAACTGGCCTGGGGCTCGCCGCCAATCAACTGATTGGCCCGCGCGTAACTGTCGCGCGCCTGAGTGTTCAGGGCTTGCACCCCGGTCAACAATCCGGTGGCCAGCCACAGGCCGGTCAGCACGCTGAAAAACTGCACCGGGTGCTGGCGCCAATGACTGAGCAGTGCGCGCAGGGTTTCGCGCAGAACGTTCATGACGGCGGGCCAGGGTCGACCAGGCGGCCACCTTGTAGCATCACGCGCTGGGCCAATCGCGCCGCCACCCGCGGACTGTGGGTGACCATCAGCAAGCGCGTCGAGGTGCCGGCCAGCAATTCCAGCATCAAGTCGAGCACTTCGTCGCTGCTGTGCTCATCGAGGCTGCCGGTAGGCTCATCGGCCAGCAACAAGCACGGGCGCGACGCCAAGGCCCGCCCCAATGCCACCCGCTGCTGCTGACCACCGGACAACTGCTCGGGATAACGCTGGAGCAAATCCCCCAGCCCCAGACGCTCCACCAGTTGCGCCAGCCACCCCTGATCCAGGCGCCCGGCCAACCGCGCCTGAAACGCCAGATTGTCCTCGACCCGCAAACTGCCAATCAGGTTGAACTGCTGGAACACCAGGCCAATCTGCAGCCGCCGCCAATTCGCCAACTGACGCTCGCTCATCAACGCCAGCGCCTGCCCATCCAGTGTAATCTCGCCGCGATCCACCCGATCGAGCCCCGCCACCAGGTGCAGCAAGGTACTCTTGCCGCTCCCCGACTCCCCCATCAACGCCAGACTGCTCCCCGCCTCCAGTCGCAGATCGACACCCTGCAAGACCGGCAGCGGGCCTTGGGCCGTGGAGTAGCTTTTGAAGACGTCTCGGACCTCAAGCATTGGCGTAGTTCGCAGAGTGGAGGCGGAGAAGTCAGCATAGGAGCTGCACGCCGCACGCCGCAAGCTTGTCGCTTACTTCAGAACTTCCCCCCAAGCGGATACTCGACGGCCAGGCGAATCTGGTTGGCATCCAGCTCCGCTTGCGCGGCGTTGCCACGATGCACCGCGTGACGCAGGGTAAACGCCAAGTTCTTCGCCACCCCGGACTGCACCACGTACTTGGCCTGCACGTCGCGCTCCCAGTGTTTGCCTCCCTTGCCGTATCCCAGCCAGCTGTAACCGCCATTGGGGTCCATGTGACTGCCGTCGATGCCACTGCCGCGCACGTAGAGTGCACCGAACGTCAGACCGGGCACGCCATAGCCGGCCAGGTTCAGATCGTAACGGGCTTGCCAGGACGCTTCCTGCGGGGCGTTGAAGTCCGACAACGCCACGGCATTGCTCAGGTAGATCGCACCGCGAGTGACATAGTCGTAGGGCGTGTCGCCGTCGACCTTTTGATACCCCACGCCAAAGCTGTGGGCACCGAACCTGTAGGTCGTCAGCAAACTCCAGGTGGTGTTGTCGATCCGCCCTGACAACGCTTTGCCGGTGTCCTGCGTGTGGTACAGATTCAGGTCGAAGGTGAGGTCCTGACCCTGTGCCGTGGGCAGGGTGTAGAGCGCACCCAGGTACTGTTGACGCCAGGTGTCGTCGTAGACGGCGCTGAACAGACTGGCATTGAGCCCTTTGATTGCCGTGTTGCGTACCCCGACCAGGTCAAAGCTGTTGCCCTGCCTGGCGTTGGAGTAATTGACCACAAAGCCCTGGTCGTGGCTGCTGGCATTGCGGTCCGTGCTTTCGGTGAAGTGCCCGCCGTACAAGGTAGTCGCGGGCAATTCGCGACTGGTCAACAGCCAGCCGGTGGCGGTTTCGGGCAACAGGCGGCTGTCGGATGAACCGAACACCGGGGTTTTCACCCGCTGCTCGCCATAACGCAATTCCGTCGAGGAGAAACGCAACTTGGCCACGGCGCCGCCGCGACTGAATTCATCCTTCGGATGGCCCTCATTGTCGACGCCCAGCAGCCGCGCCTTGCCTGCTCGCCCGCCGCCGCTGTCCAGTTCCCACCCGGAGTAGGCGTGAGCGTCAACACCGAAGCCTACCGTCCCTCTAGTGAAACCCGAGGTGAAGTCGGCCATCAGCCCGTAGGCCCATTCTTCGGCAAGGTCACTGCGTTCGGCGCGGGGTTTGTAGGCGTTGCGCGCGCCGTTGCTCAGCGAGCCATGTTCGTAGTCGCGACGGTCATAGACACTGCGGTTGAGCAGATTCCACTGACTGTCCTCGACGAATCCCTTGGCGGTGTCTTGTTCTGACGCGCAGGCGAGCAGCGACTGCCCGCCCAATGCTAATAGCAGGGTGTGTGTCGATAAAGTTTTCAAGGTGCAACTCCACAGAACCAGGATCTGCAAGGTGTCCCGCCGGCCGGCGGGACACCGTTGGGTGCCTCAGAGGTATTTGAGGATCGCAATGTCGCGACGGCGCTGCTTCAGCGCCGCGAACCAGCGCGTCGGGAAGAACAGCAAGACCCCGAGAATCGCACTCCACAACCAGACCATGGGCAGATCATCGAAGCCGTAGTACTGGCCCTGGTTGGCACCCCAGATGGCGACTGCGACCAGGTACATGGCCTTGAGCACGTACAAATGCAGGAGGTAGAAGAACATCGGCGCCCCGCCATAAATCGCCAGCGTCGAGGTCGTCCAGCGATCCTGGAGCTTCTCGAACAGTGCAAGCAGAAGCAGACTCAACCCCAGGGTCGGCATCAGGAACATCAGCGAAGGTGGATACTTCTTGGCGCTCATGAAGCTCATGAACGTGCGCAACGAATCACCGGTCTGCACCCAAGGCTTCTCGCCATAAACGTTCAGGTAACGGATGAACACAAACGCCACGAGCAGGCCCGCGCCAAGTTTGAGCAGACGGGACAAACGCTCGCTGGGATCCATGTCCTTGCCAAACCACGGCCCGATGGCCCAGCCCAGCACGATCACGCCAATCCACGGCAATACCGGGTAGGTGGTGCGAGCACGGGTGAACTCGGTGATGTCGATAAATACGCGCTGATGCAGAATCGACCACGGCACAAAGAACGGCGACTCAGGCCCCACCGTGACGTTATCGAACAGGTTGTGCCCTGCGACAATCGCCACCCCGAGCACGATCAGCCAACTGCGCTTGAAGTGCAGCAGTCCGGCCAGCACGATCATGCAGATGCCGATGCACCAGATCACCTGCAACCAGAGGGTCTTGGGCGGAAACTCAGCGTTCCAGGCAAAACACACGAAGGTGATTTCCAGAAACACCAGGAACAATCCGCGCTTGAGCAGAAACACCGAGGTTTCACTGGCGGTGTGTTTCTGGCTGTAGAGCCACGCCGACAGACCGGTCAGGAAGATAAACGCCGGGGCGCAAATCTCGCTGAGCATCCGGGTGAAATACAGGTCCGGCGTCACGCTTAACGCGTCAATCGGATCGGTGACCTGACGGTGCAGCAGGAAGGTTTCCCGTACATGGTCAATCAACATCAACAGCATGACAAAACCGCGCAGCGCGTCGATCGCCAACATCCGCGTGTTGGCCTTTACAGCGGGGGTAGCCAGCGCCGGGGAAATACTTCCCGCCTGCCCGGCCAATCCTGAAGATTGGGACATAGTGCTCACTCCTGGAGGAACGTGGGGTCAGGCCTGTTTTTTCAACCGGGCGATCTCGGAGGCTGGCAGCTGCGACGGTGCCCGCGGCAACGATGGCTGACCCTGGGTGCGATAGAACGACAGCGTCGAGCTGAAGCTCTTCAGGTCAAACGGCTCGGTTTTACCATCGGGGCCGACCCGCTCACCGGCGCTGCGATCCTTGTATTCGACGGCGACCACATAGGTCCCTTGCCATGGCAAATCGAAACTGACCTTGCCGTTCTTGTCGGTGCGCCGAGTGACCACTTCACCCGACCCGACTTCCAGCACCACGTCCTGCTCGGCGAGCGGTTTGTGTGCGTAGAACACCTGGAATTGCGCGGTGTTGCCGTCGACCTGGCCGGTGGGCACGATGTCCAGCGCCAGCTCCGGTACCCGGGCACGCAAGTCACCGACCCAGCGCGTGGCGGGTGTCCAGTAGGTCTTCAGGGTCTTGCCCGCTTCATGCAGATCGAAGATCGGATAATGCGCGTCCTGTGCCAGCAGTGAATCATCGCCGGCGCCCTGGTGGGCCACCGCGAAGGCCTGACGCTGCAAGGTCAGGGGCAGTGCCCGGGAGGGAGTACCTGCCGGCCAACCCTGAAGTTGCACGAACCGGTCCATCCCGCCCGGTGTGACTTCCAGCACGTTTTTCTCATACTCGCCGTAGTACAACGACAGCGGTTGCCCCGGTGGTTGTTCGTACCAGATCTGGTGTGCTTCGCTGCTGGCGGCCAGCAGGAAGACGCCGTAACCCAATAGTGCTTTTGCGTTGCTCATTCGCATTTTTTTTCGCTCCGATTGGTGTTATTCAACGATTCGTTGCTGGCGCTTCATCCTTGCGGAATCAGCGACTTTCACAAACCGCGCCCCACTTCCTGCAAGCATTACAACGCAGGGACTTTGACGATTTGTTCCGTAATGGGCGGGTGCGGGGCGATCGGAAACTGTTTTTGCCGGTCGAAACAGATGTTTATGCGGCTTGCGCGAGGATGAGGCGGGTTTGCGGGTTTGCGCGGCGAGATGTCCAAACACGGTGCATTGCGCGCCGCAGCACTAATTGCAGGAGCCAGCCTGCTGGCGATGAAGTTGATGCGGTGTGACTGATGGCCCCATCGCTGACAGGGCTCACAGAGAGGATGCTTCAGTGCCGCAGCAGCTTGCGCAGCGGTACGCCGTCCTTGAGCACGGGGGATTTGATGACGATGTAGCTGAAGTATTTGGAGATGCCGATGTTCTTGTCCAGCAGGCTTTCGATCACTTCCTGATAGTGCTGGATACTGCGGGTCATGAAGCGCACCAGATAATCGTAGCCACCGCTGATCAGATGGCATTCGAGCACTTCATCCACCAGGCGAATGTTCGACTCGAACTTGGCGAAGTCTTCGCGCTTGTGGTCGCTCAAGGTGATTTCCGTGAAGACCGTCACCGACTCGGTGATCTTCGCCAGGTTCAAGTGCGCCTTGTAGCTGGAGATGTAGCCGGCCGACTCCAGCCGCTTGACCCGTTGCAGACAGGGGCTGGCCGATAACCCCACGGCATCGGCCAAGCTGACATTGGTCATGCGCCCGTCTTTCTGCAGCTCTACCAGGATGCTGATGTCGATGCGGTCCAGTTTGACTAAACCTTCCATTGCGTACCTCGTGACTGCCATTTGTAAGACAATCTTCTAGCAAAATCAGCGCCGTAAAGACAGCTGATGCTGAGCGACCAGATCAGCCATGCTGTTAATGCAATACGCCGTGGCACACGGCTTGGGTTGCTGGCGCCGTCCGCGACAGATCAGGCACACGTCGGTATCCACCGCGTCGCTGGCGGGAGGCCGGGTCACCAGCAGAATTCCGGCCGGCTCGAGATCGTTGGCCTGCAACCAATCCGGGTCCTTCAGCGGGTCGCTGGCCAGGGAAATGAAATCGTCGGCCATGATCCCCAGGCGCTCGCAGAGTACACCGCGATCCTCGGCATCCCGGTCACCCTTGACCAGCAGCCGGTAGAACTTGCGCAAGTACAACATCGCGCCCGGTGCATCTTCGAACAGCGACCAGCCAGCCGCCGAGCGGGCGAAGCTCATGCCCTCTTCCCAACTGGCTTTGAGCCCCCAGCGCTCGGCCAACTGGCGATGGGCGAAACACAGCAATCCACTGAAGCCTAGCTCACCAAAGCGTGGATACAGCGCCCGCACCACCTCATTGTATTCAGCCAGCACCTGCTCCTTGTCCGGCTGCCCGCCCCGACTGTCCAGCAGCGGTTGCAACGCGGCCCAGACGCCTGAGTCGCGGTCGACCAGGACTTCATCGCAGTCAATGAGCAGCGCTTGATAATCAGTCAGCCCCATGGTGTACACAGCCTCCAATGATGCATTCCATCAACCCATGCTCCATAAACGCTCACGGGCGATGCCTGACGACACCGTCCCGGAGCGGGTAGCACGTCAGTTCAATACCCGTGCCAAAGCCGTTTGCAGAATCTGCAGCGCTTCCTCGACCTGGGCCGGAGTCGCCACCAAGGGTGCGAGGAACCGCATCACGTTGCGATGCACGCCACACTTGATCACCAGCAAGCCACCCTTGCGCGCTTCGTCGATCAGCCGCTGATTGAGGTCGGCGTCGGGTGTGCGCGCTTCGTCGTTCTTGATCAGCTCAATCGCCAACATGAAGCCGGTGCCGCGCACGTCGCCGATCTGTGGGTAGCGCCCTTGCAAGCCCAGCAACCCCTGGCGCAACTGCTCACCCAGCGCTTCACCGCGCGCCAGCAATTGCTCTTCTTCATAAGCCTCGATGACCGCCAATGCCGCCGCGCAGGACAACGCATTACCACCGTAGGTGCCGCCCAGGCCGCCAGGCAACGGAGCGTCCATGATCTCGGCCTTGCCGACCACGCCGGATAACGGCAGACCACCTGCCAGGCTCTTGGCCACGGTCACCAGGTCGGGCTGAATGTCCGCATGCTGGAAGCCGAACCATTTGCCGGTACGCCCAAACCCGGTCTGGATTTCATCGAGAATCAACACAATGCCGTGCTTCTGCGTCAGGGCGCGCAGCTTCTGCAGAAACTCCTTCGGCGCCGTGAGAAAGCCACCGTCGCCCTGCACCGGCTCGATGATGATGGCGGCCACTCGCTCGGGTGCGACTTGCGTGGCGAACAATTCGTCCAGCGCCTGAAGCGCCATCTCGCCGCTGACGCCACGGTAGGCGTTGGGGTACGGCGTGTGGAAGACCTCCGGCGCGAAGGGGCCGAAGTTCTGTTTGTACGGCTGGCTCATGCCGGTGAGGGTGGTGCCCAGCAACGTGCGACCGTGAAAACCGCCACGAAAGGCAATGACTGCGGAACGGTTGGTGTGTGCCCGGGCGATTTTCACCGCGTTTTCCACGGCTTCGGCGCCGGAGGTGAAGAACGCGGCCTTGTAGGGTTCTTGACCGCCGATCATTTCGCACAGGCGCTGGGCCAGATTCAGGTACGGCTTATAGGCAACGACCTGGAAGCAGGCATGGGAAACCTTCTGCAGTTGCGACTGCACCGCCGCGACCACTTTGGGGTGGTTATGCCCGATATTCAACACGCCGATGCCGCCGACAAAATCCAGGTAACGCTTGCCGTCCACATCCCACAGCTCGGCACCTTGGGCACGATCGATCACCAAAGGATGAGCGGTCACCAGGCCCCGCGGCACGAATTGTTCGCGCTGACGGAGCAAATGAGGGGTTTGGTCGACTTGGCTGTTCATGGCATTTCCCATCGTGAGTCCGGCAGCCCGGAGGTGATTGCAGATGGTGTTCAGATTACGTGCTGCGCGGAACGAACTACGCCGAACTTGCGCCCTGAGAAATTCGGATCGACTGTTTTCACCCTGCCAAACGGCAGATTCCATCACCCCGCCGAATCTGCTGCGATGCGGCCGATCTGGCGTGGCGCGAACCGTTTGAATCAATGCTTTCGACAGATCCTGCGCTGCCTTTTGCGCGATCATGGGATCACCTTCATACCTCCAGGAACTGACCATGGCCCTGCTTTACAAAGCTGACCCGGTGCGCGGCGAACAATGGAAAGCGCTGTTCGCCGAACACGCCCCGGATATCGAATGGCGCGCCTGGCCGGACATCGGCAATCCCGACGACATCGAGTACCTGGCCGCATGGCAGGCACCGGACGATCTGGAAACCAGGTTGCCGAATCTACGGGTGCTGTTCGCGTTGTCCGCCGGCGTCGATCAACTCGACCTCGCGAGCCTGCCAGCGCACTTACCCGTGGTGCGCCTGCTGGATCCCGGCATAACCCGCGGCATGTGCGAGTACGCCAGCTTTGCCGTACTCAGCCTGCACCGGGACATGCTGCGTTATCGCCAGCAGCAGGTGGCTCGCTGTTGGCAGGCGCACATGCTGCAGCCCGCGCACACACGTCGGGTTGGCGTGATGGGGCTCGGTGCGCAGGCCCAACAGATTCTCACGACCTTGCAACCGCTGGGGTTCAAACTCAAAGGCTGGGCTCGCAGCGCTCATCACATCCCGGGTGTGGAGTGCTATGCCGGTAGCGAGCAACTGCCGGCGTTTCTCAGCCAATGCGACATTCTGTTGTGCGTGCTGCCATTGACCGAGCAGACCCAGGGTATTCTCGATCGCCAGCTGTTCCAACAACTGCCGCGCGGCGCGGCGTTGATCAACATGGGCCGTGGCGGACATCTCGTAGAAAGTGATCTGCTGGAAGCGCTGGACAGCGGCCAACTTGGCGGCGCGGTACTGGATGTATTGCAGGAAGAACCGGCGCCGGCCGATCACCCGTTCTGGGACCATCCACAGATTCTGCTGACGCCGCATATCGCGGCGATGACTCAGCCTGAGAGCGCGTTTGGGGTGTTGCTGGACAATATCCGACGCTTCGAGCGGGGTGAGCCAATGGTCGGCCAGATTGACCGTGAGCAGGGTTATTGAGTTAAACCATGATCCCCCTGTAGGAGCGAGCCTGCTCGCGATTGCAACCTGTCAGCCAACATTGATGCAACTGACAGACCGCTATCGCGAGCAGGCTCGCTCCTACAAGGGTTGTGGTGGATCAGAGCAGATCGGCGATGGCTTTGCCCACATCCTGTGTCGAGCCCTTCCCGCCCAGATCCGGGGTGATCGGCCCGTCAGCGATGACCCGCTCGATCGCCTGCAAAATCCCGTCATGCGCCGCGCGATAACGCTCGTCGCCATTGCCGAGGAAATCGAGCATCAGCGCTCCGGACCAGATCATCGCGATCGGATTGGCGATGTTCTGCCCGTAGATGTCCGGTGCCGAACCATGCACCGGCTCGAACAGCGACGGGAACCGCCGCTCGGGATCGAGGTTGGCCGATGGCGCGATGCCGATGGTCCCGGCGCAGGCCGGACCGAGGTCAGAGAGGATGTCGCCGAACAGGTTCGACGCCACCACCACATCGAAGCGATCCGGCTGCAGAACGAAGCGCGCACACAAGATATCGATGTGCTGCTTGTCCCAGGTGATTTGCGGGTACTTGGCCGCCATCAGTGCGGTGCGCTCATCCCAATAGGGCATGCTGATGGAAATCCCGTTGGACTTGGTCGCCGCCGTCAGCCGCTTGCGTGGCCGGGTCTGGGCCAGATCGAAAGCGAACTTGAGAATCCGGTCGACACCACGGCGG
This sequence comes from Pseudomonas fluorescens, assembly GCF_019212185.1. NCBI lineage: Bacteria > Pseudomonadati > Pseudomonadota > Gammaproteobacteria > Pseudomonadales > Pseudomonadaceae > Pseudomonas > Pseudomonas fluorescens. The sequence continues at coordinate 4,162,660 of NZ_CP078138.1, forward strand.
GTAAACACCGACTCTTGCAGCACGAATTCATGCTCGGTGCCTTCGAACATCTTGCCGCCGACCGACGAATACTCGCCTTCGGTGTTTTCGCGGATCACCACGAAGTCGATGTCCCCCGGCGCGCGGCCGGCCAACGGGCACGGCACCCCGGGAAACAGCCGCACCGGACGAATGTTCACGTACTGGTCGAAGTCACGCCGGAACTTGAGCAACGAGCCCCACAGGGAAATATGGTCGGGCACCTTGTCCGGCCAACCGACGGCGCCGAAGTAAATGGCGTCGAAACCCTTGAGCTGTTCGAACCAGTCTTCGGGCATCATCTGCCCATGTTCCAGGTAGTAATCGCAGTGCGCCCAGTCGAGCACTTCGATGCTCAACTCCAGCTGCCATTTCTTCGCCGCCTGCTCCAGCACCCGCAACCCTTCCGGCAGGACTTCCTTGCCAATACCATCGCCAGCAATCGCGGCGATCTTGAATACCTTGCTCATCAGTTGTGCTTCCCCGTGTCAGTGAATTACAAGCCGCCGATGTGGAAGGCTTTGACTTCAAGGTATTCGTCCAGGCCGTATTTGCTGCCTTCGCGACCCAGGCCCGATTGCTTGATGCCGCCGAACGGCGCGACCTCCATGGAAATGATCCCGGTATTGAGGCCGACCATGCCGAACTCAAGCGCCTCGCCGAACCGCCAGGAGCGCCGCAGATCCTGAGTGAAATAGTAGGCACCCAGACCGTAAGGCGTGGCATTGGCCAGCGCGAGGGCTTCGGCTTCGTCGGTGAAACGCATCAACGGCGCCACCGGGCCGAAGGTTTCCTCATTGGCCAGGAGCATGCCGGCATGGGCATCGCCCAACACCGTCGGCTGCACGAATTGACCGTCGCCGCGTGGAATACCGCCGCACAGCAATTGCGCGCCCTGGCTCAGGGCATCGTCGATGTGCCGCGCGACTTTGCTCACGGCGGCCTGATTGATCAGCGGGCCGATGGTCACATCGGCTTCCAGGCCATTGCCGACACGCAGCTTGCCGACTTCCTCGACCAGCCGTTGGGCGAAGCGCTCATAGATTCCGTCCTGCACCAGGATCCGATTGGCGCAGACACAGGTCTGCCCGGCGTTGCGAAACTTGCTGAGCATGATCCCGGCCACGGCCTGTTCAAGGTCCGCATCGTCAAAGACAATGAACGGCGCGTTGCCGCCCAGCTCCAGGCTCAAGCGCTTGATGTGTTCTGCGCTCTGACGCATCAGCAAGCGGCCCACGGCGGTGGAGCCGGTGAACGAAATCTTACGCACGGTCGGGTTGCCGGTCAGCTCTTCGCCAATGCCGGCGGGCATGCCGCTCAGCACGTTGAACACCCCGGCCGGAATCCCGACGCGTTCGGCCAGTACCGCCAGTGCGAGCGCCGAGAGCGGCGTCAGGTCAGACGGCTTGACGATGATCGGGCAGCCGGCAGCCAGTGCCGGAGCGCACTTGCGAGTGATCATCGCGTTGGGGAAGTTCCACGGGGTGATTGCCGCGCAGACACCCACCGGTTGCTTGAGGGTCAACAATCGACGGTCGCCACTGGGGGCCGGCATGGTTTCGCCGTAGACCCGCCGAGCCTCTTCGGCAAACCATTTGACGAAGCCGGCGCCATAACGAATCTCGCCCTTGGCCTCGTTCAACGGCTTGCCCTGTTCACTGGTCATGATCAGCGCCAGGTCATCGAGGTTGTCGATCATGGCTTGATACCAGCGCTCCAGCAGCGCCGCGCGCTCCGCCGCCGGACGTGCACGCCAGGCAGGCCAGGCCTTGTCCGCCGCCTCGATGGCACGCCGGGTTTCCCCGCCTTGCATCGCCGGCACGCGAGCGAGCAGTTCGCCGCTGGCCGGGTCGATGACATCCAGAGTCGCACCGTCATCGGCGCCAATCCACTGCCCGTCGACATAGGCGAGCTCCGCCAAAAGGCTGGGGTCTTTCAAACGATTCTTGAGCATGGTCGCGTCCTGATCCGAAACAGACTTTCAGTCTAGGGAGACGTGACAGATAAGGATGCCGAAAGCGCCTGGCGGACGGTGTTGGATGCTGAAATTGGCGGAGCAACGGCAGATTTGCATGTCCCATCCAATCCCTTGCAGGCGCTGGCTTGTCGCGCCGCCGCATCGCAGTGAAGATCGTCAACGATGACGCTGCTGTCCTGAATGCACGCGGCGGTCTCAGGTTTTTTGCGGCGGGGGATCTCCTACAGTTTCAGCGAACCGAGCAACCCACCCAGGAAACGCTCCCCGGCCTGCATCTGGCTGATTTCGATAAACTCGTCCGGCTTGTGTGCCTGCTCGATCGAACCCGGGCCACAGACCACCACCGGCACATCCAGACGCTGCCGGAACAAGCCGCCTTCGGTGCCGAAAGAGACCTTGGACGTCGCGGTATCCGGCGCCGCGAAGTTTTTCAGGAAGCGCACTGCTTCGACGCTCGGGTGAGTATCCAGGCCGGGATAGACATTGAGGGTTTCAATCTCGATGGCCGCCACGCTGGAGAGCTTTTTGGCTTCGCGCACAATCATCTCGGCGCCTTCCTGCATCTGCGCCAGAATCTGCTCCAGGTCATCGCCCGGCAAGTTGCGCACCTCGAAATCCAGGGTGCACAGGTTGGGCACGATGTTCAGCGCACGACCGCCGCCGATCTGCCCGACATGCACCGTGCTGTAAGGCACATCGTAATCGCCATCCCGCGCGCCCTCGGCTTGCAACTGCTGCTGGCTCTGGCGCAACAGCGCGATAAAGTCGCTGGCCACGTGAATCGCGTTGACCGACAGCGGCGCCAGCGAGGAATGCGCCTCCAGGCCCCGACAGTAGGTTCGGTACGAGCCCTTGCCCTTGTGCCCGAGGACGAACTGCATGTTGGTCGGCTCACCGATCAAACACAAAAACGGCCGCACCGGTGCCAGGTGCAGCACGTCCAGCAAGCGCCGCACACCCACACAGCCGATCTCTTCGTCGTGGGACAACGCCAGTTGCAGCGGTCGGCTCAGGGAATGGTCGGCCGCCTCGAGCATGGCGTCGATGGCCAGGGCAATGAAGCCCTTCATGTCGCAACTGCCACGCCCGTAAATCCGTCCATCCTGCACCGTCGCTGCAAAGGCGGGAAAGGTCCAGGCCTGGCCGGCCGCCGGCACCACGTCGGTGTGTCCGGAGAGCAGTATCCCCGGCTTGTCCTGCGGGCCGGTACTGGCGAACAGGTTGGCCTTCTTCGCGGTGGCATCCTTGACGATCAGCGACTCGATGCCCTTGCTCAGCAGCAGATCGCGCACATACTCGATCAGGGCCATGTTCGACTCCGAAGAGACCGTGTCGAAGGCCATCAGGCGTGTGAGAATTTCCAGTACACGGGGTTTCATGAGGCTTGGCTCCGCTGCTCGGCTAAGTGGGCAAATCGGCGAATCGAGAACGGCTCGATCAAGGTGCTGGTACTGCCCGTGCTGATCAGCTCAGCCATCACGTCACCCACCCCCGGGCCCAGCTGGAAGCCGTGTCCGCAGAAGCCGAAGGCGTAGTACAAACCATCGACCTTGCCACTGGGGCCCATGATCGGCAGCGAGTCCGGCAGATAGCTTTCGATGCCGCTCCAGACCCGGATGATGTTGAGGTTCTCGGCGCCTGGCAGCAGGCGACGCATCTGCCGGATCTGGTTGAGGATGCTGCGCGGCTCAACGTATGCCCGACGATTGAGCATGTCCGGTTTACTGCGATAGCCGCCGCCGATGACGATGTTGCCACGGGCAATCTGGCGGAAATAAATCACTTCCTCGGGAATTTTGGTGTACACCCCGATCACCGTCGGCAAGGCATAGGGCACCGGCTCGGTGACCGCCATCTGTGGGCCGTGGGTGTCGAGCGGCACCGGTTCGCCGAACTGCTCGGACAGTTTCTGCCCCCACGCACCGGCGGTGATCAGCAACTGGGCAGCGCAGAACTGACGACCATCGGTGGTGCTCACGCGGAACTCGCCGCCGACCTTCTGCACTTCGGCCACTTCCGTCTGCTCTTCGATGCGTGCGCCGAGTCGCCGTGCCGCCCGGGCAAACGCCGGGGCGGCCAGACGTGGATTGGCGTGACCATCGTGGGGGGCATAGGAGCCACCCTTGACGTCCGGCCCGAGGAACGGAAAACGCTGGTGCAACTCGGCGCCGCGATAGATTTTCAGGTCCAGCTGCGCCGCTTCCGGTGCAGCGGCATAGGCCTCCAGCTCAGGGATTTCGTCTTCGCGATAACACACCCGCATGTGGCCGCTGGCGATGAATTCCAGGTCATCGTCGATCAGTTCCGGCAAGCGCTTCCACAGTGCCCAGGAACGGTTGGCCAATTCCAGTTGCCCCAGGTAGCGCCCCTGGCGCCGGACATTGCCGAAGTTCACACCGCTGGCGTACTGACCGATCTGGTCGCGCTCCAGCAGGGTCACGGACTGTCCGCGTTGGCGCAGGAAAAACGCCGAGGCCGCGCCCATGAGGCCACCGCCGATAATCAGCACATCGCTTTTTTGCGGACTCATGAAGGCTCCTCGATAATCACCATCGGCAAGGGTTTGACCGGGGCTTGGCCGCGTTGCCGGCCGACCTGCTGGACACTGACGCCCGCCGCCGCGGCGATGACTTCGGCCCCGGCCTGGGAGCAGTAACGCCCCTGGCAGCGGCCCATGCCGACCCGGCTGAAGGCTTTCGCCCGGTTGACCTCGCAAGCGCCCTTCTCACTGACGGTGCGGCGCAATTCACCGGCGCTGATCATCTCGCAACGACAAACGATGGCGCTGTCGGGCAAGGCCTTGGCTTGCTCGGCGGGCCAGGGAAACGCCTGGGCCAGGCCGAGGCGGAACTGGTCCATTGCTGCCAGGGCCTGACGCTGCTGATCACGCACGCCGGCGTTGACCGGTTGCTGCAGATCTTCCAGCAGCGCCATCGCCACCAGCCGCCCGGCATGTTCGGCGGCGTCTGCACCGCGAATTTTCGAGCCGTCACCGGCAGCGTAGACACCGTTGACCGTGGTCCGGCCTTCTTCGTCCACCGACAGCCACCATTGGCCGGACGCCTCGTCGAAGCGCATGCGGCAACCGGCCAGATCCGCCAACTGGGTTTCCGGACGCAAGTGGTAACCGAGGGCCACCGCGTCGCAGTCAAGGTTCAATGTCTCGCCGCGCGCGGTGAGCACCCGCACGCCGCTGACGCCATTGGCCGCATCGCCCAGTACCTGCTGCGGGCGAACGCCCAGGTGCACCGGGATCTTCGCCCGGTACAACTGCGCCAGCAGTTTCATGCCGGTGAACAGCACGCCGGGGCGAGCCAGCAATTTTGGCAACGCGCCGATGCGTTTGCTCAGCGCCGACGTGTCGAGCACCGCCGCCACCTTGGCCCCCGCCTTGAGGTATTGGCTGGCGACCAGGTACAGCAACGGCCCGCTGCCCATGAACACCACGCTGTGACCAATCGACACCGCCTGCGACTTGAGCGCAATCTGCGCCCCGCCAAGGCTGTAGGTGCCCGCCAACTGCCAGCCTTCGATCGGCATCAAGCGGTCGGTGGCGCCGGTGCAGAGGATCAGCGCGTCGTAGTCCACCGTCGAGTGGTGCCCCTGGCTGACGCAGTACAGTTGCCCCGGCGTCAGGTTCCACACCAGCGTGTCCGGGCGATAGTCAATACGCTCGCGCAAACGGTCGAAGCTTTCGTGGAGGTTTTGCGCCTTTGCGGCTTCGCTGCCATACAGGGCGCTGTAGTCGCGGGTAAAACCCTGGGGTTGACGGCGGTAGATCTGTCCGCCATCGCGGCGATTTTCATCGATCAGGATCGGCGTGATTCCCGCCGCCAGCAGGGTCTCGGCGCAGCGAACCCCGGCCGGCCCGGCACCGACGATGACAACTTTCCTGGAGCTCAACCGCGCAGTGGCCATGTCGCCTCCGGTTGTGTGGTGACAATATCCAGCCCTTCGCGGACTTCGTTGGAGCAGGCTCGCAGACGTTCACCGGCGCGAGTCCAGACCCAGCAATCCTGGCAGGCGCCCATCAGGCAGAAGCCGGCGCGGCGGCCCGAGTCGAACTCCGACTGGCGCAACGCATTGCCCTGGGTCAGCAACGCGACCATCAGGGTGTCGCCTTGCAGCGCCTCGACCGGCGCGCCGTCGACCTTCAAGCTGACGGTCGGTCTGCCCTGCTCCGCCAGCCTCACAAAACGCCCCTTCATGCGTAGGCTCCCTGGGTCATGGTGATCAAATTCTGCTGGGTCCTGCTCAACTCGGCGCCATCGTGGTGACAGAGAATTTCACTGCCGCCGTCGATGTTGCGTCGGTTTGGCGCCGTTCGATTGCACAGGCCGTCGACTCGCACTGGGCAACGATTGAGGAAGGTGCAAAGCTCCGCCACGTTGGCCTTCGGGCCGATCGGTGGCAACGCCTCGCAGGCGGTGCCGCAGTTTTCCAGCCAGCCCTGCCGCAGTTCCGGCACCGAATGTATCAACAGGTCGGTGTACGGATGGAACGGCGCCTGGGTAAACGATTGCCGGCTGCCGGCTTCGACTTTGTGCCCGCTGTACATCACCACGATGTCGTCGCACAGCGCCCGCACGGTGGAAATGTCATGGCTGATGAACAGGTAGGAAACCCCCAGTTGCTGGCGCAGGTCGCGCAGCAGTTCGAGAATCGCCGCACCCACCACGGTATCCAGCGCCGAGGTCACTTCATCGCAGAGGATCAGATCCGGCTTGGCGGCCAGCGCGCGCGCCAGGTTGACCCGTTGTTTTTGCCCGCCCGACAGCTCGTTCGGCCGGCGTTCGGCCAGGGTCCGGGGCAAGCGCACCAGATCCAGCAATTCGCCGACGCGCTCGCGCAATGCCGCGCCCTTGAGACCGAAATACATCTTCAGTGGCCGGCTCAGGATAGTGCTGATGCTGTGCATCGGGTTCAGCGCCGTGTCGGCGTTCTGGAAGACCATCTGGATCCGCCGGAACTGATCATCGGTACGCGTCGACAGGCTGCCGCCCAGAGGTTTGCCATCAAACGTCAAGCCGCCCAGGGCCGGCGTCAGCAACCCCGCCACCACCCGCGCCAGGGTCGATTTGCCCGAGCCCGACTCACCGATCACACCGATGGCCTGGCCCCGGCGGACCGTCAGATCGATGTCTTCCAGCACCCGAATCGACGGCATGCCCTGGGCATTCTTGTTGCCGTAACCGGCGGTCAGGCCCTTGATGGTCAGCAGCGGTTCGTCTTCGGCAACGTCGCTCGGCGGACGAATTGTGGTGTCCGGCCGCGCCGCCGCCAACAGGCTGCGGGTGTATTCGTGGGCCGGCCCTTTGAGCAACGGCGCGGTGGCGCTCTGCTCGAAAATCCGCCCACCGTTGAGCACGACGATCTGATCGGCCATTTGCGCGACGACCGCCAGATCGTGGGACACGTAGACCGCCGTCGCGCCACGCTCGCGCACCACACGCTTGAAAGCGCGGAGCACGTCGATCTGGGTCGTCACGTCGAGGGCCGTGGTCGGTTCGTCGAGCACCACCAGCAACGGATCGCTGATCAGCGCCATGGCTGCCATCACCCGTTGCAACTGTCCGCCAGACACCTGGTGCGGGTAGCGCTGACCGATGTTGTCCGGATCCGGCAGGGCCAGGTCGCGGAACAGTTCGATGGCCTTGGCTTCGAGCACGGCGCGGGTGCCCAGGTCATGGATCAACGCCCCTTCCACCACCTGATCGATCAGTTTTTTCGCCGGGTTGAATGCCGCCGCCGCACTTTGCGCGATGTACGACACCCGATTGCCGCGCAGGCCCTGCAACTCATGCTCACTCAACGCAAGCATATTGTGCTCGCCGACCTGCACCACGCCACCGGACAGCCGGCAACCACGCCGGGCGTAACCCAGCAGGGCCAGGGCAATGGTGGTCTTGCCGGATCCGGACTCGCCGATCAGCGCCAGCACTTCACCTTTTTTCAGGGCGAAGCTTACGCCTTTGACGATTTCCGTTTCACCGCGCTCGCCACAGGCGACCACACGCAGGTCTTCAACTCGAATCAATTCACTCATTTCAATGCCCTCCCGTACGGCGACTACGTCGGGACGACAGTCTGTCGATAAACAGATTCACACCGATGGTCAGGGTGCCGATGGCCAGCGCCGGAATCACGATGGCCGGGGCGCCCTGGTTGAGGCCGCCGATGTTTTCCCGCACCAGCGAGCCGAGATCGGCATCCGGCGGTTGCACGCCGAGGCCGAGGAAGCTCATGCCGCTGAGCAGCAAGACGATGAAGCCAAAACGCAGGCCCAGGTCAGTCAGCACCGGGTTGAGCATGTTCGGCAGGATTTCCACACAGGCAATGTACAACCGACGTTCGCCACGGGTACGGGCGACTTGCACGTACTCCAGCGCTTCAATGTTCACCGCCATGCTGCGGGCGATGCGGAACGCGCCAGGGGTGAAACTCAGCACCGCGGTGCAGACCAGCAAAGTCACTGAAGAGCCAAACGCGGAGACCATGATCAGCGCCAGCATCTTGCTCGGAATCGAGATAAAGGCATCCATCAAGCGACTGATGACTTCGTCCAGCCACTTCGGTGACACCACCGACAGCAGCGCACAACCGGTGCCCAGGCCGCTGGCCAGGACGGCTGCGATCAGCGCCAGACCCACGGTGAAGCGGGCGCCGACCAGCACACGGCTGAGCATGTCGCGGCCCAGATAGTCGGTGCCGAATGGGTAAAGGGCGCTGATGCTGTCAAAGACATTGTCGGAGACCACTTCGCCCACCGGGTGCGGCGCCAGCCACGGCCCGAGAAACGCCACCAGCAGCCAGATGACGCACATAGCAGCCCCGATCAGGCCCAGCCACGCCGGGCCATGAGACACCTTGCCCACCGACAGGTCGGGCGCTGCAGGCGTCGATTTCACAATGAGATTGTTCATTGGTTTCTCAGCCTCGGATTGGACAGAATCGCGCACAGGTCGGCAATCAACACCAACCCCAGGTACGCCGTGCAAAACAGCATGGTGCAGGCCTGGACCAGCGCCATGTCACGATTGGTCACGGCATCGACCATCAAGCTGGCGATACCGGGATAGTTGAAGATCGTTTCGACAATCACCACCCCGCCCAGCAGGTACGACAGGCTCAGGGCAATTGCGTTGGCAATCGGGCCGATGGCGTTGGGCAGCGCATGGCGCAGCACAATGCGCATCGGACTGACACCTTTGAGCCTGGCCATCTCCACGTATGGACTGTCGAGCTGGTCGATCACCGCCGCCCGGGTCATGCGCGCCATTTGCGCGACGATGACGCAACACAGGGTCATCACCGGCAGTGCGTAAGTGCGCAGGAATTGCCAGGGCGAGGTGATGTCGCTGGCATAGGACAGCGCCGACAACCAGCCCAGGTTCACCGCGAAAATCAGCACTGCCAGGGTCGCCACCAGGAACTCCGGAACGGCGACCATGGCCAGGGTGAAGAAGCTCAGGAAGCTGTCGATACGCCCGCCGCGGCCCATGGCCGAGCCGATGCCCAGGATCAGCGCCACCGGCACCGAGACCAGCGCCGTGGCGGCAGCCAACATCAGCGTGTTGGGCACCCGACCGGCCATCAGTTCGCCGACCGGCATGGCGTTGGAGACCGACAGCCCCATGTCGCCACTGAGCAGGTTCATCAACCAGTGCAGGTAACGCACCACACCCGGTTGATCGAGCCCCAGTTTCAGGCGCAATGCCGCCACCTGTTCCGGCGTGGCGAACTGCCCGAGCGATTGCTGCGCCGCGTCTCCGGGAAGGACTGCCGTGATCGCGAACACGACCATCGACACGATCAACAAAGTCACGATCGCGGCGCCCAGACGCCGGCCGATCAACCACAGTGTGTTGCTATTCATCGCCTACCCTCCTGCACTGTCCCTGACGTACTACCTGACCACCCATCAAGCATCCAGCCAGACCTGTTCGGCGAACATGTAGCCCATGAAACCACCCAGCGGGTTGCTGCCGTAGCCCTTGATACGCTGGTCCACCCCATCGATGTTGCTGATGAACACCGGAACGCCGATACCACAGTGGTCATGCACCAGCGTCTGCATGTCCGCGTACATTTTGCTGCGCTTGGCATCGTCGGTTTCACCGCGCGCCAGCATCAGCAACTGATCGAACTGCTCGTTCTGCCAGCCGGACTCGTTCCAGGGGGCCTTGGACTGGAAGAACTGCGAGAACATCACGTCGGCATTCGGCCGCGGGTTGATGTTGCCGAAGCTCAACGGGTGCTTCATCCAGTGGTTGGACCAGTAGCCGTCGCTCGGCAACCGGTTAACGTCGAGCTTGAGCCCGGCCTGCTTCGCCGATTGCTGCAACAGCACGGCGATGTCCACCGAGCCGGTGGCAGCTGGGGAAGCGACCAGCGGCATGCTGATGTTTTCCATGCCGGCTTTCTTCAGCAGGAATTTGGCTTTTTCCGGGTCATAGACGGTCTGCGGCAGATCGGCGTTGTAGTAACGCGAACCGGGCGCGATCGGATGGTCGTTACCCACGACGGCGAAACCACGGAAGACCGCCGACTTGACCTGCTCGCGGTCCAGAAGGTGCTTCATGGCCTGGGTAAATTCGGCACTTTTGCCCGGCATCTGATCCTGACGAATGATCAAGTCAGTGTAGTTGCCCGACGGTGCATCGACGACTCGGTGCTTGGCGCTGGCCTTGATCCGGCTGGTGGAACGCGGGTTAACCTCGTTGATCATGTGCACGTCGCCGGACAGCAACGCGTTGACTCGCGAAGGCTCGTCGGAAATCGCGATGAACTCGATCTCGTCGAGGTACGGCAGGCCCGGTTTCCAGTAGCCGGTGTTGCGCGCTGCAATCGAACGTACGCCCGGCTTGAATTCCTTGACCTTGAACGGCCCGGTGCCGATGCCCTGATTGAAGTCGGTGGTGCCTTCCGGAACGATCAGCAAATGCGACACGGCGAGGATCGACGGCAGTTCGGAGTTTGGCGCGCTCAGGCGGATCTGCACTTCGTTGGTGCCCGTCGCCTTGATCTCGGCAAACTGCTCCATCAACGGCATGATCTTGGAGCCGGTCAGCGGATCCTTGTGGCGCGACAGCGAGAACACCACGTCGGCAGCGCTCAGGGTTTTGCCGTTGTGGAAGGTCACGTCCTTGCGCAGGGTGATGGTCCACAGCGTGGCATCGGTGTTGTCGATGCGCTCGGCCAGCTCCAGTTGGGGCACCAGGTGCGAATCGAAACGGGTCAGACCGTTGTAGAACATGAAGTGGCGCACGTAGTCGGTCGACAACGCACCTTTAGCCGGATCGAGGGTGTCGGCGGTCGAGCTGGACATCCCGGCAACGCGAATTCGTCCACCCGGCTTGCCTTTTCCAGCCGGCGTGGCTTCCTCGGCGAAGAGCTTGCCGGCGGCACTGAACAGGCTGCCGGTACCCGCTGCGGCGACACCCGCCACCCCGAGCATCTGCAGCGCACTGCGACGCGACATGCCGCGGTTGAGGCCCTCGAACACGCGCAGGCTTTCCTGGCCGGAGATCAGTTTGGGGTCGTTATTGTTGTCAGTCATCACTGTTGTACCTGTCGAAAAAGAGAAGGTTCGAGTGCTCGCGGATGTCCGGAGCGTCCTGGAAACGCAAACGACGGTGGCGCCACAACATCAACTCAATGCAAATAGTCCTGGAAGCGGTAGTAAGCGCCCACGAACGGCAGGAACCACGGCTTGCCGAAATGCCCGGGGATCGCCGGCCAGTCGAGTTCCCGCCAGGGGTTGGCCTCGGCCTTCCCGGCCATCACGTCGGCCATGACCTGGCCCATGTGCACCGACATCTGCACGCCATGGCCGCTGTAGCCCATGGAGTGAAAAACACCGCCGTGCTGGCCGGCCCGAGGCAAGCGGTCGGACGTCATGTCCACCAGCCCGCCCCAGCAATAATCGATCTTGACGCTGGCCAATTGCGGGAACATCTGCACCATCGCCGCCTGCAGCACTTTGCCGCTCTTGGCATCGTTGACGCTGTCGGACATGGCAAACCGCGCACGACCGCCGAACAGCAGACGGTTGTCCGGCGTCAGGCGGAAGTAGTTGCCGATCATCCGGCTGGTGACATAGGCACGATGGCCCGGCAGCATTTGGTCAATCAGCGCTTGCGGCAGCACTTCGGTGGCAATCACGAAACTGCCCACCGGCACGATCCGCCGCCGATACCAACCCAGGCCTCCGTGCTGACAGGCACCGGTGGCCAGCAGCACTTGCCCGGCGTGCAGCGAACCCTTGCTGGTATTGACCTGATAGCCACCAGCCCGGGCTTTCCAATCCAGCACCGAAGTGCCTTGATGGACCAGCGCGCCGTGACGCACCGCGGCCTCGGCCAGACCCACGCCGAAGCGCCCGACGTGCATTTGCACACCGTTGCGCTGCAGCAAGGCGCCATGGAACTGCGCCGAATTGACTTCGGCGCGGGTCTGCTCGGCGGACAGCAACTCGACATCGGCATCGACTTCCCGGCGAATCAATTCGCAGGTCCGTGCCAGGCCTTCGTAGTGCATCGGCTTGGCGGCCAACTTGAGCTTGCCGTTGCGCACCAGGTCACAAGCGATCTGCTCCTGCTGCACCAACGACACCACGCTCTGCACTGCGCTCTCATAGGCCTGGTAGTAGGCTCGGGCCTTGTCGGCACCGAGACTGGCACTCAGGCCGGCGTAATCCTGGGCGACCCCGGTATTGCACTGGCCACCATTGCGGCCAGAGGCTTCGCCGATCACCCGCCCCGCTTCCAGGACCACCACACTGGCCCCCTGCAGGGCCAATGCCCGAGCCGCCGCCAAGCCGGTGAAACCACCACCGACGATGGCCACGTCGACCTGCCCGGGCAATGCGCCGAGCTGTGCGCCGGTGAAGGCCGGTGCCGTGTCGAGCCAGTAGGATTCGCTGCCCATGTTTAATCCCTATGCCAATAAGCCAATGCCAGAAAGAGTGCCGTTACAGACCGACCAGCCCGGCCAGACCACCAATATCCGCAATCTGCTGGTAGCCATAGAAGGCATTGCCCGGCACTTCATGACCGCGCGCGACGAAGGCCTTGTTCTTGATCTTCATATCGTGAGCCGGCATCAAGTCGTAACGGAAGCTGGAGGACACATGCAAGATGTCTTCCGGACCGCAGTTGAGGTTGTCGAGCATGAATTCGAACGCGGCCAGACGTGGCTTGTAGGCCTGTGCCTGTTCGGCGGTGAAGACCTTGTGGAACGGCGCGCCGAGCTTGTCGACGTTGGACATGATCTGGCTGTCGCTGGCGTTGGAGAAAATCACCAGAGGGATCTTGTCGGCGATTTTCGACAGGCCGGCTGGCACGTCCGGGTGCGGGCCCCAGGTTGGCACGGCGTCGTAATACAGCTGACCTTCGTCGCGGTATTCGACGCCCCAGCGCTTGCAGGTCCGTACCAGGGCAGTCTTGAGAATTTCGTCGTAAGGCCTCCAGTCACCCATGACCTGGTCCAGGCGATAGGCCGAGAAATCCTTGACGAACTGATCCATCTGCTCCGCAGGGACGCGATCGGCGAACAGCTCGCGGGTCATCGTGCCCATGTGGAAATTGGTCAGCGTACCGTAGCAGTCGAACGTAATGAATTTGGGGCGAAGAAAGCTCATTGAGTGCGGTCCTGAAGTTCGTTGAGGTCATGGCGCGACAAGCATTCGCTTCGATTGCGAAGCAGTGATGCAACGCTGCAGCACACCGTCATTACAACACTGTGAAATCAGCAGATGGCGTTAAAAGCGATCTGCGTTCGATACAAATCACCGTTTTAGCCGCCCCCCTCAGCAGACTTTGCGGTGCGCACAAGCCTTGGGCAAACCCCATATTTATGCGCACTTATTGGGCCCTCACAACCCATTTATACGCGCGCGCGTGGTCCATCACCGCAGAAACTGCGCCGAGCGCCGGGATTGTTGGTGCACCTGCCGGCACATCACTGTTTCGCTGCGGCGCACGGCAGATCCAGCTGAGCAACCGCATCCGAAGCGCAGCATTTTCAACTGCAGAAAACCCTGCCTGGACGATGGGTCTCACTGCCTGGCAAACAGCCTTTTAACGGCGCTGATTCGTCCGAGCATTTGCTGCCGACAGCGCCGGGCAATTTAGTAGTAACTGTCGTCTGGCGGCCTGCGCTTCGCGGAATCTACCGAATACTTCTGCCCCCCTTGCCATGCCGTCATTCAGATGGGATACAGGCGTCATCACGCCGGACAACCGGTTGCTCGCGCACACTCTTCATCGGAGATTCGTCATGTCCGCCCCGCTTCCTTCATACAGCTATCGCCCAATGACCACCGCCGACCTGCCTGCCGCCCATGCACTGTCCGTGCAATTGAAGTGGCCCCATCGCCTGGATGACTGGGCCATGCTGCACCGAGTCAGCAAAGGCTTTGTCGTGCTGGATGGCGAGCGCCTGATTGGGTCGGCCTTCGCTTGCCCACAAGGGGATTTCACCACCATTGGCCTGGTGATCGTCAGTGACGACTATCAAGGCAAGGGCATCGGTCGCAAGCTGATGGAACTGGCGCTGGACGCCTGCCAGTCGAGCACGCCGATGCTCAACGCGACGCTGGCCGGCGCACCGCTGTACAGCAGCCAGGGCTTTGTCGAGTTCGGCCGGATCCAGCAGCATCAAGGCCAGGTCCAGGCCCCCACGCCAGCGCCCCTGGCTGATGGCGAAGAGTGCCGCCCACTGAGTACAGCGGATCAGCCTCGGCTGCTGGAATTGGCCAATGCCGGTAGCGGACTGGATCGGCAGGCAGTACTCGCCGATCTATTCCCCGTCGTCGAGCAGTCGGTGGGCATTGTGCGCGACGGGCAACTGCAGGCTTTCGCGTTGATGCGCCCCTTCGGCCGTGGCCGCTGCATCGGCCCGGTGATCGCGCAGAACCTCGCCCAGGCCCAGCACCTGATCGCCACGTTGCTGAGCCAGGTGCCGGATGCCTTCGTGCGCATCGACATTCCGGCCGACTGTGGCTTGAGTGACTGGCTGGAAGCCACCGGACTGAAAAAGGTCGATACCGTCGCGCAGATGGCGCGCGGCACGCCACCGCAAACCACCAGCGGCGTGCAGCAGTTTGCCCTGGTCACTCAAGCCATCGGCTGAGCCTCTGTTCGCCTCGTATCACGCCTCTCAATTCTCGTGTTTACCCGGAGCGCTACCCCTATGTCCCAACCTTCCATTCTGCTGCTGGCTCGCGCCGATGGCCGTCGCGTCGACACACCTTTCAGCCAACAGGCATTGAGTGCGGCGGACCCATTCGCGGCAAGCCGCCAGGTCGCCTGGTCAGGCTCTGACGGCGTGTCGGCGGGCATCATCGACGGGCGTCACGCGGTTGCCAGCGATGACTATCCGCACAGCGAAACCATCGTCGTGCACAGCGGCCAGGTGACACTGAAAACCCCGGACCAGACACTGCAACTGACGGTCGGAGGCAGCGCAGTCATCGGTCGCGGCACCGTCGTGCACATCGAGGCACAGGAGGGAACGCAGTGGGCGTTCTGCAGCGTCACCACAGCGTTGCCCACCCCAGGCCTGACACTCCTCGACCCGCTGGCGCTGCTGTCACCTTCGGCCGCCCCGGAGCCACAGATGCTGATTGGCCCGACACCCCAATGCCGCTCTCGCAACGCCTTCGAAGACAACGCCACCGACCTGCGCGTCGGCGTCTGGGACTCGACGCCCTACACCCGTCACGGCCGTGGGCACAAGCTCAACGAGCTGATGCACTTGATCGAAGGCAGCGTGACCTTGACGGCTGACGACGGGGCAAGCGTGACCGTCGATACCGGTGACAGCGTGTTCGTTGCCCAGGGTGCACCCTGCGCCTGGCAAAGCACCCGGTACGTGCGCAAGGTGTATGCCGTCAAGTGAATGAGCGGGTGCAGACGCGCGGCCTGATCCCGCGCTGGATCGAGTGCCGCGTTTTCGTCCTGCATACAGCAGATTCTCCTTTGCCGAGCTGAACAACGGCATCGTTGACCGAGATCGTTTTGTTAATTTATGGCCAGGACAGGGCCCTTAAGAATACCTCGCAAGCCAGCGCGTTGCCCTGCTTCGCAGTCTCTTGTGCCCTGCTGTTCACAGCGCCCATTACCGCTCCAAGGAGCTCGTTTGATGACTACACACGCTTCGAATAGCTACCGCGTTGATCCGCACATGTCGCAGCGGTTTTACATCAACGGACAGTGGTCGGAACCGGTCAGCCCGGCGAGCTTGCCGGTGGTCAATCCTGCGACTGAAACCGTGGTTGCCGAAGTTGCACGCGGAATGGCCGAGGATGTCGATCTGGCGGTGGCTGCCGCACGGGCGGCCTTTCCAGGCTGGTCCGCTTCCAGTGCTGCGTCACGGGCGGCGTTTCTTGGAAAGATCCATGAGCTCATCCTGGAGCGCAAAGAGGAGCTGGCACAGGCGCTCTCGCTGGAGATGGGCGCAGCGATCGGTTTCGCCCGGGCGATGCAAGTGCCCCTGGCAGCCGAACACGTGCGGGTCGCACGGGATCTGCTGACCCGCTATCGCTTCCAGACACTCGAAGGCAGCACCGCGATTGAACGCGAACCCATCGGCGTCTGCGGTCTGATTACGCCGTGGAACTGGCCGCTGTATCAGATCACCGCGAAGGTCGCCCCGGCGATCGCGGCTGGGTGCACGGTGGTGCTCAAACCCAGCGAACTGTCACCGCTGAGCGCCCTGCTCTTCGCTCAACTGGTACACGACGCAGGGCTGCCGCCGGGGGTCTTCAACCTGGTCAATGGCAGTGGTCCGGAGGTCGGTGAAGCGATTGCTGCGCACGCCGACATCGACATGATTTCGATTACCGGCTCAAACCGCGCCGGCGCGCTCGTCGCGCAAGCAGCCGCACCGACCGTCAAGCGCGTCACTCAGGAGCTGGGCGGCAAGTCGCCGAACCTGTTGCTCCCCGATGCCGACTTCGCCAAGGCCGTTCCGCTGGGCGTAATGTCGGCGTTTCGCAACGTCGGCCAATCGTGCAGCGCCCCGACCCGAATGATCGTGCCCAGGGACAGGCTGGCGGAGGTCGAGGCACTGGCCGCCGCCACGGCCAATGCAATCATCGTCGGTGACCCCCAATCCGAAGACACGGTCCTGGGCCCGATTGCCAACGAGGCTCAGTTCAAGCGCGTGCAAGTCATGATCGAAGCGGGTCTGAATGAAGGCGCCAAACTGGTGTGCGGCGGCCTGGGTCGGGTAGCGGGTCACGCCAAGGGGTTTTACGCCCGGCCGACGATTTTCTCCGAGGTCGACTCGTCCCTGCGCATCGCCCAGGAAGAAATCTTTGGACCGGTGCTGTGCATCATTGCCTATGACACCCTCGATGAGGCCATCGCGATTGCCAACGACACGGTGTATGGCCTCAGTGCCCACGTCCAGTCCCAGGACCTCGCTCAGGCACGAGCAGTCGCCTCGCGTATTCGCGCAGGACAAGTGCTGCTCAACTACCCCGCCTGGAACCCCATGGCGCCTTTCGGTGGCTACAAGCGCTCCGGCAATGGCCGTGAATTTGGTGTGTACGGTTTTGAGGAGTATCTGGAAACCAAAGCCATTGTCGGGTTTGGTGAGTAACTGCAGGGTTGAGGCGGTGCGGCCAAAGGCCTCATCGCCAGCAGGCTCCTACAGGTTTTGGGGTCGATCACCGGATCTTCGAACAACCCAGTCCAGTCTCAACGCAACCGCAACGCATCCACCAACCCCGCCGCAATCGCCATCCCCACCAGATCCGGCAAGGTCTGCGCCTGCATTCGCTTCATCACCCGCGCGCGGTACAGGTCGACCGTCTTCGCACTGACCCCCAACTGCTCGGCAATTTCCCGAGTGGTGTAGCCCTGTACCAGCGGCAACAGCACATCGCGCTCACGCGGGGTCAGGGAAGCGAGCCGGGCCTGCAGGTGCTGCTGGCCCTGACTGTGGGTCTGGCTCAGGGAACACTTGCTCAGCGCCTGCTGCACACTGTCGAGCAGTAACTGCTCGTTGTAGGGCTTCTCGATAAAGTCATGGGCGCCAGCCTTGAAGGCGCGGACCACGATTGGTACATCGGCGTGCGCGCTGACAAAAATGATCGGCAGATTCAGCTCGCGCAGGCGCATTTCTTCCTGCACGTTCAACCCGCCCATGCCAGGCATGCGCACGTCCAACAGGACACAGGCATCGCGACCGGCCTCGCAGGCGTTGAGAAATTCACTGCCGCTGGTGAACGGCAAGGCCGTCAGCCCTACCGACTCGAGCAGCCAGACTGTCGATTCGAGCATTCCCTGGTCGTCATCGACCACGTACACCACCTGCTCCGTCATTGCCTTATTCCTGTGCTTTTCGGGTTGCGCCGGCCAATGGCAAACGGCAGCTCATCAACAGTCCGACCGCCTGGCGCCGCGCCTGCAACTCGCCGCCGAAGCCTTCGATCAGGCTGCGACTCATGGACAGGCCCAGTCCAAGGCCATCGGCCTTGCTGGTGTAGAACGGGGTAAACAGCTGCGCCAGTTGCTCCTCGCTGACGCCCGGGCCCTGGTCCTGTACCTGAATCTCGACACTGGCGGCCCCCACCTGCCCAGCCGTCATGACGACTAACGAAGGCTCGGCGGGATGCTGTTCGCGGTTGGCATCGATGGCGTTGCGTAGCAGGTTCAACAGCACCTGCTCCAGCAACACCCGGTCGGCATACACCGGCGGCAGATTATCCGGGAGTCGATCCTCGATTGTCACTTGGCAATTGCCCGCCTGCCAGGCACACAAACGCACGGCCTCGCGGGCCACCTCGCTGAAGTCCAGCGCCTGCATGCGTCGCTGCCCCTTGCGCAGGAACCCACGCAGGCGACTGATCACCTGCGCGGCATGGGTGGCCTGGTGGCTGATGCGTTGCAGGCCCTGAGCGACCTTTTCCGCCGCCTGGGGATTGCTGCCCAGGGTCTGCAAATAACGCTGGCTGGCATTCGCGTAATTGACCACCGCCGCCAGCGGCTGATTGATTTCATGGGCGATGCCCGAAGCCAGTTCGCCCAGGGTCACCAGGCGCGCGGTGTGCGCCAGTTCGTCCTGATGCCGGCGCTGCTGGGCTTCACGCAGTTCGCGCTCGGTCATGTCCCGCGCCACCAGCGAGTAATAGCGCTCGCCGGCAGCCGCCCGATGCGCCAGCAACACCAGCGACACCGGCACCGAACGACCACCGCCGGACGGTTGCAGGCGCGCGTCGGTGCTCCACACGCCATCGCGCTCGGCACTGGGCCAGCCATCGCGTTGCAGGCGCGCCAGGTCGTCACTGGCGAACAATTCAGCGAGATCGGGCATCGGCTGTTCGGCGCCGATTCCGAGGATGCGCCGCGCGGCGGGGTTGAGGTAGGTGACCTGTCCCAGCGGGTCGATGAACAACACTGGATCGGTATTGGCCTCGACCACTTCGGCCAGGCGTCGCTTATTTTCCTCGGCCTGCACCCGTGCCGTGATATCCCGCGACACGCTGACCACCTCCACCACGGCACCGGTGTAGGTTTCGCGGATTGCCCGGCAGGCGGTTTCGAACCACAGGTAATGCCCGTCGCGGTGACGGATGCGGTAGGTCATGGTGTGGTAACCGTCCTGCGCCAGCGCTTCCTGCGCACGCTGCATCAGACTGGCCAGACCCTGGACATGGAACAGGCCCTGGGCCGGTTGCCGGCGCAGCTCTTCGGGCCAGTAGCCGAGCAGGGTCCAGGACGCCGGCGAGGCATCGAGAAACAGCCCGTCCGGGGTGTGCCGGGAGATCAGGTCGGTGGTGTTTTCGATGATCAGCCGGTACAGCCGGCGTGCCGTGGCCGCTTCACGCCGGGCGACAATCTGCGCGGTGGCGTCGTGGCAGCGGGCGAGTACACGCTTGGCCTGCGGATCGGGGATGAAGGTCCAGGTGAGGATCCGCGCCTGCAACTGCACCTCGACCTCTTCGATGGCCCGCTGCTGATCAAGACAGGCGCGTACCAGCATCAGGTAATTCACTGGCAGCAGCTCCGCCACCTGCGCCGGCGAACGCTCGCCAAGTAACGCCAGCAACGCCGGGTTGAACGCCAGCGGCTGGCCTTGCGGGTCAAGCAACAGGCTGGGCTGCGGGTCGTGGGGTAGCAGCGGCGATTCAGGCGTCTGGCTCATGGGCGGTCCAGGGATTCAAAGGCGCCCAGCATATACCGGGACGTGACTGATTAGCGCTTCGAGAGAAACAAATATAGTAGATATACTATACGTCTTAGGTTGTACTTCCATATCTATCGCCAAATGTATATAAAGCACACCGGACATTTAAAGATGACCTCGGCGCACACGCCGGGTCACCGATCAGAGCTAACAATCAGCCACCGGGTACCGTACATGTCGATCTATGAACAAGGGCTCAGCCCTGCGCCTGTCAATCACATCGCCTTGTCTCCGCTCAGCTTCATCGAGCGCACGGCCAGTGTTTATCCCCACTACCCCGCCGTGATCCACGGCTCGATCCGCCGCACCTGGGCGCAGACTTACGCCCGCTGCCGGCGCCTGGCCTCGGCCCTGGCCGGACGCGGGATCGGCAAGGACGACACGGTGGCGGTGATGCTGCCGAATATTCCCGAGATGCTCGAAGTGCATTTCGGCGTGCCGATGATCGGCGCCGTGCTCAACCCGCTCAACGTGCGCCTGGATGCCGAAGCCATCGCTTTCATGCTGCAGCATGGCGAAGCCAAGGTGCTGATCACCGACCGCGAGTTCCACGCCGTGATCCACGCCGCCCTGGGCATGCTTGATCACCCGCCGCTGGTGATCGATGTCAACGACCCGGAGTATGGCGAAGGACAGGCCGTAAGCGAACTGGACTACGAGGCGCTGCTGGCCGAGGGCGATCCGGACTTCGCCTGGCAGTGGCCGGCGGACGAGTGGCAGGCGATCTCGCTGAATTACACCTCGGGCACCACCGGCAATCCCAAGGGTGTGGTTTATCACCATCGCGGCGCCTATTTGAACGCGCTGGGCAACCAGATGACCTGGGCCATGGGCAATCATCCGGTGTACCTCTGGACCCTGCCGATGTTCCACTGCAATGGCTGGTGCTACCCCTGGACCATCACCGCGCTGGCCGGGGTCCACGTGTTCCTGCGCCGCGTTGATCCGCAGAAGATCCTGACCCTGATTCGCGAACACCAGATCACTCATTTGTGTGGTGCGCCGATCGTGCTCAATGCGCTGGTGAACATGCCGGAATCGGCCAAGGCGGCGATCGATCATCCGGTCAACGCCATGGTTGCCGGTGCCGCGCCACCGGCCAAGGTGATCGGTGCGGTGGAGCAGATGGGCATCAAGGTCACCCACGTCTACGGCCTGACCGAAACCTACGGCCCGGTGACTATTTGTGCCTGGCATGCCGAGTGGGACGCCTTGCCCCTCGACGAGCGAGCCCAGGTCAAGGCGCGCCAGGGCGTGCGCTACGCCACCCTGGAAGGAGTGATGGTCGCCGACTCCAGCACCCTCGAACCGACCCCGCGTGACGGCCAAACCATCGGCGAGGTCTTCATGCGCGGCAACACGGTGATGAAGGGCTACCTGAAGAATCCCAGCGCCACCGCCGAAGCCTTCGAAGGCGGCTGGTTCCACACCGGCGACCTGGCGGTTTGTCATCCGGACGGTTACGTCGAGATCAAGGACCGCCTCAAGGACATCATCATTTCCGGCGGCGAGAACATTTCCACCATCGAACTCGAAGGCGTGCTGTACCGCCACCCGGGCGTGATGGAGGCGGCGGTGGTCGCCCGTCCCGACGAAAAATGGGGCGAAACTCCCTGCGCCTTCGTCACCCTGAAGGCC
Source organism: Pseudomonas fluorescens (assembly GCF_019212185.1). NCBI lineage: Bacteria > Pseudomonadati > Pseudomonadota > Gammaproteobacteria > Pseudomonadales > Pseudomonadaceae > Pseudomonas > Pseudomonas fluorescens. The sequence goes on from NZ_CP078138.1 coordinate 4,184,492, forward strand.
GATCACCAGGACGTGCGCGAGGCCGACATCATCAGCTTCTGCCGCGAACACCTGGCCGGCTTCAAGGTACCGCGCACGGTGGTCTTCACCCTGCTGCCGAAGACCTCCACCGGCAAGATCCAGAAGTACGTCCTGCGCGAACGGGCCGAAGCGCTCTAGGCCAACCACGACCACTCGCCAGCCGGCGACGGGACCGCTGCCCGTCGCCGCACCAGAACAACCGTCCTTGTGAGGTTTACCCGATGCCCGAATTCAACGCCCCGTTGCGCGACATGCGCTTTGTCCTGCACGAAGTGTTCGACGCCCCTGCCCTGTGGGCGCGCCTGCCAGCGTTGGCGGAAACGGTCGATGCTGACACCGCCGATGCGATTCTCGAAGAAGCGGCGAAAGTCACGTCGCAATTGATTGCCCCGCTCAATCGCAGCGGCGACGAAGAAGGCGCGCAATGGCGCGACGGCCAGGTCAGCACCCCGAGCGGTTTCCAGCAGGCCTATGCGACCTACATCGAAGGCGGCTGGGTCGGTCTGGCAGGCAATGCCGAATACGGTGGCATGGGCATGCCGAAGATGCTCGCGGTGCAGGTCGAGGAAATGCTCTACGGCGCCAACTCCAGCTTCGCCCTGTATTCGGCCCTGAGTTCCGGCGCCTGCCTGGCCCTGGATGCGCACGCCAGCGAGGCGCTGAAAAATATCTACCTGCCACCGATGTATGAGGGGCGCTGGGCCGGTTCCATGTGCCTCACCGAAGCCCACGCCGGCACCGACCTGGGGCTGATCCGCAGTCGCGCCGAACCTCAGGCCGATGGCAGCTACCGGATCAGCGGCAGCAAGATTTTCATCACCGGTGGCGAGCAGGACCTGACGGAGAACATCATCCATTTGGTGCTGGCCAAGTTGCCGGACGCACCTGCGGGTCCCAAGGGCATCTCGCTTTTCGTGGTGCCCAAGGTGCTGGTCAACCCGGACGGTTCCCTCGGCGCAGCGAACGCCGTGAGCTGTGGTTCGCTGGAACATAAAATGGGCATCAAGGCCTCGGCCACCTGCGTGATGAACTTCGACGGCGCCAGCGGCTGGCTGGTGGGCGAAGCCAACAAGGGCCTGGCGGCGATGTTCACCATGATGAACTACGAACGTCTGTCGATCGGCATCCAGGGCATAGGCTGCGCTGCCGCGTCCTATCAAAGCGCGGTGGCCTACGCTCGCGAACGGGTGCAAAGCCGTGCGCCGAGCGGTGCCGTGGCTCCGGAGAAGGCCGCCGATCCAATCATCGTGCATCCGGATGTGCGCCGCATGTTGCTGACCATGAAGGCCATGACCGAAGGCGGTCGGGCGTTTGCCTGCTACGTCGGGCAGCAACTGGACCTGGCGAAATACGCCGATGAGCCGGTCGAGCGCAACAACGCTCAGGCGCTGGTGGCCCTGCTGACGCCGGTGGCCAAGGCGTTCTTCACCGACAGCGGGCTGGAAAGCTGCATCCACGGCCAGCAGGTGTTCGGCGGCCATGGTTATATTCGCGAGTGGGGTCAGGAGCAGTTGGTGCGTGACGTGCGCATCGCGCAGATCTACGAAGGCACCAATGGCATCCAGGCGCTGGACCTGCTGGGACGCAAGGTGCTTGCCGACAACGGCCAGGCGCTGCGCCAGTTCACCGCAGAGATCCGCCGCTTCGCCGATCAGCCGGGCGCGCCGTTTGCCGGAGAACTGTTCGAGGCGGTGCAACGCCTTGAGGATGTCAGCGATTGGCTGCAAACGCGGGCCGCGGACAACCGCAATGAAATTGGCGCGGCGTCGGTGGAGTACCTGCACCTGTTTGGCTACCTGGCCTATGCCTGGCTGTGGGCACGCATGGCCCAGGTGGCGGAGCAGAAGCTGCCTGAAGATCCGGCTTTCTACGGCGGCAAACTGGCCACCGCGAACTTCTACATGCAGCGCCTGCTGCCGCGCATGGCCAGCCTGGAACAGTCGATCCGCGCCGGCAGCGAGTCGTTGTTCGGGTTGAGTGCGGAGCAGTTCTGAAGCAGCCCCCCAAACTGTAGGAGCGAGCCTGCTTGCGATGGGGCCATCAGCCGCACCGCATCAACTTCATCGCGAGCAGGCTCGCTCCTACAAGGTTTTGTGGTGTTCGAAGGTCCCGTGCCCCCTCACTCCTCATCCTTCTGCACATTGTTATGCTGCGCCAGGTAGCGATCCAGGGTCGGGTTTGCCTGGGCGGGGTCGCCAGCCACTTGCCACAGGCGGCGTTCGATGCCCTGGGCCAGCAAGTGGCCGACTGCCGATTCGATGGCCGACAGCACGCAGAGTTGCGCCGGTTCGTTGGTGGTGTAGCCGACTTCAGCTTCCAGCAACTTCTTGAACTCGATGAACTTGAACACCCCGGCGCTGCGGGCAACCGAGTAGATGGTTTTGCTGGTCATCACGTTGGCCAGCACCTGGCCGCTGCGCACATCCACCGCCCGCAGGTTGATCGAGACCTGGTCGACCCGGTACTCGCGAGAGATATCAATGCCCAGGTAGCGCGCCCCTTCCCCGCCACTCTTGACGTTGGTGTCATAGGCGATGATGCCGCCTTCGAGCATCAGGTTCGCCGCTTGCAACGGTGGCAACTCCGACTGGATATTCACCGGCGTGTTGGGTTTTTTCTGCGAAGCGCGGATGATTTTGCGCTCGGTCAGCAGATTCTGCAGACCTTCACGCTCCAGTACCACGAACCAGCCACTGGCCTGCAGCGCGTCCATCAGCATGCTCGCCGCGCCCTGGGTGACGCTGGTGGAAAACGAACTGGCCGGGGTCGGTTTGTACTGCCCGGTCTGGTCACGGAAGCCATACACCACCGCCATCAGGCGCCCCTTGGGACGCGGCATGTTCAGCAGGTCGTAATAAGTCGAGGCACGCGGTGTCAGCGTCGGCGTCTCGCCTTCCTGCTCAGCGCCCACCGGTTCGCGCAGTGCGCAGCCCTGCAAGGTGAACAACAGCGTCATCATCAGGATTATTGTTTTCATGTCCGTCCCTCCCCATCGTCCCGAATCCCCTTAAGGGGCCAGGCCATTCACTTGGATTTCCGAAATTTCGCCGGTCGCGCGGTCGGTCACCTGAATACTCAGAGCCCCCGAGTCGTCGATGACGTCGACGATGAACGAGTCGGTGGACAGGCTCCCGGTATTGCCCGTGGAGATGTTGTCCAGCAACTGCGACAGCAGCCGCGACTGCAACTGGCTGGTGAAGCGATCCAGGGCCGAGGTACCAGTGGTGGTGGCCCGCGACTTGATGTCCGGGTCGTCGTAGTCGTTTTGTGCCTGGGCGTTGTTGAGCAGCCAGGTACCGTTCAGCGGATTGCCGCCGAACGATGGGTTGATCGGGGTGTAGACCAGTTCCGTGGCCTGGACCAGGCCGCAGCTGCCCAGACCCAGCAACAACAGGCCGGCACGCCGTGAGAGGCTTGTGCTGTTCATAGTTCGTCCTTCTCCAGGTCGGTGGTGTCTTGTAGCAGCGTTTCGAGCCTGCGCTGGGAGATCTGCGCCTTGACCAGGTCGGCGGCCTCGACGGCGGTGTCTTTCAGTTCGGTGGTGTTGGGGGCCAGGAAGCGCCGGTAAACCAGGCGCCGCTCATACTCCACCGTCACCAGGCTGCCCCAGCGTGCGTCCGGGCGTTCGCGCACCACCAGGTTGAAGTCCATGCGGCTGATGGCGCGCATGCGGTCGGCGAAGTAGTAGTAAAAATCGTGGCCGACGTGGGAGATGGTGTTGTCGATGATGAAGCCCGCCATTTCGTCTTCGTCGTCACCGCGCGCGGCGCTGGTGGCAAGCGTCAGCATCAGGGCCAGGGATGTCAGGAACAGACCATTCATGAGTACGCCTCCTTAGCGATCTGCCGTGGCGGACGGGGTTTTCACCTGTCCCGCCGGGCCGTCGAGAAATGCCTTTTCGGCGACAAACTGCCAATCCGAATACTGCGTCATGCCGTTGAAGTCGACCCACTGGGCGGGGAAGTCCGCCTGCTTGAGCGGCAGCTCGTGGGACTGGCTGTAGACCCCGGTAATGCGTCCGTCGATGCCACGGGTAAAGCCCCATTCCTCGGTATTGCCAATCGGGTCCGGGTACAAGCGGCGAATGTGCGACCGAGGTGTCGGGAAACGCTGATCCACCAGCAGGTCCGCCAGCTCCTGCGGGTACAGCGCCACGCCGGGCGAACTGCGGTAGTAGCTGCGCAAGGCCTGGGCATACTGGGTGCCGACCCACAGCAGCTGGCGTTCGCGATCACGCCGGGCGCTGGTCGACCACAGCTCGCCGGCACTGGCCAGGGCCATGCCCATGACCACGATCAGGAACAGCACGCCCAGGTAGGTGAAGCCGCCTTCGGCGTGGGGGCTACCACTCGGAATACAGGCTGCCATCACGCGCCCTCCCGGTAGCACCACTCTTCACATCGGCGACTCCGCCGGCCACTCCATCCGGTGGCGCGACCAGTACCCACAAATCGCTGCGCTCGCTGATCGGGTCCATGGGCGCGTTGCGCAGGTAGCGTTGCTCGACCAGTTGATCGAGGGAATCAGGGTAGTGACCGGTGTCGCCGTAGTAGTGATCCAGGGCTTCGCGCATGGCCGACAGACTCTGGCGCAGCGTGGTTTCCTTGGAGGTTTCCAGGCTGTTGAAGTAGCGCGGCAGAGCGATCGTCATCAGGGTCGCGATGATCGCCATCACCACCATCAGTTCCAGCAGGGTAAAACCCTTTTCCCGGCGCATAAGCTCACCACTCACTGTAAGCGATACCGTTGAGGCCCTTGCCGCGGGCGTGGGAGTACACGTCGTAGACGTCCTCGCCTTCACGCGGGCTCTGGGCCGTGCTGTCGTAGGAGCGCAGGCCCCAGCCACCCTGATCGTCACGCTTGGCCGTGGCGAACGGGTCACGCGGGATGCGCCGCAGGAAGTAAAACTTGGCGCCCTTGGCACTGCGCACATCCCGTACTCCGTCCACCAACACTTGCAGGCTTGGCGGGTAGCCGCTGCTGTTCAACGACTTCTCGATGTAGCCGGCGTCGAAGGCGCGCTTGTAGGCATCGAGGGCATCGCGAATCTGGTACAGCGCGGTGCGCAGATCCTGCTCCTTGCCCCGGCGCACAATGGTCTCAGTGAGCGGCGCGGCCATGCCGGCGAGCAAGCCGATCAGGGCCAGGGTCACCACCACTTCAATCAGGGTGAAACCGCGCACCGAGCGTTTCATGACTCAAGGCCTCTCGATTGGGTGATTGGAGGCAACAGGCTGGGACGGCAGCTCGATCGAGACGTTGGCGTCACGGCGCGGCGCCGGTACGTGCATGCTGGTCTCGGTGCCGGTCTGGAACTCCATGTCCGACGGGCTCTGGTACGGCAGGTTGCGCACGATCCGCGGGGTGATCGACAGCACCAGTTCGGATTTGCCAACAGTGTCCTTGTTGCTGCCGAACAGCCGGCCCAACCCTGGGATATCGCCGAGGCCGGGGATCTTGTTGCCGGTGGCCAGGTGGTCGTTGCGCACCAGACCGGCAAGGATCTGGGTTTCGCCATCATGCAGGCGCAGGGTGGTTTGTGCGTTGCGGGTATCGACCTGAACCGGGATGGTGCCCTGGCGAGTCGGCTCCAGCGGTGTGGCGTTACTCACTTCAAGGGCAATCTTGATCGCCACTTCGTTGTTCAGGTGAACGATTGGTTGCACTTCCAACTTCAGACCGACGTCGAGGTAGGTCACGCTTTCGGTGATCACCGGGCCCTGGGTCGACGGCACCGAAGTGGCGCTGATGATCGGCACCCGCTGGCCGATGTGGATCCGTGCCTGCTCACGATTGGTCACGCGGATCACCGGGCTGGCCAGGGTGTTGATGTCGTTGTCCTGGGCGTTGATCTTGGCCTGCGGCGACGGGTTGATGCTGATGCGGCTGGAGTTAAGACCTTTGAGCTGGTCAAGAATGGTCACCGGGTTGCCGTCCTCGGTGAGCACGCCGAAAGTGTTGGGCCATTGCAGGCCGAGGTCGAGAATGCGCTGGCGGGCGACCTCCATCACTTCCACTTCAAGCACCACTTCCGGGTTCGACTGATCCTGGGATTGCAGGAGCTTCTCGGCCATCCGCACCGCGTCTTCGGTGTCGCGCATGGTCAGGGTGTTGAGGCGTTCATCGACAAACACGTCGCGGGTCTTGAGCATGGTCTTGATCATGTTCAACGCAGTGTTGGAATCGATGCTGGTCAGGTAGAAGGTGCGCATCACCAGCTCCTGGTAATCCTTGAGCTTCTGCGGCGAGTCCGGGTAGATCAGGATGGTGTTGTCGTTCACCACTTTCTGGTGCAACTGGTTCTGCTGCAGCAGCAATTCGACGGCGTCTTCGATGCGCACTTCACGGACGAAGATGGTCGCCTTCATGTCGGGGCGCAGGTCCTTGTCGAAGATGAAGTTGAGTCCGGCGACCTGAGACAGCACTTCGAAGATGGTCTTCAGGTTGGCGTCACGAAACTCCAGGGTGACCGGCCGGTCCAGGCGAGTGCGCAGTTGCGGATTGCTCACTACGTTGCGGCTTTTCACCAGTTGGATGTTGCTGTTCAACTCCAGCGCGCCTTCGTTCTTCGGATCGAGGTCGAGGATCTGTTTGACCTGGCGATCGGCGCCATAGATGTCACCACGGCGCAGGTCGCCACGGGCCAGTTCGAGCTTGGCGTCGAGGCTGCGCATGTACTCCAGCTGACGCAGGGCTTCCTGGGCGCGGCGGTTGTTCGGCTCGATGACCAGCACCCGGGAGTAGTTGATCCGCGCCGAGGCGAAATCCCGTTGCGAACGGTCCGAATCGCCCTGTACCAGCAAGGCTTCCACCGCCCGCGCACGGCCGCTGGTCAGCGCCAGGTGCAGTTCGGTGTCGCGAGGGTTTTCCCGCAAGCCTTCCTCGATCCGCGCCAATCCTGCTTCGTACTGACCTTGCTCGATCAGTTCCTGGCCTTCCTTATTGGCGAGTTGCGCCGAGCTGCACGCGGCGAGGCCAACGCACAGGCAAATCAGGGACATCAGCTTACGGGGGTGGTTCATGGCGCGCTCCCCACAGACAGGGTCTGGGATAAATGCATAGGCAGGTAGACCAGGTTCAGTTCCTTGTCGGAAATGCCCACGATCCGCCAGTTGTCGTCGATCACATCCCCTTTACGGACGACGTAGATTTTCTCGCCGCTCTGCAGGAACACCTGCAGGTCACGCTGATCAGCCAGCCTGCCGACAAACTGGAACGGCAGCGGCGGCGCCGTCGGGGCTTGCACCACCGGGGCTTGCACAATCGGGGTTTCGGTGACGGTGGCGAGCTTGACGGCCGGCTTCCAGCTGCGTGAGCTGAACAGATCGCCCGCCGGTGCCAGGTCCTTGATCGCCACCCCCTTCGCCCCTTCACTGGCGGAGGGAGTGGCGCCGGACCTGGCTTTTCCGGACGACAGGACCACGCCGCCGGCCGAATTGCCGCCGTTGTCCTTGTCACTGAACAGTTCCGGCAGCCAGGCCAGCGCCACCGCAACCCCGAAGAACGCCACCCAACCGATGAGTTTTTTGTTGTTCATCATGACCTCGACAGGTAAAGGGTCATGCGGATCCGACCGGTAATGTCGGTGTCGGCGATGCGTTTGCGTTGCAGTTCGAGGTCTTCGAGTACCACCGCCGGCAACTGCGCCAGCAAGGCGTGCATGAAGCGCCGCAGTTGCGGGTAGCTGCCGCGTACCGGCAAGAGAATCTGATAGCGCGCCAGGTGGGTCTTGGGATCGATGCCCAGGGCGTATTCACCGCGCGACAGGGTGATGTGTTCCAGGGCCGCGAGGGCATAGATCTTGTCGATGGCCACGGTCGCCTGGGGCTGCGACGGCAGCTTGCTGCGGAAATCATCGAGCTGGCGCTGCGGCACCACCGGCGCGGCGACACTGCCGTCCTCGACCCTGGCCAGGTACTCTCTGGCTTCGCGGGTTTGCTGATTGAGGTCTTCCAGCGCGCGCCAGTCCGGCAGCAGCGCGAGGGTGGCGTAGCCGAGCGCGAGGATCAGCCCCGCCAACCCCACCAGGCCGGGTACGCCGAGGGTTTGCAGGTACTCGTGGACGATCAGTCTAGGGATTCGCATCGCCCATCTCCCAGGTTGCCGACAGGTTGAATTGCACCGGGTGTTCCGCCGACTGCGCGACGATTTCGTGATTGAGCAGCGACACGTCGCTGAGTTCGTCACTGGTTTCGAGCAGGCGGTGGAACTCCAGCATCGCCTCCAGATTCCGCGCTTCGGCACTGATCCGTAGCAGGCCCTTGCGTGCATCGGGGGTCAGGGTCAGCAGCGCGACGTCATCCTTGGGCATGGCTTCGAGCATGGCGAACAGACGTTCCCAGGGCCGGCGCAGTTGCTGCGAGACCTTGCGCATCTCCGCCAGGTTCTGCGCCTGCTCGCGGGTTTCGGCAGGGGTCAGGCCGGGCTTGCCGGCACTGTCGCCGGTCAGCACGCGCTGGGTGTTTTGCAGGTGACCCTGTTGTTGTTCGGCTTGCTGGCTGAGGTGTTGTTGCAGGGCCACGCAGCCCAGCACCAGGACACTGCCGGCAAGCAACAGGCTCCAGCCCAGGGGACTGGAGCGCCGAGGGGGCTGGAAGTCGAGCATCAGCGGGCGCATGTCAGGCCACCGCCAGGGACATGACATACAGCCCGTCGTGCACGCTCGCGGCCCCCTCTTCGAGGGTGCGCAACTGCACATCGTCCAACTCGGGCAGCGCGTCCAGGCGCGCCGGGGCATGCAGGTAGACACTCAAAGGCCGTTCGCTGGTGGAGGCCTGAAGCTGCCGTTCACGACCGATCAGGGCACTCAGCGCTGCGTCACTGTCATTGCTGCCCACCGAGCGCACCGCCACCCAGCGCCCTTCGCGAGCCAGCAGCAGCACGCTGCGTACCGGCTCGGCGACGACGAACAGGAAGTCGCCGTTGCCCAGGCTCTTGTCGAAGCGGTTGTAGGCCGCCATCAGGTAGGGCTGCACCGAGCTCAGGCGCAGGTTGCGTGCACTGACCAGGCTGCGCAGGCGTTCCAGCAACTCCTGGGGCAAGGCACTGGCGATGCGGTCATGGCCGGCGGCTTCTGCCGAGAGCACGATGTTCCAGGGTTGGTTGGCTGCCCCATACAAGTCCTCGAAGCACAGCTGGGCAAACCCGAGCAGTTCATTCGGGCTGCTGATTTCCTCGCTCCAGGGCACCAGGCAGTAGCGACTGAAATGCCCCGACACCAGCACCGTGACTTCCGAGCGCGGGCGAGCATGTTCACCCAGCAGCCGATCGAGGGTTTCCAGGGCGACGGACCAGGCGGTGTAGCCTTCGTCGATAAAACCGACGCTGCCCAGCCAGTGGATCTGCCCGGCCCGGCGCTGACCCAGCCCGACGCCGCTGGCGCCGAGTACGGCGACAAATTGATCACGCGATAAAAGTGACACGATTGATCTCCTCCAGCGTGGTCCGACCATCACGCACCAGCTCCAGCGCCGATTCGCGCAGCAGGCGCAGGCCACGGCTGCACGCCAGGGCCTTGATTTTCGCAATGGGTTGGCGTTCGACGATCATCTGCCGCAGCTCGTCGTCCAGGTGCAGCAATTCGGCAATGGCACTGCGACCGCGGTAACCGGTGCCCCGGCAATGGCCGCAGCCACGGCCGTGAACAAAGTGGTAATGGCCGACCTGCAACGGGTCGAGGCCGGAGTCGTGCAGTTCTTCATCGGTGGGTGTCACGGGGCTGGAGCAGCTGCTGCACACCAGGCGAATCAGGCGCTGGGCCAGCACCGCGTTGAGCGCCGAGACCAGGCTGTAGGGGTCGATTTCCATCTGGGTAAAGCGGCCGATCACGTCGAACACGTTGTTGGCGTGGATGGTGGTGAACACCAGGTGACCGGTGAGGGCCGATTGCACGGCGATCTGCGCGGTATCGGGGTCACGGATTTCGCCGACCATGATCTTGTCCGGGTCGTGACGCAGGATCGAGCGCAGGCCGCGGGCGAAGGTCAGGCCTTTTTTCTCGTTGACCGGGATCTGCAGCACGCCCGGCAGTTGGTACTCGACCGGGTCTTCGATGGTGATGATCTTGTCCACGCCGTGGTTGATCTCGGTGATCATCGCGTAGAGCGTGGTGGTTTTGCCGCTACCGGTCGGCCCGGTCACCAGCACCATGCCGTAGGGTTCGGCCGCCAGCCGGCGCAGGCTGCGCAGGGTTTCGTCCTCAAAGCCCAGGGCCTGCAGCTGCACGCCACTGACCTTGTCCGCCAGGTCCTGCTTGTCGAGGACCCGCAGCACCGCGTCTTCACCGAAGATGCTCGGCATGATCGAGACCCGGAAGTCGATCTGCCGGCCACTGATGCCGATCTTGAAACGCCCGTCCTGGGGCACGCGTTTCTCGCCGATGTCCAGCTCGGCCATGACCTTGACCCGCGAGATCACCTGTTCAGCGAACTCGGCACCCTGGATCTTGCTGATGTTGTTGAGCACCCCGTCGATCCGGTACTTGATCACCAGGCCACTGCCGGTGGTGCCCAGGTGGATGTCGCTGGCGTGCATTTTCAGCGCGTCGTAGAGGGTCGAGTTGACCAGCTTGACCACTACGCTGGCGTCTTCACTGATGCTGGTCAGGGACAGGCTTTGCAGGTTGTCGATCTCGACGCTGGCATCGGCCTGGGCGTTCAGCGACTCGACGGCGTGGAAGCTCTCTTCGTGACGCGCCAGGTAGGCCTTGAGGTCTTCGAAGTGCACCAGGTACAGGGGCGCGCCGTGCAGGCAGTCGTCAATCCAGGCCAGGCGACTGGTGTCGAAGGGGTCGGCGAACACGCCAATCACCGTCTCGGCGTGGCGCAGCAGGATGAATTCGCGTTTCAGGCATTGGGCCAGGGTGACCCGGTCGAACACCGGGGTGGCCTCGAACAGTTGGGCGGTATCGAGCACCGGATAATGCAGGGTAGTGCCCAGGCACTGGATGAAGGCCATGGGCTCGAGGCCGCTCTGGCTCTGCAGGGTTTCGAGCAGCCGCTCGCCGGTGCTGGAGGCCTGATGCCGGGCATGCGCCAGTTGCTCACTGGTGAAACGGGTAGGTAGCGATGCCGCTTGGGCCGGTTCGACGGCCAGTGACAAACGTTCCATGGCTTGCTCTCCAACGCCTGGGGTTCAGAACCCGGGCGGTGCGGCAGGCCATTTCAGTCTGTTCGCACCGCCTACTCCCCGGTGAGCAATTGTTCGTCGTCCGGTGCCGGTGGCCGCGATCCCTTTTGTCGGCGATCCGCCAGCACCCAACTGCCATCGTACAATTGCAGCGGGAATTTCTCGGTCCTGCTCTGGCGTCGTTCGACGAATCCTTCGGCTTGAGCGGCCCCGGCCTTTGGCTCCCGTTTGACCCCCAACAGATCGCAGACTGCACGAGCCAATTCCGCCAGTGGAAAAGGTTTGAACAGGATATGACTGATTCCCAGCTGAGCCGCGCGCTCACGGACCTCACTGGTCGGATGCGCGGTGATCAGCACGAAATGACAGTCCCCGCTCTGGCGGACAGCATCGAGCACCTGAAAACCTTCCATATCGGGCAAACGGTAATCAAGTACCACTACATCGGGTAAAAAGGTCTTCGCTTCTGCGATGGCCTTGGCACCGTCATGGGCAACCCGGACTTCCAGGCCCTGGGCCCCGAGGTAAACCTCGAGATTTTTCGCCAGGATCTCTTCGTCTTCGACAACCAGTACTTTGTTGTTTAACAAGGTCGACTCCTTGAACCGTGCAGATCCGTTGTTCGGACCTGGGAGTGCGTGCCTTGAATAGGCTTACGCACACTTCATGCCAGGCTTATCGGCGGTTTTTGACCGCGCTATCTATTTGATTTTCCGGGGTTTGTATTTTACTCACGGCCACCCGTCCCCCAAAGACGGGGAAGCCTCTTGTATTACCCCTGACACTTGCCCCACTTGTGGGGACAGCGGGTCATTCATCGTCGATACGTTCAATCCGGTTGCGCTCCCTTAATTGCGCCAGAGCCTGCTGTCCTGCCTGAATCTGCTGCTGGCGGGCGAGATAGCCCCTGACCAATGCGAGCCCCTGGGCTTCTTCGACCTCGCTGGCGGCCAAGTGGTTCTGTACTTGAATCAAATGCCAGCCAAATACTGTGCGAACCGGCTGGCTCACTTCACCAGTCTGCATCGCAAAGGCAACTGTTTCAAATTCGGACACCATCTTTCCATGTGAAAAATAGCCCAAATCACCGCCCTCGCCCGCGGTGCTGTCCTGAGATTGACTCTTGGCCAGGGTGGCGAAGTCCGCGCCCTGGACGATCTGCGCCCGCAGGCCGAGTAATTGCTGACGACTGGCCTCTACCGTCGCGGCGTCGGCATCGGGGGCGAGCTTCAGGAGAATATGCCGGGCCTGGATCTGCTCGGGGCGAGCCATGGCCGCGCGCTGGGCCTCGAAGAACTCGCGCACTTGCTTTTCATCCGGGTCCTTGACCGTCACCAGCTCGGTGTACATCTGCTGCGCAGCGAGCTCCTTGCGGGTGTAGTCGGCGAAGCAGTCTTCGTCGAACCCGGCATCTTCCAAGCGCCGAGCGAAGACTTCGTTGCCGCCGATGGCCGTGCGCAACTCGTCGATGTGCGCCCTGACCAACTCATCACTGATCTTCAGGCCACGACGGGTCGCCTCCTGCCAGAGCAGTTCCTTGTCGATCAGGTCGCTCAGCGCAGCTTGGCGCAATTGTTTATAGGCCTTGGGGTTGCGGATGCTGCCCACGGCACGGCCCTGTGCCTGCAGGTACTCGGTGAAGTAGCGTTCAAGGCGAAATTCGGAAATGGCCTGGCCATTGACCCGCGCAGCAGCGGGGCCATTGTCGTCGTTGTCAGTGTTGGCCTGGACCTCGGCCACCACGATGAGCAAAGTGATGAGCAGACAACTGAACTTCATGATCGCTCCTCGCATCAGGGTGCCGTCGCTATCGGCTGATAGCGTGCGACGGGGAAGAAACGTTGATCGGGCAACTCCACCGTGACGATATGTGCCCCGCGCAGGCCCATGCGCTGGCCGGGGCCGAAGCTCATGGGTGGGGTCAGGCCGGTGGCGAAGTCGTGCAGGCCTTCAAGGGCCGCCAGCAGTTTTTCCCGGCTGGCGTCACGCCCGGCCTGCTTGATGCCTTCGCTGAGCAGCAGCATCGAGCTGAAGGCGCCGACCTGCTGCACCGCGTGGCCCCCTTTCAAACCGCTGCGCTGGCGCACTTGCTGAAGCGCCGCGCGCCCCTCGGCGGTCCAGTCACCGGGGACAAACGGATAGGCGAGGTACACCCGCCGAGAGAATTCACTCGGTAACTCGCGGACATCGCCGGCCACCTGACTCGACGCGGCAAATAGCTGAGGCACTGCGCCGTGTGTCTGCAACTGCACGCCAAGCTGGCCGAAGCCGGCGCCGTTGCCGAGATAGAACACCGTACCCACAGCCGCCAGTTGTTGTGGCTCGAGCAACGCCGGTTGCACCGGATCGAATGCCTGCAAACGCACCTGGGACCAGCCATGGGCCTGCAAGTAGCTGCTCAATTGTCGGGCGACCGCGCCCTGCCCGTCCTGCTCCTGATAGACGATCAAGCTGGGCTGCTGACTGGCCTGCAGATCACGCGCGGCGAAATCCGCCAGGGCGATCATCTGTTCCGCCAGGCCCGGCAAGGGCTCGAAGATCTGCCGGCTGCGCGGGCTCGCGCCGAGCCAGGATACACCGCCCACCAGTGGCACCCCGGTCTCTTCCAGCAAGGCTGGCAAGGCATCCCCCAATGCTGGGGCCAACGGGGAAACCAGGGCAAACACCGGTGTATCGATCAACTGGCGCAGGGCCGCCAGGGCACTGGCCTGATCCGGCCCCGGGTCGAGGATGCTCAGCTGCAGGCGCCGGCCATGGATTCCGCCCTCCTCGTTGATTCGCGCAATGCTCGCCTGGAGCACCGCCGCCACCGTGCGCCCCTCACCGGCCAGCGGCCCGTCGCTCGGCAGCAGGGTGCCCAGGTGCAGAGTGTCGGGCTTCAGGCCGGGGTCGCGGTCATCGGCCAGGCGCTTGAGGTAGGCGGTCAAGTTGCGTTGATCAGCCATGGTCAGGACAAAACGTGGCATTGCCGGGTCGAGCCGCTGGTTGGCTGGATCGCGCCCTTCCTGCACCGCCCGCGCCACTGCGGCTTCGCTGTAGGCCGGGTAATCGCGGCCGTTGACCTGCTGTTGCCCGTAGGGCGCGCTGAGCCGTGACCACGTGATATCCGGCGGGCGTATCCCGCCTTCCGGACGGCCCAGGCCATCGTTGCCGTGGCAGTTCGCACAGGGCATGGATTTCGCCGGCAACAGAATATCCGCCGCGCCGACCCGCACCATCACCGGCTCGCCACTGCTTGACAGGCCCTCGCGATACAGGCGTTTGCCGGCGCTCTCTTGCGGTGTCAGGGTCAGGGCGTTGGCCGCCAGGCTCAAGCATCCGAGCAGGAGCAGGCTGGCAATCGGCAGGCTCTTCATGATCGAGACTCAACGACCGGCGATTGGCATGGTCAGCAGCTTCAAGCGCTCGGCGATGGCGCTGGGCGGCGCATCGGGGCGAATCTTGCTCCAGCGTTTGTTGGCCACATCGCCGACGATCAGTTGCGTCGAGTGTTGCTCCGGCGACGGGATGATCTGACCGATGCGTCCCAGCACCAGGTCCATCTGCGCCTTGTCGCCGGTGAGGAACAGCCAGTTCGGGTCGTCGGCGCCCTGTTTGAGGGTGTAGGCCTTGAGCACCGCCGGGGTATCGCGCAGCGGGTCGCTGGTCAGGGAGACGAAGGTGACCTGGTCAGCCATGTCGCCCAGGGCTTCGCGCACTTCCCGCAGTTTGCGGGTGATCAGCGGGCAGGCGTCGTTGCAACTGGTGAAGATCACGTTGATCAGCACCACCTTGTTTTCCAGGGCGTCGCTGTAGAAGCGCAGGGTCTCGCCGTTCTGGTTCTGCAACTCGGTATCGGTGAACCAGGTCCGTGCGTCGCGAGTACCTGCAGGCGCTGCGGTGGCTGCTGGCTGAGGCGCGGCATCCGGCGCCGGCTCGCTCATCTGATGGCCTTCGTGGGCAAAGGCCAGGGTGCTGAAGATGAAGTAGCAGATTGTCAGGGCAATCCAGTCAATGGCTCTCATGGCTGACTCTCCAGGGCAATCGCGGTGTGTTTGGCGTGCACCCGCAGGCCGCTGAGTTTGTTGATTTCAGTGATCAGCACTTGCGGGTCGGTAAAGCCGTAATAGCGGGTCCAGTGGCTGCTGTTGCCGTCGCCAACCATGATCAGCGGCGCATGGTTCTTCAGGTCCGGACTCTGCGCGCCGAGGCCCTTGAGGGTGTCGCTGATCGACGGCGCCGAGCCGGTCAGCCAGCTCCAGCCTGGCCCGTTCTGGAATTGCCGGGCGTAGTCGGCGAGGCGCTTGGGATCGTCGCGCAGTGGATCGACGCTGATCGACACCAGTTGCACGTCGCTGCCGACCCGCCCGCCCAGCTGTTTCTGGACCTTGCCCATGATCGAGGACACCACCGGGCAGACCGTGGTGCAACTGGTGTAGATGAAGCCCATGACCACGATCTTGTCGTTCAGCAGGTCTTTTTCCAGACGCACCGACTTGCCGTCCTGGTCCACCAGCGGCACGTCGACGATTTCCACCCGGGTGCTCTCCAGGCGTGCTGCCGGAGCCTGGTGTTGTGAATGATCCTCGGCACTGTGGGCGTACGCCTGGTTGACCGAGGCGGCCAGCACACAGACAGTCAACAGCCGTTGCAGATTGAGTCGGTTCATGTCCAGCTCCTTGATCATTGGGCAGCGCCGGGAACGACCCGCACGCTGGCAAAGGATTTGGTGTCGAAATTCGCGCCCAGCGAAGCGGCCCGTACATGCACATACCAGGCGCCGCTCTTGTCCAGGGTCAGCGGTGCTTCGTACACGCCATCGCTGACCTCTTTGGCGGCAACCACCTGCACCCGTGACGTGGGGGCGAGGAAGTAGCGCACCTCGACGTCCTTGACGCCGATACGCGGCAACTTGCCGGCGTCCTGGGCGATGCGGAACCGGGCGACAAAGGGGCTGCCCAGTGGCACCGAGCTTTTCTCCAGGAGAAAGTCGACACTGGGCGCGCCGAGGTGCCGGGCCACCTGGCTGTCGGCCTGCACCTGCACGCTGAAGCAGTGGACGATGCTCGGCTGGTTGAGCAGGAAGGCGACGTCGAAAGCCCCCGCTGGCGGCAGCTTGATCCGCGAGCTGTAGACCCCCGGTTCGACCTCGCGCAGGCTGCGGTCGATGACCATTGCCGCCCGCGCCACCTGGCCACGATTGGGGTAGCCGGACATCGGTGCGTTCATGCCCTCGGCATAGAAGTAGGTGGTGTTGTCCGCCGGGTTGACCACGAACACCGAGTTCTCGTCCCGGGAAATCGCCAGCCCCGAAGCCAGCGGCAAGTCACCGGCCAGACGCGGCGCCGAGGAGCCGGCCTCGAAGCCCTGGACGATCGGCGTGCGGCCCTGCCCCAGGGACGACAGGTTGATCATGGTCACCTTGGACGACGCCAGTCCACGGATGTAGGCGTAGGCCTTGCTGAACACCACCTGGTAAGGCTCGGCAGAGACCTCGACTTCGTGAATCAGGCTGTCGGTGGCGGCGTCGATGATCGCGACCCGATTTTCCAGGGTGTTGAGCACAATACCGAAGCGCCCGTCCGTGGAAAAACCCATGGGCCCAAGACCCTGGCGGCTCTTGATGACCTTGCGCAGCGCCGGGTTCTGGCCGTCGATCACCGTGATGGTGCCGTCCTTGCCATCGGCCACGTACACCGCCTGAGACAGCGCCGAATAGGCGACTGACAGGG
This sequence comes from Pseudomonas fluorescens, assembly GCF_019212185.1. NCBI lineage: Bacteria > Pseudomonadati > Pseudomonadota > Gammaproteobacteria > Pseudomonadales > Pseudomonadaceae > Pseudomonas > Pseudomonas fluorescens. Next base: position 4,201,351 of record NZ_CP078138.1, read on the forward strand.
GGTGGGAACCGGTCTTGAGCTGTTGTTTGATGCTCAGGCTGGCGACGTCGATGACGCTCAAAGTGCCGTCGTCGCGGTTGCTGACAAAGGCAAAGCGCGAGTCCTGACTGAAGCTGATTTCGTGGTGACCACGGCCGGTGACCAGGTGTTTGAGGGGTTCAAGCGTCTGCACGTCGATCACCGTGACCCCGGCCTCGGCTGCATCGCTGGCATTGTTGCCGACCCACAGCAGGCGCTCGTCAGGCTGCAAGGCGACCCGCACCGGCTGCTTGCCGGCCGGGATCGAGTCGATCAGCTGGAATTTTTCCGCATCGATCACCGCCACTTCGCCGGCGGTCGGCATCGACACGAAAATGCGCTTGTTGTCCTTGCGGCTGACCCAGTCCATCGGCGGCTGCTTGAGATCAATGCGCCCCAGGGTGCTGGTGATGCCGCCCACCGACACCGAGGGGTCGACAATCGAGACGCTGGCGTCCTGGTTCATGATGAACACGTAGTAACTGTTGAGGTCGAGCATCGGCCGCGCACCGACGCTGCTTTTCAGAAACGCGCCGACCCGCGACTTGCAACTGCGGTCGCGGCCCTGGGCCTGATCGGCGGCGGTCTGCTGCGGATCGACCCAGGCCCCTGGTGCGACGCCGGCCAGGGGTTGGCCGGACGCACTGTCGGTGAGGCTGAAGCGCACGTCGGCGAAGCTGCCTTCGACTAATTGCCCGCCGGGCTGCGCCGGGCGCAACTGGAACTCCACGGCCACGCCGTCACGCTCCAGACGCTGCCCACCCGCTGCGTCCTTGGGCGGTGCCTGGGTCTCGGCGTGACAGGCGCTGACCCAGGCCCCGCCACCGCTCAACAGCAGCCCGGCCAGCAACGCATACCCGGCGACTCTGGTTTGCATGTTCATGACGCGTCCCCCTCCATGTTGTCGCTCGTCGCTCAAGGTGCCGGTGCCGGCGCCGGTTCCGCTTCGTTGGTGACCCGCAGCAAGCCCCACAAACCGGAGGTGTTGCCGTAGGCCGCGTAATCACGGAACAGGTAGTCGCCCGGGATCGCGTTGCTGCCGCCGGCACTCGGGTGCATGAAGCTGAAGTGCGCCGCCGGCAGGATGCTTTCGTGAGCGCCGATGTACATCGACATCGGGTTGTAGCCAAAGCGCACCGATCCCACTCCTGGTGAACTCATCGGATAGCTGCCGGTGTCGCTCTTCTCGGCCTGGAACGGGTTGACCGACCAGACGTGTCCATCGAGCTGGAAGGTGGTGCCGCGGCTGCCGCCGGTGGGCATCATGATGTGGGTGCGGAACGGTTGCCCCGGTTTCACATAGAGCACCGGCGTCTGCGGATCGCCGCCCACCAGCGCGTTGCTGTAGGCCATGTGCGCGTTCGGCAGGTCACCGAAGCCGTGACCGTCGGCATGCCCGAATGGCGCATCCGGGGCCAGGCCGAAGCGGTACCACAGCGGCTCGCTCTTGTAGTTGATGGCCATGCCCGAGTTGTCCTGCGGATCGGTCGGCACGCCGGTGCCTTCGGCGGCAATCGCTTCCACCGGCCGCCCACCCGCCCAGCGCATGTTCAGGGCTTTCTGCCAGACCATCGCAAAGTCGCGATAGATCGCCTGGCCCGGCGCGGTGACGGTGGCCGTGACCCGACGCACATCGTCAACCCAGGTGGCGCCGATCGGCAGGATGCTCATCGCGCCGCCCAGGCCTTTCTGTGGCTGCTTGATCACGTCCGCCGGGGTGAAGTTCAGGCCGCCGAACTCCACGGCGGTGGCGTTGATGTTGTCGATAGTGCGCCCGAGTTGGGTGATCGGCTTGCCTTCACGCTCCAGGTGCCCGGCGTAGTACTGGTAGGTCCGGGTTGGGTAGGCACCACTGTTGCCGACCCGTGGCGGAACGGTCTGCACCGGGTTGGCACCGACGTTGACGCCATCGGACTTGGTGATGTCATAGGCCAGCAGTTGCGCGTGCAGGCCGACATGACTGGAGGGACGCATCAGGTTGTTGCTGAAGGTGGTCACCCCCAGGCCGCTGTTGCGATCGCGCTTGACGATGCCCTGCATCACGGCGGTCTGGGTCAGGTCCGGCATGACCATCGGCAGGCGGTTTTCCAGGGTGACGTTGATGCAGTCGCCGGCGGCGGCGCGCAGTACCAGCGGTTCCACCGGGATACCGGGTTTCAGCTTGCCGGTGACCGGGTCGAGGTCAGCCTTGCGCACATAGAGGATCGCGGTCGGGTCGTGCAGCGGCCCGCTTTGCCCGCCGATGGTGAAGGTCTCGCCATCTTCGGGATCGGTCACGGTGACTTGTGGAATGCTCACCGTCCGCGAGTTGTAGACCAGGGTGCCGCCCGCCGGATTCAACGGCCCGCCGACGTGCTGGCCAATCCCCGCCGAGTCGTCCATGGCCAGGCCCAGGGAGTTGCCGAGGATGTCGTTGGCCAGCGCCGCGACCACTTCATAGTTGCGCTGTACGGTCGGCCGGGTGCCGATGCCGTTGGGGTTGGCGCCGGTCCGTGGGCAAGTGCCATCGAACGCCACGGTGTTGCGCATGCCCACCGGCTTGGCGTTGTTCGGCAGGGCGAACAGGTCGTTGCGTTGCGCGGTGTAGTTGCGCATCACGCCCCAGATGCCGCTCCAGTAGCCTTCGATCGACGCGTCCATCGAGTACAGGTAGTCACCGGTGGTGGCCGCGGAACTGGAAAGCATCGACACCGGCGCGATGAAGCCCATCTGCTCGGAAATGCCGATCATCTGCGAGGCGCGCCAGCCGGAGTTGGAACTGTTGCCGAAACCGGAACCGCTCTGCAGCCACTTGACGCCGTGCAGGGTCACGTTGTGCTCTTCCTCGTGACCACCGGCATGCACCCGCAGCCGCACGTTGTCACCGGTGTAGGTGCGCAGCATCGGGGTGAACGGGTCACCCGCCTCGGCACCGCCACGGTTGATGTGCGGCGGGAACAGGGTGGTGCCGCCGGTGGGGCCGGTGGCCGAGGTGATCAGGTTGGGCGCCAGGTTCATCGCCGGGATCGCCCGGTCGGTGCGGCTGTGCAGGGCGAACGCGAGGTCACCGCCCATGCCGTCGGCCTGCATCCCGCGCTTGCCGTCAGGGCCGACCTTGTTCGGGTCATAGACCCGCAGGGCCAGCGGCTCGTTGCGGTAATTGACCACGAACATCCCTGGGTCATCGACCGAGATCGCCTGTGGGCATGGCCGGCTAGGGCAACCCGGCAGTTGTCCGCCCTGCACTTCCATCACACCTTCGAGCAGGTTGCTGGCGTTGTCGCGCACCGGCGGGTTGATCGCGTAGCGGAAGCTGTCGGCGGTGGCCGGGAAGGCCTGCGCATTGGGCACGCCATTGGGCCCGGCACCGACATACACACCGGCTTCATAGGCGTGCTGGAAGTCGCTGTACTCGAGGAAGAACTCGCGGAAGCTGTCGTTCTTGCCGTCGCCATCGAGGTCGCCGGTGTTGATCACCGCCTGCCACGACGTCGGCCCGCCGTCCTGGCGCGCACCGCTGTACAGCGGCTCGCCGGTCTCGGCATGGAACCAGGTGGAACCGGCTGGCTCGGCCAGCACGGTGGCGTACAGGCCGATCTGCTGGTGAGTCGATGGGCCGAGGTGGTCGTGGGTGAAGATGGTCCCCAGGCCACGGTCGACGCCCTTGGTGTTGACCACCGGGTCGACGAACCAGCGTTGCATGGCCGTCCGTGCCCCCAGCCAATCAGCCCGGCCGTATTGGCCGAAGTACGGGTGGTTTTTCGCTTGCGGGCAGGCCGGCGTGCCGTCACGTGGATCGGCGGCGGCGCACTGGTTGAACTCGCGGATCGCGTGGATGCGTTCTTGCACCGCGCCTGGAGAAAGCACGCCGTCCTCGTAGTTCCAGCCGTTGGACGAGCCGTCGGCAGAAGTCAGGTCCCATTTCGGCAGGTGGATGTGCTGGCCGATCACGTCGGTCGGCGTGCGCACCTGATAGTCGTCCATCTCGTAGGTGGCCGGCACCAGGTTGGTCTGCTGGTACTGCACGCAGTCGAAGGTGTTCATGCGCATCACCAGCGGCTCTGGTGGACGCTGCTTGGTGATCACCGGCCAGGCGTCTTCCCACAGCGCGAGGATGCGCGCTTGCGGGAAGTGGTAGCCGACCTTGTTGTAGACCGCGTCGAACTGGATGTTGGCGGCCTTGTAGATGCGCGGCCGGTCGGCGGTGTAGGTCGAGGCGCCGATGAACGTCATGCCGTCGACGCGTTCGCCGCTGTTGAACTCACCGGTGCCGGCGCTGCTGGTCAGGCGTTTCTGCCGGTCGTCCATGCACGGTTCGTAAAAAGGCGCACCCGCCACCGGCAAGGCGCCGTTGGTGCGGAAGTTGCGCGGCACGATCTGGTTGCCGGGCAGCAGCGCGTAGCTGGGGTGGTCTTTCTTGGCGTGGAAAGCCATCGCCGCCTGTTCGACCTCGGTGCCCTCTTCCGGCAGGTAGATCGGTTTGGCGCGCGTGACTTCCTTGGAGAAGTCCAGCGAGGTGGTCACGGTGTGCGCCTCGCCACCGGCCGAGACGCCATCCAGGGTATGGCGGCCAAGACCGCCGTCCCAACCGCCGGAGGAATTCGGGTCGAGGTTGGCCCACAGCGCATTGCCGCTGCTTTTCAGAGACTGCGCCTTGGCGGCGTCGAGCATGTCCAGCGGCGGGGTCGGCGGACGTTGGCCGACCGAACTTTCCATGCCGCCGATCCAGAACGGATAGCCGGGGTTTTTCAGACTGCCGTCGGCGTTGCGGTTGGCCTCGCTGCGGTCCACCAGCGCCAGGGAGCCGATGGCCTGGGTGCCACTGCCGCCGCCATGGTGCTCGCCGTCGTCATCATCGTCGTCATCGTCATCGTTGGCGGCCACCAGGGTCTCGCCGATTTTCGGCACGATGGCGACCTTGCCTGGCATCGGCGCCATGGCTTTGCCGGGCAACGGCACCACCGCAGGAATCGGCGTACCGGCAATGATCTCGCCATCGGGCAGAGCCCGCGCGCCGCTGGCAGGTTTGCCGCTGCGCAAGGCGAAGGGTTGGTTGTGATAGCCGTCGTCACCCTGCTGCGAAACTTCCAGCCTGGTGCCTTCCTCGAACACATCGTGGACCCGCCACATGGCCCACATGCCCTGGGCGAAGTGCGGGTAGAAGTGGCAGTGATAAATCGCGTCGCCGGCCACCCGGTTGCGGTTGCCCGAACCGCCGTTGGCGATTTCATAGGTGTAGCCGGCGCCCGGGCCAATGCCCTGGGCGTCGACGTAGTCGGAGTTGTCGTCGTTGGGGTTGAACAGCCACTGGTGACCGTGCAGGTGGAAGATATGCTGCTCGTGACCGTTGTGGGTGTTGCGGAACTTGACGAAGTCACCGATGTAGCTGTGGTTGACGTTCGACGGCTCGGACGGGTACAGCGCCATGGTTGCCTTGACGCCAATCTGGTCGGCGCGTGGCACTTCACCGGGACGGATGTTTTCCAGGCCGGCGTTGGCCGGCACGTCCACCAGCATCGCCACGTCGCCGACGGTGTGCGAGCTGAGGAAAAATTCTTCATAAGCGCAGGACAGGCAATCGTGCATCGGCCCTACGCCCAGGCGGTTGGCGACCACTTCGGCGCCCATGCCGCCGGAACCGTAGTTGATCATGAACGAGTCGCGGGTCGGCTCCAGCACGTGGGCCATCACCGGGTCGGCCCAGTAGGCGGGGAACGCCTGGGTGACCGCGGTTTCATCCTGGAACTGCGAAGCGAAATCGCGGAACGGTTCGAGCCGGTTGGGAATCGCCGGGTTGCGTTTGCCGATGGACTCCAGCGGATAGGTGGCGGCCGGGAAGCTGCCATCGGCGTTGCTGCCCATGACAATCGCGTCGCTTTCGCTGGAGATGATTTCGTTGCCATCGACCATGTTGATGATCGGGGTACCGGCCTTGCCTTCACGGATCCACGGCTCGCGCTGCGGGTAGCGCGCCTGGTAGTCGACGATGGGCTGGCCGGTGGGCGCGCGGCCGCTGCTGGCCAGGCGCATTTCCTCTTCGGTAATGGTGTTGCGGTAGCTGCGACCACCCTTGGGCACCACCACCACTTCGCCGAACAGGCCGTTGGCGACGTTACCGGCGTTGCCTTCACCGCCGAAGCTGGCGCCACGGCTGCTGACTGCAAAACCGCCTTCACGCTCGGCATACAGGGTGTAGGAACGGGACGCGCCCGGTGGAATCAGGCTGTTGCCATTGCGCCCGGTGAACGAGGCAATGTCATCGATGCTGTTGACCGCTTGCAGGCCGTTGACCTGAAAGCCGACGTGGCGGTCAGTGACCTGCTCGTCGACCTTGAACTGGTCCGGCATGTCGGCTTCGACGCCTTCGTTCTCTTCGCCTTCCTCGCCCTCCACTTCCGGCTCTTCAAAATGCTTGTTCGGGTTGGCCTGATACGCCAGCAGGTTCTGCAGGTTGATGGTCAGGCAGTCGCCGGCGGCCACGCGCAACACCAGCGGCCGTGGACGCTTGTCCGGACGCAGCGAGACTTTGCCCGGCACCGCGGCACCGCCCTGGGCCAGTGACATTTCGCGGTCATCGACCACGTCGCGGCGCAAGGCGAACATCATGCCGTTGGCGTTCTGCGCACCGAGGCGGTTGAACATCAACGGCTGGTCGAGGGCCACAACGTTGGCCACCAGGTTGCGCTCGCAGCGCACCGCCGCCTCGACCTGGGATTCGAGGCCGAACATCGAGCAGGCCAGCAGTAGAAAGTTGAGTGCAGAGCGGGTCGGGAGTCTGGCTGACATGGTGGGCGGCCTCGAAGTGGTGCTCATGGGAGCGATTCTCGATAGAGCGGCGAGTGCAATTCCTGAGCCAAAAAAAATAGTGTTTATTTTCAATGCGTTATAAAAATTATCTGAAGCCACAGGGGACTATCCCCCACTTTTTCCCCACTTTGCGGGCCTGCCCCGCTTGCCCCACTTTTGGGGCAACCCGCCCCAACGGCTGGTTTGCCTAGAGCGGCGCATCCACTGCCAGACCCTGCAAATGCCGGTAGTGGCGCAGGACGTTGGGCACATAACGCTGGGTTTCGGCGAACGGTGGAATCACTCGTCCGCGACTCATCACCGCGTCTGGACCGGCGTTGTAGGCGGCGACGGCGAGGGAAATATCGTTGTCGAACAGGTTCATCAGGCGCTTGAGGTAACGCGCGCCGCCCTGGATGTTGTCCTTGGGGTCGTAGACGTCGGTCACTCCCAGCTCGCGGGCGGTATCGGGCATCAGCTGCATCAGACCGCCCGCGCCTTTGGGTGAACGCGCCTTGGAGTTGTAGTGGGATTCGGTCTGGATCACCGCGTGCAGCAGGGCTTCCGGCAACTGGTTGGCGCTGGCCGCCTCGGCGACCAGTTCGGCGAACGGCCGGTCGGCAATCATCTGCGGCATTTCGGCGGGAACGCTGGTCCCGGCTACCTCCGGCACGACCCGTTCATAGTGCCGGCCAGGGCGGTGGACGTTGGACAGCACGTAGCCACCGTTGGCATCGATCGAGACGTAAACGTCTGCTTGAGCAACACCCACCAGCGCCAGGGCGCCCCACAGTCCTGCGATAATTCTTTGCATGATCGCTCTCCCCTTGCCGGCCCCGGAAAGTGGGGCTTATGCCCCACAAATCGGAGGCTGCAGGGGTATACGCAAGCAGTGTGCCGACTCGGTGAAGCCCATGGCCTGCGGGGCTTGCAACGAAATTGGCGGGCTGTGCATGGCAATTGCATAGCGCTGTGTACCGTCCCTTGTTGCTCACTCCAGTGAGGTCATCATGAAAGGCTTTCTGTTTAATGCACCGCGACGCCAAGGTGGGTTCACCCTCCTCGAACTGTTGGTGGTGCTGGTGGTGCTCGGCTTGCTGGCCGGGATCGTCGCACCCAAGTATTTCGCCCAGTTGGGCCGTTCCGAAGCCAAGGTCGCCAAGGCGCAGATCGAAGGCCTGGGCAAGGCTCTGGACCTGTATCGCCTGGAGGTCGGCCACTACCCCTCGACCGAACAGGGTTTGCAGGCACTGGTCACCGCGCCCAGCGACGAGACCCACTGGACCGGCCCCTACCTGCAGAAAAAGCTGCCGCAGGATCCCTGGGGCCGTAACTACACCTACCGCTACCCCGGGGAAAACGGCGAGTACGACCTGCTGTCCCTGGGCAAGGACGGTCAGCCCGGCGGCGAAGGTGAAAACGCCGAAGTCACCAGTTGGCAGTGAGACAGGGGGTGATCCATGCGCTTTCTTCTTAAAGCAGTGGGCAAAGGTGCGGTGGTGTCGATGACCGTCGACGCGCCGGGTCAGAGCGAGGCCCGGCGGATTGTCGAGGAACAGGGCCTGCGCGTCGTCAGCCTGCGAGCCGAACGGCATTGGCGGTCGCTGCGCCTGCAGGGCAAGGAACACTTCAACCTGGTGCTGTTCAGCCAAGAGCTGACCACCCTGCTCAACGCCGGCCTGCCGCTGATCGATGCGCTGGAAAGCCTGGCAGAAAAAGAAACCGCACCCCAGGCCCGCAAGACGCTGAGCGAACTGGTGCGCCTGTTGTACGAAGGCAAATCCTTCTCCCAGGCACTGGGTCAGATGTCGGCAGTGTTCCCGCCGCTGTACGTGGCGCTGGTGCAATCGAGTGAAAAGACCGGCGCGGTCGGCGAGGCCTTGGCGCGCTACGTTTCCTATCGCCAGCGCATGGATGAGGTGAAGCAGAAGATCATCAGCGCCTCGATCTACCCCCTGCTGTTGCTGGTGGTGGGCGGCGGCGTGGTGCTGTTTTTGATGGGCTACGTGGTGCCGCGCTTCAGCCTGGTATTTGAAGGCCTGGGCTCCAATTTGCCGTGGCTGTCCCAGGTGTTGATGAGTACCGGGATGTTCCTGCATGCCCATCAGATGGAGTTTTTCGGCGGCATCGGCGCGACGGTGGTCGGCATCAGCATCCTGCAGCGCCAACCGGCGTTCCGGCGGGCCGTGGATCGTCTGCTGGAAAAACTGCCGGCGGTGCATCAACGCATTTTCATGTACGAACTGGCGCGCTTCTACCGCTCCCTGGGCATCCTGCTGCAAGGCGGGATCCCGATTCTGACCGCCATGGGCATGGTCCGCGGCCTGCTCACCGTCGGCTCGCGGACACGCCTGGACCAGGCCGCCGAACGGGTCCGCGAAGGCCTGGCGTTGTCCAATGCGCTGGAAGCCAATCAGCTGGTGACCCCGGTGTCCCTGCGCCTGCTGCGGGCCGGCGAACAGTCCGGCAACCTGGGGCAAATGATGGAACGCAGCGCCGATTTCTACGACGAAGAAATCAGCCGCTGGATCGAGTGGTTCGTGCGCCTGTTCGAACCGCTGCTGATGACATTTATCGGCCTGTTGATCGGGGTCATCGTGATCCTGATGTACATGCCGATTTTCGAACTGGCGTCGAGCATTCACTGAATCATTGAGTCGTGGATGCGGCGCGGTGTACCAGGTGCGTAAGCACCCCACTGGTTGTATGTCTCCAGTCGGCACGATGGAGCATTTGCGGGAGGTCCCATGCAATTCACAAAACCTTTGCTGGCGGTGGCAGCGGCAATGGCGGTGGGCACAGCGGCGGCTCGGGGTCGAGCGGCAGTGGGCACGGCGATAGCGGCGGCCATTCCAGCGCATCCAGTTCAGGCCGCAGCGGCAGCCACTCCGAGGCTGGCGACGATCATGGGGTGCATGCGGGTGGCGAGCCTGGGGATGACCATGGTGTGCACGCGGCGGGTGAGCCGGGAGATGATCGCGGGCTGCATGCAGCGGGTGAGCCCGGGGATGATCGCGGGGTGCATGTGGGTGGTGAGCCGGGGGATGACAAGCGGGTTAATTGAGGGGTGAACACACAGCCTCTGTGGGAGCGCCGACCCGGCAGGCCCGCAGGGGCATTTTTGACTATGCTTGACCCACACCCCCCAGGTGACGAGGGATTTATGGACGATCCAATCGACAACAAGCCACCCAGCTTCTGGCAGATGCTGCACAGCGTCATGGCCGCAGCCTTTGGCGTGCAGAGCGGCAAGAATCGTGCGCGGGATTTCACTCACGGCAAGCCGAGTCATTTCGTGGTGTTGGGCATTTTGTTTACGGCAGTGTTTGCCTTGGGCCTGTTTGCCATCGTCAAGCTGGTGGTGTATCTGGCTGGGGTTTGAACGCCGGCTTCAGTGCATCAGGGTTTGCAGGTTGAACGGGTAGCGGTAGGTCAGCGGGCGGCCCTTGGCCGACAGGCTGCGAAAGTTCACCCCATAGTCCTGGCTGTCACGCAGTGCCAGCATGCGCCGGGCCTGTTCGCGATCGATCAGTTGCAGCAAGGGGATCTGCCGGTCCCGACCGCCATATTGGGCAACGGGCACGCCCTGGTCGTAGTCGTACAACTCCACCAGCGCCCAACCGCCAAGGCTGAAATGGCCACCCAGCAATACGCTGAGGCGTCCGTCGAGCAATGCCTGCAGGGCTGCCGGCGACGTGTTGACGGCGCTGAACAGCACGCCCCTGCCCGGTTTGCCACCGGCCTCTGTATAGGCCTGCATGGCGCCAAACGCCATTTCGTCGTTGGCCGACCACACCAGCGACACCCGTGGGTAGCGTTTGAAGAGTTGCACGGCCTGCTCATGGGCGCGGGCGCGGGTCCATTCGCCATAGACCAACTGCCGCAACTGCACCTCGGGATGCTCACGCAAGGCACGCTGCATGCCCTTCTCGCGAAATTGCGCGGAGGGGGTGATTTTCAGACCGGAAAAAGCCAGCAGTTCGATTTTCTCTCCGGGGGCGACAGGCGGATGTTGGCGAATCAACTCCTTCAGCATCCGGTAGCCGCCCTCCTCGTCGTTGGGCACCAGGCTACCGAGCAAATCGGGGTATTTTTCTCCAGGATCGCCCAGCAGACTCACCTGGTCGGCGGTCAGCGCATTGTTGACCATGAACAGCTTGACCCCGCTGCCCCGGGACAGACGCAGGATCTCTGGCGCCACATACTGTTCATTGACGAACACCAGGTAGTCCGGGCGGTTGTCGCCCAACAACACTTCACGCGCCTGTTCGATGGTGGTGTGCACTTGCCGCTCGGCATAGCGCACTTTGAGGTCGATACCCAGGTCTCGCGCCGCCGCCTGCATGAACTGGCTGTAGCTGACCCAGAACACTTCGTTGCTCGTGCCAGGATTGAGGAACACCACCGACGTCGCCTGCACCACCGATCCATAGATCGCGCATAGCGTCAGCATGCCTCTTTGGAGAAACCTGAACATTGAACAACCGAGCCCCGAAAATTTAGCCGCGCATTATAGCCAGCCAATCCAGGTGCACCCGCGGTTAATTCGCGTTTTTTGTCCGACAATCGTCGGAAAATGGCTCGGTTACGCGTGTTTACTGATGGCTGACCCAATACACCGCCGTGCCTACCACCAGAATGATCAAGAACAGAATCGCCCACGCGTCGACGCTGCTGTCGCTTTTCGTTGCCTTGGTCGGATTGCTCATTGCATCGCCTCTTGTCGGTTTTATCGGTGATTGCAGGAAGACTCGATCACAGTTAAGACGACGATTGCCCGCACGACAAATGTGGGTAAGACAATAATCAGTCTCAATAGTCGATTTGGTTCTTTCCATATACTCAAACATCACTTTTACGCATAAACGCAAACTGCTATCTTGCCCCGGCTCCGTGGGGAGTGCGCGGCCGTGCGCGCAGAATTACCAAGGCATTTCGGAACATCAGCGAGCGAGAAACGCAGCGGATTCCGATCAGCCCAGCCTGAGAACAGGACTTATATGTACGTATACGACGAGTACGATCAGCGGATCATCGAGGACCGCGTCAAGCAGTTCCGAGATCAGACCCGACGCTATCTGGCAGGCGAGCTGAGCGAAGAAGAATTCCGCCCCCTGCGCCTGCAAAATGGCCTTTACATCCAGCGCTTCGCCCCGATGCTGCGGGTTGCCGTGCCTTATGGCCAACTGACTTCGCGGCAGACGCGAATGATGGCCAAAATCGCTCGCGACTATGACAAGGGCTATGCCCACATCAGTACCCGCCAGAACGTCCAGTTCAACTGGCCGGCCCTGGAAGACATCCCGGACATCCTGGCCGAACTGGCCACGGTGCAGATGCATGCGATCCAGACCAGCGGCAACTGCCTGCGCAACGTCACCACCGACCAGTTCGCCGGTGTCGCAGCAGACGAGTTGATCGACCCGCGCCCATGGTGCGAAATCGTCCGTCAATGGACCACCTTCCACCCGGAATTTGCCTACCTGCCGCGTAAATTCAAGATTGCGATCAACGGTTCGACGTCCGACCGTGCCGCCATCGAAGTCCACGACATTGGCCTGGAGCCGGTGCACAACGCTGCTGGCGAACTGGGCTTCCGTGTGTTGGTCGGCGGTGGCCTGGGCCGGACCCCGGTGGTCGGCGCCTTCATCAACGAGTTCCTGCCGTGGCAAGACCTGTTGAGCTACCTCGACGCCATCCTGCGGGTGTACAACCGCTATGGCCGTCGCGACAACAAGTACAAGGCGCGGATCAAGATCCTGGTCAAGGCCCTGACGCCTGAAGTCTTCGCGCAGAAAGTCGACGCGGAAATGGAGCACCTGCGCGGTGGCCAAACCACCTTGACCGAAGCCGAAGTGCATCGCGTTGCCAAGCATTTCGTCGATCCGGACTACAAGGCGCTGGACAACCAGCACGCCGCCCTGGCCGAGCTCGACGCCCAGCACCCGGGCTTTGCCCGCTGGCGCACGCGCAACACCGTGGCCCACAAGAAGCCGGGCTATGTAGCCGTGACCCTGTCGCTCAAGCCCACCGGCGTTGCCCCGGGCGACCTGACCGACAAGCAGCTCGACGCCGTCGCCGACTTGGCCGAGCGTTACAGCTATGGCCAGTTGCGCACCTCCCACGAGCAGAACATCATCCTCGCCGATGTCGAGCAGGCGCAGTTGTTCACCCTCTGGGGCGAATTGCGCGAGCATGGCTTTGCCACGCCGAACATCGGTCTGCTGACCGACATCATCTGCTGCCCGGGTGGCGACTTCTGCTCCCTGGCCAACGCCAAGTCGATCCCGATCGCCGAGTCGATCCAGCGCCGTTTCGACGATCTGGACTACCTGTTCGACATCGGTGAGCTGGACCTGAACATCTCCGGCTGCATGAACGCCTGCGGTCACCACCACGTTGGCCACATCGGCATCCTCGGGGTGGACAAAAAAGGTGAAGAGTTCTACCAGGTGTCCCTCGGTGGCAGCGCCAGCCGCGACGCCAGCCTGGGCAAGATCCTCGGCCCATCGTTTGCCCAGGACGCCATGCCGGATGTGATCTCGAAGCTGATCGACGTGTATGTGGAACAACGTACCGAAGACGAGCGCTTCATCGACACCTACCAACGTATCGGCATCGACCTCTTCAAGGAACGCGTCTATGCAGCGAATCATTAAGAACAACGAAGTCATCGACGAAACCTGGCACCTGCTGCCCAAGGATTTCAACATCGATGAAATCAGCAACTGCGACGACTACATCGTGCCGTTGCAGCTGTGGCGTGAACACGGGCGCATGCTCCAGGCCCGCGATGGCGGCCTGGGCGTGTGGCTGGACGCTGACGAAGAAGCCGAGGAAATTGGCGATGACGTGCAGCACTTCCAGGTGATTGCCCTGAACTTCCCGGCGTTCACCGATGGCCGCAACTACTCCAACGCCCGCCTGCTGCGTGACCGTTACGGCTTCAAGGGCGAGCTGCGAGCGATTGGCGACATCCTGCGCGACCAACTGTTCTACCTGCGCCGCTGCGGCTTTGACGCCTTTGCGCTGCGGGCCGACAAGGACCCGTATGAAGCCCTTGAAAGCCTCAAGGACTTCTCGGTGACCTACCAGGCCGCCACCGACGAGCCGCTACCGCTGTTCCGTCGCCGCTGATCGACCGGCCTTGAGCCCCGCCCGGGGTTCAAGGCCAGCCAGTGCTCTCACTGCAATTGCAGCTCGCCTATCGGGAATGGCCTGCCCATCCTCACCCAATCCATGTACAAGCGCATCCGGTGTTCCAGCCGTGTCAGGCTGACGAACGGGTTTTGTACATCCAGCGCCGACAGCAGCACCTCAGTGCTCAACAGCTCCCACAGCTCCTGTGACGCGTCCACCTCCTCCAACAGGTGCCAGACCCGCGCCTGAAGCCCTGAGTAATTCACCCGGAAATCGGCGGTACGGCTGAGGGGTTCGATCTGGCGCAGGAAACGTCCACCCTGAGGCTTGGCCAGCAGCCGCTGCCAGATCTGCTGCCTGAGTTCGACGTCCGCATCGGCCAAGCGCTCAAGCCAGACCTGCGGCTGGCTGACGCTGGCGTCGGCGGTGCCGAGCCACAGGTTCAAGCCGGTCTGCTGCCGATGGCTGACAATGCGCCGCAACGTGTCCTCATCCGTCAACGGGTTACCCCACAGTTGCACGCGGTCCCTGGCCACTGCCTGCGCCAACACGGCAGGCGGAACGCGTTTGATCTGGTTGTTGCTGAGGTCGAGCAGTTCCAGGGTGGGCTGCTCGGCAATGCCGATCGGGCAATAGCGGATGCCCGTGGCATGCAGGTTGAGGCGCCGCAGCGCCTGCATCCCCGACACCAGCGGCGGCACCGCCAACGGGTTCTCACTCAGGTCCAGCGTATGCAAATGTACCAGCCCCGCCAGCCGACCTGCGGCCTGTTCGTTCAGCGCCAGGCGGGTCGACTTGAGGTTCAGCTCCCGTAGCTGGCTCATGTTCCAGATTCCACGGGGAATGCCCGCCTCTAGCACGCCCTCGGGGTTTATCCGGCGCAGGTCGACACCCTCAAGGTTCAACCGACGCAGATTGGGAAAACATTCCAGAAAGCTGTCCAGGTCCCCTGCACGCTTGACGGCAAACCCCTTCATCGACAACTCGACAACATTGGGAAACTTTGTGTTCAGTGCCGGCAGCGACAGGTAGCGCTCGAGGTCCATGTCCAGCTTGTAACCGACCATCTGACCGTCGACCAGCACGTGATGGCGGGCATCACCCATGTACTGCCAGAAGTTGATCAACTCAGCCCCCAGTTCCTCTCTCACCTTGCGCTCGAAAAACAACGTCTGCTCGAGACGCTCAAGGTTCTCCTCCTCGATCTGTGCGGCATCCATGCCCAGGGCATCCTCTTGCCCTTCACGCAAAAACAGCTCGTCCAGGGCCTGCACGTCATACACAGCGCCATAGACCCACTGACTGAGATCAGCATCCAGTTGATACAGCTGGGTTTCCAGACGTGCCAGCTCCGCCATCGCCCTGGCGCCCAGGCCGTCAAGCAGCTCGATACCCTGCTGGCTGTTCAGCCCGGGATAGACCAATCGCAACTGAAATAGCTGCACATTGCGCGATAACGTCGCCCCCTGTGCGGTGTTCGGGTAGCCGCCGCCCCGCAGCCCGAGCGCCTCGAACGTCAGCCCGCCGTCCATGCGCTGCAGGCCATGGATGAGTTGCGCACGAGGCAATGCATGGTGGCGAATTTTCTCCTGCAAGTCCTCGACCGCTGCCAGCGGATCGAGTCCAAGGGCCTCGCGTTGCGCCGGGCTCAGCAGGTCGTGAAGCGCCTGGTACAGATTGCTCGCGCCTTGCGCGCCGAAGCCAGTGCCGACCTTGATCAAGCGCCGCACATCCGTGGATTCGAGCGCGCCCACGCGATCGACGATTCGTCCGCTGAGGGGACCGTCGAGCACTTCGATGCTCAGGGTCTGCGGCCAGCCGGGCAAGCGCGTCAGTGAATGCAGGGCCAGCACCTGGGTCTGCGGGTTGTCCAGCGATTGCAGGTAGAGCCCCTCATAGGCACGGCCCAGACGCACGTGTTGCTGGTATTCGCTGAACTTGCCATCCAACTGACCCAGCAAACGCAGACTCTCCTGGGTTGAAGGGCTGGCGGCGAGGTCGACTCCCGTACGATCCAGCACATGTTCGATGGCGTTTTTCGGCAAGCCCGGGTACTGCTTCTGGAACAGCTTCACCCATCTGGAGTCGCTGTGTTGCTGCGCGGCGTAGCGTGCGTTGAATGCATCGGTGCGGGCCGGGCCGACGGGCATGGTGGCCAGCTCCTGGTCGATCCGAAAACGCTCCAGGGTGTCGGCCAATTGCGGGGTCGGAGCGCGTTGCCCAGCCTGCATCAGGCGCAGCATGTCGTCGTCGACCGGGCTGATGCGGGCGATTTGCGCCAGCACCTCATCGCTCAAGGTCGCGACCGGCGCGCCAATCCCGCGCAACAATTGCACACGGGTGAGGGGCGCAACGGCAGCAGGGGTTTCGGCGGGGAGTTCGGGACCTGGCACCACGGCATCGGTCGGGGCAGCGTGCTCCGCCACCGCCTCAAGCGCACCCTCGCCATGCAGTGCCGCCGTCGCCCGCAACAGCGGCAGCGCGTTGAGCAGGCCGAACACCGTGCGGGTCAGCCCCGCCGCCTGATCACCCGGCTCGCGACCATTGACGGCCTGGTCCAGGCCGTACCCGGCATCGATCAGGCCAGCCAACACCAACAGCCCTTCTCCGCCCGGGACAAACAGGGCCAACGGCGCGTAGCGATTGATCCATTGCACAACGGGCTCGACCAGGGCACTGAGGTTATCGCGGTTGACCTGGGCGTCGTCGCGAATCGTCTGAATGCTGAAAACTGCGGCCTGCTTCATGCTCAGGACCAGTTGCGCGAACGGATCGCAGCTCGCAGGAACTGTCTGCAGATGAATGTAGTCCGCCGGATCCCAATATCCATCGTTGTTGAAAAAACCATGGCCCTTTTTCAGTTGATGTTGGCGCGGGTATTGGCGCATGCCGTCCAGGGCGGTGAGCACCCCGGCGTGGAAGGTGCCGTCATCGCGGTCGTCCTCGGCAAAATGCGCGGCCAGGGCTTGCTTGCAATCGTCGTCGGCGGCCTGCTGGACGATCCAGCGGCGCATGGCCGCGATATCGGCAAACTGATGCAGCGGTGAGGCGTTGCCCGGCACATAAAGCAGGATTGTCGAGGCAGAGACACGGCGAAAGACCCACAGATCGCGACTGGTGTAGCGGTAGATCGCAAGACGTGCGGCTTCGACCTGGCTTCGAGTCGGTGCCGCCAGTTGTTCGAGTGTTAGCTGCGCCCATTGCTGGTCCGCAGGCAAACCGGCGGCTTGCAGCGCCAGTTCAAGCCCGTCTTGCGTGAGGCTGTTCTCCTGACGCTGCAGATAAGCGGCCATGACCAGGGCCAGCTTGACCGAGGTGCGCAGCGGATAGGTTTGCGGGGCCATGATCGTGTCGTCTGCGGGCCAGGCCTTATCGACGTAGGCACTGAACCGATCCTTCAGATCGAGGCGCCAGACCCACGCCTTGAAGTCGGCGGGAGTGATGGGCAGTTGGGTCTGCGGGTCGTAGGTTTGCGGGGTGGTCTTGCGGTAGATCCCCTCATAACTGGCGTGATTGCCAGCCCCGACATAGGCAAACTCATCGACCTTGTCGATGATCTGCACGGCGGGGCCGATAGCCGGCGGCGTATAGAGGCCGAAGGCGGTTTCGCCAAAGCGTCCGTCGCCGATCGTCTGGTGATTGTCCAATACCACCTGAGTCAGGCTCAGGGAACTTGCCACTTGCCCTTGTTCAACGCCATCAATCGCGGGGTGGCCGTGATAGCCGTAGTGGAGGTTGACCAGCAAGGCACTTTGCGGATCGATGTCCTGGCCCCATCGCTGCTCAATGAGTTGGTTGGCAAATTGCGCGGGGGTCTGGGGAAGCGCGGTACCGACCAGCGCCTGGAAGTCTTCGCGTGGCTGCGGGGTGTTCATGGTGCAATTCCTTTGCAGTGGGTCTTGAGGCACTGAGCCTATGCCAATTGCCCCACTGAGCTACGCCGGAAAGCACTGCCACGCTGTATTGAAATTACCTCGCCTTGCGTCAGAAAGCAGCGCTTACAAAAAAGCCCTGGCACCTTAGCGAACGCAGGTGTCAGGGCTTGAAATCAATCGCGGACTTACCAGAAGCGTTGTTGCGTCAGTCGGCTCCACCAGGTCAGCAGCAGGCGATCCACCGAGCCGCTGGCCGCCAGCCCGATCCGCTCCTGCAGGCTCTTGCGCTCGGCATAGTGCAGGTGGAACAACTCGGCGCCCTTGGCCCGCTCGGCGAGGTATTCGTCGCTGGTTTTCAGCTCATCGACCAGCTGTTTTTCCAGCGCCGCGATACCCAGCCAGACTTCGCCGGTGGCCACTTCATCAATGGCCAGTTGCGGGCGATAGCGCGCCACGAAGTTCTTGAACAGTTCATGGGTGACGTCCAGGTCTTCCTGGAACTTTTCCCGGCCCTTCTCGGTGTTTTCACCGAACACGGTCAGGGTGCGTTTGTATTCGCCGGCCGTCAGCACTTCGAAGTCGATGTCGTGTTTTTTCAGCAGGCGATTGACGTTGGGCAACTGCGCCACCACCCCAATCGAACCGAGCACGGCAAAGGGCGCGCTGATGATCTTCTCGCCGATGCAAGCCATCATGTAGCCACCGCTGGCCGCGACCTTGTCGATGCACACCGTCAGCGGCACCCCGGCCTGGCGGATGCGCGCCAGCTGCGAGGACGCCAGGCCGTAGCTGTGGACCATGCCACCGCCGCTTTCCAGGCGCAGCACCACTTCATCCTTGGGCGTGGCCAGGGTCAGCAGCGCGGTGATTTCGTGACGCAGGCTTTCGGTGGCCGAGGCCTTGATGTCGCCATCGAAGTCCAGCACGAACACCCGGGGCTTGGCCTCGGGCTTTTTCTTCTGTTTCTTGTCGGACTTGGCTTCGGATTTGCGCAGGGCCTTGAGCTGATCCTTGTCGAGCAAGGTCTGCTCCAGACGCTCGCGCAGCCCCTTGTAGAAATCATTGAGCTTGCTGACCTGCAACTGACCGGCGGCCTTGCGCCGACCTTTGCTGCGCAACGAGGCAAAACTCACCAGCACCACCAGGATGGCGATCACCAGGGTAACGGTCTTGGCGAGAAAACTGGCGTACTCGGACAAAAACTCCACATGGACTCCTTAACGACGGTGCGCCGCTGATAAACACGGGCGCGGGATGTCCCCAGCATACCCATGCGCTTGACTTGCGGCCAGCCGGGAAACAGTCTGTCAGCGGCCTCCAACCTACATTTCAAACAAGCGTATGTTTTTTCATTGACAGCTCTTCGCCATCCTCATAACCTCGCCAAACCTTCAACGTACCGGGACGACGCGGACGTGGGCAGCATCTATCTGATACGACATGGCCAAGCCTCCTTTGGTGCAGACGACTACGACGTGTTGTCGCCGACCGGTGTTCGCCAGGCAGAAGTCCTCGGCAGCCACCTGGCTGAACTGGGCCTGAGCTTCGATCGCTGCCTGGCCGGCGACCTGCGCCGCCAGCAACACACCGCCACCAGCGCCCTCGCCCAATTCGGCGCCGTGGGCCTGCCGGTGCCGGTCCTGGAAACCGATCCGGCGTTCAACGAATTCGATGCCGACGCGGTGATCCGGGCGCTGCTCCCCGAACTGCTGCCGCAAGAGCCAGAAGCCCTGAACATCCTGCGCAACGCGGCGCAGAACCGTGGCGAGTTCCAGCGCATCTTCGCCCTGATCATCGAGCGCTGGCTGGCCGGCACCTATGATCCGCCGGGCCTGGAAAGCTGGCTGGGCTTTGTCGAACGGGTACAGGCCGGTTTGCAACGGATTCTCGAGCAGGCCGACAACACCCAGAAGATCGCCGTGTTCACCTCCGGCGGGACCATCACCGCCCTGCTCCACCTGATCACCCAAATGCCCGCCAAACAGGCTTTCGAGCTGAACTGGCAAATCGTCAACACCTCGCTCAACCACCTGAAATTTCGGGGTCGCGAGGTGGCCCTGGCTTCCTTCAACAGTCATGCCCACCTGCAACTGTTGAAGGCCCCGGAACTCATCACTTTCCGCTGAGTCCGGATAACTGTGACCCTTGCTGTAACACCCCAAGAAAAGGATCGAACCATGACCAACGTAGCTGACGCCGTACAAGCAATGAAAGCCAAGTTCAACCCAGCCGCTGCTGCCGGCCTGGACCTGGTCTTCGGTTTCCGTATCGACGACGACAAGCACTTTTCGCTGATCGTTAAAGACAGCACCTGCGAGCTGAAAGAAGGCGAGAACCCGGACGCCCAGGTGACTCTGGTCATGGACGCTGAAACCCTGCAAGGCATCGTCAGCGGCGAAACCGACGGCATGCAAGCCTTCATGGGCGGCAAACTGCGCGCTGAAGGCGACATGATGCTGGCGATGAAACTGTCCGAGCTGTTCCCGGCCTAAGACCACGGCTTCCCCCTGGAGGCCCTGTTGGCTGCACACGAATCCCGCCGTCCTGGCGGGATTCGTCGTTCAAGGGCCCGCCCCTTGCCTTACACTGCATGCCCCTTACGTTAGCGATTGGCCCATGGACATCGATCTCGCCCGCACTTTCCTGGAAATCGTCCGTTGTGGCAGCCTCGCCGCCGCCGCGGAAAAACTGCATGTCACCCAGACCGCCATCACCGCGCGGGTGCAAAAGCTCGAAAGCCAGCTGGCCAGTACCCTGTTCGTGCGCAACCGTGCCGGTGCTCGCCTGACCGCCGATGGCGAGGCCTTCGTGGTTTACGCCAATCACATGGTCCAGGCCTGGGAAGCGGCGCGCCGCGATTTGCCGCTGCCGGACGGTTACCGCAATGTGCTGCACATCGGCGGCGAAACCAGTTTGTGCAATCCCCTGATGCTCAGTTGGACCCGGGAGATCCGCGCTCGAATTCCCACCTATGCCCTGCGCACCGAAATCGACACTGGCGAAAGCCTGCTCAAGCAGTTGGAAGTGGGCGTACTGGATGCGGCGCTGGTGTATCAACCCGAATACTGGCCGCGCCTGCAAGTCGAGCAACTGTTGGAAGAAAAGCTGATCCAGGTGCGCCTGCGCACGCAACCCGAGCCTTACGTGTACATCGACTGGGGCAGCGACTTTCGCCGTCAGCACGATGCCGCCTTGCCCGACAAGGCCCGCGCCGCGCTGACCTTCAACCTCGGCCCGCTGG
Source organism: Pseudomonas fluorescens (assembly GCF_019212185.1). Lineage (NCBI taxonomy): Bacteria > Pseudomonadati > Pseudomonadota > Gammaproteobacteria > Pseudomonadales > Pseudomonadaceae > Pseudomonas > Pseudomonas fluorescens. The sequence goes on from NZ_CP078138.1 coordinate 4,222,390, forward strand.
CCTTGCAATACATTCTGCAAAACGGTGGTACCGGCTATTTTCGGACCCGGGTGGTGCAGTCCTATCTCGACAGCGGCGTGCTGGAACGGGTGCCCAAGGCCCCAGAATTCAGCTACCCGACCTTCCTCGTGTACTCGCGCGATCGCGACTCCCAGGTGCTGCAGCAGGCGTTCGATTTGCTGCGTGCACTGGTCCGGGCTGACTGTGACTGGTCGCAGCGCTGGGATCCGTTTTAGCGCATTCAGCGCTTCAATAGCTGCCGATCACTCAGATCCATTGGCCGGATAAATTGGCCGCGACTAATCTGCTGTCAATAACAACGACAACAGGTGATCGCGGTGAGGCAAACCACGCAGGCATTTCGCAGCCGTTACCGGGCGGACATCCATCGTTTCTACAATCCCTGGCTGCATGCGGGGTTTGTGCTGATCTTCGGCATCGGCGCCATCGGCCTGTTCTGCTCTTCCCTGGATCAGGTCAGCGCGGCGCAATGGCTGACGGTTCCACTGACATTGCTGCTGTTCAACTTCGCGGTCTACGGGGTGCACCGCCATCTCGGGCATCACAAGCATGCCTTCGCCCGCCTGTTCTACGCACGGCACACCGGCGATCACCACAGTTTCTTCGCTCCCGGACACATGGCTTACGACAGCGCACGGGACTGGCGTGTGATCCTCTTTCCAGCCTGGCTGATCGTGCTGCACACTCTGCTGTTCGCCCTGCCCGCCTGGTGGCTGCTGAAACAGCTCGATAGCAACGTCGCCGCGCTGTTTGCCAGCTGCCTGGTGCTCGGCTACCTGATCTACGAGGTGTTTCACGCCTGTGAACACCTGCCCGCCGACCATCCCCTGAGCCAGATGCCGTGGATCCGCCAGATGCGCCGCCTGCATGAACTGCATCATCGGCGCGAATTGATGCAGGCGCGCAATTTTAATATCGTTCTGCCACTGGCCGACTACCTGTTCGGCACCCTGTATTGGGAAGACGAACCGGACCACGCCCATCCCTCATCGAGAATGCCCATGACCCGTCTGCAGCATCAGATCGACATTGCCCGCGAGCCCATTGCCGTCCTGGCCTATGCCAGTACCGTCAGCCGCTGGCCGGAGTGGCACCCGTCCTCGCTGCGCGTCGCCGGCCCTCCGGGGCCTTTGCATGCAGGGGCGCGATTCGAGGAAGACATTCATGCCGGAGGCCGTGCCGGACACTTGAGCTGGGAGGTCAGTGAGTACCTGCCGGGACGCCGCTGGAGCGCCCGGGCCCAGGGCGATCACGGACTGGAACTGCAATTGACCTATGAATGCACCGGCGACAGCGCTGACACCCGCTTCGTGCGCACCCTGGAATATCGCTTCAGCAGCCTGTGGATGCGCCTGGTCAATCAGTTACTGCTCAAGCGGCGGATCGAGCGTGAGTCGGCAGTTTCGATGCTGGCCCTGCGCGACATGGCACTGCTACCCCAGTCAATCAATGCCGGAGTCCTCGCCTGATGCGCCGTGAACCCCGTCGCATCAGCGTCAGTCGCTTTTTGCTGATGGTGATCGTGTTGATCGGCCTGTTCCTGCTACTGGCGCCGACCAAGGTGCAACCGGTGGCCTGGAAACCCGAGCCGGCGCCATCGCTGCAAACCGGAACCTACGCCGAGAACCAGAAGCTGCGTGATCTGGAGCATGTCGGCTCAACCAATATCGACGGGCCGGAAGCGCTGTTGCTGGAGGAAGGTTTCCTGATCAGCGGCCTCAATGACGGCAAGATTATCCGCAGCAGTCTCGATGGCCAGTCGCGCAAGGTGTTGATCGACACCGGAGGACGCCCCTTGGGCCTGGCTCGCCACCCGGACGGCCGGCTGATCATTGCCGACGCGAAAAAGGGGTTGCTGGCCCTCGATGCGCAAGGTCAGTTGATCGTCCTGACCAAAGAAGCCAACAGCCTGCCGTTCGGTTTTACCGACGATGTGGTGATCGACAAGACCGGTCACTACGCCTATTTCAGCGACGCTTCCAGCCGCTGGGGCTACGGCCATGACGGCGAAGCGATCATCGAACATGGTGGCGACGGCCGGTTGCTGCGCTATGACTTTCAAACCGGCAAGACCGAAGTGCTGCTGGATCACCTGCAGTTCGCCAATGGCGTCGCCCTTGGACCGCAGGACAGCTACGTGCTGGTCAATGAAACCGGGGCGTATCGCATCAGTCGTTATTGGTTGAGCGGGCCTATGGCTGGCACCCATGACGTGTTCATCGACAACTTGCCAGGCATGCCCGACAACCTCAGTTTCAATGGCCATGAGCGTTTCTGGGTGGCGCTGTACACGCCGCGCAACGCCTTGCTCGACGCCACTGCCGGGCAACCCTTCGTGCGCAAGATGATTGTCCGGGCCTTGATGGTCCTGCCCAAGCCCGCGGAGCGCCGGGCCTTTGTGGTGGGGGTGGATCTGCAGGGCAAGGTGATCGCCAATCTGCAGGATGCCGGCAGTGGCAATTACTCGCCGATCACCACCGTGCGTGAGTACGGCGACTGGCTGTATTTCGGTTCGTTGAAGGCCAGCCACATGACGCGATTGCCGCTGGGCAAAGCGCTGCAATAGGCACGTAGGATGGGGGGCGCCTGAGAACCCTGTGGGAGCGAGCAGGCTCGCTCCCACAAAAGCTATAGCACTAGCGGCGCGAGGCTCAGGCCTTGCCTGCTCCGTTGAGCCTATCCCTGATTTTATCCTTGATCGAAAGGCGTTCCGTCTTGAGCCTGGTCAGTTGGTCATCCGCCTTGGCGGCGGCTTCCGCGTCGAGCACCTGGGTGTCGATATTGGAATACTTGTCCAGCAGCGCATGCAAATGCGGATCGCTGGCACGCAGTTTCTGAACCTCGTCTCTGGTATGGCTCAAGTCTGCATACAGGTCATGTTTCACCGGCATGGAACACCTCCGTTTGTTGATCGGCGGCGAACACCTTTGGCGTGCTCGCCAGTTGGCAGAATGGCCTTGTCCAGCGGTGGCTGTCGACCGTCAATCAGACCAGCGGCATGGCAAACGGCCGTCAGTCGCCACCGAGGACATGGTGAATCATCGACATCAAGGCATCCGGACTGTAAGGCTTGCTGAGCAAATGGGTGTCCGGACTCAATTGATGGTTGCGGGAAATGATGTCCCGGGTGTGGCCGGAGGTGAACAGCACCGCCACCGGCGGCACCTGGACTTTGGCCCAGGCCGCCAGGTCCGAGCTCTTGATCAGTCCGGGCATCACCACGTCGGTAAATATCAGATCCACTTTGGTTCCGTCCTGCAACACCTGCATGGCACTGTCACCGTTGGCGGCGACCAGCACCTGGTAACCCGCCGACTGCAGGAACTCGACCGCTGTATCGCGTACTTCCTCATGATCCTCCACCACCAGAATAGTCTCGTGGCCGCCATCGTGCTGCGCCCGGCGCACCGGTTGCTCATGGGTCTGGATACGCAGGCTGCGGGGGAAATACATCCGCACCACTGTGCCCTCGCCCGGGGTGCTGGTCATATCGATGTGGCCGCCGCTCTGCTTGACGAAACCGAACACCATGCTCAGGCCCAGGCCCGTGCCGTGACCATCGGCCTTGGTGGTGAAGAAGGGTTCGAACGCCTGCTTGAGGGTCTCGCTGTCCATGCCATCGCCGGTATCGTGCACCGACAGCTGCACGTAGTCCCCGGCACTGATGCCCTTGCCCAGGCAAAACTGCCGATCAAGGGTCAGGTTTTTCCCACTGATGGTAATGGTGCCCTCGCCATGCATCGCGTCGCGGGCATTGATCGCCAGGTTGAGCAAGGCGTTTTCCAGTTGATTGCGGTCGACATGGACGGACCAGGGATCGGCGGGCATCTGCACATCGATGTCGATGTTTTCACCCAGTGCCCGCTGCAGCATTTCACCCAACCCCTGGTAAATCTGCCGGGTGTCGAACACCGCGGGTGACAAGGGTTGGCGCCGGGCGAAGGCGAGCAGTTGCGCCGACAGCATGGCGCCGCGTTCCACTGCCGCGAGCGCCGCGCCGACTCGGCGCTGGACATTCGGGTTCTCACTTTCATGACGGGCCAGCAAGTGCAAATTGCCGGCGATCACCTGCAGTAGGTTGTTGAAGTCATGGGCCACGCCACCGGTCAGCCCGCCAATGGCTTCGAGCTTCTGCGATTGGCGCAACTGTTCTTCAGCCGCCAGTCGTGCATCCACTTCCGCGACGACCCGTTGTTCGAGGTCGCGGGTGAACTTGAGCAACGACTCCTCGGCGCTCTTACGCTCGTGAATATCAATCAGCACCCCGGGGAACCGGAACGCCTCGCCCTGCTCGTTCAGTTCGCAACAACCACTGGCCAGCACCCATGAGTAGCTGCCATCGGGACGGAGAATCCGGTACTCGGCATTGAACGCCCCGCCATTTTTCAGCGCCTGTTGCACTTGCTGCTCGACTTGAGGCAGGTCGTAGGGGTGAATCCGCGCACTGGCGGCGTCTGGCGACATGTGTTGCAGCGACTGCTCGGCGGGAAAACAAAACGTGCGGGCAAAACGCTCATCGCCCGACAACAGGTTGGCCTTGATGTCCCAGACGAACGAACCGAGCAAGGCCCCGGCGTTCAGCGCCAGGCGCACGCGTTCGTTTTCTGCACGGTAGGCCGCTTGCGCTTGCTCGCGCAGGCGTTCGGAGAGCATGTGCGCCGTGGTTTCCACGACAATCGCCAGGACCCCGCCTGGGCGGCCGTCGTCATCGGCCACCGGACTGTAGGACAGGTCCATGAACACCGCTTCGGGCTGGCCGTTACGCGACAGTTCCAGTTCCTTGTTGCGATAGGACAGGGTTCCGCCAGCCAGGCAGGTGTCGACCACATTGCGATTGAATTCGGCGATTTCCGGCCAGCCCAGCTCCACCGGCGTACCCAGCAAGTACGGATGCCGGCCACCGGCAAATACCGAGTAGGCGTCGTTGTAGATCATGTAGCCGGGCTTGCCCCAGAGCATGACCAGCGGCACGGGGGACGCCAGCAACATTTGCACGTTGCAGCGCAGGCTTTTGCTCCAGGTATCGAAGGGCCCCAGTTCGGTACGGCTCCAGTCGAACGCACGAATGCGTCCGGCCATTTCACCTTTCCAACCCCGACATCCATGGCTTTGCGTTAGAAACTGCATCGATAGACTCTGTGCGCATTTCGCAAAAGTTAAACAACAGTTCGACGCAGGCAGGCCCACGCTCAAGGCTTTGAGCACGGCCGACGCTGATCGTTTCATTGTTATACAACTTCAGCCGATTGTCACAGTGGCTGGCGAGCGGACTACACCTCGATCAGATGTTTGAGCGGGTGGTAGCCGTTCTTCAAACTGGCGGCGCCATCAAGAATCGCCTTCTCGATGCCGTTCAGGTGCATGCAGATCAATTCGATAGCCGCGCTCTGGTTGCCCGCCTCGATGTATTCAATCAGCCGCAGGTGTTCATCGTCGCGGCAGGTCTGGTGACTGTCGTCGTCCAGCGCCACGGCATACAGCGAAGCCCGAGAGATCAGTTTGCAGAACCAGTCGAGCAGCACCGGATTGTTCAGGCTGCGCGCCAGCTTGATGTGGAACTCACCCAACAAATGAATCAGCCGCTCGTGGTCGCCGGCATGCGCCGCCTCGTGCTCCAGCAGCAAGTGATCGCGCAGGTCACGGGTCACCGCAGTGTCGCGGCGTCGGCACAGTTCGCTGACGATGCCGATCTCGATCAGGCGCCGGGTTTCGAATAGTGAACGGATTTCTTCATCACTGGGCAGGGACACCGATGCACCTTTATTGGGCTCGGTCGTGACCAGGCCATCGGCCTCCAACTGCTTGAGTGCCGCCCGCACCGAGGTGCGACTGACATTGAAAAGCTCGGCCAACGATGCCTCTCCCAGCTTCATTCCGGGACGCAAGGTGTGCTTGCTGATCGCCAGGTAAACCCCTTGGTAGACACGGTCTACCGTGGTTTCCAGCTTTTTGTCGGCCATGGGAAAACTCCTTCATCGAAAAACAACCGCCCCGGGCATTCAGCGCCCTCGTGAAAAAGGCGCTTGCATGGGCAGATTAAACGGGGTATTTCTAAATTGCATCCAGATTTTGCATACAATAATTAGAGGAATGCACCATTATGGGTCATCCAGCAGCCATCGAAGTGCGTAACGTCTCAAAACGCTATTCCGAAGACCCGGACCAGGCGCCCGCCCTGGACAACGTGTCGGTGGACATCGCCGATAACGAGTTCTTCACCCTGCTGGGCCCCTCCGGATGCGGTAAAACCACCTTGTTGCGCACCATCGCCGGCTTCGAGCATGTCAGCGATGGCGAGATCCGCCTGGATGGCGAAACGGTCAATCACTTGCCGCCGTTCCAGCGCCGGGTCAACACGGTGTTCCAGAGCTACGCGCTGTTTCCCCATATGAGCGTCGCGCAGAATATCGCCTTCGGCCTCGAGATGCAGGGTCTTGATCGCACGGCGGCGGCGCGACGGGTCGACGAGATGCTGGCGCTGGTGCAAATGCAGCACCTGGCACGGCGCAAGCCCTCCGAGCTGTCCGGTGGTCAACAACAACGGGTGGCCCTGGCCCGCGCCCTGGCCCCCAAGCCCAAGGTGCTGTTGCTGGATGAACCGCTGTCGGCGCTGGACCTCAAGCTGCGTAAGGAAATGCAGGTCGAACTCAAGCGTGTGCAGAAGGAAGCCGGGATCACCTTTATCTTTGTCACCCATGACCAGGAAGAGGCCCTGACCCTTTCCGACCGGATCGCCGTGATGTCCGCCGGCAAAATCCTGCAGATCGGCAGCCCCACCGATATCTACGAACGCCCGCAACATCAGTTTGTCGCCCAGTTCATCGGCGACATCAACTTCCTCCCCGGTCGCCTCAAGCGCGGCCAGGACAACAATAGCCTGTTCCTGCCCAGCGGCATGCCGGTGGAAATCCCCTGTACCCACCCGCTCGGCTTCGACTCACCGGCGGTGCAACTGGCCTTTCGTCCGGAACGCTCGCAACTGGTCGACCCGACACAGCCCCATCACCTGCGCGGGATCATCGAGGCGGTGTTGTATGTCGGCACGGCCACCCTTTATCAGTGCCGGCTGAACAACGACATCAAGGTCATGCTGCGGGAAAACAACGAGGGCCTGAATCGTCCCCGCGCCGTCGGTGAAGGAGTCGCGGTGCACCTGCCGCCCCATGCCTGCCTGCTGATGGAGGCCTGAGCCATGAGCGTCAGTCGCACCTCCCCCGCCCTCAGCCGGGCCCTGCTGCTCAGCCCGGTGGTCCTGACCCTGCTGGGCCTGATTGCGATCCCGCTGGGGATCATGGGTTATATCAGCCTGTTGCCACGCAACGTCTACGGTGGCGTCGACTGGCAGGCCGACTGGCAATTGCAAAGCTACGTGCAGCTGTTTTTCCAGGAAGGTTTCGACGGCGACCTGGAGCTGAACTGGGTCTATGCCCAGGCGTTGCTGCGCTCCATCGGCCAGGCCGGTGGCACCACCCTGCTGTGCTTTTTGTTCGGCTTCCCGGTGGCCCTGTGGATGAGCAGCCTGACCCCACGGCGGCGCAACCTGATGGTGCTGCTGATCACTATTCCGTTCTGGACCAACCTGCTGATCCGCAACTACGCCTGGCTGATCATCCTGCGCGAGCAGGGCTGGGTCGCCCAGAGCCTCAACGCGCTGCTGCCCCAGGCCGGCGGCATTACCCTGCTGTACAACGATTTCGCGGTCAGTGTCGGACTGGTCTACAGCTTCCTGCCATTCATGATCCTGCCGATCTATTCGACCCTGGAAAAACTCGACTGGCGCCTGGTGGAAGCGGCCTATGACCTGGGCGCCAACCGCTGGCTGGCCTTGCGCCGAGTGATCCTGCCGCTGTCGATGCCAGGTGTGATTGCCGGTGCCCTGCTGGTATTTGTGCCGAGCCTCGGCGCGTTCATCACCCCGGCGATCCTCGGCGGCGGCAAGACCCTGATGATCGGCAATCTTATCCAGCAACAGTTCGGCACCGCGCGCAATTGGCCGCTGGGCAGTTCGCTGTCGTTCCTGCTGCTGGGCATCCTGCTGGTGTCCCTGGTGTTCTACGCGCTGTACAGCCGCAAGTCCGCCAACAAACTGAATCGGGGAGCGCAAGCATGATCGCCCTGCACCTGAAGAAATTACCGCTGACCCGCGAAGTCAGCCTGCTGATCCTGGCCTACCTGTACCTGCCGATCTTCGTGCTGATCGCCTACAGCTTCAACGCCAACCGCAGTGCCACGGTGTGGACCGAGTTTTCCTTCGCCTGGTACGGACGCATCATCGCCAACCCGTCGATCCAGACGGCGGCGCTGAACTCGATCATCGTCGCCAGCATCGCCACGGTCTGCGCCACCACCATCGCCCTGCTAGCGGCCCTAGCGACCTATCGGCCGTTCTACGGACAGAAGATGGTCGAGGGCGGGATCAACCTGCCGCTGATCCTGCCGGAGATCGTCACCGCCGTCGCCACCCTGCTGCTGTTCATGGCGCTGGGGATCAAGCTCGGGTTGTTCACGGTGATCATCGCCCACATCGGTTTCTGCATCCCCTTCGCCTACCTGCCGATCCGCGCCCGCCTGAATGACCTGGACAAAAGCCTGCTGGAAGCGGCCAACGACCTGTACGCCAACCCCTGGCAGGTGTTTCGCCGGGTGACCCTGCCGTTGCTGTGGCCGGCGGTGCTGTCCGGTTCGGTGCTGGCATTCGTGGTCAGCCTCGATGATTTCATCATGACCTTCTTCGTCGCCGGCCCCGGCTCCACCACCCTGCCGGTGTACATCTTCTCGGCGATCAAGGCCGGGGTTACCCCGGAGATCAACGCAATTTCGACCCTGATGCTGCTGATTTCCATAGTGCTGGTGGTGCTGGCCTTCTGGCTGGGACAACGTGGCAAGACTGAGTGAGCCCTTTTCCTTCGCGGTACTTCTGGAGCGTGAAAACCATGATATCGAAAAGCCTGCGTTACGCTGTTGCCGGTCTTGCCCTCGGTTGTTCGGCGGCCATGACCGCCCAGGCCGCCGAACCCAAGGAGCTGTTTTTCTACAACTGGACCGACTACTACCCGGTGCCGCTGCTGGCCAAGTTCGAGAAGGAAACCGGGATCAAGGTCACCATGGACGGCTACGACAGCAACGAGACCCTGCTCGCCAAGTTACAGGCCGGCGGCGCGGCGTATGACGTTATCGTGCCGTCGCAATCGATCATGAAAACCCTGATCAACCAGGACCTGCTGCTGGCCATCGACGCCCCCAGCCTGCCGAACTTCCAGTACGTCAAACCGGCGTTCCGCGACCCGTCGTTCGACCCTGGCCGCAAATTTTCCGCGCCCTACCTGTGGGGTTCCACCGGGTTCTCCTACGACAGCGCGCGGGTGCCCGGCGGCAAACTCGACGACTCGTGGAAAGAGTTCTTTGAGCCGCGCAAGGAACTGCAGGGCCAACTGGCCGCCCTCGACACCTCCAGCAGCCTGATCAACGCCGCCAGCCACTACCTGGGCGTCGACGAGTGCAGCGAAAATCCGCAGGACGCGAAGAAGGTGCTGGAACTGCTGCAGAAGCAGAAACCCTTCCTGAAGATGTACAGCTCGGACAACACCGTCGACCGCATGGCCTCCGGCGAAGTGATCATGATGCAGAACTGGAACGGCTCGACCGCCCGCGCCACCCTGCAAAAGAGCAGCATCAAGTACGTCTACCCGCGTGAAGGCCTGGCGATGTTTCAGGACAACTTCGCCGTGCCGAAAAGCGCGCCGCATCCGGAGAACGCGAAGATCTTCATCGACTGGATGATGAAGCCGGAAAACGCCGCCGCCGTGTCCAACGCCATCGCCTACGCCAACGGCATCGAGAGCGACCAGTTGCTCGACGCCAAGTGGAAAGTCATGGACGCGATCAACATGCCCGAAGAATTCGCCTCGCGCCTGCGCCCGGAAAAAGAGTGCAGCAACAAGGCGCGGGAGCTGCAGGACCGGATCTGGTCGAAGCTCAAGGGTTGATCCAAGACCGCGTCGCGGCCTTCGCGAGCAGGCTCGCGCCCACAGACATTCAATGTGGGAGCGAGCCTGCTCGCGAAGAGGCCCAACTGGGCAATACAAAACTCAAAGACCTGAACGAGGTTTCCATGACCCCCTCCCACTGGCTCCGCAACGTCCGCCCCTACGGCGCTCCCGCCGAAGACCTGCTGATTGCCAACGGCCTGTTCACCGAACGCCGCCCGGCCTCCACGGCACCGCTTGCACCCCGCGACATCGACGGCCAGTACCAACTGCTGACCCCGGCACTGGTGGAAAGCCATGTGCACCTGGACAAGACCCTCTGGGGTCAGGACTGGCGTCCCAACAGCGCCGGCCCGACCCTCAAGGACTACATCAGCAACGAACGCCAGGTGTTGCGCGACATAACCACGCCGATCGCCGAGCGCGCCGGCGCATTGTTGGAAAATTGCATCGCCCGGGGCTCCCTGACGATGCGCTGCCACGTCGATATCGACCCGGAATTCGGCCTGCGCCACGTCGAAGCCATGCAGCAACTGCGCGAACGCTACCGCGACCTGATCGACCTCGAACTGGTGGTGTTCCCACAGACCGGCCTGATCAGTCGTCCCGGCACCGCCGAGCTGATGCGCGAGGCCATGGCCCTGGGCGTGGAAAACGTTGGCGGGCTTGACCCCTGCGGCATCGACAACGACCCGATTGCCCAGCTCGACTTCGTGTTCAAGCTGGCCAGCGAATTCGACCGGGGCATCGATATCCATCTGCATGACAAGGGCGAGCTGGGCCTGTGGCAGATTGCGCGGATCGCCGATTACACCGAGCGCTTCGCCCGTCAGGGCCGGGTGATGATCAGCCACGCCTACTGCCTGGGCATGTTGCCCTGGACCCAGGTCAAGCCAGTGGCCGAGCGCCTGGCGGCGTTGGGTATCTCGCTGATGAGTTCGGCACCGGCCGACTGTGCAGTACCGCCCTTCCTCGCCCTGCGCGAAGTGGGGGTCAATGTTTGCCTGGGCTCGGACGGGATCCGCGACGCCTGGTCGCCCATGGGCAATGGCGACATGCTGGAGCGAGCGATGTTGCTGGCGTTGCGCTTCGACCTCAACAAGGACGAAGAACTGGCGGCAGCTTTCGCCGCAGCCACGATCAACGGCGCGCAGGCGTTGGGACGCAAAGGTTACGGCGTGGCGCTGGGGCAACCCGCGGACTTCCTCCTGATGAACGTGCAAACCCTCGGTGAAGCCGTGGTTGCCCGACCACCGCGCCAGGTCTATCGCGGCGGCCGGTTGATCGCCGCCAATGGCCAACTGCTGGACAGTCGCCTGTGACCATCATCGGCCTGAAGGCCAGTTGTGTGGTCGGTTTCGACGGTCGCCAGCACGTGCTGTGGCGCGACGGCCAGGTGGTGTTCGAGGGCTCGCGCATCCTGTTTGTCGGCCGCGATTACTCGGGGCCGGTGGACCAATGGATCGACCATGGCAACGCCCTGATCGGCCCCGGCTTTATCGACCTCGATGCCCTCGGCGATCTTGACTCCACGGTGCTGACCCTGGACAACGGCGATGAATCGCAGATGGGTCGCATGTGGTCCGAGCAATACCTGGCCGCCGGTCCGCGGGAGAGCTACAGCGCCGAAGAAGAAGTCTTCAAGTACCGCTATGCCTTCATCCAGTTGATCCGCAACGGCATCACCACCGCCATGCCGATCACCTCGATGTACTACCGCGAGTGGGCCGAAACCTACGAGGAGTTTGCCGCCGTGGCCGAAGTCGCCGTCGACCTCGGGCTGCGCACCTACCTCGGGCCGTGCTACATGAGCGGCATGGCCTATTGGCGGGCCGACGGCCAACTGGGCCATCACTGGGACGAGGCCCGGGGCCTGGCGGGGCTGGCGGCGGCCGAACGGTTTTTTGCCGACTTCAATGGCCGCCACGGCGATCTGATTCGCGGCGCGCTGCTGCCCGATCGGATCCAGACCTGTACCCCGGCGCTGCTGCAACGCACCGCGCAGTTGAGCCGCGAACTGAATGCGCCGATGCGCCTGCATTGCTGCCAATCCCCCAGCGAATACGCGATGGTCCAACAACGGCGGGGTGCCTCGCCGCTGGCCTGGCTGCAGCAACTCGACCTGCTCACCCCGCGCAGCCTGCTGCCCCACGGCATTTACACCAGTGGCGACGACGACCTGCAGCGGGTGCTCGACGGCGGTGCCAGCCTGGTGCATTGCCCGGTGGTGTTCGCCCGCGATGGCGAGGCGCTGAATTCGTTTGGCCGCTACCGGGCCAAGGGCATCAACCTGGCCCTGGGCACCGACACCTGGCCGGCGGACCTGCTGGACAACATGCGCCAGGGCCTGAACATCGCCCGCCTCATGGAACGCGGCGGCCATCTGACCAGCGCGCTGGACCTGTATAACGCCGCCACCCTTGGGGGCGCCAAAGCCCTGGGACGCGATGACCTGGGACGCCTGGCGCCCGGGGCCAAGGCCGACATTACAGTGTTCAACCTCGAGGGCCTGCACCTGGGGCCGCTGTTCGATCCGCTGAAAAACCTGGTCCTCGCCGGACGCGGCGACGACTGCATCGCCAGTTACATCGACGGCCGCTGCGTGATGCGCGACGGCCAGGTACAGGGCGTCGACTACCCCGCCCTGCAACGCCAGGCGCAAAAACAGTACGCCAAGCTGATGCGCAGCCACAGCCAGCGCGCCGCCGACCAGCCCGCTTGGCAAACCTTGTTCAAGCCGGCCATCCCGTTTGCCGACGACTACAGCGCGCAGGCGCCGCTGTGCACAATTGACCCCCTTCGCGATTGATCCCCGGAGTTCAAAGCCCATGCACAGTTTCGACTTCAGCTCTCTCAGTCCACGGGACAAATACAAGATCCTGATCGGCAGTGTGGTCCCGCGCCCGATTGCCCTGGTCACCACCATCGACGGCGAAGGCCGGGTCAATGCCGCACCGTTTAGCTTCTTCAACGCGCTGTCGGCCGATCCGCCGATCCTCGCCCTCGGCGTGGAAAACTACGGCGACCTGAGCCCGAAAGACACCACGCGCAATATCCAGCTCAACCAGGAATTCACCGTCAACATCGTCAGCGATGCACTGGTGGAAGCGATGAATATCTGCGCCGTGCCCTTCGCCCCCGGCTTTGACGAACTGACCGCCGCTGGCCTGACGGCAATCCCCGGCACCCGGGTCAGTTGCCCACGCATCGGCGAAGCCCCGGTAGCGCTGGAGTGCCGGCGGATGATGGCGCTGAACATCGGCCAGTCGCGGGAAATCATTTTCGGCGAGGTGTTGATGGCCCATGTCCGCGACGAACTGATCGACCCCAAGACCCTGTACATCGACCAACTCGCTCTCGACGCCATTGGCCGCATGGGCGGTCACGGCTACGCCCGCACCCGCGACTACTTCGACCTGCCCACTCGCACGCTGCAAGCCTGGAACGAGGCGCCGGGGGGTGGGGAGCGGAGTTGGCCGGGTGGAGTGGCTGGCGATGGGCGACAGCGATGACGCGGGGCGTGTCAGGCGCTGCAATTGTGCCTGGCACCCCACCCACCAACGGTTCAACGAAAATCCCGGCTGAACACGCTGATGCCATTGAGCAGCGGGCTCAGGTCGCTCAGCCGGCCGGCGATCAGGTGGCGGACTTCGCCGACCTGTTCCCAGCGGCCATCGACCCTGAGCAATTGCGAGCCGACCAGGGCCTTGCGCTGGCGCTCGGCCAGGTCGCGCCAGACCACCACATTGATGTTGCCGAATTCATCCTCGAGGGTGACGAAGGTCACGCCACTGGCGGTGCCAGGGCGCTGGCGGCCGGTGACCAGGCCGGCCACGCTGACATTGCGCCCATGTTCGACGTCCAGCAGTTCCTGTGAGCTGCGGCAGCGCAGGCCGCGCAATTGCGTGCGCAGCAATGCCAGCGGATGCGGGCCCAGGGTGGTGCCGACGCTGTGATAATCGGCGTGCAGGTCTTCGCTGACGCTGGGCGTGGGCAGGCATACCGCGGGTTCATCCTGGCTGGGCAAACCGGCGAACAATCCCAGTTGCTGCTGCACCCCCGCCACTTCCCAGCGCGCCCGGTGCCGATCCCCGGCCAGTTGGCGCAGGGCGCCAGCGTCGGCCAGTAACGCCTGGGCCCGGGCATCGAGCTGGGCGCGCCGGCCGAGGTCCGCGACGTCGACAAAGTCGCCCTGCAAGCGGACGACTTCGATACGCCGGGCATCCTCCTCGCGAAATCCCTTGATCATCCGCAGCCCCAGGCGAATCGCCGGTTGCTGGCCGTCGGTCGGCTCCAGGCTGCAATCCCAGTCGCTGGCACAGACGTCCACTGCGCGCACGTGCAGATGATGCCGGCGCACATCCTGGAGAATCTGATCCGGGCTGTAAAAACCCATCGGCCAGCTATTGATCAGGGCACAGGCGAAGGCCGCCGGTTCATGGCATTTGAGCCAGCAACTGGCGTAGGTCAACAGGGCGAAGCTGGCAGCGTGGGACTCGGGAAAACCGTAGCTGCCAAAGCCTTTGATCTGTTCGAAGATCTGCGCGGCAAAGGCCTCTGAGTAGCCATTTCTGAGCATGCCTTCGCGCAGGCGGACCTGGTGCGAGTCCAGCCCGCCGTGACGTTTCCAGGCGGCCATGGCCCGGCGCAACTGATCGGCCTCGCCGGGGCTGTAGTCGGCGGCGACAATGGCAATCTGCATCACCTGCTCCTGGAACAACGGCACCCCCAGGGTGCGCTTGAGCACGGCTTCCAACGCCGTGGACGGATAGGTCTCCGGCTCCTCCTTGTTGCGCCGTCGCAGGTACGGATGGACCATGCCGCCCTGGATCGGCCCGGGGCGGACAATGGCCACTTCGATCACCAGGTCATAGAATTTGCGCGGCTGCAGGCGCGGCAGCATCGACATCTGCGCCCGCGATTCGATCTGGAACACGCCGATGGTGTCGGCGCGGCAAATCATGTCGTAGGTGGCCGGGTCCTCGGCCGGGATCTTCGACAGGCTCAACTCCAATCCACGGTAGTAGCGCACCAGGTCGAAACAGCGGCGAATCGCGCTGAGCATGCCCAGGGCGAGAATATCGACCTTGAGCAGGCCAACCATGTCCAGGTCATCCTTGTCCCACTGGATGATCGTGCGTTCGGCCATGGCGGCGTTTTCCACCGGCACCAGGCTGTCCAGTGGCTGCTCGGAAATCACGAAGCCACCGGGGTGCTGGGACAGGTGGCGGGGAAAACCGATCAGTTGCCGGGTCAACCCCAGCACCCGGCGCAGCACCGGGCTGTCGGGATCGAACCCGCCCTCGCGCAGGCGATCCAGTGGTGGCGCTTCGTCGCTCCAGCGTGCGCAGCAATCGGCCAGGGCATTGATCTGGTCCGCTGGCAAACCCAGGGCCTTGGCCACATCGCGGATCGCACCGGCCCCGTGGTAAGTGCTGACCACCGCGGTCAGCGCGGCGCGGCGACGTCCGTAACGCTGGAACACGTACTGCAGGACTTCTTCACGACGCTCATGCTCGAAATCGACGTCGATGTCCGGCGGCTCGTTACGCTCGCGGGACAGAAACCGTTCGAACAACATGTTCATCCGGCTCGGGTCGATCTCGGTGATGCCCAGGGCGTAGCACACCGCCGAGTTGGCGGCCGAGCCTCGACCCTGGCAGAGGATGCGCTGGCGCCGAGCAAAGCTGACGATGTCCTCCACCGTCAGGAAATAACTTTCGTAGCCGAGTTCGGCAATCAGTTGCAGCTCTTTATCGATCAGCGCCAGTACCTGGCTGCTCGGTCCCTCGGGCCAGCGCCGGCACAGACCCTGTTCGGTCAGGCGGCGCAGCCAGGACGTCGGCGTCTGTCCCTCGGGCACCAGTTCGCGCGGGTACTGGTAGCGCAACTGGCCAAGGTCGAAGCTGCAGCGCCGGGCGATCACCAGGCTCTGCTCGAGCAAGGCCGCCGGGTACAGCGCGCGCAGGGTTTCAAGACTGCGCAGGTGGCGCTCGCCATTGGGGTGCAGGCGTTGGCCGGCAGCCGCCACCGGCACATGCAGGCGAATCGCGGTCATGGTGTCCTGCAGGGCTCGCCGGCCCCGGGCATGCATGTGCACATCGCCGCTGGCCACCGCCGGGATCTGCAAGCCCACCGCCAGCGCCTGCAGTTCGGCCAGGCGCCGGGCGTCGTCCTGCCCGCAATGCAATTCGACCGCCAGCCACAGGCGCCCGGCGAAGCGCTGCTGCAACCAGGCGCCATGGGCCTCAACCTCAGTACTGTCCGGCAGCCACAGGACCAATAGCCCCGGCATGGGCTCGTCGAAGTCTTCGCGCAGGACCCGGTACTGGCCTTTCTCGCTGCGCCTCCGGGCATGGGTGATCAAGCGGCACAACGCCTGGTAACCGTCGAGGTTTTCCACCAGCAGCACCAGTTTCGGGCCGTCCTCGATGCGCAACTCACTGCCGATGATCAGTGGCAGGCCCAACACCCTGGACGCCTGCAAGGCGCGGACGATACCGGCCAGGGTGCATTCGTCGGTGATTGCCAGGGCCTGGTAACCCTGGGCCTTGGCCCGTTCAAATAGCTCATGGGCACTGGAGGCCCCGCGCTGGAAACTGAAGTTCGACAGGCAGTGCAGTTCGGCATAACCGGCGCTCATGCGAACCAGCCTTGCAGCCACAGCGGCCCGCCCTCGCCCACCTCGCGATACGCCCAGCCCTGCTGCCCGGAGCGGGTTTCGATCAGGTAGTAGTCACGGCGTACGTCGGCGCCATCCCACCAGCCGGACTCAATGCGCTCCGGCCCCATGAGGATCTGCGCCACACCCTCCTGCACCGGCAACGGTTCACTGAGCAACCAACCCGGGCGCCGCACGTCCGATAGCAACTCGGTCAACTGGCTCTGGCTGCGGGGCTGCCAGGCACACTCCGGCCGATGATCGGCCTGGAAACCCAGGCCTTGCACCGTATCGTCACCCAGCCGGGCACGCAGGCGCTCGCGCAGTTGCTCCCAGGGCAAGGATTGCTGGGGGCGTTCGTCGAACAGTTCGCGGCGCTGCGGCACGAAGCTTGGCAAATCCCGAGCCGACAGGCGCAAACCGCGCACCGGCGCCTCGACCTGGACTTGCTCCAGGCGCCCACGGGCCAGCTCGAACAGCATGCCCGGGTCGCGCTCGGCGCTGAGCAGTCCAACCTTGACCAGGGTATCGGGCAGGCCGGCATGTTCCAGGTGCAGGTCGAAGCGCTGGACGCCACTGTCGCGACCGCAGAGAAATGCGGCCAGGTCAGCGGTCAGGCGACGCAATGGAAACAGCAGGGCCTGGTGTGATTGCACATCGAAATTCAGTTCGATGCGCACATCGAAGCAGTCCGGCGGCAAGTAAAACCCCAGGGCCAGTGGGCGCTCGCCGAGCAAGACATCGAGGTGCTTGAGCAGCGCGGCTTCAAAGCGCCGGGCCAGGGTCTGGCGCGGCAGTGCGCGGACCTGAGCGAGGGTGCGCAAGCCCATCCGCGACAGGGCCGTGGCGTCTGAGGGTGGCAGGCCGATGCGCTCGACCGACATTTGCCCGAGCAAACATTCCAGGCTGGACTGATCAGACACCGCCAGGCCGTCGTGGGCATTGGCGAGAATCCGCGCGGCCAGTGGATTGGGCGCGGCCACCAGGCGATGGCGAAAACCCAATGCCGTCAGCTCGGCGCGCAACCGCGCCTCGAACTGCGGCCAGGGCCCGAACAGCCCCAGGCTCGACTCGATTTCAAAGAGTACGGTGCGCGGGAAATGCACGCTGACCTGGGAACTGAAACCATAGGCCCAGGCGGCGAGAAACTGCTGCCAATGCTCGACACCGGCGACGTCATAGTCGGCACTGACAAAGGCCTTGCTCAGGGCCTGGGCGGCCGTCATCGACTGGCCCGCACGCAACCCCAGGGCCCGCGCCGGCTCATTGACCGCCTGCAACACCCGCCGCTGGGCCGGACCGCTAAGCAATACCAGCGGTTCATCGGGATCGCTGCGCTGGCGCATGACCGCGTCCAGCGCCAACTGCGGGAAAACAATACAGACCCAGCGCATCGCAACCTCAATGCCGGGTGGCGAAGGCGATCGGTGCCGGACGGACCAACCCACCCCGGCACTTGAGCACCCGCAACTGCGCCGGCCGTGCATCGATGGCAATGCGCAGGGCGGCCGGCGAAGGGTTGAGCGCCTCCTGGCTGGCACGGTAGGCGAACGCCAGGGTCTGACCGGTTTCGGCCGCCACCTGCAAACGCCGCAAGGCCCGGTCGTCGGCCTGCTTCGGCCAGCACAGCACGGCGCCGCAGCTGCCCGAGCGCAGGCATTGCTCGGCGGCCCATAGTGCTTCGCGGTCAGAGGTCTGGATGATCGATAACTGGCGCAGGTCGATCCCGGCGTTCTGCCACGCCTGGGGATAGGGAATGGCAGGCGGCGCGACCAGCACCACCCGCTCGCCAGCAGCGGTCAATCGGGCCAGGGTCGGCCAGACCAGTTGCAGCTCGCCGACGCCCTGGCCGGCAATCAGAATTTCCGTCAGCGCCGCCTCCGGCCAGCCGCCAGCGGGCAATGCCGCGTCCAGCCCTGCGTGACCGGTGGGTTGGGTGCTGACATTGGCTGGCGCAGGCCGGCCTTTCCAGACCTGGCCGCCATTGAACAGGGTATCCAGCGCAACGACGGCGCCCATCAGCCTTGCCTCACCAGGCCACAGAACACCCCTTCGATCGCCAGGTCCTGATCGGCGCCGACCACAATCGGGCTGTAGGCCGGGTTGCGCGGCAGCAGGTGCACACTGTCGGCGTGACGCTCGAAACGCTTGATGGTGACCTCGCCTTCCAGCCGCGCGACCACGATCTGGCCATTTTCCACCTGGGCACTGCGACGTACGCCTACCAGGTCACCGTCGAGGATGCCGTCGCCAATCATCGAATCACCCTGGACCCGCAGCAGGTAGTCAGGGATACGGGAAAACAGCGCCGGGTCGAGCCACAAACGGCTGTGCACCTCGGCATCGACACCGATCGGCGCACCGGCGGCGACCCGCCCGAGCACCGGGATGTCGAGCAGTTCCGGGCGGCGCGGCTGATTGAGCAGGCGAATGCCTCGGGCCTGATGGGGATTGACCTCGATGAAGCCGGCTTCGGTCAGCGCAATCACATGCTTGCGCGCCACGCTGCGCGAGGCAAAACCGAAGGCCTCGCTGATTTCAGCGAGGCTCGGGGGCTGGCCTTGTTGAGCGATACGGTCGCTGATGAAGGTCAGGATGGCGGCACGACGGGGAGTTAATGTAGTCATGGAGTACATTTGTACTCCTGTCGGGTTTTTCTGACAAGAACCGCCAGTCGCGATGATTGGGAAGACGACACAATGTGCTCCCTCCAGCGGGAGCGGGCTTGCCCACGATTGGGCCTATCAATTCAAGGAAGAGGTTCCATGGGACATCGTCATCGCCGGCAAGCCGGTTCCCACAGAGGGCATGTCATCCTTCAATTCAACATGCACCACAGAACCCATGGGAACTGGCCTGTCAGGTCGACGCAGCGCAGCGACGGCGGTGGCACAGTCGGCATTAAAGCTGGCTGGTACACCGCCATCGCAAGCAGGCTCGCGCCTACAGGGGCGTCACTGCCCTCATGTTGCCAGGATGAAATCGCCAGCCGTCACAGTCCCTGCGTTGGCCACCCCGACCAGGCGAATCGAGTCCGTTGCTCCGATGCTGACCAGGGTGTCGGCACCGACATCGGTGATGACCACGCTGGCGACAAAGTTCGCCGCGGTGATGTTGAGGGCGGTGATGTCGATACGGTCCTGTCCGCCTGCCGCGTTGGCGTCGAAGTTGAGAACCCGGTCAACCCCGAAGCCGGCGCCGAACAGGAAGGTATCGTTGCCGATGCCGGCATCCATCGTATCGTTGCCGGCACCCCCGGTGACGATGTCGTTGCCGGCACCACCATCGATCGTGTCATTGCCGATACCGCCGAGCAAGGTATCGTTGCCGACCCCACCCTGCATGATGTCGTTGCCATCGCCACCCTGGAGCAGATCGTTGCCGATACCGCCATCGAGGTTGTCGTTTCCCAGCCCGCCGAGCAAGGTGTCGTTGCCTGCGCCGCCGTTCAATATGTCGACCCCGTCACCGCCGTCCAGGCTGTCATCACCCGCGCCACCATTAAGGGTATCGTTGCCGATGCCGCCCAGCAGCGTGTCGTTGCCGACATCACCGTTGAGGGTGTCGTTGCCGCCGTTACCGGTCAGGGTGTCGTTGCCGCCGCCGCCATTGAGGGTGTCATTACCGGCTCCAGAGGTGATGACGTTGTTCAAGGCGTTGCCGGTGCCGTTGAAGGCGCCGACG
Source organism: Pseudomonas fluorescens (assembly GCF_019212185.1). Taxonomy (NCBI): domain Bacteria; kingdom Pseudomonadati; phylum Pseudomonadota; class Gammaproteobacteria; order Pseudomonadales; family Pseudomonadaceae; genus Pseudomonas; species Pseudomonas fluorescens. The sequence goes on from NZ_CP078138.1 coordinate 4,242,742, forward strand.
CCGGTGTAGCTGAGGTTCTCGAGATTGCCGCCCAGGGTGTAGTTGGCCAGCGAGGTCTGCACCGTATCGGTACCGCCGTTCGCCGCCTCGACCACCACATCGCCGATGTTATCGACCACGTAGGTGTCGTTGCCGCCCAGCCCGATCAAACGGTCAGCCCCTGCCCCGCCATTGAGCAGATCATTGCCGGCACCACCGGTGATGGTGTTGGCCAGGGCATTACCATTACCGGTGAAATTGCCCGCCCCGATGTAGGTCAGGTTCTCGACGTTCGACCCAAGCAGGTAGGCGGTCAAACTGGTTTGCACCAGGTCGGTCCCGCCACCCGCCGCCTCGATCACGCTGTCACCGACGTTGTCGACCACGTAGGTGTCATTGCCGGCACCACCCGTCATGACATCCACGCCGAGCCCGCCATTGAGGGTGTCGTTGCCGGCATCCCCTATGAGCGTGTCGTTGTCGTCACCGCCATTGAGCACGTCGTTGCCGATGCCGCCGTTGAGCACGTCGTTACCCGCCAGGCCGTTGAGCACGTCGTTGCCACCCAGACCCGACAGGACGTCGTTGCCCAGGCCACCGGTGAGGGTGTTGGCCAGCCCGTTACCGGTCAGCACCAGGCCAGCCGGTACGGTGACGGCCGCGGTGGCCGCCGAGGTCACGGTTTCCAGGGTGCCGAAGGCATCGGTGTAGCGCACGATTACCCGCAGCTGCAGGTTGCCCTGATTGATGCCGGGGACGAAGGTCTGCGCGGTCGCACCATTGATGTTGGTGAAGGACGTGCCAGTGCCCTGCTGCCATTGATAGCTGAAGGTGCCCAGGCCATCGACGTCGGCGATCGCCCCGGTCAGCGCAGTCAGTACCTGGCCCTGATCCGGCGTGGTGTCGCTGATCAGCAACGCACCGGTCGGTGCATCGTTGACGTTCTCGACCGGATCGGACGGGTCGGACGCGATGCTTTCGGTAACGCCGAAGGCATCGACGTAACTGACCACCACCCGCACCTGATTGCCGACCTGGGCCTGGCCCAGGGTGAAGGTGCTGTTGGTGGCGCCCGGGATGTTGACGAACTGCACCCCGTTGGTGGCCTGCCACTGGTAGGTGAACTGCGGATTACTGATGCCATCGGGATCGACGATGCTCGATGGGTCAGCGGTCAGCACCTGGTTCTGCACCAGCAGACCATTGACGGTCGGTCCTGCGGTCGGCGTGCTGTTGGCCGACGAGTCGACGATTTCCAGGGTGCCCTTGGCATCCTGATACACCGCCCGCACGCGGATGTTCGAGCCCGCCACATCGTCCGTCACCCGGTAGGTAGTGCCGGTTGCCCGCGAGGCCTCGCCCGCTGCGACAACCGTGATGTCCTCATAGACCCCTGACCCGGCGATGGTTTCCACCTGCCAGTAGTAAGCCACCGGACCGTTCACCGCACCGTTGGCATTGGTCGCCGAGACGTTGTCCGCGTCCAGTACCGCCTGGGCGCTGACCCGCAGCAGTTGCCCCGCCACCGGCGTATCGTCACGCAGGCCGCTGGCATCATCGAGAATCGCCAGGTGCCCGGTCGGGCCGCCGTTCAAGGCAGTGCCGACGCCGCTCTCCTGAGCCTGGTCAGCGAACTGCAGGCGCTCGATACCGGTCAACCGATCGACCCCATCGCGGCCTGCCACCAGGTCGGTGACGATGACCGTGTTGCCCTGGACTTCGACGGTGTATTCCCCGGCATTGCCGGAGAACAGCGCGGTGTCATAGGCATCGGTACCACTGAGAATCTCCCGCACGATCACCAACTGGCCGGGGTTGTAGGTGCCGTTCAACATGAACGGTACCATCGGTTCCATGCTGGTGAACGAGGCGATTTCCGGGCCGGTGCCGTCGTTGTTGGTGCGCACGCTGATGCGCACGTTCAGCCACTTGTCTCCGTCGATGATGTCGTCGCCGCCACGCCCTTCGATCAGGTCGCTGCCGCTGCCACCAAGGATGATGTTGCCGCCGTCGAACGAGGTCGCCCCGGCGGACAGCAGGCTCGACAGGCCGTTGATCAGCGTGATGTTGGTCAACACGCTGCCGGTGGCCCCGGCGGTAGGCAGCGAGGTCGCATCCTCGTTGTCGCCACGCAGGAAGTCACCGTGGGCCGAACCCGACAGGCCTTCCATGATGTCGAAGCGCACCAGCGCCGAGGCGCCTGAACCGGGGACCGGCGGTACGTCGAAGAAGCGGTCGGTGTAATCGATGCTCACGCCCTGGGCCAGGTCCTTGAAGGTGGCCCAGTCATAACCGGAACCACCGATGTAGCGGTCACCAAAGCCGAGACTGCCGACCATGATGTCGTCACCGCCTTCACCGTTGAACTTGTCGTTCTCGTTGCCGCCGATGAACACGTCGTTGCCGATGATCGGGTCGTTACCCAAAGGATCGAAGTTGTCGCCAGGCGCACCGTCCGAGGTGCCCTTCTCGATCCAGTCGTCGCCTTCGTTGCCCATGTCCTGTTCGTTGGCCTTGCTGCCGAGGATGAAGTCGTTGCCCTGGCCGCCGATGGCCTCGGAGGCGTCTTCACCGGTGACGATGAAGTCGTTGCCGAAACCGCCAATGATCAGGTTGACCCCATTGCCGCCGTGCAGCACGTCGTTGCCGTCGCCGCCCTGGATGTTATCGTCGCCACCGGTGTCGGTGATGATGTCGTCGCCGGTGCCGCCACGCAGTTGGTCGTTGCCGTCGCCCCCCTCGATGCGATCGTTGCCGGCATCGCCCCAGACGGTGTCGTCGCCCTCACTGGCGATCAGGATATCGTTGCCGTTGCTGCCGCCGAGCACGATGTGCTCATCACCCGAGTAACGGATGTAGTTGGCGTCCGGGCCAACGGTCAGTGGGTTGTCACGCGATACGCCATCCGGATCGGCGCTGCCCAGGCCATCGTTGTACTGCTTGGACTGGTCGACTTCGAGGTAGAACCCAGGGTCGGAGAACACCAGGCCCGGCAAGTGAGTGGCCGAGGTGTTGGCCATGATCAGCTTGGCGAACGAGTTGCTTTCAAGTTCCGCGTTCATCGACAGCCCGGAGGTGCGCTCCAGGTAGTAGAAGCGGTCGGCGTCCTGGAGTTTCTCCATCTGGTTCTCGAACACGAAGTTGAAGGTCGAGCCGAGCATGCCGCCAAACGGCGTGATCGCTTCGGCCAGGCCGCCGATCCACAGGTCGATGGCATCGACCCCGGTGATCGTCACGCCCGCCCTGCCATTCACGGTGATATTGGCGTATTCACCAGTGCTGTTGAGGAAGTCCAGGCGGTCTGCCGGTGCTCCCGCTCCACCGAGCACCAGTGCCAGGGCCGCAGCACGCTTGCCGTCCAGGGTGGTCGCCGCGGTGATGGTGTCGTGGACGCCATAGGCCGCGATGAAGTTGATCAACGACTCTGGGTGCTTGAGGTGCTGCACCAGGTCGACCCAGCTGCTGTACGGCTTGAGTTGGGTATCGCCGGTCTGGCTGAAGATGTCGCGGCGGATCGCGTTGAGGGAAGGAATGCCCACGTCGCGGCCACGGGCGATGTTGATCGCCGGCAGGTCGAGTGGCAGGCCCAGCAGGTTGTTGCGCAGCGCCTCGGTGACGAACTCGTCGATTTCGTTACCGGCCTGGCGCGTTACCCCGCGCACAATGGCACTGGTTGCATCTTCCGGCGTCAGGCCGCTGGCGGCGTACGCCAGCGGGTTGAGGAACGCCGCGATCAGGCCCAGTTGCTGATTTGGATTGCTACCGTCGCTGATGACGTTGTAGTTGGCGTCGAAGCGATCGACGGTTTCGGTCAGCATCGAGTGGCCAAACCGGTACACGGTATGGGCGAACTCGGCGACGATCGACGGGTCGAGGTCGACGTCGTAGACCTGGGTCGGGGCGAAGAACAGGTCCACCCTTGGCTGGATGGTCCGCGCAAATTCCTCGAACACCAGGTGCTGGTACTGCATTTCCGTACCAAACTTGGCGGCCTGGAACAGCCGCTCGCCATCCCACACCAGGGCGGCAATGCCGGCGGCATCCGTTGGTACCGCGGCCACATCGACCAGTAGCCACTCATTGAGGAAGGCCACGTCGGTCGAATCGAGCAAGGTGTCCTTGGTCTGCGCCACCAGCCGGTTGTGCTCGGCGTGGAAGATCGCATGCACGGCGGTCAGGCCGATGTTCTCGTTGACCCGGCCGTCGCCGGCGATGTAGTGGGCGTCGAGCAGTTCGTTGTCGTAGGTCAGGTTGTTGCCTTGGGCGTCGGTGAGTTGCGCATCGCCAACGGCTGTCCCGACATCCGCTTGCAACACCCCGCCGATAGATACCGGCACGGCGTTATGAGCGATGTCATTGAGGAACGCATGGCCGGTGCGCACCGCGTTCGCCAGGTTGACCGGTGCGTTCGGATCACCTTCGACCAGCAAGGTGACGTCGTCATTGGTGCCCGCAATGCCATCCGTGCCGTTGTTGACGTGCATCACCACTTGCGGGAAGCCGTTCGGTCCCTTGATGAAGTTGCCATAGGCGTCGGTCGCCAGCAGCGGGCCGCTGTCGATATCGGCGTCGGTGAGGTTGATGCCAAGAATGTCCCGGGCCTGGGCCTTGACCACTTTCCAGGTGGCCATGCCGCCGATTTGCGTATCGTCGCCGGTGCCGAACTTGCCGTCATCCCCTAGGTCGCGGTTGGTGATCAACTCGCCAGTGGCGATCGGGCCGCCCGCCGTCATCACATAGGCGCGCAGGAACACCTGGTGCGCCGGATGGGAGCTATAGGTCTGGTTCTGATCGACAAAGGGCGTCGTGGTGTTGGTGTGTTCGTGAATGTCATCGGCCGTGCCGAGCACACCATCTGCGCCAGGCAGGTTGGTGGCGCGGGTCAAGACCATGAAGTTGGTCGGGCTGCCCGGTACGTACAGCGGGTCGTCCGGTTGCAGCGGAATGAACACCGTGCCCGAACCGCCCTTGGTCACCAGGTCCAGGCCATGATCGAAGAACTGCCCGAAGAAGGTCATCCAACTGTTAAAGGGTGCCGAAAGCCCGGCATCCGGTGCGGTGTTCTCGAACAGATACACATCACGGTCGTCGGCCGTGCCGAACTGCCCGTCCAGGCCTGGGCTGGCGACAATGCGCACGCCGTCCTTGAGCACGTCGTCGTTGCCTGTTTGACCAGCCGGAATGCCGAAGTTGAGTACACCGTCCGCACCCGGGTCGTACGCCGTGGCATAGGCTGCCGGGTTGTTCGAGGTCTGGTCGACGATCAGGTTGCTGATGGTGCGCGGTTGCGAGTCGATCACCAGGCCGCCGTTCTGGGTATACGAAGTTCCCTGCTCAGCCTGATTGAACACCGGATCGCTGATGCGCGGGAACACCTGGTCGGCCGAACCATATTGGGTGTTGTCGATGCCGTTGAGGTTCAACAGGTTGTTGTTCGAGCCGTCGACCGCCCGCAGCCCCAGCGGCGCGCGGATGTTCGGGATCAGCGAGAGGATGTTCTGGCCGTCAGCCTCGGCCTCGGCAATCTTGATTTGCGCGAGGATGAAGTTGAGGTCGGAACGCACCATGTGCAAGCCTTCGCCACCGGCGGTGGCGTCGGCGACGAGGGGCGGCGTCGGTGGCGCCACGGGTGCGCCGGGTGCGACCACGGTCGTCGGGTTGGAGAAGAGGATTTCCGTGGTGCCATGGGCATCCTGGTAGATCGCCTTGACCCGCAACGACAATCCTTCAAGGTCGGGAGAAACCTTGAACGAGGTGCCGTCGGCGCTTTGGAACGCCAGGTCACCGGCTGGCAACAGGATGATGTCCTCGAATACGCCGCTGCCAGGATCGGCTTCGAACTGCCAGTAGTAGGACACCGACGAGTTGTTCAGGTTACCCTGCGGGTTGCTGACGCTGACGTTGTTGCCATCGGTCACTCCAGCGACGCTGACCGTCAGCATATCGCCGACGGTGATCGCCCCGCCGTTGTTATCGGTGATGGCCGGGCTGCCAGTCGGCTGCAGATTGCCTGCTGCCAGAATGCGTTGGCTATCGGCAAACTGCAGGCGCTCGATGTGCAACAGGGTATCGGTGCCATCGCGTCCGGCGACGGTATCCGTGACGGTCCACACGTCATCCGAGGTATCAGCGGTGCCGCGGGTGTTCTGGACAAAGGTGTATTCGTCCTGGGCGCCGGAGTAAATCGCCGTGTCGTAGGCCGCCCCACCCGTCGAAGTCCCGGGCAGGATTTCCCGCACGGCCTTGAGTTGCCCTGGGTTGTAGGTGCCGTTGAGCATGAACGGGATCATGTCGACCATGCTGTTGAAGCTGGCGATTTCCGGACCGGTGTGGTTGACGTCGCCCGGGTTGTAGACGGCAATCCTGACGTTGAGCCATTTGTCGCCATCGATCAGGTCATCGCCGCCACGGCCCTCGATCAGGTCACTGCCATTGCCGCCGAGGATGATGTTGCCGGTGGCAAAACCGGTGGTCGGCAAACCGGCCTCGGTGAGGAACGCACGCAGGCCCTTGATCAAATCGACGTTGGTCAGCGCACTGCCGGTGGCGCCACCGTGGTTGATAATGGTATCGGCATCGACGTCATCGCCCCTGAGCACGTCGGCAAAAGCCGAACCGGATATACCCTCGACCTCGGCAAAACGGTCGAGGATCGAGGCCGGCGAAGCGCCGACCGGGTTGAACACCCCGGCGTTCTGGTTTGGCGCGTTGCCGTGTGGCTGCGCCAGCGCGGCCAGGCTCAGGTCGGCCGTTACGCCGAAATTGTCATTCTTGTAGGTGATCCAGTCGAAACCGGACATGCCTTCCATCTTGTCCTGGGCATCGCTGCCGACAAAGATGTCATCACCACCCTCGCCGATCATTTCATCGAAGCCACCGCCACCGACGAAGATGTCGTTACCCAGCACATCGTCAGTCAGCAATGGCGCGGCGTTGTCGCCAGGCGCACCGTCCTGGGTGCCCTTCTCGATCCAGTCGTCGCCTTCGTTGCCGGTCGGCGGCAGGTTGGTCTTGGCGCCGAGGATGAAGTCGTCGCCCTGGCCGCCGAAGGTGGTGGTGATGTCTTCGGTGGTGACGATGAAGTCCTGGCCGTCGCCGCCAAGGATCAGGTTGCCAGCGGCCAGCATGCTGCCGGCGATGATCACGTCATTGCCGGCGTTGCCTTCCAGGCGGTTGTCGCCGAACGAGTCGGTGATGATGTCGTCGCCTGCGCCGCCCAGTACCGCGTCGTTGCCGGCGCCGCCTTCGAGACGGTCGTTACCGCCGTCGCCGTAGACCGTGTCGTCGCCGTCACCGGAAATGATGATGTCATTGCCGGCGGTGCCGCCGAGCACCACGTGGTCTTCACCGGTGTAGTGCAGGTAGTTGGCGTCCGCGCCCACGGTGTCGGGATTGTCGCGAATCACCAGCGGCACGATTTCCACGCCGTTGATCATGATGCCGCCGGTTGGGTCGGCATTGCCGTTCGGCCCCAGGTTGGTGAACTGGTTGGCCTGGTTGACTTCGAGGGTGAAGGTCGGGGTCAGGAACACCGTGTTCGACAAGTGGGTCACGTCGCTGTTGAGCATGATCAGCTTGGCGAAGGAGTTGTTCTCCAGCTCCGTGCCGAAGTTCAGGCCCGCAACACGTGACAGATAGTAGAAGCGGTCGCCGTTCTGCAGCGCTTCCATCTGGGTTTCGAAGACGAAGTTGAAGGTCGAGCCGAGCATGCCGCCGAACGGCATTTTTTGCTCGGCGAGGCCGCCGATCCAGAAGTCGATATCGTCGACGCCGGTGGTGGTCACGCCATTGACCATGGCGTAGTCGCCAGCGCTATTGAGGAAGTCCAGGCGATCGAGATCATCGGCGACGAACGTACGCTGTTCAGGGGTGTCGGCATTGATCACTGCGCTGCCGCCAAACACCAGGGCAGCGGCGATGGCACGCATTTCCACCATGGTATCGACATCGGCTGCCAGCAAGGCGCTGTGGCTACCGAAGGCGGCGATGAAGTTGACCAGCGACTCGGGGTGCTTGAGGTGGTCGGCCAGGTCAGCCCAACTGATGTAGGGCCTGAGCTGGCTGTCGCCAGTGGCGGCGTACATCTCGCGACGCGCTTCGTTCAAGGTCGGGATGCCAGTGTCGCGACCCCGTGCCAGGTTCAGCGCCGGCAGGTCGAGGGGCAGGCCCAGCAGGTTGTTGCGCAGGGCCTCGGTGACGAACTCGTCGATCTCGTTGCCGACCTGGCGGGTCACCCCGCGAATGATCGCCCCAGCGGCTGCATCCGCGTCCGCCCCGCTGCTGGCAAACGCCAACGGGTTGAGGAAGGCGGCGATCAGGCCCATTTGCGAGCCGGAGGTGAGCAGCGGATTGAACTCGGGGTCAAAGCGGTCGACGGTCTCGGTCAGCATCGAGTGGCCGAAGCGATACACCACATGGGCGAACTCGGCGAGGATCGCCGGGTTGATCGAGGTGTCGTAGCCGTTGGGCGCGAGGAACTCGTCGATCTGCGGCTGAATGGTCCGCGCGAACTCTTCGAACACCAGATGCTGGTACTGCATCTCGGTACCGAATTTGGCAGCCTGGAACAAGCGTTCGCCGTCCCATACCAGCGCGGCGATGTCGGCCGGCGAAGTCGGGAAGGTCGCGACGTCAACCGCCAGCCATTCATTGAGAAAGACCAGGTCGCCGGCGGCCAGCAAGGTCTCCTTGGTTTGCTGGACCAGGCGGTTGTGCTCGGAGTGGAACACATGGTGCACCGCCGTCAGGCCGATGTTCTCGTTGACCCGGCCGTCGCCGGCAATGTAGTGGGCGTCGAGCAATTCGTTGTCGTAGGTCAGGTTGTTGCCTTGTCCATCGGTTGCCTGAGCGTCGCCAATGGCAGTGCCGACATCCGCCTGCAGCACGCCGCCGACTACCACCGGCGCCGCGTTGTGCGCGATGTCGTCGAGGAAGCCATGCCCGGCGCTGACCGCATTGGCCAGGCTGATGGGCGCCGCAAGGTTGCCTTCGACCAGTTGGGTGAGGTCATCGGAGGTGCCGGAAATCCCGTCGTCACCGTTGCCGATGCGCATCACCACCTGCGGCATGCCACTGGGGCCGCGAATGAAATTGCCATAGGCATCGGTGGCCAGCAGCGGCACGTTGTGCACGTCGGCGTCGGTCAGGTCGATGCCGAGAATGTCCCGGGCCTGGGCCTTGACCACCTTCCAGGTGGCCATGCCGCCGCTCTCGCTGCCGCTGTCATCGGCAGTGCCGAACAGGCCGTCATCACCCAGGTTGCGGTTGGTAATCAAGCGTCCGGTGGCTACCGGGTCACCGTCGGCGTTGAGTGCATATTCACGCAGGAACACTTGGTGCGAAGGGTGCGAGCTGTAGGTCTGGCTTTGATCGACGAAGGGCGAAGTGGTGTTGAGCTGGGAATCGTCGGCGGTACCGGCGATGCCGTCCGCGCCAGCGCTTTGCACGGCCCGTGACAAAATCATGAAGTTGGTCGGGCTGTTCGGGTTGAACAATGGGTCGTCGGGTTGCAGCGGGATAAACACCACGTCCGTGCTGCTCTTGGTCACCAGGTCGAGGCCATGGTCAAAGAACTGCCCGAAGAAGGTCATCCAGGCGTTGAAGCTGGCAGTCAGGCCGGCGTCCGGCGAGGTGTTGGGGATGAAGAACACCGGCTTGTCGTCACCGGTGCCGAACACGCCATCGAGGCCGGGGCTGAGCGCCGGGGCGGCCCCACCGTTCGCCGCGACGGCGGCCGGGTTGCTGCCCGTCTGGTCGGAAATCAGGTTACTGATCACCCGTGGCTGCCCGTCGACCACGTTGCCCGAAGCGGCATAGGCCGCTCGATACTGGGCATCGAGCAGACGCAGGAACGAGTTGTCCGCAGCGCCGTACTCGCTCTGTCCGGCCACCAGGTTGTTGAAGCTGCCATCGACCGTGCGCAGGCCGAACGGCACCTGGCTGTTGGGCAGCAAGTCAGCGAGGCTGGCGCCATTGGCGTGGGCTTCGGCGATGAAGATTTGCTTGAGGATGAATTCCAGGTCCGACTTGTTGAAATTGGCCATTTTGGGTTCCTCGATCAATCTGGGACGGGCACGGGACGACCGAAGCCATCGCGCACTCAGGTGCTGGCTGACGCGATTTTTTGGGCGATATCAGACGGGGGGAACGGCAAGGCCATTCCCCAGGCTACGCACCTGGAATTCGCGGAAAACGGGTGGCTCGCCGAGTGATCAGGCAGAGCGCATTCGGACCCTCGGTGGGCCGTGGAAGCGGGAAGTGAAGGTGAACCGGCTACACCGGCCCTTCACGGGATAGTGGATCGAAAAGATCGTCATGTCTGCTCCTCGGGAACATCAACACCACGCCGTGCGTTGCCAAAGAAATGGCAGGCTCGCGACGTACACCTCTCCCCCGTATAAGCAAGACTAAAGTCCTATACCAAACGAATGTCAATTTCGCGTCGCTCGAACTGACGACCGGCATCTGTCTTCACAACTAATTGTTTTTTATAGATATATGAAAATAGCGACTCAGCTATAGAGCGAAATGTTATTTCAGAGTAATTCGCCGCGACCTACGCTCCAGCAAGGGAGATCAACGCCGTTTTTTTCCAAGAATCGCCAGCTCCACCGAGCGATCCGACAGCGTGTTTTTCCACCTGCCCAGTGCACGAAACCGACTAGCTGACGCGCCGAAAGGGATACCGGCTTTTTGACGAGGGGAGCTGCTCATGCCCAATCAGTCGAACACCCGATCCGAACTCGCCAGCGTGTTGGTTCGCTTGCGCCACAGTTTCTATTTGCTGGGCGGTTTCAGCGGGGTGATCAACGTCATGATGTTGACGCCCGCCGTGTACATGCTGCAGGTCTACGATCGGGCCCTGGTCAGTCGCAATGTCACCACCCTGGCGATGCTGACGGTGCTGGTGATCGGTCTGTTCCTGCTGATGTCGGCACTGGAGATGATCCGCACGCGGATGCTGATTCGGGTCGGCAACTGCATGGACATGGAGCTCAACCGCCGCATCTTCACCGCCGCTTTCGAGCGCAACCTGAGTCGCGCCGGCGGCAACCCGGCCCAGGCCCTGCAGGATCTCGCGCAGGTCCGCCAGTTCCTCACCGGCAACGCGTTGTTTGCGTTCTTCGATGCGCCCTGGACACCGATCTACCTGTTGGTGTCGTACCTGATTCACCCGCTGCTCGGCCTGATGACGCTGATCGGTTCGCTGATCCTGGTGGCGCTGGCCTGGCTCACCGAAAAGGCCACGCAAAAACCCCTGGCCGAAGCCAACCAGGCGGCGCTGTCGTCCGCCACCTATGCCAACAACAACCTGCGCAACGCCGAGGTCATCGAGGCGATGGGCATGCTGCCGTCGATCAGCAAGCGCTGGTACCACAGCCATTTGCGCATTCTCGAAATGCAGACCCTGGCCTCCGACCGTGCGGCGCTGATCAGCAGCACCGGGCGCTTTGTGCGCATCACCTTGCAGTCGCTAATCCTCGGCGCCGGCGCGCTGCTGGCGATCGAAGGCAAAATCACCCCGGGGATGATGATCGCCTGCTCGATCCTCACCGGTCGTGCATTGGGGCCGGTGGAACAGGTGATCGGCTCGTGGAAGCAACTGCTCGGCTGCCGCTCGGCCTGGGGCCGGTTGAACCAGATGCTCAGCGACTATCCACTGCGCCCACCGAGCATGTCGCTGCAGCGGCCGATGGGCATGATTGCGGTGGAGAATGTCTATGCCGGCGCGCCCGGCACCAACAACACCATCGTGCGCGGGGTCAGCTTCAGCCTGGTGCCGGGCGAAAGCCTGGGGATTATCGGCCCATCGGCCTCGGGCAAATCTACCCTCGCCCGCCTGTTGGTAGGCGTGTGGCCGGCACAGGCGGGCAAGGTGCGTCTCGACGGCGCCGACATGTTCACCTGGAACAAAGCCGAACTTGGACCCTGGCTCGGTTACTTGCCGCAGGATGTGGAGCTGTTCGAGGGGACCATCGCCGACAACATCGCACGCTTCGGCGAAGTCGACAGCGACGCGGTGATTCGTGCCGCCAAGGCCACCGGCGTGCATGACATGATCCTGCGTTTCCCGCAGGGCTACGACACCCGCCTGGACACCGACGGCAGCCCGCTGTCCGGTGGCCAGAAACAGCGGATCGCCCTCGCCCGTGCACTCTACGGCGAACCCAATCTGATCGTTCTCGACGAGCCCAACGCCAACCTCGATGACGTTGGCGAAAAAGCCCTGGTCGATGCCCTGGCCGAACTCAAGGCCCGCGGTGCCACGGTAGTGATGATCTCCCACCGGCCCAACGTGCTCTGCGCGGTGGACAAGGTACTGATGCTGCGCGACGGCGCGGTGCAAATGCTTGGCACCCGCGAAGAAGTCTTTACCGCGCTGCGCAAAGCCGCAGTGATGCCCGCCGGGGCGCCGACACCATTGGCCTCGGTCAAGGCCAGGGAGTGAGCGATCATGTCCACCAGTCAACACACCGAGATGATCCTCAACCAGCCGAAAAGCCTGGTCGACCTCGACGTCGGCAAGCCCGCTCGATGGGGCAAGTGGCTGGTGCTCGCCGGCTTCGGCGGCTTCCTGCTGTGGTCATGGCTGGCGCCGCTGGATGCCGGCGTGGTCGCCACCGGTACGGTCAAGGTCACCAGTAATCGCAAGGCGGTGCAGCACCTGAGCGGCGGCACCGTCGAGGCGATCCTGGTGCGCGAAGGTGACGTGGTCAGCAAGGGCCAGGAGGTGGTGCGCCTCGACTCCCTGCGGGCGGTCGCCGAACGCGGAGCAGTCAGTGCCCAGTACATCGTCAGCAAGACCGTGGAGAATCGCCTCGAAGCCGAACGCGACGATCAGGCGGTGATCAACTTCGATCCCGATCTGCTGGAGCGCTTTGCCGGCGACCGCCGCCTGTTGTCCGCCATGGAGTTGCAACAGCGCCTGCTCGATACCCGGCGCGCCGGCCTGGCGGGCGAGATCAGCATCCTCGAGGAAAACCTCGCGGCCTCGGCGGTGCAACTCAAAGGCCTGCAGCAGGTGTACGGCGCCCGCGCCTCGCAGATCAATTTCCTCAACCAGGAACTGCAAGGCACGCGGATTCTTGCCGCCGAAGGTTACGTGCCACGTAACCGCCTGCTGGAACTGGAACGCAACAACGCCGAGTTGTCCGCAGGCCAGGCGGAGAACCTCAACAACATCGCCCGCACCCGCAGCCAGGCCACCGAAATCAAATTGCGCATCCTCCAGCGCCAGCACGACTACCTGAAGGAAGTCGAGTCGATGCTCACCGATACGGCCAAGGAAAACACCACCCTGACCGACCGCTTGCGTGCACTTGATTACGAAGTGACCCACACGGTGATTCGCTCGCCCATCGACGGCATGGTCCAGTCCCTGAGCATTGCCACGGTCGGCGGGATCATTCAGCCGGGCTTCAAGATCATGGAGATCGTGCCGGTCAACGAACCGCTGCAGGTCGACGCGATGATTCCGGTGCAGGCCATCGACAAGATGGTCCCGGGGCTGCCGGTGGATATTTCCTTCCCGGCCTTCAACCACGCACAGACGCCGAACATCCCCGGGCGGGTCAAGACCGTGTCCGCCGACCGCCTGCTCGATGAAGAGAGCAAGCAACCGTTCTACCTCGCCCAGGTGGAGGTGACTCCCGACGGCATGGGCCTGCTGGGCAGCAACCACATTCGCCCCGGCATGCCCGCCAGCGTCACCATCAAGACCGGTGAACGCAACCTGCTCAGCTACCTGCTCAAGCCGATGCTCGAACGCGTCGACAGTTCATTCAAGGAGCAATGACATGGCCCCTCGATGCCTGATTGCCTGCCTGCTGGGGCTGTCGCTGCCGGCCAGCGCCATGGACCTGAAGCAGGCCTGGGACCTGCTGCAGTACCAGGGCCCGGTGTACCGCGCCGCCGTGCATGAGAAAGAGGCCGGCGCGGAAAACCGCGCGATTGGTCTGGCCGGCCTGCTACCGCAGATCAGCGCTTCGGCCTACGACAACAAGGTCAACGGCACTCAGCGCCAGAACGGCATCGACCGCGACCTTGACTACGACTCCAAGGGCGCCAACGTGCGCCTGCGCCAACCGCTGTTCAACAAACAGAAAATGTCCGAGTACCGCCAGGGCAAGCAACGCGCCGACTACAGCGTCGCGGTGTTCGATGCCAAAAGCCAGGACGCCGCCGTGCGCCTGGCCGAGAGCTATTTCGACGTGCTGCTGGCCAGCGAAACCATTGCTCTGGCCAGGGCCAAGCTGAGTGCCTTCGATGAACAATTGGCCTCAGCCAAACGCCGCACCGAGCTGGGTGCCGGCACCATCACCGACATCGATGAGTCGGCGGCGCGACGTGACCTCGCCGAGGCCGAACTGATCGAAGCTCAGGACAACCTGATCAATGCGCGGCGCAAGCTGGAGGAGTACATCGGTGAAACCCCGGAATCGCTGACCACCCTGCAACCAGGCTTCATCACCCCGCCGCTGCTGCCAGCCAACCTGCAGGAGTGGCTGATCAAGGCCCAGGCCGACAGCCCGTTGATTCATGCGCGACGCTACAGCAGTGACCTGGCCGATGAGGAGGTCAAGCGTGCCAAGTCCGGGCACTGGCCGACCCTGGATTTCGTCGCCGGCTACACCGCGGGTGACAGTCAGTCGATCTCCGAACTCAATCAACGCAACCGCTACGGCTCGATTGGCCTGGAAGTGAACATCCCGCTGTACAGCGGCGGTGGGGTCAGCGCCCTGACGCGCCAGGCCAGCGCCAACAGCGCCAAGGCCAACGACGAGCTGGATGCCACGCGCCAGGAGGTCATCTCCGGCACCACCCGCGAGTTCAACGGGGTGCAGAGCGGGGCCAAGCGGGTGCGGGCGCTGGAGAAGGCCGTGGAGTCCAACGAACGGTCGTTGCTGTCGACCCGCAAGGGCTTCAAGGAAGGCGGCACCACCACCAACTCCGACGTGCTGAATGCCGAAGAATTGCTCTTCGTCGCCCGCCACGATCTGTTCGAGGCCAAGTTGCGCTACCTGATGTCACGCCTGCGCCTAGCGTCTTCGGTGGGCAGCCTGGGCGACGATGATATCGACCAGATCAACGATTACCTGGGGCCGGAATTGTTGGTGACCAATTGAGGTTTGGCTCGATGGTTGGTCATACGATCTGGCTGATGGACCCTTCGCGAGCAGGCTTGCTCCTGCAAAAGCCCCAGTTTCTGGCTGAGCGGGATTTTTCGCGCACCTGAAAACCTGTCAATTCAAACTATTTTTCAATCAAGAGTTCGCATCGGTTCACTTTTTGCCATGTGATCGATAACTGCGGATTTAGAGTGCTATACGGGAAGATTATGGGGATCAGAACCCAGTTATTGGGGAAGTTATCCCCATTAATGAGTGAAATTCCCCACTTCTTGTTATCAGCCGTGAAACACTCGGCTTATCCACGTTATAACTCATTGATCAATTTGCACTTTTTACCCCTCAAATAGTGGCTCATTAGTTGCTCGGTTTTCAGTACCCGCAACAGCTGGCGTCCCGAATCAGGAGACGGCGGGACCTCACGTGAGGGGTGACCCATGAAACGCTCGACGCAACGATTGCATTGCATCCACTTGCTGCGCAGGTCCGGCCTCTCCTGCGCCCTGCTGTTGACCCTCAACAGCGCCGAGGCCGCGCCGATCGACGACGTCAACCCGCCGCCTCCCACCGATCCCTCGGCCTATACCAATCTTCCCGCCGACCCCAAGGCCGCGCTGGACGCTTTGAAAACTCTGCCACCGACCAACCAGGGCGCGATTGCTCTGCCCAACGGTGTGTTCGGAACGCGCAACACGCCGCGCGCCGAAAACGTCCTGCCACCGAGCCAACAGACTTCGTTCAAAGTCCCCACCAACGGCAAGCCGAGCCCGTTGTTCGGCGCCCAGCCCTTCACCCAGCAACTGCTGTTGTTCGAAGAATTCGGCACGGAAAAACTCGACCCGACATTGCCGCCACCGCCCATCACCTTCCCCGTGCCATTGGCCGGCGTGGCGCCGCAACAGGACCCGGACAACATCGCCCGCAGCGGCCCGTCGAAGACTGCCCTGGAGAAATTCCTGCTGCAGCCTGGGCTGTACCCCTTCCCCTCGCAGTTCTCCAACGTGCTCGACCGCAACCCGTGGAAAGCGCAGATCGAAGCCTTCCTCAATCGCCATCCGGTGGGCTCGCCAGCCGAGGGTCGGCCGCCTGGAAAAGGCTGGTCCCATCAGCGCTGGAACGAGTTCTATCCGCAGACTGCGTTCAAGACCGCGCAAGCGGGTGCGCGGATCAACGGCGGTATCCGTGACCGGCGCCAGTTGCATAACTACGCGGTCGGCGAGTTCGGCCCCGGCGGGCTGTACTATCAAACCTCGGACATCCCGACCACCACCGGCACCACCAAGGGCATCGACACCCGTTTTCACCCCAACATGCCGATCCAGAACCACAAGGCGTTGTGGACCTTCGACGGCACCTTTCCGGTGAAACTGCTGATGGTGCGTTACGGCCAGCCGGTGCTGATGCGTCATTACAACGCACTGCCGATCGACCCGTCGGCCAACATGGGCTTCGGCCTGCACACCCTCAGCACCCACGAACACAACGGCCATAACCCGGCTGAAAGCGATGGCTACACCAATGCCTTTTTCTTTCCCGGGCAGTACTACGACTATCGCTGGCCAATGCAACTGGCCGGCTATGACACCATCAACACCAAGGCCGAAGACCCGCGTGCCGCGTTCCCCTGCGCCCCGGGCGAAACCCTGTGGGTCAACGACACCAGCCCGGGCCTGAAACCCTGCGTCAACGGCAGCATCAAGATCCGTGGCGACTGGCGCGAGACCATGAGCACCCACTGGTTCCACGACCACATGCTCGATTTCACCGCGCAGAACGTCTACAAGGGCAACGCGGTGATGATGAACTACTACAGCGCCCTCGACCGGGGCAACGAAGCGCTGGAGGACGGCGTCAACCTGCGCCTGCCCAGCGGCTCGGCCCTGCCCTGGGGCAACCGCGACTACGACGTCAACCTGATGATCGCCGACAAGGCCTGGGACAAGAACGGCCAGCTGTGGTTTAACCCGTTCAACACCGACGGCTTCCTCGGCGACCAGATCCTGGTCAACTGGCAGTACCAGCCACGCCTGAAAGTACGCGCACGCAGCTATCGTTTCCGCATTCTCAATGGCTCGGTGTCGCGCTACTTCAGGATCGCCCTGGTGCGGGAAATCGCCGGTAGCGGTGGCGAGTTTCCGGGGCCGGCGGGGTCCAACCTGTCCTATGCCCGCGTGCCGTTCCACCTGATTGCCAATGACGGCAACATCATGGAGCACGCCGTGCCATTCGACGGCAGCATGGACCTCGACGGTGACGGCGACCTGCAGGACCACAACGCCATCCTGCCAACCCAGGGCATCGCCGAGCGGATGGACATCATCGTCAACTTCGCGAAAAACGGCATCAGCGTCGGCGACAAGCTGTACTTCGTTAACCTGATGGAGCACCAGAACGGCAAGGGCCCGGAAGCCATACCGCTGAGCCTCGCCGATGTGCTGTCCGGCAAGTACAAAGCGGTGCTCAAGCTGGGCAGCAAAGGCCTGGAATGGGATCAGGGCGACCCGGTGGTGGGTAAATTCCTGCAACTGGTCGTGCAGCCTTACTCCGGTCAGGACGTCAGCATGAACCCGGCTGACTACGAGCCGGCGAAACCGGGCAAGCCGATGGGCAAGGTGATGATCCCGCTTACGCTCAACCGTGACGATCCGACGGTCCAGGCCAAGCTGCAACAGGCACGCCATCGCGAATTCATTTTCGGCCGCTCCGACGGCACCGATGAAGCGCCCTGGACCATCAAGACTGACGGCAGCATCGGTTACGCTGCTGACGCGCGGCGAATCGATGCCGCGGCGCAACTGGCCAACGGCCCGACCGATGCCGGTTACAGTGGCGACGGCACCCTGGAAGTGTGGAAAATCAGGAACGGCGGCAACGGCTGGAGCCATCCAGTGCACGTGCACTTTGAGGAAGGCATCATCCTCAACCGCGACGGCAAGGCGCCGCCGGAATGGGAAAAATGGGCGCGCAAGGACGTCTATCGCATCGGCGAAGGCATCGACAGTTCGGTGGACGTGGAAATAGCGATCCATTTCCGCGAGTTCGCCGGGACCTACATGGAGCACTGTCACAACACCCAGCACGAGGACACTTCGATGCTGCTGCGCTGGGATATCGAGCACCCAGGGCAGTTCCAGCTGATGCCCACTCCCCTGCCCGGATGGGACGGCGTCACCTATGTGAACTCGGCCGCGCTGCCGACCTTCCGCACCGGTGCCAGGGAGAGCAATCAGGGCAACAACCTGAAACCGGTGGCCAATGCCGACACCGCAGTCAGCAACAATGGCAAGGCGCTGACCATCAACGTCCTGGCCAATGACAGCGACCCTGACGGCAATGTACCGCTGAAAGTGGTGGGCCTGGCGCAACCGGATTCCGGCAAAGGCAAAGTCAGTACCGACGGTTTGCGGGTGGTCTACACGCCACCGGCGACGATCGCCGCGCCGTTTACCGCGAGCTTTACCTACCAGGCCAGCGATACCAAGGGAGCGGTGTCGGCGCAGGCCACGGTGAATGTGGCGGTATCACGCTGAGGAGGGGAGAGAAAACGGCAATGCTTCGCGGTGCCGGTCACGACCTGCACCGCGAAGCTCATCGACTTAACAGGCGCCTGCCAGTGTCTGCCCAGGCATGGCGGTGGAGCTTTGCTGATTGGCCCGTTGGGTCAATGCCAGCATCACCAGGAAGCCGAGGACAATCAGTACCGGGTAAGCCATCAACAATTCACTCAGGCTGTATTTCCAGGCCAGTGGACGTCCGACCCCGAGCATCGCGGCATACATCCAGGACACCGCCGACAGCGAGCCGCAAAACAACGCCAGCATCCGCGCACTGAACTCCAGCTTGAGCAGCGACCCGGCCTTCTGCAGCGCCGGCAGTACCTTGCTGTGCAACAACATGCCGTTGTAAGTCAGTAATAGAACAATAATCACCTTGGCTTGAAGTTTCGGATTCATGAAGTACTGAGTGCCTTTCTCCAGATAATCAATACCAATAATCGCCGCCCCGGTAACCCATAAGCCTATCAATGCAAAAACGACAGACTTCTGCAGACTTTCCATGTGCGCATTATCATGCTCGGTAAAAGTCTTTCGTTTTAACAAGTCCCTGACCATGGCGATATCGCTGGTCAGTACTAAGCCGAGGGCTACGCAACAAGCGAGCAAGTGCATATAAACAACACCCAGCCGGGCAAACTCAATGAACTCTTTATTTTCGAGCAGGCTCATAATTGTATTTATCGCCACGGTAAAATCTCCACCTAATTCGACAGTAAACAGGGCGTTTTAATGGGGGACCCTGTGAGAACTTACTGGTACAAGACACACCAAATCATCGACTTGGCACTGTTAAGTTCATTGATTCGGTTGGCAAATCAATGGTCGGGATGTTGCTCGGCTCCTGATTATCGGGTAAAAAAATCCTCATCTGCATGGGATGCATATGAGGTTGAATGTCCACTTCTGGTATTGCGTGTGCGAGAGCAGGTCGTGAATGACGTGCTGGATTATATGACGCACAAAACGTTCAGGTGTTCATTTTTTGAGCGGGTTACTGACCAGCGGTAGTTAGGTGTATATACACTTAAAGTTAAACGTTCCTGCAATCGCCCGAGATAGACATTCATGTCGCTGAAATAGCGATTAATGGATCCACTAGTTGGATCCATTATAGCGTTGACACCTGTAGCTGTGCCTGCACCTGCACATGAACCTGTGGGAGCGAGCCTGCTCGCAAAGAACCAGAGAACACCGCGTGTTTTCAGAATGCACGCGTTATCGTTGACGTTATTCGCGAGCAGGCTCGCTCCCACAGAAGATCGAGGTCTGCCTTCTAATCATTGCTGAACCGGCGCCGCACGACTGGCCTGAGCCTTCGCCGCATCCCGCGTCGTATTGGCTTGCGCCTTGGCCGCATCGCGCGTCGCATCTGCCTGGTTGCGGCTGGCGTCGCGAGCGGCATCAGCGGCGTTGCGCGCCGCGTCGCGAGCAGCGTCGGCATCGGCGCGGGAAACGCCGGCCGCCCTGGCGGCATTGCGATCCGCATCCGCCTGGGCACGGGCGGCATCGCGGGTGGCATCCGCATTGGCCCGGGTGGCATCGCGAGCGGCATCGGCATCATTGCGGGCTGCATCGCGAGCCGAATCAGCGGCGTTGTCGTTATCGGCCGCATCGTGATCACGGGCATTGCCTCGGCCACTGTTGCCGGCCAGACCGCCATGATCATCACCCGCTCCGTCATCACCACGGCTGCTGTGACCAACTCCGTCGCCGCTGTGACCACTGCCGCTACCACCGGAGCCGCCACTATTACCGGAGCCACCGCCGCCTGAGCCGCTTCCACCACCGGAACCGGAACCACCGTGACCACCGCCACCGGAACCGCCATTGCCGGAACCACCGCCACTGTGGCCGCCACCGTCACCGCCGTGGCCACTGCCGCCGGAACCACCATTACCGGAGCCACCGCCGCCGCCATGACCGCCACCACCGCTGCCGCCATCTCTGGCATACGCGCTGGAGAATCCACTGATCTGATCCGGCACCAGCACCGTCGATGCCGAAATCACCGCACCGATGGCCAACGCCAACACACATTTTCTGAGCAGCATGATGCACCTCCGTTGGGCCTTGCGACGTCATGACGCGCAAGGTCCCTTGAGTGTCCAGCCCCCCGTCGCAGCGGCCCAGCAAAGGCAACAGTAGCGGGTGACTGAGATTTACACGCGATCCTGCAAAACGGGTCTTTTTATTCGTGGGATATTTTCCCACGCACATCTCAGAGGGACAGAATACGCCCAAGTTCAATCAGCGGGGGAGTTTTTTTGCGATCGTGCCTGCAGGGCACAGCCCAGAGCGATGGCACGCGAACGGCGGTCAGTGGTGGGACAGGGATCCAGCGGGAGCGCTTCGATGGACCAGGCCGATCGAGTGATCGGCCTGGTGTTTTATTGCACAGCTAGCGGTTACTTGAAGCAGTACTCATAGAGGCAGGTCTGGAACCCATACTTGAGGTCGAACGTGCCGTCCAGCACGTTGTTCTGCTTCACGTATTGCTCCCAGGCCACCAGCATTTCCTGCATTTTCACCGGCTCCTTCGCGGCCAGGTCGCGGCTTTCGGTGGGGTCGCGCTTGAGGTCGTAGAGCTGCCACTAGTCGTAGCGCGCCTGCCAGGAGCTTTCGTTGGGCTTGATGAAGGCCACCGCCGACCAGTTCACCAGGTACGGCTGCGGCGCAAAGCCGTTGAGGGTCGGGAAGGTGCTGTCGCCGAGCATCCGCTGATAGCCGACGCCGGAACCGTGCCCGCCCTTGCGCAAGGTGGTCTAGGACAACCTCGCACAGCCCATCTCTGCGCGACCTCCATAACAATAAGGTTGGCCTCTCATGCACTACCCCCTCCCCCGCTGCACCTCCCTTTCACTCGGCGCCGCGCTGTTGCTCGCCGGCAGTACGACCCAGGTCCTGGCCACCGAAGGTGGCGTCTCGTCGTGGCCGCTGGGCATTGAAATCTATGGCATGGGTATCCTGCCGCCGATGGCAACCGTGGCCGTTCGTTTTCCATCGGTCCGGCGGTGCAATACGCCAGCCAGGGCGGCTGGTTATTCAGCGCCAAATGGCAGGATGAATCCGGCGTGCGCAACCGCGCGGATGGGCAGGCGTATTGGCTGAAGTTCACCTTGCCGCTTTGAGGTTTGCGGTTTACCTGGCTACTGCGTCGGCCCCCAAAATTGTGCATGCCTCAGCTCTCACAGGCGTGGTGTTCAGTCAACAGTATCTGGGGGCGGCCGGTGCTTTTCAGCCGCCGTTCAACGCCCGTAAATCAAGCCGACCGTCCTGCAGTGGCGGGCACCAGTAGTAGCCACCGGTGATCGGCCGGCTCATGCGGTACAGGCCGTCGACGATGCCGTCTTCCAGGCCGCTCATGCGTCGCAACTGGGCTTCGAAGGCGTTGAAGGAATGACCGAAGGCGGTGAACATCAGGCCGGCGCGGTCGCCTTCGATCCACGGCATCGAGCGGCGCACGATGAAGGCCTCGGGGCTGAAGCTTTCCTGGGCGGTGCGCTTGACGTGGGCCGAGAGCGGCGCGTCGTCGAGTTCTTCGTTGTCGCTTTTGCGCCGGCCCATGATGTGGTCCTGTTCCTCGGACGGCATCGCATTGAAACCTTTGAGGTCGTGCTGCCACTGCTGGATCGCGACGAAGCTGGCGCCGACTTCACCGTCCGCGCCTTCTGCCACCAAAGCAGCCGCCACCGCTGCATCATCATGAGGATTTTCGGTGCCGTCTTCATAGCCGGTCAGGTCGTGCCCGGTCATGTGGCGGAAGGTTTCATTCATTTGCACCAGGCGCAATGCCGGGGCCAGCGCGGCCTCAATCGCCTGGCTGCGATTGAGCAGCTCGCCGCGGTCCTCACCGTGCAGCCACAGCCACAGCGCGTGCTGGGTCGAAGGGTTTTCCACACCCACGCCGATCATCGCCGGGAACGGACGCAGGCCGGCGATTTTCGCCCCCAGCGCATTGACCAGCGACTTGCCAAAGCCCACCACCGCCGACTTGCCGTCGACCCATTGCACCAGTTGATCGAGTGCCGCCGGCAGGGCTTCTACCGATTCAAGGGCAAAAAACAGGTGCCGCGCCTGGGACGGAACGGGGGTCGCGAGGATGCCGGGCTGGTAGTTACTCATGGGAACTCCTTGGGAAAGGCGGGAATTCTACTACGCCAAGTAAGGAATTGTGACTAGTGCGCGGGTATTTGCGCCTCGCCTCGGTAGGCACTCGGGCTTTGGCCAGTCCAGCGCTTGAATGCTCGCCGGAAACTGCGCACGTCGCTGTAGCCGACTTCCTCGGTGATGCGCTCGATGGACATCTCCGGGTTGGCCAGCAGGCTCATGGTCCGCGCCTGGCGCACCTGCTCCAGCAGCGCCTCGAAGGTCAGGGCGTGCTCGGTCAGGCGACGGCGCAAGGTGCGACCACTCATGTTCAGGTCGCCGGCAATTTTTTCCAGGTGACTGCCACGGGTCAGGTCGCGGGAAATGGCGCGTTCGACGGCCTGGATCAAGTCCAGTTTCTGATGCACCTGGGCACCTTCCAGCTCCAGCAGCTTGACCGCCTGGCGCAGCGCCAGTGAATGATGATTGGGCAGGCACACATCCAGCCAGTGCGCCTCCAGCACCAGCCGATTGTGCAGGCAGCCGAAGCGCACATCGGCGCCGAGCAGGCGATGATACTGCGCCACGTAGTCCGGCGCGGCGTGCATGAATTCGACCCGCAGGCAGTGAAAATCGGCACCCACCAGCGCGCGACCATAAACCAGCAGACTGGTGAAAAACTCCTCCACGGCAAACTGCTGCACGTCGGCAAACGGCAAGCGACATTCAGCGTCGACATACACCTGACCGGGCACTTCCTGCACGCTGGAAACCACTATCCCGCCCGTGGTGTGCTGATGGCGAATACCCAGTTCAAAGGCATCGCGCAGGGTCTTGCACAGCGACAACACGTGCCCCAGCAAACCGAGGGTGCCCAACACATTCTGATTACCGACCCACAGCCCGAGCCCCTGGTTGGGGATGACCTTGAGCGCACGCTGGATCATCGCCACCGCCTGACGGTAAGAAATCCGCTGCGCGGGATCGTCGAGGTCGTCAAGGGTAAATCCCAGGCCACGGCACAGGCTGTGGGGGTCGATGCCTTTGTCAGCAACCACTTCAGCCAGGGTTTGCAGCAAAAAGGGAGACACCAGCGCCAGTTCGTAATGGGGATCGATGACTTTGATAGGCATGACGACGGTTCCGCACCTGTTCTTATTTTTGTAACCGGTTATGTCAGCAAACGTTAGCACGCCTGGCCGCCTGACTGCCAACCTGCTGCCAATGCCGCCGGCCAGGTGCCACGGCGGGCCACAGGCTGTCCGCAGAAGTCCGCTCTGTGTCCGCCAATACCCTGCCCCGGCAAGCGCCGAGCGCTTATTTCTATAGCAAGGCCTGCGTGAAGGTCGACGGTGCCTCCAACCACAAGAACAAGAGCCCAGACATGAACCTGAACCCTGTGTTTTCTCCCCTGCGCCTGGCCGCCAGCGTGGCCCTATTGGCGAGTGTCTGTGCCACGGCCCAGGCTACCGAATCCGGGGTCGACAATATCGGTCCCGGCACCGATGGCTTCTTCATGCTGCCACTGGACGTCAACAGCCTTCCGGACAACATGGTTGCGTTCAACCTCTACTACAACTACTACAAGGCCCGGGAGCTGAATATCAGCTCATTGGGCGGCAAGGTGCCGGGGGTGGAGATCAAGTCCGAGGCGGTGATTCCGCGCCTGGACTATCTCAGCCCGTTGCGTATCGCCGGTGGTCGCCTGGGGTTCTATATCGCGCAGCCGTGGATCAAACAGGAAGTGCAGGCTTTCGGACTTTCCGATGACCGCGAAAGCATGGGCGACACCACGGTGGCGCCGATCATCCTGTGGGATATGGGAAAAAACCTGACGCTGGGCGCAGCGGTGGAAATCACCATTCCCACCGGCGAGTACGACGCGACCCGCCTGGCCAATACCAGTAACAACTTCTACACCTACAAACCGCTGTTTTCCTTCACCTGGCTGCCCAGCGCAAGAACCGAGCTGTCGGTCAAGACCACCTACAGTTTCAATCAGGAAAACCACGACACCGACTATCGTTCGGGGCAGATTTTCCACTTCGATTATTCCGCCAGCTACAAGGTCACCGACAACCTGAACCTCGGCCTCAACGGTTACTACCTGAAGCAGACCACCGACGATAAACAGTTCGGCAGGACCGTGCAGTTCAACGGCCAGGATGTCAACGACGGGGTGCGCGGCGAAGTGTTCGCCATCGGGCCGGCGCTGTATTTCACCTTTCTCAAGTACGCCAGCGCCGAGCTGCGCTGGGCCAAGGAGTTTGACGTAGAGAACCGTCCGGAAGGCCAGATGCTCTGGGCCAAGGTCAGTATTCCCTACGCCTTTTGATGCGCAGGTTCAGGGCTTGAGCGGCCATTCCTGATCCAGATCAGACAGTTCCCGGCTGTCGTCATGCTTCCAGGTTTGCGGCGGCGGATTTTCTTCCGGTCGGGCCTCGTCCGGCGTCTGCTCGTCGCCCTGCTCGCGTGGTTGTTCTTTTGCCATTGCGCCTTCTCCTGAAGTGAATGTGTACCTTGAAGAATAGAGCACGCCGGGGATGGCGGCCGGCGAAGTTGCGCACGACTGCTATAGTTAACCGTTGGGGATTCGCGCAGGTCAGGCAGAAGGTGGTGCGATGAAAAACACTGGAACGCTGTTGCTATTGTTGCTCTGTCTGCCCGCCGCCGCCGATGATCTCAACGGCCCCCAAGGGCCGCTGTTCATCAACTCCGAAACCCAAACGCTGTACTCCACGCCGGCCAAGTCGTTTAACGATACAGCGCCGCAGGATTTTGAGCTGATCTCCGACTCCCACAGCTTCAACAACTCGCAATTGCCCAGGGTAGGCGACACCCGGCCGCAATTGCTGCGCCGCACCTACAACCCGGAACTGGGGGTCTACGTCGACAACAGTGTGCCAATCGGACGCTGCCCCAACAACTGCGAGCCTGTCGACAGCGATGCCGAGAGCCAGGCACCCGCAACCGAATGACGCTTTACCACTGGCGTTTGTCGGGTCTTTCCAGGCCCAGCTTTTCGATGCGATAGCGCAACATGTCGCGACTCAACCCCAGCAGGCGTGCCGATTTGGTAACGTTCCAGTCGGTCTTGTCGAGCATCTTGCGCACCATGTCCCGCTCCACTTCCGGCAGGTTCATGCTGTCGCTGCCATTGAATGCCGGCCGCGGCTCGTTGAATGATGAGGACTCGAACTGGGGCAGGGATTCTTCCACCAGGCTGTGGCAGACGTTCAACTGTGCCGCACCGACACTGTCGTGAGGCGCCAGCAGCACGGTCTGTTCCAGCATATTGCGCAACTCACGCACATTGCCCGGCCAACTGTAGCTGAGCAGCAGTTCTTCGGCCTGGGGGCTGAAATACAGGTTCGGCTTGCCGTAGCGCTTGCCGTGCAGGCTGAGGAAATGCCGGGCCAGCAACAGCACGTCGTCGACCCGCGCATACAGACGCGGCACCTTGATCGAAATGATCCGCAGACGGAAGAACAGGTCCCGACGAAACTTGCCCTGTTGCACCATCTGTTCAAGGTTGCAATTGGTTGCGCTGATGATCCGCAGGTCGACCTTGCGCTCTTTCACCGAGCCGACGCGGCGGATGGTTCGGTCCTCGAGCAACTTGAGCAGCTTGGCCTGGAGCAGCAGGTCCATTTCCCCGACTTCATCGAGAAACAGGGTGCCGCCATCAGCCGCTTCCACCAGGCCCAGGCGGCGGTCCTTGGCATCAGTGAACGCGCCCTTTTCGTGACCGAACAATTCCGATTCCAGCAGATTGGACGGAATCGACGCACAGTTGAACTCGACGAACGGCCCTTTGCTGCGCGGACCGTCGAAATGCAGGGCTCGCGCCACCAGTTCTTTGCCGGTACCGGTCTCGCCTTCCACCAATACGGGTGGCAGGTCGGAGTTGGACATCCGGCGCTCGGCATCGAGCAACTGACAGATGGTATTTTTCAGCTCCAGCATCGGTCCGGACTCGCCGATCAGTGCCTGCACCCCGGATTTCTGCGCCTCGCGCTCCTGATAGAACGACAGCGTGCGTTCCATCCGCTCTGTCGCCAGCGCCTTGTCCAGCAACAACTTGAGCTCCGGCAACGCGACAGGCTTGGTCACGTAGTGAAACGCACCCTCCTTCATCGCCGTGACCGCGTCCTCGACGTTGCCATAACCGGTCATCATGATCACTTTCAGATCCGGCGCGCTGACGCGCAGCTTCTGGATCAGGTCGTGACCACTCATGCCCGGCAACGAGTTGTCCGTCAACACCGCATCGGGAGCGAAGGTACTCAATTGTTCCAGCGCCTCTTCGGCGCTGTGACAGACGGTCACCTCGAATCCCTTGCGCTCCAGATAGGTCTGGATGTTTTCGGCGAGCAACTCGTCGTCCTCAACCAGCAGTATGCTGTGCTCCATATTCCCCTCCCGCAGCCACTTTAAAGGTCAGACATACACGGGTTCCTTCCTGCTCCTGGCTGGTCAGTTCGACCGAACCCTCAAAGCGCTCCATTATTCGCTTGACCAACGCCAGGCCAACCCCGAGGCCGCCCTGTTTGGTGGTAAAAAAAGGTTTGAAAACCATCTGTTCCTGCTGCTTGCTCATGCCTTTGCCGGTGTCGGTGAGGGTCATCTGCAAGCGCCCGTCTTCTATCTGCGCGATATCGAGGCTGAGCACGCCGCCCTTGGGCATGGCCTCCAGGGCATTGGCGAACAGGCTGTTGAGAATCTGCGTCAGCAGCACCCGCTGGCTGACCACTGACGGATAACTGCCCGGGGTAAAACGCACCTCGACATTCGAACGCTTGATCAGCGCATCGAAGGCACTCAGGGTGTCATCCAGGGCCAGCACCAGGTCGACGGCTTCGTGATCGTCATGCATTGGCCGCAGGGACACCAGCAGCTCGCGGACCCAACGCGACATACGGTCGACCTGGCTGATGATGTCGCCAATGTTCTTCTGTGCCGGCGCACTGGCGACATCCTGGGCCAGTTCGGCGCTGGAGCGAATGGTCGCCAGCGGGTTGCGCAGGCTGTGAGCCACCGCCGAGGACATCTCCCCCAGCGCGACAAAGGTTTCGTTGGTCACCAATTGCTGTTGCTGGGTCTGCAGCAACAGCGCGGCGCGGCGCACAATCCAGTACAGACCCAGATAAATCAGCAAGCCACCGAAAATCGTCGCCACCCAGATCGCGGTAAAGCCACGCCGGATGCGCTCCACCAGGTCGGCCGGTTCCTTGTAAATCTCGACCATGGCGATGACCTTGGTCTGGTCGGCGTTGAACATCGGGATGTAGTTTTCGATGAACAGGTACTTGGGCTCGCGCAGCAGGCGTTGTTCCGGCTTTTCATCATCGATTTCGTGGTAACTGGAGGACACCGGCACCTTCATGGCGAAGGATTCGTCGAGTTCATCATCGTCCTCAATGCGCACCCCGATCAGGTCCGGATTGGTTGACCAGACCACGGTGCGGTCCAGTGCATAGACGGTGGCCAGCAAAATATCCGGCAGGTGCTCGACATGATCGAGAAATTCGTTACGCGCCGCGGCCCGCGACAACGGGTCGACATCGGGATAGGCGTAGTCCTGGCGCGGGTCAAGCAACTCGCCCATGGCCCGGGCTTCGCTGATCGAGGCGTGACGCCGTTCGGCGGCGCCGATGGCCTGAATGAACTGGGCAGTGAGCAAGGCATCGCGCTCGATGCTTTCGGTGACCACGAAGCGCGTCGAGACATACCCCAGGCCCAGCGCCACCGCGGCGATGATGAAAAAACTGGCGAGGGAAAACCAGCGCAGCAGATTGAACTGCCCGCCCCAGCCCTTGCGCTCGCCCGATGGAAAGGCTTGCTCAGGTATTTTTGTGGTTTCCAGCGTCTGCATAAGAGACGTTCCTGATTGCAATCCGGTTGTATAACTATGCGGTTAATACATCACACCAGTGTAGAAGCCATTGGCCAAAACAGCAGACCAATGATGTTATTAAGCCGCTACTGCGTAAGACTGATCTCCGGTGGCATCGGCCCCGGTCGATGGCCGTGTTCCTCGCTGTTGACCACCGGTGTGCCGAGCGCTTGCTGGCGTTCGGTTTCGTCCTGGAGAAAACGCAGGATGGCCACGGTCGCGTTGTCGTCCAGGCGCAGGTTGGGCATCGAGATGCGGTCATATTGCTCATACAATTTCAGTGCCAGCGGATCTTTCTCGGCGAGCATGCGGTCCGGTTCCTTGATCCAGCGCCGCAGCCAGACCGGATCGCGCTGCTGAGTCACACCGATCAGATCCGGGCCGATGTTGCGCATGCCGATCCCCTGGCCATCCTGCGGGCCGAGGCTGTGGCAGGAGGCGCAGCGCGTGCGGAACAGTTCCTCGCCATTGCTCGGCGGTCGCAGCACCGGCGCGTCGGCATAGCTTTCCTCGTTGCTAGCCTGCTTCCAGTTCTGCAAGGTATTGGCCAATTGATCGGCGAGAATCCATGGATTTTCGAAAGGCGAGGCCTTCATCCAGCGCCCGCTGGCCTGGTTGCCGACGATCAGGCTGAGGTTGTGGTCCTTGGTGCGGCCGTTGTCGACACCCTCGATGAACAGCCCCAGCTTGCGCCGCAGATCGGCGATTTCCTGGATGTCCCCGGTGAGAAATTGCCAGCCCGGGCCGACCTTGAATTTTTCCGCGTACTGCTTGAGCACGGCGGGCGTATCACTCAATGGGTCGATGCTGATGGAGTAGAAGAACACGTCCTTGCCGACCCGATCGCCTAACAGGTTCTGCACCTGGCGCAAGCGCGCGGTTTCCAGCGGGCAGGAATCCCCACAACCGGTGAAGATGAAGTTGATCACCACCACCTTGCCCTTGATCAGGTCATCGAAGAAACGCAAGTTCTGACCGTCCTGATTGGTCAGCACCGTATTGGGAAAATAGTCGGCGCCCCACGGCGTTGCAGTGGCTTCGGCCGGGGTCGCCTGCTCGCCGGCCCAAAGCCCCCCGCCACTCAACAGGCAGGCCACGGCGGTCAGGATCAACAGACTCGTGCGGGGGCTTGGGCGTATCATGGTCGGCTCCTCGACAGGTTATTTTTTCACAGCCACTTGTGGGCCCTTGCCGTCACCGCTGCGGAAGGTCGGCAGCGCGGCAGAGTTCACATAGCGCACGCCATCCCAGCTTGGCAGCGGCGTTGGCATCAACTGGAATTGCCCGGGGTGTTCGATGTCCCAACGCAGCAGCATCGAGTTGTCCTCGTGCTGGGTGTTGTGACAGTGCTCCATGTAGGTCCCGGCAAATTCGCGGAAGTTGATCGCCATTTCGACGCTGTCCAGCCCATCGGCTTCCGAACCGATGCGATAGACGTCCTTGCGTGCCCACTTCTCCCACTCTGGCGGCGCCTTGCCACCGCGGCTGAGAATGATGCCCTCCTCGAAGTGCACGTGAACCGGATGGCTCCAGCCCTTGCCGCCAGCCTTGATATTCCACACCTCAAGGGTACCGAAACCGTTGACCCCGGCATCGGTGGGGCCACTGGCCAACTGCGTCGAAGCGTTGAGCCGGCGCGGATCCATGTGGTAGCCGAAGCCGCCATCGGTTTTCACCGTCCAGGGTGCTTCATCGGTGCCGTCGGAGCGGCCGAAGATGAACGTGCGGTGCCGGGCGTTGGCCAGCAGGGCCTGGTCAGCCGGGTTGTCGCGGTGGATCTTCAGCGGGATCATCACCTTGCCCTCGGCCTTGCCGGGCTTGGCCGGTTCGTAGGCCGCCGGATCCATGGCCAAGTCTTGCCCAGTGTAGGCCTTGACGTTGAGCTGCAGGACTTTACCCACCGCCGGATCGCCCTTGTCCCACTGCGGACCCTTGCTGGTCTGTTTGATCACTGCCAGGTATTTTTCAGACAGCACGTCGCCCAGGGGGATGACCTCTTTCGGCCCCTTGCCGTCGTCCTGGGCCTGCAGGTTGACCACAAACAGTTTGTCGCCTGGCTTGACGCCGTTTTTCGCGAAGTTGACGATGATGTCGAAGCGTTCAGCGATGCCCTGGGTCGGCAGGATCGCGTTGTGATTCTGCTTATCGCCATCGGCGTCGAGGTCCATGCTGCCGTCGAACGGCACGCTGTGCTCCATGATGTTGCCGTCGTTGGCAATCATGTGGAACGGTACGCGGCTGTAGGACAGGCCGGAATTTTTCGGCCCCTGGAACTCGCCACTGCTGCCCTTGATTTCGCGCACGATCGCCAGCTTGAAGTAGCGCGACACCGAGCCATTGAGGATACGGAAGCGGTAACTGCGCGCCCGCACGTCCAGGGTCGGTTTGTATTGCCAGTTGACCAGCACCTGGTCGCCGATAAAGCCATCGGTATTGAACGGGTTGAACCACAGTTGGCCGTTCTGATCCCACGCCTTGTCAGCAAACAACAGGTTAATGTCGTAGTCGCGGTTCCCCCATGCCAGGGCGTTGCCGCTGGGGAATCGCAGGTTGACGCCGTCGTCCACCGACTCGTTGCCACGGTCCAGGGCGCTGTAGTAATTCATCATCGCCGCGTTGCCCTTGTAGACGTTCTGCGCGGTGAAATCGAGCATGTGGTCGTGGAACCAGTGGGTGCTCATGGTCTCGCGATAGTCGCCACGAATCTTGATGGTGCCGTGGTCGCAGGTCTTGCGCCCGGGGTTGGCGTCGTTGACCCACAGGGTCTCGCCCGGCGAGCAGGGAAACGCCGCGCGCGGGTCCTGGGCGCTGGTGTTGATGCTGTCATAGCCGGCCAACTGCACCGGCCAGCGGTAGTCGTAGTACTGCCCGGGGAAAAAGAACGAGTTGGCATAGCCGTCACTTTCGGCCGGGTTGTGGCCGTTGTGCTCATGGGTGGAAATGGTGTGCAGGCCGAATCCGGCGTTGGCCGAGGGATCGATCGGCAAGCCGTTGTAGTGGCGCATCATCACCGGCTGGCCATAGCGCACCATCAGCAGCTTGGGCGGCAGGGTGCCATCGAACGTCCACACCGAGTTGTGGTTCTGCGCCGGCATATTGGGGTGAATCCGCGGGTCGACGCCTTTGGAAGTGCCATTGGTCGCGGGAACGCCGGCAACGTTGTGGTACAGCCCGCCAGGGCCGAACTCGCCCAACGCGTAGCCGTGCATTTGCCGCGCATCACGCAAGCCGCGATTGACCCGGATCCCGGTTTGCACGGTCTTGTAGGCCGCCTGCGGGTAAAACTCGTTCCAGCGCTGGTGTGACCAGCCTTTTCCCGGCGGCCGGCCCTCGGCGGAGGAGCCAATGTGGCGGTTGAGGAAATACTCGATCTGCGCCTGCCAGGGGTTGCGGTCGACCGTGTTCGACACCTGGCTGGGGAACGGCGTCAGGCCGGGCTGACGCAGAAAGGCGTCCAGTTCGGCACTGGGCGGCCCACTGCGAGCTGCGCTGACGGGGTCCTGCTCCGGTGCCGGGCCGATGGCCGCCACCGGAAAGCCCAAGGGTGCGGCCGGCGTGGTGGGATCGAGTTTTTCCGGGCCGAATTCTTCGAACAGCAGCAACTGCTGGGTAAACGGCAACGCACCGAACAACGGGCTGGGCTTGCCATTGGTGGGGTAGTTGAAACTGGTCTGCGCCGCCGGCGGCAGCACGTTTTCCACCCGCAGATCGGTCTTGGTGCCTTTGACGTAGTTGGGCAAATCGAAGGAATCTTCGTTGGCCTCTGGCATGGTCAGGATACTGCTGAGGGCCGCCGGTTCGTCGGACGGCTCGTCCTGATAGGCCGAGGGGTCAGACGCTTCGGGCTGGTTTTCGTCATCGATGGGGCTGGCCTGAAGCTCGAAGGAACCCACAGCCAACGCCACGCAGACGCTCAACGGCGTCAGCAGGCCAATCCACTTGAACGGGTGCCGCGTATTTCTAGTCATTGCCAACCACCTCGAGTTTTTTGGAGAGGTAATGGCTATGAGCAATTACCTCGCCACACTGGAGATGGCATCTCGCGAAAGTATTAACCCTTAAAAAAACAAGATGTTACAAAATATGTCAAAACATCACAGGTGGGAAAAACCGGGGAATGACACCCGCTTGCGGGGAAAGTTCACACCCGATCACCGGGGACAGCCTTGAAGTTCAAGCGCACCGAGGTGCCCTCGCCTTCGTGACTGTCGAGGCTCACGCTGCCAGAAAAACGCTCCATGATGCGTTTGACCAGCACCAGTCCCACCCCCAGCCCGCCTTGTTTGGTGGTGAAAAATGGACGAAAGGCCATGCTGCGCTGTTCCTCGTTCATGCCCTTGCCGGTATCGCTGATCACCACACTCACCCGCTGCCCTTCCTCCGCCTGCACACTGATGCCAAGCGTGCCATCACGGCCCATGGCTTCCAGCGCATTGGCGATCAGGCTGTTGAGTATTTGCGTGAGTTGCACCTGCTGACTGAGGACCATGGGGGTGATCTGCGGAGTGAACAGCACCTGGGTTCGGGACCGGGTGATCTGCTGTTCGAACGCCGCCAGGCTGTCCTGGATAGTCGCCACCAGATTCACCGCCTCGGCATCGTCGGTCAGCGGGCGCAGGGACTGCAGCAGCTCGCGCACCCACTTCGACATGCGATCGACCTGGGCAATGATGTCGTTGATATTTTTATGTGCCGCCCCGTCGTCGAACTCCAGCGCCAGTTCGGCACTGGAGCGAATGGTCGCCAACGGGTTGCGCAGGCTGTGGGCCACCGCCGAGGACATTTCCCCCAGCGCCACAAAGGTTTCGTTGGTCACCAACTGGCGCTGCTGTTGCGCCAGCAGCATGGCCGCGCGCCGCACGATCCAGTACAGGCCGAGGTAGATCAGCCCGCCCCCCAGCGCGGTGGCCAGCCAGATCATCACCAACCCGCGCTCGATCCGATTGATCAGGTCCTTGGGTTCCTTATAGATCTCGACCATCGCCGAGACGCTCTTGCCATCGACATCGAACAGCGGGATGTAATTTTCGATGAACAGAAAATCCGGCGGATTGAGGAATTTCTGCTCCAGGCGCGTGCGATCCACGTCGTGATAACTGGCCGAGACCGGCACCTTGTTATCGAAGGCGTAGTCGAGGTCTTCATCGGTATGAATCCGCGTGCCGATCAGCTCCGGATTGGTCGACCAGATCACCGTGCGATCGGGGGCGTAAATGTTCGCCAGCAGCACATCGGGCAAGTGCGCGACATGATCGAGGAATTCGCCCCTGGCCGCGGCACGGGCCAATGGATCAACGTCGGGAAATTGATGGTCCTGACGCGGGTCGAGCAATTCACCCATGGTCCGCACGTTGGCAATCGACACATGCCGCACTTCGGCCGAAGCAATCGCCTGAATGAATTGCGCGGTCAGCAGTGCATCGCGCTGGACGCTTTCGGTGATCACAAAACGCGTGGAAACCGCACCGAGGCCAACCGCCACGGTTCCGATGATTCCCAGGCTGACGAAGGAGAACCACCGCAACAGATTGAAGGTCACCTGTGGCGACCCCGAGGCGGCGTCCTGGTTTTTTTGCCGGCCGAGTTTTATGGGCATATTCATCCAGTTGGCTTCCGGCTCCGGGCTCCGGCACCCGTATATGGGTTATAGCGCACTGCCATGTTTTTGCTCGGTGGCGGGCGATGTTTAGCCGCTAAACCACCCACCCCCCGCATCCCCGCCCCCCCAAACCTGGGGGTAAACGCCCTCCCCGCTTGACCACCGGACACCCCAATCTTTCGCTTAAACCGCTCTGGCACGGTCATCACAGGGCTTTTTCAGGCTGTTGGCATGGGAGTTGCCGAAGACCCTGTAACTCGAACTGAGCCACTGAGTCCATCCCCACCGGTTTGCCGCCGGTGGATCTGGCCAGGTCTCCAGGAGCTTGCCATGAAACCGTTGACCCTCACCGCGCTCTGCCTGTCGTTGCTCCTGAACCTGCCGGGTTCAGGAGCATGGGCCGACGACCTGATGGACAACGACGACCTGGCAGCCGCCACCGATCTGGGTGAACTGCCACCACCGGTTGGCCAGCAAGCGCTGATCAACCAGAACGGCATGAGCAACCAGGCCGGCATTCAACAGAGCGGCCAGTCACTGCTGGGCAACATCGTCCAGTCGGGAAGTAATCAGGAGGCCTGGATTCTGCAGCAGGGCAACGACCTGATGGCCTTGATTACGCAACAGGGCTACGGCAACGCGGCCTCGATCACCCAGACCGGCAGCAGCAACCGGGCACAGATTTCACAAAACGGTAGCAACAACAACGCAAGCATCGATCAGGCCGGTACGGGGCTGCAAAGCGCCGTGACGCAGTCGGGCAACGGTATGAGCGTTTCGGTTCAGCAGTATCGCTAGACCAGGCACCAATCCCTTAGGAGGTAATACCATGTTCTCTTTGAAACCCCTCAGCGCCGCGATTCTGATCGTCCTCAGCGCCCAGGCAATGGCCGCCAACAGCATTTCCAACCAGACTCAGGACGGTACGGAAAACATCGCCGATGTCCTGCAGATCCAGGCTTCGGCCAGCACCACCACCCAGAACCAGACCGGCACGGGCAACGATGTGGCCGCCAAGCAGCAACTGGCCAGCAGTACCATCGAGCAAACCCAGAACGGCGACTACAACGCCAGCTATGCCGAACAGATCGACGACAACAACAGCACCATCAGCGTGACCCAGGAAGGCAGCTTCAACTCCGCCCATGCCAGCCAGTCAATCGGCGGCGGGGGCAACGAAGCCGTGCAGGAACAGAACGGCAGCGGCAACCTCTCGTTCGTCTATCAGGAACGTCAATCGGACAGCAAGGGCACGACCCAGCAGCTCGGCGACTATAACGAAGCGAATATCGAACAGCTGGAGGACGGCGGCGCCCGGAACAGTGCCCTGGTGATCCAG
The DNA here is from genome assembly GCF_019212185.1 of Pseudomonas fluorescens. Classification (NCBI taxonomy): domain Bacteria; kingdom Pseudomonadati; phylum Pseudomonadota; class Gammaproteobacteria; order Pseudomonadales; family Pseudomonadaceae; genus Pseudomonas; species Pseudomonas fluorescens. The sequence goes on from NZ_CP078138.1 coordinate 4,278,326, forward strand.
ACCGGTAACGGCAACTATGGCACCAGCGAGCACATCAATCACCAGGACGGCCAGATCGAGATCCGTCAGACCGGCGATAACAACTATGCCTACAGCGACCAGCGCTATGGCAGCGGCAGCAAATCGAACGTCAACCAGAACGGTGAGGGTCACGGCGTTGAAGTCTGGCAAGAGGGGCAGACCAACAGCCAGTCCACGATCAATCAATACGGCGTCGCCAACGAAACCGGGATCGACCAGAGCTTTGGTGAAAACAACACCGCCCTGGTGGGCCAATCCGGTGACACCAACGCCGTGTATGCCGACCAGTACGAGGCCAACCAGGCGAAACTGTCGATCTACCAGGATGGCACCTCCAACCTGCATTACACCTACCAGACCGGTGACAACCAGACCCTCAACGTGTCGTCCGTGGGCCAGGACAACAAGGTCTACGCCAGCAACTGGAAAGGCCCGCAGTTGGGTGGCCAGTTCGGCAGCAACCAAACGGCCAATATCAATCAATCGGGTAACGGCAACACCGCCAACTTCACCCAGAAAGACAGCGGCCATGTGCTGAACCTGAACCAGCATCTGGACGGCAACACCGCCACCGTGGTCCAGGCCGATACCAACAACGAACTGTGGTTCGACCAGAACGGCACCGACAACATCCTCATCGCCGACCAGCGCGGCACCGGCAACCTGGCGCAAGGCACCACCGAAGGTACCCGCAACAAAGTCGAGCTCGACCAGTCGGGCGGCGACAACCAGGCCTACACCACCCAGCTGTACGGTGAAGACAACACCATCACCATCACCCAGACCGACAACCTCAACCTGGCCTACGTGACCCAGGGCGGCAACAACAACAGCGCCACCATCAACCAGAGCGGCAATTCGCAATACAGCAACGTGCAACAGACCGGCGACGGCAACAAAGCCAATGTGGTGCAACAGTAAGGAGGAGGATGCTTGCGTTGCATCGAAGGGTTGAAACGGAAAAACCTGCGAGGGGGGAGCTTCGCAGGTTTTTTTGTTTTTGTTTTAGCCGGACTTGCGTTTCTTCATCGGCGGTTTGGTCTTCGCCACCTCCTGCAAAAACACCTCAGTCGGCAATTCAAACCCGCGTAGCTTGAGCAACTCCAGCGGCCCGGTACCCAGTTCGGTGCGTAAATTCCACCTGGGCCACCAACTTCGGATCGGTCTCGAGGCGCCACTCCGGATGGGCTGGCAGTTGCTCGGCGTAGAACTTCCAGAGCTCGGGCGTCAGCGCTTGCCAGAGGCCGGTCGAGATGCCGTCGCGCTCGGTTTCGGCGGCAATGAGGGTCTTGGCGAGAAAGGCGCTTAAGCCTTGAGCTGATCGTAGGCCTGGGCCGAGAGTCTGGTGCGTTACGGGCTGTCAGCCGGCAGCTTGATCAGGCGATTCAGCGCGGCTTGCAGGTTGGCCGCCGCCGGGTCGCCCTGCTCCGCCGTTTATTGGCGGCACACCTCGGACGCCACTCTCACCCCGCATGCTGCTTGCGATACTCCCCCGGCGCGATGCCGAACCTGGACTTGAACGCCGTGGAAAAATGGCTGGAGTCGGAGAAGCCCCATGAATAGCCCAGCACCGAGAGCTTTTGCTCGCTGGATGATTTGCGCAGGGACTCGGCACACAGGTCGAGGCGGCGATTCTTGATGTAGCGCGCAACCACCAGACCTTTTCTGGAGAAGATCCGGTACAGCCCGCGCACTGACATGCCGACTTCCCTGGCCAGCCATTCGGGGCACAACTCCTCGGACTGGATGTGCCGGTCGATGCACTCCAGGGTCTTGCGAAACACCCGCTCGTGGACGTCGTTGCTGTCATCGGCCGCGCAGAGCGCCGGGCGTAGCAGGCTGATGATCGCCTCCAGGGTCGCTTCGCTTTCCTGCAGGGTCAGGTTGTCCTGGCGCGTCGCCTCCAGGATCAGTTGCCGCGACAGCCGGGCCAGCGGCGTGGTGCCGGCGATGCGCCGGGCGCAGGCCACCGGGTTGAACTGCAGGGCCTGACGCAGCGCTTCCGATGGCAGGATCAGCGACAACTGTCGGGAGTTACCGGTGTAGGTGAAGTCGCTGGGCCGGGAAGCGTCGATCAGGGTGATGTCGCCGGTTCGCAGCAGCGCTTTGCTGTCGCCCTGGGCCATGTCGGCTTCGCCGTCGAGCTGGAACACGGCGAAGAATTTGCTGCCCTCGCCTGCGGCGATTTGCGCCGGGGTGCGGAACAACCTTGCCTGACAGGCATCGACCACGCTGAGTTTCAGCGCACCACTCTGGTAGGGGCGAATCTGTCCACTGAAGCCGCCGCCCAATGTTTGTGCATCGAAGGCGCCGCAGACTTGATTGATCTGATGGATCCACTGCTCGAATCCATCAGCACGCTGTGCACTTGAAGGCATCATTTCCAGACCTCACGCAGGCTTGTTTTTATTGTCTACGCCAGTACCCGTCACTCTTACTTCAGGCCTCCGAAGCGGCGGTAGAAGCTGTCACCCACATCAGGCAAGGGGCCGTCGGCGGTTTCCAGTGCACTGTTGAGCCACTCTTCGGCCTTGGCGTAGATCAGCCGATAGATATTGCGGCACAACTGGCGCGCGGCGCGGCCTTCCCAGTCGCCGGGCAAGAGTTCGTCCGGCAACTGCGGGTCACGCAGAAGCAGTTTGCGGTATTCATGGATAAGCAGGACACGTGCCAGGAAACAGTCCTCCGGTTGCAGGGTCTCCTGCTCGCGCAGTGCTTGCCAGAGCGGTCGGAACAACTGGATGAACTCACTGTAATGCGCCGCCAGTTCCTCGATACTCCAGCTCTCGCGCACTTGCATGCGTAACGCCTTCGACGCCAGCACGTCCTGCGCGGTGGTTTCGAAGACGATGGTCTCCTCCAGCACGCCCAGATCCAGCAGGGTCGCGTTGACGTCACCACGGTCACTGCGCGGGCTGGCCAGCACCACCGGCGAGATCGCGCCGAAGCCTTGCCACTCCAGCTCTTCGCGCACTTGCTTGCGTTTGTCCTGGCTCAGTTGCGAGAGCATCACCAGGCACCAGGAGCCATCCCAGGCCGGCATGCTGGTGCTGTAGACCCGCTTGAAGGCCTTGTCGAAACGCCGGCGACCGGTGCCGGTGAGGCTGTAGTAGCTGCGCCGACCGACTTTCTCGGCGGTCAGCCAGCCTTCTTTGGTCAAACGGAAAATCGAGGTGCGGATCAGCCGTTCGTTGATCCCGATCGGTTCCAGCAATTGAATCAGGCTGCCCAGCCAGACGGTGCCGCCATGGGGCTCGATGGCATCACCGTACAGGGTGATGATCAGGGAGCTGGCGCGGATGGGCGTCTGTTCCTGGAAGCGGGTAATCAGGTGATTCAAGGGTGTCAGGGACGACATGGGCGTACCGAGCGAAAAAAGAAAGGGAATATACCGAAAGCCAGTCAGTGCTGCTTATGAAGCAGCACCCTTGGGCCGTAACCCGCTATCGCTGATCCGTGGGCGATCCGCTTCCGGCTCGGTCAACGGCTCGCAGACCTGCATCTGTTCCAGGCAACGCTTGGCCAATTGCTGATACTCGCGGGTGCCGGCCTGTTTCCAGGCCACTTCCTGATCGCTGAGGCTGCGTTTGATGCTGGCCGGAGCGCCCATCACCAGTGACTGCTCGGGGCACTCGAAGCCGGCCTTGACGAAGGCGGCCGCCGAGACGAATGAGCGCGCGCCGATCCGCGCGTTGTCCATCACCACCGCATTCATGCCCACCAGCGCGTCGGCGCCGATCCGGCAACCGTGCAACACCGCGCCGTGGCCGATATGGCCATTGCGCTCGACCACCGTGTCGCTGTCGGGAAAGCCGTGCATCACGCAGGTGTCCTGCAGATTGGCGCCCTCCTCCAGGACGATCCGCCCGAAGTCGCCGCGCAGGCTGGCCAGCGGCCCGACATAGCAATGGGGGCCGATGATCACGTCACCGATCAATACGGCGGACGGATGCACATAGGCGCTGGGATCAACCACCGGGGTCAGGCCGTCGAGGCTGTAGCAGGTCATGGCAGCTTCCTTCACAAAGCGATGCAGATATTGACTTATTTTGTATCACATCGCTTTTAACATCACAAAGGCTAAAAAGCGTATCACTTGAAACGGCACTTTCCGACGACCTGTCCCGCTCTCCAAATACCGCGATAAAAGCCAATAAAAACGGCGGAAAACCCTATACACAGGAGCCCAACTACACATCAACTGGACTCATAAATCGAGCAAATAGGACACGCTAATTAACTTTTAGTATTGCATTTGCGTATCACGTTGTAGGTATACTCGGCGAAAACCGACCCCCAGCGGTCGATCCAATAACAAGCCGGCGCACCGCCGAGCGTGCACCGTGAGGGCACCCACCATGCCGCTAACCCTTGCCGTCGAGCTGATCGAGCCCGGCGTCCGCCTGATTACCCTGCAGCGCCCGCAAGCCTTGAATGCCTTGAACACCCAGTTGCTGGGCGAGTTGGCAGACGCGTTGAGCGTTGCCCAGGCCGATCTCGATACCCGTGCCGTAGTCATTACCGGCAGCCGCAAGGCGTTTGCCGCCGGTGCCGATATCAAGGAAATGGCCGAGCGTGACCTGGTCGGCATCCTCGACGATCCGCGCCAGGCGTCCTGGCAAGCCATCACTCGTTTCAACAAACCACTGATCGCGGCGGTCAACGGCTTCGCCCTGGGCGGCGGCTGCGAGCTGGCGATGCATGCCGACATCATCATTGCCGGCGAAGACGCACGCTTCGGTCAGCCGGAAATCAACCTCGGGATCATGCCTGGCGCAGGTGGCACCCAACGCCTGCTGCGTGCCGTCGGTAAATCCATGGCGATGCAGATGGTCCTCACCGGCGAGCCGATCGACGCACGCCTGGCGCAACGTGCCGGACTGGTCAGCGAAGTGACCCAGCCGGAGTTCACCGTCGAGCGCGCCCTGCACATTGCCCGCTGCATCGCCAGCAAGGCGCCGTTGGCGGTGCGTCTGGCCAAGGAAGCCCTGCTCAAGTCCATGGACACCGACCTGGCCAGCGGCCTGCGCTTCGAGCGCCATGCCTTCACCGTGCTGGCCGGCACCCGCGATCGCGAGGAAGGCATTGCTGCCTTCCAGGAAAAACGCGCGCCGTCCTTCACCGGCCAGTAACGCCCCGAATACCTGAACAGCGAACGACCTCCCAGAGAGCGCCTAGACCATGAATTTCGAACACATCCTGTTTTCCATCGACGCCGGCGTCGCCCTGCTCAGCCTCAATCGCCCGGAGCAACTGAACAGCTTCAACACGCAGATGCATGGCGAAGTGAAGGAAGCGCTGAAACAGGTGCGCAACAACCCGGACGTCCGTGTACTGCTGCTGACCGGCGAAGGTCGCGGCTTCTGTGCAGGCCAGGACTTGAGCGACCGCAACGTCGCACCGGGCAGTGCCGCACCGGACCTGGGCGAGTCGATCGAGAAGTTCTACAACCCGCTGATCCGCCAATTGCGCGACCTGCCGTTGCCGGTGATCTGCGCGGTCAACGGCGTGGCCGCCGGTGCCGGCGCGAATATTCCGCTGGCCTGCGACCTGGTGCTGGCGGCACGTTCGGCGAGCTTCATCCAGGCGTTCTGCAAGATCGGCCTGATCCCCGATTCCGGCGGCACCTGGACCTTGCCACGACTGGTCGGCATGGCCCGCGCCAAGGCCCTGGCCCTGCTCGGCAACCGCCTGACGGCAGAACAGGCTGAACAATGGGGCCTGATCTACCGTTGTGTGGACGACGCCGAGCTGCGCGCCGAAGCGCTGAAGCTGGCGCAACACCTGGCCACCCAGCCGACCTATGGCCTGGCACTGATCAAACGCAGCCTGAACGCCAGCCTGAGCAACAGCTTTGACGAACAACTCGACCTGGAACGCGACCTGCAGCGCCTGGCCGGGCGCAGCGAGGATTACCGCGAAGGCGTCGGTGCCTTCATGGAAAAACGCACCCCGACCTTCAAGGGACGCTGAGTCATGACCGCACTGAACACCACTGCACGCATCGCCGTGATCGGCGCCGGGGCCATGGGCGCCGGGATTGCCCAGGTCGCGGCGCAGGCCGGTCATCCGGTACTGCTGCTGGACAACCGCCCGGGCGCTGCCGCCCAGGCCATCGAAGGCATTGATCGGCAACTGGGCAAGCGCGTCGACAACGGCAAACTGTCTGCCGAGTCGCGCAGCGCCACCGTTGCCCGCCTGCAAGCGGTAGAAGCCATCGACGCCCTGGCGGATTGCGAGCTGATCATCGAGGCCATCGTCGAGAACCTAGAGGTCAAGCGCGCGCTGTTCCGTCAGCTTGAGGAGATTTGCGGCGAGCACTGCATCCTCGCCAGCAATACCTCGTCGCTGTCGATCACCAGCATTGCCGCGCAACTGCGCCATCCACAGCGCCTGCTCGGCCTGCACTTCTTCAACCCGGCGCCAGTCATGGCGCTGGTGGAAATCGTTTCGGGGCTGGCCAGCGCTCCGGCCTTGGCCGATTGCCTGTACGACACCGCCAGGGCCTGGGGCAAAAAACCGGTGCACACCCGCTCCACTCCGGGTTTTATTGTCAACCGCGTGGCCCGGCCGTTCTACGCCGAAAGCCTGCGCCTGTTTCAGGAAGGCGCTGCCGATTGCCCGACCCTGGACGCCCTGATGCGCGAGGCCGGTGGCTTTGCCATGGGCGCCTTCGAGTTGACCGACCTGATCGGTCACGACGTCAACTACGCCGTCACCTGCTCGGTATTCGATGCCTACTACCAGGACAGCCGTTTCCTGCCGTCGCTGATCCAGAAGGAACTGGTGGATGGCGGACGCTTGGGCCGCAAGAGCGGTCAGGGCTTCTATAGCTATGCCGAAGGTGCGGTGCGTCCGCTACCGCAGCACATCTCCAGCGCTGCCAGCGCGGCGGTCTGCGTGGTCGAAGGCGAGCTGGGCATTGCCCGCGAGCTCCTGCCACGCCTGCGCGAACACGGCGTCGAAGTCATTCAGCGTGACGGCTCGGGCCTGCTGCGGGTCGGCGATGCGGTGCTGGCCCTGAGCGACGGGCGCATGGCCTGCCAACGCGCCCGCGAAGACGGCTTGCGCAACCTGATCCTGCTGGATCTGGCACACGACTACCGCAGCGCCAAGCGCATCGCCATTAGCCACACGGCCGGGATCGATCCGCTGGCCCTGGAACAAGGCGTGGCGCTGCTGCAACGCGCCGGCCTCACGATCAGCCTGCTCAGCGACAGCCCGGCGCTGGCGGTATTGCGCACCGTGGCCATGCTCGCCAATGAAGCCGCCGACGCCCTGCTGCAAGGCGTGGCCTCGGCTGCCGACATCGATCTGGCGATGCGCGCCGGGGTCAACTACCCGCAAGGCCCGCTGGCTTGGGCCGATGCCATTGGCCTGGGGCACGTAGTCAGGACCCTGGACAACCTGCAAGCCAGCTATGGCGAAGAACGCTACCGGCCGTCGCTGTTGCTGCGTCGTCGGCTGGCCGAAGGGAGAACATTGCATGATTGATCATGACGCCATGAAACTCGCCAGCGATTGCGCGCAGACACTGCTCAGTCGCGACAACGCCAGCCTCGGCATGGGCATGCGCTTGCTGTCCGCCGGCCCCGGCAGTGCACGCGTCGGCATGACGGTCCGCGCCGACATGTTGCAGGGCCACGGCACCTGCCATGGCGGCTACCTGTTCGCGCTCGCCGATTCGGCGTTCGCCTTCGCCTGCAACAGTTACAACGAAGCCACCGTGGCCATCGGTTGCAGCATCGACTACATCGCCCCGGCCCGCCTGGGCGACACCCTGAATGCCGACTGCAGCGAGCAAAGCCGCTCCGGTCGCACCGGCAACTACGACGTCCGTATTGAAAACCAGCAGGGTCAGTTGATCGCCCTGTTCCATGGCAAATCCTACAAAGTGCGCGGCCCGGTGCTGACGCCGGAGAACTCAAATGAATGACGCCCTGATCATTGATGCGGTGCGCACCCCGATCGGCCGCTACGCCGGCGTCCTGAGCAGCGTGCGTGCCGACGACCTCGGCGCGGTGCCGCTACGCGAACTGCTGCGCCGTTATCCGCAGGTGGACTGGAGCCACGTCGACGACGTGATATACGGCTGCGCCAACCAGGCCGGCGAAGACAACCGCAACGTCGCCCGCATGTCGGCGCTGCTGGCCGGGTTGCCGGTCAGCGTGCCCGGCACCACCCTCAACCGCCTGTGCGGTTCGGGGCTGGATGCGGTCGGCACGGCAGCGCGGGCGATTCGCAGCGGCGAAGCCGGGTTGATGCTGGTGGGTGGCGTCGAGTCGATGTCCCGTGCACCACTGGTGATGGGCAAGGCCGAGCAGGCGTTTTCCCGTCAGGCCGAGATCTTCGACACCACCATCGGCTGGCGTTTCGTCAATCCGCTGATGAAAAAAGCCTTCGGCATCGATTCGATGCCGGAAACCGCCGAGAACGTCGCCGCTCAGTTCAACATTTCCCGCGCCGACCAGGACGCCTTTGCCCTGCGTAGCCAGCAACGTGCAGCAGCGGCCCAGGCCAATGGACGCCTGGCCAAGGAAATCGTCGCGGTGACAATCCCGCAGCGCAAAGGCCCGGCCAAAGTGGTCGAGCACGATGAGCACCCGCGCGGCGACACCACCCTTGAGCAATTGGCCAAACTGGGTACGCCATTTCGCGAAGGCGGCAGCGTCACCGCCGGAAACGCTTCCGGGGTCAATGACGGTGCCTGCGCCCTGCTGCTGGCCAGCCCTGAAGTCGCCAAGCGCCACGGCCTGACGGCTCGCGGACGCGTGGTAGCAATGGCCACCGCCGGCGTCGAACCACGGATCATGGGCATCGGCCCGGTGCCGGCGACGCGCAAGGTGCTGGAGCTGGCCAACCTGAGCCTGGCGGACATGGACGTCATCGAACTCAACGAGGCGTTCGCCGCCCAGGGCCTGGCCGTGCTGCGCGAACTGGGCCTGGACGATACCGATCCAAGGATCAACCCCAACGGTGGCGCGATTGCCCTGGGTCACCCCTTGGGCATGAGCGGCGCGCGCCTTGTGACCACCGCCCTGCAGGAGCTGGAAGAACGCAATGGCCGGTATGCCCTGTGCACCATGTGCATCGGCGTCGGCCAAGGGATCGCGCTGGTCATCGAGCGGCTGTCCCACTAAAGAAACGCCATTCCCGGGGAGCCGACAGCGGTATCCTTGGGGCATACACTCAAGCCCCCTGTGTGCGGGGGCTGAAACACAAAAACAATTCGAGTGAAACCATGAACATGCCAATAGCCAAAGCCGTGCTCGACCCACAGCTGGACCCGCTGGAAACCGCCAGTGTCGACGAGTTGCGCCAGCACCAGCTGGAGCGTATGCGCTGGAGCCTGTCCCACGCCTACCAAAACGTGCCGCTGTACCGTCAGCGCTTCGATGCCCTGGGCGTGCACCCGGATGACATCAAGTCCCTTGAGGACCTGGCGAAATTCCCCTTCACCACCAAGTCCGACCTGCGCGACAACTACCCCTACGGCATGTTTGCCGTGCCGATGAACGACGTCGTGCGCCTGCACGCCTCCAGCGGCACCACCGGCAAACCGACCGTGGTCGGCTACACCCAGAACGATATCGACACCTGGGCCAACGTGGTTGCCCGTTCGATCCGCGCGGCAGGTGGGCGACGTGGCGACAAGGTGCATATTTCCTATGGCTACGGCCTGTTCACCGGCGGCCTTGGTGCGCACTACGGTGCCGAACGCCTGGGTTGCACGGTGATCCCGATGTCCGGCGGCCAGACCGAAAAGCAGGTGCAACTGATCAAGGATTTCCAGCCGGACATCATCATGGTCACCCCGTCCTACATGCTGAACCTGGCTGATGAGATCGAGCGCCAGGGCATCGACCCGCACAAACTGGCCCTGCGCCTGGGCATCTTCGGCGCCGAGCCGTGGACCGCCGAACTGCGCCGCGCCATCGAGGAGCGCCTGGGCATCACCGCCCTGGACATCTACGGCCTCTCGGAAATCATGGGCCCGGGCGTCGCCATGGAATGTGCCGAGACCAAGGACGGCCCGACCATCTGGGAAGACCACTTTTACCCGGAAATCATCGACCCGATCACCGGCGAAGTGCTGCCGGACGGACAGATGGGCGAACTGGTGTTCACCTCCCTGAGCAAAGAAGCCCTGCCGATGATCCGCTACCGCACCCGCGACCTGACGCGCCTGCTGCCGGGCACCGCGCGGCCGATGCGCCGTATCGACAAAATCACCGGCCGCAGCGATGACATGCTGATCATCCGCGGGGTCAACGTGTTCCCGACGCAAATCGAGGAGCAGGTGCTGAAAGTCAAACAGCTCGCCGAGTGCTACGAGATCCATCTGTATCGCAACGGCAACCTCGACAGCGTCGATGTGCATGTCGAACTCAAGGCCGACCACCAGCACCTGGGCGATGACCAGCAAAAGGCCGTGTGCAACGAACTGAGCAAGCACATCAAGACCTACATCGGCATCAGCTCGCGGATCGTCCTGCAGCCGTTCCACTCGATCAAGCGTTCCGAAGGCAAGGCCTGCCACGTGGTGGACAAACGCGCTAAAGCATGACTGCTGCACCTTTTATAGCCCCGCGATTGCGGGTTTTTTTTTGGCCGGTTTTTTGGTCACCAACCACCGCCCCCCCTGTAGGAGCGAGCCTGCTCGCGATGGTCGTCAACGATGACGCGTGTGGCCTGACACAACCAGGCGATCTCTGGTTCATCGCGAGCAGGCTCGCTCCTACAAGGGAACTAGGTCCCATAAACCCACCACTCATCCCAAAGCGATACAAAAAACAATGCGACACGTCATTTTGCGTTTGATATTAATTTCTGTATCGCTTATAAAGTTCCCATGCCTAAGAACAGTGCCCAGGCGGGAGAATAAGAATGTACGCACAGCTTGTAGAAACCGGCGTCAAGCGGATCAAGGAACTCTCGGAGATGTCCGCAGAGGAACGCGCCTTTCAGGAAAAAATCGATGCTGAAATCAAGATCGAAGCCAAGAATTGGATGCCAGATGCCTACCGCCAGACTTTGATCCGGCAGATTTCGCAACACGCCCACTCGGAAATCGTCGGCATGCTGCCCGAGGGCAACTGGGTCACCCGCGCGCCATCGCTCAAACGCAAACTGCAATTGATGGCCAAGATTCAGGACGAAGCCGGTCACGGTCTGTATCTGTACAGCGCCATGGAAACCCTGGGCGCCGATCGCGATACAGAAATCGACAAGCTGCACAGCGGCAAGGCGAAGTATTCGAGCATCTTCAATTACCCGACGCTGAACTGGGCCGACATGGGCGCGGTGGGCTGGCTGGTGGATGGTGCGGCGATCGTCAACCAGGTGGTGCTGCAACGCACCTCCTACGGCCCGTACTCGCGGGCGATGATCCGCATCTGCAAGGAAGAAAGCTTCCACCAGCGCCAGGGCTACGAAATCCTCCTGACCATGATGCGCCACGGTACTCAGGCGCAAAAAGACATGGTCCAGGACGCGATCAACCGTCTGTGGTGGCCGTCGTTGATGATGTTCGGCCCAAGCGACGAACACTCGCCCAACAGCGCCCAGTCCATGGCCTGGAAAATCAAACGCCAGAGCAACGACGAACTGCGCCAGCGCTTCATCGACCAGACCATCCCGCAGCTGGAATTGCTGGGCTGCACCTGCCCCGACCCGGACCTGAAATGGAACGCCGAGCGCGGCCATTACGATTTCGGCGAGATCCAGTGGAACGAATTCTACGAAGTGCTCAAGGGCAACGGCCCGTGCAACCAGGAACGCGTCGCCACCCGCCGCAAGGCGATTGAAGACGGTGCCTGGGTACGCGAAGCCGCCGTCGCCCACGCCCGCAAAAAACAAAACAAGAACGCCGCCTGATTCGGCCACCTGATGTGGAGTAATTGAAATGTCCGAGTGGACCCTCTTCGAAGTCTTCGTGCGCAGCAAGCACGGCCTCAACCACAAGCACGTCGGCAGCGTGCATGCCGCCGACACCACCATGGCCATCGAGAACGCCCGCGAGCTGTACACCCGTCGCAGCGAAGGCGTGAGCCTGTGGGTGGTGCCGTCAGCGCTGATCACCGCCTCCTCGCCGGATGAAAAAGACCCGCTGTTCGACCCGTCGGACGACAAGGTTTACCGCCACGCCAGCTTCTACGAGCTGCCAGCCGAAGTCGGGCACATGTGAGGTCGACCATGGACAACAAGACTGATCTGATCGAATACCTGCTGCGCCTCGGCGACAGCGCCCTGATCCAGGGCCAGCGCCTGTGCCAATGGTGCGGCAAGGCGCCGGCGCTGGAAGAAGAGTTGGCACTGATGAACGTCGGCCTCGACCTCGTCGGCCAGGCGCGCAACTGGCTGGAATACGCTGCAGAACTGCTGAATGACGGCCGCGACGCCGATCACCTGGCGTTCCGCCGCGATGAGCGCGCCTACCGCAACCTGCTGCTGGTGGAACAACCCAACGGCGACTACGCGGTGACCATCCTCAAGCAATTCCTCTACGACGCCTGGCACCTGCAAGTGCTCAAGGGCCTGAGCCAATCCAGCGATGAACGAATCGCCGCGATTGCCGCCAAGGCCGTGAAGGAAGTGACCTATCACCTGCGTCGCTCCAGCGAATGGGTCGAGCGCCTGGGCGACGGCACCGAGGAAAGCCACCAGCGCATGCTCGCGGCGATCCCTGAAGTCTGGCGCTTCACCATCGAGTTGCTCGCCGCCGATGACAGCGAACAGCGCCTGTGCGATGCCGGTATCACCCCGGCCACCGCGCAAGTCGCCACCGCCTGGCAAGCCAAGGTCGAAGCGATTTTCGCCAGCGCCACCCTGCCGGTCCCGGCGGCAGCGAGCTTCTTCTACCTGAATGCACGCAAGGGCCTGCACACCGAGCACCTGGGCATCCTGCTGGCCGAAATGCAGTTCCTGCCACGAGCGTACCCCGATGCAACCTGGTGAGTTGATCGCCAGCGACCTCGGCGCCCGGGCAGCCCAACCGACCGACCTGGCGGCGGCCTGGGCGATCCTCGCCGAGGTCATGGACCCGGAAGTCCCAGTGGTCAGCGTAGTCGACCTGGGGATTGTCCGCGACCTCGACTGGCAGGCTGGGCACCTGCACGTGGTGGTCACCCCGACCTACTCCGGTTGCCCGGCCACCGAAGTGATCGAAAGCGATATCCGCCAGGCCCTGGAGCTTGGCGGTTTCCAGGCGCCACTGCTGGAACGCAAGTTGACCCCGGCCTGGACCACCGACTGGATCAGCGCCAGCGGCCGCGAACGCCTGCGGGCCTACGGCATTGCGCCGCCCGAGGGCAGTACCAGCAAGCGCAGCCTGCTGGGTGAAAGCCCGCAGGTTGTGTGCCCGCAATGCGGCAGCGCCCACACCGAGGTGCTCAGCGAGTTCGGCTCCACCGCGTGCAAGGCCCTGTACCGCTGCGTCGATTGCCGGGAACCGTTCGACTATTTCAAGTGCATCTGAGCGGCGTTTGACCGTCTCAGCTGGAGAATAACAATGAGCAAATTTCACAGCCTGACCATCAAGGACGTGCGCACCGAGACCCGTGACGCGGTGTCCATCGCCTTCGAGATTCCCCAGGATCTGCAGGACAGCTTCCACTTCACCCAGGGCCAGCACCTGGTGATGCGCACCCTGATGGACGGCGAAGAAGTGCGCCGCTCCTACTCGATCTGCACCGGCATCCACGACGGCGAACTGCGCGTGGCCATCAAGCGGGTGGCGGGCGGGCGTTTTTCCGCCTTTGCCAACGAACAGCTGAAAGCCGGTCACAGCCTCGAAGTGATGCCACCCGCCGGACATTTCAGCGTCGAGCTGGACCCGGCACGCCACGGCAACTATCTGGCCGTCGCGGCCGGCAGCGGCATCACGCCGATCCTGTCGATCATCAAGACCACCCTGGAAACCGAGCCCCACAGCCGCGTCACCCTGCTGTATGGCAACCGCTCCAGCTCCGGCGCGCTGTTTCGTGAACAGCTCGAAGACCTGAAGAATCGCTACCTGCAACGCCTGAACCTGATCTTCGTGTTCAGCCGCGAGCAACAGGATGTCGACCTCTACAACGGACGGATCAACGCCGAGAAATGCGAGCAGCTGTTCAGCCGCTGGCTCGACGTCAAGGCCCTCGACGCCGCCTTCATCTGCGGCCCACAGGAAATGACCGAAACCGTGCGCGACAGCCTCAAGGCCAAGGGTATGGCGCCCGAGCGCATTCACTTCGAACTGTTCGCCGCCGCCGGCAGCGAGCAGAAACGCGAAGCCCGCGAGGCGGCCCGCCAGGTGGATTCGGCGGTCAGCCAGATCACCGTGATCAGCGACGGCCGCGCCCTCGCCTTCGACCTGCCGCGCAACAGCCAGAGCATCCTCGACGCCGGCAACGCCCAGGGCGCTGAACTGCCCTACTCGTGCAAGGCCGGCGTGTGCTCGACCTGCAAGTGCAAGGTCATCGAGGGCGAAGTGGAAATGGACAGCAACCACGCCCTGGAAGACTACGAAGTGGCTGCCGGTTACGTGCTGTCGTGCCAGGCCTTCCCGATCAGCGACAAGGTGGTGCTGGATTTCGATCAGCTCTGAAACAACACAACCCCCTGTAGGAGCGAGCCTGCTCGCGATGGTCGTCAACGATAACGCCGGATGCCTGATACCCCGCGGCGATCTCGGGTCCATCGCGAGCAGGCTCGCTCCTACAGGGGTCCGGTTCCAACCCGAATACACCGTTTCACCCACAACAAAAACAACAAAGGAGAGTCACCATGAGCCCGCAAGACATAGAACTCATCCGCCAGCACCCCGACTTCATCACCCTCGTGCGGCGCAAACAGAAGCTCTACTGGTCGTTGTCGCTGATCATGCTGGTGATTTACTTCGGTTTCGTGTTGCTGGTGGCGTTTTCCCCGGCCACCCTCGGCCAATCCCTGAGCGGCGGCGTGACCACCGTGGGCATGTTGGTGGGTGTGGTGATCGTCCTGCTGGCCTTCGCCCTGACCGGTTTCTACGTCTATCGCGCCAACCACCTGATCGATCCACTGAACGACAAACTCAAGCAGGAGTGCGCCCGATGAGCCGTCTGTTTGCTGTGTTGTCGCTGGCAGCGGTCAGCGATCTGGCGTTGGCCGCTGAAAGCGCGACCCGCCCCCTGAACTGGAACGCCATCGGCATGTTCCTGGTGTTCGTCCTGTTCACCCTCGGCGTGACCCGCTGGGCGGCCATGCGCACCCGTTCGGCCAGCGATTTCTATACCGCCGGCGGCGGCATGACCGGCTTTCAGAACGGCCTGGCGATTGCCGGCGACATGATCTCGGCAGCCTCGTTCCTCGGCATCTCGGCGATGATGTTCCTCAACGGCTACGACGGCCTGCTCTACGCCCTCGGCGTGTTGGCCGGCTGGCCGATCATCCTGTTCCTGATCGCCGAACGCCTGCGCAACCTGGGCAAATACACCTTTGCCGACGTGGTCTCCTATCGCCTCGAACAGACCCCGGTGCGCCTGACCTCGGCCTTCGGCACGCTCACCGTGGCGCTGATGTACCTGGTGGCGCAAATGGTCGGCGCCGGCAAACTGATCGAACTGCTGTTCGGCATCGACTACCTCTACGCAGTGATGCTGGTGGGTGTGCTGATGGTGTTCTACGTCACCTTCGGCGGCATGCTCGCTACCACCTGGGTGCAGATCATCAAGGCGGTGATGCTGCTGTTCGGCACCAGCTTCATGGCGTTCATGGTGCTCAAGCATTTCGGTTTCAGCACCGAAGCGATGTTTGCCGGCGCCACCGCCGTGCACGCCAAAGGCAGCGCGATCATGGCCCCAGGTGCCTTGCTGTCCAACCCGATTGACGCGATTTCCCTGGGCCTGGGCATGATTTTCGGTACCGCCGGCCTGCCGCACATCCTAATGCGCTTCTTCACCGTCAGCGATGCCAAGGAAGCGCGCAAAAGCGTGTTCTACGCCACCGGTTTCATTGGCTATTTCTACCTGCTGCTGATCGTGGTCGGCTTCGGCGCGATCGTCATGGTCGGCACCGATCCGAGCTTCCGCGACGCCAGCGGCGCGATCATCGGCGGCGGCAATATGGTCGCGGTGCACCTGGCGCAAGCGGTGGGCGGCAATCTGTTCCTCGGCTTCATCTCGGCGGTGGCCTTCGCGACGATTCTGGCGGTGGTCGCCGGGCTGGCGCTGTCCGGCGCCTCGGCAGTGTCCCACGACCTGTATGCCTGTGTGATACGCAAGGGTCAGGCCAGCGAGAAACAAGAGATGCGCGTGTCCCGTATCGCCACCCTGTGCATCGGCGTGCTGGCGATCATCCTCGGCCTGCTGTTCGAATCGCAGAACATCGCCTTCCTCTCCGGCCTGGTACTGGCCATCGCTGCCTCGGTGAATTTCCCGGTGCTCTTCCTTTCCATGTACTGGAAAGGCCTGACCACCCGCGGCGCGGTGCTGGGCAGCCTGGCGGGCCTGGTCTCGGCGATCGTCCTGTTGGTGCTGAGCCCGGCGGTGTGGGTCAACGTCATGCATCACGACAAGGCGCTGTTCCCGTACTCCAACCCGGCGCTGTTTTCCATGAGCCTGGCGTTCTTCAGTGCCTGGCTGTTCTCCGTCACCGACCGCTCGCCACGGGCTGTCCTCGAGCGCGGCCGCTACCTGGCGCAGTTCATTCGTTCCATGACTGGCATCGGCGCTTCGGGCGCCAGCCAGCACTAATCCACTGTTTATCTGACACCGAGGACTCGTGATGTCTCACGCCCCTACCCTGCAAAGTTTCATCGCCGGTCGCTGGATCGGCCAACAAGGTGCGCAGATCCTGCGCAGCGCCATCGACGGCCATGAAATCGCCCGCACCCACGAAGAGCGCCCGGATTTCGCCGAAGCCATCGAGCACGGCCGTCGCCAGGGCGTCAGCGGCCTGATGGCCCTGGACTTCCAGCAACGCGCCCAGCGCCTCAAGGCCCTGGCCCTGTACCTCGCCGAGCGCAAGGAACAGCTGTACGCCATCTCCCACCACAGCGGCGCCACCCGGGCCGACAGCTGGATCGATATCGAGGGCGGCAACAGCACCCTGTTCACCTACGCCGGCCTCGGCTCCCGCGAGCTACCATCGGGCAACGTGGTCCACGAAGGCCCGGCGCTGCAACTGAGCAAACTCGGCAGCTTCGCCGGCACCCACATCCTCGTACCGCGCGGTGGCGTGGCGGTGCACATCAATGCGTTCAACTTCCCGATCTGGGGCATGCTGGAAAAATTCGCCCCGAGCTTCCTCGCCGGCATGCCGTGCATTGTCAAGCCGGCCAGTGCCACCAGCTACCTGACCGAAGCCGTGGTGCGCCTGATGGACGAATCGGGCCTGTTGCCAGCGGGCAGCCTGCAACTGATCATCGGCGGCACCGGCGACCTGCTCGACCGCCTGCAGGGCCAGGACGTGGTGACCTTCACCGGGTCCGCCGACACCGCGGCCAAGCTGCGGGTCAATCCGAACCTGATCCGCAACTCGGTTCCGTTCACCGCCGAAGCCGACTCGCTGAACTGCGCCATTCTGGCGCCGGACGTCAGCCCGGATGACGAAGAATTCGAGCTGTTCATCAAGGAAGTGGCGCGGGAAATGACCACCAAGGCCGGGCAGAAATGCACCGCCATCCGCCGCGCCATCGTCCCGGCCAAGCACATCGATGCCGTGGCCAGCCGTCTGCGCGATCGTCTGGCGAAAGTCGTCGTCGGTGATCCGTCGGTGGAGGGCGTGCGCATGGGCGCCCTGGCCTCCCACGATCAGCAGAAAGACGTGGCCGAGCGCCTGGAAGCCCTGCTGCAGAGCAGTGACCTGCTGTTCGGTGCCCGCGACGGTTTTGAGCCTCGTGGCGAAAATGTCGACAAAGGTGCGTTCTTCGCCCCGTCCCTGCTGCAGGCCCGTGACCCGCATGCCGAAGGTGGCGCCCATGACATCGAGGCGTTCGGCCCGGTCAGCACCCTGATGGCCTACGATGACCTGGACGAAGCCCTGGCCCTGGCCGCACGCGGCAAAGGCAGCCTGGTAGCCAGCCTGGTGACCAAGGACCCACAGATCGCCGCCAAGGCCATCCCGGTCGCCGCCGCCCTGCACGGCCGCCTGCTGGTGCTGGATCGCAACTGCGCCGGCGAATCCACCGGTCATGGCTCACCATTGCCGCAACTCAAGCATGGCGGTCCGGGTCGTGCCGGTGGCGGCGAAGAGCTCGGCGGCCTGCGCGCGGTGAAACACTACCTGCAACGTGCAGCGGTTCAAGGTTCGCCCACCATGCTCGCCGCCGTGACTGGCGAATATGTGCGTGGCGCCAAGGTCATCGAGACCGAAGTGCATCCGTTCCGCCGCTACTTCCAGGACCTGCAGATCGGCGAGTCGCTGCTGACTCACCGCCGCACCGTGACCGAGGCCGACCTGGTGAACTTCGGCTGCCTGTCGGGCGACCACTTCTACATGCACTTCGACGACATCGCGGCCAAGGAATCGCAATTCGGCAAGCGCATCGCCCACGGCTACTTCGTGCTATCGGCCGCGGCCGGTCTGTTCGTATCCCCCGGCGTCGGCCCGGTACTCGCCAACTACGGCCTGGACACCCTGCGCTTCATCAACCCGGTGGGCATCGGCGACACCATCCAGGCGCGCCTGACCTGCAAGCGCAAGATCGATCAGGGCAAGAAGAGCCCGCAAGGCGTCCCACAAGGCGTGGTGGCGTGGGACGTGGAAGTGACCAACCAACTGGGTGAGTTGGTGGCCAGTTATGACATCCTGACCCTGGTGGTCAAACGCGAAGACTGAAGCTGAAAGACTGGCCGGTCATCAACCTGATGACCGGCCCTTTGCGTTGAGGGGCTGGATTCCAGCGAAAGGCAGAAACGCAAAAAGCGGCCAATGGCCGCTTTTTGCGTGGCTTCCAGAGGGAAGCAGATATGGCGCAGCGGACGGGACTCGAACCCGCGACCCCCGGCGTGACAGGCCGGTATTCTAACCGACTGAACTACCGCTGCGTATCGCTGTGGACTTGCGTCCGATGAACTCGTCTGACTGTTAAGCCTTAAGGCTCTGCAATCACAAACCGGTGTCAGCCGATCTGGAAAAATGGCGCAGCGGACGGGACTCGAACCCGCGACCCCCGGCGTGACAGGCCGGTATTCTAACCGACTGAACTACCGCTGCGTATCGCTGTGGACTTGCGTCCGGTGAACTCGTCTGACTGTAAAGCCTTGAGGCTCTGCAATCGCAAACCGGCGTTAGCCGATCTGGAAAATATGGCGCAGCGGACGGGACTCGAACCCGCGACCCCCGGCGTGACAGGCCGGTATTCTAACCGACTGAACTACCGCTGCGCGTCGGTGGAAGCATTTCAGCATCCGCCCTGCTTACGCAGGACTCTCGGGAGTGGTGGGTGATGACGGGATCGAACCGCCGACATTCTGCTTGTAAGGCAGACGCTCTCCCAGCTGAGCTAATCACCCGTTTGCTTCTCCGAGGCCGCGAAATTTACGCAGATACCGAAGCTAAGTCAATAGCAGGATTGAAGTTTTTCTGAAAAAGGCGGATTTGTGCATGGCGCAAAGGGGGCCATGACCGTTGGGCCGCTTTCGCGAGCGGGCTCACTCCTACCGTTGAATGTATTTCGAATGCGGGAGCGAGCCTGTTTGCGATTGAATTAGTCGCTGTAAATCATTTTCTTGGTCATGCCGCCGTCGACCACAAACTCTTGCCCAGTGACGAAACTGGCATTTCTCGACAGCAGCCAGGCCACCATCGCCGCCACGTCTTCAACTGTGCCTACCCTGCCCGCTGGATGCTGGGCGTGGTCGGCGTCGCTGAGGGGTTCGGCGCGGCGTGCAGAGGGATCACGGGCGTCGATCCACCCCGGGCTGACCGCGTTGACCCGAATCTCCGGGCCAAGGCTGATCGCCAGCGCGTGGGTCAGGGCCAGCAGACCGCCCTTGCTCGCCGCGTAGGCCTCGGTGTCCGGCTCCGACTGCCCGGCACGGGTCGATGCCAGGTTGACGATGGCCCCGTTATGCGCCCGCAGGTACGGCGCGCAGTGCTTGGCCAACAACATCGGCCCACTGAGATTGACCGCCAGAACGCGGTTCCAGTACGCCAGGTCGAGACTTTCCAGGGTGATGTTGCGCGGCTCGGCAACCGCCGCATTGCACACCAATGCATCGAGGCGGCCGAACTGCCCCAGCACCTCGGCCACGCCACGGGTCACCTGCTCCTCGTCGGCCACGTCCATGGTGATGAACCAGGCATGTTCGCCCAAGGCCTTGGCGACTTTGGAGCCACGCTCACGATCGAGATCGGTCAGCACCACCTGCCAACCTTCGCTGATCAACCAGGCAGCGATACCCAGACCGATGCCGCGAGCAGCACCGGTGACCAGGGCGACCCGGCCGTTGGCGCCGCTGATCGGCGCGAACAACTCGATCACAAGGCAGCCAGCCCGCGCGCCAGGTCGGCTTGCAGGTCGGCCACATCTTCCAGGCCCACGGCAATCCGGATCAGGCTGTCACGGATCCCCGCCGCTTCCCGCTCCTGTGGCGCCAGACGGCCGTGGGAGGTGGTGCTCGGGTGGGTGATGGTGGTCTTGCTGTCGCCCAGGTTAGCGGTGATCGAGATCAGCCGGGTCGCATCGATAAAGCGCCAGGCGCCCTCTTTACCGCCCTTGACCTCGAAACTCACCACGGCGCCGAAGCCTTTCTGCTGGCGCTGGGCCAGTTCGTGCTGCGGATGGCTCTTGAGGCCGGCGTAGTGGACTTTCTCGATACCGTCCTGCTGCTCCAGCCATTCGGCCAGTTGCTGGGCGTTGGCGCAGTGCGCCTTCATCCGCAGGTTCAGCGTCTCCAGACCTTTGAGGAAAATCCAGGCGTTGAACGGGCTAAGGGTCGGCCCGGCGGTACGCAGGAAGCCAACCACTTCTTTCATCTGCTCGCTGCGACCAGCGACTACGCCGCCCATGCAACGACCCTGGCCGTCGATGAACTTGGTCGCCGAATGCACCACCACGTCGGCGCCCAGCTTCAGCGGCTGCTGCAAGGCCGGGGTGCAGAAGCAATTGTCGACCACCAGCATCGCGCCCTTGGCATGGGCCACTTCCGACAGCGCGGCAATATCCACCAGCTCGGCCAGGGGATTGGATGGCGATTCGACGAACAGCAGTTTGGTATTGGCCTTGATGGCCGCATCCCAGCCGGACAGGTCGGCCAGGGGCACGTAGTCGACTTCGATACCGAAGCGCTTGAAGTACTTTTCGAACAGGCTGATGGTCGAGCCAAACACGCTGCGCGAAACCAGCACGTGATCGCCGGCGCTGCACAGGCTCATGACCACCGCCATGATCGCGGCCATGCCGGTCGCGGTGGCCACAGCCTGCTCGGCGCCTTCCAGCGCAGCTATGCGCTCTTCGAAAGCGCGCACGGTGGGGTTGGTGTAGCGCGAGTAAACGTTGCCCGGCACTTCGCCAGCAAACCGCGCGGCGGCGTCGGCGGCCGTGCGGAATACGTAGCTGGAGGTGAAGAACATCGGATCACCGTGCTCACCTTCCGGCGTACGGTGCTGACCGGCACGTACGGCCAGGGTATCGAACGCTACGCCTTCGAGGTCGCTGTCCAGCCGACCGGCATCCCAATCCTGACTCATGCTGTCACTCCTTGCCCTGCTCTTGAAAAAGGTCTTTGGTAGATACAAAAACCGGCCCCTCGGGGCCGGCATTTACTCAGTTGTTGTACAGATCGATGATCGCACTGACCGCCTGGGTCTTGACCTTGGAGGCATCGTTACGCGCCTGCTCGATCTTGTTCAGGTACGCCTCGTCGACGTCGCCGGTGACGTACTTGCCGTCAAACACTGCGCAATCGAACTGCTCGATCTTGATCTTGCCGCCACCGACCGCTTCGATCAAGTCAGGCAGGTCCTGATAAATCAGCCAGTCGGCACCAATCAGGTCGGCCACGTCCTGAGTCGAACGGTTGTGGGCAATCAGCTCGTGGGCGCTTGGCATGTCGATGCCGTACACGTTCGGGTAGCGAACGGCCGGTGCCGCGGAGCAGAAGTAGACGTTCTTGGCACCCGCTTCGCGAGCCATCTGGATGATCTGCTTGCAGGTGGTGCCGCGCACGATCGAGTCGTCCACCAGCATCACGTTCTTGCCGCGGAATTCCAGCTCGATGGCGTTGAGCTTCTGGCGTACGGATTTTTTCCGTGCCGCCTGGCCCGGCATGATGAAGGTCCGGCCGATATAGCGGTTCTTGACGAAACCTTCGCGGAATTTCACGCCCAGGTGGTTCGCCAGCTCCAGGGCTGCGGTGCGGCTGGTGTCCGGGATCGGGATGACCACGTCGATGTCGTGTTCAGGACGCTCGCGCAGGATCTTCTCGGCCAGCTTCTCACCCATGCGCAGACGGGCCTTGTAGACCGATACGCCATCGATGATCGAATCCGGACGCGCCAGGTAGACGTGTTCGAAGATGCACGGGGTCAGGGACGGGTTGGTCGCGCACTGACGGGTGTGCAACTTGCCGTCTTCAGTGATGTAGACCGCTTCGCCTGGCGCCAGGTCGCGAATCAGGGTGAAGCCCAGCACGTCCAGGGAAACGCTTTCCGAGGCGATCATGTACTCGACGCCTTCGTCGGTGTGACGCTGGCCGAACACGATCGGGCGGATGCCGTGCGGGTCACGGAAACCGACGATGCCGTAGCCGGTGATCATGGCCACGACCGCGTAACCACCGACGCAACGGTTGTGCACGTCGGTCACGGCGGCGAACACGTCTTCTTCGGTTGGCTGCAACTTGCCGCGCTGGGCCAGTTCGTGAGCGAACACGTTGAGCAGGACTTCCGAGTCGGAGCTGGTGTTGACGTGGCGCAGGTCAGATTCGTAAATCTCCTTGGCCAGCTGTTCAACGTTGGTCAGGTTGCCGTTGTGCGCCAGAGTGATGCCATACGGCGAGTTGACGTAAAACGGTTGAGCTTCGGCCGAAGTCGAGCTACCAGCGGTCGGATAACGCACATGACCAATGCCCATCTGACCGACCAGGCGCTGCATGTGACGCTGCTGAAACACGTCACGTACCAGGCCATTGTCCTTGCGCAGGAATAACCGGCCATCGTGGCTGGTCACAATACCGGCAGCGTCCTGGCCGCGGTGCTGGAGGACGGTTAGCGCGTCATACAGCGCCTGATTGACGTTCGACTTACCGACGATACCGACGATGCCACACATGCGACGCAACCCCTACTTAATGAAACTGAACTGAACACGACTCACTGCGGCGTTTTCGCCGTCGGCAAGAGGTGCTCCTTGAACGGTAATTCAGCGGGTACGCTGATACCGCTGGCCAGCCACTGACTGCTCCACCCCAATATGAGGTTTTTGGACCAGTCTGCAACCAATAGAAATTGTGGCACGAGCCTCGACTCCTGCCACCAGGCATCCTGCTGTACCGGGCCCAGGCTCAATAGCCCGACAGCGGTGACCACCAGCAACGCGCCACGCGCCGCGCCGAAGGCCATGCCGAGGAAACGATCGGTCCCGGAGAGGCCGGTGACGCGAATCAGTTCGCCGATAAGATAATTGATCATGGCGCCAACCACGAGGGTCGCGACAAACAGGATGGCACAGCCCGCAATGACGCGGGCCGACGGAGTTTCGATGTATCCGGCGAGGTACTCGGACAGTGAGCCACCAAACATCCAGGCAACGACTCCTGCGATGATCCAGGTCACCAGCGATAGTGCTTCCTTTACGAAGCCGCGGCTCAGACTGATCAAAGCGGAGATGGCGATGATTGCAACGATCGCCCAGTCAACCCAGGTAAATGGCACAGTACAGCCTACAGACGGATAAGGCGGCGCATTTTAGCAGAGCCCATGGCTATCGGTAAGCTGCGATTTTCACTGCATTTCACATTGGAACGATAGTTTCAGCCACGCTCGGGCTGGAAGCGCACCACAAAGCCCTTGAGGTTCTGCTTGCGATTCAGCACGTCGCGCAAGCGGTCGGCTTCAGCGCGCTCGATCAGCGGCCCGACAAACACCCGATTCTTGCCGTCTGCGGTGCGGATGTAGGCGTTATAGCCTTGGCTGCGCAGGGTTTTCTGCAGGCTTTCGGCGCTTTCCCGGTTCGACAGGCTTGCCAGCTGCACTGACCAGCTGACAGACAGGCCGTTGGCATCGACCCGGCTCTGGGTGGTGTCAGGCTTGGCCGTGGCGACCGGTGCGGGAGCCGGTGCCGGCTTCGGCGCTGGCGGTGTGACGGTTTTGGCCACCACGGGTGCCGGCGCGATCGGAGCGCTCGGGGCAGCCGCTGGCGTACTTGGAGTTGGCGGCACCGTATCACCGATGGCGATCTCGTCATCGCTCGGTACAGGCTCCTGCGGCAAGGCTTGCGGTTCAGGCACCACCACCGGCTCGACCTGCACTTGCGGCATCACGGGTGCCTGCGGGGCTGCCGGGGCCTGGACCACCACCTGGCGCTGCTCGTCTTCCCGGGAAAACAGCATCGGCAGGAAAATCACCGCCAGCGCCACCAATACCAGGGCGCCGACCATCCGCTGCTTGTACGCGTTATCCAGCAATGCCATCTGCCGCTTCCTCCGTGGAGCGCCGAGCCAGCCATTCAAGGGCCTCGGCGACACAATAAAATGATCCGAACAGCAGAATCTCGTCATCTGCAGTCGCCTGCGCGCTCTGCCCTTCCAGGGCCTCGGCCACGCTGGCATAGGAACTCACTGAAGCGCCAAGGTTCTGCAACGCTGCGTGCAAATCCGCTACCGGACGCGCGCGCGCAGAATCGAGGGGGGCAACCGCCCAATGCGCGACGCTGGCATTCAGCTCGCTGACTACGCCATCCAGGTCCTTGTCGGCCAGCAAGCCGAACACCGCCAGGCGCCGACCCGCTACCGGCCGACTGGCCAGACGTTGCGCCAGATATTGCGCAGCATGCGGGTTGTGACCAACGTCGAGCATCAGGCTCAGGCGCTTGCCGTGCCAGGTGAACTGGCGCCGATCCAGGCGACCGATGACCTTGGTCGCCGTCAGTGCGGCCGCCAATTGCTCAGGAACCCACGGCAGGCCCAACAGTGCATAGGCCTGCAGCGCCAGGGCGGCGTTTTCCATCGGCAGGTCGAGCAACGGCAGATCATGCAACTCAATCGGCTGGCCCTTTGCATCGACACCGCGCCATTGCCAGTGTTGCTCGGTCATGCCCAGATCGAAGTCGCGGCCACGCAGGAAGAACGGGCACGCCAGTTCGCGCGCCTTGTCCAGCAGCGGTTGCGGGGGATTGAGGTCGCCGCACAGCGCCGGAGCGCCCTGACGGAAAATCCCGGCCTTTTCGAAGGCCACGGATTCTCGGGTATTGCCCAGGTAGTCGGCGTGATCGACGCCAATGCTGGTGACCAGTGCGATATCGGCGTCCACCAGATTGACCGTGTCCAGACGCCCGCCCAAGCCGACTTCGAGAACCACCGCATCGAGCCCGGCACGCTGGAACAGCCAGAACGCCGCCAGGGTGCCCATTTCGAAGTAAGTCAGGGTGGTCTCGCCGCGACCGGCCTCTACCGCAGCAAAGGCCTCGCACAGCTGGGCGTCACTGGCTTGTACGCCATTGACCTGCACCCGCTCGTTGTAATGCAGCAGGTGCGGAGAATTGTAGACACCGACGTTCAGGCCCTGCGCACGCAGCAACGAAGCCACGAACGCACAGGTGGAACCCTTGCCGTTGGTGCCGGTGACCGTGATCACCCGAGGCGCCGGCTTGCCCAATCCCATGCGGGAGGCTACCTCTTGCGAGCGCGCAAGCCCCATGTCGATGGCGGACGGATGCAGTTGCTCAAGGTAGGCGAGCCATTCGCCAAGGGTACGATCGGTCATAGGTTGGCAGGTGCCGGTGGAACCACGATTGGCTCGATGGGTGCAGCCACGAATACCGGGGTCGGCAGGCCCATCATTTGCGCCAGCAGGTTGCCCAGGCGCGGACGCAGTTCGGCGCGCGGGACGATCATGTCGATGGCGCCGTGCTCCAGCAGGAACTCGCTGCGCTGGAAGCCTTCCGGCAGTTTTTCACGCACGGTCTGCTCGATCACGCGCGGGCCGGCAAAGCCGATCAGCGCTTTTGGCTCGCCGACGATCACGTCACCCAGCATTGCCAGGCTGGCGGAAACGCCGCCGTAGACTGGGTCGGTCAGTACCGAGATAAACGGAATGCCCTCTTCGCGCAGACGCGCCAGCACCGCGGAGGTCTTGGCCATTTGCATCAGCGAGATCAGCGCTTCCTGCATCCGCGCACCGCCGGAAGCGGCGAAGCAGATCATTGGGCAACGGTGCTCCAGGGCGTAGTTGGCCGCGCGCACGAAACGCTCGCCGACGATGGCGCCCATCGAACCGCCCATGAAGGAGAACTCGAACGCCGAAACCACGACCGGCATGCCCAGCAGGGTGCCGCTCATGGAGACCAGCGCGTCTTTCTCGCCAGTCTGCTTCTGTGCCGCGGTCAGGCGGTCCTTGTACTTCTTGCCGTCACGGAACTTCAGGCGGTCCACTGGCTCCAGGTCGGCGCCCAGTTCGGCACGGCCTTCGGCGTCGAGGAAGATATCGATCCGCGCACGGGCGCCGATACGCATGTGGTGGTTGCACTTAGGGCAAACATCCAGGGTTTTTTCCAGCTCCGGACGGTACAGCACCGCCTCGCAGGATGGGCATTTGTGCCACAGACCTTCAGGCACCGAGCTTTTCTTCACCTCGGAACGCATGATCGAAGGGATCAGTTTGTCTACTAACCAGTTGCTCATGCTTTCTTTCTCCAGTACCGGCGGCCCGAACGCTCTGGTTCGCAGCCCCGCGTATGCCCTTGAGCTAAATTCATGTGTGCGGCGATGATCGGTTCGTTGCGGGGTCGGTACGCGACCTGCCTGCAACGCACTCGACCCTCAGCCATCCAGACAACCGGCGCTGCGCGGTTGCCACTTCGGTTTCGGCCCACCCGAGGGCGGCGCCCGCCTGCTGTATGCAGCGCGGATTTTGTACCATGCAGTGGACGGCGGCAGACTGCCAGCCGTCACATCATCACGCGCTACCGCGCACAGCCTGCATAAATGCGCGAATTCTCGCGTGATCCTTGATGCCCTTGCCCTGCTCCACCCCACCGCTGACATCCACCGCATAAGGCCGGACCCGCGCAATGGCCTCGGCAACGTTGGCCGGCGTAAGGCCGCCAGCGAGAATGATCGGCTTGCTCAAGCCCGGCGGTATCAATGACCAGTCAAAGGCCTCGCCGGTTCCACCGGGCACACCTTCGACATAGGCATCAAGCAAGACGCCGCTGGCACTTGGGTAAGCATTGCAGGCGGCGGCGATGTCATCGCCGGCCTTGACCCGCAGGGCCTTGATATAGGGACGGTGCCAGCTTTCGCAGAAATCGGCCGCTTCATCGCCATGGAACTGCAGCAGGTCCAGGGACACCGCATCGAGAATCTCGCCCAGCTCACAACGACTGGCGTTGACGAACAGACCTACGGTGGTCACGAACGGTGGCAACGCGGCAATGATCGCCCGCGCCTGCTGTACCGTGACCGCCCGCGGACTCTTGGCATAAAACACCAGGCCGATCGCATCGGCTCCCGCCTCGACCGCTGCCAGCGCGTCTTCTATGCGGGTAATCCCGCAAATTTTGCTGCGAACGGCTGGCATGTCGTTGGAACCTCAGTGCAAATCGGGGAAAGTCCCGGATGGTAGCAAATGCATTCGCAGGCGTCAGCCGTCAAGTTCCGAGAATCCGGTTAGGAAATGCGGGCCGATATAACGCTCCGGCAGCGCAAACTCATCGCGATACTCCACCTGCACCAGATACAGCCCGTAAGGATGGGCCGTGACCCCGCCGGTGCGCCGCACGCGGCTTTCCAACACCTCTTTGGCCCACTCCACCGGACGCTCGCCGGTACCGATGGTCATCAGCACGCCGGCAATGTTGCGCACCATATGGTGCAGGAAAGCGCTGGCACGGATGTCCAGCACGATCATCTTGCCGTGGCGGGTGACGCGCAGGTGGTGGATTTCCTTGATCGGCGACTTGGCCTGGCACTGCCCCGCGCGAAACGCGCTGAAGTCATGTACGCCCAGCAGATACTGCGCGGCCTCGGCCATGCGCTCGACATCCAGCGGACGATGGTTCCAGGTAATTTCTTCGTTGAGGTGCGCCGGGCGAATCTGATCGTTATAGATCACATAGCGATAACGCCGGGCGATCGCCTTGAAGCGGGCGTGAAAATGCGCCGGCATGACCTTGGCCCAACTGACGCTGATGTCGTGGGGCAGGTTGATGTTGGCGCCCATGACCCAGGCTTTCATCGAGCGCTCGACCTGGGTGTCGAAATGCACCACCTGGCCACAGGCGTGCACGCCAGCGTCAGTCCGTCCCGCACAGTGCAAGGACACGGGCGAGTCCGCCACTTTCGACAGGGCATTCTCCAGGGCCAGCTGCACCGTAGGCACACCGGACGCCTGACGCTGCCAGCCGCGATAGCGCGAACCCTTGTATTCAACGCCCAGGGCGATGCGGAAAAAGCCTTCGGCGGCCATTTCGGCAGCCGGGTTATCAATATTTGCCAAGGGGTAACAGCCTGCTGATAGACGCAAAGGCGGGCATTATAAGGCGCTCATGCCGGGATGCCAGCCGCCCCAACAAAAACGGCAGCCTTCAGGGGCTGCCGTTTTTTCATTCACCGTAAGAAACGATCATCACGCCAGGCGTGCGAGCATCTCCCTGGCTTCGTTTTTCTGACCTTCACTGCCTTCGCTGATCACTTCACCAAGAATATCCCGCGCGCCGTCCTGGTCACCCATGTCCAGGTAGGCCTGGGCCAGGTCAAGCTTGGTCGCGACCTCGTCGGTGCCGGCGAGGAAATCGAACGATTCCTCATCACCGTCCATCGCCAGCGCCAAATCATCAGCGGTGAAGCTCGGCTCGCTGATCGGCGGGTCTTGCAGATCCGCGGAAAAACGATCCAGCTCGTCGTGCATGTCATCCAGATCAGCGATGAAATCATCCGATTTGCCAGGTGCGAGCATTTCATCGGCCAGGGACAGGTCGAAGTCGGCCGGCAGGTCCAGGTCGTCCGGCGTCGGCTCGTCGCTGACAGGCGCCTCGGCTACCGGTTGATCATCCAGACTCAGTACCGCCTCGTCTGCAGCCAGGGTCGCCTCGGGCACATCGCCCGCCAGGTCGAGATCGAAATCAGCCAGTTCGCCTACCGTGTCGGTGACCTCTGTCTGCTGCAAGGCCGAGTCGACGCTCAGGTCGTCTTCCAGCGGAAAGTCTTCAAGGTCAGCGACAGGCGCAGAGGCAACCACTGTCGGCGACACCGCCTCCAGTTGATCCAGATCGAGGTCGAAGGCGGCATCGAAGTCCTCATCCGCCACCACGGCCTCGGCAACAGCTGGCTCCTGGGCGACTTCAGGTTGATCGAGGTCGAGATCGAAGGCAGCGTCGAAGTCTGAGTCCAGCGCAGCCACGTCGAGAGGTGGCGTGGACTCCGTGGCCACCTGCGGCAGCTCTTCAGTCACCACAGGCTGATCCAGATCGAGGTCAAACGCCGCGTCGAAATCCTCGTCCAATGCAGCGGTATCGGCGACAGGCGCTGCTTGCGGCAGCTCTTCAGGCACCTCGGGTTGATCCAGATCGAGGTCAAACGCGGCGTCGAAATCTTCTTCACTGACGCTGGCCACTTCAGGCTCCGCTGCGGGGGCTTCAGGCTGATCCAGCATCAGTTCCTTCACATACTGGGCATCCAGTTCGGCGGTAGCCGCAGCAGCGGCAATCCCGCCCACTATGGCTGCGGCGGCCATGGCCGGGAAACGACCTTTCAGTTCCTCGACCTTGGCGAAGTTATCGCCATTGGCGATCAGCTGGCGCTCCTGGACCACGAACGCATCGCGATCGCCCTGCAAGCCATGGACTTCCATGAGCTTGAGGCGCAGATCGCTGCGCTGCGGCTCTTGCTGGATGCCTTCCTCGAGCAAGCTGACGGCCTGATTCAAACGACCTTCGTCGATATGCGTCTGCACGTGGTCGAGCAGGTCGCCGGAACGCTCGCCGGCCGGCGAAACCAGCGGTGCGGCGATGGGCGCGGTCATGACCACCGAGGCCACTGCCGGGGTGACCACCGCTGCCGGAGCTGGCGCGACAGGTGCAACCGTCTCCTCAGTGACCACCGACGGGGTCACCAGCTTGGGTGCCGGCTCTGCCACTTCAAGACCTTCGAAGCTGTTTTCCGGCAGTTCCAGGTCCTCGGCGAAGGCGGGCTCTTCCGCCAGCGCCTTGGCCATGCGCAGGTGTTTCTCGGCTTCCTGCTGGGCCTTGCGTCGGCGCGCCAACAGCAACAACAGCAGCGCCAGCAGCACTGCGCCGCCACCGACCAGGCCCATCAGCAGTGGATTGGTCAGCAGTTCGTTGTAGGTTTGTTCCGGCGTCTGTTTGGCAGGCACCTCGGCCGGTGTCGCTGGCGGCACTTCAGCGGCCGGCGTCGGGGCAGGCTCGGTTGACGTAGTTGCTGGCTGGGCCGCCAATTCCGCCGGCATGGCTGCCGCCGGTTCGGTGCTGGCGTCCGCCGGCGCGCCGCTCTCGGCTTGCAACTTGGCCAACTGGTTGTTCTTCAGCTCGATCAAACGCTGCAGCTTGTCCATCTGGCTCTGCAGGTCGGCCATGCGGCTTTTCAGTTCGGCGTTGTCACGACGGGTGGTGTCGAGGCTTTCCTGGGTAACCGCCAGTTGGTTGCCGATACCCTTGCTGTCGCCCACCGCGCCTTTGCCGGCTTTCTTGCCGGACTCGGCCGATACCAGGCTCAAATTGTCCCGAGCCGCGCCGGATGCCGGCGCTGGCTGGCGAGCGCGGCCCGTCGCATCGAGTTGCTGCGCCTGAGGCGGCACGTAGCGACGCCCCTCGCGCCAGGCCTTATTCTGAGCGGCGACCTGGGCAATGGCCTGGGATTGCGCAAGGCTGGTGCTCTGCGTTGCATCCGGCAGGCGCAGGACCGCGCCAGCCTTCAAGCGGTTGATGTTGCCGTCGATAAAGGCGTCGGGGTTCAGTGCCTGTATCGCCAACATGGTCTGTTGGATCGAGCCACCGTTGCGTGCCTTGGCGGCGATTTCCCACAGGGTGTCACGCGGCGCGGTGACGTGCTGGGCAGTCGAGCCAGTCACCGGCGCATTGATGGCCGGGGCGGTTTGCGCGGCGGCATCGGCCGTCTCCGGCGAGA
Source organism: Pseudomonas fluorescens (assembly GCF_019212185.1). Classification (NCBI taxonomy): domain Bacteria; kingdom Pseudomonadati; phylum Pseudomonadota; class Gammaproteobacteria; order Pseudomonadales; family Pseudomonadaceae; genus Pseudomonas; species Pseudomonas fluorescens. The sequence continues at coordinate 4,309,612 of NZ_CP078138.1, forward strand.
ACTTCGACGGGTCGAGCAAAACGCTGTAGTCACGCAGCAGGCGGCCATTGGGCCACATGACCTGCACCAGGAATTTCACCATGGGTTCGGACAATGGCTGGCTGGACGTTACCCGCAGTACGCTCTTGCCGCTGGCATTGAGCACCGGGGTGAAGGTCAGATCGTTGAGGAAGGCCTGGCGATCCACGCCCGCCTTGGCGAAATCGTCAGCCGAGGCCAGGCTTGGCACTACTTCCGCCGCCGTGAGGTCCTTGACATCGAGCAACTCGATCTCGGCCACCAACGGCTGGTTCAGGGTCGACTTCAGGGTCAGTTCCCCGAGCCCAAGGGCATGCGCCATACCGGAGGACAGCGCCGAGGCGGCCGCTATTGCTAACACCAGTTTGCGAACTTGAACCATAGCCTCTTCCTTTGTTTGAACATTCCTCGGCCAGCGAGAAGGTGTTATTTGTCGCTGCCAAAAGGCATAGCGCACGAGCCTCGGATGAGTCCGTGCGCGATTAAGTCACGAGTGTCTGTACAGGCCGCGCATGGCGGCCCGTGTGCAAGCATAGCGTCGAGTTGAAATCATTCGACAAATTGTTGCCAAGTATCTTTTACACAAGGCGTTTTATCAACAATTCGGCCACCTGAACCGCGTTCAGCGCGGCCCCTTTGCGCACGTTATCTGACGTCAGCCACAGATTAAGTTCCGACGGCTCGTCGACTCCGTGACGAACCCGGCCTACGTAGACCACATCCTGGCCCACCGCGTCACCGACCGGGGTCGGGTAATCGCCAGCGTCCACCAGTTCGATACCCTCGCCCGCTTCCAAGGCTGCGTTGACTGCCGCCAGGTCGACCGACCGCGAGGATTCCAGGGTCACGCTCAGGCTATCGCCAAAAAACACCGGGGCTTGAATGCAGTTCGCGGAAATTTTCAGCGCTGGCTGCGCCAAGACCTCACGCAGTTCGCGCACCAGGCGTTTTTCCAGCAGGGTATGGCCCTGCGCGTCCGGGGTACCGACCTGTGCCAGCAGGTTGAACGCCATCTGCCGGTCAAAGAACCGTGGCTCCAATGGCCGCGCGTTGAGCAACTCGGCGGTCTGCCGCGCCAACTCGGTCACCCCTTCCCGGCCCAGAGCCGAAACCGCCAGACTGGCAGTGACGCTGACCCGCCGCAGATCGAGCAACTGACGCAGTGGCGCCAGCACCACCGCCAGGAGTGTCGCGGCGCTACTCGGGCTGCTGATCTGAAACGGTTGTTTCAAGCCGGCCAGCACCTCGGCGTTGGCCTCGGGCACCACCTGCGGCGCCTGTTCTGCCGGCAAGGCGCCAGACAGATCGATCAGCGCGCACCCCGCCGCCGTCGCCCGTGGCGCAAAGCTCAGGGTAGCCGCGGGACCAGCGGCGAAAAACACCAACTGGACCTTGGCGAAATCAAACTCATCGACCTCCCGCACCCGCACGTTCTTGCCCCGGTACAACACCGAACTGCCGGCCGACTCGCTGCTGGCCAACAGGTGCAAGGTGCCCACCGGAAAATCACGCTCCTCGAGGATCTGCACGAGGGTTTCGCCGACCGTACCGGTGGCGCCGACAACGGCGATATCAAGGGTCTGGCTCATGGTTCTACCTCAGGCGAAACGGGGGGAGCGGCACTTTACCGGGTGGGTGGCATGCAGGCAATTTATGTGGCGTCTCTGGGGGCCACCGCGCTCATCCAGAATTAACGCGGTGCCTGAGCATTCTTCGCGAGCAGGCTCGCTCCTACAGGTTGGGGGCCGGCAGACAATGGGAATAAAAAAACCCGCGCCTTTCACAAGACGCGGGTTCTTTCATTGCATGACTAAATCAGCGCTCGAGCAGGATCCGCAGCATGCGACGCAGCGGCTCGGCCGCGCCCCACAGCAGTTGGTCGCCGACGGTGAAGGCGCCCAGGTATTGGGTACCCATGTTCAGCTTGCGCAGACGGCCAACCGGGATGTTCAGGGTGCCGGTGACCTTGGTTGGGCTCAGCTCCTGCATGCTGATATCACGGTTGTTCGGCACCAGCTTGACCCACGGGTTGTGCTGGCTGATCAGCCCTTCGATATCGGCGATCGGCACGTCTTTGTTCAGCTTGATGGTCAGCGCCTGGCTGTGGCAACGCATGGCGCCGACACGTACGCAGATGCCATCCACCGGAATCGGGCTCTTGAAGCGACCGAGTATTTTGTTGGTCTCGGCCTGGGCTTTCCACTCTTCACGGCTTTGACCGTTCGGCAGTTCCTTGTCGATCCACGGGATCAGGCTGCCGGCCAGCGGTACGCCGAAGTTTTCGGTCGGGTACGCGTCGCTGCGCATGGCTTCGGCCACACGGCGGTCGATGTCGAGGATCGCGCTGGCCGGATCGGCCAGTTGATCGGCGACAGCACCGTGGGTCACGCCCATTTGCTTGATCAGTTCACGCATGTGCTGCGCGCCGCCGCCGGAGGCCGCCTGATAGGTCATGGCACTCATCCACTCCACCAGACCGGCTTCGAACAGACCGCCCAGGCCCATCAGCATCAGGCTGACGGTGCAGTTGCCGCCGATGTAGTTCTTGGTGCCCGCGTCCAGCTGCTGGTCGATGACCTTGCGGTTCACCGGGTCCAGCACGATCACTGCGTCATCCTGCATGCGCAGGCTGGAAGCGGCGTCGATCCAGTAACCCTGCCAGCCGGCTTCGCGCAGCTTGGGGAAGACTTCACTGGTGTAGTCGCCGCCCTGGCAGGTCAGAATCACGTCAAGGGTCTTGAGCTCTTCAATGCTGTACGCGTCCTTGAGCGGAGCAATGTCCTTGCCCACGGACGGGCCTTGGCCACCGACATTGGAAGTGGTGAAAAACACCGGCTCAATAAGATCGAAATCCTGCTCTTCCAGCATCCGCTGCATGAGCACGGAACCGACCATACCGCGCCAACCGATCAGACCTACACGTTTCATCGCAACTACACCTTTTACAAAAAGTGGGCTCGCTTGCCGACATCAACGACAAGCGGGGCCCGAGAGATTACAGATTCCGCAGCGCCGCGACTACTGCGTCGCCCATTTCCTGCGTTCCGACTTTGGTGCAACCGGCCGACCAGATGTCACCGGTGCGCAAGCCCTGATCCAGCACCAGGCTGACCGCTTTCTCGATGGCATCGGCCGCCGCCTGCTGATTGAAGCTGTAACGCAGCATCATCGACACCGACAAAATGGTCGCCAGCGGGTTGGCAATGCCCTTGCCGGCGATGTCCGGCGCGGAACCGTGGCAAGGCTCGTACATGCCTTTGTTGTTGGTATCCAGGGACGCCGAAGGCAGCATGCCGATAGAACCGGTGAGCATCGAGGCCTGATCGGACAGGATGTCGCCGAACATGTTGTCGGTGACGATCACGTCGAACTGCTTCGGCGCGCGCACCAACTGCATGGCGGCGTTGTCGACGTACATATGGCTCAGCTCGACCTCAGGGTAATCCTTGGCCACCTGCTCGACCACTTCGCGCCACAACTGGCTGGACGCCAGGACGTTGGCCTTGTCCACCGAGCAGAGCTTTTTGCCACGAACCATGGCCATGTCGAAACCGACACGGGCGATCCGGCGGATTTCGCTTTCGCTGTACGGCAAGGTGTCGTAGGACTGGCGTTCGCCGTTTTCCAAAGTGCGGGTGCCGCGAGGCGCGCCGAAGTAGATACCGCCGGTCAGCTCGCGAACGATGAGGATGTCCAGGCCGGCGACGATTTCCGGCTTCAGGCTGGAAGCCTCGGCCAGTTGCGGGTAAAGGATGGCTGGACGCAAGTTGCCGAACAGGCCCAGTTGCGCACGGATTTTCAACAGGCCGCGCTCAGGGCGGATGTCACGCTCGATGGTGTCCCATTTCGGACCGCCCACCGCGCCCAGCAGCACGGCGTCGGCAGCGCGGGCGCGCTCGAGGGTTTCATCGGCCAATGGCACGCCGTGTTTGTCGATGGCGGCACCGCCGATCACGTCGTGGCTCAGTTCGAAACCGAGGGCGAACTTGTCGCTGGCCAGCTCCAGTACCTTGACCGCTTCGGCCATGATTTCCGGGCCAATACCGTCACCTGGAAGAATCAGAATCTGCTTGCTCATGCGTTCCTCAATGTCATCAGTCGGTGCGCCCACGGACGCACCCGGAAAAATTCTAGCGCTCTGCCATCAGTACCAGCACATCGGTACTGAACGAGCCATCGGCTTCAATCTGGAAATACTCGCGCACTTCATTGCCCATCGCCTGCTGCAACTCGCGGATCGCCCCGCGCATCACTTCCGGTGTGCGCATGCGCTCAACCCAGGAGGTGTATTCAAGGCGCAGGCGCTGGCGCGTAGTGCTGCGGGTGTGCAAACCGGCCTCGCTGACCTGGCGCAACCACTCGCCGGCAGAATAGTCACGCACGTGACTGGTGTCGCGCAGTACTTCGACGCTCTGCAGGTAAGTGTCGAGCAATGGACTACCCGGTGACAAGACGTCGACGAACGCCGCCACGCCACCGGGCTTCAACACTCGGCGCACTTCACGCAAGGCCAGGCCGAGATCGCTCCAGTGGTGCGCCGAATAGCGGCTGAAGACGAAATCGAATTCACCGTCGGCGAACGGCAGGCGCTCGGCGGCACCGTTGACCGTGGCGATATTGCCCAGACCCCGTTCAGCGGCGGCAACCGCCACCACGTCGAGCATTTGCTGCGACAGGTCGTAGGCCACCACTTCCTTGACCAGCGCGGCGACGTGAAAGCTCACGTGGCCGGCGCCGCACCCCAGGTCCAGGACCCGGGCATTGCCCTGCCCTGCCAGCTCGGCCTGTAGCAGGGCGAACTCGCTGCCTTGAGCGTGCACGGCGCTGCTCAGGTAGGCCGAGGCCTGCTCACCGAATTGTTTCTGGACTACCTGGCTGTGCTGGGCGGTGCTGGTCATGGGGAGAATCCTTTATAGGGTGTCTGTTCTGGCCTGCTCGCGATGGCGGCATTCGCCATCCGCAAATCACGCGTCGCGAAACAACCACGGCTGGCTCGCACGATGCTTGGCTTCAAACGCAGCAATCGCCTCGTCGTCCTGCAAGGTCAGGCCGATGTCGTCCAGGCCGTGGAGCAGGCAGTGCTTGCGGAACGCATCGATCTCGAAGCTCAGCACCTTGCCGTCGGGACGGGTCACGGTCTGGGCCTGCAGGTCGATCTGCAACGGGTAGCCCGGATTAGCCTCCACTTGCTGGAACAGCTCATCGACTTCCGCGTCGCTGAGGATGATCGGCAGCAAGCCGTTCTTGAAGCTGTTGTTGAAGAAGATGTCGGCGTAGCTCGGCGCGATGATGCTGCGGAAACCGTACTCTTCCAGCGCCCATGGCGCGTGTTCACGGCTGGAGCCGCAACCGAAGTTTTCGCGAGCCAACAACACGCTGGCGCCTTGATAACGCTCGGCGTTGAGCACGAAATCCTTGTTCAACGGACGCTTGGAGTTGTCCTGATACGGCTGGCCGACATCCAGGTAACGCCACTCGTCGAACAGGTTCGGACCGAAACCAGTGCGCTTGATCGACTTCAGGAATTGCTTGGGAATGATTTGGTCAGTGTCGACGTTGGCACGATCCAAAGGCGCGACAAGACCAGTGTGCTGGGTAAAAGCTTTCATGCTGCGCTCCTTCAGATCAATTCGCGGACGTCGATGAAACGACCGTTTACAGCAGCCGCGGCGGCCATGGCCGGGCTGACCAGGTGAGTACGACCACCAGCACCCTGACGGCCTTCGAAGTTACGGTTGGAGGTCGAGGCGCAATGTTCGCCGGATTCCAAACGGTCCGGGTTCATCGCCAGGCACATCGAACAACCCGGCTCACGCCATTCAAAACCGGCTTCGAGGAAAATCTTGTCCAAGCCTTCGGACTCGGCCTGCGCCTTCACCAGGCCTGAACCCGGAACCACGATCGCCTGCTTGATGGTCGAGGCGACTTTGCGGCCCTTGGCGATCACCGCTGCGGCGCGCAAGTCTTCAATGCGCGAGTTGGTGCAGGAACCGATAAACACACGATCAAGCTGGATATCGGTGATCGCCTGGTTGGCGGTCAAACCCATGTATTTCAAGGCACGGACGATGGAATCGCGCTTGACCAGGTCCATTTCCTTCTCTGGATCCGGCACGTTCTGATCTACCGCCAGCACCATCTCCGGCGAAGTGCCCCAGCTGACTTGCGGCTTGATCTGCGCGGCGTCCAACTCAACCACGGTGTCGAACACCGCGTCGGCGTCGGACACCAGGTCCTTCCAGGCTTCGACAGCCAGGTCCCACTCGGCGCCTTTCGGGGCAAACGGGCGACCCTTGACGTAGGCCACGGTCTTTTCATCCGCCGCCACCAGGCCAACACGGGCACCGGCTTCGATGGACATGTTGCAGATGGTCATGCGGCCTTCGACCGACAATTCGCGAATCGCGCTACCGGCGAACTCGATGGCGTGGCCATTGCCGCCAGCGGTGCCGATCTTGCCGATCACGGCCAGCACGATGTCCTTGGCGGTCACGCCGAACGGCAAGGTGCCTTCGACGGACACCAGCATGTTCTTCATTTTCTTGGCGACCAGGCACTGGGTGGCGAGCACGTGCTCGACCTCGGAAGTGCCAATACCGTGGGCCAAAGCACCAAAGGCGCCGTGGGTCGAGGTGTGGGAATCGCCGCAAACCACGGTCATGCCCGGCAAGGTCGCGCCCTGCTCAGGGCCGATCACGTGGACGATGCCCTGGCGCACGTCATTCATCTTGAACTCGACGATGCCGTACTCATCACAGTTGTCATCAAGGGTCTGAACCTGCAAACGCGAGACCTGGTCGACAATCGCCTCGATACCGCCCTTGCGCTCCGGGGTGGTCGGGACGTTGTGGTCCGGGGTCGCGATATTGGCATCGATCCGCCAAGGCTTGCGCCCGGCCAGGCGCAGGCCTTCGAAGGCTTGCGGCGAGGTCACTTCGTGAATGATGTGACGGTCGATATAGATCAGCGCCGAACCATCGTCGCGCTGCTTGACCAAATGCGAATCCCAGAGCTTGTCGTAGAGCGTTTTGCCGGCCATCAGACGTTTCCTCATCAGCTTTTTTCTAACTGTTTCTATGCCCTGGGTCTTGAGCGATTCAATAACCCCTTGGCTTGTGAGGTCGATGCTATGGGGTTACATTAAATAACTCAAATTCATAATTTTTATGCTTTGGATAACCAACTGGAATACGAGCATGGACCTGGCCAACCTCAACGCCTTTATTGCCATTGCCGAGATCGGCAGCTTCTCTGGCGCCGGTGAGCGCCTGCACCTGACCCAGCCAGCGATCAGCAAGCGCATTGCCGGCCTGGAGCAACAACTCGACGTCCGCCTGTTCGACCGCCTGGGTCGTGAAGTCAGCCTGACCGAGGCCGGGCGCGCCCTGCTGCCACGGGCCTACCAGATCCTTAATGTGCTCGATGATACGCGCCGAGCCCTGACCAACCTGACCGGTCAGGTGACCGGTCGTCTGACCCTGGCCACCAGTCATCACATTGGCCTGCACCGCTTGCCTCCTTTATTAAGGGCGTTCACCCGCCAATACCCCGCTGTGGCGCTGGATATTCAGTTTCTCGATTCGGAGGTGGCCTATGAGGAAATTCTCCACGGTCGCGCCGAGCTGGCAGTCATCACCCTGGCGCCCGAGCCGCATGCGCTGGTGCAGGCCACGCCGGTTTGGGACGATCCACTGGATTTCGTCGTGGCCCCGGAACACTCGCTGCTGAGCAATGACGCGACACTGGCCGATATCGCCCGCCATCCAGCAGTGTTCCCCGGCGGCAACACCTTCACCCACCACATTGTCCAGCGCCTGTTCGAAGCCCAGGGGCTGACGCCGAACATCGCCATGAGCACCAACTATCTGGAAACCATCAAGATGATGGTGTCCATTGGCCTTGCCTGGAGTGTCCTGCCACGTACCATGCTCGATGAACAGGTGGCGCGCATCCCGCTGCCGGGCATACAACTCACGCGCCAGCTAGGCTATATCGTGCACACTGAAAGGACGCTGTCGAATGCTGCGCGGGCCTTCATGGCTTTGCTGGATGCACAGATCGATTGGCCAGGGAATGATGGCTGACTTGTGCTACTCCTATAGAGCCGCAAAACCCGTGCCTAACGCCCAATTCAGCCCAAGGCCTGTTACCAATGCCCAAATCCGTTGACCGAACCCGCCCCCATACGCCGCGCATGCCGCGTATCCAGGCGCTCGACCCACACACTTCGGAGCAGAGCTGGGAAAGCGCGACGCAGTTGCTCGCGGCTCTCAACGGCGCACGCCTGGGCGCCTGGTACTGGGACATCGAGCGGGGGCTGATCAGTTGGTCGCGGGGCACTCAGGCATTGTTCGGTTTCGACCCTCACCAGCCAATGCCGGCGGACATCGAGTACCTCGACCTGCTGCACCCCGAGGACCGGGCGAAAACCCTTCGGGCATTCAACGCGGTCATGGCCGGCGCCCCCCTTGAGCAAGCGATGCACCACCGCATCCGTTGGCCGGACGGCAGTCTGCACTGGCTGGAAATCAACGGCAGCCTGATTCCCGACAAGCTCGGCCGGCCGCGGATGATCGGAGTGATCCGCGAGATCACCCACCAGCGCCAGCGCGAGCAGGCACTGACCAGCTCGGAAAAGCGCTTCGCCACGCTGTTTCACCTGTGCCCCAATATGGTTCTGCTGACGCGCCAGGAAGACGGCCTGATCACCGAGGCCAATCAGTACTTCGAAAGCCTGTTCGGCTGGCCGGTGCAGGATGCCATCGGTCGCACCACCCTCGAGCTGGGCCTGTGGGTGCACCCCGAGCAACGGGCGAAACTGGTCAGGGCGACCAAGGCCAAAGGTGACCTGATCAGCATGGAGGTGCAGTTTCGCGCCAGCAACGGCCAAGTGCATGACGGCATTCTCAGCGCGCAAAAGGTCGAGCTCGAAGGTCAGCCGTACCTGCTCAGCACCTTCCTCGACACCACCGAACGCAAGCTCGCCGAACACGCGCTAAAGGACAGCCAGGAGCGCCTCGACCTGGCCCTCGACTCGGCCCAGCTCGGCACTTGGGACTGGCATATCCCCAGCGGCATGCTCTACGGCTCGGCCCGAGCGGCACAACTGCATGGCCTGGAACCCATCCCCTTTCATGAATCCTTCGAGGAGTTCTTCGAGGGCGTGCCGGGGGAAGAACGCGACAGCATGCGCGACGCCTACCGCAGCCTGCGCGAAGGCCCGGCCGGTAACTACCAACTGACCTACCGGGTGCAACTGGCCGACGGCAGCTCACGTTACCTGGAAAGCCGCGCCCGACTGTACCGCGACGCTGATGGCACGCCGCTGCGCATGGCCGGGACCTTGCTGGACATCACCGAACAGGTCGAGCGCGAACAGCGCCTGGTGGCCTCCGAAGAGAAGTTCGCCACCCTGTTCCAGGTCAGCCCCGACCCGATCTGCGTGACCCGCCAGGACAGCGGCCAGTTCATCGAAATCAACTCCAGCTTCACCCAGACCTTCGGCTGGAGCGCCGCCGATGTGCTGGGCCGCAGCGCCGACGACATCGGCCTGTGGGACGCCTCGGCGCAAAGCCTGCAGCGGATCGAACAGGTGATTCGCGAGCAGGGCCTGAACAATGTCGCGCTGCTGGTCCGGCACAAGGACGGGCAATCCCTGACCTGCGTGATCTCCAGCCGGCAGATCAACGTCGGCAACCAGCCCTGCATTGTCACCACCCTGCGCGATATTACCCAGCAGCAACGCTCGGAGGCGGCGCTCAAGGCCAGCGAAGAAAAGTTTGCCAAGGCGTTTCACTCCAGCCCCGACGCGATCACCATCACCGAGCGCGACACCGGGCGCTATCTGGAGGTCAACGACGGTTTCTGTCGCCTTACCGGCTATAGCGCCGAAGAAGTGGTTGGCAAGACCGTGTATCAGGTCGGTATCTGGGCCGAGGAAAAGCAGCGCTCGATGCTGCTCGCCGAACTGCAACTCAAGGGCCGGGTGCACCACCTGGAAATGCTTGGGCGCAACAAAAGCGGGCAGTTGCTCACCGTGGAGGTCTCGGTAGAGCCGATTACCCTCAACGAAACCGCGTGCCTGCTGTTGACCGCGCGCGATGTCAGCCTGCTGAAGAACGCCGAAGCGCAGATCCGTCACCTGGCCTACCACGACTCACTGACCAACCTGCCCAACCGCGCGCTGCTGATGGACCGCCTGAGCCAGCAGATCGCCCTGCTCAAGCGCCACAACCTGCGCGGAGCCCTGCTGTTCCTCGACCTCGACCACTTCAAGCACATCAACGACTCCCTCGGCCATCCGGTCGGCGATACGGTGCTGAAAATCATCACCGCCCGCCTCGAGGCCAGCGTGCGCATGGAAGACACCGTGGCACGCCTGGGTGGCGACGAGTTCGTGGTCCTGCTCAGCGGCCTGGAAGGTTCGCGCAATGAAGTCAGCGAACAGGTCCGGGAATTGGCCGATACCCTGCGCGAACTGCTCTCGGAACCGATGTTCCTTGACGGCCATCGGCTGCAGGTTACGCCGAGCATTGGGGTGGCGCTGATTCCAGATCACGGTTCGACCCCCACCGACCTGCTCAAGCGTGCGGATATCGCCCTGTACCGGGCCAAGGACTCCGGGCGCAATACCACGCAGATGTACCACAACACCATGCAGAAAGCCGCCAGCGAGCGCCTGCGCATGGAAACAGACTTGCGCCTGGCGCTGTCACGGGGCGAATTCCGCGTGCATTACCAGCCGCAGATCGACGCCCGCGGCGAACGCATCGTCGGCGCCGAAGCCCTGGTGCGCTGGACCCATCCGCAACTGGGCGCGCAATCGCCCAGCGAATTCATCAAGGTGCTGGAAGACAGCGGGCTGATCCTCGAGGTCGGCACCTGGATTCTCGACGAAGCCTGCCTGGCCTTCAAACACCTGATCGCCCGAGGCAAGGTCGACCCGTTGAATTTCAGCCTGTGCGTCAACATCAGTCCGCGCCAGTTCCGCCAGACCGACTTCGTCGAGCGCATCGAGCACAGCCTCACCAGCCACGGCCTGCCCTGCTCGCTGCTGAAACTGGAGATCACCGAAGGCATCGTGATCCAGAACCTGGAAGACACCATCAACAAAATGCGCCGCCTGAAAAAACTCGGCGTCAGCTTTGCCATGGACGATTTCGGCACCGGTTACTCGTCGCTCACCTACCTCAAGCGCCTGCCGGTCGACACCCTGAAAATCGACCAGTCATTCATCCGCGACGCCACCAGCGACCCCAACGACGCCGAAATCATTCGCGCCATCGTCGCCATGGCCCTGAGCCTGGAACTGGAGGTGATTGCCGAGGGCGTGGAAACCACTGAACAACTGGCGTTCCTGCAGGGACTGGGCTGTCATTTGTACCAGGGGTACCTGCACAGTCGGCCAGTGCCGGTGGAAGAGTTTGAGTGGTTGTTGAACTGAGGGGCGACGAGATCGCTGCGCTCTTGGGAAATCGACTACAGCCTTTCAGGAAAGGTCCTATTCCCGACGGCCTAGCTGCTCGCTAGGCTTCTGCGTCCTGCGGCCCCTTCCCGGTAATCCGCCGAGAAGCCATCTACACTGGGAAAATCGTATTTCCCGGCAGTTGAACGGCGCCTATCCATTGGCAGAGACCTCCTCCCCGTGCCCAGCATCTACCAGCTCAAACCCGCGTTTCAAAACCTCCTGCGCCCGCTGGTCCGACGGTTGTTCGACAACGGCACGACGGCCAACCAGATCACCGTGCTGGCCGGCGTCGGTTCGCTGCTGGTGGGTGTGGTCGTCGCCTGTTTCGCCGAACATCCCTGGGTGTTTGCCCTGGTGCCGATGTGGATGATCCTGCGAATGGCGCTAAATGCCATAGACGGCATGCTCGCCCGTGAGTTCAAGCAGCAATCGCAGCTGGGTGCCTACCTCAATGAACTCTGCGATATCGCTGCCGATTGCGCACTGATCCTGCCGTTCGCCCTACTTCCCGGCGTCAGTCTGTGGCTGGTCCTGCTACTGACCTTACTTGCGCTGTTCAGTGAATACGCTGGCGTAATGGGCCCGATGATCGGGGCTTCACGGCGCTACGACGGGCCCATGGGCAAAAGCGACCGGGCGTTTGTCATGGGGGTGGTGGCGTGCGCTATCGCCCTGGGTTGGATCAGCGCTCTGTGGATCAACGCAGTGTTGGCGGGTGTTTCCCTGTTGCTGCTGGTCACGCTGTTTAACCGGGTCCGCCAGGGTCTGCGGCAAGTACAGGAAAACACTCCACAAGCATAAGGAAGTTGCAATGCGCGAAGCTCAACACCAGACCTTCACCACCCACGACGGTGTCCAACTGTTTTACCGCCATTGGCCGGGCAGCACGCCAGCGGGCGAACCTCGCCAGGCCGTACTGCTGTTTCACCGTGGGCACGAACATTCGGAGCGGATCGCCCATTTGGTGGACGAACTGGATTTACCTCATCTCGATTTTTTTGCCTGGGACGCCCGTGGTCACGGCCTGTCACCGGGCGAACGGGGTGACAGCCCGAGCTTTGCCACCAGCGTGCGCGACGTGCAAACGTTCTGCGATCATTTACAGAGCCACTACCAGATCGATGAATCGGACATTGCGGTGATTGCCCAGAGCGTTGGCGCAGTAATCGTCGCCACCTGGGTGCACGATTACGCGCCACGCATTCGCTCACTGGTGCTCGCCTCCCCGGCATTCAAGGTCAAGCTCTACGTGCCGTTTGCGCGCAAGGGCCTGGGGCTGATGCGTCGGTTTCGCGGCAACTTCTTCGTTAACAGCTACGTCAAGGCGCGCTTTCTCAGCCATGACCCAGAGCGAGTCGCCTCCTATGACAGTGACCCACTGATCACCAAGGCCATTTCCGTCAACGTGCTGCTTGGTCTATATGAGGCCGCCGAACGAGTGGTGGCCGATGCCCAGGCGATTCAGGTACCGACCCAACTGCTGATTTCCGCCGCCGACTTCGTGGTGCATCGAAAACCACAGGAACAATTCTTCGAGCGCCTGGGCAGCCTGCACAAGGAAAAACACCTGCTGCCCGGCTTCTTCCACGACACCCTTGGCGAAAAAAATCGTGCTCACGCTGTGGCCAGTGCCCGACGGTTTATCCTGCAGAACTTCGCCCACGCACCGGCGCGCCCTTCGCTGCTGGAGGCCGACCGCCTGGGCCTGACCTGCGCCGAGTCCGAATCACTCGCCGCGCCACTGCCACATAACTCTCTGCGTGACCTGTACTGGCGCATGACTCGCGCCAGCATGCGTATGGGCAGTCGCCTATCGACCGGGGTCAAGCTGGGGTTCGACACCGGTTTCGACTCCGGCAGCACCCTGGATTATGTCTATCGCAATACCCCAAGCGGCACCTCTGCAATCGGGCGCATGATCGATCGTAACTACCTCGATTCCATCGGCTGGCGCGGCATCCGCCAGCGCAAACTGCACGTCGAAGAACTGCTGCGCCTGGCCATGACGCACCTGCGCGAACAAGGACGTGAAGTGCGCATCGTCGATATCGCTGCCGGTCACGGGCGCTACATTCTCGAAGCCCTGCAAGGTGTCAACCCGCTGCCCGAAACCATTCTTCTGCGTGACTACAGCGACATCAACGTGCGCGACGGCAGTGCGTTGATCCGCGAGAAGGGCCTGGAACACATTGCCCGTTTTATCAAAGGCAATGCCTTTGACCGCGACGATCTTGCCGCGCTTGAACCCAAACCCACTCTGGCCGTGGTCTCAGGCCTGTACGAATTGTTCGCCGACAATCAGATGGTCAGCGACTCGCTGGCCGGGTTGGCCGCCGCCGTGGAACCCGGAGCCTACCTGATCTACACCGGCCAACCCTGGCACCCGCAACTGGAGTTGATTGCCCGCGCACTCACCAGCCACCGCGAAGGCCAGGCCTGGGTCATGCGCCGGCGCAGTCAGGCAGAAATGGACCAACTGGTGGAAGCGGCCGGCTTCCGCAGGATCAGCCTGCGCGTCGATGAATGGGGGATTTTCAGCGTCAGCCTCGCGCAACGGGTGACTGAATGAATCAAGCCGTAAATATGTCCCGCGAGCCCGGCCTGTTGAAACCGGCGCTGTTGTGGTTATTGCTGTTGGCACCGACATTCTTCGCCACCTACGGCTTCGCTACCTGGGTCACCACTCAGCGCAGTGACGTCGGAACCCTGGTGTTCGATTGGGAAAATCAGTTGCCATTCTGGGCCTGGACAATCGTGCCTTATTGGTCGATCGACCTGCTGTACGGCCTGTCCCTGTTGCTGCCCAACAGTCGTGCCGAACTCAAGCGCCACGCTCTACGCCTACTGACCGCGCAACTGATCGCGGTCAGTTGCTTCCTGCTCTGGCCGTTACGCTTCACCTTTGCCCGCCCCGAACTGGACGGGGTGTTCGGCTGGTTGTTCGACGTACTGGCCGGCTTCGACAAGCCCTTCAATCAGGCGCCGTCGCTGCACATCGCCCTGCTGGTGGTGCTCTGGACCTGTTATCAGCGACACCTGCAAGGGATCTGGCGTGGTCTGATGCACCTGTGGTTCGGTCTGATCGGCATCTCTGTCCTGACCACTTATCAACACCACTTCATCGACTTGCCTACCGGCGTGCTGCTTGGCTGCCTGTGCGTCTGGCTGTGGCCGCTGGATCGGTCCACCCCCTTGACCAATGCGCGTCTAACCTGCGACCGCAAGCGCTGGAAGTTGGCGCTGTGCTACGCCGTGGGCGCACTTATCGCCAGTCTTCTGGCGTTCGGCTTCAAGGGTGGCTGGCTGTGGTGGTTGTGGCCGGCAACCGCCTTGCTGCTGGTCGCACTGAATTACGCATTGCTGGACACCGGCGGCTTTCAGAAAGGCGCCGACGGCCACCTTTCCGGCGCTGCACGCTGGTTATTGGCGCCCTACCTGGCCGCAGCCTGGCTCAACTCTCGGCTGTGGACGCGCAACCACCCACAACCCGACCGGGTACTGGACGACATTTGGCTCGGGCGCATTCCGAGCCGGCGCGAACTTAAAGCTGGCCCGTTCAAGGCCGTACTCGACTTGTGCGCCGAACTGTCTCTGGACCCTGGCCCGGTGGCCTATCGCTCACTGCCGGTACTCGACCTGATCGCCCCCACCCCAGCGCAATGCCGGGAAGCGGCCCAAGCCATCGACACTCTGCGTCAGCACGGTCCGCTGCTGGTCTGCTGCGCCCTCGGCTACTCGCGAAGCGCCACGGCCATTGCCGCCTGGTTGCTGCACAGCGGCAGGGCTGCCAACGTGGAGCAGGCGATCAGCCAATTGCGGCAGGCACGTCCAGGTATCGTCCTGCACTCGGCACACCGCGCTGCCTTACAGGGACTGGTGGCGAACAGGGAGCCGGCTTATGACCAGTGACATGAAGCTGCAAGCCACCGCCAGCCTGTTACGGCGTGGCGCGTCCCTCGACCATCTGTCTACCGGTCTGACCTTATTGGGCGCCGCACTTGGCTTGAGCCAATACCTGTTGGCCAGTCTCGGCGGCTGGGCAGTCACCGGCAGCATTGCCCTGCTGTTGCTTGGTCTGCTGCAGAAGTACTGGGCGCTGCGCGTCGCCTTCGATGCTGAATTGTTCCACTGTGTCGCCAACCTTGAGCAACCCCTGGACCAACGCGGCGAATCACTGGATCAAGCCTTGATTGCACTCGGCCTGCAATCCGCCGCTCGAGGCGGCCGGCCATGGAGTGAACGTATCCGTGGAGCCCTGAATCTGCTGCGTCGACAAGCACTGCTGATGGCGCTTCAGGTGCTGGTCGTAGTGGGTTTGATCCTGACTGGCTTTTATTGAATAAGGAGAATTCATGCTCGAACCTCTGTTCGCCACCCTCATCACTTCCGCCGCTCGCACCCTGACCGGCGCCCGCAGTCTGTGGCTTGGCTGCGCGCCCGAGGCGGTTCAGCGCATCTACTTCGCCAACCACAGCAGCCACGGTGACTTCGTCTTGCTCTGGGCCTCGCTGCCGCCGGCCCTGCGCAAAATGACCCGGCCAGTGGCGGGCGCTGACTACTGGCAAACCAGCGCGCTGCGTCGCTACATCATCAACCGCGTATTCAATGGCGTACTGATCGAACGCGAGCGCAAGGAGCCAACCGACAATCCATTGCAGCCAATGCTCGACGCCCTGAACAATGGCGATTCGCTGATCATCTTTCCAGAAGGCACGCGCAACCTCGAAGAGAGTGGTTTGCTGCCCTTCAAAAGCGGGATCTATCACCTGGCAACACACCATCCCGGCGTGGAGTTGGTACCGGTATGGATCGCCAACCTCAATCGCGTCATGCCCAAGGGGCGTGTCCTGCCATTACCGCTGCTGTGTACAACACGCTTCGGTGCGGCCTTGACCCTTGAACCCGGCGAAAGCAAGGAGCAGTTTCTCCAGCGCAGCCGTGAAGCCTTGCTGGAGCTGGCCGAGGAGCAAAACTGACATGGACAGACAGACCCTGATGCTGTTCGGCGGGATTGGCACCTTCCTGCTGCTGGCTTCACTGATCGGATGGCTGCTCAAACTGCGCAGTCGTGGCACGGCCAACCCGGTGATCGACAACCTCAATGCGCGGATCAACGCCTGGTGGGTCATGGTCGCGGTGATCGGCATTGCGTTCTGGTTAGGTACCAGTGCGGTGATCCTGTTGTTCTACGCAGTCTCGTTTTACGCCCTGCGTGAATTCATGACGCTGACACCCACCCGGCGTAGCGACTACCCGGCATTGGTGGCCGCTTTTTACCTGGCACTGCCACTGCAATATCTGCTGATCTATTACGATTGGTACGGGCTGTTCTCGATCTTCATCCCGGTCTACGTGTTCCTGCTGCTGCCGATCCTCGCTTCGTTGGGAGGGGACAGCACGCACTTTCTCGAGCGCGCTTCCAAAGTCCAGTGGGGGTTGATGATTGCGGTGTTCTGCGTGTCCCACGTCCCCGCCCTGCTGACCCTGGACATCAGCGGCTATGAAGGACGCAACCTCTTGTTGATCGCGTTCCTGGTGATCGTGGTGCAGATGTCGGATGTGCTGCAATACGTCTGCGGCAAGCTGTTCGGCAAGCATAAAATCGCACCCAACCTGTCGCCGTCCAAAACTGTCGAAGGTTTTATCGGCGGCGTGCTGCTGGCTTCGCTGATTGGTGCAGCACTGTTCTGGATCACCCCGTTCACTGCCGGACAGGCATTCCTGATTGCGCTGTTGATTAACTTGCTGGGATTCGCCGGCGGGATCGTCATGTCGGCGATCAAACGCGATCGCGGCGTCAAGGATTGGGGGCACATGATCGAAGGCCACGGTGGCATGCTCGATCGACTGGATTCGGTGTGTTTTGCCGCTCCCATTTTCTTTCATCTGGTGCGCTACGGCTGGACGTGAATCAAGCGAATAGAAAAAGGGCGCCAGCGGCGCCCTTCTTCATTGCACTGACTCAGTGTTGCAGTGCGGCTTTTTGCTCACCGTTGATCGGGATGCGTTTGGCCTTGGCTTCCTCTGGCACGATGCGCAGCAGATCGATGCTGAGCAGGCCATTGCGCAGGTCCGCAGCCTTGATCTCAATGTGATCGGCGAGACGGAACGACAGTTTGAACGCACGCTGGGCAATGCCCTGGTGCAGGAAGGTGACGCTGTCGTTGTTCTCACGTTTGCCGCCACTGATGGTCAGCACACCTTTTTCGACTTGCAGTTCCAGGTCTTCTTCCTGGAAACCGGCCGCCGCGACGACGATGCGATACTGGTCATCACCGTGTTTTTCAACGTTGTAGGGTGGGTAGCTGCTGCCGGGCTCATTGCGCAGCGCAGTCTCGAACAGATCGTTGAATCGATCGAAACCTACCGAAGAACGGAACAGTGGAGCCAGGGAAAATGCGGTACTCATGGTTCAAATCTCCTGAAAACAATCAGCAAGGTTTTTTATCTCCGCGACCCGAATTCGGCATCGCGTAACCCTTAGATAGGGACCGCCCATTGCATTTCAAGAGATTCTTTGAAGATTTTTTCAGGCCGCTTCAGCGACTGACAGGCCGAGCAAACGTGAGACCTGATCCAGCTCGGTCTCGCGGCGCATCAAGGTAAACAGCTCCACCGCCTCGGGATAATTGCGGGTCAGCATGGCCAGCCACTGCTTCAAGCGACCGGGTGATTGGCGGGCGGTCATTTGCGCCTTGGCCTGCAGCCAGAATTCCTGGATCAGCGGCAGCAGTTCGGCCCAGCTCATCTCCACCACCTCTTCGCCGGCCCGCGCCGCGGCGATCTGCCGTGCCAAGTCCGGGCGCGACACCAGGCCGCGGCCGAGCATGATGTCCTCGACGCCGCTGATTTCCCTGCAACGCCGCCAATCCTCGACGCTCCAGATATCGCCATTGGCAAACACCGGGACCTTCACCACCTCTTGCACCCGCGGGATCCACTCCCAGTGCGCTGGCGGCTTGTAGCCGTCCATCTTGGTCCGCGCATGCACCACGATATGCTCCGCGCCACCCTCGGCCAGCGCCGTGGCACACACCAGCGAACCGTCGGGACTGTCGAATCCCAGGCGCATCTTCGCGGTCACCGGAATGTGCGCCGGCACCGCGCGACGCACGTGCTCGACGATCTGGTTGAGCAGCTCCGGCTCCTTGAGCAACACCGCACCGCCCCGGGACTTGTTGACGGTCTTGGCTGGGCAGCCGAAATTCAGGTCGATCACCTGCGACCCCAGCTCACAGGCCAACGCGGCGTTTTCCGCCAGGCACACCGGATCGGAACCGAGCAATTGCACGCGCAACGGCACGCCAGCAGCGGTTTTCGCACCGTTGAGCAATTCGGGACCGAACTTGTGGAAATACGCAGGCGTGAGCAGTTGATCGTTGATCCGGATGAACTCGGTCACGCACCAATCGATACCGCCAACACGGGTCAGCACGTCCCGCAGGATGTTGTCGACCAACCCCTCCATGGGCGCCAAAGCAATTTGCATGGGAAACACTCAACGAAAATCGTGCGGCAGTTTACCGGTTTTCGTGGGTAGGGGCATGGTGAGGGGGTGGACGGTTGTCAGGAAGGGGGGGCATGTTGATCGGGCGACATGTTGGAACTGGCCGGTAAGGCTGCCATCGCTGGCAAGTTTACCCGCGAAGAACACGCCACGCCGTCAACGTCTGGCGCGTTATGATTTTTCGCGGGCAACGCCCAACCTGTTACTTACGCGCCGCCTCCCACGACTTCAGCAGTTCGTTGTAGCTGACGGTCTCGCCCTTGGGCTTCTCGTTGGCCAGTTTCGGTTTGGGCGCTCCAGGTTGGTCGAACCAGTATTGGGCGTCGCGTTCCGGGTTGAGTTTCGGGCCGCAGGTGGTCTGGACCTTGGAGCGCTCGAGGCGGGCCATGATCGCGTCCTGGTCCTTGGCCAGGCCGTCGAGTGCCTGTTGCGGGGTTTTCTCGCCGCTGGCGGCTTCGGCGATGTGGCTCCACCAGAGTTGTGCCAGGCGTGGGTAGTCAGGCACGTTGGTGCCGGTCGGGGTCCACTGAACCCGGGCCGGGCTGCGGTAGAACTCCACCAGGCCGCCAAGTTTCGGCGCCAGGTCGCTCATGGCTTGCGAGTTGATGTCCGACTCGCGGATCGGCGTCAGGCCGACGATGGTTTTCTTCAGCGACACGGTTTTCGAGGTGACGAACTGCGCGTAGAGCCAGGCTGCCAGCTTCTGTTTCTCCGGGGTCGACTTCATGAAGGTCCAGGAACCCACGTCCTGATAGCCCAGTTTCATCCCCTCCTCCCAATACGGCCCGCGTGGCGATGGCGCCATCCGCCACTTCGGCGTGCCGTCGGCGTTCATCACCGCCAGGCCCGGCTTGGTCATGTCGGCGGTGAAGGCGGTGTACCAGAAGATCTGCTGGGCGATGTTGCCCTGGGCCGGCACCGGACCGGATTCGGAGAAAGTCATGCCAGCCGCTTCCGGCGGCGCGTAGGCCTTCATCCAGTCGACGTATTTCTGCGTGGCAAAGACCGCCGCCGGGCCGTTGGTGTCGCCACCACGGGTCACACTGGAACCGACCGGGTGGCAGTCCTCGACACGAATCCCCCACTCGTCCACCGGCAAGCCATTGGGCAGGCCCTTGTCGCCGCCACCGGCCATGGAGAACCAGGCATCGGTGAAGCGCCAGCCGAGGGAGGGGTCTTTCTTGCCGTAGTCCATGTGCCCATAAACACGCTTGCCGTCGATTTCCTTGACGTCTTCGCTGAAGAACTTGGCGATGTCTTCATAGGCCGACCAGTTCACCGGTACACCCAGCTCGTAGCCGTACTTCTCCTTGAACTTGGCCTTCAGTTCCGGACGCTCGAACCAGTCGGCACGGAACCAGTAGAGGTTGGCGAATTGCTGGTCGGGCAGTTGATAGATCTTGCCGTCCGGCGCGGTGGTGAAGGAAAGGCCGATGAAGTCCTTGAGATCGAGGGTTGGCGAGGTGTAGTCCTTGCCCTCATTGGCCATCAGGTCGGTGATGGATTCCGTCTTGCCATAGCGAAAATGCGTACCGATCAGGTCCGAGTCGTTGACCCAGCCGTCATAGATGTTCTTGTCGGATTGCATCTGGGTCTGCAGCTTTTCCACCACGTCGCCTTCCTGCAGCAAGTCGTGGGTCAGCTTGATCCCGGTAATTTCGCTGAAGGCCTTGGCCAGCACCTTGGACTCGTATTCGTGGGTGGCAATAGTCTCCGAGACCACGTTGATCTTCATCCCACGAAACGGCTCGGAGGCCTTGATAAACCACTTCAGCTCTTCCAACTGCTGCTCGGGCGTCAGGGTCGAGGGTTTGAATTCGCTGCCGATCCATTTCTTCGCAGCATCTTCATAAGCATCGGCCCAGGCCGCAGCGCTCAAGCCACTGAGTGCCAGCATGGCTGCCAATGAAACGCTATGTCGCAGCTTGTTGTTTTTGTCGAACATAGAGACCTCCTGTTTGAGTTTCGGAGCACGATTGCCGATTTTCGACTAGCCCCAGCGCATCACAGCCAACAGCCACACCAGGGACAGCGCGGACGCCACCCAGATGCTCCAGCCGGTAGCGCCAATCACCAGCAAATGCAGGTAGGCGCTGCCGAGAAGACCAATAAACAGCCGATCACCACGGGTGGTGCTGATCGGTAAAAAGCCGCGCCGGGGAATGCTCGGTGAACGCAGCTCCCAAGTGGTCATGCCCAGCAGCAGCAAACCGATGACGCCGAAGAAAATCGCAGTGGGCAGGGTCCAGTTCATCCATTCCATGATCAGTTCCTCACACTCGGCCCAGGGCAAAGCCCTTGGCCACATGGTTGCGGACAAACCAGATCACCAGCATGCCCGGCAGGATGGTCAGCACGCCCGCCGCCGCCAGCACGCCCCAGTCGATGCCCGAGGCCGACACGGTGCGGGTCATCACCGCCGCGATCGGCTTGGCGTTGACCGAGGTCAGGGTGCGCGCCAGCAGCAGTTCGACCCAGGAAAACATGAAGCAGAAAAACGCCGTCACGCCGATTCCCGAGCCGATCAGTGGGATGAAAATCTTCACGAAGAACTTGGGGAAACTGTAGCCGTCGATGTAGGCGGTTTCGTCGATCTCCTTCGGCACCCCGGACATGAAGCCTTCGAGGATCCACACCGCCAGCGGCACGTTGAACAGGCAATGAGCCAGGGCCACCGCGATGTGGGTATCGAACAGGCCGATGGACGAATAGAGCTGGAAAAACGGCAAGAGGAACACCGCTGGCGGCGCCATGCGGTTGGTCAGCAGCCAGAAGAACAAGTGTTTGTCGCCAAGAAAGCGATAGCGCGAGAACGCATAGGCCGCTGGCAACGCCACGCTGAGGGAGATCACCGTGTTCAGGCTGACGTAATACAGCGAGTTGATATAGCCGGTGTACCAGCTCGGATCGGTAAAGATCACCTTGTAGTTGGCCAGGGTGAATTGCTCGGGAAACAGGGTCAGCCCACCGAGGATTTCCGTGTTGCTCTTGAACGACATGTTCAGCAGCCAGTAGATCGGCACCAGCAGGAACAGGATGTAGAGCAGCAGCGGCACCAGCTTTCTCAGGGTCATGTCAGGGCCTCAGCGGTTGGCGTCGGAGTGGGTCATGGCGGTATAGAACAGCCAGGACACCAGCAGAATGATCAGGAAATACACCAGGGAGAAAGCCGCAGCCGGGCCGAGGTCGAATTGCCCTATCGCCATTTGAGTCAGGGTCTGACTGAGGAAGGTGGTGGCATTCCCCGGTCCGCCGCCGGTGAGCACGAAGGGCTCGGTGTAGATCATGAAGCTGTCCATGAACCGCAACATCACCGCGATCAGCAGCACACTCTTGAGCTTGGGCAACTGGATATGCCGGAACACGGCCCAGCTGGATGCGCGGTCGATGCGCGCGGCCTGGTAGTACACATCCGGAATCGCCCGCAGACCGGAGTAGCAGAGCAACGCCACCAGCGAGGTCCAGTGCCAGACATCCATCACCAGCACCGTGACCCAGGCGTCCATGGTGTTGGCGGCGTAGTTGTAGCTGATACCCATGGCGTTCAGCGTCGAACCCAGCAGGCCGATGTCGGCGCGGCCGAAAATCTGCCAGATGGTGCCGACCACGTTCCACGGAATCAGGAGCGGAATCGCCAGGATGATCAACACCAGCGACGACCAGCGACCCTTGGTCGGCATGGTCAGGGCGATGCCGATGCCCAGGGGGATTTCGATCAGCAGCACGCAGGCCGAATAGATGAACTGGCGCAGCAGCGAGTCATGCAAGCGCGGATCGAGCAGCACTTGTTTGTACCAATCGGCCCCGACGAAGTAGCGGCTCGACTGGTCGAAGATGTCCTGCACCGAATAGTTGACCACGGTCATCATCGGGATCACCGCGCTGAACGCCACCAGCAGGAACACCGGCAACACCAGCCACCAGGCCTTGTTGTTCTGCACCTTGTTCATGACTGGACCTCTAGCAGGTAATCGTCGGCATAGACCATCAGCCACTGCGCCGGAAAACTGATCCAGGCGCTGCCCTCGGGCACCGGTTTGTCTTCGGCCAGGCGCACCTTGAGGGGTGCGCCGTCGAGTTTCAGGGTGAGGATCTTGTAGGTGCCGAGGTCCTCGACATGCACCACATCCGCACGCATCGCCTCTTCGTAAGGCTCGTCCCAGACATGGATGAACTCCGGGCGAATGCCCACTTTCAGCGTCTTGAATTCAGCCTCGGCAATTCGCCGTTGCATGGCCTCGGACAACCCCAGGTCGGTACTGGCAAAACCCACTCCGCCGGCGCGCGGGCTGACCTCGATCAGGTTCATCCCCGGACTGCCGATGAAATAGCCGACGAAAGTGTGGCTGGGCCGCTCGAACAACTCCCGCGGGGTGCCGAACTGGACAATTTGCCCGCCGTACATCACCGCGATCTTGTCGGCGAAGGTCGAGGCTTCGAGCTGGTCGTGGGTCACGTAGACCATGGTGATGTTGAACTGCTCGTGGATCTGCTTGAGCTTGCGCCGCAGCTTCCATTTCAGGTGCGGGTCGATCACCGTCAGCGGCTCGTCGAAGAGGATCGCCGAGACGTCATCACGCACCAGTCCACGGCCCATGGAGACCTTCTGCTTTTCGTCGGCGGTGAGGTTGCGCGCCTTCTTCGCCAGCAGATTCTGCAGGTCGAGCACCTCGGCAATTTCCTCGACCTTGCTGCGTACCCGGGCTTCTGCCAGGCCCTGATTGCGCAGCGGGAAGGCCAGGTTGTCGAACACTGTCATGGTGTCGTAGACCACCGGAAACTGGAACACCTGGGCGATGTTGCGCTTCTCCGGGGTCAGCTGGTTGACCACTTTATTGTCGAACAGCACCTGGCCCTCGGAGGGACTGAGCAAACCGGAAATGATGTTGAGCAAGGTCGACTTGCCGCACCCGGAAGGACCGAGCAAAGCATAGGCGCCGCCCTGCTCCCAGATGTGGTTCATTTCGCGGATCGCATAATCCTCGGGGCCGCTTGGGGTGCGGGTGTAGCTATGGGCGAGGTTTTGCAAATGAATTTCGGCCATCAGGCAACCCTCGCGACACGTCGACCGGGCGCCTGTAACAAGCGTCCCTGGGCGTCGAAGACAAACAGTTTGTGGGTAGGGATATAGATACGAATCGGCGCATCGACGTCGTATTCGTGGACCCCGGGCAAGTGCAGCACCAGCAGGAAATGCTCGTTGCGCACATGCAGGAAAGTTTCCGAGCCGCTGATTTCCGCGACTTCGACGGTGACCGCCAGCTCCAGGTCGTCATCGTTGCTCGGCACTAACGAGATGTGGCTGGGGCGCACGCCGAAACGGAACTCGCCCTCGCCCACCGCCCGCAGGTCAACGTTAAGCGGGAAGTGCACGAAATTGGCGAAGCTCACTTCGTTGCCACTGATCCGCCCCGGCATCAGGTTGATCGGCGGCTCGGAAAACAACTCGGCCGCCAGTACCGTCCGGGGCTGGTGATAGACCTCGGCGGTCTTGCCGCTCTGGATCACCCGGCCTTCATGAACAATGGTGGTGGTGCCGCCCAGGGCCAGGGCTTCGTTGGGTTCGGTGGTGGCATAGATGGCAATGGTGTGGCGGGCCTGGAACAGTTCGCGCATTTCTTGGCGCAGTTCCTCGCGCAGCTTGTAGTCGAGGTTGACCAGCGGCTCGTCGAACAGGATCAGCTCGGCATCCTTGACCAGCGCCCGGGCCATGGCAGTGCGCTGCTGCTGGCCGCCGGAAAGCTCCAGCGGATAACGCTGGAGGAACTTGTCGATACGCAACATCTGCGCGGTTTCGCGCACTTTGCTCTGGATCAGCTCGGCTGAAACCCCGGCCTGGCGCAGCGGCGAGGCAATGTTCTCAAACACGGTCATGGTCGGGTAATTGATGAACTGCTGATAGACCATCGACACATTGCGCAAGCGTACCGGGCGCTGGGTGACATCGACGCCATTCATCAGCACCCTACCGCTGTCCGGTTTGTCGAGGCCGGCCATCAAGCGCATCAGGCTGGTCTTGCCGGACAGCGTACGTCCTAGCAGGACATTGAAGGATCCGGGTTCGAATTTCAGGCAGGCGTCATCGATCCAGATCTGACCCTCGACGGTGCGGCTGACGTGCTCCAGGGTTAACGACATGGCGCGGCCTTTTTTATTATTGGGAGACAAGCGACCGGAGCAACAGAGCGACATTCGTGCCAGAAATGGCAAGTGATTGATTTGCTGGGAAAACCCTTATTGATGCGGCGAATGGGCGTTCATTGCTGAACACATTTGAACAGTTCATCTGGTTGACAATGAACAATAGTGAACAACACTCAATGGACGGTTTTTGCTCCAATTCAGTGAACACAGAGGAATCAGTGTAGGAGCGAGCCTGCTCGGGAAAGCGGAGTGTCATTCAACGAATTTAGTGACTGTCCCGGCGCCTTCGCGAGCAGCGGAACGCCGCCCGGGCTGCTCCCACAGGGGATCTCTTTCGTTCTGAGGAATTGGACTCCATAACAACAATAAAAACATCGCATCAGAGGCTGACTGCCATGGCCGTTCCTGCCCCGCCCCTGTCCCATGACGCCATGGTCCAGGACTCCTGGTCCCGTTGCCGCGGCTTTGGCTTGCAACACCAAAGCGCTCCGGCTTTCGATCAACTGCCCGCCGCTGACATTTCCCGCCTGCTCGACAGCCAGCACGCGCTGGTACAGACCACCCATCAGGAAGTCCTGCCGTATTACGAAAACATCCTCAGCAACTCCAACTGCCTGATCATGCTCGCCGACAATCAAGGCCAGGTGCTGACCTCCTGGGGCACTCAACGGCTGATCGACCCCGCGCTCAGCCGTGGTTTCAATGCCGGCGCCAACTGGCGCGAGCAATGCAGCGGCACCAACGCCATCGGCACCGCGCTGGCTTGCGAACAGGCGGTGCATATCGCCCACGATGAACACTTCCTCAAGGCCAACCGCTTCATGACCGGATCGGCGGCACCCATCTTCGATGCCGAACGCCGGGTCATTGCGGTGCTCGATGTGTCCAGCGACAGCTATCTGCCGCCGGACCACACCCTGGGCATGGTCAAGATGATGAGCCAGACCGTGGAAAACCGGCTGATCCTCAACCTGTTCAAGGGTGAACACTTTCAACTGGTGTTCAACACCGGCCTGAACAACCTCGACAGCCAATGGGCCGGGCTGTTGATTTTCGATGAAAGTGGCCAGGTGCTGTCGGCCAACCGCCGTGCCGATAACCTGCTCGGCGTGCGTCTGTCGCGGCTCAGCGTCGAAAGCCTGTTCCAGGTGTCGCTGCGTGAACTGCTCAATCAACCCGACGGCCAGCCCTTCGCCCTGCAAGCCGCTGGGCGCAATCGCTTTCATTGCCTGCTGCGGCGCCCGCAACAGCAACCGATCCAGCCTCGTGTGTTCAGCGAACCGGCCGCACTTGCTGCTGCCCCCCAAGCCATCGGCCTGAGCACCCTGCACTTCGGTGACAGCCGCGTAGAAAAGGCCGTGCGCCAAGCCGAACGCCTGCTGGAGAAAGATATTCCGCTACTGATTCATGGCGAAACCGGGGTCGGCAAGGAGGTCTTCGTCAAGGCCTTGCACCAGGCCAGCTCGCGCAGCAAGCAGGCATTTATTGCGGTCAATTGCGCGGCGATCCCCGCCGAATTGGTGGAGTCCGAATTGTTCGGCTACGAAAAAGGCGCGTTCACCGGCGCCAACCAGAAAGGCAGCATCGGCCTGATCCGCAAGGCCGACAAAGGCACGCTGTTTCTCGACGAGATTGGCGACATGCCACTGCCGACCCAGGCCCGATTGCTGCGGGTATTGCAGGAGCGCTGCGTGCAACCGGTGGGCAGCAGCGAGTCGTTCGCCGTGGATATCCGGATCATTTCCGCGACCAACCTTGTGTTGCGCGAGCAGGTGCAACTGGGGCGCTTTCGCGAGGATCTGTACTACCGCATCGGCGGCCTGACCCTCGAATTGCCGCCGTTGCGTGAGCGCAGCGACAAGCAGGCGTTGTTCAAGCGGCTGTGGGAACAGCATCGCGACCCTGCGCAGTGGAGCGGTTTGAGCGCGGAGGTCCTGGCGCTGTTCAGCCGCCATCCATGGCCGGGCAATCTGCGCCAGGTCAGCAGCGTGATGCAGGTGGCGCTGGCCATGGCCGAAGACCAGCCGATCCGCCCCGAGCATTTGCCGGATGATTTTTTTGTCGATTTGCAGATGGAGCCGGTTGAAACGCCGCAGCCGTTGGCAGTGAATCTGGAGGATGCCGAGGATTTGAGTCGGCAGTTGAAGGCGGTCGGGGGGAATATTTCGCACTTGGCGCGGCGGCTGGGGGTGAGTCGTAACACCCTGTACAAGCGGTTGCGCCAAACCGAAAGCTGACTGCTGCGCAGTCAATCGCGAGCAGGCTCGCTCTTACAGGGGATCTGTGCCTGGCCCACTGTAGGAGCGAGCCTGCTCGCGATGAGGCCAGCCCAAACACTGCAACAATCACATCCTTCACATAAACAAAAACCCGCACAAGGCGGGTTTTTGTCTTTAGCAGCTATGGCAATCAGTCAGCCAATCGCCAGGTCGTCCCACCCTTGCCGTCTTCCAGCACCACGCCCATGGCGGTGAGCTGGTCGCGGATGCGGTCGGATTCGGCCCAGTCCTTGCCGGCCCGTGCAGCGAGGCGCGCAGCGATCAGCGCGTCGACTTCGGCGGCATCCACGCGCCCTTCGGCGCCGGCTTGCAGGAAGTCATCGGCTTCGAGCTGCAACACACCCAGCACGCTGGCCAGCTCTTTCAAGCGCGCGGCCAGGCCGGCCGCCGCATCCAGGTCGCTGTCGCGCAGGCGGTTGATCTCGCGGACCATCTCGAACAGCACAGCGCAGGCTTCCGGGGTGCCGAAGTCGTCGTTCATCACCTGGGTGAAACGCTCGACGAAGGCTTCGCCGCCCGCCGGCGCCACGTTCGGCAGGCCTTTCAACGCATGGTAGAAACGCTCCAGGGCGCCCTTGGCGTCCTTGAGGTTATCTTCCGAATAGTTGATGGCGCTGCGGTAGTGGCTCGACACCAGCAGATAGCGCACGACTTCCGGGTGGTACTTGTCGAGCACGTCGCGAATGGTGAAGAAGTTGTTCAACGACTTGGACATCTTCTCGCCATTAATGCGAATCATCCCGCAATGCATCCACGCGTTGGCGTAGGTCTTGCCGGTGGCCGCTTCGCTCTGGGCGATTTCGTTCTCGTGGTGCGGGAACTCCAGGTCGCTGCCGCCACCGTGGATGTCGAAGGTCTCACCCAGGCAGCAGGTGGACATCACCGAGCACTCGATGTGCCAGCCCGGACGCCCGGCGCCCCATGGCGACTCCCAGCTCGGCTCGCCCGGCTTGACGCCCTTCCACAGGACGAAATCCAGCGGATCTTCCTTGGCTTCGTCGACCTCGATCCGCGCACCGATGCGCAGGTCTTCGATCTTCTTGCGCGACAGCTTGCCGTAACCCATGAACTTGCCGACGCGGTAGTACACGTCGCCATTACCCGGGGCGTAGGCGAAGCCCTTGTCAATCAGGGTCTGGATCATCGCGTGCATGCCAGGGATGTGGTCCGTGGCGCGCGGCTCCATGTCCGGCTTCTGGATGTTCAGCCGTGCTTCGTCTTCATGCATCGCCGCGATCATGCGCTCGGTCAAGGCTTCGAACGACTCGCCGTTCTCGTTGGCCCGATTGATGATCTTGTCGTCGATGTCGGTGATGTTGCGCACGTAGGTCAGGTCGTACCCGCTGAACCGCAACCAGCGGGTCACCAGGTCGAAGGCGACCATGCTGCGTCCGTGGCCGAGGTGGCAGTAGTCGTACACGGTCATCCCGCACACGTACATGCGCACCTTGTTGCCATCCAGCGGCTTGAAAACTTCTTTGCTCTTGGTGAGCGTGTTGTAGATCGTTAGCACTTTAGTTCCTTGACTGAATCACTGGCCCCAGGAGTCGCGCAGGGTCACGGTACGGTTGAATACCGGAGCGCCCGGTTTCGAGTCCTTGATATCCGCGCAGAAGTAACCTTCGCGCTCGAACTGGAAACGGTCTTCCGGCTGTGCATTGCCCAACGAAGGCTCGGCACGACAACCGGTGAGGACTTGCAGTGAGTCAGGGTTGATGTTGTCCAGGAAACTGGCGCTGTCTTCGGCCTTCTCAGGGTTGGCCGAACGGAACAGGCGATCGTACAGGCGCACTTCGCACTCGACGCTGGCCGCAGCCGGTACCCAGTGAATCACGCCCTTGACCTTACGGCCTTCCGGGTTCTTGCCCAGGGTTTCAGGATCGTACGAGCAACGCAGTTCGACGATGTTGCCATCGGCGTCCTTGATCGCTTCGTCGGCGCGGATCACGTAGCTGCCGCGCAGGCGCACTTCACCGGCCGGTTCCAGGCGCTTATAGCCTTTTGGCGGCTCTTCCATGAAGTCTTCACGGTCGATGTAGATTTCCCGGGCGAACGGCAGGACGCGCACGCCCATGTCTTCTTTCGGGTGGCACGGCAGTTCGAGGTTCTCGACCTGGTCTTCCGGGTAGTTGGTGATCACCACTTTCAGCGGACGCAGCACGCACATGGCACGCGGGGCGCTGTGGTCGAGGTCGTCGCGGATGCTGAATTCCAGCATGCCGAAGTCGACCACGCCGTCGGAACGGTTGGTGCCAACCATTTCGCAGAAGTTACGGATCGATTTCGGCGTGTAGCCGCGACGGCGGAAGCCCGACAGCGTCGACATGCGCGGGTCGTCCCAGCCGTTGACGTGCTTCTCGTCCACCAACTGCTTGAGCTTGCGCTTGCTGGTGATGGTGTAGTTCAGGTTCAGGCGGCTGAACTCGTACTGGCGCGGGTTGGCCGGCACCGGCAGGTTGTCGAGGAACCACTCGTACAGCGGACGATGGCTTTCGAACTCCAGGGTGCAGATCGAGTGGGTGATGCCTTCGATGGCGTCCGACTGGCCGTGGGTGAAGTCGTAGTTCGGGTAGATGCACCACTTGTCGCCGGTCTGGTGGTGATGGGCGTGGCGAATGCGGTACATGATCGGGTCGCGCAGGTTCATGTTCGGCGAGGCCATGTCGATCTTCGCGCGCAGCACACGGGCGCCGTCCGGGAATTCACCGGCACGCATGCGGGCGAACCAGTCGAGGTTCTCTTCAACCGAACGGTCGCGGAACGGGCTGTTCTTGCCCGGCTCGGTCAGGCTGCCACGGTATTCCTTGGCCTGCTCGGGGCTCAGGTCGTCAACGTAGGCCTTGCCGGCCTTGATCAGTTCGACCGCCCAGTCGTGCAGTTGATCGAAATACTGCGAGGCGTAGCGCACTTCGCCCGACCACTCGAAACCCAGCCACTTGACGTCGCTTTCGATGGCGTCGATGTACTCCTGGTCTTCCTTGGCCGGGTTGGTGTCGTCGAAACGCAGGTGGGTGACGCCGCCGAATTCCTGGGCCAGGCCGAAGTTCACACAGATCGACTTGGCGTGACCGATGTGCAGGTAGCCGTTGGGCTCAGGCGGGAAACGGGTGACGATCTGCGTGTGCTTACCCGAGTCCAGGTCTGCCTGGATAATCGGCCGCAGGAAGTTGACCGGCACGGCTGGGCCGGTCTTGGCATTCGAGGTAGGGTCGACAGTGGGCTTGCTCATAGGATCCTTGGGCATACTCGTGCGTGGCCTTGATACGGGCCGGACAAAACAAAACCGCTATGATAGCCGATGCGCTCGAGCCCCTGACAGAGCAGGCGGCAAAACTGCTGATTTTATTGGCCGGGCGATGAAAAACAACCTCGAAATTCGCGCCTGTCGCGCTAAACTGCGCACCTTGGCCGTCAACGGCTGAACCGGTGCCGGGAGCTGTTGTCCCAAAACCCACGAATTCCTTGAAAGAGTAGTAATCATGACCCAAGTCAAACTGACCACCAACCATGGCGACATCGTCCTGGAACTGAACGCCGAGAAAGCCCCGATCACCGTGGCCAACTTCATCGAGTACGTTAACGCCGGTCACTACACCAACACCGTATTCCACCGCGTCATCGGCAACTTCATGATCCAGGGCGGCGGTTTCGAGCCAGGCATGAAGGAAAAGAAAGACAAGCGCCCAAGCATCCAGAACGAGGCTGACAACGGCCTGTCGAACGACAAATACACCGTCGCCATGGCCCGCACCATGGAGCCGCATTCGGCGTCCGCACAGTTCTTCATCAACGTGGCGGACAATAGCTTCCTCAACCACAGCGGCAAGAACGTGCAGGGCTGGGGTTACGCGGTATTCGGCAAAGTGACCGCCGGCACCGACGTGGTCGACAAGATCAAGGGTGTTTCCACCACCATGAAGTCCGGCCACCAGGACGTACCAGCAGACGACGTGATCATCGAGAAAGCCGAGATCATTGAGTGATATTGCTGATTTCAGACTTACATCTGGAAGAGGAGCGCCCGGACATCACCCGGGCGTTTCTGAATCTGCTCGCCACCCGCGCCCGCTCCGCCAGTGCGCTGTACATCCTCGGCGACTTTTTCGAGGCCTGGATTGGCGACGACGCCATGAGCCCCTTTCAACGCTCCATCTGCCAGGCCCTGCGCGAACTCAGTGACAGCGGCACGGCCATATTCCTGATGCACGGCAATCGAGACTTCCTGCTCGGCAAGGGGTTCTGCAAGGCGGCGGGCTGCACCCTGCTGCCAGACCCGAGTGTGGTGAAGTTCTATGACGAGCCGGTGCTATTGATGCACGGCGACAGCCTGTGCACCCGCGACGTCAGCTACATGAAGCTGCGGCGCACCCTGCGCAACCCGCTGACCCTGTTTATCCTGCGCCATTTGCCGCTGCGCACGCGCCACGCTCTGGCGCGCAAATTGCGCAGTGAAAGCCGCGCGCAAACCCGGGTCAAGGCCAACGACATCGTCGACGTGACCCCCGAGGAAATCCCGCGGATCATGCAGCAATACGGGGTGAAAACCCTGGTCCACGGCCACACCCACCGTCCGGCGATCCACAAGCTGCAGATCGGTGATCAGGCGGCCAAGCGCATCGTGCTGGGTGACTGGGATCGACAGGGCTGGGCCTTGCAGGTCGACGAGCAGGGCTTCCAGCTGGCGGCCTTCGATTTCGTGCCGCCGGTGGTGCCCGCCCTGCCCCAGCTTTAAGCCTTACAAGCAGGTCGCCAGTGCTGCCAACCGGCGTTTGGCGACAAAGTTGTCTTCAACGGCGTAGTACTTCAGCGAACCACCCTGCACATCAATGAAGGCCTCGGCGGAACGGGTGTAAACCGTGTAACCGCCGCCCTCGCTCGGCTCCAGGTAACCGCTGGCGTCGACGCCGAACACGTCCTCGTCCTGCCAGGCGAACTGCACGCACTGGGCGACGATCAGATCGGCCTTGTCCGAGCTCAGGGTCTGGTTCGGCGCCTGGGTACGCGCCTGCTTCATCGTCGACCCGGCACAACCCGCCAGCAGGACACCGGCCAGTGCCACCATCAAAATACGCATTGTGCTTCCTTAAAATGAGCAAAACGCCGACTCTATCACCCTGCGTCGCTGTCTCGAAATGCACCGGCTCTGCTTAACTGGGGAAAAACGCCTGACCCGAATCAACACCGGCCGCCCCAGGCTGCGCATACTGCCTATTTACCGAGGAAGATCCATGGCCCCAATCCAATCGCCACACGAACTGGCGCTGCAACGCTTCCTCAATGCGCACCCTGCGCTGCGCGAGGAACTCGACCACCTCAACCCCCTCGCCGCCCAGGCCAAGCACCAGACCCTCGAAGTCTTTCGCAATGAACACCTGCACGAAGCCTTCGAAGCCGAGGCTGAGCGCCTGGGTTTGTTCGCCTGGGAGCTGACCCTGCAACTGACCAGCGCCACCCCCGAGGACTTTCAGGCGCAACGCCTGGAGGTGCACAAGGAAGTGGCGCAGATGGCCGGCATGGACTGGCCGGCTTATTGCGAACTGAACGGCATCAAGGAGTAAGCGATGCTGCCCACCGCGCCCCATAGAACTCCAACCGCCGCCCTGCAACACACCCAGAAGTGGCGCGGGCGCATTGGCCTGTGCCTGGTGGCGAGTCTGTCGGTGCTGGCAGGCATGACCGACGCCATCGGCTTTATGGCCACCGGCGACTTCGTCTCCTTCATGAGCGGCAACACCACCCGCCTGGCCGTGGCGATCAGCGACGGTGACTGGCGCCTGATCCTGCGCTTGCTGGGATTGGTCTTGATGTTCGTGCTCGGCAATGCGCTCGGCGTGATCGTCAGCCGCATGAGCAGACGGCGTGCCCTGCCGCTGATGCTGAGCATCGCCGCGCTGCTGTGTTTGGCCGCCGCTTGGCCGTTCGAGGCGCGCTACCCGGCGCTGGTCGGCGCGGTGATCGCCATGGGCATGCTCAACGCCGCAGTAGAGCAGGTCAATGGTTTGCCGATCGGCCTGACCTACGTCACCGGCGCCCTGTCGCGCTTTGGTCGCGGGCTGGGGCGCTGGATGCTCGGTGAACGGCGCAATGGCTGGCGCGTGCAGTTGATCCCGTGGACCGGCATGTTCGCCGGCGCCGTACTCGGCGCGCTGCTCGAGCAGCGTTTCGGCCTGCAGGCCCTGTACGCCAGCGGCCTGCTCGCTGCTGTGCTGGGTATCGCGTCGCTGAAGATTCCACGGCGCTGGCAACTGGGCTATATGCCGCGCTGAATCGCCCTTCGCCGCTGCATCGATAAAGCATTATCATGGCCGCAGATTTATCCTCAGAGTTCGCCATGAAGTTCGCCATCGCGCTGTTTTCCGCTGCACACGCGCCCTCCTCGCGCCGCGCCCTGCTGTTCGCCCAGGCGGCGCTGGCCGGTGGGCACGAAATTGTGCGGCTGTTTTTCTATCAGGACGGCGTTTACAACGCCTCCAATTCCCTGGTCACGCCCCAGGACGAGCCGGACCTGGCGCGGCAATGGCGCGACTTTGTCAGCGAGCACCAGCTCGACGCCGTGGTGTGCATTGCCGCCGCCCTGCGCCGTGGCGTGCTGGACACCGCCGAAGCCCAGCGCTACCAGCGCAGTGCGATCAACGTCGATGCGCCGTGGGAATTGTCCGGCCTCGGGCAACTGCACGATGCGGTGCAGGACGCCGATCGCCTGATCTGCTTTGGAGGGCCATGAGTCATGCCTAAATCCCTGTTGATTGTCAGCCGCCAGGCACCCTGGTCCGGCCCAACCGCCCGTGAAGCCCTGGACATCGTGCTCGCCGGCGGCGCATTCGATTTGCCGATCGGCCTGCTGTTTCTCGACGATGGCGTGTTCCAGCTGGCCAGCGGACAGAACGCCAAGGCGCTGCAACAGAAAGACCTCAGCGCCAACCTGCAGGCACTGGGCCTGTTCGGGATTGAAGAGCTGTTCGCCTGCGCCGACAGCGCCAGCGCCCGTGGCCTGAAGCCCGACACCCTGAGCCTCGAGGAGCTGCAGCTACTGGATGCCGGGCAGATCTCGGCCGTTATCGACCGCTTTGACCAGGTGATTACCCTCTGATGTCGACTTTGCATGTGTTGTCTCACTCACCGTTCAACGACGACCGGCTGACCAGTTGCCTGCGCCTGATCGGTGCCCACGACGGACTGCTGCTCACCGGTGATGCGGTCTACGCCCTGCAACCCGGCACCGCGCCGCTGCAGGCATTGCAGGCTAGGGGCGCTGGTTTGCGCGTGCTGGCGCTGGACGAAGACGTTCAGGCCAGGGGTTTGCAAGTGCCTGAAGGGGTGACCGCCATCGACTACCCGGCCTTCGTCGAGCTGTCGATTGCCTACGACAAGGTCAACAGCTGGCTATGAATGCGCTGACCGTAGGTACACGGCACATCGAACTGGACAAGGACGGTTATCTGCTGGACTTGGCCGATTGGTCCGCGGAGGTCGCCAAGGCGCTAGCGGCAGCCGAGGCGCTTGAGCTGACCCCGGAGCACTGGGAAGTCCTTGAGTTGTTGCGCGGTTTCTATCAGGAGTTCCAGCTGTCGCCGGCGACGCGGCCGCTGATCAAGTACACCGCACTCAAGCTGGGACCGGACAAAGGCAACAGCCTGCACCTGAACCGACTATTCAAAGGCACCCCCGCCAAACTCGCCGCCAAGCTGGCGGGCCTGCCCAAACCGACGAATTGCCTATGACCGACTTCGCCCCACTGCTCATCGAAACGCCCGCCGAACACCCTTTCGCGCCCTTCGTGCGGATTCTCGGCAAAGGCAAACGCGGCGCCCGCAGCCTGACCCGCGAAGAAGCCCGCGAGGCAATGGGCATGCTGCTCGACGACAAGGTCGAAGACACCCAGCTCGGCGCGTTCCTGATGCTGTTGCGGCACAAGGAAGAAAGCCCGGAAGAGCTGGCCGGCTTCACCGAGGCCCTGCGCGAGCGCCTGGACGCCCCGCCGCTGGCGGTCGACCTCGACTGGCCGACCTACGCCGGCAAGAAGCGCCACCTGCCCTGGTACCTGATGGCGGCCAAGTGCCTGGCACAAAATGGTGTCCGCATCTTCATGCACGGCGGCGGCGCGCACACCGCCGGGCGCCTCTACACCGAGCAGTTGCTGGACTTCCTGCAGATTCCGCTGTGTCGCACTTGGCAGCAGGTCGACAGCGCCCTTGCCGAGGGCAACCTGGCGTTCATGCCCCTGGGCGACTGGGCGCCGCAACTGCAGCGGATGATCGACCTGCGCAACACCCTCGGCCTGCGCTCGCCGATCCACTCACTGGCGCGGATTCTCAACCCGCTCGGCGCGCGCTGCGGCTTGCAGAGCATCTTCCATCCGGGCTACCAGGGCGTTCATCGGGACGCCAGCGGTCTGCTGGGGGACAACGTGATCGTGATCAAGGGCGATGGCGGCGAGATCGAGATCAACCCGGACGCCGACAGTCACCTGTATGGCAGCAGCGGCGGCGTCAGCTGGGACGAGGAATGGCCGCAATTGTCGGCGCAGCGTCACGTCAAGCCGGCAAGCCTCGACCCCGAGCATCTGAAAGCCGTGTGGCGCGGTGATGTGGTCGACAGCTACCCGCAAATGGCCCTGATCTCGACCATGGCCCTGGCCTTGCGTGGCCTCGGCACCTCGCGCGAGCAGGCCTTTATCACCGCCCAGCACTACTGGGACGCCCGGGACAGATCGATTTAACCGATCATTCCCGCCCACTCTTTGCTCTTTTAGTTCGAACCCATGGCCCTACACTGGACTCCAACGATTATCGGTAGAGGAATCTGGACATGGGCTTGTTAGTCGAAGGCCAATGGCGCGACCAGTGGTACGAAAGCAGCAAGGATGGCGCCTTTCAGCGAGAGCAAGCGCAGCGTCGTAACTGGCTGACCGCGGATGGCCAGCCCGGCCCGAGCGGGGTCGGTGGTTTTGCTGCGGAGCCCGGGCGCTATCATCTCTACGTCTCCCTGGCCTGCCCCTGGGCCCATCGCACCCTGATCCTGCGCAAGCTCAAGGGCCTGGAAGCATTGATTGATGTATCGGTGGTCAGTTGGCTGATGGCCGAGAACGGCTGGTCCTTCGATCAGCAACTGGGCTCCAGCGGGGATCCACTCGACCACTTCCAGTTCCTGCACCAGCGCTACACCGCCGACACCGCCGACTACACCGGACGCGTGACCGTGCCGCTGCTGTGGGACAAGCAACAGCAGCGCATCGTCAACAATGAGTCGGCGGAAATCATCCGCATGTTCAACAGCGCCTTTGACGAGTTGACCGGCAATGACCTGGACTTCTGCCCCGCGCCGTTGCGCGAAGCGATCGATGCGCTGAATGAACGCATCTATCCGGCAGTCAACAACGGCGTGTACCGCGCTGGCTTTGCTACGTCGCAACAGGCTTATGAAAGTGCGTTTGATGAGCTGTTTGCCGAACTCGATTATCTGGAAGTTTTACTCGATCAGAACCGCTACCTCAGCGGCGAGTATCTGACCGAAGCCGACATTCGCCTGTTCACCACGCTGATTCGCTTCGACGCGGTGTACCACGGGCACTTCAAGTGCAACCTGCGGCGGATTGCCGACTATCCGAACCTGTCGAATTGGCTGCGTGAGCTGTACCAGTGGCCGGGTATTGCCGAGACCGTGGATTTTACCCACATCAAGAACCATTACTACGGCAGCCATAAGACCATCAATCCGACAGGGATTGTGCCGAAGGGGCCGATGCAGGATTTCAGTGCCGGGCATGATCGACAGCGGTTGAGTGGGAAAGGGGTTTGGCACAAACCGCGGAATTGATGTCGGTTTTTAGGGCCTCATCGCGGGCAAGCCCGCTCCCACAAGGGATTTGTGAACGACACAAAGCCAATGTGGGAGCGAGCCGGCTCCGGGCGGCGTTCCGACGATGAATACGACGCGGTCCTCAGACTTTCGCCTGCGCCCCTTCGAACCAGGCCAGCTTCTCACGCAGCTGGACCACTTCGCCGACGATCACCAGGGTCGGTGCATGCACTTCATGCTCCGCCACCAGCTCTGGCAGATTGCCCAGAGTGCCGGTGAACACCCGCTGGTTGGCGGTGGTGCCCTGCTGAATCAGCGCCGCCGGGGTGTCCGCCGAGCGGCCATGGCCGATCAACTGCTCGCAGATGATCGGCAAACCCACCAGGCCCATGTAGAACACCAGGGTTTGCGCGGGGGCGACCAGGTCGCTCCATGGCAGGTCCGAGGTCCCGTCCTTCAGGTGTCCGGTGACAAAGCGTACCGACTGCGCGTAGTCGCGATGGGTCAGGGGAATCCCGGCATAGGCCGCGCAGCCGCTGGCGGCGGTAATGCCCGGCACCACCTGAAACGGAATGCCGTTGGCCGCCAGCTCTTCGATCTCTTCACCGCCACGGCCAAAGATGAACGGATCGCCCCCCTTGAGCCGCACCACCCGCTTGCCCTGCTTGGCCAGGTCAACCAGGTGCTGGTTGATCTGGTCCTGCGGGACCGCGTGATCGGCGCGTCGCTTGCCGACATACACACGCTCGGCATCGCGCCGGCACAATTCGAGAATCGCCGGGGCGACCAAGCGGTCGTAGAGCACCACGTCCGCTTGCTGCATCAGGCGCAAGGCACGGAAGGTCAGCAAGTCCGGATCGCCCGGCCCGGCACCGACCAGATACACCTCACCGGTCGCCGGCGTGGCTTCGCCGGCGATCTTGGCCTGCAGCAAACGCTCGGCCTCAGCGCCCTGCCCGGCCAGTTGCCGATCGGCAATCGGTCCCTGGAACACGTCTTCCCAGAACGCCCGGCGTTGCTGGACGTCCGGAAACAAGCCCTTGACCTGATGGCGAAAGCGCGCCGCCAGGCCGGCCAATTGGCCATAAGTCGAGGGAATCCAGGTTTCCAGCTTGGCCCGGATCAGCCGTGCCAGCACCGGCGCATCGCCGCCACTGGAGACCGCGATCACCAGCGGTGAACGGTCGACAATCGCCGGGAAGATCACGCTGCAAAGGGCCGGCGCGTCCACCACATTGACCGGCACGCAACGCCGATGAGCATCCTCGGAAACCCGGGCGTTCAGCGACTCGTCGTCGGTGGCGGCAATGATCAGCCCGCAACCGTCGAGGTCCGACTCCTGGTATCCACGCACCACCAGTTCGCCGCCACTGCCTTGCACCAGTTCACGCAACTGGCTTTCGATCTCGGGTGCAACCACCCGCAACAGCGCGCCGGCATCGGCCAGCAGGCGAGATTTGCGCAAGGCAATCTCGCCACCACCGACCACCAGCACCTGGCGCCCGCGCAGGTTGTGAAACAGCGGCAGAAATTCCATTTAGCCGATGACCTCAAGGCCGCCCATGTACGGCTTAAGTACTTCAGGCACACGGATCGAACCGTCGACCTGCTGGTAGTTTTCCAGCACCGCCACCAGGGTACGACCGACCGCCAGGCCAGAACCGTTCAGGGTGTGCACCAGCTCAGGCTTGCCGGTTTCCGGGTTACGGAAGCGAGCCTGCATGCGGCGGGCCTGGAAGTCACCGCAGTTGGAGCACGAGGAAATCTCGCGGTACTTGTCCTGGCTCGGGATCCACACTTCCAGGTCATAGGTCTTGACCGCGCTGAAGCCCATGTCGCCGGTGCACAGCGCCAGGGTGCGGTAAGGCAGCTCGAGCAGTTGCAGGACTTTCTCGGCATTGGCGGTCAGGCCTTCCAGCGCTTCCATGGACGTCGACGGCTCGACGATCTGCACCATCTCGACCTTGTCGAACTGGTGCTGGCGAATCATCCCGCGAGTGTCACGACCCGAAGCACCCGCTTCGCTGCGGAAGCATGGAGTGTGGGCGACGAACTTGATCGGCAGCAATTTCGCATCGACGATTTCGCCGGCGACGATGTTGGTCAGCGACACTTCGGCAGTCGGGATCAGGTACAGGTCGGCTTCACCTTCGCGGGCGATCTTGAACAGGTCTTCCTCGAACTTCGGTAGCTGCCCGGTGCCCTGTAGGGCCGGCGCTTGTACCAGGTACGGGGTGTAGGCCTCTTCGTAGCCGTGTTCGCTGGTGTGCAGGTTGATCATGAACTGCGCCAAGGCGCGGTGCAGGCGGGCGATCGGGCCGCGCAGCAGGGCGAAACGTGCGCCGGACAGCTTGGCTGCAGTTTCGAAGTCCAGCCAGCCGAACTTCTCGCCGAGGGCGACGTGGTCCTTGACCTCGAAATCGAAGGTGGTCGGCGTGCCCCAGCGGCGCACTTCGACGTTGCCCTCTTCGTCAGCGCCCAGCGGCACCGATTCGTGGGGCAGGTTGGGCAGGCCCAGCAGGATCGAATCCAGTTCGGTCTGAATCGCGTCCAGCTCGACTTTGCCGGCGCTCAGCTCATTGGCCATGCGCTCGACGTCTGCCATCAACGGCGCGATGTCTTCGCCACGCGCCTTGGCCTGACCGATGGATTTGGAGCGCGAGTTGCGTTCAGCCTGCAGTGCTTCGGTGCGGGTCTGGACGGTCTTGCGCTGTTCTTCCAGCGCTTCGATGCGCGCAACATCCAGCACAAAGCCACGGGATGCCAGGCGGTCCGCTACGTCCTGGAGGTTGCTACGTAACAGTTTGGAATCGAGCATGTCGGTCTCTCGTTTATCAAAGTTTGGTCAGGGACAGGCCAGCCCACGTCGCGAGCAGCCCGCCGAATACGGAAATCGCCGCATAGCCCAGGGCCAGCGGCACTTGCCCGCTTTCCAGCAGGCGCACCGTATCCAGTGAAAAGGATGAAAAAGTCGTCAGGCCGCCTAAAAAGCCAACCATCAACCCGGCACGTACCTCGATGGGTACCTCCGGGCGCAATAAAAACAGGCCGTACAATATGCCGATCAGCAGACAGCCCACGATATTAACGGCCAGCGTCGCGGTATAGAAGTGCCGCGGCCAATTGGCGTTGATCCAGTTGCCGGTGGCGAAACGCAACAGGGTGCCGGCGATGCCTCCAGCGGAGACAGCAAGGATCAAGGGAATCACGGTTTCCTCCGTTGCCTGGGGCTTAACCGGTCGAGCTGTGCCAGATGATTGAGCTTCTCGCCGATCTTCAATTCCAGGCCGCGCGGCACCGGACGGTAGAAGGGCTGCGGCTCCAGCGCCTCGGGGAAATAGTCTTCGCCGGCGGCATAGGCATCCGGCTCGTCATGGGCGTAGCGGTATTCATCGCCGTAGCCCAGTTGCTTCATCAGTTTGGTCGGGGCATTGCGCAGGTGCAGCGGCACTTCCAGCGAACCGTGCTCGGCGGCGCTGCGCATGGCGGCCTTGAAGCCCATGTACACCGCGTTGCTTTTTGGCGCACAGGCCAAGTAGGTAATCGCCTGGGCCACCGCCAACTCACCTTCCGGACTGCCCAGGCGTTCCTGCACATCCCAGGCCGCCAGGCACAGGCTCAGGGCACGCGGGTCGGCGTTGCCGATGTCTTCACTGGCCATGCGCACCACGCGCCGGGCCAGGTACAGCGGGTCGCAGCCGCCGTCGAGCATGCGCGCAAACCAGTACAGCGCGCCATCCGGGTTGGAGCCGCGCACCGACTTGTGCAGTGCGGAAATCTGGTCGTAGAACGCCTCGCCACCCTTGTCGAAACGCCGCCGCGTATCACCCAACAGGCTCTGCAGTAGCTCGATGCCAATTTCGTTGTTGTCCTCGGCCAGGTCCGAAGCGTTCTCCAGCAGGTTCAGCAGGCGCCGGCCATCGCCGTCGGCCGCTGACAACAACATCTGGAAGCCTTCATCGCTGAGGCTCAACTGGCGCTTGCCGAGGCCGCGCTCCTCAGTGAGGGCGCGTTGCACCAGCTTGTTCAGCGCCGCTTCATCGAGGCTTTTGAGGACGTAGACCCGTGCTCGGGAGAGCAAGGCGTTGTTCAATTCGAAGGAAGGGTTTTCCGTGGTCGCGCCGATGAAAATCAGCGTGCCGTCTTCCACGTAGGGCAGGAACGCATCCTGCTGCGACTTGTTGAAGCGGTGCACTTCGTCGACGAACAGGATGGTCCGGCGGCCGTATTGACCGGCCTGCTGCTTCGCCACTTCCACCGCCTGGCGGATTTCCTTGACCCCGGCCAGGACCGCCGAAACCGTCTCGAAGTGCGCATCCGAGACTTCCGCGAGCAACCGCGCCAGGGTGGTTTTGCCTACCCCGGGCGGGCCCCAGAAGATCATCGAATGCAAGGCGCCCTGCTCCAGCGCCTCGCGCAAGGGTTTGCCACGCGCCAGCAGGTGCTCCTGACCGACGTACTCGTCCAGATTAGTCGCGCGCAAACGGGCGGCCAGGGGCTGGGCGATCGGGGCACTGCGAAACAGGTCCATCACTAGGTTTGCAACCTCATTGGGGCGCGATACAGCGGGTCAAAAAACAACCCCTGTGCTTTATTCCTGAATGACATCGGCACCCTTGGGGATGTCGAACTTGAACTTCGAAGCCGGGATCGACTCGTTGGCCTTGACCCCAGTGAACAGGATATTGGTGCGCTGACCCACGCTGTCGATCAACTGCATGTCATTGACCAGCCCATTGCGGAACGACAGGCGCAGGTTATCGAACAGAGTGTCCTTGGTTTTCGGCTTGAGGGTGAAGTCGATTACCCCGCCAGCTTCCTTGGCACTGATGTCGAAGCTCTGGCTGATTTTCGACACGTCACCGGACAACAGCAGCGCCGGAGTCTGAGTCAGGCGCTGGTCGAGGGTCTTGATCGTCACCTGTTCCAGGTCCGGGTCCCACAGGGTGACCTTCTTGCCGTCGGAGACCATCAGCTGTTCCTGTGGCGCATCGGTGTGCCAGTAGAACAGGCCCGGGCGCTGCAGCGACATCTGGCCCTGGGTTTCCTGCAACTGGGTGCCGCTGCCATCAAGGGTCAGCTGGGAAAAACGTGCGCTCAGGGTCTGGGATTTTTCCAGCAACTGAGTCAGACGCGCCACATCCTTGTCATCGGCGTGGGCCGAAAGCGTGGTCAACGCCAATACCGGCAACAGCAACATGCGGATTAGACGCATGGGAGTCCTCATAGAGATTCATTTGAATGACGCACCGCGTGTCTTCACGCGGTGCGGATCAGTCGCGTGCCGGGCTTGGGGCCAGGACTTCACGCGAGCCGTTGGTGTTCATGGAGGTCACGACTCCGGCCATTTCCATGGCCTCGATCATGCGCGCCGCGCGGTTGTAACCAATCTTCAGCTTGCGCTGGACCGCCGAAATGGAAGCCCGGCGACTTTCCAGCACAAATTGTACGGCTTCATCGTAGAGCGCGTCGGTTTCCGCGTCTTCCTCACCGCCACCGCCGCCGTTTTCGAAGCCGCTGCCAGCCTCTTCGACGCCGTTGAGGATGTCGTCGTTATATTCCGGTGCGCCACGCAGCTTCCAGGCTTCCACCACCCGGTGCACTTCATCGTCGGAAACGAATGCGCCGTGCACGCGGATTGGCAGGCTGGTGCCAGGCGGCATGTAGAGCATGTCACCGTGGCCCAACAGCTGTTCGGCGCCGCCCTGGTCGATGATGGTTCGCGAGTCGATTTTGCTCGATACCTGGAACGCCATCCGAGTCGGGATGTTGGCCTTGATCAGGCCGGTAATCACATCCACCGACGGCCGCTGAGTTGCAAGGATCAAGTGGATACCAGCAGCACGGGCCTTCTGCGCGATCCGTGCGATCAGCTCTTCAACCTTCTTGCCGACGATCATCATCATGTCGGCAAATTCGTCGACCACCACCACGATAGTTGGCAACTTGG
Organism: Pseudomonas fluorescens; assembly: GCF_019212185.1. Classification (NCBI taxonomy): domain Bacteria; kingdom Pseudomonadati; phylum Pseudomonadota; class Gammaproteobacteria; order Pseudomonadales; family Pseudomonadaceae; genus Pseudomonas; species Pseudomonas fluorescens. Next base: position 4,352,775 of record NZ_CP078138.1, read on the forward strand.
TCAACAGCGGCGCTTCGTCGTGGATGCTTTCTCGGTTGTACAGCGGGTCAGACAGCGGCGTACCGGCTTCCTGGGCCTCGCGCACTTTCTGGTTGAAGCCCGACAGGTTACGCACGCCCATCTTCGCCATCAATTTATAGCGCCGCTCCATCTCGGCCACGCTCCAGCGCAGGGCGTTGGCGGCGTCCTTCATGTCGGTCACCACCGGACACAGCAAGTGTGGAATGCCTTCGTAGATCGACAGTTCGAGCATCTTCGGGTCGATCATGATCAATTTGGCGTCTTCCGGGCCAGACTTGAACAGGATCGACAGGATCATCGCGTTGACCCCCACCGACTTACCGGAACCCGTAGTACCGGCCACCAGCAAGTGCGGCATCTTCGCCAAGTCGGTGATGATTGGCTTGCCGCCGATGTCATGGCCCAGGGCCAGGGTGACCGGCGACTTGAAGTTGTCGAACTCCGGCGTCGACAGCACTTCGGAGAAGCGCACGATCTGCCGGTCTTCGTTGGGAATCTCGATACCCACGGTGGTCTTGCCCGGGATCACTTCCACCACCCGCACACTGGTCACCGCCAGCGAACGCGCGAGGTCTTTGGCCAAGTTGGCAATACGACTGACCTTGACCCCGGCAGCCGGTTGAATCTCGTAACGGGTGATCACCGGGCCAGGGTGGATCGAATCCACTGCGACCTCAACCCCGAATTCCTTGAGCTTGATTTCCAGCAAGTGGCCGACCGCCGCCAGCGACTCAGGCGAATAGTTGAGCTGTTTCTTTTCCGCCGGGTCGAGAATCGAGATCGGTGGCAAGGTACCTTCCACGGCGCTGTCGACGAACAACGGTGCCTGCTTCTCTTTTTCCACACGTTTGCTCGGCGCCGCCGGCTTGGGCGGGGCCGGCGCGATCACCGGCGGCACCTGTTTTTCGCGCTCCGACATGTGCTTGCTCAGGGCCTGCTCACGCTCGATCAGGCGCTCCTTGACCTTGGCCTGCTCACGCTTATCGGTGACGGTGGGGGCCACAACTTCATTGACCCGCTCATCCACTTCGCGCAATTGCGCAACCAGTTGCTTGCGTTCGGTGCGCGCAGCCCACCAGCGATTGGCTACGCCCTGGAACAGCTCCAGCAGGTCGAGGGTGATCTTGCCGGTCAGGTCCATGACCTTGAACCACGACAGGTCGGTAAAGACGGTCAGGCCGAACAGGAACAAGGCAATGAACATCAGGGTGCTGCCCTGAATATTCAGAGCATTCTTCGCCAGATCGCCCAGGCTTTCGCCCAGCGCACCGCCGGCACCGGCCGGCAAGCCGGTGGGTGCATGAAAATGGATATGGGCCAGGGCCGCGCCCGACAGCACCAGGAACACCAGGCCGATCAGACGCCAGGAGAACAGCCAGCCGCTCCACTCCCACGGCTCGTGGCGCTGACGGAAGATCTGCCAGGTCTTGATCGCCAGCAGCAGCGGGAAGATGTAGGCGAAATAGCCCAGCACCATGAACAGAATATCGGCGCTGTAGGAGCCCGCCGGGCCGCCGAAATTCTGCACGTCATCAATCTTGCTGTTATGACTCCAGCCCGGATCGTCCTTGCCATACGTGAGCAAGGCCATCATCAGGAACAGGCACAAGGCACCGATGGCGATCAATGCACCTTCCTTGAGTCGGTAGTGCAGATGTTGACGCCAGAGCGGAACGACTGTTTTAGGTGCTGCGGTGGATTTCTTCAAAACGCTTCTTTTCCTGCGCCAGAGGCGCGTCCATCTGTTGAATGACGATGAAAAACTGCCCAATCCAGGCAGGTAAAAAAGTGCACAGGCGCAACAGGGACTACTTTTAACACTGCGTCGCGGTTTCTATAAACACGTCACGCACGGGTTTTTGATGAAAAGCATTGTTACAACCTTGCATTGTACGGGTTTGTGCATTCAACGCCATGCTTCAAACCCTGGTCTACAGCATAGCCAAACGTAACGGGCATGCCGTTCAATTTGAGCATGCATTGTCTTTCGTGACAAAGGCTTATGAGGTGTTTTTATGAGCGAAGTGAAGCATTCCCGCCTGATTATTCTCGGCTCCGGCCCGGCCGGCTACAGCGCTGCCGTGTATGCCGCCCGCGCCAACCTGAAACCGGTGGTCATCACCGGTTTGCAGGCCGGCGGTCAGCTGACCACCACGGTTGAAGTGGACAACTGGCCGGGGGACGTTGAAGGCCTTACCGGCCCCGTCCTCATGGAGCGCATGCAAAAACACGCCGAACGCTTTGACACGCAGATCGTTTACGACCACATCCACACCGCCAAGTTGCAGCAGCGCCCGTTCGAACTCATCGGCGACAGCGGCACCTACACCTGCGACGCGCTGATCATTGCCACCGGCGCCTCCGCGCAGTACCTGGGCCTGCCCTCGGAAGAAGCCTTTGCCGGCAAGGGGGTCTCGGCCTGCGCAACCTGCGACGGCTTTTTCTATCGCAACCAGGTGGTCGCGGTGATTGGCGGCGGCAATACCGCTGTCGAAGAAGCACTGTACCTGTCCAACATCGCCAAGGAAGTTCACCTGATTCACCGCCGAGACAAACTGCGCGCGGAGAAAATCCTTCAGGACAAACTCTTCGACAAAGCCGCCAACGGCAATATCCGCCTGCACTGGAACCAGCACCTGGACGAGGTGCTGGGTGACGCCAGCGGCGTGACCGGTGCTCGCCTGCGCGACAGCCACAGCGGTGCGACCCAGGACCTGCCCTTGGCCGGGGTGTTCATCGCCATCGGACACAAACCCAATACCGATCTGTTCGCTGGACAACTGCCGATGCATGATGGCTACTTGCGCGTTCAGGGTGGCAGCGAGGGCAATGCGACAGCCACCGCCATCGCAGGAGTATTTGCCGCCGGCGATGTCGCCGACCATGTGTATCGCCAGGCGGTCACTTCTGCCGGTGCGGGTTGCATGGCGGCGCTGGACGCTGAAAAATACCTCGACGACAACTGAGCCAGGCTTTCGCGGCAGCTCGACGCTGCCGCCGCCCTCCCCCACTGTAAGCGAAAGACCATGCTGACTTGGCTACAACGCAACTCCCTGGAATTCCCGCCGCTGGAAAAAGCCATGCGCGAGCCCAACGGCCTGCTCGCCGCCGGTGGCGACCTGTCTGCCGAGCGCCTGGTGCAGGCTTATCGCCATGGCTGCTTCCCGTGGTTCAATGAAGGCCAGCCGATCCTCTGGTGGTCACCCGACCCGCGCACCGTGCTGTTTCCCGAAGAACTGCATGTATCGCGCAGCCTCGGCAAACTGCTGCGCCAGCAACGCTATCAGGTGACGTTCGACCGCGACTTTGCCGCAGTCATCAGCGCCTGCGCTGCGCCGCGCGATTACGCCGACGGCACCTGGATCACCGGCGCCATGCAAGATGCCTACCTGCAGTTACATCGCCAAGGCCACGCACACTCAGTGGAAGTCTGGGAGCACGGAGCCCTGGTCGGCGGCCTATACGGGCTGGCCATGGGGCAGCTGTTTTTTGGCGAGTCGATGTTCAGCCGCGCCGACAATGCCTCCAAGGTCGGCTTTGCCACGCTGGTCCAGCATCTCAAGGAGGCCGGTTTTGTGCTGATCGACTGCCAGATGCCTACCGAGCATTTGCACAGCCTGGGCGCTCGCTCGATCCCGCGCCGCGACTTTGCCGGGTATCTGGCCCGCCATCTCGATCAACCCAACGGCGCGACATGGGTTTGCTAGGCGACTTTTGCGCCCGTGGCTTACACTTAATTGAACGGCTTCTCCCGAGGGTTGACTCATGACCGAGTTGGCGCGTCTCAAGTTTTATGCCACTCAGCCCCACTCTTGCAGCTATCTGCCGGATGAACAGGCGACCACCCTGTTCCTCGACCCTAGCCAGCCGATGGATGTGCATGTCTATGCAGACCTGTCCGAGATGGGTTTTCGGCGAAGCGGCGATCATCTCTACCGCCCCCACTGCCAGAACTGCAATGCCTGCGTTCCGGCACGTATTCCCGCGCTGCAGTTCAGCCCCAATCGCCAACAGAAGCGGATCTTCAAGCGTAATGCCGACTTGCAGGTGCGCCCGGCAAAACCGGGGTTCAGCGAAGAATACTTCGACCTTTACCAGCGCTACATCGAACAACGCCATGCCGATGGCGACATGTATCCGCCCAGCCGTGACCAGTTTTCCACCTTCCTGGTCCGCGACTTGCCTTTTTCCCGCTTCTACGAGTTCCGCCTCGAAGGTCGCCTGCTGGCGATCGCCGTGACCGATCTGCTGCCCAATGGCTTGTCGGCGGTCTACACCTTCTATGAACCCGACGAAGAACGCCGCAGCCTGGGGCGCTACGCCATCCTCTGGCAGATCGGCGAAGCCCGGCGCCTGGGCCTGGATGCGGTGTACCTGGGTTACTGGATCAAGAACTGCAAAAAAATGAACTACAAGACCCAATATCGCCCTATCGAACTGCTGATTAATCAGCGCTGGGTGGTTCTGAATTAAGGTCTTCCCCTAAAGCTCTTGGCTTGACCCCCCTTTTTCGGGCACAATGCACGCCGCTTTTGCCTGGCGCAGTTGCACCGGGCCATTCATTGGACACCGAGGGCTTTACTGCATGTCGAAAGAAGACAGCTTCGAAATGGAAGGCACTGTCGTCGACACCCTGCCCAACACCATGTTTCGCGTGGAGTTGGAAAATGGGCACGTCGTAACCGCACATATTTCCGGCAAGATGCGCAAGAACTACATTCGTATTCTTACCGGTGACAAAGTGCGCGTCGAACTGACGCCCTATGACTTGAGCAAAGGGCGCATCACCTACCGCGCTCGCTAATCAAGTCAATACAAGACGCCCGGCTCTGCCGGGCGTTTTTGTATGCGCGGGATTTGGGATTCGCTCCAGAGTTCAATGGGCAGCAAAAAGGCGTCCGAAGACGCCTTTTTGTTGTGTTGCGACCAACTCAGGCCATTTCCGCCGTGGTCTCGAAGTCGAAGGTCAGCTCGCCGTCCTTGATGTCGATGTGCACTACACCGCCATGGTCGGCCAGTTCGCCAAACAGAATCTCCTCCGCCAGTGGACGCTTGATCTTGTCCTGGATCAGGCGTGCCATGGGTCGAGCCCCCATCGCCGAGTCGTAACCACCCGCTGCCAGCCAACTGCGGGCCGCATCGGTAACTTCCAGCTGTACCCGCTTGTCTTCCAGTTGCGCCTGCAGTTCGGTAAGGAACTTGTCCACCACGGACTTAATGACCTCATGACTGAGGCGACCAAACTGAATAATGGTGTCCAGACGGTTACGGAATTCCGGCGTGAAGCTCTTCTTGATCACTTCCATCGCATCGGATGAGTGATCCTGATGACTGAAACCAATCGACGCACGGGCTGCCGTTTCGGCACCGGCGTTGGTGGTCATGATCACAATCACATTGCGGAAATCCGCCTTGCGCCCGTTGTTATCGGTGAGCGTACCGTGGTCCATGACCTGCAGCAGCAGGTTGAAGACTTCCGGATGCGCCTTCTCGATTTCATCGAGCAACAGCACGCAATGGGGTTGCTTGGTGATCGCTTCGGTCAGCAGACCGCCCTGATCGAACCCGACGTAGCCCGGAGGGGCACCGATCAGACGCGAAACAGTGTGGCGCTCCATGTACTCGGACATGTCGAAGCGAACCAGTTCGATCCCCATGGCCTTGGCCAGCTGGCGAGCCGCTTCGGTTTTACCGACACCCGTAGGCCCGGCAAACAGGAACGAACCGACAGGTTTATCAGGCGACTTGAGGCCGGCACGAGACAATTTGATGGCGGTCGACAGCGAATCGATCGCCGCGTCCTGACCAAACACAGTCAACTTCAGGTCACGCTCCAGGTTACGCAGCAGCTCTTTGTCGGAACTGGTGACGTGTTTCGGAGGAATTCGCGCGATTTTCGCGACGATGTCTTCCACCTGAGGCACTTCGATGCGCTTGACCCGACTCTCGACCGGTTGCAGGCGCTGGTACGCACCCGCCTCGTCGATGACATCGATGGCCTTGTCTGGCATATGCCGGTCATTGATGTATCGCGACGCCAGTTCCGCAGCGGCGCGCAAGGCTTCATCACTGTATTCGATATTGTGATGAAGCTCGAAACGCCCCTTCAGGCCGCGCAGGATACCAATGGTGTCTTCCACCGAAGGCTCCGATACATCGACTTTCTGGAAGCGTCGCGCCAGGGCACGGTCTTTCTCGAAAATCCCGCGGAATTCCTGGAAGGTGGTGGAACCGATGCAACGAATATCACCGGATGACAGCAGTGGCTTGAGCAGGTTCGAGGCATCCATGACGCCACCGGACGCAGCACCCGCACCAATAATGGTGTGGATTTCGTCGATGAACAGAATGGCCTGAGGACGTTTTTTCAGCTCGCCGAGCAACGCCTTGAAGCGCTTCTCGAAATCGCCACGGTATTTGGTACCGGCCAGCAAGGCACCCAGGTCGAGGGAATAGACCACGCTGTTGGCCAACAGATCAGGCACCTGATTGTCGACGATGCGTTTGGCCAGGCCTTCGGCAATCGCGGTTTTACCCACGCCCGCCTCACCCACCAGCAACGGGTTGTTTTTGCGCCGGCGCGCGAGGATCTGCGCGACACGCTCAACTTCCATTTCACGCCCGACCAGCGGATCGATACGCCCCTGGCGTGCCAATTCGTTAAGGTTACTGGCGTAGGCGTCCAGCGGATTGCTTGAAGAAGAGGACTCGCCGCCCTCTTCGTCCTGCATGTCCTGTTCGCCTTCGGAGTGATCACCATGACCCGGCACTTTGGAAATGCCGTGGGCGATGTAGTTGACCACGTCGATGCGGGCAACACTCTGCTGTTTAAGCAGGAACACCGCCTGACTCTCTTGCTCACTGAAGATCGCGACCAGCACGTTGGCGCCAGTCACTTCGCGTTTGCCCGAGCTCTGTACATGGAAGACAGCACGTTGCAGTACACGCTGGAAGCCCAGGGTTGGCTGGGTTTCACGATCCTCGTCATGCACAGGAATCAGTGGCGTGGTGGAGTCGATGAACTCCTGCAGGTCGTGCTTGAGTTTGTCGAGGTTTGCGCCACAGGCACGCAAAACGGTAGCGGCTGCCTCATTATCCAATAGGGCCAACAGGAGGTGTTCGACGGTCATGAACTCATGACGTTTCGAACGCGCCTCCTTGAAGGCGAGATTGAGGGTGACTTCGAGCTCGCGGTTTAACATAGCTTCACCTCATACCCAAGTGGTCGGCGTTAACCGTCCTTCTCGATTTCACAGAGTAGCGGATGCTGGCTTTCCCTGGCGTACTGGTTGACCTGCATGGCCTTGGTCTCGGCGATGTCCCGGGTAAACAATCCGCACACTGCCCGTCCCTCTGTATGAACGGCCAGCATTACCTTGGTCGCCAGCTCACGATTCAGGTTAAAAAACACCTCGAGCACTTCGACGACGAAATCCATCGGTGTGTAGTCATCATTGAACAAAACCACCTTGTACATGGGCGGCGCCTGTAAGGCAGGCTTCGCTTCCTGTACCGCAATGCCCGCGGAATCGTCCTCGTGCGAATCCGGGCGATCCTGATTGAATGTTAGTCGAATCTGGCTGATTGCATGCATGGAAAGAAAGGTTCGTCAGTTGAGCTGAATACAGTGGTGGGGGCGGCCGTAGAGCTTTTCAACTCTGGCTATCCGGTCGCCTTGACTATCGGCAAAACAGTGTTACAACCAATAGAGCCCACAGTGGGTAAAAAAGATCCACGCCGTCAAACCTTATTTACAGGATTTGACGAGGATTAACTGGATGATACTCCAGTGATGGAGTCTGTTGCAGAGGGAGTTGGGTATGTCAGGCGACAAGGTCAATGGCAAGGTCAAGTGGTTCAACAATGCCAAGGGTTACGGATTCGTCAATGAGGATGGCAAAACGGATGACCTGTTTGCCCATTACTCGGCGATCAAGATGGACGGCTACAAGACCCTGAAGGCCGGGCAATCCGTGAGCTTCAGTATTATTCAGGGCCCCAAGGGCTTGCACGCAGTCGACATCAACGCCGCCATTGACATCACTACCCGCGAAACCAGCGAGCAGGCGCAGACCGTTACCGCCTGAATCAAATTGCATAGCGAACAGCCATAAAAAAGCCGGCTGACTCAATCACTTGAGTCAGCCGGCTTTTTGTCATTGCCGCTCAGCTCACATGTGCGAGATCAGGGCATCGCCAAACGCCGAGGAAGACAGCAGCTTGGCGCCGTCCATCAAACGTTCGAAGTCATAGGTCACGGTCTTGGCCGAGATTGCGCCGTTGGTGCCCTTGATGATCAGGTCGGCAGCTTCGGTCCAGCCCATGTGACGCAGCATCATTTCAGCAGAGAGAATCAGCGAGCCCGGGTTGACCTGGTCCTTGCCGGCATACTTCGGCGCGGTACCGTGGGTTGCTTCGAACATGGCCACGGTGTCGGACAGGTTCGCACCTGGCGCAATACCGATACCACCCACTTCCGCCGCCAGGGCGTCGGACAGGTAGTCGCCGTTCAAGTTGAGGGTGGCGATGACATCGTATTCCGCCGGGCGCAACAGGATCTGCTGGAGCATGGCATCGGCGATGGCATCCTTGACGATGACGTTCTTGCCGGTTTTCGGGTTCTTGAACTGCATCCACGGACCGCCGTCGAGCAGGGTCGCGCCGAATTCCTCGGCCGCCACTTCATAGGCCCATTCCTTGAAGGCACCTTCGGTGAACTTCATGATGTTGCCCTTGTGGACGATGGTCAGCGAGTCGCGGTCATTGTCGACCACATACTGCAGGGCCTTGCGCGCCAGACGCTTGGTGCCTTCCAGGGATACCGGCTTGACGCCGATGCCGCAGTTTTCGTCGAAACGGATCTTGGTCACACCCATTTCTTCTTTAAGGAACTTGATGACCTTGGTGGCTTCCGGCGAACCGGCTTTCCACTCGATGCCGGCGTAGATGTCCTCGGAGTTCTCACGGAAGATAGTCATGTCGACATCACCGGGCTTCTTGACCGGGCTCGGCACGCCTTCGAACCAGCGAACAGGACGCAGGCACACATACAGATCGAGTTGTTGGCGCAGTGCCACGTTGAGGGAACGGATACCGCCACCGACCGGCGTGGTCAGCGGGCCCTTGATGGAAACCACGTAATCCTTGACTGCGTCCAGGGTCTCCTGAGGCAGCCAGGTGTCCTGATCGTAAACCTGAGTCGCTTTTTCCCCGGCGTAAACTTCCATCCAGGAAATCTTGCGGTCGCCGCCGTAAGCCTTTTTCACAGCAGCATCGACAACCTTGATCATGACCGGGCTGATATCAACGCCAATACCATCGCCTTCAATGAAAGGGATGATCGGGTTGTTAGGAACATTGAGAGAATGGTCTGCATTGACGGTGATTTTGTCGCCGACTGCTGGAACCTGAATCTTCTTGTATCCCATGCTGAACTCCGTTGTGTGGATTGAACATCTGGCTGCGTTCGAGCGTACCCCAGTTGAATCTGCACGGGAACCTCATGTTCTACCCAGATGATGGCAAAGCTGCACGGTTAGCGGCCTACAAGCCTGAAAGCAAAGGGAAAACCGCCAAAATCAAGCACATCAAGCGACCCTGCGCAGCACCCCGGGTGCGACCTTTAGACCAATGGACGAGACAGGTGGCGTATGAACCACCGGCGTTTTGCTAGCTACCTATGTATAATGCCGCCGCTGACCACAGAGTCACGACGGCCAAACGCCCCAAGATAACGCGTTTGGCCCGAAAAGCCGGGTTGTTACCGCAGCCCACCCGCTTGACGCTCGACTGATGCACCCAACATCACCGCGAAGAAATCTCGACATTCGGCTCAAGGACGACTTTTTAACGAACGCGCTTACCCGGCGCCCCTCGAGTTTCTGCGTACGCTCTAGCAAAGAAGAGAGTTAATCCGAATATGCCCACCCGCTCGAAGATCATCTACACCTTCACCGACGAAGCCCCAGCCCTCGCCACCTATTCCCTGCTGCCAATCGTCGAAGCCTTTACCGCTTCGGCCGATATCGCCGTGGAAACCCGCGATATCTCACTCGCAGGGCGTATCCTGGCCAGCTTCCCCGAGCAACTGGGTGACAAAGCCGTAGCCGACCACCTCGCCGAACTGGGCGCCCTGGCTGTTACGCCTGAAGCCAACATCATCAAGTTGCCGAACATCAGCGCTTCGGTTCCGCAACTGCAGGCCGCGATCAAAGAACTGCAAGCCCAGGGCTATGCACTGCCGGACTACCCGGAAAATCCGACCAGCGACGCCGACAAGGACGCCAAGGCCCGTTACGACAAGGTCAAGGGCAGCGCCGTAAACCCGGTACTGCGTGAAGGCAACTCCGACCGCCGCGCTCCGCTGTCGGTGAAAAACTACGCGCGCAAGCACCCGCACAAAATGGGCGCCTGGGCCAAGGACTCCAAGTCTCACGTGGCTCACATGAGCACCGGCGATTTCTACGGCAGCGAAAAGGCTGCCCTGATCGACGCCGCTGACGCCGTGAAAATCGAACTGATCGCTCAAGACGGCACCGCCACCGTCCTGAAGGCAAAAACCACCGTACAAGCCGGTGAGATCCTCGATTGCGCCGTGATGAGCAAGAACGCTCTGCGCAGCTTCATTGCCGCCGAGATCGAAGACGCCAAGGCCAAGGGCGTTCTGCTGTCGGTTCACCTGAAAGCCACCATGATGAAGGTCTCCGACCCGATCATGTTCGGCCAGATCGTTGCCGAGTTCTATCAAGAAGCCCTGGCCAAGCACGCTGACGTGCTGGCGCAGATCGGCTTCAACCTGAACAACGGTATCGGCGACCTGTACGCGCGCATCAAGGCCCTGCCGGCTGAGCAACAAGCTGCCATCGAAGCTGACATCCAGGCGGTGTACGCTGTACGCCCTGCCCTGGCGATGGTCAACTCCGACAAAGGCATCACCAACCTGCACGTGCCAAGCGACGTGATTGTCGACGCATCGATGCCAGCCATGATCCGTGACTCCGGCAAAATGTGGGGCACCGACGGCCAACTGCACGACACCAAGGCCGTGATCCCGGATCGCTGCTACGCCACCATCTACCAGGCGGTGATCGAAGACTGCAAGCAACACGGCGCCTTCGACCCAACCACCATGGGCAGCGTGCCAAACGTTGGCCTGATGGCGAAGAAAGCCGAAGAGTACGGCTCCCACGACAAGACCTTCCAGATCAAGACTGATGGCGTGGTCCGCGTGACCGACAGCAACGGCCGCACCTTGCTGGAGCAAGCGGTCGAAGCCGGCGACATCTTCCGCATGTGCCAGACCAAAGACGCGCCGATCCAGGATTGGGTCAAGCTGGCCGTCAACCGCGCTCGCGCCAGCAGCACTCCGGCGATCTTCTGGCTGGACCCAATGCGCGCCCACGACGGCGTAGTGATCGAGAAAGTTCAGGCTTACCTGAAGGATCACGACACCGCTGGCCTGGACATCCAGATCATGTCGCCAGTCGACGCCATGAACTTCACCCTGGCACGCACCCGCGAAGGCAAGGACACCATCTCGGTGACCGGCAACGTGCTGCGTGACTACCTGACTGACCTGTTCCCGATCATGGAACTGGGCACCAGCGCCAAGATGCTGTCGATCGTGCCGCTGATGAATGGCGGCGGTCTGTTCGAAACCGGCGCTGGCGGTTCGGCGCCGAAGCACGTTCAGCAATTGCTGGAAGAAAACTTCCTGCGTTGGGACTCCCTGGGCGAATTCCTGGCGCTGGCCGCCTCGCTTGAGCACCTGGGCGTCAACTACAACAACCCGAAGGCGCTGGTACTGGCCAAGACCCTGGACCAGGCCACCGGCCAGTTCCTCGACAACAACAAGTCGCCATCGCGTAAAGTCGGCAACATCGACAACCGCGGCAGCCACTTCTATCTGGCGCTGTACTGGGCTCAAGCCCTGGCCGCCCAGACCGAAGACGCAGCTCTGCAGGCGCAGTTCAGCCAACTGGCCAAGACCCTGACCGAGAACGAGGCGACCATCGTTGCCGAACTCAACGCCGTCCAGGGCAAGCCAGTAGACATCGGCGGTTACTACCACGCCAATGCCGAGCTGATCAGCAAAGCCATGCGCCCAAGCACCACCCTCAACGCGGCGATTGCTGCGCTGGTGTAAGGTTGTAAGGGAACATCACGAACCCCGGCCATGTGCCGGGGTTCGTGTTTTTGGATTTCACATAACGATCTGCCGCCCCCCCCCCTGGAGCTGGCTTGCCAGCTCCAGGGGTTCACAGCAAAAATCCGAGGAACGTTTATGGATTGGCAACCCCACATCACCGTCGCCACCATCGTCGAAGACAGCGGCCGCTTCCTGATGGTCGAAGAACTCAAGCACGGGCGCGTGGTGCTTAACCAGCCGGCCGGGCACCTGGACCCGCATGAGACCCTGATCGAAGCCGCCATCCGCGAAACCCTCGAAGAAACCGGTTGGGACGTCGAGGCCACCGGCGTCACCGGCCTCTACTTATACACGGCGCCAAGCAACGGCGTGACCTACCAGCGGGTCTGCTTCACCGCCAAGGCATTGCGCCATCACCCCGATTATCAACTCGATGACGGCATCGTCGGCGCGGTCTGGCTGACTCGTGACGAGTTGCTGGCCCGGCGTGATGACTGGCGCAGCGAGCTGATCATCCGCTGCATCGATGATTATCTGGCCGGCAATTGCTTCAGTCTCGAACTGATCCGTCCTTCTCTTTAGCCTTGCGGGCGCCAGCCTGTTAGAATCGCGTCCTTTTTCAAGACACTCATTTAATTCCCATGCGTGATTCAGCTCCTTCTGACACCCAATCGAAGCGCGTCATTGTCGGCATGTCCGGCGGCGTGGACTCTTCCGTTTCCGCCCTTCTGCTGATCGAGCAGGGTTATCAGGTGGAAGGCCTGTTCATGAAGAACTGGGAAGAGGACGACGGCACCGAGTATTGCACCGCCATGGATGACCTGGCCGACGCCCAGGCCGTGTGCGACAAGATCGGCATCAAGCTGCACACCGCCAACTTCGCCGCCGAGTACTGGGACAACGTGTTCGAGCACTTCCTGGCCGAGTACAAGGCCGGTCGCACGCCGAACCCGGACATCCTGTGCAACCGCGAGATCAAGTTCAAGGCGTTCCTCGACTACGCCATGATGCTTGGCGCCGACCTGATTGCCACCGGTCACTACGTGCGCCGCCGCGACATCGATGGCCGCACCGAACTGCTCAAGGGCCTGGACCCGAACAAGGACCAGAGCTACTTCCTCCACGCCGTCGGCGGTGAGCAGATCGCCAAGACCCTGTTCCCGGTCGGCGAGCTGGAAAAACCGCAAGTTCGTGCAATTGCCGAAAAATACGAGCTGGCGACGGCCAAGAAGAAAGACTCCACCGGTATCTGCTTCATCGGCGAACGTCGTTTCAGCGACTTCCTCAAGCAATACCTGCCGGCTCAGCCAGGCGAGATCAAGACCACCGAAGGTGAAGTGATCGGCCGCCACCATGGCCTGATGTACCACACCATCGGCCAGCGCCAGGGCCTGGGCATCGGCGGCCTGAAAGACGCCAGTGATGAGCCGTGGTACGTATTGATCAAGGACCTTGAGCACAACGAGCTGATCGTTGGCCAAGGCAATGATCACCCGTACCTGTTCTCCCGCGCCCTGCTCGCCTCCGATATCTATTGGGTCAACCCGATCGACTTGAGCCAGCCACGCCGCCTGACCGCTAAAGTCCGCTATCGCCAGGGCGACCAAGCCTGCACCCTGGAAAAAACTGCGAGCGGCTATCGCGCCACCTTCGACGATCCGCAGCGCGCAGTCACCCCGGGCCAGTCGGTGGTGTTCTACGACGGCGAAATCTGCCTCGGCGGCGGCGTCATCGAAGTGGCCGAACCCTGGCACAGCAAGGACTCACGTCCATGAGCCCGACCCAGGAGCAACTGACGGCGCTCGGCGGCGTGTTTCTTGCTGCGGTGCTGGTGGACAAGATCGCCAAGACCGGCCAGGTCAGCGAAGCGGGCCTGACCTGTATGCTCGGTAGCTTGCTGATCCGCGACCCCAAAGACACCCTGGAGGTCTACGGTGGCGACGACATCAACCTGCGCGAAGGCTATCGCGCACTGATCGGCGCCCTCGAGCGCGATCCCAGCACCCTGCAGCGCGAACCGCTGCGCTACGCCCTGTCGATGCTCGGCCTGGAACGTCAACTGGCCAAGCGCGAGGACCTGCTGGAGATCATCGGTAAGCGCCTGCCGCAGATTCAATCCCAGGTCGAACACTTCGGCCCGGCCCACGAAAACGTGGTCGCCGCCTGTGGCGCGCTGTACCAGGACACCTTGAGCACCTTGCGCCAACGGATTCAGGTCCACGGCGACATGCGCAATCTGCAACAGCCGAGCAATGCGTCGAAAATTCGCGCCCTGCTCCTGGCCGGCATCCGCTCCGCACGCCTGTGGCGACAACTGGGCGGCCATCGCTGGCAGTTGGTAATCAGCCGACGCAAATTGCTCAAAGAGCTTTACCCATTGATGCGTAACGAGTAACTCGCATCAAGCACACCGAACTTTGCACTACGCGTAATACGCCGGTCAGTTGGCGACGGACCGGCGAATTTTTTCATGTATGATACGCGCCCCATTTCGTTGCCCGACTGTCCGAGAACACCCCATGCAGCTCTCTTCGCTCACTGCGGTTTCCCCTGTTGACGGCCGCTACGCCGGCAAAACCCAGGCCCTGCGCCCAATTTTCAGCGAATACGGCCTGATCCGTGCTCGCGTCCTCGTTGAAGTGCGCTGGCTCCAGCGCCTGGCCGCCCACGCCGCCATCGCGGAAGTGCCAGCCTTCTCCGCCGAAGCCAACGCCGTTCTCAACGAACTGGCCGAGAACTTCTCGCTGGAGCACGCCGAGCGCGTCAAAGAGATCGAGCGCACCACCAACCACGACGTCAAGGCCATCGAGTATCTGCTCAAAGAGCAAGCGGCCAAGCTGCCTGAACTGGCCAACGTTAGTGAATTCATCCACTTTGCCTGCACCAGCGAGGACATCAACAACCTGTCCCACGCCCTGATGCTGCGCGAAGGCCGCGATGAGGTGATGCTGCCGCTGATGCGCCAGACCGCCAACGCCATCCGTGAGCTGGCCATCCGCTTCGCCGACGTGCCAATGCTGTCGCGCACCCACGGCCAACCGGCCTCGCCGACCACCCTGGGCAAAGAGCTGGCGAACGTGGTGTACCGCCTGGAGCGCCAGATCGCTCAGGTCGCCGCCGTGCCACTGCTGGGCAAAATCAACGGCGCCGTAGGCAACTACAACGCCCACCTGTCGGCCTACCCGCAGATCGACTGGGAAGCCAACGCCCGCGCCTTCATCGAAGACGAACTGGGCCTGGGCTTCAACCCGTACACCACGCAGATCGAACCGCACGACTACATCGCCGAGCTGTTCGACGCCATTGCGCGCTTCAACACCATCCTCATCGACTTCGACCGCGACATCTGGGGCTACATCTCCCTGGGCTATTTCAAGCAGCGCACCATCGCTGGCGAAATCGGTTCCTCGACCATGCCGCACAAGGTCAACCCGATCGACTTCGAGAACTCCGAAGGCAACCTGGGTATCGCCAACGCGCTATTCCAGCACCTGGCGAGCAAGCTGCCGATCTCCCGCTGGCAGCGTGACCTGACCGACTCCACCGTGCTGCGCAACCTCGGTGTCGGCTTCGCCCATAGCGTGATCGCCTACGAAGCCAGCCTCAAAGGCATCAGCAAGCTGGAACTCAACGAGCAGAAAATCGCCGCTGACCTCGACGCCTGCTGGGAAGTCCTGGCCGAGCCGATCCAGACCGTGATGCGCCGCTACAACATCGAAAACCCGTACGAAAAGCTCAAAGAACTGACCCGTGGCAAGGGCATCAGCCCTGAAGCGCTGCAGACTTTCATCGATGCCCTGGACATGCCTGCACAGGCCAAGGCCGAGCTGAAACAGCTGACCCCGGCCAACTACATCGGCAACGCTGTAGAGCAAGCCAAGCGCATCTGATTGACCGCTGGACACGTTTGAGACGCCCGGCCGCGCCGGGCGTTTTTATTCCCGTCTGAAAAATGCTTTTTTTCAATAGGTTACACATGAATCCTGACATTCCTCTTCAACTCCTGGGCGGTATCACGGCGCGCGAGTTCATGCGCGACTATTGGCAGAAGAAACCGCTGCTGATCCGCCAGGCGTTTCCTGACTTCGAAAGCCCGATCGACGCCGACGAACTGGCCGGCCTGGCACTGGAAGAAGAAGTTGAATCGCGTCTGGTGATCGAGAACGGCGAGCGTCCATGGGAATTGCGTCGCGGACCGTTCGCCGAAGACGAGTTCAGCAAACTGCCTGAGCGTGAGTGGACCTTGCTGGTACAAGCGGTTGACCAGTTCGTCCCGGAAGTCAGCGAACTGCTGGAAAACTTCCGCTTCCTGCCGAGCTGGCGCGTCGATGACGTGATGATCAGCTTCGCCGCGCCTGGCGGCAGCGTCGGCCCGCACTTCGACAACTACGACGTATTCCTGCTGCAGGGTCACGGCAAGCGCAACTGGAAAATCGGCCAGATGTGCGACTCCGAGAGTCCGCTACTGCAACACGCCGACCTGCGCATCCTCGCCGAATTCGAAGCCACCGATGAGTGGGTGCTGGAACCGGGCGACATGCTCTACCTGCCACCGCGCCTGGCCCACTGCGGCGTGGCCGTCGACGACTGCCTGACCTACTCGGTCGGTTTCCGTGCGCCGAGCGCTGCCGAAGTGCTGAGCCACTTCACCGACTTCCTTAGCCAGTTCCTGACTGACGAAGAGCGCTACACCGACGCCGACGCGCAGCCGGTCGCCGATCCACACCAGATCCAGCACGACGCCCTTGGCCGCCTGAAAAGCCTGCTGGCCGAGCACATGAGCGACGAACGCCTGCTGCTGACTTGGTTCGGCCAGTTCATGACCGAGCCGCGCTACCCGGAACTGGTCGCAGGCCCGGAAGACATCGAGGAAGACGACTTCCTGAGTGCCCTGGAACAAGGCGCGGTGCTAATTCGCAACCCGAGCGCACGCCTGGCCTGGTCCGAAGTCGATGACGACCTGCTGCTGTTCGCCAGCGGCCAGAGCCGTTACCTGCCGGGCAAGCTGCGCGAGCTGCTGAAAATGATCTGCGCCGCCGACGCCCTGCATGTCGACAACCTCGGCCCATGGCTGAGCGACGAAGACGGCCGCGGCCTGCTGTGCGAACTGGTCAAGCAAGGAAGCCTGGGGTTTGCCGATGAATAAGATTCACGTAAGTGTCGCAGACTGGCAGAAGGACATCGCTGAGATCCGGCGCATTCGTGAAGCGGTGTTCATCGCCGAGCAATCGGTTCCACCGGAACTGGAATGGGATGCCGACGACGCGAGCGCCGTGCATTTCCTCGCTTTCGAAGGCGACTTTCCGATCGGTACTGCGCGCCTGCTGCCTGACGGGCACATAGGCCGGGTATCGGTGCTCAAAGACTGGCGCGGCTTGAAGGTCGGTGATGCCTTGATGCAAGCGGTGATCGGCGAGGCCGAGAAACGCGGTCTCAAGCAGCAGATGCTCAGCGCCCAGGTTCAGGCCACGGCGTTCTACGAGCGCCTGGGCTTTCAGGTAGTCAGCGCGGAATTCCTCGAAGCCGGGATTCCCCATGTTGATATGGTGCGTCACTCGGTCTGAGACCGTGGCGTGACCATCGCGAGCCCCACAAAACGCCCCGTCATTTCCCAATGCCGGGGCGTTTTGCTGTCTAGGATTCAACTTGCCTCCTCGCGAGCCGACAAACTGGCACTATCGTGATTTTCCAAGGCGGAGAATATGGACATGCCCCTACGCACCCTGCTCACCACACTCCTGCTCGGCTGGAGCCTTTCAGCCGTCGCGGCAACTGCCGTGGTGCCTCTCAACCACCGCACCAGCGCCGACCTGCTGCCCGTGGCGCAGAAATTTATCGGCAAGGACGGCGACGTCAGCGCCTACGGCAATAAGCTGATCGTCAACGCCCCGCAGGAAAAGATCGATGAACTCAACACCTTAATCAGCCAACTCGACACCGCGCCCAAGCGCTTGCTGATCACCGTCGACACCAGCCAACAGAATCAGCAGGACAGTGGCGACCCACAATCCCGCGTCATCACCTACTCCACCGAAAGTCGCGAAGGCGGAACCCAGCAGATCCAGGCCAGCGAAGGCGTGCCCGCATTGATCCAGACTGGCCAGAGCGTGCCCCTCACCAGCACCCAGACTGACGGCTACGGCCGCCTGCTCAGCCAGACCGAATACCGCAATGTCACCCAGGGTTTCTACGTCACGGCCAGCCTCACCGGCGACACCGTGCACCTGGCCATCAGCACCAACCGCGACCGCCTCAGCCAGGAACGCCCCGATGTAGTGAACGTGCAAAGCACCGACACAACCGTCAGCGGCCGGGTCGGCGAATGGATCACCCTGGCCGGCATCAACCATCAGACCCAGGCCGACAAACAGCGCTTGACCCGCAGCTACGCGACTCAGGGCCGGGAAGACATGACCTTGAGGGTCAAAGTCGAGACTTTGGACTAACTCACCGAAAACTGACTGATAAGTCGTATTAGACCAAAGATGTAGTGCCAGAAAAAAAGCACTACAAAACGTTTGACGATACAAAAAAGCAAAGGCATGATGGCCTCGCTCCCGCTAATCAGAGGCCCTGGCAAGGGCCTTCGAAGCGATGTTCGCACCTACCCCGCGAGCCGCTTCGTGTCTGTACCGCCCACAAGGTGTGTTTGACGAGGTTGCCGACTGGAACGAAGTTGTCCCGAGGGACGGAAGCGTAATTAGGTAACCCGGCACACCACTGATGTTCGCACCAGGCCCACGACGCCGAATGCGCCCGACAGCTCGCCTTTACCTGCTCAGCCTCCCCCCCCGAGCCCATCGTTCATCCCGTCGCCACCCCGCCGAACCCGACTTGACCACCTGTGCTTCTGGTCAGCGAGCAGCCTCTTACGCCCTTTGACATGCGTACCTGGCAAACGGAATTTTCCACCCAAGACCTATGCGACGAGGTTTATCTCCATGGCACTGACACGCGAACAGCAAATTGCAGCCCTCGAAAAAGACTGGGCTGAAAACCCGCGCTGGAAAGGCGTGACACGCACTTACTCCGCTGCTGACGTCGTCCGTCTGCGTGGCTCGGTTCAACCTGAGCACACCTTTGCAAAAATGGGCGCTGAAAAGCTGTGGAACCTGGTCACCCAGGGTGCCAAGCCAGCCTTCCGTCCTGAGAAAGATTTCGTCAACTGCATGGGCGCCCTGACCGGCGGCCAGGCTGTACAACAGGTCAAGGCCGGCATTCAGGCGATCTACCTGTCGGGCTGGCAAGTGGCTGCGGACAACAACTCCGCCGAATCGATGTACCCAGACCAATCGCTGTACCCGGTTGACTCGGTTCCGACCGTGGTCAAGCGCATCAACAACTCGTTCCGTCGTGCCGACCAGATCCAGTGGAAAGCCGGCAAGAACCCGGGCGACGCTGGCTACATCGACTACTTCGCACCGATCGTTGCCGACGCTGAAGCCGGTTTCGGCGGCGTACTGAACGCCTACGAGCTGATGAAGAGCATGATCGAAGCAGGCGCCGCCGGCGTTCACTTCGAAGACCAGCTGGCTTCCGTGAAGAAATGCGGCCACATGGGCGGCAAGGTGCTGGTTCCAACTCAGGAAGCCGTGCAGAAGCTGACCGCTGCTCGTCTGGCGGCCGACGTTGCTGGCACCCCGACCATCATCCTGGCTCGTACCGACGCCAACGCCGCTGACCTGCTGACATCCGACTGCGACCCATACGACCAGCCATTCGTGACTGGCGAGCGCACCCAGGAAGGCTTCTACAAGGTCCGCGCCGGCCTGGACCAGGCGATTGCCCGCGGCCTGGCCTACGCGCCATACGCCGACCTGATCTGGTGCGAAACCGCCAAGCCGGACCTGGACGAGGCTCGTCGCTTCGCCGAAGCGATCAAAAAGGAATACCCGGACCAACTGCTGTCCTACAACTGCTCGCCTTCCTTCAACTGGAAGAAAAACCTGGACGACGCGACCATCGCCAAGTTCCAGCGCGAACTGTCCGCCATGGGCTACAAGCACCAGTTCATCACCCTGGCCGGCATTCACAACATGTGGCACAGCATGTTCAACCTGGCGCACGACTATGCCCGCAACGACATGACTGCCTACGTGAAACTGCAAGAGCAGGAATTCGCTGACGCGGCCAAGGGCTACACCTTCGTGGCGCACCAGCAGGAAGTGGGCACTGGCTACTTCGACGACATGACCACCGTGATCCAGGGCGGTTCGTCGTCGGTCACCGCACTGACCGGTTCGACTGAAGAAGAACAGTTCCACTGATCGGCTTCGCTTGAGTCAACGGCCGCTGCGAACCGATTGAACAGCTAACCGTAGCGCTGCACCTCTGACGCCCCGACCGAATGGTTCGGGGCGTTTTTTTTGGCACAACACCGCATGAACTTCATCGCGAGCAGGCTCGCTCCCACAGGTTTTGTGGCGAGCGCAGGCGTTGTGGCGCATTCAGAACCCTGTAGGAGCGAGCCTGCTCGCGATGAGGCCGGCACATCCAGCAAAAATATTGCCTGAAACATCGCTTTCGCGAGCAGGCCCGTTCCTACAAGTAACAGCCATGTAAGGGCAACTTTCCGGCGCACTTAACTGATAAACAGATTAAAAACCAATCCAAACAATATTGATTATCATTTAGAAAGAATTCCGTTCGTTACACTGTAAACAAAACATAATTGGCGAAATCCGGCCTAATGCCCACCTACCAAGGCCCACAGGGCATCGACGACTGCTAATGTCCTTATTCCTATAAATAATTTCGCTATAGGAATTTTACTTGCAGGGCGTTTAGCCATAAAATCAGCGGGATTGATTGCGCTGCGACATATCGTCACTGCTTTATTTCTTTATCAAGCTCAGAGACCCTTGCTCTCTGTTAAGGATTACCAGCATGCCCGAAGCGACAGGACTCATGGCCCACAACTGGGGCTTTGCCATTTTCCTTCTGGGTGTCGTTGGCCTCTGCGCCTTCATGCTCGGCGTCTCCGCCCTCCTCGGGTCAAAAGCCTGGGGTCGCAGCAAAAACGAACCGTTCGAGTCCGGCATGCTACCTACAGGTGGCGCCCGCTTGCGGCTCTCAGCCAAATTCTATCTGGTCGCGATGCTCTTCGTGATCTTCGATATCGAAGCCCTCTTTCTCTTTGCATGGTCTGTGTCCGTCCGCGAAAGCGGCTGGACCGGATTCGTCGAAGCTCTCGTTTTCATAGCAATTCTGTTGGCAGGTCTTGTCTACCTATTTCGAGTGGGCGCCCTTGACTGGGCTCCGGAAGCTCGTCGTAAGCGGCAGGCGAAGCTGAAACAATGAGGCTTTGGCAATGCAATACAATCTCACCAGGATCGACCCGGATGCTCCTAACGAGCAGTACCCGATCGGCGAGCGGGAAACCGTTTCCGATCCGTTAGAAGATCAAGTCCACAAAAACATTTACA
Source organism: Pseudomonas fluorescens (assembly GCF_019212185.1). Taxonomy (NCBI): domain Bacteria; kingdom Pseudomonadati; phylum Pseudomonadota; class Gammaproteobacteria; order Pseudomonadales; family Pseudomonadaceae; genus Pseudomonas; species Pseudomonas fluorescens. The sequence goes on from NZ_CP078138.1 coordinate 4,374,369, forward strand.
TGGGCAAGCTCGAAGACGTGCTGAGCGGTGCGGTCAACTGGGGACGCAAGAACTCCCTGTGGCCGTACAACTTCGGCCTTTCGTGCTGCTACGTGGAAATGACCACCGCCTTCACGGCGCCCCACGACATCGCGCGCTTTGGCGCCGAAGTTATCCGGGCATCGCCGCGCCAGGCGGATTTCATGGTTATCGCCGGTACCTGCTTCATCAAGATGGCGCCGATCATCCAGCGCCTGTACGAGCAGATGCTCGAACCGAAGTGGGTCATCTCGATGGGTTCATGCGCCAACTCGGGCGGCATGTACGACATCTACTCCGTCGTCCAGGGGGTAGACAAGTTCCTGCCCGTGGATGTCTACGTGCCTGGCTGCCCGCCCCGCCCTGAAGCTTTCCTGCAAGGCCTGATGCTGTTGCAGGAGTCGATTGGCCAGGAGCGTCGCCCACTTTCCTGGGTCGTTGGTGATCAAGGCGTGTATCGCGCCGAGATGCCTTCGCAGAAGGAACAGCGCCGCGAACAGCGTATTCAGGTCACCAACCTGCGCAGCCCCGACGAAGTCTGATCCAGAACAGTTCCTGCAAAGAAACGAGAAGCTGGCTTCATTCTTTACGTTGACCGAAAGCGATAAATAACCATGACTACAGGCAGTGCTCTGTACATCCCGCCTTACAAGGCAGACGACCAGGATGTGGTCGTCGAACTGAACAACCGTTTTGGCCCCGAGGCGTTCACCGCCCAGCCTACCCGCACCGGCATGCCGGTGCTGTGGGTTGCCCGTGCCAAACTCGTCGAAGTCCTGAGCTTCCTGCGCAACCTGCCCAAGCCGTATGTCATGCTTTATGACCTGCATGGCGTGGACGAGCGTCTGCGCACCAAGCGTCAAGGGCTGCCAAGCGGCGCCGACTTCACCGTGTTCTACCACCTGCTGTCGATCGAACGTAATAGTGACGTAATGATCAAGGTCGCCTTGTCCGAGAGCGACCTCAGCGTGCCGTCCGTCACCAGCATCTGGCCCAACGCCAACTGGTACGAGCGCGAAGTGTGGGACATGTACGGGATCGACTTCCCGGGTCACCCGCACCTGAGCCGCATCATGATGCCGCCGACCTGGGAAGGTCACCCGCTGCGCAAGGACTTCCCGGCGCGCGCCACCGAGTTCGACCCGTTCAGCCTGACCCTGGCCAAGCAACAGCTCGAGGAAGAAGCCGCGCGCTTCAAGCCTGAAGACTGGGGCATGAAGCGTTCCGGCGCGAACGAGGACTACATGTTCCTCAACCTGGGCCCGAACCACCCTTCGGCTCACGGTGCGTTCCGCATCATCCTGCAGCTGGACGGCGAAGAGATCGTCGACTGCGTACCGGACATCGGCTACCACCACCGTGGTGCCGAGAAAATGGCCGAGCGCCAGTCCTGGCACAGTTTCATCCCGTACACCGACCGTATCGACTACCTCGGCGGGGTGATGAACAACCTGCCGTACGTGCTCTCGGTCGAGAAGCTGGCGGGCATCAAGGTGCCGGACCGCGTCGACACCATCCGCATCATGATGGCCGAGTTCTTCCGGATCACTAGCCATCTGCTGTTCCTGGGTACTTACATCCAGGACGTCGGCGCCATGACCCCGGTGTTCTTCACCTTCACCGACCGTCAGCGCGCCTACAAGGTCATCGAAGCCGTCACCGGTTTCCGCCTGCATCCCGCCTGGTATCGCATCGGCGGTGTGGCCCACGACCTGCCGAACGGCTGGGAGCGCCTGGTCAAGGAATTCATCGACTGGATGCCCAAGCGTCTGGACGAGTACCAAAAGGCTGCGCTGGATAACAGCATCCTCAAGGGTCGCACCATCGGCGTCGCCCAGTACAACACCAAAGAGGCCCTGGAATGGGGCGTCACCGGTGCTGGCCTGCGTTCCACCGGCTGCGATTTCGACCTGCGTAAAGCGCGCCCATACTCGGGCTACGAGAACTTCGAATTCGAAGTGCCGCTGGCGGCCAATGGCGATGCCTACGACCGCTGCATCGTGCGCGTCGAAGAAATGCGCCAGAGCCTGAAGATCATCGAACAGTGCATGCGCAATATGCCGGCCGGCCCGTACAAGGCGGATCACCCGCTGACCACGCCGCCGCCGAAAGAGCGCACGCTGCAGCACATCGAGACCTTGATCACGCACTTCCTGCAAGTTTCGTGGGGCCCGGTGATGCCGGCCAACGAATCCTTCCAGATGATCGAAGCGACCAAGGGCATCAACAGTTATTACCTGACGAGCGACGGCGGCACCATGAGCTACCGCACCCGGATTCGCACGCCGAGCTTCGCCCACTTGCAGCAGATCCCTTCGGTGATCAAAGGCGAGATGGTCGCGGACTTGATTGCGTACCTGGGTAGTATCGACTTCGTTATGGCCGACGTGGACCGCTAAGCATGAACAGCACGCTTATCCAGACAGACCGTTTCGCCCTGAGCGAAACCGAGCGCTCGGCCATCGAGCACGAGCTGCATCACTATGAAGATCCGCGCGCGGCGTCGATCGAAGCGCTGAAGATCGTCCAGAAGGAACGTGGCTGGGTGCCGGACGGCGCCCTGTACGCCATCGGCGAAATCCTCGGCATCCCGGCCAGCGACGTTGAAGGCGTGGCGACGTTCTACAGCCAGATCTTCCGCCAGCCAGTCGGCCGCCACATCATTCGCGTCTGCGACAGCATGGTCTGCTACATCGGCGGCCACGAATCCGTGGTCAGCGAAATCCAGAACAAGCTGGGCATCGGCCTCGGCCAGACCACGGCGGACGGGCGTTTCACCCTGCTGCCGGTGTGCTGCCTGGGCAACTGCGACAAGGCCCCGGCGCTGATGATCGACGACGACACGTTCGGCGACGTGCAGCCTGCCGGCGTTGCCAAACTGTTGGAGGGCTACGTATGACCCTGACTTCCTTTGGCCCAGCGAACCTGATCAAGCGCTCGCCCGAGACCCACCCGCTGACCTGGCGCCTGCGCGACGACGGTCAAGCCGTGTGGCTCGACGAGTACCAGGCCAAAAACGGTTACGCCGCGGCACGCAAGGCGTTTGCCGAGATGGACCAGGACGGCATCGTCCAGACCGTCAAGGACGCCGGCCTCAAGGGCCGTGGCGGTGCGGGCTTCCCGACCGGCGTCAAATGGGGCCTGATGCCCAAAGACGAATCCATGAACATCCGCTACCTGCTGTGCAACGCGGATGAAATGGAGCCGAACACCTGGAAAGACCGCATGCTGATGGAGCAACTGCCCCATCTGCTGATCGAAGGCATGCTGATCAGCGCCCGCGCGCTGAAAACCTACCGTGGCTACATCTTCCTGCGTGGCGAGTACACCACCGCCGCCAAGCACCTCAACCGTGCCGTGGAAGAAGCCAAGGCGGCTGGCCTTTTGGGCAAGAACATCCTCGGTTCGGGTTTCGACTTCGAACTGTTCGTGCACACCGGCGCCGGGCGTTACATCTGCGGCGAAGAAACCGCACTGATCAACTCCCTCGAAGGTCGCCGCGCCAACCCACGCTCCAAGCCGCCCTTCCCGGCCGCCGTTGGCGTGTGGGGCAAGCCGACTTGCGTGAACAACGTCGAGACCCTGTGCAACGTGCCTGCGATCATCGGCGACGGCGTCGAGTGGTACAAATCCCTCGCCCGCGAAGGCAGTGAAGACCACGGCACCAAGCTGATGGGCTTCTCCGGCAAAGTGAAGAACCCTGGCCTGTGGGAGCTGCCATTCGGCGTGCCTGCGCGCGAGCTGTTCGAAGACTACGCCGGCGGCATGCGCGACGGCTACACGCTCAAGTGCTGGCAGCCAGGCGGCGCCGGTACGGGCTTCCTGTTGCCAGAACACCTGGACGCACAGATGTACGCCGGCGGCATCGCCAAGGTCGGCACCCGTATGGGCACCGGCCTGGCCATGGCGGTGGATGACAGCGTCAACATGGTATCCCTGCTGCGCAACATGGAGCAGTTCTTCGCCCGCGAATCCTGCGGCTTCTGCACCCCGTGCCGTGATGGCCTGCCATGGAGCGTCAAGCTGCTGATGGCCATCGAGAACGGCCAGGGCCAGCCCGGCGATATCGAGACCCTGCTGGGTCTGGTCGGCTTCCTCGGCCCAGGCAAGACGTTCTGTGCTCACGCACCGGGCGCCGTGGAGCCGTTGGGCAGCGCAATCAAATACTTCCGTCCAGAGTTCGAAGCCGGTATTGCGCCTCTCAGCGCCGCCGTCCCGCCCCTGGCAAAGCCGATCGTAGTCGGCGCGTAACCGTTGAAAAAAGCGAAGGGTCCGTGCCCTTCGCTTGTCGTGTGATGACGCCGGAAACGGCTGTTTTGACTCACGCGAATGACCAGATTCCATTAGCCACGCCCGCTGACACCGGGCCAACGAAGAACTTTGAACAATGGCCACTATCCACGTAGACGGCAAAGCGCTCGAAGTCGACGGGGCAGACAACCTGTTACAGGCATGTCTGTCGCTAGGCCTCGATATCCCGTATTTCTGCTGGCACCCTGCCCTGGGCAGCGTTGGCGCTTGCCGCCAGTGCGCGGTCAAGCAGTACACCGACGAGAACGACACCCGTGGTCGTATCGTCATGTCCTGCATGACCCCTGCCACCGACAACACCTGGATCTCCATCGACGATGACGAATCCAAGGCGTTCCGCGCCAGTGTTGTCGAATGGCTGATGACCAACCACCCGCACGACTGCCCTGTGTGCGAAGAAGGCGGTCACTGCCACCTGCAAGACATGACGGTAATGACCGGCCACAACGAGCGCCGTTACCGCTTCACCAAGCGTACCCACCAGAACCAGCAACTGGGCCCGTTCATTTCCCATGAAATGAACCGCTGCATCGCCTGCTACCGTTGCGTGCGTTTCTATAAGGACTACGCCGGCGGCACCGACCTGGGCGTGTACGGCGCGCACGACAACGTGTACTTCGGTCGCGTTGAAGACGGCGTGCTCGAAAGCGAGTTCTCCGGCAACCTCACCGAGGTCTGCCCGACCGGTGTGTTTACCGACAAGACTCACTCCGAGCGTTACAACCGTAAATGGGACATGCAGTTCTCGCCGAGCATCTGCCATGGCTGCTCCAGCGGTTGCAACATTTCCCCGGGTGAGCGTTACGGCGAACTGCGTCGCATCGAAAACCGCTACAACGGTTCGGTGAACCAGTACTTCCTGTGCGACCGTGGTCGTTTCGGCTATGGCTACGTCAACCGCGAAGACCGCCCGCGCCAGCCTCTGCTGGCCAACGGCGCCAAGCTGAGCTTGGACGAAGCGCTGGACAAGGCTGCTGACCTGCTGCGCGGTCGCAACATCGTCGGTATCGGTTCGCCCCGCGCCAGCCTCGAAAGCAACTACGCGCTGCGCGAACTGGTCGGTGCCGAGCATTTCTACAGCGGCATCGAAGCCGGTGAGCTGGCGCGTATCCGCCTGGTCATGCAGGTGCTGAAAGACAGCCCGCTGCCGATCCCGACCATGCGCGACATTGAAGATCACGACGCCGTGTTCGTCCTCGGTGAAGACCTGACCCAGACGGCCGCACGCATGGCTCTGGCCCTGCGCCAGTCGGTCAAGGGCAAGGCCGAAGACATGGCCGACGCCATGCGCGTTCAGCCGTGGCTAGATGCGGCGGTGAAGAACATCGGTCAGCACGCGCTGAACCCACTGTTCATCGCCAGCCTCGCCGAAACCAAGCTCGATGACGTTGCCGAAGAGTGCGTACACGCTGCTCCCGACGACCTCGCGCGCATCGGTTTCGCCGTGGCCCACGCCCTCGACGCCAGCGCTCCGGCAGTTGAAGGCCTGGACGCTGAAGCCCTGGAACTGGCCAAACGTATCGCCGATGCCCTGCTGGCCGCCAAGCGCCCACTGATCATTGCCGGTACTTCGCTGGGCTCCAACGCGCTGATCGAAGCGGCGGCGAACATCGCCAAGGCACTCAAACTGCGCGAGAAGAACGGTTCCATCAGCCTGATCGTGCCGGAAGCCAACAGCCTCGGCCTGGCCATGCTCGGTGGCGAGTCGGTAGACGCTGCCCTGCAAGCGGTGATCGACGGTAAGGCCGACGCCATCGTCGTGCTGGAAAACGACCTTTACACCCGCACCGCCAAAGCCAAGGTCGATGCCGCGCTGAACGCTGCGAAAGTGCTGATCGTCGCCGACCATCAGAAGACCGCCACCAGCGACCGTGCGCACCTGGTCCTGCCAGCCGCCAGCTTCGCCGAAGGCGACGGCACCCTGGTCAGCCAGGAAGGCCGCGCCCAGCGCTTCTTCCAGGTCTTCGACCCGCAGTACATGGATGCCAGCATCCTGGTTCACGAAGGCTGGCGCTGGTTGCACGCCCTGCGTGCAACCCTGCTCAACCAACCGGTGGACTGGACCCAACTGGACCACGTCACCGCAGCCTGCGCCGCGAGCAGCAGCCAACTGGCCGGTATCGTCAACGCCGCGCCGTCCGCTTCGTTCCGCATCAAGGGCATGAAGCTGGCACGTGAACCGCTGCGCTACTCCGGTCGTACCGCGATGCGTGCCGACATCAGCGTCCACGAGCCACGCACCCCGCAAGACAAGGACACCGCGTTTGCCTTCTCCATGGAAGGTTACTCGGGCTCCGCCGAACCGCGCCAGCAAGTGCCGTTCGCCTGGTCGCCGGGCTGGAACTCGCCGCAGGCCTGGAACAAGTTCCAGGACGAAGTCGGTGGTCACCTGCGTGCCGGTGATCCAGGCACTCGCCTGATCGAAAGCCAGGGTGATGCGCTGAACTGGTTCGCCACTGTTCCACGCGCCTTCAACCCGGCCCAGGGCACTTGGCAAGTCGTGCCGTTCTTCCACCTGTTCGGCAGCGAAGAGAACTCTTCCAAGGCCGCACCGGTACAAGAGCGCATTCCGACTGCCTACGTTGCACTGGCCAAGTCCGAAGCCGATCGCCTGGGCGTCAACGAAGGTGCCCTGCTCAGCCTCAACGTTGCCGGCCAGACCCTGCGTCTGCCGCTGCGCATCAACGAAGAGCTGAGTGCTGGCCTGGTTGCTTTGCCAGCCGGCCTGGCAGGCATCCCGCCAGCCATCTTTGGCGCATCCGTTGATGGTCTGCAGGAGGCAGCGCAATGACCTGGTTCACCCCTGAAGTGATCGACACGATCATCGCGGTCGTCAAGGCGATCGTGGTGCTGCTGGCCGTGGTGGTCGCCGGCGCCCTGCTCAGCTTCGTCGAGCGGCGCCTGCTGGGCTGGTGGCAGGACCGTTACGGTCCGAACCGCGTTGGGCCATTCGGCATGTTCCAGATCGCGGCCGACATGTTGAAGATGTTCTTCAAGGAAGACTGGACCCCGCCGTTTGCCGACAAGGTGATCTTCACCCTGGCACCGGTCGTGGCCATGAGCGCCTTGCTGATCGCCTTCGCGATCATCCCGATCACCCCGACCTGGGGTGTCGCGGACCTGAACATCGGCCTGCTGTTCTTCTTCGCCATGGCCGGCCTGTCGGTCTACGCGGTGCTGTTCGCCGGCTGGTCGAGTAACAACAAGTTTGCCCTCTTGGGCAGCTTGCGGGCTTCGGCGCAGACCGTGTCCTACGAAGTGTTCATGGGCCTGGCTCTGATGGGCATCGTGGTCCAGGTCGGCTCGTTCAACATGCGCGACATCGTCGAATACCAGGCGCAGAACCTGTGGTTCATCATTCCGCAGTTCTTCGGCTTCTGTACCTTCTTCATCGCTGGCGTCGCCGTGACTCACCGTCACCCGTTCGACCAGCCGGAAGCGGAACAGGAACTGGCCGACGGTTACCACATTGAATATGCCGGCATGAAATGGGGCATGTTCTTTGTCGGCGAGTACATCGGCATCATCCTGATCTCGGCGCTGCTGGTCACCCTGTTCTTCGGCGGCTGGCACGGTCCGTTCGGCATCCTGCCGCAACTGGCGTTCTTCTGGTTCGCAGTCAAGACCGCGTTCTTCATCATGCTGTTCATCCTGTTGCGCGCATCGATCCCGCGCCCGCGTTATGACCAGGTGATGGATTTCAGCTGGAGATTCTGCCTGCCACTGACCCTGATCAATTTGCTGGTGACCGCTGCGGTGGTGTTGTGGAACACGCCTGCGGGCGCGGTTCAGTGAGGATTTGACCCATGTTCAAATATATTGGCGACATCGTTAAGGGTACCGGTACCCAGTTGCGCAGCCTGATCATGGTTTTCGGCCATGGCTTCCGCAAGCGCGACACCCTGCAATACCCGGAAGAAGCGGTCTACCTGCCGCCACGCTACCGTGGCCGTATTGTCCTGACCCGCGACCCGGATGGCGAAGAACGTTGCGTAGCCTGCAACCTGTGCGCCGTGGCGTGCCCGGTGGGTTGCATCTCGCTGCAGAAAGCTGAAACCGAAGACGGTCGCTGGTACCCGGAATTCTTCCGTATCAACTTCTCGCGTTGCATCTTCTGCGGCCTCTGCGAGGAAGCTTGCCCGACCACCGCAATCCAGCTGACACCGGATTTCGAAATGGCCGAGTTCAAACGTCAGGACCTGGTGTACGAGAAAGAAGACCTTCTGATCTCTGGTCCCGGTAAAAACCCTGATTACAACTTCTATCGTGTTGCAGGTATGGCCGTTGCCGGTAAGCCGAAAGGCGCCGCACAAAACGAAGCCGAGCCGATCAACGTGAAGAGCTTGCTGCCTTAAGGAAGAAAGATGGAATTCGCTTTCTATTTCGCATCGGGTATTGCGGTGGTGTCCACGCTTCGTGTGGTCACCAACACCAACCCTGTGCACGCCCTGCTCTACCTGATTATTTCGCTGATCGCCGTGGCGATGACTTTCTTCAGCCTCGGTGCACCATTTGCCGGGGTCCTGGAAGTGATCGCCTACGCCGGCGCCATCATGGTGCTGTTCGTGTTCGTGGTGATGATGCTCAACCTCGGCCCTGCCGCGGTTCAGCAAGAGCGCGTGTGGCTCAAGCCCGGCATCTGGCTGGGTCCGGTCGTACTCGCCGCTCTGCTGCTGGCTGAACTGCTGTATGTCCTGTTCAGCCACAGCAGCGGTGCGGCCATCGGTCAAACCACCGTAGACGCCAAGGCCGTGGGCATCAGCCTGTTCGGTCCTTACCTGCTGGTGGTCGAACTCGCCTCGATGCTGCTGCTCGCTGCAGCCGTCACGGCATTCCACTTGGGCCGCAACGAGGCGAAGGAGTAACTCATGCCTGCTATCCCTCTTGAGCATGGACTGGCGGTCGCCGGCATCCTGTTCTGCCTCGGCCTGGTTGGCCTGATGGTCCGCCGCAACATTCTTTTCGTGTTGATGAGTCTGGAAGTGATGATGAACGCCTCTGCCCTGGCGTTCATCGTGGCTGGCGCCCGTTGGGGCCAGCCGGATGGACAAATCATGTTCATCCTGGTGATCAGCCTGGCAGCCGCCGAAGCCAGTATTGGCCTGGCGATCCTGCTGCAACTGTATCGCCGCTTCCACACGCTCGATATCGACGCTGCCAGTGAGATGCGCGGATGAACCTACTCTTTCTGACTTTCGTATTCCCGCTGATCGGGTTCCTGCTGCTGTCGTTCTCCCGCGGCCGCCTCTCGGAAAACCTCGCGGCACTGATCGGCGTCGGCTCCATCGGCCTGTCGGCGATCGTGACCGCCTACGTGATCTGGCAATTCAACGTCGCACCGCCGGAAGGCGGCCACTACACCCAGGTGTTGTGGCAGTGGATGTCGGTTGACGGCTTCGCTCCGAACTTCGCCCTGTACCTGGATGGCCTGTCGGTCACCATGCTCGGCGTGGTGGTCGGCGTCGGCTTCCTGATCCACCTGTTCGCGTCCTGGTACATGCGCGGTGAAGACGGCTACTCGCGTTTCTTCGCCTACACCAACCTGTTTATCGCCAGCATGCTGTTCCTGGTGCTCGGCGATAACCTGTTGTTCCTGTACTTCGGCTGGGAAGGCGTGGGCCTGTGCTCCTACCTGTTGATCGGTTTCTACTACAGCAACCGCAACAACGGTAACGCAGCACTCAAAGCCTTCATCGTGACCCGCATAGGTGACGTGTTCATGGCCATCGGCCTGTTCATCCTGTTCCAACAGGTGGGCACGCTGAACATCCAGGAACTGCTGGTGCTGGCACCGCAGAAATTCCAGGCTGGCGACTTCTGGATCGTTCTGGCGACCCTGATGCTGCTGGGCGGCGCTGTTGGTAAATCGGCACAACTGCCGCTGCAAACCTGGCTGGCGGATGCGATGGCTGGTCCTACCCCGGTTTCGGCACTGATCCACGCCGCCACCATGGTGACCGCCGGTGTCTACCTGATTGCCCGTACCCACGGCTTGTTCGCCCTGGCGCCGGACATCCTGCAACTGGTTGGCCTGGTCGGCGGTGTGACCCTGGTGCTGGCGGGTTTCGCAGCCCTGGTCCAGACCGACATCAAGCGTATCCTCGCCTACTCGACCATGAGCCAGATCGGCTACATGTTCCTGGCCCTGGGCGTCGGTGCCTGGGACGGCGCGATCTTCCACCTGATGACCCACGCCTTCTTCAAGGCCCTGCTGTTCCTTGCTTCCGGTGCGGTGATCGTTGCCTGCCACCACGAGCAGAACATCTTCAAGATGGGTGGTCTGTGGAAAAAGCTGCCACTGGCCTACGCCAGCTTCATCGTCGGCGGCGCGGCCCTCGCGGCCCTGCCACTGGTGACCGCAGGTTTCTACTCGAAAGACGAAATCCTCTGGGAAGCCTTCGCCAGCGGCAACCACGGTCTGCTGTACGCCGGCCTGGTCGGTGCGTTCATGACTTCGCTGTACACCTTCCGCCTGATCTTCATCGCGTTCCACGGTGAAGCCAAGACCGAAGCCCACGCCGGCCACGGCATTGCCCACTGGTTGCCACTGTCGGTGCTGATCGTGTTGTCGACCGCCATTGGCGCGATGATCGTTCCACCGCTGCATGGCGTACTGCCAGAAAGCGTTGGTCACGCCGGCGGCGAAGCCAAGCACAGCCTGGAAATCGCCTCGGGCGCCATCGCCCTGTCCGGTATCCTGCTGGCCGCGCTGCTGTTCCTCGGCAAGCGTCGGTTCGTCACCGCGATCGCCAACAGCGGCATCGGCCGCCTGCTCTCGGCCTGGTGGTTCGCTGCCTGGGGCTTCGACTGGATCTACGACAAACTGTTCGTCAAGCCATACCTGGCGATCAGCCACCTGCTGCGCAAAGACCCGTTCGACCAAACCATCGGTTTGATCCCGCGTCTGGCCAAAGGGGGTCACAACTCCCTGAGCCGTACCGAGACCGGTCAACTGCGTTGGTACGCTGCCTCGATGGCTGCTGGTGCCGTGCTGGTTATCGGCGCCATCGTGCTGGTAGCGGTCTGATATGAACCTTGCGAACTTGCGAAAGGAAACGAGCCCGTCATGATTCTGCCTTGGCTAATCCTGATTCCCTTCATCGGCGGCCTGCTGTGCTGGATGGCTGAGCGCTTCGGCGCCACCCTCCCGCGCTGGATTGCGCTGTTGACCATGACCCTGGAACTCGCTCTCGGCCTCTGGCTGTGGGCCCACGGTGACTATTCATTTGCGCCGGCGCCTGGCGCCGACCCGACCTGGGCGCTTGAATTCAAGCACGTCTGGATCGAGCGCTTCGGCATCAACGTGCACCTGGCCCTCGACGGCCTGTCGCTGTTGATGATCCTGCTGACCGGCCTGCTGGGTATCCTCTCGGTACTCTGCTCCTGGAAAGAAATTCAGCGTCACGTGGGCTTCTTCCACCTGAACCTGATGTGGATCCTGGGCGGCGTTGTCGGCGTGTTCCTCGCCCTCGACCTGTTCATGTTCTTCTTCTTCTGGGAAATGATGCTGGTGCCGATGTACTTCCTCATCGCGCTCTGGGGTCACAGCTCTTCGGACGGCAAGAAAACCCGGATCTACGCGGCGACCAAGTTCTTCATCTTCACCCAGGCTTCCGGCCTGATCATGTTGGTGGCGATCCTGGCCCTGGTACTGGTCAACTTCAACAACACCGGTGTGATCACCTTCAACTACGCCGACCTGTTGAAGACCAAGATGTCGATGACCACCGAGTACATCCTGATGCTCGGCTTCTTCATCGCCTTCGCGGTCAAGCTGCCGGTTGTACCGTTTCACTCCTGGCTGCCTGACGCTCACGCCCAGGCACCGACCGCCGGTTCCGTCGACCTCGCCGGTATCCTGCTGAAAACCGCTGCCTACGGCCTGCTGCGCTTCGCCCTGCCGCTGTTCCCGAATGCTTCGGCCGAGTTCGCGCCGATTGCCATGGCTCTGGGCCTGGTCGGGATCTTCTACGGTGCGTTCCTGGCGTTTGCGCAGACCGACATCAAGCGTCTGATCGCCTTCTCCAGCGTGTCCCATATGGGCTTCGTGCTGATTGGCATCTACTCCGGCAGCGCGCAAGCCCTGCAAGGTGCCGTGATCCAGATGCTGGCCCACGGCCTGTCGGCTGCTGCACTGTTTATCCTCAGTGGTCAACTGTACGAGCGCACTCACACCCGCGACATGCGTGAAATGGGCGGCCTGTGGTCGAAGATCGCTTACCTGCCGGCCATCAGCCTGTTCTTTGCAGCCGCCTCCCTGGGTCTGCCGGGTACCGGTAACTTCGTCGGTGAGTTCCTGATCCTGATCGGCACCTTCGCCAGTGCGCCATGGATCACCGCGATTGCTACCTCCGGCCTGGTGTTCGGTTCGGTCTACTCGCTGATCATGATTCACCGCGCCTACTTCGGCCCGTCGAAGTCCGACGCGGTGTTGCATGGCATGGATGCTCGCGAACTGATCATGGTGCTCGGCCTTGCGGTGCTGCTGATTTACCTCGGCGTCTTCCCGCAACCGTTCCTCGATACCTCTGCTGCGACCATGCATGGCGTGCAGCAATGGCTCGGTACCGCCTTCACTCAACTCGCTTCGGCCCGGTAAGAGCGCTATGGAATTCACGATTCAACACTTTATTGCGCTTGCGCCACTGTTGATCACCAGCCTCACCATTATCGTGGTGATGCTGGCGATCGCCTGGCGCCGCAACCACTCGCAGACCTTCCTGTTGTCGGTGGCGGGTCTTAACCTGGCCCTGTTGTCGATCCTGCCAGCGCTGAAAGTCGCGCCTTTGGCCGTGACCCCACTGCTGCAGATCGACAGCTTCGCCTGCCTGTACATGGCGCTGATCCTGGTCGCCACCCTCGCCTGCGTCACCCTCGCCCATGCCTACCTGGGCGACGGCGGCACCGGTTACCCGGGCAACCGCGAAGAACTGTACCTGTTGATCCTGCTGGCCGCCGCTGGTGGCCTGGTGCTGGTCAGCGCGCAGCACCTGGCCGGCCTGTTCATCGGCCTGGAACTGCTGTCGGTACCGGTCTACGGCCTGGTGGCTTACGCCTTCTTCAACAAGCGTTCGCTGGAAGCCGGCATCAAGTACATGGTGCTGTCGGCTGCCGGTTCCGCGTTCCTGTTGTTCGGTATGGCCCTGCTCTACGCCGAAGCCGGCACCTTGAGCTTCAGCGGCATCGGCATGGCGCTGGAGGCCACTGGCCTGCCAAGCCCGCTGGCGCAACTGGGCCTGGGCATGATGCTGATCGGCCTGGCGTTCAAACTGTCGCTGGTACCCTTCCACCTGTGGACTCCGGACGTCTACGAGGGTGCTCCGGCACCGGTGGCGGCGTTCCTCGCCACCGCCTCGAAAGTCGCGGTGTTCGCGGTGATGGTGCGTCTGTTCCAGATGTCGCCAGTGGCCAGCAGCGGCGTGTTGAGCACCGTGCTGACCGTGATCGCGATTGCCTCGATCCTGTTCGGTAACCTGCTGGCACTGACCCAAAGCAACCTCAAGCGTCTGCTGGGTTACTCGTCGATTGCCCACTTCGGTTACCTGCTGATCGCCCTGGTGGCGAGCAAGGGTCTGGCACTGGAAGCCATCGGCGTGTACCTGGTCACCTACGTGATCACCAGCCTCGGCGCCTTCGGTGTGATCACCCTGATGTCCTCGCCGTACAAAGGCCGTGACGCTGATGCCCTGTACGAGTACCGCGGCCTGTTCTGGCGTCGTCCGTACCTGACTGCAGTACTGACCGTGATGATGCTGTCTCTGGCCGGCATCCCGCTGACCGCCGGCTTCATCGGCAAGTTCTACATCATCGCCACCGGTGTCGAAGCCCACCAATGGTGGCTGGTTGGCTCGCTGGTACTGGGCAGCGCCATCGGCGTGTTCTACTACCTGCGCGTGATGGTCACCCTGTTCCTGATCGAGCCAAACCTGCGCCGCGTCGACGCCCAGCTGCACTGGGAACAGAAAGCGGGCGGCGTGATGCTGCTGGCAATCGCCGTACTGGCGTTCTTCCTCGGCGTCTACCCACAACCGCTGCTGACCCTGGTTCAGCACTCGGGTCTGGCGGGTTGATCGCTTAGAAAGGCACGCAGTACAAACAGAAACGGCACCTTCGGGTGCCGTTTTTGCGTTTGGTGAATTAACTGACCATTTCTACTGCCACGGGTGTGTCACTCACCCACCTCGCCCCTCTTGGTAGTCCGCGAGTCACCTGAACTTCACCAGCAAAAACGCAATGGTCGCCCAAATCAAAGTCCCCCCTGTAAGCACGGCCTTCACCTTCAGCAGACACCTCAAGTTCCCGGGAAAGTCACGGATATCGCTGACATCGAGATCTCCGTTACGAAGGCCCGCCCCGGGCCACATCACCATCAAGGTGATTTTCGAAACTAACAGCAGGCGCGCAAGCCACCCGCAGGGGATCCGGCGCTGCCTTGCCCCATAGCGGGGCCGCTTGCCAGCGAGCTCGAAGACATGTACGAAGACGACGGAGGCACCTGGCGGGTGGGGCTCGTAGCGCTCGGTGCGCCGGTGCGGTGCATGGGGCGTGCCGGCGATGGTTTATTGGTGTAGGTCGCGGTTTTTACCGAGGGAATCAATTCGGATTTGCATGGACAGCCGCTGCGGCTGTCGAGTGTGCCGGCCATCAACCTGCCAGGTTCTCCATGTAAGGAATACCACCGACGATCTGGTAGGTTTTACCGGTTACCCCGCACGTAACTCGATCACCCTCACACGCATGTAGAACACCGTAAAGATTGATTCTCGGATCGCCATCGAGAACCTTGCCGCCACACTTCGTTTCGTCATTCAGACCTATAAAATAGCCGACGCTCACAGCGCTTGATCTCCATTATTTCTGTTCAGAAGAGAGGCAGAAATAATGCGGCGTGCGCTCAAAGCTTCGCGAGAGTCTCGGCGGGGTCAAACGTGCGATTAGGACCGTTCGCTAAAGGTAATTCTCCTTCTCCTACATCTGGAGCCGTAAGCGTCACCTACACCAGAAACAAACGTCCTGAACCTGCCAGATTTATGCTTCGACTAACGCCGGCCCATACCCCTCAATAAACTCACTCGGCATACGCTTCGGCCGGCCCGTAGACAGCTCAATACAGACAAAGGTGGTTTGCGCTCGCAGCAGGGTCGAGTTGTCGCTGGGGCGTACCAGCTGAAACTTCCGGGTCATTTTCAGGCGCTGGTCCCAGTCGACGATCCAGGTCGCCAACTGCAGCTCGTCACCCTCGTAGGCGGCGGCCAGGTAATCGATCTCGTGGCGGACCACGGCCATGGCTCGGTCCAGCCGGCGATACTCCACCAGGTCCAGTCCCAGGCGCTGTGAGTGGCGCCAGGCGCAACGTTCGAGCCAGGTGACGTACACCGCGTTGTTGGCGTGTCCCAGCCCGTCGATGTCCTCGGCGGCCACCTGCAGGTCAATCACAAAGGGGGTTGCCCGATCCCAGCCCATTCCACACTCCCGGTCCGTTTATTCGACCGGGAGCAGTGTAACGGATGATCAGGCCGATTGGCGCGCCTGCAGGCTGCGGCCGGCGAGCAAGGTCAGCACGCCCTCGACCACGCGAGGATCGGCCAGCACGCGCTGATGACCGCCCGTCTCCAGCCGCAACAGACGACTGTCGAACCAGGCCTCATGAATCAGTTGCGATTCGCTGACCCGCACAAAGGTGTCGTCTTCGGCGTGGACGATCAGCCCCGGCATGTCCAGCTGATAATGGGCGACATCCAGTCGGGAAGCGGGAATGCCCACCTCTTGCTCGATTTTGCGGATAAACGCCGAGCGTGCTCGCGCCGGCATGCCAACGAACTTCGCAAAACCGCGTAGCACGCTGAGGATCCGCGCCGGAGCGGCGATGCTCACCAGATTTTCGGTACGCAGGCCCAGTTGCACGGCGAGCATGGCACTGGCACCGCCCATGGAGTGGCCGATGACCGCATGCAGTGGCGGCAACTCGGCTGCGGCCTCGAGCATCGCCCGGGCAAACAGCATCACGTTGGCCTCGTGGCCGGGCGATCGACCGTGGGCCGGACCGTCGAGCGCAACAGCGGTGTAGCCCGCCCCAACCAGTGCGTTGATCAGGCTGGCGAACTGGGTCGGCCGCCCTTCCCAACCGTGCATCAGCAAAACAGTGGGTCCCTGGCCCCAGCGCAAGGCCGAGAGACCAAAGCGCAGGGTGATGCGCTCGGCGCTGGCCAGCAGCGGCAGCTCCCAATCCCGGGGTGGCGTCTCGCGGGGAGTCATGAACACCTGACGCATCTTGTTCGCAACCATCTGTGGCGCTACCCAGCCCAATGTGCCGTTAACGCCGCGAATCCAACTCATCGTGCTCATCGCTCATCTCCCAGGGCCAACGCTTCAGGTCACAGCACCGCCGACTTGGCGGCGCGCAGCAATCGATCAGACAACTCACCGGCCCCCAGCGCGCGCGCCAGGGCCAGACCACCCACCATCAACGCCAGATCAGCCAGCACCTTGTCGATGTCTTCCGGGCTGGTGGCCAACTGCGCCACCATCAGCTCGATGTGTTCATTCAGCGCACTGCGAAAATTATCTGGCAGGCGCCCCATCTCACCGACCGCTGCCGGAATCGGGCAGGCCTGCTCGGTGGAATCACGGTGCTTGCGCGACAGGTAAAAGGCCGCCACCAACGCCCGACGCTCCTCACCACTCAGCTCGCTGTCCATCTCGGCGATCAGCGCCCGGCGTTGACCGAGCAGTTGAGTGAAGGCTTCCAGCATCATCGCGTCCTTGCTTTCGAAGTGCGCATAGAAACCGCCGACGGTCAGGCCGGCCGCGCCCATCACTTCGCCCACGCTTGGCTCGGCCGGACCACGCTGAACCAGCGCAGAACTGGCGGCCTGGAGAATGCGTTCACGGGTTTGAGCTTTTTTGTCGTTCATCGTTGCCTCCGAATATTACGATAGAAATATTATTCTCATAATAAATTTACGCAAGTCGTTGATAGGACCGTTGGTCAGAAGAGCAGGATTGAGGGAGTAGGAAGATTGGCCAAACGCCAGACAAACAAAAGGGCCATTCAATAATTGAATGACCCTTATAAAATCCCGCAGAGCGGGTAATCGTGGCGTCCCCTAGGGGACTCGAACCCCTGTTACCGCCGTGAAAGGGCGGTGTCCTAGGCCACTAGACGAAGGGGACACAAACCTTCTGTACATGATCAGCGCTGAGTACTGATCGATTCAAGGCCGGTGTGGCCAGACCTTGAACTGTAAATTGGTGGAGCTTAGCGGGATCGAACCGCTGACCTCCTGCATGCCATGCAGGCGCTCTCCCAGCTGAGCTAAAGCCCCGGATTTTTCGCCTCGCGGCGGAGCGACGTTTTGCAACATCGCTTCTGTAAAACTGGCGTCCCCTAGGGGACTCGAACCCCTGTTACCGCCGTGAAAGGGCGGTGTCCTAGGCCACTAGACGAAGGGGACGCAAACCCTTCTACACCACTGATCAACGCTGAGTGTTGATCCCTTCAAGGCCGGTGTGGCCAGGCCTTGAAGTGTAAATTGGTGGAGCTAAGCGGGATCGAACCGCTGACCTCCTGCATGCCATGCAGGCGCTCTCCCAGCTGAGCTATAGCCCCTCATCGTTGATGTTGCCGTTGTAGCTGTTGGCTTCATCGCTGAGGACGGGGCGAATCTTAAGGGCGTATCGGAAGTCTGTCAAACTTATTTTTCAAATTTTTTAAAAAATTTTGTCGGCATAACAATCACTTACCGCCCTCCCCCCGTAAATCCGGGAGTCTGACGACCAAACCGCACCCCTCACCGGCGTGCGCATTGGCCATCAGTCCGTCACGCAGCGTGTCAGGCGATGGCGCCCAGCAGCTTTTCCCACTCTTTGTTTTCTTTCTTCGACACGCCGCCCAGCAGGTCAATGGCCTGGCGCAGACGGAAACGGGTCAGGTCCGGGCCAAGGATTTCCATGGCATCGAGCACCGACACCGAGCTGGCCTGGCCAGTGATTGCGGCAAACATCAACGGCATGGCGTCGCGCAGCTTCAGCTCGAGGGACTCGACCACCGCCTGGATAGTCGCGGTGATGCTGTCCTTCTCCCACTGACGCAGGCTCTCGAGCTTCCACAGGATCAATTGCATCAACTGGCGAACCTGATCGCCCGAAAGCTTCTTCGATTCGAACAACTTCGCGTCCGGGTTAACCCCACCGGCAAAGAAGAACCCGGCCAGCGGTGCGACCTGGCTGAAGGTTTCGACACGGCCTTGCACGTGCGGCGCGATCTTCATCATGTATTCGGGGTTCAGCGCCCAGGTCTGCAGGCGGCTGGCGAATTCTTCCACCGGCAGGTCGCGCAGCCACTGGCCGTTGAGCCACGACAGCTTCTCGATGTCGAAGATCGGTCCGCCAAGGGACACGCGCTTGAGGTCAAAGTTGTCGACCATTTCCTGCAACGAGAACTTCTCGCGCTCGTCCGGCATCGACCAACCCATGCGCCCCAGGTAGTTGAGCATCGCTTCGGGCATGAAGCCCATGCGCTCGTAGAAGGTCACCGAAGTAGGGTTCTTGCGCTTGGACAGCTTGCTCTTGTCCGGGTTGCGCAACAGCGGCATGTAGCACAGCTCCGGCTGCTCCCAGCCGAAGTATTCATACAGCAGGATCAGCTTGGGCGCCGATGGCAGCCACTCTTCACCGCGCAGGACGTGGGTGATGCCCATCAGGTGGTCGTCGACCACGTTAGCCAGGAAGTAGGTCGGCAGGCCGTCGGTCTTCATCAACACTTGCATGTCCATGCGATCCCACGGGATCTCGACGTCGCCACGCAGCATGTCCGGGACCACGCAGACGCCTTCGGTCGGCACCTTCATGCGGATCACGTGCGGCTCGCCAGCGGCCAGGCGACGGGCCACTTCTTCCTTGGACAGCAGCAGCGCGCGACCGTCGTAACGCGGGGTCTCGCCACGGGCCATCTGCTCGGCACGCATCTGGTCCAACTCTTCAGCGGTGCAGAAGCACGGGAACGCGTGCCCCATGTCCACCAACTGCTGGCAGTACTTCTGGTAGATCTCGCCACGCTCGCTCTGGCGATACGGGCCGTGTGGACCACCGACGTCCGGACCTTCGGCCCAATCGATACCCAGCCAACGCAAGGCGTCGAAAATCTGCTGTTCAGATTCGCGGGTCGAACGCAGTTGGTCAGTGTCTTCAATACGCAGGATGAACTCGCCGCCATGTTGCTTGGCAAAGCAGTAATTGAACAAAGCGATGTAAGCGGTGCCGACATGGGGATCGCCAGTAGGCGATGGCGCGATGCGAGTGCGGACGGTGGTCATGGCGTGTCTCGAAAGAAGATGAAAAGCGAAGTTGAAACAAAGGGCGAATGGTAACAGGCGACTGCCGCCCCGCTCCAGTGAGCAGGGCATATAAGCCAAGATAGAGGCCACAAATGGCGTTAACGCCACTCAGTGGCCGATTATCCCTAGGTGGCATTTACCGCTTGTCGGCTATGTGACAAATTCTCCAGCTGTTAAATTTCCTTACACTTTCCTGATTACAGTCTGCCCATGCCTGCCCAACTCAAGCGTCGCCTGTTCATCTTCCTGTTTGTTGTCCTGCTCATCGCCGGCGGCTTCTTCGCCGAATGGTTTTTCAAGGGGCGCTTTTATGAAAGCACCGACAACGCCTATGTCCAGGGCGAAATCACCCGGGTTTCCAGCCAACTCAGCGCACGCATCGACGAAGTGCTGGTGCAGGACAACCAGCACGTAGAGAAAGGCCAGTTGCTGATCCGCCTTGAAGGCGACGATTTCCGTCTGGCCGTCGACCGCGCCCAGGCCGCCCTCGCCACTCGCCAGGCCGAGCGTCTGCAAGCCAGCAGCAAACTGACCCAGCAGGCCAGCCTGATTGCCTCCAGCGAGGCGCAGGTAGAATCCAGCCGGGCCAGCCTGGGGCGTTCGCAAGTGGACCTGTCCCGCGCCGAAACCCTGCGCAAACCCGGTTACGTGTCCGAGGAACGGGTCACCACCCTCTCCGCCGAGAATCATATCGCCCAGTCCCAGGTGACCAAGGCCCAGGCCGATGCCCAGGCCCAGCGTCAACAGATCAATGCGCTCAACGCCGAAATCAAGCGCCTCGACGCGCAGATCGCCAATGCCCGGGCCGATCTGGCCCAGGCTGAACTGAATCTGACCCGCAGCGAAATCCATGCGCCGATCAGCGGCCTGATCGGCCAGCGCGCCGCACGCAATGGTCAGGTGGTGCAGGCCGGCGCCTACTTGTTGTCGATTGTCCCAGACCAGGAAATCTGGGTTCAGGCCAACTTCAAGGAAACCCAGATCGGCCACATGCAGCCCGGACAGAAAGCCGAGTTGATTTTCGACGCCTACGGCGACACACCGATCCAAGCCCGGGTCGACAGCCTGTTCGCTGCCTCCGGTGCGCAGTTCAGCCTGCTGCCGCCGGACAATGCCACCGGCAACTTCACCAAGGTCGTACAACGAATTCCGGTGAAGCTGACCTTTGCCGCCGACAATCCGCTGGCGGGCAAGATCCGCCCGGGCATGTCGGTGACCGTTAAAGTGAACGTCAAAGACCCGGTCGATGGCCGGTGATCAACTGATCCGCCCGGTCGGCGAACCGACCCGGCGGGACTGGATTGCGGTCATGAGCGTGATGCTCGGCGCCTTTATGGCGGTTCTCGACATCCAGATCACCAACTCTTCGCTCAAGGACATCCAGGGCGCACTGTCCGCCACGTTGGAGGAAGGCTCGTGGATTTCCACGTCCTACCTGGTGGCGGAGATCATCATGATCCCGCTGACCGCCTGGCTGGTGCAGCTGCTTTCGGCGCGGCGCCTGGCGGTCTGGGTCTCGGTGGGTTTTCTGTTCGCCTCGCTGCTTTGCTCCATGGCCTGGAGCCTGGAAAGCATGATCGTGTTCCGGGCGCTGCAGGGTTTCACCGGTGGTGCGCTGATCCCGCTGGCATTCACCCTGACACTGATCAAGCTACCTGAACACCATCGCGCCAAGGGCATGGCCATGTTCGCCATGACCGCCACCTTTGCCCCGTCCATTGGCCCGACCCTGGGCGGCTGGCTCACGGAAAACTGGGGCTGGGAGTACATCTTCTACATCAACGTGCCACCCGGCCTGCTGATGATTGCCGGGCTGATGTACGGCCTGGAGAAGAAAGAGGCGCACTGGGAGCTGCTGAAAAGCACCGACTACGCCGGCATTCTGACTCTCGGTGTCGGCCTCGGCTGCCTGCAGGTGTTTCTCGAGGAAGGCCATCGCAAGGACTGGCTGGAATCGAACCTGATCGTTGCACTGGGCAGCATCGCCCTGCTGAGTCTGATCACCTTTGTCATCGTGCAGGTGTCCAAACCCAATCCACTGATCAACCTGGGCATTCTGCGCAACCGCAACTTCGGTCTGTCGAGCATCTCCAGCCTGGGCATGGGCGTCGGTCTGTATGGCTCGATCTACCTGTTGCCGCTGTACCTGGCGCAGATCCAGAACTACAACGCCCTGCAGATCGGCGAAGTGATCATGTGGATGGGCGTGCCGCAGCTGTTCCTGATTCCGCTGGTGCCGAAGTTGATGAAGTACATTTCGCCCAAGTGGCTATGCACCCTGGGTTTCGGGCTGTTCGGCCTGGCGAGTTTTTCCTCGGGAGTGCTCAACCCGGACTTCGCCGGCCCGCAGTTCAACCAGATCCAGATCATCCGCGCCCTCGGGCAGCCGTTGATCATGGTCACCATCTCGCTGATCGCCACTGCCTACATCCTGCCGCAGGATGCTGGCTCGGCGTCGAGCCTGTTCAACATCCTGCGCAACCTCGGCGGCGCCATCGGCATCGCCCTCCTCGCCACCTTGCTGGATGCGCGGACCAAGACCTACTTCGATTACTTGCGCGAGGCCATCGTGCCGACCAACCCGCAAGTCGCCGAACGCCTCGCCGACCTGACCGAGCGTTTCGGCAGCGAGACGGCGGCACTGGGCAAACTCAGTGAAATCGCCCATCAGCAAGCGTCAATCATGGCCTACAACGATGCGTTCCACTTTGTCGGGATTGCGTTGGGGGTGAGCATGTTGGCGATTTTGCTGACCAAGGCGCTGCCAGCGGGGCTCAAGGCGGGTGAGGCCCACTAGCAGAAATCTGTAGTGCCCGCGATGAGGCCCCTACCAGGCGCAGAGGATCAAACCGCCAACAACCGCTCGCGCATCTTGGCAATCTCGTCGCGGGTCTGGGCTGCGGCTTCGAACTCGAGATCGCGGGCCAACTGGTACATCTTCTCTTCCAGTTGACGAATGCGCTTGTTGATCTCACTCGGCGAGCGCAACTGGGCTTCGTACTGGGCGCTTTCTTCGGCGGCCTTGGCCATGCCCTTGCGCTTCTTGCTGCGCGAGCCGGGGACGGTGGCGCCTTCCATGATGTCGGCAACGTCCTTGAACACACCCTTGGGGGTGATGCCATTGGCCAGGTTGAAGGCGATCTGCTTTTCACGACGGCGCTCGGTCTCGCCGATCGCCCGCTCCATGGAGCCGGTGATCCGGTCGGCATACAAAATCGCCCGACCATTGAGGTTACGTGCGGCCCGACCGATGGTCTGGATCAGCGAGCGCTCGGAGCGCAGGAAACCTTCCTTGTCAGCGTCGAGGATCGCCACCAGCGACACCTCTGGCATATCCAGGCCCTCACGCAGCAGGTTGATCCCCACCAGCACATCAAAGGTACCGAGACGCAAGTCGCGGATGATCTCGACCCGCTCCACGGTATCAATGTCCGAGTGCAGGTAACGCACGCGCACGCCGTGATCGGCCAGGTAGTCCGTGAGGTCCTCGGACATGCGCTTGGTCAGGGTGGTCACCAGCACCCGCTCTTCCTGGGCCACACGCTTGTTGATCTCCGACAGCAGGTCATCGACCTGGGTCAGCGCCGGACGGATCTCAATCTGTGGATCCACCAGGCCTGTCGGCCGCACCAGTTGCTCGACCACACGCCCGGCGTGTTCCGCCTCGTAATTACCCGGCGTCGCCGAGACAAAAATCGTCTGCGGGCTGATGCTTTCAAATTCGTCAAAGCGCATTGGCCGGTTATCCAGCGCCGACGGCAAGCGGAAGCCGTACTCGACCAGCGTTTCCTTGCGCGAACGGTCGCCCTTATACATGGCGCCCACTTGCGGCACGCTGACGTGGGATTCGTCGATCACCAGCAAGGCATCGGCCGGCAGGTAGTCGAACAGGGTCGGCGGCGCCTCGCCCGAACCGCGCCCCGAGAGGTAGCGCGAGTAGTTTTCGATGCCGTTGCAGTAACCCAGTTCGAGAATCATCTCCAGGTCAAACCGCGTGCGCTGCTCCAGGCGTTGGGCTTCCACCAACTTGTTGTTGGAGCGCAGATAATCCAGTCGTTCCTGCAACTCGGCCTTGATCCCCTCGATGGCATCCAGCAGGGTTTCCCGCGGCGTCACATAGTGGCTCTTGGGGTAGAAGGTGAAACGCGGCAGCTTGCGAATCACTTCACCCGTCAGCGGATCGAACGCCGACAGGCTTTCCACCTCATCGTCGAACAGCTCAATGCGAATCGCCTCAAGGTCGGATTCCGCCGGGTACACATCAATCACATCACCGCGCACGCGGAATGTCGCACGAGCGAAATCCATGTCGTTACGGGTGTATTGCAGGTCCGCGAGGCGCCGCACCAGGGCGCGCTGATCAAGCTTGTCGCCGCGATCGATGTGCAGGACCATTTTCAGGTAGGTTTCGGGACTGCCCAGACCGTAGATGCAAGACACCGTGGTGACAATGATTGCGTCCTTGCGCTCCAGCAGCGCCTTGGTCGCCGAGAGGCGCATCTGCTCGATGTGATCGTTGATCGAGGCGTCTTTCTCGATAAAGGTATCGGACGACGGCACATAGGCTTCGGGCTGGTAGTAGTCGTAGTAGGAAACGAAGTACTCCACCGCGTTGTTTGGGAAAAACGACTTGAACTCACCATACAACTGCGCCGCCAGGGTCTTGTTCGGCGCCAGCACCAGGGTCGGACGCTGCACTTGGGAAATGACGTTGGCAATACTGAAGGTCTTGCCCGAACCGGTCACGCCGAGCAGCGTCTGGTGCGCCAACCCGGCCTCGATGCCCTCGACCATCAGACGAATAGCTTCCGGTTGATCGCCGGCGGGCGCGAAACGGGTGACTAGCTGAAATTCGGACATAACCTACCTCTGGTGTACGCAGCGTGGCTTCGCGATTTCGCACAGCGCTCAACGCGGATGTCGCGGGGAAAAATCATGATAACCGCTGATGTGGAGGCGAATCCTCGCAGTTTCAAGATAAACGTCCTACGCCCCCTGTAATGGTGGGACATGACAATAAGACTAACGGTCAAAAAATAAAGGAAGATTCTTCGGCAAAAAGCGCAAACGCCTGTCGCCCTGCCCGGTGATGGCCTCTATACTATCTCCCCGTTTGTGCACCGCTCTAGTGCATTCGGCTGGAGCGCCACAGGTCCCTCCACATTCCATTCAGAGCCGCCGCAATAATGAGCCTGTTCTCCGCTGTCGAAATGGCACCACGCGATCCAATCCTGGGCCTCAACGAAGCATTCAACGCTGACACCCGTACCAATAAAGTCAACCTGGGGGTCGGTGTGTACTGCAACGAGGAGGGGCGAATTCCACTCCTGCGCGCCGTGGTCGAAGCCGAGACGATTCGCGCCGCTCAACACGCTTCGCGCGGCTACTTGCCGATCGACGGCATTGCCGCCTACGACCAGGCCGTGCAAAAACTGCTGTTCGGCGCCGAATCGCCACTGCTGGCTGCTGGCCGCGTGGTCACCACCCAGTCCGTCGGCGGCACTGGCGCACTGAAAATTGGTGCTGACTTCCTCAAGCAGCTGCTGCCGAACGCCGTCGTGGCGATCAGCGACCCGAGCTGGGAAAACCACCGCGCGCTGTTCGAGACCGCTGGTTTCCCGGTGCAGAACTATCGCTACTACGACGCCGCGACCCACGACGTCAATCGTGCGGGCCTGCTGGAAGACCTGAATGCCCTTCCGGACAACTCGATCGTGGTCCTGCACGCCTGCTGCCACAACCCGACCGGCGTCGACCTGAGCCCGGCGGACTGGAAAAACGTCCTGGAAGTGGTCAAGGCGAAAAACCATGTGCCGTTCCTCGACATGGCCTACCAGGGTTTCGGTGATGGCATCGACGAAGACGCCGCTGCTGTGCGTCTGTTCGCCGAGTCGGGGCTGAATTTCTTCGTCTCCAGCTCGTTCTCCAAATCGTTCTCGCTGTACGGCGAGCGCGTCGGCGCCCTGTCGATCGTCAGCGAATCGAAAGAAGAAAGCGCGCGCGTGCTGTCGCAAGTCAAGCGCGTGATCCGCACCAACTACTCCAACCCGCCAACCCACGGCGCCGCCGTCGTTGCTGCCGTGCTCAACAGCCCGGAACTGCGCGCCCAGTGGGAGCAGGAACTGGCCGAGATGCGCCTGCGCATTCGTGGCATGCGCACCCAGATGGTCGACCTGCTGGCCCAGCACGCACCGGATCACGACTTCAGCTTCGTCGGTCGCCAGTGCGGCATGTTCTCCTACTCCGGCCTGACCGTTGAGCAAGTCACCCGCCTGCGCAACGAGTTCGGCATCTACGCCCTGGACACCGGCCGCATCTGTGTGGCCGCGCTGAACCAGAACAACATCGGCGTCGTGACCCAGGCCATCGTCCAGGTCATCTAAGCCACAAGCGCGATAAAAAAGGGGAAGCCAGCTGGCTTCCCCTTTTTATTTGTCTCAGAGAGTGCTCGACCTGCTGGCCGGGCACTCTAGACTGCATATACATATCCAGATCTGGGAGCGGGCTTGCCCATTTTGTTCAACATTGTTGATGACTGACACACCGCCTTCGCGAGCAAGCTCGCACCTACAGATCCTGTGGAGCCCCCATGAAAAACGATAATTTGCGCGCCGATCGCGACGACACCGAAGACTTCTTTCCACGACCTCAAGCCAAGCATGCGAAGAGCCTGGTGATGCAAGTCGCCACGGGCGTATTCCTCGGCGGCCTGGCGTTGTGGCTGGTGCAACTGGCCGCCACTTCGCTGTACGCCAAACTCCTGCTCGGCACCCTGACCTTCGGCGGATGACGACCGTCGGGCGAATTCGACAAAGAATCATTTTTTTGTTGACTTGTTCTTTTTAATCAGTAAGATACGGCGCATTCCGCGATAGCTCAGTTGGTAGAGCAAGTGACTGTTAATCACTGGGTCCCTGGTTCGAGTCCAGGTCGTGGAGCCAGACAAGGTTCCAGAGAAGCTCCCAAAATCTCTGAAACACCCGAAAAACCCGCCTTCTGGCGGGTTTTTTCGTTTCGGCGTTCCGTCGGATTCCGGGAAGTACCAGCCATTTCAAGGACGGCGTTTGGGATAAAGATCAGTTCGATAAAAGGGAGCACCCTTATGTCGCTCATTACTGTTCCACGCTCCGACGCCGCTTGCCGTTCGGCCAAGCCCCAGACCGCGCCTATTGCGTCCGCTCAAGGACTGCGCCTCATTTAAAGTTAGTCCTCGGTCCGATCCAGCCGTTCACGCAAGAATTCAATCAGCGCTTGTACCGGTCGCGAGCCCTGACGATGTTGCGGATAGACCGCCGATAACGTCAACGGCTCAGGGCGGAAGTTGTCCAGCACCGGCACCAGTCGCCCGTCCTTCAAGGCCGAACCGACAATGAAGGTCGGCAAATAAGTAATGCCCATGCCGGCGATGGCCGCGTCCTTGAGCAATTCACCGTTGTTGACCCGCATCCTTCCAGTGACGTTCACGGTCAATGGTTTGCCCTGCCCCTCGAAACGCCATTGCACCTGACGACCGTGGCCGTAGGGCAGGCAGTCATGTCTGGCCAAGTCGTCAGGGATGACCGGCATACCGCGCTCGACCAGGTAGGCCGGGCTGGCGCAGTACACCCGCTGGATGGAGGCGAGGCGTCGGGCGATCAGCGTCGAGTCTTCCAGCACACCGATGCGCAATGCCAGGTCGTAGCCCTCATTGAGCAAGTCCACCGGACGATCACTCAAGTCCACTTCCACCGTGACGTCGCGATAGCGCTGCAAAAACACCGGCAGCAGGCAACCCAAGTGCGCCACCGCGAACGACAGCGGCGCGCTCAAGCGAATGGTGCCGCGAGGCTCGGCGGTCTGCCCAGCGATGCCCTGCTCCACGTGTTCAACTTCACTCAGTAGACGTAGCGCCGATTCGTAGTAGCTCTGTCCCAGCGGCGTGACGTCCAGCCGCCGGGTCGAGCGGTTGAGCAGGCGCACACCGAGGCGCTCCTCCAGTTGCATCAGCCGGCGGCTGACGAACTGCTTGGACAGGCCCAACTGATCGGCCGCCGCCGTGAAGCTGCCGGAGTCCATCACCTGGCAAAAAATACGCATGTCTTCGAACGGGTTCATTGTCACTCTCTGGTTGACAGTTAAACGCTTTATAGCCGCTTTTTCACTTTCAGGCACCTCATTAATCTGTGCTCACGGTGTTGCTGAGGCCTGAAGCCCAGCGCCACAGCAGCCCGATCCCAAGGCATACAAAAACTCAAACGACTTAAAAAGGAATTGCACATGAACATCAAGAAAACCCTCGCCGCTTCCCTCCTCGCCCTGTCCATCGGCAACGCCTTCGCCGCCGAAGGGACTGGCGTCGAACACAACACTCAGGCCTTCCTCGACGCCCTTGCCGCCGGCGGTGGCAAACCGCTCGAGCAACTGAGCCCGAAAGACGCCCGCGCGGTGCTGACCGGCGCCCAGGCTTCGGTGAAGGTTGACCTGTCCGGCGTTGAAGTCAGCGACAAGGCGATCAAGGTCGATGGCCAGACGATCAACCTGAAAGTGGTGCGTCCGGTCAAGGTCAAGGGCGAGCTGCCGGTGTTCATGTTCTTCCACGGTGGCGGCTGGGTGCTGGGCGACTTCCCGACGCACCAACGGCTTATTCGTGATTTGGTGGTGGGTTCTGGCGCGGTCGCGGTGTACGTCGATTACACGCCGTCGCCGGAAGCGCAGTACCCGACCGCGATCAATCAGGCTTACGCGGCAACCAAATGGGTGGCCGAGCACGGCAAGGACATCGGTGTCGACGGCAAGCGTCTGGCGGTGGCCGGCAACAGCGTCGGCGGCAACATGGCGGCAGTCGTGGCGCTGATGGCCAAGGAACAGAAAACCCCGACTCTGCGCTTCCAGTTGCTGATGTGGCCGGTGACCAACGCCGGGTTCGATAACGGCTCGTACCAGCAATTTGCCGAGGGCCACTTCCTGACCAAAGGCATGATGCAGTGGTTCTGGGACAACTACACCACCAACCCGGCCGAGCGTGCGCAGATCCATGCCTCGCCGCTCAACGCCAGCGCCGAACAGCTCAAGGGTCTGCCCGCCGCGCTGGTGCAAACCGCCGAGTTCGACGTGCTGCGTGACGAAGGCGAAGGCTACGCCCGACACCTCGACGCGGCCGGCGTACCGGTGACCTCGGTGCGCTACAACGGGATGATTCATGACTTCGGCCTGCTCAACCCGCTGAGCGGAATACCTGAAGTGAAGGCCGCTGTGCGTCAGGCTGCGGTAGAACTCAAGACCCACCTGAACTGAGTGCAACCCCTCGCCACACCTTCGGGTGTGGCGTTTTCTTTTGTGCCCGCCGGAGTTCACCCCATGAGCCTTTTTTCTGCCCACCTGCTGTCCTGGAGCGCCCTGCTGCTGGTGCTCGACGCCCTGCTCTGGCATCTCGCGCCGTTCAAACATCGCGCACAACGGGTCGGTGTGCGGCTGGTGCTGTTCCTGGCTTTCAACGCACTGGCCATCAACGCCGGCGTCAGCCCGTTGCAGGCGCCGTTGTTTGCCGATGATCCGGTGGCGCAACTCGGGGCGACGGCACTGGGGATTCTCTGGTGGCTGTACGCCGCGCGAGTGCTGACTGAAGTGATCGGCCTGATCCTGATGCGCCGCATCGGCCACAGCGGCCGTCTGTTGCAGGACGTGATCGGTGCGCTGGTGTTTCTCGCGGCCATCGTCGCGGCGGCCGGTTATGTGCTGGATCTGCCGGTCAAAGGTCTGCTCGCGACTTCCGGGGTGGTGGCGATTGTCATCGGTCTCGCGCTGCAAAGCACCTTGGCCGACGTGTTTTCGGGCATCGTGCTGAACACCACCAAGCCGTATCAGGTGGATGATCTGGTGGTCATCGACGGCGTCGAAGGCAAGGTGCTCGACATCAACTGGCGCGCCACGCACCTGCTGACCAGCACCGGCACCCTGGCCGTGGTACCGAACTCGGTGGCGGCCAAGGCCAAGATCGTCAACCTCAGCCGCCCGAACAACTTGCACGGCGTGTCGATCAGCATCAAGGTGCCGAACCACATCCGTCCACGCCGGGTACTCGACGCCCTCGACCGCACGCTGCAAGGCAGCAGCAGTCTGTTGCTGTCGCCTGCGCCGAAAGCGGTGCTGAAAGAGGCCGGCGAAGAAATGTCGGAATACGTGGCCAGTGGTTTCATCGCCGAACTGGGCAAGAAAAGTGACGTGCGCAATCAACTGTTCGACCTCGCCCACCGCCACCTCGAAGCCGCCGACATTTCGCGGCACCCGGACGGCGTGATCGAACCGTCGACCCGCGCCCGCGCCTTGCTCGATGAAGTGAAAATCTTCCGCTCGCTGAGCCATGAGGAACGCGATCGCCTCGCCGAATCAATGGTCGCGCAGCAGTACAACGCCGGGCAGGTGGTACTCAATCTGGAGGAAGTCCCGGACAGCCTGTTCGTGATCGCCACCGGCGTGGTCAGCGCCAGCGTGCCGGACGGCAATGGCTTCACCGAGGCTGGACGCATGGGACCGAGTGAGGTCATGGGGGAACAGAGCATTCTGGCCGATACGCCTTCGCAGGCGACGTTCACGGCGCTGACGTCTTCGATCATTTATCGTCTCGACAAGAACCTGACTCGCCAGTGCATGGAGCAGCGCAGTGAAGTGGGTCGGGCGTTGAACAAGTTGCAGGCGGTACGGCAGCAGAACAGTCGGCTGGCGTTGATGGCCAAGCCTGCGCCGGTTCGCAAGGGTGGTTTTCTGGGGTGGTTGCAAAAGCGCTGAGCCCTTTCCAACAGACAAAAAAATGCCCGCTCTTCAGCGGGCATTTTTTCAGCCAATTACTGGGCAGTGAACTTGGTGTAGCTGTTGATCAGGTTGCGATAGTTCGGCAGACGCTGCGACAGCAGATTCGCCAACCCTTCCATGTCATTACGCCAGTCACCCTGCAGCTCACAAGCCACAGCAAACCAGTTCAACAGGTGCGCACCCGCCGCCGACATACGCGCCCAGGCAGCCTGCTGCACGGTGGTGTTGAAAGTGCCGGAAGCGTCAGTCACCACAAACACTTCAAAACCTTCAGCGATGGCCGACAGGGTCGGGAACGCCACGCACACGTCAGTCACCACACCGGCGATGATCAGTTGCTTGCGGCCGGTAGCCTTGATGGCCTTGACGAAGTCTTCGTTGTCCCAGGCGTTGATCTGGCCAGGACGGGCAATGAACGGCGCATCCGGGAATTGCTCTTTCAGCTCAGGCACGATCGGGCCGTTCGGGCCGCTGTCGAAGCTGGTGGTGAGGATGGTTGGCAGATTGAAGAACTTGGCGATGTCGCCCAGTGCCAGCACGCTGTTCTTGAACTCGTTCGGCGAGAAATCCTGCACCAGCGAGATCAGGCCGGTCTGGTGGTCGACCAGCAGTACCACGGCGTCGTCTTTGTTCAGGCGTTTGTAAGGAACGTTGCTCATGTGAAACTCCTCGATGGATGGTTGTTGCGGGGAACGACGCTCACGCAGAGCGGCGCTTTTTTCAAAAGGATCAGAAAGCGAAGCAGGAGCAACCGAATGCGCCCCAGAAACCGGCGAAATCGCTGACCGGCGCATTCGACATCCGCGCTTTTTCATGGCTGTGGGTATGCACTGCGCACGGGCCGCTGCACTGATGCACCTGAGCCTGCAATGGCGAATTCGGGCGCCAGTGGCCAGGGACTTTCACCACTGGCGACCAGTCCGGCAGTACAGGCAGCGAACGTGGGCCGAGGTCTTCGAAGTCGCCGGCGGCGTACACGATCTTGCCGCCGACCAGGGTCAGCACCGACTCGATCCACTTGATCGCTTCTTCCTCGACGTGGAAGAAGTCCGCGCTCAACGCTGCCAGATCCGCCAGTTGCCCGACCTTGATCTGGCCCTTCTTGCCCTGCTCGGACGAGAACCAGGCGCTGCCGTGGGTGAACAGTTCCAGCGCGGTGGTGCGTGGCAAGCCTTCTTCGTACAGCGCCAGACCACCAACGGTGCGACCGCTGACCATCCAGTACAGCGAAGTCCACGGGTTATAGCTGGACACCCGCGTGGCATCGGTGCCCGCGCCAACCGGCACGCCTTCGGCGAGCATGCGTTTGATCGGTGGCGTGGCTTCGGCGGCTTGTTTGCCGTAGCGGTCGACGAAGTATTCACCCTGGAATGCCATGCGATCCTGAATCGCGATGCCGCCACCAAGCGCCCTCACCCGCTCGATGTTCTGCGGGGTGATGGTTTCGGCGTGGTCGAAAAACCACGGTAAGCCGTTGAACGG
Source organism: Pseudomonas fluorescens (assembly GCF_019212185.1). Lineage (NCBI taxonomy): Bacteria > Pseudomonadati > Pseudomonadota > Gammaproteobacteria > Pseudomonadales > Pseudomonadaceae > Pseudomonas > Pseudomonas fluorescens. The sequence goes on from NZ_CP078138.1 coordinate 4,406,303, forward strand.
AATGTCGCGATTGACCTTCTCAAACACGTCGAGCATGCGGCTGATGGATTCGTTGTAGGTGGCGTGCAAACGGAACGGCCAGCGCTGTTCGACGAGGTGGCGCACCACCGGCTCCAGTTCGTCTTCCATGCCTTGCGGCAGGTCCGGGCGCGGCTCAAGGAAATCCTCGAAATCCGCCGCCGAGAACACCAGCATTTCCCCGGCACCGTTGTGACGCAGGAAGTCATCGCCCTGATGCAACTTGACGCTGCCGGTCCAGTTCTGGAAATCGGTCAGCTCTTCTTTCGGCTTCTGGGTGAACAGGTTGTAGGCAATGCGCACGGTCAACTGGTCGTCCTTGGCCAGTTGTTCGATCACCTGATAGTCGTCCGGGTAGTTCTGGAAACCGCCACCGGCATCGATGGCGCTGGTCAGGCCGAGGCGATTGAGCTCGCGCATGAACTGGCGGGTCGAGTTGACCTGATACTCCAGCGGCAGCTTCGGCCCTTTGGCCAGGGTCGAGTACAGGATCATCGCGTTCGGACGCGCCACCAGCATGCCGGTCGGGTTGCCATTGGCATCGCGCACGATCTCGCCGCCCGGCGGGTTAGGCGTATCGCGGGTGTAGCCAGCAACGCGCAACGCAGCGCGGTTGAGCAGCGCGCGGTCATACAGGTGCAGGATGAACACCGGGGTGTCCGGCGCTGCCTGGTTGATTTCTTCGAGGGTCGGCATGCGTTTTTCGGCGAACTGGAATTCGTTCCAGCCACCGACCACGCGGACCCATTGCGGCGTCGGCGTACGATCGGCCTGCTCCTTGAGCATGCGCAGCGCGTCGGCCAGCGACGGCACGCCTTCCCAGCGCAGTTCGAGGTTGTAGTTCAGCCCCCCGCGGATCAGGTGCAGGTGGGAGTCGTTGAGGCCGGGAATGACGCAGCGGCCCTTGAGGTCGATGACCTGGGTGGCGGAACTGCGCAGGGCCATGGCCTGGGCATCGGTGCCCACCACGACGAAGCGACCGTCGCTGATGGCCACGGCGCTAGCATGTGGTTTTTCACGGTCAACCGTATGAAATTGACCATTGAACAGAATCAGATCGGCGTTCATCGCGTTTCCTTGGGTTGATGGGAAGAGGACAACCAGGGGGCGAACAGGCGTGTCGCCATGGGCATGAACAGGTAGACCACCGACACTACGATGGTCAGCGTGATCAGGAACGTGGCGACCACGTAATTGGACAGGAAGGCATTGAGGCCCAGCAGCGGGCCCCAGAGCAGCGGTACCAGCAGGGTGTGCGGCAGAATCACCAGCAGCGTGACGACGGCCTGCTTCCAGCGCGGTGGCGGTGGAGCAGCGGTGTCGGCGCCGGGAGCGAACCAGAATTCATTGACCGGGTTGACCTCGGTCTGATCGCCATCGGCGAGCATCGGCGTGGCTTCGTTCACCAGTTGCAGGCGCTGGGGCGAATCAAGCCAGCGCTGCATCGCGTCGGTACTGCAAAAGCGCAGCACGCAGGTGTACAGGTCGAGGCCGGCGTTTCTGCCACGAATCACATCCACCCCCAGGTGCCCTTCCTGCTGCCCGGCGATGCTGACGATGTTGCGTAACCAGGCTTCGTAAGGCCCCTCGAAACCGGACTTGACCCGATGCTTGATGACCAGGGTCACGACTTCCTCGAAACGGTTGGATTCAGGCATAACGTAAGGCTCCGGTGAATCGGACATTGAGCGCGAGCCGTCCCGGCCCGGCGATAAGAACGCTGCTGAACAGCAGCAACAACAGCCAGCCGAACTGCCCCTCTTCAACGCTCCACTGCGGATGCACCACCCGCAACGCGATCAACAGGACACACAGGATCGGCAGGCACGCCAGACGCACCAACACCCCTGCGATAATCAGCAGCGGGCACAGCACCTCGGCAAAGATCGCCAGCATCAGGGTGATGTGAGCGCCCAGGTGGAAAGGGTCTTCGATCACTTGCAACTGAAATCTGTAATTCAAAAGCTTGGGCAAACCGTGAACCCACAACAGGAACAGACTGGCGCTGACACGCAAAAACAGCAGCCCGAAGGCCTGGGCCCGTTCATCCTGTCGCGAAACGTTCATGGGTTACCTGCCCGAATGAAAAAACACCGACGTCAATGCGCCGCAACGTCATTCGATAATGCGGGAATGGGGCTGGGGAAAATTGGATGTACGTGCTCTCTTTCAGCAGCGAGCACTGATCTGGAGTCGTTGGGATGTTGGATCTGGAACGATCAACCTGTGGGAGCGGGCAAGCCGTCCCACAGGGGCCCGATTCGTCATGGGAGCGACGATTTGCCAGCCAGAGGCAAAGGCCTCGACATGAACTCGGCGATCCGCGAGCGCAACCAGCGCTCGGCGGGGTCGTTGTCGTGCACGCCGCTCCAGGCCATCGACAACTGCGCCGCCGTAATCGGGAACGGTGGATCCTCAGCCCGCAACGCACACCCCTCGACCAGCGCACACGCTGCATAATCGGGCACCGTGGCGACCATCTCGGTGCCGGCGAGCAGCGCGCGCAACCCGCTGAACTGCGGCACGCCAAGCACCACCCGGCGACTGCGGCCGATCTTCGCCAGGTCCAGGTCGATGTTACCGCTCAGGTCGCCGGAAAACGACACCATGGCATGCGGTCGTTCGCAGTACTCATCGAGGGTTAGCGGTCCCGCCCGTTTGTCCCCGCGCAGCACCTTGCAGGGGATGTCGCGCAGCTTCTTGCATTTGGCATTCGCCGGCAAATCCATGGTGTAGCTCACCCCTACCGAAATTTCACCGGAGGCCAGCAGACTCGGCATCAACAGGTAATTGGCACGACGCACCACCACGATGATCCCGGGCGCCTCCTCCTGCAATTGCCGCAGCAATGGCGGGAACAGGCCGAACTCGGCATCGTCCGACAAACCGATACGAAACACGTCGCAACTGGTCGTCGGATCGAACTCCTTGGCCCGGCTGACCGCGCCTGAGATAACGTCCATCGCCGGCTGCAGCTCCTTGAGAATCGCCAGCGCCCGCGCCGTCGGCTCCATGCCGCGACCGTTGCGCAACAGCAGCGGATCGTCGAACAGGTCGCGCAAACGACCGAGCGCCGCGCTGACCGCCGGTTGCCCCATGAACAGTTTTTCGGCGACCCGGGTCAGATTCTTCTCGAACATCAAGGCCTCGAAAATCACCAGCAGGTTCATGTCGACGCGGCGCAGATCGTTACGGTTCATTGGCACGGCTCCCTTTTTTAGCGCGTCGGACTTTACTCGATCAACGGCACGCTGGCCGCACGTTTGTAGATCGGAAAAGCGGCCATGTCCAGCGCCGCCAGGTGCCTCGATTGTGCACACCTCCCGCCCGTGGAAATTGCAGCCATGTGCTGAGTCGGTCTGTATGCACACCGGCACAATTAACAACGTTTAACTCGCCTGCCAGAGCCCCGCGTCCAAGAATGAAGCTCACCGACATGGACATTAGTTATGGCCCATTCTCAACAGAGCACCGCGTATCTGGCCGTCACCGAAACACCGAAGAAACCCACCGGGGGTTTGACACCGTGGCGTGAAAGCCTGGCCAAGCAACTGATCCTCGAGCGCCTGAGCGAAACCATCGAAGTCAGTGACCTGGCCCGGGCCTGCGCCTTGTCACGCAGCCATTTTTCCCGCGCATTCAAATGCAATACCGGTCTCTCGCCACAGGACTGGATCCGTCAGCAACGCATCGCCCGGGCCAAGCAGTTGATCCAGAACACCGACCGCAGCCTGACGCAGATCAGCCTCGAATGCGGGTTCTGCGACCAGGCACATTTCTGCAATATCTTCACCCGCAGCGAAGGCATCAATCCGTTTGCCTGGCGCTGCCGCACGATTCGCGCCCTGCCCCATCACGCCCTCCCCACGCCGCCGTTTCACGCGCAGTAAGCGTCCGCCCCCCCCACTTGACGGGACGCCTCGAATCTCAAACGCATTGATGCGACGTCCGATCAGACCGGTGCAGCGCCCATGCGCTCGGCCAGTCGCGCCACCCGTTCGCCCAGGCACGCGGCAGTGCAGCGGTCTTCGAGCGGCGGTGCGTCTTCGGGGGATTGCTCGACATTCGATTGCGCCATGGCTCCGAGCGAACTGCCCAGGCGATTCAACTGCCCGTCGAACAGACCGCTGCTGGAACGCGCCGGCAGTACATCGAGCCCGACCCAGATCATCGAGTGCTGGGCGGCGAATACCGCCATCTGCAGCAAGGTGTTGAGCTTGTCGCCGCACAGGCAGCCGGAATTGGTGAAGCCTGCGGCGAGCTTGTCGCGCCAGGGCTGGGCCAGATAGAACGTCGCGGTGGACTCCATGAAAGCCTTGAAGTGCGCCGAAGCGCTGCCCATGTAGGTCGGCGCGCCGAAGATGATCGCGTCGGCGTGGTGCAAACGGTCCCACTGTTGAGCCACGTCCTCGACGGAAATCAACAGGCAGGTGCTTCCCTGTTGACGCGCCACCCCCTGGGCCACCGCCTCGGCGATGACTCGGGTGTGTCCGTAGCCACTGTGATAGACCACCACCACGTTGCTCATTCCATTGTCCTTTTTGGGAGAGAGATCGGCTTGCCGGCCAAAGCGTTGCGTCAGTCATCCATTCTGCTGGATGGGCCGCCGCAGTCGCGAGCAGGCTCGCCCCCACACTGACCGGTGGAAGTTGAAGAGACAGAGTTTTGGGCGTAGACCGGACGCAGCACGAGTTAAATGTTGTTAATTGTTCCCGGCGCGCCAAAAGCCATGGCGACACCTTTATCCCCCGCCGCAGCCCGTAATCACGCAGCGGATGCGCATGACCGGTGAACAGGGGGGACGATGGCCACCGTCGGAGCGCTCGCCTGTGGATTGCGTCAGGGCACAATCCCGACGAATATGCTCGGAAACCGCGTCCCAGAAGGTTGCAAGCAGGAGTGAGCCGTTGACCCTAACCCCCGCCCAGGCGATCCATTTCGGTCCCTATCGGATCTATCCCGACCAACGTCTGGTCATGGAGGCCGATCAGCCCGTGCGCCTGGGTCGGCGCGCCATGGACATTCTGTTGATCCTGCTCGAACACGCCGGCAATGTGGTGAGCAAGCAAACGCTGATCGCCAGGGTCTGGCCCAACAGTGTCGTAGAGGAGATCAATCTGCGGGTGCACCTGGCGGCCTTGCGCAAGGCGCTGGGAGATGGTCAGGCCGGGCAGCGCTACATCGTCACCGTAGCCCAGCGCGGCTACAGTTTCGTCGCGCCCTATTCGCTGGAGCAACTTGAGCAACCGGCGACGCATCCCGCCTCAACGCCTGGTGGCCACAACCTGCCGTTGCGCCGCACCCGCATGATCGGCCGCCAATCCCTGGTCGATAACCTGGTGACCCAACTGCCGCGCCAGCGCTTCATTACCCTGGTCGGCCCCGGCGGAATCGGCAAGACCACCGTGGCCCTGCGGGTCGCCGAACAACTGATCGGGCGCTACCGCGACGGCATTCTTCTGCTGGACCTGGCACCGATCAACAAACCGTCGATGATCGCCCCACACCTGGCCAGCCTGCTCGAACTGTCCCTGTACGATGACGACCCCATTCGTGGCATTGCGACGTTCCTGCGGGACCGACAGATGTTGCTGGTGATCGACAATTGCGAGCACCTGATCGACGCCATCACCCTGCTCAGCGAAAGCCTCCTGCGCGCCGCGCCCCAGGTGCATGTTCTGGCCACCAGCCGCGAAAGCCTGCGGGCCGAAGGGGAATTCGTCCAGCGCCTGGACTCACTGGACTGCCCTCCGCCCATCGCCGTACTCGACCGCGCACAGGCCCTGACGTTTTCGGCCCTGCAATTGTTTGTCGAGCGGGCCATGGCCAGCCACGACAGTTTTGAATTGACCGATGACGAACTGCCGCTGGCCATCGAAATCTGCCAGCGCCTGGACGGTATTCCGCTGGCCATCGAGTTGGCGGCGGCACAGGTCTTCAGCCTCGGCTTGAACGGTTTGCTCAGGCAACTTCAAGGCAGTTTCCGCCTGCTCACCCAGGGTTGTCCGACCACGCTGGGCCGCCACCAGACCCTGCGCGCCACGCTGGACTGGAGCTACGAACTGCTCAGTGCCTGCGAGCGAACCTGCTTGCGTCGCCTGGGTATATTCAGGGGCAGTTTCACCCTGGAGTCGGCGGCGGCGGTGATTGGCGGCGAGCACATCGACTCGCGCGAGGTGTTCGGTTCGATCACGCAACTGGTGGCCAAGTCGCTGCTGAACGTCGAAGTCGGCGACGAGGAAGTGTTCTACCGCCTGCTCGACACCACACGCAGCTATGCCCTGGACAAACTCGGCCTGGCCTCAGACCTGCCGAGCACCCGCGAACGCCACGCCGAACGCTGCCTGGCCTTGATGGAACAGGCCCGGGACGATTGGGAGCAGATCTCGACGGGCATGTGGCTCGAGCGTTATGCCCGCAGCCTGGAAGACATTCGCTCGGCCCTCGATTGGGGATTGACCCGCCAGGGCCCGCAGGTCATGGCGATCCGCCTGACCGCGACGTCCACACCGTTGTGGCAGGAACTGTCGCTGCTCAAGGAGCATGGCCTGTATGTGCGCAAGGCGCTGTCCTTGCTGGAGGCCGCTTCCGAACCCTGCCCTAAGGTGCAGATCGCCCTCAAACTGGCGCTGGGCAGTTCCTGCTATCACACACAGGGCGGCACGCCGGAAACCATCGAGGCGTTCGTCAGCGCCCGGACCCTGGCCAGGCAGTGCAACGACATCGCCGGCCAGCTGCGGGCGGTCTCCGGACACATGGCGGTCAACCTCTGTTGTGCCAATTACCAGATGGCGCTGGAGCAGAGTCAGCAATTCGATCGCCTGGGTTTGCACGGTGATGCCACCCTGTCCCTCAGCACCCAGCGCTTGCGGGTGCTCGCGCTGCACTTCGCCGGCGACCAGACACAGGCGCGAATGAACGCCGAGCAGGTGCTGCAGCGCATGACCCAGAGCGGGCACCTTAACCGCTTCACCCACGGGTTTGGCGTGCAGTACGATCAGAGCGTCGCGTCACTGACCATTCTGGCGCGCATCCTCTGGCTACAGGGGCAACCGGACCAGGCCTGGCGCACCGCCCGGCAAGCACTGGACATTGCGTTGCAGATCAACCACGGCACGTCCATCTGCTACACCCTGGCCCTGGCCGGTTGCCTGATTGCACACTACAACGGCGACAGCCGCACGGCGCGTGAACTCTTGCGCCTGTTGCTGGAGCAGGCGCAAAAACACTCGGTGCAACTGTTCTACACCTGGGCCCGGCATTACGCGCAAGTGTTCGACCATGGCGAAGCCCACCTGCCGTTCAAGCCAGGCCTGGAGTTGATCAAGGACATCCTGATCACCCTGGACAACCGTTTCGTCGATGACGAGCTGGTGCTGCGGGCCGAAACCGGTATCGCGGGCTGGAACACCGCGGAAATCCTGCGGGCCAGGGCGGGTGCGCTGCTCGTCGAGGATGATCTGCTCAATCGTGCGACAGCCGAGAGCCTGCTGATCCGCGCATTGAATGTGGCGAAACACCAAGGGGCCCTGGCTTGGGAGTTGCGCAGTGCTACCTCGCTGGCGCAGCTCTGGCAGCGTCAGGGCCGGCATCGCCAGGCCCACACTTTGTTGGCGCCGATCTGCAACCGGTTCACCGAAGGACATGCCACCCCGGACCTGACAAAGGCCTGCCGGCTACTCGACGAGTTGCAAACCCATGCGCTCGCCTGAGCCGCGGCGGACCTGGCTGATGTAGCGCGCGTAGCTCATCTCGACGGCGCGCAGCTCACCGCTGCCTTCAAGCTTCTCCAAGGCATAGCTGCGCGTGGTGTTGAGGAGACGATAGTGGGTTGCACCACCGCCCTGCTCCTCTGACAGCAGGGATTTGCGCACCAGGCTCTGCAGCCCCTCCGCCAGACGAGCCGGCAGCATCGTCCCCCCGTGGACGCCGGTGGCCGCCTCCAGGGTAAAGGCCTTTTTGAACACCGCCAGACGCTGCAGCACGTTTTGCTCCAGGGGGCTGAGTTGGTGGTAGCTCGAGTCCAGTGCCGCCTTGAGGGTTTTATGGCGCGGCACCGCCGTGCGACGGCCCTGGGACAACAACTGAAAACAGTTATCCAGCTGGGCTTGCACACCGACCAGCGCCAGTGCATCGACTTGCGCGGCCGCCAGTTCAATGGCCAACGGCAAGCCATCGAGGCGGTGGCAGATATCGCGTACCACCGGCAGGTCCTGCTCACGCAGCGTGAACCCCTGCTGGCGGGCGCGGGCTCGGCTGACGAACAGTTGCACCGCCGAGTACCCCATCGCCTCATCCACCCTGAACAGCGCCGACTCGGGCGGCACTGTCAGTGGCGGCAGCGACTGGACGGTTTCCCCCGGCACCCGCAGCGGTTCACGACTGGTCGCGAGCACCGACAGTCGCGGCGCCGATTGCATCAATGCTTCGACCAACGTACGGCAACGCTCGTGCAGGTGTTCGCAGTTATCCAGCACCAATAACGCATGCCAGTTCGACAGGACCTCCAGCGAAGTCCCGACCTCCAGCTGCAGGACGCGACTCAAGTGATCTTCCACCTGCGCAGGGTCATCGATTGCCGCCAGATCCACCAGCCAGACGCCGTCCCGATAATGCTGCAAGAGCAGCTCAGCCACACGCAGGGCCACGGTGGTTTTACCGATGCCGCCAGGACCGACCAGGGTCATGAGCCGGCAAACGGGCAAACGCCGCACCAGGCTACCCACCATCGGGTCTCGACCGGTCACCGTTGTCAACCGTGTCGGCAGGTTGTGCTGGATCCTTTGCGCGCTGTCGAGCGAAATCTCCGGGCTCGCCGATGCGTGCGCCACCGTTGCAACGAACCGGTAGCCGCGCTGCGGAACGTTGACGATGTAACGCTGCCCCTGCACTCCGTCGCCCAGTGCGCGACGCAGCGCGGCGATGTGCACGCGCAAGTTGATGTCTTCGACCACCGAGGTCGGCCAGACGCGCGCAATCAGCTCGTCCTTGCTGACCACGGTGCCCGCGCGCTCAATCAGTACCTGCAGAATATCCAGCGCCCGGCCGCCCATGCGCAGCGGCCGGGCACCGTCCAGAATCAACCGTTGCCGCAAATGAAAGGCGTAGGGGCCGAAGTGCAACGCGGTCTCGGTGTTCAACTCTCTGAAGCTGTTCATGCGCGTTCACGTGGACAAACCCGCTATGGCTCAATGACACGCAGGGTTTGCGCAACTCCTCAAAATACGTTCACCGGTATCTTGGCAGTCCCCAGTGATGGAACAACTGCCACAGGAGGAGCGTCACGGCCATCACGGTGCGCAATACGGACATGCCGGCACTAGCTGAACTGCTCGCGGTACTGGGCCGGCGTCAGCCCAAGCTTTTCGCCGAACAGAAACCGCATGTACCGGACACTGCCGAAGCCGCTTTTGAAGGCTACGGTCTTGAGCGGCAAGTCGCTGGTTTCCAGCAGGTTCCGCGCGCGATCGATGCGCGCACTTTGCAGGAACTCCATCGGCGTCATGTTCACCTCACGGGCGAACACCCGGGCGAAATGACGCGGGCTCATGTTTGCCTGGCCCGCCAGGCGCTCGATGCTGAACGCTTCGTCGAGGTGTTCGAGCATGTAGTTCTGCACCCGGGTCACCGGTGTCTCATGGGGGGCGACGGTCGCCATCAACGGACTGAACTGTGCCTGTCCGCCCTGGCGCTTCATCACTACCAGCAATACCTTGGCCACATCCTGGGCGACTTTTTTGCCATGGTCCTCGGCCACCACCGCGAGCGCGAGGTCGATGCCGGCCGTGACCCCACCGGAGGTGATGAGGTTGCGGTCCTGCACGTAAATCTGATCGGTCTCCACCGTGGCCTTCGGAAAGCCCTTGATCAGCCGTTCGGTATAATGCCAGTGAGTGGTGACCCGAAAACCGTCGAGCAGACCGGCATGCCCGAGCACAAAGGCACCGGTGCAAATCGAGCCATACACCCTGGACCGACCGACGTTGTGGTTGAGCCAATCGAGCAAAGGCGGATGTTTTTCGTTGTAGGCCCCGGGGCCACCGGGCACCAGCAACAGGTCGTAACCGTCACAGGCCTGATCGATATGCAGGTCGGCCTGCACGCTTACGCCATTGGACGCCCGCAGCGCACCCGGCACCGTGCCGATGGTCGACAGGACGTAATGGTTCTCGGGCTTGAGGTAGCGATTGGCGATGGAAAACACCTCCATGGGCCCGGCCATATCGAGCAGGAGAAAGTCGGGAAACAGCACCATTGCCACAGTTTTCATGGGTTACACATCACAGATTTCAAAAAGGGATCGATCCACCAGACAATGCTTTTTGTGTCTGGTTTTGCTCATGCTGAACATTATGGCCCAGCTCTGGAACGAGCGTCGCCCACCCATCACTGTCAACCTGCATGAGACAGTATTTCAATTTTCATCTACTTATTGCACAAACAGATAAACATTAACCTTCTTCTCACTCGGACGAATCAACGTCCCCCAGAGGAGAACTCATCATGCTGACCCTTCGCAAAGCTTCTGATCGCGGCATGGCCAACCATGGCTGGCTGAAGTCGTTCCACACCTTCTCCTTCGCCAACTACCGCAATCCCAAGGAGCAGGGTTTTTCCGACCTGCTGGTGATCAACGATGACCGTGTGGCAGCCGGCAAAGGCTTTGGCCAACACCCGCACCGCGACATGGAGATTTTCTCCTATGTGCTCGAAGGTGCCCTGGAACACAAGGACACCCTGGGCACCGGTTCGGTGATCCGCCCCGGCGATGTGCAATTGATGAGCGCCGGCAGCGGCGTGGCCCACAGTGAATACAATCACTCGGCGACCCGGCCGGTGCACTTCCTGCAAATCTGGATCGTGCCGGACATCAGCGGCGCCAAACCGCGTTATCAGCAAGAGCATTTCAGCACGCAGAAGAAACGCGGTCGCCTGCAACTGATCATCTCCCCCGATGGGGCCAACGGTTCGCTGCGGGTGCGTCAGGATACCCGGGTGTATGCCGGCCTGATCGACGGCAAGGAAACCGCTACTTTGGCGCTGGACGCCAACCGCTACGCCTATGTGCATGTGGCCCGTGGCAGCGTCGAACTCAACGGACTGTTGTTGCAGGAAGGCGACGGCGTGCGGGTCAGGGATGAACAGGCGCTGACCCTGACCAAGGGTGTCGATGCCGAAGTGCTGGTGTTCGACCTGCGGCCTCAAGAATTACCGGAAATGCCGTGACCGTGAATAGCCTGGGGGCCTCAACGCCTCCGGGCATCACCAATGGGTCTGAGAAAACCCATGGACAAACAGGGCGGCGGCGAAAACCGAGTGAACGCTTGATATCGTGCGTTAGCAAAAAAAGGCACAAACATACAGGCGCGTTACCGCCGTATAAGCAACTCTCGGTACCTACATTTGGAGGTACACCATGAAGAGCCCGATGCTTTGCTTCTGCCTGTTGTGTGTAGGAAAGGTTATGGCAGCAGGCTCGACAGCGCCTGAAACCTCGGACTTTCTAGAGGACGCAACGCTCAACGTTCTCAGCCGAAACTTCTTGTTGAATAACGATAACCGCTCCCAGAACGCTGCAAAGAATTACCAGCACGAATGGGCGCAGGGCTTCATCACGACGTTTGAGTCAGGCTTCACGCCCGGAACATTTGGTTTTGGTGTGGATGTGCATGCTTTTGTCGGGCAAAAACTTGAAGGCGGTAAGGGGCACTCAGGAACCGGGCTTTTACCCGTCAACAGTGATGGAGAGTCCGCTCGAAACTTCAGCGACGGCGGCGGCGTGATCAAGGCTCGTCTCTCACAGACCCTTATTAAGTTCGGCGAGATGGAAGTAGAAAGCCCAGTCTTCGACACCTCCGACAAACGCCTGCAACCTGAATACGCAACGGGGTGGCTCTTACAAAGTGACGAGCTTGCCGGCATACACTTGGTCGGTGGCAAATTCACAGCATTCAAAAACCAAGACTCCTCCTCTTCCAAAGGGGATTTTGCTGGGTATGGTGTAAACACCGATGTGGGCTCAATCAGCTTCGTTGGGGCTGACTTCACGTCCAACAAAAACCTAGGCGCCAGGCTCTATGCCTCCCAACTAACAGACACTTGGAGGCAGTATTACGCCAACGTGTACGTCCGTCGCTGGGATACGTTTGTAGATTTCAACATCTACCGTACGGTTGACTACGGGCACTCTGTCGCAGGAGCCATCAGCACAACAGCTTATAGCCTTTCTGCCAAACACAACATTGGCAGCCAAGCCTTCACCCTGGCCGCCCAAAAAATTCATGGTGACACACCTTTCGATTTCGTAGGGGGCGACTCCATATACCTGGCCAACTCCATCAAGTTCGCCGATTTCAATGGCGCCAATGAGAGCTCCTACCAAGCCCGCTACGACCTGGATTTCACATCCATGGGCTTTCCTGGACTCAAGTTCATGTCACGGTATGTGACTGGACGTGATATCGACGGCACTCATGCGCCGCTAGGAGGGGCCTACTTCCCTTTTGATCCGAGCGAACAGGACTTTGTCCCTCAGCAAGGCAAAGGCGCAAAGCACTGGGAGCGCGATATTGATCTGAGCTACACCGTCCAGTCCGGGCCGGCGAAAGATCTTTTACTGCATTTCACCCACGTCTCTCATCGGGCGAATGAAGCACAAGGCGGGCCGGACATCGACCGCATTTACTTTGTTGTTGAGTACAACTTCAATCTGATGTGATCCCTTCCACTTTGAGTATGCGTCCAGCCATCACGCCTTGCGTAACTAAACCGGTTGCCACTTGTGCGGCAGTAACTGGTCGATTTTACTCGCCTGCTGCATCCGCAGACGCGTGAGAACATCCTTCAGATACGCGTATGGATCTGGTTCTCGCACCAATTATTAATGGGTACGGCCTCGTCATCGAGGTAGCGCGACAGCGCTGCCCAGCGTTTCAAGCTGTAATCCAGCGCTCTGCTAATAGCCGAGCTTTCAGGCACGACAGTGCGCTGGGCGATCATCCAGGCGTGTAGCGTTTTCATCACCAGCACGGATTTTCTTGCCGTATTCGGCAGCGTAAATCCGGCTCCAGGTCACGGATTTCGCTCTCGATTTCGTACAGCAGTTGGATATAGCGCAGGGCTTGCTCGGCGAGCATGCTCTTGTTGGTGGCGTGTAGTTCGAAGAACTTGCGCCGCGCATGGGCCATGCAGCCGATTTCGGTCACACCGAGTTCGAAACTGGACTTGTAACCACCAAAATCATCACAGACGAGATTGCCCTTCCAGTGTTGAAGGAAGTTGCGAGTATGTTCACCGGCGCGGCTGCAGCTGAAGTCGTAAACGACAGCCACTGTTTCGCAGAATTGGCTGGTGGCGTAGGCCCAAACATAGGAACGGTGGGGTTTCTTTAAACCCGGAGCGAGAGGCCGAATATACGTGTGCAGTCGGCACGGGCGCCAAAGCGAAGGGGGCTTGCAACCAGGAGGACCATATACAGTCACTCGGATGTGCTTTCCTGATCCAGCACACAATGGCCTGCGTACCGACCTTCGGCATTTGGCTGCTGCCGTGCTCATGGGGTATCGAAAGAGCTCGCATAAAATACGGGCTTGATTAGGATATTCGTAGGGATATAAATTTTATAAATCAGAATAATCTCATTGTAAAACAGGTACATATTTTTCTATTCGAGTCCAGGTCGTCCAGACAGCAAAATCAAAAAGCCCCTGAATCGAAAGATCAGGGGCTTTTTTGTGGCCGATGAGAGAAAGCCCGGCGGGCAGGCTGACTAGATACGCCACGCCGAAGCGATAGGCTCAAGGGTTTTGTGCAAGGCGACGCCTTGCGCTGTAATCGCACTCAAACTCTCAAGAGGGGTGTGCGGCGGCAGATCAAACGCGGTGACAAAACCACCGATTTGCCTAGCCAGCAAGTGGGCCTCCCGCACGTAATCGAGCCGTACCGCATCAAACCGAGTGACCCGACTCAAGGCTTGCGCCTGCTTGATCGAGTCCGTCAACAACCGGGTCAACTGGTCTTTTTGATCCTGGTAGTGCTGGCGCTTGACCCGCAGGTCATTCCTGAGCTTCACCATGTCGACGTAGCGGATGTATTGCGACGCATGCTCGACCAATTTCCTGAACAGGCGTACCCCACGCTTCACCATTTCAACTTGCGGGGCGCTTAAATCAAGCCCATCCAACTCTTCATCACTCGCGATCCAGGGCAACAGGTAATCGAACAGGTTCTTGTCGTCGATCACCCTGATGCACTCGTCAATGTCCTTGCGCTGCTCATCCAATTCGAGCAGTCGCGCGTCCAGATCCTGCAGAGCCAATCGAATGCCTTTTTCCAGGTTGATCGAGCCCGCGCTGCCCGCCTCGTCCGTGGGCAATACCTCAATGTCGTCGACTTGATTGATCGCCGTAGTCATGCCAAGCCAAAAAGTCCGGACACGCCGCATGTCGGCATTGACACTGCTGATGTAGTCCTCTCTCAACTCTTCCTTGGCCCGCTGCCGCGCCTGCTCATCCAATTCCTGAGCGCTCTCCAGCCGATCGAGTTCAGCGTTCAAGCTTAAAAAATTGGCATTTCTCAACAGCGGCATCATGGCGACCGTCGATTGCAAAATACTTGAATGCGCGCCATTGAGCGCTGCGTTGAGGCGCCCAAGCCTGGCCTGCAGATACTCGGCAAACCCCAGGGAAATCTCCGAAACGGCCATGTTGATTGAGTATTTGCTTTGCTTCATCAGCGCATAATCCGGCTGGCGCTGCTCTTGAGTGGACATCCTGTCTATCTCGTTCATACACCTTCCCTCGGTTAACTTGCGAACTGCTGTTTATTGAAGTCTTCGATGGCCTTGTTTAGAGAGTGCAACAGAGACTCGGCCAGCTCTTTGACGCTCTCCCACGGCTCAATGCCGCGGATAAAACTTTGCTTGAAACGTATCAAGCTCACGCCCTCCTTGATCAGCGAAAGCTCGCTCGCAGACTTTTCTATTTCTGCCAATACCGAATCCCATACCATCACCAAGGCTTCAGCGGCTGCGGATGCCGCTCGCATGAAACCGTAAATATTGTCCAACGAGTTACTGTGAGACAGTATTAAACCGGGTAACTTTTCCTGGCCATCAATCATCGCGATAAGACTGCGCCGCTTTTTCTCGAAGGTTCGCAACTTCTCAATCGCCTCGACCCCGCCCCGCCCAATGAGCGCCTCCTCCGGTCCGACCAGGATAAAGTCCAGCAGAACAGCAACGGGATTCAAACCCTTCAGCAAACTGGGGATCGCCAGCGTTCTGACTTCTTTTTCGGCTTGAGCAATATCACGCTCGATCTCTGCAAGTGATTCGCGAAAGCGGATCAGGTCCACCGCAAAGTCGATGGTATTAAGCTTGTTTATTTTCAGCTTGACCGACGGCACTAACTGTTCGCTCAGTTCCCGGTGAAAAAGCTCGATGGCTTCTTTCAATTCGACCGTAGGCGCGCGACTCAGATTGACACTCTCCTTCAGGTCCTGAAACATCCCTCCGAGTTCTTCATACACAGCCCGATCAAGCTGGTCAAACGGTATGAAGGGCGTTTCATCCACTGCGATAGGACCGTAGTTCTTGACCCGCTCACTGATCGGCATGGCTTCGATTTGCTGCACAAGGTCTGCGGCAAATGTGCCCTGGGTTTTTGCAAACGCCCCTAAACCACCTCCAACCATAAGCAACTTGCTTTCAATAGGCAGCCACTTTCCAGCATGGGCCTTGATCTTTGTGTGCAGCTCCTGAACCTCCTTCCAATGAAAATCCGGGTGATCAATAACCCCACCCAGTTCAACTTCGATCCCCTCACGTTCCGTCGAAAGAGACTTACCCTTCTGCACATAAAGTTTTATTTGCAAAAGCTGATCCGACGTCACGATCAACCGTCGCCCTTCAACGCCTCCACTCACCTTTAGCGCTTGTTCACCCGCATAGGAGTGATTAGCCCCATTAAAACCGCCCACATCTTCCATGACTTTGACTTCCATTCATTAACAACCCAGTAACTCAAAAAAACACATCAACAACCTTTCGATTATTAAAATTCGAGCAACGATAGTAACCCATCCTAGAAAACCGCAACGTCGCACTATTCAGCTTATACCGTAGGAAGCACCCAACACTTAATGTACGTCGTACAAACCCACAACATATCAATCCAGCTACAACAAAAAAGGCCGACCTGTTTACTCAACAGGTCGGCCCCTTTGCTTCGCCAGTAACTGCGATCAGACGTGCTCGCTACTCTTTATCTGCACCGGTCGATGCTCCGGCGCGCCATGGCCATGATCATCCTCCACCACCACTGGCACTTCTTTGCCGTCGCAGTCATGCAACTTGCCATCGCTGAAGTAATCACCCTCACGCAGCGCCGCCAGGTCCTGGAAGCGCAAGGTGCGTTCGGTGCCGGCGGCAAATACTGACTGCTGGTCCGAGTTGCCGGCGGTCAGGTGGTTGAAGGTCAGGTTAAGCACGATGGCCATGATCGCCGACGAGCTGATGCCCGAGTGGAAAATGGTCGCGAACCAGCTTGGAAAGTGATCGTAGAAGTTCGGCGCCGCGATCGGGATCATGCCGAAGCCGATCGAAGTGGCAACGATGATCAGGTTGACGTTATTGCGGTAGTCGACTTTCGACAAGGTACGAATACCACTTGCCGCCACAGTGCCGAACAGCACGATGCCAGCACCACCCAGTACCGAGGTCGGCACTGCAGCAATCACTCGACCCATGAAGGGCAGCAGGCCGAGAATCACCAGGAACAGCCCCCCTGTCGCCACGACGTAACGACTCTTGATCCCCGTCACCGCTACCAGGCCAACGTTCTGGGCGAAGGCGCTCTGGGTGAAGGAGCCAAAGATCGGCGCGATCATGCTCGACAGCATGTCGGCGCGCAGACCATTGCCCAGGCGCTTGGAGTCGACCTTGGTGTCGATGATCTCACCGACCGCGAGGATGTCCGCGGAGGTCTCGACCAGGGTCACCATGACCACGATGCACATCGACAGGATGGCGGCGAAGTGAAAGGTCGGCATGCCGAAGTGGAACGGCGTCGGGAAGCCGAACATCGGCCCCTCACTGACGCTGGAGAAGTCTGCCATGCCGAGGAACACGGCGATCAGCGTGCCAATGACCATGGCCAGGAGGATCGAGAGCCGGGAGATTGTCGCACTGCCGATTTTGCTCAGCAGCAGCACCAGTACCAGGGTCACGGCGGCCAGGCCGATGTTGGCCATGCTGCCGAAGTCTTCGGCATGACTGTTGCCACCCATGGCCCAGCGTGCCGCCACCGGCATCAGCGTCAGGCCAATGGTGGTGATGACGATACCGGTCACCAGCGGTGGAAAGAACTTGGTGATCCGCGAGAACACCGGAGTGATCAACAAGCCAATTAACGAGGCTGCAATCACCGCGCCGAGGATCGACTGGAAGCCGCCCTCACCGCCGCTGCTGACAATCGCCACCATGGTTGCCACACCGGAGAACGAAACACCCTGCACCAGCGGCAGCTGACAGCCAAAAAACGGTAAACCCAGGGTTTGCAGCAGTGTTGCCAGCCCCCCTGCAAACAACGATGCCGCGATCAGCAGACCAATGTCCGCCGGAGAAAGCCCGGCCGCCTGGCCGATGATCAGTGGTACCGCAACGATACCGCCATACATGGTCAGGACGTGCTGCAGGCCGTAAGCCATATTCGCGCCGATCCCGAGGTTTTCATCCTCGGGCCGTTGGTGTGAAACAGAGGGCGTTTTCATCGTGGGGGGTTCCCTGGGTTTTTGTTATGCGCACACTGTATTCAACACACAAGACAAATGTCCATAGAGTTGTATACAACTTGCCAGTCACATAATGGACACTCGTTCATATTCACCCCTGCAGAGCCCTCTGGGACGGGACTTGCGGCCATGACCGCCCGTCGAAAAAAAGCTGATCAATTGATCAGCTTTTGTCCCGAAACACACCCTTCCGGATGTCGATATCCCTGTAGGAGCGAGCCTGCTCGCGAAAAACCTGAGGATGCCGCGTGCATTCAGGATGCTCGCGTCATCGTTGACGTTTTTCGCGAGCAGGCTCGCTCCTACAGGGTGGCGGCAAGTAATTCCGTCAACCTCGTCTCCAGAGCCGGAAGCTCGGGCACCTGCAGGCCGAACTCACAATGCAAAATCCTGACCAACTCGCCAGGATCGGTGATCTCCCGCCGCTCACTCGGCGCCCCCACGCGATGTACGGCGAAGCTGCCATTGTTCAAGGTGCGCCGCGTCTGCCCCTCGGTCCGCGCCACCATCAGGCGCTGCAGGAACGGGGACTCGGGGTGGGTCGAGACGTACCAGTTGCCGATCTCGTAGTCGATATCGCCCTGGCGCTGCAGGTCGAACACATACATGGCCCACCAGGCATCACCCACCAGGGCGTGCAAGGTGTAGCTGTCACCCTCGCGGGTAATACGGTAAGGCTCATGGGGCGTGGCCTGCACCGCCTCGGTGTCGAGCCGCAACGGTGCAGTGGGCACCATGCCGCCAAAGCCGACATCGGTGATGTAGCGCACCCCATCCAGGGTGAGCAGGGTCAAGCGATGGGTGCGCGCGACCCAGGCGCCTTCGGGGGCGTTCATCACCACCCGCCCGGTAATGCCGCGCACCTCGAAGCCCAGATGTTGCAGCAGGGTCATATAGAGATAGTTGAGCTCATAGCAGTAACCACCTCGCCCTTCATGCAGGAGTTTTTGCTGAATGGATTCCAAGTCCAACCGCACCGGCACACCGGCCAATGGCGACAGATTTTCGAAGACGAACGTGCTGGTATGGCGCAGTTGCAGTTGCTGCAATGTCTCAAGAGTGGGCGCGGGTGCACCGTTATAGCCCAGGCGTTGCAGGTAAAGATCGAGGTCGTTGAGGGGCGAGGCGAACATGAGCGATTCCTTGTGCATGATTCACAAGGTTATAGAGCATCGCCGTCCCTGGCCGATAATAGATTTCTCCCATTGCCTCGCGGCAACACTTGCCAAGTCCATCGCCCGCTGCCTGTAATGCGGCCTACTGGCAACGACGAGCACTTGACCGATCATGGACACCCTTCGAACAGCTCGGCTGCGTTCGTGTGCAGTTCACCACTGACGAAATCAACCTCAAGTCCCGTACGGCGATTCTCCGGCTCGGCGCGCAACAGGAAGGCATCGTGCGCAACGAACGGATCATGCCTGACGGCCGCAAACGCAACTCGGTGCGATTCAGCATCATCGATGAAGAGTGGCCGCAGGTGCGCGAGCGGCTACAACACAAGCTGCAACCGGTGCAATGCGGCCCTGCCCCCTGATTAACTGCGCCTCACCGCCGGCGGATTCCATTTGCCATTCAAGGCTTCGGGCTTGGGTCCATACAGGCGCATGGTCAGGTTGAACGCCCCGGCGGGTGCCGGCAGCCAATTGGCCTCGCGCTCCTTGCCCGGATTCTGGTGCTGGAAGTACAGATCCAGCGAACCATCGGCATTGGTCTTGAACGGCATCCAGCTGCTGACCGCAAACCGGTTGAGCTCATTGCCTACCTGAAAGCCTTCCGCGTCGTACAGGGTGATCGACCAGAACGCATTGACCGGCGGCACCGAATCCTTGTCGAAATGCAGCACATATTGATTGGCGCCATCCAGTGGCTGGCCTTTGTCATCACCGAGGTTAAGCGGATAGATCGCATCTTCCGGCAGGTTAGCCCCCAGTCCTAGTTGCGCGACCATTGCGCGCTTGAGGTAGTAGTTGCCATAGACCCCCATGGTATCGGTGTTCATCGACCAGCCATTGACCACCCGCGCCAGGGTCTGCACCTTCCACGTCATCAAGGCCCGGGCTTCGGCGGGCGCGGTCTGCAACGCCTGCTGTATCGCCGGGTCGAGTGCTTCGAGCTTGAACGATTTGCCGGGCTCGATGCCGATGCGTTTCATCTGCGCGATGATCGGCTGATCGGTGCTGTGGGGCGGATGCAGCTTGAGCAACTCAGCCGCATAGGCAAAGTAATTAGCCGCCGACATTGAATCGACCTGGATTTTAGGCGGAGTTTTCATGTCGACACCGGGGTCGACCTTGATGCTGACCGGGGTCGGCGGCTTACCCAGCTGCGACAGCGGAGTTACGGTATATCCCGCCTGAATCTTGTGCACCGCCGGATAATCCGCCGCACCGTCGGTCTTGGTCCGGCCGATCACCCACACATAAGGGGTCGGCGCCGGCAACTGGGTAGTGCCGGCGGGCACACTGCCCTGCCAGCCAGGCGGCGTCACCAGGAACTGCCCGGCATCCGTTCCCGTAGTGCGCCAGCCAGGTGAAGCGAAGACATCCGTCCACATGTCGAGCATCGGCAACAGGTAAAAACGTCCATTGGTTTGCGGGGCGGACACCACCAGCGGCTCTTTGCTCAAGTCAAGCCAGGCAATCGAATACAACGTGTCAAAGTTGGAACGCACCACCCCCCTGAAGTTGGCCGGCGGATACTCCGGAACACTGACGAACATATTCATCGGCCCTTTGCCAAACTCTTTGCCAGGTTCGATGTTAGTGAATTGTTTGCGCGTGACATCCATGGTCAACAGTGGATAAAAGTAAACATAGGCATCGACACCAATGGCATGAGCTTCCTGCGCAGTCAGAGGCGAATCGGCGTAACTGGTCAGCGGCGACAACGATACAGCCGCAACCATCAACGCTGAGGCTTTAAATGCTTTAGGTATCAACATTTGCTTGATCGTCCGAAATGTAAGAGAGGAGTTGACCAGTTACTGCGCAAGCAGTTGAACTTTAGTCGAGTTGGTGATCTCAGCCAGCACGCAAGACAGCCGGCCAGATCTCCAACCTTACCCCTGGACTTTAACCCCGGCGTCGTCTTTTAACGTGCCGCCCTCGGACATGACCTGCGTGCGATTCCTGCCCAAGTGCTTGGCTTGATACAAGGCCGCATCCGCCCGCTCGATCAACAACTCAACACGGTCCTCGAGAGTTGGCACAAACGCATAACAGCCCAGGCTGGCCGTCAACTGTCCCGAGGGCGCCGCACGATGGGGAATGGCGGCGGCCCTGATGCGCTGACGAATCTGTTCGGCAAGCGTGTAGGCGGCATCGATGTCAGCGTCCGCCAACAACACGGCGAATTCTTCCCCGCCGTAACGCACCACCAGGTCAGTCTTGCGTTGACAGCAACTCTTCACCAAGTGGGCGACCTGCACCAGGCACTGATCGCCAGCCAAATGCCCATAGGTATCGTTGAACGGCTTGAAGTAATCGATATCCAGCAGAATCAGGCTCAAGCGACGTTGCTGACGCTGGCTACGGGCAAATTCCGTCTCCAGCACACGCTGGAACAGCCGACGATTACCCAGCCCGGTCAGGCTGTCATGGGTGGCAATGACTTCCAGGCGCTCCTGGGCCGCACGCAGATCCGCTTCTATACGCTCGCTGTTACGCACCTGCAACACGAACACCCAGCCGAACAGACTGATGCCCAACACCACCAGCGCGACGATGACACTGGACTGCACCGCGTTGGCCCACCAGCCACGCAACATCACCTCTTCGGGAATGGCCGCGGCCACGACCAAAGGGTAAGCCTGTAACTGCTGGTAGCCATACAAGCGAACGCTGCCGTCCGACGGCGTACGAATCATCGCGCTGCCTGAGCGCGCCTGAGGCAGATAAGTGCGAAAAATCGGACCCTGCGCCAGCGACTTTCCGATCATCTGCTGATCACTGGGACGTCGCGCCAGCAACGTACCGTCCGCCAATGCCAGAAACATCAGCGCCTGGTCATCGATGCTGAAGCTTTTGAAGAAGCGGTCGAAGTAAGCCAGGCGAATGCCGGCCATCAACACCCCCTGGAATTCCCCCTGGGGACCATTGATCCGGCGCGACAGCGGAATGATCCACTCGCCGTTCTGCCGGCTGCGAATGGCCGGGCCGATATGCACTTCCCGGGAAGCATTGCGCTGATGGAATTTGAAGTACTCACGATCATCGAAGGTCACTGGCCGGGTCAAGTCGCCAAAGGAACTCACCACCCAACGCCCTTCGCGATCGACCAGAAACAACCCATGCAACTGCTCGAGCGCCTGTGCCCGACGCGCGAACGTCTGCTGCAGACGCGGATTGCGCGCCGCCTCGTATCCCTCGTCCTGAATCCAGTCGACCAGACTGCTGACCACCAGGTCGGCCGCCCTGAATGTATCCTGCGCCTGCTGCGCCATGGCTCGGGTCAGATTGGCCGAACTGACTTGCGCCAGCGCCAGGTCATGATCACGGGATTGCTTGAGCTGCAGATAGAGCAACCCGCAGAGACACAGACACACCGCAGCAATGAACGCCACCGCTGCCTTACGCAGAGGCAAGCGCTTCAATGGGCCACCGAGGGTGTAATAAGGGTCGTGAATGGGGGCTGGCAACAACATCATCCTTGAACGGTTACGCGTGAGCAGGCGCCAGAACTCCTTGGCGCGCGAAGCTTAGCCTAGAGCCCTCACCGGGGGCAAACCACCTCCCGGCACTCTGCTAGGCTGCAAGCTCAGCACGCATTTCAAGGAGGAACATCATGAACCCTACTATCGACACCGTGGTTTTCGACCTCGGCAACGTACTGATTCGCTGGAACCCGCGAAACCTGTACCACAAGCTATTTGACAACGAACAGGACATGGAGACTTTTCTGTCCGAGGTCTGCAGCACCGACTGGAACGAACAGCAGGACGCCGGCCGCCCCTGGCAGGAAGCAACAGACGAAGCCATCGCCCGCCATCCGCACCAAGAGGCATTGATACGCGCCTACCGCGAACGCTGGGAAGAAATGCTCGGCGGCGCCCTCGAAGAAACCGTACTGATCCTTGAGGAGCTTCACGACAACGGCGTTCGCCTGCTGGCCCTGACCAATTGGTCCGCCGAAACCTTCCCCATCGCCCTCGAACGCTTCGCCTTCTTGCAGAAATTCGAAGGCATCCTGGTCTCGGGCCAAGAAGGCATCATCAAGCCGGCGCCGGAAATTTTTCAACTACTGAAGTCGCGCTACCAGTTCGAAGGTCACCATGCCGTATTCATCGATGATCACGCCCCCAACATCACAGGCGCTCGACGAGAAGACTTCAACGCCCTGCAATTCACCACAGCGCACCAACTGCGCACCGACCTGATCGCCCTCGGCCTCCCCGTCGCCCCGCCGCAGACGTATTGACCCATCAGCGCACCGGCGGCACCCGAATATCCCCGGAGCGGCATTGGTTTTTCACACCCTTGCCGCACGCCTGAAACGACAGATCCTTACCCATGCACACCCGCACCTCCGACAACTCCGGCCCACGGCAAATCACCGCCAGGCCATCACCGGGAATCCCCGGATTGCTGCGACGAAACATCTGCGCGATGTCCTGTGCCGAGTAGTACACGTTCTTGCTCAAAGGCTGCAGTTGCTCAGGAATCTTCACCGCCGCCAACGCCCTGTCCGCCGCCGCCAAGTACCCCATCGCACCCAACCCACTGCACGTCCCATGCTTGGCCCACTCATGCTTGAGCAACGCCGGCGTCACAAACACCTCCATCCCCCGCGCCCGCTCAGCCTGCGACAACTTCGCCTGCCCATCACACGACTGCGGCCAGCCGCCTTTGGCGTACTGCGGCCACAGACCGTGCAGCACAAACCCGTAGCCTTTGCCTGAGCATTGGGCGTTTTCCGGGCGAGTCAGGCAGAAAGTGGGGGACCAGGAGAGGGCCAGGAGGTAGTAGTCGAATTGACCGGCGGTGGGTTGGGGTTGCTGTTTGGTGTTGTTATCGGGGGATTTGTTGAGGAGCAGCGTGGCGGCGGCTAGGGCACCGATGAGAGCCAGGAGCGGAAATGTTTTCATTTATCTACCAGAGGACATACAAAGGCATCGAAGAGTGATTTCTGCAACTCAGGCGACTAATAAGTCACTCCAACGATTATGAGCGCTGACCAAGACTCGCTTTCTATCAAACATCATAGAAATGAAACCAGCTGCGAGACGCACGCCAAGATAGTGGCATTTTGACACTTAAAACCCTTAAAGGTGAGCCTGTCATTTATGCGATGTGTGAATATTTAGCGGCCTTCATATTTGATCCGGTTGTAGGGTGCATGTGTAGGCATTATCAGATTCAACAGTGCGAAAGAGCAAAGGATTCTCACTTGACGCTAATACCTCCCGGCGATTAATCTCCCGCCCCTTGAGCACGGAAGCCGCCCGAAGCACTAGTTCAGCGTGCGGGACTCGGGCATTCCCTGAAATGAATTCACCGGTGCGCTCTGACGCGCCGCTTCGTTGTGCGGAATACATCTTGAAGCCTCGCTCCTCCTTCCAGATCCAAAAATCGGTCATCTTTGCCTTGGTCCTGCGCGAAGCCCGTGCACGCTTCGGTCAACGGCGCATGGGAGCGGTGTGGACACTGATCGAGCCGGTCTGCCATCTTTTGATCTTTACCGTTCTCTTCTCGCTGATTCGTGGTCGTACCGTTTCCGGCGTCGAGTACCCGGTATTCGTCCTTGTGGGGATGGCGCCCTTTCTGCTTTATCGCAACACCGCCCTTCGCCTGATGGATAGCCTTCGGGAAAACCGCTCACTGTTCGCTTATAAACAGATCAATCCATTGGACACCTATATAGCTCGTGTGCTGGTGGAAACCTGCATCAGTGCCACGGTCTACGCGATCCTGGTGTTCGGCTTTGCCTGGTACGGTTTCGACATGTCGGTGCACAGCCCCTTGCAATGGGTCGCCACGCTGACCCTGGGTCTGTTGTTTTCATTTGGATTGGGCATGGTGCTGGCATTGGTCACCCATGCGCTACCGAGCCTCAAAGTGATCATCCGCATGGCCTTTTTCCCGCTGTATTTCATCTCCGGCATTTTGGTACCTGCCTCTTACCTGCCGACAGCCATGATGCCGCTACTCTTGCTCAATCCATTCCTGCACATCGTCGAACTGATTCGCGCGGAAGTTTTGCCTCACTACACACCGGTCGATGGCATATCGGTCGAGTACGTAATCGAGTTCACGGTAGTTTTGCTGTTCATCGCCCTGGGTAGCTACCGCGCCCGCCGGTTGCACCTGATTTCCACGAAGAACGGATGAGTACAGGCCAACGTGTTCGAAATTAAGAACGTTACCAAATCCTATCTGACCCCGAAGGGGCGACGGTATGTGTTCCGCAACCTGTCACTGTCAATTCCGCCGGGGAAGAACATCGGCCTGATCGGCCGTAACGGTGCAGGCAAGTCGACATTAATGCGACTGCTGGGCGGCGCTGACATTCCTGACTCAGGCTCAATCGTCACCGACCAGAGTATTTCCTGGCCGGTGGGTTTGTCGGGAGGTTTCCAGGGCAGCATGACCGGTCGCGACAATATCAAATTTGTCTGCCGCATCTACGGCGCCGAAGGTGAGGCGATGCGCGAGAAAGTGCGCTATGTCCAGGAATTCGCAGAAATCGGCGACTGGATCGACGAGCCCATCAAGACCTACTCCTCCGGCATGCGCTCTCGGGTGGCCTTTGGACTGAGCATGGCGTTTGACTTCGACTACTACCTGATCGACGAAGTCATGTCGGTTGGTGATGCCCAATTCAAACGCAAATGTGCCGAGGTGTTCCGCGAAAAACTGCAAACGTCAAAAGTGGTGCTAGTCACCCACTCCATGTCCGAGGTTGAGAAAACCTGCGACATCGTTTTGTTGGTTCGTGACGGTGGCATCCAGATTTACGAAGACGTCGCCGAAGGCATCAAGGCCTATAACAGCTGACTCCAGCTTCCCCTATATCGCAGCACCGTTCCACTTCAAGGATGCATCACATATGAGCAGTACGGGTAAACTCAAGGGCTGGCGCCTGGCAATTGGCCTGGTGGTCCTGCCGCTGGCCCTGGCGGCCGTCTACTATGGCCTATTCGCGGTTGACCGCTATGTCAGTTCCGCCCAAGTGGTTGTTCGCCAGGACGGCGGCAATCAGGCTGCCTCCGTGCCAGGCCTTGCAACCCTGCTGACCGGCACCAATCCAGCCTCCCGGGAAGAAACTCTCTACTTGCGCGAATACATCGTGTCGATGGACATGATGCTACTGCTTGAAGAGCGACTGCACTGGATTGAGCAATACGCAGCCCAGCGTAAAGACATTTTCTTCTGGCTGAACAAAGACGCTGATCGCGAAGACCTGCTCAAGTACTACCAACGCATGGTCTCGGCTCACTACGACGAAACCACCGGCTTGCTGCGGGTCGAAGTTCAGGCTTTTACACCTGAACTGTCGGAGCAGATGCTGCGCAACATCCTTGAGGCCAGCGAACACTTCGTCAACGAAGTTAGCCACAGCATTGCACGTGAGCAAATGAACTTCGCCAAAGGCGAACTGCTCACCGCACGCACTAACTACGCCGAACGCAAAACCGAACTGCTCGACTTCCAGAACGACAATAAAGTGCTGGACGGTGCCAACACCGCACAAAGCCGCGCGACCATTATTGCCGACCTGGAAGGCCAATACACCAAAGAGCAAGCGATTCTCACTGAGATGCTATTCAAGCTGCGCGCTGACTCGCCACAAGTGAAACAGCAGAAGCAAAAAGTCAACGCAATCACCCAGCAACTGGCCAAGGAAAAACGCCTGCTGGTGTCTTCGCCTGACGGCTCTCAACTCAACGTGGTTGCGTCACGCTTCCAGCAACTGACGCTGGATGCGGGCATTGCAGAAGAGAGCTACAAAACTGCTGTGGCAGCCTTGGATAATGCCCGTATCGAGGCCAGCAAGAAAATTCGCACGCTGGTCACTGTTGTGAGTCCGAATACGCCGCAGCTGGCTCTATACCCTGAGCGCCTGTACAACCTGGCGACCATTTTGCTTGGCCTTCTGATGCTGTACGGCATCACCCGCTTCATCCTGGCTTCGATCGAGGATCATCGTGATTAAATCCCTTGTTGTCTCTCACAAGTTCAACTTGAAACTGGCCGCATTGACCCTCGTAACCTTGGGCTTGGCTGGCTGCGGTGGCACCTTGTCGGGCGCCGGCCCGTACAAGGGCGATATCGAAAACAAGAATGCGCCTTATAACCTTGTCGAGATCAATGCCAACACGATCGCGCCGTTTATGCGTGGCGCTGCGCGGCCGATTCAATCGAGCATTGCCAAGCCCATTGCCCCTTCTGCGCGCTTGATGGCCGGTGACATCCTCAATGTACTGATCACCGATAACGCACCGGAAGGCTCAGCGTTATTCGCGCCACTTTCCAGCGGCGGCACCCAGCTCAAAACCCGCATCGACGACCAAGGCATGATCTCCCTGCCATACGTCGGTCGACAGTTCGTTGCCGGCATGACGCTCAACGAAGTCGAGAACATGATCCGCAAGCAACTGAAAGGCGTGACGACTGACGTTCAAACTCATGTTGAATTGGTCGGCGACTTGTCAGGCTCGGTACTGGTTGCCGGCGCAGTCAAATCTCCAGGACGTTTCAGCACCCTGCAAGGTCCACTGACCCTCCTGGATGCCATCAACCAGGCCGGCGGTCCAGTCATGGAGCCGCATTTGGTCAACGTCACCGTGCGTACCGGCAGTCAGGTTCAGCAATTCAATTATGAAGATGTGCTGGCCGGCAACAACATGGTGCTGCGCCCTAATTCGGAAATTGTCCTGGATCGTGCTCGTCAGCGCTTCGTCGCCATGGGCGCCGTTGCAGAGCCTGGCCTGAAAGATATGCCTGCGCAATACACTAGCCTGCTGGATGCGCTGAGCAGCGTTGGCGGCCTGAAAGAAAATAGTGCAAATCCGGAAGGTGTGTTCGTGTTTCGCATGGCAACTGACGGCAGCGCCAAGCCAACTGTGATGCGCCTGGATATGCGTGATCCCACAGCAATTTTTTATGCTCGACAGATCATGATCAAGCCGGACGACACGATCTATGTAACCAATGCCGCCGTATATGAGTGGCAAAAGGTTATTAGCCCGATTGTTCAAACAATGCTTCTGGGGCGCGCGGCTGGCATTCAGTAACGCACCAACTAAAAGGGGTAGCTATCGCTACCCCTTAATTAAAAACTTCAGCTCACCAAAATAGTCATTCAAGCCGCTAATTTAGCCATACGCTTGGCAAGCTTCTCCGCATCTCCCCCACACTCCAATGACTCGGCAAGGTACTTTGCTGCCAACGCTTTATTCCCTTCCAGCATATAGATATCAGAGAGCATCATCAAAACGATATGAGCTTTCGGATTGGATTTTAAATACATCGCAAAGTGAACTTTCGCATACGCATGACGCTTATTCAGCATCAAGGCACGACCGAGACGATAACGCGCCCCAAGATAATGCGGTGCGGAGCCTACCGAAATCAGCAGTGGCGCAAGAGACTCTGCATAGCTTTTTTCTTCTAACAACGCAGTGCCCAACATATAGTTGGAATACTCGTGTCGCGGGTCCAACTCAATTGCTTCAGCGGCAGCAACCTTAACACCCGCCCAATCCCTGTCACGAAACGCCAGAAATGTTTTATACAGAGCACCTACCAGCTTCGAATTATTGACACTCCCACCAGCTTCGACGATGTCGGGCAGAGGCTCACCATTAGCCCAGGTACTAATAAACTCAGACAAACCATAGAACTCCTTGATAAAGGGAGCGCCGCCATGGCCGACACCAGTCAATGTCATGGTATTTACATTACTCAGATCATACACGTGCGCGGCCGCCAACAAATCGAGCGAATCGCACTCACCTGCAATCTGTAAAACTTCAACCTTTGACGCCTCAATCAGCGGGCGAAGATCGGGGAAAGCCTCTGGAATATCTTTAGGCATCCGTTTGTGGCTGCGACTACCGTCAATTTTCAGCTTGGTATCGTAGCCAAAAGCAAGAACTTTTGCATCAAGGGCAGCCCCGTAAAGCACCGCTCCGTAGCCCCCCATACTGACGCCGACAAAAAACACTTCATCAACATTCAAATAACGCACGAGCGCTTTCAGTTTTTCGACGGTTCCTTCGTGGGTATCGCCAAAACCAGGAATACCACGCTGATACCACTCATTCCGACCATTGTTCAAAAATAGCAAGTGAGAGGACTGCGCATTGCCCACATGCCAAAAATCGAATTTACCATCGGTTTTATCGGTACCCGCCAAAAAGACCATAAGCCGTTTGGAATCAGCACATTCAACAATCTTAAAATGCTTGCCTTCCATCGTGGAAAAATCGTGCATACCAACAAACCTATTATTAGACAAAAATGGCAACGGAAAAATAGACTAGATTCAGCACAAAATCAACAAAACGGAGGGCGAAATCAAATTAACCGAAAAAAACGCGACGAGTCACGCAAAGGACGGAACTCGTCACCTTTCCACTCATCGACTCCGAACGCAGCCACCTACCGCCAGAGTAAACAACTGGCGGCGACGAGAAGCGATTTCCGCACCAACTCACTACACAGAGCATTAATAGACGGTCTTATCGAGCACACTCTTCTGTCGAATTAGACTCAATTTTATTCCCTTGAGTCCTACTACCATCCGGCTTATTAGCGCTCTTGTAGGGCTCAAGAATATCATGCTGGACAGAGCCTCCAATTCGATTCCCCGCAATCGTATTATTGTTCCCCTCAACACGGATGGCGGTCTTCGTACCACAAAAACTATTAGCCTCAACAGTATTATTGTTGGCGTGATCTTCATAATATCGACCCGCCTGATCAACAGCAGGATCGCCACAACCCCACTTACTCAAATCCTTACTCTGCCGCGATGCAATCCAAACGCCGACAGGCTCGCTCTCAAAAGTATTATCCTTGATCACATTGAAATCGCTTGACTGCCATCTCAGCGCTGACTTACCCGATGCAAAATTTTCGCCACAGTTTTTATAAATTAGTATTCCGCCGCCGGCATTGCCAAGGAACTTATTGCCCGTAACTGTATTATGCGCAGAGGAATCGATAGCCATGCCCTCACGCCGCCCATCTGTACCATTGCCCTGAATGACATTATTGACAATCTTGATCCGCTGAGTAGCCTGCTCAAGATAAACACCAACTTTCCCCGACCCCTCGACCCGAGAATTACTTAATACGGAGTCAGTCACGTAACTATCAAAGTAAACACCACCTCGCCCACTCCCAAGCACCGTGACATTGTTAACAACTACATTGTTTGGCGCAACCGCGTAGTTGGCCGCACGATCACTCGAAAAGTCCTTGATACGAATGCCCGATGTAATACTAATTCCACGATTTTTAAAATTTTGGATTCGACAGTTTTCAACGGTCACATTCTGAATCTGTTTTTTCCTGCCCCCTATCAGAACCCCGACCCCACGCTCACCCTGCCCATCGATTGTTGCCCCCCTGCAATTTAGATGCGTATTGCTTTCAGCTATCGTGACACTCTGAAAGTAGGTACAGGCAGGATTTAACTCGACAACGCCATTTTTGCTGTCGATCCTGGGAAGAATGCAGGCTCCATCATCGACAGCAAAAGCAAACTGCGGAACAACGGAAAATGCACAAGCTAACGCAATCGAAACTGCCGAGAACTTTATATTAAATTTCATCACTACCACCTCACCCCAATTTCGTTTACCAACTACCAAACAGACCTCGCAATGAAACTGAGGTTCAGAGCAGCGCAATAAAAAAGACACATCAAATACAGGATCTGCCAGATGGCGAAGTGAAAAAAATGCAGTCACTGTGTCAACGCTTAATTAATCAGCACTTGAGCAAGGATGCTGAAGAGTTGATCTCGCAGCAACAATGCCATATTACTCAAGAGTTTAGATCGAGAGGTTTGCTTTTTTGAGGGAAGGGAAAACACGCAAGGGTTAAGGGAGCAGCGCCTGACACAACTCAATATTCAATGTCCTCCTCTTTGCGCCAGTGAGCCATCCACCCCAGAAACGATGCGAGCATGACCACTGCCACCACAAGCACCAGCCCTCCAAAAGCGTTCAAAACCGTAACCACCATGAACATCCCCCCCACAGCAAGAGTCGTGCGCCAACAAGTAGCGCCGGATTCGGAGCGCCGCCAGCAATCACCCCAAATCCTTTGCAGCATCAGTTCTACGCAACCCTTGTGACGGAAAAATGTCAGCGGCACCCATGCACCGCTGCGGCCACCTTGACAAGGCAGACCAACAAGATATTCCTGGTCACACGAATGAAAAATCAGCAGCTAAAACAGAACAAATTTCAAAACTCTACTCGCAATTGGCGCTCGGAACGACACACCATCTTTCATCAGCCGAAATCTGTACCGACTCTTGACTTGATCAAAAACCATTTCGTCGACCTCGTATGCACCGACCAACAAATCAACTGTCTCTCCCACAAATGCTCTCTCACTAACAACACTCAAAACATGGACTTTCTTCGCTGATCGATAAGAATTGATTGTCGCATCATCATTCACGCGCGGCAGGTAAATCCACCCCACCTTACTTGAGACCATATTTTCAATAACATTCCCCTCTGGCGCCAACCCTACTGAGCGGCCAGTAGGGCGAGCCATTAACTCACTGAATAACGACAACCAAAGCGCGGTTATCGGACCTGCAGTAAACCTTAAAGCACTTTCACGCCCCTTAAGTGCCATTGACTCAACCAACTGAGCATCCCCAAGAAGCAACTCGACTTTATCGATAAACTCTTCTTCGTTTTCAACGACAAATCCATCAACACCATTGGTAACAATTTCTTGCGGACCATAGTTGGTTTTCGTTGAGACCAACGGCACACCATACCCCAACGACTCAGCAAAACTAATTCCGAACCCCTCAGACGCCGACATCCCTAAACTGACACTCGCACGCATGAACACTTGAGAAACATCTGTCGCAAAACCCATTAGCTTTACTGAGTCTTGCACATCGAGACTGTCAATAAATTCCTTAATACTTTGCTCCTGCTCTCCCGCACCCCAAATTTCCAATCGAGCAAGAGGATTTCTGGCGATAACTTTTGCAAATGACTTTATTATAGTTTTTATCCGCTTCACACCGTGAAGACGCGACACCACGACCGCCAGATTTGGATCCCGCTTAATCTCCACCCCTGAAGCACCAATCGTCACTAGATTTCCAATGACCGAATAACGTCCGGACGGAAACTGCTCACGCACGTCCTGAAGCTGCCCCTGAGTCAACAGAACTAACCGATCGCAATGCTCGATACCCCGAATAACGCCAGCATATTTTGGTGCAATCGCGGCCCCGACCGTGTGCGGTTTTGCCAGATGGTTACTATGCATCATCAAAACGCGATAGATCCCCTGCCCCTCAACCCTGCATATCGCATCTGCAGCCCCTATCGAATCAGCCAAAAGAAAACTCGGCAAACTTTTAACCGACAGGCATTTCAACCAGTAGGCGTGCACCGAATCTAAAGAATTAAACTTTAGCGGACGCCCCCCTGGCTGATACAAAACCACCATTTCAACGCCATTTTCATCGCTAATGAATTCCTCGATAAACACATATTTAGACCTGGTCAGATACCGATTGACACTAAATCCAGCACCGTTCACACGATCAATTTGCTTCTTGATAAAGACACCGAGGTGTTCCGCGGTCGACTGTTCGTGCTCTTCTGCGCCCGCTATCGCACAAGAAGCCTTGTGAGCAAACCAGTGATAAAAACTCAAAACCCTCAAATCTTCGCGAATTCGCCCCTGCACGACAAGATTCTGAATTGTATGCTCGAGACGCTCGTCATAGGAAAGCACCGCAACACTGGCGATACAGCCTTCCACTGCAAGCGCAGCAGTTCGGGCCAATGAAACCCTTGTTACCCCACCACCCTGCTCTGCCAACTCGTATAAAACCGATATAACCTGCTTCACTACAAACACCTTCCGGAGAATTTATCGCGTACTTTTTCCAAATTATCTGGATCTCGTAAGAGATAATTAGGAACCTCTAAACCATCAGCACTACGTATACCTGAGCGAGCATCAACCCAGCGATGACCGAAGGCCGCCAACCGCCGCCTCCTCCAAGCTTTCCCACAGCCAAATCGAATCAAAAATAGCTCCGCAAACAGAACCAATTCCGAACACCACGGTCGGATGAGCAACTTCAAATGAGCACCTTGCACGACCGTACACATTAGTGGAGCGACACGCACCCAGCAGCACCAAACTCCCAGCGGGAGCACAGTGCCGCTATAGCCTGCAAGTACCGTACATCCCTCCATCCTCCTTAAACCGCAATAAATCGAACTGAGACACATGCTGAACAGAGAGACAACATATCGCACCAAACTTATACATATAAAAACGCCATGCATAATTATGGAGCACAACTTCTCGAAACTCACGTCACAGACAGTAAGCTCTTGACACACTTTTTACGCGCCGATAGAATTGGCAGTTTAATTATTACCTCATGTAAAAAATGCATAAGTGGCATTTCAAGCCACGATGCGAGCATCACAAATGCCCGAATGATGGCACAACGACACCATGGAGCGCAGCAATCTTGGAAGACAAATTGATATCAAAACTGGCAAGCGTTTCCAAAGATGCGGTTTTGATGGGGCCTGTCAAGCTGTATGGCGCTGTGACTGTTAACGCCAAGGCTCAAATTGGCAAGTACACATACCTCGGTCGTGACGGCTATGTCGGCCGAGGAGCGGTAATCGGCAACTACTGCTCCATCGCACGCAATGCAGAAATCAGCCCAATCAACCACCCGACAGACTACCTGAGCTGCCACCCCTTCCAGTACAACACCAATCATTTTACTGATGTCGAAGGCTATCAAACCCACGCACGCGTGAAAGGCCCGACTGCCAATCCGGCCGTAATTGGCCACGACGTCTGGATCGGTGCCGGAGCAATGGTTTGCCAGGGTGCAACAGTCGGCACGGGCGCTGTTATTGCTGGTGGCGCCGTAGTCACCAAAGATGTGCCTCCCTACGCCATCGTCGGCGGCATTCCTGCGCAAATCATCCGCTACCGATTTGACGAGCCGACCATCGAAAGGCTGTTGGCCAGCCAATGGTGGGAGCTTAATCCACAGGATATGGTGGATGTCGACTTCACGGACGTCAGTGAAGCGCTTGACAAAATCAGTGCCATAAAACTGCATATGGGCCTGAAAAACCGCACGGACCTGTCCGGTACAGTTACCAATGCTGCAAGCGGCACCAGCTCCGGTATCGTGTGGTTCTCAACGCCAACTGCGCATGCCGATATGAATGCCCTCGATCGCTTCACTTCGATCGAAGTGATTTCCCACGAACCTGGTCCTGGCGACATTTCGCCGGTCGTGACACCCGGCATCTACCCTATTCATAGCACCTCGTTCGACGCCAAGCGTGGCTGGTACCGACTGACGTTCACGGTGGACGGCGAGCAATTCAAAGGCAAAATTTTCAAGAAGAAATTCAGCTTCAAGCTCGGCACGGCTCGCGCTCGTGACAACATCGCTTGATCTGATATAGACGCAGGCTCACCAGAAAAGCCCACCCCAAGTGAGTGGGCTTTTCTGAGTCAACGGCGGCAGAGCCATACACAACCCGATATTTCCGGACACAGAGCGTGTCGCACATGAGCGCTCGAAGCTGCCCGAAAAACACATTCAAACCTCCATGCAGCGTAAGCGCTTTTCGATAGGGATATTTATGAGAACTGTAATCACCTTCGGCACATTCGACGTACTCCACATCGGCCACGTTAAGATCCTGCAACGTGCCCGCGCCCAGGGTGACCGGTTGGTAGTAGGGATCTCGTCCGATGCGCTGAATTTTTCCAAGAAGCAACGCAACCCGGTCTACCCGGAAGCTGAACGCCGGGACATCATCGCCTCGCTGGCCTGCGTGGACGAAGTCTTCATCGAAGAATCGCTTGAGCTCAAAGGGCAATATATCCAGGAGTTCGGCGCTCACGCTCTGGTCATGGGTAATGACTGGGAAGGCCGTTTCGACGAATTCAAGTCCCTCTGCGAAGTGATCTACCTTCCTCGCACCGAAGGCATTTCCACCACCCAACTGATTGCAGAGATCAAAAAGTATGGGTAACTCCCCCAGGATAGGTTTTGTCGGCTGGAACCCTTTTCAGTTCCTGCACATACAAAAGCTGGCCAGTACCTTCCCGGGCGCCTGCTTCGTGATTGAAAAGCGCCAAGACTTCATCTCTGAATTCAGCGATGAAGTCCTGAGCAACCCCCACACGCCCATCATGGTGTGGGATCGCGCGCAAATGGCAAACCTCGATGGCGTCTTCGACATCATCGTCTGCCAGACCCCGTTCTCACGCATAGAAGCATTCGAGAAATCGAAGATTGCCATGATTCAGTACGGCTATGCCAAGGAGCCACACAACTACGGCCCATGGCGAGCATTTGCCGATCTGTGCCTGACTTATGGTCCTTACGCTTCGGAGCGGATCGATTACTTCAGCCCGACAGCCTCCGTTGGCAACCCTCGCTACGATGACTGGCACCGCGAGTCATTCCACGCTGCCGCGAAAGCCAAGCACGCCGAAAAACTGAATCCAAATCGGAAAACGGTTTTGTATTTGCCAACCTGGGGCGATCTTTCCAGCGTCGATCAATACGTGACGGCAATTTACGACCTGGCAGAAAACTTCAACGTTCTGATGAAGATGCATCACAACACTGAACTGCTGGAAAGTGCCCGCAAAGACAAGATGGACATGGGGGCAATCTGTCATTTCGGCGCCAATGACGACTTGCTGGAACTGCTCTCAATCGCTGACGTTGTCATCTCGGATTACAGCGGCGCGATTTTTGATGCCATGTACTGCAAAAAGCCAATTGCACTGCTGGACGCCGACCTGGCTGAGCAGATGGGCGGCAAGAAAATTGACGAGTACAGCCTGGAATACTCTCGACGCAGTGAGCTTGGCCTGACAATCAATAAGCCGGAGGCATTGGCCGATGGCATTGCAAAGCTAGCTGATAACCCACAGAAGTACGTCGACCTGTATGAGCCCCTGCGCAGCTCTTTGTTTACCGATACCACTGACTCGCTAAGCCTGGCCCGTGAAGCACTGGTAAAACTCTGGAAAGGCGAATTCACGCCTAGCCAGCCTCAATCCTACGTACGCAAGGAATTGAAGGAGTTTTACAAGACCAAGCGCCAGTTGGCGATTGCCAAGAAAAAGCAGAGCGTGAACAAATAATGCAATCCATTCAGCGGCACATCACTGTCAAAGCGATTTTCCTGCTTTCAAAGATTGGCGCACATCGCGCAAGCCTGGCCTTTACCGACAAACTGCTACGGTCGAATGTGTCACTGAGCCAGATTCGCCAAGCGGTTGTGGCAGCCAATGCCCACAATAACGAGGCCTCAGCGCTTCGCTACGCCAGTTACGCGATAGAAAGATATCCCTCCAATTCGTTTGGTTATCTCGAGAAGGCACGCATTCTTGCTGCGCGTGGCGCAGAAGACGAGGCTATCGAAACATTGCAGCAGGGCCCCTCGTGCAGCCAGATTTACGACATGCTGGCACTCTATCGGCCAACCAGGTCGGCGAAACAAAAACCAAAAAAAACACCGCCCAAACCAGCATCATTGGTATCCAGCAGCGAACTCGAACAGTTTTTCCTGATGGCGGGCGACGATTCGTCATGGCTGAGCATCATAGTTGAACAAGCTCAGCAAGCGATCAAGGCAGACCCAAGCAACCTGACGAACTTCAACATCCTTGCACGCGCATATAATCAGCTGAACCAGCATCAAAAGCTGATTGATGCCATCAATGAATTCCCTGAAGAGGTTGCGGCTCGCCTCAATTATCGCCTGATGCTGTCCAAGGCTTACCAGATGGTCCGCGACCAGCAAGCAGCCCTTGATGTACTGCTTGCAGCGCAGGTTGATTTCCCGTCCGAACGCAAACTGCTGATGCGGATCAGCGATATGCTCCGCGACGATGCACAAGTGGCTCGGGCTTACTCCTATCTCTGCGCTGCTCAGGCTTGCTACCCGGCGTACGGCTCAGTCAAACGACTATCCTTCGAAATTGACAATTTCTTATACGACGATGCCCGCAACACCTTGCTGAACATTCTGAACTTCCCTCGGGAAGCACTCATGAAATTCATGCCAATGATCAACCGTGCAACACCATTTTTCCCCGATCTGCACGAACAAACTCAATTGGCTCGCAATCAGGCACGAGAGTTGATCGCAGCGGAAAAAGGCAAGAAAGGCATCAACCCGGATGAGCAGGTCAAAGTGGCCGTCAAATGCCGCTGGCTGAACGAGGCGCACCAGGTTATCCAGCGCAATCGGTCGGGCACCCAACCGGTATCGGAAGAAAATCAGTTGTGGCTGGAGACTGTCGTTCGTAACCTGGGCAAGGCCCGAGCCTTGGTCGAGACCGCCACAGCCAACGAAATTTCATCCCATCTTTGCGGGTTGCGCAACGGTGCAATCGTCGACATCGACCTAAACAACATCGACTTGTCCAAAACCGTGGAAGTCTTCATTCCGACAGTTTTTTTTGCTGCGCCAAATGAAGAAAAGCCGAGCTATGCTACGGTTCGCGAGTTCCTGTCAAACGTCTACAGCTACCTCATGGATCGTAATGACCTGACCCTGGTACCTCGACATCAGTGGAACTGGCGCAATTGCGATCCGCGCATTCCCGGCGCCCGAGTTGTCAGTTATCACACTAATGCACCCTTGAGCGCTGATCACCTGCATATCCAGGAAGTCCCCCTTGCTGGTCGCTGCAGCATGGACCATCAGGGTTTTGCCGGCTATTCGTCGCTTGCCACTATCCATGAACCGATTGAACGTGCCAGCGTGCATTTCTCGACCGATGCCTTGGCCGAGAACGAAAGCGAGCTGCGTGATACCTACATCCACAACAACGTCTCAAAGTATTCACAAAAAGCAGAGCGCATTAACTATGAAGACGATTACGTCTTCGTCGCCCTGCAAATACCGACAGACACCGTAGCAGCACTGGCGCAAATCACCGGTGTCGAACTGGTCCGCGCAGTTGCTGAGCATTACGCAGGCAGCTCGACCAAAGTGCGCGTCAAACGCCACCCCTACTGCAATAGCATGTCGGTGCAGAAGACCCTGGAATCGCTCTGTGCCGCTGGTTCGATTGAACTGTCTGACGCCTCGGTGCACGACCTGATCGCAGGCGCCAAGGCCGTATTTACAGTCAACTCGGGGGTTGGGCTCGAGGCTCTGCTTCACGGGCGCCCGGTGATTGTCACGGGTGAGTGCGATTACTCATACGCCGTAGCCGCTTATCCGCGCACGGTCGACGAACTCAAAGCCTGCCTCAGTGGCCCCTTTGTTTTCGATCAAGAGCGCACTCAAAAGCTACTGCACTACTACGTCAACTCCTACTCGATGGCCGCAAACGATGAGGTAGCGATTCATAACAGACTCGCCACCTGGCTCACTTGATAAACCTCTGCCTATCAATTGAGCGCCACACCAGCGCCTCGGTAATACGACTGCTATCGGGTCGGTTTTAAACCGCCCGATAGCAAGCGCCGCCCTTTTCATCATTTTCAAAGTGGACTTGTAATCATGATCAAAATCACCCCAACCATCGAATGCTCCAACACCGCCCCCTTCGTCCTCTTCGGCGGCATCAACGTACTCGAGTCCCTGGACCTGGCCCTGACCGCTTGCGCTGAATACGTGCGCGTGACCGAAAAGCTGGGCATTCCTTATGTGTTCAAGGCCAGTTTCGACAAGGCTAACCGCTCCTCGATCCACTCGTACCGTGGTCCGGGCATGGAAGAAGGCCTGCGCATTTTCGAAAAGGTCAAAGCCGAATTCGGCGTGCCGGTGATCACCGACGTGCACGAGATCTATCAGTGCGCCCCAGTTGCCGAAGTGGCTGACGTGCTGCAACTGCCTGCGTTCCTTGCGCGCCAGACAGACCTGGTGACTGCCCTGGCCAAGACCGGCAAGCCGGTCAACATCAAGAAGCCGCAGTTCCTCAGCCCGTCGCAAATGCAGAACATCGTGCACAAGTTCAAGGAAGCCGGTAACGACCAGCTGATCCTGTGCGATCGCGGCACCTGCCTGGGTTACGACAACCTGGTGGTGGACATGCTCGGCTTCGGCGTGATGAAGAAAACCTGCGACAACCTGCCGATCATTTTCGACGTAACTCACGCCCTGCAACAACGCGATCCGTCGGGCGCTGCGTCCGGTGGTCGTCGTGACCAGGTAGTCGATCTGGCGCGCGCCGGCATGGGTGTTGGCCTGGCGGGTCTGTTCCTGGAAGCTCACCCGAACCCGGATCAGGCCAAGTGCGACGGCCCGAGCGCCCTGCCGCTGGACCAACTGGAGCCGTTCCTGGCGCAGATCAAAGCCCTGGATGACCTGATCAAATCCTTCGCACCACTGAACATTGCCTGAAGCAACGTTAGTTGAAACAAGGACTCTGAACATGGCAAGTACAGAACAACGGGTCGCGATTGTCATTCCGGCCCGCTACGGTTCGACGCGCCTGCCGGGCAAGCCGCTAGCGGATATCGCCGGTAAGCCGATGGTGCAGCACGTCTACGAACGCGCTCTGCAAGTGAGCAATGCGCAGGTGGTGGTGATTGCCACTGACGACGAGCGCGTGACGCAAGCCGTGCAGGCCTTTGGTGGCCAGTATGTGATGACCTCGCCGGATCATCCGTCCGGCACCGATCGACTGGCGGAAGTCATGGCTCAGGTCGAGGCAGACATCTACATCAATCTGCAGGGCGACGAGCCACTGGTACGCCCGGCGGACATCGAAGCCCTCGCCGCCGGCATGCTCGCCGACGAGCAGGTCAAGGTCGGCACCCTGTGCCACCCGATCGAAGCTCACGAAGCCGGCAACCCCAACACCGTGAAAGTGGTGCTGGCCAATAACGGCAACGCCCTGTATTTCAGCCGCTCGCCGATTCCCTACCCACGGGATGGCGAAGTCGCGCACTACCTGAAGCACGTCGGTGTGTACGGCTACCGCCGCGATGTACTGGCTGACTACAGCGGTCTGCCGCAGCCGATGCTGGAGCATGCGGAGAAGCTCGAACAACTGCGCCTGATGGCCGCCGGTTATTGCATTCGTGCCTATCTGGTGGAGCCGACCGGCCCGGGCGTCGACACGCCGGAATGCCTGGAGCAAGTGCGGGCGATCATGAGTGGCCAGGCCCCTGCCCCGCAGCCGACGCTGAACGATGTGCGCCTGGTGATTACCGATGTCGATGGCGTGCTGACCGATGGCGGGATTTATTACGACGCCAGCGGCGAATGCCTGAAGCGCTTCCATGTGCGTGATGGCATGGGCATGCGTCTGCTGGAAGAGAATGGCGTGCGCGTGGCGGTGTTGTCCGGGCGTGATTCGGCGACGCTGCGCAAGCGCGTGGCGGACCTGGGGATCACCCTGTGCCAGTTCGGCGTCAAGGATAAGCAGGCAGCCTGTAACCAACTGATGGCCGAAGCTGGGGTCAGTGCGGCGCAAACCGCTTGCATTGGCGACGACTGCATCGACCTGCCGGCCTTTGCTGCTTGCGCCCTGTCGTTTGCAGTGGCAGATGCGCCGGTGTACGTGAAGGCCGCTGCGACTCACACGCTGACGGCGGCCGGCGGTACGGGTGCGTTCCGCGAGGTGGCTGACGCGATTCTGTTTGCCCAGGGCAAGGATGCGGTGCTGGGGACTGCGGCGGGTTATGCGCAGGTGATGGCGAAGATGGCGCAGTAAGCTCTGGCTTGCTCCTGCAATTAAATGCTGGAGCAGTCCGAAACGAAAAAACGGTAGAAGCTTGGCTCCTACCGTTTTTTTGTGCCGACGTAAAACTACTGGCGTATCAGTCGAAGATTTCGACAATTCCCACTACAGCGTTATCGCTATTGGTAACCGCCAGTGCGCGAATCTTGTTATCGAGCATGTAGGTTTCAGCTTCTGACAGCTGCGAATCTTCCTTGATGGTGTGCGGCTTGGCTGTCATGAAGTGCGCCACTGTGGTGTGGACCACACCTTCATCACTCAACAAAGCACGGCGCAAGTCACCATCGGTAACGATACCTACCAATACGCCATCATCAATAACGACGGTTAGCCCCAAACGGCTTTGCGTCATCATCAACAGGCAATCATGGAAGCTGGTGGCCGAAGTGACTGCCGGTGCTGGCGAATGCATCACGTCGCTGACGCGGGTCAACAGTTTACGACCCAGGCTGCCGCCCGGGTGGTAGCGGGCGAAGTCCATTGGTTTGAATTGCAGCGCTTCGATCAACGCCACGGCCAGTGCGTCACCCATGGCCATGGTGGCCAGTGTCGAGGTGGTCGGTGCCAGGTTGTTCGGGCAAACTTCGCGCTCGACCGAGATATCCAGCCAGATATCGGCGTGCTTGGCCAGTGTCGATTTACCATTACCGGTCATCGCGATAATTTTGTTGCCGAAGGACTTCAGGCTCGGAATCAGCTTGATCACTTCTTCGGTTTCACCGCTGTAGCTGATCAGGATCAGCACATCGATCGGCTTGAGCATGCCGAGGTCGCCATGGAAGGCTTCGGCCGGGTGCAGGAAGAAGCTCGGGGTGCCGGTGGAGGCGAAGGTGGCGACCATCTTCTGGCCGATAAGGCCGGATTTGCCCATGCCACACACAACCGCACGACCCTTGCAGCCGAAGATCAGTTCGACGGCATTCTGGAACTCGCCGTCCAGGCGATCGGCCATTTGAGTGACCGCTTGCGCCTGAGCGATAAGTGCTTCTTTTGCAATAGCAAGATGATTCATGTTTGACTTTCGTCCCTGATAGCAACGTGGTGTTCAGCGGTGAATTTTAAGGTCTTTGCAACATTTAGCAAAGTCCCAATCCGGCCAGCCGGGCATTTTAAACTGTTCGATGGCGTGCCGAGCCACAAATGCGGCGCTTCCAGTAAACTTTTCGTTGTCTCCGCACTCTGTATCACTCAGCATATTATTACTAAAACCGCTACAAATCGGACATATGGCACTTGCCTAAGTTGAAGTCATGAATTTGGATCTACACCCCCTGCAAGGCTGCAGAGTCCTTTACCGTTGGCACCAGGGTGACCTGGAACAACATATACGCGCGCTGATGCCGGACTGGGGCAAGGCACCGTTCACCATCACCACTCAGGACCTGGACTCCAACGCCTCGTTCGTCAACTATGTGCGTCACCACCAGTTGCTCAATCCGAGCACCGGTCAGACCATCGATCTGGTGGAAAAGTCCATTCGCAAGGTAGCTTTTATTGGCAGCCAGGAAGCACGCTTCTACCGAATGACCGACATGCTGCATGGCAGTGAGCAGTTTCAGCACCCGGCCTGCTTCGGGGTCATCGAGACGCCGCTGGAAAGCCTGATTTTCACCGACTTCGCCAGAGGCAAGCCACCTCGCATGCACCTGATTGCCAGGCAATTGGCTCTGGGTATCGCCGAACTGGAAAGCCTCAGTCATCGCTTCCTGAAAAATCGTCCGCGGCATCAGGCCCCTTTGTACTGGAGCATGGATTTCTTTCGCCCGTGGTTCCTGCTGCGCCCGAGGTTCAACTTTGCTCGCTGCTTGCCAGTACTCGAACAACTGGGCAAGGACGACGAGCGTTTCTCCGGCCTGGCCGAGAACTTCAAGGCTTTCAAACCAGTCCTGGCTCGCCTTGGCCGCGCTGCTCGACGTAGCCCACGCTGCATCAGCCACATGGACTATCTGCGCAAAAACCTGTTCATCAATGCCGGAAAGTTGCAGCTGATCGATTGGAGCGAGGTCAAAGTCGGACGCATCGGTTTCGATGGCGGGGCTTATTTGGGGAGTTTGTTTCGACGCAAAGACATGGCACCGTTTCTCGCCGCTCGGCAAGAACTTCTCGACACCTATCGAGCTGCACTGCCGACAGGGTTCGATGCCGAGGAAGCCCTGCGAAATCTGCACTACATGTTTTTACTCAATGCCCTGTTCCATTGCCTGCGTCCAGAAACCATCACCGAGTACCAGGAAAAGGAGCGCATGCCGCTGCTGCGACAGAAGTACGACTATCTCCTGGGATTGCTCTGAGGCCGTAGCGCGACGTTTCTCAGCACTCGCTTGGCTGTTTTTGTCACACATCCTACGTATTCGTCTGAAAGACCGTTCTTACATTGTTAATTTGTATTAACATTCACGCGTTATTTCAGGTCGTGCTCGGTTTATCGAAACGGCGCTGTGCACCCACCCACTCAAACGGAATTTCGCTCCACGTTTATGGATGACGCTCCTCCACGATCCCGCTTGTTGATCCTCTCCAAAGGCGCGCAATGCATTAGTACATTGCCCGCTTTGCTGCCCGACTACGCCCTGCAAAATGGCACGGTGGCTGACATTCGCAAAGCCGACTGCGTGATGGCGTGGGGTCGCAAACCCAGTGCACTGAAGGCAATAGCCCACGCTGAAAAGGCTCGCTTGCCGGTGGTGACCCTGGAGGACGGGTTTCTGCGCTCCGTGGGTCTGGGGGCTGATGAACCACCGCTCTCGTTGATCGTCGACGATATCGGGGTCTATTACGACGCCAGCGCACCGTCGCGCCTGGAACTGTTGA
Organism: Pseudomonas fluorescens; assembly: GCF_019212185.1. Classification (NCBI taxonomy): domain Bacteria; kingdom Pseudomonadati; phylum Pseudomonadota; class Gammaproteobacteria; order Pseudomonadales; family Pseudomonadaceae; genus Pseudomonas; species Pseudomonas fluorescens. The sequence continues at coordinate 4,449,859 of NZ_CP078138.1, forward strand.
TTGGCGAACCTCTGGACACCAAGCAAACCGAGCGAGCTGTTGCTCTGCAGCAACTATGGCAACTGCAGCGGGTATCGAAGTACAACGAGGCACGCATTACATCAGTTGAGCTACCTGACGACTGTGTCCTGGTGGCCGATCAGACATTCGCCGACGCTTCGCTACAGGGCGCCGGGGCCACTGACTTCATGGCAATGCTTGAGGCCGCGCTGGAGCGCTACCCCACCAGCACCATTGTGCTCAAGGTCCATCCGGACGTTGTCGCCGGTCGCAAGCAAGGGCATTTCGATCTGGCAGCGCTGACGAACCATCCGCGTGTACAGGTGCTAACCCGTAACCTTCATCCTGCCGATCTGTTGCCACGCTTGCGGGCAGTATACGTAATGACTTCGCAGCTGGGCTTCGATGCCTTGCTGTGGAATGTCCCCGTACACACCTGGGGCATGCCTTTTTATGCGGGTTGGGGGCTCACGGATGATCGTCTTCCTGCACCGTCGCGGCGCAAGTCCGTTAGCCTCGCCCAACTGATACATGCCTGCCTGGTGCGCTATCCACGCTATATCAGCCCCGAAACAGGCAGGGCCTGCCCCCCCGAAGTGTTGATAAATTGGCTTGGCCTGCAGCGTCGCCACCGCAGTGCAGTACCTGAATCCGTACAGATGCTTGGTTTCAGTCGCTGGAAGGAACCCCTGGTCAAGCTGTTTTTCGATGGCGCCGCCATACAGTTCGTCAATGCCGAACAACCGCTGGATGCCGGGCAAGCGGTCGTGTCATGGGGCTGCAAGCATGACAGCGACCTGACACAACACAGCGCACCTGTCTGTCGGGTGGAGGATGGTTTCCTGCGTTCGGTCGGTCTCGGAGCGGGGAAAACCCGGCCACTGTCCTGGGTGGTGGATGACCTGGGCATCTATTACGACGCCACACGTACTTCGCGCCTGGAACATATCTTGCTCAACCAGCTCTTTGAGCCATCACTGATCAGCCGGGCACGCGCATTGCGCGAAGCCATTTGCGCCGCCGGTGTGACCAAATACAACTTGCCTGGGGAAAGCTGGCAGCGCCCGGATTCAGTGCAGCAGGTCATCCTGGTAACCGGTCAGGTCGAGGACGATGCGTCCATTCGTTTTGGCGCCCATCGCATCCGCAGCAACCTGGAATTATTGAAAGCGGTGCGCGAGCGTAATCCAGCCGCTTGGGTTCTGTACAAACCCCATCCAGAAGTCCTGGCCGGCACCCGAGCGCGCGGTGAAGACGAGGCACAGACCATCGATTGGTGCGATGAAGTGATCGGCAATACGCCGCTGCAGCATTTACTGGAAACCGTGGACGAGGTCCATGTATTGACTTCCCAATCCGGTTTCGAGGCCTTGCTGCGGGGTGTCCCGGTAACGACATACGGCCAGCCATTTTACGCGGGATGGGGCCTGACCAATGATCAGGACCTTCACCCCGAAGTGCAGGCCAGGCGCGATCGTCGGCTGCACCTCGATGAGTTGGTAGCGGGTACGTTGTTGCTGTACCCCACTTACGTAAGCCGTATCACCGACCGCTTCACGACCGCGGAACAAACTCTTCACGAATTACAGAACTGGCACGCTTTATCGCAGCCCGGAGTACGATCCAGATGGCAGGAATTGAAACAGCGCTTGAGCAGTTTGTTGGGCATGACGCGCCTGACAAACTGAAAGCGCAGGCGCCCTTGCGCGCCCTTCCGCCTCAGCCGCGTAACAGCTTCTTGTTTCTCCAAGGCGTCAGTTCGCCGTTTTTCGCTCGCCTGGCGAAAGCCTTGCGGGCAATCGACCAGCGCGTCCACAGCATCAGTTTTAACGTCGGCGACCTGATGTATAGCTCCGGACCACTGAGTCTCTACTCGTCTCGCCCGGAAGAACTCGAATCTTTCTACACCCACTACTTCCAAGACCTCCACATCACCGACGTCGTCCTCTTCGGCGACTGCCGCCCGGTACACCGTCCCGCCATCGCCCTGGCCAAGCGCCTGGGCATCCGCGTGCACGTGTTTGAAGAGGGCTATTTCCGCCCCTACTGGATCACCCTCGAGCGTGATGGCGTGAACAACAACTCGCTGTTGCCCCGCGATCCGGACTGGTACCGCGAAGTCGGTAAGCACATCCCGCGCTACGACAATGGCGACCCGTTCAAGCTGTCGTTCGCCTCTCGCGCCGCCCACGATGTGCTGTACCACAGCGGTGGTGCGCTGAATAAGCTGTGCTTCCCGCATTACCGGACCCACGCCCCCTACAACGCGGCCAAGGAGTACGCCGGGTTCATCCGCCAGGGCGTGCGCCTGCTGCTCAGCGGGCGGCGCGATGATGCGTTGGTGACCGAAGTCGCGCGTGAGCGGCACCCGACCTTCCTGCTGCCGCTGCAACTGGACAGTGATGCGCAGATCAAAGATCACTCGCCGTTCACCAACATGGCTGAAGTCATCGAGCATGTGATCGCTTCTTTTGCCGCTCACGCACCGGGCTCGGCGCGGCTGTTGGTGAAGAACCATCCGCTGACCCCGGGTCTGGTGAACTACCACCGCATCACTGCCATGCTGGCCAAGCAATATGCGGTCGCCGACCGCGTTGACTTCCTGCAGAGCGGGCACATGCCGACGCTGCTCTCGCACATCGCCGGAATGATCACGGTCAACAGCACCGCCGGTGCCTCGGCGATCCTGCATAAACGCCCGACTTTCGTGCTCGCCAACCCAATCTACGCCATGCCCGGGCTGACTCAGCAAGGTAGCCTCGACGACTTCTGGCACGCCCCCGAAGCGCCCGACATGGCGTTGTTCAAGCATTTCCGCAACACCGTCATCCACACCACCCAGGTCAATGGCGGCTTCTACACCGGCTGCGGGATCGACATGGCGGTCAACAACTGCCTGAACGTGTTGCTGGCAAAAAAATCGAGAATCGAACACTTCCTATGACGCAACACTCTTCGCCCCGCTGCATCCTCATCACTGGCGCCACCGGCGGCATCGGCGGCGCCCTGGCGCCCGCCTACGCGGCACCCGGCGTGACCCTGATTCTGCAAGGCCGGCGCCTGGACCGTCTGGAGGAAATGGCCAGCGAATGCCGCGCCCTCGGTGCGCGGGTGCTGCTCGAAGCGCTGGATGTGCGCGACCTCGACGCGCTGCGGGCCATGGTTCGCCGGGTCAGCGAGGCCGAACAGCCCGACCTGGTGCTGGTCGGTGCCGGGCTCAATACCGCAGTCGGCAGCAATGGCGAAGCGGAAGATTGGGACGCCAGCTGCGCCCTGCTCGAAGTCAATGTGATGGCGGCCCTCGCCACCGTCGACGCCGCGCTGCCCGTCATGCGTGCCCGGGGTCACGGGCAGATCGCCCTGTTCAGCTCCCTGGCCGGCTGGCGCGGCTTACCGGTGACGCCGACCTACAGCGCCAGCAAGGCGGCGATTCGGGTCTACGGCGAGGCGATCCGCGACTGGCTGGCGCCGGAGGGGGTGAAGATCAATGTGATCCTGCCCGGCTACGTCGAGTCGAAAATGTGTTTTGAAATGCCCGGGCCGAAGCCGTTCCTGTGGACCGCAGAAAAAGCCGCGCGCCGGATCAAGCGCGGGCTCGCCGCGAATCAGGCGCGCATCAGTTTTCCGTTTCCGCTGAATCTCGGCACTTGGTTATTGGGGGTGATTCCCCAGCGTCTTTCATCGTTTATCCTGCGTGGTCTGAATTACAGTGAGTGAAATGTCCATCCTTCAGGTCGCCGTCGTCGGCCTGCTCCTCACCGTACTGATCGAACGCCTGTTGATCCCGCGCCCGAACCTGCGCCGGCCGCTGAGTTGCTGGTGGCTGCACAGCGGCTTGTGGTGCGTCGGCTTGGCGCTGCTGTATGCAATGACCGCCCGCCCGCTGTTCAGCGCGATCAACCTGATGCTGTTGTGGCTGCTGATCGTGATGGTCAGCAACGCCAAGTACCATTCGCTGCGCGAACCCTTTGTCTGCGCCGACTTCGAATATTTCAGCGACGCGGTGCGCTTCCCGCGCCTGTACCTGCCGTTTTTCGGCTTCGGCAAAGCGGCGCTGCTGGCGGTCGGTTTTCTCGTGTACCTGTGGGCCGGGTTGAGCTTTGAGCCAGCGGTGAGCGGCGCACGCTCATCTGCGCTGCTGCTCGGCGCAGTGGGCCTGGGGCTGTTGTGGTGCGGTCAGCGTGACCGCAGCGTGCCGAGCTTCGATGCCGAAGCCGACGTGCGGCGCTGGGGCCTGGCCGCCTGCCTGTGGCGCTACTTCCGCGCCGCCCGGGTCGCGGTCGACCCGTCCACCCTCGGCTCGCCGTTCAGCACCAACGCTGCCCGCCAGTCCAGCGCGCCCTTGCCCGATCTGGTCTCGGTACAGAGTGAATCGTTTTTCGACGTGCGCGACCTGTGGCCCGGGGTCAAGGCCGACGTGCTCAGCGAATACGACCGTCTCGCCGGCCAGGCGCTGGCCCGTGGCAAGCTGCAAGTCGCCGCCTGGGGTGCGAACACAGTGCGTACCGAGTTCGCCTACCTGACCGGCATCCCCGGCGACCGACTCGGCGTGCATCGCTTCAACCCCTATCGCGTCCTGGCCCGCCGGGGCCTGCCAAGCATCGCCGCGCATCTCAAGGCGCAGGGTTACCGTACGGTCTGCGTGCACCCTTACGACGGCAGTTTTTACGGCCGCAACAAGGTGCTGCCCGCGCTGGGCTTCGATGAGTTCATCGACGTGCGCGCCTTCAACGATTCGCAGAAAGCCGGACCGTTCATTGGCGATTGCGCGGTGGCCGACAAGATCCGCGAACTGCTCGACGATCCGAACCGCACCCAGCCGCTGTTTATCCATGCAGTGACCATGGAAAATCACGGGCCATTGCACCTGGAAAAAGTCGCCGCCAGCGAACTGCCCACCTGGTTCGACCGCCCGCTGCTCGAGGGCATGGATGATTTGGCGCCGTACCTGCGACACATCAGCAATGCCGACCGGATGCTCGGAAAACTGCGCGAGACTCTGCTCGATCAGCCAGGCGAAACCCTGCTGTGCTTCTTTGGCGATCACGTACCGATTCTGCCGAACGTCTATCAAGCGGTTGGCGCACCGGCGGGCGATACCGATTACCTGATTTGGTCCAACCGTCGCCAGACCAGCACCCGTCCTGTTCCGTTACGTGTCGATGCGCTGTCCAGCCGCCTGGTCGCTTGCGCCCAACCGGCGAGCGCAGCCTCGGCCACCGCGCCCGCGCTGTGAGGCCGTGGTGAAGATCGTGCTCGGGTCCGAGCTCCCCGCCGAGGAACAATCACAGCCACAACTGGCGCACCTGGTGACGGGTGGACGCGGCTCGCTGGCGTTTCTGATCGGTGACAATGACTGCCGCGAGCGCCTGCTCGGTCGCAGCATTCATTGGGACCGTGTGCTACTGGCATTCGAGGACGGCGAGGCCAGCGGCTACGTCGCCTTCAAACATCACCGCCGCGGCCCTTTCGCCCTGCGCCTGCAGCCCTTCGTTGCGGAGTTCGGCTGGCTGATGGGGCGCCTGCGCTTTGCCGGTTTCTGCTTGAGCGAATGGCGCGAATGGCGTTACCCGTTCCTGTTGTACGGCCTGCGTGTGAGCAAGGCCGCGCGCAATCAGGGCATCGGCTCGGCGCTGGTACAGGCCTGCTGCGCTCAGGCCGTGACGGCGGGCTTCAAGGAGGCTTATCTGGAAGTGCCTTTGGACAACGCCCGGGCGCGCGCTTTGTACCTGCATAACGGCTTTCGCCTGTTGCGCAAGCGCTGGGTGCCCTGGCCGCCGGTGCGCAGCATGCTGCGGCGCCTGGAGCGTAACGCTTGAACGGCCTGCCTCTGCCCGCACTCGATCTTGCGCCACTGGTGCCCGGGCCCGGCTGGATCGGTATCACCCAGCAATGGGTGGCATGGAATGTCCTGCACCTGCCGCAGTTCCTTGGCCCGGAAGGCCCGCCCTACTGGTTGTGGCAACGCGGGCGTCGAGCGCCGAAACACCTCAAGGCGATCGCCGGCATCGGCTACAAGGACAGCTCGGCCCCGGCCCGTGCCCTGTGCCAGCGCTGGGGCTTGCCGTACATCGCCATCGAGGATGGCTTCCTGCGCTCGTCGTCGCTGGGCATCGAGGGCGATACACCGATGTCGCTGGTGGTCGATCCCGTGGGCATCCACTACCTGGCCGACCGCCCTTCGCTGCTGGAAAATATCCTGCAGCAGCCGGATAACCTGAGCGCCGCCGAACTGCACTGCGCCGAGCAATTGATTGCCTTGATGCGCAGCAGTTGCATCGGCAAGTACAACAACAGCCCCGACCTCGACCCCGACGATCCACTGGGGCGCGAGCGGCCATTGGTGCTGGTGGTGGACCAGACCGCCGGCGATTACTCGATCCCGGGCGGTGGACTGTGTGAAGCCGACTACGTGCGCATGCTCGACGCGGCCCTGGCGGAAAACCCCGATGCCGAGGTGCGGGTGCGGATTCACCCGGACTGTATCGGTGGACAGAAACCCAGCTGCCTGCTGGCGGCCGCCACCGAGCGCGGTGTCACCCTGGAAGCGCGCCCGGTGTCCTGGGCGTCGTTGGCCCAGCGTGCGCGGCGGGTTTACATCGGCACCAGCCAGGCCGGTCTGGAGGCGTTAATTCAGGGCGTGCCGGTTACCTGCTTCGGTCTGCCGTTCTATGCCGGCTGGGGGCTGACCGACGATCGCATGCCGATCCCTCGGCGCCAGGCAACCCTGACGCTGCAGCAGTTGGTCGCAGCGGCGTACGTTCGCTATTGCCGCTACATTGATCCGCTGACCGGGCAACCCACCGACGCGCTGACCGTGGCCCATCAGCTGGCGCGCAAAAAAGCCCGGGATGCCGAGTTCGCCGGGCCGATTACCGTGCTGGGGGTCAAGCGTCACAAGCAGCACAACATTCGGCGGTTCTTTAGCAGCCGCTGGGGTCAGCTGACATTCGCCGAGGACAGCCCGCAACTGGTGGCGGACGTGGCGCGCCAGGCCGGCAAGCTGCTGGTCTGGGCCGCCCGCGAGCCGGCGGATCTGCGAACCCGTGCCACCACGGCCAATGTCCCGCTGTGGCGGGTGGAAGACGGCTTCCTGCGCTCCGTCGGTCTTGGCGCAATGAACGCACCCGCGTTGTCATTGGTGCTGGACCGCTGCGGCATGCATTTCGATGCCCGCACCGAGAGTGATCTGCAAACCCTGCTGCAGCACGCCGAGTTTGACCGCGACACGCTGGCTGAGGCCGCGCGTCTACGTGAGTCGATCGTGGCGTTGGGCGCGAGCAAGTTCAATCTCAAGAACGATCTGCACCAGCCGGTTGCTGCACGACCCGGTCAGCGGCGGATTCTCGTGCCCGGCCAGGTCGAGGACGATGCCGCGTTGCGCTGCAGTGTCGGCGCGGTCTACGACAACCTGGCGCTGCTTGAACAGGTCCGCGCCAGCGCGCCAGATGCCTGGATCGTCTACAAGCCGCATCCGGATGTCGAAGCTGGCAAGCGCCATGGCGCGCTGCCCGCCGAACGCTTGACGGGGCTGGTTGATCAGGTTTTGCCGGGGGCCGACATCGTCCGCCTCTACGGGCAAGTGGATGAAGTGCACACCTTCAGTTCCACCGCCGGCTTCGAGGCCTTGTTGCGTGGCCTGCCGGTGACGACTTATGGCTCACCCTTTTATGCCGGCTGGGGTTTGACCCGCGACCACCAGCCTTTACCGCGCCGCACCCGGCGCCTGACCCTGGATCAGTTGGTAGCCGGCGCTCTGTTGCGCTATGCGCGCTATGCCGACCCCCTGCAAACCTTGCCCTGCGATGCCTGGCATGCCCTGACATGCCTGTCGAACCCGAGGCCGCCGCGCCTGGCGCACCATCCGCGCCTGCTGCCGCTGCTTAATTACACTCGGACCATGCTCGGCTTTGGCCGCACGCAGGGACCACTGAAGGACTAGACCATGCCCGCATCAATCAAGGATCTTGGCCGTTATGCGGCTTTGCCCTGGCACTGCCTGCAACTGCTGACCCATGCCAAATCGTTCGAAAACAACCCGGTCCTCGGCAGCGCCCGCCTCAATGCCCTGGGCCTGCACGTGCAGCGCCGGCAGTTGGCGATGGGTATGGCAGCCATGCGCCGCCGCGCCCTGGCGCCACGGCTGAATGCCGACGAATTGGCCAGTTTCGAGGAGCAGGGTTTTTTCGTTCGCGAGAACGCCCTGCCCGCCGAGCAGTTTGCTGCCCTGCGTGCCGAACTCGGTGAACTGCGCAGTACTGGCTGGGAAATGCGCCAGGGCAAGGCGGTGACCCGCCGGGTCAGCCTTGACCAGGATGTGCTGGCGCGCAATCCGGCCAGCGCCGCCTTCGTCGCCGACCGTGGAGTACGCGATCTGATCGCCTATGCCTCGTCGAACACCGGCGGCATCACCTATCAGTTGCAGTCGATCGTGATCGATGGGGTCAACGCCGAGCAGGACCCGCAAACGCGCCTGCATGCCGACACCTTTCACCCCACCGCCAAGGCGTGGCTGTTCCTCGATGATGTGGCCGATGACCAGGGTCCCTTCAGCTATGTGCCGGGCTCCCATCGCCTGACACCGGAGCGCCTGGCCTGGGAGTATCGCCAGAGCCTGGGTGCGGCCCGTTCCGATGAGCAGATGCACCGTGAGGGTTCGTTCCGTATTCATGAACATGAACTGGCCGCACTGGGCCTGCCGGCACCACGACGCTTTGCGGTCCCGGCCAACACCCTGGTGATCGCCGACACCTCAGGCTTCCACGCCCGCTGCCCCAGCCTGCGCCCCAGCCACCGGGTGGAAATCTACGCCAGCCTGCGCCGCAACCCATTCATTCCCTGGCGCGGCGCCCACCTGTTCGCCCTGCCAATGATCGCCAACCACCACATGCGCTGGGACATCCGCCTGAAACGCCTGATGGGCTTCGACAAACGCAGCCACTGGCGCTTCATCGAACAGCTGAGCGCCTACGAAAAGCCCCACCTGTAGCAGCGAGCCTGCTCGCGAAAAACCTGAGACCGCCGCGCGACATCAGGCTCATCGCGTCATCGTTGACGACCTTCGCGAGCAGGCTCGCTCCTACAGGACAGGCGGCAGACCACAAAATCTGCGGTCACCGCGCAACCTGTGGGAGCTAGCCTGCTAGCGATGGGGCCATCAGCAACACCGCATCAACTTCATCGCCAGCAGGCTGGCTCCCACAGGAACAGCGGGCGCCCACACAATCGCCTGCACATTTAGATCACCCAATCTTCGCCAATTCCTCGGCAACGATGGCCACGGTCTGGCGGATTTGCTCTTCGGTGTGTTCACAGGAGACGAAGAAGCGCACCCGGGCGACGTGTTCCGGGACGGCGGGATAGAGGATCGGCTGGGCGTTGATGCCGCGCTCGAACAGGGCGCTGGACAGGCGTCCGGCCTTGAACGAGCTGCCGGTGATCACCGGGATCACCGCCAACCCGGTGCTGGTGGCGGTGTCCAGGCCGGCGGCTTTGGCCAGGCGCAGGAACAACTCGCCCCGGGCCTGCACGGTCTGCACCCGCTCACGATCGTTGGCCAGGCAACGCAATGCAGCCAGCGCCGAGGCCGTGGTGGACGGTGGCATGCCGACGCTGTAGAGAAAGCCCGGCGCGAGGAATTTCAGGTGCTCGACCAACGCCGTATTGCCGGCAATATAGCCACCGCAACTGGCGAGGGTTTTGCTCAGGGTACCCATCCAGATATCCACGTCATCCCCGGCCAAACTGAAGTGCTCGCGAATCCCCTTGCCGGTCGCCCCCATCACCCCCAGCGAGTGCGCTTCGTCGACCATCAGGAAGGTTTTGTGCTTACGCTTGATGTCGACGAAACGCGGCAGGTCCGGGTAGTCGCCGTCCATGCTGTAGATGCCTTCGACCACCACCAGCACCCGCTCAAAATGCTGGCGCTGCTCGCCGAGGATTCGATCCAGGGCCTGCCAGTCGTTGTGGGCGAAACTCAGGCGGCGCGCGCCAGACAACTGGATGCCCTGCAACACGCTGTTGTGGATCAGCTCGTCGTGCAGCACCAGGTCACGGGGACCGAACAGATGACCGATGGTGGTGACGTTGGTGGCATGCCCGCTGACGAAAACGATGGCATCGTCGACCTCATACAGCTTGGCCAGCTCACGCTCCAACTCACGGTGCAACGGACGATCGCCGGACACCAGGCGACTCGCCGACACCGAGGTGCCGTAACGATCGATCGCCGCCTTGGCCGCCTCGGCCACGTCCGGATGCCCGGAGTAGCCGAGGTAGTTGTAGCTGGCGAAGTTCACGTATTGCTGCGCCCCGATGCGGGTCTCGGCACCGGCCAGGCCCTCGTGCAGACGAAAGAACGGGCTGCTCAGGCCCAGGCGCGCGGCGCCCTGTTGCATCACGCGCAACTGCTGATAGCCGGGATGCAGGTCGAACCGATAGAACGCTTCCGGCACCTTCAGCGCCGCCTGTTGCGCCTGCTCCAGGGTGGCGCCGCCCGCCGCGTCGCCCACCTCGCTGCGACGGCGTTCCAGCGCTTGCTGGATCAGCCGCTGCTTGATACCGACACTCAGGCCGGTGGGCGTTTTTACAGTCATCGAACTATCACTCAATCAAACGGTTAGGTGTTGCAGCGCTGTCGGCCAATTCGGCGTTGAGCTCGGCCATTTGCTCTGGGCTCAATTCAGTGCCGTGACGGGCCAGGACGTTTTCTGCCAGGGCGGCCGGCGCCGGGGCTTCGTTGGTACCCGCTTCGCCACGCAGCAAATCGAGAATGCGCACGGCAAGCTTGTCGATGCTGGAACTCTCACTGAGCTCCATCACAGGCAGGCGAATACCAAAGCGCTCTTCGAGGGCGACCACCAACTCGACACTCATCAACGAGTCCAGACCCAATTCCTGCAATGGCCGCTGGGTGTCCAGACGGGCTGCCGGCAGGCGGAGGATTTCGCAGACTTCGTGCTTGAGCAGCTCGACGAAGCGCTCCAGCAGTTGCTCGTCGTCCAACTCAAGCAACATGCGCTGGATGTCTTCGGCGTCGTTGTCGTCGTCCTGATCACCGCCATGAGCGCGCACCAGTTCAAGGAAACGCGGCGTGCTGGCGCTCGGCAGGAAGCGCGACAGGGCTTTCCATTCCAGCTCCAGTACACCCATACCGTCGTCCCCCTTGAGCAACATCTGCTCGAGGTGAGCCAAAGCCACTTCAGCACGCAGGGCAGCACCGCCCATGCGGCTTTGCAGCGCATCCTTGATCTGCTCGTTGCGCGCAAGGAAACCGACGTCGTCGATTGCGCCCCAGAGCACGGCAGTGGCCGCCAGGCCCTGACCGCGACGATGCCGCGCCAACGCTTCGAGCCAGTGGTTGGCTGCGACGTAGTTGGCCTGCCCCGGGTTACCGAACAGGGTGGTGGCCGAGGAGAACATCACGAAGAAGTCCAGCGGCAGCTCACGGGTCAGTTCGTGCAGGTACTGCGCGCCTTTGGCCTTGGGCTCCAGCACGCGCTGCAGTTGCTCGCCGTCGAGGTTGCGAATCAGGCCGTCGTCGATCACCGTCGCCGCGTGCACCAAACCGCGCAACGGGTAACGGCCGGCAGCGATACGTTCGAACACCGCGCGCACTTGCTGCGCGTCGGTGATGTCGCAGGCCAGGGCCTGAACGTCGATGCCTTGCGCCTTCCAGGCCTCTAGGCTCGGCTGCGCCTCGACACTGGCCGGGCCGCGACGACCGAGCAGCACCAGGTGCCGCGCGCCTTTGTCCACCAGCCACTGCGCGGTGCGCAGGCCGAAACCACCAAGGCCACCGGTGACCAGGTAGGTCGCCTCGCCACTCAGTTGCAACTGCTGCAGCGGCTGCTCGCGGGTTTCCACCAGGCGCTCGATCGGGTTGCCGTAGGTCACCACGATCTTGCCGATCTGCCGCGCCTGCTGCATGTAGCGGAACGCCTCGACCACATGATTGGCGTCGAACTCGCGGAACGGCAGCGGATGCAGGATGCCTTGCTCGAACAGCTCCATCATTTGCCCGAACAGACGCCGGGTCAGCTCCGGTCGCTCACTCATCAACTGGTCGGCATCGATGCCGAAATAGCTGATGTTGTTGCGGAACGGACGCAGGCCAATGCGGGTGTTCTGGTAGAAATCGCGCTTACCCAGCTCAAGGAAACGCCCGAATGGCTTGAGCACGCGGAAATTGCGGTTGATCGCTTCGCCCGCCAGGGAGTTGAGCACCACGTCGACGCCCCGGCCACCGGTCATGGCCAGGATCTCGTCGGCATAGGCCAGCGAACGCGAATCGAAGACCTTGTCCACACCCAGCAGGCGCAGGAAGTCACGTTTCTCGTCGCTGCCGGCGGTGGCGTAGATCTCGGCCCCGCACCATTTGGCGATCTGGATCGCAGCAATACCGACGCCACCGGCGGCGCCATGGATCAGGACCTTCTCACCCGGCTCCAGGCGCGCCAGGTAATGCAGCGCGTAGTACACGGTGAAGAAGGTACTTGGAATAGTCGCTGCAGCCTCGAACGACATCCCTTCAGGAATGCGCGCCACGGCGTTGGCGTTGGTCACCAGGCGGTTGGCAAAACTGCGCGGACCGAAGCCCACGACGCGATCACCCGGGGCGAAATCGCCGAGCACCGAGGCGCCCTTGCCATGCACCACGCCGGAGAATTCAAAGCCCATGGTCGGACCGGAGAAGCCATTCTCGATGGCCTCATCGGACAACAGGCCGAGGGCGAACATCACGTCGCGGAAGTTCAGGCCGGTGGCGCGGACTTCGATGTCCAGCTCGTCAGCAGCCGGCGCAGTCAGCTCACGGGCTTCCCAGCGCAGGTTACGCAACTGGCCGGGCAAGTCGAAACCGAGGCTGATGCGCGTCTTGCCGTCGTCGCTGGCGCGCACCTGATCCTGCAACACACGCAGGCGCGGCACGTAGCGCTGACCGTCGGCGTTGATCGCCAGTTCGCTCTCGCCATCAGCCTGCAACAGCGCCGGGACCAGGCTGCCGATCGACGCGCCGTGCGCCAGGTCGAGCAGGCGGATCCGGCAACTGGCGGATTCATTGGCCAGGGTCCGACCGAAGCCCCACAGCGCGGCATCGGCAATCGCGTCGACGCTCGCCGCTTGTGGCGCGGCGTACAGGTGGCCGGCGGCGCCACGGGTCAGCAGCCAGCATTGCGGCGCCAGCGCCAGCGACTCGCACGCCTGCACCAGCGCAGCCGCCAGCATGCAACGGGCGCCCTGGGCATCGAGGCCCTGGTCAGCGTCCAGCCCAGCCAGATGCAACACGTGCTCTGGCGCCTGGTCCATGGCGGCCAATTGCTCGGCAATCGCCTGGGCATCGCCGGACTGCAACAGACTGACCTGCTGGCCTTGCTCGCGCAGGGCCTGGGCCAATGGTTCGGCGTTGGCCTGTCCGAGGTCGGCCAACAACGCCCAACGCTGCACAGGGATTTCCAGCATGCCCGCGCGCTCGCCGGCCTTTTGATCGGTCAGCAACAGGTAGCTGCCACAGGCATGGCCGGGCAGCGCTTCGAGGGTATGACTGACACTCAAGCCGTGGCGTTGCAACTCGTGGGACCAGAACTGCGGACGCTGCTGACGCGACAGTGCCTGCTCCGGGCCGGCCAGCCACCAGTCGGCCTGGGCACCGAACACGAAGTCGGCCCAGCGCGACGGGTACTGAGCGAGCATCGCCAGTTGGCCGTGCGGATTGAGATGACTGGCGGTCTGGCGCAGGGCTTCACCGACGCTATCCAGCGGCGCCAGGTCAGATGGCAGCAGCACCCAGTCGTAAGCCTGGGCGCTGTTCAGTTGATCGAAACCGAGCACTTCCAGTGCGGGGCACTCGTCGCCGAGCATTTGCACCAACTCCGGCTCTTGCACACAGTAGCTGTAGTCGACCCGGTCGAAATCGATCCCGGCGTATAGCGATTCGGCAAACGAAGGCCCGCCAAAGCCGAATTCCAAGACCCGCAGACGCTGCCCGGCGGGCAAGTCGGCGAGGCGTTGGGCGAGGGTTTCGCGCAGGCCGGCGAGCAAACGCTGCTGCCCCGCCGCACTCAGCACCAGGCGCGCCAGATTGGCCGCGCTGGTTTCCCGTGGCAGCAGTTGTTCGAGGGTTTGCGTGCCTTCGAGCAACGCCAGCAGGTGGCGGCCGATACGCCCCACCGAATGGATGATCTGGAAGTGCTCCGGATAGCTCTGGAACAGCTCCTGCCAGATCGCCTCGGAAGCCGGACGCTCTCCCACATCGGCGATCGACCAGTTGCCGGCGGCATCCACATTCAGGCTGCCATCGTTACGCCCCTGGCGCAGCAAGGTGCCAAGGAACTCACTCGGCACCCCGTTCCGCTGCGACCACACTGCAACCTGCTCGGCGCTCAAGCGACCGCCCAGTTGCTCGATCAGGTCCAGCACAAAGCTCGAACACAGGACATCGAGCAGCGGCTCGACTTCATTCAGGTAGCGCACCTGCACCGGCTCGTCACTCAAGCCCCGCAGATGGGCCGCCAGCGGTGTCGAATTCGACGCCTCGCGCAACACCGGCACTACCTGGCCCGGCGCCGCCAGACCGACATGGGCCAGGCGCTTGATGTCGTGGGAGCGATCACGCTGCAGGCGCACACCCCGGAAACGAGCGTCCTTGATGCACAGCACCGCCTCGCCGGCGGCATCGTAGAGGGTGAAATCCACCAGCAGCGAGTGCTCGGTGCGCTTGAGCTGGCGCACTTCGGCGAGGCACGGCACACCGCCGGCCTTGGCGAATGCAATGCGTCCCAGCTTGACCGGAATGAACGCCAGGCCCTTGTTACTGCCTGGCTGGCCGACCAGCAACTCAGTGATCAACTGGAAGGCACCATCGAGCAGCGCCGGGTGCAGGTGCAGCGACGGCAATTCCTCGCGGATCGCCTCGGGCACACGCAATTGGGCGAGGATGTGCGCCGGCTCGACCCACACCGCCGCGACCGCCTGGTAGGCCGGGCCATAATTGAGACCCACCGCCTGGGTCAGCGCCAGATGTTGTTCACCGGTGAAATCCGCTGGACGTTGTGGCAAAGCCGGTGCACGTCCGCCGAGCATTACCCCGCAGGCTTCGCCCGGCAGGCGCGCGACCACGTGCTGCACCCACTCTTCACGCTGGGCCAGGGTGCGCGAGGTGATGCGCAGGGTGCCATCGGCTTCCTCGATGTTGACCCGGATCTTCTTGCTGCCTTCGTTGCCAAGCAGCAGCGGGTTATGGATTTCCAGCTCTTCGATATCGACGAACTCACCCGGTTGGTGCAGCAGGGCCACGGCCAGCGCCAACTCGGTAAAACCGGCGCCGGGGAACAGCACTGCTTCACCGACCTTGTGGTCACCGAGGGTCGGGAACAGCTGGGTGTCGAGACGGTTTTCCCAGGTTAGCGCGCGGTCGGCCAACGGGTAACCGAGCAACGGGTGGACGCGCTCGCGCTGCAGCACGCCGAACGACTCGGCGCTGACCGGCAGTTCAAAACGCTCGCGTTGCCAGGCGTAGTTCGGCAGGCGCACGTTGTTGCCAGCCACCGGGAATTGATGCTGCCAATCGGGCTCGGCGCCGGCGATCAGCAGGCGCGCGACGCAGCGTTCCAGCAGCGCCGGACTCTGGTCATTGCGCGCCAGCGTGGCGATCACCTGACCGGGCAGCTCGCGCTGGGTCAGAGCATCGGTCACGTAGGAACGCAGAATCGGATGCGGACCCACCTCGACGAACAGGTTGAAGCCCTGCCCCACCAGCTCATCCATTGCACCCTGGAACAAGACCGGGAAGCGGATGTTCTGCCACCAGTAACGGCTGTCGAGACGCTGGCCTTGCAGCTGGCCGCCGACCACGGTGGAGAAGAACGGAATATCGGCGTTGCGCGGGCGGATGTGCGCCAGATCGGCAATCACTTGCTGCTCGATCGGGTTCATCGCCGGCGAATGAAAGGCGTAGTCGAGGGCCAGGCGGCGGACGAACACCTGACGCTCGGTCAGCGCCTGTTCCAGCTCGCCCAGGGCCTCTTGCGGGCCGGCCACGGTAGCGCCTCGGGCGCTGTTCTCGCCGGCCAACACCACTTGATTGTCCAGCCCCAGTTCCACCAGCACCGCTGCGGTGGCTTCACCGCTCAGGCCCACGGCGGCCATCTGCCCAGTGCCACGGGTCAGGCCCTGCAGGCGACTGCGGTGGTAAATGACTTGGGTCGCGTCTTCCAGGCTCAGCGCGCCGCTGGCCCAGGCCGCCGCCACTTCGCCGACGCTGTGGCCGATCACCGCCGCCGGATGGAAGCCTTCGGCCGCCAGCACGCGGGTGACCGCGACCTGCAGTGCGAACAACGCCGGTTGCGCGATCTCGGTGCGCACATAGCGATCTTCACCGTTTTCACCGAGCAATTCGGCGCGCAGCGAATAGCCGGCCAATGGCTGGAACAGCGCATCGACCTCGGCCACGGCGGCAGCGAACAGCGGGTTGCCAAGCATTGCCTGGCCCATGCCCTGCCACTGCGAACCGTTGCCGGAATACACCAGCACCGGGCCCTTGACCTGCTCCAGCGCCTGCCCCACCTCCAGCACTGAGCTCAATTCGCTGAGGCTTGGGTCTTCGGCGTAGTCAGCCAAGGCTTGTGCGGCTTTAACCGGGTCAGACTCAATCAGCACCAGGCGATGCGCGTGGGCATCGCGACGGAACATGGCCTGGTAGGTCACGTCGTAGTAATTGGCTTGCGACTGTGCCGCCAGGAATTCGGCAAAACCTTCGGCCGTGGCCCGCAGACCTTCGGCATCCTTGGCGCTGAGCATCAGCGGCAGGCGTCGTGATGGGGTAGCTGTCTTCGATGCAGGCAACGACTCGGCGCTCTGCAGAATCACGTGCGCGTTGGCGCCACCAAATCCGAAGGAGTTGATGCCGACGGTCAATTGCCCGGCCGATTTCAGCGCACGGCTTTCGGTCACCACTTGCAGGTTAAGGTCAGCAAATGGAATGTTCGGATTAAGTTCTTCGACGCCAATGGTCGCCGGAACCTCACGCTGGATCAGGCAATTGAGCGCCTTCATCAGGCCTGCAACGCCGGAAGCCGCCTCGAGGTGACCCAGGTTGCTTTTCACCGAGCCGATCGGCAGCGGATTGCCAGCACCGCGGGCCTGACCCAGCGCTTCGCCAATGGCCCGGGTCTCGATCGGATCGCCGACCGCTGTACCGGTGCCATGGGCTTCCAGGTAGTCCAGTTGCGCCGGATCGATTCCGGCCTTGGCATAAGTACTCTTGAGCAGTGCGGTCTGGGCATCGGCACTCGGCAGAGTCAGGCTCGATTTGCGCCCGTCGGTGTTCACTGCACTGCCGGCCACCACCGCGAGAATCGGGTTGCCATCGGCCAGCGCCTGGTCGTAATCCTTGAGCAGGAACAGACCACCGCCCTCGGAGCGAGCGTATCCGTCGCCGCTCTGATCGAACGCGTGGCAACGGCCGGTCGGCGAGAGCATCGAGGCCTTGGCGAAAATCATGAAGCCGAAGGGGTGCATGTGCAGGCTGATGCCACCGGTTACCGCCTGGTCGATATCGCCACTGATGATCGCTTGGCAAGCCTGGTGGAAGGCCACCAACGATGACGAACAGGCGGTATCGATGGCCATGCTCGGGCCGCGCAGGTCATAAAAGAACGACAGGCGATTGGCCGCAATACTTGAGGTGTTGCCGGTAGCGGTCGCGGCATCGATCGACGCGAGGTCTTCGACCAGGCGATAGGATTGCTCGACACCACCGATCCCCAGGTAAACCCCGCAGTTGCTGCCGCGCACGCTCGACGGCTTGATGCCGGCGTTCTCGAAGGTTTCCCAGCACATTTCCAGCAGCATGCGTTGCTGCGGATCCATCACCATGGCTTCGCGCGGCGAGATATTGAAGAAGCCGGCGTCGAACGCACTGATATCGCCCAGGGAGCCTGCGGCGAAGGTGTAGCTGGTCGCAGGATTGGTCTTGTCGGGGTGCAAGAACTCGTTATGCGCCCAGCGCGAAGCGTCGACCTGGGTCACCAGGTCCTGGCCCGACATCAGGTTTTGCCAGAAACTTTGGGTGGTCGAACCGGGGAAACGAAAAGAACAACCTACAACCGCTACCTGTCTACGCTTTGTCAAAACCCATTCCTTTAATCTCTACCGGGCACCGTCCTATCCAGAGGACAGCCGCATGCCTGGCCGATATATTTTCTGGCAAGTCGTTAAACGTCACCTAAAGCTGATCTTTTTATCTGGAGGTTGCCATGCTTAGCACGCGAGGTTGCATGGCAGATGTCCCGCTGGTTACCCAATGGACACGTTCAGACATATTTGTAGGAATAATACGCGGTCTCGACGGCAAGGGAAAACGCTAAGCGATGGATGCCGGGTAAAATGTTCGTCATGGTTCATTGAGCCAGGGCCTGGCTGATTAGTATCGAAATGCCATCCTCCTGCCTTGAATCCGGCAACACGCAACCCATTGATGATCCACAGCAACACACCCGGCCATCAGAGTTGTCTACTATTCAGGCACGTACTCAGGAGAGGCACCGACATGATGAGCAAGGCAGACCAACTCGCTGCAAAACTGCGTAACCGCTTGCAACGTACCGACCATAGCGACACCTGCGCCGACACCGCGATCGACCATTGGCCGACCCAGGTCAACGACCTTTACCAGCAGATCGAACACTGGCTGACGCCCCTGAGCGAAGCCGGCCTGAACATCCGTCGCAACCCCACGCACGTCCACGAAAGCCATCCAAGCGGCGCGACTTACGAATACGCCATCGACCAACTCCTGCTCGAAGATCTGCCCTACACCATCACCTTCGACCCCATCGCCCGCTTCTCCACCCAGGCCGAGGGCCTGATCGAGATTCATCTGCAAGGCAAACATTACCGCGTACTACGCACGAGCGATGAGCACGGCGAGTCGGTATGGCACCTGCAGAAGGTTCCGCCGCTGGGACAGGCAGCCCAGGCACCGGTGGCGTGGAATGAGGAGAATCTGTTGTGGGTTGTTGAGGAGGGGTTGGGGCTTTAGGTCAAACTAAGTATTGATTCCCCAGTAAATCAGAGAAAGCCTCCACCAGCATTAGTGGAGGCGATTGGGACGGGGGTGTCAGAAATTTTGTGTTCGGGCATAACATGAGTAAGAGGTGCATGTATGCCAACCAAAAAGAAATCTGAGCGCCAACCGGTGCGGGAGCTGCCGAAGCTTCCAAAGGAACTGCTGGATCAACTCCCTCAAACACTGATGACCGCTGAGGCGATCGAAGAGGCTTCTGCGGCCTTCAAGAAAGCGCTGATTGAACGCGCCCTAAATGCCGAGCTTGGCCACCATTTGGGTTATCCATCGGGCGCGCAGCGCCCGGAGGACGAAACCAACCAGCGCAACGGCAAGAGCGGCAAGACGGTGCTCACCGGCGATGGCCCGATACGCCTGGATATTCCGCGCGACCGCAACGGCAGTTTCTCGCCGATTCTGATCCCCAAGCATGAGCGCCGTTATACCGGTTTCGATGACAAGATCATCGCCATGTACGCCCGTGGAATGACGGTCAGAGAGATTCGTGCGTTTCTTTCTGAGCAGTACAGCACGGACGTCTCGCCCGATTTCATCAGCTCTGTGACCGACGAGGTCATGGAAGAGATTGGCGCGTGGCAACAGCGCCCGCTGGAGCCGATGTACCCGGTCATTTTCTTTGATGCGCTACGGGTGAAGATCCGCGAAGAAGGCTTGGTACGCAACAAGGCCATTTACCTGGCGTTGGGTGTTTTACCCGACGGGACGCGCGATATCCTGGGCATCTGGATCGAGAACACCGAGGGTGCGAAGTTCTGGATGAAGGTGTTCAACGACCTCAAAACGCGAGGCGTCGAGGACGTGCTGATTGCCGTGACCGATGGCCTCAAGGGCATGCCAGAGGCCCTCAGCGCAGTGTTTCCAGAAACAACACTGCAGACATGCATTGTGCATCTGATTCGCAACAGCCTGGACTACGCGGCTTGGGACAAGCGTCGAGCACTGGCCAAGGCGCTGAAGCCGATTTATCAGGCCATCAACGCAGAAGCGGCTGAGCAGGCCTTGGATGAGTTTGAAAACGGGCCTTGGGGCAAACAGTATCCAACGGTCGTGGCCGCCTGGAGACGCGCTTGGGATCGAGTGATTCCATTCTTTGTTTTCCCGCCCGCCATCCGGAAGGTGATCTATACCACCAACGCGATTGAGAGCATCAATGCTCAGCTACGTAAGATCATAAAGACCCGTGGCCACTTCCCGAACGACGATGCAGCGACCAAACTGATCTGGTTGGGGCTACGAAACATCACGGCAAACTGGGGTTCAGCGGCCCATGACTGGAAAAGTGCGATGAATCAATTTGCGATTCTGTACGGAGATCGGTTCATCAGGCCGACCTGGTGAAAATCAGGGCCTGCCTGACGGCAGGCCATTACCGGCCCGCACACAAAAAAACTGACAGTCCCATTGGGACTCGAGCACCAAGGACGCTAACGTAGCATCGACGTAAACTTCGGACTCAACTCGCACCTGACAAAGGTCAAATACTCAAGCAATCAGCCTGAAACGGATCGCCCCTTTCGGCACAACCCCGTCAAATGCCCTTTGTCCTTGTGAGATCCAGAGACAGTAACGGGAGTGTTCAGCCTCATACTTGATTTTGGCTATTCGATATATACCCGGCTCTACTGTTGAAATCGTCTCCTTGAACATTCGCGTTCTATCAACTCGCAAAATCTCGACTCGACGGTATTGAGAAAAACTGCCCAAGTCAGCGCCTTCTGCTTCAAAGAACAGATTACCAAACGTCGTGGAGTGCGTATTGACAAACTCCATCGACGAATCGATATGTCTCTTTCCACCTCCAACCAACATTCGCTTGATTAGGGCAAGCCACTGACTGGTGACAATTTCCGGCGTAAATTTAGAAGCCTTGGTTAATGCACCTTTTGACAACTGCAAAAACAGCTGATCGGACGCAGCCAACTGAAGAATTTTTTCAGCGAAACCCGACTCATCATCGATCAAAAACCCATCCACACCACTGTCGACAATTTCTCGCGGCCCGTAGTTAGCAGCACATGCAATGACCGGAGTACCAACAGACATGGACTCCAATAGACTTAATCCAAAACCTTCAGATATCGAGCTTGTCAAAGAGGCCCGAGCCCGCGAAAAAACCTCACAAGCTTGAGTTGTATACCCCATCAACGAAACGTTATCTGATAAGCCAAGGCGAACAATTAAACTGCGCAACATAGACTCTTGAGCCCCATGCCCCCAGATCTCCAACTTAAGTGAGGGATCGCTGTCTACCACCTGACGGAACGCTCGCACGATGAACGCAATATTTTTAATGGGTTCGAGACGAGATACCACCACGAACAGTTTCGGATCCCTGATCTTTTCAGACACCACGTCGGAGCCTGCAAAGGAGTTTGGAATAACATCAATACTGAATGACGTACCGAATTGCGCCTCGATATCAGTGCGCTGCGCATTGGTTAGCACTACCAGCGCATCACACACCTTCATATTATCAATGATCAACGCCGGCGTCGGCTTGACTTCACTACCGAAAGAATAGGGAGGAAAAAAATGATTCCCGTGCAACGTTAATACCTTGTGTGCACGATCCGAAGATACACTTGCAACCACTTCACTCTTCGTTGAAGCATCTGCGATCAGAACACAACTTTCACAATACCCACTTATTTTTTCCAGCCACGCCGTACAAGCTTCCTCACGCGTCTTAAACACTAAAGGCTTCTGCCCCGACATCAAAATTTGAAATGAAACAACACAACCTGCAGCATCATATATCTCCTGGGCAAAAACACCACCCTCAGAGTTAAAGTATTCATTGAAGCGCATACCGGTCAGCCCAATATATCTGGAGCGCCTTCTTACCGTCTCAGCCACATCCGAAACATATGCATCCGAGAGCGAGAACTCCTCAGCAGCAGCCAACCTCGAAACATGACTGTAAAACACAAAAAAGTTTAAAACCTGGACTTTTTCAGCAAGCCGCTCATCCGAGCGCAACTCTGAAACTGACGCAACCAACTCCGGATCATATTCCAGTGTTGCAATAAAGGATTTAAAACCACTACTGGAAAGAAGAGCGGCACGATTCAAAGAAACCTTCGTCACCCCTCCCGAAGCAGAAGACAACTTATTCAATACAGAAATGACCTGCACATTGGAATAATTACTTTTCTTACTCAGAGTAAAGGCGCTAAACACGAAAATTCATCCATAAATGTAGGCAATAATTGTCATTCTACTTGCGTGAAGCATGAGGAAACAACCAAGCGCCCCTTAAGATCTGGTTTCGACCCCAGCCGCTCACGCATCGCTGCACTCGCCGCCGGCCCCGGCTGCACCGTGCATTCCCCCAGCGCCAGCAACCGCCCATCACTCATATCCACCATCACCGGCTCGACGCGCCGCCCCGTCGCGCGCTCAACAATCTGCACACTCTCCCCTTCCGGCGCGTAATGCCGATTTCCCCAGGCGACCAAGGCCAGCAACACGCCACCAAAATCTTCGCCCTTAGCGGTTGGCACATATTCGTGGCGCAAAGGTCGCTCACTGTAGGCGCGACGTTCCAGCAGACCGTCCTCGACCAGTGAGTTCAGGCGGCGTGTCAGCATGTTCGGGGCGATATCCAGACTGCGGGTAAACTCGTCGAAGCGACGCAAGCCGTGCAAGGCGTCGCGCATGATCAGGATGCTCCACCATTCGCCGACCCTCTCCAGGCTACGGGCAATCGGGCATTCGGCATCGGCCAGGGTCTTGCGCTGCATGCTGCTTCTTCCTAGTGATTCAGGTATTTGTCGTACAGTCATGTTACTTTCATCATGATAGTAACGTCCATAGGTCACTACCGCCGATAAGCTGAAGGAGTTTGACCCTCATGAGTAAACGCATTGTTGTCACTGGCATGGGCGCACTGACCCCGCTGGGTTGCGGCGTCGAACAGGTATGGCAACGCCTGCTGCAAGGCCAATCCGGCATCCGTCGACTGCCGGAATCGCTAATTGGCGACCTGTCCATCAGCATTGGCGGCCAGGTGCCCGATCACCTCCAGGATCCCGAGGCCGGGTTCGATCCTGACCAAGTACTGCCGGCTAAAGAGCAGCGCAAGATGGACCGCTTCATCCTGTTCGCCCTGGCAGCCGCCAAGGAAGCCCTGACCCAGGCCGGCTGGGCACCGCAAACCGAGGAACAGCAAACTCGCACGGCTACCATCATTGCCTCGGGCGTCGGCGGCTTCCCAGCCATCGCCGAGGCGGTGCGCATCTCGGACACTAAAGGGCCACGGCGCTTATCACCCTTCACCATTCCGTCATTCCTGAGCAACATGGCGGCTGGCCATGTATCAATTCAACATGGCTTGAAGGGGCCGCTGGGCGCGCCGGTTACGGCATGTGCCGCGGGCGTTCAGGCGATTGGCGACGCGGCACGAATGATCCGCGCCGGGGAAGTGGATATCGCAGTGTGTGGTGGTGCAGAGGCGACTATCCATCGGGTGAGTCTGGCGGGATTCGCTGCGGCACGGGCGCTGTCCAGTGACTTCAATAACAGCCCCGAACTCGCCTCGCGCCCGTTCGATGCCGCCCGCGACGGCTTTGTCATGGGCGAAGGCGCGGGCCTGCTCGTGATTGAAGAGTTGGAGCACGCTCTGGCTCGCGGCGCGACCCCCATCGCTGAACTGGTCGGTTACGGGACCAGCGCTGACGCCTACCACATGACCGCCGGCCCGGAAGACGGTGACGGCGCACGCCGCGCCATGGAGCAGGCACTGCGCCAGGCAGGCGTGAAAGCCTCCCAGGTGCAACACCTGAACGCCCACGCCACCTCCACGCCAGTGGGCGACAAAGGTGAGCTGGCAGCCGTCAAAGCCCTGTTTGGCACCCACAGCGGCCTCGCCATCAGCGCCACCAAATCCGCCACCGGCCACCTGCTGGGCGCCGCCGGAGGCATCGAAGCGATCTTCGCCATCCTTGCCCTGCGCGACCAGGTCGCCCCCGCCACCCTCAACTTGCAAACCCCGGACAGCGCCGCAGAAGGCCTGGACCTGGTGCACGGCGAAGCGCGGCAGATGCCGATGGAGTATGCGCTGTCCAATGGGTTTGGCTTTGGCGGGGTGAATGCGAGTGTTTTGTTCAGGCGGTGGGCGCAAGTCAGCTAGCTTGAACAGCAGGGCAACCTGAGTGGTTGCCCTGCTTAAATGGTCCGACCAGCGAGAGCCAAAACCTCGAGTCGGTCGGCCGAACTATCTCAGCCCCTGCAGGCGTCGCCCAAGCACATCCAGCAAATCGCAGCCATTTCGCAGCGGGATCGCCAACATTCGATTGAGGTCGCGCATCAGCACATGATTACCCGAGACGCTTTCGAACAGAGCAAGGCTTCCCAGCAACTGGGTGGCAA
This sequence comes from Pseudomonas fluorescens, assembly GCF_019212185.1. Lineage (NCBI taxonomy): Bacteria > Pseudomonadati > Pseudomonadota > Gammaproteobacteria > Pseudomonadales > Pseudomonadaceae > Pseudomonas > Pseudomonas fluorescens. The sequence continues at coordinate 4,474,310 of NZ_CP078138.1, forward strand.
CGGGATAGGGGTGCGGACTCGCACGGGTTCTGGCGTATGGGAGATGATCTTTTTTCATCTCTGCTAAACGACAAGGGTGGCGACTGTACGCGGGTTAGCAGACCAGGAATCAAGGAACCCGAAGGTGCCCCCCCCCCTTACCTGTTAAACTCACGCCCCGCCCCACCCACCAGATTCAGATGCCCATGCCCCGCTCGACCGCTTCTGCCCCTCTGCCCCGCCGCTTCTCCGTCGCCCCGATGATGGGAACGAATAACGGCATAGGCCTTTAAAACAAGGGCCTACAGCGCCCCCCATCTCACACGTACCCATTCTGTACCGCCCCCCCTCTCAGTCTAATCTTTCGCAATGGTTAACTGCTCGGTATCGGGCAGATTACGGGCCAATAGCGGGCATTCGGTTCACAGCATTCATTTCTCACAGACAAGTATTCAATCAAACAACTACTTGCTTAATACATATGGATATCCGTATATTCGATTTTCCATATGTTTTGGTGCCACCATGATCACTCCCCCAGAGCTCTTCAAAAGCCTTTCCGACGAAACCCGTGTCCGCGCCACCCTGTTGATCGCCGATCAGGGCGAGTTGTGCGTCTGCGAGCTGATGTGCGCTCTGGATGACAGCCAGCCGAAAATCAGCCGGCATCTAGCGCAATTGCGCAGCAGCGGCTTACTACTCGATCGCCGCCAGGGCCAGTGGGTCTATTACCGCCTCAATCCGGATCTCCCCGAGTGGGTTCACGAAATCTTGCAGGTGACTTCCAGCGCTAACGCCAATTGGCTCAAGAGCAACGCCACCCGCCTGCAGAACATGGATGGCCGCCCCGTCCGCGAAGCCGCCTGCTGCTGAACCCTGATCGAGTAAGTTTTGAATGTTTGTCGCAGCAGCTGTTTTCGTCTTCACACTCGTTCTTGTCATCTGGCAACCCAAAGGACTTGGCGTCGGTTGGAGCGCCGCACTTGGCGCGGTCCTTGCGCTGGCAGCCGGCGCCGTATCGCTGCAGGACATCCCCACGGTCTGGGCCATAGTCTGGAACGCGACGGCCACTTTTATCGCAGTCATCATTATCAGTTTGTTGCTGGATGAGGCCGGCTTCTTCGAGTGGGCCGCACTGCATGTGGCGCGCTGGGCAAAAGGCAGCGGTCATCGGTTGTTCGCGTTCTGCGTGCTGCTCGGGGCGGCGGTATCGGCAGTGTTTGCCAATGATGGGGCGGCGCTGATCCTTACTCCCATCGTCATGTCGATGCTGATGGCTCTGCGTTTCTCACCGGGCGCGACTCTAGCGTTTGTCATGGCGGCCGGCTTCATTGCCGACACTGCGAGCTTGCCTCTAGTGGTATCGAACCTGGTCAATATCGTGTCCGCCGACTTCTTCGGGCTGGGTTTTACTGAATACGCTTCTGTGATGGTGCCGGTGAGTCTGGCCAGTGTCGCCGCAACCTTGTTGGTGCTGTTTGCCTACTTCAGAAAAGACGTACCGAAAAGCTACGCACTGGATGCGCTTCGTGAGCCCAGGGCGGCGATCCGTGACCGCGCCACGTTCATAGTCGGCGGCTGGACACTGCTGATACTGCTGCTCGGGCTTTTCGCGCTGGAACCGCTGGGCATTCCGGTCAGCGCAGTGGCAACAGCGTGCGCGATGGTGCTTTTTGCCGTCGCGGCCAAAGGTCACAGAATCTCGACTCGTCGCGTGCTGCGCGAAGCGCCATGGCAAATCGTGGTGTTCTCGCTCGGCATGTACCTGGTGGTCTATGGCCTGAAGAATGCCGGACTGACAGATCTGCTCGCCCGAGTGCTGGACAATCTGGCGGGATGGGGGCTGTGGAGCGCTACCCTCGGCACTGGGCTGCTGTCGGCACTGCTGTCATCGGTGATGAACAACATGCCCAGCGTGCTGATCGGTGCGCTATCGATTCAGGCCAGTGACACTCAAGGCTTGGTTCGCGAAGCGATGATCTACGCCAACGTCATCGGCTGCGACCTCGGCCCGAAAATAACCCCTATCGGCAGTCTCGCCACGCTGCTTTGGCTGCACGTGCTGGAGCGTAAAGGCATGCGCATCACTTGGGGATACTACTTCAAGGTCGGCATCCTGCTGACTCTCCCGGTCCTCTTGATCACTCTTTCGGCACTGGCCCTGCGCCTGAGCCTCTGACGTCCGCCCAAAAGCGGTAGGAGCAATCCATGCGAGTCCTGTTCATGTGCACGGCCAATAGTTGCCGCAGCATCCTTTCAGAAGCCATGTTCAATCATCTGGCGCCGCAGGGTTTTGAAGCGGTGAGCTCCGGGAGTTTCCCCAAGGGCCAGGTGCTGCCGCGCAGCCTGTCGACCCTGCAACAGGCCGGAATCCTGATTGACGGCTTGTACAGCAAGGGCAACGACGCCTTCGAAGGCAATCCGCCGGATATCGTCATAACGGTGTGTGACAAGGCCGCCGGCGAAAGCTGTCCGGTTTACTTCGGTCCGGCTCTGAAAGCCCATTGGGGGCTGGAAGATCCGTCCGACGTGACAGGTGAAGAAGCGGTAATTGACACAGCCTTCCGCGCCACGCTTGCACGCATCGAGCGACGCTGCAAAGCCTTCCTTGAACTCCCGTTCGGAACTCTCGGCCGCGACGAGCTCAAAAACGAGCTCGATCGAATCGGCGCGCTCTAAGGAGGTTTTATGTCAGAGCATCTCCCCAACTTGGATCTGAATCTTTTCGACGGCGCGCACACCGCAGCGCCAGACGAGCACAAGCCGCGCATCCTATTGCTGTACGGATCTAACCGTGAACGCTCGTTCAGCCGCTTGCTGGTGCAGGAGGCTGCACGCTTGCTTGAGCACTTCGGCGCCGAAACACGCATTTTCAACCCCAGCGGTTTGCCTTTGCCGGATGACGCCCCGGTCGATCATCCCAAAGTACAGGAGTTGCGTGACCTTGTGCTTTGGTCAGAAGGCCAGGTCTGGTGTTCGCCGGAACGACATGGCGCGATGTCGGCCGTGTTCAAGGCGCAGATCGATTGGATCCCGCTGGAGCTCGGCGCAGTTCGTCCAACCCAGGGTAAAACCCTGGCGGTGATGCAGGTCTGTGGTGGTTCGCAATCGTTCAACGCAGTCAATCAACTACGCGTGCTGGGTCGCTGGATGCGCATGCTCACCATCCCCAATCAGTCTTCTGTACCCAAGGCCTATCTGGAGTTCGACGACGTAGGAAGAATGAAGCCCTCACCGTACTATGATCGAGTGGTTGACGTCATGGAGGAACTGCTGAAGTTCACTCTCTTGTTGCGCAACCATCAGAGCTTTCTGGTCGACCGCTATTCTGAACGCAAGGAAAGTGCTGAGCAGCTTTGCGCACGTATGAATCAACGCTCAATATAAGGCCTTCATGCACGTCGAAAGTTAGGTCCCCCTCGAAGACGCCTGTGCGGCCTGTTTTCGGGCGAAGGTCTGGCTCTCTTGATAGACTTGCACTCCGTCGCGCTTGATGCGGATCTGAGCCGTGTAGCTCACAGTCCCATCTGCCAGTTTTCTTGCCCTGATAGTCGCCATGTCGAAAGTGGGACGCGTCAGTTTTTGAGTGGTACATCGTGCCACCGAGCCCTCAAAAACGCCTGAAAACGCCCGAAATCACGCCCAGAACACGTTGAAGAAAATGCTAGATAAACAGAGCTTTAGCCCAGTAAACACACGGCCTACGCTGTCCCGGCGCTTCAGCGTTGCCCCCATGATGGACTGGACCGATCGCCACTGCCGCTTCTTCCTGCGCCTGCTCTCCAAACACGCGCTGCTTTACACCGAAATGGTCACCACCGGCGCCCTGCTCAATGGCGATCATGAGCGTTTTCTGCGGCATAGCGAGGCGGAGCATCCGTTGGCGTTGCAGCTGGGTGGCAGTGTGCCGCTGGACCTGGCGGCGTGTGCGCGGATGGCGCAGGCGCATGGGTACGATGAGGTGAATCTGAATGTCGGCTGCCCGAGCGATCGGGTGCAGAACAATATGATCGGCGCTTGCCTGATGGGGCATCCGCAGTTAGTGGCCGATTGTGTGAAGGCGATGCGCGACGCGGTGTCGATTCCGGTGACGGTCAAGCATCGCATCGGCATAAACGGCCGCGACAGTTACGAGCAACTGTGCGATTTCGTCGGGACGGTGCGCGATGCCGGCTGCAACAGTTTTACCGTGCATGCGCGGATTGCGATTCTGGAGGGGTTGTCGCCGAAGGAGAACCGCGACATTCCACCTCTTCGCTATGACGTGGCGGCACAATTGAAGGCGGACTTTCCCGAACTGGAGATCATCCTCAACGGCGGGATCAAGACGCTCGAGGCCTGTCACGAGCATCTGCAGACGTTCGATGGGGTGATGCTGGGGCGGGAGGCGTATCACAATCCCTATGTAATGGCAGAAGTGGATCAGCAACTGTTCGGCAGTACCGCGCCGGTGATCACCCGCGCTGAAGCGCTGGCGCAATTGCGGCCCTACATTGCCGCGCACATCGATGCGGGCGGTTCAATGCACCACATCACGCGTCACGTACTGGGACTGGGCAGCGGGTTTCCAGGGGCGCGCAAGTTTCGACAGCTACTGTCGGTGGATATCCATAAGGCCAAAGAACCGCTGGCCTTGCTGGATCAGGCAGCGCATCTGCTGGAAGGTCGTTAAGTATCATTCGTCACCAGGCTGCCATTGCGCCAGCCTGGTCACGCCTGCTCAGGCCGCAGCGGCTTCACTCCAGTTGACCCAACCAAACAGCCAAGTGGCCAGAATCAGCATACCGAATGCGATCCGATACCAGGCAAATACGGCGTAACTGTGGCTGGCGATAAACTTGAGCAGTCCGCGGACGGCGATCATGGCAAACACGAACGCCGTGACGAAACCCAGGGCAAATACGGGGAAGTCGCTTGCCTGGAACAGGTCTCGATACTTGTAGCCGGAATAAACAGCGGCGCCGACCATCGTCGGCATGGCGAGGAAGAATGAAAACTCGGTGGCCGCCTTTCGAGACAGGCCGAACAGCAAGCCGCCTATAATCGTCGAACCTGAGCGTGATGTACCGGGTATCATCGCCAGGCATTGGGCAAAACCGACTTTAAGGGCATCAGTCCAACGCATATCGTCCACGTGATCGACGTACACCACGTGGTCCCTCCGCTCGGCCCACAACATGATGACGCCGCCCACCACTAACGCCACTGCAACCGTGACCGGATTGAACAAGTAGTGGTGAATCGTATCGGCAAACAATACGCCGAGGACTACGGCCGGCAAAAAGCCAATCAACAGGTTCAGGGTGAACTGTTGCGCGCGACGTTGAGTGGGGAGACCACTGACGATGTCGAGAATTTTACGTCGGAACTCCCAGACAACCGCGAGAATGGCGCCCAACTGAATAATAATGTTGAACGCCATTGCCCGCTCGCCACCAAAGTCGAGCAAATCGGCCACGATAATCTGGTGCCCGGTACTGGATATGGGCAAAAACTCTGTCAGCCCTTCAACAACTCCCAAGATCAACACACTGACCGTAGTCCACAGATCCATCATTCCCCCGTTAGCCCCTTGCGATCGTCGCAAACAGGGTCCTTGACTGTCCAAACACCAAGCTCAATCAGACTGGATTGCCTTGCCGCCATCGTCGAACGGGAGAGTAGATCGTACCGGCTAAAGTATTGAAACCGATTGTTATCAAACGTCTAATTACGAAACTAACGCGGACAATAACGTCGTTAAATTGCATCAGACATATCGCCTTCAGTCGATGCACTCACCAGCCACAACATGCTACTCAATACAACGAAAATAACGTTACAAAACAAGAAAAAAACTGTACAAGTATCAAGCCCTTGTACATCTAACACCCTATGGGAATTAGCCAATATGACAAAAATAAGGCATTATGCCACCCTCTTTTAACCGGTTAGTTACCCATAAAGAGCACCTTACATAGCTCGTGGACAGCCAAGGCTCATTTCAGGCTTATCAGATATGTTAGAAAAAGCGATTCAGTTCTTCAGTTGGTGAAAAATGTTACCAATTGTCAGACATGAGTGGGAATCGATGCTTTAACATCGCCTTCGCCTGCACCCAGTCGAGTCGAGCCAAAGCATGATGCTTACAAGAAATACACCGACTTCAATTCAGAGCCACGTGAGGGAACAGAAAGGGATTCTCACCATTGGCCGCACCCCCATTGTAGCTGAGGAATTCAGGGCGTTGATTGCCAGCCAAATGGGGGATGAAATAACCGTCGACGCGACGAGCTACAACAACCCTTTCAGCAACACGGTGAACCCGGCGCTGTACCGTGCGGTGCTGGTCATTGTGGATAGCCCCCAAGCGTTTGTAGAAAGCATTGCCTTGATCGAAGGTGTACGGACCAACAATATGGCGTCGATTATTGTTGCGGTGGTCACAGGCTCCGGCACCTACAACAAGATGAAGAGCTATCTTGCCGGGGCAGACTTTTGCCTGAAGCTGAATAACACGCCCGATGAAAGTGCCGAGGTTCTTTCGCAGATTTTCACCAGTCCGGAATGGTTGACGACGGATACGCTGTTTTTAGATCCCACTCGCATGTGCCTGATTGGCAACGATAAAAAACTTGAAGTTTCCTTTGCCGAAATGAAAATCATCGAGGCTTTTTCTCAGACGAGAAGTCTGATGTTGAGCCACGACGAAATCGCCAGAGTCATGGGTCTCAATGTGAATTTTTACGACCCCAGGGCTCTGGAAAAATCGATCAGTCGTCTTCGCGGCAAGATCAAAGGCATGTATGGCATCAACGCGATTCAAAGCATTCGCGGATATGGATATCGATTAATCAGAGGTTTGATCTCAATCCACTGATTTCTGCGCAAGGGAGCTGCCGCATCATGAATGCCATAAACTGCACGTCTTGCGTTGACCATGCGCATGCCTATTTGTCTCGACAGTTGATTCTGGCGCGCGACGACTGTCCCTTCGGCAGTGAGATCAGGACCCATCGTGACTTCCTGGTAACACCGTCCACCACTGCGCCTTGTCAGTCGCGAGACATCTACAGCGAAGCACTGATGCAAACCCGGCTGAACGCCTTTGCGCTCAAAGACCTCAAGAGCGCCGGCAAAGCTAAGGGGCTCAACCGTAGCTTCGTACGCATCGAGCAGACCGCTCTCATTGATGATGCGCTGACCAAAAAATTGCTTGAATGCGGTGAAACCCTGCACACCCTCGACCAGACACTGGTCATTACACTCAATGAGTTGCCCCATCCGGCAATCAACTTCTTCGATAAAAAGAAAATGCTCAGCAACGTGTACCAACTGAAAGATCAGGGTGTCGAATTCGCCCACGACAGTTTCAACATTAACTACGAAAGCATTGGAATTTTTACCACTCTGAATCTTTTTGAGTATATAAAAATTTCGCTTTCGACTTTGGACTTGAGCCTTAAACTCACCGCCAACCCGGAACTGTTCAACCGGATTTACGAACACATGACCCAGCAGACTCAGGATACCAAGGTCGCCTTCATAGCGGATAGAGTCGAGCATGCCGCCAGCCATGTACTGGCACGCGCGTTGCCCTTTGATTACTTTCAAGGGAGCCATTACTCCCCTGCCGATAACCTCTAACCACTCACAGGCGAACCCCGCAGGAGAGAGCCATGGACAGCATTACAAGCCTCCCCCGAAAATACCTTGTTGTAGTCACTCATAGCCCAGCACTACAAGTCGAGTTGGAAGAACTCCTCGCCAGCAAGCGCTATCGCTCGTACGGCGCGTCACAGGCACAGATGTTTTTGGCAGATGCGACACCCCCATCGTCTTGGCCAAAACTCATGGAGTTTGTCTTACCGCACGCGGAAACACCGATACCAACCGTCATTTACCATGATACCCAGCGCATCGTTTCGACCATCAAGGCCGAATGGCAAAAGCAGCAGTCCAGCCCTGCTTTAAGCACTATTGATTCGGCTTGGGGCATCGCCCGAAAAAGCGCGCGTCTTTATGCTCCTGAACAGCGCGAAACGCCCTCTACTCAAACGGACACCTGGTGCTTGAGCAAGGGCGACGGAGCACTGATCAAAGATGATGTCGAGATTGTCTTGACCAGCCTGGAAGCCAAACTACTGACCAAGATGCTGCATCATGATGATCGAGTGGTCAGCAAAGCCGATCTGATCCGCAGCATTGGCAGAGAGCCTGAACACTATCGAGGTCTCGAAATGTGTTTAAGTCGGCTCCAGGAAAAGTTCAAAGGCGCTAATCAAGGAGAACGCCTATTTCGTTCAGTTCGGAATCGGGGTTATTGCCTAATTCAAAAGATAGTTCGCGCCACCCATTGACCTGAACCCGCAAAGCGCGACGCCGGCAGTGCACAACAATCACAATAAAGCACGCCTGCCTGCGCCACTTTGTTCCTGAGCAACTTCCACCTCATCTATTGACCTGGCCGACTATTTATAACGCGCCCCGGGCATCCTTCAGCAACGCCCAGTTACCCCGCCCCTGCCGTTAGAAGTCGTCAGACACTCTCCCTCCCAATAACTTAATCTGGCCATTGTCGACAGCGCCGCCCTTGGCGCTTCAGCCTGTGATAACAAGTCTGACTTACAACAACAATAAAGCCTTCCTGTTCAACTTCAGCTTCTGCCTGTCGACTGATAAATGGACGTATTTTGGGGATATCGCATGGTTAACAATCTTCGTATCAATCGAAATACCACCCTCAAAGGATTGACCTTCTGGGGACAGTGGATAGCCGGACAGGGACTTGCTGTAACCCTGCTACTTATATTGGTTTATTACCAGACCGAAACCGTGGAGTTTTATTATCGCGTTTGCGCAACACTGACCGTACTTGCTTCGGTACCGGCCTATACCTGGTGTGGTGTTTATGCAAAGAAAGACAACTATCTGGAGGGCTTGATCAGATTACTGATGGGCTGGGCAATGACACTGTCGGCACTGGCGGTGGTCGCCTTTCTCTGTAAGGCCAATGAACTGTTTTCTCGTCAGATCATCTTGGTTTGGGCGGTGTGCGGGTACATCGGACAGGCATTGCTGTACGTCCCCCTGCATGCGTTTTCGAGGTATTACCAACGCTCGCTGCAGATAGAGCGCAGAACACTGATCGTTGGTACCGGGGAGTTGGCCCAGGGTCTGGCCAACAAACTGAGTTCAATCGAGCACTTTCCCCTTGTCGGCCTGGTGAGCACCCATTCCACACCGCAGCCAGCGCCGGGTATGCCGCCGATCGTAGGACCGCAAGAGCAACTGCTGGACCTGATCAAGCATCACGACATCCGCCGCCTGTACATCACCCTGGCGTTGAGTGAGGCGGCACAAATCGAGGCCATGTATGTCGATTTGCTGGATGCCAACGTAGACGTGGTATGGGTGCCGGACCTGAACAGTCTGACCCTGCTCAACCACTCGGTCAGTGATGTTGACGGCCTGCCGGCGATTCATTTGAACGAGAGCCCGCTGACCAGCAAGCCCACCGCCGCCCTGAGCAAGAGCCTGCTCGATAAAACCGTGGCGTTGATGGCCATCATCGTTCTAAGCCCGCTGCTGCTGGCTATCGGCTTGGCGGTGAAACTGACCTCACCCGGTCCGGTCTTCTTCAAACAGGATCGCCATGGCTGGAACGGCAAGGTCATCCAGGTCTGGAAATTCCGCTCGATGCGCGTACACGATGATCACGAGGTGAAGCAGGCCCAACGTAATGACTCACGCATCACACCAGTGGGGCGTTTTATTCGCCGCACTTCGCTCGATGAATTGCCGCAGTTGTTCAATGTCTTGCAAGGACATATGGCCCTGGTCGGTCCACGTCCACATGCCGTTGCTCACAATAACTACTACTCGGGCAAGATTCTCGCCTACATGGCGCGTCACCGAATCAAGCCGGGCATCACCGGACTCGCTCAAATCAACGGTTGCCGTGGCGAAACCGACACCATCGACAAGATGCAGAAGCGCGTCGAGATCGATCTCAAGTACATCAACAACTGGTCGTTGTGGCTGGACATAAAAATCCTCCTGAAGACGCCTTTCACCCTACTGTCGAAAGATATCTATTAACGCGCAAGGCCAGATCCTGGATTGCACCTACTAACCAAACCAGGGGACTCACGTCCCCTTTTGGCGTTAAGGCGCGTGACCCCCACCGAACTCGCCGAGGAACACCTTAGTGATCGCCAGAGAACGCAACTCGCCACCCGCCAGTTATTCATCCAGTGCCAAGCCAGGCGGGATGAACGCGCGCTGGATAACCTGCTGCGCCAGGGATAGCAATGCTATCGCCTGAGGACGGTCAGTTTCGGAGGACAGCCCGTCACGATCGCGAATGCCATCATCCGTCATCTTCAATGCCGGGAGGACAGTTCGGTTCTGGAGGCGTTGCTGCTGACGACCTGGTGAGGATCAGTGCAGCGACGCTGGCACAGCTGGAAGATTATTTGTGACGAGGGAAGGTAACGAAAGGGTGGTATTACTGATGACTCTTTTGCACCACCCGCAGCACGTCAAAGTGCAGTGATCGAGCGTCAGCAAACGCTAATCGGGTATTGCGCTCGAACCAACAGCGATCTGCAGAGCCCATGGCCCTGCAGCTCGCAACAAGTCATTGCGTGATCTTCTCGAAGTTGCGATAGAACAAATCACTGTCACGACTATCGGTCATCGACTGCAGTGAGTAAGCGCGATTCAAACGTGCCCCACCGTCCCGGGTCAAAGGTGCCCAGACGATATTGGCGCGGCGCATCGTCGACAGGCTCATCATTTCGTCGAACGGGATGGAAATGTAGATCCCCTTGTCGAAACTGCCTTCGCCGTACTCTTCTTTACTGGCCGTGGTCAGGGTTACCCAGCCACCGAATCGCACACCATTGTTGAACTCACGTGACAGGTCGATCGTGGTACCCCAGTCACGGGCCAGGTAACGACCGACGCTGACCGCGGCCTGTGCTTCAAAAGGCAAGTCGGTATAACCGGTGATGTGCCCCGTGACGACCGAGTAATGACGCAAACCAAAACCCTGGTCAAAGTCCCGCTGACGCACAAAGTTCAGATCAGCCCCGACAGACCAACGCTGTCCGGCGGGACGATAAAGCACCTCACCGCCGACACCGGCAAACATCGACTCCAGATAGCCCCCGTAGACCATGCCATAGACGTCTTTGTCCAACTGCTTGGCGTGGTTGATCTGGAACGCGGGCAAGGTGACGTCCGAGGTCGTCATGTACTCACGAAGGTCAGTGCGCACCCGTGGTAATCCACTCGGCGCGTCGTACGTAAACTTATCGTAGTTATTCAACAGATTGACGCTCAGCAACCCGCTCCACCAGGTATTGCGCGTGAAACGATACTCGGCATCCGCGTCGGCACTGACCTGATAAAGCAAGCCATCCGGCCCACCAATGTTCTGCTTGTAGCCAAGGCCGAGACCATAGGAAAAGGGCTTCGGTGCCTGGGTATATAGCGTGCTCTCGGCGTGCGGAACCGCGGCATTGACCTCGGTGGATCGATGCAGGTCTTGCAACGGCTGCTGGTTATTGACGACCTCGCGGAACATGTCGCGGGGCACGCTGGTTTCTTCCAGCGACATGTCATATCGCTTGTTCACCAAGGTAAACCAATCGATATCGTCGTTGACGCTGTTATCCAGAATCCGGCTGGCACGGCCCACGGCTTTTGCCGAATAGAAATACCGGGACTGCTCGCCATACACCAGCAGTTCCGAGCCACGCTGACTGATGCGCTCAACGGTGTAACCGGCGTTGTCGTGCAGACGCCGGGACACGGAGGCCCAATTGACCTGATCCGGGGACGTTGTCGGCAACTGAGCGGCAAGCGGCTCGGCGGGCGGATCGTAAGTCTTGGCCGGCGCCTTGCGAGTAGCAAAGTTGGTGTGCAGCGTAATGCCAAACATCGCGGTATTGCCACGCTCCCAACCCGCACTCAGGTCGACCGATTCACTGAGCTTTAACACGGCCCCCATGTTGATGGGTGAGTCTTGCTTGATAGCGTTATCGAACGGCTCGTTTTTGTAATCGTTGCCTTCGTATTCAACTTTCAGACTCAGGGGGGCCCACGCGGTTTGATAGGCAATGCCGCCAAACAACGAGGGTGACCCACGGAAATAAGCGTTCGAGTTGAAGTCGCCGGTCCCCTCGCTCGCCGGGCGCGTATCAAATCGGTCGTCGATCCAACCCAGCGGATTATCGAAGTCGCCGCGATTGCCCATGTATCCCCAGGCAATACCCGCGCTGAAATCAAAATTGCCGTAGCGCTTGTTGGCAACAAAATACTCGCTGGAAAACAACCCGGTCCCCCCGATGTCCTGGAACCCCATGGCCACTTGCGGCAGCCAATGGCTTTCCTCCCATAGACGCACTTTGGCGTCGACCGCTTTGTCCTTGTAACTTTGATCGCCGCTCAGGGACTCAGGGCCATAGGGTCGGTTGGTGATTGCGGTGTATCGAAACGAGCCTTCCAGCCAGTCAAACGGCTGCAGGGACAGGCTGTACCGGCTATACGGACTGGTTCGACTGGCATTGACGCTGAGTTCGCCGGCAGGCGCCATGCGAGCGGTGGGCGTTTGTAACAACCCCACCCCACCAAAGTCGCTTTGAGTCAATCGCGGCTCTGCCTGAGCCAGACCGCACGGGACCAACAGGACGGCTGCAAATCGTAACTTCAAGGCGCCACCTCAGCCACTGGCTGCGTGGCGAGAAACTCGGCCAACTGTTGATTGAGTTCGGGGGTGGGCGGGTCCAGGTCATCGTTCTTGATGGGCACCAGAATCTTGCCGCCAGCAGCAGGCCAATGCCCCTCTTCGCGGTTCCACATGGCGATGCCGACACGCCGCGTCTGACCGTCGGGCTGGATGAGCCACAGGTAGTCCTGCTCGGCTTCAGCCGAAGGCTGGCAGGAGCGCAGGTAGTCGCGGGCTTCCTGCATGGCCCGATAAGGCAGCCGGCAGGGTTGCGCAACGGCCCCCAGCACCTCCACGGTAGACGGGCGCAGTGGGTAAACCAGGCTGTCGCCATCATCAAGCTGAGCGTTGAGGGCAAAGCCGACCTCTACCGCTACCGGGTCCAGGACCGCAACTTGCCGCCCGGTCACGGGCAAACGGGCGACCCCCTTATAAAGTTGATCAGCCAATGCAGCACGGGCAGGCTTGTCAAACAGAAGAGCACCCTGCTGTAGGACTTTAAGATCAAACATTACGCCGACCTTCAAACGGCGTTGCTGCTCCTGCAACGGCTGGCGCAACCAAGCAGCCGCCAGCCAGTAACTTTGCGCATCGGGTTGCGAGGCGGTGATCACGTCCAGCAAACGCGCTCCCGGGTCGAACTTGAATTGACCAGGACTGCGGACATCACCACTGACAGTCACATCGGCCTGACTGATACCCGCGGCGGCCAATAACACACCGGCGAACACACTGTTCAAACGCTTCAATTGATGGCTCCCTGCCCAGAACGCAACACCAAGACCTTCAGGAAAATATGCGGCGTCAAATGTTGCTCGCTCTGGATGACAGCACCGTCCTGTGGTCTGACCCAGTAGCGATTGACGGCGTGAAAATCGATTTCCGGTGCTTCCATGCGCTCATCGACCCGGAGCAAGGCCAGGGTCCTGTCCATAACCTTGACCTCTTCGATACCCACCCGGGTGAACCGACTGTTCACCGCGATACCGACGCGGTATCCGTCGTAAAGGTCAATCAGACGTGTACTGCCATAGCCGTCGGGCAACTGGTGCAGACCGCGCTTGAATGGCGACTCATCCTCCCAGTGCGTACCGTCGAGGTTGCTACCCAGGCCCACGCTGCGCACGATCAAACCGTCGCGCATCAACAGCACCTGCTTGCCAGAGGCCACCCAGAACTGCAGGTCGCCACGTTGGCGAATCAACGCCATGACGCCCTCGCTGCTGGACGTGGTGACTTTGATCTGAGCAAAAGGCACAGCGTCCAACTGCGCCTGAGTCACCTCCAGCGCGTCGGGCCCCACGGCAGATGCCTTGAGAGTATCGAAAGAGGCTTTCATCAGCGGGTTACACCCACACAGCATGAGAGCCATCGCCAAAAAGGCGCTGCTACGCACAATATTCACGGGAGACTTTGCCCTTATCTGCTACTGGCTTCGCTCATGTCATTCTTTGCAGCGGCGCCGATACCGACGATGGATGCAGAAGGCACCAACTGGCTGATGAAGCGATTCCAGCGCGTGACATTGGCGGGCCCGACGTAGACCACGTCTTGCGCTTGCACATCGAATCGGGTTGCCAGGACCATGGCAGAGGGCGAACTGGCCTCCAACTGAAAGATCTTCGCCGGTTCCTTATCGAGGTTCTCAACCCCTCGGATGACATACACCGCGTTGCCGTTGGAGGTCGTCTGGTTCAAGCCTCCCACAGTGCCGAGCACATCGGACAAGTTCATGGTTTTGGTCTTGAAGCTCAGTGCCCGAGGCTGGACCACCTCGCCCATGACGTAGATGCGCTTGCGATCGTTGTAGGCGAGGTACAACTGGTCGCCGCTTTTCAGATAAACATTGGGCAACTGGGAGTCACTTTCGCGATTGAGTTCGTCGAGATCCAGCTTGTACTGGCGCCCGTCTCGCGTCAGCGTAAGGTTTGAAAGGTCAGCATTCTGTGGATCGATCCCCGCGGCGCCAATCGCCTCGACAACACTCAAGGGCGTCGTGGTGAGGGGTTGCTGCCCTGCCCTGACGACTGCACCGGAAATGACGATCTTCTGGCTGGCAAATCGCAACACGCTGACATCGACCTGCGGACTATCGACGAATTGAGTCAAACGTTCGGCAATATGGGCACGCAGTTCCTCAATGGTCTTTCCTGCCGCTGGAATATTGCCGACGTAGGGATAAAAAAGATTACCGTCCGGACGAACAAGACGTCCATTCGCATCAATTTGCTGCTGCGGTCCAGAGGGCGCTGTTAATTCCGGATGATCCCAAACAGTAATAAACAGCAAATCATTCGCGCCAATACGGTAACTTTCCGGCGTGTAGCGCAACAGTTCAGCCGGTATCACCTGATTCACTTCAGACGCGCTATTCATTGCGATCAGTTTGGGCGTTATCGGAATCAATTCGACGCGACTGCTCTCGGAAGTGCCTTCACGAACGATGTCGCTGGTATCCATATGTTGACCGGGAGAAAACATACAGCCTTGCAAGGTAAAACTTGCCAGAACGGCAACAGAAAAATTACGAATCATATTGGCACTACGCAGGTTAAGAGCACATCCAAAAACAAGGCCACCCAGGGTGTCCTGTGTGACCTTGCCCAAACACTGCCAGCACTACTACCTGCTGGTACCGGTAGTACCCGTGGTACCGGTGGTACCCGTAGTGCCGGTAGTCCCGCCATTGGAGCTCCCGCCGCTGTTGGAGGCCGCGATGACCCCCGCGACGACCGCTGCACCGACCATCAGACTTTGCCCGACGGTGACATCGCCGACCAGAGGAGTACTCAGTGTGAGCGGCGCCTCAGCGGCCATTGCAGACGTACTTAAAACACCCAATAGAGTGATGGCTAATAGCTTTCTCATATCAGTCTCCTTCTCGATATACAGTATTTGGTACCCAGTACCAACGACGTTAGAACGGACCGCCATCGGCCCTACAACTACCAGAGGTTTACATCCGTTCTGCATCTACCTTAGACAGATCATGTCACTGACAAAACATCTATGCCACTGATTGCACAGCACTTCGCCAAGCGCTTTCGATCAAGCCAGAAGCAATGGTTTTTATAACATCTGCAGTTTTTCCAACAAACTCAGCGGCTTCGTGGCTACTTAATGCGTCCAGCACCTGAATTAATGGCAGAGCGCCTGAAGCAATTGTTATTAATGGTCGGACTTTATTGAGCGTTTTCAGCCGTTGAACGCCCGCTCAACTGATGCAGCACCCGCACAAGCTCATCCTCCCAATGACGGTGGGGAAGTCCGTGCGTCTGCGTCAACTTTGTACAATCGAGCACCGACCAGGTTGGCCGCTTGGCGGGAGTGGGATAGCGTGCGGTCGATATCGCCTGTACATCAGGGATTTTTTCCAGCAAACCAAGGCTGACCGCCTGATTGAAGATTGCCCTGGCAAAGTCGTACCAGGTGCAGGCGGGCTGGCCACTGAAGTGATACACCCCCCACTCCAGTTTCCCTTCCCGCTGGAAGATCGCGGCCAATGACCAAAGCGTATCGGCAATACTGCCTGCAGAAGTGGGCCCGCCACGCTGGTCATCCACGACAGACAGGCTGTCCCGTTCAGCGCCCAGGCGGAGCATGGTTTTGACGAAGTTATTGCCGTGGGCACCGAACACCCAGCTGGTTCGCAGAACGATATGGCGTGAGCAGTTCAGCGCCAATTGATGTTCGCCAGCCAGCTTGCTGGAACCGTAGACGCCGGTCGGTTGCGTAACATCATCAGGCGTGTACGGACGATCATGCTCACCGCTGAACACGTAGTCGGTGGATATATGCAGCAGCGGGATGCCGTGTTTTTCCGCCGTCGCAGCGAGAAGTCCGACCCCATCAGCGTTCACCGCATAAGCACGCTCAATTTCAGATTCAGCCTTGTCTACTGCCGTATAGGCCGCGGCATTAATGACCAGCTCAGGCTTGACTGCATCGAACACCGCCTGAACCTGAGCAGCATCGCAGACATCAAGCTCCTGCGAACCATAACCCAACACGGTGAAGCCTGCCGGCGCGCGCCGCAGCAGTTCGTAGCCAACCTGCCCATGGGCGCCCGTCACCAACACTCTCATACTGACTCCCTGCCCATCAGGCTGCGCAAGCTTGGGTTAGCCTTGTCTTTATCCGAAAGACTGGGTTGCTGGATCGGCCAGGTAATCTTCACATCCGGATCGTTCCAGATCAGGCCGCCTTCGTCCGTGGGGTCGTAAAGATCGGTGCATTTGTATTGAAAGTCCGCGACATCGCTCAATACGCAGAATCCGTGAGCGTAACCAGGGGGAATCCACAGTTGGTGATGATTGTCGGCGGTGAGTTCCACCCCCACGAACTGACCGCAGGTTGGAGACTCAGGATTGATATCGACCGCTACATCGTAAACGGCGCCGCGCGTGACGCGGACCAGCTTGCCCTGTGGCCGTTTACGCTGAAAATGCAGGCCGCGCAGTACGCCTTTGCGAGACCGCGAATGGTTGTCCTGGACAAAGGGCAGCTCAATGCCGATCTCTCGATAGCGTGGCGCCTGATAGCACTCGACGAAAAACCCCCGCGCATCGCCAAACACTTTGGGCTCAATGACAAGAACCCCGGGTAAATGCGTCTGGATGACCTTCATCGGCAGGGCCTCGCTGATAACAAGCCGGCGAGGTATTGACCATACCCGGTCTTGTGCAGCGCAGTCGCCAACCTGTCCAGTTCAGCGGCACTCAACCAGCCTTGGTTGAACGCGACTTCTTCCAGGCACGCCACTTTCAAGCCCTGACGCGATTCGATGGTCTGCACGAAATGCCCGGCCTCCATCAACGAATCATGGGTGCCGGTGTCGAGCCAGGCAAAGCCGCGGCCCAATACGCTGACATGCAAGTCGCCGCGTTGCAGGTAGGCGTTGTTGATGTCGGTTATTTCCAACTCGCCGCGATGGGAAGGCTTCACTCCCTTGGCGATCTGCACCACATCGTTATCGTAGAAATAAAGGCCGGTTACCGCGTAGTTGGATTTCGGTTGTTTGGGCTTTTCCTCGATGGAAATGGCTTTGCCATGCTCATCAAACTCCACCACGCCAAATCGCTCGGGATCAACTACGTGATAGCCGAACACTGTCGCACCGGACTGGCGACTGGCTGCTTCGATCAGGTTGGCGCTAAAGCCATGCCCATAGAAGATGTTATCGCCCAGAACCAGTGCGACGTTACTGTCACCGATAAAGGATTCGCCGATGATAAAGGCCTGGGCCAGACCGTCTGGAGTCGGCTGCTCGGCGTACTGAAGCTCAATACCGAAAGACGAACCGTCGCCCAACAGGTTCCGAAAATTGGGCAGGTCCTCGGGCGTGGAAATAATCAGAACTTCGCGTATGCCTGCCAGCATCAATACCGACAACGGATAATAGATCATCGGTTTATCGTAGACGGGTAACAACTGCTTGGAAACACCGCGGGTGATCGGGTGCAAACGTGTACCGGATCCACCTGCAAGAATAATACCTTTCATGTAAAGCTCCTTGATCCCAGGGTCAGCGATCGGCCATATCAGAGGTCACGCCCAGGCGACCAAGGCGGTAGTTCCCGCTCAATACCTGTTCCCACCACGGGTGATTATTCAAGTACCAGGTCACCGTTTTACGAATTCCGCTTTCGAATGTTTCCTTGGGTACCCATGACAGTTGGTTCTTTATTTTGCTGGCATCGATGGCGTAGCGACGGTCATGGCCGGACCGGTCTTTGACAAAAGTCATGAATTTTTTATAAGACACTCGCACTTCATTCTCGCGAGCTGAACCCAGCGGGATGAGTTCGTCCAACAACTCACAAATCGTCTCAACCACCTGCAGGTTGGTCTTTTCGTTATGTCCGCCGATGTTGTAGGTTTCGCCAACCGCACCTCGACTGACCACCTCCACCAACGCTCGGGCATGATCCTCGACATACAACCAATCACGCACTTGAGCGCCGTCACCATAAATGGGGATGGGCTTGCCATGTAACGCGTTCAGGATGACATGGGGGATCAACTTCTCGGGAAAGTGATAGGGACCGTAATTATTGGAGCAGTTGGTGACAATGACCGGCAGCCCGTAAGTTCTGTGCCAGGCCCTGACCAAATGGTCGGACGCGGCCTTGGAAGCCGAATATGGGGAGCTCGGAGCGTAAGGTGTCTCCTCGGTAAAGAGATCCTCAGTGCCCTCCAGATCGCCATACACTTCATCAGTGGATATATGGTGAAAGCGGAAGTCCTGCCGGCGCTCGGGATCAAGTTTTAGCCAATAAGCTTTGGCCACCTCCAATAAGGTGAAGGTGCCAACGATATTGGTTTGGATAAATGCACCCGGGCCATCGATGGAGCGATCGACATGGGATTCCGCAGCAAGGTGCATGACCGCGTCTGGCTGGAACTGCTCGAAAACGGTCTGCAGCGCCATCCGATCACATATATCGACCTGATAGAAACTGTAGCCAGGTAAATGGCTGACCGACGCCAAAGACTCGGTATTGCCGGCATAAGTCAACTTGTCGATATTTCCAACGGTATAGTCGCCGTTCTGCAGCAGATGCCGTATGACCGCAGAGCCGATGAACCCTGCGCCACCGGTCACTAAGATACGTTGTTTCATGGACTCACATCCTGATGAACTATAAAGATACGTTCAGGCCATTCCGACTCGACCAGGGCCATCCCTTAGATAACCGGCCGTACCGACAGGCCGCGACCAATGCCGTAGTACTGGAAGCCTTGCTTGGCCACACGGGCGGGATCGAAGATATTGCGCCCATCGAAAATCACAGGATCTTTCAACGACCTCTTGATTACTTCAAAGTCAGGCGCTTTGAAGTCTTGCCATTCCGTAACAATAATCAGGCAGTCGGCGCCCTGCAGGGCTGCTTCCTTAGTCCCCATCAAACGCAAGTTTGGATGTGAAGGATAAAGATGCTGCGCCTCTTCCATTGCCTTCGGATCATAAGCTTGTACGTTCGCTCCAGCCTCCCACAGCAAGCTCATGAGCTCCAGGCTTGAGGCTTCGCGCATGTCATCGGTGTTGGGTTTAAACGCCAGGCCCCATAGCGCGAATGTTTTGCCGCGCAAATCCTTCCCATAATGGAACTGGACGTGCTCGAACAGTTTCCTTTTCTGGTTCCTGTTAACGGTTTCAACTGCATTGAGAATGTGCGGGACGAAGTTCATCTGTTGCGCACTGTGCTCCAGGGCTTTCACGTCCTTGGGGAAGCACGATCCGCCGTAGCCACAACCCGGGTAAATGAACTGGTAACCAATGCGCGGATCCGCGCCGATACCTTTACGAACAGATTCAATATCTGCTCCCAACAGCTCGGCAAGATTGGCTATCTCGTTCATGAAAGAAATTTTTGTGGCGAGCAGGCAGTTGGCGGTGTATTTCGTCAACTCCGCACTGCGAACGTCCATGACGATGATTTTTTCGTGATTACGGCTGAACGGCTCATACAACTCGCGCATCATATCGATGACGTAGTTGCTGTCCGTACCAATGATAATTCGGTCCGGCTTCTGGCAGTCGCTGACCGCCGAGCCTTCTTTCAGGAACTCCGGATTGGACACGACATGAAAGTCGAAAGCGCACTCTTTGGCGCTCAGCACCTCGGAAATGCGCTGTTTGACCTTGTCCGCAGTCCCCACAGGAACGGTGGACTTGTTGATGACCAGTTTTTTATCACGCATGTGCGTGGCAATGGTTTCCGCTACCGCCAGAACGTATTGAAGATCGGCGCTACCATCCTCACCTGGCGGCGTGCCGACCGCAATGAACTGAATTTCGGCAAACTCAACACCCTCAGCAGGATCGGTAGTGAAAATCAGGCGCCCCGCCTCGTAGTTCTTCTTGACCAGCGCAGACAGGCCCGGCTCATAAATTGGAATAATGCCATCGATGAGTTTAGCTACTTTGTTTTCGTCCTTATCAACACAGCAGACTGTGTGCCCGGCATCCGCGAGAACAGTTGCCTGAACCAGACCGACATAGCCAGTGCCAAAAACTGTTAATTTCATGGATTAGTCCTTTTGGTAGTAGAGAAACTCTTCAAGTAATAAATCGTCATGTCGACCAGATGACTGCGGAATGCCTTCGACTTGAAGACAGCCTTGATCCCTCCCGCACTCGCGCGGATCCCATCGGAAAGCGCATGAGCGTCACAGTTGATCGCCGTCTGATAGCCCATCTGTTTCGCGCGACGGGAAAACTCTGGCTCGCACATGAACAGGAAAAAGTCCTCACAGACGCCGTTCAACGCTCTCCAGACGTCGCCTTTTACCACCCAGTAAGAACTTTGCACCCAGTCGACAATGTGCAGTCCAGAGGTCTTGCCATTCACTTCCGTACATTCGTAACTGTCTCGCGCGCCACTGAACAAGCTGGCAAACACGCGAGGAGCACGTCGGGCAAACTGGCTGGCGAGACTCGGGTAAGTTCTTGCTACCAGTTCGACATTGCCGCGATCATCCACTTGCTTGATACCGACGATACCGATGCCTTGTTCTTTCTGGAGTATCTCTACGGATTGCTTGATACAGTCGTCGGAAGAAAGAATCAGATCAGGATTAAGCAAAACCATGTAATCGGAGGAAAAATCGATGGAAAGATTTGTCGCCTTGGTGTAACCACGATTATGCGATGAGCGCACCAGAGCAATATTACTTTTCTGACTGATGTATTCATTCAATCGGTTAAAGTTATCGTCGTCGACGCTATTATCGAAAACAGTCACCTGACAACTGCTGAAAAGACTTTGCCGTTCCAGCGCCTTCAGGCTTTCAATCAGCCTCGGTGCCTTGAAGTAATCGACAATGGATACATGAATTTTCATGCTGGCGAGTCCTTGCGCCCCAACAGAGCGTTGTATTCATTGATCAGGATATTGGTGACACCTTCCCAGTCATTGGAAAAATCGTCTTTCAACCGAGGCTTATAATCATCCTGCAGGGCGAGTTTTACGCAGTTAAGAATATCGGCCTGGGTACAGTCGGGTTCCAGTCTGAGGGGCGGCGACGAGAAGTAATCGAACAAGGCTGAAGCGGCCGACACGATGGGCTTGCATCCCAGAGACGTCGCCTCCAGATCCACTTGAGAAACCACCTCAAACCATGAGTTCGATAGGTTTATCTTTGACCTTTTATAATGGTAGGCAAGCTGTTCCTGTTTCAGTTCGCCAAGGTATTCAAGATTGGGGCTGGCCTCGACGATTGACTTGAATTTCTCGCAGTACTTCGCGTGATTGGTGTTTTCTTTACCCGCGAATACGACCCGGTAATGTGTACCGCTGAACGCCTTGGCGATCTTCAGAATGTTTTTTCTGGGCTCAATGCGCCCGACCACCATGACATCTATGTCACGGGACGCGGATTGGTTGCCGACACCATGGCTGAAGGTCAATGCGTTAGGTATGACTTTTACCTTGTCAGGCGGCAACCGATCGGTGACGTCGGTTCTTATGTTGCCGAGTTCACTCTCCGACAACGGAAAGATTCTCGCCGAACGCTCGACCAGCCTCTTGTTTATCCCCAATGGCGTGCTGCTGTAGGCCAGCACATTACGGACACTCTTGAACTTAATGAACTCTTTGGCAAAGGAACTGAGCATCAGGTACGCGTCGTAACTTAAAAACCTGCCCAGGAGCCCGGCACTGAAATACTGCACCATGTATTTCTTTTCATGGTGAATGGGCGAAAAGCAGATCGGCACTTTCCTGTTCAGTGCCCAGGTCAGATACCGATAGTTTTCGTACGGTGTTTGCATATTGAACATATGCATGACATCCGGCGTGGTGTCGCGAATAGCCAATTCACCAGGATCGGTCACCACATTGACCAAAAAGCCCCTGGCCTCAAGGTGAGACTTATACTTATAGACCTTGCCTGAGTCGCCACCTGGTTTCTCGGGAGCATCGCGCCTGAGACAAAAAAGAATCTCGACTTTTTTTTCTGGACTCATAGGGCATACCTCACACTTGAATGCTTCCTTGACAGCACGATTTTCACCGAGGCCAAATAAAATATAAAAAACGAGAAGAACAGCGGAACCAGGGTGTTCAGCAAGTCTCCACGAATAATATTGGTGCCTCTGAATAGAAAGATCAGACCCAGCACAGAGTAGATACCCCCTGTCCGAAACAGCTTTTCAATAAGCTGACTCAAACAAAACAACAGCCCTCCGGCGCTGAGCACGCCAAACCAGCGAAAGTTTATATAGGCCTCGCCTATCAATGACGCGGTGATCTCGGCGCCGCTGTCAATCAATCGTTCATAGAAAAATTCCTGGGTGAAGTAGCGATTGCCCGAGATGGGTTTTTCGCTCCAAATCACGCGAGGGATCAAAAAAGTAAAGGCCGCCAGATACGTCTGAGCCGGGCCGATATCCTGTTGCATAATCAAAGAACTGGAGTCGAACGTTACAAAGTCCGGAGAAACAAACACATTGAGCTCTTCTTGTTCGCCCCGCGTAAAGTCCCGGTACAGTGTGGAAAGGCTGAATAGGACAACGCAGGCCAACACCAATTTGACAATGGTTTTCTTGCTTAACTTGCTCCGCCTTTTACGCTGAGCGTTGTGTATCACCAGGTAAAATATGCAAGGCAAGATGCAGTTCAGGACCAGGGTCGAGCGACTGCCCGAGATAAGGCTTGCACAGAAGGTCAGTATCAAGACCACGATGAAAAACAGCCGAAGGGCAAGTGATCTGGACCAGATGGCCCCGGTGAAGGATAAGACCGACAGTGCCGGTGCGGTGTACAGGGCGATACCTGCGAGCAGGTTATCTTCAAAAAAGCTCTGTCTATTGCTCAACATTGAAGCGAGCGAATACTTCTGCATGCTGACCGCTACCACGCCACTCAGAAAAAGTGTGTACAACACACAGACCGCGATAAATTTCCCGGTGATGCTCACTTGAAAACTCGATTCCAGTATTCGAGTTCTTTTGCTGAAAAATATCGTTAAAAAACTGTAGACCATCAAGGTCAGTAGACAAAAGACGGCGACACTGGCATTCGATACCGAATCCGCTGGCATTTTTGGATAGGTCGCAGAGAAAAACAGATATTGATAATCGTCTGTGAAATAACCATCGACCAAATAAGAAAGAATTAGAAAAACCGAAAACCACAGATACGTTATCGACTTTTTTGTTGCATAGGTGATGTACACGACAAAAATCGAAATCACCAGGAGGACGACGAATATCATTGCGCGTCACCCACCATGCAGAACACACTGACACAATACAAGCATGACAATGTCATCACGTTGTAAATCAGAAAGGCGTCGAGGGGTGATAAATTCAGCCACGGCCGCAATGTAAACATGGCAATTAGCAGCGAACCCGCCCCAATAACGTAAACAATGTAGGACTTGGATTTAAGATGTAAAAATGCCGAGAACACTGGACAGGTGATCGCAATCACAGCAGATGCCAGAATCTTCAGGTGCGGCGACAATGTGTTGAAAGCCAGGACGAATGCAATAACCAGCAGCACATAAGCACAGGTAAAGGTTTTTAAATTGAACAGTCCCAGCGCACCGTCACCATCATTAATTCTTGTGTACACAAAATTGGTGACGACAAAACCCGCCCCTGCCGCCACGACACTGAAGGCTATCAGCAAGTTATGAACCAATTCGAAGTCCGCGGTACCTGCATACAAGTCGCGCACGATATTGATATCGTTTCTGTATATCAACGACAGAGCGATCCCGGAAAAAATCGTCGCCAGTCCCAAATAAATATTTTGGTTCGCAGGCAGACCAACCTGCTCTTGCGAACGACTAATAACCGAGAGCAAGCCAGTAATCACCACCGCGGTCACTATCAACGTCGGTACTGACAAGGCACGGGTCAATATCAGGATCAAAATGCAGGCACCGATCGTCATGTAACGAAACGACGTCAGCGCCTGGAACTTCCATTTGTTTTGACTGGTGAGGTTAAAGGCCACTTTATGTGAAAGAAAATAACCGCATATCGCACCAATACCGGTCAAGATAAAATTTTCCACCATGCTGCCTGTCAGTAGTTGGCTGGCAGCCACCAACACACCCAGGCAAACCGCCAGGATTATCCCTGGGCTAGCGGTTTTCGACACATAGACCTGCACCCCCACAGCCTGGCCCACTTGAATACCGGTCAACAAAAAGGTCACTGATACAACACCCTGCTCAGTTATATAGTGACTACCCGTCAACCTTCCGGCGAGGTAGATAACCAAGTACACCGACACCAGATTAAATGCAGAGCATGCGAGAAACACAGCTCTTCTAACCGCGGTATGTCGTCTCGGGTGGTAGGCTTCTATCCACAAAACTGTTTGCTCCTATCACTGCATGTGCGCCGATCGTGACATTTCCTACAACTACAGAGTTCGGGTAAATCGTCACGCCATCCTGGAGCGTGGGATACCCTCTCTTGTTACCGATTGTGCATCCCTGATAGAGCGTTAAATTCTTTCCAATCACACTTCCCGAACCAATGACTATCGACACCGGGTGTGGCAAATGCAGCCCTGCTTCAATTGACGCGCCATAGCCAACATCGATGGAATGCTTGGCAATCAACAGATTCCTGCTCAAGATATGCACCAGCTTGTTTTTCGACGCGGCAAGCCTCACCAGTAATGATGCATGGATGCTGGGGTTCAACAGTGACTTCAATACTGATTTGAAACCGGCATTACCATACACAGCGCGAATATCGCTTCTAATCAACGCAAACACTTAATGCTTTCCGTAAAAATCGGAATACCAACGCACAAACCGCTGCATTCCCTCTTCGATGGATACAACAGGTCGGTAACCGATGGCGTTGACCAACTCGTCGGTGTCCGCGTGGGTGGTATAAACATCGCCAGGCTGCATAGGCAGGAATTTCTTGATTGCCTTTTTCCCGGCACTGCTTTCAATGGCTTCGATAAACCGGGCCAAGGAAACAGGGGCGCCATTGCCGATGTTATAGACCCTATACGGCGCGCTGCTCTTATCCGGACTGGACATATCAAACTTGTCTTTTACCGGCAGCACATCCTGGATGCGAATAATGGATTCAACGATGTCATCGATATAGGTAAAGTCGCGAGACAGGTTTCCGTTGTTGTAAACCTCGATTTCCTTGCCCTCGATGATCGACTTCGTGAACTTGAAAGGCGCCATGTCGGGCCGTCCCCACGGGCCATAAACAGTGAAGAATCGCAGGCCAGTGACCGGAATATTAAAAAGGTGTGAATAGGTATGAGCCATCAGCTCATTGGATCTTTTCGTAGCGGCATACAATGAGATGGGGTGATCGACCGCCGATGATGTCTGGTAGGGCGTCGTATTGCTGGTGCCGTACACTGAACTGCTGGAGGCGTATACCAGATGCTCTATTCCGTTATTCCTGCAACCTTCAAGGATATTGAGGAATCCGTTGATATTGGAGTCCAAATACGCGTGCGGGTTGTCAATCGAATATCTAACACCTGCCTGGGCAGCGAGGTGAATCACTCGGTCGAATGGATACTCATGAAAAATGTGTGCAATCGCATTACCGTCGGAGAGATCAGTTTTGAAAAAGGTGAAGTTTTCCAGAGCCCTCAAAGGCTCGAGTCGCGCGTTCTTCAGTGTAGGGTCATAGTACGAGTTCACGTTGTCGATCCCGACTACCTCATGCCCTGCAGCACACAACTTATGGGCTACGGCACTTCCGATAAACCCTGCAGCACCCGTCACTAGATACTTCATCATCTCACCCTTATTACCGTCACTCTTACAGAGCAATTGGAGTTGAAGTCATTTCAACCGGGACAGCCGAATACCGATCACTAAAATCCGCACACGCTACCGCCCCAGGGTTTAACATCAGTATCCTGAGAACGGTATTTCAATGGCTTCAGAGCTAATTAAAAATTCTAAACAGATAAATGACGATCAAACCGCTCCGTCCAACTTAATCAGGCGCTGTCGGATTTGTAATCGTAGTGGTAATACCCGTAATCACCGTAACCATAAGCCGATGCGCGCTTTTCGACACCGTTGAATATCGCGCCTTTGAGCTCAATACCGTTCTGCGCGAAACGACGCATGGTCAGTTGTATTTCACGCGCGGGGTTCAGGCCAAATCGAGTGACAATAAGGTTTGTGCCTGACAGACGACCCACAATCGCAGCATCCGTCACAGCAAGTAAGGGTGGCGTGTCCAATATCACCAGATCGTATCGGCTGCTTACTTCGTCCAAGAACGCTGTAAAATTCGCTTTCATCAAAAGTTCAGATGGATTGGGTGGGATTCGTCCCCGGGAAATGAAGTCGAATCCACTGACTGACGTTGGATGGATAGCCGTATCCAGGGAGCATTGTCGGGACAGAACGTCGGAAAGCCCATTCTCCGAACCTGTCCCGAGCAACTTGTGCAGGTAGCCTTTGCGCATGTCCACGTCGACCAACAACACTCGACGACCCGCCTGGGCGATAACGGCCGCCAGGTTTCCCGAAACAAAGGTCTTACCCACCGCCGGACTTGGGCCGGAAATCATCAGTCGATTATTCTTCGCTTCCAGCGTTGCAAAGTGCAGGCTGGTACGCAGGCTGCGCAGGGCTTCAATCGCGAGATCCGTAGGGTGGTCCATCGCCAGCAGATGCATCGACTTGCTCGCACTTGCCCGACTACGCGACAACTTATCGTCTTCGGTTTTCTGCAAGGCGCTGTACGGGATGGACGCATAAACCGGCAACCCAAGTTGCTCAATGGCTTCCGGTGATTCCAGCCCACGATTCAGGGCTTTGCGAAGCAAAACCAGTGCAATTGCGAAAAAGGCACCCAACAAGGTCATGGTCAGTACGAACAGTGCCTTTTGAGGTTTGACCGGTTTACTTTGATCAACATCAGCCTCGTCGATCAAATGCACATTACCCACGGTCCCGGCACGCATCACGTCCAGTTCCTGAGACTTGTTCAGCAGTTGGGTATAGATTTCGTTACCCACCTGGACATCACGGGTAAGACTGAACAGCTCTTTCTGTGTGGCTGGCAGCCCCTCGACTTTTTTGATTAAGGAGCTTTGCTTGGAAGTGAGTTCCGCAAGCTGCGTCATCAATGCGCGATACGCTGGATGTTGCCCGGTAAACTTACGATCCATCTCGGCACGCTGAAGCTTCAACGTCGAAATGCTCGAGTCCAGTGCAACAATCTGGTCCAGAATGGCTTTGGTTTCCAGGCTGATATCAATCGACTTGCTGTGAATCTGGTATTCATTGAGCGCTTTCTCGGCTTTCTCCAGATCCCTCTTGACCACTGGCAGCTGTTCTCTCAGGAAGTCCAGGCTGGCAGCCGCCTCTGCTGACGTACGATCAATATTCTGCCGTACGTACAACCTTATGATTTCGTTAAGCGTGCGGATCGCTCGGTCGGCATCAGTGTCCTCCAGAGCAAGGGAAAGGATGCCCGAATCCTTGCCCCGCTCGAATACATCGAGGACCTTTTGATACTCGATGATTGTGGCCATACGCGGCTGGCGAGTAACGGTAAACTCTGCCCCCGGATTGGCGCTGAGGGCTTTGACACTGATCTTCAAACCGTCCTGGTCGAAAGCTTCGCCAACACTGCTGCTGGCGAGCGTGTTGCCGTCCTCATCGAGCACGGTGTAGGTACCATTGTCACCTGCAACAAACGTCATCGGCTCGCCCAGCAAAGCTTGTGGAACCTGCAGCTCGGAAATAACCAGTTCTTCGCCACCCCACGTGAAACTGTTAAAGCCGAACCAGGGCGCGGCGACCTCTTGCGGGCGATCGGGTTCGAAACGACGAGCGATGAACGCGCCAATCACCGGAAAGTAATTGGGTTCAACTTCGACATCCAGATTCAGATTATCAATGGCCTTGCCCAATACAGAGCGGGACTTGATCAACTCAATCTCGGTCACGGAAGGCGACTCCTGTCCCAACATACTGCTTATGTTGGAAAAGCCGAGCATGTCATTCTTTTTGGCTTCCACTTGCACCAGTGCGTTGGCTCTATATACAGGTGTCGAAAGAACAGCATACGCGGCCCCCGCCACCATAAATGCACCTGCCACCATGGCAATTAATAGTTTGTGATCGATGAGCGTCCCGACCAGGCCGAGCAGATCAATCTCATTACTACTGTCTTCCTGAACATTGAGTACTGGCGCTTGTTGCTGCATAAGTGGATTTCTTTGCCTTGAAACAATTCTAGAAAATGGTCAGCAGCGTACGAGACGCTGTGCCCAGGCATTTACCGCTTCTTCGATCAACGCTATGGCGTGTTTAAAAGCAGGCTCGCCTTGACGATAGGGATCACTGATTTCACGATCCTCCTGCCACTTACCCAAGAGGACTACCTTGCCTCGCGCTTCCGGGGCGATGGCCAGCACCGCAGATACATGCTTGCGCTCCATCACCAGAATCAGATCCGCCCACTTCACACATTCAGGGGTCAATTGCTTACCCTTGTGATCAATCTCCAGATGCTCGCGTTCTGCGAGCAGTTTGTGCGCGGTTGGCTCAATGGAGCCGCCGACCAAGGCCGCTATACCTGCCGACCTGACCTCGACGTCACTGTCCTTTAACCTGTCGCGCAACAGTATTTCTGCAGTCGGACTGCGGCAGATATTGCCGATGCAGACAATCAGAACTTTCTTTAACACGGCAACCTCCCTGGATCCGCAACCCTTTACGCTTCGTATAGATGGCAATTCCTGGCCTTGAGCGCCGCGAGCTTCTTGCTTGCGCGTTCAGAACAATTACCAAACCTCAGAAAACTGGAAGGTACGCCACAATAAACGGTGAACAATCACACACAGCGATTCACGGGTGTATTTAATGCCATAACATCCGAATCAGGTCCACTTACAATAACGGACAGTAAATAACAGCCCACACAGAAAGCAGACCGAATTTAACATCTGGTATTTTCCGCGTGCTTTTACTTTACGCAATATGCTATCTAATCGACGAGCAGATTAAATCATTTAAACGCCAGTTCCCTATATATAAATAACATTATCAACATCCACTTTATAACAGAGACCTTACATGATCCGTAAATGCCTCTTTCCCGCAGCCGGCTACGGCACACGTTTCCTACCCGCGACAAAGGCCATGCCCAAGGAAATGCTGCCTGTGGTGAATAAGCCTCTGATTCAGTACGGCGTGGAGGAAGCCAGGGCTGCGGGGTTGCAGCACATGGCGATCGTTACCGGGCGAGGTAAGCGCGCACTGGAAGATCATTTTGATATCAGTTACGAACTGGAACATCAGATTCGCGGTAGCGAAAAAGAAAAGTTTTTGTCTGGCACACGAGAGCTGATGGAGGCTTGCACCTTTTCCTACACTCGCCAGGTGCAGATGATGGGCCTGGGGCATGCGATTTTGTCAGGACAGCCCTTGATCGGCGACGAGCCCTTTGCCGTGGTGCTGGCTGATGACCTGTGCCTGAACCTGGAAGGAGAAGGTGTTCTGTCGCAGATGATCGCTCTGTATAAGCAGTTCCGATGCTCCATCGTCGCCATTCAGGAAGTCCCTGCCGACCAGACCCACAAATATGGCGTGATTGCCGGCGAGCCCATTCGTGATGACCTCTTCCGTGTCAGCCACATGGTCGAGAAGCCCCAACCGGAGGACGCGCCATCGAACCTGGCGATCATTGGCCGTTACATTCTCACGCCGGATATCTTTGACCTCATCGCCGACACCGAACCCGGCAAAGGTGGCGAAATCCAGATTACCGACGCGCTGATGAAGCAGGCGCAAAAAGGCTGTGTACTTGCCTATAAGTTCAAGGGACAGCGATTCGACTGCGGCGGCGCAGAGGGCTATATAGAAGCGACTAATTTTTGCTACGAGCATTTGTACAAGAAAGGCCTGTAACAAGGATCTTGGGCTATGGGTCGGCAGTTCAGCGCGGCCCACATTGACAGGGAACATCATGAACGCTTCCAGATCACCGATCGATTTCGCCAGCCAATCATTGGACTCCATTGCACCGGGAAACAGGGTTATTGGGCACAGGTGCGCCGAAGGCAGCAGTGGATTGATGGCCTGGTTGCGATCCTATGAACCCCAATGCCCCTCGCCCCACTCCAAATGGCTGGTCGAGCGCATCGGCATTTTTCCATCTTCCGGAAACATCCGATGCAGGGTTCGCTGTACGTCGACCGTACTTGAGAACCTTCGCTCTGTTTACGCTAATGGGGTGTTGGACATGGAGGAAAAGGACGGGTTAAGCATGACGTTCGCTGAGTGGCGTTTCAGGATTGGCCTTCTCGATAACAACCACGAAATGCTGCTGACCGTTGAAAGTCGGGGCGACGTCTCATTGATGAAGGCGAAAACGGCGGAGTTGTTGGAAAGAATCAGTTGAGCGTGTTCTCCTCTTCTATCGAGCCTTCCCCTCGAAGGGAAAGTGGAGCGGCGTAGTTGTGACTGATGCGGTTGCGCAGGATCAGATTTCCACGAGATCCGCGGTCCTCTACGATTCCGTACTTGTTGCTCAAACAACTCACGCCCTCGACCCTGACCCCGTTGGCGTTCGCCAGTCTAAGCCCGGTAGACAGGCATTCGGATAAAAACCCACCCATAACCATACCCTGGCTTGCAGGCTTGCCTGGCGAACCAAGCTGAATGCCATGCTGCCAGGTCCGCTTGACGATAGGGTTGGTTATCCAGAAACGCTCAGTGTTTTGCAACGTGACACCGGATGACAGATCGACACCTTGCCCACGAAGGTTATGGATTTGCAGATTGTCCAGTCGAACCCCGTTTGAATCTTCGATCAGCACACCTCGCTGTGCATCGAGTGCCTGGAAATTGTCGATCTGCACATCCCTGCAACTGATCATCCTTGCACAATAATCGCCATTTTCCTCGCAGCGACCAATGAGATTGGAGACCTTGATATCCGAGATTTTTTGGGTAAGTCCTTCATCCGAAAAATAGAATGCAAAACCACCTTGATGGATCCGGCCAACCTTACCCTCTACTCCGTTGATAGTGATGTGCCGTATGGCGCTGCTGATGCCTGCGCGCACATGCAGTTTGATCAGACTCGACTGCGCAGAATCGAGTGTGTTGTTCACAACGGTGGCGTATTCAATATCCCCGGACTCATCGACGCCCGGCACCTCTTGGGTGAATGCGATACAGTCATCCCCCGTGCGCACACGATTGTTGGCCACCACGATGTTCCTGGACTGACCTTTAAAATGCCATCCGTCCGTCAAGACTTCGGTACTTTCGACATCGGTATCATTGCCGTAAATCAGTACGCGGCTGCAGTTCTGAAATTTCGTCGTCCAGTCCGAGTACGTGTTGCGAATCCTGATATTGACAACCGAAACCAGGCTGCTGTTAAAAAACACAATGTGTTTGCCCACTCTCCCGGACCTGGATTTGATAACACCTCCACCAAAAACCAGCACATTGGAAACGCCCTTGCGGTCGCCTTTGTTTTTTATCGTGCCGGCGAAAGTGCCGAGACTGTTAAAGTCTTTCAGCAGCGTTGTTTGCGCAGGAATATACAATCTCGAATGACTCCCCAACTCCAGCGGCTGAGTCAGTCGAAGCATTCCTGGAGGCAACACACAGATCAGGCCTCGCGTTTCCGCGCAGTCGATTGCCGCCTGAATCGCGTGACTCCAATTCCAGCCAGCTCTGTCATGAGCCGCCTTTTTTTCGATCAAATGCTCAAACTGCCTCACTTCAACATGCTGTGATTGAAGAGCATCCGTCTCACTCTCGATGGCCCGCGTCAATGAACGGCTCGCCCAGCCGAGATTCACGCCTTGATCCGCCTTAATCAGATCCTGGGCGAACGCTGAAGACGCATTATCTGCCGGAACCAAAGGAAGCTGGGTGTCAGCACGGGATTGCTGGATTCGCCCTGCCCCGGTAAACAACCCGGCGCTGGCAACACCTGCTATTCGTATAAAAGCACGCCGGGTTAATGATGCACACACTTCGTTCATACCGTTTAAACACAGACCGGATTGAACTGCTCATGATCGAAAGTTTGCCCAGAGAGTCGGGTGAAAGCGCACTTATAGTGAATGATTTTCGAGCCTTCAGCGGTTACCGCATCATAATCAGCGCGGCCACGTATTTTTATCCCCACGCAATAGATCGTTGCACCTTGTGCTGATTGGACGTGGCGAGGAACGGATATTTTCAACGAATCTTCGAGTAAACAGCCAACGTTATAGGAGACGGTGTTGATATTCACATCCTCCAGATTCGGACCTTCATTGCGCGCGTAATGCCCATTAATACGCAAAATCTTGCCTCCATCGTGAAGGGACGAGCCCTGGTTGTTGCCCTCCCCCGTGGCCCCATTGTCACGACCGACGCAATCAATCTCTACGTGCCATCCGCAGTTCTGCAATATTGCATTCCATTGGTGATAATTGAATCCATCGCGCTTGGATTTGAATGCAGTACAGCGCAGGAACAGGGTGTTTCCACCTTCCGATCGGAAGCTCCCTCCTCCGGACACTCCAAAACTTTCGCTATAGCCAAAAGCACAATCAACAGCGACCCATAGAGGGGTCATGTTCTCCGCTGTGGCGCGCGTGAGGACATTCTGCACACCCAAAAAATTCAAACCCTCGGTATAGAGTTTGTAAGGCCCAGTCACCCGAAACGTTGAGTCTTGAAAAATCCGGATGTCCACGTCGGGCGCACGACCATCAACCGTCATCAGGTAGACTTTCCCATCCAGAAAGCAGGCCGAACCTGGCGTCTGTGCAACGGCCTCCGCGCTGGCCAGCACTGCGTATTGCATAAAGTCGCCATTTCGATCCTTGTATTTGGAATCCCAGGCGAAACGCCCGTTCGCCGTGTTGCTTACCGAGGTGGAATAGAGGCCCGGGTGAGTCGGTTCAGCCGCCCAGGACAGGTTGAACGAGCAGCCGAAAATATTCGCCGCACCGCCACCCAGCACGCTGATTGAAATATTCCGGGGAAGAACAAACTCACCCACGGCGTTACCGATACGCGGATAGTCACCCGGTTGGAGGACAACTTCGACCACATCCGGCTTTGCCAATGCGGCCTGCAGGCTATTCACCGCAGTTGCAAAAGTCAGTCCGTCGTTGCTGGATGCCCCGCCCGTATGCCGAACGTAATAGCGTTTACCCACAGGCTTGATCGCCCGTGCATCATAGTCAGTCGCGCCTGAGCCATCCGCATTCATATAGACGGCATGGGGCCAGAATGAAGTGATGGACGAAGGCAATGTCAGCCGTCCAAAAGCATCGACGTCATAAACCCGAAAGTAGCCGTTAGTCAGTCTGGTTTTATTACCAATGAAATTGACGTTCGATGCGCCCACCAATGTACCGACGGTATAAGTCGTGTTGTCGGCCAGACGAACCCATTTGATGCCGTTCGCCATGGCGTAGGCAATAACGGCGTTAATGGCGACGGTATTGTCGCCGACACCGGTCGCACCAAAATCACGGGCATCGAGAATATCACTCAGTTTTTGCTCAAGATTACGCGACTTGAACCCCACCAGCGCCGCGCCCTTGTTCGGTTCGATAGCATCCTGCAAATTAATCGCCAACTGTGCACCGGTGTCTGTTGTGGGTACCAACACCGCCGGATTGCCCGTCGCATCGAAGCCCATGACCATGTTAGCCCTGGACAACGCATCCGGTAGTTCATTCAATACTTCTCCAACAGGTGCCCGGACGGTTTGGAGGATATCAATTGTCGTGTTGATCTCATGCGCAGACATCACAAATTGCTCCATTTCTTACATGTATTTGAAACAGCACGCTAGCAATCTGAGGCTATCAACCAAACATGACTAAAGCCCGACAATTAATCTCGCTTTTACAGACCGAACATAACAGTGCGCCCTCACTCGAGGCCTGAGCGATAATCTTTTTCTCTGCACCTAAGTATGAGGCGAATTATTCAAAAAGCACTTCAAGCGCTTTTCCACGACAGCCACCGAGTAACTGGCTATATGCAACGCCACGCCGTCCTCGACCAGCGCGTTCAATAATGCGTTCTGCGCCTCAAAGCGCAGATCACGATTTTGCTTGCGGGTGACGTGCATTTGATCGATCAGTATGTCTGTCACCAGATAAGGGTCACTGCGTCTCAACCGACTCAACCAGACAGGCAGCCTCCTGGACGACTGGCCGAGCCCCATTATCCCTGAAGTCACCGGCGAAGACGGTTCTTTGGAAACCAGGACAATCTCTTCAAATAGGTCGGTCAGCTTCCTTAAAACATAATCCAGCATCAACTTGTCAAAGGCTTCCACACACATCCACCTCTTCCTTCAGGTCGTGAGGCCATTGTCGGCGAAACACACTTTCCAGCCTGACCATACGCCTAATTACATGACCCTGCCGGACGCATTCTAACAAGCGCTTCACGGCTATTTAGTTCAACTTCAACGGTACACTTTCAAGAGGGTCGACATTTATTAACGGCGACATTCAGCATTAGATATTTACCCCATTGCGGCGCGACTCTATACTTGCGCACACCCAGAACAGGCCAGGTGTTTTTCCCGTTACTTGAGGGTGGGTGTTAATTCAACGGCATCCCTGATCGGTTCGCTCAAATCCGTTATGAGGTCAACCGTCTACCAGGTTGAACCTGTGCGCCCGCCTGGCATCAAAAGAGTCACACCGTTTCCAGGGGTATGCCGCTATTGCGTGGCCTGCCCCTCCATACCCTTGAGTGGCCGTCGACGCTCGGGTAATGTCATCAGACCCACAGGACAGAGCACGCCCATGACTTCCAAGCTGGAACAACTTAAACGATTCACCACCGTGGTCGCTGATACCGGCGACTTCGAAGCCATCGCCCGCGTCAAACCGGTGGACGCAACCACCAACCCTTCGCTGCTGCTAAAGGCCGCCGCGATCTCTGGCTACGCTGAACTGTTGAATAACAGTGTCAAGGACTGCAAGGGTGATGTCGGCTTGGCCAGCGACCGTTTTGCCGTCGCGGTGGGTCAGGAAATCCTCAAAGTGATTCCGGGGCGCATTTCCACTGAAGTGGATGCGCGCCTGTCGTTCGACACCGAGGCGATGCTCAAGCGCGGCCATCGCCTGATCGACCTGTACGAGCAGGCCGGCATTGGCCGTGACCGTGTATTGATCAAGATCGCGTCCACCTGGGAAGGCATCCGCGCCGCCGAGCAACTGGAACGCGAAGGCATCCAGACCAACCTGACCCTGCTGTTCTCCTTTGCCCAAGCGGTGGCCTGCGCCGAAGCCGGGGTGTTCCTGATTTCGCCGTTCGTGGGACGCATCTACGACTGGTACAAGAAATCCACCGGCAACGAATACACCGGTGCCGAC
This sequence comes from Pseudomonas fluorescens, assembly GCF_019212185.1. Classification (NCBI taxonomy): domain Bacteria; kingdom Pseudomonadati; phylum Pseudomonadota; class Gammaproteobacteria; order Pseudomonadales; family Pseudomonadaceae; genus Pseudomonas; species Pseudomonas fluorescens. The sequence continues at coordinate 4,510,346 of NZ_CP078138.1, forward strand.
GATCCCGGCGTGCAATCGGTATCGCGTATCTACAACTACTACAAGGCCAACGACTACAAAACCGTGGTCATGGGTGCGAGCTTCCGCAATCTCAACCAGATCGAGCAACTGGCTGGCTGCGATCGCCTGACCATTAGCCCGGACCTGATCGAGAAGCTGGCGGCGGACACCGGCGCGCTCGAGCGTAAACTGGCTCCTGGCCATGCTGGCGAAGCACGCCAGAGCCTCAACGAAGCCCAGTTCCGTTGGGCCTCCAACGAAGACGCCATGGCCACCGAGAAGCTGGCTGAAGGCATTCGCCAGTTCGCCCGCGACCAGGAGAAACTGGAGGCGCTGCTGCAGGCCAAGCTGTAAGGCCAGACAAGCGCAACAAAAAAGGCGAACCTGATGTGGTTCGCCTTTTTTATGCGGGATAGGTTGTGATGAGCGTCGCGGGCTCAGTGCCTCTCCAATGCATTCACCAAATCATGAAACGCCTCACGATTGGACTCATTCAAGCCCATCAGGATTTTGTGCGCTTCCAGCACCTTGATCCGCACCACTTCTTCGGACTGGTCCTGATCTGGCAAGTCGTCCAGACATTCAGGGCACGGTACAGGCTGGTCAACAATGTTGAACACCTGCTCGAAGCCCATGGACTCCAACAACCGGGTGATGTCTTCATGGGTGGTGACGACCGTCGGCAGCAGGCCGACTTTTTGCCGCGACAGGATCGACAGCTTGGCCAACAGGCCCAGCGTGGTGCTGTCAATGCTGCGGGTTTCAGTCAGGTCAATCACGATCGCGTTGAAGTTCACCGCAGTGAAGATCCGTTCTATCGTTGCATCCAGCGCCGAACACAGGGTCAGGCGCACTTCACCGACGAACTTCAGGACAAAGGTGCCGTCCTGCTCGGCGAACTGGATTCTACCGGTACTCATTGAAGATTCCTGCTCAACACTAACAGGGCGATATCATCCGGCATCTCCCCTAGCGTGGCCAATCCAAAAACCTGCCGCAGACCATCCAGGCTGCCGCCCGCCGACTTGACCCGCTGGGGCAAGGCAGCTTCTTTCTCTTTGAGTGTAGGCTCTGGCAAAAGGTCCAGAATGCCGTCGGACATCAGCGTCAGGCTGAACACCGGCGGCAGCTTGATAACGTGATCCTCGTAGGTGGCCTCATTGAACAGGCCCACCGGAAGTCCGCGTCCTTCGAGATAACCAACACTCTCTGGCGTATACAACACAGGCAACGGCAGGTGGCCACCGATGCTATAGGTCAACAAGCCTGTCTCCTCGTCGATGACTCCACCGACCATCGTGACATGTTTGCCCAGCTTACAGCTGATCAGGCCCCGGTTGATATGCCCGAGCACCTCTGATGGGGTAAATTCTGGCAACGTGCCATTACGCTTGGACTCGAACAGCAAGCGTGTGGTCATGAACTTGAGCAGTACCGTGACGAACGCCGATGATGCGCCATGCCCGGAAACGTCCGCCAGATAGAATGCGACCCGACGCTCGTCGACCCGGAAGTAATCGACAAAATCACCGGAGAGGTACAGCGACGGAATGATCTGGTGCGCGAAGGTGAAGTCGTCGATGGTCCAGGGGCTGACCGGCAGCATGTTCATCTGCACCTGGCGCCCGGCGTTCTGGTCTTCCTGCAGCAGGTTGAGGCTGGCTTCGAGCTCGCGGTTGGCGGTTTCGAGCTTGGTCCGGTAACGCTGGTTTTCCAGCAGCAGCCGCGCGCGATCCAGGGCCCGGCGTACCGAATGTTCAAGGACGGCCAAATCTTCCAGCGGCTTGATCAGGTAGTCCGCAGCACCCAGGCGCAGCGCTTCAACCGCGTCGTTCATGACGCCAGCACCGGACACCACGATCACCGGCGTCTGCGGCGAAAGATCGGTGACCTGACGAATGAGCTCAAGGCCGCCCATCTGCGGCATGCGCAGATCGCAGATCACCAGGTCAGGATGGCGTTGCTCGAATACCTCTAGACCTTGCAAGCCATTGCCGGCCTGCAGGACGCTGAACCCACTGTCTTCCAAATAGGCCGCGAGACTCGCGCGCACTACTTCGTCGTCATCGATTAACAGCAGCGTGGCACTGGTTTTCTGCATGTGGGCAAACGGCGCCAGAATTAGGTTGGCGTAGCTGGCGGGGCAATCGGCCCGGCACACACTACTGGATTCGCTTTCTAGCCTCTCTAATGCACTGCTTTCGAGCATTCGCCCTACACGCCTGTTCATCAGAGGTGCCCTTCTAAGGCGCAGACGGTACTCCCATCCGCGAGGCGTTTCAAGCTCACACCGATGGTCATCACCGGCAGTTATAAGAAGGACAAATTTCGCGACAAAAAGGAAGGGTCGAACGCTCGCTTCAAAAGCACGGAAGGCGGCCCGCTGGCCGCCTTCCTTTCACCTTGGCAGTGACTTAGAAATCGTCTTCTACCTGGCCGTCCTTGACCTTGAATTCGCGGTTCTGCAGGTAGGCATTACGGATGAAGACGTACTTGTCGCCATTGATCAGTTTCTCGGCCGACAGCAGGCTGGCACGGGTGTCGATCACCTCCATGCCGAGCATCATGTTGCGCGCCGGAACGTCGTGCATGTAGCGGTAGGGTTCGGCGTAGGAATCGACGTAGCGCGACGGTGCATCACGCAGCGTGCTCGGACCGAAGAACGGCAGCATCACGTAAGGACCGCTGGGCATACCCCAGTAGCCGAGGGTCTGGCCGAAATCTTCGTCATTGCGCTGCAGGCCCATTTTGGTGCCGACGTCGAAGAAGCCTGCCAGGCCGAGGGTGGTGTTCATCAGCAAGCGGGCGGTGTCGATACCAGCGGCACGCGGCTTGGCCTGCAGGATGTCGTTGGCCAGGTTGCCGACGTCACCGATGTTGCGGAACATGTTGTGGATGCCGTCTTCGAGAAATTGCGGCGTGACGAACTGGTAACCCTGGGCCAGCGGCTTGAGGGCGTAGGTATCGAGCACGTCGTTGAATTTGTAGATGGGGCGGTTAATGCTTTCCCAAGGGTCTTCTTCGGTGGCAGCCTGAGTGGCGAACGGGACCAATAGAACACCCGCAAACAGACTTAGTCGAGCCAGGCAATTGCTCCAGCGCATAGAGAAAACTCCTTGGATTGTACTGACGCGAGTGCAGACCCACGCGATTAAGCTGACGAGTATAAGTCGTAAGCCGACTTTCTGGGAATTACCCTACAGGGATCAGGTGTTTGCCTGATGCATGTCAGTTGCCTGTCATCTAACCGTCACGGGAGCCACCTATGCTCCGTGGTTATTTCAGGGACGTTGAAATGCCCCAGGTCCAGACGCACTCCCAGCCCCTGCCGCAACCGACTGCCGTGCTCTTTGGCCTGAGCGGCTGCCTCGTCGACTTCGGCGCCCAGAGCCGCCACCAGCGCCTCGATAGCGCCCAGCACGGGCTGCTGACGCCGGGCGCCGAGCACGCCCTGCTCTCGCTGCAGCGTCAAGGCATCCCCTGCGCGTGGCTGGATGACTTGTCATTGACCCACAGCCAGTCGCTGGCCGGTGCATTGCCGGACTGGATTGGCGCCACCCCACGCTCGCCGAACGCCGGCCAATGGCCCGCTCCTGATGCCTGCTGGCAATCATTGATGAGCCTCAATATCGATCGTCTCGACGGCTGCGTGCTGGTCAGCGGCGAACCACTGCTGCTGCAATCGGCTCTCAACGCCGGTCTGTGGACCATTGGCCTGGCGTCCTACGGCTCACTCTGCGGACTCGCGCCCGCACAATGGCAGGCGCTCAGCCAGCAGGAGCGCGAACTCAAGCGCGGCAAGGCCACCCTGCAATTGTTCAGCCTCGGCGTTCATTCAGTGATCGACCACCTGGGCGAACTCGATACCTGCCTGTCCGACATTGGGCTGCGTCGACGCAAGGGCGAGAAGCCCTGAAAGGCTCCTTTGATCAAGATCATGCACGTTGCTCGCCGGTGGATTAATCTAAAGGTCAGAGATAGACCTTTGGATCAACGCTGCGGTCTATGCCAGTGCCTATCGAGAAAAGGAAAAAACCATGCCTGCCCGCGAACTGCAAACACAGCTCGAAACCCTGCGCGCACAACTGGAGCAGAATCCGCCGCTTACGCTTGAGCAGCGCGAAGGGCTGCAGCAGTTGATGGAGGAGATTGAAGCGCAGATTAGATTGGAAGCTGCCACCCAGGACACCAGCCTCGTCGACAACGTCAACCTCGCCGTGGATCGCTTTGAGCTGGAACACCCTGCGGTGGCCGCCACCTTGCGCAATATCGTCCAGACATTGGGCAATATTGGGATTTAATCCAAAAACAGGGGCTGTACTGGCTTATGTGGGAGCGAGCCTGCTCGCGAAGGACTTGAGGACGCCGCGGACATTCAGGATGCCCGCGTCATCGTTAAAGACTTTTCGCGAGCAGGCTCGCTCCAGGGTTCCGTATCAGTAAACTATTGACGCACCAACCGTAGATTCGGCAACTGCAGCGCTTCAGTGCTGCGGTAGGGGTTGATGTCCAGGCCGCCACGTCGCACATAGCGCGCATAAACCGTCAACTTTTCCGGTTTCAGCAAACGCTGCAGGTCGAGGAAGATCCGCTCGACACATTGCTCATGGAAGTCCGAATGCTGGCGAAAGCTCACCAGGTAGGCCAACAGGCTGGCGTGATCGAGCGCCGCGCCGCGATATTCCACCGCAACACTGCCCCAGTCCGGCTGGCTGGTAACCGGGCAGTTGGATTTGAGCAGATGGCTGTGCAGGCTTTCTTCGACGATGCGCGAATCGTCACATCGCAGCAGTTCCGGGCGCGGTTGCTCGTAGTCGCTGACGCTGATATCCAGATCATCAATGCACACACCCGGCAAGGCCACCACACCTTCGGCCTGCACCTCGGCGAGGCTGCGGATGCGCACACCGACCGGCTTGCCGGCGGCAGCGGAAAGATCCTTGACCAGGGTTGCCTGCAGGGTTTGCGTATCGGCAAAAGGCGTCTGGTTCAGCGAATTCAGGTACAGCTTGAACGACTTGGACTCGATGATATTCGGCGAGTCGGCGGGAATGCTGAACTCGCCAATGGCCACCACCGGCTTGCCCGACGGCAACAGCCAGGAAAGCTCGAAGCAGTTCCAGAAATCCACGCCCTGGTACGGCAGAGTCTCGGCCGTCAGCCCCAATTCCGCCCATTTTGCGGTGCGCGGAATCGGGAACAACAAGGACGGTGTGTAGGTGGCGATGTATTCGCTGGATTTGCCCAGCGGCGAGTGTTCGGCTGCGGGATGCATGACGGAAACCTGACTGAAGAATCAGCCGATTCTATCAGCCTTTGCCCGCCGCTTTGAGTGCTTACTGACTGACCGTCAGTTTTCCCACCATCCCGGACTGGTAATGCCCGGGAATGTTGCAGGCAAATTCCAACTGACTGGCCTGCTTGAAGGTCCAGGTCAACTCACCGGTCTTGCCTGGCTCCACCAGCACACTGTTCGGGTCGTCGTGCTTCATTGCGCCGTGATCCATGCCAGCCATCGAGCCATGGCCCATGGCGGCATGATCCATGGGCGCGGCTTTCAGGGCTGTCGGCGTGAGCGCACCGGATTCTTGCATCTTGAGCATTTCCACCTGGTGTGCGGCGTGCATCGCCGTGTCGCCCAGGTTGAACTCGTGGAGCAATTGGCCTTTATTGATCAGCACAAAGCGAATGGTTTCGCCGGCCTTGATCTGCAGCGCCTTTGGATTGAAAGACATATCGCCCATGACGATTTCTACCGTTCTTGTCGCCTTGGCCGCCGGTGCCGGCGCGCCGAATGCGTAGCTCTGGGCTGGCGAAGCCAACACCGGGAAGCTCAACGCCAACAGGCAGCCCGCGAGGATCAATCGATTGCGCAAAAACATGGTCATACTCCAACAAGAAGAGGTTCAGCCTGTGGGAAACTCTAGGGCCGTGGCGCTGCCAGTTGGCTGACGCGCAGATTACAACTTTGTCAGGTTGCACGGCAGGCACGCTCTGCGCGCTATAAAGCAACCGCCCCCTCCCCCCAGAGCCGCCCATGAAACTGCTGATCGTCGAAGACCAACCGAAAACCGGCCACTATTTGCGCCAGGGCCTGAGCGAGGCCGGGTTCAATGTCGAACTGGTGGCGGACGGCAACACTGGCCAGCTCCTGGCCCTGACCGGCGATTATGCGCTGCTGATCCTCGATGTGATGCTACCCGGGCGCGACGGTTGGCAGATTCTGCAAGCGGTGCGCAATGCCGGACTGGAGATCCCGGTGCTGTTCCTGACGGCGCGGGACGCAGTCGAAGATCGTGTACATGGCCTGGAGTTGGGAGCCGACGACTATCTGGTCAAACCCTTTGCCTTCTCAGAGCTGCTGGCCCGGGTCCGCAGCCTGTTGCGCCGTGGCAGCGTAACGCCACAGGAAACCAGCCTGCACCTGGCGGACCTGCGCCTGGACCTGATTCGCCGCCGGGTCGAACGCAACGGCCAGCGCATCGACCTCACCGCCAAGGAGTTCGCCCTGCTGGAGCTACTCCTGCGCCGCCAGGGTGAAGTGCTACCCAAGTCGCTGATCGCTTCGCAGGTTTGGGACATGAATTTCGACAGCGACACCAACGTCATCGAAGTGGCTATCCGCCGCTTGCGCCTGAAGATCGACGACGATTTCCCCGACAAGCTGATTCACACCGTGCGCGGCATGGGCTATGTGCTCGAAGAGCGCCAAGCCTGATGCGCCGCCTGTCCCTCGGTAGCCGCCTGGCCCTGCTGTTTGCTGCCTGCACCGCAGTGGTCTCGTTGATCGCCGGACTGCTGTTCAGTCACGCCAGCGAAAGCCACTTCCTGGAGCTTGACCAGCAATTGCTCGACAGCAAATTGGTTGCCCTGCGCAGCGCCCTGCAGGGAGCCGAAGATCCCACGTTGTTCGCCGAGCGTAGCGCAATCCTGCGTGATGAAATGAATCATCAGACTGATCTGGCTTTGCGGGTGCGTGGCCATGACGGCAGCCTGTGGTTCGACAGTGCCAGTAAGCTGAGCGCCGACTTGCCGACATCGCCGGGGTTGCACAGCCTGCAAAGCGCGGACATCGCCTATCGGGTGTACAGCGCGCCGCTGGATCCTGAGCGCAACGACTCCCCACAACTGACCCTGCTGCTGGACATCACTCACCACCAGCACTTTCTGCAGCGTATGCAGCATTTGATCTGGCTGACGGTAGGTTTGTCGGCGCTAGCCACCGCGCTGCTCGGTGCTTGGGCGGCGCGCAGCGGCTTGCGACCGTTACGACGCATGAGTGAGGTGGCCGGCGGCGTATCCGCCAGCTCCCTGACCCAACGCTTGCCCGAAGGTCAAATGCCCGCCGAACTGGCGGAATTAGCCCACGCCTTCAATGCCATGCTCGCGCGACTGGATGACTCTTTTCAGCGCCTGTCAGCGTTTTCCGCCGACATTGCCCATGAGCTGCGCACCCCCCTGTCCAACCTGCTGACCCACACCCAGGTCACCCTGACCCGCCCGCGAAACCTGGAAGATTACCGCGAGGCATTGCACAGCAACCTCGAGGAACTGCAGTGGATGGCGCAACTGGTCAACGACATGCTGTACCTGGCCAAGGCCGATCACGGCTTGTTGACGCCCCATCGTGAGCCGCTGCAGTTGAGCGAGGAAGCCGATCTTTTACTGGAGTTCTACGCGCCGTTGGCCGAGGACGCGCAGATCAGCGTGAACCGTGAAGGCGCTGCCCCCATCAGCGGCGATCGCAGCATGCTGCGGCGCGCCCTCTCCAACCTGCTGGACAATGCCCTGCGCTTTACCCCGCCTCTGGGGCAGGTGCAGGTGCGAATCGTCGATCGGCCGAGATCCGTGCAACTGAGCATCGCCAATACAGGAAACGAGATTCCCGAGGCGCTATTGCCGCGTCTGTTTGATCGTTTCTATCGCGCCGACCCGGCACGTCGTGAGGGCAGTAGCGAACATGCGGGCCTGGGCCTGGCGATTACCCAATCGATCATTCGCGCCCATGGCGGGACCATTGCCTGCGAGTCGGGCAATGGCTGGACGCGGTTTGTCATGGAGTTGCCGAAGGGGAGTCGAGGCCAGCCGTGAGGGCCTCATCGCTGGCAGCCAGCTCCCACAGGTTTTGTGTTCGCCACAAAACCTGTGAGCGAGTCTGCTCGCGATAGCGGTTTCCGCGCTTACGAATACCGCAACGCCGTCGCGGGCTCGGTCTTCGCCGCGCGCCAGGCTGGATACAGGGTGGCGAGGAAGCTCAGGATAAAGCCCGCCGAGCAGATCAGCAGAACGTCGCCGCCTTGCAGCTCCGAAGGCAAATTGCTGACGAAATACACATCGGAACTGAAGATGTGCTGCCCACTGACCCGCTCCAGCCACCCCACCAGCTCGCTGACATTGAGCGCCGCGATCACCCCGAGGACGCCGCCGATCAAGGTGCCGACGATGCCGATCACCGTGCCCTGGACCATGAAGATCGCCATGATCTGCCGCGGCGTTGCGCCGATGGTGCGCAGGATCGCGATATCGGCGCCCTTCTCATTCACCACCATGATCAGCGTTGCGATGATGTTGAATGCCGCCACCGCAACGATCATCAGCAGCAACAGGCCGATCATGGTTTTTTCCATCTTCATCGCGCTGAACAGGCTGCCTTGGGTGTGGGTCCAGTCATCCGCCTTGAAGCCGGCGCCCAGGCTCGCGGCAATCGCCGACGAAACCTGCGGTGCGGCATACAGGTCCTTCACCGCCAGGCGTACACTTTGCACCTGGTTCGGTTCCCAGCGCTGCATCTGCGCGGCGTCGGCCACATGAATCAGAGCCATCGAGCCATCCAGCTCGGCACCGACCTTGAACACGCCGACCACATTCAGGCGCTGCATGCGTGGCGTGATACCGCCGGGTGCAGTGCTGACTTCAGGCACGATCAGGGTCAGCTTGTCGCCGACATTCAGACGAAAACGCCGCGCGGTGATTTCCCCAACCACCACCCCGAACTCGCCGGGTTTGAGGTCATCCAGGCTGCCCTGGACGATATGCCGGGCAACGATCGACACCTTGCCCTCCTGCGCCGGATCAACTCCGCTGATCTGGATCGGCTGCATCGCGCCCTTGTACGAGAGCATGCCTTCCATCTCGGTGAACGGTACGGCGGCGGTGACTTCGGGATTTTTCAAGGCCGCAGCCGCTACCGGCGCCCAATCGTCGATCGGCTTGACGCCAACGATGGTCGCGTGCGGCACCATGCCGAGGATGCGCGAGCTCATTTCGCGCTGGAAGCCGTTCATCACCGACAGCACCACGATCATCGCCAGCACGCCCAGGGCGAGGCCGATCATCGAGGTCATCGAGATAAACGAAACGAAGCGATTGCGGCGCTTGGCGCGGGTATAGCGCATGCCGATAAAGATCGATAACGGTCTGAACATTCGCTGGCTACCGTAAAAAAATAAATGACCCGGCGAGCCCTCAAGGCGCGCCGGGCTGCAAGCCGTCAGATGGGCGTCAGGCAACCGTCCTGCAGGTGCAGGACATGATCCATCTGGCGGGCCAGGTTCATGTCATGGGTCACCACCAGGAACGCCGTGCGCATCGAGGTGCTGAGTTCCAGCATCAAGTCCTGAATGCCTTGCGCGGTGTGGGAGTCGAGGTTGCCGGTGGGCTCGTCAAGCATTACCAGGCCCGGCTTGTTGACCAGCGCCCGGGCAATGGCAACGCGCTGACGCTCGCCACCGGACAGCTCCGACGGCTTGTGCTCCAGGCGATGAGCCAGCCCTACCCGATCCAGCAAGGCGGTCGCACGCTGGCGCGCCTCGGAAATCGAGGTATTGCCGATCAACAACGGCATACAGACGTTTTCCAGCGCAGTGAACTCGGGCAGCAAGTGGTGGAACTGATAGACGAAACCTAGTGCTCGGTTACGCAGCAGGCCACGTTTCTTTTCGTTCAGCGCCGACAGCTCTTCACCGGCCAGCCAGACGCTGCCCTGGGTCGGCGTATCGAGTCCGCCCAGCAGGTTGAGCAAGGTGCTCTTGCCCGAACCCGAGGTGCCGACAATCGCTACCCGCTCACCCGGATGCAGCTCCAGTTGCAGGCCGGACAACACCACCACCGACTCCGGGCCTTCCTCGTAGGATTTGCCCAGGTTGCGGCAGCTCAAGATTGCTTTTTCGCTCATGCCCAACTCACTCATAACGTAGCGCCTCCGCCGGCTGGGTGCGCGCGGCACGCCAGGCTGGATACAGGGTGGCGAGGAAACTCAGGACCAACGCCGCGCCGCAGACCATCACCACGTCCTGGGCCTGCAGTTGCGAAGGCAGGTAATCGATGAAGTACACGTCGGCGTTGAGAAACTTGTGCCCGATCAGGCTTTCGAGGGCGGAAATCGCCGCGCTGACATTGAGCGCGGCCAACATCCCGACCACCGCGCCAATCGCCGTACCGACCACACCGATCACCGTGCCCTGGACCATGAAGATCGCCATGATGGTGCCCGGCGTGGCGCCGAGGGTGCGCAGGATCGCGATGTCGCCTTTCTTGTCATTCACCACCATCACCAGGGTCGAGATGATGTTGAACGCCGCTACTGCGACAATCAGCAGCAACAGCAGGCCGATCATGGCTTTTTCCATGCGGATGGCCTGGTACAGGTTGCCGTGGGTGCGTGTCCAGTCGCGGGCGTAGTAGCGATCGTCGCCCAACTGCTGGGCGATGCTCCAGGCCACGCGCGGCGCCTGGAACAGGTCGTCGAACTTCAGGCGCAGGCCCTGGATCTGGTCCGGCTTCCAGCGATGCAGGCGCGACAGGTCCTGCTGGTTGGTCACGCCCAGGTAGCCGTCGATCTCGCCGGCACCTACATGGAAAATGCCGACCACGGTAAAGCGCTTCATGCGCGGAAACATCCCGGCCGGGGTCACGGTGACTTCCGGGGCGACAAAGGTGACTTTGTCACCCACGCCAACGCCGAGCTTGGCCGCGGCCTTGTCACCGATGACGATGCCGAAACTACCGGGCGCCAGGGCGTCAAGCTGACCCTGTTGCATAAAGTGATCGATGATCGAGACTTGCCGTTCCAACGCTGGGTCAATGCCGTTGAGCAACACCTTGGACACCTGGCCATTGTTGGTCAGCAAGCCCTGCATCTGGGTAAAAGGCGCAACGGCCAGCACCTGCGGGTTTTGCTTGACCTTGGCGGCGAGGCTCGGCCAGTCGCTGATGGGATCACCAGACTCGATGGTGGCGTGAGGCACCATGCCCAGCACGCGGGTGCGCATCTCATGATCGAAGCCATTCATCACTGATAGCACCACGATCATTACCACCACGCCGAGGGCGAGGCCGATCATCGAAGTCAGGGAAATGAACGACACAAAATGATTGCGACGCTTTGCACGGGTGTAACGCGTGCCGATAAATACGAAGAGAGGTCTGAACATGTCGGGGCTTGTTCGGAGGGAAAAGGAACGTCCTTGTGGCGGGGGTCGATATCCAGCTTTACACTCAGACCACCGCCGCTACCATGGGTTCGCCATGTCGACATTAGATGAAGAAGATCGCCGCGAATACTACCGTATCGAGGACACGATCGCACTGGAAATTCAGCCCCTGTCGGGCGCCCAGGCCACGGGCGAGGAAGTGTTGCAGGATGCTTCCCCACTGTTCAATCTGCTCAGCGAATTGCACCTGAGCGAGTTCGAATCACAGCACCTGCTGCGTCAGATCAGCGAGCGCGACAGGAACACCGCCGCCTACCTCAAGGTCCTCAATAAACGCATCGACCTGCTGGGCCAGGTGGTGGCGCTGACCGTGCTCGGGCAGATCGGCGAGCCGCAACCGGTGATCATTTCCGAGGGGGGTATCGACTTCCAGCATCCAACACCGTTTACCACCGGCAGCCATCTGGCAATCAAACTGGTGCTCATGCCCCAGGCGCTCGGCCTGTTGCTGCGCGCGCGCGTCACCCATTGCGACGCCAAGGGCGCCGGCTTTGACGTGGGCACCGAGTTTATCCAGCCCAGCGATGCCCAACGCCAATTGCTGGCACGTTATATTCTGCAACGACAGGCGCAAGAACGCCGCCTGGCACGCGAACAGTCCGAATCCGGCATTTAATTAAGGAAGAACCGTGACCCTCATCTACGGCCACCGCGGCGCCAAAGGCGAAGCACCGGAAAACACCCTGACCAGCTTCCAGCAATGCCTCAAGCACGGCGTGCGCCGCTGCGAGCTGGACCTGCACTTGTCCATGGACAACGAGCTGATGGTCATCCACGACTCGACACTCAAGCGCACCACCGATCGCCGCGGCAAAGTGGTGGAACATTCGGCGAACGATCTGGTGACCTACGACGCGCGCAAGGGTGGCCCGGGCTGGATGACTCCCTGCCCGATCCCGCGCCTGGAAGAACTGTTCGAGCAGTGCGATTTCGATCACTGGCAACTGGAAGTCAAAAGCGCCTCACGGACCCGCGCCGCAACCACCGTACTGGCGATTCGCGAAATGGCTCAGCGTCATGGCGTGCGCGATAAGGTCACCATCACCTCGAGCTCGCGGGAAGTGCTCAAGGCAGCACTCGACCTGGTGCCGGACGTGTCACGCGGATTGGTTGCCGAATACGCCTGGCTCGACCCGTTGAAGGTTGCGCAAAGCTATGGCTGCGAGTTTCTTGCGCTGAACTGGACCCTGTGCACGCCGGAACGCCTGGAGAAGGCGCAGCGCCAGGGGCTGCATGTGTCGGTGTGGACCGTCAACGAACCCGCGCTGATGCGCAGGCTCGCTGATTTCGGCGTTGACAGCCTGATTACAGACTTTCCCGGTTTGGCCACTGCCACGCTCGAGAATTGCTGAAATCGGTCTCCCCGGCCGGCTCAGGCCACCGGCCGGAGCCGCTCAAAAAAGCCGGTTGAGGCCATCGTATGCAGCTACCCGGTAGGCTTCAGCCATGGTCGGGTAGTTGAACGTGGTGTTGACGAAGTACTTCAGGGTATTGAGCTCACCAGGCTGGTTCATGATCGCCTGGCCGATGTGCACGATTTCCGACGCCTGATAGCCGAAGCAGTGCACGCCCAGCACTTCCAGGGTCTCGCGGTGGAACAGGATCTTCAGCATGCCCTGCGGCTCGCCGGCAATCTGCGCCCGCGCCATGCTCTTGAAGAACGCCTTGCCCACTTCGTACGGCACCTTGGCCTGGGTCAGCTCCTGCTCGTTCTTGCCGATCGAGCTGATCTCGGGAATGGTGTAGATCCCGGTCGGCACGTCGTTGACGAAACGCCAGCTGCCATTATCGACAATGCTGCCCGCCGCCGAACGGCCCTGGTCGTGGGCCGCACTGGCCAGGCTTGGCCAGCCAATCACGTCGCCAGCGCCGTAGATGTTCTGGATACCGGTGCGGTAGTTCTCGTCGACCTCGATCTGGCCACGGCTGTTGACCTTGACGCCGATGTTTTCCAGGCCCAACTGATCAGTGTTGCCGGTACGCCCGTTGCACCAGAGCAAGGCGTCGGCCTTGATCTTCTTGCCGGACTTGAGGTGCAGGATCACCCCGTTGTCGACACCTTCGACGCGGTCGTACTCTTCGTTGTGACGCACGGTGATGTTGTTGTTGCTGAAGTGGTAACTCAGGGCCTGGGAGATTTCCGAGTCGAGGAAGCTCAGCAACTGACCACGGTTATCCACCAACTCCACCAGTACACCCAGGCCGCTGAAAATCGACGCGTATTCGCAACCAATGACTCCGGCGCCGTAGACGATCAGTTTGCGCGGGGTGTGGCCGAGGCTGAGGATGGTGTCGCTATCGTAGATACGCGGGTGGTGGAAATCGATGTCCGCCGGGCGATACGGACGCGAGCCCGTGGCGATGATGATGTGCTTGGCCACCAGTTTCTCGACCACGCCATTGGCGCATACCACTTCGATGGTCTGCTCGTCGGCGAAGCTGCCGGTGCCGATGAATACATCGACGCGGTTGCGGGCGTAGTAGCCGGTGCGCGAGGCGACCTGCTTGGAGATGACTTTTTCCGCACTCTTGAGCACGTCCGGGAACGAGAACCAGCGCGGCTCACCAATGGCCCGGAACATCGGGTTGGTGTTGAACTGCATGATCTGCCGGACCGAATGACGCAACGCCTTGGACGGGATGGTGCCCAGGTGAGTGCAGTTGCCGCCGACCTGGCGACGACTATCGACCATCGCCACCTTGCGTCCTGCCTTGGCGGCATTCATTGCCGCGCCTTCTCCCGCCGGGCCGGAACCCAGCACCACCACGTCGTAGTTGTAGACAGCCATGCGTACTCCTCAGAACAGGCCGCGGCACCCGGTTGGCACCTGCGGCTAAATCATGCCGGCAAGGCGACATGAAGGAACAATTTGGGGTCAATCTGAAACCCGGGAACAGTCTATAGAAGCGTCAACGCCGCGCACATTAACCCTTGGTCGCGTCGTAGGCTAGTTTTGCCTGCACTACAACGCCAACTTGCCGAGCATTCATTGGCCCGTACCCGCTTCAAGGCGATCGAAAGCCTGACTGGTTCGTGTGACGAAGCCAGTGTTGCTGCGCAGCACAAAAAAAGCCGCGATCTGATGTTGCTCGGCGTAGGCCAGGCCGCGTTCCGGGCCGAGGATCAGCAACAGGGTGGACAAGCCGTCAGCCATCAACGCCGAACGATCAATCACCGCCACCGACGCCAGTTGATGCCGCACCGGCGCACCGGTGCGGGCATCGAAGGTGTGGGAATAACGCTGGCCGTCCTGCTCGAAATAGTTACGGTAGTCGCCTGAAGTGGATACACCATAGCCGTTCAGTTCGATCACCCGCTCCAGCACCTGGCGATCGTCGCGGGGCTCCTCCAGGGCAATCTTCCAGGCACTGCCGTCGAGTTTCCTGCCCACGGCCTTGAGCTCGCCAGTGACTTCGACCAGAAAGCTGTTGATGCCCTGCGCCTGCAGCATCGCGGTTATTCGGTCAACCGTGTAGCCAGCGGCAATGCTGTCGAAGTCGACTTCCACCGCAGCGTCCTTGCACAGCTGGTCGCCTTCGATGCGCAAATGCCCATAGCCGACCCGCTGCCGGGCCGAGGCCAAGGCCTGCGCGCTGGGCACCTGTTCGCCCCGGGCCTGTGGACCGAAACCCCAAAGGTTCATCAGCGGACCTACCGTCAGGTCGTAGGCACCTCCGCTCTGCTGCGACAGCTGCTCGCCGACACTGACCAGTTCCAGAACCGGCGCGGGCATCGCCTGACAGCTATCGGCCGGCGAACGATTGAAACGCTCGATGTCGGAGTCGCCACGATAAGTGGACATTTGCCGATCCACCTCATCCAGAATAGCCTCGACCTGCCGGCGCACTTCCACCGGGCCTGCCACCGTCGGCCTACGAACATATTGGATCGAATAGCTGCTGCCCATGGTCGGACCGCCAAAGCTTTCCTGAGAGTCGCCGCTGCCACAGCTGGTCAGGCCAACTATCATCAGCCCGCAGCAAAGCCCATGCAGCCATTTCATCGACAGCATTAATGCGCAAGCTCACTCAGGATCAGGTGCGCCAACTGCACGCGCGGTTCGTTGGGATAGCTCTTGTTGGCCAGAATCACGATGCCGATTTTCTTCTCCGGCACAAAGGCCACATAGGCCGAGAAGCCGCCGGTCGATCCAGTCTTGTTGACCCAGACCGCCTGCTGCGGTGGCCGTGGTGGATTCAGGGCTGTCACCGGATGGCTGCCCAGGATCATTGCGCTGGAGTTACCGTCGAGCAACGTTTGCAGCGGCGCCGGATAGTCGTACTGCTCCCAGATCAGATCCTGAGTCATCGCGCCCACCTGGTAATAACCGGTACGGGTCTGTTGCAGCGCCTGGGCCAGTTTGGCCTCGACCTTGACCACTCCCAGATTGGCCTCGACGAAGTGGATCAAATCGGCGGAACCGGTTTTCACCCCATACGCCTCATCGGCCAGTACCCCGGGATTCAGACGCACAGGCGCGTCCTGCTTGTTATAGCCCTGGGCGTACTGCGCCATCTTGCTCGCCGGCACCTGGACAAAACTGTTGCGCATGCCCAGCGCGGGAAACAGTTGCTGCTCCAGCGCCGAGGCGAACGGCACGCCAAGGCTGGCGGCGGTGATCATGCCCAGGGCGCCGATGCTCGGGTTGGCGTAGGTGCGCTGGGTGCCGGCGGCATAGGACGGCTGCCAGGCCTTGAAATAGTCCATCAGTTGACGGCTGTTCTGGACTTCATCCGGCACCTGCAGCGGGAAGCCGCCCGCGGTGTGGGTGCCCAGATTGATCAGATTGACCCTATCGAACGCACTCCCGGTGAGCTCCGGCAGGTATTTGCCGGGATGATCGGTGAGCGACAGCTTGCCTTCAACTTCGGCGTAGGCCGCGAGGGTGGCGGTGAAGGTCTTGCTGATGGAGCCAATTTCGAACAGCGTCTCGTCCGTGACCTTTTGCTGCGTCTGCTTCGAGGCCACGCCATAGCTATAGAAAGTACGATGGCCATCGACCGTCACCGCAATGGCCAGGCCAGGAATGCTGTACTGCTGCATGACTTCCCGGGCAGCGTTGTGCACCTTGCTCTCCATCGAGCTCTGATCGGCGCTGGCCACGGCCGCTGTGCAGGTTAATGCGAGCAACGCGGTACAGCAGTGTTGGATCAAGCGCATGCCAGTCGTCCTTAGATGTTCAGGTTGCACGAAAAGCGCTCCAACTTATCACTCCACTGCCCGACCACAAACAAAAACGCCCCGAGCATGTCGGGGCGTTTTTTAACTGCGGCTAAGACTTAGCGCGGGAATGCAGGCGGGTTGACCCCGGCCATGTCTTCCATCACGCGAACGACCTGGCAGCTGTAGCCGAACTCGTTGTCGTACCAGACGTACAGTACAACGCGGTTGTCCTGGGTGATGGTCGCTTCCGCGTCCACTACGCCTGCGTGGCGCGAGCCAACGAAGTCGGTGGAAACCACTTCCTGGGAGCTGACGTAGTCGATCTGCTTGTGCAGGTCCGAGTGCATGGCCATCTGGCGCAGGTACTCGTTGATTTCGTCACGGGTGGTGGCTTTCTCAAGGTTCAGGTTGAGGATGGCCATCGACACGTTTGGCGTTGGAACGCGAATCGCGTTACCGGTCAGCTTGCCCTTGAGCACTGGCAGCGCCTTGGCGGCTGCAGTGGCGGCACCGGTCTCGGTGATCACCATGTTCAGTGGCGCGGCACGGCCACGACGGCTGCCCTTGTGGAAGTTGTCGATCAGGTTCTGGTCGTTGGTGAACGAGTGAACGGTTTCGACGTGGCCGTTGACGATGCCGTACTTGTCGTCGACTGCCTTGAGCACCGGCACGATGGCGTTGGTGGTGCAGGACGCTGCCGAGATGATCTTGTCATCGGCAGTGATGTCGCCGTGGTTGATGCCGTGCACGATGTTCTTCAGCGCGCCCTTGCCAGGTGCGGTGAGGATCACGCGGGCAGCGCCCGGGCAAGCCAGGTGCTGGCCCAGGCCGTCGGCGTCACGCCATACGCCGGTGTTGTCGACGATCAGAGCGTTCTCGATACCGTACTGGGTGTAGTCGACTTCGGCCGGGCTCTTGGCGTAGATAACCTGGATCAGGTTGCCGTTGGCGGTGATGGTGTTGTTGGCTTCGTCGATGGTGATGGTGCCATCGAACGGACCGTGTACCGAGTCGCGGCGCAGCAGGCTCGCGCGCTTGACCAGGTCGTTTTCGGCGCCCTTGCGGACAACGATGGCGCGCAGGCGCAGGCCGTCGCCACCACCGGTTTTTTCGATCAGGATGCGCGCCAGCAGACGGCCGATACGACCGAAGCCGTAGAGGACAACGTCAGTGCCTTTGCGAGCGGAAGCGTTCTGCTGGCCAACCACATCGGCCAGTTCTTCACGGACGAACTGTTCGGCAGTGCGACCTTCGCCTTGGGCTTTGAACTTGCTCGCCAGCTTGCCCAGGTCGACCGAAGCGGCGCCGAGCTTGAGTTCGCTCATCGCCTTGATCAGCGGGAACGTTTCGTGGACGGACAATTCGGTCTCGTCGGACTGACGGTGACGAGCAAAGCGGTGGGCTTTGAGAATCGCGATGACTGAACGGTTGATCAGGCTGCGGCCATAGATCGAGCTCACCACGTTGTTATTGCGGTAGAGCTGGCCGATCAGCGGAATCATCGCTTCTGCGAGTGCTTCACGGTCGATCCATTCACCAAGACACTGGTCGGGCTTCTGAGTCACGGGAACCTTCCACATGTAGGGGCTGAAAAAAGGGGCTACATTATGCCGCCGTGTCCCTCCCGTAGCAATGCGCGCTTGTCGTGCAAGCGGTAACAATTTTCCTGTACGAAAAAAACGACCCCGCTGAAGCCCAGTAAAACCGGGGCTTTCAGCGCACCCCCAAATTCACGGACAGCGCTGTCTTGTCTGTAACCCTCCGTAACACTCACCCGTTTCGGCACTACATAACCGCTAAAATTCCGCGGTTTTTTGTCATTACCACTACATTTCACCCAACCTGCGCATTAGACACAGTCAGCAACTGACAGGCGGCACCCGGGACCGCTACAATTACCGACTTTGTCGCAACGCTGGAGCTCAACCTTCCGTGTCTGTCCTGCGTCTACCGCTTCTCCCTGCCGCGGCAGGTAAACAGCACTGGGGCAATCTGCCCGGTGCCGCCCTGAGCCTGGCCATTGCCGAGGCCGCCAGCGCTGCCAAGCGCTTCACCCTGCTCCTGACCGCCGACAGCCAGAGTGCCGAAAGGCTGGAGCAGGAGCTGGGGTTCTTCGCCCCCGATTTGCCGGTGCTGCATTTCCCCGACTGGGAAACCCTGCCCTACGATCTGTTTTCGCCGCACCAGGACATCATTTCCCAGCGTATTGCCAGCCTGTATCGCTTGCCGGAACTGAGTCACGGCGTGCTAGTGGTGCCGATCACCACAGCCCTGCATCGCCTGGCGCCGACCAAATTTCTGCTCGGCAGCAGCCTGGTGCTGGACATCGGCCAGAAGCTCGACGTCGAGCAAATGCGCACGCGCCTGGAAGCCACCGGCTATCGCTACGTCGATACCGTCTATGAGCATGGCGAATTCACCGTGCGCGGCTCGCTAATCGATCTGTTCCCGATGGGCAGCAAGCTGCCGTATCGGATTGACCTGTTCGACGACGAAATCGAAACCCTGCGCACCTTCGACCCGGAGAACCAGCGTTCGATCGACAAGGTCGACTCGGTCAAGCTGTTGCCGGCCAAGGAATTCCCGCTGCAGAAAGAGGCTGTCACCCGTTTCAAGGCGCGCTTTCGCGAGCGCTTCGACGTCGACTTCCGCCGCTGCCCGATTTTCCAGGACCTGAGCAGTGGGATTACCCCGGCCGGTATCGAGTACTACCTGCCGCTGTTCTTTGAAGAAACCTCGACCCTGTTCGACTACCTGCCCCAGGACACACAAGTGTTCTCCCTGCCGGGTATCGAGCAAGCCGCGGAAAATTTCTGGAATGACGTGCGCAACCGTTACGAAGAGCGCCGCGTCGACCCTTCGCGCCCTTTATTGCCACCGGCGGAACTGTTCCTGCCGGTCGAGGACTGCTTCGCCCGCCTGAAAAACTGGCCACGGGTGGTCGCCAGCCAGCAGGACGTGGACACCGGAGCCGGCCGCGAACGCTTCCCGGCGCAGCCGCTGCCGGATCTGGCGATCGAAGCCAAGGCCACCCAGCCGCTGCAGGCCCTGGCCAACTTCCTCGACGAGTTTTCCGGCCGCGTGCTGTTCACCGCCGAATCAGCCGGCCGCCGCGAAGTGTTGCTGGAGCTGCTGGAGCGCCTGAAGCTGCGGCCGAAAACCGTCGACAGCTGGCCGGACTTCGTTGCCGGCAAAGAGCGCCTGGCCATCACCATCGCCCCGCTGGACGAGGGCCTGCTGCTGAACGACCCTGCCCTGGCACTGGTGGCGGAGAGCCCGCTGTTCGGCCAACGGGTCATGCAGCGCCGGCGTCGCGAGAAGCGTGCCGACGCCAACAACGACGCAGTGATCAAGAACCTGACCGAGCTGCGTGAAGGCGCGCCGGTGGTGCATATCGATCACGGCGTAGGCCGTTACCTCGGCCTTGCCACCCTGGAGATCGAAGACCAGGCCGCCGAATTCCTCACCCTCGAATACGCCGAGGGCGCCAAGCTCTATGTGCCGGTGGCCAACCTGCACCTGATCGCCCGTTACACCGGCAGTGATGACGCCCTCGCTCCGCTGCACCGACTCGGCTCCGAAACCTGGCAGAAAGCCAAACGCAAGGCCGCCGAACAGGTGCGCGACGTGGCCGCCGAGCTGCTCGACATTTACGCTCGAAGGGCTGCCCGCGAGGGTTATGCCTTTGCCGACCCGAAAGCCGACTACGCGACCTTCAGCGCCGGCTTCCCGTTCGAGGAAACCCCGGACCAGCAAACCACCATCGAGGCGGTGCGCGCCGACATGCTCGCGCCCAAGCCGATGGACCGGCTGGTCTGTGGCGACGTTGGCTTCGGCAAGACCGAAGTGGCCATGCGCGCCGCCTTCATTGCCGTGCACGGCGGTCGCCAAGTGGCGATCCTGGTGCCGACTACCCTGCTCGCCCAACAGCACTACAACAGCTTCCGCGACCGCTTCGCCGATTGGCCAGTGACGGTGGAAGTGATGAGCCGCTTCAAGTCGGCCAAGGAAGTCAACGCGGCGGTGGCCGACCTGGCGGAAGGCAAGATCGACATCGTGATCGGCACCCACAAGTTGCTGTCCGACGACGTCAAGATCAAGAACCTCGGCCTGGTGATCATCGACGAAGAACACCGCTTCGGTGTGCGTCAGAAAGAACAGCTCAAGGCCCTGCGCAGCGAAGTCGACATCCTCACCCTGACTGCCACGCCAATTCCACGCACGTTGAACATGGCCGTGTCGGGCATGCGCGACCTGTCGATCATCGCCACGCCCCCGGCGCGACGCCTGTCGGTGCGCACCTTCGTCATGGAGCAGAACAAGAGCACGGTCAAAGAAGCCTTGCTCCGCGAGCTGCTGCGCGGCGGCCAGGTCTACTACCTGCACAACGATGTGAAGACCATCGAGAAATGCGCCGCCGACCTCGCCGAGCTAGTCCCGGAAGCGCGGATCGGCATCGGCCACGGACAAATGCGCGAGCGCGAACTCGAACAGGTGATGAGCGACTTCTATCACAAGCGCTTCAACGTGCTGATCGCCTCGACCATCATCGAGACCGGGATCGACGTGCCGAGCGCCAACACCATCATCATCGAGCGCGCCGACAAGTTCGGCCTGGCGCAGTTGCACCAGTTGCGCGGACGTGTCGGTCGCAGCCACCACCAAGCCTACGCCTACCTACTGACGCCACCGCGCCAGCAAATTACCGGTGATGCTGAAAAGCGCCTGGAAGCCATTGCCAATACCCAGGACCTCGGCGCCGGCTTCGTGCTGGCCACCAACGACCTGGAGATCCGTGGCGCCGGCGAATTACTCGGCGACGGTCAAAGCGGGCAGATCCAGGCAGTGGGTTTCACCCTCTACATGGAAATGCTCGAGCGTGCGGTGAAGTCGATCCGCAAGGGCGAACAGCCGAACCTCGAGCAGCCGTTGGGCGGCGGTCCGGAAGTCAACCTGCGGGTGCCTGCACTGATCCCCGAGGACTACCTGCCGGACGTTCATGCACGGCTGATCCTCTACAAACGCATCGCCTCGGCTACCGACGAGGACGGCCTCAAGGACCTGCAAGTGGAGATGATCGACCGCTTCGGCCTGCTGCCGGAACCGACCAAAAACCTGATCCGCATCACGGCACTGAAGCTGCAGGCCGAGCAACTGGGGATCAAGAAGGTCGACGGTGGCCCCCAGGGCGGGCGCATCGAGTTCGGCGCGCAGACGCCGGTCGATCCGCTGGTGCTGATCAAACTGATCCAGAGCCAGCCCAAACGCTACAAATTCGAAGGCGCCACGATGTTCAAATTCCTGGTGCCAATGGAGCGCCCGGAAGAGCGCTTTAATACTGTAGAGGCGCTGTTTGAGCGCCTCATCCCGAAAACTGCTTGAAGGACGCCGCATGCGCCTGTTTCGCTCACTGACCTTGCTGCTGACGCTGATTGCTCCGACTGCGTTCGCCGACGATTTGTACCAGGTTGAAATGATCCTCGTGCGGCAGAACGCCGTACCGGCCATTGCCAGCCCTGCACCACCAGAAGATTGGGCGCGCGGTGCGCAACCGATCAGCGCCGACAGCCTGCGTACGCCAGCCCTCAATGGCGTAGTGGAAAAGCTCACCGCCAGCACCGACTACACCGTGCTGCTGCATAAAAGCTGGCAGCAGAACCTCGGTGAAGTGTCGAGCAAAGTGCTGATCAGCGAAGGCCAGGAACAGTATGGGCAGTTTCCAATCCAGGGCACTCTGGACCTGAAATTGGGCCGCTTTACTGATGTCTACGCCAACTTCTGGGTCAACCAGCTCAACAATGATGGTCTCGTCAGCGGCAGCGAACGCCTGCAACAGGAGAGCCACACCCGCAATGGCCAGCTGAATTTTCTCGACAACGGCCACCTCGGCCTGCTGATCAAGATCACCTCCCTGACGGCGCCCGCGCCGCGCCAGGCGCCTGACGTCGTTCCGGACTGATTGAAGTTCCTATGTCCGCGAGCATGAGCAAACCCCTGGCTCCGTCCTGGGTCACCCGATTCAA
Organism: Pseudomonas fluorescens; assembly: GCF_019212185.1. Classification (NCBI taxonomy): domain Bacteria; kingdom Pseudomonadati; phylum Pseudomonadota; class Gammaproteobacteria; order Pseudomonadales; family Pseudomonadaceae; genus Pseudomonas; species Pseudomonas fluorescens. The sequence continues at coordinate 4,533,025 of NZ_CP078138.1, forward strand.
GGAACAGAGCCTGGAGCGCGGTCGGCGCTACGCGCTGGAGAACCGCGTCAGGATCGTCGAGGCCGGCGACAGCATCATCACCGCCAGTTGCGAAGGCTCTGGCGGCAACGTTTACCGCCAGACCATCACATTGCGCGAGTCGGCGAAAAACACCCTGCTTCTGGTCGATGCATCCTGCAGTTGCCCAGTGCGAATGAACTGCAAACACTGCGCGGCCGTGCTGATGCAAGTGCAGGACACCCTCGAGTTCCCGGCCGCAGCCAAGGACGCCCTGCTGCTGGAAAAGCTCCAGGCCGTATTGGAAAACCGCGCTCCGCCGCCGCTGCCACAACAGTTGCTGGACAATGTGCAGCCGGTTCCGCGCCTGTGGCTGGCCAGCGTCGAGTTCAGCGCCTTCGAGCCACGCAACGGCAAGATGCAGCGCTACATTCAGCACCGCGCGGCGCTGTCCTTCAGTTACCTGGACGAATACGTCAGCGGACAGAAAAACACCGACGTGGTGATTCGCCAGGAACATCAGACCCTGCGCATCAAACGCCAGACGGATGTGGAAAAAGCCTACCGCGAACAACTACGCGTCCTAGGCTTCAAGATCGCCACCCGGCAAAGCAAAGCCCTGCCGGAAAGTGCCGGCGAACTCTACGAGATGGTCAACGACAGCGCTTGGCTGACCTTCACCCTCAACGAGCTGCCGAAGCTGCGCAGCCAGGGCTGGGAATTGCAGATCGACGACGAGTTCGGTTTCGATCTGACTGCCGTCGACGACTGGTACGCCACGGTCGACGAGGCCCCGGAGCGCGACTGGTTCGACCTTGAACTGGGCATCATCGTCAATGGCGAGCGCCTGAGCCTGCTGCCGATCCTGCTCAACCTGATGCGCTCGCACACCGAGATTCTCAACCCGGAACGCCTGGCCAAGCGTCGCGACGACGAGTTGATCCTGGTCAACATTCCCCATCGCCCCAACTCGGAACAGGGACCGCTGCAAGTGGCGTTGCCGCTCGGTCGCTTGAAACCGGTGCTGGCCACTCTCGGCGAGTTCTATCTGCAGGAACCAGGCGAGACCACCCTGCGCCTGAGCAGCGCCGACGCCACCCGGCTCAATCCGCTGGAAGACATGCCGCTTCTATGGGAAGGCGGCGAGCATATCCGCACCTTTGCCCAGCGCCTGCGGGACATCAAGGACTACAGCGCCGATGCCCCCGAAGGCCTCAACGCGACCCTGCGCCCATATCAACTCGAGGGCCTGAGCTGGATGCAATCGCTGCGACAGCTGGAGGTTGGCGGGATTCTCGCGGACGACATGGGTCTGGGCAAAACCCTGCAGACCCTGGCCCATGTGCTCAGCGAAAAAAACGCTGGACGCCTCGACCGGCCGTGCATGGTGGTGATGCCCACCAGCCTGATTCCCAACTGGCTCGACGAAGCGGCACACTTTGCCCCGCAGCTCAAGGTCCTGGCCTTGTACGGCGCCACGCGCAAAAAGCATTTCGAGCATCTGGCCGACTACGACCTGATCCTCACCACCTACGCCCTGCTGCCCAAGGATATTGAACGCCTGGCCCTGCAACCCCTGCATATCCTGGTGCTCGACGAAGCCCAATACATCAAGAACCCGACCAGCAAGGCCGCGCAAGCCGCGCGGGAGCTGAACGCGCGCCAGCGCCTGTGCCTGAGTGGCACACCGCTGGAAAACCACCTGGGCGAGCTGTGGTCACTGTTTCATTTCCTGCTGCCGGGCTGGCTCGGCGACGTCAAAAGCTTCAACCGGGACTACCGGGTGCCGATCGAAAAGCATGCCAGCGACGTCCGCCTGCAACACCTCAACGCCCGAATCAAACCGTTCCTGCTGCGCCGCACCAAGGAACAGGTGGCCACTGAACTGCCGCCGAAGACCGAAATCATCCATTGGGTCGACCTCAACGAGGCCCAACGTGACGTTTACGAAACCATGCGCCTGGCCATGGACAAGAAAGTTCGCGACGAAATCACCCGCAAAGGCGTGGCACGCAGCCAGATCATTATCCTTGAGGCACTGCTCAAACTGCGCCAGGTGTGCTGCGATCTGCGCTTGGTCAATGAAGCTGCCCTGCCCGCCCGTGGCAGCACCTCAGGCAAGCTCGACAGCCTGATGGAAATGCTCGAGGAACTGTTCGAGGAAGGCCGCAAGATCCTGCTGTTTTCCCAGTTCACCTCGATGCTCTCGCTGATCGAAGACGAACTGAACAAACGCGGGATCGCCTACGCCCTGCTGACCGGACAAACCCGCGACAGGCGCACACCGGTGAAGGACTTCCAGAGCGGTAAGCGGCAGATCTTTCTGATCAGCCTGAAGGCTGGCGGCGTCGGTCTGAACCTGACAGAAGCCGACACGGTGATCCACTACGACCCCTGGTGGAACCCGGCCACGGAAAACCAGGCCACTGACCGCGCCTACAGAATCGGTCAGGAGAAGCCGGTGTTCGTCTACAAGATGATTGCCCGAGGCACGGTCGAAGAGAAAATCCAGCACCTGCAGAAGGAAAAGTCGGACCTCGCCGCCGGCGTGCTGGACGGCCGCACCACCGGTGACTGGAAGTTGCAGAGTGAGGATATTGATGCGCTGTTTGCGCCACTGCCGGACAAATCGAAGCTGTAGCAAGGCGGCTTGAAGTGCCGCCTTGCAAGGGGCTTAATCGATCAGTTGCGCTTCCTTGAGCGCACCGATGGCGGCGAGCCAGCGCGGATCCTGACGGTAATCGGTGCTGGCGAACGACTGCCCGCGCATCCGTGCAATGCGTGCAGAAGGCGTGACCTTCAAGCGCTGCGCAGCTGACAAGGCCAGTTCGGCGGCCGCCCGATCATTGCACACCAGGCCCATGTCGCAACCCGCACTCAGCGCCGCCTCGATCCGGCTGGCCGCATCGCCCACCACATGGGCGCCCGCCATCGACAGGTCATCACTGAAGATCACGCCGTCGAACTGCAACTCGCCGCGCAGGATGTCCTGCAACCAGCGCCGCGAGAAACCCGCTGGCTGGGTGTCGACCTGCGGATAAATGACATGGGCCGGCATTACTGCCGCCAGCTGTTTGCTCAGGCGTGTGAATGGCACCAGGTCGTTGGCGCGGATTTCGTCCAGGCTGCGCTCATCATTGGGGATGGCGACATGGGAATCGGCCTCGGCCCAGCCGTGACCCGGGAAGTGCTTGCCGGTCGCGGCCATGCCCGCCTGGTTCATGCCTCGGATGAATGCCCCTGCCAGTCGGGCAGCACGCTCAGGGTCACCTTCGAAGGAGCGGGTGCCAACCACCGCACTGCGCTGGTAATCGAGATCCAGCACTGGCGCGAAACTCAGGTCGAGGCCGACCGCCAGCACTTCGGTAGCCATGATCCAGCCACACTGCTCGGCTAAATGCTCCGCGTTCGGATTATCGGCAATTGCGCGCATCGCTGGCAGGCGCACGAAGCCCTGACGCAGACGCTGCACCCGACCACCTTCCTGATCGACGGCGAGCAACAGGTCCGGGCGCACGGCGCGAATCGAGGCGCTCAACTCACGCACCTGGCGTGGGTGCTCAATATTCCGGGCAAAGATGATCAGGCCGCCCACTTCGGGCTGACGCAACAGTTGGCGATCTTCAGCCGTCAGCCAGGTACCGGCGACGTCCACCATCAACGAGCCTTGCAGGCCAGCAGTCATAGAGATTCCTTGATAACGAATGGCGCGCACGCAACGATTCCGCCCGGCACACAGCCCGGCGGATCAGAATAGGTAACGCAGAAATGCAGTAGGCCTGCAACGAGAGTCGGCATGGGCGGCTAGCTTAGCGGATGTCCGCTGCCGCGCCCACCCGCGGCCGCTTAAACCTTGGCGCCAGCCGCTACGGTCTTGCTGCGCGGACGCAACTGGGCAGCGGCCATGGCGTCGTCGGTAACGCCCGTTTCAGCACGCATGCCGGCCGCCAGGAACGGCACCATCAGGCGCATGACTTGCTCGATCGAGGTGTTGACGCCGAAATCGGTCTCGGCAATCGCACGCAACGCCTTGATCCCGGACATGCTGAACGCTGCTGCGCCGAGCATGAAGTGCACGCGCCAGAACAGCTCGATAGGAGGAATTCGCGGGGCAGCTTCGTTGACCAGCAGCATGTAGCGACGGAACACCTTGCCGTACATGTCTTCCAGGTAACGCCGCAGGTGACCCTGGCTTTGGCTGAAGGCCAGGCCCAACAGGCGCATGAAGATCGACAGGTCATTGCCGCTGCGCGGCTGCACCACGAGGGCCTGCTCGACGAGGATTTCCAGCAATTCTTCCAGGCTCGGCTTGTTGTCCGGCTTGGCTGAACGCCGCTCCAGTTCACGGTCGAGGCTGATGCAGAACGGACCGAGGAAACGCGAGAAGACTGCCTGGATCAAGGCCTTCTTGGAGCCGAAATGGTAGTTCACCGCCGCCAGATTGACCCCAGCCTTGCTGGTAATCAGCCGCAATGAAGTTTCGGCAAAACCTTTTTCCGCGAACAATTGCTCGGCAGCATCGAGAATGCGTTCAACGGTTTCCGACTGGGCCATGGCTACTCCGCCTGACAAACACTTGTTTGAAACATACGTTTCAGTCTGTGAATTGTCAAGTCTGGCCATTCTTTTTGGGAACGGTCAGTCAGACATTTAACCATAGATACCCGCGGCTGTAGCTGATCTGCGAGACAAGATTTGCCAGACCGCAAACCGACCGTCCGGCGCCCTCCCATAAAAGGAGGATTGCCAAGATCATTCCACTGTATATAATCCCAGTCACTGTATAAAAAGACAGAGCGATCGAGATGCTAAAACTGACGCCACGCCAAGCTGAGATTCTGGCTTTTATCAAACGTTGCCTTGAAGACAACGGCTATCCCCCGACCCGTGCGGAGATAGCCCAGGAGCTCGGTTTCAAATCGCCCAATGCGGCGGAAGAACACCTCAAGGCCCTGGCCCGCAAGGGCGCCATCGAAATGACCCCTGGCGCCTCCCGCGGCATCCGCATTCCGGGTTTCGAAGCCAAGCCAGACGACTCCACCCTGCCCATCATTGGCCGAGTCGCTGCCGGCGCGCCGATTCTCGCGCAGCAGCACATCGAAGAGTCCTGCAACATCAACCCCACCTTCTTTCATCCTCGCGCTGATTACCTGTTGCGTGTCCATGGCATGAGCATGAAGGACGTGGGGATTTTCGATGGCGACCTGTTGGCCGTGCACACCACTCGCGAAGCCCGCAACGGCCAGATAGTCGTGGCGCGGATTGGCGATGAAGTGACGGTCAAACGCTTCAAGCGTGATGGCAGCAAGGTCTGGCTCATCGCCGAAAACCCCGAGTTTGCCCCGATCGAAGTGAACCTGAAAGATCAGGATCTGGTGATCGAAGGCTTGAGTGTCGGCGTCATTCGCCGCTAAAGGAGGCGTTATGCATTTCCCACACGCACCACAGCACACACAACTGACGCTGTTCGAAGCGTTCATGGCCCAGCCATTGGCGCCGACCCTCAAGGACGTGGTCGAGACCCCCTGGAACGCCGAGCCCGAAGCGTTCAGCGAACTGTCTCTACGTGGTGCGGCGGGGAACTGCCTGAGCCTGCTGGCACCCATTCTTCGCGAACTGAGTCAGGACCAGGACGCCCGCTGGCTGACGCTGATTGCCCCGCCCGCCAGCTTGACCCAAGCCTGGCTGCGGGATGCCGGCCTGAACCGCGAGCGCATCCTGCTGCTGCAACCACGCGGTAATCAAAGCGCCCAGCAACTGGCCTGCGAGGCCCTACGCCTGGGCCGCAGCCATACTGTGGTCAGTTGGCTGAATCCTCTGAGCAGCAACGCACGGCAACAGTTAGTCGGTGCTGCCCGCGTCGGGGATGCACAAAGTCTGAATATTCGATTGGGCTAAGCGTAAAAGACACAGGGCTTCTCCAGGACAGAGAAGCCAATCTGTAATGATGTTCTGTGATGATGGCTTGCGAAAACAGCCGACCAGCGGGAATCAATGCAGAACCCGCGGCCCCTCTTCCTTGTCGAGCTCGCCCTCAACCAGACGACCCGCCATTTGCACACCGACGCTCAACATCGCCTTGGCCACTTCAACGTGTTGGCCTTGCAGGAATACCTTGGCGTCTTCGGAGAAGTCCAAAGTAACCAGAGAACCCTCGTCCTCAGCCCGGCGCAGCTCGATTCGGCCGTCTGGCAGTTCAACAATTTCTAGAAAGGACGTTGGCATAAAAGTCTGTTCTCCACGAAAGGCGGGGATTATATAGGCATCGGTGGCGCTGCGCTCGGGATCTTGACCGGCTGCATACCACCTATTGACGGCCTCCATGACCACGCAGCGTCCTGTTACTTCCCCGCTGGGCTCAGCACTCGTTCAAGCCCTCACGGAAACGCAGGGCCAGACTTTTCAGATTCTGACGCCAGCTCTCCAACTCTTCCCTGCTCAACTCAGCCTCAGGCTCTTCATCCAGACTCACCGCAACAATCAACGGCTGAGTGACATCACCCTTGGGCTTGTGCGGCGCACGGGGTGGCTGGAACAAATCGGCATGAGCCTGGAGCAGTTTCGCCAGCCAGGTCTCGCGGTTATGGGCCAGCTCGACCATTTCGGCCATTTCCGGGATGGCAATGGTTTCCAGTACTTCACGGGTCAACAGCATCTCTGCCCGGGGCGCATTGGCCTGGGGCAAGCGGTAGAAGCCGGCAATTTCATGGCACAGGCCCAACAGAGCACCGTACAGATGAAACAGTGCTGATTCGCGTCCCGCCTGGATCAGCGCCGGAGAATTCATGGCCCGCCCATCTTCGGCACGGGCCAGCGCCTCAAGCGACAGACCGGCAAAGTAGATCTTCTGATTGGTACGGGTATAGAGCTCGTGGGCCATGGCGGCAGTCTCCACAACGAAAAAGGGCACGTAATGCTGGCCCGACAGTGTCAAGGATCAGGCAACCCCACTGCAAGCGCAAAAAAAACCGCATGCGAACCCGAGGGTTGACATGCGGCCTTTTTAAAGACGCGGTGCGGGCTTACTTGGCCACGCGCTTGTCTTCAACCACCCATTTACCGCCGTCGTAGAACGCCTTCCAGCCCGTAGGCTTGCCGTCCACTTCGGTCTGCACGTACTGCTCCTTGGTCTTGCGGCTGTAGCGGATCACCGCCGGCAGGCCGTCCGGATCCTTCTTCGGCGCTTCACAGAGGAAGTGATACTTCGGATCGATCTCATCCTTGTGCGGCACGATCTCGAGCACCAGCGGAGCACGGGTCTCGCGGTTTTTCGGGAACTGACTGGCTGCCAGGAACAGGCCGGAGGCACCGTCACGCAGGATGTAGGTGTCGTTGACCTTCTCGCACTTGAGTTCCGGCATTTTCACCGGATCCATCTTCGGCGGTGCCGCGTCGCCGCTTTTCAGCAGTTTGCGGGTGTTCTTGCAAGTGGCGTTGGTGCAGCCGAAGAATTTGCCGAAACGGCCGGTCTTCAATTGCATTTCACTGCCGCACTTGTCGCATTCCAGGCTCGGACCTTCGTAGCCCTTGATGCGATAGCTGCCCTCTTCGATCTCGTAGCCGTCGCAGTCAGGGTTGTTACCGCAGATGTGCAGCTTGCGCTTCTCATCCAGCAGGTAAGCGTCCATCGCGGTGCTGCAGATCGGGCAACGGTGCTTGCCGCGCAGGACCAACGACTCGGACTCACCCTCGTCGTCCGCGGCGATTTCATCGCCTGGCACCAAATTGACAGTGGCCTTGCAGCGTTCTTTCGGCGGCAGGCTGTAGCCCGAGCAACCGAGGAACACGCCAGTCGAAGCGGTACGGATCTGCATTGGACGACCGCAGGTCACGCACGGAATATCGGTCATCACCGGCTGGTTGGCGCGCATGCCGTTTTCCGGGCTCTCGGCCACTTCGAGTTTCTTCTTGAAGTCGCCGTAGAACTCATCCAGCACGTTTTTCCAGTCACGCTCACCCTGAGCGACGTCATCGAGGTTCTCTTCCATCCCTGCGGTAAAACCGTAGTCCATGAGGTTGGAGAAGCTCTCCGACAGACGCTCAGTGACGATGTCGCCCATTTTTTCCGAGTAGAAACGGCGGTTGTGCAGCGCGACGTAGCCACGGTCCTGGATGGTGGAAATGATTGCCGCGTAGGTCGACGGACGACCGATCCCGCGTTTTTCCATTTCCTTGACCAGGCTCGCTTCCGAGTAGCGCGCCGGCGGCTTGGTGAAGTGCTGGCTTGGGTCAAGCTTGATCAGCTTGAGCACGTCGCCCTGAGCCATGTCCGGCAACACATCGTCATCGCCCGGCTTGGTCATTTGCGGCATGACCCGGGTGTAGCCGTCGAACTTCAGGATCCGACCCTTGGCACGCAACTCAAAGCCGCTGGCAGCGACGCTGACGGTGGTCGACAGGTATTTCGCCGGGAGCATCTGGCAGGCGACGAATTGGCGCCAGATCAGCTCGTAGAGCCGCTCAGCGTCACGCTCCATGCCCGACAGCTTGCTTGGATCAGTGTTGACGTCGGAAGGACGAATCGCTTCGTGAGCCTCCTGGGCGCCTTCCTTGCTGCTGTAGACGTTCGGGGTTTCCGGCAGGTACTTGCTGCCGAACTCGCCTTCAATATAGGTACGGGCCATCGCCACGGCATCGGCCGAAAGGTTGGTCGAGTCGGTACGCATATACGTGATGTAGCCGGCCTCGTACAGCCGCTGAGCCATCATCATGGTTTTCTTCACGCCAAAGCCCAGGCGGTTACTCGCGGCCTGCTGCAGGGTGGACGTGATGAACGGGGCCGACGGCTTGCTGCTGGTCGGTTTATCTTCGCGCTTGGCGATGGTGTAGCTGGAAGATTTCAGCTTCTCCAGGGCCGCCATGGCCTGGGCTTCGTTGAGCGGCTTGAAGGCTTCGCCGTTTTCGCGGGCCACTTCAAAGCGCACATTGGCGCCCTTGGCGGTGCCGAGGTCGGCGTGCACTTCCCAGTACTCTTCCGGGACGAAGGCACGAATCTCGCGCTCACGCTCCACTACCAGCTTCACCGCCACCGACTGCACTCGACCTGCCGACAGGCCGCGAGCGATCTTCGACCACAGCAATGGCGAGACCATGTAACCCACTACACGGTCAAGGAAGCGCCGCGCCTGCTGCGCGTTGACTCGATCGATATCCAGCTCGCCCGGCTCGGAGAAGGCTTCCTGAATCGCCTTCTTGGTGATTTCGTTGAACACCACGCGCTTGTAGCGGCTGTCATCCCCACCGATGGCTTCGCGCAGGTGCCAGGCAATGGCTTCCCCCTCGCGATCCAAGTCCGTTGCGAGATAGATGGTGTCGGCGTCTTTGGCGAGCCGACGCAGTTCTTCGATGACCTTTTCCTTGCCCGGGAGGATCTCGTACTTGGCTTTCCAGCCATGATCGGGATCGACACCCATGCGCGCGACCAGCTGCTTGCGCGCCTTTTCCTTTGGCGACAGCGCCGGCGCTTCGCCAGCAGCGGCCTTGCCGCGCTTGGCGGCAGGCTCCTTGCTGGCGCTCGCCGAACCACTGGTGGGCAGGTCTCGGATATGGCCGATACTCGACTTCACCACGTATTGGTTGCCCAGATACTTGTTGATTGTCTTGGCCTTAGCCGGGGATTCCACAATGACCAGCGATTTGCCCATGGATCAGAAAATTCCTGAATTCGAGAAGTGAAAGGCGGTTGGCGCCTGACGCGGCACCGCTATATATAGTGGCAACAAGGTGAGGTCAAGCGCAGGGTTCGCTGCGCCTTACGCATACGGCTTGGAAAAAACGCTGGGTTCGGCCTGCACCAAAGCAAAGCGCGGGACCTGCTCGCCGTCAACTTCGACCGACTCCAGAAACATGCTCAACGGCCGCACCCAAAAACCGTAATCGCCATACAGGGCTTGGTAGAAGACCACTTCTTCTTCGGTTTCAGAGTGCCGCGCAACGCTGAAAACACGGTACTGCGGACCTTTGTAATGCTGGTAGAGCCCGGGTTCGATCGGCATGCTCTGGGCCTCGTTAAATTCAGTAGAAATAAAAAACAAAAAAAATCTTCGGAAAAACAAAAACCGGGGCACTTGGCCCCGGCTTGCGTCAAACGAACGCTTAAACGCGTTCGAAGACGGTGGAGATGCCTTGGCCGAGACCAATGCACATAGTGGCCACCCCGAAGGTGCCGCTATTCTGCTTCATCACGTTCAGCAAGGTGCCGGAGATACGGGCACCGGAGCAACCGAACGGGTGACCCAGGGCGATCGCGCCGCCGTGCAGGTTAACCTTCTCGTTCATCTTGTCGAGCACTTTCAGATCTTTCAGCACTGGCAGGGCCTGTGCGGCGAAAGCTTCGTTGAGCTCGAAGAAGTCGATGTCGGCAATACCCAGGCCCGCACGCTTCAAAGCTTTTTGGGTCGCCGGTACTGGACCATAGCCCATGATCGCCGGATCCACACCCGCCACCGCCATCGAACGGATCACCGCCATTGGCTGGATACCCAGGTCCTGGGCGCGCTGCGCCGACATCACGATCATGCACGAAGCACCATCGGTGATCTGCGACGATGTACCGGCTGTCACGGTGCCGCCCTTGGGATGGAAGGCCGGCTTGAGGGCCGCCAGGCTTTCCAGGGTGGTTTCCGGACGAATGGTTTCGTCGTAGTCGAACAGTTTCAGGAAACCGTTCTCGTCGTAGCCCTGCATCGGGATGATTTCGTCCTTGAACTTGCCTTCCACGGTCGCCTTGTGGGCGAGTTGGTGGGAGCGCACGCCGAAGGCATCCTGCTGCTCGCGGGTAATGCCGTGCATCTTGCCAAGCATTTCTGCGGTCAGGCCCATCATGCCCGAGGCTTTCGCCGCATACAGCGACATGTGCGGATTCGGATCGACACCGTGCATCATGCTCACGTGCCCCATATGCTCGACGCCGCCAACCACGAATACGTCACCGTTACCGGTCATGATTGCTTGTGCAGCGGTGTGCAAGGCGCTCATCGACGAGCCACACAGGCGGCTGACGGTCTGGCCGGCGGCAGTGTGCGGGATCTGCGTCATCAAAGAAGCCATGCGGGCAATGTTCCAGCCCTGCTCCAGGGTCTGGTTGACGCAGCCCCAGATCACGTCCTCGACTTCATTCGGGTCGACCTTGACGTTGCGCTCCAGCAATTTGCTGATCAGGTGCGCCGACATGTCTTCAGCACGGGTGTTGCGGTGCATGCCGCCCTTGGAGCGGCCCATCGGAGTACGACCGAAGTCGACAATCACGACGTCTCTTGGATTCAAGCTCATAAATATTCTCGCTCTAGTCGTGGGCGCTTAACCGAAGAAGCTCTGGCCGTTCTTGGCCATTTCGCGCAGCTTCGCGGTCGGGTGGTACAGCGGGCCCAAATCAGCGTACTGGTCAGCCAGGGCAACGAATTCGGCAACACCGACCGAGTCGATGTAGCGCAGCGCACCGCCACGGAATGGAGGGAAACCAATACCGTAGACCAGGCCCATGTCGGCTTCGGCAGCGGTTTCGACGATACCGTCTTCCAGGCAGCGCACCGTTTCCAGGCACAGCGGGATCATCATCCAGTTGATGATGTCTTCGTCGGTGACTTCGCGCTGTTCATAGACGATCGGCTTGAGCACTTCCAGTACCGACGGGTCGGCAACCTTCTTCTGCTTGCCGCGCTTGTCGGTCTCGTACGCGTAGAAGCCCTTGCCATTTTTCTGGCCCAGGCGCTTGGCTTCGTACAGCACGTCAACGGCCGAGCGACGGTCGTCCTTCATGCGATCCGGGAAGCCCTCAGCCATCACGTCACGACCGTGGTGGCCGGTGTCGATGCCAACGACGTCCATCAGGTACGCCGGGCCCATCGGCCAGCCGAATTTTTCCATGATCTTGTCGATGCGCACGAAGTCCACGCCCGCGCTGACCAGCTTGGCGAAACCGCCGAAGTACGGGAACAGCACACGGTTGACCAGGAAGCCCGGGCAGTCATTGACCACGATCGGGTTCTTGCCCATTTTCTTGGCGTAGGCAACGGTGGTGGCGACGGCCAGTTCGCTGGACTTCTCGCCACGAATCACTTCCACCAGCGGCATCATGTGCACCGGGTTGAAGAAGTGCATGCCGACGAAGTTTTCCGGGCGCTTGAGGGCCTTGGCCAGCAGGCTGATGGAAATGGTCGAGGTGTTCGAGGCAAGGATAGTGTCTTCCTTGACCTTGTCTTCGACTTCAGCCAGCACCGCTTGCTTGACTTTAGGGTTCTCGACGACCGCTTCAACCACCAGGTCGACGTGACCGAAGTCGCCGTAGGACAGAGTAGGACGAATGCCATTAAGCACTTCAGCCATCTTCGCCGCCGTCATGCGACCTTTCTCAACGCGACTCACCAGCAGCTTGGCGGCCTCGGCCAGACCCTGCTCGATACCGTGTTCGTTGATGTCCTTCATCAGGATCGGCGTGCCTTTGGAGGCCGACTGGTAGGCGATACCGCCCCCCATGATACCGGCGCCCAATACGGCAGCCTGTTTCACATCCTGGGCGATTTCGTCGTAGGCCTTGGCCTTTTTCTTAAGCTCCTGATCGTTCAGGAACAGGCCGATCAAGCTCTGCGCGGCAGAAGTCTTGGCCAGTTTGACGAAACCGGCAGCTTCGACTTCCAGCGCTTTGTCACGACCGAAGTTCGCGGCTTTCTGGATGGTCTTGATCGCTTCAACCGGCGCCGGGTAGTTCGGGCCAGCCTGACCGGCCACGAAACCCTTGGCGGTTTCGAAGGCCATCATTTGTTCAATCGCGTTCAGCTTGAGCTTTTCCAGCTTCGGCTGGCGCTTGGCCTTGTAGTCGAACTCGCCGGAGATGGCGCGCTTGATCAGTTCCAGCGCAGCGGCCTGCAGCTTATCGGCGTCGACCACAGCATCGACTGCACCGACTTTCAAGGCGTCTTCGGCACGGTTCTCCTTGCCAGCGGCAATCCACTCGATGGCGTTGTCGGCACCGATCAGGCGCGGCAGGCGCACGGTACCGCCGAAGCCCGGGTAGATACCCAGCTTGACTTCCGGCAGGCCGATCTTGGCGGTGCTGGACATGACGCGGTAGTCCGCGGCCAGGCACATTTCCAGACCGCCACCCAGCGCGATGCCATTGATCGCGGCGACGGTCGGCACGTTGAGGTCTTCGAAATCGCTGAAAATCTTGTTGGCTTCGAGGTTACCCGCCACAAGCTCGGCATCCGGCAGCTTGAAGTTGTCGACGAATTCAGTGATGTCGGCGCCGACGATGAACACGTCCTTGCCGCTGCTGACGATCACACCTTTGACCGACGCATCTGCCTTGATGGCGTCCACGGCCTGACGCAGTTCGTTCAGGGTTAGACGGTTGAACTTGTTGACGGACTCACCCTTGAGGTCGAACTTGAGTTCGACGATGCCACTTTCAAGAGCCTTAACCGTGATGGCTTTACCTTCGTAAATCATCAACTGATCTCCACGATATGGAAGCTGAACAGTACACGTCGGACGCTGATGTTCTGGGTCGGCACTGACGCTACCGTCGATACTGACACCTATCCACCAGACACACACCCGCCAACGCGATAGTCGGGATTCTGTAGGAGCGGTCTGAAATACAAACGCTCAATTCATACGCCCGTTTGATTTGGGTACGCCACCTTCACGGAATTTCTTACAATTGTCAATCGCCTGAAACACAGGTTGAAACACGACTTTGCAGTCATTTACGCAGCACGAAGACCAGCAACACGCTGGTGCATGCACTGTCATTCATAGAATCAATATTTAGAAACGTCGCCCTAATCTGTTGCAGATCGCGTGCAAGCCGCTACGCTGGCGGGGACGATAGACGAAAGACCGCATGCGTGCGGCCAATGCCCTGACGCGGTTTCAGCTGTAAAACGAAATTCCGGCCTGCCTGGCCAACTCCAGCCCGATGCTGATTGTCGGGCTTTTTATTGCCTGTGATTGACGCTCAGGCGAGCGCCTTGAGGGTTGCGTCGATCTGCTGCAGCACCTCGGCCTCGCCCTTCTCGCCCCAGTACAGGGTAATCATTTGCTTGTCCGCCTCGACTTTGTAGACGTTGCCCGGCAATTTTTCGAAATGAATCAGCATGGCCGGATCTTCACAGACTTCCTGCCACTGATTGACCCATTGCCCCGGGGCCTTCTGCCAGTAACTCCAGCACGCCGGCTGATTGCCACGGCGCGGCCGATGGTACTGCGCACAGGGGTTCGGCGGCTCAGGCAGCAACCAGTGCGGCCACTCCTGGGGTGCCAATTGCATGGCCAGGCCGATGCGGCGCGCTTCCATGCGCAAGGCCATCCGGCCACCCTGGCGGCGGGATGGCGCGAGCCATGCCAGGGGGCTGAGCATCACTGCAAGGATTGACACCACTATCCAGACCGTCATATCTGTACTCCCGTTTTTTGATCGGCGCATTGATCTCTGTCGAAACCAATCCGCCTGAAACCAGCCATACTTATTACTATCGCCATCCACAGGAGGTGCACCTCATGCCTTACACCCATATCTTGGTCGCTGTAGACCTGACCGAAGAGTGCGACCCCGTGATTCACCGCGCTCGCGAGCTGGCAACGAGCAATGGCGCCAAACTGTCGCTGGTGCACATCGTTGAGCCAATGGCCATGGCCTTTGGCGGTGACGTACCGATGGACCTGTCGCAACTGCAACAACAGCAGTTCGACCAAGCCAAGGAGCGCCTCGAGCGCCTGATCCTGAAATATCCGGAACTGTCCAAGGAAAACAGCCATTTGACCTACGGTCAGCCGCGCCAGGAAATCCACACTTTGGCCAAGGAGCAAGCCTGCGACCTGATCGTGGTTGGCAGCCATGGTCGCCACGGCCTGGCGCTGCTGCTGGGCTCCACCGCCAATGACGTGCTGCACGGAGCACCCTGTGACGTGCTGGCCGTACGCCTGCAAAGCAAAAGTAAATAACAGCGCTTCTGATATGTGAAAAGCCCGGCACTCATCACTGAGGCCGGGCTGCAGGAGCGAGCTTGCTCGCGATGCACCGGAGAACACCACACAGCGTCGCGACCATCGCGAGCAAGCTCGTTCCTACATCGGAAGAATCAATCAGGCATCCAGCTCGGCCCAACGCTCAACCAAGACGTCCAGCTCAGCCTGCAGCTTTTCCAGTTGTGCGATCACCGCGGCGGTTTCGGTCGATGGACGCTGGTAGAAGCCGGCGTCGGCCATTTGCGCCTCGACCGCTGCGATCTGCTGCTCCATGGCGTCGATCTGCCCTGGCAGGGCTTCCAGCTCGCGCTGCAACTTGTAGCTGAGCTTCTTCTTCGCCGCCGGGGCTTCCACAGCGGCCACGGGTGCCGGGGCTGCGGTAACCACCGCCGAGTTCAGGTCAGCCTTGCCGGACTTACTCTCGGTCACGCCCAGCAGGCGTGGCGAACCACCCTGGCGCAGCCAGTCCTGATAGCCACCGACGTATTCACGGACCTTACCTTCGCCCTCGAAGACCAGGGTGCTGGTGACCACGTTGTCGAGGAATGCCCGGTCGTGGCTGACCATCAGCACGGTGCCGTTGAAGGTCAGCAGCACTTCTTCCAGCAACTCGAGGGTTTCCACATCGAGGTCGTTGGTGGGTTCGTCGAGCACCAGCAGGTTCGCCGGCTTGCTGAACAATTTAGCCAGCAACAAGCGCGCACGCTCGCCGCCCGACAGCGCCTTGACCGGCGTGCGCGCACGCTGCGGGCTGAACAGGAAGTCGCCGAGGTAGCTCAGCACGTGGCGGCTCTGGCCGTCGATATCGATAAAGTCGCGACCTTCGGCAACGTTGTCGATCACAGTCTTTTCCAGATCCAACTGATGACGCAACTGGTCGAAGTAGGCAACGTCGATCCTGGTCCCCTCTTCCACTTTGCCGCTGGTCGGTTGCAGACCGCTGAGCATCAATTTGAGCAAGGTGGTCTTGCCGGTACCGTTGGCGCCGAGCAGACCAATGCGGTCACCGCGCTGCAGGACCATGGAGAAATCCTTGATCAGGAACGGGCCGCCCGGGTGGGCGAAGCTGACGTCCTCGAGGACCATCACCTGCTTGCCGGACTTCTCGGCGGTGTCCAACTGGATGTTGGCCTTGCCGGTGCGCTCACGACGCTCGCTGCGCTCGACACGCAGGGCCTTGAGGGCACGCACACGGCCTTCGTTACGGGTACGGCGAGCCTTGATGCCCTGGCGAATCCAGACTTCTTCCTGGGCCAGACGCTTGTCGAACAGCGCGTTGGCCGTGGCCTCAGCGGCAAGCTCGGCTTCTTTGTGCACGAGGAAACTGGCGTAGTCGCCGTTCCAGTCGATCAGGCCACCGCGATCCAGTTCGAGGATGCGGGTCGCGAGGTTTTGCAGGAAAGAACGGTCGTGCGTGATAAACAGCACGGCCCCCTGGAAATCCTTCAGCGCTTCTTCAAGCCAGGCGATTGCACCGATGTCCAAGTGGTTGGTCGGTTCGTCGAGCAGCAGCAGATCCGGCTCGGACACCAGCGCCTGCGCCAGCAGCACGCGACGACGCCAGCCGCCGGACAATTCGGCGAGGGTCTTGTCGGCAGGCAGTTGCAGGCGGCTCAGGGTGCTATCGACCAGGGTCTGCAAGCGCCAGCCGTCGCGGGCTTCGAGGTCATGCTGGACGTGCATCAACTTGTCCAGGTCAGCATCGGTGACGATGTTCTGGCTCAGGTGGTGATATTCGGCGAGCAGCGCGCCAACGCCATCCAGGCCTTCAGCGACCACGTCGAACACCGTCCGCTCGTCGGCCACCGGTAATTCTTGCGGCAATTCGCCGATTTTCAGACCGGGGGCACGCCACACCGAGCCGTCATCGGGCTTCTGGTCGCCCTTGACCAGTTTCATCATGCTGGACTTGCCAGTGCCATTGCGGCCGATGATGCACACCCGCTCACCACGGGCGATCTGCCAGGACACCTTGTCCAACAACGGCATCGCGCCGAATGCAAGGGACACATCGCTGAATTTGAGCAGGGTCATGAGCTTCTCCAAAAACCGGGCGCGCATTCTACCTGAGTTGGGACTGCAGAAGGCCGGCATTTTCACTGTGGGAGCACTCTGCCCATTAATTGTTGCGAACTTGTGCCGATGGGCCGGCAAAGCTTTCGCCGGTTGCTGGCAAAAGGCTAAGCTACAAATAATCAGTGCTGGCTCCTACTGGCACTTGTCATGTTTTCTCTGCCCGGATGTCACATGCGCAGTCGCCTTTTCAGCTTTTTATCCTGCCTGCTCCTTTCTGCCTCCGCCGTCCAATCCGCCCAGGCGGTGGACCTCTCCACCCAACGCCAGTATTACGATGAAGCCAAGCGCGCCCTGGCCAAGGGCGACACCGGCCCGTATTTCCGCTACAGCCAGGCCCTCGCCGACTACCCGCTGGAACCTTATCTGGCGTACGACGAACTGACCGCACGGCTGAAAAGCGCGAGCAACGAGGAAATCGAGAAATTCCTCGCCGAGCACGGCGACCTGCCGCAAGCCAACTGGATGAAATTGCGCTGGTTGCGCTGGCTGGCCGATCGCGGCGACTGGACGACCTTCGTCAAGTATTACGACCCCAAGATGAACTTCACCGAACTGGACTGCCTCAACGCGCAGTACCAGATCAGCCATAACCTCAAGGCCGAAGGCTATGCCAACACCGAAAAGCTGTGGCTGACCGGCAAATCCCAGCCGGCAGCGTGCGATGCGTTGTTCGGCATGTGGGCGGCACAAGGGCAACTGACCGAGCAGAAGCGCTGGGAGCGCGCCAAACTGGCCGCCCAGGCCCGCAACTATGCGCTGGCCAATAGCCTGGTCAACAGCATGACCACCCTCGCCCCCCGTGGCCGCCTGCTGGTGGACGTGGCGCAAAAGCCGGAACTGCTGAACACCCCGTCACGCTTCACCCCGGCCGATGAACCGATGGCCGACGTGGTCAGTCTCGGTCTGCGGCGTCTGGCGCGCCAGGACCCGGACAGGGCGATGGCCCTGCTCGACGGCTACGCCAGTAGCATGCACTTTTCCCGCGATGAAAAAGTGGCGATCGCCCGGGAAATTGGCCTGACCCTGGCCCGCCGTTTCGACGGCCGTGCGCTTGATGTCATGACCAAATACGACCCGGAACTGCGCGACAACACCGTGTCCGAATGGCGCCTGCGCCTGCTGCTGCGCCTGGCTCGCTGGGACGACGCCTACCAGCTGACCCGCCGTCTGCCACAAGACCTCGCCACCACCAACCGCTGGCGCTACTGGCAGGCCCGCAGCCTGGAACTGGCGCAACCGCAAAACCCGGAAGCGCAGACCCTGTACAAGAACCTCGCGCGCGAACGTGACTTCTACGGCTTCCTCGCCGCAGATCGCTCGCAATCGCCCTATTCACTGAACAATAAGCCGCTGGTATTGAGCCAGGCGTTGATCAACAAGGTACGCAACACACCCGGTGTGCGCCGTGCCCTGGAGTTTCACGCGCGCGGGCAGATCGTCGACGGCCGTCGCGAGTGGTACCACGTCAGTCGCCACTTCAATCGCGATGAAATGGTCGCCCAGGCCAAGCTAGCCTACGACCTGAAATGGTATTTCCCGGCCATTCGCACCATCAGCCAGGCACAGTACTGGGACGATCTGGATATCCGCTTCCCGATGGCCCACCGCAACACTTTGGTCCGCGAAGCCAAGGTCCGTGGCCTGCATTCGAGCTGGGTATTCGCCATCACTCGCCAGGAAAGCGCCTTCATGGATGACGCCCGCTCCGGCGTCGGCGCCAGCGGCCTGATGCAATTGATGCCCGGCACCGCCAAGGAAACCGCGCGCAAGTTCAGCATTCCGCTGGCCTCGCCGCAACAGGTGCTGGATCCGGACAAGAACATCCAACTCGGCGCCGCCTACCTGAGTCAGGTCCACAGCCAGTTCAACGGCAACCGCGTCCTTGCCTCCGCCGCCTACAACGCCGGCCCCGGCCGTGTACGACAGTGGTTACGCGGCGCCGATCACCTGAGTTTCGACGTCTGGGTGGAAAGCATCCCGTTCGACGAAACCCGCCAGTACGTGCAGAACGTCCTGTCCTATTCGGTGATCTACGGCCAGAAGCTCAATTCACCGCAACCGCTGGTGGATTGGCATGAGCGGTATTTTGATGATCAGTGAGGCGATTTGAGGCGCTGATGAAAATGCCCGCATTGAGAAATGCGGGCATTTTTTATTGCAAACAAATGATAGCGACCTTACGTGCAAACCCGTTCACACCTGCAGATCGTCAAGTGCCCGCAGCGACCTTGCTACTGAGTCCGTTACTTAGTCGGCTACTTGGTCGGTCGAAAGGTGTGCGCCGGTTCAAGCCATTGTCCGCCCATCATTGAACTGCAACGCCGCCAGTCGCGCATACAGCGCATTGCTGGCAATCAGCTCCTGATGGGTGCCTACCGCCACCAACTTGCCCTGGTCCATCACCGCAATCCGGTCAGCGTTTTTCACCGTGGCCAGGCGGTGGGCGATGACCAGGGTGGTGCGGTTTTGCATCAGGCTCGGCAGTGCTTGCTGGATCAGGTGTTCGCTTTGCGCGTCGAGGGCGCTGGTGGCTTCGTCGAGCAGCAGGATCGGCGCATCCACCAGCAAGGCGCGGGCGATGGCCAGGCGTTGGCGCTGGCCGCCGGATAGGCCGAGCCCGCCGTCCCCCAGATGGGTTTGGTAGCCCTGGGGCATCTGTTCGATGAAGTCGTGGGCGTAAGCAATCCGCGCGGCCTCCTGGACTTCTTCCAAGGTCGCATCGGGTTTGCCGTAGCGGATGTTCTCTTCAATGCTGCCGAAAAACAGCGCCGGGGTTTGCGAGACCAGGGCGAAGCAGCGGCGCAAGTCCTCGGGATCGAGTTGGGTCAGTGGCACGCCGTCGAGCAGGATGCGCCCATGCAGCGGGTCGTAGAAACGCAGCAGCAGGTCATAGACCGTCGACTTGCCCGCCCCTGAAGGTCCGACCAGCGCTAGGGTTTCGCCGGCATTGATCGTCAGGCTCACGCCATCGACGGCGTAGCTTTCCGGGCGTGACGGGTAGGAAAAGCGCACCTCTTCCAGTTGCAATTCGCCACGCACCCGTTCGGGCAAGCTGACCTGGCCGCTTTGCGGCGGCTGAATGATGTTCTGCGCACGCAGCAGTTCGGCAATCCGTTCGGCGGCACCGGCCGCCCGCTGCAGTTCGCCAATCACTTCGCTCAGGGTGCCAAAGGCGCTGCCGACGATCAGGCTGTAGAACACGAACGCCGCCAACTCACCGGCACTGATCCGTCCGGCGATCACGTCCATGCCGCCGACCCAGAGCATGACACCCACCGCCCCCAGCACCAGGATGATCACCAGGGTAATCAGCCAGGCACGCTGCAGGATGCGCTTGCGTGCGGTGTCGAACGCCTGCTCCACGGTCACCGCGAAACGCCGCTCGTCCTGCGGCTGATGGTTGTAGGCCTGCACGGTTTTGATCTGGCCCAGGGTTTCCGAGACGTAACTGCCGACATCGGCAATCCGGTCCTGGCTCAGGCGCGACAGGCTGCGCACCCGCCGGCCGAAAATCAGGATCGGGGCCAGCACCAGCGGCAAGGCCACCACCACGATGCTGGTCAATTTGGGGTTGGTGATAAACAGCAGCACGATGCCACCAAGGACCATCAGCGCATTACGCAAAAACAGCGAAAGGGAGGAACCGATCACCGACTGCAACAGCGTGGTATCGGCGGTCAGCCGCGACTGGATCTCGGAACTGCGGTTGTCCTCATAAAAACCCGGATGCAGGTAAATCAGATGGTTGAACACTTGCCGGCGAATGTCCGCCACGCAGCGTTCGCCAAGCCACGACACCAGGTAGAACCGGGCAAACGTACCGATCGCCAACCCCACCACCAGCAGCAGGAACAGGCCGATGCTTTCATTGAGCAGGTGCGGGGACTGGGTCATGAAGCCCTGGTCGACCAGCAGGCGAATGCCCTGCCCCATCGACAGGGTGATGCCGGCGGTGACGATCAGTGCAAGCAACGCCCCCAGCGCCTGCCAACGATAAGGGGCAATAAAATCCATAGATAAGCGAATGGCACGGCGGTGACGGGCAGACAGCATCAGAATCATCCGAATCGGTAAGTCGTGGAAATGAGCGTACACCGACAAGTGGCCGGGAACCCGGTGAATCGCAATCAGTCGGATTGAATATGTCCGCCAATACTAGAAGCTAGATGCTATCGGTCTAAAGTTCGGCTGGAAGTTACCGGATATTTCTGTTGGACTGGGATACCGCCTACCCACGTGAGCGATTTGTCACAGTGTGGTCATTTGGTGGATTTAGAGTAAGCGCACAACCTGATGAGGAGACAGGCCATGTCCTTGCAACACCGCAGCGATGACAAGATTCAAGTGATCCGCACGCAGCCGCAGCAGTCTCTGGGGTGCGCCATTATCGACGCTCAAGGGCGCGAGGTACCGATCACTGAAGACATGATCCAGGACGCATGCCGCGAACTGGACCAGCGATTGGTCAAGCCTGCCGAACAAAAGTGACTCAAGCCTGAAGTCTTCAAACCCGGCCCCATTTGCGCCGGGTTTTTTATGCCCGCAGCCTTATACCAACTGCGCGCCAAGCGCCTGGACGATCTGGCGTAACTGCGCTGAATCTCCGTCAATCCGCACGCTCAGGCCGTCGATCTCGCGGCGCTCCGGATAATGCTTGCGCAGCAGATCAAAGGCGCTGCGTTGCTCCGCACCGGCGACCACCAGACTGCGGCGGAAGTCGGCATCGTCACGGCGCGGGTCGTAAACGCCACGGCACAGCATGGCCAGGGCCCAGGCCGGATCGCTGCTGGCACTCAGGCCAACCTGCGCCAGCCAGGGAGCGGGCAGCAACTGATCAAGAGACACCGTCGGCGGCTGGCCGAGGAACTGGCAGAACGCCTGATAAATCTGCGCCGTGCCGCGCTGCTTGCCGTCCAGGCTATAGCCGGCAATGTGCGGGGTAGCAATCACGCAAAACTCAGCCAGGGCGATGTCGACACTCGGCTCGCCTTCCCAGACATCCAGCACCGCTTGCAGGTCCTCGCGTTCCAGCATCACTTCGCGCAGGGCGCTGTTGTCCACCACCGGCCCACGACTGGCATTGATCAACCAGGCGCCGGGTTTGAGCTGCTGCAAGCGCTGACGGTCGAACAGGTGCCAGGTCGGATGTTCGCCGGCCTGGGTCAGGGGGGTGTGCAGGCTGATGACGTCGCATTGCGCGATGATCTGTTCCAGCGCCACGTAGTCGCCGCCAGCCGCTTCGCGCGGCGGGTCGCAGACCAACACATTCCAGCCCAGCCCCTTGAGCACCTTGACCAACCGACCGCCAACCTCACCGGCACCGACCACTCCGTAAGTGCGTTCGGCCAGCGCCACACCTTCGATCTCAGCCAGAGTCAGCAAACTGCCCAACACATAGTCGACCACGCCCCGAGCGTTGCAACCGGGAGCGCTGGACCAGGTGATCCCGGCCTGTTGAAAATAATCGAGATCCAGATGATCAGTGCCGATAGTGCAAGTGCCGACGAAGCGGACCTTGCTGCCCTCCAGCAGCTCACGGCTGACATGAGTCACCGAGCGCACCAGCAGTACGTCTGCCTGCTCGACCGTGGCGCGGTCGATGGCCCGGCCCGGCACCCGGCGAATTTCGCCGAAACCTTCGAAGAAGGCATCGAGCAACGGAATATTTTCGTCAGCAACAATCAGCATGGCAGGCTCCTTTGGCGGACCGGCAGTGTAGCGCAGCGCCCTGGAGACGGCTTTACAAATCCCTAACAGAGGAGTTTTCCTGACTGCCGCGTCAAGGCGTAGAATGCGCCGCCTTGCGCATCAAAACCTTTTGGACGCTTCGCCTGTGAATTCCGTGACCAACACCCCCGACACCCTGCCCCGCACCACGCCGGTTCGCCTGGAACTCAAGGGCTTGCTCGCCCTGGCCGTGCCGATCATGATCGCGCAGCTCGCGACCACCGCGATGGGCTTCGTCGATGCGGTCATGGCCGGCCGGGTCAGCCCGCGGGACCTGGCAGCAGTGGCGCTGGGCAACTCGATTTGGATTCCGGTCTACCTGCTGATGACCGGCGTGCTGCTGGCCACTACTCCAAAGGTCGCCCAGCGTTTCGGCGCGCAACAGCATGACGAGATTGCCCCGCTGGTGCGCCAGGCGCTGTGGTTGGCGCTGTTTGTCGGCCTGCTCGGCAGCGCCCTGCTGCTCAGCGCCGAGCCGATCCTGCACTGGATGAAAGTCGATCCGCTGTTGATCGAACCGAGCATGGGCTACCTGCAGGGCATCGCCTTCGGCTTCCCCGGTATCGCCTTCTATTATGTGCTGCGCTGCTACAGCGACGGCATGGGCCGCACTCGCCCGAGCATGATCATTGGCGTCTGTGGCTTGCTGCTGAACATCCCGCTGAACTATGCGCTGATCTACGGTCACTTCGGCCTGCCGGCCCTGGGCGGCGTCGGCTGTGGCTGGGCCAGCGGAATTGTCATGTGGTTCATGGCCCTGAGCATGGCCGGCTGGACTCGCTGGGCGCCGTTCTATGCCCGCACGCGAATTCTGGTGCGCTTCGACCGTCCGCAATGGGCGCCCATCAAGCGTCTGGTCAGCATTGGCTTGCCGATCGGTATCGCGGTGTTCGCCGAGTCGAGCATCTTCGCGGTGATTGCGCTGCTGATCGGTAGCCTCGGTTCAACCGTAGTCGCCGGGCACCAGATTGCGCTGAACATCAGCTCGCTGCTGTTCATGATTCCGTATTCGCTGGGAATGGCAGTGACGGTGCGGGTCGGTCAGGCGCTGGGCGCCGGCAATCCTTATCAGGCACGCTTTGCGGCGAAGGTCGGACTGGGCGCGGCGCTGGTGTTTGCAGCCTTCTCGGCAACCTTGATCCTGGTACTGCGCGAACCCATTGCTTCGATTTACACCCCGGACC
Source organism: Pseudomonas fluorescens (assembly GCF_019212185.1). Classification (NCBI taxonomy): domain Bacteria; kingdom Pseudomonadati; phylum Pseudomonadota; class Gammaproteobacteria; order Pseudomonadales; family Pseudomonadaceae; genus Pseudomonas; species Pseudomonas fluorescens. The sequence goes on from NZ_CP078138.1 coordinate 4,556,976, forward strand.
AGACGGTAATCCAGATTGCTTCGATGCTGATCGTATATGCCGCGCTGTACCAGTTCTCCGACGCGATCCAGGTAATCTGCGCCGGCGCCCTGCGCGGTTACCAGGACACCCGGGTGACGATGATCCTGACCCTGTTCGCCTACTGGGGCATCGGCTTGCCGGTGGGTTATGTGTTGGGACTGACCGACTGGTTCGGCCCGGCCAGCGGCCCGAGCGGGCTGTGGGAAGGCCTGATCGCCGGCCTCAGCTGCGCGGCGCTGATGCTGTCGATCAGGCTGGTGCGCAGTGCGCGCAAGCGGATTCGGTTGGTGCAGTAAGAGCCTTCCTACAGGTTTTGTCTCGATCACCCATGGTGTGAGCGCAAAACCCTGTAGAAGCCAGCCTGCTGGCGATAGCGATGTCTCAGCCAGCAACGATGTTGAATGTGCCGACCTCATCGCGAGCAGCGGAACGCCGCCCGGCTGCTCCTACAGGGGTTATGTTGTCAGGTCTTCTTGCGAATCCAGTACAGATAGGTACCCGCCTCTTCATGCTGGCCTACCAATTCATGGTCGAGGAACACGCAGAACTTGGGAATATCGCGGCGGGTCGAGGGGTCGGTGGCGATGACTTTGAGCAGGCCACCGGGGACCAGGTCGCGGATGTGCTGGTGCAGCATCATCACCGGCTCCGGGCAATTCAAGCCTGTGGCGTCAAGGGTGCCGTCGACCGGCGTGTTGATCATTTCACTCATGATGGACTCCTGAAACTGACCGGCATTGTCGCGCAATGCCGGGGATAACGTCATCTGGGGTGCCGGCTCAGCGTTTCTTGGGCTTGCTCACGTCGTGCCGACGAAGGTGGCAGGTCACTTCCTCACGGTCGTGGTACAGCTGTTTGCAGCCGATATCGACCTTGATCCCGCGGGCCTTGAAGCCTTCCTCGATACGTTCGAGCAAGCGCTTGACCTCGGCATACCGCTGCTTCATCGGCAACTTCAAGTTGACCACCGCCTCACGGCAATGCCCTTCGCCGATCCACTCTTCGAGCATCGCGGCGTTACGCGCCGGCTTCTCGACGATGTCGCAGACCATCCAGTCCACCGGCTGCTTGGGCTTGAAGGTAAAACCATCGGCCATGAGGTGCTGCACCAGACCGGTGTCCATCAGGCTTTCGGCCATCGGACCGTTGTCGATGGCGGTGACCAGCATGCCGCGATTGACCAGTTGCCAGGTCCAGCCGCCCGGCGCGGCGCCCAGGTCTACGCCCGTCATGTCGCTGTGCAGGCGCTCGTCCCATTGCTCACGGGGTATGAAGTGGTGCCAGGCCTCCTCCAGCTTGAGGGTCGAACGGCTCGGCGCCTCACGAGGAAATTTCAGGCGCGGAATGCCCATTGGCCACATCGCCGAGTTGTTGGCTTCAGCCAGGCCGAGGAACACTTCGCGACCGCTCTTGAAGGTCAGCAGCAGCCGCGGTTTGTGTGCGTCCTCCACCAACTTCCCAGCGGCCATCAGCGCCTTGCGCAGGTGCACTTCGAATTTTTTGCAGAAATTCGACAGCTCTTTGCCGTCATTGGTATCGACCATCTCCAGCCACAGACTGCCACACACCGGGAAGTCGGCCATGTGGGCGAGGATCACACTGATGCGGTCGGTTTCCGGCAAGTCGATGAAGGTGCCGCGCGCCCATTGCCGCGGGAAGATCAACTGCGAGAAGCGCTGGCCACGCATCAGGCGCTCGGCACCGTCGGCTTCAGTGCAGACAAATTCGGCACAGGCGGTGCTTGGCTTGGCCTTGGCGTAACCGGACACATTCAGGTGTGCAGCGAGATCGGCGATTTCCGAGCAGACTTCACCTTCGAAACCTGGACGGCAATGCATAAAGAGCGTGTTCATTAAATCTCCTGGGCAATTGTGCGCAAACTTGCCCTGTAGCAAAGCCTGTCACGAAAACCGGCGCATGATAGCTGACTTCGGAACCTTGGACTCGCCCATAGAGTCCAGTTATTAGCCAGCTACTTAAAACAGCGCTAGCTTTAGTGCTCTGCCCGTCCCGTCAGTCCGTAGCCGTGCGGACTCAAAGGAGTGAATTCAATGCCGTCCCTCGATAGCCTGAAAACCCTTAAGACCCTGCAAGTCGACGACCGGACCTACCATTACTTCAGCTTGCCGGAAGCCGCCAAATCCCTGGGCAACCTCGACTCGTTGCCAATGTCCCTGAAAGTCCTGCTGGAAAACCTGCTGCGCTGGGAGGACGGCAAGACCGTCACCGGCACCGACCTCAAGGCACTCGCCGCCTGGCTCAAGGAGCGACGCAGCGACCGGGAGATCCAGTATCGCCCCGCGCGCGTGCTGATGCAGGACTTTACCGGGGTACCGGCGGTGGTCGACCTGGCGGCCATGCGCGCCGCCATGGCCAAGGCCGGTGGCGACCCGCAGCGAATCAATCCGCTGTCGCCGGTGGACCTGGTGATCGACCACTCGGTGATGGTCGATGCCTTCGCCAGCAGCGGCGCGTTCGAGCATAACGTCGACATCGAAATGCAGCGTAACGGGGAGCGTTATGCGTTCCTGCGCTGGGGCCAAAGCGCGTTCGATAATTTCAGCGTGGTGCCGCCCGGCACCGGCATCTGTCACCAGGTCAACCTTGAGTACCTCGGCCGCACGGTCTGGACCAAGGAAGAAGACGGTCGCACCTACGCCTTTCCCGACACCCTGGTAGGCACCGATTCGCACACCACCATGATCAATGGCCTCGGTGTGCTTGGCTGGGGCGTCGGCGGAATCGAGGCGGAAGCGGCGATGCTCGGGCAACCGGTGTCGATGCTGATTCCGGAAGTGATCGGCTTCAAGCTCAGCGGCAAGCTCAAGGAGGGCATCACCGCCACCGACCTGGTGCTGACGGTCACCCAAATGCTGCGCAAGAAAGGCGTGGTGGGAAAATTCGTCGAGTTCTATGGTGACGGCCTTGGCGAACTGCCATTGGCCGACCGCGCGACCCTCGCCAATATGGCGCCGGAGTACGGCGCCACCTGCGGTTTCTTCCCGGTGGATGAAGTCACTCTGGACTACCTGCGCCTGTCCGGGCGGCCCGACGCCTTGGTCAAGCTGGTCGAGGCCTACAGCAAGGCCCAGGGCCTGTGGCGCCTGCCCGGCCAGGAGCCGCAGTTCAGCGACAGCCTGGCGCTGGACATGGGCAGTGTAGAAGCCAGCCTTGCCGGCCCGAAGCGCCCGCAGGACCGGGTATCGCTACCCAACGTCGCCCAGGCCTTCAGCGACTTCCTCGGTCTGGCGGTCAAACCCACCAGCAAGGAAGAGGGTCGCCTTGAAAGTGAGGGCGGTGGCGGTGTCGCGGTGGGCAACGCCGATCTGGTCGGCGAGGCGGACTATCAACATGAAGGCCACACCTACCGCCTGAAAAACGGCGCGGTGGTGATTGCCGCGATCACTTCCTGCACCAACACCTCCAACCCGAGCGTGATGATGGCCGCCGGGTTGCTGGCGAAGAAGGCCGTGGAAAAGGGCCTGACCCGCAAACCCTGGGTCAAGAGTTCCCTGGCCCCCGGTTCCAAGGTGGTCACCGACTATTACAAGGCCGCCGGCCTGACGCCTTACCTCGATCAGCTCGGCTTTGCCTTGGTGGGTTATGGCTGCACCACGTGCATCGGCAACTCCGGGCCGTTGCCGGAACCGATTGAGAAAGCCATCCAGGGCTCCGACCTCACCGTCGCCTCGGTGCTGTCGGGCAATCGAAACTTCGAAGGCCGGGTCCACCCGCTGGTGAAAACCAACTGGCTGGCCTCGCCACCGTTGGTAGTGGCCTATGCCCTGGCCGGCACTGTACGGATCGATATCGCCAGCGAACCATTGGGCGACGATAGGGACGGCAATCCGGTGTACCTGCGGGATATCTGGCCGACCAGCCAGGAGATCGCGGCGGCGGTCAGCCAGGTCTCCACCGCCATGTTTCACAAGGAGTATGCCGAGGTGTTTGCCGGCGATGCGCAATGGCAAGCGATTGAAGTGCCACAAGCGGCGACCTACGTCTGGCAGGATTCTTCCACCTACATCCAGCACCCACCGTTTTTCGACGGTATTGGTGGCCCTCCGCCGGTGATCGAGGACGTCAACGGCACGCGCATCCTGGCCCTGCTCGGCGACTCGGTGACCACCGACCACATCTCCCCTGCCGGCAACATCAAGGCCGACAGCCCGGCCGGGCGCTACCTGCGTGAGCAAGGCGTGGAACCACGGGATTTCAACTCCTACGGCTCACGGCGCGGCAACCATGAAGTGATGATGCGCGGCACCTTTGCCAACATCCGGATCCGCAATGAAATGCTTGGCGGCGAGGAAGGGGGCAACACCCTGTACATCCCCAGCGGCGAAAAACTGGCGATCTACGACGCGGCCATGCGCTATCAGGCCAGCGGCACGCCACTGGTGGTCATTGCCGGCCAGGAATACGGCACCGGCTCAAGCCGTGACTGGGCGGCCAAGGGTACCAACCTGCTGGGAATCAAGGCGGTGATCGCCGAGAGCTTCGAGCGGATACACCGCTCCAATCTGGTGGGCATGGGCGTCTTGCCGCTGCAGTTCAAGCTTGATCAGAACCGCAAGAGCCTGAAGCTCACCGGCAAGGAAACCTTGAGCATTCAAGGGCTGAGCGGGGTCGAATTGGCGCCGCGGATGAATTTGCCGCTGATCATTACCCGGGAGGACGGCAGCAGCGAGCGGATTGAGGTGTTGTGCCGCATCGATACCCTGAATGAGGTGGAGTACTTCAAGGCAGGGGGGATTTTGCATTATGTATTGCGGCAGTTGATTGCGGGATGACAGCCATTGTGAGACTGCAATGCTGTTCAAATGGTTAACCCGGTCCATTGTGGGAGCGAGCAGGCTCGCTCCCACAGGGGCAGATCATTCGGCTTCAAAGAACATGACGCACCAGTCATTTTGCGACGCATCACCCATTGTTGAAAAATAATTTCAATATTTCGCCAGGCTGGCCGACACCCTGTCAAAGCCTTGCGGATTGAAACAGCCATGCGTAATAACCAGCCCATCACACAGCGCGAACGGACCTTCCCGGCTCAGCAACGGTTGATCTCCACCACCGATGCCAAGGGTGTGATCAACTACTGCAACGATGCATTCGTCGAGATCAGTGGTTTTTCCCGTGAAGAACTGATCCGTGCGCCGCACAACCTGGTTCGTCACCCTGACGTGCCATCGGCGGTGTTCGCGCACATGTGGGGCACATTGAAACAAGGCCTGCCATGGATGGGCATTGTCAAGAATCGCTGCAAGAACGGTGACCACTATTGGGTCAACGCCTACGTGACGCCGGTGTTCGACGACAACCAGGTCGTCGGCTATGAGTCGGTGCGGGTCAAGCCGACCGCGGAACAGATCCGGCGCGCCGAAACCCTGTACCAGCGCCTCAACCAGGGGAAGTCCGCTGTTCCCCAGCGCGACAAGTGGTTGCCGGTGCTGCAGGATTGGCTGCCGTTCATTCTGGTCAGCCAGTTGAGTTTTATGATCGGCGCCACCCTCAACTCGCAATGGGGCTTTGCCTTGGCCGCCGGCCTCTCCGTGCCGCTGGGCCTGCTCGGCTTGAGTTGGCAGCAGCGTGGCCTCAAGCGATTGCTGCGCCTGGCCGAGCAAACCACCTCTGACCCACTGATCGCGCAGATGTACACCGACAGCCGCGGCGCGCAGGCGCGTCTGGAGATGTCGATCCTCAGTCAGGAAGCACGCCTGAAAACCTGCCTGACCCGCCTGCAGGACACCGCCGAGCACTTGACCGGACAGGCGCGTCAGTCCGATCAACTGGCCCACGACAGCTCCATTGGCCTTGAGCGTCAGCGCCTCGAGACCGAGCAAGTGGCGACAGCAGTCAACCAGATGGCCGCTACCACCCAGGAAGTCGCCAGCCATGTGCAGCGCACCGCCGACGCTACGCAGGAAGCCAATCGCCTGACCGGACGTGGCCGTGACATCGCCGGGGAAACCCGCGAAGCGATCCAGCGCCTGTCGGTAGTGGTCGGCGAAACCGGCCTGACCGTCACCCAACTGGCCAAGGACAGCGACGAGATCGGCGGTGTTGTCGATGTGATCAAGGGCATTGCCGACCAGACCAACCTGCTGGCCCTCAACGCCGCCATCGAAGCCGCCCGCGCCGGCGAAATGGGCCGGGGCTTTGCCGTAGTCGCCGACGAAGTACGGCAACTGGCGCAACGCACCAGCGAATCCACCGGGCAGATCCACAGCCTGATCGCCAAGCTCCAGCAAACCGCCAGCACCGCCGTACAAACCATGGAAGCCGGGCATCGCCAGGCGGAAGAAGGGGTGGCCCGGGTACTGGAAGCCGATCAGGCGCTGGTGGGGATCAGCGAGGCGGTGGCCAACATCACCGACATGACCACCCAGATCGCCGCCGCCACCGAAGAGCAAAGCGCGGTGGCCGAGGAAATCAGTCGCAACATCAGCAACATTTCCGAGCTGGCCGACCAGACCTCGGAACAGGCGCAGAACTCGGCGCTGTTGAGTGAAGAGCTGACCAAGACCGCGAATACCCAGTATTCGTTGGTGGAGCGGTTTAACCGCTGATCGCCCTGGCAACCCCAAAAAAACCGGATGGCGAGAGCTTCCGGTTTTTTTATTGTCGGGCTGAAAGGTGTGCTCTCGCAGGCCTTATCGCGGGCAAAGGTCTCACTGAAGAAACGCCGCCACCCGCCCCGCCGCCGTCGCCAGATGCTGCTCATGGGTAAAGCCTGAAGCTTTCAACGGCTTCAGGTCATGGTCGCCGGACACCAGCCACAACACCTCAATACTCGGTGACAAGGTATAGCCCGCCACCGCCGCACGATCCCCCAGCGCATCGCGCTCGCCTTGCACGATTAGAGTCGGTGCCTTCAATCCGGGCAAATGCTCGACGCGAGGCTTCTCCGGTTTCCCCACTGCATAAAACGGATAACCCAGACACACCAGCGCATCCGCCCCCAACTCATCCGCTACCATACTGGCCATACGCCCGCCCATTGACTTGCCGCCGATGGCCAGCGGCCCAGCGACATGGCGTCGCACCACCCCATAGACTTCCCGCCAGTGCTCGAGCAACTTTGGTGTGGTGTTCGGCGGACGCTTGCCGCCGTCCAGACGTCGCTGCGCCATGTAAGGAAACTCGAAGCGCAGCACGTTGATCCCAAGCGCAGCGAGGCGTGCAGCGAAATTCGTCATGAATCCGCTGTCCATCGGTGCGCCGGAACCGTGGGCCAAAATCAGGGTTGGCGTTTGCTTCGAAACCTTGCCAGCCGCCGCATCCCACAGCCAGCCATTGTCCCGCACACACTGCGCCCATTGATCCCCGTCAATACTGGCGTTGTGCTCATTGTCCATGCTTGCCTCGCTTTTAATCTGCCTATAACTCCAGGCGAAGGGAGAGTCGCTGCCTTGCAGTCGCTCGCTTCGGCTGAACCGTGGATGGGGAACCATGAACACTTCTACAAGTACCGCCTATAACTACAAGGTGGTCCGCCAATTCGCCATTATGACGGTGGTCTGGGGCATCGTCGGCATGGGCCTCGGGGTTTTTCTCGCGGCGCAATTGGTCTGGCCCGAACTGAACTTCAACTTGCCGTGGACCAGCTTCGGTCGCCTACGCCCGCTGCACACCAACGCGGTGATCTTCGCCTTTGGTGGCTGCGCGCTGTTCGCCGCCTCGTTCTACTCGGTACAACGGACCTGCCAAACCCAACTGTTTGCGCCGAAAATCGCCGCGTTCACGTTCTGGGGCTGGCAACTGGTGATTCTGCTGGCAGCCATCACCCTGCCACTGGGCTACACCAGTTCCAAGGAGTACGCCGAACTGGAGTGGCCGATCGATATCCTGATCACCATCGTCTGGGTCGCCTACGCCATCGTATTCTTCGGCACGCTGATGAAGCGCAAGACCAAGCACATCTACGTCGGCAACTGGTTCTTCGGCGCCTTCATCATCACCGTCGCCATCCTGCACATCGTCAACAACATGGAACTGCCGGTCAGCCTGACCAAGTCCTACTCGGTGTATGCCGGTGCGACCGATGCCATGGTGCAGTGGTGGTACGGACATAACGCGGTAGGCTTTTTCCTAACTGCTGGCTTCCTCGGGATGATGTACTACTTCGTGCCGAAACAGGCCGAACGTCCGGTGTACTCGTATCGCCTGTCGATCGTGCACTTCTGGGCGCTGATCACCCTGTACATCTGGGCCGGCCCGCACCACCTGCACTACACCGCGCTGCCAGACTGGGCGCAGTCGCTGGGCATGGTGATGTCGCTGATCCTCCTGGCTCCGAGCTGGGGCGGCATGATCAACGGTATGATGACCCTCTCGGGTGCCTGGCATAAGCTGCGCAGCGACCCGATCCTGCGTTTCCTCGTGGTATCCCTGGCGTTCTACGGCATGTCGACCTTCGAAGGTCCGATGATGGCGATCAAGACCGTCAACGCCCTCTCCCACTACACCGACTGGACCATCGGCCACGTTCACGCCGGCGCGCTCGGCTGGGTGGCAATGATCTCGATTGGTGCGCTGTACCACATGATCCCGAAAATCTTCGGGCGTGCGCAGATGCACAGCATCGGCCTGATCAATGCGCACTTCTGGCTGGCCACTATCGGCACCGTGCTCTACATCGCCTCGATGTGGGTCAACGGCATCGCCCAGGGCCTGATGTGGCGTGCAGTCAACGAAGACGGGACCCTGACCTACTCCTTCGTCGAAACCCTGGTGGCCAGCCACCCAGGCTTCGTCGTGCGTCTGGTCGGCGGCGCGATCTTCTTCAGCGGCATGTTGCTGATGGCCTACAACACCTGGCGCACCGTGCGTGAAGCCCAACCTGCCGAAGTCGCCGCCGCGGCGCAGATGGCCTGAGGAGTCCGCCATGAAACACGAAACGATTGAGAAAAACGTCGGCCTGCTCCTGCTGCTGATGGTGTTTGCGGTGAGCATCGGCGGTCTGACCCAGATCGTCCCGCTGTTCTTCCAGGACGTCACCAACAAGCCGGTCGAAGGCATGAAGCCTTACACCGCGCTGCAACTCGAAGGCCGCGACATTTACATCCGCGAAGGCTGCGTTGGCTGTCACTCGCAGATGATCCGGCCGTTCCGCGCCGAGACCGAGCGTTATGGCCACTACTCGGTGGCCGGTGAAAGCGTCTGGGACCACCCGTTCCTCTGGGGCTCCAAGCGTACCGGTCCGGACCTGGCCCGCGTCGGCGCCCGCTACTCCGATGACTGGCACCGCGCGCACCTGTACAACCCGCGCAACGTGGTGCCCGAGTCGAAGATGCCCGCCTACCCGTGGCTGGTGGCCAATCAGCTCGACAGCAGTCACACCGAGACCAAGATCAAGGCCATGCGCACCCTCGGCGTGCCGTACACCGACGAAGACATCGCCGGCGCCACCGAGTCGCTCAAGGGCAAGTCGGAGATGGACGCGCTGGTCGCCTACCTGCAAGTGCTCGGCACTGCGATCAAGAGCAAGAGGTGAGCCATGGTGATTGATTTGAGCACTGGAATGATCCGCGGCCTGGGTACGCTCGTGGTGTTCGTGGCCTTTATCGGCCTGACACTGTGGGTGTTTAACAGCAAGCGCACCCCGGAATTTGCCGAAGCGCGCCTGTTGCCGTTTGCCGATGAGCCGCAACCCGACAGCACCCAAGAAACTGGCACAAGGAGCACCCGGCCATGACCACCTTCTGGAGTACGTGGATCTGCGTACTGACCATTGGCAGCCTGATCGGCCTGACCTGGCTGCTGGTCGGCACCCGCAAGGGCGAGACCAAGGGCAGTGTCGACCAGACCATGGGCCATGCCTTCGATGGCATCGAGGAATACGACAACCCACTGCCGCAATGGTGGTTCCTGCTGTTCGCCGGCACCCTGGTGTTCGCCGTCGGCTACCTCATCCTCTACCCGGGCCTGGGTAACTGGAAAGGCATCCTGCCGGGTTATCAGGACGGCTGGACCCAGACCAAGGAATGGGACAAGGAAATGGCCAAGGCTGACGCAAAGTTCGGGCCGATCTTCGCCAAATTTGCAGCGATGCCGGTGGAAGAAGTGGCCAAGGACCCGCAAGCGTTGAAAATGGGTGGACGCCTGTTCGCCTCCAACTGCTCGGTGTGCCACGGCTCGGACGCCAAGGGCGCCTTCGGCTTCCCCAACCTGGCCGACAGCACCTGGCGCTGGGGCGGCAGCGCCGAGGCGATCAAGACCACGATCATGGGTGGACGCATCGCGGCGATGCCGGCCTGGGGCGACATGCTCGGCGAAGCCGGCGTGAAGAACGTCGCAGCCTATGTGCGCCACGAACTGGCGGGCCTGCCGCTGCCTCAGGACAGCGGTGCCGACCTGCAAGCCGGACAGCAGGCGTTCAGCACCACCTGCGTAGCGTGCCATGGCGCCAACGGTCAGGGCATGGAAGCGATGGGCGCTCCGAACCTGACCCAACCGGCCGCTTTCATCTACGGCACCAGCTTGGCGCAACTGCAGCAGACCATTCGCCATGGTCGCCAGGGCCATATGCCGGCGCAGCACGAACTGCTCGGTAATGACAAAGTGCAGTTGCTGGCGGCCTACGTCTACAGCCTCTCCCATGGCACCGGCGGACAACCCCTGCAAGCAGAAGCCAAAGGCGAATAAATCCCATCCGCATCACTGCCGCATCTTCCGATGCGGCAGTTCCCGCCTCCTTTGCGACCCATTGTCGCACCCCCAAAAAGCGCTGCCTTTCGGTTCCGCAGATTCGCGTCTAAGCTTGCTGCGAAGCGGACTGGCAACGGCCGGTCGCAGGTCAACCGTACAGGATGGTTTCGACGAATCTGTTCGATGACAGGCCGCAAACGCCGGTAGATACCGGCTGTCGACCAAGTTGCCGTCTGTCACCTGAACGCCTCGTTTAAACACACCCCGTTACAACTGACTCGACCCCCTCGCCTTTTTCGTCCGCCGGGACATTTTGCCCCTGGGTAAATTTGACCCTACGCGGCGCATGGAAAGGCCGCAGAATCAGCTTTTGAAAGCATTGACCCAGGTCATGGCGCGTTGCAATGACCCCCCGCTTTCTCCATACTTGCGGCCGATTTTTATCCCTAATAAAACACCCAAACCGTGGAACCTTAGAATGAGCACAGCAATCAGTCCGACTGCTTATAACTATAAGGTAGTCCGCCAGTTCGCCATCATGACGGTGGTCTGGGGGATCCTTGGCATGGGGCTCGGTGTATTCATCGCCTCGCAACTGGTCTGGCCGGAGTTGAACTTCGGTCTGCCATGGACGAGCTTTGGACGCCTGCGCCCACTGCACACCAACCTGGTGATTTTCGCCTTCGGTGGTTGTGCGTTGTTTGCCACTTCCTATTATGTCGTGCAGCGAACCTGCCAAACGCGACTGATTTCCGACAGCCTCGCCGCCTTCACCTTCTGGGGATGGCAAGCGGTGATCGTCGGCGCGATCATTACCTTGCCGCTGGGTTACACCACCACCAAGGAATACGCGGAACTGGAATGGCCCCTGGCTATTCTGCTGGCCATCGTCTGGGTAACCTACGGTCTGGTGTTCTTCGGCACCATCACCAAGCGCAAGACCAAGCACATCTATGTGGGCAACTGGTTCTACGGTGCGTTCATCGTCGTGACGGCGATGCTGCACATCGTCAACCACGCCTCGCTGCCGGTCAGTTTCTTCAAGTCCTACTCGGCCTATTCCGGTGCGACTGACGCGATGATCCAATGGTGGTACGGCCACAACGCCGTAGGTTTCTTCCTGACCACCGGCTTCCTGGGGATGATGTACTACTTCGTGCCGAAACAGGCCGAACGTCCGATCTACTCCTATCGCCTCTCCATCGTGCACTTCTGGGCACTGATCACCCTGTACATCTGGGCCGGTCCGCACCACCTGCACTACACCGCACTGCCGGACTGGGCTCAATCCCTGGGCATGGCAATGTCGATCATCCTGCTGGCACCAAGCTGGGGCGGCATGATCAACGGCATGATGACCCTGTCGGGCGCCTGGCATAAGCTGCGTACCGACCCGATTCTGCGCTTCCTGGTCGTCTCGCTGGCGTTCTACGGCATGTCGACCTTCGAAGGCCCGATGATGGCCATCAAGACCGTCAACTCGCTGTCTCACTACACCGACTGGACCATCGGCCACGTACACGCCGGTGCCTTGGGCTGGGTAGCGATGATCTCGATCGGTGCCATCTACCACATGATCCCGAAACTGTTCGGTCGTGCGCAGATGCACAGCACCGCACTGATCAACACCCACTTCTGGCTCGCGACCATCGGTACCGTGCTCTACATCGCTTCGATGTGGGTCAACGGCATCACCCAGGGCCTGATGTGGCGTGCAATCAACGACGACGGCACCCTGACCTACTCGTTTGTTGAAGCGCTGCAAGCCAGCCACCCGGGCTTTATCGTTCGCGCCCTGGGCGGTGCATTCTTCGCTAGCGGCATGCTGTTCATGGCCTACAACGTATTCCGTACCGTACGTGCCTCGGACCCAGCCGAAGCTGAAGCCGCTACCAAGATCGCTGTAGTTGGAGCTCACTGATGAAGCATGAAGCAGTCGAGAAGAATATTGGCCTGCTGGCCTTCTTCATGGTCATCGCCGTCAGCGTTGGCGGCCTGACCCAAATCGTTCCGCTGTTTTTCCAGGACGTCACCAACAAGCCGGTCGAAGGCATGAAGCCGCGCACCGCCCTTGAACTGGAAGGCCGCGACGTTTATATCGCCAACGGCTGTGTCGGCTGCCACTCGCAGATGATCCGTCCGTTCCGTGCTGAAACCGAACGTTACGGCCACTACTCGGTTGCCGGTGAAAGCGTCTGGGACCACCCGTTCCTGTGGGGCTCCAAGCGTACCGGTCCGGACCTGGCCCGTGTCGGCGGTCGTTACTCCGATGACTGGCAGCGTGCGCACTTGTACAACCCGCGCAACGTAGTGCCCGAGTCGAAAATGCCGGCCTACCCGTTCCTCGTGGAAAACAAGCTCGACGGCAAGGACACCGCCAAGAAAATGGAAGTCCTGCGCACGCTCGGCGTCCCTTACACCGACGAAGACATCGCCGGTGCCAAGGATGCCGTGAAGGGCAAGACCGAAATGGACGCGCTGGTGGCCTATCTGCAAGGCCTGGGCACCATCATCAAAAGCAAACGGTGATCTAAATGGATATCGGGATGATTCGTGGCCTGGGCACCGTTGTCGTGATGGTTGCCTTTATCGGCCTGGCCCTGTGGGTGTTCAGCCCCAAGCGCAAGTCCGAGTTTGAAGACGCGACCTTGCTGCCTTTCGCGGATGATCCCGAAGCCATCAAGCACGTCGAGCAAGCTTCTAGGAGTAACAAAGAATGACTACGTTCTGGAGTCTGTACGTCACAGTCCTCAGTCTGGGTACCATCTTCGCCCTGACCTGGCTGCTGCTGTCGACCCGCAAGGGCCAGCGCGCCGAGCAGACGGATGAAACCGTTGGCCACTCGTTCGACGGGATCGAGGAATACGACAACCCGTTGCCGAAATGGTGGTTCATGCTGTTCGTCGGCACCATCATCTTCGCCTTGGGTTACCTGGCGCTGTACCCGGGCCTGGGTAACTGGAAAGGCCTGCTGCCAGGCTACACCTACCTGGACAACGAGAAGCAGACCCCCTTCGCCAACGGCCAGTCCGGCTGGACCGGTGTTCACGAGTGGGAAAAGGAAATGGCCAAGTCGGATGCCAAGTTCGGGCCGATCTTCGCCAAATTCGCGGCCATGCCGATTGAAGAAGTGGCCAAGGACCCACAAGCCCTGAAGATGGGAGGCCGTCTGTTCGCCTCCAACTGCTCGGTTTGCCACGGTTCCGACGCCAAGGGCGCCTACGGCTTCCCGAACCTGACCGACGCCGACTGGCGCTGGGGCGGTTCGCCGGAAGAAATCAAGACCACCATCATGGGCGGTCGCCACGCCGTCATGCCGGCCTGGGCTGAAGTGATCGGTGAGCAAGGCGTCAGCGATGTGGCTGCATTTGTCCTGACCAACCTCGATGGTCGCAAGCTGCCGGAAGGCACCAAGGCCGATCCGGTTGCCGGGCAGAAACTGTTCGCCACCAACTGCGCGGTTTGCCATGGTCCTGAAGGTAAAGGCACACCCGCCATGGGCGCGCCAAACCTGACGCACCCGGCCGCCTTCATCTACGGTTCGAGCTTCGCTCAACTGCAGCAGACCATCCGTTACGGCCGTCAGGGCCAGATGCCTGCGCAAGAGCAAATGCAGGGTAACGACAAGGTTCACCTGCTGGCCGCCTACGTTTACAGCCTGTCTCACGGTGAGAAGGCTGCGGACGCCGAGTAAGGCTAACGCTGCTTGATGCAACACTAAAACGGCCCCGCCAGATAACTGACGGGGCCGTTTTGCATAATGGCGCAAAGCCTTTTAGTAACGGACTTCAATCTCCGACTCGACCTGCCGGCTGGGCCAATTGTTTGCCCTAACCCGATTGACCGTCAGGGTCTTGCGGTCCTTGGAGAAACTGGCAATCAGATAGGTCTGCTGTGACGCCGAACCGCTGAGAAACACCGGCACCGTACCGAACTGCTCCGACGCGCTCCAGTAGCGACCCGAATACTCGTGATAATGACCGGCGAACACCGCCGTCACCCGATATCGCTCGACCATGCTGCGCAACCGCTCGAGCTGTTGCCCATCCCCAGCCCAGTCCCGCGGTTTGTGCATGCTCAGGATGACAATCCGGCCCTGCTCACGGGCCTTCCTCAAGATGCCTTCCAGCCAGTCCAGCGAATCATTGATCTCGAACTCTTTGGCGCTGATCCAGGGCACCCCGGTGCTGAAGGTGGCGGTGTAGGTCGGCTCATTGTGCAACTGGACCAACAACAGATCGCCAAAGGTTTTCGCATAGGCCAGGCTGCCGTAATAAATGTCGGTATTGCCCAACACCCGTACGCCGAAATCCATGCTGTCGACCTTGCCCCAGTAACGCTCCTTGATGGCCTCGACACTGGCGGCGGCACAACGATTGAGAAAGCAGTCATCGACGTTGTTTTCGTAGTCGTGATTGCCCAGGCCGTAGTCGTAGGTCCGTTCCAGCTTGGCATCGAGGATCGGCATCACCACTGAACGCTGCCAGTCATGACCGTACGCGGTGATGTCGCCATTGATCATCACCGGCACCCGGCTGGCGCCGCCGAAGTTCTTCCTGAAGTCGGCAACATCCGCGTATTGGGTTTCGATCAGCCACTTCGAGCGGGCGTCTCTTTTTGCATCGGTCTCGGGCTGCCCTTCGTCGGAGCTTTCGCTCCAGGGATACTGAGGATCGGAGGTGAAGACAAGATGAGCGGGTGGATCATGGGTAGCTGCAGACAGGGCTGCCGGCGCAACGCAAAAAACCGCCAGCAGTGCGGCGATCCTGTAACAGGTCATGGGCTTCATAAAAGTCCTTTTTCATAAAGGGTGAGTGGTGTCGTTTCAGGCCGAACCTGAACGGAACACAACTTACTGACCCTCAATGAATCGGGACAGCCCCCTGACCCGATGCAATTAATTGCCGATATTTCAGGGTAATGGCGGCGCGCCACCTGCTGATCGCGAGAGTGGTGCCGGCAAAATCGTCCATACTGAACAAGTCAATTGACCTGCATCATGATTTGTTACATTTGCTACACCATTCAGGGCCTTCCCCCAACGCGACCAAAGGTCGCACCCTTGAGCTAGAGCTACAGGCGTATCATTAAGCCACTGCAATAGCCTTTTTGACCCCGGTTGGCACGTACTGACCGAGGCATTTTTCCACTGCCGTGGGATGCATCGATGAGCAATCAGATTCCTGTACACGACGTCACTCCGCCCGCCAAGAACGCGAACAACAGCGTCGACCTCTACGCCTCCCGGGAAAAAATCTACACCCGCGCCTTCACCGGTCTGTTCCGCAATTTGCGGATGATGGGCGGCGCCGGCCTGTTCCTGCTGTACTTTGGCACGGTCTGGCTCAATTGGGGTGGCCACCAGGCCGTCTGGTGGAACCTGCCGGAACGCAAATTCTTCATTTTTGGCGCGACATTCTGGCCCCAGGATTTCATCCTGCTGTCCGGCCTGCTGATCATCGCCGCCTTCGGCCTGTTCTTTATTACCGTGTACGCCGGACGCGTCTGGTGCGGCTATACCTGCCCGCAGAGTGTCTGGACCTGGATCTTCATGTGGTGCGAAAAAGTCACCGAAGGTGATCGCAACCAACGCATCAAGCTCGACAAAGCGCCAATGAGCGCCAACAAATTCCTGCGTAAACTCAGCAAACACTCGCTGTGGCTATTGATCGGCTTTGTCACCGGCATGACCTTTGTCGGCTATTTTTCGCCGATCCGCGAACTGGTGATCGAGTTTTTCACCGGGCAAGCCGATGGCTGGTCGTATTTCTGGGTCGGTTTCTTCACCCTCGCCACCTATGGCAACGCCGGCTGGCTGCGTGAGCAAGTGTGCATCTACATGTGTCCGTATGCGCGCTTCCAGAGCGTGATGTTCGACAAGGACACCCTGATCGTCTCCTACGACCCGCGCCGTGGCGAAGCCCGTGGTCCACGCAAGAAAGGCGTGGACTACAAGGCCCAGGGCCTGGGCGACTGCATCGATTGCACCATGTGCGTCCAGGTCTGCCCTACCGGGATCGATATTCGTGACGGCCTGCAGATCGAATGCATCGGCTGCGCGGCCTGCATCGACGCCTGCGACAGCATCATGGACAAGATGAACTATCCACGCGGGTTGATCAGCTACACCACCGAGCACAACCTGTCCGGGCAAAAAACCCATAAACTGCGCCCGCGCCTGATTGGCTACGCCCTGGTCCTGCTGGCGATGATCACCCTGCTGATCACCGCGTTCTTCATGCGCCCGCTGGTGGGTTTCGACGTCAGCAAGGACCGCGTGCTGTATCGCGAGAACGCCGAGGGGCGAATCGAGAACGTCTACAGCCTGAAAGTCATGAACAAGGACCAGCGCGACCACACCTACGTCCTCGAAGCCGCCGGCCTGCCGGACCTGCGACTGCAGGGCAAGCGCGAGATCAACGTCGGTGCCGGTGAGATTTTCAGCATGCCGGTCGAGCTGTCCAGTTCACCAGAACAATTGCCGTCGAGCACCAACGAGGTGAAATTCATCCTCCGCGATGCCGAAGACGACAGCGTCCACGTTGAAGCCAAGAGCCGATTCATCGGCCCACAAATTCGTTGAGAGAAGTCATCATGCCTGCAGCAAACGTCACCAGCCCCTGGTACAAGCACCTCTGGCCATGGATCATCATCGGCATCCTGGCCTGCTCGGTGACACTGACCCTGTCGATGGTGACCATCGCGGTGAACAACCCGGACAACCTGGTCAACGACAACTACTACGAGGCCGGCAAAGGCATCAACCGCTCGCTCGACCGCGAGTTGCTGGCCCAGAACCTGCAATTGCGCGCCAACGTACACCTGGACGGCATGACGGGCGAAGTCACCCTGCACCTGACCGGCGACAGCCAGCCACAGACCCTGGAACTCAACCTGATCTCGCCGACCCAGCCAGAGAAGGACCGCAAGATCATCCTCACCCGCAGTGAAACCGAGCAAGGTCGCTACGTCGGCCAGGTCAACGACAAGGTTGAAGGCCGGCGTTTTGTCGAATTGCTGGGCAGCCAGGACGACCATATCTGGCGCATGTTCGAAGAAGAACAGGTCAGCCACGACAAGGACCTGCTGCTGGGCGATGAGCCGCTGCAAGGTGCTGAAGACCTGAAGCGGTAACCCTGCGCTTCGCGCATTCGCGAGCAGGCTCGCTCCCACAATGGATCTCCAGTGTCCAAGAAACAGGTGGGAGCGAGCCTGCTCGCGAAGAGGCCCTTGCGGACAACATAGATTTATCAGATGACCACCCCACTCCCCTGCTACCACTGCGCCCTGCCCGTCCCCTCCGGCAGCCGCTTCACCGCCGTCGTGCTCGGGGAGTCCCGCGAGTTCTGCTGCCCGGGTTGCCAGGCGGTGGCCGAAGCGATTGTCGCCGGCGGCCTGGACAGCTATTACCAGCACCGCAGCGAAGCCTCGGCCAATCCCGACGCCTTGCCAGTGCAACTGGTGGACGAACTGGCGCTGTACGATCGGGCCGATGTGCAGCAACCTTTCGTGCGTCATGAAGGCGACCTCGCCGAAACCACTTTATTGATGGAAGGTATCAGCTGCGCCGCCTGCGGCTGGTTGATCGAAAAACACTTGCGCAGCCTGCCCGCCGTGGCCGAGGCCCGGCTGAACCTGTCGAACCATCGCCTGCACGTGCGCTGGGCCGACAGCCAACTACCCCTGAGCCAGGTGCTCAGCGAACTGCGGCACATCGGCTACGCCGCCCACCCGTATCAGGCCGACCGCGCCAGCGAGCAATTGGCCAGCGAAAACCGCCTGGCCTTGCGTCAACTGGGAGTCGCCGGGCTGCTGTGGTTCCAGGCGATGATGGCAACCATGGCCACCTGGCCGGAATTCAACATCGACCTCAGCCCGGAACTGCACGCCATCCTGCGCTGGGTCGCGCTGTTTCTCACCACACCCATCGTGTTCTACAGTTGCGCGCCGTTCTTCAAGGGCGCCATGCGCGATCTGCGCACCCGCCACCTGACCATGGATGTATCGGTCTCACTGGCCATCGGCGGCGCGTACCTGGCCGGCATCTGGACCTCGATCACCGGGGTCGGAGAACTCTACTTCGACGCGGTCGGCATGTTTGCGCTGTTCCTGTTGGCCGGTCGCTACCTCGAACGTCGCGCCCGCGAGCGCACCGCCGCGGCCACCGCGCAACTGGTCAACCTGCTGCCAGCGTCCTGCCTGCGCCTGGGAGCCGATGGTCAAGCCGAGCGGATCCTCCTCAGTGAACTGCGCCTGGGTGATCGAGTGCTGGTCCATCCCGGCGCAATCCTGCCGGCGGACGGCAAGATTCTCGAGGGCCAATCAAGCATTGATGAGTCGCTGCTGACCGGCGAATACCTGCCACAAGCACGCGCCCGTGGCGATGCCGTGACCGCCGGCACGCTGAACGTCGAAGGCGCGTTGACCGTCGAAGTCCTCGCCCTGGGCCAAGACACCCGGCTGTCCGCCATCGTCCGCCTGCTGGACCGCGCCCAGGCGGAAAAACCGCGACTGGCGGAAATCGCCGACAAGGCAGCGCAGTGGTTCCTGTTACTGTCGCTGGTGGCCGCCGCTGCTATTGGCCTGCTGTGGTGGCAACTGGACGCCAGCCGCGCCTTCTGGATTGTTCTGGCGATGTTGGTCGCCACCTGCCCTTGCGCCCTGTCGCTGGCGACGCCGACCGCCCTGACCGCCGCCACCGGCACCCTGCACAAGCTCGGCCTGCTGCTGACCCGAGGCCATGTGCTCGAAGGCCTGAATCAGATCGACACAGTGATTTTCGACAAGACCGGCACGCTCACCGAGGGCCGCCTGGCGTTGCGTGCGATCAGGCCGCTGGCGGACCTCGACAGCGATCAGTGCCTGGCCCTCGCCGCCGCCCTGGAAAACCGCTCCGAACACCCGATTGCCCGCGCATTCGGTCGCGCTCCGCTGGCCGCCGACGAAGTCCTCAGCAGCCCCGGCCTGGGCCTTGAGGGTCAGGTCGGGACGCAACGCCTGCGCATTGGCCAGCCGGCCTTCGTCTGCGCCCTCAGCGGCTGCGCGGTGCCGGCAATGCCCGACGAGGCCGGCCAGTGGTTGCTCTTGGGCGATAGCAGTGGCGCCCTCGCCTGGCTGGTCCTCGACGATCGACTGCGGGCCGACGCGCCTGCCTTGCTCGCGGCCTGCAAGGCGCGGGGTTGGCGCACGCTGCTGCTGTCGGGCGACAGTTCGCCGATGGTCGCCAGTGTTGCCGCCGAGTTGGGCATAGACGAAGCCCGAGGCGGCCTGCGCCCGGACGACAAACTGCAGGTATTGCAGCAACTGCATCAACAGGGACGCAAAGTGTTGATGCTCGGTGACGGGGTCAACGACGTGCCGGTGCTCGCCGCCGCCGACATCAGCGTGGCCATGGGCTCGGCCACCGACCTGGCAAAAACCAGCGCCGATGCGGTGCTCTTGTCCAACCGCCTGGACGCGCTGGTACAGGCCTTCAGCCTGGCACGCCGGACCCGCCGGGTGATTATCGAGAACCTGCTGTGGGCCGGGCTGTACAATGGCCTGATGTTGCCGTTCGCCGCCCTCGGCTGGATCACTCCGGTGTGGGCCGCCGTCGGCATGTCCATCAGTTCGTTGACCGTGGTGCTCAATGCCTTGCGCCTGACCCGCCTGCCCAAGCAGGTTGCCAGCACCCCGACACAGACCCGCGCGTTGCCGGCCTGAGCCGCTCGCCATGGAGTACCGATGCCAGCACTCTACGTGATGATCCCGGCGGCGCTGCTGATTGTCGCCATCGCCATCTACATCTTCTTCTGGGCCGTCGACAGCGGCCAGTACGACGACCTCGACGGTCCGGCCCACAGCATTCTGTTCGACGACCAGGATCCGAACCACAAGGCGGCGATCAACGAGGCCGACGGCACGCCAACGCCGCCAGCCAACCCCCAAGACAAGACACCTCCCCATGCTTGAACTGGCGCCACTGCTGGTCTCGGCACTGATCCTCGGGCTGCTCGGTGGCGGCCATTGCCTGGGCATGTGCGGTGGCCTGATGGGCGCCCTGACCCTGGCGATTCCCAAGGAACAGCGCAGCCGGCGTTTTCGCCTGCTGCTGGCGTACAACCTGGGTCGAGTGCTCAGCTACGCCACTGCCGGCCTGCTGATTGGCCTGGCGGGCTGGGCAATGGCCAACAGTCCGGCGGCGCTGTTCATGCGAGTGCTGGCCGGCCTGCTGCTGATTGCCATGGGCCTGTACCTCGCGGGCTGGTGGAGCGGCTTGACCCGCATTGAAAGCCTCGGACGAGGTCTGTGGCGGCATATCCAGCCAATGGCCAACCGCCTGCTACCGGTTTCCAGCCTGCCTCGCGCCCTGCTGCTGGGCGCTCTGTGGGGCTGGCTGCCGTGCGGACTGGTCTACAGCACGCTGCTGTGGTCGGCCAGTCAGGGCAACGCCCTCGACAGCGCCTTGCTGATGCTCGCCTTCGGCCTCGGCACCTGGCCGGTATTGCTGGCCACCGGCCTCGCCGCCGAACGGGTCACGGCGCTGCTGCGCAAACGCAGCGTGCGCACGAGCGGCGGCCTACTGGTCATCCTGTTCGGCCTTTGGACCCTGCCTGGGCCGCACCAGCACTGGCTGATGGGGCACTAGACGCCGGCAGGCCCATGTCAGCGTTGATACAAATCAACATGCCCCGCCGGGCATCCCCCTAGACTGGCGCCATTGCCAGCCTCTCCGGGAAATGCCCGCATGCTCGACACCATTCGTTGGGACACCGATCTGATCCGCCGCTACGACCTCGCGGGCCCCCGCTACACCTCCTACCCGACAGCGGTGCAATTCCACAGCCAGGTCGGCAGCTTCGACCTGTTGCACGCCCTGCGTGACAGCCGCAAGGCCCAGCGCCCGTTGTCGCTGTACGTGCACCTGCCGTTCTGCGCGAACATTTGCTATTACTGCGCCTGCAACAAAGTCATCACCAAGGACCGAGGCCGGGCCCTGCCCTACCTTCAACGCCTGGAGCAGGAGATCCAGTTGATCGCCTGCCACCTCGACCCCGGACAGACCGTCGAACAACTGCACCTCGGCGGTGGCACCCCGACTTTCCTCAGTCACGACGAACTGCGCCAACTGATGGCGCAACTGCGCAAACATTTCAATTTGCTGGAGGGCGACTCCGGGGACTACGGCATCGAGATCGACCCACGGGAAGCCGATTGGTCAACCATGGGGCTTTTACGCGAACTGGGCTTCAACCGGGTCAGCATCGGCCTGCAGGACCTCGACCCGGCCGTGCAACGTGCCGTCAATCGCCTGCAGAGCCTGGACGAAACCCGTGCCGTGATCGACGCCGCGCGCACCCTGCAGTTTCGCTCAATCAACATCGACCTGATCTACGGCCTGCCCAAACAGACCGCAGAGAATTTCGCCCGCACCGTCGAAGAAGTCATCAGCCTGCAGCCGGACCGGCTCTCGGTCTTCAACTACGCCCATCTCCCTGAGCGGTTCATGCCACAGCGGCGCATCAACAACCAGGACTTGCCCAGCCCTGCGGAAAAACTGCAGATGCTGCAGCGCACCATCGAACAATTGACCGCCGCCGGATACCGCTACATCGGCATGGACCACTTTGCCCTGCCCGATGACGACCTGGCCATTGCCCAGGAGGAGTCGACCCTGCAACGCAACTTTCAGGGCTACACCACCCATGGTCATTGCGACCTGATCGGCCTCGGCGTATCGGCCATCAGCCAGATCGGTGATCTGTACTGCCAGAACAGCAGTGACCTGACTGAATACCAAAACGCCTTGGCCAGCTCGCAACTGGGCACCAGCCGCGGCCTGATCTGCAATCAGGATGACCGGATTCGTCGTGAGGTCATTCAGCAACTCATCTGCAATTTCCGCCTCGACTTCGCTCATATCGAACACCGCTTCAATCTGGATTTTCGCGGCTACTTCGCAGAACTTTGGCCCCAATTGATGGCCATGACCGATGACGGCCTTATTTCGCTCGACAGTCAGCGCATTGAGGTATTGCCGGCGGGACGGCTGCTGGTGCGCTCGGTGTGCATGGTGTTTGACGCGTATTTGGAACAACAGAATCGCCAGCGCTTCTCGCGGGTAATTTGACCCTTTTATTTTCCCCGGATGGCCTGCGCCATAATGCCGCGCACTGGTCTGATGGTCCTCACGTGGGTTACCCTTACACCTTATGTGTGTTCTTCCCACAAGGATCTAAGAAATGTCCGAGCCAGTTAAGCTGCGCGCTCACAGCCAGGCCCATTGCAAGGATTGCAGCCTGGCCCCCCTCTGCCTTCCGCTTTCGCTGAATCTGGAAGACATGGATGCGCTGGACGACATCGTTAAACGCGGTCGACCGCTGAAAAAAGGCGAATTTCTGTTTCGTCAGGGCGACAAGTTCGACTCAGTGTTTGCCGTACGCTCAGGTGCACTGAAGACCTTCAGCCTCAGCGACACTGGCGAGGAGCAAATCACTGGCTTCCATTTGCCGAGCGAGCTGGTCGGCCTGTCGGGGATGGACACCGAGACCCATCCGGTGTCGGCCCAGGCCCTGGAAACCACCTCCGTGTGCGAAATCCCCTTCGAGCGCCTCGACGAACTGGCCCTGCAACTGCCGCAATTGCGTCGTCAGTTGATGCGGGTGATGAGTCGGGAGATTCGCGACGATCAACAAATGATGCTGCTGCTGTCGAAGAAAACCGCTGACGAACGCATCGCCACATTCCTGGTCAACCTATCCGCGCGTTTCCGAGCCCGCGGCTTCTCGGCCAACCAGTTCCGCCTGGCCATGTCACGCAACGAAATCGGCAATTATCTGGGCCTGGCGGTGGAAACCGTGTCGCGCGTGTTTACCCGCTTCCAGCAGAACGAGCTGCTCGCCGCCGAAGGCAAGGAAGTGCATATCCTTGACCCGATCCAGCTGTGCGCACTGGCCGGCGGCTCCGTCGAAGGCTGATGCCGTGCACGCGGCCGGGCGAACCTGCCCGGCCGCCGTTATACTCCTGCGTTTGCAGCCTGCCAGGACATCTCGACGATGCTCATCGACACTTTCGACATCAAATCCCTGATCCGCCCCGTGATCGACTTCCCCAAACCAGGCGTGATTTTCCGTGACATCACCCCGTTGTTCCAGTCGCCCAAGGCCCTGCGCCTGGTGATGGACAGCTTTGCCCATCGTTATGTCGAAGCCGAGTTCACCCACATTGGCGCCATGGATGCCCGCGGCTTCCTGATCGGCTCAGTGCTCGCCTACCAGTTGAATAAACCCCTGGTGTTGTTCCGCAAGCAGGGCAAACTGCCAGCGGACGTGCTGGCCGAGGGTTACCAGACCGAGTACGGCGAAGCCTTCCTCGAAGTCCACGCCGACAGCCTGTGCGAAGGCGACTCGGTGCTGATGTTCGATGACCTGATCGCCACCGGCGGCACCCTGATCGCCGCCGCCAACCTGGCACGGCGCATGGGCGCGAAAATTTTCGAAGCGGCGGCGATCATCGACCTGCCGGAACTCGGCGGCTCGCAGCGCCTGGAAGACATGGGCATCCCGACCTTCTGCCTGACGCAGTTTGGGTTGTCCGAACAGTAGGCGGTGTCGGTCCTGGCGCTATCGCGAGCAGGCTCGCTCCACACAGATTTGGGGGTGACTGCGATATCTGCGCCTGTGGAGAGAGAATCTGCTTGGGTGGTGACCTCTGGGCCGACCGGGATTTGGATATGTACTCCGCCTCCCCCCAGAGGCCGCCATAGCGCAATCTACAGCCCCATCTGCTTGCTGATGATCTCGTTCATCACCTCCCGCGTGCCGCCGCCGATCGACAGGATGCGGTTATCGCGGTACAGACGTTCAACCAGACTGTCACGCATGTAACCCATTCCGCCGAGGATCTGCACCGCGTCGTGGGTGATGCGGTCGGCGGTGTCGGTGGCGAAGTTCTTGGCCATGGAAATTTCCTTGATCACACTCTTGCCGGCGGCCATTTTCGCCGCCTGGCGATAGGTGAACTCGCGGGAGACTTCCAGCGCCGTGGCCATTTCCGCCAGGCGATGCTTGAGCACCTGGAACTTGCCGATCGGTTTGCCGAAGGCTTCGCGCTGGCGCGCCCAATTCAGGCTCTCTTCCAGCGCGAGTTGGGCGGTCATGTTAGCCATGAGGGCCAGGGCCAGGCGCTCACTCTGGAAGTTGCCCATGATGCAGGCAAAGCCCATGTTCTCGGCGCCGATCAGGTGCTCCACCGGCACCCGGCAATCGTCAAAAAACAGCTCAGCGGTGTCCGAAGCCCACCAGCCCATTTTTTTCAGCGAGCGCCCGACGGTGAATCCGGGGGTGTCCTTCTCGATCAGTAACAGGCTGATGCCGCCAAAACCGGGCTCGCCGGTGCGCACCGCGACTGTGTAGAAATCCGCGCGCACGCCGCTGGTGATAAAGGTTTTGCTGCCGTTGACCCGGTAGTGGTCGCCGTCGCGCACAGCGCGGGTCTTCAAGTTGGCGACGTCGGAGCCGCCGCTGGGTTCGGTCACCGCCAGGGCACTGATTTTTTCGCCGCTCAGCACTTGGGGCACGACGCGCTCACGCACCTGGGCACGCGCCCATTTGACGATCGGTGGCAAAGCGATATCCAGCGACCCCAGCCCGGCGACCAGTCCGCCCGATCCGCAGCGCATCAGTTCCTCGCTGGCCGCGACCTTGGCAAACAGGTCGCCTTCATGGCTGCCCCCCAGGGCTTCGGGGTAACCGATGCCAAGGATCCCGGCGGCGCCGGCCTTGCGGTAGAGCTCGCGAGGAAAGCTCTCAGCCTCTTCCCACTGCGCAATGTCGGGCAATATTTCGTGCTCGACGAAGCGTCTTACGCTATCGCGGATACATTCATGGCTGGGATCGAAGTATTCCTGAAAGGCAGGCATCGGCAAACTCCACTGAAGGGTTCAGCGAAGTTAACCGAGCGCTTGCTTGGTTTTCAACCGAATTGTGCGTACAGCCCCTTAGAGTGAAATCGGTTTGCGCCCTGCAAACGAATGCGCCAGGGTGCCGCCGTCCACCAGTTCCAGTTCGCCACCCAAGGGCACGCCATGGGCGATACGCGAGGTGATCAGGCCCTTGTTGCTGAGCAGTTGGGCGATGTAGTGGGCCGTGGCTTCGCCTTCCACCGTCGGGTTGGTGGCCAGGATGACTTCTGTAAAGGTACCGGCCGCTTCGATGCGCGCCAACAGCTGCGGAATGCCGATGGCCTCCGGCCCCAGACCGTCAAGCGGCGACAAATGCCCCTTGAGCACGAAGTAGCGACCACGAAAGCCGGTCTGCTCGACGGCATAGACGTCCATCGGGCCTTCCACCACACACAGCAGGCTGTCGTCGCGTCGACTGTCTGAACATTGCGGGCACAGATCGTCTTCGGTCAGCGTCCGGCACAGGCGGCAATGCCCGACTCCTTCCATCGCCTGGCTCAGGGCCGAAGCCAGTCTTGAACCACCGCTGCGGTCGCGCTCGAGCAGTTGCAACGCCATGCGCTGGGCGGTTTTCTGACCCACGCCTGGCAAGGTGCGCAGGGCGTCGATCAGTTGGCGAATCAAAGGGCTGAAGCTCATGGGGAAAGGTCCGACAAAACAACGAGACGCGGTTTATACCCGCGCCTCTGGCCAGCGTCAAATGCTCATGTTCGGCTCAGTCATTAGCAACCCGCACCACCAGCTTGCCGAAGTTGCGCCCCTCCAGCAGCCCGATAAACGCCTCAGGCGCCTGCTCCAAACCGTCGGCCACGTCCTCGCGAAATTTCACCTTGCCCTCACGCACCCACGGCGCCATGGCCTTGAAGAATTCCGAGTGACGATCACCGTAGTCGTCAAACACGATAAAGCCCTGCATTCGCACGCGCTTGGTCAGCAAAGTACGCTGCAGCAGCGGCATGCGATCGGGGCCCGCCGGGGCCTCAGTGGCGTTGTACTGGGCAATCAAGCCACAGACCGGAATCCGTGCCCTGGGCTTGAGCAATGGCAGCACCGCATCGAACACCTTGCCGCCGACGTTCTCGAAATAGATATCGATGCCGTCGCCGCAGGCCCGGGACAATTGCTCGGCAAAGTCCTCTGCCTTGTGGTCGAGACAGGCATCGAAGCCCAGCTCATCCACCACGTAGCGGCATTTATCGGCGCCGCCAGCCACGCCAATCACGTTCAGGCCCTTGATCTTCGCCACCTGCCCCACCACCGACCCCACGGCCCCGGAGGCCGCCGCCACCACCAGGGTTTCTCCGGCCTGGGGCTGACCGATGTCCATCAGGCCCATGTAGGCAGTCATCCCCGGCATGCCGAGCACACCCAGCGCCATGGACGGGCTGGGCAACCCCGACGGCAGCGGAATCAGCGCCCGGCCATCGCTGATGCTGTGGCTCTGCCAGCCCGTGGCACCCACCACCAGGTCGCCCTCCTGGAACTTCGGATTCAGCGAGCGCTCGACCCGACTGACAGCGCCACCGGTCATTACTTCACCGATCTCCACCGGCGCCGCGTAGGACGGTGCGTCACTCATGCGACCGCGCATGTAAGGATCGAGCGACAGGTACAGGGTCTTGAGCAACACCTGGCCCTCGGCCAGGTCCGGCAGGGCTTCACGCTCCAGGCGAAAGTTCTCCGGGGTCGGCGCACCGACCGGCCGGGAAGCCAGTACGATTCGTTGGTTGAGGGTCAGTTCGTCAGGCATGTCAGCGTCTCCTTGAGCGATGGATTCAGGGGTATAGGAGCAGACCGCGGGACACCGCAGGTGTTCGATGTTTCGCTGGCCGTGGTGACCAGGCGGGCGCCGGAAACAAAAATGCCAGGCGGGTTGCCTGGCATTTCTTGTAGTCCATCTGCCGCGCTGATGCGAATCAGAATGGCAGTTTCATGCCCGGCGGCAGTTGCATGCCAGCGGTCATGCCGGACATTTTGTCCTGGCTGTTGGCTTCGATCTTGCGCACGGCATCGTTGACGGCCGCAGCGAACACCGCCTCGAGCATCTCTTTGTCGTCTTCGCTCAGGCCTTCAACCAGGCTTGGGTCAATGGTCACGCGCTTGACGTCGTGACGACCAGTCATTACCACGGTGACCATATCGCCACCGGCTTTACCGGTGACTTCGGCGTTGGCCAGCTCTTCCTGCATCTTGGCCATTTTTTCCTGCATCTGCTGCGCCTGCTTCATCAGGCCGGCCATGCCACCTTTCATCATGGGAATCACCTCAAAGTACGTGGATCAAAACGGCGCTCGGCCAGTGGGCCGAACGCCTTCAGTTATTAACCCTGGGTGACCAGGGCCTCGACAGGTTCAATAGTATCGTTACGGATCACCGCACCGAACTGCTGCATCATTTGCTGGATGAACGGATCACCGTGGATCGAATCCTCAGCCTCGCGCTGGCGATCGGCACGGCGCCGCGACGCCGCCTGGGCCGGGGTTTCCTGCTCCGGCTTGATCAGCTCGATGGTCAGCGTCAGGGTGCGCTGGTGATACTGGTTCAGCGCATCGTTGAGCCGGCGCTGTTGGGTCGCATTGAACAGGGCACTATGCGCCGGGTCCAGGTGCAGCAGCCAATGGTCGCCATCGACGGCAATCAGCGTGCAGTTGGCGGCAATGCTCCCGGTCATCCCGGAAATCGGCAGTTTGGCGAACAGTTCCAGCCATTGCAGGGCCAGGCCCGTCGCCGGCATCGCAGCGGGTTCCGGTTCCGGCTCGGGCGCAGGTTCGGCAGCGTGCTCGCTGGCCAGTTCATCCAGGTAGCTGTAGGCCGAATCCATGTCCGGCTCGATGTAATCCTCATCCAGCGGTGGCTCGTCGTCCAGGTCCATGCCTGGCGTGGCGGCGTCGACTTCGGCCACGGACGGCTCGGGAATCGGCGCGGCGGCCCATTCCGGTGCGTCGGGGACCACGCTGTCGGGTACTGGCACGGGCATCGGCGTCAGGTCCGGCTGCTCGGCGACGGTCTCCAGCACAGGCTCGTCCTGCACCGGGATCGGATCGTTCCACGGCAGGTCGACGACCTCCTCCGCCACCACCGGCGCAGGCTCCACTTCGGCGACCACAGCCGGCGTCTCAGGCTGCGGCACGGGGGCCACGGGCGGCGCTGCTGAAGGTGCAGGCGGCACTACGCGCTGCGGGACCGCCACTGATTGAGCGGAATCAACTGTGGCCTGGCTGATCCCCACTGGCTTTAGTGGCTGTCTCGGCGCATCGGCGGTGTCCGCCGGGCGGAAAGCCAGCATCCGCAGCAGGACCATCTCGAAGCCGCCACGGGGGTCTGGCGCCAAGGGCAAGTCGCGGCGCCCGATCAAGCCCATCTGGTAATAGAACTGCACGTCTTCGGCGGGCAGGGCCTGGGCCAGCGCCAACACCCGGTCACGGTCGCCGTGGCCGTTGTCGACGCCTTCCGGCAACGCCTGAGCAATCGCCACCCGATGCAACACGTTGAGGATTTCCGAGAGCACGCCGTTCCAGTCCGGGCCCTGCTCGGCCAAATGGCGTACTGCCTCAAGCAGCGCCTTGGCGTCGCCTTCGATCAACGCATGCAGGACATCGTAGACCTGGCCATGATCCAGGGTGCCGAGCATCGCCCGCACATCGGCAGCCATCACCTTGCCTTCACCGAAGGCGATCGCCTGGTCGGTCAGGCTCATGGCATCACGCATCGAGCCGTCGGCCGCGCGACCGAGCAACCACAGCGCGTCGTCTTCGAACGGCACATTCTCGACACCCAGGACGTGGGTCAAATGCTCGACCACCCGTTCCGGCGTCATGTTCTTCAGAGAGAACTGCAGGCACCGCGACAAAATCGTTGCAGGAAGTTTCTGCGGGTCGGTGGTCGCCAGGATGAACTTGACGTACGGTGGCGGCTCTTCGAGGGTTTTCAGCAGCGCATTGAAGGAATGGCTGGAGAGCATGTGCACTTCGTCGATCAGGTAGACCTTGAAGCGCCCACGGCTCGGCGCGTACTGCACGTTGTCGAGCAGCTCCCGGGTGTCCTCGACCTTGGTCCGGCTCGCGGCGTCGATTTCGATCAGGTCGACGAAGCGCCCTTCGTCGATTTCCCGGCACACCGAGCAGGTGCCACAAGGCGTCGACGTGATGCCTGTTTCACAGTTCAGGCATTTGGCTATGATCCGCGCAATGGTGGTCTTGCCCACGCCGCGCGTACCGGTGAACAGATAGGCGTGGTGCAGCCGCTGGCTGTCCAAGGCATTGATCAGAGCCTTGAGCACATGGGTCTGGCCGACCATTTCGCGGAACGAGCGCGGACGCCATTTACGTGCAAGAACCTGATAACTCATCGAAAACCGTCGCGACTGGGAAACAGAAGCCGGTAATGCTAGCGGAGCAAGGGCAAAATTGCATCCGGTGTGCTTGGCTAATCTGGCTAAGCTGGTGTTCGGGGGGCGTTTTAATCGGCGTCTGGCAGTATTTGTTGGAGACTGTATGCGTTCAGCCTTGGGGGCTTTGATGTTATTCAGCGCCAGCACGATCGCGGCGCCGACACCACTGCGTTTCGCCATCACCGACAGTTGGACGATGCCCATGGTGCAGATCGAACAGGGTCGTCCGACCCAGGGCATCCTCCACGATGCGATGCTCAGCCTGGCAACCCAGGTTGGCATGCCTGCCGAATTTCATGTCCTCGCTCGCGCCCGGGTGCAAAACGCCATGGAGCACGGCGAAGTCGACATCCGTTGTTATGCCGCGCAATCCTGGCTGCCCAACCAATCCGGCGACTATATCTGGAGTGTTCCCCTGTGGTTTCAACGCGACCTGCTGCTAAGCAGCCAGGCCAGCCACGCGCCGGTGACGCTCGCCCAGCTGGCGCCGCAGAGTATCGGCACCGTGCTGGGCTACGACTACCCTGCCCTGCAACCGCTCTTCGACAGCGGCCAATTGCGGCGCGATGACGCACGCAACCAGCAGCAAGTCCTGCAAAAACTGCGGGCCGGGCGCACGCACTACGCCGTCAGCAATCAATGGACACTGGAATGGTTCAACCAGAAACTGCCGCCCGAGCGGCAGATGAGCGCCGTCGCGGTACTCCAGGAAAACCACCTCGGCTGCTACCTGCGCAATGATCCTGCCCTGCCGGTACAACGGATTCTGCGCACCTTGTTGAAGATGAAAATGTCCGGGGAGATCGACGCCATCATCCAGCTGTACACCGGCACGCCACCGACGCAGCCCTAGACGCCAGACCGACGGTGGGTCGCCCTGACCTCGTGATCACGGCGCACATCGAAAAAATGAAAGCGATTGCGCCCGCTTTGCTTGGCCACGTACATCGCCTGGTCGGCGTGACGCAGCAGGGTATCGGCATCTTCGTTGTCGAACGGAAACTGGGTAACGCCAATACTGGCGCAGACCTGGACCTCATGCCCGAGGATCGAATACGGAGACGAAATCGCCCCGAGTATGCGGTTGAGCACCCCGCGCAACTCGGCGATATCGTATACATAGCGCAAGATCAGCACGAACTCGTCGCCGGCCAACCGTGCCACTACATCTTCGCTGCGCACCATGCTGCGCAGGCGCTTGGCGACCTCGACCAATAGCAAGTCACCGCTGGCATGGCCATAGCCGTCATTCACCGCCTTGAAGCCATCGAGGTCGAGCATGCACACCGCCAGGGGCACTTCTTCGATTCGCGAGCCCTCCAGCGCCTGATTCAACAAGTCGGAAAGGAACGCTCGATTGGGCAGCCCGGTCAGTACGTCATGCCCCACCCGCCACTGCAGTGCGTGCAGCAGCCGGCGCTTTTCACTGGCATCAAAGGCAATCGACAGATAACGATGGACCCGCCCGGACACCGGCTCCAGCACCGGCAACAGGGTGCAGTCGACCCAATACAGGCTGCCGTCCTTGGCGCGATTGCAGATTTCACCCTTCCAGACGTTGCCCAAGGCAATGGTGCGCCACAATGTGGCGAAGAATTCCGCCGGGTGCAGGCCGGAATTAACCAAGCGATGGTCGGCGCCCAGCAGCTCGTCTCGCCGATAGCCGGAAACACTGCAGAATTGATCGTTGACGTAGGTAATCCGGCCATCGAGGTCGGTTTCGCAGAACAAGGCAGCGGCATCCACTGCCTTGCGGTATTTCTCATCCATGAGTCTGGCCCGTTGTGGCTAGCGGTCGTAAGGTTCGACCAGTGCGCAACGCCCGGAAGAGGTGTGTAAGCGGGAACAGGATTGCCCGGCAGCGGGTGAAATCAGATGCACATCAACACTCCATGAACGGCGGGTGATGGCCCACGAATAGCCAAAGAACAACTAGTCTTAGCGACCTCGTACCCGCCTTACGCGACGCCTCGATCGGCGAAATCGCGGCCGATGATGGCCGTTTCATATCGTCTCAACCCCGATATTCAGGTGCCGAAATACCCGTAAGAAAGCGCGATTCTACGAAATACATCACATTTTGCAAGACAAGGTAATGAATCATGCAGTTGTGCAATGCCAAAATCTATCGTTAAGTTCTTGATTCTAAATGGGAATTGAGCGATGCAGATTTCAAGTTTGGGTC
The DNA here is from genome assembly GCF_019212185.1 of Pseudomonas fluorescens. Taxonomy (NCBI): domain Bacteria; kingdom Pseudomonadati; phylum Pseudomonadota; class Gammaproteobacteria; order Pseudomonadales; family Pseudomonadaceae; genus Pseudomonas; species Pseudomonas fluorescens. The sequence continues at coordinate 4,589,163 of NZ_CP078138.1, forward strand.
CAGCCATCAAACGCTATCGCAAGGTAGCGGGGCTCACTCAGGCTGAACTCGGCGAAAAAACCGGTTTTGACCCCAAAACCATCAGCCGCTTCGAAACCGGCACCTATACCCCCAGCGTGGAAGCACTGTTTACGCTTGCCAGCGCTCTGGGAGTGAAGCTCAAGGTATTTTTCGCCGATTATGGCGACGAAGACGAACAGCGAGCCTATCTATTCGGTGTCATACACAAAGCCCCCCCAAAGGATCTGGGAAAGCTGATCGCAGCGGTTGATCACGCCTTGTCCAAGCCTTAGAGCCGGTTACAGAACACAGCAGTGGCAACGCCCGACGTTGCCACTGCTGTGTTGCGCGCGCGATAAAAACCCTGGGTAGCGCCGCTCAACCGACGGAGAGCGACGCATGAGCGCCACGGGTGCGATCCACCAGGCGGATTCGGTCGCGACCGCTGCGCTTGGACTCATACAAAGCTGAGTCGCCCTGCTCAATCAAGGGGGCGAGACTGGCGGGTGGCTGGTCGAACAGGCTTGCGCCCATGCTCAGGGTGACCGGCTCAGGGGTCACGAACGCTTGCTCGGCGGCGTGCTGGAACTGCTTGCGCAGCGCTTCGCCCAGGCCGACAACCTTATCGTTCGAGGCGTCGTTCAACAGGATCACGAACTCATCGCCACCCAAGCGGGCGACCAATGCCCCCTCGGGCAATACCCCACGAATCAACTCGCTGAGGGTGACCAGCAGGCGATCCCCGGCGGTATGCCCATACAAGTCATTCACCAGTTTGAAGTTATCGATATCGATCAACAGCACCGCACCCGGATGCGTCGCAGAGACCGAGCCCAGCAGACGCGGCGCCCGCACCTCGAGGGCCCGCCGGTTGTACAGCGCGGTCAGCGGATCACGCGCCGCCAGGCGGGCGATCTGCCGCTCCCGTCGGTAGCGCTCGGTGCCGGTCATCGACAGCGCGATCAACATGATTGCTATCGCCCCCTCGACCAGCGAAATCTGAATGATCTCGCCGCGAAAGGCCGCCAGATCAATAAGGGTGCCAGGAATGACCGCGGTCATGGCTTTGATCAAATAGAAAAGCCCATGACCCAGCAGCACGTAGCGCAACTGCACCGCACCAATACTCAACGACCGGCCATGGGGCCGAAGCAACAAGCTGGCCCGCATCATCAGCACGGCAACCAGCAGGGAGTTGGCCATCAGCATGATCTTCGACCACGACGGCTCATTCGGCAGCAACAGCAGCCCCAGCCAAAGCAGGAAAATCAGATACCAGCCACGAGACAGCCGCTGCTGGGTAAACCGCGCCACTCCCAGCAGGAAAAACCAGTGAGCAACGATCAGCAAGCCGTTGGCGAACCAGATACCGATCAGCAAAAAGCCATTGACCCGCAGCAGGGCCAGGGTCGAACCCACGGAAATCGTCGCAAAGCCCGCACTCCACAACAGCAGCGACGACTCCCCAATAATCCGCCACTCGATCGCCAGATACAGCGCAGCTGCGCCGGCAAGGGCAATTGAAAGCATCAATAGCGTGGGGGGATCGAGCGCCATGGGAGACTGCCTGGGAGAAATCGGCTGATAGGCCGCGAGTGTAAGCGTTTGCCAGGGATTTTCGCAGCAGAAGCGCTTCAGTTGAGCGATCGGAAACGACGAATAGCGCACAGAGCGCTGACAATTTGAATTTTTTTCGAAGAGTGCCCTGAGAACTCAAGGACTTAGAGATAGGTGGTAACCCCACCAGCCACACCCCGGCACACAATGTTCCCGCTGTGGCTGCTTCCTTCCGGATCTGACCAGGTTCACGGGTAATCGTTGCGGGGGGACCGATGGGGTCACCATAACGACACTCGCCAGTCGGCGAGCCGCGCCATTGTACCTATCTGCGACGAAGTTACAACCGTTCACGCAGATTAAAAAACATGAGTCCGTTCAATGACCTGCGATAGCCCCGGTTTCATTGCACGAGCACCTCGTCAGCCCTGCCGCCCTGCTCCTGAATCACCAGGTGGATGAAATGCAATTTGCCGATGACGGCGGGCGATAGGACGAAGGGGTAGAAGTCTGGCTGCCCCATGCTGCGCGACAGTTCGTTGAGCATGCCAGCCAGTTCGATCCAGGCATTGACGAAGGCGAGGAACGCCGGTGCACTGGGGTCCTGCGGATCGTAGAGCACGTTCGAAGGGAAGGGTTGATAGTCGAGGTCCATTTCCCGCGCGCTCATGCCGAAACCCAGGGCTGTGTCGAGGGCATCCATCATGTGCAGGTAATGCGCCCAGGTTTCCGCCCAGTCCTCCCAGGGATGCATGCTGGCATAGGCGCTGACATGCCGTTCCGGCCACCCCAGGGGCGCACCCTGACGATAATGGCGTTGCATCGCTTGAGCGTAGTTGTCGCGCTCGTCGCCGAATAAACGGCGAAAGTCATCGAGCCACGGACCGCCAGCGATCAGCCGATCCCAATAGTAGTGGCCGATTTCATGACGAAAATGCCCGAGCAAGGTGCGATAGGGCTCGTGCATCTGCAGTCGGACCTGCTCGCGGTGCGCATCGTCGGCCTCGCGGATATCCAGGGTGATCAGGCCGGCGGCGTGGCCGGTGGTAGGCAACTGGCCCTCAAGGTCGACACCGACAAAATCAAAGGCCAAGCCGCGTTCGGCGTCGGCATACTTGCCCATCACCGGTAAACCCAGGCCAAGTAACTGCGCCACCAGTCGCCGCTTGGCGGTCTCGACCTTGCGCCACAGCTCATGGTTTTGCCGGATCGACAGATCGGGGATGGTCTGGTTCAGGCTGCAGGCCAGGCAATGCGCGCCGGGATCCGCGAGCGGCACCAGCCAATTGCAGGCCGCCGGGGTGTCGAGGTTGGCGCAACGGCGAAATAGCCCGGCGTCCGCTCGCGCATCGAGCAGCCAGGTGCCCGGCTCAACACCCGCCTGTAACGACGAAACGCAGGCATGTCCAGGCGCATAGCCCAGCACCGCCGAACAGGCCAGGCACTGGCTGTTGCGAAAAAACACCGCCTGCCCGCAACGACACTGCCAGACCTTGCTGTCGCGCGGGCTTGCGCCGATGAAGGGTGCGGCAATACGCGAGCTGAGTTGTTCGAAGAAGCGCTGCATGACGATCTCTCCCGGGGCACCCAAGTCTAGATCCCCCGGCAGCGCCGAACGTTCCTTTTTTTCGCCGCAATCAGACGCTGATACCGTGCCCCGCGAGAAACGCGACAAATGCCTCTTCGTCCAGCACCTTGAGTCCCAGCTCATTGGCTTTGACCAGTTTCGAGCCAGCGCCCGGCCCCGCCACCACGCAATAAGTCTTCGCCGACACCGAACCCGCCACCTTGGCACCGAGGCTTTCCAGTTTGTCCTTGGCCACGTCGCGACTCATCAGCTCCAGCGACCCGGTGAGGACCCAGGTCTGCCCGGCCAGCGGCAAGCCTTCGACGACCTTTTTCTCGCTCTGCCAGTGCATGCCGAAGTCGCGCAGTTGCTGTTCGGCCTGCAAGGCTTGCTGGCGGTGCTCAGGGACTGCAAAGAACTCACGCACCGCATTGGCCTGTTTTTCCGGCAGCGCCTGGCGCATATCCAGCCAGTCGGCGTCGATCACGGCCTGCAAGCTGCCGAATTTGTCCGCCAGTTTTTGCGCGCCGCCAGGGCCAACCGAGGGAATGTGCAGCTTGTCGAGCAGGCCACCTAGAGTGGTACTGGCGGCAAACTCGGCACCCAGTTCGCCCTGATCCTGAATCTGCAGGCCGTGCTCCAACAGTTGCTTGATCACCTGCTGGTTATGCTCGTCGCTGAAAAAGCTGTGGATCTCGTAGGCCACTTCCAGGCCAACGTCCGGCAGATAGGTCAGCACCTGCGGCAATGCCTGCTGCACCCGCGCCAGCGAGCCGAGGGAGCGCGCCAACACCTTGGCGGTCTCCTCGCCGACATCGGGAATGCCCAGCGCATAAATAAAGCGCGCCAGTGTCGGTTGTTTACTGTCGGCAATCGCCGCCAGCAGATTCTTGCTCGACAGTTCGGCGAAGCCTTCGAGATCGACGATCTGCTCGAAGGTCAGTGCGTACAGATCGGCCGGCGAACTGACCAACCCCTCGTCGACCAGTTGCTCGACGCTCTTCTCCCCCAGGCCTTCGATGTCCATGGCCCGGCGCGATACGAAATGAATGATCGCCTGCTTCAACTGCGCGCCACAGGCCAGGCGCCCAACGCAACGGTAGACCGCGCCCTCAGTCACGGTTTCCTTGCCCTTGCTGCGCTTGACCAGTTGCGTGCGTTCGACGTGGGAGCCACAGACCGGGCAGCTTTCGGGAATCTGCACCGCGCGTGCGTGCTCCGGACGCCGCTCGACGACCACCTGCACCACTTGCGGGATCACGTCGCCGGCGCGGCGGATAATCACGGTGTCGCCGATCATCAAGCCCAGGCGCGCCACTTCATCCATGTTGTGCAACGTCGCATTGGAGACGGTGACGCCCGCCACTTTCACCGGCTTGAGCCGTGCTACCGGCGTGACCGCCCCGGTACGACCGACCTGGAATTCCACATCGAGCAACTCGGTCAGTTCTTCCATGGCCGGGAATTTGTGGGCAATCGCCCAGCGAGGCTCACGCGCGCGGAAACCCAACTCACGCTGTGCGGCAATGCTGTTGACCTTGAACACTACGCCGTCGATCTCGTAGGGCAGCGCATTACGCCGCTCGCCGATATCGCGGTAGTAATCCAGGCACTCATCAATGCCCTTGGCCAGTTTCAGCTCGCGACTGACCGGCATGCCCCAGGCCTTGAGTTGCTGCAAGTTGCCGATGTGGGTGTCGGCAATGTCTTGCGAGACCTGACCAATGCCATAGCAGCAGAACTCCAGCGGACGGCTGGCGGTGATTTTTGAATCCAGCTGGCGCAGGCTGCCCGCCGCCGCATTGCGCGGGTTGGCAAAGGTCTTGCCACCGACTTCCAACTGCGTGGCGTTGAGGCGCTCGAAGCCGGCCTTGGACATATAGACTTCGCCGCGCACTTCGAGGGTTGCCGGCCAGCCGCTGCCCTGCAGCTTGAGCGGGATGTTGCGCACCGTGCGCACATTGACGCTGATGTCTTCGCCGGTGGTGCCATCGCCGCGCGTGGCGCCACGCACCAGCGCACCGTCCTGATACAACAGGCTGACCGCCAGGCCGTCGAGCTTCGGCTCGCAGCTATATTCCACTTCAGCGCCGGCGCCGAACAGGTCACCGACCGGCAAATCCAGGCCTTCGGTGACGCGTCGATCGAACTCACGCATGTCGACTTCTTCGAAGGCGTTGCCCAGGCTGAGCATCGGCACTTCGTGACGCACCTGGGTGAACGCGGTCAGCGCCGCGCTGCCGACGCGCTGGGTTGGCGAATCGGCCGTGACCAGCTCCGGATTGGCCGCTTCCAGCGCCTTGAGCTCATGAAACAGGCGATCGTACTCGGCATCCGGAATGCTCGGCTCATCCAGCACGTGGTAGCGGTAGTTGTGCTGATCGAGCTCAGCGCGCAGGGCCAGGATGCGTTTTTCGGCGGCGTTCATCGGTGTTCTCTCATAATGCAAAAGAGCAGCCGAGGCTGCTCAATTTGTAGATGCGGTGCAGATTCATTGTAGGCGTTGGCGACTTCAAGGACGCCATCGCCGGCAAGCCGGCTCCTACAAGGATCATTCACAACGGGGCAATATCAGCGCTTCTGGGTCAGGGCGCGACGTTCGAACTCGACGATGCGCTGACGGTAATGCTCGATGGTTTGCGCGGTCAGTACGCTGCGCTGATCATCCTTGAGCTCGCCGTTCAGTTCCTGGGACAGCTTGCGCGCCGCTGCCACCATCACGTCGAAGGCCTGCTTCGGATGACGCGGGCCCGGCAAGCCGAGGAAGAAGCTCACCGCCGGGGTGCTGAAGTGATCGATGTCGTCCAGGTCGAAAACACCCGGCTTGACCGCGTTGGCCATGGAGAACAACACTTCGCCGTTGCCGGCCATGCTTTCGTGGCGATGGAAGATATCCATCTCGCCGAAGCGCAGGCCGCTTTCGAGAATATTCTGCAGCAGCGCCGGGCCTTTGAAGCCAGCGGCATCACGGCAGATCACGCTGATCACCAGCACTTCTTCCGCTTGCGGCTGCTCCTTATCGGAGGCGCTGCTGGAAACTTTGCCTTCGTCCGGGAAATCATCGTCACGGCTGCTGAAGCTCGGGCCGCCATCCAGATCCAGGTTGAGGTTCAAGTCACCCTGCGCCGGCTCGCTGTGACCGCGCTTGCCACGCTTGGAACCCGATTCACGAGGCTCGCGGGCCGGCATGCTCACCGACGGCAGATCATGCTCGTCCAGTTGCGGTTCTTTGTGGGTATCCAGCACGCGCGGCGGGCCCAGCACTTCGGCGCCGCTGTCTTCGTCGGGCAGGTTGGACAGGTTGCGGTCCAGGCGAAACTTGAGCTTGCCCTTGCCGCCGCGCATGCGCCGCCAGCCATCAAAAAGAATACCGGCAATGACAATAATGCCGATGACGATCAGCCACTCGCGCAGACCGATTTCCATGTAATCCCGTGCCTCTATGAAAAATGCTGAAAAATAAGGGGTTTACAACCTGTAAACCGCTTTAAAACGTGGAGCCAACTCTATGTTCTGACAGGCTTTTGCCCACGTACACGAAAAATTGATCTTAAACTAGCACGACCAAAGGTAACTTTACAGCGCTGCGCGGCGACAAGTTTCAAGGGCCAGGCCGCAACTTGTCCTACTTGCCTCTCGCCCCTTGCAACCTGCTGTGTGCCGTCAGGCGTCCACCATCGCCATCGCCTCCTCGACATCCACCGCCACCAGGCGCGAACAGCCCGGTTCATGCATGGTTACGCCCATCAATTGGTCAGCCATTTCCATGGCAATCTTGTTGTGGGTGATATAGATGAATTGCACGGTTTGCGACATTTCCTTGACCAGTTTGGCGTAGCGTCCGACGTTGGCGTCATCCAGCGGGGCATCAACTTCATCGAGCATGCAGAACGGCGCCGGATTGAGTTTGAAGATGGCAAAGACCAGGGCCAAAGCCGTCAGGGCTTTTTCGCCGCCGGAGAGCAAATGGATGGTGCTGTTCTTCTTCCCGGGTGGACGCGCCATGATTGTCACCCCTGTATCGAGTAGATCTTCGCCCGTCAGTTCCAAATAAGCGCTGCCACCACCGAAAACTTTTGGGAAAAGAGCCTGTAAACCGCCATTGATCTGATCAAAGGTATCCTTGAAGCGGTTGCGGGTTTCCTTGTCGATCTTGCGAATGACGTTTTCCAGGGTTTCCAACGCTTCCACCAGATCCGCGTCCTGGGCATCCAGATAGCGCTTGCGCTCGGACTGCTGCTGATACTCGTCGATGGCCGCCAGGTTGATCGCGCCCAGGCGCTGGATACGCGCGGCAATCCGCTCGAGTTCTTCCTCGGCGTCTTTCTCGTTGGCCTCGGCCACCAGGGTCGCCAGCACGCCGTGCAGGTCGTAGCCGTCCTCGAGCAGTTGATCCTGCAGCGTCTTGCGCCGCACGCTCAGCGCCTGCCATTCCATGCGCTGCTGTTCCAGCTGACCACGGATCAATTGCGATTGCTGCTCGGCCTGGGTCCGGCGCTTCTCCGCTTCGCGCAGCTCGCGATCGGCGTCTTCGAGGGCGATCTGCGCAGTGCGCAACTCTTCGTCGACGCTCATGCGTTTTTCCAGCAGCTCTTCCAGGCGCAGGCGCATCTCTTCCAGCGGCGCCTCGCCCTCCTCCAGATTGAGGCTCAGTTGTTCGCGCTTCTCCGTCAGGCGCTCGGACTGCAATTCCAGGCGCTCCAGGGCCTGGCGCGTGGAATCGTGCTGGGCCTTGAGCGAGCCCAGGCGCACCGCCAGTTGATGGGCGTGATCCTTGTGCTGACGGGCTTCCTGGCGCACCCGATCGAGGCGTTCACGCAAGCTGTCGCGCTGGGCCATGAGCAGTTCGCGCTGCTCGGTGTCCAGGGCCATGCTGTCGAGGGCTTCCTGCAATTGCAGGCGCGCCTCGCCGATCTGTTCGTGCTCCAGCTCGCGCTGCTCGGCCAACTCCGCCAACTCTTCATCGAGACGACGGCGGCGCAGGGTCAACTGCTCGGCCTTGGCTTTGCCGGCGGAGAGCTGGGCTTTCAATTCGCCTTGCTGGCGCGCTTCGTCCTGAAGCAGGCGGCGCAAGTGTTCGCGGCCGTTTTCCTGCTGACGCTGCTGGGCGCGCAGGTTCTGCAAGGTGCTTTCAAGAGTCTCGACCGTGGCTTCGCGTTCTTCGCGCTCAAGCCCCAGTCGCTGAATTTCCTGACCTCGGGCCAATACACCGCTTTCGGCTTCACTGGCGCGCCGCACCCGCAGAAAGTGCCGGCCGATCCAGTAGCCGTCGCGGCTGATCAGACTCTCGCCGGCCGTCAGGCGGGTGCGCAGCGCCAACGCCTGCTCGAGGCTGTCGACTGGCTTGACCTGGCCCAGCCAGGGCGACAGGTCGATGGACGCCTCGACCTTGTCCAACAGACTGCCGGCAACGCGCACGCCGTCGCTGGCCGGACTGAGCAGACGCAGATCGCCCTGGGCAAACCCGGACAGGTCATAACCGCCGACATCGTCTACCAGCACCGCCTGCAAATCGGCCCCGAGCACGGTTTCCACCGCCAGTTCCCAGCCGGCCTCGACCTTGAGGCCTTCGGCCAGTCGCGGACGTTCGGCCAACTGTTGCTCGCGCAACCACTCGGCGGTACCGGTGCCCGGATCCAGCGCGGCTTGCTGCAAGGCTTCGAGCGAAGCCAGGCGACCATTCAGGCGCTGCAGATCACCCTGGGCCTGTTGCTGGTTGTGCAAGGCGGTTTGCAGTTCCTGGCGCAATTGTTCAAGGCGCTCGACCTGGGACTCTTCGCTGGCTTGCAGGTCTTCCAGGGTCGCTTCGCTGGCGGCGAGCTGCTCGCTGAGTTCGAGCATCGCCGCGTCTTCCGGATTCGCCGCCAACTGGTCACGCTCTTCAGCCAACCGGCGCTGACGCTCGGCCAGGCGTTCGACGCTGGTTTCCAGTTGCTGGATGCGCGACTGCTGCACTTCCGCCTGGCGCCGAGGCTCCGTAGAGGCCAGGTTGAAACTGTCCCACTGTTCCTGCCAGCCATGCATGGTGGTTTCGGATTCTTCCAGCGCGGCGGCAGCTTCCTCGGCGGCGGCGCTGGTGACTTCCTGCTCAGGGGTGAGCACGTCCAGCTCTTCGCCGAGGGTTAGCAGCAGCGTGCGGTCGTGACCCAGGTGCGACTCGGTTTCCAGGCGCGCGCGCTCGGCTTCCTTGAGATCGTCCTGCAATTGACGCAAGCGCTGCTGACCGTGCTGGATGCTTTGCTCGACCCGGGCGATGTCGCCGCCGACCGAATAGAAGCGTCCCTGCACCAGATTGAAGCGCTCGGAGAGGTCGTGGTGGCCGTCTCGCAACCTTTCGATGCTCGCGTCGGCATTGCGCTGCTCGGCCACCAGGGCTTCGAAACTGATTTCCTGATTGCCAATGATCGCTTCGCGCTGGCCGACCTGCTCGTTCAGGGCCTGCCAACGCAACGCCGAGAGTTGGGCCTTGAGCTGACGCTCTTCGGCCTTGTATTCCTGATACTTCTCGGCAGCCTGGGCCTGGCGGTGCAGGCGTTCGAGCTGGCGCGTCAGTTCTTCGCGCAGGTCGGTCAGTCGCTCAAGGTTTTCGTGGGTGCGACGGATCCGGTTTTCCGTCTCGCGCCGGCGCTCCTTGTACTTGGAGATCCCTGCCGCTTCCTCGATGAAGTTGCGCAGGTCTTCGGGCTTGGACTCGATCAACTTGGAGATCATCCCCTGTTCGATGATCGAGTAACTGCGCGGCCCCAGGCCCGTGCCGAGGAAAATGTCGGTGATGTCACGGCGCCGGCACTTGGTACCGTTGAGGTAATAGGTGGTCTGGCTGTCACGGGTGACTTTGCGGCGAATCGAAATCTCCGCATAGGCTGCGTATTCACCGAGCAAGGTGCCGTCGGAGTTATCGAACACCAGTTCGATACTGGCCTGGCTCACCGGCTTGCGGCTGGTGGAGCCGTTGAAGATGACGTCAGTCATCGACTCGCCACGGAGGTTCTTCGCCGAACTCTCGCCCATCACCCAGCGCACGGCGTCGATGATGTTCGACTTGCCGCAACCGTTGGGACCGACCACTGCCGCCATGTTACTGGGGAAGTTCACCGTGGTCGGGTCGACGAAGGACTTGAACCCCGCCAGCTTGATGCATTTGAGCCGCATGCTCAGGCAGCCGGCAAGGCAGACAGCACCAAGTCGCAACTGCGCTGGGCGTAGGCCGAGAGCACAAGGCGGATCTGTGGCAGGTCACGGGCCAGCACCGCCGCGAGCAGGCGGTCGAACAGTTCGAGGTACTCGCTCATTTCCGCCTTGCGCTGGTCCAAAGCCAGGAAGTAGGCACGGCTCATGGCCGGCTGCAGGTTCTCGACGGTTTCCTGCAGGTACGGATTATCGGCGAACGGGTACGCCGCGCGCATCACGTTGAAGCTGTCGTCGACGAAGGTGCGGATATCCTGGCGCTCGTAGCTGGCGTTCAGGCGCTCCTGGATCTGCAGGAACGGCGCCATGTCGGCCTGGACCTTCCAGCCATTGGCCACCGCATTGCCGAGCAGGATGTACAGCTCGCTCATCAGCGTGCACAGGCTCTGCACCTTGTGCGCCGTAAGCTCGGTGACATGCGCGCCGCGTCGCGGCAGGATTGCGATCAGGTGGCGCCGTTCAAGGATCAGCAAGGCTTCACGGACCGAACCGCGGCTGACGTTGAGCGCCAGCGTGACCTTCTGTTCCTGGATGCGCTCTCCTGGCTTCATTTCGCCGCGAATGATGCGCTCGGCGAGGTGTTGAGCAATTTGCTCGGCGAGGCTATCCGGCGCCTTGAACGTCATGGTTTTCCTTCAAACTCTTCGAACTGTACAAGCGGCGCAGTGTAGCGCACTTGGACACAGATAACGCAGGACCCGGGCCGGGTAAATTGGCACGATTCAAGCAAAAAGCGAGTCATGTCCAAAGGGTCAATAATGAAAGCAACGGCAGTTTATCGACAAATTGCAATTTCCTGACCTTTAAGTCAGAAAATCATTGACCGTAAAGTCAGACCTGATAGATTCAGGCACAACGGTTAACAACAATAAATACGTCTGCGAGGCCTTCCGTGATCCAGTTTTTACTTAACCAGGAACTCCGTAGCGAGCACGCCCTGGACCCGAACCTGACCGTGCTGAATTATCTGCGCGACCATTTGGGCAAGCCCGGCACCAAAGAAGGCTGTGCCAGCGGTGACTGCGGTGCGTGCACGGTGGTGGTCGGCGAGTTGCAGGCCGACGACCAGGGTCGCGAACACATTCGCTATCGCAGCCTCAACTCATGCCTGACCTTTGTCTCGTCGCTTCACGGCAAACAGCTGATCAGCGTCGAAGACCTCAAGCACCAAGGTCAATTGCACAGCGTGCAGCAGGCGATGGTCGAGTGCCACGGCTCGCAGTGTGGTTTCTGCACCCCGGGCTTCGTCATGTCGCTGTTCGCCCTGCAGAAAAACAGCGATCAGCCGGATAGCCACAAAGCCCACGAAGCCCTGGCCGGCAATCTCTGCCGCTGCACCGGCTACCGGCCGATTCTCGAAGCTGCGCAGCAGGCCTGCTGTGGCAAACAGCCCGATCAGTTCGATGCCCGCGAGGCCGAGACCATCGCCCGGCTGAAGGCCATCGCCCCGAGTACCACCGGTGAGCTGAACAGCGGCGACAAGCGCTGCCTGGTGCCGCTGACCGTCGCCGATCTCGCCGACCTTTACGACGCTTACCCGCAAGCCCGTCTGCTGGCCGGCGGTACCGACCTGGCGCTGGAAGTCACGCAATTCCATCGCACGCTGCCAGTGATGATCTATGTCGGCAACGTCGCCGAAATGAAGCGCATCGAACGCTTCGACGACCGCCTGGAAATCGGTGCGGCCACTGCCCTCTCCGACTGTTATGAAGCACTCAAGGCCGAGTACCCGGACTTCGGTGAACTGCTACAACGCTTCGCCTCGCTACAGATCCGCAACCAGGGCACCCTCGGCGGCAACATTGGCAATGCTTCGCCTATTGGTGATTCGCCACCGCTGCTGATCGCCCTCGGCGCGCAAATCGTCCTGTGCAAGGGCGAAACCCGCCGTACGCTGGCACTGGAAGACTACTTCATCGATTACCGGGTCACGGCGCGCCAGGAAAGCGAATTTATCGAGAAGATCATCGTGCCACGGGCCAGCGCGGAAAAACTGTTCCGTGCCTACAAGGTCTCCAAGCGTCTGGACGATGACATTTCCGCCGTGTGCGCAGCGTTCAACATCCGCCTGGAAAACGGCGTGATTGCCGAAGCCCGCGTGGCATTCGGCGGCATGGCGGCGATCCCGAAACGGGCGGCTGCCTGCGAAGCGGTGTTGCTCGGCTCGCCGTTCAACCACGCCACTGTGGAACGCGCCTGTACCGCCCTGGCCGATGATTTCACGCCGCTCTCGGACTTCCGCGCGAGCAAGGAATACCGCCTGCTCAGCGCACAGAACCTGCTGCGCAAATACTTCATCGAACTGCAAACACCGCACATCGAGACTCGGGTGACCGCTTATGTCTAATCATCACGCCATCGAGAAGACCCAAGCCGAATTGGCTGAATTGTTCGCCAAGGACCTGACCACCGGTGTCGGCCGCAGCGTCAAGCACGACAGCGCCGCCAAACACGTGTCCGGCGAAGCCCAGTACATCGACGACCGCCTGGAATTCCCCAATCAGCTGCATGTCTATGCACGCCTGTCGGACCGCGCCCATGCCCGGATCATCAGCATCGACACCGCGCCCTGCTATGCCTTTGAGGGTGTGCGCATCGCCATCACCCACGAAGACGTGCCAGGCCTGAAAGACATCGGCCCGCTGCTGCCCGGCGATCCGCTGCTGGCCATCGACACCGTGCAGTTCGTCGGCCAGCCAGTGATCGCCGTCGCCGCCAAAGACCTGGAAACCGCACGCAAGGCGGCCATGGCCGCAGTCATCGAATACGAAGACCTGGAGCCGGTGCTGGATGTGGTCGACGCGCTGCGCAAGCGTCATTTCGTGCTCGACAGCCACACCCACCAGCGTGGCGATTCGGCTGGCGCACTTGCATCCGCTGAACATCGGATCCAGGGCACGCTGCACATCGGCGGCCAGGAACACTTCTATCTGGAAACCCAGATCTCTTCAGTAATGCCGACCGAAGATGGCGGCATGATCGTCTACTGCTCGACCCAGAACCCCACCGAAGTGCAGAAACTGGTGGCCGAAGTACTCGACGTTTCGATGAACAAGATCGTCGTCGACATGCGCCGCATGGGCGGTGGTTTCGGCGGCAAGGAAACCCAGGCCGCCAGCCCGGCGTGCCTGTGTGCGGTGATCGCGCACCTCACCGGCCAGCCGACCAAGATGCGCCTGCCACGAGTCGAAGACATGCTGATGACCGGCAAGCGTCACCCGTTCTACGTCGAGTACGACGTCGGCTTTGACAGCACCGGGCGCCTGCACGGCATCGCCCTCGACCTGGCCGGCAACTGTGGCTGCTCGCCTGACCTGTCGGCGTCGATCGTCGACCGGGCGATGTTCCACTCGGACAACTCCTACTACCTGGGCGATGCGACTATCAACGGTCACCGCTGCAAAACCAACACCGCCTCCAACACCGCCTACCGGGGTTTCGGTGGCCCGCAGGGGATGGTGGCGATCGAGGAAGTGATGGACGCGATTGCCCGCCACCTGGGACTCGACCCACTGGCGGTGCGCAAGGCCAACTACTACGGCAAGACCGAGCGTAACGTCACTCACTACTACCAGACCGTCGAGCACAACATGCTCGAGGAAATGACCGCCGAACTGGAAGAAAGCAGCCAGTACGCCGAGCGCCGCGAAGCGATCCGTCGCTACAACGCCAACAGCCCAATCCTGAAAAAAGGCCTGGCGCTGACCCCGGTGAAATTCGGTATCTCCTTCACCGCCAGCTTCCTCAATCAGGCCGGCGCTCTGATCCACATCTACACCGACGGCAGCATCCACCTCAACCACGGTGGCACCGAGATGGGCCAGGGCTTGAACACCAAGGTCGCGCAGGTGGTGGCCGAGGTGTTCCAGGTGGAAATGGACCGCGTGCAGATCACCGCGACCAACACCGATAAGGTGCCGAACACCTCACCGACCGCCGCATCCAGCGGTGCTGACCTCAACGGCAAGGCCGCGCAGAACGCCGCCGAAACCATCAAGCAACGCCTGGTGGAATTTGCTGCGCGCCAGTACAAGGTCAGCGAAGAAGACGTCGAGTTCCACAATGGTCACGTGCGCGTTCGCGATCACATCCTGACGTTCGAAGCGCTGATTCAGCAGGCGTATTTCAACCAGGTGTCGCTGTCGAGCACCGGCTTCTACAAGACCCCGAAAATCTACTACGACCGCAGCCAGGCGCGGGGGCGTCCGTTCTACTACTTCGCCTTTGGCGCCGCTTGCTGCGAAGTGCTGATCGACACCCTGACCGGCGAGTACAAGATGCTGCGGACCGACATCCTGCATGACGTCGGCGCCTCGCTGAACCCGGCCATCGACATCGGCCAGGTGGAAGGCGGTTTCATCCAGGGAATGGGCTGGCTGACCATGGAAGAGCTGGTGTGGAACAACAAGGGCAAGCTGATGACCAACGGCCCGGCCAGCTACAAGATCCCGGCAGTGGCCGATATGCCCCTGGATTTGCGCGTGAAGCTGGTGGAAAACCGCAAGAACCCGGAAGACACGGTGTTCCACTCCAAGGCCGTGGGCGAGCCGCCGTTCATGCTCGGCATCGCCGCCTGGTGCGCGATCAAAGACGCCGTGGCCAGCCTGGGTGACTACAAACACCAACCGAAAATCGACGCCCCGGCGACCCCGGAGCGGGTGTTGTGGGGCTGTGAGCAGATGCGTCAGTTGAAGGTGGCGAAGGCTGTCGAGGCTGAAACCGAGTTGGCTCCGCTCTAGGATCGAGGCGCTGCCTTCGCGAGTAGGCTCGCTCCCACAGGGTTATGTGGTGATTTATGAATCAATACACATCCAATGTGGGAGCGAGCCTGCTCGCGAAGAGGCCGGGAAAGACAACAGAGATGTTGAGGTGAAACATGTACAACTGGATCGACGCCCTCGCCGACCTGCAGAACCAGGGTGAGCCCTGTGTGTTGGTGACGATCATCGAAGAACTTGGCTCGACGCCACGCAATGCCGGCTCGAAGATGGTCATCAGCGCCAATCAGGCCTACGACACCATCGGTGGCGGGCACCTGGAATACAAGGCCATGCACATCGCCCGGGAAATGCTCGCCAGCGGCAAACAGGAAACTCACCTGGAACGCTTCAGCCTCGGCGCCAGCCTCGGCCAGTGCTGCGGCGGCGCCACGGTATTGCTGTTCGAGCCCATGGGCCAGGTACAGGCGCAGATCGCCGTTTTCGGCGCCGGCCACGTCGGCCGCGCACTGGTGCCGCTGCTGGCCAGCCTGCCGTGCCGGGTGCGCTGGATCGACTCGCGGGAAGATGAATTCCCCGAACAGGTCCCCCATGGCGTGCGCAAGATCGTCAGCGAAGAGCCGGTGGATGAAATCGACGACCTACCCGCCGGCAGCTATTGCATCGTCATGACCCACAATCATCAGCTCGACCTCGAACTCACCGCCGCGATCCTCAAGCGCAATGACTTCGCCTACTTCGGCCTGATCGGCTCGAAGACCAAGCGCGTGAAGTTCGAACACCGCCTGCGTGATCGCGGCTTTGAAACCAGCGTCGTGCAACGCATGCGCTGCCCGATGGGGATTGGCGAGGTCAAGGGCAAGCTGCCAGTGGAAATCGCCATCTCCATCGCCGGCGAAATCATCGCCACCTACAACGCCAACTTCGGCCAGCAAAGCTCCAGCGCCGAACCGATTGCCAAACTGCTGCCCGCTTCACGCCGCAGCCAAACTGCAAACCTGAAAGCCTCGAATTGAGAATCCCATGCCTCAGACTCGCAAAGCCTACCGCGCCGCCATCCTGCACAGCATCGCCGACCCTGCCGTAGTCGGTATCGACGCCTCCTACGAGTATTTCGAGGACGGCCTGCTGGTCACGGAAAATGGCCGGATCAGTGCCATCGGCCACGCCAGCGAACTGCTCCCCAGCCTGGCGGCGGACGTTGAAGTGGTTCACCACAAAGATGCATTGATCACCCCGGGCTTCATCGACACCCACATCCACCTGCCGCAAACCGGCATGGTCGGCGCCTATGGCGAGCAATTGCTGGACTGGCTCAACACCTACACCTTCCCCTGCGAAAGCCAGTTCGCCGACAAGGCCCACGCCGAGGAAGTCGCCGGGATCTTTATCAAGGAACTGCTGCGCAACGGCACCACCACCGCGCTGGTGTTCGGCAGCGTGCACCCGCAGTCGGTGGATTCGTTCTTCGAGGAGGCGCAAAAGCTCGACCTGCGGATGATCGCCGGCAAGGTGATGATGGACCGCAACGCGCCGGACTACCTGACCGACACCGCCGAATCCAGCTACCTCGAGAGCAAGGCGCTGATCGAGCGCTGGCACGGCAAGGGCCGCCTGCATTACGCCGTGACCCCGCGCTTCGCGCCGACCAGCACGCCGGAACAACTGACCCTCGCCGGCCAGTTGCTGGGCGAATACCCCGACCTGTACATGCAGACCCATATCAGCGAGAACCTGCAGGAAATCCAGTGGGTCAAGGAACTGTTCCCGGAGCGCAAGGGCTACCTCGACGTCTACGATCACTACCAACTGCTGGGTGAGCGCTCGGTGTTTGCCCACGGTGTGCACCTGTGCGACGACGAATGCGCGCGCCTGGCGCAGACCGGCTCAGCCGTGGCCTTCTGCCCGACCTCGAACTTCTTCCTCGGTAGCGGCCTGTTCAACCTGCCGATGGCCGAGAAGCACAACCTCAACGTCGGCCTGGGCACCGACGTTGGCGCCGGCACCAGCTTCTCACTGCTGCATACGCTGAACGAAGCCTACAAGGTCATGCAATTGCAAGGCGCGCGCCTGAGCCCGTTCAAATCGCTGTACCTGGCCACCCTCGGCGGCGCCCGCGCCCTGCGTCTCGAGGACAAGATCGGCACCCTGCAACCGGGCACCGACGCCGACTTCCTGGTACTCGACTACAACTCGACACCGCTGCTCAGCTACCGCTTGAAACAGGCCAACAACATTGCCGAGACGTTGTTCGTGCTGATGACTTTGGGCGATGACCGCACGGTGCTGCAGACCTATGCGGCGGGTAATCTGGTGCATCAGCGCTAGGTTTCCACAGGCATAAAAAATCCCCCAGCGCTTTGCAGCCTGGGGGATTTTTCTTGTCCGCGATGGGCGCGACACAATTTCGGATCAGAGTTTGGCCGGCGAACGCCCTGGCTTCTTGGTCTGCAACAGATGCGAGAACACCGCATGCAGATCATCCGAGGCACTTTCCTCGTCGAGGTTGAGCTTGCTGTCGATGTGATCCATGTGATGCATCATCAGGTTCACCGCCAGGGTGGCGTCGCGGGCCTCGATGGCGTCGATCAACTGGGTGTGCTCATCGTAGGAACAGTGCGAGCGGTTGCCGCTTTCGTACTGGGCGATGATCAGCGAAGTCTGCGACACCAGGCTGCGCTGGAAGCTGATCAGCGGGGCATTTTTTGCCGCTTCGGCCAGTTTCAGGTGGAATTCGCCGGACAGGCGAATACCGGCGCCACGATCGCCGCGGGAAAAGCTGTCGCGTTCGTCGTTGACCATCTGCCGCAACTGGCTGAGTTCCTCGGCGGTGGCATGCTCGACCGCCAACTCGGTGATCGCCCGCTCCACCAAACGACGCGCCATGAACACCTGACGTGCTTCATCCACGCTCGGGCTGGCAACCACCGCACCGCGATTGGGCCGCAGCAGGACCACGCTTTCATGGGCCAAACGCGACAGGGCGCGACGGATAATGGTGCGGCTGACCCCGAAAATCTCGCCCAGCGCCTCTTCACTCAATTTTGTACCGGGCGCCAGGCGCTGTTCGAGAATGGCCTCGAAAATGTGCGCGTAGACAATATCGTCCTGGGTTCCGCTGCGGCCGGCCTTGCCAGCTCGCGGTTGTTTCTTGAGGGGCTGCAACTGTTCGTTCATGGGCGCTCGGGGTCGGGAAAATTGCGGCGAATTACCGTGACTGTAATACGGCACAGCAGGTCGCTGGCAAGTATCGCGTAAAAAACACGGCACATTGTACACAACTGCTGGTGGCAAGACGACTGTACGGCCAACTACGCCCCCGGCTGTATTGCAACGATCAGTTACGTTTGAGTTTAGGCTTGTCCCCAGAGTCTGCGGACATCTTCATCTGTATAAGGAACCACAGCCGTCATGAACGACGCCAGCCACACTCAACTCCGCCCGTTGGCCGACACCTCGCCGTCCGCTATCGTCGCCGGCTTTATCGCGATGATGACCGGCTACACCAGTTCGCTGGTGCTGATGTTCCAGGCCGGGCAAGCCGCCGGCCTGACCAGCGGACAAATTTCCTCGTGGATCTGGGCGATCTCGATCGGCATGGCGGTGTGCTCCATCGGTTTATCCCTGCGCTACCGCACCCCGATCACCATTGCCTGGTCGACACCCGGCGCCGCCCTGCTGATTACCAGTCTGTCGGGTGTCAGCTATGGCGAGGCGATTGGTGCCTACATTACCTGCGCGGTGCTGGTGACCCTGTGCGGCATGACCGGCAGCTTTGAACGCCTGGTGAAAAAAATCCCCGCCTCACTGGCCGCCGCCCTGCTGGCCGGGATTCTGTTCAAGATCGGCAGCGAAATCTTCGTCGCCGCCCAGCACCGCACCGCACTGGTGCTGGGAATGTTCTTCACCTACCTGGTGGTCAAGCGCCTGTCGCCGCGCTACGCCGTGCTCGCTGCACTGCTGATCGGCACCGCGCTGTCCGGGTTAATGGGGCTGCTGGATTTCAGCGGTTTCCACCTGGAAGTGGCAACCCCGGTGTGGACCACTCCACACTTCTCCCTGGCAGCAACCATCAGCATCGGTATCCCGCTGTTCGTGGTGGCCATGACCTCGCAGAACATGCCTGGCATCGCCGTGCTGCGCGCCGACGGCTACAACGTACCCGCCTCGCCGCTGATCACCGCGACCGGCATCGCCTCGCTGCTGCTGGCGCCGTTCGGTTCCCACGGGATCAATCTGGCGGCCATCAGCGCGGCCATCTGCACCGGGCCACATGCCCACGAAGACCGCAACAAGCGCTACACGGCTGCCGTCTGGTGCGGGATTTTCTACGGCATCGCCGGGGTCTTCGGCGCCACGCTGGCCGCCCTGTTCGCCGCCCTGCCCAAGGAACTGGTGCTGTCGATCGCCGCGTTGGCGCTGTTCGGCTCGATCATCAATGGCCTGAGCATCGCCATGAGCGAGGTCAAGGAACGGGAAGCGGCGTTGATCACCTTCATGGTCACGGCGTCGGGGCTGACGCTGTTCTCCATCGGCTCGGCCTTCTGGGGGATTGTCGCGGGGGTGGTGACGCTGATGGTGTTGAACTGGCGCAAAGCCTAGGCGAAAAAAAACGGCGACCCTGAGGTCGCCGCTTTTTTTAACATCAAGCTACCGGATTGATCGGCTTTTCCGGGTACCAGACGTCCAGCAGCGGGCTGACTTCAACGCCGGTCAGCTCGGTGCGGCCTTTGAGCCAGGCTTCGACTGCAGCGCGCTGCGCTTCGGTGACCGAGCCACGCTTCTGCAAGCAAACCAGACCGTAGTCGTCGCCGCCAACATAACCCAGACCGTTGGCTTCCATGGCTTCTTTGAGGAATGCATCAAGGAAAGCGTCAATGGCTTCATCAGCCAAATCTTCCTTGAAATCCAGGTTCAGTTCGAAACCCAGCTCTTGAAATTCATCAACGCACAGTTTTTTGCGCAGACGCTGGGAACGGTTAGTCGCCATTGGAACAATCCTCATAAGTAATATCGGGCGGCACTTTAGCATTTTCGGCCACCGATTGCCCGACTCTCTGGCAACGCAGGTCTACCGCCGGTAAAAAAAATCCCGCAATAGCTCACCGGTATGCGGCACAAAGCGCTATACCTTGGGCATAATGCCGACAATTTCGTGACCACCGAGGGAATTCATTTTCATGCCCTCATCTCTTTTCCCCTCGACTGCAGGGTCTTATTTCCAATGATCAAATCTTTGCGTCCATTGTTGCTGGCCAGCCTGCTTGTTCCTCTGGCTTTCCCCGTTTCTGCCGCTCCCGTCAACACCGCCCTGACCCCTAATGTCGAAAAGGCCCTCAAGGCCAGCAAGTTGCCAGACAGCGCCTTGTCGCTGGTGATGATTCCCCTGAACGGCCCGGGCACCCCGACTGTGTTCAATGCCGACGTGTCGGTGAACCCGGCGTCGACGATGAAACTGGTGACCACTTACGCCGCCCTGGAAATGCTCGGCCCCAATCATCAGTGGAAAACCGAGTTCTACACCGACGGCACCCTCAGCGGCGGCATCCTGCGCGGCAACCTGTACCTCAAGGGCGGCGGCGATCCCAAGCTGAACATGGAAAAACTCTGGCTGCTGATGCGCGACCTGCGGGCCAATGGCGTGCAACAAGTGACCGGCGACCTGGTGCTCGACCGCAGCTTCTTCAACCAGCCACAGTTGCCGCAGTTCAATGACGATGGCAACGACGACAACAAGCCATTCCTGGTCAAACCCGATGCCGCGATGGTCAACCTCAAGGCCCTGCGCTTCGTCGCCCGCAACGATTCCGGACGCGTGCTGGTCTCGGTCGAGCCGCCGATCGCCAGTATCCGCATCGAGAACACGGTCAAGGCCATCAACTCCAAACAATGCACCGGTGGCGTGCGCTACAACCCGGTGACCCAGGCCGACGGCAGCGTGACCGTGACCGTGGCCGGCCAATTGGGCGATGGCTGCAGCTCGCAGACCTACCTGTCGCTGCTCGACCACGCCACCTACACCGCCGGCGCCGTAAGGGCGATCTGGCAGGAACTGGGCGGCAGCATCCAGGGCCGTGATCTGCAGGGCGCCGTACCGAAAGACGCCAAGCTCCTGGCCCGGGCCTTCTCCCCTGACCTGGCGGAAATCATCCGCGACATCAACAAGTACAGTAACAACACCATGGCTCAGCAGTTGTTCCTGAGCCTGGGCGCGAAGTACCGCACCAGCGCCGACAGCGACGACGCCATGGCGGCTCAGCGCGTGGTGCGCCAGTGGCTGGCGAAGAAAGGCATCACTGCGCCCCACCTGGTAATGGAAAACGGCTCCGGCCTGTCCCGCGCCGAGCGCGTCAGCGCCCGGGAAATGGCCAACATGCTGCAAGCGGCCTGGCACAGCCCGTACTCGGCCGAGTTCGTCAGCTCGATGCCGATTGCCGGCATGGACGGCACCATGCGCAAGCGCCTGAAGACCACCGCGATGCGCGGCGAGGCCCATGTCAAGACCGGCACCCTGAATACCGTTCGCGCGATCGCCGGGTTCAGCCGCGACAACAACGGCAACACTTGGGCCGTGGTCGCGATCCTCAACGACAAAGCACCGTTTGGCGCTTCGTCGGTGCTCGATCAAGTGCTGCTGGACCTGTACCGCCAGCCGAAACTGGCCGCCACCGCCTCCAACCTTTGAGCACCGCCTCAGCAGAAGATCGTCACCGGCGATCTTCTGCTCGTCCCCTACGGCAGTTCTTCTTCGACCCGATCGCGCCCCGCCTGCTTCGCCGCGTACACCCCTGAATCGGCACGCAGCAGCATGTCGTCGGCGCCCTCCGGGGCACGCCAACTGGCAATCCCGAAGCTCGCGGTGACCGTGCCCACCCCATCGAAAGGCAGCGTGCGCAAACTCAACCAGAGTTCCAGCGCCAGACTGTATGCCTGGTGTCCGTCCGTGTCCGGGCACAACACCATGAACTCCTCGCCGCCCAGGCGACAGAACACATCGGTGCGACGCAAGCGATGGCCGATGCGCTCACAGACCACTTGCAGCACCCGATCACCAGCAGCATGGCCATGGCAATCATTGATGGCCTTAAAGTGATCGATATCCAGCATGATCACCGCCAGGTCGCCGCTGCCTCGCGACACCCGAGCCATCTCCAGGGTCAGGCGCTCCTGGAAATAGCGCCGATTGTGAACGCCGGTCAGCGCGTCGGTCACCGACAAGGCGCGCAGCTCATCCTCGACCCGCTTCATATCGGAGATGTCCGAGATATAGCCGTGCCACAGTACGCCACCGCCCGGCAGCTCCTCCGGGGTGGCCTCGCCACGCACCCAGCGCAAACCCCGGCTCGGCAGCAGCACCCGGTATTCTTCACGCCAAGGCGTGAGTTTTTGCGAAGACTGATAAATGGAACCGCGCACTCGACTGACATCCAGCGGATGGATGCGCTCGAAAATCGTCTCGGCGTGCTTGAGCAACACCTCCGGCTCCAGCTCATAAATATCGCGGATACCCTCACTGGCATAGATCACGCTGAAGTGACCGTCCGCTGCCATCATGAATTGGTAGATACCGCCCGGCACATGGGCACTGAGCTTTTTCAACAATAAGTCGCGGGCCGCGAGTGTTTCGTGCACCCGTTTGCGCTCGGTGATGTCGATGCAGATCGCCAGGTGACCGACCCACAACCCTTGGTCATCGAGCACCGCGGTGGCAAGCATGTTCACCGCCAGGTGACTGCCATCGGCACGCACCAGCGTCCATTCGCGCGGCACATGCCCGGGTTCCTTGGCGTCCGCCACCAGCATCGCCTGGCACGCCGGGACCGACTTGCCGTAACGCTGGCCAAGCTCGGCAGCCCGCACCTCCAGCTCTTTCGGCAGGTGCAGGCTTTCTAGCGTGACGCGCCCCAGCACCTCGCTGCTGTGATAGCCCAGCATCTGTTCGGCACCGGCGTTGAATGTGGTGATCACGCCCCGCAGGTCGGTGGCGATGATGGCGACCTGGGTCGCCGCATCGAGCAAGCCGCGCAGCTGTGCGTGAGCCCTACGCAATTCCTGCTCGCGCAGGTGCAACTCGCGGGTACGCCGCTCCACCAGGGCCAGCGCACGCTGGCGTTGGCTGACCAGGCTGTACAGCAAGGCACTGAGCAACAGGCTCAAGAGCCCACCCATCACTACGAGGCTGACGAAAGGTGGCTGATTGGCCCGCTCGAATGCGGCGCTGGCCTGGATGTCCAGATCGTAGACCTGATCACCGAAACGCAGCATTGAGGCGTAATGCAGGGGATTGCGGGCCGCTGCGTTGGTGGATTCGTAGAACGCTTCGCGCTGGCCGTTCGCCGCGCGGCCAATGATATCCACCACCAGGTCGTCCTGCTCCGAAGAGGGAAAACCATCGGCCACCAGTTGGCGCATGTTGATCAACGCCATCACGTACCCGGCCGGTATGCCGACCTCTCTATCGGGCAGTCCCTTACGCATCACCGGCTCAACCAGCAGCACGCCCCGGCTGAAGGGCGGCTCGACACCATTGATCTGCATCGGCTGCGAGACCACCATCGCCCCCTGCTCACGCGCCCTTTGCAGGACCGCTCGACGGGCAGGCTGAGCGAGTAGATCGGTGCCCAGGGGCGCAGCCGGTACCGCCAACGTCTGCTTGTACAGCAACGGCGCATATTCTGCGCGCTGGTCCGCCACCTGCGCACGCCCCATCGCATCCAGATCAATAATGGAAAAGTCCTTGATGCCTTCCTCGCGTACTTCCTGTTCAAACGCTGCACGCTGGTCATGACTGATCAACGGCGCCCAGCCATAGGCCTGGGACCGCTGCAATAAAGGCTGGGTGTAACCGTCGAATTCCTCGCGGGAAACCCTTTGGGTATTGACGAAAAAACGGCGCAGGCTGGCGAGACGCTGCTCCTGATCCTGGAAACGCTCGGCGATTCGGCTTTTGCGCTCACTGGCCAGTAATTGGAAACGCTGCACCACCTGCTGGTGTTGCGCGCTGAGGGTGGCCCACGCCAGCAGGCCCGTCAGCAGACCGCCGACCATAAGGGCCAGCAGGGCTATGAGCCAGGCCGACGCATCTTCATTGATGAGGCCGAGAATTTTGGGGCGTGCGACATGCAACGGCATAAGCAAAACTCAAACGCCAGTGAGCTTTGGCGTCACCTTGACCATGTCTGAAGTTATAGCTATTAGCCACTAGATTAGCCAGCACAAAAAACCATGGAACCCTGACAGATCAAGGCTCCATGGCTCCATTCAGACGTTAACGCGCCATGATTTTCCAGGCGCGGTGGATCTTGCCGTTACGGGCAAAGTCCGGGTCGATGGTGTGTGCGGTGATTTCCTCGACGGCGTAGCGTGCCGAGAGGTTCTCTTCGAGCTGGAACTTGCGGAAGTTGTTGGAGAAATACAACACGCCGCCCGGCGCCAGGCGCGCCATGGCCAGGTCGAGCAACTGCACATGGTCCCGCTGCACGTCGAAAATGCCTTCCATACGCTTGGAGTTGGAGAAGGTCGGCGGATCGATGAAGATCAGTTCGAACTCGTCACGATTGGCCTCCAGCCAGGCCATGACATCGCCCTGCTCCAGGCGGTTCTTGTCGGAGAAGCCATTGAGCGAGAGATTGCGGCGCGCCCAATCGAGGTAGGTCTTCGACAGGTCGACGCTGGTGGTACTGCGTGCGCCGCCCTTGGCAGCGTGCACGCTGGCGGTCGCGGTGTAGCAGAACAGATTGAGGAAGCGCTTGCCGGCGGCCTCTTTCTGGATACGCATGCGCATTGGCCGGTGATCGAGGAACAGGCCGGTGTCGAGGTAGTCGGTCAGGTTGACCAGCAACTTGACGCCACCTTCGTTGACCTCGACGAACTTGCCCTGGGCTGCCTGACGCTCGTACTGCTTGGTGCCGCTCTGGCGCTCGCGACGTTTGACCACCACGCGGCTCTTGTCGACGTTCAATGCCTGGGGAATGGCCGCCAGGGCATCGAACATCCGCGCCGAGGCCTTTTCCGGGTCGATGGATTTTGGCGCAGCGTATTCCTGCACATGCACCCAATCGTGATACAGGTCGATGGCCATCGAGTACTCGGGCATGTCGGCATCGTAGACGCGGTAGCAGTCGATGCCTTCACGCTTGACCCACTTGGCCATGGCCTTGAGGTTCTTCTGCAGGCGGTTGGCAAACATTTGCCCGCCTTCGCTCAGGCGTGGCTGCTCAATCACTGGCGCCGGCGCGGGCACGGGCTTGATCGGGTTGCCATTCTTGTTGTACTTGCGTTCCTCTGGCTCGACCGGCAACTGCTCATAGGCCGCCTGTTCGCGCTCGGCCTGGCGTTGCTCGGGGGTGCGGCGCTCGCCAGTGACGAACTGGTCCGGCAGAACCTTGATCAGCAGCAGCTTGCACGGCAGCGCGCCGTTCCAGAACGAATACTGTTTGTGGCTGCGAATGCCCATGCGCTTGCCCAGGTCCGGGGCGCCGGTGAACACTGCCGCCTCCCAGTTCAGGCAGGCCTGGCGCAGGCGCTCGCCGAGATTCTGGTAGAGGTAGAGCAGGCTCGCCTCGTCGCCCAGGCGCTCGCCGTACGGCGGGTTGCAGATCACCAGGCCTTTCTGGTTTTGGTCCGGGCGCGGCTCGAAGGTGGCGACTTCGCCCTGATAGATCTTGATCCACTCGCTTAGGCCCGCACGCTCGACGTTGTTGCGGCCCGGTTGAATCAGGCGCGGGTCGGCTTCGTAACCGCGAATCCACAGCGGCGGCTTGGCCAGGCCAGCCGCGGCACGTTCGGTCGCCTCTTCATGGAGTTTTTTCCACAGCGCCGGCACGTGGCCGAGCCAGGCGGTGAAGCCCCACTGCTCGCGACGCAGGTTCGGTGCCATATCGGCGGCGATCATCGCAGCTTCGACGAGGAAGGTCCCCACACCACACATCGGGTCAGCCAGTGCGCCACCTTCGGCGGCAATACGTGGCCAGCCAGAACGGATCAGGATGGCTGCCGCAAGGTTTTCCTTCAGCGGCGCGGCACCTTGCTGCAGACGATAACCGCGCTGGTGCAGGCTGTGACCGGAGAGGTCGAGGGACAGGATCGCTTCGCCACGGTCCAGGCGCAGGTGAATGCGCAGGTCCGGGTTGAGCTTGTCGATCGAAGGGCGTTCGCCGGTTGGCGTGCGCAATTTGTCGACAATGGCGTCCTTGACCTTCAGGGCGCCAAAGTGGGTGTTGTCGATGCCCGAACCATGACCGCTGAACTCCACCGCCAGGGTGCCGTCCGCCAGCATGTGATCTTGCCAGTCGACGTCGAGCACGCCGTGGTACAGGTCTTCGGCGTCCTTCATCGGGAAGCGCTTGAGGACAAACAGTACCCGGTTCGCCAGGCGCGACCACAGGCACAGGCGATAGGCGGTTTCCATGGTGGCCATGCCACGCACGGCCGAGGTGTGCTCGCGCGCTTCCTCAAGGCCAAGCCCGACGGCTTCCTCGATAAGCAGGCCTTCAAGACCTTTGGGGCAAGTGAGGAAGAGTTCGTAACGATCCGACATGGGGTTCCAGTGCCTTAGGCAATAAGTGAACGGGCAACGCATTGACCGCTCGGTTTTCAATCAAGCGCTTTTCTAAAAGAACGCTCGCGTGGCACGAAAGTGTGCCGTCCCACCCCGGCCACTCATCCAGCCAACCGGCTGGAGTGAGCTTAGATGCCCGGGCAGATAAAAAATTATGCGCAACAAAATGTCATAACTCGACCCTTCGTCGAATAGTACCTGAGTGCAACAGGTGGACATTCTCACTAAGGGATGAACCTCATCATTCTGCAAGAGGCTGATCATACCGGGGTTTGGCCGATACCCCGGCAAAACGCGGCAAATTACTTATGGCCATAACATCTTTATCGTTACGTCCTTATGACAAAACGATCATTCCATCCATGTGACGCATTGGTTAGAACTCAACTCAGGTTGACGCCGCAACGACGTCAACACCTTGGCTCGCCACGCCGGCAGCGAGCCGCCATTGGCAGAGTTTTCTGCCTGACCTCGATAGGGGTCGACGCGATACATACAGTCAACAAGTGAGGGCAACACCCTATGAGAAGACTTAAGCGTGATCCGTTGGAAAGAGCATTTTTGCGCGGATATCAATATGGCGTTGGTGGCAAATCCCGTGAGCTTTGCCCATTTACTCTACCGTCGGTACGCCAAGCCTGGATTAACGGCTGGCGAGAAGGACGCGGCGACAACTGGGACGGTATGACCGGCACTGCGGGAATCCATAGACTCAACGAACTTCACGCCGTCGGCTAATCAGGGCACACATCCGACACGACAATTTGAGCAGTTAACGTCTTAACCACGCACGTCCTCTCCGGACGGCGGGCTTCGGCCCAGGGGCTCCTTCGAGGAGCCCTTTTTTATGCCTGCGAAACAGCCTCAGCGCATCGCGGCAATAGCGTCTACCGATTCGCGGATCAACGCCGGGCCCTTATAAATGAAGCCAGAATAGATCTGCACCAGGCTGGCGCCCGCAGCGATTTTCTCAGCCGCGTGCTTGCCCTCGGTAATGCCACCGGCAGCGATGATCGGCAGGCGACCGCCCAGCTCCGAAGCCAGTACCGTCACGGTGTGGGTGCTCTTTTCGCGAACCGGTGCACCCGACAGGCCGCCCATCTCGTCACCGTGTTCCATGCCTTCGACACCGACGCGGCTCAGGGTGGTGTTGGTGGCGATGACCGCATCCATACCGGTTTCGATCAGCGCTTGCGCAACCTGTGCGGTTTCTTCGTCGCTCATGTCCGGCGCGATCTTGATCGCCAGAGGGACATGCTTGCCGTGACGCAAGGCCAACTCCGCACGACGCTCGGCCAGATCGGCGAGCAACTGCTTGAGCGAATCACCGAATTGCAGGCTGCGCAGGCCCGGAGTGTTTGGCGAGCTGACGTTGACCGTGACATAGCTGGCGTAGGCGTAGACCTTGTCCAGGCAGATCAGATAATCGTCGACCGCGCGCTCGACCGGCGTATCGAAGTTCTTGCCAATATTGATCCCCAGTACGCCCTTGTACTTGGCTGCGGCAACCCGGGCCAGCAAGTGATCGACGCCGAGGTTGTTGAAGCCCATGCGATTGATGATCGCCTCGGCTTGCGGCAGGCGGAAAATCCGTGGTTTTGGATTGCCCGGCTGCGGTCGTGGGGTGATGGTACCAATCTCGACGAAACCAAAACCCAGCTGGGCGAAGCCATCGATGGCCGCGCCGTTCTTGTCCAGGCCAGCCGCCAGACCCACCGGGTTCGGGAAGTTCAGGCCCATGACCGTCACCGGCAGCGACGCCGGTGCCTTGCACAGCAAACCGTTCAGGCCCAGGCGCCCGCCCGCACCGATCAGGTCCAGAGACAGATCGTGGGAGGTTTCCGGGGAGAGTTTGAACAGCAGTTGGCGGGCCAGGGTATACATGGGCGGTTTTGACTCGATGGGCGGCGAAATGAGCCGGCGATTATAGCCGGGCACGGGCCCGCACGCGAGGCACACGAGCAAATCCGTAGGCGATGGCATATGCCTTGCACTCGCTGCGCTATCAGCAACGCAGTCCCTGTGGAATGGGCTTGCCCGCAAAAAAATTGCGCCCGCGCCGTTCCCCCAGTTTTTTGCAAGGTGCTCCAGCAATGAACGAATCGACAGTCGACCCACTGGCCTGGGTCAATGGCAGTGATGCTCCGGAAAAAACCACGATCAACCTGGGCTTCATGGCCTTGAGTGACTGCGCCTCGGTGGTGGTCGCCGCCACCCAGGGGTTCGCCCAGCCCTATGGCCTGACGCTGAACCTCAAGCGCCAGTCGTCATGGGCCAACCTGCGGGACAAGCTGGTCAGCGGCGAGCTCGACGCCGCCCACAGCCTTTACGGCCTGATCTATGCGGTCCACCTGGGTATCGGCGGCCCGCCTGCCACCGACATGGCGGTGCTCATGGGCCTGAATCAGAACGGCCAGAGCATCAATCTTTCCCACGGCCTGCAAGCACTGGGCGTGAGCAGTCCTGAAGCACTGCATCGGCACGTGCACCAAAGTCGCTCAAAACTGACCTTCGCCCAAACCTTTCCTACCGGTACTCATGCCATGTGGCTGTACTACTGGCTGGCGAGTCAGGGTATTCACCCCTTGCAGGATGTCGACAGTGTGGTGGTGCCGCCGTCGCAAATGGTCGCGCACCTGCAGGCCGGCCGCATCGATGGCCTCTGCGTCGGTGAGCCGTGGAGCGCCAGCGCGGTCAAGCAGAACCTCGGCTTCACGATGGCCACCAGTCAGGCGATCTGGCCGGATCATCCCGAGAAAGTCCTCGGCTGCACCCGCGCCTTTGTCGAGCAATACCCCAACACCGCCAGGGCGCTGGTGATGGCGATCCTCGAAGCCAGCCGGTTCATCGAGCAAAGCCCGGAGAATCGCCGCAGCACTGCCCAATTACTGAGCGCCAGCGAGTACCTGGACACGCCGCTGGCATTCATCGAGCCGCGTCTGCTCGGTGAATACGACGATGGCCTGGGCCACCGCTGGCAGGATCCCCATGCCCTGCGCTTTCACAATGACGGCGAGGTGAATCAGCCTTACCTGAGCGATGGCATGTGGTTCATGACCCAATTCCGTCGCTGGGGCCTGCTGCGGGAAGACCCGGATTATCTGCAGGTGGCCCGTCAGGTCCAGCAACTGGACCTGTACCACGATGCCGCAAACGCTCTGGGCGTGCCCTGCCACAGACAAGACATGCGCAGCAGCCAACTGATTGACGGTATCGTCTGGGACGGCTCCGATCCGGCCGCCTATGCCCGCGGTTTCCGGCTGCACGCCATGGCCGACACCGCCCCCCGGCACGCCAGTCGCTGACAGGAGACCCAGAGCATGTTGCGTATTCTGCTGATCAACGACACGGCAAAAAAAGTCGGACGCCTGAAGACCGCGCTGATCGAGGCCGGCTTTGACGTGATCGATGAGTCCGGCCTGACCATCGACCTGCCGGCGCGCGTCGAAACAGTGCGCCCGGACGTGATTCTGATCGATACCGAGTCACCCAGCCGCGATGTGCTGGAACAAGTGGTGCTGGTCAGCCGCGACCAACCCCATCCCATCGTGATGTTTACCGACGAGCACGACCCCGGCGTGATGCGCCAGGCGATCAAATCCGGGGTCAGTGCCTACATTGTCGAGGGCATTCACGCGGCGCGCCTGCAACCGATCCTCGATGTCGCCATGGCCCGTTTCGAGAGCGACCAGGCGCTGCGTGCCCAGTTGCATGCCCGCGACATGCAACTGGCGGAGCGCAAGCGCATTGAACTGGCCAAAGGCCTGCTGATGAAAATGAAGGACTGCAATGAAGAGCAGGCGTACACCCTGATGCGTCGCCAGGCCATGAGCCGTCAGCAGAAACTGATTCAGGTCGCCGAACAGATCATCGCCATGAGCGAGCTGCTTGGCGGTTAGCCGCTGACGCCCGGGCTGTTGGCACAGATCTGGCTAAGTAATCCTTACAGGTAACCAACGGCGGTTGCCCCACCTACGACAACGACGTCGCACACCCCTTACGCGCAAGCGCAGCGGGTTGCGGCGTTTTTTTCGTTTTGGCCCCAGAGCCCGGGGCCGGTGGTGCGGCCGTTGTGGCGCCCCACCGCAAAGCTCACGACTCCCTTTTTAACCGCTGAGGTGCGCGATGAATTCAAGCTTCTGGAAATCCGGCCATACCCCGACTCTGTTCGCGGCCTTCCTGTACTTCGACCTGAGCTTCATGGTCTGGTACCTACTCGGCCCGCTGGCGGTGCAAATCGCCGCCGACCTGCAGTTGACCACTCAACAGCGCGGCTTGATGGTCGCCACGCCGATCCTCGCCGGTGCCGTGCTGCGCTTCGTGATGGGCTTGCTGGCCGACCGCCTGTCGCCGAAAACCGCCGGGCTGATCGGCCAGGTGATCGTCATCTGTGCACTGTTCGGCGCCTGGAAGCTGGGCATCCACAGCTACGAACAAGCCTTGCTGCTCGGGGTGTTCCTGGGCATGGCCGGCGCCTCGTTCGCCGTTGCCCTGCCCCTGGCCTCGCAGTGGTACCCGCCGCAGCACCAGGGCAAGGCCATGGGCATTGCCGGTGCCGGAAACTCCGGTACGGTCCTGGCGGCCTTGATCGCTCCGCTGCTGGCGGCGGCGTTTGGCTGGGGCAATGTCTTCGGCTTCGCCCTGATTCCGCTGATCCTGACTCTGGTGATCTTTGCCTGGCTGGCAAAAAACGCCCCAGAGCGGCCGAAAGCCAAATCGATGGCCGACTACTTCAAGGCCCTGGGCGATCGTGACAGCTGGTGGTTCATGTTCTTCTACAGCGTGACCTTCGGCGGTTTTATCGGCCTGGCCAGCGCCCTGCCCGGCTACTTCAACGACCAGTACGGCCTGAGCCCGGTGACTGCCGGCTACTACACCGCGGCCTGCGTGTTCGGCGGCAGCCTGATGCGCCCCTTCGGCGGCGCGCTGGCGGATCGCTTCGGCGGCATCCGCACCCTGCTGCTGATGTACAGCGTAGCCGTCATCTGCATCGCGGCCGTGGGCTTCAACCTGCCTAATTCCTACGCGGCACTGGCACTGTTCGTCTGCACCATGCTCGGTCTCGGTGCCGGCAATGGCGCGGTGTTCCAACTGGTCCCGCAACGTTTTCGTCGCGAGATCGGGGTGATGACCGGGCTGATCGGCATGGCCGGCGGCATTGGCGGCTTTGCTCTCGCCGCAGGCATGGGCGCGATCAAACAGAGTACCGGCAGCTATCAGTTGGCCCTGTGGCTGTTCGC
Organism: Pseudomonas fluorescens; assembly: GCF_019212185.1. Classification (NCBI taxonomy): domain Bacteria; kingdom Pseudomonadati; phylum Pseudomonadota; class Gammaproteobacteria; order Pseudomonadales; family Pseudomonadaceae; genus Pseudomonas; species Pseudomonas fluorescens. The sequence goes on from NZ_CP078138.1 coordinate 4,620,993, forward strand.
CAGCCTCGGCGTGCTCGCCTGGTTTGGCCTGCATGGCGTCAAGCGTCGCTGGAGAACCACTTGGGGCTCGGCGGCCGTGACCGCGGCGCGGGTCTGATCAATCGATGAGTCTGCAACTGAGTTTTGCCGAGGCCAGCGCCATCGGTCCACGGGAGGAAAACCAGGACGCCCTGCGCCTGGTGACGCCGACCGCTGACATCGCCGCCAGCAAGGGCTTTCTGTTTGCCATCGCCGACGGCGTCAGCCAATGCGCCGACGGCGGACTCGCGGCGCGCACCACCCTGCAGGCGCTCGCGCTGGACTACTACGCGACGCCGCAGACCTGGGGTGTCGCGCAGTCCCTGGACCGCCTGCTGCTGGCGCAGAACCGCTGGTTGCAGGCCAACGGCGGCGGCTTGCCGCTGTTGACCACGGTCAGCGCGCTGGTGTTGCGCGGGCAACGCTTCACCCTGGCCCATGTCGGCGATTGCCGGGTCTACCGCTGGCACGCCGGGCAGTTGCAGCGCATCAGTGAGGATCACGTCTGGGAACAACCGGGCATGCAGCATGTGCTCAAGCGTGCCCTGGGCCTGGATCAACACCTGGTGCTGGATTTCCTCGATGGCGAACTGCGCGCCGGCGAATGCTTCGTGCTGCTCAGCGACGGTGTCTGGGCGACGCTGGGCGACACCGCCATCGCCGCCATCCTGCGCGACCAACCCAACCTTGACAGCGCCGCGCAGACCCTGGTCAACGCCGCGCACCTGGCCGGCAGTCAGGACAATGCCAGCGCCTTGCTGGTGCGGGTCGATGCCCTCGGAGAAGCGAGCATCGGCGATGCGCTGATTCACTTACAACAATGGCCGTTGCCGCCGCCGCTCAAGCCAGGTCAGCCGTTCGAGGGCTGGCAGGTAGAATGCCTGTTGGGACAAAGCCAGCAATCCTTGCTTTATCGAGTACGCGACAGCCAGCAGCAACCCTGGCTGTTGAAGACCTTGCCAATGGGTAAAGACCCGGCGGCAGCCCAGGCCTTGTTGTCCGAGGAATGGTTTCTCAAACGGGTTGCCGGTCGCAGCTTCCCGGAAATTCATCCGGCGACCCAGCGTCAGCACCTGTACTACGTGATGCGCGAATACCCCGGCCAGACCCTGGCGCAACGGTTCAGCGAGCACGGACCGTTGCCCATCGAACAATGGCGGGCGTTGGCCGAGCGCTTGCTGCGTGCGGTGGGCATGCTCCATCGACGACAGATCCTGCACCGCGATATCAAACCGGAGAATCTGCTGCTGGCGGCTGACGGCGAGTTGCGCCTGCTGGACTTTGGTTTGGCCTATTGTCCGGGGCTGTCCGCCGATCCCTCCAACCAGCTGCCCGGCACCCCCAGCTACATCGCTCCGGAAGCCTTCAACGGCGACGCTCCTACAGCCCAGCAGGACCTGTATGCCGTTGGCGTGACCCTGTATTACCTGGCCACCGGACACTATCCCTACGGTGAGATCGAAGCCTTCCAGCGCCCACGGTTCGGCGTGCCGGTCAGCGCTCAGCGCTATCGGCCCGATCTCCCGGACTGGCTGGGCCAGAGCCTGGAGCGCGGGGTCAATGCCGACCCGACTGAGCGCTATGAAACCGCCGAAGAATGGCTGCTGGTGCTTGAGCAAGGCGAACGCCGCAGCCTGAGCGCCCGGCCACGGCCGTTGCTCGAACGCGAACCGCTGAAGGTCTGGCGCACCCTGGCCCTGATCTCACTGCTGAGCAACCTGCTGCTGTTGTTCGCCCTGTTCCACGGCTGAAACCCGCTGCGCCATCACCGTGCGCACTGCCTTCAATCGGTGCACATCTGCACGCCTCTTCACCTGCTCAGGTCGCCTGCAGGCCGCTGATTGCGCGCTTGCCCTGACTTGGCACAACCGCTGCATTAATCCTCTCAACATACATAACGCCCGGTCTCCAACGTTGGAGGCCAGGCCGCCCGATAGAACGGGCCCAGGACAAAGGTGTCCTCGCCAGGTAACTGGCGGGACGCCTTTTTTTGTTTGCGCGAAAAACATCGAGCCAGGTACAGGGCTTGCGGAGAACCTGATGAAAAAACTCAAACTGGTGATGATCGGCAACGGTATGGCCGGGGTCCGCACGCTCGAAGAACTGCTCAAGCTGAGCAACGAACTGTATGACATCACCGTCTTCGGTGCCGAGCCCCATGCCAACTACAACCGCGTCTTGCTGTCGCCGGTGCTGGCCGGCGAGCAGACCTTCGACGAGATCGTGCTCAACGACCTGAACTGGTACCAGGACCACAACATCAAGTTGCTGCTCAACCGAAAAGTGGTGGAAATCGACCGCATCAAGCGCCGGGTGATTGCCGAGGACGGCACCGAAGCCGAATACGACCGCCTGCTGATCGCCACCGGTTCGATCCCGTTCATGCTGCCAATCCCCGGCAATACCCTGCAGGGTGTGATCGGCTACCGCGACATCGCCGACACCCAGGCGATGATCGACACCGCCAGAACCCACACCCACGCGGTCGTCATCGGTGGCGGCCTGCTCGGTCTCGAAGCGGCCAACGGTCTGATGCTGCGCGGCATGCACGTGACCGTGGTGCACATCGGCGAATGGCTGCTGGAACGGCAACTGGACCAGACCAGCGGCCAATTGCTGCAAGCCGCACTGGAGCAGCGTGGCCTGCACTTTCGCCTGAGCGAGCAGACCCAGGCCCTGCACGATGCCGGCAACGGCCGGGTCGGCTCGGTGCAGTTCAAGAATGGCGAGGTGATTCCCGCCGATTTGGTGGTGATGGCTGCCGGCATCCGCCCCGCCACCGAACTCGCGGAAAAAGCCGGTCTGCCCTGCAACCGCGGAATCCTGGTCAACGACACCCTGCAAACCTACGATCCTCGGATTTACGCGATCGGCGAATGCGCCAGTCATCGCGGCATCGCCTACGGCCTGGTGGCGCCGCTGTTCGAGCAGGCCAAGGTCTGCGCCAATCACCTCGCGCAGTTGGGCTATGCCCGTTACCCGGGCTCGGTCACCTCGACCAAATTGAAAGTCACCGGCATCGACCTGTTCTCCGCCGGCGACTTCAAGGGTGACGAAGGCACCGAGACCATCACCCTGCGTGACCCCATCGGCGGCATCTACAAGAAGCTGGTAATCAAGGATGACGTGCTGGTGGGCGCCTGCCTATACGGCGACACCGCCGACGGCAGTTGGTACTTCCAGCAGATCCGCGAAAACTGCAACATCCGGCAGATCCGTGATCACCTGATGTTTGGCGACACGCTGGCAGTGCAGGAAGCATGCTGATGAACCGTCAGACAACTGCCTCGACCTGCTGCTACTGCGGGGTTGGCTGCGGCGTGCTGATCGAACACGACGGCGAACACATCCTCGGCGTCAGTGGCGATCCAACGCACCCGGCCAACTTCGGCAAGCTGTGCAGCAAGGGCTCGACCCTGCACCTGACGGGCGACCACGCAGCCCGTGCCCTGTATCCCGAATTGCGTCTGGGCAAGGGCCTGGCTCGCAGCCGCGCCGACTGGGACAGCGCCCTCGACCACGCCGCTACGGTGTTTGCCCGGACCATCGCGGAGCATGGTCCTGACAGTGTCGCGTTCTATATTTCGGGGCAACTGCTGACGGAGGACTATTACGCCTTCAACAAACTCGCCCGGGCGCTGGTGGGCACCAACAACATCGACAGCAACTCGCGCCTGTGCATGTCCTCGGCCGTGGTCGGCTATAAGCGCAGCCTCGGCGCCGACGCCCCGCCCTGCAGCTATGAAGACCTTGAGCTGAGCGATTGCGTGATGATCGTCGGCAGCAACATGGCCTACGCCCACCCCGTGCTGTTTCGCCGTTTGGAGCAGGCCAAGGCGCGCCGTCCGCAGATGAAGATCATCGTCATCGACCCGCGACGCACCGACACCTGCGACCTGGCCGATTTGCACCTGGCAATTGCACCGGGCTCCGATGTCGCTCTGTTTCACGGAATACTGCACCTGCTGCTGTGGGAAGACTGGATCGACCGCAGTTTCATCGAGAGCCACACCGAGGGTCTGGCGGAGCTGAAAAACCTGGTGCGCGATTACACCCCGGGAATGGTCGCGCAACTGTGCGACATCAGTGTCGAGCAACTGCAGCAATGTGCCGAGTGGATTGGGACTTCGCCGAGCTTCCTGTCGCTGTGGTGCATGGGCCTGAATCAGTCCACCGCCGGCAGTGCAAAAAACAGCGCACTGATCAATCTGCACCTGGCCACAGGGCAAATCGGCCGCCCTGGCGCCGGACCTTTCTCGCTGACGGGTCAGCCAAATGCCATGGGCGGTCGCGAAACCGGCAGCCTGTCGAACCTGTTACCGGGCCATCGCGATGCGGCCAACCCTGAGCATCGCACCGAAGTCGCAGACTATTGGGGAGTCGATAGCCTGCCCGACAGCCCGGGGCTGAGCGCCATCGAATTGTTCGAGCAGGTCCGCAACGGACAAATCAAAGCCCTGTGGATCGCCTGCACCAACCCGGCGCAGTCCCTGCCTGACCAACACAATGTGCGTGCCGCCCTTGAGGCGTGCCCCTTTTTGGTCCTGCAGGAAGCCTTCCGCACCACCGAAACCGCACCCTTTGCCGACCTGTTGCTGCCCGCCGCCAGTTGGGGCGAAAAAGAAGGCACGGTGACCAACTCCGAACGGCGCATTTCTCACGTGCGCCGAGCCATAACCCCGCCAGGTGAAGCACGCGCGGATTGGGCAATTACCGTAGATTTCGCTCAACGTCTGGAGAAACAGCTACGTCAAGGTCAACCCAGCCTGTTTGCGTTCGAGCATCCAATGCAGCTATTCGACGAGTTCAAGCACCTGACCCAGGGTCGCGACCTCGACCTGTCGGGTATCAGCCACGCCCTGATCGACCGCCTGGGCCCGCAACAATGGCCGTTCCCTCAAGGGGCCGTCAGCGGTACGCCACGCCTTTACACCGACGGGATCTTCCCGACCGCCAACGGCCGCGCACGGTTCATGACCGAGCCTTACCGCGCCGCCAGGGAACAGCGTGACGCGCATTACCCGCTGACCCTGATGACCGGCCGCCTGCGCGATCAATGGCACGGCATGAGTCGCACCGGCACCGCGGCGCAATTGTTCGGACATGTCAGCGAAGCGCTGTTGAGCCTGCATCCGGACGACCTGCGCGAGCATCACCTGAGCAGTGGCGACCTGGTCAGCCTGAAGAGTCGTCGAGGCAGCGTGATTGTGGCGGTCGGCGCCGACGACAGCGTGCGACCGGGCCAGGCTTTTCTGCCCATGCACTGGGGCGATCGCTTTCTCAAGGGCGGAGTGAATGCCCTGACCCAGCCGGCGTTCGACCCGCTGTCCAAACAACCGGAATTGAAGCACAGCGGAGTGCGCATCGAGCCCGTTGCGCTGGCGTGGAAGCTGTTTGCCCTGGTGGAGGGTGACGTTCAACGACACTTTGAGGCGTTGCGACCGCTGTGCGAAGACTTTGCCTACGTCAGCCTCAGCCTTGCCGGACGTGAACGCCCGGCGCTGCTGATACGCGCGGCCAACACTCAGGCACCGGACCTGCAACGCTTGCAGGAGATCGATCACCACTTGGGCCTCATCGACGGACCCGTGCTGGCCTATGACGACCCGCAACGCTCAATCGGCAAACGAGTGCGTATCGAACAGGGACGCATCACCGCGATCCGCCTGGCGGGCGAAACCCTCGCCCAATATTGGCTGCAGGATCTCTGGCTCGAAGGGCGTGTCGACGAGCAACTGCGGCGCTGGTTGTTGGCGCCGTTGAGTGCCGCGCCTGGCAGCACCAGTGGCGTGTCAGGCGCGCAGAAAATTCTCTGTAACTGCAAAAACGTCAGTCAGGGCGCGGTGTGTCGCGAAATTGAAAACGGCCTGAATCTGCAGGAACTGAAGCAACAACTGGGTTGCGGCACGCAATGCGGCTCCTGCGTCCCGGAAATCAAGCGTCTATTGGCTGCCAACCTGCAGCCGTTAGCCATCACCTCGTGAGGAATCGAACATGAGCGCAAAAGTCTGGCTGGTAGGTGCTGGCCCCGGTGACCCAGAATTACTGACCCTCAAGGCCGTGCGGGCACTGGGCTCAGCCGATGTGGTGATGATCGATGACTTGGTCAATCCGGCGGTGCTGGAACATTGCCCACAGGCACGGGTAATAGCCGTGGGTAAACGCGGTGGTTGTCGATCGACCCCACAGGCATTTATCCATCGCCTGATGCTGCGCTACGCCCGTCAAGGCAAATGCGTGGTGCGACTCAAAGGAGGTGATCCGTGCATCTTCGGGCGCGGTGGCGAAGAGGCGCAGTGGTTGCGCGAACGCGACATAGACGTTGAACTGGTCAATGGCATCACCGCCGGCCTGGCGGGAGCGACTCAATGCGATATCTCCCTGACCCTGCGCGGTGTGGCCCGCGGCGTGACGCTGGTGACGGCCCATACCCAGGACGACAGCGAGCTTAATTGGAGCGCCCTGGCACAGGGTGGCACGACACTGGTGGTCTACATGGGCGTGGCCAAGCTTGCGGACATTCGTCAGCAACTGTTGACGGGTGGAATGGCGGCCGATACGCCGGTGGCCATGATTGAAAATGCCTCATTGCCGCATCAGCGCGAATGTCGGAGCAATCTTGCAAACATGCAGGAAGACGCCCACAGCTTTCATCTGAAAAGCCCGGCGATCCTGGTAATAGGCGCAGTAGCAGCTCGCATAGCCGCTGCCGATGTATTGCCGGAGCACGATTGGCGCACCCGGGCAGCCGTGTAAAACCCAAATCCCAGACAAAGAAAAACCCGGCCTCGGCCGGGTTTTTCAGAGCTGCGAAGCTAATTACTTAGCTTGAGCTTCAACCTGCGCTTCTACGCGACGGTTAACAGCGCGGCCAGCTTCAGTTGCGTTGTCAGCAACTGGGCGGGATTCGCCGTAACCAACGGAGCTAACGCGGCTAGCGTCGATGCCGTCTTTAACCAGAACTTGCTTAACAGCGTCAGCACGACGCTGGGACAGCTTCTGGTTGTAAGCGTCTGGACCTACGGAGTCAGTGTGACCTTCAACCACGGTGGTGGTCTGTGGGTACTGCTTCATGAAGTCAGCCAGGTTTTTCACGTCAGCGTAGCTGTTTGGCTTAACAACGGATTTGTCGAAGTCAAACTTGACGTCCAGCTCAACACGAACAACTTCAGCAACCGGAGCTTCTGGCTCTGGTTCTGGAGCCGGTGCTACGACTGGAGCTGGAGCTACTGCGCCAGCGTTGCCGCCGAAGTTCACACCCAGACCAACCAGGGCGGAGTAGTCCCACTTGCCGTTGTCCAGACCGTAGTCAGCTTCAACGCCAGCACGGGCGAACAGGTTGTCGGTGAAGTAGTACTTAACACCGGTACCGATGATGGCTTGAGTGGTCTGATCGCGACCGCTGTGGCCGTCAGCCTGTACGTTGGTACGGCTCTGGTGACCGAAACCACCGGAAACGTATGGACGCAGGGAATCTACGCCAGCCTGACCGAAGTGGTAGGTACCCAGCAGGGACGCAGTGTCACCTTTGATTTTCTGGTTGCCAGTACCGTCGTTCGAACGGGTGTGGTGGGTCTGATCGTAGTTCAGATCGATCGAAACGTCGTCGGTCAGGAAGTAACCGATACGAGCGCCTGGGTTGAAGCCGTCTTCGATGTGCTTGACGCTATCGTTGTACTGCTTCTTGTAGAACAGCTCGCCTTCAACTGCGCCTTGGCCTTGTGCCAGAACGCCGAAAGAAGTAGCGGCAATAAGAGAACCAATGGCCAAGCCCAAGGTGTTTTTCAGTTTCATCCGTTAAATCCCCATCTGGTGATTGTAAAGCAGTCCCACAAACCGGGGGACAACTCGGCGACAAGTCTATCAGAACTTGCCTACACGTAAGAGATATTTGCGCCGAACTAAGTTTCAGCAATGCCTGCAAATTTCTCACGCAATTTATCTAGAGCGCGTTTGTACCGCATTTTTGTTGCACTCAAACCCATGTGCATGATGTCTGCGATCTCCTGAAACTCCAGCTCTGCGACAAATCGTAGCACCAGAATTTCCCGGTCAATCGGGTTCACATACACCAACCAGCGATCAAGCCCGCCCTTCTCTTCAGGTTTCGGCGCCTTTTCTTCAGACGCTTCCTCGAGGGGGTCCAGACTCAAAGCGTCCATCAAGCGACGCTTTCGCCGTTCCTTTCGATACTGTGTGATGCACTCGTTGTACGTGATGCTATATAGCCATGTCTTGAACTTCGATTTGCCCTCGAAGTTCTTCAGACCGTACAGGACCTTGAGCATCACTTCCTGACAGACATCGTCCGCGTCGCGATCGTTCCCAAGATATCGTGCACAGACGTTAAATAAAGTTCTCTGGTAACGCCGCATCAGCTCTTCGTAAGCGCGCGTTACGTGAAACAGCTCGGTGTGCGAGCGCGCGACCAACTCCTCATCAGAGAGCTCGCGGGGGTCGTAGCGCGTGGATAGCGATTGGGCTTTATTCAAAACAAGTCGGGCCGACAGTCAGGTCAATGTCCACCGCAGCCCGAGGGTATCGGGCATTTTGCGGCGGCATACATTAGCAGGGTTTGCCGGGTTAGCGGCTACTAACATGCTGCTCCAAGAGGATCCGATTCGACAGTGAGACTAGCTCACCCTCATCAGTCAGCAATGTAGTTTTAACCGTGCCGATCTCTTCGATCTGCCCTTCGACCTCGCCAACACGCACTTGTTGCCCAACCTGATACAGTTCACGCACATAAATTCCCGCGAGAATCTGACCGGCGATTTCCCGGCTCCCCAATCCCATGGCCAATGCAACAGCCAGACCAACGGTTATCAAAACGATGACGATGACGTGGTTGAGCAGGTCAGTCTTGACCTCCAACTGGCTGATCGCCACCGAAATACTGATGATGATCACCAGCCCCTGGGCAATTCGCCCAAGGCCCGACGCGTAATCCAGACCTACCCCTTCAGCGGCGCCGCGCACCAGGCCATTGGCCAGTTGCGCCAGCAAAACCCCCACCAGCAACACCAGCGCGGCGCCGAATACTTTCGGCAAATACAACGCAAGCATGTCGAGCGTAGCCGAAACTCGCTCCAAGCCAAGGGATTCGGCGGCTGAAACCAAAAAAATTAGTAAAACGAACCAATAAACGATCTTGCCGATCAAGGTCGAGATCGGCACCTGCAGCCCTGCGCGGGACATCAGCTTGGTCAGTCCGGTCCCGCCCATCAGGCGATCCAGGCCCAGCTTTGCCAGCAATTTGGACAACAAGGTGTCCAGCAGCTTGGCCACGACAAAGCCCAGCAACAGCACCACCAGGGCGCCGAACAGGTTGGGAATAAAGTTCGCTACTTTGGTCCACAAGGCGGTCATTGCCGTGACGAGGCTCTGAGTCCAGAGATCAAGTTCCATATTCAATCAGCCTTATCAGCAGTGCGAGCAGAGGGTTTACGACGGGAAACCGGCGAGACATGGGCCGATCCGTTATTCAGGGCGATCATCAGCGCGGGCAGCCAGCGGCCCAACAGGCTGAACAGGTCACCGGCGCCGACCTGGCGGTTGGCGGTTTTTAGCACACGCCCCAGGCACGCATCATCGTCGCGAGTGGACGGAGACGCCTGGAGCATGTCACGCAAAGACTGTTCAAACGGATCGTGCATACGCACCTCTCGTGATATCTGTGAAAGACGCGATCAAATTTCTTCGGGTCACATGACGCGCCTTCATACCCAACGCAAACGCCGGAACAACCACCACTGGCCAAGCGCCACGGAGACCATCAGCAGGCAGGCAATCAAAAAGCCATAGGGGCTCGCGGAAAACGGAATGCCACCAACGTTGATACCCAGCAGACCGGTCAGAAAACTCATCGGCAAAAAGATTCCGGTGATGATTCCGAAGCGGTACATCGTGCGATTCATCTTCACCGAAAGACGCCGGTCTTCGGCCTCCAGCACCAGCCCCACGCGCTCTCGAGTCAATTCCAGCTCTTCGAGATATCGGGTCAGGCTGTTGTTCAATTCGTTCCAGTAGTCGCCGTCATCTTCGACGAACCAGGGCAGTTTGATCCGCGTCAACTGACCGAAAATATCCCGCTGCGGAGCCAGAAATCGCTTGAGCCCGGCGGCCCGGCGACGGATCTGCAGAATAGAGCCATGCTCCGGGGCATACCGTTCGTCGGCATCCAGTTTTTCTTCTTCCTCATCGACCACTTCCGAGAGGTCGCCCACCAGATCCTGCACCTTGTGGGTAAGGAACTGCGCCATATAGAGGATAAGTTCGGAGGTGGTTTTAGGCCCCTTGCCCTCTGCCAGATGCACCAACAATTCGTCGGTGGCGCGCAAGGGCCGCAAACGCAGGGAAATGACCCGCTGGGCGGAGGCGAAGATGCGCACCGAGACCATATCTTCCGGCTCGGCGCCCGGATTGAGGTTGACCCCGCGCAGAAACAGCAGCAACTCGGCGTCCGGCAGCGCCAACAGGCGCGGCCGGGTGTTTTCTTCGAGCAGCAGGTCGCAGCTGAACTCACTCAGGCCGCTGGATTTACGCAGCCAGGTCTGGGTCTGCGGGTGACTGCGATCCCAGTGCAGCCAAAGGCTTTCGTGGGCCTGCAGTTGCAGGTCATCGAGTTCAGTCCGGGCAATCGAACGCGCACCGCCTTTGCCATCCAGCACCAGGGCGTGAACCAGCCCCCACTGCGCGTTTTCTTCCTCGAACATCCTTACCCCTGTCTGCTCAGTGTTTATTCAGGCATTTTCAGCGGGCTTGGCGAGACGATCACGCCGTTGTTGTCCGCATAAATGTACTGACCCGGATGGAAGGTGATACCGGCGAAGGTCACCGGGACATTCATCTCACCGAGACCGCGACGGTCGGTCTTCTTCGGATGGCTGGCGAGCGCCTGCACCCCGAGGTCGGTTTGCGCGATCACGTCGACATCGCGGATGCAGCCGTAGATCACCAGGCCTTCCCAACCGTTTTTCGCGGCTTTCTCGGCGATCATGTCGCCCAGCAGCGCGCAACGCAGGGAACCACCGCCATCGACCACCAGCACCTTGCCCTTGCCATCCAGTTCAGCCTGTTCCTTGACCCGCGAGTTGTCTTCAAAACACTTGATGGTCACGATTTCGCCGCCGAAGGAATCACGGCCGCCAAAATTGCTGAACATGGGCTCCAGCACCTGCACCAGTTCCGGGTAGGCATCGCACAAGTCGGGAGTGATGTAATGATTCATCGAAAAACTCCTGTAAAGAGGAAGACAACCGAGGCTGTCACGATAAATGAAACGAGCGCCGAGGGGTGTGGTTTAACGCGCATTTATCACGAACACCAGGATCACATCGCCACTTAAAGTGACCAGAAAAGCTCAATTCGTCATATCTTAACCGCTGGCTACCCGAAGCGAAACGCCCTTGTCAGAGCCTCCGGTTCAGCTGACAGCGGCAAGATCGGCAGTATTTGCCAGCAGCGGCGCCTGCGGATTCGCCAGCCAACGTTGAACCAGCGGCCAGACCTCGGCTTGCGCGGCCTTGCTGACGAGCATTTCGACATGCCCGAAGTTGTCGGCAAAGCCTTGCTCACGGCCCAGGCACACGAACTGCTTGTGCGCCGAGCCGATCTGCGCGAACAGTTTGCGACAAGCCCAGTCCGGATCCTGGTGATCGTTGCTGGCACTGACCGCCAATACCGGCACTGTGACCTCGGCGAGGCCGGCCCACCAGTCCTTGTCGGCATCGCCAAAGCGACCGAACAAGCCGTACCAACGCATGCTTTCGATGGCCAGGCCGATCGGTTCGTCTTCCGGGCCGCGCTTGAGGCGTGAACCCGACAGTTGCGCGAAACGCTTGAGAATGAAGCGCCCGCTCCACTCCACCGGAGGGATTTTCAACGGCCAGTAGGTGCGGCTGACCTGAGTGCCGAAAAACGCCGCACTGGCGACCTCGGTTTCGGTCAGGTATTGCCCGCCCAAGGCAGCAGCCAGTGTGATGCCGCCCAGGGAGTGACCGATCCAGTGCGGCGCCTGGCCGCTCTGCTCGCAAACGAACGCGGCGATGGCCGGCAGGTCGTAGCGGGCGTAGTCGGCAACACGGTTCTTGCGGTATTGCTGATTGCGCTGCGACAGGCCATGGCCGCGCATTTCCGGAATCCACACATCGAAACCGGCGCGCGCCAGGTACGCGCCCAATCCAAGGCCCTTGGGGGAAAACCAGAACCGCCGGTTGGAAAAACTGCCGTGCAGCAAGATCACCGGAACGCCGCGCAATGCGGGTTCGTCGGCCATGCCCAGGCGGGTGACCGCGATCTCGACGGTGCCATCCGGGCTGTTGCCCGGTTTCAGGCGATAGACGTCCTCGCTCAGATCGCCACGACGTTCGGCGCTGATCAAGGCGACAGGAAACAGGTTACTGCTGCTTTGCATATTCTTCTTGCACAAAAAAGGGCGGCGTCCAGAGGAGCCCGCCCTGCTTTAAATCCGAACAACTCCCCGCCCTTTGCAGGAGCGAGGGAGCCGCTCACACTACATCAAGCCGAAGCCTGACCTTCTGCCAGGAAGAACCAGGTTTCCAGTACGGAGTCCGGGTTCAGCGAAACGCTTTCGATGCCCTGCTCCATCAGCCACTTGGCCAGGTCCGGGTGATCGGAAGGACCCTGACCGCAGATGCCGATGTACTTGCCGGCCTTGTTGCAGGCGGCAATCGCGTTGGCCAGCAGTTTCTTGACCGCCGGATTACGCTCATCGAACAGGTGCGCGATGATTCCGGAGTCGCGGTCCAGGCCCAGGGTCAGTTGGGTCAGGTCGTTGGAGCCGATGGAGAAGCCGTCGAAGAATTCGAGGAACTCTTCAGCGAGGATCGCGTTGGACGGCAGTTCGCACATCATGATGATGCGCAGGCCGTTTTCACCGCGAGCCAGACCGTTCTCCGCCAGCAGGTCGATCACCTGGCTCGCCTCGCCCAGGGTGCGGACGAACGGCACCATGATCTCGACGTTGGTCAGGCCCATCTCGTTACGCACGCGTTTCAGGGCGCGGCACTCGAGCTCGAAGCAGTCACGGAACGCTTCGCTGATGTAACGCGAAGCGCCGCGGAAGCCGAGCATCGGGTTTTCTTCTTCCGGCTCGTAGAGCTTGCCGCCGATCAGGTTGGCGTATTCGTTGGACTTGAAGTCCGACAAGCGCACGATGACCTTTTTCGGATAGAAGGCAGCGGCCAGAGTGCTGATACCCTCGACCAATTTCTCGACGTAGAAGCCGACCGGGTCGTCGTAACCGGCGATACGCTTGTCGACGCTTTCCTTGATGTCAGCCGGCAGGCCGTCGTAGTTCAGCAGTGCCTTGGGGTGCACGCCGATCATGCGGTTGATGATGAATTCCAGACGGGCCAGGCCGACACCGGCGTTCGGCAGCTGGGCGAAGTCGAAGGCGCGGTCCGGGTTGCCGACGTTCATCATGATCTTGAACGGCAATTCAGGCATGGCGTCGACCGAGTTCTTCTTCACGTCGAAGCCCAGTTCGCCTTCGAAGATGAAACCGGTGTCGCCTTCGGCGCAGGAAACAGTCACGCCCTGGCCGTCTTTCAACAGTTGAGTGGCGTTACCGCAACCGACGACTGCCGGAATACCCAGTTCGCGAGCGATGATCGCCGCGTGGCAGGTACGACCGCCACGGTTGGTGACGATGGCGCTGGCGCGCTTCATGACCGGTTCCCAATCCGGGTCGGTCATATCGGAAACCAGGACGTCGCCTGGCTGGACCTTGTCCATCTCGGACACGTCCTTGATGATCCGCACCTTGCCGGCGCCGATGCGCTGGCCAATGGCACGGCCTTCCACCAGCACGGTGCCGGTTTCCTTCAACAGGTAACGTTCCATGACGTTGGCCTGGGTGCGGCTCTTCACGGTTTCAGGACGCGCCTGAACGATGTACAGCTTGCCGTCGTCACCGTCCTTGGCCCATTCGATGTCCATCGGGCACTGGTAGTGCTTCTCGATGATCATCGCCTGCTTGGCCAACTCGCTGACTTCGGCATCGGTCAGGCAGAAACGCGCGCGCTCGGCCTTGTCGACATCGACAGTCTTGACCGAACGACCGGCCTTGGCCTCGTCGCCGTAGATCATCTTGATCGCTTTGCTGCCCAGGTTACGACGCAGGATCGCCGGACGACCAGCCGCCAGCGTGCCCTTGTGCACGTAGAACTCATCCGGGTTCACCGCGCCTTGTACGACGGTTTCGCCCAGGCCGTAAGCGCCGGTGATGAACACCACGTCACGGAAGCCGGATTCTGTATCGAGGGTGAACATCACGCCGGCGGTGCCAGTTTCCGAACGCACCATGCGCTGCACACCGGCAGACAGGGCGACCAGTTTGTGGTCAAAGCCCTGGTGGACGCGGTAGGAAATGGCACGGTCGTTGAACAGGGAAGCGAAGACTTCCTTGGCGGCGCGGATGACGTTCTCGACGCCACGGATGTTCAGGAAGGTTTCCTGCTGGCCGGCGAACGAAGCGTCCGGCAAGTCTTCGGCGGTGGCCGACGAACGCACGGCTACGGCGACGTCCGGGTTGCCAGCCGACAGCGTGGCGAACGCGGTGCGGATTTCGGCATTCAGTTTTTCAGGGAACTCGGCTTCCATGATCCATTGACGGATCTGTGCGCCGGTCTTGGCCAGGGCGTTGACGTCGTCGACGTCCAGGGCATCCAGGGCGTCGTGAATCTGCTGGTTCAGGCCGCTCAGTTCGAGGAAATCACGATAAGCCTGTGCGGTCGTGGCAAAGCCACCAGGTACCGATACACCGGCACCTGCGAGGTTGCTGATCATCTCGCCCAGGGATGCGTTCTTGCCCCCCACATGCTCAACATCGTGTTTGCCGAGCTTATCGAGGGAAACTACGTACTCTACCAAGGTGATCTCTCCACTAACTGTGTTGGAAAAGCTCAGGGTACCGGCGGCTCAGGGGAGCATTTGCCAGCAATATGGCCTGGACCTGGAAAATAAGTGAGAATGCGGGCCAATCCGGGCCGGCAAAATCGCGCCTATCATATCCAAGAATCGTCACTAGCTTAAGGCCCAAGGTGCAAATGAAACGATCTGCGTTCTTTATTTCCGACGGCACGGGCATCACTGCCGAAACCCTGGGTCAAAGTCTGTTGGCGCAGTTCGAAAATGTTACTTTCAGCAAATTCACGCGGCCCTATATCGACAGCGTGGATAAAGCCCGCGCCATGGTACAACAAATCAATACGGCCGCCGAAAAGGACGGCTTCCGGCCGATCATCTTCGACACCATCGTCAACCAGGACATTCGTGAGATCCTCGCCACGTCCAACGGTTTCATGATCGACATTTTCTCGACCTTCCTGGCGCCCCTGGAGCAGGAATTGAGCGAGCACTCGTCCTACTCCGTAGGCAAATCCCACTCCATCGGGCACAACTCCAACTACATGGAGCGCATCGAGGCGGTGAACTTCGCGCTGGACAACGACGACGGCGCCCGCACTCACTACTACGACAAGGCCGACCTGATCCTGGTGGGCGTGTCGCGCTGCGGCAAGACCCCGACCTGCCTGTACATGGCCATGCAATTCGGCATCCGCGCGGCCAACTACCCGCTGACCGAAGACGACATGGAACGCCTGCAATTGCCGGCCGCCCTGCGCGCCCACCAGCACAAACTGTTCGGCCTGACCATCGACCCCGACCGCCTGACCGCGATCCGCAACGAGCGCAAGCCCAACAGCCGCTATTCGAGCTACGCCCAGTGCGAGTTCGAAGTGCGCGAGGTGGAAAACCTGTTCCGCCGCGAGAACATCCCGAATATCAACTCCACGCACTTTTCGGTAGAAGAAATCTCGGCGAAGATCCTCGTTGAAAAAGGTGTCGAACGCCGGTTCAAGTAACCCCGCCGGCGACTAAATCGGGGGGCGATCACGCCCCCATCGCCGCAATGTCCATGCCCTGCCCCAATGCGCTTGCCACCGCTTCAACCCCCTCCAGCAGCAACCGGTCATCACCGCTGGCGTTGCAGACACTCAGCCGAATCCCCTGGGGCACCGCGCCATGACCGACGGCGAACGCCTCGGCCGTGGCGACCAGGTAGCCACGCTGCTTCAGTTCGGCCTCAATCTGAGAGGCGCGCCACGGTTCCGGTACTTCGATCCAGACATGCGGGCTGTGTCGCTGAGTTCGATAAATCAAGCCTTGCAGCAGCGGCATCACCAACGCTTTACGACGGCTGATTTCGGTAACCTGCTGCGCAAGCAGTCGCTGGGCCGTACCGCTTTCAACCCACGATCGAGCCAGTTCCATGGACAAAGGTGTCGCCATCCAGCAAGACGCCCGTACCGCTGCCGACAGACGAGTGGCCAATGCCTGCGGCGCATGCAAGTAACCCACCCGCAATCCTGCCGATACGGCCTTGCTGAGGCTGGCAATCAACACCGTGCGTTCAGGGGCAAAATAGCTCAGCGGCAGCGGTCGATCCTGATCCAATACCGCGTGGGCTTCGTCCTCGATAATCAACAGATTATGCGCACGACACACCTCGACCAGTTCCGCCCGCCTGGCAAGTGACATCACTGCCGCCGTGGGATTTTGGATAGTCGGCGTGCAATACAGCGCCGCGACCCGATGATGACGACACACTTCATCCAGCGCTGCCGGTATCAGTCCTTCAGCGTCCATCGCCAGACCGATGAGTTTTATGCCGAGACCGCGTGCGATGCTGATCAGCCCCGGGTAGGTCAATTGCTCGGTGACCAGCGTGTCGCCGGCCTTGAGCAACGCCATCAAGGTGCAGGACAGACCGTGCTGGGCGCCGTTGACGCAAATCACCTGCTCGGCGTCGGCAACAAAACCGCCATGACTGATCCACTGCGCACCCGCTACGCGACAGGCCAAAAAGCCGGCTTCATCGGTGTAGCCGCCAATGCGCTGCATGGCTTGGAAATCAGCGGCCAGGGCCTGCAATCCCTGACTCAACAACAGGGTGTCATACCCGGGAATCGGCTGGTTGCGACTCATGTCGAAATTCGGCTGTGGCTCAACGCTGACGTTTCGAAAACCGCCATCACGCACGCGCTCCAAACCTTGCTCGCGGACATAGGTGCCATCACCTACCCGGGCGACCACTTTGCCCAGGCGCTCCAGTTCGGCATAAGCGCGACTGATGGTCCCCACTGTCACGCCGAGGCTGTCGGCCAATAGCCGGTGGGGCGGTAACTTGCAGCCCGGCGCAATCACACCGTCGGCGATGCCCTGCTCCACGCCGTCCGCCAAGCGCTGGTACTTGACCCCGGCGCCATTGAGCAAGGCATCCCGCAGGATTGACACCATGGCAATACTTACTTTGACAGCCATATCAACCCCTAATAGCGTGCCGAAAACAGGTTCAATTAGAGATAGACCTTTTTCATGACCAGATCAATTGTCGCAAGCGGCACTGCACGGACGGCTAACACCCACTGGCTAGCGGGCATGGTAACCAGCCTGCTGTTTCTCGTTGTGTGCCTGAGTTGGGGCACTACTTGGCTGGGGATCAAAATCGCCGTCGAAAGCGTGCCGCCGCTGACGGCGGCCGGGCTGCGCTTTTTGATTGCGTTCCCGCTGTTCCTGGGCTTCGCCGCCTGGCGCCGCGAACCGCTGATGTTCCCCAAGGGCAGCCGCTGGTTTTTCCTGTTCGTCACCCTGGCGTACTTCAGCCTGCCGTACTACTTGCTCAACTACGGCGAGATGCACGTCTCATCGGGGCTCACCGCATTGCTGTTCAGCTGCATGCCGGTGTTCATCCTGATCTTCACCGCGCTGTTTCTGCGCGAAAGAATTTACGCCTCGCAAGTACTGGGAATCGCGATTGGCTTTGCCAGCCTGTTCATGATCATTCGCAGCCAGGGCTTGCACCTGGATCATGCGGAGCTGTTCGGTGTGCTGGCAATTCTGACGGCGGCGATTCTGCACGCGCTGTGCTACGTGGTGACCAAGAAACACGGCAGCGCCATCAGCGTCATCACCTACAACACCCTGCCCATCGGCATTGCCGGGCTGATGCTGTTTGTCGCCGGCCTGGGGCTGGAGAACCCAAACTTTTCGGCCATCAGCGCACGCTCATGGGGCGCCCTGCTGTACTTGGGATTGGTGGCTTCGGTGGGCGGATTTATCGTGTACTTCCTGCTGCTCAAGCGCTTGAGCCCAATCATCCTGTCGTTCGTGTTTATCATCTTTCCGGTGTTCGCGGTGATGATTGGCGCGTGGTACGAGGGGCAGGAGATTTCAGCGCAATTGATGGGTTATTCGGCGGTGCTGCTGGCAGGGTTTGCGATTACCAAACTGCCGGTGGAGAGGTGGTTCAAACGCTGAAAACTTGCTGTGGGAGCAGCCCGGGCGGCGTTCCGCTGCTCGCGATGGCAGAGTGTCAGGCAACATCAATTCTGCCTGTGCCAACACCATCGCGAGCAAGGGTGCGGGGTGACTAGAAGCAGTCACCCGGCACGCGCACCCAGCCTTCCATCAACACCCGCGCACTGCGGCTCATGATGGCTTTGGTGACGGTCCATTCGCCATCGACCAGATTAGCCTCGGCGCCGACGCGCAAGGTGCCGGATGGGTGGCCGAAGCGTACAGCGTTGCGCTCGATACCGCCGGCCGCCAGGTTCACCAGGGTGCCGTTGATTGCAGCCGCAGTGCCGATGGCCACGGCGGCGGTGCCCATCATGGCGTGGTGCAATTTGCCCATGGACAAGGCCCGCACCAGCAGGTCGACATCCCCGGTCGCCACCGGCTTGCCGCTGGAAGATACGTAATCGGTCGCCGGCGCAACGAACGCCACTTTCGGCGTGTGCTGACGCTTGGCCGCTTCGTCGACATTGGCGATCAGGCCCATGCGCAACGCGCCGTAGGCACGGATGGTTTCGAAAATCTGCAGCGCTTTCGCGTCACCGTTGATCGCGCCCTGCAGCTCGGTCCCGGTATAGCCGATGTCCTGTGCATTGATAAAAATTGTCGGGATGCCCGCGTTAATCATGGTCACTTTCAAGGTGCCAACGCCTGGAACCTCGAGGTCGTCGACCAGGTTGCCGGTGGGGAACATCGAACCACCCGCGCCCTCTTCCTCGGCTGCCGGGCTGATGAATTCCAGCTGCACTTCGGCGGCCGGAAAGGTCACGCCGTCGAGTTCGAAATCACCGGTTTCCTGCACCGCGCCATCGGTCACTGGTACGTGAGCGATGATGGTCTTGCCGATGTTGGCCTGCCAGATGCGCACCACGGCCACGCCGTTGTGCGGCACACGGCCGGCGTCGACCAGGCCGCTGCTGATGGCGAAGGAACCGACGGCTGCCGAGAGGTTGCCGCAGTTGCCGCTCCAGTCGACAAAAGGCTTGTCGATCGAGACCTGGCCGAATAGGTAGTCAACGTCGTGATCGGCCTTGATGCTTTTGGACACGATCACCGTCTTGCTGGTGCTCGATGTCGCCGCGCCCATGCCATCGATCTGTTTTTCATAAGGGTCGGGACTGCCGATGACCCGCAGCAGCAATGCGTCGCGGGACGGGCCCGGGACCTGCGCCGACTCGGGCAGATCCTGCAGGCTGAAGAACACGCCTTTGCTGGTGCCGCCGCGCATATAGGTGGCGGCAATTTTGATTTGCGGTGCGTGAGCCATGATGCTCCTTTTGGCCTGCGCGGGACCTGCGTCCCACGCGGCGCGTCGGGGGTTAAACGGCGGCTGCCGATTCGAGGAAGTCCTGGGCAAAACGCTGCAGCACGCCACCGGCCTCGTAGATCGAAACTTCTTCGGCGGTGTCGAGGCGGCAGGTCACCGGCACCGACACCTGCTCACCGTTCTTGCGAGTGATGACCAGGGTCAGGGTCGCACGCGGAGTGCGCTCGCCGACCACGTCGTAGGTTTCGGTACCGTCGATGCCGAGAGTCTTGCGGTCGGTGCCCGGCTTGAACTCCAGCGGCAACACGCCCATGCCCACCAGATTGGTGCGGTGGATGCGCTCGAAACCTTCGGCGGCAATCGCTTCGACACCGGCCAGGCGCACGCCCTTGGCCGCCCAGTCACGGGACGAGCCCTGGCCGTAGTCGGCACCGGCGATGATGATCAGCGGCTGTTTGCGGTCCATGTAGGTTTCGATCGCTTCCCACATACGCATCACTTGGCCTTCCGGCTCGACACGGGCCAGCGAACCCTGCTTGACCTTGCCGTTTTCCTGGACCATTTCGTTGAACAGTTTCGGGTTGGCAAAGGTTGCGCGCTGCGCGGTCAGGTGGTCGCCACGGTGGGTCGCGTAGGAGTTGAAGTCCTCTTCCGGCAGGCCCATTTTCGCCAGGTATTCGCCAGCGGCGCTGTCCATCATGATCGCGTTGGATGGCGACAGGTGGTCGGTGGTGATGTTGTCCGGCAGCACCGCCAATGGACGCATGCCCTTGAGCGGACGCGCGCCGGCCAGTGCGCCTTCCCAGTACGGCGGACGGCGAATGTAGGTGCTCATTTCACGCCACTCGTACAGCGGCGCCACTTTCGGGCCGGTGTCTTCGTGGATCGCGAACATCGGGATGTAGACCTGGCGGAACTGCTCCGGCTTGACCGAGGCCTTGACCACGGCGTCGATTTCCTCGTCGCTTGGCCAGATGTCTTTCAGGCGGATTTCCTTGCCGTCAACCACGCCCAACACGTCTTTTTCAATGTCGAAACGGATGGTCCCGGCAATAGCGTAGGCCACCACCAGCGGCGGCGAGGCGAGGAACGCCTGCTTGGCGTACGGGTGGATCCGGCCGTCGAAGTTACGGTTACCGGACAGCACGGCGGTGGCGTACAGGTCACGGTCGATGATCTCTTGCTGGATCACCGGGTCCAGTGCACCGGACATGCCGTTGCAGGTGGTGCAGGCGAAGGCCACGACACCGAAACCAAGCTGGTCCAGCTCTTGGGTCAGGCCTGCCTCGTCGAGGTACAGCGCCACGGTTTTCGAGCCCGGGGCCAGGGACGATTTGACCCATGGCTTGCGGGTCAGGCCCAGCTTGTTGGCGTTACGCGCCAGCAGGCCGGCGGCAATCACGTTGCGCGGGTTGCTGGTGTTGGTGCAGCTGGTGATCGCCGCGATGATCACCGCGCCGTCCGGCATCTGGCCAGGGACTTCTTCCCATTTGCCGGAAATGCCTTTGGCGGCCAGGTCCGACACCGCGACACGGGCGTGCGGGTTGCTCGGGCCGGCCATATTGCGCACCACCGACGACAGGTCGAAGGTCAGGCCGCGCTCGTATTGCGCGCCTTTGAGGCTGTCTGCCCACAGGCCAACCTGCTTGGCGTAGCTCTCCACCAATTGCACTTGCTCGTCTTCACGGCCGGTGAGTTTGAGATAGTCGATGGTCTGCTGATCGATGTAGAACATCGCTGCGGTGGCGCCGTATTCCGGGGCCATGTTGGAAATGGTTGCGCGGTCGCCGAGGGTCAGGGCCGAGGCGCCTTCGCCGAAGAACTCCAGCCAGGCACCCACGACTTTTTGCTTGCGCAGGAACTCGGTCAGCGCCAGCACCATGTCAGTGGCGGTGATGCCCGGTTGCAGTTTGCCGGTCAATTCGACGCCGACGCTTTCCGGCAGGCGCATCCAGGACGCACGACCGAGCATCACACTCTCGGCTTCCAGGCCACCCACGCCAATGGCGATCACACCCAGCGCATCGACGTGCGGGGTGTGGCTGTCGGTGCCGACGCAGGTATCAGGGAAGGCCACGCCATCACGGACCTGGATCACCGGAGACATTTTCTCCAGGTTGATCTGGTGCATGATGCCGTTGCCTGGCGGGATCACGTCGACGTTCTTGAACGCCTTCTTGGTCCAGTTGATGAAGTGGAAACGGTCTTCGTTACGGCGGTCTTCGATAGCGCGGTTCTTCTCGAACGCCTCGGGATCGAAACCACCGCGCTCGACGGCCAGGGAGTGGTCGACGATCAATTGGGTCGGCACCACCGGATTGACTTGCGCCGGGTCACCGCCTTGCAGGGCGATGGCGTCACGCAGGCCGGCGAGGTCGACCAGCGCGGTCTGGCCCAGAATGTCGTGGCAGACCACGCGGGCGGGGAACCACGGGAAGTCGAGATCGCGCTTGCGCTCGATGAACTGCTTCAGGGATTCGGTGAGCGTGGCCGGATCACAGCGACGCACAAGGTTTTCCGCCAGCACGCGGGAGGTGTACGGCAGGGTGTCGTAGGCGCCAGGCTGAATGGCTTCGACCGCCGCACGGACGTCGAAGTAATCCAGTTGGCTGCCTGGCAGCGATTTGCGAAATTCTGTGTTCATCGTCGGGACTCGGTCACGGTAGTTTCAAGAGGTGGGGCCAGGCGCCGAATTCGAAATTCACACTGTCCACTGTGGGAGCTGGCCTGCCAGCGATGGTGGGTCATTCAACATCATCATTGATTGACCCACCGCCATCGCGAGCAGGCTCGTTCCTACAGGGATCTGCGTTGATTCAGATCCCGCTACCGGCCCCCACCATTCAGCGTTGTTCGATTGGCACGAACTTGCGCTGTTCGACGCCGGTGTACTCGGCGCTCGGGCGGATGATGCGGTTGTTGGCACGCTGTTCGAACACATGCGCCGCCCAGCCAGTCAGGCGCGAGCAGACGAAGATTGGCGTGAACAGCTTGGTCGGGATGCCCATGAAGTGGTACGCCGAGGCATGGTAGAAATCGGCGTTGGGGAACAGTTTCTTCTGCTCCCACATGGTCTTGTCGATGGCTTCCGAAACCGGGAACAACACGTTGTCGCCCACTTCGTCAGCGAGTTTTTTCGACCAACCCTTGATCACTTCGTTACGCGGATCGCTGTCTTTGTAGATCGCATGGCCGAAGCCCATGATCTTGTCCTTGCGCTCCAGCATGCCGAGGGTGCCCTTGATCGCCTCTTCAGGCGAATTGAAGCGCTCGATCATTTCCATCGCCGCTTCGTTGGCGCCACCGTGCAGCGGACCGCGCAGCGAGCCGATGGCGGCGGTGATGCAGGAGAACAGGTCGGACAGGGTCGAGGCACAGACGCGCGCGGTGAAGGTCGAGGCGTTGAACTCGTGCTCGGCGTAGAGAATCAGCGAAACGTTCATCACCTTGACGTGCAGCTCGCTCGGCTTCTTGTCGTGCAGCAGGTGCAGGAAGTGCCCGCCGATTGACTCTTCGTCGCTCACGCAGTCGATGCGCTTGCCATCGTGGCTGAAGCGATACCAGTAGGTCATGATCGCCGGGAATGCGGCCAGCAGGCGGTCGGTCTTGTCGTGCTGCTCGGAGAAATCGTTCTCCGCTTCCAGGTTGCCGAGGAACGAGCAACCGGTGCGCATCACATCCATCGGATGGGCGTCGGCCGGAATGCGCTCCAGCACTTCCTTCAGCGCTTGCGGCAGGTCGCGCAGCTTGCTCAGCTTGGTCACGTAGGCAGCCAGTTGCGCCTTGCTCGGCAATTCGCCGTAGAGCAACAGGTAGGCCACTTCTTCGAAGCGCGCCTCGGCCGCCAGTTCGCGCACGTCATAACCGCGATACGTCAGGCCTGCGCCTTCCTGGCCAACGGTGGACAGTGCAGTTTGTCCGGCCACCTGGCCACGGAGCCCGGCGCCACTCAGTACTTTTGCTTCGGCCATTGCTGTCTCCAGTTTTCTTGAATTTGTTAGGGAATCGGCAAATACATTGATCGGGATTCACACCCGACCTTGTAGGAGCGAGCCTGCTCGCGATGCAGGTCCCGACACCACGGTGTGTCAGGGGGCCCGCGTTATCGTTGACGCCCATCGCGAGCGGGCTCGCTCCTACAGGTACAGGGGGTTCATCATTTTTTCGCGGCGAACAACGCATCGAGCTTCTGCTCGAAGGTGTGGTAGTCGATGCGATCGTAGAGCTCCATGCGAGTCTGCATGGTGTCGATGACATTTTGCTGGGTGCCATCGCGGCGGATTGCGGTGTAGACGTTTTCCGCGGCCTTGTTCATGGCGCGGAACGCCGACAGCGGGTACAGCACCAGCGACACATCGGCGGCCTTGAGCTGCTCGGTGGTGTACAGCGGGGTGGCGCCGAATTCGGTGATGTTGGCCAGGATCGGCGCTTTCACACGGCTGGCGAACAGCTTGTACATTTCCAGCTCAGTAATGGCTTCCGGGAACACCATGTCGGCACCGGCTTCGATGCACGCGGCGGCGCGATCCAGCGCCGACTCCAGGCCTTCAACGGCCAGGGCGTCGGTACGGGCCATGATCACGAAGCTGTCATCGGTACGGGCATCGACGGCGGCCTTGATGCGATCGACCATTTCCTGCTGAGTGACGATTTCCTTGTTCGGGCGGTGACCGCAACGCTTGGCGCCGACCTGGTCTTCGATGTGAATCGCCGCAGCGCCGAACTTGATCATCGACTTCACGGTACGGGCCACGTTGAAGGCCGAGGAACCGAAACCGGTGTCGACATCGACCAGCAGTGGCAGGTCGCAGACGTCGGTGATGCGGCGGACGTCGGTCAGCACGTCATCCAGGCCGGTGATGCCCAGGTCCGGCACGCCGAGGGAACCGGCAGCGACGCCGCCACCCGACAGATAAATAGCTTTGAAACCGGCGCGCTTGGCCAGCAGCGCATGGTTGGCGTTGATTGCGCCGACCACTTGCAACGGTTGCTCGCTGGCAACCGCATCACGGAAACGCTGGCCTGGTGTGCTCTTGTTGGAACTCATGACTCACCTCGTGGAGTGACTGTCTGATGGGCGCCGTCCTGATAGTGACGGGCGATGTTGCGTTTCGAGGCGCCGATGTGACGGCGCATCAGTAACTCGGCCAGCTCACCGTCACGGTCGGCGATGGCATCGAGAATTCGGTGGTGCTCAGCGAACGCCTGGCGCGGCCGATTGGGCGTGGCGGAAAACTTCATGCGGTACATACGCACCAATTGATACAGCTCGCCGCAGAGCATTTGGGTCAGCGTGCGGTTGCCGCTGCCCTGGATGATTCGGTAGTGGAAGTCGAAATCGCCTTCCTGCTGGTAGTAGCCGACACCGGCCTGGAACGCGGCATCACGCTCGTGGGTTTCCAGCACCTGGCGCAGCTCGTCGATTTCTTCATTGCTCATGCGCTCGGCGGCCAAACGACAGGCCATGCCTTCGAGGGACTCGCGAATTTCGTAGAGCTCAATCAGCTCGGCGTGGTTCAGCGATACCACACGGGCGCCGACATGGGGCACGCGCACCAGCAGGCGCTGACCTTCGAGACGGTGTATCGCCTCGCGCAGCGGGCCGCGACTGATGCCGTAGGTGCGCGCCAGCTCCGGCTCGGAGATTTTGCTACCCGGGGCGATGTCGCCTTTGACGATGGCTGCCTGAATACGCCGGAAGACGTTTTCAGAGAGGGTCTCCGAATCGTCAGGGGTAATCACCGGGGGATCGAGTTGATCCAGCATATTGTCGACACCTTGTAAGTCAATGAGGCAAAAACTAACCAATATCCTCATCGCAGTCAAAGGAAATAGTGAGATTGTCGACAATCGTCTAATAAACGTTTTTGCTAAAGCAAAATCAAAGGACCGCCTCGGCGCTGGCACCAGAAAAACAGCGTGTTAGAATGCCGCCCGCATTTGCCTGTCATCTTCGCGTGATAGGCATACGAGGGCGCTTGTGCAGTTAATGCCAGTCTCCTTGAACTGAAGAATGGACAGCAACGCGCCAGGATTTATGAGACTCAAGCACCTCCCTTCATTACTTTGCCTTCTCTGCCTTCCAGGCCTCGGTCATGCAGGCGAAAAAACCGTGTACGGCCTCAACGAGTACGCCCAACTGTCAGGCATCGACCTGGAAGTCGCAGCCAAGCTCGACACCGGGGCAAAAACCGCCTCCCTCAGTGCCCGCGACATCAAGCGCTTCAAACGCAACGGTGAGTCCTGGGTGCGTTTCTACCTGGCCATCGACGCCGCACATTCGCACCCGATCGAGCGTCCATTGGCGCGGGTCAGCAAAATCAAACGACGTGCCGGCGACTACGATCCCGAGGAAGGCAAGAAGTACACCGCGCGCCCGGTCATCGAACTGGATATCTGCATGGGCACCGCCTTGCGCAGCATAGAAGTGAACTTGACCGACCGAAGTGCATTCCAATACCCGCTCCTGATCGGCTCCGAAGCGCTGAAACGCTTCGATGCACTGGTCGACCCAAGCCTTAAATACGCTGCCGGCAAGCCTGCCTGCGCTACCGCCGCTCACACCGCAGAGTAATACCCATGCGCTCTCTTACCCTCCACCTGAAAGTCCTCATCGCCATCCTGGTGGTCCTGGGCATTTCAGTTACGGCCTACCAGATTTTCGTGCTGGGCATTCCGGTGACCGAAGACGCCACCGACGACCTGTGGAACATCGACGCCAAGGTCGAGTTCGTCGCCAGCGCCAAGGATCCGGTGAAGATCCAGATGTTCGTGCCGCCGCTGAGCCGCGACTACGTGAGCCTCAATGAGAGCTTCATCTCCAACAACTATGGGGTTGCGGTGAACCGTGTCGACGGCAACCGCAAGGTCACCTGGTCTGCTCGTCGCGCCAAGGGCAACCAGACCCTGTACTACCGCCTGGTGCTGACCAAGCGCTACACCGGGGAAAAACCCAAGGTCAAAGGCCCGACTTTCCGCGACAGCATTGCCATCGAAGGCCCGGAAAAAATCGCCGCCGAAGCCCTGCTCGCGCCGATTCGCCAGCACTCGGCGGACGTCGAGACCTTCATCAGCGAAGCGATCAAGCGGGTCAACAACAGCAACGACGACAACGCCAAGATGCTCCTGGCGGGCGACCCGACGCCGGCGCACAAGGCCAAGATCGTCGAACTGCTGCTGTCGATCGCCCACGTTCCGGTGGAAAAGGTCCACACCATTCGCCTGGTGGCCGACCAGCCGCAGTCTCCTGAACTGTGGCTGCGCAGCTTCAACGGCACCGACTGGCTGTACTTCAATCCGGAAACCGGCGAGCAGGGCCTGCCCAGCGATCGCCTGCTGTGGTGGACCGGCGATGACAACCTGATCACCGTCGACGGCGGCAAGAAAGCCACCGTGACCTTCAGCATGAACAACAGCGAAATGAACGCCATTCGCCTGGCCAAGCTGACCGACGAAAATACTGACGCCAACTTCCTCGAATACTCGCTGTACGGCCTGCCGCTGCAGACCCAGCAGACCTTCATGATCATGGTAATGATCCCGATCGGCGTGCTGGTGATCCTGATCCTGCGCAACCTGATCGGCCTGCAGACCCTCGGCACTTTCACCCCGGTACTGATCGCCCTGGCCTTCCGCGAGACCCAACTGGGCTTCGGCATCGTGCTGTTTACCGTAATCACCGCACTCGGCCTGTCGCTGCGCTCGTACCTTGAGCACCTCAAGCTGCAGATGCTGCCGCGACTGTCGGTGGTGCTGACCTTCGTCGTGGTGCTGATCGCCGCCATCAGTCTGTTCAGCCACAAGCTGGGCCTGGAACGCGGCCTGTCGGTGGCGCTGTTCCCGATGGTGATCCTGACCATGACCATCGAACGCCTGTCGATCACCTGGGAAGAACGCGGTGGCGGCCATGCGATGAAAGTGGCCATAGGCACGCTGTTCGCCGCGTCCCTGGCGCACCTGATCATGAGCGTGCCGGAACTGGTGTATTTCGTATTCACCTTCCCGGCGATCCTGCTGATCCTGGTGGGCTTCATGCTGGCCATGGGTCGTTATCGCGGCTACCGCCTGACCGAACTGGTGCGTTTCAAAGCCTTCCTCAAGGCTGATTCGTAATGTTCGGTTTCTGGAAGACCTGGAAGGCCCTGGAAGCGCGGGGCATCATGGGCATCAACCGGCGTAACGCCGACTACGTGCTCAAGTACAACAAGCGCAGCCTGTACCCGATCGTCGATGACAAGATCATCACCAAGGAACGGGCGATCAAGGCCGGCATCCATGTGCCGCAAATGTACGGGGTGATCTCCACCGAGAAGGAAATCGACAAGCTCGGCGAGATTATCGACGGCCACAGCGACTTCGTGATCAAGCCGGCACAGGGGGCCGGCGGTGACGGCATCATGGTGATCGCCGATCGCTTCGAGGGCCGTTACCGCACAGTGTCGGGGAAGATCATCAGCCACGAGGAAATCGAGCATCAGATCTCCAGCATCCTCACCGGCCTATATTCCCTGGGTGGGCACCGCGACCGTGCGCTGATTGAATACCGGGTGATCCCCGACCAGATCTTCAAGAGCATCAGCTATGAAGGTGTACCGGACATCCGCATCATCGTCCTCATGGGCTACCCGGTGATGGCCATGCTGCGCCTGCCGACCCGTCAGTCCGGCGGCAAGGCCAACCTGCACCAGGGCGCGATTGGCGTCGGCGTCGACCTGGCCACCGGCCTGACCCTGCGCGGTACCTGGCTGAACAACATCATCAACAAACACCCGGACACCACCAACGCCGTCGACGGCGTACAACTGCCCTACTGGGACGGTTTCATGAAACTCGCCGCCGGCTGCTATGAGCTGTGCGGCCTGGGTTACATCGGCGTCGACATGGTCCTCGACCAGGAAAAAGGCCCGCTGATTCTTGAGCTGAATGCGCGGCCGGGGCTGAACATCCAGATCGCCAACGACTGCGGGCTGACGTTGCGCACCCATGCAGTCGAAGCCCGCCTGGAAGAACTGAAGGCACGCGGTGTGACGGAGAGCGCCGAAGAGCGCGTTGCGTTTGTTCAGGAAATGTTTGGGCATATTCCGCCGGTTGAGGGTTGATCCAGATTTTTTCGCGAGCAAGCCCGCTCCTGTAGGAGCGGGCCTGTCGAATTGTCGCACCGTCGCGAAGCCCCTCTGACAAACACCTAAACCCTCAACCTGCCAATTCCCGACATCTCCTCTAGAGGCATTTCCTACAGAGGAATACAATCGCCACCCCGCCTCAATGGCTGATCTACCCCGCTCATGCAGACTTGCTCCGTATACCCCCTGCCCTATCGCTCCAATCCCGCCGACTATTTTGCGGCGATCCGCCATGCCCCCGGCAGCGTGCTCCTCGACAGCGGACGGCCGAGCGCCCAGCGCGGCCGCTACGACCTGCTCAGCGCCTGGCCATTGGCGACCCTGGCGGTAGCGCCAGAGGAAAGCGGTGCGACGTTTCTGCAACGCCTGCGCGACACCCTCGGCCAACTGGGCAACGCTTTGCTGCCGAGCGGCCTTGAATTGCCATTCGCCGGTGGCTTGATCGGCTACCTCAGCTACGACTTCGGCCGTCACCTGGAAGCCCTGCCCGCCCAGGCCCATGACGACCTGCAACTGCCCGACGCACGTTTCGGCCTGTATCCCTGGGCACTGATCAGCGATCACCAGGCGTGCAGCAGCCAACTGGTGTTTCACCCACAGTTGGTGGACAGCGAACGCCAGCGCCTGATCGACCTGTTCAGCCAACCAACCCTGGCCATCGACTCGAGCTTTCACCTCAAGGGCGTGATGCAGGGCGACTTGAGCGCCGGCGAATACCGGCAGGCCTTCGAGCAAATCCAGCAGTACATCCAGGCCGGCGACTGTTATCAGGTCAACTTTGCCCAACGCTTCCGCGCCCAGTGCCAGGGCGATGCCTGGGCCGCCTATTGCGCCTTGCGCGCAGCGTGCCCGACGCCATTCTCGGGCTTCCAGAGCCTGCCCGGCGGCGATGCGATTCTCAGCCTGTCACCGGAACGCTTCGTCAAAGTCACTGCCGGTCATGTCGAAACCCGACCGATCAAAGGCACCCGCCCACGCGGGGCAAACGCCAGCGAAGATGCGGCCAACGCCGCCGAACTGCTGGCCAGCCCCAAGGATCGGGCGGAAAACCTGATGATCGTCGACCTGCTGCGTAACGACCTTGGCCGCACCTGCCGTATCGGCTCGGTGCGGGTGCCGGAGCTGTTCAGCCTGGAAAGCTATCCCAACGTTCACCACCTGGTGAGCAGCGTCACTGGCGAACTGGCCGCCGATAAGGATGCCCTCGACCTGATCGGCGGAAGCTTTCCCGGCGGCTCGATCACTGGCGCACCGAAGATACGGGCGATGCAGATCATCGACGAGCTGGAGCCTACCCGCCGTGGCTTGTATTGCGGCTCGCTGTTGTATCTGGACGTGCGCGGGGAAATGGACAGTTCGATCGCCATCCGCAGCTTGTTGGTCAAGGACGGTCAGGTGTGCTGCTGGGGCGGCGGCGGGATCGTGGCCGACTCGGATTGGCAAGCGGAATACCAGGAATCGATCACCAAGGTCAAAGTGCTGCTGGACACCTTGCAGGGGCTATGAGGCTGACCGGCCGGGGGAGCGCACTCCCCCGCCAGTTACTTACAAGCTCAACTCACGATTCGACGCTTTGAGGAACTCTTGCTTGAGAGCGTCGAAGCTGTGCACCGCAGGGAATTGCGGGAATTCCCGAATCACGTTGTCCGGCGCATGGAACAGAATCCCGGCATCCGCCTCACCAAGCATGGTGGTGTCGTTGTACGAATCACCCGCCGCAATCACCCGGTAGTACAGGCTCTTGAAGGCCAGTACCGACTGACGCTTGGGATCTTTCTGACGCAGTTGATAGCCCGTGACGCGCCCGGTTTCGTCAGTGATCAGACGATGGCAGAGCAAGGTCGGGAAGCCCAGTTGGCGCATCAGCGGCTGGGAAAATTCGTAGAAGGTGTCGGACAGAATCACCACCTGGAAGCGCTCGCGCAGCCAGTTGACGAACTCGATGGCGCCGTCCAGCGGCTTCAGGGTGCCAATCACTTCCTGGATGTCGGCCAGTTTCAGGCCGTGTTCATCGAGAATCCGCAAGCGCTGCTGCATCAGCACGTCGTAGTCGGGAATATCCCGGGTGGTTGCCCTGAGGGATTCAATCCCGGTTTTTTCGGCGAAGGCGATCCAGATTTCCGGAACCAGGACACCTTCCAGATCGAGACAGGCAATTTCCACAACACACTCCCATTTGTACTGATTATTGAGTTGAGCGAGCAAAAGGACTGCCGAACTCTAGCGAGTCGCAACCGGCGGCGCAACGCAGACGAGCGCGCCAGGCGCCCCGGGTTTTTGTTACCATCGCCAACATATAGAGCGCTTAGCGCCACCGACCTGTAGGAAACCGCCCTGATGAGCCCATCGTTCGACGTCGCCGAACTCGCCGCGACCTATGCCAACAAATCCGCCCAGGACATTCTCAAGCTGGCGTTCGCCGAATTCGGCGACGAGCTGTGGATCTCCTTCAGCGGCGCCGAAGACGTGGTGCTGGTGGACATGGCCTGGAAGCTGAACAAGAACGTCAAGGTGTTCAGCCTGGATACCGGGCGCCTGCACCCGGAAACCTACCGTTTCATCGATCAGGTGCGCGAGCACTACAACATCCAGATCGAACTGGTCTCGCCGGATCACAGCAAGCTCGAGCCGTTCGTCAAGGAAAAAGGCCTGTTCAGTTTCTACAAGGACGGTCACGGCGAGTGCTGCGGCATCCGCAAGATCGAACCGCTGCGCCGCAAGCTGTCCACCGTGCGCGCCTGGGCCACTGGCCAGCGCCGCGACCAGAGCCCGGGCACCCGCAGCCAGGTGGCGGTGATGGAGATCGACAGCGCGTTCTCCACCCCTGAGCGCCCCCTGTACAAGTTCAACCCACTGGCACAAATGACCAGCGAAGAGATCTGGGGCTACATCCGCATGCTGGAATTGCCCTACAACAGCCTGCACGAGCGCGGCTTCATCAGCATCGGCTGCGAACCCTGCACCCGTCCGGTACTGCCAAACCAGCACGAGCGCGAAGGTCGCTGGTGGTGGGAAGAAGCCACGCAGAAAGAGTGTGGTTTGCACGCGGGCAATATCATCAAGAAAGCCTGATTCCCCTCTCCCCCGTAGGAGCCAGCTCCTACGGGGTGCAATTTGCCCGCCCCATATATTGCATGCAATTTTTGTATGCAATCATCTCGAACCACGGTACAACTGCCATTCCCGCACCCACAACAGAACGTTGCAAGGACGGTCCATGCGCATACTCGTGGTCAACGTCAACACCTGCGAATCCATCACCCAGGCCATCACTCGCCAGGCGCAAAGCGTGGCAGCGCCCGGCACCGAAATCATCGGCCTGACCCCGCACTTCGGTGCCGAGTCGATCGAAGGCAACTTCGAAAGCTATCTGGCAGCCGTCGCTGTGATGCAGCGGGTCATGGCCTATGACCAGCCGTTCGATGCAGTGATCCAGGCCGGCTATGGTGAACACGGTCGCGAGGGTTTGCAGGAGTTGCTTGAGGTGCCCGTGGTGGATATCACCGATGCTGCCGCCAGTACCGCGATGTTCCTGGGGCACGCCTACTCGGTGGTCACTAGCCTCGACCGCACGGTGCCGTTAATCGAAGATCGCCTGAGACTGTCCGGGCTCTGGCAACGCTGTGCCTCGGTGCGTGCCAGTGGGCTGGCAGTACTGGAACTCGAGCAAGATCCCGAGCGCGCCCTGCAGGCCATCCTGCAGCAGGCCGAAATCGCCGTACGCGAGGACAAGGCCGAAGTCATTTGCCTGGGCTGCGGCGGCATGGCCGGGCTGGCCGAGCAGATTCGCCAGCGCAGCGGCGTGCCGGTGGTGGACGGGGTGACAGCGGCGGTGACGTTGGCCGAATCGCTGGTCCGACTCGGCCTGTCGACCTCCAAGGTACGCACCTATGCCGCCCCGCGGGCGAAAGCCATCGTCGGCTGGCCCGCCCGCTGAAATCGAGGCTCAGAGCGCACTGAAACGCCGCGCCAGGCCCTGTTCGGTAAATTGCTCGATAACAAAATCGACGAACGCTCGGGTCTTGCCCGGCAACAGTTTGTGCTCGGCGTAATAGATCGAGATATTTCCATCATCGACATACCAGTCCGGTAACACTCGCTGCAGGGTTCCCGCCTGCAAATACCCCAGCGCGAAAGGCATGCTTACCAAAGCGATGCCCAGGCCCTGGGCCGCCGTGGCGCAAGCCGCCTCCGAATCGCTCATGGTCATCCGCGCCCGCAGGCTCAGCGGACTGTGCCGCTGATCACGACTCGTCAGCTGCCAGGAACGCACACGCCCGGTCTGCGGCGAACGAATCAAGATGCCGTCATGCAGTTTCAGATCATCCGGCTCGAGCACCGCAGGATTGCGCGCCAGGTACTCGGCGGATGCCACCAGCACCCGATGCGCCGGCGTCAGCTTGCGCGCCACCACGCCCTGGGGCAGTTCGAAACCGCCGCCGATGGCCGCATCGAAGCCCTGCCCGATCAAGTCGACCTGACGGTTATCGAAGTGCCAGTCAGGGTTGATCGCCGGAAAACGCCGCAGAAACTCGCCGAGCAACGGCACGATGTACAGGCGCCCGAACACCGTCCCCATGCTGACCTTGAGTGTGCCGGCCGGTCGCCCCTCGGCGCTGGCCAGGTTGGCCACCGCGTTCTGGATGGTGTGCAGGCTGGCGCTGACCTCACTCAAAAACAGCTGTCCGGCCTCGGTCAGTGTCAGGCTGCGGGTGCTGCGCTGGAACAGCCGCACACCGAGGCGCACCTCCAGTTTGGCGACACTCTTGCCCACCGCCGCCGGCGTCAGACTCAAGCGCCGCGCCGCCTCGGCGAAGCTGCCGACTTCGGCGCTGCGGACGAAGCATTCGATACTGCTGAAGGTTTCCATGGCCGCCACTATCAACTTCTGGTTTACACAGACTATCGCAATTACCGTCTACACAGCAGGTAATCGGAAATCGATACTAGGCTCCATCAACCGCGGCATCTCGCCTCGGGACTTTGGAGATCAACATGACCACTCACACCCTCAGCGGCAAAGTAGCGCTGATCCAGGGCGGCTCCCGCGGCATCGGTGCAGCCATCGTCCAACGCCTGGCCGCTGAAGGCGCCGCCGTGGCCTTCACCTATGTCAGCTCCGCCGCCAAGGCCGAAGCACTGCGTGACAGCATCACCGCCAATGGTGGCAAGGCCCTGGCGATCAAGGCCGACAGCGCCGACGCAGAGGCCATCCGCAGCGCGGTCAACGCCACGGTGCAGACTTTTGGCCAGTTGGACATTCTAGTCAACAACGCCGGCGTACTGGCAGTCGCACCGCTGGAAGATTTCAAACTGGAAGACTTCGACCAGACTCTGGCGATCAATGTGCGCAGCGTGTTCATCGCCACCCAGGAAGCCGCCCGGCACATGACTGAAGGCGGTCGCATCATCAACATCGGCAGCACCAACGCCGACCGCATGCCCTTCGCCGGTGGCGGGCCCTATGCCATGAGCAAGGCGGCGCTGGTCGGCCTGACCAAGGGCCTGGCGCGCGACCTTGGTCCACGGGGCATCACCATCAATAATGTGCAACCCGGCCCGGTCGACACCGACATGAACCCGGCCCACGGTGACTTTGCCGAGAGTCTGATCCCGCTGATGGCTGTGGGTCGCTACGGCACTGCCGAGGAAATAGCCAGCTTTGTCGCCTACCTGGTGGGCCCGCAAGCGGGTTACATCACCGGCGCGAGCCTGACCATCGATGGTGGTTTCGGCGCCTGACGCCAGACCAGCAAAACCAACGCCGGGAAACCCTGATCAGGTTACCCGGCGTTTTGTTCAGACCGCCTCGAACACCGGCAAGCCATAGGCCTGCAGCGGGAAGGCATCGAGACTGCGCAGAATGCGATCGGCATGAGCATACTTTTCATCGGCCATGGCCGCGTCCGGCACCGCAATGGCGGTCATGCCTGCCGCCTTGGCCGCGGTCACGCCGAACGGCGAATCCTCGAACACCAGGCAATCGGCGGGCGCCACGCCCAGGCGTCTCGCGGCGGTGAGGAAGATATCCGGTGCCGGCTTGGCCGCGCCCACCTCAGGGTCATCCGCTGTGACAATGGTGTCGAACAGGGCAAACCAATCACCATGCCGGGTGGCTTTCTGGGCGAATGAACCGCTCGAGGAACTGGTGCCAATGGCGATCGGAATCCGCCAGGCCTTCAAGTGCTCAACCAACTCGCGCGCGCCCGGCATTGCCGGGGCGTGGGGGAATCGCTCCTGCAGCAACGGCTCGCGAATCCGCAGGAACTCCTCGGCGCTGATCGGCAAGTCCAATGCCTGCACCACGTAACCCGCCAGGTCCAGAGCACCGCGACCAATGATGTTCTGCTTGATGGTCCAGTCGAAATGGCGGCCATAGCGCTGCGCAATGATCTGCGTAACCTCGGTGTAAATCCCCTCGGTATCGAGTAACAGACCATCCATATCGAAAATAACGGCCTTGATCGGGGCCAGCTTCAACGGTGCATTCATCGCATCTGATCCGTTATCAACACAACATTCCGGGAACGGCTCAGGTAAAGCCATGACCCAATCCACCTCGCAGCCTGGCGCGATGAAAGGGTTCAGCAGCATAGCGAGACAGGTTTACATGGAGCAACCATTTGCCAGCTACTCCTCTTCGATCCCTGTCTAGGGTGATTCGTGATCGCAAGGAAAGCGTGGATCAATGACTTATTTTTTTATAAGTCAACCATTGCAAGTCTTATTGATAACTTATTAAACTCTCATGAATTCAATTTTCTGGACCCGCAAAGCCGTCAAGCAGTTGTTGCGAATACACAGCGAACACCGTGTCAGGATCCGCGATGCGGTCACTCAACTCGAACACATGCCCGATGTGCCCAATGTCAAAGCTCTCACCTTGCACACCTATGGCTATCGGCTGAGAGCCGGCGATTACCGGGTGTTATTCGACTGGGACGGCGCGATTCAGGTGACCAGCATTCAAGAGGTTAAAAAACGCGATGAACGCACCTACTGACGTACAAATCATCCACGGCCCCGACGGCGAGCCGGCCTTCGTGGTGATCCCCTACCAGCAGTACGTCGCCCAGCAAGGTAGCGACGAACTGATTCCCCATGCCGTGGTCAGCCGTATTGTCGACGGCGCGACCCCAATCCGCGCCTGGCGCGAACACCTGAACCTGACCCAGGATGAAGTCGCCCGACGCCTGGGCATCTCCCAGCCGGCGCTTGCCCAGCAGGAAGCGGTCAACAAACCGCGCCGGGCGACTCGCGAAAAAATTGCCGCAGCGTTCGGCATCCGCGCTGATCAACTGGAGTTGTAACGGCTCCCGCGCCCCTCCCGGCACCATGCAAAAGCCCGGCATTTCGCCGGGCTCTGGTGCTGCAGACGGGGCGAAGGATCAGTGCCCTTTCTTGCCCATGCTGTTGCCCACTGCGCCACCTGCCGCGCCGCCAAGACCGGCACCGATAGTCGCGCCGTCCTTGCCACCCAACGAACGGCCGATCACCGAACCACCGGCAGCGCCAACGCCACCGCCGATAGCCGCCTTGGTGCGGTTACCCTTGTGCGCACCGGCTGCGCCACCGGCCGCACCCGCGACACCGGCACCGATGGTCGCGCCAGTGCTGCCGCCGAGCTTTTGTCCAACCACGTTGCCCAGCGCACCACCCAAGCCACCGCCCAGCGCTGCGGTGCCATTGCTGGCCGCCATTGCACCTTGAGCAACCAGAAGGCCCAGAACCAGAGCAGGCAGAGTTAAACGCATGACATGAACCTCAAAAAGTGTACGAATCCGTTGATTATTGGCTGCGGATGAAGGGCGTATGTTCAGCCAATACGGCGGCAACCCTTCTACGCGCGAGGGTTGGACAGCATTTTCGCCAAGAGTTTTATCGCAGGCAAAAAAAAGCCCGCTGGGGAACGGGCTGACAAACTTGCTTCTAACGGATGATTCAAGACTACGGCCTGAGTTGTGAAAGAAACGTGAAAGGACCAGGCCGTCCCAACCGACTTCAATACAAGATGTGACACCAATAAGCAGACAGAAAAAACCCCGCACATCGGCGGGGTCAGTGGGGCGTTGGATCACTTGCGCAAGCGCATTGCGACCTTGGGCATAAAGGGTTTCGTCGTGGTTTTGCTGGTTGAAGGTAACCGGGCTTGGCCTGGCTTGATCGGCGTTTCACCAAACCCCGAGACGTAATCCGTCTGCCCGCAGTGCACGCAGTTATTCACCGGGTACTCAGCGCCATCATCTTCAATATACGGATTGCTCATCTCTGCGTCCCTCCATACGGGCCTGCGCCGGCAAGCAACTGATTGCCTAAAGAACACAGCCCCTCAAGAGATTCCAGACTAGCCGGTCATTCCAGGACCACCCATTCAACCTGCAAGCAACCGACGAATGGCTCTAAACCGCCTATTTGAGCCTGACCGCCGTGCCCGTCACGAACACCACCAGCATACTGCCCTTGCCCGACGGCATGCTGATTTCAAAGTTGACCCCGACCACCGCGTCGGCTTGCAGTTTTGCAGCACGCTCCTTGAGCTCGTCGGTCGCCTGGGCCCGTGCTTCGCGCAAAGCTTTCTCCAGCGTCTGCGAGCGCCCGCCGAAGAAGTCGCGCATCCCGGCGAACATATCCCGCACAACGTTGATGCCCTGTACCGACTCGGCGCTGACGACGTCCAGGTAGGCAGCAATCTGCCGGCCCTCGACACTGTGGGTCGTGGTGATAATCATGAAGTGTTCCTTGTAGAACTGGCCGAAGCCTTGGAGACGTACATACTCAATGATGACGGCAGTTGCCTGCCGCTCAAGGATGCGCAGGAGTGTGTATGACGGTATTTCTGTTGCTGTACCTGTGCACCGACGCGTCGCGCAGCAGTTGCCAGGTGATCCCGGTCGAACACTGGGTGCAG
This sequence comes from Pseudomonas fluorescens, assembly GCF_019212185.1. Lineage (NCBI taxonomy): Bacteria > Pseudomonadati > Pseudomonadota > Gammaproteobacteria > Pseudomonadales > Pseudomonadaceae > Pseudomonas > Pseudomonas fluorescens. The sequence continues at coordinate 4,658,689 of NZ_CP078138.1, forward strand.
GCTGACGCCTACCAACTGTGCGTCGCCGAGGCCAAGCGGTTGACCCGCGACCTTACCGCGAAAAACCGCCAAAGCAACTACTTCGTCTGCGAAACCCAGGTCGCCCCCTGACCTACAGGCAATCGCGCACCGCCTTGCGCAATGCCCCGGACTTGGCCCACGGCGGCCCCTGATAGAGCGAGACCTTGCTGCCGTCCTTGTATTTGACGATGTCCAGAATCTCGTCAGCGGTGATCAGGCTAGGTGCGTTGATCCTGTAACCATTGGATACCGAGGTCTGACTCGCTTTGGGCACCTCACGCTGCCAGGCTGGCAGCACGCATTCGGCGACCTCTTTGGGTGGCTTGGCCGATTCCTTGCTCAGGTTCGGCTCACCCGGCACCAGCGAAGCCGGCAACGAGCATCCTGCCAACAGCACACCCGCCAGCGCCGCGATCCATATCCGCATGATTGTTCCTTGCACCCAAAAGGGAAAATGTAGCTGCACTTGCCCTCCCCGACCAGCACCCACAACTGCCCAGACGCTGGCAACGGGCTGCAGCACCAACGCACAGGTCTTCGCCAACCAGCCGTTGGTGGCCAAGGTCAAAGACGGCATGAGCCAGGCCCAAGTCGAGCAAATCGGCGGCAAACCGCTCTCCACCAGCGCCCGCACCATCGAACCCGGCACCTGCAACGACTACCTGCTGACCCAGTCGGATCGCACGCAACACTACAACGTCAGTTTTGATGGCAACGACAAGGTCGATCACAAAAGCTTCATGACCTGCGCCGAATGGAGCATGGCGCAGAAAAAAGCGCGGGAACCTTCGAGTGGGGGTGGTGGGGGCGGGTATTGAGAATACTTGAGTCGAAATTCCCACGACCGCTCCCATATCACCCATTTTCCACACGCCAAAAACCACAAACCCCCGACTTTCTCTAGGAAAATCAGGGGTTTGTGTTTGCAGAATGTGGCGGTGAAGGAGAGATTCGAACTCTCGATACAGTTTCCTGTATACACACTTTCCAGGCGTGCTCCTTAAGCCACTCGGACACTTCACCGTATCTCTTCAAACAAGTTCTGTCTGTCGAGGCGCGCTAATGTAGTCGAAAGCTTTTCTGATGGCAAACATTTTTTTCAGAATTTTCATGCGCTTAAGCGATTTGGCGATTCCTGTGGGTTTGCGGACAGGGCAAACCGGCCAATCTTCGGCCAGGCGCGTGCGTCTATATAGAAGCGAAGGCTGTGCAAGCGTGGCTGATAGTAGCGGGCGGCGTTGGTTTGGCTGACTGGCCGGTCAGTCACGGCGCTTTACCTGGCCTGCGGCCATGGGTAACGTCTGCCCCACTTCTCTATAAGGAATAGCGTCATGAGTGAGTTGATTTCGTACCACCTCGAAGACGGTATCGCGACCCTGACCTTGAGCAATGGCAAGGTCAATGCCATCTCGCCGGACGTGATCGGCGCTTTCAATGCTGCGCTGGATCAGGCGGTGACGGATCGGGCGGTGGTGATCATCACCGGCCAGCCGGGCATCCTCTCTGGCGGCTACGATCTGAAGGTCATGACGTCCGGGCCGAAAGAAGCCGTGAGTCTGGTCACTGCCGGCTCAACCCTCGCCCGCCGGCTACTGGCCCACCCGTTCCCGGTGATCGTCGCGTGCCCTGGGCATGCGGTGGCCAAGGGTGCGTTCATTCTGCTGTCAGCCGACTACCGGATTGGTGTCGACGGCCCGTTCAGCATTGGCCTGAACGAAGTGCAGATCGGCATGACCATGCACCATGCCGGCATTGAACTGGCCCGTGATCGCCTGCGCAAGTCGGCGTTCCACCGCTCAGTGATCAACGGCGAGATGTTCGATCCGCAAGGCGCGGTGGATGCAGGGTTCCTCGACAAGGTGGTGACCGCCGAAGAACTGCACGGCGCAGCGTTGGCCGCAGCGCGCCAATTGAAGAAGATCAACATGACCGCACACAAGAACACCAAGCTCAAGGTACGCAAGGCCCTGCTGGATACCCTGGATGCAGCGATCGTCCAGGATCAGGCCCATCTGGTTTAACGGCTCAGCCGCCACCAAAGAAAAGTCCGACAAAAGAGTCGGGCTTTTCCCTACACAGTAGATGAATCCAGCCTCAACAGCTCTAGCCTGCGTCTGACAGCAAATCCCGGAAACATGCGCTTAAACATCGCCCATCTCCCGTCGCTATCGCAGTAATTGCCGAAAACAGTGCACATCCGTACACTGCGCCACCTTTTGTCCCCGGTGGGCCTGTTGATGCTGTTTGTGTTTCGTATGTTATTGATGGGCCTGCATTTTGTTCTGGCCGGCGTGCTCGGCGTGGTGCTCGGCCTGGTTCGCCCGTTCAATCCGGACAATAGTCGCCTGTGTGCCCGGCTGTATGCCTGGCCGGCCATGTGCATTCTGCGCTTGCGGGTCAGTGCCGATGTCGACTCGCTGACACACAAGCAACAGAGCTGCGTGGTGATTGCCAATCACCAGTCCAACTACGATTTGTTCGTGCTGGGCAACGTGGTGCCCCATCGTACGGTGTGCATCGGCAAGAAAAGCCTGAAGTGGGTGCCATTGTTCGGCCAGTTGTTTTGGCTGGCGGGCAATGTGCTGATCGACCGCGGCAACGCGCACAAGGCGCGCCAAGCGATGCTGACCACTACCGATACGCTGCAACACAAGGACACCTCGATCTGGGTGTTCCCCGAGGGTACGCGCAATCTCGGCAAGGAGCTGCTGCCGTTCAAGAAAGGCGCGTTCCACATGGCCATCGCCGCCGGCGTGCCGATTGTCCAGGTGTGCGTCAGCAACTACATCAATCACATGCGCCTCAATCGCTGGAACAGCGGCAGGATCCTGATCCGCTCGCTGCCGCCGATTCCGACCGCCGGCCTGACCCTGGATGACATACCGGCGTTGATCGAACAGTGCCAGGCGCAGATGCGCGAGTGCATCGATGGGCTGGATCGGCAACTGCAGGCGGCTTGAGCACCCCGCTCCACCCACAAGCAGGCTAAGCTGCACGCTGATTGTCACTGGAAGAAGTGAATAGGCACTATGGGTAGAGTCGTTGCGGCTGCTGTTTACAGCGCCGGGAAGAAAGTCACCAATATCACCCTCGATGAAGGCGCGGCCTGGGCGGCGAAACCGGATCACTTTGTCTGGATCGGTCTCGAAGAGCCGAACGCCCAGGAGCTGGCCAACCTGCAACGCCAGTTCAACCTGCACGAACTGGCCATCGAAGACGCCCTGGAAAAGCACAGTCGACCCAAGCTCGAGACCTTTGGCGACGCCCTGTTCATCGTCACCTACTCACCGGTGCGCGAGAACGGCGTACTGGTGTTTATCGAGACCCATATTTTCGCCGGCAACGGCTACATCATCACCTGCCGCAATGGTCACTCAGCCTCCTACGGCCACGTGCGCCAGCGTTGCGAAGCGCGACCGCTGCTGCTGGAGCATGGCGAAGATTTCGTGCTCTATGCCTTGCTGGATTTCGTGATCGAGAACTATCAGCCGGTGGGCGAAGCGATCCATGCCGAGATCGATGAGCTGGAGCGCAACGTGTTATGCAGCGCTCTCAACGAGCGAGATATCCAAAACCTCCACGGCCTGCGTCGCGACGTGCTCCGCCTGCGCCGCTATGCCGCGCCGATGGTGGAGATCAGTGAGGAATTGCAGAAGCTCAAGTTCCCGTTTATCGACAAGAACATGCGCCCCTACTTCCGTGACGTGCAGATCCATGTCACGCGGCAGATGGAAGACCTCACCACCCTGCGCGACATTGCCAGCCAGACCATCGAGATCGGCGTCCTGCTGGAGGCTTCACGGCAAAGCGTGGTGCAACGCAAATTCGCCGCCTGGGCGGCAATCCTCGCGTTTCCCACGGCCGTGGCAGGGATCTACGGGATGAACTTCCAGAACATGCCGGAATTGAGCTGGCACTACGGCTATTTCGGTGTGCTGGGGTTCATCACCGTCGGCTGTATTGGTTTGTGGGCGAGCTTCAAACGCTCGGGATGGCTATAGGAGGACTCACGTGCCCTCCCATTGCCGCAGGCGCACGCGGCAATGTTTCATCGCGTTGACGATTTGCTTCTCCACCAGGCTGCGGGAAATACCCAGGCGTTCGGCGATTTCCGGGTGCGACATGCCGTCGAGTTTGCGCAGCAGGAAACTCTCGCGGCATAGCGGCGGCAGTTCGTCCAATGCCCGTTGTAGCAAGTCCAGTCGCTGGCCGTGGTCGAAGCTGCCATGGGGTGACGGCGTCTCGAAACGCTCTTCGCTGTCGAGCACTTCCAGGGGCTCGACCTGACGCACGACATTGCGCCGATGACCGTCGATCACCAGGTTCAATGCGGTGCGATAGAGAAAGGCCCGGGGTTGCTCGATGGGCGTATCGCTGGCCCGCTCAAGCACCCGGACATAGGCGTCGTGCACCACATCTTCGGCCACCTGACGGTTGCCCAGCTTGGCGTTGATAAAACACACCAGCTCGCGATAGTAGTTTTCCAACCTGACTCCCGACCGCTTGAATGAGCAGCTTCAATCCCTGAACCCGAGCCATGCCTGCGAAAAAAAGGTAAAGGCACGATGATGGCAACTTCCAGTGGTGTAATTTATAGTAATTCTCATATAGATTTAAAGCACCGCTTCCGTTGCGCAGCAAATAAAGCTCGATCACAGGTAAAAACCTTTGTGTCGAGGCCTAAATTTGCGTGTTTTTTCTTCGTACTAAGGACAGTTCCCCATAGCTGCCAGTGGCATGGCGGCGCCCAGTGCTGCGCGGGACGCGCCGCCGGCTGGGCAACGGGACGATTTCCATTGACCGGAACCCTGCATGAAACACCCCCGAAAGCCTCGTCGTGCCCTGCTTGTCGCCCTGTGCCTGATTCCCGCAATTGCGTTCGCCGCCTGGCAGATGATTCCGCCCGGGCGCGATAAATTCGCTACCGTGCAGGTCAGTCGAGGCGACATCGAAAGCAGCGTCACCGCCCTCGGCACCCTGCAACCGCGACGCTATGTCGACGTTGGCGCTCAGGCGTCGGGGCAGATTCGCAAGATCCATGTCGAGGTCGGCGATCAGGTCAAGGAAGGCCAATTGCTGGTGGAAATCGACCCTGCGACCCAGAACGCCAAGCTCGATGCCGGGCGGTTTTCCATCGACAACCTCAAGGCGCAACTGCTGGAACAACGGGCACAGAACGAGCTGGCGCGACAGAAATACCAGCGCCAGCAAAACCTCGCCGCCGGCGGCGCCACTCGCGAAGAGGACGTGCAGACCGCCCACGCCGAACTGCGCGCGACCGAGGCGCGGATTCAGATGTTCCAGGCGCAGATTCGCCAAGCCGAAGCCAGCTTGCGCAGCGATCAGGCCGAACTGGGCTACACGCGCATCTATGCGCCAATGTCCGGCACCGTGGTCGCGCTCGACGCCCGCGCCGGCCAAACCCTCAACGCCCAGCAGCAGACACCGCTGATCCTGCGCATTGCCAAACTGTCGCCAATGACCGTCTGGGCGGAAGTCTCGGAGGCCGATATCGGCCACGTCAAACCTGGCATGCAGGCCTACTTCACCACCCTCGCCGGCGGTGCACGGCGCTGGCAAAGCACTGTGCGGCAGATCCTCCCGGTGCCGCCCAAGCCTCTGGATCAAAGCAGCCAGGGCGGTGGAGGCAGCCTGTCCAGCAGCAGTAAAAGCGGCAGCGGCCGGGTGGTGCTGTACACCGTGCTGCTCGACGTCGACAACACCGATAACGCGCTGATGGCGGAAATGACCACCCAGGTATTTTTCGTCAACGGCGAGGCAAAAAACGTCCTGACCGCACCGGTGTCCGCCCTGCAGAACGGCACGCAGGCCGGCATCCAACGCGCACGGGTCGTGGCGAAAAACGGCGACATTCAGCCGCGGGAAGTGCGTACTGGCCTCAGCGACCGCTTGCAGGTGCAGATCCTCGAGGGCTTGAACGAGGGCGACCACCTGTTGATCGGCCCACTCGACGGTCACGAGGGTTGAATGCAAACGCCGCTGATCGACCTTAAAGACCTGCGTAAATCCTACGGCGGCGGTGACGCCCCGCAAGTCCATGTGCTGCGCGGCATCGACCTGGCGATTCACGCCGGCGAGTTCGTGGCGATCGTCGGCGCCTCCGGTTCCGGCAAGTCAACGCTGATGAACATCCTTGGCTGCCTGGATCGCCCGTCCTCAGGCGAGTACCGCTTTGCCGGGGAGAACGTCGCCCATCTGGACAGCGATGAACTGGCCTGGCTGCGCCGCGAAGCGTTCGGCTTCGTGTTCCAGGGCTATCACCTGATTCCTTCCGGCTCGGCCCAGGAAAACGTCGAGATGCCGGCGATCTATGCCGGCACCCCGGCAGCCGAACGCCATGCCCGCGCCGCCGCGCTGCTTGCCCGTCTCGGCCTGGCCGAACGCACTGGCAACCGCCCACATCAACTCTCCGGTGGTCAGCAGCAGCGGGTGTCGATTGCCCGTGCACTGATGAACGGCGGGCACATCATTCTCGCCGACGAACCCACCGGCGCCCTCGACAGTCACAGCGGCGCCGAGGTCATGGCCTTGCTCGATGAGTTGGCGAGCCAGGGCCACGTAGTGATCCTCATCACCCACGACCGCGAAGTGGCTGCCCGGGCAAAGCGGGTGATCGAGATTCGTGACGGCCTGATCATCAGCGACAGCGCCGTCGACAATCCCGACGCGCAGCACTCGGCCAACCCCGGCGCCTTGCAGGCCGTCGATCTGCGCAAGCGTCTGAGCGAAGGCAGTGAAGCCACCGGTGCCTGGAAAGGCGAATTGATGGATGCGCTGCACGCCGCCTGGCGAGTGATGTGGATCAACCGCTTCCGCACCGCCCTGACCCTGCTCGGGATTATCATTGGCGTGGCCTCAGTGGTGGTGATGCTGGCGGTGGGTGAAGGCAGCAAGCGCCAGGTCATGGCACAAATGGGCGCCTTCGGCTCGAACATCATTTACCTCAGTGGCTCGGCGCCCAATCCGCGTACGCCGCCGGGCATCGTCACCTTGAGCGACGTCGCCGCTTTGGCGCGCCTCCCGCAGGTCAAGCGGATCATGCCGGTCAACGGCTCGGAGGCCGGGGTGCGTTCTGGCAACGCTGATCACCTGAGTTACGTCGGCGGTAATGACACCAATTTCCCGGACATTTTTAATTGGCCAGTGGTCGAGGGCAGTTACTTCACCGACGCCGACGAGCGCAATGCCGCCGCCGTGGCGGTGATTGGCAAGAAGGTCCGCGACAAGCTGTTCAAGGACATGGCCAGCCCCATCGGCCAGTACATCCTGATCGAAAACGTGCCGTTCCAGGTGGTCGGCGTGCTGGCTGAAAAAGGCGCCAGCTCCGGGGACTCGGACAGCGACGACCGCATCGCCATCCCCTATTCCGCCGCCAGCGTGCGCCTGTTCGGCAAGTACGAGCCGGAGTACATCGCCATCGCTGCGGCGGACGCGCGCAAGGTCAAGGAAGCGGAACAGGCCATCGACCAGTTGATGCTCAAACTGCACAACGGCAAGAAGGACTACGAGCTGACCAACAACGCGGCGATGATTCAGGCCGAAGCGCGCACCCAGAACACCCTGTCGCTGATGCTCGGCTCGATTGCCGCGATCTCGCTGCTGGTGGGCGGCATCGGGGTGATGAACATCATGCTCATGACCGTCCGCGAGCGCACCCGCGAGATCGGCATCCGCATGGCCACCGGCGCCCGTCAACGCGACATCCTGCGCCAGTTCCTGACCGAAGCGCTGATGCTCTCTGTGGTCGGCGGTATTGCCGGGATTGCCCTGGCCTTGCTGGTCGGCGGCGTGCTGATCCTCAGCGAAGTCGCGGTGGCGTTTTCCCTATTCGCGGTCCTCGGCGCCTTTGCCTGCGCACTGGTTACCGGCGTTGTCTTCGGCTTCATGCCGGCCCGCAAAGCTGCCCGGCTTGACCCGGTCACGGCCCTTACCAGTGAATAATCGAGTGATGAAGTCGCCCTTGAGCCTGTTGTCCCTGTGCCTGTTACTCAGCGCCTGCGCCTCCCCCACCGAGCCGTTGGACAGCGGCATCGTCGCGCCGTCGACCTGGCAATCACCCAACACCCGTGCCGCCGCCGAGCACCGCCAGCAATGGTGGACGACCTTTGGCAGCGCCGAACTCGACCGCCTGATTGCCCAGGCGCAACTCGGCAGCCATGACCTCGCCGCAGCGGTCGCGAGAGTGCGCCTGGCACAGGCCAGCGCGGTGGTCGCCGGCGGCCCGCTGCTGCCCCAGGTGCAGGCCGGCTTCAACGCCAGCCGCGAGAAGCTGCTGCGCGGCAATGGCTACAGCCAACTGGATGCCGACAGCAGCAATAAGGCGGTGGATTACTTCGACACCAGCCTCAGCGCCAGCTATGAAGTCGACTTCTGGGGTGGCCGCCACGCCGCCCGCGACAGCGCCTTGCAAGGAGTACGCGCCAGCGAATTCGACCAGGCCACCGTTGAGCTGACCCTGCTCAGCGGCGTCGCCAACAGCTACACGCAGAGCCTGGCGCTAATCGAGCAAAGGCGCATTGCCGAGCTGAACCTGAGCAATGCGCAAAGCGTGTTGAAGCTGGTGCAGACCCGCTATGACTCAGGCTCGGCCACCGCCCTGGAACTGGCCCAGCAAAAAAGCCTGGTGGCCGCCCAGCAACGGCAACTGCCGCTTGTACAGCAACAAGCTGAAGAAGCGCGGATCACCCTCGCCGCCCTGCTCGGCCAGCCGGTGCAGGCGCTGCCGCCCAGCAGCGAGCGCTTCGAGCAGTTGCATTGGCCGCAAATCAACGCCGGCGTGCCCAGCGACCTGCTGCGCCGCCGCCCTGACATTGCCCGCGCCGAGGCGCAACTGGCCGCCGCTCGGGCCGACGTCACTGTGGCCCGCGCCGCGATGCTGCCGACCCTGACGCTGACGGCCAACCTCGGCTCGGGCGCCGATACCTTTGGCGACCTGCTGCGCAGTCCTTTCTATAACCTCACCGCTGGCTTGGTGGCGCCGATCTTCAACAACGGCCGCCTCAGCGCCGAACGCGACCGCGCCACCGCGCGCCAGCAGGAGCTGCTGGAAAACTATCGCGGGGCGATCATCAACGGCTTTGCCGACGTCGAAAAAGCCCTGACCGCGATCCACGGCCTCGACCAGCAGCGTCAGTGGCAAACCGAAGAACTGAATCACGCGCAGACCGCCTTCGACATCGCCCAAAGCCGCTACCAGGCCGGCGCCGAAGACCTGCTGACGGTGCTGGAAACCCAGCGCACCCTGTACGCCGCCCAAGACCTCAACGTGCAACTGCGCCTGGCACGGGTGCAGGCCAGTGTCGGGCTGTACAAGGCCTTGGGGGGTGGCTGGTAACCCGACGGAAAAGCTGGTCCTAGAGCCGTAGCGAGCATGACTGTGAGAATTTCGTAAATAAAAACGTAGGAACTTTCCGGTTTCCCGAAGGTGCAACGTCTTACTTACAGCGAATAGAAATAGTTCTCAGTCAACACCTTGAAGAGTAAAAGAATAATGCCCGCATCACTCGGTCTCCACCCACTCGCCAAGGCTCTGCGCCTGCGCCATTCCTTCCGTCCACGCCTGCCGACGCTTTGCGCCCTGGCGCTGACCGCACCGCTGATGAGCCAGGCCCAGGCACAGGTGGTCGAGGTCAATATCCAGGCCCAACCCCTCGCCAGTGCGCTGCAGGAATTTGGCCGCCAGACCAACCTGCAAGTGCTGTACAGCCCGGATGACGTGGCCGGCCTGCGCAGCACCGCAATCAAGGGCAGCCTGGATTCCAACGCGGCGATTGCCCAGTTGCTGCAAGGCACCGGGATCAATTACAGCGTGCAAGGCAACACCGTGACCCTGCGGGTGCGCAGCAGCGCGAACTCGGTGGACCTCGACCCGACCAACGTATTCGCCATCCAGGAGCAGGCCTACGGGCCGGTCGACGGGATTGTCGCCAAGCGCAGCGGCACCGGCACCAAAACCGATACCCCGCTGAATGAAATCCCGCAGACCGTCAACGTGGTCACCGCCGACGAAGTCAAGGTGCGGGGTGCGCAGACTGTCACCGAAGCCCTGCGCTACACCGCCGGCATGACCGGTGGCGGCTTCTCCGACCGCGTAGGAATTTTCGACGAGCCGACCTCCCGTGGCTTCTCGCCCACACCGGTGTACCTCGATGGCCTGCACCTGCCCTACGGCGGCGGCAGCACCGGCGGTTCGCTGCAGATCGACCCCTACACCCTGGAACGCATCGAAGTGCTCAAGGGCCCGGCCTCGGTGCTCTACGGACAGAACCAGCCAGGCGGCATCGTCAACCTGGTGGGCAAGCGCCCGACCGCCACGCCGCTGCATGAAGTGGTGCTGGGCACCGGCAGCTACGACCGCAAATACGGCGCCTTCGACTTCGCCGGGCCAATCGACGATCAGGGCGAGTTCCTCTATCGCCTGACCGGCCTGGCCAGCGACGCCAACTCGAGCATCGACTACGCCGACACCAACCGCATGCTGCTCGCGCCCAGCCTGACCTGGCTGCCGAACGACCGCACCAGCGTGACCGTATTCGCCCAATACCAGAAAGACCGCGACACCCCGGAAGCCCAGGGCCTGCCGGCGGAAGGCACGGTGTTCGACAGCCCCAACGGCAAGATCAGCCGTGACCTGTTCATTGGCGAGCCGGGCCTGAACAAGTACGACCGCGAACAGTTCGTGATGGGCTACGACGTCGCCTACGAGCTCAACGACATCTGGACCCTCAAGCAGCGCACCAGCTACGCCTACGTCGATGACCAGTACGTCGCGCCGCTGCACGGTTACTCCTATGCGACTAACCCGAACACCGGGATCAATGACCGACGCTACCAGAATCGCTTCGGCGTGGACTGGTCGCAGACCAACAAGGTGTACGGCATCGACAGCACCGCCCAGGCCAAATTCAAGACCGGCGAACTGGACCACACGGTGCTCCTGGGCGTCGACTACTACCACTTCAACACCCAGTTCCTCGGACTGTACGACCGCAGCGGTCCGCCAATTGACCTGTTCAATCCGGTGTACGGCAGCGAATTCACTTTCACCCAACCCTATCGCTGGGACAACACCATCAAGCAGACCGGCCTGTACGTGCAGGACCAGATGAAGTGGGACAAATGGTTCCTGACCCTCGGTGGCCGATATGATTACGCCACCACCGAGAACACCCAGCCTGGCAGCGCTGCGGCGGATACCAAGTCCACCGACGAGAAATTCACCGGGCGTGCCGGCCTTGGCTATATGTTCGAGAACGGTCTGACGCCGTATGTCAGCTATTCCGAGTCGTTCCTGCCACAAGCCGGTGTCGACTTCGACAACAAGCCGTTCAAGCCCACCGAAGGCAAGCAGTACGAAGCCGGGGTGAAGTACGAGCCAACCATCATCGATGGCTTTATCCAGCTGTCGGTGTATCAGATCGACCAGGAAAACATGCTGACCAACGACCTCTTCAACCCGGGTCGCAGCGTGCAGAGCGGTGCAGTACGTTCGCGCGGTGTGGAGCTGGAAGGCAAGGTCAACGTCACTCAGAACCTGCGAGTGCTGGGTGCGGTGTCGCGCAATCAGATCAAATGGCAGAGCATCAACGACGGTCGCGAAGGCCGCACCCTGGCCACGATGCCGCCATTGACCGCCTCCGGCTGGGTTGACTACAGCTTCGACCAGGGCGCCCTCGCCGGCCTCGGCGCTGGCTTGGGTGTGCGCTACGTGCGCAGCAGCTACGGCTCGGATTACGAGGGCGATTCGTTCCAGATCCCGTCCTACACCGTGTACGACGGCATGGTCTCCTACGACCTCGAACGTTCGCCACTGCGGGTCAAGGGCGTCAAGGTCAAGCTGAACCTGGAAAACATCGAAGACAAGAAATACGTCGCCAGCTGCAACAGCACCCTGGACTGCTACTACGGCGAAGGCCGCACCGTCACCGCGGACATGACCTACAACTTCTGATCACTTCCCCGAGCAACACAACGCCGCTGACCCAAGGATGGGCAGCGGCGTTTTTTTTGCGCCAGCGGTGGGTGTGCCGTCGCTCACTTCAAGCAGCGATAACTCTGCCACGCCGCCAGCAACACCACCAGGCCGCCCACCAGCGCCAGCCAGAAACCGCTGCGCGCGCCATAGGCATCCACCAGCCAGCCGGAACCGGCGGCGCCAACCGCCACGCCGATGCTCAGGCCCGTCACCAGCCAGGTCAGGCCTTCGGTCAATTTGGCCGGCGGCACGATGCGCTCGATCAGCGCCATGGCAACAATCAGGGTCGGGGCGAAGAACAGGCCGGCGACAAATACCGTCAACGCCAGACTGAGGATGTCGCTGGCCAGCAGCAGCGGCAAGGTGGTCAGCGCCGTGGCGACCCCGCCGTAAAGAAACAGCCGTGGCAGCGGCACGTCGAGCTTCAACGCGCCGAAGACCAGGCCGGCCAGGCAGGAGCCGATCGCATACACCGACAGCACAATGCTCGCCGCCGCAGGCTGCCCCTGCTGCTGGGCGAAGGCGACGCTGACCACATCCACCACGCCAACGATGGTGCCCAGGGCGACCATCAGCAGGATCAGCCAGCGCACCGGCACCGAGGCAATCGCCGAGCCGGGTTGCTGCTGATCATGGGGATGGATCGCCGGCTCGGTGCTGCGCTGCAGGACGAACGCGGTCACCCCGATAGCCAGCGCCAGCAAGGCCGCCAGTGGCCCGGCTTCGGGAAACAGCACCACGCACAAACCCACGGATAGCGGCGGCCCGACGATAAAACATACCTCGTCCAGGACTGACTCCAGCGCATAGGCAGTTTGCAGTTGTGGCTGGCCGCGATAGATCTCGGTCCAGCGCGCCCGCACCATCGCTGACATGCTCGGCATGCAGCCGGCCAGCGCGGCGAATACAAAGAGGGTCCACTGTGGCGCCTGCAAACGTGTGCACAGCAACAGCAGCAACAAAGCGCCGCCACCGACCAGGGCCGCGATAGGTAACACCCGACCCTGACCGTAGCGGTCGACCAGTCGCGACACTTGCGGCGCACAGAAGGCTGTGGCCAGGGCGAAGGTCGCCGCCACCGCCCCGGCCAGTGCATAGCCACCGTGCAACTGCGAGAGCATGGTGATCAGGCCGATGCCGGTCATGGAGATCGGCATGCGCGCAATCATCCCCGCCAACACGAAAGCTCGGCTGCCGGGGGCGGTGAAAAGCGCTGAGTAAGGGTTTGCCATGGGTGTCCAACCTCTCCTTGAGGGCGAGCAACTTGCTATAAAACAGCGCAGCAGGAAAAATACATACGGCGCGTATGCGAGAAATCATGTAAACATACGCAGCGTATGTCAAATCAAAAAAGCCGTGCAGAGGATGTCATGAGCCAAAAGCCCCGCGCCGAAATGATCGAGCAAACCCGCGCCAAACTGATCGCCAGCGCCCGCCAGGCATTCGCCAGCCAAGGCTACGGCAACACTTCGATGGATGACTTCACCGCCCAGGTCGGCCTGACGCGCGGCGCGTTGTATCACCATTTCGGCGACAAGAAAGGTTTGTTGGCGGCGGTGGTTGCGCAACTCGACAGCGAAGCGGACAGCCGTCTCGATGCCATCTGCGCCGACGCCAGCGATCCGTGGACGGGTTTTCAGCAGCGCTGCACGGCCTACCTGCAAATGGCCCAGGAACCGGAGATCCAGCAAATCCTGCTGCTCGACGCGCCCGCCGTGCTGGGAGAAATGACGCTATCGCTGCAACTCGATTGCATCGCCACCCTGACCGGCCTGCTGCAACAACTGATAGACGAGCACTACATCCCCCCCGCCCCGGCCGAATCCCTGGCGCGCCTGATCAACGGCAGCCTGGTGCACGCCGCGCTGTGGATTGCCCGCGACGAGACGCCCGGCGACCGGTTAGACGGGGCGCTGCAGGCGCTGGAGATAATGTTGCAAGGCTTGCGCAACGGAGCCGCAAATAAACCAGGCCAAAGCTGAACTCCACCCGCCTTGCACCAGTCAGCTGAATACCTCCTCTGTGCAAGGCTGAGCTGGCATGTCCGATCCTCACCAAGAACGCCAAAGTGCCATTGATGCCCACGGCATCATCGGCGACCTGCGCAGTGCTGCGCTGATCAACGACAAGGGCAGCGTGGATTTTTTCTGCTGGCCGGAGTTCGACAGTCCTTCCGTCTTCTGCTCGCTGCTGGACACCCCAGACGCCGGGATTTTCCAGCTGGCCCCGGACCTGCCCGATGCCCGTCGCGAACAGATCTACCTGCCCGATTCCAACGTCCTGCAAACCCGCTGGCTGAGTGCGCGGGCGGTGGTGGAGATCACCGACCTGCTGGCCATCGGCGACAGCGAAGATGACTTGCCGCTACTGATCCGCCGCGTGCGCGTGGTCAGCGGCAGCGCGCGTTTGGACCTGCGTTGCGCGGTGCGTTTTGATTACGCCCGAGCCGCGACCACCGCACAGAGTGCCGGCGACGACGTTTGTTTTATGGCGAACGGTCAACCTGGCCTGCGCCTGCGCAGCAGCCAGCCGTTGCAGATCACCGACAACGCCGCCTGCGCCAGTTTTGAACTGCAACAGGAGCAGTGCGCCGAGTTCATTCTCGGTGCGGTTGATGACCCACGTTTCCAGGCCGACAACAGCGACCTGTGCCTGCAACGCACGCTCAAGTTCTGGCGCGACTGGATCGCCCACTCGACTTACCGTGGACGCTGGCGCGAGATGGTCAATCGTTCGGCGCTGGCGCTCAAGCTGCTGACCTCACGCAAGCACGGCGCGATACTCGCCGCCGCGACCTTCGGCCTGCCGGAAACCCCGGGCGGTATCCGCAACTGGGACTACCGCTACACCTGGATCCGCGACGCCTCGTTCACCGTCTACGCCTTCATGCGCCTGGGCTTTGTCGATGAGGCCAACGCCTACATGCGCTGGTTGCGCGGGCGAGTCAGCGACTGCCAGGGCCACTCGATGAAACTCAACATCCTGTACGCCATCGACGGCCGCCAGGAGCTGCCGGAACAGGCGCTCGAGCACTTGTCTGGCCATGGCAACGCGCGGCCGGTGCGCATCGGCAATCAGGCTTATGACCAGGTGCAGTTAGACATCTATGGCGAGCTGATGGACGCGGTGTACTTGGTCAACAAATACGGCGAAGCGATCTCCCATGAGGGTTGGAAGCACGCCGTGGAAGTGGTGGACCAGGTCTGCGCCACCTGGCAACAGGAGGACGTCGGCATCTGGGAAATGCGCGGCGAGCAGCATCACTTCCTGCATTCGCGACTGATGTGCTGGGTGGCGCTGGACCGGGCGATTCGTCTGGCCTCGAAACGCTCGCTGCCGGCGCCGTTCGCACGTTGGGACCAGACACGCCAGGCCATTTACGCCGATATCTGGAGCAACTTCTGGAACGAAGAACGTGGGCATTTTGTGCAGCACATCGGTAGCACCGCGCTCGACGGTTCGATGCTGTTGATGCCGCTGATGCGCTTCGTCAGCGCCCGGGACCCGCGCTGGCTGTCGACCCTGGAAGCGATCCAGAAATCCCTGGTTCGCGATGGCATGGTCTATCGCTACCACAACGACGACAGCCAGATCGACGGTCTGAGTGGCACAGAAGGCGCGTTCGTCGCCTGCTCGTTCTGGTACGTCGAATGCCTGGCCCGCGCCGGGCAACTGGACAAGGCCCATCTGGAGTTCGAACAGCTGCTGCGCTATGCCAACCCGCTGGGCTTGTACGCCGAGGAATTCGACAGCCACGCCCGCCACCTGGGCAATACCCCGCAAGCCCTGAGCCACCTGGCGCTGATCAGCGCCGCGTGTTTTCTCGATCGCAAGCTCAGTGGCGACGACGGGTTCTGGCAGCCCTAGCAGGCGCGATTAGCGTTGCTGCAAAAAGGCCCGGACCTTGGCGGTCAACTGATCGAGATGACGATCGCGCTGTTTTTCCGCGTCAACCATCGCCCGCTTGCCGTTGCGTTGGAGCAGGTAGCTGTGGATCTGCCGCACTTCGTTGGAGCGATAGATCGGGGCCACATCCAGCACGGCGATCAGGCCGTCGGTGACATGCTCGTGGGTGTTCATCAGCACCTGGGTCCCGCGCGCGCCCAGCACCTGGAAGCCCAGCGCCTCGAAGTACGGAACCTTGGCCACCGCGCAACTGAGTTCGATGTGCGGGCAGCGCTTGCGCAACTCCTCAAGCATGGTGCGGGCGATACCCCGGCGGCGCTGGCTGGCATCGACCGCCATGAACGCTACGCCGCAGGCCTGGGGGTTGTCTTTGACCGGCAGGTACAGCACAAAGCCGAGGACCTTGTCCGGGTCTGTGGCGTCCATGGCGGTGATCAATTCGACATTAACGCCCCGCGTGCCATCGAGGGCCTGCAGGTAGAGGTGGACTTCGTAGCCCACCGCGTATTGATAGATGGCGAACAGCGGGTTGCTCGGCGGCAAGGCGACGCTGCTGATGTCGGTCAGGTTGTCGACCACCAGCTGCAAGATCTGGTCGGTCACCGTCTCCGGGCAGGGGGTGTCGAAATGGCTCAGGGTAAACATCGATCAGGGGTTCCGAGGAAGAGGTCCGGGAAAAAATGAAAGGGCTCAGGCCTTAGCTTTCAGTGCCGCCAGCCACTCGGGCTGCAGACGGGTCTGCTCGGTATCCAGGCCCTGGGCCTGCAGGCGCTCCAGGTGCTGGTCGACCTCGCGGATCAGTTGGCTGTGGTCGCTGGAATTGCCGTCCAACTGATGCATTTGCGTCAGCCCCAGGTGGTAGAAGCGCAACAGCTTCATTGCGCTTGGGTTACCGGCCTGGACCGCATCGGTGACCTGGTGCATGACGTTGGTGATGCGCATCAGGCTGCGCTTGAGCTGCCAGCCGTAAACGGCGGCGGCCATCCAGGGCTGGGACCAGAACTTCAGTTTCATCAGCGCCGCGCAGAGCAGCAGCGCCGCAATCACGCCACCGAGGTTGTAGCGGAAATTGTCGCCACCAGGCTCACCGAAAACCATCACCGCCAAGGTCGACAGAGCCATCGCCAGGACAATGAAGGTCACGGCGATGATCAACGTGCTGCGGCGCGTCTGCTGGCGAAAGGTTTCGGGGTTCCACGGCTTGATCTCGAACATCAGGACGGCGCTCTCTGGCGAAGTTGAAGGCTTGAATGCCCGGGATTATCGCCCGTCAGGCCCGCAACAGACAGTTTTAATCCGCAGCGCGGTGCATCGTCCGTCGCCCACCCGTGCAGTCAGCGGAACTACCGGCATCACCCGCACCTCATATGAGTATGTGGCAAACCCTTTAGGCTTCACGCTTTTGGAGGACACACCATGCGCCGCCTACTGCTCGTTCCGATGCTGCTCTGCCTGCCCCTTGGTTCGGCCATGGCCGATGTCGACGCCGGCGATGTCGCGACCTCAGCCGGGGTTTCCGCCTCGCTGTATTCGACCTTCAAGGACCACAAACTGGTGGTCCCCGCCCGCGATGACCTCTCCAGCTTCGTCGCCAGCGGCGGCACCATCCGCGGCGCTTACCTGGAGTCGGTGCTCAAACAAATCCGCCAGGACAATCCGGGGTTGAATGCCACGGATGCAGAGTTGGCCGAAGCGTTGCTGATGCAGCCTGACGTTCAGTAATCGTCACGAGCAATGATCCTGTAGGAGCGAGCCTGCTCGCGAAAAACTTGAGGGCGCCGCGTGCATTCAGGATGCACGCGTAATCGTTGACGTTTTTCGCGAGCAGGCTCGCTCCTACACCACAAAAAGCCCCACACCTGAAAAAAAATGAACCCTGCCGCTGGCCATCGCCCTAACCCGATGACTATCAGGAGATTTTTCAGGAGGTAAGGCATGCAAATCGAATACCTGTGGATCGCCCTCGCGGCGCTGCTGTTGCTCGCCGAATTGTGGGCAATCAATCGAGTGGTGAAGAGCCAGGGCAAGGCCAGCAACAAAGGCGTGTGGATTGTTGCGATCGTGTTTGTGCCACTGATCGGGCTGGTGCTGTGGGCGCTGGCGGGGCCAAAACATATTGCCCATCAGCCCCAGGTTCGGCATTGATCGGCCATTCGGCACGCCCTGACACCGGGTTTCAGACAACTAACCCGACGCTTATAGTTCGCCCCGTCGCTGACAGCCGTCGGCGATAGGGCAGTTATACGCGTGAGACCTTTAAGGTCTGCCGGGGTTTAGTGTTAATCGTCCGGTCTGCGAACTCGCGTGTAACTGCCGCCCTGCCTTGCAAGGAGCAGGAGGAAAGCCCATCCAATACCTTCAGAAGTTCGCCGGCGTGTTCGCGCTAATGATTTCCGCTTCATCCGCACCAATGTTGCGGAAGCGGTGCGGCAGGGTCGTCGGGAAGTAGTAGCCATCACCGGCGTTCAGCACACTAACCTGACCATCGACAGTCAACTCCACCGTACCTCGGGTTACCAATCCGCACTCCTCACCTTCGGCATGCACGATCGGCTCTTCACCGGAGCTGGCGCCGGGGGCGTATTGTTCGCGCAGCAGGCGCATCTGCCGGCTGGGCACCGAGGCGCCGATCAGCAGCAGGCGCAGGCCGTGGCGGCCGAGGTCGGGTTGCTCGTTGGCGCGGAAAATGTATTGGTGTTCGCGGGGTGGCTGGTCGAAGGTGAAGAAGTCCGCCAACGACATGGGGATGCCTTCCAGCAGTTTCTTCAACGAACTGACGGAAGGGCTGACCCGATTCTGCTCGATCAGGGAAATGGTGGCATTGGTGACGCCGCTACGCCGGGCCAGCTCGCGCTGGGAGAGTTTGTAGCTTTCGCGTACTAATTTGAGTCGAGAGCCCGTGTCCATGACAGCCTTATGTGAGAAAAACTTAAGGGTGGTGCGAGTGGATGGCGGGCGACCGGTGTCGCGAAAATCGCCGCTCCTCTGTCCCGAAGACGTGAAAGGCGGCTATTAAATCACGTTTGTTCCCGCAGCTCAGTAGCTTCGATAAACGGTGACGCAAATGCAGACTCCCCCGCAGTGCGGCCGGTTGCGCCGCGCCTGCGAGGGCTGTGTCGATCATGCCGCAATCAGATGCCGAAACGGTCACGCATGGCGTAATACACCGCGCCCATCGCCGTCAGCGGCGCCTGGAAGGTGCGCC
The DNA here is from genome assembly GCF_019212185.1 of Pseudomonas fluorescens. Lineage (NCBI taxonomy): Bacteria > Pseudomonadati > Pseudomonadota > Gammaproteobacteria > Pseudomonadales > Pseudomonadaceae > Pseudomonas > Pseudomonas fluorescens. The sequence goes on from NZ_CP078138.1 coordinate 4,677,816, forward strand.
CGCCGAACATCGGCATGTGCGGCAGGGAGGCGAACGCGTCGAAGCGCTCGGCATCGCCGCGGATCATTTCCGAGATCAGCTTGCCGGCCAGGTGCGAACAGGTCACGCCGTGGCCACTGTAGCCTTGCATGTAGTAGGCGTTTTTCTCAATTCGACCGAATTGCGGCATGCGCGACATGGTCAGCAGGAAGTTGCCGGTCCAGCGGTAGTCGATCTTCACGTCCTTCAGTTGCGGGAAGGTCTTGAGGATTTTCGGCTTGATCAGCTGTTCGATGTCATCCGGTTCGCGCGCACCGTAGACCACGCCACCGCCGTACAGCAGGCGGTTGTCGGCGGTCAGGCGGTAGTAGTCGAGCAGGTAGTTGCAGTCCTCGACGCAGTAGTTGTTGCTGATCAGGCTTCTGGCGACTTTTTCCGACAACGGCTCGGTGACCACAATCTGCGAACCGCACGGCATGCTTTTGCGCGTCACACGGTTGTCGAGGTCTTGCGGCAGGTAGGCGTTGCCGGCGATCAGCAGGTACTTGGCGCGCACCACACCTTTGGCAGTACGAACCACGATCGGCTCGCCGTAGGTGATTTCCACCGCTGCCGATTGTTCGTAGATTTTACCGCCCAGGCTGAGTATCGCTGCGGCTTCGCCCAACGCCAGGTTCAGCGGGTGGACGTGACCACCCTGCATGTCCAGCAGGCCGCCGACGTAGTTCTTGGTGCCGACTTCCCTGGCGATTTCCGCCGCATCCAGCAAGCGCAAGTTGTGGTTGCCGTAACGCTCCCAGCCGCTTTTCTGCTCGGCCAGACCCTTGAGTTGTTTCTTGTTCAGCGCGGCGAAAATGCCACCGGGCTTGTAGTCGCACTTGATGTCGTACTGCTTGATCCGCGAGCGGATGATGTCCGCGCCTTCGAAGATCATGCTGCCGAGGACTTCGGCGGTCTTTTCGCCGTAGCGCTGCTCGATCACATCGACGTCGCGGCTGTAGGAGTTGACCAGTTGACCACCGTTGCGCCCGCTGGCGCCGTAGCCGACCTTGGCGGCTTCCAGCACAGTGACGCTGTAGCCGGCTTCGCTCAAGAACAGCGCCGAGGACAGACCGGTATAGCCAGCGCCGATCACACAGACGTCGCACTCGACCAGTTCTTCAAGCACCGGGAAGTCGATGACTTCGTTGCGGGTAGCGGCGTAGTAGCTGTTTACGTGTTTTTGCATGATTGAATTCCCGAGCGTCGGCACGCTGCTGCCTGCCGCCGCTGCTGTGAACATAGTTAGAGCTTGATCCAAGTGGCCTTGAGCTCGGTGTACTTGTCGAAGGCATGCAACGACTTGTCGCGACCGTTACCCGATTGCTTGAACCCGCCGAATGGCGCGGTCATGTCGCCGCCGTCGTACTGGTTGACCCAGACACTGCCGGCGCGCAGGCCACGGGCGAAGGTGTGGGCCTTGCTCAGGTTGCTGGTCCAGACCCCGGCGGCCAGGCCGAAGATGCTGTCGTTGGCAATCGCCAGGGCTTCTTCTGTGGTGTCGAAGCTGATCAGCGACAGCACCGGGCCGAAGATCTCCTCGCGGGCGATGGTCATGGCGTTGCTCACGCCGTCGAAAATCGCCGGCTCGACGTACAAGCCCCCCGTGTCTTCGAGAGTGCGCTGACCGCCGGCGATCAGCTCGGCGCCCTGCTCCTTGCCGATCTCGATGTAGCGCAGCACGTTGTCCAGTTGACGCTGGTCGACAAGCGCGCCGACGGTGCTCGCCGGATCCAACGCGTGCCCTGGTTTCCACGCTTGCAGAGCCTCGACCAACAGCGGGATGAACTGCTCGCGGATCGAGCGTTCCACCAGCAGCCGCGAGCCGGCGGTGCAGACTTCTCCCTGGTTAAAGGCAATGCCGCTAGCGGCTGCCTGGGCCGCCACGCGCAGGTCCGGCGCGTCGGCGAACACCACGTGCGGGCTCTTGCCGCCCGCTTCCAGCCAGACCCGTTTCATGTTGCTCTGCCCGGCGTAGATCAGCAGTTGCTTGGCGATCGCCGTCGAACCGGTGAAGGCCAGCACGTCGACGTCCATGTGCAACGCCAGCGCCTTGCCCACGGTGTGGCCGTAGCCCGGCAGGACGTTGAACACGCCCTTGGGAATGCCGGCTTCCAGGGCCAACTGAGCGATGCGGATCGCGGTCAGCGGCGACTTTTCCGAAGGCTTGAGGATGAACGAGTTGCCCGCTGCCAATGCCGGGGCGAATTTCCAGCTGGCCATGATCAGCGGGAAGTTCCACGGCACGATGGCCGCGACCACGCCGGCGGGTTCGCGCGTGACCAGGCCCAGTTGATCGTGGGGGGTGGCGGCAACTTCGTCGTAAATTTTGTCGATGGCTTCGGCGGTCCAGCGGATCGCGTTGGCGGTCGCGGGAATGTCGACGTTCATCGAATCGCTGATTGGCTTGCCCATGTCCAGGGTTTCCAGCAGCGCCAGTTCTTCGCGGTGGGCGAGGATCAGGTCGGCGAAGCGGATCAGGGTGCGCTTGCGCTCGGCCGGTGCCAGCTTGGCCCAGACGCCGGATTCGAATGTCTGGCGCGCGACGGCGACGGCGGCATTGGCGTCGGCTTCGTCGGTGCTGGCGACATTGGCCAGGAAGCGGCCGTCGACCGGGCTGATGCATTCAAAGGTCGCACCGCTTGCCGCTGCGCAGTATTGGCCGTCGATGAAGGCACGGCTTTCGATCGTGAGGGACTGGAAGCGTTGTTCCCAGTCGCTGCGGGTCATGGTCATGAGAGTGACTCACACAGAGAAAGTAGTGGACGAATCCCTGTAGGAGCGAGCCTGCTCGCGATGGCGGCGGACCAGCTACATTGATGGTGGCTGACCGGGCCTCATCGCGAGCAGGCTCGCTCCTACAGGTGATCGGTGGGGTTCGTCTTAGACGGTATGCAAGTACCAGTTGTACTCAAGGTCGGAGATGGAGTTCTCGAACTCGGCCAACTCGCTTTCCTTGCACGCGACGAACACGTCGATGTACAGCGGGTCGATGTACTTGGCCATGACCTCGCTGTCGTCCAGCACCCGCAGGGCATCGCGCAGGTTGTTCGGCAGGCTCTGCTCGTTCTGCTCGTAGCTGTTGCCTTCGACCGGCGCCCCCGGCTCGATCTTGTTGGTCAGGCCATGGTGAACGCCAGCCAGGACCGAGGCCATCAACAGGTACGGGTTGGCATCGGCACCGGCCACCCGGTGTTCAATGCGCACGGCATCCGCCGAACCGGTGGGCACGCGTACGGCCACGGTACGGTTGTCGATGCCCCAGCTCGGCGAGTTCGGCACGTAGAACTGCGCGCCGAAACGGCGGTAGGAGTTGACGTTCGGGCAGAGGAAGGCCATCTGCGCCGGCAGGGTCTCGAGCACACCACCGATGGCGTGACGCAACGAAGCGTTCTGCTCGGGATCTTCGCTGGCGAAGATGTTGTTGCCTTCTTTATCCAGAATCGAAATGTGCACGTGCAGACCGTTGCCCGCCTGACCCGGGTACGGCTTGGCCATGAAGGTGGTGTCCATTTCATGGTCGTAGGCGATGTTTTTCACCAGGCGCTTGAGCAGGACCGCGTAGTCGCAGGCTTTGATCGGGTCGGCGACGTGATGCAGGTTGACTTCGAACTGCGCCGGGGCGCTTTCCTTGACGATGGCGTCAGCGGGAATGCCCTGCTCTTTCGCACCTTCGAGGATGTCCTGCAGGCAGTCGACGTATTCGTCGAGGTCGTCGATCAGGTACACCTGGGTCGACATCGGACGCTTGCCCGACACCGGCGAACGTGGCGATTGCGGACGACCGTTCACGTTGTCCTGGTCGATCAGGTAGAACTCCAGCTCGAACGCGGCGCAGATGGTCAGGCCCAGGTCATCGAACTTGCGCACGATGTTGGCCAGCACTTCCCGTGGGTCGGCAAAGAATGGCTGGCCTTCGATTTCGTGCATGGTCATCAGCAATTGCGCGGTCGGGCGCTTCTGCCAGGGCTCGATGCTCAGGGTGCCAGGGATCGGGTAGCAGATCCGGTCGGCGTCGCCGATATCCAGGCCCAGGCCGGTGCTTTCCACCGTAGAGCCATTGATGTCCAGGGCAAAGAGCGAGGCCGGCAGGTTGATGCCTTTCTCATAAACCTTATGAAGACTGGTGCGCTCGATGCGCTTGCCGCGCACCACACCGTTCATATCCGCAATCAGAAGGTCGACGTACAAAACCTCAGGATATTTCTTAAGGAATGCGTTTGCTTCGTTGAGTTGAACGGCACGCAGAGGGACCGACATGATGCACCTATTAGCTGTTAATTATTATGTTCACTTCACTTTCTGGAGCTCAGTCAATCCGAAAGACAATGTGAAGTCAAGCAGGGGCTATCGGTGGTTTTTGTTGATTTTATTGGTCATAACAGCCACTCATCGTCGAAAAACCTTCAGCAAACCCGCAGCGGATCAGGGTTCCGACCCTCTAGCCGTTTAGAATTATTTACATGAGAGTTGTTAAAAAAAATCAACGAGGCTAAGCTCTGGAAAAGCTCGTTCAAGTGTCAAACTTCGAGGTGATAAAAATGGCATTCAAGCCATTGATCGGCGTTACTGCGTGCGTCAATCAGATTGGCCTGCACCCCTACCATGTCAGCGGCGACAAGTACTTGCGTGCTGTCAGCGTCGCGGCTTTGGGGCTGCCGGTGATCATTCCTTCCCTGGCCGAACTGACTGAAATCGATGACCTGCTGCCGCAGCTCGATGGTCTGCTACTGACCGGCTCGCCCTCGAACGTGGAACCCTTCCACTATCAAGGCCCCGCCAGCGCCCCCGGCACCGAACACGATCCACAACGGGACAGCACGACCCTGCCGTTGATCCGCGCGGCCGTGGCGGCCGGTATTCCAGTGCTGGGCATTTGCCGTGGCTTCCAGGAAATGAACGTGGCGTTCGGTGGCAGCCTGCATCAGAAGGTTCATGAGCTGCCGGGCTACCTCGATCATCGCGAAGCCAATCATCCGGACCTGGCGGTGCAGTACGCACCGGCGCACCCGGTCAATGTGCTGGCGGGCGGGGTATTCGAAGCCCTCGACCTGCCGCCGGTGTTCCAGGTCAATTCGATTCACAGCCAGGGCATCGACCGCCTGGCACCAGGCCTGCGCAGCGAAGCCGTCGCGCCCGATGGCTTGATCGAGGCGATTTCCGTCGAACACAGCAAGGCCTTCGCCCTCGGCGTGCAATGGCACCCAGAGTGGCAGGTCCTGGCCAACCCTCCCTATCTGAGAATTTTCCAGGCCTTTGGTGACGCGTGCCGGCAACGGGCCGCACAACGCAACGCGCGCTGACTTAAAAACCCGAACCAACGATTTACTGCCCCCACGAGCCAGGCGGGCCGCTTTTGCGCGTCTGCCGCTCGTGACAGCAACACCCTGCGATAACAACAAGCACTACCAGGCAGCCAGGACGGCGGCGCCGAATAAACCCGGCAGATGCACGCTGGGTTTGCAATCAACTATTAAGTCAGGCCGCGTTGGCCCGGCGACTGAAACCTGTTGGGAGTTTCACATGGCAAACGCCTCCAGCACTTACAGGAAGGCTCTTGAGGGTCACCAGCAACCGAAAAAGGTTCTGGTGAAAGTCGATCGCGTCACCAAGAAATTCGACGAGACCACGGCGGTGGACGATGTGTCCCTGGAAATCCATCAGGGCGAAATCTTCGCCCTGCTCGGTGGTTCCGGCTCCGGCAAATCGACCCTGCTGCGCATGCTCGCCGGCTTCGAGCGTCCTACTGAAGGGCGGATCCTGCTCGACGGCGTGGACATCACCGACATGCCGCCGTACGAACGGCCGATCAACATGATGTTCCAGTCCTACGCGCTGTTCCCGCACATGACCGTCGCGCAGAACATCGCCTTCGGCCTCAAGCAGGACCGTTTGCCCGCCGCTGAAATCGATGCCCGTGTTGAAGAAATGCTGCGCCTGGTGCACATGACCCAGTACGCCAAGCGCCGCCCCCATCAGTTGTCCGGCGGCCAGCGCCAGCGTGTGGCCCTGGCCCGCTCCCTGGCCAAGCGCCCGAAGCTGCTGCTGCTCGACGAACCGATGGGTGCGCTCGATAAAAAGCTGCGTTCGCAGATGCAACTGGAACTGGTGGAGATCATCGAGCGTGTCGGCGTGACCTGCGTGATGGTGACCCACGACCAGGAAGAAGCCATGACCATGGCCGAGCGCATCGCGATCATGCACCTGGGCTGGATCGCCCAGATCGGCAGCCCGGTGGACATCTATGAAGCGCCGGTCAGCCGCATGGTCTGCGAATTCATCGGCAACGTGAATGCCTTCGACGGCACCGTGGTCGAAGACCTCGAAGGCCACGCGATCATCCACAGTCCGGACCTTGAGCAGAAGATCTACGTCGGTCACGGCGTCAGCACTTCGGTGCAGGACAAGTCGATCACCTACGCGATCCGCCCGGAAAAAATGCTCGTCAGCACCCTCAAACCCGAGACCCCGTACAACTGGTCCCAGGGCAAGGTGCATGACATCGCCTATCTAGGCGGCCACTCGGTGTTCTACGTCGAGCTGCCCGGCGGCAAGATTGTCCAGTCGTTCATGGCCAACGCCGAACGCCGTGGCGCCCGCCCGACCTGGGACGATCAGGTGTACGTCTGGTGGGAAGATGACAGCGGCGTGGTACTGCGCGCATGAATACCCTCACTCAGCAGTTCCAGCGGTTTTTGCCGAGCGGCCGCAAGGTCGTGATCGGTATTCCATTCCTGTGGCTGTTTCTGTTCTTCATGCTGCCGTTTTTCCTGGTGATGAAGATCAGCTTCTCCGAAGCCGCCCTGGCCATTCCGCCCTACTCCGAGATCTACAGTTTCGCCGAGCAGAAATTCCAGCTGCTGTTGAACATCGGCAACTACGCCATGCTCGGCGAGGACGAGCTGTATCTGTCGGCCTACCTCGGTTCGCTGAAGGTTGCGACGCTGAGCACCCTGATGTGCCTGGTGATCGGTTTCCCGATGGCCTACGCGATCACCAAGGCCAGCAAGGAAGCGCAAAACGTCCTGCTGCTGTTGATCATGATGCCGACCTGGACCGCGATTCTGATCCGCGTCTATGCGTGGATGGGCATCCTCAGCAACAACGGCCTGCTCAATGGTTTTCTGATGTGGAGCGGGCTGACCGATCACCCGATCGAAATCCTCAACACCAACACTGCGGTGTACATCGGCGTGGTCTACGCCTACCTGCCGTTCATGGTGCTGCCGCTGTACGCCAACCTGGTCAAGCACGATGGCAGCCTGCTGGAAGCGGCGTCGGACCTCGGTTCGAGTACCTTCAACAGCTTCTGGAAAATCACCGTGCCGCTGGCCAAGAACGGGATCATCGCCGGCTGCATGCTGGTGTTCATTCCGGTGGTCGGCGAGTTCGTGATTCCGGAACTGCTGGGTGGCCCGGAGACGCTGATGATCGGTCGCGTGCTGTGGCAAGAGTTCTTCAATAACCGCGACTGGCCGGTGGCGTCCGCCCTGGCGGTGGTGATGCTGTTGATCCTGATTGTGCCGATTCTGCTGTTCAACCGCAGCCAGGCCAAAGAGATGGAGGCACGAGGATGAAACGCTTCGGATTTGCAAAATTCATGTTGATCTTCGGCCTGACGTTTATCTATCTGCCGATGCTGATCCTGGTGATCTACTCGTTCAACGCCTCCAAGCTGGTGACGGTGTGGGGCGGCTGGTCGGTGAAGTGGTACGCCGGGCTGCTGGATAACTCGCAACTGATGGGCTCAGTCGTGCGCTCGCTGGAAATCGCCTGCTACACCGCGATTGCCGCCGTGGCGCTGGGCACACTGGCTGCGTTCGTGCTGACCCGGGTCACCCGCTTCAAGGGTCGCACCCTGTTCGGCGGCCTGGTCACCGCACCGCTGGTGATGCCGGAAGTGATCACTGGTCTGTCGTTGCTGTTGCTGTTCGTGGCCATGGCGCAATTGATCGGTTGGCCGATGGAGCGTGGCATCGTCACCATCTGGATTGCCCACACGACATTTTGTGCCGCCTACGTGGCAGTGGTAGTCTCCGCCCGCCTGCGCGAGCTGGACCTGTCGATCGAGGAAGCCGCCATGGACCTCGGCGCCAAGCCGTTCAAGGTGTTCTTCCTGATTACCATCCCGATGATTGCGCCCTCGTTGGCTGCGGGCGGCATGATGTCGTTCGCCTTGTCGCTGGATGACCTGGTGCTCGCCAGCTTCGTTTCCGGGCCAGGCTCCACCACCCTGCCGATGGAGGTGTTCTCGGCGGTGCGCCTGGGCGTGAAGCCAGAGATCAACGCGGTGGCCAGCCTGATTCTATTGGCGGTGTCGCTGGTGACCTTCCTCGTCTGGTATTTCGGCCGCCGTGCCGAAGCCAGCCGCAAGCGGGCGATCCAGGAAGCCATGGAGCAGACGGCGAATGAGTCGTGGCGGCAACCCGCAACGGCCTGAACAATCCCCTGACCCTGTAGGAGCGAGCGCCCGCTTGCGGCTTGCTCGCGAAGAACCTGAGACCGCCACGGAGTGTCAGGTTACGCGCGACGTCGTTAACGACCTTCGCTAGCAAGCCGCTAGCTCCTACACATTTTTGACCCTGTGGTTTGAATAAAAAAAGAACTGGAGTTGTACCGATGAAAATGTTTGGCAGAACGCTGCTGACACTGTCCCTGTTGGGCGCAATCGCCACCGGCGCCCAGGCCAATGACAAGGTTCTGCGTGTGTACAACTGGTCCGATTACATCGCCCCGGACACCCTCAAGAAGTTCGAGGACGAGACCGGGGTCAGCGTCACCTACGACGTCTTCGACAGCAACGAAACCCTCGAGGCGCGGCTGCTGGCCGGCAAGTCCGGGTACGACATTGTCGTGCCGTCCAACAGTTTCCTGGCCAAGCAGATCAAGGCCGGGGTCTATCAGCCGCTGGACAAGTCGAAGCTGTCGAACTGGAAAAACCTCAACCCGGTGCTGCTGAAAAACGCCTCCGCCAGCGACCCGGACAACGCCCACGCCTTCCCCTACATGTGGGGCTCGATCGGCATCGGCTACAACCCGGCCAAGGTCAAGGACGTGCTGGGCAGCGATGCGCCGGTGAACTCCTGGGACCTGCTGTTCAAGCCGGAAAACGCGGAAAAACTCAAGGCCTGCGGTATCAGCTTCCTCGACTCGCCGACCGAAATGCTTCCAGCCGCCCTGCACTACCTGGGCTACCCGGTGAACAGCAAGGACAAGGCACAGATCGCCGAGGCCGAAGCCCTGTTCATGAAGATTCGCCCCTCGGTGGCGTACTTCCACTCATCCAAATACATCTCTGACCTGGCCAACGGCAACATCTGCGTGGCGGTCGGCTATTCCGGCGACGTCCTGCAGGCCAAAGCCCGCGCCCAGGAAGCCGGGGGCAAGGTCAAGGTCGAGTACAGCATTCCCAAGGAAGGCGCCGGCAGCTTCTACGACATGGTGGCGATTCCCAAGGACGCGGCCAACGTCGACAACGCCTACCTGTTCATGAACTTCCTGATGCGTCCGGAAATCATGGCCGAGATCACCAACAGCGTTGGCTACAGCAACGCCAACTCGGCCGCGACGCCGCTGGTGGACGAGGCGATTCGCAACGAGCCGGGGTCGTACCCGCCGGAAGCCGTGATGGCCACGCTTTACGCGGTGCCGGACGTGCCCATCACTACGCAGCGAATCATGACCCGCGGCTGGACCCGGGTAAAACTCGGCAAGTAAATCCACCACGCCCGTCGGGGGCGTGGTTTGCACCACCGTTCGGGCAGCGTACCAGCGCTGCGGCAACCTGAACGGAGACTCACCGGGCTCCCTCGGTCACGGTGATTCGAACGTCCCTGGGTTGCTGTCTGGCGGTTGTGCATTGCATGACGGCCAGGCCGCGGCCCCGGGGCGTTTTTTTGCTTTCTAGAACAAGCCCAATTGCCCACCGACCAGGGTGCTGAAGTCGTCATCGACAAACGGCAAGATCGCGTCCGCCACCGGCTGTAGCTGACGGCTGAGGTAATGCTCGTAGTCGATGGCGGCGTTGCGCGTTTCCAACGGTTCAGGTCCGGCGACGGTAATCAGGTAACTGATCCAGCCGCCGCGCTGATACTGCAGCGGTCGCCCCTGCCGGGCGTTGTACTCGTCGGCCATCCGCGCGGCCCGCACATGCGGCGGCACGTTACGCTCGTAGTCATCCAGGCGCCGACGCAGGCGCTTGCGATAGATCAGCAACTCGTCATGTTCACCCGCCAGGGTAGTGCGCACGAATTCACGTACGTAGTCCTGATAGGGCCGGCGATGGAATATCCGCAGGTAGAGCTCCTGCTGGAACTGCCGGGCCAGTGGCGACCAGTCGGTGCGCACCGTTTCCAGGCCCTTGTAGACCATTTCCTCGCTGCCATCGTCGCGCATCACCAGGCCGGCATAGCGTTTCTTGCTGCCCTCCTCGGCACCGCGGATGGTCGGCATCAGGAAGCGCCGGAAGTGGGTTTCGTACTGCAACTCCAGCACACTGTGCAAACCGAACTCGGCCAGCAGGTGCTCGCGCCACCACTGATTGACGTGCGCCACCAGGGCACGGCCGATCTGCGCCGCTTCTTCCTGGCCGTGGGGGCGACGCAGCCAGACGAAAGTCGAGTCGGTGTCACCGTAGATCACCGCATGCCCCTGGGCCTCGATCAACTGCCGGGTGCGCTGCATGATTTCGTGCCCGCGCAGGGTGATCGAGGACGCCAGGCGCGTGTCGAAAAAACGGCAGCCGCTGGAACCGAGTACACCGTAAAACGCATTCATGATGATCTTCAGCGCCTGGGACAACGGCGCGTTGTGCTCGCGCTTGGCCACTTCGCGACCTTCGGAAACCCGAGCCACAATAGCCGGCAGACAATGTCGACTGCGGGAGAAACGCGCGCCGCGAAAGCCCGGTACTGAGTCACTGTCGGCGGGATGGCGCAAGCCCTCTATCAGACCTACTGGGTCGATGAGAAAGGTGCGGATGATCGAGGGGTACAGGCTCTTGTAATCGAGCACCAGCACTGACTCGTACAGGCCCGGTTTCGAGTCCATGACAAATCCCCCGGGGCTGGCCTGGGGCGGGCGTTCGCCCTGGTTCGGCGCGACAAAGCCCTGGCGATGCATCAGCGGCATGTACAGGTGAGTGAACGCTGCCACCGAGCCGCCGCTGCGATCGGCCGGCAAACCAGTGACGCTGGCGCGCTCGAGCAGGAAGGTGAGCAGTTCGGTCTTGGCGAAGATCCGCGTGACCAACTCACAGTCCTTGAGGTTGTAGCGCGCCAGGGCCGGCTTGTCCTCGGCAAACATGCGGTTGATTTCATCCATGCGCTGGTAAGGGTTGTCGATCGACTTGCCTTCACCGAGCAGGGTTTGCGCGACGCTCTCGAGACTGAACGAGGGAAAGCTCCAGGTGGCCGATCGCAGCGACTCGATGCCATCGATAATCAGCCGACCGGCCGCTGAAGCAAAAAAGTGATTGTTGCCCGAACCATGTTCACGCCATTGCATTTCCTCCGCCCCACGGCCCAGGCGCAACGGCACCGCCAAGCGACGCGCATGCTCGTGCAGTACCCGCAGGTCGAACTGCACCAGGTTCCAGCCGATGATGGCGTCCGGATCGTGCTCGGCGAACCACTGGTTGAGTTTTTTCAGCAGCGTGGCACGGGAGTCGCAGTACTCCAGGTCGAAGTCCACGTTCTGGTCATCGCCATTGGCGGCGCCAAGCATGTACACCTGGCGCTGGCCGCAGCCTTCGAGGGCAATCGAATACAACTCGCCCTGCTCGGTGGTCTCGATGTCCAGCGAGACCAGTTTCAGGCGTGGACGATAGTCGGGAGCAGGCTTGAGGTGGGCATCGACCAGCACGCCCTCGGCGTCGGGCGTACCGCGAAAAGTCACGGGGGCGGTGATGAAACGCTCCATCAGGTAGCGCTCGGGTGGGCGGATGTCCGCTTCGAAGATGTCGATGCCGGCGCGGCGCAGTACACCTTCCAAGTGCATCAATTGCCGGTGCTGCTGGCAATAGAGACCGAACACCGGGCGATGCTGGAAATCCTGCAGCCCCAGAGGACGCAGTTCGACACCCGCCTCCTCGCGCACCAACGCCTCGGTTTGTGCGCGAAATTGCTCGGGGATGAACGCCACCGACGGTTGCACGGGTAGGCGCACGCGCCGAGGACCAGAATCGGTAGCCAGCCAGAACTCGACGAGCGTGCCGGCCGGGGTGTCGCGCCAATGCCGGGTCAGGACAAAGCCCTGCTGTGAATCCACCACTGCTACCTCGAAGATGATCTAAGGGTGATTCTACCCGTCATTGAGGCATGAGGTTGCCTTTGCATGTCTTGCGCAAGGGATTGTAGGACAAGGTGAAATCCGCTCTGTCACAGCCTCTAGTTATTTTTGTAGTGAATGAAATATTTCACTACAAAACCGTTGACGAGCGGTTTTTCACCTTGCATGATGCAGCCATCTCCCCGATCGGGAGTTCAGGCAAAAGTGTTGTGAAAAAGGCTCGACTGACCGCCGAGCTGTTCCCGGATGTGTACTGCCCACAAGGCAGATTGATGAAGCTGACCTGGCAAGGGCGTCCACTACTCGGGCGAGAAACGCCGGCGATCAATCCTCAAGATGCTTGTGGCCGAGCTGGCAAGAGTCGGTAGCAACTTCCAGGCAATCGCTGTTTCTCCCCGCTGTGCCGCCAGTGCGTAGCAGTTTCTCGGCAAGACTACATGCATCCATCCAAGGCCCTGCCGATATTCGGCAGACAACCACTGTCGCCCTGGTTTCGGTACCAGATATCAACTTACCGAATTAGAGAAGTGAACGTGCGGATCAACTAGACAGATCAAACATTGGTCAAGGGGCTTTAACATGAATCTGAACAACCAACCGACTATCGATCAACTGGCTCGTATCATTGCCGCTCAGAAAGACACCCATGACAGTCATATCCTGTGGGTTGCCGAGTCTGGCCAGGTACACATTGACTGCCTGTCGCCCCACGCCCATGAAGACGATTTCGAAAAGAACACCCGTGAGTTGCGCGCCCGGATGAAGATGTTCCGCCGTGGCCAGGGTTATGTCGGTAAAAAAGCCGCCGCCGACAAAGACTTCGTTGGCCGGGTCCTGGCGACCCTGACCCAGGAATGGCAGAACCTGCAGGCCAAGCCTGAAGTGCGCGTCATCGACCGCTACTGCTGAGTTGCCTCGCAGAGCCGCTGATGACCTGAGAGGGTGATCAGCGGCTTTTTTGTGGCCGTCGACTTTACAGTGACGTTATCGAATGCGATTGACGCCGCTTTGCCTACTTGCTCAGTGGGCTGGCGTCGAGGATGCTGTACTCATGCCCGGGCGCCTGGCGCCTGCTAACAATGACAACACTGCAGAGGCTCCTCCATGAAAACCGTCGCGCAACTGCTCAAGCTGAAAGCCGAGCAAGAGGTTCATACCATCAAGGCCGATCAGTCGGTATTCGAAGCACTGGTGGTGATGGCGGCGAAAAACGTCGGTGCCCTACCAGTTCTGAAGGAAGGGCAAATCGTTGGCATCATCAGCGAACGAGATTACGCGCGCAAACTGATACTCAAGGGTTTGTCATCCGTGGTGACCCCCGTCAGCGCGATCATGAATTCGCCGGTCATTACCGTTGACTCGCATCAGAACGTGCAGACCTGCATGAACATCATGACCGACAAACACCTGCGCCACTTGCCGGTGTTCGAAGATGGCAAGTTGCTGGGGCTGCTGTCGATTGGCGACCTGGTCAAGGAGTCCATTGCCGAGCAGGCCGAGTTGATCCAGCAATTGGAACAGTACATTCGCGGGGAGTGAATATCTCTCGGCATCACGAACTGCGCGCCTGCCTGGAAGGGGGAGCGCAGTTTTTCATTGATGCCCGCGCAATCCTCGAAACTTTGTATTTGCTATATCGCGAGGCACTTCTATATTCATTTGACTCCCTGAAGCGTTTTGCCTCCCCTTGAGTGCTAACCATGGCCAGGAATGACCCTCTGATCATCTGTGAGCACTGCGATGGCGTGTATGAAAAAGCCACGCTCGCCAAACACCAGACTGCTGTTTGTCAGCGTTGCGGTGGTGTGCTGCAGCGCTACAACGGCTTGACCGTGCAGCAACGCTTGGCGCTGACCTTCACCGCCGGCGTGTTGTGGATTTTCGCCAACTTCTACCCGGTCATGAGCATCAGCCTCAAGGGCCTGAAAAACAGCGCAACCCTCTGGGACTCGGTCGTAGCCCTGAGTCAGGGGCCGATCCTGTTCATTGCCATGGTAGCGGCCATCTCCATCATTATTGCCCCGGCATTCCAGCTGTTGCTGCTGATCTGGGTATTGAGTTTTGCCCTCGCATCGCGTCGCTCACCCGCGTTCAAACTGTGCATGCGCTGGCTGGAAACCTTGCGCCCTTGGAGCATGCTCGAGGTCTGCCTGCTGGGCGCGATGGTCGCGGTATTCAAGCTCGCCGGGCTGTTGGATGTGATTCCCGGTATCGGCCTGTTCGCCCTGGCGGTCCTGAGCCTGTTGCTGATCCGCATCGCGGGACGCGACGTGCGCGAGCTGTGGGACATCCTATGAACGATCTTCCCGAGGCACGCGACCTAAACCTGTGCCTGTGCCACAGCTGCGGCCTGGCCTGCGACATGACAGGCGAACCACATGAGTGCGAACGCTGTGGCGCCCCCCTTCACCGGCGCAAGAGCAATTCGCTGACCCGGACATGGGCCTACCTGTTGGCGGCGTTGGTGTTCTACATTCCGGCCAACCTGTTGCCCGTGATGAATACCAGCATGCTCGGCAGTGGTTCCGACAGCACCATCATTGGCGGTGTGCTGGAATTCTGGGAGCACGGCGCCTGGGACATTGCGCTGATAATTTTCATCGCCAGTATCGCCGTACCCGGCGTCAAATTCGTCGCCCTCAGTTTGCTGCTGATCACCGCGCAACGGGGCAGTTTGTGGGCGCGCAAGGAGCGCTCCAAGCTGTACCGTTTTGTCGAACTGATCGGCTACTGGTCGATGCTCGACGTGATTGTCGTGGCACTGGTGGCTGCACTCGTTAAATTTCAGGCGCTCGGTGATATCGAGCCGCGAGCCGGCATTCTTTTCTTCGGCATGGTGGTGGTGTTCACCATGCTTTCGGCCATGAGCTTCGACCCACGGCTGATTTGGGATACCCGTCAATCAGAGGAGATCATGGATGGAATCGCGAGTCACTGAGGGGCAGCCGCAGCCGGGGTCAGCCAAAATCAAGACCCGTCGCTGGAGTGTGTCGCTGGTCTGGATCGTGCCTATCGTGGCCGTGCTGGTGGGCATTTCCCTGGTGATCCACAACGTGATGCAGCAGGGGCCGGTGATTGTCCTCAACTTCAAGACCGGCCAGGGGCTGACGGCCAACAAGACCGAGGTCAAGTACCGTAACGTGGTCATCGGCCATGTGTCTGACGTCGAACTGAGCGAGGACCAAAAGAGTGTCAATGCCACGGTGAAACTGGCCAAGACTGCCGAGTCGTTCACTCGCAAGGACTCGCAGTTCTGGGTGGTGCGCCCGCGGATTGGCGCCGGTGGCGTCTCGGGGATTGATACCCTACTGTCGGGTGACTTTATTGGCGCCGATGCTGGCCAGTCGAATGACCGCGCGAAACACTTTGTCGGCCTGGAGGCCCCCCCACCGATCACCTATGGCGAACCCGGCAAGCGCTTCATGCTGCACGCCGAAGACCTCGGCTCGCTGGATATCGGCTCGCCGGTGTACTACCGCAAAATTCCAGTCGGCCAGGTGGTCGCCTATGCCCTGGACGCCGATGGCAAAGGGGTGAACATCGAGGTATTCGTCACCTCACCGAACGATGCCTACGTCACCGAAAATACCCGTTTCTGGAACGCCAGTGGCCTGGACATCGACGTCGACGCCAATGGTTTTGCAGTCAAGACCGAATCCCTTTCCGCCCTACTGCTCGGCGGCATCACGTTCCGCGCGCCCGACTATAGCCCCGGAGACAAACCCGCCGCCGAAGACCGGAACTTCGAACTGTTCGAGGATCAGGTGACCGCCCTCGCCCCACCGAATGGCAAGCCACAGTATCTGGCGCTGCGCTTCGACCAGGCCTTGCGCGGTCTCAAGGTGGATGCGCCGGTTGAATTCCAGGGGCTGGAAATCGGTAAAGTGGTGGCGATCAACCTGGACTTCGACGAAAAAACCCGCTCCTTTCCGATCAACGTCGGCATCGTGATTTACCCACAACGCCTCGGCCAGGCCCATCTGAAAATGCTCGCGGCACTCAATCACAACCCCGAGGACGAGCAGGCCGGCATCCGCCTGATCGGCACGTTTATCGAGAACGGTCTGCGTGCCCAGGCACGCAGTGGCAACCTGCTGACCGGCCAGCTGTATATCGCCCTGGAATTCGTGCCCAAAGCGCCGAAAGTGGTGTTCGACGTCAATGCGCGCCCTGTGATGATTCCAACCATACCAGCCAGCCTCGAGCTGTTGCAGGCGCAATTCCAGGCGATGATCGAGAAGATCAACAAGCTGCCGATCGAACGAATTGCCAACAACCTCGACAGCAACCTGACAGAAATGCGCAAGGGCATCAAACAGTTCAGCGGCCAGACCCTGCCAGGTGTACAGAGCACCCTGGAAGATGTCAGCAAAACCCTGCAGTCGGCTAACTCGACGCTCGCCGAAGGTTCGCCACAACGCGAGCAATTGACGGAAACCCTCGACGAATTGGGACGTATGTCGCGTTCTCTGCGTGAGTTGTCGGATTACCTGAGCCGGAATCCGGAATCCTTGTTGCGTGGCCGTCCGGACGACGCCTCGCCAAAAAATCTGCAACCGTCTTCGCGTCGCTGACCACAGGAGCAGGTCCATGTCTTTCCCGTTGAAAGTGTCATTAGTCGGTGCCCTGTTGTTGCTCGCAGCCTGTCGCAGCGATCCGATCCACTATCACACCCTGATCCCCGCCCAACCGGCGGCCGATGCCCAGGGTGGGGCGAACATACAGTTCGAGTTGGTCAGCGTGCCGCCCCAGGTGGACCGGCCGCAGATGGTGATACGCGAAGGCAGCAGTGGCCTGGCGATCCTGGAAAC
This sequence comes from Pseudomonas fluorescens, assembly GCF_019212185.1. NCBI lineage: Bacteria > Pseudomonadati > Pseudomonadota > Gammaproteobacteria > Pseudomonadales > Pseudomonadaceae > Pseudomonas > Pseudomonas fluorescens. The sequence continues at coordinate 4,694,933 of NZ_CP078138.1, forward strand.
CGAATGGTGGGGGGCAAGTCTGTCGGAAGAACTGCAAAGTGCGCTGGTTGATCAATTGTCGAGCGCGGGCAACGGGCACAAGTGGTTGCTACGGGTCGAGGTGCAGCGCTTTGATACGGTCCCCGGACAGTACGCACTGGTGGATGCGCAATGGCGTTTGCGCAGCGCAGGCAGCGCAGGCAGCGAGGCCAGCGTGCTGACGTGCCGAACGACGGTGCAGACCTCGGCAGGCCCCACCATCGATGATCTGGTGGTGGCACATCAGAACAACGTCAAACGCCTGGCCTCCGCCATACGACAGGCGGCGAGTAGTGCGCGCTGCCCTTGATTGAGCTGGGTATTCATTCAACGCCGCTGCCGGGCGTGTCCGGATTGAACACTTCAGTGGATTTGGGCTCAACCGGCACGCTGGCGGCCAATCCGCCGGCAATTTGTCCGCTGATGTAATTGACGCCAGCCATCACGCCGTTGGTTTCATTTTCCATCAAGCCGAGCCACGCCTTGTCGAAGGCCGCATTCAGGCTCTTGCGCATCTGCGCCTGAGCCTCGGGCCGATCACTCTCGTTGGACATCGCACCAATGCCCAGGGACACCACGGAGATCACCGCGCCTGCTACCCTGCCAACGGCCGCAGCAACCGCACTGGCCACGCTGCGCGAGGCAATTTGCGCTTCCAGACGCTCACTGGCCCGCTTGGCCACTGACGAGATCCCGGCGTCCGACAACCCGGCCCCGGCACCGCTGTTAGAGCTGCGCACCTGCTCCACCAGTGCCAGATAGGCCGGCAGGCGGTTGACCGGCTCGGCATGAACGATCTGATAGAGCGAGGCATTACGTGCGGGCGGTGGCGCCAGGGTGATGGCCGGAATCAGGTTCAGGCGCTGGTCAAACTGGTCCTGGGGGATCGAATACTGCTGCTGTATTTCCAGCAAGTGGGCACTGAGCATTTGCAGGTACAAGATCACTGCATCACCCATGATCACGTTCGGATCGGTGACTTTGGCTACGGGGTCCAGCACACGTTCGTGATATTGCTCCTGCAGGTATATCGCCAGCCGGTTGACCACCGTGTCTGTCTCGCCCTTGGCGCTCATTTTGTACCAGCCGACTTTCACCCCCAGCCACTGCTGCGTCCAGTAGCCGGTAAACCAGGGGATGAAGTCGGTCTCGGTGCGCTGGAAAACCTGCTCACGCCAGCGCTCCATGGCCTTGCGGGTGTAGGCCCTCACGGTTTCCCTTGAGGTCGATGACGCGTTTTCAATGTCCTGGTCGATCCGCTGCCACGTCGCCTCGCTGATCACAATGGGCGCTACGGGCTCACTGCGACGCGCCGTGGAGCATCCGCCGAGAACAACCAACAAGACCATGAACAGGAGACGCAGACTCAAGATCGCAGGCCCTCCAGGATCAGTGAGGCAGCCGACGCCACGCATCAACCCGAACGGGACGCTTGGCAGTTTCGAAGAAGATGCCTGGAGTATAGGCTGGGAAAGGAAGGCTTTTCGGACGCAAAAACAAAACCCCTACCTGCATTCGCAGATAGGGGTTTCGGAATTTAATCTTGACGATGACCTACTCTCACATGGGGAAACCCCACACTACCATCGGCGATGCATCGTTTCACTGCTGAGTTCGGGATGGGATCAGGTGGTTCCAATGCTCTATGGTCGTCAAGAAATTCGGGTACCGAACCGTCTTTCGACGTTTCAGCAAATCGGGTATGTGATCAATTTGTGTGCTGCAAACTTTCGGTGTCTTCGTCTTCATACACCGCAATCTGATGCTCTTTCGAGTAGTCAAATTGCTTGGGTGTTATATGGTCAAGCCTCACGGGCAATTAGTATTGGTTAGCTCAACGCCTCACAGCGCTTACACACCCAACCTATCAACGTCGTAGTCTTCGACGGCCCTTCAGGGAACTCAAGGTTCCAGTGAGATCTCATCTTGAGGCTAGTTTCCCGCTTAGATGCTTTCAGCGGTTATCTATTCCGAACATAGCTACCCGGCAATGCCACTGGCGTGACAACCGGAACACCAGAGGTTCGTCCACTCCGGTCCTCTCGTACTAGGAGCAGCCCCTCTCAAATCTCAAACGTCCACGGCAGATAGGGACCGAACTGTCTCACGACGTTCTAAACCCAGCTCGCGTACCACTTTAAATGGCGAACAGCCATACCCTTGGGACCGGCTTCAGCCCCAGGATGTGATGAGCCGACATCGAGGTGCCAAACACCGCCGTCGATATGAACTCTTGGGCGGTATCAGCCTGTTATCCCCGGAGTACCTTTTATCCGTTGAGCGATGGCCCTTCCATACAGAACCACCGGATCACTAAGACCTACTTTCGTACCTGCTCGACGTGTCTGTCTCGCAGTCAAGCGCGCTTTTGCCTTTATACTCTACGACCGATTTCCGACCGGTCTGAGCGCACCTTCGTACTCCTCCGTTACTCTTTAGGAGGAGACCGCCCCAGTCAAACTACCCACCATACACTGTCCTCGATCCGGATAACGGACCTGAGTTAGAACCTCAAAGTTGCCAGGGTGGTATTTCAAGGATGGCTCCACGCAGACTGGCGTCCACGCTTCAAAGCCTCCCACCTATCCTACACAAGCAAATTCAAAGTCCAGTGCAAAGCTATAGTAAAGGTTCACGGGGTCTTTCCGTCTAGCCGCGGATACACTGCATCTTCACAGCGATTTCAATTTCACTGAGTCTCGGGTGGAGACAGCGCCGCCATCGTTACGCCATTCGTGCAGGTCGGAACTTACCCGACAAGGAATTTCGCTACCTTAGGACCGTTATAGTTACGGCCGCCGTTTACCGGGGCTTCGATCAAGAGCTTCGCGTTAGCTAACCCCATCAATTAACCTTCCGGCACCGGGCAGGCGTCACACCCTATACGTCCACTTTCGTGTTTGCAGAGTGCTGTGTTTTTAATAAACAGTCGCAGCGGCCTGGTATCTTCGACCGGCGTGGGCTTACGTAGCAAGTACTTCACCCTCACCGGCGCACCTTCTCCCGAAGTTACGGTGCCATTTTGCCTAGTTCCTTCACCCGAGTTCTCTCAAGCGCCTTGGTATTCTCTACCCAACCACCTGTGTCGGTTTGGGGTACGGTTCCTGGTTACCTGAAGCTTAGAAGCTTTTCTTGGAAGCATGGCATCAACCACTTCGTCGTCTAAAGACAACTCGTCATCAGCTCTCGGCCTTAGAATCCCGGATTTACCTAAGATTCCAGCCTACCACCTTAAACTTGGACAACCAACGCCAAGCTGGCCTAGCCTTCTCCGTCCCTCCATCGCAATAACCAGAAGTACAGGAATATTAACCTGTTTTCCATCGACTACGCTTTTCAGCCTCGCCTTAGGGACCGACTAACCCTGCGTCGATTAACGTTGCGCAGGAAACCTTGGTCTTTCGGCGTGGGTGTTTTTCACACCCATTGTCGTTACTCATGTCAGCATTCGCACTTCTGATACCTCCAGCAAGCTTCTCAACTCACCTTCACAGGCTTACAGAACGCTCCTCTACCGCATCATCCTAAGATGATACCCGTAGCTTCGGTGTATGGTTTGAGCCCCGTTACATCTTCCGCGCAGGCCGACTCGACTAGTGAGCTATTACGCTTTCTTTAAAGGGTGGCTGCTTCTAAGCCAACCTCCTAGCTGTCTAAGCCTTCCCACATCGTTTCCCACTTAACCATAACTTTGGGACCTTAGCTGACGGTCTGGGTTGTTTCCCTTTTCACGACGGACGTTAGCACCCGCCGTGTGTCTCCCATGCTCGGCACTTGTAGGTATTCGGAGTTTGCATCGGTTTGGTAAGTCGGGATGACCCCCTAGCCGAAACAGTGCTCTACCCCCTACAGTGATACATGAGGCGCTACCTAAATAGCTTTCGAGGAGAACCAGCTATCTCCGAGCTTGATTAGCCTTTCACTCCGATCCACAGGTCATCCGCTAACTTTTCAACGGTAGTCGGTTCGGTCCTCCAGTTAGTGTTACCCAACCTTCAACCTGCCCATGGATAGATCGCCCGGTTTCGGGTCTATTCCCAGCGACTAGACGCCCTATTAAGACTCGCTTTCGCTACGCCTCCCCTATTCGGTTAAGCTCGCCACTGAAAATAAGTCGCTGACCCATTATACAAAAGGTACGCAGTCACCCAACAAAGTGGGCTCCCACTGCTTGTACGCATACGGTTTCAGGATCTATTTCACTCCCCTCTCCGGGGTTCTTTTCGCCTTTCCCTCACGGTACTAGTTCACTATCGGTCAGTCAGTAGTATTTAGCCTTGGAGGATGGTCCCCCCATATTCAGACAAAGTTTCTCGTGCTCCGTCCTACTCGATTTCATGACTAAGAGATTTTCGCGTACAGGGCTATCACCCACTATGGCCGCACTTTCCAGAGCGTTCCGCTAATCTCAAAGCCACTTAAGGGCTAGTCCCCGTTCGCTCGCCACTACTAAGGGAATCTCGGTTGATTTCTTTTCCTCAGGGTACTTAGATGTTTCAGTTCCCCTGGTTCGCCTCTTGCACCTATGTATTCAGTACAAGATAACCATCTTATGATGGCTGGGTTCCCCCATTCAGACATCTCCGGATCAAAGTCTGTTTGCCGACTCCCCGAAGCTTTTCGCAGGCTACCACGTCTTTCATCGCCTCTGACTGCCAAGGCATCCACCGTATGCGCTTCTTCACTTGACCATATAACCCCAAGCAATCTGGTTATACTATGAAGACGACATTCGCCGAAAATTTGCATTTAGAACACAAATTTTACCTTAGCCTGATCCGTTACCAGTGAAAGTAACGTTCAGTCTATCTTTCTATCACATACCCAAATTTTTAAAGAACGATCTAATCAAAGACTAGAAATCAACATTCACCATCACCTCGATGGAATGCTCATTTCTAAGCTTTAAACAGTAGAAGCAGTATGGTGGAGCCAAGCGGGATCGAACCGCTGACCTCCTGCGTGCAAGGCAGGCGCTCTCCCAGCTGAGCTATGGCCCCGTATCGCTACAGGTCTTTCCACACAAAATTGGTGGGTCTGGGCAGATTCGAACTGCCGACCTCACCCTTATCAGGGGTGCGCTCTAACCAACTGAGCTACAGACCCAATTTCGGACTGTTTCTATCGTCTTCTTCAATGAATCAAGCAATTCGTGTGGGAGCTTATGCAGCAGCTGATGTCGTCGATTAAGGAGGTGATCCAGCCGCAGGTTCCCCTACGGCTACCTTGTTACGACTTCACCCCAGTCATGAATCACACCGTGGTAACCGTCCTCCCGAAGGTTAGACTAGCTACTTCTGGTGCAACCCACTCCCATGGTGTGACGGGCGGTGTGTACAAGGCCCGGGAACGTATTCACCGCGACATTCTGATTCGCGATTACTAGCGATTCCGACTTCACGCAGTCGAGTTGCAGACTGCGATCCGGACTACGATCGGTTTTATGGGATTAGCTCCACCTCGCGGCTTGGCAACCCTTTGTACCGACCATTGTAGCACGTGTGTAGCCCAGGCCGTAAGGGCCATGATGACTTGACGTCATCCCCACCTTCCTCCGGTTTGTCACCGGCAGTCTCCTTAGAGTGCCCACCATAACGTGCTGGTAACTAAGGACAAGGGTTGCGCTCGTTACGGGACTTAACCCAACATCTCACGACACGAGCTGACGACAGCCATGCAGCACCTGTCTCAATGTTCCCGAAGGCACCAATCCATCTCTGGAAAGTTCATTGGATGTCAAGGCCTGGTAAGGTTCTTCGCGTTGCTTCGAATTAAACCACATGCTCCACCGCTTGTGCGGGCCCCCGTCAATTCATTTGAGTTTTAACCTTGCGGCCGTACTCCCCAGGCGGTCAACTTAATGCGTTAGCTGCGCCACTAAAATCTCAAGGATTCCAACGGCTAGTTGACATCGTTTACGGCGTGGACTACCAGGGTATCTAATCCTGTTTGCTCCCCACGCTTTCGCACCTCAGTGTCAGTATCAGTCCAGGTGGTCGCCTTCGCCACTGGTGTTCCTTCCTATATCTACGCATTTCACCGCTACACAGGAAATTCCACCACCCTCTACCATACTCTAGCTCGTCAGTTTTGAATGCAGTTCCCAGGTTGAGCCCGGGGCTTTCACATCCAACTTAACGAACCACCTACGCGCGCTTTACGCCCAGTAATTCCGATTAACGCTTGCACCCTCTGTATTACCGCGGCTGCTGGCACAGAGTTAGCCGGTGCTTATTCTGTCGGTAACGTCAAAATTGCAGAGTATTAATCTACAACCCTTCCTCCCAACTTAAAGTGCTTTACAATCCGAAGACCTTCTTCACACACGCGGCATGGCTGGATCAGGCTTTCGCCCATTGTCCAATATTCCCCACTGCTGCCTCCCGTAGGAGTCTGGACCGTGTCTCAGTTCCAGTGTGACTGATCATCCTCTCAGACCAGTTACGGATCGTCGCCTTGGTGAGCCATTACCTCACCAACTAGCTAATCCGACCTAGGCTCATCTGATAGCGCAAGGCCCGAAGGTCCCCTGCTTTCTCCCGTAGGACGTATGCGGTATTAGCGTCCGTTTCCGAACGTTATCCCCCACTACCAGGCAGATTCCTAGGCATTACTCACCCGTCCGCCGCTCTCAAGAGAAGCAAGCTTCTCTCTACCGCTCGACTTGCATGTGTTAGGCCTGCCGCCAGCGTTCAATCTGAGCCATGATCAAACTCTTCAGTTCAAACATCTTTGGGTTTTTAAGAAACCCTAAACTTGGCTCAGCAATCGTTGGTTACATCTTTGATTTCTCGCGGAGTAACTTGTGATGCTGATAATCTTGTTGACTATCAGTCTGACTGCACAAGCACCCACACGAATTGCTTGATTCAGTTGTTAAAGAGCGGTTGGTTAAGATCTTTCGTCTCAACCGAGGCGCGCATTCTACAGCAGCCTCATTTGCTGTCAAGTGATTATTTTCAGAAGTTTTCAGGGAATCCTTAACAACTTCAACCACTTGCGCTTTCGATCTCTCGTCAGCGGGAGGCGAATTCTACAGCGTTACACGCTGCTGTCAACACCTCTTTTTCAACTTCCTTCGCGCCTCGATGACCTGAAACACTGACTGCCGAAAACATCGTAACTCATTGTTTACCAAGGAGTTTTCCGTTTCGACTGCGCCGGAAGTGGGGCGAATTATAGACACATGAAATCTGCCGTCAACTACTAATTTGCTTTTTCTATCATAGAGCCGTCCAGCCTCCAAAAAACGCCCATAAATTAACCATGACAATAAACAATGCGCAGTATATTGCTCATTTCTCATTACTTGAGCATGATGGTGTACACATTTGCTCACATGCCTTTTTGCCGGACGACTCCACGCGATGAATGAACAACCCCGTAGCCTTTCCTCGACCCTGTTTCCGGTAGGCCTGCTATTAATAGCCATGGCATCGATCCAGTCTGGTGCTTCGCTGGCCAAAAGCATGTTTCCGGTGGTCGGCGCCGAGGGCACCACGACGCTGCGGCTGATTTTCGCCAGCGTGATCATGATCCTGCTGCTCCGCCCCTGGAAAGCCAAGCTCACGGCCAAATCCCTGAGAACGGTTGCGGTTTACGGCGTCGCACTGGGCGGCATGAACCTGCTCTTCTATATGTCCCTGCAAACCATCCCGCTGGGCATCGGCGTGGCACTGGAGTTCACCGGACCATTGGCAGTGGCGATCTACGCCTCGCGTAAGGCTATCGACTTTCTGTGGATCGCCCTGGCGATCGTTGGCTTGCTGCTGCTGATCCCCACCGGAGCAAGCAGTGCGCAGGTCGACCTGACGGGAGCAGGTTACGCCCTGGGCGCTGGCGTGTGCTGGGCACTTTATATTCTGTTCGGCCAGAAGGCTGGTGCAGATAACGGGGTTCAGACGGCTGCACTTGGGGTCATGATTGCGGCGTTATTTGTCACACCGTTCGGCGTTGCCCACGCAGGCACCGCCCTGCTGACGACCTCGCTAATTCCCGTGGCGCTGGGCGTAGCCGTGCTGTCGACTGCCCTGCCCTATACCCTGGAGATGATTGCCCTGACCCGTATGCCGGCGCGCACCTTCGGCACCTTAATGAGTGTCGAACCCGCCATTGCAGCCATGTCCGGCTTGCTGTTCCTGCAGGAATACCTGTCTTTCGCGCAGTGGATGGCAATCAGTTGCATCATCCTCGCGTCAGTCGGTGCAACCTTGACCATGGGTCGGGACGCCAAGCCCATCGTGGCAACTGACTGAGAAACATTCCTACAAAGGTCTGGCATTTATCCCGCAATTGCGCCATGTTTAGCCGCCACTCGACATTTAACACGGACAGTTCGCTCAGGGAACTTACACCCAATAAGGCAAAAGCGTAGGCTTTCAGGCTCGGTAGCCAGACCCGAGACCGCAATAGGGAAAGGAATGAAACGATTTTTGGTATTAATAGCTGTACTTGCCATCGCAGGATGCGCTGCAACGTCCAAAACCGAAGTCAAACGCGGCAAAAAAGGCCTGCACATCAATTGCTCCGGCCTTTCCTCCTCCTGGGAGCAATGCACCGCTACCGCGGTCAAGGCATGCGGCCCCAAGGGATATAAGGTAGTCGCCAAGTCAGGTGACGGCGTAGAAGACCCGGGTGACTACCCTTTCGGCCTGAATCCCGCCGGCTATACCAGTCGCAGTATGATTATCATCTGCAAGTAACCCGATGATTCACGACTCGGCGATCTGCCGCCCAATCTCCACGTAGCTCGATTGAAGGACGTGCTGCTGGATTTGTGGATTGACCAGCATTCGCGCAACCACCAAAGCCCCCACGCATTGCGACAGGATGGCCCAGGCCAGAGTGTCGCTTTCCAAAATACTCGCCCAGTTCTCGTGCAAGCGGCAGATCCACTGTTCGGCCTGTTGTCGAACCTCGATATCGGCGCGAGCAATTTCTGCGCCCAACGCGGGCAGCGCACAGCCGTCTGCGGCCTGTTCAACGTGGCTCATGCTCAAATAATGCTTGAGACATCGCTCGAGCCTGGCTCGGCTCAACTCCCCGTCACCACTCAAGCGCTCAAGGCTCTGACTCAACTCACGCTCGACGATTGCGGCAAACAGCTCATCTTTCGATGAGAAATGACTATAGAACGCCCCACCGCTGAGGCCGATAGCCTTCATCAACCCGTCGACCCCAACCGTCGCAAAGCCCGCCCTTTTGGCCGAATGGGAACTGCTCTCCAGCAATTTTTCCCGGGTTTCCATTTTATGGTTGGCTGAGTAGCGCATGACTGCCCCTGAAATCGATCGTCTTGACGTTACACCGAGCGTAGCATAACGTTCGTTTAGTTAACGACCGTTTACTAAAGAGCAATGACAATGACTATCGCTACTAACAACAAGAAAGTCGTATTGGTTGTCGGTGCAGGTGATGCCACCGGAGGTGCGATTGCCAAGCGTTTCGCCCGTGAAGGACTGGTCGCCTGCGTAACGCGGCGCAGCGCCGACAAGCTTCAGCCGCTGGTGGACACGATCAACGCCAGCGGCGGCGAAGCCCACGGCTTTGCCTGCGATGCGCGCAAGGAAGAAGAGGTCGTCGCCCTGATCGAACAGATCGAAACCCAAATCGGCCCGATCGAAGCCATGGTGTTCAACATCGGTGCCAACGTCCCCTGCAGCATCCTCGAAGAAACCGCGCGCAAATACTTCAAGATTTGGGAAATGGCTTGCTTCTCGGGCTTCCTCAATGCCCGCGAAGTGGCCAAGCGCATGGTCACCCGACAACGCGGCAGCATCCTGTTTACCGGTGCGACCGCTGGTCTGCGCGGCGCTTCGGGCTTTGCCGCGTTTGCTGGCGCCAAGCACGGTATCCGCGCATTGGCCCAGAGCATGGCGCGGGAACTGGGGCCGATGAACATTCATGTCGCCCACGTGGTGGTTGACGGTGCCATCGATACTGACTTCATTCGCCAGAGCTTCCCGGAAAAATATGCGCTCAAGGACCAGGATGGCATTCTCGATCCCGAACATATCGCCGAGAATTACTGGTACCTGCACACCCAGCCGCGGGATGCCTGGACTTTCGAACTGGATCTGCGGCCCTGGAATGAGCGCTGGTAAGCCTGACTGCCCATAACAATAAACAGAGCGCATCGACTATGACTAAAAGCGTGGAGTTCTTCTTCGACCTTGGCAGCCCGGCGACTTACCTGGCTTATACCCAATTACCGGGAATTTGCGAGCAAACCGATAGCGAATTGATTTACCGACCGATGTTACTGGGAGGGGTGTTCAAGGCCACCGGAAACGCCTCACCCGCGACCATTGCGGCCAAGGGGCACTACATGTTCGTGGACCTGAGTCGTTACGCCAATCGCTATGGCGTCGCCTTTCGCCTCAATCCGAATTTTCCGATCAATACCCTGCTGCTGATGCGTGCTGTCACCGGCATGCAGATGCACCACCCCGAGCGCTTCCTGGACTTTATCGACTGCCTGTTTCAAGCACTCTGGGTCGATGGCAGAAACCTCAATGACCCGGCAGTCGTGGCGCTGGTATTGGCCGAACGCGGCTTCGATCCACAATCGGTGCTGGCATTGACCGCCGACGAAGCGGTCAAAAAAACGCTCAAGACCTGCACCGAGCAAGCCATTCAACGAGGAGTGTTTGGCGCACCGAGCATGTTCGTCGATGACCAGTTGTATTTCGGCCAGGATCGATTGGACTTTGTCCGCGAGGCATTGCGCTAGCACGCGGCAACGCGCCATTGCCGACACCGGCAATGGCGCGTATTTCTGCTAGATCGGGGCGGTCCGGGTGTTCAGCCACTCCAACGCGGCAGCATCCAGCAACGGGCTCAAGCGTCGACGCACTTCGGCGTGATAACCGTTGAACCACTCACGCTCGTTTAACGTCAGCAGCGTGACGTCCAGACAACGGGTGTCGATCGGGCACAGGGTCAGGGTTTCGAACTCAAGGAACTCACCAAACTCGCTGCTCCCCGCCTCGCGGTTCAATACGAGGTTCTCGATGCGCACGCCCCAACGCCCGGGACGATAGGTCCCCGGCTCAATGGAAGTGATCATCCCGGGTTGCATCGCTGTTTGCGGCGCGGGGGCAGCCTGATAGGCAATCACCTGCGGGCCTTCATGCACATTCAGGAAGTAACCGACGCCATGCCCGGTGCCATGCCCGTAGTCCACGCTTTCGGCCCAGATTGGCGCGCGAGCAATCGCGTCGAGCAAGGGTGACAGGATGCCCCGCGGAAAGCGCGCACGCGACAGCGCAATCACACCCTTGAGGACTCGCGTGCAATCGCGCTTCTGCTCCACGGTCGGTGTGCCAATCGGCACCATCCGGGTGATATCGGTGGTGCCGCCCAGGTACTGGCCACCGGAGTCGATCAACAGTAGCCCGTCGCCCTCGATGACAGCGTGTTCTTCTTGCGTTGCATGGTAATGCGGCATTGCTCCATTGGCGTTGTACGCGGCAATGGTGTTGAAACTCAGCGAAACATAACCCGGACGCCGGGTACGCGCCGCCGTCAGGTGCTCATCAATGGTCAATTCAGTGATGCGCTCACGGCCCAGCGCACTGTCGAGCCAGGTGAAGAATTCGCACAGGGCCGCGCCATCCTGCTCCATGGCCTGACGGATGTGTTCGGCATCGGCCAGGCTTTTCTGCGACTTGGCCAAGGTGCTCGGGTTCAGCCCCTCGACCAACTTCACGCCACCGCCGACGTGAGCCAGTAATCCGGCAGTGACTCGCGCCGGATCGATCTGCAGGCTTGCAGCGCTTGGCACCGCCGCCAATGCCTGCGCCACTTCGGTGTAATCGCGCAGGGTAACCCCGTCCTGTTCTAGGACTTTGCGCAGGGACGCATCGACCTTGCCCAGCGCCACGAACAAGGTTGCCTGCTCCTGGCTGATCAGGGCAAAGGACACAAACACCGGGTTGAACGATACGTCGCCGCCGCGCAGGTTGAATAACCAGGCGATGTCGTCCAGGGTGGCGATGAAATGCCAATCGGCACCGCGCGCCTTCAGGGTTTCACGTAGCTTAGTGAGCTTTTCGCCGCGGCTGACCGTGGCCTCTGGCGGCAAGTGTTGATAGATCGGCTGATTTGGCAGGCTCGGACGATCACTCCAGACTGCATTGAGCAGGTCGATGTCGGTGCGCAAGCGGGCACCGCGCTCCTCCAGCTTGCCACCCAGGGTTCGCGCCGCAGCCACGGCCATCACTGCACCGTCCACCGCCACCACAGCGCCTTCGGGAGTTTGTTCGGCCAGCCAGTCCAGGGGGCCTGGCTGACCCGGTTGCAGCTTGACCAACTCGATCCCGCTGCCCTTGAGTTCCTTGCTCGCCTGCTCCCAGTATCGACTGTCAGCCCAGACACCGGCGAAGTCGGCAGTCACGATCAGGGTCCCGACCGAGCCATGAAAGCCCGACAGCCACTGACGTCCCTGCCAATAGGCCGGCAGATACTCCGATAAATGCGGATCGGCGGACGGCACCAGCAATGCGTGAATGCCTTCCCGGCGCATCAACTCGCGGACGTGGGCCAGGCGCTGCGGAACCGTTCCCTGGGTCAAAGGCTGCGTACTCATCATGTCTCCTGCTAACCACTGGAATATCGTTACAAGGCGCTGACTCGTGGTCGACGCCTCAGGGTTGGGGAGTAGCCCAAAACGCCGGTGGACTGGCGAGCGCTGTCTTGATCAACTGGGCCACCTGATCGATGTCCTGCTCGGTGGTGAAGCGTCCCAGGCTCAGGCGGATCGTCCGTCCTGCGTTGCGGGCATCAAGGCCAAGCGCCAGGAGCACATGGGAAGGCGCATTGCTCGCGGAGTTGCAGGCCGAGGTCGCCGAGAACGCAATGGACGCGCTGAGTGCCTGGCCGTTGAACTCACCTTCCCTGAAGGTCAGGCTCAGGGTATGGGGAATGCGCTGTGTTGCGCTGCCATTCAGGCAGCACCCGGCGATTGCGCCAAGTTGTTTAAGCAAACGGCTGCGCAGGCGGACAATAGTCGCCGCTTCTTCGGCAAAATGCTCGGCCGCCAAGGCAAAGGCCGCCCCCATCGCCGCAATCTGATGGGTCGCCAGGGTTCCGGAGCGCAAACCGCCCTCATGCCCACCGCCGTGGATTTGTGCCTGCAGGCGCTGCTCGGCCCGCGGTCCGACGTACAACGCGCCGATACCCTTGGGACCATAGAGCTTGTGGGCTGAAAACGACATCAGGTCCACTGGCCACTCGGTCAGGTTGATCGCCACTTTGCCCGCCCCCTGCGCCGCATCGACATGGAACAACGCCCCATGTTCACGGACTGTCTGGCCGATGGCGGGTATATCGTTGAGCGTGCCGAGTTCGTTATTGACCAACATGACCGAGACCAGGAAGGTGTCTTCGCGCAGCGCCTCGCTGACTGCCTGCGCCGTGACAAGCCCTTCGGCATCCGGCAGCAGGTAAGTGACCTCGATCCCGCTGTCCTGCAATTGCCGGGCGGTGTCGAGGATGGCCTTGTGTTCGATCTGGCTGGTAACAATGTGTCCGCCGCCACAGCCTCGGGCCTGGGCAACCCCCTTGAGGGCCAGGTTATTGGATTCGGTGGCGCCGGATGTCCAGACGATCTGCTGCGCTTGCGCGCCTACCAGGTCGGCGACTTGCTGTCGGGCCAGCTCGACCGAACGCCTGGCCTGCTGGCCAAACGCATGGGAACTGGATGCCGGGTTGCCGAAGTTACCGTTAAATCCCAGGCACTCAACCATGACCTGAATGACCCGCTCATCCACAGGCGTCGTGGCGGCGTAGTCGAAATATAAAGGACGATTATTCATAAAAGGCTCGCAGAGCGGGTTCCCGGATCATCGGCTCTGGAATGAATCTGCGTCACATCACGCCTGAAAAGGCGGCGGATCACAGAAGAATTCAGCAATGCCTGATCGGATGCAGTTAAAGAAAGACAACTTCATTTAAAAGTGCGTAGGAACGCTCCTGAAGTTCAGCTTAACAGGCATCGGACTCCGGGTTGAAGCACTCGTCAACCGAAGCTTTCATGCAGCATAGGGTACAGCGACGCAACCAACAGCAAGGCCATGCCCCAGTTAAACAGACGCAGCCAGCGGCGATCGCGCAGGACATTGCGCAACAGGCTGCCACAGACCACCCAGACACCGACACTGGGCAGGTTGATCAAAGCAAATACCCCCGCAATCACGATCACATTGGTGAAATAACCCTGCAGCGGGGTGTAGGTGCTGATGGCACCAATGGCCATGATCCAAGCCTTCGGATTGACCCATTGAAAGGCCGCCGCGCCCAGGTAACTGATAGGTTTAGCCTGGCCGTCCGCGGAATCCGAGACCGGCCCGGAATGGGCGATCTTCCATGCCAGGTACAACAAATAGCTCGCACCCACGACGCGCAGCACGTTGTACAGCACAGGATAGCTTTGAAAGACCGCGCCCAGGCCAAAGCCGACGGCCAGCACCAGGATGAAAAAACCGCAGGTAATGCCGAGCATGTGGGGAATGGTGCGGTTGAACCCGAAATTGACACCGGACGCCAGCAGCATGGTGTTGTTCGGTCCGGGAGTGATCGACGTCACCAGCGCAAACAGGGCAAAGCCCAGCAGTAAATCCAGGGAGAGGGTCATGGTGCGATTCCATCAGGGCAGTCAGATATTGACCCTATCGCAGCCCCTGTGCGAAGCCCACGCACAGTTGGGGAAAACTTCGAGCGGTACAGTCACTCAGCTGGCGCGCCCCTGCAGCACTCGGCCGCGCTCGGCGTTCATCTCGCCCTGTTGGTCGAAGCCATAGTTTTTACGCGGCTCGCCGAGCAGCTCGGCTTTTTTCGCCTGGTACTCATCAAAGGACAGGCCACGACGGTTAAGCGCTTCCAGAGATAGCTCACGTTGTTCCGCGGCCGTGTAGGGGCGCAGTTCCGGGGCGGGATGGCTGGCACAACCGGCAAGCACCGTTACGACGCTGAGCAGCGAGAGAGCAAGAAGAGTGTTCATCGAAAAGGTCCTGTGAGCGGCGCTGGGCAATGGACACAGGCTACTCGTGGACCTCACGGGAGAAAAATCATCGCGCTCGATAGTCGTTATCGGCGTTTTAACCGATTCAACTCACCAGACTGCAGTGCAGGGCATTGTCCTCACTGCGTTCAATACTGCGCAGGACCTGGAAGCTGCCGAAGGTGACGCCTTTGGCCTGGTGAGCCCGGATCAATTGCCAGAAATCCCGCTCGCCACTCTCTATCCCCTGAAAAGCCGCTTCTCCAGCTTCACGCGATTGCCATTGCAGATAGTTGAGCACCCGCCGGCCATCGTCGCTGGCCTGCACACTGGCACTGAGAAACCCTTGACTATGCTGCGCCAGATGCTCGGTCTGCGCCGACAACGCCAGCACTAAAGCGTGCTGTTGATCAGGTTCGACATCAAATTCGATCAATTGAGTGAAACTGCGATTTTTTTCCAGCGATTGCATGAGGATTCCCCCTGGCGCGTCGATCGCAACTTGCGAGTTGAAGGCGGGCAGGATAAAACCTCCAGTTAAGTAAAGGTCAAGCGACAAACGAGATGATTGAAAAAGAAAACCTGCACAAGGAACTCAGTGTCGGGCAATTGGCCGAGCGCAGTGGCGTGGCGGTTACCGCCCTGCACTTCTATGAGTCCAAGGGGCTGATCCACAGCAATCGCAACCAGGGCAATCAGCGACGCTATCCGCGCGAAGTGCTGCGCCGGGTGGCGTTGATCAAGGTGGCGCAGCGCCTGGGCATTCCCCTTGCAGAAATCGGCGAGGCGCTCAAGTCCCTTCCCAACCATCGCGCGCCGAATGCCGCGGACTGGAAGCTGCTGTCGGAAAAGTGGGGCAATGATCTGG
Source organism: Pseudomonas fluorescens (assembly GCF_019212185.1). Lineage (NCBI taxonomy): Bacteria > Pseudomonadati > Pseudomonadota > Gammaproteobacteria > Pseudomonadales > Pseudomonadaceae > Pseudomonas > Pseudomonas fluorescens. The sequence goes on from NZ_CP078138.1 coordinate 4,710,820, forward strand.
ATGAGCGCATCCGGCAATTGACCTTGCTGCGCAGCAAGCTCAATGGCTGCATCGGCTGTGGCTGCCTGTCGATGGAAGCCTGTCCACTGCGTAACTACGCCGATGTACTCGGCGAACAGGGCTCCGGGGCGCAACTGCTCAAGCCCGAGACTTGAACATGACCAAACGGCACTTTGATGGCACTTTCTGCACCCCGTCGGGCACATCTATGGGCGGGTGAGGCTGGCTTATAGTGAGTTGACCGCACACCGCCCTGCTACGTCCCGCCCAATAAAGGAGAACGGTCATGAGCGTCAAACCCATTCCCGACGGTTTCCAGTGCATCACCCCCTACCTCGGCATCGCCAAGGCCGCCGAAGCCATCGAGTTCTACAAGAAAGCCTTCGGCGCGACCGAAGTCATGCGCCTGTCAATGCCGGACGGAACCGTCGGCCATGCTGAGCTGCGGATCGGCGGCTTCCCCATCATGCTGGGCACGCCATGCGATCAAGGCCCACTGCGCAATCCGGATGCGTCGCCATCCGTCGGGCTACATCTTTATGTCGCAGATGTCGATAAAAGCTACCTCCAGGCAATCAACGCCGGTGGCACTGTCGTTTCAGAGGTCAAGGACCAATTCTACGGCGACCGCTCGGGCACCTTGAAAGACCCCTATGGGCACCTGTGGTTTCTCGCCACCCACAAGGAAGAGCTGACTCAGGCGCAGATCGAAGAGCGGGCCAAGGACATGTTCAAGCCTCAATAATAAAACTCCCCATAGAAGCTCGGCCTTACACGCACCAGTGCAGGCCGACGGGGCCTCTGCGCGCCCCCTCCAGCTTTCTGAAAGCCATTTAGAAACATTTGGTTTCATCTTAATTTTCGGGTTTTTTGATTCTCATTCGTCTTAACTAGATGCAGCCCGCCGCGTAGGCAAAAGCTACGGCCGGCTTTTCAGGAATAACGGTGCCCCCGCACCGCTCCTCTCATCGAATCAAGACCCTCATTCATGTCGAAGAAATCCCGCTCCAAACTGTGGTTTCTGGTGCACAGCTGGCTGGCATTGCCCATCTGGTTCTTTGTGCTGATCGTCTGCGTCACCGGCACCCTGGCCGTTGTCAGCCAGGAAATTGTCTGGCTGGCCAACCCCGATGTTCGCGCCAGCAAGCCGTCCGATGATGCCGAACTGCTCAGTTACCAGCAGGTGCTCACCGCCATCAACAAGGCCGAGCCGCAAACCATCGTCGAATCCATCAGCCGCTCGGATGAATCCCACTTCGCCTTGACCGCCAGTGTGAGCTATCCGGATGGGCGTTCGGTGTCGGTCTACGTCAACCCCTACACGGGGGTTATCCAGGGCATCAGCCCGGACTTCAACTTCGAAGCCTTCACTCGGGCCTTGCATGGCTGGTGGCTGGTGCCCTTCACCAATGGATTCAGCTGGGGCTGGTACCTGGTGTCGTTCCTCGGCATTCCCCTGCTGGTGTCGTTAATTACTGGCCTGGTGGTGTACAAAAAGTTCTGGAAAGGCTTTTTCAAGCCGACCCTGCGTTTCAACCATGGCGCGCGGATTTTCTGGGGCGATTTCCATCGCCTGAGCGGGATCTGGTCGATCTGGTTCATCGCGGTCATCTCGGTCACCGGCATCTGGTTCCTGATCGAAGCGCTGCTGTTCGACAACCACATCTCGATTTCCAGCGAGCCAGTGATTCCAGTGGTCGCCCGCGAAAGCGTGCCGGTCTCGGCGGACGGTTCACCGCCGAAAATCATCGACCTGGACAACGCCATCCTCATCGCCCAGGAGAAAATCCCCGGGCTCGAGGCAAGCTTCGTCAGCCTGCCGAGCAATGCCTATAGCCACTTGAACGTAGGTGGCCGTGGCTGGTATCCGCTGATGTTCCAGACCGCCACCATCAACCCCTACAACGGCGAGATCGATGCCTCGCGCCTGCTGTCGGACCGCACCGGGCTGGAGTTCGTTACCGAATCCATGCGTCCGCTGCACACCGGCGACTTTGGTGGCCTGTGGATCAAGATGATCTGGTTCTTCTTCGGCCTGGTGCTGAGCATGATGGTCCTTAGCGGCTTGCTGATCTGGACCAAGCGCACCGCCCTGGCCACCGCCAATGCCCTGAAACGTAGCAACAAGCCACCCCGTGCGGCCAAGGTTGAACAACCGGTTGCAGCCATGAACAGCAACTCGCCAGAGGGCAACCTGTGAGCAAGGTCAGCGCCGTAACACCACAACCGTCACGCTTGAGCCAGCTTTGGCACAAGTATCGTTTTCATATCAACATCCTGCTGCTGTTGATCCCGCTGGGATTCATGCCCAAGTACTTCGCCGACGTCGCGCTGTTTCGTGGCGATAGCGGCCTGGGCGAACGTGAAATCGGCGAGATCCAGGTCGGCCCCTGGAGCCTGCAACTGGCTGAGTTGCGCAACGAAGCGCCGCTCAACTCCGGGCCGGCGGGCTACATGAAGAGCTTCAACGCAGCGCTGTGCCAGGCCTGTATCAGTGAGGTCAAGGCTACGTATCTGCGTATCGGCAAACCCCGCAGCTTGCGCGCCGCCGGGGTGATTTTCTTTGGTTCGCCCTATCGCATGGGCGCGACCCTGCCGATCCCGCAGAAGACCAACGCCGACGCCGAAATCTGGATCACCATGGAAGGCTGGGACGGCAGCATGCACCAGGCCGCCGTACCGCTCGCCAACGCTTCCCCCGCGACCCTCGCCTGGCTGAACAAACAAGGAGGCAAACCATGACCGTTGCCCGCCGTAATTCCCCACTGCGCCTGCTTGGCAGTGCACTGTTTCTGGCTTTGGGCGCAGGTTTCAGCGCACAGGCACTGGCCCACAACCCAATGTGCGAATGCAAGGCCATCGATGCCGAGCAGATTCGCTGCACCGGTGGTTTTTCCGATGGCAGCGGCGCACCGGGGGTGACCCTGGATGTGATCGGCTATGACGAGACCATCCTGGTCCCGGGCAAGCTCGGCGCCGATTCGACCGTGACCTTCAAAAAACCCGGCGCTGAATTCTACGTCCTGTTCGACGCCGGCCCAGGCCACGTGGTCGAAATCGACCAAGCGGATATCGAGGCCCCATGAGCACGCCCACCACCCAACTCGTGCGCCCGGCCGGTGCCGGCCACGAAACCCTATATGTCCTGCTGCTGTGCCTGGCGATCCTCGCGGTTGCCGGCTCGGTTGTGCTTTGGCGCGGCGAATCCCAGGTCATCAGCAGCGTCGAGTCCCATCAACTGGATGCCCGCCGCGACCTCAGCGCTGCCGAGCAAGGTATTTACGCCGACCTGCGGGTGACCCTCGACGAAATCCAGCTGTTGCGCGAAGAACAACAGGCCCTGCCGACCCCGCAACTCCTTGCCGACGAAGGCTTTGCGCCTTTTGCCCAGGACGCCAGCTCGGTCAGCCGTGGCGGCCATGCCTGGCAGTTGCTCGACAGCAACGCCTACTTTGGCCAGAGCCAGGCCCCTGAAGTGGCCGGTTCGTTCCTGATGCGCCTGAACGCCGAAGGCAAAGCCGAGCCGGACATCTGGCTCAATCGCAGCAAAGACCTGAAAGCCCCTGGCGACCTGGCCGACAGCGCACTAAGCAGCGCGGGCTGGAAACAGGTCGTCGCTCAATTCGACGCCGGTGTCACCCGTCAGCATAAACACTGATTTGCGCATTCCTCCGAGAGAAGACCGCTTGCCCATGTCCAGTTCATCTTCACGTCCTCGTTTTTTGCAGCGCCTGCTGATCGGCCTCATGGCCTTGATCATCATGCCCCTGGCCAGCGCCGATCAGGCCAAACGCCTGCGCATTGGTATCACCCTGCATCCGTACTACAGCTACGTGGCCAATATCGTCGGTGACAAGGCGGAAGTGGTGCCGCTGATTCCGGCGGGCTTCAACCCCCATGCCTACGAACCCCGCGCCGAAGACATCAAGCGTATCGCCGGCCTCGATGTGATTGTGCTTAACGGTGTCGGCCACGACGACTTCGCCGACCGCATGATCGCCGCCAGTGAAACCCCCAACGTCAAGGTGATCGAAGCCAACGAGAACGTGCCGTTGCTGGCCGCCACCGGGATTGCCGCACGCGGCGCCGGCAAAGTGGTTAACCCGCACACCTTCCTGTCAATCAGCGCCTCCATTGCCCAGGTCAACAACATCGCCCGGGAGCTGGGCAAGCTCGACCCGGACAACGCCAAGACCTACACCCAGAACGCCCGCGCCTATGGCAAACGCCTGCGGCAGATGCGCGCCGACGCCCTGGCCAAACTGACCTCCGCACCCAATGCCGACCTGCGGGTGGCCACGGTTCACGCCGCCTACGACTACCTGCTGCGTGAATTCGGCCTGGAAGTGACCGCTGTGGTCGAGCCGGCCCACGGCATCGAGCCGAGCCCGAGCCAGTTGAAGAAAACCATCGACCAACTGCGCGAACTGGACGTCAAGGTGATCTTCTCGGAGATGGATTTCCCGTCTGCGTATGTCGACACCATCCAGCGTGAATCGGGAGTAAAACTCTACCCGCTGTCGCACATTTCCTACGGTGAATACAGCGCCGAGAAGTATGAAAAAGAAATGACCGGCAACCTCAACACTGTCGTCCGGGCGATTCAGGAGGCCGGCGCATGACCATCCAGCAAAACCTCAGCGTGTCGCTGGCCGGTCCCGCCGTGGAGTTTTCAGACGTCAGCCTGAGCCTCGGCCGCACCACGATTCTCCAGGGCGTCAGTTTCCAGGTTCAGCCCGGCAGCGTGCACGCGCTGGTCGGCCCCAATGGTGGCGGCAAGAGCTCGCTGATCAAGACCCTGCTCGGCCAGATGCCCCATCAGGGTCGCCTGAGCCTGCAATGGCCCGGCGAGCCAGGCACTATCGGTTACGTGCCGCAGGCGCTGGAGTTCGATCGAGGACTGCCGATGACCGTCGACGATTTCATGGCCGCCATGTGCCAGCGGCGCCCGGCGTTTCTCGGCATCAGCCGCCACTACAGCGCTGCCATCGACGCCGCGCTGGAACGCGTGGGCATGCAAGACAAGCGTAAGCGGCGCATGGGCGCGCTGTCCGGCGGCGAGCGCCAGCGGGTGCTGCTGGCCCAAGGCCTGATTCCGGCCCCGCAACTGCTGGTGCTCGACGAACCGATGTCAGCCCTCGACGAAGCCGGAATCCAGGTATTCGAGCGCCTGCTCAACGACTGGCGCCAGGCCGGAATCACCGTGTTGTGGATCGAGCACGACCTGGAAGCCGTTGGCCGCCTGGCCGATCGCGTCACCGGGCTCAATCGCCGGGTACTGTTCGACGCCACGCCGCAACAGGCGCTGACTCCGGAACGCCTGCTGAGCCTGTTTTCCACCCACCCACGGACCAGCGGGAGCGCGGCGTGATGAGTTACGAAGCCTTTCGTTTGATGATCCAGGGCTGGGCGTCCTCCGGCTACCTGCCAGAAGCGCTGGCCTACGGGTTTGTGGTCAACGCCCTGCTCGCCGGCCTGCTGATCGGCCCGGTCCTGGGCGGGCTGGGTACGCTGGTGGTGGTCAAGCGCTTTGCGTTTTTCTCCGAGGCAGTCGGTCACGCGGCTCTCACCGGCGTGGCCATCGGCATTTTGCTCGGCGAACCCTACACCGGTCCTTACGGCAGCCTGTTCGGCTACTGCTTGTTGTTCGGCATTCTGCTCAACTACCTGCGCAACCGCACAGGACTCGCCCCGGACACCCTGATCGGAGTCTTCCTCTCGGTGTCCCTGGCCATGGGCGCCAGCCTGCTGTTGATCCTCGCCGGCAAGATTAACGTGCACATTCTCGAGAACGTGCTGTTCGGCTCGGTGCTGACGGTCAACGGCAATGACTTGCTGGTATTGGCCATCGTCGGCTCGCTGGTGATGGGCCTGAGCCTGCCGCTGTACAACCGGATCATGCTCGCCAGTTTCAACCCGCAATTGGCGGCGGTTCGCGGCGTGGCAGTGAAAACCCTCGATTACCTGTTCGTGATCCTGGTAACGCTGATCACTGTAGCGGCAGTAAAAGTCATCGGCGCCATCCTGGTGGGCGCGCTGCTGGTGATCCCGGCCGCTGCCGCGCGCCTGTTGAGCCAGTCGCTGAAGGGTTTCTTCTGGTGCTCGGTGTTGATCGCAACCATCAGCACTCTGTGCGGGATTCTTGCGCCCATCGTCTTCGACCTGCCGATCCCCTCCGGCGCGGCAATCATTCTGGTGGCCGGCATGGCCTTCGCCCTGGCCGCCATCGCGCGCGGCGTGGTCCCCAGCCTCAAAGGGAATATTGGATAAATGTCTTTTACCTTGCGCCAACTGACCCTGGCCCTCGCTCTTTGCGGCCTGGCCAACAGCACCTTCGCCAGCGACCGTTTCGAACCGATGCGCGTGGTCGCCAGCAACGGCATCGGCAATACCGCACTGCATGGCGCGACCTCCAGCCATAAGGTCCTGGTACTGGCTTCGTTGCCGATCACCTACGGCCTGGCGAGCTGCCTGGTCGAGGGTACCGACATCAGCCTGGAACGGGCGGCACCGGCCAATTTGCCGGGCTCGCGCCAGGCGTCGTATTTCACCGGACGCGGCGCCCCGGCCCTGCACAAGCTCGCATTGGACGCTGATGCGGTGATCGGCCTGCGCTCGCTGTGGCCCGATGACCCGCTCTACCCCAACGCCCGGCGCAGCAATATCCGCATCGTCGAAATCGACGCCGCGCGCCCGGTGGATGGCGCGCTGCCCGGGGTCGCCCTGCAACCGGGCAAGAGCGACGGCCTGAACAGCCAACCCTGGATGAGCAGCAACAACCTGGGACGCATGGCCGACGTGATCGCCGCCGACCTGGTACGCCTGGTGCCCGACGCCAAGGCGAAGATCGACAGCAACCTGGCCACTTTCAAGCAACGCCTGCTCAAACTCAGCGCCGACAGCGAGGCGAAACTGGCCGATGCTGACAACCTCAGCGTGTTCAGCCTCAGCGATCACTTTGACTATCTGATCAGCGGCCTGAATCTGGAGTCGGCGGGTGTCGATGCGCGCACCGACAACGAATGGACGCCCGAGGCCCTGCAACAGCTGAGCGCCAGCCTGAAGGACAACGATGTGGCGTTGGTCCTGCACCATCGCCAGCCGTCAGATGCGCTGAAGGCTGCGATTACGGCGGCAGGCAGTCAGTTGCTGGTGCTGAGCACCGATGGCGACGATCCGCTGGCCGAGCTCTCGGGCAACATTGACCAACTGTTGAACGCGCTGCTGCAGAAATCCTGAGGATGCTTACAAAAACCCTCAGGAACCGATGAAGAACCCGATGCTAGTCTGCCCGCCTCCCCCTCAGGACAGACAAGGATCGGGTCTCCACATGAGTGACTACATCAAGCACAACAAAGCCAACTGGGACGACCGCGCGCCGCTGCATGCGGCGTCCGGGGAATACGCGGTGCAGTCCTTTGTCGACGATCCGCGCTTTCTCTCCGAGGTCGTGCGTTTCGATCTGCCGTTGCTCGGTGACATCGCCGGCTTGCGCGGGATCCACCTGCAATGCCACATCGGCACCGACACCCTGTCGCTGGCGCGCCTCGGCGCGCAAATGAGCGGGGTGGACTTCTCGGCGGCCAGCCTGCACCAGGCGCGAGAACTGGCCAGGCGTTGCGACACGGCCATCGATTACCTCGAATCGGAAATCGACAACGTGCCCCAGGTACTGCCGGCCGGCGGCTTTGATCTGGTCTTTACCGGCATCGGCGCCTTGTGCTGGCTACCCAGCATCGACCGCTGGGCACGTACCGTGAGCCATCTACTCAAGCCCGGCGGACGGCTGTTCATTCGTGAAGGCCATCCGATGCTGTGGACCCTGAACGAGAGCCGCCAGGACCTGCTGTCCGTCGAACAACCCTACTTCGAATGCGAGACGCCGCTGGCCTGGGATGACCCCGGCACCTATGTCGAAACCGACCAGACCTTGACCGCCACACTGTCCCATGAGTGGAATCACGGCATGGGCGAGATCATCAGCGCCCTGCTCAAGCATGGCCTGCAGATCAGTGGCCTGGTGGAGCATCAGAGCATTCCCTGGGAAGCTCTGCCGGGGCAGATGGTCTGCGACGACCGCGGCGAATATCGCCTCAAGCAAGCACCGTGGCGCCTGCCGCTGAGCTACACCCTGCAAGCGATCAAGCGGCAAGCCTGAGGCGCATCACCCAGACCTGGAATGTGGTCTGGGGCTTCATGGGTTTTCAGGCTTGCAACGGTACGGTCAACTCGACCCGCAGGCCATCCGGGCGACTGTCGAAATGCAGGACACAGCCACAGCGCTGGACGATTGCCTGGACAATCGCCAGGCCCAGTCCGCAACCGTTGCTCGTGCTGTTACGCCAGAAGCGTTGGGTCAGGTGTTGCAGGTCGTCGGCGGCGATGCCCGGGCCGTGGTCGCGGACCTGGAAACGCAGGCGATTGCCGATGGTTTCCAGGCTCAGTTCCACCGGCGCGTCGTCGGGCGTGTGACGCAGGGCGTTGTCCAGCAGGTTGCGTAATGCGGCAATCGCCAGCACCGCCGGCATTTGCAGCGGTGCCTGTGAGTAACTCGCAGGCAGTTGCAGACGAATCCGCGCACGGTCTCCGCTCGACGCATCCTGGATCGCCAGGCGCGCCACCTGTTCGGCATTGCACTGCACCCCGTCGTCAAACGACAGGCTGCCCTCGACCCGGGCCAACAGCAGCAGTTGCTCCAGGGTCCGGTGCAGACGATCGGCTCCTTCTTCGGCGCGGGCCAGGGATTGATCGCGGGCAGCGCCCTCGGTCATACGCGCCACTTGCAGGTGGGTCTTGATCGCGGTCAGCGGACTGCGCAATTCGTGGGCTGCGTCGCCGGTCAGCCGACGCTCACGCTCGATGGTCCTGCCGATCCGCTGGAATAATTGGTTCTGAGTTTCCAGCAAGGGCTGCAACTCACTCGGCAGCGGCTGCACCTGCAATGGCTCGAGTGAATCGGCGCTGCGCCGCATCAGGGCATCGCGCATGCGGTTGAGCGGTGCCAGGCCCTGGCCAATGCCTAGCCACAACAGACACAGACACCCCAGCAGCGCCACGCCCACCGGCACTGAGGCAGTGAGAAGGACCGACATGTTCAGCGCTTCGCGTTCCACTTGGCGATCGGCCGTGGTGATGCGCAGGTCGTCGCGCACCAGGGTGAAACTGCGCCAGCGCACACCGTCGATCATCTGGTCATGAAAGCCGATTTTTTCCGCTTCCAGGGTTTGCTCAGGGGTGGTGTGGCTGCGTGCGAGGATTTCGCCACGCAGGGAACTGACCTGGCAGGCCATGCCGCCCGGAACGGTCAACTGCTCGGCGCTGAAATGGGTACCCTCGCCCTTGCTCGGCAGGGTCGGCAATTGCTCCAACAGACCGGCCACCATGCGTGCCGAGGCGACCAGCCGTTGATCGAGGGAAAACATCATCTGATTGCGCAGATCACTGAGCATCCAGGCGGCCGCCAAGGCCCAGATCATCGCAAAAGCCACGCCGAGCGTCAGGCTCAGACGCAAACGCAAACTCATCATTTGCGCGGCTCGGGGCCGTCGGCAGGACCGAGGCGATAGCCTAGGCCGCGCACTGTCTCGACGATGCCATTGCCGAGTTTGCGCCGAAGATGGTGGATGTGCACATTGAGGGCATTGCTCTCCAACTCATCGTTGAAGCCGTACACGCTGTCTTTCAATTGCTCGGTGGACAGTACTCGCCCACGGTTATGCAGCAAGGCTTGCAGCAGCGATTGCTCGCGCCGGGACAAGTCCACCGGCTGCCCGGCCAGCAGGGTTTCGCGACTGCTCGGGTCGTAGCTCAGGGCACCATGCTCGATCAGATTGACGCTGCGCCCCGCCACCCGGCGCAACAGGGTGTGCAGGCGCGCAGCCAGTTCGCGCAGGTCGAAGGGTTTGAGCAGGTAGTCGTCGGCGCCCGCCTGCAGGCCATCGACGCGATCAGTCACCGAGTCGCGTGCGGTGAGAATCAGTACCGGAATCTCCAGGCCCTGGTGACGCAATTGCTGCAATAGTTTCAGGCCATCTTCATCGGGCAGACCCAGATCGAGCACCATCACATCGAACTCGGCGACCTTGAGCATGGCCCGCGCAGCCGACGCCGTGGCCACGTGCTCTACGGTCAAGCCCTGGGCAGTGAGTCCGGCTACAATGCCGCTGGCGATCAGCTCATCATCTTCACAGACAAGTACGTGCATGGTGTGACCTGTTGAAAAAGGGTGATTAAGACAACTGCCGATTAAGCGGACATTATGCCCCAGTCGCCTGCTCCACAAGGACAGCGCGGTTAATCATCGGTTAATCGCCAGCCGTCATCGTGCCTCCACTTGTACCGGTAATAAGGTTTGCCCATGCGTCGTCTGTTTCTACTGTTCCTGGTTTTTTTTGCCAGCCTGGCCCAGGCCGGGTCCAATCCGTTCGAAAGCAAACCTGACTTCCTGCCTGTGGGCAAAGCCTTCGTCCTGACCTCCGAACGCCTGGAATCCGGGGAAACCCAACTGTTCTGGCAGATTGCCGACGGCTATTACCTGTACCAGAAACGCCTGACCTTCAACGGCCTGGCCGACGCCCATAAACCCGCGCTGCCCAAGGGCGAGGACCACAGTGACGAGTTCTTCGGTGACCAGCAGGTGTATCGCCAGGGCCTGGAACTGAAGATCCCGGCCGGCGCCACCGGTCAAATCAAGGTCGGCTATCAGGGCTGTGCCGATGCCGGCCTGTGCTACCCGCCACAAACCCAGGTTGTCGACCTTGGCGGCACCCCGCCAGGCGCCGCCTCTGAAGCCCCAGACCAGGCCCTCGCCAGCGGACTGCAACAACACGCACTGGGCTGGAGCCTGCTGGTGTTCTTCGGCCTGGGCCTGTTGCTGGCCTTTGCCCCCTGTTCGCTGCCGATGCTGCCCATTCTTGCGGGTCTGATCGTCGGCAGTGGCGCCAGTGCCAAGCGTGGGTTTGCTCTGGCCGGCAGTTATGTAGTGAGCATGGCCCTGGTCTACGCGGCCCTCGGCGTGCTCGCCGCGATGCTCGGGGCCAACCTGCAGGCGTTGCTGCAGAACGCTTGGTTGCTGGGCAGTTTTGCACTGATCTTTGTGCTGTTGTCCCTGCCGATGTTTGGCTTTTTCGAATTGCAATTGCCGGTCGCTGTGCGTGATCGCCTGGAAAACGCCAGTCGCAAACAGGGCGGCGGCAGTCTACTCGGCGCCGGAATCCTCGGCGCCCTGTCCGGCTTGCTGGTCGGCCCGTGCATGACCGCCCCGCTCGCCGGCGCGCTGCTGTATATCGCCCAAAGCGGCAACGCCCTGCACGGTGGCTTGATCCTGTTCACCATGGGCCTGGGGATCGGCCTGCCACTGCTGTTACTGGTAACGGTGGGCAATCGTTTCCTGCCCAAGCCCGGCACCTGGATGAACCTGCTCAAAGGCGTATTCGGCTTCCTGTTTCTCGGCACCGCGCTGGTCATGGTGCGCCCGGTGCTCGATGAGTCGCTGTGGGTCGGCCTGTGGGGCGCGTTGCTGCTGATCATCGCCTACAGCGCCTGGCGCCAGACCGGCGGTTTCGGTCGCGTCGCCTACCTGTTTGGCAGTCTGGCCCTGCTGTCAGGGGTGTGGGGCGCGGTGTTGCTGGTGGGGGCTGCGGGCGGCACGGACGACCTGTTCAAACCTTTGCAGATCTATCGCGGGCAAACCTCTGGCACTGCAGCCAGCCCTAGCGCCCACGATGCCTTTGTCACCGTCAACAACCCCGCCGCGTTGCAGGTTGAACTGGACGCCGCTCGGGGCCAGGGTCAATGGGTGCTGCTGGACTATTACGCCGACTGGTGCGTGTCCTGCAAGATCATGGAAAAACAGGTATTCGGCAAGACCGAGGTCATGGCTGCACTCAAGGATGTCCGCCTGGTGCGCCTTGACGTGACCGCCGACAATCCCGCGAGCCGCGAGCTGCTCGCACGCTACAAAGTGCCGGGGCCACCCAGCCTGTTGTGGATCGGTGCCGATGGCGAAGAACGCCGTAGCCAGCGGATTACCGGTGAAGTCGATGCCGCTGGCTTCCTGCATCGCTGGAACATCACCCGGGACGCCCGCTGATGCTGACTTTTACCCTGGGCACGTTCGCCATCGCGCTCAATCACTTGCTGTTGATCAGTGCCCTGGCATTGGCGACTTTTGTCGGTTGGCGAGTGGCCAAACGTGGCGGTGAAAATCCCGAGTCGGTGCTGTTCGGTTTGTTCCTGCTGGGCTTGCTCGCCGCCCGCGTCGGCTTTGTGATTGCCTATTGGGCTCACTACCACGGTGATCCGTGGCAGATCATCGACCTGCGTGACGGCGGCTTCCTGGTCTGGCCCGGGGTCATTGTCCTGTTGCTGGCGACCGTCCTGTGGGGCTGGCGCCGCGTGGGCCTGCGCAAGCCTTTGGGTTATGGGGTCGGCACTGGTCTGATGTTCTGGCTGTTGGCGAGTCTGTCGCTGAACCTCTACGAACAGGGTACCCGATTGCCAGACATCACCTTGCGCAACGCCGCCGGGGAAACCGTGCAACTCACGGACTATCAGGGTGGCCCGCTGGTGATCAATCTCTGGGCGACCTGGTGTCCGCCGTGCCGCCGGGAGATGCCGGTGCTGGAAAACGCCCAGCAACAGCGCCCGGACCTGACCTTCCTGTTCGTCAATCAAGGCGAAAGCATGCAGAGCGTCAGCACCTTCCTCGCCACCCAGGGCCTGAGCCTGACCAATATCCTGTTCGATGGCGGTGGTCGCCTGGGCCAGGCCGTTGGCTCCATGGCGCTGCCTACCACCCTTTTCTATAACGCCGAAGGTCGTCTGCTGGCCAGCCATCTCGGCGAACTCTCTGATGCCAGTCTGGCCCGGGCGCTGGAAAACTTCGGCAGCCCCGACGCAGCCACTCAGCCCCATACAACAAGGAAATTGCCATGCCCCGCTTCCGCCACCTGCTGACGTTGACCCTGGGCACCGCCCTGCTGCAGAGCCCTTTGTTGCAGGCTGAAGAGCTGCCCGAGGCGCTCCGCAAGATCGAGGCCAAGGGCGCGAAAATCATCGGCAGCTTCGATGCTCCGGACGGCTTGCGCGGGTATGCCGCGCAGTACCAGAATCGCGGCATGGCCCTTTACCTGACACCGGACGGCAAACACGTGTTGCTGGGCAACCTGTACGACGCCGATGGCAAAGACTTGAGCGCCGAGCCTCTGCAGAAACTGGTCTATGCGCCGATGGCCAAGGAAGTCTGGGCGAAGATGGACGCCAGCCACTGGATCGCTGACGGCGACAAGAATGCGCCTCGCGTGGTGTACCTGTTCAGCGACCCTAACTGCCCCTACTGCACCATGTTCTGGGAACAGGCTCGGCCTTGGGTCAAGGCCGGCAAGGTGCAGCTGCGGCATATCATGGTCGGCATCATCCGCGAAGACAGCCCGGGCAAGTCCGCCGCACTGCTGGCCAGCAAGGACCCGGCGAAGGCTCTGGATGAACATGAAAAAGCCGGCAAGAAAAGCACGCTGAAAGCCTTGAAGAGCATCCCTGCCGACGTCCAGGCCAAGCTCGACGACAACATGCGCCTGATGGACGAACTGGAACTGTCCGCCACCCCGGCGATTTTCTACATGGATGACAAGGGCGAGTTGCAACAGCAACAAGGCGCCCCGTCACCGGACAAACTGACGAAGATACTCGGGCCGAAGTGAGGCCGCGAAAAACACGTTGCCAATCGATGCAGACCCAGCATCGGGCACCGACTTACAGGAGCAGCCAATCGGTCCATGAATAGCGACGGTCTGATCGATGTGCAATCGTTCGAAAACCCGTCCCAGGACAGAATCAATAACCATTCCTAATTGACAATTATTATCATTAGTCATAGCTTGTCGCTGGATCGTAGGACGGTTCCGAAACGCTGGTCGTCCTACCAACTTTTTGCGACAAGGTGACTTCCATGATGGAAAACGTTTCCCACGGCAGGTACGACTCACCGCTACTGCAGGCATTTGTTGATAACCGGCCGGTACTGGTGAAAATCGCAGCGCGCATTACCGGTTGCCGTTCCCGTGCTGAAGACGTTGTGCAGGACGCATTCTTTCGCTTGCAGTCGGCGCCACACATCACATCCTCGTTCAAGGCGCAGCTGAGCTATCTGTTCCAGATCGTACGCAACCTGGCGATCGACCATTACCGCAAGCAGGCACTGGAGCAGAAGTACTCAGGGCCTGAAGAGGAAGGCTTGAATGTGGTCATCCACGGTGCGTCGCCGGAAATCTCGCACAGCAACTTCCGCACCCTGGAAACGATCGCCGATGCCCTCGGCGAACTGCCGAGCCGCACCCGCTATGCCTTTGAGATGTACCGCCTGCACGGCGTGCCACAAAAGGACATCGCCAGGGAACTGGGTGTCTCGCCGACTCTCGTCAACTTCATGATTCGCGATGCGCTGGTGCATTGCCGAGAAGTTTCCGACACCCGAGGCGCCACCTTCGCCCGTTACTAGTTCCATTTCAGCTCGGGGGCACGGCGACCAGGGCAATTTTGTACGGGTCGAAAATCTTCAGCATCTGGCCGTTGTCGCGCAATCCCTGGAGCATCCGCGCAAAAGCCGCCGCACTGATCGGCGCCTGTGGCCGCAACAAGGCGTAGTGGTGATAGATCTGGTCAATCCGTTCCGAGACCAGCAGTTTCGGCCCGACGCCGTCATTGCGCAGCAGGTAGTCGCTGAAGAACGAGCGGGTGACCAAGGCGATGTCGGCACGGCCACGCAGCACCATCAGCAGGTTGCTGTCATGGGAGTAGGTCAAGGTAGCGTTATGCTGACTGATCAGGTCGCGGGGGTCGGCATTGAACTGGGCGAAGGCGTAGTGATAGCCGTTGAACAGCGCCAGACGCTTGTCCTTCAGGTCATCGAAATAGCTCTGCTGGCGCTCTGGCAAGCGTTGCGAGACGAATACTTCCGCGTCTTCCAGGCCCATGTCGACGGCCGTGTAAGCTATCTCCTGCCAACCCCATTGCGGATTTTCGAAGATCGCCATGTCGATCCGCCCCTGCTGGAAGTCACCAAAGCGCCGCGGGATGGAGGTGGGGACCAGGACAAATTGATAGTCGCTTTGGAACTGGTTCAAGGCAACGATCAGTTGCGGCAACAAACCGATGTCGATGCCGTTTTCGGGGCGGATGGTGTAGGGCGGAAAATGGGCCGCACCGATACGCACCACCTGCGCGCCCCAGGTCGGCGCCACCAGCAGCGCGCAGAGCGCCACCAACACCACCCGAGAAGCCATCCGAACTGGCGAATACATCGGTTTGAACCACCCTTGAAATGCACTTACTCGACTAAGTTAGGCGGTTACTCCGGCTTAGACAACGCAATGATGGCTATTTAATGCGTTTTGACTGAAATGTCATTGTTCCGCGAGCACCAGCAGCAACGCCTCATCGGCCAATTGATCGAGGCTCATGCTGCCATCGGGACGGAACCAGGTGATGGTCCAGGACAGCGCACCCGTCATGAAGCGTCGAGTAATGAACACGTCGCCGCGGATCAAGCCTGCCTCTTTCGCCTCACCCAGCACCTGCAACCAGATCTGCTCGTAGATATCGCGTAATGCCAGCACCTGAACCTGGCCCTCCTCGGACAGGGATCGCCACTCATAGACGAGTACCGCCATCGCCTCGCCGCTGCCGCCCATGATCGATTGCAGTTCGCAGCGAATCAGCGCCAACACTCGCTCACGCACGCTGCCGGCCTGGGCCAGCGAGGTGCGCATCAAGGCGGTGTTGTAGCGAATGGTTTCCTCCATCACCGCCCGCAGGATTTCATCCTTGCTTTTGAAGTGATGAAAAATGCTCCCGGACTGAATACCCACCGCGCTGGCCAGGTCGCGCACCGTGGTGCGTTCGTAGCCCTTGTTGCGAAAGAGGTGGGCGGCCATCTGCAGCAATTTGCCGCGCGCACTGTCGGGGTCGGTCAGTTGGCCGCTGTCGACCAGTTCACGCATTACCAGCAGGGCTTTTTGCTCGTCCACCCATTCTCTCCTACAGTCGCTCGATCACCTGTGCGCACGCACCACGAACGCTGTGGGCTGCGCGGGCAATTTAAGCCCGACGCGGCAACCAAGCAAGCGCTTGGGAAGAAGATCTGATCGGACTTTACAAACCAAGCGCTTGCTTGGTAGCCTCGAAGCACTTCCGTCGGAGGCTTGCCATGAATAAAACCGTGCGTATCGGTTGTGCCAGTGCCTTTTGGGGCGACACCTCCACCGCCGCAGCCCAACTGGTTGAAGGCGTCGCCCTGGACTACCTGGTGTTCGACTACTTGGCAGAAATCACCCTGTCACTGCTGGCCGGGGCACGTATGAAAGATCCCCAGGCCGGCTACGCGAGTGACTTCGTCGAAGTCCTCGCGCCGCTGCTGCCGGCCATCGCCGAGCAACGAATTCGGGTGATCAGCAACGCCGGCGGAGTCAATCCACAGGCCTGCGCCGCCGCCCTGCAAACCGCCTGCGACAAGGCCGGACTGGCGCTGAAAATTGCCGTGCTGCTGGGCGACGACCTGCAGCCGCAATTCCCGCAACTGGCGGCCAGCGGGGTACGGGAGATGTTCAACGATGCGCCCTTGCCGGCATTCTGTGTGTCGACCAATGCCTACCTCGGCGCCCCGGGCATTGTCGAAGCGCTACGACTGGGTGCGGACGTCGTCATCACCGGACGGGTGGTCGACAGCGCCGTGGTCAGCGCGGCCCTGGTGCATGAGTTCGGTTGGTCCTGGCAGGACTACGACAAACTGGCCCAGGCGGCATTGGCCGGGCACATCATCGAGTGCGGCGCACAGTGCACCGGCGGCAATTTCACCGATTGGCGCGAAGTGCCGGACTACGAGCACATCGGCTTCCCGGTGGTCGAGGTGCAGGACGACGGCCAGTTCATCGTCAGCAAGGCGCCCGACACCGGCGGCTTGATCAGCCCGTTGAGCGTGGGCGAACAACTGCTGTATGAGATCGGCAACCCACGGGCCTACCTGCTGCCGGATGTGATCTGCGATTTCAGCCAGGTGAAACTTCATCAGCAGGGCAAGGATCGGGTCCAGGTACACGGCGCCAAGGGCCTCGCACCGACCGCGCAATACAAAGTCAGTGCCACTTACCCGGACGGCTTTCGCTGCACCGCCAGTTGCCTGATCGCCGGCATCGACGCCGTCGCCAAGGCCCATCGAGTGAGCGAAGCGATCATCAATAAAACGTCGCAGATGTTCGAGCAGCGCGGCTGGGCGCCCTACACCGAGGTGAATATCGAACTGCTGGGCAGCGAAGCGACCTACGGCCCCCATGGCCAGCGCCAGGACAGCCGCGAAGTGGTGATCAAGCTCGCCGTGCGGCATCCGAGCAAACAGGCGCTGGTGCTGTTTTCCCGGGAGATCGCCCAAGCTGCCACCGGCATGGCGCCTGGCTTGACCGGCATCGTCGGTGGTCGCCCCACGGTCTATCCACTAATCCGCCTGTTCTCCTTTCTCATCGACAAATCCGCCTGCACCCTGACCGTCGACCTGCAAGGCCATCGCCACCCCTGCGTCCTGCCCGCCCTTGATCATCTCGACAGCGCCGACCTGCCCTTGCCATTCATAACGCCCAAACCCCAGGGCCAGGCGGACGCCAGTGTGGCGCTGGTAAAACTGGCGGTGGCGCGATCCGGCGACAAGGGTAATCACAGCAATATCGGGGTCATGGCCCGCTCGCCCGATTACCTGCCATGGATCGCCGAGGCGCTGACTCCCGAGGTGGTCGTTGACTGGATGCGCCATGCGCTCGACCCGATCCACGGCCGGGTCGAGCGCTGGTATCTGCCAGGTAGCCATAGCCTGAATTTCCTGTTGGAAAACGCCCTTGGTGGCGGTGGCGTGGCGAGCCTGCGGATCGACCCACAGGGCAAGGCCTTTGCCCAGCAGTTGTTGGAAATCCAGATTCCGGTACCGCAACACATCGCTGACCAAGTCAACTAGAGGGCTGTCGCCGTGGCATTTGATTCAATCTTCAAACCCGATCTGTTTGCCGGCCAGACCATTATCGTCACCGGTGGTGGCAGCGGCATCGGCCGCTGCACCGCGCACGAACTGGCGGCCCTCGGCGCCCACGTGGTGTTGGTGGGGCGCAAGCCGGAAAAGCTGCAAGCGGTGGCCATGGAAATCATCGAGGACGGTGGTCAGGCCAGTTGGCACACCTGCGATATCCGTGAGGAAGACTCAGTCAGGCAACTGGTGAAAAAACTGATCGAAGATCACGGCTCGATCCAGGGCCTGGTCAACAATGCCGGCGGCCAATACCCCGCGCCCCTGGCGTCGATCAACCAGAAAGGCTTTGAAACGGTGATGCGCACCAATCTGGTGGGCGGCTTCCTGATGGCCCGCGAAGTGTTCAACCAGTCGATGAGCAAAAGCGGCGGCGCCATCGTCAACATGCTCGCCGACATGTGGGGCGGCATGCCCGGCATGGGCCACTCGGGCGCAGCGCGCTCGGGCATGGACAATTTCACCAAGACTGCTGCGTTCGAATGGGGCTATGCCGGGGTCCGGGTCAACGCCGTCGCCCCCGGCTGGATTGCCTCAAGCGGCATGGACACCTACGAAGGCGCGTTTAAGGCGGTGATCCCGACCCTGCGCGAACACGTGCCGCTCAAACGTATTGGCACCGAATCGGAAGTCAGCGCGGCGATCGTCTTCCTGCTGAGTCCGGCCGCGTCGTTCATAAGCGGCAGCACATTGCGCATCGACGGCGCAGCGAGCCTGGGAAGCCGGGCGTGGCCGCTGCACAAAGCGCAGCACAGCGAGTCATTCAACGGTTTTCATCGCGCCTATCTGCCCGATGTGCTGAGGGATGGAGACTGATCGATGCCGATACTCGAAACTCAACTCGACCCGCAAAGCCAAGCCTACGCAGAGAATCGCCAGGCGATGCTGGCGGGCATCGAGCAAATCCGCCAGTTGGAGCGCAAGCTGCTGGACAAGGCAGCCGAAGCCAAGCCCAAGTTCGACAAGCGCGGCCAATTGCTGCCACGCGAACGCCTGAACCTGTTGCTCGACCCGGGGGCACCGTTCCTCGAACTGGCGAGCCTGGCCGGTTATAAATTGCATGACGACAAGGACGGCAGCCAGGCGGGCGGTGGCCTGATCGCCGGGATCGGTTACGTGTCCGGCGTGCGTGCGCTGGTGGTGGCCAACAACAGTGCGATCAAGGGCGGCACGATTTCCCCCAGCGGCCTGAAAAAATCCCTGCGCCTGCAACAGATCGCCATGGAGAACAAACTGCCGGTGATCACCTTGGCGGAAAGTGGCGGCGCCAACCTCAACTACGCCGCTGAGATTTTCGTCGAGGGTGCTCGCAGCTTTGCCAACCAGGCGCGGATGTCGGCCATGGGCTTGCCTCAGATTACCGTGGTCCACGGCTCAGCCACCGCCGGTGGTGCTTACCAGCCGGGGCTCTCGGATTACGTGGTGGTGGTGCGTGGCAAGGCCAAGCTGTTTCTCGCCGGCCCGCCGCTGCTCAAGGCGGCCACCGGCGAAATCGCCACCGACGAGGAATTGGGTGGCGCGCAGATGCACGCGCAAATCGCCGGCACCGCCGAGTACCTGGCCGAAAATGACGCCGATGGCATTCGCCTGGTGCGTGAGATTGTCGGTCTGCTGCCGTGGAACGCGCGCCTGCCAGTGGCCACGTCGTGCACCTGGGACGAGCCGCTGTACCCCATTGAAGAACTGCTGGGGCTGATTCCACAGGATCCGAAAAAGCCCTACGACGTGCGCGAAATCATCGCGCGGATTGCCGACGGCTCGCAGTTCCTGGAATTCAAGGGCGAGTTCGACCAACAGACCCTTTGCGGCCATCTGAAAATCCAGGGTCGGTCCTGCGGCTTCATCGGCAACAACGGCCCGATCACCCCGCAGGGCGCGAGCAAGGCCGCGCAGTTCATCCAGCTCTGCGACCAGAGCCAGACCCCCTTATTGTTCTTCCACAACACCACCGGGTTCATGGTCGGCACCGAGTCGGAACAACAAGGGGTGATCAAGCACGGCTCCAAGCTGATTCAGGCGGTGGCCAACGCGCGGGTGGCAAAACTGACGATCGTGGTCGGCGGTTCTTACGGCGCTGGCAACTATGCAATGTGCGGCCGCGGCCTCGATCCGCGCTTCATCTTTGCCTGGCCCAACAGCCGCACCGCTGTGATGGGTGGTGCCCAGGCCGGCAAGGTGCTACGCATCGTCACCGAGGCGCGGCAACTCAAGGAAGGCCTGGTGCCCGACCCCAAGGTGCTGGACATGCTCGAACAGGTCACTGCGCAGAAACTCGACAGCCAGTCCACCGCGCTCTACGGCAGCGCCAGCCTGTGGGACGACGGGCTGATCGACCCACGGGACACCCGCACGCTGCTCGGTTACCTGCTGGATATTTGCCACGAAGCCGAGGTTCGGCCACTGCAACCCAACAGTTTCGGTGTCGCCCGGTTCTAGGCCGGCCCAAGGAGAACAATAAAAATGCTTTTTACCCAGGAACACGAAGCACTGCGCCGCACCGTTCGACAGTTTGTCGACAGCGAGATCAATCCCCACGTCGACGAGTGGGAAAAGGCCGGGCGTTTTCCCATCCACGAGATTTTCCGCAAGGCCGGCGACCTCGGTCTGCTGGGCATTTCCAAGCCGGAAAAATTCGGCGGCATGGGGCTGGACTACAGCTATTCGATTGTTGCCGCCGAAGAGTTCGGGACCATTCGCTGCGGCGGCATTCCGATGTCGATCGGCGTACAGACCGACATGTGTACCCCGGCGCTGGCGCGCTTCGGTTCCGATGAGTTGCGTGACGAGTTCCTGCGCCCGGCCATCACCGGCGAGCAGGTCGGCTGTATCGGCGTCTCGGAAGTCGGCGCCGGGTCCGACGTCGCCGGACTGAAAACCACCGCCCGCAAGGACGGCGACGACTACGTGATCAACGGCAGCAAGATGTGGATCACTAACTCGCCAAGCGCCGACTTCATCTGCCTGCTGGCAAACACTTCGGACGACAAGGCGCACATCAACAAATCGTTGATCATGGTGCCGATGAACACGCCCGGAATTTCCCTCAGCTCGCACCTGGACAAATTGGGCATGCGCAGCTCGGAAACCGCCCAAGTGTTTTTCGACAACGTGCGAGTACCGCAGCGCAATCGCATCGGCCATGAAGGCGCCGGGTTCATGATGCAGATGCTGCAGTTTCAGGAAGAACGCCTGTTTGGCGCGGCCAACATGATCAAGGGCCTGGAGTACTGCGTCGACAGCACCATCGAGTACTGCAAGGAGCGCAAGACCTTCGGCAATGCCCTGATCGATAACCAGGTGATCCACTTCCGCCTTGCCGAACTCTCCACCGAAATCGAATGCCTGCGGGCGCTGGTCTATCAGGCCACCGAGCAATACATCCGCGGCCAGGACGTCACCCGCCTGGCGTCAATGGCCAAGCTCAAGGCCGGGCGTCTGGGCCGCGAAGTCACCGACAGTTGCCTGCAGTACTGGGGCGGCATGGGCTTCATGTGGGACAACCCGGTGGCCCGCGCCTACCGTGACGTGCGCCTGGTGTCGATTGGCGGTGGCGCCGACGAAATCATGCTGGGGATCATCTGCAAGTTGATGGGCATCCTGCCGGGGAAGAAAAAATGACCGCCCTCCCCGCTTGCCAGACCCTGCTGCTGGAACTGCATAACGCGGTGCTGCACATCACCCTGAACCGCGCCGATTGCCGCAATGCCATGAGCCTGCAAATGGTCAGCGAATTACGCGCAGTGTTGGCCGCGGTGCGTGATGACCGACAGGTTCGCGCGCTGGTGCTCGGCGGTGCCGGCGGCCACTTCTGCGCCGGTGGCGACCTCAAGGACATGGCTAACGCCCGCGCCCAGGGCGCTGACGCCTACCGCGAATTGAATCGCGCCTTCGGTGCATTGCTGGAGGAAGCCCAGCACGCCCCGCAAGTGCTGATCTGCGTGTTGCAAGGCGCAGTGCTCGGCGGTGGTTTTGGCCTGGCCTGCGTCAGTGACATCGCCCTGGCCGATCACCAGGCGCAATTCGGTCTGCCAGAAACCAGCCTGGGCCTGCTCCCCGCGCAGATCGCCCCCTTCGTGGTGCAACGCATCGGCCTGACCCAGACCCGGCGCCTGGCCCTCACCGCCGCCCGCTTCAATGGCCTCGAAGCCCATCGACTGGGACTGGTGCACTTTGTCGAGCACGACCCGCAAGCGCTGGCCGAACGCCTCGATGCGGTGCTCGTCGATGTCCTGCGCTGCGCGCCGGGGGCCAATGCCGTCACCAAGGCGCTGTTGCTGGCCAGCACCGAACAGCCGCTGGGCCCTTTGCTCGACCAGGCCGCCGAATGGTTCAGCACCGCCGTGACCGGTGCGGAAGGCATCGAAGGCACTCTGGCTTTTGTGCAAAAACGCAAACCGAACTGGGTCTCCTGACCACTCACCCTTGGGGAACTCAAGCATGCCGACCTTGCGCAAAATCCTCATCGCCAACCGCGGTGAAATTGCCTGCCGCATCCAGCGCACCGCCCAAGCCCTGGGCTATCGTACGGTGGCAGTATTCAGCGATGCCGATGCCGACGCCCTGCACGTTCGCCTGGCCGATGAAGCCGTGCACATCGGCCCGTCTGCCGTGGCCCAGTCCTACCTCAATTCGGCAGCGATCATCGACGCCGCCCGGCGCAGCGGTGCCGATGCGGTCCATCCCGGCTACGGTTTTCTTTCGGAAAACGCCGGATTCGCCGCTGCCTGCCTTGAAGCCGGCCTGATTTTTATTGGTCCAAGCCCTGAAGCCATCGAACTAATGGGAAGCAAGCGCCTGTCGAAGCTCGCCATGCTTGACGCCGGCGTACCGTGCATTGGCGGTTACCAGGGTGCCGAGCAGGACGATGCGACCTTGGCGCGCGAGGCCGGGCGCATCGGTTTTCCGTTGATGATCAAGGCCAGCGCCGGGGGTGGCGGACGGGGCATGCGCCTGGTGGAGAGTGCCGAACAGTTGCCGGAACAACTGCGCACGGCTCGCTCCGAAGCCCTGCATGCATTCGGCAGTGACGAGTTGATCCTGGAACAGGCGTTGATCGATCCGCGTCATGTGGAAATCCAGTTGTTCGGAGACCAGCACGGCCAGCTGGTGTACCTGGCGGAACGCGATTGTTCGATCCAGCGCCGGCATCAGAAAGTCATCGAAGAAGCACCGTGCCCGGTGATGACGCCCGAGTTGCGTCGGGCCATGGGCGAGGCGGCCATCAAGGCAGCCCGAGCGGTGAACTACGTCGGCGCCGGCACCGTCGAGTTTCTGCTCGATAGCCGTGGGCAGTTTTATTTCCTGGAGATGAATACCCGCCTGCAGGTCGAGCATCCGGTGACCGAGCTGATTACCGGGCTGGACCTGGTGGCCTGGCAACTGAATATCGCCGCAGGCTTGCCGCTGCCGTTGTCCCAGGAGCAGGTCGAAATCAACGGCCATGCCATCGAAGTGCGGTTGTACGCCGAAGATCCGGCCCAGGGTTTCCTGCCGCAGACCGGACAGATCAGCCACTGGGCGCCGGCTCTGGAAGACGGGGTGCGCATCGACCACGGCCTGCTCGAAGGCCAGCAGGTCAGCCCCTTCTACGACCCTATGCTGGGCAAGGTGATTGCCTGGGGAGCCACCCGCGAGGAGGCCCGGCGTAAATTGCTGCGGGCGATCGAAGACTCGGTCCTGCTGGGGGTGCAGACCAACCAGCGCCTGCTCGCGGCGCTGCTTGATCATCCGGGTTTCGTCGCCGGGGAATTCAGCACCGGTTTTATCCCTAAGCACTTCCACGACCATCCGAGCCTGAAGCCCCACGCGCCCAGTGCCGCGGAGTTGGCAGTCGCGGCGGCGTTGTTCTATCACCAATCGGCTCGCGTCCATGCGCCCGGACTGAATGGTTGGCGCAACAACAGCGGCGCGCCGCTGCAACAGCAGATCGGCCTGCAGGAGGCACGCTGGGGCACTGAAATAGCAGCGCTGGGCGAAGCACAGTTGAGTGTTCAAGTGGCGGGCGAATCCGTGGTCTTGCACCTGCTGGAGATCACCCCGCGAGTCGCCCATCTACAGATCAATGGCCTGCGCCGACGCTATCCCTATGCCTTTAACGGCGGGCAACTGTGGCTGTGGACTCGCCCGGGCGCCCTGGTGCTGCAGGATCTGACCCTGGCGCCTGTCGCCGGCCAGACCAGCCTTGCCAGCGGCACACTGAAAGCGCCGATGGATGGGGCGATTGTCGATGTGCTGGTCAGCGAAGGCAGCCAGGTCAACAAGGGCCAACTGCTGCTGGTGCTGGAGGCGATGAAGATGGAGCACCCGCTTAAGGCCGGCATTGACGGGGTGATCAAACGCCTGCAGGTCAACCCGGGCGACCAGGTGAAAAACCGCCAGATCCTGCTGGAGGTTGAATAAGCCGCTAGGCGGATCCGCCGGGTTTGGCTACGCTCAGCCACATCAGTGCGCGGATATCAGGAAAGCGGCGATGCCTCATTGGCTGGTAATTGATCTTGAAGCAACAACCGATGACGGTGGCTGGCCGATTGAAGAGATGGAAATCATCGAAATCGGCGCCACCCTGGTCAATCGCCAGGGCCGCGAGCTGGACCATTTCCAGCGGTTTGTGCGGCCCCAGCGACGCCCCCTGCTGACGCCATTCTGTCGGGAACTGACCCATATCACCCAGGCCAACATCGACTCGGCCCAGCCGCTGGCCGAGGTCTGGGCGCTGTTCGAGCGCTGGCTCGGCCAGCACCACAGCCGCCTGGAAGGCTGGGCCAGTTGGGGCGACTACGATCGTCGGCAATTGCTTCAGGAATGGCAGCGCCTGCAACTCGACAGCGCCCTGAGCCGCGTGCCGCACATGAACCTCAAGCAGCGCTTCGCCAAGGCCCGGCGCCTGGAGCGGCCGTTGGGGCTCAATGCCGCCCTGCAACTGGCCGGCCTGCAATTCAGCGGGCAACAACACCGGGCGCTGGAGGATGCGCGCAACACCGCGCGCCTGCTGCCGCTGACACTGCCGGCCAATCCTTGAGGGCAACAGGTGACGGGCGAAATGGCCTTGTGCATACTGGCCGGCCTTTTTAGCCCTTTTCGAGGAACCGCCCATGTTTAAAGTCAACGAGTACTTCGACGGCACCGTCAAGTCGATCGCCTTCGGCACCGCCGAAGGTCCGGCTACCATCGGCGTCATGGCACCGGGCGAATATGAATTTGGCACCAGCCAGCGCGAAGTCATGCACGTGGTTTCCGGTGCGCTGACCGTCAAGTTGCCTGAGAGCACCGACTGGCAGACCTTTGCCGCCGGCAGCCAGTTCAACGTCCCGGCCAACAGCAAGTTCCAGCTGAAAGTCGCGGTCGACACGGCCTACCTGTGCGAATACCTCGCTTAAGGCAATCCGCTAAAACAAAAATGCCCGTGTCGCAGGACACGGGCATTTTGCGTTCAGGGCTTAAGGTTTCATTCGAGAATGGTCACCGGCATGCCGACTTCGAGCAAGCCGTTGGCGTCATTCACCAAGTTCTGCCCGAACATCGCGCCATCCGTCTGGGCGCGGTATTTCTGCAGCGTTGCCAGTGGCTCGCGGTCCTCACTGCGCACGCCAGTCTGCGGATCAATGGTGGTGAGGATGCAGCGCGAGCACGGCTTGACCACCCGAAACTCGACGTCGCCGATCAGGATGCGTTTCCAACCATCCTCGGCGAACGCCTCTGCGCCCTCGATCACCAGGTTCGGCCGGAACCTGAGCATTTCCAGCGGGCGACCGACCTTCTGTACCAAATCATCCAGCGACGCCTGACCAATCAACAACAATGGATAGCCGTCGGCGAAAGCGACTTTGTCATCGTCGCGGCCATAACCCGCCTCGGTGAGGCGCGCACGATCTTCCGGCACCTGCACCAGTCGAGTCGGCTTGCCAATGAACTCGCTGACCCAGGCCGCAGCAGCAGCGCCGGCGTCCGGAACGCGCAAGGTATCGCGCCAGATGGTCACGCCACGCAATTGGGCATCGTCGGCGGGCAAGTCCACTTCAATCGATGAATGCCCGGGCGCGGCCAGGGTCAAGCCGCCGGCAGGATTCCACAGCGCCGACAACTGACTCATGCTCGGCACCGCACGCTGCGTCAGGAAGCGCCCGCAGGCCTCATCCACCAACATCCAGCGACGGTCACCGGCCAGCCCCAGCTTGTCGAGGCTCGCCTGGTGCAGGGCCTGGCCCTTGCCGGATTTCAGTGGAAAACGGTAAAGCGCACTCAGACGCAACATGGCCAGCTCCCTGTTAGGCAAAGCGCCACCCTATACGAGCTTTGGCGCTGAATCAAAGGCTGATGCCAGGCGCCTGGCCACCCGCCGTCATTGCGCGATGATCAGGCCGGGACTTGATCAAGCAACAGACGCTGGCGCACCACGTCGACCAACTTGTCCGGCTGGAATTTCGAGAGGAAGTTGTCGCAACCAACCTTCTTCACCATCGACTCGTTGAAGCTGCCGGACAACGAGGTATGCAGCACCACGTACAGGCTGCGCAGGCGCGGATCGTTGCGGATTTCGGTGGTCAGGCGATAGCCATCCATTTCCGGCATCTCCGCGTCGGTGAAGACCATCAGCAGCTTTTCGCTCATGTCCACGCCGCTGTCCGCCCAGCTTTTGAGCATCCTCAACGCCTTGAGGCCATCACTGGCAATGTGCATCTTCACCCCCAATTGGCCAAGAGTCTCGCGCAGTTGCGCCAGGGCCACGTTGGAATCGTCCACCAGCAGCACTTCACGTCCGCGAGCCTGCTCCAGCAGCGGGTCTTCGAGCTTCTCGCGCGAGACCTTGGCGCTGTAGGGAACGATTTCCGCCAGGACTTTTTCCACGTCGATGATCTCGACCAACTGCTCGTCGACCTTGCTGATGGCCGTCAGGTAGTGCTGGCGGCCCGCGCTGGAAGGCGGCGGCAGAATGGCTTCCCAGTTCATGTTGACGATGCGATCCACGCCCCCCACCAGGAACGCCTGCACCGAGCGGTTGTACTCAGTGACGATGATGGTGCTGTTGACCCCGGGCACCAGCGGGCGCATGCCAATGGCCTGGGACAGGTCGATGACCGGCAGGGTCTGACCGCGCAGATTGACCACCCCGCAGACAAAGGGATGACGGTGTGGCATCAGGGTCAGCTTGGGGAGTTGCAGGACCTCCTGAACCTTGAACACGTTGATCGCGAACAATTGCCGACCGGCGAGGCGGAACATGAGAATTTCCAGGCGGTTCTCACCCACCAGTTGGGTGCGTTGATCTACCGTGTCGAGAATGCCGGCCATTAAAGACTCCTGGGGGGGTTCGATGAATTCAGTCATGCAGCGTATCGGCGTACGCGAGCACATCTTGACTGCTGAAATAACGGCTTCGGCAAAAAAATTGATGTCGAACTGACATCATGCTCTACTGGGTGAGCCATTGTTCCCGTCTCTTTAGCGCAACACCTGCCGGCAATCCACCTGCGCTGACCCCTTATCAGGGATTCCCCTATGGGCAATCGGGACCACCCTGATATTCGCGATATCTAATTGCCATTAATGTGACGCCATTCTCATTGCATGAATGGAGTCAGGCTTTTGTTTTTGATCATGGAGCCGAAACCCGGCCCTTTCGATACCCCATCAAAACACTCAATCAGAGAATGGCGGCCCAGCGCCGCTTCGACAATTCGCAGCGCCACAGACGAAAAACCGGAACCGTCCTACAGACTTGGTTCGACGGCTAGCAGTAACTTACTCCCGTTCACCCGACGCCCCATTGCATCACCTGACTTCAGGTCGTGGAGAAAAGCATGTTGAACGAACGGAAAAACTGGAATCCCCGCCTACCTGAATTTCTGGTCGAAGCCGAGACACTGCTCGCCCGATCCGAGGAATGCCTGGTCCATTTGCAACTCATCAGAAACGATGCGGATGCCGTCCGCTGCCTGCTCGATACGTTGCAGGTCCTGGCTAACCGCGCGGATGTACTGGCGCTTGGCACTGTTTCGCGGTTCGCCAACGGTATCCATGCCGTACTCAGCCAGGCCCACCGACAAGTCGACCTGCACGCCCAAGCGCTGGATTCCTTGCAGGCGTGCCTGACGTTGATGGCCTGGCAACTTGAACTGGTCGATCTCCATACGGGCGAACTCGGCCTTGACACCGAGGAGCAAGCAGCCCTCCTGGAACGCCTGACCCTGGACCTCAACGGCGCCCCCTTGCAGTTCTCAGTTCCTGCCACTGGCTTTGCTCCCCCGTTACAGGCAAAGCGCGCGTGAGATCCACCGACGGCCCGCCGCCCCCCTCTGCCCCCAAAGCCGGCCGACGATGAAGTTGCAAGCTGGCCGGTTCCATGGCGCGACCCGGCATCTATTAGGTGGTAACATGCGCACCAAATAATTGACGCTACATTAATGGCACTCTGGATCCAGAGCGGCACCCGATCCTTACAGTGCAAAACTCGTTGTTGACTTGCAGACTGCTCCGATTTGAAGCCGACCACTCCAGTCAATCCACCTGACCGGCCAGCCCACAACGAACATCCATGGGTCCTCCGCGCCATGCACGCCAGCCTCAGATCAGTCACCGCCTGGCGCCCCTCTCGACAAAACGTTCAGCGACTGACCCTGTTGCTCTGCATCGGCACGGCATTGGGTTGTCTGGCGACCTATTACCTGTCCCTGCCATTGCCACTGCCCCTGGTTGTGCTGAGCCTGAGCGCAGCGGGCGGCGTGTTTCACCAGTACCTGCGGTTGCGCAGGTCGATCAAGTTCCAACCCCAGGAGCTGGCCGACCGCCTGTTGCAGGTTCAGGAGAACGAACGTCATCGATTGAGTCGCGAATTGCACGACGATATCGGCCAGTTACTGACCGCAGCCAAACTGCAAAACGAATGGCTGCGGCGCCGCCTGCCGGCGGAACTGCAAAGCCACTGCGGTGTAGTGGGCGAGACCCTGGAAGAAACCCTGGCAAAAGTGCGCGATGTGTCCGCAGCGCTCAACCCCAGGCAACTTTCCAGCCTGGGTCTGGAAGCCAGTTTACGCGCCCATCTGCTCAAGACGCTGGCCAAAACCAGCGTGCACTGGAGCCTGGAGTGCCAGCAACAGCTCAATGGAATTGCCGAGGAGATGGCCGTGGCAGCGTTCCGCATCACCCAGGAAGCCACGACCAATGTTCTGCGCCACGCCCAGGCCAACAATTTGTGGGTCCGCCTGCAACGTACACCAGAAGGGCTCGCGCTGCGCATCAGTGATGATGGGCAAGGCTTTGCCCCGGCCACTTGTCCAGCCCAGGAGGGTCAGCGCGGCATGTCGGGCATGGCGGAACGGGTTGAACAACTCGGCGGCACACTGACGATTACCAGCGCGCCAGGCGAGGGCACGCAAATCGATGCACTGTTTCCCTGGACACCCCGCACCCTCCAACGAGCCAACACGAATAAGGTTGCCCATTGACTTGTAACTTGCTGCTGGTGGACGACCACTCACTGATCCGCGCCGGGGTGCGCGCGCTGGTCATGGACATTCCCGGCTACCGCGTGATTGGCGAGGCCGAGGATGGTGCCCAGGCCGTGGAAATGGTCCAGATCCTGAATCCCGACATCGTTGTGCTGGATCTGTCCATGAAGCAGGTGGGAGGGCTTGAGGCATTGACCACACTCAAAGCACAGCGGCCACTGTGTAAGGTCCTGATCCTGTCGATGCACACTGACCCGGCGATGATCATGCGTGCGTTGGAATCCGGCGCCCATGGCTATTTGCTCAAGGACACCACGGCAACCGAACTGGAGCATGCGCTTGCAGCCTTGCGCGATAATGAACGTTACCTGAGCCCGGCCATCGCTCACACCGTGATCAATCAGGCGCTCGGTCAAGGGCACCCCCCTTCCATGGCATCCACACGTGCGCATGAACTGACCGCAAGACAACTGGAAATCCTGCGCCTGATCGTGCGCGGCAAGTCCACCCGCGAGATTGCCGGCGGTTTGGGGCTGAGCATCAAAACCGTGGAAACCCACCGTTCGCAGATCATGAAGCGACTGCAGATCTTCGACGTGGCAGGTCTCGTATTGTTTGCCGTGCGAGAACAAATCATCAGCCTCGACGACTGAACGGGTCAGCTCTGGAGTAACGGCGAGTCCTGCGGCAAGTGCACTCGCAAGGCACCTGGACGTATGGCAAAGCGCATGTTGTCACCGTCCAGTGGTTCGCCATCGAGGTTGATGGAGAGCCCTTCCGCTGCCTTGATCTCGACCCATGGCAGCCGTGCACGGACAAACAGGTTATCCAGCCCCCAGCCATCGGCCACCAGGTCCTTGAGCGTGCCCACCACATCCTGGGGGGCAGGAAGGATGCTGATATCCAGCAAGCCATCGTCGATCGACGCCTGCGGGCACAGTTCGTGCCCGCCCCCGGCCTGGCGACCGTTACCAATTCCCAGCGCAAGTAACTCGCCGTGCCAGTGAAAGTCTGGTCCCTGCAACTCGGCATAGGCGGCATGCAGCTCACTGAAACGAGTCAGTCCGGTGAACAGATAGGCTGCGCCGCCGAGCATCTTCTTCAAATCTTCAGAGGTATTGGCCGTGACCTGACTCCCGAATCCACCGGTTGCCATGTTCAAGAACACCTGTCCGCCAACCTCCCCCAGATCGATGGCGCGGGCCGGCACATCGAGCAGCGACAACGCTTCGCGTGGCTCCAGGGAAACACCGGCGGCACGAGCAAAATCATTGGCCGTGCCCAGGGGCAGAAGCACCAGGCTGGCTTGCCCTGAGTCGGCCGCCATCGCCTCGGCAATATCGCGCAAGGTGCCGTCGCCGCCACCGGCAATCAGTTGGCTATAACCCGCGGCTATGGCCTCCTGCACCAGGCGTTGCGCATCGCCAGCTTCCCAGGTCAGGCGAACCGCCAACTCCCAGCCTTGCTGGCGCTTCTCCTCCACCGCGGCCCGAACCTCCTCGTTCAGCGCCTGCTTGCCATGCAAAATCAACAGTGCCTTTCGCTCACTCATCATCTGTCCCCATTGATTACCTGACATCTGACAGATGTTGACCATGCGCGAGTGAGAAAGGATCCGTCAAAAATGAAATACCGGGGCGCAATCGTCCCACCAGCCCTTATGAACTGCGCTAAACATCGAGTTTTTTCTTACAGCCAGTGACGAATTAGCCGGATTGACGGTGCACTGATATTGGAACACCGTGTGTCGGCAGTCATCTGGAACCAATTGGAAACATACAAGGACGAACAGGCATATGAATGGAACCGTGTTACAGGCAGCAACCCGCTCCATCGCAAAAACTCCTGCAACCCCGGCCATCAATGCCAATCTGGCAGATTCGGTGCTCAGGGGCGATCAACAAGCGCACTCCCACGATCCTCAAAAAGGAGCCGATATGGGCCCTCGCATCGCGGAACTGGAGACTCAGTTGAACGAGCTGCGCAAGCACCAGCAACAGCTCCATGAGGAGCTGAAATCCATCAGGAACAGGCTGGGGTTTTCAACGGGCATCATCACCGTGCTGATCGGGCTGGCCTGCTGGATTGCCAACAGCCGCTTCGATCAACTGGTAGCGTTGCTCAACTGACGGAGCGCACAACCCGCACGCCAGGCCCAGGCAATACCAGGCATTGCCGGCCTGACGAGGCGCTTCAGCCGAGAACTTCGCTTAGCGGAATGAAATTGACCCAGTCACCTTCGCCCAGGGTTCGCTCTTCCAGCACTTCGACAAGGCCTTCTGCCCAAGCCGCACTGCGCAGCACACCCGAGCTCTGATTGCGGTAGATAATTGCCCGCCCCTGCTCCAGGCGACCACGGAGGTACTCTCGACGATTACCCGCTTTCGGCCAGTCGAATCCCGCAGGCACCCGGAATTGCAACGGCGTAAGCTCCTGTACACCTAGGCGACGCAGCAGGTAGGGGCGCGCCAGCAGGGCAAACGTCACCAGTGTCGAAGCCGGGTTGCCTGGCAGTCCGATCACCGGCACGCCCTGAAAATGGCCAACCGTCAGTGGTTTTCCGGGTTTGATCGCCAATTTCCACAAGGTCAACTCACCGGCCTCACGCAAGGCGACGCCGAGGAAGTCGGCTTCACCGACCGACACGCCACCGGTGGAGAGAATCAGGTCGACCCCATCCAGCGCAGTCAAACGTTCACGGGTGGCTTGCAGGTTATCGGGGAGAATTCCCGCATCCACGACATCGCAGCCCAAGCGCTTCAGCCAGCTACACAGCAACACCCGGTTGCTATTGTAAATCTGTCCCGGACCGAGCGTCTGACCAGGCTCAACCAACTCATCGCCCGTCGAAAGGACTGCGACGCGCACTTTGCGCACCACGTCCAATTCCGCACACCCCAGTGACGCTGCGAGTCCCTGCTCGATCGGTCCCAGGCGGGTACCGGCGCTCAGTACCAACTCGCCAACCGTGGTTTCCTGACCTTGCGGGCGGATGTTCTGCCCGGGATGAAGCGCCTCGCTGAACTGCACGCGCTGGTCGGCCAGCACTTCGGCGTTCTCCTGCATTTCCACGCAGTCAGCGCCGGCCGGTACCGGAGCACCGGTGAAGATTCTCGCGCAAGTGCCTGGCTGCAGCGGCTCAGGGGCCATGCCCGCAAAGATTTTCTGCGTGACCGCCAAGGGCTCGCCCATCCAGTCGGCAACGCGCAATGCGTAGCCGTCCATGGCGCTGTTGGGCCAGGGCGGCAAGTCCAGGGTAGACTGCAGATCCTCGGCGAGCACACGCCCCTCGGTCGCCGCCAGCGGCAATCGCTCACGCTCGAGTATCGGCGTCGCGTCGGCCATTTCCAGCAGACGGGCGAGTGCCACTTCAACCGGCAGCAAACTGCCGCTTTTGCCAGGCTTACCCACGGGATTCACAAGGTGCCGCCTGTTTCAGGTGCGGTACGAAATTGCACGGGCGGTGGCGCGAGTCCAGTTGCTCAGCGAGAATTCCATCCCAGCCAGTGCGCACTGCGTTGGTGGAACCCGGCAGGCAGCACACCAGCGTGCCATTGGCCAGACCTGCCAACGCGCGGGACTGGACCGTCGAGGTGCCGATGTCCGCCACCGATATCTGGCGAAACAGCTCACCAAAGCCGTCCACCTGCTTGTCCAGCAGGCAACTGACGGCTTCCGGTGTGCTGTCACGACCGGTGAACCCGGTGCCGCCGG
Organism: Pseudomonas fluorescens; assembly: GCF_019212185.1. Taxonomy (NCBI): domain Bacteria; kingdom Pseudomonadati; phylum Pseudomonadota; class Gammaproteobacteria; order Pseudomonadales; family Pseudomonadaceae; genus Pseudomonas; species Pseudomonas fluorescens. The sequence continues at coordinate 4,744,039 of NZ_CP078138.1, forward strand.
TAATCAACACGACTTGAACCACATCGTCAGCAATCCAGGTGGCCACTTGTGCACGAATTTTGTACAGGTCATCTTTGAGCAACACCCGTGCAGCCAGATTGTGTCCGGCCGCGCCCAGGCGGTCGACGAAGACCTGTCCGGACGTATCGGTTTCAAGCGTGCGGGTGTCGCTGACGGTCAGCACTGCAATGTTCAGCGGGGCGAAAGGCACTTCAGCCTTGGCTTTCATAGGCTCGTCCAGTTGTAGGAGAAACAGCCCGGTGTTATATCACAGCGCCAGTTTACTTTGCCGCACCGATGGAGATGCCCCATGGTCTCGAACTTCCAGTCATTCACCTGCTCGATTCTGATCCTGGCTGGAGGCCGCGGCCAGCGCATGAATGGCCAGGACAAAGGGCTGCTGGAATGGCATGGCCAGCCGCTTATCGCTCACCTGCACGAGCGCACGCGCGACATGACGGATGATCTGCTCATTTCCTGCAATCGCAATGTTGAACGCTACGCCCAATATGCCGACCGACTCGTGCATGACGAAATCAACGACTTCCCCGGCCCACTGGCAGGCATACGTGCAGGCCTTGCAGCCGCCCGGCATAGCCATCTGATGGTGCTGCCATGCGATGTACCACGGATCGACACGCAGCTGTTGCAGGACATGCTTGATACGGCCCTCCAGCACCCTGAAAAACCGCTGATGCTTCGTCAGGGTGAACACTGGGAACCACTGCTTTGCGTCATTCCGGTTGCACTGGCGGATGAGTTCGAACGTGCCTGGAACAATGGTGAGCGCAGTCCCGGCAAGATCATGCGCACGCTTGGCGCCCGGTCTTTACAGTGTCCGGAGAACGATCGACGCCTGGCCAATCTCAATACACCCGAACTGTTAGCACTGCATGACCCCCTGTCAGAATGACGACGTCAAGGAACTTGCCGGCGTGCTTCACGTCTTAAGTTCAGACTCTTTTAGAATTCACTTGCGGAGACCTCTCATGACTCAACGGACACTCGCCACTTTCATGCTCGCCCTGGGCCTGGCCACGCTCGCCGGTTGCTCATCGCCTGCAGTCATCACCTTGAATGACGGTCGCGAAATCCAGTCGGTCGATACCCCTAAATTTGATTCCGACACCGGCTTCTACGAGTTCGAGCAACTGGACGGCAAGCAAACCCGTATCAACAAGGATCAGGTTCGCACCGTTAAAGACCTGTAAGCGTCGACCCTGCGCTCAATGCCCGCCCCGCGTGGGCATTGTTGCATCTGGGCCAGTAAAAACCTCTCACCAGGCCAGCTTGATCCGGCTTTCGAACGTCCGCTCCAGACCACTGAGCGGATCGGTAAAGCGCAACCCCTTGGCCAATAACTTCAATGGATGGGCATAATCGTCCACGGCGTCTTTCACCACATGGGGATAGAACGGATCGTTGCAGATGCTGGCACCCAGCGCCGTCATGTGAACGCGTAACTGGTGCTTTTTGCCCGTGACCGGATACAGCCCATAGCGCCATAGCTCGCCGTTCTTTTCCAGGACCTCTACCGCCGTCTCCGTATTGACTACGCCAGGCCCCTCCTGCATGCGGAAAAACGGTTCGCCATCGACCAGTCGACTCTTGTGCACCAACGGAAAGGACAATTGCGGCAGTGCCCTGGCGATCGCTTCATAGTGCTTGTCGATCTGCCGCGTGGGGAACAACGCTTGATACGCGGAGCGGCTCCGTGGATCGGCGGAAAACAGCACTAGCCCGGCGGTGTGCCGGTCGATACGGTGCAGCGGTACCAAATGGGGGTTATCCAGACGCCGGATCAAGCGCCGAAGCAACGTCTGCTCGACATACTCACCCGCCGGGGTCACCGGCAGGAAGTGTGGCTTGTCGGCGACCACCAGATGCTCATCGGCAAACAGGATCGCTTCCTCCACCGGTATGTGTTTTTCATCGGGCACTTCACGAAAATAATGGACTCGCAGGCCTTCTTTATATGCCAGGTCAAAAGCAATCGGCTGGCCATGCGCGTCCAGTACGCGCCCTCGGGCAATCCGGTCCAGCCACTGTTCACGGCTAATGGCACTGAAGTGTTCACACAGGCAGTCGAGCACGGTTACCCAGGAGCCCGGAGGCAGGTACAGCGTGCTGGCCTGATTGTGTGCGGCGGAAAACATTGGGGTGGACATAGAAAGGCTCGACCGTTTTTGCAGACGGGCATTATCCAGCAACGAGCCCCTCTACACCTAATACGCGATCGCCGGTGGCAGGCCTCAGGCAGTCATTGAGTCACGCACCACCGCAGCCTCGGTGAACTCCTTCAACCAGCGCAACACGTCCACCGCCTCCCAGCGCCCCGGATCATAAAGTGCGTAAAGCAAACCCTGATACCCGACAACATCCAGTTGCCGGTGATAGCCAGCCCGCTGAAACAAGGCTTCAATCTCGGCAAAGCAAGTATTGAAATGGACTTTATTGAAGGGTGTCTTTCCTTCCGTCACCAGGCCATCAAGCTGCAGCTCGCGCACCGCCTCACGCACCACATCGGCGGACATCCGATTCACGCTGGCTTTCAACTGTTCGACCTTGATCATGTCGCGCCCCTCTCTTTTCCGTCGCACCTGTTCAGGCAAGCCAACTGCCGCCCGAAAACCAAATAACTGTACAGGCATACAGTACAGGAATAAATCGGCGGGCGCCAACGGGATACTGGATAGGCACGACCAACGGGGACGTTACGCGCAAGGAAACGAGGGAGATTTAGAGCAGAAACGCGACAACCTGATCAGCGTCGAACGGCCAGTCCAGCTCGGCACTTGTATCGACCCTGCGCAACACTGGAATCCGCAAGCCATAGGCCTCAACCATGGACTCGCGCTCGGCAATGTCCACCAACTCCACCATTAGTCCGTGCTCGACCAGTGGCATCAGCACGTCTTCGGCGAGTTCACACAGATGGCAACCAAGGGTGCCGAACAACTGGCATTCAGGAGGCATGACATACAAACCGGGAAGGATCGGGTGATTATTCTAGGCCGCACACCCAACCTCGTCGAGCCTAGCCGGGTGTGCCCCCTCAACCTGCACAGATCCTCAATCCTGACTGACCGCGCCAATCTTGTGAATCGACAGGTCGGCGCCGTAATACTCCTCCTCCTGACTCAGGCGCAGACCATGCAAGGCCTTGATCACCCCATAGACCGCAAAGCCTCCCAGCAGGGCGACCAATATCCCCAGCGCAGTGCCGATCAATTGGCTGATCAGGCTGACACCCCCGAGGCCACCCAGGACACTCTGGCCAAAGATCCCGCAGGCAATCCCGCCCCAGGCTCCGCACAAACCGTGCAACGGCCAGACACCCAGTACGTCGTCGATTTTCCAGCGGTTCTGCGCAGCAATAAAACACCAGACAAACAGCGCCCCCGCGACGGCGCCCGTGATCAGCGCACCCACCGGGTGCATCAGATCGGAGCCGGCACAGATTGCCACCAGTCCGGCCAACGGACCGTTGTGCAGGAAACCAGGGTCATTGCGCCCCACAATCAAGGCCGCCATCGTGCCCCCGACCATTGCCATCAACGAATTGACCGCCACCAGACCACTGACGCCTTGCAACGTCTGGGCACTCATGACGTTAAAGCCGAACCAACCGACGATCAGAATCCATGAACCCAACGCGAGGAACGGAATACTCGACGGGGCAAACGCGACCAATCGCCCTTCGCGGTAGCGACCATTACGCGGCCCCAGCAACAGCACGGCCGCCAGCGCCAGCCAACCGCCCATGGCGTGTACGACAACCGAGCCTGCAAAGTCATGAAAACTGGCGCCGAACTGTGCCTGCAACCAGGCTTGCAAGCCAAAGTTGTCATTCCAGATCATGCCTTCGAAAAACGGATAGATGAACGCTACGATCAACGCCGTTGCGCACAACTGCGGGACAAAGCGTGCCCGCTCGGCGATCCCGCCGGAAATGATCGCCGGAATGGCTGCAGCAAACGTCAGCAAAAAGAAAAACTTCACCAGGCCGTAACCATGATCGGCACTGAGCGCGCTGGCCGGCTGCATGAAATTGACGCCGTAGGATATCCAGTAGCCTATAAAGAAGTAGGCCAGCGTCGACACTGCGAAGTCACTGATGATCTTCGACAGCGCATTCACCTGGTTTTTTTGACGAACCGTGCCCACCTCCAGAAACGCAAACCCGGCGTGCATGGCCAGGACCATCACCGCACCGATCAATATGAAGAGCGTATTGGAACTGTGGATCAGGGTATCCACTGCACTTTGCAAATTTTCCATGGGTTGGGCAGACCTTCAAAACGCAAAAAGCACCAAAGCAGTTCGTCGAGCCGAAATGCGCACCAAGATAAGACCAGCCCTGGTCTTTACTGTGTTCAGAAATGAACCGTTTTGGCGCATGGACTTAAACATGATCCATCGTTGCCTGGATGTTCCGCGGGTTTCTATGATTTAGGTTATGGTTTTTGCGTAGAGCGCCCGATTTCAGGACAACAGGGCTGGCCGACGCACCATGACATAGCAAAAGCTGTACCAGCCATTTGCACTGAACCTTCGTGCAAGGCCCATACTCGAACCTTTGACACGCCACCTATGGAGATCAACATGGCCAGCAAAACGGCAAAGACTGCTCAAGAAATCCTGATGGACGATTTTCAGACACTGGTCAGCGATACCGAGCGCCTGCTGGAACACACGGCGACCCTGGCAGGTGATCAAGCCGATGAATTGCGCGAACAGATCCATGAAAGTCTGCTGCGTGCCCGTGAAACCCTGCAACTGACCCAGGAATCCCTGACCGAGCGTGGCAAGGCGGCAGTCACTACCACTGAAGACTACGTGCAGGCCAATCCCTGGCAGTCGGTAGGCATCGCCGCCGGCGTCGGATTCCTCATTGGCCTGCTGGCGACACGGCGCTGATATGGCTATCGGTGAATCCGGTTCGACCGAGACCACTCCTGGCGCTTCGCCGCGACGCCTGGGTGCCGCATTTCTGGGGCTGCTGCACAGCCATGTCGAACTGTTCGGCATCGAGTTGCAAGAGCAAAAAGCCCGCACGGTAAGCCTGTTGCTGTTCGCCGGCCTGGCGCTGGTGTTTGCCTTGCTGTTATTGGTGGGACTTTCGGCGCTGGTGATGATTTTGCTGTGGGACACCTATCGCCTCACGGCAATCATTGGCCTGTGCGTGTTCTACGCGCTAGCGGCGATGTTCTGTGGACTGCGCCTGAAAGCGGCGATTTTTGACGAGTCCTCGCCCTTCCATGCCACCCTCGAAGAGCTGGCCAACGACAGGGAGCGCTTGTTGCCATGAACCTTCCCGAAATCCCCAGAAACAGTTCACGTCAGGAAATGCGCAAGGCCCTGATTCGCCTGCGCATGGAAATGCATCGCCAGGAACTGCGCCACGAATCCCGACAATTGCTCCAGCCCTTGCAGCGTGTTCGCGGCATGGGCCAAAGTTTTCAAGACGGCCTGGGCATCAAGCATGCGCCACTTTGGGGCGTGGCAGCCGTTACCTTGCTCGGATTTCTTACCGGTAAGGGTGCCAAGGGTGGCGGAATTCGCAGTGCCAGCCGAATGGTCAGACTCGGCACCACTCTGCTGCCGCTGATCAAGCTGATCATCGGTAGCGCTCGAAAAAACTGATAGATAGCGCACCGGGTTTCATTAGCCAGAGGCTCGGTTGCGCTTGCAGCTTGTGAAATGACGCGGGAAGCTAGCGCATCAGTCATCAGACGGAGCAATCAGCCTTGGATTGGCAAACCCTGCTTAATCGTGAACGCCTGGGAAAACCTGTACACAGTCCGCAGGAGCTCGGCCGCAGCCCGTTTCACAAAGACCACGACCGGGTCATCTTTTCCGGCGCCTTTCGCCGCCTGGGCCGCAAGACCCAGGTTCACCCCGTCTCAAGCAATGACCACATCCATACCCGCCTGACCCACTCGCTGGAGGTCAGTTGCGTAGGGCGCTCGCTGGGTATGCGGGTCGGTGAAACCATTCGTAGTGCCCTGCCTGACTGGTGCGAACCCAGTGACCTGGGCATGGTGGTGCAGTCCGCCTGCCTGGCCCATGACATTGGCAACCCACCTTTTGGTCATTCCGGCGAGGACGCCATTCGCTATTGGTTTCAGCAAGCGGCGGGCAAGGGCTGGCTGGATGCGATGAGCGAAGTCGAGCGCAACGACTTCCTCAACTTCGAGGGCAATGCCCAAGGTTTCCGGGTGCTGACCCAGCTGGAATATCACCAGTTCGACGGCGGCACCCGCCTGACTTATGCAACGCTCGGCACCTACCTCAAGTATCCCTGGACGGCGCGCCACGCCGACTCGCTGGGCTACAAGAAACACAAGTTCGGCTGCTATCAGAGCGAACTGCCCCTGCTGGAGCAAATCGCTCAGAAACTCGGCCTGCCTCAACTCGAAGAGCAACGCTGGGCACGTCATCCACTGGTCTACCTGATGGAAGCGGCGGATGACATCTGCTATGCCCTCATCGATCTGGAAGATGGCCTGGAGATGGAGCTTCTGCAGTACGCAGAGGTTGAATCGCTATTGCTCGGCCTGGTCGGAGATGATTTGCCTGAAACTTACCGGCAACTGGGTGCCAATGATTCTCGTCGCCGCAAACTGGCGATTCTGCGTGGCAAGGCCATCGAACACCTGACCAATGCAGCAGCACGAGCATTTGTCGAACAGCAGGACGCGCTCCTGGCAGGCACACTGCAAGGCGACCTGGTCGAGCACATGCACGGACCTGCCAAACGTTGCGTACTCAATGCCAAGGACATGGCCCGCAAGAAAATCTTTCAGGACAAGCGCAAGACCCTGCATGAAATCGGTGCCTACACGACCTTGGAAATTTTGTTGAATGGTTTCTGCGGGGCAGCCCTGGAGCAGCACGGTGGCCGTGCGGCTTCGTTCAAGAACCGACGGATACTCGATCTGCTGGGTAACAATGCGCCCGACCCTCAAGGCTCCCTACATGCTTCATTCTTACGCATGATCGATTTCATCGCCGGAATGACCGACAGCTATGCAAGCGACATGGCACTGGAAATGACAGGGCGCTCAAGCCACTCATAAAAGGTATCGAACAGTGACTGCACAACACGAGCCAGTCACTGTTCAGTTTCTCGCTCGACGTGTTTCCGACATTTTTCGAAACTTCTGACCACGATAAACATCATGTTTAATTCACTCCCTGCAATCATTACGACAGCCAAGACCACAAGAAACCACTTTCAACAATAAAAAGTGCAACACCGGAAATCTACACTGAGTTCTTTTAACGGAGAGCCCCATGTTCAAACACAACTGTAGAGTCCTGCTGGTGGAAGACCACCCCTTTCAACTCAAGGCAGCCCTATCCCTATTGGAAACTTATGGGTTCACTCACATCACGACGGCCGACAGCGCTGCCAACGCCTTGCAGCAGATGCAATTTGCCATTCATCCCTTTGAATTATTATTGTGCGACCAGCACCTTCCTGACTGCCCGGGCCTTGAGTTGATTCGAATTGCTCACCAGCGTGGTTTAGTTGAGCACGCCATACTCCTGAGCTGCCTGGAAATAGCCGAACTCGAGGCATTAAAGAAATCTGCACATGCCCAACGCCTGCCTCTACTGGGCTGCATGAGAAAGCCACTGAAACATTCTGAACTTATACTTCTATTGACTCCTCTGAATAACATCATTCAAACAGGCTAAACACAATCACACGCCATGCAAAAAGAAATACCTGATGAAGCACTTTGACCCCGGTGCAGGTCACACTTCAATGAAGGTGGCTTGCATTGACTAACACCATTAATCAACCGCTCACTTCCCCCCACCTACTCAACTACCCTGCTGCTTCGTAATCCCCTACCTTTTCTATTGTAGGACAAGTCCTAGATTGCATCCGTGAGGGCTTCGGTTAATACGTCAGTTCGGCTATCTGAGCTAAGGTGCTCGCTTTATTCGCGCACGTATGGGAATTGATTATGAACTCCGTTTTTATTGTCGACGATCACCCCGTCATTCGCCTTGCAGTTCGTATGTTGCTGGAGCATGAGGGTTACAAAGTCGTCGGTGAATCCGACAATGGTGTCGACGCCATGCAAATGATTCGCGAATGTATGCCGGACCTTATCATTCTTGATATCAGCATTCCCAAATTGGATGGTCTGGAAATTCTTTCTCGCTTCAACACCATGAACACGCCGCTAAAAATCCTGGTACTAACCGCTCAGTGCCCGAAACTGTTTGCCATTCGTTGCATGCAGTCCGGTGCTTGCGGCTACGTCTGCAAGCAGGAAGATCTCAGTGAACTGGTCAGTGCAATCAACGCCGTTTTCTCTGGCTATCACTACTTTCCCAGTCATGCACTGAACCCGACTCGCGGAAACGAAGAACAGTCGGTCGAGCTTGACCTGTTCAAGTCCGTCAATGATCGCGAACTGATGGTTCTGCAACTGTTTGCCCAAGGTCGCAGCAACAAGGAAATCGCCAAGGGCATGTTCCTCAGCAATAAAACTGTAAGCACCTACAAAAAAAGACTGATGCAGAAACTCAAGGCCAGATCCCTGGTCGAGCTGATCGAAATGGCAAAACGCAACGCTCTAGTGTGAGAAACAGGATGCCTAGGTCGTTAAAGGACTATTTGCTTTATTTGGGCACCGGCCTGTTCCTGAGTGTCTCAGTGTCCGCCGCAGAGCCCGGCGCAGGTCATTACACACTGCTCAGCCGCTCGACCGCCAATCAAATGGATGTCCAACTGAATAAAGCCCAATGGCAGTGGATAAAAAACAAGCGCAATCTGATTTTGGGCACATCCTCGCCTGACTACCCGCCCTTCGATCTGACAACCAGCGGGCGCGACTACGAAGGTTTCACCGCCGATTACGCCGGCATCCTCAGCACTACACTGGGCCTGCCCATCAGCATTCGTCGTTACCCCGACCGCGACACCGCGATCCGCGCACTCGAGTCAGGCGAAGTGGATATGCTCGGTACCGCAAATGGGTATGAGGCCCAGCGCTCGGACATTGAGCTGTCCACGCCTTACGCCATTGATCAACCTGTGCTGGTCACTCGGGAAACCGAAAGTCGCCCCTTGACCGAGGGTCTTGCCGGCATGCGCTTGAGCATGGTCTATCACTACCTGCCGATGGAGGTAGTGCGCGCCTTGTACCCCAAGGCCACCATTACTCCGTACCCGTCTTTCCAAAACGCCATAAATGCCGTCGCTTTCGACGAGGCCGACGTTTTCCTGGGCGATACCGTTTCAACACATTACATGATCAACAAGGGCTACCTGAAAAACGTGCGAATGGCTAACTTCGGTAAACACGAAGCCTTTGGCTTCAGCTTTGCGGTTAGCAACGACAATCAGGACCTATTGCCCATCATCAATGCGGTGCTCAAGGGAATACCGACCCGTGAACGAGAGAGTATCGCCAAGCGTTGGAGCGCAGGCAGCGACATCCTGCTCACCGACCGCAAGCTCCAGTTGACCGACCGCGAGGAGCAATGGCTGACGCAGCATCCAGTCGTCAGGGTAGCGGTCAGCGATGGCTCCGCGCCGCTGACCTTCTTCGACGCTGAGCAAAACATACGAGGAATTACCGCCGATCTCCTTGAATTGATCAGGCTGAGGACCGGATTGCGATTCGAAATTCATCGCAGCCAAAGCGAACGCAATATGGTCAACCTGATCGAAGAAGGTCAGGTCGACCTGATCGCGGCCCTGGTGCCCAATGCGGAATACGAGCAGCGCCTCAGTTTTTCACGCCCCTACCTTGAGAACTCCTACGTCCTGATAACCCGCAAAAGTGCGGCTGGTGCGCTCAATCTTGATCAACTGGCCGGCAAGTCCCTCGCCCTCACCCGAGGCAATCCACTGCACGACTTCCTGAGACTCGAGCACCCGAACATTCATCTGGTGGAAACGCCGGACACCTTCAGCGCCGTGGAGTTACTGGTCAAGGGTCAGGTCGAAGCCGCCGTCGATTCGTTGGTAATCGCCAACCACTTCATTTCGTCGCAGGTCTTCGAGGATAAGCTGCAGATCAGCGCAACTGTCGGTACCCAGCAAGCAGCCGTGTCACTTGCCACAGCGCGCAACGCCACCGAACTGAGCGCGATCCTCGACAAGGCTCTCCTGAGCATCAGCCCCGAAGAGCTGGGCATCATCAACAGCCGCTGGCGCGGTTACACCGGCACCTCCAGCAGTATATGGCGCAACTATCAGCGCCTGTTGCTCCAACTGGCGCTTGTCAGTGGCCTTTCCCTGCTGTTGCTCCTGGCCTGGAACACTCACATGCGACGCCAGATCAAACAGCGGCGCAAGGCGGAGCGCGCGCTCAATGATCAATTGGAGTTCATGCGCACTCTGGTTAATGGCACACCCCATCCCATCTATGTCCGTGACCGCCAGGGGCTGCTGCAAAGTTGCAACGACAGCTATCTGGAAACCTTTGGCGCCAAACGCGAAGACGTTATTGGCAAGACCATTATGCAAGGCGCCATAAGCAACGCGTTCGAAGCACGCGAATACCAGGCTGACTACCAGCGAGTGGTGGACGAAGGCGCCCCCTTGATTGTTGATCGGACCCTCAACATCGGCTGCAAAAAACTCACGATCTATCACTGGGTACTGCCCTACCGGGATTCTACGGGCGAAGTTCAGGGCATCATCGGTGGCTGGGTCGACATCAGCGAGCGACGTCGGCTGTTTGATGAGCTCAGAGCCGCCAAAGAACGGGCAGACGCCGCGAACCGTGCCAAGAGTACGTTCCTGGCCACGATGAGCCATGAAATCCGTACGCCGATGAATGCGGTGATTGGCATGCTGGAACTGACACTCAAGCGCGATGGCAATGATGCCCTGGACCGGTCTGCCATAAAGGTCGCCTATGACTCGGCCAAGGACCTGCTGGAGCTCATTGGTGACATTCTCGACATTGCCCGAATCGAATCTGGTCGCTTGAGCCTGGTGCCGGAACGGGTGAATCTCGGCGAAACCCTGGAAGGAGTGGTCAAAGTCTTCGAGGGACTTGCCCGGCAAAAAAATCTCGACCTGGTCCTGGACTTCCCCAGTCGCGATCAACAGCCTGATGTCATGACAGACCCTTTGCGCCTCAAACAGATAGTGTCAAACCTGATCAGCAACGCTATCAAGTTCACCGAGCAGGGCAAGGTCGAAATCATTGTGCGACTGAAGGCCGTAGAAGACTCGGACCAGTTGTCCATGGAGCTCCAGGTCAGTGACTCGGGCGCGGGCATCAGTGAAGACGATCAACGAAGACTGTTCCAGCCTTTTGTGCAAACCGACAATAACGGCCAGCAGGCCAGGAGCGGCGCAGGATTGGGTCTGGTGATCTGCCGCAGCCTCTGCGAGATGATGGGGGGCAATCTGCACCTGAGCAGCCAATCAGGCGTTGGCACCCAGGTTCGGGTCTGCCTGCACGTGAGCGCATTGCCTGACGCGCCCAGCGCGATCATTACGCAAGCCGCCTTGTTCACCCCTGCCCAGACGTCCTTGAATATTTTGGTCGTCGATGACCATCCGGCGAACCGGTTACTGGTGAGCCAGCAATTGGCCTTTCTCGGCCATCACTGCATCACCGCCAACGATGGGGAGGCGGGTTTTCGGGCATGGCGGGCGCAGCCTTTCGACCTGGTGATCGCAGACTGCAATATGCCTGTGATGAATGGCTATGAGCTGTGTCGGGCCATTCGCGAGGTCGAACAAGAAGAGCGACACGCCCCCTGTACGGTATTGGGGTTCACCGCCAACGCCCAACCCGAGGAAAAACAACGATGCCTGCAAGCCGGGATGAACGACTGCCTGTTCAAACCCGTCAGCCTGACGACGCTGAACCAATGCCTGGCAGCCCGCTGGGCGAACCCCGAAAACCAGCCTTTCAGCGCCGAGAGCCTGCAGACTCTGACTGGAGGGGACGAAGATCTCGCTCAACGACTGCGCAACGAACTGCTCAAGAGCAATCGCCTTGATCGCCAGGCACTGCTTGATTTACCGGCAGACAGTCCAAGCCAGGCGTTCGTCGATATCGCGCACAAAATCAAGGGCGCAGCACGCATCGTCCAGGCCAACAGGCTCATGGACAGCTGTGAAGCACTGGAGCAAATGTGCCACACGGACTTCAGCCTTGAAAACCTGAGCGCCTGTATCGCGGAAGTCGATAAAGCCATGCTCGAACTGGAACGAGCACTGCTTCGCCATTCTGCGGCGCACTACACTCCCTGACGCTCTGCCAACCAGCCTGCGTACGTTTGCCAGGCTGGTCGTTATTTGACGCGAGGATTCACGGCAAATAGCCACCGGCTTAACTATGCTTGCTCGCTTGGCAGTGCGTATTGACTTCGGAGAGCCCCCTGCAATGCCCAACTCACTGCTCCAGGAAACACGCCGCTTTCCGCTGCATGTTCATATCAGCGTGATGTTCACGCTCCTGCTGCTGTTCACGGGCATTGTCCTGGGCATTTTTAATTACCGGCAAACCACACAAATCATTCTATCCAGCAGCGAGGAGCTTTTTGCGCGCATAGAGCAGGACGTGCGCGACGATCTGCAGGCTACCTATCAACCCATTCGTCATCTGCTCAATCTGCTGGTGCACAATCCGGCGGTTCAAGGTCCGGATCTCCAACATCGACTGGAATTGCTCACGTCTTTCAGCCAGGCACTTATCGACAACCACGAACTCGCCTCTCTCTACGTCGGCTACGCCGATGGTGATTTCTTCATGGTCCGCCCACTGCGCAGCGACTCGCTGAAAAGCGCATTGGGAGCGCCTGACGGAGCGGCCTACCAGGTCTGGAGTATTGACCGCGACAGTCTGACCGGGATCAGCCACTCCCGATCACTGTTCTACGATCCGACTCTGAAGTTGCTGGCAAGCGTGGAAAATCCGCAGGAAACCTACGACCCACGCACTCGTAGCTGGTTCAAGAGTGCCGGTGCCCGTGATGAGCAAATCACCACCGAACCCTATATTTTCTTCTCGACCCACAACATCGGCACGACTCTCGCTCGTCGAATCGGCGCCAATGCCGTATTGGGCGCGGACCTGACCCTGGCCCAGTTGTCGGCGACCCTGGCCAGGCACAAAGTCACACCCAGCACCGAAGTCGCATTGTTCGACGGCGACACCAATGCCATCGCCTATCCCGATAGCAACAAACTGATCATCGAAGGCCAGAGTAACCATCTGGCCAAGGCCAGTGACTTGAGCCCGGCATTGGGCGCGTTATTGAACAACAACGCGCAAGGCAATCGCCTGGACATCAATCAACGCCCGTGGATTTTTGCCCGCAGCAGTATGCAAGAGGGAGGTCCGCGTGGATTACAGTTGGCGGTGATGGTGCCCGAGGATGAGCTACTGGCCGACGCCTTCCGGGTGCGCTGGCAGGGTGCGCTGATTACGTTGGCGACATTGCTGCTGTGTGTACCGCTGGGCTGGCTGACCTCGCGAATTCTGGTCAAACCCTTGCGCGCACTGGTCAGGGAAGCAGATGCCATTCGCAGTTTCGACTTCAATTATCCGATGGCTCGCCGCTCCCCCGTATTGGAGGTCGACCAACTGAGCGTCTCGATGGCCCGCATGAAGGACACGCTGGCAAGCTTCTTCGAAATAACCGACAGCTTGTCCGCCGAGACCCGCTTCGAGCCGCTGCTGCAACGCGTACTCTTCGAAACCGTCAAGATTGCACAGGCACAGGCCGGATTGATCTATCTGCGTGAAAGCGACGGCACCCACCTGATACCCCACGGCCTGGTGATCGATGGCGAATCACAGACACTCCAGGCGTTGAACATTCGTAGCCACGAACCGGAGAGCGCCGACGCGCCTACTTGGCTGCAAAAGCTAATGGACGAGGACTCCGTGGTCAAAACGCTGGGCTTCGAACAGGCCGGTGATTTGCAAAGCGTATTGCTGTCGATGCAAACCCCCAGCGTGCATCTGATCGGTATTCGATTGCACAACCAGCATAACGAAACCGTCGGCGCACTGGTTTTGCTGCTGCCCGACAGCGGCGCTCAAGCCGATCTGGAGAAACTGCGGCCGGACCGCATCGCATTCATCCGCGCAGTATCCGGAGCGGCCGCCGTAAGTATTGAAAGCCAGCGCCTGCAGGCTCGTCAAAAACTCTTGCTGGATTCTTTCATCAAGTTGATGGCCGGTGCGATAGACGCCAAGAGCCCCTACACCGGCGGCCACTGCCAACGGGTCCCGGCGCTGACGCTGATGCTCGCCCACGCTGCCGCCGCCAGCCAGGCACCGGAATTCATCGGCTACGATCCGACGGAGGACCAGTGGGAGGAGTTGCACATCGCCGCCTGGCTGCATGACTGCGGAAAAGTCACAACGCCCGAATATGTGGTCGACAAGGCAACCAAGCTTGAAACGCTCAATGACCGAATACATGAAATCCGCACGCGCTTCGAGGTGGTCAAGCGCGATGCGTGGATAGCCTACTGGCAGGGTGTCGCCCAAGGCGAAAGCCCGCAGCAGCTGGCTGAGGTACGTGATGCCACCCTCGCCGCCCTGGATGACGACTTTGCCTTCGTCGCCCGCAGCAACCTGGGTGGCGAAGCGATGGCCGATGCCGATCTACAGCGCTTGCACGACATTGCCCAACGGACCTGGAGTCGGACCCTGGATGATCGCCTGGGTGTGTCCTGGGAAGAAAACCGTCGCCAAGCTCGTAGCCACGCCCCCGTGCTACCCGTCGTCGAGTCCCTGTTGGCGGATAAACCCGAGCACTTATACGAGCGCGACGCTGCCGAACTCATTCCAACGGATAACCCCTGGGGTTTCAAACTCGACGTTCCACCGTACAAATACAACCGGGGTGAACTGTACAACCTGAGCATTACCCGAGGCACGTTGACCCGCGAGGAGCGCTACATTATCAATCACCACATGGTGCAGACGATCCTGATGCTCAGCCATTTGCCGTTTCCCGGGCACCTGAGCAATGTCATGGAGATTGCCGGTGGCCACCATGAAAAAATGGACGGAACCGGCTATCCGCGCCAACTCAGACGCGAAGAGATGAGCCTGCCTGCACGAATGATGGCCATCGCAGATATTTTCGAAGCGCTGACGGCCGCGGACCGCCCCTACAAGAAGGCCAAGACCCTGAGCGAAGCGCTGGGCATCATGGCCTTCATGTGTCGTGATGCGCACATCGATCCGGAGCTGTTCGCGTTGTTCGTCAACGAGAAAATCTACCAGCAATACGCCGACCGATTTCTTCAACCGCAACAAATTGATGCCGTAGACCCGCAGGCACTGCTGGCCAAGGCGGGCCTGGGCGCTTGATCAGCAGTCAGTCAGGCGCAGGAAAATCGCCGCCAATTGCTCGATACCG
Source organism: Pseudomonas fluorescens (assembly GCF_019212185.1). Classification (NCBI taxonomy): domain Bacteria; kingdom Pseudomonadati; phylum Pseudomonadota; class Gammaproteobacteria; order Pseudomonadales; family Pseudomonadaceae; genus Pseudomonas; species Pseudomonas fluorescens. Next base: position 4,759,420 of record NZ_CP078138.1, read on the forward strand.
GCCTGGTCGTCGAGGGTAAATCGCGCCAACAACGGACTGTCCAGATCCAGCACGCCGACGAGCTTGCCATCCTTGACCAACGGCACCACCAACTCACTGTTCGAGGCGCTGTCGCAGGCGATATGCCCAGGAAACGCATGCACGTCCTCTACGCGCTGAGTGCTGAGGGTCGCCGCTGCCGCACCACAGACACCCCGCCCGAAAGGAATCCGCACGCAGGCAATTTGTCCCTGGAATGGCCCAAGCACCAACTCTTCATTGCGGTTGAGGTAGAAACCGGCCCAGTTCAGGTCCTCGACCTGGTTGAATAAAAACGCCGAGAACTGCGCGGCATTGGCGATGAAATCGCGCTCATCGGCCAGCAGCGACTCCAACTGCGCGCAAAGCAGACGATATCCGTCAAGGCCTGCGCCGCTGTTCTGCAAATCGATCATGCCTTGTGCTCCAACAATTTAAGCCCGACCCAATAGCGGGCGAACTGATAGGCGCAACGCCCGTTACGATTGCCCCGTCCAGTCGCCCAGCGCACCGCGAGGATCTCCAGTTCTTCATCACGTTGCCAGGCCAGTCCGGCCTTCGCGGCCAACTGCCCGATCCAATGCTCCACAACGTCGAGAAAGTGTTCCTGGGTAAAGGGGTAGAACGACAACCACAGGCCAAATCGATCGGACAGCGCGATCTTGTCTTCCACCGCCTCATTCGGGTGAAGCTCGCCGTCGACCATTTTCCAGTTTTCGTTATCACTTTCTTTCTCCGGCACCAGATGGCGACGGTTGGAAGTGGCGTATAGCAGCACGTTGTCCGGCGCCTGCTCGAGCGAGCCGTCGAGCACACTTTTAAGCACCCGGTAATCACCCTCGCCCGACTCAAAGGACAGGTCGTCGCAGAACAATACAAAGCGTTGCGGCAGCTTGGCGATTTGCTCGACCACACGGGGCAGATCCGCCAAGTGATCGCGCTCGATCTCGATCAGGCGCAGACCGCTACCGGCGTGTTCGGCCAACAAGGCCCGCACCAGCGACGACTTGCCCGTCCCCCTGGAGCCCCAGAGCAGCGCATGGTTGGCGGGCATGCCATCGAGAAATTGCCGAGTATTGCGCCCCAGTTGCTCCAATTGCTTGTCGACACCGATCAAGTCGGACAAACGCATGTCCAGACTCACCTCGAGCGGCAACAGAAACCCGCCACGGCCTTCGCGCTGCCAGCGGGCGGCCAGGCACTGCGTCCAGTCGATGGCGCTGCGCTGCATGGGCAACAGTGGCTCGATGCGAGCCAGTACCGCATCGGCGCGTTCTAGAAAGGCATTCAATCGAGAGTCCACGACTTCTCCTCAGGCACGTTCACGATAATGTTGGGGGGGCGGCGGTGTTCAGACAGTCCAGGAACTCCCGATGCCCATTCATGATCAGCTATGCTTGGCCCAGAACGGAAACGGAAGTGGTTCAGCACCCGATGGATATCAAATTCACCAACCGGCTCTCTTACAAGCAAGCCAAATTCACCGTGCTGGTCGGTTTCGTTCTGGGTATGGTGCTTAGCCTGGTACAAATAGGCATCGATTATGCCAGCGAAGACGCGTCCATCAACCGGGAAATACTCTCGCTGCTGGAAATCAGTCACAGCCCCGCGTCACGCATTGCCTACAACATCGATGCCGAACTCGCCCAGGAACTGACGCTGGGACTGCTGCGCTCGCCTGCGGTGATCGGCGCACAACTGACCGACAATAACCGTACGGTATTGGCCAACGTAAAACGCGCGCCCACGCAGAGTTCTTACCGCTTGGTCAGCGACTACCTGTTCGGTGCCAACCGCCTGTTCCAGGAACGATTGTTCCTCGAGCACTTGCCGGACGAATCCCTCGGGACGCTGCAACTTGAAGTAGACACCTACGCATTCGGCAGCCGATTCCTTCGCCGGGCTGAAGTCACGTTGTTCAACGGATTTGCCCGCAGCCTGATATTGAGCGGCATTCTCCTGGCGTTGTTCTATGTCATGCTCACCAAGCCACTGGTGCGCGTCATTCGCGAATTGAGTGGGCGCGATCCGCGTATCGCCGAGCAACCGCCACTCGAATGCCCCAAGCGGCATCAGAATGATGAAATTGGCGTGCTGGTCAAAGTCGCCAATCAGCAGTTCGCCAACATGACCACCGAAATCCAGCAACGGCGCGCAGCCGAGAATCGTCTGACCGACTACCTGGGACAGTTGGAAAACATCGTTTCCTCGCGTACCGCCGAATTGAAAGCCATCAATCGCCGGCTGACGGACTCCAACGAAGAGCTGGAAATCGCGCGGCAGACAGCACTGGATATGGCCCAGGCGCGCTCGGTTTTCCTGGCCAACATGAGCCATGAAATCCGCACGCCGCTCAATGGCCTGCTGGGCATGATTGCCCTGTCGCTCGACAGCCCGTTGAACGCGGAGCAACGCCAGCAACTTTCGATTGCCCATGATTCGGGAAAAGTGCTGGTCGAGTTGCTCAACGACATTCTCGATCTTTCGAAATTCGATGCCGGTCAACTGGAACTCGAACGTATTCCCTTCGACCTCGGCTCATTGGTGGAGGACACCGCCAATCTGCTCTCGCAAAACGCTGCACCCAATGTTGAATTGACCTGCCTGATCGACCCGAGCTTTCCGTTCCAGGTAATCGGCGATCCAACCCGGGTACGGCAGATTGTCAGCAACCTGTTGTCCAACGCCCTCAAATTTACCCGTTTCGGTCGAGTGGACGTACGCCTGAGTCAGCTTGCAGAGGGCATCAGAATTGAGGTGTGCGATACCGGAATCGGCATCCCGCAAGAGGCCCAGATCAGGATTTTCCAGCCGTTTACCCAGGCCGGCGCCGGTATCACACGGCAGTTTGGTGGAACCGGACTGGGCCTGGCGTTGACCTTCAATCTGTGCAACGCCATGCAAGGGCGCCTGAGCATCAGTTCGGAGTCCGGGTTCGGCAGCCAGTTCCGCGCCGACCTGCCCCTGCCCACCCATGTTCCGGCACTCGCACCAGCGCCACTGCGAGGCAAGGTCATCGCAATCACCTCGGCCAACAGCGGCCTCGCCGAACTGCTCGACAGCCTGTTGCCCGGCTGGGGTCTGGATTACCAGCAATACCCTCTCGACGCTCCATTGAGCGGTCTCGAAACTGACGTACTGATCACCGATTGCGCTGAATGCCTGTTTGGCGTGCGACCGACAATTGCCGCCCCCATCCTGCTGGTGACGGCCTACGGCAACTTCATGCCCAACGAAGAGAGCATCGCCCTTGCCCCTCTGCAACAACAGGCTCGGCCGTTGGCACGCAATGCGCTGTACCAGAGATTGCGCCACGCACTGAACGCCGGGCAGGACGAGGATCCGCAAACGCTGCAACTGATCAACGCAGTACAACAACGGGGAAGAGTCCTGCTGGTCGAAGACAACCCGGTCAACCAATTGGTCGCCAAGGGTATGCTGGGCAAATTGGGGGCGGACGTGATGGTGGTGTCGCACGGAGCCGAGGCGCTCGACCAACTGGAACTGAACCGTTTTGACCTGGTTCTGATGGACTGCAACATGCCGGTGATGGATGGTTATGAAGCCAGCCGACACATCCGCCGCAGCGGACGCTGGCCGGATCTTCCTATTGTTGCCCTGACCGCCAATGCCATGCCCGAAGAGCGTGAGCGCTGCCGGGCAGCGGGCATGAATGACTACCTGGCCAAGCCCTTTCGCCGCGAGGAACTGGCCGCCATGCTTGACCTGTGGGTGCCCCTCAGGAAAGAGCCTTGATCTGCCCCAGCAACTGATCAAGCCCCACCCGCAACTGATTCAATTGCTGCAAGTCGACGCCGCTGTCGCACAACAATCGCGCCTTGAGCGGCGCCACCTGATCACGCAGTGATTGACCGGCTGGTGCAAGACTCAAATGCACTTCGCGTTCATCTCGCGGTGAACGTTGACGCTGGACCAACTGCATCTGCTCCAGACGTTTGAGCAAGGGCGTCAGCGTCCCGGAATCCAGAGCCAATCGCTCACCCAGGGCCTTCACCGTCGGCTGCTCCGGCATTTGCGCCTGCCACTCCCACAACACCAGCATCACCAGGTACTGCGGGTAGGTCAGGCGCAACTGGTCGAGCATCGGCTTATAACCCCGAATCACTGCCCTGGACGCCGCGTAGAGCTTGAAACACAGCTGGCTGTCGAGCGCCAGCGAATCGCTTGGCTGATCATTCATTTGAGCAGGGCTTCAATCTCGCGGGTCAGGTCCTGCGGCTTGGTGGCCGGGGCGAACCGTTTGACCAACGTGCCGTCCTGACCAATCAGGAATTTGGTGAAATTCCATTTGATGCCCTGAGATCCCAGCACGCCAGGTGCGCGCTTTTTCAACTGGACGAACAAGGGATGGGCGTCGCTGCCGTTGACCTCGATTTTTTTGAACAGCGGGAAACTCACGCCGAAATTCAACTCGCAGAACTCCGAGATCGCCCCCTCGTTACCCGGCTCCTGTTTACCAAACTGATTGCACGGAAAACCCAGTACGACCAATCCTTGATCCTTGTAGGTCTGCCACAGCTCTTCGAGCCCCTTGTACTGCGGCGTGAACCCGCATTTGCTGGCGGTGTTGACCACCAGTAGCGCCTTGCCGGCGAAATCCGCCAAGGTCTTCTGCTCGCCCTTGATGGTGGTACAAGGAATGCTCAACAGGTTATCGGCCATGGGGGCAGGCTCCGCGCAGTAAAAAGGAAGATGTAAACATAGCGAGCAATTTGATTGTGCGCAATTTAATTACCCGTGAAATTGTGCGCACGGCCGGCCACCCCTTCGATGACCAGCCACTGCCCTGTCAGTCGCGCGGTACCAGATCCAGGCACACGGAGTTGATGCAATAGCGCAAACCGGTCGGTGGCGGACCATCGGGAAACACGTGTCCCAGATGCGCATCACACTTGGCACAAACCACTTCGGTGCGGATCATTCCGTGGCTGATATCTCGGATTTCGACCATGGCACTCTCGCCAATGGGCGCGTAGAAGCTCGGCCAGCCGCAACCTGAATCGAATTTCGTCTCAGAGTCAAACAACGGCTCGTTACAGCAGATGCAGTGATAAACACCCGCTGTTTTGGTCCCGTTGAACTTGCCCGAGAATGGTCGCTCGGTGCCTTTGAGGCGACACACGTTGTACTGCTCGGGGTCGAGCATCGCACGCCATTCCTCCAGGGTTTTTTCCAACTTTTCCATAGTCCTGCCTCGGCAATTTAAAAAGCCCGATCTGTACCTTTTCCACGGATCAGGCGGCACGTATGATTGCGCCTCGTCAAACGCCAGTCTGGCAGCCACGCTACACGCATTCAAACGGATTTTGCTGCGGTGTTGCGAGGCGCCGGGTCCACGTGAGAGCGCAGGACTCCCAGTACGGTAGTGCACACAACGTCTGGATCGTTCATTTTCGGGAACACATCGCCATGCAGGTCAGCAAATCGAACAAGCTCGCCAACGTCTGTTATGACATTCGCGGCCCGGTGCTCAAGCACGCCAAACGCCTGGAAGAGGAAGGCCATCGCATCCTCAAGCTGAATATCGGCAACCCGGCACCTTTTGGTTTCGAAGCACCCGATGAAATCCTTCAGGACGTCATCCGCAACTTGCCGACTGCCCAGGGTTACAGCGACTCCAAAGGCCTGTTCAGCGCGCGCAAGGCCGTCATGCAGTACTACCAGCAGAAGCAGGTCGAAGGTGTCGGCATCGAAGACATCTACCTGGGCAACGGCGTTTCCGAACTGATCGTGATGTCGCTGCAGGCCCTGCTGAACAACGGTGACGAAGTGCTGGTGCCGGCCCCTGACTATCCCCTGTGGACCGCCGCGGTGAGCCTGGCCGGCGGTAACGCCGTGCACTACCTGTGCGACGAAGGCGCCGACTGGTTCCCGGACCTGGCCGACATCAAGGCCAAGATCACTCCGAACACCAAGGCGCTAGTGATCATCAATCCGAACAACCCGACCGGCGCGGTCTACTCGCGGGAAGTCTTGCTGGGCATGCTGGAACTGGCGCGTCAGCACAACCTGGTGGTGTTCTCCGATGAGATCTACGACAAGATCCTCTACGACGACGCCGTGCACATCTGCACCGCCTCGCTGGCGCCAGACCTGCTCTGCCTGACCTTCAATGGCCTGTCCAAGTCCTACCGAGTGGCAGGCTTCCGCTCTGGCTGGATTGCCATTTCCGGTCCCAAGCACCACGCCCAGAGCTACATCGAAGGCATCGATATGCTGGCCAATATGCGCCTGTGCGCCAACGTGCCGAGCCAGCATGCGATCCAGACGGCGTTGGGTGGCTACCAGAGCATCAACGACCTGGTCTTGCCCCAGGGCCGCCTGCTGGAACAGCGCAATCGCACCTGGGAATTGCTCAACGACATTCCGGGAGTCAGTTGCGTCAAACCCATGGGCGCGCTCTACGCCTTCCCGCGGATCGACCCGAAAATCTGCCCGATCCACAACGATGAAAAATTCGTCCTCGATCTACTGCTCTCGGAAAAGCTGTTGGTGGTCCAGGGCACCGCATTCAACTGGCCATGGCCAGACCACTTCCGCGTAGTGACCTTGCCGCGGGTGGACGATCTGGATATGGCGATCGGACGCATCGGCAACTTTCTGAAGTCCTATCGCCAGTAATCACGCCGTCGTCGGGGAGTGCATGACTGACTCCCCGATGACTGATTCAGCAACATATCCTCCTGCCTCACCCGCCCGCTGCGCTTACGTCCTGATGCGATTGGCCGTTTGCCCTTGCTCGCGGGGCCCCACGTACGAAAATGCGCGTCGAATTTCACCGCAAGCCATGCGTGAAATATCCTGCAAGCATCTAGAATTTGGCTGTAGGACACAGTTTGAAATAGTCACCTGGTTGAATAGCCCGGTGCATCACCTTATATACCCCGCAGTAAGCTACATCTTTAGCATGAGGAGATTTCTACAACCATGATGCGCATCCTGCTGTTTTTGGCCACTAACCTGGCGGTCGTGCTGATTGCCAGCATCACCCTGAGCCTTTTCGGCTTCAACGGGTTCATGGCGGCCAACGGGGTTGATCTCAACCTCAATCAGCTGCTGATTTTCTGTGCAGTCTTTGGTTTCGCCGGTTCGCTGTTCTCGCTGTTCATCTCAAAGTGGATGGCGAAAATGAGCACCAGCACGCAAATCATCAGCCAGCCGCGCACTCGCCACGAGCAATGGCTGCTGCAAACTGTTGAGCAACTGTCCCGCGAAGCCGGGATCAAGATGCCCGAAGTCGGTATTTTCCCGGCTTACGAGGCCAACGCCTTCGCCACCGGCTGGAACAAGAACGACGCCCTGGTGGCGGTCAGCCAAGGTTTGCTGGAGCGCTTCTCGCCGGATGAAGTGAAGGCCGTACTGGCACACGAAATCGGCCACGTGGCCAATGGCGACATGGTCACCCTGGCATTGGTCCAGGGGGTGGTGAACACCTTCGTGATGTTCTTTGCGCGGATCATCGGCAACTTTGTCGACAAGGTGATCTTCAAGAATGAAGAAGGCCAGGGCATTGCCTACTACATCGCGACCATCTTCGCTGAACTGGTGTTGGGCTTCCTCGCCAGCGCAATCGTCATGTGGTTCTCGCGCAAGCGCGAGTTCCGTGCCGACGAAGCCGGTGCCCGCCTGGCCGGTACCAGCGCAATGATTGGTGCCCTGCAGCGGCTGCGTTCGGAACAAGGCTTGCCGGTGCACATGCCGGACACCCTGAATGCCTTCGGCATCAATGGCGGTCTCAAGCAAGGCTTTGCTCGCATGTTCATGAGCCACCCGCCGCTGGAAGAGCGTATCGACGCACTGCGTCGTCGCGGCTGATCCAGGCGAAATAGTAAAAGGGCGACCTCGGTCGCCCTTTTTGTGCCCATACGACTCAGCCGTTGGAGTCGAGAAGATAAACCCGCTCCTGCAAGCCAGCGACGCCAGCCTTGAGGAACTTCGGGCTCTCGCCGAGGATATCGGCTACCTCCAGGGTTTGCAGGCGCCAGCGCCCACCCAGCAAGACCTCAGCTTCTCCTTCGAGCACCGCAAAGGGCGGCCCCTCAATTTGCACCTGCGGATACTCAAGGGTGATCAACAGGCCCCGAGCACCTGAAGGAAGAATCTTCAGCAGATGCGCGGCATACCGTTCACGCATGGCCGGTGGCAGGGCGATCAGCGCCGCCCGGTCATAGAGCCCCGCACACTCGACCAAATCAGTTGCCTCCAGAGCGAAAAAATCGCCACACCATAGACGGATATTTCCGGCCTCAAATACCGTGAAAGCGCCACGCTGAGTCACGTTCGGCGTCAGCTCATGCCCGGCAAAAAAATCCTCTGCCGCCTTGCGCGACAACTCTACCCCCAATACTCGATGGCCCTGCCCTGCCAGCCACAGCATATCCAGGCTCTTGCCGCACAAGGGCACCAGCACCTGCGCGTCATCGGCAAGATTCAACTGCGACCAGTGCCGCTGCAAATATGGATTGATCTGCGCTTGATGGAAGCCGATCTGATTGTCGGCCCAACGCTTTTGCCAAAATTCCGGCTGCATGCATCACCCTGAAAATTCGATCAATATGCCCTAAAACTTATATTAGATTTAGATCAATGATCTGACTGAAGATGGTTCCATCTTAACGCTCAGGACCCTATCCATGTTCCCCAGCCTGTTTATCTCACACGGCTCCCCCATGCTGGCGCTAGAGCCCGGCGCCAGCGGGCCGGCCCTGGCCCGCCTGGCCAATGAACTACCAACGCCCAAAGCCATCGTGATCATCTCCGCCCACTGGGAAAGCCGCGATCTGCGGGTCAGCAGTGGCCAGAACCCGGAAACCTGGCATGACTTTGGTGGATTTCCCGCCGCCCTGTTTGCCGTGCAATATCCTGCGCCGGGCGCGCCACAACTGGCAGCCGAGGTGGCCGAGCTGCTGGCTGCAGACGGCCTGCCAGCGACACTGGATGACCTCAGGCCGTTCGATCACGGCGTCTGGGTGCCGTTGTCGCTGATGTATCCGCACGCCGACATTCCGGTGGTGCAAGTTTCGTTGCCGAGCCAGGCTGGCCCCGAGTTGCAGACGCGCATCGGCCACGCGCTATCCAGCTTGCGGGAACAGGGCGTGCTACTGATCGGCTCCGGCAGCATTACCCACAATCTGCGCGAACTGGACTGGCATGCCGGCCCCGAGAGCGTGGAGCCTTGGGCCTTGGCATTTCGTGATTGGATGGTCGACAAGCTGGCGGCCAACGATGAGGCCGCGTTGCATGACTATCGCCGGCAAGCACCGCATGCCGTACGCAGCCACCCCAGCGATGAACACCTGCTGCCGTTGTACTTTGCCCGTGGCGCAGGCGGTGATTTCAGCATTGCCCATCAAGGGTTCACTCTTGGCGCCCTGGGCATGGACATTTATCGCTTCGGTTAATTGATTGGGCTTTGCTAACGGCAAAAAAAATCCCCGAACCAGTCGGGGATTTTTTTATCTTCGATCAATCAGCCCGAGAGCAGATCAATCTTCGCGATAGCGACGCAGTTTCAGCTGCTTACCAGCAACGCGAGTGTCCTTCAGCTTGGTCAGGAGTTTTTCCAGACCATCTTCCGGCAGCTCCACCAGGGAGAAGCTGTCACGTACCTGGATACGACCGATAGCTTCGCGGGCCAGGCCGCCTTCGTTGAGGATGGCGCCCAGCAGGTTCTTGGCGGCGATACCGTCACGCGCGCCCAGCGCGGTACGGCAACGAGCACGACCTTCGGCCAGCGGGATCGGCGCACGACGCTCACGATCACCACGTTCCGGACGATCACCGGAACGCTCTGGACGATCGCCACGCGGGGCGTTGTTCGGCACCAGTGGACGCTCTTTCTCGATCGCGGCCAGGTTCAGCGCTTGACCGTTGGTTGCCTTGCGCAGCAGGGCTGCGGCCAGGGCACGCGGGCTGCAACCGATGTCGGCGGTCAGGCGATCAAGCAGATCACCGTGAGTCGATTCGGCGTCGGCCACCAGCGGCGACAGGCTGTTGGTCAGCTTCTTGATGCGCGCGTCCAGGACTGCTTGTGCGTCAGGCAGGCGAACTTCAGCAACCTTTTGCCCGGTTACACGCTCGATCACTTGCAGCATGCGGCGCTCACGCGGAGTCACCAGCAGCAGCGCACGACCTTCGCGACCGGCACGGCCGGTACGGCCGATACGGTGAACGTAGGACTCAGGATCGTACGGCATGTCAACGTTGAACACGTGAGTGATGCGCGGAACGTCCAGGCCACGAGCAGCAACGTCGGTCGCAACAACGATGTCCAGACGGCCATCCTTGAGGGAGTCGATCACGCGCTCACGCTGGTTCTGGGCGATGTCACCGTTCAGCGCAGCGGCTTTGTAGCCTTTGGCTTCCAGGGCACTGGCCAGGTCCAGGGTCGCTTGCTTGGTCCGCACGAACATGATCAGTGCGTCGAAATCTTCCACTTCCAGCAGGCTCAATACAGCCGAGGTCTTCTGGTCAGCGTGAACCAACAGGTGAGCCTGTTCGATCGCGGTCACGGTCTGGGTCTTGCTCTGGATCTTCACGTGCTTCGGATCGCGCAGGTGGCGCTCGGCGATGGCACGGATCGACTGTGGCAAGGTGGCCGAGAACAGTACGGTCTGACGGCTTTCCGGCATTGCCTTGAAGATGACTTCCAGGTCGTCCATGAAGCCCAGTTTGAGCATTTCGTCGGCTTCGTCGAGAACCAGGTGGTTCACGGTCGCCAGTACTTTTTCGTCGCGACGCAGGTGGTCGCACAGACGGCCCGGAGTGGCGACAACAATCTGTGCGCCATTACGGATTGCTTTCAGTTGTGGGCCCATCGGCGCGCCGCCGTAGACAGCCACAACGGTTACGCCCGGCATTTGCTTGGCGTAGGTTTCGAAAGCGGTTGCAACTTGTAGCGCCAACTCACGAGTTGGGGCCAGGATCAGAGCTTGCGGCTCGCGCTTGGACGGATCAATGCGGTGCAGGATAGGCAGGGCAAAGGCAGCGGTTTTACCGGTACCGGTTTGCGCCTGACCAATCATATCGTGACCGGCGAGGATGATCGGGATCGACTGCTGCTGAATGGCCGAAGGCTCTTCATAGCCGGTAGCGACTACTGCAGCGACAATACTAGGGTGAAGTTCAAGAGCGGCGAAGCCGCCGATTTCCTGGGTCATGGGTCTGCCTCTAAGTGCATCCGCAAAGACCCATGCTCCAAAGCTGCGCATGCCGTGTTGAGACTCAAGAGTCGCCCTGGCAGCTTTGTCGGCGGGGATTTGCGAAAACGAATGAATGAAAAAGAATCGTCAAGGAAGAGTCCGCTGGCGGACGTGCAGCCGAAGCTGACTTCGGGGAATTGCGCTACCTAAACGCGGCCCGGCTAAAGGCCGGCGCGTACTATACCGGAATTCGTTAAAAAAGGGAGCTTTATTTATATGAAAACGCCAGCTCACGCAGGAGTGTCCCAGGCTTTGCGGATAATCGTACAAGGGTCTATTTTTCAAAGGCCCGGTCCTGCTGGTCATCAAGCTTAAACGGTTCACCCTGCAGACTGGTACCGTCGCTCCGAGACGCCCCTACCCGCCCGAGGATTGCCAGCATGAATCAACCGGATTGCAGTCGTGTCAGCCGGGAACGGCGCGGTCATGTCTGGCTGATCGGACTCGACCGCGTGGCCAAGCGCAACGCCTTCGATATCGAACTGCTCAACGCCCTGAGCCTGGCCTATGGCGAATTCGAAGCGGACAGCGAGGCCCGCGTCGCGGTGGTGTTTGCCCACGGCGATCACTTTACTGCCGGACTCGACCTGGCCAGCGCCAGCGCATCCCTGGCCCAGGGCTGGCAGGTACCAGCTGGCGGTTGCGACCCATGGGGGGTGTTCGCCGGCCCACGAGTCAGCAAACCAGTGATTGTCGCGGCTCAAGGGTACTGCCTGACCATCGGCATCGAATTGATGCTCGCCGCCGATATTAACCTGTGCGCCAGCAACACCCGCTTTGCCCAGTTGGAAGTCCAGCGCGGGATTTTTCCTTTTGGTGGCGCGACGCTGCGCCTGCATCGGCTGTCCGGGTGGGGCAATGCCATGCGCTGGCTGCTGACCGGGGACGAGTTCGATGCCCACGATGCCTTGCACATGGGCCTGGTGCAGGAAGTGATGGCCAGTGAGGACTTGCTGCCGCGCGCCCTTGAGCTGGCCGAACGCATCGCCCGCCAGGCGCCCTTGGGCGTTCAGGCAACCTTGCAGTCGGCGCGCCAGGCCCACCTCGAAGGCGAGGCTGCAGCCGCCCTGGCTTTGCCGCTATTGGCAAAAAAACTGCTCAACAGTGAGGACGCCAAAGAAGGCCTGCGCTCGATGATCGAGAAACGCAGTGGGGTATTCAAGGGCTATTAGGTCGCCGGACGAATCGCCTTGATCAGTGGCTGCAATGAATAACCCAAGCGTGGCGCCAGGGCGTCGGCGCGGGCGCTGAGCCCGGCGATATCCAACCCTTGATCGAGATCGGCAGGCACCAGCAGGATGACGTTGCCCTCCTTTACCGGTAACTCCCAATAATGTCGGTGATAGAGCCCGCGCAACAAGGCCGCGCCCAATGGCTTGCCGTCATCGGTCGCCCACTGGTTGATGACCAGCCAGCCACCGGGGTTAAGGCGCTTCTGGCAGTTTTCCAGGAAACTCCAGGCCAGATGCCCTACACCCGGCCCGACATCGGTGTACAGGTCGACGAAAATCAGGTCGGCTGGTTCCGCCGTTTCCAGCAATTCCAGCGCATCGCCGATACGGATGTACAACCGCGGATCATCGTCCAGCCCCAGATACTCGATGGCCAGGCGTGGCACATCGGGGCGCAACTCGATCGCCTCGACGTCTTCCAGCGCCAGGAACTTCAGGCACGCCTGGGTCAGCGTCCCAGCCCCCAGACCGAGGAACAGCGCGCTTTCCGGCTGTTCATGGCATAACGCGCCGATCAACATGGCGCGGGTGTAGTCGTACTCGAGCCAACTCGGATCAGCGGTGAATACACAGCTTTGCTCGATCGCATCACCAAATTCGAGGAAGCGATAATCCGCCACTTCCAGCACGCGAATCATGCCGAACTCATCGTGCACTTCGGCGAGCAGATGCTCGACGCGCTCCTCAGTCATTTCCTCTCCTGGTCGTTGCCCGGCTGTTCCGCGGTTGCGGCAAAAGCGCAATTGTCCGCCAAGGGTCGGGAGCAGGTCACGCACTAATTTGCTGATAACATGAGGGCCCCGAGCGTAAACACTAGAGACCGTGATGAGCCAACCCTGGAGCCCTGAAAGCTGGCGCGCACTGCCGATCCAGCAACAACCCCACTACCCTGACGCGGCGCATTTGCAGGCTGTCGAGCAGAGCCTGGCCAGCTATCCTCCCCTGGTGTTTGCCGGGGAAGCCCGGGAGTTACGCCGTCAGTTTGCCGAGGTCACCCAAGGCCGGGCGTTTCTGTTGCAGGGCGGCGATTGCGCGGAAAGCTTCGCCGAGTTCTCGGCGGCGAAGATTCGCGATACGTTTAAGGTGCTGCTGCAAATGGCGATCGTCATGACCTTCGCCGCAGGTTGTCCGGTGGTCAAAGTCGGCCGCATGGCCGGGCAGTTCGCCAAACCCCGTTCGGCCAACGACGAAACCATCGACGGCGTAACCCTGCCGGCCTACCGTGGCGATATCGTCAATGGCATCGGCTTCGACGAAAAAAGCCGGGTACCGGATCCTGAGCGGCTGTTGCAGTCCTACCATCAGTCGACTGCTACCCTGAACCTGCTGCGGGCCTTCGCCCAGGGCGGCTTTGCCGACTTGCACCAAGTCCATAAATGGAACCTGGATTTCATCGCCAACTCGGCGCTGGCAGAAAAATACAGCCACCTGGCCGATCGAATCGATGAAACCCTGGCCTTCATGCGCGCCTGCGGTATGGACTCCTCGCCGCAACTGCGCGAGACCAGCTTCTTCACTGCCCACGAAGCCTTGCTGCTGAATTACGAGCAAGCCTTTGTCCGTCGCGACAGCCTGACCAATGACTACTACGACTGTTCGGCCCACATGCTGTGGATCGGCGATCGCACCCGCCAGCTTGATGGCGCCCATGTCGAATTCCTGCGCGGGGTGAACAATCCGATCGGGGTCAAGGTCGGGCCCACCATGAATACCGATGACTTAATTCGTTTGATCGACGTGCTCAACCCGGACAACGACCCCGGTCGCCTGAACCTGATCGCCCGCATGGGCGCCAATAAGGTCGGCGATCACTTGCCGCAGTTGATTCGCGCCGTCGAGCGCGAGGGCAAGAAAGTGCTCTGGAGTTCCGACCCGATGCACGGCAATACCATCAAGGCCAGCAGCGGCTACAAGACCCGCGACTTTGCACAGATCCTCGGCGAGGTGAAGCAATTCTTCCAGGTCCACCAGGCCGAAGGGACCTACGCCGGCGGGATCCATATCGAAATGACCGGACAGAACGTCACCGAATGCATCGGCGGCGCTCGCCCGATTACTGAAGATGGCTTGTCGGATCGCTATCACACCCATTGCGATCCACGGATGAATGCCGACCAGTCACTGGAGCTGGCGTTCCTGATCGCAGAGACCCTGAAACAGGTTCGCCGCTAACCTGCATCAGCCCGCCAACGCCACCCGCAACCGCGCCGCACTGGCGCGGGGGCAATTGAGCTGAATGCTGGACAACCCCAGCCAATCGGCCAGACGCCGCAGATTCAGAGCCAACGCCTGCATACCCTCCTCATCCAGCCCTCGGGTTTCTTCATGCACCGCATGCACAGCCAGGCGATTCAACGCGCGCTCGGCCCGCAAATCGACCCGCGCCGCTATGCGTTCGTGGTGCAAAAACGGCAAGACGTAATAGCCGTACTGGCGCTTGCCCGGCGGCGTGTAGATTTCCAGGCGATAGTGAAAATCGAACAGGCGCTCGGTGCGGCTTCGCTCCCAAATCAATGAGTCAAAAGGCGAAAGCAAGGCACTGGCGTTGACCTTGCGTGGCACAGTCACTTCCATCAGGCAGCAGCCTGGTTGCTTCCAACCCTGCACTTCGCAACGTTGCAACAAACCTTCCTCCAGAAGTCCGGCCAAGGCCTGGCGACACTCCAGGACGCCGAGCCGGAAATAATCGCGCAAATCCTTTTCAGTGCCGACACCTAACGCAGCCGCAGCGTGCAGCACCAGCGTGCGCTGCGCCTCGGACTCGCCCAGGACAGGCTGCTGAAGAATAGATACGGGAATCACTCGTTCCGGCAGGTCGTACAACCGCTCGAAACCACGGCGCCCCGCCACTGTGACTTCGCCGGCGGCAAACAACCATTCCAAAGCGTGTTTTTCAGCGCTCCAGTCCCACCAGGGTCCGGCCCGCTCCTGACGCGTCGACAGGCTACCCGCGCCCAACGCGCCCAACGCGCCCAATTCTTCCACCGACGCCAAGACCCGGCGAATGGTGTCCTGTTGCTCACGCCCAAAACGTGCGAGCTGCTGATAGATCCCCTGACCCTGCGCCGCACGCTGCATACGCCAGCGCATCAGCGGGTACATCGACAACGGAAGCAGCGAAGCCTCGTGCCCCCAATACTCGAAGAGGGTGCGCTTGCGCCCCTGACTCCAGGCCGCCAGGTCGAGTAGTTCGGGAGCATAGTTGCCGAGGCGGGAAAACAGCGGCAAATAGTGCGAACGCACCAGGGCATTGACCGAGTCGATCTGCAACACCCCCAGGCGTTCGATCAGTCGGTTGACCTGTGTCGACTTGACCTGCGCTGCTGGCTGGCGCCCGGAAAAGCCCTGGGCATTGAGCGCCAGTCGCCTGGCCTGTTTCAGAGAGAAAGCGAGGGAAGTAGTCATGGCGCGACTTTTTTGGGGGGACTCCCTTACCTTAGTGGCAAGCGAGACCGAGGCCAAGCAGATGGGTCAGCGTTTGAGGGGGTCATCCCAAAACGGCCGGGAGGTCTCCCTAAGCACATCCAGCCGATTCAGGCCAATGTCGCGCAGTTGCTCATTACTCAAGCGCGCCAACTCGGCGCGGTTCTGACTCAACTGCCGCCAGCGGTTCACTTGCGCCACAGCGCTGCGCAGGCGTTGACCGGCGGTACGGGCTCCAGCTCGAACGGTTGTTCTTTGTCGTTCCATGACACTACTCCTCGAAAAATGAGGGCGCAGTCTTGTCCAGGTGACGATGCCGGCCCAGCAAAGAACCGTGACCGCCGATGTCCTCAACAGCACAAGCCTCAACGCAGAGCCTTCGGCTATATGCGCTGAAGCCGTGACCGAAGATTTCAACAAGCGCTATTTACCTAACCCCATGGGGTCTTCCCAGAAATGTCGCTCAGACTCCTGCTCGACATCCGCCCGGCTCAAGCCAATGTCCTTCAA
Organism: Pseudomonas fluorescens; assembly: GCF_019212185.1. Taxonomy (NCBI): domain Bacteria; kingdom Pseudomonadati; phylum Pseudomonadota; class Gammaproteobacteria; order Pseudomonadales; family Pseudomonadaceae; genus Pseudomonas; species Pseudomonas fluorescens. The sequence continues at coordinate 4,775,825 of NZ_CP078138.1, forward strand.
CGCCTCATCACTCAGGCTGGCGAGCAACATGCGCTCGCGGTGGAGTTGATACCAACGCCCGAGTTTTTCCAGCATCAGGTGCGCTGAGAAACCAGGGTGGGAAACTGAATCAATCTGCTGGTACGCTTTTTGACCTTTCATCGTCTTGCCCTCCGTTGTGGATGGCTCAAGTTTCGCTCCGGGTTTATGATCAATCCAACGAATGTTTCTAATGCAACACATCTCGGAGATTGATGAGTGAGCCAATTCCCCAGCATCGAGACCGACGTTCTGCGCACTTTCGTCGCGATTGCCGACCAGGGTGGCTTCACTCGCGCAGGCGAAATGGTCAACCGCACGCAATCGGCCGTCAGCATGCAGATGAAACGCCTGGAAGAAGATGTGCTGCAACGCCAGCTGTTTCAGCGCGACGGGCGTCAGGTCAAGCTGACCGCAGAGGGTGAGGTGCTGCTGGGTTATGCGCGGCGTATCCTGAAATTGCACAGCGAGGTGTTCAATACCCTACGCGAGCCGCACATGGTGGGCACCGTACGCATTGGCACGCCGGATGACTATGTGATGCGCTTTCTGCCCGGAATTCTCTCGCGCTTTGCCCAGTCCTACCCGCTGGTGCAGATCGAGGTGCATTGCGAGTCGTCCAAGCAACTTCTCTTGCGCCAGGACCTCGACCTGTCCATCGTGACCCGCGAACCCGGCAACGAAATCGGCCAGCTGTTGCGCAAGGAGCGTTTTGTCTGGGCCCAGGCCCAGTGCTACAACCCTGTCGAGCAATCACCCTTGCCGCTGGCGATGTTCAACAGTGACTGCTTCTGCCGTCTTTGGGCCTGTAATGCGCTGGATGCCGCCGGACGTGAATACCGCATCGCCTACAACAGTTCGAGCCTGTCGGCGCTGATGGCAGTGGTCAGCGCCGGGCTGGCGGTGACCGCTCAATTGGAAAGCCTGATCCCGCAGGACATGCGCATCCTCGGCGAGGCCGAAGGCCTGCCCCAACTGCCCGAGGCGAGCATCATGCTGCTGCGCAATCTGCATAATCCGTCGCCGATTACCGAATGCCTGGCGGAGCACATCGTCGAAGGCTTCAAACTTTAAAGGCGAGCATCACCGCGCAGAGCACCAGAAAACCGCAGAACAAACCGCGTAGTAGCCGCTCCGGCAGGGCGTGGGCAATCTTCACGCCCCAACTGATACTGAGCAGACCGCCCACCGCCATGGGCAACGCGATGTGCCAGTCGACTTGCTGGTGCAGGGCGTAGGTCGCCAGGGTCACGCCGGTGCTGGGTAAAGCCAGTGCCAACGACAGGCCCTGGGCCACCACCTGGGTGGTGCCAAACAAGCTGGTCAATACCGGCGTTGCGACCACAGCGCCGCCCACCCCGAACAAGCCACCCATGACGCCGGACGCCGCGCCCAGCACCCCGAGCCAGGGCCACGAATAGCGCATCTGCGCAGTCGGTGCCGCCGCAGTCATGAACATGCGCATCAGGTTGTAGACCGACAAGGCCACCAGAAACACCACGAACCCGATGCGCATCACCTGAGCGTCGACCCCCACCGCCCAGATCGAACCGAGCCAGGCAAAGCAGAACCCCATGGAGGCCAACGGCAGCGCGTGGCGCAACTCGATGCGATTACGTTGGTGATAACGCCATAACGCCAGCATCACGTTCGGCACCACCATGACCAGAGCTGTGCCCTGGGCAAGCTGCTGATCCAGGCCAAATAACACGCCCAGAGCGGGAATGGCGATCAAGCCACCGCCGATTCCAAACAAACCACCTACGGTCCCCAAGGCTGCACCGAGCAGCAGGTACATCGTCAACTCAATCACAGGTCAAATTCCCTCACGTCAATGGGTGCATCCTACGCAGTCGGGGCTAGCGGGGAAACGCACAGCAACGCACAATGGCTATGCCAAATTCGCACAAGCAATCCTCCATGAACCCCACAACGCTCACCGATCAATTGGGTCTATTCCTTGATGTCGTGGAAACCGGCAGTTTTTCCGCTGCGTCCCGACGCCATCCGCTGACACCCTCCGCCGTCGCCAGGCGTATCGATAGTCTGGAACAGGCGCTCGACAGCCAATTGTTCGTGCGCACCACTCATGCTGTGCGTCCTACTCCAGCGGGATTGGCGTTTGCCGAGCGAGCCCGACGCATTGTCGGCGAGTTGCGCCTGGCGCGGGCCGAGGTCGCCTCCCTGAGCAGCGCGCCTGAAGGACTGATTCGGGTCGACGCCCCCGCAGCCTTCGGCCGCAGGCACCTGGCGCCGGTGATCGCCGACTTTCTCCTGCTCTACCCGGGGCTGGATGTGCAACTGCACCTGATCGACAGCTTCGTGGACATGCACGGCTCGCACCTGGGCAAAGTCGATCTGGTCCTGCGCGCAGGTCAATTGGCGGACACGCGCATGGTGGCGACGCCTTTGGCCAACATGGTGCGAATTGCCTGCGCCAGCCCGGAGTACCTGAAGCGTCGTGGTACACCGCAACAACCGAGCGAGTTGGTTAACCACGACGGCCTGGACTGGGATGGCCTGGCCCCGCCGTTCGCCTGGCGTTTCGAGCAGGACGGGCAAATGCAACTGCATCGGCCGCAACGCATCCGCTTGAGCGCCAACAATGCCGAAGCGTTCCTCTACGGTGCACTCTCGGGCTTGGGCATTGCTCACCTGCCCACTTGGCTATGCAGTGAATACCTGCTGCGTGGCGAATTACTGCCATTGTTCTGCGACAATGGTCTGCCAAAACCCGAGAATTCCGGGATCTATGCCTTGCGCCTGGAGCAACAGGCCAGTTCGCGCAGCCGCTTGCTCCTGGAGTACCTCAAGAGCCGTTTCAGCCCGGTGCCACCTTGGGATCTGGCACTGCAGCGCGACTTCAACCGCCTGTAACTGAATAATCCCTGGCGCGTTAAACACTCGCCCACTAGATTCATCACGACCACCGTTCAAGGTTTAAACATGACCCGCCAGAGCGATACCCCGGACCCTTGCGACAATCTGTTGTTGGACAATCAACTGTGCTTTGCCCTGCACTCCACCTCCCTGATGATGACCAAGGTCTATAAACCTCTGCTGCAGGCCTTGGGACTGACCTATCCGCAATATCTGGCGATGATGGTGTTGTGGGAAGAGGACGGGCTGACGGTAGGCGAAATAAGTGCCCGTTTGCTGACTGATCCCGGCTCCCTGACGCCGCTGCTCAAGCGGCTGGAAAGCGAAGGCCTGTTGAGCCGCACCCGCAGCCGCGAGGACGAACGGGTGGTGATCGTCAAACTGACCGAACGCGGCCAGGCCCTCAAACAACAAGCCCGCGACGTGCCGCCCTGCATCCTGGGCGCCAGCGGTCTGGCGCTGGAACAAATGCGCAAACTGCAAGAGGATCTGCAAAACCTGCGCAGCCATTTGCAACACAGCCTGTAATTCCTTCCTGACACGCGATCCGTACGCTTGATCCCACGCCACTTCCAGACAGTCACCTCGCGCTCGCGCTGATTTCGACAGACGAACGGCGAAACAAATTCGAGCATTTATCTTGCGCGCAAAACATTAGCGCGATACATTTATCTCGCACTTACTTAGCGCGCAAACCTTTAGCGCAAACACCCATTCAGAATGAGGCTCCCGTCATGCAAACCCTCTACACCGCAGTCGCAACCGCTACCGGTGGCCGTGATGGCCGCGCCGTCTCCAGCGACGGAATTCTCGATGTCAAACTGGCAACCCCCAAAGAACTCGGCGGTGCCGGTGGTGCTGCAACCAACCCAGAGCAACTGTTCGCCGCCGGTTACTCGGCCTGCTTCATCGGCGCATTGAAATTCGTTGCCAGCCAGACCAAGCGCAAAATCCCCGACGACGCCTCGATCACTGCCCACGTTGGCATCGGCCAGATCCCCGGCGGCTTCGGCCTGGATATCGACCTGCACGTCAGCCTGCCCGGCCTTGAGCAAACGGACGCGCAAAGCCTGGTTGATGCTGCGCATCAGGTCTGCCCTTATTCGAATGCCACCCGCGGCAATGTCGATGTGCGCCTGCACGTCAGCGTGTGATCCCTGGCAAACGCGCACAAAAAAGCCCGACTCAATGGTCGGGCTTTTTCTTGCCTACAAGAACGGTGCTTATTTAGCACGGCCTTTGTAAGAACCGCCTTCGCGGGTATCGATCTCGATCATGTCGCCGATTTCGATGAAGTCAGCAACCGACAGCTCGGTACCGTTCTTCAGTTTGGCAGGCTTCATCACCTTGCCGGAAGTGTCGCCGCGAGCGGAACCTTCGGTGTAGTCAACCTGACGCACGATGGTGGTCGGCAGCTCTACGGAAACCAGACGGTCTTCGAAGAACACGGCTTCGCAAACGTCGGTCATGCCTTCTTCCACGAATGGCAGAACGCTTTCGATGTCTTCAGCGTTCAGCTCGTACATGGTGTAGTCAGTGGTGTCCATGAACGTGTAGGTGTCGCCGCTGATGAAGGACAGGGTCGCTTCTTTGCGGTCGAGGATCACGTCGTCCAGTTTGTCGTCAGCGCTGTAAACGATCTCGGTCTTGTAACCGGTCAGCAGGTTTTTCAGCTTGGTCTTCATGATCGCGCTGTTACGACCGGACTTGGTGAATTCAGCTTTCTGAACCAGCCAAGGGTCGTTTTCGAGACGGATCACCGTACCGGGTTTCAGTTCTTTACCAGTTTTCATTGCGAATATCCGAATTTGGATGGGATTTACTAAAATCTAGGCCGCGTATCATATCCAATTTAGGTAAAACTGTACCAGCGCTGAGGCGAGATCAGGCTGCGAGGCCTGTTCCAGACACCAATCATCAGCGTGCTTTTGCAGTTCGGGCCAGTGTTCCAGGGCTAGAATCCACGCAGCGGCCACACCCGCGCCGGTGTTCCAGGCACGCCACAACCCCTCTAGCGCAACCCGGGCAGCAGGCGACAAGGATCTGCAATAGAGCGCCAGAAAGGCTTCGAGCTTTTCCAGATGGGCGTCATCTTCCTGTTGATAAATGTGCCACAACATCGGACGAGCGGCCCATTGCGCCCGTACGAATGAGTCCTCACCGCGCACCGCGTTGAAATCGCAGGACCAGAGCAGCTGGTCATATTGATCCTGACTGACAAATGGCAGCACCTGCACCGTCAGGGCACCCCGTTGCTCGATCGCCCCCACCGTCAACCCTTCAACCCCGAGCCAGCGTGCGACGTCACCCAGAATTCGGCCCTCGGGTACCAACAGTTGCGTCGGCCGGGCATCGCTGGCCATGACGTCCAGCCAATCGGCCAGCCCGGCATTTTCGTAGGCGAACAGCGACATCAATCGGGCGCCCTCGACACGCTGCACCCCAAGCTCCCACAGGAACTCACGTTGCGCATGGGCACTGGCTTGAAAACGCGTGCGGCTGGCCAACAGCTCGCGTTCACGCAGCAAGCCACCGGTTCCCACCTGGAAACCGGGGAAGAAAAAGTACTTCTGTACCTGCTTGAATTTGACCGAGGGCAGGCCGTGGCAGCCAACAACCCAGTCCTCTGCGCTGAGATAATCGAGGTTCATCCACAGCGGGGTCCGCTCTCGGGCAGCCATCGCGTCCATATAGGCGCTCGGCAATTGGCAGGCAAACGCTGCAATCACCACATCAGCGGCGGGAGTTGGCTGCCAGTCGCTCGACCAGTGACGCACCTCGACACCCTGTTGCCATTGCTGATCCCGGGTAATGTCGAGTTCCGGACACATGCGCTCGAACGCACGCAAATCATCGACCCACAAGCGCACCACGCAGGACTGCTCAGCCACCAGTTGCCGGGCGAGGCGCCAGGTCACGCCGATGTCGCCGTAGTTATCGACGACGGTGCAAAAAATATCCCAGTGGACTTTCATTCCGGGCTCCGTGGGCAAAGACCTCGATTGTCCGTATAAATCGTTGCGGGCAGAAGAGCCGACGTCGATTAATCTTCATGCGACAATCCAGCGTCGCCCAAATTGCCCCGCCAGGAGGCCACCATGCCCTACCGTCCGCCCGCTCGCCGCAGCGTGTCGATCACCCTCAACCCGCTGCAAGTGGTCGGCAGCATCGCGCTTGGCATGTGGCTGGGATTTGTGGCAATTGTCCTGACAGCGTGGCTGCTATCCAGACTGCTGTTTGGCGAGCAGTTGGCGGCGCTTTCCGAGATCGCTCATCAGGCAGCCCAGCCCAAACCGGTCGCAATCGAGTCGGCCGCGCCCAATCCGATGTTCGAGCAATATAAGGACAACCTCGCCAAACAGGCACAGCAGGAGTCTCTGGAACAAGCACGCAACAACCCACGCAATGAGTCCAATCCCACGTGTCAGTTCTGGTTGGCGCAAGACAAAAACATTCCCAGCGCAAAAAGTCGCGCCAACGTTCAGCAATTCTGCGATTGAAGATGAATAAACAAACCGTTCACAGCCTGATCCTGGAACAGCTCGCAGGCGATCTGGAGATCGCCCGGCGCGCGGCACAAACCGCCTACGAAACCGCAACCCACGAAGAGAACATTGCTGAAAACAAATACGACACCCTCGGCCTGGAAGCCTCCTACCTCGCTGCCGGCCAGGCCAGGCGAGTGGAGGAGATACGCCAGGCGCTGACGCTGTGCCAGAACCTCAGCCTGCGCCCTTACGACGATCAGTTGGGCATTCAGGTCGGTGCGTTAATGGCTCTGGAGGATGAGCAGGGGCGCCAGCAATGGCTGTTCCTGGCACCCGACGCAGCGGGATTGAAGGTCTACCTGGTGGGGCAGTTGATCACCGTCATCAGCCCCCGCTCGCCGCTGGGCAAAAGCCTGCTGGGCAAGTTCGAGGGCGACGAGGTTGAGATACTGGCAGGCGGCACCCGGCAACAGTTCACGGTCACCGAGGTCGTCTGACGGGTTTAGTGAACCGGTAGTTCGACGCCTTCGAACAACTCTTCCAGTTCCTGCTTGTTATGGCACTGGATGGCCTTGGCCATGACTTCACGGGTCAGGTGCGGCGCGAACTTCTCGATGAAGTCGCACATGAAGCCACGCAGGAAGGTGCCGCGACGGAAACCGATCTTGGTGATACTGGACTCGAACAGTTCGCTGGCATCCAGGACCACCAGGTCGTTATCGAGTTTGGTGTCGACCGCCATTTTCGCCACGATCCCGACACCCAGGCCCAGGCGTACGTAAGTCTTGATCACGTCCGCGTCGGCAGCGGTGAACACCACTTTCGGCGTCAGGCCACGATGGCTGAAGGCTTCGTCGAGTTTCGAACGACCGGTGAAACCGAAGACGTAGGTCACGATCGGGTATTCAGCCAAGGCTTCGAGGGTCAGCTTCGGCAGCTTGGTCAGCGGATGGCCCTGCGGCACCACCACGCAACGGTTCCAGCGATAGCACGGCATCATTACCAGGTCGCCGAACAATTCCAGCGCTTCAGTGGCGATGGCAAAATCCACGGTGCCGTCAGCCGCCATCTCGGCGATCTGCATCGGCGAACCCTGGTGCATGTGCAGCGCAACGTCCGGGTATTGCTTAATGAAGTTACTGATCACCGGTGGCAAGGCATAGCGCGCCTGGGTGTGGGTGGTGGCAATCGACAGCGTGCCCTTCTTCTCGTTGGAGAATTCCTGGGCGATCTGCTTGATGCTTTCGACTTTGCGCAGGATCTCGCCAGCGGTGGTGATAATGCGTTCACCGGCCGGAGTAACGCGGGTGAGGTGCTTGCCGCTGCGCGCGAAGACCTCGACACCCAGTTCATCTTCCAGCAGGCGGATCTGTTTACTGATGCCCGGTTGCGAGGTGTAGAGGCTTTGGGCGGTGGCGGAAACGTTGAGGTCGTGGTGCGCCACTTCCCAGATGTAGCGCAATTGTTGAAGCTTCATATGAATCCCTCAAAGCAGGTAGACGCCACGGGCATCAGCGACGATATATAACTATATTAATGGTTTGCAGAATAAATCTAGAACTTTTTCATCAAAAGGCCAGCACTCTCCCCTCAAATGTCACCGTGACGCCGGCGTTGGGACAGCGGCACCATGTACACCGGCACCTTCGACAGTTGCAGCACACGGGCTGCCGTACGCCCCAGGGGGGTCTCCCCGCCGGCCCCGTGGCTATGGCTACCGAGAATCAACAGATCCACCGACAGCTTCTCAGCCTGTTCGAGAATGACTTTAGACGGATCACCCTGGAATACCCTGACCGATTGGATCAGCTCAAGGTCCTGCTGCCCCTCCCCCAACTCTTCGCGCAAGCTGTCGAGCACCCGCTGCTCAATATTGATCATCACGGTGTTCAAACCCTGACTGTGAAACTCATTGAGGGCCTGCTCGTCCAGATAGCTTTGCAATACTGACTCCGCAAACAGTCCCATGGGTTCGACCGCATGGACCACATACAATTCGGCTTTGAATGTCCTTGCCAATGCCAGTGCGTGTTGCATGACAAAAGGTGCGTAGAGGCCGAGGTCAGTGGCGTACAACATCGAACGAATCATGTGACCTCCTCGAGTGCCAGGATGGCGGAGATGGATTCAGCTTAGCAGCGCTGCAAGGAGTGCGATGCGTCGCTCAAGCCCCGGAAGTCGGGGCCCGGACTTTCAACTCATTACTGATCCCGTGAGGCACATGACCGGTGGCCACCACCTCGCGTGCCAGCTCGCAATGGCCGGCCTGGTCGTCGAAAAATACATCGGCGGCGAAAGCCTCGAGGAACGCCGACTTGGTCAAGCCGCCGAGAAACAATGATTCGTCGAGACGAATGTCCCACTCGCGCAAGGTGCGGATCACCCGTTCGTGAGCGGGGGCCGAGCGCGCGGTCACCAGCGCGGTGCGAATCGGGCAATTGTCTTCGGTAAACTCGCGCTGCAAGGCGTTGAGCGCTGCAAGGAAACCCTTGAATGGCCCCCCACGCAACGGCTCACGCGCCGCTTCACGCTCACTTGCTTGAAAGGCCTCCAGGCCACCGGACTGATAGACCCGCTCCGACTCATCGGAAAACAGCACCGCATCACCATCGAAGGCAATGCGCAATTCCTCGCTGGCTGCGCGACTGGCGCCACCGGAAAGGATGGTCGCGGCGGCAAACCCGGCGTCCAGCGCGCTTCGCACATCCTCGGCGTGTGTGGAGAGAAACAGATCGCACTCGAAAGCCTTGAGATACGGATAGGGGCTGCGCCCACCGACAAAGGCCGCTCGGGATATCGCCAGACCGTAATGATGGATAGAGTTGAATACACGTAAACCGGTGTCGGCACTATTGCGCGAAACCAGCACCACTTCGACTCGCGCCTTGCCCAGGCTCGTGTTGAGATTCAACAGTTTTTGCACCAAAGGAAACGCATCGCCGGGTTCGAGGATCTCGTCCTCATGTTCGATCTGGTACTGCCGGTAGGCCTCGACACCACTGGCCAGATAAACCTTGTGACTTTCACTCAGGTCAAACAGCGCCCGCGAAGAAATCGCCAGCACCAGCTTGTCATCAATGCCCTTTGCCATCTGCTTCCCCCAGGCCGAACCCCTCAGCCGTTTCGCTCATCGATAAAACGCAAGGCTTGATACAACGCCTCGATTTTCGGCAACCGACAACCCGCAGCGTTGGCCGCGGCCAAAGGCGCCTGGTAAATAGCCGCCAGTTCCAGCGGCCGTTTATGAAGGTAGTCGTGATACATGCTCGGCCAATAATCGGGCATCTGCTCGGTGACCTTGAACAGATACTCGGCATAGCCCGGGGCCATGCTGTGCCCACAGGCCAGTGCACCTTGCACCACTTCGGCCATCAAAGCCTGGATCAGTTCCCGGCTGTACTCGCTCGCCATCAGTGGCGTAGTGCTCGCACCGAGTAAAACCGACAAGCCGTTATAGGGGATATTCCAGACCAGTTTCTGCCAACGCGCCTGCTGCAAATTGGCCATGGCCTGGGAATCGAGACCAGCGGCACGAAACAGTCCCGCGCCCTGCTCGACGATCTGCTGGCGCGCTGCCTGGTCGGTCCCTGCCGGACCGCTGTGATAGCCCACGTGGACGGCCCCAAGCGCCTGGTGTTCGATGATCCCGGGACCGGCACGGTGAACGCAGATGAAACATAGGCCGCCGAGCAGGTGCAGGGAATCGGGCAACAGATCACGCAAGCTGTCCTCCACATCCAGGCCGTTTTGCAGCAACAGGACTTTTGCCCCCGGCGCTGCTGCCTTGATGATCGCGGGCGCCAACTCGGCGTTGCCGGTGGTCTTAGTGCCGACCAGCAACCAATCGCACGCTGGCATGTCTTGCGCCGCGCTGTAAGCCTGCACGGGACTAAGCGTGATAGCACCATGGGCGGCGCTGCGCAGTTGCAAGCCGTGCTCAGCCACCGCTGCGAATTCGCTGCGCAGCAGGAAATGCACATCGAAACCGGCACGCGCCAGCATCACGCCGTAGAAGCCGCCAATGGCCCCGGTTCCGATAACGCCGATTTTCGGTCTGACTACTGATTCTGTCATGGCAACTCCTCAGGAATACGACACAGCGCCTGCCCCACTGCCGCATTCAGTTCGCTGCGGCTCAGGCGCGACTGGACTGCGCCAAAAAACTCACCGTCGCGTACCACAAACAACGCCGGCAAATGAAAGACCTGGTAACGCTCGACCGCACCGCCGTTGTCGCCAGCATCGATCCAGCACAAACGATCGACATCCAGCCCAAGCGTTGGCAGTTGCTGGCGTGCCCATCGGCAACTGGAGCAGCCGACACTGGTGAAAATCACCAGCGATACACCATTCATCGCCAACAGCTGTTGGTCGAGGTCAAAATCGGTCAGATCCGATTCGACCACTATACTGGGGGGAACACTGTCGAATGACCGACATTTGGAGTCCGTGTTCATGGGGCGTTTCATTCCTCATCCTGACGATGTGCCTGTCGAGCTGACGTTGCGCAAGCATGAATGTATCTCTCGGCAAGAGCTGCACACTATCAGTCTCGGCGGCGTGGCTTGCAATTATCACCGCGCCTGGCGCAAGGGAACGGCACTGGAAGTGCGCATGCCGACCCTGAGCGAACAGGTCTGCTACCTGGGCTACGTAGCCTGGTGCCTGCGTCGCAAGCACAGTTATCTGGTGGGCATCGCCTTCATCGACGAACAGACACTGTTCATGGCCCGCATGGGTGAGCAGGTCTGCCAGATCGAACGTTACTGCCGCCAGCAGCAACTCCAGGGCGAACAACCCGGCAGCCAGGCACTGGCCCTGCAATGGGTCGACCAGCACGCCAGCGAGTACTCGCACGAGACCGTTCGCCAGGCTTTTACGATTCCTGCACTGGATTAAACCGCTGCCTGCCCATTGTCGAGCCACCGTCTAACGCGCTAAGGTTCGGCTCCCCGCTGCGCTTAAATCATGCTGTGCTCCGCCGCGCGGGGATCGCTGGCGGCCGGCACCCGTGACCTGACGAGTAACACGATGGCTGATTTACCGATCAATGACCTAAACGTCGCCTCCAACGAGACGCTGATCACCCCTGACCAGCTCAAACGTGATATTCCCCTGAGCGATGCCGCCTTGCGCACCGTGACCAAGGGCCGCGAAGTCATTCGCAATATCCTGGATGGCACCGACCACCGCCTGTTCGTCGTTATCGGGCCTTGCTCGATTCACGACATCAAGGCCGCACACGAATATGCCGAGCGCCTCAAGGTCCTTGCCGCAGAAGTGTCGGACACCCTCTATCTGGTCATGCGGGTCTATTTCGAGAAGCCACGTACCACCGTCGGCTGGAAAGGCCTGATCAACGACCCGTACCTGGACGACTCCTTCAAGATTCAGGACGGCTTGCACATCGGCCGCCAGTTGCTGCTGGACCTGGCCGAAATGGGCCTGCCCACCGCAACCGAAGCCCTCGACCCGATCTCGCCGCAGTACCTGCAGGACTTGATCAGTTGGTCGGCGATTGGCGCACGCACCACCGAATCCCAGACCCACCGCGAAATGGCCTCCGGACTGTCCTCGGCGGTTGGCTTCAAGAACGGCACCGATGGCGGCCTAACCGTTGCGATCAACGCCCTGCAGTCGGTTTCCAGTCCACACCGTTTCCTGGGTATCAACCAGGAAGGTGGCGTGTCGATCGTGACCACCAAGGGCAACGCCTACGGTCACGTGGTCCTGCGTGGTGGCAACGGCAAGCCGAACTACGATTCGGTGAGTGTCGCGCTGTGCGAGCAAGCGTTGAACAAGGCCAAGGTCAAACCGAACATCATGGTCGACTGCAGCCACGCCAACTCCAACAAGGATCCGGCACTGCAACCGCTGGTGATGGAAAACGTCGCCAACCAGATTATGGAAGGCAACCAGTCGATTATCGGCCTGATGGTCGAGAGTCATTTGAACTGGGGTTGCCAGGCGATTCCCAAGGACCTCGCCGAGTTGCAGTACGGCGTCTCGATCACCGATGCCTGCATCGACTGGTCCGCGACCGAAACCACCTTGCGCAGCATGCACGCCAAGCTCAAGGATGTGCTGCCTAAACGTGAGCGCACCTGACCGGCATTTGCCGCACAAAAAAACGCCGGGCTCAGCCCGGCGTTTTTATTGGAAAATCCTGATCAAAGCTTGGCGGCGTGCCGCTGGTGACGCTCCATGTACCGCTCCACGTATGAGCATGAAGGGATGACGGTGTAACCCATTTTTTCTGCGTAATCGAGCGCCTGCTCGGTCAACGCGGCGGCAATACCACGGCCACGCAGCGCGTTGGGCACGAAGGTGCGATAAATATCCAGGGTCTGCTTACCCAGGTCCATATAGGTCAGGTAGGCACGATGACCGTCCACATTGGTCTCGAATTGATGACCAGCCTGGTCATGGTGGATGGACAACGCCTCGCTCATCACTACTCCTCGCGGGTCTTCAACTGACCCTACCTTACCGATGTTTGTCCGGCGAAGGAACCTCTACGCCACCCCGTGCCTGTGCGACACCGAGAAAAAGCTGGATCGATCTCACGCAGCCTGGCACGTGTCAAATAGTAGGCACCAAAGCCGTAAATGCTCAAGGCACGCTTGTCACGATGTCTGCTGCAAGGTTCGACACGCGTCACGTCGAGGCCGTTCGATCGAGACGCCTGGGTGGGCGGTCGCCTGAACATTGCCGGATATTGAGACTTGAGACGAAGCTCGCTAGTTAAAGTCACCTCTAACTGCAAAACAGACGTGAGAGACTGCACATTTCCTCAACAAAAGTGTAGACGAATCAATATAGAGCGACTTTAGGGCGTTACTGCGAACTGCTATCAGATTGCCTCGCAGGCTTCAACGGACTCGCTGAGGACGGGCCTCCTGGCTGCGCACTTTTTATACAGGACGATTAAAAGTTGCTCGAAAAAGAATCAGCGCCTACAATTTTTTTTGCTTCTTGCTCTACGTCAGTTTACTTACTAAAAGTAATGGGTAGTATGTACGCCGGCTGTTTCCTCACTCTGAGGTGATAGCTATTTAATAGAAAGTCCTTGAAGGGGAACACGATGAACAACGTTCTGAAATTCTCTGCTCTGGCTCTGGCCGCAGTTCTGGCTACCGGTTGCAGCAGCGTATCGAAAGAAACCGAAGCACGTCTGACTGCTACCGAAGACGCAGCAGCTCGCTCCCAAGCTCGTGCAGACGAAGCTTACCGTAAAGCTGATGAAGCTCTGGCTGCTGCTCAAAAAGCACAACAGACTGCTGACGAAGCTAACGAGCGTGCTCTGCGCATGCTGGAAAAAGCTAGCCGCAAGTAATAGTCCTTCGGGATTGTTATCAAGCCGATCCGTTTTTTGGGTCGGCTTTTTTATTGCCCGGCATTCGTCCAGGCAATAAAAAACCCGCCGCAGCGCTGAGGCTACGGCAGGTTCCTGACAGGCCTACTGCAGCTCGACCGGCGTGCTCGAGACCATCGGCGCAGCGCCGCTCGGTACGGCAATTTCTACCGGCAGGCCATCTTCAGCGGCGACCACATCGCGCACCACATCCCAATTCATGCGCATGTTGCTGGTGATGTCTTCACGCTTGAGCATCGCGTTGATCACCGCGGTGTGCTTGTCCACCACCGACGGATTGCCCTTGTCATCAATTGGCGTATGCGCTTCCAGATAAACCTTGCCGCCGCTCATGCCGAACTTGTACGGATCATTGAGGATGCGCACCGAAGTCCCCACCGGCACCATGCTGGCCATTTCCAATACGTTGTTGTTGAACATCCGGAAGCAGCCATGGCTGGTACGCATGCCGATGCCGAACTTCTTGTTCGAACCGTGGATCAGGTAGCCAGGGGTGCCCAGGGTGAACTTGAACGGCCCCAGCGGGTTGTCCGGACCGGCCGGGACCACGTTAGGCAACGGGTCGCCATCGGCGGCGTGTTCAGCCTTGATCGAAGCCGGTGGGGTCCAGGTCGGGTTTGGGGTCTTGGCCACGATGCTGGTATGGGCAATCGGCGAGCCCCAACCCTCGCGGCCGATACCCAGCGGGAAGGTGTAGACCACGTTGCGGCCTTTGGGGAAGTAGTACAACCGGTACTCGGCCAGGTTGATCACGATGCCTTCACGTGGCCCCGGCGGCAGGATGAAACGGGTTGGCAGGATGATTTCGGTGCCGGCACCCGGCAGCCAGGGATCGACGCCCGGGTTGGCCGCGACCATTTCCAGGTAGCCCAGATCATAGGTGGTACCCAGGTCAGCGAAAGTGTCTTCGTACTTGGCCTTGATCACCTGCACCTGGCCGACGATATCCTCGCCCGGCGGCGGCAGAGGCAGCTCCAGCGCTGCAACGGGACCCGCCACGCACAAGGCGGCAAGTGACAGGCAACGGGCGACAGCGGGAAAGCGCGACAACATCCGGAAAATCCTTTGCATGGTCGACGGAAAGATTAAAGGCGCGATTGTACACCGACGCTCATGCAATCGGGGAGCCGGGCGACAGTCCGCCCGTCATGGGAACTAGAGTTCGAAACGCAGTTCCGGCCAGATCGGCGAAGTGCCGCGCTTTTGCGATTCGAGGATCGCCCGGCACAGCGAGCACAGACGCTGGTCCTGGAACACCCGACGGTCCACGCTCGACCAGCGTGGCTGCGCAGGCAGCAAGGTGCCACACAGGGTACGGTCGGCAGAGCCCCCTAACTCCAGTTGACGCGTCACCAGATGCACCCGGACTTCCTGGCAGGCGAACAGATCCAGCTGCTCGTCAGGCTCGATCAGTTGGTAGGCAAACAGGGACCAGGCGGGACGCGGCATCGGGGGCTCCAGATCAGGGGGGCGCCACATTAGCCGAAAGCCCGTCGCTAGAAAAGCGTCAAAGCAGTGGTTTTAGCGTTGGCCAGACATTTTCCAGCATCTGGTCCTGGGCCCCGGCCGCCGGGTGGATACCATCGGCCTGCATCAGCTCGGGCTTGCCGCCGACGCCCTCGAGGAAAAACGGCACCAGCGGGACTTTTTTCTCGCTGGCCAGGGTGTCGTAGACCTGAGCGAATGCCTGGGTGTAACGCGGGCCATAATTGGGCGGCAGTTGCATGCCCAGCAACAGCACCTTGGCGCCACTCTCTCGCGACTGATCAATCATCGATGCAAGATTTTGTTGCAATTGTGTTGGCGGCTGTCCGCGCAGGCCGTCATTGCCTCCCAACTCAAGGATTACCAACTCCGGCTTATGGGCTGCAAGCAGCGCCGGCAGCCGCGCCTGGCCACCGGCACTGGTGTCGCCGCTGACGGACGCATTGATCACCGTATCGTCGTAACCCTCGTCGCGCAGCCGCTGTTCGAGCAGCGCAACCCAGCCCTGCCGGGTATCCAGGCCGAAAGCCGCGCTGATACTATCGCCAACGATCAGGACAGTACCCGCCGCTGCGTTCTGGGCCATGCACATCAGGGCCAGGCCAGCACTCAAAAACCACACACGCATCGGACTCTCCATGGGCGCAAGCATTCTCACTGCGCGGAACCTTAGCAAAGTGGTTCCCAGCGCGGAAGGTGAACTGACCATCCTGCACCAACTCAGCCTCGAACTGAACAAGGGCGACAGCCTGGCCATTGTCGGCAGCTCCGGTTCCGGCAAGTCCACCCTGCTCGGCCTGCTGGCCGGACTGGACCTGCCCAGCAGTGGTGAAGTCACCCTGGCGGGCCAGGCCCTGAGCCAACTGGACGAAGACCAGCGTGCACGCATCCGAGCCGAACATGTCGGTTTCGTCTTTCAGTCGTTCCAACTGCTCGACAGCCTCAATGCCCTGGAAAATGTCATGTTGCCGCTGGAGCTCGACGGCCGCAAAGACGCCCGCGAGCGCGCCACCGAGTTGCTGCGCCGGGTCGGCCTGGGCAAACGCCTGAGCCATTCACCGCGCCAACTGTCCGGCGGAGAGCAACAACGGGTGGCCATTGCCCGGGCCTTTGCCGCCGAGCCTGATGTGCTGTTCGCCGATGAACCCACCGGCAACCTCGACACCCACACCGGCGAGCACATCAGCGACCTGCTGTTCGAATTGAACAAGGAAAGCGGCACGACCCTGGTGCTGGTGACCCACGACGAGCGCCTGGCCCATCGTTGCCACCGCCTGATCCGCCTTGAAGCCGGCCTGATGGTCGCACCCCTGGAGCCTTGATGGCACGTTTGCCGCTGTTGCGCCTGTTCAGCCTCGCCATCCGCCAATTGCTGCGCGATGCTCGCGCCGGCGAACTGCGGGTCCTGTTCTTCGCGCTGGTGGTGGCCGTAGCGGCCAGCACCGCCATTGGCTACTTCGGCGCCCGCCTCAACGGGGCGATGCTGTTGCGCGCCACCGAATTCCTCGGCGCCGACTTGCTCCTTGAGGGCAGCTCACCTGCCCGTTCGGAGCAAATAGAAGGCGGCAAGACCCTAGGCCTGCAGCATGCGCAAGTCGTCGAGTTCTCCAGCGTCATCGCCACCGACAAGGGCATCCAACTGTCGAGCATCAAGGCGGCCGACAGCGCCTACCCTCTGCGTGGCCAACTGAAAAGCGCACCCGAGCCATTTGCCCCGGAGCAACCCGGTGGTGGTCCGCAGCCGGGTGAAGCCTGGGTCGAGGCACGCCTGCTCACCGCACTGGACCTGCACATTGGCGACAGCATCGACGTCGGCATGAAATCCCTGCGCCTGACCCGAGTGCTGACGTACGAGCCTGATCGAGCCGGCAACTTCTATAGCCTCACGCCGCGCGTGATGATCAACCTCGCGGACCTGGACGCCACCGGCGTGGTCCAGCCCGGCAGTCGCGTGAGCTACCGCGAACTGTGGCGCGGCAACGCCACGGCTTTGGAAACCTACCGGCAACAGGTCACCCCCGCACTGGCGGCCAACCAGCGCCTGCAGGACGCTCGCGACGGCAATCGACAAATTGGCGGCGCCCTTGGCAAGGCCGAGCGCTACCTGAACATGGCGAGCCTGGTGGCAGTGTTGCTGGCCGGGGTTGCGGTCGCGCTCTCGGCAAGCCGCTTCGCGACCCGGCGTTTCGACGCCAGCGCGCTGTTGCGCTGCCTTGGCTTGTCGCGCCGGGAAACCTTGCTGCTGTTTACCCTGCAACTGGCCGTGCTGGGCCTGCTAGCCAGCATCAGCGGTGCCGTCATCGGCTGGGTCGCCCAACTGGGGCTCTTTGCCCTGCTGGGCCAGCTATTGCCCAGCGACGTCCCACCAGGCGGCCTGCTTCCCGCCATCGCCGGGATCGGCACCGGGCTGGTGGCTTTGGCCGGTTTTGCCCTGCCACCTTTAGCCGCTCTCGGCCGCGTACCGCCGCTGCGGGTATTGCGTCGCGACATGCTGCCCATTCCCTCAAGCACCTGGATGGTTTATGGCGCCGCCCTGGCCGCGCTCGGCCTGATCATGTGGCGCCTGAGCCTGGACCTGGTACTGACTTTCGCATTGCTAGGCGGCGGAGTGATTGCCGCACTGGTGCTAGGTGGATTATTGCTGCTGGTGCTCAAGAGCCTGCGCCGCCTGTTGGCGCGCGCCTCCCTCCCGTGGCGCCTGGGCCTGGGCCAACTGCTGCGCCATCCGCTGGCGGCAGCGGGGCAATCCCTGGCGTTCGGCCTGATTCTGCTGTCGATGGCGTTGATTGCCCTGCTGCGGGGCGAGCTGCTGGACACCTGGCAAAACCAGCTGCCGAAAAATGCTCCCAATTACTTCGCGCTGAATATCCTGCCGGCTGAGAAGCAGGCGTTTACCGAGCGCCTGGTCAACCTCTCGGCGCAATCGGCGCCGCTGTATCCAGTGGTACCGGGACGCCTGATCAGCATCAATGGCGAACCGGTGCGCGGCATCGTCAGCAAGGACAGCGAAGGCGACCGAGCCATTCAACGCGACCTGAGCCTGACCTGGGCTGCCGACTTGCCATCGGGCAACGCCATCACCGAAGGCAACTGGTGGTCGGCACAACCCGAAGACGGCATTCCCGGTGTTTCAGTCGAGGGCAAAGTCGCGGCGAGCCTCAAGCTCAAACTCGGCGATCAGCTGGTGTTCACCGTCGCCGGGGTCAACCGCGAGGCCAGGGTCACCAGCCTGCGCAGCATCAACTGGGACAACTTCCAGCCGAACTTCTTCATGATCTTCCAACCCGGCACCTTGAAGGATCTGCCGGCAACCTACCTGACCAGCTTTTACCTGGCAGCCGGTCACGATCAGCAAATCGTCGAGCTGTCGCGGGCGTTTCCCGCGGTGACCATCCTGCAGGTCGAGGCGCTGCTGGCGCAATTGCGCAGTATCCTGGCGCAAGTGACCCTGGCGGTGGAGTACGTGCTGCTGTTCGTTTTAGCCGCGGGCATGGCCGTGCTGTTTTCCGGCTTGCAGGCGACGCTGGACGAGCGCATTCGCCAGGGGGCGCTACTGCGGGCGCTAGGTGCGGAACGGCATCTACTGGTCAAGGCGCGGCGGATCGAATTCGGCTTGCTCGGTGCGGTCAGCGGTTTGCTGGCGGCACTGGGATCGGAACTGGTCAGCCTGGTGCTGTATCGCTTCGCCTTCGATCTGCCCTGGCAGCCCCATCCCTGGTTGCTCGTGTTGCCGATAATCGGCGCCGTGCTGGTCGGCGGCGCCGGTGTGTTCGGCACGCGACGAGCATTGAACGCCAGCCCGCTGACAGTCCTGCGCGAGGGTTGATAGACTCGATGCTTTCCCCACACAAGAAACCGCAATGAGCCGTTACCGCCCTCCTCGTCCTGCCGGCACCGCCCTGATCACACCCGAAGGCGAAGCGCGGATGCGTGCCGAGTTCCATGAGCTCTGGCACGTGCGCCGGCCCCAGGTGACCCAGGCCGTCAGCGAAGCCGCAGCCCAGGGTGACCGCTCGGAAAATGCCGAATACACCTACGGCAAGAAGATGCTGCGCGAGATCGACAGCCGGGTGCGCTTTCTCACCAAGCGCCTGGAAGCGCTCAAAGTGGTCAGCGAAAAACCCAGCGACCCGAACAAAGTTTATTTCGGCGCTTGGGTGACCATCGAGGATGAACAGGGCAAGGAGTCACGCTATCGCATCGTTGGCCCGGACGAACTGGACCTCAAGCAAGGCCTGATCAGCATCGACTCACCGCTGGCGCGAGA
The DNA here is from genome assembly GCF_019212185.1 of Pseudomonas fluorescens. NCBI lineage: Bacteria > Pseudomonadati > Pseudomonadota > Gammaproteobacteria > Pseudomonadales > Pseudomonadaceae > Pseudomonas > Pseudomonas fluorescens. The sequence continues at coordinate 4,795,338 of NZ_CP078138.1, forward strand.
CTTGATTGGTAAAGCGCTGGATGCGGAAGTGCGGGTGCAGACACCGGAAGGCGAGCAGTTCGTCTACATCACCGCGATCGACTACCCCTGACATTCAGCGGCGAGCAATCAAACCCTGACGGGCCACACGCACCAATTGCGTGATCACTTCGCCGGCCTCTTCGGCAGAGGGCGACTGGATCACCGCGAGATCGAAACTGTCGCTGGCAAAGCGCGCCAGTGACTCACCGTCTTCGACGAACTGGATCAGGAAGGCCGCCGGGCCATTGTTGCGCCGTGGCCAACCGTCCAGATAACGCAACAGCGTCGGCTGGTGATTACCGCCAAGCAGGATTTTCGGGTTGCGTTGAGTCAAATGGGCCGTGATCGGCGCGGGACGTACTGGCGGGTGTAGTGCATTCATTATGTCGTGTCTCTGCCCCAGAGGTCTGCATGGCAGGTGAGAGGCAACACCGAACCAGCGCTTTAGCGGTATTTCGAAGCTTGCTGCAGCTTCTGACGGCAACGGATAGGTCACCTGGCGCCCCGCAAGTAGCTGTTTAAATCGGCGCATGACAATATCCTAGAGAAGCTGACCGGACAGTGTCAAGAATCGCCAATAACAAAAAAGGCCCGCACAATGCGGGCCTTAGCCTTGAGCCAGAGCACTTAGCCAACGATGGCACGGTCTACCGACAACTTGCCGGCCCCTTCCACCAGCACCGCGATACTGCCGCCCAGTAATGCCAGCGCAAACTCGTAGCCGTTGTTGGCCATGAACAGGCCGTTACTGATGTGCACCGAGAAGATCGCCACCAGGGACAAGACCGTCAGCCCCAGGGCGGCCGGGCGCACCAGCAGGCCGATGATCAACGCCAGTCCGGCAAAGAATTCGGTCCCGCCGGCCAGGATCGCCATCAACTGACCCGGGGCCAGGCCAATGCTTTCCATGTACTGCGCCGTCCCGGCAATCCCGTAGCCACCGAACAGGCCAAAGAGTTTCTGCGCGCCGTGGGCTGCGAAGATGATGCCGACGAAGAGGCGCACCACGGTGAGGCCGTAGCCGGCGCGAGTGGAAAGTACCTTGTTGATCATTGTGTTCATGCTCTGCCATCCAAGTGAGAGTGTGTTGGTTGGCCGCCATCATAAACAGTAAAATGAATGAGAAAAGCGCAAAAACCTCCGCAAACAAATCAACTTTTTCGATTACTTACGAGACACAACTTTCTGCGTCTGCGGCTCCAACGACTCTCGTTGCCGGTCATAGGCCAAGTAATACTTGTTTACGCTGTTCACGTAGCTGACCGGGCCCATTCCCACCTGCTCCATGGCAATGCGCTCGACCTGGAAGAACCACTGATTGGGATTCAAGCCGCGACGCCGGGCCTCGGCGCGCATGCCCTGGACCCGTTCCGGACCGATGTTGTAGGCGGCCAGGACAAACGCCATGCGCTCACGCTCGTTGAGTTTGGGGCTGGCGAAAAACTTGCGGCGAATCAAGGCCAGGTACTTCGCTCCAGCCTGAACGTTGTTGTCCAGGGATTGAACATTGTTGACCCCGACCCGCTGCGCCGCAGACGGGGTAATTTGCATCAGTCCGGTCGGACCGCTGCCACTGCGGGCAGTGGGCTGCAACGCCGACTCCTTGAACGCCAGCGCCGCGAGATTAAGCCAGTCCATGCCTTGCTCCCGGGCGTGCTTTTGCAGGACGCTGCGCACCTTCTCCAGCCGTTGCCGGTCGGCGCGCGCCAGCGGATCGCGTACCTGATACAGGCGGCGATAGACCCGCAGGAAGGCCACGTCCTGGTCGGACGGCGGTTTGTAGGTGGTCAGGAAACGGTCGATGCTGGCTCGCAGCATCGACGCGTCGCGGCGTACGAACCAGTATTCCTCCCCCGGCTCACTGATCAGCACCTGACGATCGAAACGCAGTTTTGGCAGGATCTTGCCCCAGCGCTCGGCAATCGGTTGCTCGACAATGGTCAGGTGGAAAATCCCGCCCTGGACCATCTCCAGCACGTCCTCGACCGCCAGGCTCGGATCGACCCACTCGATGGTCACCGGTGGCAACTTGCGTAGCGCCAGTTTCTGGTTGATCTGATTGATTGCCTCGCCAGCGGCGCTCCCAGTGGGCAGCGCCAGGGTTTTGCCGGAGAGTTGCTCAAGCTTGGTATAGCGACGTTCGCCCTTGATCCCCACCAGCAGCAACGGCACGTTGCTGACAATCGGCTCACTGCTGCTGACCGCATGAATACTTTGCGCGTCGAGCAACTCACCCGGGGCTACCAGATCGCCTTCGCCGCGTTGCAGGGCGCCAAGCAGTTGATCTTTAGCCTTGGGAATAATCTTCAGGGAGATTTCCTGGCCATCCCGGGCATGGCCATTGAGGTACTGCTCGAAAGCGCGCAGACGATGGTATTCCATGCCGATGCTCTGGCCCTGGACTTCTGCGGAACTGTTGCGGCTCTGATTGACCAGCACCCGCAGCACGCGGCTGGCGCGGATCTGCGCCAAGTCACGAACCTTGGCCGACGGCAGCGCTTCCACTGGCCCGGCCAGCCGCGCCTGCGCCGGAAACGGCAGCAGCATCGACAAGCACAGCACAAGTAAAACCTGGAGTCGCGTCATCCGTTCTCCGGAAAGAATACTGTCCCACTGCCGGAAAAAATCGGCAGAAGGTCGACAGAAACAGAGCGCCTGGAGCGCTGGCAACGAGCGGAGGCAGGAGCAACGACGGAAGACAAATCCGACGAGGCGCACTGCCGGCATCAAAAGACAGCTTTAACTCTTTGTAGTTCTTGGTTTTTCTTATAAATCTACAGCTCTGCTATGCTTTCCGGCCGCAGACCCAGGGTAGCACCATGCAACTCATCGATATCGGCGTCAACCTGACCAACCCCAGTTTCGCCGACAAACACCAGGCGGTACTTGATCGCGCCTACACCGCCGGCGTCTGCCAATTGGTGCTCACCGGCACCAGTGTCGAGGGCAGTGAACAAGCCCTGGAACTGTGCCAGCAACTGGATGAAAGCGGCCAGCGCCTGTTCTCTACCGCCGGCATTCATCCTCACAGCGCCAGCGACTGGAATGCCGACAGCGCCCGGCACCTGCGCGACTTGCTCAAGCAACCGAGCGTGCGCGCCGTGGGTGAATGCGGGCTGGATTTCAATCGCGATTTTTCGCCACGCCCGCAGCAGGAGAAAGTCCTCGAAGAACACCTGGCATTGGCGGTTGAACTGCAACTGCCGGTGTTCCTCCACGAACGCGATGCCAGCCAGCGCCTGCTGGAGATCCTGCGGGACTTCCGCGACCGCCTGCCCGCCGCCGTGGTGCACTGTTTCACCGGTGAAAAGAAAGCCCTGTTCAGCTACCTGGATCTGGACCTGCACATTGGCATCACCGGCTGGATCTGCGACGAACGCCGTGGCACCCACTTGCACCCACTGGTGCGCGAGATTGCCCGTGGTCGCCTGATGCTGGAAAGCGATGCGCCTTACTTGCTGCCGCGCAGCCTGCGCCCCAAGCCGAAGAATGGCCGCAATGAGCCGGCTTACCTGACTGAGGTCCTGCGAGAAGTGGCGCTGCATCGGGGCGAAAGCATCGAAGATCTTGCAACCCATAGCACTGCATGCGCACGGGCTTTTTTCGCTTTGCCTACGCTTGCCGATAGCGACTCTTGACCCATATCAAGACACAGCGTCTCTCATAGCGGCACAATGATGGCACCTTGCCAATGTTGTTTCCGCTATCAGAGAAGACCTCCATGGGTGCCTGGCTTAGCAATATCTCGCTGAAGTACAAATTCTGGGCGGTCAATGCCGTCGCCTTCGTCACCACCCTGCTCCTGGTGCTGTACGCGGTGCAGCTTGAGCAACAGGCTCGCCATCAGGCGGCACGCCAGGGTGCCGAGGCACAGGCGCAGTTGATCCGTCACTGGCCCGCCGATCAAGCGTTGCCGAAATCCGACTCACTGCTGAGCTACGGATCGGAGCAAATTCCAACCCTGAACCAACAGCCCTTGCCCCAACTGAGCCAGGCCAGCGGCTGGGTACCGCTCAACTCCATGCCGGTGTTTGGCCGCGACCTGCTGATCGGCGCCGAAGTCGTGCCCGGTGCTGAGGGTCAGCGCACGGCCGTACTGGCCTACGGACCCAGCTTGACCCAGGTCTTCAGCGACCGCTTCATGAACTATGCGCTGGCCGTGTTGATCCTGATGCTGGCCATGCTCGGCGCATCGCAGTTGTTGATCCGCTTTTTGCTCAGCCAACTCAACACCCTCAAGGATGTGATGCTGCACGTGGAGAAAACCGGCGACCTGGCGGCTCGCGTACCGCTGTCCTGCGCCGATGAAGTGGGTCAGATGGCCAGCGCCTTCAACGCCATGCAGGCCGGCTATCAACGGGTCGTAACCACAGTGGCCGACACCGCACGCCAACTCGATATTGGCGCCGCACGCCTGGCCAGCAGCATGAACGACGTGCGTCATGGCATGCTCGGTCAACAAAGCGAGACCGACCAGGCCGCCACCGCGATCAACGAAATGTCCGCCACGGTTCATCACATTGCCCAACACGCAGGCGCCACCCGTGATCTGTCGCAAACCGCCGACAACCTCGCAGGCAGCGGCCAGCAAGTGGTCAGCCGGGTGCAGGACTCGATTGCCGGGCTGTCCACCGGTGTGCAACAGACCGCCGAGATGATCCAGCGCCTGGCCGAGGACAGCCAGAAAATCAATGGCGTGGTCAGCGTGATTCACAGCATTGCCGAGCAGACCAATCTGCTGGCCCTCAACGCCGCCATCGAAGCCGCCCGCGCCGGCGAAATGGGCCGCGGCTTTGCAGTGGTCGCCGATGAGGTGCGTAACCTGGCCAAGCGCGTGCAGAGTTCCACCGACGAAATCACCCGGATGATTTCAGCGCTGCAGGCCGGGACGCGCGACGCCGTGGATTTCATGCAGGAGAGTTCGTTCAAAGCCGACGACTGCGCGCAGCAGGCGCAGGAAGCGGGAAGCGCGCTGGCAAAAATCACTGGCGCCGTGGCACAGATGCGGGAAAGCAATACCCAGATCGCGGTGGCCGCCGAGCAGCAGAGCCAGGTTGCCGAAGAGATGAATCGTGCGGTGGTGAGTATTCGCGATGTAACCGAGGACACCGTGCAGCAGACCGTGGATTCGGCGACCACCAGCCACGAGCTTGCGACCTTGGCCGGCCAACTGAACAAGGCGATTGGCCAGCTCAAGCTTTAACTGAAAAGCCCACTATCAACTCGATAGCCAACCTTGATTCGCCGGCCACCACGGGCCGGCCTATTCTTCAACCATGTGTTTCACACGGATCGAGGAGTAGCTTCATGGGCAAACGTCACCCCAACCTTCCCGCCTGGCAATGGCGGGCCTACCCGAACAATCACCAGCACCCGACCAACCTGGTCCTGCATCTGATTGCCGTCCCGCTGTTTATCCTGGCGTTTCTGTTGATCGTGTCCGGCGTGTTCAGCCTGAGCTTCACCAACGTTGCGATTGGCATCATCGGGTTGCTCGCCGCACTGGGTCTGCAGCGCCATGGGCACAGCCTGGAAGCGGAGGCGGCCGAACCTTTCAGTGATCGCAAGGACGCCCTCTCGCGCTTGCTGGTCGAGCAGTTCCTGACCTTTCCGCGCTATGTCCTCAGTGGCGGCTGGTGGCGCGCCTGGCGTGAGCGCCACCGCCGCTGAGCGGCATCAGGCGAAGATCGTCACCGTCTGCCGGCTCAAAGCAATCAACTTGCCCTCGGCACTCCACAGTGCCGCCGCGGCGTGCCCGTAACCATCGCGGGCATGCTCGGTGGTGACGCAGTACTTGCACCAGTCCAGCGTACTGAGCTCGAGCAACGGCTGGACGAATTCGATGGTCCAGGTCAGGGTGCTGCCGGCTGCGGGCTTTTTCAGGTGCGGCAACAGCGCCGGTGGCCAGGCGTCGACCAGCGCCAGGATGCAGGCTTCGCTGAGCGGTTGCGCGTCGACTTCATTGCGCAATCGAACCCAGCCGCCCATTTCCCGCGAAGTGTTGCCGGTAAACGGTAAGCCGCCGATGCTCCAGCGCATCGCCAGATGGCGCATGAATTCGGGCGTCACTCCCGGGATGTACGGCAACTCCTGGCAATCGTCCCAATGCTTCATTTGCGGCGCAGGAGCGGCCGCGATCTCGACTTCGGAAGCACGCGAGGCGCCGAAGCTGCCCTGTACCAGCGTGACCACCTGGCCATCTTGCATGGCGCGTCCCAGTACCTGACTCACGGCCTTGCCTTCGCGCAGCACCTCCACTTCAAACTGAATCGGCACGTCGGGCGCGGCCGGTCCGACGAAGGTGATCGCCAGCGAGCGCACCGGGCGATCCGCCGGGACCCTGGCACGCATGGCTTCGTACTGCAGAGCCGCGACCAGGCCGCCAAAACTGGCGCGTCCCTGGCTCCATTGGGCAGGGATCACCAACCCGGCAGGTGAGCGCCGAACCGCATCGATCAATTCTGAAAAGCGCATGGAAACCTCGGAACAGGGCGTAGGAATTATCCGATCTTACCCAGCCCGAAGGCTCTACACAGCACCTGTTTAGGCCAAAGTGACTGACAGATACGCCGCCGCTTCAAGATTTGAAGCAGGCCGCACTCAACTTGTCGAGCACCCGATCAGCGCGCTCCTGTGCCTCAAGCATGGTCTGCTGCCAGACCGCAACGCAGGGCACCAAGTCCGATTCGTGCTCGACACGCGCCAGCCATTGCCAGCAATCATGCCAGTCGCCCAGGGCACTTTGCGCCGCCTTGAGCCGTGGCATGGCGGCGGCCGGCAAACGGTCAAGTTCGGGGTAGGCTTCGATGGCGTACCGCACACGCTTGATCAGCAGGCGCAGGCGATGCCGATCATGGGCTGGGTCATGGAGGGTCCGGTCGAGGGTTTTCCATTGTTTGGCCAGGCGCTTTTCGATACGCCAGCGCAAGCCCTTGAGCAACCCCTGGCGTTGGGAGGCTCGCAAAAAGCGTGGGAACACATCGAGCACCATCAGCAATTGCGACAGTTGAGCGCTGTCCGCTACTTCGGGAAAGGCCGTGGCCATTTGCCGAATCCGCCGCTCGGCCGCTTGCATATGCCCCTGCTCGAGCAGGTAGGCGGCCAACACTTCACGATCGCGCAGCGGCGTGGTCAGTTCGCCGACGCTCGCCGACGCTGCTTCCAGTTGCTCGACCCCGGGCAAGCCACGCAAGGGCCGTAACAGGCTGCGCAAGCGGCGAACCGTGGTGCGTAAATCGTGCAAAGCCTCTGGGTCGGTCCTGGCACTCAAGCGCGCCTGACACGCCAGTAATCGCACCTGCACGCCCAGCACCTGAGCCACCAACCGATCAACCAACACTGACATACCGAACTCCACACTCAACCTTCACCCCATTGCACCCATGATCGGCACAACTCCAGACACCGGTATTGCCCCGGATCAACCGGAACTCAACGACCGGCGCGGGATTCGCGAATGTAGAAGCGCGCTTTCTCAGCCTTGTTGCTGCAACCTTCAAAGGCTTCGAATTGCTGCTGGGTCTTGGCGCCGGTCAGCAGCGACAGGGCCTTGGAATAACTCACGGTGCCGGCAAATCCTTCGGCCTTGGCCAGGTCCAGTTCTTTCCAGGCGGCATCCAGTTGGCTGGCGCAGCTATCGCGATAGGCGGTCTTTCCTGCGCAACCGGCCAACAGCAACGCAACCAATGGCAGACAAATCCATGCTTTCATCAAAGACACCTCAAGGTAGAAAAACAATCGTGCTGGGTATGACGGTCAACGCGAGCAAAAGTGCCTTGCCTGAGCGTTGGAAACAATAGCGCCGGCGAGAATACCCATCTGCCGTCATGCAGTGTCGAAAAAACGGCATGAACGAGTCAGTGTGATTGAAGCACGCCCCCGAAAAGGTGCATTGTTAAAACCTGCTTGGGCAAGGAACACCTACATGAAGAAGCGCGTCGCACTGGTACTCGGCTCCGGTGGCGCCCGGGGTTATGCCCATATCGGGGTCATCGAAGAAATTGAACGACGCGGCTACGACATTGCCTGTGTCGCTGGCTGCTCCATGGGGGCCGTGGTGGGCGGCATCTACGCGGCTGGCAAACTGAACGATTACCGTGACTGGATTGAAAGCCTGGATTACCTCGATGTCCTGCGCCTGGTGGACGTCAGTTTTCGTCTGGGTGCTATACGGGGGGAAAAAGTTTTCGGGCAGATCCGCAAGATTGTCGGCGAGATCAACATTGAAGAGCTGCGCATCCCTTACACCGCCGTAGCCACCGACCTGACCAACCAGCAGGAAATCTGGTTCCAGGAAGGCTGCCTGCACCAGGCCATGCGTGCCTCGGCGGCGATTCCCAGCCTGTTCACCCCGGTGATGCAGGGCAACCGCATGCTGGTGGATGGCGGCCTGCTCAATCCCTTGCCGATCGTGCCGGTGGTGTCGAGCCATTGCGACCTGATCATCGCGGTCAATCTCAATTCGACCAACCAGAAACACTACCAACTGCCAGTGATCCAGCGTCCGGCAGCCTTCAAAAGCCGCTTCGACAGCCTGCTCAACTCTCTCGGCTCGCATATGCCGTTCCGCCGCAAACAGGCCGAGCAACTGCTTTTGCTGGAACAGGAAGCACTGCGCAGTGAAGCCGCGGAGTTCAACCCCTGGATCGAGCCCGCCGAACCCGAAGCCCAGCAACCGGCCAACGGTCCGGAAAACGAAGGTGCGCCAAAGTCGGCCACCGGCTCGTTTATCATCGATAACGTCGGCCCCGCCTCATTGCTGGACCTGATCAACCAAAGCTTTGAGGTGATGCAAACGTCCCTGGCGCAGTACAAGATCGCCGGTTATCCACCGGACGTCCTGATCAACGTGCCGAAACGGGTCTGCCGGTTTTTCGAGTTCTACAAGGCGCCGGAGTTGATCGCCCTGGGACGTGAGATTGCGCGGGACACCCTGGACCGCTACGAGAATGAGCGCGACTGATCTGCAAAGAACAATGGTTCACGTCTCGCTGAGCAAGCGATAGCCCACACCCGCCTCGGTCAGAATGAACCGCGGCCGGGTGGGATCATCTGCCAGTTTCTGGCGCAGATGCCCGACGACGATGCGTAAATAGTGGCTGTCCTCGGTATGAGTAGGCCCCCAGATGTCCTTGAGCAGTTGCTGCTGGGTAATCACCCGGCCGGCGTGACGCGCCAGTTGCGCGAGTACCGCGTACTCCTTGCGGGTCAATGCGACATCGACCCCGTCGAGCTGCACTCGTCGATAGGCCAGGTCCACCGTCAATGGACCGAATTTCAGTGCCGCCTCCGGTGCCTCTGCGCCCGGTGCCTGGCGCAATAGCGCACGAATTCGGGCGAGGAACTCCTGAATACCGAACGGCTTGGTCACGTAATCGTTGGCGCCGCCATCCAGCGCCTCGACCTTCTGGCCTTCACTGGCGCGTACCGACAGCACCAGCACCGGCACCGTCGACCATTCGCGAAATTCGCGCAACACCTGTTGGCCGTCCATGTCCGGCAAGCCCAGGTCGAGCACCAGCACGTCCGGTTTGTTCAGCGCCGCCAGGGCCAAGCCCTCGGCGCCGGTGCCCGCCTCCAGCACTTTGTAGCCCTGGGAGGCGAGGCTGATACGCAGGAATTTACGAATCTGCGGCTCATCATCAATGACCAGGATGGTCGCGGTCTGCGTCATGTATTCAATTCAGCTCAGGTTAGTGGCAAGAGAGTAGCGCAGCAGGCATCAGGCTTCACCCTCAAGCCCCGGTTGCTCCTGCAGGGGCAGGTGCAGAGTAATGCAGGTGCCCCGCGCTTGAATGCCACTGGCCACGCTGATCCGCCCGCCATGGGCACCGACCATGCCCTGGCAGATGGCCAGGCCCAGCCCGGTGCCCTGCCCGCCCCGATCACCCCGCGCCGCGGTGTAGAACATGTCAAAGATCTTGCTTCGTTCGTCCTTCGGAATCCCCGGACCTTCATCGCTGACCGAAAAAAACACTTCGCTGTCGCCAGCGCCCGCACTCACTTGCAAGCGGCCGTGGGTGGGAGAAAAACGCGCGGCGTTTTCCAGCACGTTGACCAGCGCCTGCTCGATCAACGCGGCGTGGACGAACAGCAGCGGCAACTCGCTCGGCACCTCGATGATCACCTGCAGCGGCGCCAGCACCGCGCGCAGTCGGTTGAGCGCACTGCCGACGATATCGGCCGGAGCCACCCAGTCGCGCGTAAGCTTCAGCGCACCATGCCCCAGGCGAGTCATGTCCAGCAGGTTCTGGATGTAGCGATCCAGTCGCTCGGCCTCATCGCGGGTGCCTTCGAGCAACTCTCGACGATCTTCCAGCGGGATAGCCTCGCCCAAGGCCAACAAACTGTCGATGCTGCCGCGCATGGAGGTCAATGGCGTGCGCAGATCGTGGGACACCGAGGCCAGCAAGGCGCTGCGCAACTGCTCAGTCTCGCCATGCAGGCGCGCGGCCTCCAGGTCCTCGGCCAGGCGGGCCCGGGCCAATGCCTGGGCCAATGGTTGGCTAAGTGCGGTCAGCAAGCGTCGGCGCTGGGCGCTGAACACCTCTCCCGCCTTGGGACAAACACCCAGCAAACCCAGGGGACCGTCATCCACCGACAACGGCCACCACCACCAACGTCCGAAGGGCAACGTCCCGGTGCCCATGCCCGCCGGCTGATCGTGCTGCCAGGCCCAATCGGCGGCCGCGCGCTCGGCTTCATTGAACTGCAGCGGGCCGCCCGTCTCGACTTTCCAGCCGCCCTGCCCGTCCCGATTTACCAGGCACAGCTGCAGATCGTTCCAGCCCAGCAGATGCTGCGCCGCGGCACTGACCACCGCCTGCCGATCGGTGGCCGCAGTCAGTTTGCGCGACAGATCGAGCAGTTCACTGGTTTCCTCCTGAGTATCGCGCAGCGCTTGCAATTGCCGGCGCTGACGTGCGGCGAGGTTGCCTGTGAGCGCCGCCATCAGCAGGAAAAACAATAGAGTCAGCACGTCCTCTTCACGCTGAATCGCGAAGGAGAAATTCGGCGGGATGAACAGAAAATCGTAGGTCAGGAAAGACAGCACCGCACACACCAGCGCCGGCCCCAGACTGCTGCGCACCGCCACCAGCAATACGGCGGCCAGAAACACCAGGGAGATGTTCGGCAGCGGCAACACACTCGACACGGCCCAGGCCAGGGCGCTGGCCAGCACCGTCGCCACCGGTGCCAGAGCGTAATCGAACCACACCAGCGACTGCACCGGACGCTGGCGCGGCTGATGTTGTTCTTCGTCGCTGTCCAATACGTTGATTTCCAGGCCACGGGCATTGCGCAACAACCGTGAAGCCAGTCCACCGCCGAACAGCCGGCGCCGCAGACGCGGCTGGGACTGACCGACCAGCACCAAGCTGGCGCGCCGTTCGGCAGCATGCTGGATCAAGGTTTTCGCCACCTCACCCGCCCGCAGCAACACCACTTCGCCGCCCAACCGTTCGGCCAGTTGCTGGGCGCTTTGCAGGCGCAGCCGCGCCTGCTCATCGCGTACGCTGCCGTTGTCCACATGCACCAGGCTCCAGGGCAAATGCCGACGCTGCGCGACGCGACTGGCATGGCGTACCAGGCGCTCGGCCTGGGCATCGCCGTCGACCCCCACCAGCAAACGCCCGCGCACCGCCGGCGCCGCCTGGCCCAATTGCCGATAGCCGCGACTGAGGTCATCATCGACCTGCGCCGCCGCCGTCTGCATCGCCAGTTCGCGCAGCGCAGTGAGATTGGTCTGCGTGAAGAACGCGTCGATCGCCGCCCGCGCCTGCTCCGGCACATACACCTTGCCGTCACGCAGACGCTCCAGCAGTTCACGCGGCGGCAAGTCGATCAGCAGCAGTTCATAAGCCTCCTGCAGTACCCAATCGGGCAAGGTTTCGCGCACTTGCACGCCGGTTATGCCGCGCACCTGATCATTGAGGCTTTCCAGGTGCTGCACGTTGACCGTGGTATAGACGTCGATCCCGGCGGCCAGCAATTCCTGAATATCCTGCCAGCGCTTGGCATGCCGACTGCCGGGGGCATTGCTGTGGGCCAACTCGTCCACCAGCACCAGCTTCGGCTTAGCCAGCAACAGGCCATCGAGGTCCATTTCCTCCAGCTGTACGCCACGGTACTCACTGCGCAGCAAGGGCTGTTGCGGCAAGCCGCCGAGCAAGGCCTCGGTTTCCGCACGGCCGTGGGTTTCGACCACGCCCGCAATGACTGACACGCCCTGGCGCAAGAGGCTGTGGGCGGCTTGCAGCATGGCGTAGGTTTTGCCGACGCCCGGAGCGGCTCCCAGGAACACCTTGAGCCGGCCGCGCCCCTCGCGAGGTAAATCAGCCAGCAATGCGTCGGCGCGGCCGGAATCACTCATCGGGAACTCTCTTTGTTCGAGTTAATGGATTCATCAACAATTACAGCCTTTCCAAAGCCCTGTTCAACTCCAGCACATTCACCACTGGCGGGCCTACCAGCGGCCGCTCGATATGCGCCTCGAACAACTGCTGCAGAGTGGCCTGCGAGAGGTTGCGAGCGGCGGCAACCCGCGCCAGTTGATAGGCAATTGCCTCAGGTGGCAAGTGCGGATCCAGGCCGCTGCCGGAAGTGGTCAGCAAGGCCAGCGGCACCGGCCCCTGCCCTGCAACCTGCTGCTGAGTGGCCGCCTCGATTACTCGCGTGGCCAATGCCGGATTACTCGGAGCGAGGTTGCTGGCGCTGCTGGAAACGGTCGCAAACGCACCCGCTGACGGCCGTGGATGAAACCAGGCATCACCGACGAAATCCTGGGCGATCAGAGCCGAGCCACGCACCTTGCCATCGGCGTCCCGCAGCAAGCTGCCGTTGGCCTGATCGGGAAAGGCAACCTGGGCGATACCGGTCACCGCCAAAGGATAGGCGACGCCTGTAATCAGGGTCATGAGCACCAGAAGGCTCAACGCCGGGCGAATCATTGTGGACATGTCTGAATCCTCGAATCGGTTTGAACGCCGCGCACCTGGCGCGGCACGCAGCGCTTACACCAGGTGCAGCGCGGTCAATAGCAGGTCGATCAGCTTGATCCCGGCGAACGGTACGATGATCCCGCCAACCCCGTAGATCAGAAGGTTGCGCCGCAGCAGATGGGCCGCACTCGCGGCTTGCACCCGCACGCCACGCAAGGCCAGCGGGATCAGGGCGACGATGATCAGTGCGTTGAAGACGATGGCCGAGACAATCGCGCTTTGCGGACTGCTCAGGTGCATGATGTTGAGCACGCCGAGCTGTGGATAAATCGAGGCGAACAGCGCCGGCAGGATCGCAAAGTACTTGGCCACATCGTTGGCGATGGAAAAGGTGGTCAGCGCCCCACGGGTCACCAGCAATTCCTTGCCGACCTGTACCACGTCCAGCAACTTGGTCGGATCGCTGTCGAGATCAACCATGTTCGCCGCTTCCCGTGCCGCCTGGGTGCCGTCGTTCATCGCCATGCCGACATCCGCCTGAGCCAGCGCCGGCGCATCGTTGGCACCGTCGCCACACATGGCAACCAGGCGCCCGTCATTTTGCTCGTGGCGGATGCGTGCCAGTTTTTTCTCCGGCGTCGCTTCGGCCAGGACATCGTCGACCCCCGCTTCGGCAGCAATCGCCGCTGCCGTCAACGGGTTGTCTCCAGTGACCATGACCGTGCGAATCCCCAGCTTGCGCAGTTCGGCGAAGCGTTCGCGAATCCCCGGCTTGACCACATCCTTGAGATGGATCGCGCCCAACAACTTGCCATCGACACACACCAGCAGCGGCGTTCCGCCACTCTGGGCAATCCGCTCGATTTCCCGCACCATCGCCGGTTGCAGGTCGGTGCGGCTCTGGCCGATAAAGGCGAGCAACGAATCCACCGCGCCTTTACGGTACACGCGGCCCTGACAGTCGACACCGGACAAGCGGGTTTCAGCACTGAAGGGCACGGCAGTCAGGGCGTCGGCCGTCGGTTCAGCCTGTGGATAAAGCCCACGCAGGTACTCGACGATCGACTTGCCTTCAGCCGTGTCATCGGCCAGCGAAGCGAACAATGCCCCCTCGGCCAGTTCCTTGGCCGTCACGCCGGGCGCGGCATAAATGGCCGAGCAACGACGGTTACCGAAGGTGATGGTGCCGGTCTTGTCCAGCAACAGCACATGCACGTCCCCCGCGGCCTCTACGGCTCGGCCGGATTTGGCGATGACGTTGAGGCGCACCAGGCGGTCCATGCCGGCAATCCCGATGGCCGATAACAGGCCGCCGATGGTGGTGGGAATCAGCGTCACCAGCAGCGCCACGAGGAATACCAGCGGCAGGCTGCCATTGGCGAAATGAGCGAAAGGCTGCAAGGTCACGACCACTACCAGGAAGATCATGGTCAGGCCGATCAGCAGGATATCCAGCGCCACTTCGTTGGGGGTTTTCTGGCGCTTGGCGCCTTCCACCAAGGCGATCATCCGGTCCAGCGTCGATTCGCCGGGGTTGGCGGTGATGCGCACCAGCAGCCAGTCAGACACCAGTCGCGTATTACCGGTGACCGCCGAACGATCACCACCCGACTCTCGAATCACCGGGGCCGACTCACCGGTGATCGCCGCCTCATTGACGGCGGCAATTCCCTCGATGACCTCGCCGTCCCCCGGGATCATTTCCCCGGCGGCAACCCGCACCACATCACCTTTGCGCAGGCTGGTGGCGGGCACCACCTGAAAGCTGCCATCGGCCTGTTTGCGCCGGGCGCTGAGGCCCTCGCTCCCGGCCTTGAGACTGTCAGCCCGAGCCTTGCCACGCCCCTCGGCGAGCGCTTCGGCAAAGTTGGCGAACAACACGGTAAACCACAGCCACAGCGCAATTTGCGCCGCGACCAGGGTCGGCACCGCAGTGTCCGGGACCAGGCATAACAGGGTGGTGAGTATCGCGGTCAATTCGACCACCAGCATCACCGGCGAACGCTTCAATTGTCGCGGATCAAGCTTGACGAAGGCTTGCACCAGCGCCGGCCGCCACAGGGCCGAGATCGCGGTGTTGGGTTGCTCCGGCGCCTTGGCGGCGACGGCTTTGGTTGCGGGCATGTTCATCATCCAGCTCCAGGAAAAGAGGCTCAGAAGCCCAGGCTCAAATGTTCAGCGATGGGACCCAGCGCCAAGCTCGGCAGGAAGGTCAGGCCGCCCACCAGCAAAATGGTCACGGTCAATAGCGTCACGAACAGCGGACCATGGGTCGGGAAACTGTTCTGGCCAATCGGCGCGGTCTTTTTCATCGCCAGGCTGCCGGCCAGTGCCAGCACCGGGAGGATGTATCCGAAGCGGCCGATCAACATGCCCAGACCGAGCATCAGGTTGTGGAACGGCGTATTGGCGCTTAGCCCGGCGAAGGCCGACCCGTTATTGGCGCTGGCCGAGGTGTAGGCGTAGAGCAACTGGCTGAAGCCGTGAGGACCGGGGTTGCTGATGGTCGCGGCCGGGCCGGGCAGACTCGTTGCCAAGGCACCCAGCACCAGCACACCCAGCGGCATCACCAGCAGCGTCACCACCAGCAACTGCACTTCCCTGGCCTGCAGTTTCTTGCCCAGGTACTCGGGGGTGCGGCCAATCATCAACCCGGCAAGAAACACCGCGATCAGCACGTTGAGCAACATGCCATAGAGGCCTGCGCCCACCCCGCCGAAAATCACTTCGCCGACCATCATGTTGACCAGGGCCACCATGCCGCTCAGCGGATTGAGGCTGTCATGCATGCCGTTGACCGAACCATTGGAGGCTGCCGTGGTGGTCACTGACCAGAGCACCGTCCCTGTGGTGCCGAAGCGCGCTTCTTTACCTTCCAGTGGCGCCGCCTGTTCCACCGCAACGTTGTTCAACAGAGGGTTGGGTTGGTACTCCGCCCACAACGACACGGCACCGCCGATCAGGAACAGGGCCAACATGCAGGCGATGATCGCCCGGCTCTGGCGCAGATCCTTGACGTAATGGCCAAAGGTAAACACCAGCGCCACCGGGATCAGAATGATCGAGGCGAGTTCGAACAGATTGCTCCAGGCCGTCGGGTTCTCGAACGGATGGGCCGAGTTGACGCCGAAGAAGCCGCCACCGTTGGTGCCCAATTGCTTGATCGCGATCTGACTGGCAGCCGGCCCCAGAGGTATGACCTGATCCGCGCCCTGCAGGGTCAGCGCATTAACGTACTGAGCAAAGGTCTGCGGGACGCCCTGCCAGACCAGAAACAGTGCGAGCAACAGGCACAGTGGCAGCAAACCGTAGAGCGTGGCGCGGGTCATATCGACCCAGAAGTTGCCCAGGGTCTGCGTCGACTTGCGAGCGATCCCCCGGCACAGCGCGACCAGCACGGCGAGGCCCGTCGCCGCGCTGACAAAGTTCTGCACCGTGAGGCCAACCATCTGACTCAAGTAACTGAGGCTGGCCTCACCACTGTAAGACTGCCAGTTGGTATTGGTCATGAAACTGACCGCAGTGTTGAAGGCCTGGGTCCACTCCTGGGCCGGCAGGTTCTGCGGGTTGAGCGGCAAATGGTCCTGGAACAACAGGATCATGAACAGCAACACAAATCCCGCGAGGTTGAAGGCGAGCAACGCCAGGGTGTACTTCTGCCAGCTCTGTTCCGTCTGCGGATCGACACCGGCCAGACGATAACAACCCCGCTCGACCGGCCCAAGCAGCGGCGACAACCAAGTGCGCTGGCCTTCCATCACCCTGTAGTAGAACCGCCCCAAAAACGGTGCCGGAATCAACACCAGGGCGAAGAAGGCAACAATCAGCCAATAGTCATAACTGTGCATAGCCGCCCTACCCCTGATCCGCGCGCAGAAGCGCAACCAACAGATAAATGAACAGTCCCACTGCCAACAGCAGGGACACCCCGTCCAGAACGCTCATGGAATTTCTCCGTGTTACGGCGTATTGCCGCGTGTGGAGGAATTTTCCGTGGTCAGGGCGTAAAGGTGCGAGATCGAGGGGGCAGGCCTGGCATAAAGAAAGTGTAAAGAGTGACCTGCAACGCAACTGCTGCGGGACTCACCGCGCTGGTGTTCCATGGAGGCGATTGTTCGCATTCCACCGACAGTTTGGGTAAGAATGTCGGCCATCAATATCTACTGCTGGAGAAAGTGATGAATGTAGTCCCCACCGATCTGCCCGGTGTTCTAATTCTCGAGCCAAAGGTGTTCGGTGACGAGCGAGGTTTCTTTTACGAGAGCTTCAATGCGCAGGCCTTTGAGCAGGCGACGGGATTGACCACCCAGTTTGTGCAGGACAACCACTCTCGTTCGCAAAAGGGTGTTCTACGCGGCCTGCATTACCAACTTGAAAACACCCAGGGCAAGCTGGTGCGTGTAACGGCGGGTGAAGTGCTGGACGTTGCGGTGGACATTCGCCGAAGCTCACCCCACTTTGGAAAATGGGTCGCGGTTCGCTTGTCGGCAGATAACCATCGCCAATTGTGGGTTCCAGAAGGCTTCGCCCATGGATTTGTAGTGCTGAGCGAGTTTGCCGAGTTTCTTTATAAAACCACTGATTACTACACACCTGCGGCAGAACGGAGTATTCGCTGGGATGACCCAGACCTCGCTATCGACTGGCAAATGGATCAAGCACCTCGGCTTTCCGCCAAAGACGAGGCGGCGTCCTTCTTCAAAGATGCCGACGTATTTCCTTGAAGCCGACTTCAAGTACCCAAGACCTCGAAGGGAACGTTGGGCTGTGCTATGACTCAAAAAGGAAGTACGTGAGATATCTACGCGAAACCGTTCGCCTCGACACGTATCTTTAAGGAGAGCCCTATGCCTTGGTATGCCTGGTTGATTCTGGTGGTAGCGATCGGATCGATCGTCGGAGGTTTAATGATGTTGCGCGATACCGCGAACAAAGTCGAACTGACCGATGAGCAACGTAAACGCGTGGCTGAGCGTAACGCAGAGATGGACGCCAAAGACGCTCAAGACCGCTAAGAGATGACCGCGCCAGTTGCTAACTTCCGCTATCAACAGCGATACCACAGCTAGCGCGGCATAACTTGGTTGCATCTGCATGGCATTTGCGAGTAGAAGTACAATCACCATTCCATAAAGCTTGGTTAATATGGCGCATTATCATGGAGATTACTGATGCGCTACTCGCAAGACCATAAGGCCCAGACCCATGAGCGAATCATCAAGGAAGCCGCTGCACGCTTTCGTCGCGACGGAATTGGCGCCACTGGTTTGCAACCCCTGATGAAGGCATTGGGCCTGACTCACGGCGGTTTCTACTCACACTTTGCCTCCAAAGACGAACTGGTTGAAAAGGCCTTGCAGGCGGCAGGTAATGAGCTGGATGTTCATTGCGCAAAGCTGTTTGCAGAAGACCGTCCACTGGAAGCTTTCATCGACAGCTACCTTTCCGAGTGGCATCAAACCTCCCCCCACGAAGGTTGCCCGTTACCGACCATGTCCTCGGAGCTCGGCTTGCGCGGCCAACCGAGTCCAACGACCGACGCAGTGCTCGATGCGCGTCTTGAACAGGTAGCGAACGCACTCGGTAACGACAGCGCTGATGATCAGAGTGTGGTCATCATGTCGACGCTTGTCGGTGCATTGCTGCTGTCACGCAGCGTCGAGAATCCGCTGCTTGCTCAGCGAATCCTCAATGTCACCCGCACGCACCTCAAGAATTCAATCAAGTGAAAACTCTGGTCGGCTGAACGTCCTTAACCTTCCGTGCGGGAATGACGCAAGTAGTGACGCTCGAGCGTTATGCCTCGGCAAGTCCTGGATGGTAGACACAAAAAAGCCGGTCAATGACCGGCCTCCAAAACGATATAGTTTGCTTAGTTCACTTCGAGCTTCTCGCGATTTTTCTCGAGTATCGCCTTGCCGATACCGTTGACCTCCAACAGTTCGTCCACTGAGTTGAAAGCTCCGTTGCTTTCACGATATGCAACAATTGCTTGCGATTTGGTTGCTCCAACTCCGGCGAGCTCACGCTGCAAGGTGGCAGCGTCCGCCTTGTTCAAATCCAGTTTTTCCGACATCGCCGCCGCCGAAGGTTGCACAACTGCGGTAGGAGCCGGCTCGTTCTTCGCTGCAGGAGCCGCATTCGTCGCGACGGAGAGGCTGGTTAGCAGGGCGAAAACCAGAGAGGAGAAGTAGCTGTTGCGCATAAGTGACACTCCATGACCTAGTTGGGAAAAGCAGCTTTCCGAAGCTGCTTCTCAAACTTAGGACATAGGAGTGATCTGTCAAAAAACCGTACGTTGCAGCGTGTGTAACAATCAGGGCTCTAGACGACGTTGCTGATAGATCCAGTCGACGATCTCGCCATCGGGAGCATAACCGCTGACCGTCTCGCGCAAGAGTTGCCGAACCCGAGCGTAGTCGTCGTGTTCAACAGCGCTGAGTAACTCGGTCAACTTGAGCTTGAGCACGTCCCAGGACAGGTGATCTTCGTTGGCGGTCATGATCATCGGGTGTTGAGTTGGAGCAACGTTATCCCCGATCAGTAATTCTTCGTAGAGTTTCTCGCCAGGGCGCAGGCCGGAAAATTCAATCGAAATGTCACCATGGGGATTCTTGTCCGAACGTACGCTCAAGCCGGACAGGTGGATCATTTTCTCTGCCAACTCGACGATTTTCACGGGTTCGCCCATGTCCAGTACAAACACGTCCCCCCCCTGCCCCATCGAGCCGGCCTGAATCACCAGTTGCGCCGCCTCCGGGATGGTCATGAAATAGCGAGTGATTTTCGGGTGAGTAACCGTCAGCGGGCCGCCTGATTTGATCTGCTTGTGGAAAAGCGGAATGACCGAGCCGGAGGATCCCAGTACGTTTCCGAATCGCACCATCGTGAATCGCGTCTTGTTGACCCGAGACACGTTGGTCTTGTCACCAAACATCACCGGCGCCTGTTCGCGACTCAATGCCTGCAGGGTCAATTCGGCCAAGCGCTTGGTACTGCCCATCACATTGGTTGGGCGCACCGCCTTGTCCGTGGAAATCAGCACGAAGTTCGCCACACCTGCCTGCAGGGCAGCCTGGGCGGTATTGAGCGTGCCAATAACGTTGTTAAGTACACCTTCGGCGATATTGTGCTCGACCATGGGAACATGCTTGTAAGCCGCCGCATGATAGACCGTATCGACGTGCCAGGTTTTCATCACATCCAGCAATTTGTGCTGATTTCGCACCGACCCCAGGATTGGCAACAGCCGGACTGGAAGAGACTCGCGGGCGATGCGCTGCTCCAGCTCCGACAAAATGCAATAGAGGTTGAATTCGCTGTGCTCGAACAACAAAAGCGTGGTTGGCTGCAGCGTGAGTATCTGCCGGCATAACTCCGAACCAATGGAGCCGCCTGCCCCTGTTACCAGCACCGATTGGTCCTTGATGCAATGCTCGAGCAGGTCGCCTTGCGCAGGTACAGCGTCACGACCGAGCAAGTCGGCGATATCGACCTCCTGGATGTCATCGACCTGCACTCGACCGCTGGCCAGATCCATGAATCCCGGGACGCTGCGAACATGCAGTGGAAAACTTTCCAGAAACCCGAGGATTTCACGGCGTCGGCCACGATTCGAGGAAGGAATTGCGAGCAGTATTTCCTGAGCACCCGTGCGATCGATCATTCGCTGGATATGCTTTGGCTTATAAACCTGCAAGCCGGAAATGATTCGGTCAGCAATGCTGTTGTCATCGTCGATAAACGCCACCGGACGCATGGCGCGGCCCATTCGCAGAGCCGCTACGAGTTGATTGCCCGCAGCCCCGGCGCCATAAATGGCGACCCTCGGCAAGCCATCGTCTCGGCTTGTGAACGGAACATGCTGAGCCGCAGAAAACCAGTCGCCAAGGAAATACTGGCGCATGGCTAAACGTAGACCGCCTACCAGAATGAGGCTCAACCACCAATAATTGAAAATAATTGACCGCGGCACAACGTTCTGGTGGTTGCTATACCAATAAACCACGATACCAAGAATCAATGATGAGAGGCTCACTGCCTTGATAATTGCGATAAGTGCATCATTACCGAAGTAACGCATCACGGCTCGGTACATGCCGAAACGAATAAACAACGGAATAGCAACAACCGGGGCCGCTATGAACAACCAGACATGTTGAGTCAAAGGGTTGTTCATCTCATCAATGCCCAAGCGCACTGCGAACGCCGTCCACAAGGCCAACCAGACCAGCAGGCAGTCCGTGATGACTTGCAACGTGCGTTTCTGTTGACGCGGCAGATTTAGCAAATACGCCCGTACTGTATCCATAACCGTATTTCGCACCCCTGCAACTCCCAGCACTCAATCCTGCAATTTCAGGTATTCAGGCATTGAAATACCTAAACAGCTGCTTGACCCATGATCGGACAAATCAATTCTAACTCACCTTCTCCAACGCTCCGGCGTGAAATCTGATCGCTAGCAGGATGAGTGGCAGATAAGCGAGCAGCAATCCTGTCAAACCATCAAACCCAAACACACCAACGCTTATCGCGATCGGTAGCAGCCATACCAGGTTGATGAAAATGACTGCCAGCGTAACCGGTAAATGGCGTCCAGCCTGACGCGAGGCGAATTGGTAGGCATGGCTGCGGTGAGCCTCGTAGACTTTGTCACCACGAATCAATCGACGCATCAGGGTAAATGTCGCATCGACGATAAAGACGCCCAAAAGAATCAACCAAACCCACAGCAATGCCGATGATTCCCAGGCGGCCTGTAGAGACAAAACACCCAGGGCGATGCCCAGAAATCCGCTCCCGGCATCCCCCATGAAAATGCGCGCCGGCGGGAAATTCCAGAACAGGAAGCCCAGCACCGCCATGGCCAGAATCAGCGGCCCCCATGTAAGAGACGTCGTGCCGTTGAGCCAGTAAATCAAGCAGGCACCAAGGCAAACACACAGCGCTTCCACGCTGGCTATACCGTCAATGCCATCCATGAAATTATAGAGATTCAGCATCCAGACCAGATAAAAAGCTGCAAGGATATGACCGAACCAATGCAGATCCAGACTCAAGCCGAACATCACGATCGGAGGCAAACCGCCCAACCATGCCAACGACCATATGGCCGCAGTGAAATGCCCCAAAAGGCGCCAGCGTGCGGCAATATGCCCGTGGTCATCCATGAAGCCTATGACGGCAACCAAGGCGCCCGCGCCACCGATAGCAATCAGTTGCAACCACGGGACCCAGCCGATGGCGCCCAGGATTGGAAGGGCGATGAGAAAGGCAACAACGATCGCCACGCCGCCCCCACGAGGAGTTGGAACGGAGTGAGAACTTCGCGCATTGGGAATATCGATGATGCTTCGACTCAATGCGTAGCGGCGTAAAACGCCTGTCAACACCAAGGAAAGTACGGCGACAGCCGGAATCAACCACATGTAACTCATTATTATTGATGTTCCTTGAAGTGTAACGCCGTTGTCGTCAGCGCCTCATCGACACTGACCGGGGGCGCCCAACCCAAAAGCGTACGAGTTTTTGTTATATCGACTTGCAAGGATCCGCAGAGTCGCTGGGAAAGCGCTTTTTTCCCCAACATTGAAGCTCCTGACTCAAGTATCCAGCTCGGCACCGGAATCAGTCGCGCCGGTTTTTTCAGCGCTTTGGCCATTTTGCTCAACAATGCTGTCGTGGACAAATCATCACCGTCGCTCACTAGAAAAGTCTGGTTGGCTGCAGCCGGATGATGGATACAGGTCAATAACAGATCCACCAGGTTATCCAACGCTACCAGGCTTCGCCGGTTGTGGATCGCGCCGAAAGGCAGCGGGATGCCCTTGCTCAACCAGCGCATCATATTCAGGAAATTAGCTTTGACACCTGGACCATAAACCAACACGGGACGGACGATCACAACTTCCATGCCGGTTCGTGCTGCCAGCTCTCGAAGCCCCTGCTCCGCTTCCATCTTCGATATGCCATAAGGATCCGCCGGAGCGGGCACGTCATCAGCGGTATAAGCAGTCCCTGGTTTCGTCCCTTCCCCATTTACCTTGATCGAACTGACAAAAATGAATCGCCGCACACCGGAAGCGGCCGCCTGACGGGCAAGATTCAGAGTGCCATCGACATTGACTTTGCGAAATGCTGCCAACGGATCGGACTCGACGTCATTCATGACGTGCACTCGTGCCGCGGAATGAATAATCACATCGGCATTTTGGAGGTTGTCATGCCACTGTGTATCACCATCGAAGGTAGCAATGCGTATCAGTGGAACAGCCTTCGCCTGGAGCGAGGACTCACCCCGAACAACCGCAACCACCGGGTGATTCTGTTCGCGCTGCAAACGGTTAAGAGTGGCTCCCCCCACAAAGCCCGTCGCGCCTGTCAAAATAATCTGGTTGCGCATAATCAATTGAATTCTCTTAAATGGTTGTCGGAAAGATCCTGCAATCAGGCCAAAAGATCGGATTCAGATCAGTAGTTCAAGTGAAACGTTCCGTAGGACTCGCTCATGGCGTTCAATCACACAAAATCTGTATTTACCCAGACCAACGGACTCACGTTGCCTGTCCTGGCGTATCACCCAAAGCGTGGTAAACCGCCCCTTGAATCGTCGACTAGACCCTCCACCTCGCCGATATTCCCAAGGTATCGCCTTGCTTAAGCAAGAAAAGCGGGACCTTGGCGGATAGGAATCTTCTTAATCCAATTGTTTGCCTTCAGATGAATCAGTAATGCATCTGCTTGCGCAAACATATCGAATCACCTTTACACCGCTGATGACGGCAAAGTACAGGATTATATGGTTCACATCCCTAAGTTAGTCACAGTAAACGATATCGGATTCTATTTGCTGCTCTAGCGAGGGAAAAAGTAACCTAAACCGCGATCATTTGCCGCTCTTGTACGTCAGCATCTAGCTCCGATCAGGACTTGAATCTCAGCGTATAAAAATCGAAAATCTTGACAATCCTCAATCAGGGAGTCAAGCAATGAATCGCATCGTTCGTAACTCGTAACATCAAAAACCCTCCCTCGCAAACCAGTCTTGACCAGACCAACCCGCCCCCCTATCCGAATTTCCTGTCCCTCTTTAGTTCTGCTCCCCTAAGCAACCGCCACCGATGCACATAGTAGACGGAGCCGTGCAGCTCAGCACAATTGGTTAGCGCGCCCTTTGGCGGGCGTCAGCCACGGCGCAGCATAGGAAGGGACCTGAACAAGCGCTTCACAAAATGCTCGTCTATCAGGCCGGAACTGTGGATTTCCGTTATTTCTCAGGCTCCGTTGTGCGCGAATGCATAGCCCTCCCTGACGCACCCGGGCGTGCTATTCTGATTAGCTTTCATGATCTCAACAGCAGGATTATCGATATTATTCAACCCGATAAAAGACGCCACCCCAATAGATACAACCGCAGTCTGTTTGGATCCCGCGAGCATGGCATTCAAGAAATCAGCAGGCCTCCCTGCGGCAAGCCCGATGCGCGGTTGATTGTTGCCGAGTATCTCTGGGTTCTGGTCTCAGCCATTCAAACTGACATACGCTCCTCATTGATAGCGACGACAGCAAAAATGATTGCCTCCAAAGCACGAGTGGCACTCCTGCGATCCATGTTTCGAATGTCAAAGATCTTCCGCTCAACGGTCCAAATTGGAAGCTCCCTGACCTGTCGCGAAAAGCCTCAACCCAACTAATTAATAACGAGATTGTTCCATGTGCGGTATTGCTGGGTTTTGGCACCCTAACAGCCAAGGCAGGTATGACGGGCTGACGACTCTCACCCGCATGACCAACGCCATTCTCCGCCGAGGCCCTGATGATTCTGGCGCTTGGGAGAACGGAGCCGGGTTGTTTCTTGGCCACCGTCGCCTTGCGATTGTCGATCTATCGTCGGCCGGGCACCAGCCAATGGCATCTCCGACCGGTCGCTATGTCATCGTTTTCAATGGGGAGATTTACAACTTCCAGGCCCTGCGCAAGGCGCTCGACGCGTCACAACAGAGCTCGATGGCATGGCGAGGCCACTCGGACACCGAGGTGATGCTGGCCGCGTTCGAACACTGGGGAATCAAAGAAACACTAAGCAAATTAGTCGGCATGTTCGCGCTGGCAGTATGGGATCGCACCCGTGAAACCCTGACACTAGCGCGCGACAGGATGGGCGAAAAACCACTCTATTACGGTATCAATAAAGGCGCGTTGATTTTCGCCTCAGAGTTGCAGGCATTCGATGCGCACCCTAGTTTTGAGGCTGAGGTGTCGCGCGAGAGCCTCGCCCTCCTTCTGAAGTATGCGTATGTGCCATCACCTCACTCCATTTATAAGGGTATTTACAAACTACCGCCCGGCACATGGATTGAGCTGGATCGCTCGACACTCGAAAGCGGCATCGTTGGTGCACCGAATGCGTATTGGGAACTGCCTGATACTCAGTCTACGAATCGACTGACCATTTCCGACTCGGAAGTCATCGACCAACTTGAAGAGTTGATGCGCACCACGATACGTGAGCAAATGATGGCAGACGTACCGCTCGGCGCGTTCCTGTCCGGAGGCATTGACTCAAGCCTGATCGTCGGCCTGATGCAATCGCTCTCGCAACAGCAGGTCAAAACGTTCACCATCGGTTTTGACAATCCTGGTTACAACGAGGCTGAACACGCCAAAGCGGTGGCCCGTCACCTCGGCACCGACCACACGGAGCTTTACGTTACAGGTAACGACGCCCTTAACGTTGTACCGAAATTACCCGATATCTACGGCGAACCCTTCGCCGACTCATCGCAGATCCCCACTTATCTGGTTTCTCAACTGGCACGCAGCCAAGTTACGGTGAGCTTGTCTGGCGACGCGGGAGATGAATTGTTCGGCGGGTACAATCGTTATCAGTACCTTCCGAACGTTTGGCGCAAACTCAAGCGCGTCCCCGGACCTGCTCGCAGGCTGGCCGCACGGATGATTGAGTCAGCCTCCCCCGGTCAATGGGACTCCCTCGCCAGTGGATTGATGCCGATTACTCCGGCAAGGCTCCGCGTCAGACTGCCGGGAGACAAACTGCACAAACTCGCCACCGTCATGCGTCACGATACTCCTGGCTTGATGTATGATCGCGTGGTTTCGCAGTGGCCAAATGCATGGGACGTGGTCAAAGGCACCCGCTCCAACCCCAATTTGGCATCCGTTGGAGATAGCGATTTCGCCGCCTGGATGATGCGCCAAGACACATTGAGCTACTTGCCTGACGACATTTTGGCCAAAGTAGATCGAGCAGCCATGGCGGTAAGCCTGGAAACCCGCGTACCGTTCCTCGACCACCGGATCGTCGAATTCGCGTCATCGCTGCCAATGTCATTCAAAATACGCAACGGCAATACCAAGTGGATTCTGCGCCAGCTACTCGATCGCTATGTTCCAAGAGAACTTATCGAGCGCCCTAAAATGGGCTTCGGGATACCCTTGCACGAATGGCTCCGTGGCCCATTACGTGAATGGGCTGAGGCTTTGTTGGACCCGCAACGATTAGCAAGCGAAGGTTATTTCGAACCTAGCCCAATCCGGGCCATCTGGGAAAGACATCTTCGAGGGCAGGGAAACTACCAGCACCAGCTTTGGCCCGTGCTGATGTTCCAGGCATGGCTCGATCGAAAACGAGTCATCTGAATACAAGATTTCATTTATTAGAGGAATATCCATGCATCTCAGAAAGGTATCAGTGGTCGGGCTGGGCTACGTAGGTCTGCCGGTAGCTGTAGCATTTGGCAAGCACGGACCTGTAATCGGATTCGACATCAATGAATTACGACTGCAAGAACTAAGAGCAGGTAATGACCGCACTAACGAAATAACCGAAGAAGAATTGCGGCATTCACAAATAGAATTTACCAGCAAAACCGAAGTTCTTGCAAAAGCGGACTTCCATATCGTTGCCGTTCCCACGCCTATTGACGATGCCCACCAACCGGATCTCACTCCGGTCCTGAAAGCCTCCGAGACGGTTGGTAAAGCGCTGAAGGAAGGCGATATCGTAGTCTACGAATCGACTGTTTACCCTGGGGTTACGGAAGACATCTGCGTTCCTATCCTTGAACGTGTGTCGGGTTTAAAGTGCGGCATTAACTTCACTGTTGGTTATAGCCCGGAGCGTATTAACCCTGGCGACAAAGAGCACACATTTACCAAGATAAAGAAGGTGGTATCCGGTCAAGACGCCTCCACACTCGATATTGTCGCCGACGTGTACGAATCGGTAGTAACGGCAGGCGTTTACAAAGCCGCCTCCATCAAGGTAGCTGAAGCTGCCAAAGTCATTGAAAACACCCAGCGAGATCTGAACATCGCCCTGATGAATGAACTGGCGTTGATCTTTGATCGAATGGATATTGATACACTGGACGTCCTCGAAGCAGCAGGCACCAAATGGAACTTCCTGAAGTTCAAGCCCGGACTTGTTGGTGGGCATTGCATTGGCGTAGATCCGTACTACCTAACCCATAAGGCCGAGAAACTGGGCTACATTCCTCAGGTCATTCTCGCGGGTCGCCGAATCAATGACAGTATGGGGGCGTTTATTGCTCAGCAGACGATCAAGCAGATGATCCATGCCGGCCATCCGATTGCAGGATCTGTCGTCACAGTGCTTGGATTAACTTTCAAGGAAAACTGCCCTGATCTTCGCAACTCTCGCGTTATCGATATTATTCGAGAGCTCGAAGACTTCGGCGTCAAGGTCCAAGTCTTTGATCCAGAAGCCGAGCCCGCGGAAGCTCTGCACGAATATGGTGTATCGCTACGTAAACTCGACGAACTACAGCCTGCCGCCGCCGTTGTGATTGCCGTTGCACACAGCGTTTACGCGAACTGGAAAACCGAGGAATATCTGAAGCTTATGCACGCTGACCCAGTTGTCATCGATGTTAAGGGTGTTTGCGACGGTCAAGCCCTACAAAATGCTGGATCTCGCTTCTGGCGCCTTTAAAGGAGACCCCCGTGAGTACTTACGAAACAGTGCGTCAAGACTTGATGGCCTCGCCGCGTACATGGCTCATTACCGGCGTGGCCGGTTTCATTGGTTCGAACTTGCTGGAGACGTTACTCCAGCTCAATCAACGCGTGATTGGCTTGGACAATTTCGAGACCGGCCACCAGCGCAATCTTGATTTGGTGCAGCAGGCCGTTTCCGAATCAGCCTGGGCACAATTCGAGTTTTTACAAGGTGACATCCGCAAGTTGGAAGACTGCCAGCGCGCCTTGGCAGGTGGAGTTGACTATGTTCTTCACCAAGCCGCTTTGGGCAGCGTACCTCGCTCACTGGAAGACCCAATCCGCACCAACAGCACAAACATTGACGGCTTCCTGAATATGCTCGTCGCCAGCCGGGACGCAAGCGTCAAGCGCTTTGTCTATGCTGCATCAAGCTCCACTTATGGTGATCACCCTGGCCTGCCCAAAGTTGAGGATCGAATTGGTCGACCACTCTCGCCTTATGCAGTCACCAAGTATGTAAATGAACTGTATGCAGATGTCTTTGCACGCAGTTACGGACTGGCGACTATCGGGTTGCGTTACTTCAACGTATTCGGTCCGAGACAGGACCCCGATGGTGCCTACGCAGCCGTGATTCCAAAATGGTTTGGCGCCCTGCTCCGTGACGAACCCATTTACATCAATGGTGATGGTGAGACCAGTCGTGATTTCTGCTACATCGCCAATGCGGTGCAAGCCAATATCCTGGCTGCTACGACAAATGAAGCAGAGGCAGTGAACCAGGTATTCAACGTTGCAGTAGGTGATCGCACCACATTGAACGACCTGTTTGCGCATATCCGCGATCTCGCGAGCGCCAACAAGCCCGACCTCAAGGAAGTCACCCCAGTCTACCGCGACTTTAGAGCTGCCGATGTGCGTCACTCCCAGGCGGATATAAGCAAAGCGCAAACCTTGCTGGGTTATGCTCCCACACATCGTATCGCTGCCGGGCTGCAGGATTCGGCTACCTATTACACAACCCATGTAGGCAAGCATGTCTAAGATTGTCGTAATTGCCGGGCACGCCGAATCTCTTATTCGGTTCCGCGGAGACCTTTTGGACTCCATGCGGGCCAATGGTCATGAAGTCGCTGCGATAGCGCCCGAAGATGATGACTCTGTGCGAAAGCGACTCGCTGAAAAAGGCATCCCCTATCACGTTGTGCCGGTATCACGTACAGGAGTGAACCCTTGGGCCGATCTACGCTACTTGCTTCGGCTACGGCGGTGTCTGCTAAAGATAAAACCTGACGTGGTACTCGCCTACACGATCAAACCAGTAGTCTACGGCTTGCCTGCCGCACGCCTGGCGGGCGTCAAGCGTTGCTATGCGTTGATTACCGGGCTCGGCTATGCCTTTACCGAGGTGGAGGCAAGCTTCAGCCGACGCCTCTTGAATCGCATTGCATCAACCTTGTATCGCTTCGGACTGCACTTCGCCAGCGGAGTGTTTTTTCAGAACCCGGACGACCGCCAGCTTTTCAAGGAACAGAAGCTCTTCAATGCAGCTACCCCGGCCTGGGTAATTAATGGTTCCGGTATTAACACCGATCGTTTCCCAGTAACCCCTCTCCCGGCCTTCCCGAGCTTTTTGTTTGTTGGTCGACTGCTACGCGATAAAGGCTTAGTCGAGTATGTGGAAGCCGCCCGGTCACTGAAACCCACTCACCCACAAGCTACTTTTCATTTAGTGGGCCCTTTGGACTCAAACCCATCGGGCATTAACGCAGACACTGTTGCAAGTTGGGTAAAGGAGGGGATAGTAAATTATCACGGGCCGGTGAGCGATGTGCGACCTTACCTTGCTGAATGCAACGTATTTGTACTCCCTTCATATCGGGAAGGCACATCACGCTCTGTGCTTGAAGCGATGTCGTGCGGACGAGCAATAATCACGACTGATGCGCCCGGATGTCGGGAAACGGTGGAAGACGGGCTCAGCGGCATACTTGTGAAGCCCCGCAGTACAAACGACTTAGCAGACGCGATGGCACGCCTGTCAGACTCAAAGGAGTTGCGCGAGCAAATGGGTCGTGTAAGCCGCGAACTTGCGGAGAGTAAATATGATGTACATCGAGTGAACACGGCGACGCTCGAAGCGATGAGTTTGAAGAGCTGACTAACGAGTTAGGCCCGGCGTGGCACTTATATCCGACGCCGGGCTTAGCCAACATTATCTACAGCCACTCTTCCGAGTCTACAGCGCTACAACTGCCTTTACCATCCAATGTATCGATAGCAGGTAACGTATAAAACACACTGGCGATACGTACTGGAAGTTATCAACGAAATTTTTTCTACGTGCAAACTTGGCTTACGGACTAGATATTTTTTTGCGCAACCACTTCATTGAACACTTTTCTGAGTGCCAAGACCTGAACATGTAGAGTGTATTTATTTTCCACCGCCACCCTCCCCGCCGAGCCATAACGCCGTCGCTGATCATCACTACCTAACAACTCACGTAACGACGCCTCCCACTCCACAGAGCTATCGGCTAACAATCCACATTGGCTTCCGGCGACAATTTCAGTGTTGACTCCCACAGGAGACGCGACTACCGGAACACTGGAAGCCATATACTGAATCAGCTTGTAGCCGCACTTACCTTTTTCCCATGGACCATCAATCAACGGCATGATGCCTACATCGATTTGTCTAATAAAGTCCACCTCACGATCCTCGGACCAAGGGAGTACCTCTACACTTATCCCGGGAAGATCCTGGACAATGTCTGGCGTGGCTCCCATCAACATGATGCGCGCACCAAACTCTCCACACACATTGTGAAGTGCTTGTCGAATTGCAACTACATATTTTTGTGTTGAAGGTGAGCCAATCCAACCAATCACCAGCGATTTGCCATTGTCATCCCGCTTGGCCAGATAACGACTTTTGTCGACTACGGTAGGTACTACAACGATATTTTTTGAGCCTGCCGTTGCCGCACGAGTTGCGAGATAATCATTACCTGCAACTACGCATCGCGCGTTTCGCATCACAACATCGATTTTTCTACCTAATAACTTTCGAATCATTGAGCTGGAAGAAAGATCATAGCTATGGAACACGGCATCATCATAATCCACAACATAGGGAGGTGCGAAAACTTTCAAAAGCCTTTCTATTATCGCAGGAAAATAAGGAAAAACTTCTTTTTCTATCCAGATCAAATCATATTTTCGGACGGACAGTAGCGTAAACAAACGTGCCAAGTAGCAATATACTGACCTAATTAAAGGACGCCTTCCCGTTTGGTATAAGTGTGTAAGGTATGCGTCATCAAACAAACACTTTACTTCTACTTCAACACCCTGTTGCTCAAGAGCAGGAATATATTGTAGAAAGCGAAGTCGACTACTCGCCCCCAACCGGGAATACTTGGACAGTAACAGGACCTTCATGCTCAATTAAATCTCGCTGATAAATACAACGTCAAAATTGACTCGCCACCCGATTCGCCGCAATGCTTGGAGCGATAGCTCGCAATTAGGTCGCTGTTTGTCCTTTGAAAATCCATTTAGGTAGCCAACCTATCAGAAGTCCGTAGGCAATCCAGGTTTCTTTGACAGATGATAAGGATCCACGCAAAGCTGAGATCGCCGTTCGCGACAATGGCTCAAGCAACAACGTACTCAAAAGAACCGATGTCGCTCCGAAGAACCCAAAATGTTTGTACGAATAGATAATCTTGCTGCGTTGCGAATAAAAAAGACGTCGAGCCTTGATTTGGTCAGAAGTCCCGCCACCCTTATGAAAGGCTTGAATATGACTCAGGAACTCAACTCTCCAACCTTCACTCTTGACCCTTCGAGAAAGATCTAGATCTTCTAGATACACGAAGAACCTTTCATCAAATCCATGCAACTGGTCAAAAATCTCACGTCGAATCAGATAAAAAGCACCTATTACATGATCTACAGAGCGATCACTCGCGTGATCCCACTCTCTCATAAAGTGACCAAGCTTCGGAATAAAGTGGTCTAGACCAACAGTGTGGGCCAAAAAACCTAATACAGTTGGAAATCTGGTACAGCTACGCGAGATGTGACCGCTTTCGTCTTTCAGTTGCACCCCACAGACACCGACATCCTGGTTACCAGGTTTTTCCATAAATTCGATCACTGAAGTCAATGAAGCAGGGTAGACCGCAGCGTCCGGATTAAGAAAGAGAATGTACTCAGCGCGGCCTTGACGAGCGCCCAAGTTGCAAGCCTTCCCGAACCCCAGATTCTGACCAGCCATAATCAAATGGACATTCGTAAAGGACTGCAGTCGTGCTTCCGAGCCATCGGTGGAACCATTATCCACAACGAACGTTTTCGCTAGATTTTCATCACCACTTTCAACTATCGAGGAAACACACTGAAAAAGCTGCTCCCCAGAGTTCCAGTTCACAATGACTACATCTATTTTATTGCTCACTTTTGACACCATCGTCCTTTTCAGCGCAGCCAAAACCAACAAGCAAGGCCAAAAACACCCAAAAGCTAGTAATGTACTGCTGTGTAAAGTGCGGATCTTCAACCATCAATGCCATCATGATGATCAAAAATCCGAAGAACACATTTCTATCACGACGATAGACCACGCGTCCTATGAAGAAAAAGAAACCTAAAGAAACCAAAACTGCAGCGGCTGACTGCTCAATCAACGTAGTCATCCAAAAATTATGAGCCGACAGATCAAAGTAGAATAGTGAAGAATAATAGCCGATCGGCTCAAAAGGGTGGATCATCAGAAAATCAATTTTTTCAGTCAGTGTTTGTAGCCGGCCATTTCCTGTCGCCAGGATTTCAACATTCGTCCGGGATGATACAAACGTGTCAAATCCAGACAGGTCCCACCCCGCAAACATTACCATGTAGGCAAAAAACGCAGCTAACAACACACAAGATAACCCACCCAACACGATAAGTTGACGAAACCTGAAAACGAAAAAAAACAGCACAAACAGGAGCAGCATATTGGATCTGGAAAATGTCAGGCAGATACCTAAAACGATGACACCAAACATCAAAAAATCTGACTTGCGACGCTCACTCAACACCATGTATGACACAGCAGAAAGCAATAGAACCTGGGCAATCGTATTACTAGCCCCCCAAGGAAGAGACATCGCCCCCCCCACATACCGCTCCAATATAACCTGTTGAACACCAAGCTCTATAGAGCTAAAACAGAAATTGACTATGAAATACACAGCCAACGTTGCACCCGAACATATTAAAACCCTGGCAAGCGTATCAACCGACAACCGCCCACTTAGAAAACTGCAGACCAGACCTAAATAAATAACAAAACCAAGTACATTAAAAAATGCTCTAACCGACGACTGAAAAGGACTGAAAGCAAAAACTGTCATTGCTACAATCAACAGTATGTGCAAAAGAGGAAATAGAAAAAACCTCCAATCCATATAAGTCCAGTAGCGAAAAATAACAGGCACAAAGCCAAGGATGGCAATGATAAAGAAAGGCGTACCGAAGCTAAGTACCCCTCCATCTTCAGGGGATGTACTAAAACCCAACAGAATCATACCAAGCACGAAAAATGTCTGATATGTCGGAAGCCTAATATTAAACATAGCTTGACCGTTTGATTTTTGTAAAATAAAAGAGACCAAGTGCATCAAAAGCTACCCGAAAGGTCCATGCCATTGCCGCACCAACAACCCCGAAATATGTAATCAGCATGTAAAGAGCCCCTACAAACAGCGGCAATTCAATCAAATGCAAAATAGCCGTTTCCTTTGACCTGCCAGAAGCATGGAGAAAAGAATAAAACATTGAGCCAACTGCATTGAAAAACACACCGACACAAAGGATCCGCCCCACCCAAGCGGACTCATCCGACACGTATTTTCCGACCCAAAGATTCAATATAAAAGGCATGAGCAATGCAACGCAACTCATCACACAGAACATGATGAATGAAACCCATATAAGCCATCGATTGAATACACCATGCGCTTTATTTATATCTTCTTGTAGCAAATTGGCAATTACCGGAAAAGCAACCGTAGTAATAGCTCCAACCAAAATCATCGCTTGCACTGTGATCTCGTAGGGAATTACATAAGCAGTTACAGCTGCTGCTGATATGAGCACCCCAACAAAGAAACGGTCCGCCTGTACTAAAAATGGGCTGACAACACTGCTAACCGTTACCCAACCTCCAAACGCAAGCAGCTTGTTGGCTTGTAGCTTTGAGAACTCACCTTTTTCATCCTCGCCACCCGGGAGGCATTGATAGGCAAACTTTCTATACATAAACAATGCAATCAATCGCGAGAGTACCAATGTCGCAATCAACCAATACAGCTGAGTAGTGATCTGCGCCACAAGGAACGGAGCCCCAAAATTTGCAGCACCGAGTGCGACACGCAAAAAACTGATGTTCTTGAAATTCAGATACGCTTCATTTACTCCTCGATAAGTCGCACTAATGGCCTGCATTGGTATCGCTACCGCTAGCAGCAGCAAAGAAAATAGAACCTCAGCGGCACTAACACTCTGCCGCGGCACCAAATTATACCCACCCAGAAAGCTTCCCAATACAATCAGGACGAACCCGATAAGTCCGACAACCATTGTGATTCGAACTGCCGTACTAACCACACCAGGAATTTCATTATCAACATCTCTCCCTCTGAGAGACGCAAGCCTTTGCGTAACCGCCCGACCTACTCCAAGATCCAGCGCTCCGGCGTAGCCTATCAATCCCCAAGCGAGGGCAAGGAAACCAAATCGCTCAGTACCTATCACGGAAATCAAGCTGGGGACGGTCAGCGCAGCGATCAGTAGAGGTAAACCGAGGCCTAACAGATTCCAAATAATATTTTTATAGTGCACTGCAACCTCGCGCGGGTATATTACTTAACTAGCCAATCGCGTCGATGAATAATCTCGGCAGACATCGAAAAACAGATGGCGCAAGGATATTCGACCATTTCTAAATTCGTAAACTCTGTGACTGAACACGCCAGCAAACTTTAGCCACAGCGTACATATCTTCATTATTGTCGCAACAGCAAGCGAATCAGATCAAAAAACAATACCCGCTTTCGAAACAACAGACGTTAATCTAATGCGGCGATTATAAACTAGATGACATCCCCGCCTGACGAATAGCAAGCATACAACTCAATCAATGCCGCCATTTCAACTCCACTCACCCTAGTTACCTACCAACTTTCGAAGAATTACCTTTAAAAATGGTGACGTATTTTCAACACTCGGACGTTTCCCAAGCGTAAATACGTCGCCATTTACCTCAACAATTGAAGATAATTTAAAGTAGAGAGCCGCCTAAACTTTCCAACGCACAACTCTTGAAAGCAATCATGAAGGGTAAACCTCGCGATTATGGCGAATTAGAGTTCTAAATATGGCTACAAATACACCAACAACCCCGCCCAGCAGTATCGCCACAGCCAGGATCAATATTTTCTTAGGCTTGACAGGCTTATCCGGTGTCTCAATCGGACCGTCTAGACGGAACACTGCAACATCTTCAGGGCTTACTGCCAACTCTTTATAGAAGGAATATTTTAGCTGCAAATCCCGAAGCTTAACGATAAAAGGGTCGTTCAACTTTCGCTCTTTCAAGTTATTGATTTCAGCCTGAAGTGCCTTGCTACCACGAATGTAAGTCAATTCTCCATTCATATTAGCTGAAACCTCACTGGACAAATCCCCCCGTATGATTGGAGGTTTTTCCAGACCAATAGCTTCTGCGATACGGAGCGCTTCATTTAAACGGGTAATATGATCTTCACGAACCTTCTCACCATTTTCACGCTGCGCATTTATCTGTTGTTCAAGGTTTCGTGCTCGAACCTCGGCCTCTCTTTTAACTCCATCGATCATTTCCCCAACGGCGACAACTCTGGCCTGATCCACAAATGCTTTTACCCACTCAACAATTTGGGCTGGGTTACTGCCTTGGATTGCGACAGAGTAACGATCCGGAGAACTCTTATCCGCGAGCGCAACACTCAGGACATTGCTAAAACGATCATAAATTCCCTCAAGGGACCCTTTGCGCTCTTCCTCACTGAGTGAGGGAAGATAGTACTTTTCAAAAAAATAGCGGCGCAATGACTCAGCTTGCAGATTGCGTAAAAAAACCTCATATACGCTTTTCACACTGAACGGCTCAAGCTCGGAGTCTTTGGTTCGGCCATAGTTAAAATTGGCAATATCTTTTTGTGCCGGCGGAATTACAATAACTTTAGCTTCGTAAATAGGCTTACTAAGAAAAGCATAGCTCCCACCCAGCAACGCAAAAACCAGGACAAAAGCCAAGATCAGCCATTTTTGAAGCCATAAACCATTCATAACGTCTATCAGGCTAGCTTCTTCATAAGCTTTGGCCCCAGTTGGCTTATTGCGCATTTAGTACGTTATCCTTGGTAGTCACAAATCACTATGTTTCAGGCGATTAACCCGCTCGATCAGAACGTAACGTCCTCATCTCACCGAGAAGATGATTCCAGCAACTTCTCGAGATATTTCCCGTAACCGGTCTTTTTCAGAGCGCTCGCTTGCACTGTCAATTGCTCGGCAGTAATCCAGCCAAGGTTGTAAGCAATCTCCTCCAGGCAAGCCACTTTCAGGCCTTGTCGCTGCTCGATCGTGTGCACGAAATGGCTAGCTTCCAGCAACGACTCATGTGTCCCCGTATCAAGCCAAGCGAAGCCACGACCAAGAATTTCGACATTCAGGGTCTTACGCTCGAGGTACGCACGATTGATGTCGGTGATTTCCAACTCACCACGAGAGGATGGCTTGATGCCCTTGGCAATCTCGACAACATCATTGTCGTAAAAGTACAGACCGGTGACTGCATAGTTGGATTTCGGTTTGAGTGGTTTCTCTTCAATGCTCAACGCTCGTCCAGTACTGTCGAACTCAACAACACCAAAACGTTCTGGATCGCTGACGTGATAGCCAAATACAGTAGCGCCTTGCTGCTGAGAACTGGCAGAACGCAGATTGTCCGAAAAATGCTGACCGTAAAAAATATTATCACCGAGGATCAAGCAGCAAGGATCTTTGCCAATGAACTCTTCGCCAATGATGAAGGCTTGTGCCAGACCATCAGGACTCGGTTGCTCGGCATAAGTAAGCTTGATCCCGTAAACGCTGCCATCCCCTAGCAACTTGCGAAAACATGGCAAATCTTCAGGCGTAGAGATAATCAAAATTTCACGCATACCCGCGAGCATCAGCACCGAGAGCGGATAAAAAATCATCGGCTTGTCGTAGATTGGCAGCATCTGCTTCGACACACCGAGGGTCAGTGGGTGCAATCGAGTACCCGAGCCGCCGGCGAGGATGATGCCTTTACGATTTGTCGTGGTCATTTGTTCAGAACTTCCCTAAGCATTCGGGTTACGCCACTTTGCCATTCTGGCAAGTGTAGAGAAAAATTGTCGCGCAGCTTCTGAGTATTCAAACGCGAATTCAACGGGCGATGCGCAGGTGTTGGATAAGCGGTCGTTTTGATTGGATTGATGGTCGC
The DNA here is from genome assembly GCF_019212185.1 of Pseudomonas fluorescens. Lineage (NCBI taxonomy): Bacteria > Pseudomonadati > Pseudomonadota > Gammaproteobacteria > Pseudomonadales > Pseudomonadaceae > Pseudomonas > Pseudomonas fluorescens. The sequence continues at coordinate 4,832,855 of NZ_CP078138.1, forward strand.
AACGGCGAGTTCTTCGCCGTTGGCTTTGGCAAAACCGATAACATGATTGGCGTAGCCGCACCAGGACACTTCACCGGCGGCAGCCAAGTGATACAGGCCTGCCAGTTCAGGAAACTGCAGGACTTTCTGAATGGTCAAAGCCGTCACGTCCGCGATCAGGTCTGCCCCCGTCGGAGCGCCCATCTGATCAGCGATGACGTTCAAGGTTTCGCGATCCCTGGCCAAGCGCAACATGGTCTTGGCAAAGTTATTGCCGCGAGCGCCGTAAACCCAACTGGTGCGGAAGATCAGGTGCTTACAGCCCGAGGCGATGATCGCTTGCTCACCAGCCAGCTTACTGGCACCGTAATGATTCACAGGGGCGACAGGATCTGTCTCTTGCCATGACTTCAGGCCCTCGCCGCTGAACACGTAGTCTGTGGAGTAGTGAACCAGCAAAGCCCCCAGCACCGCGGCCTCTTCAGCCATGACCCCACTTGCCTGACCGTTCACACGGTCAGCCAGATCCGTTTCGGACTCAGCCTTATCGACGGCAGTGTAGGCGGCAGCGTTGACGATGACGTCGGGATTGACCCTACGGATTGTCGCGCGCAGTGCTTCGAGGTCAGACAGATCACCACTAAGACCATCAACCGGGTGCCGATCAAGAGCAATCAACTCACCAAGCGGCGCCAGCGAGCGTTGCAACTCCCACCCGACCTGGCCGTTTTTTCCAAACAGAAGGATTTTCATGCGTTGCCCGTACGGTCCGCATAGTTCTGGTCTATCCATTGCTGATAGCTGCCACTCTTCACGTGAGCAACCCAAGCCGAATTGTTGAGATACCACTCAACAGTCTTGCGGATGCCAGACTCAAAGGTTTCTTCAGGCGCCCACCCAAGTTCACGCTGGATTTTACTGGCGTCGATGGCATAACGCTGGTCGTGGCCTGGGCGATCCTGAACATAGGTGATCAGGCTGGCGTGCGGACGATGAGCAGAGTCTGGACGCAGTTCATCGAGGAGCGCGCACAGGGCATGCACCACTTCGATGTTCTGTTTTTCGTTATGCCCACCGATATTGTATGTCTCGCCGATAACACCTTCGGTCACCACTTTGTACAGCGCGCGAGCGTGGTCTTCGACATAGAGCCAGTCGCGGACCTGATTGCCTTTGCCATAGACCGGCAACGGTTTGCCTTCAAGCGCGTTGAGAATGATCAGAGGGATCAACTTCTCCGGGAAGTGGCAAGGGCCGTAGTTGTTCGAGCAATTGGTGACCAAGGTCGGCAAGCCGTACGTACGAGCCCAAGCGCGAACCAGATGATCGGAGCTGGCTTTACTGGCGGAATATGGCGAGCTTGGCTGGTACGGGGTGGTCTCAGTGAAGAGATCGTTCGGACCTTCCAGGTCTCCGTAAACTTCGTCAGTCGAAATGTGATGGAAGCGAAAAGCAGCCTTGCGCCCATCATCCAGCGCCGCCCAGTAGTGGCGGGCAGCTTCGAGCAATGTGTAGGTGCCAATGATATTGGTCTGAATGAACTCGGACGGACCGGAAATCGAACGATCAACATGAGACTCCGCCGCCAAATGCATGATGGCATCGGGCTGATGCTCACGAAGAACGCGGTCCACTTGATCGCGATCACAGATATCGACGCGCTCGAACGCATAACGAGGGCTCTGGCTGACTTCGGCCAACGACTCAAGGTTACCAGCGTAAGTCAGCTTATCGACATTGACGATGGAGTCGGTGGTATTGGAGATAATGTGACGAATGACTGCCGAGCCGATAAAGCCGGCACCACCGGTTACTAGAATTTTCACGCGAAACCACACCCTTGAATTGCTGACAGAGCCTTTTTTCGAGCGCTGTCTGGTATATGAAGACAAAAGCCGCCAAATCACCTGAGGCTTCTGAAAAAAGTCAGTCTGAATCGAAAGGAGCACTGCCCCTCTACCCAGACAGGCGCAGCATATTACAGCTTAGTTCGGGTTTTACTATTGGTTAAGGTCGACAGGTGATGCAGGCATATTCCGTATAGGGCACTACCGTATTCGGACCTGGCGTCTGCCCACGACACGAGCAAAGATCCACCCTAAAATCGGGCCAATCAACATGCCAAACAGAAGTGCGAGCACGACCACTATCGACAAAGGTAACTGAGGGCCTGTCCAGCCGAAGAATAGCAAAGAAACCGATTGTTGATTTTCCAGAATGAACACCAACACGACCGCGACCAGCAAAATTAGAGCGAAAGCAATAAACACGCCCTTGGGATTACGCATCATTCGCTCCTTCTAAAACGGCTGTCAAAGCCCTTCTTCCTCATCTTCATTCACCCGATCCCGCAGTTCCTTACCTGGCTTGAAATGCGGCACGAATTTGCCGTCGAGGCTGACGGACTGACCCGTCTTCGGGTTTCGCCCTACACGAGGCGCGCGGTAGTGCAGTGAAAAGCTGCCAAAGCCGCGGATCTCGATACGATCACCGGTGGCCAGGCATTGGGACATCTGTTCAAGCATAGTCTTGATAGCCAGCTCTACATCTTTGGATGAAAGCAGGCCCTGATGGGTGACAATTCGTTCGATCAACTCCGACTTCGTCATATTTTTCCCTTCTTTTTCAAGCAGCTAGGTCAGCGCTTCAAAGGTTTTAGCATGCCCGACGATATTTGAACAGCCCACGCATTGACTAATCTGCAGAAGAGCCAACTCGCAGAACCATTGTAATTTTTCCGACATTTGATTCGGAATCGTCAGACACTTGATCACCGACAAATGACCAACATGGTCCGCGTCAGATAACCCGCCGGATTCCAGCCAAACGGATAATCCCCCTCCTCCTCCTTGGCATCGCTCGATCTGACAACCACCTTGTAGCCCTGAGCCTTGCACTCCCTGTCTGCGCGCTTGTAGCACTTGTCCCAGCCCGACCCCAGCCCTGAACAGTCGATCTCGATACCGCTGACACCTCGTACCGCATGAGTCTTCACGTTCGTGGTACAGCCTGCCAGCACCAGCACAACAAGCAACACTCCGAATCTGTTCATTCACTTCCTTAGACTGGGCATTTGCCCTGTCGTCGATGACTTCAGGCTAAGCCTAGCTCAAATAAACGAATGATCTGCTTGAAGAAAAAGACAACAGCTACCCGCTTTTGGTTTCACCAAAGCATTCAGCACTGAATTCCAGCCACAAAAAAGGGCGACCGAAGTCGCCCTTTTTTTATGGTCTGACAGAACTTAGTTCTGCTTTTCCATTTGTGCACGCAACAGGTCGCCCAGAGTGGTAGGACCAGCAGCGATGCTGTCCGAGGCTGGCTTGTCGCGCAGGCTCTGGATAGCTTCTTTCTCGTCTTCAACGTCTTTCGACTTGATCGAGAGCTGGATTACGCGGCTCTTGCGGTCAACGCTGATGATCTTGGCTTCTACTTCTTCGCCTTCTTTCAGAACGTTACGTGCATCTTCGATGCGGTCACGGCTGATTTCGGAGGCTTTCAGAGTCGCTTCGATATCGTCGGCCAGAGTGATGATGGCGCCTTTAGCGTCAACTTCTTTCACGATGCCTTTAACGATTGCGCCTTTGTCGTTCTCTTGAACGTACTCGGAGAACGGATCGCTTTCCAGTTGCTTGATACCCAGGGAGATACGCTCGCGCTCTGGGTCAACCGACAGGATAACGGTGTCCAGCTCGTCGCCCTTCTTGAAACGACGCACGGCTTCTTCGCCCACTTCGTTCCAGGAGATGTCGGACAGGTGAACCAGACCGTCGATGCCGCCGTCCAGACCAATGAAGATACCGAAATCGGTGATCGACTTGATGGTGCCGGAGATTTTATCGCCCTTGTTGAACTGGCCAGAGAAATCTTCCCATGGGTTAGATTTGCACTGTTTGATGCCCAGGGAGATACGACGACGCTCTTCGTCGATGTCCAGAACCATAACTTCCACTTCGTCGCCGACTTGTACGACTTTCGAAGGGTGGATGTTCTTGTTGGTCCAGTCCATTTCGGAAACGTGTACCAGACCTTCAACGCCTTCTTCCAGCTCAGCGAAGCAGCCGTAGTCGGTCAGGTTGGTTACACGCGCGGTTACGCGAGTGCTTTCTGGGTAACGAGCTTTGATAGCAACCCATGGATCTTCGCCCAGTTGCTTCAGGCCCAGGGAAACACGATTGCGCTCGCGATCGTACTTCAGAACCTTGACATCGATCTCGTCGCCAACGTTGACGATTTCCGATGGGTGCTTGATACGCTTCCAAGCCATGTCGGTGATGTGCAGCAGGCCATCGACGCCACCCAGATCGACGAATGCGCCGTAATCGGTGAGGTTCTTGACGATACCTTTGACTTGCTGGCCTTCCTGCAGGGATTCCAGCAGAGCTTCACGCTCAGCGGAGTTCTCGGCTTCGAGGACGCTACGACGGGAAACGACAACGTTGTTGCGCTTCTGGTCGAGTTTGATGACCTTGAATTCCAGCTCTTTGCCTTCCAGGTGCGTGGTGTCGCGCACTGGACGGACGTCAACCAGGGAACCTGGCAGGAACGCACGGATGCCGTTAACGTCGACAGTGAAGCCGCCTTTAACCTTACCGTTGATAACGCCCTTGACCACTTCCTCAGCTGCGAAGGCTGCTTCCAGAACGATCCAGCATTCAGCGCGCTTGGCTTTTTCACGGGACAGCTTGGTTTCACCGAAACCGTCTTCAACCGAGTCCAGAGCAACGTGAACTTCGTCACCGACGTTGATGTTCAGTTCGCCAGCGTCGTTGTAGAACTGCTCCAGAGGGATCAGTGCTTCGGACTTCAGGCCAGCGTGAACAGTTACCCAGCGAGCTTGGTAATCGATATCAACGATAACACCGGTGATGATGGAGCCTGCCTGAAGGTTCAGGGTCTTTAGGCTTTCTTCAAAGAGTTCCGCAAAGCTTTCGCTCATTTTAATTCCTGTTGATAAGGGCGAAAAATACGCCCATCTCCACATCCCAGACGATGTGGGTCAGTTTCATTTAAAAGAAGCACCGCAGGACTATGACTGGTCCCCTGTGGCCTTCTTGGTCACCCGGCGATATCGCGAATGGCGATCTCGCTCATGATGCGTTCAAGCACCTGATCGATGGACAACTCCGTGGAATCCAGCTGGATCGCGTCGGCCGCCGGCTTGAGCGGGGCTACAGCGCGCTGGGTGTCGCGCTCATCGCGCACACGGATCTCATCTAGCAGACTCGACAGACTAACATCCTCGCCTTTGCCCTTCAACTGCAAATATCGGCGACGAGCCCGCTCCTCGGCGCTGGCGGTCAGGAAAATCTTCAACGGCGCATCGGGAAACACCACGGTGCCCATGTCGCGACCGTCAGCCACCAGGCCCGGAAACTCCTGAAAGGCGCGCTGGCGTTGCAACAGCGCGTCACGCACCGCAGGCAGCGCAGCAATCTGCGAAGCGCCGGCACCGGCGCTTTCGGTACGAATAGCATCGCTGACTTCATCACCTTCAAGGATGATCCGCTGCAGTTGACCGTCCGTCGCCGCGATGAATTGCACATCCAGATGCGCGGCAAGTTTTGTCAGCAACTCTTCATTGGTCAGGTCGACACCATGATTGCGTGCAGCGAATGCCAGCAGCCGATACAGCGCTCCGGAATCCAGCAGATTCCAGCTCAGGCGCCTGGCGAGCATGCCGGCAATAGTACCTTTGCCAGACCCGCTAGGGCCGTCGATGGTGATAACGGGAGCAATGCTTTTCACGACTGAGCCTCTTCGGCAACACGGATACCGACCTGCGCGCACAACGCCAGGAAGTTCGGGAAGGATGTCGCGACGTTGGCGCAATCATGGATGCGGATCGGCGCATTAGCCCGCAACGAAGCGACGCTGAATGCCATGGCGATTCGGTGGTCACCGTGACCATGGACTTCGCCGCCGCCGATCTGGCCGCCATCAATGATGATGCCATCGGCAGTAGGCTCGCATTTCACGCCCAACGCCAGAAGACCATCGGCCATGACCTGGATGCGATCGGATTCCTTGACCCGCAGCTCTTCGGCACCGCGCAGGATGGTCCGGCCTTCAGCACAGGCTGCGGCGACGAACAATACTGGGAACTCGTCGATCGCCAGCGGTACCAATTCCTCGGGAATCTCGATGCCCTTGAGCTTGGCCGCGCGCACTCGCAGGTCCGCAACCGGCTCACCGCCGACTTCACGCTGGTTTTCCAGGGTAATGTCGGCGCCCATCAGGCGCAGGATATCGATAACGCCGGTACGGGTCGGGTTGATGCCAACGTGCTCAAGCACCAGCTCGGAACCCTCGGCAATCGACGCCGCCACCAGGAAGAATGCCGAAGAAGAAATATCACCCGGCACTTCAATGTGGGTAGCGGTCAGTTTATGGCCAGACTCGACCGAGGCGGTTGCGCCCTCGACGCTGACCGGGTAACCGAAACCACGCAGCATACGCTCGGTATGATCTCGGGTAGGCGCCGGCTCGGTCACGGTGGTTTTACCTTCCGCGTACAAACCCGCCAGTAACAGGCAGGACTTAACCTGGGCACTGGCCATTGGCATGGTGTAGGTCAGGCCCTTGAGTGCATGACCACCGCGAATGATCATCGGTGGACGGCCGTCGGCGGCGGTTTCGATCACTGCACCCATTTCACGCAGCGGGTTCGCCACGCGATTCATTGGACGCTTGGACAGCGACGCGTCGCCAGTCAAGGTGCTATCGAAGCTCTGTGCGGCCAGCAGGCCGGACAGCAAACGCATCGAAGTACCGGAGTTGCCCAGGTAGATAGGGCCTGGCGCCGGTTTCAAGCCATGCAGACCCACACCATGAATAGTCACGCGACCATGGTGCGGACCCTCGATGACCACGCCCATGTCGCGGAAGGCTTGTAGGGTTGCCAGGGCATCTTCGCCCTCGAGGAAGCCTTCGACTTCGGTAACACCTTCAGCCAGCGAGCCGAGCATGATCGAGCGATGGGAAATCGATTTGTCACCTGGTACGCGAATCCGACCGGACAAGCGGCCACCAGGTTGAGCCAGGAAAATCAGATCGTTGGAATTCATAGCGTCCACATAGGCCCGGCGGGCAAGGATTTTACTGAAATGCTCGCGGGCAACCCGGGCGCGCGTGAACACGCCCAATAATTGGTGCCCATCCCCTGCATCGACCGCGTCGCGCAAGGCGTCGAGGTCGCTGCGAAATGTATCGAGTGTGCGCAGGACAGCTTCGCGATTAGCGAGGAAGATGTCGTGCCACATGACCGGGTCGCTTCCGGCGATTCTTGTGAAATCACGGAAACCGCCCGCAGCGTAACGGAAGATCTCGAGATTTTCATTGCGCTTGGCCAGCGAATCAACAAGACCAAAGGCCAGCAAGTGCGGCAAATGGCTGGTAGCCGCCAGCACTTCATCGTGGCGCTCCACCTGCATGTGCTCGACATCGGCACCCAACTCGCGCCACAGCCGATCCACCACGGCCAGCGCCGCAGGATCGGTCTGCTCCAGCGGCGTGAGAATCACCTTGTGCCGACGGAACAGCTCGGTGTTGGAAGCCTCCACCCCACTCTGCTCGGAGCCGGCGATGGGATGCCCTGGCACGAAACGCGCTGGCATGCCGCCAAAAGCACGGGTCGCAGCGCGTACCACATTACCTTTGGCACTACCGACGTCGGTGAGGATCGCCGACCCGAGGTCCATGCCAGCCAGGATCGCCAGCAGTTTTTCCATCGCCAGGATCGGCACTGCCAACTGAATGACATCAGCCCCCACACAGGCGCTGGCCAAGTCATCCTCGCAACGATCGACCACTCCCAACTCAACCGCGAGCTTGCGCGATTGCGGATCCAGATCGACGCCGACCACTTCCCGGCACAAGCCGCTTTCACGCAACCCCTTGGCGAACGACCCACCGATCAAGCCCAGGCCGACCACCACCAGGCGGCCGACCACAGGTACGACAGGTGCCACGGCAATCACATCAACCACGTGCCAGAACCTTGCTCAACGCCTCGAGGAAGCGTGTGTTTTCTGCCGGCAGGCCGATGGTGACGCGCAAGTGGTTCGGCATACCGTAGTTGGCCACCGGACGCACGATCACCCCTTCACGCAACAGCCCCTGGAAGATAGGCGCAGCCACCTGCCCCAGATCCACACAGAGGAAATTGCCTCGCGACGGAATCCAGCTCAACCCCAATGCACGAAAGCCCGCTTCCAACTGCTGCATGCCGGCATCGTTCAGACGGCGGCTTTCAGCCAGGTACTCTTCGTCTTTCAAAGCTGCGCAGGCTGCGGCCAATGCCAGGCTATTGACGTTGAACGGCTGGCGTACACGGTTCAGCACATCCGCGACCACCGCTGTCGACAAGCCATAACCCACGCGCAGCGCTGCCAGGCCATAGGCCTTGGAGAAGGTACGCGACACCAGCAGGTTCGGGTACGCGGCGAGGAAGTCCAGGCCGTCCGGCAAATCACTGCCCTCGGCATACTCGATGTACGCCTCGTCCAGAACTACCAGTACACCCTCAGGCACGTCCTGCAGGAACTCATCCAGCGCTTCGGCACTGAACCAAGTCCCGGTCGGGTTGTTCGGGTTGGCGATGAATACCACGCGGGTATTGCTATCGATCGCCTGCAGCATGGCCGCCAGGTCGTGCCCCCAGTCTTTCGCCGGGATCACGCGCGCGTCGGCACCGACCGCCTGGGTGACAATCGGATAAACGGCAAACGCGTGCTCGCTGAACACCGCGTTCAAGCCCGGAGCCAGGTAGGCACGCGCCACCAACTCGAGGATGTCGTTGGAGCCATTGCCCAAGGTCACCTGATTAAGGTCGACCCGGCACTGCTCGGCCAGCAGGCTCTTGAGCGCGAAGCCGTTGCCATCCGGGTAACGGGTCAGCTCGGCCAGCTCTTCACGGATCGCCGCCAGAGCCCTGGGACTGGCGCCCAGCGGGTTTTCGTTGCTCGCCAGCTTGACGATGCTGGCCGGCTCCAGATCCAGCTCACGGGCCAGTTCGTCCACGGGCTTGCCCGGAACGTAAGGCGAAAGTTGTTGCACGCCCGGCTGCGCCAGGGCGAGGAAGTCGCCGCTCATTGTCTATGCCCTTAGAGAACTGCTTTCGGGTAGGAACCCAGCACTTTGAGTGCCACTGCTTCCTGACTGATTTTTTCCAGCACACCTTTTACCAGCGGATCACGGTGGTGGCCGACGAAATCGATGAAGAACACATAGGTCCACTTGCCACTGCGCGACGGACGAGTCTCGATACGCGTCAGGTCGATCCCGTTATCGTGGAATGGCACCAGCAACTCATGCAGCGCACCCGGCTTGTTGCTCATCGACACAATGATCGACGTCTTGTCGTCACCGGTCGGCGGCACTTCCTGGTTACCGATCATCAGGAACCGCGTGGAGTTGTCCGGACGGTCCTCGATTTTCTCGGCCAGGCGGGTCAAGCCATACAGGCCGGCAGCCATGTCGCCGGCAATCGCTGCCGAGTTCCACTCACCCTTGACCCGCTTGGCCGCCTCGGCATTGCTCGACACGGCAACACGCTCGACGTTCGGGTAATGGGCATCCAGCCACTTACGGCACTGGGCCAGAGACTGGGCGTGGGAGTAAATGCGGCTGATGCTGTCAGTTTTGGTGTTTTCACCGACCAGCAGGTGGTGGTGGATCCGCAACTCGACTTCGCCACAGATGACCATGTCGTGCTCGAGGAAACTGTCCAGGGTGTGGTTGACCGCGCCTTCAGTGGAGTTTTCCACCGGCACAACACCAAAATTCACCGCGCCCGCCGCCACTTCGCGGAACACCTCGTCGATGGCTGCCATCGGCTTGCTGATCACCGCGTGACCGAAATGTTTCATCGCCGCCGCCTGGGTGAACGTACCCTCAGGGCCGAGGTAAGCCACTTTCAGCGGCTGCTCGAGCGCCAGGCAAGAAGACATGATTTCGCGGAACAAACGCGCCATCTCTTCGTTGCCCAGCGGCCCCTGGTTACGCTCCATCACGCGCTTGAGCACCTGAGCTTCACGCTCGGGACGGTAGAACACTGGCACTTCGCCTTCGGCCAGCGAGGCCATCTTTACCCGCGCGACTTCCTGGGCGCAACGTGCACGCTCACTGATCAGCTCCAGGACTTTAGTGTCCAGGGCATCAATGCGAACGCGCAGTGCCTTGAGTTCTTGCTCAGACATTAGCCATGTTCCTTCTCGAACTCTGCCATGTACGAAACCAGCGCGTTGACACCATGGATGTCGACGGCGTTGTAGATAGAGGCACGCATGCCGCCGACCGAACGGTGACCCTTGAGGTTGAGCAGCCCGCGCGCCTCGGCACCGACCAGGAACGGCTTGTCCAGGCGATCATCGGCCAGGCGGAACGGCACGTTCATCCACGAGCGATCGGACTTGTTGATCGGGTTGTTGTACAGGCCACTGGCGTCGATGAAGTCGTACAGGGTGCGCTGCTTGACGTCGTTGAGCTTGCCGATGGCTTCGACACCCCCCTGCTCTTTCAACCACTCGAAGACCAGCCCCGAGAGGTACCAGGCCAGGGTCGGCGGGGTGTTGTACATCGAGCCATTATCGGCTGCTACCTTGTAGTCGAGCATGGTTGGGCACAGCGAGCGCGCCTTGCCCAGCAGGTCTTCGCGAATGATGTTGACGACGATGCCGCTCGGGCCGATGTTTTTCTGCGCACCGGCGTAGATCATGCCGAAACGCGAAATATCCACAGGACGCGAGAGAATGTCGGAAGACATGTCGGCCACTAGCGGCACATCGCCGACTTCCGGAATCCACTGAAACTCAAGACCGCCAATGGTTTCGTTCGGCGCGTAGTGAACGTAGGCCGCGTCCTTGGACAACTTCCACTCGTTCTGGCCGGGAATGGCGAAGTAATCGTAAGGCTTGGCGGTCGCGGCAACATTGACGTGGCCGTAGCGCGAGGCTTCTTCAATGGCTTTCTGCGACCAGATACCGGTGTCGATATAGTCGGCGCTGCCATTTTCCGGCAACAGGTTCAGCGGAATCTGGGCAAATTGCTGGCTGGCGCCGCCCTGCAGAAACAGCACTTTATAGTTCGAGGGGATATTCAGCAGATCACGCAGATCCTGCTCGGCCTTGGTCGCAATGGACACGAACTCATCGCTGCGATGGCTCATTTCCATGACCGAAAGGCCCTTGCCGTGCCAGTCGAGGAGTTCACCCTGGGCGCGCTTCAGGACAGCTTCGGGAAGCGCCGCAGGACCGGCACAGAAGTTATAGGCTCTCTTGCTCACATCCACTCTCGCTCTGATTTGGTGGTATCTACATTCAATCAACCCTTGTAGGAGCGAGCTTGCTCGCGAGAAACCTGAGGACGCTGCGCGATACCAGAATTCCCGCGTTATCGTTGTCGTCCATCGCGAGCAAGCTCGCTCCTACAGGGGCAAAAAATTCAAAAGGGATAAACAACAAGGGGGCGAATTCTCATCCGCCCCCTGCTTGCCTGTTTATTCCTGCGGCTCTTCGTCAGCGGCGGCGTCGAGCTGCTGGTCCTCGGCAAGATCGTCAATCACGATCTCGCCCTCGAACACTGCACCCTCTTCACCTTCCAGCTCTTCACCTTCGACTTCCGACGGCTCCTGTACCCGCTCAAGGCCTACCAGCGTTTCGTCGCTGGCCAGCTTAATCAGGGTCACGCCCTGGGTGTTACGACCCAGGCTGGAAACTTCGTCGACACGGGTACGAACCAGAGTGCCCTGGTCGGAAATCAGCATGATTTCCTCGCCGTCGAGCACCTGCACCGCACCGACCAGACGGCCGTTACGGTCGTTGCTGACCATGGCAATAACACCCTGGCCGCCACGCTTGTACTCCGGGAACTCGGTGATGGCGGTACGCTTGCCGTAACCACGCGCCGAAGCGGTGAGGATCTGACTACCTTCTTCCGGGATCAGCATGGAAATCAGCTTCTGGCCTTCCGGCAGGCGCATGCCGCGAACACCACGAGCAGTACGGCCCATGGCGCGTACGTCGGATTCCTTGAAGCGAGTTACCTTGCCACCGTCGGAGAACAGCATGACTTCACGCTCGCCATCGGTGATGGCTGCAGAGATCAGCACGTCGCCTTCGTCCAGTTCCAACGCGATCAGACCAACGCTGCGCTGACGGCTAAAGGATTCCAGCGGGGTCTTCTTCACGGTGCCGTTGGCGGTGGCCATGAAGATGAAGTGACCTTCGGTGTACTCCTCGACCGGCAGCATGGTGGTGATGTACTCACCATCATCCAGTGGCAACAGGTTGACCAGCGGACGACCACGGGCAGCGCGGGACGCTTCCGGGATTTCGTAGGTTTTCAGCCAGTAAACCTTGCCCTTGCTGGAGAACAGCAGCAGCGTGGTGTGGCTGTTGGCAACCAGCAGGTGGGCGATGTAGTCCTCATCCTTGACGCCGGTAGCCGATTTGCCTTTACCGCCACGACGCTGGGCCTGGTACGCAGCCAGCGGCTGGGTCTTGGCATAGCCGCCATGGGAAATGGTCACGACGCGCTCTTCTTCCGGGATCATGTCACCCAGGGTCAGGTCCAGGCGGGCATCGAGGATCTCGGTGCGACGCACATCGCCGTACTCGGCACGGATCACTTCCAGCTCTTCGCGGATCACTTCCATCAGGCGCGTGGCGCTATTGAGGATGCGGATCAGCTCGCCGATCTGGTTGAGGATTTCCTGGTACTCGGCCAGCAGCTTCTCGTGCTCCAGGCCGGTCAGGCGGTGCAGACGCAGCTCCAGAATGGCTTGCGCCTGCTCTGGTGAGAGGAAGTACTTGCCGTCGCGCAGACCGTATTGCGGATCGAGGTTTTCCGGACGGCAGGAATCGGCGCCGGCACGCTCCACCATCGCAACGACGGCCGAGGATTCCCAAGGCGTGCTGACCAGCGCTTCCTTGGCTTCCGACGGCGTTGGCGAGGCCTTGATCAGGGCGATGACCGGGTCGATGTTCGACAGGGCAACCGCTTGACCTTCAAGGATGTGACCGCGTTCACGCGCCTTGCGCAGTTCGAACACGGTACGGCGGGTCACCACTTCGCGACGGTGACGGACGAAGGCTTCCAGCAGATCCTTGAGGTTGAGGATCCGTGGACGGCCGTCGATCAGCGCAACGATGTTGATACCGAACACCGCTTGCAGTTGGGTCTGCGCGTAGAGGTTGTTGAGGATGACCTCAGGCACTTCGCCGCGACGCAACTCGATCACGACGCGCATGCCGTCCTTGTCGGACTCGTCGCGCAGCTCAGTGATACCTTCGAGCTTCTTCTCTTTAACCAGCTCGGCGATCTTCTCGATCAGGCGCGCCTTGTTCAACTGGTAAGGAAGTTCGGTGATGACGATCTGCTGGCGACCGCCGACCTTGTCGATGTCCTCGATGGTCGAGCGAGCACGCATGTAAATGCGGCCGCGACCGGTACGGTAGGCCTCGATGATGCCGGCACGACCGTTGATGATCGCAGCAGTCGGGAAGTCCGGACCGGGAATGTATTGCATCAGCTCGTCGACAGTCAGCTCGGGATTGTCGATGAGCGCCAGGCAACCGTCGATCACTTCACCGAGGTTGTGTGGCGGGATGTTGGTCGCCATGCCCACGGCGATACCGCTGGAGCCGTTGACCAGCAGGTTCGGAATACGGGTCGGCATGACCGCCGGGATCATTTCTGTGCCGTCGTAGTTCGGCACCCAGTCCACGGTTTCCTTGTGCAGGTCAGCCAGCAGCTCATGCGCCAGCTTGGTCATGCGCACTTCGGTGTATCGCATCGCCGCGGCGTTGTCGCCGTCGACCGAACCGAAGTTGCCCTGGCCGTCGACCAGCAGGTAACGCAGCGAGAATGGCTGCGCCATACGAACGATGGTGTCGTACACCGCGGTATCACCGTGCGGGTGATACTTACCGATCACGTCACCGACTACACGGGCAGATTTCTTGTACGGCTTGTTGAAGTCGTTACCCAGCTCGCTCATCGCGAACAGCACTCGCCGATGCACGGGCTTCAAGCCATCGCGCGCATCAGGCAGTGCCCGCCCGACAATTACGCTCATTGCGTAGTCGAGGTAGGACTGCTTCAGCTCGTCTTCGATATTGACCGGTAGGATTTCTTTGGCCAGTTCGCCCATGAGAAGCCTGATTCCTTTTTCTGGTGAAACTTCGTCAGGACCAACGAAGCTCGTCGCTGCAGGCTGAGTGCCATACATCGACTTACGACAAATCAACGAGTTAAGCCATGGATCTGCGCAGTGAAGGCATCCCCGCAGGGCTGCCTTGGAAACCGCCGGATGTTATCACAAGAGCCGCCACGCACCTATCCCCCAGATGCGCATGGAGCATAGTTAGTTGACCGATGACAGGCTTGAGCAAGAGCTGAGGGGCTCTGAGAGGTTTCGCGAGGGGAAACTGTGCCGAAATCGGGCGATTTCATTGCACTTTATGGCGTCATCGCGGCGGTGCGATGGGGCCCACCCACCCTCAATGCAACCGCTTGCGGCACATCAACTGCGCCATTTTCGCGGTATCTGGCCGCTCGACGATGCCTTTTTCGGTGACGATCACGTCAATCAGGTCCGCCGGGGTCACATCGAACACGGGATTGAAGACCTCGACATCCGCCCCCACCCGCACGCTGCCGACGGCGAGCAATTCGTCACCATCGCGCTCTTCCAGCGGAATGTCCTCGCCACTGGCGGTGTGCATATCGATCGTCGAACTCGGCGCCACCACCATGAAACGCACGCCGTGATGCATGGCATTGACCGCCAGCTGATAGGTACCGATCTTGCTCGCCACATCGCCATTGGCGGCGATCCGGTCGGCACCCACTATGACCCAGGTAATACCCTTGGCCTTGAGGATATGGGCCGCCGCGGAGTCGGCATTCAGGGTCACCGGAATCTCTTCGTTGAGCAGTTCCCATGCAGTCAGCCGCGAGCCCTGCAGCCAGGGACGGGTTTCATTGACGTAGACGCGCTCGACCATCCCTTCCAGGAACGCCCCGCGAATCACCCCCAGGGCAGTACCGAACCCACCCGTGGCCAACGCGCCAGCATTGCAATGGGTCAGGATCGCCTGGGCATTGCCCTGATGCCTGCGGATCACGTCCACACCCAACTGGGCCATGGTCAGGTTGGCTTCGCGGTCGCTTTCATGGATGGCAACGGCCTCGGCCTCCAGGGTCGCCACCGGATCGGCATTGTCCTTTAGGCGATCCAGTCGATCATGCATACGGTTCAGCGCCCAGAACAGGTGTGCCGCCGTAGGACGAGCGTCAGCCAGCAGTGCGAAATCTTCTTCCAGCGCCGCGTACCAGTCACTGCCTTCGGCAATCCGCGCGCGCACGGCGAGCACCATGCCATAAGCAGCAGCAATGCCGATTGCCGAGGCACCGCGCACCTGCATCGAACGAATGGCCTCAGCCACGCCGGACACGTCGGTGCAGGCAATCCAGGTCTGCTCGAACGGCAAAACACGCTGGTCCAGCAGGAACAGCGTGCCATCGCGCCAATCGATGGCTTTCACCTTTTCAGTAGCCAACAGTCGATCGCGCATCCCTTACCCCGTAGCCATGAACAAAAGCCGTCGATTATAGCGATCCCCCCGCGAAGACGCTCGGGTATACTTCGCCATCCTTCATAAAAGCACTGGACCGAATTCTTGATGCCCACCCCTGTTGCTGCGCTTGACCTTCTCCTGCTGCCGACCTGGCTGGTGCCTGTCGAACCTGCCGGCGTGGTCCTCAAAGAGCATGGCCTGGGCATTCGCGATGGGCGCATTGCCTTTATCGGCCCGCGCCGCGAAGCACTGAAGCTTGCCGCCAGGGAAATCCGCGAGTTGCCGGGCACGTTGCTCAGCCCCGGCCTGATCAATGCCCACGGACATGCGGCGATGACGCTGTTTCGCGGTCTGGCCGATGACCTGCCGCTGATGACCTGGCTGGAGCAGCATATCTGGCCAGCCGAGGGCAAATGGGTCGACGAGGCGTTCGTGCGCGATGGCACCGACCTGGCGATTGCCGAGCAGATCAAAGGCGGCATCAGCTGTTTTTCGGACATGTATTTCTTCCCGAAAGTTGCCAGTGAGCGGGTGCACAACAGCGGAATTCGAGCACAGATTGCCATTCCAATCCTTGATTTCCCGATCCCTGGAGCCAGCAACGCCGACGAAGCGATTCGCCAAGGTGTCGAGCTGTTCGGCGATTTGAAGCACCATCCGCGAATCAAGATCGCCTTCGGCCCTCATGCTCCCTATACCGTCGGCGACGAAAACCTGGAAAAAATCCGGGTGATCGCTGAGGAACTGGATGCGCCCATCCACATGCACGTCCACGAAACCGCCTCGGAGGTGCAACAGGCGGTCGAGCAACACGGCGAACGACCGCTGGAGCGCTTGGCACGGATGGGGCTGCTCGGACCCCGCTTCCAGGCTGTGCACATGACCCAGATCAGCGATGACGACCTCGGACTGCTGGTAGAAAGCAACAGCAGCGTGATCCACTGTCCGGAATCCAACCTGAAACTGGCCAGCGGCTTCTGCCCGGTGGAACGCCTTTGGCAGGCCGGCGTCAATGTGGCAATCGGTACCGATGGCGCGGCCAGCAATAACGATCTCGACTTACTCGGCGAAACCCGCACCGCAGCCCTGCTGGCCAAGGCTGTCGCCGGCTCGGCCGCAGCTCTGGATGCCCATCGCGCGCTGCGCATGGCCACCCTCAACGGCGCCCGCGCGCTCGGCCTGGAAAGCGAAATCGGCTCGCTGGAAGTCGGCAAGGCGGCCGACCTGGTGTGTTTCGACTTGTCTGGACTGGCTCAACAGCCGATTTACGACCCGGTGTCCCAGCTCATTTATGCCACTGGCCGCGATTGTGTGAAACACCTGTGGGTCGCTGGCAAGCAATTGCTCGACGACCGGCGCCTGACGCGCCTCGATGAACAACAACTGTGCGCCACAGCCAATGCCTGGGGCCAGCGCATCAGCGGTCATACCCAATAGAATGGAGCCTTGAGCCGCCCTCAAGGCTGACAGCAGAATTTTTCAGATTCAGAGGAATATCCATGAGCAACGTCGACCACGCTGAAATTGCCAAATTCGAGGCCCTGGCCCATCGCTGGTGGGACCGCGAAAGCGAGTTCAAGCCCCTGCACGATATCAACCCGCTGCGGGTCAACTGGATTGACGAACGCGTCAAACTGGCCGGCAAGAAGGTGCTGGACGTCGGCTGCGGCGGCGGCATTCTCAGCGAATCCATGGCCCAGCGTGGCGCCACGGTGATGGGCATCGACATGGGTGAGGCACCGCTGGCTGTCGCCCAACTGCACCAACTCGAATCCGGTGTCAGCGTCGAGTACCGGCAGATCACCGCCGAAGCCCTGGCTGAAGAGATGCCGGAGCAGTTCGATGTGGTCACCTGCCTGGAAATGCTCGAACACGTACCCGATCCATCGTCGGTGATTCGTGCCTGCATGCGCATGGTCAAACCCGGCGGCCAGGTATTCTTCTCGACCATCAACCGCAACCCGAAGGCCTACCTGTTCGCCATCGTCGGCGCCGAATACATCATGAAGCTGCTGCCTCGCGGCACCCACGACTTCAAGAAGTTCATCCGCCCTTCCGAACTGGGTGCCTGGAGTCGCGCGGCCGGCCTGACCGTCAAGGACATCATCGGCCTGACCTACAACCCGCTGACCAAGCACTACAAGCTGGCCGCCGACGTTGACGTCAACTATATGATCCAGACCCTGCGCGAGGAGTAAGCCCATGGCAATCAGAGCAGTTCTTTTCGACATGGACGGCACCCTGCTCGACACCGCGCCGGACTTCATCGCCATCTGCCAGGACATGCTCCTCGACCGCCAGATGCCAGCTATTCCGGACAAGCGCATTCGCGACGAGATCTCCGGCGGCGCCCGGGCGATGGTCGCTGCCACCTTCATGATGGATCCGGAGTCGCCCGGCTTTGAAGAGCTGCGCCTGGAGTTCCTCGAGCGCTATGTCAAAGGCTGCGCGGTGCACAGCAAGCTGTTCGACGGCATGGGCGAATTGCTGGCCGATATCGAACAGGCCAGGCTGATCTGGGGCGTGGTCACCAACAAGCCGTTGCGCTTCGCCGAACCGATCATGCAGCAACTGGGGCTCGCCGAGCGCTCGGCCCTGCTGATCTGCCCGGACCACGTAAAGAACAGCAAACCCGATCCCGAGCCGTTGATCCTGGCGTGCAAGATGCTCGACCTCGATCCGGCCAGCGTGCTGTTTGTCGGCGATGACCTGCGCGACATCGAGTCGGGGCGCGATGCCGGCACCCGTACCGCCGCTGTTACCTACGGCTACATCCACCCGGACGACAACCCGAGGAACTGGGGCGCCGATGTGGTGGTGGATCATCCGCTGGAACTGCGCAAAGTACTGGACAACGCCCTTTGCGGCTGCTGAGCAGGCTGATCACGAGATGAAGGCACGGTGCTCGCCACGAGTCCGGCGTTCATCCTCCTGTTGAATTTGTCATGAGGTTTTTATGTTTGATTATTCCGCTCGCCCGGAACTGCTCAAGGGCCGAGTCATTCTGGTGACCGGCGCGGGTCGCGGCATCGGTGCCGCCGCCGCCAAGACCTACGCCGCCCACGGTGCCACCGTGCTGCTGCTGGGCAAGACCGAGGCCAACCTGAGCCAGGTCTACGATGAAATCGAGTCCGCCGGTCATCCACAGCCAGCGGTGATCCCCTTCAACCTGGAAACCGCCCTGCCGCACCAGTACGACGAACTGGCGGCCATGATCGAGACCGAATTCGGCCATCTCGACGGCCTGCTGCACAACGCCTCGATCATCGGCCCACGCACGCCGATCGAGCAGTTGTCCGGTGAAAACTTCATGCGCGTCATGCAAGTCAACGTCAATGCCATGTTCATGCTGACCAGCACCTTGCTGCCGCTGCTCAAATTGTCCAGCGACGCCTCGGTGATCTTCACGTCCAGCAGTGTCGGTCGCAAGGGCCGCGCCTACTGGGGCGCCTATGGCGTGTCGAAGTTCGCCACCGAAGGCCTGATGCAGACCCTCGCCGACGAAGTGGAAAATGTCGCGCCTGTTCGCGCCAATAGCATCAACCCCGGAGCGACGCGCACCAGCATGCGTGCGCAAGCGTACCCAGGGGAAAACCCGACCAACAACCCTGCGCCAGAGGACATCATGCCGGTCTACCTGTACCTCATGGGTCCGGACAGCAGCGGCATCAACGGCCAGGCATTCGACGCCCAGTAAATGCGCCGTCCGAGCCTGGCATGCCGTCAAGCCAGGCTCGGAAAAGTCACTCCAGTAGGTTCAGGCTCAAAGGAACCGATCGCCGGTCTTTCGCTCTAAGTGGCGAGAAGCAGGCAGTGTTTGAGTGATAAAAACCATGAAATCTCCTACCCAGCCCCAGGCTATCGACTTTGATAGCGCCAAATTGCAACGCCTGGGCTTTGGACAGATCCCCCCGCTGTTGCCCCGGCCCGCGAGCCTGGCCCAGTTGCGTCAGCGGATGAGCCAGCAGCTGCAAACCAGCCTTGAGCCGCAGCGCATCCTCGGCCTGTTTTTTCGTGAGTTGCAACGCCTGGTGCCAGTGGACGCACTGGTCTATCAGTACGCCGCGAGCGATCTACGCCTGGAATTCGGCCAACGCGGGCATCATTTGGTGAGTTACAGCTTGAGCCACGAGGGCCAGCACCTGGGCGACCTGGTGTTTCGGCGTAATCAACGCTTCAGCGATCACGAGCAGGCCCAGCTTGAATCCCTGTTATCGACGTTACTGTTCCCGATCCGCAACGCCTTGCTCTATCGTGCCGCGACGCAAAGGGCGCTGCGCGACCCGCTGACGGGTACCGGCAACCGCATCGCCATGGAACAGACCCTGCAACGGGAAATCGACATGTCGAGGCGTCACCGGCAACCCCTGTCATTGCTGATGCTGGATATCGATCACTTCAAGAGCGTCAATGACACCCACGGCCACGCTGCCGGAGATCATGTGTTGAGGGAGGTCGCTGCGTCGATCAAACAGCAACTGCGCAACGTCGACATGGTGTTTCGTTATGGCGGCGAGGAGTTTTTGATTCTGCTTTCCAACACCAGCCGAGAGTCGGCCGCACTGGTCGGCGAGCGCCTGCGTTATGCCGCGCAGAGCACTGACTATTGGGCCGCCAACACACGCATCGAGCTGACGGTCAGCCTGGGCTGTTCAACCTTGTTGCCAGGGGAGTCTGCGGACAGTTTGCTGCGCCGCGCCGATAATGCACTGTACGTGGCCAAGCGCGAAGGGCGCAATCGGTTGGCGATGGCGGGATAAACAGCAGCTTGCCAAACAGGCAAGCTGCTATCGACGGTCGGACGCTTAACCTTCTACCAAGGCCAATCGCTCCCGAGCCAACGGAGCCTTTTGCGCAGACTCCAACTGCATGCAACGCTCCAGGAACAGGTACATGTAGTCATAGCTCTTGCACACGGCCTGACGCAGCTCTGCCTGCAGTGCCCTGCTTGGGTTGAGGCCCGCCAGCGTGCAGATTATTTCCAGCGCCTCCCAGGGATGGGCATCATCGTATTGAGCGTGCATTTTCAGCCACTTCATCGCACGCTTGCGTTCGTCTTCAGGGAAGGCAGCCGCGTAGATGCCGTTGGAACAGACCACCGCCGACCACTCCCCTGTCGCCCCTTCAATTGCGTAGTTGGTCGCGGCAATAGCGACGATTAATGAATCGGAAGAACTGGTGTGCCAGCACCAATGACTCAACGCGTGCAACTCAGGGTCAACCTGCTGTGCCTGCAAGTCCTCGAGACTGACGCCATGGGCTGCACTCCAATTCACCCAGTAATCGGCGTGGTTAAGTTCAACCCGTATATTGCGCATCAACCAGCGACGCGCCATATCCTCACCGGGATGGCGGGCGAAGCGAGTCTTGGTCAGGTTCTGCGCCATATACGAGGCAAACTGCTCGACAACCGGCCAGCCACCGATCAGGTACTGACGCATGGTTTTGCCACTGAGTTTGTTGTCACGCATCCGCTGATACAGTTCGTGCTCGACAACCCGACGCTTGCTCTCGCTGCAGGCCTGGATAAGTTGCTGAGCCCAAACCGGATAACTTGCAGCTTCCATAAGCGGGCCAGATCTGTTGAATGATTCGATCACTGTCGCACTCCTTTTGATTGTGATTGTCCGGATCGACGGAAACTTCAACGAAATGTGCCTGGCGCCTTGAATAACAAAGGCCGCGGACGAGCCGGCCGGGTTTGCAAACTGTCACACGTAAACAACTGCGGACGTTGAATAATGTAGCCCTGAGCATAATCCACGCCGATCTCCAGCAAGGCCTGCTCAATCTGGGGTGTCTCAACAAACTCGGCAATTGTGCGTTTACCCATGACATGGCCGATGTGATTGATCACCTCGACCATGGCCCGATTTATCGGGTCGTCCAGCATATCCCTGACGAAACTTCCATCGATCTTCAGAAAGTCTACAGGCAAATGTTTCAAGTATGCGAACGAGGACATTCCGGCACAAAAGTCATCTAACGAAAAGTGGCAACCTAAGTCTTTGAGCTCATTGATAAATTTAATTGCACTGGCCAAATTTGAAATTGCGCTAGTTTCTGTAATTTCAAAACAAATCATTTCAGGCGGCACAGCATAAGTTACGAATTGTTGGCGTAGAAAGATTAAGAATTCATCATCACCAATAGTATTACCTGACAGATTAATCGCACACATAGCCATAGGCCGCGGGTCTTGGCGAGTCATACATTGAGCAATGATCTTGAAAACATTCTCCACGACCCAACGATCCAGAGAAGTCATCAAACCATAACGTTCGGCCGCCGGTATAAAGCTGTCCGGCAGAATCATGCGTCCGGCTTCGTCATGCAAGCGCAGCAAAATCTCGACATGCCCGCCCGCCCCTCCGACATGCCCCAGGCTGGCGATTTCCTGGGCGTATAAACAGAAGCGGTTTTCTTCCAGCGCCATGTGCAAGCGCTGCACCCAGGCCATCTCGCCAAAGCGCAAGGACAACTCGGAATCGTCGGGATGGTACAACTGGACGCGGTTGCGCCCCTTCTCCTTGGCCATGTAGCAGGCCATGTCCGCTGCGCGCAGCAGAGACTCCAACGTAGCCGGCGATTGCGTAATGTGGACCAGGCCGACGCTAACCGTGGTCACGAATGGCCGGCCTTTCCAGACAAAATGCAGGTTCTGCACAGTCTGACGCAGATTCTCGGCAATTTTCTCCGACGCCTCTGCCGTACAGTTTTCCAGGAGAATGCCGAACTCATCGCCGCCCAGCCGCGCCAGGGTATCGCCCTCGCGCAGTCCCGATTGCAACAACGCGCAGATATGTCGCAACAGTTCATCGCCTGCCGCATGCCCGCAGGTGTCGTTGACCAACTTGAATTGGTCGAGATCAAGGAACATCAACGCGTGACGGGCAGGCTGTCGACTCAACTGATGCAGCGTCTGCTCCAGGCGAAACTCGAACTCGCGACGGTTGGCCAGCCCGGTCAGGGCATCATGGGTTGCCTGCCAGGACAGGTTGGCGATGTATTGTCGCTCCTGGGTCATGTCATGCAGCACCAGCACGGTGCCGCTGACCTTGCCGGTGGTGTGGATGGGTGAGCCGACCAGCGTGACCGACACCGTACTGCCATCCAGGCGCTGGATCAGCTTGGAATGATCACTAACGCCACCGCTCAGTTGGCCGCTGAGGATATGCTCGATCAGGGTGAAGCTGTCGGCCTGGGCGTTTTCGTCCAGCAGATTGAACAATGCAGACAGTGGCAATCCAACAGCCTGTTCGGCCTTCCAATGGGTCAGCACTTCGGCCGCAGGGTTCATATAGGCAATGGCGCCATCGACGTCAGTGGTAATCACCCCATCGCCAATCGACTGAAGCGTGATCTGCGCGCGTTCTTTTTCCTGCTGCAAGGCATCGGCGAAAGCATGCCGTTGTGCCAGCAACTTGTGGGTACGCAACAAGGCCAGCACGATCAGCCCCAGTGCCGTTGCCAGGTTGACCACCAGCAGCAACCGCAGAATCAGGCGCGACCCTTCCCCAAGCGCATCACTGAAGGCTCGGGCGGCGGGGGTTACGGCCTCGTTGATCGCAAAGATTTCCTCTTTCCAGCCCTCGACTTCGGCAGCCGAAGCCTGGCCGGCAACGAACCGCTGATGCATGTCTTGAGCGACCTGGTCCAACTGGACCAGATAGGCATCGCCGACGATCCAGCGATCAATGGCCCGCTCCAGGTAGCTGAAATGACGGAAATTCAAGTACAGCCAGATCAGGCTCGGAACGTCGTCGGGGTGATTGCCCCCTTTCAGAATGGCCCGACGGGCAGCTTCCAGGTCGGGCGGCTGGCGGTCCAGGGCAACCCGTAGCTCATGCCCGCCCTGGGGAACCGCCATGGCTTTCTGATATTTGCCAAAGATCGACTCGTCACGACTGTCGGCATAGAGGTTCAGGTAATAGATCGCGTCTTTCTGACCTTTGGACCAAAGGCTTTCGCCGGCCACGTAACCACGTACCGCAGACATCATATAAAGGCTGACGCCGCCCAGAATGGCTTGAAACAGCACAACGGCAATAAATGGCCAGACGATGCCCAGCAGGCGTGGTGTTCCGAGAGTCCTTTTTTGCTTCATGAGGTCCTTAGTGCGCGCTGCCATCATCGAAAGGAGACCGCTAGAGCTAGCCTAGGGTGCGTTCAGGATCCCGGCAAGTCGGATGGGCTCCCGCCCTACCTGTGTACCGCACGATGGTTTCCGGGGATCGCTGTAATCGGAGTCGATCTTCAATGCTCATCCGAGCACGTGGAGCCATGCGCCTCTCTGAATAAGTGACAGCCTCATGCAAACCGAATCGAACCACAGAGTAAAAACCGCACCCACTGCTGCCCAACGCCATAACAGCCAACTTCAGGATTATGAGTTGCTGTTGAACGCGTTGCGTCCCTATGAGTTTTTCCTGTCCGTAACGCCTGCGAAACTCAGCAAGATGATCGATCTGGCAAAGCTGCGGATAAAACCTTCCGAGTTTTCCGCACTGAAAAAACTCGACATTGCCGGCACGGTCAGCGTTACGCAAATGGCCATGTTTTATGGGATAGCGCCTTGGGACACGACCAATCCTGTGGCACTTCGCGCCGTCATCAAAGCCCTCGAGGAAAAACAGGCAAGTTATCGCCTGATGCTGGAAGACAGCACCAACATCGACGGCCTGATTCGCCCCCCTATCGAAAAGGACCGCCAACGCTTTGCTGCCGAACGGCTGGCGTCAGCTGATCCTGACAGTGTCGATATGGAGGAAGTCCAGAAGACAGTGATCACCAGAGAAGTCATTGACACCCTTAAAGCACTTTTGCCCGAAGGTGAAACGTCCCCATTCAGTTACCTGGCCCGCGACATACTGTTGACTGCCAACATCGAACAACTGCGCGCTACACCCAGCGTTTATCTGGAAAAAATCCTGCAAAGCCCACTTGCCCAAAGCATGGCAACTGCCGTGCTCTCGACACTGACGTGGTACGGCGGGGAGAGCGCGGAAAAAACCTCGCCTCATATCCGCAATAGAGCCTTGGCCAATGCCTTGGTGAACGGGTTCGAAGACGCCTATCGCAATCCCCAACAGATAGTCGGCTTTGACTGCCAAGCGCGGACTCATTGGGGAAAGAGTTACGCAACGCTTCGCAGGGAATTCGAAAACCACTTGCTCACCTCACGCCAGGCCGCGTCGGCGAAAGAGGCGATTATTTTGGCCCGGCTGTTCTTAAATCGATTTCCGGTCGAGTTCCGAGTGCCCGATATCCCGCCCGAAATCAGCTACCGCAACTCCGTTGTTTGGGTGAACTTTCTGAATGGCGTCAACTTGATCACCGCCAACCAACCCGAAGCGCTATGCCGGATGAGTTTTCAACAGTTGCTCGACCTTCCCATCAAGCAAGCCGAAGGTGCAACCAATGAGAAACTCAAGGAAATCAGCCTCGCAAGGTTGCTGCCCACACTCGACTGGGCTGTCACCCAAGGCTATCTCCCTGAAAAAGCCTTCGAGACGTTGAGCCAGTCAGAGATTGAGCAGGCCATTCGCAAACTGGATGAACGTACCGCGGAACTTAATAACGCCATTACCGAAATCAACGAAGCCCCACCCAAGCGCCTGACGATGGCCAAAGATCTCGCCGAGAAGGTCTTCGGAAAAACCTTTGTGGAGGGAAACACCAGACTGGCCAGGAAAAGACCTGACTATATTCGATGGAACACCACGCCAGGAGAAGTGCATGACTTCTACTCGCTCGTCGACATCATTGCCGAGGACAAATGGGGTCATGACGAGAAGTGGTACTACACGACAACTGATCGTGCCGTCACACCCTGGTTTTTCCGTATCAACAAGGCTAGAAGAATCACCTCGCCCTACTACTTTGATAAACCAGGTATCCCGCTGACTTACGGAGACTTTCCCAACATCAAGTCAATGTTTCACCAACGATTCCAGAGCTATATGGAGCGACAGACCGCTGCTTACTCAACGCTGCTTCGCACTCTTTTGACCTCATTGCCCTTTGAAGATCGCGTGGCCATCGAATGCGGACAACTGCGCATCTACAGTTTGAGAAAGGAAACTAGCGGGATTGAAGCCCAGAATGAAACGGCTGAAGACGTTCTGCCACTGCGCAGCCGCAACGGATTAATTTTACTGACCAGCCAGGCCGGACTGACACGCACCTACGAACTGATCCCCCGCGCAGGCCTTATACGCCGTATCAACAATCTTGAGTCGTCCTTGTTCGGTGGCCTGAAAACAATCGAACACTGGCGCTTGAAGGGGGGAAGAGTTTCAGTTTCGGTGTTGCGCAACCGGCAACTTCCGTTCGACTGGAATGCTCATTCGACCGGTAGCACCCCCGAGGCGGGAGCAACCTGCGAGGCGATCATCGAGCAACTCGGCGACGCATTTCCGGCGGCATCCGACCATCAGCAAACGCCCCTGACCTTTGACTCGGCACGCTGCCAGGCGATCAGCCTGCGCATCACTGGCTCCCTGCATTACGACGACCCTCGGCAACTGCGCGTATTCTGCAACGGCAAGACCCTGTTCGAACGCAAGGATGAGGCTTACAACAAAATCCTCGATGTTTACAAAAGGCTAGTGCCATTCTGGGGAAGCATTGAAGACCTGATGTCTGGCAACAGGATCCGCCAGATCAATGGTGCCTTCGGCCTGTTCATCGATTTCATCCCCTTCGTTACGCCGATCGGAAAATTCGTTTCGGGCTCGGTGAAACTACTCAGCAACGCCAATCGACTGACATTGAGCGCCAGACTGCCGGCATTCAAATCCTTGACCACGGAACTCCTGGCACAAAGCATACAAGCGCTGAATCCGGTGGACGGCATCGTCTTGCTGCTCCGCGCACTGGCGGCAAAAGGGCTGAAAATCGCCCGGGTCGGCCTTTTCCAAATCAAGGAACTGGGGGGAAGAGCCGGGCGCTACGAATTCGTCAGCAGGCTGCCGCAGATCGACAATCCCGGAAGCTGGAAACCGCTCAACACCACTGATCAACTGGCCACCGTCAGAGGTATTGAAGATGTTCAGGTACGCAACGTCGACAGGCTTTTCCCGCGATTTCATATGGTCGACCCGCTGACAGACCTGCCGTTCGGGCCACGACTGTCACCACGACATATTGGGATGTCCCTCGGGCGCTCGCGCTTCAATACAGTGAAAACAGACGAGGAGCATGTTTTCGTCCAGATGCCAGAGCAGGCGCGCATTCAGCACATTCCAGAAATCGATGGACGCACTACAGTACTCATCGATGAAGTCCCCTATCGACTGGATACCGGGACGTTACGACGCGTCGACCTGATCGATGACAGCCCAGCCATGCAGCGACTGCCCTGTCGCCCCCGGCGCGCTCCGGGCAGCACTGATTGTCGTGTCAGCTATGTCAGGGACGGGCTCGCCCCGACCCCGGAGGTCGGGACCATCGACCGCACTAAGGGCTACGCACCATGGTTTGGCGACCGGATTTCCGCAGCCGGTTCCGTCCCTCGCCGTGAGGGTGAATTTCTGGCCGTGGATGCCCAGCTCTATCAGATACTGGATGACCGACCAGTACGCTACACCGGCGATCTGACCCGACTTGGGCTCAAGCGCGGCCCTTTGCTGCCTAGACCGCAGATACAAGCGACGTGGCAGTTTCGCAAAGGTATCTATGCCCGCGTGAGTGTCAAAGGTACGTATCAAGGTGTCGACGATACGCACCAGGTGGGGGCCATTGTGGTGCCTGCCATCGATGACACGGCCAACTACGCATTCTTCCGGGTGAACACCCGCGAGTATTACCTGGCGACCGTCCCCAAGACCCGGACATCGCCCAATGAGCTGACCTTCACGCGCCTGACCCCTGATGACTTGGTAGAAGGCACGCTCGGTGCTGAATTATTGAAGGTGTATACCGGCTCGCTGCATGCCAACAACATGGTGCGTTTCCACGGCGCCGATGCTGTCGAACGAGCCATGAAGGCCATGGAAGACATCGCCATCCCCCTTGGCACCACAGCTAACCCTTCTGCCAATATGAGATTCATCAAAGTCGACACCAGCCCCGGTGAGGCGCTGATGTTCGATCACTCGACGCGCATGATTGTGGCTCGCTTGCCAAAAGGTGCCGCCAACTGGACACGCAGCAAGGAGGCTCCGCAGCGATTTCGGGAGCGAACGGCGGAGATTTTCGACAGACTTTTTCTGTCGGAAACCATTACACACAGAGGTGCCGACGCCGCGCTGCGTATCGAACAGTCAATGCAGAAACTGCACAACTTGCTGCCCCGCTACGAACGTCCACTGAATCCGCGCAACATCGCTTACGCCGACGTGACCACCGCGAGCGGCCACAGAGAAGTCTATGTCAGCGTCTCCGGTGCCCAAGGTTCCACGACCCGCTTGCCGCTATTCCGGCACCTGGGCGCCAATCATGTACGCATGGGGGATACGACCTACATCAACATCGACTACAGCAACAGCGTCCCGAAAACCTCGCTGGACGTCACCCTTGAGGGACGGTTGCTGGCAGTGCCTTTGACCCTCAAGGATCCAGGCAAGTACACAGCGGCAACGTTCGCCCGCCCGACCTCGCTCGACAGCGAAAGCAAACTGATTCGAGTCATACAGGAAAAATACCCGGACCCGAAGGAAATCAGCTCAGTGGATATCGCCACTACCATGCGCCCTTGCGAATCCTGCTCCGTGGTCATGAAGCAGTTCGGACATGACGGCACCGAGGGTGCACTTCAGGTGTTGTGGAACTGACCTACAACTGCTGCAAATGCCCATACAGCTTGGCGTACAAGCCACCCTCGGCAATCAATTGCTGGTGGTCGCCGTCTTCGGCGATCTGCCCGCCATCGAACACCAGCACCCGATCCGCCTGTTTAACCGCCGACAGGCGATGGGCGATGATCAAGGTGGTCCGGCCACTGAGAAACCGGGCCAGGGCCTGGTGCAGGTTGTACTCGGTGGCGGCATCCAGCGCCGAAGTGGCTTCATCGAGAATCACCACCTTGGGCTCCGCCAACACCATGCGCGCGATTGCCAGGCGTTGGCGCTGGCCACCGGACAGGCGTACCCCGGAACGCCCGACAATACTGTCCAGGCCATGCGGCAGCGACCTGACCGTGCTGTCGAGTTGAGCAATCTGCAGAGCCGCCCAGCACGCCTCGTCACTGCGCTCGCGGCCCATGGTCAGGTTGGCGCGGATGCTGTCGTTGAATAACGCCGGGTGTTGCAGCACCACGGCGACGTTCTCGCGGATGGTGTCGAGGCCAATCTCCTGCTGCGTTGCGCCACCGAACCGAATGGCCCCGGCTTGCGGCGTGTAGAGCCCCAGGAGCAACTGCACCAGGGTGCTCTTCCCGCCACCGCTGGCACCGACAATGGCGACCTTTTCCCCCGGGGCGATGATCAGGTTCATCTGATCCAGCACAGGTTCGTCGCCATAACTGAAGCTCAGGCCCTGGACCTCGATGCCCACGGTGTCTCGCCCCTTGAACGGGTCGACGCCTGCCGGGTACTGCGGTTCGTCAGCGCGCGACAGCAACTCGTTGATCCGCGTCAGCGCACCACCGGCGGCGTAATAGGCGTATTGCAGGTTCAGCAATTGCTCGACCGGGCCAATCATGAACCACAGGTAGCTGAACACCGCGAGCATCTGGCCGATCGACAGGTCGGAAAACAACACGGTGAGCATGGCCGCGGCGCGAAAGATATCGATGCCGAACTGGAACAGCAAACCGCTGGCACGGCTCGACGCATCACTCTTCCATTGCGAATTGACTGCATAGTTGCGCACCTCTTGCGCGCGGCTCCCGAGTCGGCCGAGGAAAAAGCCCTGGCGGTTGCCGGCGCGGATTTCCTGGATCGCATCGAGGGTTTCGGTCAGCGCCTGGGTGAAACGCGAGGTGCTGTCATTCTCCAGCTTCTTCAGGTGCTTGACCCGCTTGCCCAACTGCACCGTGGCGTAGATCACCAGCGGGTTGAACAGCAGGATCAGCAATGCCAGCTGCCAGTGCATCCACATCAGTATCCCGGCGGTGCCCACCAGTGTGAGCATGGCCACCAGGAAGCGACTCAGGGTTTCACCGACAAACTTGTCCAGGGTGTCCAAGTCGGTGACCAGGTGGGTGGTGACCGTGCCACTGCCCAGGCTTTCGTACTCGCCCAGAGAAATACGCTTGAGACGCTCAATCAGGCGCAATCGAATGCGGTAGACAATGTCCTTGGCCAGACCGGCGAACAGCTTGGCCTGGACCACGTTGAACAACAGGGCTGAACAACGCAGCGTCAGGGTAATCAGCAGCATCAGGCCGATGTAGCCAGCAGCGCTTTGCCAGGCCGTTGGCAGTGCGTGGTTCATGACTTTCAACGCAGCATCGCCATGCCCGAGCAGCACTTCATCCACCAGCAGCGGCAGCAGCAAAGGAATCGGCACACTGCACAGGGTCGCCAGCACGGCGACGCCGTTGGCGATCCACAAGGCTTTTTTGTGTTTCAGCGCCAGACGACGGATTTCGGCCCAACTCAGTCGATCTACCCGTTTGGATTGTGGCCCACCGTCAGGCTGGTCATACACAGGCGGCGCGCTCCAGCCAACGACCGAGCAGCGGCGACAGCTCGCTGAGCGGTTGATAGCCATTGGTCAACAAAGCCAGTTGACCATTGCGCTCGGCCAGCAGGGTCGGAAAGCCGGCGATGCCCAGATCCTGGACCCAAGTAAAATCGGTAGCGGTGGCCGTATGCTGCTCGGCACGGTCGAACACGTCGGCGAATTCGATACGCGGCAGGCCCGCTTGTTCGGCCAGTTCCACCAGCACGCTGGCGTGGGTAACGTCGCGACCCTGTGCATAAAACGCCTGCTGAATCAGCTTCAGCAGTGTCCACGCACAATCCGGTGCCAGGCTGCGCGCCGCGACCAGGGCCCGGCACGCGGGCTCGGTGTCGTAGACAAAACCGTCGGGCAGCGCGCCGTCGAACTTGAACGGCTGACCGGTGGCCTCATGGACCGCCTGCCAGTGCTCGAGGATATACCGTCGGGTCGTAGGCTCCAGCGCCGCGCCGCTACCGGTGCGCAGACCACCCACCACAATGTGCAACTCGACGCCTGCGGCCTGCGCCTGCTCGACCAATGCCTCGGCCACCGGGGCGAACCCGTAGCACCAGGAACACATCGGGTCCATCACATAGAGCAGGCGCGCGGACATGGTTCAGGCCTCGGTCGATGGTTGCTTGTAGTTGTAGCCGATCGGGTGCGGCTGGTTGCGAGCCTTGGCCAGTTCGATCTGCTTCTGCCGGTCGATGGCACTGCGGCGGGTTTTCTCGCTCAGCGTATCCCAGCAATGCGGGCAACTGATGCCGGCCACGTAATGCTCGGACACACGGTCTTCAACGCTTACCGGCGTACGGCAGGCATGACATTGATCGTAGTCGCCTTCGCTCAGGTCGTGACGAACCGTGACCCGGTTATCGAACACGAAGCAGTCGCCCTGCCATTTGGTTTCTTCCTGCGGCACTTCTTCGAGGTACTTGAGGATCCCGCCCTTGAGGTGGAAAACTTCGCCGAAACCCTCGCTGAGCATGTAGCTCGAGGCTTTTTCGCAACGAATGCCGCCGGTGCAGAACATCGCGACCTTCTTGTGAACCGCCGGGTCGAAGTTGGCTTTGATGTAGTCGGGGAATTCGCGAAAGCTGGTGGTCTTCGGGTCGATGGCGCCTTCGAAGGTGCCGATCGACACTTCGTAGTCGTTACGGGTATCGATCAACAGCACTTGCGGGTCGCTGATCAACGCGTTCCAGTCTTTTGGATCAACGTAGGTGCCGACCTTTTTGTTCGGGTCGACGCCTTCAACGCCCAGGGTGACGATCTCTTTCTTGAGCTTGACCTTGGTCCGATAGAACGGCTGCTCGTCGCAGTAGGATTCCTTGTGATCGATATCGTGCATGCGGGGGTCGTTCTTCAGCCAGGCAATCAGGCCATCGATCCCTTCACGGCTGCCGGAAACGGTGCCGTTGATGCCTTCTTCGGCAATCAGCAGGGTGCCCTTGATGCCGTTATCAACCATTGCCTGCAGCAGTGGCTCGCGCAGGGCGACGTAATCTTCCAGGGTGACGAACTTATACAGTGCCGCCACGACAATGGCTTGTGTCATGGGTATTTCTCCAGGTGGCTACCCTCGCAAAGGGTGAACCGGATCAAAAAAAAACGCGCCGACTGTGCGGCGCGTTGCGGATTCTAGCAAAAACCGAAGTTTAGTGCTTGCTGCCGCCGGCACAGGTCGGTGACGCAGGCGCGACGCCGATCTTTGCCCATTCTTCAGGGGTGTAGGTGTGCAGCGCCAGGGCATGGAACTCGCCCATCAGGTCACCCAGGGTGGCGTAGACCTTCTGGTGACGCTTGACGCTGTTGAGTCCGGCGAACTGCTCGCTGACCACGACTGCCTTGAAGTGGGTCTGCAGCCCGCGGCTGTGCATGTGACTTTCGTCCAGCACCTCCAGGTGAGCAGGCTGCAACGCGCTCAGCGTCGACTCAATACGTTGTTGCATGGTCATTGCGGGCTCCGCTTATGGCTTTTTCTTCGCGGCGGCGGCCGCTTTTGGATCAAGTTCGGCCGTCATGTCGGCCAACAGCTTGTTGACCACCGGCACTGCGCTTTCCAGCTTGGCCTGGGTCATCTGGGCCGACTGTTGGGTCAGCTGAGGCATTTTTTCCAGGACTTTCTTGCCCAGAGGCGACTTGTAGAACGCCACCAGGTCCTTGAGTTCGGATTCACTAAAGTTGCTGGTGTACAGCTTGACCATGTCCGGCTTCAGCTTGTTCCAGCCAATGGCTTGATCCAGCGCGGCGTTGGCCTTGGCCTGGTAGGTTTCCAGCAGGGCTTTTTTCGACTCCGGTGCCTGGGTCTGGGCAAAGCGCTGGGCGAACATCTGCTGCACCTGCATGTACACCGGAGTGCCCAGCTTGTCAGCATGCGCCAGGGTCAGGAAGGCCTCGGCGCTGGCGTTGTGGCTGGCGGTATCGGCGAAAGCCTGGCCGCTGGCACAGACCAGAGCAACCGCAGTACAGATGGCACGAAGACGGGTCATCGAGTGTCCTTTTCTAGCTGGCGAGGTTAAACCCCAAGGGCAGCCATTCTGCGCCTAAAAAACACACGTGCTCAACCCCCACCCCTTGGCCGGCCTGACGGGCAGCAACAAAAGCGTGGAAAAGTCGACTGATGGAACCTCAGGTGACAAACAGGACCTAAACTGCGCTATCAGCCCTAAAGGAATGTGACCCATGAGCCGTATAGAAACCGACAGCCTTGGCCAGGTTGAAGTCCCGGATGACGCCTACTGGGGCGCCCAGACCCAACGTTCGCTGATCAATTTCGCCATCGGCACCGAGCGCATGCCACTGGCTGTCCTGCACGCCCTGGCGCTGATCAAGAAAGCCGCGGCGCGGGTCAATGATCGCAATGGCGACCTGCCTGCCGACATCGCCCGGCTGATTGAGCAAGCTGCCGACGAAGTGCTCGACGGCGAACACGACGAGCAATTCCCATTGGTGGTCTGGCAGACCGGCAGCGGCACCCAGAGCAACATGAACGTCAATGAGGTGATTGCCGGTCGCGCCAACGAGTTGGCCGGCAACCCGCGTGGCGGCAAGACCCCGGTGCACCCGAACGATCACGTCAATCGCTCGCAGAGTTCCAACGACTGCTTCCCCACCGCCATGCACATTGCCGCTGTCCAGGCCGTGCAACAGCACCTGCTGCCGGCGATCAACGAGCTATCCGGCGGCCTGGCCGAACTGGCCGCGCGCCACATGAAGCTGGTGAAGACCGGGCGTACCCACATGATGGACGCCACGCCTATCACCTTCGGCCAGGAAATTTCTGCGTTCATCGCCCAACTCGACTATGCCGAACGCGCCATTCGCGCGGCGTTGCCGGCGGTCTGCGAGCTGGCCCAGGGCGGTACCGCCGTCGGCACCGGGCTCAACTCGCCCCATGGTTTTGGCGAGGCGATTGCCGCCGAACTGGCCGCCCTCTCCGGCTTGCCGTTCGTCACCGCACCGAACAAGTTCGCTGCGCTGGCCGGCCATGAGCCGTTGACCAACTTGTCCGGCGCCCTGAAAACCCTGGCCGTGACCCTGATGAAAATCGCCAACGACCTGCGCCTGCTCGGCTCTGGCCCGCGCGCCGGTTTTGCTGAGGTCAAGCTGCCGGCCAACGAACCCGGCAGCTCGATCATGCCGGGCAAGGTCAACCCGACTCAATGCGAAGCCCTGTCGATGCTGGCCTGCCAGGTGTTGGGCAACGACGTGGCGATCGGCTTCGCGGCGAGCCAGGGTCACCTGCAACTGAACGTGTTCAAGCCGGTGATCATCCACAACCTGCTGCAATCGATCCGTCTGCTGGGGGATGGCTGCAGTAACTTCCAACTGCACTGCATCGCCGGACTGGAGCCGGATGCCGAGCAAATGGCTGCCCATCTGGAACGTGGCTTGATGCTGGTGACCGCGCTGAACCCGCACATCGGCTACGACAAGTCGGCCGAGATCGCCAAGAAGGCCTACGCAGAAAACCTGACCCTGCGCGAAGCGGCGTTGCAGTTGGGCTACCTGACGGACGAGCAGTTCGACGCCTGGGTGCGCCCGGAAAACATGCTCGAGGCCGGCAAGCAGGGCTGATTCCGCTCCTCGCCGCTGCTTTTATAAGCAGCGGCGATCAGCTCTGACCACCCACCGCACGCAACCGCCGCGCCCTGAGCCCGGCAATCAGCGAAGGCCCCAACGCCACCAGCGCCGAACCCAGCACCACTAGCACCGCACCGCCATAGGCCAGGCTGTTGATCTGCTCGGCGTGCACGAACTCGGGCCAAATCCAGGCCGCCAGCGCCACTGCCGCGAAGGTTACCAAGGGCGTGATTGCCAGGGTCGCACTCACCCGCGAGGCTTCCCAGTGCGCCAGCGCCTCGGCAAACGCGCCATAGGCAACCAGGGTGTTGAGGCAGCATGCCAGCAACAGCCAGCCTTGCAGAGGCGTCAGCGCCAGCGTTTCCAGCGGGTGCACCCAAGGCGTGAGCAGTGCTGCGCAGAACAGGTAAATCACCATCATCACCTGCAGCGAGTTCCACACCGTCAGCAGTTGCTTTTGCCCCATCGCATAGAAGGTCCAGACCGTCGACGCTGCCAGAATCAGCAACACGCCGGCGGTGTAGTCGCTCAAGGAGGTCAGGAGCTCGGCCAGGCGCTCATTGAAAAACAGGCCGAAACCGACCATCAGCACCAGCAGGCCAATGCCCTGCCCGAGGGTGAAGCGTTCCTTGAACACCACCACGCTGCCGAGCAGCAGCAGGATCGGCCCCACTTGCACCACCAACTGAGCGGTGCCGGGGCTCAGCAGATTCAGGCCCATCAGGTACAGGATGTAGTTACCCACCAGCCCGAACACCGCCATCAGTACCAGCCAGCCACCTTTCGGCCCCAGCGCCTGGCGGCTCGGCAGCCGGCGAGTGGCGGCCAGATAGACGAAGAGGCAACCGCCGGACACCAACAAGCGAAACCAGGTGACGGTGATCGGGTCCATCACCACCAGCACTTGTTTGAGCTTGATCGGCAGGATTCCCCACAAGAAAGAGGTCAACAGCGCCAGGAACAGACCGTAACCCCAGCGACCGGACGAAATGTGCATGCGAACCCCAAAAGAACCAACGGCGAGAAAAGCCCATTCTAGGCTTCCTCGCCGCGCACACACAGTGACAGTTGGCGACCAGCCGCTGCTGGGACTGTATCGGTCGCTGCCAGGCTAGCGCACCGCTTCGAATAAGCCACTCGCGCCCATGCCACCGCCGACGCACATGGTGACGATGCCGTAGCGCAGATTGCGCCGTTGCAACTCACGCACCAGATGACCGACCTGACGCGAGCCGGTCATGCCAAACGGGTGACCGATTGAGATCGAACCGCCGTTGACGTTGTACTTGTCGCTGTCGATTTCCAGTCGGTCGCGGCTGTACAGGCACTGCGAGGCAAAGGCTTCGTTGAGTTCCCACAGATCAATATCCGCCACCTGCAAGCCCTTGGCCTTGAGCAGCCTGGGCACCGAGAACACCGGGCCGATACCCATCTCGTCCGGTTCGCAGCCGGCCACGGTAAAGCCACGGAAAAACGCCTTGGGCTTGAGCCCCAGTTGCAACGCCTTTTCCAGACTCATCACCAGGGTCATTGAGGCGCCGTCAGACAACTGCGAAGAGTTGCCTGCCGTCACCGAACCGTCTTCGGCGAACACCGGTTTCAATCCGGCGAGGCTTTCGTAGGTGGTGTCGGGACGGTTGCAATCGTCGCGGTCAACGATGCCATCGAGGATTTGCACCTCCCCGGAGTTTTTGTCCTCAACCTTGTATTTCACCGCCATCGGCACGATTTCGTCGCTGAACAACCCGGCCGCCTGCGCCTGAGCGGTACGCAACTGGCTCTGCAAGGCATAGCGATCCTGCTCTTCACGGCTGACCGAATAGCGTCGGGCGACGATTTCAGCGGTCTGGCCCATGGGGAAGTAAATCCCCGGCACCTGCTCCTTGAGCAAGGGATTGATCAGGTTGTCGGTGTTGACGCTTTTCATCGTCAGGCTGATGGACTCGACACCGCCGGCGACGATGATGTCGCTGCAACCCGAGGCGATCTGGTTGGCGGCAATCGCAATGGCCTGCAGGCCCGAGGAACAGAAACGGTTGAGGGTCATGCCGGCAGTGCCGGTGCCCAGGCGCGAGAGCACCGCGACGTTGCGCCCGATGTTGAAACCCTGGGCACCTTCGTTGGAGCCTGCGCCGACGATGCAGTCCTCGACGCTGGCCGGATCGATGCCATGGCGCTGCAGCAATGCGTTGACGCAATGGGCCGCCATGTCGTCCGGGCGAGTCTGGTTGAACTTGCCGCGAAACGATTTGGCCAGGCCGGTCCGTACGCTATCGACGATCACTACTTCACGCATGGCATACCTCGAATGTTGTTGTCATTGAAAGAAGTGAATCGAGCATAGATCCACCTGATCGCTGACCGCGACAATCATTCACCTCGCGTATGCAAACCCATCGAACTACTTCTTGTCGTCCTTGTGCTTTTTGGCATGCCGGTCGGATTTCTCGAACGCTGCTTCCAGGGCGCGGTTGATGGTGCGCAACACCTTGACCCGAGCCCAGCGCTTGTCATTGGCCTCCACCAGCGTCCAGGGCGCGACCTCGGTGCTGGTGCGGTCGACCATGTCGCCCACAGCCGTGCGGTAGTCGTCCCACTTCTCGCGGTTACGCCAGTCGTCCTCAGTGATCTTGAAGCGCTTGAAGGGGATCTGCTCGCGTTCCTGGAAACGCTCCAGCTGGGTCTGCTTGTCGATGGCCAGCCAGAACTTCACCACAATCACATTGGAGGCGTTGATCTGCTCTTCAAAGTCGTTGATCTCGCTGTAGGCGCGCATCCAGTCGGCTTGGGTGCAGAAACCTTCGATGCGCTCCACCAGCACCCGGCCGTACCAGGAGCGGTCGAAGATGGTGAATTTTCCGCGCGCTGGAAGGTGTCGCCAGAAGCGCCACAGGTAAGGTTGCGCACGCTCTTCCTCGGTCGGCGCGGCAATCGGCACGATGCTGTACTGACGCGGGTCCAGCGCCGCCGCCACACGGCGGATCGCCCCGCCCTTGCCGGCGGCATCGTTGCCCTCGAACACCGCGATCAGCGCGTGCCGGCGCATGCGCTTGTCACGCAACAAGCCGGCCAGGCGGGCCTGCTCGGTAATCAGTTGCTCTTCGTAGTCTTTCTTGTCCAGGCGCTGGTTGAGGTCGAGGCTGTCCAGCAGGCTGAAATGGTCGACGCTGGTGGTCAATGGCGCGGCGCTGACCTTCTCCGGCTTGAGCTTGGCGCGCTTGAGCGCCCCCTGCAGGCCCTCGAGCAGAATCTTGCCGACCGCCAGGCTGCGGTAATAGGGATCGACCCCTTCGATAACGTGCCACGGCGCATAGTCGCGACTGGTGCGGCGGATCGCCCGCTCGCCGTAATGCACAAACTTGTCGTAGGTCTGCGATTGCTGCCAGTCCAGCGGGCTGATGCGCCAGCTGTGCAGCGGATCGTCCTGCAGCGACTTGAGGCGCGCCTTCATCTGTTTCTTGGACAGGTGGAACCAGAACTTGAAGATCAGCGCACCTTCGTCGCACAGCAGTTTTTCCAGGCGCTCCGCTCCGGTGATCGCCTGATCGAGCACTGCGTCCTTGAACAGGCCGTGGACCCGCCCCTGCAGCATCTGGCTGTACCAGTTGCCGAAAAACACCCCCATGCGGCCCTTGGCCGGGAGCATCCGCCAATAGCGCCAGGCCGGTGGCCGCGCCAGCTCTTCGTCAGTTTGCTGGTCGAAGGTGCGCACTTCGATCAGCCGCGGATCCATCCATTCATTGAGCAACTTGACCGTCTCGCCCTTGCCGGCGCCTTCGATGCCGTTAATCAACACGATCACCGGAAAGCGCGCTTGCTGCTGCAATTCGAACTGAGCTTCGAGCAGGGCTTCACGCAGCGCCGGGACTTCGGCCTCATAGGTTTCTTTGTCGATCACGTGACCGATTTCGGCGGATTCGAACATGGCTGACTCCCTTCCAAGATGGCTCAAGACTAGCGGATTGATGGCCCTCGTGTGCGCAATGCTGCTCTGCTTTTTGTAGGAGCGAGCCCGCTCGCGAAAAACTCGAGAGCGCCGCGTTTATTCAAAATGCCCGCGTCATCGTTGACGTTCTTCGCGATCAGCTAGAATGCCCGCCTTGCCCACACCGAGCCTGCCATGAATCCTGCACTGCCCCACGCCCAACTCGACTGGGACGACCAAGGCCGCCCGCGTTCGCGGGTGTTCGACGACGTGTACTTTTCCGATCAGTCGGGCCTTGACGAAACCCGCTACGTGTTCATCGAGCAGAACCGCTTGAGTGAACGCTTTGCCGCACTTAAGGCAAACGAAAAGCTGGTGATTGGCGAAACTGGCTTTGGCACCGGGCTGAATTTTCTCTGTGCCTGGCAACTGTTCGAGCAACAGGTCGTGGCCGGTGCGCGCTTGCATTTCATCAGCGTCGAGAAGTACCCGCTGAGCCCACCCGACCTGCAGCGAGCGCTGGCGCTCTGGCCGCAGCTCAAACCTTTCGCCGATCAACTGCTGGCGCAGTACGTGGCGATCCACCCGGGGTTCCAGCGACTGGTGCTGGATAACGGGCGCGTGACCCTGACCCTGTTGATCGGTGATGCGTTGGAGCAATTGCCGCAACTCGATGCCCAGGTCGACGCCTGGTTTCTCGATGGCTTCGCCCCGGCAAAAAATCCGGACATGTGGACCGCCGAACTGTTCGCCGAACTGGCGCGCCTGGCAGCCCCCGACTCGACCATCAGCACCTTCACCAGCACCGGCTGGGTACGCCGCCTGCTCAATGCCGCGGGATTCAAAATGCGCCGCACGCCGGGCATCGGTCATAAATGGGAGATCCTGCGCGGGGCGTTTCTTGGCTGGCCCGAAGACATCCCGCCCGCCGCCAGCGCCAAACCCTGGTTCACCCGCCCGGCGCCATGGCGCGGTGAACGTCGCGCGCTGGTGATCGGTGCCGGCCTGGCCGGTTGCGCCAGCGCCGCCAGCCTCGCAGCCCGTGGCTGGCAGGTCAGCCTGCTGGAGCGTCATGCCGATCTGGCCCAGGAAGCCTCGGGCAATCCTCAGGGCGTGCTGTACCTCAAGCTTTCGGCCCATGGCACCGCCCTGTCACAGATGATCGTCAGCGGTTTCGGCCATACCCGCCGTCTGCTCGAACACCTGCAACGCGGCAGCGACTGGGACGACTGCGGCGTGCTGCAACTGGCGTTCAACGCCAAGGAAGCCGAGCGCCAGGCGCAACTGGCAGCGGCCTTCCCCGCCGATCTGGTGCATCAGCTTGATCAACAGCAGGCCGAGGCCCGCGCAGGCGTAGCCCTGGAGCACGGCGGCTTGTTCTACCCGGAAGGCGGCTGGGTGCACCCGCCAGCGCTGTGCCAATGGCAGGCGACCCACCCCAGCGTGCAGTTGCTGAGTCACCGCGAGGCCGTGGAGTTACGCAAGGTCGATGATCAGTGGCAAGCCTGGGACGGCGAGAGCTTATTGGCCAGCGCGCCGTTGGTGGTCCTCGCCGGCGCCGCCGAAATCAAGCGTTTCGCGCAAAGCGCCGAACTGCCGCTCAAGCGCATTCGCGGGCAAATCACCCGCCTGCCGCAAACCGCCGACAGCCAGTGCCTTTCCACGGTGGTCTGCGCCGAAGGCTACGTCGCTCCGGCCCGCTTGGGCGAACACACCCTGGGCGCCAGCTTCGATTTCCACAGCGACGATCTGACGCCGACCACCGCCGAACACCTAGGCAACCTGGAAATGCTCAAAGAGATATCCACTGACCTGGTGACGCGTCTGCACGCCGATCAACTCGATCCGCAGCAGTTACAAGGCCGGGCCGCCTTTCGCTGCACCAGCCCGGACTACCTGCCCATCGTTGGCCCGCTCGCCGATCGCCAGGCCTTCATAGAGGCCTATGCAGCCCTGGCCCGAGATGCGCGGCAGGTTCCGGACATCGTCTGCCCGTGGCTAGAAGGCCTCTACGCCAACAGCGGCCACGGCTCGCGCGGCTTGATCACCGCGCCGCTGTCCGGCGAATTGCTGGCCGCCTGGCTGGACAACGAACCGTTGCCGCTGCCGCGCGGTGTGGCTGAGGCCTGTCACCCCAATCGCTTCGCTTTGCGCCAATTGATCAGGGGCAAGGCCGGCCAATGATTTCAGTGCTGGCGGTCGCCGGGATACAGCGCCAGATAGTTGCTGACCGCATCGTCAATTGTGGGAAAGAACGCCGCTTCGCCCAGACGGGCGAACAGGCCGAAGCGCTTGAGCTTGTCCTTGACCGGGTCTTTCATCTCGGCCACGCACAACTTGATGCCCGCTGCATGCAGGGTTTCGTCCAGTTCCGCCAGCACATCGGCTGAGGTCACGTCGACGCTGGTCACCGGTTCGGCGGCCACCACCAGCCAGCGTACCGGCGTCGGCGAGGCGGCCACGGCGTCCAGCACACGGTCGTTGAACAGTTCCGCGTTGGCGAAAAACAGCGGCGCATCCCAACGGAACAGCACCAGCCCGGGGATCAAACTGGCCTGTGGATAACGTTGGATATCGTGGTAGCCCTTGACCCCGTCGGGCTGCCCCAGCACCGCGGAATAGGGACGCCAGCCATCCCAGAGAAACTCAATCACGGCGAGCACGATGGCCAGGGCGATCCCTTCAATCGCACCGAACACCGCAACGCCGATGGTGCAGACAATCGACAGCCAGAACTCCCAGCGCTGGATGCGATAGATACGCCGCAGGTCGGCGACTTCGATCAGGCCGATCGCCGAGGCAATCACCACCGCCGCCAGTGCGGCATTGGGCAGGTGCTGCAACAGGTTCGGTGCCACCATCAGCAGCAAGGCCACCGTCAAAGCACCAACGATCCCGGTCAACTGGGTTTTCGAGCCTGCGGCTTCGGCCACCGGGGTCCGCGACGAACTGCTGCTGATGGGAAAGCCCTGGAAGAACCCGGCCGCCAGGTTGGCAAAGCCCAGACCGGCCATTTCCTGGTTGGGGTCGACGTAGCTGCGGGTGCGCGCCGCGTAGACTCTTGACAGCACGCTGGTGTCGGCGAATGAAACCAGCGCCACCGCGCAGCCACCAATCAACACCGGGACCAGGTCTTCGCGAGTAATCCAGGGAATGGCGAATGCCGGCAA
Organism: Pseudomonas fluorescens; assembly: GCF_019212185.1. Lineage (NCBI taxonomy): Bacteria > Pseudomonadati > Pseudomonadota > Gammaproteobacteria > Pseudomonadales > Pseudomonadaceae > Pseudomonas > Pseudomonas fluorescens. Next base: position 4,874,206 of record NZ_CP078138.1, read on the forward strand.
GCCCTGGGGCAACGCGCCGAGCACCGAGACCCCGGCACTCGCCCCCAGATCCAGCACGCCGACAGCGACCGTCGCCCCGACCACGGCGATGAGGATGCCGGGGATGCGTTTGTTGCCCTTGAGCAGCAGGATCACCGCCAGGGTCGTGGCGCCGACCGCAAAGGTGATCCAGTTGCTCTTGCCGTCGACTATTGACGTGGCAATGGACCAGAGGTTGGTCAGTGGGCCTTCGGACTCGATGGAGAAACCGAACATCTTCGGCAACTGGCTGATCAATACGGTCAGGGCAATCCCGTTCATATAGCCATAGCGAATCGGCTTGGACAGCAACTCGGTGATAAAACCCAGACGCGCAATGCCGGCGAGGATGCACACCACGCCTGAGACAATCGCCATCGCCGCCGCCAGGGCCACGGCGCGCTGCGGATCACCACCGGACAGCGGCAGGATGACGGCGAGGATCACCGCCGCCAGCGACGAGTCCGGGCCCAGCACCAGAATCCGGCTGGGACCGAACAGGGCATAGGCAATCAGCGGCACGATGGTCGCATACAGGCCATAGATGCCAGGCAACCCGGATGCCACCGCATAGGCGATACCCACGGGCACCAGCATGGTGGTCAGCACCAGACCGGCGAGGATGTCGTGGCGCAACCAGGCGATCTGGTACTCGCGCAAGGTGCGAAATCCGGGCAGCCAGCGGTTCCAGCCGGTGTTGACGCCGGTCTTGCGCACGATGCGCCCCGGCTCGGGACTTGGCGACGGCGAGTCCGCAAGGTTCATGGGTCTGGCCCCTAAGTGTGGAGGATGTGTAGCGCCCGTCAGCGTTGTTCAGGGACTTGTGAAGAATCGCGAGAATGACCGAGGGGGAGCCGACCAGTGCCGGTCTCCCCCCCTCATCTGTCAATGGAACGGGAAGATGTAGTTCATCCAGGCGGCCATGCGCAGCAGTATCTTGCGCATGATCGCCACATGGTGGAAGTGCTGGCTGTACAGCGCCGCCTGACCATATGAGCCACCGGGTAGCAACTTGGCGTACTCCGGATAATCCGGGTCAGTGATCTCGATGATCACCGGCACCCGACCCGGTGGTGGCGATCCGGTGTAGCTGAGCAAGGTGCCGGATGGCTGGATCTGCCCCTCGCCTATCACACTGATGACATTCTTCACCTTACCGGTAAACACTCGTCCGGGAATGCCGTCGAAGGCGACCTCCGCCTCATCGCCCGGCACCAGGCGCAGCAAGCTGTTCTGGCGCATCCAGGCAGCAAAGTATTGGCCCTCTTCCGGGATGAAGACCATCGACGGACGCAGCGGAAACTTGGTCGCCATCATCCCCGCACGCAGCGAAACATGGGTCACGAAACCCTTGCTCGGTGCCCGTACGGTGGTGTTGTCCAAATCGAACTGGGCGTTGTCGATCTGCCCCTGCAGGTCGTCCACCAGGGCTTGGGCCGCATCCAGCTCGCGCCGCGTACCGAAGTTGCGCTTGATCAGTTCGTTGATTCGGAACAAATCAGCCCGTGCGGAGATTTGCTGGGCTTTCAGCGACTTGAGGCGGTTCTGGAACGGCTCGGGGTCGATGCGAAACAGCACATCCCCGGTTTTCAGCGGCTCGTTGCCCTTGACCGGCACCTCGATCACCTTGCCCGTCACGGTCGGGATAATCGGCACCGAGACGAAGTACGAACGCGCCACCTCCGAATACGGGTGGTTGTAGTTCATCAGGAAGATCAGCGCGCCAATCAACACCACGCCGCCCAACACGGCGGTCGGCACCGTCCACTTGTTCAGGGGAATACGGAAAATCTTGAAGATTGCCACGCAGATGGCGGTGTAGGTCAGGATCAGTAATAAGTCCATGGTTTATTGCCGTCCTTCTATAGAAGAGTCATCGGACTGCGTCTTCCCTTCCAGGCGCTGCACCCGTTGGCGCAGTTCAGCCAGCTCCTTGACCAGCTCCGCATCGAGTTTCAACTGCTCGGGATCCGTGCGAAATCCCCAGCCGCGATCCTCCCGGTACAACATCGCCCAGATCCACAGGAACGGCCACAACGCATGCAGGGTGAACAGACTCACCCAACCTGCTGCATGAATAGCGTCCTGATGCGGATGTTTGCGGTGTACGGCAATTTCGTAGGGAATGTCGTGCAGCACGATAATCCCGTAGAACAACACGATTGCCGCAAAAAAAAGAATGCCCAGCGCAATGTAGTCGAGCACGACGCCCCCCTCCCGAAAAACAAAAACAGCGCGTACGCACCACGTGAGTGCTGTGATGGTCGACTGCGGTCGCTGCTCCGCGCGCGCCCGTTCGAAATCAGAATAGTTCAAGTTTAATCGCCTGCCCGGCTATCGCTCGCTGACTTAACTCAGTGAAATCGCAGATAGCAGACAGTCCCATGCAGGGCGAAATGCTCGGCAATTCAATCGATAAGGTCACCAGGCAAGTTGCCGAACACCGACTATTCTTGGGCGTGTCCGTCAGCTATCACAGGGAAACCAAGCTCATGAAATCCGTCAAATCCTTCGCCTTGCGTGTCGCGTTTGCCACTCTCCTGTCGACTGCCGGCATCAGTGCCCAGGCGGCTGATATTCCGTTGGGCAGTACCGCGATGGAAGGCCACTTCGTGACGAAAGTGCTGGCAGTCGATGCGGCGAATTATCAGGTCACCATCGAAGGCCTCAACAAGCAGCCGATTCCCCTGCAACTGACCGATCAAGCCAAAGCCCTGCCCAACCTGAAAGTCGGAGATAACGTCGACATCCAGGTGCTGCGCTCGGTGGCCTATGTACTCGACACCCAGGTGGGGGGTGCACCCAAAGTCAGCGATGAAGCCATGACCATTCGCGCCACCAAAGACAACCCCAATCCCGGCGGCGAGGCGGTACGCCAGGTCAAGGTCACCTCGAAGATTACCCAGATCGATTTGAAGACCCATGAAGTGACCTTGATGCCTCCAGAAGGCAAGGTCAGGGTGGTCAAGGTCGAGGACCCGCAGCTTCAAGAGCGCATGAAGAAGCTGCAGGTGGGGCAGACGGTCGAGGCGATCTACACCGAGATCCTGAAAATCAAAACCTCGACCAACCCATAATCGCCCATGAGTGATTTATTCAACGCGATTGCCCTGGGATTGCTGGCGTTGTTGCCGTTGCTCAACCCGCCCACCACCGTGGCGCTGTTCCTCGCCCTGAGTAAAGGACTCAACCAACGGCAAAAGAATAAACAGGCGCGGCTGACGGCCTTCTATGTCTTCCTGATCATGACGCTGACCTACTACACCGGCGAACTGATCATGGATGCCTTCAACATCTCCATCCCCGGTTTGCGCATAGCCGGGGGTGGAATCCTGATCGTCATGGGCATGAAGATGCTGTTTCCACCGCCCGCACCACCGACGACCGACCATGACGTCAAGGAAAAGGAGAGCTTCGCCTTGATCCCGCTGGCTATGCCCAGCACCGCCGGCCCCGGCACCATTGCCTTGATCATCAGTTCTGCGGCAACGATCAAGCACAGCACGATGTTCCCGGCCTGGGTGATAATGGCCGCCCCTGCGCTAATCTTCCTGTTCACCGCGCTGATCCTGTGGATCTGCCTGCGCAGCTCGGGGCTGATCATGCGCATAACCGGCGAGTCCGGGATCGACGCAATCTCCCGACTGATGGGCTTTTTGCTGGTGTGCATGGGCGCTCAGTTCGCCATCAATGGCTCGATCGAAATCGTCCAGTCGCTCATCGACAGCAACTTCCATCCGCCGCGCCTGCCCTAGTTGGCAGCCCGCGCATTTCCTCCCGGTGCCGTGATCGACTACCATAGCGCCGCCGGTCCCCCAGGGGATTAATAGGGAATCCGAAACACCACACCCGGTGTCAATCGGAACTGCCCCCGCAACTGTAGATGCCGAGCCCACTCCACAACTGCCACTGGATCATTTCCGGGAAGGCTGGGGTGCGGCAACGACGCATGAGTCAGGAGACCTGCCGGCCAAGCAAAATCACTAACCGGCGGGGTGTCCGGGAAGGACATCCCTGCTGCCCGCCAGTTTCCTTGTCGCGCGGTCTTGCCCTGTGTTCAACGCAGTGTTCGAGGGTGTGTTTCCAAACCGTATCCCTGCTGTTGCCTGTACGGTTCAAATGGAGATTGCCCCATGCTGTTGCCCCGCCTTTCGACCCTCGTTGCCGGTATGGCTCTTTGCGCCCTGGCCCAGGCCACCCCGACCCAGTACCCACTGACCCTCGAAAACTGCGGCAGCAGCCTGACCTTCCAGCATGCGCCCAGCGGCACCGTGACCATTGGCCAGGCCGGTACCGAAATGCTCTACGCCCTGGGCCTGAGCGACAAAGTGCTCGGCACGTCGCTGTGGTTCAACAACGTGTTGCCGGTGTACAAGGCGCAGAACGACAAGATCGAGCGCCTGGCGGACAACGATCCCAGTTTCGAAGCGGTGATCGGCAAGCGCCCGCAACTGGTGACGGTTGAGCTGGAATGGATGGTCGGTCCGCAAGGCGTGGTCGGCACTCGCGAGCAATTTCATGAGCTGAAAATTCCCACCTACCTGCTGCCTTCAGACTGTGAAGCCAAGGACAACCTGGTGGGCGCTGACGGTACGCGCCTGGCGCCGTTCCGCATCGAGAGCATCTACAAGGGCATTGAGCAGCTCGCCGAGATTTTCGATGTGCGCGAGCGCGGCGCCCAACTGACGGACGAGCTCAAGGCCAGCCTCGCCCAATCGATTACCAAGGCCCACGAGAAAAAGCACCCGCCGCTCAGTGCCCTGGTCTGGTTCTCCAGCGCCGACATGGACATCGATCCTTATGTGGCCGGCCACAAGGGCGTTCCCGACTTCATGTTGACGACGTTGGGCGTGCGTAACGTGGTCGAGTCCGACGAGGAATGGCCGACGGTCGGCTGGGAAACCATCGCCAAGGCCAATCCGACTTTCCTGGTCATCGCGCGCATGGACCGCCGCCGCTTCCCCGCCGATGACCATGAAAAGAAACTGGCGTTTCTGCGCAGCGACCCGGTGACACGCAACATGGACGCGGTGAAAAACAACCGCATCATCGTGCTTGATGCGATGGCCATGCAGGCCAGCGTGCGCACCTTCGACGGCCTGCAGCAACTGGCCGAGGCCATCGACCGCTTTAACCTGCCGCAATGACTGCGAGCCTGATTCGAAGCTTATCGGCCATGGCGCTGCTGTTGGCAGCTGTCATCGCCGGCGTGGCCATCGGTGAAACCGCCATCGAGCTTCACGTGGTGTTCCAGGTGCTGGCAAACAAACTGTGGGCCGCCGGCTACGCGCTGGACCCGATCGACGAAGGCATCGTCTGGAATTATCGCCTGACCCGCGCCCTGGTCGCGGCGGCCTGCGGTGCCGGCCTGGCCACCTGCGGGGTGATTCTGCAGTCGTTGTTGCGCAATCCCCTGGCTGATCCGTATCTGCTGGGCGTCAGTGCCGGAGCCTCGACCGGTGCGGTGTTGGTGGCTCTGCTCGGCGTCGGCGCCGGCATGCTGACCTTGTCGGTCGGCGCCTTCGTCGGCGCCATGGCTGCGTTCGCCCTGGTGATTTTGCTGGCGCGACTCAGCGGTTCAAGCCGTGGCACTGGGCAAATCATCCTCGCGGGCATTGCCGGCTCGCAGTTGTTCAACGCCATCACCGCGTTCCTGATCACCAAATCGGCCAGCTCCGAACAGGCGCGGGGCATCATGTTCTGGCTGCTGGGCAACCTCAGCGGGGTGCGCTGGCCGTCGGTGTGGCTGGCGGTGCCGGTGGCAGTCGCGGGCCTGGTGTTGTGCCTGCTGCACCGACGTGCCTTGGACGCTTTTGCCTTTGGCAGCGATTCAGCCGCATCACTCGGCATACCGGTGCGCCGGGTGCAGTTGGTGCTGGTGGGGTGCGCGGCGCTGGTGACGGCAGTGATGGTGTCCATTGTCGGCTCCATCGGTTTTGTCGGTCTGGTAATTCCCCACGCCGTGCGCCTGCTGCTCGGCACCGGGCACTCGCGCCTGTTGCCCGCCAGTGCCCTGGCCGGCGCGTTGTTTCTGATTGCCGCCGACGTGCTGTCACGCACCCTGATCAAGGGCCAGGTGATTCCGGTCGGGGTGATCACCGCGCTGGTCGGTGCGCCGGTGTTTGCGCTGATCCTGATCGGCCGCAGGAGCGCCCGATGAGCGCCCCCGTTCTGAGGTGCCGAGGTCTGTCCTTCAAGGTGCGTGACGCCGAGTTGCTGCAGGATATCCATCTCGATCTGCACCCCGGCGAAACCCTCGGCGTCGTCGGGTCCAACGGCTCCGGCAAGTCCACCTTGCTCAAGCTGTTGGCCGGCTTGCGCACGCCGTCAGCCGGCGGTGTGTGGCTGGCTGACCAGCCGCTGGAAAAACTTTCGCGCCGCAGCATTGCGCAACGCCTGGCGGTGGTCGAGCAACAGGCCGACACCGACGACGCGATCCGCGTTTTCGACGCCGTCGCGCTCGGCCGCACGCCCTGGTTGTCGGCCCTGAGCCCGTGGAGCCGGGAGGACGAGGCGATCGTCCGCCAGGCCCTGCACGATGTCGACGCCACGCACCTGAGCACACGCATCTGGCGTGGTCTGTCCGGGGGTGAGCGCCAGCGCGTGCATATCGCCCGGGCCCTCGCCCAGCGTCCGCAGATCCTGCTGCTCGACGAGCCGACCAACCACCTCGACATCCAGCATCAACTGACGATTCTCAAGGGTGTGCAGGCGCTGCCCGTTACCAGCCTGATCGTGCTGCACGACCTCAACCAGGCCCTGACCTGCGACCGCCTGGCAATCCTCGACCGTGGACGGCTGGTGGCGCTCGGTAAGCCCCTGGAAGTGCTCACGCCACAACGTTTGCACGCCACCTTCGGCGTACAGGCCCACTACCTCACGGACCCATTCGATGGCGCGCAGATCCTGCGCTTGCGCGCCACCTGATCAATCGAGGACTCGACATGCGCTCTCTATCCTTACCCGTGCTGCTCGCCAGCGCCCTGTTCTGCTCGGCCCTGCAGGCGCAAACTTTTGAAGTGAAAATGCTCACCCGTGGTGCCGCTGGCAGCATGGTCTACGAGCCGGATTACCTGCGTATCGAGCCCGGTGACAGTGTCAGGTTCATTCCCAGCCAAAGCGGGCACAACGCCGCTTCGGTCGCGGGGCTACTGCCGGCAGGGGCTACTGCGTTCAAGGGCAAAATCAATCAGGAGATCGAGCAGGTTTTCGACATCCCTGGCCTGTATGGCATCCAATGCACCCCGCATCTGGCCATGGGCATGGTGATGCTGATCCAGGTCGGTCCAACCACCACCCAGCCAGCCGAAATCCCGTCAGCCTTGCCAAAGCGTGCCACCGAGCGTTTCAGCCGTCTGTTGCAGCACCAGCAGGCTCAATAGTCGCCAGTTGGAATTCCATATGGGTGGTCTGCCACAGCGGATCAGCCTCGACATCGATGATCGCGAAGCCCTGGCGAATCCAGAAATCAATGGCGCCGGGAAGGAAGGGATGGGTGTGCAGGTAGACCACCTGCACGCCGTCCGCCTGGGCCAGGGCCAGCAAGGCGCCGTACAACTGCGCCGCCAGACCGACTCGTCGGTAAGCCGGCAGGACGAACAGCCGAACCACCTCGACCACTTTGCGGCCGCGATAATCCAGCTGGGGGAAACGTCCGTCGTACGGCAGGTAGCCGATCGTGGCGACGATCAGCCCGTCGACCCGCGCCACCAGAAACCGCCCGTCACCGCGCAGATAGACCGCCTCGAAATGCGCCAGATCAGCCGGCAGGCCGCTGGCGCTGAGCTTGGGAAACAACTCGGCGCGGACCTGTTGAACGAAGGTCAGGACCTCGGGGATTTCTGTGGCGGTGACAGGGTGAAATTTCAAAATGCTATTCCTGTTTCTGACACACCGCAGAGCCCCCTGTCGCTTGCAAGCCAGCGCCTACAGCCGTCAAACACCCGCGACTTTGGCCCGTGCCGCATGCAGTTTCTTGTAGCTGTCGATCAACCGCAGGTGCCGATCCAGCCCTTCGAGCTTCATGCTGGTTGGCGTCAGGCCATGGAAGCGCACGCTGCCGTTGACCGAACCAATCGCCGCGTCCATTCGCTCGTTGCCAAACATACGACGGAAGTTGACCTCGTAGTCCGCCAGCTCCAGGTCTTCGTCCAACTCCATCTCCAGCACTGCGTTCACTGCCTGGTAGAACAGGCCGCGCTCGACGGTGTTGTCGTTGTACTGCAGGAAGGCTTCCACCGCGTCCTTCGCCTCTTCGAACTGTTGCAGGGCGAGGTAGATCAGCAGTTTCAGCTCGAGGATGGTCAACTGGCCCCAGGCCGTGTTGTCGTCGAACTCGATACCGATCAGGGTGGTGATGTCGGTGTAATCGTCCAGCTCGCTTTCCACCAGGCGCTCGCCCAGGGCCTTCAGTTCGGCGTCGTCGAGGCTGTGCAGATTGAGGATGTCGGCACGGAAGAACAGCGCCTTGTTGGTGTTGTCCCAGATCAGGTCGTCCAACGGATAGATTTCCGAATAGTCCGGCACCAGGATCCGGCAGGCCGTGGCACCGAAGTGCTCATACACCGCCATGTACACCTGCTTGCCCATGTCTTCGAGAATCTTGAACAGGGTCGCGGCTTCTTCGGCGTTGGAGTTTTCGCCTTCGCTGGTGAAGTCCCACTCGACAAACTCGTAATCCGACTGGGCGCTGAAGAAGCGCCACGAGACCACGCCGCTGGAGTCGATGAAGTGCTCGACGAAGTTGTTCGGCTCGGTCACCGCGTGGCCTTCGAAGGTCGGCAGCGGCAAATCGTTCAAGCCCTCGAAACTGCGGCCCTGAAGCAATTCGGTGAGGCTGCGTTCCAGCGCCACTTCCAGGCTCGGGTGCGCGCCGAACGAGGCGAATACACCGCCGGTGCGCGGGTTCATCAGGGTCACGCACATCACCGGGAATTCACCGCCCAGCGAAGCATCCTTGACCAGCACCGGGAAGCCCTGCTCCTCCAACCCCTGGATCCCGGCAAGAATCGCCGGGTACTTGGCCAGCACTTCCTGCGGTACGTCCGGCAGGGCGAACTCGCCTTCGATGATTTCGCGCTTCACCGCCCGCTCGAAGATCTCCGACAGGCACTGCACCTGGGCTTCAGCCAGGGTATTGCCGGCACTCATGCCGTTGCTCAGGAACAGGTTTTCGATCAGGTTCGACGGGAAATACACCACTTCGCCATCGGACTGGCGCACGAACGGCAAGGACACGATGCCCCGCTCTTCGTTACCTGAGTTGGTGTCGAACAGGTGCGAGCCACGCAACTCGCCATCTCGGTTGTAGATCTTCAGGCAGTGCGGATCGAGGATTTCTGGCGGCAGTTCATCCTTGCGACCTGGCTGGAACCAGCGCTCGTCCGGGTAATGCACGAACGCCGCGTTGGCGATGTCTTCGCCCCAGAACTGATCGTTATAGAAGAAGTTGCAGTTCAGCCGCTCGATAAACTCGCCCAAGGCAGAGGCCAGTGCGCCTTCCTTGGTGGCGCCTTTGCCATTGGTGAAGCACATCGGCGAATGGGCATCGCGGATATGCAGCGACCAGACGTTGGGCACGATGTTGCGCCATGAAGCGATTTCGATCTTCATCCCCAGGTCGGCGAGGATGCCCGACATGTTGGCGATGGTCTGCTCCAGCGGTAGGTCCTTGCCGACGATGAAGGTGCTGGCGTCCGCCGCCGAGTTAGGCATCAGCAGCGCCTGAGCATCGGCGTCGAGGTTGTCCACCTCTTCGATAACGAACTCCGGCCCGGCCTGCACCACTTTTTTCACCGTGCAGCGGTCGATGGATCGCAGGATGCCCTGGCGGTCCTTGTCGGAAATATCGGCCGGCAGTTCAACCTGGATCTTGAAGATCTGGTTGTAGCGATTTTCCGGGTCGACGATGTTGTTCTGCGACAGCCGGATGTTCTCGGTGGGAATGTTGCGCGTGCTGCAGTACAGCTTCACGAAGTACGCCGCACACAGGGCCGACGAGGCCAGGAAGTAATCGAACGGCCCTGGAGCCGAGCCATCACCCTTGTAGCGAATCGGTTGGTCGGCAATCACCGTGAAGTCATCGAACTTGGCTTCAAGTCGGAGGTTGTCGAGAAAATTAACCTTGATTTCCATAAGGGATTACCAAAAAAGTCTAGCGAAACTGAATGGGCGCGATTATCCGGGTTTTACGCCGGCAGTAGTGTCCTTTCAGTGAAAAAAGCCCGCCAAGCCACGACCGTTGGTAAATTTTATTGAACGATCGCGGCGCCCGGTCACTCGAAAAACCCAGACCATCAGCCGTGGCGGCACGCAAATGCCGCCCGGTTCGGTGCATAACGCTACTGGTCGAGCGCGCTGCGCAAGCAGGTGCCGCCTGAAAAGCCGTACAGAGTGCAAATGCTGCAATCAGCGGTACACCTAAGCCACCAGTAGCGACACACATGCCGAAAAAAAGGGCTTGGACTACATGTGCGGATTAGCTGGCGAGTTACGTTTTGATCTTCAACCGGCCGACCTGGCGGCCATCGAACGCATCACCCATCATCTGGCACCTCGTGGCCCCGACGCCTGGGGTTTTCATAGCCAGGGGCCGATTGCCCTGGGCCATCGCCGCCTGAAAATCATGGACCTGTCGGACGGATCGGCGCAGCCGATGATCGATAACGTCCTGGGCCTGTCCCTGGCCTTCAATGGCGCGATCTACAACTTCCCGGAATTGCGCGCCGAGCTGGAAGGCCTGGGCTATGCGTTCCATTCCGGTGGCGACACCGAAGTTCTGCTCAAGGGCTACCACGCCTGGGGCGAAGCGCTGCTGCCGAAACTCAATGGCATGTTTGCCTTTGCCATCTGGGAGCGCGATGCCAAGCGCCTGTTCATCGCCCGCGATCGTCTCGGGGTCAAGCCGCTGTACCTGTCGCGCACCGATCAGCGCCTGCGCTTCGCCTCAGCCTTGCCGGCGCTGCTCAAGGGCGGCGACATCACGCCGATTCTCGATCCCGTCGCGCTGAACCACTACCTGAACTTCCACGCCGTGGTGCCGGCGCCGCGTACCCTGTTGGCCGGCATTGAAAAACTGCCGCCAGCGAGCTGGATGCGCATCGAGGCCGACGGCCGCACCGAGCAGAAAACCTGGTGGACCCTGCCCTACGGCCCACGCGCCGACGAGCAGAATCTGACCCTCGAAGACTGGCGTGACCGGGTTCTCGACAGCACCCGCGAAGCCGTGGCGATTCGTCAACGGGCAGCGGTGGACGTTGGTGTGCTGCTGTCCGGCGGCGTCGATTCGAGCCTGCTGGTGGGGCTGTTGCGTGAAGTAGGCGTTGAGGATCTGTCGACCTTTTCCATCGGCTTTCAGGATGCCGGCGGCGAGCGCGGCGACGAATTCCAGTATTCCGACCTGATCGCCAAGCACTACGGCACCCGCCATCACCAGCTGCGCATCGACGAAAAAGAAATCATCGAGCAATTGCCGGCGGCCTTTCGGGCGATGAGCGAGCCGATGGTCAGCCACGACTGCATTGCCTTTTATCTGTTGTCCCGTGAGGTGGCCAAACACTGCAAGGTGGTTCAAAGCGGTCAGGGTGCCGACGAACTGTTTGCCGGCTACCACTGGTACCCGCAGGTAGATGCCGCAAGCGATCCATACGCGGCCTATCGCCAGGCGTTTTTCGACCGCAGTTACGAGGACTACGCCGCCACGGTGCAACCGCAGTGGATGACCGACCATGATGCGGCCGGTGACTTCGTCCGCGAGCATTTCGCCCAGCCCGGCGCCGAAGCGCCTGTGGATAAAGCGCTGCGCCTGGACAGCACGGTGATGCTGGTCGACGACCCGGTCAAGCGTGTGGATAACATGACCATGGCCTGGGGTCTGGAGGCGCGCACGCCGTTTCTCGACTACCGCCTGGTGGAGTTGTCCGCCCGGGTGCCGGGCAAATTCAAGCTGCCGGACGGTGGCAAGCAAGTGCTCAAGGAAGCGGCGCGGCTGGTGATCCCCAGCGAGGTGATCGACCGCAAGAAAGGCTATTTCCCGGTGCCCGGGCTCAAGCATTTGCAGGGCGACACCCTGAATTGGGTGCGCGAGTTGCTGCTCGACCCAAGCCAGGACCGTGGCCTGTTCAATCCGGCGATGCTCGATCGCCTGCTCACCGACCCGCAGGGCCAACTGACCCCGCTGCGCGGCTCCAAGCTGTGGCAACTGGCGGCGCTGAACCTGTGGCTCAGCGAACAAGGAATCTGATCAATGAAACCTCACGCCACAGCCCTCAACCAGCGCTTGCTGCGCGGCCAAGCGCCGTCCTATGAACGCCTGCAGGCGCGTTTTGCCGAAGACGGCAACAGCAGCGGCGAGCCGATTGCCGTGCATTGCGGCTGGGGGCGCTTGCTGATCGGCCACACCTTTCCCGACGCGGCGAGCCTGGCCGGTGAACTGGCCCACGAACAACCCGGCGAGCGTGACATCGCCCTCTACGTTGCCGCACCCCAGCAGGTGCTGGGGCTGGAACCGACGCAGCTGTTTCTCGACCCCTCCGACACCCTGCGCCTGTGGTTCAGCGACTATCGCCAGGCGACCCGGGTGTTCCGCGGTTTTCGCATCCGCCGTGCCCAGAGCGCGACGGACTGGCAAGCGATCAACCGGCTGTACCAACTGCGCAACATGCTGCCGATCGACCCCGAACGCCTGACACCCCGTCACCATGGCGGGCCGGTGTACTGGCTGGCCGAGGACGAAGACAGCGGCGCGGTGATCGGCAGCGTCATGGGTCTCAATCATCACAAGGCGTTCCACGACCCGGAGCACGGCAGCAGCCTCTGGTGCCTGGCGGTCGATCCGCAGTGCACGCGGCCCGGGGTCGGCGAGGTGCTGGTGCGTCACCTGATCGAGCATTTCATGAGTCGTGGCTTGAGCTACCTCGACCTCTCGGTGTTGCACGACAACCGCCAGGCCAAGCAGCTTTACGCCAAGCTGGGGTTTCGCACGCTGTCGACCTTCGCCATCAAGCGCAAGAACGGCATCAATCAGCCGCTGTTCCTCGGCCCGGGACCCGAAGCCGAGTTCAATCCTTACGCGCGAATCATTGTCGAGGAAGCCCACCGGCGCGGCATCGATGTGCAGGTCGATGACGCCCAGGCCGGCATGTTCACTCTGAGTCACGGTGGGCGCCGGGTGCGTTGCCGCGAATCCCTCAGCGACCTGACCAGCGCCATCAGCATGAGCCTGTGCCAGGACAAAAGCCTGACCCACAAAGTGCTCAAGGCCGCCGGTCTTAATCTTCCCGCGCAGCAACTGGCGGGCAATGCCGACGACAACCTGGCGTTTCTCGACGAGCATCAACGGGTGGTGGTCAAGCCGCTGGACGGCGAGCAGGGCCAGGGCGTGGCGGTGGATTTGCAGCAGATCGACGAGGTGCAGCAGGCCATCGACGCCGCCCGTGCCTTCGACAGTCGGGTGCTGCTGGAAAGCTTCCACGAAGGCCTCGACCTGCGCATCCTAGTCATTGGCTTCGAAGTGGCGGCAGCGGCGATTCGCCGTCCGGCAGAGATCATCGGCGACGGCCAGCACAGGATTCAGGCCCTGATCGAGGCGCAAAGCCGGCGGCGCCAGGCCGCCACCCATGGCGAAAGCAAGATCCCGCTGGACCACGAAACCGAACGTACCCTGCAAAGTGCCGGCTACCACTACGACACCGTTCTGCCAGCTGGCGAGCGGTTGTTCGTGCGACGTACCGCCAATCTGCATACCGGCGGCACCCTGGAAGACGTCACCGCGATCCTCCATCCAACCCTGGTCGACGCCGCCGTGCGCGCCGCCCGCGCTCTCGACATCCCGATGGTCGGCCTCGACCTGATGGTGCCCGCGGCAGACCAGCCGGATTATGTATTCATCGAAGCCAACGAGCGCGCCGGGCTGGCCAACCATGAGCCGCAACCGGTGGCAGAGCGTTTTGTCGACCTGCTGTTTCCCCACAGTCATGTGGCGATTTGACCAGCGCCCCTACCCTTTCAGGAGTTCCAATGACCGGTAAGATTCCAGAACCCGATCTCGCGTACCTGCAAAAAGTCCTGCTGGAAATGCTCGCGATTCCCAGCCCCACCGGCTTCACCGACACCATCGTGCGGTATGTCGCAGAACGCCTCGAAGAACTGGGCATCCCTTTTGAACTGACTCGGCGCGGGACCATCCGCGCGACCCTCAAGGGCCAGAAAAACAGTCCCGACCGCGCCGTTTCCGCGCATTTGGACACCATCGGCGCCAGCGTCCGCGCAATCAAGGACAACGGTCGCCTGACCCTCGCCCCGGTGGGCTGCTGGTCGAGCCGCTTCGCCGAGGGCAGTCGCGTCAGTCTGTTTACCGATACCGGGGTGATCCGTGGGAGCGTGTTGCCACTAATGGCCTCCGGACATGCCTTTAACACGGCGGTGGACGAACTGCCGGTCAGTTGGGACCACGTCGAACTGCGCCTGGATGCCTACTGCGCCACCCGGGCCGACTGCGATTCGCTGGGGATCAGCGTCGGCGACTTCGTCGCCTTCGACCCGCTGCCCGAATTCACCGAAAGCGGCCATATCAGCGCCCGCCATCTGGACGACAAGGCTGGCGTCGCCGCGCTGCTGGCCGCGCTCAAGGCAATCGTCGAGAGTGATGAGCCGCTGATGATCGACTGTCATCCCCTGTTCACCATCACCGAGGAAACCGGCAGCGGTGCGGCGGCGGCGTTACCCTGGGATGTCAGCGAATTCGTCGGCATCGACATCGCCCCGGTCGCCCCCGGCCAACACTCCAGCGAACACGCGGTCAGCGTGGCCATGCAAGACTCCGCCGGGCCTTACGACTATCACCTGTCGCGACACTTGTTGCACCTGGCCAGCGCCAACGAACTGCCGGTGCGTCGCGATCTGTTCCGTTATTACTTCAGTGACGCCCACTCCGCGGTCACCGCCGGCCACGACATCCGCACCGCCCTGCTGGCCTTCGGTTGCGACGCCACCCACGGTTACGAGCGCACCCACATCGACAGCCTGGCAGCCTTGAGTCGCCTGCTCGGCGCCTACATCCTCAGCCCTCCGGTATTTGCCAGCGATGCGCAGCCGGCCAAGGGTTCGCTGGACCGCTTCAGCCATCAGATCGAACATGACGCGCAAATGGAAAGCGAGACCCGGGTGCCGTCGGTGGACAGCCTGGTAGGACAGCGCTCAACCGACTGAGGGCAGACGCCTACTGGAAGTGTGGGGTGAAGCGCCGTAGCATCAGCGAATTGATGACCGAGGTAGTTATGCTGATCCCCCACGAGCAACTTGAAGTCGACACCCTGACCCGCCTGATCGAAGACTTCGTCACCCGCGACGGCACCGACAACGGTGACGACACCCCTTTGCAAACCCGCGTACTGCGGGTGCGCAATGCCCTGAGTAAAGGCCAGGCGGTGATTGTCTTTGATCCCGAAAGCGAGCAGTGCCAGCTTATGCTCAAGCACGACGTGCCCAAGCACCTGTTCGACTGAATATTCAGCCCCGCACCTCCTTGCGCAGGCGCTTGGCATGAATGCGCTCATAGATTTCGCAACGGTAGACGTTAACGTGTCGCGGGGCTTCGATGCCGAAGCGCACGTTGCCGCCACTCACGGCGAGGATGCGTACCGTGATGGTGTCGCCAATGGAGATCTGTTCACCGATAGCGCGGCTGAGAACGAGCATGGCTGTAGTCCTTGAGGTAACCGGGCCCTGAAGATGGCCGGGTTGTGCCGGCCCTTCAAGACAGCCGCGGGAAATCAGCCACCTCCTACACGCTAGATCGAATTACCCTACAGACATCCCTTGCAAAGCGGCGGTTTTGCCTCAAGTTGCAGTAAAGCGCGGTCCCAACAAAATGATGCTCGCCCCCAGCACACACAGGGCAACGCCCCACCAGTCAGAACTCAGCGGCCGGACCCGCTCGATCATCCACAGCCAGCCAATCGAGGCGACGATGTAGATGCCGCCATAGGCCGCATAAGCCCGACCGGCATAGTTCGATTCGATTTTGGTCAGCAACAGGGCAAACAGCGTCAGGCTGAGCAGCGCCGGCGCGATCCACCAGGCGCTTTTGCCCTGGCGCAGCCACATCCAGAACGCGTAGCAGCCGGCGATTTCAAACAGCGCGGCGAGGAAGAACCACAGGTAATTGAGCATGCATCCATCTCGTCAGGGAAGCCAGGTGCGGCCACCCTAACGAGGCAGTCGGTCAGTCGCAAGCTCAGTTGGCGCCCTGGCGGGCCTTGGCGCGCATCTTGTCGGCCATCAGGGTCATTTCGTTGTAGAGCAATTGCGGGTTTTTCTGCTTCAGCGCCCAGGCCATGCGCCCTTGTTCGTGGGGCAGGATCATGAACTCTCCGGCCGCCACCTGCTGATAGATGTAGTCGGCAATGTCGCTGGCGCTGATCGGCGAGCTTTCCAGCAACTTACCGACCTGGGCCTTCATGGCCGGAGTCGGACCCCGGAACGAGTCGAGCAGGTTGGTCTGGAAGAACGAAGGGCAAACCACGTGCACGCCGATCTCCTGCTGCGCCAATTCGATCAGCAGGCTCTCGGACAGTGCCACCACGCCAGCCTTGGCCACGTTGTAGTTGCTCATGGCCGGCCCCTGCATCAGTGCCGCCATCGACGCGATGTTGATGATCTTGCCTTTGCTCTGCTCCAGCAGCGGCAGGAACGCCTTGCAGCCCTTGACCACCCCCATTAGGTTGATCGCAATCTGCCAGTCCCAATCTTCCAGCGACAACTCGCTGAAAAAGCCACCGGACGCCACGCCCGCATTGTTGACGATCACATCGATGCCGCCGAGCTTGACCTCGCAAGCCTGGGCAAAGGCGGTCAACTGGCTGTAATCGCGCACGTCGCAACGCTGGATAAAGCCATCACCGCCAGCCTCGCGCACCAGCCTCAAGGTTTCCTGAAGGCCCGGTTCACTGACATCGGACAAGGCCAACTGCCAACCTTCACGCGCCCAGCGCAGGGCGATTTCGCGACCCAGGCCGGACCCGGCGCCAGTGATCATCATGCGATTTTGCATAGGAAGTTGCCTTGTTGTTCTGGGAAAGATGCTCGCAGTGTAGCGAAGGAATTTCCTACACCCACGACCATCAAAGCGCTGAATGCCCCGGGCAAACCGCAACGCGTAGGGCTGGACTAACGCGGAACAACGCAGCCTGCTGGAAGAAACTTTGAATTTTCTCGTGTATGCCGCAGTCGAAAGTTTTAAGCCGCTCGGATTTAAAACAAGCGAGCCTGTTGTTCAACCAGTGCGACGTTCAATGCCACTCCAATAAGGAATTCGACATGGGCACGATTCTTCTGATTATTCTGATTCTGCTATTGATCGGCGGCCTGCCGGTGTTTCCACACTCCAGAAGTTGGGGTTATGGACCGTCAGGGGTGATCGGCGTAGTGGTGGTGGTCTTGCTGGTGTTGCTGCTACTGGGCAGGATTTGACGGGTAACCAACAACCCCTGCGCTTTTCCAGAAAACTGTCGGAGCGAGCTGGCTCGCTCCGACAGTTCGTTACGCCGGACGTTAATCCGGCGCGTTATTGCGGCGCAGATTAATCCGGCGTGCCGTCGACGACACCGGCGGTGTTATCCATCAGACTCTTGGTCGCTGTCTGCAGGAATGCTTCAAGTTTTTGCTTCATCTCCGCTGTACGCGGTGCATCCGGCACCACTTCGGCGCCCGGGTTGGCACCCAGTTGGTACTTGTACATCTTCGGCGCCATGTCTTTCTCTTTAGGCAGTACCAGCACTTGGTCCTGGGTGATGATTGCCGTGGTTTGCTCGCTACCCGACGGCTTGATCACGCCGAAACCGGTATCGCCTTCCGGCAGGTTGAGCAGGTCACGTCCCCAGCACTGGTGACGCACTTCGCCACCGAGGCGACCCATGATGGTCGGTACGATGTCGACCTGGGTGCCGACGGTATGGTCCAGCTTGCCGAACTTCTCCTGGATGCCCGGCGCAATCATCAGCATCGGCACGTTGAAGCGGCCCAGGTCCATTTCGGTGATCTGGCGCTCGTTGCCAAAACCGTGGTCGCCAACGATGACAAACAGGGTTTCCTTGAAATACGGCTCTTTACGCGCCTTTTCAAAGAACTGGCCCAGTGCCCAGTCGGAGTAGCGCATGGCGGTCAAGTGCTCGTTGAGGTTGCCACGGTTGGTGACCTTCTCCACCGGCAACGGCGTCGGCAGCGCGTACGGGGTGTGGTTGGACAGGGTCTGCAGCAAGGCGTAGAACGGCTTGCCGTTTTCCCGGGCCTTCAGTTCCACCAGGCCGCGGTCGAACATGTCCTGGTCGGACACACCCCAGGTCGGGTCGGAGAACACCGGGTTGATGAAGTCGTTGCGACCGACGAAGTTGGTCATGCCCTGGTTGCTGAAGAAGCCCGACTGGTTGTCCCAGGCGAAGTCGCCGTTGTACACGTATACATCGTCAAACTTGCGCGCGCTGAGCAACTGCGGCAGGCCCGACAGCTTGTGACTGCCTTCCGGGGTCTGCATCAGGTATTCGAAGCCCGGCAGGTTGGGGAAGCACGCCATGGTGGCGAACATGCCTTGGTGGGTGTGGGTGCCGTTGGAGAAGAAGCGGTCGAACAGCAGGCCTTCCTGGGACAGTTTGTCCAGGTACGGCGTGATGTTGCCCGGCGCGCCCAGCGCACCGACCGAGTGACCGGCCATGCTTTCCATCAGGATGACCACGACGTTCTTGATCGGCAGGGTCTTGTCTGCTGGCGGCAGGAAGTCGCGGCGCACGGCAGCGGTGTCGGCATCCACCAGTTTTTCGTCCGGCATCACCAGCAGGTCACGCACGATCTGCTGCGCTTCAGGCTGCGGCAGGGTAGGTTTCCAGATGTTGTCGCGGTCTTCGGACATACGGCTTTTCGCTGCCGCAATCAGTTGCAAGGTGCCATTAAGGCCCAACTGGTTGGCGAAGTTGGAGTCGGTGGTGTACACGTCGCCCCAGCGCATTGGCGGGCCCTGACGCAGAGTGCCACGGGCCGCCGCGACACAGATCAGCAGGCAGACCATGAACACCGCGGTGCGGGTGTACCACGGTGCCACCTGACGGCTGCTGACATTGCCACCGCTGAATGGGCCCCGAGGACGGGTGGCACGGTCAGCGCCCTTGAACGCCAGGCTGAGGATCCAGGTCCCGACCACCCACGCCAGCAGGTAGCGAACCACCGGGAAACCGTACCAGAGCATGCTCATCACGGTTTTCGGGTCTTCCTTGACGTACTGGAAGACCAGGCCGTTAAGGCGCTGGTGGAATTCGCGGTAGAAATCCATCTCCATCAGGCCGAGGAACAGCGCGATGCTCGAAACCACGGTCAGCCACAGGCGGAACAGGCCGCGCGCAGCCATGGCGCGCACACTGAACAGCGCCAGCAACAGCGGGATGCTCAGGTAGACCACCAGGCGCAGGTCGAAGCGCAAGCCGTTGGCGAATGCTTCGAGGAAGGTCGAAGCCGGTGTATCGAGCATCATCTCCCGGTTGTACACCAGCAGCGCCACGCGCAGCAGGGAGAGCATCACCATCATGACCAGGGCACAAAGCAGCGTGTAGGCCAGATGGGATTTCACGGTCGGTTGCAGCAGACGATTCGAGGCTCGCTGCTGATTCAGGGCGTCCGGGTTTGCCATGTCGTTTTAGGACCCATTGGAAGTTGAAGTTGCAAAGCAGTCGCGGCGCCGTGGCCTCTGATTGCCGTCACCTGCGGGCAACGGCCGGGACTTTGCGCGGTGCGCAGATGTTGCACGATCACCCACGCCATTGCCATTGATTACTGGATCAAGGATGGCCGGGGTGAAGTTTGCGCGGAAGGATTGTCTTGGAGCGATTGTGAAAATTTCGTGCAACGCATATCTCGAAACACAAAAAAGGGGCCTTGATCGGCCCCTCTGTTGACCTGCCTGTGGGAGGTCAAATACGCACATTCCCTCGTGGCCCGGCAATTGCCCAGATGATCAGGCCCAGCACCGGCAACAGCAGGATCAACAGCGTCCAGACAATTTTCATCCCGGTGGACGCACTGCTTTTGAGCACATTGATAATCGCCCAGATATCCAGCGCGAGGATGATCAGGCCAATCAGGCCATTGAAGGTAGAACCCATGGTGTCACTCCAAAGAGAAGGCATTCGTCCCTTAGGATAGCCCGCTCCCGCAAGGGTTCCGTTTTATTGCACCCAAGGGTTCAGACGTGGACCGCCACTTTCAGCGCTTCCAGTGACTGCGCCGCCTGGATGCCGACTTCGGCACACAACTCCAGGACCCGCGCCACGTCATTGCCGTATACCAGCACCACCTGCAGTTCATCGTCGAGCAATTGGCTGAAGTTGATCAGGGTGTAGCCGCCGTTTTCCGGATTCATGCTGCCCATCTGGATCTGGATGCGATTGAGCGCAGTCAACGCCTCGGTCTTGGCCAGTTGCTTGGGCTTGATGTTGAAGGCCACGTCCGGGCCGAACGAGGCGACGATCTGCGCAAACAGATCCATGTAGGTGTCGGCCTGGAACAACACCGTCTCCGGCAGGCTACCCACAACTACCCACTCACCCAGGGCAATCGGGAAGGTCTCGTCGTAATTGATATCCGGATTGGCCGCCAGAAAGGCCTCGGGATCTGCGTAGGCTTGCGCCGCTTCGTCGGCGATCCGCGTGATTTCGTCCTCGCTCATGCAGCCGGAGCTGATTTTACTGATGAGTTCGATGAGTGCAGCTTTCATGGCGGATCCTGTTGCGGTGAGATTTTCGGGGGCGAAGAATAGCGTATTTGCCAACGTTTGGCCGGCACTGGCTGACCAACACCGACTCAACGCCAGGCCACTCAGCCGAGGATTTTCTGCAATTGCGCCGTGGTGTCGGTCGCGCCCATGGTCTTCGCCGCGTCCAGCGCGGTGATGCCATTGGCATCCTTGGCCCGGGGGTCGGCCCCTTTGCTGATCAAGTAGTCGACGATCGCGGTGCGGTTGAACATTGCCGCCATCATCAATGCGGTACGGCCGTCGAAGGACGAACCTTCGATTTCGGCGCCACCTTCAATCAAGGCGGTGACCACTGGCAGATCGCCCTTGAATGCCGCGCCGGCAATCGGGCTCTGGCCGTTATCGTTACGAATTTCCGGATCAGCCTTGTGTTCGAGCAGGACTTTCACCGCCTCGACATGCCCGTGATAGGCCGCCAGCATCAGCAGGGTGTCGCCCTTGTGGTTGCGCAGGTTAGCCGGCAAGCCTTTGCTCAGCAGGGCCGCGAGCATGGCCGCGTCGCCCTCGCGAGCCTTGTTGAAAACCTGCTCGGCAAACTCCGCGGCTTCTTCCGGGGTCATCTGGCGGGATTGGTCTGACATTTGAGGCTCCACATTCGGTCAATCGCAAAGCCGCTAGTGTCCTCAAGCGGCGCTGCCGCTGTCACCCCTTTTTTCTCTCGCGCCGCCATAGCCAGAATCAATAACGGTACTTGCCCGCATTGATATCCAGCAGTATCTGCTCGGTCACTTGCACATAGGTGTCCGACCCCGGCAACCAGGCGTAAATCGGATCCTCAGCCGTCTTGCCTGGATCAAAGGCCTCCTCCTTGAGTCGGGTCTTCTGATATTTGAACGTGCCGGTGGTTTCCATTTTGACTTTGACCCGCAGAAACAACGGCACTGCGTAGCCGGGCAGTTGTTCCCGGGCGAATTTCAACAGATCAGTGAAATCCAGGGTGGCCAGGGACTCCGCCGGGGTAATCGCCGCCATCCCGGCCCGGCCATTGGTATTGCTGATCTCCACGCCATAGGCCACGGCCTCGGCGATTTGCGGATGCTGCAGCAGGATGTTTTCAACTTCGGTGGTCGAAACATTCTCGCCCTTCCAACGAAAGGTATCGCCCAACCGATCGACAAACTGCGCATGGCCGAAGCCGATATTGCGCAACAGGTCGCCGGTATTGAAGTAGCGATCGCCCTTTTCGAAGACATCATGCAGCACGACTTTTTCGGTTTTCTGCGGATCGGTGTAGCCGTCCAGTGGCGCCTTGTCATCGATTTTCGCCAACAGCAGCCCCTGCCGCCCCTTGCCGACTTTCTGCATGAAGCCCCTGCCGTTGCGCAGCGGCGCCCCTGTTTCATGGGCGAACTCCACAAGCTCCCAGGACATCAGCGAGAATCCGATGGTGTTGTCGAAGTTAAGAATGTTGCTGAAGCCTATATTGCCGTCGCTCGCCGCATACAGTTCACAGACGTGCCGGACGCCAAAACGCCCCTTGAACTCACTCCACACCCCTGGGCGCAAACCGTTGCCGATCATCTTCACCACCCCATGCTCGCGCTCGTCAGGGCCTGCGGGCTGGTCTATCAGGTAGCGACACAGCTCGCCGACATAGCCGATGGTCGTGGCGCGGTACTTGCGCACGTCATTCCAGAACTGACTGGCGCTGAACTTGCGGCGGATGGCGAACGCCGAAGCGCCGCAAATCGCCGAACCCCAGCACACGCACAGCCCGGTGGCGTGGTACAGCGGCAGGGTGCAATAGACGATATCGTCGGGCCCCATATCGAGGGCGATCAGACCGAAACTGGTGGAGCTCTTCATCCAGCGCCCGTGCTTGAACACTCCGGCCTTGGGCAAGCCTGTGGTGCCCGAGGTATAGATGTAAAAACAGGCGTCGTCGAAATATACCTGCTGACTACTGGGTGGATTGTCCAAGGGGCAATCGACACTTGCGGCGATCAGGTCGGCGAAGCCCTCAGGCAACGCTTGCGGATTCAGCGGATCGGCCAACCACCAGGTTTTGTCGGGATCGATGGCCACTCGCTGGCGAATCGCCGAGTAGGCCTGGACCAACTCCGCCCCCACCACAACGGCCACCGGGTTGACGAGATTGACGCTATGCAGCAGCGCCTGCTGGGTCTGAGAGGTATTGAGCATGGCGCTGATAGCGCCGACCTTGGCCACTGCCAGCACACTGACCAGCAACTCGGGGCGGTTTTCAATGAGAATACCGACCACGTCGCCCTTGCCGATCCCTTGGGCAATCAGATGGTGGGCGATGCGGTTGGCCCACTGATTGACCTGGCGATAGCTGAGCACCACCGAGCCTTGCAGCAGCGCCGGGCCATCCGGGTTGCGCAGCGTCGCCTGCTCGAAGGTGAAGGCCAGGCCACAAGGCTGGTCCGGCTGTTTGACGTTGCCGATCTTCAACCCCTTGACCACTCGTGGCAGGGCTTTGACGATTGCCGGTAGCTTTCGGAGCATCATGCTCCAGGTGATCATGTCGTGATGCGTGCCGCTCATGGATGCTCCCGCCAGGCCCTCTGCGTCGGGCCTGTAT
This sequence comes from Pseudomonas fluorescens, assembly GCF_019212185.1. Lineage (NCBI taxonomy): Bacteria > Pseudomonadati > Pseudomonadota > Gammaproteobacteria > Pseudomonadales > Pseudomonadaceae > Pseudomonas > Pseudomonas fluorescens. Next base: position 4,897,563 of record NZ_CP078138.1, read on the forward strand.
TGTTATTGTCGGGCGGTGTTCGGGCATGAGACACAACAGCAATTCCTCTGCTGAACGGGCAAAAAGTACGCCTGCGGTTGCGCGGCTGTACACGCAGTTTTTGAAATGTTTTGTATCCGCCGAGCAAGACCTCAGCACTGCCCGTCACCTCGCAAAATGCAGGATGCACGATGGCCATTCATGCAGATTGCACGAATCCAATAAATTCAATTTTTATTAACTTATTGATTTATAACGATTTTATAGATTTAGAATACTGGCACAATCGCTGCAATTACCCCTCCATGATTGCCACACATGCGCAAATGGAGCCGATTGACATGAACCTGATCCAAGAAAAGTTTACTTCGCTGTTCTCCAACTACGACGTCACCACTCAGCCACGTCCGGACGGCGGGATCCTGCTGACGTTGCGCAGCAGTGATGGTCGAGTGTTCAAGCGGTCGATCTCCTACTCGCAACTGCACGCCGGCGATCAATTATCCTGGGCCATCAGCGCTATCCGCCGCGATTTGGCCGAACATGCCAGCGAGTTGCCGCAGATTTCCATGTTGCAGAGCCAGCAACGCTTTGCGCTGCCGAGCTATTACTCGATGTAAATATTTAGCCAATTTTCTGGCTGCCACGTCCACGCAGTTGTAATGCTGTTCGATTCCGTGGGAGCGAGCTTGCTCGCTCCTACAAGAGCGGCATTTGCGCTTGACGGTGTTCTTTTCGCTCAGCGCAACAAGCCTCGCCTGCCGGCCTCACCCACCGCCTGCGCACGATTGCTCACCCCGAGCTTGGCGTAGATGTTGCTCAGGTGAAATTTCACGGTGGCCGGGGAAATCGCACGGATCACGCTGATTTCCCAAACGGTCTTGCCCTGTGTGGCCCAACGCAAGACCTCCAGTTCCTTTTTGCTCAGCGGCCTGCCTGCCTTGACGATGCGCCGGTGTTGCACCGGCTTCGACAGCGGCACAGCCTCAGGCGTTGCGCTTGTCATTCCCTTCCTCCCTACGGCTGAACAGCCCCGAATCAGAAAGAAAGACTTACATAGGCAGAAGATTAAACAAGATGAAAAAGGCAAATCAGGGATGCCTGACGGACCAATAGGCAACGACCTACAGGTCCTACAGGCGAGCTCACAGTCTTGTGTAGATTCGCTGAAATGGCTGACGGGTTACGGCGAGTAGTCAGTCAGTAGCGTTCATTCAGGGGGTTAGTCGTCCAGGCGCGGGACGCGGCTGGCGATATCGTCGCCGGTGACGTGGGCGACGGCGCCATCCGCGGCACTGAACAGACGAATAGCCATGAAGTGCGGGCGCTCCCCGCTGTCGAACCAGTGTTTTATGCCGGCTGGAAGCAGCAGCAGATCATTTTTTTCGCACAGGACGGCATAGATATAGTCGTCGATATGCAGATTGAACAAGCCACGCCCCATGACGAATAGTCTTACAACGTCCTGCTCATGACGCTGCTCGTAAGGGGGCGCTGAGGGCTGATCGCCGCTTACGCTGAGTACCTCCACCCTGTCGTAGCCGCGCTCGCTCATCAGTTGCTCGATTTGCTGCTGATAGGCGCCAACGACCTCATCCTGACTGGCTCCGGCCTGGACTTTCGCCGCGGCGGGCCAACGCTCGAACCGTACGCCGTGCTCGGCCAGGGTCGCGGTGATGTCTTCGCCATGGGTCAGGACCTTGTTCGGCAGATCCAGGCTTGAAATGTGGTAGACAGACAGGCTGCTCATGCAGGTTTTCCTTGTGGGCGACGCGGCCGTGCGGTCATTTAGACCGTACGGACAACGCCATGGATCAGGTGCAGGACAAAGGGTTCCAGCGCCATGTTCATGGCCTCTCCTCCTGCATACGTGTCGCAATAATAACGGCTGCCGCCAGGGCCGCGACGCTGGCAATACTAAAGGTGAAGGCAGGCCCCAGGGCATTCCAGCTATAGCCGGCATACAAAGCGCCCAGCGCACCACCGGTGCCGGCCAGCGCCGCGTAAAGGGCCTGGCCCTGGCCTTGCTGACGGGCGCCGAAGCTGCGTTGCACGAAGTGGATGGCGGCGGCGTGAAAGCTGCCGAAGGTGGCGGCGTGCAGGATCTGGGCAAACAGCAACACCCAGAGGAATTCGGCAAACGTTCCCAGCAACACCCAGCGCACGGCGGCCAGCAGGAAACTGGCAATCAGCACCCGGCGCACCGAGAACCGCGTGAGAATCCGGCTCATGACCAAAAACACCAGCACCTCGGCGACCACGCCCAGGGCCCAGAGCATGCCAATCACGCCGCGGCTGTAGCCGAGGCGCTCCAGGTGCAGAGTCAGGAAGGTGTAATACGGCCCGTGGCTCATCTGCATCAGCGCCACGCTAGCGTAAAACGCCAACACTCCCGGACTGCGCAATTGCTTGAGAAAGCCCTCGCCTGCCAATCGATGCCCCTGCAACGGTTGCGCGTTGGGCACCCACAGGCTGCTGAGGACAATCGCCGCCATGATCACCACCAAGGCGACCGGGTAGATGTCCAAGCTCAGCCACTCGAACAAACGGCCCAGGGCAACCACAGTAATGATGAAGCCAATTGAGCCCCACAAGCGGATTTGGCTATAGCGCGAGGCCTGGCCCTGCAAGTGCGCCAAGGTGATGACTTCGAATTGCGGCAGCACCGCGTGCCAGAAAAACGCATGCAGCGCCATGACCAACGCCAGCCAGGCGTAGCTTTTGCTGATGAAGATCAACGAGAAGGTCAGCAGCGTGCACACTGCACCAAAGCGCACGATTGCCAGGCGCCGGCCCGTGTAGTCGCCCAACCAACCCCAGATGTTCGGCGCGATGCAGCGCATCAGCATGGGGATGGCCACCAGTTCGCCGATGCGCGCGGCGGAAAAACCCAGGTGATCGAAGTACAGCGCCAGAAAAGGCGCTGTCGAACCGAGCAAGGCGAAATAACACAGGTAAAAACTGGAGAGCCGCCAGTACGGGAGCGCCGCCACGGCCATCAGACCGCAGCGACTTCAGCGCATGGCTTCACAGCTGGCCCAGCACCGGGGTGCTGACGCGCACATCGGCGTTCTGCCCGCGATGGCGCAGCAGGTGATCCATCAAGACGATGGCCATCATTGCTTCGGCGATTGGCGTGGCGCGGATGCCGACGCACGGGTCATGGCGGCCCTTGGTGATGACGTCCACCGGGTTACCGTCGACATCGATCGAACGGCCCGGGGTGGTGATGCTCGAGGTCGGCTTCAGCGCCAAGTGGGCGACGATCGGCTGGCCCGAGGAAATGCCACCGAGGATGCCGCCGGCGTTGTTGCTGAGGAAGCCTTCAGGGGTCAACTCATCGCGATGCTCGGTGCCGCGCTGGGCCACACTGGCAAAACCGGCGCCGATTTCCACGCCCTTGACCGCGTTGATGCTCATCAACGCGTGGGCCAGTTCGGCATCGAGACGGTCGAAAATCGGCTCGCCCAAGCCAGGCTTGACGCCTTCGGCGACCACGGTGATCTTCGCGCCCACGGAATCCTGATCACGGCGCAGTTGATCCATGTAGGCCTCAAGTTCTGGCACTTTGTCCGGATCAGGGCTGAAAAAGGCGTTCTGTTCCACCGAATCCCAGGTCTTGAACGGGATTTCGATCGGGCCCAACTGGCTCATGAAGCCACGAATGACGATGCCCTGGGTGGCCAGGTACTTTTTCGCAATCGCCCCGGCCGCCACGCGCATTGCGGTTTCGCGGGCCGAACTGCGGCCGCCGCCACGGTAGTCGCGCTCGCCGTATTTGTGGTGGTAGGTGTAGTCGGCGTGGGCCGGTCGGAACAGGTCCTTGATCGCCGAGTAGTCCTTGGACTTCTGGTCGGTGTTGCGAATCAACAGGCCAATCGCGCAGCCGGTGGTGCGCCCTTCGAACACCCCGGAGAGGATTTCGACTTCGTCGGCTTCCTGGCGCTGGGTGGTGTGGCGGCTGGTGCCCGGTTTGCGGCGGTCGAGGTCGCGCTGCAGATCGTCCAGGGACAATTCGAGGCCCGGCGGGCAGCCATCGACAATGGCGACCAACGCCGGACCATGGCTTTCGCCCGCGGTGGTGACAGTGAACAGCTTGCCGTAGGTATTGCCGGACATGCAGGGCGCTCCGTGAAATCGCTGAACTAAGTGCGCGCCAGTATACGCAGGCTATACCGGTAGATCACCCTCGAACCTTATTGATGCTTGCGAGTCCAACCGACACCTAATCGATGATGGCGTGATGATGCTGCGAGTAATTGCCTTGAGTCTGGCCCTGATTGCCGGTCTGCTGCCCCACGTGGCCCAAGCCGCGGTTCTGCAACGTCCCGTCAGCCTGGACACCGGCAGCGGTGAGCTGTTTGGGACCTTGCTGCTGCCCGAATCCGCGAAACCGGTTCCGGTGGTGCTGATTATTTCCGGATCCGGCCCCACCGACCGCAACGGCAACAATCCTGATGGCGGCAACAATGACAGCCTCAAGCGCCTGGCCTGGCTGCTGGCCAAACACAACATTGCCAGCGTGCGCTACGACAAGCGCGGTGTGGCGGCGAGCCTGGCCGCCACACCGGATGAGCGCAACCTGAGTCTTGAGGCTTACGTCGCCGACGCCGTTGCCTGGGGTAAGCAACTCAAGACCGACTCGCGCCTCGGGCCGCTGATTCTGTTGGGGCACAGCGAGGGCGCGCTGGTCGCCACCCTCGCCGCCCCGCAAGTCGATGCCGCCGGCGTTATCTCCCTCTCAGGCAGCGCACGACCGGTGGATCAGGTACTGCGCCAGCAATTGGCCGAACACCTGCCGCCGCCCTTGCAGGCCCGTGCCAATCAATTACTGGACAGCCTCAAGGCCGGCCGGGTCGATACCGACGTGCCGGCGCCGTTGCAAGTGATTTTCCGCCCCAGCGTCCAGCCGTACCTGATCAGCCTGTTTCGCCAGGACCCGGCAGCCGCCTTTGCCCGACTGAAAATGCCGGCACTGATTATCCAGGGCAGCAACGATGTGCAGGTCGGTGTCGCTGACGCGCAAATGCTCAAGGCGGCCAAGCCCGACGCACAACTGGCAGTGATCGAGGGCATGAATCACGTGATGCGCATCGTCCCCAACGACCTCAAGCGCCAGTTGGCGTCCTATAAGGATCCACAACTACCACTGGCCGCCGAACTCGGCACACGGATCCTCGGCTTTATTGACGGCATTCGCCCAAGTTAAGCCGGTTTTACCCTCCAGTCCTGGAAAAAGCGGCCGATAAGCCGGTGTCGACAGCCCTTTGGCGGTCGACACGCAGAGCTTGGACAGGACCTTGCCGTTATGACTGAAACCCCAAAAGCCCCCGACACCGCTGCCGATACCGCGCCAGCCGAAACGGTTGACCTGCCGTGGGCGGACGTCCAGACCGAGCATCACCGCATGCTGCGCCTGGCGCCGCTGAAAACCGATCGTGCGACCGGGGGCCGGCCTTTGCGCTTTGTCGAGTTCGGCTATGCCGAGCGCAACAACCATCAGCACAGCCTGCTACGCCTGAGCATTAACCTGCCGGGGCAGAAGGTGCGCAAGGAGCAGAACCACCTCGACGTCTGGGTCGACCACGAACTGCGTCGCGTGCACTTTCGCCCGGATACCGGCCTGCAGGTCGAACCCATGAACCGCGGCATCGGTCGCTTCCTCGCCGCCCAGGGCATTACCTGGGCAAAGAGAAAATGGTCGAGCTACAGCTTCGATGCCATCGATCTGAGCAATAAAGATGCGCTGGTGGAAGACACTCGCCTGCGCCGCGACCACTTTCTGCGGGTCCAGGGTTTCGATGTGGTTTATGCCGACGCCCAGCATCTGAAGGGTAGCGTCAGGGAAGGCAAGGTTGGCGATCTGCTGGGAGACTGGAACAACGAGAAGCTGCAGTTCGTGGAGATCCTCGAAGCCGCACAGATGCTTCAGCAGGCCGAGCAGAATCTGGCCGAGCAGGAAGTCAAACTGCAGAAGCAGGAAGAGACGGTGAGCAAGTTCAAGCGTGAGGAAACCGGGCTGCGCTTCACTATTACCTGTCTGGTGGCGTTCGCCATGTTCCAGGCCGGGTTGCTGATCTGGATCGCGACCCACCGCTAGATCCCTGCAGGAGCATGCTGCTCCTGCAGAAACTCAAGCCGTCAGACCCGTGACGCGAACAACGCCTGGTGCGCGCGGCATTGTTCGGCGCTGAGCATGAACACGCCGTGGCCACCGCGCTCGAACTCGAGCCAGGCGAAGTCCACTTCCGGGTACAGCGCCTCGACGTGCACCTGGCTGTTACCCACCTCGACGATCAACAGGCCCTTGTCATTCAAGTGGTCCGCCGCTTGCGCGAGCATTCGGCGCACCAGGTTCAGGCCATCGTCGCCACAGGCCAGACCCAGCTCCGGCTCGTGCTGATATTCGTCCGGCATGTCGGCGAAGTCTTCGGCATCGACATAGGGCGGGTTGGACACGATCAAGTCAAAACGCTGGCCCGGCAGCCCATCGAAGCCATCGCCCTGGACGGTGTAGACACGCTCGTCGACGCCGTGGCGCTCGATGTTCTGATTGGCCACTTCCAGCGCCTCGAACGACAAATCGGCCAACACGACTTCTGCGTCCTGGAACTCGAAGGCGCAAGCGATGCCGATGCAACCGGAACCGGTGCACAGGTCGAGAATCCGTGCCGGCTCGCCATCCAGCCAGGGGGCAAAACGGTTTTCGATCAGTTCGCCAATCGGCGAACGCGGGATCAGCACGCGCTCGTCGACGATGAACGACATGCCACAAAACCAGGCTTCGCCCAGCAGATACGCGGTGGGGACGCGATCCTCGATACGACGCTTGAGCAAGCGTTGCAGATTCACCAACTCGTCCTCTTCCAACGCGCAGTCCAGATAGCTGTCTGCGATTTCCCAGGGCAGGTGCAAGGCCCCCAGCACCAGTTGCCGGGCTTCGTCCCAGGCATTGTCGGTGCCATGGCCGAAAAACAGATCCTCCCCATGAAAGCGACTGACGGCCCAACGAATATGGTCGCGCAAAGTGCGCAGGCGGGAAGTGATCACGGGGTAGACTCCTGAAAAAACGACCGGCGATTCTAACAGCCTAAACCGGCCCCGACGATGCGAGAAAGAAACCTCGGGGAAATGTAGGATTTCTCGCTTTTTTCAGCTTTTGATTGAACATTCACTCAGCGCAGGACAGGCTACAGGCCAGCAACGACGGTGCCTACGATGGTAGCGATTCACAGAAACGCTCAGCCAGAGGACAATGTCGCAAAAGCCCCACTCGAAGGAGCCCTCGAATGTCCGTTCCAAAGACGATGTTTCAACTCAGCGGTCGTGGTTATGCGCCAGCCAATCTGGCCCAGGCGACGCTGGTGATCATCGACGCCCAGAAAGAATATCTCAGCGGTCCGCTGGCCCTGTCCGGCATGGACGCAGCTGTCGACAACATCAAGCAGTTGCTCGCCGCCGCCCGCAAGGCCGGCCGCCCGATCGTGCATGTCAGCCATCGCGGCACCGTCGGCGGGATGTTCGACCCCAATGGCGAGCGCGGCCAGTTCATTCCCGGGCTGGAACCGGAAGTCGATGAAATCCGCATTGAAAAGATCCTGCCAAGCGCCTTCCATGGCACGGGCCTGGAAAAGATTCTCCAGGATCGTGGCCCGCTCGACCTGATCGTCTGCGGTTTCATGAGCCACTCCAGCGTCAGCACCACGGTGCGTGCTGCGAAAAACCTGGGCTTTCGCTGCACCCTGGTGGAAGACGCCTGCGCCACCCGCGACCTGCCTTACAAGGGCGGTGTGCTTTCGGCCGAGCAGGTCCAGCAGACCGAAATGGCAATCATGGCTGACAACTTTGCCACCCTGGCCTTGACCCAAGACCTGATCTGATCGCCCGTTTTGAGCGGCGGCAACCGCCGCTCATCCGCAAAAGCCTCTCATTTCTTCTAATTGACTTAGCCTCAGGAACAAGCCGGGCAACTCCCGGTCGAAGGGCCGATATCATTGAGGAAGGTCGGAATGAAAATATCCGATGGATTTGACGCTCGCCGCTTGCGCCCCAAAGGGCCGCGCAATTGGCGTTATCGCTTTGGCGCCGCCTTCGCCGCCCTGCTCGCCACCCTTGGCGTGCTGTCGGCCATGGCCGGGGCCGCCAGTCTGCTGGGTCACCCGCCCGCCCTGCGCGACCTGAACGCCAGCCCGCTGGGTTCGGCGATCATCCTGGTGGTCGGACTGCTGCTGCTCTATCTCGGCATTGCGTTCTGGCGTCGCTGCCGGCGCCGCATGCGCCAACCCCGCGAGCTGAACATGGCCCCGCATTTGATGAAAAAACACGACTGAGTCGAGCGCCAGGCGTTTTGCTGCGCCCGATTCGCCCGGACTTGGGTAAACTGGCCGCCCTTCGCGGAGGCTGACATGCAAGACGACGATTTTTCCCTGTTCAAAAGCTCGATCCAAGGCGTCAAGCCGATCAAGCACGACCGCGCCGACACCGGCAAACCCAAGACTGACCGGGCGCAGATTGCCAAGCTGCGGCAAGCGGCGACCGTGCGCACCGACGTCGCCGCCGTCGATGGCCTGTCCGACCAGTTCGTGATCGATGTCGGCCCCGAAGACGAGCTGATGTGGGCTCGCGACGGTGTGCAGGAAAGCCAGATGCGCAAGCTGAAGATCGGGCAGATCCCGTTCGAAGGCAGCCTCGACCTGCACGGCATGACCGTGGAAAAGGCCCGGGAAACCCTCTGGGCGTTTCTCGCCGAAGCGACAAAATTCGAAATCCGTTGCGTGCGCGTCACTCACGGCAAGGCCGTGCGCCTGGACGGCAAGCGACCGATGATCAAAAGCCACGTCAACACCTGGCTGCGCCAGCATCCGCAGGTGCTGGGCTTCACTTCCTGCCAGGCCCGACATGGCGGTGCCGGCGCGGTGTATGTGATGCTCAAACGCACCATGATGGAAGGTCGCGACGAGTAAAGCTGATGCATCACGCTTGCAGCGCCGTGTTTGCCACCGTACCCTTGCCCTTTGCGTAAAATCCCACAGGTAGATTCATGTCCCTGGAACAGAATTACACCGCGATTCTCGGCCAATTGGGCGAGGACGTCTCCCGCGAAGGCCTGCTCGACACGCCAAAGCGTGCCGCCAAAGCCATGCAGTACCTTTGCCGCGGCTATGAACAAACACTTGAAGAAGTCACCAACGGTGCCTTGTTCAGCTCCGACAACAGCGAAATGGTGCTGGTCAAGGACATCGAGTTGTACTCGCTGTGCGAACACCACCTGCTGCCTTTCATCGGCAAGGCGCACGTCGCCTACATCCCGAGTGGCAAGGTACTGGGTCTGTCTAAAGTCGCGCGGATCGTCGATATGTACGCCCGCCGCCTGCAGATCCAGGAAAACCTCAGCCGCCAGATCGCCGATGCCGTGCAGCAAGTGACCGGCGCCCTGGGCGTTGCGGTGGTGATCGAGGCCAAGCACATGTGCATGATGATGCGCGGTGTGGAGAAACAGAATTCCTCGATGATCACTTCGGTGATGCTCGGCGAGTTCCGCGAAAACGCGGCGACGCGCAGCGAGTTTCTCAGCCTGATCAAGTAATCAGGCGACGAAGAAAACCGGCATTCATCGCCGGTTTTTTTTCGCCCGCAAAAAATCAGGTAAGCTGCGCGCCTTTCCCATTTGCCCCGTGAGGCTTGTATCGTGTTCGTCAAAGCGCTTCGTGTCGGCCTCGGCCAGTTGATCATCTTCGTCGACTTCATCACCCGTCCGGCGAAAAAGCAGCGCCCTGCCGCCGCCCAGGCCCAGGTCGAAGCTGCCGCCAAAGACCTGACCCTGTATCAGTTCCACGCCTGCCCGTTCTGCGTGAAAACCCGCCGCACCCTGCGCCGCCTGAACGTGCCGGTGGCCCTGCGCGATGCGAAGAACAGCGAGCAGGACCGCCAGACGCTGCTGGAGCAAGGCGGCAAGATCAAGGTGCCGTGCCTGCGCATCGAAGAAAACGGCCAGACCACCTGGATGTATGAATCCAAGGTGATCATTGATTATCTGGATAAGCGCTTTGCGGCGGCTTGACTGATCAAGCAGCTTTTGTAGGAGCTAGACTGCTCCGGGTGGCGTTCCGACGAAGAACCTGAGGACACCGCGTGCACTCTGGATGCCCGCGTTATCGTTCACGACCTTCGCCGGCAAGCTGGCTCCTACAGGTTCTGCTGCACTCCCCCCTCAAGCAGCCTTTGCTGCCTGCGCCTCCCGCACCACCGCCGCCAACCGCTTCAACCCCTCATCCAGGCGCGCCGGGTCGATATGGCTGAAGTTCAGCCGCAGATGACCCGGATGGCGATCCGGTTCCGGGAAGAACGGCTCGCCGGGCATGAACGCCACATCATTGTCCAACGCTGCCTTGAGCAACGTCCGGGTATCCAGCGGCTGCTTGAGTGTCAGCCAGAAGAACAACCCGCCTTGCGGCATGTTCCAGTCCGCCAGGTCGGCAAAGTGTTTTTCCAGTGCGGCCTGAAAGCTGTCACGACGGCCCCGGTAGAAATCGCGCAACTCACCCAGGTGATCACGCAGACGCTCGCTACCGATCCATTGCATCGCCTGCCACTGGCCAACCCGGTTGGTGTGCAGGTCCGCTGACTGCTTGAGACGCAGCAGGTGCGGGAACAGGTCCGCACTGGCGATCAGATATCCGACACGCAGGCCCGGCAGCAGAGTCTTCGACACGGTGCCGGTGTAGATCCAGCTGGCCTTCTTCAAGCGACTGACGATCGGCGTGGCATTGCCGCCATCAAACGTCAGCTCGCGGTACGGCTCGTCCTCGATCAGGGTCACGCCAAACTCGTCGAGCAACGCCGCCACGGCATCGCGCTTGGCCTCGCTGTAGCGCACCGCCGAGGGGTTCTGGAAAGTCGGAATCAAATAGATGAACGCCGGGCGGTGTTTGCTCAGGCGCGCGCGCAACTCCACCAGGTCCGGACCGTCGGCTTGCAGCGGCACGGTCAGACAGTCAGCGCCGAACAGCTGAAAAATTTGCAGGGCGGCGAGATACGTCGGCGCCTCGAGCATGATCTCGGTGCCCTTGTCGATGTACAGCTTGGCCGCCAGGTCAAGGGTTTGCTGGGAGCCGCTGACCACCAAAACCTGACTCGCTTCGCAGGGCACACCCAAAGCCCGCGCCTCGGCCGCCAAGGCTTCGCGCAAGGCCGGCTCGCCCTCGCTCATGCCGTACTGACCGATCGATACCGGCATCTGCGTCCAGTCGACCTTCGGCAACATCGCCTCCGCCGGCAAGCCGCCAGCAAAGGACATGACTTCCGGGCGCTGGGCTGCGGCGAGGATTTCACGGATCAGGGAGCTTTTGAGGCGCGTTACACGTTCGGAAAATGCCATGGGGACCACCGGTAGCAAAGGCCAAGGGAATTAAGTCAAACTGGTTGACCGAAATTACGACAAGCCGAGGGAATACGTCAACATGCTTGACCTTAAAAACCCGATTTCTCAGCAGCAGGCCATGGAAGCGTTTTTCTTCGGCTACCAGGCCTTCACCGCCAAGGCCGACGAAATGCTCGAACGCCGGGGCTTGAGCAGGGTTCATCAACGCATCGTGTTCTTCATCGCGCGCTATCCGAATCTGAGCGTGAAAGAGTTGCTGGCGCTGCTGGGCGTCAGCAAGCAGGCGCTGAACATGCCGCTGCGGCAACTGCAGGAAATGCATCTGGTGAACAGCGTCGCGTCCGCCACCGACAAGCGCAAACGCCTGCTGGAACTGACCGACGAGGGCGCGCGTTTCGAGCAGGCGTTGCGCCGCGAGCAGGTGAAACTGCTGGAACGGGTATTTGCCGAGGCTGGGGAAACGGCGGTGAATGGCTGGTTGGCGGTGAATCTGGCGCTTGGAAAAAGCCAGGCGGCTCCCGAGTAGTTGATGCCCTCGAGAAATTTTCGCCAACCCTGTGGAGCGATATAGCCCTTTCAGCAAAACTTTCGTCGACAAAATCAAAAACATTATTTGCTTTATTTGTATACAAAAGCATAATTCGCTGCGTGCGAGTTCCTGACCCATTAGTCAACAAATTCGCAAATGCCTCAAAGAGCCGCTGCCCACCTCTGTGTCCGGCTCTGGAAATAACAATAAAACTGTTGAGGAGTACTCGCTGTGGAAAGCCGCAAATCCGAAGCATCGCCGCTGGATCTCTCGCCGCCCCTACGCACAGGTCTGCTGGAGCGCTTGTTCAAACTCAGCGTGCATGGCACCACGGTGAAAACCGAGCTGATCGCAGGCCTGACAACCTTCATCACCATGGCCTACATCATCTTCGTCAACCCCAACATCATGGCCGACGCCGGGATTGATCACGGCGCCGCCTTCGTCGCCACCTGCATCGCCGCCGCACTCGGTTGCCTGTTGATGGGCCTGTACGCCAACTGGCCCGTCGGCCTGGCGCCAGGCATGGGGCTCAACGCCTTCTTTACCTACACCGTGGTCGGCACCATGGGCTACAACTGGGAAACCGCGCTGGGTGCGGTGTTCGTTTCCGGCGTGTTGTTTATGTTCCTGACCTTCTCGCGCATCCGCGAGTGGTTGCTCAACAGCATTCCAGTGAGCCTGCGCTTCGCCATGGGCGCCGGTGTCGGTCTGTTCCTTGGCCTGATCGGCCTGAAAACCGCCGGCATCGTGGTCGACAGCCCGGCCACCCTGATCAAGATCGGCAACCTGCGCGAGCCGGGGCCGCTGCTCGCCGCCATCTGCTTCCTGATGATTGCCATCCTCAGCTACCACCGGGTATTTGGCGCGATCCTCATCAGCATCATTACTGTGACCCTCGCAGGTTGGGGTCTGGGCCTGGTGCATTATGAAGGGATCATGTCGGCACCGCCGAGCCTGGCTCCGACCTGGATGGCCATGAACGTTGCCGGTGTGTTCAACGTCAGTATGATCAGCGTCGTCCTGGCCTTCCTCTTTGTACACATGTTCGATACCGCCGGTACCCTGATGGGCGTCGCACAACGGGCCAATCTGGTGGGTGCGGACGGCAAGATCGAAAACCTCTCTCGCGCCATGAAAGCCGACAGTGCTTCCAGTGTGTTCGGTGCGGTGGTCGGTGTTCCGCCAGTCACCAGCTATGTGGAAAGTGCCGCAGGTGTTGCAGCCGGTGGCCGTACCGGTCTGACCGCTGTCACTGTCGGCGTGCTGTTTGTTGCGGCGATGTTCTTCGCACCGCTGGCTGGCATGATTCCGGCATACGCTACCGCTGGCGCGCTGATCTACGTGGCGATGCTGATGATGGGCGGGATGGAACACATCGAGTGGGACGATGCCACCGACAGCATTCCGGCAATTGTCACCGCAATCATGATGCCCCTGACCTTTTCGGTTGCCGACGGCATCGCCCTGGGTTTCATCACCTACGTGGCGCTGAAGGCCGGTACCGGCAAGTACAAGGAAATTTCGGTTAGCCTGTGGGTACTGTGCGCGATCTTTATCGCCAAGTTCATTTTCTTGTAACGGTTTCAAGCGTGACCCAGCCTCACCCCGTCGGGTGGGGCTTTTGCACATATGGAGGAAAGTGATGAGTCTGGAAACCTGGCTGCTGTTCAGCTGCGCCGCCCTGGTGGTAATCCTGATCCCGGGACCCCTGTCGTTGTTGATGATCAGCAACAGCCTGAACTATGGCTTGCGCCGTTCCTACCCGGCATTTCTCGGCGGCGTGTTCGCTTCGATCTGCCTGCTCAGCGCCTCAGCACTGGGGCTCGGCGCCCTGCTGCTGGCCTCGGAACAACTGTTCAGCGCACTGAAGATCGTCGGCGCCCTGTACCTGTTCTACCTCGCCTGGCAAAGCTGGCAGCAGTCACGGCAACCGGCGCACGCCACCGAAGTGCCGCAAGCGCCACCGGTGCCGCGCTTTCGCGCACTGTTCGGGCGCGCATTTGTGCTGGGAGCGAGCAATCCGAAGGACATCCTGTTCTTCGCCGCCTTCCTGCCGCAATTCCTCAATGCCCAGCAGCCATTCCTGCCGCAGTTGCTGATCATGATCGCCACCTGGACCCTGCTGGACCTGTGCTGCAAGCTCGCCTACGGCCTCGGCGCCCACGGCGCGGCGCGCTACCTGCGTAGCGGCAAGGGCCAGAGTTGGTTCAACCGGATCAGCGCCGGGCTGTTTGGTGGGGCGGGGGCGGCTTCGTTGTTGAGCCGATAATCAAGCGCTTCGCCGGCAAGCCGGTTCCTACAAGGGTTTGTGCACGCTCACATGTTCGGCTGTCAGTACCAACCCTTGTAGGAGCTGGCTTGCCAGCGAATGGCGGCACTGCGGTGTATCAGACCCTATGCCTTCGCCGGCAAGCCGGCTCCTACAGCCGCGCATCGCAACGAAACGCCCGCCCAGCCAGCACCTTTCTCAAGGACGAAAAAAAGCCCGCAGTGTGAGCGGGCGAATGACCAAAGAAGCTATGTGCGCAGGATTCGTGGGGGGAGAGTCCTAGCTTCCTCTGTAGGTCGAATAGCTGTACGGCGAGATCAGCAGCGGCACGTGGTAGTGGTCCTGCTCAGCAGAAATGCCGAAACGCAGGACCACCACGTCGAGAAACGCCGGCTCCGGCAATTGCACACCGCGTGCGCGGTAGTAGTCGCCGGCGTGAAACTGCAGCTGATAAACCCCGGAACGGTAGTCATCGCCTTGCAACAACGGTGTATCGACACGGCCATCGCTGTTGGTCAGTGCGCTGGCGACCAATTCCAGCTGCGAACCTTCAACGCGGTATAACTCGATTTTGATCGAGCTGCCCGGGCAACCGTGTGCGGCATCCAAAACGTGTGTAGTCAAACGTCCCATTGATTCTGCGGGCCCGTCTGCGTGTGTCGCAGCCAGACTTCGCACCTCCCGGAGTCAGTTGAAATGAAGGCCGCCACCTTTCGGTGCATGAAAAGCGGCGGCGAGCGACTGATTAAGACATTTTCAAGAAAAATTGTACACAATAAATTCGACATTTTTTCAGTGAATCTCCGACGCGCCCTGTTTAGCTGCAAAAGTCGGCAAAGTCTTAGGCTATAGAGAGCTCTGGCCCAATAGCTGATCAATCAGGCAGGTTTTTTGCAGTACCACCTGAAGATGACAAATGGTGAAAAATGCAAAAAATCGGGCTTACAAATCGCGCATAAAGTTGTATACAATCACTCCATCGTTGTGACGCCAGCCTTTCATCACAGGTTCAGGCCCCCACACCAACCCTTATCGCGCCCCGGCAAACCCGAACAAGAAGGAAGACTGCAGTGAGCGACTACCCACGCGACCTGATCGGTTACGGCAGTAACCCTCCCCACCCACACTGGCCGGGCAATGCCCGCATTGCCTTGTCGTTCGTCCTCAACTACGAAGAAGGCGGCGAACGCAACATTCTGCACGGCGACAAGGAATCCGAAGCTTTCCTCTCGGAAATGGTTTCGGCGCAACCGCTGCAAGGCGAGCGCAACATGAGCATGGAGTCGCTGTACGAGTATGGTAGCCGTGCCGGCGTCTGGCGGATTCTCAAGCTGTTCAAGGAATTCGACATTCCGCTGACGGTATTCGCCGTGGCCATGGCCGCCCAGCGCCACCCGGATGTGATTCGCGCCATGGTTGAAGCCGGCCACGAAATCTGCAGCCACGGCTACCGCTGGATCGACTACCAGTACATGGATGAGGCGCAGGAGCGCGAGCACATGCTCGAAGCCATCCGCATCCTCACCGAAGTCACCGGCGAGCGCCCACTGGGCTGGTACACCGGCCGCACCGGCCCGAACACCCGGCGTCTGGTGATGGAAGAAGGCGGTTTCCTCTACGACTGCGACACCTACGACGACGACCTGCCCTACTGGGAACCGAATAACCCGACTGGCAAGCCGCACCTGGTGATCCCTTACACCCTGGACACCAACGACATGCGCTTCACCCAGGTCCAGGGCTTCAACAAGGGCGACGATTTCTTCGAATACCTCAAGGATGCGTTCGACGTGCTTTACGCCGAAGGCGCCGAAGCGCCGAAAATGCTCTCGATCGGCCTGCACTGCCGGCTGATCGGCCGTCCGGCGCGTCTTGCTTCGCTCAAACGCTTTATCGAATACGCTAAAAGCCACCAACAGGTGTGGTTCAGCCGCCGCGTCGACATCGCTCGTCACTGGCAACAAACCCACCCGTACCAAGGGGCGTCGAAATGACCACCTTCCAAACCCTGCAACCCTCGACGCTGAGCCGTGACGCCTTTGTCGCCGCTTTCGCCGATATTTACGAACATTCGCCATGGGTCGCCGAAAAGGCCTTTGACCTGGGCCAGGACGCTTCGATCGACCAGATCGAGACCCTGCACCAGCGCATGAGCGATATCCTGTTGAGCGCCGATCACGCCAGTCAGCTGGCACTGATCAACGCTCACCCGGACCTGGCCGGCAAAGCTGCCGTCCAGGGCCAGTTGACCGAAGCCAGCACCAATGAACAAGCCGGCGCCGGTATTCACCAATGCACGGCCGAAGAGTTCCAGCGCTTCACCGAGCTGAACGATGCCTACAAGGCCAAGTTCAAGTTTCCCTTCATCATGGCGGTAAAAGGCAGCAACCGGCATCAGATCCTCGCAGCGTTCGAAACGCGCATCCACAACCCGGTCGACACCGAGTTCAAGTGCGCGCTGGCGGAGATCAACAAGATCGCCCTGTTCCGTTTACTGACCCTATAGCAAGCCTGGCCCCCAAGGATTCAAGAACGCCGAATCCGGCCCGGGCCTCGCAAGCATCCCAAGCCACTTATTCAAAGGCAGACAAGAAGAATGAAAGCTTACGCCGTACCTTTCGAGAAGTTCGTCAACCTGGCCGATGCCCGCCTGGGCACCAAGATCATCTCGGTCACCGATGACTGGTTCGCCGACGCCAACCGCCTGTTCCAGCCGACCCCGGCCGTATGGAAGGAGGGCGTGTTCGATGACAACGGCAAGTGGATGGACGGCTGGGAGTCGCGTCGCAAGCGCTTCGAAGGCTACGACAGCGCCGTGATCCGCCTGGGCGTACCAGGCTCGATCAAGGGCGTGGACATCGACACCTCATTCTTCACCGGCAACTTCCCGCCATCGGCGTCCCTGGAAGCCTGCTTCCTGGCCTCTGGCGAGCCTGATGCCAACACCCAGTGGACTGAAGTGCTGTCCGCCGTCGAGCTGCAAGGCAACAGCCACCACTACCACGAGATCAGCAACGACCAGGCGTTCAGCCACCTGCGCTTCAACATCTACCCGGATGGTGGTGTCGCCCGTCTGCGTGTGTACGGCGTGCCGTTCCGCGACTGGTCGGCAGTGGGCGACAACGAGCAAGTCGACCTGGCAGCCGCCCTCAACGGTGGTCGCGCCCTGGCCTGCTCCGACGAACACTTCGGTCGCATGAGCAACATCCTCAACCCGGGCCGTGGCATCAACATGGGCGATGGCTGGGAAACCGCCCGTCGTCGCACGCCAGGTAACGATTGGGTGATCGTCGCCCTGGGTCACCCGGGCGAGATCGAAAAAATCGTCGTCGACACCCTGCACTTCAAAGGCAATTACCCGGACAGCTGCTCGATCCAGGGCGCGTTCGTCAAAGGCGGTACCGACAGTCAGATCGAAACCCAGTCGCTGTTTTGGCGCGAACTGCTGCCAAGCCAGAAGCTGGAAATGCACGCCGAACACACCTTCGCCGAGCAGATCAAGGCCCTGGGCCCGATCACCCACATCCGCCTGAACGTGTTCCCGGATGGTGGCGTGAGCCGCCTGCGTGTACTGGGCAAGGTCGCTAAATAAGCAGTGAAGCCATTCGCGAGCAGGTCGAATCGTCGCACCGTCGCTCCCACATTTGGAATGCAATCCCCTGTGGGAGCCAGCCTGCTCGCGAAGGCGTCAGAACAGTCAACACAGAATTCGGATAAGAAGAACAGCATGCGCACACTACAGATTGAACCGCTGACCAAAGAAGCCTTCGCCCCTTTCGGTGACGTGATCGAAACCGACGGCAGCGATCACTTCATGATCAACAACGGTTCGACCATGCGCTTCCATAAACTGGCCACGGTGGAAACCGCCAAGCCAGAAGACAACGCGATCATCAGCATCTTCCGCGCCGACGCGCAGGACATGCCGCTGACCGTGAGCATGCTGGAGCGCCATCCGCTGGGCAGCCAGGCTTTCATACCGCTGCTCGGCAACCCCTTTCTGATCGTGGTCGCGCCAGTTGGCGATGCACCTGTATCAGGCTTGGTCCGCGCCTTCGTCACTAACGGCAGGCAGGGCATTAATTACCATCGCGGCGTTTGGCACCACCCGGTGCTGACGATCGAAAAGCGGGATGACTTCCTGGTGGTTGATCGCAGTGGCACAGGCAATAACTGCGATGAGCATTTTTTCAAAGAGGATGAGCGTCTGATCCTTGCCCCCCACCAATAAGAGAAGGTCTGAACACTCGATAACAGAGTGACAGGCGAGAGGTAAAGACTGTGGAAGCACATCTGTACGAATGGCTGAACCTGAGCGTGCGCTGGGTTCACATGATCACTGGCGTCGCCTGGATTGGCGCGTCCTTCTATTTTGTCTGGCTGGAAAACAACCTCAATCGGGTCAACCCGAAGAGTGGCCTGGCCGGCGATCTCTGGGCAATTCACGGTGGCGGGATCTACCACCTGGAGAAATACAAACTGGCTCCACCGACCATGCCGGACAACCTGCACTGGTTCAAATGGGAAGCCTATTTCACCTGGATGTCGGGTATCGCGCTGCTGTGCGTGGTGTTCTACTCCAACCCGACGCTCTACCTCCTGGCACCGGGCAGCAGCCTGAGCGGCCCTGAAGGTGTGCTGCTGGGTATCGGCTCGCTGTTCGCCGGCTGGTTCATCTACTCCTTCCTGTGCGACTCGGCCCTGGGCAAACGCCCTGCCCTGCTCGGCTTCATCCTGTTCGTACTGATCATTGGCGCCGCCTACGGCTTCAGCAAAGTGTTCAGCGGTCGTGGTGCCTACCTGCACGTCGGCGCGATCATCGGCACCATCATGGTCGGTAACGTGTTCCGCATCATCATGCCGGCCCAACGGGCACTGGTAGCGGCGATTGCCGAGAACCGCACGCCGGATCCAGCGCTGCCCGCCAAAGGCCTGCTGCGTTCGCGTCACAACAACTACTTCACCTTGCCCGTGCTGTTCATCATGATCAGCAACCACTTCCCGAGCACCTACGGCAGCCAGTACAACTGGTTGATCCTGGCCGGGATCGCGGTGCTGGCGGTGTTGGTGCGCCACTACTTCAACACCCGTCATGACAGCCACAAGTTCGCCTGGACCCTGCCGGTTGCTGCGGTTGGCATGATCAGCCTGGCCTACGTCACCGGTCCTGCACCGATGAACAGCCCGGAAGTGGCCAAGGCCCCGGCGAAAATCGAGTACCAGCCGTTGCCGGAAACTGCAGTCGGCGGTGGCGCCAAACCGGCTGCCGCGACGCCGGCTGAAACCCCTGCCGCTGCACCGGCCCAGGCGTCCAACGCCGGTCCGGGTTTCGACAAGGTGCACTCGGTGATCCAGGAACGCTGCGCGGTCTGCCACTCGGCCAAACCCACCAGCCCGTTGTTCAGCGCTGCGCCCGCCGGTGTGATGTTCGACACCCCCGAGCAGATCCGCCAGAACGCGCCACGGATCCAGGCCCAGGCCGTCACCACGCAGATCATGCCACTGGGCAACATCACCCAGATGACCCAGCAGGAACGTGACCTGATCGGCGCCTGGATTGTGCAGGGAGCCCCGACCAATTAATCGTTGAAAAGCATCGCGAGCAGGCTCACTCCTACACAGCTTTGTAGGAGCGAGCCTGCTCGCGATCGTCCGCACTGCGGTCAACCTGATGCACAAAATCACAAGAATAAAAAAGATCCGAGGTGTTGCATGTCCGTGTCATCCAAAGCGCGCATCCCCGACGCACCTGCCATTCAGCGACTGCCGCTGTTGCAACTGATCCTCGTGGGTCTGCAACACGTTTTGCTGATGTACGGCGGTGCCATTGCGGTGCCGCTGATCATCGGACAGGCCGCTGGCCTGAGTCGTGAAGAAATCGCCTTCCTGATCAACGCCGACCTGCTGGTCGCCGGTATCGCCACCATCGTCCAGTCGCTGGGGATAGGCCCCATGGGCATTCGCATGCCGGTGATGATGGGCGCCAGTTTCGCGGCCGTCGGCAGCATGGTCGCCATGGCCGGGATGCCCGGTATCGGCCTGCAGGGGATTTTCGGCGCGACCATCGCCGCCGGCTTCTTCGGCATGTTGATTGCGCCGTTCATGTCCAAAGTCGTGCGCTTCTTCCCGCCGCTGGTGACCGGCACGGTCATCACCTCGATCGGTTTGTCGCTGTTCCCCGTGGCCGTGAATTGGGCCGGCGGTGGCGGTACCAGCGCCGAATTCGGTTCACCGATCTACCTGACCATTTCCGCCCTGGTGCTGGCCTGCATCCTGCTGGTGCACCGTTTCATGCGCGGCTTCTGGGTGAACATTTCGGTGCTGATCGGCATGACCCTGGGTTACCTGCTCTGCGGCCTGATCGGCATGGTCGATCTGAGCGGCATGGACAACGCGCCCTGGCTGCAATTCGTCACGCCGCTGCACTTCGGCATGCCCAAATTCGAACTGGCACCGATCCTCTCGATGTGCCTGGTGGTGGTGATCATCTTCGTCGAGTCCACCGGGATGTTCATCGCCCTGGGCAAGATCACCGGCCAGGAAGTGTGCCCGCGTATGCTGCGCCGTGGCTTGCTATGTGATGCCGGCGCGTCGTTCTTCGCCGGCTTCCTCAACACCTTCACGCATTCTTCGTTCGCCCAGAACATCGGCCTGGTGCAGATGACCGGCGTGCGCTGCCGCTCGGTGACCATCGTCGCCGGTGGCCTGCTGATCCTCCTCAGCCTCTTGCCCAAAGCGGCGTTCCTGATTGCTTCGATTCCACCGGCGGTGCTCGGCGGCGCGGCGATCGCGATGTTCGGCATGGTAGCGGCAACCGGGATCAAGATCCTCCAGGAAGCCGACATCGGCGACCGCCGCAATCAACTGCTGGTGGCGGTGAGCATCGGCATGGGCCTGATCCCCGTGATGCGCCCGGACTTTTTCGCCCACCTGCCCCTGTGGATGAGCCCGATCACCCACAGCGGCATCGCTCTGGCCACCGTCAGCGCGCTGACCTTGAACCTGCTGTTCAACATTCTCGGCGGCAGCGAACGCGCGGCGGTCAATGACTGTCAGGCCCACTGAAGTAACCAGGCACGACTCCTGTAGGAGCGAGCCTGCTCGCGATGACGGCATCAGCCACACCATCACTGCTGACTGACACGCCGCTTTCGCGAGCAGGCTCGCCCCCACAAAAAATAAAAACAAATAGGGAGCAACACATGATTCGGATGCAAACCCACTTGCTGTTGGCAGGAGGTCTGTTGGCCGCGAGTCAGGCCATGGCCGGCGATCTGCTGCTGTGGCAGACCAACAGCCTAAGCTACCTGTACGGCAAGGACTTCGTGGTCAACCCACGGATCCAGCAGACGATCACCTTCGAACACGCCGACCGCTGGAAGTACGGTGACAACTTCCTGTTCGTCGACAGCACCTATTACAACGGCGAGAAAGACCGCAACAAAGGGGTCCATGCCTACTACGGCGAGTTCAGCCCGCGCCTGTCCTTCGGCAAGATCTTCGACCGGCGTTTCGAATTCGGCCCGATCAAGGATGTCCTGCTGGCGATGACCTACGAGAACGGCGAAGACGACACCGAAGCCTACCTAATCGGCCCAGGTTTCGACCTCGCGGTCCCTGGCTTCAACTTCTTCACCCTGAACTTCTACAACCGCCACACCGAAGGCTCCCGCGCCGGCGACAACGTCTGGCAGATCACCCCGGCCTGGTCCTACACCGTACCTGTGGGCAATTCGAGCCTGCTGCTCGATGGCTACATCGACTGGGTTGTGGACAACGACGAAAACCGCCACGGCACCTACCACGCCAACCTGCACTTCAACCCACAAATCAAGTACGACCTGGGCAAGTCCCTGGGCTGGCGCGAAAAGCAGGTCTATGTCGGCGTCGAATACAGCTACTGGAAAGATAAATACGGCATCGAAAACACCTCCAACTTCGACACCAACGAAAACACCACCAGCCTGCTGGTGAAGGTGCACTTCTGAAATGACCCGCAACCACGCCCCAATCCTGTCGTCGGTGCGCTGTTGCGGGGCACTTGAGACCTGGCCAAGGAGTCAGTATTCTCCGCGGCCGCCTGAATCCGCTTTAAAAAAAAGCCCGGATTTAATTCCTGACCAGAAAGCCAACTTATCCCGGCCCTGGACGGTATCAAGGCACCCACAACCCACTCTCGATCGACTGTGCCTGCACAGCCGAGCGGGAGTTTTTGTGCTTTGCGAAAGCCTTGGCGCGACCTTTGCTATCAGCACCAAAGCTGACCGAACGGATGTTTTTTTGCAGCACCGAAAAAAGGCGCCACACCAGAGCGCCGACTCAAAAACGTGGAACCACTTACTTTGGGAGCAACCGAATGAAACGTACGTGCACTAGCCTGATGCTCGCGGGATCCTTGTTGGCAGGCGGCCAAGCCATGGCCGGCGATCTGCTGCAGTGGCAGAACAACAGCCTGACTTACCTCTACGGCAAAGACTTTCAAGTCAACCCGCGGATCCAGCAGACCGTGACCTTCGAGCACGCCGATGGCTGGAAGTACGGCGACAACTTCTTCTTCATCGACAAGATCTTCTACAACGGTAAAGAAGATGCCTTCGCTGGCAAAAACACCCACTACGGCGAGTTCCAGCCGCGCCTGTCGTTCGGAAAAATCTTCGACCAGAAATTCGAATTCGGTCCGATCAAGGACGTGTTGCTGGCCATGACCTACGAGTTTGGCGAAGACGACACCGAGTCCTACCTGATCGGTCCAGGTTTCGATCTGGCGATCCCGGGCTTCGACTACTTCCAGTTGAACTTCTACAGCCGCCACACCGAAGGTAGCCGCCCGGGTGATGATGTCTGGCAGATCACTCCGGTCTGGTCCTACACCATTCCTGTAGGCAGCTCCGACGTGCTGATCGACGGTTATATGGACTGGGTGGTCGACAACGACGTCAACAGCAAAGGCACCTACCACGCCAACCTGCACTTCAACCCACAGATCAAGTACGACTTGGGCAAGGCGCTGAACCTGGGCGAGAAGCAGCTGTACGTGGGTGTCGAGTACGACTACTGGAAAGACAAGTACGGTATCGAAGACACTCAGGCCTTCAAGACCGACCAGAGCGTGACCAGTTTCCTGGTCAAGGTGCACTTCTGAGTCTGAACTGACCGGCCTTCGTTGCGACCGACTTCTGCAGGCGCGCATCACCTGCAGAAGTCACAGCGGTGTCAGAGCACTTTGACCGCACGACCGATGAACTGCACCGGCCCAGTCGGTTTGCCTGTCTGCGATCCGCCAGGATTCTCCAGGGTCAACTCGAACAATTGGTTGGGCTGCAGTGGCGGCAGTTTGTCCAACGGCACCGACAGTGTTTGATCAGGCTTGACCAAGCCCAGCGATACCGGACCCTGCCAGCCATCGGCCTTGGTCCAGAACTCCAGCGCCTTGTCGCTCGGCACCTGCGCCACCCCCAAGGGTATCAACTGGATTTCCCGCGGACTGCTCGCCTGGATCACCCAGCCGGGCGCCTGATTCTGCGGCGCTACCAACACCACCAGATAGGTGGTCGGACTCACCGCCACCGTTCTCGTCAGCAGCATGATGCCGAGTAGCAAGCTTGCCACCAGCCCCGCGCCTGCGAGCCCGCGCCACAACGGCAGAAGATTCCACCATGAGGTGACGGGCTTAGAGCGTGCGTCAGGTGTGCGTCGCTCGAGACTGCCCAGGCTGCGCTCGATTCGCTCCCACAGCCTGGGCGTCGGCGTTTGCGGTTCGGCAAGCTCGGTCAAGGCCAGCAAGCGCTGCTCCCAGCTATCCACTGCGGCCCGCAGCCCTGGATCACGCTCAAGACGCCGCTGAACCTCGAGGCGTTGCTCGGCGGGCAAGGTGCCCAGCACATACTCACTGGCCAGTTCGTCGGTGGCGTCCGGACTGTCGTCTTCAGGGCGTGTGTTCATCCCATGCACTCGCGCAATGCCGCCAGGCTGCGTTTGATCCAGGCTTTGACGGTCCCCAGGGGTGTGTTCATTTTTTGCGCAATCTGTGAATGCGAGTAGCCGTCCACATACGCGTGCAACAGGCAGTTACGACGCGCGGGGTCGAGCTGCTCCAGGCAGCCATAAATACGCCCGGAACGGGCTTGATAATCGAAGGTATCCAAGTGTTCCGCAGCCACCGTTTCTGGCTCACTGTAAGGCACTTCGCGGGCGTGCCCTCGCACAAAGTTCAAGGCCAGATGGCGCGTCACGCTGAAGATCCAGCCGCGCGCCGAACCCCGTGCTGGATCAAAGCTGGCGGCACCGGTCCAAATCCTGATAAAGGCATCGTGCACAATGTCTTCGGCCAGGGCCTTGTCGCCAGCGATGCGCTGGGCGACGCCCAGGAGCCGGGCGCTTTCCTGCTCATACAACGCCCGCAATGCCTGCTTCTCGCCGCGAGCGCACGCCGCCAGGCAGGCTTCATAGTCATAACCGTGCTCGGGTAGGGACAAGGACTTCAGCTACCAACAAGGGATAAATGCCCCCAGCCCTGAGGCTGGGGTTCCACGCAGCAGCGTAGACCACTTTGCACGCCAGCAAGCTGCTGCAGATCGAGGGCTTACTTGGCGGCCCAAAAAATATAGTCCGCCTGATACTTCACCACTTCTCGGGCGCCGCGGTTAGCCACGGAACACTTAGTGCCAGGCGCAACACCACCTTTGACGGCCAGGCGCTGGATGTAACTGACACCATTCATCGCACCCTGGCCCTGCGCAGGGTTGGCCTTGACCAATTGATAAGGCAGGTCGCCAGTGCCCGCCGGCGCTACCGCCAGTTGGGTCCCGGTGACGGTCGAACCATCTTTGGCCTGCCAGGTGGCGGGCGGTCCAAAGTAGCTGCCAACCGGCTTGCCGCTGCGATCATTGAGCACGGCTTTGGGCCCGACGAAAAACCACTCGGTCTGCCCGGCTGTGTTGGGTTTGTCACGGCATTCGTAGGTGATTTCGCCAACGCCGACGGTCTCCAGGGCGATTTTATGACCGTCCGGGACTTTGATGCTGTCAGGCAGTTGAGCTTGCGCGAAGGCCGCAGGCGCGGCGGACAACCAGCAGGTGGCGGTGAGCGTGGCGCCGACAATACCGAAGAATCGTTTAGCGTTCATGGGGGTCTCTCCAGATGAGGGAACAGTTCAGCAGCAAGGGCTACTACCTGTACTACCCGCCAGAGGACCGATTGGATGCAGTATCGGGAAAAAATACTGCGCAGGACGGTTCGATGGTCTTTCAGGCCGGGATGGCCGGCTCTGTGATACCCAGGAAGCGGCACAATTCGTCGCGCTTGGCCAAGGCATCACGCCGCCCCAGTTCGATCAGTTCGCTGCAATACCCGGCCTCGAACAGCAAGTAACTCAAAACCCCTGCCCCGCTGGTCCTGGTCGCGCCCGGGCCGCGTAAAAACAGACGTAGCGCGGGTGGTAGTTCCTGGCGATGGCGGGCGGCGATTTCGTCAATCGGCTGACTGGGTGCGATCACCAGCACGTCCACCGGCGCCACACCGAGGCTACGTGACTGCTCATTGATGGGCAGCAACTGGCTGAACTGATTCAAGCGCTGCAGCAACTCGATATCACTCTCCAGACTGTCGATGAACGTACTGTTGAGCATGTGTCCGCCGATCTGAGCCAGCGATGGCTGCTGGCCGGTGTAGGCGCGCTGCATGGGATTTTGCGGGTCAAGGCCGCGCGGGTTGCCACTGACCCCTACCACCAGCACCCGGCTCGCGCCCAGGTGCAGCGCCGGGCTGATCGGCGCCGACTGACGAACGGCACCATCACCGAAGTACTCGTCACCGATTTTTACCGGGGCAAACAGCAAGGGGATTGCCGAACTGGCGAGCAAGTGCTCGACCTTGAGCTGGGTCGGCACACCAACTCGCCGATGGCGCAGCCAGGCATCGATGCTGCGCCCGCCCTGGTAGAAGGTCACGGCTTGCCCGGATTCGTAACCAAAGGCAGTGACAGCCACGGCGTGCAGCTGCTTTTGCGCGATGGCCTGGTCGATGCCGCGCAGGTCGAGCTTGTGCTCCAGCAAGTGGCGCAAGGGCGAGCTGTTGAGCAGCGCCACCGGGACCTTGGCGCCAATCCCCAGCAGGCTGTGGCTGACGAAGCGACTGGCTTGGCGAATCACCCCCGGCCAATCGCTGCGCAGCACCTGATGGCTACGAAAACCCTGCCAGAACTCGGTCAAGCGCCGGACCGCAGCGCTGAAGTCCAGCGCGCCGCTGGCCAGGCTCACTGCGTTGACCGCCCCGGCGGAGGTGCCGACGATCACCGGAAACGGATTGCTCGCACCTGCCGGCAGCAGTTCGGCGATGGCCGCCAGCACCCCCACCTGATAAGCCGCCCGAGCCCCACCGCCGGAAAGAATCAAGCCTGTAACCGGTTCGCCTGGACTCATACGCAACGCTCCTTGGTGCTGGGTGGGTTTTTCGGTGCCCTCGCTCCTACAGGAGTCCGAGAATCAGGCCTCAACCACGCTTGGCATACAGCTTCGGCTCACCCGGTGGCCGGCTCTTGAAGCGCCGGTGGGCCCACAGGTATTGCTCGGGGCAGCCGCGCACCGCACTTTCGATCCATTGGTTGATGCGAATGCAGTCAGCCTCGTCGCTTTCCCCCGGGAAATTATCGAACGGCGCATGGATCACCAGGCGATAGCCACTGCCGTCGGCCAGGCGCTCCTGGGTAAACGGCACCACAAGGGCCTTGCCCAGCTTGGCGAACTTGCTGGTGGCCGGAACCGTCGCCGCCATGATCCCGAACAGCGGCACGAAGATACTCTGCTTGGCGCCGTAGTCCTGGTCCGGTGCGTACCAGATCGCCCGGCCCGCGCGCAGCAGCTTGAACATGCCGCGCACGTCTTCCCGTTCGATCGCCAGAGAGTCGAGGTTATGGCGCTCGCGGCCACGGCGCTGGATGAAGTCGAACAGCGGGTTCTTGTGCTCGCGGTACATGCCGTCGATGGTGTGCTGCTGGCCAAGCAATGCCGCGCCGACTTCCAGAGTGGTGAAGTGCAGGGCCATCAGAATCACGCCCTTGCCCTCGCGCTGGGCCTGTTTCAGGTGCTCCAGCCCTTCGACATGGGACAGCCGCGCCAGGCGCTCACGGGGCCACCACCAGCTCATGGCCATTTCGAAGAAGGCGATGCCGGTGGAAGCGAAGTTTTCCTTGAGCAAACGCTTGCGTTCGTCGGGAGTTTTCTCCGGAAAACACAGTTCAAGGTTGCGTTTGGCGATGCGTCGGCGCTCGCTGGCGACCCGATACATGCCGGCACCCAGCAGGCGACCAATCCAAAGAAGCCACGAATACGGCAACTGGACAACCAGCCACAGCAGCCCTAGACCGCACCATAGCGGCCAAAAACGTGGGGAAAGAAATGCAGCTCGAAATTGCGGGCGATCCATTAACGATTCCGGACGGACAACAAGGTCGCGCATTCTACAACGGTTCGACCCGGCTTGCGGGCCGCGGGCGTTCTCGTTATAAGTCTCGGCACTTTTAGCGACAAGCCGTTGTATGCCAACCATGAGCCAAACCGAACCGCTAGACCAAGATCCCGTGTTCCAGTTGAAGGGCAGCATGCTCGCCATTACCGTGCTGGAGCTGGCCCGCAACGACCTGGAAACCCTCGACCGGCAACTGGCTGCGAAGGTTGCTCTGGCACCCAATTTCTTTAGCAACGCGCCGCTGGTGCTGGCCCTGGACAAACTGCCGGCCCACGAAGGCACGGTCGATTTGCCGGCGCTGATGCGTGTGTGCCGCCACCATGGCCTGCGCACCCTGGCCATTCGCGCCAGTCGCATTGAAGACATTGCCGCGGCGATCGCCGTCGACTTGCCGGTGCTGCCGCCGTCGGGCGCCCGCGAACGCACCCTCGACCTGCCGGAACCCGCAGCGCAGAAAAAACCGGAAAAACCACCCGAGCCGACGATCAAGCCGACCCGCATCATTACCTCGCCAGTACGCGGCGGTCAGCAGATTTACGCCCAAGGTGGCGATTTGGTAGTGGTTTCCTCTGTAAGCCCGGGCGCGGAACTTCTCGCCGATGGCAACATCCATGTATACGGCCCGATGCGCGGTCGAGCGCTGGCCGGGGTCAAAGGCGATGGCAAGGCACGGATTTTCTGTCAGCAAATGAGCGCTGAACTGCTGTCCATCGCCGGTCATTACAAGGTCTCCGAAGATCTGCGCCGCGACCCGCTTTGGGGGGCTGGGGTACAAGTCAGCCTGTCGGGCGACGTGTTGAACATCATTCGGCTTTAACGGATACTGCCGCATTTTCCAAGCATCTCTAAAACGTAGTGAAAACGGCTCAAACGAAGTAGGAAAATGGCAGAAAGCGGTGTTTACCAACGGTAAACCCTGCCCCAGGCCTGATTCCAGCCAAGGCGGTCCGACTGCAGTCGTTTCAAGAGATGTTTTTCGGGGCTAAAAGTCCTTTTTCCTTAGGGGTGAAACACCTTGGCCAAGATTCTCGTGGTTACATCCGGCAAGGGTGGTGTGGGTAAGACCACCACCAGCGCCGCTATCGGTACCGGCCTCGCAATGCGCGGTCACAAAACAGTCATCGTCGACTTCGACGTCGGCCTGCGTAACCTCGACCTGATCATGGGTTGCGAGCGCCGCGTGGTGTATGACTTTGTCAACGTGGTCAACGGCGAAGCCAACCTGCAGCAGGCCCTGATCAAGGACAAGCGCCTTGAGAACCTCTACGTGCTGGCCGCCAGCCAGACCCGCGACAAAGACGCGCTGACCACCGAGGGCGTGGAAAAAGTGCTGATGCAACTCAAGGAGGATTTTGATTTCGTGGTCTGCGACTCCCCGGCCGGTATCGAAAAAGGTGCCCACCTGGCCATGTACTTCGCTGACGAAGCGATCGTCGTGACCAACCCGGAAGTCTCCTCGGTACGTGACTCCGACCGCATGCTTGGCCTGCTGGCCAGCAAATCGCGTCGCGCCGAACGAGGCGAAGACCCGATCAAAGAGCACCTGCTGATTACCCGCTACCATCCAGAGCGCGTAAGCAAAGGCGAAATGCTCGGCGTTGAAGACGTCAAGGAAATCCTCTCGGTGACCCTGCTCGGCGTGATCCCGGAATCCCAGGCGGTGCTCAAGGCCTCCAACCAGGGTGTTCCGGTGATTCTCGACGACCAGAGCGATGCCGGCCAGGCCTACAGCGATACCGTAGATCGCCTGCTGGGCAAGACCGTGGATCATCGATTCCTCGATGTACAGAAGAAGGGATTCTTCGAGCGCCTGTTTGGAGGCAACTAAACAATGAACCTTTTTGACTTCTTTCGTGCCAACAAAAAGCAAAGCACCGCGTCGGTAGCGAAAGAGCGTCTACAGATCATCGTGGCGCACGAACGCGGCCAACGCAGCACCCCGGACTACCTGCCAGCCTTGCAGAAGGAATTGGTAGAAGTGATCCGCAAGTACGTCAATATCGGCTCCGATGACGTACACGTGGCACTGGAAAACCAGGGCAGCTGCTCGATTCTGGAACTCAACATCACCCTGCCCGATCGCTGAGTCGATCCGTCAGGTATCACGGCAGTTAGAACACCTGCTGATCCAATGTGGGAGCGGGTTTGTCCGTGAAGGTTCAGGCACACTCAACTTCAGTGTTGGCTGTGCTGAACCTTCGCGGGCAAGCCCGCTCCCACACGTTATGAGGCTGTTTTTTAATGCCGCTGTCGAATATCCACATCCTCCATCAGGATGCCGCCGTCCTGGTGGTGAACAAGCCGACCCTGCTGCTCTCCGTGCCGGGCCGTGCCGATGACAACAAGGACTGCCTGATTACCCGTCTGCAGGAAAACGGCTACCCGGAAGCGCGGATTGTTCATCGCCTGGATTGGGAAACCTCGGGCATCATCCTGCTGGCCCGTGACCCGGACACCCATCGCGAGCTGTCTCGTCAGTTTCATGATCGTGAAACCGAAAAAGCCTACACGGCGCTGTGCTGGGGCCAGCCAGAGCTGGACAGTGGCAGCATCGACCTGCCGCTGCGCTACGATCCGCCGACCAAGCCACGGCACGTGGTGGATCACGAATTCGGCAAGCATGCCCTGACCTTCTGGCGCGTCCTCGAGCGTTGCGGCGACTGGTGCCGGGTCGAGCTGACACCGATCACCGGGCGCTCTCATCAATTGCGCGTGCACATGCTGTCCATCGGCCACCCGCTGCTCGGCGACGGGCTGTATGCCCACCCGCAAGCCCTGGCGGCGTATCCTCGGCTATGCCTGCACGCCAGCATGCTGAGCTTTACCCACCCGCAAAGTGGCGAGCGCCTGCGCTTCGAGTGCCCGGCACCGTTTTAAGCGCATTCAATACCCCCAAGCCCCCTGTTGAAACCAGAAGGACGCCTGGCCACATGACGCCTATCACCTCCCCCGCGTCGACGCCCCTTGAGATCGCACCGCAACAGTTGCTGTATCTCATCTATGGCGACAAGGACGTCTACCGGCGCGAAGCCAAGTTCAGCATGCTCACCGCCCTCGCCCAGCTCAAGCGCGGCGAGTCGCTGTGCATCAGGATCATGACCGATCGGCCGCAGGACTACGCCGGCTGGCCGGTGGAGACCATCACGCTCGATGAACAGACCCTCAAGGGCTGGCAGGGCGATAATGGCTACATCCATCGCCGCAAGGCCTGCGCCATTACCCAGGGCCTGAGGCTGGCGGACAAGACCCTGTTCGTCGACACCGACACCCTGTTCCTGGAAAACCCGCTGCGATTGTTTGAAAAAATCGCCCCCGGGCAGTACGTGATGGATCGCTTCGAGTACGACTGGAGCACCGTTTGCGCACGCGCCGACTACGTCAAACTGGGCCAGCACCTGCAAGCCCACGGCATCAATGCGCAGAACAGTTTCAAGCTGTACAACAGCGGCTTGTGCGGCGTCACTGCAGGCGACTCGGCGATGCTGGAGGAGTCGATTCGACTGATCGACGAATGGACCCGAGGTTCGTTCGATATTCACACCATCGAGCAAATTGCCATTTCTTTCGCCATGCGCGACAAACCGGTGCAGGAAGCGAAGAAGTTCGTGTATCACTACTTCGCCGAGAAGAACTTTTTCCATGCCATGCAGAAGCACTTTTTCACCCAGCATGGTGAACAGTTCCGCCCACAATTGCCGGCGCTGTGCACCGAAGTGCCGCGCTGCAAGCCGATACCCTCGCCCTGGCAGCGGCTGCGGATCAAATGGAAGCTGCGCAATAAAAGCGACAGCCTGAAGAAAGTCGGCCGCGCCTTGTTGTACGGCAGCGCCGCCCCAGAGCATCCCTACTACGAGGTGTGCCGCCATGAGTGGTGGGAATCGGCCGCGCGGGAAATCCTGCGCTGGGACGAAAGCAAACAGCAGAAATTTTTCGGCCCCCACAAGGGACGCTGGCCCAAACAGCTGCCCAAGCCTGCCCGGGCAAATGACGAACAAACCATCATTGCTTACCTGCGCAAACGCCTGGCCGACTGATCCCGGCGCGCAAGCACTTGCCCAACGCGCCGGGGCAATACGTTAAACTCGCGACACTGCTGTCTGGAGCTACTTATGCGCGAAGAGTTGAACCAAGGCCTGATCGACTTCCTCAGGGCCTCCCCTACCCCCTTTCATGCCACTGCCAGCCTGGTTCAGCGCCTGGAAGCGGCGGGTTATCAGCGCCTTGACGAGCGCGAACCCTGGACCACCGAAGCCAACGGTCGCTACTACGTCACCCGTAATGATTCCTCGATCGTGGCCATCAAGCTGGGCCGTAACTCGCCGCTGTACGACGGCATCCGCATGGTCGGCGCTCACACCGACAGTCCGTGCCTGCGAGTCAAGCCGCAACCCGAATTGCAGCGCCAGGGTTTCTGGCAACTGGGCGTCGAAGTCTATGGCGGCGCGCTGCTTGCCCCCTGGTTCGACCGCGACCTTTCGCTGGCTGGCCGGGTGACCTTCCGCCGCGACGGCAAGGTCGAAAGCCAACTGATCGATTTCAAGGCGCCGATTGCGATCATTCCCAACCTGGCGATCCACCTCAACCGCGAAGCCAACCAGGGCTGGGCGATCAACGCGCAAACCGAGCTGCCGCCGATCCTTGCGCAGTTTGCCGGCGACGAGCGCGTCGACTTCCGTGCCGTGCTGACCAATCAACTGGCACTGGAACATGGCCTCAACGCCGACGTGGTGCTGGATTACGAGCTGAGTTTCTACGATACCCAGGGCGCAGCCGTGATCGGCCTGCACGGCGACTTCATCGCCGGCGCGCGCCTGGACAACTTGCTGTCGTGCTACGCCGGCCTCCAAGCCTTGCTCACCGCCGATACCGAGGAAACCTGCGTCTTCGTCGCCAACGACCACGAAGAAGTTGGCTCCTGCTCGGCCTGCGGTGCCGATGGCCCGATGCTCGAACAGACCCTGCGCCGCCTGCTGCCTGAAGGCGAAGAGTTCGTGCGCACGATCCAGAAATCGCTGCTGATTTCTGCCGACAATGCCCACGGCGTGCACCCCAACTACGCCGACAAGCACGACGCCAACCACGGCCCGAAACTCAATGCCGGCCCGGTGATCAAGGTCAACAGCAACCAGCGCTACGCCACCAACAGCGAAACCGCCGGTTTCTTCCGCCACCTGTGCATGGCCGAAGAAGTACCGGTGCAGAGCTTCGTGGTGCGCAGCGACATGGGTTGCGGCTCGACCATCGGCCCGATCACCGCCAGCCATCTGGGCGTGCGCACTGTGGACATCGGCCTGCCGACCTTTGCCATGCACTCGATCCGCGAACTGTGTGGCAGCCATGACCTGGTGCATCTGGTGAAAGTGCTCAGCGCGTTCTACGCCTCGCGCGAATTACCCTGATATTGATGATCCCCTGTAGGAGCGAGCCTGCTCGCGATGACGGTGTGTCAGGCAATGAATAGGTTGCCTGTGCCAGCCTCTTCGCTGGCAAGCCAGCTTCTACAGTGAGGTGTACGTAATCTCATTAAATTGACATTCGTCAGCTCACCCACCACAAACCCACCTACACTCGAACCCGTCCCTTGCCAAGGCTGTTGCCATGATCTCGATGTCACTGTTTTCCTCCATGCTGATCCCGATTCTGTCGGGCATGATCCTGTTGGCCATCGGCTTCAACTTTCGCGACAAGAATGCCGGTGTGTTCTCGATGTGGATCGGCATGCTGGTGATCCTCGCCACCGTGGTCATCAAGATCCTCGCCAAGCTCAACGAATAAAAGCCGCCACTGCGCTCGCATTGGTCCTGCCCCCCTCGTACACTCGGTCAACCTGTACCTGTTTGAGGTTGACCGCCTAGTGTTCGCTCGCCTGCTGGCCCTGCCCTCCACCTTGTTGCTATGCCTGCTGATGCTGTTGCCCATGGCACCGGCCCAGGCCGTTGGTTTGCCGAGCCTGCTGGGCAGCTCGAACAAAACCCAGCCGGAGGCCACCGAGCCTTTGGGGCAATCGCTGGACGAGGTGATCAAGTCGCTGGAGAACGACCAGCAACGAGCCAAGTTGCTGGCCGACCTGAAGAAGCTGCGCGACGCCACGAACAAAGCCCAGACGCCTGCCGAAGAAGGTGTATTGGGGTTGATTGGCGGCACCCTGGCGACGATTGAGAAACAGTTTTCCGGTGCCGACAGCCCAATCACCCGCTGGACCGACGAGCTCGACCTGGCTCAGCAGGAATTCAACGCCCTGCTGCTGCCGGCCAACGAATGGCTGCCGATCATCTTCGGCTTCGCTGTGGTCCTGATGCTCTGGAGCCTGCTCGCCGCCGCCTTGATCTGGCTGGGCCATCGGGTGCGCATGCGCTTCGGCCTGACCGAAGAACTGCCGCAACACCCAAAGGCCCTCGACATGCTGCGCTTTGCCCTGCGCAAGCTCGGGCCGTGGCTGATTGCTTTGGTGATCACCGTCTATATGAGCTACGCCCTGCCCTCGTCACTGGGCAAGTCGCTGGCGATGGTGCTGGCCTATGCGCTGGTGGTCGGCACCTGCTTCTCGGCGATCTGCGTGATCGCGTTTTCCCTGCTCGACGGCCCGCACCGCCACCGCGCGCTGTACATCCTGCGCCATCAGGCTTTCCACCCACTGTGGCTGATCGGCAGCTTCGCCGCCTTCGGTGAGGCGCTAAACGACCCGCGCCTGGTGGCCGGCCTCGGTCCGCACCTGGCCCACGCCACAGCCACCGTGGCCAATGTCCTTGCGGCGCTGTTCACCGGGCTGTTCATCCTGCGCTTCCGCCGGCCCATCGCGCACCTCGTACGTAACCAGCCACTGTCCCGGCGCCTGACCCGCCGTGCCCTGAGCGACACCATCGAAATCCTCGGGACCTTCTGGTATCTGCCGGCGCTGGTGCTGGTGGGCATTTCGCTGTTCGCCACCTTTGTCTCCGCCGGTGACACCAGCACCGCCCTGCGCCAATCGCTGATCTGCACCGTGCTGCTGGTGCTATGCATGGTGATCAACGGCCTGGTGCGTCGCCATGCCCTCAAACCGCAACGCGGGGCCAAGCGCCACGCGCTGTATTCGGAACGCCTGAAGAGTTTCTTCTACACCCTGGCACATCTGCTGGTGTGGCTGACGTTCATCGAACTGGGCCTGCGCGTCTGGGGCCTGTCGCTGATCCGCTTCACCGAAGGCGATGGCCACGACGTCAGCGTGAAGATCCTTGGCTTGGCCGGTACGCTGATTTTTGCCTGGCTGGTGTGGATCCTCAGCGATACCGCCGTGCACCTGGCCCTCACTCGCTCACGCAAGGGCCTGGCCAACGCCCGCGCGCAGACCATGATGCCGCTGATCCGCAACGTGCTGTTCGTGGCAATTTTCATCATTGCGCTGATCGTCGCCCTGGCCAACATGGGCATGAACGTCACCCCGCTGCTGGCCGGTGCCGGGGTGATCGGTCTGGCCATCGGTTTCGGCGCGCAGTCACTGGTGGCCGACCTGATCACCGGGCTGTTCATCATCATTGAAGACTCCCTGGCTATCGATGACTATGTCGACGTCGGCGGCCACCTGGGCACGGTCGAAGGCCTGACCATCCGCACTGTGCGCCTGCGCGATATCGATGGCATTGTCCATACCATTCCGTTCAGCGAAATCAAAAGCATCAAGAACTACTCACGGGAATTCGGCTACGCGATCTTCCGGGTGGCGGTGCCCTACAACATGGAAATCGACGACGCGATCAAACTGATGCGCGAGGTCGGGCAGAAAATCCGCACCGATCCCCTGCAACGCCGCAACATCTGGTCGCCCCTGGAAATTCAGGGCGTGGAAAGCTTCGAGTCTGGCAGCGCGATCCTGCGCGCCCGCTTCAAGACTGCGCCGATCAAGCAATGGGAAGTGTCGCGAGCGTTCAACCTGTCGCTCAAACGCCACCTCGACGAAGCCGGACTGGACCTGGCGACGCCGCGGATGAGCATTCAGGTGATGAATGTGGGCGGCGGCAAAGAGCAGGATTAGTAGATAGCCTGCTCAAACCACCTCGACCCCGACATGGATCGCATCGTGGCGCCAGAACTCCAGGTCACAGTCGATCAAGCGTTCATGCTGGTCATAATTGACCCGGGCAATCCGCAACCCCGGGCTCCCCGCCGACACCCGCAACGCCGCTGCCGCGTCCAGCGGCAATGAGGTCGGGACAATTTCGAAGCGCACCCGTCCGTAGTGCAAGTCGTAGTGCCGCGCGTACAACTCAGTGATCGACTGATTCAGATCGAATTCGAGAATCCCCGGGAAGTACTGCGGATTCAGATAGTGCTCAACGTACAGCACCAGGCGCCCATCGATGCGTCGCGAGCGGCAGATCTGGATCACGCTGGATAGCGCCGGCAACTGCAGCCAGGCACAGACCGCCGCCGACGCTGGCTGCAAGCGTGCACTGATGACCTCGGTCGACGGCACTCGCCCCTGGGCACTGACCATCGCGTGAAAGTGACTGCGTTGCATCAGGTTGTAGGCAAGCCGTGGTGGGGAAACGAACCAGCCGCGACGCTCCTCGCGATAAATCTGCCCTTGGGCTTCCAGTTGTAACAGTGCCTCGCGCACGGTGATCCGCGTGGTGCCGAACAGCTCACTGAGCTTGCGCTCCGCCGGCAGTTTGCTCGCTGGCGTCAGCAAGCCGTGGTCGATCTGCTCCTGCAGCACCTGGCCGATGGCTGTGACCGCCTTGGTTGCCTCTTCACGCATCAACGTTACCTATCTGGACTAGACCAGCACTGTTTCAGGGCTGTAACGCGCCAAAAAGTGCCCCTTCAAACCTAGTGCAAGCCTAGGCATTGCACATGACCGATCGATGACAAAGCCGCCGAACGGCTGCCCCACAGGCGTTGCAATTCAGCGGCCAAGTCCCGTCAAACCGGCAATGCAACGATGGTCTACGCTTACTTCGCAGCCACCCCACGGGAGTGAAAAATCCTCACAGGCGTGAATGACCGACATCAAAGTGTCATCCACCGCCCCTAAATTGGCTCGGGTATTGCTGACCTAGACCAACCCAACCGCAAACGTTAAAAAAACGCAGCGTTGAATACGCCCAAAGGAGCTTTCGATGAAACAGCTTTTCCTGGCATCACTGTTAGGCACGACCATTGCCATGTGCACCGCCGCCATGGCCGCTGACACCGATCTGAAATCCCTCGAAGCCGCTGCGCGTGCGGAAGGCGCGGTCAATAGCGTCGGCATGCCCGATGACTGGGCCAACTGGAAAGGCACTTGGGAAGACCTGGCCAAAAACTACGGGCTCAAGCACATCGACACCGACATGAGCTCGGCCCAGGAAATCGCCAAGTTCGCCGCCGAAAAAGACAACGCCAGCGCCGACATCGGCGACGTCGGCGCGGCCTTCGGCCCGATCGCGGTCAAGCAGGGCGTGGTGCAGCCCTACAAGCCTTCGACCTGGGACCAGGTACCCGACTGGGCCAAGGATAAAGACGGCAACTGGGCCCTGGCCTACACCGGCACCATCGCGTTTATCGTCAACAAGAAGCTGCTGCACGGCTCCGAGGTTCCGACCAAATGGGCCGACCTCAAGACCGGCAAATACAAGGTCTCCATCGGTGACGTGAGCACCGCCGCCCAGGCTGCCAACGGCGTGCTGGCAGCGGCCCTGGCTAACGGTGGTGACGAGAAGAACCTGAAACCGGCGCTGTTGATGTTTGCCGAAATCGCCAAGCAGGGTCGCCTGTCGATGGCCAACCCGACCATTGCCACCATGGAGAAAGGCGAGGTCGAAGTGGGGGTGGTCTGGGACTTCAACGGCTTGAGCTACAAGGCCAAGATGGCCAACCCGGATGACTACACCGTGCTGATCCCGTCCGATGGCTCGGTGATTTCCGGCTACACCACGATCATCAACAAATACGCGAAGAACCCCAACGCCGCCAAGCTGACCCGCGAGTACATCTTCAGCGATGCAGGCCAGATCAACCTGGCCAAAGGCAACGCTCGGCCAATCCGCGCCGAACACCTGACCCTGCCCGCCGAGATCCAGGCCAAGTTGCTGCCTAACGAGCAGTACAAAGGCGTGACCCCGATCAAGGACGCCGACGCTTGGGAAAAAACTTCCAAGGCGCTGCCACAGAAGTGGAACGAAGAAGTCATCGTAGAGATGAAGTAACCCCTGTAAGAGCGAGCCTGCTCGCGATGGCGCCCTGACATTCGAAGATCCTCTCGGGTGTCAGACCGCTCTCGCGAGCAGGCTCGCTCCTACAACGAATTACGATGTTTCGAGTTACTGATGTACGGAGTTTCAGTGCCATGAGTCACAACGTCATCCTTGTCGTCCTCGACGGTCTCAACTACGAAGTCGCGCGGCACGCCATGGGGCATTTGCAGGCCTATGTGCAGGCGAAAAAAGCCGCCCTGTACAAACTCACCTGCGAGCTGCCTTCGCTGTCGCGCCCGCTCTACGAAACGATCCTGACCGGGGTCACGCCGATCGACAGCGGTATCGTCCACAACAACGTCGCGCGCCTGTCCAACCAGCGCAGTATCTATCACTACGCCCGTGACGCCGGCCTGACTACCGCCGCCGCGGCCTATCACTGGGTCAGCGAGCTGTACAACCGCTCCCCCTTCGTCCCGGCCCGAGATCGCCACACCGCCGAGCCCGAATTACCGATCCAGTACGGCCACTTCTATTGGTCCGACCACTACCCGGATTCGCACCTGTTCGCCGACGCCGAACACCTGCGCCTGCAACATGCCCCGCACTTTCTGCTGGTGCACCCGATGAACATCGACGACGCCGGGCACAAGCACGGCCTCGACACCCCGCAGTACCGCAACAGCGCCCGCTCGGCCGACATCATCCTGGCCGACTACCTGCAAGGCTGGCTCGACGCCGGCTACCAGGTGCTGGTGACCGCCGACCACGGCATGAACAACGACCGCTCCCACAACGGCCTGCTGGCCGAGGAACGGGAGGTCCCACTGTTTGTGATTGGCGATGCCTTCAGCTTCGACCCCGATGCCGCTCCCGCACAGCTCGAGCTGTGCGGCACGGTGTGCCAGTTGCTCGGCATACCCCACGACAAACCTGTATGCCGGGAGTTGCTCAAGTGAACGCCATCACGCGCGGTAAATGGCTGGCAGCCTTGTGCCTGGTGCCTTTTGCGATCTTCTTTTTCGTGTTCCAGATCGCCCCGCTGTGCTGGGTGCTGATCAACAGCCTGCAATCGGAAGAGTTTGGCTGGGGCCTGGCCAACTTCGATAAAATCTTCAGCTCCAGGTTTTACCTGCAAGCGATCCAGCACAGCTTGGAAATCAGTTTTTATTCCAGCCTGTTCGGCATTGTCATTGCCATCCTCGGCGCCTACTCGCTGCGCCGGGTCGACTCCAGGCTGCGTAACTTCGTCAACGCCTTCGCCAACATGACCAGCAACTTTTCCGGTGTGCCCCTGGCCTTCGCCTTCATCATTCTGCTGGGCTTCAACGGCAGTATCACCATCATGCTCAAGCAGGCCGGGATCATTGAGGACTTCAACCTGTACTCAAAAACCGGGCTGATCATCCTCTACACCTACTTCCAGATTCCCCTGGGTGTATTGCTGCTGTACCCGGCGTTCGACGCCCTGCGTGAAGACTGGCGCGAATCCGCCGAGTTGCTGGGGGCCAACGGCTGGCAGTTCTGGCGCCACATCGGCCTGCCGGTGCTGACCCCGGCCCTGCTCGGCACTTTCGTGATCCTGCTGGCCAACGCCCTGGGCGCCTACGCCACGGTGTACGCCCTGACCACCGGCAACTTCAACGTCTTGCCGATCCGCATCGCGGCGATGGTTTCAGGTGACATTACCCTGGACCCGAACATGGCCAGTGCCCTGGCCGTGGTGCTGGTGGCCTTGATGACCCTGGTGACCGTGGTCCATCAGTTATTGTTGAAGAGGAGCTACCATGTCTCGCGCTGAACCCGGCTCTGCAGCCCTTTATCACCGCGTGGTGGTCTACCTGCTGTTTGCCATCTTGCTGCTGCCGCTGGTTGGCACGCTGATCTACTCGATTTCCAGCAGTTGGTCGGCGACCATCCTGCCCTCCGGCTTCACCTTCAAGTGGTACCTGCAACTGTGGAGTGACCCGCGTTTTCTCAATGCCTTCGGCCAGTCGCTGCTGGTCTGCGTCGGGGCGCTGATCCTGTCGGTGGTGCTGATCCTGCCGCTGCTGTTCGTGGTTCATTACCACTTCCCCAAGCTCGACGCACTGATGAACATTCTGATTTTGCTGCCGTTCGCGGTGCCGCCGGTGGTGTCCTCGGTGGGGCTGTTGCAACTCTACGGTTCCGGTCCCTTCGCCATGGTCGGCACACCCTGGATCCTCATCGGCTGCTACTTCACCGTGGCGCTGCCGTTCATGTACCGGGCGATCACCAACAACCTGCAGGCGATCAATCTGCGCGACCTGATGGACGCCGCCCAACTGCTCGGCGCCAGCACCTGGCAGGCAGCGTTCCTGGTGGTCCTGCCCAACCTGCGCAAGGGCCTGATGGTGGCGTTGCTGCTGTCGTTCTCGTTCCTGTTCGGCGAATTCGTGTTCGCCAACATCCTCGTCGGCACCCGCTACGAAACCCTGCAGGTGTACCTCAACAACATGCGTAACAGCAGCGGTCACTTCACCAGCGCACTGGTGATCTCCTACTTCCTCTTTGTGCTGGTTCTGACCTGGGCTGCCAATATCTTGAACAAGGACAAAAGCCAATGAGCTATGTCAGCGTCCAACACCTGCAAAAAAACTATTCCGGCACCACGGTGTTCAGTGACATCAACTGCGAGATCCAGAAAGGCGAGTTCGTCACCCTGCTCGGCCCATCGGGTTGCGGCAAGTCCACCCTGCTGCGCTGCATTGCCGGGCTGACCGCGGTGGATGGCGGCAAGATCCTGCTCGAGGGGCAGGACCTGGTGCCCATGAGCCCACAAAAACGCGGGATCGGCATGGTGTTCCAGAGCTATGCACTGTTCCCCAACATGACCGTGGAGCAGAACGTGGCCTTCGGCTTGCGCATGCAAAAGGTCAATGCCGACGACAGCCACAAGCGCGTGCAGGAAGTGCTGCAACTGGTGGAGCTGACGGACTTTGCCGCGCGTTATCCGCACCAGTTGTCCGGCGGTCAATGCCAGCGCGTGGCCCTCGCCCGCTCACTGGTCACCCGGCCGCGCCTGCTGTTGCTCGATGAGCCGCTGTCGGCACTGGACGCGCGGATTCGCAAACACCTGCGCGAACAGATCCGTCAGATTCAACGTGAACTGGGCCTGACCACCATTTTCGTCACCCACGATCAGGAAGAAGCCCTGACAATGTCTGACCGAATATTCCTGATGAACCAGGGAAAGATCGTACAAAGTGGCGACGCAGAGACGCTCTACACTGCGCCGGCGGATGTATTTGCCGCCGGTTTTATCGGCAACTACAACCTGCTCGACCCGGCCAGCGCCAGCAAACTGCTGCAACGGCCGGTCACCAGCCGTATCGCAATACGCCCCGAAGCCATCGAATTGAGTCGCATCGGTGAACCGGACGCACTGATCCGCAGCCACAGTCTGCTGGGCAATGTCATTCGCTACCGGGTCGAAGCTCGGGGCGTGGAACTGGTGGTGGATGTGCTGAACCGTTCGGCGGCCGACCTCTATGCCGATGGTCAACGTCTGGCACTGTCCATCGATCCGACGGCCTTGTGTGAGGTAGCGTAATGCTTGTGCCGCAACCACCGATTTCGAAGAGAGAACCCTACTGATGTCTTTGGCAATTTTTGATCTGGACGAAACCCTGATTCACGGCGACTGCGCGACCCTTTGGAGCGAGCAGATGGCGCGCCTGGGCTGGGTCGATGGCGAATCCTTCATGCGCCGCAACAATGAACTGATGGATGCCTACAGCCACGGCAAGCTGGCTATGGAGGAGTTCATGGACTTCAGCCTCGAGCCGCTGATTGGCCGCACGCCGGAAGAAGTCGAACACCTTGTAGGTCCCTGGGTCGAAGACTTCATCGAACCCATCATCTTCAGCGACGCCACCAAAACCATCGCCGCCCACCGCAAGGCAGGTGATCGAATCCTGGTGATTTCCGCCTCCGGTACGCACCTGGTCGCACCCATTGCCGAGCGCCTGGGGATCGACGAAATCCTC
This sequence comes from Pseudomonas fluorescens, assembly GCF_019212185.1. Classification (NCBI taxonomy): domain Bacteria; kingdom Pseudomonadati; phylum Pseudomonadota; class Gammaproteobacteria; order Pseudomonadales; family Pseudomonadaceae; genus Pseudomonas; species Pseudomonas fluorescens. The sequence continues at coordinate 4,939,351 of NZ_CP078138.1, forward strand.
GGCATCCAACTGGAAGTGGTCAACGGTTTCTACACCGGCAAGACCGTCGGCACCCTGACCTACCGCGAAGGCAAGATCACCCGCCTGCTGGAATGGCTGGACGCCGAAGAGGAAAATCTTGAAGGCGCGAGTTTCTATTCGGATTCGCGTAACGACTTGCCGCTGCTGCTCAAGGTCGACTTCCCGCACGTCGTCAACCCGGATCCGGTGTTGCGTGAGCATGCAGAAAAGGCCGGCTGGCCGATTCATCTGTGGAAATAGAGATCGCTGTTCGCTGGCACGCCACGCGCGTGCCAGCCAACACGGTCTACCGCCTCAAACCAGACTTTCGTCGATCACCAGCACCAACTTGCCCGACACCTGATTACCCGCCAGCTCGGCAAACGCCGCCTCGGCGTCGGTGATCGGGTAGGTCTTGGCCAGTTGCGGGCTCAAACGGCCTTCGGCGAACAACGGCCAGACTTGCTGGTGCAAGTCAGTGAACAGATCAGCCTTGAACTGATCATCACGGTTGCGCAGGGTCGAACCGATTACCTGAACCCGCTTGGCCAGCACTTGTGCCAGATCCACCTTCGCGTCGCGCCCGCCCATCAGGCCAATCAGCACCCAACGCCCGTCGCGGGCCAGTACCTTGAGGTTCAGCCCTGCATAGTTGGCGCCGACCGGGTCGAGAATCACATCAAACGGCCCCAGGTCATTCAAACCCTCCAGTCCATCTGTGCGCACCACCCCGCCCTGGGCGCCAAGCGCCTCGCAGTAGGCTAGTCGATCCGCCGAGCCCACGCTGACCCAGCACGGGCTGCCAAACGCCTTGCACAACTGAATGGCGGCCGAACCCACGCCACTGGCCCCGGCATGCAGTAACACTTTCTCCCCCGGCTTGAGTGCCGCCAGTTGAAACAGATTCAACCAGGCGGTGCTGTATACCTCCGGCAAGCCGGCGGCTTCAGCCAGCGACAAGCCCTCCGGCACCGGCAATACGTGACGGCCGTCGACCACCACTTCCTCGGCCATGCCGCCACCGGCCAGCAGCGCGCAGACCCGGTCGCCAACCTGCCAGGACGAGCCCGGCCCGACCTCGCTGATGATTCCCGAACACTCCAGGCCCAGTACCTGACTGGCGCCGGGAGGAGCAGGATAGAGCCCCGCTCGCTGTAACAAGTCGGCTCGATTCAAGCCCGCTGCCGCCACACGGATGCGAACTTGTCCTACATCACAGGCCGGACTGGGCTCTTCAACCCACTCCACATGACCTTCAACGCCTTGCAATGCCTTCACAGTGCCTCCATAGTGAGTCTGGACTGAGCCCGTGCTGTAGCGCCGGGCTTTTTGCATTATGCGACCGGCCCATTGGGAACCGGCGACTTCAAAGACGGCCTAATATGCGTTATCAATTGTCCCCGCGTCGAATCGGCATGAAGCATTTGTTCCCCAGCACCGCACTCGCTCTATTCATTGGTCTTGGCAGCTTGTCGCTGTCAGCCAATACGTTCGCAGCCAATAGCTGGGACAAGCTTCAGCCCGATCGTGACGAGGTGATTGCCAGCCTGAACGTCGTCGAACTGCTCAAGCGCCACCACTACAGCAAGCCGCCACTCGATGATGCGCGCTCGGTGATTATCTACGACAGCTACCTCAAGCTGCTGGATCCCTCGCGCAGCTACTTCATGGCCAGCGACATTGCCGAATTCGACAAATGGAAAACCCAGTTTGACGATTTCCTCAAGAGCGGCGATCTGAACGCCGGCTTCACCATCTACAAACGTTATCTGGACCGAGTCAAATCGCGTCTGGACTTCGTCCTCGCCGAACTGAACAAGGGCGTCGACAAGATCGACTTCACCACCAAGGAAACCTTGCTGATCGATCGCAAGGATGCACCGTGGCTCAAGTCCACCACCGAACTCGACGACCTGTGGCGCAAACGCGTCAAGGACGAAGTGCTGCGCATGAAGATTGCCGGCAAGGATTCCAAGCAGATCCAGGAAACCCTGACCAAGCGCTACAAAAACCAGCTGTCGCGCCTGGACCAGACCCGCGCCGAAGACATCTTCCAGGCGTACATCAATACCTTCGCCATGTCCTACGACCCGCACACCAACTATCTGTCGCCGGATAACGCGGAAAACTTCGACATCAACATGAGCCTGTCCCTCGAGGGCATCGGCGCCGTGCTGCAGAGCGACAACGACCAGGTCAAGATCGTACGCTTGGTGCCGGCCGGCCCTGCCGACAAGACCAAGCAAGTGGCCCCGGCGGACAAGATCATTGGCGTAGCCCAGGGCAATAAAGAGATGGTCGACGTGGTCGGCTGGCGCCTGGACGAAGTGGTCAAGCTGATTCGCGGTCCGAAAGGCACCGTGGTGCGCCTGGAAGTGATTCCGGCCAACAATGCGCCGAACGACCAGACCAGCAAGATCGTGCCGATCACTCGTGAAGCGGTGAAGCTCGAAGACCAGGCGGTTAAAAAATCCGTGCTCAACCTCAAGCAGGATGGCAAGGACTACAAGCTCGGCGTGATCGAGATCCCGGCCTTCTACCTCGACTTCAAGGCATTCCGTGCCGGTGATCCGGACTACAAGAGCACCACCCGCGACGTCAAGAAACTGCTGACCGAGTTGCAGAAAGAGAAAGTCGACGGCGTCGTTATCGACCTGCGCAACAACGGCGGTGGTTCCCTGCAGGAAGCCACCGAGCTGACAAGCCTGTTCATCGACAAGGGCCCGACCGTGCTGGTGCGCAATGCCGATGGCCGGGTCGATGTGCTCGAAGACGAAAACCCGGGCGCCTTCTACAAAGGCCCGATGGCGTTGCTGGTCAACCGCCTGTCGGCCTCGGCCTCGGAGATTTTTGCCGGCGCCATGCAGGACTACCACCGCGCGCTGATCATTGGCGGCCAGACCTTCGGCAAAGGCACCGTGCAGACCATCCAGCCGCTGAACCATGGCGAACTGAAGCTGACCCTGGCCAAGTTCTACCGGGTTTCCGGCCAGAGCACCCAGCATCAGGGCGTACTGCCGGACATCGACTACCCGTCGCTGATCGATACCAAGGAAATTGGCGAAAGCGCCCTGCCGGAAGCCATGCCGTGGGACACCATCCGCCCGGCGATCAAGCCGGCCGTGGACCCGTTCAAGCCGTTCCTCGCCCAGCTCAAGAGCGAGCATGACGACCGTACCGCCAAGGATGCGGAATTCGTGTTCATCCGCGACAAGCTGGCCCTGGCGCAGAAGCTGATGGCGGAAAAAACCGTCAGCCTCAACGAAGCCGAACGCCGTGCGCAACATGCCGATATCGAAGCCAAGCAACTGGCGATGGAGAACATCCGGCGCAAGGCCAAGGGCGAAGAGCCGCTCAAGGAGCTGAAAAAAGAGGACGAGGACGCCATCGCCGCCGAGCCGGACAAGACCAAGCCGGAAGACGACGCCTACCTGAGCGAGACCGGGCGCATTCTGCTCGACTACCTGAAGCTCAATACCGCGGTGGCCAGCAACAAGAAGTGATGGCTATTTAATACTAGCCCTCTCCGGAGTGTCATCAAATAGACATCATTCTGTCGTGAAATACAGGACCGGGTTTGCTCTGCTACAGGGCCAACCCGGTCCTTTTTTTATCGACAGAGATCGCCATGACCACCACCGAACAGCTGAGTGCCTTGAGTTCAATCCTGGCTCAACGCGGTTTGCACAGCCTGTTCCAGCCAATCATCAGCCTGTCCGAACGGCGCATCCTCGGCTATGAGGCCCTCAGCCGCGGCCCTTCCAACAGTCCCCTGCATTCGCCTATCGCCCTGTTCGCCGTAGCCCGTCAGGCCGGTCGCCTAAGCGAGCTGGAAATGGCCTGCCGCTACAGCGCTTGCCGCCAGTTCAGCAGCCAACAATTGCCCGGCAAACTGTTTCTCAACGTCTCCCCCGAATCGCTGCTCGAACCCGAACACCAGCCTGGACGCACGCTGCAGATGCTTCAGGACTTCGGCATTGCACCCGACCAGGTGGTGATCGAATTGACCGAGCAAACCCCGACCGATGACTTCCAACTCCTGCAAAACGCCTTGCATCATTATCGGGCGATGGGTTTTTCCATTGCCCTTGATGACCTGGGTGCCGGTTACTCCAGCTTGCGCCTGTGGTCGGAGCTGCGTCCGGACTACGTGAAGATCGACCGGCACTTCATCGATGGCATTCATCAGGATGCGCTCAAGCGCGAGTTTGTCGGCTCGATCCTGCAGATTGCCCGGGCGTCGCGGGCGCAGGTGATTGCCGAAGGCATCGAATTACCGGAAGAGTTGGCGGTGCTGACCGAGATGGGTGTTGATCTGCTCCAGGGCTACCTGCTCTGCCGTCCGCAGGAACAACCGCCACGCGAAGCCCGCGCACTGATGCCCAGGCATGACGGCAACGCTGCCGGGCTGAACGAGGAAGGCAGCGACTTGAGCGCGCTGCTCAACGAACAGCCGGCGGTGACGCTCGACACAGCCACCGCCCATGTCCTTGAACGCTTCCGCCGCCAGGCCAATCTCAACTCGCTGGCGGTGCTCGATGAACAGGACCGTCCGTGCGGCATCGTCCATCGTCATTTGCTGTCCGACGCGTTGCTCAAGCCGTTTGCCACCGACCTGTTTGCCCGCAAGCCAATCAGCCGGCTGATGAGCGAGGATTTTCTGGCCGTGGAGATCAGCCAATCACTGCAACAGGTCAGCCGGTTGATCACCAGCCGCGCCCGCCAGCGCATCGAAGAAGATTTCATCATCACCGCCAATGGCCGCTATCTGGGGCTGGGTCGGGTGATTGATGTGCTCAAGCTGATTACCGAACTGAAAATCCAACAGGCGCGCCATGCCAATCCGCTGACCCTGCTACCGGGCAACGTGCCGATCCAGCAGTGCCTGACGCGCCTGCTGCAACAGCAGCGGGAGTCGATGATCTGCTATGTCGACATCGACAGCTTCAAGCCTTTCAACGATATCTATGGCTACGGCCGTGGCGACGAAGTGCTGTTGTGCCTGGCGCAGTGCCTGAACGAATGCATCGATCCGAGCCGGGATTTTGTCGGCCATATAGGCGGCGATGACTTTCTGCTGGTGCTCGGCCCGGGCGACTGGCACCAGCGACTTGCGCAATTGCGCGAGGACTTCCACCAACAGTGCCAACGCTTCTACCGCGCCGAACACCTGGCCGCCGGTTGCTTCGTGGCGTCCAACCGCCAGGGTGCGCGCCAGGAGTTCGCCCTCCTGTCACTGTCGGTGGGCGTCGTGCATCTCTATCCACAGACCTGTGCGCAACTGGATGCCAGCCGCCTGGCGGAACTGGCCTCACAGGCCAAACACCACGCCAAGGGCACGTCCGGCGACAGTGTTCATGTGATCGACAGCCTGGCGGCTGGAGCGGCTCTCAACCCTGATTGGAACGCGTCGCCAGCTCTTCCAGCTTGATCGCCGCCAGCGGGTGCCCGGCCTTGGCCGCCATGCCCCACCAGCGCGCCGCTTCCGCCGGATCGGGCGCTTTGCTCGGGGTTCCGGCCAGGCTGATCACACCGACCTGATACGCCGCCTTGCCATCGCCCGCCAAGGCCGCCAGGCGCAGCAAGCGCACGCCTTCCTCACGCGCCCCCAGGCCAACGCCGCGAAACGTCAGAATGTGCCCATAGAAGCTCTGGGCGCCGACATCGCCCAAGTTGGCCATGCGCGCGAATTGCCCTTCCATCCACTGCCAGACCCGTGGCTGGCGGACGAACCACGACCAATGAAACAGGCGCCGCGCCCACCAATAGCCGAGACGTGACTTGAGTCGCAAAAACACTCAGGCCTCCGCCGACTCGGGGTATTCGTATTCGAACACCCGGACCACTTCCGACGCATGCCAGGACGCTGCCGCAACGCCATCAGAAGGACCGGAGAAACGCCCCAGACGCTCGACACATTCGAAGAAGCCGGTGCGCGGCAAGCGGCTCGCCCCTTGGCTGATCACCAGCGAACTGCGCAAGGGCTGCTCGGCCCGTGCATCGAGGGCGGCCAGGTGTTCGAGCGCGGCGGTCAGGGTCTGCATGGCCGGGCTGGGCAACTGCAGACGTTCAAGCAAGGCACGATAGGTCAACAAATGGCGCTGTCGGCGCGCCTGATCCAGCTCCCCGAGCAAACCGTCCCAATGTTGACGACTGATGCGTACGCTCACGACTCATCCCTCCAACCCTGCACCTTCAACTCCCAGGCCAGGCTGCGGCGAATCGCGGCGTCGGGTTGACGCTCGCCACTCTCAATCAGGGCCAGGTAAGAAGGGCTGATGCCTACCGTGCGGGCCAGCGCCTCAATGGCGATGCCCTGTTCTTCACGCAAACGACGGAGTTGATCCAGACCCACCAATACTGGGTCCGAGGTGGCCGCGTGATGAGCTGTTGCTTCACGCGAGGGTTGTTCCGTGACACCTGCCGCTTTCAATAATGCTTGATACTGAGCCCATGGCAAAACCGCATATTCGGGCTCTCCATCGCGTGCAATTATCTGAATATCCATGACTACCCCGTAGGACAACAACACTTAGCGAGTCGGCACTTTTCCCTAGAAGTGTAATCCTAACAGTCGCCAAGGTCGCGGTGGGGCATCAATCTGAAGTTGGATCCGGAACAATTCAGCTATTTTTCGGACGTTGCAGCCTTAATTTTTCTGGCGAATCGGGTAGACGCTCGACCAAGGCAAGCTTTTCCGGATGCTGGCGAGTGCGCCAGAGCCGGAAGGCGTTCAGTTCGTCATCGAGGGTTTTCATCAGCCACGCCAGAACCGCGATGTCATCGATCATGCCAAACAACGGCAGGAAATCCGGGATCGCATCCACTGGACTGAGGAAATACATCAGGCCGGCCACCACTGACACCAGGGCCTTGGGACTGATGGCCCGGTACTCGCCCCGCCAGTACGCCAGGCACAAGGCCTGCAGCAGGCGCAGATCGTCCTTGAGCTTGCCCAGTCGGTTGCCTTGGGTGGCCCCCTTGCTGGCCACGGCAAAGAGCAGGGTCGGCAAACGCCCACGGCTGATCAATCGACCGGCGAGTGGCAAGAATCGGGCGAAATTCCACGGTGTTTTCATCACGCCTCCACTGAAATGTTATCCACATATATTGTGGATAACCTTGTGAACAGAGCCACTTTCCATGCCTCAAAGCCCCGTTTTACAAGGGCTCACGTCAGATCGGGCGTTTTTTACACACATAAAAAAAACCCAACAATTCATTGACTTGGCAATCTTCAGCGGTTACCCACAGCAGTCCTAATCCTATGACTGCCGGTATCGCCATCGGTTCGAACCGATTCTCGCCCGCCGGCCGCCAGATGCAACAACGCCCCGGATAAGCGGGGCGTTGTGTTCAAGCCGGACGCTGATTACTTGGCGTCGTCTTGCTTGGCTGGATCCTTGATTGCCAGCAGTTCCAGGTCGAATACCAGCACCGAGTTGGCCGGAATTGCCGGGCTTGGGCTTTGAGCGCCGTAGGCCAGTTCGCTAGGAATGAACAGCTTGTACTTCTCGCCGACGTGCATCAGTTGCAGGCCTTCGACCCAACCCGGGATCACGCCGCTAACTGGCAGATCGATCGGGCTGCCGCGCTCGACCGAGCTGTCGAAAACGGTGCCGTTGGTCAGGGTGCCGGTGTAGTGCACAGTTACCACGTCGGTAGGCTTTGGCTGCGGGCCATCGGCCTTCTTCACGACTTCATACTGCAGGCCGGAAGCGGTGGTAGTTACACCGGCTTTCTTGGCGTTGTCTTCGAGGAATTTCTTGCCGGCGGCAGCCGACTCTTCGCTCATCTTGGCCATGCGCTCTTCAGCACGCTTTTGCAGCGCGGCGAAGGCTTCGACCAGCTCTTCATCTTTAAGCTTCTGTTCTTTCTTGCCGACAGCATCTTCGATGCCTTGGGCTACGGCTTTCGAGTCCAGGTCATCCATGCCTTCCTGAGCCAGGCTTTTACCCATGTTCAGGCCGATACCGTAGGAAGCTTTTTGCGCCGGAGTTTTCAGCTCGACACTGGTCTGCGAGTCACAACCCGCGAGTACCAGGCTAACCAGGGCCACCGCCGCCGCCAACCGATGCTGTTTCATGCTATTTCCTTGTTCATGCGCCTAAAGGGCAATCGAATAAAGCCGCGAGCTTATCAGGCCGCCACGACCAATGGCTACCGGCATAAGAGCAGGAAAGCGGCGATAAGTTCAGGTGTTTTAACGCGTTTTCCACACCGAGGTGGTGAAGTTTCTGTCAGCAACTACGCAATCCGCCAAACATTACCTCCTGCAACAAAGATTGGCGTAATGGCCACTTGCTGCTGAACTTTAGCTCAGGCATAAACCCACCCCCATTTACAAGGAAGTTTATTGTGCGTTTTCTCCTGCGTGCCCTGTTGCTGATCCTCGTCCTCGTGGGCGTACTGGTGGCCGTCGTGCTGTATTACGTGGCCAACCCGAGACTCCCGGTCTATCAGCCTGTCGAGCAGGTGCATTACCAGGAACAGTGGAGCGAGGCGGAGCGCCAGACCTATTACTTCACGCCCCAGGGTACTCAGGTCAAAGGCTTGCGCTACGACTGGTTCACCGCCCTCGAACTGCCCTTTTCCAAGCAGCGTTTCGCCACGCCCGAGTACCTGGCGCGCTTCGGCTTCCTGGTGGATCCGGCGCGATCGAAGACGCCAGCCAATCCGGGCAACCTGCCGGTTGGCTTCGCGCGACACCGCAACGGCGACAGCCAGGAAGAGTTTCTGGATATTACCTGCGCCGCCTGCCACACCGGCGAACTGCGCTTCAAGGGCCAGGCATTGCGTATCGATGGCGGCTCGGCACAGCACGTGCTGCCCTCCAGCGTGCCGACATTGCGCGGCGGCAGCTTCGGCCAGGCGCTGGTTGCCAGCCTCGCTTCGACCTATTACCTGCCGTGGAAATTCGAACGCTTCGCCCGCGCGGTCCTCGGCCCTGACTACGAGACCGGACACGAACAACTGCGCAAGGACTTCAAGGCCTCGCTCGACACCTTCCTGCGCGTTGCCTGGAATGACACCCATCGCGGCCTCTACCCGACCGAGGAAGGCCCCGGCCGCACAGACGCCTTCGGCCGTATCGCCAATGCCACGTTTGGCGATGCCATTTCCGCCGACAACTATCGCGTCGCCAACGCCCCGGTGGATTACCCGCAACTCTGGGACATCTGGACCTTCGACTGGGTGCAGTGGAACGGTTCGGCCCAGCAACCCATGGCCCGCAACATAGGCGAGGCGCTAGGCGTGGGCGCCACACTAGACTTCTTTGCCGCCGACGGCCAACCGCTCAAGGGTGAGGCGCGCTACCCCTCCAGCGTACGGGTGCGCGACCTGCATTTGATCGAAGAAACCCTCAAGCGCCTGCAACCGCCGACCTGGCCTCAGGAACTGCTAGGCAATGTCGATCTGCCCTTGGCCGCCCAGGGGCGCACGCTGTTCAGCGAGAACTGCGCCGGCTGCCACGTACCCAACGTCATCGAGGCCAACGGCCGGCCCGAGAAGCAATTGAAGATGCTGCCCGTGGCCTACATCGGTACCGACCCGTCCAGTGCCACCAACATCGCCGACCACCGTTTTGATGTCAGCGCCCTGCAGTGGGATCCGGCGGAACTGGCCAAGCTGGATGTGAAACTGCAACCCACACCCACCGAGCCGCTGGACCTGAGCCAACTCTCGGTGGCCAAGGGCTTGGCGTATGTCACCGCCTTCGTGGAGAACCGCGCCTACCGCGACGCCAATATCACGCCAGCCGAGCGCCCGGAAATGGACGGCTTCGCCCTGCCAATCGGCGTGCGCGAGCGTGTGGCGTACAAAGCCCGGCCACTGGCGGGCGTGTGGGCTACCGCGCCGTTCCTGCATAACGGCTCGGTGCCGAACCTGTACCAATTGCTGTCTCCGCAAAGTGAACGCGCCAGCACCTTCTATAAAGGTACGTTCGAGTACGACCCGCAGCACCTGGGTTATCGAACCGAAGCCTTCGACAACGGTTTTCTGTTCGATACCCGCATCACCGGCAACCACAACAGCGGTCACGAATTCCGCGCCGGCGAGCGCGGTAACGGGGTCATAGGTCGCTTGCTGCAACCGCAGGAACGCTGGGCGCTGCTGGAGTACCTGAAAGTCCTCGGTGGCCCGCTGGAGGCGCAACTGCCATGAACTCAATATTGGTGAAAAGGAGCCGCCCATGCTGATGACCCTGTGGCAACGTATCGGCGCACTGCTGGTCAAAATCCTCATGCTGCTGGCGGGTCTTGGCCTTCTGGGCTGGGCGGCGGCCACCGCCTGGTTCGCCTGGCAGCATCGCGGGCCGGCGTCCGTCGAAGAACAGATTCCTGCCGGCGAAGCGGCAATGACCCAGGACGTGATCCAGACCGCGGTGCGCATCGTCGACCAGCACCGGGAAAACACCCGCTACTTGCGCGACGCCCATGCCAAGGCACACGGCTGCCTGCGCGCCGAGGTCCAGGTGCTGCCGCAGCTGTCCGAGGATTTGCGCCAGGGTGTGTTTAGCGAGCCGGGCAAGATCTGGCAAGCGACCATGCGTCTGTCCAATGGCAACGCCTACCCACAGTTCGACAGCCTGCGCGATGCCCGGGGCATGGCCTTGAAACTGCTGGATGTACCGGGTGCTCAGTTGCTCAAGGACCGTCAAGGACGTGGCGAACAGGATTTCGTGATGTTTAACCATGCGAATTTCTTCGTCAGCGATGTCGCCGAGTATCGTCAGAACGTTGCCGCGCAGGCCGACGGCAAAAAAGCCATGGCCTTCTTCCCCTCCTGGGATCCGCGCAGTTGGCAGGTTCGCCATCTGTTCATCGCCCTGGCCACGCTGGCGCCCGCCCCCGCCAGCCCGACACAGACTACTTATTTTTCGGTTTCGCCTTACAAGTTCGGCAACGCCAATGCCAAATTCCGTGTCGCGCCGGATCCGGACAGTTGCCCGAGCTACACCCTGCCCGCGCAGAACCAGGACCTGCCGAACTTCCTGCGCAGCGCCTTGAACCAGCAGCTGTCGACGGATCGGGTCGACGCCTGTTTTGTCCTGCAGATCCAGCGCCAGGACCCGAGCAAATACATGCCCATCGAAGACACCAGCATCGAATGGCGCGAAAGCGACGCGCCATTCGAAACCGTGGCGCGGATCAGGATCCCGGCCCAGGACTTCGACACCCCGGCGCAGAACCTGCAATGCGACAACCTGTCATTCAATCCCTGGTTTGGTCTTGAGGCCCATCGACCAATCGGTGGCATTAACCGCTTGCGCAAGGCAGTGTATGAAGCCGTCAGCGACTACCGGCACGCCCGAAACAGCGAGCAATAAGCTGATCTGAAGCCGGTCACCCCGGCTTCAGACCTTTCCGGGTTCAGTAGCGCGCGTCCGCTGGCTTGCCACCTTTCGGCCAGTCCTTGAGCTTGTCCGGGTAGTCCGGGCGCGGCTGATGGGAGAAATACTCCGCGACATCCACTGCCTCTTGATCGGACAGCCCGCCCTGACCCAGCGGGAACTGCTCATGAAAGCCCACTGGCATGTTGCGTTTGACGAAGGCTGCAGCGGTGTAGGTGCGGGCCATGCCGGCGCCGATATTGAACGATTCATCGCCCCACAGTGGCGGGAATAGCCAGTCGCCAGTGGCGCGCTTGAGGCCTTCGCCGTCATTGCCATGGCACACCGCGCACTGCTTGGCGTACACCCGCTCGCCATTCTGAGCGTTGGGCTTGATCGCCGGATCAATTTTGCCGACGCCACGCCCCGCCACTTTGGCGCCGGGCTGGGTGTTGCGTTTCATCCAATCGAAATAGGCAATCATCGCCTGCATGTCAGCTGACTGCGGCGGCAGCGGGTGGCCGTTCATCGAGCGCCGGAAGCAGCCGTTGATCCGATCAGCCAGAGTAATCTCCCGACCCGCCCGCGGTGCATAGCCCGGGAAGAACGCCGAAACGCCGACAAACGGCGAGCCATCGGCGACGGTGCCCGCGTTCAGGTGGCAACTGGTGCAGTTCAGCGCATTGCCGACGTTGTCCGGCAGCAGTTCCCGGGTTTGCAGGTGCAGGCGCATGCCGCGCACCACCTGCTCAGCGTTGGGCGCCAGCAACATCTCGGCCAGGCGTGGGGTTTCAAAGGTGGCCGGCTCGTTGATCGGTTTGAGCTGCGCCCGCAGTTGCTTGACCTGCGCCGCGCTGATCGCCGAGCCGTTGTTGCCCCAACTGCTGCGGACAAAACTTAGGATTTCGGCGATTTCCTGGTCCGCTAGCCGGGCAAACCCGGGCATGGCGTAGACCCGGGGGTGGGTCTGGGTTTGTGCGGTTTTCCAGCCGGTCAGGGTGATGTGCAGCAGCGAGGTCGGGTCAACCGAGGCCACGCTCGGGTTGCCCGCCAAGGGCGGGAACATGCCGTTCACGCCGCCGCCATCCGGGCGATGGCAGTCGCCACAGAATTGCGTGTAGCCGAGGCCGCCACGGCTGCTGAACAGGGTGCTTGGCGGTTCGGCCGGTGCCAGCGGTACGCTCGGTGTCGGCAGGTCATCCTTGCCCGCCGGCAAGGACTTGAGGTAGGTCGCGATTGCCGTCAGGTCGGCGTCGGTAAAGTGCTGGGTGCTGTGATGAATCACCTCGGCCATGTTGCCGGACACCGTGGCGAAACGGTTCTGCCCGGTCTTGAGCAACTGCACGGTGTCGGGCACCGTCCACAGGTTGCGCAGGCTCAGGGCGCGCCAGTGCTCCACGGTTTCGCCAGCGAGGAAGTGTCGACCGCTGGCGCCGCCGTCGCTCATGGCCTTTTCCTGGAAGGCAATCCCCCGTGGCGTATGGCACGCACCGCAATGCCCCAACCCCTGCACCAGGTAGGCGCCGCGGTTGATGAGGGCATCTTTGCCGGGATCGGCGACGTAAGGCTTGGCGTCGACAAACAGGGTATTCCAGAACCACAGCCCCCAACGCTGATTGAAGGGAAAACTCATGTCCGCCTGCAGATTGGCCTGCTTGACCGGCTCCACCCCTTGCAGCAAATAGGCATAGAGGGCGCGCATGTCCGCTTCGCTCATCTTCGCGTAGGACGGATAGGGCATCGCCGGGTACAGGTTGATGCCCGCCGGCGTGACGCCTTCACGCATCGCCCGATCGAATTGCTCGAAGCTATAGCGACCGATACCGGTCTCGGGGTCTGGGGTGATGTTGCTGGAGTACAGGGTGCCCATCGGCGTTTGCAGCTCAAGGCCACCAGCCATCAGCGCGCCGCCCTTGGCGGTGTGACAGGCAACACAGTCGCCGAGCCGGGCGACGTACTCGCCCTGCTCGATCTGTGCACTTGGCTCAGCGGCATACAGGGTTGGCAGGAGAAACAACGAGATGACCAGCAACGCCAGTCGCGAGAGATTCATATCCATTGAAACACCCCTTCTGGGACTGGCCTCGGGTGGTCCCGCCGGCCAGCTTCCTATTCATTTTTATCGGTTCATCAGGCAAGAACCGGGACCTGCAGGGCCCACTGTCTTTCTATAGGAATGGTTCGTAATGGCCGTTGATATGAATCACAGGATCGGCGCTTGAGGGGTAATGGCCGGGATTTGCCAAATCCCAGACAGCAAAAAGCCCGCATTGAGCGGGCTTTCTGGGGTGACCTGGCGTTCAGTGGTCCAGGTTACCAAATATGGCGCAGCGGACGGGACTCGAACCCGCGACCCCCGGCGTGACAGGCCGGTATTCTAACCGACTGAACTACCGCTGCGCTAAGCGTTGAAAGTAAGTGGTGGGTGATGACGGGATCGAACCGCCGACATTCTGCTTGTAAGGCAGACGCTCTCCCAGCTGAGCTAATCACCCTTTACCTTCGTTGCGGGACACATTATGCCACAAGATTTCGTAAAGTGTTGATTTAATTAATAAATTTATTAAAAAAACCGAAATCTGATGAAACCGTGCGTACCGCGTGGAACTCTTTCAGCAAAAAGCCCGCGTTAGCGGGCTTTCCGTGGTGACCTGGCGTTCAGTGGTCCAGGTTACCGAATATGGCGCAGCGGACGGGACTCGAACCCGCGACCCCCGGCGTGACAGGCCGGTATTCTAACCGACTGAACTACCGCTGCGCTAAACACTTGAAACGAATGGTGGGTGATGACGGGATCGAACCGCCGACATTCTGCTTGTAAGGCAGACGCTCTCCCAGCTGAGCTAATCACCCTTCGCTTCGGTGTGGCGCGCATTCTACGGAGCACTCCCACCTCTGGCAAGCACTTTTTTAAATAATTTTCTCAGGCCTTCCAAAGGGTTAGCGAAGGGTTGGCCTGCGACGCTGCGCGGAGAATAATGCCCCCCTTTGTATAAAGGAGAGACTCACCCCATGTGGTTCAAAAACCTGCTTATCTATCGCCTGACCCAAGATCTGCCTTTTGATGCCGAGGCGTTGGAAACTGCACTGGCCACCAAGCTGGCGCGTCCATGTGCAAGCCAGGAGTTGACCACCTACGGTTTCGTCGCGCCCTTCGGTAAAGGCGAAGATGCGCCTCTGGTGCATGTCAGCGGTGATTTCCTGCTGATCGCTGCGCGCAAGGAAGAACGCATCCTGCCGGGTAGCGTGGTGCGTGACGCGGTGAAGGAAAAGGTCGAAGAGATCGAAGCCGAACAGATGCGCAAGGTCTATAAGAAGGAGCGCGACCAGATCAAGGATGAAATCATCCAGGCCTTCCTGCCCCGCGCCTTTATCCGTCGTTCTTCGACCTTCGCCGCCATCGCGCCGAAACAGGGCCTGATCCTGGTCAACTCGGCCAGCCCGAAACGTGCCGAGGACCTGCTGTCGACCCTGCGTGAAGTGATTGGCTCACTGCCAGTACGCCCGCTGACGGTAAAAATGTCGCCAACCGCGACCATGACCGAATGGGTCACCACCCAGAAAGCCGCGGACGACTTCTTTGTGCTGGACGAGTGCGAACTGCGCGACACCCACGAAGACGGCGGCATCGTACGCTGCAAGCGTCAAGACCTGACCAGCGAAGAGATCCAGTTGCACCTGAGCACCGGCAAAGTGGTTACCCAGCTGTCCCTGGCCTGGCAGGACAAACTGTCTTTCGTCCTCGACGACAAGATGGTGGTCAAGCGCCTGAAGTTCGAAGACCTGCTGCAGGACCAGGCGGAACAGGACGGTGGCGACGAGGCCCTGGGCCAATTGGACGCCAGTTTCACCCTGATGATGCTGACTTTCGGCGACTTCCTGCCGGCCCTGGTGGAAGCGTTGGGCGGTGAAGAGACACCTCAGGGGATCTAACCTGTAGGAGCGAGCCTGATCGCGATCGCGGCATCTTATTCAATAATGATGTGACTGACATATCGCCATCGCGAGCAGGCTCGCTCTTACAGGGGCAGTGCCGCCTATTGATCCCAGGATCAATAGGCGGCACTCTAGCGCCCAACGCGAGGACGACCTCGCGGCTCGATCGAGTCATTAATCTGGGGACGACCCCGTCTATCGATGGAGGTGTTCATGTCCTGGATCATTCTGTTTTTCGCCGGCCTGTTTGAAGTCGGCTGGGCCGTAGGCCTGAAGTACACCGACGGCTTCAGCCGCCCTCTGCCCACCGCCCTGACCATCGTCGCCATGGCGATCAGCCTCGGCTTGCTGGGACTGGCGATGAAGGAGTTGCCGCTGGGCACTGCCTACGCGATCTGGACGGGCGTAGGCGCAGTGGGCACGGTCATCGCCGGGATCATCCTGTTTGGTGAATCCATGGCGCTGTTCCGCCTTGCCAGCGTTGCGCTGATCATCGCCGGGCTGGTCGGGCTGAAGATCAGCGCGGCCTGACCCGTTGGATAAAAAACGCCCGCATAACGCGGGCGTTTTTTTATCTTCGCTCTTCTAGCGCACCGCCCCCCGCAACTCGCTGACCAGTGCCTGCAACTGCGCCGGCGCTGCCGCCTCCACGGACACCGGCGGGCCCGCCACCAAGGTCACCCGCGACCAGAGCCGATGGAAAAAACCCTTGTTCGGGTCGCGACTGAAAAAGCTGCCCCACAAACCTTGCAAGGCCAACGGAATCACCGGCACCGGGGTCTGCTCGAGAATCCGCGTCAGCCCGCCCTTGAACTCATCGATCTCGCCGTCAGCGGTCAGTTTGCCTTCCGGAAAAATGCACACCAGCTCGCCGTCCTTCAGGTACTGGGCGATGCGGCTGAAGGCCTTTTCGTAGATCTGAATGTCTTCCTGACGCCCGGCAATGGGAATCGTCCCGGCAGTGCGGAAGATAAAGTTCAGCACTGGCAGGTTGTAGATCTTGTAGTACATCACGAAGCGAATCGGCCGACGCACCGCGCCGCCAATCAGCAAGGCGTCGACAAACGACACGTGATTGCACACCAGGAGCGCCGCCCCCTCATCGGGAATCAGCTCCAGGTTACGGTGCTGCACGCGGTACATGGAATGGCTGAGCAACCAGATCATGAAGCGCATGGTGAACTCGGGGACGATGCGGAAGATATAGGTGTTCACGCCGATATTGAGCAGCGACACCACCAGGAACAACTGGGGAATCGTCAGCTTGGCCAGGCTCAGCAGGACAATCGAAACGATCGCCGAGAGCACCATGAACAGCGCGTTGAGAATGTTGTTGGCGGCAATCACCCGCGCCCGCTCGTGCTCGGCGGTGCGCGACTGGATCAGCGCATACAGCGGCACAATATAGAAACCGCCAAACACCCCCAAACCGAGAATATCCAGCAGCACCCACCAGGTATGGCCGAAGCCCAGCACCTGAATCCAGCCATGACCCTCGGCGCTCTCGGGAATACCGCCGGAATGCAACCACAGCAGCAGCCCGAACACCGTCAGGCCAAAGGAGCCGAACGGCACCAGGCCGATCTCCACTTTGCGCCCCGAAAGCTTTTCACAAAGCATCGAACCCAGGGCGATCCCCACCGAAAACACCGTCAGAATCAGGGTGACCACAGTTTCATCGCCGTGCATCCACTCCTTGGCATAAGCCGGGATCTGCGTCAGATAAATCGCCCCGACGAACCAGAACCATGAGTTACCGACAATCGAACGCGAAACGGCCGGCGTCTGCCCCAGACCCAGGCGCAAGGTCGCCCAGGATTCGCTGAAAATGTTCCAGTTCAGCTTCAACTCCGGTGTCGAGGCTGCCGCCCGCGGAATCCCGCGACTGGCCAGGTAACCAAGGACCGCAACGCCAATGATCGCGGTGGAAACCACGGGCGCGTAATGACTGGAAGACATCATGATCCCGGCGCCAATGGTCCCCGCCAGGATCGCCAGGAAGGTGCCCATTTCCACCAGGCCGTTACCGCCCACCAATTCGTCCTCACGCAACGCCTGGGGCAGGATCGAGTATTTCACCGGCCCGAACAGCGCCGAGTGAGTGCCCATGGCGAACAGCGCGAGCAACATCAGCCACAGGTGATCGAACAGGAAGCCCACCGCGCCGACCGCCATGATGGCGATCTCCCCCAGCTTGATCAGGCGGATCAACGCGTCCTTGGCGAGTTTCTCGCCGAACTGCCCGGCCAACGCCGAGAACAGAAAGAACGGCAGGATGAAGAGCAAGGCGCAGAGGTTGACCCAGATCGAGCGGTCGCCCTCGATGGCCAGCTTGTAGAGGATGGCGAGGATCAACGATTGCTTGAAGATGTTGTCGTTGAACGCACCGAGGGATTGCGTGATGAAAAACGGCAGGAAGCGCCGCTTACGGAGCAAGGTGAACTGCGAAGGATGACTCATCTTCCATGTCCCTGAGTGGCTTGGATGCTCTTATTGGAATGTCCTTGAGCGATCCAGGCCACAACCTTAGCGTTATTTCTTTAACCCGGCGATGCATGGCGATACGAACAACTCACCACGCCAGGCGCCCTGCACGGTGCGCTTGGAAACGATCATCCACATGATCGCCAGCAGCGCCACCAGCAGCGTGCCAAACAGGCTGAAGAAGCTCAGGTTCAGGGTACTGGCCAGCTTCAGGGTGGTCAGCGAGAACACCCCAAGCGGGAAGGTAAAGCCCCACCAGCCGAGATTGAACGGAATGCCATCACGCAGGTAGCGCAGGGTGATCAGCACCGCCATCAGCATCCACCACAGGCCGAAGCCCCACAGGGTGATCCCGGCGATCAGGCCGATCCCCGCTGCCACCTCGCCAATACCAGGCATGCCGTTGGCGGCAAAGATCGCCGGTGCATCGGCGCCCAGCACCAGCATGCCCAAGGCTCCGGTACCGATTGGCCCCAGTGCCAGCCAGCTTGAGGCTGCCATGTTTTCATGGGGCAATTTGTGCAAGGCCATGCGCAGCAAGAGGATGGTCAGAATGCTCACCGCCACCGGCAGCGAGAACGCCCATAGCACATAGCTGGTGGTCAGCATCACTAACTGCCCATGAGCGTCAGCCAGATGAGGGGCAAGCAGGCCGCCGCTGGCCGCCGCGACTTCCGCCGCCACCACGGGCAACAGCCAGACGGCGGTCATCTGGTCGATGCTGTGCTCCTGACGGGTGAACATCATGTACGGAATCAGCACGCCGCAAGCCAGGGACATGGCCACGTCCAGCCACCAGAGGATTTCGGCGAGCGATACCACGCCCTGCCCCCAACGCGGCACGCCGAACACCAGCAGGCCGTTGATGATGGTCGCCAGCCCCATGGGAATGGTGCCGAAGAACATCGAGACAGTGGAGTGCCCGAAGATCCGCCGCGCCTCGTCGAAGAACATCACCCAGCGCGCGGTGTACAGCACACTGAACAGCACGAACAGGGCGATATTGAACAGCCACAACCCCTCGGCGACAGCGTGCAGTCCGGGAATGCGCACCGGTAATTGGGCCAGCGCTAGCGCCAGCACCCCGGTGCCCATGGTGGCGGCGAACCAGTTGGGCGTGAATTGGCGAATGACTTCACGCGGATGCTGCAGTTGGCTCAATGGCCGGCTGATGATTCTGCTGTTATGGATGGTGTGCACGCTGATCTCCTGTCCCCTGATGAGGTTGAATCCATCATAGAACCGGATCGAATATCCATATAACGGGTATTTTCTCTAACTGTTATCTATTTTGCAGATATAAAGCTACACACTGCCCTCCGTCTCGACCACCAGGATCCGCGCCACCCCTTGGGGGTGGGCCACATGCTCTGTGCCGACGGTGGCATAAAAAATATCGCCGACTTCCAGCAAGGCAACCTGTTCAACGCCCTCCTCCCGGTAATGCATCCGCACCTGTCCATCGAGCACCACGAACACTTCCTGGCCATCGTTGACGTGCCATTTGTAGGGCTGATCGGTCCAGTGCAGGCGGGTGGTAATCCCGTTCATATTGGCAATATCCAGCGCGGCCCAGGCACGCTCACCCGTAAAGGATTTGCTGCGGATAATCTTCATTGCGAATCAACTCCCTTGAATCGGTCCAGGTCAGGCCCCAAGGCTAACTCAAGCGCTCGGTTGAACGACACGGGATTGTCCCTGCGACACCCCGCCGCGCTCCGACCTTGGTCGACACTGACGTCGCCGGGACTACGTGCGAGACTGTCTGACCGGGCCGCGCTCCCGGGTGTCTTTTGTCAGGAGTTTCCATGTCGCTGTCCAGCGGGCTGATTGCCGCCGTCGCCCTGGCCTATATGGCCATCATGTTCGCTATCGCTTTCTACGGTGATCGGCGCAGCACCCCGCTGCCACCGCGCATGCGCGCCTGGGTGTACAGCCTGTCGCTGGCCGTCTATTGCACCAGCTGGACCTTCTTCGGCGCGGTGGGCCAGGCTGCCGAGCAACTCTGGTCATTTCTACCGATTTACCTCGGACCGATCCTGCTGCTGGTGCTGGCACCCTGGGTCCTGCAAAAGATGGTGATGATCAGCAAACAGGAAAACATCACCTCGATTGCCGACTTCATCGCTGCCCGCTACGGCAAATCCCAATCGTTGGCGGTGGTGGTGGCGTTGATCTGCCTGGTCGGCGTCCTGCCCTACATCGCCCTGCAACTCAAGGGCATCGTCCTCGGGGTGAACCTGTTGATCGGCGCCGGAGCCGACGCCATGGGCACCCGCGCCCAGGACACGGCGCTGATTGTGTCGCTGATTCTGGCGCTGTTCACCATTGTCTTCGGCACGCGCAACCTAGATGCCACCGAGCACCACCGGGGCATGGTACTGGCGATCGCTTTCGAGTCGCTGGTCAAGTTGTTCGCCTTTCTCGCAGTCGGCGCGTTCGTCACCTACGGCCTGTATGACGGCTTCGACGACCTGTTCGACCAGGCGATGCTTGCCCCGCGCTTGGAGCAATACTGGAAAGAAACCATCAACTGGCCCTCGATGGTGGTGCAGACCGGGGTTGCCATGATGGCTATCATTTGTCTGCCCCGACAGTTCCACGTCACCGTGGTGGAGAACATCGAACCCCAAGACCTGCGCCTGGCGAAATGGGTATTCCCTGCTTATCTGGCACTGGCGGCGCTGTTCGTGGTGCCCATTGCCCTGGCCGGGCAAATGCTGCTGCCCAGTTCGGTCCTGCCCGACTCATTCGTGATCAGCCTGCCCCTGGCCCAGGCGCATCCGGCCCTGGCGTTGCTGGCTTTTATCGGTGGCGCCTCAGCCGCGACCGGCATGGTGATCGTCGCCAGTGTTGCGCTGTCGACCATGGTCTCCAACGACATGCTGCTGCCCTGGCTGCTGCGGCGCAAAAATGCCGAGCGACCGTTCGAAGTGTTCCGCCACTGGATGCTCTCGGTACGCCGCGTCAGCATCGTAGTCATCCTGCTGCTGGCGTATGTCGCCTATCGCCTGCTCGGTTCCACCGCCAGCCTCGCCACCATTGGTCAAATCGCCTTCGCCGCGGTGACCCAACTGGCACCCGCGATGCTCGGCGCGCTGTATTGGAAACAGGCTAACCGCCGCGGTGTCTTCGCCGGCCTCGCCGCCGGTACCTTCCTCTGGTTCTACACCCTGATCCTGCCGATTGCCGCCCACAGCATGGGCTGGTCACTGAGCAGTTTCCCCGGCCTCGGCTGGTTGCACAGCAATCCGCTGAACCTGCCGATCACCCCGTTGACCCAAGGCGTGGTGCTGTCACTGGCCGGTAACTTCACCCTGTTTGCCTGGGTTTCGGTGCTGTCGCGCACCCGCGTCTCGGAGCACTGGCAGGCCGGTCGCTTTATCGGCCAGGAAATCAGCGCGCGGCCCAGTGCCCGTTCGATGCTGGCGGTGCAGATCGATGACCTGCTGCAACTGGCGGCACGTTTTGTCGGTGAAGAGCGCGCCCGGCAGAGCTTCATTCGTTTCGCCTATCGCCAGGGCAAGGGCTTCAACCCGAACCAGAATGCCGACAACGAATGGATCGCCCATACCGAACGCCTGCTGGCCGGGGTGCTTGGCGCTTCTTCCACCCGCGCCGTGGTGAAAGCGGCTATCGAAGGGCGGGAAATGCAGCTTGAGGATGTCGTCCGCATCGCCGACGAAGCGTCGGAAGTGTTGCAGTTCAACCGCGCCTTGCTGCAAGGCGCGATTGAAAACATCACCCAGGGCATCAGCGTGGTCGACCAGTCGCTGAAGCTGGTGGCCTGGAACCGCCGTTACCTGGAACTGTTCGACTACCCGGACGGCTTGATCAGCGTCGGCCGGCCGATCGCCGACATCATCCGCCACAATGCCGAACGCGGCCTGTGCGGCCCCGGGGAAGCCCAGGTGCATGTCGCACGCCGCCTGCATTGGATGCGCCAGGGACGGGCCCACACTTCCGAACGACTTTTCCCCAACGGCCGGGTGATCGAGCTGATCGGTAATCCGATGCCCGGCGGCGGTTTCGTCATGAGTTTCACCGACATTACTGCGTTCCGCGAAGCCGAGCAGGCGCTGACTGAGGCCAATGAAGGATTGGAGCGCCGAGTCGCCGAGCGCACTCATGAGCTGTCGCAATTGAATGTCGCCCTGACCGAAGCCAAAGGCACCGCAGAAGCCGCCAACCAGTCGAAAACCCGTTTCCTTGCTGCGGTCAGCCATGACTTGATGCAGCCGCTGAACGCTGCGCGTCTGTTCTCGGCCGCCCTCTCCCATCGCGACGACGACCTGTCGGACGAGTCCCGGCAACTGGTGCAACACCTGGACAGCTCACTGCGTTCGGCCGAAGACTTGATCAGCGACCTGCTGGACATCTCGCGCCTGGAGAACGGCAAGATCAATCCGGACCGCAAGCCATTCGAGCTCAACGAGCTGTTCGACACCCTGGGCGCCGAGTTCAAGGCGCTGGCCCAGGAGCAAGGATTGAAGTTCCGGG
The DNA here is from genome assembly GCF_019212185.1 of Pseudomonas fluorescens. NCBI lineage: Bacteria > Pseudomonadati > Pseudomonadota > Gammaproteobacteria > Pseudomonadales > Pseudomonadaceae > Pseudomonas > Pseudomonas fluorescens. The sequence goes on from NZ_CP078138.1 coordinate 4,961,606, forward strand.
TGCGCGGCAGCCGCCTGCGCGTTGACAGTGATGCCAAGCTGTTGCGCCGGGTCTTGCAGAATTTTCTCACCAACGCGTTCCGTTATGCCAAAGGGCCTGTTCTGCTCGGCGTGCGGCGCCAGGGCGAACACCTGAGCCTGGAAGTCTGGGACCGTGGGCCGGGCATTCCGGAAGACAAGCGCCAGGTGATTTTCGAAGAGTTCAAGCGCTTGGACAGCCACCAGACTCGCGCCGAGAAAGGCCTGGGCCTGGGTCTGGCGATTGCCGATGGCTTGTGTCGGGTACTCGGTCACCCACTGCAAGTGCGCTCCTGGCCGGGCCGGGGCAGCGTGTTCAGCGTCAGCGTGCCGCTGGCCCGCGCGCAAACCGCCGCAACGGGAAAAGTCAGCGAAGCGAACGGACAACCACTGACCGGCGCGCAAGTGCTCTGCGTCGATAACGAAGACAGCATTCTGATTGGCATGAACAGCCTGCTCAGCCGCTGGGGCTGTCAGGTGCACACCGCCCGCAACCGTGCCGAATGCGCGGCCCTGCTCAACGATGGCGTGCGCCCGCAACTGGCGCTGGTCGACTACCACCTCGACGAGGGCGAAACCGGCACTGCGCTGATGGCCTGGCTGCGCACCCAGCTCGGCGAGCCAGTGCCCGGCGTGGTGATCAGCGCCGACGGGCGACCCGAGCGCATCGCCCAAGTGCATGCAGCCGGCCTGGATTATTTGCCCAAGCCGGTGAAACCGGCTGCCTTGCGCGCCTTGTTGAGTCGGCACCTGCCGCTGTAGCTATTCGGGCAGCTCGGCCAGGCCATCGACATCGGTCATCGCCCGCTCCAGCAGGTCCGCTGGCAGGCTCTTGCTGGCTCGCGCACCGAGCAATTTAAGTTGCTCGCTGCGACTGACCAGGTTGCCACGGCCCTCGGTCAGTTTGTTGCGGGCAGCGCTGTAGGCTTTATCCAGTTGCTGCAGGCGATTGCCCACCTCGTCCAGGTCCTGGATGAACAGCACAAACTTGTCGTAGAGCCAGCCAGCACGCTCGGCAATTTCCCGCGCATTCTGGCTCTGGCGCTCCTGTTTCCACAGGCTGTCGATCACCCGCAAGGTCGCCAGCAATGTGGTCGGGCTGACAATCACGATGTGCCGATCGAATGCCTCCTGGAACAGGTTCGGCTCCGCCTGCAAAGCCGCCGAGAACGCTGCCTCGATCGGCACGAACAGCAGGACGAAATCCAGACTGTGCAGGCCGTCCAGGCGTTTATAGTCCTTGTCGGACAAGCCCTTGACGTGATTGCGCAACGATTGCACGTGCTGCTTGAGCGCGGCTTGGCCGATGGCCGCATCGTCCGCCGCGACATACTGCTGATAGGCCGTGAGGCTGACCTTGGAGTCGACCACCACCTGCTTGTCGCCCGGCAGATAAATCAGCACATCCGGCTGAAAACGCTCACCGTCTGGCCCTTTGAGACTGACCTGAGTCTGGTACTCGCGCCCCTTCTCCAGACCTGCGTGCTCGAGCACCCGCTCCAGAATCAACTCGCCCCAGTTACCCTGGGTCTTCTGGCCCTTAAGGGCGCGCGTGAGGTTGGTCGCTTCGTCGCTCAAACGCAGGTTCAGTTGCTGCAGGCGCTCCAGCTCCTTGGCCAGGGAAAAACGCTCGCGCGCCTCGGCCTGATAACTTTCCTCGACGCGCTTTTCGAACGATTGAATGCGTTCTTTCAGCGGATCGAGCAATTGCCCCAGACGCTGTTGGCTGGTCTCGGCGAAGCGTTGCTCACGCTCATCGAAGATCTTCCCGGCCAGTTCGGCGAATTGCGCGCGCAGCTCGTCCCGCGAGCCTTGCAGGTCGTTGAGGCGCTGTTGATGGCTTTCCTGCTGCTCGCGCAACTCGGCATTGAGCGACGCCGCCTGGGCGTCCAGCCGGCGCAACTCAATCTCCTTGCTGTTGCGCTCGAGGTTCCAGGCATGGGCGGCGTCACGAGCGTTATCACGTTCGATCTGCAGCAACTCGACCTCCCGGCGGACGGCAGCGAGGTCTGCCTGCTTGCTGGCATTGGCTTGCCCGAGGTCGCTGATTTCGTCGCGACAGGCATCGAGCTGGGCATTCAGCCCGTCCTGCGCCAACTGGGCGGTCGCCAGGCGCTCCTCCAGCAGCGACTGCGCGGCCTGCGCCGAGCTCAATCGGCGCTGCAGTTGCCAGGCCAAAAACAGCAACGGCAAAGCGCCAGCCGCCAGCCCCAGCAACACACTGGTCAAGTCCATAGCCATGAAGACTCCTGCCGATCCACTAAAACTCGAAGGTTAACCAAGCCGGCAAGGCTTGGACAGCTCAGTCTTCGATCTGGCCGAGTTCGCGCAGGGCACGCCGGTCGCCGGCGCGGGCGGCCTGGCGCAGCAGGTCTTGGCCGATACGGCGGTCCCGGGCATTGCCACACTCGCGGCACATTAACTGACCCAGACGACTTTGCGCGGCCACCACCCCTTCCCGGGCAGGCGCCTTAAGCAAACGCCCGGCCAAGTGCTTGACGTTGGGGTTTTCGCCCAGGCGTGGACTATCGAGCAGCCACTCAGCGACTCGCATCGAAATGCGCTTGGGCGGGGTAACACTGGAGTGTTTGTCGGTAACAGAAGTTGATACTGAGCGAAACTTCATAAAGCACTGTGGGACAGATCGGAGGGCGCGCCACTTTACTCCTTTTTTCGCGTGGGTAAAGTCGAAAAAAACCCGGCACGCCCGTGCTAGAGCAAGCGCTCGGGACAATCCACAGAAGCTGTGGATAACTCAGTGGACAACACCCCTTGAACTGCCCGTAACCCCTGTGGAATGGGGCTCCCGCTCAAACTGACGATTTTTTCACCAGTAAAAAAAAGCGATGTTTTTCATTGACTTAAATTTCCGCTACAGGCACCCATCAGCCTCGAAGGCGACATGACAGTACGGTGACAACCTGCCCCCGGAATGTGCACAAGTACCTGGGTAGCGGTTATATCAACGCACTTTTAACGGGCATTTTTTGAAGATCGGTAACAACTGGATCCAGGATGATCGGTAGCGGCTTGCCCGGGGGAGAGTCAATAGCCAGAGGCACGCAATGCGACGCAGGTAACAAAATATTTCTCACCTAGCACACTTCCATTCCCCAATTCAATGCGCTACTATCCGCGGCGTTAGTACCAAGCTGAAAGTCAATTCTGGTCGAACAACGCCTGCGGTCTACCTTCCCTAAAGAGAAGCCATCACCGATATCACAGGGGCGGCCACCTCGATGGTTTCCAGGTAATGCTTGCAACCACCCTGTTCTGCTACGAACGCAATGGGTGCCTTGAAGCTCGCTTACTCTGACCGAACCAACCTGCAAATTGATCAGGATCTTCACCCCGGGCCCAGAACCTTTGCCCTTGATGTGTCGCCTGCCCTCCTAAGTACCTACCTGCCGGCCCAAGCGCGCAAACTTATAGCGCTTCAACTGGCTGCTTTGTTCCAGTCGGGTTCTTCGTTCGATCAATGGTGATCGACGTTACTGGAACGTTTTAACGTTGCACGGTTCTTATCCGTGTCATTTGTAGGAACACCCATAATTATGTCGACTCAAATCCATACTCAGGATGCCATTCGCACCCTAACCAACGCCTTCGCACCGATGAACTGCCTGATCATGGCCGCTCGCAAAGGCTGCTTCAGCTTTACCCTGGTCAACGAACACGGCATCGCTCGTCACAGCGAACGCCTGTACCCCGATCAATACTCCAGCGCCGAGCCGCTGCAGGCCGTGATCGAGCGTACCCGTCAGGCACTGGTTGCCTGAGACGCCAGAAAGGCTGAAAACCTGAAAAGCCTCGCCGAAAATGCGGGGCTTTTTATTGCCTTTTATTTCTCGCCTACCGACAGCGGCCTAAGCACCAACCGATATAACGGTTATAACTCGCAGCCGGAAATATTTTAAAAACAGGCCTTTACAGCAAGAATATGACACTACACTTCAACTCAAGCGGCTTGATCCGCTTCCGGCGAGCCTGAGTCGACCCACCGCTGCCAAGCCCACCCAATCAGGCATCGCCGCCCACTTTACGTTTCGAGGGCCTTATGGGTATCGCCGCCAGCGAACTGTGCCGTTTTGTGATCCGCCCGACCCTGATTTATCTGGGAAGTCACAGCGCGACAGCCGAAACCCTGCTGCTGGGAGTTGCCGCCAGCCAGTCAGCCCTGGGCTCCGGTCTGCATGACCGCCGTGGCCATGGCCTGTACCGGATTGGTGAACTTCGCCATCAGGCCCTGTGGGACGATTACCTGGCCCTGGATCCCGAGCGCGCCAGCCTGGTTCGCGGACTCGCCAGCCAGCACGCCTTCCTCAGCGGTCCGCACCTGGAACTCACGGTTAATTTGCGCTACGCCACGGCCATTGCCTGGCTGTTGATCGAAGAACAGAACACCCCACTCCCGGCCGCCGATGACGTGCTCGGCATGGCAAAAATATGGCGCCAGATTTTCAATCCACAAGGCCGCCTGCGCGACTACACTTGCGCCTGGCAGGCCTGTGTTTCACCGCTGAATCAGGTGGCATGCTGACCGGGCAAATTGCAAGATCGGCGAAATAGCAGCGAATTTGGTAGGATTGTCCTACAAAAGCGCTCTAACTCGCGCATTACAGGCTATGGCGTTGGAGTGAAAATATTGGTAGTTTCCGCTCCGGTGATCACCCGGAGTTTCTAATAATGAAAAAAGTCATGCTCAAAACCACCCTTGGCCTCGCTGTTACCTTGGCATCCACCCAGATCTTCGCAGCTGGCTTTGCCATCAACGAACAAAGCATCAGCGGGATGGGTACAGGTTTCGCCGGGCGTTCTTCTGTCGCAGATGATGCAAGCACCATTTATGGCAACCCGGCCGGCATGTCGCGCCTCAAGCGTGAACAAGTCACTGGCGGGGTCGCCCTGCTCGATGCCCATACCGACATCAGCCATGCCAGCTCCAGCCCTAACGGCGGCACCAACAAAGGCGACATGGTGCCGTTCATCGGCGTACCCATGGGCTTCTACGTCAAGCCGATCGATGAGCATTGGGCTGTCGGTATTGGCGCATATGCACCCTTTGGCCTGGTGACCGACTACGAGAACGGTTTCGCCGGCAAATACTTTGGCACCAAGAGCGACGTTAAAGTCCTGACCTTGCAGCCAACCGTTTCCTACGCCTTCAACGACAAGGTCTCTATCGGTTTCGGCCCGACTTTTAACCGCATCGAAGGCAAACTCGAGTCGGACCTGTCGATTACCCAAGCGGCCCCGGATGGCCATGTACGCATCAAGGGTGACGACACCGCAGTGGGCTACAACATCGGCGTGCTGGCACAGCTGACCGACAGCACCCGTGTCGGCCTGACCTACCACTCGAAGGTCAAGTACAAGCTCGAAGGCAATACCAAGGTCAACTACGGCCTGCTGCCGCTGGCCGGCCAGAGCAAGGACCAGAAGTACGATGCATCCCTGGACCTGACCACCCCGGAATCCGTGGACTTCTCGGTCACGCACGCCCTCGATGACCAATGGACCCTGTATGCAGGCAGCACCTGGACCCGCTGGAGCCGTCTGAAAGAAATCACCGTCGAGAACAGCGGCGTGCCGGGCGTGTTGGCAGGTCAATTCGGCGAAATTACCGAAGAGCAGAACTGGCACGACACCTGGGCACACGCCATCGGTGCTTCGTACCAGCTGAACAAAGAGTGGGTATTGCGTACCGGCCTGTCGTTCGACCAGGCCCCGACCAATAACGTTGATCGCTCACCGCGCATCCCGACCGGCGACCGCACCATCTTCAGCCTGGGCGCTGGCTGGAGCCCGACCGATGACCTGACCATCGACCTGGCCTACTCCTACCTCAAGGAAGAAGCCGTCAAGGTCAACAACAGCAACGACCGTGGCCAAAGCTACAACGCCAAGTATGAAAACTGGGCGAACGGCTTCGGTGTTGGCGCGACCTACCGCTTCTGATGCAAGACAGGCCTGAACAGCTCGGCAAGTGAAGTGAAAAAGCCCCGCCTCGGTTGACCGAGGCGGGGCTTTTTAGTGGGCGTCATTCAGGGTTGGGAGGCCAGGGCCTTCTCGACCGCCTCAATGAATTCGGGGTTGTCTGGCTTAGTCAGGCTGGAGAAGTTGGCAATCACATTGCCTTTGCGGTCGACCACGTACTTGTAGAAATTCCACTTCGGCGAACTGCTCTGCTCCGCCAACATCTTGAACAAGTGAGTGGCGCCATCACCGCGAACCTTCTGGGCCTCGGTCATGGTGAAGGTCACGCCATAGTTCACATAGCAGACCTTGGCGGTCTCGGCGTTATCCCCGGATTCCTGCTTGAAGTCGTTGGACGGTACGCCGAGCACCTCCAGCCCCTGGCCCTTATAGCGCTGATACAGCGCTTCAAGGCTTTTAAATTGCGGGGCAAAGCCGCAGAAGCTGGCGGTATTGACCACCACCAGCGGTTTGCCGGCATAGCGCTGGCACAGGTCAATGCTGTCCTTGGCGTGTAACTTGGGCAGGGAACCGGTCAGTAGCGGCGGGCATTCAGCCGCCAGCACGGAACCTGTGAACATCGACAAAAGAGCGGGAACAGCAAGCCAGCGCAGCGGCATATCGAGCGTCCTTGAGTAGGTGTCAGAGGGCGACGTTACTCGCCCCGCGCAATTAATGGCAAGTGGCTATCTAGCAAGATCCCAGACCCAACTGCATCAACGCCAACCCACCCTGATGCCAGCCCCACCAGACCAGCGCCAGGAGCAGAGCGCCAGCGGCCACCGCCACCACTGACAGGCCAATACGGCTCACACGGCACCCGCCTGGGCTTGCAGACGCGCCACCGGGCGTTCGCGCACAGGCCAGTTGAGGGCCGCGGCCAGCAGACTGAGAAGAATCGCCACTTGCCAGATCAAGTCATAGTTTCCTGTTCGGTCATACACCACGCCGCCCAACCAGCCACCGAGGAAAGAACCCAACTGATGGAAGAGGAAGACGATTCCTCCCAGCATAGAGAGATTTCTGACGCCGAACAGCGTAGCGACCGTACCGTTGGTCAATGGCACCGTGGACAGCCAGAGAAAGCCCATGGCCATGCCGAACAAATAGGCGCTGGTTTGTGTCACCGGCAGCCACAGGAACAGTCCGATCACCACCGCTCGCAACAGGTACAGAGCCGTCAACAAACGCGGCTTGGACATGCGTCCACCGAGCCAGCCTGCGGTGTAGGTGCCGAAAATGTTGAACAAACCGATCAACGCCAGCACCGTGGTGCCGACGGTGGCCGGCAAGTGCTGGTCCACCAGATAAGCCGGTAGATGCACACCAATGAACACCACCTGGAACCCGCACACAAAAAACCCGAACGCCAGCAGCCAAAAACCAGAGTGGGAACAGGCCTCGCGCAACGCCTCACCCAGCGTTTGCTCATGTCCAGAGGTCGGCAGCGGGGTGTCCTTGAGCATGCTCACCAGCGGCACAATCATCGCCACCAACAGGCCCAGCACCAACAGCGCGCTGGACCAGCCAAGCCAGCCGATCAGGCCCAGGGTGCCCGGCAACATGGCGAACTGTCCGAAGGAGCCGGCAGCACTGGCAATGCCCATGGCCATGCTGCGCTTCTCCGGCGGTACGGCTCGCCCGACCACACCGAGGATCACCGAGAACGAGGTGCCGGAAAGACCGATACCGATCAACAGCCCGGCACTCAGCGACAAGGACAACGGTGAATCGGCCAGGCCCATGAACATCAAGCCGACCGCATAGAGAATGCCGCCCACCAGCACCACCTTGGCCGCACCAAAGCGATCGGCCAGCGCTCCGGTAAAGGGTTGCGCCAGACCCCAGATCAGGTTCTGCAAGGCAATGGCAAAGGCAAAGACTTCACGTCCCCAGCCAAACTGCGCGCTCATGGGCGGCAGGAAAAGGCCGAAGCCATGCCGGATACCGAGTGACAACGCCAGGATCAGCGCACTCCCGAGCAAGACCCATCCACTGGTACGCCACATCGATGTCATTTTTATTCTCCAGATGCGGGTACATACCCGCTTTAACTCGAAAAAACCCGCCTCAGGCGAGTTCGTCCAGCAATGCCAACAAGGTTGCGCGCTTCTCGGCGCCCAATTTATCGATCAAGCGTTGCTGCGCCGCTTCCCAGGCCGGCAACGCCGCGGCCAGGCGCTCATGCCCGGCTGGCGTCAGTTGCACGATGCGGTTGCGCTGATCCTCACCTTCATCCATGCGTACCAACCCCTCGCCTTCCAGCACCCGCAGGTTGCGCCCCAGCGTGCTGCGGTCCAGGCCCATGGCCTCGGCCAGCGTGGAAATGCTCGGCTGATCCAGGCGCTGCAAGTTGCACAGCAAAGAATACTGGGCAACGTTGATCCCGAAGCCATCAAGGGCGCCGTCGTAATACCTGCTGACGCCACGTGCGGCGCGACGCAGGTTGATACACAAACATTGAGAGGCAATCATGGTGCGTGTATATACCCGCGATTAATCCAAAGCAAGCATTGCCTGCAGTTACCGGCTTATTCAGTGCAACGCCAACACCACCAGTACAGTCATTTCCAGCAGTTCCAGCAACGCTCCGGCGGTGTCGCCGGTAGTACCACCCAGGCGTTGCAGCATCAGCCGGCGCAGGACAAAGAACGTCAACGTCGCCATCATCAGCGCCAGCACCCCGCTCCAGCCGCCCAACAACACGCAGGCCAGGGCACTGGCCAGCAACACCCAACCCGCAGACTGATGAGGCAAATGATCAGCCAGCGCCTGACCCAGACCTCCTGCCCGTACATACGGCGTATTGAGGAACAGGCCGAGCAGAGCCGCCCTCCCGAGGAGCGGGGCGAGAATCAAGCCGACCGTTGCCTGTTGCTCGATCAACGCCAGCAACGCGGTGAACTTGAGCAACAACACCAGCATCAGCGTGACCACCGCAATCGGTCCGCTGCGCGGGTCCTTCATGATGGTCAGGGTGCGTTCGCGGTCGCCAAAACCGCCAAGCCAGGCGTCCGCGCTGTCCGCCAGGCCATCCAGATGCAAGCCGCCGCTGAGCATCACCCAGGCCGTCAGCAGCAGGGCCGCGTGCAGCCAAACGGGACTGCCCGCCAGCAAAGCGTTCAGCGCCCACAACAACCCACCGAACAGCAGGCCCACCAGCGGGTAGAACAGCAGCGATCGGCCCATCTGCTCAGGCGCAGGCATGCCAGGCAGACGAATCGGCAGACTGCTGAGAAATTGCAGGGCGATCCTCAAGGGCAGCAGGTTCACGACATTTCCCGCAGCAGACCCGCGCCGGCGACGCTCAAGGAGAAAAAGCCGCCGTGGGCGACTTCGACATTCAATAGCTGTTCGCGGGGCAAGCCACGGGCCCTGGCCAACAGCAGGCGCATGACTCCGCCATGGCTGACCAGCAACACCCGCTCGCCCGCGTGGGCCTGATGCAAACGCTCGACCGCTGCCAACACGCGCGCGGAGAAATCAATCACCGCCTCGCCCTGTGGCGGGGTGAAACTGTAGGGGTCAGCCCAGAATAAACCGAGCCCTTCCGCGTCGGTTTCCATCAACGCCGCTGCGCTCTGCCCTTCCCAAGCGCCGAAATGCAGTTCCTGCAGGTCCTTTTCCAGACTGACCGGCACACCCAGGCGAAACGCCAGTTGCTCGGCAAACTGTGCACAACGTTGCAACGGCGAACTGATCACCCGGTTCCAAGGGCCGCGATCGATCAGCGCCGCGTTCATTTGCTGCCAGCCGGTGGCGGTCAGCGCGTCGTCGAGGCTGCCGCGCAGGCCGCCGCCCAATTCGGTTTCACCGTGGCGCAGCAGGTCCAGGTGCAAGGTCATGCGGGACGGTCGGCAACGGCCGCCTCGGCAAAGGTCGCCATTTGTCCGTGCAGGTCACAGGCCAGGCGCAACAACGGCACGGCCAGTGCCGCCCCGCTGCCCTCGCCCAGGCGCAGGCCAAGGTCGAGCAACGGCGTGGCCTGCAGGCTCTCCAGGAGATGGCGATGTCCTGGCTCCGCGCCGCGATGGCCGAACAGCATCCACTCACGGCTCGCCGGGTTCAGGCGCACCGCCACCAGCGCGGCGACGCTGCAGATAAAGCCGTCCACCAGGATCGGCAAGCCTTGCTGGGCGCAGGCCAGGTACGCACCGACCAGTGCAGCGATCTCAAAGCCGCCAAGGTTGAACAGGGTCTGCAGTGGATCGCCACGCTGCGCACCATGCACGGCCAAGGCGCGCTCAATGACCTGCGCCTTGTGACTGACGCCGGCAGCATTCAAGCCGGTGCCCGGACCGGTTAGATGCACCACCGGGCAGTCGAGCAAGGCGCACGCCAGGGCGCTGGCCGCCGTGGTATTGCCGATGCCCATCTCGCCACCGATAAATAACTGGGCGCCTGCTTCGATGGCCCGTAACACGCTGTCCCGACCAGCCTGCAGCGCCTGCTCGCCTTGGCTTGCGGTCATTGCCGGGCCCTGAACGAAGTTGGCCGTGCCGGCCCCCAGACGCAAGTGGCGCACACCCGGCAGGTCCAACGCAGGGTTCACCGTGCCCAGGTCGATCACTTCCAACTGCGCTCGCAGTTGCCGCGCCAACACGCTGATCGCTGCGCCGCCGCTGACAAAGTTGTGCAACATCTGCCCAGTGACCTCTTGCGGATAGGCCGAGACACCTTCGGCAACCACCCCGTGATCACCGGCAAAGATAGTGATCCACAGTTGCTCCAGGCTCGGTTTTACCCGCCCCTGCAACCCGGCCAGTTGCACCGCGAGGTTTTCCAGTTGGCCTAGCGAGCCAGCGGGTTTGGTCAGTTGCTGCTGCCGGGCGTTCGCCTGGGCAACAGCCTCGGCATCAACGGCCTTACAGGGATTCAGCCACCAGAAATCTGTCATAACGCACTACCTTTCAACGTCAGGGGCAAGCCGGCAACGGTCAATACGACACGCTGACAACGCTCGGCGAGGGCTTGATGCAGCCATCCGGCTTCATCGACATAACGGCGAGTCAATTCGCCCAGCGGCACGACACCCATGCCGGTCTCGTTGCTGACTAACAGAACTTCACCCGGCAATGTCGCCAGGCACTCCAGCAAAGCTTCACGCTCCTGGGCCAGGCGCGCGGGATCATCGAGCATCAAAAGATTGGTCAACCACAGGGTCAGGCAATCCACCAGCAGGCAACGCTCGGCATTGGCGTTTTCGCGCAACACACGGGCCAGCTCCAGCGGTTCCTCGATCAAGCCCCATTCGACGGGACGGCGTTCACGGTGATGGGCCACGCGGGCATTCATTTCGCCATCCAGGGGTTGGCTGGTGGCGATATAGATCACTTCCAGGGCGCTGTCGCTGGCGAGCTTTTCGGCCAGGCGGCTTTTGCCGGAGCGGGCGCCGCCGAGGATTAGTTGGTGCATGAACGCTTCCTGAAAAATGCCGTGAGGCTGAGAGCCTCATCCCGAGCAGTCAATTCAAATCCCACAGAGCTGACGCAACAATTCGGTATCCAGGTGTTTTTCCACCAGATCCGCCAGGCGTTCGATATCGCGTTCGCGCAAGCCGTGGTAATCGACCTCCTGCACATCCTGCAATCCGGCCCAGCGCAGCAGTGCACTGCACGCCGCCGCAGATTCGAACAGACCGTGCAGGTAAGTGCCCAGTACCTGCCCATCGGCACTCTGTGCGCCATCGCAACGCCCGTCATCCAGCATCACCGCCGCATTTTCCAACGCAGGGCCGCTGGTCACCCCGGCATGAATCTCATAACCGCTGACCTCGGCGTTTTCCAGCGCCAGCCGGCCACGCACGTTGCGCAGTTGCTTCTCTTGTTCGAGCACGGTTTCAAAGGCCAGCAACCCCAGGCCGGCGCTGGAGCCCGCCGCGCCCTCCAGGCCCAACGGGTCATGCACCTGTTCGCCCAGCATTTGCAGGCCGCCACAGATCCCCAGCACCTTGCCGCCGTAACGCAGATGCCGGGCAATGGCAGTGTCCCAGCCGTTGGCACGCAGGTAACGCAGATCGCTGCGCACGCTTTTCGAGCCCGGCAGGATGATCAGATCAGCCGGCGGTATCGGCTGGCCGGGGCCAATAAACTGCAGGTTGACCTGAGGATGCAGGCGCAGCGGGTCGAAATCGGTGTGATTGCTGATGCGCGGCAAGACCGGCACCAGCACATTGAGCACCTGCTCGGCCTTGTCGGTCTGGCGCTGGTCGATGCCGTCTTCGGCTTCCAGGTGCAGGTCCATGACATAGGGCAGGACGCCAACCACCGGCTTGCCGGTGCGCGCCTCGAGCCAGTCCAGGCCCGGTTGCAGCAGTGCGATATCACCGCGAAAGCGATTGATGATGAAGCCCCTGACCCGAGCCTGTTCGCTGGCCGAGAGCAACTCCAGGGTACCGACCAGATGGGCGAACACACCGCCGCGATTGATATCGGCGATCAGCAGCACCGGGCAATCCACCGCCTCGGCGAAGCCCATGTTGGCGATGTCGCCAGCGCGCAGATTGATCTCCGCCGGTGAGCCGGCACCTTCGACCATGACCACCGGGTACGTCGCGCTCAGGCGTTGATGAGAAGCCAGCACTGCCTGCATCGCGATCGCTTTGTAGTCGTGATAGGCGACGGCGTTCATCGTGGTGACGGCGCGACCGTGGATGATCACCTGCGCACCGGTGTCACTGTTGGGCTTGAGCAGCACCGGGTTCATATCGGTGTGCGGCTCGAGGTGCGCGGCCTGGGCCTGAACCGCCTGGGCCCGGCCGATCTCGCCGCCATCGGCAGTGACGGCACTGTTGAGCGCCATGTTCTGCGGCTTGAATGGCACCACCGCAACGCCCTGGCGCGTCACCCAGCGACACAGCGCCGTCACCAGGGTGCTCTTGCCGGCATCGGACGTAGTGCCCTGCACCATCAATGTAGTCATGAGGCTTCCTTGGCGTAGGCAACAAAGGCGCGTTCGAGGCGCAGCCAGTCATTTTCGTCAGCCGGCAGGCCAAAACGTACGCTGCTGTTGTGACTGAACAGGCGCAGCAAGATGCCTTGCCGTGCCATGAATTCGTACAGGTGCTCGGCGCGCTCGGTGATCAGCCACTGGAACAACGCGCAACCACCGTGGGGCTTGAAGCCATGCCGTTCGAGGAGTTCGACCAGACGCAGGCTGGCCGCCTCGCTGCGCAGGCGTTGCTGCTGATGCCCTTCGGTATCGCGCAGGCAAGCCTGGCCAAGCACCCGCGTCGGCCCACTGACCGCCCAGGGGCCGACCTGTTCGGCGAGCAACTTGAGCAATTTGCGTTCCGCCAGGACAAAACCCAGGCGCACGCCCGCCAGGCCGAAAAACTTGCCGAAAGAGCGCAACACGATCAGCCCGACCTGGTTGGCAAAGGCCGCCAGGCTCAGGTGCGGGGTGTTGTCCATGAAGGCTTCATCGACCACCAGCCAGCCACCGCGCTGGGCCAACCGCGCATGCCAATCAAGCAAGCGCTCCGGGGTCAGGCTCAAGCCTGTGGGATTGTTTGGATTGACCACCACCAGCACGTCGAGCTTATCGAGGTAGAAGTCCACCTCCTGCTCCACCACTTCGCGCACGATGTAACCGTTGCGCCGCCAGGCCTCGGCGTGTTCGGCATAACAGGGAGAAAGCACGCCGACTTTGCCGGCACGGCGCAAGCGCGGCAGCAACTGGATGGCCATTTGCGAACCGGCGACCGGCAGCACCTGGCTGGCGCCGTAGTACTCGCGCGCGGCCTGCTCCAGGCCGTCTTCGGTTTCCGGCAAGCGTGCCCAGGCTCGCGGTGCGATTTCCGGGATCGCCCACGGCCACGGCGCCAGGCCACTGGAGAGGTCGAGCCAGTCGGCTTCAGCAATGCCATAGTGCAAGGCCGCCTTGCGCAGGCGGCCACCGTGCTCAAGCATAGAACTCGGCTCCCACACAGAGAATCAGCAACCATAACCACACCCCGCGCTGGACCAGTTGCCAGCCACGGTCGATCGAGTCGGCATCCGCCGGCACACCCTCGCCCAGTTGCGGACGCTGATGCAGCTCGCCGTGATAGATCGCCGCCCCACCCAACTCCACACCCAGTGCCCCCGCACCGGCAGCCATGACCGGCCCGGCATTGGGACTGTCCCAGGTCGGCCCCTGAGTCCGCCAGCACTTGAGCGCCAGACGGGTTTTGCCCAACACCGCGTAAGTCAGGGCCACCAGCCGCGCCGGAACATAGTTCAGCACATCGTCGATTTTTGCCGCCGCCCAGCCAAAACGCTCGAAACGTTCATTACGATAGCCCCACATCGCATCAAGGGTATTGCTCAGGCGATAAAGCACCACACCCGGCGCACCGGCCACGGCAAACCAGAACAACGCCGCAAATACTGCGTCGCTACCGTTCTCCAACACCGACTCAGTCGCCGCCCGGGCAACTTCGGTAGAGTCCAGTTCGCTGGTCTGGCGACTGACCAGATAACCGACGCGGTGGCGGGCTTCGTCCAGGTCGTTGCTGCGCAAGGCACGGGCCACCGGTTCGACATGCTCGCCGAGACTGCGCAGGCCAAGCGCGCAATACAACGCGAGAATTTCCACCAGCCAGCCGATATAGGGCAACCAGGACAAGGCCGTGGCCAGCAGGGTCAAAGGCACGACCACGATCACCCAGGCAGTGACGCCATGACTGCGCCAGCCGCGACCGGCGGCATTGAAGCGCTGCTCGACCCGATCGGCAAAGCGGCCGAACGCTACCAGCGGATGCCAGCGTTTCGGCTCGCCCAGTAACGCGTCCAGCGCAACGGCGGCGACACTCAGCAACGCCACACTCATTGACTCACTCCCCAGCTATTTTCATACAGCAGTTCGCTTAGCGGACGCGGCTGCGCCCAGCCCTCCAGCGCCAGCATCGGCGCTGAATAGAATTCGTTGACCGGTCCCAGGCACAACACCGCCAGCGGCTTGGCCCCCGCCGGCAAGCCGAGCAATTCGGCCAGCGCTTGTGGCTCGAACAACGACACCCAACCCATGCCCAGACCTTCGGCACGAGAAGCCAACCAAAGGTTCTGGATCGCACAGGACAGCGACGCCATGTCCATTTCCGGCAAGGTCCGGCGGCCAAAAATGTGCCGCTCACGGTCATCCATCAAGGCCGCGACCAGCACTTCGGCGCAGTCGTTGATGCCTTCGACCTTGAGTTTCATGAATTCGTCGGAGCGCTCACCCAGCGCCTCGGCGGTGCGCACCCGCTCTTCTTCCACCAGATTCTGGATCTGCCGGCGCAAATCCCGGTCACTGATGCGGATAAACCGCCAGGGCTGCATCAGACCGACGCTCGGCGCCTGATGCGCCGCTTCGAGCAGGCGTCGCAACAGCTCCGGCGCGACGGTGCCGCCGCTGAAATGGCGCATATCGCGGCGCTCGGCTATGGCCCGATAGACCGCCTGGCGTTCCGCTTCGGAAAACGCGTTGATGCTCATGAGTGGTTCGCTGTAGGCGCGAGCAACGCGGCGATCGCTGACGGATTTGAGGGGAAGTAAAAGTGTACGTAGGATGCGGTCATCCGCCCTTCACGGTAGACCGCTTCGGCACCACGCCCACCATTCGGGCTCAGGCCACGGGCAATCGGTTCAAGCGAGGTGCTGGTCAGCGAGTGGTGATAGGTATGCCCGCGCAACGCGCCCTCCGGCAACTCCACGGCTTGCAATGCCAGCGCGGCCAGACGCTTTTGCATCACCGCGTCACCGCTGAGCAAGCCGACCAGTTCGGCGCGTACGCCCTCAACGTCGGTCAGCGAGTCAAGCAGGTAAAGCATGCCGCCACACTCGGCGAGCAAGGGTTTGCCAGCGTCATGGTGAGCGCGGATAGCAGCGAGCATTGCGCTGTTTTGCGCCAGTGCCTCGTGGTGCAATTCCGGATAGCCACCGGGCAGATACAGGCTGTCCGCCTCAGGCAATTGCTGGTCACGAATCGGCGAGAAGAAACACAACTCGGCGCCCATCGCCCGCAACAGGTCGAGGCTCGCGCCATAGGTGAAGGCAAAGGCTTCGTCGCGGGCTACGGCGATGCGCACCCCGGCCAACAGCGGCTCGGCGGGGATCACTTCGGGCGCGGCAAAGGTCACGGCGGGCGGCAATGCCACCTCGCAACTGCTGGCCAGGGCGTCTGCCGCCGCATCAAGACGCAGATCGAGATCATTCAGTTCGCTGGCCTGCACCAGCCCGAGGTGACGGCTCGGCAGTTCGATGCCGGTCTCGCGGGATAACGCGCCATACCAGCGCAAGCCCTCCGTCAAGCTGCCTTCGAGCAACTGCGCGTGACGCAAGGTGCCGACCCGGTTGGCCAGGACCCCGGCAAACGGCAGGTCCGGCTGATAGCGCGCCAGACCCAGGGCCAAAGCGCCAAAGGTCTGGGCCATGGCCGTGCCATCGATGACCCCCAGCACTGGCACCCCAAAGTGCCGGGCCAGGTCGGCGCTGGACGGGGTGCCATCAAACAGCCCCATAACCCCTTCAATCAGGATCAGATCCGCGTCCAGGGCCGCTTCCCACAACAGGCGTCGACTTTCCTGCTCGCCGACCATCCACATGTCCAGTTGGTACACGGGATTGCCGCTGGCGCGCTCGAGAATCATTGGATCGAGAAAATCCGGGCCGCACTTGAACACCCGGACCTTGCGTCCCTGATTGCGATGCAGGCGTGCCAGGGCGGCGGTGACGGTGGTTTTGCCCTGGCCGGACGCCGGCGCGGCAATCAGTACGGCGGGGCAATGACGAGGGTTATTCATGAACAGTGGCTCACAGCTCGACACCTTTTTGCGCCTTGATCCCGGCCTGGAATGCATGCTTGATCATGCCCATCTCGGTGACGGTGTCCGCCTGCTCGATCATTTCCGGCTTGGCGCCGCGACCGGTAACCAGCACGTGCTGCATCGGCGGACGGGCCTGCAGGTCGCTGAGCACCTGATCAAGATCCAGATAGCCGTGTTTGAGAGCAATGTTCAGCTCATCCAGCACCACCAGGCCGATGGCCGGGTCGCGCAGCAGCTCGCGGGACACGGCCCAGGCGGCTTCGGCGGCAGCGATGTCACGCTGGCGATCCTGGGTTTCCCAGGTGAACCCTTCGCCCATCACATGAAACCGCACCTGTTCCGGGAATCGCCGAAAGAACAGCTCCTCACCGGTGCTGTTGCGGCCCTTGATGAACTGCACGACGCCGCACTGCATGCCGTGGCCCATGGCCCGTGCAAGCATCCCGAACGCCGAACTGCTCTTGCCTTTGCCATTGCCGGTCAGGACCAGCAGCAGCCCGCATTCGTTGGGCGAGTTGGCTATGCGCTCGTCGATCACCGCTTTTTTGCGCAGCATGCGCGCCAGGTGACGTTCGTCGCGTTCGGGGGAATCAGTCATGGGGGAGCTCTCCGTTGAGGCTGGATAACGGCGGGCAGGCATGGAAATAGACGGCAAGAAGCCTGGCATCGCCCACCGTGATGCCGCTGGATGGATCAGGCCGGTCTCCGGGCTCATGAGCGGCCATTGGCCGGGCGCTGCGCCTTCCCATGTCGCGCTCGACACAGTGGCTGATGGCAGCACTTTTACTCATTTACCGTTGCGGGGGCAGCGCCGGGATCGTCGCCCGTTCTGTAGCAGAACGCGCCCTCACCGGCTTCCCTGTTTCACTCGATCGACCCACGAGTCACCGAGCACCTGAAACAAGTCGCGAAGGTTAGTGGGTTGGGGGTGGAGCGTCAATTAAAGGAAGCCGCTCTCTGACCGATTGAACCTTCGGCGGCGCGCCATCCTCTACCCCTCATGTGCGGTTATGAATGGGAGATCGGCATGCAAACGTCCCGCCTGACAGTTGTCCTCACACTGGCCGCAGTCCTGGTCGCCTGCGGCGAAACCGCGGTATTAAAAGTCGCCGAGGGCACTGGCCCCTCCCCCGAGTTACCGGCACCGAACAAAACCTTGCTGCCCACCGTCAACATCGCCCCGGCCGTGGGCTGGAGCGATGGCGCCAAACCGACCGCAGCCCCCGGCACCCAGGTCGCGGCCTTCGCCGAAGGCCTCGACCATCCGCGCTGGCTGTACGTGCTACCCAATGGCGATGTGCTGGTGGCTGAAACCAACGCGCCGCCCAAACCAGACGACAGCAAAGGCCTGCGCGGCTGGGTCATGAAGAGAGTCATGGGCCGTGCCGGCGCCACGGTGCCCAGCGCCAACCGCATCACCCTGCTGCGTGACAGCAACCACGATGGCGTCGCCGAGACAAAAACCACCTTTATCGAAAACCTCAACTCGCCGTTCGGCATGACCCTGGTGGGCAATGACTTATACGTGGCCGATACCGACCGGCTGCTGCGCTTCAACTACGTCGAAGGTGAAACCACGATCAGCTCGAAACCGATGAAAGTCATCGACCTGCCAGGCGGCCCCCTCAATCACCACTGGACCAAAAATGTGATCGCCAGCGCCGACGGCAGCAAGCTCTACGTCACCGTGGGTTCCAACAGCAATGTCGGTGAGAACGGTCTGGACCAGGAACAGGGTCGCGCGGCGATCTGGGAGGTGGATCGGGCCACCGGCAATCACCGGATTTTTGCGTCCGGCCTGCGCAACCCCAACGGCATGGCCTGGGAACCAAACAGCAAAGCACTGTGGACGGCGGTGAATGAACGGGACGAGATCGGCAGCGACCTGGTGCCGGACTACATCACCTCGGTCAAGGACGGCGGTTTCTATGGCTGGCCGTTCAGCTATTACGGACAGCACGTCGATGCGCGGGTCAGCCCGCAGGATCCGGCCCTGGTCGCCAAAGCCATTGCCCCGGACTACGCCGTAGGCCCGCACACGGCTTCGCTGGGCCTGACCTTTGCCGAGGGCAGCAAGTTGCCAGCACCTTTTACCGAGGGTGCGTTCATTGGCCAGCATGGCTCATGGAATCGAGACCCCCACAGCGGCTACAAAGTGATTTTCGTGCCCTTTCACAACGGCAAACCCTCTGGCGTGCCAGTGGATGTCCTGTCTGGATTTCTGAACAAGGATGAAGAGGCAATGGGACGGCCGGCAGGCGTGGTGATCGATCAACAGGGTAGCCTGCTGGTGGCCGATGACGTGGGCAACAAGGTCTGGCGAGTGTCCGCTACACGCTAATGTCAGCGCTTGCGGCACAGCGTCAGGCCATCACCCAGTGGCAGCAACGACAGATCAACCCGCACATCATCCTTCAGCGCCCGATTCAAGGCCTGGATGGCGCGAGTATCTTCGCTTTGCGGATTGCTCTCCAGCACTCGCCCACTCCACAGGGTGTTATCGAACACCGCCAGCCCACCGGTGCGCAGCAAACGCAGGGCATGCTCCAGATAGGCCGGGTAATTGGCCTTGTCCGCGTCGATGAACATCAGGTCGAAGCATTCGCCCTGCCCCTCCCGCTCAAGTTCGGCCAAGGTCTGCAAGGCAGGCGCCAGACGCAGCTCGATGCGCTCGCTGAGACCGGCCTCCTGCCAATAACGGCGAGCAGTGGCGTTGTAGTCGCCGGGGATATCGCAGCAGATCAGCCGGCCATCCTCGGGCAGCGCCGCCGCCATACACATCGCGCTGTAGCCGGTGAAGGTCCCCACCTCGAGTACGCGCCGGGCACCCGTGAGCTTGATGAGCAAGGCGAGAAACTGCCCCTGTTCGGGCGCCACCTGCCAGCGCGCCATCGGCAGGGCCTGGGTTTCGTCACGCAAACGGCGCAGCAGCGGCGTTTCACGCAGCGAAACATCCAGCAGGTAGTGATAGAGGGCGTCGTCGAGGTTAAGCGTTCGTGCGGTCATGACCACCTCCGCCTACCCGGAAATTGACTAGGGATTGCGCGCCAGGTGCTCAGGCTGCAACACGCGCTTGGCACTCAGGTAGGCCCGTTGCCAATACGCCTTGGACAGACTGTCGAGCTTGACCGTTCCGCCCGTCGCAGGCGCATGCACAAAGCGCCCCTCACCCACGTAGATTCCGGCATGACTGACCTGGGAACCGCCGTTGGTGGCGAAGAAAATCACATCGCCGGTCTGCAGTGAATCCTTGCCGACACTCGGGGCCTGCATGCCGATCATTTCGCTGGTGGTACGTGGCAGGGAAATGCCCGCCGCATCGCGATAGACATAGCCAATCAGGCCACTGCAATCGAAGCCCGAATCCGGTGTGTTACCGCCCCAGCGATAAGGCGTGCCAACCAGGCCAAGGGCCCGAAACAGCACGTCGTCAGCGACAGGAGAAAAGGTTTGGGTGGGGGCGAAAACCGGCGCGCGAACCACTTTTGCAGGAGGTGGCGTGCGGCTGGCGCAAGCGCTGAGCAGCGCGGCGCAGACAATCAGTGCTAGGCGGGCCGACTTCGTCATCACAGAACATCCTGAACTGGCTGCGGCTTTCTCTGCCGGGAGGCTGAAAACAAAACCGCGTAAGCAGGGCTTACGCGGTTAGTTTTTAACAATAGATCAGAATTCTAGCGGCTACGCGTCAAACTTCAAGTAAGACTTTAAGTTTGCACCACAAAAAGAAGGGGTATTACCGAGGGAGATCGCTTTGTTGGACTGTGGGCGCTCTAACACAGGGGTTACAGCGCCTTTGTCCGCCAGCTTATTTGCGCGCGGTGACCGTAGTCGGAGCCATCGCCAGGGCACGCTTGGCTTCGATGAAGGTCTTGCTCCAGTAGCTATCGCCCAGGCTATCGACCCGAACACCGCCACTGCGGCTGCTGCTGGAGTGAATGAACTGGTTGTCGCCCAGGTAGATCCCGGCGTGACTGACACGACCGCGACGACCATTGGTGGCGAAGAACAGCAGATCACCCGGTTCCAGCTTGCTGCGAGAAACCAGCGGTGCGTCTACGTTGATCATTTCGCGAGTGGAGCGCGGCAGGTTCATGCCAGCTTCTTCGCGAAACAGGTAGCCGATGAAACCGCTGCAATCGAAGCCAGCTTCAGAGGTACCGCCGAAACGGTAGCGGGTACCGATCAGGGACATGCCACGTTCGAGGATGCTGTCGGCCAGGACCGGCATTTGATAAGGCTTGCTGCCCGCGAAATCGGCGAGCTCTTTTTCGGTTGCCAGTTCTTCCTGATAAAGAGCGGAAGACTGGGCGGTAGCCGAGTTTTTAGCCTGTTGCTGTTGGATATCCTGCTGGGACACTGGAGAGTGTGCAGCGCAACCAAACAACAGGGTGACGAGTGCGAGAGGCACGAGGGGTGCGAAGCGCTTTAGCATGGGCACGACCGTGGCTGAATGTGTAAAGAAGCCGAGACTATGCCTTCTATCATCCTCATTTGCAAATTCAATCGATTTAAATGTGACTTTGCCGTTTTGCCCTGACATCTAAGCGCTTAAGCCCATTTAATTTCCACGCGCGCTGCGAGCCCTCTCCGCCAGCGGGATTTTTGGCGCCTGGAATATGCCGAAACGCTCTGCAGGCCGCGGTTTTACCAGCCCAGGGTTTCTTTGAGGAAAGGAATTGTCAGCTTGCGCTGCGCTTGCAGGGAAGCCTGATCGAGCTGCTCGAGCAGTTCGAACAACGCACTCATGCTGCGGGTACCGCGAGTCAGAATAAAATGCCCGACTTCATCAGTCAGATGCAGGCCGCGACGCGATGCGCGCAACTGCAACGCGCGCAACTTGTCCTCATCGGACAGCGGGCGCATCTGGAAAATCAGCGCCAGGGTCAGGCGCGATTTGAGGTCGGCCAGCTTGACCGGCAATTCGCGGGGCGACGTGGACGCCGCGATCAACAGGCGACGGCCGCTGTCTCGCAGGCGATTGAACAGATGAAACAGCGCCTCTTCCCAGTCAGCCCGACCGGCGACGGCTTGCAGGTCGTCCAGGCATACCAGTTCGTATTGCTCGAGGTTGTCGAGAATTTCCGTACCGCGATCGAGCAACTCGGCCAAAGGCAGGTAGACCGCCGGTTCGCCCAACTGCTCAAAGCGCAGGCACGCGGCCTGCAACAGATGGGTACGCCCTACGCCGTCCTTGCCCCACAGATAAATAAGGCTTTCAGTCCAGCCGGCGTCGGCTTCGCACAGGCGTTCGACATAGCCGAGTGCAGCGGCGTTGGCGCCAGGGTAGTAGTTGATAAAGGTAGCGTCATCACGCAGACGCACACCTAGGGGCAGCTGAATCGGTTTCATGCTGACTGAACAGTTCCTGAGGAACCGTTAGTGGCCTCTGTGTAAAGTTTGCAAAGTTTATACCCGTGACGCGAGCGGCACAATGCGATAGACCACAAGCAAAATCAAAGGTTTGCGTTAACCTGGCGGCCCGCCGTCAACGCAGGCCGCCCGTACGCACGATTAACTGTACCTATAACTCCGGGTCGTCGGCACCACTGTACATCTGCGAATCCTTGTACAGATCCTTCAAATGACGCACCAGCACCATGATGACCGCCGCCAGCGGCAACGCCAGCAGCACCCCGGTAAAGCCGAACAGTTCGCCGCCGGCGAGGATCGCGAAGATCACCGCCACCGGATGCAGGCCAATCCGGTCCCCCACCAGCAACGGCGTCAGGACCATACCTTCAAGGGCCTGACCGACCATGAATACCGCGACAATCCCGACCATGGGGTACAGGTCACCGCCGAACTGGAACAATCCGGCAATCAACGCCGCACCGATGCCAATGACGAAGCCCATGTACGGCACGATGGCCGCCAGGCCGGCGATCAAGCCGATCAACAGCCCCAGCTCAAGCCCCACCAGCATCAGGCCGGCGGCATAGATCACCCCCAGCGCCAGCATCACCAGCAACTGCCCGCGCACGAATGCCCCCAACACCTCATGACATTCGCCCGCCAGCGAGACGATCCGTTCTTCGTTATCACGCGGCAACAGACTGCGAATCTTCGCCATCATCAGATCCCAGTCACGCAGCAGATAAAAGCTCACGACGGGGATCAGCACCAGGTTGGCCAGAAAACCGATCAGTGCCAGGCCGGATGCTGTCGCCTGACTCAGCACCACGCCGACGATGTCGGTGGTCTGGCCCATGTGCTCGCTGATGGCGGCCTTGACCTTGTCGAACTTCCAGAAGCCATCATTGAGGCCGAGCTTGGCCTGGACCCAGGGCATGGCCGCGTGCTGCAGCCAGTCGAGCATCTGTGGCGCCAGCTCATACAAGCGCAACAACTGCTTGGCGAGCATCGGCACCAGCACCAGCAACATCGCCATGACAATCAAGGTGAACAGCGCAAATACCGCGACTACCCCCCAGGTGCGTGACAGCCCGTATTTTTCCAGGCGATCGACCAGCGGATCGAACAGGTACGCCAGACCCAACGCCACCAGAAAGGGTGTGAGGATCGGGTGCAGCAGGTAAATGAACACGCACAGCAGGACGACCACACCCAGCCAAACCCAACGCCGCGAATCGACCATGAACCACTCCATTGCTTCTATATAAGGAAAGAACGTTTACCAGCGAAAATTCAATTGCGCCTGCGGTGCTGCCGCCGGAGCTTGAGATGCGCCATCCGCAGCCGGGGTAACGGGCGCGGGTGCCGACGCGGGCACTTCCTGCAAGTGCGCCAGGCCCAACTGGGCACGCAGCTGTTCACTGCTGCCGTTGACCCGGTAGACAATCCGGTCGCCCACTACCCGCTGCAAACGCGCGCTAAAAGGCTCGAGCAAACGCCCCAGGGCGGCATAGCGCTCAAGGTTCATGCCCTGCACTTCGAGCAACTGTTCGCTGGCCACGCCTTGTTTGGCGGCAAAACGTGGCGCCAGGCGCTCGCTCACCGCGAGCAATACGGCATCGGCCAACGCCGCGCTGTCGGCACCCTGGGCGGTGCCCTGCTCGCGCTGATCACCCAGCCACAAGTGCCACTTGGCCTGCCATTGCCCACCTTCCTCACGGGCATGCACCGCCAGCAGACCGTCGGCTCCATAGCGCTGCGAAGCATCGCGCAACGGCGCCGGGTCGTTGCCTTCGAGATTCGGCGCGGTAGCCACCAATTGCTCGCTCAAATCCGCCAACGGCAAGCGCAGCGGCAAGCCACGATGCTGCGCGGCACGGCGCAACGGCTCGGCGCTGGACTGGGCGTCGCCAACCAGGCTCGAGCCTTCACTCGAATCATTGAGCCACCATCCTAGAATCGACGGCCGATTGGCACCCCACAGGGCCAGACCGGCCTGACGCAGCGCGCGATCGGTACTGGCCGGGTCGAATTCGACCTGCAGGCTTTCCGGAGGCCCGGCGTCGTAGCCGTATTGACTGATGATCTGCTGGGGATCCTTGCGAATCGCGGCCAGTGCGGGACTTTGCGCGGCCTTGGCATCGCCCGTCAGACGCAGGACCAAAGTATCGAGCGCCCGTTGCGTGGCCTGGTCACGTTCTTGCGGCGCCTGGCTACTCACCGGCTCACGCACCTGATAGAGACCTTTAACGGTTTCGGCCTGACTGGCCAGACTGAGGACTGACAAACAACCGGCAAACAGCAATTTACACAGACGCATGGAAGATTCCCGACGACAAAAAGCGGCTGGAACTGAACGCATGAACGCGCTTGAACAGGGCTGTGACCACAGCACCCGGCAAAACATTCACAGGCTCGGCAGAAGTTTTTCACCCCGTCATAACCATAGACGGTAAACGGCCCTACCTTATACAGGGACGCAGTCGCTCACCAGCGACGGTGTTTTTTGGCTTTTTTTGCGCGATATGTCCCTGCCCGTCGGCCCGAGGATGGCCGCTGCCCCTCAAGCCTGATAAAATCGCGCGCCTTCGCAGACCGGCAATGGCCGGGCACTCTGGATTTTTGCGCGGCCACCCCGCCAGGACTCATTCAGCGTTCCCGCCAGATCGGTCGTTACCCCTGAATCCCCCCTAAAGGCCTGGATCATGAGCAAGCAACCCTCCCTGAGCTACAAGGACGCCGGTGTAGACATCGACGCCGGTGAAGCATTGGTCGAACGCATCAAGAGCGTCGCCAAGCGCACTGCGCGCCCGGAAGTCATGGGCGGCCTGGGCGGTTTCGGCGCCCTCTGCGAAATCCCGGCCGGCTACAAGCAGCCTGTACTGGTTTCCGGCACTGACGGCGTCGGCACCAAGCTGCGTCTGGCGCTGAACCTGAACAAGCACGACAGCATCGGCATCGACCTGGTTGCCATGTGCGTCAACGACCTGGTGGTCTGCGGTGCCGAACCGCTGTTCTTCCTCGACTACTACGCCACCGGCAAGCTGAATGTCGACACCGCTGCCCAGGTGGTGACCGGTATCGGCGCAGGCTGCGAACTGTCCGGTTGCTCGCTGGTGGGCGGCGAAACCGCTGAAATGCCTGGCATGTACGAAGGCGAAGACTATGACCTGGCCGGTTTCTGCGTCGGCGTTGTAGAAAAAGCTGAAATCATCGATGGCTCGAAAGTGGCCGCCGGCGATGCCCTGCTCGCCTTGCCGTCTTCCGGCCCGCACTCCAACGGCTACTCGCTGATCCGCAAGATCATCGAAGTGTCGGGTGCTGACATCGAGAACATCCAGCTCGACGGCAAACCGCTGACCGACCTGCTGATGGCGCCAACCCGCATCTACGTCAAGCCGCTGCTCAAGCTGATCAAGGACACCGGTGCGGTCAAGGCCATGGCCCACATCACCGGTGGCGGCCTGCTCGACAACATCCCGCGCGTCCTGCCAAAAGGCGCCCAGGCTGTGGTTGACGTGGCCAGCTGGAACCGTCCAGCGGTGTTCGACTGGCTGCAAGAGAAAGGCAACGTTGACGAAACCGAAATGCACCGCGTGCTGAACTGCGGCGTCGGCATGGTCATCTGCGTTGCTCAGGAACACGTTGAAACCGCGCTGAACGTCCTGCGCGAAGCCGGCGAGCAGCCATGGGTCATCGGCCAGATCTCCACCGCTGCCGAAGGCGCGGCCCAGGTCGAACTGAAGAACCTCAAGGCGCACTGATGCAAGAGCCGATGTCGCAGACCTGTGATGTTGTGGTGCTGCTGTCCGGCACCGGCAGTAACTTGCAGGCTTTGATCGACGCACAGACTGCGGGCAACCCTGCCCGCATTCGTGCCGTGATCTCGAACCGCGCTGATGCCTACGGCCTGCAGCGCGCCCGGGATGCAGGTATCGACACCCGCACCCTGGATCACAAGGCGTTCGAAGGTCGCGAGGCCTTCGATGCCGCCTTGATCGAATTGATTGACGCTTTCCAGCCCAAGCTGGTGGTGCTGGCCGGCTTCATGCGCATCCTCAGCGCTGATTTCGTCCGCCACTATCAGGGCCGCCTGCTCAATATCCATCCTTCGCTGCTACCCAAATACAAAGGGTTACACACTCATCAGCGAGCGCTGGAGGCCGGCGACACTGAACACGGATGCAGCGTGCACTTCGTTACCGAGGAACTCGATGGCGGCCCACTGGTCGTACAGGCAGTAATACCGGTAGAGTTACACGATTCGCCGCAAAGTCTGGCGCAACGCGTACACGTACGCGAACACCAGATTTATCCGTTGGCCGTACGCTGGTTTGCCGAGGGCCGCCTGAGCCTTGGCGAAGAAGGTGCTTTACTGGATGGCCAGCTTCTTGGGGCCAGCGGTCACTTGATTCGTAACTAGGAGATTTTATGCGTCGCGCCCTGCTCTTCGCTTGTGCTCTGTTCGCCCTGCCGCTTGCGCAGGCCGCAGACCTTCAACCGTTCTCCGCCAGCTACACCGCCGACTGGAAACAACTGCCCATGAGCGGCACCGCTGAACGCAGCCTGACCAAAGACGCCAACGGTGCCTGGAAGCTGCATTTCAAGGCATCGATGATGATTGCCAGCCTGACGGAAGAAAGCACCCTCAAGCTCGACAAGGACACCCTGCTTCCGCAGTCGTATCATTTTGAGCGCGGCGGCCTGGGCAAAGCCAAGAAGGTTGACCTGGATTTCGACTGGACCACCAAGATGGTCACCGGTACCGATCGCGGCGACCCGGTCAAGGTCCCGCTCAACACAGGCATGCTTGACAAGTCCACTTACCAGTTGGCCTTGCAGCGTGACGTGGCGGCTGGCAAGAAAAGCATGAGCTACCAGGTGGTCGAGGGTGAAGACACCGACACCTACGACTTCCGCGTGCTGGGCGCCGAAAAGGTCAGCACCAAGGTCGGCACTATCGATGCAATCAAGGTCGAGCGTGTACGCCCTCCGGCCGAGAGTGGCAACAAGCGCATCACTGAAATGTGGTTCGCCAAGGATTGGGGCTACGTGCTCGTTGCCTTGCGCCAGGTGGAAACCGACGGCAAGGAGTACAACATCATGCTCCAGGACGGTAAGGTCGACGGTAAGGCGGTCAAAGGCCAATAAGCCTGAGCAATACTCGAAAAGCCTCGCGAATGCGGGGCTTTTTTTCGCCTCGAATTTGCCCGCAACGCCCTTGAAACCATGAAACAAATGTCATGAAACCTTTCGCCCTGCGACTGAATGTCGCGGCCTGCCTGGGCTGCAGGATTCTCTCAATTTCTGCAACAGACCGTTACCGATTCTGTGGATTTACTTAGCAAGCTATCAAAACATATAACAAAGGCCTGCACACGCCTTGCTGCAGATCAATTGAGATTGGAGCCAGCCGATGACTGTAAAAGTAACTGAACGCGATGATTCACATATGTCCCATGAAGCCGTAGCCGCCGGCATTCACATCTGGGATGTGCATCAGCAGGACCTGCTGGTGGGCATGTTCCACTCTGAAAGTGACGCCCACAGTTACAGGATCGAACTCGAAGCCCAGGAACAACAGCGAGCGACCCGCTCCGCCTGAGCACAGCATTGAAAACAACGAACCCCGCCAATTGGCGGGGTTCGTGTTTACAGCGCCTGACAGCTTACCACATCAGGTCATCAGGAATCTGATAGGCCGCGTACGGATCGTCCTCGGCAGTGACCTCTTCGACCTTCTCGTTCATCTGCACGATACGCTTGGGGTCGCGCTCCTGGATTTTCAGAGCGGCCTCGCGCGGGATGACTTCGTAGCCGCCAGCGTGATGCACGATCGCCAGGGAACCGCTGCTGAGCTTGTTGCGCATCAGGGTGTTGACCGACAGGCGCTTGACCTTCTTGTCATCGACGAAGTTGTAGTAGTCCTCGGTGGTCAGCTTCGGCAGGCGCGAAACTTCGATCAATTGCTTGATCTGCGCGGCACGGGCTTTCTGCTCGACCTTCTCCTGCTGCTGACGGTTGAGTTCCTGGTCGCGCTTGACCTTCTCGGCCATGGCTTCTTGCGCCTGGCGCTGCTGGGTGTCGTCCAGCTCGATCTGCCCCTTGTGGGCCAGGCGTTGCTGTTTCTGCTTCTCTTTGCCGACCTGCTTGGCCTGCTTCTGGTTGACCAGCCCTGCTTTGAGCAACTGGTCGCGAAGGGAAATGCTCATGTGCTTACTCACTTAGGCAACTGCTCAACCGCAGTTGGGCAAATTCTTTTCCTGGCGTTTGGCTTCACCCCAGAGGGTGTCCAACTCTTCGAGGGTGCAATCTTCCATGGGACGGCCGGTGTCGCGCAATGCCTGTTCGATAAATCGGAAACGTCGCTCGAATTTTCCGTTGGCTCCGCGCAACGCAGCTTCCGGATCGACCTTGAGATGGCGGGCCAGATTGACCACGGAAAACAACAGGTCACCGATCTCATCAGTGATGGCGATCGGGTCATTGTCGGCCATGGCTTCGAGCACTTCATCGAGCTCTTCACGGACCTTGTCGAGCACCGGCAACGCATCCGGCCAGTCGAAGCCGACCTGTCCGGCACGCTTCTGCAACTTGGCCGACCGCGACAGCGCCGGGAGGGCCGCTGGCACATCGTCGAGCAAAGACAGCTGCTCGGGCGCCGCGGATTGTTCCGCCCGCTCTTCGGCCTTGATCTCTTCCCAGCGCTGCTTGACCTGTTCTTCGCTCAGCCGTGGGACATCCAGCGGCGCGTACAGGTCACCGGTAGGAAATACATGGGGATGCCGGCGGACCAGTTTGCGGGTGATGCTGTCGACCACCCCGGCGAACTCGAAGCGCCCTTCTTCCCGCGCCAGCTGGCTGTAATACACCACCTGAAACAGCAGATCGCCCAACTCACCCTGCAGGTGATCGAAGTCACCGCGCTCGATGGCGTCGGCCACCTCGTAGGCTTCTTCAAGGGTATGGGGAACGATGCTGGCGTAGGTTTGCTTGATGTCCCACGGGCAACCGTACTGCGGGTCGCGCAGGCGATTCATCAGGTGCAGCAGGTCTTGGAGTGTGTACATCAATCTCTCTCACTGCAAAATCCCTTGTGGGAGCGAGCCTGCTCGCGAAAGCGGTGTGTCAGACGCCATTGATGTCGGCTGACATACCCTCTTCGCGAGCGGGCTCGCTCCCACAGTGGATCGGCGCTGAACATCCGATCAAGGCGTACGATTGCGCCGGGTTTCAATGATGTTCGGCAACTGGGAGATACGCCCCAACAACCGTCCCAACGCATCCAGCCCCGGAATTTCAATGGTCAGGGACATCAACGCGGTGTTGTCCTCTTTATTGGAACGGGTGTTGACTGCCAGTACGTTGATCCGCTCATTGAGCAATACCTGAGAAACGTCACGCAGCAGACCGGAACGGTCGTAGGCACGGATGATGATGTCCACCGGATAGGTGAGCACCGGCACTGGCCCCCAACTGACCTGGATGATCCGCTCCGGCTCGCGCCCGCCCAGTTGCAGCACCGAAGCGCAGTCCTGGCGGTGGATACTCACACCACGGCCCTGGGTGATGTAGCCAACAATCGCGTCGCCCGGCAACGGCTGGCAGCAGCCGGCCATCTGGGTCATCAGGTTGCCCACGCCCTGGATCTGGATATCGCCACGCTTGCCTGGCTTGTAGCCAGCGGCCTTGCGCGGAATCAGCTCCAGCTGTTCGTTGCCGCGTTCCGGCTCGACCAGTTGCTGCGCCAGATTGACCAACTGCGCCAGGCGCAGGTCGCCCGCACCCAAGGCCGCAAACATGTCCTCGGCGGTTTTCATGTTGGCCTTGTCGGCCAGCTTTTCGAAATCCACCTGCGGCAGGCCGAGGCGATTGAGTTCGCGTTCGAGCAGGGTCTTGCCCGCCGCGACGTTCTGGTCCCGCGCCTGCAACTTGAACCAATGGACAATCTTCGCCCGCGCCCGCGAGGTGGTGATGTAACCCAGGTTCGGGTTCAGCCAGTCACGGCTCGGCGTACCGTGCTTGCTGGTGATGATCTCGACCTGTTCACCGGTCTGCAGGCTGTAGTTGAGCGGGACAATACGCCCGTTGATCTTCGCGCCACGGCAGTTGTGACCGATTTCGGTGTGCACGCGGTAGGCGAAGTCCAGCGGGGTCGCGCCCTTGGGCAGGTCGATGGCATGCCCGTCAGGGGTGAAGATATAGACCCGATCCGGCTCGATATCGACCCGCAACTGCTCGGCCAGGCCGCCGATATCCCCCAGCTCTTCGTGCCACTCGAGCACCTGGCGCAACCAGGAGATTTTCTCTTCGTAATGGTTGGAGCCCGATTTGACGTCAGTGCCCTTGTAGCGCCAATGCGCGCAGACGCCCAGTTCGGCCTCTTCGTGCATGGCGTGGGTACGGATCTGCACTTCCAGCACCTTGCCCTCGGGGCCGATCACCGCCGTGTGCAACGAGCGGTAGCCGTTTTCCTTGGGGTTGGCGATGTAGTCGTCGAACTCCTTGGGAATGTGCCGCCACAAAGTGTGGACGATACCCAGCGCGGTGTAGCAATCGCGCATCTCCGGCACCAGCACGCGTACCGCACGCACGTCATAGATCTGGCTGAAGGCCAGGCCCTTGCGCTGCATTTTGCGCCAGATCGAATAGATGTGCTTGGCCCGGCCGCTGATGTCGGCATCGACGCCGGTCGCCTGCAACTCGCTCTGCAACTGGTTCATCACGTCGCTGATGAAGCGCTCGCGATCCAGCCGTCGCTCGTGCAGCAGCTTGGCAATCTGTTTGTACTGATCAGGCTCCAGGTAACGGAAGGACAAGTCCTCCAGCTCCCATTTGATATGGCCGATGCCCAGGCGGTGCGCCAGCGGCGCATAGATATCAAAGACTTCGCGGGCGACCCGGTTGCGCTTCTCATCGTCGGCGGTTTTCACCGCACGAATCGCGCAGGTGCGCTCGGCCAACTTGATCAGCGCGACGCGGACGTCATCGACCATGGCCACCAGCATCTTGCGCAGGTTTTCTACCTGACCCTGGGTACCCATGACCATCGATTGGCGCGGACTCAGGCTGGCGCTGATCGCGGCCATGCGCTGCACGCCATCGATCAGCTTGCCGACTACCGGGCCGAAGCGCTGGCTGACGGCCGGCAACTGGATCTGGCCTTCGCGCACGCCACGGTAAAGGATCGCGGCGACGAGGGAGTCCTGATCGAGCTTGAGGTCGGCGAGAATTTCGGCGATCTCAAGGCCGGTGCGAAAACTCGAAGTGCCTTCGGCCCACAGATTTTTCGCGGCATTGTCCTGCTGTTCAGCCTGACGAGCGAACTCGCAGGCTTCCTTCAAGGCTTCGCGATCCAGTGCCGGATCGACACTGACCGCATGATCGAGCCAAGCCTCGAGGTTGATACTGCCGTCGGTGTTGATCGGCTGGTGTGCTCTCACCTGTACCATCTTGCTTACCTTCCCTACGACGCAGATTCAATGCGTCAAATCGCTGACCTTGGTTGCCCGTGCACGCTCGCGGCGAATCCTGCACGGGCGGTCCAGTCGGACCAGACGAGCATCCTAGCTCGCTTCAAATAACGCCATGGCCTCGACATGTGCCGTCTGAGGAAACATATCGAGGATCCCGGCACGTTTTAACCGGTAGCCCTGCTTGACCAATTCGAGCGTGTCGCGCGCCAGCGTTGCCGGGTTGCACGACACGTACACCAGACGCTTGGCGCCGAGCGCTGCGAGGTTGCGCACCACCTCGAAAGCACCGTCACGCGGTGGGTCCAAGAGTACCGCAGAAAAGCCTTCTTCGGCCCATTTGGCATCCGCCAAAGGCTGGGATAAATCGGCCTGAAAAAACTTCGCGTTATGCAAATTATTGCTAGTGGCGTTGGCTGCCGCGCGCTCGACCATGGTCTGCACGCCTTCTACCGCCACCACTTCGCGAACCTGCTGGGCCAGCGGCAAGGCAAAGTTACCCAAGCCGCAGAACAGATCCAGCACGCGCTCGTCGCTGCCGGGCTGCAACCAGTCCAGCGCCTGAGCCACCATCGCCTCGTTGACCCCGGCATTGACCTGCACAAAGTCACCCGGCCGGTACGCCAGGTCCAGGTTCCAGCGCTCCAGGCGATAGCCCAGCACTTGCTCGCTGTCCGCCGGTTGCGGCTCGCCCTCGCCATGCAGCCACAGTTGGGCTTCATGGAAGGCGCAGAACTCCTTGAGAATGACCAGGTCAGCCTCGGACAACGGCGCCATATGCCGCAGCAACACGGCCAATGACGAACCAGCAAACAACTCGACATGCCCCAGCGCCTGCGGCTTGCTCAGGCGTCGCAGCATGTCCGGCAAGCGGCTCATGATCGGCTGCAAGGGCTGTACCAGCACCGGGCACTGGTCGATGCCGACAATGTCCTGGCTACCCGCGGCACGGAAGCCGACTTCCAGCTTCTTCGTCTTGAGGTCCCAGCGCACGGCCACCCGGGCACGTCGGCGGTAGGCGAACTCCGGCCCGCTCAACGGCTCGGCCCAGGACTCGGGTTCGACACCGGCGACCCGCGACAACTGCTCGGCGAGCATGCGCTGTTTCAGGGCAAGCTGTTCGTTGTGGGGCAGGTGTTGCACGCTGCAACCGCCACAACGCCCGGCATGGGCGCAAGGTGCAGGACGGCGCAGCTCGTTGGCGACGAATACCCGTTCGGTACGCGCCTCCACCACCTTACCGTGGGCGCCAAGAACACGGGCTTCAACTTCCTCACCCGCGAGGGCACCCATGACGAACCAGGTACGCCCTTCGAAAAACGCGATACCGCGACCGTCGTTGGCCAGGCGCTCAATGCTCAAGCGCTGTTTTTTGCCGGTCGGGACTTGCGGGGCCTTGCTGCCCCCCGTGGGTTGGAAGCGCAGGCCTCTCGGTTGCTTGGCCATCAGTTGGGCGCGTCGAAAATGCCGGTCGACAGGTAACGGTCGCCACGGTCACAGATGATCGCGACGATCACCGCATTTTCCAGCTCCTGCGACAGTCGCAGCATGGCCGCGACTGCACCACCGGACGACACCCCACAGAAGATGCCTTCTTCGCGAGCCAGACGCCGGGTGACATCCTCGGCTTCCGCCTGGGCCATGTCGACGATGCGATCGACCCGATCGGCTTGATAAATCTTCGGCAGGTATTCCTCGGGCCAACGACGGATCCCCGGGATCGCCGCGCCTTCCATCGGTTGCAGGCCGACGATCTGCACGTCCTGGCTCTGTTCCTTGAGGTAGCGTGACACCCCCATGATGGTGCCGGTGGTGCCCATGGAACTGACGAAATGGGTGATGCTGCCCTGGGTCTGGCGCCAGATTTCCGGGCCGGTGGTGGTGTAGTGCGCCTCGGGGTTGTCACCGTTGGCGAACTGATCCAGCACCTTGCCACGGCCTTCGGCTTCCATGCGCTGAGCAAGGTCGCGCGCGCCTTCCATGCCTTCTTCCTGGCTGACCAGGATCAACTCGGCACCGTAGGCGGTCATCGCTGCTTTGCGCTCGGCGCTGGAGTTGTCAGGCATGATCAGGATCATCTTGTAACCCTTGATCGCCGCGGCCATGGCCAGGGCAATCCCGGTATTACCGGAGGTTGCCTCGATCAGGGTATCGCCAGGATGAATCTGCCCACGCAGTTCGGCTCGGGTAATCATCGACAGCGCCGGACGGTCCTTGACCGAACCCGCCGGGTTATTCCCCTCGAGCTTGAGCAGCAGGGTGTTGCTGGTCACGCCAGGCAGGCGCTGTAGACGGACCAGCGGGGTGTTGCCGACGCAATCGGCGATGGTTGGGTACTGCAAAGTCATGGCGTATTCGCAATCCGGACTGCGGGGGCGCCCATCATACCGGCAAACGTGCGTGGGCCATATCACGCAAAGTAAGGAGCTTATGGCTCAACGCTATAAGGCCGCAGAACGGGCGATTCAAGCCGCCCCGGCGTGAGCCAGCAGACGAATGTTCAAGCGTAATCCACTGCCTGTGTTCTGCGCCCAGATAAACCCACCCTGGCGCTGTACGGCATTCCTGGCGATGCTCAGTCCCAGGCCGAAGCCGCCATTGCCGGGACGCGAGCCGTCGAGACGGGTGAACGGCAGGAAGATCCGTTCGAGATCGGCTTCGGCCACGCCCCCGCCCTGATCCTCCAGCCACAGGTGCCAGTAATCGCCATCGCGCCCCCCGCCGAGACTGACACGGCCGCCGGCCGGTGAGTGACGGATGGCATTGCGCAGGATGTTTTCCAAGGCCTGGGCCAAGGTATTGAGGTTGCCGCGCACCCAACACTCGGCATCCACAGAACATTGCAATTGAGTGCTCGGCCAGGCGCTTTCGTAGCAGGCATTTTCGCTGAGCATTTCCCACAGCGCCTGGACCTGGATCGCCTCATCCGGCAGCGGCGAGCGCTCGGTGTCGAGCCATGCCAGTTGCAGTGTGTCCTCGACCAGGCGCTGCATGCCATCGACCTCACGGCCGATGCGTTCGCGCAGTTGCGCCAGGTCCTGCTCACTCTCGCTGGCCACCCGCAGCCGGCTCAACGGGGTGCGCAGTTCATGGGACAAGTCACGCAGCAACTGTTGCTGCAGCGCCACGGTGCTCTGCAGACGCTCGGACATGTGATCGAATGCCCGCCCCAATTCGCCCAGCTCATCCTGACGGCTGATGGTCTGGCTCGACAGACGCACCCCCAACTGATCGGCACGCCAAGCATTGGCCTGTTCACGCAGGCTGTTGAGCGGAACCACCAGCAAGCGGTACAGCCCGACACACAATAGCAGCGTGATAAATCCGGGAATCACGCCATTGGTGATCACCCGCCAGAACAACTGATTGCGCCCCGGCATGAAACGCTGGGGCAGTTCCATCACCAGGCTGCCGGCTGCAGGATCACCGGGAAACGGCAGGCGCAGTCCGGGCAGACGCTTGTTATGAATGGGCCAATCGAGGTTGCGCAGAAAAGTCAGGCGCTCGACCTGCTGCTCGCTCAAAGGCTGGGTGCCGAGGGATTGCAGGTCCGCGCCGACGACGTCGGCCCAACCTTTTTCACGCTTGCGCAGGCCCTGCAAAAAGCCATCGACGCCTTCGTGGCGACCACTCAACCAGGCCTGCTCGGCCTCGGCAGCATAGCGTGACAGAGTGGCGCGCGCCTCTGGCGAGAGAAACTGGTCCTGCTTCTCCATGTAGCGGCCCCAGGACCAACTCAGCCAGATCATCAGCAGGCAGAAGGCAACGAGGAGCAGCGCCAGCTTCCAGAACAGCGAGTGGCGGCCCGGGACGTCAGACCACTTCATCGGCGGCGCTCAATACATAGCCTTTGCCCCATACCGTGCGCACTTCGCGCTCGCTGTAGCCGATGGCCTTGAGCTTGCGGCGAATCTGGCTGATGTGCATGTCCAGACTACGGTCGTGGGGCGCGTAGCCGCGCTGCAGGACGTGTTGGTAGAGGAACGCCTTGCTGAGGACTTCTTCACCGTTGCGATTGAGCGTATCGAGCAGGCGATACTCGCTGCGGGTCAACCCGGCCCAGCCCTGACCGTAATAAACGTCAGACAGTTCGTCATCGAAACGCAGGCTATGGGTGTCGCTGCTGACGGCCGGGGCGACGTGCCGCCGGTCGAGGGCTACCCGACGCAGTATGGCTTCAATGCGTACCCGCAGTTCGGCCATGCTGAAGGGCTTGGGCAGGTAATCGTCGGCGCCCAGGCGAAAACCGCTGATGCGGTCGGCCTCGGCGCCCAGCGCCGACATCAGTAATACCGGCGTCGAGTCGCAGGAGCGCAGGTCGGTCAATACAGCCAGACCGTCCATGCCCGGCAGCAGAATATCCATCAGCACCACATCGAAGGCCTGGGCACGAGCCATTTCCAGACCTTCCCGGCCGTTCTGGCACCAGGTCACCTGAAAACCGCAACGGCCCAAGTGCTCATGCACATAAGCACCGAGTACGAGGTCATCTTCAATGGTCAGAATGCGGGGAAGGCCAGCAGATACGGGAGTCATTAGCTTCTGCAAGTAATTCTCAATCACTGATTATTCAAGATTGTCTGTCCTTGAGCAACCCGTGACTTGGGCCATGGCCTGGCGACACGATGGAAGGCAGACTCGCCCCCGGGTAATTAGCCAGGATTGCCCGCAAGCAAATCGCTACACTGGCCAGGTGTTGCGCGCCGGATGTGCGCATCCGCATCGATGAACCGCGTGTTGACGGGAGAGCGGCGTGCTGAAGAAACTCGGGATCAAGGGTCGTGTCCTGCTGCTGACCTTGCTGCCGACCAGCCTGATGGCGCTGGTCCTGGGTGGGTATTTCACCTGGATGCAGCAGACTGATCTGCAGGCCCAGTTGATGACACGCGGCGAAATGATCGCTGAACAGCTGGCACCCTTGGTGGCGCCGCCTCTGGCGCACAGCAACGCCGACCTGCTCGAACGCATCGCCAAACAATCGCTGGAGCAACCGGACGTGCGAGCGGTGTCGTTCCTGGCCCCGGACCGCAGCCTCTTGGCGCATGCCGGACCACTGATGCTCAACCAGGCGCCGATCGGCGACAGCACGCACCTGCTGCGCCGAACCGGCAACGACGCGACGCGCTACCTGCTGCCAGTCTTCGGCAAACATCGCAACCTGGCGGGCGAGGTGATTCCGGGGGAAGACGACCGCCTGCTCGGTTGGGTCGAGCTGGAACTGTCCCACAGCGGCATGCTGCTGACTGGCTATCGCAGTCTGTTCGCCAGCCTGATGCTGATTGGTGGTGGCTTGATCTGCACCGCCCTCCTCGCCCTGCGCATGGGCCGCACCATCAACAACCCGCTGACCAGCATCAAGCAGGCCGTGGCCCAGCTCAAGGACGGCCACCTGGAAACCCGCCTGCCGCCACTGGGCAGCCAGGAACTGGACGAACTGGCCTCGGGCATCAACCGCATGGCCAGTACCTTGCAGAACGCCCAAGAAGAATTGCAGCACAGCGTCGACCAGGCCACCGAAGACGTACGCCAGAACCTGGAAACCATTGAGATCCAGAACATCGAACTGGACCTGGCGCGCAAGGAGGCCCTGGAAGCGAGTCGGATCAAATCCGAATTCCTCGCCAACATGAGCCACGAAATCCGCACACCGCTCAACGGCATCCTGGGCTTCACCCACCTGCTGCAGAAAAGCGAACTGACGCCGCGTCAGCTCGACTACCTGGGCACCATCGAAAAGTCCGCCGACAGCCTGCTGGGAATCATCAACGAGATTCTCGACTTCTCGAAAATCGAGGCTGGCAAGCTGGTGCTCGACCGTATTCCGTTCAACCTGCGCGATCTGCTGCAGGACACCCTGACCATCCTCGCCCCCGCCGCCCACGCCAAACAGCTGGAGCTGGTGAGCCTGGTGTATCGCGACACCCCGCTGTCGCTGATCGGCGATCCACTGCGTCTGAAGCAAATCCTCACTAACCTGGTGAGTAACGCGATCAAGTTCACCCGCGAAGGCACCATCGTTGCCCGCGCCATGCTCGAAGATGAGCATGAGGACAGTGTGCAACTGCGCATCAGCATTCAGGACACGGGCATCGGCCTGTCCAACCAGGACGTGCGTGCGCTGTTCCAGGCCTTCAGTCAGGCCGACAATTCGCTGTCCCGCCAACCCGGTGGCACCGGCCTGGGCCTGGTGATCTCCAAGCGCCTGATCGAACAGATGGGTGGCGAGATCGGGGTCGACAGCACCCCGGGCGAAGGGTCGGAATTCTGGATCAGCCTGAGCCTGCCGAAAACCCGCGATGATGTCGAAGACCTGCCACTCGCGCCGTTGCTGGGCCGACGTATCGCGGTGCTGGAAAACCACGAACTGGCACGTCAGGCGCTGCAGCATCAACTGGAAGACTGCGGCCTTCAGGTCACCCCGTTCAACACCCTGGAGAGCCTCACCAACGGGGTCACCAGCGCCTTGCAGACCGAGCAGGCAATTGACCTGGCGGTGCTCGGCGTGACCTCCAACGACATGCCACCGGAGCGCCTCAACCAGCACATCTGGGATCTCGAACACCTGGGCTGCAAGGTGCTGGTGCTGTGCCCGACCACCGAACAGACCCTGTACCACCTCTCGGTGCCCAACCCCCACAGTCAGTTGCAGGCCAAGCCGGCCTGTACTCGCAAGCTGCGCCGGGCGCTGTCCGACCTGGTCAGCCCGCGCCCGGTGCGCAACGAACCCAACGAACCGCTCTCGAGCCGCGCGCCGAAAGTGCTGTGCGTGGATGACAACCCGGCCAACCTGCTACTGGTGCAGACCCTGCTCGAAGACATGGGTGCCAGGGTGCTGGCGGTCGAAAGTGGCTACGCCGCAATCAAGGCGGTGCAGACCGAGACCTTCGATCTGGTGCTGATGGATGTGCAGATGCCTGGCATGGACGGGCGGCAAACCACCGAAACCATTCGCCAGTGGGAAAGTACCCGGCAGAACACGCCCCTGCCCATCGTCGCCCTCACGGCCCATGCCATGGCCAATGAAAAGCGCGCCTTGCTGCAAAGCGGCATGGACGACTACCTGACCAAACCCATCAGTGAACGCCAATTGGCCCAGGTGGTATTGAAGTGGACCGGACTCGCCTTGCGCAATCACACTCCTGAACGCAGTGACAGCCCGAGCCAGGCCAACGAGCTGCTGGTGCTCGACCCCGATGAGGGCTTGCGCCTGGCCGCCGGCAAGGCCGATCTGGCCGCCGACATGCTGGCCATGCTACTGGCATCGCTGGAGGCCGATCGCGAGGCGATTCGCGCCGCTCGCGAAAACCATGACCACAATGCCCTGATCGAGCGCGTCCACCGCCTGCACGGGGCGACCCGCTATTGTGGCGTCCCGCAACTGCGCGCCGCCTGCCAGCGGAGCGAAACCCTGCTCAAACAACAGGACCCCAAGGCCCACACCGCCCTGGAAGATCTCGAACGAGCGATCAATCGCCTAGCCCTGCAGGCCCGCATCAGCGCCTGATCCAGGGCAATGGCCGGCGGTGCCACGATCTGTAGACTCAGTGCACCCAGAATAAGGATGAGACCATGCGCACCCTTCTCTTCAGCAGCCAGACCTACGACCGCGACAGCTTTCTCGCCGCCGCGCAATCTGGCGCCAACGAACTGCACTTCCAGGCCGCACGCCTGAGCCTCGACACCGTCGCCCTGGCTGAGCACTTCGAGGTGGTCTGCGCCTTTATCAATGACGACCTCAGCGCCCCGGTCCTGGAAAAGCTGGCGGTCGGCGGCACTCGCCTGATCGCCTTGCGCTCGGCTGGCTACAACCATGTCGACCTGACTGCGGCGCATCGTCTGGGCTTGAGCATCGTCCGCGTCCCGGCTTACTCGCCCCACGCCGTGGCAGAGCACGCGGTGGCCTTGATCCTGGCCCTCAACCGCCGCCTGCATCGCGCCTACAACCGCACCCGCGAGGGCGACTTCACCCTGCATGGCCTGACCGGTTTCGACCTGTACGGCAAGACGGTGGGCGTGGTCGGCACCGGGCAAATCGGCGCTACCTTCGCGAAAATCATGGCCGGTTTCGGCTGCCAGTTGCTGGCCTATGACCCCTACCCCAATCCGCAGGTCGAAGCCCTCGGCGGTCGCTACCTGCCATTGCCGGAGCTGCTGGCGCAATCGCACATCATCAGTCTTCACTGCCCGCTGACCGCCGACAGCAAACACCTGATCAACAGCCAGTCACTGGCCGACCTGCAACCCGGCGCCATGCTGATCAACACGGGGCGTGGCGCGCTGGTGGATACACCGGCCTTGATCGAGGCATTGAAAACCGGTCAGTTGGGCTATCTGGGCCTGGATGTCTATGAAGAGGAAGCGCAGCTGTTTTTCGAAGATCGCTCCGACCTCCCGCTGCAGGACGACGTGCTCGCCCGGCTGCTGACTTTCCCCAACGTGATCGTCACCGCCCACCAGGCCTTCCTCACCCGTGAGGCCCTGGCCGCGATTGCCGCGACTACGTTGCAGAACATTGCTGATTGGGCCGCTGGCACCCCGCAAAACCGGGTCGAAGGCTGATTCTGCCGGATCGAAGGTCACATCCGTGGGCCATGAGCCAGTGCTTCGCGTGCTAGCATATCGGCCATATTTGGAGGACCCATGGTCGAACACGATTTCCGCTACACCCTGATGAACCCGCAACACACCCTGACCGAATGCCGCGCACTGACGCCGGGACGCTATCAAGTCACCGGCAACGGTGGCTCGATTCGTGCCAACGATGTTCTGCTGGTGACCCTCAAGGGCAGCAAGGACTTGTCCATGCGCCTGACCGTCGACAACGTGCGTCACCTGCTCAAGCCCATGGGCCAGTGGGTTGCCGTAGCCACCGGTCCGGTGTTTGGCGAACTGGCGATTCATACCTGGCAAGTCAACTGCGACAGCTGCGCCAAAGAGCTGAGCTTTGAGTTCGCGGTCGATGCCAAACTCGGTAACAAGGCTGAAAAACCAGCGGCCACCGCGCGCATTGCCGAGCTGGGCTGGAAAACCGTCGGCGACAAACACCTGTGCCCGAAGTGCCAGGAGTCCGCGTAATGAAACACCTGGTTCTGGCCGGGATGGCGGCTGCGTCTCTGCTGGGCTGCGCCGCCGAGCCGGTGAAGCTGCAGCAGGACCGCAGCTACATTCTGGAATGGATTGGCGAGCGCCCGTTGATCGACTATAGCCACTTGACCATCACCCTGGGTACAGACGGTCGCGCCTACGGCAACGGCGGCTGCAACCACTGGTTCGCGCCCTATACCCTGGACGGCGACAAGTTGAGCTTCGGCAAAGTCGGCAGCACCCGCAAAATGTGCGCGCCGGCGCTGATGGAGCAGGAAAAACGCTTCCTGCAAGCGTTGGAAACCGTGCAACGCTGGGACGTCTCGCCGATCGAGCAAATGCGCTTCTGGCCGGCCGAAGGCAAGCCGTTGCGCTGGTGGCTGGAAGAGGGCTGATCCGCTTCCTGTAGCATGCTTGCTCGCGAAGGACGTTAACGATAACGCGTTAATCCAGGCAATACCCTTCGCCTGTTACGCCTTCGCGAGCAAGCTCGCTCCTACAAGAAGCAAGCAGAGCGCCTCTCCCACTCAATTCTTCGCCTGCAACGCCTGCAACTTGGCCATCACCCCCGCCGCCGTCTGCTCACCCATCAACTGCTCACGCACCTTGCCCTTGTCGTCGACGATGTAGGTCACCGGCAACGCTTCGCTGCGCGGCAGCTCGAAGCGCTCCGCCGGATCCTGAGCCAACACGGTGAACGCGATCCCCAGCTTGTTGCTGGCGCTCTTGAGTTCTTCGCCCTGCACGCCGTCGAAATTCACACCGAAAACACCGATCTTCTGTCCCTTGAGCTGCTCGGCCAGGGCATTGAGTTCAGGAATCTCGGTGCGACACGGACCGCACCACTCGGCCCAGTAATTGAGCACGAACCATTGGCCATCCAGGCGTTCGGAAGCCACTTTCTGTCCCAACTGGTCGGTGCCGTAGTCGTAACCACAGCCCCCCAGCAGCAAGGTTGCGAAAAGTGCCAGTACTGCGGTCAATCGCCTTGTCATGGGGCTGATCCTTACTAAATAAAAAGGTACTGCTTGCGACCCATTGCCTCGCGAGGTTCTGGACTGCTCGCCACACAGGTAGAATAGCCGCCACCTTACGCAAGATGCGACCCGCACATGACCGATCTGACGCTTTATCACAATCCGCGCTGCTCGAAATCCCGCGGTGCGCTGGAACTCCTCGAAGCCCGTGGCCTGACACCAACCGTGGTGCGCTACCTGGAAACCCCACTCGACGCCACGCAACTGCAAAGCCTGCTGGGCAAACTGGGGATCAGCGCCCGGCAACTGCTACGCACAGGCGAAGACGAGTACAAATCCCTCAATCTGGCCGACGCCAGACTCAGCGAGGCGCAGTTGATCGCCGCCATCGCCGCCCACCCGAAGCTGATGGAGCGACCGATTCTCGAAGTCGGCGACAAAGCCATCATCGGCCGGCCTCCGGAGAATGTATTGGAGCTGCTGCCGTGAGTGCGCCGTACATTCTGGTTCTGTATTACAGCCGCAGCGGCTCGACCAACGAAATGGCCCGGCAGATCGCTCGCGGCGTCGAACAGTCCGGCATGGAGGCACGCCTGCGCACGGTGCCGGCCATCTCCACCGAATGCGAAGCCGTGTCACCGAGCATTCCCGACGAAGGTGCGCTGTACGCCAGCCTCGACGATCTCAAGCACTGCTCGGGTCTGGCCCTGGGCAGCCCGACCCGGTTCGGCAACATGGCGGCGCCGCTCAAGTACTTCCTCGACGGCACCAGCAACCTATGGCTGACCGGTGCGCTGGTGGGCAAGCCGGCGGGGGTCTTCACCTCGACCGCCAGCCTCCACGGCGGCCAGGAAACCACCCTGCTGTCGATGATGCTGCCGCTGCTGCACCACGGCATGCTGATCACCGGCTTGCCCTACAGCGAATCGGCCCTGCTGGAAACCCGTGGCGGTGGTACGCCGTACGGCGCCAGTCATCACGCCGGAGCGGACGGCAAGAGCGGTCTGAACGAACATGAAATCGCCCTGTGCCGGGCCCTCGGCCTGCGCCTGGGAAAAACCGCGCAAAAGCTGGAGAGCGACCGTGGCTAAAAAGCCGAAGATCCTGCCCTCCATCGACTGGCTCGAACCCCGCGTACGTATCAGCCGTGCAGCCAGCCTGCTTTGCTTTTTCGGTCTAATCGGTTTGCTCTGCGCCTATTACCTGGTGTTTGCCGACCTGCACGGCGCCCGGCCCTGGGTGATCCTGCTGATCGAACTGGTGCCGCTGTTGCTACTGGCACCGGGAATGATCAGCGGCAGCCCACGCGGCCATTCGTGGATGTGCTTTGTGGTCAACCTGTACTTCATCAAGGGCGCAATTGCTGCGTTCGACCCCAATCGCCAGGTATTCGGCCTGTTGGAGATGGCCGCCAGTCTGGCGGTATTCTGTTCGGCGCTGCTGTATGTGCGCTGGCGCTTCCAGCTCAATCGCAAGCTGGCCGGCGAAGGCGAACCCGCTGCCGCGTGACAGGCGCCGCCGATGCTGGCGGCGCCAAACCCTCAATGATTGACGGTAAACGCCAGCATCATCGATAGCTGGCACATCGGCCGGCCGCTCTCGGCGTGCCATTGATTGAAGGCGTTCTGCACGGTGGCCAGGTCCCGCAGGCTGGTAGGCACCTTGTCGACGATCTTCTGTGCGTTCAGCGCCGCGACCACGTCATAGCTGGGCACGAAGGTGTCCTTGCCAACCATCCGCAGAAAGCGTGGCGCCGACAGGCCGCCCAATTGGTGACCGTGTTTGGCCAGGTACTTCCACAGGCCAACGATATCGGTCACCGGCCATTCGGCGATCAATTCGCCGAAACTGCCCTTCTCCTTTGCCACATCAAGGATGAACTGCGCATTGCGCGGCACGCTCTTGAGCTTGCCCAAGTGGCGGATGATCCGCGCATCCTGCATCAATCGCTCAAGGTGCTCGGCCCCCA
The DNA here is from genome assembly GCF_019212185.1 of Pseudomonas fluorescens. Lineage (NCBI taxonomy): Bacteria > Pseudomonadati > Pseudomonadota > Gammaproteobacteria > Pseudomonadales > Pseudomonadaceae > Pseudomonas > Pseudomonas fluorescens. The sequence continues at coordinate 5,005,243 of NZ_CP078138.1, forward strand.
TCAGCACAACCTTTTCCGGGTCGAAGCCGAAGAACACCTGTTCAAAGGCCGGCCATTTGGCATCCACCAGGCTGTGCTTGAGACCGGCGCGGAAGACCCGTAGCGCCAGGGTCGACAGGTAGCGATCATCGCTGATCTGGCGCAGTTGGTCGGGGGTCTTGGGAACGGGCAGATGGGCTTCCAGTTCAGATGCCGAACCAAAGCGGTTCAGGCAATACTCGTGCAGCCACTTGTAATCGTGCATGCCCTCTCCTGAGCATAGAAATGGAAACGGCGCCCGCGAGCGCCGTCAGACCCAACCGGTGACAGGGGGTCAGAGATTGACCACATTGACGAAGCGCGACGCCGCGCTTTCGTCGATGGTCAGGCTGGTGAAGTCGAACAGATTGCGGTCCGCCAGTTGCGACGGGATCACGTTCTGCAGGCTGCGGAAAATGCTCTCGGTGCGCCCAGGGGTCTTGCGCTCCCATTCCTGAAGCATCTCCTTGACCACCTGGCGCTGCAGGTTTTCCTGGGAGCCACAGAGGTTGCACGGGATGATCGGGAACTGCTTGAGGTCCGAGTAGGCCTGAATGTCCTTCTCGTTGCAGTAGGCCAGCGGGCGAATCACCACGTTGCGCCCGTCATCGGCACGCAACTTCGGTGGCATGGCCTTGAGCGAGCCGTTGAAGAACATATTGAGGAAGAACGTCTCGACGATGTCGTCGCGATGATGCCCGAGGGCCATCTTGGTCGCGCCGATTTCATCGGCAAAGGTGTAGAGCGTACCGCGACGCAGGCGCGAGCACAGCGAGCAGGTGGTCTTGCCCTCGGGAATCAGCTCCTTGACCACCGAGTAGGTGTCCTTCTCGACGATGTGGTACTCGACCCCCAACTCCTTGAGGTACGCCGGCAATACATGCTCGGGAAAACCTGGCTGCTTCTGGTCCATGTTGACGGCAACGATCTCGAACTTGATCGGCGCGACCTTCTGCAGGTGCAGCAGCACGTCGAGCATGGTGTAGCTGTCCTTGCCCCCGGACAGGCAAACCATGACCTTGTCGCCGTCCTCGATCATGTTGAAGTCGGCAACGGCCTCACCGGCCTGCCGGCGTAGACGTTTCTGCAGTTTGTTCTGGTTGACCGTAAGAGTGCCCATGGCGCTTGAAATCCGCGAGGTGTGACGAAAGGCCGGCATTTTACGCAAAAACGCCGGACGGGCGAGCTATCCATCTGCGATTAACGTCGGTTTTTACAGCGCGATTTGCTCTAAAGGCAGCGTACCGGCGCGATTCAGTCCTTTCTATACTGCGACATAAGGTCGTACACACCTCTAGACCTTTGGCCACTGGCCGGTAGGCGCTCCGTTGGGGGGCGATAGCAATCACGAAGGAGTGACTGACTATGATCCATCACGTCGTGGGACTCTTTACCCACCCCGATCAAGAATGGAAGGAGATTCGTGGCGACCAAGAGGAAAGCATCAGCCACATGTACCTGACCCACACACTGATTTTGGCGGCAATTCCCGCTGTTTCAGCGTTTATCGGCACGACCCAGGTGGGCTGGGTGATCGGCAGCCGAGCACCGGTCATGCTGACCCACGAAAGCGCCCTGTGGATGACCATCATGTCGTACCTGGCGATGCTCTGCGGTGTCGCGGTGATGGGCGCTTTCATTCACTGGATGGCCCGTACATACGACGCCACACCGAGTCTGGCGCGCTGTGTGGCATTCGCCACCTACACCGCAACCCCGCTGTTCATCGGCGGTCTGGCGGCGCTCTACCCACACATGTGGCTGGGCATGATCGTCGGCACGGCAGCCATTTGCTACACGGTGTACCTGCTTTACGTGGGCCTGCCGACCTTCATGAACATTCCATCCGACGAGGGTTTTCTGTTTTCCAGTTCGGTCCTGGCCGTAGGGCTGGTGGTGCTGGTGGCCATCATGGCATTCACCGTGATCGTCTGGGGCCTGGGCGTCGGCCCGGTCTATACCAACTAGCGCTGGATGCTGTACCAACAGGCCGCCGCAAGGCGGCCTTTTCATGTGGCGACGACCATTGGGCGGCCGGGCGATTCGCAATGCCCGGGGTTTACCGCATACTTGACGCCTCTGGAGATCCGTTAAGCATGCCCGAGCAACTCAATACCCGCGTCGAAGACTGTTTCCAACTGGCTGAATCCTTTTTCAAACGCCCTTTCAAACGTCCGGTGGTCAGCCTCAAGTTGCGCGGCCAGAAGGCCGGTGTGGCACACCTGCATGAAAACCTGCTGCGCTTCAATCCACAGCTGTACCGCGAAAATACCGAAGATTTCCTCAAGCAGACCGTGGCCCACGAGGTCGCGCACCTGATCGCCCACCAGCTGTTTGGGGACCGCATCGCACCCCACGGTGAGGAGTGGCAGTTGATCATGCGCGGCGTCTACGAGCTGCCGCCCAACCGCTGCCACACCTACGCAATCAAGCGCCGCAGCGTGACTCGCTACATCTACCGCTGCCCCTGTGCCGACAGCGACTTCCCGTTCTCGGCCCAGCGCCACAGCCTGGTCCGCCAGGGTCGGCGTTACCTGTGTCGGCGCTGCCGGCAAACCCTGGTGTTCACCGGCGAATCGCGGGTCGAATAAACAGCCTCAGGCGATTGCCTTGGCCCGCCGCAATTCAGCGATCTGTTCGACGCTGTAGCCCAACTCGGCCAGTACCTGATCGCTATGGGCACCGACAGCTGCGCCAATGTGCTTTGGCGCTGGCAAGCCGCCAGAAAACTTCAGCGGGCAAGCCATCTGCGCCTGAGTCGTGCCGTCCGCGCGCGGCACCTGCGTCACCAGTTGGCGCGCCTGAAGCTGGGGATGCGCCACCGCCTCGGACAGACTCAGAACCGGCTCGACGCAGGCATCGATCACGCCGAACAGCGCACACAGCTCGCTGTAGTCGCGTTTTTCGAACTCGATCTGCAGCGCCTGCTTCAAGGCTTGTTGCTGCTCGGGTCGAGGCGACAAGCCTTGAGCTGCCAACTCGGGCCGGCCCAACGCCGCGCACAGCTGTTGCATGAAGTTCGGCTCCAGGCTGCCCACCGACATCCAGCGTCCATCGCGGCTACGGTAGTAATCGTAGAAGCTGCCACCATTGAGCATCTGCTCTTCCCGCCCCGGCTCCACGCCACACGCCAGATACCCCGCCCCGGCCAGCGCATTCAGGCTGAACGCGCAGTCGGTCATGCTCACGTCCAGATGCTGGCCTTGCCCCGTGTGCTGACGGGCAATCACGGCTGCCAGCAGGCCGATCACCCCATGCAGGGAGCCGCCGGCAATGTCGGCGGCCTGGATACCCAGGGGTAACGGCCCACTGTCCTCGCGTCCGGTGTAACTCGCCAGACCGGCCAGCGCCAGGTAGTTGATGTCGTGCCCGGCGCGATCCTTGTAGGGGCCGGTCTGGCCGTAGCCGGTGATCGACACGTAGATCAGCCGCGGATTGATCGCCTTCAAGGCTTCGTAGCCCAGGCCCAGGCGCTCCATGACACCGGGCCGGAATTGCTCGAGGAGAATGTCGTGGTCCTGCAACAGTTGCTTGACCACTTCCAGCGCCTGCGGCTGCTTGAGATCCAACGCCAGGCTGCGCTTGTTGCGGTTGAGGTAGGCGTGGCTGGCCGAGGTGCCCTGGTCGTGGGGCGGCAGGACTCGCAGCAGGTCCATGCGGGTCGGCGACTCGATACGCAGCACTTCGGCGCCCATGTCCGCCAACAATAACGAGGCGAACGGCCCTGGCAGCAGTGTCGAAAAATCCAGAACTTTCAGTGATGCCAGTGGCCCCTGCATAAGTCTTCTCCTTGGACGATCCATCCAGACTAGGCAGCGGATGCCGTGGCGGCAATAACTTTAAACAACGGCAGAGGTGACATTTGCGCTCAAATCGCGAGCAAGAAAAAACCCGCCGCAGCGGGTTTTTTTCATCAGCCTTGGCGCATTACTTCACCGAAGCCGGGGTCGGGCCTTCAGCCACGCCCAGGTCATCGACTTCACGCTCGTCGGAAATACCGCGACCGCCAGAAGCCAGCTCGACCTGCAGTTTGTCTGTGTCCAGCTCCTTGACCCACTTGGCCACGACCAGAGTTGCCACGGCGTTGCCGACCAGGTTGGTCAGGGCACGAGCTTCGGACATGAAGCGGTCGATACCGAGGATCAGCGCCAGGCCGGCAACCGGCAGGTGGCCTACGGCCGACAGGGTCGCCGCCAGCACGATGAAACCACTACCGGTCACGCCTGCCGCACCTTTGGAGGACAGCAGCAGCACCAGCAGCAGGGTGATCTGGTGGGTGATGTCCATGTGGGTGTCGGTCGCCTGAGCGATAAACACGGCGGCCATGGTCAGGTAGATCGAAGTACCGTCGAGGTTGAACGAGTAGCCGGTAGGGATTACCAGGCCGACCACCGATTTCTTCGCACCCAGGCGCTCCATCTTGATCAGCATGCGTGGCAGCGCCGATTCGGACGAGGAAGTACCCAACACGATCAGCAGTTCTTCACGGATGTAGCGAATCAGTTTCAGCACGCTGAAGCCGTGAGCGCGGCAGATCGCACCCAGCACCAGCACGACGAACAGCACACAGGTGATGTAGAAGCAGATCATCAGCTGGCCCAACTGCACCAGGGAGCCGACGCCGTAGGCACCGATGGTGAAGGCCATGGCGCCCAGCGCACCGATGGGCGCCAGCTTCATGATCATGTTGATGATGTTGAACATCACGTGGGCGAAGCGATCGATGAAGTCCAGCACCGGCTTGCCGTAGGCACCCAGGCGATGCAGGGCGAAACCGAAGATCACCGAGAACATCAGGACCTGCAGGATGTCGCCGTTGGCGAACGCGCCGACGATGGTGTTCGGAATCACATTGAGGATGAAGCCAACGATGCTCTGGTCAGCGCCAGCCGTGACGTAAGCCGCGACTTTCGAGGCATCCAGGGTCGAGACATCGATGTGCATGCCGGCACCCGGTTGCACGACGTTGACTACCACAAGGCCGATCAGCAGGGCGATGGTGGAAACGATTTCGAAGTACAGCAGCGCGTAACCACCGGTCTTGCCGACCGATTTCATGCTCTGCATGCCAGCAATGCCGCTGACGACGGTACAGAAGATAATCGGTGCGATGACCATCTTGATCAGCTTGATGAACCCGTCACCCAGCGGCTTGAGCGCCACCCCGGTCTGCGGATAAAAGTGACCGAGCAAGATGCCGATAACGATGGCAACGATTACCTGGAAATACAGGGATTTGTAAATTGGCTGACGAGTCGTCATTGCTAAGTTCCTCAAGAGCACCGCGTTGCAATCGTCCATCCGATGCAAGCGACACCTAAAGTGCGAACCCTCCTGCACTGGAGGGATTTGTTGTGGCGAACTGCGTGCTGGCAGGTCTGTCGGTTCTATTGCAGAGCCCGTGCCACCTTTGCCAGATTCGTCAAAGACCCCGAATTAGAGGGGCCCCAGGCCAGGGCCACAACATTGACTGCCCCCTTGTCTTGGCGGGTTTCCGCCCATTACCCAGAACCACTCCCGCCAAATGGCGGATATCCGCCTTGTCCCGCTCCGAGGAGCTGGCTAAGATCCGCCCATCAATGGACGGATGACTTGCCATGCGCGACCGCACCATCGCCAGCCATTTTGGCCGGGCAGCCACTGGCGGTGCGCGCCGCCTCGGGCATGACTATTCAGGCTTGCTGCACACGCTCGGCATCAGCCCCGAATGGCTCGACGAACCCCGCGCGCGCATTACGCCCGAGCAATTCACCGCCCTGCTCCAGGGCCTGTGGCTGGCACTGGACGACGAGTATCTGGGGCTCGCCGAAGGCAAGAGCAAATGTGGCACCTTCGCCATGATGTGCCACGCGCTGATTCACTGCCGTACCCTGGAAAAAGCATTCAGTCGCGGCTTACTCTTCTATAGCCTATTCCCGCACAGTCCGCGCCTGACGCTGAGTCGGGAAGACGAATGGGTGCGCCTGAGCCTGGATGATGCCCGGTTGGCCGACCCCGACCACTTCCTCAGCGAAAGCCTGCTGGTGACCTGGCACCGCTTGGGCAGTTGGTTGATCGGCCAGCGAATCCGCCTCGAACAGGCCAGCTTCCGCTACAACGAACCCGACCATGGCGCCGAATACGAGCTGATGTTTTCTTGCCCCTTGGCATTCGACGCGGAGTGCACCAGCCTGCTGTTTCATAGCCGCTACCTGTGCATGCCGCTCTTGCAGGACGAACGCACCCTCAAGCATTTCCTCGAACGTTCACCGGCCGATTTGCTGGCCCGCCCGGATGAGGGCGACAGCATGTGCAGCCGATTGCGGCGCCAACTGGGGCGCGACAGCAGCCACTGGCCCGACCTGGAAACCGTGGCCGCGCAACTGCACGTCAGCCCGCAGACCTTGCGCCGGCATCTGCGGGAAGAAGGTTCGAGCTTTCAGGAATTGAAGGATCAACTGCGCCGCGACATCGCCATCTATCATCTCAACCGTGCCGATCAGTCATTGCAACAAATCGCCGAGCAGTTGGGGTTTTCCGAGCCTTCGGCCTTTCACCGGGCGTTCAAGAAGTGGACCGGGCTGACGCCGGGGGCGTACCGGGCTCAAGCGCTTTGAGCCCTGGTCTCAGGCGGCAGGGAAATGAATGCGGAACGCCGCCCCGCCCATCGGCGAGTCGCCCAGCGTCAACTGCGCACCGTAGCTTTCGATGATGTCCTTGACCACTGCCAGGCCAATGCCCTGTCCCGGATGCTGGCGATCCAGACGCTCGCCACGCTGAAGAATCCGCGCCCGCTGGTCCACCGGCACGCCCGGTCCGTCATCCTCGACGCACAACTCGATACCCGCAACGGTTTGGCGCAGGCTGACCCGCACTTCACCCAGACACAGTCGATAGGCGTTTTCCAACAGGTTGCCGAGCATTTCCAGCAAGGCGCCCTGCTCGATAGGCACGTAACAAGGCTCAGGGAGGTCGAAGCGAGCGCGCACTCGTTTGTCGCGATACACCTTGTCCAGGGTGTCGCATAGACTCTTGAGCACCGGCTGCAACGCCACCTGATGGCGTACCAAACCACTTTTGCGCAAACTGGCACGCTGCAATTGGTAGCTGATTTGCTGGCTCATCCGCTCGATCTGCGATTGCAGGACCCACGCCTGCTCACGCTCTTCCGGACGCTGGGCCATGTCTTCACTGACCCCTTGCAGAACCGCCAGCGGTGTTTTCAGGCTATGGGCCAGATCGTCCAGTGAGTCCCGGTAGCGCGTGCGCTGCTCCCGTTCACTGCGCAACAGCCGGTTCAGCGAGCCCGTCAGGCGTAACAACTCTCGGGGATGTTCTTCACTGAGACTCTCAAGGGCACCGCTTTCGATCTGGTCGAGTTCCTGACTCAAGCGCCGCAAGGCCCGCAGCCCCCAGGTCAAGCCGACCCAGAGTAACGCCAACAACACCAGCAACGCGGCGCCGAAACCCAGGTAGAGATTTTCCCGCACGCCCTCCAGTGTCTGCTGATACTCACGCACCGGTTGCAGGGCAACAATACTGAATGCTGCACTTTTGCCGCCAAGCAGTTTGACCTCGACGTCATAGACGAAGAACTCCTGGCCGCTGGCCTCGCGGATCCGCGCAAATTCGTTGCCGCGCCCGTCATACCGGGGTTTGTAATTGATGTGCTCATCCCGGGTCGCCCGTGAACGCCAGACCAACTGCCCTTCGCGGTCGTAGATGTAGCCCAGCAGGCGGCTGTCGGCGAGATTGAATCGCTCATCGGGTAATTGAGAAGGCATGACCAGGCGGCCGTTTTCGATGCGCGCAGCGGAAATCAGGGTGGTGACATCCGACGCCAGGCGCTGCTCGATCGAGTCTTGCAGCGCCAGGCTGAACGCTCCCTGCATGGCCGGCAGCAGTGCCAGCATGAACAGCACAGCGAGGGTGGTAGCGGCCAACATCAGCCGCAAACGCAGGGAGCGAATCACTGGCAGCGCTCGTTGAACAGGTAACCCAGGCCGCGCACCGTCTCGATCGGTTTGAACCCGTTGGGCCCTTCGAGCTTGCGTCGCAGACGACCGACCAGCACTTCGATGACATTTGGATCGCGCTCGTCGTCATCTGGATAGAGCTGCTCCATCAAACGGTCCTTGGCGACCACCTGCTCATGATGACGCATCAGGTATTCGAGGATCCGGTACTCATAAGCGGTGAGCGCCAAGGGCTGATCATCGAGCGTCGCCTGCTTGCGATTGAGGTCCAGCAGCAAGGGACCGGCGATGATGGTCGACTGGGTAAATCCGCTGGAGCGACGTAGCAACGCATTGAGGCGCGCGTCCAGCTCCTCGAACTGGAACGGTTTGACCACGTAGTCATCGGCACCAGCAGCGAGCCCTTCGACCTTGTCTTGCCAATTGCCGCGGGCGGTCAGGATCAGGATCGGGAAAGTCTTGCCCTGCGAGCGCAGTTGGCGAATCAGGTCCAATCCGCCGATGCCCGGCAGACCAAGATCGATCACCGCCAAGTCATAGTTGTATTGACCCGCTTGGTACAACGCCTCTTCGGCATTGGCGACTGCTTCCACCACATGGCCACCTTCTGTCAGGCGGGTGTGCAGGTGGTGACGCAACAGTGCTTCGTCTTCAACGACCAACAATTTCATAACGCTCTCCCAGGCAAATCAACCACTCCACGGGTGCCTCGCACCCAGCTTACCGACATGCCTGCGCCGGATCACCCTAAGGTTGATCCGGCGCAGGGAAAATCTGGTCATTGTTTAGAAAGCGTAGTTGGCGGAAAGGTAGGTCTGGGCGCTGCTGTTGAGGCTCAGAGATCCTTGCTTGGTACCTTGGGCGCTCATTTCCGTGCTGGCGTTGCTACGCAGGTAACGGTAGCCCATTTCAACCGAGACATTTTTCGAAACCTGTTGCAGGACACCCGTCTGCAGACCCACGGCATAACCGATGTCGGTATCGCGGCTATAACCCGAGGATTCCTGAGACAGCTTGGTCACACCGGCAGTGGCACCGCCAAACAGTTTGGTGCTGCTGGTCACGGGCAGGAACAGGTCGTAGCTACCCAGGAGGTTCTCCTGGCGCAATTTGATGCCGTTGTGGGTACCGGAAACATTGTCATAAGTGGCGTAATAACGACGATCATTGTTCTGTTGACCGAGACGCACACCGTAGGTGGTGTCCTTGCTGATGACGCCATTGGCATTGGGGTGATCGAGATTGCTGTTCAACAAGCTGGATTTTTTGACCTTGTCGCTGGTCTGGCCCAGCGTGATGCTGGCGAAGTTCTCGTCGGCGGCCTGCGCTACGGCACTGGCACTCAGGACAGTCATCGCAAGCATGATTTTTTTGAAGGTAGTCATGTTGAGTTTCCTCTTTCGCAGCGTGCTTTTGGTTGATGCGTGCAGGTTACCCACCGACCACTGAACTCCCCCTGAACACGCACTGAACCTGACCTGAACGAGCCGAACATGCCTCACCACTACCCAGTCGGGCGACTAATCGGCAAAATGCTGGCATGAACTCGCCCCTACCCGCCTTCTGCACACCGCTCGATGCCGATTGGCCGTCGCCTTGCGCGCTACCCGACAGCGTCCTGCTCAGCACCCGCTTCGATCCCGCCTTGTTAGCGCCCGAGGATTTTCGTGGCTGCAACATCGATCCACCGGCGAGCATCCAGCGCTCGGTGGCCAAACGTCAGGCTGAATTCCTTGCCGGCCGTCTGTGCGCCCGCGCCGCGCTCCAGCACCTGACGGGCCTGGCGTGCATTCCGGCGATTGGCGAAGATCGGGCACCGGTCTGGCCGACTGATGTTTGTGGTTCGATTACCCACACCACCGGACGGGCAGCAGCGATTGTCGCGCACAAGCAGCACTGGCGCGGGCTGGGCATGGATCTGGAAAACTTGCTCGAAAGCACACGCGCCGAGCGCCTGGCGGGCGAAATCCTTACCCCGCCGGAACTGCAGCGCATGGCGGCAGGCGATCGCGAGCAACTGGCCCTGCTGGTGACCCTGACCTTTTCGGTCAAGGAGAGCCTGTTCAAGGCGCTCTACCCCATCGTCCAGCAGCGCTTTTATTTCGAGCATGCCGAAGTCGTGGAGTGGACGCTGGATGGCCGGGTCCGCCTACGACTGCTGACGGACTTGTCCAACGAGTGGCGCATCGGCGTGGAACTGGATGCTCAGTTCGCAGTGAAGGACGGCCAGTTGCTGAGCCTGGTCAGCATCCCGGCTTGAGCCCGCTCAGCGCTCGGGCTTTTCCTGATTGCGTGGCCAGCTCAAACTGAAGCAAGCACCGCCAAGGTTGCGGCTTTTGCCGATCAGCGCGCGACCGCCATGCCAATGGATGATCCGCCGCACAATCGACAAGCCGAGCCCGTGCCCACCCGAGGCTCGAGTTCGACTGTCGTCGAGGCGCAGGAACGGCGTGAAGATTTTTTCCCAGGCACTTTCCGGCACCCCCGGACCATCATCCTCGACATCGATACGGCAACGCTGCTGGCCAACCTGATAGCTGATGGAAACCTGGCCCTGGGCATGGCGCATGGCATTACTGACCAGGTTTTGCAGCGCCCGGTGCAGGTAGCGCGGCTCCGCTTCGACCCAGGCCCCGTCACAATCGGCGGCCGACAGGCACAGCCCGCGTTGCACCCTGACATTGGCGCGCAACGGTGCCAACTCGTTGATCACCTGATTGACCAAGGCATCCAGATCCACCCGCTGAAAGTTCAGCGCTGGCGAGCCTTGCTCCAACCGCGCATAGGTCAGCATTTCGTCAACCAGGCCGTCGAGATCCTGAATGTCGTGATCCATACCGATCAGGTACTTTTCCCGAGCCTGGTCGGTGCTTGCCGAACTGATCATCTCCAGGCCAAATCGCAGGCGTGCAACGGGCGTGCGCAGTTCGTGAGAGACCGCGCGCACCAATTCGCGCTGAATCGCCAGCAGTTGCTGCAAATGCTCGGCCATGCCGTTAAACGCCGCCGCCAGCCGTCCAACCGAGTCCGCGCCGCGCGCCGGCACCCGGGTCTCCAGGCTGCCCTTGGCGATTCGCGTCGCCGCCGACTCCAGGCCACTGAGCCGACGCTCGAGTTGGCGCACCAATAAATAGACGATCAAGCCGATCAGGCTCAACCCCAATGTGGCGATCAACACCAGCCACTCCGGCGGATAGGGATTCATCTGGTACAGCGGGCCAATCTCAAGCACCCAAGGGGTCCCGACCATGCCGGCAAACACCCGGATCGAATCGCCGCCCTTTCCCAGCGCCATGACCGTGTCGCCTTCGGACACCCGGCGGCTCTGGTCCTCGTCCATGTCGGCCTGATCCACGGTGACCAATTGCAACTCGAAACCAAAGCCCTTGTCTTTCTTCAGCTCTGCCAACCGCCGGGGTTGTTCGGCGACCGGGTAACGCACCAATTCATCGGCCAACAGATAAATAGTTGCCCGCGCCAACTGCTCACTGATCTGCTGCACCTCGCCAGTCAGCACCAGTTGCTCTTTTTCGCTGACCAGCCGGTAGACCTTTGCGGCGTGCGGCCCTGTCTGCTCGACCAATGCCTGGCCACGCAGGATGCGCGTGCGCTGGCCGAGATCGAGTGCGGTCTGGCTGAACGTCTGCAGACTCATGGGAATACCCAGCAGACGCTCCCAGACCACCAGCGCCCGATGGCGCTCGGTCTGGTTCATCGGCTGCAGATTGTCAGCCATCAGCGAAAACGTGCCGTGAGCCAGGCGTTCGCGGTACTGCTCGCTGCGCACTTCGTTGAGCAGGTGCAGGGCCAGCACGCCGAGCACCGCCACCAGGATCAAGGCGGCGCACATGCCTCCGTAAATGCGCAGGAAGATCGAATTCACAGGGACGGGTCTACGCAGGCTTCAGGAACGAACAGATAGCCCTTGCTGCGAATGGTCTTGATCAGGCGCGGGTGATCCGGGTCGTCGCCGATTTTCGGGCGGATTCGCGAAATTCGCACGTCGATGGAGCGGTCCTGGCCGTCATAACCTATCCCGCGCAGGGCGGTGAAGATCTCCTCGCGCGAAAGGATGCGACCGGCGTTGGCGACCAGCAGCCACAGCAAGTCGAATTCGGCGCTGGTCAGTTCGATACCCTGGTCCTGCAACCAGGCCTCACGCAGCGCATTGTCAACCACCAGCGCCCCGAACTGCAGGCGCCGAAGTTTCTCCGGCACCGCTGGCTCCGGCGGCTCGCTGCGGCGTAACAGGGCCTGGATCCGCGCCAGCAACAGGCGTGGACGCACGGGCTTGCAGACATAATCATCAGCCCCCATGTCCAGGCCCTGGATCTGGTCGAGGTCATCGGTGCGGGCGGTCAGCATCAGAATCGGACCGTCATACTGGTCACGCACCTTGCGGCAAATGCTCAGGCCGTCTTCCCCTGGCAGCATCAGATCAAGGATCACCAGATCCGGTTGCTCGGCAATAATACGCGCCGCTGCCAACGCGCCATCACCCTCGATGGCGACGCGCAATCCATTGCTTTCAAGGTATTCACGGGTCAACTCAGCCAGGCGCTGGTCGTCCTCGACAATCAATACCTGCCAGGCTTCTTGCTCCACGGGTGACCTCTGCTTGCCAGAACACTAATAAGGAAGGATCCACTGGTATTTTTGTAACTATTTGAGTGGATAAGACTGCATAGACAGCGGCCGATTGTAGCAACGCCAACCCTTATCAACACAAGCGGGCAAATGCGCTCGGTCAGGGAGATTTTTTGTGGTAGGGTTCGCGCCCGCGAAAAACCACCCAGGCTATTTTCAGGGTAAAAAACAGTGACAAACGGTCTAATCCAGCAGGGTCGCGGCCTACACGACGATTGGCCGTTTCATACACATTTTACGCACAGCCTTATCCACAGGTAGTACGTTGCAATCACTCCCCAAAACGCATTATCTTGTAGCTCGCGCGTTGAAAAACCCTACATATAGGGTTTTCACCCAAAACCCGAACACCAATCAGACCAGAAACTCAAGTGCTTTTCTTGCCGTTTCCGGGTTGAACCAAACGCTTTTTCAGTAGCCCAAACCGCGCCTGCGGATGGCTACCGTTTTCCGGCCAGATGTGGCGAAAACGGTACGGGTGTTGCAGTCACTTACTGTCACCCCACGGAATTCGGTTCTCGGCCCCTGGCCTGAGACCAAAGACTTCGGCATGGAAGCGGCGCCCTACAGCCCCCTTCCTCCTGTCCCGAAGTTGTTATGCCCGGCACTCGCCGGTTGTAGTGCTTCAGGACGGAACGGTGGGCACCTTCGTGGTGCCCAAACAAACATAGAATGTGGAGACACCCATGCAAACCGACACAACTCGCGAGAACCCGCAGGGCACCTTGCCGCAGGCCGCTGATTCGACTTCGGATCTGTCCGCCACCGCGCCAGGTCAACTGCGAGTGATCAAGCGTAACGGCACTGTCGTTCCTTACACCGATGACAAAATCACCGTCGCCATCACCAAAGCGTTTCTCGCAGTTGAAGGCGGCACCGCTGCTGCCTCGTCGCGAATCCACGACACCGTGGCCCGCCTGACCGAACAGGTCACCGCGACCTTCAAGCGTCGCATGCCATCGGGCGGCACCATCCACATCGAAGAAATCCAGGACCAGGTCGAACTGGCCCTGATGCGTGCCGGCGAGCAGAAAGTGGCTCGCGACTACGTGATCTACCGTGACGGTCGTTCGAAAGAACGCGCTGCCCACGCACCGGCCGTAGAAGCGGTCAACGCTCACCCGTCGATTCGCATCACCCGTACCGATGGCAGCCTGGCGCCACTGGACATGGGTCGCCTGAACACCATTGTCACCGAAGCGTGCGAAGGTCTGGAGGAAGTCGACGGCGAGCTGATCCAGCGCGAAACCCTGAAGAACCTCTACGACGGCGTGGCCCTGACCGACGTCAACACCGCCCTGGTGATGACCGCCCGCACCCTGGTTGAACGCGAACCGAACTACTCGTTCGTGACTGCTCGCCTGCTGATGGACACCCTGCGTGCCGAAGGCCTGAGCTTCCTGCAAGTCGCCGAGAGCGCCACTCACCACGAGATGGCCGACCTGTACGCCAAGGCGCTGCCGGCCTACGTCGCCAAAGGTATCGAATACGAGTTGCTGAACCCTGAGCTGGCCAGTTTCGACCTGGAAAAGCTCGGCAAGGCAATCAACCACGAGCGCGACCAGCAGTTCACCTACCTGGGCCTGCAAACCCTGTACGACCGTTACTTCATCCACAAGGATGGCGTGCGTTTCGAACTGCCGCAGATCTTCTTCATGCGTGTGGCCATGGGCCTGGCCATCGAAGAGAAAGACCGCGAAGCCCGTGCGATCGAGTTCTACAACCTGTTGTCGTCCTTCGACTACATGGCCTCGACCCCGACCCTGTTCAACGCCGGCACCCTGCGTCCACAGCTGTCGAGCTGCTACCTGACCACCGTGCCGGACGACCTGTCGGGCATCTACCACGCGATCCACGACAACGCCATGCTGTCGAAATTCGCTGGCGGCTTGGGCAACGACTGGACTCCGGTTCGTGCGCTGGGCTCCTACATCAAGGGCACCAACGGCAAATCCCAGGGCGTTGTACCGTTCCTCAAAGTAGTGAACGACACCGCTGTCGCCGTTAACCAGGGTGGCAAGCGCAAAGGCGCCGTATGTGCCTACCTGGAAACCTGGCACATGGACATCGAAGAGTTCATCGAGCTGCGCAAGAACACCGGTGATGATCGTCGTCGTACCCACGATATGAACACCGCCAACTGGATCCCTGACCTGTTCATGAAGCGTGTCTTCGATGACGGCAAGTGGACCCTGTTTTCGCCATCCGAAGTTCCGGACCTGCACGACCTGACCGGCAAGGCCTTCGAAGAACGCTACGAGTACTACGAAGCCCTGACCGAGTACCCAGGCAAGGTCAAGCTGTTCAAGACCATTCAGGCCAAAGACCTGTGGCGTAAAATGCTGTCCATGCTGTTTGAAACCGGCCACCCATGGCTGACCTTCAAAGACCCGTGCAACCTGCGCAGCCCGCAGCAGCACGTCGGCGTAGTCCACAGCTCGAACCTGTGCACCGAGATCACCTTGAATACCAACAAGGACGAAATCGCTGTCTGCAACCTGGGCTCGATCAACCTGCCGAACCATATCGTCAACGGCCAGCTCGACACCGCCAAGCTGCAACGCACCGTGAACACGGCTGTGCGCATGCTCGACAACGTGATCGACATCAACTACTACTCGGTGCCGCAAGCGAAGAACTCCAACTTCAAGCACCGTCCGGTCGGCCTGGGCATCATGGGCTTCCAGGACGCGCTGTACCTGCAGCACATTCCTTACGGTTCCGACGCTGCCGTCGAGTTCGCCGACAAGTCGATGGAAGCGGTCAGCTACTACGCCATCCAGGCATCCTGCGACCTGGCGGACGAGCGCGGTTCGTACGAGACGTTCCAGGGCTCGCTGTGGTCCAAGGGCATCCTGCCGCTGGATTCGCAACAGATCCTGATCGAAGCGCGTGGTCAGAAATACATTGATGTCGATCTGAACGAAACCCTCGACTGGGCACCGGTTCGTGCCCGTGTACAGAAAGGCATTCGTAACTCCAACATCATGGCCATCGCACCGACCGCGACCATCGCCAACATCACTGGCGTATCGCAGTCGATCGAACCGACCTATCAGAACCTGTACGTGAAATCGAACCTCTCGGGCGAATTCACCGTGATCAACCCGTACCTGGTTCGCGACCTCAAGGCTCGCGGTCTGTGGGACTCGGTCATGATCAACGACCTGAAGTACTACGACGGTTCCGTGCAGCAGATCGAGCGCATCCCGGCCGAGCTCAAAGCACTCTACGCCACCGCCTTCGAAGTGGACACCAAGTGGATCGTTGACGCCGCCAGCCGTCGTCAGAAGTGGATCGACCAGGCGCAGTCGCTGAACCTGTACATCGCTGGCGCATCGGGCAAGAAGCTTGACGTGACCTACCGCATGGCCTGGTACCGTGGCCTGAAAACCACCTACTACCTCCGTGCACTGGCCGCGACCAGCACCGAGAAGTCGACCATCAACACCGGCAAGCTGAACGCTGTTTCCAGCGGCGGCAACCACGGTGACGATTCGGTCCTGGCCGCCCCTGCCGGCCCTGCTCCAGTGCCGAAGGCCTGCGCCATCGACGAGCCGGATTGCGAAGCTTGCCAGTAAGCTGAGCCGATGAGCGCCGCTCGGCGCTCATCCCAACCCCCGCCAGACCCTCTGGGTTTGCCGGGGGTTTTCTTTTGCCCGCCATCCGCGGACGAAAAAAAACCGCCTCGATCGAGGCGGTTTTTTATTCAGTGACCGGCCTTGTTACTCAGCCAGCTTGAAGGTGATGAAGCTGGCGCGCCCCTGACGCAGGACGCGCATCGACACCGAACGGTTCTTCGGCAATGCCTTGGCAATGTCGGTGAACTCCTTGGCCGACGAGATCGCCTGATTGTTCAGGTGAGTGATCACATCGCCTGGCTGCAGGCCGATCAGGGCAGCAGGACCATCCTGCACTTCCTTGATTACCACGCCGCCTTTAAGGTCGTATGTCTTCTTCTGTTCG
This sequence comes from Pseudomonas fluorescens, assembly GCF_019212185.1. Lineage (NCBI taxonomy): Bacteria > Pseudomonadati > Pseudomonadota > Gammaproteobacteria > Pseudomonadales > Pseudomonadaceae > Pseudomonas > Pseudomonas fluorescens. Next base: position 5,021,829 of record NZ_CP078138.1, read on the forward strand.
TCACTGAGCTCAACCACGGCAACGCCCAGGCGGTTACTGCTGCGCTCGACGCCGGATTGCGACAGCGTATCGAGCTCCTTGCCTTCTTCCGGGATGGCGCCAACGGTCAGCTCAACATTTTTGCGCTTACCGTCGCGAATCACTTCCAGATTGGCCTTGGCACCCGCCTTGAGCGCGCCCACCAGGTGTGGCAGATCAGCCGACATGACGATTGGCTGGCCGTTCATGCTGAGGATCACGTCACCGACCTGCAAACCACCCTTGGCGGCCGGACCGTCGTCCTGAATCTGCGCCACCAACGCACCGGCTGGCTTGTCCAGACCGAAGGACTCGGCGAGATCCTTGTTCACTTCCTGGATCACCACACCCAACCAACCACGGCTGACCTTGCCGCCGCTTTTCAGTTGGTTCGACACGTCCATCGCAACGTCGATAGGAATGGCGAACGACACGCCCATGAATCCACCGGAACGGGTGTAGATCTGCGAGTTGATCCCCACCACTTCGCCCGCCAGGTTGAACAGCGGGCCGCCGGAGTTGCCCGGGTTGATCGGCACGTCGGTCTGGATGAACGGGACGTAGTTTTCGTTCGGCAGGCTACGACCGATGGCGCTGACGATGCCTTGGGTCACAGTGTGGTCAAAGCCGAACGGCGAACCGATCGCCACCACCCATTGCCCGGCCTTCAGGTCCTGGGATTTGCCAAGCTTGAGGACCGGCAGGTCCTTGCCTTCGATTTTCAGCAGCGCCACGTCGGAGCGCGGGTCGGTGCCGATCAGCTTGGCCTTGAGTTCGCTGCGATCAGCCAGACGCACGAGAATTTCATCGGCATCGGCAATCACGTGGTTGTTGGTCAGGATGTAGCCATCAGGCGAAATAATGAAGCCCGAACCCAGCGATTGCGCCTCACGCTGGCGACCGCCGCCCGGAGAACGTTGTTGCGGTGGCAGGCCACGCTCGAAAAACTCCCGCAACATCGGCGGCAAACCTTCGAGGTCAGGCATCTGCTGGTTGGAGACCTTGCGGTCCGGCAGCTTTTGCGTGGTACTGATGTTGACCACCGCAGGCGAGGCCTGCTCGACCAATTGGGTGAAGTCAGGCAACTCGGCCGCCTGGGTTGAGACGGCCTGACCCAGCACCAGTACGGTAGCAAAGATTGTCAGGTAGGATTTCAAGCGTGGTATCGACATACGGCTCCCGTTACGACGAGCATGGTTAAGCGATATGGAACAACAAACACCGGGGAACAGGCGCCGATACTTTTGTTCCGGGAACAACTATACAAGGCCAGAGCCGAGGGACCCTGACCTATAGAAAATTTTAAGAAGTTTTGCAAATTGAAATGCTCACCAAACATTTCGACTTCTTGACGCAGCGAGGCGCCAAGGCTGACCTTTTCCCGACAACCCTGTCGATCAGTCAGCAGCACTGGGCAATTTACTGCTTGGCTGGCGCATCGGTGCGCATCGACAGCGCAATCCGTTCGGCCGTACCGATAGGGATTTCACCCACAACGGTCACCATCATTTCGCCGTCGGGTGTGGTCAGGCGCCGAGAAACCGCGACGGTCGGGCCCAACTGCGTGCGAGTATCGGTGACGACTGCGCCGTTGAGTGGCTCGAGGAACACCGAAAAGCGCGCCAAGCCATCGTCATACATCAGGCTACTGACTGGGGCCTTGGTTTCCGGATCCTTGTGGGCGCTGCTGCTGGTCAGCTCGAACCCCGGTGGCAGCCAATCCGAGTGCCAGGCCTGAGCCGCCTTCACTGCTGTCGCCTTATCGTTGCCTAGCACCACCGGCTTGCAGTCGGCACTGGCTTGCAGCTCATCGTCCGACGGCACATCGCGGGTATCCAGCCGGGTGAACTGGAATCGCTCCAGCAACTGGCCTTTTTCGTTGAGCAACAGGGACTTCAGAGGCAGACCGGTTTCCCGATCCAGATGCAGTTCGAATCCATAACGATGCTGGTCACGAGGTGTCAGCGCGACGATAACTGCCGGTCGCCCAGCCACACGCGACTTGCCGATGACGGCAAGGTCGTACCAACTCTTGAGTTTTTGCGGATCGAGGGCACGCTTTGCCGAGTCGGGAGTGGCTCCCAGACCTGCTACCAGAGTACCGCTGACGCATTGCGTACTGCCGTCAATGCGCACGACCTCCTGGGCCGAGCCGTCAAGCTGCAGCAAACGCTCGCGGACTTTGCCGTCCTCGACGCGATGCCAGATGTTATGGGTAGAAAAACTACCGTTACGCTCGTAGACGAAAGTGCCCTGAAAGCTTTGCTGCTGCTCGGCCTGGCTCAGACGGTTCAACCAATCCTGAGCCTCATCAGCTTGGGCTGGTACAACGAACCAGCCGCTCAGCAACAGCGTAAGTAGAGGTATGGCGCGCATGATCCCCCTTAACGGTTTTCCAGGCTCGCTGCACGAGCGTAAGGCAGTGCACTTTCAGTGCCTTTGAGTGCAGCTTCTTGAGCGTGTTGGCGCAGATAGCCTGGCAGACGCTGATCGTGCCAACCTGGCTGACCTTGCAAGACACCATTGGCCATCGGACCTGTGGCTTGCGAACTCTCATTGTAGCCTGCCAAAACGGCTGGGCCTTTTACTTGAGGAACGGCCAGACCTGGTTGAGTAGATTGCTGGGCCAATTCGACACCGGCGATCTCATCCTGGTTGTACAAACGTACACCCGCCAACACAGCCACAGTCACCGAGGCAGCAACGGCCAGACGACCCAGGCTACGCCAAGGGCCACGGCTCACTTTCGCCGGTGCGGCTTCATCCGCCAGGGCCTGGGATACGGCCGAAGCCAGATCCAGACGCGGGATCAGCAAGTCCTTGTGCATCACCGCCCGAGCGATCTGATAACGCGCCCAGGTTTCGCGGGTTTCAACATCGTCAAAGGCATTTAATACCCGACGCAATTCCAGTTCGTCCGCTTCGTTATCCATCACTGCGGACAGCGATTCCTGCAGGGCTTCACGACTCATGGCGGTTCCTCTCTTGGCTGACGCCGCTGTCTCAGCTTTCCTGCAACAACGGTTGCAGGGCCTTATCGATGGCTTCCCGAGCGCGGAAAATCCGGGAGCGCACGGTACCCACCGGACATTGCATGACGCTCGCAATGTCCTCGTAACTCAGACCATCAAACTCACGTAAAGTTAGCGCCGTACGTAAATCTTCTGGCAATTGCTGGATGGTTCGATGAACAGTGCCTTCGATCTCATCGCGCAACAATGCACGCTCTGGTGATTCGAGGTCCTTGAGGCCGTGATCGCCGTCGTAGAACTCCGCATCCTCGGAACTGACATCGCTATCCGGCGGCCGGCGGCCGCGTGAAACCAGATAGTTCTTCGCCGTGTTAATGGCGATGCGGTAGAGCCACGTATAAAACGCGCTGTCGCCGCGAAAATTTCCAAGTGCTCGATAGGCCTTGATAAAGGCTTCCTGGGCAACATCCTGGGCTTCATGGGTGTCGTGCACAAAACGCACGATCAACCCGAGAATTTTGTGCTGGTATTTCAGCACGAGCAGATCGAAAGCACGCTTGTCGCCGCGCTGAACGCGTTCGACCAGTTGCTGATCCTCTTCCTGGGTTAGCATGAACACTCCTCGATAAGCTCGGAGGAGGCTTGCAAAACTAATTGATCAGGCTTGCAAACATAGACTCGGGCTTTTCGCAAAAGTTCTCCCCCTCCAAGCAAGTTTCCTGCGCGCTCTGATTTGGCACACACGAAAAACGCAGCACCGGCTGGGCCGGCTGCGCGAATAATCCTGTTGTCGAGTCCAGACGCAGTGAGCGGAACACAGATCCCTGCGTGAAACCGACGCTGACCCTCGTTTCAGGCAACCTTCTATTGAGTTTGGGCGCTTGGCAAAAGTTCCCAAACTTTATAGCCGGAAGAAACCATTACCGTACAAACCGGGGCGAAAAAGCGCTATTTGTCGGCGAAAACGCCACCTCCAGCGCGATTCATGAGGTAATTCCCCCTACAGCAGGGTCAGACCTCTCCGTCACAGTAGTTTCACATTGCCACGAAGGCTCGGCTATTGTGCCGATCCACCCCTCTATATACTAGTGCGCTGTGTGGCTGTCTCGACTCGCCGATTCAGGTGTCTTGCGCCAACCCCGTCCCGGGTCGCTTTGAGCGGAATCCTGAAATGAGCCAACAGTTTCAACACGATGTTCTGGTGATTGGCAGCGGCGCTGCCGGTTTGAGTCTGGCCCTGACACTGCCTGATCATTTGCGCATTGCCGTACTGAGCAAGGGCAACCTGGCCAACGGTTCGACTTACTGGGCCCAGGGCGGCGTCGCTGCCGTGCTGGATGACACTGACACCATTGAATCCCACGTCGATGACACCCTCAATGCTGGCGGTGGCTTGTGCCACGAAGATGCGGTGCGGTTTACCGTCGAGCATAGCCGCGAGGCCATTCAATGGCTCATCGATCAAGGCGTGCCCTTTACCCGCGACGAACAGTCCGGCACAGAGGACGGCGGCTTCGAGTTCCACCTGACCCGCGAAGGTGGCCACAGCCATCGGCGCATCATCCATGCCGCCGACGCCACCGGCGCGGCCATCTTCAATACCTTGCTGGCACAAGCACGGCAGCGTCCAAACATCGAACTGCTGGAGCAAAGGGTCGCCGTCGACCTGATCACCGAAAAACGCCTGGGCCTGGATGGCGATCGGTGCCTCGGCGCCTACGTGCTCAATCGCGACTCCGGCGAAGTCGACACCTACGGCGCACGCTTCGTGATCCTTGCCTCCGGTGGTGCTGCCAAGGTCTACCTCTATACCAGCAACCCCGACGGAGCCTGCGGCGATGGCATCGCCATGGCCTGGCGCTCGGGCTGCCGGGTTGCCAACCTGGAGTTCAACCAGTTCCATCCCACGTGCCTCTATCACCCGCAAGCCAAGAGTTTCCTGGTGACCGAAGCCCTGCGTGGCGAAGGTGCGCATCTCAAGCTGCCGAACGGCGAGCGCTTCATGCAACGCTTCGACCCACGGGCCGAACTGGCGCCGCGCGACATCGTTGCCCGCGCCATCGACCACGAGATGAAGCGGCTGGGCATCGACTGCGTCTACCTGGACATCAGCCACAAGCCCGAAGCCTTCATCAAGGCGCACTTCCCGACTGTCTATGAGCGCTGCCTCGAGTTCTCCATCGACATCACCAAACAACCGATCCCGGTGGTACCCGCTGCGCATTACACCTGCGGCGGCGTCATGGTCGACCAGCAGGGTCGCACCGACGTGCCCGGCCTCTATGCGATTGGCGAGACCAGCTTCACCGGTCTGCACGGCGCCAATCGCATGGCCAGCAATTCGCTGCTGGAATGCTTCGTTTACGCGCGCTCGGCGGCGACCGACATCCTTGAGCAACTGCCCCATGTGGCGATCCCCAACGCGCTGCCGGCCTGGGATGCGAGCCAGGTGACCGACTCGGATGAAGACGTGATCATCGCGCACAACTGGGACGAATTGCGGCGGTTCATGTGGGACTACGTCGGCATCGTGCGCACCAACAAGCGCTTGCAGCGCGCCGAGCATCGGGTGCGTCTGCTGCTGGACGAGATCGATGAGTTCTACAGCAACTATAAAGTGAGTAGAGACCTGATTGAATTGAGGAACCTTGCTCAGGTAGCTGAACTGATGATCCGGTCAGCGATGGAACGCAAGGAATCTCGGGGTCTGCACTACACGCTGGACTATCCAGAGATGCTGCCAGAGGCGAAGGATACGATCCTTACCCCGACCAGATGAGGCACGTTAGGAGCCCTGAGCGTAGCACGCTGAGGACCCGTTTTGTAACAGCTTTGGGCCATCTTTGTCCCATCGCTGGGGTCCTTATCGCCTGCCCGTGAGAACCTGAGCGAGGCCATACGGGGGAAACTGAGCCTGTAGAAGCAATGAGGTGGTCACTCCCAAATTTTCTGTATTTTCTCGTTAAGGTCTCTTGAGGTGCCCGTACAGCCACAAGGCCAGATGGACAGCCACACAGACCAGATAGGCAGCCTGTAAGGTGTCCATTGGGGTTCTCCTTTATATAGTGGTGGACTCAGAATTCCGGGGATGATGCCTTGAGGTTCTCCTTGAGTCGGGCCTTGGCATCCCGCTGAGCTTTGTCCTTACGGGCTTTCACTTCGGCCACTCTGAGGTTCACCGCTTCAGCATTCTTGCGGAGCCAGTCCAGACCACGAGGCTTTACCCGCCAGCCTTCACGGTTGCCAAAGTCAGATGAGACCTTCACAAAGGCACCCACCTCGAAGCCCTGCTTGTGTGGTCGAGGTGAGCCCTCACGGGCTCCGAAGTTGTCGACGGGGTACACAAAGTTGCCCAATGTGACCAGAGCCTCAAGCGCGAGGCGTGATTGTTGGATACCAGCGACACGGCAAGCCTCAGTCCACGTCAGACCAGCGCCTCGGGCTTTCATGTCGAGGGTCGAAGCCTTGGGCATGTTGGCATCTAAGAGAGTCTTAGCGGATCTCAATTCGCCCACAGCATTGTTACGCATAGCGACGAAGGCACCAGCGACCATTAGATAGAAGTCAGTCGAGACCCACATGGCATAGGCGATTGTTCCCAGCTCATCAGCAAAGGTCCCGCTACCATCCAAGCTCCGCAAATTTCCGGAGGTTCGTAGCTCTACGGAGACCGCGTTACGCCACTCAGACGGCGACTTACGGTCTGGTAGATTGAGCCCCTTATGGATCTCGTTGAGATGCCACATACGTTCGTCATTGGCTGAGAAGGTTTGACCCATCAGGGAAACAGGGATAGGGGTATTGGTCACGTTCATTGTCTTGTTCCTCTTGTTTGCTCCCTCAAGTTCGCTCCCACGGTCCAGCGCAGAGACCCGACAAAGGTTCTGGACGGTGGCATGAAGAAGCAAACAGGAAGACTCTACGAATTGGTGATTGCCCAGCGACGGGCGATAGGGAGAGTTCGGCTTTTCGGAACTCTCTCAGGTGAAGCGATGCCCCTGCCGATCCCTCTCAGGGTCGGCCTTACAGGGCTTCTAAGGGATTCCCTTAGGTCAGTTCAAGGTGATGCGGGTGATCATCGGGAAGGCCACAGCCTCAGTCTGGAAACCATCGGTGGTCAGCTTTACCTTGACCTTTCCGTTAGCCACGATGTCCACCTGAGCCATGATCTCAACGTCCCATGCTTGATGAGCAGCATTACGGGTCGCTTGGATCTTCCAGATGTCGCCGTTACGGCCTTCACGGTAACTCAGGCTGGTGAACATCTTAGGCAGCAGGAACATACCGTAGTCGGTGCCAGTGTAAGGCTGCACTGAGGCGCCGATGAGGTCTTGGAGGTCACCCTTGCCAGCTCGCTGAGCAGCTCGCTCAAGCACGGCAACCAGAGACACTGGCAACAGGACCACAAAGTCCGCCAGTGAGGTGCCCACGGTCTGATTGATGTTCATCGTCAAGATGTCGATGAGGTCATCTGCGATCTCTACAGGCTTGCCAGTAGGCTTGGTCTCAGAGACGACCTCGGTGCTCGGAGCGGTCGAGAGGATGCCAGCGATCTCGCCACTGGCGCCATACTCAATATCGCGCAGCAGCTTCTCAGCGGTCTGGTCCAAGGCCTGCTCAGTGAAGCCAGCAATCAAGGTGTGGTCGAGAATGGTGTGGCGGTAGCTGATCAGCAGAGCGGTGTCGGTAGGCTCAGTGATGATCACAGACCCGGCCAAGACGGGGCCCTTAGAGATGGTCTGGTTGTCCCAGTTCTTACGAGGGTCGAAGGTGACAGTGCGCTCAGCCATGGTGATGATCTGCTGACCAGTGGCCTCAGTACCAGCCGGACGGAACTCGCAAGGGGTTCTCTCAGCAGCCGCTTGGCGCCATTCGTCACCATTGAGGTACTCATCGAGACCCTCAGTCAGGGCTTCCACGTATACGGACACGTCGGTGGCTCCCAAGTCCTCATGGCGGATGTCACCGGTAGAGAATTGGATAGTGCTACCGTTCTCGTAGGCCGATGAGGCGTGCTTTACGGTGTCTTTGGTTGGTGCGATGTATTGGTTATGCAGTTTCATGGGAATGGTTCTCCTGAATTGGATGATTGAATGATGTTGAGAGAGGTGGTCTTTAAGGTCCCTTGAGGGCTTACCAACCAGAGTTACGGGCCCGGGCAGCTAAGACCTTGGAACCCTGCTCATAGATGGCAGCAGCACGGGCTACCCTGTCGGCCTTCGCTTGGGCCAGCTCACGGGGCGACCATTCACGTAGACGCTCAGCATGGGCATCGACTTCGCGTTGGGCTTGCTCGCGCTTCGCCTGCTCCTCTCGCTTGGTCTCGAAGTAAGTCAGAGCGTCCTCTTGGATGGCCTTAAGGGACAGACCAGCCTCATCGAAGGCTTTGATCACAGCGAACTTGGAGGTGTTGTTGCGACCACATTGGGCCATCAGCAAGGGCAACATGACGTTCTCTACATACTCACGGGCCAGGGTCTGACCGGACACGGTTACTTCATTCTTCAGGACTTTGGTGATAGTGATTTTCATGGGTTTGGATCTCCTGTGAGGTGACCCTTTGATCGACCTTGGCGCCATAGACGCGCACGACAAGACGGCAAGGAGGGAGCCGCATGGGCATCTTCCAAGGTCGATCAAAAGGTTCTTGGTTTGGGTTTGTGGCTAATGCTGGATCAGGACATGGCAAGCCTGAGAGGCATCGAAGGACAACCGTGGCGACGGTCGGGTATTGCTGGTGAGGGTCCACTACAGGAATCTTTTAGGATTCTCTGAGGGTCTCCCAATAGTGAGGGGTTTTAAAGGTTACCTTGACGGGCACCTTAAAGCCTGAGCGAGATTGGCTCAGTTCCCGTCAAGGGAATCCTCAAGGGCACCGAAGCGATGGCTTGAAGGCATACACCTTGGGCGACCAGATGGGTTACCCGTTCGGCAGTCTTTGCGGAGCACTTCAAGGCGACCTCACGGAGCATGGTGTTCTTGTCGAAGGTGACGATCCCAGACTCATAGGTCCTAAAGGATGCGTTTCGCTTATTGAGGACACAACGAAGCTCAATCAGTTGAGGTCGTGAAGGTGGAGGGAAGACAAGAGACAAAGTGGTCAGGTCGTCCTCAGTGAGCAGGGAGGTAGCTGGGCAGGCGATGAGATCGGTCATAAAGTTCTCCTTGGCGATGTACTTTGAGATTCCTTTCGATGAGGGTTGTAATTAACAAACGCCCTCTTCCTATGAGTCTGGTCGATGGGCCTCAATGAGAAACTTGAAGTAGCCCTTTTATATGTATAGGCAGATTCAAGGGCCCACAGTGGCTATGGTCTCCAGCCATGTGTTGGTTGCAGTTTCGGAACCTTGACCTTATTCCACGCTGCCAATGCCGATCCAGTCGCCTATATAAGACTGCCGACTCATCAGGTCCCCACGCCAGCCATACCACGGATGCACAGCCACCTTGGTGGGCAGCGTCTTCCCTTGTCGGATCACACGGATTAAGCCAGCGCGGGTCAAGTCCCCGATTTCTCGCTTGGTCCCGATGTCCGCCAGCTTGCCGAACCAAATGTTCCGACCAGCCAGTCCCAGGAGGATCTGCCGGAATACCTTAACGGCGCCCGCTGTGATCTCTCCTGTTTCGAGTAGGTCCAGTAGCTTGTCAGCCTCGACGGTCAAGTTGTTGGTCCACTGGTCATGAACAGAAAGGATCTCAAGGAGCTCCTCAGAGGTGCGGGCAGCGATTGGGAACCGGCATTGCTTGCCCACATCGGTGGTGATGGTGTGCTTCTTTATGTGGACCTTTTGGGTCGCAAGGATTTCACCTGAGCGGATGTCAAACGTCAGTTCATGCCCAGTTTGGGTGTCGAGGGTTGTCTTGATTGTGTTTTGAACGGTAGTCATTGGCTGGCCTCCTATCGCCTGATCAACAAGCGGGGTGCCTGTCGCAATAGTGAGGGTTTTTAAGTCACCTCTGGGTAACCTCTGGGTTCAACAGCCGCGCCTTGAGTTCATCCATGAGGCCCATTGCGATAGGGTTGGTGGACTGCTTAGCATCATACTTGCCGGTCTTGCGGATGGTCGGGACCACCTCGTCTGCAATCCAAGTACGGAATGCTTCGGCTGCCTGAGAGTCACCCCGCATGAGCATCCGGTAGACCCAGCCCTCAGAGGCCAGCCACGAGTTGGATTGAATCACCTGACTTGGCGGTTGTCCGGGGACGCGGTTGTGTGCGTTAGACGAGCCTTGGACTGAATCCAAGACTCTCAAGGCGTCCCGCCATTGAAGCGCCCAGTTACCTTAGGGTTCTTGCTGCGATAGACGGAGACGGCATTGCTTGGGTCTTTTAAATCGCTGTAGCGTGCCACTTGTGTAGCCACAAACAACAGGTCGTGTTCAGGGTGACCTACCAGAACGTCCAACTTACAGGCTTTTACCTTCTGCTTTCTTAATATTATTATCCGCCACAGCGCAAATAAATTCAGCAACACTGGAAGCGACACTTCCACTCCCATACATAAAATCATTATCAAATTGATATTCGCCGTCGACACCTAAGCTTACAAGCTTCCCCATTTTCTTGCTGCAATCCGCAGCCGACACATACCACTTGTACAACGCTATATCAGAAGTCTTTGAATTAACCACTCTCCCTGCGATGACCGCAACGGAAACTTTATTTCTATTTGTAGAGAACTCAAATGAGCCGGGCTTTGCTTCCCATTTTAAACCATCCTTGGTTTCATCAAGACTTATCCAACTTGGCCCCGCAGAAGCCGAGAAACTGAGGATCAGGGAGATAGCACTCACCAATCCGATTGACCCCTTACGCATCTGAAATCTCCTTAAGACACGATAGAACAGTATCATTAAGACATCACTCTGGCGACCAGTGAGAACGTCTTCACGAGCGCCTCAGCCATACGCCCCACCTCAACGGCACTCCCAGCTCCATAAAGGTCATAACTGATCGACCCCGAAGCGTGCCCCAAGATTGACTCAGCGGTCCCTACAGGCACCTCAGCGGCCTTCAAAGCGCCAGCCAGTGAGTGCCGTAATGAATGGAAGGTTTGGGTCCTATCAGCCTTCAGATCCAAGACATCCCTGAGCATTCCATTGAGCAATACAGAGAACTGACCGCCGCCCAACGTGAACAACCGAGAGTCTGCCTTTTCGACAAACTCAAGGAACGCCTGAAGATCAAACCCATGACCCCCATCGGTCAACGGAATGACCCTCAAAGCGTTCTTGGTCTTCGCTGTCTTACCATCATTCCTATTGATGTCGATCACCCAAACACCCCCGACTCGCTTAACGTCCGCCTTGGTGAGCTGCCTCAGTTCCTCGATACGAGTCCCAGCGATGACCCCAAGGGACAGCGCCCAACGTTGCCATGCATCCACTGGAAGGGTCTCAGCGTGAGCCATTAAGGCTTTGACTTGATCCTGAGAGAACGCCTCACGGGAGCTTTCAGCGCCTTTGGTTGGCTTGAGACCATCCGTGAGAGCCTTGCTGAGATAGTCGTTGTTCACTGCCCACTTCATCACCGTTGATAGAGTGGTCAGGATCTTCCCCACCGTCAAAGGCTTGCGCCCTTCAAGGAGCTTGGCCCGAAGGTTCTTCATGTCCTCCCGAGTGTGGGTCTTGAGGTCCAAGCCACCGAGGATCTCAGCGATGGTCTTACAGGACGACCTCACGTCTCGTATGGTCCCTTCCCCCGCATGCTCCTTATGCTCATCCATGTAGAGCCCTGAGAGGGTCTTGAAGGTCAGAGGCTCAGACGGTAATACAGATAGGGACGGAGACAGAGCTACAGACGTGCTACAACCCTCACTCTTGAGGTCCCTCATGATCTCGACCAGCTTCCCCGGACGACCCTCCAAGCGCTCTTGAGCGGCCTCAAGGATCTCCAATGCCTTGCTCACAGCCCGTTGCTGATTGACTGTGAGCGGTAGCTTGGCGCTGGCCTCACGAAGGGCAACATGCTGCTCATCATGGATCATCTCGTAGGCAATCAATGAGCCATCCCCATGAGCCATCGTCAGGCAGCTCTCAGCGATGTCCTCAAGGCGCCCTCTCAGCTCATCCCAAGTGGCCTCAGGGTTGTCGAAGTGGAAAGCCTTGAGGGTCTGAAGGATGTCTTGGGAGATGGTCATAGCGGTGGCCTTGTCGGTGGTCCTGAGCGATAGCGTGAAGAAGCCCTTAGCGGTCCCTTGAGGGCGAAGGCGAAGGTAATAGCGACCAGACCGGCGATAGTGGTACGGCTTGGCGAGGGCAGTTTGTAACAGGTTTGTCCCAGTTTGGGAGCGCTGGTTGATGGTCATCGGCTGAAACCCCTGTATCCATTGGGTTTAGCCTCATCTATGCGAGTTCTACAGCAACTATAAGGTCAGTCGCGACTTGATTGAGTTGCGCAACCTGGCGCAAGTGGCCGAACTGATGATTCGTTCAGCCATGGCCCGAAAGGAAAGCCGCGGCCTGCATTACACGCTGGACTACCCGAATATGTTGCCGCAAGCACTGGACACTATTCTGGTGCCGCCCACCTACGCCGACTGAACTTGAGCCGCACGCGCAGGCGCCGATGAACATCCGGCGCCAGTGCGTCGCGGGGCACGCAGATTGAGCGCACGCGGCGCTGGCCATGCAGGCGAAACCGCAGCACCACGATCAAGGGCAATGCCAGGCTGTCAGGACGCAATTGCACAGCCTGCCACCCGTCCACTGCATTCCACAGATGCCAACCCAGGGCATCGCGGCGCAAGCCACAGAACGCGCGAGGATGGCTCAAACGTATTCGTCGCGGCACGACCCAGGCAGCATGCGCCAGGCACGACAAAGCACCCGCAAGGCTGGCCCAGAGGGGAATATCAAGTAGAAATAACGACCCCAGCGCGAACAGCTGGGCAAGCAGATACGCCGCCAGCAACTGCCCTGAGGCATGCCAGCGGCATTCGAAACTACTTGGGCTGGACACGATCCAGAATCATCCGGACCATACGCTGCAGCTCGGGATCTTCGGACTCGGAGCGTTCCATGAACCAGCCGAACATGTCCTGATCCTCGCACTCCAGCAGCCTGACGTAGCAAGCGCGATCAACCTCGTTCAGCTGCGAGTAAACCTCTTTGACAAAGGGCACCAGCAGCACGTCAAGCTCAAGCATGCCGCGGCGGCTGTGCCAGTAGAGGCGATTCAGTTCAACATCTTCGACCATGGAGCGCTCCTCAAATAGAGCGCAAGTATACAGCCCAGGCCTGGGTAGAACAGTCGGCTTTGGTCGGGCACCGCGATCCTTTTGTGAACTACCCATTTCAACAGCGCACCCTTATGATGTCCCCCAGACTTTTTACCCTGCGATGACCCATGGCTGATTCCGCTTTTTTCTGCACCTTGTCCCACGAAGGCGTGCTCGCCGTCCGCGGCTCCGATGCCAGCAAGTTTCTGCAGGGACAATTGACCTGCAACCTCAACTACCTGAGCGACACCCAGGCCAGTCTGGGCGCCCGCTGCACCCAGAAAGGTCGCATGCAATCGAGCTTTCGCATCCTGCTGGAAGGCGACGGGGTGTTGCTGGCCATGGCCAGCGAGCTGCTCGAGCCGCAACTGGCGGACCTGAAAAAATACGCGGTGTTTTCCAAGTCCAAACTGACGGATGAAAGCGCGGCCTGGGTGCGTTTCGGTCTGGTCAACGCCGATGCAGCGCTGGCCAGCCTCGGCTTTGAGCTGCCGGAAAGCACCGATGCAGTGGCCCGCCATGCCGGCCTGATCGCCATTCGCGTGTCGCCGGGGCGCAGTGAACTGTGGGCCGCCGCCGATCAGGCGCAGGAACTGGGCGCAAAACTTTCGGCCAGCCTCGCACAAGGTACGCTCAACGACTGGCTGCTCGGTCAGATCCGTGCCGGTATCGGCCAGGTCATGCCGCAAACCCGCGAACTGTTCATTCCGCAGATGCTTAATCTGCAGGCCGTGGGTGGCGTCAGCTTCAAGAAAGGCTGCTACACCGGCCAGGAAATCGTCGCCCGCATGCAGTACCTGGGCAAACTCAAACGCCGTTTGTACCGCCTGCAATTACCGGCTGGCGAACTGCCCGAGCCCGGCACTGCACTGTTTTCCCCGACCCATGCCAGTTCCATTGGCGAGGTGGTGATTGCCGCCCGCGCCGAGACCGGCATTGAATTGCTCGCGGTACTGCAAGCCGAGGCCGCCGAAAGCGGCGACCTGCACCTGGGCACGCTCGAAGGCCCGGCTCTGCAATTGCTCGACCTGCCCTACCAACTGGATCGCGATCGCGAGATCCAGCGTTAATCCGCAGTACTTTTGTTGCAACACCTAGAGAAACGAAATGAGCAAGCTGGCGGAAAAGGTCCAACAGGATTTGGTTGAGGCCATCGATAACGATGACCTGGTTCTGCCAACGTTACCGGAAGTGGCCCTGCAGATTCGCCGGGCCGCCGAAGACCCGGACATCAGCGTCACCACCCTGAGCAAAGTCATCGGTCGCGACACCGCGCTATCGGCGCGCCTGATCAAAGTGGTCAACAGCCCGCTGTTGCGCTCGACCCAGGAAGTCACCGACCTGCACACCGCGATCACGCGGCTGGGCATCAACTACAGCAGCAACCTGGCGATCGGGCTGGTGATGGAACAGATATTCCACGCCCGCTCCGACGTCGTCGGTCAAAAAATGCGCGATGTCTGGCGCAAGAGCCAGGAAGTGGCCGGTATCAGTTATGCACTGTGCCGCAGCCACACCCAACTCAAGCCCGACCAGGCAGCCCTCGCCGGGCTGGTACACCAGATTGGCGTGCTGCCGATCCTCACCTACGCCGAAGACCACAACGAACTGTTGTCGGACCCGGTTTGCCTCAACCACGTGATCGAGTGCATCCATCCGCTGCTGGGCGACAAACTGCTGCACGTTTGGGAGTTTCCGGAGATGCTGGTCAATATGCCGGGCCAGTACCTGGACCTGCAGCGCCAGAACGAATTCGTCGACTACGTGGACCTGGTGCAAGTGGCCACCGTCCACAGCCATCAGGGCAGCTACCACCCGCTGGGACAGATCGACCTGTCGACGCTGCCGGCGTTCAAGCGTCTGGGCATAAGCCCCGACAAGCCGATCACCTGCGCCGAACTGGAAGACTCGCGTTCGATGTTTTATTGAGCGGGAAAATATCCGCTGGTCGCAGTAAAAAAATCTGTAATGGCCAAAGCCCCATAAACGCTGGCTTCTGCCCGCATTGGCCGACTTGGTGGGCTACTTAGCCGCACCACAAACCTGAAAAAACACCTATAATGCGGCGGCAAATGGGGCCTGTAACACCTCCTTACATCAGGAGGTAAGCTGTACTGGAGCCTGCGTCGGAACCGACCCAGTTGCCTCCGCGACAAGCGGCTACAGCGCACCCGTACACAATTCTGTTTTTTGCGTGCAGTTTTACTGCAACAAAACGATTCCTTTAGATCCAACGCGGCCAACCGACCGTGTGAATAACCGACCATCAGAGTTTTCACACGGGCGATTGGCCCTCACGCAGGAGACGACACGTCATGCTGAGCTGGGACGAATTCGATAAAGAAGACGGCGAAGTTGTCGCCAAAGGTGCCAATGCTGGCCACGCAACCGAAGCCAACATGGACCGCCTCGACAGCGCCGGTGGTGCTGCCGCACTCGAAGCGCGCGCGGTAACCGCTACCGACTCGGCCGCGATCATTCGCGCCAAGGCCGCCCTCGACAAACTCGATATCGCCGAAGGCCTGGCTGAACTGGAAGGCGCCTCCGCCCGCGTTGCGGTCGACGAAAAGCGCATGATCAACTGCCGCGCCGACCTCAACCAACTCGTCCCGTTCAAATATGACTGGGCTTGGCAGAAGTACCTGGACGGCTGCGCAAACCACTGGATGCCGCAAGAAGTCAACATGACCGCCGACATCGCCCTCTGGAAAAATCCGGAAGGCCTGACCGACGACGAGCGCCGCATCGTAATGCGCAACCTGGGCTTCTTCTCCACCGCCGACTCCCTGGTTGCCAACAACCTGGTCCTGGCCGTGTACCGCCTGATCACCAACCCGGAGTGCCGCCAGTACATCCTGCGCCAGGCCTTCGAAGAGGCGATCCACACCCACGCCTACCAGTACTGCATCGAATCGCTGGCCATGGATGAAGGCGAAATCTTCAACATGTACCACGAGATCCCATCGGTCGCGAAAAAAGCCACCTGGGGCCTGAAATACACCCGTTCGATCTCCGATCCGAAGTTCGAAACCGGCACCGTCGAAACCGACAAAGAACTGCTGCGCAACCTGATCGCCTACTACTGCGTTCTGGAAGGCATCTTCTTCTACTGCGGCTTCACCCAGATCCTGTCCATGGGCCGCCGCAACAAAATGACCGGCGTCGCCGAGCAGTTCCAGTACATCCTGCGCGACGAATCCATGCACCTGAACTTCGGCATCGACGTGATCAACCAGATCAAAATCGAAAACCCACACCTGTGGGACGCCGAAATGAAGGAAGAAGCCTCGCAAATGATCCTGCAAGGCACCCAACTGGAAATCGAATACGCCCGCGACACCATGCCGCGCGGCGTACTGGGCATGAACGCCGCGATGATGGAGGACTACCTCAAGTTCATCGCCAACCGTCGCCTGTCGCAGATCGGTTTGAAGGAAGAGTACCCAGGGACCACTAACCCGTTCCCTTGGATGAGCGAGATCATGGACTTGAAGAAAGAGAAGAATTTCTTTGAGACTCGGGTAATCGAATATCAAACGGGTGGTGCTTTGAGCTGGGATTGATTGCCTAGTTCATCCCGATTTGACGGTTAAACCTGAATCGTCAAAACGAAAAAAACAAAGCCCCGATCTGATCGGGGCTTTGTTTTTATTGGGAGGGATTGAACATTTTTCATCCCTACACCATAACGCTACAAGCCCTACGGCACTTACGGCAACCTCCGAATTGATGCACTTCCGATGCACCTCTAACCTCTATCGCAGGTGCCTAAGAAACGCCCAACGTAGAAAGCTTAGCCAATTGCAAAGACGCGCAATCACCCTCGGTGATTTATCGATCGACATGCAAAGGCTTTGTTCGTTGGAGTTTCTTAAGTCCAATCTACGTTGGGGGTCAGGCTCTCAAAAACCTATACGTAGAGCTAATGGATATGCCTGATTCCTTGCCTGTAACAGCCTTCACCCGCCACAACCTCCCCCTCCACGCCCTCCTCCTAGAAAACCAACCATGGTTCTGCGCCCGGGATATCGGCCGCTTGATGGGTTTCCATCTGAGCGAACGCATGGTCAACAAGCTCGACAAAGACCAACACCGCACACTGTGTATTGAGTATTACCGGCAACCGGAACAGCAGTTGATGCTCAGCGAGTCTGGTGTGTATGCGCTGTTGGTGTATCACTACGCACCCGCCAATCGGTTGCTGCGTGAGTGGATTACCCATCAAGTGGTCCCGGCCTTACGTGATGCGGAGCAGTCGGACAATACGGATCGGCCGCTGTTGAGTGTGTTGGATTGGCCGCAGATGTCGCTAAGTCTGCTGCATTGGCAGGATGAAGCTTGGATTCGGCTGCGCGACATGCCGTATCTATTGCTCGATCACACACAACAGCGAATGCCTGCATCGAAGCCTTGGTGGCAGAAGGTTGCGCGCGTGTTTCAGTCGTCTATGGGTTAGACGGCAGCTTGTAGGACCACTTGCGAGATTTCTCATTTCTTGATGTAGGAATTTTCGTAGACAGCCGTAGTGGCCACTCAGTATCGTCCGAGGGAATTTAACCCTCGGCGATTGTATGGATACTAAAAAGAGCAACAGCGATTGGACTGAGGTAGAAATTCAAGCTGCCGTCGATGCCTACCTCAACATGCTTTCTCGCGAGCAAGCTGGTCAGGCGATCAACAAGGCTCATGAAAATCGCGTCTTGCGCGAAGGCGCTTTGGCCGGTCGGACCAAAAGCTCTGTTGAGTTTCGGATGCAGAACATTTCCACCGTGTTGGAAGAACTCGGGCGTCGCCCCATTGAGGGCTACAAACCCGCCAAGAATGTCGGCCCCCGCGTTACCAAGATCATTCGTGAAGCCCTCAATGCTCCAGGCCCTATCACTCCCGAGGACTTGGTCCCGACAGCCGACGAGGCAACGCTGGAGCTGCGCGCTTTAAAGCTTGAGCGACGACCCATTGAAGTCGAGCCAAAGGGCATTGAGAAACCGGAGCAAACTCAGTCCAACGGTAAATCGTTCGTTCGCGATCCCGGAGTGAGGGCGTGGGTGCGCCAACAGGCTAAAGGTATATGCCAAGGCTGCGGCGAACCGGCTCCGTTTGAAAAGTCCGGCCAACCCTTTCTCGAGGTTCATCACGTTAGGCATTTGGCAAAGGACGGTTCCGATCGTCCGAGCAATGCGGTAGCGCTATGCCCGAACTGTCACCGACGTTGTCACTATTCCAGTGATCGGGATGCGTTCACCGCTTCGCTTTATCTTAAGGTGAAACGGTTAAGACCCGAGTAGTTGGCTTGAACCCCCCCACCCCAAATATGCAATGCTGCGCCCCACAAAAAGTCCGTCACTCGAAGGTCTAGCATGCAGTTCACCCATCTGTCCGTTGCACGCAAACTCAAGTTCTATCAGTTGATGGTGTTTGACCAGGTCCTTCAGAGTGGCTCCCTGCTGCGCGCTGCCCAGGCGTTGAGCCTGACTCAACCCGCCGTCACCAAGATCATTCACGAGCTGGAATCCTATTTCGACGCGCCCTTGCTGGTGCGGGGGAATCGGGGGGTCAGGGCTACGGCGTTGGGTGAGTTGGTGGCGCGGCGCAGCAAGTCGCTGCTGGCCGAGTTGCGTTCGTTGACCGACGAGGTGAATGCCTACCAGGAGGGCACTTCGGGGCAGGTGCTGGTGGGCACGCTGATTTCCGCCTCCAGTTCGCTGCTGCCGCGCGCCCTGCAATTGCTCAAGCAACGGGCGCCGAAGGTGCTGGTGTCACTGCGGGTCGGCCAGATGGATCAGTTGTTCCCGGCCCTGACCGTGGGCGAGGTCGACCTGGTGGTGGGGCGTGTCCCGGATGACTGGCGCTGGTATCACGAATCGTCTCAGTTGGCGGCGGAGGTGCTTTATGGTGAGGAGCTGGCCGTCGTTGCTGGCGCGAACCACCCGCTGGCGGGCCAGGACCCGGTCAAACTCGAGGCCTTGCTCGACTATCCCTGGGTGCTGCCGACCCGCGATTCGCTGCTGCGCCGCACCGTCGACAGTCTTTTCGACAACGCCGGATTAACCGCCCCCCCCAACGTGGTCGAGTCGTTGTCGATTCTCACCAACATCAGTCTGATGCAGGACCAGCAGACCATCGCGGTCATGCCCCTGGACGCCACCCGTCAATTCACCGGAGCCGGGCTGCTGGCCACCCTGGACCTGGGCGCCCATCTGCAGTTCGGCGACATCGGCTATTTCCATGCTCGCAACCGCGAACTGGGGCCGGCCGCACGGTTGTTCCGCGAGTGTCTGGAGCAGGCCGCTCAAGAGCAACATGGCGCACCGCAGGATTGAGCAATGACTATTCCAATCACTAATATCTGACAGCGATCATTTGATTACTCGCTAATAGAAAGACCCCATAGACTCCTCCGAAAATCCAAGAATCGGAGGTTACTGTGACCCATCCCCTGCCCCTGCTGCGCCATTTCGTGAACGGCGAGTTCGTTGCGACCGCCGCGACCTTTGACAAGGTTTCTCCCATCGACGGTCGAACCCTGGCCCGGGTCTGCAAGGCCGACGCAGCATTGGTGGACAGTGCGGTCACTGCGGCCAAAGCGGCTCAAGACGGTCCCTGGGCCGGCTACAGCGCCGATCAGCGGGCGGATGTGCTGGTGCGCATTGCCGATGGCATCGAGCGTCGCTTCGAGGAGTTCGTTGCCGCCGAGGTGGCCGATACCGGTCGCCCCGTCCAGCAGGCCCGGACCCTGGATATCGCCCGTGGCGTGCACAACTTCCGCACCTTCGCCGAACTGATTCGCCAAGCGGGCGGCGAGTATTACGAGATGCGCACCGCCGACGCCAGCGACGTCTTCAGCTACACCCTGCGCAAACCTCACGGCGTGGTCGCGATCATCTCACCGTGGAACCTGCCGATGCTGCTGCTGACCTGGAAGGTCGCGCCTGCGCTGGCGTGCGGCAACTCGGTGGTGGTCAAGCCGTCGGAAGAATCCCCCAGCACCGCCACCTTGCTGGCTGAAGTCATGCAGGAAGTCGGCGTGCCGGCCGGCGTGTTCAATCTGGTGCATGGATTGGGGCGCAACTCGGCCGGTGAATTCCTCACCCGTCACCCCGATGTCGATGCCATTACTTTCACCGGCGAGTCCCGCACCGGCGCCACCATCATGAAAGCGGCCGCCGAGGGCGTGCGCGAAGTGTCCTTCGAACTGGGGGGCAAGAACGCCGCCGTGGTCTTCGCCGACTGCGACTTCGACGCCGCCGTCGCAGGCGTGCTGCGCTCCAGCTTCACCAACTCCGGCCAGGTCTGCCTGTGCTCGGAACGGGTCTACGTCGAACGACCGATCTTCGAGCGCTTTGTTGCCGCCCTCAAGGAGGGCGCTGAAAAGCTCAAGATCGGCTACCCGGACGAGGACGGCGTGAACATGGGTTCGCTGATCTCCCACCAGCACCGCGACAAGGTGCTCGGCTACTTCGAACTGGCCCGCCGCGAGGGTGCGACGGTGGTCACCGGTGGCGGTGTGCCGCACTTCGGCGACGCCCGCGACAACGGTGCCTATGTGCAACCGACGATCTGGACCGGGCTGTCCGATGACGCCCACTGCGTGCGTGAGGAAGTTTTCGGTCCGGTCTGTCACGTCGCCCCGTTCGACCGCGACGATGAAGTGATCCGTCGCGTCAACGATTCCGCCTACGGCCTGGCCGCCGCCGTCTGGACCACCAACCTCAAGCGCGCGCACAAGGTGTCCGGCCAGTTGCGCGTCGGCATGGTCTGGGTCAACACCTGGTTCCTGCGTGACCTGCGCACCCCATTCGGTGGGGCACGACTCTCCGGCCTGGGCCGCGAGGGTGGCCGTCACTCACTGGACTTCTACTCCCAAGCCACCACCGTCTGCGTTAACGCCTGAGCAGGAGAATTCCTATGCATGCAGCCCTCCTCCAAGCCGCTGAAAGCCTGCGCCAGGCGCAACTGAGCGGCCAACCCTGCCCAGCGGTTCGCGAGTTGATCGCCGCCGCCCTGGCCGACCAGCCCGATGCCGACGCCATGGCTCTGGCCTACGCCGTGCAGCGCCATAACAATCAACTCGCGATAGCCGCCGGGCGCCGCCCGGTGGGGCGAAAAATCGGCCTGACCAGTCCGGCGGTGCAAGCTCAGTTGGGCGTCGACCAGCCCGACTTCGGCCTGCTGCTGGCCGACATGGCTCGTGGCGATGGCCAGCCAATCGACTGGGCGGACTGCGCCCAACCCAAGGTCGAGGCCGAGATCGCCCTGGTGCTGGAGCACGACCTACCCCACGAACGCCACACCGTGGCCGACCTCATCCGCGCCACCGCCTTTGCGCTGCCGGCGATTGAGATCGTCGGCAGCCGCATCGCCAATTGGGACATCCGGCTGGTGGACACCATCGCCGACAACGCTTCGTCCGGCCTGTTCGTGCTCGGTACTTGCCCCGTGCAGTTGGACCGCCTGGATCTGGTGCGCTGCGGCATGAGCATGACCCTGCGCGGTGATCCGGTATCGGTCGGTGCCGGTGCGGCCTGTCTGGGCAACCCGCTGAACGCCGCCGTCTGGCTCGCCGACACCATGGCCCGCCTCGGCGAGCCGCTGCGCGCCGGCGACATCCTGCTGACCGGCGCGCTCGGCCCGATGGTCGCAGCCCAGCCGGGCGATCACTTCACCGCCCATATCCAGGGCCTGGGCAGCGTCAGCGCCGCCTTTGCCAGCCGCAGTTGAGAGGAGTCCCCATGCGCAAACTCAAAGTCGCGATCATCGGCTCCGGCAACATCGGCACTGACCTGATGATCAAGGTGCTGCGCAATGCTCAGCACCTGGAAATGGGCGCCCTGGTCGGCATCGACCCGGCGTCGGACGGCCTGGCCCGCGCCGCACGCCTGGGCGTGGCCACTACTCACGAAGGCATCGAGGGCTTGACCCGGCTGCCGGTTTTCAACGAGATCGACATCGTCTTCGATGCCACCAGCGCCAACGCCCATGTAAAGAACGACGCCTTGTTGCGAAGCCACAAGCCGAACCTGCGCCTGATTGACCTGACCCCGGCCGCCATCGGTCCTTACTGCGTGCCGGTGGTCAATCTGGAGCAGCACCTGCAGGCGCTCAACGTCAACATGGTCACCTGTGGAGGCCAGGCAACCATCCCGATGGTGGCGGCCGTGTCGCGGGTGGCCAAGGTGCATTACGCCGAGATCGTCGCCTCCATCGCCAGCAAATCCGCCGGCCCTGGCACCCGCGCCAACATTGACGAATTCACCGAAACCACCAGCAAGGCCATCGAAGTCATAGGCGGCGCCACCAAGGGCAAGGCGATCATCGTCATGAACCCGGCTGAACCGCCGCTGATGATGCGCGACACTGTGTTCGTGCTGTCCGAGGCCGCCGATCAGGCGCGCATCGAGGCCAGCGTGGAGGAAATGGCCGTCGCCGTGCAGGCCTACGTGCCGGGCTACCGTCTGAAGCAAAAGGTGCAGTTCGACCTGATCCCCGAGTCGGCGCCACTGAACATCCCCGGCCATGGCCGCTTCAGCGGATTGAAGACCTCGATTTTCCTCGAGGTGGAAGGCGCCGCCCATTACCTGCCGGCCTACGCCGGCAACCTCGACATCATGACCTCCGCCGCGCTGGCCACCGCCGAGCGCATGGCGCAATCGCTGCTGAACGCCTGAGGAACGCCCCATGAACGGCAAGAAGCTGTATATCTCCGACGTCACCCTGCGTGATGGCAGCCATGCGATCCGTCACCAGTACAGCCTCGAACAGGTCCAGGCCATTGCCCGCGCCCTTGACCAGGCCCGCGTCGATTCCATCGAAGTGACCCACGGCGACGGCCTGCAAGGCTCGTCCTTCAACTACGGTTTCGGCGCCCACACCGACCTGGAATGGATCGAGGCGGCGGCCGACGTCATCGAGCACGCCCGCCTCACCGTGCTGTTGCTCCCCGGCATAGGCACCGTGCACGACCTGAAAGCCGCCTACGACGCCGGCGCGCGTTCGGTGCGGGTGGCCACCCACTGCACCGAAGCGGACGTTGCCCGGCAGCACATCGAATATGCCCGCACGCTGGGCATGGACACCGTCGGTTTCCTGATGATGAGCCACATGATCCCGGCCGAAGAACTGGCCCGGCAGGGACAACTGATGGAGCGCTACGGCGCGCAGTGCATCTACATGGCGGACTCCGGCGGCGCGATGAACATGGATGACATTCGCGACCGCATGCGCGCCTTCAAGGCCCTGCTCAAGCCCGACACCCAGACCGGCATGCACGCGCACCATAACCTGTCCCTCGGCGTGGCCAACTCGATCGTCGCCGTGCAGGAAGGTTGCGACCGCATCGACGCCAGCCTCGCCGGCATGGGCGCCGGCGCCGGTAATGCACCTCTCGAAGTGTTTATCGCCGCTGCGGATCGCCTGGGCTGGAACCACGGCACTGATCTGTACCGCCTGATGGACGCCGCCGACGACCTGGTGCGGCCGCTGCAAGACCGCCCGGTGCGGGTCGACCGCGAAACCCTCGGCCTCGGCTATGCCGGGGTCTATTCCAGCTTCCTGCGCCATGCCGAAGTGGCCGCTGCCAAATACGGCCTGAAGACCCTCGACATTCTCGTCGAACTGGGCAAGCGGCGGATGGTCGGCGGCCAGGAAGACATGATCGTTGACGTCGCCCTTGATCTGCTGGCCCAGCGCCCGGAGAACCGCCCATGAACACCGATATCGCCCGCATCGCCAGCGCACTCGACCAGGCCGCACGGCGTGCTCGACCGCTGGCCCAGTTCAGCCTCGAGACGCCTTTCTCGCTGGAAGACGCCTACCGCATCCAGCTCGGCGCCATGCAGCACCGTTACGACGACGGTGAACGCTGCATCGGCATCAAGCTGGGTTTCACCAGCCGCGCCAAGATGGTCCAGATGGGCGTCGACAGCTTGATCTGGGGCTGGCTTACCGATGCCATGCTGGAAGAGGACGGCGGCCTGGTCGACCTGTCGCGCTACATCCACCCACGCGCCGAACCGGAGGTGTGCTTCCTCACCCGCCGGGATATCGACCGCCCGTTGACCCTGCTGGAGGCGGCGGACTACGTGGAGGCCGTGGCACCGGCACTGGAAATCATCGACTCGCGCTACCAGGCCTTCAAGTTCAGCCTGGAGGACGTGGTGGCGGATAACTGTTCCTCCTCCGGCCTGACCGTCGGCCCCTGGTCGCGGGATTTTTCCGCGCTGGCCAACGCCGGCGTGGTGATGCGCCTGGACGGCCGCGCAGTGCAGGTCGGCTCCACTGCCGCGATCCTCGGCCAACCGCTGCGCAGCCTGGTGCAGGCCTCGCGTTTGTTGCACGACGCCGAACGGGTGTTGCCCGCCGGTAGCCTGGTGATGGCCGGAGCAGCTACCGCCGCCGAAGCATTGCGTCCGGGCATGCATGTCAGCGTCGAAATCCAGGGCCTGGGCGAAAGCAGCTTCAGTGTGCGCGCCTGAGCCGAACTCACAAGGAACCTCATCATGAGTGACAATCGCGCCACCGTCGTCGCCGGCAAGGCCAAGCCTCGCGGCCGCTTCCCCCACATCAAGCGCGCCGGCGACTTCCTGTTCGTCTCCGGCACCAGCTCGCGCCGCCCGGACAACAGCTTCGTCGGCGTCGAAGTGGACGAGATGGGCACCACCAACCTGGACATCCGCGCGCAGACCCGCGCGGTGATCGAGAACATCCGTGACATTCTCGCCAGCGAGAACGCCAGCCTCGACAACCTGGTGGAGATCAGCACCTTCCTGGTCGATATAAACGACTTCGGCGGCTACAACCAGGTCTATGCCGAATACTTCGACGAAACCGGGCCGACCCGCACCACGGTCGCCGTCCACCAACTGCCGCACCCACACCTGCGCATCGAGATCAAGGCCATCGCCTACGCGCCGCGCTTACGCTGAGAGAATAATAATGGACAAGCACCACTTCAGCCCGCCACTCAACTTCAATCGCTGGATCGAAGACCACGCCCACCTGCTCAAGCCACCGGTGGGCAACCAGCAGGTCTGGCAAGGCAGCGATTTCATGGTCACGGTGGTTGGCGGTCCCAACCAGCGCACCGATTTCCATGACGACCCGGTGGAAGAGTTTTTCTACCAGTTCAAGGGCAACGCCTACCTGAACATCTGGGACCGCAACCAGTACGAGCGGATCAACCTCAAGGAGGGCGACATTTACCTGATGGCGCCCCATGTCATTCATTCGCCCCAGCGCCCCGAGCCCGGCAGCCTGTGCCTGGTCATCGAGCGCAAGCGCCCGGCCGGCCTCCACGATGCCCTGCAGTGGTCGTGCGCCCGCTGTGGCCACCTGATCAAACGCTATGAGATGCAACTGGAAAGCATCGTCGCCGACCTGCCGCCGGTGTACGAACGCTTCTACGCCACAACAGACGAA
Organism: Pseudomonas fluorescens; assembly: GCF_019212185.1. Taxonomy (NCBI): domain Bacteria; kingdom Pseudomonadati; phylum Pseudomonadota; class Gammaproteobacteria; order Pseudomonadales; family Pseudomonadaceae; genus Pseudomonas; species Pseudomonas fluorescens. Next base: position 5,047,453 of record NZ_CP078138.1, read on the forward strand.
GAGCGCCGCTGCGCGGGATGCGGTGAGGTTCATCCTGGCCGTGACTGGCAGACCTGGCACCAGACACTCCAGGAGTTCCACCCTGCATGAAGATCGATATCCACTCCCACTTCTTCCCCACCATCAGCCAGGAGGAAGCCGCCCGCCTAAGCCCGGAGCGCGCGCCGTGGCTGCGTACCGAAGGTCGGCGCGGGCAGATCATGCTCGGCAACAAACCCTTCCGCCCGGTACATGATGTGCTCTGGGACCCGGTACGACGCCTCGAACATCTCGACGAGCAAGGCCTGGATATCCAGGTGATGTGCGCCACCCCGGTGATGTTCGGCTATGACCAGCCCATTGAACGCGCCCTGCCCTGGGCGCAATTGATGAACGACCGCGCACTGCAAATGGCCGCCCATGCCCCGGACCGCCTCAAGGTGCTGGCCCAGGTTCCGCTGCAGGACATTGATGCCGCCTGCCGCGAGGCCAGCCGTGCCAAGGCCTGCGGACACATAGGCGTGCAGATCGGCAACCACGTCGGCAACCACGATCTCGATCATGACGGCCTGGTCACCTTCCTCCACCATTGCGCCAGCGAGGACATCCCTCTGCTCGTTCACCCCTGGGACATGATGGGCCACGAGCGCATGAAGAAGTGGATGCTGCCCTGGCTGGTTGCCATGCCGGCGGAAACCCAACTCGGCATCCTCTCGCTGATTCTCTCTGGCGCCTTCGAAACCCTGCCCGAGTCCCTGCGTCTGTGTTTCGCCCACGGTGGCGGCGGCTTCGCCTTTTTGCTCGGCCGTGTCGACAATGCCTGGCACCACCGCGACATTGTCCGCGAAGACTGCCCGAACCTGCCGTCCAGCTACGTCAAGCGCTTCCATGTCGACTCCGCCGTCTTCGACCAGCGTGCGCTCAAGCTGCTGGTGGAGGTGATGGGCACCGACCGCGTAATGCTCGGCTCCGATGCGCCCTTCCCGCTGGGCGAGCAGCAAATCGGTGCGGGTGTCCTTGAGCACCCCACACTTTCTGCAAGCGACAAGCAGCGTATTGCTGCCGGCAACGCCCAGGCATTTTTCGGCCTCTGATCTCCTTTGGCTCGGCCACCTGGCCCCCTGTTCGCGTGCGGATAGGGGGCTTTTTTTCGTGCCTCACAATTGCCTTCTGCAGGAGCAAGCCTGCTCGCGAAGACGGTGTGTCAGTCACTGAACAGGGTGGATGGCGGTGTATCAGGCGATGCAAATGTTGGATGTGCCGGCCCCATCGCGAGCAGGCTCGCTCCCACAGTAGATGCAGGTTGGATGCGGAGTTTGTGTCTGACGCAGCGGTACCTGTGGGAGCGAGCTTGCTCGCGAAGGCGGTGTGTTATTCACGCCGCATTGCCAGGATCGGGAGAAAAGACGCAACCCCGGCAATTGCCGGGGTTGCGGGGGGGGGGAAGGTTAGAACTTGATGCGCACGCCCAGTTGCATGCCTTGCGGGTTTTCGTTCGGCAGCGGGCTGTCCAGGCTCCAGCTGACCGGGTAGCGGATCTCGCTGTCTCGGGTGTGATGGATGTAGGCGTACACCCCGTAGAGGTCGATGCTCTTGTCGTAGTTGTAGATGTAACCCAGGCTGATCGCCGCAGCATCGCTCAGGGCTTCGTCCTTACGGTCGTCCTTGTAGACGAAGCTGACCGTGGCATTGTGTTTGTTACCGAAGTTATGACGAACACCCAGTTGCAAGTCGTTGCCGTTGGAAGCGAAATCCACCCAAGGCGCGTAGGCGTAGTAGCCCACATAGCGGTGGTAAACCGCCGACAGATCGGTCTTGCCCATGCTGTAGACCGCCGTCAGATAAGCATCGGTGGACTGCTCCATGGTCTTGTGGTCCCACAGATTGCGTTGGTACTTGCGGTCCACGGCAGCCGAGAAATACCAGGGGCTGTCGGTCCAGCGATCGACAGCGAGGCTGATGACCTGCCCATCGCGGCTGCCATCGTCCTCGCCGTCGGTGACACCACCACGGAACTCAAAGCCGTCAATTCTCGGACTGATGTACATCAACAGGCCGTCTTCACGCCACGGCGCGTAGAACACCATGACGTTACTGATCAGGCTGTAGTCGTTGTTGTACAGCGGGTCGGCGTAACCATAGGCGTTGGCGGACGGGGTATCCCGGCGGCCCGCGCTGAGGGTTCCCCAGCGCTTGGAAATGCCCTCGAAATAGGTCTCGCGCTTGCTGATATCGTCATCTGAATGCGGGTTGTACTGCGCCTGATAGATCCAGTTCAGCGACAGGTCCTCGGTGACCGCCTCCTGCATATGCAGTTGCAGGCGGTTGGCGCTCAAGCCACCGCCGTTGGCACGTTCCTCGGTGTGACCACCGGACTTGGCCACCTCGTAGTTGACGTCAATGACCCCGGAAAGCTCGATCACGTCGATGCCCGAAACGTCCTTGAGGTCTGCGATGTCCGCGCAGGCGTAGCCACTCACCAGCGGCAGAATGAGTAAAAGCTTGTGCATTGAATGCTCCGATAGAACGAGTAGAGGCTCGCGACAGCACACCCCTGCTGTCGCGGCCTGGTTTCTTATTGGTCTTACTGTTCTTGCGGGTCTGGATCAGTCCCGGGGCGGCCAGGTCTTCGTCGGCGGCGCAAAGCTCGGCTCACCCAGCAACGGGGTCGAGAGTGCATAGAAGCCGTGGTTGGTGAAGACCCAGATCAGGTTGCGGTCGTACTCGGTGTAGGTGCCGTGCGTCAGGTTACCCATGGCCCAGCTCACGACGTTTTTGGTGTCGTACGGCGGTACGAAGTAGGCGCCGATCATTGGCTTGTCCGGGTTACGCACGTCAAACACCTGCACACCGGCGTTGTAGTAGGCATACGGCAGGATGCCGTCACGCGCGACGCCAGGCTGGGTGTAGTAACCACTGCGCTTGGGTCCGAAGCTGCCCTTGCGCTGGCAGTAGTCGGTGAAGCCAGCTTCGGCCGGCGGCGTCGGCAATGGCAGGGTGTGCTTGATGACTGGCTTGGTCGGGTCGCGAACATCCACGGCATAGATAGGCTTGACCGCCTCGTAGCAGTCCTCGGTCAGCGGGTAGCCGCTGAAGTAGATCAGCCCGGTTTTCTCCACTTGGCTCACATCAATACCGTCGCCTTCGGTACCGGCCACACTGACCGGGAATTCGAGATGGCCGACCACCTTGAGGTTTGCCGAGTCGGTGATGTCGACCACATACAGGCCCATCCCGCCCATGGCCGCATAGCCGTATTTGCCGCCCTGCTCCACCGGTTTGGGAATGAACAGCGACGCCCGCGAGCCCATCCAGGAGGCCCGGTTACCCGAGCGCGGGTTGGCCTTGAACACGGCCTCGTGCTCGGGATCGCCGATGATCTGGCCAGGCACGGTCAGCACGTCGAGCAGCTTGGGGTCGCTCGGGTTGGACATGTCCCAGGACTGATAGCCCGAGTTGTACAGGTCGTTGGGGTATTCGGTGAGCGCGTACTTGTCACTCGGTGCCGCCGCCACGTACATCACATCGCCGCCAAAATAGGCAGGAATGTCACGGGCCCCGGAGCCTTGTTGCTCACCGATCGGCGCATCCGGGTGCTCGATATCGGTGGTGCGGGTGGCGATCAGCTTCCAGTCCTGAGGCAGCGGGCCATTCATCTCATACACCTTGAAGCCTTTGAGGTGCTTGGATTTGCGGATGGCTTCGACCTTGTCCGGCTCACGATACTTGTCGCTCAGCACGCCAAAACGGCGGGTCTCGAAGGACTGCACCATGATGTTCTTGCCCAGCTTCTTGTTCCACTGGATAGACGCAGCGCCGAAGAAGTCGTCCGCCGGGTAGGGGTTGACCTCCTTACCCGGGCCGTCCACGCCCCATGGAGCGCCCTTGGCCAACAGCACCTTCACGTCCTTGGGATTGGTAATGTCAAAGATCTTCAGGTCGCGGCGCACGTACTGGTAGAGGTAGCGCTTGCCGACGAAGTCGACGATGTTCTGCCAGGTGTGGAAAGGCTCGACCGTGATCGGGTAGTAGGCCTCGACCTTCATGTTCTTGATGTAGCTCTTGGTGTCCCAGTGATCCAGCTCGCCAGGGAACGGCTTACCTTCATGGGAGAAAGGCGTGGCGACCGGCCAGATGAACTTGCCGGTGGCTTTGTCCATGCCATAGCTGCCCGGTGCCGGCACCGGCGGAATGCGCTCCGGGCCCAGCTCGGTCAAGCGCTTGACCAGCGGATCGGTGATGTTCATCGGGGCATGCTCTTCGGCATGCAGGCCCGTGGTGGCGAAGAGAGCGACCACCAGCGACAGCGCAAGGCGACTGCGCGTGTGTCCGGTGGCAGGGTTAACAGAGAGCTGCATTGTTTTCATTATTTACTCCGTTTGGTAAAGCCCCATCGGGCAGTCTTTGTGCTCGTTGCCTGTGCGCAGGCCGCCACGCGCGGGGCGTCAGAAAATCTCCAGGGGGTAATCGGTGATCAGCCGAAAATCATCGAGGTCGCCGGAACCCTGATCGGCATTGGCGCGATGCCAGGCCTGACGCAACCGCAGGCTCAAGCCCTTGGCCGGCCCGGCCGCCACCACGTAACGCAATTCGATGTTGGTCTCGCGATGCGCGCCGTCGTCGCCATAGCGCCCGGCGTAGGGACTGCCGAGCGCAATCCCGCCGCCGTCGATCCGGCTGCCCTCGATGTAGCGGACCATCATTGAGCTGCCGGGCAGCCCCAAGGCTGCGAACGAATAGTCGTAGCGAACCTGCCAGGAGCGTTCCCGAGGCCCGTTGAAATCGGAAAATTGCGCCGAGTTGGGCAGCCAGATCGAGGCCCCCTGGTCGTTGCCGTTGCGACCCTTGCGATCGTTATCACCGACGCCGAGGTAGTCGAACGGTGTGTCGCCGTGGACCTTCTGCAGCCCGAGCAGGAAGCGGTGGCTGCCCAGGCGCAGGTAAGTCGAGGCGCCCAGCGTCAGGTTGTCGATCTCGCCGGCGCGTGCCGTGCCGGTCTCGGTGGTCCGGTACAGGGTCAGGTTCAGCCCGGCTTCACGCTCGTCTGCCAATGCAAAGCGCGAACTCAGATTCGCGTAGCCCTGGTACCAAATGTCCTCGAACTTCGCGCCGTACAACGCCAGCGAGTGCCCCGGCGCCCATTGCCAGGTAGCGCCGGCATAGTCGGCGCGCGGCGTGCTGACCTCAGCCATCACCGCCCATAGGTCACCGTCGGCGTTGGTGGTCACCGGACTGGTGGCCGAGGTGAAATGGCCAGCCTGCACATCCAGGTCATCGTGCTCGCGGCTGCGCAGGCTCAGGCCGGTGGCGGTCTGCGGCACGATGCGGAAGTGACTGACACCGAACACCGGGGTATCCGGGCGCTGTTCGCCCACCTTCAGTTCGGTCTTTGACAGCCGCAGTTTCAGCGCCGCGCCGGCCTTGGCATATTCGTCGGCCGGCTCGCCGTTATCACGCACCGGCAGGTTGCGTGTGCCGGTCTTGCCCGCCGAGGCATCGAGACGCAGCCCCTGGTAAACGAACCCGTCCATCCCGAACCCGAGGGTGCCAGGGGTGAAGCCGGAGCTGAAGTCGAGGTTGATGCCCTGGGTCCAGTCACGCTGGTCTGGACGCCCTTCTTCCTTGCTGCGGTTGAAATAGGAATTGCGCAGCAACAGCTTGAGCTGGCTGCCCTCGACGAGACTGCCCCAGCCCTCGGCAGGCGCCGTTACCGCATGGGCCGGCAGGGCCAGAAGGCCCGAAATCAGGGGCACGGCTGAGCGAAATACGCGCATGACATCCTCGTACGACTTAATACTCATGGTCAGCGGGCAAGCCGCTCCCTACCCGGACGGCGAAGCGCCCGGGGACGGATTGTTCAGGGAATGGATGGCCCGATCTTTCGATCAGGCCAGGGCCGGCTCAGTGCCGAATCGGCAGCGGACGAGGCGCCTCACCCTCGACGGAGCGTGACTTGCGAAAACGCAGGAAGTAGATCAATCCCATCACCAGCAGGAAGGGCACACCGCAGACCAGGGTCAGGGCGAACTCCTCGGTGAATAGCGTGGTCAGCATCACTGCAAGCATCAGCAGCAGCCCGGCCAGGCTGGTCCAGGGGTAGCCCCACAGACGGAACTCCAGGGACGCGCTGTCCTGACGACGGCGGAAGAACAGGTGGGTGAGGAAGATTCCGGCCCAGGTGAACATCGCGCCGAACATGGCGATCGACATCATCAGGGTGAAGGCGTCCTTCGGGTAGGCGATGTACAACAAAGTGCCCAGACCGATCCCCAGCGACGACACCAGCAGGGCCGCCAACGGCACACCGCGAGCGCTCAATCGCCCGAACAGTGCCGGCGCCTGGCCAGCTCGCGCCAGGCTAAACATCAGCCGTGACGTGATGTACAGCTGGCTATTCATCGCCGATAGCGCGGCGATCAGGATCACCCCGTTGAACACTGCTCCGGCGTAGGGAACGCCCGTCGCGTGCATCACCGTGACAAACGGGCTCTGGCCACCGTTGTTCTGCCCCCATGGCAAGATTGCCAAGACCAGTGCGATGGTCAGCAGGTAGAACACCACCAAGCGCACCACGGTGATGCGGAAGGCCTTGGTGACTGCGCGCTTGGGATCCTTGGCCTCACCCGCCGCGACCGCGATCATCTCGATGCTCAGGTAGCTGAAGAACGCCACGATGACCGCTACCCAGGTCCCCCACATGCCGTTGGGAAAGAAGCCACGATCATTGGTGTAGTTGGCGAAACCGATGGTCGAATCCGCTGGCGCCCCATAAACCACCCAGGCGCCCAACAGAATGAAGGCGACGATGGCGCACAGCTTGAGCAGCGAGAACACATACTCGATGGCGCCGAAGACCTTGACGCTTAGCACGTTGCTCAACACCAGCGCCGCCGAGAAGGTGATCATCCAGTAGCCGCCCGGCACGTCCGGGAACCAGTACTTCATGTACATCGCCGCAGCCGTGATCTCGGTGCCCACCGCAAAGACAATGGACGCCCAGTATGCATAGCGAATGAGGAAGCCGAACCAGGGCGCCACGTAGAACTCGGCGAAAGAACCGAAGGAGCCCGACGTCGGATGGCGAACGGTCATTTCTGCCAGACAGCCCATCAGGAGCAGCGCGATCACGGCACCGATGCCATAACTCAGCAGCACGCTGGGACCGGCAAAGCCAATGGCAAAGCCGCTGCCGAGGAACAGCCCGGTGCCAATAGCGCCGCCAATGGCAATCATCGACAGCTGGCTACTGGTCAGGCTTTGTTTCAGGCCCTGCTCGCGCTGGACCAGGTTATCGAAAGAGCTTGTTGTTTTTGTCATATTCGAGTGCTCAGGTCTGGTCAAGGAGGAATCAGGTCACCGACTTCCTGGCGATGAACTGCGGCGCATTCCATTCGCCGCTTGCGAGAACCTCGCGCAGCGCCTGGACGCTGTCCCAGATGTTCACGTAGCTGTTATAGAGCGGGGCAAAGCCAAAGCGCAGAATGTCCGGGGCGCGGAAGTCGCCGATCACCCCACGGGCAATCAACGCTTGCATGACCGGGTAGGCATTGGCGTGCGCCAGCGACACCTGGCTGCCGCGCTGCGCGGCATCACGCGGCGAGCGTAATTCCACACCCAGTCCTGCCAACTGTTCGTCACACAGCTGAATGAACAGATCACAGAGGGCAACGCTCTTGTTTCGCAGCACCTGCATGTCGACGCCGTCGAACATTTCCAGTGACGCTTCCAGGGCCAGGATGCCCAACTGGGGAGCGGTGCCCACCAGCATGCGGTCGATGGTCGGGTGAGCCTCGTAGTCGTGGGTGAAGTCGAAGGGCCGAGCATGCCCGTGCCAGCCGGTCAGCGGCTGACGTACGTGCGGAATATGGCGTTCGGCGACATAGACGAAAGCCGGTGCGCCCGGCCCGCCGTTCAAGTACTTGTAGCCGCAACCGACGGCAAAATCGGCCTCTACGCCGTTCAGGTCGATCGGCATGGCCCCGGCGGAGTGGCACAGATCCCACACCACCAAGGCCCCGACTTCATGGGCACGCGCCGTGATGGCGGCCATGTCATAGCGGCGCCCAGACTTATAGTTCACGTGCGTCAGGGACAGGATCGCAACCTCTTCGTTGAGCGCCGCCAGCACCTCGTCCGGTTCAACGCAACGCAGCTCGGATCCGGTCAGCTCGGCCACGCCGGAGGCGACATAGACGTCGGTGGGAAAATTCCCCCGCTCGCCAAGGATCACCTTGCGTCCCGGTTGCATGCGGGTAGCCGCGACCAGCACCTTGAACAGGTTGATGGAAGTGGAATCGGCGACGATCACCTCATGGGCACCCGCACCGATCAGCCGGGCAATCTTGCCGCCCGTGCGCTGCGGCGCGGGGTACCAATCAGCATCGTTCCAGGAGCGAATCAGCCCCTGGGCCCACTCCTGCTTCAGCACTCGCTCAACGCGCGCCGGCACATGAGCGGGCATGGCGCCCAGGGAGTTGCCATCGAGATAGATCTCCCCGGACGGGAGATCGAATCGCCCACGGGATTCACCCAGGGGGTCATCGTGATCGAGACGTTCAAAATGCTCGCGGGTGAGCGGGACGGACAAAGACATGCGAATTCCTTTATTACTTGTTCTTCTGGAAAGGAGCGGCGGCCACCAATCGGCGAACCCCTGCAAGGATTCGCCGCAAAATTGCGCGACGCATCCCGGTGCATGCAGGGATGTTACCCCCTGCCGTCAATTACCTATAAATAGAAAGAAGGCTCATAGCTATTACGCTTGGTAATACATGAACCGAATGTGCTCCTATTAGGAAGGTTGAAAAATTGATTGCCGAATAAAAGGTGTATCGGCGCAACTCACCCCCAAGGATCGCCCTCCATGAAATTCGACCTCGCCTACTGCCTCAGCCTCGACTCCAAGCTGTCGATCTATGACGTGCGCGATCTTAATTTCGACGAGACCATGGCCTTCGATTCCTCCAAGGAGCGCTTCCAGTGCCCTAACGATGCCTGTCGCCTGGCCTTCGGTGCAGGGAATGTGCTGGGGACGATCAATGCCAAGAGCGTGAATTACATCCGGACGCCGCATTTCAAGAATGTGCCCAGTACCCGGCATGTCGAGGGTTGTCCCTATGTCAGCCTCAAGGCGCCAAGCGTCGAAAACGGGGAAACGGATGACGGGCCGGAGGAGCATTTTCCGTCGGAGTTGTTGCTGGCTCGGCGTGAGTATGTGCGCAAGCCGGTGGGTGCTTCTGCCGTTGCAGGCGACTTGCCTGTGCAGCAGCCTGAGACTTTATCCACTCGGCCGATCACGGCGCCCCCTGCCGCGGAGTCGGCGCCGGGCAAGACCAGTGTGTTTGCCCACCCGGTGGAATGTTTCGTTTCAAACTTCGCTAACAAGGAACTGCTCAAGCGCATGCCGCTGAAGATCGGCGAGCACAAGGCGTCCTACGCGTCATTCTTCAAGAAGATCGAATACCTGCAGGATAACCAGGGGTTGGTGTACTGGGGCAGGATCAAGGAGATCAAGGACTACACCCAGAGTTTTCGTATCGATTTTGAGAAGAAGGTCTGGTTCGAGAAGAAGCCCTATTCGGTCACCCTGTACCTGGGTAAAAAACTGATCGAGGGCTACCGCAAGCGCAAGGCGTTTCTCGAGGAGATCAAGCACGCGATTGAAAGCGAGCACGAGTTGTATTGCTTCTTTTATGGGGTGATGCCGCAGCTCAAGCAGGTACCGAGCAAGAAAAAACCTGATCAGACGTTCGGAGTGTTCAGTGCCAACATCGAGAATCTCGACCACTTCATCATCCGCGAGGCACCGGGCCTGGACCATTGACGGTCGCCCAGGATCACATTCATCAAAAAAATGAGTTTGATCCGGACGCAAAACAACTGTACAAAAACACAGTACTTGTTGATTTGCCACTCAAACGCCCGGAGCAAGCCATGGCCTCAATTGCAATGAAAGTCACCCTGGAGCGAATCGCCCTGTTCCAGTTCACCCCCAAACACTGCGCCCAGGCGCGCGCCATGCTGGACTGGTCCGTTGCGGATCTGTCCCGCGAGTCCGGCGTCAGCGTAGAAGCGATCCAGCGGTTTGAAGCCGGTGCCGAAGTTCTCGAGGTCACGCGATTGGCCCTCACCTACCGACTGGAGGCCGAGGGGCTGGTGTTCTTCCCCGGATTTGCCCCTGGCCGTGGCATGAGCGTCAGGGGGGTGGCGCCCAATCCAGTGGGGCGAGCGGATTTTGTGATGATCGAATAAAGGCGGCCCTAGCCCCTGGCAACCACCTGCTCGGTCGCCCCCTCGACCTCCAGCCACCAGGCGTGTCCGCTCGACGGTTGGTCAAGGTTGAACGCTTCACCCATCTGCGGCGTGGCGATGGACACATTGCGCTCCCAGGCCAAGGCCAGGATGCGATCGAAGGGTTCGTGCCAGGCGTGCATGGAAAGGTCAAAGGTGCCGTTGTGGATGGGCAGCAGCCAGCGCCCCTTCAAGTCGATGTGGGCTTGCAGGGTTTGTTCCGGCTGCATGTGGATCAACGGCCATTCGACGTTGTAAGCGCCGGTCTCCATCAAGGTCAGGTCGAAAGGACCGAATTGCTCGCCGATACGTTTGAAGCCATCGAAGTAGCCGGTGTCGCCGCTGAAAAAGATTCGCCTGTCCGCATCGATGATGACCCACGATGCCCACAGCGTACTGTTGCCGTCGAACAAGCCACGGCCGGAGAAGTGCTGGGAGGGCGTGGCAATAAAATGAATGCCGCCGACCTGGGTGCCTTGCCACCAATCCAGTTGGCGTACCTTGCCGGCATCAACACCCCACTTGATCAAGGTCTCACCCACACCCAGAGGCGCCAGGAAGCACTGGGTCTTGCTCGCCAGAGTCAGGATGGTCTGATGGTCCAGGTGATCGTAATGATCGTGGGACAGGATCACTGCTTCGATTTCCGGCAGCTCTTGAAGGCTGAGGGGTGGCTGGTGAAAGCGTTTGGGGCCGGCCCATTGCACCGGGGAGGCACGCTCGGCAAAGACCGGGTCGGTCAGCCAGAACTTGTCTCGCAGTTTCAGCAGCAGGGTCGAATGTCCAAGCCGGAAGACACTGTGATTGGGTGCCTCGAGTAACTGCTCGCGGGTCAGCCCTTGAACCGGAATGGTCCCGTCAGGTCGCGTGTTGCGCGGCTTGTTGAAGAGCATGTTCCAGAAGATTTTCAGGGTCTTGCGCAGCCCTGGTTGGCGTACCACCGCATGATTGCGATAACGCCCCTGTTCCTGTCGTGAGGTTTTCAAGGTGTTGGCGTTGTCTGCCAGGTAAGAAAAAGTGGCCATGTGCAAATGACTCCAGAAACCGATGAAAACGAGGATTTCTATGTGGAATTGAACTGGCCAATGCACGCACGCTTCAGCCGTAAACTCTAATTTTCACCCACAGAACTACACTGCACGGTGTAGTTTCTACATTGCATCAAAGCCGGGACTAAGTAAACTACCGAGTGTAACTCTTCATCTGACGTGTCGAAGCCCAGTTATGACAGCTCCTCAGCGACTCACCGAGCGTAAGCGCGAATCCATTGTCCAGGCGGCGATTGCCGAGTTCCGCGTCAGCGGTTTCGACATCACCAGCATGGACAAGATCGCTGCGACTGCCGGTGTGTCCAAGCGCACGGTGTACAACCACTTTCCGAGCAAGGATGAGTTGTTCAGCGAAATCCTGCGCCGCTTATGGACCAATGTCACGGCCGAACAAGACACCGCCTACATTCCCGGTCAGCCACTGCGCGAGCAATTGCGCCACCTGTTGCAGTGCAAGCTGCAGATGCTTGCCGACGACAGTTTCCTCGACCTGGCACGCGTGGCCATTGCTGCAACCATTCACTCCCCGGAGCGCGTCCAGGACATGGTCCTGCGCATCGCCGAGCGCGAAGAAGCGCTGACCCTGTGGATTCGCGCAGCTCAGGCTGACGGCCAACTCAAGCCGGTCGATCCCGGATTCGCGGCCCAGCAGATGCACGGGATGCTCAAGGCGTTCGCCTTCTGGCCGCAGATTTCGCTGAATCAACCACCGCTGTCAGCCGAGATGCAAAGTACGGTGATTGAATCGGCGCTGGACATGTTCCTCGCCTGTTATCAATGCTGAGCCGCCTTAAGCGCTGATTTGCGCTACGCTCCCATGCCTGTGAGTTTCGCGGGCTACGGATGCGCACCCGTGGGATAAATGACACTATTGGGCGATTGACCCCCATCTTTGGAAACTTTGGAAAAACACGACAAGTTATTTCAAAGCGACACGAGTGCCTTTCATTCATGGAAAACCAACGCGGCAAAGGGCTGTCGTTTGCCAAGCGCATCTACAAACCCAGGATCATTGGCCTGGGCATTGGCTGCCTCAGCGTAGCCGCCGGCCTCTATTCATTGTCCCCACCCGCCTGGGTCTGGGGACTGCTGCTATTCAATGCTGCGATCTGGCCACACCTGGCCTTTCAACTGTCGTGCCGCTCGGCATTTCCCTACAAGGCTGAACGTCGCAATCTGCTGATTGATTCGTTGGCTGGCGGATTCTGGGCCGCCACCATGCATTTCAATCCCCTGGCGACGGTGACCATCCTCTCGATGATGGCGATGAATAATGTCGCCGCCGGAGGCGTACGCCTGCTGCTTCAGGGCAGCCTCGCGCAGCTGGTGGGGATCGCCGTGTCCTGGAGCCTGCTGGGAAGCGGTTTTACATTCTCGGTCAGCCTGGTTCAGGTTTACGCCTGCCTGCCCATGCTGACCCTCTACCCTCTGGCTGTGGGCATGGTCTGTTACCAACTGGCGATTAAGCTGTCCGAGCACAAGCGCGCGCTGAGTGCCTTGAGTCGCACTGACAGCCTGACCGGCCTGTTCAACCACGGCGCCTGGAAGGATCTGCTGCAACTCTCCTTCCTTGAGTGCCAGCAACCCTCAAACACAGCCACCATCGGCCTGATCGATATCGACCATTTCAAGGCCATCAATGACACCTACGGGCACATTGTCGGGGACAGCGTCCTGCGCCAACTCAGCCTGGAGCTCAAACGCAACCTGCGCGAGAGCGACGTGGCGGGACGCTATGGCGGCGATGAGTTCTGCGTGATTTTGCCGAACCTGCCCCAGGACCAAGCCATCGAAGTAATGGAGCGCTTGCGCCTGGTATTCAGCCAGTATCGGCATCCACAGGTCGCTGCATTGAAAGTCAGCCTGAGTATTGGCCTGGCGACCTATCAGCCACGCTTCAGCGACGCGGCCCAGTGGCTCGACGAAGCGGACAAGGCGCTGTACAGCGCCAAGAGCAATGGTCGCAACCGCACTGACAGCGCCCGGATCACTGCGACGAATCCAGCCTGACTCCCGGCAACTGCGCCGGCAGGCGAATGGCGCGCGCCAATTCGTCAAACAACGTCACCACCGAGCGCAGCGCGCGACAGTCCGGGCGAGTCAGCAACCACAGGCTGCTGTCGTAACCGGCCAGCGGCTCGCCCACCCCTTGCATGCCTTGCGCCGGATCGATCAGAAAGTCCGGCAACGCCGCCACGCCAAGTCCGGCCCGCACCAATTCGGTAACGGCGAGCATGCTGTTACAGCGATAGGCCGGCTGCACGCCGGGCAAGTGCTGACGACGCCACGCGACAGTGGGGTGATCCGGCAGGAAGTCATCGGGGGCGATCCAACTGAGGTGTGACAGGTCGCACGGAACCATCGACTGCAGATAGTCGACACTGGCGCAGACCCTATAGGTCACCGCTGCCAAGCGTCGTCCAACCAGATGCTCCGGTGGCGAGCGCGTCAGGCGCAGCGCAATGTCGGCATCGCGACGACTGAGATTGGCAAAGTCATTGGACGTGCTCAACTCCAGGGTCAATGCCGGATAACCGGGCATGAATTGCTTCAGGGCCGGCAGCAACAAGGCGTGCAACACCGAATCGGTACAGGTCAGGCGCACCGTGCCGCTCACCACTTCCCCACCCTGCTCCACACCCACACGCGCAGCCTCCAACGCCTGCTCGGCACGTTCAGCCTGCTCGGCCAGGGTCCTGGCCAGGCTGGTGGGCAAATACCCGGCTCGGCTTTTCTCGAACAACGCCTGGCCCAATGCGCCTTCAAGACGGCGAACGCCGCGAAACACTGTCGACACATCAACCTTCAACAGTGCTGCGGCACGCGCCAGGGAGCCACCGCGGACCAATGCCAGGATCAGTACGAGGTCGGGGTAATCCAATTGATAGTGCGCTGCTGCATTGATCACTTGGGTAAACGCCAATATTGATTGCGTGAACGCCAATCTATAGTAGCCGCCAGGAATCAACCAGTCTCGGAGACCACCCCATGCACGCCACCCCGCCGCTGCGTATTGCCTTGATTGGCGACTACGATCCACAGATCACCGCCCACCAGGCTATTCCATTGGCCCTGGAACTCGCCGCACGGCACATCGATCGCGATGTTCAGTGGCAATGGCTGGCGACCGAATCGATCGCCGCCGATAGCGATTTTTCCCACTTCGACGGCCTCTGGTGTGTGCCGGGCAGCCCCTACCGCAACACTGATGGCGCGCTATGGGCGATTGGTTTTGCGCGAGAACGACAGCGACCGCTCCTCGGCACCTGCGGCGGGTTCCAGCATGCCGTGCTGGAGTTCGCACGCAATGTAATGGGTTGGGCCGACGCTGAACACGGAGAACCGGCGCCTGAAGCAGCGCGTGCCGTGATCGCGCCACTGACCTGCGCGCTGATCGAAGCCATCGACCAGATCCAGTTAGTCGAAGGCTCACTGATCGCCAAGGCCTACGCCAGCAAACAGATCAGCGAAGGCTATCGCTGCCGCTACGGGATCAATCCGGCTTTCATCGACGAACTGCTGAACCAGGATCTGCGCGTCAGCGGCCAGGATGCGCGCGGCGAACCTCGGGCGATCGAGTTGCAGGCCCATCCGTTCTTCGTCGCCACCCTGTTCCAACCCGAACGCGCTGCGCTCAAGGGCCAACTGCCGCCGTTGGTCGCGGCGTTCGTCGAGGCCTGCGCGAGGAACCAGCGATGATCGCCACGACGCCACAACCGCCCTACTACGCAGTGATCTTCACCTCGCTGCGCAACCCGGGGGATCAGGGGTACGCCCAGGCCGCAGAACAAATGCTCGAGCTGGCGCGCGAACAATCGGGGTTTCTCGGCGTGGAATCGGCACGCGGCGACGATGGACTGGGAATTACCGTGTCGTATTGGAGCAGCGAAGAAGCGATCCGCGCCTGGAAACACCACGCTGAACACAGCGCCATCCGTGAGCGAGGTCGCTCGACGTGGTACATCGCCTTTGAGACGCGAGTGTGCAAGGTCGAGCGTGCCTACGCGTTCAGGTCCTGACCCGCACTGCCGTAATCTGCGGCACATCGACCCGGCGCATGTACACCCGCAACGGTTCGCTGATGTTGATCCGCTCATCGATGTTCTGGTCCAGCAACAGCTGGATCAGTTCGCGTTTGAGGGTCATGGCGTGCTCCGGGCCGGGCGCCCAGACGAATTCATTGCTGGGGATGATGCCGTCATCGGCGACATCCATGCCGAACGAATCTTCGCTGAAGCGCACGATGTACTGGCCGGTCTTGCGATTGAGGCCGACGAAACCCTGGAGTTGATCGGCGGCCTGGCAGATAAGTTCAGAAGTGATGCGCATGGTAAACCTCACAAAAGGTCGGGGCGGACCGGTGATCAATGGTTTACACGCAGGGCGAGCGATCGGCGTTCCCTCTACCGGGGAACCTGCCGGGGCCTAGAGTACTGCAAAGGTGCGAAAAAAACTGAGGAGGATGGGCACATTCTGCGTGCTCGAATCATCATTGACGTTTTTCGCGAGCAGACTCGCTCCCACAAAACCGCATTCGCACAGCTTTATGTCGGTGATGCGATAGCACAACAGTCACTCAGTTGTTAAAAGGTATTCCTCTTGCAATGCGACTGACGAAAGGACTTCGACCATGCCTGCCCACTTTTCCCAAAACGCCCTGCTGCTGAGCCTGCTGCTCGGCGTCGGCCAGCTACAGGCTGCCGAGCCCGCAAGCCCCAAGGCGGTGGCAACGGCCAATGGTATTCCGCATCCGGCGGTGATCGCTCATCGGGGCGCTTCTTTCGATGCACCGGAGTCTACCGCCGCAGCTTACAAGCTCGCGCGCGACCTCGGCGCCGACTATCTGGAGTTGGACCTGCAACGCAGCAAGGACGGCGTGCTCTTCGCCCTGCACGACGACAATCTGCAACGCACCACCGACGTCGCCAGCAAGTTTCCCGAACGCAAGAACAGCCCGGCCAACGAATTCACCCTGGCCGAACTGAAAAGCCTGGATGCCGGCAGCTGGTTCAACACGGCCTATCCGGACCGCGCCCGCCCGGCCTATGCCGGCCTGCAAATCCTCACCCTCGACGAAGTCATCGACATCGCCCAGGGCAATCCCCGGCACAAACCCGGCCTGTACATCGAGACCAAGGAGCCCAAGCAATTTCCCGGGATCGAGCGCGACCTCAGGGATAAGCTGCAAGACCGTGGCTGGCTGAGTCCGGCCGGATCAAAACTGGCGAAAAGCGAACTGGCTGTTGGCCAGGGGAAAGGCAAGGTAGTGCTGCAGACCTTCGAAAAGAGCAGCCTGCAAAAGCTCCAGGAGGAAATGCCGCAAGTGCCGAAAATCCTCCTGCTATGGGTGGCGGAAGGCAGCATTGAACCTCAATCGAAGGTGAAGTTTGCCGATTCCGGGGACCAGGACAAAGCCACCTTCTATGCCCGGCAACAACCGAAAGACAACGCAGCCTTCGAGCAATGGGTCGACTTCGCCAAGGCCAGCGGCGCAATCGGCACCGGCCCTTCGGCGACCCGCTCCGACCTCGGCGACCAGAGCTACAGCAACCTGGTACAACCCTGGATGAACCGGTACACCCACGACCTGGGGATGCTGGTGCATGTCTACACCCTCGATGATGACGTCGACTTCAAAAGCGTCATGGATGCCGGTGTCGACGGCATCTTCACCAACCGCGCCAGCGAACTGCTCAGCTACTACAAGCGCCCCGCAACCGGCACCGTGGCCCAGTTGCTCGAACGCAACGGGTTCTAAATGAGTCAGGCCCATGAGTGGACCGGGCAGCTTTGGCTGGGGCGTGATTATGGCCTGGTGTTCGGCAAGCTGGGGCGTACCGCGCCCCATGCGCATTATGCCCATCAGTTGATCATCGCCACCGGGCAGCCCGTCACTCTTGAACTGGACGGCGTGACACAAACAGCTCACCGGATGTTTATCGAATCGCTGCGCCCCCATGCGATTGTCGAGGCCGGCGACCAGGTCTTTAGCCTTTATGCCGAGCCCTTGATGTTCGATGCGTTGGTCCTGCAGGACCACCTGCGCGATGTCGAACCGACACAGCCCTGCCTCGATCAAGCGCTGCAAAGCTGCCCCCGCCGCCAACTCGACGACCCGCGTATCAGCCGGGCGCTGATGGCATTGGACAACCTGCTCAACGGCAAAGTCGCGGCTGCGACGCTCGCCGAGCAAGCCAACGTTTCCCTGAGCCAACTGGAGCGGCTGTTCGCCCAACAGGTCGGCTTGCCGGTGCGTCGCCTGGTGTTGTGGCGCCGTCTGCGGTTGGCCATGGCCCTACTGCTGAGCGGCTGCAACGTGACCCGCGCGGCCCATGAGGCGGGCTTCGCCGATACCGCACATTTGTCGCGCACGCTGAAAAAAATCTTCGGCGTGACCGCCAGCCAGGGCCTCGGCGCTATCGATATTTGCCTGCGCGCCTAGGTATCAGCGACGCAGCCCTTGAGGCACTGCGGGCTCTTCGCCCAGCTGTTCAGGCAGGAAAGGATCGAGCAACTGATCGACATAGCCCTTGGGAAAATCCGCGCGATTGCCAATCCCCAGGTCACCATCGCGAATCCCATGGGGTGGGTTGTGCAGCGCGGTGCCCAGCAGTCGGTCCCACAGATTGAAGAACAAGCCGAAGTTCACGTTGCCCGCCGCGCCATATTTCATGTGGTGCAAACGGTGCACCGGCGCCCAGGCAAACACGTAGGACAACCACCCCGGCTGCATATCGACATTGGAATGCTGCAGCAGCAATTGCAGGCTGATGGCGTACGCCAGCAACACCGCCACCTCCATGGGAATGCCCAGCAGGATCAACGGCAGGAACCCCACCGCCGCCTCCAACATCTGGTGCAGCGGATGTTTCATCAGACCATTGAAACCGTAGAGCCGCTGGACGCTGTGATGCACCGCATGCAGACGCCACATCCACGGCACCTGGTGACTGGCGTAATGGGTCAGGCTGATACCCGCGTCGGCAATCAGCATGGCCAGTAACAGCTGCGTCCAGAGCGGCCAATCCACGGGCCAGATGCCCTCGAATGACAGCACCGCCACCAGCCCCGGCAACATCAGCAAGGCCGCCGCATTGCACGCTTCATTGACCAGCGCATGGGCCACATCGCGCCCGCTGTCGCCCTGGTCGCGGTTCCAGCATGGCTCATAGGGCAGCAGGTGTTCGGCGAGGAACGAGACCAGCAGCGCGCAGAGAAAAAAAACCAGCAGCCACCAGGCCGAAAGCCCGGTCCTGCCCACCAGCGCTATACCGCCGCCAAGAAACCCGGCAAGGAACATCGGTGCATAAAGTACTGCGAACAAACGTTTCATAAGAGCCTCCATTGATCTGGCTCCAGCATGTAACGCCCGAACGTGTAGGGATTGAACAAACGGCGCAAAGCCCCCATGTCGTAGATTAAGGATGAATTAAGTTGCAACCATTAACCTGATTCCACTTAAACAGCTCAGACCAAGGAATGAACCATGAAAACGTTGACCACCCTGTTCACTGCCGCTGCCCTGACCCTGTCCGCCGGTTTTGCCATGGCCGACGTGCGTCCTGACCAGATTCCTGGCCTGCTCAAGTCGGGCACCATCATGGACTTTGAAAAGCTCAACCAGGCGGCTCTGGCCGTGCACCCAGGCACCACGGCGGCGAACATCACCGACACTGAACTGGATCACAACGCCACCACTGGCACCTATGTCTACGAAGTGGAAATCCGTGACGCGAAGAATGTCGAATGGGATGTGAAGCTCGACGCCAAGACCGGCGCCGTCCTGAGCAACGTCCAGGACAAATAATCGTCCAAACGAAAAAGCCGCACACCCTCAGGGCTGTGCGGCTTTTTTCGTTCCCGCCGAGTGCTTATGCACTCAAGCGCGCTGTCACTTCATTGAGCTGACCCGACAAGCCGTGCAGATTGCTGCTCGCCGCCTGCGTGCGCTGCACATTGTCCAGGTTGGTGCTGGCAATACTGGTGATTTCAGTGAGGTTGCGCGAGATGTCTTCGGCGACCGAGGTTTGCTCTTCAGCCGCCGTGGCAATCTGCCGGTTCATGTCGCGAATGGCCTCCACCGACTCGGTGATGCGCTCAAGCATGGCCCCGGCCCGGGTCACTTGCTCAACACTCTCGTCACTGCGCGACTGACCGCTTTCGATCGCCTGCGCGGCGTCCACCGCGCCGGTTTGCACGCTCTGGATAATCTGATTGATCTCGATGATCGACGCTGCCGTGCGCTGGGCCAGGCTGCGCACCTCATCGGCAACCACGGCAAAACCGCGCCCGGATTCCCCGGCACGCGCAGCTTCGATGGCGGCGTTGAGTGCCAGCAGGTTGGTTTGCTCGGCAATGCCGCGAATCACCTCCAGCACCTTGCCGATACGCCCGCTATCCGTTTCCAGGCGGCGGATCACCGTCGCGGTGTTGGCGATCTCACCGCGCATCTGGGTGATGGCGTCGATGGTGCTCTGCATCACCTGCTCACCCTGTTGTGCCGACTGGTCGGCATCGTCGGCGGCCCGCGCGGCATCGGCGGCGTGTCGGGCAACTTCCTGGGCGGTGGCGGACATTTCGTTCATCGCCGTAGCCACCTGATCGGTGCGGCTGAACTGTTCGTTGGTGCCGTGGGACATCTGCCCGGCAATCTCATTCAGTTCACCGCTGGCGCTGTCCAGATCAGTGGCGCTACGTTGCAGGCGGGCAAAGGTCTCGGCGAGAAAATCACGCAAGGTGTTGGCCGCCAGCGCCAGGCGACCCAGTTCGTCCTGGCGATCGTTGGCCACTCGCGCCGAGAAACGTCCCTGGCTCAACTGCGCGACGTACTCGATCAGGCGCTGGATTGGCTGCACCAGATGCCGGTTGACCAGCCACAGGCTGAACAGGCCAATCAGCAACCCCGAGATCAACATCACCACAATGCCCAGCAGCACGGTGCGCTCGGCACTGTTGCTGATCGCAGTTGACTGCTGATTGCCACGCTGGCGCAGTTCGTTGACCAGTTCACTCATCTGCTCGCTGGTGGCGCGGTCCACACCCTTGACCGCGTTATCACCCGCCGCCGGATCGGCCCCGGCTGCCCGATAGGCCTCCAGCCCCTGCTGATAAGAACTGCCCAGCGCCCGGTGCGCGTCGCGCAGGCTGTCGATGCGGGCCTTGAGTGCGGGTTCGATGGCCGGCTGACGGCTCAGTTCACCAAGGATGTTCTGTACATCGCCCTGGCGTGCCTGGAACTGCTGCCAGTATTTGTCCCGGTCGGCCGGCTGCTTGCCGCGCAGCAGGACGTTCTTCCACTCCTGCACCTGAATCTTGAATTGCAGGTTGGCCTCATCGATCAACTGCGAGGTGTGCAGCGGCCCCTCGATCAACTGTCGGTAACTCTGCACGCCGCTGGAGAGCAGGTAAAAACAGGCCAGGGCGATTAACAACATTGCAACCAGGCTGCCACTCAGCAGCGCGAGGATTTGAGCTCTCAGGGACTTTTGCAAAAACATCGAGGGATATCTCACGACGGGAATAATGCGGACAACCAAGTGGGGACCCGGCTGCACAGACCAGCCTAGGCGTCATCGGCCTCGGCACGCATTTCTTGAGCGGCGCCGACCAGCGGTTTAGAGCGCTTGGCGCCAGTCGTCAAGCTGTCACAAAACGGTCAAATCGGCTTGCCATGATGCCGCTCGAGCGACGTTGTGATTGACGCAGCGAGCGCGCCCTCCCGCGAGACGCCATGAACTACAGCATCGATCACCGCCACCGCGACGCCGATCTTTTTGGCCTGCTCTATGGCTTCAGTTTTCGCCCCGGTGAACGGGGTCGTGAGATTGAATCGGCCGAGGCCCTGCAACGCCTGCAGCAGCCGGCCAGTGAAGACGAATTTCTCTGGCTGCACCTGAATCTCGCCCACGCCGCCTGCGAGCGCTGGATGAAAGCCCACCTGGCGCTACCCGACGAATTCTTTGAAGCGTTGCACGAAGGCTCGCGCTCAACGCGAATCGAGCACGTCGACTCGGCCTTGCTCGCGGTGGTCAACGACGTGGTGTTCAACCTCAGCAATCTGCAATCCTCGGACGTCTCGACCCTGTGGGTCTGCGCCCGCAGCCGACTGATCGTCAGCGCCCGCCTGCAACCGCTGCACTCGGTGGACAAGCTGCGCTCCTCAGTCAAGGCCGGCGAGTGTTTTCGCTCGCCCCTGGAATTGCTGGTGCACCTGTTGCGCGATCAGGGCGAAGTGCTGACCCAGATCGTGCGCAAGACCAGCCTCAGCGTCGACCAGGTCGAAGACCAGTTGCTATGCTCCCGGCTTTCGACCAACCGCGCCGAACTGGGCGCCAACCGCCGCGTGCTGGTGCGCCTGCAACGCCTGCTCGCGCTGGAGCCGGGCTCGCTGCTGCGGCTGCTCAATCGTCCGCCGCAATGGCTGCAGAAAGAGGACGTCAAGGAGTTGCGCAAATCCACCGAAGAATTCGCCCTGATCATCAACGACCTGACGGCCCTCGGCGAGCGGATCAAACTGTTGCAGGAAGAGATCGCCGCCAACCTCAATGAACAGAGCAACCGCACGCTGTTCACCCTGACCGTGGTCACGGTGCTGGCGCTGCCGATCAACATCATCGCCGGCTTCTTCGGGATGAACGTCGGCGGCGTGCCGCTCTCGGGCGATCCCGAAGGGTTCTGGATCCTGGTGGCGCTGGTGGCGTCCTTTACCCTGATTGCCGGACGCTGGGCGTTTCGCAAGCGCGGGGATTACTGATCAACGACTGCATGCGCGCACGCTTCTGGCCAGCAACATACGCTCGCGCACCACGTCGTAGGCCCAGTGGTAGACATAGGTGTACGGCAGGAAGAACAGCAGCACGCCGATGTCGAGAATCAACGCCTGCAACAGGCTGACGTTCAACCACCAGGCAATCAGCGGCACACTGACAGCCACCAGCCCGCCTTCGAACAGCAACGCGTGAATCACTCGAGTGAAGGCACTGGGCGTCAGCTTCAAGCGCTTGAGCAGGCGATCGAACAGGCCGTTGAAGAGCACGTTCCAGGCCAGGGCAATCAGGCCGATGGCGATGGTGGCGACGCCCATGTCGACCACCGGCTTGTCCATCAGCCACGCCAGCAGTGGCGTGCACAGCAGGACGGCGAGCAATTCGAAACCGATGGCTTGGCCAATACGCTCGGTGAGGGATTTTTGCGTGGTCATGATCCAATGCCTTTACAAGTGAACAGGGTTGCCATCATCTGCCACGATGCCGATACTTCATAACCAGTAACCATCGATCAAGGCGATAGTTCATGGCCTCACATGAAGTGCTGCTGGCCTTTGTCCAAGCAGCGACCCAGGGCTCGTTTTCCGCCGCCGCACGCAAGTTGGGCAAGAGTCAGTCGACCATCAGCGCGGCAGTCGCCAGCCTGGAGATCGACCTCAACGTCACGCTGTTCGACCGCAGCAGCCGCAAGCCCGGCCTGACCTCGGCCGGGCACGTGCTGCTGCAGCGTGCCGAGGAAATTCTCGCGGCCACCAGCCGCCTGGAAATGAGTGCGGCGCAGTTGGCGCAGGGGGTGGAGGCGAAGCTGACCATCGCCATGTCCGACACCTACCAATCGGATCGATTTGAAGCGGCCCTGAGCGAGTTCGAACAGCGCTACCCGGACCTCGAACTGGAATGCCTGATCGCCGAATGCGACGACTTGATCGCCCTGGTGCAAGGCGGTCGCGCCCATATCGGTTTCGCTGAAATGCAGGAGCATTACCCGCCGGACCTGGATCGCGCGACGGTCGACGAGCACACCGAAATCGCCCTGTTCGTGTCTCCTGCGCACCCCTTGGCCACGCTGGCGAAGATCGACCGGCAAGTGCTTCAGCAACATCGCGAATTGCGCCTGGCAACCATCATCAATCCCTATGAAAGCCGTGCGCAGGGTCGGGTCTGGTCAGCGCCCAGCTACCTGATGTTGCTGGAAATGGCCCAGGGTGGTTTCGGCTGGGCGCCTCTGCCGCGTTGGCTGGTCGCGCGTTTTGGCCCAGGCACATTGCAGGAACTCAAGGTCCGTGGTTGGCCAAAGCCGGTGGCGGTGGACGCGCTCTGGTCACGTTTGAATCCGCCGGGACCGGCGGGCAGTTGGATGCTGGCGAAGATGCTCGAATGACCTCAGGTGGCAAAAACCCAGCCTGAGGGGTGTCAGCCCAGTTCGTGCAGGCGCTGCTCGATAAAGTGTTGCTCGGGGACTTGCCGGGTCAGCTCCAGAGCCCGGCGATAGGCAGCCCGCGCCTCGTCCATGCGCCCCAGTTGGCGACAGAACTCACCCCGCGCCGAATGCGCCAGGTGATAGTCGAGCAACTCACCGCGTGCAAGGATCTGCTCGACCAACTGCAATCCGGCCAAGGGGCCATCACGCCGCGAAATGGCCGCTGCGCGATTGAGCTCAATCACCGGCGACGGCAACGCCTGCAGCAGGACATCGTACAAGCCGACGATCTGCGCCCAGTCGGTGTCGGCGGCGCTCGGTGCTTCGGCATGCACCGCCGAAATCGCCGCCTGCAGACAATAAGGTCCGATATCGCGCAGGCTCAAGGCGCGCTCGATCAAGGCGCAGCCTTCGGCAATCATGGCCGCGCTCCACAGCGAACGGTCCTGCTCATCCAACAGGATCAGTTCGCCAGTGGGCGAAGTGCGCGCCGGACGTCGCGACTCGTTGAGCAGCATCAACGCCAGCAGCCCCATGACCTCGGCCTCTGGCAGCAATTCCATGAGCAGGCGACCAAGGCGGATCGCTTCGCGGGTCAGGTCCTCGCGGGTCAGCTCAGTGCCGACGGACGCTGAATAACCTTCGTTGAACACCAGGTAAATCACCCGCAACACGCTATCAAGGCGCTCAGGCAATTCAGCCAGGGACGGCACCTGGTAGGGAATTTTCGCGTCGCGAATCTTCGCTTTGGCGCGCACGATGCGCTGGGCAATGGTGGCCGGTGTGGCGAGAAAGGCCCGGGCGATTTCCTCGGTGGTCAGGTCGCAGACTTCACGCAAAGTCAGCGGCACTTGCGCATCGGCGGCGAGTGCCGGGTGACAACAGGTGAAGATCAACCGCAGACGATCGTCTTGCACGTCCTCGACACTCCACTCGGCCTCTTCCAATGCTTCAAGTTGCGCCACCAGTTGTGCCTGGGACGCAGCGAACCGCGCGCGCCGACGCAGGCCGTCAATGGCCTTGAAGCGCCCGGTGGAAACCAGCCAGGCCCGGGGATTATCCGGCACACCGTCGCGCTGCCAACGCTCGACCGCGACGAAGAAGGCTTCATGCAGGGCCTCTTCGGCCAGATCGAAATCGCCGAGCAAACGAATCAAGGTCGCCAGGATCCGCCGCGACTCGTTACGGTAGACCGACTCGACCAGGGCCTTGACCTCCTCGCCAGGCATCAGTCAGGCATGTCCGTGGTGACCAGCGTCACCAGCCGATCCAGACTCTGTCCCCAGCCATCATGAAAGCCCATGGCCTCGTGTGCCTGCCGATCCTCCTGGTTCCAATGCATGGCGCGGGCGGTGTACAGCGTTTTTCCGTCGACCTCATCGAAGGTCACTTCAGCCGTCATGAAAGGCTTGCCGGAGGGAATCCAGCCCGGCTTGAACGCATCGGTGAACACCAGCCGCTGCGGAGCCTGGATCTCCAGGAACACGCCGCTGGTGGGATACTCGCTGCCATCCGGAGCGCGCATCAGCGTACGAAACTGGCCGCCGACCCACAGGTCCATTTCGCATTCGGGGGTGGTCATGCCGTGGGGCCCCCACCACTGAGCGAGCAACTTTGGCTCGGTCCAGGCGCGGAACACTTTGTTGCGTGGCGCATCAATCAGCCGACTGATGACCAGTTGGTGGTCAGCCGGCTGCGGGCCGGCGTTGGAAATGCTCATGAATAAACTCCTGTCTTATGCTTGTTATCAGAGATTCAGTTCACGGATGGGACGGACTTCGACACTGCCGACCCGGGCGGCCGGAATCTTCCCGGCGACCTGGATGGCTTCGTTCAGATCCTTGGCCTCGATCAGGTAGAACCCGGCCAATTGCTCCTTGGTTTCGGCAAACGGGCCGTCAGTGATCGACAGCTTGCCGCCGCGCATGCGCACCGTGGTGGCGGTCTGCACCGGCTGCAAGGCCTCGGCGGCGAGCATCCGGCCACTGCCCTGTACCGATTCGGCGTAGGCCATGCATTCGGCGTCCTCAGGGCTGTCGGGCGAGCTGTGCAACAGGTGTTCGTCGCTGTAGACCAGGCATAGGTATTTCATAAGGCTCTCCCACTGCGGGCTGATCAACTATGGCTGCAGAATGCAGGTTTGGCGAAAAACCCGACGATTAGGGCTCAAGCTCGAACAACGCCGCGCCGCTGACCATGTCGAAGGGGGCCGACCAGTGCTCGTGGACAATCCGCCATTGCCCGGCGATGCGTTGATAACCGGCGCTGGCACGCATCCAGCAGCCTTTGGTTTCGCCCTTGTCGTCGGTGCCACCGCAGTGCACCAGCCAGTGGGCGAACGCCAAATCCTGGCTTTGGGTCACCTGAAGTTCGGCGAACTCGAACAGGTGCGGACCGGGGCAATACGTCATGCATTCTTCCCAGTGCGCGCGGTAGGCGGCCTTGCCCTTGAATTGCAGAGCCTTGACCGCATCGAACGAGACGATGTTGTCGGCATACAGGCCCATTAAGGTGTCGATGTCCTTGGCCACCACCGCTTTGCGGTAGTGCTCGATCAGGGTGTGGACTTCAGTGTTTTCCATCGGTGCGTTCATCACGGCTCTCCTGCTGTTTTATCGGAAGACACCCTTAGTCGACTGACACACAGCGCATTCGACAGCGTGAAGAAAAAAATCTGTCCGACTGCAAACGGGATAAAATCCGAGCCTTGATTTCGCCGGATGACGGACACCTCAGTGGCTACTCAACTCGTTCCTTATGCGCGGCTTTCGGCGCTACAACGCCAACAGGTGGAAGCTATCGAGGTTCACCCCGCGCAAAAGCTGTTCAGCGGCGATATCCATGGCGCCCTGCATTCCTTGGGCGCGGCGGCTGGCGATGCGATCCAGGGTTTTGCGCTGATCGCCGACGACATTCCCGTGGCCTTCCTGCTGCTCAAGCGCCCGCCCTTCCTGCCAACCTGGGCCCACGAGGACACCGCCTCCCTGCACGCACTGCAAGTCGACCGACGTTGCCAGGGCCAGGGTTATGGCAAAGCCTGCCTGCAAGCCCTGCCGGACGCTGCGCGCCGAGCCTGGCCGCAGATCAAGGGCCTTGAATTGTCGGTGGATACTGACAACGAAGCGGCGTTGGCGCTGTACCGGCAACAGGGCTGGGTCGACAGCGGCGACGCCTTCAAGGGCCGTATCGGCTACGAACGGCGCATGGCCCTGGCGTTCTGAAAAGACCTACAGATCCAGCGCCATTTCATGCCAAGCCAGGCCGCCGTGGTCTGACTCGGAGGCTTTGAGGTAGGCAAAGCCAAAACCTGCATACAGGCGGATGTGCTGCTCGCGGCACATCAGGTTGATGCGGATCTTGCCCAGCTCGCGCATGCGTGTGATGAACTCGCCCATCAACACTTTCGCCAGACCCAGGCCCTGGTAGTCCGGGTGCACCACTACCGACATGATCACCACCTGCGGGCCGTCCGGGTCGTGGCCGATCATCTCCTTGAAGGCTTCATCGGCCATTTCCACCTGATACGCGGCACCCGAATTGATAAACCCGGCAACCACGCCATTGATTTCAGCAACGATAAAGCCCTCGGGCCAGGTCTCGATACGGATGGCGATTTTCTCGCGGGTGGCCGCTTCGTCGCCCTCGTAGGCCTCGGTTTCGATGGCAAAACAACGGTCGAGGTCAGCGGCGGTAACCTGACGAATGACAGGCTTGGAAGCGTTCATGGCGAAAGTCCGGACAAGAAAAAACGGGGTTTGGATCATAATCGATCCAGCCCCCCGCCGGGGGCTGTGGCGTTCGAATGCTGTCGCCCGTCAAAGCCCCGGAAGACTGACCGGCGCGGCCGCTCCGACAAACTCGTTGTAGCCGGATAGGATCACGTAAACCGCGAAATAACAGAAGATCGCTGCAGATGCCATATAGGAATAGCGCAGCAATTTGTCCCCCAGCAGCTTGCCGCCCTGGGTCGCCGCCAGGCACAGGCCGGCACTCCACAGCAAGCCGGCGCAGAAGAACCCGGCCAGGAACAAACCGGCACTGGCCGGGCCGCCGCCACCGGAGCGGGCAATCAGGGTGCCGCCTACCGCGGCAAACCAGAGAATCGCGCTGGGCGAGGACATTGCCAGGAACACCCCGCGCAAGAACTCGCGGCGATGGGAGCCGCCGCCAGCCTCACCTGCCGGCGCCAGCACCGCGCTGTGGTGGATCGCCGAGTAAATCATCTTCGCCGCGAAGTACAGCAACAACACTGATCCACCGATCCACAGCACCCAGCGCACCGCCGAATACTGCAGCAACACGGTCATTCCGGCCAACGCCAGCACCGCGTAGATCAGATCGCCGAAGCAGGTCCCCAGACCAAGGGCAAAACCCTGTAGATACCCGCGCTGCATGGCCAGGGTAATCATTGCAATGTTGGCCACGCCGATGTCCAGGCACAGCGAGAGGCTCAGCAGAAAGCCGCTGGAAAACTCCATGGTTCATTCCGTTCAAAAGTCAGTAGGTCACGTGCAAGCCGAACAGTGTCGTCGAAAATAGTTGCTTGTGGCCACTAGACAATCGCACGCCGCCGCCCTTATCGTGCGCCCAGACCACCGCAGTGGTCAGCGTCGCTCGGACGGTTCCGGGCGCTAACGTATCCTGAGGCAACAATGGCAGACCACGGTTCGCCGCGCCGCTTTGCGCGCATAGATCGACTCCCCCCTTACGTATTCAACATCACTGCCGAGCTGAAGATGGCCGCCCGACGTCGTGGCGAAGACATCATCGACTTGAGCATGGGTAACCCCGACGGTGCGACCCCGCCACACATTGTGGAAAAACTGGTCACCGTCGCACAGCGTGAAGACACCCACGGCTACTCCACCTCTAAAGGTATTCCGCGCCTGCGCCGGGCGATTTCCCGTTGGTACAAGGATCGCTACGAGGTCGACATCGACCCGGAAAGCGAAGCCATTGTCACCATCGGTTCCAAGGAAGGCCTGGCGCACCTGATGCTGGCCACTCTGGACCAGGGCGACACCGTGCTGGTGCCCAACCCGAGCTACCCGATCCACATCTACGGCGCAGTGATTGCTGGCGCCCAGGTGCGCTCGGTGCCGCTGATTCCGGGCGTGGACTTCTTCGCCGAATTGGAACGGGCCATTCGTGGCTCGATCCCGAAGCCGAAAATGATGATCCTCGGCTTCCCGTCCAACCCCACCGCGCAGTGCGTGGAGCTGGATTTCTTCGAGCGCGTGATCGCTCTGGCCAAGCAATACGACGTGTTGGTGATTCACGACCTGGCCTACGCCGACATTGTCTACGACGGCTGGAAAGCCCCGTCGATCATGCAAGTGCCGGGGGCCAAGGACATTGCGGTGGAGTTTTTCACCCTGTCCAAGAGCTACAACATGGCCGGCTGGCGCATCGGTTTCATGGTCGGCAACCCGGAGCTGGTCAACGCCCTGGCGCGGATCAAGAGCTATCACGACTACGGCACTTTCACCCCGCTGCAAGTGGCCGCCATTGCGGCGCTGGAAGGCGATCAACAGTGTGTGCGCGACATCGCCGAGCAGTACCGGCAGCGCCGCAACGTCCTGGTCAAGGGCCTGCATGAGCTGGGCTGGATGGTCGAGAACCCAAAAGCTTCGATGTATGTCTGGGCGAAAATCCCCGAGCAATACGCCCACCTGGGTTCGCTGGAATTTGCCAAGAAACTGCTGGCCGAGGCCAAGGTCTGCGTATCCCCGGGCGTGGGTTTCGGCGAGTACGGCGACGACCACGTGCGCTTCGCCCTGATCGAAAACCAGGACCGAATTCGCCAGGCGGTACGCGGGATTCGCGGGATGTTTCGGGCGGATGGGTTGGTCAGCAAAACCAACGTCTGACGCAAACCCTGTACGAGCGGGCTTGCCCGCTCCTACAGGGACCGTGTTCAACAATGAAATCGATTTAAAACAAAAAAACCGCATCACTGCGGTTTTTTTGTGCCTGTCGAATGCGCTTTAAACGAACAGCGACAACAACAGAATAAAGCCCAGGCCCACCACCGACAGAATGGTCTCCATCGCGGTCCAGGTCTTGAAGGTTTCGGCCACGGTCATGTTGAAGTACTGCTTGACCAGCCAGAAACCGGCGTCGTTGACGTGGGACAGGATCAGCGAGCCGGCACCTGTGGCCAGTACCAGCAGTTCACGGTTTACGCCAGGAATCATACCCACCACCGGCACCACAATGCCCGCGCCGGTAATGGTCGCAACGGTTGCCGAACCGGTAGCGATACGGATCACCGCGGCCACCAGCCAGGCCAGCAGGATCGGCGAGATCTGCGCGGCCACAGCCATGTGTCCGATCACGTCACCCACACCGCTGGTCACCAGCATCTGCTTGAAGCCACCACCAGCACCGATGATCAGAATGATCGCGGCGGTGGGCGCCAGGCTGGCGTCGAGCCACTTGAGCATCTGCTGAGAGCCGATGCCCTGCTTGTAGCCGAAGGTGTACAGCGACAGCAGCAACGCCAGCAACAGGGCCGAGATCGGGTGGCCGATCAGGTCCATAAAGGTGCGGAAGAAATTACCGTCTGGCAGCACCACGTCGGCAAAGGTCTTGAGCAGCATCAGGAACACCGGCGACAGCACGGTGACCAGGGTGATGCCGAAGCTCGGCAAGGTGGCCGAATCGGTTTCACGGGCCAGTTGATCCACCAGTTCCTGATTCGGATGACCGGGAATGTACTTGGCAATGAACGTACCGTAGATCGGACCGGCGATGATCGCCGTCGGCAGCGCCACGATCAGACCGTACAGAATGGTCTTGCCGATGTCGGCACCGAACACGCCGATCGCCAGCAGCGGGCCCGGGTGCGGTGGCACCAGGCCGTGTACCGCGGACAGGCCGGCCAGCAGCGGGATACCGATCTTGATGATCGACACGCCGGTGCGCCGGGCGACGATGAACACCAGCGGGATCAGCAGCACAAAGCCGATTTCGAAGAACAGCGGGATGCCCACCAGGAACGCGGCGAACATCATTGCCCATTGCACCTTGTCCTTGCCGAAGGCGCGGATCAGGGTCTGGGCAATCTGGTCCGCCCCGCCCGACTCGGCCATCATCTTGCCGAGCATGGTGCCCAACGCGAGGATGATCCCGACAAACCCCAGTACCCCACCGAAACCGTCCTGGAACGCCTTGATGATGGTGCCGATCGGCATGCCCGAAGTCAGCCCGAGGAACGCGGCCGCGATGATCAACGCAATGAAGGGGTGCAACTTGAACTTGGTGATCAGGACAATCAAGCCAATCACCGTGACCACTGCATCGAGCAGCAGGAACGTGTCGTGGGACATGCCGAACATTAGGGGTGTCTCCTGGTTGTTGTTGTTATTAAAGCGGGTAATTCAATAGCCATCAGGACAGCGCTACCTTTGAAAGCAAAACTCATACGGCGAGCTTCAAGCCATGTTCGCCCCACCAATCGTGGGCTTGCTTGGCCAGTTGCTCGACGCTGTGAACGGAGGCATTGAGGGCCAGGGTCAGCGGTTCACCGACCGGCGACTCGAGGGTGGCGAACTGGCTATCGATCAGGGTCGACGGCATGAAGTGCCCCGGACGATGGGAGACCCGGTCAGCGGCCACCTCGCGACTCAACTCGAGAAACACAAAGCCCAGGCCTGGCAAGGCGCTGCGCAAACGCTCGCGATAACTGTGCTTGAGGGCCGAACAGGTCAATACCGGGCGCTGGCCCTTGGCATCGACGCGACGCAGTTCGTCGCACAGGCTGTCCAGCCAGCCGGCACGGTCGTCGTCGTTCAGGGGAATGCCGGCGCTCATCTTTTCGATGTTGGCCGCAGGATGGAAGGAATCGCCTTCGATGCCGGTCGCGCCGCTGAGCCGGCACAAGGCCTCGCTGACGCTGGACTTGCCGCAGCCGGCCACGCCCATGATGACCAGGGCGGAGATTGCTTGACTCATGTAACACCTCAGCGCGCAGACAGCGCTACCTTTGCTCATTGAAACTCTAGTGCAAACGCAGCCATTGCCGACGACTTCTTGTCGTTTTTATGGGTTGCAACACATTCTTGCCCAATGCCGACAGGCAGGGATCAGGCAACCCCCGCTCAATCATTTGCAGCCGCATCGAGACAGCGCTACCTTAGTGCCTTGAATTTTGTTTGGCAAGCCGCCCGATGACCTCGACCAAAAACGATAAAAATACCCGCACCACTGGCCGCCCTACCCTCAACGAAGTTGCCCGCCTGGCCGGGGTCAGTCCGATCACCGCCTCACGCGCCTTGCGCGGGGTCAGCAGCGTGGCCACCGAACTGGTGGAAAAGGTCCAGCAGGCCGCCTCGGAACTCAATTACGTGGTCAACCCCGCGGCCCGCGCCCTGGCCTCGGCGCAGAGCCAATCGGTGGTGGTGCTGGTGCCATCGCTGTCGAACCTGCTGTTCATCGAAACCCTCGAAGCCATCCATCAGGTCTTGCGCCCCAAAGGCTTCGAAGTGCTGATCGGCAACTGCCACTACTCCCGTGACGAAGAAGAAAATCTGCTGCGCAATTACATGGCCTACCAGCCACGCGGCTTGCTGCTGACCGGTTTTGACCGCACCGATAGCGCCCGGCGGATGGTCGAGACGAGCAATGTGCCCTGCGTCTACATGATGGACCTGGACCCCGATGCCGGCGTGAACTGCGTCGGCTTCTCGCAAATCAGCGCCGGTGAAACCGCCGCGCAACATTTGCTCGCCCGGGGGCGGAAAAAACTGGCGTATATCGGCGCACAACTCGACCAGCGCACCCTGCTGCGTGGCGAAGGCTTCCGCCGCGCCCTGCAACATGCCGGCCGCTATGATTCGGATCTGGAATTGCTGACGCCGCGCCCATCCTCGGTCGGGCTGGGCGGCGAGTTGTTCCTGCAGATGATGGCCAACCACCCCGAAGTCGATGCGATCTTCTTCGGCAACGACGACCTGGCCCACGGCGCCCTGCTCGAGGCCATGCGCCACGGGATCAAGGTTCCGGAGCAGGTCGCTGTGCTGGGATTCAACGACCTGCCCGCCTCCGAACACATGGTGCCGCGCCTGAGCAGCATCAGCACCCCGCGCGAAGCCATCGGCCGACGGGCCGCCGAACACCTGCTGACATTGATGGCCGGCAACCGCATCGCCAAACCACTGGTGGACATGGGCTTCGAACTCAAGGTCCGCGAAAGCACCTGAGTTCGAGGCCGCTACATTTGAGTCGAGCGGATTCAGTTGAGCTGCAAACTCGAACTGAACTGGCCGATGGCGTCCACCACGTGACGTGAACCCTGCTGGATTTCCAGGATCACTTCACCGGCCTCGTTCGCCAGTTCCACCCCGAGTCCGGTGCGACTCAAGCTCGATTGCATGCTCGAGACGGCACTCAACGACAAGTCGTGGTTCTTGCGCACCACGTCGACGATCTCCAGAGTCGCCTTGCTGGTCCGCGCCGCCAGACTCCGGACTTCATCGGCCACCACCGCAAAGCCACGACCATGCTCGCCGGCCCGCGCCGCTTCGATGGCAGCGTTGAGTGCCAGCAGGTTGGTCTGGTCGGCAATCCCGCGGATGGTCTGCACGATGCTGCCGATGATGTCGGACTGTTTGCTCACGGCATCGATGCTCAGCGCCGCTTCATTCAGGTCTTTGGAAATCTCCTCGATGATCTGCACGGTCTGCTGCACCACCTGCGAGCCTTTGCGGGCACAGGCGTCGTTCTGCACCGAGGTCGCATGGGCGGATTCGGCAGCGGTCTGCAGGGTGGTCATTTGCGGGGTGATGTCGCTGGCGAACTTGACCACTTTGTACAAGCGCCCGCGCGCATCGAAAATCGGGTTGTAGGACGCTTCGAGGTAAACCATGCGTCCGTACTTGTCGACCCGCTCAAAACGATGGGAATGGAATTCGCCACGGTTCAGCGAGGCCCAGAACGCCTTATAGGCCGCCGATTCGCTTTCCGAGCGGTGACAGAACAGGCTGTGGTGCTGCCCGACCACTTCGCCCAGCGAGTAATGCATGGTCTGCAGGAAGTTGTCGTTGGCGGTGATCACCCTGCCATCGGGTGAAAATTCGATCACTGCCATCGCTCGTCCCACAGCGTTTACCAAACTCTGATTTTCATGTTCCTTATGGATGCGGGCGGTAATGTCGGTGGCCACCTTGATTACGCTGGTGACTTGGCGATCGACGCCGAATACCGGCATGTAACTCGCTTCCAGCCAGACTTCCTGGCCCTTCTTGTTCAAGCGTTGGAAGGTCCCGCTGCTGGGCTCGCCGCGCCCCAGATCGCGCCAGAAGCGTTGGTAATCCACGCTGCTGGCGTAGTCGTCCTCACAGAAAATCCGATGATGCTTGCCACGGATTTCCTCAAGGGAATAGCCGACGGCAGCGCAGAAGTTTTCATTGGCATCGAGAATCACCCCCGTCGGGCCGAACTCGATCATGGCCATCGAACGGCTGATCGCTGCCCACTTGGCGTTGGCTTCGGTCAACGCGCAGGTGGTTCGTTGAATCTCGAGCAGGTCGGATTTGTGATGTAGGTTAAACATGGTCGCATTGCCCCAAGCACGGTTTTTTTGATTGATGAAAGTTCATCGGTCTTTCAACGTATCCACCACAACGTTCCATGGAACAGGCACACACACCCCTCTGCGGGAGGGCCAGATCAAGTCAATAACAGAGTTGAGTCGGAGGTTCGTGCCGCACGTTCCTACTGGGGCACCCCTCTCTTGATTGCCCGGGACAGGCCAACTCAAGCGCCAGAATCAATCGCTCAGCCGTAAGCATAGACAGGCTCTTCACGGCTGCAAGGCCATCATTGAGCCAGTAATCGGGACAAAATCGGTTCAGCGCCAACCGTCGGTCTTTTATACTCGGCGGCCTTGAGAATCGATGACAGTTACCATGCCCGATATCCAGTACAGCCAGCTCGATGAAGCCCTGTGGCCACTGATGAACAAGTTCTATCGCAGCCACCAATCTTCGATGAAAGCGGTGCGTGACGCGCAGCTGTGGGTCGGCCGGCGCGACGAAATCATCGCCGGGCTGTGCCTGCGGCCGGTGGCATCGGGGTTCTGGTTGACGGGTTTGTTTGTCGCCCCGGATTGTCGCGGCCAGGGCGTGGCGGCGGCCTTGATGGCAGAGGCGCTGGCCACGAGCAGCGCGCCGGTGTGGCTGTTCTGTCACCCGGATCTACAAGGCTTCTATGAGCGCAACGGTTTCAGCGCCCATCCGCTGCTGCCCCAGGCGCTGGGCGAGCGCCTGCTGCGCTACAGCCGCAGCAAGCCGATGATCGCCATGGCCCGGGGTTGAACGGGTTCAGTCGTCGGCGTTGGGGTCGAGGTCGGGGAACATCACGTCGGTGAAGCCGAACTTGCGGAAGTCGCTGATGCGCGACGGGTACAACCGGCCGATCAAATGATCGCACTCGTGCTGCACCACCCGCGCATGAAACCCCGAGGCATAGCGCACGATCGGTTCGCCCTTGGGATCGAACCCTTCATAGCGGATGTGCTGGTAGCGCTCGACGGCCCCACGCAGGCCCGGCACCGACAGGCAGCCTTCGAAGCCCTCTTCCATGCTTGGGTCTAGCGGGGTGATCAACGGATTGATCAGGATGGTCTGCGGCACCGCTTCAGCGTCGGGATAGCGCTCGCTGTGCTCGAAGCCGAAGATCACCAGTTGCAGGTCGACACCAATCTGCGGGGCTGCGAGGCCGACGCCACCGACGCTTTCCATGGTCTGGAACATGTCATCGATCAACTGCCACAGCTCGGGGCTGTCGAACAGTTCAGCCGGAACCGGTGAGGCAATACGCAGCAGGCGTTCATCGCCCATTTTGAGAATTTCACGGATCATGATCAGGCTTCGTCAGAGGTCGGTTTGAGCGAGTGGTCCCGTCCCAATCCCGAAACGTGTTGTTTGGGTTCGTTTGCGTGCTCACCCGGGACTTTTTCCCCCGGGTCCTTGCCTTCGTTCGACATGTGTTCGATCACCGCATTCATTTCAGCGCCGAGCAGCAGCACCGCCGCGGAAATATAGAAGTACAGCAATAGCACGATGATCGCACCGATACTGCCATACATGGCGTTGTAGTTGGCAAAGGTCTTCACGTAGAAACCAAAGCCCAGGGACGCGATGATCCACACCACCACCGCCAGCACCGAGCCCGGGGTGATGAAGCGGAATTCCTGCTTCACGTCCGGCATCACGTAATAGATCAACGCCACCGCGATCATCAGCAGGATCACGATCACTGGCCAGCGCAAGATCGTCCAGACGGTGACGATAAACTCCTGCATGCCAATTTGCGCGGCAATCCATTCCATCACCTGCGGCCCCAGCACCATCAGCGCGGCGGCGATCAGGAGCATGCCGGCAATGCCGACGGTATAGAAGATCGACAGCGGGAAACGCTTCCACACCGGGCGACCTTCGACCACGTCGTAGGCGGCGTTCATTGCACTCATCATCAGTCGCACACCGGCCGAGGCGGTCCACAGGGCGATGACGATACCCACCGAGAGCAGCCCGCCCTTGGATTGCTGCAACTGGTCGATGACCGGGTTGACCTGTTCCAGGGCTTGCGGCGGCAACACCAGTTCCGATTGCAGGCGCAGCCAGGAGAAAAAGTCCGGCAGGTGCAGGAAACCGATCAGGGCGATCAGGAACAGAATGAAAGGAAACAGCGAGAACAACATCTGATAGGCCAGTGCCGAGGCGTAGGTCGACATTTCATCGTCGACAAACTCGGTGACGGTGCGCATCATCACGCGATGCAGGGGCAAGCCTTTCAAATCGGGGAAAATCATAGCGTCTCCTTTCGCCGCTGGATTGAAGTCGGAGGCGACTCAGGGGCCGTTTTCTACATCAAAGTAGCTTGTTTGGCGACCTTGAAACAATTTCTAGCGTAGTCCATGCCTGTCTGACGTAAAAACGGCCATCCGCGGATGGCCGTCATGCTGCTGTAACGTCGGCTAGCCAAATCAGGCTTTGTCGATGGTGTTCTTCACTGCGTCCTTGGCTTTGCCCAGCTCTTGCTGGGCTTCGCCCTTCTTCTCCTGGATCTTGCCTTCGGTCTGCAACTTGGTGTCGTCGGTGGCCTTGCCAATACCCTGCTTGATGTTGCCGATTGCTTCGTTGGCCAAACCTTTTGCTTTATCGCCAGTGCTGCTCATGGTCGTTACTCCTGTGAACGTTCAGTGGTCAAAAGGGCTTACCTAGACGTTGACCGGCTGGCCTTGCGAGGAGTTTCATTTATTTTTCACCCGGTTCATTTCATCAGCCCATGCAGGTTGGGCTTTATGTTTGGCGCTTTAGCCGGGAGAATGCGCGTCTTGTTCAGGCTTTGGCACTGAAGCTCCATTTGTGTAGGAACGTTATGAAACTCGATAAAAAGCAGGCCATTGCCCGCAGAAACCAGGAACTGGGCGGTGCAGTGCTGGGCGTCAACAACTGCCACTTCACCGAATTGAACCGCAACCGCAATATCTGGTGGTTCGACATCCCGGTGACGCGCTTGGCGATTGGTCAGTACGAGTGGATTCACCTGCTGATGCACACGCCGGCCACCGACACCCTGCTGCACCTGAAGGTGCCTACGGTGTTCCTGCGCGAAAAGCTCGAAGGCCTGGTGGTGCGCAACGAAGGCAAGCGCAAGGCAGCGCTGAGCCTGGAGTTGAGCGCCGACAAAGACTCCTTCCTGCAGGACATGCGCCCGGCAGGCACCAATGTGAATTTTGCGCAATTCCAGCAGTAAGTCTGCGCTAATCAAAAGCCCCGCATGTGCGGGGCTTTTTGTTGGGCGCCTGGTTTACTTCTTCAGGCCCAGCTTCTTCAGCTCTTCGTCACGCAGCTCGCGGCGCAGGATCTTGCCGACGTTGGTGGTCGGCAGCGCATCGCGGAATTCAACAGCCTTCGGCACTTTGTAGCCGGTGACGTTGGCGCGCATGTGGGTCATCACCTGCTCCTTGGTCAGGGTCACACCCGGCTTGGCGACGATGAAAATCTTGATCGCCTCGCCCGACTTCTCGTCCGGAACGCCAATGGCCGCGCACTGCAGCACGCCCGGCAGGGTCGCCAGCACGTCTTCCAGCTCGTTCGGGTAAACGTTGAAACCGGAGACCAGAATCATGTCTTTCTTGCGATCGACAATGCGCATGTAGCCGTCAGGCTGAATCAACGCGATGTCACCGGTCTTCAGCCACCCTTCGCTGTCGAGGATCTCGTCGGTAGCCTCCTGGCGCTGCCAGTAGCCCTTCATCACCTGTGGCCCTTTCACACAGAGTTCGCCGATTTCGCCCATTGGTTGTTCCACGCCAGCGTCGTCGATGACCTTGCACAGGGTCGAAGGCACTGGAATGCCGATGGTGCCGATCTGGATGTTCTGGATCGGGTTGACCGTGGCCACCGGGCTGGTTTCGGTCATGCCGTAACCTTCACAGATCGGGCAGCCGGTCACTTCTTTCCAGCGTTCGGCGGCGGCCAGTTGCAGGGCCATACCACCAGACAAGGTGACCTTGAGGGCCGAGAAATCCAGCTTGCGGAACCCTTCGTTGTTGCACAGTGCGACGAACAGCGTGTTGAGACCGACAAAGCCGCTGAACTTCCACTTCGACAGTTCCTTGACCATCGCCGGCAGGTCCCGCGGGTTGCTGATCAGGATGTTGTGGTTGCCGATCAACATCATTGCCATGCAGTGAAAGGTGAAGGCATAGATGTGGTACAGCGGCAGCGGCGTAATCAGGATCTCGCAGCCTTCGTGCAGGTTGGAGCCCATCAGCGCCTTGCACTGCAGCATGTTCGCCACCAGATTGCGGTGGGTCAGCATCGCGCCCTTGGCTACGCCAGTGGTGCCGCCGGTGTATTGCAGCACCGCGACGTCGCTGCTGGCCGGGTTGGCTTCGGTCACCGGTTGGCCACGCCCCTTGCTCAGCACGTCATTGAATTTGATGGCGTTGGGCA
Organism: Pseudomonas fluorescens; assembly: GCF_019212185.1. Classification (NCBI taxonomy): domain Bacteria; kingdom Pseudomonadati; phylum Pseudomonadota; class Gammaproteobacteria; order Pseudomonadales; family Pseudomonadaceae; genus Pseudomonas; species Pseudomonas fluorescens. The sequence goes on from NZ_CP078138.1 coordinate 5,085,926, forward strand.
GATGAAACGCCGGGACCATCTTCTTCACATACTTGATGACGCTGTTGATCAGCAGGCGCTTGAGCGGTGGCAGCAGGTCCGCCACTTCGGTGACGATGACGTGCTTGACGCCGGTCTTGGGCACCACGGCCTCGGCCAGGTGCGCCATGTTCGCCAGGCACACCAGCGCCTTGGCTCCGGAATCGTTGAACTGGTGTTCCATTTCCCGCGCGGTGTACAGCGGGTTGGTATTGACCACAATCAGCCCGGCGCGGATGGCACCAAACACGGCGATTGGGTACTGCAGCAGGTTGGGCAATTGCACGGCGATTCGATCGCCCGGGCGCAAATCGGTATGCTGTTGCAGATAAGCGGCAAAGGCCCCGGACAATTCGTACAGCTCACCGTAGGTAAGTGTCTTGCCGAGGTTGCTGAAAGCCGGCTTGTTGGCGAAGCGTTGGCAGGATTGCTTCAACACTGCCTGAATATTCGGGTACTCGTCTGGATTGATATCGGCAGCAATCCCAGCTGGGTACTTATCCTTCCAAAAGTCTTCGATCATGGAAGCCCACTCCTCAGCAACGCGAATTCTTCACCGCATTTGATGCGATTATTATTGGTGTGTGTTTTTGGTGAATCTGGCGTTTATCGAGTGCCGAGAAGTCCCAAAGCGCGCCGAGAGTAGCAGCTTTGCCAAGGGCCTACTAGAGCCAAAACAGGCCTCTACGGTCACTATGATGACTCAAGAAACTTTAATGGTCACTTTTAGAGTAAAAAATCTAAAGACCCTGAAATACCCGTGCTACAGGGTTCAAACGGCTTTTCAAGGGACAAAAAAAGGGGCGCCCATTGATGGACGCCCCTTTTTTGCTGCCGGCTCGCTAACAAATCATTACGCGATGTCGCGCAACTCCCGACGCAGGATCTTGCCCACCGGGGTCATCGGCAATGACTCGCGCAGGACGATGTGTTTGGGCACCTTGTAGGCGGTGAAGTTTTCCTTGCAGTACGCCTTCAACTCCTCAAGGCTGACCCCGGCTTCACGGGCCACCACGAACAGCTTCACCGCCTCTCCGGAACGGTCGTCCGGCACACCGATCACCGCGCAGTTGGCGACTTTCGGATGGGCCATGACCACGTCTTCGATCTCGTTGGGGTACACGTTGAAGCCCGAGACGATGATCATGTCTTTCTTGCGGTCGACGATACGCACAAAGCCGTCCGGATCGATCACCCCGATATCACCGGACTTGAACCAGCCCTCGGCATCCAGCACTTCGGCCGTAGCCTCCGGTTTCAGCCAGTAGCCTTTCATGATCTGTGGGCCCTTGATGCACAGCTCGCCCCGCTCACCCAGGGCTTGCTCGACGCCGTCATCGTTAATGACTTTCAAGGTCGTGCCAGGGACCGGAATGCCGACCGTGCCCAGGCGTGACAGGTCGCCGTAAGGGTTTGTGCAGGCCACCGGCGAGGTCTCGGTGAGGCCGTAGCCCTCGGTGATCCGGCAACCGGTCAGCTGTGCCCAACGCTCGGCCGTAGCCTTGACCAGCGCGGTGCCGCCGGAGTTGGTCAGCTTGAGGCTGGAGAAATCCAGGGTTTTGAAGTCCGGGTGATCCATGAGTGCCACAAACAGCGTGTTAAGCCCCAGCAATGCCGAGAAACGCCAGTTTTTCAGCTCCTTGATGAAGCCGGCGATGTCTCGTGGGTTGGTGATCAGCACGTTGTGATTGCCAGTCACCATCATGCACATGCAGTTCGCCGTGAAGGCATAGATGTGGTACAGCGGCAGCGGCGCGATCATCACTTCCTGGCCTTCGCGCAACAGCGGCTGGCCGTCGCGACCAAACTGACCGAGGCAGGCGCGGGCCTGCTGCATGTTGGCCACCAGGTTGCCGTGGGTCAGCATCGCGCCCTTGGCCAGGCCCGTGGTGCCGCCGGTATATTGCAGCACGGCGATGTCGTCGAGCCCGGCTTGCAGCGGTTTGATGCCCTGGCCGCGACCCAGTCGCAGGGCGGTCTTGAAGGAGATGGCCTGCGGCAGGTCATAGGCCGGGACCATCTTTTTGACCTTGTCGACCAGGGTATTGACCAGCCAGCCCTTGGCGGTGGGCATCAGGTCGCCCATCTTCGCTTCGATCAAGTATTGGATCTCGGTGTCGGCCAGCACTTCCTGGACTTTCTGCCCGAACATGTTCAGGTACACCAGCGCCCGGGCACCGGAGTCCTTGAACTGGTGGCGCATCTCGCGCGCGGTGTACAACGGATTGGTGTTGACCACGATCAGGCCGGCGCGCAAGGCGCCGAACACGGCAATGGGGTATTGCAGGACATTGGGCATCTGCACTGCGATGCGATCGCCCGGTACCAGGTCGGTCTGGCTTTGCAGGTAACCAGCGAAAGCCGCGCTGTAACGCTCCAGATCGGCGTAGGTCAGGGTCACGCCCATGTTGCTGAATGCCGGACGATCAGCAAATTTCTTGCAGGAACGTTCGAACACCTCGATCACCGATTGGTAGGCACCCAGATCGATATCCACGGGTACACCGGCCGGGCGTTTGTCATTCCAGAAATCAGGTTGCATTGTTCTTGTCCTCTATACCTGAGCCAATCCGGGCCGCTTGGGGTGGTGCCGCGTCTATCCCCGTAGGAGCTAGCCTGCTCGCGAAAAATCTGAAGGCGTCGCGAGCATTCAGGATGTCCGCGTCATCGTTGACGTTTTTCGCGAGCAGGCTCGCTCCTACAAAAAATGGCACATCCCGTCCAAAGCGGAGCTTCTGGGACACTAGCAGTTATGGCGAATCAGGCAAATATCAGCACCAGTGTCATTGACCGCGTGAATCTTGCTGCCATGGATTGCCCGCATCACCCGTACGCCAGCCGATGCGCTATACAATGCAACGACCCCGCGCAAAGGAACCGCCATGATCCACGACACGTTCTGGTTGACCGCGAATGACCGCAGCCAGGTTTTCGTCAACCAGTGGTTACCCGAAGGCCCGCTCAAGGCGGTGATCCTGATTTCCCACGGGATGGCGGAACATAGCGCGCGTTATGAGCGCCTGGCTCAGCGATTGTGTAACCAGACGTACGGGGTCTACGCACTGGACCAGCGTGGCCATGGTCGAACGGCCGAAAACGGCGTCTTGGGTCACTACGCCGATGAAGACGGCTGGTGCAAGGTCGTCGGTGATCTCGCCAGCCTCAACCAACATATCGGTCAACAGCATCCGGGCATTCCAATCGTGCTGCTGGGCCACAGCATGGGCAGCTACATCGCCCAGGCCTATCTGCTGCATCACAGCGCCAGCCTGTATGGCGCAGTGCTCAGCGGTTCGAATTTCCAGCCGGTGGCGCTGTACCGCGCCGCGAGCCTGATTGCCCGTTTCGAGCGCTGGCGCCAGGGGCCGACCGGGCGCAGTGCGCTGATCGAATGGTTGTCATTCGGCGCCTTCAACAAGGCGTTCAAACCCAACCGCAGCCCGTTCGACTGGCTCAGTCGCGATCCGGACGAAGTCGACAAATACGTCCGCGACCCGCTCTGCGGCTTCCGTTGCACTAATCAGATGTGGATCGACATGCTGGGCGGCTTGCAGCAGATCAGCAATGCGTCCAATCTCGCGCAGATTGATCCGGGCCTACCCTTGCTGATCATGGGCGGCGAATGTGATCCGGTGAGTGAGGGCAAGCGTCTCAAGTCGTTGGCCAATGCCTTGCGCCGGGCCGGCAGCCAGAGCCTGCAGCTCAATCTCTACCCGCAAGCCCGGCACGAACTGTTCAACGAGAGCAACCGCGATGAAGTCACCGCGGACCTGCTCGACTGGCTGGATAAGGCGTTGAGCCATCGCCGGCCACCCAGAACCGAATGAGCCTCGGCTCTTTCACTTAACTCGTCACAGGATTCAACCCATGACCCAGGTTACCAACACGCCGTACGAAGCCCTCGAAGTCGGCCAGACCGCCAGCTACAGCAAAACCGTGGAAGAGCGCGACATCCAGCTGTTCGCGGCAATGTCCGGCGACCACAACCCGGTGCACCTGGACGCCGAGTTTGCCGCCGCCAGCATGTTCAAGGAGCGTATCGCCCACGGCATGTTCAGCGGTGCCTTGATCAGCGCCGCCGTAGCGTGCGAGTTGCCTGGGCCCGGCACTATCTACATTGGCCAGACGATGAGCTTCCAGAAGCCGGTGAAAATCGGCGACACCCTGACCGTGCGCCTGGAAATCCTCGAAAAAATGCCGAAATTCCGCGTGCGCATCGCTACCCGCGTATTCAACCAGCGCGATGAATTGGTGGTTGATGGCGAGGCGGAAATCCTCGCCCCGCGCAAACAGCAGACCGTGACCCTGCCAACCCTGCCGGCCATCAGCATCGGCTGATCAGCCGGTCATGCGGCCCGTGCCTATCGGGCCGCTTCCTGCACTTGCACGCTGGCGGTCATCCCTGAACTGAGGTTGACCCCTTCAGGCAACCGGTCGAACTTGATCCGCACCGGAATCCGTTGCGCCAGGCGCACCCAGTTGAACGTCGGCTCGACCTGAGCCAGCAACTGGCCGTCCGGCGTGCTGTTGCGATCATTGATCCCGCGACTGATGCTCTCGACCTGCCCCGGGATCGCTTCCCCCGCACTCATCAGCCAGACTTTGACCGGATCGCCGACCTTGATTCGCGGCAGTTTGGTTTCCTCGAAATACGCCTGCACATAGAACGTCGAGTCATCGACCAGCGCCATCACAGGCTGCCCGGCGTTCACGTAGTTGCCCTGGGCCAGGCGCAGATTGGTCACGTGCCCGCTGCGTGGCGCATGCACCTGGCTGCGGGCCAGATTGATCTCGGCGATCTTGGCGTCGGCCTCGGCCTGGCGCAATTCACCTCGGGCAATGCCGGCGTTGATCTGCGCGTTCTCGCGCAACTCGGCGCTGATCGCCTGTGGGCCGAGGGCGGCGCGGCGACTGGCTTCATGTTCACGCAGGCTGAGTTGTTGCTGGCGGGTCTGCACCACGGCGCGAGCTTTTTCCAACGCGGCCTGGTAGCGCTCGCGGTCGATGCTCAGCAACAGATCACCGGCCTTGACCGGCTGGTTGTCGACCGCCTTAAGCTCCTCCACCCAGCCGGACACGTCGGGGGCGATGACCACCACGTCGGCGCGAATCCGTGCATCGCGGGTCCAGGGGGTGAGCATGTAGTACTGCCACAAGTGCATGCCGGCAAAAATCGCCACGGCCACCAGGCACAGGGTTACCGCGACACGTACGGAGGTACGCATAGTCAACTCCTTATAAAGGCCCAAGTCCCAGAGTAATCAGGGTCAGGACACAGACATACAGGGCACAATCGAACAGGGCCTCATGCCAGATCCAGCGACCGACCGGGGTCAGGCGCAGCAATAATCGCAGGCCGGCGGTCAGCACCAGGGCCAGCAATACATAAATCAGAAAAGGACTGAGCAACACCCCGCCCAGCGCCCACTCACGCAACCCCATGACTGCCCTCCTGTTGCTGGCACCAGGCGCGCCAGCTGCGTTGCAACTGCAGCACGGCCCCCTGGGAAAGTTTCAGCGCATCACTCTGTGGAAATGCCTGCAGGCTTTGCAGAAAACCGGCTGTAGGCGCCTCCAGAATATCCCCACGATCAGCCGCCGGGCCCTGGCGCAAGGCCGAATCCAGATGTTCGAGATAGTCGCGTTGCTGGGTGCTGACCGGCACTTGGGCCACCGCCAGGCTCAAACGCAAATGCAGCAACTCATCACCGATATCCAGGCCCAGTACACCGTCATCCCAACGACTGCGAGCCTGTTGCGGCAGCTCCGGATAATGCCGCGCCAGCTGTAGCAAGCGATCCGCCATGCGCCCACCGAACCAGCTTTCCGCGCCGCGCAAATTACGTCGAGTCAGACGCGCCAGGTCGTCGAGGGTGGCCGCCAGCAAGCGTCGGCCATGCCAGGCCGGATTGCGCAGGATCAGCAAGTGGAACGCCAATACGGCGGCGCCGACACCGATCATCATCGCCTGGGCACTGTTGAGAAACACGGCGACATCGAACGCCATCTGGTTCAGCGGCGCCACCAGCACGATGAAGTGCAGGCAAAACGAAGTGGCGGTCGCACCGATCTGCGGTTTGGCCATACCCAGCGCACCGAAGAACAGCGGCACGCCCAGGGCCATGCCCAGCAGGGCGAAGCTGCTCCATTGCGGCAACAGGATTTCGCCGACCACAAAGGCCACCGGGATCGCCAGGAAGATCCCGCGCATAAAACTCATGCCGATCTGCGCGCCGTTCTCTCGGCTGGCAAACAGGCTGCAGACCACGCAAGTCAGCAACATGGCGCCTGCTGCCGCGGGCCAGGCGGTGGCCATCCAGAAACTGGCGACGGTCAGAAATGCCAGGGCACTGCGCGCGCCAAATACCAGGGCCAGGGAGAGGTCGCGGTGCGGTGTCAGGGTGGCGGGCGCTTCGATGGGCTCACGACCTTGCTGGACCGCATCCAGCGCCGCCGCAGCCGCCAACGCGGAGTCGAGTAACAGGGTGAAGCGCGCCAGGCAGTAACTCTGCGCGGCACTGATAGAGGTTTCGTGCGAGGCGGCGAGCACGCGCGGACGCAAGCGCTGCATGGCGCCGGTATCGGCGCTCTCCAGCACTTGCTGCACCTGTTCCATCCACGGCTGCAACTGATCGGCTTCGCGCTCGTCGAGCTGACGCCACTGACGGCGGACCGAGCGCGAGATGCGCAACAGCATCAACAGTTTCTGGCTCAAGCCGCTGATCGCCCGCGCCCGCTGCCGCCCCAAGGCTCCCTCGAACCAGGCGTGCTCGCGCTGGGCGTCGACGGCGACAATCCGCCCAAGGATTTCCAGCAGGCCCTTGCGCGCCTGACGGTCGCCGACCAAGGTGGCCCGCGCCGTCTGCAGGCCGCTGAGCCAGGCCGCCTGCGCCTGACTCGCCAATTGTTGCTCGACCCGCAGCGGCCAGATCAAGGCGCTACTGGCGGTGGCGCAGAGAATGCCCAGGGAGATTTCCGTGCAACGCGCCACCGCCTGATCGAACACGGTCAGCGGGTGACTCAAGGCCGGCAGCGCGATAATCGCCACGGTGTAGCCGGCCAGCACAAAGGAATAGGACCAGGCGCTGCGCAGCAGGGTCGAGCTGGCGGTACACAACCCCAGCCACAAGGCCAGGGCGAACAAAAACAGCCAGGGCGTCTGCGCGAACAGGCCGACGAAGACCACCGCCATCACGGTTCCCACTACCGTGCCCAGCAACCGCGCCATGCCCTTGTGCACCACCATCCCCGACAACGGCTGGGCGACGATAAAGGCGGTCATCAAGGCCCACGCCGGCTGTTCCAGGCCCCAACGCAACGCCAACCATAACGCCAACCCACCGCCCAGCACGGTCTTGAGCGCGAACTGCAGGGCGCGACGATCGGGAGCCAACAAGGCTTGAAGAGTAATGGGCACAAAAACAACTCTGGGAGGGAATAAAACAACCATAGTCGTGATCGCTGACGAACGACGACGAGCAAATTATTAGCTAGCTATCTATATTCGTCCAGCGCTAATTCCAATGCACAAAAAAACGCCAGGCAAGCTGGCGTTTTTGACAGGCTTTTGACCCTTACGAGCGGGCACGCGCCTGATTGCGCAAGGCTTTGACCTGGTCGTGATTGCGTTGCACACCGTGGTACTGGCGCTCAACCAGATCACGAATGCCCATCAGATTATGTTTGTTGATTTTCTCGATGGCTTCACGATAGGCCTTCAGCGCATGGTCTTCACCACGCTCGGCTTCGTTGAGCACCGCCTCTTCGTCTTTGCCAGTGATCATCGACTTGAGGTCGACCCAGCGGCGGTGCAGATCACCGCTGACGCTGGTGGAGGTTTCCGGATCACCGCCCAGTTGGCGCACGGCGCTTTGCAGTTCAGCAGCGGCGGTGGCACAGTCGGCCGAGCGCTTGACGAACAGCGCCTTGAGTTCTGGATGCTTGATATCTTCAGCACAGGTCTTGAACCCTTCCTGGCCGTCCTTGCTGGTTTCGATCAGGTCGTTGAGGACGGAGATGGCTTCTTTATTCATGTCGGTCATTTTTTAATTCCTTCCAGGTTGTGGGAACGTGGAGAGAACATTGCAGCTCGTGTGCCAGCTTTCTAATCGTCTATTTTTCCTTTAATTTCAAACAGTTATATTTGATTGCGAAAACTGTATCCTCGTTATTTGCATGATCTGTCAATTGGCCTGCATGCAGAATGCCTGTATTTTCCATAGGGTCAGATTGAAGAAGACCCCTCGATGAATCCCGAGAAGCTCGAACTGCTGGTCACCCGCGAAATGCCCTTTGGCAAATACAAGGGCCGGATCATCGCCGACCTGCCCGGCCCCTACCTGAACTGGTTCGCCCGCGAGGGTTTTCCTCACGGTGAGCTGGGCGGTTTACTGGCACTGATGCAGGAAATCGACCACAACGGCTTGTCCGACTTGCTGGACCCGCTACGGGCCAAACACGGCAAGCCCAAGCCCCGCCACTGAACGATGCCCAAGAGCGAATCACCCATGCCCGACAACACCCTACGTGCCCGTGATGAAGCTTTCTGGCAAACCTTTGCTGACCGCTACGATGTCCAGCCCGGCCCGATCAATCTGGAAAACGGTTACTTCGGGCGCATGTCGCGCACGGTCATCGACGAATACCAACGCAACATCGAGTTGATCAACCGCAGCAACTCGGTGTACGTGCGCCAGCGCTTCGAGCAGATCGACAGCGTCAGGATCCGCGAGCAATTGGCCGATCTGCTGAAGGTGCCGGCCGAGGCTGTCGCCTTCACTCGCTGTGCGTCGGACGGCCTGCAATCGCTGATTCGCAACTACAACGGCCTGCAGCCGGGCGATCAGGTGCTGCTGTGTGATCTGGACTACGACACGGTCAAGGGCGCCATGCGCTGGTTGGGCCAGCACCGTGGCGTCGAAGTGATCGAAATCCAGCACGACCATCCCGCCAGCTTCGACAGCCTGCTGGCGAGTTATCGCGCCGCCTTCGAACAGCATCCGCGTCTCAAACTGATGGCGCTGACTCACGTCACCCACCGCACCGGTTTGGTGATGCCGGTCCAGGCAATTGCCGCGCTGGCTCGCGAGTACGGGGTCGAGGTGATCCTGGATGGCGCCCACGCCTTGGGGCAGATCGAATTCAACCTGCAAGACCTGGGCATTGTGTTTGCCGGCTGTAACCTGCACAAATGGATCGGCGCGCCGCTGACCCTGGGCTTTATCTACATTGCCCCCGAACGCCTGGCCGAGATTGATCCGGACATGGGCGAGCTCCACTTCCCGGTCACCGACATCCGCTCGCGCACGCCCTACAGCACCCAGAACATCCCGGCCCTGCTGACCTTGCCGCTGGTGCTGGAAGAACATTGGGCAATGGGCGGAGCGGCAGCCAAGGGCGCGCGTCTCAACTACTTGCGCAACCTTTGGGTCAGCGCCGTGCGCAATGTGCCAGGTATTGAGGTCACGACCCCGGACGATCCGCGCCTGTACTGCGCAATCACCTCCATGCGCTTCACCCGGCATGCCAATCAGCAGACCATGGTCGATCGCCTGCTCAGCGACTACAACCTGTTCACCGTGACCCGCAGTGGCGCGGCCTGTGGTCCGTGCATTCGGATTACTCCGGGGCTGACCAGCACTGCACAGGACATGCAGCGCGTGGCACAGGCGTTGATCGAACTGAGCTGAGCGGACTTTTCTTCAGGCAAAAAAAAGGCGCACCGACCAAGTGCGCCGAAAAGCCGTAGAACACACAACGAAGTGTCTGGTGAAGCAATCAGTCGAGCAGTGCCAGCGCCTCGGCGGTGCACTCCTGGATACGCGCCCAGTCGCCGTTCTTGATCCACTCCGGATCGAGCATCCAGCTACCACCGACGCACATCACGTTTTTCAACGCCATATAGCTCTTGATGTTGGCCGGGCCGACGCCGCCAGTCGGGCAGAATTTCACTTCGCCGAACGGGCCGCCCAGCGCCTTGATCGCCGCCACGCCGCCACTGACTTCGGCCGGGAACAACTTGAAGCGGCGATAGCCCAAGGCATAACCCTCCATGATCCCGGAAGCGTTGCTGATACCTGGCAACAGTGGGATCGGGCTGGCAACGCTGGCCTCCAGCAGCTCACGGGTGATACCCGGCGTCACGATAAATTGCGAACCGGCAGCTTCGGCGGCTGCCAGGGTGGTGCGATCAAGCACCGTACCGGCACCGGTCATCAACTCCGGGCGCTGCTCGCGCAGGATCTGGATCGCCTTGAGGCCGTGCTCCGAACGCAGGGTCACTTCCAGCGCCGTCAGGCCACCGGCAGCCAGGGCATCCGCCAGCGGCAGAACGTCCTGCTCGCGGGCAATGGTAATCACCGGCAGAATCCGCGCCTTGGCGCAAAGGCTGTCAATCAGGGCAACTTTGTCCGCCATGGAAACGGTCGGGGATGGGTTTTTCATAGCGGCTGATCCTTGGCTCATGGGCACCAGTAAATCTCTAACGTGGGTTGCAGAAATGCACGAATCGGCATGGCGGCGACATCGTCACCGGACAGTGCAGCCTTCAGGGTGGTCAGCTTGGACTGACCGGAAATCGACAATGCGGTGTACCGTGCCGAAGCCAGCAACGCGCGACTCATGGTCAGGCGCTGATGCGGTACGGTTGGCGCCAGCATCGGCCAGCAACGGCGGCTGCCATCGGCCTGCAAGGCTTGCGCGAGGTTCGGGCTGTTGGGGAATAGCGACGCGGTATGGCCGTCGTCGCCCATGCCGAGAATCAGCACATCAATCCTCGGCAGTTCCGCCAGCAGGCGGTCAGCCTGTTCAGCGGCCTGTTCGAGGTTGGCGCTGGCGCTGTACAGGCTGAGGAACTGCGCACTGGCCGCAGGCCCCTGCAACAGGTAGCGCTTGAGCAGGCCGGCGTTGCTGTCGGCGTGCTCGACCGGGACCCAGCGTTCGTCAGCCAGGCTGACCACCACCTTCGACCACTCCAGCTTCTGCTTGGCCAGATGCTGGAAAAACGCCACCGGGCTGCGTCCGCCGGACACCACCAGGGTCGCACTGCCCTGGGTATCGATCGCGTCGCTCAGTTGTTTGGCAACGGCCAGGGCCAGTCCTTCAGCCAACAGCACCGGGCTTTTGTACGCATGTGCGCTGACGCCTTGCGGCAGCTGCAATTCAGATATCGCCATACCACGACCTCCCATCCCGCGTGATCAGTGCAATGGAGCTCATCGGCCCCCAGGACCCGGCTGCGTACGGCTTGGGCGCATCACCGGATTTTTTCCAGCCGGCGATCAACTGGTCGCACCACTTCCACGCGGCTTCGATTTCATCTTTACGGACAAACAGGTTCTGATTGCCGTGCATCACTTCCAGCAACAGCCGCTCATAGGCATCGGGAATCCGTGCGCTGCGATAGGTGTCGGAGAAATTCAGTTGCAGCGGTCCGCTGCGCAGTTGCATGCCCTTGTCCAGGCCCTGCTCCTTGGTCATCACGCGCAAGGAAATACCTTCGTCCGGCTGCAGGCGGATGATCAGTTTGTTGCTGATCTGCAAGCGCTGCTCGGGGGCAAAGATGTAGTGCGACGGTTCCTTGAAATGGATGACGATCTGCGACAGCTTGTCCGGCATGCGTTTGCCGGTACGCAGGTAAAACGGCACGCCAGCCCAGCGCCAGTTGCGGATGTCGGCGCGCAGGGCGACGAAAGTTTCGGTGTCACTCTGGGTGTTGGAGTTTTCTTCTTCCAGATAACCCGGGACCGGCTTGCCAGCGCTGTAGCCGGCGATGTACTGGCCGCGTACCACTTGGGTGGTCAGGCCTTCCGGACTGATCGGCGCCAGGGCCTTGAGCACCTTGACCTTTTCGTCGCGGATGCTGTCAGCCGAGAGGTCCGCAGGCGGGTCCATGGCGATCAGGCAGAGCAGCTGCAACAGGTGGTTCTGGATCATGTCGCGAAGCTGCCCGGCCTTGTCGAAATAGCCCCAGCGCCCTTCGATCCCGACTTTTTCGGCGACAGTAATTTCCACATGGGAAATGTAATTCTGGTTCCACTGGGTCTCGAACAGGCTGTTGGCGAAACGCAGGGCGATCAGGTTCTGCACCGTCTCCTTGCCCAGGTAGTGGTCGATGCGATAGGTGCGGTTCTCCGGGAAGAAACGCGCCACGGCGTCGTTGACCTTGCGCGAGGATTCCAGGTCCGAACCAATGGGCTTTTCCAGCACCACCCGAGTGTTCTCGGCCAGGCCAACCTGCGCGAGGTTCTCGCAGATCGCGCCGTACACCGCTGCCGGTGTGGCGAAGTAGGCAATCATGCGCTGCGTGGTCCCGGCCAGTTCAGCCAGGGCCAGGTAATCGTCAGCCTTGAGGAAGTCGACGTGCAGGTACGTCAGGCGCGCCAGAAACCGCTCGACCACCCCCTCATCGATATCCTTGGGTTCGACAAAGCGCCGCAGTTCACGGGCGATGAACGCCAGATGATCCTCGGCGCTGCCCGGCTCACGGGCCAGTGCGATAATACGCGTGTCTTCATGCAGCAGATCGGCGCCATCCAGTTGGTACAAGGCAGGAAACAGCTTGCGCAACGCCAGATCGCCAAGGGCGCCGAACAGGGAAAAAGTGCACGGTTCAACCGTAATCGAGGGCATGATGTTTGTTCTTTTATCAAGTTAAGCTACAAATACCTTTTTTCAAGGCATCGCTCAAGGAAAAATGTAGTAATAACCACAACATTTTTCCAAAATACAGATTCCGAGTGGTGGTCAGTCGGGGCCATCAGTAGGATAGGCCACCGTTATGGGACCACTCAAAGTCTCAATTGGCCTAGCCAAGCCCCTATTTGCAACGCTGAACCAAGGAAATTTATATGGACCGCGTGCGAAATTTACTGGAACAGATCCAGAATCGCCTTGAGGACCTGAACAAGGCCGAACGCAAGGTCGCCGAAGTGATCCTGCTCAACCCACAGCAGGCCACCCGCTTCAGTATCGCCGCCCTCGCCCAGGCCGCATCGGTCAGCGAACCGACGGTCAACCGTTTCTGCCGCTCGTTCGGTGTCAGCGGCTACCCGGAACTCAAACTGCAACTGGCCCAGAGTCTGGCCAGCGGTGCCGCCTACGTCAGTCGCGCGGTGGAGGCCGATGACAATCCGCAGGCCTACACCCAGAAAATCTTTGGCAGCGCCATTGCATCCCTGGACAGCGCCTGCCAGGCCCTGGACCCGAACCTGATCAGCCGTGCCGTGGACTTGTTGATCCAGGCCCGGCAGATCCACTTCTTCGGCCTCGGCGCCTCAGCCCCGGTGGCTTTGGATGCCCAGCACAAGTTCTTCCGTTTCAACTTGGCCGTCACGGCCCATGCCGACGTGCTGATGCAACGAATGATTGCCTCGGTGGCCCATACCGGGGAGTTGTTCGTGATCATTTCCTACACCGGCCGTACTCGCGAACTGGTGGAAGTGGCGCGGATCGCCCGGGAGAACGGCGCCTCGGTGCTCGGCCTGACCGCCGAGAACTCGCCACTGGCCAAGGCCAGTACCCTGAGCCTGAACATCCCGCTGCCGGAAGACACCGACATCTACATGCCGATGACCTCGCGGATCATTCAGTTGACCGTGCTCGACGTGCTCGCCACCGGCATGACCTTGCGTCGCGGTGTCGACTTCCAGCCGCACCTGCGCAAGATCAAGGAAAGCCTGAATGCCAGCCGGTATCCGGTGGGGGATGAGTTCAATTAATCCAGGCTTTGGGCTGACTGGTCCGGCCCCTTCGCGACGGTGCGACGACTCGACAGGCTCGCTCCCACATTATTTTGTGTTCAACGCAAATCCCCTGTGGGAGCGGGCTTGCCCGCGATGAAGCCGGCAGCCACCCAACAAATCCCTGAACTACCCCCCCACCCGCGCCTGCAAACTCAAATGCGCCCGCTCTCCAGGCTTCAGGCACAGACTGTCGGTGCCGCCACTCGCCGCTTCGACACAGACGAATTCCGACACCTCATTCCAGCTCACCCCCAGCAGCGGCCGTGAGCCGGGATGCCAGACCACTGTGTCAGCCGTATCGCCGGTATCGATGTACAACGCCCGATCCCAGGCATGGTCCTTGAGCTGTAATTCGCCGTCATGCTGGAACACCCGCTGGCAACCGCCATCAACGCGCAACTCGCCCTCTTGCTGGCAATTTTCGCGCTTGAGCTGGTCGTAACCCTGAGCGCCTTCGAGCCCAGACAGCGCTACCTCACCGACATCACCAATACGCCAGTAAGCGTGCAAAGCATGGCTCAACTGGCACGGCAGGCTGTCCTGGTGCTCGGTGCTCAGGCGCAGGTCCATGCGCTCGCCCAGATGGGCATGCAGGTCCACCTGCCAGTCGCACAGCTGCAACTGCCAGTGCAGGCGCACACCCTCATCGTCGCTATGGCTGTTGATCAGTTTCCAGTCGAGCAGCCGCGCCCAGCCATGGGACGGCCAGGCATTTTCGCTGGGGTGACGGCCGTACCACGGCCAGCACACCGGCACGCCACCGCGAATGGCGCCAACCTGCGGCCACTTGGCCGCGCACCACAGCCAAGGCTTGTGCCCCGCCGGCTGAAAATGCAGCAGCTGCGCGCCCTGGCGGCTGAACACCGCTTGGCACAGCGGATGGTCGATCACCAGCACGTCGCGCTTCTGATAGCGCTCCCAGGCGAACACCGGGCGCTCGCGCATGGATTTGAAGAAACGTTGCAGCGGATGCTCTGGCATGTGCCAAGGTCCCGAATTCATTGTTGTCGTTGCGAGCTCATGTCCGGCACAAAAAAAAGCGGACAGCCACGGCCGTCCGCAAAAAATGCGCACATTGAGAGGAGCTTATCGCAACCGCGTCAGAACACCGACTGAATTTTCAGACCAGCGACCAGCGCGTTGTCGACTTCATCCACACCACCTGGATGAGTGATGTATTGCAGGTTGGGGCGCACGGTCAGCCAGTTGGTGACGTGGATGCCGTAGTTCAGCTCGTAGTTGTACTCGGTGCTGCGCAGCGGCGCGAACAACGGGTCGTTGTAGTTGCTGACACCGTTGGCGTCATTGGTCAGTTCGGCGTTTTTCTTCACATCATCGTTGACGTGGATCCGCGCGAAACCGATGCCAATGTCATCCTTTGGACGCGCATCGAACGGGCCTTTGTAGACGAACATCAACGACTGGTAGTTGTCCACGACGTTGGTGTCCTTGTCGTGGAAGGTCGCGTTGGCCGCGACGTTCAAGCCGCGCGAGGCATCGCCGTTGTGGCTGGTGAGTTGCTGCTGGGCAACGAACCAGTAGCCGTGCTTGCTGTTGTGTACGCGGTAGCCGTCGCCGGTGGTCGCGGCATCCTGGCCGTTGTCGTCTTCGCGCACGTCGTTGGCATCAGCGGTGCTCTTGTAGTAACCGACGCGGTATTCGCCTGGCAGGTTGTTGACCTTCGGCGACCAGACCAACTCCACCGGCAACACCGTGCCTGCAGTGCCACTGCCGCTCAGTTTGAAGCCGTTGCCGTGCTCGAGCTGGGACGGGTTCTGGTTGTACGCGCCGATCTGCGCATAGAACTCCGGCGTGATGTTGTACTTCACGCGAATGGCCGCCTGGCTGACCGGCCAGTTGTACCAGATGTTGGTCGCCCAGTTACCCACCTGGGAGCCGCAGAACGCCAGGTTCTGGAACTCGCAGGGGAAGGTGTTGAAGTCTTCGCCTTCGCCGAAGTAACCGGCCTTGACGTCCAGGGTGTTGTCGAGGAACTGATGCTGGATCCACAACTGGGTCAGGCGGACCATATGGCCGCGACCGTAGACTTCCTGAGACGAACTGAGGGTCCCGGCGCGCGGGTCGCCGATACGGTCGTTGGAGATGTTTTCGCCGTTACGGTTGGTCAGCTGGATTTTGGCCTGGGTGTTGTCCCACCCAAACAGCTTCTCCAGGTCCAGCGCCGCGCCCAGGCCGAACTGGTCGGCATAACGCGCGGTCTTGTCGTCGTTGTAGCCGCCATGCAGGTTGCCACCGACTTCACCGACATAGTCCATCTTGATGTCGATGCCTTGCTCGATCAGCTTGGTGCGCTCGCCGCCCCAGTCGCCGGTCATCCACTTCGAGTCGGCGCTGAAGGCGTCATCGGCCATCGCATTGCCGGCGAGCACCAGGGCTGCGGCGGCGGTGACCTGGCAGATCAAACGGGCGTTGTTCTTCGATTTCATCCCTACTTCCTCGTTTATTGTTATTGGATTGCGTAGCCCCTTGTAGGAACGAGCGCCCGCTTGCGGCTTGCTCGCGAAGGTGTGTCAGCTGCATTGATGTCGACTGACACACCATCGCGAGCAGGCTCGCTCCTACAGTTGTTGAAGATTTTCAGCGGCCTTTGAATTGGGTGACGTTGGCGGCTCGGGTTTCGGTTTGTGACACGCCGGCAACTCCCAATCGCTCCCCCGTCTTGGCATCGAACAGCAGCACCTTGGCCGGATCGAACTGCAGGGTCAGGGTCTCGCCCACCTGCGGAGCAACGTCTGGCGCAAGGCGGCAGCAGACTTTGGTGTCGTTCAAGTTGACGAACACCAGGGTGTCCGGACCGGTCGGTTCAGTGACCTGGACTTCGGCACGGATGCTCGGCAGGCCATTGGCTTCGGCGCTGGCCAGGACGATCTGCTCCGGACGCATGCCGAGGATCACTTCGCGGTCTTCCAGGCCGGCGTCCTGCATGCCCAGCGGCAGCTCGCAACGCGCCTGACCACTGTCCAGTAGCGCCAGCAGACGACCGTCCTTGCGCTGCAGACGAAGGGGGATGAAGTTCATCGGCGGCGAACCGATGAAGCTCGCCACGAACAGGTTGGCCGGGTCGTTGTAGATCTGTTTCGGCGTACCGAACTGCTGGATGATGCCGTCCTTCATCACCGCAACTTTGTCACCAAGGGTCATGGCCTCGATCTGGTCGTGGGTTACGTAGACAGTGGTGGTCTTCAGGCGCTGGTGCATCAGCTTCATTTCGGTGCGCATCTCGACCCGCAGCTTGGCGTCGAGGTTGGACAGCGGCTCGTCGAACAGATAAATCTTCGGCCGCCGCGCCAGTGCCCGGCCCATCGCCACGCGTTGCTGTTGGCCACCGGACAACTGGCCCGGCTTGCGGCTGAGCAGGTGTTCGATCTGCAGCAGCTTGGACACCCGCGCCACTTCCGCATCGATCTCGGCGGCGGGCATCTTGCGGATCTTCAAGCCGAAGGCAATGTTCTCGCGCACGCTCATGGTCGGGTACAGCGCATAGGACTGGAACACCATGGCGATGTCACGATCCTTGGGGCTCATGCCGCTGATGTCGGCGTCGTCCACCAGGATCGCCCCGCCACTGATGTTCTCGAGACCGGCGATGCAGTTCATCAGGGTCGATTTGCCGCACCCGGACGGGCCGACCAGGATCAGGAACTCACCGTCGTCGATCTTCAGCTCGATGTTTTTCAGGGTGTCCGGCAAGCCGGCGCCGTAGGTTTTGTTGACGTTACGTAATTCGAGAGTTGCCATGTTTCACCCCTTGACCGCGCCGGCCGTGAGCCCACGCAGGAAATACTTGCCAGCGAATATGTAGACCAGCAGTGTCGGCAGCCCGGCGATCATCGCGGCGGCCATATCAACGTTGTATTCCTTGGCCCCGGTGCTGGTGTTGACCAGGTTGTTCAGGGCCACGGTGATCGGTTGCGCATCGCCACTGGCGAACACCACGCCAAACAGGAAGTCGTTCCAGATCTGGGTGAATTGCCAGATCAGGCAGACCATCACGATCGGAATCGACATCGGCAGCAGGATCTTGCCGAAGATGGTGAAGAAGCCCGCGCCGTCCAGGCGTGCCGCCTTGACCAGGGCATCGGGGATGCTCACGTAGTAGTTGCGGAAGAACAGCGTGGTGAACGCCAGACCGTAGACGATGTGCACCAGCACCAGCCCGGTGGTGGTGTTGGCCAGGCCGAGTTTGCCGATGGTGAACGAGGCTGGCAGCAGCACGGTCTGGAACGGCAGGAAACAGCCGAACAACAGCAGGCCGAAAAACAGCTGCGAACCACGGAAGCGCCACATCGACAGTACGTAACCGTTCATGGCGCCGATCAGGGTCGAGATCAGCACCGCTGGCACGGTGATTTTCACCGAGTTCCAGAAGTAGCCGCCGACCACGTCCCATGCCTTGATCCAGCCGATGCCGTCGATCACGGTGGGCCAACTCAGGAGGTTGCCGGTACGGATATCTTCCGGCGACTTGAAGCTGGTCAGAAGCATCACCACCAGCGGCACCAGATACACCGCCGCCGCCAGCAGCAACGTGGCATAGATGGCAATGCGACTGAAGTTCAGGGTTGGTTTTGCCAGCGAGTTACTCATGACGCTTGCCCCGCAATTCGGAGTACAGGTACGGCACCAGAATCGCCAGGATCGCGCCGAGCATCATCATTGCGCTGGCCGAACCGATGCCCATCTGGCCACGGCTGAAGGTGAACGAATACATGAACATCGCCGGCAGGTCGGAGGAGTAGCCTGGGCCACCGGCGGTCATCGCCGCCACCAGGTCGAAGCTCTTGATCGCGATGTGCGCGAGGATCATGAAGGCGCTGAAGAACACCGGGCGCAGGCTCGGCAGGACGATCTTCAGGTAGATGGTCGGCAGGCTCGCACCGTCGACCTGGGCAGCACGGATGATCGATTGATCGACGCCACGCAGGCCGGCCAGGAACATCGCCATGACAAACCCCGAGGCTTGCCACACGGCGGCGATCACCAGGCAATAGACCACGCGATCCTGATCCACCAGCCAATCCAGGCGAAAGCCTTCCCAGCCCCAGTCGCGCAGCATCTTGTCCAGGCCCAGGCCGGGATTGAGCAGCCATTTCCAGGCGGTACCGGTGACGATCATCGACAGCGCCATCGGGTACAGATAGATGGTGCGGATGAAGCCTTCCTTGCGAATGCGCTGGTCCAGCAGCACCGCGAGGAATACGCCGAGCAGCAGGCTGATGCCGATGAACATGCCGCCAAAGAGCGCGAGGTTCTTGCTCGCGACCCACCAGCGATCGTTGTCCATCAGGCGCATGTATTGCTGCAGGCCGACCCACTTGTAGCTCGGCATGAAGCTGGAGTTGGTGAAGGACAGGACGAATGTCCAGATGATGTAACCGTAGAAGCCAACCAGAACGATCAGCATGCTCGGCGCCAAAACCAGTTTCGGCAGCCAGCGTTGCAGTGCGTCGAACGGTGAGGCTTTGCTGAGAACCGCCACAGAGCTCATCGGGATAATCCAGGGTAAAAATTGAAGAGTCACCTGTAGGAGCGAGCCTGCTCGCGATAGCGGTGTATCAGTCGACATTTACATTGAATGTCAGTCGGCTATCGCGAGCAGGCTCGCTCCTACAGGGGGGGGGGCTCGGTGTCAGGGATTACTGGGCCGCTTTGACCGCCGACGCCAGTTGCGCGCTGGCCTTGGCCGGGTCGGCATCCTTGTCGTTCATGAAGTTGGTCACGACGTCAAAGATCGCGCCCTGCACGGCCAGCGAAGTGGCCATGTTGTGCGCCATGCTTGGCTGCAGGCCGCCGGACTTGTCATCGGCCAGGAAGTCCTTGGCCGAGGCCTGGGCGCAAGCGTCGAAGCCCAGTGCATCCATCTCGTTGAGCATGTCGGTGCGCACCGGGATCGAACCCTTGTTCATGCTGAAGACTTTCTGGAAGTCCTTGCCCAGGGCGACCTTGGCCAGGTCCTGCTGGGCGGCGATATCGCCTTTGCGATCCGCTTTCAACTTGAACACCGCCAGCGAATCGATGTTGTAGGTGAAGGCTTTTTCAGTGCCGGGGAATGGCACGCACTGGTAGTCCTTGCCAGCGACTTTGTGCGCGGCGGTCCACTCACTCTTCGCCCAGTCACCCATCATCTGCATGCCGGCCTTGCCGTTGATCACGTCAGCGGCGGCGATGTTCCAGTCACGCCCGGCACGATTGGGGTCCATGTAGCCGGTGAGTTTTTTCAGCTCGGTGAACGACTTGACCATCTCCGGGCCGGAGAGGGTTTTCTGATCGAGGTCGACCAGGGCTTTCTTGTAGCCGTCGGCGCCCATCACCGACAGCACCACGTCTTCAAACACGGTGCTGTCCTGCCATGGCTGGCCACCGTGGGCCAGGGGGATAAAGCCGGCGGCCTTGAGCTTGTCGGCGGCGGCGTAAAATTCTTCGAGGGTAGTCGGGGCCTTGTCGATCCCGGCCTTCTTGAATACTTCGGGGTTGATCCACAGCCAGTTGACCCGGTGAATGTTCACCGGCACGGCGACATAGTCACCTTCGAACTTGACGGTGTCGGAGACCTTTTTCGACAGCAGGCCATCCCAGTTTTCCGCCTTGGCCACGTCTTTCAGGGCGTCGGTGCTGAGCAGGCCAGTGCTACCCCATTCCTGAATGTCCGGGCCTTTGATCTGCGCCACGCCAGGTGGGTTACCGGCTACCGCACGGCTCTTGAGCACGGTCATGGCCGTTGCACCGCCACCACCGGCAACAGCGCCGTCCTTCCAGGTAAAGCCGTCTTTTTCGACCTGTGCCTTGAGCACATCCACCGCTGCTTTTTCACCGCCGGAGGTCCACCAATGCACGACTTCCACGGAACCTTTCGGGTCAGCGGCCAGGGCGTTGAGGGGGAACAGTGAGGCGAGAGAAATGACAGTGGCGAGGCGAGAAATCGCATTCATCTGAAGTACCTTTCTTGTTGTTATGCATGCAAGTCTGGTGCTTGCGCTGCAAACGAGTTTAAACAGGCTGATCCGTGGCGCAGGTAACGAAGCGACGGGGAAATGTCACAACATGGTTACACAACCCTTGAGTCAGAGCCTTGGGCCAATGCCGTGGCGAGGCTCGGTGCCAACGGCAAACGTGGGATCAGCACGGCCTGCCAGGCGTGATACAGGTCTGGCTTGCCGCCCCAGATCTGGCTGCTCGGGCGGTTCTGCACATCGAGTTCGTGGTGCCAGCTGCCGTCGACGCGGTCGATCAGGTGACGCTCGCTGTAGTCCCATAAACGCCGATACCAGGTGGCGTATTCGCCTTCCCCGGTGCGCTGCAGCAAGGCGCTGGCCGCGGCACTGGCCTCGCAGTGCACCCAATGCAGGCGCTGGCGCACCAGTGGACGCTGCTGCCAGTCGAGGGTGTAGACCAGGCCCGGCGCGCCATCGACTTGCCAGGCGTACCGGCAGTTATTGGCAAATAGCTGTCGGGCATCGCTGAGTAGCCAGTCGGGGGTGACCAGCCCGGCCCGAACCCGCGCGGCTTCCAGGTGCAACAACAGCCGCGCCCACTCGAAACCATGACCCGGCGTCGTGCCGAACGGGCGAAAACCGTCGGCCGGGTTGGCCTGGTTGTAGTCACGCAGCGGTCGCCAGTGCCGATCGAAATGTTCGATAACCAGGTGCTCATTGGCCGCGCCATGCTGGTGAATCACTCGCTCGACAATCCGCAGCGCACGCTCAAGCCAACGACTGTCGCCAGTGACGTCGGCCAAGGCGAGGAAGGCTTCGGTGGCGTGCATGTTGCTGTTGGCACCGCGATAGGCTTCTTCGACGCTCCAGTCGCGGTTGAAGGACTCGCGCAACGCGCCCTCCTCCTCGCTCCAGAAATACCTGTCGATGATGTCAATTGCCTCGCTGAGCAAGGCCTGAGCGCCTGGCCGCCGGGCGACGACCGCAGAACTCGCCGCCAGCGCGACAAAGGCGTGCAAGTAGGCGGCCTTGTCGCTGTCACCCGCGTCGGGCGAGGCGAACCAGCCACCGAAATCGGCGTCGCGCAGCGGCCCCATGAGCGCGTCGATACCGTGATCCACCAGATGGGCAAATCCCGGCAAACCCTGGATGTGGGCCAGGGCGAAGCTGTGGGTCATGCGTGCGGTGTTCATGGTCTGGGCCGTGGCATCGGCAGGGAGCCGGCCCTTCTGATCGAGGCTGCCAAAGCCTGCGGGCAGGCGTGAGGCCTTGGCAAACGTCAGCAGGCGCAGGCCCTCATCGGCCAGCCATTGGTGATGGGCGGGAACGGGATTCATGGCGTACCTTTCTTGTTGTTATGACTGCAACGGAGTCTAAACAAGGGGTCAGGACGCGCAGGTAACGAAGGCGGTGGGTTATGTCACCGGCTGGTGACAATCAGCATCAATCCACTGAGCGCGGCAACTGCAACGTCACCCGCAACCCGCCTTCGCGCAGGTTCTGCAGGCTGACCTCGCCGCCATGGCTGTGGGCGATGTTGCGCGCGATACCGAGCCCCAGGCCATAACCCTGCTGCTGTCCAGCCAAACGGAAATGCGGCTCGAACACTTGCTCCAGGCGTTGCTCGGGAACACCGGGACCTTCGTCATCGACGTGCAGGATGAAGGCCCCATCGTCGTCTTCGATATGCAGATGGGCGTTCTGCCCATATTTGAGGGCGTTGTCGATCAGGTTGCCGATGCAGCGCTTGAGCGCCAGCGGTTTCCCCGGATAAGGCGCCAGCGCACGCCCCAGTTGAGTCACCCGGCCATTGCCGTTGGGCGCCAGGTAGGGCTCGACCAGGCAATCGAGCACCAGATTGAGATCCACCGGTTCGATGTTCTCGTGGATATCGGTGTCCTTGACGCATTGCAGGGCGCCCTTGACCAACAGTTCCAACTCATCCAGGTCGCGGCCGAACTTGTATTGCAGTTGCTCATCTTCCAGCAGTTCGACCCGCAGGCGCAGGCGGGTGATGGGGGTGCGCAGGTCATGGGAAATGGCGCTGAACAGCTGGCTGCGCTCGGTCAGGTAGCGGCTGATCCGTTCGCGCATGGCGTTAAACGCACGCCCTACTTCAACCACTTCGCTACCACCCCCCTCGGCCACCGGCCGCACATCGGCTCCCAGCGACATGTCACGCGCAGCCCGCGCCAGGCGCTTGAGCGGCCGGCTTTGCCAATGCACCAACACGCCAATGAACAACAGCAGGAAGCCGCTGGTGAGCAGGATGAACCAAACCTGTTGCGCCGGCAGGCCCTGCTCTTCGAGGCTGGTGTAGGGCTCCGGCAGCAGCGAGGCGATGTATAGCCACTCGCCCTGGGCCAGCTTGATCTGGGTCACCAGCACCGGCGGGTTGACCGGTTCCAGGGTCAGGGCGTAGTGCGCCCAGGAGCGCGGCAATTCATCGAGCTTCAGCCCACCATTGAAAATCCGCAGGTCATCCGGACTGACGAATTGCACGGAGATATCAGTGTCCGCTCCCAGGGATTTGCGCAGCACTTCATCCACCGCCGCCAGTACTGCCTGCTTGCGCGGGGTCGGCGGCAGCAGTTGCATGTCCAGCGGTTTGTCGTTGAGGGTCACCACGAAGCGAGTACCGCCCATGCTGCGCAACTGGTCGAGAACCAGCGGACGATAGGCCACCGGCAATGAGCGAAAGTAACTGACGCTGGCGGTCATCGAGTGAGCCAGGCTGCGCGCAGCGGTGACCAGGCCCTCCAGTTGCGTGGCACGCAGTTGCGAGACCCAGATCACGCTCGACAACGCTTGGGCAAACAGCACCGCCAGCAGAGTGAGCAGCAGCATCCGCCCAAGCAGCGAACGCGGCACGGGCACTCGACGCAACAGGCGGCGCAGCACCTCAGTGGCCATTGCCGGCAACCACATTGGCCGCCAGTTGATAGCCGCTGCCGCGTACGGTACGGATCAGTCGCGCCGGTTTTTCGGTGTCACGCAAACGCTGGCGCAAGCGGCTGACGGCCATGTCGACGATCCGATCAAGGGGCATCAATTCGCGACCGCGGGTGGCGTTGCCGATGGTGTCGCGGTCGAGGATTTGCTGCGGGTGATCGAGGAACAGTTTCAGCAGGGCAAAATCGGCGCCGGAAAGAATCACTTCTTCGCCGTCGGTGTGAAACAGCCGATGGCTGACCATGTCCAGCCGCCACTCATCGAAGGCCAGCACTTCTCCGCCGGAGCGCTCCTGGCCGAACTGCGCACGACGCAACAGAGCCTTGATTCGCGCCTGCAGTTCACGAGGGCTGAAGGGTTTGCCGAGGTAATCGTCGGCGCCCAGTTCCAGGCCAATCACCCGGTCGGCTTCGTCGGAGCTGGCGGTGAGCATGATGATCGGCACATGCGCCTGGCGTGGATGCTGGCGCACCCAACGGCACAAACTGAAGCCGTCTTCGTCAGGCAGCATCACATCGAGGATCACCAGATCGCTCGGCGCCTCGTTCAGTGCCTGGCGAAAGCCGGCGCCATCGGGCGTGGTACGCACCTGGAAGCCGGCGCGGCTCAGGTAGGTTTCCAGCAACTCGCGGATTTCCTGGTCGTCATCGACCAACAAAATCGATTTGTTGACTGAGCTCACGGGCGGCGTCCTTGTTGTTGGAATTGGAGGCGAATTATGGCCGATTGGGTGTGGACCCTGGCAGTGCGAAATCTCCTGTTCGCTGGCAAGCCAGCTCCTACAGACGGTGCAATTTTGTGGGATCTGGCGCCCGCTTGCGGCTTGCCAGCGATGCAGACGCCGCAGCCTCAGGATTGCTCCAACGCCACCCCAGCCCCCATCAGGCCGGAATACGGCGCTGTCACCAGCCACACCGGAATGCCCTTGAAATACTCGCTCATGCAGCCCTTGTCGGCAAAGCAACGAGCAAAACCGCTTTCCAGGAAGAAATCGGCAAACCGCGGGATCACTCCACCGACGATGTACACACCGCCGCGCGCGCCGGTGGTCAGCACGTTGTTGCCGGCGACACGGCCCAGCCAGCAGCAGAACTGTTCCAGCACTTCGAGGGCAATCGGATCACCCGCCAGGCCGGCAGCGGTGATTTCCTGCGGGGTATTGAGCACGGGTTCATGCCCGTCCACCGCGCAGATCGCCCGATAGACCCGAGGCAAGCCACCGCCACTGAGGGCAGTTTCGGCGCTGACGTGACCGATCTCGCTATGGATTTGCTGCCACAACTGGGTTTCTCGCGGGCTGCTCAACGGCAAGTCGACATGCCCACCTTCACCCGGTAACGCCGCCCAACGACCCTCGCCGCAATCGAGCAGGGTGCCAACGCCCAGCCCTGTGCCGGGACCGATCACTACCGCCGGACGCAACGGCTGTGGCGTGCCCTCGCAGACCACGCGAAACTCGCCCGGCTGCAGGCGAGTCATGCCGAGGGCCATCGCCGAAAAGTCGTTGACCAGCAACAATTGCTCGACCTGCAGGGTCTGGCAGAACGCTTGGCGACTCAGGCGCCAGTGATTATTGGTGAACTTGAATTCATCACCACTCACCGGGCCCGCGACCGACAGGCACACCGAGCCGATCGCCCCCGGCGCCAGGCCGAGGCCCTTCAAGTAGACGCCAATGGCGTCTTCCGGGCAGGCGAAGTCGGCGGTTGCCAGCACCTCGACCGAGGCCAATTGCTGGTCTTTCCACAACGCAAAACGTGCATTGGTCCCACCAATGTCACCGACCAGCGCTAGCTTCACTTAAGTGTCTCCAGGGCAGAGGTAAAGGCGCTGGCGCCCTGCTCTGCCGAGCTGAAAGCCATGCGCATGAAGCCGAACAGTTCACGTCCGCAGCCAATGCCGTTGTCCAGCAGGCCGGTGGCGGGGGTACGCGCGGCAAATTCATCGGCATCCACCAGCACCTGCAAGGTGCCTTCGACGCCATCGACGCGGATCATATCGCCCTCTTGCACGCGGGCCAAAGCACCGCCGACAAAAGCTTCCGGGCTGACGTGGATCGCCGCCGGGATTTTCCCCGAGGCACCGGACATGCGCCCGTCGGTGACCAACGCCACTTTGAAGCCGCGGTCCTGCAACACACCGAGGAACGGCGTCATCTTGTGCAGTTCCGGCATGCCGTTGGAGCGCGGGCCCTGGAAGCGCATCACCGCGACAAAATCTTTTTCCAGCAAGCCAGCCTGGAATGCATCGGCCAGGTCTTGTTGATCCTGGAACACCATGGCCGGTGCTTCGACCACCTGGTGCTCCGGCGCCACCGCCGAGACCTTCATCACGCCGCGCCCGAGGTTACCTTCCATCACCCGCAGGCCACCTTCCGGCGAGAATGCCCGAGCTACCGGACGCAGGATATTTTCGTCGAGGCTGTCGGTCGGGCCATCGCGCCAGACCAGCTTGCCGTCTTCCAGGAAAGGCTCCTGGGTGTAGCGACTGAGGCCGTGACCGGCCACGGTGTTGACGTTTTCATGCAGCAGCCCGGCGCCGAGCAACTCGCGAATCAGGAACGACATGCCGCCCGCCGCCTGGAAGTGGTTGATGTCGGCTTTACCGTTCGGGTAGACGTGGCTGAGTGTCGGCACCACTTCGGAGAGGTCGGCCATGTCCTGCCAGGTCAGTTGGATCCCGGCGGCCATGGCAATCGCCGGCATGTGCAGGGTGTGGTTGGTCGAACCGCCGGTGGCGTGCAGGGCAACGATCGAGTTGACCAGCGCACGCTCGTCGACGATTTCGCCGATCGGCATGAAGTTGCCGCTTTGCTTGGTCATGCGGGTGATCTGGTACGCCGCTTCGCGGGTCAGGGCATCGCGCAAGGGTGTGTTCGGGTTGACAAACGAAGCGCCCGGCAAGTGCAGGCCCATGACTTCCATCAACAACTGGTTGGTGTTGGCAGTGCCGTAGAAGGTGCAAGTGCCAGGGCTGTGGTACGACTTCATCTCCGACTCCAGCAGCTCCTCGCGGCTGGCCTTGCCTTCGGCGTAACGCTGGCGCACGTCAGCTTTTTCCTTGTTGGAAATCCCCGAGACCATCGGCCCGCCCGGGACGAAGATGGTCGGCAGATGACCGAAGCGCAGCGAGCCCATCATCAGGCCCGGCACGATCTTGTCGCAGATGCCGAGCATCATCGCCGCGTCGAACATGTTGTGGGACAGCGCCACGGCGGTCGACATCGCGATCACTTCGCGGCTGGCAATGCCCAGCTCCATGCCCGGCTCGCCCTGGGTCACGCCATCACACATCGCCGGGACGCCACCGGCGAACTGGCCGACCGAACCGATCTCGCGCAGGGCCTGTTTAATTTGTTCCGGGTAGGTCTCGTAAGGCTGGTGCGCCGAGAGCATGTCGTTATATGACGAAACAATTGCCACGTTGGCAGCATTCATCATCCGCAGGTTCTGCTTGTCGTCCGCGCCGCATCCGGCCACGCCATGGGCGAAGTTGGCGCATTGCAGCTTGCCGCGCATCGGGCCATCACTGGCGGCGCCGCGAATCAATGCAAGGTAGGCCTCACGGGTAGCGCGGCTACGGGTGATAAGCCGTTCGGTGACCTCAAGTACGCGGGGATGCATGTGTAGAACTCCAGGCTAACGGATGTGGCGACCTGTTCGTGTCTATGCTGGTCAAGAGGCGGCTCAGCTGGCTTTTGCCGATTATTCCTGACCATTTGGACCAGTTGATTCAGGTCGCTCGTTGTAGATTGAACAAAATATTGCCACCAAAAAGGCTTGTTTTCTATTTTTTTGCGAATAATCTTGTAATTCCAACAACAAAACGAAGGCGGCGCTGCTCAAATGACTCTTCGAATCGCAATCAATGGTTTTGGCCGCATCGGCCGCAACGTCCTTCGCGCACTGTATACCCAAGGCTATCGTCAGGATCTGCAGATCGTCGCCATCAATGATCTTGGCGACAGCTCGATGAACGCCCACCTGCTCAAGTACGACACCGTGCATGGCACTTTCGATGCCGACGTCCAGCACGATCAGGAAAGCTTGACGGTCAACGGTGACCGGATCGCGGTCAGCGCCATTCGCAACCCGGCTGACTTGCCATGGGCTGCAGAGAAAATCGACGTGGTGTTCGAATGCACCGGTCTGTTCACCGACCGCGCTAAAGCCGCCGCGCATATTAGCGCCGGCGCGCGCAAAGTCATCATCTCGGCACCGGCCAAGGGCGCCGATGCCACGGTGGTGTACGGGCTCAACCACGACATCCTGCGCCAGTCGCACCAGATCATTTCCAACGCGTCGTGCACCACCAATTGCCTGGCGCCGGTTGCCCAGGTGCTGCATCGCGAACTGGGTATCGAAAGCGGCCTGATGACCACCATCCACGCCTACACCAACGACCAGAACCTGACCGACGTCTACCACACCGACCCGTACCGCGCGCGCTCGGCCACGCAGAACATGATCCCGAGCAAGACCGGCGCCGCCGAAGCGGTGGGCCTGGTGCTGCCGGAACTCGCCGGCAAGTTGACCGGGATGGCCGTGCGCGTGCCGGTGATCAATGTGTCGCTGGTGGATCTGACCGTGCAACTGAAGCATGAAGCCAGCGCTGAGCAGGTCAATGCTCTGCTCAAGGAAGCCAGCCAGCACTCGAAGATCCTCGGCTACAACACCCTGCCGCTGGTTTCCAGTGACTTCAACCACAACCCGCTGTCGTCGATTTTCGACGCTAATCACACCAAGGTCAGCGGCAAGTTGCTTAAAGTACTCGCCTGGTACGACAACGAGTGGGGGTTCTCCAACCGCATGCTGGATAACTGCCTGGCGCTGTGTAACGCGGAGTAATTTGGCGTCTGCACTAGCGCCTTCGCTGCGATGCGGCGGCCCGACAAGCCAGCTCCTACAGGTTTCATATGCACCGCGACCCTGTAGGAGCCAGCTTGCTGGCGATTAGGCCGGTACAGTCATCACTGCAACCCCAGCGGAATCCCCCCATGATCGGCATCACCTTCACCGAAAAAACCATCCCCGCACGCAAGCGCATTGCCCTGGTCGCCCACGACCACTGCAAGGCCTTCCTGCTCGATTGGACCGAACGACAGAAACACCGCCTCAGCCAGCACGATCTGGTCGCCACCGGCACCACCGGCATGCTGCTGAGCAAACGCTTGGACCTGCCCGTTGAAAGCATGATCAGCGGCCCGCTGGGCGGCGACCAGCAGTTGGGCGCGCAAATCGCCGAGCAGCGCGTCGACCTGCTGATATTTTTCTGGGATCCCTTCGAACCCCAGCCACACGACCCGGACATCAAGGCGCTGCTGCGGGTCGCGGCGGTGTGGAACATTCCCGTGGCTTGCAATGAATGCAGCGCCGACTACCTGATCAGCAGCCCGTTGATCGACCAGCCACACAGCCACCGGATCCCCGACTATCCGGCCTATTTGCAAGGCCGCCGATAATTCCGACAGAAACTTGCGCTTGACCTTTCATACAGATGATAAGCATTATCATTCACTTGAAATGGAGCAGGTCCCACCGTGAGTCAAGCGCAGTTCAATCACGTCTTCCTCGCTCAGCGCGTGTCGCTGCTGCGCACTTTGGAGCGGATGGTCAATAACCACAGCACCGCCGAGGACCTGTTGCAGGAGACCTACCTGCGCGTGACTCGGGCCTTGAGCGAACGGCCGATCGACCATCTCGAACCCTTTGTTTTCCAGACCGCGCGCAACCTCGCGCTGGACCACCTGCGCGCCCGACGAATCCAGTCGCGCACCCTGCTCGAGGACGTGCCGCTGGACGTCGTGCAAAGCGTCGCAGCGCCGCTGAGCAGCGCCGAGGATGCCGCCCATGCCGAACAGATGCTCGAACGCTTGAACATCAGCCTGAATCAACTGACCCCGCGCCAGCAGCAGATTTTCATCCTCAATCGCCTGCACGGCCATAGCTATCTGGAGATCGCCGACAAACTCGATGTGTCCCTGAGCACTGTGCAAAAAGACTTGAAGTTGATCATGGCGATTTGTGTTGGGGTGGCTGATCGCCTCAACGCCGATTGATCCCGTCCGACAACTATTTGCGCGACTGCATCAGAGCCCGGGCTTTGTTACCCTAGGCGCAACCTGCATCACTTTTATCAGAAGCCAGCCGCGCGCAGACGTGGTCGAGGAACACCCGTGACGGACATCCCCAACTCCGACCCGCCTCCTTCGGCGCGGGATTCAGCCAGCAGCAGCGCGATGGACCAGGCGCTGGACTGGCTGATCGTGCTGGAATGTCCGAGCGCCGAACAAAGCCGCGACTTTCAGGCCTGGCTGACCGCCGATCCGCGCAACGGCGAAGCTTTCGCCAAGGCCCAAGCCATCTGGGATGGACCACAAGTCGCGCAGTGCGCACAGACCCTGGGCAGCCGCAAACCCAAGGTCAGCGTGCTGGGTCGCCTGCGCCCGCATTGGAAGCCCCTGGCCACCGCCGCCGTGCTGATTCTCGGCCTGTTCAGTTTCAGCAATCTGCCGATGCGCCTGCAGGCCGATCACCTGACCGTGGTTGGCGAACGCCAGCGCCTGCAACTCGAAGATGGTTCAAAAGTCCTGCTCAACACCAACTCGGCCTTCTCCAGCACCATCAACGAGCAAAAGCGCGTGGCCCGGCTGTATCAGGGCGAAGCCTTTTTCGAAGTCGCCGCCGAGCGCGGCCTGCCGCTGGAGATCGATGCCGGGCCGGTCACCGCCAGCGTGCGTGATACCTCGTTTGCCGTACGCTATCTCGACGGCATCGCCCAGGTCCGAGTGCAACGCGGCGACGTCGATTTGCGCAGCGCCCACAGCGATGCGCGTATCCGCTTGAGCGCCGGTGAAAGCATCCGCATCGGCCCTAACGGATTCGATCAACCGGCCCGCCTTGATCCGGCCACCGACCTGGCCTGGGTCCAGGGTCGCCTGGTGTTCGAGAACTGCCCGCTGAGCCAGGTCCTGGCCGAATTGCGCCGCTACTATCCGGGCTGGATCATCAACAACAACGAACAGTTGGCCAACGTGTCGGTGACCGGCAATTACCGTCTCGACCAGCCACTGGACGTGGTGCGCTCACTGGCACACATCACCTCGGCCAAGCTCCAGGAGTACCCGGCGCTGGTGATTTTGAACTGAATGAGAATTATTTTTACTCGATAGCCATTCCCCGTACGTCTCGTTATAGCCAATGCAATTGATTCGCATCATTGATGCCAATCTGCACCTATAAGATTCGTGCGACACGGAGCGCTATCGATGTCCCCTCGCCTTACCCGCCGGTCCTCTTCACCTTCTCGCGTGCACCATTGCACGCTGTCCCTGCTGACTGCTGCCATCCTGATGGCCGGCGTGCAGGCCGCACCTGTGCTGGCCGCGACCCAGGCCCAGCCGCCAAGCCGCAACATGGGCGACTACCGCTTCGCGATTGCCCAGCAGCCGCTGGTGTCGGCCCTCAATGCCTTCACCGCCGTCACCGGCTGGCAGGTCGGCTTGCCGGCGGAACTCGGCGAAGGCGTGGCCTCGCCGGGTGTACATGGCGCACTGAGCCCGGAAAAAGCCCTGGATCGCCTGTTGGTGGGGACCAACCTGAGCTATCGCAAATTGGGCGCGAACAACATCGTCCTGGAAAAACGAGCGGCCGGCGGTACCCTGGCCCTGCAGCAAATGACCATCAGCGCCACGCGTCAGGAACAGAGCATCGACAGCGTGCCGGCCACGGTCAGCGCACAGACCCGCGAAGAGCTCGATCGCAACAACGTCAACAGCATCAAGGACCTGGTGCGCTATGAACCGGGCGTTTCGGTCGGTGGCACCGGTACACGCGGAGGCATCAGCGGCTACAACATCCGCGGGATTGACGGCGACCGGATTCTGACCCAGGTCGACGGCGTGGAAATCCCCAACGGCTTCTTCAACGGTCCGTATGCCAAGACCCAACGCAACTACGTCGACCCGGAAATCATCAAGCGCGTAGAAATTCTCCGCGGCCCGGCTTCGGCCCTTTATGGCAGCAGCGCCATCGGCGGTGCGGTGAGCTACTTCACTCTCGACCCGGATGACATCATCAAGCCCGGCCAGGACGTCGGTGCCCGCCTGAAAACCGGCTACAGCTCGGCCGATGACAGCTGGCTGAAATCCGCCACCGTCGCCGGCCGCGTCGAGCAGTTCGACGGTTTGCTGCACTTCAGCCAGCGCGACGGTCACGAGACCGAATCCTACGATCACTACAACGGCACTGGCCTGGATCGCACCGCCGCCAACCCGGAAGACGTGCGCACCACCAACGTACTGGCCAAGGCTGGCTGGGACTACGCCGACGACGCGCGCCTGGGCCTGACCTACGAGAAGTACAAGGACGACAACGACAGCAATCAGAAAAGCGCGGTCGGCGGCCCGTTCAACGGTGGCCAACCGCTGGGCATGTACCGCTCGCGCACCGGTAACGACACCATCAGCCGTGAGCGTTTCGGCCTGCAGCACACCTTCGCCCTCGACTCGCTGCTGGCCGACAACGTCAAGTGGAGCCTGAACCACCAGATCGCCAAGACCGACCAGAGCACCCTGGAAAACTACTTCCCGTTCACCCGCAACGTGATGCGCTCGCGGGAAACCCTGTACGAAGAAAAGCAGTGGGTGTTCGACGCGCAACTGGACAAGTCGTTTGTCATCGGTGAAACCGAGCACCTGCTGACCTACGGCACCAGCATCAAGCAGGAAAAGGTCACCGGTTCGCGCAGCGGCAGCGGTACTTGCCTGGCTGTGGGTCGCGGCTGCACCGCCATCGGTGCAATCAGCCCGTCCGACGTGCTGAAAAAATCCAGCGACTTCCCGGACCCGACCATCAACACCTATGCCTTGTTCGTGCAGGATTCGATCGCCTGGAACCAGTGGACCTTCATGCCGGGCCTGCGCTACGACTACACCGAACTCAAGCCGCACATCACCCAGGAATTCCTCAACACCGTCTCCCCTGACGGCCTGGGGACTGTCAGTGACGAGAACAAGAACTGGCACCGCGTCTCGCCCAACTTCGGCCTGACCTACGCCTTCAACGACAACTACAAATGGTACGGCAAGTACGCCGAAGGCTTCCGCACCCCGACGGCCAAGGCGTTGTACGGACGCTTCGAAAACACTAACCCTGGTTACAGCGTCGAGCCGAATCCGGACCTCGAGCCGGAAAAGAGCAAGAGCTACGAGACCGGCCTGCGCGGCAACTTCGAGTCGGGCAACTTCGATGTGGCGGTGTTCTATAACAAGTACCGCGATTTCATCAACGAAGACGCCGTCACCCCTGGCTACAACGAGCTGACGTTCCAGAGCAACAACATCAAGCACGCCACCATCAAGGGCTTTGAGGTCAAGGGTCGCTTGAACCTCGATACCTTCGGCGCGCCACAGGGCCTGTACACCCAGGGCGCGATTGCCTACGCCCACGGTGAAAACAACGACACTGGTGAGCCAATCAACGCAGTCAACCCGATGACCGGCGTGTTCGGTCTGGGCTATGACCAGGACCGCTACGGTGGCTTGCTCAGCTGGACCCTGGTGCAGAAGAAAAACCTGGTGGACGACAGCAACTTCTATTCGCCGGACGGCACCAGCGGCCAGTTCAAGACCCCAGGCTACGGCGTACTCGACCTCTCCGGTTTCTACAAAGTCACCGACGACGTCACCCTCAACGCCGGGATCTACAACCTGGGCGACAAGAAATACTGGCAGTGGGACAACGTGCGCGGCTACGACAGCGTGGGTGAAGCCGCGGTACTCAGCCCGGCCAACCTCGACCGCCTGACGGAGCCAGGCCGCAACTTTGCGATCAACCTGATCTGGGATATCTGATTGCACGGTGGGGGAGCCCAACTTTGCCCCCCCTCCCGTGTAGGAGCGAGCAGGCTCGCTCCTACACGGATTTGCAGCGCCGCATGCCCTGGGCAGGCACATCCCAATCAATTTTTACTCTACTGCCCCACTTGGTTCGTCTAGTTACCAAGCGCCTCTTTCTCTCAAGGACTTCTTCATGACCGCTGCCGACTCTACCCAACGCCCGAGCCTGCGTTCGCAACGCCTGAATCAGATCACCAACGAGCCGCATGCCAAGCTCGACGCGCTGGTCAAGGCCCATGCGCCCTTTGAAACCCAGGCCAACTTCGCCCGTTTCGTGGTGGCCCAGTACCTGTTCCAGTCGGAACTGGTCGCGCTGTACAACGATGCGGAACTGATCGCCATTGTCCCCGACCTCGCCGAGCGCTGCCGTGCCGAGGCCGCCAAGGCTGACCTGGCCGACCTCGACACCGAAGTGCCGGCGCCGGTCGCCGGTGCCGTGAGCAACCCGAGCAAAGCCGAAGCCCTGGGCTGGATCTTCGTTTCCGAAGGTTCGAAACTCGGTGCCGCGTTCTTGATCAAGCGCGCCGTGGGCCTGGGCCTGAGCGAAACTTTCGGTGCCCGTCACCTCGGCGAGCCGGCCGGTGGTCGCGCCGAAGGCTGGAAAAGCTTTATCAAGACCCTCGACGGCCTGACCTTCAGCGCTGAAGAAGAAGCAGCGGTGGAGAAAGGCGCCATCGATGCCTTCAACCGCTTCACCGTGCTGCTGGAACAGGCTTACGCCAGCGCGCCTGAGTTGGCTTGAGGCCCCTTCTGTTGGAGCGGGTTCGCCCGCTCCGGCAACAACCTGGCAAGCTCTCCCCTTCCGATCAAGCGCAGTCAGTCAACGCCCATGCCTCGCCTCGTCACCTCCAAACTTGCCCGTATTCTTTTTGCTCTCCTGGCTTACGTCAGCCTGGCAATCGGCCTCGTCGCGATCGTCATTCCCGGGTTGCCCACCACCGAGTTCATCCTGCTGGCCGCCTGGGCCGCAACCAAAAGCTCGCCGCGCCTGAGTGCCTGGCTGGAAAACCACCGGCTGTTTGGCCCGATCCTGAGCAACTGGCGCAATGGCCGAATCATTGCCCGCAGGGCCAAGGTCAGCGCTACCGCCAGCATGTTGCTGTGCGCGGGCTTGATGCTGGTAATGCTCGACCACGGCTGGCCCATTTACATGGCGATCGCCGGGATGAGCCTGGGTAATGCGTGGATCTGGTCGCGACCGGAATCGGTTCCCAGCCCATCCTGAACCGTTGCGATCCTGCCAAACTTGCAGGTATTAAGGACAACTCATCAACCGTTCATCGGTTGCCCCTCATGCCCTGCCTTTATAGGCCGATGTCTCGCACATGGCGCTGAATGGATTTGGCGAACCGGTCGCTCAAGACCCACCGCCAATCCGACACCCATTCGCGAGATCGCCCCATGTTCGACTCTCTTTCCATCCGCCTGAAAATCGTGCTGTTGTCTGGACTGTGCCTGTTGGGCGTGGTCGGGCTGATTGTCGGGATGAACATCTACCAGACCAACCAGAACGACGAGTTGGTCAGCAGTTCCAGCACGCGCATGCTCACCGCCAGCGTCGAGAACTTGCTGCAGGCCAAAGCCGCCGAGCAGGCGGTGCGGGTGCAGAAGACTTTTGGTGAAAGCCTGCTGGTGGTCACCGCCCTCGCCGACCAGGTTGCCGACCTGCGCACCATGGCCGCCAAACGCTCACTCGAGGCCGGGGTGTTGCGTGAAGAGTTGAACCAGAGCCTGAAAACCGCCTTCGAACGCAACCCCCGGGTACTGGGTATCTGGCTGGCCTACGAACCCAACGGCCTGGATGGCAAGGACAGCGAGTTCGTCAATGACGTCACCCGTCGCTCCAACGAAGTTGGACGTTTCGCCAGCTACTGGAGCCGCGCCGCCGGCAGCGCAGAAAACACCATCATGACTGAAGAGGACATGACCAAGACCACCCTTAACCTCAGCGGCACGCCGTACAACAGCTGGTACACCTGCCCACGCGACAGCAAGCGTACCTGCCTGCTGGATCCCTACGCCGATACCGTCGGCGGCAAAGATATGCTGATGACCAGCATCGCGGTGCCACTGCTGGTCAATGGCAAGGCCATTGGCGTGGTGGGTATCGATATCTCCCTGGATGCCCTGCAAGCCGCCGCACTGAGCTCCCAACGCGAGTTGTTCGACGGTGCCGGGCACATGCTGATCGTCTCCGGCAGCGGCGTACTGGCCGGTTACAGCACTGACGCCAGCCAGTTGGGCAAGAACATCGTCGACACCCTCGGCAGCGACGGCAAGGACGTGCTGCAACTGCTCACTGGCGGCACGCCGAAAGTGTTGAAACAAGGTGAACTGATCCGCGCCGTGTACCCGGTCAACCCGGTGCCCGAGACCAAGGCCTGGGCCGTGGTCATCGACCTTCCGCAACAGGTTCTGCTGGCCGACTCGGCGAAACTCCAGACAGTGCTGGACGACGCGCGGAACAGCGGCACCCTCAAGACTCTGCTGGTGGCTATTGGCGCCGGCGTCCTTGGTCTGCTGCTGATGTGGCTTACGGCCTCGGGCGTGACCCGGCCGATCAACAGCGTGGCAAACATGCTCAAGGCGATTGCCAGCGGTGACGGTGACCTGACCCAGCGCCTGAACTACACCAAGCAAGATGAGTTGGGCGAACTGGTGAGCTGGTTCAACCGCTTCCTCGACAAGTTGCAACCGACCATCTCCCAGATCAAACAGAGCATCAGCGATGCCCGCGGCACCGCTGACCAGTCTTCGGCCATTGCCCGCCAGACCAGCGAAGGCATGCAGGTGCAGTTCCGCGAGATCGACCAGGTCGCCACTGCGTCCAACGAGATGAGCGCCACCGCCCACGACGTCGCCAACAGTGCCTCGAATGCCGCCAGCGCCGCCAAGGGCGCCGATCAGTCGGCCCGTGATGGCATGGCGATCATCGAGCGCAGCACCCGCGACATCAGCCAACTTGCCGAAGAAGTCAGCAAGGCGGTCACCGAGGTCGAAGCCCTGGCCGTCAACAGCGAGCAGATCGGCTCGGTGCTGGAAGTAATCCGCAGCATTGCCGAGCAGACCAACCTGCTGGCCCTGAACGCCGCCATCGAAGCCGCACGCGCCGGAGAAAGCGGTCGTGGCTTTGCGGTGGTCGCCGATGAGGTGCGCAACTTGGCCAAGCGCACCCAGGATTCGGTGGAAGAGATTCGTCTGGTGATCGAGCGGATTCAAACCGGCACCCGTGGCGTGGTCGCCACCATGCACTCGAGCCAGACCCAGGCCCACAGCAACGCCGGGCAGATCCAGCAGGCGGTACAGGCCCTGGGCAAGATCAGCGAAGCGGTCACGGTGATCAGCGACATGAACCTGCAGATCGCCAGCGCCGCCGAACAGCAGAGCGCGGTGGCCGAAGAGGTCAATCGCAACGTCTCGGCGATCCGCACCGTCACCGAAACCCTCACCGAGCAGGCCACCGAGTCGGCGCAGATCAGCAGTCAGCTCAATTCACTGGCGACCCAGCAGATGAAATTGATGGATCAGTTCCGGGTTTAAGCCACGGTATCAATCGGCGCGACTCAAGAAAGTCCAGAGCAGTTGCGCCCCATAGCCCCGGTAGGGGCGCCAGGGCTCGGCGCGGGCGAGTAACTCGACTGCCGTCACAGGCCGCTCCTCGAGGGCGGTCAGTGCGTTGAGCAGCCCGACATCCGCCACCGGAAGCGCATCCGCGTGGCGCATCTGCCTCAGCGCTATGTACTGCGCCGTCCACTCGCCCACGCCCCACAGCGCCAGCAATGGTGTGACGCTGGTACGCAAGTTGGGGCCAGGCTCAAAAATCTGTGGATTATCCAGCAGCGCCTGCGCCACCCCTGACAAGGTTCGGCCGCGGCTACGGGGCATGCCGAGGGTTGCCAGGTCGGCGTGTGCCAATACCGCAGCCTCGGGAAACAGGTGGCTCAAACCGGGCGCAGGTGATGCCACCCGAGCGCCATAGCGTTCAACCAATTTGCCCGCCAGTTTGATTGCCGCAACCACTGTGATCTGTTGTCCCAGTACCGCGCGTATCGCCAACTCAAGACCGTCCCAGGCGCCGGGCACCTTCACTCCCGGGCGCGCAGCAATTAACGGCGCCAACAGCGGATCCGCCGCCAGGTGCCGATGGATCGGCAGCAGATCGACGTCCAGGTCAAACATCCGCCGCACCCGGGCGACGACTTCAGGCACGAGCGCGGGTGTTACCTCAAACAGGGTCAACTCCAGCCAGTCACCCGCGCCCGCACTGACCGAGAATCTGCCGTGCTCGCCGTGCAGGCTGAAGTTGCGCGAGTACACACCGTCGTTGACCGTCTCCAGCCCGCTGATTGCTCGCGTTGCGAAAAAGCCGAGCATCGCCGGCCAGTCATAGGGTGGCTGATAGTCGAGCCGTAGTTTCACAAGCTGAGGAAGCCGTCGTACAGCCCATAGGCCGCCACCAGTGCGCCCAGTACCACGCCGGCAAAAATGCCTTTTTCGATGTGGGTGAACAGCGGCTGCCCCTGCTCATGCTTGGCCTTGGCAAACAGGATCACCCCCGGCGCATACAGCAGCGCCGACAAAAGCAGGTATTTAACCCCGCCGGCATACAGCAACCACACCGCATAGACCAGGGCGATACCACCGATCAGCAGGTCCTTGCGGCGCTCGGCGGAGGCGTTCTCGTAGGTTTCACCGCGTCCGCTCAACAGCACTGCATAGGCCGCCGACCACAGGTACGGCACCAAGATCATCGAGGACGCGAGGTAGATCAGACTGGTGTAGGTACCGGCGGAAAACAGGGTGATTAGCAGGAAAATCTGGATCATTACGTTGGTCAGCCACAGGGCATTGACCGGTACATGATTGGCGTTCTCCTTTTTCAGGAACGCCGGCATGGTCTTGTCTCGCGCCGTGGCAAAGAGAATTTCGGCGCACAGCAGCGCCCACGACAGCAACGCACCCAGCAGCGAAATCGCCAGGCCGATACTGATCAGCAATGCGCCCCACGGTCCGACAATGTGCTCCAGCACCGCCGCCAGCGAAGGGTTCTGCAACTCGGCGAGCTCCGGCTGGCTCATGATCCCCAGGGACAACACGTTGACCAGCACCAGCAGCGCCAGTACCCCGATAAAACCGATGACCGTCGCCCGGCCCACATCCGAGCGCTTTTCGGCACGGGCGGAATAGACGCTGGCGCCTTCGATGCCGATGAACACGAACACCGTGACCAGCATCATGTTGCGCACCTGATCCATCACGCTGCCGAAATTCGGATTGCTGCGGCCCCAGATATCACGGGTGAAGATGTCGGCTTTGAACGCCACGGCGGCGATCACGATGAACATCACCAGCGGCACGATCTTCGCCACGGTGGTCAGCTGATTGATGAACGCGGCTTCCTTGATCCCGCGCATCACCAGGAAATGCACGCCCCACAGCAGAGCAGAGGCGCAGGCAATGGCAATTGGCGTGTTGCCTTGGCCGAAGACCGGGAAGAAGTAACC
This sequence comes from Pseudomonas fluorescens, assembly GCF_019212185.1. Classification (NCBI taxonomy): domain Bacteria; kingdom Pseudomonadati; phylum Pseudomonadota; class Gammaproteobacteria; order Pseudomonadales; family Pseudomonadaceae; genus Pseudomonas; species Pseudomonas fluorescens. The sequence continues at coordinate 5,124,993 of NZ_CP078138.1, forward strand.
GAGGGTGCTGAACAGCAGGACGAAGTAGCCGACGTTTCCCAGCCAGGCGCTGATCCAGTAGCCCCAGGCCGAGGAAAAGCCCATGTAATCGCCGAAACCGGCCTTGGCATAGGCATAGACCCCGGAGTCCAGTTCGGGCTTGCGGTTGGCCAGGGTCTGGAACACAAAGGCCAGGGTCAGCATGCCTACCGCGGTGATGCCCCAGCCGATCAGTACGGCGCCGGCGTCGGCACGGGCGGCCATGTTCTGCGGCAAGGAGAAAATCCCCCCGCCGATCATCGAGCCGACGACCAGCGCGATCAATGCGTTAAGTCTCAGCTTTTGCGCCGGTTGCGACATCGTTACCTCTCACGTCAACTGATTGTCATAGAAAAAGAGCATAACAGTGTGCTCTTCAGTAAATATCAAGTTTGGCATTTCGTTTATCAGGTAACGCTAAAAATAAACCATTTTTTAGAATTTTCTCGTCTAAAACAACAGAAGACGGAGGTCATTTTCCGGCGACTTTGAAAAAGTTCAATCACCGCCTGAAATTGCCGTAAAAATTTGCACATTCCTGAAAACCAACTAATTTCTAATCCTTGAGCAATAGGATCCATTCCTGCTCAACATCCTACACGCCTCTAGAATAGGCACTCTTGGCCGTTACCGAAGCTTTAATTCGTCTATGACAAGCAATGGAATGTATCAATGGACTGATCTAGATCAGGTGTTCTAAGCGCAAGCAGACTTAATCTGAAGCCTCTCTTCTCCTGCAACGGAGTCATACAATGTCAGAAGCTCCCGGAAAACTACGACTAGGTGCCTTAGTCGCGCTGGTGGTCGGCTCGATGATTGGTGGCGGGATCTTCTCCCTGCCCCAAAACATGGCGGCAAGTGCCGATGTGGGTGCAGTTTTAATTGGTTGGGCAATCACCGCCGTGGGTATGTTGACCCTGGCTTTTGTGTTCCAGACCCTGGCCAACCGTAAACCGGATCTCGACGGCGGGGTGTACGCCTACGCCAAGGCCGGTTTCGGCGATTACATGGGTTTCTCTTCGGCCTGGGGCTATTGGATCAGTGCCTGGCTGGGCAACGTCGGCTACTTCGTCTTGCTGTTCAGCACCCTGGGTTACTTCTTCCCGATTTTCGGTGAGGGCAATACCGTCGCCGCCATCATCGGCGCCTCGGTGCTGCTGTGGGCCGTGCATTTCCTGGTCCTGCGCGGGATCAAGGAAGCCGCGTTCATTAACCTGGTGACCACGGTCGCCAAAGTCGTGCCGCTGCTGCTGTTTGTCCTGATCGCCTTGTTCGCCTTCAAACTGGACATCTTCACTGCTGACATCTGGGGCATCAAGAACCCTGATCTGGGCAGCGTGATGGATCAGGTGCGCAACATGATGCTGGTCACCGTGTGGGTGTTCATCGGTATCGAGGGGGCGAGCATCTTCTCGTCCCGTGCCGAAAAACGCTCGGACGTGGGTAAGGCCACCGTAATCGGCTTCATCACTGTGCTGCTGTTCCTGGTGCTGGTGAACGTGCTGTCGCTGGGCATCATGACTCAACCGGAACTGGCCAAACTGCAGAACCCTTCCATGGCAGCCGTGCTTGAGCACGTGGTGGGCCACTGGGGCGCGGTGCTGATCAGCGTCGGTCTGATCATCTCGCTGCTGGGTGCCTTGCTGTCGTGGGTGCTGCTGTGTGCGGAAATCATGTTCGCCGCCGCCAAGGACCACACCATGCCGGAGTTCCTGCGCAAGGAAAACGCCAACCACGTACCGGTCAATGCCCTGTGGCTGACCAACGCGATGGTGCAGATTTTCCTCGTCATCACTCTGTTCTCGGCCAGTACTTACCTGTCGCTGATCTACCTCGCCACCTCGATGATCCTGGTGCCTTACCTGTGGTCGGCGGCCTACGCCCTGCTCCTGGCAGTGCGCGGTGAGTCTTACGAGAACGCCATCGCCGAACGCAAGAAAGACCTGTTCATCGGCGCGATTGCCCTGATCTACGCGGTCTGGCTGATCTACGCCGGCGGCCTGAAATACCTGCTGCTGTCCGCCCTGCTGTATGCCCCTGGCGTGATTCTGTTCGCCAAGGCCAAGCGCGAGTTGGGCAAACCTGTCTTCACCAACGTCGAGAAGCTGATTTTTGCTGTAGTAGTCATAGGCGCCCTGTTTGCGGCCTATGGGCTCTATGACGGCTTCCTGACTCTGTAATACCCAAGTTTATTTTGTCATCTGGAGGATCACTGTAATGACCACGGAAAAAGTTAAGTACGGCGTCCATTCTGAAGCCGGAAAACTGCGTAAAGTCATGGTTTGCTCCCCGGGCCTGGCCCACCAGCGGCTGACCCCGAACAACTGCGACGAACTGCTGTTCGACGACGTGCTGTGGGTTGCCCAAGCCAAGCGCGACCACTTCGACTTCGTCACCAAGATGCGCGAGCGCGGCATCGACGTGCTGGAAATGCACAACCTGTTGACCGACATCGTTGCCATCCCTGAAGCACTGGACTGGATTCTCGACCACAAGGTCACCGCAGACTCGGTGGGCCTGGGCCTGATCAACGAAGTCAAATCCTGGCTGAAAAGCCTGGAGCCACGACACATCGCCGAATTCCTGATTGGCGGCGTGTCCGCCGATGATCTGCCGGACAGTTTCGGCGGCAAAACCATCCAGATGTTCCGCGACTTCCTCGGCCACTCCAGCTTCATCCTGCCGCCGCTGCCCAACACCCAGTTCACCCGCGACACCACCTGCTGGATCTATGGCGGCGTGACACTGAACCCGATGTACTGGCCGGCGCGACGTCAGGAAACCTTGCTGACCACCGCCATCTATAAATTCCACCCGCAGTTCACCAATGCCGAATTCGAGATCTGGTACGGCGACCCGGAAAAGGATCACGGCAGTTCGACCCTGGAAGGCGGCGACGTGATGCCAATCGGCAACGGTGTCGTGCTGATTGGCATGGGCGAACGCACCTCCCGCCAAGCCATTGGCCAACTGGCGCTGAACCTGTTCAAGAACAAAGCCGTCGAGAAAGTGATTGTCGCCGGCCTGCCAAAATCCCGCGCCGCCATGCACCTGGACACCGTGTTCAGCTTCTGCGATCGCGACCTGGTGACGATCTTCCCGGAAGTGGTAAACCAGATCGTTGCCTTCACCCTGCGTCCTGACGACAGCAAACACGGCGGCATTGATATCCGCCGCGAGGAAGGCACTTTCCTCGACGTGGTCGCCAAGGCCCTCAACCTCAAGGCCCTGCGCGTGGTGGAAACCGGTGGCAACAGCTTCGCCGCCGAACGCGAGCAGTGGGACGACGGCAACAACGTGGTGGCGGTAGAGCCAGGCGTGGTGATCGGTTACGACCGCAACACTTACACCAATACCCTGCTGCGCAAGGCCGGGATCGAGGTCATCACCATCAGCGCCGGCGAGCTTGGCCGTGGTCGTGGCGGCGGTCACTGCATGACCTGCCCAATCGTCCGCGACCCAATCGACTACTAACCAATTAACCCTGGCCGCCACTTATCCAGTGCGGCCAGGGGGATAACCGAAATCCAAGGAGATCCAAAATGGCTTTTAACATTCACAACCGCAATCTGCTGAGCCTGGAACACCACACCCCTCGCGAATTGCGTTATCTGCTCGATCTGTCCCGCGACCTGAAACGCGCCAAGTACACCGGTACCGAGCAGCAGCACCTCAAAGGCAACAACATCGCGCTGATCTTCGAAAAAACCTCGACCCGCACCCGCTGTGCGTTCGAAGTGGCAGCTTATGACCAGGGCGCGAACGTCACCTACATCGACCCGAACTCGTCGCAGATCGGCCATAAAGAAAGCATGAAGGACACCGCCCGCGTTCTGGGGCGCATGTACGACGCCATCGAGTACCGTGGCTTCAAGCAGGAAATCGTTGAAGAACTGGCCAAGTTCGCCGGTGTTCCCGTGTTCAACGGCCTGACCGACGAATACCACCCAACGCAAATGATCGCCGACGTGCTGACCATGCGTGAGCACGCCGACAAGCCGATCCACGAAATCAGCTACGTCTACCTGGGCGACGCCCGCAACAACATGGGTAACTCGCTGCTGCTGATCGGCGCCAAGCTGGGCATGGACGTGCGTATCTGCGCACCGAAAGCCCTGTGGCCGCATGACGATCTGGTGGAACGTTGCAACAAGTACGCCGAAGAAAGCGGCGCGCGCATCACCCTGACCGAAGACCCGAAAGCCGCGGTCAAGGGCGTGGACTTCATCCACACCGACGTCTGGGTATCGATGGGTGAGCCGGTTGAAGCCTGGGCCGAGCGTATCCAGCAACTGCTGCCGTACCAGGTCAACGCCGAGCTGATGAAAGCCACCGGCAACCCACGCACCAAGTTCATGCACTGCCTGCCGGCGTTCCACAACAGCGACACCAAGGTCGGCAAACAGATCGCCGAGCAGTATCCACATCTGTCCAACGGCATCGAAGTGACTGACGACGTGTTCGAGTCCCCTGCCTGCATCGCCTTCGAGCAAGCGGAAAACCGCATGCACACCATCAAGGCGATCCTGGTGTCGACCCTGGCCGACCTGTAAGCCTTCGCTCCCCCTGTAGGAGCGAGCCTGCTCGCGATAGCGCCGTACCGGTCGACAACAATATCGACTGCCAGGCCCCCATCGCGAGCAGGCTCGCTCCTACAAATGACCGGATCGACTGTACATTCCCTTTCAGAAGGACCAGCACCATGCGTATCGTCGTAGCTCTGGGCGGTAACGCCCTTCTTCGTCGTGGCGAGCCCATGACCGCGGACAATCAACGCGCCAACATCCGCATCGCCACCGAACAAATCGCCAAGATTCATCCGGGCAACCAACTGGTTATCGCCCACGGCAACGGCCCGCAAGTCGGCCTGCTGTCATTACAGGCGGCCGCCTACACCTCAGTCGCCGCTTACCCGCTGGACGTGCTCGGCGCAGAAACCGAAGGCATGATCGGCTACATCATCGAACAGGAATTGGGCAACCTGCTGGACTTCGAAGTGCCTTTCGCCACCCTCCTGACCCAGGTTGAAGTGGACGCCAAAGACCCGGCATTCCAGAACCCGACCAAACCGATCGGCCCGGTCTACTCCAAGGCCGAAGCCGAAGCCCTGGCCGCGGAAAAAGGCTGGGCAATTGCCCCCGATGGCGACAAGTTCCGCCGCGTGGTCGCCAGCCCGAAACCCAAGCGCATCTTTGAGATCCGTCCGATCAAATGGCTGCTGGACAAGGGCAGCATCGTGATCTGCGCCGGCGGTGGCGGCATCCCGACCATGTATGACGAAAACGGCAAGCTCAAAGGCATTGAAGCGGTGATTGACAAGGACCTGTGCTCGGCGTTGCTGGCGGAGCAACTGGAGGGGGATCTGCTGGTCATCGCCACCGACGTCAACGCGGCCTACATCGATTATGGCAAGCCGACCCAGAAAGCTATCGGCCAGGCTCACCCCGACGAAATGGAAAAACTCGGCTTTGCCGCCGGTTCCATGGGCCCGAAAGTCCAGGCTGCCTGCGACTTCGCGCGCAACACTGGCAAAGTCGCGGTGATCGGTTCACTCTCGGATATCGAAGCGATCGTCCAGGGCAAGGCCGGTACCCGCATCAGCACCGCCAAGCCTGGCATCACCTACCTATAATGTAAAAAGGGGCAGGCCAGGCGCCTGCCCCGACATCATGCCTTGAGAAGGAGACGCCTATGGCCCAGTTCGAACCTGGTCACCTGCACATCGAACGACATGCACTGAACGATAAGGATGTCAGCTACGACATCAAGCTTGAATACAAGGTTGAACAGGATCCGAGTAAAGGCAAAGGCATGCTGTTCAGAATGCATGGCTCGATTCAGGGCAAACCTGTTGATGAACCCTTCTTCCTACCCAAGGAAGAGGCGTATAACTTCGCCAGCAACGTGACAAAGATTGCCGAGAAATATGGCATTCCCAAGTCAATGAGTAGCATCGGCTCCGTTCATAAGCACTACGACCTGATGTTCGAGGACGTGCGCGTGCAACTGAACATGAAGTCCGGTGAACCGGTCGACCTGAAAAGTTTCGAGTAACCAGATCCCACTGTAGGAGCGAGCCTGCTCGCGAAAGCGATCCCACATTCAACTTCGATGTTGTCTGACACACCGCTTTCGCGAGCAGGCTCGTTCCCACATTGGAACCCTCAACACCACCAACCGATTTCACCTTACCCCCGCACCAAGGCATACTTGCCACCCTCCGCACCGTAGACCCTGAAACCGCCCCATGCGTATCCACGTCAGCTTCATCGACCGCGTCGGCATCACCCAGGAGGTCCTGGCCTTGCTCGGTGGGCGCAATCTCAATCTGGATGCGGTGGAAATGGTTCCACCGAACGTCTACATCGACGCCCCGACCTTGAGTCCACAGGTGCTCGAAGAACTGCGCGATGCGCTGTTCAATGTGCAGGGCGTGCAAGCGGTGACCGTGGTCGACATCCTTCCCGGGCAACGCCGGCACCTGCAACTCGACGCCCTGTTGGCGGCGATGACCGACCCGGTGCTGGCTCTGGACAGCGCGGGTACAATTCTGTTGGCCAACCCGGCCCTGATCGCCCTTTACGGTCGCGAGCCAGCCGGGGAAAACGTCGGCGCATTGTTTGCCGATCCGGCCCTGCTAGGCACCCTGCTCGAACATGGCTTTCGTCTGCCGCTGCGCGAGATCACCGTCAACGGCCAGACCCTGCTGCTGGACGCGACGCCGATCACCGATGCCGGCGCCCTGCTGACCCTCTATCAAGCCAACCGGATCGGCGAGCAACTGTCGGCCCTGCACCACGATCACGCCGAAGGCTTCGATGCGTTGCTCGGCGAATCCCCCGTCATTCGTACCCTCAAGGCCCGGGCCCAACGAGTCGCAGCGCTGGATGCACCCTTGCTGATCCAGGGCGAAACCGGCACTGGCAAGGAACTGGTGGCGCGCGCTTGCCATGCCAACAGTAGCCGCCACAGTGCGCCCTTTCTGGCGTTGAACTGCGCGGCATTGCCGGAAAACCTCGCCGAAAGCGAACTGTTCGGCTATGCCCCCGGCGCCTTCACCGGCGCCCAGCGCGGCGGTAAACCGGGGCTGATGGAACTGGCCAACCAGGGTACGGTGTTTCTCGATGAGATCGGCGAGATGTCGCCCTACCTGCAGGCCAAGCTCCTGCGCTTTCTCAATGACGGCAGCTTTCGCCGGGTGGGCGGCGATCGCGAAGTCAAGGTCAATGTGCGGATCCTCAGCGCGACCCACCGTGATCTGGAAAAAATGGTCAGCGAAGGGACCTTCCGCGAAGACCTGTTCTATCGCCTGAACGTGCTCAACGTCGAAGTGCCGCCACTGCGCGACCGTGGCCAGGACATCCTGCTGCTGGCGCGTTACTTCATGCAGCAGGCCTGCGCACAAATCCAGCGTCCGGTCTGCCGCCTGGCCCCCGGCACCTACCCGGCCCTGCTGGGCAATCGCTGGCCGGGCAACGTGCGGCAACTGCAGAACGTGATCTTCCGCGCCGCCGCCATCTGCGAGAGCAGCCTGGTGGACATCGGCGACCTGGACATCGCCGGTACCTCGGTCGCCCGCCAAAGCGACAGCGAAGTCGACAGCCTGGAACAGGCGATGGAAGACTTCGAACGCTCGCTGCTGGAAAAACTCTACGTCAGCTACCCCTCGACCCGCCAACTGGCCAGCCGCCTGCAAACCTCGCACACGGCGATCGCCCATCGTTTGCGCAAGTACGGTATTCCAAATAAGCCTTGATCCCTGTAGGAGCAGCCCGGCCGGCTCCTACAGGGTCTGCGATAGTCACAAAATCATCGCCAAAAACGACCTCCACCTGTACTGAAAGCGCTACAGCGGAACGATATCGCTACACCCTCCTTCCAGCGCCTCCACGCAAGGCTTTGATCCCCATAGGCTTTTTTGTCCGCACCGGACTGTAGCGATTTCGCTACACCTGCTTATCTCGCCGCAACCGAAATAACTCGCAACCACTTGTTTTGTAACGATTTTTCAAGATTGGCAACGTTTTTGCTTTGTAACCCCTCATTAATCAAGGGCATTACGCCCACGCTTTCCACCGCGTCCACCAGACGAGTCTGGCCCCTGAGGAGTTTCCATGAGCGAGTTGCGTTTTACTGAAGATCACGAATGGCTGCGCACCGAAGCCGACGGCAGTGTCACTGTCGGCATCACCGCCTTCGCGCAGAACGCCCTGGGCGACGTGGTGTTCGTGCAACTGCCTGAATTGCAGGCTTACGACAAGGGCGCGGAAGCCGCCACCGTGGAATCGGTCAAGGCCGCCAGCGGCGTGTACATGCCCCTGGACGGCGAAGTGCTGGCAACCAACCCGGCGCTGGAGGACAGCCCGGAACTGGTCAACGAAGACCCGCTGGGCGAAGGCTGGTTTTTCCGCTTTCAGCCTGCCGATGCATCAGCCGTCGCCAAGTTGCTGGATCAGGACGCCTATGACCGTCTGATCAAAGCCAACGCGCAAGCTTGAGGAGCACCGACATGACTGAAGTCAACCTGAGCACCGCCAACGAATTCATCGCCCGTCACATCGGCCCGCGTGCCGGCGACGAGCAAGCCATGCTCAACAGCCTCGGTTTCGACTCCCTGGAAGCCCTGAGCGCCAGCGTCATCCCCGACAGCATCAAGGGCACCAGCGTACTGGGTCTTGAAGACGGTCTGAGCGAAGCCCAGGCCCTGGCCGCGATCAAGGCCATCGCCGGCAAGAACCAGCTGTTCAAGACCTACATCGGCCAGGGCTACTACAACTGCCACACACCATCGCCGATCCTGCGCAACCTCCTGGAAAACCCGGCCTGGTACACCGCCTACACCCCGTACCAGCCAGAAATTTCCCAGGGCCGCCTGGAAGCGCTGCTGAATTTCCAGACCCTGATCAGCGACCTGTCCGGCCTGCCGATCGCCAACGCCTCGTTGCTCGACGAAGCCACCGCTGCTGCCGAAGCCATGACCTTCTGCAAACGCCTGAGCAAGAACAAGGGCAGCCACGCCTTCTTTGCCTCCGTGCATTGCCACCCGCAGACCCTCGACGTGCTGCGCACCCGGGCCGAACCACTGGGCATCGAGGTGGTAGTCGCCGATGAGCGTGAGCTGAGCGATCTCAGCCCGTTCTTCGGTGCCCTGCTGCAATACCCAGCCGCCAACGGCGACCTGTTCGACTACCGCGAGCTGACCGAACGCTTCCACGCCGCCAACGCCCTGGTGGCCGTGGCCGCCGACCTGCTGGCCCTGACGGTCCTCACCCCGCCAGGCGAGTTCGGCGCAGACGTGGCCATCGGCAGCGCGCAGCGTTTCGGCGTGCCGCTGGGCTTTGGCGGTCCGCACGCGGCGTACTTCGCCACCAAAGATGCGTTCAAACGCGATATGCCGGGGCGCCTGGTCGGTGTCTCCGTCGATCGTTTCGGCAAACCGGCGCTGCGCCTGGCCATGCAGACCCGCGAGCAACACATCCGTCGCGAGAAGGCGACCAGCAACATCTGCACCGCCCAAGTCCTGTTGGCCAACATCGCCAGCATGTATGCGGTGTATCACGGCCCCAAAGGCCTGACCCAGATCGCCCTGCGCATCCATCACCTGACCGCAATCCTCGCCAAGGGCCTGGATGCACTGGGAGTGAAGGTCGAACAAGCGCACTTCTTCGACACCCTGACCCTGGCCACCGGTGCCAACACCGCCACCCTGCATGATCAGGCACGCGCCCAGCGTATCAACCTGCGGGTGATCGATGCCGAGCGTCTGGGCCTGTCCCTCGACGAAACCACTGCCCAGGCGGACATCGAGACCTTGTGGAGCGTATTCGCCGGCGGTCAAGCGCTGCCGGAGTTCGCCGCGCTTGCCGCTGCCGTACAAGGCACCCTGCCAGCGGCCCTGGTTCGCCAGTCGGCCATCCTTAGCCACCCGGTGTTCAACCGCTATCACTCGGAAACCGAGCTGATGCGCTACCTGCGCAAGCTTGCCGACAAGGATCTGGCCCTGGATCGCACCATGATCCCGCTGGGTTCGTGCACCATGAAACTTAACGCCGCCAGCGAAATGATCCCGGTGACCTGGGCCGAATTCGGCGCCCTGCACCCGTTCGCTCCGGCCGAGCAGAGTGCCGGCTATCAGCAATTGACTGATGAGCTGGAAGCAATGCTCTGCGCCGCCACCGGTTACGACGCCGTGTCGCTGCAACCGAACGCCGGTTCCCAGGGCGAGTACGCTGGCCTGCTGGCCATTCGCGCCTACCACCAGAGCCGTGGCGATGACCGCCGCGACATCTGCCTGATCCCGTCATCCGCCCACGGCACCAACCCGGCCACCGCCCACATGGCCGGCATGCGCGTGGTGGTGACGGCGTGCGATGCCCGTGGCAACGTCGACATCGAAGACCTGCGCGCCAAGGCCATCGAGCACCGCGAACATCTCGCGGCCCTGATGATCACCTACCCGTCGACCCACGGCGTGTTCGAGGAAGGCATCCGCGAAATCTGCGGGATCATCCACGACAACGGCGGCCAGGTGTACATCGACGGCGCCAACATGAACGCCATGGTCGGCCTCTGCGCACCGGGCAAGTTCGGCGGCGACGTATCGCACCTGAACTTGCACAAGACGTTCTGCATCCCTCACGGCGGTGGCGGCCCGGGTGTCGGGCCGATCGGCGTGAAGTCGCACCTGATCCCGTTCCTGCCCGGTCACGCGGCCATGGAGCGCAAGGAAGGCGCGGTGTGCGCGGCACCGTTCGGCAGCGCCAGCATCCTGCCCATCACCTGGATGTACATCCGCATGATGGGCGGCGCCGGCCTCAAGCGCGCTTCGCAGTTGGCGATCCTCAACGCCAACTACATCTCTCGTCGCCTGGAAGAGCACTACCCGGTGCTGTACACCGGCAGCAACGGTCTGGTGGCCCACGAGTGCATCCTCGACCTGCGCCCGCTGAAGGACAGCAGCGGCATCAGCGTCGATGACGTGGCAAAGCGCCTGATCGACTTCGGCTTCCACGCCCCGACCATGTCGTTCCCGGTCGCCGGGACCCTGATGATCGAGCCGACCGAAAGCGAATCCAAGGAAGAGCTGGACCGCTTCTGCGACGCGATGATCCGCATCCGCGAGGAAATCCGTGCAGTCGAGAATGGCACCCTGGACAAGGACGACAATCCACTGAAAAACGCCCCGCACACTGCGGCGGAAATCGTTGGCGAGTGGTCGCACCCTTACAGCCGCGAACAGGCGGTGTACCCGGTGGCGTCGTTGATCGAAAGCAAGTACTGGCCGCCGGTCGGTCGCGTCGACAACGTGTTCGGCGACCGCAACCTGATCTGCGCCTGCCCGTCGATCGAAAGCTACGCTTAAGCGAATGAGGGGGCGGACTGATCCGCCCCCGATTTCAACAACACCACAGTCCCCTGTAGGAGCGAGCCGGCTCCGGGCGGCTCGCTCCTACAGGGGACTGTGTCAGCCTCGGCTTGCCAATCCCCATAACAAGAAACCGGAGAACAACCATGTCGTTAAGCGTGTTCGACCTGTTCAAGATTGGCATCGGCCCTTCCAGTTCCCACACTGTCGGCCCGATGCGGGCGGCTGCGCGCTTCGTCGAGGGCCTGCGCCGCGACGACCTGCTCAAGGCCACCACCAGCGTCAAGGTTGAGCTGTACGGTTCGCTCGGCGCCACCGGCAAAGGCCACGGCAGTGACAAGGCCGTGCTGCTGGGCCTGGAAGGCGAACACCCGGACACCGTGGATACCGAGACCATCGCCGCCCGCCTGCTGGAAATTCGCAGCAGCGGCCGGATCAACCTGCTCGGCGAACACCCCATCGATTTCAACGAAAAACTCCACCTGGCGATGATCCGCAAGCCGTTGGACTATCACCCCAATGGCATGATCTTTCGTGCCTTCGACGCCGCCAGCCTGCAGATTCGCAGTCGCGAGTACTACTCGGTGGGTGGCGGTTTTGTCGTCGACGAAGATGCCGCCGGTGCCGATCGCATCGTCGAGGACGCCACACCGCTGACCTTTGCGTTCAAAAGCGCCAAGGACCTGCTTGGGCATTGCAGCACTTACGGGATGCCTATCAGCCAGGTGATGCTGACCAACGAAAGCGCCTGGCGCCCAGAGGCGCAAACCCGTGCCGGCCTGCTGAATATCTGGCAGGTGATGCAGGACTGCGTCGACGCTGGCTGTCGCAATGAGGGAATTCTGCCTGGCGGACTCAAGGTCAAGCGGCGAGCCGCGGCCTTGCACCGGCAACTGTGCAAGAACCCGGAATCGTCCCTCCGCGACCCACTGTCGGTACTGGATTGGGTCAACCTGTACGCCCTGGCAGTCAACGAAGAAAACGCCAACGGCGGCCGTGTGGTGACCGCACCTACCAACGGCGCCGCCGGGATCATTCCCGCCGTTCTGCACTACTACATGCGCTTCATCCCCGGCGCGAACGAGGATGGCGTGGTGCGTTTTCTGCTCACTGCCGCGGCGATCGGCATCCTGTACAAGGAAAACGCCTCGATCTCGGGTGCCGAAGTGGGCTGCCAAGGCGAAGTGGGCGTGGCCTGCTCAATGGCGGCCGGGGCGCTGTGCGAAGTCCTCGGTGGCAGCGTCCAGCAGGTCGAGAACGCCGCCGAAATCGGCATGGAACACAACCTCGGACTGACCTGCGACCCGATTGGCGGCCTGGTGCAAGTCCCCTGCATCGAGCGCAACGCCATGGGTTCGGTCAAGGCCATCAACGCGGTGCGCATGGCCTTGCGCGGCGACGGTCAGCACTTCGTCTCCCTCGACAAGGTGATCCGCACCATGCGCCAGACCGGCGCCGACATGAAAAGCAAATACAAGGAAACCGCCCGAGGCGGTTTGGCCGTCAACATTATCGAGTGCTGATGCGAGCGCATCCCCACCCGTTTTTCCAGGAGCTGAATATGTCCACCGAGCACTTGCTGAAAACCCCGCTGCACAAATTGCACATCGAACTGGGCGCACGCATGGTGCCGTTCGCTGGCTACGACATGCCGGTGCAATACCCGCTGGGCGTGATGAAAGAGCACCAGCACAGCCGTGATCAGGCCGGGCTGTTCGATGTTTCGCACATGGGCCAGATCCGCCTGACCGGCGCCAATGCCGCCAGCGCACTGGAAACCCTGGTGCCAGTGGACATCATCGACTTGCCGGTAGGCATGCAGCGCTATGCCATGTTTACCAATGAACAAGGCGGTATCCTCGACGACCTGATGGTGGCCAACCTCGGAAACGACGAGCTGTTCCTGGTGGTCAACGCCGCGTGCAAGGACCAGGACCTGGCGCACTTGCGCGCGCATATCGGCGATCAATGCCAGATCGAGCCGCTGTTCGAGGAGCGCGCCCTGCTCGCACTGCAAGGCCCGGCTGCGGTTACAGCGCTGGCGCGCCTGGTGCCGGAGGTGGCAAAGATGACCTTCATGCAATTCATTCGGGTGAATCTGCAGGGCGTGGAGTGTTTTGTGAGCCGCTCGGGCTACACCGGTGAAGATGGCTTCGAAATCTCCGTACCGTCTCTCCACGCCGAAGCCCTGGCACGCACCCTGCTGGCTGAACCCGAGGTCGCCGCCATCGGCCTTGGTGCCCGCGACTCGTTGCGTCTGGAGGCGGGTCTGTGCCTCTACGGCCATGACATGAACACCCAGACCACGCCGATCGAAGCCAGCCTGCTGTGGGCCATTTCCAAGCCACGGCGTGCCGATGGTGCGCGTGCCGGCGGCTTCCCCGGTGCCGAACAGATTTTTGCCCAGCAGCAAAACGGTGTACTACGCAAACGGGTCGGCCTGTTGCCTCAGGAGCGGACGCCGGTGCGTGAAGGCGCAGAAATCGTCAATGAAGCGGGCGAGATCATCGGCAGCGTCTGCAGCGGTGGTTTCGGTCCAACCTTGGGCGCCCCGCTGGCGATGGGATATCTCGACAGCGCCTACACCGCACTCGACACTCAGGTCTGGGCCATTGTCCGTGGCAAAAAAGTGCCACTGCGTGTAAGCAAAATGCCATTTGTTCCGCAACGCTACTATCGCGGCTGAGTAGCTGTTCCGATAAGTAACGCGACTGCGTAACAGTGCACTAAACTGTAACGCAGTCGCCATAAAACAGTGCATTGTTTGGTTATAAGCTTCGTTTATGAACTCGGCTTATAACATTCGAAAACAATTGAACAACTCTATCGAATAAGCCACGCAAACAGCCCCAAGCCTAGCAATACAAGGCTTTCACGGGGGCTTGTTTTTCCTGTGGTAGTTGGCGTAGAGTTTGTTCACTGTGTTTGCATGGGTCGCTTGGAATCGTGACCTGGGCAGTAGCCAACAAGTTTGCTACACCCGTTCTACGTCTTTCTTCCTTCCTGCAACCAGCCCCAGTACTCTTTCATGAGAAAGAGGCTGTCATTAATTTTTTGCGTCAAAGGAAATAAGAAATGTCCCAACGTCAGAGCGGCACCGTCAAGTGGTTTAACGACGAAAAAGGTTTTGGTTTTATCACTCCAGAAAGCGGCCCGGATCTGTTCGTGCATTTCCGTGCCATCCAGGGCAACGGCTTCAAGAGCCTGAAAGAAGGCCAGAAAGTGACCTTCATCGCTGTGCAGGGCCAAAAAGGCATGCAGGCTGACGAAGTTCAAGCAGAAGCTTAATCTTCTGTAACGAAAAAGCCCCTGATGCTGACATCAGGGGCTTTTTTGTGCGCGTAAATCCGTAAAATGGCTTCCTTTTTCCGCCGAGAGCCTGCCATGTCGAAACACCTGCTTACTCCCCAGGGCGAATTTCCTGTCGCTGGCCTGGGTCGTCGTCTGGCAGCGATGTTCTATGACTTTCTGCTGTGCACCGCCTTGATGATCGTCACGGGGGGCATCTACAAGATGGTACAGATGGCAATCATCGGTGAAGAGCGGATGCGCGCCCTGACCGATGCTGGCGCCCTGGATGGCGATCCCCTGCTGTCTACCGTGCTGCTGTTCGTACTGTTCGCCTTCTTCGCCAAATTCTGGACCTATTCCGGGCAGACCCTGGGCATGCAAGTCTGGTGCATCCGCGTGCAGAACGCCGATGGCTCGGCCATCAGCCTGTGGCAGGCACTGTTGCGCTTCGTGGTCTCGATTGCCTCGCTGCTGTGCGTCGGCCTCGGCTTTTTCTGGAGCCTGTTCGACAAGCAGCACCGCAGCTGGCACGACATGTACTCCAATAGCCAGTTGGTGCGGATTCCGAAGAAGAAAAAGTGATCGGCCAGATACGAAAAAGCCCCGAATGATCGGGGCTTTTTTTTGCTCAGGCGTTACCCGCAAGCTTCATCCGCGCTGCGGCGGTGAAGTCGAGCATGCGCTTGAGGGGGCGAATCGCCTGGGGGATCAGCGATGGCTCGACGAAGATTTCTCCAGAGCCCTCACGCAGGCACTGCAGCGTGCGCTCGAGGGTATTCATCGCCATCCACGGGCAATGCGCGCAACTGCGGCACGCCGCGCCGTTACCGGCCGTTGGCGCCTCGATGAAGACCTTGTCCGGGCACAACTGCTGCATCTTGTAGAAGATGCCGCGATCGGTGGCAACGATCAGGGTCTTGTGGGGCAGGCTTTGCGCCGCAGCGATCAATTGACTGGTGGAGCCCACGGCATCCGCCAGCTCGATGACTGCCGTCGGCGACTCCGGGTGGACCAGGATCGCGGCATCCGGGTACAAGGCCTTCATGTCTTCCAGCTGTTTGGCCTTGAACTCCTCGTGGACGATGCACGCACCGTCCCACAGCAGCATGTCGGCACCGGTCTTGCGCTGGATGTAGGTGCCCAGGTGCTTGTCCGGCCCCCAGATGATCGTCTCGCCGTTATCCATCAGGCTTTCGACGATCTCCAGCGCACAACTGGAGGTCACTACCCAATCCGCCCGCGCCTTAACCGCTGCCGAGGTGTTGGCATAGACCACCACCGTGCGCTCCGGGTGCTGGTCACAGAACGCCGAAAACTCGTCGACCGGGCAACCCAGGTCCAGCGAGCAGGTCGCTTCCAGCGTCGGCATCAGCACGCGCTTTTCCGGGTTGAGGATCTTCGCCGTCTCGCCCATGAACTTCACGCCGGCGACGACCACGGTCTTGGCCGGATGCGCATTGCCGAAGCGGGCCATTTCCAGGGAGTCGGAAACACAGCCACCGGTTTCCTCGGCCAGGGCCTGGATGATCGGATCGCAATAGAAGTGTGCAACCAGCACCGCGTCCTGAGCCTTGAGCTCGGCGGCGATGGCGGCGCGGTAGTGAGCCTCCTCGGCGGGCGTCAGCGGCTTGGGCTGCTTGGCATCGAGGTGGGCTTGAACCAGAAGGCGTTCGGAAATTTGCGTCATGTTCGCAAGACCTGCGGGCGCATATGCGCGAAAGTCGAGTATACACCCGGCTCCGGACCCATCAGGGTACCGCCGGGAAAGTGAGTATTCATCAGGCACGGACGCCGTTGAAGCTGCGCAAGGCTACAGAATATCCCAGAGTTGCAAAAGACCATTCTGCGCCGATCACGCGGTGCAGCAGCCCTTGATTGCATAAGGCCTGAATCGCGGGCAAAAAAAAACCCGGAAATCCTCACTTTCGTGGGCCTTCCGGATTTTCTAAACCGCCAAATATGGTGGGTCGTGTGGGATTCGAACCTACGACCAATTGGTTAAAAGCCAACTGCTCTACCAACTGAGCTAACGACCCGCTGCGTTGTGGTGCGTATAATACTGATTTTTAAGGACTATTCAACACCTATGTGCAAATAAATCAAAAATAATTGGTAGGGTCGCTGAATCCCGCCGCTTTGAAGCCTTCAGCACGCAGGCGGCAGCTGTCGCATTTGCCACAGGCAGCACCGTTATCGTCCGCCTGATAGCAGGAAACAGTCAGTGCATAGTCGACGCCCAGTTTCACGCCAGCCTGGACAATCTGCGCCTTACTGAGGTTTTGCAGCGGCGCCTGGATACGGAAGCCATTGCCCTCGACCCCAGCCTTGGTCGCCAGGTTGGCCATGCGCTCAAAGGCTTCGACGAACTCGGGACGGCAATCCGGGTAACCGGAGTAGTCCACGGCGTTAACGCCGATGAAGATGTCCCGCGCTCCCAATACTTCTGCCCAGCCGAGGGCCAACGACAGGAACACCGTATTGCGGGCCGGCACGTAGGTGACCGGAATGCCTTCGCCCAGCTCTTCAGGCACATCGATGGAGCTGTCGGTCAACGCCGAACCGCCAATACCGTTCAGGTTCAGGCCGATGACCTTGTGCTCGACCACGCCCAGGTCGCGGGCAACGCGCTCGGCAGCCTGCAACTCGGAACGATGGCGCTGGCCGTAATCGAAGCTCATGGTGTAGCAACGGTAGCCTTCGGCCTTGGCCATGGCGACGACCGTCGCCGAATCCAGGCCACCGGACAGCAGGATCACCGCTCGTTTTTCTACTGCATTCAGTTGTTCAGTCATTTCAGCGCCCCGGCTCGTCATTCCAAAGATATTTGTGCAACTGCAATTGCAGGCGCACCGGCAGGTTGTCTGCCACGACCCAGTCAGCCAGGTCGCGCGCATTCAGGTCATGGTGGCTCGGCGAGAACAGCACTTCGCCCGCTCGCTCAGCCAGACCGTACTGGATCAGCTTGGAGACTGCCCAGTCATAGTCCTCGCGCGAACAGATCACGAATTTGACCTGATCATTGGCAGTGAGCAGTTCAATGTTTTCGTAGCGATTACGATGGGCTTCTTTCGAGCCCGGGGTCTTGAGGTCGACGACGCGACTGACCCGAGTATCGACTGCCGATATATCGATGGAGCCACTGGTTTCCAGGGACACCTCGTAACCGGCGTCGCACAGGCGCTCGAGCAACGGAATGGCGTTGGGCTGGGCCAGGGGCTCGCCACCGGTGACACAGACATAACGCGGACGAAAACCGGCAACCTGCTCGAGGATGTCGTCGAGCGATCGAACGGTGCCGCCGGTGAAGGCGTAGGCGCTGTCGCAGTACTGGCAACGCAATGGGCAACCGGTCAGACGCACAAAAACAGTGGGCAGCCCGGCAGTCCGCGTTTCACCCTGCAACGAGTAAAAAACTTCGGTAATTCTCAATGTGTCTTGCATAGTCGCCACGGGCGTAACAGCTAAACAGGCTGTCCGCCTCCGTCAGGCACTTGATGGAACCCCGCCAACGCGCAGATCCCAAAAAGCGGTGTTTCGAAAAAGGGCGTGAATTCTAACGAAAAAACCCGCGATAAGCGCGGGTTTCTTGATACACGGGTCAAACAGCCTTACATGCGCTGCAGATCGCGTTGTGCCAGCTGTGCGGCGGAGGTGCCAGGATACTGGCTGACCACCTGTTGCAGAATGCCCTTTACCTTGTCGGTATGACCCAGGCGACGCTCTACATCAGCGAGCTTGTACAGCGAATCCGGCACCTTGTTGTGCTTGGGATAGAGCTGCGAAACCTTGGCGAATGCCTGGCCGGCACCTTGCAGGTCGCCCTTGGCCAGGTTCACTTCGCCCAACCAGTACTGGGCGTTGCCCGCATACTGGCTGTTAGGGTATTTGCGCAGGAAGGCGGCGAACGCCAGGCTGGCCTTGTCGAAATCCTTGGCCTTGATCAGGTCGAAGGCTGCATCGTAATACAGCTTTTCCTTCGCCGGATCACCCGGTTCGCTGCTCGCAGCGGGAGCGGCGGCTGCCGCACCTGCTGCTGCACCGGCGGCAGCATTGCCACCGGCTGGAGAATTTTCAGGAGCCGCAGCGGGTGCACCGCCGGTTCCTATGCGCCGATCAAGATCCTGGTATCGCTCCAGGCTTTCCTGCTTCATGCGCGCAACATCATTTTGCAGAACCTCGATCACGCCTTGTTGGCGCGCGATCTGTTCCTGCATCTGTTGCAGTTGGTTGAACAGCTCGCCCTGTGCCGAGACAGGGGCCGAAACCCCTCCCCCGGCATAGGCGCCGTTCGTACCGTAACCCGCAGGCGGATAACTGCTCCCGCTATTGTTATAACCGGATTCGTTATCGACCACAGGAACCGCAGCCCACGCCGCAAGCGGCGCGAGACTGAGAGCCAAGACAGTTACAGCACGACGGCACGTTCGCATGACGAATTACTTACGCAGTTCGACGCGACGGTTTTGAGCCCAGGACTGCTCGTCGTTGCCGGTAGCAACTGGACGCTCTTCGCCGTAGGAAACCAGTTCCAGCTGAGCTGGGGAAACACCTTGCAGTACCAGGTAGCGTTGAACGGCTTTCGCACGACGCTCGCCCAGTGCCATGTTGTACTCACGAGTACCACGTTCGTCGGTGTTGCCTTCCAGAACAACGCGAGCGCCGTTTGCTTTCAGGTCTTTGGCGTGAACGTCCAGAGCGCGCATGGCTTCTGGCTTCAGGTCCGAGCTGTCGTATTCGAAGTAGAAGGTGGTGATTGCGCGCAGAGCAGCTTCTTCGCTCAGGGAACCGTCAACTGCACCAGTGTTTGCGCCGTAACCAGCGTTTGGATCAACAGCACCTTCACCGGCGTTGTCGCCGCCTTTGGACGAGCAACCTACAGCTACAGCCATGGCCAGAGCCAGCGCAGCAAACTTACCAAACTTCAGCATTTCCATCGTGAAACTCCTAATGAACCCCAATGTGTTAAGTACAACGTATAGCGCCGCGTCAGTTCAGGTAAGGGGACCAGGAAGGTTCTCTGACTTCGCCTTGAGCGGTAGGAAGCGGGAGCCTTACGCGTCCGTTGATGGACACGAGCATCAAGACTCCCCGGCCCTGCTGGCGGGTGGCGTAGATTACCATGGTGCCGTTGGGCGCAACAGTAGGCGACTCGTCCAGAGTGCTATCAGTGAGGATTTTTACGCTACCGCGCTGCAAATCCTGAGCCGCCACTTTGAAATTGGTGAAACCTTCCTGGCGATGGATCATTACCAGAGTCTTTTCATCAGCCGACAGCTTCGGGTTGGCGTTGTAGTTGCCGACGAAAGTCACACGCTCAGCACCGCCGCCACCCGCACTGGTCTTATAGATCTGCGGCTTGCCGCCACGGTCGGAGGTGAAGTAGATGGTCGAACCATCCTTACCCCAGAACGGCTCGGTGTTGATGCCAGGACCAGCAGTCACACGGGTGATCTGGCGCGAACCGAGGTTCATCACGTAGATGTCCGGGTTACCGTCCTTGGACAGCACGAATGCCAGGCGCTGACCGTCCGGCGACCAGGCTGGAGCACCGTTCAAGCCTTCAAAATTGGTGATTTGCTCACGGCGACCGGTGTCGATGTTCTGCATGAAAATACGCGGACGCTTCTGCTCGAACGAGACATAGGCGATGCGCTTGCCATCCGGTGCGAAACGCGGCGACAGGATAGGCTCGCGCGATTGCAGCAGGGTCACCGCACGGGCACCGTCATAGTCCGAACGCTGCAGGGTGTAGCGCGTGTTCTTCTCGGAGAAGCGCTCGGCCGTCACGTATAGCAGGCGAGTCGAGAAGGCACCCTTGATCCCGGTGAGCTTCTCGAACGACTGGTCGGAGATGTAGTGCGCCATGTCACGCAACTGGTCGACACCGCCGGAAACACTGCCGGTCAGCACTTGCTGCTCGGTGTTGACGTTGAACAGCGCGTATTGCACCTGCAGGCGACCGCCCGCCGGAACAATGCTGCCGACCATGATGTACTGGGCGCCCAACGCCTTCCAGTCGCGGTAGATGACTTCGCTGGCCTGGGTCGGCTGGCTGATCATGTTCTGCTTCGGAATCGGCGAGTAATAACCCGAGTTGCGCAAATCGTTACCAATAATTTCTGCCATGTCATCCGGCAGGACGCTTACGCCCTGCCAGCCGAATGGAACGACCGCAATCGGCGTCGCCCGATCACTGCCGCTGGTAACCAGAATGTTTTTTTCATCTGCCGCCGCTATCCCTGCCATACAGCAAATAACGACGAGCATTCCTCGCAGAAGGTTTCTCACAAGGCTAAATCCTCAGGTGTGAATGTCATCTTGAACGAACGATACGGAGCGAAATCGCTCGGCTTCATTCCCTGCATCTCTGTCAAACGACCAATGTTCTTGACCGCCGCCACCGCCGAGCTATCGAACGGACCGTCGCCGCTGGACTTGGCCACGGACACCGAAGTCACCGTGCCATCGGGCAACATGCCAATTTGCAGCACGACCGTCATGTTCTTGCGTGCCGAAGGAGGACGCGCCCAACCTTCCGCTGCTCGCGCACGAATCAGATCGTCGAAACTACCCGCGACTTCGTCACCACGCTCATCGGCCAGGGCCTGCTGACGCTGCGGCGTGTCGGAAAGCAAATCTGCCAGGGCCTGGGCCTTTTTCTCTTCGGCGGATTTACGTGCCGCTTCCTGCGATTTTTTCTTCGCAGCATCGGCAGCAGCTTTCTTCTTCGCATCCTCGGCGACTTTCTTCTTCGCCTCGTCCGCTTCAGCTTTCTTCTTGGCGTCTTCCGCGGCTTTCTTCTTCGCGTCTTCGACTATCTTTTTCTTCGCCTCTTCAGCGGCCGCTTTCTTAGCCTCTTCTTCAGCCTTTTTCTTGGCTTCTTCTTCGGCTTTCTTCTTGGCTATATCAGCCAATTGTTTCTCTTCTGCCTTCTTGGCTTCGGCGGTCTTCTTCGCTTCATCGGCTTTTTTGGCTTCATCAGCCTTTTTCGCCTCTTCCGCCTTCTTCGACTCGTCGGCCTTCTTGGCTTCCTCGGCCTTTTGAGCCGCCTCTTCTTTCTTTTGTTCCGCAGCCTTCACCGCTTCCTGCTCGACCTTCTTCTGTTCCATCTGTTCGACTTCGGTCTGGCGCGCAGCGGATTTCTTCGCTTCACCCGCAATCTTCTGATTGGTCTGGGTGGTCGCCTGACTTTTCGATTTCAACTGGTACAGGGTCGCCTGGACAATCGGCTTGGCCGGCGGCAACTCCGGGGTAAAGGCAAAGCTGACGAACAGCATGCCGAACACCAGCACGTGCAGGCCGATTGCCCAGACGCTAGGCCAGAAGTAGCTTTCCGAGGCTGTTGGCTCTCGCTGTTGCTGCATCAGGGTGCCTCGGTAATCAAGCCAACATTACCGACTCCGGCCTTCTGCAAACCACCCATCGCACCCATGACGGCGCCGTAGTCGACGGTCTTGTCACCGCGAATGAATACCTGGGTGTGTTTGCCGCCTTCATTGCCGGCGCGAATGATCTTGGTCACCGCATCCGTCATCTGCGGCAGGGTCATGGCGCGATCCTGCTGCTTTTCGGTATCGACTTCGCTGCCAAGGTTCCAGTAATAGGTCTTGTCAGCCTTGATCGAAATGGTCAGGACCTGAGTGTTGTTGTCTTGCGGCAAGGCTTCGCTGGAAACCTTGGGCAAATCAACCTTCACGCCCTGATTGAGCATCGGCGCGGTCACCATGAAGATGACCAGCAGCACCAGCATCACGTCGATGTAGGGCACTACGTTCATCTCGGCGACCGGCTTGCGCTTTTTGCGAGCTCGAGCGATTAAAGCCATTGGGAAATACCTGCTTATTCTTCGCTGGTGTGCACTTTACGGTGCAGGATCGCCTGGAATTCATCGGCGAAGGTGTAGTAGCGGCTGATCAGGGTTTCGCTGCGTGCAGAGAAACGGTTGTAAGCGATAACAGCCGGGATTGCAGCGAACAGACCAATAGCAGTGGCGATCAGTGCCTCGGCGATACCCGGGGCCACGGTGGCCAGGGTCGCTTGCTGGGCAGTGGCCAGGCCGCGGAAGGAGTTCATGATGCCCCACACGGTACCGAACAGACCGATGTACGGGCTGACCGAACCGACGGTGGCGAGGAATGGCAGGCTCTGCTCGAGTTTTTCTTCCTCACGGGAGATGGCGACGCGCATCGCACGCGCTACACCTTCCATGACCGCCTCAGGATCCACACCCGGTTGCTGGCGCAGACGGGAGAATTCCTTGAAGCCGGCGCGGAAAATCTGCTCGACGCCGGAATCCGGATCCGGGTTGCTGCCCGCCTGGCGGTACAACTTGGACAGGTCGATACCCGACCAGAAGCGCTCCTCGAAGCTCTCCAGGGCGCGTCGACCGGCACGCAGCAGATTGCTGCGCTGAAAGATCATGATCCATGAGGTCACCGATGCGGCCACCAGGGTCAGCATTACCAGTTGCACCACGATACTGGCATTGCTGACCAGGCTCCACATGGAGGAATGGTCGACGACGTTAGCTTCCACGCTTTATCTCCTGCTTTGAGTGTGTACCCGCGCCGCTCACGTCGGCAAAGGCCGCACGTAGAGCTTCGGGAATGGCCCGGGGTTTCAAACTATGGGTGCGCACACAGGCCACCAAAAACTGCCCTTCGCAGAGCAGTGCATTATCCGTGGCTCGCCTGACCTGCTGTTTGAAGCGCAGGCTGACACGGTTCAATTCGATTACTTCAGCACTCACCACAAGTTCGTCGTCCAGTCGCGCCGGCGCGTGGTAGCGCGCTTCGCTGGAATGCACGACGAACAACAGGTCCTCGCCTGCCAGCTGCGATTGGGCAAAGCCCAGCTCACGTAGCCGCTCGGTTCGAGCCCGTTCCATAAACTTGAGGTAATTAACGTAATACACGATGCCGCCCGCATCGGTGTCCTCGTAATAAACGCGACAGCGATGTGCGAACGACTCTAGCCCGTTTTGCGCGCGCATACTCTAGTGCTTACTCCTCACATTGCCAATCCGCTCAGGCAACTGTTTTTCGTTGTTCTGCGCCTTTGTTCGCAAACAAGGCATCGCCAGCCATCTGAGACCGCGAAAAACCGGTTTGGATCGGCGCAGATCCACCATTATTCGTCCACTGCGTCGAGAAACTCGTCTACCACAGGCATTTCGCCCATGCGCGATGGAATATTCAAGCCGAAATGCAGATACGCGTGTCGTGTTACCACCCGCCCCCGCGGGGTACGCATGATATAGCCCTGCTGGATCAGGTAGGGTTCCAGCACGTCCTCAATGGTGTGTCGCTCTTCACTGATGGCCGCCGCGAGACTGTCGACTCCGACGGGGCCACCATCGAACTTCTCGATCATGGTCAACAGTAAACGCCGATCCTGGTGATCGAAGCCACGCTCGTCGACGTCCAACAGGTTGAGTGCCAGGTCAGCGATGGGCTTGGTGATATGGCCCTTGCCGCGAACTTCGGCAAAGTCTCGCACCCGCCGCAACAAGCGGTTGGCGATGCGTGGCGTGCCGCGTGCGCGGCGGGCGATTTCAAACGAACCTTCCGGCTCCATGGGCAAGCCGAGAATGCCGGCCGATCGGCTGACGATGGTCGACAGGTCGGCGGTGCTATAGAACTCCAGACGCTGGACAATCCCGAAACGGTCGCGCAACGGGTTGGTCAGCATGCCGGCGCGAGTGGTCGCGCCGACCAGGGTAAAGGGTGGCAGGTCGAGCTTGATCGAGCGCGCTGCCGGACCTTCGCCGATCATGATGTCGAGCTGAAAATCTTCCATGGCCGGGTACAGTACTTCCTCGACGATCGGCGACAAGCGATGGATTTCGTCAATGAATAGCACATCATGGGGTTCAAGATTAGTCAGCAGTGCCGCCAGGTCACCCGGGCGCTCCAGAACCGGACCCGAGGTGCTCTTGATCGACACGCCCATTTCCTGGGCAATGATGTTGGCGAGGGTGGTCTTGCCCAGGCCCGGCGGGCCGAAGATCAGGGTGTGATCCAGGGATTCGTTGCGTCCACGCGCGGCCTGGATGAACAGTTCCATCTGCTCGCGCACGGTCGGTTGACCAATGTAGTCAGCCAGGCTGACCGGACGAATCGCCCGGTCCTGGACTTCTTCGCGCTCTCGCGGGCCACCGGTGGCGGCAATCAGACGGTCAGCTTCAATCACTTAGATCATTCCCTTCAGGGCACGTCGAATCAGGTCTTCACTGCTCAAGCCTTTCTCCTTGATCGCGGAAATCGCCTTGCTGGCCTCCTGCGGCTTGTAGCCCAGGGAAATCAGCGCACTCACCGCATCGTTCTCCGCCGAGGCCACCGGCTGGGCCGGGCCGTCCGGCTGGTTCGGCACCAGGGCAAACATGCTTGGCACGGTTTCCCAGGCCTTGAAGCGATCCTTGAGTTCCACCAGCAAACGCTCGGCGGTCTTCTTGCCCACGCCCGGCACCTTGGTCAGCGCCGAAGTGTCCTGCGCCTGCACGCAGCGCACCAGCTCATCGACCTCCAGACTCGACATCAATGCCAGCGCCAATTTGGGGCCGACGCCATTGAGGCGGATCAGCTCGCGAAAAAAATCACGCTCGCGCTTGCCAATGAAACCATAGAGCAACTGCGCGTCCTCGCGCACCACCAAATGGGTGTGCAAGGTGATCGGCTCACCGACCGATGGCAGTCGATACAGGGTAGTCATCGGCACTTCCAGCTCATAGCCCAGGCCGTTTACATCGAGAATCAGGTGCGGTGGCTGTTTCTCAGCCAGAGTGCCGCGCAAACGTCCAATCACGTTTCAAATCCTTAACTGGCTTTCTAGCAGCAAAGTGAGCGTGTTCGCCGACAGCACAGGCGCGAAACGCTCAACGGATAAAACAAGTGGGCTGATGCTATCAGATCACAAGCGAAGACGACCGCCGCGCGCGCGCGCCGCGCCCAGGCCATGGGGCAACAGGCTGGAGCGAGTGTGGGCATGGCAAATGGCAATTGCCAAGGCGTCCGAGGCGTCGATTTGCGGCTTGGCCACCAGCTTGAGCATGTGCATGACCATCATCTGCACCTGCTCCTTATTCGCCGCGCCGGTGCCGGTCACGGCCTGCTTGACCTGGGTCGCGGTGTACTCCGCGATCTCCAGCCCCTCCTCGGCCCCCGCGACAATCGCCGCGCCCCGCGCCTGGCCAAGCTTCAGCGCCGAGTCGGCATTACGTGCCATAAACACCTTTTCGATGCCCATGGTTACCGGACCGTAAGTCTGGATAACCTCACGGACGCCGCGATAAACAATTTGCAACCGTTCATGTAATTCGCCGCTGCCGGTGCGAATACACCCGGACGCCACGTACACACACCCTCGGCCGGTATCGCGTACGACGCCATAACCGGTGATGCGTGAACCGGGGTCGATACCTAGGATTAAAGTCATAGCGCCTGCAGGAAATGTGAACTGATGATTTTCAATACAACACAATACAAATGTGGGAGCGAGCCTGCTCGCGAAGCGATCTCATATCAAGCAGGCCTGTCGCTCAAATAGTCGCATTCGGCACCGCCCCCCCACACATCAGGTACCGCCTGCCCTCAACCGAGTTGCGCGGCCACGTCTTCCGGGATATCCGCGTTGGAATAAACGTTCTGCACGTCGTCCAGGTCTTCAAGCATGTCAATCAGCCTGAGGATTTTCTCTGCACCTTCCAGGTCCAACTCGGCGCTGGTGGTCGGCTGCATGACAATTTCCGCGTCATCCCCCTTGAACCCCGCCGCTTCCAGGGCGTTGCGCACCGCATAAAAGCTGGTGAACGAGGTGAAGACGTCGATCGAGCCGTCTTCGTGAGTGACGATGTCATCGGCGTCGGCTTCCAGCGCCGCTTCGGTCAGCGCGTCTTCGTCAACACCTGGCGCGAAGGAGATCTGCCCCTTGCGTTCGAACAGGTAGGCCACCGAGCCATCGGTGCCGAGGTTGCCGCCGCACTTGCTGAACGCATGGCGTACCGCCGCGGCCGTACGGTTGCGGTTATCGGTCATGCACTCGACCATCACCGCCACACCGCCCGGACCATAACCCTCATAGGTCAGCTCGACCATGTCGTCGGTGTCGGCAGCACCCGCGCCACGGGCAACCGCGCGATCAATGATGTCGCGGCTCATGTTGGCGCCCAGAGCCTTGTCCAACGCCAGGCGCAACCGTGGGTTGGAGCCTGGATCGCCACCGCCCTGCCGGGCAGCAACGGTCAGCTCACGAATCCACTTGGTGAAAATCTTGCCCTTTTTGGCATCCTGACGTTCTTTGCGGTGCTTGATGTTTGCCCACTTGGAATGACCCGCCATAACTTGCTCCGAATTCTCATTAAAACAATGCCCGCGCACCCTTGAAGGCGAGCGGGCAACGACATCGGGTTCTGACAACAAGGCGCGTCATCGGACACGCCTTGCAGGCCAGCCTTACTCAGCCTTTGGCTGTTCGCGCAGACGAATATGCAGCTCACGCAGCGCCTTGGCATCCACCACGCCCGGTGCTTGCGTCATGACGTCGGCAGCACTCTGGGTTTTCGGGAAGGCAATCACTTCGCGGATCGATTGGGCGCCAGTCATCAGCATCACCAGACGGTCCAG
This sequence comes from Pseudomonas fluorescens, assembly GCF_019212185.1. Taxonomy (NCBI): domain Bacteria; kingdom Pseudomonadati; phylum Pseudomonadota; class Gammaproteobacteria; order Pseudomonadales; family Pseudomonadaceae; genus Pseudomonas; species Pseudomonas fluorescens. The sequence goes on from NZ_CP078138.1 coordinate 5,152,287, forward strand.
GCCGAAGGCCAGGCCACCGTGCGGCGGAGCACCGTACTTCAGTGCGTCGAGCAGGAAGCCGAACTTCTCTTCCTGTTCCGCTTCATTGATACCCAACAGGCGGAAGACCGACTGCTGCATTTCCTTGCGGTGGATACGGATCGAACCGCCACCCAGCTCGGTGCCGTTAAGCACCATGTCATACGCACGGGACAGCGCGCCGGCCGGATTGGCTTCCAGCTCTTGCGGCGTGCACTTCGGTGCGGTGAACGGGTGGTGCAGTGCAGAGAAGCTGCCGTCGTCGTTTTCTTCGAACATCGGGAAGTCGACGACCCACATCGGCGCCCACTTGCAGGTCAGCAGATCAAGGTCGTGACCGAGCTTGATACGCAGCGCGCCCAGGGCCTCGCTGACGATCTTGGCCTTGTCGGCGCCGAAGAACACGATGTCGCCGTCGACCGCACCCACGCGATCGAGGATCACGTTGAGCTTGTCTTCAGGGATGTTCTTTACGATAGGCGACTGCAGGCCTTCCACGCCCTTGGCGCGTTCGTTGACCTTGATGTATGCCAGGCCCTTGGCACCGTAGATGCCGACAAACTTGGTGTAGTCATCGATCTGCTTGCGCGGCATGCTCGCCCCGCCTGGAACGCGCAGCGCTGCGATACGGCATTTCGGGTCGTTGGCCGGGCCGCTGAATACTTTGAAGTCGACTTCCTTGAGCTGGTCGGCAACGTCCACCAGTTCCAGCGGGTTGCGCAGGTCCGGCTTGTCGGAACCGTAGCGGCGCATGGCCTCTTCGAAGGTCATGTGCGGGAACTCACCGAATTCCAGATCCAGCACTTCCTTGAACAGGTTGCGGATCATGCCTTCGGTCAGGCCCATGATGTCTTTTTCATCGAGGAAGCTGGTCTCGATGTCGATCTGGGTGAATTCCGGCTGGCGGTCGGCACGCAGGTCTTCGTCACGGAAGCACTTGGCGATCTGGTAGTAACGGTCGAAACCGGCCACCATCAGCAGTTGCTTGAACAGCTGTGGCGACTGCGGCAAGGCGAAGAACGAACCAGCGTGGGTACGGCTCGGCACCAGGTAGTCACGTGCGCCTTCCGGAGTGGCACGCGTCAGGATTGGCGTCTCGACGTCGAGGAAGCCGTTCTCGTCCAGGTAGCGACGGATGCTGGTGGTCATGCGCGAGCGCAGGCGCAGCTTCTCGGCCATTTCCGGACGACGCAGATCGAGGAAGCGATAGCGCAGGCGGGTTTCTTCGCCAACGTCGGAGAACTCGTTCAGCGGGAACGGCGGGGTTTCCGCTTCGTTCAGCACTTCCAGTTCGTAACCCAGCACTTCGATCATGCCCGACGCCATGTTGGCGTTGGTGGCACCGGCCGGACGCAGGCGCACCTTGCCGGTGATCTTCACGACGTATTCGCTGCGCACACGATCGGCGGCGGCAAAGCTTTCAGCGCGGTCCGGATCGAACACTACCTGGGCCAGACCATCACGATCACGGATATCGAGGAAAATCACCCCGCCGTGGTCACGACGACGATGGACCCATCCGCAAAGGGTAATTTCCTGACCTTCCAGGCTTTCGTTCAGTTGGCCGCAATAATGGCTGCGCATCATGGTAGTGGTTTCACTTCTCGTAATTCGAAATTCGATGGGAGGTCTTGCTGCACCGCCGCACTTGAATGAAGTGCCAGATAATGCAAGAGCCCGGTGTGTCGTTCAACTCAGTCAGCTTTGTCGCCACCGGCCAGATTTTTCTTCGAACCGGTCTTGAAGTCGGTTTCGTACCATCCGGTACCGCTCAGGCGAAAGCCCGGCATCGACAGCATTTTTTTCAGTTCGGGTGCCTGGCAGGCTGGGCAGTCGACCAACGGTGCGTCGCTGATCTTCTGGATGGCTTCCAACTGATGACCACAGGAAGCACATTGATAGTCGTACATCGGCATGGGATTGTCTCGGCGACCAGATTGATCCCGCGCAAACAGTGGGTTTGGCGGCAAAGAGCGGGATTATATCGATTAAATCGTGCCTGTGCAGCCGTAACGCTGCACGGGCAACACCGAGCACGCCTCCACACCCGGAACAAGCGCGTCACTCAATAGAGGCGGCGCTATCGCTCAGGCTGTGGACTACACACATGACCCGCACCAGGCCACTGAAATTCTTCACGCCGCCGTGACGCAGATGCACCTCTCTATCCACGTGAGACAGTAAAGCGCTGACCGAACAACAATTGCGTTTCGCCATGCGCGCCAGGATATCCCAGTAGACCTGCTCCAGCCGCAAGCAGGTCGCAAAGCCATTCAAGCGAACCGACCTTGAGAGAGGACGGGCGAGCTCCATGTCAAATTCATGACTGAAAGGATCAACCCTAATATCCTGACGACGTGAGGTTTTATAAACTTCCGACCCTGAAACCTTAACCATCTGACTGACACTCCTTTGTCGCTGAACTTATAAAACAACAACTCCTATCGACATATAAACGCAAGCAGATACATATTTCCAGACGGCTTTATAACCAGCCACGTAGGACAAGCCATCAGTCAAGGCAAGACCTTTAACTTTGTCCGACACACTTCGAACAATCAGAACTTCCACGTAGGAATAATCAAAAATACCAGGCGCCAATTTGAAATCAGCGTGGGAAAAGACACTCGAAGCAAGGCAAGCGAATAGCGGGCGGCACCTTCAGCGTGCCGCCCGTTGCCAGGGATGGGTTACTGTTCGTCCAGCAGTGAACGCAGCATCCACGCGGTCTTCTCGTGCACCTGCATGCGCTGAGTCAGCAAGTCTGCGGTAGGTTCATCGCTGACCTTATCCAGCAAGGGGAATATGCCCCGAGCCGTACGCGTAACCGCCTCCTGTCCCTGGACCAACTGCCTGATCATATCTTCGGCACTGGGCACTCCTTCTTCCTCCTTGATCGAAGAAAGTCGTGCGTAAATTGAATAAGCACCCGGCGCGGGAAAGCCCAGTGCGCGAATACGCTCGGCAATCAAATCCACCGCCAGTGCCAATTCATTATATTGCTCCTCGAACATCAAGTGCAGCGTACGAAACATTGGCCCCGTCACATTCCAGTGAAAGTTATGGGTTTTCAGGTAAAGCACGTAAGTGTCTGATAGCAAGCGTGAAAGTCCATCGACGATGGACTTTCGATCTGCTTCGCTGATACCGATATCAATAGCCATGCTTTTCCCCTTTCGGTGATGAAATCCACTTCACGCCTGGGCATTTACTGTAGCAACACTCCCCGCACCTCGCCGGACGGGGTTGATGTCCAGCAGGGTTGCAGTTGAACGCGCCTGACACTAACCCTCGCCAGACGTTTGTGGCGCGCCATCGGTCGACCGCCCATGGCGCGGGCCTGCGCCTCGTCTGCGCTCATTTGAGAAGGTACGGCCTTTGCTGTTAAATAGACGCCGTGTGACTGCCGCTATTATTCCGCGAGCCGAACACAGGCTTTTACCTGGTACGTGTCCAACGCCTCCTATTGTTCAGAAGCGAACCGTACTCATTCAGTTCTTCCTTGTGATCCGTCTAAATGTGAGTTCATCAAAATGTTGAAAATCGTCCACCTGCTAACGGGCGCAGCAGCTTTGCTGCTGTCCTTTATCCCCAGCCTGCAAAGTGAAGCTGTGCCTTACCTGCAAAATCCCGACGCGCTGTACCTGGCGTTCCTGGGCTTGCTCAATCTGATCCTTGCGCCAGTGATTCCCTACTGGAACAAAGGCCCTCGCCATCAACTGCAGAACCTGGTCAGCGCCTTGCTGGTACTGGCCGTTGTCCTGCAAACCCTGACACTGCTGGCACCCATGCCGGAAATCGGCAGTCATCCATCCGTCCTGTTCAGCCTCGCTGTCGTGCTGGTCGCGGTGTTGCTGCATCTGGCCGTAAGCTTTTACAAGTCCTCGCCTGCCGCAGCCGCCCCGCAAAACTACGATATGACTAACCGCGATACCGGTACGGTCAAGTGGTTCAACACCTCGAAAGGCTTCGGCTTTATTTCCCGCGATTCAGGGGATGATATTTTCGTGCACTTTCGCGCCATTCGCGGTGAAGGCCACCGCGTCCTGGTGGAAGGACAGCGAGTGGAGTTCTCGGTGATGAACCGGGATAAAGGCCTGCAAGCTGAAGATGTGATTGCGGCCTTGCCGCGGCGCTGATTTTCTCAGGCTGAAAAAAACCGCGATGCAGCCAGGCTGCTCGCGGTTTTTTTTGGCGTATCGCGTGCGGGCAATCAGTAGTGCGGAGGCGGCGCCTCCTCCTCGAATGATTCGAATTGCCCAACCATTTCCTCCTGGCGCTTGAGCAAGGCAGCCATTTGCAACTGCAGGCGCTCGACCACTCGTTGCTGTGCCACCAGCACATCATTCATTGCCTCGATAGCGTCATCCTGAAACGCCAGACGACTTTCCAGGTCCATGACGCGCTCTTCCAGGTTCATTTCTCAGCCCTCCAGAAAAGTGAAGTCATCGGTCAGCACCACCCGCAGACGCTCGCGAATCGCCGCCACCTGTTCAGCGCTGTAGGGTCGGGCCGGATGCTTGCCCCAAACGGGCGCGGGCCATGCGGCGTCGTCACGCTTGCGCACGATGACATGCATGTGCAATTGACTGACAACGTTACCCAGGGTCGCCACATTGATCTTGTCCGCGTCGAACGAGTCCTTGAGCATTTCAGCCAGTTGCGTTGTTTCGTGCCACAGCTGTTGCTGATCCACAGGATCCAGTTGAAATAGCTCGCTGATATCCGCCTTGCGCGGCACCAGGATAAACCAGGGGTAGTTCGAATCGTTGGATAACAGTAACCGACTGAGCGCGAAGTCTCCGATTGGCAAAGTGTCCTGTTGAAGTCGTGAATCCAAAGCAAACACCGCGCGCACTCCTGCAAAGTCCTTGATATGGGCGACGCGTCGAGCCTGAAGAGCTGCACGCCGGCCCTGTCTGCACAGCATACCCGCGAACGGCACCGGGTTCACGGCGAAAAGCCCCTGGCCCCGCAACGCGCCATCTACGAGCCGGACGCACCATTGCAAGGCATCCATTGCGCGAGCCATGGCGATCTACCGGACTTCAGTCCATAAAAGCGTGACATCCATAGAAAAAGTAAGAATTTTTCTGCAGAGATGAAAACCGGGTCTACGCTGATATCTCCGAACATCCGCCATTTACACACCCATAAGTGTGAACCGGTAACAATTTATGCTCCGCCCCGTGCACAGGCATGGTGCAACACCAGAAGCAAAAGGGAGTCAAGCGCAAACAATTCGGCGCCAAAAGGCCCGTGTTTATTCAGTTTCGCGATCTGAAACAGCGCATTGCAAAAAATCCAAGGCGAAAAATCCGGTTTGTGCACACTTGTTGCATTGATTCCCACATCGTCTATAGGGCAGCTGCTGGAAGCGCGCGCCCTTGGACCCATAAGAACCGCGGCAAGGTCGCCCACGGAGATTCAAGTGCAGCACATGGACTCTTTTTTCTGACGCGGACGCTGTGTATAAACAGCGCTGAAGTTGTCGGTCCGAATGCACATTTTTTGCAAAAATACGACCTCGAGCACGCATTTTGCGACAGGGCCGTAAAGAAGCTGAAAGGATGAAAGCGCAAGTATCGCCAACATTGTCGGCGTGATATAAGTTTGCGCCGACACAAAAAGAAAGAGCCGCCCAGATAATAAATCAGGTGGGACGGCAGAACTCTTCAAAAAAAACCAAAGGAGCAAATCACGATGCGCGTGATGAAGTGGAGCATGATCGCCCTGGCTGTTTCAGCAGGCACCTCGCAGTTCGCAATCGCGTCCTCCCAGGACGATTCCAAAGGCTTTATTGAAGACCAAAGCCTGACAGCCAAGACTCGTATCGAGTACATGAACCGCGACTTCCGCAACGGCGCAGGCAACATTGCCAAGCCAGGCGGCGGCTTCAAGAGCGGCTATCGTCAGGACACTGGTATCAGCGAGCTGATCACCTACGAATCCGGCTTCACCCAAGGGACCATCGGTGTTGGCGTTGACGCTCTGCTGGGCGCTACCGCCAAGCTGGACGGCGGTGCCGGTCGCGCCGGTAACGGCCTGTTTGCCCGCGACAGCGATGGCAACCCGGAAGACACCCAATCCAAAGGCGGCGCGGCTGTTAAATTCCGCCTGTCCGACACCACTCTGAAATACGGCCGTCAATTCGTTGCCAGCCCGGTTTTCGCCACTGACGACAGCCGCCTGCTGCCAGAAGTTGCTGAAGGTACCTACATCTCCAGCAAGGAAATCAAAGGCCTGGAAGTCAACCTGGGTCGCTTCACTGCCCTGAGTTCCCAAACCGGCATGGGCAAGGACAGCATCAACGGTGCGCACACTCCTGGCCTGACCAGCGCCAACATCGGTGGTGCTACCTACCAGTTCACCGATAACTTCGTAGCCGGTTTTGCTGCTTCCGACGTAGACGACTACTTCAAGAAGCAATACATCAACGCCAACTACACCCTGCCGATCAACGACGAACAGTCGCTGAACTTCGACCTGAACGCGTACAAGACCAAAGACCAGGGCGCTGCCCTGTACGGTCCTCTGGACAACAAACTGTGGAGCTTGGCAGCTGCCTACAGCCTGGGCGCACACAAGTTCACCCTGGGCTACCAGCAGTCCTCGGGCGACACCAACTACCTGTACGGTGTTGATGGTAACGGCACGATCTTCGTAGCCAACTCCATCCAGATCTCCGACTTCATCGGTCAGGAAGAGAAGTCGTACCAGGCTCGCTACGACCTGAACATGGCCACCTACGGTGTGCCTGGCTTGAGCTTCATGAGCCGTTATGTTTACGGTAACAACATCGAAACCACGTCCGGCTCCGAAGGTAAGGAACACGAGTTCAACTTCGAAACCAAATACGTGTTCCAGGAAGGTCCGGCCAAGGATCTGTCCCTGCGTCTGCGTAGCGCGATCTACCGCGCCAACAACGCTTACAACGCTGATTACACTGCAGACAACAACGACGTACGTATCATCGTTGAATACCCGCTGCACATCTTGTAATTCGCGGTACTTGCTAGTGACTTGAGCCTGGCTCAAAGCAAAAGCCCCTCACCCTTGAACAGGTGAGGGGCTTTTTTTTATGTCAGTGGGATGACAATCAAACTCTAACTATTGAATAGCCTGCTAATAATAAGCAGAGACTTAATTACTTCCCTACACATAAAAAACCCGGGCGATTTATTGGTCGCCCGGGTTTCATTTGCCTACTTGACCGAAAAGCCAGGTATCAAGCGGTTTCCTGAACTACGCGAATGACGCGCTGTGGAAACGGGATATCAATGCCGGCCTCTTTCAAGCGATCACGGGCGTGTTCGTTGAAATGAAACATCACATCCCAGTAGTCCGACGTTTTCGTCCAGACCCGCAACGACAGGGTAATCGAGCTGTCGCCCAGCACCGAAACCACCGCCACCGGCGCAGGATCGGTCAATACGCGTGCGTCGTTAGCCAGTTCGAGCAAGACGGCACGGGCCTTTTGCAGGTCAGCTTCGTAATCAACGCCGACATCAAACACCACTTTGCGCGTCGGTTGGCGGTTGGTGTTGGTGATGATGCCGTTGGAAAGCACGCCGTTAGGCACGATCACAGTCTTGTTGTCGCCGGTACGGATGATGGTGTGAAAGATCTGAATGCTGTCGACAGTACCCGCGGTACCCTGGGCTTCGATGAAGTCACCAATGCGGAACGGACGGAACAGCAGGATCAGTACCCCGCCAGCGAAGTTTGCCAGGCTGCCTTGCAACGCCAGGCCAATGGCCAGGCCGGCGGCACCGATGGCCGCGACAAAGGAGGTGGTTTCCACGCCGATCATCGACGCAACGCTGACCACCAGCAAAACCTTGAGAATGATGTTCGCCAGGCTGCTGATGAAGCCCTGCAACGCCAAGTCGGCATTGCGCAGTGCCAGCAGACGCCCGACCTTGTGAGTCAGCTTGTTGATCAACCACCAGCCGATGGCCAGGGTCACCACTGCCAACAGCACACGGCTGCCATACTCCATGATCATCGGGATCCAGGCCTGGGAAGCCTTCACCAGGTTGTCCACTTCAGCATTCAAATCCATCTCTCTCTCCTGATTCCCGGCTACCCGGCACATAAAACCAAGCAGCAGAAAGACCAAACCCTTGCAGGCTCAATCATTTCTGCTGTTGCTTGGGCCTCGGACGACAATAACGCCGAGAGGTTCCCTGCTGACTGATCAGTCGCGGAAGTTGTTGAACTGCAGCGGCATGCCAAATTCCTTGGCACGCAAGGCAGCGATTGCTTCCTGCAGGTCATCACGCTTCTTGCCGGTGACCCGCACCTGCTCACCCTGGATGGCGGCCTGGACCTTGAGCTTGGCGTCTTTGATATGTCCGACGATCTTCTTCGCCAGCTCCTTGTCGATGCCTTCCTTGAGCACGGCGTCCTGCTTCATCAGTTTGCCCGATGCATAGGCATCCTTGACTTCAAGGCACTGCACGTCGATCTTGCGCTTGACCAGTGCCAGCTTGAGGATCTCGATCATTGCTTCGAGCTGGAAATCGGCCTCGGCGGTCAGGTTGACGGTCAGGTCCTTTTCCTTGAACTCGAAGCTGCCCTTGCCTTTCAAGTCATAACGACGATCGAGTTCCTTGACGGCGTTCTCGACCGCGTTGGTGAGTTCGTGTTTGTCCAGTTCGGATACCACGTCGAACGACGGCATGTAATCTCTCCAATAAAAAACGGCGCGCACAATAAAGATGGGGCACGCCTGGCTTGCGGTTAAAATCCGCGCTGATTATAACGGGTCTTTCCCATCCGCAGCGGCGAGCCTCACATGCACCTGCCAATCCGAGCGAAAATCTGATGTCGACCACCTGGCACATTCTGGGCGCGGGCAGCCTGGGTACCCTCTGGGCAACTCGCCTGGCGCGCGCGGGCCTGCCAGTGAAGCTGGTTCTGCGCGACGCGACGCGCCTGCAAGCCTATCTGGACGCAGGCGGCCTGACCCTGGTCGAGCAAGGGCAGCCACAGTGTTACGCGGTGCCGGCAGAAACCGTCGACGACGATGGGCCGATCGAGCGCCTGCTGGTCGCCTGCAAGGCTTACGATGCCGAAGCCGCAGTGGCGCAGGTGGCCCATCGCCTGAACGACAACGCTGAACTGATCCTGCTGCAGAACGGCCTTGGCAGCCAGGATGCGGTGGCCGCACGCCTGCCCCACGCCCGCTGCATCTGCGCCTCCAGTACCGAAGGCGCGTTTCGTGATGGAGATTGGCGTGTAGTGTTCGCCGGTCATGGCTACACCTGGCTGGGCGACACACTCCAGCCGGTAGCACCGATCTGGCTGGAGGATCTGGACGCGGCGGGCATTCCCCACGCCTGGAGCGTGGACATCCTGACCCGGTTGTGGCGAAAGCTCGCACTCAACTGTGCGATCAATCCGCTGACCGTCCTCCATGGTTGCCGTAACGGCGGCTTGCAGGTGCATCACTGCGAAGTCGCCACCCTGTGTCTGGAACTGACCGAGTTGCTCGAACGCTGTGGCCAGCCCGCCGCCGCAGAGGATCTGCAACAGGAAGTCGAACGAGTGATCCTGGCCACTGCGGCCAACTTTTCGTCCATGTACCAGGACGTCGCCAATCAGCGCCGGACCGAAATCAGCTACCTGCTGGGACATGCCTGCGCGGTCGCGGCACGCCACCAACTGGTATTGCCGCACCTGACGCAATTGCAGCAGCGCCTGATCACCCACCTGCAAACTCGCGGATTGCCCAGCGACTGAGCAGCGGCTACGCTGGCCTCCTGTTCTTCTTTAGCGACGACCCCGATGCCATTGCGCCAGCGCCTCGAAAACCTGCCGGTCGGCCAGAAATTGCTGGCCGCCCTGTTGGTGCTGTTGATCACCGTCCTGCTGGTGGCCAACCTGACCTTTATCAGCGCCGCCTATTGGATCTCCCAGGAAAGCATGGCCCCCCAGGCCCTGCAGACCATCGGCCGCCTGGTGTCCAATCCGTCCATTGCCGCGCAGGCACTCAACTCGCCGCAGGACGCGGAAAAACTTCTGAATGAACTCAACAGCTATACGCCGTTGCGTGCTGCAGCACTGTATGACGGCAGAGGACAGCTCTTGGCGCAGGTCCAGCATGGCGACCACCTCGAACTGCCCAAGCGCTATCGCCATATCGAAGCGTGGCAGGCCACCGAATTTCGCAGCAATCAATTGATCACCCTTGCGCAGCCCGGTGCAGCGCCCGGGCACTTGCTGTTGGTGGCGAGCAGCGAGTTGCCAGTGGCGTTCTACACCGGAACGCTGACCGCCAGCCTGGGCATCCTGATCTTCAGTATCCTGCTTTGGCTTTTGATTGCCCAACAGATCAAGCGCCTGATAACCCAGCCTATCCATCAACTGGAGGTACTGTCACGCCAGGTCACCCGAGAAGAAAACTACGCGTTACGTGCCTCACGCGGTAACCACGATGAAATTGGCAGCCTGGCCGAAGCCTTCAACACCATGCTGTCGCGCATCGAGGCTCGGGAGCAACAACTCAAGCGCGCCCGGGACGACTCCCAGGCCGCCTATGACCAGGCCCAGGGTCTCGCCGAAGAAACCCGTCACACCAACCGCAAGCTGGAGCTGGAAGTCCAGGTGCGGAGCAAGATCGAGAAAAAACTCACGGGCTTCCAGAACTACCTCAACAGCATCATCGACTCCATGCCCTCGGCGCTGATCGCCCTCGACGAGCAGCTCTACGTGACCCAATGGAACCAGGAAGCCAGCGCTCTCTCCGGCACGCGCCTGGACGAAGCCTTGAACCAGCCGATTTTCCTCGCCTTCGAACCACTCAAGCCGTTCTTGCCGCAACTCAAGGAAACCGTCGAACAACATAGCGTGGTCAAGATTGATCGGGTCACCTGGTTCAAGGAAGACGAGCCCAAACACTATGCACTGACCTTTTACCCGTTGATGGGCGGTGCCGGTCGAGGGGTGGTGATCCGCATTGATGACATTACCCAGCGCCTGTCCCTGGAAGAAATGATGGTGCAGTCCGAGAAGATGCTCTCGGTGGGGGGCCTTGCGGCCGGCATGGCCCACGAGATCAACAACCCCTTGGGCGCGATCCTGCACAACGTGCAGAACATTCGACGCCGGCTATCCACCGAGCTGCCGAAGAACCTTGAAGCGGCAGAACAGCTCGGTGTGGAGCTGGACAACATCAATCAATACCTGCAAAGCCGCGAAGTCCCACAACTGCTCGACGGCATTCAACAAGCCGGGGCCCGCGCGGCGAAAATCGTCACTCACATGCTCAGCTTCAGCCGGCGCAGCAACCGGCAGATGGCGCCTTGTGATCTTCCGGCGCTGATCGATCAGGCCGTGGAGATCGCCGGCAATGATTTCGACCTGGCAATCGGCTTCGACTTCAAGGGCCAGGCCATCATTCGCCAGTTCGACCCTCAGCTTGGACCAGTGCCCGGTACGGCCAACGAACTGGAGCAAGTGCTGCTCAATCTGTTGAAAAACGCAGCCCAGGCCATTCATCAACGGGAAGACGACAGCGAGCCCGGCCGCATCATCCTGCGCACCCGACTCAATCCACCATGGGCGGAAATCCAGGTCGAGGACAACGGCATCGGCATGACCGAAAGCGTGCGCAAACGCACCTTCGAGCCGTTCTTCACCACCAAGGAAATCGGCCAGGGCACCGGTCTGGGACTGTCCGTTTCGTATTTCATCATTACCAATAACCACAAGGGGCAGATGGAGGTGCAGTCAACCCTCGGCCAGGGCACGTGTTTCACCCTGCGCCTGCCATTGACCGGCTTCCCGCTCGCCCCTCACGAACTCAAACCACTGGAGCACTAGGCATGGGTTTTCGCCTGTCAAAGATCTACACCCGCACCGGCGACAAAGGTGAAACCGGCCTGGGCGACGGTCGCCGGGTGCCCAAGGATCACCCGCGCATCGAGGCTATCGGCGAAGTCGATACATTGAATAGTCAGGTGGGGGTGCTGTTGGCCGGCTTGGCCGAGCACAGCGGTCACTGCGCCGGGTTGACTGAAGTGATCGAAGTCCTGGCGCCTTGCCAGCATCGACTGTTCGATCTCGGCGGTGAGTTGGCGATGCCGGAGTATCAAGCGCTGAACGCACAGGAGATCGAGCGCCTGGAGGCGGCGATTGACGTGTGGAATGACGAGCTGGGGCCGCTGGAGAATTTCATCTTGCCCGGTGGCTCGAGCTTGATTGCCCAGGCCCATGTCTGCCGCAGCCTGGCCCGCAGCGCCGAACGCCGTTGCCAGCAATTGAACGCCATCGAGCCCTTGGCGGGGGTCGGCCTGGCCTATATCAATCGGTTGTCGGACTTGCTGTTTGTCGCCGCCCGGCTGATTGCCAAACGCCAGGGTGTCAGCGAGATTCTCTGGCAAGCGGCGAAAAAACCCGAGGTCTGACGCCCCTGGGGTTTTTCACCTGCACTCGCCAGAATCAGGCTTGGGGCCAGAACGCCCGGATCCCGGCCACACCCTGCGCACCCGCCTCCCACGCTTGCTGACGCTCGGAAGGGCCGACACCGCCGAGCAGGAACACGGGCTTGCTGAAACCAGCAATCAGTTGTCGGGCCTGCTCCCAACCCAGGGGCACCGCATCGGGGTGAGTCTGGGTCAGCTGGACCGGCGACAAGGTGACAAAGTCGACGCCCATCTGTTCAGCCAGACTAAGCTCTTCGGCGTTGTGGCACGAAGCCGCGAGCCAGCGCGAGGCCGGCAACGGACGACCGGCACTGGCGTACTTGCGCAACTGCGCGCCGGTGATGTGCCAACCGGCGGAAGGAAAATCCCCCAGCCATTCGAACGGCCCCTTGAGCATCAACTGCGCCTTGCCCGCACACAGGCCCACGGCATCCACCGCCAGGTCGCGGTATTTCGGGTCGTAGCCGTTGGGGGCGCGCAATTGAACCAGCTTGATGCCGCCCGCAATGGCTTTCTGAATGCCACGCAGCAGTTCAGGGGTTTCCAGGCCCTCAGGCGTAATCAGGTATTCAGCCGGCAATCGCGCGGCAGCGACGATCGACAGATTGGCGGCTGGAAACTCGTAATTGCCCAACTCACGCGTGGTCACCCAGGCCAGCGGCTGGCCTTCGGCGCCATGGGGCTCGCCGGTAAATGCCGAAACCTCCCAGACATCCAGCAACACCTGCTTGTCCGGATAGTCATGCTGGACCTTGATCAAGGGACGCGCGGCGCTCACCACGATCCCCAACTCTTCGTGCAGTTCGCGGGCAAGCGCGGCCGGCACCGCCTCGCCCTCTTCGACCTTGCCTCCGGGAAATTCCCACAGACCGCCCTGGTGCTGGGTATCGGCGCGGCGCGCAATCAGGATCTTGCCGCTGGCATCACGAATGACTGCTGCCGCTACATGGACTCGTTTCACCGCACCACTTCCTCTAAACCGGCTTTCTGCCAAGCCTGGAAGGCTGGCCATTGATAAATCGCTTGAACGTAGGCTTCGGCATCGGCCGGCAATTTGACCTGATAGGTGCGCAGGCGCACGGCTATCGGGGCGAAAAACGCATCAGCCAGGCTCACGCTGCCAAACAGGAACGGACCGCTTTCGGCCGACGCCGCACGGCACTCGGTCCACAGCGCCAGCATGCGCTCAATCTCCGCTTGCACATCGGCAGGCATCGGCACCAGCGGCGCGTCCCGGCTCAGGTCGAACGGCATGTTGCTGCGGATCGCAAAGAACCCGCTGTGCATCTGCGCGCAGGCGGAGCGGGCCTGGGCACGGGCGGCGATGTCTAGTGGCCAGAGTTGCACCTCGGGGAAGCGTTCAACCAGGTACTCGGCGATGGCCAGCGAATCGGCGATGGTGCCATGCTCAGTCTTGAGCAACGGGACCTTGGCCGTCGGCGAATGCTTAAGCAATCGCTCGCGGGTATCGGGCTGGTTGAGCTTGATGATTTCTTCGGAATAGGTCGCGCCCGCCAGATTCAGTGCCAGGGCACCGCGCAGGGACCAGGAGGAATAGAGTTTGTCGCCAATGATCAGGTGGTAGCTCATATACGCATCCTTGGGATGAGGGGGTACAGGCCAGAAATCGCTCGCGTGTGGCAGGTGCCACTCCCCCAGGGCTGCTGTGGGAGTGGGCTTGCCCGCGATCAGATCGACAGGTTCTTACGTACGGTACTCAGCGTTGATTTTCACGTATTCGTGGGACAGATCAGTGGTCCAGATGGTTTCGCTGCAGTCGCCGCGCCCCAACTCGATACGGATGGTGATCTCTTCACGTTGCATCACCGCCGAGCCCTGGGCTTCGGTGTAGGTAGCGGCGCGAGCACCACGGCTGGCGATGCACACTTCGCCGAGGAATACGTCGATCTTGCTTACGTCGAGGTCCGGTACGCCTGCACGGCCGACGGCTGCCAGGATACGACCCCAGTTTGGATCGGAAGCGAACAATGCGGTTTTGATCAGGGGCGAGTGCGCCACGGTATAGCCGACGTCCAGGCATTCCTGGTGATTGCCGCCACCGTTGACTTCGACGGTGACGAATTTGGTCGCACCCTCGCCATCACGGACGATGGCCTGCGCCACCTCCATGCACACCTCGAACACCGCCTGCTTCAACGCCGCGAACAATGGACCACTGGCCTCGGTGATTTCCGGCAGTGCAGCCTTGCCGGTGGCAATCAGCATGCAGCAGTCGTTGGTCGAGGTATCGCCATCGATGGTGATGCGGTTGAACGACTTGTTGGCGCCGTCGAGCATCAGGTTTTGCAGGACTTCACGGGACACTTTGGCGTCGGTCGCGATGTACCCGAGCATGGTCGCCATGTTCGGGCGAATCATCCCGGCGCCCTTGCTGATGCCGGTCACGGTGATGGTCACGCCGTCGTGTTGGAACTGCCGGCTCGCGCCCTTGGGCAGGGTGTCGGTGGTCATGATCCCGGTGGCCGCGGCCTCCCAGTTATTTTCCGACAGGTCGTCGAGGGCGGCTTGCAGTGCGCCCTCGATCTTCTCGACCGGTAGCGGCTCGCCAATCACACCCGTGGAGTAAGGCAGCACCAGGCTAGCATCCACGCCAGTCAGCTCAGCCAGCTTGGCGCAGGTGCGCTCGGCAGCCGCCAGGCCCGGCTCACCGGTACCGGCGTTGGCATTGCCGGTGTTAGTCAGCAGGTAACGCACCGGACCCTGGACGCGCTGCTTGGCGAGGATCACCGGCGCCGCGCAAAAGGCGTTCAAGGTGAAGACACCGGCAACGGTCGACCCTTCAGCACAGCGCATGACCACCACATCCTTGCGCCCAGGGCGCTTGATGCCAGCCGAAGCGATACCGAGTTCAAAACCGGCAACCGGGTGCAACGTTGGCAAAGGACCAAGACCAACAGCCATGAATGCGCTCCTCTAAATAGGTGATATCTGCAGCGTCGACGCAGGTGGGGATTAACCCGGGTCGATGACCTGAATGGAAAAACGCCGCGACGGCAGGAGCCGGTCGCGGCGCGGGTATTTCAGCGATTGAAACGGGTTTTACTGGATCTGCCCATGGCAATGCTTGAACTTCTTGCCCGAACCGCAGTAGCACAGTTCGTTGCGGCCCAGCTTCTGCTCGTTGCGTACCGGTGCGGTAGCGAGGGCCACGTCGACCTCTTCGCCGATCTGCTCCGGCTGCTCCAGGCCTGGGGCTTCTTCATGCAGGAACTGCATGCGGGCCGCCAGTGCCTCGGCTTCCTGACGCAGGCGCGCTTCTTCTTCGGCTGGATCTTCGCGGCGAACCTGAACGTGCGACAGTACACGGATGGAATCGCGCTTGATCGAATCGAGCAGTTCGGAGAACAGGGTGAACGACTCGCGCTTATATTCCTGCTTCGGGTTCTTCTGCGCATAACCGCGCAGGTGGATACCGTGACGCAGGTGGTCCATGGTCGAAAGGTGGTCTTTCCATAGATCGTCGAGGACGCGCAGGACGATTTGCTTCTCGAACGTGCGCAGGGCTTCGGCGCCGGCCTGGTCTTCTTTCTCGTTGTACGCGGCGATCAGCTCTTGCATCAGCTTCTCGCGCAGGGTTTCTTCGTACAGGTGATCGTCTTCGTCGAGCCACTGCTGGATCGGCAGCTTCACCCCGAAATCGCTTTCCAGCGCGGCTTCCAGACCGGCAACGTCCCACTGCTCAGGCAGCGACTGCGGCGGAATATGCGCCGATACGGTGGCGTTGAGCACATCCTGACGGAAATCAGCGATGGTTTCACCGATGTTGTCGGCGGCCAGCAACGTGTTACGCATGTGATAGATCACTTTACGCTGTTCGTTGTTGACGTCGTCGAACTCGAGCAATTGCTTACGGATGTCGAAGTTGCGCCCTTCAACCTTGCGCTGGGCCTTTTCGATGGCGTTGGTCACCATGCGGTGCTCGATCGCTTCACCAGGCTGCATGCCCAGGGCCTTCATGAAGTTCTTCACCCGGTCAGAGGCGAAGATACGCATCAGGCTGTCTTCTAGCGACAGGTAGAAGCGGCTCGAACCGGCGTCACCCTGACGACCGGCACGACCACGCAACTGGTTGTCGATACGGCGCGATTCGTGACGCTCGGAAGCAATTACCTGCAAGCCACCCGACTCCAGCACTTGCTGGTGACGCTTCTGCCAGTCGGCCTTGATCTGGGCAATCTGCTCGGGGGTCGGGTTTTCCAGGGAGGCGACTTCCACTTCCCAGTTACCGCCCAACAGGATGTCGGTACCACGACCGGCCATGTTGGTGGCGATGGTCAGCGCTCCCGGGCGACCGGCCTGGGCAATGATCTCGGCTTCCTTCTCGTGGAACTTGGCGTTCAGGACCTTGTGTTCGATACCTTCCTTCTCGAGCAGGCGGGACATGTGCTCGGAGGTTTCGATGGTCGCTGTACCTACCAGGACCGGACGGCCAGCGGCCATGCTTTCCTTGATGTCGGCGACGATGGCGGCGTACTTCTCGTCCGCGGTGAGGAACACCAGGTCGTTGTAGTCTTTACGCGCCAGCGGTTTGTTCGGTGGAATGACCATGACCTGCAGGCCATAGATCTGGTGGAATTCGAACGCTTCGGTGTCGGCTGTACCGGTCATGCCGGACAGTTTGTTGTACAGACGGAAGTAGTTCTGGAAGGTGGTCGAAGCCAGGGTCTGGCTTTCAGCCTGGATGTTCAGGTTTTCCTTGGCCTCGATGGCCTGGTGCAGACCTTCGGACAAACGACGGCCCGGCATGGTCCGGCCGGTGTGTTCGTCAACCAGTACGACCTGGCCATCCTGCACGATGTATTCGATGTTGCGATGGAACAGCTTGTGCGCACGCAGACCGGCATACACGTGGGTCAGCAGGCCCAGGTTATGCGCCGAGTACAGGCTCTCGCCCTCAGCCAGCAGACCGATGCGGGTCAGCACTTCTTCGATGTACTGGTGACCGGCTTCGTTGAGTTCGACCTGACGGATCTTCTCGTCAACGGTGTAATGGCCAGCCTGGGTGACTTCGCCCTCGACTTCTTCGACGTGCAGCTTCAACTGCGGGATCAGTTTATTGATCTCGATGTAGAGCTTGGAGCTGTCTTCGGCCTGGCCGGAGATGATCAGCGGGGTACGGGCTTCGTCGATGAGAATCGAGTCGACTTCGTCGATCACGGCAAAATTGAGTTCGCGCTGGAATTTCTCTTCCATGCTGAACGCCATGTTGTCGCGCAGGTAGTCGAAACCGAATTCGTTGTTGGTGCCGTAGGTGATGTCGCAGGCGTAGGCCGAACGCTTTTCTTCCGGCGGCTGGAACGGCGTCACGACGCCGACGGTCAGGCCTAGGAACTCATAGAGCGGACGCATCCAGTTGGCGTCTCGACGCGCCAGGTAGTCGTTCACGGTTACAACGTGGACGCCCTTACCGGACAGTGCGTTGAGGTATACGCCCAGTGTTGCCACCAGAGTCTTGCCTTCACCGGTACGCATTTCGGCAATCATGCCTTCGTGCAAGGTCATGCCACCGATCAACTGAACGTCGAAGTGGCGCATGCCCATGATGCGTTTACCGGCTTCACGGGCAACCGCGAAGGCTTCTGGTAACAACTTGTCGAGGGTCTCCCCTTTGGCGAAGCGAGCTTTGAACTCAGCGGTCTTGGCACGCAATTGATCGTCCGAAAGGGCCACCATTCGCTCTTCGAAGGCATTGACGAGTTGCACCGTCTTGAGCATGCGTTTGACTTCACGCTCGTTCTTGCTTCCAAAAAGTTTTTTTAACAAAGGCGCAAACATATCGGCAGGATCTTCCACACTAAAGGGATGGAGGGCGGCCCCGTGAGTCGCCCGAGCAGCCCTCATGGCCGCACGCGAACGAGCATTCTACCCGGAAACGGTGGTCAGGAAAGTAGGGATATTCCACGATGCTGGCACAGCGTTATGACGGGGCTCACTTAAAATAAGGGCTTTTTGCTGAACTTCAAGCCATACACGGCAGAAGTTACTTGTTGATTTAATGGGTAAAGCGCGAACAAAGCAATGGGCGGGTGCTACGGGCGCTTTCTGCTACCATGGCCGCTCTGTTACTTCAGGTGTCCGATCATGGCATTTCGCCCTCTTACGGCCAGAGCACCCGCCGTTCTACTACGCGAAGCCAAACCGTTAAAGGCCATTCTCGGCCATGCACAACGCCTGGGTCATTTACAGCGCCTGCTCGAAAGCCAATTGCAGCCGGCGGCTCGTGAACATTGTCACGTCGCCTCCTGGCGCGAAGGCAGCCTGCTGCTAATCGTCACCGACGGCCACTGGGCGACCCGCTTGCGCTATCAGCAAAAACGCCTGCAGCGCCAATTACAGGCGTTCGATGAGTTCGCCCGCCTGACCCGCATTCTGTTCAAGGTACAACCGCCGACCGTGCAGCAAGGCGCGGCCGGCCACACCATGGACTTGTCATGCGACGCGGCAGCCACCATCCAGGCGACGGCCGACGGGATCAGCGATCCCAATCTGCGCGCCGCCCTCGAGCGCCTGGCCGCCCATGCCAGGCCTAAAAGCTGAGCACCTAGCGCCGCTTGCTGCCCCCCAGCAAGGAGCCCATCAGACCGCGAACCAGCTGCCGCCCCAGTTGATTGGCGGCCTGGCGCATGGCCGATTTCAGCGCCTGCCCGGCAGCAGTGCCGAGAAACTCACCGGCTTTGTCGGTAAAGCTTGGCTCCTCCGTTGCAGGCTTGATCGGAGCATCCTGTGCTTCGGGGGCCAGCCCCTTGCGCCCCATCAGCACTTCATAGGCCGACTCACGGTCGATGGGCTTGTCATAACGGCCGACCAACGGCGAACTGGCAATCAGCGCGGCGCGCTCGGCCTCGCTCAACGGCCCGATGCGCGATTGCGGCGGCGCCACCAGCACCCGCTGGACCATCTCTGGCGTACCTTTTTCCTGCAGGGTCCCGACCAGTGCCTCGCCAATCCCCAACTCGGTCAACACGTCGAGGGTGCTGAAGGCCGGGTTCGGTCGGAAGCCATCAGCCACTGCCTTCAGGGATTTTTGCTCTTTGGCGGTAAAGGCGCGCAACCCGTGCTGAATGCGCAGCCCCAGTTGAGCCAGCACATCATCAGGCAGGTCACCCGGCGACTGGGTGACGAAATACACGCCCACACCTTTAGAACGAATCAGCCGCACCACTTGCTCCAGGCGATCCTGCAACGCTTTCGGGGTGCCAGAGAACAGCAGGTGCGCCTCATCGAAAAACAATGCCAACAACGGTTTCTCGGCATCGCCGCGCTCAGGCAACTGCTCGAACAGCTCTGCCAATAGCCACAGCAGGAAAGTCGCGTAGACCTTCGGTGCTTCGTGCACCAGGCGGCTGGCATCCAGCAGGTGAATGCGCCCGCGGCCATCACTGGCAGGAGCGAGGATGTCCTGCAACTGCAACGCCGGCTCGCCAAACAAGGCTTCGGCGCCCTGCTGTTCCAAGGTGGCCAGGCGCCGCAACAGGGCCTGACTGGAACCGGTGGTCATCAATGCAGCGTCATCGCCGAGCAACTCGGGATGTTCCTTGAGGTGATTGAGCAGGGCCTTGAGGTCCTTCAGATCAAGCAGCAACAAACCTTCTCGGTCGGCCACCTTGAACGCCGCATAAAGTGCCGACTGCTGGCTGTCGGTCAACTCAAGCAGGCTGCCCAACAGCAATGGTCCCATTTCACTCAGCGTGGTGCGCAATGGATGACCTGATTGGCCGTGGATATCCCACAACGTCACCGGATACGCCTTCGCCTGATAGTTGAGCCAAGGCATGCCGGCGATACGTTCGGCCACCTTGCCCTGCGGGTTGCCCGCAGCCCCCAGTCCACACAGATCACCCTTGACGTCCGCTGCAAACACCGCAACACCGGCATCGCTGAACGCCTCAGCCAGGCGTTGCAAGGTGACGGTCTTGCCGGTCCCGGTGGCGCCGGCCACCAGTCCGTGACGGTTTGCCAGGCGCATAGCCTGGGCAATCGGCTGAGCTTTCAGATCTGCACCAATAACGAGTTGCAATGAATCAGGCATTTTTTCACCCATGGTTAAGCTTTGGTCCTACACAGCCGATAGATAGAAGCGAGAGACCTAACTGAGAATCGGGTCGGATAATTCCCTAAGGAAAGACGGAAATATCAGCTTCTGTGTAATAGCGCCTACTTTGCGCGCTTTTTGTAGCAACACGCCCTACACAATAAGACCTTAGCGGACATACAAGCCATGAACAAAAATCTGCGCTTCAGCCACAAAATCCTGCTTGCCGCCGCCCTTATCGTCATTGCTGCGTTCACCACGTTTACGCTGTACAACGACTATTTGCAGCGCAACGCCATTCGCCAGGACCTCGACAATTATCTGACTGAAATGGGCGACGTCACCGCACGCAACATTCAGACCTGGCTGACCGGGCGCATTCTGCTGGTGGACAACCTGGCTCAGAACATTGCCATCAACGCCGACGACAGCCACGTTGCCGACTTGCTTGAACAGAAAGCGCTGACGTCAACCTTCATGGCCTCCTACCTGGGTAACGCGGGCGGCAGCTTCACTATCCGCCCGGATGTGAAAATGCCCGACGGTTTCGACCCACGTTCCCGGCCCTGGTACAAAGGCGCCGAACATAGCGCCAGCGCCACGTTGACCGAACCCTACATCGACGCCGCCACCGGCCAGACCATCATTTCCATCGCCAGCGCCTCGAAAAAAGCCGGACAAAGTGTCGGCGTGGTCGGCGGTGACCTGAGCCTGCAAACCCTGATCGACAACCTCAAGGCCGTGGACTTTGGTGGCATGGGCTATGCGTTTCTGGTCAACGCCGACGGCAAAATCCTGGTGCACCCGGACAAATCGCTGGTCATGAAGCCCCTCAGCGAGGCCTATCCGCAAAACACCCCGCGCATCGGCAGCGAGTTCACTGAAGTCGAAGTGGACGGCAACACGCGGATTTTCACCTTTAGCCAGATCAAGGGCCTGCCTTCGGTCAACTGGTACATCGGTCTGTCCGTAGATAAGGACAAGGCCTACGCGATGCTCAGCGAATTCCGCGCCTCAGCCATCATCGCCACCATTATCGCCGTGGCAGTGATCATTGCCCTGCTGGGCATGTTGATCCGCCTGCTGATCCAGCCGTTGCACGTCATGACCCGGGCCATGCAGGACATCGCCGATGGCGAAGGCGACCTGACCCGCCGCCTGGCCATCCAGAACCATGATGAATTCGGCACCCTGGGCATTGCCTTCAACCACTTCGTCGAGCGCATCCATGGCTCGATTCGCGAAGTCTCTTCGGCCACCGAGCATGTCAACGAAGTTGCCCTGCGGGTGGTCAGCGCCTCCAATTCATCGATGCTTAACAGTGACGAACAGGCAAGTCGCACCAACAGTGTTGCCGCAGCGATCAATCAACTGGGAGCCGCCGCCCAGGAAATCGCCCGCAATGCCGCGCAAGCCTCGCACCAGGCCAGCGATGCGCGCAGCCTGGCCCAGGACGGCCAGCAAGTGGTTGATCGCAGCATTGCCGCGATGAATCAACTGTCGGCCATGCTCAGCACCTCCAGCAGCAATATCGAGTCGCTGAACAGCAAGACCGTGAACATCGGGCAAATCCTCGAAGTCATCACCAGCATCTCCCAGCAAACCAACTTGCTGGCGCTCAATGCGGCCATCGAGGCGGCGCGCGCGGGTGAGGCTGGACGCGGCTTCGCCGTGGTCGCAGATGAAGTGCGCAACCTGGCACACCGCACCCAGGAGTCGGCACAACAGGTGCAGACCATGATTGAGGAGCTGCAAGTCGGTGCCCGCGAATCGGTCAGCACCATGGGCGACAGCCAGCGTCACAGCCAGGACAGTGTGGAGATTGCCAACCTCGCCGGCGAGCGTCTGAACAGCGTGACCGTGCGCATTGGCGAGATTGACGGCATGAACCAGTCAGTCGCGACCGCCACCGAGGAACAGACCGCCGTGGTGGAGTCGATCAACATGGACATCACCGAAATCAACACCCTGAATCAGGAAGGCGTGGAAAACCTGCAGTCGACCTTGCGCGCCTGCTCAGACCTGGAGCAGCAAGCGTCGCGACTCAAGCAACTGGTGGGCAGTTTCCGCATCTAGGGCTTTTTCGGTTCAGGGGCGTCCGGCTTGGCCGCCTCCTGCAATTGCTGCCAAAGTTCGGCCGCTCCGGGGAAGTCGGTGCCATCGTCACCGCTCAGGTCGTCGGGATCGTAACGGCTCAGGCAGCCCTCCCCCAAGGTAGCCGGGGCCTTCGAGGTGGCTTTATCCAGTGGATCGTTCATGGTCTACGCCTTGAAACGAAAAAGGGCCTCAAGCGTACAACGCTTGAGGCCCTTTGGCATGTCAGCGACGACTCAGAACACCACGGTCTTGTTGCCATGCACCAGGACGCGGTCTTCCAGGTGATAACGCAGGCCACGGGCCAGTACCATTTTCTCGACGTCACGACCGAAGCGCACCATGTCTTCGATGCTATCGCTATGGCTGACGCGGACCACGTCCTGCTCGATGATCGGGCCGGCATCCAGCTCTTCAGTGACGTAGTGGCAGGTTGCGCCAATCAGCTTCACGCCGCGCATCGAGGCCTGGTGGTAAGGCTTGGCGCCGACGAACGACGGCAGGAAGCTGTGGTGAATGTTGATCACCTTGTGTGCGTACTCGGTGCACAGTTCCGGTGGCAGGATCTGCATATAACGCGCAAGCACCACGACTTCGGCATCATGTTGCTTGACCAGGCGCGAGACCTCGGCAAATGCCGGTTCTTTATTCTGCGGATCGACCGGCACGTGGTAGTAAGGAATACCGTGCCACTCGACCATGCTGCGCAGGTCGTTGTGGTTGGAGATCACACAGGAGATGTCGCAGTCCAGTTCATCACTGTGCCAGCGGTGCAGCAAATCCGCCAGGCAATGGGATTCACGGCTGGCCATCAAGACCACGCGTTTTTTCTGCGCGGTGTCGGTGATGCGCCAGTTCATCGAGAACTCTTCAGCGATAGGGGCAAACGCCTCACGAAACGCTTCAAGACCGAACGGCAACGAGTCGGCACGAATTTCGTGACGCATGAAAAACCAGCCACTTTGGGTGTCCGAGTGATGGCTAGCTTCAGTGATCCAGCCATTGTGTGATGCCAGAAAGTTACTGACCTTGGCAACGATGCCAACGCCGTCCGGGCAAGCAATCACTAGGCGAAAAGTGCGCATGGGGGGAGAACTCCAGAACTTCACAAAGGCGGCCATTCTAGCGATTACGCAGCGAAACTGCAGTATCCCTGAGCAATCAACACCGTCGCCCCTCCATGGCTACGCCCTGTGCCCGGGGTTAATTCCGAGTCAATCATCGAAATTATCAAGCAAACGCTATTGAAAAAATGTCAGCTAGCGATCTGTAAATAACTGTGATGAACTGTGCAATATTTAAACTACCCGCCTATTTTCAGCTGTTTGACTCTAGATGATTAAATAAAACACGGTTTAATGTTTACTTGATGAAACACCCTGACTATTATTGCGCCACTGTCCCCTGCCACCCAGCGCCCACATAAGGTAGTCCTCATGTCCCTGATCAACGAATACCGCGCCACCGAAGAAGCTATCAAAGAGCTGCAAGCCCGTTTGAAGAACCTGTCCCAAGACGACAAACTGCAAACCGAGCTGGAATTCGAAGGCAAACTGCGCACCCTGATGGGTGAATACTCCAAATCCCTGCGCGACATCATCGCGCTGCTGGATCCGGAAGCCAAAGTTAAAGCACCACGTGGCGCTGTGAAAACTACCGGCACCAAGCGTGCGCGCAAGGTTAAACAATACAAAAACCCACACAACGGCGAAGTCATCGAAACCAAAGGTGGCAACCACAAGACTCTGAAAGAGTGGAAAGCCAAGTGGGGCGGTGACGTGGTTGAAGGCTGGGCAACCCTGCTGGGCTAAGCCGTAACGCGACTCGCAGCTTCACTTGCGAACAAAAAACGCCAGCGATCGCTGGCGTTTTTTGTTAGGTTTAATTCAACATATTTCGTCCGTGTATTTCACAATCCCAGACGATTGCGCACTCCCTCCACGTATTCGCGCCATTCATTCAATACTCCAAGTCCCTGCTCCGTCGCATTAATCGAACACTCAGCGGCGGCCTCATCAAAGTCCTGCAGGGTATTCGGAGCGCCCCACTGAGCGTCCGTCAGGCGCTGTTGGCAGAACAGTGTCCAGCGCGCATTCTCCTCATCACTCAGGGTCTCGGGAAAGTTGCGTGCTCGATATCGAAATAACAGTTCCGGCAATCGCTCATCATCGAACGGCCATTGTTCTCGCACCAATTGCATCGGTTCAGCCGTTCTCACTTGCTCGCATAAACGCCGATCACGATCGCCAATGAACCCGTCGTATAACTGTTGCTCAGGATCGTCACTCGGGACGAATTCTTCCGCGGCATAAATCGCCTGGACTTTCGCTTGCCAGACTTGTTGTGCGTCACTAAGCCGCAGCGCCCGCGCCTGATACAGCGGCATATCCAACTTCAGGCGCTGCTGATCTTCCCCGCGCAACACCGATAAAGGTGCCACCACCGGGCAGCGATTGATATGAATCAGTTTGAGCGGCACCGGCAACTCGCCTTGCGTCAGGTTTTCATGGCGGGTGTACAGGCGCTGACGTAGCGTTGCGGCATCTTCTTCAAGCAACCCCTGGGGATCCAGGTGCAGATCACAGACAATCAGCGCGTTACGATTGCGCGGGTGCCAGGCCAGCGGCAGTACGACGCCGACGTAGTGGCGAGCCGCGGAGAAACGACCGGATATATGCACCAGCGGCTGCAACAAACGAATCTGATCCATGACTTTCTGTTTGCTGCGCAAGGCGAACAACCAGTCATAGAGTTTGCGCTGCTTCTCGCGGATCAGTCGCGCCAGGGCAATGGTGGCACGCACATCGGACAACGCATCGTGGGCCTGTCCATGGTCAAGCCCGTTGGCAGCCGTCAGGCGTTCGAGCTTCAAGGTCACCCGGCCGTCATCCTCGGGCCAGACGATACCGTCGGGCCGTAGCGCGTAAGCGGCACGCACCACATCAATCAGATCCCAGCGACTGTTACCGCCCTGCCACTCTCGTGCATAGGGGTCGAAAAAGTTGCGGTACAGGCTGTAGCGGGTCATCTCATCATCAAAACGCAAAGTGTTGTAACCGGCGCCGCAGGTCCCGGGCGCGGCCAGTTGCGCATGCACCCGGGTCATGAAATCCGCTTCGCACAGGCCCTTTTCGGCCAGGCGCGTCGGGGTGATCCCGGTGATCACGCAGGCGGCCGGATGCGGCAGGATGTCGTCACTGGGTCGACAGTAGAGATTGACCGGGGCCTCGATCTCGTTGAGTTCGAGGTCAGTGCGAATGCCGGCCATTTGCAGCGGTCGGTCGCAACGCGGGCTGATACCGGTGGTTTCGTAGTCGTACCAGAAAATGGAAGTCACGGGCTGTTCCTGAACTTGAGACCGGCGAAGTCTAGGCGCTCACACCGGGTGCCGACCAGTCATGCTGTTATTCAAGCACCGATGGTTGTTACTGGGTGCTACATAGATATGTCGTTCCCCGGAACGAAGACTGCTAGCATCGGCCCTACGTACGTGACCATCAGGCCCCTCACCAGGCAGCCAATGACTCAGACTTCAGCACCGCCAAGGAACGCACCGCTGCCCCCGCCACTGGATACCCGCTACCAGGTCGAAACGCCCGAAGGCATCGACCTGCCATTGCGTCCGGCGGGGTTGTTGCCGCGTGCCCTGGCATTTGCCATCGACCTGGGACTACGCGCCCTGATCCTGGGGCTGCTGTTCGTGACCCTGGCGTTTTTTGGCAAGGTCGGCGTGGGCCTCGGCTCGCTGCTGCTGTTTGTTCTCAGTTGGTGGTACATGGTGTTGTTCGAGGTCCTCAATCAGGGCCGCTCGCCGGGCAAACAGTGGATGGGACTGCGGGTCGTGCAGGACGACGGCACCCCCATTGGCTGGTCGGCTTCGCTGATCCGCAATCTGCTGCGCTTCGTCGATATGCTGCCCTTCGGCTACAGCCTCGGCGCCATCAGTTGCCTGCAGCACCCGACCTTCAAACGCCTGGGCGACATTGCCGCCGGCACCCTGGTGATCTATCGCGAACAAGCCGTAACGCGCCCGCCGCTACCGGCTGCAATGCCCCTGCGGGCACCTTTCAATCTGAGCCTGGCTGAACAGCGCGCCGTATCGGAATTCGCCGAACGCCAGTCCCAGCTTTCCGCTGAGCGGGTGCAGGAACTCGCCGCATTGCTGGCCGAGCCGTTGAAGGTCAGCCCACCGCGCGCGGTTGCCGAACTCAACGGTATTGCCCTGGGTTTGCGAGGACCGGTATGAAACAGAGCCAGTTCGAGAGCCTCCATCAGCCGCAGTGGGACGCGTATCGCCAAGATCTCGATCTGCTGGAGCGCGGCAAGGCCAGCGCCGAGCACGCCCGCTCATTCCCCAGGGACTATCGGCGCCTGTGCCAGCACCTGGCCTTGGCACAGGAGCGCGGGTACAGCACTTGCCTGATCGATCCCTTGCAGCAACTTGCACTGCGTGGACACCAGTTGCTCTACCGCCATCGCAGCAGCGTGCGGGCTCAACTGCTGGCGTTTGTCCTCGCCGACTTCCCACGTTTGGTGCGTGAGTCATGGCCCTTCGTACTGGTGGCGGGACTGTTGTTCTTCGGCTCACTGCTGGGCATTGCGCTGTTGGTCTACCTGTTTCCCGACCTGATCTACAGCCTGTTACCGGTCGAGCAGGTGGGCGAAATGCAAAGCATGTACGACCCCGCCGCCGGGCACCTGGGCCGCGATATGGAGCGTGCGGCGAGTGATGACTGGATGATGTTCGGCTACTACATCATGCACAACATCGGTATTGCCTTTCAGACCTTCGCCAGCGGCCTGCTACTTGGGCTTGGCAGCGTGTTTTTCCTGATGTTCAACGGTCTGCTGATTGGAGCCATCGCCGGCCATCTGACCCGCATCGGCTTCGGCGAAAACTTCTGGTCGTTCGTCATCGGCCATGGCGCCTTCGAACTCAGCGCCATTGCCATAGCCGGCGCGGCCGGCCTGCAACTGGGGTGGTCGTTGATTGCTCCCGGTCGCCTCACACGCGGCGAGGCCTTGCGCCTGGCTGCGCGCAAAAGCGTCCTATTGATGTGCGGCGTGATGCTGTTGCTGTTGATCGCCGCCTTCATCGAAGCCTACTGGTCATCGCGCAACGCCACGTCCCCTCTCGCCAAATATCTGGTGGGGGCCACCCTGTGGGCACTGGTAGCGCTCTATCTGATTACTGTCGGACGGACACGCCATGCGCCTGAATGAGGCCCGCGTCGTCATCCGTCCGCGCTCGAGTTGGGAGGCCATGGACCTGGGGGTATTGCTCAGCCAGCGTCACCGACGACTGTTGATGGTCAGTTGGGCACTGATCACGTTGCCGGTATTCGCCCTGCTGACCTGCCTGTTCTGGAACTCCCCAGGCATCGCCCTGCTGATCTTCTGGTGGTTGAAACCTGCGTTCGAACGCCTGCCGTTGTACATTCTCTCCGAAGCCTTGTTCGGCCAGGCGCCCAGCGTGAAACAGGCATTGCGCCAATGGCCGCGACTGCTCAAACCGCAACTGCTCGCCAGCCTGACCTGGCGCCGCCTGAGCCTGAGCCGGAGTTTCTGCCTGCCGGTGGTTCAGCTCGAAGGTCTCGCCGGGCAGCCACGCCAGCAACGTCTGGCGGTCCTGCAACAACGCGATGGCGAGGCCGGGCGTTGGTTGACCCTCCTCGGCGCACTGCTGGAATCCAGCCTGTGGTTGGGCTGCATGGCCCTGTTCTACCTGTTCCTGCCCATGCAAATCGAACTGGATTGGGACTGGCAAACGCTAATCGACGCCAGCGAACAGGACTGGCTATGGCTCGAGCACCTGATCAACGGCCTCTATGCGCTGGTCCTGATCATCTGGGGACCGATCTACGTCGCCTGCGGATTCAGCCTGTACCTGAACCGCCGGACCGTACTGGAAGCCTGGGACATCGAACTGCAATTTCGCCGCCTGCGCCAGCGTCTCAGCGGCTTGGGCATCGCGCTGCTGGCGCTCGGCCTGCTGTGGCTGCCGATGCCGCAGGCGGTGTATGCCGACGAGCCTGACGCCCCAAGCGCCCCGCGCCTGCTCCAGCAGCCCCTGACCAGCCAGGCCGCCAGCCGTGACATCAACGCATTGCTTCAGGCGCCACCTTTCAAGAATTCGCAGACGATTACCCGCTATCGCTTCGGCGAAGAAGCCGCTGATCCAGTCGAAGACGCTCAGCCCCCGGCATGGCTCAAGGCACTATTGGAATGGTTCGACAGCCAGCGCTTCAAAGGGCTGGCCCAAGTCATCGAGGTGCTGCTATGGACCACGCTCGCGGGCTCGATTGCCTTGCTGATCTGGCACTACCGCGACTGGCTGCAGACCTTCGTCAGCCGCCGCAAGCCTCTTCACGCTCCGGGTACTTCGCCCTCACCCACCCAATTGTTTGGTCTCGATCTCGATCCCGAGTCACTTGCGCAAGACATCGCCAGCCAGGTCGAATCGTTGTGGCTGGAGCATCCCCGCGAAGCGCTCGGACTGCTCTATCGGGCTTTGCTCAGTCGCCTGCTGCACGACTTCGGTCTCCCCCTGAAAAGTGCCGACACCGAAGCCGAGGTCCTGGCGCGGGTCCAGCAGTTGCAGGACCCGGAGTTGCAGAACTACAGCCAAAGCCTGACGCTGCACTGGCAGAACATCGCCTATGGTCATCGTGTGCCGCCTGCGGCGCTGCAACAGCAACTCTGCCAGGGCTGGCGCGCATTATTTGACCCGCGAGCACAGCGATGAGTCGACGTCTGGCGGCTCTCGGCGTACTGATCGGCGCATTGCTCTGTGCAGTGGCAACGTACCTGTACCTGCACGCCACGCCCTATCAAGAAAGCATCGACCACGGTCCCTCCCCCGAAGCCCAGAACAATCCCTACTTGGCAGCCGAACGTTTTCTGCGCAAGCAAGGATTGAGCGTGCATCACGTCAATAGCCTGGACAGTCTGCCCACCCTGCAACCACGCCAGCACAGCCTGTTGCTGCTGGGCGAACGCGCCAACATGACCCCGGCCCAGGTCGATCAGGTGCTGGACTGGGCGCAAGATGGCGGGCGCCTGCTGTTTGTCGCCCAGGCCTTATGGAATGAGCAGACCGGCAACAGTCAGGACCTGCTGCTGGACCGGGTGCACGTGCAGCAGTTCATGAGCAAAGACCTCAAGGATGTGCCTGCCGAGGCAGCGAAGGACCGCTATCCGAACCTGACCAAACTTTATCTGGAAAACGAGGAGGCACCGGCCTACGCCGGCTTCGACCCGCAGTTCCACCTCGAAGACCCGCAAGACCTGGCACAGGCATGGGCCAACAGCGCCAAGGCCACACACCTGATGCAGTTGCCCTGGGGTGAGGGTTCGATCACCGTGGTGACCGATGCCGAATTGTGGAAGAACAGCGCGATCGGCCAATACGACAACGCCTGGCTGCTGTGGTACTTGTTCGCCGACACCGACGTCACGCTGTTATACGACATTGACCACGACAACTTGCTGAGCTTGCTGTGGCGTTATTTCCCCCAGGCCTTGGTGGCGCTGCTCGCGTTGATCGCTTTAGGGCTCTGGCACGCAGGCTGGCGCCACGGACCGGTGCAGCCCGCAGCACCCAAGGCCCGCCGCCAGTTGCAGGAACATCTGCGCGCCAGTGCCGATTTTCTCGTCCGTCGCGCCGGGCAACAGAGCCTGTTGCAGGGCTTGCAGCACGATGTGCTGCGACGTGCCAGGCAACGTCATCCAGGCATCGATCAACTCGACACGCCCGAACAGTGGCAAGTGCTCGCCCGCTTGACCGGGCACTCGCCCGAGAGCATTGCCCAGGCCCTCGGCCCGCCCCGTAAACGAAGGCTATCGAGCAGCGAATTCAGCCGCCAGGTGGCCCACTTGCAGAACCTCAGGAATGCCTTATGAGCGAACCTTCCGTACCTCCGAGCCCGTCCCATGCCGCGCAGCAACGGCGCCGGGCCAGTCAACTGGCGCAAGCCGTGCGCCTTGAGCTGAACAAGGCAGTGATTGGCCAGAGCAGCGTTATCGACGATGTGCTGAGTGCCTTGATTGCCGGCGGCCATGTGCTGCTCGAAGGCGTACCGGGTCTGGGCAAGACCTTGCTGGTGCGCGCCCTCGCCCGCTGCTTCGGCGGCGAGTTCGCACGGATTCAGTTCACGCCCGACCTGATGCCCAGTGATGTCACAGGGCATGCGGTTTACGACCTGCAGACCGAGCAGTTCAAGCTGCGCAAGGGCCCGCTGTTCACCCACCTGCTGCTGGCCGATGAAATCAACCGGGCACCGGCCAAGACCCAGGCCGCCTTACTCGAAGCCATGCAGGAGCGTCAGGTGACCCTGGAAGGCCGAGCCTTGCCCATCGCCCAACCGTTCATGGTCCTGGCCACCCAGAACCCGATCGAACAGGAAGGCACTTACCCGCTGCCGGAAGCCGAGCTCGATCGTTTCATGCTCAAAGTGCGCATGGATTACCCGGATGCCGGCCAGGAGCTGGACATGGTGCGCCAGGTCAGCCGCTCGACCCGTGCCGACATGCTCGACGTGCAGCCATTGCGCACGTTGCTGCAAGCCAAGGACGTCATCGCCCTGCAGCGGATCGCCAGCGAACTGCCGCTGGATGAGCAGGTGCTCGACTACGCCGTGCGCCTGGCCCGCACCACGCGCACCTGGCCCGGCCTGACCCTCGGCGCCGGTCCGCGAGCCTCCATTGCCCTGGTGCGTGTGGCACGGGCTCGGGCGCTGTTGCGCGGTGGCGAATTCGTCATCCCCGACGATCTCAAGGGCTGTGCCCTGGCGGTGCTGCGTCATCGGGTGCGGATTGCCCCGGAGCTGGATATCGAGGGCCTCGACGTCGACCAGGTACTCAGGCAGATGCTCGACCAGGTTCCGGCACCCAGACTGTGAGCGGGAGCCCTGAATCATGAAGCCCACGCGCCTATTGCTAATCTGGCTGGCCACGCTGCTCGGCCTGAGTATTGTGCAGGGAGCGCTCAGCGCCTTGGGCATCGACCTGGGGCCGAACCTGCAAGCGATCAATTGGGCGCTGCTGCTGGCGCTCCTGGTACTGGCGTTGCTTGATGCCGCGCGTCTGCTGCGTCGTCCTTCGCCGAGCATCCAGCGTCGACTGTCCGGCAGCCTGGCGCTAGGACGCTGGGCTGAGGTGCAGGTCAGCGTACAGCACGACTACCGGCAACCGCTGACCATCGAGCTGTTCGACCACGTGCCCGACGGCCTTGTGTTCGAGCAACTGCCACATGCGCTGGAGTTACAGCCGGACCAAATCAGTCAATTCAGCTATCGGCTACGGCCCTTGCGTCGTGGGCACTTCAGCTTTCTGCAGTGCGAAGTCAATGTGCCGGGCCACCTCGGTTTGTGGAGCGCCCGCCGCTATCTGCACGTCATTGACAGCACCCGTGTGTACCCGGACTTCGCTCATCTGTACGGCGCGCAGTTACTGGCGGTCGACAGTTGGATCAACCAGTTGGGGGTGCGCCAGCGCCAGCGACGTGGCCAGGGCCTTGAGTTCCACCAGCTAAGGGAGTTTCGCGAGGGCGACAGCCTGCGACAGATCGACTGGAAAGCCACCGCCCGGCAACGCACACCGATTGCCCGCGAGTATCAGGACGAACGCGACCAACAAATCATTTTCATGCTCGATTGCGGGCGGCGCATGCGCAGTCAGGACGGCGAGCTGTCGCACTTCGACCACGCCCTCAACGCCTGTCTGTTGCTCAGCTATATTGCACTGCGTCAGGGCGATGCTGTTGGTCTGATGACCTTCGCCAGTAATCAACCGCGATATCTCGCCCCTCTCAAAGGCCTCGGACAACTCAAATCTTTGTTAAATTCGACCTATGACTTGGAGAGTTGTAATCGCAGCGCCGACTATCAGGCCGCTGCTGTCGAGTTGTTGACCAAAGAAAAACGGCAATCACTCGTCATCATCCTTAGCAACTTGCGGAACGAAAGCAACGAAGACCTGATACTCGCCATAAATCAACTAAGAAAACAGCACTTTGCATTAATCGCAAGCTTAAGAGAGGACATCCTTGGGAAAACACTGGAACGCCCTGTGAACACACCACAAGAAGCACTCGAGTATTGCGCAACCGCAGACTATCTAGACACTCGCAAAACAACTCATGCAAAACTAAAGCTACAAGGCATAGCGATAGTTGACACCCAACCTGATAAACTTGGAGCGCACCTGACATCAAAGTACTTTAACTGGAAAAAATCTGGCACACTGTAACCCCCCTCTACAAAATATCAACTGAAGGAAATCACCAAACGGCATTTATCACAACTACGAACAACATGACACCCAAGCCAAGCATTTGCTCAGAGAAACACCACAAAGCAGGACCAATCAAATCAATACACTTTTGATGACCCACTCGTTATCGAGATTCGCGAAAGCGAAAATCAACTCACAGCAATAACCATGACACGCCAATATTGACAATCATGCAAATCTGCATCGATTGCAGCTCTGAGGCCAACCCGCGTAAGCCTCAGAACTGACCAAGCAGGAAGCTTACTAAGATCAGCCCCGGTCTACGAGGCGCACCTGCTGCCCCCAACTATCTTTTTCACCAACACCATTATTCGTTCCATCATACTCAACTCGGAAATTTACATACACACCGACCCCTGGTACAAGCTCAACATCTGCGTTCATAATAAGCAGATGCCAATTGTAATCCATGAGCATTGCGTCAGGCGAGTTCTTTCGCACTTCGGTACGACTGTAAAGCTTGAAGTCAATATTAGCCCTCGACCACACCTTATTAGTTGGCCGACTGGTCAAGTAATACTCCGTCGTCCGAAAATAAACTTTCCCCTCATAAAATCTGTACTGATACTTGATTTGCCCTCTCAATTCACCAACCCGCAGATGCTGGTGATTGAAAATATCGATTGGCACGCCCACCCAAAAATCTTCTGTGGCTTGAATACCTTCAATTTTTTCTCGAAAAGAACCATCGACAACCTCATCCACAAGAACAAACTGCGTAACATCCCTACGAATTACCTTCAGCTTGTCTTTCTGCTCTTTTGCGCCCCCTTTACAGCTTTCTTTATCGCACGACTTTACTTTTACGTTAACTTTAACTGAACGAGCCATCACCTTTACCCCTCAATTAACAAATCATTGAATTTGCAATTAAAAAATAACTGAAATAGCCGGCAACCGACCACTGTCAGAACTGACAGTTTTTTAGAACAAAAAGAAATAACAAAACCATCATTATCTAACGAACTAAAAACTTT
This sequence comes from Pseudomonas fluorescens, assembly GCF_019212185.1. Taxonomy (NCBI): domain Bacteria; kingdom Pseudomonadati; phylum Pseudomonadota; class Gammaproteobacteria; order Pseudomonadales; family Pseudomonadaceae; genus Pseudomonas; species Pseudomonas fluorescens. Next base: position 5,186,153 of record NZ_CP078138.1, read on the forward strand.
TAGCTTGACCGTTCACCGCCCTACGTTCAGCCCTAAGCATTGATCCCATTCAAAGCCCTACAGCAAAACCTCATCGCGGTAACCCAAGGTCAGGCAGATAGGTAGGCTGCTTTGCTTTTTATGCGGAAGCCGACAAACTCTGAAAGCTGAAATACCGCTTCAACGCTTCTACCAACTGCGCATATTCCGGCGGGGCCTCCTGCAGGATGAATCCGGCGTCGTAATGATGGGGCGTGGCGTCTTCATGGCACCACTGGCAGCAGGCGCGCAGGTCGATCACCTGGGAGATGTAGTCGCTGGCCGGGATCTTCAGGCGCAAGTCAAAAACTGCGCCCACCATCATCGGCAAGTTGCTGATGAGCATCAAGCCGTCTTCGGAGACGTTGCCAATAAAGCCGATGGGTTTGTCCGTGACGCTGTTGAAGACTTTGAGAAAATACGGCAACTGGTGCCGCGCGATCCGGCGTTCTGTGAACATGTCGAATTTCGCTTTGCCAAGGCCCTTGAGCAGGGTCGCACTAATGCTTCGCAACGCACCGGCAGGGCCGGTTCGCTGTCCCCGATCACGGTGCGGACGTCCTGGAATTGCGCTCGCTTTGAAGCTGCCGGTCACGGGTAACGATAGCGCCTCAGGATCCACTCACTGAAACGCCACAGTCGAATGTTAGCTTATGTCTGCAACCCGGCCAGTTATCAAATGATAACCAACATCACAACGGCGCCGGGGTGCTCCTGGCGCTGCGCGGCGGATACCAGCCCAGCGACTGCAAGGTTTCCAGGCGGGCGCGGGCACGGTAGGCGTACTCGTTGTTCGGGTATTGGGCCATGATGAACTGGTAGGTCTGGGCCGCATCGACGTAGAGTTTCTGGCGCTCCAGGCACTGGCCGCGCAACATCGACACTTCCGGCTGAATATAGCGGCGCGAACGGCTGGTGCGATCGACCTGGGACAATTCGAGCATTACCCGCTCGCAGTTACCGGCGTCGTAGGCCCGATAGGCGGTATTCAGGTGATGGTCCATCGACCAACGGGTGCAGCCCACGACACTCAGGGCCAGGGCAGCTAAAAGCACGAATCGCATGAGGGTTCTCCTGTCTTGAAAGCTGTATCGACCCGTGGGCAAAAATCTTCAGTGCGGCGTGTTCAATAAAGAAACCAATAAGTAGTGCAAACGAACAATGACTACAACTGCGCAGCATAGTAGCCTCACTCAGCGCTTGAACTCAGGAGTCTTTGCATGTCCGTCCGTCGTACCAAAATCGTCGCTACCCTTGGCCCGGCCAGTAACTCGCCGGAAGTTCTCGAACAGCTGATTCTGGCTGGCCTGGACGTCGCCCGCCTGAACTTCTCCCACGGCACCCCTGATGAGCACAAGGCTCGCGCCAAGCTGGTCCGCGACCTCGCCGCCAAGCACGGCCGCTTCGTCGCCCTGCTGGGTGACCTGCAAGGCCCGAAAATCCGTATCGCCAAATTCGCCAACAAAAAGATCGAGCTGAAGATCGGTGATCAGTTCACCTTCTCCACCAGCCATCCGCTGACCGAAGGCAACCAGCAAGTGGTCGGCATCGACTACCCGGACCTGGTGAAAGACTGCGGCGTCGGCGACGAACTGCTGCTCGATGACGGCCGCGTGGTGATGCGTGTCGACACCGCCACCGCCACCGAACTGCACTGCACCGTAACCATCGGCGGCCCGCTGTCGGACCACAAAGGCATTAACCGTCGCGGTGGCGGCCTGACCGCTCCGGCCCTGACTGAAAAAGACAAGGCCGACATCAAGCTCGCCGCTGAAATGGAAGTCGACTACCTCGCCGTGTCCTTCCCGCGCGATGCTGCCGACATGGAATATGCCCGCAAACTGCGCGACGAAGCCGGCGGCACCGCCTGGCTGGTGGCGAAGATCGAACGCGCCGAAGCCGTGGCCGACGACGAAACCCTCGACGGCCTGATCAAGGCGTCCGACGCGGTGATGGTTGCCCGTGGTGACCTCGGTGTGGAAATCGGCGACGCCGAGCTCGTGGGCATCCAGAAGAAAATCATTCTGCACGCACGCCGCCACAACAAGGCCGTGATCGTTGCGACCCAGATGATGGAGTCGATGATCCAGAATCCGATGCCAACCCGCGCCGAAGTGTCCGACGTAGCCAACGCCGTGCTCGACTACACCGACGCCGTGATGCTCTCGGCCGAATCCGCTGCCGGCCAGTACCCACTGGAAGCCGTGCAGGCCATGGCGCGAATCTGCGTTGGCGCGGAAAAGCACCCGACCAGCAAGACCTCCAGCCACCGTATCGGCAAAGAGTTCGAGCGCTGCGACGAAAGCATCGCGCTGGCCACCATGTACACCGCCAACCACTTCCCGGGCGTGAAAGCGATCATCGCCTTGACCGAAAGTGGCTACACCCCGCTGATCATGTCGCGTATCCGCTCCTCGGTGCCGATCTACGCGTTCACCCCGCACCGCGAAGCCCAGGCTCGGGCTGCGATGTTCCGTGGCGTGTATACCGTACCGTTCGACCCGGCTTCCCTTGCACCGAACGAAGTCAGCCAGAAAGCCATCGACGAACTGGTCAAGCGTGGCGTCGTGGAAAAAGGCGACTGGGTCATCCTGACCAAGGGCGACAGCTTCCACACCACCGGCGGCACCAACGGCATGAAGATCCTGCACGTGGGTGATCCGCAGGTCTGAGTGATCGGTTGCTGAAAATCAAAAGCCCCGGCATGTGAGTGCCGGGGCTTTTTGCTATCTGATCCGTAAATCAGGTTGTCCGCGAAGAGGCCGGTCGAGGCACTGTAAATTCAGTGCCTTTTGATAAACCCGGTCAACGCCGCAATGGCCTCCGGAGACCGCAGGCGCTGGGTGAACAGCTTGCCCTCCTCCTCGACCACTTTACGCAACAATGCCTGGTCCGGCGCTTTCATCAACTGCTTGCTGATGCGCACGGCTTCCGGGGCCAGGGTTTCGAAACGCAGCGCCACTTCACGGGCTTTGGCCAGGGCTGCCTCGCCACTCTCCAGGGCTCGGGTTGCAATACCCCAGGCGGCTGCCTGCTCGCCAGTGAAAGCCTCGCCCAGCAGCAACAGTTCAGCCGCCTTGGCCTGTCCCAATAGACGCGGAAGGATCAGGCTGGAGCCGAACTCAGGGCACAGCCCGAGATTGACGAATGGCATACGCAATTTTGCATCGGCACTGATATAGACCAGGTCGCAATGCAGCAGCAGCGTTGTGCCAATGCCCACGGCGGCACCCGCCACACCGGCGATCACCGGTTTGCGGCACTCCAGCAGACTGCGCATGAATCGGAACACCGGGCTGTCGAGATCGCTCGGCGGTTCCTGGATGAAGTCGGCGATGTCGTTGCCGGCGGTGAAACATTCGGCACTGCCGGTGATCAGGATCGCGTTGATCTCGGGGTCATTGTCAGCCTGCTGCAGGGCCTCGCCCAGTTGGCTGTACATGGCGCGGGTCAGGGCGTTTTTCTTGTCCGGGCGGTTCAGGCGCAAGGTCAGCAGCCCGCGTTCGCGCTCCAGCAGTATGGCGTCGGTCATGGTGAGTCTCTTCAGAGAAAGTCAGCGTTCAACCACGGGGCAGGAACACGTCGGCCAGCAGTTGGTTGCGCGGCAACCCCGCCAGATACAAGCGCCGGGCAAAGGCATCGACACTGTCAGGGTGGCCGCAGAGTAAGGCCAGGGTTTGCCGGGAAACAAGGCGCAATTGCGCCAAAGCCGCCGCCAGCTCGGCCGCCGTCAGCAGTTCGACTGTCAGGTTGGGGCGATTGCCGGCCAGCGCCGCCAGCGGCTTGGCCAGATAGTGTTCGGTGCTGTCATGGGCCAGGTGCATCACCCGGATCGGCCCCTGGTGATCCTGGCGCAACGCCTCACGCAATACCCCGAACAACGGCGCCAGGCCCGTGCCCGAGGCGAGCAACCACAACGGCCGCTGCTGCCAGTCGGGATCGTAATGCAAGGCGCCGCCACGCAGCTCGCCAAGACGGATCGGATCACCGATCTTCAACTGGCGTGCGGCATCACTGAATGCACCCGGCAAGCGACAATCGAGGTGGAACTCAAGAAAACGGTCTTCCTCCGGCAGGCTCGCCAGCGAATAAGGGCGTGCCACCTGCCCCGCCCATAGCACCAGGTGCTGGCCAGCCTGATAGCGCAGCGGCCGTTCCGGCTGCAGACGCAGGCGCAGCACCGATGAGCTCAGCCAGTCCGCGGCCTCGACCACTGCGGGTGCGCCATCATGCAACGGATCGAACACCGCCACTTGCAGGTCGTCCACCACCTCGCACTGACAGGCCAGGCGCCAGCCTTGTTGGCGCTGTTCAGCACTCAGGGCATCCGGTCGACGGTCAATGACCTCTCCGCGCAAGCATTGCACCAGGCACGCGTGACAACTGCCCGCCCGACAGCTGTACGGCACGTTCAGGCCATTGCGGTTCAGGGCATCGAGCAGGTTGCCGCCGACCGCTTCGGTCCAGCGCCGCTCACCGACAATCAGTTCAGGCATCGACGTTTTCCCAGGCGGCGGCGCAACGATTACGGCCGTCACGCTTGGCGCGGTACAGCGCCTGGTCAGCTCGATGCAAGGCGTGATCCAGGTCATCACCTTCACTGAGCAGGGTCATGCCCGCCGACAGGCTCAGGTCGCGAACCCGCAGGCCAATCAGCTCGACATCGACAAAGGCCAGGCGCAGACGCTCGCAGCAAGCCGTCAGGCGCTCGGCATCACAATCAGGTAGTAACAACACAAACTCCTCACCGCCGTAGCGGGCCAACACGTCGCCCTCACGCAAACAGGCGCTGGCGACGCCCGCAAAGGCTTGCAGCACCTGATCTCCAGCGGCGTGGCCATGGACATCATTGATGCGTTTGAAATGGTCCAGATCGATCAGCGCCAGGCCATGGACCACGCCTGCGTCCAGGCTCTGCAATTCACGGGAGGCGAGGCGCAGGAAGTGCCGGCGGTTGAACAATCCGGTCAACTCATCGGTCGCCACCAGGTCTTCAAGTTGCCGCATCATCCCGCGCAATGTGTCCTGATGAGCCTGCAACGCAAACCGGCGCTGACGCATGCGCAAACGCGAAGCCTGCACGTAACTGGCATACAACGCCAGCCAGACAAGCACAATGAACAACACGCACACCTGCAGGACTGCCAGCCCCGGGTCGGCCAGTTGAAAGTGGTAGCCCTCCCAGAGGTTGAGCGCGGCAAAGCTGAAAAGCACCAGGGCCGCACTACGGATAAACGCGCGGCGCGGCAAATGAAACAGGCCGAACAACAGGATCAGCACGTAAAACACCAGGAAAGCGCCACGGGCCGAATCGAGGTGGGCAATCAGCCAGGTTTGCCAGCCTATCCCCAGCAGCACCTGGAGTTGGGTCAGGCTGGGATCGGCGAAGCGCAGGTTGCAACCGGTAAAGAAGATCGCAAACAACACCGACTGGCTGAGCACCACCAGCGCGGTGCCGACCATTGCGCTGCTGACCGAGCCCTGGAAATGGCCCGTAAAAACCGCCAGCCATAGCAGCAGGATCGCCAGCGCATAAGTGCCTGTCGCCAGAATAAAGCGCTTGAGCAATAGACTCTGGATCGCGTTATGGGTCAATCGATGACTCACCGTGCAGAGAGGGGGCTGACAAGAGTTTCCTACCCTAGAGGCCTTATGCCACTTTAGTGTTGCTGCTCGAAAATCACCATTCAAATTTTGTGGGGTTGCTAAAAGCTGCCCCGGTCCGGATATGCGACCTTCGTTTGACTGCCGGCGGATGTGCCCGGCGGCGAGGCGAGGTATACTGCCGCGCCTTTTTAGCGTCGCGCCAGCAACCCCGGCGTGCCTTGAAAGGTGTTTGCAGCCGACCGATGCACCCCACTGCAGACACCTTTATTAAATGTTCCCGTCTTTTAGAGGAGCGCGACTCATGACCGTGATCAAGCAAGACGACCTGATTCAGAGCGTTGCTGACGCCCTGCAGTTCATTTCCTACTACCACCCCGTGGATTTCATCCAGGCGATGCACGAGGCCTACCTGCGCGAAGAGTCGCCGGCAGCCCGCGATTCGATCGCCCAGATCCTGATCAACTCGCGCATGTGTGCCACCGGCCACCGCCCGATCTGCCAGGACACCGGCATCGTCACCGTGTTCGTGCGGGTGGGCATGGACGTGCGCTGGGATGGCGCGACCATGAGCCTGGACGACATGATCAACGAGGGCGTGCGGCGCGCCTACAACCTGCCGGAAAACGTCCTGCGTGCTTCCATCCTCGCCGACCCGGCGGGTGCTCGCAAGAACACCAAGGACAACACCCCGGCCGTCATCCACTACTCGATCGTCCCGGGCAACACCGTGGAAGTCGACGTGGCAGCCAAGGGCGGCGGTTCCGAGAACAAGTCGAAAATGGCCATGCTCAACCCGTCCGACTCGATCGTTGACTGGGTGCTCAAGACCGTTCCGACCATGGGCGCTGGCTGGTGCCCGCCGGGCATGCTCGGCATTGGCATCGGCGGCACCGCCGAGAAAGCCGCAGTGATGGCCAAGGAAGTGTTGATGGAGTCCATCGACATCCACGAACTCAAGGCGCGCGGCCCGCAGAACCGTATCGAAGAGATCCGCCTGGAGCTGTTCGACAAGGTCAACCAACTGGGCATCGGCGCCCAGGGCCTGGGTGGCCTGACCACCGTGCTCGACGTCAAGATCATGGATTACCCGACCCACGCCGCCTCCCTGCCGGTGTGCATGATCCCGAACTGCGCCGCCACTCGTCACGCGCACTTCGTGCTCGACGGCTCCGGCCCGGCCGAACTGGAAGCGCCGTCGCTGGACGCCTACCCGGAAATCGTCTGGGAAGCTGGCCCGTCGGCCCGTCGCGTCAACCTCGACACCCTGACCCCGGAAGAAGTGCAGAGCTGGCAGCCAGGCGAAACCGTCCTGCTCAACGGCAAAATGCTCACCGGTCGCGACGCGGCGCACAAGCGCATGGTCGAGATGCTGAACAAGGGCGAAACCCTGCCGGTGGACCTCAAGGGTCGCTTCATCTACTACGTCGGCCCGGTTGATCCGGTGCGCGAAGAAGTGGTTGGCCCTGCTGGCCCGACTACCGCGACGCGGATGGACAAGTTCACCCGCCAGATCCTCGAGCAAACCGGCCTGCTGGGCATGATCGGCAAGTCCGAGCGTGGCCCGACTGCGATCGACGCGATCAAGGACCACAAGGCGGTCTACCTGATGGCAGTTGGCGGTGCGGCGTACCTGGTGGCGCAAGCCATCAAGAAATCGCGTGTGGTGGCCTTCGCCGAACTGGGCATGGAAGCGATCTACGAGTTCGACGTCAAGGACATGCCGGTCACCGTTGCGGTGGACAGCAAGGGCGAGTCGGTGCACATCACCGGCCCGGCCATCTGGCAGCAGAAAATCAGTGAAAGCCTGGCGGTAGAAGTGCAGTAAGCGCTTCAACCCGTGGCACCGAAGCCGCGCTGTCTACCCGGACAGCGCGGCTTTTTTGTGCCGGATCGATTGCTCGGCACAAAGGTTACCGAATGGTTCAGGACTGCCGTGGAACAGGCTTTCATAAGGCCCTGCATGCTATGGTGCGCACCCTGACTTGCAGCCCGTGCCCACCGCATGCCGACCCTTTCTCGTTTCCTGCGCCTGTCGCTGTCTGTCCTGCTGATCGTGGCCGGAGCGGTGCTGGTGGCCATCCTCGCCATGCGCCATGCCGAACGTCAGGCACAGGAAGACGATGCCGAGCGCGCCAATCAGCAACTGGCGCTGTACGCCAACTCGTTGCACACCCTGATCGAACGCTACCGCGCCTTGCCGGCCGTCCTGGCCCTGGACCCGGAGTTGCGTTCGGCGTTGGCCGGCCCCGTGAGCCCGCCACAGCAAGACACGCTGAACGGCAAGCTGGAAAAGATCAACGGGGCGGCCGAGTCCTCCACCCTGGAACTGCTCGACCGCACAGGCCTGGCGGTTGCTGCCAGCAACTGGCGCCTGCCCAGCAGTTACGTCGGCCACAACTACGGCTTTCGCCCCTATTTCAATCAGACCCGCAGCCAGGGCAACGGACGCTTTTATGCCGTGGGCGTTACCAGCGGCATCCCCGGTTACTTTCTGTCCAGCGCCGTCCTTGGCGACAACGGCGAGTTTCTCGGGGCGATGGTGGTGAAGCTCGAGTTCCCGCAACTGGAGCGCGAATGGCGGCAGGGCAGCGATACCCTGCTGGTCAGCGATGCCCGGGGCATTGTGTTCATCGCCAATCAGCCCGGCTGGCGCTATCGTCTGTTACAAAGTCTATCGGATACCGACCGTGCCGAACTCGCCGCCACCCGCCAGTACGACAAACAAACGCTCACGCCTTTGAACCATGAGCTGATCCGACGGTTCGACGCCAACAGCTACCTGGCCCAGGTCGACGGCCCGGAAGGCGCGATGCCCTACCTGTGGGAATCGCTGCCGCTGAGCTCCGAAGGCTGGACCCTGCACCTGCTGCGCCGGCCCCAGGTGGCCTTCGAGGACCTGCGCAATGCCGGGCTGGCGGCCGCGGGCCTGTGGCTGACCCTGGTATTTCTGTTGTTGTTCCTCAGCCAGCGCTGGCGCCTCGCCAAGTTACGTCAGCGCAGTCGCGAAGAGCTGGAGCGCCTGGTCGAGGAGCGAACTCGGGATCTGCGCACCGCCCAGGACGGCCTGGTGCAGTCCGCCAAACTGGCGGCGCTGGGGCAGATGTCGGCAGCGCTGGCCCATGAGATCAACCAGCCGCTCACCGCACAGCGTATGCAACTGGCGACCTTGCGCCTGCTACTCGAGCATGGCCGGGTCGACGACGCGTATAAGGCATTGAAACCGGTGGATGACATGCTGACACGCATGGCCGCCCTCACCGGCCACCTGAAAACCTTCGCCCGCAAAAGCCCCAGCGGCCTGCGCGAACCGCTGGACCTGGCGGCGGTGGTCGATCAATCCCTGTTGCTGCTTCAGGCGCGCCTGCGTGATGAACAGATTGAAACCACCGTCTACCTGAGCCGTCCGGCCTGGGTGCGTGGCGATGCCATTCGTCTCGAGCAAGTGCTGATCAACCTGCTGCGCAACGCCCTCGACGCCATGCACGACAAACCGCTCAAGCGCCTGCAGATTCGCCTGGAGGCCGACCAGCAACTGTGGCGTCTGGAAGTCCGCGACAGTGGCGGCGGCATCAGCGAACAGGACCTGCCGAACGTGTTCGATCCCTTCTTCACCACCAAGCCGGTGGGTGATGGGCTAGGGTTGGGACTGGCCGTATCCTTTGCCATCGTCCACGAACTCGGTGGACGCCTGAATGCTGAAAATCGCGGTGACGGTGCCTGCTTCAGCGTCACGCTGCCCATCGACCTGGAGGCCCGGATTCAATGTTGAACTCAGTGATGGTGGTCGATGACGAGCGCAGCATTCGTGACGCTGTCGAGCAATGGCTGAGCCTGTCCGGGTTCTCGGTGCAACTCTTCAGTCGCGCCGAGGAATGCCTGGCGCAATTGCCGGAGAATTTCCCCGGGGTCATCCTCAGCGATGTGCGCATGCCAGGTCTTGGCGGCCTGGAGTTGCTGGCCAGGGTGCGAAAGCAGGATGCCGATCTTCCGGTGATCCTGTTGACCGGACACGGTGATGTGCCGATGGCGGTGGAGGCCATGCGCGACGGGGCCTATGACTTCCTCGAAAAACCCTTCAGCCCCGAGACCCTGCTCAACAGCCTGCGCCGGGCGCTGGACAAGCGCCGGCTGGTCCTGGAAAACCGCGCCCTGCATGAGCAGGCCGACAACCGCAACAGACTCGAGGCCAGCCTGCTCGGCGTATCCCCGGGTCTGCAGACCCTGCGCCGGCAAGTCCTGGACCTTGCCGCGCTACCGGTCAACGTGCTGATCCGCGGTGAGACCGGCAGCGGCAAGGAGTTGGTTGCGCGCTGCCTGCACGACTTCGGGCCTCGGGCCGACAAGCCCTTCGTGGCCTTGAACTGTGCGGCGATACCCGAGCAACTGTTTGAGGCCGAGCTGTTCGGCCACGAAAGCGGCGCCTTCACCGGCGCCCAGGGCAAGCGCATCGGCAAACTGGAGTACGCCGACGGCGGCACCCTGTTCCTCGACGAAATCGAGAGCATGCCGCTGGCGCAACAGGTGAAACTGCTGCGGGTGCTGCAGGAACAGAAACTCGAACGCCTGGGGGCCAATCAGAGCATCACCGTGGACTTGCGGATCATTGCCGCGACCAAGCCCGACCTGCTGGACGAAGCCCGCGCCGGACGCTTTCGCGAAGACCTGGCGTACCGCCTGAACGTCGCGCAATTACGTTTGCCGCCGTTGCGCGAGCGCCGCGAAGACATTCCCCTGCTCTACGCCCACTTCGCCCAAGCCGCGGCGCAACGCTTGGGGCGCAACGTCGAGCCCTTGGGCGGGGCGCAATTGAGCCGGCTGTTGAGCCACGACTGGCCGGGCAACGTACGCGAACTGGCCAACGTTGCCGAGCGACAGGTACTTGGCCTGGGTGAACCGGAACCCGACGGCATCGCTCCCGGCCAATCCCTCGCCGCCCAACAAGAGGCGTTCGAAGCGCAATGCCTGCGTGCGGCATTGACCCGGCACAAGGGCGATGTGAAATCGGTGCTCGAAGAACTGCAACTGCCACGCCGGACCTTCAATGAAAAGATGCAGCGGCATGGCCTGACACGCGAGATGTTCCTCAGCTGATTGATCGGCGGATTTCCGCTCATGCCCAAGTCACCAACAAGCGGATTTCCGCTCACCTGAACACCTTAACCCCTCTAAACCGGCCTTCTTAGAGTTGGCACAGCTCCTGCTATAGCCCCTGCAGGCTGCGCTTCTGCGCGCTCCACAAAAACAATGACACGAAGGATCCTCATGGATAACTCACAAACCCTGTCTGGCGGGGCTGCCGCTGCCACTGCGTCTGCCAAACCAAGAACCACCGCCAGCCGCATCAAATCGATCTTCAGCGGATCGGTGGGCAACATGGTCGAGTGGTACGACTGGTACGTCTACGCTGCCTTCTCCCTGTACTTCGCAAAAACCTTCTTCCCTGCCGGTTCGACCACCGCCCAGTTGATGAACACTGCGGCGATCTTCGCCGTTGGCTTTCTGATGCGCCCGATCGGTGGCTGGCTGATGGGCCTGTACGCCGACAAAGTCGGACGCAAGAAGGCCTTGATGGCCTCGGTCTATCTGATGTGCTTCGGCTCCCTGCTGATCGCCTTGAGCCCGGGCTATGAAACCATCGGCATCGGTGCGCCGATCCTGCTGATCTTCGCGCGCTTGCTGCAAGGCCTGTCGGTCGGCGGCGAGTACGGCACCTCGGCCACCTACCTCAGCGAGATGGCGACCAAGGAACGTCGCGGCTTTTTCTCCAGCTTCCAGTACGTGACCCTGATCTCCGGCCAGCTCATCGCGCTGGGCGTGCTGATCCTGCTGCAGAACGTCCTGACCACCGAGCAGTTGTATGCCTGGGGCTGGCGTATCCCGTTCGCCATCGGCGCGCTGTGTGCGGTCGTCGCGCTCTACCTGCGTCGTGGCATGGAAGAGACCGAGTCGTTCACCAAGAAGGAAAAATCCAAGGAAAGCGCGATGCGCACCTTGATGCGTCACCCCAAGGAACTGCTGACCGTCGTCGGTCTGACCATGGGCGGCACCCTGGCGTTCTACACCTACACCACCTACATGCAGAAGTACCTGGTGAACACGGTGGGCATGAGCATCAGCGATTCGACCACCATTTCGGCAGCGACACTGTTCCTGTTCATGTGTCTGCAGCCAATCATCGGCGGCCTGTCGGACAAGATCGGCCGTCGTCCGATCCTGATCGCCTTCGGTGTCCTGGGCACCCTGTTCACCGTGCCGATCCTGATGACCCTGCACACCATCCAGACCTGGTGGGGCGCGTTCTTCCTGATCATGGCCGCGCTGATCATCGTCAGCGGCTACACCTCGATCAACGCCGTGGTCAAAGCCGAACTGTTCCCGACCGAAATCCGCGCCCTGGGTGTCGGCCTGCCGTACGCACTGACCGTTTCCCTGTTCGGCGGTACCGCTGAATACATCGCCCTGTGGTTCAAGAGCATCGGCATGGAAACCGGCTACTACTGGTACGTCACCGCGTGCATCGCCGTGTCGTTGGTGGTCTATGTGACCATGAAGGACACCCGCAAGCACTCGCGTATCGAAACCGACTGATCCCCTTCTCGCCGGCCTGCCGGCGAACCCTGCACGGCGGTGTGTCCGACACACCGCCATCGCAACTTCCCGCCTCCCGCACATCTTCTGCCAACTGCCGCGAGCCGATTAATCGTCCGTTAATTGCGCCTTGGCATTCTGTTGTCATCTGAATCCCTATCGACGTCCTGCTCGCCGCTCGCCTTTCGCGACGACATAGACATCGATTAATTCGATAGATAAAGGCAATTTTTTGCGCTTTTTAATCAAATTCATCCGCGTAGTATGAACTCCATACCCCACGCACAAAACGTCAACGAACCTGGAGCACACACCATGAAAACCAAACTGATCCTTGCCCTGACCCTCTCCGTACTGGCCGCCAACACCTTCGCCGCCGATGGTTTTGACCGCACCGGTTCCGCTATCGCCGCTGATGGTTATGACCGTACGGGTGCCGCCACTGTCGCTGCAGACGGCTTCGACCGCACAGGTTCCGCCACCGTCGCTGAAGATGGCTTCGACCGCACCGGTTCCGCCACCGTCGCTGAAGATGGCTTCGACCGCACCGGTTCCGCCACCGTCGCTGAAGATGGCTTCGACCGCACCGGTTCCGCCACCGTCGCTGAAGATGGCTTCGACCGCACCGGTTCCGCCACCGTCGCTGAAGATGGCTTCGACCGCACCGGTTCCGCCACCGTCGCCCAGGACGGCTTCGATCGCACCGGTTCCGCCACCGTCGCCCAGGACGGCTTCGATCGCACCGGTTCGGCTTCCATCAGCTGAATCCTGGTTGCGGCATCACAGCCCGGCTTCGGCCGGGCTTAGTCTTTTTGCCCCAAGCCATCCCGCTGGAATTAACCGCTCTAGCCCGGCACTATGGCAGCCCACGCCCTTCCTGGAACCGACGCCATGCCTGACGACATTCATTTCTATGAGCCTGCCCTGGGTCACGGCCTGCCCCATGACCCGTTCAATGCCATCGTCGGCCCTCGCCCCATCGGCTGGATTTCTTCGCAGGATGCCCAGGGCCAGTTGAATCTGGCGCCCTACAGTTTTTTCAACGCGTTCAACTACATTCCGCCGATCATCGGGTTCTCCAGCGTGGGCCGTAAAGACAGCCTGAACAACATCGAGCAGACCGGTGAGTTCGTCTGGAACCTGGCCACTCGCCCCCTCGCCGAACAGATGAACCAGAGCTGTGCGATGGTCCCCGCCGACGTCAACGAATTCGAACTGGCCGGGCTGACCCCGGTGGCGTCGAAAATCATTCAGGTACCGCGCGTCGCCGAAAGTCCGGTGTCCTTCGAATGCAAGGTCACGCAGATCATTCAGTTGCAGCGGGCGGATGGCAACGTGGTGCCGAGCTGGCTGATCCTCGGCGAAGTAGTCGCCGTACATATCGCCAAGTGGCTGCTCAAGGATGGAATCTACGACACCGCCGCGGCAGAACCGATTCTGCGCGGCGGCGGTCCGGCGGATTATTTCCAGCTGGGCCCGGAGGCCCTGTTCAAGATGTACCGTCCGGGGGCTAACAGGGCCTGAACCTGGTTTTTACCAAACCAGCTCGCCGTCTTCGTTGACGTCTTTCAACAGTGCCAGTTGCTGCTCGGCCGCCAGGTCGGCGTCAAGGGCGGTCTTGAAGGTCTGGTCGACGAGGACCTTGTTGAAGCGCGGGGCGCCCATGCCACCGAGTGCCTTGACGGCGATGGCGGCGGTGTAACCTGTGTCACCGCGCACAGCGGCGGAAACGGCTTCGAACTGGGCAAACTCTTTACGTGCCATGTTGCGGATCCTGGCCAATGGAAAGTCGGCCATTCTAAACCGTCAACTGGCCCATTGCTGCACGGCCGGTGCATCGGCCAAGCGATAACTGCCACGGGCCTGCTCGGCCGAGACGTCACTGAAGGTGTGTAAGTCCAGGCTATTAACCACCAACTCCTGCACCAACTCACTGAACACCACCATCGCCGGGCTGCTGAAATAGGCAGTCATCGCCGTTTGATCGACCCAAAACCCGGAGACCAGCCACAACTCGGGATCACACAGCGACTGCTGCAACGCAAAGTGCAGGCAACCCTTGGCCTGGCGCGATGGCTCGATCAGGCTGCTCAGACGCGCGCCCAACTCCAAGGAGCGACCTGCTTGGGCTCGGACAAACGCCATATGGCTGACGGGGATTTGAATGGACATGTTCGACGCTCCCTGGGGTGTATAAGCAGCAGCCTGAGAGAAGCTGCGACAGGAACCGAGATTAAGCGAGTGGCTCAAGGCCCGTTAGTCGATTCCTGCCGGCTTGTTGCACAATCCTGCAGCCGCTCACTAAAAGCCCTTCATCCGCTGCCCACCTCCGCATTAACGGCTCAGTAGCGTTTCAAGCAACCTCCACTGCCTGTTACGGCTGTTCCATGCAGCAGATCTCTTGTTCCAGCAGAATCAGGCAAGATTGCGACAGGATCTGCCTACCACCCGATCTTGCACAAATTTAAGCTATACCTCTGTCACCTGCCTTGCCGAGGAGCACCCATGTCATCCCAGGAATGCATCCATGCCCCGCTGGACGCCAACATGGAAAAGCAGCGCGAGGAGCTCTCGGTAATTATCCGTCGCAACACCTGCGAGGACGGCAGCTATGCCACCGCCATCAGTTCATTGATCCTTTCGCGCCACAGCCAACCCCACACCTTTGCCCCGGTGCTTGCACAACCAGCGCTGTGCATCATGGCCCAGGGTCGCAAGCAAGTGCGGCTGGTGGACGAGGTGTTCGACTACGACCCGCTCAACTACCTGGTGGTCTCGGTGTCAATGCCCCTCAGCGGGCAGATTGTGGACGTTTCGCCCGAGGCGCCGATCCTCGCCGTACGCCTGGACATCGACCCGGCGGAAATCACCGCCTTGATCGCCGACGCGGGCCCCCTCGGCGTGCCCACCCGTCCCGCCGGGCGCGGCTTGTATGTCGAGCAGTTGGATCAGCCAATGCTCGACGCAGTGCTGCGCCTGGCGCGCCTGCTGGACACGCCGAAAGACATCGCCATGCTGGCGCCGCTGATACGCCGCGAAATTCTCTATCGTCTGCTGCGCAGTCCCCAGGGCCATCGGCTGTACGAAATCGCGATTGCCAATAGCCAGAGTCATCGCATCAGCCAGGCGATCAAATGGCTCAACGGCAACTACGAGCAGCCGCTGCGCATCGACGACCTGGCCAGGGAAGTGAACCTCAGCGTGTCGACCCTGCACCATCGTTTCAAGGCAATGACCGCCATGAGCCCGCTGCAGTATCAGAAGCAACTGCGCCTGCAAGAGGCACGGCGGTTGATGCTGGCCGAAGGTCTCGACGCCTCGGCCGCTGGTTACCGGGTCGGCTACGAAAGCCCCTCGCAGTTCAGCCGCGAATACAGCCGGCTGTTCGGCGCCCCGCCGTTGCGGGATCTGGCGCGGTTGCGGCTGTCGGTTTGATCTGGTTTCTTTGCAAGCAGTACCGGCCCCATCGCGAGCAGGCTCGCTCCTACAATAGTTAGTGGTGAACACAAAACCTGTAGGAGCAGCCCGGGCGGCGTTCCGCTGCTCGCGATGAGGCCAGCAATAACACCCTAAAATCCGGATCAGGCCCCGAGCACCCGACACGCCTCCACCGGCAAGGTCACCGACACCGGATTGCCAATACCCAAACCAATCCCCTGACACGGCGTACTCAGCGCCGTAAACGACACCCCGGAACACTCCACCGTGGTCTCGATGGTCGCGCCGATATCGCGCACAAACGTCACCTTGCCCAACAACCGATTGCCGGCCGTGGCCTGTGGCGCCGACAGTTGCAGGTCTTCCGGACGAATCAGCATCTTCACTTTTTCCCCGGCCACAATGCTGCTGCAGATCGGCACTTGCAGCGCATCACCACCCGGCAGACTGACCCTGCCGTTACCCAGCACCGTGGCCGGGAAGATGTTGCCGGAACCGATGAAATCCGCGACAAACTCGTTGGCCGGATGCCGGTAGATCTCGATCGGCGTGCCGATCTGCTGGATCCGATGCTCACCCAGGACGACCACGATATCGGCCATGGTCATGGCTTCACGCTGGTCGTGAGTGACCATGATGGTGGTGATGTTCAGCCGTTGCTGCAGTTGGCGGATTTCCACCTGCATCGACTCGCGCAGCTTGGCGTCGAGCGCCGACAGCGGCTCGTCGAGCAGCAGGATTTTTGGGTGTGAGGCGATCGCCCTGGCAATCGCTACACGCTGGCGCTGGCCGCCGGACAACTTGGCCACCGGGCGATTGATCATCGCTTGCAGCTGGATCAGCTCCAGCAACTCCACCACCCGCGCCTGCTGCTCGGCCTTGCTCACGCCGCGCAATTTCAACGGATAAGCGATGTTCTCGCCCACGCTCATGTGCGGGAACAGCGCCAGGGATTGAAACACCATGCCGAAATTGCGCTGATGTGCCGGGGTGTTGCCGATGTCTTCGCCGTCCAGGCGAATTTCCCCGCCACTCAGGGTTTCCAGGCCGGCGATCATCCGCAGCAAGGTGGTTTTGCCGCAGCCCGAAGGCCCGAGAAAACACACCAGCTTGCCCTCGGGCAGGTGCAGGTTGACGTCCTTGACCGCGCAGGCCGAGCCGTAGTGCTTTTCGACGTTTTCCAGAATCAGACCAGTCATGTACATCACCTCCAGCATCAAAACGAAACGCCGCCTTCACCCACCAGCTTCTCCAACGCCCAAATCAGGACGAAGTCGATCAGCACAATGAGCACGGCAAAGGAAAATACGGTGGGGTCCAGCGAGGACACGGTGCGGCTGTACATCCAGATCGGCACCGTCATCACATCGATGGTGTAGAGGAAGTAGGTCACGGTGAATTCGTTGAACGAGACGATGAACGCCAGCAGCATCCCGGCGAGGATCCCCGATTTCATCAGCGGCACCACCACATCGAACATCGCCCGGGTCGGCGAGGCGCCGAGCATCTGAGCGGCCTCTTCGACCTCGGTGCCGATCGACAGCATCGCCGCCGTGCAGTTTTTCACCACGAACGGCAACGCCAGGATTACGTGGGCGATCACCAGACGCGAGGTGGTCATCTGGAACGGCAGGCTGTCGAACACCAGCAGCAGGGCCAGGCCCAGCACCACCATCGGGAACACCAGTGGCAGCGACATCAGTTGCAGGGCCACGGCCTTGCCGCGGAACTCGCAGCGAGTCAGGGCATAGGCTGCGGGCACCGCAATCAGCGTGGCAAAGACCATGGTCAGGCACGACACCATGAGGCTGGTGGTCATCGCCTTGCCCAGGCTCAGCACATCGCTGGCGTCCGGTGAAACGAAGGTGTGCCAGGCCGCCTTGTACCATTGCAGGCTGTAGCTGCTTGGCGGGAAGTCGAGGTTGGAGGCGCCACTGAAGGACATGACGATCATGGTCAGGATCGGCAATACCGCCAGCAGCAGGATGAAGCCCGAGAGGATCCCGGCGAACTTGCCGCTGTCGCCGGGCAGCAGCGACTGACGCTTTTTGATCAGGGTGCTCATTGCGAAGTCTCCAGCAGGCGCCGACGACGGCCAGTGATGTATTCGGAGAAGGTCATGATCGCCAACGTGGTGACGATCAGCACCACCCCGGCGGCGGAGGCGGCGGGCCAGTTCATCAGCGGCGCGATCTGGTCGTGCACCATCACCGCAAGCATCGGCACTCGGCGGCCACCGAGCAGCAAGGGCACGACGAAGCTGCTGGCGTTGTAGGCGAACACCAGGGTCGCGCCGGTGATGATCCCCGGCAGGCTCATCGGCAGCACCACCTGACGGAACACCTGCAGGCGGCTGGCACCGAGGGTTGCGGCGGCCTCTTCGTAACTGCGCGACACCCCGCGCATGGCGCTGGCAATCGGCAGCACGGCCAAGGGGAAGGCGGTCTGCACCAGGCCCATCAACACGCCGTTCTGGTTGTACAGCAGCATGATCGGTCGCTTGATCAACCCCAGGCCCATCAGCGCCTGGTTGAGCATCCCGCCCGGCCCGAGAATCACCAGCCAGCCGTAGCTTTGCAGCAACAGGTTGACCAGCAGCGGCAACAGCACCGCGGCGAGAAAGATCCGTCGCACGAAGGGCGAGGTCAGGCGCGACATGGTGTACGCCACCGGAATCGCCAGCAGCACGGCGATCACCGCACTGATCAGCGCCAGGCGCAGGGTCAACAGCAACGACTTGAGGTAATACGGTTCCAGCAGTTGGGCATAACTGGCGAGGCTGAATCCGCTCCACTCGGCGCCCTTGGTGCCCACGCTCATGCGCAGCACCAGCAGGCTGGCGGCGATCAATACGCCGAGAAACAGCATCGAGGGCGAAAGGAAAAACCAGGCGCGGGTGGTGGGCGAAAAGCCGGATGTCGCGCGCACGGGGGCAACACTCACCACGTGGGTCAGGGGTTGGTGTTCCATAGCAAAGGTCTCGTCAATGGAAAGCGGCTGATGAACAAAAGACCTCCAGACGCATGGGTCCCCTTGTGGGAGCGCCGCCCGGGCTGCTCCCACAGAGGATCTTCAGTGTTTGAAGATCCTGTGTTCGTCAATCAGGAAGAAAAGATTTCCGTGTAACGACGAATCCATTGGTCATGCACGCTCGCCAGGAAGGCGTTGTCGTGCATGATCGCCTTCTCGGCGATCTGCTCCGGCGTCAGGATGTACGGGCTCTTGCGCGCTTCGGCGGAGATGATTGCCTTGGCGTTGACCGGGCCGTTGAAGATGTCTTCGGCCATTTTGCCCTGGACCAGCGGGTCCAGCGAATGGTCGATAAAGGCGTAGGCCAGGTCGGTATCGCCGGGACGATTCTTCGGCATCACCGAGAGCATCAGGTCGGTGTAGAAGCCTTCCTTCATACCGAAGGTGGCACCCAGGCCATAGGCCGGATCGCGGATCTGTTTCGGGAAGAACGCCGGGGCGTACAGGCCGCCCATGTCCAGCGAGCCGGTGCGAAACAGTTCGGCGATCTGGTTGGGGTTTTCGCCCAGGGTCACCACCCGATCCTTGAGCTCGGCGAGCTTCTTGAAGCCCGGCTCGATGTTGTGTTCGTCACCACCTGCGAGTTTCGCGGCAATAATGATCAGGTCCATGGCCTCGGTCCAGTTCGGTGGCGGCAGGAAGATGTTTGGCGCCAGGTCGGCATCCCACAGCGCGGCGTAGCTGCTCGGCACCTCCTGCAGGGTACGGGTGCTGTAGACCAGGCTGTTGCACCACAGCAGGTAGCCGATGCCGTGTCCACCGGCGCCGGTGCGGTATTTCTCCGGCACGTCGAGCAGGTTGGGGATGCGATTGAGGTCGGGTTTTTCCAGCAGCCCGGCGGCGGCCAGACCTTCGGCGCCGACCCCGGCCAGGGTGATGATGTCGTATTGCGGACGATCGCCACCGGCCTTGAGTTTGGCGACCATTTCCGAGGTGCTGCCGGTGCGGTCGGCGATCACCTTGGCACCGGTCTTGGCTTCGAAAGTCGCAGCAATGTTGCGCAGCGCCGCCAGCCCGGTGTCGTCCGACCAGGTCAACAGCCGCAGGGTCTTGCCCTGGAAGCGTGTGTCGCTGGCACTGGCACGGATAAACGGCATGCTCATGGCCGCCGCAGCGACCGAAGCGACACCCACGGTCTTGATGAATTGCCTTCTGTTCAGGTCATGCTGGCCCATGGAGGACTCCCTTTATTGTTGTAGGTATAAGGTGGCTGCATCCCTTGCGAGCGCATCTCCAATCCGCTGCCAGGCCCGGTGTTGCAGGGGCTCTGGCGGCATCCGCAGGCACATCCTGAGGGCCTGCAAAACGCGCAACAATCGATAAAAAATCATTGGAGCCATGTCGCCGATGCATGCCTGGCGAGCAGGCATGCACGGCACTCAAATGGCGCGGACCACGTGCTTGATTTCCTGAAATGCCTGCAAGCCCCACGGCCCCAATTCGCGACCGATGCTGCTCTGCTTGTAGCCGCCCCAGGCGGTCTGCGGGAAGATCACCTGCGGCGCGTTGATCCACACCAACCCTGCCTGCAGGGCATTGGCGATGCGCTCGGCGTTGTGCGGATCGCCACTGACCACACTGGCCACCAGACCGAAAGGGCTGTCGTTGGCCAAGGCGATAGCCTCCTGTTCACTGGCAAAACTGCGCACACAGAGCACCGGGCCGAAGATCTCTTCGCACCACAACGCACTGTCCAGAGGCACTTCACTGAAAATCGTCGGCTGCAAAAAGTAGCCACGTGGCAGGTCCGCCGGACGCCCGCCACCGCACACCAATCTGGCCCCGGCGCTCAGGCCGCGATCGATGTGGCCGAGCACCCGCTGGTACTGCGCCTGATTAACCAGCGCGCCCATTTCCACGTCAGCCGCGAACGGATCCGCGACCCGGATAGCCTCGGCGCGAGCCTTCAAGCGCTGGAGGAATTCGTCCGCCAACTCGTCGGCCACCAGCACCCGGCTGGTGGCGGAACACATCTGTCCGGCGTTGAAAAATCCGCCCCCGCTGGCCAGTTCCACGGCCAGGTCGAGGTCGGCATCGGCCATCACCAGCAGCGAGGATTTACCGCCCAGCTCCAGGCTCACGCCCTTGACGGTTTCCGCCGCGCGCTGCATGACCTGGACCCCGACCGCATTACTGCCGGTAAATGAAATCTTCGCCAGCCGGGGATCGCCGGACAGCGGCGCACCGACCGCCAGCCCCGTACCGCAGACCAGGTTGAACACGCCTTTGGGTAAGCCACTCTCGGCGATGATCGCCGCCAGTTCCAGCTCCGGCAGCGGCGTGACTTCCGACGGTTTGAGTACCACGCAGCATCCGGCAGCCAGCGCCGGCGCGAGCTTCCATGCGGTGGTGACCATGGGGAAATTCCACGGCACGATCAGCCCGACCACACCGCAGGGTTCACGACGCACCCGCGCGGCGAACTCGTCGCTGGGCAGTGGCACCTCGCGGTCCTGACTAGCGTCGAGGCTTTCAGCCAGGCCGGCGTAGTACTCGAAAGTGGCGATCACATCGTCGACGTCGATGCCGGCTTCGAACTGTGGTTTGCCGTTGTTGCTCGACTGCAAAAACATCAGCCGTTCGCGGCGTGCCTGAACACCGCTGGCAATCGCCCGCAGGATCGCCCCGCGCTCGGCGCCGGTGCTGTTCGACCAGTCGGCAAACGCAGCACTGGCGGCGCTCACCGCCTGGTCGACCGCGTGCTCATCACCGCCGTTGACCGTGGTCAGCAGGGCTTCGGTGGCCGGGTTGATCACCCGCAAGTGCTCGGCGCCCGCCGACCATTGGCCATCGATGTAGAGTCCGTCCAGATTGATCGGGAAGCTCATGCCGACACCGCCTGCATCCACTGGTTCTGGTCGATTTCAATCAGGCTTGGGCCCTGGCGATCGACAGCGGCACGCAAGGCCTGACGCAGTTCGTCCACGCCATCGACTGCCAACGCAGCGCAACCCAGGCCCTTGGCCACGGTGATGAAATCCGGGGTATAGATGTCGACGCCAACCGGTTCGATGGCACGGTTGACCATGTATTTCTTGATCTCTTCGTAGCCCTGGTTATTCCACAGCAGGACGATCACCGGCGTGCGCGCCTCGACGGCGCTGGCCAGTTCCGGCAAGGTGAACTGCAGGCCGCCGTCGCCGATCAGACACACCACCGGCGGGCGATTGTCACGGCTGCTGCCGCCACCGAGCCACGCGCCGATTGCGGCTGGCAGTGCGTAGCCAAGGGTGCCGTAGCCGGTGGACGAGTTGAACCAGCGCCGTGGGCGTTCCGGGTTGAAGGTCAGGTTGCCGGTGTACACCGGTTGGGTCGAATCGCCGACGAACACCGCCTCGGGCAGGGTGTCCTGCACGGTCTGCAAAAACAGGGTCTGGGCCTGGGTCGGCGCATCCCACAGGGTCGCCAGTTCGGTGCGCAGGCTGGCCGCTCGGGTCGGCCCCCAATCAGCAGTGCGTGGCGCCAACGGGTGCTTGGCAATACCGTCGAGCAAGGCCTGGGCAGCGCTTTGTGCATCAGCGACCAATGCCACTTGCGGTGTGTAGTTGCGCACCGTCTGGTCCGGATCGATGTCGACACGCAGCAACGTGCCGGGAATCTCGAAGCCGCCGGCGAAGGTCACGTCGTAGTCGGTTTCCGCCAGCTCGGTGCCGATCGCCAGGACCACGTCAGCGTCCGCCACCAGGGCACGGGTAGCCACCAGAGTCTGGGTCGAACCGATCAGCAGCGGGTGACTGGACGGCAACATGCCTTTGGCATTGATGGTCAAGGCCACCGGTGCTTCCAGCTGTTCGGCCAGACGCGTCAGTTCAGGCGCGGCATCGATTGCCCCGCCACCGGCGAGAATCAACGGACGCTTGGCATTGGCCAGCAGCTCGCTCATACGTGCCACGGCCGATGGTGCGGCACCGGCGCGGGCGATGCTGACGGGTTGGCTGGACAGCAGCGCATCGGCGTCTTCCACCAACACATCCAGCGGGATCTCGATGTGCACCGGGCGCGGACGACCGGCCTGGAACAGGGCAAAAGCGCGGGCCAGCACCGCCGGCAATTCGGCCGCCGACATCAGCGTGTGGGAGAACGCCGCCACGCCCGCCACCAGTGCGCCTTGGTTCGGCAGCTCATGCAGCTTGCCGCGACCGCCGCCCAACTGGCTACGCGACTGCACACTGGAGATCACCAGCATCGGGATCGAGTCAGCATAAGCCTGGCCCATGGCGGTGGTGATATTGGTCATACCCGGGCCGGTGATGATGAAGCACACACCCGGTTTGCCGCTGGTGCGCGCATAGCCGTCGGCCATGAAACCGGCGCCCTGTTCGTGGCGCGGGGTGACATGGTTGATGCTCGAACGGGCCAGCCCACGATACAGCTCGACGGTATGCACCCCGGGAATGCCGAACACCTGCTCGACCCCGTAGCCTTCGAGTAACTTGACCAATACTTCGCCGCACGTCGCCATGTCTTTTGCCTTCTTGTTCGTTGAGACGCTGACCCCGCGCGGCACTCACAACTGCGCGGCGGAGTTCAGTCATGGCGTTATTGGAACGGTCCGCGGGTAGCCGCAACAATCGATAAAAAGTCATACTCGCCATGTCCTCACCTCATGCCTTGGCGTCCCATGAAACGACTTCCACCCCTGCCCGCCCTGCACACCTTCCTGATCACTGCCCAGTGCTGCAATTTCACCCGGGCGGCTGAGCAGTTGCATATCACCCAGGGTGCGGTGAGCCGACAGATCGGTGGGCTGGAAGAGCACTTGGGCTACGCACTGTTTCATCGCCAGGCCCGGGGCTTGAGTCTGACCGCTGAAGGTCTGGAATGGCTGCCGCGAATCCAGCAGGTGTTCGGCTTGATTGATGAGGCGGTGGAACAGGTCGGCGCGCACCGCGACACCCTGCAACTCAAGGCACCGACTTGCGTCATGCGTTGGCTGTTGCCGCGCTTGCTGCAATGGCAGAAAGAACGCCCGGATGTGCCAGTGGAGCTGACCACCACGGTGCAACACGGGATCGATTTCCATCGCGAAGAATTCGACGCCGCAGTGGTGTACGGCGCGCCACCGGATGGTGCGCTGGCGTCACTGCGGCTGTTCGACGAACAGCTGACACCGGTCTGCTCCCAGCCGCTGCTGGACGGTCCCGTACCGCTGCGCAGCCCGGCGGATCTCGAGCGCCATCTGCTGCTGCATCCAACCCGCGATCAGCGTGACTGGAAAGCCTGGCTCAAGGCGGCCGAGGTCAATCTCAGCACCGTGGGCAGGGGCCAGAACTTCGAAACCCTCGATCTGGCGATGTCGGTGGCATCACAGGGCACGGGGGTGGCGATTGGTGATTGGTCGTTGATCGGCGATGACCTGAGTGCCGGACGGCTGGTCATGCCTTTTGATTTGAAAGTGCGCACCGGGCTGGCGTACTACCTGGTGTTCCCGCACAAACCCGGGCCTTCGCCCAGGTTGCGCGAGTTGCTCGACTGGTTGGTGGTGCAGGCGCAGTCGCGCTGAGGTCAGTCAGTAGCCGACGGTGAAACGCTGACGCGAATGCACCGGTTTTTCCACTTCATCGAGCAGGGCAATTGCGAAGTCGGCGAAGCTGATCTGGCTCTGGCCTTCGCCATCCACCAGCAAGTGCTCCTTGCCCAGACGGAAGGTGCCACGGCGCTCGCCTTCGACGAACAGTGCCGACGGAGAGAGGAAGCTCCAATCCAGCTCTTGCTCCTGACGCAAGGCCTCGAGGAACTGCGCGCCAGCACTGGCTTCAGCCTTGTACTCGGCAGGGAAATTTGGCGCGTCGATCACCCGGCTACCATCGGGCAGCAACAGCGACCCGGCACCGCCGACCACCAGCAGACGCTTGACCCCAGCCTGCTTGACCGGCCCGATCACAGCGCTGGCAGGAATCGTCGCGAAATGCGCCGCGCTGATGACCACATCATGACCGGCCACGGCCGCTTGCAACGCCTGCGCATCGAGCACGTCGACGTTTTTGCTGACCACGCCCGCACGCTCGCCGAGTTTTGACGTGTCACGGGCAATGGCTGTAACGCTATGGCCGCGACGCAAGGCTTCTTCCAACAGTTGGCTACCGGCACGGCCCGTGGCACCAATGATTGCGATTTTGCTCATAAAGTTCTCCAGTGACTCAAGTGGGTAAAGAACGTTTTCACCACTGCATTTCGCCTTTGGCGACTTTGGCGCTCAGTTCCAGGGAGCTTTCCTCGCCCAGACCCGGATAACGTTTTTTCATCGCCGCAATCAGCTCGGCGGAATTCCTGGCCTTGGCGGTTTCTTCATCGAACGCGCGGATGTAGTCGGCGGTGAACTGCACCGCCTTCAACGAACGCGAGCTGTCGCCGAGGTAATGACCGGGAACCAGGGTGTTCGGTTGCAGCGCCTTGATGCTGTCCAGGGTGGTCAGCCAATCGGCATGAGACTGCACGCTTTGCGTGTCGGCCATCCACACGTGAATGTTTTCCGCGACCACCACGCCACCGACCACCGCCTTGATCGACGGGATCCAGACGAAGCTGCGATCCGGCTGCTTGCCGTCCAGGCCAATGACCTCCAGGGTCTTGCCTTCCAGGGTCAGGCTATGGCCCTGGAGTACCTCCGGCACGATGGTTTTGCCTGGCTTGTCGGCGCCCATTTTCGGGCCCCAGAACGCTACTTTGCCGTCGACGGTTTTCTTGATGTGCTCCACCGTTGGCTGCGAGGCCAGCACTTTGGCGTCGGGGAAAGCGGCAGTCAGGGTGTCCAGGCCAAAGTAGTAGTCCGGGTCACCGTGGCTGATGTAGATGGTGGTCAGGTGCTTGCCGCTGGCACGGATTTTCTCCACCACCTGTTGCGCCTGGGCCTTGCCGAATTGGGCGTCCACCAGGATCGCGTCTTTCTCGCCGCTGACCAGCACCGAACTGACCGGGAAGATCGCGTGGGTCCCCGGGTTATAGACGTCCAGGGTCAATTCGCTGCTGGCCAGTGCATGTGCCGCAAAACCAAAGAGGCTGGCAGCCAGCAGTAGGCGCTTGAGAGGGGGGAATCCGATCATGCTGTTGCTCCGTAAACGATGGGTCGTGATGGGCGATGGGGAACAGCTTAGTTGCCTGGCTCAGTACAAAAAATGCGATGCTTGAACATAGTTTGTTTCTGAAAGCGGGCAAATCATGGATCGTCTACAAGCTATGCGCGTCTTCGTCACCGTGGTCGACCTCGGCAGCCAGTCGGCTGCCGCCGATCATCTGGAGCTGTCGCGACCGGTGGTCTCGCGCTACCTGGCGGAGCTGGAAGACTGGACCGGCGCTCGTCTCATGCACCGCACCACGCGCAAATTGAGCTTGACCGCCGCTGGCAGCGAGGTGCTGCCGCGCTGTCGGCAAATGCTCGAACTGTCCAGCGACCTGCGAGCTGCCGTGCGCGAACCGGACGACGCCCCGCGCGGGCTGCTGCGCATCAGCGTCAGCACCTCGTTCGGTCAGGCGCAACTGGCCGACGCCATGGCCGATTACGTCAAGCTATACCCCGGGGTCAGCGTCGACTTGCAGATGCTCGACCGCACCGTCAATCTGGTGGACGAGCGCATCGACCTGGCGATTCGCACCAGCAACGACCTCGACCCGAACCTCATCGCCCGGCGCCTGACCGTTTGTCGCTCGGTGATCTGCGCCTCCCCCGCCTACCTGCGTGAGCATCCGGCGCCGCAGCGGGTGGAGGACCTGAGCCGGCACAACTGCCTGACACACTCCTACTTCGGCAAAAGCCTCTGGCATTTCCAGCAGGACGGCGAGCAGGTCTCGGTGCCGGTGCAGGGCAACATCAGCGCCAATGAAGCCAGCACCCTGCTGCGTGCCGCCATGGCCGGCGCCGGGGTGGCGATGCTGCCCAGTTACCAGGCCTTCGTTCATATTCACAACGGCGAGTTGGTGCGCCTGCTCTCGAATGCCGAACCACGACAGATGAACATGTACGCAGTCTATGCCTCACGCAAACACATGCCGGCGGCGCTACGCAGCCTGTTGGACTTCCTGGTGCAGCGCTTTCCCGAAGAACCACTTTGGGACAAAGGCCTGTGAGGCGCCGCGCCTCATCAACCGGCTGAATACCTGGCTACAAACGCCGACGCGGTACATGGCAACCGGCCATGGCTGACCTATGCTGATAACAGTACCTGCGGGTATTCGTTCAGAGGTTCCTGCCATGAGCATTAAAACAAGACGCTATCTGGCAATTTTGATTACCTGTACCGCCACCCTGGCGCTGTATGGCACCGCGGCCTGGCGAGTCGAGCAGGCGCGGCAACTGCCCAGAGTCTCGGCCAGTTGCGGGGTCGACCAGTGCATCCCGCACAACGCGACCCTGAATGCCTTGAGATAGATCACTCCTGATGGCCATGCTCGGCTTTCAGCCGATCACGAAAAGCCTTGGGTGACATGCCGACCCGCCGGCGAAACAGCCGGGTGAAGTTGGTCGGGTCAGAAAAGCCCAGCACATCGGACATCTCGTAGATGGTCATGCTGGTGTAGGTCAGCATGCGCTTGGCTTCGAGCAACTGCCGTTCGTGCATGATCTGCAGCGCCGGCTGTCCTGCCAGTTCGCGGCATGTACCGTTGAGGTGGGACACGGAAATCCCCAGGCGGTGCGCCAGATCCTCGACCTTCACGTGCTGACGGTAAGTCTCTTCCACCAACTGAATAAAACCGTTGAGGTATTCGCGGGCACGTTGTGGCCGTTGACTGGCCGCCCGACGCTGGATCACCTGACGGCTGACCCAGACCATGATCACGCTGACCAGCGAGTGCATGAGCATTTCGCGCGCGGGTTGATGCCCGGTGTATTCGTTCTGCAGGGCGGAAAACAGGCTGTTCAGGTACTCCGCCTGATCGCCGGCCAGGTAGCTTTCGGCCTGGGCCAGGGCGTTTACCGAGCTGCCTAACTGCGCTTGCAGGTGTGCCACCAGCGGCGCCGCCAGGGTCACGATGAAGCCCTCGATGTCCTCGCTGAAACGAAAGCCGTGGACCGACAACGCTGGCAAAATCTGGATCGCAGCCTGGTCGAGCCGGGTCACCTGGCCTTCGATTTCCAGCTCGGCCTGGCCCTTGAAGACAAACAGCAACTGGCATAAATCAGCGTGACGATGGGGTTTGATTTTCCATTGATGCTCGCGACTGCGCTGGGAAATGGTTTCGCAATGCAGCAGATCCGGGGTGGGCCAGTCGAGACTCTCTCCATAGAGCTTGAACACCGGAATCGAAGGAAGGGCAGGCTTGTTCATAACGTCAGTCCAGGCCTCAACGTAGCGGGCGATAATCGCCCCGATTGGCGAAATGTACAGGTATTGGCTCAGTTTTCACCTTCAATTGACAGACTCACAAGCGAAAAATGCAAGCACTCGATTTATAAAAACCACGCACCGGCTTTGTCCGCGTGCCGCTTGCGAGTCATAAGAACAATGAAAACATTGAAAACCCAGGTTGCCATTATTGGCGCCGGCCCCTCTGGCCTGCTGCTCGGCCAACTTCTGCACAACGCTGGCATCAGCAACGTGATCGTTGAACGCCAGACTCCGGAATACGTCCAGCAACGCATTCGTGCCGGTGTTCTGGAACAGGGCATGGTCGACTTGTTGCGCCAGGCCGGTGTCAGCCAGCGCATGGACGCCGAAGGTCTGCTGCATGGCGGCTTCCAGTTGGCACTCGGAGACCGTCAGGTGCATATCGACCTGCAGTCACTGACAGACGGCAAGCAGGTCATGATTTACGGTCAGACCGAAGTCACCCGCGATCTGATGACCGCTCGTCAGCAAGCCGGAGCAGTGACCCTCTACGAAGCCAGCAACGTCGTGCCTCACGGAATGAAATCCGCCGAGCCTTATCTGACATTTGATCAGGGTGGCGAACAATGGCGCCTGGACTGCGACTACATTGCCGGCTGTGACGGTTTCCATGGCGTGGCCCGGCAATCGATTCCCGCCGACAGCCTGAAAGTCTTCGAGCGCGTGTACCCCTTCGGCTGGCTGGGGATCCTCGCCGATACCCCGCCAGTTCACGAAGAGCTGGTCTATGCCCGCCACGAGCGCGGCTTTGCCCTGTGCAGCATGCGTTCACCGACCCGCACCCGCTATTACCTGCAAGTACCCACCGGGGAGCAGGTCGAGGACTGGTCCGACCAGCGCTTCTGGGACGAACTGAAACGCCGCCTGCCCGCTCAACTGGCCGAGACGCTCGTAACCGGGCCGTCGATCGAGAAAAGTATCGCGCCGCTGCGCAGTTTTGTCGTCGAGCCGATGCAATACGGACGGCTGTTCCTGGTAGGCGACGCCGCACACATTGTCCCGCCGACCGGGGCCAAGGGCCTGAACCTGGCGGCCAGCGATGTCAGCACGCTGTTCAACATCCTGCTCAAGGTCTACCGCGAAGAGCGCACTGACCTGCTCGAGCGCTACTCCGAAATCTGCCTGCGCCGGGTGTGGAAGGCCGAGCGTTTCTCCTGGTGGCTGACGTCGATGCTGCATACCTTCGAAGATCGCGACGCCTTCAGCCAGCGCATCAGCGATTCGGAACTGGAGTACTTCGTCGACTCCGAGGCCGGACGCAAGACCATCGCGGAAAATTACGTCGGCCTTCCTTACGAGGCTATCGAATAGCCTGCTATCGACTTACACTGGCTAGCATCCCCGCTCGCCTTTCACTTGCGGGTCAATCAGCGCCCGCAAGGTTTCCCCGTGACCCACCTGAATCCTCCCGCCCCAGCCAAACCCGCCGTTCGTAGCGTGCTGATCGCCCTGATGCTGGCGATCTTTCTGGGTGCGCTGGACCAGACCATCGTTGCCGTGTCGATGCCGGCCATTTCCGCTCAGTTCAAGGATGTCAGCCTGCTGGCCTGGGTGATCTCCGGCTACATGGTGGCGATGACCGTTGCCGTACCGATCTACGGCAAACTCGGTGATCTGTATGGCCGACGTAGATTGATGCTGTTCGGCATGGGCCTGTTCACCCTGGCCTCGCTGCTGTGTGGCCTGGCGCAGAGCATGGAGCAACTGGTGCTGGCACGGATCATCCAGGGCATCGGTGCCGGTGGGATGATTTCGGTCAGCCAGGCGATCATCGGTGACATCGTGCCACCGCGCGAACGCGGGCGTTACCAGGGCTATTTCAGCAGCATGTACGCGGTGGCGAGCGTGGCCGGGCCGGTGCTTGGCGGCTACATGACCGAATACCTGTCGTGGCGCTGGGTGTTCTTGATCAACCTGCCGCTGGGCCTCGGCGCCTGGCTGGTGGCCAATCGGACGCTGGTTGGCCTGCCAGTACCGCAACGCAAACCGGTGATCGACTATCTCGGGACCGTGCTGATGATCATCGGCCTGAGTGCCTTGTTGCTGGGCATCACCGAGTTCGGTCAGGGGTACGCCTGGAACAGCGCCGAAGTGCTCGGGCTGCTGGCCTGTGCGCTGCTGGGCCTGGCCCTGTTCGTTTGGCACGAACGGCGGTTCCGCGAGCCGCTGTTGCCTTTGCACCTGTTTGCCAATCGCAATGCGTTGCTGTGCTGGTGCACGATCTTCTTCACCAGTTTCCAGGCGATTTCGCTGATCGTGCTGATGCCGCTGCGCTTTCAAAGCGTGACCGGCGCAGGTGCCGACAGCGCCGCGCTGCACCTGTTGCCGCTGGCGATGGGCTTGCCGATGGGCGCCTATTACGCCGGGCGCCGAACGTCAGTGACCGGACGCTACAAACCAATGATCCTCACCGGCGCCCTGCTGATGCCGATCGCCATCCTCGGCATGGCCTTCAGTGCGCCACAAGCCACGTTGCTCAGCAGCCTGTGCATGCTGCTCTGCGGTATCGCCTCCGGCATGCAGTTCCCGACCTCGCTGGTAGGCACGCAAAACGCCGTCGAGCAACGGGACATAGGAGTGGCCACCAGTACCACCAACCTGTTTCGCGCCCTTGGCGGCGCGGTCGGCGTGGCCTTGATGTCGGCGCTGCTGCTGGCGCTGTTGCAGGATTCCAGCTTTGCCCACTTGGCGGGATCGGCGCTGGTGGCGGAAGGCAGCTCGGGCAATGTCCTGCTCGATGGCTTGAACGCGGCGCCGGGCGCGGAGCAACAGGCCTTGCGTGGCGAGTTGCTGCTGACCTTCCGCCATTTGCTGATGGTCAGCGCCGCGGTTTCGTTATTGGGGCTGGCGGCGGCGATTGCGATGCCCAACCAGTTGCTGCGCGGGCGTGAGCACAACGTGCGCTGAGGCGGTAACGCCATCACAACGGACTGTAATACCCCACCGCAACCAATAGATGTCCGACTTTTTTCAGGTACGCGTGCTTGTCCTCGACCTTGCCGGTCACCGGATTTTTCCAGCGGTACTCGTAATCCTCCTGATCCTGCTTGGCCATCATCGACAGGATCGGCTCCCCCACCGGCTTGCCTTCCGGGTCCTTGATCCTGGAGAAGTCGGTGTTGACCAACCTTAGGTTGGTACCATGGGCGACATAGCGCTTGGTGTCGAGATCAACCGCGAACACGTAGAGATCGTCCTGCAAGAAGCCGCCTTGCAGCGAGTTGATCGCTTTGAGCGTGCCTTTCTCGTCCTTGGACAGGTTGGCCGCGGCCTTGTCCAGCAACGCCCTGGCCTGTTCGGCTGAGGCTCGTGGCAGGTAGTAGCCGACCGCGAGAATGCGCTGACCAATACGCTGGTAGTACACGCGCTTACGCTCGACCTTGCCATCGGCCCAGTTCTGCCAACGGTATTCGGCGACCTGAATGCCGTTACCTTCCGGCACCTTCAGTGCGTCCTTGAACGCCTTGCGCAGGTCATCGCCGAGCACATCGGAGACGTCCCGGCCGATCAGTGCCGCAGAAGGCCCGCCGCTGGCGAGCATGGTGCCCTTGGTGTCGACCACGAACACGTATTTATCCTTCTCGACGAATTCGCCCTGGCGGCTGAAGGCGGCAAAGGCCTTATCGCCCTGGTCGTGGTAATAGGCCAGGGCCTTTTCCAGCAAGGCCAGCGCCGCCTTGTCGTCATCCGCAGGCTTGGCAGCGGCCTGCGCCTGCCCCAGGCACAGCAACAGCAAGCAGCCCAGCCAGACCGTTTTTTGCAAAAACCTCATTGTCCGTCCCTCGCTCTTTTAGGTGTTTCAAGAGCGTAGACGGCTGCGCAAATAATTCCGCAAACAACTCAGGGCCGGGCGCTGAGTTGCTGCTGCAGGTTGCGGATCTGGGTCTGCAGGGTGGTGATGTTGCGCGTGACCTGGCCACGGAAAGCATCGAACTCAGCGACACTCGCGCCGCCTGACGACGGCGCTGGGCGGTTGTCCTGCTCGCTCTTGATCACTATCAGGTCCTGTTCCAGGCGCTCGATGGCGGCCGCTGGATTGCCCTGTTTTTTCAATGCGGCAACGTCAGCGCTCAGGCCCTTGAGCTCGGCCTCGACCTTGCTGGTATCGGCCGGCGTGCTCTTGAGGGTGGCCACTTCGGCGGCCAGCGTCTTGAGTTCGGCCTGCAGTTGGCTATTGAGGGCCCGTTGTTCGGTACTTTGCGCGCCGATCTGCGCCAGGCGCTTATCGAGATCAGTGGCTTGGCCGACAACACCCTGCTGTTGCTGGCTCTGCTCCAGCAACTGGCCCTCAAGGCGCTTGATCTGCAACTTCAGCGCTTCACTGTCGCTGCTCACGTTGGACTGACTGGCGACAACCTTGCCGGAAATATCCTGCAGGCGCCCGGCCGCTTCCTCACTGATGCGGGCGAAACTTTCCTGAGTCGCGACCAATTGCTGCTCCATCAGCGAGATCTGCTGGAAGCTCCACCAGGCCAAGCCGATGAACGCAAAGAACAGCGCACCGACCAGCGCCCACAACGGGCCGGTACTCGGACCCTTGACGTTGACCACTGGCACACTGCGCGCATGCACACTGGTGCGGTCACGCCCGGCGGTGCTGGGGAAATCGTCGTGATCGAAGCTGTCCGCGCGCAGGCTCGGAACATTGTCAAAATCGTCGTTGGTATCGTTACGCATGGACATGAGTCAACCTTTCCAAACCACAGTGATGGCTAAATGCGACGAGTATAAACCCTGAATTCGCCGCACTGATCGACCCCGAACCGACGACTCGGTTCAGTGTCCAGTCTGTCCGCCGATGTCCTGCGCTTTCCACCAGCCGCAGAATTCATCCAGTGCCGTCCACAAACTGACTTTCGGATCGTAGTCCAGATAATGCCGCGCGCGACTGATGTCCAGGGTGAAGTTTTTGTTCATGACCTGCATGCCCAGGCGCGACAAGGTCGGCTCGGGACGCCCCGGCCACAGCTTGCAGAAGCCCTCGTTCAACGCCGCCACACTGTAGGCCAGGCCATAACCGCGATACCGGGTAACCTGCGGCACCTGCATCTGGCGCATCACATAGTTGACCACGTCCCACAGCGGCACCGGCGCACCATTGCTGATGTTATAGACCTTGCCAAGGGCCGAGCCGGTGGCCAGCAGGCAACTGAGCATGGCTTCGTTAAGGTTCTGCACGCTGGTGAAATCGACCTTGTTCAGGCCATTGCCGACAATCGCCAGGCGGCCCTTGCGCTGCATTTTCAGCAGCCGCGGGAAGATGCTCATATCGCCAGCACCGGTGACGAAGCGCGGGCGCAAGGCCAGTACCTCCAGACCGAACTCCTGAGCGCCGAAGACTTTTTGCTCGGCCAGGTACTTGGTGGCGGCATAGGGATGCTTGAAGCGCTTGGGCACCTGCTCTTCAGTCAGCCCGAGGTGATTGCGGCCGTCGAAGTACACCGACGGCGACGACAGGTGCACCAGGCGCCGGACATTCTGCTTGAGACAGGCCTCGACCACGTTTTCGGTGACCAGCACGTTGCCCAGGTGAAAGTCCTGATAACGCCCCCAGACACCCACCGCGCCGGCGCAATGGACCACGGCATCGACATCGACACACAAATCGCGCACCAGTTGGCCATCGGTCAGGTCGCCGGGCACGAATTGCGCGCCACGGCGCACCAGGTGCTCGACGCTCTCGGCCCGGCGCCCGTTGACCCGCACGTCCAGGCCTTGCTCCAGGGCAAACCGGGCAAAGCGTCCACCAATAAAGCCGCTCGCGCCGGTGACCAGAATTTTCATGTATTGCTCCTAGGAAATCAGCGGCGAGCCTTTAGCTTCAAGCTGCAAGAAAAAAACGACGCAAGCGCTACCTTGCCGCTTGCAGCTTGACGCTCAAGGCTGCCCCAAAGGCACCAACCATTGGCGCGATGAGCGCACCAACTGATCGGTGAGCTGGCCAAGCAACTGGCCACCATTGCGCCAATGATGCCAGTACAGCGGCACATCGATGGGTTTATCTGGCAATAACTCGCGCAATTCGCCGCGCTGCACTTGTTGGCGAACCTGCAATTCAGGCACCAGGCCCCAGCCGAGGCCGGCCTCCGTCAGGCGGATAAAGCCTTCGGAGGACGGGCACAAATGGTGCTCGAAACCACCCTCGACACCCAGGGACGCCAGGTAACGGTGCTGCAAGAAGTCATCAGGCCCGAATACCAGCGCCGGTGTGCGAGCCAGTTGGTCGGCCTTGACCCCATCGGGAAAATGCCGGGCGATAAAGGCCGGGCTGGCCAGGGCGCGGTAGCGCATGGCCCCCAGCAACACGCTGCGGGCGCCGGCCACCGGGCGCTCACTGGCGCACAGACAGGCCGCCACTTCGCCGGCGCGCATGCGCTTGAGGCCGACGGTCTGGTCCTCCACCACGAGGTCCAGCAGCAGGTGTTGTTCGGCGCAGAAATCCCCCACCGCCTCGGCCCACCAGGTGGCCAGGCTGTCGGCGTTCAAGGCAATGCGCAGGCGCTCCGGCAAGCCCTCTTCATCCAGGGCCGGCACCAGGCTTTGCAGGTCGCGCTCCAGCAGGCGCACCTGCTGGACATGGTTGAGCAGGCGTCGGCCGATTTCGGTCGGGGCCGGTGGCGTCGCGCGCACCAGTACCGGGTGCCCGACCCGCGCTTCGAGCAATTTGATCCGCTGGGATATCGCCGACTGCGACAAGCCCAACACCTGGGCGGCCCGTTCGAAACCGGCCTGCTCGATCACCGCCGCCAGGGCCGAGAGCAATTTATAGTCGAACATCAGTTTTCCTAATGAGCAATCAGCACTATTGGTTTTTCTTATACAGCCTGAGATCGGAGAATAGCCAGCATCAACTCTTTATAAGGATCAGCGTCATGGCTGGTGAAACCTCTCTGACCATCCTGCTGCGCAGCATGAGTCCGCAACTCAATGACGGCGAGTACGTGTTCTGCACCGTCAAGGACGGGCAGGTGCCCCAGGGCTGCGAGATCATTGGCAGCTTTCGTGAGCGCGAAGGCCTGACCCTGATCCTCGAACGCCGCCAGGCCGAGCGGGCCGGCCTGAGCTTCGACTACCTGGCGGCGTGGATCACCCTCAACGTGCATTCGGCATTACAGGCGGTTGGCCTGACCGCCGCCTTCGCCACGGCGCTGGGTCAGGCCGGGATCAGTTGCAACGTGATTGCCGGCTACTACCACGACCACTTGTTTGTCGGCCTGGCCGACGCCGAGCGGGCTCTGTCGGTCCTGCGGCAATTGGCAGCGAACGCGGAGTAATCACTATGTGGCAAAGCTATGTAAATGGCCTATTGGTCGCAGCGGGGTTAATCATGGCGATCGGCACACAAAACGCCTTCGTCCTCGCCCAGAGCCTGCGCCGCGAGCACCATCTGCCGGTCGCCGCGTTGTGCGTACTGTGTGACGCGCTGCTGGTGGCCGCAGGGGTTTTCGGCCTGGCCACGGTACTGGCGCAGAACCCGACCTTGCTCGCCATTGCCCGTTGGGGCGGCGCGGCTTTCCTGCTCTGGTATGGCAGCCAGGCGCTACGCCGGGCTTGCTCGAAACAGAGCTTGCAACAGGGCGCGCAACAGACCGCTCGCTCATTGCGCGCGGTGCTGCTAAGCGCCCTCGCGGTGACCCTGCTCAATCCGCACGTGTATCTGGACACGGTGCTGCTGATCGGCTCCCTCGGTGCGCAACAGACCGAGCCAGGCGCCTATGTGGTCGGCGCGGCCAGTGCATCGCTGCTGTGGTTCTTCACCCTGGCCCTCGGTGCGGCATGGCTGGCACCGTGGTTGGCGCGGCCGAGCACCTGGCGGATTCTCGATCTGCTGGTGGCGGTCATGATGTTTGCCGTGGCCTTTGGCCTGATCACCTCGCAATAAGCCCCGTCGGATAATCGCAAAAGGCTCTGGAACCTCTATCCCACACAGTTGTTGCGTGGTTATGCCGCACCCCCGGTGCTATGATCCGAGACTTGCGCCGCAAAGAGTACAAACTCCCCGGCGCTTGTCTGGCCGCCCGTGATCGGCCTTGCGCCCACCGCAACTGACCTGATTAGGAGAATCACCATGGCTTTCGAATTGCCGCCACTGCCTTACGCACACGATGCACTGCAGCCGCACATTTCCAAGGAAACTCTGGAATTTCACCACGACAAGCACCACAACACCTACGTCGTGAACCTGAACAACCTGGTGCCAGGCACCGAGTTCGAAGGCAAGACTCTGGAAGAAATCGTCAAGACTTCCTCGGGTGGCATCTTCAACAACGCCGCTCAAGTATGGAACCACACCTTCTACTGGAACTGCCTGGCACCTAACGCCGGCGGCCAACCAACCGGCGCGCTGGCTGAAGCCATCAACGCAGCGTTCGGTTCGTTCGACAAGTTCAAGGAAGAATTCAGCAAGACTTCGATCGGCACCTTCGGTTCCGGCTGGGGCTGGCTGGTGAAAAAGGCTGACGGTTCCCTGGCCCTGGCCAGCACCATCGGCGCCGGCAACCCGCTGACCAACGGCGACACCCCGCTGCTGACCTGCGACGTCTGGGAACACGCCTACTACATCGACTACCGCAACGTGCGTCCAAAGTATGTGGAAGCGTTCTGGAACCTGGTCAACTGGAAGTTCGTGGCAGAGCAGTTCGAAGGCAAAACCTTCACCGCGTAAGCCTGGCTTGCAGTGAAAGAACCCGGCATTGCCGGGTTTTTTTATGCCTGTGGCGGTCCCGCCAATCCCTGTGTCGAAACAACCTGAAATCAGCTCTGCGCTTGCTCCGGCGCCACAGCCGTCTACCATCAACTTCACACAAATATTCTCCCCTCCCCCTCAAGTTGCAGGAGGTGCCGACCGACACACTACTAATAGGCTTCAATGACCGGTCAGCGCGACAATACGACCAGGCCCGGGCTAAAACCTGCATGGCTTGATTGCCCCTTTGACTGCCATCACGGGATTGCCAATACTCATGGCAACTTGACGTTACCCGCATGGAACAAGGAATTACCCTTTGAAGCTGGAACTCAAAAACAGCTTGTCGGTGAAGTTGCTACGGGTAGTGCTTCTGTCGGCATTGATCGTCGGTGTGGTCCTGAGCTGCGCACAGATCGTTTTCGATGCCTATAAAACCCGCCAGGCGGTAGCCAATGATGCCGAGCGCATCCTCGACATGTTCCGCGACCCCTCGACCCAGGCCGTCTACAGCCTCGATCGGGAAATGGGCATGCAAGTCATCGAGGGCCTGTTCCAGGACGACGCTGTACGAATGGCCTCCATCGGCCACCCCAATGAAACCATGCTCGCGGAAAAATCCCGCGAACTGCAGCATTCCGACAGCCGCTGGCTGACTGACCTGATACTGGGCAAGGAGCGCACCTTCACCACCCAACTGGTGGGTCGCGGGCCTTACAGCGAATACTACGGCGACCTGAGTATCACCCTCGACACCGCCACCTACGGTCAGGGATTCATCGTCAGCTCGGTCATCATCTTCATTTCCGGCGTGCTGCGGGCAATGGCCATGGGCTTGGTGCTGTACCTGGTCTATCACTGGCTGCTGACCAAACCCCTGTCGCGGATCATCGAGCACCTGACCAACATCAACCCGGACCGTCCCAGCGAACACAAGATTCCTCAGCTCAAGGGTCACGAGAAAAACGAACTGGGGCTGTGGATCAATACCGCCAACCAGTTGCTGGAGTCCATCGAGCGCAACACCCATTTGCGCCACGAGGCGGAAAACAGCCTGCTGCGCATGGCCCAGTACGACTTTCTCACCGGCCTTCCCAATCGCCAGCAATTGCAGCAGCAACTGGACAAGATCCTGGTGGATGCCGGGCGCCTGCAACGCCGGGTGGCGATCATTTGCGTCGGTCTGGATGACTTCAAGGGCATCAACGAACAATTCAACTACCAGACCGGCGACCAACTGTTGCTGGCCCTGGCCGATCGCCTGCGTGCCCACAGCGGCCGCCTCGGCGCCCTGGCACGCCTGGGCGGCGATCAGTTTCTGCTGGTCCAGGCCGATATCGAGCAACCCTACGAAGCTGCCGAACTGGCACAGGGTATTCTCGACGACCTGGAAACCCCCTTCGCCCTTGACCACCAGGAAATTCGCCTGCGCGCGACCATTGGCATCACCCTGTTCCCGGAGGATGGCGACAGCACCGAGAAGCTGTTGCAGAAAGCCGAACAGACCATGACCCTGGCGAAGATCCGCTCACGCAACCGCTATCAGTTCTATATCGCCAGCGTCGACAGTGAAATGCGCCGCCGTCGTGAGCTGGAAAAAGACCTGCGCGATGCGCTCAGACGCGAGCAGCTGTATCTGGTCTATCAACCACAGATCAGCTATCGCGACCACCGTGTGGTCGGCGTCGAGGCCCTGATCCGCTGGCAGCACCCCGAACACGGCATGGTGCCACCCGACCTGTTCATTCCGCTGGCGGAGCAGAACGGCACCATCATTGCCATTGGCGAGTGGGTCCTGGACCAGGCATGCCGACAGTTGCGTGACTGGCACGACCAGGGTTTCAGCGACCTGCGCATGGCCGTCAACCTGTCCACGGTGCAACTGCACCACGCCGAACTGCCGCGAGTGGTCAACAACCTGATGCAGATGTACCGCCTGCCGCCGCGCAGCCTGGAGCTGGAGGTCACTGAAACCGGCCTGATGGAGGATATCAGCACCGCCGCCCAGCACCTGCTCAGCCTGCGCCGCTCCGGCGCCCTGATCGCCATCGACGACTTCGGCACCGGCTACTCGTCCCTCAGTTACCTGAAAAGCCTGCCACTGGACAAGATCAAGATCGACAAGAGCTTCGTCCAGGACCTGCTGGATGACGATGACGACGCCACCATCGTTCGAGCCATCATCCAGTTGGGCAAGAGCCTAGGCATGCAAGTGATTGCCGAGGGCGTGGAAACCGCCGAGCAAGAGGCCTACATCATTGCCGAAGGCTGTCATGAAGGTCAGGGCTATCACTACAGCAAGCCGCTGCCAGCACGAGAATTGAGCGTCTACCTGAAACAGGCGCAACGCAGCAACGCCGCCATCCTGTGAAACGACGAGCTCGGTCGCCGGTTCATCCTCACGCTGAATAGGAAATATTTACAGGTACAACCCTTTACACATAATGCGAAAGATTTGCATTATGTCGCAGTTTTGCGCGCCCTCGCGCCTGTCCATCATCTCCCGAAGCAGGATGTTCGCCATGATTCGTATGCCTCTGGCTACCGCCAGTTTGCTGGCCATCGCTATTTCCCTCGCCGGTTGCGGCGAAGGCAAAGACAAGGCTGCTGCTCCACAAGCGCCGACTCCGGCCGCCACTACCACTGCCCCGGCGGCCCCGGCTGCGGCTGGTAAAGTCGACGAAGCCGCTGGCAAAGCCGTTGTCGCGCATTACGCCGACATGGTCTTCGCCGTCTACAGCGATGCCGAATCCACCGCGAAAACCCTGCAAACCGCAATCGACGCTTTCCTCGCCAAGCCGAACGACGAAACCCTGAAAGCCGCCAAGGCCGCCTGGGTTGCCGCACGCGTTCCGTACCTGCAGAGCGAAGTGTTCCGCTTCGGCAACACCATCATCGACGATTGGGAAGGTCAGGTTAACGCCTGGCCACTGGACGAAGGCCTGATCGACTACGTCGACAAGACCTACGAGCACGCCCTGGGCAACCCGGCTGCCAGCGCCAACATCATCGCCAACACCGAAGTGCAGGTTGGCGAAGACAAGGTCGACGTCAAGGACATTACCCCTGAGAAACTCGCCAGCCTGAACGAGCTGGGCGGTTCCGAGGCGAACGTTGCCACTGGCTACCACGCCATCGAATTCCTGTTGTGGGGCCAGGACCTCAACGGCACCGGCCCGGGTGCTGGCGCCCGTCCGGCTTCGGACTACCTGGAAGGTGCCGGTGCCACCGGCGGCCACAACGAGCGCCGTCGCGCCTACCTGAAAGCGGTGACCCAACTGCTGGTCAACGACCTGGAAGAAATGGTCGGCAACTGGAAGCCAGACGTAGCCGACAACTACCGCGCCACCCTGGAAGCCGAGCCAGCCGAAAC
This sequence comes from Pseudomonas fluorescens, assembly GCF_019212185.1. NCBI lineage: Bacteria > Pseudomonadati > Pseudomonadota > Gammaproteobacteria > Pseudomonadales > Pseudomonadaceae > Pseudomonas > Pseudomonas fluorescens. Next base: position 5,226,216 of record NZ_CP078138.1, read on the forward strand.
CGGCCTGCGCAAAATGCTCTTCGGCATGGGCAGCCTGTCGCTTGGCGAACTGGCTGGCGAGCGCATGAAGGTTTCCCTGGAAGCCAATTCGCCTGAAGACGAGCAGGACTGCTTCAGCGACAACACCCACAACTCGCACTTCTACGACGCCAAGGGCGTGCGTAACGTCTACCTGGGCGAATACACCCGTGTCGACGGCACCAAGATGACCGGCGCCAGCCTGTCGTCGCTGGTGGCCAAGGCCGATCCGGCTGCCGACACTGCCCTCAAGGCAGACCTGGCCGCTACCGAAGCCAAGCTGCAGGTCATGGTCGACCACGCCAACAAAGGCGAGCACTACGACCAACTGATCGCCGCGGGCAACACCGCCGGCAACCAGATCGTACGTGACGCCATCGCCTCCCTGGTCAAGCAGACGGCTTCGATCGAACAGGCGGCCGGCAAACTGGGGATCAGCGACCTGAACCCGGACAACGCCGATCACGAGTTCTGATCACACCGGTTTCACCCGCTGAATAAAAATGCCCCGACTGGTTCGGGGCATTTTTTTGTGCGCAATACGTTAGATCCGGAACATGAAGATGCTCGCTCGCGCATCTGGCGCGGGAAGATGAGCGCCGCCGACAAGCTGCACAAAATTGTCGCTGGCTTGCGCCCGCGTGATCAGTGTTTGCGTCCAGGCATCCATCAACTCGAGCCTGGGTGCTACCTGATAGGGCCCTTCAACCCATCCGTTGTATGCCTTGCGCAGAGACAACCAGAACAACTTGTCGCTACCCGGACGCCTGAACAGCAATTCACCGGGCTGACTGAAACCCGCGACCATTTGGTAGTGGTTGACCACCAGTCGCTCGACCATCAGCGCCTTCAGCCCGTTATCGATTGGCGACGCCATGACGCCATGCAGCAACGCCTGCACGCCATCGGTACGAAAACTCAGGCAGTGGTAAAGAGAGGGCACACTCTCCAGTTGCCAGATCCCGGCGGCATTCGTACGTGTCAGCGGCAGCAGGGACAGGGGGTCGCCGAGCACGGGGATCGTTGGCACAGACAACGAACGCCAACTCTGCAGGGTGCGCTGGATCGCGGCGATGCCCCAGACCGTCAAGCCCGAAGGGTTACCCAGGTTGAATAGCACGTTGGCAATCTGCACCTGCGTGCTATGGCTAAAGGTCGGAAATGCGTCTGCCACATAGCTGGCCAGGGTCTTCTCGAAGGACAACTCCAGTGCGTGCACCCAGCGCGACAGCGGCGTGTCGAACGTTGCCAGTCTTGGCTGGCGGAAGAGATCGGCACCGAGCATCTGCTCGAACGCCACGAAGCTATCGAGGGGCATGCCCGGCTCATGCATCAGTATTACCCCGCTATTGATGTCTGCCCCCGCGGGCAGGATCGGGAAATAGCGCTGATCGATTTTGACGTATTCGCGGCCGATCAGTTGCTGATCCCCGACAATACGCCGATAAATCCCTTGCTCAGGATTGAGCAAACGCAGTTGGGCTGGATCCATCGCCTGTCCCCAATCGACAAATTGCTCGTTGGCAGGACGGGCTGGACGCGTAGGCACCGGGGCTGGCCGGCTGGGGCCGGGGACCGGCTCGAGGGGCGTGGCGGGAAGATTTTCGCGAACCACACCCCCGCCACTGAAGTCTGGCGCCAGGTCCAGGCCCCTGAGGCGCAATTGCAGGCGCTCGGGGCTGACCATCAGATAGCTGTCGAACATCTCCAGGGTCCGACGGGCGCGCAAATAATGGACCAGGCTCAGGCCGAACTCCATTTCGCGTCCCCTGGGAAACATAAAGGACTCAAACACGCGTCGGGCCTGAAACTCGTCCAGCGAAGGGTAAAGATCCCTGAGGGCGCGCTCAGGAGAAAGACCACCCCGTGCCGGCGCATCCGGGTGCGTGCCGATCTCCCAGCGACCGGCCGCGTTTCGACGGATCGGTGAATAGTGATACTGGACAGGCTTGCGCGCGTCACGCACACGCCAGGCTTCTTCAAAGCCTTCATCAAGGATCGAGTACCAATGATCGGCGTCCTTGAGAAAGTACTGCCGGGTCCCCTCCACTTTCGCCGTTCGATAATGGATACCTTTGTCCTCCCAGCCTGGCAAGGGAGTCACTCCCTGGGGTCGTTTGCCCAGGGCCATTTCCGGGTTCAGCCGGCGTGCCGCTGACGCCACCTTCACCGCTGCGAGGGGTTTCGCCCCAACAATGCCCTTGCCGACCGCACCATCGACCAGCGCCCCGGTAAATTCACCCAATGCACGCACGACGTAGTGGGCGGTAGCGGAGCGATCGCCGACTTTCCCGGCTTCGATGGCGTTGAATACGGCAAACAGACTGCGGGCCAGACCGATGGGCAAGGTCACGCGAATCGGCAGGACCAGGGTCACCACGTCCAGGACGATATCGCCGATGGTCAGGCCGGTTTCGACATCGGTCTGACCGGTCGTGGTGGTTTGGGCTGCCGCGTCATTGATCGCAAAATTGGCCTCGGTCTCGTAGCCCTCTTCGAAAAGGTTTTGTCCGATCCTGACAAGATTGACCACCGAGACGTCCCCCCGCCCCTGCATCGAAGCCCGGACCTGAGGTTGAAACGCCAGCGCCACCCGAGCGACCAGATAGTAGCGCCAGAGACTGTTGTGCACTAGCGCCTGCATCAAGTCCTCCCTGGCGTACTCGTGGAACACCCGGCCATCGGGCGCCTGCGGGGTGTACACCACGACGCTGCCACCACCCTGGGTCGCGGTGGAAAACAGCAATACGCCACGGACCCGCTGTCCGCGTATGTGCAGGCACTGCACGATGATCCGGTGACCTTCGACCGCTACCCGCTGATGATTGTCGACGGGATGGTCCAGCACGGCCTTGACCCAGTGGTAGCCGCGCGCTAATCGATCCGGTGCAAAGTCACCGGCGATCTTCGCTTCGATGAGATCAAGGCGTAGTTGCAAGGCCATGAGTCGGGCAAACGTATGCTTGCGCAGGGTCGCCGCTTCTGAGGTGGTCAAGTGTTCGGACAAAAAATCCCGATAGGTTTGACCGACATTGACTCGACGCACGAGGTCCTTGACCTGCTCCACGCTCAGGTCCTGGTAAACAGGCCTGCCTGCAACCGGATTGAGGTTCGGCGACAGTGGGATACCGGCGGGCCTTGAGCGGCTTTCGGCTTTCAGGGTCAACGTGGAGAAGTTGCTGAAATTGAAATCCAGCCCAGCGACATTTTCCAGGGCCAGTTCAGTCAATGTCCGTGAACGATACTTGCGCGGCGCCCCCCGAGGCTCGGTGATAGTTGAGCCGTGGGCTCCGGGCGCATAGGTCACCGCAGCAATATCGGGTTCCGACGTGGTGACCAGAATGTTATCCGGGTCCACCGTCACCCCATACTCGGACTCGAGCACGGCGCGCAGCTGGCGATTGCTGTAGATCAACAAGGAGCGCCGATCACTGAACTGGCTGAGCGACGGAAGGCCTTCGGGATCAGGCAGATGAGCCAATGCCTCAGCATAGTCGGTGAATGCACTGACCCAGGCTGTTTTGTCGCCATCAGAGGCGCTGCCAAGGAACGTCTGCAGGGCCGCCAACGTGCGCTTTTGCTGCCGCGCCTGAAGAACACTGCCGACGTTGAATACGCGCTGCAGGTCGCTGACCCGATCCAGCGCGCGTGGCAAGTCCGTCATGTCGGCGTGAACGCCCCGCGCCTGGTAGCGGGCAATAGCCGATGCCGCGTTATCGCGAATCAACAGGCACTGTGATTCGATCGTGAAGGAGAAAGGCGAATCGAGGCGCTCCAGATAGCGCACCTTGCCGCTCGACGACGCGCTGCGAGCCAGGGTCGATACAGCGTTCTGGTCCTTGTCGGCCACCCATTGCAGCAAACCCAGGCACTCTAGGGGATCGCCGAGCCGTCGATGCAACTCGCGATCAAGACTGGCCAGCGAGTCAAATGCTTCCAGGCCCCGATCAGGAATAAACAGCAGTACCCGCCCTGCGTTGGCGTTCGGTTCAATGGGGCGAACCACGGGGGCAACCGGGCCGGTCTCCCAGCCCTCCTGGGCGTCCTGCGGATCACGGGCAGTGAGCACAACAGCGCCCTGCAAGGGGATCACAGAGGCGTCGTCCGCCCCAAGCCCCAGGCCATAGACGCAGGGCCGCAAGCGTCTGAGCCGCTGTCGGGCCACGGCATCCGGGTATTGCAGCACAGTCTCGAGCAGTGTTTGTGCATCGCTGTCGAGCAGGCCATCGAGCTTGAGTAGCGCACATTCGGTCTTCATCTGCTCACGCCGGAGCTCCTCCAGCCATTGCTGGCGGGGTCGGGTGTCGCTCGAACTGAGTGGATTGCTCCAATAGCGCTGCAGGTACAAGCCGTAGTGCAGCGAAAAGTCGTGGGCCAGCCGATCGAGAAAAGCGTCGAATTGCGCCGCATCAAGGTCGGTATAACGCTCGAGTGCGGAGCCGCCGGCAGGCACCCTGTAAAACACCGTCACGCGCTCGGCATAGTTGGCGGGCTCGGAGCTGACGATACGCCGCACGGCGGCATCCATCAGACTCGGCAGCAGGGACGAGACGGATATGGCTTGGGGTTGCTCGCCGGATTGGACAAAGCAATGCAGCAGCTGCAAACCCGGCGCCAGGTCGGCAAACGCCTCGTCGCAACGCTGTTGCACGAAGGCGTGGAACGTCGGCTGTAGCGCTAACTGCTCAGTCACCTCAGTGTCCAATGCCGAGAGTGTTTTGCGCAGGGCTGCCTGCGCCGGATTGTCCCGCTTATCGATCTGCTCGCGCAGGTGTGAAGGCGGTAGGAACTCAGTAAACATGGCGATACTCGATAATGATGGCTCGAGCCGCATCCTCACGTCAGGGCGAGCGCCATGTGGGGTAGATATGTAGGGACGAATGCAACGCACCTCCCCCCAAACCCGCTAACGGTCAAGCAAACGCTAATTCCTCTTATTCAAAGTCCCACGCCCTGTTAGACTTTGCGCCCTTGTTTTGCTCGTTTCTCAGGATCTCTGATGCCCTCGTTGCTTCTTCGCTTGTCCGCACCGCTGCTGGCGCTGGGCCTGAGTGCCTGCGATGACGCCTCGCGCTTCACCAAGGCTGAAATTGGCGAGGCCCGCTCTGCGGGGGCGGCGACGGTGTACAAGTTCGATCAGAACGCGTTTTCCCTGCCGTCGGCCAACCTGTCGCCAATCCGCCGCCTGGATTTCAGCGTCGGCAACAGCTTTTTCCACAATCCCTGGGTGATCGCCCCGGCGACGACCACGGCGCGCGACGGCCTGGGCCCGCTGTTCAATACCAACGCGTGCCAGAACTGCCACATCAGGGACGGCCGCGGTCACCCGCCGGCACCCGATGCCTATAGTGCCGTGTCGATGCTGGTGCGCCTGTCGATCCCCAATGACCCGGCCTACGCCAAGGTCATCGAGCAGCAGGGTGTGGTCCCGGAACCGGTCTACGGCGGACAGCTGCAGGACATGGCCGTGCCCGGCGTCACCCCGGAGGGCAAGGTACGCGTCGACTATGAGCCGCAGATCGTGCGCTTCAAGGACGGCACCGAAGTCGAGTTGCGCAAACCCACCCTGGTGTTGACCCAACTGGGTTATGGCCCGATGCACCCGGACACGCGCTTCTCCGCGCGTATCGCCCCACCGATGATCGGCCTCGGCCTGCTGGAGTCCATCAGCGAGACGGACATCCTCGCTAACGCCGACCCGCAGGACAAGGACCGGAATGGCATCAAGGGCCGGCCCAACATGGTCTGGGATGACGCGCAACAAAAGACTGTACTCGGACGCTTTGGCTGGAAAGCCGGGCAACCGAACCTCAATCAGCAAAACGTCCACGCGTTTTCCGGCGACATGGGCCTGACCACCAGCCTGCGGCCTTTCGATGACTGCACCGAGGCCCAGGTCGACTGCCGCCAGGCGCCTAACGGCAATGGCCCGAAAGGCGAACCGGAAGTCAGCGACAACATCCTGCGCCTGATGCTGATCTACGCTCGCAACCTGGCCGTACCGGCCCGCCGCGATGTCGACGCGCCCCAGGTCCTGGCTGGCAAGACCCTGTTTTTCCAGGCCGGTTGCCAGTCCTGCCACACCCCGAAATTCACCACCTCTGCCGAGGCCGTCGAACCTGAACTGGCCGATCAGGAAATTCGCCCCTACACCGATTTGCTGCTGCACGACATGGGTGAAGGCCTGGCGGACAACCGCAGCGAGTACCTGGCTACCGGACGTGACTGGCGCACGCCACCGCTGTGGGGCATTGGCCTGACACAAACGGTCAGCGGCCACACCCAGTTCTTGCATGATGGCCGCGCCCGCAATTTGCTCGAAGCCGTGCTCTGGCATGGCGGCGAAGCCCAGGCGGCGCAGCAACAGGTTTTGGCTTTCAATGCCGAGCAGCGCGCTGCGTTGTTGGCATTTCTGAATTCGCTCTAGACATCTTTCCCATACGCTTGACCCCATTTTCATAGGGAGCCCGACATGTTTCGTCCCAAGTTGTTATTCACCAGCCTCGCCGCCCTCGCCCTCGGCGCCTGCGCGCCGCAAGACCCGCAAGCCGTGACCTCGGCGGCGATCGCCAAACAAGTGATCCTGCCGACCTACAGCCGCTGGGTCGACGCCGACCGGCAATTGGCTGTGAGTGCCCTGGCCTATTGCGAAGGAAAGTCTGACCTGGCGACCGCCCGCGCCGACTTCCTCCACGCGCAAAAAGCCTGGGCGGAGCTGCAACCGCTGCTGGTCGGCCCGCTGGCCGAGGGCAATCGTTCCTGGCAGGTGCAGTTCTGGCCGGACAAGAAAAACCTGGTGGGCCGTCAGGTCGAGCAACTGCTCACCGCACAACCGCAGATCGATGCCGCCGCGCTGGCCAAATCCAGCGTCGTGGTTCAAGGCCTGTCGGCCTACGAGTACATTCTGTTCGATGAAAAGAGCAACGTGGCCGATGCCGCGCAGAAAGCCCGTTACTGCCCACTGCTGACCGCCATTGGCGAGCGTCAGAAGCTGCTGGCCGAAGAAATCCTCGCCAGTTGGAACAGCACCGACGGCATGCTGGCGCAGATGACCAAGTTCCCTAACCAGCGTTACGCCGACTCCCACGAAGCCATCGCCGATCTGCTGCGGGCCCAGGTCACCGCCCTGGACACCCTGAAGAAAAAGCTCGGTACGCCGATGGGCCGCCAAAGCAAGGGCATCCCGCAACCGTTCCAGGCTGACGCATGGCGCAGCCAGTCGTCGCTGCAAAGCCTGCAGGCCAGTCTGGCGGCGGCACAAACGGTTTGGGTCGGGGTCGACAACAAAGGCCTGCGCGGCCTGTTGCCGGCTGAGCAGAAGCCCTTGGCGGACAAGATCGATGCCGCGTACGCTGCCTCGCTGAAACTGTTCGACAGCAGCCAGCGCTCGTTGACCGAAATGCTCAACGATGATGCCGGCCGCCAGCAGCTCAACGATATCTATGACAGCCTCAACGTCGTCCACCGCCTGCACGAAGGCGAGTTGGCCAAGGCGCTGGGCATTCAACTGGGCTTCAATGCCAACGACGGTGACTGATGAGGGTTAGCGCGATGTTGCGACGCCAGGCTCTGACTTTCGGCAGTGTGTTGCTCGGTGCGGTGACGCTGGGTGGCTGGAAGCTGCTCAAGCACAAGGACCTGGGGCCGTTGCTGTTGTCGGCGCGGGACGACAGCGACGGCAAGCATTACGCCGTGGGCTACCGCCTGGACGGCACCCGGGTGTTTGCCACCGAAGTCGGTCAGCGCTGCCACGACATCATTAATCACCCTGAACTGCCCATCGCCCTGTTCGTCGCCCGGCGCCCGGGGACCGAAAGCTATCTGGTGGACCTGCGCGATGGCACGCTACTGCAGACGTTGGTCTCGCGCCCCAACCGGCATTTTTATGGCCATGCGGTGATTCACAAGGACGGTGAGTTTCTGTACGCCACAGAAAACGACACCACCGACCCCGGTCGCGGCCTGCTGGGCGTGTACCGCTTCGAAGGTGAGCGCCTGGTTCACAGCGGCGAAATCTCCACCCACGGCATTGGTCCGCATCAGGTGTCATGGATGCCCGACGGCGAAACCCTGGTGGTGGCCAACGGTGGCATTCGTACCGAAGCCGAAAGCCGGATCGAGATGAACCTTGACGCAATGGAACCGAGCCTGGTGCTGATGCAGCGCGATGGCACCCTGCTGAGCAAGGAAACCCTCGGCCAACAGATGAACAGTGTGCGGCATATGGGCATTGCCAGCGACGGCACCATCGTCACCGGCCAGCAGTTCATGGGCCCGTCCCACGAATCCTCCGAATTACTGGCGATCAAGCGCCCGGGCCAACCCTTCGTCGCGTTCCCGGTCGACGAGCATCAGTTGCAGGCCATGGGGCACTACACCGCCAGCGTCGCGGTCCATAGTGAACTGCGCCTGGTGGCGTTGACGGCGCCCCGGGGCAACCGGTTTTTCATCTGGGACCTGGACAGCGGCGAGATCAAGCTCGATGCACCGTTGCCCGATTGCGCCGGGGTCGGCGCGGTGACCGACGGTTTTGTCGTGACATCCGGTCAAGGCCGCTGCCGTTTCTACGATTGCCGCCAGGCACCGCTCATGGCCAAGCCGTTGGATTTGCCCGCAGGGCTCTGGGACAACCATCTGCATCTGATTTGAATGGGCATGGCCCGGATCGCCCGGGCCAGTCACTGGAATCGCTGGCACACTGGTAGTAATGTGCCGCCTGTCTCGCCTGATTTTTTCCAAGGAAGTGGAATATGCTGCGTCGCCGCATGCTGATCATGTTGGGGGTTGTGCTGCTGATCGTGCTGATCCTGGGGGGCTATAAAGCCTTTTCCATCTATCAGATGATCCAGACCTTCTCGGTCCCGAAACCGCCGGAGAGTGTGGCGGTGGTCACGGCCAGCGAACGCCCGTGGCAAGTGCGCCTGCCCTCAGTGGGCACCCTCAAGGCGCTGCAAGGGGTCGACCTGAGCCTGGAAGCCACCGGCACCGTGACCGACGTGCAATTCAAATCCGGGCAGCAGGTCAGGCAAGGCCAGTCGCTGGTGCAACTCGACAACGCCGTGGAAAGCGCTCTATTGGAAACCGCCAAGGCCGACCTCGGCCTGGCGCAGCTGGACTTCGGTCGCGGCAGCCAACTGGTGGGCAGCAGCGCCATCTCCAAGGGCGAGTACGACCGGCTCAATGCGCAACTGGCGCGCAACAAGGCCATCGTCAATCAACTCAAGGCTTCGCTGGCGAAAAAACACATCACCGCCCCCTTCAGCGGCACCATCGGTATTCGCCAGGTCGATGTCGGCGACTACCTGGCCAGCGGCACGGTGATCGCCACTTTGCAAGATCTCAGCAGCCTGTACGTCGACTTCTTCATCCCGGAACAGTCGGTGCCGAAGATTGCCCTGGGCCAGCCGGTCAACATCAGCATTGCCGCCTACCCCGAGCAGAATTTCCCGGGCACCATCAGCGCCATCAACCCGAAAGTCGAGGAAACCACGCGCAACGTGCTGGTGCGCGCGACCCTGAGCAACCCCGACGGCAAACTACTGCCCGGTATGTTCGCCAGCCTGCAAGTGCTGCTGCCCGATCCGCAGAACAAGATCGTGATTCCGGAAAGTGCCGTGACCTACACCCTGTACGGCAACTCGCTGTACGTGGTCGCACAGAAAAAAGACGCCGAGGGCAAGCCCGAGAAAGACGACAAGGGTCAGCCAATCCTGATCGCCGAGCGCCGCTTCATCGAAACCGGCGAACGCCGCGAGGGCCTGGTGCTGATCAACAAGGGTGTGCAGAGCGGCGAGCAGGTTATCAGCGCCGGCCAGATCAAAATCGACAACGGCATGCACATCGTCGTCAGCCCGGACAAAAATCTGCCGGCCGATCAGAACAGTCAGCCAAGCGCGGACTGATCAAGGAATTACCATGGCATTTACCGACCCGTTCATTCGTCGCCCGGTGCTCGCCACCGTGGTCAGCCTGCTGATCGTATTGCTGGGATTCCAGGCCTGGAGCAAGCTGCCGCTGCGCCAGTACCCGCAGATGGAAAACGCCCTGATCACCGTGACCACGGCGTATCCCGGGGCCAACGCCGAAACCATTCAGGGCTACATCACCCAACCCCTGCAGCAAAGCCTGGCCAGTGCCGAAGGCATCGACTACATGACTTCGGTCAGTCGACAGAACTTCTCGGTGATTTCGATCTATGCGCGGATCGGCGCCAACAGCGACCGGCTGTTCACCGAATTGCTGGCCAAGGCCAACGAGGTCAAGAACAAGCTGCCTCAGGATGCCGAAGACCCGGTGCTGAGTAAGGAGGCGGCGGACGCCTCGGCGCTGATGTACATCAGCTTCTTCAGCAAGGACTTGAGCAACCCGCAGATCACCGACTATCTGTCGCGGGTCATCCAGCCCAAGCTGGCGACCTTGCCGGGCATGGCCGAAGCCGAAATCCTCGGCAACCAGGTGTTCGCCATGCGCCTGTGGCTAGACCCGGTGAAACTGGCAGGCTTTGGCCTGAGCGCCAGCGACGTGAGCAACGCGGTGCGCCGCTACAACTTTCTCTCGGCCGCCGGTGAGGTCAAGGGCGAGTATGTGGTCACCAGCGTCAACGCCAATACCGAGCTGAAAACCGCCGAAGCCTTCGCCGCCATCCCGCTGAAAGTCGACGGCGACAGCCGGGTGCTGCTCAGCGACGTGGCGCGAGTGGAAATGGGCGCGGAAAACTACGACACCATCAGCTCCTTCGGCGGCACCCCGTCGGTGTACATCGGGATCAAGGCCACGCCGGCGGCCAACCCGTTGGACGTGATCAAGGAAGTGCGCAAGCTGATGCCGGAACTGGAGTCCCAGCTGCCGCCCAACCTCAAGGCAGAAATTGCCTACGACGCGACCCTGTTCATCCAGGCCTCCATCAACGAGGTAGTGAAAACCCTGTTCGAAGCCGTGCTGATCGTGATCGTCGTGGTGTTCCTGTTTCTCGGCGCGCTGCGTTCGGTGGTGATCCCGGTGGTGACCATTCCACTGTCGATGATCGGCGTGATGTTCTTCATGCAACTGATGGGCTACTCGATCAACCTCCTGACCCTGCTGGCCATGGTGCTGGCGATCGGCCTAGTGGTGGACGATGCCATCGTGGTGGTGGAGAACATCCACCGGCATATCGAGGAAGGCAAGACGCCGTTTGACGCGGCGCTGGAGGGCGCGCGGGAAATCGCCCTGCCGGTGGTCTCGATGACCATCACCCTGGCGGCGGTGTATGCCCCTATCGGCTTCCTCACCGGCCTGACCGGGGCCTTGTTCAAGGAGTTCGCCCTGACCCTGGCCGGCGCCGTAGTGATTTCCGGGATCGTCGCCCTGACCTTGTCGCCGATGATGTGTGCCTACCTGCTGCGTCATGATCAGAACCCGTCGGGCCTGGCCCATCGTCTGGACCTGATCTTCGAAGGACTCAAGCGCCGCTACCAGCGCATGCTCCACGGCACCTTGAATACCCGGCCGGTGGTGCTGGTGTTCGCAGTGATCGTGCTGTGCCTGATTCCAGTGCTGCTCAAGTTCACCAAGTCGGAGCTGGCGCCAGATGAGGACCAGGGCATTATTTTCATGATCGCCAACGCCCCACAGCCGACCAACCTCGATTACCTGAACACCTACACCGACGAATTCATCGCGATCTTCAAGGAGTTCCCCGAGTATTACTCCTCCTTCCAGATCAACGGTTTCAACGGCGTGCAATCGGGTATCGGCGGCTTCCTGCTCAAGCCTTGGAACGAGCGCAGCCGTACCCAGATGGCAATCCTGCCGGAGGTGCAAAGCAAGCTGTCGCAAATCGCCGGCCTGCAAATCTTCGGCTTCAACCTGCCCTCGCTGCCGGGCACGGGCGAAGGCCTGCCGTTCCAGTTCGTGGTCAATACCGCCAACGACTACGAGGCGTTGCTGGCGGTGGTTGACCGGATCAAGAAACGTGCAATGGAGTCGGGAAAATTTGCTTTTGTCGACATCGACCTGGCCTTCGACAAACCGGAAGTAGTGGTCGATATCGACCGGGCCAAGGCGGCGCAGATGGGCGTCTCGATGCTCGACCTCGGCACCACGCTGGCGACCTTGCTGGCTGAAGCCGAGATCAACCGATTCACTATCGAAGGCCGCAGCTACAAGGTCATCGCCCAAGTCGAGCGCACCTACCGGGACAATCCGGATTGGCTGAACAACTACTACGTGAAAAACGCCAAGGACGAGTTACTGCCGCTGTCGACCCTGATCACCGTCACCGACCGCGCACGACCGCGCCAACTCAACCAGTTCCAGCAGCTCAATTCGGCGATCCTCTCGGGTTTCCCGGTGGTGAGCATGGGGGAGGCGATTGAAACCGTGCGCCAGATAGCCCAGGAAGAAGCCCCGCCCGGCTTCGCCTTCGACTACGCCGGTGCCTCACGCCAGTTCGTTCAGGAAGGCGCTGCGCTGTGGGTGACCTTCGCCCTGGCTTTGGCGATCATTTTCCTGGTACTGGCGGCGCAGTTCGAGAGTTTCCGCGATCCGCTGGTGATCCTGGTGACGGTCCCGCTGTCGATTTGCGGCGCCTTGATCCCGCTGTTCCTCGGCTGGTCGAGCATGAACATCTACACCCAGGTGGGCCTGGTGACGCTGATCGGCCTGATCAGCAAACACGGGATTCTGATCGTCGAGTTCGCCAACCAGTTGCGCAAGGACAAGGGCCTGACGCCCCGCGAGGCGGTGGAAGAAGCGGCGGCGATCCGCCTGCGCCCGGTACTGATGACTACCGCCGCCATGGTGTTCGGCATGGTGCCGCTGATCCTCGCCACGGGCGCTGGTGCAGTCAGTCGCTTCGACATCGGCATGGTGATCGCGACAGGGATGTCCATCGGCACCCTGTTCACCCTGTTCGTGCTGCCCTGCGTCTACACCTTCCTGGCTAAACCCGACAAAGCCTGAAGGCACCCTCTGGAAAAGCTGCACCAACGAAAAGGCCTCGCAACTGCGAGGCCTTTTCAGGTGGGCTTCATTGCTTTCAACTTTGCGGCCTCATTCCCTGGGCCATGCCAAAAATGAACAGCAGCAAGTCATTGTCAGGCCGAACATTTTCCGAGGCCTTCACTACCCGGGGCAAGGGACAATGCGCCTCACCATGCACAGCGCTGAGAACTTGCGTGCGGGGCTCCTCCCAGGCAGCCACCGCCAATGAAGCAACTGCCAAGGCTCCCACTAAAAACAAACCTCGAGCAATTTCTAGTTTCATCGCTATAAACCTTTGATAGCGCTGCCAAACGCCGTCTTATAAAAATAGACGAGTCGGTCCCAATCTGCCGCTTTGAACGACGAATGGCGACGCAGTTGTTTCATGTCATGTGCTGCCGCCTGAGTGCTCAAAAGGCGTTGCCGGCACTTCTCCAAGTCAAGCAGTGCCACCTCTGCCTTGGCATTTTCGCCTTCGCCAGTCACCCGGACAAAAACATGCTTGATGTACAGGCAGCTGTGTTGCCAGCGGCCTTTGTGCATCCGCGCAAGATTGTCCGCCAGGTCCTTGAGGAGGCGATCATGCACAGCCTCGCCGTGACGCTCGCGACCACCACTGGCGTACCAGTCCTCGATTTCGACGAAGCCATCAAGGGACTTGGTAACCAACAGCGCGCGCCATTGATGAACAGGATCGCGCTGGGCGCCACAGAAGACGATTTCCGGCACGCGCACATTGAGCTTGTGCAGCCCGGTCAATGCGTCCAGTTCACGCAGCACGGTGGGACGCCCGAACGGGTGCAACCAGCTACGGTAGATATGGCCGGTTTGCCGCTTGGCATAGAGCAGTTGGCCACCAGGTGCGTGAATACGCTGTACGCCACTTTCTCCACCGCGACGAACATTCGGCTCTTCCACCCATTCGCCACGCTGGCTCCAGAAGTAATCAAAACGATCTTCAGGCGCGATCTGCGCGAGCGATACCTGTTCAACTGCCATGCCCTTACCTCTTTCGCAAAATATAAACGCGCCACATGGCGTAGAGCGGAATGAAGTCCAAATGTTCCTGTACCCGGAAGCCAGCCTGCTCAAATTCGGCTTCAACCGTAGCAGCCGGTAACACAAAGCGATTCTGGTAACCTTCCTGCGCCCGGGATTTTTCGGCGCGCTTGCGTTTCCAGGCCTTGAAATTGCCATCGACCCACAGTGAAAGAATCACGCTGTCACGGGTGACACGCTGGAATTCCCGAAGGATGGCCAGCCGATGCTCGGCCTCGCCGATGTGGTGAAGCAGGCGCATGCAGAAAATGCTGTCCACGGAGTTGTCGGGAAGCGCGATGTCGAATGCAGATGTCTGCAAAGGTCGTACCCGTTCGACCACATGGGCGGGTTGCGACTGAGTGGCGATCTTGACCATTGAGGCCGAGTTATCCGCACCGATAATCACCCGATTGGATTTTTCCGCCAGCATTGGCCAGAAACGGCCGGCGCCACAGGGCAAATCCAGTACCAGGCCTGGTTCTCCCACCCGCTTCAGCGCGGTCCGTCCCAGCTGCAAATCACGCTTGTGCGACAACTGGCGGCCCAGACCGTCCTTGTGCTTGCGTAGGTAACGCTGGGCGTGCGCGTCGTCATATTTCTCGGAAAATTCGAGTTTGATCGGGTCGTCCATCATCAATGTCTCCTCAATTGATGACGGTAACCTTAGGGAGCGCGGCGTGAGTTTCAGGTGAGTCAAATGTGAAAATTTCGTTGGAAAAAGCCCTGAAGTATTACAGAGTTTTACACCTTAACGGCACGGTTACTTACCCAATACCGTAGGAAACAACCTACAAGTCTCACAAAAACAAGACGTTAGGGATGAGACAGGGTCAATTCCACATGAAATCTGCAGCCATTCGGTTCCATATGACTGAGACTGACCGTCCAGCCCTGGTTTTCACAAATCCGTTGCACCAACGACAGGCCGAGCCCCAGGCCTTCACCCCGTTGTTCGTTGCCCCGCACAAAGGGTTCGAACATGGCCTCGCGTTTCTCTTCGGGAATGCCCACACCGCTGTCTTCCACCAGGAAGCCGGTCGGCAACAGGGTCAGGCGGATAAAGCCGCGATCGGTGTAGTGCAAGGCATTGCGCAACAGATTGCCCATGACCGCATGCAGCAAAGTCGCGTTGTACGGGGTATCGAGTGGATTGCCAGGTTCATGGACCAACTCCAGTCCCTTGGCCTCGATGGGCTCGCGCCATGACCCGAGCAGATCCTCCGCCACTTGACGCAGCGTCATCTGCGGCGCCATCCCTGCCGCTTCGCGCTGGGCCCGCGCCAACATGAGGAAAGTCTGCACCAGCTCGCGCATTTCCTCACAGGCCCGGGCGATGCGTTCAACCTGGGCGCGGCCACGGTGGTCGAGCGCCGGATTTTCCAGCAATAACTCACAGGACGTCGCGAGCACCATCAAGGGCGTGCGCAACTCGTGACTGACATCGCTGGTAAATAGCCGCTCGCGGTTCAATGCCTGACGCAAGCGACCCAGGGTGGCATCAAAGGCCACCGCCAACTCCCCGACTTCATCGGCGGCATAGTCCGGCGCCAAAGGCGGGGCCAGCCCCAGCAATTGGTCGCGATGACGGACCTGCCGGGCCAGACGCACCACCGGGGCCATGACCTTGCGTGCCAACACCCAACCGAGGAATACCGCCAATGCCAGGCTCAGGACGAAGCCGACCAGGACCACGGCAAACAGGATTCGCTCGCGCTCCTCGAAATCACTCTGATCCTGCAACAGGACGTAATGCCGACCATCGACGATCTCGACCATCGCGTGGTACGACAATTGTTCGCGGAATACTTCGTGAAACCCCGCATCCAGATGGCGCAAATCCTTGGGCAGGTCAAAATCGCCAGGGCCGCCGGTGAAGTAGAACAACTGATCGGGTTCCGGCCGATGGCTCCAGTCAGACATGTTGTCCATCAGCAGCAGGCGTTGCAGGTCACCGCCAAGGCCCGCGGAAATCAGTTTTTCTTCCACCAGGTGAACGGTCGCCACGATGCCCATGGCGAACGCCCCCGCAACCAGCGCACTCATCAGTGCAAAGGCAATGATGATCCGCTGGGCAAGGCTCTGCTTAAACTCCATCACGCCCCTCGGCCAAGCGATAACCGACGCCGTGCACGGTTTGCAGCAAGGGCTTGGCAAACGGCTTGTCGATAACCTGGCGCAACTGGTGGACATGACTGCGCAGGCTGTCGCTGTCCGGGCAATCATCGCCCCACAAGGCTTCCTCAAGGATTTCCCGGCGCAACACGTGGGGACTTTTCTGCATCAATACCGCCAGCAGCTTCAGACCGACCGGGTTGAGCTTCAGCAGGCGCCCTTCGCGGGTCACCTCCAGGGTATCGAGGTCGTAGCTCAGGTCGCCGACCTGCAGCGCTCGCCGGCCACCGCCCTGGGTTCGGCGCATCACCGCCTCGATACGCGCGGCCAGTTCGGACAAGGCGAACGGCTTGATCAGGTAGTCGTCCGCGCCGGACTTGAAGCCCTGCAATCGGTCATCCAGTTGGTCACGGGCGGTGAGCATGATCACCGGAGTGTCGCGCCGAGCGTCTTCACGCAGGCGTTTGCACAGGGTGTAGCCATCGATGCCGGGCAGCATGATGTCGAGCACGATCAGGTCGTAATGCTCGGTGGCCGCCAGGTGCAAACCTGACAAACCGTCCTGCGCGCAATCCACGGTATAGCCTTTGAGCCCCAGGTAATCCGCCAGATTGGCGAGGATATCGCGGTTGTCTTCAACCAATAGAATTCGCATGGGATCTTGCTCCGTACACAGAAACGGCCGTCTTGGCTCGCGCAGCTTAAGGCCAAGTGCGGCGAAGGGCCAGAGTTGTCTGCCCCGCCCACGTGCAGTCAATTTCACGGCAAAACGGCTCACAAATTTTTCACCCGCTGTTCACACCGAGCCTACGCGACAGGGTTCAGACTGGCGCGCTGGTTCCCGCTGCACCTTTATCCATGCTCAGGATCGCCCGATGCCCACAACCCTTTCGCGTCCCGCCTCTCGCCCGTTGAATCTGTGGATTTGCCTGGGCATTCCCGCCGTGACCGCAATCACCCTGCTGTTGCTTGAACTCACCTCACTGGACATGAGCCTGGCGCAGTTGTTCTACGATCCGCAGGCTGGCGGCTTCATCGGCCGGCACAGCTACTTCCTGGAAAACATCCTGCATGACCGGGCCAAGCAGGTAGTGATTGTGTTCTCGGTGCTGGCGGTGCTGGGTTTTATCGCTTCGTTCTTCGTAGCGCGGCTAACGCCATTCAAACGCGAACTGGGCTGCCTGGTGCTATCCCTCGGCTTGGCCACGGCCTTTGTCACCCCGGTCAAGGCGGTCACGGCAGTGCAGTGTCCCTGGAGCCTGAAAGAATTCGGCGGCAAGGAAACCTACAGCGAACTGCTCAGCCCGCGGCCAGCGACCGACAAACCGGGCCGCTGCTGGCCTGGCGGTCATGCCGCCACCGGTTTCGCCTTGTTCGGCCTGTTCTTCGTCCTGCGTGACCGTCGGCCGAAACTGGCACGCATGGCCTTCGTCTTCGCGTTCGGCCTGGGCACGGTGTTTTCCATCAGCCGCATGATGCAAGGTGCGCACTTCTTTTCGCACAATGTGTGGACCGCCGTGTTCTGCTGGCTGATCTGCCTGGGCTCTTATTACTACGTCCTGTATCGACCGGCTGTCGCGACCGAGCTTGCTGCCAAGGCCAAGCCCGTCGCCTCATAAAGCAAACCAGGCGCAATAAAAAACCCCGCCTGCCTTCGCAGCGCGGGGTTTTTTCGTACGGGGTAAGGCTGGCTTACATCATGCCGCCCATGCCGCCCATACCGCCCATGTCTGGCATGCCGCCGCCAGCTGGAGCGTCTTCCTTGATCTCGGCGATCATGGCTTCGGTGGTGATCATCAGGCTGGCAATCGACGAAGCCGCTTGCAGAGCCGAACGAGTCACTTTGGCCGGGTCCAGGATACCCATTTCGATCATGTCGCCGTATTCGCCGGTCGCTGCGTTGTAACCGAAGTTACCTTCGCCTTGCTTGACCTTGTCGACGACAACGCTTGGCTCGTCACCGGAGTTGGCAACGATCTGGCGCAGTGGCGCTTCAACAGCGCGACGCAGCAGGGCGATACCGACGTTCTGATCAGCGTTGTCGCCGGTCAGTTCGCTGATGGCCTGCAGAGCGCGAACCAGTGCCACGCCACCGCCAGGTACCACGCCTTCTTCAACGGCTGCACGAGTAGCGTGCAGGGCGTCTTCAACGCGGGCTTTCTTCTCTTTCATTTCAACTTCGGAGCCAGCGCCAACCTTGATCACTGCAACGCCGCCGGACAGCTTGGCCAGACGCTCTTGCAGTTTTTCACGGTCGTAGTCGGAGGAAGTCTCGGCAACCTGGGCACGGATCTGGTTGATGCGTGCTTCGATGTCGCCTTGAACGCCAGCACCGTCAACGATGATGGTGTTTTCCTTGGACAGGGTCACGCGCTTGGCGTTGCCCAGGTGCTCCAGGGTAGTGCTTTCCAGGCTCAGGCCGATCTCTTCGGAGATAACGGTACCGCCAGTCAGGACGGCGATGTCCTGCAGCATGGCCTTGCGACGGTCGCCGAAGCCTGGAGCCTTGACGGCTGCGACTTTGACGATGCCACGCATGTTGTTCACAACCAGCGTCGCCAGGGCTTCGCCTTCAACGTCTTCAGCCACGATCAGCAGTGGACGGCCGGCTTTGGCAACGGCTTCCAGTACTGGCAGCATTTCGCGGATGTTGGAGATTTTCTTGTCGACCAGCAGGATCAGCGGACCGTCCAGCTCGGCAGTCATGGTCTCTGGCTTGTTGACGAAGTACGGCGACAGGTAGCCACGGTCGAACTGCATGCCTTCTACAACCGACAGTTCGTTTTCCAGGCCCGAGCCTTCTTCAACGGTGATCACGCCTTCTTTACCGACTTTGCCCATGGCTTCGGCAATGATGTCGCCGATGGAGTTGTCGGAGTTGGCCGAGATGGTGCCGACCTGAGCGATCGCCTTGGTGTCAGCGCATGGCTTGGACAGGGACTTCAGCTCTTTGACGATAGCAATGGTCGCTTTGTCGATACCGCGCTTCAGGTCCATCGGGTTCATGCCGGCAGCGACGGCTTTCAGGCCTTCGTTGACGATCGATTGAGCCAGAACGGTAGCGGTGGTGGTGCCGTCGCCTGCGTCATCGTTGGCACGGGAAGCAACGTCTTTTACCAGTTGCGCGCCCATGTTTTCGAAACGATCTTTCAGTTCGATTTCTTTGGCAACGGAAACGCCGTCCTTGGTGATGGTCGGAGCGCCGAAGCTCTTCTCGATGATCACGTTACGGCCTTTCGGGCCCAGGGTCGCTTTTACTGCGTCAGCCAGGACGTTGACACCGGCGAGCATTTTCTTGCGGGCGGAATCGCCGAATTTAACTTCTTTAGCAGCCATGATCGATATTCCTTAAATACTTGAGTAGTCGCGGGAAATTGAACTGAGGTATTAGCCTTCGATAACAGCGAGAATCTCGTTCTCAGCCATTACCAGCAGGTCTTCGCCGTCGACTTTGACGGTGTTGCTACCCGAGTACGGGCCGAACACGACCTTGTCACCCACTTTCACGGCCAGAGCACGCACTTCACCGTTTTCCAGCACACGGCCGGCGCCTACAGCGAGAACTTCGCCGTGGTTGGCTTTTTCAGCAGCCGAACCTGGCAGAACGATACCGCCAGCGGTTTTCTTTTCTTCTTCGCTGCGACGGATGACGACGCGGTCATGCAGAGGACGAAGCTTCATTGTCGATCTCTCCTACTTGTAGTTTCAGCGGCCGGTGTGGTCCCGGCGGTGGTTGATTTCCGGCGGTGCCGGTTGCGGCTCGTCGAGCGAGACGCGGAAGTCTGTCTGGCGATTTGCACCAGAAACCTTGCGGTGACCGATACATAAGGGCGCATAAGCTTATTACAAGGGCAGCACGGTGAAATTTTTTACTTCGCTGGGCGCTGGAACGAACACGGCACCCGAAGGTGCCGTGTGAATGCTGCAGTTATTTGGAGTCGCGGTGTTCGAATTCGCCTTCGATCACGTTCGGCTCTCGGCCCAACGGCTCGCGCGGGGCGGGACCGCCGCGAGGTTGCAGGTCGTCGGCAAAGGCGCGCTGGCGAATCGCCTGTTCCTCGGCCCGCTGGCGCATCTTGTTGGCCAGCAGGCGACGGGTCAGTGGCAGCATCATGATCAGACCCAGCACGCTGCTGACAAAACCCGGGACGATCAACAGACCGCCACCCAGGGCCAGCATCAGGCCTTCGATCATGGTCTGGGCCGGCAACTCGCCGCGGTTCAGGCTTTCACGGGCACGCAGGGCGGTAGCCAGCCCGGCGATACGCAGCACGAACACACCGAGCATCGAGCCGAGAATGATCAGCAGCAGCGCCGGGAAAAACCCGATCGCCGCGCTGACCTTGACGAATACGAACAGCTCCAGCACCGGAAACAGCAGAAAGAGCAATAAAAAAGGGCGCATCAAATGGTTCCTCAACGCAAGAATGCCTTGCCAGTTAGTCTTAGATGATGTCGCCGTTTCGTGATTTCAAGCTTCGCTGGTCGCTTTTGTCGGCCAAACCTCGGCGCGCGCCAGTAAAACCAAGGCTTCGCGCACCTGTGTCGGCGTGTTGCAGACTTGTGGAAACGGCAACCAGTGCAGCGCCTGGCCAATGCGCAGGTGCATGCCTTCGCTGTCCAGACCGACCATTTCGGCGGGCGCATGTTTGGGCAAACCGCTGAGGTCGACGTAATGGGCGATGGCCTTGGCGTGATCGGCATTCATGTGCTCGACCATGCTCACCTCGGCCTTACCGGCGAATGGGTTGGCCAGGGTCAATTGATCGACCCAGTGAATCGCGCCAAACCCGCCGATGTAGCGATGACGCACCGGGTTGAGTACCCAGAAGTCGAAATCGTGGGCCTTGTGGTAGTTCGCCGACTCCGGGAAGTACCGATAGTAGCGCCCCGCTGCGGCTTCAATCGCTGCTTCGTCGTCGATCCTTTGCGCCTCAGCCAGATAGGTCAGGCGCCCGACGGCCTGGACATCTTCGGCTTCGCGCTCGCCCACCAGCAGCGAGCATTTGGGATCTTTTTGCAGATTGTGGGTGTGCTGGGCGATTCGGCTGATCAAAATCAGCGGTCGGCCCTGCTCGTCCAGGCAATATGGCACCACGGAGCCGAAGGGAAAGCCGGGCATCGCCTTGGAGAGCGTCGAGAGCACCCCACGGTATTCCTTGAGCAGTAATTCTCGTGCATGCTTGGCAGCTTCAACGCTCAATTTGTGACTCCTCAAATAGAATCCGTCGAAAAAACGGACGGGCAGCGGGATCAACGTCCCGGCGATGCCCTCAGGGCAATTCTCATGTGCAGCCAGGCCACGTCAGGCGCAGATCGAGAGGCCTACAACAAGAAAACCACTTCGACCTGCAATTGGGGCATGCGAATGCAACTCACTGACAAAGTAATCATTATCACCGGCGGTTGCCAGGGTTTGGGCCGTTCCATGGCGGAGTATTTCGCCAGCAAGGGCGCCAAGCTGGCACTGGTCGACCTCAACCAGGAGAAACTCGACCAGGCCGTTGCCGCCTGCCAGGCCGCCGGCGTCGAGGCTCGCGCTTACCTGTGCAACGTCGCCGATGAAGAACAGGTGACGCATATGGTCGCCCAGGTTGGCGACGACTTCGGCGCGATCCATGGCCTGATCAACAACGCCGGGATCCTGCGCGACGGCTTGCTGGTCAAGGTCAAGGACGGCGAGATGACCAAGATGAGCCTGGCCCAGTGGCAGGCCGTCATCGACGTCAACCTGACCGGCGTATTCCTGTGCACCCGTGAAGTGGCAGCGAAGATGATCGAGCTGAAATCGACCGGCGCGATCATCAATATCTCCTCGATCTCCCGTGCCGGCAACGTTGGCCAGACCAACTACTCCGCCGCCAAGGCCGGCGTGGCGGCGGCAACCGTGACCTGGGCCAAGGAGTTGGCGCGTTACGGAATCCGCGTGGCGGGCATTGCGCCGGGCTTCATCGAGACCGAAATGACCCTGGGCATGAAGGCCGAAGCACTGGAAAAAATGACCTCAGGCATTCCGCTCAAGCGCATGGGCAAGCCGGAAGAAATCGCCCATTCGGCGGCGTATATCTTCGAGAACGACTACTACACCGGGCGGATTCTGGAGATGGATGGCGGGTTGCGGATTTAAGACACGAAGAAGATCAACTGTAGGAGCAGCTCCGGCGGCACTCCGCTGCTCGCAAAGGTGGGTCAGGCACCGCGGTGTCAACTGATGCACCTTCGCGAGCAAGCTCGCTCCTACAAGAGCAGCATTTCAGATTTTCAATCGTCGCTGACACTGATATTCGGCATCGCCGGCGACAGCGCTTCCTGCAATACGATCCGCGCGCCGACGTGGCGCGCCAGTTCCTGGTAAACCATGGCAATCTGGCTGTCCGGTTCGGCGATCACCGTTGGCTTGCCGCCATCGGCCTGTTCACGAATCACCATCGACAGCGGCAACGACGCCAGCAGTTCGACACCGTACTGACTGGCCAACTTCTCGCCGCCGCCTTCACCGAACAAGTGCTCGGCGTGACCGCAGTTGGAGCAAATGTGCACCGCCATGTTTTCCACCACGCCCAACACCGGGATGTTGACCTTGCGGAACATCTCCACGCCCTTGCGTGCATCGAGCAGGGCCAGGTCCTGAGGCGTGGTGACGATCACGGCACCGGCCACCGGGACTTTCTGCGCCAGGGTCAACTGGATATCACCGGTGCCTGGCGGCATGTCGATCACCAGGTAGTCCAAATCGCCCCAAGCGGTCTGGGTTACCAATTGCAGCAACGCACCGGAGACCATCGGGCCGCGCCAGACCATCGGCGTGTTGTCATCGGTGAGGAAAGCCATCGACATCACTTCCACGCCATGGGACTCGACCGGCACGAACCATTTCTGATCCTTGACCTTGGGCCGGGTACCTTCGGCGATGCCAAACATGATGCCCTGGCTCGGACCATAGATATCAGCGTCGAGAATCCCCACCCTGGCGCCTTCACGGGCCAGCGCCAACGCGAGGTTGGCGGCGGTGGTGGACTTGCCCACACCGCCCTTGCCCGAGGCCACGGCCACCACGTTCTTGACGTTGGCCAGGCCGGGAATCTGCGCTTGTGCCTTGTGCGCAGCGATCACCGTGGTGATCTCGACCCTGGCCGACGCAACGCCGTCGAGGCCTTCGATGGCCATCTGCAGCATCTGCGCCCAGCCACTCTTGAACAGTCCGGCGGCATAGCCCAGCTCCAGCTGCACGCTGACGCGATCACCCTGGATATCGATGCCACGCAGGCAGCCGGCGCTGACCGGGTCCTGGTTCAGGTAAGGATCGGTGTACTGGCGCAGGACGGCTTCCACCGCTGCACGATTGACGGCGCTCATGGGCAACTCCGATAACAAGACTGGAAAATCAGGCGGCTATCCTACGCCGGACGCTCTTTCGTGGCGACCCGATTACGCCGGCCTTGGGCAGGCCAGCCTTGCCACAAATCCGGAAACAGGCCCCGAGGGTGAAAAATAATCGCCAGCGCTTTATAGTGGCCGACCTCCGTTTCATCAAGTAGCCGAGCCCCATGTCCGAGCCACGCAAGATCCTCGTCACCAGCGCCCTGCCCTATGCCAATGGTTCAATCCACCTGGGCCATATGCTTGAGTACATCCAGACCGACATGTGGGTGCGCTTCCAGAAGCATCGCGGTCACCAATGCACCTATGTCTGCGCGGACGACGCCCACGGTTCGGCCATCATGCTGCGCGCGGAAAAGGAAGGCATCACCCCGGAACAACTGATCGCCAACGTCCAGGCTGAACACAGCGCCGACTTTGCCGAGTTCCTGGTGGACTTTGACAACTTCCACTCCACTCACGCCGAAGAAAACCGTGAGCTGTCGAGTCAGATCTACCTGAAGCTGCGTGACGCCGGGCACATTGCCACGCGCTCGATCACCCAGTACTTCGACCCGGAAAAGCAGATGTTCCTGGCCGACCGCTTCATCAAGGGCACCTGCCCGAAGTGCGGCACTGAAGACCAGTATGGCGACAACTGTGAGAAATGCGGTGCAACCTACGCACCGACCGACCTGAAGGATCCGAAGTCGGCGATCTCCGGCGCCACCCCGGTGCTCAAGGATTCCCAGCACTTCTTCTTCAAGCTGCCGGACTTCCAGGCCATGCTCCAGCAGTGGACCCGCAGCGGCACCCTGCAAGACGCGGTCGCGAACAAAATCGCCGAATGGCTGGATGTCGGCCTGCAACAGTGGGACATCTCCCGCGATGCGCCGTATTTCGGTTTCGAGATCCCGGACGAGCCAGGCAAATACTTCTATGTCTGGCTGGATGCGCCGATCGGCTACATGGCGAGCTTCAAGAACCTCTGCGCACGCCGCCCGGATCTGGACTTCGACGCCTACTGGGCCAAGGATTCCAGCGCCGAGCTGTATCACTTCATCGGCAAGGACATCGTCAACTTCCACGCCCTGTTCTGGCCAGCCATGCTCGAGGGCGCGGGCTACCGCAAGCCGACCGGCATCAACGTGCACGGCTACCTGACCGTCAATGGCCAGAAAATGTCCAAGTCGCGCGGCACTTTCATCAAGGCCCGCACCTACCTGGACCACCTGTCGCCGGAGTACCTGCGCTACTACTACGCCTCCAAGCTGGGCCGTGGCGTCGACGACCTCGACCTCAACCTGGAAGACTTCGTACAGAAGGTCAACTCCGACCTGGTGGGCAAAGTCGTCAACATCGCCAGCCGTTGCGCCGGGTTTATCCACAAGGGTAACGCCGGGGTGCTGGTCGCTGAAAATGCTGCACCCGAACTGACCGAAGCTTTCCTGGCCGCCGCGCCAAGCATCGCCGATGCCTATGAGGCCCGCGACTTTGCCCGCGCCATGCGCGAAATCATGGCCCTGGCCGACCGTGCCAATGCCTGGATCGCCGACAAGGCGCCGTGGTCGCTGAACAAGCAGGAAGGCAAGCAGGAGGAAGTCCAGGCCATCTGCGCCACCGGCGTCAACCTGTTCCGCCAGCTGGTGATTTTCCTCAAGCCGGTGCTGCCGTTGCTGGCCGCCGACGCCGAAGCGTTCCTCAATGTGCCGCCGCTGACTTGGAACGATCACGCCAGCCTGTTGGCCAACCATCAGTTGAACGAGTTCAAGCCGCTGATGACCCGTATCGACCCGGTGAAGGTCCAGGCCATGACCGATGCATCGAAGGAAGACCTCGTCGCCAGCCAGACCGACACCGGTTCCGCCGCCCCACAAGGCAATGGCGAACTGGCCAAGGACCCGCTGTCGCCGGAGATCGAGTTCGACACCTTTGCCGCAGTCGACCTGCGCGTCGCGCTGATCGTCAAGGCCGAAGCCGTTGAGGGCGCGGACAAGCTGCTGCGCCTGACCCTGGACATTGGCGATGAGCAACGCAACGTGTTCTCGGGCATCAAGAGCGCCTACCCGGATCCGTCCAAGCTCGACGGTCGCCTGACCATGATGATCGCCAACCTCAAGCCGCGGAAAATGAAGTTCGGCATCTCCGAAGGCATGGTGATGGCGGCCGGCCCTGGCGGCGAAGAAATCTACCTGCTGAGCCCGGACAGCGGCGCCAAGCCAGGCCAGCGCATCAAGTAATCGCCTGGCTGGACCGATCCCACCGTCGCGCTTGATCGCGACGGTGGGATTTTCATATCTGCCCCGCCGGATCCTGCCTAATCTTCAATTACAGGCCTTTCGAACACACCGGCACGCCATGACCGATACCCTGCTTACGCTCATCAGCACGGCCCTGATCAACAATTTCCTGTTGCACTGGCCGCTGGGCGTCGACCCACTGCTGCAAGGCAGCCACGACCCGCTGGCGGACCGACGTCAGGTGCATGCCCTGGGCATTGCCACCACCTGCCTGATGCTGCTCAACGGGTTGCTGGGTTACGTGGCGTATCATTGGCTGCTGGTGCCCCTGAGCCTGACCGCCCTCCATCTGTTTGTGTTTCTGCCCTTGAGCGTGTTGCTGATAACACCTCTGCTAAGCGGGCTGACACGAGCCTTGCCCGCGCTGCCTTTCAGCGGACTCTGGCCATTGCTGCTGGGCAATGCCGGTGTACTCGGCGTTAGCTTGCTGGGCATGCAGGACGCCAGCGGCCTGGGTGGACATATGGCGCTGAGTCTTGGCGCCGGACTCGGCTTCTGGTTGGTACTGAGCCTGTTCAGCGACTTACGCCAGCGTACTCTCGACAACGATGTGCCCTTGGCCTTTCGTGGCTTGCCAATCGACCTGATCGGCGCCGGATTGATTGCCGTGGCCTTTCTCGGATTCAGTGGACTGATCAAAACATGAGTCTGATTCAATGCATCGACGCACTCCTGCCCCAGACCCAATGCGGCAAGTGTGGTCATCCCGGATGCAAGCCCTACGCCGAAGGCATCGCCAGCGGCGAGGCGATCAATAAGTGCCCGCCCGGCGGTAACGAGACAATTGCGGCCTTGGCCGAACTGCTCGAGGTACCGGTCATCGAACTGGACCTCAGTCGAGGCAGCGCGCCGCCACAAATCGCCTATATCCGCGAGGCCGAATGCATTGGCTGTACCAAATGCATCCAGGCCTGCCCGATCGATGCGATCGTCGGCGCGGCCAAACTGATGCATACCGTGCTCATCGACGAGTGCACCGGCTGCGACCTGTGCGTGGCGCCCTGCCCGGTCGACTGCATCGAGATGCGTCCACTGCCTTCTGACGCTGTAGTTCCCATCGTCGGTGGCCTGGCATCGAACCCCGAGGTATTTCAGGCGCGCAAGGACAAACGCGATCACGCCCGCCAACGTTTCGAACAGCGCAATGCCCGCCTGCGCCGCGAAGACGAGCAACGGGCTGCCGAACGCGCCGCCCGTGCACTCAAGGCCACTCGTCCGAGCGAAAGCGCCGGCAACCCGTTGCAGGACGCCATTGCCCGGGTGCAAGCGCAAAAAGCTGCAGCGGCGGATGCCGCCCTGAAAAAAGCCAAGATCGATGTGGCGATGAGCCGGGCGCAACTGCACAAGTCACTGAAAGCCTTTGGCCACCCGCCGACCTTCGAGCAACAGTCGCAACTGATTGTCCTTCAGCGGCAGTTCGAAGCCGCTGAGCAGGCACTGGCGCAGCTCGAAAAAAATGCCCCGGCGAACCCGGTACAAGTGCCCTTGCCTGCCAACGATGCTGAACTCAAACGGGCGAAAATCCAGCTGGCAATGCGCCGCGCCGAATTGAAGAAAGCCCAGGCCGGTGATGCACCAGCACAGCAGCTGGATTTGCTCGCCGCAGCCTTGAGTCAGGCCGAACACGCCTTGCATGCGGCGGAACACGCCAGTGACAAGCCTGCACCGGTGCTGGTACGCACGGAAAAGCGCCCGATCGATAGCCAACTGCGACAACTCAAGACAGCACTGGCCTACGCCCGCGCCGAGGTAAGCAAACTGGAACGCCAGGCGCAGACGCCAGCCGAACTGTTGAGGGCCGCCCGTGCCAGGCTGAGTGAAGCAGAGCGCCAGGTGAACGATCATGCCAGCCCTTGAGTCGGTGGATGATCGCCTGCAACAGGCGATGAAACGGGTTCTACTGGCGACGCTACCGGGGATGCTGGCGCTGGTCTGGTGGTCGGGTTGGGGGGTGCTGGTCAATCTGCTGCTGGCCTGCGGCAGTGCCCTGGCAATTGAAGCCGCCGTGTTGCGTTTACGTCGACATCCACTCAGGCCCGCCCTTAGCGATGGCAGCGCACTGGTCAGCGCCACCTTGCTGGCACTGGCGCTGCCTGCTTATTGCCCCTGGTGGTTAACGGTCAGCGCCGCAGCCGGCGCCATGCTCTTTGGCAAACACCTGTACGGTGGCGTGGGCAGTAATCCGTTCAATCCGGCGATGCTGGGCTTCGCCCTGGTGCTGGTGTGTTTTCCGCAACAACTTATTCACTGGCCCAGTGCTCACACAGTCAGCCTGGCCGATGGTCTGCAACAAATCTTCGGCCTCAGCTTCAACAGGATCGAACAACCTGACGCCTGGGCCGGAGCGACCGCCCTGGATAGCCTGCGCATCAACAAAAGCCTGACCATGGACGAGCTGTTCGCCAGCGACCCGGCATTTGGCCATTTCGGCGGCAAAGGCGTTGAATGGGTGAACCTGGCCTTTCTTGCTGGTGGCGCTTTTCTCCTGCAACAACGGATATTCAGCTGGCACGCCCCCGTGGGCATGCTCGGCAGCTTGTTCATGATCAGCCTGTTGTGCTGGAGCGGCTCGGGTTCAGACTCCAACGGTTCGCCGCTGTTTCATTTGCTCAGCGGCGCCAGCATGCTCGCTGCGTTCTTTATCGTCACTGAGCCGGTCTCCGGAGCCAAAAGCCCCAGAGCACGCTTGTTGTTCGGCGCAGGCGTTGGGCTGCTGACCTACGTGATTCGAACCTGGGGCGGCTATCCCGACGGCGTGGCCTTTGCGGTGCTGCTGATGAATCTCTGCGTACCGGCCCTGGAACGCCTCGTCGCCCGACAACCCGAGCTGCCTACACCATGACGCGCAATCTCGGCCTCGTGCTCCTGATGGTCGTAATCGGGCTGGGGGCTGGTGCCACTTATCTGTTGCAGCACGCGCTGGCGCCACGGTTCGCGACGGAACAGCGCGCGAGCGAAAGCCAAAGATTGCTGGATATGCTGCCGGCAGGCAGCTATGACAATCTGCCTCTGGAACAACCATTGGCTGTCACTGATGTTGAGCTGGAAAGCAGCACCTTGCTGGCGGGTTACCTGGCAACCCTCAAAGGGATTCCCCGCGCGGTTGTGCTGCGCAGTCGGGTAACCGGATACGAAGCCGCGATCGAGTTGCTGATCGTGATCGACAGCCACGGCAGACTGATCGGCGTCAAAACCCTCAAGCAAGCGGAAACACCGGGGCTGGGCGCAGTGATCGCCGCACACCCCAATCCCTGGCTGGCCGGATTCAGCGGAAAATCATTGAATGAGCCAAACGCCAGCGGCTGGGCATTGAAAAAGGATCACGGTCAATTCGATCAACTGGCCGGGGCGACTATTACTTCGCGCGCGGTGATTAACGCCGTTCACCAGGCCCTGCGCTATTTTGATCAACACCAATCCGAATGGATCGGGAGCGCCCCGTGAAAAAGCCTGCATCACTGCAAAACTCATTGATGCTCGCGTCGCTGGCAGGGGCCAGCGACAGCGTGCTGACGGCCGCGATACTTGCGCTGGTTGCGCTGCTGGTTATTGGACTCTACAGCGTGAAGATGCGTGTGCTGCGCCACAGGATTCCCTCTGCATTGCAATTGCCATTCTCAGTGGCAATCGCGGCCACTCTCACCAGCCTGGCGTCGCTGGCCGTTCAGGCCTGGGTACTTGAGTTGCACCAGCATTTGGCCCTCTGGATTGGCCTGATTGCCCTGCAATGTGTGATTTTGGAGTGCAACGGTTTTTTCACTGACAGCACACTGCCTGAGCGGTTGCGCCTGTGCGGGCTGTTTGCGAGCCTGATGATGATCCTCGGTTTGTTACGCGAAGGTCTGGGTCATGGCTCCGTCGCAGAGTGGCTCGTCTGGTTGGACAGCCCTGGCACATTCAGATTCGCCATCATTGCCCCAGGTGGGTTTATCCTGCTGGGATTGCTCCTGGCCACCAGACAAGCGTGGCTTGGCCGCTCCACCCCCCATTGATCGCCCCAAGGAAACGCTGCGCCCATGAATGCCGCAAAACGCCTGGAAATTTTCCGCAGGCTGCACGAAGACAATCCGGAACCGAAAACCGAGCTGGCTTATACATCGCCTTTCGAACTGTTGATCGCGGTGATTCTTTCAGCCCAGTCCACCGATGTCGGCGTCAATAAAGCAACCGCCAAACTGTTTCCGGTGGCCAATACACCCGCTGCGATTTACGCGCTCGGGGTGGAGGGATTGTCCGATTACATCAAGACCATTGGCCTGTTCAACAGCAAGGCGAAGAATGTCATCCAGACATGCAAAATGCTGGTCGAGTTACATGGTGGGGAAGTTCCGCAAACCAGAGAGGCACTGGAAGCCTTGCCAGGCGTCGGCCGAAAGACCGCCAACGTAGTGCTCAATACGGCTTTTCGCCAGCTGACAATGGCCGTTGATACACACATTTTTCGAGTCAGTAATCGTACGGGCCTGGCGCCGGGCAAGAACGTCGTGGAAGTGGAGCAAAAACTGCTGAAGTTTGTTCCCAAAGCCTTTTTGCTTGATTCTCACCACTGGCTCATCCTGCATGGACGCTACGTGTGCCTTGCCCGAAAGCCCCGGTGCGGCAGCTGCAGGATCGAGGACCTGTGCGAGTACAAGCAAAAAACCTCTGACGATTGAGCCGCTATTAACTTTATTGATTTGTCGATTGAAAAAATCTTTTTTACCCGCCAGGAGATTATCGATATAAGAAGCGCCAATGGCACTCTTAGCCTGGAGTCAAACGTATGAGCGATGGCAAAGTACAACTGGACGTAGAAGACGACTTCCCCCCGGTTGAAACCGATGATGTCGAGCCTCAGGTGGAGGTGGCAAAGACCAACCTGAGCAAGCGTCGCACCATCGATAATATGCTGGAGGAACGACGTCTGCAAAAGCAGTTGGCCGATTATGATTATGACCTTTAGACCCTGAAAGCCTCTCAATGCAGAGGCTTTTTTTTGCGATCAAGGATCGCCAGAAGCCCCGCTCCCAAAGAGGCCGCGAATCAAACCAGACCGTTGCGCTGGGCCAGTTCGATCAAGTCGACAAGCGAGCGCGCATTCAGCTTGAGCAGAAGCCGGGTCTTGTAGGTACTGACGGTCTTGTTACTGAGAAACATCCCATCGGCGATTTCCTTGTTGGTCTTGCCCCTCGCCAATTGCTGCAGCACCATCATCTCTCTGCCCGACAAGCGTTCTACCATGTCCGCTTCACTGGCACTGCTCATCGTCGAGCGCACAGAGTGCAACGCCTGATTGGGAAAGTAACTGTACCCGGACAAGACCGCCTTGATTGCACTGAGTAACTCGGTCAATTCCTGTTGCTTGCAGACGTAACCAAACGCACCCGCCTGCATGCAACGCATTGAAAAATGTCCAGGCGTTTGGGAAGTCAGCACTAGAACTTTCATGGTAAAACTCATCGAGTTCAACCGTGCGATAACCTCAAGACCATCAAGCTTGGGTATGCCTATATCCAGTATCACAATGTCCGGCATATGTTCCCGGGCAAGTTGTAAAGCATCTACACCATTATCCGTTTCAGCAATAACTTCATAGCCATGACGCTCCATTAGCATGCGTACAGCCAGTCGAATGACGGGATGATCATCCACGATCAGCACTTTATTCATGGGCAAGTCCAATTTTCGCTGTTCGAATTTTTAGAACCTGCACAATAGCGTATGCGGTTTGCCCTTGGGGTGCTGAGCGGGCCGGTCGAGCATACCGAGAGACGATCCCTACAAATATATAAGATCTTTCCTACAGGTTTTCAGAAAAAACAATGTCTCTTAAAGTTTACGAAACCCTGATCGGCAGGCACCACCAGCGCTTGCGCTTATTAAACAACCAAGCTTAATCAAACTAATTCACAACCGCACTTAACAGACGCTGAACACTGCCCTATTCTAAAAGCACGACCGACGATGATTAAAACATCGTTTTTAGCGCGCTCTCCAATCAGCATTAATTACGCTAGCGACGCGCAACACACAATCACTCGAGTACCCACTATGCAAAAAAAACCAACAAAGATAGTAAACCCCATGACCATCATTGCGATATTTGCAGCACTGTCTGAAACTTCCGCTGCGGTGTCGTTGCCGTTTCTCGATGACGATGATCGGGAACTCTATATCTGGTTCTTGATCAGCTTTCCTTTTTATCTAATGTTTCTGTTCTTCATCACCCTTAACTTCAACTATAAATCCTTGTACGCGCCCTCCGATTTTCAGAAAGGCAAACACTTCATCAAGGTATTTGACGAGGGGTCTCGTCCGGAAAAAAAACCTGTCAGTCCCCCACCCCCGGTTGAGTGCGATGATTTACCCCGCCCATCGATCCCTCGGGAAATCGCCGCGCAACCGCAGAAACGCAAGAGCCGCGGGGAGATCAAAGGGCATCCCGACTACCTGCTGCAGAGCGCTCAGGATCCGCCAGCCCACGTCGAGTTGATCAGCCGCCTGCGCACACCTCAGCAAATCTGCCTGCCCGCCTCAGTGCACTGTATCCGCATTGTCGATGCTCGCTGGGTTCGCAAGAAGAAGGACACTGGCAAGCTGACCAAAACCATCAATCAGGCCCCGCTGACGCAACAAACGTTCACGATGCTACTGACCTGCGCGGAGTCAGAACAGTTGATTGGCGAGACGCTGAAGAAGTCGGCAATCAAGGCAATGCACGCCAACGACTCCTGTTGCATTTTCTACAACCTGAACACCCAGGTGATCAACGCCGTCGCTTCGCCATCTACTCAGGGCCAGGCCGTACATGCCGAGGCTGGAGAGAGAAAAGACAGGAGTGATGATTGAGAAAGCCAAGAACATGGCCAAGGCAAAAAAGGTTCAACAGAACGTCGAAAACCGGAGAATTCAAACCTGTTGTGACCCCGCCCAGGACGGGATCACAACGGGTGATCAACGTAACATCATCAGAACAACTTGCGGCCTTTGTTTGCGGCAATCCGCATACGCAGGGCATTGAGCTTGATGAAGCCCGCAGCATCAGCCTGATTGTAAGCGCCGCCATCTTCTTCGAAGGTCGCGATGTTGGCGTCAAACAACGAATCGTCAGACTTGCGACCGGTCACGATTACATTGCCCTTGTACAGCTTCAGGCGCACGACGCCATTTACGTTGACCTGGGAAGCATCGATCATCTGTTGCAACATCAGACGCTCAGGGCTCCACCAGTAGCCGGTGTAGATCAGGCTGGCGTACTTGGGCATCAACTCGTCTTTGAGGTGAGCCACTTCACGATCCAGCGTGATCGATTCGATCGCACGGTGGGCACGCAACATGATGGTGCCGCCCGGGGTTTCGTAGCAGCCACGGGACTTCATACCGACGTAACGGTTCTCGACGATATCCAGACGGCCGATACCGTGCTCGCCACCAATACGGTTCAGAGTCGCCAGGACTGTCGCCGGGGTCATCTCGACGCCGTCCAGCGCCACGATGTCGCCGTTGCGATAGGTCAGTTCCAGGTATTGCGGAGCGTCAGGCGCTTTCTCCGGGGAGACAGTCCAACGCCACATGTCTTCTTCGTGCTCGGTCCAGGTGTCTTCCAGCACGCCGCCTTCATAGGAGATGTGCAGCAGGTTGGCATCCATCGAGTACGGGGATTTTTTCTTGCCGTGGCGCTCGATCGGAATCGCGTGCTTCTCGGCATAGTCCATCAGCTTCTCGCGGGACAGCAGGTCCCACTCGCGCCATGGTGCAATCACTTTCACGCCTGGCTTGAGCGCGTAGGCGCCGAGCTCAAAACGTACCTGGTCGTTGCCTTTGCCGGTGGCGCCGTGGGAAATGGCGTCAGCGCCGGTTTCGTTGGCAATTTCGATCAGGCGCTTGGCGATCAGCGGACGTGCGATCGAGGTACCCAGCAGGTACTCACCTTCATAGACGGTGTTGGCACGGAACATCGGGAACACGAAGTCGCGCACGAATTCTTCGCGCAGATCGTCGATGTAGATCTCTTTGACGCCCATGGCTTGAGCCTTGGCGCGAGCCGGTTCGACTTCTTCGCCTTGACCCAGGTCAGCGGTGAAAGTCACCACTTCACAGTTATAAGTATCCTGCAGCCACTTGAGGATCACCGAAGTGTCCAGGCCGCCGGAATACGCCAGAACGACCTTGTTTACGTCCGCCATGCCATCACTCCACGGGGTTCTACGGAAAGCCGCGCAGTCTACCGCTGCGCAAGGATAAATTACAGAGGCGCGACAGCTTATGACGACGAAGCGACAGATTATGTCGAGTCAGCGACGATTTCAGCGGGTTCAGGAGGTCGATGCGGTGTTTTTGGCCGTGCTGTCCTGAGGGACAGGCTCAGCAGCGGGCGCAAGGCGTTCGAGCTGAACGATTACCCGACGATTCTTTGCCCGGTTAGAAGGGCTGGTGTTGGGTACCACCGGATACTGCTCACCGTGGAAACGCAGGGTAATCTGCGACTCCTGAACGCCGTTGGCTTTGAGGTAATCCATCACCGCCAGCGCGCGGCGACGCGACAGGTCGCGATTGGTCAGACGGTTGCCACTGTTATCCGAATGCCCGTCGAGCTCGATGTGATTGACCGTCGGGTCCGCCTTCATGAACGCCAGCATCTGCTGCAAGCGAACTTTCGCCGATGCGTCCAGTTCGATGCCTCCACCCGGGAAACCCACTGCGGACTGCTTGATCTGGTCATAATTGTTCGGCAGCAGTTTGGCGACGCACTCCTGATATTGAGCATAGGCTGTGCTGAAACTGACCGGTAGCACCCGCACCTCGGACATCCGGCCATCCGCCGCGTAATGGCGAACCACAGAACTGCGACCGTCCATCAGTCCGCCGATCAGCCGCCCGGCCTGTATTTGCGAGCTATTGAAGAGCACTTCACCACTGCCGAGTCGTACCGAGCCCAGGTTGATATCCCCGCGCCCCGGCTGCCAGGGCGCAGCCGCTGCCAGCAAGGTCGCCGAGCCGCCCGTCAGCATGGAGTTGTAAGCCTTCAAGCGAAAGGTCGCCTGCTCGCCGGCCCGGCGCACGAACTCTCCGGTGCCGAAATCGGCAATCGGCTGAGCCAGACGGCACTCGAATTTATCACCTTCGACCTTCCACTCGATGCTCTCCAGGCGAGTCTGGAAAGTGAGTGCCATGGCAGGAAGGCTGGCGAACACACTGAGCAAGGCTAAATAGCGCTGGCGCACGGGAGGCTCCATTGATTTTTGCAACGAAAAGACTGACAGACATATATACGGCGTACCTTGGGGATATCGGTCAGGTGCAGCAAAACTTGATAGCGAGTGCCTGCAAGAGTCTTTTCCGGTAGCATTCCCATGAGTTTGACCCGCCTGGAATCCCCCCAATGTCCGACCGCCTGACCCTGCTGCGTCCCGACGACTGGCATATTCATCTTCGCGATGGTGCTGCGTTGCCCAATACCGTGGCGGATGTCGCGCGCACCTTTGGTCGCGCCATCATCATGCCCAACCTGGTACCACCGGTGCGCAATGCCGCTGAAGCCGACGCCTATCGCCAGCGTATCCTCGCTGCGCGCCCGGCCGGCAGCCGCTTTGAACCGTTGATGGTGCTCTACCTCACCGACCGCACGACTGCGGACGAAATCCGCACCGCCAAGGCCAGTGGCTTCGTACACGCCGCCAAGCTTTATCCGGCGGGCGCGACGACCAACTCCGACTCCGGGGTCACCAGCGTTGACAAGATCTTCCCGGCGATCGAGGCCATGGCCGAAGTCGGGATGCCCTTGCTGATCCACGGTGAAGTCACCCGCGGCGATGTCGATGTGTTCGATCGCGAGAAAATCTTCATCGACGAGCACATGCGTCGTGTGGTTGAGCGCTTCCCAACGCTCAAGGTGGTGTTCGAACACATCACTACCGCCGATGCCGTGCAGTTCGTCAACGAAGCGTCGGCCAACGTTGGCGCGACCATCACCGCGCATCACCTGCTGTACAACCGCAACCACATGCTGGTGGGCGGTATTCGCCCGCACTTCTATTGCCTGCCGATCCTCAAGCGCAACACCCATCAGGTTGCCCTGCTGGATGCCGCGACCAGTGGCAGCGAGAAGTTCTTCCTCGGTACCGACTCGGCGCCCCACGCCCAGCACGCCAAGGAAGCGGCCTGCGGCTGCGCCGGCTGCTACACCGCCTACGCCGCGATCGAGCTGTACGCCGAGGCGTTCGAGCAGCGTAATGCGCTGGACAAGCTCGAAGCCTTCGCCAGCCTCAACGGTCCACGCTTCTATGGCCTGCCGGTCAATACCGACCGTATTACCCTGATCCGTGAAGAATGGACTGCCCCTGCCAGCCTGCCGTTCGGCGAGCTGACTGTTATCCCGCTGCGCGCCGGTGAAAAACTGCGCTGGCGCCTGCTGGAGGAAAACGCGTGAGTGATGACAATTACGACGACGATCAGGAAGGTCAAGGTGGTGGTGGCTCGCGTCACCCCATGGCAGCCAGGTTCCGTGGATATCTGCCAGTCGTCGTTGACGTTGAAACCGGTGGTTTCAACTGCGCTACCGATGCCTTGCTGGAAATCGCCGCGACGACCATCAGCATGGACGAAAAAGGTTTCGTGTACCCGGACCACACCTACTTCTTCCGTGTAGAACCGTTCGAAGGCGCCAACATCGAAGCCGCGGCGCTGGAATTCACCGGCATCAAGCTCGATCACCCGTTGCGCATGGCCGTGAGTGAAGAGACCGCCCTGACCGATATCTTCCGGGGCGTGCGCAAGGCCTTGAAAGCCAATGGCTGCAAGCGTGCGATCCTGGTCGGTCATAACAGCAGCTTCGACCTGGGCTTTCTCAACGCGGCCGTGGCGCGTCTGGACATGAAACGCAACCCGTTTCACCCGTTCTCCAGCTTCGACACCGCGACCCTGGCGGGCCTGGCCTATGGCCAGACGGTCCTGGCCAAAGCCTGTCAGGCTGCGGACATCGACTTCGACGGTCGTGAGGCCCACTCGGCGCGCTACGACACCGAGAAAACCGCTGATCTGTTCTGCGGCATCGTTAACCGCTGGAAACAAATGGGCGGCTGGGAAGACTTCGGCGACTGATTGCACGGCGCTTTCTTGCATCCATGAAAAAACCGGCCGAAGCCGGTTTTTTCATACCTTGCGCGTGGCTTACAGCTTGCCAGCGTTCTCGGTCAGGTAAGCAGCAACGCCTTCTGGCGAAGCGGTCATGCCCTTGTCGCCTTTTTTCCAGTTGGCAGGGCAGACTTCGCCGTGCTCTTCGTGGAATTGCAGAGCGTCGACCAGACGGATCAGCTCTTCCATGTTACGGCCCAGTGGCAGGTCGTTGACGATCTGCGAGCGGACAACACCTTTGTCGTCGATCAGGAACGCGCCACGGAAAGCTACGCCGCCTTCGGACTCAACGTCGTAGGCCTTGGCGATGTCGTGCTTCATATCGGCAGCCATGATGTATTGAACCTGACCGATGCCGCCGGCATTGATCGGGGTGTTGCGCCAGGCGTTGTGGGTGAAGTGCGAGTCGATGGATACTGCGATCACTTCAACGTTACGCGCCTTGAAATCAGCCATGCGGTGGTCCAGAGCGATCAGCTCGGACGGGCAAACGAAGGTGAAGTCCAGCGGGTAGAAGAACACCAGGCCGTATTTGCCTTTGATGGCCGAGGACAGGGTGAAGCTATCAACGATTTCGCCATTGCCCAGTACGGCTGGTACGGTGAAATCAGGGGCTTGTTTGCCTACGAGTACGCTCATTGGATATCTCCTGGTGTAGTGCGTGAAGATCGGTACCGACCCAGTCTGTCGCGAGTGCACGACAAAATCATGAAGCGGCTACCTTTTACAAAGACCGACCATCATACACTGCGTTTTTGACCTGTCGCCATGCAGCCGTTCGTCAGGCAACCCACACGTGGCAACAATACCCTCAGAAACCACTTTGACAATCATTCTCGTTAACATTAAGATCCATCGCAATTGAGCCAAAACCAGCGATGGGTTCTCACTTTATGTATGTCTGCATTTGCACTGGCGTCACCGACGGCAAAATCCGCGAAGCAATCTACGAAGGTTGCTGCAGCTACCGCGAGGTCCGCGAAGCGACCGGCGTAGCCAGCCAATGCGGCAAATGCGCCTGCCTTGCCAAGCAAGTGGTTCGCGAAACCCTGGCCGACCTGCAATTGAGCCAGGCAGCGATTCCCTATCCTGTGGAATTTTCCGCCGCGTAAATTCAGTATTTCAAAGAACCGGACTTCAAGTCCGGTTTTTTTATGCCTGTAATTCAATCGCTTAGCGTCAGGATGCGGAACACAAACATTCTTATTCCGATTAATTTTCATATATTATTCAATAACTTAGGTTTGACACTAAGTTACGGTCGGCTCAAACTCAGCCTTATATATCGAACTTAAGGACAGGACCCCATCATGAAAGGCGACATCACAGTCATCCAGCATCTCAACAAGATCCTTGCCAATGAGCTGGTCGCAATCAATCAGTACTTCCTGCATGCCCGCATGTACGAAGATTGGGGCCTGAACAAACTGGGCAAGCACGAGTACCACGAATCCATCGACGAGATGAAACACGCGGACAAGCTGATCAAGCGCATCCTGTTCCTCGAGGGCCTGCCGAACGTGCAGGACCTGGGCAAGCTGCAGATCGGCGAGCACACCAAGGAAATGCTCGAGTGTGACCTGCGCATCGAGAAGACCGGCCACGCCGATCTGAAAGTCGCTATCGCCCATTGCGAAACTGTTGGCGACTACGGCAGCCGTGAACTGCTCGAAGACATTCTCGAGTCCGAAGAAGAGCATATCGACTGGCTGGAAACTCAACTGGGCCTGATCGACAAAATCGGTATCGAGAACTACCTGCAATCGCAGATGGGCGAAGACGAGTAAGTTACAACTCGCCTCCCAATAAAAAGCCCCGCTCTCAGCTGAGAAGCGGGGCTTTTTATTGGCTGCAGGGGACTCGCCCCTGCATTCGGATCACGCTTCGGTCTTGCCCGCAGCGGCAGCTTCTACAGCAGCCTTGATCGTGCTCTGCAGGGAACCGTCTGCAGCCATCTCGATCATGATGTCGCTACCGCCGACCAGCTCACCACCGACCCACAGCTGCGGGAAAGTTGGCCAGTTGGCGTACTTTGGCAGGTTGGCGCGGATTTCCGGGTTCTGCAGGATGTCCACGTAAGCGAACTTCTCGCCACAGCCCATGACGGCCTGGGCAGCTTTGGCCGAGAAGCCGCACTGCGGGGCATTCGGCGAGCCTTTCATGTAAAGCAGAACGGTGTTGTTGGCGATCTGCTCTTTAATAGTTTCGATGATATCCATGAAGCACCTCGGCTGAACTTTCCGACTCAGTTGTCGGCACGGTGGCGCATTGTAACGGAAAGCCCGGCGCGATGCGCGATCTGCCCGACAGACTTCGCTACGCCGCCGCCACTGTCACCGGCACGCCATTGAGCGCGGCATTGCCCGACAGCTCGTCAAGGTGGCGCTCATCGGTCAGGTCATTGGCACTCGAACCGGGTTGCGCCGTAGCGATCGCCATCTGCACCCCGGGCCTGGCGTGACCCCAGCCGTGGGGCAGACTGACCACCCCAGGCATCATCTCGACACTGCCCAACACCTCGACCTCAATCTCCCCGACCCGCGAGCTGACCCGCACCCGCTGCCCGTCCACCAGCCCACGAGCGGCCAGGTCGTCAGGGTGCATCAGCAACTGGTGGCGCGGCTTGCCCTTCACCAGACGGTGATAGTTGTGCATCCAGGAATTGTTACTGCGTACATGGCGGCGACCAATCATCAGCAATTCATCGGCCGGCGGCACCTGTAGCGCGGCAAAGCGCGCCAGGTCGGCAAGAATCGCCGGGGGCGCTGCCTGCACGCGCTGATTGGCGGTTTTCAGGCGCGGTGCCAGATTGGCCCTGAGTGGCCCCAGATCGACACCATGGGGATGGTCATTCAGGCTGGCCACCGACAACCTGTGCGGCGAGTCATCGCCGTAGCGACCAGCGCGCAACCCGAAGTCGATCATCTGCGCCGGCGCCATGGTCGGCT
Organism: Pseudomonas fluorescens; assembly: GCF_019212185.1. NCBI lineage: Bacteria > Pseudomonadati > Pseudomonadota > Gammaproteobacteria > Pseudomonadales > Pseudomonadaceae > Pseudomonas > Pseudomonas fluorescens. The sequence goes on from NZ_CP078138.1 coordinate 5,266,069, forward strand.
TGAGTTGCTTTCCGGTCATGGCGGCGAAGGCTTGGGCCAGGCCGACAAAAATCTCCCAATCATGCAACGCGCCCTGGGGCTTGGGCAGGATTGCCCGATTGAAGCGGCTGACGTTGCGCACCGCGAACATGTTGAACGTGGTGTCGTAGTGATCGTTTTCCAGGGCCGAGGTCGAGGGCAGGATCAGGTCGGCGTAGCGCGTGGTTTCGTTGATGTACAGGTCGATACTGACCATGAACTCCAGGCCGTCCAGCGCCTGCTCCAGTTGCCGGCCATTGGGCGTCGACAGCACCGGATTGCCAGCCACCGTGACCAACGCGCGGATCTGTCCGGCCCCCGGGGTGAGCATTTCCTCGGCCAGCGCCGACACCGGCAACTCTCCCGCGTACTCCGGGCGCCCGGACACCCGGCTTTGCCACTGATTGAAATGCCCACCTGAAGTACTGGCGACCAGGTCTACTGCCGGCTCGGTGCACAGCGCGCCACCGACCCGGTCGAGGTTGCCAGTGACCAGGTTGATCACTTGTACCAGCCAATGGCACAAGGTGCCGAATGCCTGGGTGGAGACCCCCATCCGGCCATAGCAGACCGCCGTACGAGCCGCCGCGAAATCCCTGGCCAACTGGCGGATTTGCTCGGCAGGCACCGCGCACAATGGGCTCATGGCTTCGGCGCTGAACGCCGCGACAGCCTCACGCACCTCATCCAGGCCGTCGACCGGCAAATGACTGTCACGGGTCAGGCCTTCGCTGAACAGGGTATTGAGCAGGCCAAACAGCAATGCTGCATCGCCACCAGGCCGCACAAACAGATGCTGGTCAGCCATCGCCGCCGTCTCGCTGCGCCGAGGGTCAACTACCACCACCTTGCCGCCACGGGCCTGGATCGCCCGCAGGCGCTTCTCGACATCCGGAACGGTCATGATGCTGCCGTTGGATGCCAGTGGATTGCCGCCGAGAATCAGCATGAAGTCGGTGTGGTCGATGTCCGGGATCGGCAACAGAAAGCCGTGGCCGTACATCAGGTAGCTGCTCAAGTGCTGCGGAAGCTGGTCGACCGAGGTCGCGGAAAACCGGTTGCGGGTTTTCAGCAGCCCGAGGAAGTAATTGCTGTGGGTCATCAGCCCATAGTTGTGCACGCTGGGATTGCCCTGGTACACCGCGACCGCATTCTGCCCGTGCTCGGCCTGAATACTCGCCAGACGCTCGGCCACCAGCGTGAACGCCTCGTCCCAGCCAATCGCCTGCCAGTCGTCGCCCACGCGACGCATCGGTTGGCGCAGGCGGTCGGGATCGTTCTGGATATCCTGCAGGGCCACGGCCTTGGGGCAGATGTGGCCGCGACTGAAGGTGTCCTGCGCATCGCCCTTGATCGAGGTGATCTGCAGGCCGGCGTCGTCACTGGCTGTGGTTTCGATGGTCAAGCCGCAAATGGCTTCACACAGGTGGCAGGCACGGTGATGAAGCGTCTTGGTCATGGCCATTCTCTGTTTTATTCGCAGGCAACCAAAGGACGGTCGCGGGAATCAAACTATGGGCCGTGATCGAGTGGCGCACCAGCGACGTTCGCCTCGTGAATCGGCCGCCATCAGGCCTGCCGATACTGGCCCCGATGCTGGCGACTGGCGGGCCGCAAAACGACCAGTACGTTGGCGCGAACGCCCGACTCGATTGCCAAGGCGCGCGACGGCAGTGTACAAAGGACCCGCTGCTGTCAGGAACCAGGCTTCAAAAGCGCTATTGCGGTCACCCCGTAGCCCCTCCGAATCCCCTAAAAACCGTAGCCCCGTGGCAAGACGCGACATTTAATGTCAATATTGCGCCTTCCCCTATTTCGTCGCCCCGTGCGGCTTACGCCGCAGGTCTCGCCCGTTTTTCAGATAAACCAGGCTTTGAGTATCTGCGGTCCGTTGCAAAAAGGTAGTCAATGATGAGCGCAAGGCACTTTCTCTCCCTGATGGATTGCACGCCCGAAGAGCTGGTCAGCGTGATCCGTCGAGGCATTGAGCTCAAAGACCTGCGTAACCGCGGCGTACTGTTCGAGCCGCTGAAAAATCGCGTCCTGGGGATGATCTTCGAGAAGTCCTCGACCCGCACCCGCCTGTCGTTTGAAGCCGGCATGATCCAGCTCGGCGGCCAGGCTATTTTCCTCTCGCCTCGCGACACCCAACTGGGTCGTGGCGAGCCGATCGGCGACTGCGCCATCGTCATGTCGCGCATGCTCGACGCAGTGATGATCCGCACCTTCGCCCACAGCACCCTGACCGAATTCGCCGCCAACTCGCGGGTACCGGTGATCAACGGCCTGTCCGACGACCTGCACCCCTGCCAGTTGCTGGCTGACATGCAGACCTTCCTCGAGCACCGTGGCTCGATCCAGGGCAAGACCGTGGCCTGGATCGGCGACGGCAACAACATGTGCAACAGCTATATAGAAGCCGCCATCCAGTTCGACTTCCAGCTGCGCATCGCCTGCCCCGAAGGCTACGAGCCTAACCCACAGTTCGTCGCGGCGGCCGGTGAGCGTGTGACCATCGTTCGCGACCCGCAGGATGCCGTGCGTGGCGCCCACCTGGTGAGCACCGATGTCTGGACCTCCATGGGCCAGGAAGAAGAAACCGCCAAACGCCTCAAGCTGTTCGCGCCCTACCAGGTCAATCGCGCCCTGCTCGACCTCGCGGCCGATGACGTACTGTTCATGCATTGCCTGCCGGCGCACCGCGGCGAAGAAATCAGCATGGACCTGCTCGACGATGCCCGTTCGGTTGCCTGGGACCAGGCCGAAAACCGCCTGCATGCACAAAAGGCCCTGCTGGAATTCCTCGTACCACCGGCGTACCACCACGCATGAGCCATCCATTACTGCTGAATCTGCGCAACCTAGCGTGCGGCTACCAGGACCAACGCGTGGTGCAGAACCTCAACCTGCACCTCAACGCGGGTGATATCGGCTGCCTGCTGGGCTCCTCGGGCTGCGGCAAGACCACCACCCTGCGTGCGATCGCCGGCTTCGAACCGGTGCATGAAGGTGAAATCCAGCTGGCGGGGGAAACCATTTCCAGCGCCGGCTACACCCTCGCGCCGGAGAAACGCCGGATTGGCATGGTGTTTCAGGATTACGCGCTGTTCCCGCACCTGAGCGTGGCCGACAACATTGCCTTCGGCATTCGCAAGCATCCGCAGAAAGACCGGGTCACCGAGGAAATGCTCGAGCTGGTCAACCTGAAGAACCTCGGCAAGCGCTATCCCCACGAGCTGTCTGGTGGCCAGCAGCAACGAGTGGCCCTGGCCCGGGCCCTGGCACCGGAACCGCAGCTGCTGCTGCTTGATGAGCCCTTCTCCAACCTCGATGGAGAATTGCGCCGCAAACTCAGCCATGAGGTTCGCGACATTCTGAAAAGCCGCGGCACCAGTGCGATCCTGGTGACTCACGACCAGGAAGAAGCCTTCGCCGTCAGCGATCAGGTCGGCGTGTTCAAGGAAGGCCGCCTGGAGCAATGGGATACGCCCTACAACCTCTATCACGAACCGGCGACGCCCTTTGTCGCAAGTTTTATCGGCCAGGGCTATTTCATCCGTGGTCAGTTGCGCACGCCTGAATCGGTGCAGACCGAGCTCGGAGAATTGCGCGGTAATCGCGCCTACACCTGGCCGACCGGAGGTGCGGTGGATGTGCTGCTGCGTCCGGACGATATCGTCTACGCGCCCGACAGCGCACTGAAGGCGCGGATTGTCGGCAAGACCTTTCTCGGCGCCTCGACTCTTTATCGCCTGCAACTGCCCACCGGCAGCCAACTGGAGTCGATTTTCCCGAGCCATGCCGACCACCAGGTCGGGGCCGATGTCGGCATTCGCGTAGCCGCCGAACACCTGGTGCTGTTCCAGGCCTCGGGCAGCACGGCGGCGCAGATTCCGGCAGTTGAGTCCGGGGTCCGGCGGTACAGCACCGCTAGCTGATTTTTTGTAGGAGCGAGCCTGCTCGCGATGGGGCAGTCAGGCCTCAGTAACCATTGCCTGACACACCGCCTTCGTGAGCAGGCTCGCTCCCACACTTCAATCCAGATGCAACGTGCCGCTGGCCACCAGCGTCGCATCGCCACCGATCTTCACCCGCTCACCTTCCAGCCGGCAAAACAACTCCCCACCCCGCGCAGAACACTGGTAGGCCGTCAGGCTGAGCTTGTCCAATTGCTGCGCCCAATACGGAATCAACAGGCAGTGGGTCGAACCGGTGACCGGGTCTTCATTGATGCCGATCGCCGGCGCAAAAAAGCGCGAGACGAAATCATGCCGGTCGCCGCGAGCGGTGACGATCGCGCCCAGCCATGGCAATTTCGCCAGCGCCGCCATGTCCGGTCGACACTCGCGTACCGCCTGCTCCGAGTCCAGCACCACGAACAATTGATTGGTACCCAGAACTTCAACCGGCTGCACCCCAAGCGCCTCGGCGATCTGCGGATTGGCCGCCACAGCGGGCGGTGCGATCGCCGGGAAGTCCAGCCACAGGCGCCCGTCTTCGCGCGTCACGCTCAATGGCCCGGACTTGCAGATAAAGTCGAGACGCTCGGCCGGTTCCTTGTAGATATTGAACAACACATAAGCGCTGGCCAAGGTCGCATGGCCGCACAACGGCACCTCGGTAGTCGGGGTAAACCAGCGGATATGCCAGGCCTGCCCTTCACGTACGACAAACGCGGTCTCGGCAAGATTGTGCTCGGCAGCAATGCGTTGCATCAGCTCATCACTGAGCCAGGCATCGAGCCGATAGACCATCGCCGGGTTGCCGCTGAACGGACGGTCACTGAATGCATCGACCTGATGGAAGGCTAACGCCATTATTGCTCTCCTTGTTATGTAGGCAGATGCAAGCATGCAGCACTGAAACGGCGCCAGACAGTGACAGAGCAAGGCGTTTTTCACCATACAGGCTGAACGTCAGGCGCGGCCTATATCCGCGAACTTGCCCTGGGTATGTTCGGCCAGCACTGAAGCCGCCAATTCAACCTCCAGCCCACGACGTCCGGCACTGACATGAATCGTCGCAAAGCCCTGGGCGCTGCTGTCGATAAAGGTACGCAGGCGTTTCTTCTGCCCCAACGGGCTGATGCCACCCAACAGGTAGCCAGTCGCACGTTGCGCCGCCGCCGGGTCGGCCATCTCGACCTTCTTCACCCCTGCGGCATGGGCCAGCGCCTTGAGATCGAGGCTGCCGGCGACAGGCACCACTGCCACCAGCAACTCGGCTTTTTCACTGGCGGCCAGCAGCGTCTTGAACACCTGTGCCGGATCCAGACCAAGCTTTTCCGCCGCCTCCAGCCCATACGAAGCCGATTTAGGATCATGTTCGTAACTGTGCACTCGATGTTCGGCACGAACTTTTTTCAACAGGTCCAATGCGGGGGTCATGGCAACTCCAAGCCGGGCAAATGTAAGAAATGCTGGACTGGATTCTAGGTCATCGATTGCCGAAAGGCTCTATGTAAAGCCTTGAAACCGGGACCTGGAGCCGAAGGCGCTGGCAAATGTGGCCCTCTCAGACTGTAGGACATTCGCCCATTCACCCGACGAATAGTTCCATTGTGACCGACAGTTCACTTTCGACCTTTGACAGCAGCGTTTCTTGTCTATATTTTTTCGTTTCTGAATAATGTGCGAAGATTCCCACCTCGCACCCTCAGCAGTAAACCGGGAACAGGATGGGGATCCTGCCTCGGTGAACATCGCGCTCACTCCTGCCGAGCGAGCGCCAGACAACAACAAAAACGAGGTTTTCGATGACAACTGCTTTACAACAACCCTCGCTCTCGAGCCAATGCATGGCCGAGTTCCTGGGCACCGCCCTCCTCATATTTTTTGGTACCGGTTGCGTCGCAGCCCTCAAGGTCGCGGGCGCCAGCTTTGGCCTGTGGGAAATCAGCATCATCTGGGGCGTCGGCGTGAGCATGGCGATCTACCTGACGGCCGGTGTTTCCGGCGCCCACTTGAATCCGGCTGTGAGCATCGCCCTGTGCGTTTTCACAGACTTCGAAAAGCGCAAACTGCCATTCTATGTTTTCGCCCAGGTCGCCGGAGCCTTCTGCGGAGCGTTGTTGGTTTACACGCTTTACAGCAATTTGTTCTTCGATTTCGAACAGACCCATCACATGGTCCGTGGCAGTCAGGCCAGCCTCGAATTGGCTTCGGTGTTCTCAACCTTTCCCAACCCTGTTCTGTCTACCGGTCAGGCATTCCTGGTAGAAGTGATCATCACCGCGATCCTGATGGGCGTGATCATGTCGTTGACCGATGACAACAACGGCCTGCCGAAAGGCCCGCTGGCGCCTCTGTTAATTGGTCTGTTGATTGCCGTGATCGGCAGCTCGATGGGCCCGCTGACCGGTTTTGCGATGAACCCGGCGCGGGACTTCGGTCCTAAACTGATGACTTTCTTCGCTGGCTGGGGTGAAATTTCCCTCACTGGCGGCCGGGATATTCCGTACTTTCTGATTCCGATTTTCGCGCCGATCGTCGGTGCATGCCTTGGCGCCGCAGCCTATCGCGGGCTGATTGCACGCCACCTGCCAGGCGCTGTACCTGCTACAACAGATGCACAACCTGCCATAGATGGCAAAACACGAACTTCCTGATAACGGCGGCGCGTGATACTGCCCAGAACCGATCATGCGCCCCGCTCCACTTCCTTATTTTCGTCCAAGGCAATCGACATGACCGACATACAGAATAAGAACTACATCATTGCCCTTGATCAGGGTACAACCAGTTCGCGGGCGATCATCTTCGATCGTGACGCCAACGTGGTCTGCACCGCCCAACGCGAATTCGCCCAGCATTACCCGCAAGCCGGCTGGGTCGAACACGACCCGATGGAAATCTTCGCCACCCAGAGCGCCGTGATGGTCGAGGCCCTGGCGCAAGCGGGCCTGCACCATGACCAGGTCGCGGCCATCGGTATCACCAACCAGCGGGAAACCACGGTGGTTTGGGATAAGACCTCTGGTCGACCGATCTACAACGCCATCGTTTGGCAGTGCCGGCGCAGCACCGAAATCTGCGAACAACTGAAACGCGACGGCCACGAGCAATACATCCGCGAAACCACCGGCCTGGTCACCGACCCCTACTTCTCCGGCACCAAGCTGAAGTGGATTCTCGACAACGTCGAAGGCAGCCGTGAGCGCGCCCGCAACGGCGAACTGCTGTTCGGCACCGTCGACAGCTGGCTGATCTGGAAATTCAGCGGCGGCAAAACCCACGTCACCGACTACACCAACGCCTCGCGCACCCTGCTCTTCAACATCCACACCCTGGAGTGGGATGCGAAGATGCTGGAGCTGCTGGACATCCCTCGTGAGATGTTGCCGCAAGTGAAATCCTCGTCGGAAATCTACGGCCACACCAAGAGCGGCATCGCCATCGGCGGTATCGCCGGCGATCAGCAGGCTGCGCTGTTTGGCCAGATGTGCGTCGAGCCCGGCCAGGCGAAGAACACCTACGGCACCGGTTGCTTCCTGTTGATGAACACCGGCAGCAAAGCGGTCAAATCCAGTCACGGCATGCTCACCACCATCGCCTGCGGTCCTCGCGGCGAAGTGGCTTACGCCCTGGAAGGCGCGGTATTCAATGGCGGTTCCACCGTGCAGTGGTTGCGCGACGAACTGAAAATCATCAATGACGCCCACGACACCGAATACTTCGCCAACAAGGTCAAGGACAGTAATGGCGTCTACCTGGTACCGGCCTTCACCGGCCTCGGCGCCCCCTACTGGGATCCTTACGCCCGAGGCGCACTGTTTGGCCTGACTCGCGGCGTACGTGTCGACCACATCATTCGCGCAGCGCTGGAATCGATTGCCTACCAAACCCGCGACGTCCTCGACGCCATGCAACAGGATTCCGGCGAACGTCTCAAAGCCCTGCGCGTGGATGGCGGCGCGGTGGCCAATAACTTCCTCATGCAATTCCAGGCCGACATTCTCGGTACCCAGGTCGAGCGCCCGCAAATGCGCGAGACCACAGCCCTCGGCGCGGCCTACCTGGCTGGGCTGGCGTGTGGTTTCTGGAGCAGCCTGGACGAATTGCGCGGCAAGGCGGTGATCGAGCGCGAATTCGAGCCGCAATTGGATGAAGCGGCGAAGGAAAAACTCTACGCAGGCTGGAAGAAAGCCGTCAGCCGTACTCGTGAATGGGAGCCCCACGAAGGCGCTGAATAAGCCATCCAGCGAACTCGTATCGGCATGTAACTGGTCGGAAGCAGATTCCTGCGGCATCATGGGCAAATTTTGCACGGCAGCCCAAAGGACGCCCATGAATCTGCCTCCCCGTCAGCAGCAAATCCTCGAATTGGTCCGCGAACGCGGCTACGTCAGCATCGAGGAAATGGCCCAACTGTTCGTTGTCACCCCGCAGACCATTCGCCGCGATATCAATCAGTTGGCCGAAGACAATTTACTGCGCCGCTATCATGGTGGCGCCGCTTATGATTCCAGCGTCGAAAACACCGCCTACGCCATGCGCGCCGACCAGATGCGCGACGAGAAACAGCGCATCGGCGAAGCCATCGCCAAGCAGATTCCCGATCATGCCTCGCTGTTCATCAATATCGGCACCACCACCGAGTCCATTGCCCGGGCACTGCTCAATCACAATCACCTGAAGATCATCACCAACAACCTGCACGTGGCCTCGATGCTCAGCGCCAAGGACGACTTCGATGTCCTGCTGACGGGTGGCACTGTGCGCCGTGATGGTGGCGTGGTCGGCCAGGCCAGTGTCGACTTCATCAATCAGTTCAAGGTCGACTACGCCCTGGTCGGCATCAGCGGGATTGACGAAGACGGCAGCCTGCTGGACTTTGACTATCAAGAAGTACGGGTCTCCCAGGCGATCATCGCCAATGCCCGTCAAGTGATACTCGCTGCCGACTCGAGCAAATTCGGACGCAACGCGATGATTCGCCTGGGTCCCATCAGCCTGGTCGACTGCCTGGTAACCGATCAGCAACCGGTGCCGGCACTGGCGCAATTGCTGAACCAACACAAGATCCGCCTGGAAGTCGTTTAACCCACTCCCTCTGCATGCTCCCCCACAGGAGCATGCTGCCTGTTCAATGTTCGTAATTTTTCCTTTCTCGCCCTTCGATGAGTTTTTTCAATCGAAGTCGACTGGCTGCGGGCGTCTTTATCGGCTACCATTTTCACAAATGAACATTAATGTTCGAATTCCAATACAGATAATCAAAATGCCTGAGGCTTGCCGATGCCCACTTCTCCCCTGACGCCCCCACTCGCCGAGATCTATGACATCGCCGTTATCGGTGGCGGAATCAATGGCGTCGGGATTGCAGCAGATGCCGCCGGTCGCGGGCTTTCGGTGTTCCTTTGCGAAAAGGACGATCTGGCCAGTCACACCTCGTCCGCCAGCAGCAAGTTGATCCACGGCGGGCTGCGCTACCTCGAACATTACGAGTTCCGCCTGGTGCGCGAAGCCCTGGCCGAACGGGAAGTCCTGTTGCGTAAGGCTCCGCACATCGTCAAACAGATGCGTTTCGTGCTGCCGCACCGCCCACACCTGCGTCCGGCCTGGATGATCCGCGCCGGCCTGTTCCTGTATGACAACCTGGGCAAGCGCGAACAGCTCGCGGGCTCGAAAAGTCTCAAGTTCGGCGCCGACAGCGCGCTGAAAAGCGAAATCACCAAGGGTTTCGAGTACTCCGACTGCTGGGTCGACGACGCCCGCCTGGTGGTACTCAACGCCATGGCCGCCCGCGAAAAAGGTGCCCATATCCACACCCGTACCCGGTGCGTCAGCGCCCGTCGCAGCAAGGGACTGTGGCACCTGCACCTGGAGCGGGCCGACGGCAGCCTGTTGTCGATTCGCGCCAAGGCCCTGGTCAACGCCGCCGGTCCCTGGGTAGCCAAATTCATCCGCGACGATCTGAAGATGGAATCGCCCTACGGCATTCGCCTGATCCAGGGCAGTCACCTGATCGTGCCGAAACTCTACGAAGGCGAACACGCGCATATTCTGCAAAACGAAGATCAGCGCATCGTCTTCACCATTCCCTACCTCAATCGCTTCACCCTGATCGGCACCACCGACCGTGAATACACCGGCGACCCGGCAAACGTCACGATCACCGAGGGCGAAACCGACTACCTGATCAAGGTGGTGAATGCGCATTTCAAGAAACAAATAAGCCGCGATGACATCCTGCACACCTATTCCGGCGTTCGTCCGCTGTGCAACGACGAATCCGACAATCCCTCGGCCGTCACCCGCGACTACACCCTGGCGCTGTCTGGTGGTGGCGAAGAAGCGCCCTTGCTCTCAGTGTTCGGCGGCAAGCTGACCACCTACCGCAAGCTGGCCGAATCGGCCATGGCGCAGTTGGCACCGTACTTCACCCAGATGAAACCGAGTTGGACCGCGCAGGCCAGCCTGCCAGGCGGTGAACAGATGAGCACCCCACAAGCCTTGTGCGCATTGATTCGCGACAAGTTCGACTGGATCCCGACGGAAATCGCCCGACGCTGGGCCACCACCTACGGCAGCCGCACCTGGCGCATGCTCGAAGGCGTGGAAAACCTCAACGATTTGGGCGAACACTTGGGTGGCGGGCTGTACAGCCGCGAAGTCGACTATCTATGCAGTGACGAATGGGCCACCACCGCTCACGACATTCTCTGGCGACGCAGCAAACTGGGACTGTTCACCACGGCAGACGAACAGGCCAAGGTGCAGTTGTACCTGGACAAGGTTCACGTCAATCGGCGCAAAATCGAAGCGGCCTGATTCACCAGCCAATCCCGACCAAGCCCCTGTTTCTCACGATTCAGGGGCTTTTTACATTCCGCAAACCTAATCCAGGACAAATCCATTCGGTTTTCCGAACGCGACCTGTGGGTCAATTCGGTTAACCGGATCAAACGTCTGGTTTTTTACCGCCATAAATATTTAATATCCTTATAAATCAATGATTTAAACAGTTTGTACTGGCTTGGCACGACTCATGCTCTACACTCTGAACGAATGCCTGATGCGCAATCTCTTCAGGAGCCCGACAGGCATTCCGCTGCACAAGAGGGCCGAAGAACTGGCCCCATAAAAAAAACAATGTCGAGGAAAATTTGATGCGTATCGTTCCCCACATCCTGGGCGCAGCCATTGCTGCCGCACTGATCAGCACGCCAGTTTTCGCCGCCGAGCTCACCGGCACACTGAAGAAGATCAAAGAGTCCGGCACCATCACCCTGGGCCACCGCGACGCTTCCATCCCGTTTTCCTACATTGCAGATGCTTCCGGTAAACCGGTCGGCTACTCCCACGACATCCAGTTGGCCGTCGTCGAAGCGCTGAAAAAAGACCTGGACATGCCCAACCTGCAGGTCAAGTACAACCTGGTGACTTCGCAGACCCGTATCCCGCTGGTGCAGAACGGCACCGTGGACCTGGAGTGCGGCTCCACCACCAACAACGTAGAGCGTCAGCAACAAGTTGACTTCTCCGTCGGCATCTTCGAAATCGGTACCCGTCTGCTGTCCAAAAAGGACTCGACCTACAAGGATTTCGCTGACCTGAAAGGCAAGAACGTCGTGACCACCGCGGGCACCACGTCCGAGCGCATTCTCAAAGCGATGAACGCCGACAAGCAGATGGGCATGAACGTCATCTCCGCCAAAGACCACGGCGAGTCGTTCCAGATGCTGGAATCGGGCCGCGCGGTTGCCTTCATGATGGACGACGCATTGCTGGCCGGTGAAATGGCCAAGGCCAAGAAGCCAGCCGACTGGGCTGTGACCGGTACTCCACAATCGTACGAAATCTACGGTTGCATGGTCCGTAAAGGCGATGCCTCGTTCAAAAAAGCGGTGGATGACGCCATCGTCGCTACCTACAAGTCGGGCGATATCACCAAGATCTATGACAAATGGTTCCAGCAACCAATCCCGCCAAAAGGCCTGAACCTGCAGTTCCCGATGAGCGACGAGCTCAAGGCCCTGATCGCCACACCGACCGACAAAGCGGCTGACGACAAGAAGTCCTGATTTCTGACTAACCTTATCTCCTGAAAGGGCAGCCGCTCTTTCAGGAGACTGTCACTACCTGCTGGCATTTTTGGAAACACTCGAACCGGTGGCTGTCGAGCCGCTCGCGTGTGCCTGGCCGTTACGCCAGGAGGGAACGGAGTTCCCCCAGGCAGGTGCTTGTACATCGATTGATCTGAGGGGAGACCCTAATGAATTACAACTGGGATTGGGGCGTGTTCTTCAAGTCCACCGGCGTGGGCAGCGAGACCTATCTCGACTGGTTCATTTCCGGGCTGGGCTGGACCATCGCTATCGCCATCGTGGCCTGGATCATTGCATTGCTGCTGGGCTCGGTACTGGGCGTGATGCGCACCGTGCCGAACCGCATCGTGTCAGGCATCGCGACCTGCTACGTCGAACTGTTCCGTAACGTACCCCTGCTGGTTCAGCTGTTCATCTGGTACTTCCTGGTGCCCGACCTGCTGCCACAAGACCTGCAGGACTGGTACAAACAGGACCTCAACCCGACCACCTCGGCCTACCTGAGCGTTGTCGTGTGCCTGGGCCTGTTCACCGCCGCACGGGTCTGCGAACAGGTACGTACCGGTATCCAGGCACTGCCACGCGGCCAGGAATCGGCGGCCCGCGCCATGGGTTTCAGCCTGCCGCAGATCTACTGGAATGTACTGCTGCCGCAGGCCTACCGGATCATCATTCCGCCGCTTACCTCGGAATTTCTCAACGTCTTCAAGAACTCGTCCGTGGCCTCGCTGATCGGCCTGATGGAGCTGCTCGCGCAGACCAAGCAGACCGCCGAGTTCTCCGCCAACCTGTTCGAAGCCTTCACCCTGGCGACGCTGATCTACTTCACCCTGAACATGAGCCTGATGTTGCTGATGCGCCTGGTCGAGAAGAAAGTCGCAGTGCCCGGCCTGATCTCCGTGGGGGGTAAATAATGGAATTCGATTTCAGTGGCATCATCCCGGCCATTCCCGGCTTGTGGAACGGCATGGTGATGACCCTCAAGCTGATGGTGCTGGGCGTCGTCGGCGGCCTCATCCTCGGTACCGTTCTGGCCTTGATGCGGTTGTCCCACAACAAACTGCTGTCGAACTTTGCCGGCGCCTACGTCAACTACTTCCGTTCGATCCCGCTGCTGCTGGTGATCACCTGGTTCTACCTGGCGGTGCCGTTCGTGCTGCGCTGGATCACCGGCGAAGACACCCCGATCGGCGCGTTTGCCTCCTGCATCGTGGCCTTCATGATGTTCGAAGCCGCGTACTTCTGTGAAATCGTGCGGGCCGGCGTGCAGTCGATCCCCAAGGGTCAGATGGGTGCAGCCAAGGCCCTGGGTATGACCTACGGCCAGATGATGCGCCTGATCATTCTGCCGCAGGCGTTCCGCAAGATGACCCCGCTGCTGCTGCAGCAGAGCATCATCCTGTTCCAGGACACCTCGCTGGTCTACACAGTCGGCCTGGTGGACTTCCTCAACGCCTCGCGCGCCAGTGGCGACATCATTGGTCGCTCCAATGAGTTCCTGGTCTTCGCCGGTCTCGTGTATTTCATCATCAGCTTTGCCGCCTCGCAGCTGGTCAAGCGTCTGCAAAAAAGGTTCGCCGTATGATCTCTATCAAGAACATCAACAAGTGGTATGGGGACTTCCAGGTGCTGACTGACTGCAGCACCGAGGTCAAGAAAGGCGAAGTGATCGTGGTGTGCGGGCCTTCCGGCTCCGGCAAATCGACGCTGATCAAGTGCGTGAACGCACTGGAACCGTTCCAGAAAGGCGACATCGTGGTCGATGGCACCTCGATTGCCGATCCGAAAACCAACCTGCCGAAACTGCGTTCGCGGGTGGGGATGGTGTTCCAGCATTTCGAGCTGTTCCCGCACCTGACCATCACCGAAAACCTGACCATCGCGCAGATCAAGGTACTGGGTCGCAGCAAAGAAGAGGCCACCAAGAAAGGCCTGCAACTGCTCGACCGCGTCGGCCTTTCGGCACACGCCCACAAGCACCCGGGCCAGCTCTCAGGCGGTCAGCAACAGCGTGTGGCAATCGCCCGAGCCCTGGCCATGGACCCGATCGTCATGCTGTTCGACGAACCGACCTCGGCCCTCGACCCGGAAATGGTCAATGAAGTATTGGACGTGATGGTGCAGTTGGCCCACGAAGGCATGACCATGATGTGCGTAACCCACGAAATGGGCTTTGCGCGCAAAGTGGCCGATCGGGTGATCTTCATGGACGCCGGCAAAATCATCGAGGACTGCCCTAAAGAAGAGTTCTTCGGCGACATCAACTCCCGAGCCGAACGTACCCAGCACTTCCTCAACAAGATTTTGCAGCACTAAGCGATACACAAACCCCCTGTAGGAGCGGGCTTGCCCGCGAAGGCGGCAGCACATTCAACTGCAATGTGTCTGACAGACCGCCTTCGCGAGCAGGCTCGCTCCCACACGAGGGCGTGGCGGCTATACAAGTGTTGTGGTTGACCCAAGGCATCTGTGATGAAATGCGACCCCAATCTTTATCGCGCCGCACCGCCATCACTCGCCGTGAAACCTCGTCTGATTCGCCACTTGTTCCTGCCACCGCTGATCATCCTGATGATGAGCGCGCTGGGCTACCTCGGCTTCTGGGTCAGCGAGCACTACGGTATTCGCAGCCTTGGCGAAAACGGTCAACGCCAGCTCGAACTGCACGCCCGTGCGGTCGAAAGCGAAATCAGCAAATACACCTACCTGCCCAGCCTGCTGGAACTCGAATCAAGCGTTTCACAGTTACTGGCCGAGCCGACGCCGGAACATCGGCAGGCGGTCAATACCTACCTTGAAGGCCTTAACCGGCGCAGCCGCAGTCGGGCTATCTATGTGATGGACACCACGGGCCGGGTCGTGGCCACGAGCAACTGGCGCGATGTCGACAGCTACCTCGGCGAAGACCTGTCCTTCCGTGCCTACTTCCAGAATGCCGTACGCGGCCAACCCGGACGCTTCTACGGCATCGGCAGCACCAATGGCGAACCGGGTTACTACCTGGCCCACGGCCTCGAAGAGCAGGGCAAGATCATTGGCGTCGCGGTGGTCAAGGTGCGCCTTGAGGCCCTCGAAGAACGTTGGCAGCGTGCGCGCCTGGAGGCGTTCGTCAGCGACGAGAACGGCATCATCATTCTCTCCAGCGATCCGGCGCGCCGCCTCAAGGCCGTACGCCCGCTGAGCGAAGACACCAAGGAACGCCTGGCCCGCAGCCTGCAGTACTACTGGTTCCCCCTCAACGAACTGGAACCGCTGGCCCGCGAGCGCCTGGCCGAAGGGATGGAGAAGCTGACCTTTCCGGCCAACGCCGAGCTGGTGTCCGACGGCGAAGACATCAGCTACCTGGCGCAGACGCGCCCGCTGAGTGACACGCCGTGGAATTTCACCCTGCTCACGCCGCTGCAGGACCTGCGGCGCGAAGCCATCAATCAGGGCATCCTGGTGGCCGTGGCTTTTGCCCTGGTGGCGTTCCTGCTGATCGCCTGGAATGAGCGGCGCAAAGTCATCGCTACCCGCCTCGCCGCACGTGAGGCCCTGCAGGAAGCCAACAATCAACTGGAGCGACGGATTACCGAACGCACCAGCGATCTGCGCGCCAGCAACGAACGCCTCAAGGGCCAGATTCGCGAGCGGCGCCAGGCCGAGGAAACCCTGCGCCGCGCCCAGGATGAACTGATCCAGGCCGGCAAACTGGCCGCCATCGGCCAGATGTCCACCAGCATCGCCCACGAACTGAACCAACCGCTTGCGGCCTTGCGCACCCTGTCGGGCAACACCGTGCGCTTCCTCGAACGCGGGCAATTGGACACCGCCAGTGCCAACCTGAAGACCATCAACGAATTGATCGACCGCATGGGTCGCATTACTGCCAGCCTGCGCTCCTTCGCCCGACGCGGCGATGACAAGGGCCAGGCCAGCCTGGGCAAGGCCGTGGATGCCGCCCTGCAATTGCTCGCGGGGCGCCTCGACGGTACTCCGTTGCAAATCCATCGAGCATTCACTGACCAACAGGTGCAAATCGACCAGACACGCCTGGAGCAAATCCTCGTCAACCTGATCGGTAACGCTCTCGACGCCATGCAGGCCCAACCGCAGCCCGAGCTGTGGCTCGAAGGCGAAGTTGTCGAGGGCAAGTACCGCTTGCGCGTGCGCGACAACGGTCACGGTATCGACGCCGAAGCGCGCAAGCATTTGTTCGAACCCTTTTTCACCACCAAACCCGGCGAACAGGGCCTGGGCCTCGGCCTGACCCTGTCGGCGAGCCTGGCCGCCGCCACCGGCGGTAGCCTGAGCGTCGAACACCCAGTCAGCGGTGGTACCGCCTTCGTCCTCGGTTTACCGTTGGTAAGCCCTCACCCTGCCGAGCCGATATGAACAACGACCTTAGTGTGCTGATCGTCGAAGACGATCCCCATGTCCTGCTCGGATGCCAGCAGGCCCTGGCCCTGGAAGACATCCCCTGCACCGGTGTCGGCAGCGCCGAAGAGGCCCTGGCGCTGGTCGGCGATAACTTCGCCGGGATCGTCATCAGCGACATCCGCCTGCCCGGCATCGACGGCCTGGAACTGCTCGGCCGCCTCAAGGCCCGCGACCGCAGCTTGCCGGTGGTGCTGATCACCGGTCACGGCGACATCTCGATGGCCGTCGGCGCCATGCAGAAAGGCGCCTACGACTTCATGGAGAAACCCTTCTCCCCCGAACGCCTGGTGGACGTCGCCCGCCGCGCCCTTGAACAGCGCGGCCTGGCCCGGGAAGTCAGCTCGCTGCGCCGGCAACTGGCCGAACGCGACTCGCTGGAAGGACGCATCATCGGTCGTTCGCCGGCCATGCAGCACCTGCGCGAATTGATCGCCAACGTCGGCGATACCTCGGCCAACGTGCTGATCGAAGGCGAAACCGGGACCGGCAAGGAACTGGTTGCCCGTTGCCTGCACGACTTCAGTCGACGCCAGGCGCAACCCTTCGTCGCCCTGAACTGCGGTGGCCTGCCGGAGAACCTGTTCGAAAGCGAAATCTTTGGCCATGAAGCCAACGCCTTCACCGGGGCCGGCAAACGGCGAATCGGCAAGATCGAACACGCCAACGGCGGCACCCTGTTTCTCGATGAAGTGGAAAGCATGCCGCTGCCGCTGCAGATCAAACTGCTGCGGGTCCTGCAGGAGCGCACCCTCGAACGCCTGGGTTCGAACCAGAGCGTGGCGGTCGACTGCCGGGTGATTGCCGCCACCAAGTCCGACCTCGACGAACTGGGACGTGCCGGCCAGTTTCGCAGCGACCTGTATTACCGCCTCAACGTGGTGACCCTGGAGTTACCGCCGCTGCGCGAGCGCCGCGAAGACATCCTGCAATTGTTCGAGCACTTCCTACAGCAGTCTTCCCTGCGATTCGACCGTGCCGCGCCCGAGCTGGATAACCAGACCCTGTCGAACCTGATGAGCCACGACTGGCCGGGCAACGTGCGCGAACTGCGCAACGTCGCCGAACGTTTCGCCTTGGGCCTGCCGGCGTTCAAGAAGTCTGGAAACACGGGCGCAGCTCAGGGCCTGGCGTTTTCCGAGGCGGTGGAAGCCTTCGAGCGCAACCTGCTCAACGACGCCTTGCAGCGCAGCGGCGGCAACCTGACCCAGGCCAGCCTGGAATTGGGCATGGCCAAGACCACGCTGTTCGACAAAGTCAAAAAATACGGCCTCAGCCACTAACCCGCAGCGAGCATAACCATGGATCTGTTATTGAAAGCGGCACTGGGTGCCGCCGTGGTGGTGATTCTCGCCGCACTGGCCAAGACCAAGAACTATTACATCGCTGGGCTGGTACCGTTATTTCCGACCTTCGCCCTGATTGCCCACTACATTGTCGGCAAGGGCCGTTCGCTGGACGACCTGAAGACCACCATTGTGTTTGGCATGTGGTCGATCATCCCCTACTTCGTCTACCTGGCGACCCTGTACGTGATGGTCGACAAGATGCGCCTGGAAGCATCGCTGGCGGTGGCCGCCGTGGCCTGGTTGATGGCCGCGACCGTGCTGGTCAGCGTCTGGGTCAGGGTCCACGCCTGAGACGTCAGAGCAGGTTGATCCCGCGCACTGGCTCGATCTGCGCCCAATGCGAAGTGTCCTCGCGGTGCTGCCGCAGATAGGGCAACACCGCTGCCAGCAACGGCGCCTTGAAGGCTTCCTGGAAGCGATGGGCGAGCCCCGGGATGAGTTTCAACTGGCTGCCCTGGATGTGCGCCGCCAGATGAATGCCGTGCATCACCGGCAGCAATGGATCGGCGGTGCCATGCACCACCAGGGTCGGCACTCGCAGTTGATTGAGCAACGTGACCCGGCTCGGCTCGGCCAGGATCGCCATGATCTGCCGCTTCACACCTTCGGGATTGAACGCCCGGTCATAGGACTGCGCCGCCTGCTGCAGCAACGCCTGGCGGTCATCAGTCACTTGCGGACTGCCCAGTGCCGCCAGCAAGTCAGCCTGCTGCTCCAGCGCTACCTCGCGGTTCGGCGCGCTGCGTCGCGAGAGCAACTGCACCAGCGCCGCGTTGGGTGCCGGCAAGCCTTCGGCACCGGAACTGCTCATGATCAATGTCAGGCTTTCAACCCGTTGCGGCGCCATCGCAGCCACATGCTGGGCAATCATCCCGCCCATGCTCGCGCCCAGCACGTGGAACTGTTCAATGTGCAGGCCGTCCATCAAGCCCAGGGCATCGTCCGCCATGTCGGTCAGGGTATAAGGCGCCGAAACCGGCAGGCCGAGCTTGTAGCGCAACGCCTCGAAGGTCAGGTTGGCGCTGGCCGGAGCCTGGCGCCAGGTCGACAAACCGACGTCGCGGTTGTCGTAGCGGATCACCCGAAAGCCCTGCTCACAGAGCGCGACCACCACCTCGTCCGGCCAGTGGATCAACTGCCCACCGAGGCCCATCACCAGCAGCAATGCCGGATCCGAGGCCCGTCCGATGCTCTGGTACGCCAGGCTGAGCTGGGCCAGATCGACGCGCTCGACAGGAACGTTGACGTCGCAACGCGAGGCCGCCAGAGCTGGCAGGCCGAACAACAGCGCGGCTAGAAAAAAGACTTTTGAAAAGAAACCAGCACCCATGAAAAAACACCGAAACGCAGAACCCCAGTAGAACGCGAGTCTGATGATGTTTGTTCAAGCGCGCTGCCACAGTTGCGTGACAGTTTGATGAAGGGCGCCGAACGGTCATGGCCGACAGCGATGTCGACCATGACCAATAACCCTGTTACGCCAGCTGAGTACGCAACTGCCGCGCCGCCGCCACCATGTTCACCAGCGCCGCTTCGGTCTCCGGCCAGGCGCGGGTTTTCAGGCCGCAATCCGGGTTGACCCACAAGCGCTCGGCCGGGATGCGCTGCACGGCCTTGGTCATCAGCTTGACCATCTCGGCGGTGTCCGGCACCCGTGGCGAATGGATGTCGTAGACGCCTGGGCCGATGTCGTTCGGGTAGTCGAAGGCCTTGAACGCTTCCAGCAGCTCCATGTCCGATCGCGAGGTTTCGATGGTGATCACATCCGCATCCATGGCGGCGATGGCTTCGATCACATCGTTGAATTCGCTGTAGCACATGTGGGTGTGGATCTGGGTTTCGTCACGCACCCCGCTGGCACTCAGGCGGAACGCCTCCACCGCCCAGTCCAGGTACTCCTGCCATTGCGCCCGGCGCAGCGGCAAGCCTTCGCGGAACGCCGCTTCGTCGATCTGCACGATCTTGATCCCGGCCGCCTCCAGGTCCTGCACTTCGTCACGCAGCGCCAGGGCCAGTTGTTGCGCCTGGACTTTGCGCGACACGTCTTCACGGGGGAAGGACCACATCAGCATGGTGACCGGGCCGGTGAGCATGCCCTTCATGATCTTGTCGGTCTGCTGCTGGGCGTAGCTGATCCACTCGACAGTCATGGCTTGCGGGCGGCTCAGGTCACCATAAATGACCGCAGGTTTCACGCAGCGCGAGCCATAGCTTTGGACCCAGCCGAACCGGGTGAACAGGTAGCCATCGAGTTGCTCGGCGAAGTACTCGACCATGTCATTGCGCTCGGCCTCACCGTGCACCAGCACGTCCAGCCCAAGGCGCTCCTGTACCTGCACGGCGTGGCGGATTTCGTGACGCATGGCATCGGTGTAATCGTTGGCCGAAAGCTTGCCTTGCTTGAATGCCTGACGCGCCAGGCGAATCGACCCCGTCTGCGGGAACGAACCAATGGTGGTGGTCGGAAAAGCCGGTAACTTCAGACGGGCACGCTGTTGCTCAATACGTTGGGCAAAGGCTGAATGGCGTTGACTGTCAGCAGCCGTCACCGCATTGACCCGCGCCTGCACCTCGGCCTTGTGAATCCGTGGCGACTCGGCGCGACTGGCGGCAATCGCCCGGCTTTCGGCCAGCGCCATTTGCACCTTGGGCGCTTGCGGATCGTTCAAGGCATCGCGCAGTACCGCAATTTCGCCGCACTTCTGCACGGCGAAGGCCAACCAGCTTTTCAATTCCGGATCGAGCTTGTCTTCACGCTCCAGATCCACCGGGCTGTGGAGCAGCGAGCAGGAACTGCTGACCCACAGGTTGTCGCCGAAACGCTCCTGGGCAAATTGCAGTTGCGCCAGCACCGGCTCCAGCTCGCAGCGCCAGACGTTGCGCCCGTTGACCAGGCCGACCGAGAGAATCTTGTAGGTCGGCAAGCGATCGAGCACATGCAGCAGTTGGTCGGGGGCACGCACGGCGTCGATGTGCAGGCCCTGCACCGGCAGGCCGACCGCCAACCCGAGGTTGTCCTGCAATCCGCTGAAGTAGGTCGCCAGGAGTTTTTTCAGCGGTGAATACTGGAGGATGTGGTAGGCGCGTTCGAAGGCGCTTTTCCAGGCCTGGGGCAAATCGAGGGTGAGGATAGGTTCGTCGATCTGCACCCACTCCACGCCCTGAGCGGCCAGGCGGCCAAGGATCTCGTTATACAGCGGCAGCAAGCGCTCCAGCAGGTCGAGCTTGTCGAAGGCGTTGCCCTTGGCCTTGCCCAACCACAGGTAAGTCAACGGACCGATGATCACCGGCTTGACGGTATGGCCCAGGGCCTTGGCTTCCTCGACTTCATCGAACAGTTGTTCCCAGCTCAGGCTGAACTGCTGGTCGGCGCTGAACTCCGGGACCAGGTAGTGGTAGTTGGTGTCGAACCACTTGGTCAGTTCCTGGGCGTATTGCGCCGTACCGTGTTCGGCGCAGCAGCCGGTGGTAGCACCACGGGCCATGGCGAACAGGGTGTCGAGGGTCGGCAGGCCGCGCTCGTCGCGGGTGCTGTCGAAACGCTCGGGGATCACCCCGAAAGCCAGCGAATGGCTCAGCACCTGGTCGTACCAGGCAAAGTCGCCGACTGGCAGCAAATCGATACCGGCGTCTTTCTGTAACTGCCAGTGGCTGGCGCGCAGTTGCCGGCCGACGCTGTGCAGGGCCTGCTGGTCGAGGTCGCCCTTCCAGTAGGCTTCGAGGGCTTTTTTCAGTTCGCGGTCGGCGCCGATGCGTGGAAAACCGAGGGTGTGGGCCAAGGCCATGGTGAATTGCTCCCTGTAAAAGATGGCCTATTGTCGACAGCCGACCCATCATGAGACAAACTCAACGTTTTCGCGTTGAACATAAAATTTATTCATGGAGGCCACGGTGCTCGAAATCCGTCACCTGAAGACCCTGCACGCCCTGCGCGAAGCCGACAGCCTTGTCGAAGCCGCCGAACGCCTGCACCTGACCCAGTCCGCCCTGTCACATCAGTTCAAAGAACTGGAAGAGCGCATGGGCATGCCGCTGTTCGTGCGCAAGACCAAGCCGGTGCGTTTCACCAGCGCCGGCCTGCGCCTGCTGCAACTGGCCGATGCGACCCTGCCGCTGCTGCGCGCCGCCGAACGCGACATCGCGCGACTGGCCGGCGGCACGGCCGGGCGCCTGCACATGGCCATTGAATGCCACAGTTGCTTCCAATGGCTGATGCCGACCATCGACCAGTTTCGCGACGCCTGGCCGGAAGTCGAACTGGACCTGGCCTCGGGCTTCTCCTTCGCCCCGCTGCCAGCCCTGGCCCGTGGCGACCTCGACCTGGTGGTGACCTCCGACCCGCTGGAACTGGCCGGGATCACTTACGTGCCGCTGTTTACCTACGAAGCGATGCTCGCCGTGGCCAACCAGCATCGCCTCGCCAGCAAGCCCTTCATCGTCGCCGAAGACCTGCTCAGCGAAACCCTGATCACCTACCCGGTGGAACGCGACCGCCTGGACATCTTCACCCGCTTCCTCGAACCGGCCGATATCGAACCCGCGCAAGTGCGCACCTCCGAGCTGACGGTGATGATGATGCAACTGGTCGCCAGCGGCCGCGGCGTCTGCGGCATGCCGCACTGGGCGCTGCATGAATACAGCTCACGGGGCTATGTAAAGGCCAAGCGCCTGGGCGAAAAAGGATTGTTCGCCACCCTGTACGCGGCAATCCGCACCGACATGCTCGATGCGCCTTACATGCGCGACTTCCTGCTGACGGCCAAGGACACATCGTTTTCGACGTTGGATGGGGTTAGTGTGGTGCGTTAAGAGCAGGGGCAAGATGACAGCGGCAAGCTAAAGCGTGACTCGTAGGGCTTTAGCTTGCCGCTTGAAACCGCTCTCAGCGCTTCTGCTCAGAGAGCAGGCGAACCGCCAACCCCGCCAACACCGCCCCCATGAAGTAACGCTGCACCGCCAGCCACGTCGGGTTGTTGACGAACCACGAGGCGATACCCGCCGCGAACAGGGCGATCAGCAGGTTGACGGTGAAGCTCACGCTGATCTGGGTCAGGCCCAGGGCGATACTCTGGAAGAAGATCGAGCCGTGTTCCGGATTAATGAACTGCGGGAACACTGAAAGGTAGAACACCGCAATTTTCGGGTTTAGCGCGCTGGTGAAAAAGCCCATCAGCATCAGCTTGCGCGACGAGTCCGGCGGCAATTGCTGGGCCTCGAACGGCGAGCGCGCGCCGGGTTTGACTGCTTGCCAGGCCATCCACAACAGGTACAGCGCCCCTGCCCACTTCAGTACCTCATACGCCATCGGCACCGCCAGGAACACCGCGGTCAAACCGGCGGCAGCGGCGAACAGGTGCACGAAGAAGCCCGCGACCACGCCAATCAACGACGTCACGCCCGCCTTGCGGCCCTGGCAGATCGAGCGCGAGATCAGGTAGATCATGTTTGGCCCCGGTGTCAGGACCAGCAACAGCGAGGCAGCGGCGAAGATCAGCAAATCGTGGACAGGAATCATCACGTCATCCTTGTGAATGAACAGTCAGGCTGGGGTCTGTAACGAGTTGCAATAAAACGGCAGGATCAGGTCACGCGTCAAGGGGGCCAGCGGTACCTGAGTCTCTTGATGCGGGTCGAGCCACAGCACCTCTTCGATCTCTGCTTCAGGGCTGACCGCCTGCTCGATGGGCAACAGGAACACCTCGGCCTCGACGGTGAAACCGGGCTCGTTCGCCGCCGGCGCGGCAAACGCTCCCAAATAACTGGCCTGGGCCGGATCAACGATCAGCCCGAGTTCCTCCTGCAGTTCACGCACTAGCGCCTGCAACGGTTGTTCATGGGCTTCGATCTTGCCACCAGGCTGCATGAACGCCTCAGTACCCCGCTTGCGCACCAACAGCGTACGGCCATCCCCAGCGATCAACAGTGCGGCGGCGATGCGGATAGTGCGCGATGAAACAGTCATGGTGGAGCGAGCCTCGAGGAAAAAAGCGCAAGGATCACATGCGCGTGACAGCAGCGCCACCTTCGCTGGATTGCCCCAGCGGACCGGGTGGGCCAGTATGTCGAGCTAGATGGCATCAGGCCCACGACGCCCGAATGCCCTTTGCAGCGCTATCCTCAGGGTGCCCAGACACTTCACTGGCGCTGCACTCCACCGAGTCCGAACCCAAGGAACCCGTATGAGCCTGTCACTCCTGAGCCGCTACGCCTTCTTTGCTGTCTGTGTAATCTTCACCCTCGCCAGCCTGCCCTTTCTCGAGTACGACTGGATCTGGCCGCTGACCCTGGTCACCGGCGCGCTGAGTCTGCTGGGCATTTTCGATCTGCTACAAAGCCCCCACGCGGTGCGCCGCAATTATCCGATCCTGGGCAATATCCGCTATCTGGTCGAAGGTATTCGCCCGGAGATCCGCCAATACCTGCTGGAGTCCGACAGCGATGCCCTGCCCTTCTCTCGGGCGCAGCGCTCGCTGGTCTACTCACGGGCAAAAAACGAAAGCGCTGACAAACCCTTCGGCACCCTGATCGATGTCTACCAGTCGGGTTTCGAATTCATCGGCCATTCGATGCGTCCGGCGCCGCTGACCGACCCGGACAGTTTCCGGGTGATCGTCGGCGGTCCGCAGTGCAGCCAGCCGTATTCAGCGTCAGTGTTCAACATCTCGGCCATGAGCTTCGGCTCCCTGAGTGCCAATGCCATTCGCGCGCTGAACCAGGGCGCCAAACTCGGCAACTTCGCCCATGACACCGGCGAAGGCAGCATCAGCCCCTATCACCGCGAGCACGGTGGCGACCTGACCTGGGAACTGGGCAGCGGCTACTTCGGTTGCCGCACCGCCGAGGGCCGTTTCGACCCAGAGCGTTTCGCCGCCCAGGCGCAGACCCCGCAAGTGCGGATGATCGAAATCAAGATGAGCCAGGGCGCCAAACCCGGCCACGGCGGCATCCTGCCCAAGCATAAGGTGACCCGCGAGATCGCCGACACCCGTGGTGTGCCGATGGGTGAGGACTGCGTGTCGCCGTCGCGGCACAGCGCCTTTTCCACGCCGATCGAAATGATGCACTTCATCCAGCAACTGCGTGAGTTGTCGGGTGGCAAACCGGTGGGCTTCAAGTTCTGCCTGGGTCACCCGTGGGAGTTCATGGGCATCGCCAAAGCCATGTTGGAGACCGGGATTCTGCCGGACTTTATCGTGGTCGACGGCAAGGAAGGCGGCACCGGCGCCGCGCCCGTGGAGTTCACCGACCACATCGGCGTGCCGTTGCGCGAAGGCCTGCTGTTCGTGCACAACACCCTGGTCGGCCTGAACCTGCGAGACAAGATCAAACTCGGCGCCAGCGGCAAGATCGTCAGTGCGTTCGACATCGCCAGCGTGCTGGCCATCGGTGCCGACTGGGCCAACTCGGCGCGTGGCTTCATGTTTGCCATCGGCTGCATCCAGTCGCAGTCCTGCCACACCAACAAATGCCCGACCGGCGTCGCCACCCAGGACACCCTGCGCCAGCGCGCCCTGGTGGTGCCGGACAAGGCCCAGCGGGTCTACAACTTCCATCGCAGCACCCTCAATGCGCTGGCGGAAATGCTTGCCGCCGCCGGCCTCGAACACCCTTCGCAACTGTCCGCAAAGCACCTGGTACGGCGCATGTCAGCCACCGAGATCAAGCTGTTCTCGCAACTGCACGTGTTCCTCAAGCCCGGTGAGTTGCTGACCG
Organism: Pseudomonas fluorescens; assembly: GCF_019212185.1. Taxonomy (NCBI): domain Bacteria; kingdom Pseudomonadati; phylum Pseudomonadota; class Gammaproteobacteria; order Pseudomonadales; family Pseudomonadaceae; genus Pseudomonas; species Pseudomonas fluorescens. The sequence continues at coordinate 5,291,614 of NZ_CP078138.1, forward strand.
GTGAAGTGAGTGGCGAGTTTTACTCACGGATGTGGCAGATGGCCCGGGCTGATAGCTTCGAGCCCAACGACATCGCCGCCTGACGCGTCATCAACGCCCCGTCGTCGCCGGCGACGGGCTTCAACATCAAGGAAGACCCATGCTCAAAGTCATCGCCGAAGACTTCATCCAACCCGAACACATCGAGACCGTGCGCCCGTGGTACGCCGAACTGGTGGAGAAAACCCGCCAGGAACCCGCGTGCATCGCCTACGATCTGTTTGTCGACCAGCGCGACCCGGGGCATTTCATCTTCATCGAACAATGGCCGGACCAGGCGGCGCTCGATGCACATTGCCAGACCGAGCACTTCCGGCGGTTGGTGCCGCAGATCAATCGGCATCAGGCGCGAGAAGGTGTGGTGGTGTTGATGGATGGATTCAGCGCTCAGCGTTCGGAATAAACAGCCGCGCCTCGATGTCACCGCCATCGATTGTCTGCGTCTGTTTCCAGCCTTTGGGGAATGTCACGGTATATATCCTTGGATTCTTGTGGGCCACCCACCAGACTCTTTTCGCAACGGGCTCCAATGCCGAGACATCGCTGAAAAAAATCCAGTCCAGGCGCTGAGGAATGACCAACCAGCCGCCATAGGCGAGCGGCCCGCTGGGCTTTCCGCTGGGCAACCTGGACACATAAAGCCGTGGCTGAATCCCGGTGTCGTTGTAATAACTGAACGGCAAATACCAGAACAAGTCATCTATGACGATTTCATCTCCCGCCTGAAACTCGCGCCTTATCCCCTCGGCAATACTGTCCAGCCTGACCATTTTGCGCGGTAGGGTGCCGTTCAGTCCGTCCTGTTGCGCATACACGCGCTGCAGTCCACTCCACTGTGCGGCTGCGAATAGACACAGGCACAACAGCGCAGCGATAGGCCAGCGTGCAGCGATTCGATCCAGAGTGATGGCAACCAGCATCGGCAGGCCGACGGCGGCAAACACCAGGTATCTGGGGATGAAAATCGGCACCGCCCATGACAGCAGGAACACCACAACAACCGGCACGAAAAAATAAGCGACCAGCAGCAGCGCCGAACGCCGATCAATACGCCGATCAGTCAATACCCGGACAGCGCAGACAATCATCAACGCCGATACGATCAATCCGCCCCACCATCCGCCTTCGGCGGGCGTTGTCATTACCGTGCTTTGGCTGATGAAATCTGGCAACGTCTGCCACGTCATCGGCGGGATCCACTCCAGCCCCTTCATTGTCCGCGCCTGCTCAACAAAGTTCGGCAACCAAGGCATATAAAGCAAGACAATCGCCACATTGACCAACAACCATCTGCGCACCGGCAGCAACACCGGTTCGCCACTGCCCAGCCCAGACCAATACAGCCAATGCACCAGCACACACAGCGCGGCAAAGTAGTGGGTGTAAAAGGCCGCTGCCATCAGCAGCACATACAACAATGGATAACGTCTGGAGTACGGCTGTCGCCCCCAACACACCAACACGACCGTGGCCGCCATCAGCCACAGGCCGAGCAACGTGTACATGCGCACTTCCTGGCTGTAGCGCACGGCAAGCGGCAGCAGTGCGAACAACACGCCTGCGATCAGTGCGGCACGCCGACTGACCAGCAAGCTCATCAGCTTGATGCACAACAGCAGCGTTCCGACATCGGCGAGCGCGCTCAGGCTGCGTACCGACAGCACGCTGCGGCCCAATAGCGCCGTCCAGTAGTGCAAGACCACGTAGTACAACGGCGGATGCACATCGCCCGCCGTGGTGGTCCAGATCAGCGCGGGCGAACGCTGGCTCAACAGCAGGCTGAAGCCTTCGTCGTACCAGATCACCGGCTCGGTAATCCCATGGAACCTGGCGAGCAATGCCAGGCCAACCAGCCCGATCACCCCCATGCGATGCAGCGTCCAGCGCTCGATCATCACGACACCCGCCTCGCCTGTCCCTGCGTTCATACAATCCGTTGCAGCACAGCCTTTTCAGTCGTTTCAGAGCTGCGCCTGACGATGTCCTTGACCACATACCGCGGCCGATGCTTGGCCTCGATATAGATGCGTCCGATGTACTCGCCGAGGATGCCGATGCCGATCAACTGCACCCCGCCGAGAAACAGAATCGCGGTCATCAACGACGGGTAGCCGGGCACGCTGTTGCCGAAGAAAATCTTGTCCAGCACCATGTACACCGCGTAGAGCACGGCAAAAATCGAGATCGCCCCGCCGACGTAGCTCCACAGGCGCAGCGGGACGGTGCTGAAGGAGGTCACCCCTTCCAGCGCCAGGTTCCACAGTTTCCAGCCGTTGAACTTGCTGCTGCCGGCCACTCGTGGGGCGCGCTGGTACTCCACCACCACCGTGTTGAACCCTGCCCAGGACAGCACGCCTTTCATGAATAGCTGGTGCTCGGGCAAGGTGCGAATCACGTCCACTACCTTGCGGTCCATCAACCGAAAGTCGCCGACGTTTTCCTCGATGCGGGTGTAGGAAATCCGATTCAATAACTGATAGAACAGGCTGGCACTGTGGCGTTTCAGATAGCCGTCACTGGCTCGATCCCGACGCTTGGCCAACACCACGTCCGCGCCTTTGTGCCACGCTTCGACCAACTGCGGGATGACGTTGATCGGGTCCTGCAGGTCGACATCCATCGGGATCACCGCGTCGCCCGTGGCGTACTCGAGGCCGGCGAACAGCGCCGGCTCCTTGCCGAAGTTGCGCGAGAAATTGATCGCCACTACCTGGTCATCGACCTGCGCCAGGGCCGCAATCTGTTGCGCGGTGCCGTCGACGCTGCCGTCGTTGATAAAGACGATCTCCACCTCGGCATCATCCAACTGCAACTCGCGACGCACAGCGTGATAGAACAGCGCGATGGTCTGTTCTTCGTTGAACACCGGAACCACCAGCGAGATCTTCATGCGGCACGCTCGCGAAACACCACGTATTTGGAAATGAAGAAACCCAGCACCAGGCTCAGCGCCGAAAACAGCGCCACCGTCAGCAACCCATGCAAGCGCCACAGATCACCCAGATGGCCGACGCCGTAGCTCAATGCGCCCATCGCCGCCATGAACAGCAGGTAACCGCCCACCGACAGCTTGTGGTCGAAGGTGTATAGCGCATTCATGTAGAAGGAAAACGAGGCGGCAACGCAGAAGGCGATGAGATTGCTGCGTGCCTGGCGCCAATCGAGCGCGACACTGAGCAGGAAAAAAACCTGCCAGTGAATGAGGGTATTGGCGACGCCAATTACCGTGTAGCTGGAAAAACCTTTCCACACCTGTCCCATGGCGACACCCCCGCTTGCACAAGGCCCACCCTCGCTAAAGATATTGAGCGTGTCTACTGTCAGAAATCACAGGTGCGAATGCCTTTCGGACCAGCGGTATCAACCCCCCGAGAGGCATAAAAAAACCCCGATCATCTCGACCGGGGTTTTTTATTACCGCGCGACAGGCTTACGCCGTCTGACGCACTGTGGCTTGGGACACACTGGTCGGATGCAGCTTGAAGGCATAGAACAGCACGGTCAGCAGCACCAGGAACGCCGGGCCGACGTACAGCGCGATGCGGGTCTCAGGGAAGTACGCCATCAGGCCCACCACCAGTACCAGGAACGCCAGCGCCAGGTAGGAGCTGATCGGGTACAGCCACATGCGGTACTTCAGCGCCGCACGCTCAGAGGCGCTCAGGCCCTGGCGGAATTTCAGTTGAGCCAACAGGATCATGACCCAGGTCCAGATGGCGCCGAAGGTGGCGATGGCAGTGACCCAGACGAAGACTTTTTCCGGTACCAGGTAGTTCAGCAGCACGCCCAGCAGCAGCGCGCCGATCGACAGCAGCAAAGCACGACGCGGCACGCCGTTGCTCGAAGTCTTGGCAAACCCGGCCGGGGCCTGACCGTTCTGCGCCAGGCTGTAGAGCATGCGCCCGGTGCTGAAGATGCCGCCGTTGCAGGACGACAGCGCCGCGGTGATCACCACGAAGTTGATGATGCCGGCGGCGGTCTTGATGCCCAGGCGCTCGAAGGTCATCACGAACGGGCTGCCCTGGGTGCCGATTTCGTTCCATGGGTAGATCGACAGGATCACGAACAGCGCACCCACGTAGAACAGCAGAATCCGCCAGAAGACCGAGCCGATCGCATCGGGGATGGTCTTCTGCGGGTTCTTCGCTTCACCGGCGGTCAGGCCGATCATCTCTACGCCCAGGTAGGCGAACATCACCATCTGCAGGGACATCAGCACGCCTTGCACGCCATTGGGCATGAAGCCGCCATGGGTCCACAGGTTGGAAATGCCCAGGGCCACGCCGTCGTTGCCGAAGCCAAAGGCAATCACCCCGATACCGCCCACGACCATGGCGACGATGGTGACAATCTTGATCAGGGCGAACCAGAACTCGAACTCACCGAACGCCTTGACCGCGATCAGGTTGATCGAGCCCATGCTGATCAGCGCAGCGAGCGCCCAGATCCAGCGCGGCACATCGGGGAACCAGATGCCCATGTACACCGCCACCGCGGTAATTTCCGCCACGCAGGTCACCAGCCACAGGAACCAGTAGTTCCAGCCGGTTAGAAAACCCGCCAATGGGCCCAGGTAGTCTTGCGCGTAACGGCTGAACGAGCCCGCCACCGGGTTGTGCACGGCCATCTCACCGAGGGCGCGCATGATCACCAGGATCGCCAGACCGCCGATGATGTAGGAGAGCATGATTGCCGGGCCGGCCATTTCGATGGCCTTGGCCGAACCGAGGAACAGACCGACACCGATACAGGCGCCAAGCGCCATCAAGCGAATATGCCGTTCGCCGAGTTCGCGTTTGAGCGGGCCGCCTTGAGCGGTCTCGCCGTGGGGCTGGTGATTGCCGACTGGCATAGGGGTACAACCTCGTCTTGTTATTGGATATGACCACCGAGTGTCAAAGCCCAGACCGATAAGCCTGGGCTTGCTAAAACCGGATCCACTTCGTGGGTAGAACCGTCCTGTAGGACAAAACCTGCAAGATCAGCGGGGGGCGCAGTATAAAAAGCTTGTTGCAGTTATTTTCACTCTATAAACGACGAAATTCAGAAAGAACTCTCGGAAAATTCCGTTCCTGCAGAGCGGTATTTACTGTGTTTCATCGTTTTTCAAGCTGCCAAACGGCGCGGAGTATTGCACAGCCCAGTGCGAGCGTCATGCCCCTACCTAGGCCGTATTTACCCGCTGGACCGCTCTGGGATGAGGCTTCCATGAGGGTTTGACGAGGAGCCGGTCGAAAATTCTGCCGTTACAAATTTTTCACCCCGCGCCACCAGCGTCTAAGCTTCAGGCAAGTCCGATCAATCTGCGTGAATGGATCAATCGACTATGGGCGCTCTGTGGCAAACCGATTCGAGTAAACCTGTGGTGCCAACTGAAAGCGTGGACGAAGCGCCTCTACCGAAAAAAAAGCCTCGTGGTCGTTTTGTCTGGCGGTCATTCTGGCTATTGCTGGTGATCATTCTGATCGTGCTGGGATTCGCCATCGAAAAAGAAGTCCGCACCTCACGTTTCCAGGCCCGCGAGTTCAGCCGCTTCGCCGCGTCATTGAGTTATTCGATGCACCCTGGACCCAGCGATTCGATTTTCTATCCCGGTGCCGGTCCTTTCGATAAACGCCTGGGCTACAGTGCCTTGGGTGAATTCCTTCCGCGCCTGCTCAAACGCGACTACGTCATCACAGAGCAAACCCGCTTCTCGCCCAAGCTGCTGGAGTACAGCGAGAACGGATTTTTCGTACCCTACGCCGAGAAGATCCAGGCCGGGCTGTCGATTACCGACTGCACCACCGCCCCGCTCTACCAATACAAATATCCGCAACAGCTGTACGCGGATTTCGCCTCGATCCCGCCACTGGTGACCCACAGTTTGCTGTTCATCGAGAACCGCGACCTGCTCGACCCCAAAGAGCCGAAATCCAACCCCGCCGTAGACTGGCCACGCTTTGCCAAGGCGGCCTGGTCGCAGGTGGCGAAGATGCTGCACCTGCCCGGGCAGACCGCCGGCGGCAGCACCCTGGCTACGCAGTTGGAGAAGTACCGGCACTCCCCGGATGGCCTGACCGTGTCGGGCGGCGAAAAAATCCGCCAGATGATTTCCGCCAGCGTGCGCGCCTATCAGGACGGACCGCAAACCCTCGGCGCCCGGCAAAACATCGTGCGCGATTACCTCAACAGCGTGCCCCTGTCGGCGGTGCCGGGCCACGGTGAAGTGCACGGCATGGCCGAAGGCTTGCGCGTCTGGTACGGCGCCGACTTCAATCAGGTCAACCAGGCGCTGGCCAGTGAGGCCACCGATCCGCAAAGCCTGGCACAACGCGGCCTGGCCCTGCGTCAGGTGTTGTCGCTGATGATTGCCCAGCGGCGACCTTCCTATTACCTGACCAAGGGCCGTGACGATCTGGCCGACCTCACTGACAGCCACATTCGCCTGCTGGCGCAGAATGCCGTGCTCAGCCCGGCCCTGACCGCTGCGGCATTGACCAGCAAAGCCACGTACCGCGACTGGGTGCAGCAACCGACCATCCAGCCGATTGAAACCAACAAAGGCATCAGCGTCGCCCGCAGCCGCCTCGCCTCGATGCTCAATCGCCCACTCTACGACCTCGACCGCCTCGACCTGTCCGCCACCAGCACCTTGCAGGGTGATCTGCAAACCCAGGCCAGCGACTACCTCAAGCGCCTCGCCGACCCGGCCTTCGCCTCCCAGATCGGGCTGATCGGAGAACGCCTGCTGACACCCACCAGCACCGCACAAGTTCGCTACAGCTTCACCTTGCTCGAACTGACGGCCGATGGCTCGCGGGTACGGGTGCAGACCGACAGCACCGACCAGCCCTTCGACATCAACGAAGGCAGCAAGCTCGAACTGGGCTCCACTGCCAAGCTGCGGGTGCTGACAACCTACTTGCAAATCATTGCTGAACTGCACGACAAATACGGCAACCTGCCCCCCGCCGAACTGAAAAAAGTCGAGATCGCCGACCAGGACCGCCTGAGCCGCTGGGCCGTCGACTACCTGATCCAGAACAACGACCGCAGCCTGAGCAAAATGCTCGGCGCGGCGCTGGATCGAAAATACTCGGCCAGCCCCGGCGAGGCGTTTTTCACCGGCGGCGGCCTGCATACCTTCCACAACTTCCGCAAGGAAGATAACGGCCGCCTGCCGACCCTGCGCGATTCGCTGCGCGAGTCGATCAACCTGCCCTTTATCCGTCTGATGCGCGACCTCGTGCGTTACACCACCTACTCCGGTCCGGACAACAGCGGGCAACTGCTCAAGGACGACATCAATCCGCGTCGCCAGGAATACCTGGCGCAATTCGCCGACCGTGAAGGCACCTCATTCCTGCTGAAGTTCTGGAAGAAGTACCAGAAAAAAGATACCCAGGCCCGGCTCGACACCTTCCTCGACAGCATGCACCCGACCGCCATGCGCCTCGCTGCCGTGCACCGTTACCTGTTGCCTGAAGCGCCGCAGGAGAGCTTCAATGCGTTCGTGCGTTCGCACCTCAAGACCCTCAAGGACAAAGACAAACTCACCGACGAACGTCTCGAGCGTCTGTACGCCAACTATGGCCCGGGCGCCTATGATCTGCCCGACCAGGGCTTTATCGCCAAGGTCCACCCCCTCGATCTGTGGCTGATCGGTTACCTGCTCAAGCACCCCGACGCCACCTTCAGCGACATCGTCAAAGCCAGTGTGTTCGAGCGTCAGGAGGTCTACAGCTGGTTGTTCAAGAGTCGACACAAGAGCGCCCGCGACAGTCGTATCCGCACCATGCTGGAAATCGAAGCCTTCCTCGACATTCACCAGCGCTGGCAGAAAGTCGGCTATCCGTTCGATCACCTGGTGCCCTCCCTGGCGACCGCCATCGGCAGTTCCGGCGACCGCCCTGCCGCGCTTGCAGAATTGATCGGGACCATACTCAACGACGGCGTACGCATGCCGACACTGCGTATCGACAGCCTACACTTCGCCGCTGACACCCCGTACGAAACCCACCTGACCAACGACCCCGACGTCGGCAAACGGGTGATGCCGTCCGAGGTCGCCACCGCCCTGCGCGAAGCCCTCTCGCAAGTGGTGGACGCCGGCACCGCGAAACGGGTCGCCGGCAGTTTCAAACTGGCCGACGGCACCCCGCTGGCCATGGGCGGCAAGACCGGTACCGGCGACAACCGCATCGAAGCCATCGGTTCCGGTGGGCGGATTCTCAGTTCCAAATCACTCAACCGCACGGCGACCTTCGTGTTCTACATTGGCGAACACCACTTCGGCACCCTGACCGCCTTTGTGCCCGGACGCTCGGCGGAAAACTTCAAATTCACCTCGGCGTTGCCGGTCCAGGTCCTCAAGGGCATGGCACCGATTCTTACGCCCTACCTGCAACCGGGCACCCACACTTTGTGCCAGGCTCCCGAGGCGAGATAACCAGAAATCGAACGGCACTCAAGTGTCGGTAACTATATGTTTTTCACTCTTTAATATTAAATGTATCAACTAACAGACTGGCAAAAACCCAGTCTGTATTTGAACTTTTTTTCACCTATCCCTTTACTTAATCTGTTGCCTCAACATTCAGCAATCGGACAAACACATGCCCATTATTCCGCCGACGCCACTCGCGCCAGGCCTGACTTCACTCGCCTTGAATAACAACAGCAGGCACCACGACTTTATTAAAAAGGCCATTCCGGCCTGGTTGAAAGAGACGTCCCCTGCCCGAGTCAACGAACTAAAAAGTGTTCCACTGCGTATCCCCCAATGGAACAAGGCAGCCCCGGCTTCCGCGCACCTGCGCTTGCAAGGTGCAATCAAGGACCACTGGACCACCCAGAATGGTGTCGACCAGGCACTCAACGGTCTGCAGGACGTCTACGCCTTTGCCGAACCGCTGCTGCAAAAAGCCCTTAAGGATCGCTACGGTGTCGAGGTCAACGTCAAGCAAACCTGGTTGCGACTCTATGCCCCGGCGACCACTTCCTGGTGGACCCATGATTTCGCATCGGCAGTCACCAGCCGCACGATTTCCCTGCTGGACGCGGCACTGCATAACTTCGCAACCAGCGAAAACTTCACCTCTGACTCCGAGTTCATCACCCAACCCGATGCGCGCGGGCACTTCCTGATAAAGCCCCTTAAACACAAGATCAGCATTGAGCAGTTCAAGTTACTGTGCCGTGAACTGGATATTGGTGCCCAGTATCAACAACACTTGAAGGCCGTGTTACTGCCCTCGGACAGCGTGGCCAGCAGCACCCTGCAACACAAGATCATCCTCAGCCAGAAGAGCGCGCTGAGTGCCGCCGCTCACTTGGCCCTGATGAAAAAAGACATCAGCCAAAGTGCTTATGAGGTTGTACAAGGCGCCCTCGACAAGCGCAAAAACCTGAAGTGGAACGACAGACCCGTCAGGTACTGCAACCTGGCAATGATGGATACCTCCCTGACCGGAATTATCCTGATGGTTTGTGGGGCATCGACCAGCGCTGCGCCCGAGCGCTTGATTGCCTACATACCCCACGACCCGGAACACCCACTCAAGGAGTACGCCTCGTCGATCGAGTTCATGACCGAGCTGACTCGCCAACTGCGAGACAGCCGGGCACCACAAACACCCGCCTCGACCGGCTCGCCACTGACCCAGAGCTACCAACAGTTCTTCAGCCAGTTCGTGGCGCACGAACAACGGGGGCACTTTTTTTCCCGGCTGAATGAGCGCTTGAGCAAGGTGACCTGGCACCCCGCCGCCCCGGGCTCCAATCTCCCCAGCTGGCGCGAAACGGCGGTGGACAATCCGGACCTGCAGTTCAGCGTAACCCGCCTGGAAGATGATCGCAGAGGTGCATTCAATGGCGATCTGTGGCGCTACTGCTACCAGCAGACACTCAACAAAATCCTCAACGATGCCCGGGAAATTGCCATTTCCACCTCATACGTCGACCGCATGGCGCGTTGGGCCTGGTGGGACAACCTGGAAAAAATCCTCTCGGACATCCTCAACGTCGCGTTGTTGGTGGTCACACCCTTTGTGCCGTTTCTCGGCGAGTTGATGCTGGCCTACACCGCCTATCAACTGACCGATGGCGTGGTCGAGGGTGTGGTTGATCTGGCTGAAGGCCACCTGGCCGAGGCTGGCGAGCAGGCCATTGGTGTGTTGGAAAGCGTTGTACAGCTTGGGGCATTCGCAGCCGGTGCCACGCTGGGCAACGTCGCACGGGCGAAGCTCTCGCCATTCTTCGAAGGCCTGAAACCGGTGCAGTTGGCCAACGGTGAGACGCGCTTGTGGAACCCTGACCTCAGTCCTTATCAACGCACCGACGTGGATTTGCCCTCGGACGCCCGGCCTGATGACCAGGGCATTCACCAGCATCAGGGCCGGCGCATCTTGCGCCTGAACGAGCAACACTTCGAAGTGCTGGAAGACCCGGTCACCGGTCAGCAGCGCATTCGTCACCCCCGCCGCGCCGATGCCTACGCGCCAACCCTGCGCCACAACGGCCAGGGCGCCTGGGTCAGCGAAACGGAGAACCCACGCGAGTGGGAAGGCTCGACCCTGATGCGCCGCCTCGGCCACATTACCGATACTTTCAATGATGAACAACTGGAGCAAGTTCGCCAGATCAGCGGCACCGATGAAGGCGTGCTGCGCAGGGTGCACGTTGAAAACGCCCCGCCACCACCTCTACTGACCGATACCCTGCAACGCCTGGCTTCACCGCCCATTGCACCCGCTGCGATATCCCCAGAGATTGCGCCACTGTTCAGCGAGTTCCCCGAGCTGCCGGCGACTGTTGCAGAGCAAATCCATGCGCGTGCCAGCGCCACGGAACTTCAGCGGATCACACAAGAAAACCGCCTGCCGCTGCGCCTGAGGACCCAGGCACGAGAGCTGCAATTCGAAACGCAAACGGTACGAGCGGCCCAGGGTTTGTACCCGAGCGCATCAATCACGCCCGACACCGAGCGCCTGGTGCTGGGCACCTTGCGCTTCAACACCGATACCTTCGGCGACCTGCGTCTGGAAATTCGTCAGGGAACATTCGATGGCGAGCTGCGTTACAGCGTCGGCCCCGATGACGCCACCCGGGTGCGAGTACTGATTCGCGACGAGGCCGGGCAGTATCAGGTGCGTGATGGCGAGGATCAGCCGATCCATGAAGCGGATGACTTTTTCGAAGCCGTTCTGCAGGCCACGCAAGAGAATGGACGCACTGCCCTGGGCTACACATCGGGTGACGCGGAACAGTTCAGGCAATGGGTCATGCTCAAGTCGGCAGCGCCCAGCGAACGCCGGACCGTGCTTGCCGACCCGCCGATTCGACCGGTGGCCGAACTTGAAACGATGCTGTTGGTGCGGGGCGGAGGGCTTAGCAGGGACGGCCAAACCGTGCATGAGCGCATTCATGATCTTTATCCGCACTTTAATGATGCCGAGGTCGATACGTTTGCCAGTGCCCTGATTGAACAGGGTGAGCCGATGAGGCTGCTGCAAGAGCAGGAAAACGATCTCAACCAACTACGCAACCTGATCGATCTCTGGCAGCTGCAGTCCGCCGGTCTGGATGTCGACAATCCGATTCCTTTACGCGGCATTCGACAACACATTGCCCGCGGATTACTCGCTTGTTTCGAACGAAAAAACACTGAGCTGGGCAGCCGTATCGATCCGCACAGCTATGCACTGGACCTATCACAAGATCAATTTCTGTTGCCCCTGAATTTGAGTTCCCAGTGGCCCGAACGAACGCAGCTAAAACCATTTCTGAACAAGGTCACGATTCTGAAACTCGACAACACCCGTTTTTCCGCCAAAGCCAACGGCTTGCTGAAAGACTTCCCCAACCTGCGTGAACTCAGCGCCAACCGATGCTTCCTGACGAGCCTGCCGGAACACCTCGGTGCCATGCACCGGCTCGAACGCCTACGCTTGAGTGACAATGAGATCGTGCTGGACACCCGTGCCGTCGAGCAACTGAAACAACTGACCTACCTGGAAATCCTGCGCCTGGATGAGAACCCCTTGGGCAGGGTTGTCGACATCTCACGCATGCCCCGGCTGAAGGTCGTAGGGTTGCGGGACACGGTCACTACCGCCTGGCCTGAAGGTACGCTGAGCAAAACCCGGCCCCGCGCTTTTCTGCTGGATCTTAGAGATAACCCGATCAGCCTGATTCCCGATGTGGTTCCCGGCTCAGCCCAGGCCTGGGTCGTGGCGCGTACCCGGCTGGATGTCGGCAACCTGTCGGAGTTAAACCAGGTTCGCTATCAGGCGATCCGTCGTTCGGTGCAACTGCCCCCGGAACCCATAGTGCCCTCCAACAGCCTGGCCGACTGGGTGGTCAACTCCGACTACAGCGCGCGCCACTGGAACGATGTACCCGGCTGGGGCGTCGAGCGGGCCAATCTGTGGGCGGAGCTGGTCGATGAGCCCCAGGCCAAGCGTTTCCTGAAAGTGCTGCTCGATACCCGGCTCTCTGCCGACTACAAAGCCGGTGGCCAGGCCCGAGATAAACTGGTGCAGCGTGTCTGGCGCATGCTCGATGCGGTCTACGTCGACACGTCGCTGCGCGAAAAGCTGTTCACCATGGCCATCGCGCCGGTGGATTGCGCTGATGCCGGGGCGCAGTTGTTCAATCACATGGGCATCCACGTGCTCGCCTACGAGGCCCATGCGTATACCACCGACCCGGCGCAACTGGAACAGAAACTGGTGACCCTGGCCAAAGGCGCGGCCCGGCTGGAACAGGTCAACGACGTTGCCCGTGCCGATGTCGCCAGCCGTGGCGGCAACCCGGACGAGGTCGAGGTCTACTTGGCCTATCAGACCGGGTTGGCAGAGCGCCTCGACTTGCCCTGGCAATCGAAGGGCATGCTGTTTCGGCCGGTGTCCGGTGTCACCGACGCAATGATCGATCAGGCCTATGACACGGTGCTCAGCCTGGGCGAAGGTGATGGCCTGGTCGATCGAATGCTCGAACAGGACTTCTGGCAAACCCATTTGAACCAGCGCTATGCCAGCCAAATGGACACCAATAAAAGTCGCTACCAGCGCCTGTCGGATCAACTCGACACCTTGCGCGATACACAGCGCCAATGGGTCGAGTCGAACACTGAAATCCAGCGCGGCGCATTGCGCAGCCAGCTTCGGGAACTGATGAACGACCTGCCGGCACCGGACACGGTAGTTTTTGCCGATGAGCCGTTCAGCGATGCGGTTTTCGACCGATTACTGGTCGACCTGGGCGACGCCGAGAAGGAACTGTCGAGACGCTTGACCCGCACAGCCATGAGTCGCGCCGGCCAGTAAAAGCACAGCCGTGAGCGTCAGACACCTAGGGTGCTGGATGTGCGGACCTCAGATTTCCGAATCCCAGATCACGGTGACCTTGCCCTTGTAGATGGGACCGGCACCCGGCGCCAACATGAATTCCATCTGCCGTTGCGGCACTTCGAAATGCAGGGTGCCCGGCGCCCGGTCGACGTAGAAACCCGGCTGCAAATACAGCGCATTGGCCTCGCCCGCGCGCAGCCGTCGGTGCCTCACGGGTTGCCCGCTCATGTCCGTCAGACCATTGGGCAGGGTGACATAGAGTTGTAGTTCCACACCTCGCTTGGAGACCCGGTCATCGAGCAGGCAATCGTATACAGTGCCCCACCACTCACATTCCATGTACATCTTGAAACGCGAGGAGGCCGAGATATTGAAGGTCTGGTCACGGAACAATCGCGCCGGTTTGCGCCCCGCCTGCAACCAGCTCTGCCAGCCACCGGCCGGGACCAACTCGACCTTTTCACCTCCGGGCGGGATATCGACCTTGAGCGTATGTTGCACCTCGAGATTGAAGTTCATGGCCAACACCGGACTGCTCGGCAACATGACATCGCCAAAGTCGAAGTCGCCGTTGGGGCCGACGGTATAGGTCAACGAGCCCGTGTAATGACCGGCCAGCATGCCCAACGGATTCGGCGTGACCAGCTCATAGGAAAAGTCCAGAAAGTCGTAACGCAGCCACGGCACAGTGAATTTCGCCTGTTTGTTACACGCGGCCACCACCGGGGTTTTCCAGAAAAAACCGTAGTAGTTGGTAGCGTAGTAACCCACCCCACTATAAACACATGGCGTCGGGGTGTTTACCCAGCTCGATCCCCAGAGGAGGTTGTGCGCAAGCCTGTAATCGTCGGCCCCTCCGACCAACTCCATCACGTCCTCTGTCACGTACCTGGAGCCCACGCCGGTAATGCGCATTTGTACCGTCTCCACCGCTCCAGACTCATGACGAACCGTCAGATCACGCCATTGCGCCGGCACCTTGAAGGTTGCGCCCTGGCGCGGCGACGCATGGTTGGCCGCAATCGCTCGACTGGAGTTGAACTGAATGGGCACTTGCAGGCTGAACGTCTGGTTTTCAACACATTGCCCCGGATATTGCTGGCAATACCCACTGAGTGGCGTGGTGTTCTTGAATTGGTTGAGATGTGGATGAGCCGAATCAGGCTTGAACAACGCCGTGATGGAAACGTCCTGCGCCAAGGCCTGGGGAATCAGCCCCCACACCATCAAAAGACGCCAAAACCAGGAAAACTTCGTTGAACACAAAAAATCTTTAGCGCTCATCTGCACCCATCTCCGATAACCCCGCCCGGTTCCCTGGGTGGGTCGATATTCACTCGCACTCACGTTTTTTTTATCCCTGCAGAACTGCGATCAGGGCGCGGCGGCGCTGAAAATCAGCAGGACCGTTCCGTAGTAAGTGCCCGGCTTATAGCCAGCGGCCGGCACCTTCGGCTGGATTTCCAGAGGAAAGCGCCCGCCGGCCATGGCCTGCGCCGCCGACACCACTTCGCGGGGCGTCGCATCGTGGCTCAGCTCCCGACCGTTGAAGCTGACCCGCAAGTAGATGTTCTGCTCTTCACGTCCGTTGGACAGATAGGGCTCGGCCTCAAGCCGCGCCTCAATCGCACTGGTGTCGTGCTTGACCTCGAAATTCTTGCGCAGCCCTTCGAGCCGCGACGTGTTGATGTTCCACGGCAGGCTTTGTTGCAGATGAATCCAGTTCGTCTCGGCCGGTATCACGTAAAAGCCCAGGGTCGGAATATCTACCCACACCTCGAACGTGCGCTCCTCCCGTGCCGCGAAAACCTGGGCACACGTCATCACGCCCACACAGAGGGCGATGGCCGATTGCTTGATCATGTCAGTTACCTGTTGCGTGAGAAAAAGCGGCGAGTCTTCCCGCGCGACTCGCCGTAGGCGGTGTTACTGGCTGGCAACGCGCAACGCCTTTTTGTCGGCGCCCTCGATCAGGTTGAAGCGGTATTCCCGACCGGGTTTCTTCTCGAACTCGAACGACTTGCCCGCCAGGACGTGATGCTTGGTGGTCGGCTCGCACTCGGTTTCGTTCTTCTGAGAGCAGTTGCGAAACTCATCGATCACCACCACGGTATTGCCGTTATTGCGCACTCGATAAACCCCGGCGCTGTCATCGATCACGCTGTCGAACCGACTGTTTTTGGGGCGGACAAAAAACACCGTGCCAAACCCGGTCATCACGTTGACCCCCGCCGAGAGGTTCTCCTTGTAGGCGTCGCGCTCTTCACTCGAGACGGCGAACTCGTCTTCCTTCTCCGGAACTACGGGCACGAAGCGCACACGAAAATAGCGCTCGGTGTCACGGTCTCCCATGAGCAGCAGGCGGGTGCCCTGCATGCCGTTGGCAGGGACGATCAGACGCGCAGGACTGGCCATCAAGCCATTGCGGCTACTGCCATCGGTTTGCGGCTCGACCGGTACTTCGCGGTGACTGCCATCGGCGTCGTAGACGATTTCGAGGATGTTGACCTTGACGAACGCCGTGCTGTCGCCGCTGTTGTAAACGCGCTTGAGGTAAGTGCTCTTGTCGCTGTCCAGATAGTCGTACACCGTTCCGACGTTGATCTGCGGGCCGGCCTGAACCGCCAGAGAGATCCCGCTCAAACCCAACAGCAACCACAAACGTTTCATACCCTTGAACCTCATGACAGTGAACACAACACAGGCGCGGCCCAGCCTTGGGCGGCCCATCAGATTTCCGAATCCCAGATCACGGTGACACTGCCGGTGTACGGGCTCGCCACGTTGGGTTGCTGAAGCATCCACTCCACCTCCTCCTTGGGTACCTCGAAGTGCAGGACACCTGGCGCCCTGTCCACGTAAAAACCTGGTTGGAAAATTTGCGCACCCTCAGGCCCGGCCTTCAGGCGCCGATGCCTGACCGGCTGGCCGGACTCGTCGGTCAAGCCATTGGGCAAGCTGACGAAAACCTGCAACTCCACCTGTCGCCTGCCGAGCGCGTCCTTGATCGTGCAATCGAAAGTGGTCCAGGCCTGACATTCGTAATACATCTTGAAACGCGAGGACGCCGAGATATGGAAGGTCTGGTCGCGGAACAGGCGCACTGGTTTGCGCCCCGCCTGCAACCAGCTCTGCCAGCCACCGGCCGGAACCAACCGAACCTTTTCGCCACCGGGCGGGATGTCGACCTTGAGGGTGTGTTGCACCTCGAGGTTGAAGTTCAGGGTCAACGCCGAGTCGCTCGGGATCAACACATCGCCGAAATCGAAATCGCCGTTGGGACCGATGGTGTACGTCAGCGATCCGGTGTAGTGCCCCGAGGACATCTGCAACGGGTCCGGGGTTTTAAGCTCATAGGCGAAATCCAGGTAATCGAAGCGCAACCACGGGACGTTGAATTTCGCCTGTTTTGCACAGGCCCCGAGCGTCGGTGTTCGCCAGAAAAACTCGTAGTAGTTGGTGTTGTAGAAACCACTGCCGGTGTAGTCGCAAGGCTGTGGTGGATACACCCAGCTCGAGCCCCATAAACGATTGTGGGCAATCTGGTAATTCTCGGCGCCGCCCACCAGTTCCATCACATCATCGGTGACCACGCGCGTGCCAATTCCAGCGATGCGTATCTGGACCCTTTGAGAGTCGCCGGTATCTTGGTTTATCACTGACAGGCCACGCCAATCCGACGGTACTTTTAACATCGCCCCTTGCCGCTGGGACGGATGATTGGCCAGGATCGGCCCACGTGAACGGAGTTGGATCGGCAACTGCAAACTGAACAAGTCGTCTGCGCACTGTTGCACATGAGTTTCGCAGTACCCGCTGGGTGGCGTGGTGTTGGTGAATTTGTTGAGGTGCGGATGCGCAGAATCCGGCTTGAACAACGCCGTGATCGTTGACACATGGGCCTCGACCGGGCTGGCGATAGCACACGCAAGCAAGGCCCCGGCCCACCAATGGCCAGTGCGAGAAACGAAACAACGCGAGATGTTCATACAAGCCTGAGCTCCGATAACCAGATTAAACGGCGGGCCATTCAGCCAGCGGTCTCTGCGTTGTGGGTGGCATCCGCCAGGGTGTCCGGCGAACAGCGCAAATCACCGATCATCAGCACGTTGTTTTCACTGCGGTGTTTGTCGATATCGAGGCGGAACTGGCAGAGCAACTGGTCGGCATACCGCACCTCCAGGGTCGGTGAGCCAGCGTTCATTTCCATCGAGAAGAAGCCATCGACCTCACTGACGCCACGGCTGGCGTGGTTGATCACGTGGTGGCCCTTGAGCGGTCGCCCCTGCGGATCGAGCAGACGTCCGAGCACGGTCAGGGTTTTCATCACCCGCACCTTGCGGTACTCCACGCCCCCCTTGTTCAGGTGATAACGGCTGCGCGCCGGCTCGATACTCGCCGCCGGTACATCCGTGCCCTCGAAGTCGAAGCTCACCGAACTGTTTTTGTAGGCGGTCAGCGGAATGAAATTGCGTCCGGGACGCAGCGCCGCACTGCCGCCGCTGAGGTCATCGGCACGCAGGGCGATCCCGTCGATATCTGACTCGACGTCGACGATCATCCCGGCGCCCCGCCCTTGATGCTGGCTGGTCAGGGCCATGCGTTGCGCCCCCACCACCAGGGTGCTGTCGAGGTTCACGCCACCGGTGAATTTTTCGCTGAACGATGAGCGTTGGATAAACCCGTCGCCGTTGACGACGTCGGAGCTGAAGCTCGCCAGGCTCGACAAGCCGACGCCATAGGTATCGGTGAGCGCAGTCACCGAGACGCTCTGTAACACGTGGTCCTGCAGGTCTTTGCGGTAGCCGAAGGACGCATTGTTGTCGCGGTTGCCATCACGGGCCGTGCGGCTGCCGATGCTGCCGGATATCTGCTGCCCCGGCCCACCGAGCGCCATGTTGACACTCAGGTCGACCCCACGATTACGCGCGTCACCGCTGCTATAGCTGCCGGGGCGATCGAACAGCGACAACCGCCAGTTGGCATCGCTGCCAAACAGTTGGGTGCGTTGCGTCCAGCCCAGGTCGACCCCCACGCCTTCAACGTTCCCCTCGCTGTGGGAGACCCGCGCATTGAGCGAGTTTTTACGACTGACCCGATGATTGAGCGCCAGCGATGAGTTGCTGGCCTCGCCGGTAAACACGTTGCGTTGGCGCACGCGAGTGCCGTCGGGCAGGGTTTCGTAAGTGTTGGTGGTGTCGAGCCAACTACGGTTGTGGCTGATCACCAGGCTGCCAGAGCCGTAGTTGTACAGCCCTTGCAGGTCAGCACCGGTGCCGTGATCTTCGGTCTGGTAGAGGTTGGCGTAGAGACTGGTGCTATCGCCCAGGCTCCAATCGATGGAGCTGCCGTACTGCAGCTTTTCCTGCACCTGACGGGCCGAAAGCCCGAGAATCAACCGCGGGTGCAGCAGGTAGTTGATCGATGCGCCCGCGGTGAGATCACCGCTGTCCTGTTCATCCCAGTTGCTCAGCAGTTTGCTTTCCTGCCCGGCAAACACGTTGTAACGCCAGCGCTCCTCGTGGTTGCGCCAGTTGTTGGGCTTGTAGATCAGTTCCTGGGTGGTCGAGGTGATTTGCCCGTCTTCGATCAAGCGCACCTCCACCTCGTAGATGCCCCCTGGCAGCGGACGAGTGTCGAGGGTCTGCAAACCGGCCGGTACCGACTGTGTGTTGATCAGCAGGCCCTCGCGATAGATCTCGACGGATGCCTGGCGGTTGGCCGTGACATACACCGGGTAAACGCTGGGCTTGGGGCTGTCGATCGCCAGGCTGTCGGAGCTGCCAAACATCACGCCCACCGCGGTGTCGGGGCTGGTACCGAAGGAGCGCGGCTCCCGTGTCAGGCCTTCGGAACTGGGAGTGAAGTAGCCCAGGCGGACAAAACTGCCCTGCAGTTCGCGCTGGGTGTAAAGCTCATGCACGGAGTGGTAGGTCTTGTCGTCCGGGCCGCCCAGACGCGCCAATTGCATGTTGAATGCCTGGCTCCAGTTGCCCAGGCTGGCGCTGGCCTCCAGGCCAAAACGTCCGCCCAGGTCTTGATCCTGGCCGCCGTTGAGATTGAGCTGGTTACGTACCATCAACCCGCTGCTGCCGCCTTCGGGCTGATCGTAGAAATGTTTGACTTGGCTATCGCGCTCGGCATTTTCGGTGACGATCGACAGCAAAGAATTTTCCAGGTTGTAGTGCACCGCCAGCATCTGCTCCGGGCATTGGCCCGTGCAGGCGCCCAGCGCCACACCGGACTTCAGGATATCGGCCCAGGTGTCACGCTCACCGGCACCAAAACGGCTTTCGCTGGTGTCGGTGAAATCGAGCAAGGTCACTCGGTCATCGCGGGACAACACAATCATCGCCTCGCCCAGCGGTTGTTGATCGAGTTCAACCCGCACCGCCAATGGCACATCAAAAAAATGCTCCTCGAATTCCGCCGGCAAGCCTTTGGCCTGGGCCAGCAAACTTCGCGGCGTGGTATCAACGGAAGCGGGCGCCGCAAATGCACTGCTACAAAGCAGCAGCGCAAGCGCCGTCGCGATGGGCGTCATCGGGAACATGAACAAATACTCTGATTGCAAAGAAGTCGATGCCCGACCGACAAACAGAAATGTTTGCCGGCCGGTTCGTTACTGAGAGCAGTAAGCGATTAAGAGCCAGGGTTGTGCTTACACAGAAGGCTCGACCACCATCGTGACGATGCCGGTGTAATCACCTGCTTCTGGCTTGGCACCGACGGCCGAGATCTTGAACGGTGCGCGATAGCGTATGTTCGACTCGTCCGCACCCACCACTTCCTGGGAAGTGGTGGTCAGTTGCTTGCCATTGAGTTCGACTTTCAGGGCAATGGTCTTGCTGCCACCGATCAGCATGGGCGTACCTTCCAGGCGGGCGTTGACCTTGCCTGCGGTGTGCAAAACGTCAAAGTGACCGTCCACGGTACGCATGGCACCGGTCGATGGGTTGAAGCTCATGTCCTGGTCCTTGTTGACCAGATCCGAATCAACCGGAACAGCATAGAAATCATCGGCCGGGACATGGGCAATCAGACTGATGGAGTGGCGGGCTTCGGTGGCGGCAAATGCCAGGGAGGAACTGAAGGCCAGAACAGCCAGGGGAGCAGTAAGCGCGAGTTTCTTCAACATCATTCAATACCTGTCTTTTTTAAAGGGTCGATGCCGTAAAAGCGACAACTGACTGTGACCAGCCAGACGCCGAGATGGCGTTTTGTCTCAACTTTCAAAGCCAGCAAATCATCGACCATTTATTTTTAAAAGTAAGCAGGCAAGTTCCGTATTTGGCGTAGCTATAGTTCGATCAAAGTTGAAAGAAAAAACAATAAAAATCAAACATTAACATCAACATCCGTAAGGCATTAACCACAAACAGATTATCGAAAAATACCACACAGATGAAACCATTAGTGCAACTTCCGTAAGACTAATAGCAAGACCTTTATAAAGAAAGGGGCAAACAAGTTAATTAGAGCGTTAGCACTAAAAACACCGGCGAGCGCAATAAACAAATGCCCCCCTGGGAAGGATCAAACCCGACCCAGGCGAGCACAGGGGGGCCTGGCAGATTCGCTGGACGTGTCGATCAGAGGGGTTGCATGCCGCCTGCACCGTTGGTCCGGGGTGCTTGCATTTTCTAAAAGATATATCTTAAGTTATGTCTAAACACGACGAGAGAAGACTGAAATGAGAGACCATCATTCCCACCGCGAACACGCAGACGGCCGCGACGGCTTCGAAAAACGCCCTGGCCCGGGCCGCGAACGCGGTGGCCGCGGGCCCCGGGTATTCGCCCCTGGCGACCTGAAACTGCTGTTGCTGGCGTTGATCGCCGAACAGCCCTGCCACGGCTATGACCTGATCCGCCAGATCGAAAGCATGTTCGATGGTGCCTATAGCCCCAGCCCCGGGGTGATCTACCCGACCCTGACCTTCCTGGAAGAAAGCGAACTGATCCTGGGCGATGCCGACGGCGGAAAAAAACGCTACGCCATCACCGACGCCGGGCGCCAGTCGCTGGGCGAACAGGCGATTGCCCTGGACGGCGTGCGTATGCGCATTGACGTCAGCAAGCGCTCCCTGCGCGGCCACGACCGCCCGGCCGAGATCCATGAGGCGGTGCATAACCTGCGTCACGCCCTGCAAATGCATCACGGTCGCTGGAGCCCGGAAGAAATCCTCCGAGTGCGCGATCTGCTCAACAACACCGCCAAGGCCATCGTCGACGGCCCGCTGTCGTCCCCTGCCCAGGAGAACCCGCAATGACTGAATTGAACACCCAGACCATTCACCGCGTCATGCACGAGATCAAACGCCGCCGCCTGCAGGTGCTGCGAGTGGTCGACCTGACCCCGCGCATGCGCCGGATCACCGTCGGCGGGCCGGACCTGGCCGGCTTTATCAGCCTGGGCAGCGACGATCATGTGAAATTGCTGTTCCCGCAAAACGCCGAGGAACTGGCCGCCCTGGAACACTTCGCACCGGGCGCCAACAAGGATCAGGGACCGAAACCGGCGATGCGCGACTACACCCCGCGCCGCTATGACCTGAACACCCTGGAACTGGACATCGATTTTGTCCTGCACGGCGACGGCCCCGCCTCGACCTGGGCCGAGCAGGCGCAGCCCGGCCAATTCCTGCACATTGCCGGGCCGCGCGGTTCGATGGTGGTGCCGGATATCTTCGACAGCTATCTGCTGATCGGCGACGAAACCGCCTTGCCCGCCATTGCCCGACGCCTGCAAGAGCTGCCGGCCAATCGCCGGGCGCTGGTGATTGTCGAGGTGGAGAACGGCAAGGAGCAGCAAGTGCTGGAGAGCGCGGCCGAGATCAACGTGATCTGGGTCCTGCGTGAAGCTGGCAAGGACCACCTGCTTTCCACCGTCCGCCAGATACAACTGCCCGGCGGCAGCCTGTACGCCTGGGTCGCCACCGAGAGCAAGTTGTCGCGGCAGATTCGCCGGGTGCTCCTCGATGAGCACGGGCTGGATGAGCAGTTCGTCAAAGCTGCGGGTTACTGGCGCCTGGATGATTCGCCGGAAGAGTAAGCGCGCTCAGCGACGCCGGTCGACCCCGATCAACAGCAGCGCCACGGCAACAAACCCCAGCAGTATCCCCCCGGCATTGATGAACACCTGGAGATAGCCCAGCTTCTCCACATCAATGAACGGGTAGGGATACACCGCCAGCACATGTCCGCGCAGCAGCGAGTAAGCGAAGTACACCAGCGGATAGATCACCCACAATCCGACATGCCCCAGACGCAGCTGGCCCTTGGGCACGCAACGCCACCAATAGAGCAGGAACAGCACGGGCATGACGTCGTGCAGCAACACATCCGCCAGCCACTGCCAGCCTTGCGGGTGCCACAGGTGGCGCAACAGCAGGTTGTAGGCCAGTCCGACCACGACGATGCTCACGGCAACGCCACTGCTGACCCACGGTTGCAGCAACCAACTGCGCCCCTTCGATTGCCGGGTGGTCACGGCGCAGGTCAGCACCGCCGCCACCAGCGTATTGCTCAGCACCGTGAAATAACTGAAGTAACTCACCAGCCCGCCCAACAGGCTGGCGTCGACACTCCAGCGCGCATAAAACACCAGGTACAGCTGAATGCTCAGGCCCAGCCAGCCGAGCACCGCCGCGAGTTGGACGCAGCGGTGCTCAATAAGTGAAAGTCGCGTCAACACACCTCAGACCGGCCGCTTGGTACGCATCAATTTGACGTAGAGCCGTTCGACTTTCTCGCGCGCCCAGGGAGTCTTGCGCAGGAAGGTCAGGCTCGACTTGATGCTCGGGTCGCTCTTGAAGCAACGGATGTCGATGCGTTCGGCCAGCCCCGACCATTCGTAGTGCTGCACCAGCGCGTTGAGGATCTGTTCCAGCGTCACGCCGTGCAGCGGGTCGGTATTGTGTTCGGTCATGCCGGGCCTTTGGACGAAGAATGAATGAAAGGCGCGCACCTTAGCCGAGCGACTCCACGGGTGGAAGGATTCTGTGCGCAATTCACTCAATGTAGGCCACCGCCGGACACTCCACGACTGTTACCGATTTCGAAAGTCAGCTTGTCGAGAAAAGCCCTTTCTCTATTTGTAACAGATCATTATCCTTCGCACCCTCAAGCTGAAACGCTTCCGCCAGACACTGCATGCCCTGCCCGCGCAGTTCATTCCATTAGAAAAAGACCCTGAAGTTCTTCTTTATGCCTTACTTGCAGATTTTCCGAGACAGCGCTGTCTCAGCAGCCCGCCGAAAGACCCTGAGCCTGATCGCCGGCACCACCGCGCTTGGCCTGGCGAGCGGTATCCAGGCGGCACCGGCCTTCGACAGCAACTCGCCCTGGATGCTCGGCGACTGGAACGGCACACGCAGTGAACTCGCCGCCAAGGGCTACGACTTCAAGCTCGACTACACCGGGGAAATGGGCAGCAACTTGCACGGTGGCTACGACCATGATCGCACTGCGCGCTACAGCGACCAGTTTGGCCTGGGCACTCACCTGGACCTGCAAAAGATCCTCGGCTGGGACGACGCCGAGTTTCAACTGACGATCACCAAGCGCAGCGGCAACAACATCAGTAACGACCGGATCAACGACCCGCGCGTCGGCGGTTTCACTTCGGCCCAGGAAGTCTGGGGCCGGGGCCAGACCACTCGCCTGACGCAGATGTGGTACCAGCAGAAGTTCCTCGACCAGAAGCTCGACATCAAGGCCGGTCGCTTCGGCCAGGGCGAAGACTTCAACAGCTTCCCCTGCGACTTCCAGAACCTGGCGTTCTGCGGCTCCCAGGTCGGCAACTGGGCTGGGTCCATCTGGTACAACTGGCCGGTCAGCCAGTGGGCGCTGCGGGTTAAATATCACCTGACGCCTGAGCTCTACGCGCAGATCGGCGCCTACGAACAGAACCCGTCCAACCTCGACAAGGACAACGGCTTCAAGCTCAGCGGCAGCGGCACCCAGGGCACCGTGGTGCCGGTGGAACTGGTGTGGACACCGACACTCAACGGCCTGCCGGGCGAATACCGCGCCGGTTACTACTACAGCAGCGCCAAGGCCAACGACGTGTACAAGGACAGCCACGGCCAGCCTGCAGCCCTCAGCGGCGACGCCTATCGCAGCGCTTCGAGCAAACACGGGGTGTGGCTGGGCGTCCAGCAACAGGTGACCAGCGTCGCCAGCGATAACTCGCGCGGTCTGAGCCTGTTTGCCAACGGCACGATGCACGACAAGAAGACCAACGCGATCGACAACTACGTGCAGGCCGGCCTGGTCTACAAAGGCCTGTTCGATGCCCGCGCCAAGGATGACATCGGCTTTGCCATGGCTCGCGTCCACGTCAACCCGGCCTATCGCAAGAATGCCGCAGCCAGCAACCAGGCCCGCGCGGTGTTCGATTACGACAACCCGGCCTACCTGCCACCGCAACACACCGAGTACAGCGCCGAACTCTATTACGGCGTGCACCTGACCAACTGGCTGACCGTGCGCCCGAACCTGCAGTACATCCGCCATCCCGGTGGCGTGAACGAGGTGGATGACGCGCTGATCGGCGGTATCAAGATCCAGTCGTCGTTCTGACCCGCGCTACAAACCCTGTAGGAGCGAGCCCGCTCGCGATGAACCCGAAAGCTACGCAGGGTGTCAGGCACCCAACGTCATCGTTTACGTCCATCGCGAGCAGGCTCGCTCCTACAGGGATCACCGCTTTTATCTGAACCACGCCCGCGCACGATCCTCATCTACAGTGAACTTGCGCAAGGCTACTTAAAACGTCACGGAGAATCGCACTATGAGCACTGAAGGTGCTTCAAGTCCAAGCCGCCTGATGCCGAGCCTGCTCGGCATCCTGCTGCTGCTAATGGGCCTGGCCTTGTTGGCCGGGGGGATCAAGCTGAGCATGCTTGGCGGCTCGTTGTACTACCTGCTGGCCGGTATCGGCCTGGCGCTGACCGGCATTCTGCTGCTGGCCGGCCGTCGCGCAGCCTTGGGCCTGTATGCACTGGTGCTGCTGGCCAGTACCGCCTGGTCGTTGTGGGAAGTCGGCCTGGACTGGTGGCAACTGGTGCCGCGGCTGTCGCTGTGGTTCGCCCTCGGCGTGGTCCTGCTGCTGCCGTGGTTCCGTCGTCCGTTGCTGCGCCAGGGCCCGGCACCACTGGGCACTGCCGCCTTGAGCGTGGCCGTGGTGATCGCCGGCGCCGCTGCCGTGGGCAGCCAGTTCACCCACCCGGGCGAAGTGCTCGGCGAACTGGGTCGCGACAGCACCGACATGACCAGCACCGCCCCGGCCATGCCGGATGGCGATTGGCAGGCCTATGGCCGCAGCGAGTTTGGCGACCGCTACTCGCCGCTCAAGCAGATCACCCCGGAAAACGTCGGTAAGCTGCAGGAAGCCTGGCGCATCCGCACCGGCGACCTGCCCACCGCGGGCGACCCGGTGGAGCTGACCAACGAAAACACCCCGCTCAAGGTCAACGGCATGCTGTATGCCTGCACCGCTCACAGCAAGGTGCTGGCGCTGGACCCGGACACCGGCAAGGAAATCTGGCGTTTCGACCCGCAGATCAAGAGCCCCGTGGGCTTCAAGGGCTTCGCCCACATGACCTGCCGTGGCGTTTCCTACTATGACGAAAACGCCTACGCCCAATCGGATGTCGCTTCCAACGCAGCGATTTCCGAGGCCGGCAAGGCCGTGGCCCAGGCCTGCCCACGCCGCCTGTACCTGCCCACCGCCGACGCGCGCCTGATCGCTCTCAATGCCGACACCGGCAAGGTTTGCGAAGGCTTCGGCAACCAGGGCGTGGTCGACCTGACCACCGGTATTGGCCCGTTCACCCCGGGCGGCTACTACGCCACCTCGCCAGCCGCGATCACCCGTGACCTGGTGATCATGGGCGGCCACGTGACCGACAACGAGTCGACCAACGAGCCGTCCGGCGTGATCCGCGCTTTCGACGTCCACGACGGTCACCTGGTGTGGAACTGGGACAGCAACAACCCGGACGCCACCGAGCCTCTGCCTGAAGGCGAACACTACAGCCGCAACTCGGCGAACATGTGGTCGCTGGCCAGCGTCGACGAAAAACTCGGCATGGTCTACCTGCCACTGGGCAACCAGACACCTGACCAATGGGGCGCCGATCGCACCCCGGGCGCCGAGAAATTCAGCGCTGGCCTGGTGGCCCTGGACCTGGCCACCGGCAAGGTGCGCTGGAACTACCAGTTCACCCACCACGACCTGTGGGACATGGACGTTGGCAGCCAGCCAACCCTGTTGGACATGAAAACCGCCGACGGCGTGAAACCGGCGCTGATCGCCCCGACCAAACAGGGCAGCCTGTATGTGCTCGACCGTCGTGACGGCACGCCGATCATCCCGATCCGCGAGATCCCTGTTCCACAGGGCGCTGTCAAAGGTGACCACACCGCACCGACCCAGGCCCGTTCGGACCTCAACCTGCTGGCTCCGGAACTCACCGAAAAAGCCATGTGGGGCGCCAGCCCGTTCGACCAGATGCTGTGCCGCATCCAGTTCAAGGAACTGCGCTACGAAGGCCAATACACCCCGCCGTCGGAACAGGGCAGCCTGATCTACCCGGGTAACGTCGGTGTGTTCAACTGGGGCGGCGTGTCGGTCGACCCGGTGCGCCAGATGCTGTTCACCAGCCCGAACTACATGGCCTTCGTCTCGAAAATGGTGCCACGCGCCCAAGTGGCGGCCGGCAGCAAGCGCGAGAGCGAAACCGCAGGGGTGCAACCGAACACCGGCGCGCCTTACGCGGTGATCATGCACCCGTTCATGTCGCCGTTCGGCGTACCGTGCCAGGCCCCCGCCTGGGGCTATGTGGCCGGGATCGACCTGACCACTGGCAAAGTGGCGTGGAAGCGCAAGAACGGCACCAGCCGCGACAGCTCGCCACTGCCTATCGGCCTACCGATCGGCGTGCCAAGCATGGGCGGCTCGATCGTCACTGCCGGCGGCGTCGGCTTCCTCAGCGGCACCCTGGACCAGTACCTGCGCGCCTATGACGTCAACACCGGCAAGGAACTGTGGAAAGCCCGCCTGCCAGCGGGCGGCCAGGCCACGCCTATGACCTACACCGGCAAGGACGGCAAGCAGTACGTGCTGCTGGTGGTCGGTGGTCACGGCTCCCTGGGTACCAAAATGGGCGACTACGTGATCGCCTACAAACTGCCGGAATAAGCTTTCCCGGCGGTATGAAAAAGGCGACTACCTCCCGGTAGTCGCCTTTTTTCTGCGCGAGCCAATCAGTCTCCAGGTAACAAAGCGCTTACCAAACAAACCGCGCCCACCATTGAAACCACCCGCCACCTGCCCCATCTAAGACCCATACCCCATTGCGCAGGTGCCCCATGAGCGACCAGCAAGCATTCCCCGAAGACCTCAGCGAATACGCCGATCCGCAGAACGCCGAACACCCCGCCCACTCTGGCAAAGGCCTGGCCTTGCCCGGGCAGAACCTGCCGGACAAGGTCTACATCATCCCGATTCACAACCGGCCGTTCTTCCCTGCGCAAGTGCTGCCGGTCATCGTCAATGAAGAGCCCTGGGCCGAAACCCTGGACCTCGTGGCCAAGTCCGAGCACCACTCCCTGGCGCTGTTCTACATGGACACCCCGCAGGAAGATCCCCGACACTTCGACACCAGCGCACTGCCGCTCTACGGCACCCTGGTCAAGGTCCACCACGCCAGCCGCGAGAACGGCAAACTGCAATTTGTCGCCCAGGGCCTGACCCGTGTCCGACTCAAGACCTGGCTCAAACACCACCGCCCACCGTACCTGGTGGAAGTTGAATACCCGCACCAGCCGAGCGAGCCGACCGATGAGGTCAAGGCCTACGGCATGGCGCTGATCAACGCGATCAAAGAGCTGCTGCCGCTCAACCCGCTGTACAGCGAAGAACTGAAGAATTACCTCAACCGCTTCAGCCCCAACGATCCCTCGCCGCTGACTGATTTCGCTGCCGCGTTGACTTCGGCCACCGGCAATGACCTGCAGGAAGTCCTCGACTGCGTGCCCATGCTCAAGCGCATGGAAAAAGTCCTGCCAATGCTGCGCAAGGAAGTCGAAGTCGCGCGCCTGCAGAAAGAAATCTCCGCCGAAGTGAACCGCAAGATCGGCGAACACCAGCGCGAATTTTTCCTCAAGGAACAACTCAAGGTCATCCAACAGGAACTGGGCCTGACCAAGGACGACCGCAGCGCCGATGTCGAGCAGTTTGAACAACGCCTGACCGGTAAAGTCCTGCCGCCGCAGGCACAAAAACGCATCGAAGAAGAACTCAATAAACTGTCGATCCTCGAAACCGGCTCGCCGGAATACGCCGTGACTCGCAACTACCTGGAGTGGGCGACCGCCGTGCCCTGGGGCATCTACGGCGAGGATAAGCTCGACCTCAAGCTCGCGCGCAAAGTGCTCGATAAACACCATGCGGGCCTCGATGACATCAAGGACCGCATTCTCGAATTCCTCGCCGTGGGCGCCTACAAGGGCGAGATCGCCGGTTCCATCGTGTTGCTGGTCGGCCCGCCGGGCGTGGGTAAGACCAGTATCGGCAAGTCCATCGCCGAATCCCTCGGGCGGCCGTTCTATCGCTTCAGCGTCGGCGGCATGCGCGATGAAGCCGAGATCAAGGGTCACCGCCGCACCTATATTGGCGCGCTGCCGGGCAAGCTGGTGCAGGCGTTGAAGGACGTCGAAGTGATGAACCCGGTGATCATGCTCGACGAGATCGACAAGATGGGCCAAAGCTTCCAGGGCGACCCGGCCTCGGCGCTGCTGGAAACCCTTGACCCGGAACAGAACGTCGAATTCCTCGACCACTACCTGGACCTGCGCCTGGACCTGTCGAAAGTGCTGTTCGTCTGCACCGCCAACACCCTCGACTCGATCCCCGGCCCGTTGCTCGACCGTATGGAAGTGATTCGCCTGTCGGGCTACATCACCGAAGAGAAAGTCGCGATCGCCAAGCGTCACCTGTGGCCCAAGCAGCTGGAAAAGGCCGGCGTGGCGAAAACCAGCCTGTCCATCAGCGACAGCGCGCTCAAGGCGCTGATCGACGGTTACGCCCGCGAAGCCGGCGTGCGTCAGCTGGAAAAACAACTGGGCAAACTGACGCGCAAAGCGGTGATCAAGTTGATGGATGATCCGCAGCAAGTGATCAAGATCGGCCCCAAGGACCTGGAAACCTCGCTGGGTATCCCGGTGTTCCGCAACGAGCAAGTGCTTTCAGGCACCGGGGTGATCACCGGCCTGGCCTGGACCAGCATGGGCGGCGCCACCCTGCCGATCGAAGCCACGCGCATCCACACCCTCAACCGCGGCTTCAAGCTCACCGGGCAGTTGGGTGAGGTGATGAAGGAATCGGCTGAGATCGCCTACAGCTACGTCAGTTCTCACCTCAAGCAGTTCGGTGGCGATGCCAAGTTCTTCGACGAAGCCTTCATCCACCTGCACGTGCCGGAAGGTGCCACGCCCAAGGACGGCCCGAGTGCCGGCGTGACCATGGCCAGCGCCCTGCTCTCGTTGGCGCGCAACCAGCCGCCGAAGAAAGGCGTGGCAATGACCGGCGAACTGACCCTGACCGGGCATGTACTGCCGATTGGCGGGGTGCGGGAAAAGGTAATTGCCGCGCGGCGGCAGAAGATTCATGAACTGATCCTGCCGGAACCCAACCGGGGCAGCTTCGAAGAACTGCCGGACTACCTCAAGGAAGGGATTACCGTGCACTTTGCCAAGCGCTTTGCGGATGTGGCGAAGGTGTTGTTCTGATCCTTCTGTAGCGCCTGTCCTGGCCTCTCGCGGGCAAGTCCGCGAGAGGCCAGGCCTGCCAATCCATTTCCCAGACATCCATGGCCCACTGTCACAATTTGTCTCATCTTCGGTTATGCTCGCCGTTCGTCGCGAAATTCCGGAGCGCCTGATTTTGATGTCCCCCACCCGCCTGTTATTGCCCCTGAGCCTTGCCCTGCTGGCAGCCTGTGCCTCGCAACCCAAGCAAAACCTGACGGTTGAGAAGCAGAGCCAGTGCCCGGTGCAACTGCACACCGGGCAAAACCTGATCCTGACCCTGCCGAGCAACCCGACCACGGGCTATCGCTGGGCAATTCAGGATTCAGCCGGTGGCGTGCTGCGGGCGATCAGCCCCGAGGTGTATACCAACCCGGAGAACAGCGGCCTGGTGGGCAGCGCCGGTGTTTCTACCTGGCGCTTTCAGGCGTTCAGCAGCGGTAACGGCCGCCTGCGCCTGACCTCGCAGCAGCCTTGGGCGCCGGAAGTGGATCCGGTCGAGACCTTCGACTGCGCGATCACGGTGAACTGATGGGCTGGTTGATTCTGGCGCTGATGGGGGCGGTCACCTTCCTCTACGGGGTAAGCGTGCACGCCGAGTTGCTGTGCCTGCTGGTCAAGCCGCTGCCGGTCCTGGCATTGCTTGGCTGGCTGCACGATGCACCGCCGAGCGAATACCGTCGCTGGATCAGCCTGGGACTGATCTTTTCCCTGCTCGGCGACGTGCTGCTGGCCTGGCCGGGCGATCTGTTCGTGTTCGGCCTCGGGGCGTTCCTGGTGGCGCACCTGGCGTATCTGAAAGCCTATTTGAGCGATTGCCGGCGTCCGGCGCTGCCAGCGCTGATCATTGCTCTGGTAGTCGGTGCCGTGCTGCTGGGTATCCTGATTGCCCACGGCCTCGGCCCGCTGCTAATCCCCGTGATTGTCTACGGCACCGCCATCAGCGCCATGCTCTGGCGCGCCCTGGCCCGCCTCGGCAGCGATGTGCCCAAGCGCTCCGCCTTGTTGGCTGCCGCGGGTGCCCTGGCCTTTGTGTTTTCCGACAGCGTGATCGGTATCGACCGCTTTGCCGTGCCGTTTTCGGCCGCGCCTTATGTGATCATCATCAGTTACTGGCTGGGGCAATGGGGCATCGCGGCGTCAGCCTTTTCCCAAAGCCATCGCCCGGAACGCGAGCAGCCATAGCACGGCCCGGCGCGGTTTATCAGACAAGCCGCGCATCCCCTCGCCAACTTGGCTAAAATGCCGGCCTTTTCCATATCACCGCTGGAACCGCCGTGAGCAAAGAACCCGATCGCCTTTTCGCCCAGCCTTTGGCCCAGGTGCCTGACTTCGCCTTTAACGAGGATGTGGTGCGGGTGTTCCCGGACATGATCAAGCGCTCGGTGCCGGGTTATCCGACCATTGTCGAGAACCTCGGCGTGCTCGCCGCGCAGTTTGCCCAGCCCAACAGCGTGCTGTACGACCTCGGTTCGTCCCTCGGCGCGGTGACCCAGGCCCTGCGCCGTCACGTGCGCACCGACGGCTGCCGGGTAATCGCGGTGGATAACTCGGCGGCCATGGTCGAGCGCTGCCGCGAGTACCTGAATGGTCAGGATTCGATGTTCCAGGAGTTGTTGCCAGTAGAGGTGATCGAAGGCGACATCCTCGCCCTGGACTTCCAGCCGGCCTCGGTGGTGGCGCTGAACTTCACCCTGCAATTCATCGCGCCGTCGCAGCGCACTGAATTGCTCGCGCGGATCCGCCAGTCGCTACTGCCCGGCGGCGCCCTGATCCTTTCGGAAAAACTGCGCTTTGAAGACCTGCAGGAGCACGAGTTGCTCACCGATCTGCACATCGCCTTCAAGCGCGCCAACGGTTACAGCGAACTGGAAATTGCCCAGAAGCGCAGCGCCATCGAAAACGTCATGAAGCCCGACAGCCTCGAAGAACACCGCGAACGCCTGCTGGCCGCCGGATTCTCGAAAGTCGTGCCGTGGTTCCAGTGTCTTAACTTTGCCTCGTTGATTGCCTTGCCATGATTGATCTGTCCCCCCTCGCCCGCCGTCTGGCCGGTACACCGCTGGCTGAATGGGCCAAGACCCTGCAAGCGCAACTCGACGTCAAGATGGAGAAAGGCCACGGCGACCTTGAGCGCTGGCAAAGCGCGCTGGATGCCCTGCCAAAGATCCAGCCCACTGAAGTCGATCTACTCAATGGCCTGAAGCTCGACACCGATTGCGACGCCGAAACCCGGGCACAGATGCGCACCGCACTGATGGGCCTGTCACCATGGCGCAAGGGCCCGTTCGACCTGTTCGGCGTGCATGTCGACACCGAATGGCGTTCGGACTGGAAATGGTCGCGGGTTGCGCCTCACCTGGATCTCAAAGGAAAGCGCATCCTCGACGTCGGCTGCGGCAACGGCTATTACATGTGGCGCATGCTCGGAGCCGGGGCCGACAGCGTGATCGGCGTCGACCCGAACTGGCTGTTTTTCTGCCAGTTCCAGGCGGTTCAGCGCTACCTGTCCGAACCCAACGCCTGGCACCTGCCCTTCCCCTTCGAAGACCTGCCGCCTAACCTGGAAGGCTTCGACACCGTATTCTCCATGGGTGTGTTCTATCACCGCCGCTCGCCGATCGAGCATCTGCTGGCGCTCAAGGACTGCCTGGTCAAGGGTGGCGAACTGGTGCTGGAAACTCTGGTAATCGAAGGCGACGAGCAACAGGTACTGGTGCCGGAAGATCGTTATGCGCAGATGCGTAACGTCTGGTTCCTGCCGTCGGTGCCGGCGCTGATGCTATGGCTGCGCCGTGCCGGGTTCAGCGATGTGCGCTGTGTGGATGTGAGTACTACGACGGTCGAGGAACAGCGTGGCACCGAGTGGATGAAGTATCAGTCGCTGAGGGATTTTCTCGACCCCGAGGACCACAGCAAGACCATCGAAGGCCTGCCGGCGCCGATGCGGGCGGTGATTGTCGCCAGAAAATAATGCAGAAACCTGTAGGAGCGAGCCTGCTCGCGATGGACTTGAAAGCGCCGCATTCATTCAGAAAGCCCGCGTTATCGTTGTCCACCATCGCGAGCAGGCTCGCTCCTACAGGGGGTCGGTGTTTAGTCTGATGGTTTGGCGCGCCGAGCCTTGAAGAACTCGCTCAACACCGTCCCGCACTCCTCGGCCAGCACCCCACCCTCATACAGCACCCGGTGATTCAAGAAACCCTGGCTGAAGAACTGTCCCTGGCTCTGCACAATCCCCGCCTTGGGCTCCAGCGCGCCGTACACCACCCGGGCAATCCGCGAATGGACGATCAGCCCGGCGCACATGCTGCAGGGTTCCAGCGTCACATACAGCGTGCTGCCGGGCAGACGATAGTTATTCAGAGCCTGGGCGGCGGCGCGAATCGCGACCATCTCGGCGTGGGCACTGGGGTCGCTGCCGCTGATCGGGCAATTAAAGCCGCGACCGATGATTTCGCCGTTCTGCACCAGCACCGCGCCCACTGGCACCTCACCGAGGGCCGCACCTTGCGCGGCCAGGGCGAGCGCCTCGCGCATGAAATGCTGGTCGCGGCTGCGGTCGATAATGGCCGCTGGACGAATCTGGCGCATCACTTCACCTCGATCGCGGCCATCAGGCCGGTTTCCATGTGGTCGATCACATGGCAGTGGAACATCCACACCCCCGGGTTATCGGCCACCAGCGCCACTTGCGCGCGCTCGTTCTTGCCCAGCAGGTAAGTGTCGGTGAAGTACGGAATCACCTTGTGCCGGTTCGAGGCGAACACCTTGAAACTCATGCCGTGCAGGTGAATCGGGTGTTGGTACTGGGTCATGTTCTTCAATTCGAAAATATAGCTCTGCCCCAGCTTGAGGCTGGCAATCGGCCGGTCGGCGCAGGTCTTGTCGGTGATGTCCCAGGCCTGGCCGTTGATCTGCCACAGGCTCGGCGGCTTGCCGTTCTCGACATTCACCGAGACCGAACCGACCCATTCGAAATTGAAGTTGAGTTTCTCGGCGTTGGCCATGTCCGGTTCGGCAATCGGATTGGCCGGTAGTGCTGGCGGCCACTCGGTCGGCGCGTCGCTGTTGGCCACCGAGCGCAAGGTGCCCAAGCGCACCGGGCCGTTACGCAGAGACAATTCCTCACCCGCCGCCGGCGCCTTGATCGCCAGGCAAATGCGCATGCCCGGACCCAGCCAGTAATCCTTGCCCAACGGCCGCGGCTCGACCGGGTTGCCGTCCAGCGCATAAATCTGCGCTTCGACGCCCGGGATGTTGATGCGATAGGTCAGGGTATTGTCGAGATTAAGCAGACGCACGCGAGTAATCTGCCCGGCAGGCAAGTCGATGACGGGCAATGGCACGCCGTTGATGGTCGACAGGCGCCCCGCCGTACCGCCGCGCGCCGCTTCCCGGGGGATGCTGAATTCGACGAAATTGCCCACGTCATCGATATGCCAGTTCTTCAGGCTCAGGGTCTTTTCGTACTTGAACCCAGTGGGCTCGCGCTCCTCGACAATCAACGGCCCGACCAGGCCGCGACCCAGCTCTTCGCTGCTGCTGACATGGGGGTGGTACCAGTAGCTGCCGGCATCCGGCACACGGAACTTGTAGTCAAAGTACTCACCCGGCAGCACCGGCAGTTGCGAGACATAAGGCACGCCGTCCATCTCCAGCGGCAAGCGGATGCCGTGCCAGTGAATGGTGGTCGCCACTGGCAGATGGTTGATGAAACGCACCCGCAGCCACTCCCCCTGACGCACCCGCAACTCGGTCCCAGGCGCCGAAGGGCCAAACGCCCAGGCCTCGGTCTTGTGCCCGGGCACCAGCTCGACGTCCAGCGGCGCGGCAATCAGCTCATAGTCATGGCCGGCATTGGCCTCGGCCACTTTGCCCAGCCAGTAACGCGACGCACCACCCGCCCCTACACCCACCACTGCCAGGCCAGCCAGGCCACCGAGAATTTGCCGACGGGTAAAGGACATGGACTCAACTACCTCACGTATCTACCGCAGGCCCAGGGCCCGCAAAAGGCGAATACGATACACCCGCAATTGTGAAAGAAACAGCAAAGCGCACGTGACTACGGGACGCAGGGTGGCCAGGTTGGCGGCTACCCATGAGCTCCCTGCGCGGTCAGTTTGCGGCGCTATCGACTTTTCGAACGCCAATGGTTTTGCGTTCACCGGTTGCGCTGACTTCGTACACGTTCATGACCCACGTGTCGGCGATCACGGTTTCAACCAGGTAATTCTTCTTAGCTTGCGGCGTGAATTGCTGCGCAGCAGGCTGCTCCTTGTCGAACGGCGTAGGCATGGGAATACCGTTCAAGGTAAACGATTTGGCCTTGACCTTCCCTTCCACGTAGACGGTTTTGTCAGCCTCGACCAGCTGACTGATGCTGTCCGTACCACCGGCCATTTTCTTCAGATAAGCCGGTATGCGCTTGAAGTAAGCGGAGTCATAAACCCGATCACCCGCGCTCTCAAATCCCGCATTGTCATAGCCGTACGTGTAACTGACAGGATGATCACCCTCGCCGCCTATGGTTCGGAAAGTCATGCTGGCTTGATGGTCATTCATGGCCAGTGGAACTACCGGCTCTGAAGTAAGATCACCCGCCTGGCGGCTGCTGCAGCCGGTCATGACAAGCGCGAAAGTGATTGCTAATGGAAAAGCCAAAGAGGTTTTCATTCGATCCCTGAACAAGCTAGAAGTAGGCCTGTGTAGAGCCACTTGCACAGCTAAAGTTCCTGGAAGTGCCCTTTCTGCCGATGCGCATAGCTGCCAGATTCTGCCACCCCCAAAAAGCCAAAAGCCCGCATTTACGCGGGCTTCAGGGTGTTTCTTGCTAGTGGGTGCCGGTCAGTACCGGACGTCCATCATTCCCACTCAATCGTCGCTGGCGGCTTGCTCGACACGTCGTAAGTAACGCGGGAGATACCTTCGATTTCATTGATGATGCGGCCGCTGACGGTTTCCAGCAGTTCGTAAGGCAGGTGTGCCCAACGTGCGGTCATGAAGTCGATGGTTTCCACGGCACGCAAGGCCACGACCCAGGCGTAACGACGGCCATCGCCAACCACGCCTACCGATTTCACCGGTTGGAACACCACGAACGCCTGGCTGACCTTGTGGTACCAGTCGGCCTTGCGCAGTTCTTCGATGAAGATGTGGTCGGCGCGACGCAGCAGGTCGGCGTATTCCTTCTTCACTTCACCGAGGATCCGCACGCCCAGGCCCGGGCCCGGGAACGGATGACGGTAGACCATGTCGTACGGCAGGCCCAGTTCCAGGCCCAGACGACGGACTTCGTCCTTGAACAGTTCGCGCAGTGGCTCGACCAGTTTCAGGTTCATTTCTTCCGGCAAGCCGCCCACGTTGTGGTGCGACTTGATCACGTGGGCCTTGCCGCTTTTCGCGCCAGCCGACTCGATCACGTCCGGGTAGATGGTGCCCTGGGCCAGGTACTTGATGTTGTCCAGCTTGCAGGATTCGGCATCGAACACGTCGATGAACGTGCGACCGATGATCTTGCGCTTCTTCTCCGGGTCGGCTTCGCCGGCCAGGTTACCGAGGAACTGCTCTTCGGCGTTGGCACGGATCACCTTGACGCCCATGTTCTCGGCGAACATGGCCATCACTTGCTCGCCTTCATGCAAGCGCAGCAGACCGTTGTCGACGAAGACGCAGGTCAGTTGGTCGCCAATCGCCTTGTGCAGCAGCGCGGCGACTACCGAGGAGTCGACGCCACCGGACAAGCCCAGCAGGACGTTGTCGGTGCCGACCTGGGCACGGATGTTGGCGATCGCGTCTTCGGCGATCTTCGACGGCGTCCACAGCGCTTCGCAGCCGCAGATGTCGAGGATGAAGCGCGACAGGATGCGCCCGCCCTGCTTGGTGTGGGTCACTTCCGGGTGGAACTGCACGCCGTAGTAGCCGCGCTCGTCGTTGAACATGCCGGCGATCGGGCAGCTCGGGGTGCTGGCCAGGATGTGGAAGTCTTCCGGCATCTTGGTGACCTTGTCACCGTGGCTCATCCATACGTCGAGGCCGAACAGGCCGTCGGCGTCGATGTGGTCTTCGATGCCGTCGAGCAGGCGGCTCTTGCCGACCACGTCTACGCGGGCATAACCGAACTCACGCAGCTCGGAACCTTCGACCTTGCCGCCCAGTTGCTCGGCCATGGTCTGCATGCCGTAGCAGATACCGAAGACCGGCACGCCCAGGTCAAACACCGCTTGCGGGCAGCGTGGGCTGTCGGCGACGTGCACAGACTCGGGGCCGCCGGCGAGGATGACGCCTTTGGGAGCGAACTCGCGAATCGCTGCATCGTCCATGTCGAACGGGTGCAGTTCGCAGTACACGCCGATCTCACGCACGCGGCGGGCGATCAGTTGGGTGTACTGGGAACCGAAGTCGAGGATCAGGATTCGGTGAGCGTGAATGTCGAGGGCCATGATTCAGTCTCGTCTAGATAATTCAGAAACAGTCGTGATTCAGAAACAACTCGGGGCTGAATCAAACAGCCCCGGTCGTTAACTTTTTACTGAAGGCTCAACCTACGCGGTAGTTTGGCGCTTCTTTGGTGATCTGCACGTCGTGGACATGAGACTCGGCCATGCCGGCGCCGGTGATGCGCACGAACTCAGGCCGGGTGCGCATTTCCTCGATGTTGGCGCTACCGGTGTAGCCCATGGAGGAACGCAGGCCACCCATCAGTTGATGGATGATGGCGCTCAGAGTGCCCTTGTACGGAACACGCCCTTCGATGCCTTCCGGGACCAGCTTCTCGGCGCCTGCCGAGGAGTCCTGGAAGTAACGGTCGGAGGAACCCTGGGCCTGGGACATGGCGCCCAGCGAACCCATGCCACGGTAAGCCTTGTACGAACGGCCCTGGAACAGTTCGATCTCGCCCGGCGCTTCTTCGGTACCGGCGAACATCGAGCCCATCATCACGCAGGAAGCACCCGCTACGATGGCCTTGGACAGGTCACCGGAGAAACGGATACCGCCGTCGGCGATCAACGGCACGCCAGTGCCTTCGAGGGCAGCGGCAACGTTGGCGATGGCGCTGATTTGCGGCACGCCAACACCGGCAACGATACGGGTGGTGCAGATCGAGCCAGGGCCGATACCGACCTTGACCGCATCCGCGCCCGCTTCGGCCAGGGCCTTGGCAGCAGCGCCGGTGGCAATGTTGCCGCCGATCACTTGCACTTCAGGGAAATTCTCTTTGACCCAACGCACGCGGTCGATCACGCCTTTGGAGTGACCGTGGGCGGTGTCGACCACCACCACGTCAACGCCGGCAGCCACCAGGGCAGCAACGCGGTCGCCGGTGTCTTTACCGGTACCGACGGCAGCACCCACGCGCAAACGGCCCTGGTCGTCCTTGCTGGCCAGCGGGTAGGCCTTGGCTTTTTCGATGTCGTTGACGGTCATCATGCCCTTGAGGGCGAATTTGTCGTCGACGATCAGCACGCGTTCGATGCGGTGCTTGTGCAGCAGCTCACGCACGTCGTTCTTGTCGGCGCCTTCCTTGACCGTGACCAGACGCTCTTTAGGCGTCATCACTTCACGGACAGTGGCTTCCATACGGTTTTCGAAACGCACGTCACGGGAGGTGACGATGCCGACCAGGTCGCCGTTGTGCAGCACCGGCACACCGGAGATGTTGTGCATGCGGGTCAGTTCGAACAGTTCACGCACGGTAGCGTCAGCCACGATGGTGATCGGGTCCTTGACCACGCCGGCTTCATAACGCTTGACCTTGCGCACTTCGGCAGCTTGCTGCTCGATAGTCATGTTCTTGTGGATGATGCCGATGCCACCTTCCTGAGCCATGGCAATGGCCAGACGGGCTTCGGTAACGGTGTCCATGGCGGCAGAAACCAGTGGAATATTCAGCTCGATGCCACGGGTAAGACGGGTTTTGAGACTGACTTCGTTAGGAAGCACCTCGGAATAACCGGGCACTAAAAGAATGTCGTCGAAGGTCAGAGCTTCTTGGCTGATACGCAGCATCGCGGGGGCTCCCGAGCGGGAAAATGGAAGCGCGCCATTATACTCAGACACCCCCGCCGGCTCAATGTAAAAGTCTGTCTATTATTGATGCGGTGATCGACGGGGTATCTAGCGCCAAATAATCTGTAGGAGCGAGCCTGCTCGCGATGGACTCAAGAACACCGTGGGGAACCAGGCTCCCCGCGTAATCGTTCACGTCCATCGCGAGCAGGCTCGCTCCTACAAGGTCATCAGAGTTCGACTTTCACCCAGCTCACCGGCAAATCCAGCCAGTCGGCGAACTCATCGATAAAGCTCTGCTTGAACCCGGCCTCGGCCCAGTTGTTGAAAATGAAGCCCAGATTGGAAAACCCGCACTCCTGAAGGAACAGGAAGCCATTGATGTCATCTTCATGGCCGCACTCGGGGCAGGTGAAGTTATCGGTGCGCCCCGGCATCCAGTCTTCCAGGCTCTCGAACAGCGCTTCACCGACTTCCTGGCGGCATTCGGCACAGCCGGCTTCTTCGAGAAAGCCCTTGGCCGGGGTATAGATGCAGCGCTTGGTGATGATTTCCAGGCCATTGATCGGCTCGCCGAACGGCAACGCCTTCGGATGCAGCACCACCTCGCGGGCGCCGGGGGCGATGGCGTGGGCCATGCGGTTGCCGGTCCGGCCACAGGTGCTCAACGGCTCTTCAATGATGTTCTTGCGCACCAGCCAACGCACAATCGCCCGCGCCCTGGGCTCGTGCACCGGCAGGGTGGATATTTTCGGGACGAGGATACTTTGTGAGTTCATGCTGGGGGTCCTGCTGTATGAAGGCCGGCAGCTTAATCCCTGACAAAATCAGGTCAAGTACTCAAATAGCGACCAATCAACGCCAGCCCACTGGCCAGCACCAACCAGGTCACCAATCGCACAAACGCCTCGCGGGACAACTTCATGGCCAGGCGCCGGCCGATCCACAGCCCCAGGCCCATGGCCGGCAACAGGCACGCCGCCAGCATCAACAAGGGTAGCTCGGCATAGACCCCGGCGACCAGGAACAGGCTCAGGCGCACCAGGGTGCTGCAACTGATCAACGCGCTTTGGGTGGCGCGGGCCGCCTCCTTGGGCAGGCGACTGTTGAGATAGATCGCATATAAAAAGCCGCCGCTGCCAAACAGCGCGCCGAACAAACCGCCGATCGTGCCCATGGGAATTGCCCAGCCGGCGGATAATTGCGCGGGACGCACCTTCACCCACAGGCTGTAGACCGCATAGAGACTGATAAACAACCCCATTAATAGCAGCAACAGATCGGACTTCAGGTTCAGCAGGAAGATCACCCCCAGGGTGCAGCCAACCGCCATGCACGGCAGCAAGCGCAACAGTTCGGACTTGGCCACATCTCGCCGCGAGGGCAGCAGGTTGCCGAACGCAGCGACAAAATCCAGCAGCACCAGTAATGGCACGATTTTCGACAGGGGCATGAACAGGATCAGGATCGGCCCAGCCACCAGCGCCGTACCGAAGCCGGCAATGCCAAACACGATGTAGGCGAGACTGATGCCCAGCCCGACCAACAACCAATCCGTGGCCCCCAGCGGCCATTGCTGCAACAACTCGAGCACATTCATCGACAGGCGTTCCTTGAGTAATGTTGATGACTTTAGCCAGCACGGAGCATTGCGACTAATATCGTCTACGCCGCCAACCTATCTCTAAAAGGCATGACTTGTGCTATCGACCCGCCAATTGCGCTATTTCGTCGAAATCGCCGAATGCGGCAGTTTCAGCGCCGCTGCCGAACGCCTGTTCGTCGCTCAATCCGCCTTGAGCCGGCAGATCAAGGACATGGAGAACCGCCTGCAGACCCCGCTGTTCGAGCGCACCGCCCGCCAGCCGCGCCTGACCGCCGCTGGCGAGGCCTTCTTGCCGCGTGCCCGCAGTCTGCTCAATGAACTGGTCAAGGCCAGTGACATGGCCACCCAGGTCGGCAACGGCCAACTGGGCACCCTGCGCCTGAGCCACTCCAGCACGGTGCCCTTGTGCGGGCGGGTACTGACGGATATCAGCGCCTTTATCGAGCGCGAGCCCGGCGTGTCGCTGGACATCGGCAAACTGTCCTCCGAAGCGCAGCTTGAGGAATTGAGTGAGGGCCGTCTCGACCTTGGCCTGCTACGTCTGCCGGTGTTGCGCCAGCGTGAAGGCATCCAGATTGTGCCACTGTTCAGCGAGCGCTTGCTGCTGGCAGTGCCCACGGACCATCGACTGGCCGCCTCCAGCACGGTCGAGTTGGCGCAATTAAAGGACGAGGCGTTCATTTCCGTCCCCCATCCGCAACGCGGCGGCCTGAGCTATTTATGCGCCGAGTTGTGCATGGGCCAGGGATTTTTTCCTACAGCTGCACGGGTGGTGTCGCGCAAGACCACCCAATTGCAGTTGATCCAGGCCGGATTCGGCATCGCCTTGCTCCCCCAGTCCATGCAGGACATCGCCCCGTCCGGCGTGCGCTTTTTGACCTTGGCTGATGAGCATTGCCAAAGCACGGTCGCCCTCGCCTACCGACAGGACCCACCGCCGCTGATCCAGCACTTGATCCGAACCCTGACCCGTGACGAAGATCGCTGAGGCCCGGACATGGTCATGGAGATTCCCAAGCGAATGCCTTTAAACTGCGCCCCATGATTAAAGATCCCTTTGCAAGACTCGGCCTCGACCGGGAAGTCCTGACCGTCAGCCAGCTCAACGGCCGTGCGCGGGTGTTGCTCGAAGACGTGTTCAGCAACATCTGGGTCGAAGGCGAAATCTCCAACCTCGCCCGCCCGGCGTCCGGTCATGTCTATTTCACCCTCAAGGACAGCGGCGCCCAGGTGCGTTGCGCGCTGTTCCGGCAGAACGCGGCACGGGTGCGCCAGGCCTTGAAAGATGGTCTGGCAGTCAAGGTGCGCGGCAAAGTCTCGCTGTTCGAAGGCCGTGGCGACTATCAGCTGATCCTCGATACCGTCGAGCCTGCCGGCGACGGCGCTTTGCGCTTGGCGTTCGATGCGCTGAAGGAAAAGCTCAGCGCCGAGGGCCTGTTCAGCGCCGAGCGCAAAGTGCCGCTGCCGGCCCACCCGCAACGCATCGGCATCATCAGCTCGCCAACCGGCGCGGTGATTCGCGACATCATCAGCGTATTCCGCCGCCGCGCGCCGCAGGTGCAACTGACCCTGATCCCCACCGCTGTGCAGGGCCGCGAAGCCACGGCGCAGATCGTCCGCGCCCTCAAGCTGGCCGACT
The DNA here is from genome assembly GCF_019212185.1 of Pseudomonas fluorescens. Lineage (NCBI taxonomy): Bacteria > Pseudomonadati > Pseudomonadota > Gammaproteobacteria > Pseudomonadales > Pseudomonadaceae > Pseudomonas > Pseudomonas fluorescens. Next base: position 5,334,061 of record NZ_CP078138.1, read on the forward strand.
CCCGGGGCTTCGACGCCTTGATCCTGGCCCGTGGTGGCGGTTCGCTGGAAGACCTCTGGTGCTTTAACGAGGAGGCGGTGGCGCGTGCAGTGGATGCCTGCGTCACGCCGATTGTCAGCGCGGTCGGGCATGAGACCGACGTGTCGATCAGCGATTTCGTCGCCGACGTCCGCGCCCCTACCCCATCGGCCGCTGCCGAGCTGCTGGCGCCAGACTCCAGCGACCTGGTGCGCCGCATCGAAAGCCTGCACCGGCGACTGCTGATGCGCATGCGCGACCGTTTGCTGCGCGATCGCCTGCGCCTGGAAGGCATTTCCCGCCGCCTGCGTCATCCGGGCGAGCGTCTGCGCCAGCAGGCTCAGCGTCTGGATGACCTGGACATGCGAATGCGCCGCGCGTTCGAACGTCAGCTCAACAGTCGACGCGAGCTGTTGCTGCGCCTGGAAACCCGCCTTGCCGGCCAGCATCCCGGACGCCAACTGGCCCTGCTGCGCCAACGCCTCGACAGCCTCGGCGAACGCTTGCCGCGGGCCATGCGCGAAGGGCTCAAGGCTCGACGAATGCAACTGCAAAGCCAGGTGCAGACCCTGCAAGTGGTCAGCCCGCTGGCGACCCTGGCCCGTGGCTACAGCATCCTGCTGGATGAACGCGGCAACGCGATCCGCAGCGCCGCCCAGACCCACAACGGCCAACGCCTGAAAGCCCGGCTGGGCGAGGGCGAGCTGCAGGTACGTGTCGAGGACAACCACCTGACGCCTGTCACCCTTTCTCTACTGGATTGATCAATGCCGCGCTTTCTCGCTCCCCTGCTGTTGCTTTGCCTGACCTTCAATGCCCACGCCGACAGCTACATCACCCGCCTGCTGAACAAACCGGTGCCCGGCGGCGTTGCCGTGATCAGTCTCGGCGCCTCCCCTCAGGCGCCCAAGGCCAGCTACCAGGGCAAACCGGTGCTGGTGGTGAAAGAACAGGACAATTGGCTGGCGATTGTCGGCGTGCCCTTGACCGTCAAACCCGGCCAACAACAAATCAGCAGCGCCGGGCGCAACCTGAGTTTCACCGTGAGCATCAAGAAGTACCCGGAGCAGCGCATCACCCTGAAAAACACCCAGCAGGTCAATCCGAACCCGGCCAACCTCAAGCGCATCGAGACCGAACTGGCGGAACAGATCAAGGCCTACCGCACGTTCAGTCCGAATACCCCGAGCAATCTGCTGCTGGACAAGCCGGTCAATGGCCCGTTGTCGAGCAAGTTCGGGGTACGCCGCTTCTTTAACGGCGAAGAGCGCAACCCCCACTCCGGCCTGGATTTCGCAGTGCCGGCGGGAACGCCAATCAAGACCCCAGCCGCTGGCAAGGTGATCCTGATCGGTAACTACTTTTTCAATGGCAACACGGTGTTCGTCGATCATGGGCAGGGCTTTATCAGCATGTTCTGCCACATGTCGAAGATCGACGTGAAGGTCGGCCAAGCGCTGGCCCGAGGCGCGGTTGTCGGTAAAGTGGGCGCCACCGGGCGTGCAACCGGGCCACACATGCACTGGAACGTCAGCCTGAATGATGCCCGGGTCGACCCGGCGATCTTCATTGGTGCGTTCCAGCCGTAACCCCTGCCCTATGGATTGCGCACGACCAAAAGTCTGCGCAATTACCAGCAACAATTTCACCAATCTCGAAAATAAAATCTCGAGATTAGCGACATTACAGGTATTCCTCTCAAAGATTTTCGACTGCTTGCCATCCTTTCCCGGCGCGGTTAGGGTTGAGGGCATGAAAACCTCTCACACCCTCATTCAGCTTCGCCAGCACCGCAGCCTGTGCCTCGTCAGCGCACGACTGCCGGGCTGAATCGCAGCGCCTCGCCCCCTGCTTTATCCCACAAGAATTGATCCACCGGCAGGCCGCCTCTTTTCGGCCGATCACAGAACAAGGACTACCCAGATGAGCATGCTCAAAGACCCGTCTTCGAAATACCGCGCGTTCCCGACCATCGACATCCCTGACCGCACCTGGCCATCGAAGACCATCGATGTCGCGCCGATCTGGTGCAGCTCCGACTTGCGCGACGGCAACCAGTCGCTGATCGAACCGATGGACGCGGTGAAGAAGCTGCGCTTCTGGAAAACCCTGGTCTCGGTGGGCGTCAAGGAAATCGAAGCGTCGTTCCCGGCCGCTTCGCAAACCGACTTCGACTTCGTACGTACCCTGATCGAAGACGGCCACATCCCGGACGACACCACCATCCAGGTGTTGACCCAAGGCCGTGAAGACCTGATCGCGCGCACGTTCGAATCCCTGCGCGGGGCGAAAAAAGCCATCGTTCACCTGTACAACGCCACCTCGCCTTCGTTCCGACGCATCGTCTTCAACCAGGACAAGGACGGGATCAAGGAAATCGCGGTCAGCGCCGCCAAGCTGTTCGTCAAATACGCCGCCCAGCAGCCAGAGACCGAGTGGACCTTCGAGTACTCGCCAGAAACCTTCAGCGCCACTGAGCTGGAGTTCGCCAAGGAAGTCTGTGATGCGGTGATCGAGGTCTGGAACCCGAGCCCTGAACACAAGATGATCCTCAACCTGCCAGCGACCGTCGAGTGCGCTACGCCGAACATCTACGCCGACCAGATCGAGTGGTTTGGCCGTCACATCAACCGTCGTGACAGCGTGATCATCAGCCTGCACACCCACAACGACCGTGGCACTGGCGTGGCCGCCACCGAACTGGGCCTGATGGCCGGCGCCGATCGCGTCGAAGGCTGCCTGTTCGGCAACGGCGAGCGTACCGGTAACGTCGACCTGGTGACCGTGGCCTTGAACCTCTACACCCAAGGCGTCAACCCGGAACTGGACTTCTCCGACATCGACGGCGTGCGCAAAGTCGTCGAAGAGTGCAACCAGATCGCCGTACACCCGCGTCACCCGTACGTCGGCGACCTGGTCCACACCGCATTCTCCGGCTCGCACCAGGACGCCATCCGCAAGGGCTTCGCCCAGCAGCAACCGGATGCCTTGTGGGAAGTGCCGTATTTGCCGATCGACCCGGCCGATATCGGTCGCAGCTACGAGGCGGTGATTCGCGTCAACAGCCAGTCCGGCAAAGGCGGTATCGCTTACCTGCTGGAGCAGGAATACGGCATCAACTTGCCGCGCCGCATGCAGATCGAGTTCAGCCAGGTGGTGCAACGCGAAACCGACCGCTTGGGTCTGGAAATGACTGCACAGCAGATCCACGCTTTGCTGCACAGCGAGTACTTGCAGGCCAACACCCCGTACGCGCTGGTCAGCCACCGCCTGCAGGAAGAAAACGGTCATAGCGCGGTCGAAGTTGAAGTGTCGAGCAAGGGTCAGGGCGAAACTAACCTGAACTGGCGCGGCAAGGGCAACGGCGCCCTCGAAGCCCTGGTGGCCGGCTTGCCAATCCCGGTTGAAATCATGGACTACAACGAACACGCGATTGGCGCAGGCACCAATGCCAAGGCGGCGGCCTACATCGAACTGCGGGTCAACGGTGAACGTGCGGTACACGGTGTGGGTATCGATGAAAACATCACCACCGCCAGCTTCAAGGCCCTGTTCAGCGCGCTGAACCGCTCGCTGAGCCAGCCACAGGCCAAAGCGGCGTAATGCAATAGCTGCAATGCAAAAGGCCCCGAATTTCGGGGCCTTTTTTTTGTGACCTTAAAGGCCCCATCGCGAGCAGGCTCGCTCCTACAGTGAGAAACGCATTACCTGTAGGAGCGAGCCTGCTCGCGAAGCGATCTGTCAGGCAACAAAGAACTCAAGTGAACTCAAAGGTATCGGCATCCAGATTCGCCGGGAACCGCGCCCGGTAAGCCGCCAACTCGGCAGCATCGAGCACGACCTTGAACACCCCATCCGCCTCGCTGGCACTGAGCAAAGTCTCGCCCTGGAAGTCCAGGACCTGACTGTCGCCGGTATAAGCGAAGCCCTTGCCATCGGTGCCGACCCGGTTCACTGCAGCGACATAACAAAGGTTTTCAATGGCCCGCGCTGGCAGCAAGCGATTCCAGTGCAGGCGGCGCGCGCCGGGCCAGTTGGCGGTGTACAGCAACAGATCAGTGTCGTGTGGGTCACGGCTCCACACCGGAAAGCGCAGGTCGTAGCAAATCAGCGGTCGCACCCGCCACCCCTTCAGCTCGAACTGCACCTGACGCTCGCCGGGGGTGTAATGGTTGTGCTCACCGGCCATGCGGAACAGGTGGCGCTTGTCGTAATGCCACACCTCGCCATCGGGTCGCGCCCACAGCAAGCGATTGCGATGACTGCCATCCGCCGCCTGGACGATCACGCTGCCGGTGATTACCGCATCCAGCTTGGCCGCCTGAGTCCGCAACCATTTACTGGTCGGACCGTTTTCCGCCTCGGCAAGGGTTTGCGACTCCATGGAAAAGCCAGTAGTAAACATCTCGGGCAAGATCACCAGGTCAGCACCACGGGCCTGTTCCAGCAGCAGTTCGAAATGCTCGAGGTTGGCCTGACGGTCGTGCCAGGCCAACGTGGTCTGGATCAACGCCACGGTGAGATTCGGCAAGCTGCTCAGATCGCGCATAGTTTCACCGCTGCTTCACGCAGGGTCTCCTCTCGCTTGGCAAAGCACAGGCGCACCAAGCGCTGGCCTTGCGGTGGCGTCTGGTAGAACACGGAAATCGGAATACTCGCCACGCCATGCTCGCGGGTCATCCACAGGGCCATTTCGACATCATTGAGGTCGGGACGGATCTGCGAGTAATCGACGAGCTGGAAGTAAGTGCCAGTTGACCGGGTGAAACTGAAGCGCGATGGCGCCAGCAGGTCGCAGAACAGATCGCGCTTGGCCTGGTAGAAACCGGGCAGTTCTTCAATGTGTTCAGGATGCTCAGCCATGAAATCGGCCAGGGCGTATTGCAGCGGCGTCACCCCGCAAAAGTTCACGTACTGGTGCACCTTGCGCAATTCCGCCGTGAGGGCCGGCGGCGCGACCACATACCCGGTTTTCCAGCCGGTAACGTGGTAGGTCTTGCCGAACGAGCTGACCACGAATGCACGCTGGTACAGCTCTTCATGGGCCAGGACGCTGGCATGGGGCACGTTGTCATACACCAGGTGTTCGTAGACTTCGTCGCTGATCAGGTAGATATCGCGATCCCGGATCAACGCCGCCAACTGGTCGAGCTCGACACGGCTGATCAAGGCACCACTGGGGTTGTGCGGGCTGTTGAGGATGATCATCCGCGTGCGTGGGCTCAGTGCCCGGGCCAACTTTTCGAAGTCGATACGGAAATCGTCCAGGCCCAATTGCACATGCACACAACGACCGCCGGCCAGCTCTACCGAGGGCTCGTAGCTGTCGTACGCAGGGTCAAACACGATGACTTCGTCACCGCTGTGGATAACCGCCTGAATGGCACAGAAAATCGCCTCCGTGGCGCCGGGAGTCACGGTCACTTCCGCGTCCACATCGACTTGCACACCGTAACGGCGGGCGACCTTCGCGGCAATTTGCTCACGCAACACCGGCAGCCCGGTCATTGGCGAATACTGGTTATGGCCGTTGGCGATATGCCGGCCGACCGCATCGCACAGTGCCTGGGGGGCCGCGAAATCGGGGAATCCCTGGGACAGATTGAGCGCGCCGGTCTGCGCCGCGAGCTGAGACATTTGCGTGAAGATGGTGATGCCGACATTCGGCAGCTTGCTGGTGATCATCGGTGGTTCCCTGCTCTACACCCGACTCGAAAGCCCGAGGATAGCCCATCCGCCGCCGATAAAAAAAGGGCGCATAAGCGCCCTCTTTCGGCTCGGATCCAGGGATCAGAGCAGGCCAGCCATCAACGCTTGTCGCGGCGCTTCTTGTCGGCCTTCTTGTGGTGCGACATCAAACGACGCTTCTTATTGACCTGGCGGTCGGTCAGCGAGTTCTTGTTGGCTTCGTATGGGTTCTCGCCGCCCTTGAACTCGATGCGGATCGGCGTACCGACCAGCTTCAGCACACGACGGTAAGTGTTCTCCAGGTAACGAACATAGGAGTTCGGGACCTTCTCGATCTGGTTACCGTGGATCACGATCAGCGGCGGGTTGGCACCACCCAAGTGCGCATAACGCAGCTTGATCCGGCGGTTGTTGACCATCGGTGGCGCGTGCTCGCTGACCGCGTCTTCGAGAATCTGGGTCAGGCGGTTGGTTGGCCAGCGAGTGATCGCCGACTTGAAGGAGTTCTGTACCGACTGATACAGGTTACCCACACCAGTGCCGTGCAGCGCCGAAATGAAGTGGATGTCGGCGAAGTCGACGAAGAACAACCGGCGCTCCAGCTCGACCTTCACGTAATCACGCTCGGATGGCGTCATGCCGTCCCACTTGTTCAGCGCGATAACGATGGCGCGACCGGCTTCCAGGGCAAAGCCCAGCAGGTTCAGGTCGTGGTCTACCACGCCTTCGCGGGCATCCATCACAAAAATCACCACGTTGGCGTCTTTGATCGCCTGCAGGGTTTTGACCACCGAGAACTTTTCAACTTCCTCGTTGATCTTGCCGCGCTTGCGCACACCGGCGGTGTCGATCAGCGTGTACTTCTCGTCGTTACGCTCGAACGGGATGTAGATACTGTCGCGGGTGGTGCCTGGCTGATCGTAGACGATGACCCGGTCTTCACCGAGCATGCGGTTGACCAGGGTCGACTTGCCGACGTTCGGACGACCGATGATGGCGATCTTGATGCCATCTTTTTCGCTCGGACCGGGAATCCGCACCGCTTCTTCGCCTTCGGCGACGTTGGCGTTCAGATCCTCTTCTTCGGTGTCACGCGGGAATTCGCCCAGGGCGGCTTCCAGCAACGTATTGACACCGCGACCTTGCGCACCGGCAACACCGATGGCGTGGCCCATGCCCAGCGGGGCGAATTCGGCGCGGGCCATTTCAGGATCGATGTTGTCGATCTTGTTGGCCACCAGCAGGGAGCGTTTGTTGCGCTTGCGCAAGTGCTCGGCAATCATCTGGTCGGCGGCGGTGAAGCCCGCCTTGGCGTCTACCAGGAACAGAACGACATCGGCTTCTTCGATGGCCAGCAGCGACTGCTCGGCCATCTTTTCGTCCATGCCGTGTTCGTCACCGGAAATACCACCGGTGTCGACCAGGATATAGGAGCGCCCTTGCCACTTTGCCTCACCGTATTGGCGATCACGGGTCAGACCGGAAAGGTCGCCGACAATAGCGTCGCGGCTTTTGGTCAGGCGGTTGAACATGGTGGACTTGCCGACGTTCGGTCGGCCCACCAGGGCGATTACGGGAACCATGCGGCTCTCCACTTCGATAATTCAGAAAATACAAAAGCCGCTGCAAGGCAGCGGCTGGTGCTCGAGGGCTTCCCTGGACGCATCTCTGTAGGAGCGAGCCTGCTCGCGAAAAACGCCCAGACACCGCATTTATTCAGGACGCCAACGTCATCGTTGACGTCCATCGCGAGCAGGCTCGCTCCTACAGTTCAGTATTGCCGACAGGTATAGCCGCCTGGGGTATTACCCCCAAGCATAGTCCTTACTTGATGGTCAGGGCTTCCAGTTTGCCGCTGTTGCCATACACATAAATCGTGTCACCCACCACCAGCGGACGGGCGCGCAGGCCATCGCTGTCGATGCGTTCACGGCCGACGAAACGGCCATCCACCTGACTCAACAGGTGCAGGTAACCTTCCAGGTCACCGACTGCAACGTAGCTGGAGAACACTTCCGGAGCCGACAGTTGACGACGGGCCAGCGAATCGTTGCTCCACAATGCCGTGGTGGAACGCTCGTCGACGCCTTCAACAGTGCCCGAAGACAGGCTCACGTAGACGTTGCCGAAACCCTGGGCGACACCGGCGTAGCTGGACGCATCACGCTGCCACAGCTGACGACCGCTCTCCAGGTCCAGCGCCGCAACGCGACCCTGATAGCTGGCGACGTACAGGGTGCCGCCCGACAGCAGCAGGCCGCCGTCGATATCGACCACGCGGTCCAACTCGGAACGACCCTGAGGGATCGCAACACGAGTTTCCCACACTGGCACACCGTTGTTGATGTCCAGCGCCACGACCTTGCCAGTCGACAGACCGGCCAGCGCCAGGCGGTTGGTCACGATCGGTGCACTGGTACCGCGCAGGGTCAGAACGGCAGGCGTGCTGTCGTAGATCCAGCGCTGATTGCCGGTGGACGCATCCAGGCCGATCAGGCGATCGTCCTGGGTCTGAACCACCACCACGTCACCATTGTTCGCCGGCGGAGCCAGTACTTCACTGGTCACACGGGCGCGCCAGCGCTCGTCACCGGAGTTGGCATCCAGGGCAACCACTTCGCCGCGCAGGGTACCGACCATGACCAGCCCGTAACCCACGCCTACGGCGCCGGAGACTGGCAGTTCAAGGTCTTTCTTCCATTTGACGTCGCCGTTACCGCGATTCATGGCCACGACAATGCCGTTTACGTCGCCGGCATAGATGGTATCGCCATCGATCGCCGGGACCAGCATGTTATAGGTCTCGCCCTGACCGTCACCGATCGAACGACTCCACTGCTTCTGCAGGACCACTTCTTCTTTGAAGTCGACCAGTTCGGCCGGTGGCAATTCTTTTTTGCTGTTGCTGCTGCAACCCGCGGCCAGAACGGCCAGAGCCAGCAATGCTGCATGTTTCCAACGAATCACGTCACGCATCCCCTTTGGCCAGGTCATCCAGCTTGATTTGCAGGCCGCCGACTGCCGCTTCATCCGACAGTGCCGCCTTGGCTTTTTCGTACGCCGCGTGAGCCTCGTCGGTACGACCCAACTGCACCAGCAGGTCACCCTTGAGTTCTTCGCGAGTGGCCAAGAACGCCTTGTCGGCATCGCCGTCCAGCAGTTTCAGGGCATCTTCAGCTTTGTTCTGTGCAGCCAGGACCTGCGCCAGACGCTGACGCGCGATCTCGCCCAGGGCCGGATTGGCCGGCTTGTCGGCAACTGCTTTCAGCTCGGTGGCTGCGTCGTCGAGCTTGCCGCTGTCGACCGCGACCTTGGCCACGAACAGGCTGCCGTATTGGGCGTAGGCGGTGCCGCCGAACTCGCTGTTGAGCTTGTTCGCCAGGTCCGCTACACGGGCTGCGTCAGGCTTGCCGTCCGGGGTCAGGGTGGTTTCCAGCAATTGCTGATAGAGCATCGAGGCGCCTTGCGACTGATTGCTCTGATACTTCTGGAACGCCTGCCAGCCGAACACGATGACCAGCGCCAACAGGCCGCCAGTGACCAGGGGTTTACCGTTGCGCGTCCACCAGTCCTTCAAATCCGCCAGCTGTTCATCTTCGGTACTCGACACCCCAATACTCCTTATTCGCTAAATCGGCTGTTTGACAGCTTCAACCCTGCACGACGCAGGTGGCCAGGTGAGCGGCGAGCGCATCCCAGGCAATGCTTTGTTGTTCGCCCTGGCCACGCAGGGGTTTGAAACCTACCACTTGCTGGGCCATTTCGTCGTCACCCAGGATCAGTGCGTAGAGTGCACCGCTCTTGTCGGCTTTCTTGAACTGGCTCTTGAAGCTGCCACCGCCGGCATTCACTTGCAGGCGCAGGTTGGGCAACTGGTCGCGCACCCGCTCGCTCAACGCCAGCCCGGCCAGCTCGGCGGCTTCGCCGAACGCGCACAGGTAGACATCGACCTGACGGGAGATTTCTTCCGGGATCTGCTCCAGGGTTTCCAGCAGCAGCACCAGACGCTCGATCCCCATGGCGAAACCGACGCCAGTGGTCGGCTTGCCGCCCATCTGCTCGACCAGGCCGTCGTAACGACCGCCCGCGCACACGGTGCCCTGGGCACCGAGCTTGTCGGTGACCCATTCGAAAACGGTCTTGCTGTAGTAATCCAGCCCGCGCACCAGCTTCGGGTTGATCACATAAGGAATGCCCGCGGCATCCAGGCGCGCCTTGAGGCCTTCGAAGTGCGCGCGCGACTCGTCGTCCAGGTAGTCGGCCATCTTCGGCGCATCCACCAGGATCGCCTGGGTATCGGCGTTCTTGGTGTCGAGCACACGCAGCGGGTTGGTCTTCAGGCGGCGCTGGCTGTCTTCGTCGAGCTTGTCGAGGTGTTGCGAGAGGAACGCCACCAGCGCTTCACGGTAACGACCACGGGACTCACTGGTGCCCAGGCTGTTGAGCTCGAGCTTGACCGCATCGCGGATACCCAGCTCGCCCCACAGGCGCCAGGTCAGCACGATCAGCTCGGCATCGATGTCCGGACCGTCGAGGTTGAACACTTCGACGCCGATCTGGTGGAACTGGCGATAACGGCCTTTCTGCGGACGCTCGTGGCGGAACATCGGGCCGATGTACCAGAGCTTCTGCACCTGGCCACCACCGGTGATGCCGTGCTCCAGCACTGCACGTACGCAAGCGGCAGTGCCTTCCGGACGCAGGGTCAGGGAGTCGCCGTTGCGGTCATCGAAGGTGTACATCTCTTTTTCGACGATGTCGGTCACTTCACCAATCGAACGCTTGAACAGCTCGGTGAACTCGACGATCGGCATGCGGATCTGCTTGTAACCGTAGTTATCCAGCAGACGCGAAACGGTGCCTTCGAAGTGACGCCACAGCGGGGTCTGATCGGGCAGGATGTCGTTCATGCCACGAATGGCTTGCAGAGACTTGCTCACAAAAATTCCTTAATTCGTTTGATCAGCCGCGGGCGATCAGCGCTGCGTCAGCTTCGACCTTTTCGGCCGCTTTCTGGCGAATCAGCCGTTCCAGCTCATCCACCAGATTGTCATTCGTCAATTTCTGCGACGGCTTGCCGTCGATGTAAATCAGGTTCGGTGTGCCGCCCGTCAGGCCAATGTGCGCCTCTTTGGCTTCACCAGGACCGTTGACCACGCAACCGATTACCGCCACATCCAGCGGCACCAGCAGGTCTTCAAGGCGCCCTTCCAGCTCGTTCATGGTCTTGACCACATCGAAGTTCTGCCGCGAGCAGCTCGGGCAGGCGATGAAGTTGATGCCACGGGAACGCAGGTGCAGGGACTTGAGGATGTCGTAGCCGACTTTCACTTCCTCGACCGGGTCGGCCGCCAAAGAAATGCGAATAGTATCGCCAATCCCTTCGGCGAGCAGCATACCGAGGCCCACGGCGGATTTCACTGTGCCTGAGCGCAAACCGCCGGCTTCAGTGATCCCCAAATGCAGTGGCTGGACGATTTCCTTGGCCAGCAAGCGGTAGGCTTCGACCGCCATGAACACGTCAGAGGCCTTCACGCTGACCTTGAAGTCCTGGAAATTCAGGCGCTCAAGGTGCTCGACGTGACGCAAGGCCGACTCGACCAGCGCTGCCGGCGTCGGCTCGCCGTATTTCTTCTGCAGGTCTTTTTCCAGGGAACCGGCGTTCACGCCGATGCGGATCGGGATCCCGCGGTCACGTGCCGCATCGACCACAGCGCGAACCCGGTCTTCACGACCGATGTTGCCCGGGTTGATACGCAGGCAATCGACGCCCAGTTCGGCCACGCGCAGGGCGATGCGGTAGTCGAAGTGGATGTCGGCGACCAGCGGCACCTTGACCAGTTGCTTGATCTTGCCGAAGGCTTCGGCCGCGTCCATGTCTGGAACGGAAACCCGCACGATGTCGACGCCAGCCGCTTCCAGGCGGTTGATCTGGGCCACGGTGGCCGCGACATCGTTGGTATCGCTGTTGGTCATGCTCTGCACGGCGATGGGCGCATCACCGCCCACCGGTACCGAACCGACCCAGATCTTGCGGGATTCGCGACGTTTAATTGGAGATTCGCCGTGCATGACTTATTGACCCAACTTAAGGCGAGCAGTGGCGCCATTGGTGAACGGAGCGATATTGACCGCCTGCCCGTTGTAGGAAACTTCTGCGCCACGGGCAAAGCCCAGGAGGACAGCGAACGGCGGCTTGCCGCTGACATCAACAGTGTCGCCTTTACGTTTCAGACCGGCAAACAGCACTTTTCCGTTGCCGTCTGTCACTTGGGTCCAGCAATCGGCAACAAATTGAATGCGTACCTGGCCGGAACCGGCGACCGGAGTGGCCGGTGCGACGACTGTGGCGACCGGAGCTGCTGGCGTTGCTGGAGCGGCAACAGCAGGGGTCGGTGCAACTGGCGCTACCGGAGCAGCAGGCACGGCCGGTGCAGTCACCACCGGAGCCGCGGTAGCGACCGCAGCAGGATCGGCAGCAGTCGTTTCCGCTGCCGGCGCCGTGCTGGTGCCCTCTGGCAGAGCCAACGGCGTCGCCGCCTCGGTTTGCGCCTCGACCACGGCCTGATCTTCCGGCTCGTCGAGCGGGTGGATCTGCGTGGTGCCGTCGGCGCCCTCGACTTCAACGTGTTCCGGATTCAGACCGATCAGATCTTTGGTACGCAGCGAGGTTTGGTCCTGCCACCAGACAAAACCGCCACCCACGACGGCAATCAGCAGCAGCAGGCTGACGATGCGCAAAATGGTGTGGGAAATACGGCTTGGTTCTTCGATGCGGCCCAGGCTGTGCACGTTGCTGCCCTGGGCATCGGTGCCGGTGTGCTGGTCGAACTGCTGAACCAGAACGGCCTGGTCCATGCCGAGCAATTTGGCATAGGCACGGATATAGCCGCGGGCAAAGGTATGCCCTGGCAGCTTGTCGAACGCGCCAGCTTCCAGGTTACCCAAGGAAATCGTGGTGAGGTTGAGCTTTACTGCCACTTCCGCCAACGACCAGCCATTGCTTTCGCGGCCCTGACGCAAGGTCTCTCCGGGGTTTACGCGAGTCGCTGCTACAACTTCGGGATGCGCCGCTTTCATCATTGCTCCGACAGGTATTGCTGATATTCCGGGGTACCGGGATAGAGTCGTGTTAATTGCAGGCCCAGACTGGCGGCCTTGTCGCGATCTTCGAACACACTGGCCAACCGCACGCCGAGCCATAGACTACGTGCATTTTGCTCGGCGAGCTGGCTAAAACGGTCGTAATAGTCGCGCGCGGGCACATAATGCCTGTCTTCGAACGACAACTCAGCCATTTCCAGCAACGCCCGTGGCTGCTGGCGATTCAGGCGCAGGGCTTTTTCCAGGTATTCTCTGGCCAGATCACGCTCGCCGAGCTTCATGGCGGTCATGCCCAGGCTTTCGAAAACCCGTGAACGTTCAGGGTAGAGACTGTCGGCAGCCGCTTGTTCAAAGCGCTCGTAGGCGTCCTTGTAGCGCTGCTGCTGATAGAGAAAGCTGCCGTAGTTGTTCAGGATCCGCGCATCGCCGGGACGCACCGCCAGTGCCTTGCGAAAATGCTGGTCGGCCAGCGACGGCTCCATTTCCGCCTGGAACACCAAGCCCAGGGCAGCATTCGCATCGGCGTCCGCAGCATCGAGCTCCAGCGCTTTCTTGAGCGGCACCTTCGCTTGCTCGGTCATGCCCTTGTGCAGGTAGCCCATGCCCAATTGCACATAGGCGGCTCGCGCTTCGTCCCGCCCCTTGCCGGTCTGCAGCGGGTCGTTGCCGCCCGATGACACACAGCCAGCCGAAAGGCTGGCCAACAGCAGGAGCAGCGCCAAGCGCAGGGACATAGAGATCCTCTCTTAGTTACGGGTCGCAGCGTCTTGGGCCATATCGTTGTCGGCGCTCAATTCACGCACGGCGATATAACGTTCGCTGCGGCGGGTGCGATCCAGCACCTGCCCTACCAATTGACCACATGCGGCATCGATGTCTTCGCCGCGCGTGGTGCGCACGGTGACGTTGAAGCCAGCATGGTGCAGTTGATCCTGGAAACGGCGAATGGCGTTGTTGCTCGGCCGCTCGTAACCGGAATGCGGAAACGGGTTGAACGGGATCAGGTTGATCTTGCACGGTACGTTCTTGAGCAACTCGATCATTTCAACCGCGTGCTCAACTTTATCGTTGATGTCCTTGAGCAAGGTGTACTCGATGGTCAACACACGCTTCTCGCCCAGGGACGACATGTAGCGCTGACACGATTCGAGCAGCATCTTAAGCGGATACTTCTTGTTGATCGGCACCAATTGGTTACGCAATGCATCATTCGGTGCGTGCAGCGACAACGCCAGGGACACGTCGATGTGCTTGGACAGCTCATCGATCATCGGCACCACGCCGGAGGTCGACAGGGTCACGCGGCGCTTGGAGATGCCGTAGCCCAGGTCGTCCATCATCAGGTGCATGGCGGCAACGACGTTGTCGAAGTTCAGCAGCGGCTCGCCCATGCCCATCATCACCACGTTGGTGATGGCACGTTCGGCGGTAGCCGGAATGCTGCCAAACGATTTGTTGGCAATCCACACCTGTCCGATCACTTCGGCGGCGGTGAGGTTGCTATTGAATCCTTGCTTGCCGGTGGAGCAGAAGCTGCAGTCCAGGGCACAGCCTGCCTGGGACGAAACGCACAAAGTGCCGCGTTTGCCCTGGGGAATGTAGACGGTCTCGACGCAGCTGCCGGACGCCACGCGCACCACCCACTTACGGGTGCCGTCGCTGGAAATGTCCTCGCTGACCACTTCGGGGCCGCGAACTTCGGCAATGGCCTTGAGCTTGTCGCGCAGGGCCTTGCTGACGTTCGTCATGGCGTCGAAATCATCGACGCCAAGGTGGTGAATCCATTTCATTACCTGACCGGCACGGAAACGCTTCTCCCCGATTGAGTCGAAGAATTTTTCCATTTCCTGTTGAGTCAGACCCAGCAGGTTGGTTTTTACAGTCGATGTAGTCATGGATTCACCTTCACTCTTAAGCCAATGCTTAGCGAGTGGTTACTTCAGTAGCTGCGAAGAAGTACGAGATTTCGCGAGCAGCAGCGGCTTCGGAGTCCGAACCGTGTACAGCGTTGGCGTCGATCGATTCAGCGAAGTCAGCACGGATGGTGCCGGCAGCAGCTTCTTTAGGGTTGGTAGCGCCCATCAGCTCACGGTTGCGAGCGATAGCGTTTTCGCCTTCCAGAACCTGAACAACCACTGGACCGGAGATCATGAAAGCAACCAGGTCACCGAAGAAACCGCGCTCTTTGTGCTCAGCGTAGAAGCCTTCAGCTTCGGCTTTGGACAGCTGCTTCATTTTCGAAGCAACAACTTTCAGGCCTGCTTTTTCGAAACGAGTAACGATTTCACCAGCGGCGCCTTTGGCAACGGCGTCAGGCTTGATGATGGAGAAAGTGCGTTGAACAGCCATGATGTAACTCCAGAAACAGTAATGTGCGAAAAATTAAACCCGCGAATTATACGCGGGTTCTTGGGTATTGCCTAACCTGCGAGGACGATCAGTCGACTTCTTCAATCCAGAGCGCCTGGACCGCTTCCAACACCTTCTCGCCGACTCGGCCAGAAGTGTTGTCAAAGTCCGGCAGCTCCATGATCCATCGCTGCAGGTCGACGAAATTGACCGAAAGCGGATCTACATCCGGCTTGGCTTCAGCCAGTTCTTCTGCGATGCGTTGAACATCATTCCAACCGTAGCTCATGACAGTCTTACCAGTCAGTGCGGCGCTTCGGCCGCATGGTTAAGCGAATATTTCGGGATTTCGACGGTGATGTCTTCTTCACCGACGATGGCCTGGCAGGCCAGGCGCGACTGCGCTTCCAGACCCCAGGCACGATCGAGGAAATCTTCCTCCAGCTCGTCCGCTTCTTCCAGCGAATCAAAGCCTTCGCGAACGATGCAGTGACAGGTGGTGCAAGCACACACGCCGCCACAGGCACTTTCCATCTCGATGTGGTGCTCATGCGCCAGCTCGAGGATGGAGATGCCGGGGGCCGCGTCAACGACCAGGCCTTCCGGGCAGAACTTCTCGTGGGGCAGAAAAATGACCTGCGGCATCGTTATTCCTCAATCTCGTTCAGGTTGCGCCCCGCCAGCGCGGCTTTCACCGTCGAATCCAGTCGGCGGGC
The DNA here is from genome assembly GCF_019212185.1 of Pseudomonas fluorescens. Taxonomy (NCBI): domain Bacteria; kingdom Pseudomonadati; phylum Pseudomonadota; class Gammaproteobacteria; order Pseudomonadales; family Pseudomonadaceae; genus Pseudomonas; species Pseudomonas fluorescens. The sequence goes on from NZ_CP078138.1 coordinate 5,349,936, forward strand.
AGCAAAAGCGTCGGTCACTTGCGACAGACGCTTGGTCTGCTGCTCGATGGCGAAACCATCGGTGCCTTGCATCAATTCGGTCAGTTCCTGCACTTGCAACTCGATGACCATGCGCTCGTCGGCATCCAGCAAGCGCTCGCCGTCAGCTTCCAGTGCAGCCTGCACCGCTTCGATCAGGCGCTGGGCGTCGACTTGCTGCTCGCGCAACACGCGGGCCACCTTGTCATCGTTGGCGTGCTGGAACGAGTCCTTGAGCATGCGAGCGATTTCACCGTCGGTCAGGCCGTAGGACGGCTTGACCTGGATGCTCGCCTCGACACCCGAACCCAGTTCGCGGGCGGACACGCTGAGCAGGCCATCGGCGTCGACCTGGAAGGTCACGCGAATCTTCGCCGCACCTGCCACCATCGGCGGGATACCGCGCAATTCAAAGCGCGCCAGAGAGCGGCAATCGCTGATCAGCTCGCGCTCACCTTGGAGCACATGAATCATCATGGCCGACTGGCCATCTTTGTACGTGGTGAAATCCTGGGCGCGGGCAACCGGGATCGTGGTGTTGCGTGGAATCACCTTCTCCATCAGCCCGCCCATGGTTTCCAGGCCCAGGGACAACGGAATCACGTCGAGGAGAAGCAGTTCGCCACCATCGCGCTTGTTGCCGGCCAGGGTATCGGCCTGGATCGCAGCACCAATGGCGACCACTTGATCCGGATCGATTTCGGTCAGCGGCTGGCGACCGAAGGCTTCGGCGACCGCCTCGCGAACACGCGGAACACGGGTCGAACCGCCGACCATGACCACCGCATTGACTTCTTCCAGTTCGACACCGGAATCACGCACGGCACGCCGGCAAGCCTTGAGGCTGCGCGCGACCATCGGCTCAATCAGCGCATCAAAGGCTTCGCGAGTCAGCGCGGCCTTCCACTCGCCGTAGACCACTTCGACGCTGGCGGCGCTGGTCAACGCTTCCTTGGCCGCACAGGCGGTTTGCAACAGATGACGCTGCGCACCCGGATCGAGGTCAGCCGACAGGCCAGCGCTCTCGATGATCCAGCCGGCAATCGCATGATCGAAGTCATCGCCACCCAGGGCCGTATCGCCACCGGTGGCCAGCACCTCGAACACACCGCCAGTGAGGCGCAGGATCGAAATATCGAAGGTACCGCCGCCCAGGTCGTAGATCGCCACCAGCCCTTCAGCGTGCTGATCCAGGCCATAAGCCACCGCCGCAGCGGTCGGCTCATTGAGCAAGCGCAAAACGTTGAGACCGGCCAGCTTGGCCGCATCTTTGGTCGCCTGGCGCTGAGCGTCGTCGAAGTAGGCCGGAACGGTGATCACCGCGCCCACCAGTTCACCACCCAGAGTCGCTTCTGCGCGCTGGCGCAGGACCTTGAGGATATCAGCAGAGACTTCCACCGGGCTTTTCGGCCCCTGAATGGTGTCGATGAACGGCATGTGCGACTCGCCGTCGACGAAGCGATACGGCAGTTGCTCGCCCAATTGCTTGACGTCGGACAGACCACGACCCATCAAGCGCTTGACCGACAGCACGGTGTTCAGGGGATCGGCGGCCGCGGCCTGACGGGCGGACTCGCCGACCTCGACATGGTCGGCGTGGTAGCGCACTGCAGACGGCAGGATCACCTGCCCTGCAGCGTCGGCCAGCGGTTCGGAAAGACCACTGCGCAACGCAGCGACCAGCGAATTGGTAGTACCCAAGTCGATCCCCACAGCCAGGCGACGCTGGTGCGGTTGAGGACTTTGGCCGGGTTCGGCGATCTGCAGTAGGGCCATCGTTATCAGGACTTATCTGTATATCAGGCGTGCGACCGAGGCGGCACTGGGTTAATCGTCGAGGCGCTCTTCTAACTGGCGCACTTCGTAGGTGAGCTTGTCGAGGAACTGCATGCGCCGCATCAGGCGTTCGGCCTGTTCGCGTTGCACTGCATCGTTCCAGCAAGCTGCGAAGCTTTGGTTCAGCTCATCCTGGGCAGTTTTCAGGCGTCGCTTGAACACCGCGACACCGGCCAGATCGGCGCTGTCTTGCAGGTCTTCGAGCTCTTCACGCCATTGCATCTGCTGCAGGAGGAAGTCCGGATCGTGCACCGTGACTTCCAGCGGCAACTCGCCACCGCCGAGCGCGAGCAAGTATCGCGCACGCTTGGGCGGGCTCTTGAGCGTCTGATAAGCCTCGTTGAGGCTCGCCGACTGCTCCAGCGCCAAGCGCTGCTCACGCTCGGAAGCATCAGCAAAACGGTCCGGGTGAACGCCGCGCGCCAACTCACGGTAGCGCGTAGCCAGCTGATCGAGGTCCAGATTGAAGCTCGGTTGCAGCTCGAATAAAGCGAAATGACAAGGAGTTCCCACGAGCTGCCTCAGATGTTGAAGCTTTCGCCGCAGCCACATTCACCGCGTACGTTGGGATTGTTGAACTTGAAGCCTTCGTTCAACCCTTCCTTGACGAAATCGAGTTCGGTGCCGTCCAGGTAGGCCAGGCTTTTTGGGTCGATGATCACTTTCTCGCCGTGACTCTCGAACACCTGATCCTCTGCCACCACTTCGTCGACAAACTCCAGCACGTAGGCGAGACCGGAACAGCCTGTGGTGCGCACACCCAGACGAATCCCCTCACCTTTGCCGCGCCCGTCGAGGGAGCGTCGCACGTGCCGAGCGGCCGCTTCTGTCATGCTGATAGCCATCGTTGACTCCTTACTCGTCGCCAAAACCTGAAAGTCAGATCAAGCCTTTTTTCTGCTTGTAGTCGCGAACGGCGGCCTTGATGGCGTCTTCAGCGAGTACCGAGCAGTGGATTTTCACTGGCGGCAGGGCCAGTTCTTCAGCCAGCTGAGTGTTCTTGATGGTTTCGGCTTCATCCAGGGTCTTGCCCTTCATCCACTCGGTGGCGAGGGAGCTGGAGGCAATGGCGGAACCGCAACCGTAGGTCTTGAACTTGGCGTCTTCGATCACGCCCTGCTCGTTGACCTTGATTTGCAGGCGCATCACGTCGCCGCACGCCGGAGCGCCGACCATGCCGGTGCCGACGTCAGGATCTTCCGCGTCCATCTTGCCGACGTTGCGCGGGTTTTCGTAATGGTCGATGACCTTTTCGCTGTAAGCCATGATTCTCAATCCTCACTCATCAGAGAGTCGCTCTTTGGGTCCGGTGAAGCATTGATTCAAGGCCGGACCCGTGTGCGGCGACTTAAATATCAGTGTGCCGCCCACTCGATCTTCGAAATGTCGACGCCATCTTTGTACATATCCCACAGCGGCGACAGAGCGCGCAGCTTGGTAACGGCCTCGCAGACTTTCTGCGCGGCGTAATCGATTTCTTCTTCGGTGGTGAAGCGGCCGAAGGTGAAGCGGATCGAGCTGTGGGCCAGTTCGTCGTTGCGGCCCAGGGCGCGCAGCACGTACGAAGGCTCAAGCGAGGCCGAGGTGCAGGCCGAACCGGACGACACGGCCAGATCCTTGAGCGCCATGATCAGCGACTCGCCTTCAACGTAGTTGAAGCTCAGGTTCAGGTTGTGCGGAACGCGAGCGGTCAGGCTGCCGTTCACGTACAGCTCTTCGAGGTTTTCCACTTGTTTGTAGAAACGGTCGCTCAGGGCCTTGATGCGCACGTTCTCGGCCGCCATGTCTTCCTTGGCCACGCGGAACGCTTCACCCATGCCGACGATCTGGTGGGTCGCCAGGGTACCGGAACGCATGCCGCGCTCGTGACCGCCGCCGTGCATGGTCGCTTCGATGCGCACACGCGGCTTGCGGCTCACGTACAGTGCGCCGATGCCTTTAGGGCCGTAAGTTTTGTGAGCGGAGAACGACATCATGTCGACCTTCAGCTTCTGCAGGTCGATCTCGACCTTGCCAGTGGACTGAGCGGCGTCGACGTGGAACAGGATGCCCTTGGCGCGCAGCAACTCGCCGATAGCGGCGATGTCGTTGATGGTGCCGATTTCGTTGTTCACGTGCATGACCGAAACCAGAATGGTGTCGTCACGCAGTGCAGCCTCGATCATCTCAGGGGTAACCAGGCCATCTTCGCGCGGTTCGAGGTAGGTTACTTCGAAACCTTCACGCTCCAGTTGGCGCATGGTGTCCAGGACAGCCTTGTGCTCGATCTTGGTGGTGATCAGGTGCTTGCCCTTGGTGGCATAGAAATGTGCCGCACCCTTGATTGCCAGGTTGTCGGACTCGGTGGCACCGGAGGTCCAGACGATTTCACGCGGATCGGCGTTGACCAGGTCGGCGACCTGACGACGAGCGTTTTCCACCGACTCTTCGGCTTTCCAGCCGAACACGTGGGAACGGGACGCCGGGTTACCGAAGTTTCCGTCAACCAGCAGGCATTCACTCATCTTTTGCGCGACACGCGGATCAACAGGGGTGGTCGCAGAGTAATCAAGGTAAATCGGCAATTTCATGGACTATCTCCTAAATCAGGCTGGCTGGCGTGCCGCTAGCTCTTTGGCTGTCATTCGACGGCGGACGCTTCAATCTTGTCCAGACGCGGCGCCTTGCTGTTGCAACGACGCTGGTCCTGACGCTGGGCTACTTCTTGCACCTCACGGCGGGTGACAAGATCAGCCAAGCTGATACCGCTGAGAAATTCGTGGATTTGCAGGCTCAGATCACACCACAGGTGGTGGGTCAGGCAGGTATCGCCGCCATGGCAATCGCCTAGACCCTGGCACTTGGTAGCGTCAACCGATTCGTTAACCGCGTCGATCACCTGGGCGACCTGAATCCCCTGCATGTCACGCGACAGCTGGTAGCCGCCGCCAGGACCACGAACGCTGGACACCAGGTTGCTGCGGCGCAATTTGGCGAAGAGTTGTTCGAGGTAGGACAGGGAAATGCCTTGGCGCTCGGAGATGTCAGCCAGGGACACAGGGCCATGCTGCGCATGCAACGCCAGGTCAAGCATGGCGGTGACAGCGTATCGGCCTTTAGTAGTGAGTCGCATGGACAATTACCGCGGAGTTTCGAGATGGGGACGAGTATGCGATTCCCGAGTATTTAAGTCAACTATAAGACCTAGTACTTTAGTCAGGATTACCCGTAAAACAGCGCGCGAATTGTAGCAAAGACTGGTTGCAATCGGCCAGCGGTACCGCGTGATCGTTCTTCGCGAGCAGGCTCGCTCCCACAGAAGATTACATTTCAACTGTGGGAGCGAGCCCGCTCGCGATGCGGCCAACCCGATTTAACTGGCCTGACTCTGATCCTTGTCCTTCACACACGCAAAGTCTTCTTCACGCAGCTGCGGCAGGTCTTTGGCACAGTAATTACTGCCCAGATCCTTCAGCGCACCGCACATCCCCTCCAGGCGCCCATCCACTGCCTGCAGGTGATCGAGCAACTGACCGATGGCGCGCGCCACCGGGTCTGGCATGTCTTCGCTGACGCCGTAGGCATCGAAGCCGATCTTCTCGGCCATCGCCTTGCGCCGGGCGTCCAGCTCATGATCGGGCTTGATAATGATCCGCCCTGGGATACCGACGACGGTCGCACCCGGCGGAACTTCCTTGGTCACCACCGCGTTGGAGCCGACCTTGGCCCCGGCACCGACAGTGAACGGACCGAGCACTTTCGCACCGGCGCCAACCACCACGCCATCGCCGAGGGTCGGATGCCGCTTGCCCTTGTTCCAGCTGGTGCCGCCGAGGGTCACACCCTGGTAAAGGGTGACGTCGTCGCCGATCTCGGCGGTTTCACCAATGACGATGCCCATGCCGTGGTCAATGAAGAAGCGCCGGCCAACCTTGGCGCCCGGATGGATTTCGATCCCGGTCAGCCAGCGACCGAAGTTCGACACCAGCCGCGCCAGCCACTTCCAGTTCCGCCCCCACAGCGCCGCCGACAGGCGATGAATCCAGATCGCGTGCATGCCCGGGTAGCAGGTCAGCACCTCGAACGCATTACGTGCCGCCGGATCACGGTGGAAAACGCTCTGGATATCTTCACGCAAACGCTCGAACATCATTATTCCTTCCGTTTAGGGAGCTCGCCACGGGCCGCTTTCTGGGTTTCCGTGAGGATGCCACGCAAAATGTTCATTTCCGCCCGGCTGACCGAGCTTCGACCGTACAAGCGACGCAGGCGCGCCATCAAGTGCCGGGGCTGTTCCGGATTGAGGAACTCGATCGCCACCAGGGTCTGCTCGAGGTGCTCATAAAAGCGCTCCAGCTCATCCATGGTCGCCAGCTCGGCACTCTTGGTGGACGCCACCTCTTCCTTCTCGACCTTGCTCGGCTGGCCTTGTGCCGCCAACCAGGCCATGCGCACTTCATAGGCCAGCACCTGCACCGCGGCACCCAGGTTCAGCGAACTGAACTCAGGGTCCGAGGGAATGTGCACGTGATAATGACATCGCTGCAGCTCTTCATTGGTCAGGCCGGAATCTTCACGACCGAACACCAGGGCGATCTGCGCGTCCTGCGCGGCTTCTTCCACCACCTTGGTCCCGCATTCGCGCGGATCCAGCAGCGGCCAGGGGATGCGCCGGTCACGGGCGCTGGTGCCGAGCACCAGGTTGCAGCCCACCAGCGCATCTTCGAGGGTGGCCACCACTTGCGCGTTTTCGAGGATATCGCCCGCGCCCGAAGCCCGTGCGTCGGCTTCGTGATGAGGGAAAACCCGTGGTTCGACCAGCACCAGCCGCGACAGCCCCATGTTCTTCATGGCACGCGCAGCCCCACCGATATTGCCCGGATGACTGGTATTGACCAGGACGACACGAATGTTCTGCAGCAAGGGAGGCGCTCTCTGACAGGGAATTTAGGCGGCAAATCTTACAGTTCATCCTAAAGTTAAGCTACGAAAGCGAACGTCGTCGTTCATCTGTAGAAACTTTCTGCTAGAATGCTCGGCTTTCTTTAACAACCTTAGGTGACACATCCATGCAGCCCATGCTGAATATCGCGCTGCGCGCCGCCCGCAGCGCCAGTGAATTGATTTTCCGCTCCATCGAGCGCCTGGATACCATCAAGGTCGATGAAAAAGACGCCAAGGACTACGTGTCCGAAGTGGATCGTGCCGCCGAACAGAAAATCGTCGACGCCCTGCGTAAGGCTTACCCGAACCACTCGATCCTGGGTGAAGAGACTGGTATGCACGCTGGCACCGGCATCGAAGGCGAAGAGTACCTGTGGATCATCGACCCACTGGACGGTACCACCAACTTCCTGCGCGGCATCCCGCACTTTGCCGTCAGCATCGCCTGCAAATACCGTGGTCGCCTGGAACACGCCGTGGTCCTCGATCCGGTTCGCCAGGAAGAATTCACCGCCAGCCGTGGTCGCGGCGCCCAACTGAACGGCCGTCGCCTGCGCGTCAGCGGTCGCACCAGCCTGGACGGCGCCCTGCTGGGTACCGGCTTCCCGTTCCGTGACGACCAGATGGACAACCTCGACAACTACCTGGGCATGTTCCGCGCCCTGGTTGGCCAGACCGCCGGCATCCGCCGCGCCGGCGCCGCGAGCCTGGACCTGGCCTACGTCGCCGCCGGCCGTTTCGACGCCTTCTGGGAATCGGGTCTGTCCGAGTGGGACATGGCTGCTGGCGCCCTGCTAATTCAGGAAGCAGGCGGCCTGGTGAGCGACTTCACCGGCGGCCATGACTTCCTCGAAAAAGGCCACATCGTTGCCGGCAACACCAAATGCTTCAAGGCAGTCCTGACGGCCATCCAGCCGCACCTGCCAGCCTCGCTGAAGCGCTAAGCTTCCAACGACAGAGAAAGCACCCTGCGGGGTGCTTTTTTTATGCCCGTCATTCCCATCACTTGTGGGTCTTGCGGTGTTCTTGCGAACATAAAAAAGCACCCCGAAAGGTGCTTTTTTGACCATCGACGATCAGCGCATCACTGACGCTGCTGATTCTCCGACAGGATCAACCGACCCTCTTTATCCACCGGAATCTGGTTGCCCGGATCACGATCCATGCGCACCTTGCCTTCCTTGCCATCAAGCGAATAACGCACGTCGTAGCCTACGACCTTGTCGCTGATGTCATTGACCGTGTTGCAACGGGTCTGAGTGGTGGTGTAGGTGTCACGCTCCTGCATGCCTTCCTGCACCTTGTTACCGGCGTAACCGCCGCCTACCGCACCGGCCACGGTGGCAATTTTCTTGCCGGTGCCGCCGCCGATCTGGTTACCCAGCAGGCCACCCGCCAGTGCACCAACCACCGTACCGGCAATCTGATGCTGATCCTTGACCGGCGCCTGGCGGGTCACGGTCACGTCCTTGCACACCTCACGTGGCGTTTTGATCTGTGTCTTGACCGGCTCGACCGCCAGCACTTGCGCATACTCAGGGCCGCTTTTCACCAGGCTGTAGGTGGCAACAGCACCCCCGGCAGTCACACCGACAGCACCCAATACCGCACCAACCAGCAACGACTTGTTCACATGAACCTCCTGACCATCACATGCGGGCATGCCCGCGCTTCTCCCAGCCTTGGAGCATAAAAAAAGGCGCGAGTTCAATACTCGCGCCTTTTTGGGTACTACCAGGTGGGAAAACGTCTTAAGGACGGTCGTCCACTTCCTTCTCGGTATTGGCAGGAGGGATCAGGTCCTCGCTGCTCAGGTTCAGCCAGATCAGCACCACGTTGGCGATGTAGATCGACGAGTAAGTACCCGCCAATACACCCACCAGCAGCGCCACCGAGAAGCCCCACAGGTTGTCGCCACCGAAGATCAGCAGCGCAGCAATCGCCAGCAAGGTCGAAACCGAGGTCGCGATGGTCCGCAGCAGGGTCTGGGTGGTCGAGATATTGAGGTTCTCGATCAGCGTCGCCTTGCGCAACACGCGGAAGTTCTCACGCACCCGGTCGAATACCACGATTGTGTCGTTCAGCGAGTAACCGATGATCGCCAGTACCGCCGCCAACACCGTCAGGTCGAAGGTGATCTGGAAGAACGACAGGATACCGACGGTCACGATCACGTCGTGGACCAGCGACACAATGGCGCCGACCGCGAATTTCCACTGAAAGCGAAACGCCAGGTAGATCAGGATGCCCCCCAGCGCCATCAGCATGCCGAGGCCGCCCTGGTCGCGCAGCTCTTCACCGACCTGCGGACCAACGAACTCGACGCGCTTGACCACGGCCGGGTTGTCGCCGCCGACTTTCTGCAGCGCCTCTGCCACCTGGTGGCCCAGTTGCGGGTCTTCACCCGGCATCCGCACCAGCAGGTCGGTGGTCGCGCCGAAGCTCTGCACCACGGCTTCGTGATAACCCGAGCTCACCAGCTGCTCGCGCACCTTGGTCACATCGGCCGGACGCTCATAAGTCAGCTCGATCAGCGTACCGCCGGTGAAGTCCAGGCCGTAGTTCATGCCTTTGGTGGCAACGCTGAACATCGCCAGCAGGGTCAGCAGCAGTGTGATGCCGAACGCAACGTTGCGAACGCCCATGAAGTTGATTGTACGTAACATGGCAGCCCCTTAAATCCACAACTTCTTGAAGTCACGACCGCCGAAGATCAAGTTGACCATCGCGCGGGTAACCATGATGGCCGTGAACATCGAGGTCAGCACCCCGAGGGACATGGTCACGGCGAAGCCCTTGACCGGACCTGTACCCATGGCAAACAGAATCCCGCCCACCAGCAAGGTGGTCAGGTTGGCGTCGAGAATCGCAGTGAATGCGCGCCCGAAACCTTCGTTGATTGCCCGTTGTACGGTCATGCCGGCGGCGATTTCCTCACGAATCCGCGAGAAGATCAGCACGTTGGCGTCGACCGCCATACCCATGGTCAAGACGATACCGGCGATACCCGGCAGGGTCAGGGTAGCCCCCAGCAGCGACATCAGGGCCAGCAGCAGCACCATGTTCACGCCCAGCGCCACGGTGGCGATCAAGCCGAAGAAGCGGTAGATGGCGATGATGAACAGCGAGACGAACAGCATGCCCCACAGCGACGCATCGATACCCTTGGTGATGTTGTCAGCACCCAGGCTTGGACCAATGGTGCGCTCTTCAGCGAAGTACATCGGCGCCGCCAGACCACCGGCACGCAGCAGCAGGGCCAGTTCCGAGGACTCGCCTTGGCCGTTCAGGCCGGTGATGCGGAACTGCGCACCGAGCGGCGACTGAATGGTCGCCAGGCTGATGATTTTCTTCTCTTCCTTGAAGGTCTGCACCGCCACGTCTTTCTCGACACCGTCGACTACCTGCTTGACGTAGGTGGTCACCGGACGCTGCTCGATGAAGATTACCGCCATGCTGCGACCCACGTTGGAACGGGTCGCACGGTTCATCAGCTCGCCGCCATGACCGTCCAGGCGAATGTTCACCTCCGGCGTGCCGTGCTCACCGAAACCAGCCTTGGCGTCAGTCACCTGGTCGCCAGTGATGATCAGGCCACGCTCGATTTGCGCAGGAGGACGCTTGCCCTCGCGGAACTCGAACATCTCGGAAGTGGCTTTGGATGCGCCCGGCTCAGCGGCCAGACGGAACTCAAGGTTGGCCGTCTTGCCGAGGATACGCTTGGCTTCGGCAGTGTCCTGCACGCCTGGCAGCTCAACCACGATGCGGTTGGCACCCTGACGCTGAACGATAGGCTCGGCAACACCCAGCTCGTTGACGCGGTTACGGACCGTGGTCAAGTTCTGCTTGATGGAGTATTCACGGATTTCCGCCAGCTTGGCCGGGGTCATCGCCAGACGCAGTACCGGCTGACCATTGAGGTCGGCGGGAACAATGTCGAAATCGTTGAAGCTCTTGCGGATCAGGCTACGGGCTTGTTCGCGGGCCGCTTCATCAGTGAAGCCCAGCTGAATGGCACCGTTGAGTTGCGGCAGGCTGCGATAGCGCAGACGCTCTTTGCGCAACAGGCTCTTGACGTCGCCTTCGTAGACTTTCATGCGCGCGTCGATGGCTTTGTCCATGTCGACTTCGAGCAGGAAGTGCACGCCACCGGACAAGTCCAGACCCAGCTTCATCGGGTGCGCGCCGAGGCTGCGCAGCCATTGCGGAGTGGTTTGTGCCAGGTTCAGTGCAACGACATAGTCATCACCCAGAGCCTTGCGCACGACGTCCTTGGCCGGAAGTTGGTCTTCCTGCTTGGTCAGACGAATCAGGCCGCCCTTGCCGTTGGCTGCCAGGGTGGCCGCCTTGACGTTGATCCCGGCATCGTTGAGCGCTTTGCTCACACGATCCAGATCCGCCTGATTGACCTGCAGCGCAGTGCTTGCACCGCTGACCTGAATGGCCGGGTCATCAGGGTAAAGATTGGGAGCGGAATAAATCAGACCGATCGCCAGCACCGCCAGGATCAGTACGTATTTCCACAGAGGGTATTTGTTCAGCATCACGCCGCCCGCTTATGACGCGGGGCGCCTTGCGCGCCCCGTCGATTGGTAGAAGATGAAACTTAGATCGCTTTCAGCGTGCCTTTTGGCAGCGTGGCAGCGATGGCGCCTTTCTGGAACTTCAGCTCTACCGAGTCAGAAACTTCGAGAACCACGAAATCATCCGCTACTTTGGTGATCTTGCCGGCGATGCCGCCAGTAGTTACCACTTCGTCACCCTTCTGCAAGCTGCCCAGCAGATTCTTCTGCTCTTTGGCGCGCTTGGCCTGTGGACGCCAGATCATCAGATAGAAGATGACCAGGAAGCCAACCAGGAAAATCCACTCAAAACCAGTGCCAGCAGGGCCGGCAGCAGGTGCAGCGGCATCTGCCATCGCGTTCGAGATAAAAAAGCTCATTTAGCACTCCAGTTGCTGAATTAGGGTCTTAAACGTTTGAAACTCAGTCCAAGGGCGGAACAGGCAAGCCGCGCTTGGCATAGAAGGCATCGACAAAGGCGGCCAATGTACCCTGTTGAATAGCCTCGCGCAAACCAGCCATAAGCACTTGATAATGGCGCAAGTTATGGATGGTATTGAGCATGCTCCCCAGCATTTCGCCGCACTTGTCCAGGTGATGCAGATAAGCGCGGGAGAAGTTCTGGCAGGTATAGCAATCGCAGGTCGGATCGAGCGGCGAATCATCATGGCGATGGAACGCGTTACGGATCTTCAGCACACCAGTATCAATGAACAGGTGCCCATTGCGGGCATTACGGGTTGGCATCACGCAATCGAACATGTCCACCCCGCGGCGCACACCCTCAACCAAGTCTTCCGGCTTGCCAACACCCATAAGGTAACGAGGTTTGTCAGCCGGCATCTGGCCCGGCAGGTAATCCAGCACCTTGATCATCTCGTGCTTGGGCTCGCCCACCGACAAACCGCCAATGGCCAGGCCATCGAAGCCGATCTTGTCGAGGCCTTCCAGGGAGCGCATGCGCAGGTCCTGGTGCATGCCGCCCTGAACGATGCCGAACAGCGCCGCCGTGTTGTCGCCATGGGCGTTTTTCGAGCGCTGGGCCCAACGCAGGGACAACTCCATGGAAATCCGCGCGACGTCTTCATCCGCCGGGTACGGCGTGCATTCGTCGAAAATCATCACAATGTCGGAGCCGAGGTCGCGCTGCACCTGCATCGACTCTTCCGGGCCCATGAACACTTTCGCGCCATCGACTGGCGAGGCGAAGGTCACGCCCTCCTCCTTGATCTTGCGCATGGCGCCCAGGCTGAACACCTGGAAACCGCCGGAGTCGGTCAGGATCGGGCCTTTCCACTGCATGAAATCGTGCAGGTCGCCATGCTTCTTGATCACTTCCGTGCCCGGGCGCAGCCACAGGTGGAAGGTGTTGCCCAGAATGATCTCGGCGCCAGTGGCCTCGATATCCCGTGGCAGCATGCCCTTGACCGTGCCGTAGGTGCCCACCGGCATGAAGGCCGGGGTCTCGACGGTGCCACGGGGGAACGTCAGGCGACCGCGACGGGCCTTGCCGTCGGTGGCCAGCAATTCAAACGACATACGACATTCGCGACTCATACTGTTTCCTCTGGGCCCGCTTCTTTAGGGGCAGTCGGCGCAGGATTACGGGTAATGAACATCGCATCACCGTAGCTGAAAAAACGGTATCCGTTGTCGACCGCGGCTTTGTAGGCCGCCATGGTCTGCGGATAACCGGCAAACGCCGAAACCAGCATCAACAGCGTGGATTCGGGCAAATGGAAGTTGGTGACCAGGGCATCGACCACATGGAACGGCCGGCCCGGGTAGATAAAGATATCGGTGTCGCCACTGAACGGCTTGAGCACGCCATCGCGCGCGGCGCTTTCCAGGGAACGCACGCTGGTGGTGCCTACTGCGACCACACGACCGCCGCGCGCACGGCAGGCGGCAACCGCATCCACCACGTCCTGGCCGACTTCCAGCCATTCGCTGTGCATGTGGTGATCTTCGATCTTCTCCACGCGCACCGGCTGGAAGGTGCCCGCGCCGACGTGCAGGGTCACGAACGCGGTCTCGACGCCCTTGGCGGCAATCGCCTCGAGCAACGGCTGGTCGAAATGCAGCCCCGCCGTCGGCGCCGCCACCGCGCCCAGGCGCTCGGCATACACCGTCTGATAACGCTCGCGGTCCGAACCTTCGTCCGGGCGGTCTATATAAGGAGGCAGCGGCATGTGCCCAACGCGGTCGAGCAGCGGCAGCACTTCCTCGGCAAAGCCCAGTTCGAACAGCGCATCATGGCGCGCCAGCATCTCGGCCTCACCACCGCCATCGATGAGGATCTTCGACCCCGGCTTCGGCGACTTGCTGGAGCGCACATGGGCCAGCACGCGGTGACTGTCGAGCACCCGCTCCACCAGGATTTCCAGCTTGCCGCCGGAAGCCTTCTGGCCAAACAGCCGCGCCGGAATCACCCGGGTATTGTTGAACACCATCAAATCGCCCGGGCGCAAATGCTCGAGCAAATCAGTGAATTGACGGTGAGCCAGGGCGCCGCTGACTCCATCGAGAGTCAACAGGCGACTGCCGCGCCGCTCGGCCAACGGGTGGCGAGCGATCAGCGAATCAGGAAGGTCGAAAGTAAAGTCAGCAACGCGCATGATGGGGTGTCGTCTAGCAGGGCCGGGAAGTCTAGCGGAAATATCAAAAATTCTCTATGTACCTGATTGACCGACGGTAATCACCTCTCTATACTCCGCGGCCATTGCCCTGATGGCGGAATTGGTAGACGCGGCGGATTCAAAATCCGTTTTCGAAAGGAGTGGGAGTTCGAGTCTCCCTCGGGGCACCAAAATTGAAAAAGGTCTTGCGAAAGCAAGGCCTTTTTTTTCGCCCACAGAAAAGCCCCCCCCCCCTGTGGGAGCTGGCTTGCCAGCGATGCTCTTGATCTGCCCTTCAATGCCTCAACGCCACCCGCACCGCCGGAACGTTTCACAAGGATTCCCCCCATGGAATTGCACCTGGAAACCGCCGCCCTCTTCTCCCTCAAGCTGGCTTATGAGTCGGAAGGTTCAAGCCCGATTTTGCGGGATGACTTGGTGATGGGGGATTACCAGCGGGATGTGTTTGAGTTGCTGGTTCGGCGGGGGGATGTTGAGGGGATTCAGGTGAAGGTGGGTGAGTGGGGTTGGCGTTGGAGGCTGTTGGGGGGGGTGTGGGAAGCCGTTGGGGCGGGAGTTGGGGAGGTTGGCGGGGCATTTTGCCGGGATTCGGGCGATGGAACAGCTTCATGCCCCGCTCATCGCGCTCAAGGATTATCTGAAAGACATTCAATGAATAAGGCGGGTGGCTTAAAAAGCTGGTGCGTCTGATAGTGGAACGCCGCCGGCGCTACTGTCCATTTTTTCCAATATCAAATCCTGCCCCCTTTTCCGTTTTTCCGTCCCCTTTCGCCATAAATTTGTCCCCCTTTCCAGTCATGCAGGAAGCATTGATGTACTGCTACCCCGCGTCGTCGCTGAGGTGCGGCGTGATTGTTGACCCAACGGCAGCCCTGCCTACAAATTAGTATCAGTGATCAATATCGGTTATGGATAAGCCGGCGGTAGGCTATAAATGAGATATGAGGTGTTGGAGGATGCAGATTTCCAGCAGTCAGCCTCGCCAAAATATCTGCATGATGGCATTGTGCAACTCACCGCTCAGCCGCACGAACTTCTGGGCGTTTAGACAGAAAGAAATATTCACTGAAGAAAGCTGGACGCGGAATTCTTAAAAAGGAACTGCAAGCATGATCCACGACGCGACCCCCTCTTGGAGTGGATACAACTACCAAGGCAAGCTTGCGCTTCATCATGTACTTTGTCACATAAGTGAAAAGCTTAGAGCAGATGCTGCACACACATTCCACGGAGACTCAATTGTCTTGGAGAACAACGAGGACTTTGAATTATTTGTAAATGGTGAACTGGTGTCCTTTCACCAAGTTAAAGCCTACGAAAAACAAAGTTTTAGTTCATATGACGAGGCGCTCTTTGGGCTTGCACTAAACTTATACAATCAACCAGGCCCGCTAGGCTATATACACACCTGGAAGTCGATAAATCTTCCGACGGGTAAGAACCTGCAACAAGCCATCGAAGATTTTATCAGGGAACTGATAACTGAACATGACACTACTCCGGCGTCGAGCACGATTTTCAAAGCGGTTAACGTTGCGCCAGATAGAAATAAAACGGCGAAAATAATTAAGCAGGCATTTGATAGACTAACAGCGGAAAAAGTTTATGAGGCGCTACAAGCTATCGTGACTAATCCGTCTTTAGCATTATCCAGAATACAAAGCTATATGTATAACGGAAGAGCATACTGCAGCATTGATGATATAAACAACCTAATCAAGTCGAAACTTCAAGAAATTCTTACCATAAGAGGAGGAGTGAATACTACAAAGCAGATCGATAGCGGCTTTCACAACCTACTTGAAATGATAGATGTATACGTGACGAAACGACACCTGCAAAAGCAAGCATCTGAGCTTTTACATATCGACTTACCAGACATTGTCACGATTTTGGATTCAGACTATGCAGATGTAAGCAGTCAATATTTGGCTATCAAATTCAAAGAACGTTTTTTCCGCCTCTTTGATGAGTTTGTGAACAATCCCGACTACTACTCAACCCCCGAAGATTTAGAAGGGTTTGTGTGCAACCTCTCCCAGATCCGATATACGTTATTGAATGCCGATCCTGATAGCCTCTTCAGTTATTACAAAAACTTCTCGCCATCCGTTAAATTTGATTCACTAACAAATATCGAACAAGCTCTTGCGGTCAATGAAACCGGCGTAACAGACGTACTGCTAAGGATTTTTAATGCCATAGATTGTACGTACTGTGAAAATGATGCAGCCCGCAATAAGCTAGTGTATCGATCACTCACTAACCTTGCGAATTATTATCTGCCAACAACTATAAATGATCGGTCGCCTACCAACATTGCCAAGAAGCTCAGGGCCAACACTCGGATAGTCGAGGATCTATATGAAGTTAACCATATGATCTATGGCGGGCCCCAGAGGATGTCACTGTATGAACAAGCAGCCACGCATACCACGGCACCACCGTCGGCCAACATGGAAGAGGAAGAGCCACGCGACGATTATTTTAGTAATCTACGGCTAATACCAATTGAGCAAGCCATGGACGAACTTAATGCTGATTAATATTATCGATAAAGTTTTTTTGAATAACGGGTATGAGGCTGTACATTTCGAGCACAGCTATGGCGAATTGATAACAAAGCTTTTCAAGCCTAAAGAAGCCGAGAACAAGGCCGAATACTATCTGATTGTAGAACACCCGAATGCCATGAACCGTCATGCCGACGAATTGCTTTCCGAGTGGGCGGATGGCTTACATCTTAAAGTTCGAGAAAATCCGAAGGTAGACAGGGTGTTCTCTAAAAATTGTACAATGATAATCTGCTGGCCTGAGCTTGCCATCACCAACAAGCAAGTATTTCAGCTGGAAGAGGATCGATACAATTTCAAAAAAAATGTAATTTCCTATAGCTCGAAAGAACTCTCTGATCTACAGGCAAAAAACAGCGACTTTACACTTGCACAGTTAAATGAATTGGTCAGCCAAGGCGACGGGGCATATTTTCAAAGATTTAAAGAAAAATCCGCCGAACTTGAGAATTACTACTCACTTTTACTTAAGATATTTATAAAGATACCTTTTGTAACATATCTGCATGATCCAAAGCGACTATTTGACCTGGACTCGTCTTTAACTGCCAATCTGTCTGCAAGCGAATTGGATTTGTATGAGTTTTCGCTAAGGATTGATGAGAATCTTGATGATGAGGAATTAATGTCAGAATTCCTGAAGAGGACAACCTAATGATAAGGCTGTCGAGCATAGAATTTACCAACTTCAAAGTATTTGGCAGTGACATTTATCGGATCAACTTCAATGATAGTGATCTGATGCTTCTAGACGGACCCAATGGATATGGAAAAACGTCGGTTTTCGATGCCATTGAATTGGCTCTCTCCGGAACAATTAAACGTTTCATCAGTACGGATGGTCGTCAGACCCCTGATGATGTTGTTGTTGCTTTTGACCCTAGATCAGATGTCCTAATTGATGTAGTGCTTTCACGCTCACCAGAAGATCTATTATCGTTCAGGCGCAAACTTAAATCCCCAATACCTACAGGCGCACAAAAGATATCTCGCTTCCCCGAGCTTTGGGATGTATTTATCAGAGACGGAGCTGATTGGAGGCCTGCAAAGCAAACTGACGTAGACAGAATCCTTAAAAACAATAACTTCACCAGAGACTTTCATCTATTCCATTATGTTCAGCAAGAGGAAGCGGCTTCATTTTTGAAGTCAAATAGTGAAACTGCACGAGCTACTGAAATATCTCAGCTTTTTGGTGATACCGCCGCCGCAGAAGCTAAATACACACGCCTGAAAAATACTGAAAAGCGGCTTGCCTCCCAGCGTACAATACAGCTTCAAAAAGCCGAGCTATTAAAAAAGAGCCACAACATTGACAGCGCTAGGCATACAACCAAATTTGGTGAAGTCGAGCACCGGTACCTGTTACCTTGGTTGCTAGAGAGTTCTAAATCTCCAGAATGGGATTTGCCGGAATTTGAAGCATTCAATCAGTCAAAATTTTCATCTTTTTCCAGCGAGCTTGATGTGATGCTGGAATTTGTTAAGAATCGAGATTTTTATATTGGCTCTCTTCCCTACTTAAGAGCCTACCGATCACCTGACCTCACGTCAGACTATATTTGCTTTTACAACTCTCTAGATCACATCCAGAATCTTGAAGAAAAAAGATCGACAGATAAGGTGCTTGAAAGATGCCATGCCGCCTTGGTTGGTGGCGACATTCCGGATAACCTACTCCATATTTTCGATCTATTAGGGCGACAGGACTTTGAACAGTTTCAAAAAGATCAAGATACAATAAATGACCTTCACAGGACTAGCTCTGGACTCAAAGCAATTTACCGAAAAATCGTTGCACAGCATAAAGAACTGAGTAACTCCCTAGCCTCATTACCTGAAGAGTCTAGATGCCTGTTTTGTGGCAAGCCTCACCAAAACCACGATGAACTCGAGGCTGCAGCTTTAGTTCGTATCAGTGACTTTTCAAAGCTTTTATCTGATCAGGATGTGTCAATTCTGACACTGGCAAATAACATAAAAACTCGTTTTATTGACCCAGTAATTTCCCAGATTGTAGAGTTTCGCGTTAAGAATCCAGTTCTTCCAGATGACGTGATGGCTTCTTTGAAAAAAGCCGACCTCACCAGAGAACGTTTAAATAAATTTTATGCCTGGTTAAGCACTTGCGCCTTCAGGGTCGACGACATAATGCTTCCGCCATTGTCTCATCAGGTGGATGCTGAAAGGCTTGCCTCAAGTCTTGAGGAAATGATGCGTCGAATACATGAGAATACTCCGCTCGCTTCACTTGAGTACCAAGTCGCAAACGAAGGCGATGCCTTTGATCGGATGTTCAGAGAGTATTTTGTCAATCGCAACGACAACCTATTCTCAATAAATGAAGAAAGCGTTGAGCAAAAGAGGAAATATCTAGAGTCTTGCTTTCATTCTTCATTCCAGCTTGTACTAAAAGATATCGCAACTCATACCGATAACGCTAAAAGGCTGGAGGATGTAGAACAAAAACTAGCCGAAATTACTGTGAAATTGCTTAAAAAAATTCGTCAATACAAAAAGAAGCTGATTGGCGACATCGAAATTCCGTTTTATATCTACTCAGGGAAAATATTACAGTCACACCAATCCGGAATTGGGCAGGGCGTTTTCCTTAAAGACCCCACCGGCGGAGATGAACTTAAAAACGTCCGATTAGTGTCGAATTACCAGCGTGATCATGACGTACTGAACACCATGAGCTCAGGGCAAATATCGGCAGTAGTTATTTCATTAACTCTTGCCTTAAACAAGATCTACGCTAAAGAATTCTCTCCAATTCTGATCGACGATCCGGTGCAAACCATGGATGATATCAACATGTCGTCATTAGTCGAACTATTGCGCAATGAATTTCCCGATCGACAAATAGTGCTTTCCACACACGAAGACAAGGTGGCTAAATATTTTATTTATAAATATCTAAAATATGGTCGGAGGGTGCGTCAGCTCAATCTTATGACAGGAGACGAGTACGATTCATTAGATAATTACATATATGCCCCAGTGGTCGGCTAGGGCATAGTCAACAAATTACAATCTAGCTAATAGGCCAGGTCTCCCAAAACGGATTGGGAGCCAATGGCTGTATTAGTCTTCTACTTTTCAGTTGCGGAAGTTCGAAATGTGACCATCACTTCGCGCCCTAGGGCATTTTGGACATTTCACAATTTGGTCGAGTTTGTATCGGAGGTTGCGGGACAGAGATCCACACGATACTCTCCCCACCGTCGCTGCCAATTCAGCGACCGGGCGTGGAAACCCGTGTAATTCAAGGCGCAACAGCGCCCCCATCACGTCTGCCGGCGCTTTTTTTATGCCTGCGGCGTGAGTTATGGCGGCTGTGCGTGGGACGTCTTCGGACGTGCCGGTTTCCTTGATTCCCGGTTTTCCACCCTGCGCACAGCTGTCACCCATTCGTGTGGAAACGAACGTGGCAGCTCCTCATATCAAGGAGTTGGATAATGAGTAGCATCAGTTCGTCTGAAGTTTGGTTTTCGTCTCTACGAAGCACCCAATCGCACAACCCCCTCCCCCATTGCCTCTCCCTCCTCGGAGATGGCCAATGACTGAACACTCTGAACTCAAAACCATCGGCCTGACCCCGGCCCTCCACTATGCAGACCAAGCACTATTTCATGTCGCTCGCGACGTGCCGTTGAGCGATGCGTTATCCATGGCGTCGGATTTTCTGCATTTGGCGAAGTTGCTTTCGGAGGATGCGTCGTATGCCCGGGATTCGGATCGGCATGCCTGGGCGGCGCATTATTTGATGGGGATGGGGAAGGCGTTGGTGGATGATGCGGTGAAGGTGTTGGGGCAGGATCGGGGTTAAAGGCTGAGGGCTGTGGGGGTGGATGAGCTGGCGTCATCGCGGGCAAGCCCGCTCCCACAGTGAAGTGAACGACGGTGAGCTGTCGGGCATTTTTTGGCCCCGGCGGCATTCGCGACATTTGGGGTGGCTGGACCGGCCCATCGCCAGCAGGCTGGCTCCCACAAGGGAGCGTATGCAACCCGGGATCGGCGGATCTGATCCGTAGGGACTGTCAGATTTTTTGTGTGCGGGCCGGTAATGGCCTGCCGTCAGGCAGGCCCTGATTTTCACCAGGTCGGCCTGATGAACCGATCTCCGTAAAGAATCGCAAATTGATTCATCGCACTTTTCCAGTCATGGGCCGCTGAGCCCCAGTTTGCCGTGATGTTTCGTAGCCCCAACCAGATCAGTTTGGTCGCTGCATCGTCGTTCGGGAAGTGGCCACGGGTCTTTATGATCTTACGTAGCTGAGCATTGATGCTCTCAATCGCGTTGGTGGTATAGATCACCTTCCGGATGGCGGGCGGGAAAACAAAGAATGGAATCACTCGATCCCAAGCGCGTCTCCAGGCGGCCACGACCGTTGGATACTGTTTGCCCCAAGGCCCGTTTTCAAACTCATCCAAGGCCTGCTCAGCCGCTTCTGCGTTGATGGCCTGATAAATCGGCTTCAGCGCCTTGGCCAGTGCTCGACGCTTGTCCCAAGCCGCGTAGTCCAGGCTGTTGCGAATCAGATGCACAATGCATGTCTGCAGTGTTGTTTCTGGAAACACTGCGCTGAGGGCCTCTGGCATGCCCTTGAGGCCATCGGTCACGGCAATCAGCACGTCCTCGACGCCTCGCGTTTTGAGGTCGTTGAACACCTTCATCCAGAACTTCGCACCCTCGGTGTTCTCGATCCAGATGCCCAGGATATCGCGCGTCCCGTCGGGTAAAACACCCAACGCCAGGTAAATGGCCTTGTTGCGTACCAAGCCTTCTTCGCGGATCTTCACCCGTAGCGCATCAAAGAAAATGACCGGGTACATCGGCTCCAGCGGGCGCTGTTGCCACGCGCCAATCTCTTCCATGACCTCGTCGGTCACAGAGCTGATGAAATCGGGCGAGACGTCCGTGCTGTACTGCTCAGAAAGAAACGCACGAATCTCTCTGACCGTCATTCCACGGGCGTACATGGCGATGATCTTGTCATCGAAACCGGTATAACGGCGCTCATGCTTGGGGATCAGAATCGGCGAGAAACTGCCGTTGCGGTCGCGCGGAATATCCAGGCGTATCGGGCCATCGCCGGTGAGCACCGTCTTGCCGCTCTTGCCGTTGCGCTGGTTGGTTTCGTCCTCCGGGCGCTGCGCGCCCGATGGATAACCCAAATGGTGGCCAAGCTCGGCATTTAGGGCGCGTTCAATCAGCGCTTTCTTGAAGGCCGCAGAAGCCTCTTCGATCGCCTCAGCGGTCATCAGTGTTTGAGGGAGTTGATCCAGCAGTTCCTTTGGAAGCTTCGGCAGCTCCCGCACCGGTTGGCGCTCAGATTTCTTTTTGGTTGGCATACATGCACCTCTTACTCATGTTATGCCCGAACACAAAATTTCTGACACCCCCGGGATCGGCGGATCTGATCCGTAAAATTGCCCACTGTTCTGATGCTTCTTCTCACCCGTCAGGCTTGCTATATAGCCATCTGACCAATGCCTGACCACCCCTCCCACCACTCATCTAGACTTACCCCATAGTCGCAAGCAGAACCAAACACGTCGCTTTCATGCCGATGAATTAAAAGCCCCGTGGCAAGCTGCTTTTTATGCCCAACAGAGGCGCGGCGAAGACCGCGCCGGGCACAACAAGATGCCCGCTCAGGGTGCCCTGGCCAACGGCCTGAATTTGCCACGATGCCGTGACGTGGCGTGAGTGCCGCAGCCGACACTTTCGGACAACCGACGACCTTCTGGTGTGTCCGTGACCGTGAGGATTGCGCAATGCCTGATGAGAGTTTGCACCTGCCCGTGGTTAACAGTCTGCTGGAGCGCCATGCGGGCACTCCGGGGGCATTGTTGCCGCTGCTTCATGACATTCAAGAACGCATTGGCTATATCCCCGATGCCGCTGTCCCCGAGATTGCCCATGCGCTGAACCAGAGTCAGGCCGAGGTGCGCGGGGTGATCAGTTTTTACCATGACTTCCGTACCGCGCCGCCGGCCCGGCATATTCTGCGTTTGTGCCGCGCCGAGTCGTGCAAGAGCCGTGGCGCCGAGCAGTTGGCGGCGCAGTTGCGCGAGCGTCTGCAACTGGATGACCACGGCAGCAGTGCCGATGGCAGCATCAGTTTGCGCCCGGTGTATTGCCTGGGTGCCTGTGCCTGTTCGCCGGCGTTGGAGCTGGATGGCCGGGTACATGCGCGGTTGAGTGCCGAGCGCCTGGATGCCCTGCTTGATGCTTGCCGGGAGGACGCGTGATGCCGACTCTGTATTTGCCGACTGATTCCCTGGCCCGTGCCGTGGGTGCCGATGAGGTGGCTGTGGCGCTGATCACTCAGGCCAGAGCACGCAATCTGCCGCTGGAGCTGCAGCGCACCAGTTCCCGTGGTCTGTATTGGCTGGAGCCCTTGTTGGAGGTGGAAAGCCCGCAAGGTCGAATCGGCTTTGGCCCGCTGACCGCTGCCGATGTGCCGTCAGTGCTCGATGCGCTGCAAGATCCGTCTTCCCAGCATCCACTCGCCCTCGGCCTAGTAGAAGCATTGCCCTATCTGAAGACTCAACAACGCCTGCTGTTCGCCCGCGCCGGTATCACCCGGCCGCTGTCGCTGGACGATTACCGGGCCCACGGCGGTTTCGAAGGTTTAACCAGGGCCGTCAACCTCGGTGGTGAACAGACCGCCACCGAGGTGTTCGACTCCGGCCTGCGTGGCCGTGGCGGCGCGGCTTTCCCCGCCGGGATCAAATGGCGCACGGTGCGCGCTGCCCAGGCCGAACAGAAGTACATCGTTTGCAACGCCGACGAGGGCGACTCCGGCACCTTCGCCGACCGCATGTTGATGGAAGGCGACCCCTTCCTGCTGATCGAAGGCATGGCCATTGCCGGTCTCTGCACCGGCGCCACCTTCGGCTATATCTATGTGCGTTCGGAATACCCGGATGCCGTGGCCACGTTGCGTCAGGCGCTGAACCTGGCGCGTGAGGCCGGTTATCTGGGCGCGAATGTCGGCGGCAGCGGCCAGGCCTTCGATCTGGAAGTACGGGTCGGGGCCGGTGCCTATATTTGCGGCGAAGAAACCGCGCTGCTGGATTCGCTGGAGGGCAAGCGCGGCTATGTGCGCGCCAAGCCGCCGATTCCGGCACTCAAGGGCCTGTTCGGCCAGCCGACGCTGGTGCACAACGTGCTGACCCTGGCTTCGGTGCCGCTGATTCTGGCCAAGGGCGCGCCGTTTTATCGCGACTACGGAATGGGCCGTTCCCTGGGCACCATGCCGTTCCAGTTGGCGGGCAATGTGCGCCAAGGTGGTCTGGTGGAGCGCGCGTTTGGCCTGACCCTGCGCGAACTGGTGGAAGACTATGGCGGCGGCACCGCCAGTGGTCGGCCGCTGAAGGCCGCGCAAGTGGGCGGCCCGTTGGGTGCCTGGGTGCCGCCGTCGCAGTTCGACACGCCGCTGGATTACGAAGCCTTCGCCGCCATCGGCGCGATGCTCGGCCACGGCGGTGTGGTGGTGGCGGACGATAGCCTCGACATGGCGCAAATGGCGCGCTTTGCCATGCAGTTCTGCGCCGAGGAATCCTGCGGCAAATGCACCCCGTGCCGGATCGGCTCGACTCGTGGCGTCGAGGTCATCGACCGGCTGCTGGCCGCGCCTGAACAAAGCGCTCGCGATCAGCAGGTGGTCATCCTCAAGGACCTCTGCGACACCCTGCAATACGGTTCGCTCTGTGCCCTGGGCGGCATGGTGTCCTTCCCCGTCGCCAGCGCCCTCAAGCACTTCCCCGCCGACTTCGGTGTGCACGCCTCGGAGGCCGAGCAATGATCACTGTATTCGATCCGAAAACCGACATGGATCTAGGCACGCCGGCTCGCGACAGCCAGGTGCAGATCACCCTGAACATCGATGGCCGCAGCATCAGCGTGCCCGAAGGCACCTCGGTGATGCGCGCTGCGGCGCTGATGGGCACCACCATTCCCAAGCTCTGCGCCACCGACAGCCTGGAAGCCTTCGGCTCGTGCCGCATGTGCCTGGTGGAGATCGAGGGAATGCGCGGCTACCCGGCGTCCTGCACGACGCCGGTCACCGAAGGCATGACCGTACACACGCAGACGCCGAAGCTGGCGACCCTGCGCCGCAACGTGATGGAGTTGTACATCTCCGATCACCCGCTGGACTGCCTGACCTGCTCGGCCAACGGCAACTGCGAGCTGCAAACCGTGGCCGGCCAGGTCGGCCTGCGCGAGGTGCGTTACGGCTACGAAGGCGACAATCACCTGGCCGACGTCAAGGACACCTCCAACCCTTATTTCGATTACGACCCGAGCAAGTGCATCGTCTGCAACCGCTGCGTACGCGCTTGCGAAGAAACCCAGGGCACCTTCGCCCTGACCGTTACCGGGCGCGGTTTTGAATCGCGGATTTCGGCGGCCGGTGGCGAGGATTTCCTCGACTCCGAGTGCGTGTCCTGCGGCGCCTGCGTACAGGCCTGCCCGACCGCGACCCTGATGGAAAAAAGCGTGGTCGAACTCGGTCAGCCCGAGCGTTCGGTGATCACCACCTGCGCCTACTGCGGTGTCGGCTGCTCGTTCCGCGCCGAGATGAAGGGCGATCAACTGGTGCGCATGGTCCCGGACAAGAACGGCCAGGCCAACCACGGCCACTCTTGCGTCAAAGGACGCTTTGCCTGGGGCTACGCCACCCACCCGGATCGCATCACCAAACCGATGATTCGCAAGCACATCAGCGACCCGTGGCAGGAAGTCAGCTGGGACGAAGCGGTGACCTATGCCGCCAGCGAAATGCGCCGTTTGCAGCAGAAATACGGTCGCGACTCGATCGGCGGGATCACCTCCAGCCGCTGCACCAACGAAGAAACCTACCTGGTGCAAAAACTGGTGCGCGCCGCCTTCGGCAATAACAACGTCGACACCTGTGCGCGGGTCTGCCATTCACCCACCGGCTATGGCCTGAAACAGACCCTCGGCGAATCCGCCGGCACCCAGAGCTTCGACTCGGTGATGCAGGCCGACGTGGTGCTGGTGATGGGCGCCAACCCCAGCGACGCGCACCCGGTGTTCGCCTCGCAACTCAAACGCCGCCTGCGTGAAGGCGCGCGTCTGATCGTCATCGACCCACGGCGCATCGATCTGGTCGACGGCGTGCACGCCCGCGCCGAACTACACCTGGCCCTGCGTCCCGGGACCAACGTCGCCATGCTCAACGCCCTGGCCCACACCATCATCACCGAAGGCTTGCAGGACCAGGCCTTTATCGACGCCCGTTGCGAAGGCGATGACTTTGCGCGCTGGAGCGAATTTGTCAGCCGTGCGGAAAATTCCCCGGAAGTGATCGGCCCGATCTGCGGTGTGCCTGCGCCAGACATCCGCGCCGCTGCCCGGCTGTATGCCACCGGCGGCAACGCGGCGATCTACTACGGCCTGGGCGTCACCGAACACAGCCAGGGCAGCACCTCAGTGATGGGCATCGCCAACCTCGCCATGGCCACAGGCAACATCGGTCGCGAAGGTGTGGGCGTCAACCCGTTGCGTGGGCAAAACAACGTGCAGGGCTCGTGCGACATGGGCTCATTCCCGCACGAATTGCCCGGCTACCGGCACATCTCCAACGTCGCCGTGCGCACCGAGTTCGAACAGGCGTGGAACGTCACCCTGCAACCCGAGCCCGGCCTGCGCATCCCCAACATGTTCGAGTCGGCACTGGCTGGCAGCTTCAAAGGCCTGTACTGCCAGGGCGAGGACATCGCCCAGAGCGACCCGAATACCCAGCACGTCACCGCCGCCCTGTCGGCCATGGAATGCGTGGTGGTGCAGGATATTTTCCTCAACGAAACCGCGAAGTTCGCCCACGTGTTCCTGCCGGGCAGCTCATTCCTGGAAAAAGACGGCACCTTTACCAACGCCGAACGGCGTATCTCGCGGGTGCGCAAGGTGATGGAGCCGCTGGGCGGCAAAGCCGACTGGGAAGGCACCGTGGCCCTGGCCAACGCCCTGGGCTATCGGATGGATTACCAACATCCATCGGAAATCATGGATGAAATCGCCCGCCTGACGCCGACTTTCACCAACGTGAGTTACGCCGAAC
The DNA here is from genome assembly GCF_019212185.1 of Pseudomonas fluorescens. Taxonomy (NCBI): domain Bacteria; kingdom Pseudomonadati; phylum Pseudomonadota; class Gammaproteobacteria; order Pseudomonadales; family Pseudomonadaceae; genus Pseudomonas; species Pseudomonas fluorescens. The sequence goes on from NZ_CP078138.1 coordinate 5,376,587, forward strand.
TGGAGCGTCACGGCAGCCTGCAATGGCCGTGCAACGCCGAGGCACCGGACGGCACGCCGACCATGCACATCGAGGAGTTCGTGCGTGGCAAGGGGCGCTTTATGCTCACCGGTTACGTGCCGACCGAAGAGAAGGTCAACGCCCGTTATCCACTGCTGCTGACCACCGGACGGATCCTCAGCCAGTACAACGTCGGCGCCCAAACCCGGCGCACCGACAACGTCGCCTGGCATAATGAGGACCGCCTGGAAATCCACCCGACCGACGCCGAGAGCCGTGGCATCAACGAGGGGGATTGGGTCGGCATAGGCAGCCGCGCCGGGCAGACCGTACTACGCGCGCGAGTCACCGAACGGGTGGCACCGGGGGTGGTGTACACCACCTTCCACTTCCCGGAATCGGGGGCCAACGTGATCACCACCGACAACTCCGACTGGGCCACCAACTGCCCGGAATACAAGGTCACGGCCGTGGAAGTCAGCCGCGTCTATCACCCTTCCGAGTGGCAAAAACGCTACCAGGCCTTCAGCGACGAACAGGATCGCCTGCTCAAGGACCGCCGACAGGCACGGGGCGATAAAGCGGAGGTACGCCGATGAGCACAGCCAATTTGATCAAGATGGCCAACCAGATCGCCCAGTACTTCGCCAGCCAACCGGACCAGGAACAGGCGGTGCTCAGTGTGCGCAATCATCTGCAGTTGTTCTGGGCACCGAGTATGCGCAGGGAATTGTTGGAGTGGCAGACCGAGCATAAGGGTGCGGAGTTGCATCCGCTGGTGCAGGCGGCGGTGATTGGGGCCGGGTGGGGGGCATGAAAACCTAAAACCAAAACACCACCCCTGTAGGAGCGAGCCTGCTCGCGATAGCGGTCTGACAGTCGACAAATAAGTTGAATGTAAGGCCGCCATCGCGAGCAGGCTCGCTCCTACAAAGGGAATCGGTATGGGTGTGGATTATCAGTTATCCCCACCCACCTTGCGCACCGCCTCTTCAATCGCCCGCACACTGATCGCTGCAAAAATCGCCGTCAACAACACCCCGTTAAACCCCAGCAAAATCGCCAACACCCGCGACAGCGGCTGTTTCGGCACCAGTTCGCCGTAGCCGATGGTCAGCCCTGTCACGAAGCCGAAGTAGATACCGTCGAACGGCTGCCAGCCTTCCACATAGGCAATGATCAGGCCGACCGTGACGATCACCACCAGCATGGTTGAGAAGATCGGCCAAGCCAATTTCAGGTAATAACCGACAGCTTTGTAGAACTCGCGGCGGATGTTCGACACGGGAGCGTTGTTCATGGCGGGGCTTTCCTGGGAGTGGTCGGGGCACTGCATCAGCTTGGCACAACCTGGGAAATTTGAACGGCAACCCGTCCCCGACCACAAGCACAGGTCTTTTTTTTCCTCGGCGAAACCGCGATCATCCTCGACCGCCAAGCCCATCTCAGGATTCACACCATGCAACTGCCGCTGGAATCGGTCGCCCTTTTCGCGCTCAAGCTCGTTCACGAAACGGATGGCGCGAGCCCGGTGTTGCGCGATGATCCGGTGATGGACGAGTACACACGGGAAGTCTTCGAGTTGCTGCTGCGCCGCGAGGATCTCGCGGCGATCCAACTCAAGATCGCCGCCTGCGTGGAGTTGGCTCTGGCGGCTGTCGGCGGTGTTGATAAACCGCTGGGGCGCGAGTTGCAGCGCCTGGCCGGCGATGTGGCCACGGCGCCGACCCTTGAGCAGTTGCAGGCGCCGCTGCTGGCGCTGCGGGATTATCTGAAAGACATTCAGTGACCCGATGAGGACCTGACTGATACCGGCATCGCCCGACGCTTGATCAGCCCCACCAGCAGCGCCGCCAGAATCAGCACGATCGACAGCCCTTCGCGGCCATCCACCCGATGGCCGAGGATCAGCATCGAGCCGCCTATGCCGAACAGCGGAATCAGCAACGACAGCGGCGCCACCCGCGAGACCGGGTACTCGCGCAGCAACAGGTTCCAGCCCCAGTAGCAGAAGTGCGTCGCCGCGTAGACCTGGAACAGCAACGAGAACAACGCCAGCCAGTGAAAGTCCGTGACCAGCCCGGTAAACGGCGCCGAACCGTGGGCGAGCCAGGTCAGCAACAGCAAGGGGATCGGCGGGAACAGGCTGGCCCACACCACAAAGGCGAACATCTCACGCACGTTCGATTGCTTGATGATCACGTTGCCGACGCTCCAACTGAAAGCGCTCACCAGTAACAGGGCATAGCCCAGCGTGGTGGCCTGACCGGGACTGCTGGCGATGATATTCACCAGTCCCACAGCCGCCAGGCCAATACCCACTACCTGCCCGAAACGCAGGCGTTCGCGAAACAGCAGCACGCCCCAGCCGAGGGTGAAAAAGGCGCTGAACTGAATCAACAACGCAGCGGTTCCGGCAGGGACGCCCATCTCGATACCGAGGTTGATCAGCGCCCACATCGCCACCCCGAAAATCAGCCCGTAAGCGGCCAGCCAGCCGAAGGCAATCGGTGGTCGGCGGATAAAAAACACCCAGGGCAACGCGGCCAGGGTGAAGCGCAGGGCGGTCAACAGCAGCGGATCAATGCTCGCCAGGCCCAATTGGGTGACCGGGAAATTCAGCCCCCAGACGGCCGTAACCAATACGGCGAGGATCAAGTGTTTGCTGTGCATGGTGCGCGGTTCCTCAGGACAGGACCCGCACTATGGGCAATACGGGTATCGGCCCGCTTGCGCTATCGGGTCTTTGATCAGTAAATTTGGGCCATGCCCAAAACCCAGATCGATCCCTACGAAACTATTCCCCGCGATGCCGTGGTCACCGCCAGCGACTATCACGACGGCCTGCACTTTGCGCGGCACAGCCATCAGCGCGGACAATTCGCCTACGCCGCCTGCGGGGTGATCACCGTGTTCAGCGACCAAGGCGACTGGGTCGTACCGCCGCAGCGGGCCATTTGGGTCCCGGCCGGCGTGCCCCACGCCATGTCCATGAATGGGCCGGTGACCATGCTCAACACCTACATCCGCCCCCTCGCCGCCACCCGCCTCGGCCTGCCGGCGCACTGCCAGGTGTTCGGCGTTTCGCCTTTGCTCCAGCAATTGCTGATGGGCGCCATCGACGTCGCACCGCTGTACGCCGAAGATCAGCGCGAAGGTCACTTGATGAGCCTGCTGCTGCACGAAATCGCCGCCATGCCGCCGCTCTCACTCAATGCCCCGCTGCCCCGTGAGCCGAGGCTGGCACTGGCCTGTCGCAAGTTGTTGGAGCAGCCGTCGCTGGAGGTGGGGATCGATACGATGTGCCGGCAGGTGAGCATGAGTCGGCGGACCTTTACCCGTCTGTTTCGCCAGGAAACCGGGATCAGCTTTGTCGAGTGGCGCCAGCAGGCGTGCCTGTTGAGTGCCGTGGTGAGGCTGGGCAATGGCGAGGCGGTGACGCGGGTGGCGATGGATCTGGGCTACAGCAGCCCAAGCGCATTCAGCAGCAGTTTCCGCCGTTTGTTGGGGGAAGTACCGAGTCGCTATTTTGCACAACAGGGAGTGAAGGAATGAGTGGAACCTTGATGATGTCTTGCACGGTCACTAACGGTCAGCTGCCAAGCACCGAAGCATCGTCGATCGACGTGCCCTGGTGGAGTTTCGGCAAAACCGTGATGGCGGCCACCGCCCTGACCCTGGTGTGCGATGGTCTGGTCGACCTCGACCAACCGCTGCCGGAAGGCCCCTTCACTTTGCGCCAATTGCTCCAGCATCAAGCCGGTTTGGCGGACTATGGCGAGTTGCCGGAGTACCACGCGGCAGTGGCCCGGCACGAGTCGGCGTGGTCGGTGGATGAACTGCTGCAGCGGCTCGACGCAACCCGGTTGCGCTATGCACCGGGTACGGGTTGGCGTTATTCGAATGTGGGCTATCTGTACGTCGCACGGCTGATCGAGCGCATCAGCGGTTTGTCCTTGGAGCAGGCTTTGCAACAACGCGCTTTGCTCCCATTAGGCATTTCTCACGTGCGCCTGGCCCGCAAGCGCAGCGATCTGCCAGGCACGGCCGCCAGCTACGATCCGAACTGGGTCTATCACGGCCTGTTGATCGGGCCGCTGCCACAGGCCGCGATTTTCCTCGATCGACTGCTGGCCGGGGACTTGCTGCCAGCCAACCTGCTCGAGGCCATGCAGAGCGTCTATCACCTCGGCGGTCCGATTCCCGGTCGGCCGTGGCAGTCACCCGGCTACGGCCTGGGCGTGATGCAAGGTCCGACGGCGGATGGCTTGCTGCTGTGCGGTCATACCGGTGGCGGTCCGGGCAGCGTGGTCGCGGTGTATCAAGCGAGCCGGGGCGACGACTCGGCCACCGCTGCGGTGTTCGTCGAAGGCGGCAGCGAAGGACAGGTCGAGAAGGCGGTCATCGAGGCGCTGTTATCTGCCCTGAATTGAAATAGCTTGGTAATGACACTTATTCTCATTAAAGTACGCCGATTCGCGTGGAGCCGCTTTTGGCGTGGCAGGGACGGTGGGCATGGACTCGGGAGACAACCAGCACAAACTCAGCGCGCTGTTCATCGGCCAGCGCGGGGCCTTGATCCGCATGCTCTCGCGGGTGGTCGGCTGCGCCAGCCTGGCTGAGGACCTGGCCCAGGAAACCTACGTCAAGGTCGCCAATGCCCTGAAGACCCGGCCCATCGAGCACTTGCACCCCTTCCTCTACCAGACCGCCCAGTACCTGGCCTTCGATCACCTGCGCAGCCAGCGCAGCAAACGCCGCTTCGAATGCCAGTGGGTCGACGACAGCGTGGTGGTGGAAGTGCCGACCAGCGTCCCCGGTCCGGACATTCAGGTGCAGGGCCAGCAACAGTTGCAGCAATTCCAGAAAGTCCTCGGCAGCCTACCCAAGCGCCAGCAACAAATCCTGGTTTTGCATAAACTGCAGGGCTTATCCCAGGGCGAGATTGCCCAGCGCCTGCAGGTGTCCTTGAGTACGGTGGAAAAAGATCTGCGAAATGCCCTCAATGCCTGCCTCAAAGCCACCGACTTGCAGGACCGCCATGACTGACCAGCCCACCCGACTGCCGCCTGGCGCAACCGCTCGGGAACAGGCAAGCGACTGGTTCGCCCAGCGTCAGGCCATCGCCGACAACCCACTGCTGCGCCAGCGTTTCGAGCAGTGGCGCGCGGCCGATTCGCACCATGCCGACGCCTACGCCGAGCTGGAGAACCTCTGGCAATCCCAGGCATTCGAACAGGCCCTGCAAGCGCTGGCGGTTGATCTCGGATTGCCGCCCGCCCCGCTCGAAAAGCCCCCGGTCCACCGCCGCTGGCTGGCCACCGCCGCGGCCCTGCTGCTGATGCTCGGCGTCGGCTGGATCGGCGATGTGCCGATGCGCCTGCAAGCCGACCACCTGACGGCGACCGCCGAGGTCCAGCGCCTGCAACTACCCGACGGTTCAAAGATCGTGCTCGGCAGTCACAGCGCCATCCGCACCGAGTTCGACGGCACTCAACGGCGCATTCGCCTGTTGCGTGGCGAGCTTTACGTCGAGGCCTTCCATGACAGCGCGCGGCCGATGGTGATCGACACCGGCGAGGCGCAGGTCACAGTGGTCGGCACCCGCTTCAGCGTCAGTAAAAACGCCAATGGGGTGACGGTGGCGGTACGCGAAGGCCGAGTGCGCCTGGCCAATCGCGAGGGTGCGGACAGCCTGTTGCAAGCCGGCAACTGGCAGCAACTCAAGCTGGGCCATTTGCAAGCCCTGCACACGGAAGGCAGTGAACGGCAACTGGCCTGGCTGAATGGCCGCTTGTCGTTCCAGGACCGGCCACTGGCGCAGGTGCTGGATGAGTTACAGCGTTATTACCCGGCGCCGATTGTGCTGCTCAACGAGCGTGCCGCGCAGCAGAACGTCAGTGGCAGCTACCAGTTGGATGATCCGCAAGCCGTGGTCCAGGCGCTGGCCAAGGTGACGGCCAGCCAACTGACCCGACTGCCCGGCGGCGCCCTTCTGATTCGCTGAATCACGACCTCGAAAAAAATTTTACGGCTTTTGCGCAGCCAACCCGTCAAGGAATTGCTTTTGCAAATAATTCCTATTCAGTACGGGACTCGCATGCTCTTTCCTACGCTCAATCCGACCCCCGCCCGCAGCCTGCTGGCACTCGCCATCTGCCTGGCCTGCAGCCACGCCGCCGCCGTCGAGCCCGTCGCCGAGACGACCGGCCACGAAATGCAAAGCACCCATCGCTTTGCCATTGCTCGCCAGCCACTGGCTAACGCGCTGGATCAATTGAGCGTGCAGAGCGGTCTGCAGATCGCCTACACCTCGGAGATGGCCCAGGGCATCGAGTCTCCCGGCGTCAACGGCCAGATGAGCATCCAGCAGGCCTTGAACCAACTGCTGGCCGGTAGCTCGTTGGACTTCCAGCAAAACGGTCCCAACGCGATCATCCTTGTGCAGCGCGCCAGCGCCGGTGACGCACTGGAGTTGGGCGCCACCAGCATCATCAGCAACCAGTTGGGCACCGTCACCGAAGGCAGCGACTCCTACACCCCCGGCACCATCGCCACCGCCACGCGACTGGTGCTGACGCCACGGGAAACCCCGCAGTCGATCACCGTGATCACCCGCCAGCACATGGACGACTTCGGCCTGAACAACGTCGACGACGTGATGCGCCACACCCCAGGCATCACCGTCTCGGCCTTCGACAGCGACCGCACCAACTACTACGCCCGCGGTTTTTCCATCAACAACTTCCAGTACGACGGCGTGCCCTCCACCGTGCGCAACGTCGCCTACTCGGCGGGCAACACCCTCAGCGACATGGCCATCTACGACCGCGTCGAAGTGCTCAAGGGCGCCACCGGCCTGCTGACCGGCGCCGGTTCGCTGGGCGCCACCATCAACCTGGTGCGCAAGAAACCCACCGCCGACTTCCAGGGCCACGCCAGCCTCGGCGTCGGTTCCTGGGACAACTACCGCAGCGAACTGGACGTCAGCGGCCCGCTGACCGAAACCGGTAACGTCCGTGGCCGCGCCGTGGCGGCCTACCAGGACAAGCATTCGTTCATGGACCACTACTCGCGCGACAGCTCGGTGTACTACGGCATCGTCGAATTCGACCTGACCCCGGACACCCTGCTGACCCTCGGCGGCGACTATCAGGACAACAATCCCAAGGGTTCCAGCTGGTCCGGCAGCTTCCCGCTGATCAACTCCGAAGGCGGGCATAACAGCGTTTCGCGCTCGTTCAACAACGGCACCGACTGGAGCGGCTGGGAGCAGTACACCCGCACCGTGTTCGCCACCCTTGAGCATGAACTGGGCAACGGCTGGGTGACCAAGCTGCAACTGGACCACAAGATCAACGGCTACCACGCCCCGCTCGGCTCGATTCAGTTCGACCAGCCGCAGCCCGACGGCACGGCGAAAATCAACACGCAGAAGTACACCGGCGAAACCACCAGCGACTCGGCAGACTTCTACCTCAGCGGGCCATTTACCTTCATGGGCCGTGAGCATGAACTGGTGATCGGCGGCTCGGCGGGCAACTCGCACTGGACCGGCAAGGGTTACTGGGACGTGACCCAGAACGCGCCAAACGTGGTCGACTTCAACAACTGGAACGGCAACTTCCCTGAGCCAAACTGGGGCCCGGTGTCGCAACGCACCGATGACACCGTGCGGCAGACCGGCACCTACATGACCACCCGCCTGAATGTCGCCGACGACCTGAAGGTGTTTCTCGGCGGCCGCGTGGTCAACTATCACCTGACCGGCCTGACCCCGTCTTACCGCGAGACCGGGCGCTTCGTACCCTACGTCGGCGCGGTCTACGACCTCGACGAGCAATACTCGGTGTACGCCAGCTACACCGACATCTTCATGCCCCAGGACAGTTGGAACAAAGACCGCAACAGCACCATCCTCGAACCGGACGAAGGCCAGAACTATGAGCTGGGTCTCAAGGGCGAGTTCTTCGACGGCCGCCTGAACAGCAGCCTGGCCTACTTCGAGGTGCACGAAAACAACCGCTCGATGCCGGACGACGACTACAACAACCAGCAACCGACGCCACCGAACTACGCGTTCAAGGGCACCAAGGCCACCACCAAGGGTTATGAACTGGAAATCTCCGGCGAACTGGCCCCCGGCTGGCAGGTGCAGGCCGGCTACACACACAAGATCGTGCGCGACGAAAACGACCAGAAGATCTCCACCTTCGAACCTGAAGACCAGGTCAGCCTGTACACCCGCTACAAATTGCGCGGTGACCTCGACAAGCTGACCGTCGGTGGCGGCCTGCGCTGGCAGAGTGTCGGCTGGCAATCGATCTACAACGCGCCGCTGGGTCACTACGAGGATATCGCCCAGGATGCCTATTGGCTGGTGGACCTGATGACCCGCTACCAGATCACCCAGAACCTTTCGACGACCCTCAACGTCAACAACATTTTCGACAAGTCGTATTACACCAACATCGGCTTCTATAACTCGGCGGCCTACGGCGAACCGCGTAACTTCATGCTCAACACGCGCTGGGATTTCTGAGTTGGCAGCTGCCTGTGCAGGGGGGGTTGCATAACCCTGCGCAGGCGGCCCCTACAACACCGGCAACACCACCCGCGCTTCCAGCCCGCCAATGCTGCGGTTTCTCACCGTCAGTTCGCCACCGTGTTCCAGCACGATGGCCCGCGCCGCCGACAACCCCAGGCCGACACCGCCGGTGCTTTTATTGCGCGAGCCTTCCAGGCGATGGAACGGCACGAACACCTGTTCATAACTGTCACTGGGGATTCCCGGCCCGCGATCCAGCACGCGAATAGTCACGTGTTCGGCATCGCTGCGCAGCTCGATGGCCGGTTCACTGGCATATTTGAGGGCGTTTTCCAGCAGGTTGGTGATCACCCGTTTCAGCCCCAGCGGACGACCGACATACGCCAGGCGCTGGGGGCCGCTGAAAGGGATTTCGATGGACTGGTCGCGGTAGTCGTCTATCAGGGTTTGCAGGAGTTCGGCGAGGTCGAACGGGGTGGCTTGTTCAAGGCGTGCGTTGTCGCGGAAGAACTCCAGGCTGGAATTGATCATGGCGTGCATTTCGTCGACGTCGCTGAAGAGCTTTTTCTGCAACTGCGGATCGTCGATGAATTCACCGCGCAAACGCATGCGCGTCAGCGGCGCGCGCAGGTCGTGGGAGATGGCGGCGAGCATTTGCGTGCGGTCCTTGATGAAGTGCTGCAACTGCGCCTGCATGGCATTGAACGCGAGGATCGCCTGGCGGATTTCGTGGGGGCCGACCGGCTTGATCGGCGGCGCACGGAAATCCACGCCAAAGCGTCGGGCGCCCTCGGCGAAAGTTTGCAGGGGGCGGGCCAGGCGGCGGGTGGCGATCAGCGCGACCAAGCCGGTGGAGAGCAATATCAGCACCACCACGATCAAATTGCGCGCCCAGTGCTCCAGGCCCCAGCTGCGTGACGGCATGCTGAACATCAGCCAGGAACCGTCCGCCAGTTGCATGGCCATGGCGTATTGGCCATTGTGCTGCGGCCAGTCCGAGGGTTGGTAGGCTTCCAGGCGCTCACTGTTGAACAGTTTGCGGGCGTTTGGTTTGTCGGCACGGCTGGCGGCGTCAGGTGCGGCGGGCAGCTCCAGCGCTTCGTGGCTGGCGCTCCAGCGGATCGTCAGGCTGCTGTCGCTTGCAGCGTCGGCCAGGCGTTGTCGTTGCGCCGGTTCGGAGGCGGCGATCACCCGACTGAGGGACGAAAGTTTTTCCAGCAGCCCGGTCTCGGTCAACGGCGGATAGGCCCAGACGCCTGCGACCTGGGTGAACAGCGCGTAGAAGCCCAGGGAGGTCAGCATCGCGAGGATGGTGGTCAGGGCGATCCAGCGCGACACGGTATCGCGTTTGCGCAGGCACCAGGCCGCCCGCCAACCTTTCACTGCCGGGTCACGCTGGGGGTGAACAGGTAACCGCCGTTACGCACGGTGCGAATCATTTCCGGGCGTTTGCTGTCGATTTCCAGCTTGCGCCGCAAACGGCTGACCTGCACGTCGATGCTGCGATCGAAGGCTTCGTGGGTGCGTCCGCGCGCCAGATCCAGCAGCAGTTCGCGGGTGAGGATGCGTTGCGGGTGCTCGACGAACACCAGCAGCAGGTCGAATTCACCGGCTGACAGTGGGATCATCACCTGATCCGGCGAGCGCAGTTCGCGGCGCGTCAGGTCCAGTTGCCAGTCGCAGAACTTGATCAGCGGATGGGGCACTTGGCCGGTCAGCGGACGCACTTCGCCGACCCGGCGCAACACCGCACGTACCCGTGCCAACAGCTCGCGAGCATCGAACGGCTTGCTGACGTAATCGTCGGCGCCCATTTCCAGGCCCACCACGCGGTCGCTCAGTTCGCCCATAGCGGTGAGCATGATCACCGGCATGCTGTGTTGCTGGCGCAGGCGCTGGCACAGCGTCAGGCCGTTTTCGCCGGGCATCATCAAGTCGAGGATGATCAGGTCGGGCATTTGTCGCTCAAGGGCGGCCCACAGCGCCACGCCGTCGGTGGCCACGTCGACGACATAACCTTGCTGGACAAAGAATTTACGCAGCAGATCGAGGACCTCAAGGTCGTCGTCCACGATCAACAGATGGCTCACCGGCGGGCACACTCAGCGATGGATAGTGCGGATATCTAAAACCATTCGGTGAGGTTCGTCATATATTTCAACTCGGTCACAAAGCATCAATCCGGTAAAAAAGCAGACATTTTTAAGCAAGGCACGGATGTCAGGATCCAGTTCCCTTATCCCGAAGACTGTTTGCCATGCCTTTGTTCAAGCGTTCCCATGCACTGTTCCGCAATGCTGCATTGCTGCTGACCTTGACCTACCTGTACGGCTGCGCCAGTCGTACTTCGGCCGACAGCGCCCAGGCCGGCTACCCGTTGCATGACCCGGCGGAACAGGTCAACCGCGGCAATTTCGCCTTCAACCAGGTGATCGACGAAGACGCCATCGAGCCGGTTGCCCGGGGTTATGGCTACACGCCGGAATTCTTCCAGTTGGGTCAGCACAACTTCACCACCCACTTCAACCAACCCACGGTGTTCCTCGACAGCCTGCCCCATGTCAACGGCAAACCCTCCTTTGAGCGCTCCGACACGCCGGGCATCGCCCTTCGTCGCTCCGCCTTCGGTCAGACCTTCGGTATCTGGGGCGTTATCAGCGGGCCGCTCGTGGCAACCGATGCCACGTAACAGCCCGCCGCTGGTGCTCGAACAGCGCCTGAACCGACGCGCCAACAGCGGCCTGCACTGCAGCGAAACCAGCCTGCGCCTGACCGACGACGAGCGCGAACTGGTGCTCAGCCGCTACATCGAACTGTACCGCCCCGAAGGCGTGGAATGGGTCGAGCGCAGCCACCGCATCTCGGTCAACGCCCTGCTGCGCTGGATCATCGCCAACGGCGAGGCGCAGGCGGTGGAGCAAGGCAGCGACCTGCCAGGGCGGGGGTCGATGAATTGATCCGCCTCCCCTGAATACCCTGCTCCCACAGAAGAGCCGCTCGGTGTTGCACTGCAGGGAATGTCCCGGCCCATCACCTGCGTTATCATCGCCGGCCTGTTTTTACCTGGAGCCCACCCCTCGGATGTCCACGCCTGCGCCGCACCTCGCTGATCAATCGCCCTTGCCCGCCGTGCTGGTCGGCCCGCTGTTGCGGCGTCTGGAACCGACGCGCCTGGTGCTATGGCTGGTGGGATCGCGGGAACTGGCGCTGACCCTGCGCCTGGCCGGCGTCGGCGACATCGCGCTGAAGCCCCAGGTCATCGCGGTCGGCCGCCAGGCCTTTGTCCACCTGATCGACGTTCAACTCGACCAGGCCCTGCCCCAGGACGTGAGCATCGACTACGACTTGCTGGTCAACGGCGACGATGGCCAGCAGTCGGGCATCGCCGACTGGGCGCCGCACCTGCTGTACGGCACGGCGCAATCGGCGAACTTTGTCCTGCGCAGCCGCATCGACCAACTGCTCCATGGCTCCTGCCGCAAGCCGCATTTTCCAGCCCGCGATGGCCTGCTCTGTGTCGATCAGTTGCTGGCGGACAACCCCGCCCCCGAACAACGCCCGGCGCTGTTGATGATGAGCGGCGATCAGGTCTACGCCGACGATGTCGCCGGCCCGATGCTGCGGGCGATCCACGCGCTGATCGAGCGCCTGGGCCTGTTCGGCGAGCACCTCGACGGCGCGGTGGTCGAGGACAGCGCCGCGCTCTACCAGCACCCGGCCAGTTACTACCATCGCGCCGACCTGCTGCCGGCGCTGGAGAGCAACGAGACCCTGCGCGAACGCTTCTTCGGCGGTGCGCGCAAACCGATTTTCACCAGCAGCAGCGCCGACAATCACTTGGTGACTTTCGCCGAAGTCATGGCCATGTATCTGCTGGTCTGGTCGCCCACCGCCTGGACCCTGATCGACCCGCAGCCGCCGGCGCTGACGCCAGAACGCCGCGAGCGTTATGCCCTCGAACAGACCCGCATCGACGCCTTCAAGCTCGGCCTCGATCAGGTGGCACGAGTGCTCGCCCATTTGCCGTGCCTGATGATTTTCGATGACCACGACATCACCGACGACTGGAACCTCAGCGCCCAATGGGAACAGACCGCCTACGGCCATCCGTTCTCCAAGCGCATCATCGGCAACGCGCTGATCGCCTACCTGCTGTGCCAAGGCTGGGGCAACAACCCGGATGCGTTCACCGGCCTTGTGGATAAAACCCGGGCCCTCGACCCGCAGCACGGCTACCTCGACAGCAGCGCCCAGGATGAGCTTATCGACGACCTGCTGAAGTTCCAGCACTGGCATTACGTGCTGCCGACCACTCCGGCGCTGGTGGTGCTCGACACCCGCACCCGGCGCTGGCGCAGCGAGTCCAATCTCAAGCAACCCTCGGGCTTGCTGGATTGGGAAGCCCTGTGCGAGTTGCAACAGGAACTGCTTGATCATCCGTCAGCGATCATCGTTTCGCCGGCGCCGGTGTTTGGCGTCAAGCTGATCGAGACCGTGCAGAAAGTCTTCAGCTGGTGTGGCTACCCGCTGCTGGTGGACGCGGAAAACTGGATGGCCCATCGCGGTGCGGCACAGGTGATCCTCAACATCTTTCGTCACTCGCGCACGCCGGGCAATTACGTGATCCTCTCCGGTGACGTGCATTACTCGTTCGTCTACGAAGTGCTGATCCGCCACCGCAGCGCCGGGCCGCGCATCTGGCAGATCACCAGCAGCGGCATCAAAAATGAATTCCCGCCCACCCTGCTGGAGTGGTTCGATCGCCTCAATCGCTGGCTATACTCGCCACGCTCGCCGCTGAACTGGCTGACCAAACGCCGGCGCATGCAGGTCGTGCCCCACGTACCGGAGCACGCGGAAGCCGGCGAGCGGTTGTGGAATTCGGCGGGGATTGGCCAGGTGTTTTTCAATCAACAGGGCCAGCCCCAGGCAATCTACCAGCACAACTCGAACGGCGCGGCGAAAACCCGGATGGTGCCACCCGCCACCGATTGATCTCTGAGAAACGAAGGATATGTATGCTCAAGCGCAACAAGATGGTGCCCGAACTGACGGTCAGCGACATCGCCAAAAGCCTGGACTTCTGGACTCGCTTGATCGGTTTCCAGGTCGCTTACGACCGTCCCGAGGAGGGCTTCGCCTACCTCGACTTCGACGGCGTGCAGGTGATGCTCGAACAGTATTTTCCCGACGACGGCCAGTGGCACACCGGGCCATTGCAGGCGCCCTTTGGTCGCGGGATCAATTTCCAGATGGAAGTGCAGCAGGTCGAACCGATCCTGGCTCGGCTGACGGCCGCCCAATGGCCGCTGTTTCGTCCCGTTGGCGAAGCCTGGTATCGCTCCGGCGAGATGGAAGTCGGCCAGCTTGAACTGATCGTCCAGGACCCTGACGGTTACTTGTTGCGCCTGGCACAGGCACTCGGTGAGCGGCCGATTCTCTGACCCCGGCCGCGCCAGCGCTCTATCACGCCCCCCCCCAAAAAACGCTGGCTCGTGCACTTATCAATAATGTTTATTTCCTCGCCGTGCGGTTTGACGCCCGCCCTGCCGCCCGGCGCTAATGACCTTCCATCGTCGCCGCTCGATGACGCCCCGACGATTTGCCCAAGGTCATGACATGCACACCCCAGCGTCCCTCAAGCACTCTGAATCGCCCCATTGCAAAAACTGCAAGCTGGCCTCGTTATGCCTGCCACTGGCGCTGGGCAGTGACGATGTCAGTGCCCTCAATGCCATCGTCAAACGCGAACGCCCGCTGCGCAAAGGCGACAGCCTGTTTCGCCAGGGCGATGCCTTTACGTCGATTTACGTGATCCGCTCCGGCGCCTTGAAGACCTCCAGCGTCAACCTCAATGGCGAGGAGCACATCATCGGGTTTCATCTGCCCGGCGAGCTGATCGGGTTGTCGGGGATGGATATCAACACCTACGCCTGCACCGCCCAGGCCCAGGAAACCACCACTGTCTGCGAAATCCCCTTCGATCAACTCGAAGCCCTGCTGGAGAAAATCCCCCAGCTACGGCGGCAACTGATCAACCTGATGAGCCGGGAAATTCGCGACGATCACAAAATGATGCGCATGCTCGCGCAGAAAAATGCCCATGAGCGCCTGGCGATGTTCCTGGTCGACCTGTCCGGGCGTTTCCACGCCAATGGCTATTCAGCCCGGCAATTTCGCCTGAACATGACCCGCGACGAAATCGCCAACTACCTGGGCATCGCCACCGAAACCACCTGCCGCAGCTTTACCTTGCTGCAACAGCAGGGCCTGATCGTGGCCCAGGGCAAATCGATCCAGATTCTGGATTCACCGTCGTTGTCGCAGCTTTCGGAGCGTTAGCCTGCCAATCCCTTGTAGGAGCGAGCCTGCTCGCGATGACGGTGTATCAGTCGATATTTGAGTCGGCTGACAGGGCGCTATCGCGAGCAGGCTCGCTCCTACATTAGTGGAGGGTGGTCATTCAGTTTTCAGAACGCCGTACACCCCCCGCACAATCATCTCCACCTCCCGCTCGTCCAATGTCAGGGGCGGCAGCAGGCGGATGATGTTGCCCCGGGTGACGTTGATCAGCAGCCCGTGATCGCGGGCGGCGGTCAGGCTCAGGTTGCGTATCGACTGTTTCAACTCGATGCCAATCATCAGGCCCAGGCCACGGATCGCCGCCACATTCGGCAGGCCCTCGAGTTCGGCGCGCAGCCGGCTCAACAGGCGTTCGCCCTGGCGCCGGGCGTTTTCCAGCAGGCCCTGCTCCTTGATGATTTCCAGCACCGTGCAACCGACCCGGCACGCCAGCGGATTACCGCCGAAGGTGCTGCCATGGCTGCCGGGGGTGAACAGTTCGGCAGCCTTGCCCCGGGCCAGGCAGGCGCCGATCGGCACGCCGTTGCCCAGGCCCTTGGCCAGGGTCATGACGTCGGGAACGACGCCTTCGTGTTGAAAGGCAAACCACTGCCCGGTGCGGCCGATGCCGGTCTGAATTTCATCGAGCATCAACAACCAGTTGTGCCGGTTGCACAGCCCACGCAACGCCCGCAAAAAGCCAACAGGCGCCGGCTGTACACCACTTTCACCCTGCACCGGCTCCATCAGCACCGCGACGATGCGCTGGCCATAGGTGGCCTGCGCCTGCTCCAGTGCGGCGAGGTCGCCAAACGGCACCTTGAGAAAATCCCCCGGCAATTGCGCAAAACCCAGGCGCACCGCCGGGCCGTCACTGGCCGACAGGGTGCCGAGGGTACGGCCGTGAAAGGCATTTTCCATGACCACCACCAGCGGCTGCTCGATCCCTTTTTGCCAACCGTACAGCCGCGCCAGTTTCAACGCCGTCTCATTGGCCTCGGCGCCGGAGTTGCTGAAAAACGCCCGATCCATTCCCGACAATTGCGTCAGCTTCTGCGCCAGCCGCTGTTGCCAATCGATGCTGTACAGGTTGGAGGTGTGCAGCAACAGCCCGGCTTGTTCGGTGATGGCGCTGACCACACGCGGGTGCGAGTGACCGACATTGGTCACCGCCACGCCCGCCACCGCGTCCAAGTATTCACGCCCGGCCTGATCCCACAGGCGAGTGCCCAGGCCCCGGGTAAAACTCAGGGCCAGGGGTTGGTAAGTGCTCATCAGGTGGGTGGCGGTCATGGGGGTCAGGCTCCTTGAGGTGGGATGAGGACACTCCTACAGGGGTTGCGTACAGTTAGCAGGACAGTGTTTTCGCAGTATCGTTAACCACCAGAGCTGGATAAACGCCTTAAAACTTCAATCATCTTAAAGCTGAGCTTGATAATGGATCTGTTCCTGGCAATGTCGGTGTACGTCAAAGTGGTCGAGACCGGCAGCATGACCGCCGCTGCTCGCCACTGCAGTCTGTCGACCACTATGGTCGGTAATCACCTGCGAGCGCTGGAGCAACGCCTGGGGGTCAGCCTGATCAACCGCACCACGCGGCGCCAGCGCCTGACCGAATTCGGCAGCGCCTACTACGAGCGCTGCCTGGAAGTGCTGGGGCTGGTCAACGAATCCGAGCGGCTCGCCGAGACGGTCCAGGGCGAGCCCAAGGGCACCCTGTGCATCACCGCGCCGCCGAGCTTTGGCTCCGAATGCCTGGCCCCGGCCATGCACCTGTTTACCCAGCAGTACCCGGACATCCGCGTCGATATTCTGCTCAACAACCAGGTGATGGACCTGATCGACAACAGCGTCCACGTTGCCTTTCGCCTCGGCAACCCCGAGCCGTCAGGCCTGATTGCCCGGCCTTTGGTCGACTACACCCTGAGCATCTGCGCCGCCCCGTCCTATCTGGAGCGACACGGGGTGCCGACCACCCCCAGCGAACTGAGCCAGCATGCCTGCCTGACGTATGCCTATCCGGCCGGTGACGAGTGGAGTTCAGTAGGCAAGCAATGGCCGCTGAGCGGGCCGGAGGGCGAAGTGCTGGTGCCGGTCAGCGGGCCGATGGTGATCAACAGCGTACCCGGCCTGCTACAGGCCGCGCGCGTCGGCATGGGCGTGGTGATGTTGCCTGACGTGCTGGTGCAACAGGATTTGCGCGAAGGCAAGCTGGTAGCCCTGCTGCAGGACTACCAACTGCCGCGCCGGGCGATGAATCTGGTCTACGCCCCTGACCGCTATCGCCTGCCGAAACTGCGCTGCTTTGTCGAATTCGCCCTGCAGATGTGGGGCAAGCCGGGGTTTACTGGCCAGCCCTCACCAACACCGGTTTATCCGCATAGCGCTGGGGATAAAGCTGTTTGAGTTGCGCCACTTTCGGCAGGTCGTTGATCACGATGTAAGGATGGCTCGGGTGCTCGGTGAGGAAGTTCTGATGATAGTCCTCGGCCGGGTAGAAGCCGTTGTAGGTTTCCAGCGTGGTCACGATCGGTTTGCTGAAGACCTGGGCGGCGTCCAGTTGTTTGATATAGGCCTGGGCGACGCGCTGTTGCTCAGGATTTTCGACGAATAGCGCCGAGCGATATTGGGGGCCACGGTCCGGTCCCTGACGGTTCAGTTCGGTGGGGTTATGGGCCACTGAAAAGTAGATTTGCAGCAAGCTGCCATAGCTGACCTGGGCCGGGTCGTAGGTCACTTGCACCGCTTCGGCGTGACCCGTATCGCCCTCGCCGACCCGCTCATATTGCGCCGTCTCGGCACGGCCACCGGCATAGCCGGACACCGCGTTCTTCACCCCTTTGACGTGCTGGAACACGCCCTGCACGCCCCAGAAGCAGCCGCCGGCGAACACTGCGGTTTCACTGCCCGTCTTGGGCGTTTCATCGAGCACCGGCGGGGCCAGCAGGACGGCCTCCTCGGCGCCTGCGACCGACATGGCCAGGCATTGTCCGACAACGCCGGCCAGCGCCAGACCAAGCAGGCTTCGACGCCAGGTCCATTGCATTTTCATCATCATTTTCCTCAGTCATGCACAGGTAAAGGCTCAGGCCGCTTGCGCGGTGAAGGTCATCGCCAGGCCGTTCATGCAGTAGCGCAGGCCGGTGGGTTGTGGACCGTCATCGAAGACATGGCCCAGGTGCCCGCCGCAACGACGGCAGTGCACGGATTCACGGAGCATGCCGAAGGAGCGGTCCTGGCGCGTGCCGACCGCATTCGCCAGCGGTGCCCAGAAGCTCGGCCAGCCGGTGTGGCTGTCGAACTTGCTGCTGGAAGAAAACAGCGCCAGCTCGCAGCCGGCGCAGGCGAAAGTGCCGGGCCGGTGTTCATTGTTCAGAGGGCTGCTGTAGGCGCGCTCGGTGCCTTCTTCACGCAGGATGTGGAACTGCTCGGCGCTCAATCGCTGGCGCCACTGTTCATCGCTGTAATTGACCTCGAAAGTCTCGGCGGCCTGCGCGGATTCGATCAACGTCACCCTCCGTGGCCAGGCACTCGCCACCAACGCCGCGATGCCCAGCCCGCCGCCTGCCAGAAGAACTTGTCGACGTGAGTACATGGCTGTCTCCGAAAAATCACTGTGAGGGGTATGCAACACAGCCTAGGCTTGTGCTGATCGCCAAATCCTCACGGGCAGTTAAACAATTCGTGATAACTCGGCGCCGGGAAAACCCGCACAATGGGTGTCATTACGTAACGAGATCGAAGCCCTATGGATCAGCCCAAACGCGTCCTGGTGGTCGAGGACGACACGCACATCGCCGACCTGATCTGTCTGCACCTGCGGGACGAGCATTTCGAGGTGGTGCACAGCGCCGACGGCAACCAGGGCCTGCGCCTGCTCGAACAAGGCAACTGGGACGCGCTGGTCCTCGACCTGATGCTGCCCGGGGTCGACGGCCTGGAAATCTGCCGCCGCGCGCGGGCCATGGCGCGCTACACGCCGATCATCATCACCAGCGCGCGCTCCAGCGAAATGCACCGCATCCTTGGCCTCGAACTGGGCGCCGACGATTACCTGGCCAAACCGTTCTCGATGCTCGAGCTGGTGGCGCGGGTCAAGGCCCTGCTGCGCCGGGTCGACGCCATGGCGCGCAACCTGAAGATGGATGCCGGCAGCCTGAATAGCGACGGCCTGTTCATCGATCCGATCACCCGCGAAGTGGCGCTGCGCGACAAGCGCCTCGACCTGACCCCGCGCGAGTTCGACCTGCTGTATTTCTTCGCCCGCCAGCCGGGCAAGGTGTTCTCGCGCATGGACCTGCTCAACGCCGTCTGGGGCTACAGCCACGAAGGCTACGAGCACACGGTCAATACCCACATCAATCGCCTGCGGGCGAAGATCGAAAGCGACCCGGCGCAACCGGTGCGCATCCTCACTGTCTGGGGTCGCGGCTATAAGTTCGCCTCGGCGCAGGAGTCGGCATGAGACTGACCCTGTCGCAACGCCTGTCCCTGGTGTTCGCCCTGTTGCTGCTGGTGTGCAGCGGCACCTCGGTGTGGATGCAGGTGCGCGCGAACAAGATGCACGAGCTGGAAGTGGTGCAAGGTCTGTCCCGCGACCTGGCCCAGCACATCGCCCGCGACACCCAGTTGATGGACGCCAACGGCCTGAAACCCGAAGCCCTGCGCGGCCTGTTCAGCCAGTTGATGCTGGTGAATCCGAGCGTCGAGGTGTACCTGCTCGACAACCAGGGCCGGATCATCGGCGACGCCGCGCCGGAAGGTCACCTGCGCCGTGAGCAAATCGACCTGGCGCCTGTACAGCGTCTGCTCAACGACGAAAGCCTGCCGATCCTCGGCGACGACCCGCGCAGTGTCGACGGCCGCAAGGTGTTCAGTGCCGCTCCGCTCAAGGTCGCCGGCAAGCAGGCGGGGTATCTGTATGTGGTGCTGCTCAGCGAAGAGCGTGACCGCCTCGCCGAGCGCGATGCCAACAGCGTTGCCCTCAATACCGCGCTGTGGTCGATTGGGTTGGTGGCGTTGCTGTGCCTGATCGCTGGTCTCACCGCTTTTACCCTGATCACCCGGCCGCTGCGGCGCCTGACCGACAGCGTGGCGCACTTCGATATCGATGGTGTGCCTGCGGCAGCGCCCGTTGCACCTGCGCCCGAGCCATCGGCCAGCCAGGACGAAATTGCCATACTCGATGCAGCCTTTCGGCAGATGCAAAACCGTCTCGGCGAACAATGGCGCTCCCTGACCCGCCAGGACCAGGAGCGCCGTGAGTTGGTGGCGAACATTTCCCATGACCTGCGCACGCCGCTGGCGTCGCTGCATGGTTACCTGGAAACCCTGTCGCTCAAGGACGCCAGCCTGACCCCGGAGGAGCGCCGGCGCTACCTGGGCATCGCCCTCGATCAGAGCCGCAAGGTTGGAGGGCTGGCGCAGTCGCTGCTGGAGCTGGTGCGCCTGGAACACGGATTCGTCCAGCCGGTGCTGGAGCGGTTTTCGGTGACGGATCTGGTGCAGGATATTTTCCAGAAATTCGAGCTGACCGCTGAAGCCCGGCAGGTGCAACTCAACGCCAGCTTTGCGCCGACGGTAGCGGCAGTATGCGCTGACCTGGGGCTGATCGAGCGGGTGCTGACCAATCTGTTCGACAACGCGTTGCGCTATACACCGGTCGGTGGCTCGATCGATATCCGCTTGGTGCCTCAGGGTAAATTCGTCGAAATCACCGTCAGCGACAGCGGCCCGGGGATCGCGGCCGAACTGCGCGAGGGCTTGTTCTTGCGTCCCTTCAACATCGGCGGCGCCCGCCGCGACGGCGGCCTTGGCTTGCGCATCGTGCAGCGGATCCTGCAACTGCATGGGCGGCAGATTCGCTTGCTGGATGTGCCGGGGCAGGGTGCGACTTTCAGCTTTTCCCTGCCGGTGGATGAAGAGACAGCCAGCGGGTTGGCGGTGCGCTCGATGAATCTGAATACGCCGGGGACTCATTGAGGCGCAGACGCCTGTCGGGCCGCCGCGATTGCTTTGGGTCAGGCATGCAGATGCAACTGATCCACCGCCATCGCGAGCAGGCTCGCTCCTACAGGGATCGGGGGCGGTCACAGGTGTGTCTGTGAATTCGCAGGTTAATCGCGGTAGTCAGGCGCCACCCGACCCAACAACCGCAACAACGCCTTCCACGCCAGGTCCAGTGCATCCGGGTCGTTCAATTCGCCCTCGGCCAATGGCCGGTCAGGCTGGTTGAACTGGCGCTCGGTGTGGGCGCAGACCTCGGGGGTGGGCAGCACCAGTTCGCCGCAGGCCTGAGCCGCGAGCTGGATGTCGCAGGCTTTTTCCAGGTAGTACATGCGCAGGAAGGCTTGGGCCACGCTGGCGCCGACGGTCAGCAGGCCGTGGTTGCGCAGCATCAGCACGCTCTTGTCGCCCATGTCCGCCACCAGCCGCTTCTGCTCTGCCAGATCGAGGGCGATGCCTTCGTAGTCGTGGTAGGCGACCCGTCCGTAGAACTCCATGGAAATCTGATTCACCGGCAGCAAGCCGCAGGCCAGCGCCGCCACCGCACAGCCGGCACGGGTGTGGGTATGCAGCACGCACTGAGCGTCTGCGCGGGCTGCATGCAAAGCGCTGTGGATAACAAAACCGGCCGGGTTGACCAGATGCGGACTGTCCTCCACCGCACGACCATCCAGGCCGATCTTGACCAGGCTCGACGCCGTGATTTCATCGAACATCAGCCCGTAAGGGTTGATCAGGAAATGATGCTCTGGCCCTGGCAAACGCACCGAGATGTGGGTGAAGATCAGGTCGGTCATGCGAAAGTGCGCGATCAGCCGGTAACAGGCGGCCAGCTCTTCGCGCAACCGCTGTTCGGTCGGATTCATGGACGCACCTGGCACTGCTCCAGGCCGTCGATCAAGGCCTGCCAATTGTCGAAGCCACGGCGCCCGATAAACACCAGGCGCGTACCGCTGGCGGTTGCTTCATCGATGGCCGGGAGGAACTGACTGCGGCTGCCGACGTGTTGCAACCAGTGCGCCTTGGCGCCCTGATCCAATACCACCAGACCTTTGACCCGGAACACATCATTGGGCAACGCCTGTAACCAGGCGCGCAGCCGTTCGACGTTGAGCGGCGCGGTGCCCTGCCACAGATGACTGCTGAACATCTCGCTGTGGTCTTCGCTGGCCACCCGCACCAGTGGCTTGAGTGCGCGCGGTTCCAGGTCCAGATCGGAATCTAGCCACAGCGCATCAGGCAACTGCGCCTGCACGCTTTCGTGAATCCGCGTACGCAACCCCAAGGCCTGACGCAGCGCCTGCAACTGTGTTTCGTCGACCAGATCGGTCTTGTTCAACAGCAGCAAGTCAGCCGCCCCGACCTGGGCCCGCGCCAGCCGCGCATACTCGCCTTCGAGCTGCAAATGGCGGGTGGCGTCGACCACGGTGATCACCATGTCCAGTTGCATCTGGCTGCGCAGTTGCGGATAGGCCAGGGTCTGCACGATGCGCTGCGGGTCGGAGACGCCGCTGCACTCGATGACGATGCGTTCCAGGCGCGGCTGCAATTGCGCCAGGCTGGTCAGTTGCGCCAGCAGGTCTTCCTGCACGGTGCAGCAGATGCAGCCATTCTGCAGGCTGTACACCGCATCGGTGACCTCGGAAACGATCGCCGCATCGATGTTCAGCTCACCAAAATCGTTGACGATGACCGCCAGCCGGCTGCCCTCGGCACGGCGCACCATGCGGTTGAGCAAGGTGGTTTTACCGGCGCCGAGAAACCCCGAGACGACGGTCACGGCGATGCGTGGGGAAGTCATTCTGCCTTGCCCTCCAGCACCGGTGGTTCACCCTGCCACACGGCCTTGAGGCCGATATCGCCGAGGGCGCCATGACGGTCGTAGACCAATTGCCCTTCGACGAAGGTCAGCAGCACCTGGGTCTGGTGGATGTAGTTGCGCGCCGGCTGGGCGAACAGGTCGCGGTCGATGACGATCAGGTCCGCCGATTTGCCGACTTCCAGGCTGCCGGTCGAATGCTCCAGGCCCATGGCCACGGCACCGTTGATGGTGATCACGTTGAGGGCTTGCTCGAGGCTGATCGGATCGCCGAAGCAGGACGGGTCGTCGTTCCACGGGTTCTGCCGGGTGACCATGGTTTCCAGCGCCAGCCACGGGTCGATCGACGCCACCGGCCAGTCGGTACCCATCACTGCCGTGCCGCCGGCTTCGAGCACGCCTTTGAAATCGTAGATACGCTTCAGGCGTTCCTGGCCATAGCCCGAGCGCGCACCGCTGGCGAACGGCGTCGGGTACCAGGCGGCCGGGGAAAACTCGGCGATCACGTTGAGTTCCTTGAAGCGCGGCAGGTTGCCCGGATGCAGCAGGGTGCTGTGGGCGCACTGGTGACGTACGCCGCTGAAACCGTTGCGGCGACGGGCTTCGGCCACGGCATCGAGGAACACGTCAGAGGCGCCGTCGCCGGTGCAGTGAGCAATCACGCGGATGCCCTTGCGGTCCATGTCCACCACCATATCGGTGATGTGTTCTGGGGTCAGGTTGAGCTTGCCGCGCCAGTTTGCCTCTTCCGGCCATGGGGTCAGCAGGTAGGAGGATTTCGGCTCGACCGTGCCGTCGAAGTGGAATTTCACCGCGTTGGCGCTCAAGCGCGAGCTGCGGTAGTAGTGACGCTCACCGGCCAGCAATTCCCAACGCCGACGCACCGGGAAAATATCGTCCTGCCAACTGATCGCCGCTTCGATGCGCACGGTCAGTTCGCCGCTGTCGTCCAGCTCCTTGAGCGCCTGCAGGCGTTGCTCGCAGACATGAACGTATTTACTCGCGGTGACGCCACGGGAGCTCTGGAAATGCACACCGTCACGGTAGGCACGGCGCAGCACGCTGACCGGAGTCGGCGGCATGGCCGCGTGGATCATCGCGTAGGCGCCGTCGATCATCAGGCCGTTGGGCTCGCCGG
This sequence comes from Pseudomonas fluorescens, assembly GCF_019212185.1. Taxonomy (NCBI): domain Bacteria; kingdom Pseudomonadati; phylum Pseudomonadota; class Gammaproteobacteria; order Pseudomonadales; family Pseudomonadaceae; genus Pseudomonas; species Pseudomonas fluorescens. The sequence continues at coordinate 5,400,440 of NZ_CP078138.1, forward strand.
TCAGTTCGTCGCGCTCGAAATAGCCGTTGCGCGGGTCCGAGGTGTGGCGGTCGATGCCGGCCAGTTCCAGTGCCTTGGAGTTGACCATCATGGTCCCCCACATGCGGTCGAGCAGTGCCACCGGGCGGTCCGGCATGACGCTGTCGAGCCAGGCGCGACCCGGAGTCAGGCCGGCTTCGCGGAAGGTGTAGCGCACCCAGTACTGACCGTAGATCCAGCCGTCGCCGGGGTGGCTGTCGGCGTAGGCAAGGATGCTTTGGCGCAGTTGCTCGGGAGTCGGGTCTTCGATGCCGACATCCAGGTCATCGCTGTAGCGCGGTGCCAGGGCGAGGTCGGGGTGGGTGTGCATGTCGTGCAGGCCGGGCATGCAGAACGCGCCGTCGAGATCATGCATGCGGGTGTTCGGGCCCTTGAACTGTTGCAGCTCGTCGAGGCTGGCGACACCGATCAACTTGCCGTCGCGAATGGCCACGGCTTCGGCCCATGGCCGCGACGGGTCTTGGGTGTAGATACGGCCGTTCCCGAGGATCAGGTCGGCGTAAACGCCCCGCGCGGAATGGGTAGAAGAAAAGTTGTCGGACTCAGCCATGCAAGCCACCTATGGGTTCAATGCCAGTGAAAGGTCTACCGCGCTCAAAAAGGCTGCGTGGACCCAGACGAATGGCGCTAGTATTGTTGAATCAACCAATACAACAATCGATTTTTTTTGGCCTGATCGTTCAATTTAAGTCACCATAACTGGCGCTTTGCTCGCGGCTCGGAATCAGCAAAATACGCCGCCACCCTCACCCTCAACCCTGGCAGGACTTTCTATGCGCTTTCCTTCGATGACAGCCCTTCGGGCTCTGGACGCGGTCGCCCGATTGGGCAGCGTGTCGGTGGCCGCCCGCGAACTGAACCTGACGCGCAGCGCCATCAGCCATCAGATCAGCAAGCTCGAGGAGTGCGTGGGCTTTGCCCTGACCGAGCGCATTGGTCGCGGAATCGGCCTGACCTATCAGGGCGAGCGCTATGCCCGTGAGGTCCACGGCATCCTCCTGAACCTGCTGGACGCCGGGCAACCGGTGAACGACCAGGAAGTCTCCGGGCGCCTGTGCGTCAGTTGCGCCCCGGGCTTCGCCACCTACTGGCTGTGCCACCACATCGGCGCGTTCCTGCGCCAGTACCCGCAGGTGCAGTTGCAGTTGATTTCGCCGAAGTCGCCGGACGACACCCACAACAGCAACGTCGATCTGTTCATTGCCTACGGCATTGGCGACTGGCCGGAAATGGAGGTTGAGGAAATCGTCGCATTGCGCTTTTTCCCGGTGTGCAGCCCACGCCTGATCAACGCACTCGGCGGCCTGAAAAGTCCGCAAGAGCTGAGCGACTACCCGCTGCTGCACATGACCGATTATTCGGACTGGCGGATCTGGCTGACCGCCGCCGGGGCCACGGGGGTCAATGCCATGAGCGGCATTCTGTTCTCCGATGCGCACTGCGCGCAGTCGGCGTGCATAGCGGGGCAAGGGATCGCCATTGGCGACAACCTGATCAGCGGCGACGCATTGTCCAAGGGCCTGCTGGTGCGCCCTTTCGATATCACCATTGATCTGCACCGCGGCTACTACCTCGCCACCGACCCGCAAAAGGCTGAACGCCGCGTGGTGCGGGCCTTCAGCAGTTGGGTCAAGACGCAATTGCAGTCGTCCCATCAGACCTGGCAGGACACGCTGTAAGAAGGTCTGAAGCCACTGGGCAATTGAGTAATTTTTTTGACCAATACCCGCAAAATAATTCCATTGATGTAGCAATGCTTTTAACAATAATGAGGTCAAGCCCCTGTCGGATTAATCCCCGCCTCGCCTGTCGCAGTGGCAATAAAAAGAGGAATTCCATCGTGTCCAGCGGTTCAGCCATCCAGCTCAGCGCACAAGGTATCAGCCAGTATTACGGTCGTTTCGCCGCGCTGGATAATGTCGATCTCGACGTCCGCCAGGGCGAGTTCCTGACCCTGCTCGGCCCGTCCGGTTCGGGCAAGACCACCTTGCTGATGATCCTCGCCGGCTTCCTCAGCCCGACCTCCGGCAAGTTGATGGAACAGGGCGTCGACATCATCAAGCGCTCCGCCGAGAAGCGTAACTACGGCATGGTGTTCCAGGGCTATGCGCTGTTCCCGCACATGACCGTGGCGGAGAACGTCGCCTACCCGCTGCGCATCCGCAAAGTCGGCGCCGAGGAGCGCCAGCGTCGGGTCAAGCACATCCTGGAGGTGGTCGGCCTCGGTGCGCAGATGCACAAGAAGCCGGCCGAGATGTCCGGCGGCCAACAGCAACGGGTGGCGATTGCCCGGGCGCTGGTGTTCGAGCCGGAACTGTTGCTGCTCGACGAGCCGCTGTCGGCGCTGGACAAGAATTTGCGCGAACAGCTGCAAACTGAATTGCAGCGTATTCATCGTCAGGTCGGCACCAGCTTCGTGTTCGTCACCCACGACCAGAACGAAGCCCTGGCCTTGTCGTCGCGCATCGCGATTTTCAATCACGGCAAGCTGACTCAGGTCGACACCCCGGAGAACATCTACAACCGCCCGGAGAGCCGCTTCGTCGCCGAATTCCTCGGCAAAATGAACCTGTTCCCGCTGCACGACACCACGCGCAACGGCCCGACCGCCAGCGGACGCTGCGGCGACAGCGTGCTGCACGCCCAGGCGCCTTCGCCCCTGAGCAAGCAACCGATCGTGCTGGCGGTGCGCCCGGAACACATGGACCTGCACAGCGAGCGGCCGAACCGCGAAGGCTACAACGTGATCCCCGCGCAGCTCACCGACAAGGTCTACCAGGGTTCCAGCACCCATCTGGCGCTCAAGGTCGGCGGCGACAATCTGCCGATCAATCTCTCGGTCCCCGGCAATCACCCTGGCGCACAGATGCCCAGCGGCGCCCCGGTGTGGCTGAGCTGGCCGGTGCAGCAGAGTTTCCTGCTGCAAGCCTGATCGCCCGAACAATGCGTCACGAAGCTCTCTTTTAACCAATAACAACAGCGGACCACCGCCCACCGAGGACTTGCCATGCGCCAGGATCATCAACGCGACTGTATTGAAGTGCTTATCGAAAAGGCCCGTGGCGGCGAGATCAACCGACGCACCTTCATTCAGGCCATGGGCCTGTTGGCGGCGGTGCCGTTGGCGTTGCGCAGCGGCATCAGTTGGTCGGCGGACAAGCCGCTGGTGGTGGTCAACTGGGGTGGCGACGCCCTGACTGCCTTCCGTTCGGCCTGGACCGACACCTTCACCAAGAACACCGGGATCCAGGTGCGCATCGACGGCGCCGGACCAACCGAGGGCGCCATTCGCTCGCAGCTGGCCAGCGGTCAGCCGAGCTGGGACGTGGTCGACGTCGAGAGCTACAGCGCCATCGTCCTCGGCAAGGAAAAGATCCTGCAGCCGCTGGACTACAGCGTGATCAAGCGCGATCAGGTGGCCCCGGCACTGGCCTCGGACCACGGCATCGCCAGCTACCAGTTCAGCTACGTGATGGCCTGGGACAGCGAGAAGTTTGGCGACAACGGTCCGAAAACCTGGGCAGATTTCTGGGACGTGAAGAAATTCCCCGGCAAACGCACCCTGTACAAGTGGATGAACGGCATGCTCGAAGCAGCCTTGCTGGCTGACGGTGTTCCCGCTGATCAGCTGTATCCGCTGGACGTGGCACGCGCCTTGAACAAGATCGACGAGATCAAGCCACACGTGCTGTCGTTCTGGAGTTCGGGCGCCGAGAGCCAGCAGTTGATGGTCGACGGCGAAGTCTCGGTCGGTGCGATCTGGCACACCCGCGCCAAGCTGCTCAGTGAAGACACCGAAGGTCGGGTGCGCTGGAGCTTCGACAACGGCTTCATCAACTCCAGCAGTTGGGCGGTGTTGAACGGCAATCCGGCCGGCACGCCAGCGGCGATGCAGTTTATCCAGCACGCGCTGCAGCCGGAAGGTCAGCTGAAGTTGTTCGAACTGCTGGGCAATGGGCCGTCCAACAGCGCCACCGAGAAACTGATGTCGGCCGAGCAACTGGAGGCCAACTGCGCGTCCGAAGCGAACCTGAAAAAACAGATCGCGCTCAATGCCCAGTGGTACGCCGACAACTATTCAGCCGCCCTGGAACAGTACCTGACGCGACTGTCCAAGTGAGCCCTCGATCATGACCATGACCTTAACCCTGAGCAAACCCAAGCCCCGGTTCAGTTCGCCGGCGCTGGAGCGCAGCCTGCTGCTGTTGCCGCTGCCGGTGTTGCTGCTGATCTTCTACGTGCTGCCGTTTCTTGGCGTGGTCGGCTGGAGCTTTTCGTTGCCGACGCCGGGCATCGAGCAATATGAGCGGATTGCCACGGACCCGGCGATCCACGAAATGCTCTGGCGCACCTTGCGCCTGTGCCTGACGGTCAGTTGCCTGGCGCTGTTGATCGGCTACCTGCTGGCCTACTGCTGGGTGTTCAGCCCGCCGTTCTGGCAGCGCGTGGTGGAAATCTGCATCTTCATTCCGTTCTGGATCTCGGTACTGGTGCGGGCCTTCGGCTGGTTGATCGCGCTGCGCAGCAACGGCGTGCTGAACAATGGGCTGATGGGCATGGGCCTGATCGATCAACCGCTGCAGCTGAGTCGCAACGAAATCGGCGTGGTGATCGGCATGCTCCACGTGATGATTCCGTATGCGGTGTTCCCGCTGCTGTCGAGCATGCGCCAGTTGGACCAACGCATCCTGATGGCCTCCCGTGGTTTGGGTGCCGGGGCGTTGCGCACCTTCTGGCAAGTGTTGCTGCCACAGACCCTGCCGGGGGTGCTGGGTGCGTTCATCATGGTCTTCGTGTTCTGCCTGGGCTTCTTCATCACCCCGGTACTGCTGGGTGGCGGACAGACCGTCATGATCGCCGAATACGTGTTCCTGCAAATGTTCCAGACCAGTAACTGGGGCCTGGGTGCAGCGCTCAGCGTGGTGTTGCTGGCCCTGGTCAGCGCGCTGATCTGGGTCCTGCTGAAAATGACCCGCGTGAACCGCCTGGTAGGCTGAGGTTACTTATGAACACCCATCGCACAAGCCTGAGTACCCGGCTGCTGGCCGTAATTGCTATGGCCTTCATGCTGTTCCCGCTGCTGACGGTCATTCCGGTGTCCTTCACCAGCAAACGCTTCCTGTCGATGCCCGAGGGCAATTGGTCGATGCGGCACTACGAGGCACTGGTGAGCAATCCGGACTGGTTCCATGCCATCAGCCAGAGCCTGACCATCGCCCTCGCCACCAGTGTCATCGCGACCCTGCTGGCCGCCAGCTTCAGCCTCGGCATCTGGTACTCGCGCTCGAAACTGGCCACCGCGCTGATCGGTCTGGTACTGCTGCCGATGGCTATTCCGCCGGTGATCTCGGCGCTGGTGCTGTATTTCATGGAAACCAAACTCGGGCGTTTCGCCCCGGGCATGGGCTATGACACCTTGCCCGGTGTTGTGATTGCCCACGTGATCATGGTCGTGCCCTACGGTGTGGTGACCATGCTGGTTGCCCTCAGCCAGATCGACCGACGCATCGAACTGGCCTCGCGCAACCTCGGCGCCAGCTTGATGCAGACCACCTTTATGGTGATCCTGCCGAACCTGAAACTGGGCCTGGCCTCCACCGCGCTGCTGGGGTTTGCCCTGTCGTGGGAGGAAGTGGCGGTGACGCTGTTCATCACCAGCGTCAACGTCGACACCCTGCCCAAGCGGATCTGGAGCGGCTTGCGCGACAACGTAGACCCGAGCGTGGCGGCGATTTCGGTGTTGTTGATTTCGCTGACCCTGCTGGTGTTGATTGGCCGCCTGGTGGTCCAACACCTGGCCGACAAGCGTGCGCAGAAACTTCTGCATCCGTAACGCGCTTACCCCCCGAGAGAGCCCCGCGTTTGCCTGGCATGCGCGGGGCTTTTTTCGTTTACCCCCCGCCGCCCCTGTAGGAGCGAGCCTGCTCGCGATGGTCGTCAACGATGACGCGAACATCCTGAATGCACGCGGCGCCCTCAGGTTTTTCGCTAGCAGGCTCGCTCCCACAAGGAGTTTGCGGTGGACGCTGATCTCGTGATCAGCCACAAACATTGCAGGAACGAAAACATGACCAGTCACCCGTTCATCCGTGACAACGCCGCCCCGCTCCCATAAATTAGGCGGCCCGAAAAGCCCCCGGGCTTTCTCGCCCCGATCCAGTTAGAGAAGTAGTGAAATTTCAATGCCAGATTCCAACACCGCTGAATCCGTAGTCACCCTGTCGTCCAAAGCGGAATACGAAAACTCCATCAATCTTTCACAACACGTGCCCCAGGCCAAAACCATCAGCGAGATGGTGCTGGACGCCTTTCACAGCAACAAGGAAAGCGAGCAGATTCGCGAACTGCGCGCGGCCATCCGCGAGGCCCATGACCGTTTCGACGATGACCAGGCCTACGAACTGATGGGCCAGCTCAAGCAACTCAAGGACGCCGAGGCCGCCGACAGCGCCGCCCTCGAAGACCTCAGCAGCAAGTTTCCGATCAGCCGCATCCTGTCGAGCTTCAAGGATGACCCGAGCTTCCAGGAACTGGTCTACGGCCTGGCCCTGAAAGTGTTGAACCAGACCCATCAGGCCATCAGCAATCCGAGCGGCGGTAAAGGCAAAAGCGCCCGCGTGAAGAAAGAAGCCGAGGTGTTCAGCATCAGCAAGGACGGCGTCAGCGTCACCCTGCCCCTGCGCACCCCACGCTCGAAACCGAGCGTCGACCGCGAAGCCTTCGAATTCCTCGGCTTCAGCTTTGTCGGCGAAGGCGATGAGCAGGAACTGACCAGCGAGACCTTCCTCGACCACCAGGGCAACGAACAACCCGCCACGCGCAAAGCCATCATCACCGCCCTGCAACAGCAGACGGCGTTTGAGGGGTACAGCATTACTGCGCAGTAAATAGATGCCTGACACACCGCCTTCGCGAGCAGGCTCGCTCCTACAAGGTTTTGAACTGCGCCAAACGACACAACACCTGTAGGAGCGAGCCTGCTCGCGATGAGGCCATAAGCTACACCACTTGCACTTCATCGCTGGCTCGCTCCAACAAAAAGCCCCGCTCTTCTCTCGAAGGCGGGGCTTTTGTATTGCGGCAAAGCTTATGGCGCGTAGGTCAGCAACAGCTCGGTCGGTACCTTGAAGTCCAGCGACATCATCACGCTCAGGGCGGTGATGGTAAAGATCGAGAACACGAACAGCTTGCGTGCCCAGACCGTGTCATCCACTGCCTTGTAGCCGGTCCAGGCCATGTACAACCAGTACATGCCCATGGCCGCGGCGACGGCCAGGTAGCTCATGCCTGCGTAACCACTGAAGGTCAGCATCAAGGTCGCTACCAGGAACGCCAGGATGTAGAACAGGATGTGCTTCTTGGCCACCTGGATTCCGCGCTTGACCGGCAGCACCGGGATCGATGCGGCCAGGTAGTCGTTGAAGCGGAAGATCGCGATGGCGTAGGAATGCGGCATCTGCCACAGGCTGAACATCACCAGCAGGGTCAGCGCAGCCATGTCGAAGCTGTTGCTCACTGCCACGTAACCGATCACCGGCGGCATCGCACCCGACAGACTGCCCACCAACGTGCCGTGAACCGACTTGCGCTTGAGGTACAGGCTGTAGAAGCCGACATAGATGATGAAACCGATTACCGCGAACAGTGCGGCCAGCGGGTTGGCGACCTTGTACAGCAAGGCAACCCCGGCAACGCCCAGGACGGTCGCGTAGACCAGTGCCAGTTTCAGGGAAATCAGGCCCTGCACCAGCACGCGGTTCTTGGTGCGCTCCATCTTCAGGTCGATGTCACGGTCGATGCAGTTGTTGAACACGCAACCCGAGGCCACGACCAGGGACGTGCCGATCATCGCGGCCAGGAAAATGGCCAGATCGACATGCCCCTTCGAGGCCAGGAAAAATCCGCCTGCCACAGAAAGCACGTTACCGAAAATGATCCCCGGTTTGGTGATTTGGATAAAGTGCTTAAAGGACATCCGGACTTACCTCACTTCGCCATCATGAACGTGTGGATGCTGAACATGATCCACAGCGACAGGCCAACCAGCAGGACAATCACGATCGCAGCGAAAACAAACGCAATGACGTTGTTACGCTGGGCGGCCGAGCGGTCCATGTGCAGGAAGTACACCAGGTGCACCAGCACCTGGATGATCGCGAACGCCAGGACGATCCACAGGGTGATCGACTTCGGCAGCGATGGGTACATCACCAGGCCGAACGGGATCACGGTGAGGATCACCGACAGGATGAAGCCGATGGCGTACGACTTGACGCTGCCGTGACCGGCTTCGTCGTGGGAGTGTGATGCGTTAGCCATTTACAGAGTCCCCATCAGGTAAACAACGGTGAATACGCAGATCCACACAACGTCCAGGAAGTGCCAGAACAGGCTCAGGCAGCTTAGACGCGTCTTGTTGGTCGCCGTCAGGCCGTGTTTGTTGACCTGATACATCATGATCGCCATCCAGATCAGACCGCTGGTCACGTGCAGACCGTGGGTACCAACCAGGGTGAAGAAGCCGGACAGGAAGCCGGAACGGCTAGGGCCGTAGCCCTCGGAGATCAGAACGTGGAACTCGTTGATCTCCATGCCGATGAAGCCGGCACCGAACAGGAAGGTCATGGCCAACCAGCCCAGGACCTGCTTCTTGTTGCCCTTGAAGAAGGCCAGCATGGCGAAGCCGTAGGTGATCGAACTGAACAGCAGCAGAGCGGTTTCGCCCAGTACGTACGGCAGTTCGAAGATGTCGTGGCCCGACGGGCCACCCGCTACGTTGTTTACCAGTACCGCGTACACCGCGAAGATCGACGCAAACAGGATGCAGTCGGTCATCAGGTAGAGCCAGAAACCGTATACGGTCATCTCGCCCGAGTCGTGGTGGTGGTCATCGTGCCCATGTCCATCGACATGGGTGTGTCCAGCATTGGTCACTAAGTTCGACATGGTTTAAGCCTGTTCCAACGAGGTTTCAACACGGGTGGCAGTAGCAGGGACTTTCCCGGCGGCAACCAGACGCTTGTGCTGCTCGGCTTCGATGCGCTCGATCACGTCGACCGGCACCATATAGCCTTGATCATCACGGGCCGCGTGGATCGCGAAGTAGATCACGGTGCCCGCAAGGCTCGCGATTGCCAGCCACCAGATGTGCCAGATCATCGCGAAACCGAACACGGTCAACAGCGCGCCCATCACCACACCGGTCGCGGTGTTGTTCGGCATGTGGATCGGCTGGTACTTGGCCGGAGCCTGGTACGCAGTGCCGTTTTCCTTGGCTTCGGTGAACGGGTCGATGCAGTCTGCTTTTGGCAGCACGGCGAAGTTGTAGAACGGAGGTGGCGACGAGGTCGACCATTCCAGGGTATGGGCATTCCACGGGTCACCGTGTTCGCACATGTTTTCTGGCAGCTTGCGGTCACGCACGCTGACGTACAGCTGGATCAGCTGGCAGGCGATGCCGACAGCGATCATCACCGCACCGAACATGGCCACGTACAGGTACGGGACCCACTCAGGGTTGGTGGTGGCGTTCAGACGACGGGTCATGCCCATGAAGCCCAGTACATAGAGCGGCATGAACGCGACGAAGAAGCCGGTGATCCAGAACCAGAATGCAGCCTTGCCCCAACCTTCGTGCAGCTTGAAGCCGAACGCTTTAGGGAAGTAGAACGCGAAACCTGCGATGTAGCCGAATACCGCGCCGCCGATGATCACGTTGTGGAAGTGCGCGATCACGAACAGGCTGTTGTGCAGGACGAAGTCCGCACCCGGGATGGCCAGCAGTACGCCGGTCATGCCGCCGATGGCGAAGGTCACCATGAAGCCCAGGGTCCACAGAACCTGGCTGGTGAAACGCAAACGGCCCTGGTAGATGGTGAACAGCCAGTTGAATAGCTTCACACCCGTCGGGATCGAAATCAGCATCGTCGCCAGGCCGAAGAAGGCGTTGACGCTGGCACCCGAACCCATGGTGAAGAAGTGGTGCAGCCAAACCATGAAGCCCAGTACCGAGATCGCGCCCGAGGCGTAGATCATCGAGTGGTGGCCGAACAGTTTCTTGCCGGTGAACGCCGAGATCACTTCCGAGAAAATGCCGAATGCCGGCAGGATCAGGATGTATACCTCAGGGTGGCCCCACGCCCAGAACAGGTTGACGTACATCATTGGATTGCCACCAAGTTCATTGGTGAAAATGTGGAAATCCATGTAACGGTCAAGCGTCAGCAGTGCCAGGGTAGCGGTCAGGATCGGGAACGAAGCGACGATCAGGACGTTGGCCCAGGTGCAGGTCCAGGTGAAGATCGGCATGTCCATCAGTTTCATGCCAGGGGTACGCATTTTCAGTACGGTCGCGAGGAAGTTGACCCCCGTTAGCGTCGTACCTAACCCGGATAGCTGTAGCGCCCAGATGTAGTAATCCATCCCCACGCCCGGGCTGAATTGCAGGCCCGACAGCGGCGGATAGGCAACCCAACCGGTCTTGGCGAATTCGCCGACGCCCAGGGACAGGTTGATCAGTACCACGCCGGAAACCAGCAGCCAGAAGCTCAGGGAGTTCAGGAACGGGAAGGCAACGTCACGCGCGCCGATCTGCAGCGGCACTGCAAGGTTCATCAGGCCAGTGAAGAATGGCATCGCCATGAAGATGATCATGATCACACCGTGAGCGGTGAAGATCTGGTCATAGTGTTCAGGCGGCAGGTAGCCAGGCGAACCTTCGGTGGCCATGGCCAACTGGGTACGCATCATGATGGCGTCGGCAAAGCCGCGCAGCAGCATGACCATGGCGACGATGATGTACATCACGCCAATTTTCTTGTGGTCAACCGAAGTCAGCCACTCGGTCCAGAGATAGGTCCACTTCTTGAAGTAAGTGATACCCGCGAACAGTGCCAGACCACCCAGCGCGATCATGGCGATGGTCACCATCACGATCGGCTCGTGGAACGGGACCGCTTCCCAACTTAATTTACCAAACATCTTTTACTCCTCTGCCCCGGCAGCTGAATGCGAGTCCATGTCCGTAGCGGCCACTTCTTTTTCTTTCTTCTCGTGCTTGACCTTCGGACCCGGTTTCATGCCTTCGTACTTGTCGACGATGGTCTGGAACAGGTTCGGCGTCACCGACGAATAGAGTTCAACCGGGTTGTTCTGGCTTTGCTTGGCAAGAGCCGCGTATTCAGCTTGTTCAAGCTGTTTAGGTGACTTTTTGACTTCACTTACCCAGGCGTCGAATTCTTCCTGAGTGGTGGAAATAGCCTTGAATTTCATGCCGGTGAAGCCAGCGCCGCTGTAGTTGGCGGAGATACCGTCCATTTCAGCGTTGCGATCAGCGATCAGGTGCAATTTGGTCTGCATACCCGCCATCGCGTAGATCTGGCCGCCCAGGCCCGGGATGAAGAACGAGTTCATCACGGCGTCGGAGGTGATGCGGAAGTTGATCGGCGTGTGGGCCGGGAACACGATCTTGTTGACCGTGGCAATGCCTTGTTCCGGATAGATGAACAGCCACTTCCAGTCCAGCGCGACCACTTCGATGGTCACCGGCTTCACGTCGGATTCGATCGGACGGTACGGGTCCAGTTCGTGAGTCGACTTGTAGGTGATGTAACCCAGGGCAATGATGATCAGCACCGGAACAGTCCACACCGCGATTTCAATCTTGGTGGAGTGGTTCCATTTAGGCGTGTAGGTCGCCTTGGTGTTGGAGGCGCGGTATTTCCAGGCGAACAGGAACGTCATGACGATCACCGGAATAACCACCAACAGCATCAGCAGCGTGGCGGTGATGATCAGGTTTCGCTGTTCCAGGCCAACCTGGCCCGTGGGATTGAGCAAGGTCATGTTGCAACCTCCCAGCAACAACGTGCCGAGCAGCGGCACTAAGCCTAGTAGTCTGGGGTACCTGTTTTTACTCATCTCACGACCTCTAAAGCAGCTTGCGCAATGCAGTTGGGTTTTGATCGCCAACACTTCACCCTGCCAAGGGTTGGCATTTTTCTTGGATTGAATAAGGGCTTGCCCGTCATGCGTTAAACGCGCAGTGACATCACCTCGGCGAGCGCTGGTTTCTTATTCGAATTCGTGGTCAAAGGCCTTGTCACAGACCAATTCCATTTGGTGCGGAAAATTGGAAGGCACCGACACCTGGGGTCGCATGGAGCACTCAAACCGCCCCTCGACCACCCTTCGCTGCTCAGGGATGAGCAGTGCCGGAATTTCAGTGCGGGCGATTGTAGATATGTAGCGTTTTATAAACCATGTCTCATCCCGAAATAATTTTTATCGGATACAGCAACAATCATTAAATAAATTCGTAATGACCGCCTATCTTATCGCGATTAATTCTCAACAAGAACCCCAAAAAATGTAAGTCTACTGGGCGCATTTCAGACAGCTTCGTCTTTCAGCAGTCGCCGCCGCCCTCGCCAAAGCCCCCTTTTCACAAGGCCTCTGGCCATTTGCTGGCCGCTGTTAAAATTGCCTGGCTCCCGCGACGAATAGGTCCTGGCCCAATACGCTTCAGGCTCGATTTTCTGTATCAATCCATAACCAAAAGTGGAATTTGAAATGCACTGCGACACTTTCTCTGTGACAACATGTCGCACATGTGTCGCACCCGAACTTGCGTCACGTCATGGTCTTCCCATGCAGTGGCCAAAACGCAAAACGCCCCGGCCTCTGTCGAGGGCCGGGGCGTTGTTTTCAGCTGGGGAGGCCTGAGGTCAGCGACCCTGCTTCAGCTGTTTGCGGTTACGCGAAACCAGCAGCGGCACCAGCACCACGATCAGCACAAAGGCCACCAAGGCCCACTGCGCCAGCGACAGGCCGAGGATCGGCGGGTAAGGCGTGGAGCAGAAACCGTCGACCTGGAAACCCAGCGGGAAAATCTTCGCCAATGGCAGGTCATCGACAATTGGCTGGAGCACGTCGATGCCGCAGCTGACCGCAGGATAGAACTGGGTATAGACGTGGTGCCCGGCCGTCGCGGCTCCCGCCAGGGCGAAGATCACCACCAGCACTTCAAAGAAACTGATGCTGCGTCGGGTACTCATGGCCGCCCCGGCAAAGGCACTGATGGCAATCAGCAACAGCGCGTAACGTTGCAGGATGCACAACGGGCAAGGTGCCTCACCCAGAACGATCTGCATGTACAACGCCCCGCCGATCAACGCCAGGCAGATCAGCCCCAGCAACACCAGATAGCGCCGCTCACGGCCCAGGCGCATGGTTTCCTCGTTCATTCCGGTTTCCTTAGTCATCAATGCAGGTAGTGGCCTGGTGCAGATCCCTTGTGGAACTTAGATCTTTTGATTGATGCCGCCCCCTGTAGGAGCGAGCCTGCTCGCGATGGACTCAAAGACAGCGCATTTACTCAGGTATGACGCGTAATCGTTGACGACCATCGCGAGCAGGCTCGCTCCTACAAGGGATCTGCGTTCCAACATCAGGGAAAGGTTTTCCAGCGACAGGCAATGCCCGCCAGTGTACACGCCGCACGCAGGCATGCAGCACGCGCCGTGGTGTCGGACGTTTCGCCAGCGGCTCAACAGAAGGGAATTAACGGCAGGGGTATTAACAGCGGATTAAAGATAAGGGGCTGTGGCGCCAAGTACGCGCCAACAGCCCCTTGCGCATGTAGCAGCGCTGATTATTCCAGCGCAGCCGCCGGACCGAAGAACTCGTAGCGGCTCTGGCTTTCCGGTACGCCCAGCGCCTTGAGGTGACGCTTGACCGCCGCCATGAAGCCTTTAGGCCCGAGGAAGTAGGCATCCAGGTCGCGTTGCTCCGGCAGCCAGTGGGCCAGTTGTTCCTGACTCAGCAGCCCGACCTTGTGCGCCGCCGGGCTGACACCGTCGTCCTCGGCATAGCAGTAGAAGCGCGTGAGTTGCGGGTGACGCTCGGCCAGTGCGTCGATCCAGTCGCGGAAGGCATGCACGCCGCCGTTGCGCGCGCAGTGGATGAAATGCACCGGGCGCTCAGTGGCCAGCGCCGCTTCGAGCATCGCCAGGGTCGGGGTGATGCCGACACCACCACTGATCAGCACCAGCGGCTTGTCGCTGGCCGTCAGGGTGAAATCCCCGGCGGGCGGGAACAGTTGAATGCTGGCGCCGACATGGAACTGGTCGTGCAGGTAATTTGAGGCACGGCCGCCGGCTTCGCGCTTGACGCTGATGCGGTACTGGCCGTCAGTGCCCAGGGACGATAGCGAGTAGTTGCGACGGATCTCTTCACCGTCGAGGAACAGCTTCATGCCGATGTACTGCCCGGGCTCCGCCGCCAGGATCGGCCCCTTATCTGCCGGTTCGAAGTAGAACGAGGTAATTTCGCTGCTCTCTTCCACCCGTTTGGCCAGCTTGAACTCCCGCGCCCCGCGCCAGCCGCCGACGGCCTCGGCTTTCTGGTCATAGATTGCCGCCTCGGCACCGATCAGGATATCCGCCAGTTGGCCGTAGGCCGCGGCCCATGCGCTCATCACTTCTGGCGTGGCAATCTCGTCGCCGAGCACTTCGCTGATGGCGCGCAACAGGCAACTGCCGACAATCGGGTAGTGTTCCGGGAGGATTTGCAGGGCAACGTGCTTGTTGATGATCTTCGCCACCAGGTCACCGAGCCGGTCAAGCTGGTCGATGTGCCGGGCATACATCAGTACGCCATTGGCCAGGGCACGGGGCTGGTCGCCGCTGGCCTGATGGGCCTGGTTGAACAGCGGGCGCACTTCGGGGTACTCGGAGAGCATCATGCGGTAGAAATGGGTGATCAGGGCTTCTCCACCGCTTTCCAGCAAGGGCACGGTGGATTTGACGATGGCACGGTCTTGGGCACTAAGCATTAGGGTGACTCCTGCACGACGGCTTTTCTAATGAGTTGCCCTTCTCTAATCAGCTTTCGTGCCACCTTTAAAATCTTTATAAATCAATAGCTTAATTTTCAAGTAGTCATATCGACACGCCAGCATTTATAGTCATACAGACTACACGGAGTCATTATGACTGCAAAAGCCTTGCTCACTACCCTGCTGCCCCTGGTCTCCGACCTGTCCCGCGAATTGCCCGAAAGCGAGCGCTATCGACGCCTGCTCGAAGCGATGCGCGCCCTGCTGCCCTGCGACGCTGCCGCTCTGTTGCGCCTGGACGGTGAGTGGCTGGTACCACTGGCCGTCGACGGCCTGAGCACCGACACCCTGGGCCGCCGCTTCAAGGTCAGCGAACACCCACGCTTAGAGGCCCTGCTGAGCAGTCCCGGGCCCACCCGCTTTGCCGCCGACAGCGACCTTCCGGACCCCTACGACGGTCTGGTGGATGGCCTGCACGAGCATCTGGAAGTCCACGACTGCATGGGTTGCCCGCTGTTTATCGATGAGCGCCCCTGGGGCCTGCTGACTCTCGATGCGCTGGACCCGGAACGCTTCGAGTCGATCGAGCTGGACGCCCTGCACGCCTTTGCCAGCCTCGCCGCCGCCACGGTCAACGCCGCCGAGCGCATCGAACGCCTGGCCAACCGGGTCGAGGACGAGCATCAGCGCGCCGAGGTCTATCGCCAGGCCAGCGGCCAGTTGCAGCGCGAAATGATCGGCCAGAGCAAAGCCCACAAACGCCTGGTGGAAGAGATCGACCTGGTCGGTGGCAGCGACCTGACGGTGTTGATTACCGGCGAAACCGGGGTCGGCAAGGAGTTGGTCGCCCAGGCTATTCATGCCGCCTCAAAGCGTGCCGACAAGCCGATCATCAGCCTCAACTGCGCGGCGCTGCCCGATACCCTGGTCGAAAGCGAGCTGTTCGGCCATGTCCGTGGCGCCTTCACCGGCGCCACCAGCGAGCGGCGCGGCAAATTCGAACTGGCCAATGGCGGCACGCTGTTTCTGGATGAGGTCGGCGAGCTGTCGCTGACGGTCCAGGCCAAGTTGCTGCGGGTGCTGCAGAGCGGCCAATTGCAACGCCTGGGTTCGGACCGCGAGCATCAGGTCGACGTGCGCCTGATCGCCGCCACCAACCGCGACCTGGCCGAAGAAGTGCGCAGTGGCCGTTACCGCGCCGACTTCTACCACCGTCTCAGCGTCTACCCGTTGCGAGTGCCGGCGCTGCGTGATCGAGGGCGCGACGTGCTGCTGCTCAGCGGCTACTTTCTCGAGCAGAACCGCTCGCGCATGGGCCTCAACAGCCTGCGGCTGACCAGCGATGCCCAGGCGGCGCTGCTGGCCTATGGCTGGCCGGGCAATGTCCGCGAGCTGGAACACCTGATCGGCCGCAGCGCGCTGAAAGCCTTGGGCAATGCTCGCGAACGGCCAAAGATTCTCAGCCTCAGTACCGCTGACCTGGATCTGCCCCATGACACATTGCCGGCGTCGCCGTTGTCCGAAGCGCCCGCTCCGGTGAATAAGGTCACCGGCGATTTACGCCAGGCCACCGAGCATTATCAACGGCAATTGATCAGCGCCTGCCTGGAGCGCCACCAGCACAACTGGGCCAGCGCCGCCCGAGAACTGGGCCTGGACCGGGCGAACCTGGGGCGCATGGCCAAGCGGTTGGGGTTGAAATGATTTTCCGACCTGTAGGAGCCAGCTCCCGCTTGCGGCTGGCCGGCGAAGGCGACGGACCTGCCACACCGTGGTGACTGGTTCGCGGCGTTGCGGCGTGCCGAAAAGCCAGCGCCTACAGGGGATGGATGTGCCGAGTTATTGGCTAAAGCCAGCCCCTCACAGGTCGATAACCTGATACCAGCGTTCCACAGAAGGTTTTTATGTCCACAACCAAAGCCCGCGCAGATTCCCTATCGCTTCTGCTGTTTACCTTGCGCAGCGGCAAGCTAATGGCGATCAACCTGCTGAAAGTCAGTGAAATCATCCCCTGCCCGCCCCTCACCCGGTTGCCGGATTCCCACCCGCACGTCAAAGGCATCGCCACCTTGCGCGGCAACTCGCTGTCGGTGATTGATCTGAGCCGGGCGATTGGCGAGCGTCCGTTGGTGGACCCCGACGGCGGCTGCCTGATCGTCACCGAAGTCAGCCGCTCCAGGCAGGGCCTGCATGTGCAGGCGGTGAGCAAGATCGTGCACTGCCTGACGTCGGACATTCGCCCGCCGCCCTACGGCTCCGGCGGCGTGCGTTCGTACATCACTGGCGTGACCTCGGTCGACGGTACCCTGGTGCAAGTCCTCGATATCGAAAAAGTCATCCATGGCATCGCTCCGGCGCCGCTGGAAAACGCGCCTACCGAATTGAGCATGGAAGAGGCCGAATTGCTCGGTAACGCGCGGATTCTGGTGGTCGATGACAGCCAGGTGGCGCTGCAACAATCGGTGCACACCCTGCGCAACCTCGGCCTGGAGTGCCATACCGCGCGCAGCGCCCGGGAAGCCATCGACTGCCTGCTGGACCTGCAGGGCACTGCGCAGCAAATCAACCTGATTGTCTCGGACATCGAGATGTCCGAGATGGACGGCTACGCCTTCACCCGCACCCTGCGCGAAACCCCGGATTTCGCCCATCTCTACGTGTTGCTGCACACCTCACTGGACAGCGCGATGAACAGTGAGAAGGCTCGCTTGTCCGGCGCCAACGCACTGCTGACCAAATTCTCCTCGCCTGAACTCACTCAGTGCCTGATCACCGCCGCCAAAGCGGTGGCACAGCAGGGCGCTTGAGCCATGGGCGAGGCCTGGTGCCTGCTGCTGCGACGTGATTTGCGCAATGTTCTGCCGAACGCTGAGTGGCCGGTGGGCATCAACCTGAGCACTTATCAACCGGCCCAGGCGGCGGCTGTCCATCAGTTACTGAAAGCCGGCTACCAAAATGGCGGCGGCAGCGTGCCGGCCCTGGACGACTGGCGCGAGCGCTTCGAGCGTGACGCCGAATACGATCCGCAGTTGTGCTTTATCGCGGCGGACAGTCAGGGCATCGTCGGGGCGATCCAGTGCTGGACCAGCGCCTTCATCCACCACCTAGTGGTGCATCCACGCGCCCAGGGCCGGGGCCTGGGGTGGGCATTGCTGCTACACGGGTTCGATGTATTTCAACAAAGGCGCGAAGGTTATGTCGACCTGAAGGTCATGGAAGACAACCATCGGGCACGGCGGTTGTACGAAAAGGCTGGCATGTATGTAGTCCACCGAGAATTGCTGGTGGATTGAAGGTGTTCGGTAAAACCGTCGCGAAGTATCCGGCATACTCCGGTACCTCTTTTTGTAGGAGCGAGCCTGCTCGCGAAAAGCCAAAGGGCGCCGCGTACATTCAGGATTTTCGCGTGATCGTTGGCGTTTTTCGCGAGCAGTCGAGCCTCGACCGGCTGCTCCTACCAGAACAAACACAACTGCGGAGCCACACCATGAAAAACCCCGCCCTGCTCTTCCTCACCCTGACCAGCCTCGCCACCCAGGCCCACGCCTCCAGCCCCGATGCCTGGGCCGCCTTCGACAAAGCCGTGCTCGCCAGTTGCACCAAGGCCAGCCAACTGAGCCACGTCAAACCGGTAGGCAACGCCGCGCAGTTCGATGATCGAGTCGGCTATACCGCGATGCTGCTGCAAGGCCAGTACCCGCAGAAACACATGAAGGGCCAGACCGGAACCGAGCTGTGCCTGTATCACAAGAAAAGCAAAACCGCCTACGTGACTGAGTGGGACTCGGTGCGGGCGACCGGCAAAGGTCAGTGACTGACGCGTTTTTCGATAGGCCGGGTCAGGTGAGCCTTGCCACGTCTTGAGCAGGCTCTCCAGTCGGCCTCGTCAGACCTCCAACTGGATATCGAACGCACTCGCCAGACGCTTGCGTCCTTTGGCTGTGACGGTCAATGCACGAGAGTCCAGGGCGCGCACAACCCATTTTTCCCGCACCATATGGCCCAGCAGCGCCGCGCCTAACGTGCCGCCGACATGGGCGCAGCGCTGGCTCCAATCCAGACAGGGATAAGCAAACCGGCGCCGCGTCGGGGTATCGGCAGAAAGGTCCATCCCCATTCGGGTCAGGCGCTCGATGCCCTTGGGGGTCAGGCCATAGTCACCTTGCTCCTGGTACATCCACTCGCCCGCCAACAAGGCATCATGCAACAGGACCCCGACCTCCCCGGCCAAATGGTCATAACAGGTACGGGCGTGGCGCAGATGACACGGCGTGGAGGGTTTGAATACTGGCGACTCGAACGAAGTGAGCGACAGCAGTCCTTCCAACGCCTTGGCAACATCGGCGCTCGCCAGTTGGAAGTACCGATGTTTTCCCTGGGAAACCAGCGTCACCAGCCCTTGCTCCAACAACTTCTGAAAATGACTGGATGCCGTGGAAGGACTCTTCTGCGCGACTACTGCCAGTTCGGTGGCCGTACGGGCCCGACCATCCAGCAAGCAGCACAACATTCGCGCCCTGGCCGGATCGGCAATCGCCGCCGCGACGTTGGCCAGACGCAACTCGGATTGCTCGACATCCATTATTCGATACTCCTCGAAGTGAGACGTTATCCGCCAGCATAACCTATGGCTCAACATGGAGGAGATGGCGATGAAGAACTCGGCTTTTTTTGGACAAACCGTACTGAGGTGTACGTTCATCCTGGCATTGGTCGGCTGGGGCGTGGGGTTTTACGGGCCGCCTATTTACATGCAGGCCGTGATGGACCGTACAGGCTGGCCAATCACACTGGTATCGACTGCCGTCACCCTGCACTTTCTCAGCGGCACAGTGGTCATCGCCAACCTGCCGCGGATGTATGCCCGTTTCGGAGTGCCTGTCGTTACGTTGCTGGGCAGTATCACTCTGGGCGTCGGGGTGAATCTCTGGGCTCAGGCCAACCAACCGTGGGTGCTGAATGCCGGCGCACTCTATTCGGGCATTGGCTGGGTGACACTGGGAGCCACCGCCGTTAATACCTTGATCGCCCCGTGGTACATCAAGGAGCGTCCCAAGGCCTTGGGCAAGGCGTACAACGGTGCCAGCCTGGGCGGGGTGATTTTCTCGCCCTTGTGGGTGTTCCTGATTGAACGCTTCGGCTTTGGCATGGCGGCGTTGGTGATCAGCCTGATGGCAGTGGTGCTGATGGGCACCCTCGCCTTTCTGGTCTTCAACAAAACCCCGCAAAGCCTGGGGCAACATCCCGACAACGCAGTATCACTGGAACCCAGCGCAACCACCGCCAACGCCGCGCCCTGGACTGCCGCACAGACGCTCAAGTCAGCGAAGTTTCGCTCCCTGGCGGCCGGTATGTCGCTGGGCCTGTTCGCGCAGATAGGCTTGATCGCTCACCTGTATTCGATCCTGGCGGGACGCATGGGTGCCCAGGACGCCTCCTTCGCCATGGGTCTTGCCACCGCCAGCGCAATGGGCGGTCGATTCATTGCTGCTCGCCTGATGAGCCGGGGCGTCGACCGTCGTCAATTGGCCTGCCTCGGCTACGCGATCCAGATGAGCGGAACGCTGATGCTGCTTGGCCTGGACAGTCACCCGGCGGTAGCCTGGGTGGCGGTGCTGCTGATTGGCTCAGGCATCGGCAACGCCACCTCCCTGCCACCGCTGATCGCACAGACCGAGTTCAGCCGCGAACAAACCGCCAAGGTGATCGCGCTAATGGTGGCAATCAGTCAAGCCACTTACGCCTTCGCCCCGGCGTCCTTCGGACTCATACGTGCAAGCCTCTCCAACCCCGGCGAGGCAATCGTCGCCCTCGTTATGGCCGCCGTAATAGTCCAAACACTGGCCATCCTGTCGTTCTATCTCGGTTCGACCACGCGCCCACTGGGCAAAGCGCTCTATTAACCTATCGGCAGCCTGCTGGAAAATGGCGCACTCCTTGCTTCGTGGCCGTCCCCTGCGATGGTTTTCCGTCATCGCTGATACGTGGCCGGCTTTTCCATGAACACGAAGTTTTCCTGTGTAGGTTGCGGTAAGTGCTGCAGTGACCACCATGTACCCCTGACCCTCGCCGAAGCGCGGATGTGGGCCGCAGACGGCGGTGCCGTGATCGTGCTGGTGGAGGGTTTTCTGAGTAATGGCCTGGGCTTGCCAACCGAACAGCGCGAGCATGCGCAACGGCGCTCGGTGGCGGTGCCCAGTGGCGCAGCCAAGGCCTACGTGACGATCACCTTTGCCGCGTTCAACCCTGGACGCTGCCGGAATCTTGACGAGGAAAACCTTTGTCGGATTTATGAGCGGCGACCGCTGGTGTGTCGGATCTATCCGATGGAAATCAATCCGCATATTCCGCTGAACCCCGGCGCCAAGGACTGTCCACCGGAGTCGTGGGAGCGGGGTCCTGAATTGATTGTCGGTGGTCAATTGGCTGATCTGGAGTTGGCGAGCCTAATCGAACAGTCGCGCCAGGCCGACCGTGATGACATTCGAATCAAGGAAGCACTCTGCCGGCGATTGGGGATTCGCACCAGTGCGCTCAAAGGCGACGGTTTTACCGCGTACTTACCGGACATGACGGCATTTGCCCAGGCGCTGGAACAGGCTCAGGCAGATGCGTCAGTGGATGCGGTCGAGGAGTGGCAGTTTCATGTCTCGGGCGACAGTGTCGCCGAACAGATGCAGGCCGCCGGGGCGTGGTGGACCGTGGAACAACCGCAGACTTACGCGTTTATTTCATTGCGTGCGGCGTGATCCTTATGGCCGCCTACGGCGGATCGTCGGAACGCCGCCCGGAGTGAGCCTGCTCCCACAGGGCGTCAGCGGAGTTTCAGCAGGACTCAGCGTTTGCCCATCGAACGGCGGGTGCCCGGGGGCGCGGCGCCTGGCACTTTGGTATGGCCATTTTTCGCGCCATTCTTGTACCACGGCTGATTGCCCTGCTTGGCCGCGGCCAGTTCGCCCGGCTTGAACGGAAACTTGAAGGCCGGGATCGCGGCTTTGCTGTCGCTGTCGGCGCTGGAGTCGACGCTGTCTGGCAGGTCAGCCTGGTCGTCAGCCGCAGGCGTTTGTGTCGGGGAAGTCATGAATGCTCCGGTGTTGCATTGAGTCGGACCCGGAGGGTGGGCCACGAAAGACCGGCAGTATAGCGGGAAGCGCAGCGGCAAGCTTCTGGCTTGAGACGACAAGTCCTACCGCTCGAAACTGTCACGTCTGTCAGTCAGCGGTCACGCTACTGACCGGATCTACGGCCTATAACAGAGGCATACTGCTACCTATCCTACCCACTGGCCCTGGCGATTGACCTGATGCCCATACGCAAACGACCCCTGCTGCTTGTCGGCGCCCTGATTGTGCTGGTCGCCGCTGGCGCCTGGATGCTGCTGCGTCCGACCTCGAGCAAACTGACGGCGCCGACGGCGATTCCCGTGCGGGTGGTCAGCGTCGCCGAACGCGATGTGCCGCGTTACGTCAGCGGGATCGGCTCGGTGCTGTCACTGCACAGCGTGGTGATTCGTCCGCAGATCGACGGCATCCTTACCAAGCTGCTGGTCAAGGAAGGCCAATTGGTCAAGGCCGGAGATCTGCTGGCCAGTATCGACGACCGTTCGATTCGCGCCAGTCTCGATCAGGCCAAAGCGCAATTAGGCGAAAGCCAGGCGCAACTTCAGGTGGCACAGGTCAATCTCAAACGCTACAAGCTGCTCAGCGTCGACGACGGCGTGTCCAAGCAGACCTACGATCAACAGCAAGCGCTGGTCAAGCAGTTGCAAGCCACCCTGCTGGGTAATCAAGCCGCCATCGATGCCGCGCAGGTACAGCTTTCCTACACGCAGATCCGTTCACCGGTCAGCGGTCGGGTCGGCATTCGCACCGTGGACGAAGGCAACTTCCTGCGCATGAGCGACACCCAGGGCTTGTTCTCAGTGACCCAGATCGACCCCATTGCCGTCGAGTTCTCCCTGCCTCAGCAAATGCTGCCAACCTTGCAGGGGTTGATCGACGCTACGCCGGCAGCGGCGGTCAACGCTTATCTGGGGGCCGACACAGACGGCCAGACTGGTGACCTGCTAGGTGAAGGCCATCTGACTCTGATCGACAACCAGATCAACGCCAACACCGGGACCATCCGCGCCAAGGCCGAATTCGACAACGCCAGGCAAAAGCTCTGGCCCGGGCAACTGGTGACCATCAAGATCCAGACTGCGCTGAACAAGGACGCGTTGGTGGTGCCGCCGACCGTGGTCCAGCGCGGCCTCGACCAGCATTTCGTGTACCGGGTCAAGGACGGCAAGGTCGAATCGGTGCCGGTGCAAATGGTCTACCAGAACAGCGAGCTGAACATCATCAAGGGCGTGCAGGCCGGTGACGTGCTGGTCAGCGACGGCCAATCGCGACTCAAGCCGGGGGCCAGCGTGCAGGTTCTCGACGAACCACCGGAGCTGACCCAAGCCACCGCCCCGCAGGCCCAGCCATGAAGGCCCGTGGCGGAATCAGCGCCTGGTGCATCGATCATCCGGTGGCTACGGTACTGTTGACCTTTGCCTTGGTGCTGCTCGGCCTGATCGCCTTCCCCAAGCTGCCTATCGCACCGCTGCCGGAAGCCGAATTCCCGACCATCCAGGTCAACGCCCTGCTGCCCGGCGCCAGCCCGGACACCATGGCCTCGTCGGTGGCGACGCCACTGGAAGTGCAGTTCAGCGCGATTCCCGGCGTGACCCAGATGACCTCCAGCAGTGCTCTGGGCTCGACCAATCTGACCCTGCAATTCACCCTCGACAAAAGCATCGACACCGCCGCCCAGGAAGTCCAGGCGGCGATCAACACCGCCGCCGGCAAGCTGCCCAAGGACATGCCGACCCTGCCGACCTGGCGCAAGGTCAACCCGGCCGACAGCCCGGTACTGATCCTCAGCGTCAGCTCGCTGCAAATGCCCGGCACCCAACTGAGCGACTACGCCGAAACCCTGCTCGGCCGCCAGTTGAGCCAGGTCGACGGTGTCGGCCAGGTCAATATCACCGGGCAGCAACGCCCGGCGATTCGCGTCCAGGCCTCGGCCGACAAACTCGCCGCCATCGGCCTGACCCTGGCCGACATTCGCCTGGCGATCCAGCAGACCAGCCTCAACCTGGCCAAGGGCGCGCTGTATGGCGAGTCGAGCATCTCGACGCTTTCGACCAACGATCAGTTATTCCACCCTGAGGAATACGGCCAGCTGATCGTTTCCTACAAGGACGGTGCGCCCGTACATCTGCGCGATGTGGCCAAGGTGGTCAACGGTGCGGAAGATGCCTACGTGCAGGCTTGGTCCGGCACGCAACCCGGAGTCAACCTGGTGATTTTCCGCCAGCCGGGCGCCAATATCGTCGAGACCGTCGACCGCATTCAGGCCGCCTTGCCGAGCCTGCAGGCGATGCTGCCGGCGTCGGTCGAGGTCAAGGTGCTGATTGACCGCACCCAGACCATCCGCGCCTCGTTGCATGAAGTGGAGCTGACCCTGCTGATCGCGGTGCTGCTGGTGGTTGCGGTGATGGCGCTGTTCCTGCGCCAGCTGTCGGCGACCTTGATTGTCTCCAGCGTGCTGGCGGTGTCGTTGATCGCCAGTTTCGCCCTGATGTACGTGATGGGCTTCAGCCTGAACAACCTGACCCTGGTGGCGATCGTGATTTCCGTCGGCTTCGTGGTCGACGATGCGATTGTCGTGGTGGAGAACATCCACCGCCACCTGGAAGCCGGCGATGGCATGCGCGAAGCTGCAATCAAGGGCGCCGGCGAGATCGGCTTCACGGTGGTGTCGATCAGCTTCTCGCTGGTGGCGGCGTTCATTCCGCTGCTGTTCATGGGCGGTGTGGTCGGGCGGCTGTTCAAGGAATTCGCCCTGACCGCCACCTCGACCATCATGATTTCGGTGGTGGTATCCCTGACCCTGGCCCCAACCCTGGCCGCGCTGTTCATGCGTGCGCCGAAACACCACGCCCAGTCCAGGCCGGGCTTTGGCGAGCGGCTGCTGGCCTGGTACGAGCATGGCCTGCGCCGCGCCCTGGCTCACCAGAAGCTGATGCTCGGGGTGTTCCTGGTGACACTGGGGATGGCGGTGGCCGGTTACGTATATATCCCCAAAGGCTTCTTCCCGGTGCAGGACACCGGTTTCGTCCTCGGCACCACCGAAGCCGCTGCCGATATTTCCTACGGCGACATGGTGAAAAAACACCTGGCGATGGCGAAAATCGTCGCTGCCGATCCCGCCGTTCAGGCGTTCTCCCACTCGGTCGGCGTCTCGGGCAGCAACCAGACCATCGCCAACGGCCGGTTCTGGATCGCCCTGAAAAAACGTGGCGATCGCGATGTCTCGGCGAGTGAGTTCATCGACCGGATCCGCCCGCAATTGATGAAGGTCCCGGGCATCGTCCTCTACCTGCGCGCCGGCCAGGACATCAACCTCAGTTCCGGCCCGAGCCGCGCCCAGTACCAGTACGTGCTCAAGAGCAATGACGGCCCGACCCTCAACCTGTGGACCCAGCGCCTGACCGAAAAACTGCGCACTATCCCGGCCTTCCGCGACCTGTCCAACGACCTGCAACTGGGCGGCAGCATCACCCACATCAGCATCGATCGGGCCGCCGCCGCGCGTTTCGGGCTGACCGCCAGTGACGTCGACGAGGCACTCTACGACGCCTTCGGCCAGCGTCAGGTCAATGAGTTTCAGACCCAGATCAACCAGTACAACGTGATCCTCGAACTCGACACCCGCCAGCGCGGCAAGGCCGAAAGCCTGGCCTACTTCTACCTGCGTTCGCCCTTGAGCGGCGAGATGGTGCCGTTGTCAGCGCTCGCGCGTTTTGAAGCGCCGACGGTCGGCCCGCTGTCCATCGCCCACGACGGCATGTTCCCGGCCGCCAACCTGTCCTTCAACCTGGCCCCCGGCGTGGCCTTGGGCGATGCGGTGATCCTGCTCAATCAGGCGAAAGCCGAGATCGGCATGCCGACTTCAGTCAACGGTAACTTCCAGGGCGCCGCCCAGGCGTTCCAGAGCTCGTTGGCCAGTCAGCCGTGGCTGATCCTCGCCGCGCTGGTGGCGGTGTACATCATCCTCGGCGTGCTCTACGAGAGTTTCGTACATCCGCTGACGATCATTTCCACACTGCCGTCGGCCGGCCTGGGCGCGCTGATCATGCTCTGGCTGCTGGGCCAGGACTTTTCGATCATGGCCCTGATCGGGCTGGTGCTGCTGATCGGCATCGTCAAGAAGAACGGCATCCTGATGATCGACTTCGCCCTCGATGCCCAGCGCAATGGCGGCCTGTCGCCCGAGGAGGCGATCTATAAAGCCTGTATCACCCGTTTCCGGCCGATCATCATGACCACCCTCGCCGCCCTGCTCGGCGCCCTGCCGTTGATGCTCGGCCACGGCACCGGCGCCGAGTTGCGCCAGCCGCTGGGCATCGCCGTGGTCGGCGGGTTGCTGGTCAGCCAGGCGCTGACGCTGTTCACCACGCCGGTCATATACTTGTGGCTTGAGCGGCTATTCCATCGGCCCACGTCAGCGCCCGCGCTGGCGACCACACACTGAGGCGGGTCATGCGCGTCCTGATTGTCGAAGACGAAGAAAAAACCGCGGACTACTTGTATCGCGGCCTGACCGAACAAGGCTACACCGTGGACGTGGCGCCGGACGGTATCGAAGGCCTGCACCTGGCCCTGGAAGGCGACTACGCGGTGATCGTCCTCGACGTCATGTTGCCCGGCCTCGACGGTTTTGGTGTGCTGCGGGCCCTGCGCGCGCGCAAGCAGACGCCGGTGATCATGCTCACTGCCCGGGAACGAGTCGAAGACCGTATCCGCGGCTTGCGCGACGGCGCCGACGACTACCTCGGCAAGCCGTTCTCGTTCCTCGAATTGGTCGCTCGCCTGCAAGCCCTGACCCGGCGCAGCGGCGGCCACGAACCGGTGCAGGTCAGCGTCGCCGACTTGTGGATCGACCTGATCAGCCGCAAGGCTACCCGCGCCGGCACGCGCCTGGACCTGACCGCCAAGGAATTCTCGCTGCTCAGCGTATTAGCCCGCCGCCAGGGGGAAATCCTCTCGAAAACCTCGATTGCGGAGATGGTCTGGGACATCAATTTCGATAGCGATGCCAACGTCGTCGAGGTCGCAATCAAGCGCCTGCGGGCGAAGATCGACGGCCCATTCGAAGAGAAACTGCTGCACACCATCCGTGGCATGGGCTACGTGCTGGAGAGCCGTCGTGCCCCGTAACTCCATCGCCCTGCGCCTGAGCGCGATGTTCAGCCTGGTGGCGGCGCTGGTGTTCCTGCTGATCGGCTGGGCCTTGTATCAACAGGTCGACAAGGGCCTGGGCCTGCTGCCGGAAGCCGAGCTGGACGCGCGCTACAGCGTGCTCGAATCCACGGTCGGGCGCTTCGGTACACCGGAGCATTGGGTGAAGATCAACAACAAGCTCAAGCTGCTGGGTGAAGAAGACAAACGCATCAGCTTCTGGATCATCAGCGGCGACCGCCAATACGAGTACGGCACCATCACCCCGCAGATTCGTGCCTTTGCCGAAGGCCCGCTGGGCATGCGCGACATGCAGTTGCCGCAGCAACCCTACCCGCTCAAGGTGCTGGTCAGCCAGTTCCCGGCCAAGGATCAGCGCCCGCCCCTGCGCTTCATGATCGGCATCGACACCCAGACGGTTTATGAAACCCAGCACCACTTGCTGATCGCCTTGATCGGCCTGGCGATCATCGGTGTGCTGCTGTCGTGCGCCTTGAGTTATTGGGTCGCGCGCATTGGTCTCAAACCGCTGATCAAGTTGTCCCACGAGGCGCAACGCCTAGCGCCGCCGCTGTTGTCGGCACGCCTGCAACTGTCACCCCTACCGCCGGAACTCGATCAGTTCGTCACCTCATTCAACTCGACCCTGGAACGGGTCGAGCAAGCCTATACGCGCCTCGAGTCGTTCAACGCCGACGTCGCCCATGAACTGCGTTCGCCGCTGACCAACCTGATCGGCCAGACCCAGGTGGCCCTCACCCGCGGGCGATCGGCGGAGCATTACTTCGAGGTGCTGCAATCGAACCTCGAGGAGCTGGAACGCCTGCGCTCGATCATCAACGACATGCTGTTTCTCGCCAGCGCCGACCAGGGCAGCAAGGCCACCAAACTCACCACAACCTCGCTGGCTGATGAAGTGGCGACCACCCTTGACTACCTGGACTTCATCCTCGAAGACGCCCAGGTCCGCGTGCACGTCAGCGGCGATGCCAAGGTGCAGATCGAGATCGCCCACCTGCGCCGGGCATTGATCAACCTGCTGAACAACGCCGTGCAGCACACCGCCCCCGGCCAGGTGATCGAGGTGCATATCGCCACCGAAGAACACCAGGTGCGCCTTGGCGTGGCCAACCCGGGCGAGCCCATCGCCGGTGAGCACCTGGGCCGGCTGTTCGAGCGCTTCTATCGGGTCGACGCCTCGCGCAGCAACAGCGGCGCCAACCATGGCCTGGGCCTGGCCATCGTCAAGGCGATTGCGTTGATGCACGGCGGCGACGTGTTTGTGCGCAGCGATGATGGGGTCAATACCTTCGGCATCTGTTTGCCGGTATGACTGTTGCCTCTGGCGCAATAGTCCTTTCTGTAAATCGCACTGTTTCCTTTTGCCCAAGCGCCTTATCTTTGCCCGCACCAAACAGCACTTGCCAAGCAAGAAGGTTTTAAAGATGTCCAACAGTATGGGTATTGCCAGCGCTTTCGTTTTGTCGTCCCTGTTCCTTTCGCCTTTGGCCATGGCCGAAGAGTCGCCAGCCTTTGTCGCGCAGAATGCTGCACGCGCTGCCGCCTTCGACCAGGCCCAGGCCGAACTGACCGCCAAGACCCAAAACCCTGAGCACGCCCCGCAAGCATCGACTATCAAGGCTCAACCACAGGTTGAAAAAGATAGCTGATTCGCACTATGTAACTGTTTCCCTCGACACTTTTCCGGGCTCTTTCCCAGGTTGAGTTGTCTTAAAAGCCGCTGCTATCAGCGGCTTTTTTTTGTTGTGCTTTTAAACTTGCACGCCTCTTCATTTCCGCTCGCAAAGATTGGATTTTCAAACAATAACCCTGTTGGCTATAGGTCCAAGAAGATGTATTCCCGTGAGCATCACCGTTAGACGCAAAACCCTGTTCGTTGCAGTCGCTGCAACGATCGCCGCACGCTGGATCTGAGCAACGTCGATCCGGACGGTTATCCGCTGATTGTTTTCCAGCCAAGCAGTAGCCGCTTGGTGCAGTTTACTCAGGCAAATGAAATACTTTGTCGGAGCGAGCAAGCTCGCTCCTACAGTTTATTTATTTGTCAGAGCATGAGCCGTATGCACCTTCACTTGACGGGCAACACCCGGCGCCCGGAATTCATGCTGATTCTGGGCAGCTCGCTGACAGTCATTGCGATTATCGCCATCGTCACCTTCCTGCTCATCCGCGAGCACGCTAACGCTTTGCAGGCCGCGACCCGCAGTGCGACCAACATCGTGCAGTTGATCGACGCCGATGTGCTGCGTAATGTCGAACTCTATGACCTGTCGCTGCAGGGCCTGATCGCCGCCTCCCAGCGCAAGGACCTGCAACAGGTGTCACCGCAGGTGCGCCATCTGGTGCTGTTCGACCGTTCCAGCGCCGCACGCTTCAAAGGCGATCTGCTGTTGTTGGACAAGTACGGCAACGTCACCGCGGACTCCTCGCTGATCGAACCCAAGCCGGGCAATTTCGCCGACCGCGACTACTTCCTCGCCCATGCCTTCAATCACGACACCGAGATGTTTATCAGCCGCCCGTTCAAGGCTCGCTGTGACTGTGCCGACAGCGGCCAGTGGCAGATCAGCTTCAGCCGCCGCATCTCCTCCACCAGTGGCGAGTTCCTTGGCGTCGCCGTGGCGTCGATGCGCCTCGAGTACTTCGACGAACTGTTCAAGGGTCTGGACATCGGCAACGACAGCACCCTCAACGTGCTCGACAATGACGGTATCCTGCTCGCGCAAAAACCCATGCTGCTCAATAACAGCATCGGCCAGAGCTTCGGCGCCCGTCCCAACGTAGTGCGCATCATGCGCGAGGGCAACGGCAGCTTTACCAGCGTGTCGAGCATTGACCATCGCGACCGGTTGTACACCTTCTCCCGCGTCGGCAACCTGCCGCTGACAGTGAGCGTGGCGCTATCGGTGGATGAAATTTTCGCGACCTGGCGGCGCACCGCCTACGTCATCAGCGGCGCCACCGGGGTGCTGTGCACTGGCCTGCTGTGGCTGACCCTGCTGCTGTGCCGCGAGCTGCGCCTGCGGCATCACGCCGAGCGGGAGCTGGCGCAGCAGGCGGCCATCGATGCGTTGACCGGCGTCGCTAACCGACGCACCCTGGATGCGGTATTGAGCCGCGAGTGGTCGCGAGCCCAGCGTACGGGCACGCCGCTGTCGATGCTGATGATCGACGCCGATCACTTCAAGGCCTTCAATGATCGCCATGGCCATCAGGGCGGTGACGATGCCCTGCGCGAACTGGCCCGGGTCATCACCGAAAACATCCGACGCCCCGGTGACCTGGCGGCCCGTTATGGCGGCGAAGAATTTGCCGTGGTGCTGCCAGAGACAGAC
Organism: Pseudomonas fluorescens; assembly: GCF_019212185.1. Taxonomy (NCBI): domain Bacteria; kingdom Pseudomonadati; phylum Pseudomonadota; class Gammaproteobacteria; order Pseudomonadales; family Pseudomonadaceae; genus Pseudomonas; species Pseudomonas fluorescens. The sequence goes on from NZ_CP078138.1 coordinate 5,430,943, forward strand.
AACGCCGGAGCCCTGCGGATTGCCGAGAACATTCGCGCAGCGGTCGAGCAGATGCCGCTGTTGGCCGGTGACCAAGCGCCGATGACTGTGAGCGTCGGGCTTGCTACTTCCAGTGGACTGCCGAGCGAGAGCCTGGAGAATCTGATGTTCAGGGCGGACAAGGCGCTGTATCAGGCCAAGGGCGAGGGGCGGAATCGGGTGGTGAGCGCGTTGGGGTAGGTTTGAGGTGTGCGTTGTCGTTCTTCGCGAGCAGGCTCGCCCCCACAAAAGAAGGACAGTGAGCGGGAGTAAAATCCGGGATAAAAAAAGGCCACCCGAAGGCAGCCTTTAAAAAACTAGAGAGGTTTTTTACTTACACTGCCGCAACCGGGCGCATGTAAGAGATCGGAGCAGTGCTGGCGTCTTCAAAGGTCACGACTTCCCAAGCGTCTGTCTGCTCAATCAACTTGCGCAGCAGCTGGTTGTTCAGTGCATGGCCGGACTTGAAGCCCTTGAACTCACCGATCAGGCTATTGCCCAGCAGGTAGAGATCGCCAATTGCATCGAGAATCTTGTGCTTCACGAATTCGTCTTCATAGCGAAGGCCGTCTTCGTTCAGTACACCATCGGCGTCGACCACAATGGCGTTTTCGACGCTGCCGCCGAGTGCGAGGTTGTGCTTGCGCAGGTACTCGATATCACTCATGAAACCAAAGGTCCGGGCGCGGCTGACTTCTTTTACGAACGAAGTGCTGGAAAAATCCACGCTGGCGCTTTGTGTGCGGTCGCGAAACACCGGGTGATCGAAATCGATCTCGAAGCTCACCTTGAAACCTTCGAAAGGCACGAAAGTGGCGCGCTTGTCGCCGTCTTCCACTGTCACTTCACGCAGGATGCGGATGAACTTCTTGGCAGCGTCCTGTTCTTCCAGGCCTGCCGATTGAATCAGGAATACGAAAGGTCCAGCGCTACCATCCATGATTGGCACTTCGGACGCGGAGAGCTCGACGTAGGCGTTATCGATGCCCAGGCCAGCCATGGCCGAGAGCAAATGCTCAACCGTGTCCACTTTCACGTCGCCATTGACCAGCGTCGTCGACATGGTTGTCTCGCCGACATTGGCCGCACGCGCCGGGATCTCGACCACAGGATCGAGGTCGGCACGGCGAAAGACGATTCCGGTGTCGATCGGTGCAGGCTTGAGGGTCAGGTATACCTTCTCCCCGGAGTGCAGACCTACACCTGTGGCACGGATAATATTTTTCAGTGTGCGTTGTTTAATCATGGCTTGGGCCGCTTCAGCGCAAATTGCGAACTGGTATCAACAAAGGCTGGCGATGATAGCAGACCACGCCTTTGCTGAACACCAATCACCTTCATAGCCCTAATACATTCCATCAATCGGCCTGACGACGCAGAAATGCCGGGATGTCCAGGTAGTCCAGATCATCTTGCGGATTCAGCTTCGCCGCCGCTGCTGCGCCGGCCTGGGCCTGGTTGCGCATCACGGTTGGACGATCGAGGTCGCGGTAGTTCACCGACGGCAGTTCCTGACGTGCGGCAGCGGCAACAGGAGCCGGGGCGCTGGTCATGGAGGTGTGAACGGTATTGTCGATAACCTTGACCGGCTTCTCGATTTTCGCGCCCAGACCGGTAGCAACCACGGTCACGTGCAGCTCGTCGCGCATGTCCGGATCGATAACGGTACCGACCTTGACCATGGCGTGCTCGGAAGCGAAGGCTTCGATGATACTACCCACGTCGGAGTACTCACCCAGAGACAGGTCAGGACCGGCGGTGATGTTCACCAGGATGCCACGCGCACCTTGCAGGTTGACGTCTTCGAGCAGCGGGTTGCGGATGGCCGCTTCAGTCGCTTCACGCGCACGGTTCGGACCGCTGGCGCAGCCAGTGCCCATCATCGCCATGCCCATTTCGCTCATCACGGTACGTACGTCGGCGAAGTCGACGTTGATCATGCCCGGACGCTTGATGATGTCGGAGATACCGCGAACGGCACCGGCCAGCACGTCGTCGGCCTTGGCGAAAGCCGACAGCAGGCTGGCGTCTTTGCCGAGGATGGTCAGCAGCTTCTCGTTAGGGATGGTGATCAACGAGTCGACGCTTTCCGACAGCAGGCGGATGCCTTCGTCGGCCAGTTGCATGCGCTTGCGACCTTCGAACGGGAACGGACGGGTCACCACAGCAACGGTGAGGATCCCCATTTCCTTGGCCACTTCGGCAATGATCGGCGCTGCACCGGTACCGGTACCGCCGCCCATGCCGGTGGTGATGAATACCATGTTGGTGCCGGCCAGCACTTCAGCGATGCGCTCGCGGTCTTCCAGGGCCGCCTGACGGCCAACCTCAGGATTCGCGCCGGCACCCAGGCCTTTGGTCACGCCGGTACCCAGTTGCAGGATGGTCCGCGCGCTGATGCTTTTCAGCGCCTGGGCATCAGTGTTGGCGCAGATGAACTCAACGCCTTCAATGTTGCTCTTGACCATGTGGTTGACGGCGTTGCCGCCGCCTCCGCCAACACCGATGACTTTAATGACCGGGCTTGCGGGGATGTTGTCTACGAGTTCGAACATTTTCCCTCTCCTTCAATTCTCTAGTTTTTTTCGCCTACTGCGCCTACAGCGTTTGCACTGCCTTTGCTGCTTGAAGCTTGTTGCTTGCATCTACTGCTTAAAAATTGCCCTGGACCCAGCTCTTGATGCGATCGATCAACGGGCTCTTGGCTTCCTCGTTGCTGTAGCTATCGCGGTTGCTGCTGATCCCCGAGAAGGAAATGCCATCGGACTGCTTCTGCAGGCCGTACATCAGCAAACCCACGCCGGTGGAATAAATCGGGTTGCGTACGACATCGTCCAGACCCTTGACGCCATGGGGCACGCCCAGGCGAACCGGCATGTGGAAAATCTCTTCGGCCAGTTCGGTCGCGCCTTCCATCTTCGCCGTACCGCCGGTCAACACGATGCCGGCCGGGATCAGGTCTTCGTAGCCGCTGCGACGCAGTTCGGCCTGGATCAGGGTGAACAGCTCGTCGTAGCGCGGCTCGACCACTTCGGCCAAGGCCTGGCGCGACAGTTCGCGCGGCGGACGGTCGCCGACACTTGGCACCTTGATGGTTTCACCGGCACCGGCCAGCTTGGCCAAGGCGCAGGCATAACGAATCTTGATTTCTTCGGCGTACTGGGTCGGAGTGCGCAACGCCATGGCGATGTCGTTGGTCACCTGGTCGCCGGCAATCGGGATCACCGCGGTGTGACGGATCGCACCTTCGGTGAAGATCGCGATGTCGGTGGTGCCGCCGCCGATGTCCACCAGGCACACGCCCAGTTCTTTTTCGTCGTCGGTCAACACCGAGTAGGCCGAGGCCAGTTGCTCGAGGATGATGTCGTCGATTTCCAGGCCGCAGCGACGCACGCACTTCTCGATGTTTTGTGCGGCATTGACTGCACAGGTGACCACGTGGACCTTGGCTTCCAGACGCACACCGGACATGCCCAGTGGTTCACGCACGCCTTCCTGGTTATCAATCACGTAGTCCTGCGGCAGGGTGTGCAGGACGCGCTGATCAGCCGGGATCGCCACTGCCTGCGCAGCATCGAGAACGCGCTCGAGGTCGGCGGAGCTGACTTCGCGATCACGAATCGCCACGATGCCGTGGGAGTTCAGGCTGCGAATGTGGTTGCCGGCGACGCCGACGAATGCCGAGTGAATCCGGCAACCAGCCATCAGTTGCGCTTCTTCGATGGCGCGCTGGATCGACTGCACGGTGGATTCAATGTTGACCACCACGCCCTTCTTCAGGCCTCGGGAAGGATGGGTACCGATCCCGACGATTTCCAGCTGGCCATCGGCCGCGACCTCGCCTACCAGTGCCACCACCTTGGAGGTACCGATATCCAGACCGACGATCATTTTGCCGCTTTGCACGTTTGCCATGGTCCTGCCTCTTCTCAATTCTTCGCGACGGCGGGTTGGGCCGTCGTGGGCGCTACAGGTTCCCGCCAGCCTACGGCGAGGCCGTTGGCGTAACGCAGGTCGATGCGCGCAATGTTCGTAATCTGTTCTTTAAGCGTCTTGTCGTAGATGGCAAAGAAGCGGCGCATCTTTTCCACCAGGTTGCCGCGGCCCAACAACAACTCGATCCCCGGCCCCGCACTGCCGGCGCCAGTGGTCAGGAACCAACTGCCGCGTTCACGCAACTCCAGCCGGGCGATGGAGAAGCCCATTGGCCGAAGCATCTGGCTCAACACCTGATACTGCTGCATCACTTGCTGCTGGGCCCGCTGCGGACCGAACAACTGTGGCAAATGTTCGTAGTTGGCCAGCTCTCGCGGGGTAAACGCCTGGCCCTGGTTGTTCAGCAATGCCTCGTCGCCCCAACGGGCCACCGGCAGTTGTTCTTCCAGGCGAATCACCACCTGGTCCGGCCAGACCCGACGCACTTCGGCATGGGCGATCCAGGGCATGGTTTCCAGCTCGGTGCGCATGCTCGCCAGGTCGATGGTGAAGAAGCTCGCCGCGACGAAAGGCGCGATCCGCTGCTGCACTGCTTGCTGGCTGATGTAGCTGAGGTCGCCCTGCACGTTGATCTTGGTGATCGGGCGGTCGGCGTACGGCATCAGGCGCTGCGCACCTTCATAGGTACCGAAACCCAGCGCCACCAGCAGCACTGGCCAGAACAAAGCCTTTAGAAAGCCGAAATTGGCTTTGGGCAGGCGCACCGACATCGGCTCTTTAGCCACCATTCGACTGGCACCCCGTGGCACCGGCTTACGGCCGGGTGCAGGGGACTGATGACGAAGCTGGGCGCCTTGCATGGACTTAACCTCGCGACTCAATACTGGCCGCCAGGATCGCCAACACCAACTGTTGGAAATCCAGGCCTGCCGCCCGTGCCGCCATCGGCACCAGGCTGTGATCGGTCATGCCCGGTGCGGTGTTGACTTCGAGAAACCAGAACTGCCCTTCGGCGTCCTGCATCACGTCAGCCCGTCCCCAACCGGCAATACCCAGCGTCTCACAGGCCTTGGCCGTGAGATCCATGAGCTCTTGTTCCTTGGCACTGTCGAGGCCACACGGAATCCGATACTGGGTATCGGACGCGATGTACTTGGCGTCGTAGTCGTAGAAAGTGTGTGGCGTACCCAGGGCGATCGGCGGCAATACCTGGCCACGCAGCATGGCGATGGTGAACTCCGGACCCTGGATCCATTGCTCAACCAAAACTTGCGAATCGTAGGTGCTGGCCGCTTTCCAGGCGTCGGTCAATTCAGACGCAGATGTCACTTTGGCCATACCGATACTTGAACCTTCATGCGCCGGTTTGACGATCAAAGGGAAGCCCAGTTCCGTCGCCGCCAAAATACAATCGGCTTCGCTGCTCAATACCGCGTGACGGGGCGTCGGAATACCCACGGTGTGCCAGACCTGCTTGGTGCGCAGTTTGTCCATGGCCAGGGCCGAGGCAAGGATGCCGCTGCCGGTGTAGGGAATGCCAGCGACTTCCAGCAGCCCCTGCATGCTGCCGTCTTCACCGCCGCGACCGTGGAGAATGATGAACGCACGGTCGATTTTTTCGCTGAGCAGGCGCTGCAGCAAGTCGTCACCGACGTCGATGCCGAAGGCGTCCACGCCGGCACTTTGCAGGGCGTCGAGCACGGCGTTGCCGGATTTCAGCGACACTTCGCGTTCGGCGCTCTTGCCACCGAACAGCACGGCGACGCGGCCGAAATCTTTCGGGGCAATGGTCGAGGACAGGTTGGCGTAGTCAGCAGTCATTTCAGCTTCCCTTCACTGGGCGCGACAACGGCGCCCGCAAACAACGGACTTTTCAAGAGTTTCGGCGCGAGGCCGCCGATATCACCGGCGCCCTGGCATAGCAGAATGTCACCGGCACGCAGCAGCGGCTTGACCAGCGGCGCGAGGTCGACACCGCGCTCGATGTAGATCGGGTCAAGCTGGCCACGCTGGCGAATGCTGTTGCACAGCTTGCGGCTGTCGGCACCCGGGATCGGCTCTTCGCCGGCCGGATAGACTTCCATCAGCAGCAGCACGTTGGCATCGGCCAGGACATTGACGAAATCGTCGTACAGGTCGCGCGTACGGCTGTAGCGGTGCGGCTGGTAGACCATCACCAAGCGGCGCTCCGGCCAGCCACCGCGTACGGCTTTGATCACTGCCGCGACTTCGGTCGGGTGGTGACCGTAGTCATCCACCAACATCACGTGGCCGTTTTCGACCGGCAGTTCGCCGTAGACCTGGAAGCGTCGGCCCACGCCCTGGAAGCCCGACAGGCCCTGGACAATGGCCTCGTCGCTGACACCTTCGTCGGTGGCGATGCAGATGGTCGCCAGCGAGTTGAGCACGTTGTGGTTGCCCGGCATGTTCACCGACACGTCAAGCGGCTCGCGGTCAGGGCGCAGCACGGTAAAGAAGGTCTGCATGCCGGTCTGGCGCACGTTGATTGCACGTACGTCGGCGTCTTCGCTGAAACCGTAGGTGACGGTCGGACGCTTGACCTGCGGGAGGATTTCGCGAACCACCGGATCGTCCAGGCACACCACGGCCAGACCGTAGAACGGCAGGTTGTGGAGGAACTCAACGAAGGTTTTCTTCAGTTTGTTGAAGTCACCGTCGTAGGTCGCCATGTGGTCGGCGTCAATGTTGGTGACCACGGCCACCAAGGGCTGCAGATGCAGGAAGCTGGCGTCGCTCTCATCGGCTTCGGCGATCAGGTAGCGGCTGGTGCCCAACTGCGCGTTGGTGCCGGCTGCATTCAGGCGGCCACCGATGACGAACGTCGGGTCCAGGCCGCCGGCAGCGAACACCGAAGCAATCAGGCTGGTGGTGGTGGTTTTGCCGTGGGTACCGGCGACGGCAATGCCGTGGCGGTAGCGCATCAGCTCGGCCAGCATCTCGGCGCGCGGGACTACCGGAATGCGGCGCTCCAGGGCAGTTGCCACTTCCGGGTTGGAGGTGTTGACCGCACTCGAGACCACCAGCACATCGGCGGTCGCGGCGTTCTCGGCGCGATGGCCGAGGAAAATCTGCGCACCAAAGGATTCCAGGCGCTCGGTCACCGGGGAAGCCTTGAGGTCGGAGCCCGACACTTCATAACCCAGGTTGAGCAACACTTCGGCAATCCCACACATGCCCACGCCGCCGATGCCGACGAAGTGGATACGACGGATGCGGCGCATTTCCGGCTGTGGCATGGCTTTCTGATTCTCAACCATGAACCACCTCCAGGCAGATATCGACCACGTTGCGGGTGGCATCAGGTTTGGCCAGGCGACGAGCAGCGCCAGCCATGTCGTTGAGTCGTTGTGGTTGCATCAGCACCTCTGTCAGGCGCGCGGCAAGATCCGCGGCGCCAGTCGTTCTTTGCGGCATCAGGAAGGCAGCGCCTTCACGGGCCAAATAATCGGCGTTGCGGGTCTGGTGATCGTCGATCGCGTGGGGCAAAGGCACCAGCATCGAGGGCAGACCGGCGGCAGCCAGCTCACTGACAGTCAGCGCACCCGCGCGGCAGACCACCAGGTCGGCCCAGCCATAGGCTTGGGCCATGTCTTTGATGAACGGCTGCACTTGCGCCTCGACGCCGGCAGCGCGATAGCGCTCGGCAGTCACTTCATCGTGGTTCTTGCCAGCCTGGTGAAACACCTCCGGACGCAGTTCCACAGGCACCTGCGACAGGGCTTCCGGTAGCAACTTGTTCAAGGGCTCCGCCCCCAGGCTGCCGCCGAGAATCAGCAGCCGTGCCTTGCGTCCGGCCAGCGCCGGGCGCGGTGTTTCGAGGAACAGTTCAGTACGCACCGGGTTACCGGTGGTCCGCCGACTGTCGCGGGCAGCAAAGGTATCCGGGAAAGCTTCGCAGACTCGGGCGGCCAGCGGCACCAGCAACCGATTGGCGGTACCGGCCACGGCATTTTGTTCGTGGACGATCACCGGTACGCCAGCAAGTCGGGCCGCAACACCGCCAGGGCCGGTGACATAGCCGCCAAAGCCGAGAACGCAGACCGGTTTGAGTTGGCCAATGATTTTGCGCGCCTGCAGTACCGCCTTGAGCAGGACAAACGGCGCCTTGAGCAGCGCCAGCTTGCTCTTGCCACGCAGTCCGCTGACGTTGATCAGGTGCAAAGGCAGTCCGGCATTCGGTACCAGCTCGTTTTCGATGCCACGGGGCGTGCCAAGCCAGTGCACGGTGTAGCCGCGTGCCTGGAACTCGCGTGCGCAGGCCAGCGCCGGGAACACGTGGCCACCGGTGCCGCCCGCCATGATCAGCACGTTAGCGCCCATGGGTTGGCTCCTCGGCAAAATCACTCTCCTTGAATTCCATTTCCTCGCTGCCCAAGTGGGTCCGACTCTCCCACTCGATGCGCAGCAACAGACCCAGGCAGGCACAGCAGATCACCAGCGAGCTGCCGCCGTAGCTGAGGAACGGCAGGGTCAGGCCTTTGGTCGGCAGCAGACCGACGTTCACGCCGATATTGATCAGGAATTGACCAATCCACAGGAAGGACAGGCCGTAGGCGATATAGGCTGCAAAATACTGCTTGGCGCGCTCGGCCCAGAAACCAATGTACATGCCGCGAATACAAACGAAGGTGAACAGCGCCACGGTGCAAAGCGATCCGATCGCACCCAGCTCTTCGGCCAATACCGAGAACACGAAGTCGGTGTGGGCTTCCGGCAGGTAGAACTGCTTCTGCACGCTGTTACCCAGGCCAACGCCAAACCATTCGCCACGACCAAAGGCGATCAACGCCTGGGACAGCTGGTAACCGGCGCCGAACTGGTCAGCCCATGGGTCGGCAAAGTTGGTCAAACGCGCCATTCGGTACGGCTGCACCTGGATCAGCAACACCACAGCCGCCACCGCCAACACCACCATCAGCGAGAAGCGAAACAGCCCAACCCCACCGAGGAACAGCATGGCCGCCGCCGCGCCCATCATGACTACCGTGGCCCCGAAGTCAGGCTCCATCAGCAGCAGGCCGGCCATTGGCAGCAGCACAATGAACGGCTTGAAGAAACCCATCCAGCTCTCGCGCACTTCTTTCTGACGCCGCACCAGATAACCGGCGAGGTAGATCACCACGAACACCTTGGCGATTTCGGAGGGCTGGACGTTGAAGAAGCTGAAGCCGATCCAGCGCATCGAACCGTTCACTTCACGGCCGATCCCCGGAATGATCACCATCACCAGCAAGCCGAACGCACCAATCAGCATCAGCCAGCCGAGACGCTGCCAGGTGGCAATCGGGATCATCATGGTGACGATGCAGGCACCCAGGCCCAGCACCACATAGATCAGGTGGCGAATCATGTAGTACAGGGCGCTGCCCGACTGCACGGCTGCCACTTCAGTGGATGCCGAGGCGATCATCACCAACCCCAGGCCGATCAGTGCCAGGCAACCGGCGAGCATCGGGAAGTCGAGGTCGATTCCGCGTCCGGTAATGATCGGCGAAGGATAAGGCTTGATGATGTCGCGCAGACTCATGCCAAGCCCTCCACAGCCCGGGCGAACAAGTGCCCACGCTCTTCGTAGTGCTTGAACATGTCGAAACTGGCGCAGGCCGGGGACAACAGCACCGCATCACCCGGCTGGGCCAGGGCACGGCATTGCGCGACCGCTTCGTCCAGCGAGTTGACGCGAATCAGAGGTACGCCGTCGCCGATGGCCTCGCCGATCAGCTCGCGGTCGCGGCCCATCAGCACCACGGCGCGGCAGTGGGCCAGGACCGGGTCACGCAGGTCCTTGAACTCGGCGCCCTTGCCATCGCCACCGGCGATCAGCACCAGTTTGCCGGCGATGTCTGCGCCCAGGCCTTCGATGGCCGCCAGAGCGGCGCCGACGTTGGTCGCCTTGGAGTCGTTGTAGTAGCTGACGCCATCGAGATCACGCACCCACTGGCAGCGATGCTCGAGACCGGCGAAGCTGCGCAGGGCCGTCAACATCGCATCGAACGGCAGACCGACTGCATGGCCGAGCGCCAGGGCCGCCAGGGCGTTGGACTGGTTGTGCGCGCCACGGATTTTCAGCTCACGCACCGGCATCAGGTTCTGGAATTCGAACGCCAGGTACTTCTCGCCGTCCTCTTCGCGGATCCCGAACGCCTTGAAATCCGGTTTGCTCAGACCGAAGGTCCAGCATGGCTGGCCCTCACCCATGAGCGGCCGGCTCAGCGCGTCCTGACGGTTGACCACGAACTGCTTCGCACCACGGAAAATCCGGTGCTTGGCCAGGTGGTAGGCCGGCAGACCGCTGTAGCGGTCCATATGGTCTTCGCTGATGTTCAGAACGGTGGCCACTTCGGCGTTGAGCTGGTCAGTGGTTTCCAACTGGAAGCTCGACAGCTCCATCACGTACAGCTCGACGTCGTCGCTCAGCAGATCCAGCGCCGGGGTGCCGAGGTTGCCGCCCACGGCCACGCGCTTGCCGGCCGCAGCCGCCATGTCGCCAACCAGGGTGGTCACGGTGCTTTTCGCGTTGGAGCCGCTGATGGCGACGATCGGCGCCTTCGCGTTACGCGCGAACAGCTCGATGTCACCGGACAGTTTCACCCCACGGGCAGCGGCCGCCTGCAAAGCCGGAGTCGCCAGCGCCAGGCCGGGGCTCACGTAGAGCTCATCGGCACGGCAGAGGAATTCGACATCCAGCTCGCCACAACGCACCTCCACGTGCGGATAGTCACGGCGCAGCGTGACCAGCTCCGGTGGATTCTCCCGCGTATCGGCCACGGCAAACGCCACGCCCCGGTTCGCCAGGAAGCGAACCAGGGACATGCCGCTCTTGCCGAGGCCGACAACGATGCGGAAGTGGTCAGAAGCGATCAGGGACACTCGTTCTACCTCAGTTTCAGGGTGGCAAGGCCAAACAGCACGAGAATCACGGTGATGATCCAGAAACGAACGATCACACGTGGCTCGGGCCAGCCCTTGAGTTCAAAGTGGTGGTGAATCGGCGCCATGCGGAACACCCGGCGACCGGTCAGTTTGAAAGAGGCAACCTGGATGACCACCGACAGGGTTTCCATCACGAACACGCCGCCCATGATGAACAGAACGATTTCCTGGCGCACGATCACCGCGATGGTGCCCAGCGCAGCGCCGAGTGCCAGCGCGCCGACGTCGCCCATGAACACTTGGGCCGGATAGGTGTTGAACCACAGGAAGCCCAAACCCGCGCCGATCAGTGCGCCGCAGAACACGATCAACTCACCGGCGCCCGGTACATAAGGAATCAGCAGGTATTCGGCGAACTTCACGTTACCCGACAGGTAGCAGAAGATCCCCAGTGCGCCGCCAACCATCACTGTTGGCATGATCGCCAGGCCGTCGAGACCATCGGTCAGGTTGACCGCGTTGCTCGAACCGACGATCACGAAGTAGGTGAGGACGATAAAGCCGGCACCCAGCGCAATGCTGTAGTCCTTGAGCATCGGCAGGATCAGCGTGGTTTCCACCGGGGTCGCTGCGGTCATATAAAGGAAGATCGCCGCGCCGAGACCGAACACCGATTGCCAGAAATACTTCCAGCGGCTCGGCAGGCCACGGGAGTTCTTCTCGATGACTTTGCGGTAGTCGTCGACCCAGCCAATGGCACCGAACAGCAGGGTCACCAGCAGTACCACCCAGACATAGCGGTTGGTCAGGTCAGCCCAGAGCAAGGTGCTGACACCGATGGCAGACAGAATCAGCGCGCCACCCATGGTTGGGGTGCCGGATTTCGACAGGTGCGATTGCGGGCCATCGTTACGTACGGCCTGGCCAATCTGACGGTTCTGCAGGGTACGGATCATCCACGGGCCAAAGCACAGCGACAATGACAACGCGGTCAGTACACCGAGAATCCCGCGCAGGGTCAGGTACTGGAAGACCGCGAAGCCCTTGTAGAACTGTTGCAGATACTCCGCTAGCAGCAGCAGCATTAATGTTTCTCCCCGCTCGAACCGCACAACGCCGCCACGATGTTTTCCATCGCCGCGCTGCGCGAGCCCTTGATCAAAATGGTGGTGTTTGAATCGTGTTCGGCGCCGAGCGCCGCAATCAGCTCGGCCTGATTGGCAAAATGACGGGCCTGCTCACCGAAAGCCGCGACGGCATGCGCCATCATCGGTCCCACGGCGTACAACGCAGACACCTTGCCGCGGGCATAAGCGCCCACATCACGGTGCCCCTGCTCCGCCCACTCGCCCAACTCGCCGATATCCCCGAGCACCAGAACGGTGCGTCCGGAAAAGCCGGCGAGTATATCAACGGCGGCGCACATCGAGGTGGGGTTTGCGTTGTAAGAATCATCAATCACGCGCATGCCGTTGCTAGCCAATTGCGCGACCGCACGGCCCTTGACCGGTTGCACCGCATTCAGCCCGGTGGCGATGCCAAACAGCGACACCCCGAGGGCATGGGCAGCGGCCGCAGCGGCCAGGGCGTTGGCCACGTTGTGAGTGCCCAGCAAGTTCAACTGGACGGGTTCGACACCCATCGGGCTGTACAATGTGAAGGACGGGCAACCCCGGGCATCACGGCCCAGGTCACTGGCGTAGAAGTCGGCCTGGCTGTTTTCCAAGGCAAAGGTCAGCACCTGGCGACCGGCAGCACGGGCCTTCCAGATGGCGAAAGCCTTGTCGTCCAGATTCAGCACCGCAATGCCGTCGGCATCGAGGCCTTCGATAATTTCGCCCTTGGCCTCTACGATCTTGTCCGGCCCGCCAAATTCGCCGACGTGAGCGGTCCCGGCATTGTTGAGCACGGCGACATGGGGCTTGGTCATGGCCACGGTGTAGGCAATTTCACCGATACGCGAGGCGCCGAGTTCGATGACCGCTGCGCTGTGCTCCGGGGCCAGTTCGAGCAGGGTCAGGGGCACGCCCAGGTCGTTATTCAGGTTGCCACGGGTCGCCAACACCGGACCGCGGGTGCGCAGGATGCTCGCGAGCATCTCCTTGACCGTGGTCTTGCCGCTGGAACCGGTGATCGCCGCGACCGGGTTGCTGTAAGCCGCGCGATTCAGGGCGCCGAGTTGCCCCAGAGCCTGACGAGTGTCTTTTACCAGCAGTTGCGGCAGCGTCGAGTTCGACACTTCACGCTCGACCAGCGCGGCAACCGCGCCTTTGGCTGCGACTTCGTTGAGGTAATCGTGGCCGTCGAAACGCGGGCCGGTCAAGGCCACAAACAACTGGCCCGGCTGGATCGCCCGGCTGTCGATGCTGACGCCCTCGAAACGGCTGTCGCTACCGATGACTTGGCCGGCCAATGGCGCAGCCACTTCACTCAAGGTCAGAGGCTTAAGCATGGGCCACCTCCCAAGCGGTCAGGGCGTGATCGGCCTCGACCAGATCAGAGAACGCATGGCGCTGGCCATTGATTTCCTGGTAGTCCTCGTGCCCTTTGCCGGCCAGGACAATCACGTCATCAGCGCTGGCGCTGGCAATGATTTCGGCAATCGCCGGGCCACGGCCCGGGACAAAACGCACCTTATCCACAGCGGCAAAACCAGCGCGGATATCGTCGAAAATCTGTGCCGGGTCTTCTGTGCGTGGATTGTCATCGGTGACCAGCACGCCATCGGCCAGGCGCTCGACCACTTCGGCCATCAGCGGGCGCTTGCCGCGATCGCGATCACCACCGCAACCGAACAGGCACAGCAACTGGCCCTTGGCATGCGGGCGCAAAGCGGTCAGGACTTTTTCCAGGGCATCCGGGGTATGGGCGTAATCGACTACCACCAGAGGCTGGCTGCCACCACCAAGGCGCTGCATGCGACCGACCGGACCCTCGAGCTTTGGCAGCACGCGCAGGATCTCGTCCAGTGCGTAATCCAGCCCCAGCAAAGCGCCGACCGCTGCCAGCACGTTGCTCAAATTGAAACGACCGAGCAAGGTGCTGCGCAAATGGTGCTCACCCTGCGGCGTCACCAACGTGGCACGCACACCTTCGTCGTCGAACTGGGCTTCGCGGCAGTACAGGTAGGCGCTGGAATCTTCCAGGCTGTAGCTCATCAGCCTCGACTCACGTTTTTCTGCGGCCAACTGCCGGCCGAATTCATCGTCAAGGTTGACCACCCGGCATTTCAGGTCATTCCAGGCAAACAGCTTGGCCTTGGCCTCGCTGTAGGCCTGCATGGTGCCGTGGTAATCCAGGTGATCGCGGGACAGGTTGGTCATCACTGCCACGTCGAACGCCAGCGCACTGACACGCCCCTGATCCAGGCCATGGGAAGACACTTCCATGGCCACGGCCTTGGCCCCGGCCTTCTTCAGGTCGGTCAGGGTCGCCTGCATGGCAATCGGGTTCGGCGTGGTGTGCAGGCCGCTTTGCAGCGCGCCATAAAAGCCGCTGCCCAGAGTGCCGACGATGCCGCAATGCTGGCCCAATAGGTCGAGAGCCTGCGCCACCAGTTGGGTCACGCTGGTCTTGCCATTGGTCCCGGTCACGCCGACCAGATTGAGGTGGTGGCTCGGCTCGCCGTAAAAGCGCCCGGCGATGTCCGACAACTGCGCTGCCAGGCCCTTGACCGGAATCAGCGGAACATCGGTAATCGGCAGGACGGTAGCCCCTTCCACTTCATAGGCCACGGCGGCCGCACCGCGTTGCAGAGCATCAGCGATGTGCGCGCGGCCATCGAACTTGCCACCCGGCACGGCCAGGAACAGGTCGCCAGCGCGCACATTGCGGCTGTCCAGGGTCAGTTCGCGAATCAGCAGATCGTGGCCAGCGTGGGCGAAAATCTTGTTCAGGCTCAGAGACATCAGCCGCGCCCTCCATTGGCTTTAAGCGGGACTACCGGGGTGGCGTTGGCCTGTTGGGTCGGCGGCAGATTGTCCGGGGAAATATTCATCAGGCGCAGGGTGCCCGACATGACTTTGGAGAACACCGGCGCCGATACCAGGCCACCGAAGTAACCGGCCTTGCTCGGCTCATCGATCACCACCACGATGGCAAAACGCGGATCGCTCATCGGGCCGAAGCCGGCGAACAGCGAACGGTAAGAGTTCTCGGCGTAGCCCTTGGTGCCGACCGACGTCTTGCGCGCGGTACCGGACTTGCCTGCCACGTGATACGCCGGCACTTGCGCCCGGAATACCCCGCGCGGAGCCTCGATCACCTGCTGCAGCATGCCTTGCATGGTTTTCGCGACCTTCTCCGGAATCACCTGAGTGGTCTGTGGCGGCTTATCGGTCTTGATCAGGGTCAACGGCGCGATACGACCATTGTTGGCCAGCGCCGAGAAGGCGTGGACCAACTGGATGGCGGTCACCGAGATGCCATAGCCATAGGACAGCGTGGCCGTCTCGGCCTTGCGCCACTCGCGATAGTTGGGCAGGTTGCCGACCCGTTCGCCCGGGAAGCCGAGGCCGGTGTCCTGGCCCAGGCCGATGCGCTGGGCCAGACGGAAAATCGCTTCGCCACCGATATCGAAGGCGATCTTGCTCATGCCAACGTTACTGGAGTTGATCAGGATGCCGGTCAGGTCGAGCACCGGGCCTTCGCTCTTGGAAACGTCCTTGATGGTGTATTTGCCGATCTGCAGGGAGCCCGGGTACACCTCGACGGTGTCGCTCGGCTTCCAGCGCCCGGTTTCCAGGGCGGCGCTCATGGAGATGGCTTTCATGGTCGAACCCGGTTCGAACACGTCGATCATCGCGCGGTTACGCATCATCGCCGGCTGCAGGTTGCGACGGTTGTTCGGGTTGTAGGTCGGCTGGTTGACCATGGCCAGGATCTCGCCGGACTTCACGTCCATGATCACCAGGCTGCCGGCCTTGGCGCCATTCTCGATGATCGCGTTACGCAGTTCGCGGTTGGCCAGGTATTGCAGGCGCAGGTCAATCGACAACGCCAAGGGCTTGCCGGCCTTGGCGTTTTTGGTGACCTGGACGTCTTTGATCAGTCTGCCGCGCCGGTCCTTGATGACCTGACGCTTGCCCGGTACGCCGGCCAGCCACTCGTCGTAGGCCAGTTCGACCCCCTCACGACCATGGTCATCAATGTCGGTAAATCCGACCATGTGCGCGGTGACTTCACCGGCCGGATAGAAGCGCCGGAACTCTTCGATGCCATAGACGCCAGGCACCTTGAGGTCGAGCACGACCTGGCCCTGCTCAGGGGTCAGGCCGCGCACCAGATAGATGAATTCTTTATTGGCCTGCGCTTCGAGGCGCTCAGCCAGGGCTTTCGGGTTCTGCCCCAGGGCAGCCGCGAGCGCCGGCCACTTGTCCTTGGCCGTTTGCATTTCCTTGGCGTTGGCCCACAGGGTGGTCACCGGCGTGCTCACTGCCAGCGGTTCGCCGTTGCGATCGGTGATCAGGCCACGGTGCGCTGGAATAGGGATGTGACGAACACTCCGGGCATCGCCCTGGCCCTTGAGGAAGTCACGGTCGACTACCTGCAGGTCGATGATGCGCCAGGCGATCGCAGCCACCATGATCCCGAGCAACCCCAGGACCAGGCGAAAGCGCCAGGGGAACAGGCCGCCTTCGAGCTTCATCATGGCGCCACCATCTGCACTTCCGCGGCGCCAGGAATGCGCATCTTCAGTTGCTCGGTGGCCAGTACTTCGATCCGGCTGTGAGCGGTCCAGGTACTCTGCTCGAGAATCAGCCGACCCCACTCAGCCTGCGCCTTGTCGCGCACACTCAGTTCGTTGTACAGCGAATTGAGCAATTGCCGATTCCAGTGGGCGCTGTAGGACACCGCGATCGCCGAAACGAGCACGCTGACAAACAGCAGGAACATGAAAAAGCTTCCGCCGGGAAGTGGCTTGGCGAAAAGCTTGCTCACCGAAGTTTCTCCGCTACGCGCATGACTGCGCTGCGGGAACGAGGGTTGGCCTTGAGTTCAGCTTCTCCGGCGAACTGCGCTTTGCCATGGACCTTGATTTTCGGTGAGAAGGCTTCAAAACGCACCGGCAAGTTGCGCGGCAGGTTATCGCTTTCGCCCTTGACCAGTTTGCGCATGAACAGTTTGACGATGCGGTCTTCCAGCGAGTGAAAGCTGATGACGACCAGACGGCCACCGATTTCCAGCGCTTCGAGCGCAGCATCGAGGCCGGCTTCGAGGTCGCCCAGTTCGTTGTTGACGTGAATACGCAGGCCCTGGAAGGCGCGAGTCGCCGGGTTCTTGCCCTTTTCCCACGCCGGATTGGCGACTTTCAGGACTTCGGCCAGGTCGCCAGTGCGCTCGAATGGCTTGATGTCACGCCGCTCCACAACTGCACGCGCCATGCGGCCGGAGAAACGTTCTTCGCCGTACTCTTTGAATACGCGGGCAATTTCTTCGACAGGTGCGGTATTGACGAATTCGGCGGCGCTGATTCCGCGAGACGGATCCATGCGCATGTCCAGCGGGCCATCATTGAGGAAACTGAAGCCACGCTCGGGGTCGTCGAGTTGCGGCGAGGACACGCCCAGGTCGAGCA
This sequence comes from Pseudomonas fluorescens, assembly GCF_019212185.1. Lineage (NCBI taxonomy): Bacteria > Pseudomonadati > Pseudomonadota > Gammaproteobacteria > Pseudomonadales > Pseudomonadaceae > Pseudomonas > Pseudomonas fluorescens. The sequence continues at coordinate 5,448,368 of NZ_CP078138.1, forward strand.
GTACACCGCTGACTTTGCCAGCCAGGCCTCGCTCGGCCACTTCCGAGCCCAGCTCGGCAAAGCTGCGCTGCACAACGACAAAGCGGCCGTCTTCGGCCGCTAGCGTTTGCCCGGTGGCAATCGCCTGTGGATCCTTGTCGAATCCCAGGAGCCGGCCATCGGGACCGAGCTGGCTGAGAATAAGGCGGCTATGGCCGCCACGCCCGAACGTGCCATCGAGATAGCAGCCATCAGGGCGTACAGCGAGAGCCTCGACGGCTTCGTCAAGCAGTACGGTGATGTGGTTAAAGCCGCTATTAATAGTCACAGAATCAAATCACGCAGTTCATCAGGCATGGCGCCCGGTTGTTGAATAGCAGCCAGGTCAGCAGCAGACACTGCATCCCAGGCATCCTCGTCCCACAATTGGAACTTGTTCAGTTGGCCGACCAACATTGCGCGCTTATCCAACTTGGCATATTCACGCAACCGCGGCGGTACCAGAAAACGACCACTGCCATCGAGCTCGAGGTCGACGGCATTACCAATCAGCAAACGTTGCAGGCGACGGTTCTCTTCGCGAAGCGAAGGCAGTGCGCGCAGTTTGGTTTCAATCAGCTCCCACTCATCGAGGGGGTAAACACATAAACAGGGATCAACGGCATCGATCGTCACAATCAATTGCCCGGAACTTCGCGAAATCAGCTCGTCACGGTACCGGCTCGGCATGGCGAGACGGCCCTTTGCATCGAGACTGATAGCGTTGGCTCCGCGAAACACGTCAGCGTTTCTCCAAATTTTAGCGTTTTGCGCTCAAAAAACCCACTTCATGCCACTTTTCGCCACTTGCGCACACTATAGGAATGCGCCCACCGCACCGTCAAGGCGCGCAGTAAAGGAAAATCCTTACAAATCGGCGATTTAACTGGGTAAAAGAAGGGGTTACGGATATTTGGAGAATGAGTACGCCCAGCAACTTCAAGCAGCACAGGCGGCTACGTTGAGAAGTTAAAGTAATTTATTAAGAGTAAGATTTTTTCGGTATTACAAAAGCGCTTCTGCTAGTGATTCAGCAGGGGTGGGTAATTGCTACTACACGCGCGCCTCTACAAGGGGGGTCAAGCGGGGAATGATGTCATAGCAACATCAACTTGCACTGCCAGTCACTGTTACTGACATGACGCTGATAATACCAAGCTTTCGTGCCCGTTATTCAAGCACAAGAGCGTAAAAAAGGTGGAGAGTCGATCTGTAAGCCGGGTTCTGTCTTGAACAGTCATTCGTCTACGATGGCCATCACTGGACACCTTTAGCAACCTACCCGGTCCCAGCGCGGGCCACGCCTTGGGACCCTATTTGGTCTTGCTCCAAGTGGGGTTTACCTAGCCACGAACTGTTGCCAGTCGTGCGGTGCGCTCTTACCGCACCTTTTCACCCTTACCGGCGCCGAAGCGCTTAGGCGGTTGTTTTCTGTGGCACTTTCCGTAGGCTCACGCCTCCCAGGCATTACCTGGCACTTCGCCCTATGGAGCCCGGACTTTCCTCCCCCCCCTAATTTTCATAGAGGGCAGCGACTGTCCGATCGACTCTCCGGCGCGAATGCTAACGGCACATGGCCCGAAGAACAAGTAATAAAAGCCTTTTCCTGCTCTGCAGGCCCCGCTGTTACTCGCCCTTCTGTTTTTCCAGGGCAATCTGGTAAAGCACGTTCTTGCGCTCCCCGGTAATTTGCGCCGCCAATGCCGCTGCACGCTTGAGCGGCATTTCCTCCAGCAACAGATTCAGCACCCGCATCGCCTCACTGCTGACTGCATCCTCACTCTCCGGCGCCGTCCAGCCAGCGACCAGCACCACGCACTCGCCGCGCTGCTGATTGCTGTCGCTCTCGACAAACTGACGAAGCTCGGCCAGCGGGAGCCCCTTGAGGGTTTCGAAGGTCTTGGTCAACTCGCGCGCCAACAACGCCGGCCGCTCGGGACCGAATACCAGCTCCATGTCCTGCAGGCATTCGAGAATTCGGTGCGGCGCCTCATAAAAAATCAGCGTACGCGGCTCTTCCTTTATAGACTCCAGACGCGCGCGACGACCCACGGCCTTGGCCGGCAGGAAACCTTCAAAGATAAACCGGTCGGAAGGCAGACCCGCTGCCGACAAGGCGGCGATCAGCGCGCAAGCACCAGGAACCGGCACCACCTTAATACCCGCTGCCCGCGCCTGGCGCACCAGGTGATAGCCTGGATCCGATATCAGTGGGGTGCCGGCATCGGAAATCAGCGCGACATTGTCGCCGGCCAGCAGACGGGTTATGAAGCGACTGCCTTCATCGCGCTCATTGTGCTCATGGCAGGCGGCCAGCGGCGTGGCGATACCGAAATGCTGGAGCAAACGCAGGGAATGACGCGTGTCTTCAGCAGCAATCAATGCCACTTCACGCAAGATTTTCAGGGCCCGCGCACTGATGTCATCCAGGTTGCCGATGGGCGTCGCCACCACAAAAAGCGAGCCAGCAGCGGAATTCAAAGCACCTGGAGCAGTCAAAGCGCACACCTCATGATCGATAAAGCTGCCATTGTAGCGCGTCGAAGGGTGACAGATGCGCCCCACTGTCATGCTCGCGCACTACCCTTTAGTGACCTCGGCAACATTTACACGACCTAAATCGAACGTTTCACGCCAGTAACATCGCGCCCCGGCCAGTGCTTGGGTACAATTCCACGCTAATTTGATCGAGTATCAGGAACACTTACATGATCGCTTGCCTGCGGCTGTTCACTGCCCTCTGCCTCGCTGCCCTGTTGGCGGCTTGCGCCAGCTCGCCCTCGTCCAGCCTTGGCGACCTTCCACGGACGGCCGATGCCAGTATCGAGCAACTGCTCGAACAGGCTGCCACCAGCACCAATCCGGAGAAGGCTGCCCTGCTGCGCCTGAGCGCAGCCGACCTGGCTTATCGCCAGGGCAATGCCGGACAATCCGCGCAAATCCTGCAACAGGTCCCGGTGGACCAACTCAAGCCGGGCCAGCAGGTATTTGCCAGCACCCTGGCCGCTGAACTGGCAATGACCCGGAACCAGCCCAAGGCTGCGCTGACCGCCCTGAGCCACCCGAGCCTGCAACGCCTCAGCGAGCTGCCGGACGAGCAACAGGTACGTACCGGTATTGTCCGCGCACGCGCCCTTGAAGCCGATGGCCAGACCCTCGCCGCAGCACGCGAGCGGATCGCCATCGCCCCACTGATGAAGGGCGACGCCGCCGGCAAGAACCACGAAGCCATCTGGACCCTGATCGCTTCGCTGCCCACCGACCAACTGCAACCCATCACCGACGACGTGCTGGGTGGCTGGATGAGCCTGGCGGTCGCGGTGAAAACGGCCGGCACCCTGGAGTCGCAGCAGACCGCCATCGACACCTGGAAAGCCCAGCACCCGAAACACCCGGCCGCGCTGCAACTGCCGCTGCCACTGACCCAACTCAAGCAACTGGCCAGCCAGCCATTGGCCAAGATTGGCCTGCTGCTGCCCCAGGAAGGCCCGCTCGCGTCCGTCGCCAAAGCGCTGCGAGAGGGCTTCATGGCCGCGCACTACCAGGCACAGCAGGCCGGACAGAATCCGCCCGCCATCGAGTTTTACGACAGCTCGCGCCTGACGTCGCTGGATGACTTCTATCGCAAGGCGCAAGCCGATGGCGTGCAACTGGTGGTCGGCCCTCTGGAAAAACCCCTGGTCAAACAACTCAGCGCCCGCCCACAACTGCCCATCACCACCCTGGCGCTGAACTACAGCGAGGGTGAACAAGGTCCGGCGCAACTGTTCCAATTTGGCCTGGCCGCTGAAGACGAAGCACGCGAAGTATCGCGCCGCGCTCGCGCCGACGGCCTGCATCGCGCCGCAGTGCTGGTGCCGAAAGGCGAATGGGGCGATCGCGTATTGAAGGCTTTCAGCCAGGATTGGCAGGCCAACGGCGGCAGCATTATCGGTATCGAGCGTGTCGACCAACCCGTGCAACTGGCCCAGCAGATCGCCGATCTGTTTCAACTGCGCCAGAGCGAAGGTCGCGCCAAGAGCCTGCAAAGCACGGTAGGCACTGCGGTCGCTGCACAACCTTCGCGCCGCCAGGACATCGAGTTCATCTTCCTCGCCTCGACGCCGCAACAGGCTCAGCAGATCAAGCCAACGCTGAACTTCCAGTACGCAGGCGATGTACCGGTCTATGCCACTTCCCACGTCTATAGCGCCAGTGGTGACCAGAACCAGTACAACGACATGAACGGCATTCGCTTCTGCGAAACCCCATGGCTGCTCAGCACCAGCGACCCACTGCGCCAGCAAGTGGCCGCACAATGGCCGCAAGCCAACAGCAGCCTGGGCCGCCTGTACGCCATGGGCGTCGACGCCTATCGCTTGGCACCCCGCCTGGGTCAGCTCAAGGCCCTGCCGAACAGCACCATCGAAGGCCAGTCGGGCAACCTGAGCATGAGCCCGACCCAGCGCGTGCAGCGCCAGTTGCCGTGGGCACAATTCGTCAGCGGCCAGGTTCAGCGCCTGCCTGACACGCCGCGCTGATGCCCGACAGGTCACGCCAACAAAGCGGTCGAGATGCCGAGCGCCAGGCGCTCGAGCATCTCCAGCAACAGGGTCTGCGCCTGCTGGCGCAGAACTGGTTGTGTAAACGCGGCGAGCTTGATCTGGTCATGCTTGACGGCGATACAGTAGTATTCGTCGAAGTCCGCTACAGACAACACACCCAATGGGGTGGCGCGCTCGATAGTATCGATGCGCGAAAGCGCGAAAAACTGATTCTCGCCGCGCAGTATTTTCTGCAGAGCGAGGCACGCTGGGCCGAATCTCCCTGCCGTTTTGATGTAGTTGCCATAGACAGCACTGCAGCGCACCTGAACTGGCTAAGGAATGCCTTTGACAGCTGAACGCTCTCGGGCTCGGCCGTTTTTTACCCACTATTCTTGCTCTTTGCTTTGCGGGCCGCACATTGCGGTGCCACCAGGCCGCGCCACTTAAGGTCACACAGATGGACATGCAATCCCGAATTCGCCAGCTTTTTCAGGCCAGCATCGACACCAAGCAACAGGCGATGGACGTACTTGCACCACACATCGAGCAAGCCAGCCAAGTGATGGTCAACGCCCTGCTCAACGACGGCAAAATGCTTTCTTGCGGCAATGGCGGCTCAGCAGGTGATGCCCAGCACTTTTCCTCCGAGCTACTCAATCGCTTCGAGCGTGAGCGCCCGAGCCTGCCAGCCATCGCGCTGACCACCGACAGCTCGACCATCACCTCGATCGCCAACGACTACAGCTACAACGAAATCTTCTCCAAGCAGATTCGCGCTCTGGGCCAACCCGGCGACGTACTGCTGGCGATTTCCACCAGCGGCAACTCGGCCAACATAATTCAAGCGATCCAGGCCGCACATGATCGCGAAATGATTGTCGTAGCAATGACCGGACGCGATGGCGGCGGCATGGCCTCGCTGCTGTTGCCGGAAGACGTCGAGATTCGCGTACCGGCCAATGTCACCGCACGCATCCAGGAAGTCCACTTGCTGGCGATCCACTGCCTCTGCGACTTGATCGATAGCCAACTGTTCGGGAGTGAAGAATGACCCCTAATCGCCTAGGCCTTCTGGCCCTGACCCTATGCCTCGGCATCAGCGGTTGCACCTCGGTGGTTAATGCCAGCCGTGAAAGCCCCATTCAAGATGACCGTGGCACCCGCACCTTCGGCAGCAAGATCGACGACTCCCTGATCGAAACCAAGGTCGGCGTCAACGTTGCCAAGGCCAACCCGGATCTGGACAACAAATCCCACATCGTCGTCTCCAGCTTCAACGGCGTGGTTCTGCTGGCCGGGCAAACGCCCCGCGCCGACCTCAAGGCCCAGGCCGAACAGGCAGCGGCAGCCGTACAACGCGTCAAGACGGTACACAACGAACTGCAGGTGATGCAGCCATCGTCGCTGCTGGCGCGCAATAACGACGCCTGGTTGACCACCAAGATCAAGACCCAGATGCTGGCCGATGCCAACATTCCCGGTTCGCGCATCAAAGTCATCACCGAAAACGGCATCGTCTATCTGCTGGGCCTGCTGACCAAACAGGAAGCCGCCCAGGCCACCAATCTGGTTCAGGGCGTTTCCGGGGTGCAGAAAATCGTCAAACTGTTCGAGTACATCGACTGATGTAATCCGAACGGCAGGCACAAAAAAGGCGATCCATCCGGATCGCCTTTTTTATTACTTCACCACTTTCAGACTTGGCCGCCCGCTTGGGCGCGGCGGCTCGTCGTCCGGTGGCAAATCGTCTTCCGGCTCGAGCTCATCCTCGTCACCTACCGGCGACTCCAGATCGAACACCATGCCCTGCCCATTCTCCCGGGCGTAAATCCCCAGGATCGCCGCGACAGGCACGTACAGAGTGTGCGGCACACCGCCGAAGCGACCCTCGAAACTCACCGCATCGTTGTCCATGTGCAGATGGTGTACAGCTGCAGGCGATACGTTGAGGACAATCTGTCCGTCACTGGCAAATCCCTGCGGCACCTGCACCGACGGAAACTCGGAGTTGACCAGCATGTGCGGGGTGCAATCGTTATCCACAATCCACTCATAGAGCGCACGGACCAGATAAGGTCGACTGGAGTTCATAGCGGCTCCTTAAGCCTTAGCGCATATCGCGTTCGACAGCAGACAGGCTCGCCTGGAATGTCTCACGCGCAAACTGGCGCTCCATATAATCAAGCAGCGGCTTGGCCGGCCGCGGCAGTTCAATACCCAGAATCGGCAAACGCCAGAGTATGGGCAATAGGCAGCAATCCACCAGACTTTGTTCCTCACTGAGGAAAAACGGTTTGTCGGCGAACAGCGGCGAAACGCCCGTGAGGCTTTCACGCAGCTCTTTGCGCGCCTGCGCACGCGCGGGCTCTTTGGTGCGCGAATCCAGGATCAGATCCACCAAGCCACACCAGTCGCGCTGGATGCGGTGCATCAGCAGCCGGCTATTGGCCCGCGCCACAGGATAAACCGGCAATAGCGGCGGATGCGGGTAACGCTCATCCAGATATTCCATCACCACCGTCGACTCCCACAACGCCAGGTCGCGATCGACCAGGGTGGGCAAGCTGCCGTACGGGTTCACTTCGATCAGTTTAGGCGGCTGACGCCCCGCCTCAACGCTGATGATCTCGGCGCTGACACCCTTCTCTGCCAGTACGATGCGCACTCGGTGGGAATAGTGGTCGGCGGGGTCGGAGTAACAGGCCAACCGATTGGTCACGCCCATGGCGGTCCTCCTCGCTTGTTGAAATATTCGTAAGCGGAAAAACGCGCGCGCCCAGAGGGCGCCTCCCGTAACACCTGTTTGACCAGGCCTGTTACGTTTTCAGAGACACCCTTGGGCGCGCGCGGTTAACAGCAATTGCTTGAAGCTTTATCAGTGAACATCTTTCCAGTATTCGCGCTTGAGCAAGTAGGCGAATACGAAGAAGAACGCCAGGTACAGCAATACATAGGTACCAATGCGTTGATGCTCTAGCTTAACCGGGTTAGCCGAGTAAGCGAGGAAGGTTACCAGATTCTTGACCTTCTCATCGAACTGCTCTTCGGTGAGAGCACCGGACTTCGGCACGATGGTCAACTGATCGCACGCTTCATGAGTCAGCGGCGTACCGGTCAGCGGATCATATTGCTTCTTGCCGTCTTCGACGATCTGCACCTGTTTGCAGCCTACGACCTGGCGACCTTGCAGGCCGACCAGCACGTTGGGCATGCCGACGTTCGGGAAGACCTTGTTGTTCACACCCCAAGGGCGTGCAGGATCTTCGTAGAACGATTTCAGGTAACCGTACAGCCAGTCAGTACCACGCACACGGGCGACCAGGGTCAGGTCAGGCGGCGCAGCGCCAAACCATGCCTTGGCGTCCGCCGGCTGCATGCCGATGCTCATGTGGTCGCCGATTTTGGCGCCGGTGAACACCAGGTTCTTGAGCATCAGATCGTGAGGAATACCCAGATCGTCGGCAACGCGCTCGTAGCGCTGGAACTTGGCACTGTGGCAGCCCATGCAGTAGTTGGCGAACGTGCGTGCGCCATCCTGCATAGCCGCTTTATCGGAGACGTCGATATCGACTTTCTCAAGCTCGGGGCCACCGTGTTCAGCCGCAAAGGAGAAGACAGGCAGAGCAGCAAGAATCAGTACAGCAAATAGCTTTTTCATCAGCCAGTCACCCTTTCCGGAACCGGTTTTGTCTTCTCGAGCCGGGTGTAGAACGGCATCAGAATGAAGTAGGCGAAGTACAGGAAGGTGCATACCTGCGACAGCAGCGTACGACCCGGCGTTGGCGCCAGAACCCCCAGTACACCCAGGATCACGAACGAAATGCAGAATACCCACAGCCAGATCTTGCTCATCCAGCCCTTGTAGCGCATGGATTTGACCGGACTGCGGTCAAGCCATGGCAGGACGAACAGCACGGCAATCGCGGCACCCATGGCGATAACGCCCAGGAGTTTGTCCGGCACCGCACGCAAGATCGCGTAGAACGGGGTGAAGTACCAGACCGGAGCGATGTGCTCTGGGGTCTTGAAGGCGTTTGCCACTTCAAAGTTCGGTTTCTCCAGGAAGTAACCGCCCATTTCCGGGAAGAAGAACACGATCGAGCAGAAGATGAACAGGAACACCACCACGCCGACGATATCTTTCACGGTGTAGTACGGGTGGAAAGCAATGCCATCCAGCGGTACGCCGTTCTCGTCTTTGTATTTCTTGATGTCCACGCCATCCGGGTTGTTCGAGCCGACTTCGTGCAGTGCCAGGACGTGCAGTACCACCAGGCCAAGGATAACGATTGGCAAGGCGACCACGTGCAAGGCAAAGAAGCGGTTCAGGGTGATGCCCGAGATCAGGTAGTCACCACGGATCCACTGGGTCAGGTCGTCACCGATAACCGGGATCGCACCGAACAGCGAGATGATCACCTGGGCACCCCAGTAGGACATCTGGCCCCACGGCAGCAGGTAGCCCATGAAGGCTTCCGCCATCAGTGCCAGGTAGATCAGCATACCGAACACCCAGACCAGCTCACGCGGCTTCTGGTACGAACCGTAGAGCAGGCCACGGAACATGTGCAGGTAGACCACGATGAAGAACGCCGAGGCGCCGGTGGAGTGCAGCAAGCGCAGGATCGAGCCGTACTCGACGTCGCGCATGATGTATTCGACGGAGGCAAAGGCCTCTTCCGCCGACGGGGTGTAGCTCATGGTCAGCCAGACACCGGTAACGATCTGGTTAACCAGAACCAGCAGTGCCAGGGAGCCAAAGAAGTAGAAGAAGTTGAAGTTCTTCGGGGCGTAATACTTGCTGAGATGGTCTTCCCACATCTTGGTCGCGGGGAAGCGCGCATCAACCCAATCCATGAACTTGCTCATCACGCTTTCTCCGTGTCGACGCCGACGACGATGATCTCGTCCGACTCATAGGAATGCGGGGGAACTGGCAGGTTCAAAGGCGCAGGCTGCGACTTGTAGACACGGCCAGCCAGGTCGTAGTGGGAGCCGTGGCAAGGACAGAAATAGCCACCTACCCACTTCGGCCCGAGATCGGCGGGCGCCACTTCTGGACGGAAGGTCGGCGAGCAGCCCAGGTGCGTGCAGATACCGATCAGCAGCAGGACCTCTGGCTTGATCGAACGCGTCTTGGGGTCAACGTAGGCCGGCTGTACCGAAGCCTTGGACTCCGGATCGGAGAGGTCACCCTCGATCTTCGTGAGATTGCCGAGAATTTCCGGGGTACGGCGGACAATGAATACCGGCTGGCCGCGCCATTCAGCAATCAATTGCTGGCCTGGCTCGATCTTGCTGACATTCACTTTCACCGGTGCACCTGCGGCTTTCGCCTTGGCACTGGGAAACCATGAACCCACGAACGGGACCGCAGCCCCCACCGCTCCTGCAGCACCCACCACGGATGTGGCTGCTACCAAGAAGCGACGCCGGCCTGTATTCACGCCGTCATTGCTCATCCAGTCCTCTCCCATCAGCTTTGTGGCCTGTTAAATCAGGCATCTACTAAGTAAAAATCTGTACTTATAAAAATTTTGCAGAATGGTAATGAAAAGCCCCAATTCTGACAAGGTAATTACCACCCGTCAGAACCCCAGAGCCTTGTAGTATAGGGGCTCTGTGGCTGTGGCAAGTTGTCACACCAAAAAAACATCGCCCAAAAAAAACGCCCAGCTCCGTGAGGAGACTGGGCGCTTTGAACGCGAAAGCGAATTAACGCTTCGAGTACTGCGGACGCTTACGCGCTTTACGCAGACCAACTTTCTTACGTTCAACTTCACGCGCGTCACGGGTTACGAAGCCCGCTTTACGCAGAGCGCTGCGCAGAGTTTCGTCGTAGTCCATCAGGGCACGAGTGATACCGTGGCGGATTGCGCCAGCTTGACCACTTACACCACCGCCGATAACGGTGACGTAGATGTCGAACTTCTCGACGGTCTCGGTCAGTTCCAGCGGCTGACGAACTACCATGCGGGCAGTTTCGCGACCGAAGAAGTTATCCAGGGAGCGGTTGTTGATGGAGATGTTACCAGTGCCCGGACGCAGGAAAACGCGTGCGGTTGCGGTCTTGCGACGGCCAGTGCCGTAATTTTGAGTCGCCGACATAATGAACTATTCCGTTAAATCTTCAGTTCTTGGGGCTGCTGAGCAGTATGAGGGTGTACAGCGCCCGCATAGACTTTCAGCTTACGGTACATGTCACGACCCAGCGGGTTCTTAGGCAGCATGCCTTTAACCGCGGTCTCGATCACGCGCTCAGGGGCCTTGGCGATCAGCTTTTCAAAGTTGATCGACTTGATGCCGCCCGGGAAACCGGAGTGGGAGTAGTACATTTTATCAGTGGTTTTAGCACCGGTAACACGGATCTGCTCAGCGTTGATTACGACGATGTAGTCGCCGGTATCTACGTGAGGAGTGTACTCAGGCTTGTGCTTGCCACGCAGACGGCTCGCGATTTCGGTGGCCAGACGACCCAGGGTCTGACCAGCAGCGTCGACGACGAACCAGTCGCGCTGTACTGTTTCCGGTTTAGCAGTAAAAGTTTTCATTCTTTATAGCCTCAGGGGCCGCCTGTAAATTTAGACGGCGGATCTTACTGAATAGTGCGTACTTTGACAAGTCAAAGGCAGCCGGATACAGACGCTTTCGGGGGCTCGGGTCGGCGCGTCCGTTCAACGGCAAGATTCTTCGGCGGCGGCGCATCACTTCCACTGCAGAAAGAGGTGCGCAATTATGCAGATTGCGAAAAATATTTCAACCTGCTTTTATGATTGTTTTGCCAAGGGAGCACCCGATGGACTATCGCCAGCTAGGCCGCACCGATCTCAAAGTGAGTGCCATCTGCCTCGGAACCATGACCTGGGGTGAGCAGAACAGCGAGGCCGAGGCCTTCGCCCAGATCGAAAGAGCCAAGGGCGCCGGGATCAATTTCCTCGATACGGCCGAGATGTATCCGGTGCCACCAAAAGCCGAGACCTACGCCAGCACCGAGCGTTATATCGGCAACTATTTCAAGAGCCGTGGCGATCGCGCCGACTGGATCCTCGCCAGCAAGATCGCCGGTCCGGGCAACACCATCGACTACATCCGTGACGGCCACCTCAAGCACAACCGCGAACACATCGTCCAGGCTCTGGATGCCAGCCTCAAGCGCCTGCAGACCGACTGGATCGACCTCTACCAGTTGCACTGGCCGGAGCGCAGCACTAACTTTTTCGGCCAACTGGGCTACAAGCACAAGAGCGAGGTCAACCTGACGCCGCTCGAAGACACCCTTGAAGCGCTGGATGAACAGGTCAAGGCCGGGAAGATCCGCCACATTGGCCTGTCCAACGAAACCCCGTGGGGCACCATGCGCTTCCTCGCCCTGGCCGAGGCCCGTGGCTGGCCACGCGCGGTAACGATCCAGAACCCCTACAACCTGCTCAACCGCAGCTTCGAAGTCGGCCTGGCAGAAATTGCCATCCGCGAACAATGCGGCCTGCTCGCCTATTCGCCCCTGGCGTTCGGTTTCCTGTCGGGCAAATACGAAGGTGGCGCACGTCCGCCAAAAGGCCGCCTGAGCCTCTACAGCCGCTTCAGTCGCTATTTCAACCCACAGTCGGAAGCGGCGTGCAGCCGTTATGTCGCACTGGCCCGCGAACACGGCATGGACCCGGCGCAAATGGCCCTGGCCTTCGTCACCCAGCAGCCGTTCGTCACCAGCAACATCATCGGCGCGACCACCCTTGAGCAACTGGACAGCAACATTGCCAGTTTTGATTTGACGTTGTCGGATGAGGTGCTGGAGGGGATTGAGGCGATTCACCGGGATCACCCGAATCCGGCGCCTTGATCGACCGCTAAAAGCTTCGCGGGCAAGCCCGTTCCTACAGGAGCGAGCCTGCTCGCGAAACGATCTGTCGTCAGCCGCAGATCAAAGCGCCCGCGCAATAATCTCCTTCATGATTTCATTGGTCCCGGCATAGATCCGCTGCACCCGCGCATCCGCCCAGGCCCGGGCGATCGGGTATTCCCACATGAAGCCGTAGCCGCCATGCAGTTGCACGCACTCGTCGAGCACCTGGCATTGCAGGTCGGTCCCCCAATACTTCGCCATCGCGGCCGTCGGCACGTCGAGTTTGCCTTGCAGGTGCAGTTCCAGGCAGCGATCGACAAATACCCGGCCAATCTGAATCTGTGTGGCCATTTCCGCCAGCTTGAAGCGGGTGTTCTGGAAATCCGCGATCGACTTGCCGAACGCCTTGCGCTCACGGGTGTATTCCAAGGTCCACTGCAACGCCGCTTCCGCCGAGGCCAGACCACCGATCGCCACCGTCAACCGCTCCTGGGGCAACTCCTGCATCAAGTAGGCAAAACCCATCCCGGCCTGCCCCAGCAAGTTCTCCTTGGGCACCCGCACGTCCTGGAAGAACAGTTCGGAAGTGTCCTGGGCCTTCATCCCCACCTTCTCCAGACGCTTGCCCTTATCGAAACCCGGCGTGCTTGCCTCCACCAGGAACAGGCTGGTGCCCTTGGCGCCCGCCTTTGGATCGGTCTTGGCCACCACGATCACCAGGTCCGCCAGAAAGCCGTTGGTGATAAAGGTTTTTGAGCCATTGATCACGTACTCGTCGCCATCCAGCACCGCGGTGGTCTTCACCCCTTGCAGATCGGAACCGGCGCCAGGCTCGGTCATGGCGATGGCGGTGACCATTTCCCCGGAGACCAACTTGGGCAGGTATTTGTGTTTCAGGGCTTCACTGCCGTAATGCAGGATGTACGGCGCGACGATATCCGAATGCAGGGAAAACCCAATCCCGGTCAAACCGAGGCGCCCTACCTCCTCGATCACCACCGCGCTGTAAAGGAAGTCCGCCCCCAGACCGCCGTATTGCTCCGGCAAATGAGAGCACAGCATCCCCGCCTCCCCCGCCTTGTTCCACAGCGTACGATCGATGAAACCCTGTTTTTCCCACTGCGCATGGAACGGCACCGCCTCTTTTTCGAGGAAAGTTCGGACGCTGTCACGGAACAGTTCGTGCTCGGAGCTAAACAGGGTTCTAGGGATCATCGGGGCACCTGTAATTATTGTTGGCCGAAAATGAATCCAGAGACTAAGCCGACCACCTGCAACAGGACACTGGACACATCCGCCAAAAAATAAGACGATCCAGCCGCTTGGTGACCACTTTCCCCTATAAGAATAAATTGAATTATGTCTACCCAATCCTCTGCGCCATTGCGGCGCGTCAGCATCCTGGCGATCGACCGGGTTTTTGCCTATACCCTCATGCAGGCCAAGGATTTCTTCCATCTGGCCAGCCTGCGCTACGGTAAACAACAGGGCCAGGGCCTCACTCCCGGCTTTGAAACCCGCGTTGTCAGTCCCGACGGCAACCCCGTCAACAGTTTCAGTGATGTGCTCATGCCGGTGGACGGCGGCCTGGAAAATACCGACGTGATCATCCTCCCGGCCTTCTGGGACGATTTCGAGACCATTTGCCAGCGTTATCCACAGGTGTTGCCGTGGCTGCGTGAACAGCATGCACGAGGCGCGGTGCTCTGCGGTGAAGCGACCGGCGTGTTCTGGCTCGCCGAAGCCGGCCTGCTCGATGGCAAGGAAGCGACCACCTACTGGCGTTTCTTCAATGCCTTTGAGGAGCGCTTTCCCAACGTCCAACTGAATAAAGACAAGCACCTCACGGATGCCGACAACCTGTTCTGCGCCGGCGGCACCACGTCGGCCTGCGATCTTTACATCTACCTGATCGAGCGTTTCTGTGGCGCCAACGTCGCCCAGGCCGTTGCCCGCGACATCCTCTACGAAGTGCAGCGCAACTACTCTCCCGGACGCATCGGTTTTGGCGGGCAGAAGCTGCACCAGGATGTAATCATCCTGCAGATCCAGCACTGGCTCGAAGAGCATTTCGCCGACAAGTTCCGTTTCGAGGATGTCGCCCGCGAACACGGCATGAGCATCCGCAATTTCATGCGCCGCTTCCAGACGGCCACCGGCGACAAGCCGCTGCACTACCTGCAAAGGCTGCGCATCGAAACCGCCAAAGGCCTGCTGTCAGGCAGTCGCAAAAGTATCAAGACCATCAGCTACGAAGTCGGCTACGACGATGCGAGCTTCTTCGCACGGCTGTTCCGCCAACACACCGAACTGTCGCCGAACCAGTATCGCCAGCAGTTCCAGCAAGCCGCCTGATTACAGGTGCAGCACACAAAAAAAGGGCCTGCATTGCAGGCCCTTTTTTGCATCCGTGTCCGCTTAAGGCTTGTGCGCCCGCGACAGGAATTCGTGGGATTGCATCTCCAGCAGACGGCTCAGGGTGCGCTGGAACTCGAAGTTCAGGCGACCGCCGGTGTATAGATCCTTGAGCTCGACTTCAGCAGAAATGATCAGCTTGACGTTACGATCATAGAACTCGTCGACCATGTTGATGAAGCGACGGGCGATGTCGTCGGTGGTCACGCTCATCTGCTCCACGCCACTGAGTAACACGGCGTGGAAGATCTTGCCGAGTTCGATGTAGTCGTTCTGGCTCCGTGGGCCGTCGCACAGTTCGCGGAAGTCGAACCAGGCCACGTCGTCGCAGGTGCGCAGGGCACGGATCTCGCGGTTCTCGATGATCAATACGTCATTTTCAACGGCTGCCGTGCATTCCGGAGTGAGTGCGCGGAAGCTTTTGCGCAGGCTCTCGTGGGACGCTTCGTCGAGCGGGAAGTGAAACAACTCCGCTTGCTCAAGATGGCGAAGACGGTAATCGACGCCGCTGTCGACGTTGACGATGTCGGTGTTCTGCTTGATCAACGCAATCGCGGGCAGGAAGCGCGCACGTTGCAGACCGTCCTTGTACAGGCCATCCGGCACGATGTTCGAGGTCGCGACCAGGGTCACGCCGTTCTTGAACAACTCTTCCATCAGAGTGCCGAGAATCATCGCGTCGGTGATGTCGGACACGAAGAATTCATCGAAGCAGATCACCCGCGCTTCGGCGGCAAAGCGCTTGGCGATGATGGTCAGCGGGTTCTTCTCGCCGCCCAGGGTTTTCATCTCTTCGTGCACGCGCTTCATGAAGCGGTGGAAGTGCGTCCGGGATTTCTCCTTGAACGGCAACGCTTCGAAGAAGGTATCGACCAGGTAGGTCTTGCCGCGACCCACGCCGCCCCAGAAATACAGGCCCTTGACTGGCGCCTGGTCCTTCTTGCCGAACAGTTTGCCGAGCAGGCCCGGCTTGTTTTGCGAGGCCGCGATCAGGTCGTCGTACAGGCGCTGCAAATGACGCACAGCAGTTTCCTGGGCGGCGTCATGGAAGAATTCCGGACGTTTGAGATCAGCTTGATATCGTTCTAGGGGCGTCATAATTCGTTAGCAAGGCAACAAAAACGGGCCGACACTGTAGCGACGGCCCTGAAGAATGGCAATCGGCCCTTGGTCGGGCCGGGCCGTTGTTTATTCCTGAACGGGGGTCAGCGCGACGCGCAAGGCCTCGATGGCCAGGTCCCGCGCTGCGCCGTCGGCGAACGCCGGGCTGTCGCCGACGCACTCGCCTTCCAGCCAGACACTGAAGCTCGACCCTTCGCTGCGTACGTCCAGCGCCTGGCCGGATTGCAGTTGTTTGGTCACCTGACCGGCGGTCTTGCCGTCGGCGAAATTGCGCGACAACAGCAATTGCTCGCCATCCGCCGCCAGCAGACGGAAACGGAAACTGCCGTCGTCTTCACGGAAACTGACGAAACGCGCAGCTTTGGCCGCCTTCTTCTTGGTGCTGGCAGCGACCTGGGTCTGAGTGACGAACGAACGCAGGCCGACCGCTTCACGCAACTGCTGCAGGAATGGTGTCGCCACCGCACGGGCTTTTTTCGCGCCCATTTGCAGGATGTCTTCCAGGTCCGCCGGACGAGCGATCAACTGGTGATAACGCTCGCGGGACTCACCCAGCTCGGCATCGAGCAACTGGAACAGACGGTTCTTCGCCTCACCCCAGCCCAGGCCCTGCACCAGCTCACCGTGGAACTCGGCGGCTTGCGCCGGTGTGGCGAAGGCCTGGTACAAGGTGAACAGGTGCGAGTTGTCCGGGTCCTTGGCTTCGCCCGGGGCGCGCGAGTCGGTGACGATGCGCGAGATCGCGTCCTTCATCTCCTTGGCGCTGCTGAACAACGGAATGGTGTTGTCGTAGCTCTTGGACATCTTGCGACCGTCGAGGCCTGGCAAGGTGGCGACGCTTTCCTCGATCAGCGCTTCGGGCAGGGTGAAGAACTCCTGGCCCTGACCAAACAGGTGGTTGAAGCGTTGGCCGATGTCGCGGGCCATTTCCACGTGCTGGATCTGATCTCGACCGACCGGCACTTTGTGCGCGTTGAACATCAGGATGTCCGCCGCCATCAGCACCGGGTAGCTGTACAGGCCCATAGTGATGCCGGCATCCGGGTCTTCACCGGTCTCCAGATTTTTATCCACCGAGGCCTTGTAAGCGTGGGCACGGTTGAGCAGGCCCTTGGCCGCAACGCACGTCAGCAACCAGGTCAACTCGGGGATTTCCGGGATGTCGGACTGGCGATAAAAGGTTGCTCGCTCGACATCGAGGCCACCGGCCAGCCAGGTCGCGGCGATTTCCAGACGCGAGCGCTGGATGCGCAGCGGGTCATCGCATTTGATCAGCGCGTGGTAATCCGCCAGGAAGTAGAAGGAATCGGCATTGCTGTCACGGCTGGCGACGATCGCCGGGCGAATCGCGCCCGCGTAGTTGCCCAGGTGCGGGGTGCCAGTGGTGGTGATGCCGGTAAGGATGCGCGTACGAGTCGTCATGGGTAATCGCTTGTCTGACTGCATTCAATTCGAAAGGCGCGGCAGGAGCAGATCCTTGAGATCGGTCAGCTTGCCGTGAAAAAAGTGTCCGCATTCTGCCACTTTCAGCAGCTCATGGGGGCGATCAAGGTTTTCGGACCAGTCGTAAACCAGCTGTGGGTCGATGACTTCGTCGGTTTCCGGCTGGATCAGGGTCAAGGTGCAGTGCTGTGGCAACTGATCCTGGCTGCCCAAGCGCATCACCGCTGGCGCCACCATGAACAATCGGGTGAGACTTTCGCCCTCGGCCTCCAGGCGTCCGCCGAGGCTGGCAGCAACGAAACCGCCGAAGGAAAAACCCATAAGGGTCATCGGCAACTCGGGGTGCTTTGCGCGCAACCAACGGGCGGCAGCCTGGGCGTCATCGACTTCTCCGGTGCCCATGTCATGGCTGCCGGCACTCGCGCCGACGCCACGGTAGTTGAAGCGCAAGGTGATAAACCCGGCGTCACGGGCGGTGCGCTGCAAGGTCGAAACGACTTTATTGAGCATGGTGCCGCCTTGCACCGGATTGGGGTGACAAATCAGCGCCAGGCCCCGTGGTTCGGGGGAATCCAGGTACAAGGCTTCCATTTGACCCACCGGGCCATCAATCACTACAGGGGTTTCACGCATAAGCAAGGAAGGAACTCCGTGACCTCTCGAAGGGTCGACTCGTCTAGCTAAAAGTCTGTGCCTGGCATAATTGCGATCTCATCGCGGTATACAGCGCAGGTCCGAGCCGTTAACGTAAAGCAAAGCCGTTTATAGAGGAAGGACTCGTGGAACACTCGCTCTTAGTTTGGTTGTTGCCGACTCTTGCCCTGGTTGCCGGTGTCGCCATTGGATTCCTGGTTGCTCGCCTGCTGCCCAATGCCGTGCCCAACAGCACGCAACGTCAGCTGGATGACATTCAGGAACGTTTTGACAGCTATCAGAATGAAGTGGTTACCCACTTCAACAGCACCGCAACGCTGGTGAAGAAACTCACTCAGAGCTACCAGGAAGTGCAGGATCACCTGGCCGAGGGCGCCAATCGTCTGGCCCTGGACGAGCAGACTCGCCAACGCCTGCTGGCTGCCCTGCATGCCGACGCCGGGCATGCACCACGGGAACGCCTGACGCCACCGCGCGACCAGGAACCGCCTCGCGACTACGCGCCAAAGACGCCTAACGCTCCGGGCATGCTCGACGAGCACTACGGCCTGAAAAAGTAATACGCCTTCAGCGCCAATAAAAAGCCCTCGGCCAATGACTTGACCGAGGGCTTTTTCATGCCCGCCGATTACTCAGGCATTCAGCATTACTGCTGACCACCATACTGCTGACCAGGGATCGCCTTGAGGTTGACCTCGACACGGCGGTTCTGAGCACGGCCGTTGACGTCGCTGTTGCTCGCGATCGGATTGTCCGGACCGGCGCCACGGGCGCTCAGGTTGGCACCGCTCACGCCTTGCGAAGTCAGGTAGGTCGCTACGCTCTGCGCCCGACGCTGGGACAGGTCCATGTTGTGCTGGCGGCTGCCGGTGCTGTCGGTGTAGCCGACGATTTCGATCTGGTTCTGGCTGAACTCTTTCAGCGAACCGGCCAGGTTGTTCAGCGGCTGGTAGAAGCTCGGAGCGATGTTCGCCGAATCGGTGGCGAAAGTGATGTTGCCCGGCATGATCAGCTTGATCTGATCGCCCTGACGCTGCACTTCAACCCCGGTATTGGCCATACTGGCGCGCAGTTTCTTTTCCTGCTGGTCGGCGTAGTAGCCATAGCCGGCGGCGGAAGCACCGACCACCGCAGCGCCAATCAGCGCGCCCTTGCCACGGTTATCGTGGTTGATCGCGGCACCGGCGAGGGCACCGGCCAGCGCACCCAGGCCACCGTACTTGGCAGTTTTGCTCATGCCCGTGGAGCCGCCGTCGGCCTGACCCTGGTTGTCATACGGGTTGGGCGATGCACAGCCAGACAACAAGGCCACGGCGGTAGCGACAATAATCAAACGACGCGAGGTGAACATGGAGAGCTCCTACTTTTTCATTCTGTGGTGCAACGGACGTTAGCAAAAGACCCCTGCGGGCGTTGGAACACGGCAACCGGCAAAAATTCCGTGAGCGGCCCCGACGTCGGGAAAATCAGGCCCGTACGAACGGGTTTTCACGCATTTCATCGCCAAGACGGGTATCTGGACCATGTCCGGCGACCACGGTGGCCTCTTCATCAAGGGTATACAGGCGCTGCTTGATCGAGCGCACGATGGTGGCCTGATCGCCGCCCCACAGGTCGGTCCGCCCTACCCCGCGCCGAAACAAGGTGTCACCGGCAATCAGCAGCTTAGCCTCTGCAAACCAGAAGCTCATGGAACCCGGCGTATGCCCGGGCGTGTGCAACGCCACCCCGCAACCGCAGGCCAACTCTTCATCGTCCTCCAGCCAGCGGTCCGGCGACGGCACCGGGACGTAAGGCACGCGAAACATCTGGCATTGCATCTCCAGATTGTCCCAGAGGAACTGGTCTTCCTTGTGCAGGTGCAGGGTGGCGCCGGTTTTTTCCTTCAATTGGCCCGAGGCGAGGAAGTGATCCAGATGCGCGTGGGTATGAATGATGCTCACCAGCTTCAGGCCCAGGGCCTCGAGACGCGCCAGAATCAACTCATGATTGCCACCCGGGTCGACGACGATGGCCTTTTTGGTGATCGGATCGCCAATGATCGTGCAGTTGCACTGCAACGGGCCGACGGGGAAGGTTTCGCGGATCAGCGCGGGTTTGGCAGCGTCCATGAGTGTTCCTGGAGAGAGTTAATCGACTATTCTGGCACAGCCGCTGGGCGTCGCCGATGGCGCGAGCGTTACAAAATCATCGCAAGGAAGCCGCATTCATGACATTCAACTGGCACAGCGACACGCTGACCGTCACCACCCCCATCGACCTAACCTACAAGAACACCCAGAACGTGCGCCGCTTCATGCACGAGCACTGCGGCGCCGAGTTCAAGTTTGACCGCGACTTCATGGCTTGGATCCGCAGCGGAATCCCGGCCACCCTGGGCGATGTGGTCGATGAATACCGTCGGCGACAGACGGCAAAGTGCTGATCAGAACCCCAGTGGCAGGGTCTCCCGGCCTTCCAGCCCCAACAGATACTGCTTGGCTTCCAGCCCGCCGGCGAACCCGGTCAGGCTGCCCGATGCACCAATCACCCGGTGGCAGGGTGCGACGATCGACAGCGGGTTCTTGCCGTTGGCCGCGCCCACCGCGCGAACCGCCTTGGGGCTGCCGATTTGCTGGGCAATCTGGCTGTAGCTGCGGGTTTCGCCGAAGGGGATGGTGAGCAAGGCCTGCCAGACTTTTTGCTGGAACTCGGTGCCGGCAAAGTCCAGTGGCAGCTCGAAGCGGTCGCGCTCACCGACGAAATACTGCTTGAGCTGGCGCTCGGTTTCCTGCAGCAGCGGGTTGTGGATATCTTCCTGCAGCGGGCCGATGCGCACCCGATTGAGTTTTTCGTTTTCCCAGAGGATGGCGCACAGTTTGTCGCCCCGGGCGATCAGGGTCAGGGTGCCAACGGGCGAAGGCAGCCGCTTGAATACGTAGGACATGGGAGGCTCCTGGGTCAGAGAACGTATTCAGGGTAATTCGGGATTCAAACGCAAGAACTACGTTTCTTGCGTTTGAATTTGCCCCATCGATCAGTGCGCCTCCTCCAGCTCATCATGCAGCAGGCCGAAGATCTCGCGTTTCATCTCGATGAACGAGCGCTCCATGACCATATCCAGCGTGCGCGGGCGCTCGATGGGCACGTCGAGGATCTGCTTGATCCGCCCCGGGCGAGCGCCCATGACGTAGACCCGGTCGCCGAGCAGGATGGCTTCATCGATATCGTGGGTGACGAACAGCACGGTTTTTTTGCTGTTGCCCCAGACCCGCAACAGCAGTTGCTGCATTTGCAGGCGTGTCTGGCTGTCGAGGGCGCCGAAAGGTTCGTCCATCAACAGGATCTGCGGGTCGTTGGCCAGGGCGCGGGCGATGGCCACGCGCTGCATCATGCCGCCGGAGAGCTGCTTGGCGTAGTTGTCGGCGAAAGCGCTCAAGCCGACTTCGTTGACGTAGTAATCAACAATTTCCTTGCGCTTGGCGGCCGGCATCCCGCGCCGCTTGAGACCAAATTCAACGTTCTGCCGCACAGTCAGCCACGGAAACAGGGTGTAGCTCTGAAACACCATGCCGCGATCGGCACCGGGGCCCTCGACTTGCTGGCCGCCGACGTAGATCTCGCCTTCGGTGGGCTCCGCCAGGCCAGCGGTCAGGTACAGCAAGCTGGATTTGCCGCAGCCTGAAGGGCCGACCAATACCGCAAACTGCTGGTCCGGCACCTCGAACGAGACCTTTTCCAGCGCGCTGAAAACGCCGCCATCAGGTTTCTGATAACGCAGGCTGACCTTGTCGACCTGCAGGCGCGGGGCGGCGCTGATGGCAGCCGCTCGGGGAGTATCAAAACGGTGAGTGGCAGCGCTTACTGAGCCCATGCGGCGATCCTCAGGCGAAGGAAACGGAACAGTTGGTCGGTGATCAGGCCCAGCAGGCCGATGATCGCGATGGCGAGGAAAATCACGTCAACCTGGAAGCCACGCATGGCCTTGAGGCTCAGGTAACCCAGGCCGCTGGAGGCGGCCACCAGTTCGGCGACCACCAGGTAGGTCCAGGCCCAGCCCATGGTCACGCGTAAGGTGTCGAGTACGCCGGGCAAGGACGCCGGGGCGATCACATGCAGCACCGCATCACGCCGGCTGGAACCGAGGGTGTAGGACGCGTTGATCAGATCCTTGGAAATGCCCTTGGAGACGTCGGCAATCATCACCAGTTGCTGAAAGAACACGCCGAAGATAATCACCGACACCCGTTGCTCCAGACCGATGCCGATCCACAGGATGAACAACGGCACGAACGAGGTGACCGGCAGGTAGCGGATGAAGTTGACCATCGGCTCGAGGAACGCCTGAACGATACGGAAGCTGCCCATCAGCAGGCCCAGCGGCACTGCCACCAGCGACGACACGATGAAACCCACCATCACCACTTCCAGGCTCGCCCACACATGCTGGCCGAGGGTGCCATCGCGGCTCAGTCGCGCAGCCGCTTCCACCACCGCACCCGGGGTCGGCAGGAACATCCCCGGCACCACGCCGCCGTACGACAACCCCGCCCACAGGCCCACCAACAGCACCCAGGCCAGGCCACTGGCGCTCCAGATGACCTTGACCGGCAAAGCCGTCTTGGGCGTGACACAGCGGCTCAACCATGAATTGCGCTTGAACATGACAGTCTCCTAGAGCGGGCTGACGAAGCGGTTGTCGACCAGTTCGTCGTGGCTGACGTTGTAGGGTTTGCCTTGCAGTTCGCTGGCGGTTTCGTTGGCCAGCTTGATCAGCGCGGCGCTGTCGCCCGGTTTGCCCGGGGAGCCGAGGAGTTTTTCGCTCATGGCCTGGTCGTAGAAGCGCACGCCTTTGGCCGCGGCCGCCAGTTCCTTCGGATCGGAGAGATAGCCACCGACACCCTTGGCCATGATCTCGTAGGCTTTTTCCGGATGATCCTGGGTGTACTTCACGGCCTTGTACAAGCCCGAGACCAGCGCCTTGACGTCGTCCGGTTGTTTCTCGATGACGTCGCAGTTAAGCGCCACCACGTCGACGATCACCCCCGGCGTGGTGCTGCTGTCGATCAGCACTTTGCCTTGCTGCTTGTCACGGACCATCGACAGGTGCGGCTCCCAGGTCACCGCGGCCGGCACGCGCCCGGCGATGAAGGCGGTGGCGGCATCGTCGGCGGTCATGTTCTGCACGGTGATGTCACTCATGCTCATGCCGTTCTTTTTCAGCAGGTAGGACAACCAGAACTGCGAGGTCGACCCCTCGTTCACCGCCACGGCCTTGCCCTTGAGTTCCTGCAGGCTCTTGACCTCCTTGCCGACCAGCACACCGTCGCCACCGTGGCTGTCATCCAGGGCCGCCACGGCCTTGAAGCAGAACTGCGGACGGTATTTCAGCACTTCGTCGATGGTCGACGCCGAACCGGACAGTTGACCCGATGCCTGGGCGGCCATGTACATCGCCGCTTCTTCCACCACCGGCAGTTCGACCGTCAGGCCGTTTTCCTTGAAGTAACCCAGGTCCTGGGCCAGATACAAGGTGCCGTAGCCGACCCAAGTGGTATGGCCGATGGACAGTGTCCCGGCCTGGGCGCTGCTGGCGGCTGTGGCGGCGATAGCGGTGACCGCCAGCGGATGGGCAAAACGCGTTAGCAAGGACTTGATCATGGAGCACTCCCACAGCTGTTGATTTGATTGTGTGTTGCGGGGCAGTACGGCCAGCGGCCTCGAACAGGTGGTGCAGGCGGTCTCTGACTGGACCTTGAAGGGTCAGCGTTGGGCTGACTGGCCAGACGAATGTTGGCCCATGGGCGCGGTGAGGAAAATGAGGAAATATGTGGATGCGAATGAGCAAAAAACTCGCTAGAGCGCCCTGAAAATGGGCGCACTGGGCAGGGTTGCCCGGGCTGGGTGCACGGCCCGGAAAATGACTGGAACTGGCAAAAAGCAATCGCGGCGGTGCGACAACTCGACAAGCCCGCTCCCACAGGTCAGGTGTCGAGCCCAAAACTTGCAGCCGACACCGATTCAACTGTGGAAGCGGGCTTGTCGAAACGTCGTACCGCCGCGATTAGCCTTCAAGACCTTGCTAAAAAATCAAAGCCGACCAAATTCCCGCGCCGTGCGATCCACCGCCTTCAAGGTCTTGCCTATCAGCTCATCAACTTCCTCACGACTGGCAATCAACGCCGGCGCCATGATCATCCGGCCCAGCGTCGAGCGAATAATCACCCCCTCCTCAAAGCCGATCGTGCGGCAGCGCCAGGCGATGTCGTTTTCATTGGCAAAGCGCTTGCGCGTGTCCCGATCCTCGGCCAGTTGCAGTGCCGCGACCATGCCCGTGCCCTGGATATCGCCCACCAGCGGGTGCTGGCCGAACACCTCGCGCAGGCATTGCTGCAGGTAAGGCCCGATATCGTCCTTGACCCGACTGACCACCCCTTCGTCGCGCAGCGCCTTGAGGTTGGCAATGGCCACGGCGGCCGCCACCGGATGCCCGGAGTACGTCAGGCCGTGGGCAAAGACACCGCCCTGCTCCACCAGCACCTGAGCCATTTTTTTCGACAGCACCAAGCCGCCCATGGGGATATAGCCAGAGGTCAAGCCCTTGGCGATGGACAGGGTGTCCGGCTCGAAACCGAAGTACTCGTGGGCAAACCATTCACCGGTACGCCCGAAGCCGCCAATCACTTCATCGGCGCACAACAGCACGTCGTATTGGCGGCAGATACGCTGAATCTCCGGCCAATAACTCGCCGGCGGGAAGATCATGCCTCCCGCGCCCTGGAAGGGTTCGGCGATAAAGCCGGCGACTTTGTCCGCACCCAGCTCGATGATTTTTTCCTCCAGTTGTCGCGCCGCCCGCAGACCGAATTCCTCTGGCGTGAGGTCGCCTTCGTGGGCGAAGAAATAAGGTTCGTCGATGTGCGCGATGTCCGGGATCATCCCGCCCATTTCGTGCATGAACTTCATGCCGCCCAGCGCCGTGGCGGCCAGGGTCGAGCCGTGATAACCGTTCCAGCGCCCGATCATCACCTTCTTCTCGGGCTTGCCCAGCACTTGCCAGTAACGGCGCACGGTGCGGATCAGCACTTCGTTGGCCTCGGAGCCGGAGTTGGTGTAGATCGCGTGGCTGTAGTGCCCCGGCAGCAGACTGAACAGCAGTTCAGACAGCTCGATCACTTGCGGGTGGGTGGTGTGGAAAAACATGTTGTAGTAGGGCAACTGCTCCAGTTGCTGGCTGGCGGCAGCGGCCAGGTCCTTGCGCCCGTAGCCAAGGTTGGTGCACCACAGCCCCGACATGCCGTCCAGGTAGCGCCGACCATCGTTGTCCCACAGGTACAGGCGTTCGCCACGGACCATCACGCGCGGCCCTTCGTCGTTGAGGGCTTTCTGATCGACAAAGGCGTGGATGTGGTGTGCAGCATCGGCGGCCTGGTAGTCGCGGGTTTCACGTGGGGTGGTCATCGCCAGTTCTCCGTTGTGGTGATCAGCGCAGTTGAAACCAAGTGGTTTTCAACTGGGTGTATTTATCGAATGAGTGCAGCGACAGGTCGCGACCGAAGCCGGATTGCTTGCCGCCGCCGAACGGCACGGTCACATCGAGGGCATCGACGCTGTTGACCGAAACGGTGCCGGCACGCAATTGCCGCGCCACGCGGTGCGCGCGGTTGAGGTCGTCAGTCCACAGCGATGCGGCAAGGCCGTAGACGCTGTCGTTGGCCAATCGCAGGGCGTGGGCTTCGTCGTCGAACGCCGTGACCGCCAGCACCGGACCAAAGACTTCATCGCGAAACAGCGGCATGTCAGGACTGACGCCGGTGAAAATCGTCGGCTGGATAAAGTTGTCGCAACCCTTGAAACTGACCTGCTCACCGCCAAACACACGTCGGGCGCCCTGGCGTTGAGCCTGATCGATAAAGCCCAGGATGCGCCGGGTTTGCCGACTGTCGACGATGGCTCCAGCCGGACTGCATGGGTCGAGTGGATCGCCGGGCTGCCAGCGCGCAGCCTGCACTTTCAGGCGTTCGACGAATTCATCGTGGATCGAGCGCTGCACCAGCAAGCGTGAGTTGGCCGAGCAGACTTCGCCCTGATTGAAGAAGATCCCGAACGCGGCTTTCTGCGCGGCCAGGTCCAGGTCCTGGCAATCGGCGAACACCAGGTTCGCGCTCTTGCCGCCACACTCCAGCCACACCTGCTTGAGGTTGGACTGCGCCGAGTACTGCATAAAGTACTTGCCGACTTCGGTGGAGCCGGTGAACACCAGGCAATCGATATCCGGATGCAGGCCCAGCGCCTTGCCAGCCTGTTCGCCAAGGCCCGGCAGCACGTTGAGCACGCCCGGTGGTATGCCTGCCTCCAGCGCCAGCTCACCCAGGCGCAGGGCGGAAAACGGCGACTGCTCGGCGGGCTTGAGGATCACCGAGTTGCCCGCAGCCAGGGCCGGTGCCAGTTTCCAGGCCGCCATGTCCAACGGAAAATTCCACGGCACCACGGCAGCGACCACGCCCAGGGCTTCGCGGGTGATGGTTGCCAGCACGTTATTGGCGCTGGGGGCTACCTGGTCATACAGCTTGTCGAGACTTTCCGCGTACCAGCGAAACACCCCGGCGGCGCCTGGTACGTCGATGTTGTAGGCGTCCATCACCGGCTTGCCCATGTTCAGCGAGTCGAGCAGCGCCAGCGCTTCGCGATGGGCCATAAGCAGATCGGCCAGGCGCAGCAAGACTTGCTTGCGCTCGCCAGGAGAACGCTGCGCCCAGACACCCGCATCAAATGCCTGACGGGCACTGCGCACGGCCGCATCGACGTCCTCACTGCCGCAGGCCGAAACCTCGGCCAGCACACCGCCGGTGGCCGGATTGATCGCGGTAAAGGTCTGCCCGGACAGCGCCGGACGCCATTGCCCGCCGATCAAAGCCTGGGTAGGAAACTGCAACTCAGCCGCCTGGCCTTGCCAATATTCAAGCTCGAACACGTTCGGATGCTCCATGGGCTTCTTGTGTAGTGGATAGTGACCCAGGCGGCTGCGGCGCAAAAATAGTAAAAATGTCTTCGCAGGCGATGAAAAAACTGTGCAGCCATTCTCCCCACCCGAGCGCGAGGTGGTTATTGTTCAGGCACGACAAAAGCACCGCCACGCGGATCGGGGCGGTGCGCAAATTGCTTGGTTTCAGGGATCGAGAGTTACGCTGAGTCCATCATCCCGAGGTCTGCTGTGGCTGCCTACAATCTGCGTCAACTGAAGTACTTCATCACCACCGTCGAATGCGGCAGCGTCGCCGAGGCGTCGCGCAAGTTGTATATCGCCCAGCCGTCGATCTCCACCGCGATCAAAGGCCTGGAGGACAGTTTCGGCGTGCAATTGCTGATCCGCCACCACGCTCAGGGCGTGTCCCTGACACCCAGCGGCGCGCGCTTTTTTCGCAAGGCCCAGGAACTGCTGCGCATGGCCCGGGAGTTCGAACAGAACGCCCTGGCCGACAACGACGTGGTGTCCGGACAGATCGACATTGGCTGCTTTGAAACGGTCGCGCCGTTGTACTTGCCGCAACTGATGGCCGGATTCTCGGCCTTGTATCCGGGCGTGGAAATTCGCATCCGCGATGGCGAGCAACAGGAGTTGGTGCAGGGGCTGACGTCGGGAGCGTTTGACTTGGCGATCCTCTATGAACACGACCTTGATGGCACCATCCAGACCGAACCGCTGATGCCGGCGCAGCGACCCTATGCGTTGCTGCCTGCCGATCACCGCTTTGCCCAACAAGCGCAGGTCTCGCTGCGCGACCTGTGCCTGGAACCGATGATTCTGTTGGACGTGCAACCGAGCCGCACCTACTTCGTCAGCCTGTTCGACGAGCTGGGACTGACCCCGAATATCGCCTTCAGCTCACCCTCGATCGAGATGGTACGGGGCATGGTCGGCCAAGGTTTCGGCTTTTCGATTTTGGTCACCCGCCCCCACTCCGAATGCACCTACGACGGGCAAAAAGTGGTGTGCGTGGACATCGTTGAAGAGGTGACCGGTTCCGGCCTAGTGGCGGCTTGGCTGAAGCGCGGACAGTTGACTAAACCGGCGCAACTGTTCGCCGACTACTGCCGCGAGCATCTGACCGCCAAGGCCAGGCGGCCAGTACCGGCTGACTAAACCAACAAGCCCAGCTCCTTGGCCCGGGCCACTGCCTGGGTGCGACGCTCAACGCCCAGCTTGCTGTTGATATGGCTGGCGTGGGTTTTTACTGTGTGTAGCGAAATGAACAGCTGGTCGCTGATTTCCTGGTTGGAACAGCCACGCGCGATCAGTTGCAGTACCGCCCGCTCCCGTGCGCTGAGGGTTTCGTTGCCCGCTGCCGATTCGATGGCACGACTCGCGCCCGCCGGCAGACGCTCCAGCAGACTCTGCCGCAGTGCAGCATTGGGGCAGTGCGCCAACTGCTCGCGCAGCCAGTCCGGGCGCTCGCGCAGCAACCATTCGAATGGCTGTAACACGCCGCCATTGGCTGCCTCGAAGGCTTGGGCCAAAGCTTGGCGCGCCTCGGCTTCGCGAGCCGTGCCGAGCAGCAGCGAGACCTTCTGATTCAAGGCCATGACGCTGAGCATCTGCCGCCCGCTGTTCTGCCCCAGCTCGTGCAAGACATTGAGGCGCCCCTCCGCGAGCATCGGCTGGCCCTGGATGACATCCAGCAAGGCTTGCTGCAATTCAATGTGCAGGGCCATCTGAGGATGAAATTCCGGCGGTGAAGCCGGCTGCTCACCGTTGTAAGTCTGTCCGAGCCGGGACAACCAGGCACCCGCCAGGTCGGTGCGCCCCTGGGCCAGCCACAGCTCGCATTTGATCAGCGTAATCATCGCCAGGTAGTAGATCGGCGGGACATCCCAGATATGCATCAGGCGCTCGGCTTCCGCCAGTTCGGCAAAGGCCCTGGCGAACTCGCCCTTGCTGCCTTCGTAGCGGGCGATCACGCTGTGGCCGATCAACACGCTGATGTCGCGGCAGGCCCGAGCTTCCAGCAGGCCAGCCTGCAGGCGTACCAGCCCGAGTTCCGGTTGCAGGCGCAGGACCAGCAGGAAACCCTCGTACAGGGTCAGACGGGCACGCACCGCATACAGCCGCTGTGGCGACAAGCCCTGCAAGCGCTGCTGGCCCTGGCGTACTTCATCGAGGGCGCGAAGAATTTCCCCACGCGCCTGTAGCACCCGGGCCCGATCGTAATGGGCCAGCGCTTCGAACAGCGGGTTGCCGACGCGCTGGGCGAGTTCCAGGGATTCACGGTTCAAGCCTCGCGCGCGCCACAGGTCGGCATCGGCAATGGCCAGGTTGGACAAGGTCGACAGGCACATCAGGCGCTGGCCATAACGTTTGTGCGGCAGGCTTTCGAGAGCTTCGCTGCAGTACCGCAGGGTCTGCTCACGCTGGCCGCGCCCGCGGGCGATGATCCCACTCAACGCCAGCCACTGCGCGAGCATGGATTTCTGCGCCGTGGCCGAAGGCGCCGGCAGGAAGCGGCTCAAATGGCTGGCCAGTTCTTCGGCGGCGTCCAGCTGGCAAGCTAGCCCCAAGGCCCAGCTGTACAGCACGATCAGGCGCGGCGTGCTGACCAGCAGGCTGTCGGGCAAGTCCATTTTCCAGCGCAGCAGCATGCCGACGTTCTGCTCGGCCAGCAGTTGCTCTTCCGACAGGTTCTGTACCAGGTTCGCCGCCACATCCAGGTGGCCGGCACGCAGCGCTTGCTCCACCGCCTCGTCGAGCAGGCCCTGGGCATTGAACCAGCGACAAGCACGCAAATGCAGGGTCGCGGCCGGCACTATGGCATTGGCCGGTGGCCGGCTGCGCAGCAGATCGGAAAACAAATGGTGATAACGGTACCAATGCCCCTGTTCGTCGAGGGGCACCAGAAACACCTGGTGGGACAACAGGAAGCGCAGGATTTCGCCACTGTCATGGGCTTCACGCACGGCGTCGCACAGCTCGCTGCAAAAACGTTCCTGGGGGGCGGTGTCGTAGAGAAAGGCCTGCACCTCGGCGGGCAGGCAATCGATGACTTCCTCCAGCAGGTAGTCGCGGATCAGCCCTTCGCCGCCATGCAGCGGTGGTGGCAACAGTGCACTGCTGCCCGCCTCGGAGGCGGCCAGCAGCCAGAACCGCAGGCCTGCGACCCAACCCTCGCTACGCTGAATCAGATTCTCCAGCGCCTCGCCACGCAATGAGCTGCTGTGCCGGTCAAGCAAGGCCAGGGATTCGTCATGGGTCAACCGCAGGTCCTGCTCATGCAGTTCGAGCAATTGCCGTGACAGGCGCAAGCGTGCCAGATGCCAGTCCGGACGCTGGCGACTGGTCACCAGCACCAGCAAGCCGTCCGGCAAATGATTGAGGAAAAACTGCAGGCAACGGTCCAACACCGGCCCCTGAGCCAGATGGTAATCATCCAGTACCAGCAGTAACGGCTCGCTGGGAGACAGATGCACGGCCAACTCGTCGAGCAGCCCGTCGAGCCATTCTTCAAAGGCGAAAGGTTGGTGCCGCTGGCGCATCTTCAGCAGGCCAAGGGCCTGGCTGCCAAGGTCGGGAAAATAGTGTTGCAGGCCTTCGAGCAGCCGTTCGAGAAACCGCCCGGGATCGCTATCCCGTGAGCTGAGCCCCAGCCACAGGCTTTGCCAATGGGGCGCCAGGCTCTGGCAAAACTCCACTGCCAACGAGCTTTTACCGAATCCGGCCGGCGCACTGACCAGCAGTAATCGTCCCTGCAAGCCAGCACTCAGCCGCTCGCACAGGCGCGGCCGCACGACATGGCCATCGGGCAATGGCGGACGATAAAAACGTCCCTCCAACACTGGCACCGCAGCGTTAGGAGAGTTCTGGATTCGGAACAGGTCAGTCATAGCCAACTCTTTTTGGAGTGCTGTTGTCGGCATTGCAGATGTCCGCAGACTAGCGGTAAAGCGGAAGGGTTTGAAGGCAATTGCTACAAATGGCTACAAAAAGTACACAGGAATACCGCACAAGAGGCATCTCGCTGTCATATGGCCCGCTGAATGTAACGCTTGGGTAATGCAGGAAAATGGCGACGGTTTCCCAAGCACAAAAAAAACGCCCCGAATCAGTCGGGGCGTTTTTCGAGGATGCGGCCTCTGTTACAGCGGGTTAGCGAATACCATCCTGGCGTAGCGCAGCCGGGGTGAAATCGCTGGTGGTGGCGGTGAAGCCGAAGTCATAGGCCTGCTTCTCTTCGTTCTTCATGCCCAGCGCCAGGTAGCGGCCGGACTGCAGGTCGTAGAGGGTTTCCAGGGCGTACCACGGCACTTGCTTGTCGTAGTAGTTTTCGGCGTGCGCTTCAGCCACGCGCCACAGTTGACCACGACCGTCGTAGTGATCGATCACTGCCGCTTGCCAGGTGTCTTCGTCGATGTAGAAGTCACGCTTGGCGTAGATGTGGCGCTGGCCTTCCTTCAAGGTCGCGACCACATGCCACACGCGGCGCAGCTCGTAGCGAGCCAGGTCTTGGTTGATGTGGCCGGCCTTGATGATGTCGGCGTATTTGAGCTTCGGATCGTCGAGCTTGTAGGCGTCGGAGGCGATGTACATCTCTTTCTTGCCTTCAAGCTTCCAGTCATAGCGATCCGGCGCACCGTTGTACATGTCAAGGTTGTCGGAAGTCCGCAGGCCGTCCGCGGCAGTACCTGGGCCGTCATAGGACACTTGTGGTGCACGTCGCACACGACGCTGACCGGCGTTGTAGACCCACGCCAGACGCGGCTCCTTGACCTGATCGAGCGTCTCGTGCACCAGCAGCACACCACCGGCCAGACGCGCTGGCGCGGTGACTTTCTGCTTGAAGTAGAAGAGGATGTTGCCCGGATTTTTCGGGTCGTAATCCTTCATCTTGTCACGGAACACGAACTGGTCCTGGAAGTACACCAGGCTGTACGAGCCGTTGGCCTGCGGCGTGGCCTGGGTTACCAGGCGGGTCACGCTGCCACCACGGTAGCGGGTAATGTGGTTCCAGATGACTTCGACACCGCTTTTCGGAATCGGGAACGGCACGGCCGTTTCGAAGTTTTCCAGGCCGTTGCCGCCGGAGACCAGATTGGTGTTGGTGGCGTTTCTCTTGATTGCCGCGAACACATCATCCGGCACGGTGGCACCACGATGAGAGGTGTACACCGGCATTTTGAAGGTATCGGGGTATCGCTTGAACATCGCGTACTGACCCGGCGCCAACTTGTCCTTGTACTTGTCGACGTTCTGCGCGGTGATGGTGAACAGCGGTTGCTCGCTGGCATAAGGGTTGGACAGGAAACCACGGCTGTCCACGCTGCCGGCATTCTTCGGCAGCGGCTTCCAGCTCGGGATCGAGCCGTCGGCATTGCCGGCCATTTCCGCCCCCATGGGTGTCAGGCTCTTGCCCAGCTTGTCGGCTTCGGCAGCCGGTACGGCGGCGATCACGCTGGTCGCCAGCAATGACAGCCCCAGGCCCGCGACGTACATCAGATTCTTGGCTATTTTCATTTCGTGTTCGTCCTGAAGAAGCAGTGCTTAGAAGTTCACGCCGACGCTGAGCGCGACGAAGTCACGGTCATCCACGGTGGTGTACTTGCCGTCGAAGAAGTTGGTGTAGGCCAGGCTGGCGGTGTAGGTGTTCTGGTATTCGGCATCCAGGCCCAGGCTGATGGCTTTACGGCCTTCCTCGAAGTTGCCGCCAGGACCCGGCGAGTAGCCGCTGACGTCGTGGGACCAGGCCACGTTCGGCTTGAGGTTGACCCCGGCGAACACGTCGTTGTAGTCCCAGATCGCACGGCCACGGTAGCCCCAGGAAGTCGGGGTGGTGAAACCTTCGTCGTCGCAATTGCGTGTGGCGTTGTTGGTCGCAGCACCCGGACCTGCACCGGCGATGGTTCGGCCGTTGAGGAATTCGCAGCTACCGCCAGGCAACTCGCCCGGACCGTAGACCGGATCGCGGCCATAACGCACGTCCGATGTACTTTCCAGCCCGCCTACGTGGGTCACGCCGACTTCACCCACCAGGGTCAGGCGGCTGGCGCCCATGACCTGATCGAAGAAGTGCGTCAGGGTGGTCTGGAACTGGGTCACTTCCTTGCGGCGATAGCCGTGCAAGTCGGTACCCGGCGCCGCCGACAGCAAGGAAGCGTTGGCCAGGGCACCGCCCAGAGGCCGCACGCCGGCGAACAGGATGTCGGTGGAGTTCAGTTGCACCGGCGCGTTCGGACGGTAGCTGATCTCACCCTGCCACGCCGTGCCGGTAGGCAGGGTGGTGGAGAAGCTCAGGCCATACAGGCGGATGTCTTCCGGGTATTCGACGAAGTATTGCGAGTTACCCGCCACCAACAGCGGCGCGAGTGCCGCGAATGGCCCCGGCAAGGCACCTGCGGTGTTGTAGATCGATTGCGAGGCACCGGTGGCGCTGAAGATGGGTGCCCGGCTGTGGTAGTTCATGAAGTAAGCACCGAACTCGGTGTCCAGCGGGTCGAACATGTACTTGAAGGAGGCGCCCCACTGGCCACTGTCCCGTGCATCGCGGTCCGGACCGCGACGTACGAGCACGCCTTCCTCGTTGACGTCGACACCCAGTGCAGCTGCCGGGCCCAGGGCTGCAGCCGGCAAGGTCGAGCGCTTGTTCAATACGCGCAGGTTGTTGTCGCAACCGTCGGCAATAATGTCTGGCTGGGAGAAAAAGGTGCCGCAGTTGTCGACGACCGTCTGGTCCCACTCAAGTTGGTAGAAGGCTTCGGCCGACAGGTTTTCGGTCAGGCTCTGGGACACGTAGAACATGTTGACCGGGATCAGGCCTTCCTTGATCTCGGCGCCTGGACGACGAAACGCTGACACGTCGATCGGGTTGATCGAGTTGATGCCACCGCCGATGAAGGTACTTTCACCCCAGCTGACGACTTGTTTACCCAGGCGCACGGAGCCTGGCTGATCGGCAATCGCGTAGTTGTGGTAAATAAAGGCGTCGAGAATTTGCCCACCGGAGGACTTGGCGCCTTCCTTGCGGTTGTCGTTGCTGACGTTCTTGAACTCCAGGTCTTCGTTTTGCAGCGCGAAGTCGTACCAGTATTTGCCCCGGACGAATACGCCGGTGTCACCGTATTTCAGTTCGAGGTCATGGATGCCTTTGAAGATCTTCGAGAACGCTTGTCCGCTCTTGAAGTTCAGGTGGCCGTCGTCAGAGGTCTGGGACAGACCGTGCCCACCGTTGTTGACGCCGATGAGGTTCTTGTTCGGTGACTGGGTCGACACACTCATGCCCAACGAGAGGGATGAGTCGAACTGACCTTCGATTTCACCAACGTTGAAACTGACGCCGAATGCAGGCCCGGCGAGCGTAGAGGCGAGACTGACCGCCAGGGGCAATTTCGCCCGGCGCCAGAACTGGTTTACTGATGTCATCGACGCTACTCCATGTGCTTTTATTGTTATGGCAGTGAGCACTTTTAAAAACGCTCTGGAAGACGGAGAGCCATGCGCTCGCGAAGTCATCCAAAGTTGCATCGCCCCTGTTCGTGCGTGCGCCACGTTCCTAAAAATCCTTGAACGGACTATATCCAGCAGGTTGTACTGCTTGATCCCTCTAAAGTGTGATTTGCAGTCCTCGACCACTCTGGAACGGTCCTTTCGCCAGTCCGGCAGATGCCGGCTCGGCAAGGATGGCTGAAAATTCCGATTTGACAAGCCAAGCGCTTGCTTGGTGGGCGTGCCGTGCCCTTTTGGACACGGCAAGGGAGAGTTAAAGCGTCGAAAGGAAGGTGCTGTTGTTGGCCTGCCATTCGCTGATGTCGAGGCGAATGCGCTTCTTGTCGAGCTTGCCGACACTGGTCTTGGGAATTTCAGTAACAAGCGCGATCTGACTCGGGATCGCCCATTTGCTCAGGTGGCCCAGTTCGACAAATGGCTTGAGGTGTTCCTTGAGTTCCTTGGCCCCAATCTCATGGCCTTCGCGGATCACCAGCAAGGCAAACGGGCGTTCTCCCCATTGCGGATCGGGGATGCCCACCACTGCTACTTCACGTACCGCAAGGTGACGACTGATCAGGTCTTCGAGGTCCAGCGAGGAGACCCATTCGCCACCGGTCTTGATCACATCCTTGATCCGGTCACGGATGTCGATCACGCCCATGCTGTCGAGCGTCGCCACATCGCCGGTATGCAGCCAGCCGCCGGCCCACAGCTCGGCGCCCTTCTGCGGTTCGTTGAAATAACCTTCGGTAAGCCACGGCGCGCGGAGTACCAGTTCACCCTGAGATTCGCCATCGGCGGGCAGGAAGTTACCTTCGGCGTCAACGATCGCCGCTTCCACCAATGGCCCCGGAACCCCGGCCTTGATCCGGTACGTTGTGCGTTCATCCTCGGTGCCGGCCATCAGCTCATCGTTGAGGTGAGCGCAGGACACCAGCGGCCCGGTTTCCGACATGCCATAGGCGGCGGTCAACTGGATGCCCTTGGCCTTCGCCGCTTCGTACAGCGCACGGTTCAGCGCGCTGCCGCCAATGACGATTTTCCAGCCGGCGAAATCGGTGCCCTGCGCACCTTTGGCGTTGAGCAGCATTTGCAGGATGGTCGGCACGCAGTGGGAGAAGCTGACCTTTTCCTTGCGCCACAACTCCACCAGGAATTCCGGATCGTAGCGCCCCGGGTAGACCTGCTTGAGCCCGAGCATGGTCGCCACGTACGGTAAGCCCCAGGCATGGACGTGAAACATCGGAGTGATCGGCATGTAGACGTCGTTGGTGCCGAGCAGACGCACACTGTCGATGCTGCCCATGAT
This sequence comes from Pseudomonas fluorescens, assembly GCF_019212185.1. NCBI lineage: Bacteria > Pseudomonadati > Pseudomonadota > Gammaproteobacteria > Pseudomonadales > Pseudomonadaceae > Pseudomonas > Pseudomonas fluorescens. Next base: position 5,484,145 of record NZ_CP078138.1, read on the forward strand.
CGTCGACACGCCCATGGTGTGCAGCACCAGTTGCCGGTGAGTGAAGTACACACCCTTGGGATTGCCGGTGGTGCCGGTGGTGTAGAACGTGGTCGCCACCGAGTTTTCGTCGAAGTCTTCGAACTGATAGTGCGGACTCGCGGCCGCCAGCAGTTGCTCGTACTCGCCCACCAGGTTCGGCAGGTCAGCGGTTTTTTCCGGCAGGTCAGTCAGCAGCAGGGTTTTCTCGACGGTGGTCAGGTGCCCGGCAATCGCCTGGTACAAGCCGACGAACTCACTGTTGACCAGCACAAAGCGGTCTTCAGCGTGGTTCATGGTGTAGAGAATCTGCTCGGGCGACAGACGTACGTTGATGGTGTGGATCACCGCGCCAATCATCGGGATCGCGAACATGCATTCCAGGTAGCGATGGCTGTCCCAGTCCATCACCGCCACGGTATCCCCGGCCTTGACCCCTGCCGCCGTCAGCACGTTGGCCAGCCGCGCGACTCGCTCGATCAGCGTTGGATAGCTGTAGCGCAACTGGTCACGGTAGACAATCTCGCGGGTTTTCTCGTAGCGGCTGCCGGACATGAGCAGGCGCTTGATCAACAGCGGGTATTGATACGCACCTTCAGCGGGTGGAATAACGCGAGTCTGCAACATAATGATCCCTTTAATCTGACTGCACGGTCGTGGCATAAAGACTGCACTTTAGTCAGCCTTGGCGGGCACCAAATCAGCCAAAGGAATGATTTGCAGAGCCAGGCAAATACTGGCTCCGAGCCAGCATTTGCCGGAAAAACTACAGCTATCAGGCTACTTGTCCTACAGCCGCTTCAGACGGAGTGCGTGGGAATACCAGCGCAGCGACGAAGGTCAGTGCCGCAAACCCGGCAAGGATCAGGTAAAGGCCGACAAAACCCTGTCGCGGTTCGACATACGCAATCAGAGGAATCGCCGTAGCACTGGCACCGAACGACAGGCAATAGCGCAAGGCGAAGACCCGCGATTGCCACTGTGGCGAAACGAAATTGGCAACCATCGCATCGTTTACCGTCACCTGCCCGAATACCACGAACATGAACGTGGCCCCCAGTGCGATCACTCCCCAGCCGTCGACGTAAGCGAGGCCCAACAGCAATGGCGCCTGGCACAGGGTCAGCAGGATAAATGGCCATTTCAGGCTGAAGCGATGCAGCACCCGACCGATACTCAACTGCGCCACGGCGCCGAAGGCATACGCCAGGCTCACCACCACACCGAGGGTTTGCGGCGAGGCGAACAGCGCGTGCAGGCGCTCCTCGAACAATTTGGGATAGGTCATGGTCGTGGCATTGAACACCACGCCACCGGTGGCCGTGGCCAGCGCCAGCACACTGAACACCATGAGCATGGAAATCCGCTGGCCCGAAGCGCCCTTGAGTGGAGCATGTGCGCGCACCGGGATCGGTTCCTCGCGGACCTGCAAGGCAAAACCGATGCCCAGCACGATGGAAACGACACCTGGCAGGATGAACGCCGAACGCCAGCCGAACTGCGCCACCAACAAACCGGTCACCAGCGCCGAGAATGCCACGCCGAGGTTACCCCACATGCCATTGATGCCGATCTCGCGGCCACGGTTTTGCGCGTACGCCACCAGCATCGCGGTGCCGACCGGGTGGTAAATCGCCGCAAATACCCCGGTCAGTGTCAAGCCCAGCACCAGCATCGCCGGCGTACTGCTCAAGCCGGTGAAGATTGCCGAGGCACCGATGCCGAAGAAAAACAGCAGCATCATCTGCCGTCGGCTCCAGCGGTCGCCGAGCCAGCCCGCCGGTAGCGAGCAAGCGCCAAAGGCGATAAAGCCGCCCAGGGACAGGCCAATCATCGCCGCGTAGTCCAGGGCAAACACCTGAGTCATGCCGAGCACGGCAGCGGGGAAAATCAGCATGAACATGTGATCGATCACATGAGCAGCATTGATGTAGCGGATGACATTTCGCGATTGATTCATGACGACACGCTATTCGTTGTGGTTGTGCCGTTATGCTAAGTTGGCAATAAATCGCATTCTTGCCATATAACTCATCGATTCAGACATGTTAGTCAGCCACTTCCTCCACGGACCGGTCAGCGCCTACCCACGCAACTATCAGGATGGCGCGCACCAGGTCCTGCACCAGCATCGTGAGGCGCAGTTTCTGTATGCGGTGTGCGGCACCATGCGCGTGGTCACCCGGCAAGGCGCCTGGGTGATTCCGCCGACCCGCGCGGTGTGGATTCCGCCCTGGGTCGAGCACGAGATTTTCATGTCAGGCGAGGTGCACATGCGCTCGCTGTTCATCGCTCCCGAACTGTGCCCGGCCAACCTCGGGCAATGCTGCGTACTGGCGGTCACGCCGCTGCTGCGCGAACTGATTGTGCGCGCAGTACAGGGCCGCGCTCAGGCGGAAAACCCGTTGATTCAACAGTTGATGCTGGAAGAAATTGCCAACCTGGAAAACCTGCCGCTGCACATCCCGATGCCCGAAGACCGGCGCTTGCGCAGCATCTGCCTGGCGTTACTGGAAGCGCCAAACCATGCCCATACTCTGGAAGACTGGGCGCAACAGGTCGGCGCCAGCTCACGCACCCTGGCCCGACTGTTTCAGCAGCAATTGCAGATGAATTTCAACGCCTGGCGCCAACAACTGCGCCTGATGGAAGCCCTGCCCCGCCTACTCGCCGGGGAAAGCGTGCAGCAGGTGGCGCATGAGCTGGGATATGGCAGTGGCCGGGCGTTCAGCGCGATGTTCCGGCGATTGCTCGGCGACAATCCTCGGGAGTACCTCAACGCGCTGAATCAGCTCGGCAGTCTCAATGCATCTCGGTAAAGGCCAGTTTCACCCCGATCGCCACCAGCACCACGCCCATAGTGCGGTCGAACCAGTGGCCCATGCGCGCAAAGCCGGCGCGCACCCGCTGCTGGCTGAACAGCATCGCCACCAGGCAGAACCAGAACGCCGTGGCTGCGGCCAGGTAGACGCCATAGCCGGCCTGGATCGCCAATGGCGTATGCGGATTGATCACCACGGTAAACAGCGAGAGGAAAAACAGTGTCGCCTTGGGGTTCAGGCCGTTGGTCACGAAGCCCGAGGTAAAGGCGCCACGGGCAGTGCGCTCGCCAGCTTCCTTGTGCAGGTCATCGGTCGCCGGTTTTGCCGGTTGCGCACGCAGCGCCTTGAAGCCGATGTACAGCAAGTAGGCCGCCGCCAGCCACTTGAGGGCGTTGAACAGCACGATCGATTGCGAAACGATCAGACCGATCCCCAGCAGCGAATAACCGACATGCAGGAAGATCGCGCAACCTACCCCCAGGGCGGTCCAGGTGCCGGCGCGGCGACCGTGGGTCACCGCTTCGCGCACCACTACGGCAAAGTCCGGACCAGGACTGGCGACGGCCAGCAGGTGGATCAGGGCGACGGTCAAGAATTCTGTCCAGTACATGTAGGCTCCTTCAGGCCAAGCGTAACTATTTATTTCATCTGTTAGGCTCGGCAGATTACGCCTTCAGACCCATGCGCAAAAGGTACAGTTAATGACAAACAATCGCCGCGCGGTATTCCTCGACCATAACTCGCTGGACCTCGGTGACCTCGACCTCAGCGCTTTGCAGCAGTGCTTCAGCGAACTGCAACTGCGCTCCGTGACCACCGCGCAGAACATCATCGAACGACTGCAGGGCGCCGAAGTGGCGATCAGCAACAAGGTGCTGCTCAATGCCGAAACACTCAAGGCTTGCCCGGACCTGAAGCTGATCCTGATCGCCGCCACCGGCACCAACAACGTCGACCTCGCCGCTGCCCGCGCCCTGGGCATTACCGTGAGCAACTGCCAGGGGTACGGCACGCCGTCCGTGGCGCAACACACTCTGATGCTGCTGCTCAACCTGGCCACACGACTGAGCGACTATCAGAAAGCCGTTGGCGAAGGACGCTGGCAACAGGCCCAGCAGTTCTGCCTGCTCGACTACCCGATCATCGAATTGCAAGGCAAAACCCTCGGTCTGCTGGGTCATGGCGAGTTGGGCGGAGCCGTGGCGCGGCTGGCCGAAGCCTTTGGCATGCGGGTTATTTCGGGGCAGGTCCCCGGCCGCCCGGCACGCACTGAACGCATGCCGCTGGACGAACTGCTGCCGCAAGTCGACGCCCTGACCCTGCACTGTCCGCTCAACGAACATACCCGGCACTTTATCGGCGCACGGGAGCTGGCCTTGCTCAAGCCCGGCGCGCTGGTGGTCAACACCGCACGCGGCGGCTTGATCGATGAACAGGCCCTGGCCGACGCCTTGCGCAGCGGTCAGCTCGGTGGCGCGGCGACCGATGTGCTGAGCGTCGAACCACCGACTGCCGGCAATCCGTTGCTGGCGAATGACATCCCGCGCTTGATCGTCACTCCGCACAACGCCTGGGGCAGCCGCGAAGCACGGCAGCGAATCGTCGGCCAGTTGACGGAAAACGCCCTTGGATTTTTCAGCGGTACAGCACTGCGGGTCGTCAATTGATAAACTGCCGCACTTTTTTTCAAGGAGCAGAGTATGGATCCGCGCAGTGAAGTACTGCTTCGCCAGGCCGAATTGTTTCAAGGCAACGTGCTGCTGGCCGGTTTGCCCGCCGACGACCTGTTTGGCAAATTGCCCGAGGCCCACGGCTGGTGCTGGCATGCCGGTGATCAGGCGGCGCTGGATACACGCTTCGCCGAACGCAGCCACTTCGGGGTCGAGGCACCAGCGCGCGGGTTCGACGCTGCGGTGTTGTTCCTGCCCAAGTCCAAGGACCTGACTGATTACATCCTCAACGCCCTCGCCTCGCGCCTGGCCGGTCGAGAACTGTTCCTGGTGGGAGAAAAGCGCAGCGGCATCGAAGGCGCCGCCAAGCAACTCAATCCCTTTGGCAAACCGCGCAAACTCGACAGCGCCCGGCACTGCCAATTGTGGCAAGTCACCGTGGCCAACGCGCCGGCGGCCAAAACCCTGGAAAGCCTGGCCCAGGAATACGAGTTGCCGTTGGCTGAGGGTCCGCTGAAAGTCATCAGTCTGCCCGGGGTATTCAGCCACGGTCGCCTGGATCGCGGCAGCGCCCTGCTGCTTGAACACCTGGATAAATTGCCCAGTGGTCACTTGCTGGACTTCGGCTGCGGCGCCGGCGTGCTGGGTGCAGCAGTCAAACGCCGCTACCCCCACAATACGGTGACCCTGCTTGATGTCGACGCATTTGCCGCTGCCAGCAGCCGCCTGACATTGGCCGCCAACGGCCTGGAAGCCGAGGTCCTGACGGGCGATGGCATCGACGCCGCGCCCATGGGATTGAACGCGATCCTGAGCAATCCACCGTTCCACGTCGGGGTGCATACCGACTACTTCGCCACTGAGAACTTGCTGCGAAAAGCGGCAAAACATCTGAAAAACGGCGGCGAACTGCGCTTGGTTGCCAACAGCTTCCTGAAGTATCAGCCACTGATCGAAGAGCACCTGGGGCCCTGCTCGATCAAGGCCGAGGGCCAGGGTTTTCGTATCTACCGGGCCAAGCGTGGTTGACACCCGGAATGGAAAAGAACGCTTGCCGAAAGGATTTTGTCTAGGCAGAATCCGCTCCGTCCTAGGGGAGTAGTCTCCCACGAGCGCCACGCTCGTCCGGCATGCGTCAACATACTTGGTCAGAAGACCATGGCGCATGCGACCCAAGAGTCCGCATAGACGGACCGCAGGGTTTGACAAGACCTATGACACGCACACCTTACCCGGGGCGGGAAGGCTGTACGTGTCATAGCCGTGTCGACCCGCCCCTTGGGAAAAAACCTGATGTTGGACTCATTACTCGTTCCTACCGCAATCGTTGCCTTGGCCGAAATCGGCGACAAGACGCAACTCCTCGCGCTCATTCTCGCCGCTCGCTTCCGCAAACCCTGGCCAATCATCGCCGGTATCGTTGCCGCGACCCTGGCCAACCACGCTGCGGCCGGTGCGGTCGGCGCCTGGTTCAGTACGTTCTTCTCCGATTCGGTGCTGCACTGGATTCTCGCCGCCAGCTTCGCCGCCACGGCGCTGTGGACCCTGGTGCCGGACAAGATGGATGACGACGAGAGCAGCAGCGCGCGCAAGTACGGACCGTTCCTGACGACGCTGATCGCCTTCTTCCTCGCCGAGATGGGGGACAAGACCCAGGTCGCCACGGTCATGCTCGCAGCGCAGTACCCGGAACTGTGGCTGGTGATCATCGGCACCACCCTCGGCATGCTGATTGCCAACGTGCCGGTGGTATTGGCGGGCAACTTCGCCGCCGACAAACTGCCGCTGACCCTGATCCGTCGCCTGGCAGCGTCGGCGTTCCTGGTCCTGGCGTTGATTGCGGTTTACAAGGCAATGCAAACCAGTGGGTGGATTTGAAAGCAACTGCTAGCGGCAAGCTGCAAGTGTCACCCACTTGCAGCTTGTAGCTTGCGGCTTACTTTTTAGCGCTGTTGTAGAGCGGCATAACCTTCGGAATGGCCGCCTGCAGCGACGCGATACGGCTGCTGGAGGCCGGGTGGGTGCTCATGAACTCCGGTGGAGCACCTTCGGAAACCTTGCTCATCTTGTTCCACAAGGTGATCGCTGCGTTCGGGTCATACCCGGCGCGGGCCGACAGTTCGAGGCCGATCAGGTCGGCTTCGTTCTCGTTGGCACGGCTATTGGGCAGGGTCATGCCGTAGTTGGCCACGGTATCGGCCAGCGCCAGGGTGTCCTGACCAAGGCCGAGCAAGGCGCCTGCACCCTGCTTGGCCATTTCGATGCCATAGGCCTTGGACATCGCTTCTCGCCCGTGCTCGCGCAGGGCGTGGGCGATTTCATGGCCCATGATCGCGGCGATTTCGTCGTCGGTGAGTTTCAGCTTGTCGATCAGTCCGGTGTAAAAAATGATCTTGCCGCCAGGCCCGCAGTTGGCATTGAGCTCGTCACTCTTGATCAAATTGACTTCCCAATTCCATTGCGCCGCATCCGGGCGGAACACCGGTGCCTGGGCAATCAACCGCGTGGCAATCGCCTGGACGCGTTTGGCATCGCTGCTGGTCTTGTCCAGCACACCTTTGCTGCCCGCCTCGCCGACGGTCTTCTGGTACGACTGGGCGTACATCTGGTTGACCTCATCGGTCGAAAGCATGCTGAACATCCACTGCGAGCGCTCCACGCCCACCGCACCGCTCTTGGTGGTATTGACCGACTGGCAACCACTCAGCAACAGGCTGGCGCCCAGTGCACCCACAAGCCAAATCTTGTTCATTGAATTACTCCCTGAAAACATGGCGGTATCCTAGGCGGTGGCGAATCCGCGCGCCAGATGTAACAGACGCATAACGCGGCATTTCGCCGGAGAAAACCGCTGTTCGCGCTCAACCCGGGGTCAGGCACTCAGGGGCATTGAGTTTGGGATCATTAACCAGATTGGCCAGCACCCGCTCACGCAGGACGGCAGGCTCACTGGCGAGCAGTGCCTGAAGGGTGTGCAGCGGGGTGTCGGGATTAAGCCAGGCCTCCTGGCCTGCCGCATCGAGAATCAACGGTCGACGCTGACTGGCCGCCGGCTGGGTGATCACTGCCACACTCAGCCACACCTGCTCCTGCACCGGATAGGCTTCCCAGATCGCCGCAAAAAACAGCGACGAACCTTCGCCCGGCGTCAGCCAATAAGGTCGCTTGCGCGTGGTTCCACGCCACTCGTAGAAGCCGTTGGCTGGCAACAGGCAACGACGCTGGCGAAACGCCTCGCGGAACATCGGTTGCTCGGCGACGGTTTCCGCTCGGGCGTGAGCCGGCGTCTTCGACATATCCGTCAGCCACGGCGGGGTCAGCCCCCAACGCGCACGAGCCAAGGTGCGCTGGCCGGCCTCGGCGCGCAGGATGAGTACCGAATCATTGGGCGAAATATTCCACTGCGCCCGCTGATCAGCCGGAAATCCGGGCAAGGCCGCAAACGCGGGATTCCAGCGAAACAGGGCAAAACGTCCACACATGGGTTAACACGACTCTTGATCAAACGAGCGTCAGCCTAACAGACCAGCACACCCGGGAAGCTATCCGGTTCGTCGCCGGGCAGCGGCAAGGCGGCATTGTAGGCGGCGATCAGCTCGCGGGCGTACTGCGCCTGGTCATTTTCCACCGCCAGGCCCAATAGCCCGTATATCGGCAGCTCACCTGTCGCGCCGAGCAAATCACGCCCCACCAGATGCGCCTCAACGCCTTCGCTGGCGAGCATCCCCTGAAGCAACTCACCTTCCATCAGGTTTTCCGGCTCGTAAATGCGCTGCATGGCGCCCCCTCACTCGTTTTCGCTGTGAACTTCGAGCATCCACTCCACACCATCAGTCTGCAGAACGAAGGTAATCGGCCGGCAACAGACCGGACAGTCCTCAATATAGGTCTGATCACCTGCGGACAAATCCAGCGTGGCGTCGACGTCTTCACCACAATAAGGACATTCGTAGCGCTCGGTTTCCAGCATCGCGGTCTCCCAAGTGACTTGTGCGTATAATCGCCGGTCTATTTGCAGGGCTATTTTTGTTTGAGCTGATTTTTCAGACCGTACCCTGTGTGGATTTGATCCAATCCATTACTTACCCTAGCCGTTTCCAACAAGAGAGCATGATGGGCGAATTCGATGCCATCCGACCTTACGACGACAGCGAAGTCCCAGCCGTGCTGGCACGGCTGCTGAGCGACAAGGCATTTCTAGATATCCTCACGCACTTTCGCTTCCCGCGTTTTGCCGGGGCCCTGGGCTGGATGCTCAAACCTCTTATAGCTCATCGGCTGCGCCGTGAGTTTGCCGGTGTCACGTCGGTAGCCACACTGCAGGACAAGGTCGAGCACTATGTCGACCACACCATCGAGCGCGCGACCGATGGCGTGACTTACACCGGCGTCGAGCAGTTCAAATCCGGCAGTGCCTACCTGTTCCTGGCCAACCACCGCGACATCGTCATGGATCCAGCGTTCGTCAACTATGCGGTGTACCACGCCGGCCTGCCGACGCCGCGCATCGCGATTGGCGATAACTTGCTGCAAAAGCCTTTCGTCAGCGACCTGATGCGCCTGAACAAGAGCTTTATCGTGCACCGCTCGATCACCGGGCGACGCGAGAAGATGGCGGCCTATCAGTTGCTCTCGGCCTACATCAATCACTCGATCCGCAACGATTGCCAGTCGATCTGGATTGCCCAGGCCGAAGGCCGTGCCAAGGACGGTGACGACCGTACCGAATCGGCGATCCTCAAGATGTTCCACATGAGCCGCAAGGACGAGCCGTTCGCCGACGTCATCCAGTCGCTAAACCTGACGCCGGTCTCGATCAGCTACGAGTACGACCCGTGCGACCAGGACAAGGCACGCGAACTGTTCATCCGCGCCACGACCGGCAGCTACACCAAGGCGCCCGGTGAGGACGACGTGAGCATCGCCAAGGGCATTACCGGCTACAAGGGCCGGGTCCACGTGAACTTTGCTGCGCCGATCAGCGAGCGCTTTGAGGACACCAAGCAACTGGCAACCGAAATGGATCGGCAGATCCTCGGCGGCTATCGGCTGTTCCCGGTCCATTACCTGGCGTATGCCCAGTGGACAGACGCCGATCCGCAACTGCAGGTGCCACGCGCGGCCGAGTTGTTCCCGGCCGAAGAGCTGGTCAAGGCCCAGCAAGAATGGCAGGGCCGCCTGGACGCCTGCCCCGCGGAACACCGTCCGTTCCTGGTGCTGCAGTACGCCACACCCGTGCGCAATCAGTATCGGGTCAAGGCGGGGTTGCCGCTGTGAGGCAAGGTTCGCGATAAAAAAACGGCGCTGAATAAGCGCCGTTTTTTTTCGCCTGGATCATAGCCGGGTGCTGAGCCACGACACCATCAATGCAACGCCGAGACAGGAAAAGCCAAAGGCATAGAAAAAACGGTTCATGCGCAGGGTGGCGATGCTCGACAGGTGCAGTCGCGTATCACCTTCTTCGCGTCCGGCCTGAGCGGCGAGCGTGGCGCGCGCCTGCTGCTCCCGGCGGCGCGTCACATGCAGCAACCAGCTGCCAGGGCAGGCAAACAGCAGGGCGAGCAGGTTGATCAGCTTGGCGGGATGAGCGGAAAACAGTGACCAGAGATGCAGTGACATCGGGAACCTCAAATGAAACAGGACAAGCGCGGCGCGAATTCTACCCAAACCCGCACGTCCTGCCCGGGCTTTCCGACAAAAAACGAAACATTCGCCGGACTAATGTCCTGCGTCACAGCTTCGTCATCTAATTAGGTCAGTCTGTCGCCCCTCGAAACCGCTGACATGGAGCCTGTCATGCTGCACGCTGAAAACCAGGATCGCCTCTACCTCATCACGCCGTCCGACGAACAGCAAATCCTTGTCGGCAGCCTGGCCTTCAACGTTCAGGATCGCCATTGGCTGGTCTATTGCGCCCTTGGCGGCCACCAGCACGCCGACCTGCCGGAAACCGACCTGCTGACCGGCGTCAGCGTTCTGGACTTTTACTCCCAAGCGGCGTGAACGCCTTAAGCGCATCCAAATCACCTGTGCATGAAAAAGCCCGGTGCCATTTCTGGCCACCGGGCTTTTTCATGACTGACCGCGATTATTCGGCGAGGATCTGACCGATGGTCGGGTCCTTGAACAGGCGCGTCAGTGCATCGCTCAACACATCGCTGACCAACTTGGTGTTGGTTTCCTGGTTCGGGGCCATGCCGAAACGTTGATCCAGCGAGGCACCGTAGCGACCGCTGTAGCGGCGGTTGGCGTTCTGCACATCGGAGCGGAAGGTCGCGCCGATGGTCGCTTCAGTCACATACAGGCCTTCTTTGGGCGACTGATACTTCAGTTCCGCCAGGGTCACGGTCAACTGCGGTGCATTCATTGCGCTGGAAGTCGGGGTGAAGCCCAGCAGGCGAACGGCCGCTTCGGCCTGGGCCTGCAACTTCGGCAGGATCTGCGCGCCCTGCACGGTGATAGCGCTGGTTTCCGGGTACATGCCACCACGGGTACCCAGGGTCGGCGACGGACGCCCGTCCACTACCCGTACTACTACAGGCTGACCGTGGCCGACAGGCGCCAATTGGGTCGTCAGCTTCGGCTCGGGAGCCAGTTGCTGCGGACTATGGGCGCAGCCAACCAGGGTCAAGCTGGTCACAGTGATCAAACCGAACAACAGGCGTTGCAACATGCGCTTCTCTCCAGAATCAGGCACAAACAGAGCGCCAGTATAGCGGTGCGCGCGCACTGCAAACCAGCAACCCTGAACAGCCGCTGAAGACTTGTGCAATGTCAGATTTGTCCGACATTGGTAAAGAGAGTGTCATGCCACACTGATAACTTCTGCACCGTCACCCGTTCGAGGGCATCGCCATGCACTTTCTCTTGTCACTGTTCGCTCCACGTCGCAAATATCGCTACTTCGCTCGGCTCGACAGCAATGATTGCTGCGTGTCGTTCAAGCACTGCCATGTACCGCCAATGGGCGAGGGTTGGGTGGAAATCGAAGAAATTCGCCTCAACTGGTTGCACCAGCCACTGCCAGCAAGCGCCCGCCTGAGCCCGCGCGTTGCACGTGCGCGGTTGCACCCGGCACTGGTGAGTTGACCGAAGGCCTAATAAAACTCATTAAACACGACCATTTCCCTGCATTTCTTCGCTACAATCTCCCCCCGATTATAAGGACGTCTCCTGATCGGGCCTCGCAGCACCGTTGATACCTGCGTATCGACACCCCCGCACCGCCCACAGAGAGCCGCCCACACAGATCGAGTGAAGCTGGCGAGCTTGCTGTTTTTCCTGCAAATCACCACTTTTCGCGAATCTGCCAGAGCTGTCATGACGCTCGGCCACTGAGCTGCGGCGCAGATAGCCCTTTTTTGAGGTTCACGTCTTCAAAAGAGCGTGAAAAAACGGGTTTTCACAACTTCACAAGAGTGTGGCGAGCAAATGAATAGTTTTGCGTCTGAATATGCACCATTAGCGTCTACAACAGCCCAACGAAACAGGACCGAGCACGCCTCGAATTCCGGAGCCTGAAGCCTGTCCGCTACGGATTTGGTTGCACAAACGGACGTATCGACCATAAGTCGAATTGTCTCCCGCGCCTTGAAGTGAGTTCATAGGAACCCTGGGGCCGGAAGCTGACGTCTGTCGAAGTTGCAAAAAATTGCGAAGATTCGGACATGGCGATTCTGGCCATGGGTGACCTGGGGCGCTATAGAGCATGCCCCGTAACTCCTGGCAGCCATGCCGACAATTTGGTGCTGCAGATTTTGGAGACGCGTTAAATGGCGCATAACGAAGCAGTCGACGTAGTACTGGTTGGGGCCGGCATCATGAGTGCCACCCTGGCCGTACTGCTCAAAGAGCTCGACCCCGCGATCAAGCTGGAAGTCGTCGAGCTGATGGATTCCGGAGCCGCGGAGAGTTCCAACCCGTGGAACAACGCCGGTACCGGTCACGCGGGCCTGTGCGAGCTGAACTACACGCCGCAGGCCGCGGACGGCAGCGTCGACATCAAGAAAGCCGTGCACATCAACACCCAGTTCGAGGTGTCGAAGCAGTTCTGGTCGTACCTGACCCGCAAAGGCACGTTCGGCTCGTCGAAGACTTTCATCAGCCCGGTTCCGCATCTGAGCTTCGTGCAGGGTGACGCAGGCGTGTCGTTCCTCAAGGAGCGCTTCAACGTCCTGAAGCAGCACCACGCCTTCGCTGATATGGAATACACCGAAGACAAGTCCAAGATGGCAGAGTGGATGCCATTGATGATGCCTGGTCGCGACGCCGGCGAAACCCTCGCCGCCACCCGCGTAATCAATGGCACTGACGTCAACTTCGGCAACCTGACCAATCAACTGCTCAAGCACCTGACCAGCGCACCCGATGCCCAGGTCAAGTACTGCAAGCGCGTGACCGGTCTCAAGCGCAACGCCAATGGCTGGACCGTCAGCATCAAGGACGTCAACAGCGGCAATAGCCGCGAAGTCGACGCCAAGTTCGTCTTCCTCGGCGCCGGTGGCGCGGCCCTGCCGCTGCTGCAAGCTTCGGGTATCGAAGAGAGCAAAGGCTTTGGCGGCTTCCCGATCAGCGGCCAATGGCTGCGCTGCGACAACCCGGAAGTGGTCAAGCATCACCAGGCCAAGGTCTACAGCCAGGCCGCGGTAGGCTCGCCGCCGATGTCGGTGCCGCACCTCGACACCCGCGTAGTCGACGGCAAGAAGTCCCTGCTGTTCGGACCTTACGCCGGCTTCACCACCAAGTTCCTCAAGCACGGCTCCTTCATGGACCTGCCGATGTCGGTTCGCGCCGGCAACATCGGGCCGATGCTGGCCGTGGCGAAGAACAACATGGACCTGACCAAGTACCTGGTCAGCGAAGTGATGCAATCGATGGAGCAACGCCTGGAATCCCTGCGTCGCTTCTACCCCGAGGCGAAAGCCGAAGACTGGCGCCTGGAAGTGGCCGGCCAACGGGTGCAGATCATCAAGAAAGACCCGAAAAAAGGCGGCATCCTGCAATTCGGTACCGAACTGGTCGCCGCCAAGGACGGTTCCCTGGCCGCCCTGCTCGGCGCCTCGCCAGGCGCTTCGGTGACCGTTTCGATCATGCTTGAGCTGATCGAGAAGTGCTTCCCGAGCAAGGCCAAAGGTGAGTGGGCAGCCAAGCTGGCGGAGATCTTCCCGGCGCGGGAAAAGGTCCTGGAAACCGACGCGGCGCTGTATCGCAAGATCAATGCGCAGAACAACGTCGCCCTGGAACTGGTTGAAGCCAGCAGCGAGACCCCAAGCTTCGCTTGATCCTCGCCGATAAAAAACGCCCCGTTTTTTTGTAGAAAACGGGGCGTTTTTTTATGGTTCGGAAAAACTTAACCGCGGGCTTTTTCGATCAGCTCGATGTAGTCCGGCGCGTTGCGCTGATCCTTGATCAGGGCAACGAAATCATTGCCATGCTCGTCCAGGCCATTTACGTCGTAGCCGGCTTCGACGAAGAACGTCAGGAAGCGCTCGAAGTCGTCGATACGCAGGCCACGATAGGCCTTGATCAGTTTGTGCAGGGACGGTGAAGTCGCATCGACCGGTTCGAAATCAAGGAACAATTTGATCTGCCCATCGCCGATCTCGTCACCAATCACTTGTTTTTTGTCTTTACGCATTGCCGACTCCAGCTCGCAGATATTTCACGGGGCGGGCAGTTTACCCCTGCGCCGGCCCAAGCCTCAACGACAGGCTTCAGCGGGCACGTACAGTGCCCGTGTGCAGGTCGGCCCAGATGTGGCCGTTGGCATAGCTGAGGAATTGGCAGTACAGCGTGTCGTTGCGCAGCAAGTCCATTAACACCCGGTACTGGGCCATCGGGTAATACAGGCTGAGGGTCCGGGTCGCGGCGTCGTAGGCCGGCTTTTTCAGGCTTTTGCTTTCGCCGTCGAAGTTCACCAGCACCTGGCTGATGCTCGCGCCCTTGTTCAGGGACTTACCCTTGAGGCGAATCAGCACCGGCGAGGTCACTGGAATCGGTTGCTGATTGGATTGGCGCTGGCTGCCTACCACCACCGAATAATCGGTGATCTGCAGCAATTGTTGCTGCTCGGGTGGGGTATCGCGCAGGCTCAGGTCGTCCGGCGGTAAAAATTGCCCGTGCATTACCGCTGGCGCGGCGGCCAGGGGCAGGCTGAAGCTCAGCAACAGGACGGCGCAACTGCGAATCAAAGGGCTCATGACGGGCTCCGGAACGGGGCCCAGCACTGTAACAGTGTGCCGCTTGGCGTCAATCGAACTGCGCGCGCATCCAGGCGTGATACTCGGCAACACCCGACTCGCCTTCGCGCGGAGCCCAGTGCGCATGTTCACCCTCGCCCACCGGCCGATAGGGCCCGGACTTGCACTCGAACATCACGCTGTCCGCCTCCAGCACCACCAGGCCGTGATAGACCCGGGCCGGCAGGTCGACGCCCAAGGTATCGGCGCCCATCTCCAGGACACGTTTGGCCACTACCTGGCCGGCCTCGTCGAAAATCAGCACGCCGAGGCGACCCTTGAGCACCAGCAGGGTTTCGGCCTTGTCGTCACTGAGATGGCGGTGCGGAGGGATGTAGGTCGACGGCTGCAAACCCACGGCCATGCGGTGGCAAGGCTCTTCCATCTGATGGAAGTTGTGATGCTGGCGACCGCGGGGACTGGCCGCAGCCTTCTCGGCCAGTTGCGCGAACAGGGCTTGATCAAGAAAGCTGGGCGTCGTCATGCTTACATTCCTTTAACGGCAAAAATCCCGTTGGCGTTGCGCCAGTAGCCTTTGTAATCCATGCCATAACCGAAGATGTAGCGGTCCACGCAGGGCAAGCCAACGAAGTCGGCCTTGAGGTCCGGACGCGCCTTGCGCTGGTGGTCTTTGTCGATCAGCACGGCGGTATGCACCTGACGGGCACCGGCGTGCTTGCAGAAGTCGATGATCGCGCCCAAGGTGTGGCCTTCGTCGAGGATGTCATCGATGATCAGCACGTCACGGTCGATGAAAGAGACTTCCGGCTTGGCTTTCCAGAACAGGTCGCCGCCGCTGGTTTCGTTGCGATAGCGGGTCGCGTGCAAGTAGGACGCTTCCAGCGGGAACTGCAAATGAGTCAGCAGTTTGCCGGCAAAAATCAGTCCGCCGTTCATCACGCAGAACACCACCGGATTGCTCTCGGCCAGTTGCTCGTTGATGTGTGCACCGACGCGGGCAATGGCGGCCTCGACTTCAGCTTCGGTGTACAGGCAGTCAGCCTCTCGCATGATTTGACGGATATGCTCGAGATCAGCGGACATGGTGCTCTCCAAGGGGGTGGCGGATTCGGAAAAGCGAGCAAAGGTACGCATCCCGCTGCGTCGAATCAAGCGTTTCTGGACTAACGTACTGATTGTCTATAGGACAACAACCTCGGATAGATTAATCTAGGCCGGTTTTTTTGCCCGCCGCCGGAGCCTTTCCCTATGCCCATCCGTGAGATCCGCCATCCGCTGATCCGACACAAACTTGGCCTTATGCGCCGTGCAGACATTAGCACGAAGAATTTCCGCGAGCTTGCTCAGGAAGTCGGTGCCCTGCTGACCTACGAGGCCACCAAAGACCTGCCCCTTGAAACCTACGACATTGATGGCTGGTGCGGCACCGTATCGGTCGAAAAAATCGCCGGCAAGAAAATTACCGTAGTGCCGATCCTGCGCGCCGGCATCGGCATGCTCGAAGGCGTGCTCAGCCTGATCCCGGGCGCGAAGGTCAGCGCCGTGGGCGTGGCTCGCAACGAGGAAACCCTCGAAGCGCACACCTATCTGGAGAAACTGGTACCGGAAATCGACGAGCGGTTGGCCATGATCATCGACCCGATGCTGGCCACCGGCGGTTCAATGGTTGCGACCATTGACCTGCTGAAAAAGGCCGGTTGCAAGGAGATCTGCGCCATGGTCCTGGTCGCCGCTCCCGAAGGCATCGCCGTGGTCGAGAAAGCTCACCCGGATGTGACCATCTATACCGCCTCGATCGACGAAAAACTCAACGAGCACGGCTACATCATTCCTGGCCTGGGCGATGCTGGCGACAAGATCTTCGGCACCAAGCAGAAGGACGCGTAACCATGCAGGATGAGTTCAACGACCCGCTCTGGCGCCAGGTCTTGTCTGGCGCGCAGATGCTGTTCGTGGCATTTGGCGCGCTGGTGTTGATGCCACTGATTACCGGCCTCGACCCCAACGTCGCGCTGTTCACGGCGGGTCTGGGGACTCTGCTGTTCCAGCTCGTGACCGGCCGCCAGGTACCCGTGTTTCTGGCCTCGAGCTTTGCCTTCATCACCCCGATCATTCTCGCCAAGGGCCAGTTCGGCCTCGCGGCGACCATGGGTGGCGTGATGGCCGCCGGCTTCGTCTACACCTTCCTCGGCCTGGCCGTGAAGATCAAAGGCACCGGCTTTATTGACCGCCTGCTGCCACCGGTGGTGATTGGCCCGGTGATCATCTCGATCGGCCTGGCGATGGCGCCGATTGCCGCCAACATGGCCATGGGCAAGGCCGGTGACGGTAGCGAGCTGATTCATTACCAGACGGCAATGATGATCTCGATGCCAGCACTGCTGACCACCTTGATCGTGGCGGTGTTCGGCAAAGGCATCTTCCGTCTGGTGCCGATCATCTCCGGCGTGCTGGTGGGCTTTGCCATGGCGTTTTTCTTCGGCGTGGTCGACACCGCGAAAATCGCTGCGGCGCCCTGGTTCGCCCTGCCGCACTTCACCGCGCCCGAATTCAACTGGCAGGCGATCCTGTTCATTGTTCCAGTGGCGCTGGCACCGGCCATTGAGCACATCGGCGGGGTTATCGCGGTCGGCAGCGTGACTGGTCGCGACTACCTGAAAAAACCCGGCCTGCATCGCACGCTGTTCGGTGACGGCATCGCCACCACTGCCGCCGGCATGCTTGGCGGCCCGCCCAACACCACCTACGCCGAAGTGACTGGCGCGGTGATGTTGACCAAAAACTACAACCCGAAAATCATGACCTGGGCGGCAATCTTCGCCATCAGCCTGGCATTTATCGGTAAGTTCGGCGCGCTGCTGCAGAGCATTCCGGTGCCGGTGATGGGCGGCATTCTTTGCCTGCTGTTCGGTTCGATTGCTGCGGTGGGCATGAACACCATGATCCGCCACAAGATCGACCTCGGCGAAGCACGTAACCTGGTGATCGTCTCGGTGACCCTGGTGTTCGGGATTGGCGGTGTGCTGATTGGAACCGGTACCGGTCCGGACGACTTCGGCCTGAAGGGCATCGCGCTGTGCGCCATTGTGGCAATTGCACTGAACCTGATCCTGCCCGGCAACGATGGCTGGAAGAACAAGCAGCCGGATGAGCCGTTTCTTTAAGCCGTTGGATAATCCGCTGCCCCAGGGTTTTCAGCAACCCTGGAGCAGCGGGCTCAGCCTTTTCGCGGACAAGTCGAATCGTCGCACCGCCGCGCCCACAAGAACTCCGCTGTTCAGTTTGATAGTGCCAATGGCGCCCGCTCGCACAAGCTGTTCAACGCCTTCGCCCACTGCGGGTTGTCGTTGAGACAGGGCACCAGCACCAACTCCTCGCCTCCGGCCTCGCGGAACTGTTCCAGGCCACGATCACCAATTTCCTCCAGAGTCTCGATGCAATCGGCGACGAACGCCGGGCACATCACGAGGATCTTCTTCGCGCCGCTTTTGCCCAGCTCATCAAGACGCGCCTCGGTGTAAGGCTCGATCCACTTTGCCCGGCCCAGTCGCGATTGGAATGCCACCGACCATTTGCCGTCCGGCAAGCCCAGACGTTTGGCAAAAGCGGCCGCGGTGCGCAGGCATTGCGCGCGATAACAGGTGGCAACCACTTCGGCAGGCGCCCGGGCGCAACAATTGCCATCCGCCTCGAAGCAATGACCTGGATTAAGCTTTTTCAGGTGCCGCTCTGGCAGGCCATGGAAGCTCAGCAACAGGTGATCGTAGTCCTGTTCCAGGTAAGGCTGGGCGCTGGCCGCGAGCGCCTCGATGTATTCGGCCTGATCGTAGAACGGCTGGAGAATCGAGAATTGCACGGCGAGCTTTTTCTCGCGCACCACCCGCTTCGCCTCCTCTATCACCGTGGTCACGGTGCTGTCGGCGAACTGTGGATACAGCGGCGCCAGAGTGATCTTGCGAATGCCCTGCGCAGCCAAGCGGGTGAGCACCGTTTCGATCGACGGCTCGCCGTAGCGCATGGCCAACTCCACCGGGCCATGAGTCCACTGCGTCGTCATTGCCTGCTGCAGGCGCTTGCTGAGTACCACCAGTGGCGAGCCCTCGTCCCACCAGATCGAAGCATAGGCATGGGCCGATTGCTCGGGACGCTTGATCAGGATCAGCGACACCAGCAACCGCCGCACCGGCCACGGCAGGTCAATCACGTAAGGGTCCATAAGGAATTGATTGAGGTAGCTGCGCACGTCCGCCACCTGAGTGGAAGCGGGCGAACCCAGATTGACCAGGAGCAACGCGTGATCGGTCATGCAACGTCCTATTTCAAAGGCGGCTGGACAGGTCATCCAGAGCCGCGCGCAAATCAGTGAAACGAAAAATGTACCCCGCCGCCAGCAACCGCGCCGGCGTCGCGCGCTGGCCACCCAGCAGCAACAGGGACAACTCGCCAAGGCCAAACTTCAGTGCGAAAGCTGGCATGGGCATAAACGCCGGCCGGTGCAGAACAGCGGCCAGGGTCTTGGCAAACTCGCGATTGCGTACCGGTTTTGGCGCGCAGGCATTATAGGGACCGCTGGTCGAATTCTGATGCAGAAGAAAATCAATCAGGCCGATTTGATCATCGATATGAATCCACGGCATCCACTGCCGACCATTGCCGATAGGCCCGCCCAGCCCGGCTTTGAAGGGCAGTAACAGGCGCGACAAAAAGCCGCCCTGCGCCGACAGCACCAAACCGGTTCGTATCAATACCACGCGCATGCCCAAGGCTTCGGCACGCTGTGCGGTTTCCTCCCAGGCGATGCACAACTGACTGGCGAAGTCTTCGCTGACCGGAGGCGAATCCTCGGTCAGTTCACGCTCGCCACCGTCGCCGTACCAACCGACGGCCGAACCGGAAATCAGCACCTGCGGTTTTTGCCCTCGACTCTCCAGCCAGGCCAGCAAGGTTTCCGTCAGGCTGATCCGACTGCTCCATAGCAGCGTCTTGCGCCGGTGGGTCCAGAGTCGATCGGCGATCGGCGCTCCCGCCAGATTGATCACTGCATCCACCGGCACCTCGCCCAAATCTTCCAGACGGGCAATGCCGCGCACCTGAGCGCCACACAAATTCGGCACTTGTTCCGGCTTGCGACTCCACACCGTCAAGCTGTGGCCCTGGCTCGACCAGTGCCGGCAAAGCTCGCGTCCGATCAAACCAGTACCGCCGGTCAGCAATATGTGCATGACTTGTTCCTCGCGTGGCGTTTTACCTCGATCACTAGTCTATTTTTGTAAGCAGGGACGTTTCTGATCGAGCAGGTTCTATGATTAACCATAGGCCAAGTGGTCAGAACCAGAACGCTGGAAGTTATACCAAAAAATATAATTGTACAGGTTTAATCCCCGGCGTAGCCTGTAGAGAAAGGTAAACGAGGCCCTTATGACTCTACCCATTGCAATCATCGGCACCGGCATCGCCGGGCTCTCCGCCGCCCAGGCTTTGCAGAAGACCGGGTATACCGTGCAGTTGTTCGACAAAAGCCGTGGGAGTGGCGGCCGGATGTCGAGCAAACGCAGCGACGCCGGTTCACTGGACATGGGCGCGCAATATTTCACCGCACGCGATCGTCGTTTTGTTACCGAAGTCCAGCGTTGGCAAAGTCAGGGGTGGGCTGCCGAGTGGACGCCGCAACTGTACAATTTTCAAGGCGGCCAACTGAGCCCTTCGCCTGACGAGCAGACTCGCTGGGTTGGCACTCCGCGCATGAGCGCTATTACCCGTGGCCTTATCGGTGACCAGGAAGTGCATTTCGCCTGCCGAATCACCGAAGTCTTTCGCGGTGAAGAACATTGGCATCTGCAAGACGCCGAAGGCTTTACCCATGGTCCCTTCAGCCATGTGATCATCGCCACGCCTGCACCTCAGGCGACGGCCCTGCTGGCGGCCGCACCGAAACTCGCCGGAGTGGCGGCCGGGGTTAAAATGGACCCGACCTGGGCGGTTGCACTGGCGTTCGACACACCGCTCGACACCGATATGCAAGGCTGCTTCGTCCAGGACAGCCCCCTCGACTGGCTGGCGTGCAATCGCAGCAAACCTGGCCGCGACAGCAGCCATGACACCTGGATCCTCCACGCCACCAGCAACTGGAGTCGGCAACATATCGACCTGTCCAAGGAAGCGGTGATTGAACAACTGCACGGTGCTTTCGCCGAACTGCTGCACAGTGCGATGCCCGCCCCGACTTTCAGCCTGGCCCATCGCTGGCTGTACGCCCGCCCCGCCAGCAGCCATGAATGGGGGGTGCTCGCCGACGCCGACCTGGGCTTGTATGCCTGTGGTGACTGGTGCCTTTCGGGTCGCGTAGAAGGTGCCTGGCTAAGCGGTCAGGAAGCCGCACGCCGGTTGCACGAACACCTGCAATAAAGTCGTATTTCCTCGCCAGCTGCTGACGCCCGGACAGCAGCCTCGCGAAAACCTATACAAAAAAATTGACTTGTAGACCCTTGGTTCTATGATTAAGCCATGTTGTACAGAAATATAAATCTGTACAGGTTTAATGAGAAGCCATCGATGTCCAGCGAACGCCCCAACAAACCGAAGATAGCCATCAGTGCCTGCCTGCTGGGTGCCGAGGTGCGCTACAACGCCGGGCATAAAAACTCCCGGCTGTGCAGTGAAGTCCTCCGTGACTATTTCGATTTCGTCCCGGTATGCCCTGAAGTTGCAATCGGACTGGGAATCCCTCGCGAGCCGATTCGCCTCGTCGGCGACGCACACCAACCTCGCGCCATCGGTACCGTGGACGCCCAACTGGATGTCACCCAACCGCTGGCCGACTACGGTCACCGCATGGCGAACGAGTTGGCAGATATCTGCGGCTATATCTTCATGCAGAAGTCCCCCTCCTGCGGGCTGGAGCGAGTCAAGCTCTACCATCCCAGGGGCCACGTGCAAGACGGCGGCACCCGTGGCATTTATGCCAGGGCGTTCTGCGATCGGCACCCAGACCTGCCGGTGGAAGAAGACGGACGACTCAACGACCCGGTACTGCGTGAAAACTTTCTGACCCGGGTCTTTGCCTACTCCGCCTGGCAGGAGCTGCTGCGAAACGGCTTGAGCCGCCGCAGCCTGACCGACTTCCATGCACGCTACAAATACCAGCTCATGGCCCATAACCCGGTGCAATACAAAGCCTTGGGCAAACTACTGGGCGACATGGGCACGACCGACGCCAGAGAACTCGGCCCACGTTATTTCAGCGCATTGATGACCGCACTTAAGCAGTGCGCGACCCGCGGCACCCACAGCAACGTGCTGCAGCACCTGAGTGGCTACTTCAAACAAAGCATCAGCCGCGAAGACAAACAGGAAATCCAGCACGTCATTGGCCAATACCGCCTGGGCATCGTGCCGCTGGTGGTGCCCTTGACTCTGCTCAAGCACCACCTGCGCCATCACCCCGATCCCTACATCGCACAACAGGTTTACCTGCAGCCTCATCCGGAAAATCTCAGCCTGAGAAATGCGATCTGAATGGACAGCTCATCCGCAACGCCACCGCTAACCGACAACCCCGGCGCCGACTACCAAAAGGCGCTGGACGAAGGCTGGCTGCCAATACGCGAGGTGGCTCGACTGACCGGCGTCAACGCCGTCACGTTGCGAGCCTGGGAGCGACGCTACGGCCTGGTCGTACCGCTGCGTACACCCAAGGGACACCGGCTGTTTTCCAGCGAGCATGTCCAACGCATTCAGGACGTCCTGACTTGGCTCAACCGCGGCGTAGCGGTCAGTCAGGTCAAGGCACTGCTCGACAACAACCATGCACTCGTCCCGCCGGTGGAAAACGACTGGCAACAGTTGCGCCAGAACCTGGTGCAGGCTATCGGCAAGCTGGCTGAGCGTCAGGTCGACGATCTGTTCAATCAGGCCATGGCCCTCTATCCGCCACGCACCCTGTGCGAACAACTGTTGCTGCCGTTGCTGGCTGAACTCGAACAGCGCTGGCAAGGACTGTTTGGCGCACAGATGGAGCGCACCTTTTTCCATGGCTGGTTGCGCAGCAAATTTGGCGCGCGGATCTACCACAACAATCGCCAGGTTCGCGGATCTCCGGTACTACTGGTCAATCAATCCGAAGTGCCGTTCGAACCCCATCTATGGCTTGCTGCGTGGCTCATCAGCAGTGCCGATTGTCCGGTGGAAGTGTTTGACGGCCCATTACCGGCCGCAGAGCTTGCGCTGGCAACGGACCACCTTCAAGCCCGTGTCGCCCTGCTGTATTCGAGCAGGACGAGCAACCTTAAAAACCTGGTGAAACTTCTGAACGCTTCCAGATGCCCAACGCTAATCGCCGGATCCACTGTGACTATCCACAGCAATGAGTTGTCGGCGATTACCCACGAAATGGTCAATGTGTACCTGGCTGAAGATCCCTTGTCGGCCCATCAGGTATTGATCCAGCGAGGGCTGATTTAATGTCTCGGGGAGTTTCAAGCTTGCAACTGATCTGGCTGCGCAGCGACCTGCGCGTGCATGACAACACCGCCTTGAGTGCCGCGGCGGTCCGTGGTCCTTGTGTCGCGGTCTATTTGTTAAGCCCTGCACAATGGCTGGCCCACGACGATGCACCGTGCAAGGTGGATTTCTGGCTGCGCAATCTGCGCGATCTGAGCCAGACCCTGGCCAGATTGAATATCCCGCTGCTGATCCGCGAGGCCTCGCACTGGGACGACGCTCCCCGGGTTCTGGCCGGTTTGTGTGATGAGCTTGGGGTCGAGGCGGTGCATGCCAATGATGAGTACGGCGTGCACGAAACCCGTCGCGACGCCGCCGTGCGCCAGGCACTGGAGACCGCCGGCATCGCCTGGCACAACTATCTCGATCAACTGTTGTTCCAGCCGGGTAGTGTGCTGACCCGGACCGGGACCTATTTCCAGGTATTCAGCCAGTTCCGCAAAGTCTGCTATTCGCGCCTGCATGGCAGCCTGCCGCAGTTGGTCGCACCGCCAAAAACCCAGGCCCCAACAGGCATCGACTCCGACTCGATTCCTGAACAACTCGATGACTTCCCAACGCCGAGCGCGCACTTGCGCGCCTTGTGGCCGGCAGGCGAAGCAGAAGCACAGCGCCGCCTGAACGAATTCACTGACGCTCAGATCGATTACTACAAGGACGAGCGCGACTTGCCGGCCAAGCCCGGCACCAGCCAGCTGTCGACCTACCTGGCTGCCGGCATCCTCTCACCCCGTCAATGTTTGCACGCCGCTCTGCAAAGCAATCAGGGTGAGTTCGAGAGCGGGAGCGTCGGCGTCGTGACTTGGATAAATGAACTGCTCTGGCGAGAGTTCTATAAACATATCCTGGTCGGTTACCCACGCGTCTCCCGACATCGCGCATTTCGCCCGGAAACCGAAGCCCTGGCCTGGCGTCACGCCCCTGAAGATCTGGCTGCCTGGAAAGAAGCGCGCACCGGTTTGCCGATCATCGACGCGGCGATGCGCCAACTGCTGGAAACCGGCTGGATGCATAACCGGTTGCGGATGGTGGTGGCCATGTTCCTGACCAAGAACCTGCTGATCGATTGGCGCGAAGGTGAGCGTTTCTTCATGCGTCACCTGATCGATGGCGACCTGGCCGCCAACAACGGCGGCTGGCAATGGAGTTCCTCAACCGGCACCGACTCGGCGCCCTACTTCCGCATTTTCAACCCGCTGAGCCAATCGGAAAAATTCGACAGCGAAGGCCTGTTCATCAAGCACTGGTTACCAGAGCTGGCGGGCTTGAACAAAAAAGATATCCACAACCCGGCCAATATGGGCGGGTTGTTTGGCGTGGCGGATTATCCCTTGCCGATCGTCAACCTCGGACAATCACGCGAGCGCGCCCTGGCCGCATTCAAAAACCTGCCAACCCGAATGGATGCCGCAGGTGTGTATGACTAACCTCGCGCAGCACATTACCCCTGACGTTTCAGGATGGACAATCAGCCAGACCAGGAGTGCAGTATGAGTCTGACCAGACCCCGTCGGTATTGGCTAACAGGCGCCGGCAATGGCTTGGGCGCAGCCTTGGCCGAGCAGTTACTCAAAGCTGGCGTGCATCTAGCCCTCAGCGCACGCACCGCGACGCCACTCAAAGCCCTCGCCCAGAACTACCCGGGCCAGGTGCTGGTGCTGCCCGGCGACCTGACCAACAGTCAGACCGTGCGCGAGATCGCTGAACAGATCATGGACGATTGGGGCTCGCTGGACACGGTCATACTGAATGCGGGCACTTGCGAGTACGTCGAAGCCAAGCAGTTCGATCCATCGTTCAGTGAACATGTGGTACGCACCAATCTACTCGCCAGCAGTTTCTGCATTGACGCCGCCCTGCCGCTACTGCGAGCCGGTACCGCACCGCATCTGGTCGGTATCGCCAGCCCATTGACGCAGATGCCACTGCCACGCTCCGATGCCAAAGGCAGTGCAATAGCCGGCCTGCGCCATCTGTTCGAATCCGTACGAATTGACCTGGCTCCCGAAGGCATTGAAGTGACCCTCGCCAGCCCCGGCACCGCCGACAGCCTGGTAGCCGACAACCGGGCCGACCCAGTGCCACTGAGCCTATCTGCAGAGGCGACAGCCTGTCACATCGTCGAAGAGCTCAAACAGCGCCCACTGCAGATCACTCTGCCGCCCCTATCCATGCCTGCACTCTGGCCATTGTCGGGAGGCCGCGAAGGCGTAGAGCTGGTCATCAGCAAACCCGGGGACTCCCACTTGCCGCCCATAGACGAGCAGCCGTGAACATCAGCCACAGGCAGTCTTGCCAGCCTGCCTGACGATCGAGCGTCCGTCAGGGCGTTCACACGGTGCGCGCCCACTGCCGTAGACTGGCGCCCATGAACACCATTCCCCTTACCGAAGTCGTCGACCCCGCCGTCACCTGCTCGACCTGTGCGGCCTGCTGCTGCCAGCTTGAAGTGATGCTGATTACCGACACCGGTGTGCCTGAACGTTATATCGATACCGACGATTGGGGCGGCGAAGTCATGCTGCGTCTGGATGACGGCTGGTGCGCGGCGCTGGATCGCGACACCATGCTGTGCACGATCTACGAACAGCGTCCGCTGATTTGCCGCGAGTTCGAGATGGGCGCACCTGAGTGCCTGGAAGAACGCCGGGGCATCGCCACGGCGTATAAATAGTCAGGCCTACAGCGGCATCGTGTAATGCAGGGCGTAGCTCTCGACACCGTCGTTCGGATTGCTGATCCCCGCGTTGGAGTAATGCGTGGCGCGTATCCCGACTTCGTGCCCCCCGGCAAAGCGCAGGCCGAACCCGAAGCGGTCCTCGAACTGGAAGGCCGAGCCGAGTTTGTTGTCCTCGACTTGAGTATGCGCGAAGAGCGCAACGCCGATCCCGGCTTCGACGTAAGGTTTGACGCTATCGCCGGCGAATTCGTAGACCAGCACCGGCGAGAATGACAGGCTGTGGTTGCTCGCCTCTTTGTCACCATCCCAGAACGTGTACGCCCCGCTCCAGTAGCCAGTCAGGCGCCCGACATCGGTTTGCCACCAGCTCTTGTCCCAATCGGATTGCATCCCCAGGCGATAGGTCATGGTCGAATCACTCGTCTGACCTACCCCGAACTCCACGCCCGCTGCCTGGACGCTGAAACTATTCCCCAACAACGCGGCCGCAAGCGCAGCCAGACAGAACACTTGCCTCATAGGAAACATCCTTTTTTGCGAACGACTTTTAGAGTTTTTGTTCAACAGACGCAGCAATAGAATCTCGCCCCCGCGCGAAAGTTCAGCCGAATTTCCCTGCTTGTTGAGTTCGTCCTACAGGCTGAAGCTTTGCACAACGCCGGGGTTATTCCAGAGTAACGGCAAGATATTTATGAAGTGTTGCTGGTTGCCACTGGTCCAGAATCGAGTGGCAGCTGCCGGCCCATCCGCCAGTAACTCACGCTCGGCGAGCAGGCGTTGCAGTTGCCGGGCAACGGCGGCACCGGTGTCGATCAGGCTGATTTCGGCGGGGAGCATCTGCAGCAGCAGGTGCTTGAGGAAAGGATAGTGGGTACAGCCAAGGATGATCGTGTCACAACCGGCCGCCAGTAACGGCTCCAGGTAATGCCCCAGTAATTGGCGCAAGGCCGGACTGTGCAGGTCGCCGGCCTCGATCATCTCCACCAGGCCCGGGCACGGCTGGGTGACCACCCGCACATCGGTGGCAAAACGATCGAGCAAGGCGGCGAACTTGGCGCTTTGCAGGGTCCCGGTGGTGGCAAGCACTCCGACCACACCGCTGCGGGTGGCCGCAGCAGCGGGTTTGACCGCCGGCTCCATACCAACGATGGGCCACTCTGGATAGTCACGCCGCACATCCGCGACGCCGGCCACAGTCGCTGTGTTACAGGCCACCACCAGGGCCTTGGCGCCCTGTTCGCGGAAGAATTTCGCCATCACGCTGCAGCGCTGGCGAATAAACTCCGGGGTTTTCTCGCCATAGGGAATGTGCCCGCAATCGCCGAGATACAGCAGCGACTCATTCGGCAGCAGGCGCTGGATCTCCGCCAGCACCGAGAGCCCGCCGACACCGGAGTCGAATACTCCAACCGGCGCCTCACGCATGGGGCGTACCGCAGACACTGCAACCCGGATCACGCTTGACCCGCAACTCACGAAAGCGCGTGCCCAGCGCGTCGATCAACAACAAGCGGCCCACCAGCGGCTCGCCGAAACCGGCCAGCAACTTCAGCGCTTCCAACGCCTGCAGACTGCCGACCAAACCCACCAGCGGGCCGACCACGCCGGCTTCACTGCAGGTCAGTTCGGCTTCGCTGCCGTGTCCGTACAGGCAGTGATAACACGGGCTCTCGGCGCGGCGCGGGTCGAACACCGACAATTGCCCTTCAAGGCGAATCGCCGCACCGCTGACCAATGGCTTGCGCGCCGCGACACAGGCTGCGTTCACCGCTTCACGGGTAGAGAAATTATCGGAACAGTCGAGCACCAAGTCGACGGCCGCCACTGCGGCCGCCAGCGAGTCCTCATCCAGCGCGGTGCGGTGGGCGAACAGTTCGATCTCGGGATTGATCGCGCTCAGGCGGCGGATCGCCGAGTCGACCTTGCTCATACCGACGCTGTCGGTGTCGTGGATGATCTGTCGTTGCAGGTTGGTCAGGTCGACCGTGTCGAAGTCCGCCAGGTGCAACTGGCCGACTCCGGCCGCCGCCAGGTACAACGCCACCGGTGCGCCAAGGCCACCGAGACCGATGATCAGCGCGCGGCTTTGTTTGAGTCGCAACTGGCCGTCGATGTCGACGTGCTGCAACAGGATCTGCCGGCTGTAGCGCAACAGCTCCTGATCGTTCAGCACGGCAGGCGCCCCAGGCTGATTCGCTGATGACCGCCGAGGTCCTTGCGGCTATGTACCTCGTCAAAACCTTGGCTCAGCAGCAAACCGCGCACTGCCTCGGCCTGATCGTAACCGTGTTCGAGCATCAACCAGCCCCCCGATTCCAGGTGTTGCGGTGCCTGGGCAATGATCAGGCGCAGATCGTCCAGGCCATCGACGCCGGCCACCAGTGCGCTGGCCGGTTCAAACCGTACGTCACCGGCGACCAGATGTGGATCGGCGGCGGCAATGTATGGCGGATTACTGATGATCAGGCTGTAGCGATGGTCCTTCAGCGAGTCGAACCAGTGACTGCTGAGCACCGTGACGTTGAGCAGATGCAGGCGCTGGCGATTGCGCTCGGCCAAGGCCACGGCCTCCAACACACGATCCACTGCCGTCACCTGCCACGCCGGACGCTCGCTGGCCAAGGCCAAAGCAATGGCCCCGCTGCCAGTACCCAGATCAAGCACCCGGGCGGGCGTGGCCGGCAACAGTTCCAGTGCGGTTTCCACCAGCAACTCGGTGTCCGGACGCGGAATCAAGGTGTGCGGGGCAACTTCCAGGTCGAGCTTCCAGAAACCCTGCTGGCCGAGGATATAGGCGACCGGCTCGCCGCTGCGACGGCGCTGCAGGTAGTCGGCAAAGGTCAGCGCGGCTTCGCTGGGTACAATGCGTTCCGGCCAGGTGTGCAGGAAGCTGCGGGATTTGCCCAGGGCGGCGGCCAGCAGCAACTCGGCATCAAGGCGTGCCGTCGGCGAGTCAGGCAGGTCGGCGGCGCGCAACAAACTGGCAATGATGGTCATTTACTCACCTATCGCCGCCAGTTGGTCGGCCTGATACTCGGCCAGCAACGGCTCGATCACGGCCTCGACGCCGCCGGCGAGAATCTCGTCGAGGGAATACAGCGTCAGGTTGACCCGGTGGTCGGTGACCCGACCCTGGGCATAGTTATAGGTGCGGATCCGCTCGGAGCGATCACCCGAACCCACCAGCAATTTGCGCTCGCTGGCGATGGCATTCGCCGCCGCTGCGGTTTGCTGATCGTTGAGTTTGGCCACCAGCCAGGCCATCGCCCGTGCTCGGTTCTTGTGCTGGGAGCGTTCTTCCTGGCACTCGACGACGGTGCCGGTCGGCAAGTGCGTGATGCGGATCGCCGAGTCGGTTGTGTTGACGTGCTGACCACCCGCCCCAGAGGAGCGGTAAGTGTCGACGCGCAAATCCGCCGGGTTGATCTCGATCGCTTCTCGCTCATCCGGCTCAGGCAGCACCGCCACGGTGCAGGCCGAAGTGTGAATGCGGCCCTGGGACTCCGTCGCGGGTACACGCTGTACGCGGTGCGCGCCAGATTCAAATTTCAGCTTGCCGTAAACGTTGTCGCCCTCAATGCGGGCGATGACCTCTTTATAGCCACCGTGTTCGCCTTCGTTTTCCGAAAGAATTTCCACACGCCAGCCACGCCGTTCGGCGTAACGCGAGTACATGCGGAACAGGTCGCCGGAGAAAATCGCCGCCTCGTCGCCACCGGTGCCGGCACGGATTTCGAGGAAGACGTTGCGGCTATCGTTGGGATCCTTGGGCAGCAGCATGCGTTGCAGATCGGCTTCCAGGGTCACCAGCAATTCTTTGGCATCGCGGACTTCTTCCACAGCCATTTCACGCATGTCCGGGTCGTTGTCCTTGAGCAGCGCTTGCGCGCCTTCAAGATCGCTTTGTACGCCGAGCAGCTTCTTATAAGCGTGTACGACCGGCTCAAGTTCGGCGTATTCCTTGGAATAAGCGCGAAATTTGGTCTGATCGGAAATGACTTCGCCATCGCCGAGCAAGGCGGTCAGTTCCTCGAAACGATCCTGGAGGACATCCAGTTTATTGAGCAGTGACGCTTTCATTGCGGTTTTTTATCCGAAGAGCTATCCGACGCCCCCTCACCGAGGGCAAAGAGTTCCTGTGCCATGGCCAGCGCATCGAGGCGGCCTTCGGCGGTAAGCTTTTTCAGTTGCACACTGGGGGCGTGCAGCAGTTTGTTGGTCAGGCCCCTGGCCAGTTGCACCAGCACTTCTTCGGCGCTGCCGCCATTGGCGAGCAGGCGCTGGGCCTTCTGTAATTCTTCATCGCGCAAGCGTTCGCTTTGCTGACGATAGGCCTTGAGCACGTCGACCGCTGCCAGTTCACGCAGGCGCACCATGAAATCATCAGCGCCGACCGACACCATTTCCTCCGCCGCCTGGGCAGCTCCCTGGCGACTCTTGAGGTTTTCCGCGACCACTTCGTGGAGATCGTCGACGCTATAAAGGTAGACGTCATCCAATTCGCCGACTTCCGGCTCGATATCCCGTGGCACGGCGATGTCGACCATGAAGATCGGCTTGTGCTTGCGCAGTTTCAAGGCGCTTTCCACCGCGCCCTTGCCCAGGATCGGCAACTGGCTGGCGGTGGAGCTGATCACGATGTCACTGCGCACAAGCTCTGCCGGGATATCCGAGAGCAACACGGCATGGGCGCCGAACTGTTCAGCCAGCAGGCTGGCGCGCTCCAGGGTACGGTTGGCGACGACGATGCGCTTGACCCCCAGTTCGTGCAGATGCCGGGCAACCAGGGTGATGGTTTCACCGGCACCGATCAACAACGCCTGGCTGCGCTGCAAATCGCTGAAGATCTGCTTGGCCAGGCTTACAGCGGCAAATGCCACGGACACCGGGTTCTCACCAATGGCGGTGTCGGTGCGCACCTGCTTGGCGGCATTAAAGGTTGCCTGGAACAAGCGCCCGAGCAACGGCCCCACGGTGCCGGCCTCGCGCGCCACAGCATAGGCCGATTTCATCTGACCGAGAATCTGCGGTTCGCCCAACACCAGCGAGTCGAGCCCGGAGGCGACGCGCATCATGTGACGAACTGCCGCATCATCTTCATGCACATAAGCACTCGCGCGCAGCTCATCGAGGCTTAAATGATGATAATCGGCCAACCAGCGCAGCACGGTATCGGCACTCAGCTGATCCTGTTCTATATAGAGTTCGCTGCGATTGCAGGTGGAGAGGATCGCAGCTTCGCGGCTGTCGGTGAGTCGGCAGAGCTGCTGCAAGGCCTCAACCAGCTGTTCCGGAGTAAAGGCCACGCGTTCGCGGACGTCTACGGAAGCAGTCTTGTGGTTAATACCGAGTGCAAGGAAGGCCATTCAAGATCGCTGATGATGTCGAGAAGCCGACAATTGTCCTACTTCGCCAGACTCAGAACAACCACCGTTGTCTATTGTCCCTATAGACAGCCCGTGAAAAGGCCGTAAAGAGATAAAGAGTGCCCCGGTTATGTTTGACCGAAGGCTTGTGTCATGATGATCCGACCGCAGGTAAGTCGTCCTCTTCCCCTATGAATAGATCTTTCGCGTTGTTCCTCGCTGTTGTCTTCCTCAGCGGCTGCCAGGCCATGGCACCCGACTCGACGGACGGTACCCCGCCGGTCGCCGGCAGCACGCCAGCCCCTGAAAAACCCAAGGTCTACAGCTCTTTCAGCGAAGACACGGTGTTCAGCCTGCTGAGTGCGGAGCTGGCCGGCCAGCGCAACCGCTACGACATTGCGCTGGACAACTATGTGACCCAGGCCATCAATACCCAGGACCCGGGCATTTCCGAGCGGGCGTTTCGCATCGCCGAATACCTGGGCGCCGACCAGGCGGCACTCGATAGCGCATTGATCTGGGCCAGAAACGCCCCCGACGACCTTGAAGCGCAACGTGCCGCCGCTATCCAGTTGGCGCGCAGCGGGCGCTACGACGATTCCATGGTCTATATGGAAAAAGTCCTGCAAGGCAAGGGCGACACCCATTTCGACTTCCTCGCCCTGTCCGCCGCCGACACCGACCAGGACACCCGCAACGGTTTGATGAAGAGCTTTGATCGCCTGTTGCAGCGTCATCCGAACAACGGTCAGCTGATTTTCGGCAAGGCCTTGCTGTTGCAACAGGACGGTGACTCCCAGGGCGCCTTGACCCTGCTGGAGAAAAACCCGCCGGAAGACGGTGAGGTGGCGCCGATCCTGCTGCGCGCACGCCTGCTGCAGAGTCTCAATCGCGGCGACGAATCGCTGCCGCTGCTGCAGAAAAGCATCCGCAAATATCCGGATGACAAGCGCCTGCGCCTGACCTATGCCCGCCTGTTGGTCGAGCAGGACCGCATGGACGACGCCAAGGCCGAGTTCTCCAGCCTGTTGCAGCAGTATCCGGAAGACGATGAACTGCGCTATTCCCTGGCGCTGGTCTGCCTGGAAGCCAAGGCCTGGGACGAGGCCAAGGGCTATCTGGAAGATCTGGTCGCCCGCGACAGCCACGTCGACTCCGCTCACCTGAACCTGGGCCGTATCGCCGAAGAGCGCAACGATCCACAAGGGGCGCTGATCGAATATGCCCAGGTCACGCCAGGCACCGACTACTTGCCGGCGCAACTGCGCCAGGCCGATATCCTCATGCAGAATGGCCGCACCGCCGAAGCCCAGAGCCGCCTGGCCAAGGAACGTGACGAACAACCGGACTACGCGATCCAGCTATACCTGATCGAAGCCGAAACCCTGGCCGCCAACAAACAGCCCGATCGCGCCTGGTCCGTCCTCGACAAAGCCTTGAAGCAGTACCCCGACGACCTGAACCTGCTGTACACCCGCGCGATGCAGGCGGAAAAACGCAACGATCTGGCGCAAATGGAGACCGACCTGCGGCAAATCATCAAGCGCGACCCGGACAACGCCATGGCCCTCAATGCCCTGGGCTACACCCTGTCCGACCGCACCACGCGCTACGCCGAAGCCAAAACCCTGATCGAGCAGGCGCACCAGTTGAGCCCGGAAGACCCAGCCGTACTCGACAGCCTCGGTTGGGTCAATTTTCGCCTGGGCAACCTCGATGACGCCGAGCGCTACCTGCGCCAGGCCCTCGAGCGCTTCCCTGACCAGGAAATCGCCGCGCACCTGGGCGAAGTCCTGTGGGCCAAGGGCAAACAGCGCGAAGCCAGGCAAATCTGGGCCAAGTTCCTCAAGGACCAACCCGACAGCCCTACCCTGCGCAGCACCATTAAGCGCCTGACCGGATCCGAGACTCTTTAAAATCATGTTTTTGCGCCACTTCATTGCTTTCATCTTCATCGCCCTCCTCGCCGGCTGTGCGGGCCTTGGCCCCCGCGAATCGGTCGAGGGCCACGGCAACGCCGCGCAATGGCGCGAACACAAAGAGCAACTGACCGGCCTCGATGGCTGGCAGATTGACGGCAAGATCGGCATCCGCGCGCCAAAAGACTCAGGCAGCGGCACGCTGTTCTGGCTGCAGCGCCAGGACTACTACGACATCCGCTTGTCCGGCCCGCTGGGTCGCGGCGCGGCACGCCTGACCGGCCGCCCTGGCGATGTGACCCTTGAAGTGGCCAACCAGGGCCGTTACAACGCGCCGAGCCCGGAACTCCTGCTTGAGGAACAATTGGGTTGGAAACTGCCGGTCTCCAATCTCGCCTGGTGGGTGCGCGGACTGCCATCGCCTGCCAGCAAAAGCCGCCTGTCCCTGGACGGTAACAGTCGCCTGGCAAGCCTCGAACAGGACGGTTGGCAAGTCGAATACACGGCCTACACCGAGCAAAATGGCTACTGGCTGCCCGAACGGATCAAGCTGCACGGCAGTGATCTCGACGTCACGCTGGTGATCAAGACCTGGCAACCGCGCAAGCTGGGGCAATGACATGAGCGCTGACCGCCTGACACTGCCCTCTCCGGCCAAGCTCAACCTGATGCTCCACATTCTCGGCCGTCGTGCCGACGGTTATCACGAGTTGCAGACACTGTTTCAATTCCTCGACTACGGCGACGAAATCACCTTCGCCCTGCGCGATGACGGCGTGATTGCCCTGCACACCGAATTCGAAGGCGTCCCCCACGACAGCAACCTGATCGTCAAGGCAGCGAAAAAACTTCAGGAACAAGCCGCCTGTGGTCTGGGGGTCGACATCTGGATCGACAAAGTCTTGCCCATGGGCGGCGGCATCGGCGGCGGCAGTTCGAACGCGGCGACCACACTGCTGGGTCTCAATCATCTGTGGCAACTGGGCTGGGACGAAGATCGCCTGGCGACGCTGGGTTTGACCCTGGGCGCTGACGTCCCGGTTTTCGTTCGCGGCCATGCGGCGTTCGCCGAAGGCGTGGGCGAGAAACTGACCCCGGTGGACCCCGAAGAACCGTGGTACGTCGTGCTTGTGCCGCAAGTCTCTGTTAGTACGGCAGAAATTTTTTCCGATCCGTTGTTGACACGTAACACGCCGCCCATTAAAGTGCGCCCCGTTCCCAAGGGAAACAGTCGAAATGACTGCTTACCGGTGGTAACAAGGCGTTACCCAGCTGTAGCCAACGCCTTGAATTTGCTAGGTAAATTTACCGAAGCAAAGCTCACCGGAACTGGAAGTTGTGTGTTTGGGGGCTTCCCAAGCAAAGCTGAAGCTGATAAAGTCTCGGCCCTTCTTACAGAGACCCTTACAGGGTTTGTAGCAAAAGGAAGCAACGTTTCGATGTTGCATCGCAAGCTGCAAAGTCTGCTCTAAAGGAACCGATTACTGGGTAATCGTTGCAACAAATACAGGGGCGTCGCCAAGCGGTAAGGCAGCAGGTTTTGATCCTGCCATGCGTTGGTTCGAATCCAGCCGCCCCTGCCATTTTCCTATACTCATCCAGGTTACCCTCAGCCTTCAGGTACTGCGCGTGTCCAAGATGATGGTCTTTACGGGGAACGCTAACCCCGATCTGGCTCGGCGTGTCGTACGTCAGCTGCATATCCCTCTCGGTGACATCTCTGTCGGTAAGTTCTCCGACGGCGAAATTACTGCCGAGATCAATGAAAACGTTCGCGGTAAAGACGTCTTCATTATTCAGCCGACTTGCGCTCCGACCAACGATAACCTGATGGAACTCGTCGTGATGGCTGATGCCTTCCGCCGTTCCTCAGCGACTCGAATCACTGCGGTGATCCCTTACTTTGGTTATGCCCGTCAGGATCGCCGTCCGCGTTCCGCACGTGTGGCTATCAGCGCGAAAGTCGTTGCTGACATGCTTACCGTAGTCGGCATCGACCGTGTCCTCACGGTTGATTTGCATGCTGACCAGATCCAGGGCTTCTTCGATATTCCGGTAGATAACATCTACGGCTCCCCAGTACTGGTGGATGACATCGAAGACCAACGCTTCGAAAACCTGATGATCGTGTCCCCGGACATTGGTGGCGTCGTGCGTGCACGGGCCGTTGCCAAATCCCTGGGCGTGGATCTCGGGATCATCGACAAGCGCCGTGAGAAAGCCAATCACTCTGAAGTGATGCATATCATCGGTGATGTCGAAGGGCGTACCTGCATTCTGGTTGACGACATGGTCGACACCGCCGGCACCCTGTGTCACGCGGCGAAAGCCTTGAAAGAGCATGGCGCTGCCAAAGTCTTTGCCTACTGCACACACCCTGTGCTGTCGGGTCGGGCGATCGAGAACATTGAAAATTCCGTGCTGGACGAGCTGGTGGTGACCAACACCATCCCGCTGTCCGCTGCAGCACAAGCCTGTGCGCGTATCCGCCAACTGGATATCGCACCGGTAGTTGCTGAGGCGGTTCGCCGCATCAGTAATGAAGAATCGATCAGCGCGATGTTCCGCTAAGGGCCCTGCCCTTCTCGAACCTCTCGTTGATGAAAGCGCCCCGCCCCGGCATTCCTGTCGGGGCGGGGCTTTTTTGCCCATACCGTGTTTGGCGCTGGTCGCAAACGCCTTCCGGTAATGGCTATTTTGGAGATACAAAATGACTGACTTTACTCTGAACGCTCAAGCGCGTACTGACCTGGGGAAAGGTGCGAGCCGCCGCCTGCGTCACGCACTGAACATCCCTGCCGTTGTATACGGTGGCGACAAGCCTGCTGAATCCGTGACCATCCTGGCCAAGGAAATCGCCAAACTGTTCGAAAACGAAGCTGCCTACAGCCACGTTATCGAACTGAACGTTGACGGCGCCAAGCAGAACGTCATCGTTAAAGCGATGCAGCGTCACCCAGCCAAGCAATTCATCATGCACGCTGACTTCGTGCGCGTTGTTGCTGGCCAGAAACTGACTGCCAAGGTACCGGTTCACTTCATCAACGAAGAAGCTCCGATCAAGAAAGGCGGCGAGATCTCCCACGTTGTGAACGAGATCGAAGTTTCCTGCGAAGCCAAGGACCTGCCTGAGTTCATCGAAGTTGACCTGGCTAACGCCGAAGTCGGCGCGATCATTCACCTGTCCGACCTCAAGGCTCCTAAAGGCGTTGAGTTTGTTGCTCTGGCACACGGCGATGACAAGGCAGTTGCCAACGTCCACGCTCCACGTGTTGCTCCAGAAGCAGAAGGCGCTGCAGAGTAATTTTACTCTGTACGCCGGAGTGACCCAGTAACATCGCGGACTGGAACGTAGCGAGAAAGCGGGCGGAACGCGGAGTTTACATCATGGTAAATGAGCACTTTTCGTCCACTTTCGCCGCAACCTCCACTTGCCGCGATCTTACTCACCACTCCAAGGAAGGGCCCCTGACGTGACTGCCATCAAACTGATCGTTGGCCTGGGAAATCCAGGCACCGAATACGAACAGACCCGGCATAACGCAGGGGCCCTTTTTGTTGAGCGCATCGCGCAAGCGCAGGGTGTCAACCTTGTGCCCGATCGCAAATATTTCGGCCTGACCGGACGCTTCTCGCATCAGGGTCAGGATGTTCGCCTGCTGATTCCCACCACCTACATGAACCGCAGCGGCCAAGCCGTGGCGGCACTGGCAGGATTTTTCCGGATCAAGCCGGAAGAAATACTGGTGGCGCATGACGAACTCGACTTGCCTCCCGGCGTTGCCAAGCTCAAACAGGGCGGCGGGCATGGCGGTCACAACGGGTTGCGCGACATCATCGCGCAACTGGGCAATCAGAATACGTTCTACCGCTTGCGGCTTGGCATTGGCCACCCGGGCGTTGCCAGTATGGTTTCTAACTTTGTCCTGGGTCGTGCGCCACGCGCCGAACAGGAAAAACTCGATGCCAGCATCGACTTTGCCCTCGGCGTGCTGCCGGATATCTTCGCCGGTGAATGGAACCGCGCGATGAAAAACCTGCACAGCCAGAAGGCCTGACTCTTATCCAAGGGGAAACACCATGGGATTCAATTGCGGCATCGTCGGCCTGCCTAACGTCGGCAAGTCCACCCTGTTCAACGCCCTGACCAAATCCGGTATTGCGGCGGAGAACTTCCCCTTCTGCACCATCGAGCCGAACAGCGGTATCGTGCCGATGCCGGACCCACGCCTGGAAGCCCTGGCTGCCATCGTCAATCCCAAGCGCATCCTGCCGACCACCATGGAATTCGTCGACATCGCCGGCCTGGTGGCCGGCGCCTCGAAAGGTGAAGGCCTGGGTAACAAGTTCCTGGCCAACATCCGTGAAACCGATGCCATCGCCCACGTGGTCCGCTGCTTCGAAGACGAGAACGTGATTCACGTCTCCAACAGCGTCGACCCGAAACGCGACATCGAAATCATCGACCTGGAACTGATCTTCGCCGACCTCGACAGCTGCGAGAAGCAACTGCAGAAAGTCGCGCGCAACGCCAAGGGCGGCGACAAGGACGCAGTGGTCCAGAAAGGCCTGCTGGAGCAACTGATCGCGCACTTCACCGAAGGCAAGCCAGCGCGCAGCCTGATGAAGAACATGGGCGCCGACGAGAAAGCGGTGATCAAGGGCTTCCACCTGCTGACCACCAAGCCAGTCATGTACATCGCCAACGTCGCTGAAGACGGCTTCGAGAACAACCCGCACCTGGACGTGGTCCGGGCCATCGCCGAAGAAGAAGGCGCCATGGTCGTTCCGGTCTGCAACAAGATCGAAGCGGAAATCGCCGAGCTCGATGACGGCGAAGAGAAAGACATGTTCCTCGAGGCCCTGGGCCTGGAAGAGCCTGGCCTGAACCGCGTGATCCGCGCCGGCTACGAAATGCTGCACCTGCAGACCTACTTCACCGCCGGTGTCGAAGAAGTCCGCGCCTGGACCGTCCGCGTCGGCGCCACCGCGCCACAAGCCGCGGGCGTGATCCACACCGACTTCGAAAAAGGCTTCATCCGCGCCGAAGTGATCGCCTACAACGACTTCATCCAGTTCAAGGGTGAAGCCGGTGCCAAGGAAGCCGGCAAATGGCGCCTGGAAGGTAAGGACTACATCGTCAAGGACGGTGACGTGATGCACTTCCGCTTCAACGTCTAACGGCATCCGTGGGATACCACGGCGCTAAATGGACTTCAAAACCCCCGTAATCACTCAGTGATACGGGGGTTTTTCGTATAGCAACAAACACCCTCCCCAGCATTTTTCAAATGCATCCTCTGATGCCCCACAAGCCCACCAGACGGGTGCCGCATAAAAAAACTTCGCCAAGCCAAACTTTGGGAAACGGACTACATACACGAAGCCCCTCCGCCCACCAGAATTCGCGCGTTTCACCCAGCCCATCCGGGCTGGACAGGGAGCGTCGCACGAGCGGAAAAGACTCAGCCCTCCCGTGAAATACAATCGCCACCATGAGGGTGGCGAAATAAAAACCCATGGGACTCAAGCATGAAACGCATTATCAAAGCATCGATCGCACTCACTCTTGCTACTGGTGTTGCAGTGCTTTCCGGCTGTACTGGCCAGATGTACAACCAGCAAAAAAACTGCTCCTACGATTATCTGCTCCACCCGGCGGTTTCCATTTCGAAAATCATCGGAGGCTGCGGCCCAACAGACAAGCTGCCGCAACAGTGAGTTCGACAGTCGATTGAGCGACTAACTTTCGACTGAGATAGAAACCCTTCGTCCAACATCGACGAAGGGTTTTCAAGATAAAGAACCAGCCACGCCAGAGGTGCTGGCTCAGGCCTTTTTCGAGCGTGGCAGAAAGATTGCCAGCACCCCGAGCAATGGCAGGAACGAGCAGAGGAAGTACACGTATTCGATGCCGTGAATGTCCGCCAGATAGCCCAGCAACGCCGCACCAATCCCGCCAAAACCGAACATCAGGCCGAAGAACACCCCGGCGATCATTCCCACATTGCCCGGCACCAACTCTTGCGCGTAGACCACAATGGCCGAGAACGCCGACGCGAGGATGAAGCCGATCACCACACTGAGAATGGTGGTCCAGAACAGGTCGACATGGGGCAGCAGCAAGGTGAACGGCGCGACGCCGAGGATCGAGAACCAGATCACCGCCTTGCGCCCGATCTTGTCGCCGATCGGCCCACCGAAAAAGGTCCCCGCTGCCACCGCACCCAGGAACAGGAACAGGTGCAACTGGGAGCTGGCCACCGACAGGTCGAACTTCTCGATCAGGTAGAAGGTGAAGTAGCTGGTCAGGCTGGCCATGTAGAAATACTTGGAGAACACCAGCAGGCCAAGGACCACCAACGCACTGATCACCCGGCCCTTCGACAGCCCGTGCGTCGCCGCCTGGCCTTGCTTGAGCTTGAACAGATTGAGGTGATTGGCGTACCAGCGACTGATGCGGTACAGCACCAGCAAAGCGAACACCGCGAACAGCCCGAACCAGGCCACATTGCCCTGACCAAACGGAATGATGATCGCTGCCGCCAGCAACGGCCCAAAGGCCGAACCGGCGTTACCCCCCACCTGGAAGGTCGACTGGGCGAGGCCAAAACGCCCACCCGAGGCCAACCGCGCCACGCGCGAAGCTTCCGGGTGGAAGGTCGAGGAACCGATGCCGATCAACCCCGCCGCCAGCAGAATCAAGGGAAAGCTGCCGACCTGAGACATCATCAGAATACCGACCAAGGTGCAGACCATGCCCATTGGCAACAGATAGGGTTTGGGATGACGATCGGTGTAATAGCCCACCCAGGGTTGCAGCAGCGAGGCGGTCAACTGGAAGGTCAAGGTGATCAGGCCGACTTGGGTGAAGGTCAGGCCGTAGCTGTCCTTGAGCATCGGGTAGATAGACGGCAGTACCGACTGAATCAGGTCATTGATCAGATGCGCCAGGGCCACGGCACCGATAATACGCATGACCAGAGGGCTACTTTGCGGAGTCGCGGGCGCCGCTGACGCGGCAGTTTGAGAGGTGCTGATTGCCATGAGGGTTTCCAGACAGCGGATGGGCGCAATTGCAGGTGCGACAATGTGCCATTTTTCCCTAGGCAAAGACCATCCCCTTAGCCTGCTAACGACTTTATCGGATCATTCCAAACAGGGCATTGGTCGGCTGCGGGGGCCAAAAATTGGTTTTTATCGAGGTTTGTGGGTAAGCAGTTGAAAGTGTAGAGAAATATTTTAGATTCATGCTTGACACATCATCGTCTCATGCCGATAATGCGCACCACTTGGCTACATAGCTCAGTTGGTTAGAGCATAGCATTCATAATGCTGGGGTCCGGGGTTCAAGTCCCTGTGTAGCCACCAAGTACCGATTCATAGATGCCAGCATCTATGAATCACCTCAAGAAGCCCGCCTAGTGCGGGCTTTCTTGTTTCTGGGGTTTGACACTTCCTCCTCTACAGTCAAAAGACAGCCCAGCCGTCACGCGCAGCAACCCGGTTCGTTTGCCCGATTGTCATCAAGCACTGCATGGATAATAATGAGAGATATTATCATTTGCAGCGATCAATCATGGATGCCGGGATCAAGTCGTCACCACCTCTGGATATCGAATACCTGTATGGCGAGCACCATGGCTGGCTGAAAGGATGGCTGCGGACTCGGACCGGCAACTCTGCTGATGCAGCGGACCTGGCCCAGGATACTTTCGTGCGCATGCTGACCTTGCGCCAACTACCCGTACTGCGCGAACCCCGCCATTACCTGGCAACCATTGCCCGCGGCTTGCTGATTGATAAAGCCCGTCGTCAAACCCTTGAACGGGCTTACCTGGAAGTACTGGCTGCACGTCCGGAGCCGCTTGAGGTCTCACCGGAAACTTACCATCTGATCATCGAATCGCTGCTGGCCATCGACACCTTGCTCGACGGACTGGGCGCGCGAACGCGACAGATCTTCCTCATGGTGCAGCTCGAGGGCCTCAGCTACGTTCAGGTCGGCAGGCAGTTGGGCCTTTCGGTGACGACCGTTAAAAATCATCTCGGCAAGGCGCTCCTGCAATGCATTCTGCTAATGGAAGATTGACTGGCTCGCGTCCCCGACTGCCCGCCAAGGCGCACTTGCAAACGGCAGTGCAATGGTACTTGACGCTCAATGACTCGAATGTCAGCCCTGAACAGCTCCTGGCCTGGCAATCCTGGCTTGCCGCTGATCCCGGACATGCCAGCGCATGGGCCCGAATCGAGAAACTCCAGGATCAACTACGCGGAGTTCCACAGGATGTGGCGCTGCCCGTGCTGTCCCAATTGGGTGTGCAAAGGCGCCAAGGCCTCAAACTGCTGGTGTTGTTGAGCGCAGGGGCGGCCACTTTCGCCGGCTATCGGAGCTCTCCCTACAGCGCGGATCTGGCCACACGCACAGGGCAGCGACGCCTGGTGACGCTGTCCGATGGCAGCCGTCTTGAGCTGAACACCGACACTCGCGTCGATATCGCATACGGTCCCCAGGAGCGCCTGATCATTCTGAACCAGGGCGAGATTCTTCTCACCACGGCTGCAGACCGCCCCTCCAGTCGCCCACTGTCAGTCGAAACACCCCATGGGCGGATACTCGCGCTCGGCACCCGCTTCGACGTACGCCTGCATTCGGGCTTCAGTACCGTCGACGTACTTAGCCATAGCGTTGAGGTGCGCCCCAAAGACGCACCACAGCACGCGCGGCGCGTCGAGGAAGGTCAGGCCCTGACCTTCGGCGCCTCGCAAGTAGGCAGCCTGCGTCCGGCACCTCCTGGAGGCAGTAGTTGGACGCAAGGTCTGTTGGTTGCCAACGACTGGCGCCTGGTCGATTTTGCCCGCGAACTGGCTCGCTATCGTGCCGGCCATCTCGGATGTGCCGATAACGTAGGAGACCTGAGAATCTCCGGCGCGTTTCGCCTGGATGATATCGACGGTGTCCTGGATAACCTGCAGATTTCTTTACCGGTCAAGGTACGTCGTTTCTCAAAGTATTGGGTGCGGATAGAGGGGTAGTCGACCCGTCCTTCGATCAACAAACGCATAACTGGCCTTGCCGATTACTTATTTCGTACGGCTCATCAGTAGAGCGGTCAATCAGCCGCCTTTACTGCCACGGGATAGGAAGTATTGCATGAGCCACCCACGTCACCTGCACCAACCGGCCTTGCGGCTGAAGCTCGGTTCCACGCTACTGAGCATTGGCCTGAGCGCAGCGCTGGGCGCCACCACCCTCGCCCCACTCGCCTGGGCGCAACCCGCCACAGAACAGCTCGAATACAACATCGCGGCCGGACCACTGGGTACCGCCCTTAGCCAGTTCGCCGCGACCAGTGCCGTGACCTTGTCGTTCGCCTCGACGCAAACCCAGGGCTTACTTAGCCCGGGTATCCAGGGCCGATATTCCTTCG
Source organism: Pseudomonas fluorescens (assembly GCF_019212185.1). Classification (NCBI taxonomy): domain Bacteria; kingdom Pseudomonadati; phylum Pseudomonadota; class Gammaproteobacteria; order Pseudomonadales; family Pseudomonadaceae; genus Pseudomonas; species Pseudomonas fluorescens. The sequence goes on from NZ_CP078138.1 coordinate 5,526,749, forward strand.
ACGAAGGCATTGCCCATCTGCTGGCCAATAGCGGGTTGCAGGTACGCCAGGAGGGGGTGGACCGTTACAGCCTGATCGAGACGCAGGGTGGTTCGACGCTGGAGTTGGGCGCAACCCATATCAAGAGTGCCGTTCTGGGTGCCACGACCGAGGGCAGCGAATCCTACACCACAGGCCCCATGCAGACCGCGACCAAGCTGGCCCTGACCGCGCGCGAAACACCGCAATCGGTCTCGGTAGTCACTCGCCAGCGTATGGACGACCGCGGCATGCAGGACTTGCACGACGTCATCAAGGACGTCCCCGGAGTCACGGTGGAAAAGGACGGACCGGAGCGCCCGACTTACTACGCCCGCGGTTTTCAGGTCGACAACATCATGTACGACGGCTTGCCGACCACGGTGTCCAGTTACACCGCCCGGGACACCATCGCTGCGGCGGACACCGCCATGCTCGATCGGGTCGAAGTGGTGCGCGGCGCCACCGGCCTGATGAGCGGCTCGGGCAGCCCGTCAGCCGCGATCAATCTGGTGCGCAAACGTCCAGGCCACGAGCCCCAGGCCAGCATGACCGCCAGTGCCGGTACCTGGGACAACTACCGCGCCGAGGTGGACGCCTCCAGCCCCCTGAACGACAACGGCAGCCTGCGTGGCCGCACGGTCGCCAGCTATCAGATCAAAGACAGCTTTCAGGACGTCGTGAACAAAGAACACGCCCTGTTCTACGGTATTGGTGAAGCCGACCTCAGTGACAGCACCACCCTGACCCTGGGCGCCTCTAACCAGAACCTCAACAACAACACCGCCTGGGGCGGCGTGCCCACTGCCAGCGATGGTGGCGACCTGGGCCTGCCGCGCTCCACCTACCTGGGCAACGACTGGGGACGCTGGGATCAGGACAATAACAGCGTCTTCGGTGAGTTGGAGCACCACTTCGACAATGGCTGGAAAATGCGCATGGCGGCCACCAAGATGTGGTCAAAGCTGGATCTCCTGGCATCCTATGTCAGTGCCGGCGCCGTTGACGGCACATACAACCAGATGACGGGCAAGTTCAAATACACCAACGACCAAACCAGTTACGACATGTTTGCCAACGGGCCTTTCCAGCTGTTTGGTCGAGAACATGAACTGGTGGTGGGCGCCAGTCGCCGAAAGGAAAACTTCAGCGGTAACGGGACCACGGTGCTGTCGGCGTCGAATGTCGACATTTACAACTGGAACCCTCACATCACACCCATTCCCACCTTCAACATGGGAGCCTGGCAACAGCAGAGTGAAACCGAACAGACCGGAACCTATATCACCGGCCGTTTCAGCCTTGCCGATCCGCTGCACCTGATCCTTGGCGGACGCCTTGACTGGTATGACTACGAGATCCAGAACTCCAGCAACATCGTCGGCGTCAACCCGACATCCAGCCAGTACGATGTCACCCGCAACCTGACCAAGTACGCCGGTCTGATCTACGACCTCAATGACACCTACTCGGTGTATGTCAGCTACACCGATATCTTCACCCCGCAAGGTGTAGTGGATGCCGATAACAAAGCGATCAAACCGATCGTTGGCAAGAACTACGAGGCCGGCATCAAGGCCGAGTACTTCAACGGGGCGTTGAACGCCAGCGCAGCGATCTTTCGTATTGACCAGGAAAACCGTGCTTCGGTGATCAACACCCCGGGGGTCTGTCAGGCACCGGCCGGTGTCTCTTGCTACCAGGCATCAGGTGAAGTGCGCAGCGAGGGTTTGGAACTGGAGGTCAGCGGTGCACTGACTGAGAGCTGGCAAATGGCGGCTGGCTATACCTACAACTCCGCCAAATACCGCAAGGATGCCAATCCGGATAATGAAGGCCGACTGTTTGCCAGTGACCTGCCCCGCCACCTGTTCAAGGCCAACACCACGTACACCCTGCCGGGAGCGCTCGAGCGCTGGCGTATTGGCGGCGGCCTCACCGCGCAAAACACCATCTACAACAAAGGCACCGGCTACCGCATCGAACAGAAGGCCTACAGCATCGTTGACCTGATGGCCGGCTTCAAAGTCTCGGAAAACATTGACCTGCGCTTGAACGTGAACAACCTGTTCGACAAGAAGTACTACCAGAGCATCAACAGCAACACCTGGAATGCTTTCAACGTTTATGGCGATCCACGCAACGCCATGATGACGGTGCGCTGGTCGCTGTAAGGACGCCTCGACCTGGTGGACATAAGCCGGCTTACCGAAAGGTAGCCGGCGCTTGTGACACGTTATCGGCAAAGCGCCAGCCACGCCTGGCGCATCAAAGGTTCGGCAAAGCCGCCAGCGCCTTGTCCCAGATCTGCCGGGTACGCACCCAGGTCAATTCCTGCCAGTCAGGATCCGCCGGATAGAACTGCTCCAGCAGCCCAAGCTTGATCTCGCGCCCCACCTCGTCCAACGGATCGCCGTGCAGGTGCAACCAGTGATCGTCGCGCAGATGCTCATGCACCGCTTGCGTGGGATAGGTCCCGCACTCAATGACAAACGGCATCAGACGTGTCTGTGGCAGCGCGTCGAGCAGCGCTTGTGAGGTGTAGCCGGTGGCTGAGGCGGCGATTCCGGTTTCGCTGTGTTCTGCAGTACCGGTCTGCACGGTGTACAACCATGGACCGTAAAGCGCCTGGGCCTGGGCCAAAGCCGGATACACCGCCTGGCTCACGGTCAACAGCATCGGGTGGCCGTATTCACCGGCCCCGGTATGCAGGTCGAAGCACATCGCGACTTCCGCGTGCGCCAGATGGGTGTCGATGATCTGGTGCAAGGTGCGGTTCGACCAGCTCGCCTCGAGACCGCCGTAAAAAAAACCGTCGGGATGACTGTGCTGACCGCCTTCGACAATCGACATCACCGCCGGCCAGCCCTGCGCCTGTAACTGTTCGGCGAGCAGATCATCGGCACGTTGGCGCTGGGGTCCACGCAACTCGGTAAAGTCGTAGATGCCGTGCAGTGCGGCGTAGGCCTGATTGTCCGGGAGTGCTGCGGAAAAATTCAGCTGATTGCGGTTTAGGTCGATGTTGTCTTCGTTGACTCGACGCAGCCATGCCGTGCCCCACGGGTTAATCAGATGAATCACCACGACCGCCACATCCTCAGGCAGCGCTGAACACCCAGCCAGCCCACTGAGCCATTTGGCCTGGCACTGCGAGCCGTAGTAGCCCTCAACGCCGTGAGTGCCGCTCAGGAGCACCAGCAGGCGTTTGGCGGCGGGATCGCCGAGCACCGCCACATCAGTGCCCAAGTCCTCGCCAAACGGCCCCTTGAGCGGATGGGGATAGTGGGTCAGGCGGGCACCGACGGCAGCGACCGTACTGAGGAATTGCGCACGCTGGTCGGCGAAATTGAGATGGTCTGGAAACACGCTGGGCATATCGACCTCTTGTTGTTTTGGGTGTGGTTCAACTCCCTGTGACACTACAGAGAATTCCCCGGTGTATGAAGGACTCAAACCTCTTATCCGTAGGCCAACCGCATAAGGCCAGCGTTGCGGCGCACTCCTCACGCCGATACAGTCGCCAAATCTTTTATCCCATGGACGGAGTGCCACGTGTTCCCTGCTTCTCTCTTGCACACTTATCGCCTTGGCGCCCTGTCGTTGATCGCCGGTACACTGGCGCTCGTCGCCTGTAACGCCCCGCCCGCCTCGACCACCGTCAGTGCCCTGCCCACGGCTCCGGAAGTCGGCTCGGGCTATCGCAGCGACCTGCATACCCAAAATGCCACCAGGCACATGGCCGCCGCCGCCAACCCGTTGGCTGCCGCTGCCGGCCGCGAAATGCTGCGCCAGGGCGGTTCGGCCATTGATGCGGCAATCGCCATGCAGGCTGTATTGACCCTGGTCGAGCCGCAATCTTCGGGCATCGGCGGCGGTGCGATGATCGTGCTCTGGGACGGCAAGGCCGTGCGCACCTACGATGGCCGTGAAACCGCACCGGCGGGCGCCAGCGAGACGCTGTTCCTGCAAGCCGATGGCAAACCCATGCCGTTCCCTCAGGCACAGATCGGCGGCCGCTCGGTGGGCACGCCCGGCGTCTTGCGCGCCTTAAAAATGGCCCATCGCCAACATGGCCGCCTGCCCTGGGCAACGCTGTTTGAGCCTGCCATCGCCCTGGCGGAAAAGGGCTTCGCGATTTCGCCGCGTTTGCACACCATGATCGCCTCCGATCCGGCGCTGCCAGCGTCGCCGGAAATGGCCGCGTACTTCCTCAATGCCGATGGCAGCCCAAAAGCGATCGGCACCCTGCTGCAGAATCCGCCGCTGGCCAAGGTCCTCAAGCGCATTGCGACAGAGGGGCCGGACGCGCTCTATCAAGGCCCGATCGCCGAAGAAATCGTCGCCAGAGTTCAGGGCAGCAACAACCCGGGCAGCCTGTCCCTCAGTGACCTCAAGGGCTACCAGGCAAAGGAACGCGCACCGCTGTGCACGGACTACAAACGCTGGCAGGTGTGTGGCATGCCGCCACCCTCCTCAGGCGGAATTGCCGTGGCGCAGATTCTCGGCACTCTCCAGGCGCTGGAGGCACGCGACAACCGCTTGGCCCTGACCTCCATGAAACCGCTGAAGACGGACAAGCCGGCCGGCATCGAGCCGCCGGCCGAAGCAGTCCACCTGATCGCCGAAGCCGAGCGCCTGGCCTACGCCGACCGCGCGCTGTACGTTGCCGACAGCGATTTCGTTCCGGTGCCGGTGGCCGGTCTGGTGGCACCCACCTACCTGGCCAGCCGCGCCGCGCTGATCGGCGAACGCAGCATGGGCAGCGCCCAACCCGGCACACCGCCGGGGATTGAAGTGGCCTATGCCACGGATCGCTCGCCGTTGCGTATCTCAACGTCCCAGGTAGTCGCAGTGGATGACTTGGGCGGCGCCGTGTCGATGACCACCACCGTGGAAGCCGCCTTCGGTTCGCACCTAATGGTCCAGGGTTTCATGCTCAATAATCAGCTGACCGACTTTTCCTTCATCGCCCGCGAGAATGGCCTGCCGGTGGCCAACCGGGTCGAGCCCGGCAAACGCCCGCGTAGCTCCATGGCGCCCACGCTGATCTTCGATCGGCAAAGCGGCGAACTGGTGGCCACTCTCGGCTCGCCCGGCGGCTCACAGATCATCGAGTACGTCGCCAAGTCGGCAATCGGACTGCTCGACTGGCAACTCGACCCTCAGGCAGCGATCAGCCTGCCCAACTTCGGCAGCCGCAACGGGCCGACCGAACTGGAACACGGCCAATTCAGCCCGGCACTGATTCAGGCACTCAAGGACAAGGGGCACGTGGTCAACGAGATCGACATGACCAGCGGTACCCAGGCCATCGTTCGCGTGCGTGATGCCCAGGGCAAGGCGTCCTGGGCCGGTGGGGCCGATCCGCGGCGTGAAGGTGAAGCCCTCGGCGATTGATCGCGATCAGGTCGCCAGGCGCAGATGAATCAGGGCCAGACGTCGGCCCTGTTTGTCCTGGCGCTCTTCAATCGCATAGGGAACGAAGCCCAGTTTCGGATAGAGCAACAGCCCCGCCACATTGCTGTTGAAGCACGACAACGTCACTTCACTGGCCTGATGGCGAGTCCGCGCGATGTCGATCATCTGCTCGATCAGTAGCGCGCCAATGCCCTTGCCCCTGATCGCGGGATCGACAATCACATTGCCGATGGTGCAGGTACCCGCCTGCTCCCATTTGTAGAAGTTGGCGAAGCCCACCACCACGCCGTCGAGCTCAATGACCGTCGAATCCGATCGCTTGTCGACCGAGGCCTGCAATTGCTCCTCGGTCAACGGCCAGGTAGCGGCGGGGAAGAAGAAAAACTGCTCTTCCTCGGTGCGGGCAAAACTGCAGATGCGCGCAATATCCTGCGCCTGTACGGTTCTGAAGGTGACGCTCATGGTTGGCTCTCCCTATCCTTTTTGCGGCTCGACACTATGCAGCCTCACGTTCTACCCGAGCTTGCGTAGATCAATCAAGCCGTTGGCCGGCTGACAGCCGGCCTGTCGCTGCGCTACCGTGTAGACCATGACCCACGGCGTCAACGAAGACTTTCCATGAACAAGCTCCCTGCCCTCACCGACTGGCTGCATCGCGCCCCTGAAACCGCAGGACTGGAGCGTATCGAAGCGTTTTTTGCCGGGCACGGCTATGAACTGCACCGCCACGACACCTACGCCATCGGCCACACCCTGGCCGGCGTGCAAAGCTTTCAGTACCGCGGCAGTTGGCGCCACAGCCAGCCGGGCAGCACCATGGTGTTGCACCCGGACGAGGCCCATGACGGCGAGGCCGGCACCGAGGAGGGTTTCAAATACCGGATGCTCTACGTCGAACCGGCACTGATTCAGCAGATGCTCGGCGGCCAGCCGCTACCCTATATCAAGACCGGGATTTCCAGCGATCCGCGCCTGTTCGCTGCTGCCGGTGCACTGCTGCACAGCATCGACCGCCCGCTCGATCCGCTGGAGCAGCAGGACGCGCTGTTCGACCTGGCCCAGGCGATGAGCCAGGTGTCGGGCAACCTGACGCGGCACAAGCGCTTCGACTATCTGGCGGCAGAGCGCGCCCGCGAATTGATTCACGGCGCCCTCGATCAAAACGTGACGCTCGACCAATTGGCCGAACACAGCGGGCGCGACCGTTGGAGCCTGTCCCGCGACTTTCGCCTGCTGTTCGGTACCAGCCCCTATCGCTACCTGACCATGCGCCGTCTGGACTTGGTGCGTGCGCTGCTGATGCAGGGCGAGTCGCTGACGAACGCTGCGCTGATTGCCGGGTTCAGTGACCAGAGCCACATGACCCGGCAATTCGGTAAGACCTACGGCCTGTCGCCAGCGCGCTGGCTGAAAATGCACCGCGCCTGAGCCACGCACAATCGTGCAAGAAATGCCCAGACGCCGCGACTAATCTGGGCTCGCCATCCAACCGAGCGAGCCTTGCCATGACTGCCTATCAAAGCCTGAATTTCAGCGACAAGCTGCATTTGCTCAACGAGCACTGGTCGCCGCGAGTCATCGCCGAAATGAACGACTACCAGTTCAAGGTGGTGAAACTGCTGGGGGAGTTCATCTGGCACGATCACCAGGATACCGATGAGACCTTCATCGTCCTCGAAGGCCAGTTGCGTATCGATTTTCGTGACGGCCAGGTACTGGTGAATGCGGGTGAGATGTACGTGGTGCCCAAGGGCGTGGAGCACAAACCCTTTGCCGAACAGGAAGTCAGCCTGATGCTGATCGAACCCCGGGGCGTGCTCAACACCGGTGCTGAAGGTGGCGCACGCACGGCGCAGAATGATCAATGGATCTGACCCTGCACGCCACTTGCTGACTCACTCAGCGTCGAGGTGCCTGCCGGTCACGGGCTCACCGATGGTGAGGAAATGCCCGCCCGCCACATGATGCAACGTGCGCAACTCGTCGCGCCCTTCGAAGTGCCAGCGGCCATCGCTGAAAACCCGCTCGTCGGCTTGCGCGGCGATCACTTCGGCGAGAAACAGGTCGTATTGCTGATGATTGTGCGGTTCCGGCAGCAGCCTGCATTCCAACCAGGCAACACAGCCCTCAAGCATTGGCGCCGCGAGTTGCTCGCCGGCGAAGGTTTGCAGGTCATAGGCCTGAAACTTGTCCTGCTGCGCGCCGCTGGTCGAGCCGACAGTCTGCACGATATCGGCCTGGGCGGCACAGGGCACGTTGAGAACAAAGGTACCGGACGCTTCCAGCAATTGGCGGGTCCAGGTGGACTTGTCGAGTACCACGGCGATCTTCGGTGGCTCGAAGTCCAGCGGCATCGCCCAAGCGGCAGCCATGATATTGCGCGTGCCCTCGTGGGCAGCACTGACCAGCACCGTCGGCCCGTGATTGAGCAGGCGATAGGCCTTGGACAGTGGAACCGTACGGCGATGGGAACTGCTCATGGGACGTGCATCTCGCAATCAGACAAATTGTAACGCTATCTCAAAGACCTGCCCCTGACCACCCGGCGGCGCGTCCGGATGCGCCTCAGCTCGACAGCTGGCTGGTGAACTGGCCAATCGCATCCACCACCTTTTGCGCGCCATCCTGGATCTCGACGATCACCGTGCCCGCCTCGGCCGCCAGCGCCAGCCCGTGTTCGGCCTGCTGCTTGCCGTCGCTCATGAGCACCACCGCGTCACGCGCCATGTCCTGGTTTTGGCGCACCACGCCGACGATTTCATCGGTGGCCTTGCTGGTGCGCGATGCCAACTGTCGAACCTCGTCCGCCACCACCGCAAAGCCGCGCCCCTGTTCACCGGCCCGGGCCGCTTCGATAGCCGCGTTGAGCGCCAGCAGGTTGGTCTGCTCGGCAATAGCGCTGATGGTCTTGACGATGCTGCCAATCACCAGCGATTGCTCGTTCAGCGCCTCGATGCCCTCGCCGGCCTGCTGCATGTGCCGGGCCAGTTCGCGCATCACGTCGACGGCCTGGGTCACGACCGTCGTGCCACGCTGCGCACAACTATCAGTCTGCAACGAAGTGCTGTAGGCAATGTTCGCGGCCTCGGCAACCGCCTGCTCCTGCAGAACCTGTTCGGTAATCACGGTGGCGAACTTGACCACCTTGTACAGCTTGCCGTTGGCGTCGTGCACCGGGTTATAGGACGCCTCGAGCCACACCACGCGGCCCTGGCTGTCGACCCGCTTGAAGCGATCGGCGACATATTCACCATTGTTCAAGCGCCGCCAGAACTCCTGGTAAGCGGCGCTGCCGGCCTCCTCGGCGTCGCAGAACTGGCGGTGATGCTTGCCCTTGATCTGCGCCAGGCCATAACCCATGCCGTTGAGGAAGCGTTCGTTGGCAGTCAGCACATGGCCGCCAAGGTCGAATTCAATCACGGCCGTGGAACGGAGCAACGCGCCAATCAGGTTCTCGTGCTCACGCGAGGACTCAATCGTGCGGGTCAAGTCACTGGAGTAAATCGAGATGTGCCTGATTTTCCCCTCTGCGTCCCGTATCGGTTGCGCGATCGAGCGCAGCCACGCTTCCTTGCCATTGCCGCGCAGCAGGCGCACTGCACCGGCGAAGTGCTCGCCACGGGTCAGGGCATGGCGAAAGCGCAGATGAAACTCATCGTTCTTGACCTGCGCCGGAACGATTTCCTCGATGTGCCGCCCCAGCAGTTCGCTGTCCTTGTAAATCATCTCTTGGGCAAAGTTGGGATTGATCGAGCGCACCCTGCCATCCGGGTCCAGGGTCAGCACCAGCATCTCGCTGTCGAGACTTTCCTTCACTTGCTTGAGGCTGGAAAGTTCCTCGCGAAGAGCCGACAGCTCCTGCTTCAAACGTTTATTGAACATGGGGGATATACCGATGGGCAGGATTGAGTGCGGCGTTCTACATTGCCATCGGCCTTGTACAACTTTTCTGAAGGACTTTGTCAGCCTATACAAGAAAAATAGTTTGCCGTGGCGCTATAGTCAGCGCTGCCCCCACACCCTCAGGAGAAACGCCGTATGGATCAATCACGCAAAACACTGTTTGAAGGTTTCGCTCAGGAGCTGGGGCATCGCTTCGACGGTGAGATGCGCATTGGTGGCAACTACGTGCCAACCGTACGTAACGGTAACGAGATCTACATCAGTGGGCAGATTCCACGTATCGATAATACGGTGATGGTGGTGGGTCGCGTCGGTGCCGAAGTGTCCCTCGAGCAGGGGCGATTGGCGGCGAAAATTTGCACGATGCGCGCCCTGGCCGTCCTCAGCCAACAGCTGGGCGACCTCGAGGGCATTGAGAGGATCTTGCGGATCAACGTCTACGTGCGCAGCGCCGAGGACTTCACCCAGCAAAGTGAAGTGGCCGACGCCGCCTCGGAAGTGCTCTACGGGGTGTTCGCCGAGGCCGGCGTGCACACGCGGACCTCGGTGGGGGTGTATCAACTGCCCAAGGGGGCGGCGGTCGAGGTCGACATGATTGTCGCGCTCAAACCGGCAGGCTGATATCCCTCAGGAACAGCAGGTCGCGCCTGTCGGCTGGCTGACCAGCGGCAGGCGCGCGCCGAAATACAGCGCAGCGCCCATGCCCACGGCGCCCATCACCGCGCAGAAGATCACGCAGATCCATGGGCTCCACGGCATCAGTCCGATCAGCAACAGCGGCGTGATGCTGGCCCAGATCGCGTAGGCAATGTTGTAAGTGAAGGAGATCCCTGACACGCGAATCCGCGCCGGGAACAGGTTCACCATCACCGACGGCACCGCCCCCACCACCCCGCAACACAAACCGGCGATCACGTACGCCAGCGCCACCCACTGCCCCCCACCGATCAGGCTGGCGTAGAGCACGCCGATCCCCAACGGCAGCAGCAGGCTGTAGAGCATGACGGTGCGCCAGGCGCCGAGGCGATCGACGATGAGGCCGGCGATCACGCAACCGATATTCAGAAACACAATGCCCAGACTGCTGAGGGCGAAGGTGTGGCTGGCGGTCATGCCAAAGGTTTTCTGCATCATGGTCGGGGTGATGACGACGAAGGTCACCACTGCCGAAGTCAGGACGCAGGTGAGGATGGCCGCGGGCAGCATCGCCAGGCGGTGTTCACGCAACACCGTGCGCAACGGCAGCTCGACGTGCGTCTCGCGACTGGCCTGCAGGGCCATGAATACCGGGGTTTCATTGAGCCAGCGGCGCAACCAGACACCCATCACGCCAAACACCCCACCCAGCAGGAACGGGTAGCGCCAGGCGTAATCGAGAATTTCCGCCGGGGTGAACATCTGCGCCAGCAAAGTCGCGGTCAGCGCGCCGATCAGGTAGCCGAAGGTCAACCCGGCCTGCAGGAAACCCAGGGCGTAACCACGGTGCCCGGCAGGCGCGTGCTCCGCGACGAAGGCCCAGGCGCTGGGTACTTCACCGCCGACGGCGGCGCCCTGGAATACCCGCAGCAACAGCAACAGCAAAGGCGCGAAATAGCCGATTTGGGCGTAGGTCGGCATGATCCCGATGAGCAGGCACGGCAGCGCCATCATCAGGATACTCAAGCTGAAGACCTTCTTGCGCCCCAGGCGGTCGGCAAAGTGCGCCATCAGGATCCCGCCCAGCGGTCGGGCCAGGTAGCCGGTGACGAAGATCCCGAAACTCTGCAGCAGGCGCAGCCACTCGGGCATTTCCGGCGGAAAGAACAGCTGGCTGAGGGTCAGGGCGAAAAACACGAAAATGATGAAGTCGTAGATTTCCAGGGCCCCGCCCAATGCCGCCAGGCTCAAGGTCTTGTAATCAGACCGGGAGAATGGCTTGGGTCGAGTATCGGCAATGGCAGTCATAAGCAGGCTCGAGAACTGGAGAAAAAACACGGCGCCCATGGTCTACGTAAAAGGGCTCCCGGACAAGCCGTTAGACCATAGTCCCAATTTCACGATGCACAACCGCAAACGCCTGTGGATTGATTTATGGTTGAAGTCTGACCGAACCGGCCCGAACCGCCTGATCGGCACCACAATAAACATAAAAATGAGGTACTTACGTGTCCCTGGAAATTGCAGATAGTCGTTCCGCGCGCTTTGCCCTGCGCTGCTCGAACTTTGCCGAGCGCTGGTTTCCCGACTCCTGGGTATTTGCCGCGCTTGCCGTGATCATCGTTGCACTCGCCACCCTGGCGATGGGCGCCAAGCCCACGGATGCCGCCATGGCCTTCGGCGACGGTTTCTGGAGCCTGATCCCGTTCACCATGCAAATGGCCTTTGTGGTCATCGGTGGTTACGTGGTCGCCAGCTCGCCTCCGGCCGTCAAGTTGATCGACCGCCTGGCACGCATCCCGAAGAACGGCCGCTCGGCCGTGGCCTGGGTGGCATTGATCTCGATGGTCGCCTCGCTGCTCAACTGGGGCCTGTCGCTGGTCTTCGGCGGGCTGCTGGTGCGGGCGCTGGCCCGGCGTACCGATTTGCACATGGACTACCGCGCTGCCGGAGCCGCGGCCTACCTGGGTCTTGGCGCGGTCTGGGCCTTGGGCCTGTCGTCTTCAGCGGCCCAACTGCAAGCCAACCCGGGCAGCCTCCCACCCTCGATTCTGGCGATTACCGGGGTGATCCCGTTCACCGAAACGATTTTTCTCTGGCAATCCGGCGTCCTCCTGCTGGCGTTGATCGTGGTCTCGTTGATTGTCGCCTACGCCACCGCTCCAGGCCCAAGTTCAGCGCGCGACGCCAAAGCCTGTGGTGTCGACCCCAGCTTTAGCATGCCAGCGCTGGCGCCGCGCACCCGACCTGGCGAGTGGCTTGAGTACAGTCCGCTGCTGACTATCCTGCTGGTGCTGCTGGCGGCGGGTTGGCTGTTCCATGAGTTCTCGACCAAGCCGGCGATCAGCGCGATCTCGGGCCTGAACACCTACAACTTCCTGTTCCTGATGCTCGGCGCCCTGCTGCACTGGCGCCCGCGCAGCTTCCTCGACGCCGTGGCCCGCGCGGTGCCGACCACCACCGGGGTGATGATCCAGTTCCCGCTATACGGTTCGATTGCCGCACTGATGACGGTGGTCAAGGGCGCCGAAGGCCAGACCCTGGCCCACCATATTTCCACCTTCTTCGTCAGCTTCGCCTCACACGACACCTATGCCGTGCTGATGGGCGTTTACTCGGCCATCCTTGGCTTTTTCATCCCCTCGGGTGGCGGCAAGTGGATTATCGAGGCGCCTTACGTCATGCAGGTGGCTAACGACCTGGAGTACCACCTGGGTTGGGCAGTGCAAATCTATAACGCCGCCGAAGCCTTGCCGAACCTGATCAACCCGTTCTACATGCTGCCGTTGCTGGGGGTGCTCGGCTTGAAGGCGCGGGATTTGATCGGGTTTTCGTTCGTGCAGTTGCTGGTGCACACGCCACTGGTGCTGTTTTTGCTGTGGGCGCTGGGGACAACGCTGGCGTATGTAGCGCCGGTGATGCCGTAGCTTTTGTCGTATTGAATCAGCACCACCTGTCAGAACTGACAGTAGACCCTGCAGATCATTTGCGCGACGCTAGCGTCGTAGGTACATGGCTGCAGGGCTGACAGGATGGCCCGTCACGGTAATCGCCGCCATCAACAGACAGGGATGGTTATGAAACCGCAGGCGAAAGCACACACACTGCCGAGCACGTGCATTTATCCATTTGCAACGCTCAGCACAGAGCAGGGCTATCCGTCTCCTGACGATTTCGTTGTCAGTAGCAATGACCCCCGCAACATCAACGTCCGGGCTCAGCGCCACTACCAACGCATTACCCGCATGTGCCGCATTTCCGGTCAGTTGATGCACCACCGCCAACCGCACACGGTGCAGTTGGTGCCGGGCATCCACGTCTACGATCCGTACTTTTGCGGTCACTTGCCTCACGCCTGCGAGCCCAATGTCTTTCTCGACATGAGTGAGCTGTGGATGTGGGCCTTGCAGGACATTTCACCGGGCACCCTGCTGAGCATCGACTACGCCAACACTGAAGCCAGGCTGCTGCGCCAGTTCGCTTGCCAATGCGGCTCACCGCGCTGCCGGGGCTGGATCACCGGTTACGATGAGCCGCCCAGCAGCGAGGGCATGCTGTACCTGCAAGGCTGGCGCCGCACGGCCCCTGTCAAGCAGGGCCCGGGGCTTTCTAGGGCGCGTCGACCGGACGCAGGCGATATTGCGGCGGCAATTGCTCGGCGCCGCTGATGGTGGCGTTCAGGCTTTTCCAGCGACCGTCCTTGATGCCATAGATGCAACCGTGAACCGACAGCTTCTGTCCGCGGTGCCAGGCGTTCTGCACGATGCTGGTATGACCGACATTGGCGACTTGCTGGATCACGTTCAATTCACAGAGACGATCGACCCGCTCTTCTTCCGTTGGCAATTGCGCCAGGGCGTCACGGTGTTCGTAGTACAGATCGCGGATCGAACGCAGCCAGCCATCGATCAGGCCGAACTGACGGTCCTGCATCGAGGCGCGCACACCGCCACAGCCGTAGTGGCCAGTGACCAGGATGTGTTTGACCTTGAGCACATCGACCGCGTACTGAATCACCGACAGGCAGTTCAAGTCGGTATGCAGCACCACGTTGGCCACGTTACGGTGGACGAACAGATCACCCGGCAACATGCCGACAATCTCGTTGGCCGGCACCCGTGCATCGGAACAACCGATCCATAGATACTCCGGCGTCTGCTGACGGGCCAGTTTGGCGAAGAAGTCAGGATCTTCCTGCTTGATCGCATCGGCCCAGCGCTCGTTGTTATCAATCAGATCTTGTAATTCGTTCATATGCTGAAGCCTCAAGAATGATGCGCTGGTTTGACTGCCGACTGTGGGTCGAGGTCACGTTGCAATGTGCGATCAGTGCGCCGAAAAAGCCCGGGAATCTTCAAGGGCAACGCCTGTCCACCTTATAAGCCCCCATTATGAGGATTTGCCATGACTGATTCACGACGTCCGTACGGTGCGGAGCAGCCTGAGCCCATCGACGACAACGAAGACCGCATGGGTTCGATGCATGAGCTGGACTTCGATGAAGAACCGCAAAGTTCGATAATCGGTGATGAGCTGCCCGAGCACTTGCGCCAGCGCCCCGCCCCGCGCAAATCGGCGCGCAGCATGGATGTTGGCAAGGCGGATGATGAGGAGGCCAGCGACGACGAGCTGACCCCGGGCAACCTGATTCGAGAAGACGGCGCACGCGATGCCCATGACACCGGCGGCGACGAACCTGCCGACTGGGATTTAAGCATTGTCGGCGAGGGCGAGATCGGAGGGGGTGACGGTCTGGATGAAGCCGAACTGGCGCGACGCGATCCAGTCGGTCGCAAGCGCTGAAACACCGACGAGGGTGTCTTCGCCCTCGTCAGCGCGGTGCTGACTAGTCCACCAGGGTGCAGACCATCACCACCGCATCTTCGCGACCACCGACCGCCGGGTAGTAGTCCCGACGCCGGCCAATTTCGTTGAAGCCATAACGCTCGTACAGGCTGAACGCCGCGCGGTTGCTGTCGCGGACCTCGAGGAAGCATTCCCGGGCGTCCGCCTTGTAGGCAATCGACATCAAATGCTCGAGCAGCGCCAACCCAAGCCCACGGCCCTGGTTTTCCGGTTTGACCGTGATGTTCAGCAGATGCGCTTCATCGAGAATGATCTGCACCACGCCATGGCCAACCTGTTGTTCACCCTCGAACATCAACCAGATCTGGTATTTGCCCAAGCCATCGAGAAATATCCCGCGGGTCCACGGGTGACTGAACGCTGCGTATTCAATTTTCAGCACAGCATCAAGGTCCGCCTCGGTCATCGGGCGGAATGTTACAGCGTCACTCATTGGGTTCTTTCCAGCGCGCCATCAGCCGACGCATGGCTTGCCAGACATCAGCCTTACGCTGTGGCTCTTCCATTAATAGTTCCAGCCCAGGCAAGGCCCAGGTTGTTCCCAGGCCTTCGACCTGGAGTTCGCGATTGTAGGACTCGGCATCCGCCTCGCCGGCGAAACGTACCGCCGGCAGGCCGATCAACCACAGGCATGCACAGGGCGCGTCTTCCAGGCGGGCCGAGAGAAATCCCTGGACAAAATCCCGCGCGGCGTCGGGCCCCTGGTCGAGGGCGCCACGTACCAGCAGCGGCCAGCGCACCGGCTCGCCGATGATCTGCGGGCTGTCCGGCAGGCCAGCGGCGCGCAGCATGTCCTTGAGCAGCATGTAGGCCGGGTCGCGGCTCTGGAAGGCCTCCCCCGTGGGCAACTCCACCAGCACCAGGCAACGTCCGGCGCGCAGCAGTTGCAGGGCAAAGCGCGGCGGCGGAATCTGTGGCGCCTTGGCCACCACGGGCTCAGCCTCGGCGGTCTCGAGCGGTTTGCTGGACGGACGCGCCGCTGCGGGCGTCGGCCGTGGCACCTCGATTTTCACCCGCTCGGTCGGCCGGACCGGCGGTTCAGCCTGCCTGTCGCCAACCGGCACCGGCGTGATAGACGTCTCCACCACCGGCTCTGGCGCTTGCAGCAGCTCAGGCCGTGACGGTGCAGCAAAGGGCAATTCGGTACGCGGCAGCCAGTTGACCACCTGCATGGCGGTCAAATAGGCGCGGCGACGGGACTCGATTAGCAAGGGTCGGCCACTTGTGGATAACTGAGAGTGCGGGGATTCTACCGCCCTTCGCGCAAGATCGCCCGCAGTTGCGAGGAGAAAAACGACAGTCCGTCCCGTCGATCCGCCGAGAATGATTGCCACCGAGCGCGATGCAGTACAATCGCTGCTTTTAATCGCCAACCAGCCGGCCAATCCAATGATCGAACCCAAGCGCGTCTTGCGCGCCCTCGCCGAACACTGGGCACTTCTGGAGCCACTGTGTGAGCATTTCGACCAAGGCACCCTGAGCCTCAACGAACTGCGCTCGCAACTGGCCGCCCAGCAACTGGACAGCACGCCACAGGACATCACCAGCCTGCTGGACGTGTGGATCCGCCTCGACATTCTGGTTCCGGTGGCCAAGAGCCCGAACCGTTTTGAACTGAACGCGCAGATCCACGATTTCCTGGCTTACCTGCGGCGTGAGCACCGCTTGGGCTTGTGCCTGGAGATCGAAGCCTACCTGCGGCACCTGGAGCGGCTGGCCGGCTATATACAAGACGCTTTCGACATTCGCGATGGCAACGATCTGGCACGGCAACTGCGCTTGCTCGACATGCGCGTACGCGATGTGCTGAAGAAACTCGCCAACGATGAGCAGGCCCTGGTGGCGGTCGCCGAGCGCGCCAAGACCAGCGACCGGCAGATCCCCCTGCGCCAGCGCTACGCCGAAGTACTGGCGACCTGGGACGAATACGTCGAGCCGATGATTCAGTTGGTCAACGCCGACGGCGCCTTCGAGCAAGGGGTGCGCAAGGTCGAAAATGTCCTGCTGAAGATGCTCACTGAACAGCAGCGCCTCGGCCACCTGGTCGACGACGATATGTTGCTGCGCACCCACGCACGCATCCTCGAAATGCAGACCAGCGCCCAGTTGACCCTGCGCCATGCCCGCGAGCTGCTGCTGCCACTGCGTGAAGAGGCGCGCCGGCACAACGCCGTGACCCGTGGTGCGGCGCTGGCCCTGTCGATGATCCGCCGCAAGGGTCTGGATGCCGTGCCGCAGGCGGCAATGCCGATGTTCACCCGCCCGCAAAGCACCTTCCTCGGCAGTGCGAGCCAAGTCGAGGCCTATGTCTATGCCTTGGCGCGTTTCGAGCCGAAACCGGCGCGCTTCCCCAAGGCCCACAAGACCCAGGTCGGCGAGCCACCTCGCGCGCCGCGCACCGTGCGCGAAATGCTCGAGCGCTGCGAGAGCGCCCTGCCCATGCCGGACCTGATGACCTGGCTGCTGGAGCAGGAACCGGACGGCGCCACCGATGAACTGCTGTACTGGTTTTCGCGCCTGTCACGGGACAAACGCTTCACCCGCGAGCGCCTGGAACGTCGCGACTACCACACACACGAGCACCAGGTCAGCCTGCGCTCCTTCGCCCTGCTCTCGGCCGGCGGCGACGCCACCGAGAATTCTGCGAGCACCCCTCATGCATCTTGATCTTTCCGAACTGTCTCAGCTGGCACCGATCTTTCGCGAGCTGTTCAAGGGTTATCACGTCAGCCGTCGCGATCCCGAGCTGTACGCCCAGCTATCGAATTTCCAGGACCAGTACCGCACCTTGTTCCGCGCCCTGGGCTTCGAACTGGTGTGCGATACCCGCGGCTTCTATTACTTCGTCCCCGACCTCGCCGCCGCGACCGTGAACAAGACCGCCCAGCGCCTGGCGTTGTTCACCTTTATCCTCGTCGAGCATCTGGCCGACCAGGGCCGCGACCCAATCGCCGTGCTCGATGGCGGCAGCCTGGGTCGCGATGAGCTGCCTTCGTTGCTGGAGAAGTACCGCGACCTGTTCCTCCAGGCCGAAGTTCAGACTCAGGAAGAGCTGGAAGAAAAGATCATGCGCCGCATGACTCAACTCGGCTTTGCCGCTGAAGAAAACGGTGTGTACCGTTTCCTGCCGCCAATGCACCGTTTTCTCGACGTCTGCCTGTCGGTTCAGCAGGACCGTGACCTGGCCGCCAGCCTGCACAGCGTGCTACCGCTGCCAACGCCGGTGTTGATCGATGACGACAGCGACGAGAAACTGCTGCACACCGATGACCCGCTCGACTTGAGCGACTTTTCCGAAGAAAGCGAAGAAGACGCCCTGGCCCGTGCCATTGCCGAAGAACAGGAGCTCGACGCATGAGCAAGGAACGTTACGGCATTCGCCGCTTTGCCCTTCTGAATACCGCCGGCTACAGCCTTGGCCTGTTTCCGCTGGAAGAGCCGCTGTCGGTGTACGGCGCCAACAACCTGGGCAAGTCCGCCTCGATCAACGCCTTGCAGTTCCCGATTCTGGCACGCATGTCTGACATGAGCTTCGGCAAGTACAGCCTGGAACAATCGCGGCGCTTCTACTTTGCCTCCGACACCAGCTACATCCTGGTGGAGGTCTCACTGCCCCACGGTCCCCATGTGATCGGCGTGGTCGGGCGTGGCCCGGGCGGCGGTTTTGGCCACCAGTTTTTCGCCTACGCTGGCAAGCTGGACCTGGCCCATTACCAGAAGAACGACACCTGCCTGCGCCAGAAAGAACTGTTCACCAACCTCGAGCGCGAAGGCCTGAAAGCCTACGAACTCAAGCCGGATGAACTGCGCCGCTTGCTGGTGGGCGGTCACACCTCGATTCCCCTGGACCTGACGCTGATCCCGCTGCGCTCCACCAGTGAACAGAGCCTGAAGACCTTCCGCGCGCTGTTCATCAACCTGCTGCACATGCGCGAAATCACCGCCGCCAAGCTCAAACAGCTGTTCCTCGATGCGTTCGAACACAGCCTGCGCTCCGGGAGCGTCGATTACATCGCAGCGTGCGAAGAAGCCTTCCGCGACGTACGCCGGATGGAGCAGGACTACAACTCGCTGGTTACCGCCGGACCACTGGTTGAAGCCCTGTCGTCAGGCGTTAATCAGCGCAATATCCTGCGCGGCAAACTGCACCGTATTTCACCGCTGCTCGATTCCCTGCTGGGCACCTGGTCGGACTACGCCAGTGCGCGCAAGGAAGAGCTGACGATCCAGGCCGAGCATTACCGCAACGAGCAGGACGCGCTGCAAAACGATCAGCGTGGCGGTACCCAGGAACTGATGCGCCTGGAGCGAGAGATCACCGGCATTCAGCGCTGGCTTGGCGAGTTGTCGGTGCTCAAGCATCGCTTTGCCCTGATCGATGACGTCAAGGTCCTCGAGGCACAACTGCTGGCCGCCAAGGATGCTCACGATGAACTGGCTGGCGCCTTGGCCCAATCGCGGCAGTTCACTGCCGAAGACCTGGATGAGCGTCTGCGGGAGCTGGAAAAACGCCTGAAATCGGTCAAGCAGCAGCTCGATCACGCTGATAACAACAGCTACGCCCGTCTGCGCGAAGAGTTCTCGCAACAGGATGTCGAACGCCTGATGCGCCTGTTCAACAGCGCCCTGTTCAGCCTGCCGCTGGGCGAGCACGGCATCACCCTGGATGAGGACGGGCAGTGGGTCAAATCCCTGGAACTGATCCTCAATGGCTTCAAGGGCGAGCGTTTCGAAGTACCGGGGCTGGCAATCGATATTTCCCACATCGAGCCGCCGGCCTTGCAGGCCCTGGCTGACCGCGCCGCCCTGCGCGACCAGAAAGAGCGCCTGGAAAAAGAACTCAAGCAACTCAAGACCCAGCAGGCCGTTGCCGCCGACCGCGCGGCCAGCAAGACCCAGACCGAAGCGCTGTACCAGCAGGTGCTGGACGCGCAGAAAGCTCTGGAAGACTTCCGCCGCGCGCAGACCCTGAGCGCCGAAGAAGGCGACAAGCTGGAACAGCTGGCGCAGATGGAAGCCGCGCAGGACGAATTGAAACGCTCCAGCGACGCCTTCACCGAACGCGTCCAGCAGTTGTCGGCCAAGTTGCAGTTGGTGGGCCGGCAAATTGGCGACATGGAAGCCAAGCAACGCACCCTGGACGATGCACTGCGCCGTCGGCAGTTGCTGCCCGCTGACCTGCCTTTCGGCACGCCGTTCATGGACCCGATCGATGACTCCATGGAAAACCTGCTGCCCCTGCTCAACGACTATCAGGACAGTTGGCAGGGTCTGTTGCGCGCCGACGGCCAGATCGATGCGTTGTACGCCCAGGTGCGCCTCAAGGGCGTCGCCAAGTTCGACAGCGAAGACGATATGGAGCGTCGCCTGCAATTGCTGATCAACGCCTATGCACACCGTACCGACGAAGCCCTGACCCTGGGCAAGGCGCGGCGTGCGGCAGTGACTGATATCGCACGGACGCTGCGCAACATTCGCAGCGACTACGACAGCCTCGAGCATCAACTGGCGCTGTTCAACCGCGAAATCAACAAACGCCAGGTGTCTAACCTGCAAAGTTTCCGCATTGTCCTGGCGCCGAACAAAGAAGCGCTCAAGCATATCGACCAGATCATCCACAGCGCCGGTCAATATGAGGAAGGTGAAACCCTCTCAGTGTTCGATCTGAGCCAAAGTGCCGAACAGGACAACAAGAACGAGGAAGCCAAGGAATACCTGGCACGCCTGGTGGCGGCGAACCACAACCAGCTCGGTCTCAAGGATCTGTTCGAGCTGGCGTTCGAGATCACCAAGGTCAATGGCCAGCCGGTGATTCACACTGACATCGATGGCGCCGCATCCAACGGCACCACCATGACCATCAAGGCGCTGACCAACATGTATTTGTTGCTGCACTTGATGGACCGCGACCAGGCCGGGCGCGTGCGCTTGCCGTACTACCTCGACGAAGCGGCGGATATCGATGAGAAGAACCAGGCTGCACTGCTGGAAACCAGCCTGCAACTGGGCTTTGTGCCGATCCTCGCCAGTGTGAAACCACAGGTCTGTGCCAGCGTCGCCATCGACCTGGAAGGCGGCAGCGGACCGAACGGTATCTATATCGACGAGGCCGACTGGAAGTTTATCCGTCGGCATGACGAGGTGAAGCCGGCGGTTATTGTCGAGGCTGACGAGCCGGAGTTGGACGCAGTGTAATCCGCTCCTCAGCCGCAAATAAAAAGGCCGCGATCCAGGGATCGCGGCCTTTTTTATTGCCCGATGCCGCGGTTATTTACCGAGGGAAATTTTCGGTGCCCACTGCAGCCATTCGTCTTCGAACTTGTCGAACAACGGGAAGGTTTGCTGAGGGCGCGCCGGGTTACCCATACGTTCACCGTCCGGTGTGGCAAAGGCGATACCGCCCTGCATCAGGGTTTCCAGAGATTCGGTGCGCACAGTTGCACCCTTGAACAAGCTGTAATCCAGGCCAAAACCGCTGGTGTTCCAGAAGCGTGAGCCGCTGCGCACCAATGGCGCGTACTTCGGTTCGATCAGAATCCGAATCAGCACTCGATCCGCCGTCTGCCCGAGTTCGTAGCCAGTAACCTTGCCCACGGTGATTTCGCGATAGGTCACCGGTACGCCAGGCTTCAACGAACCACGTCGGGCAGCGCTCAACGTCAGGCTGAGCCCGGCCTCTTGCACCTCAGCTTCCGGCGGCTTGGCCAGGGCCACAAAGTTCTTTTGCGGGCCGAGGTTTTTCGGGGCCGGTTGCACCTCGATATATTGCCCGGTCACCAGGGTTTCCAGGTTCGATGTCTTGATCAGACCCAGCTCCGGCTTGACCACCCAGAACTGGCTCCCCGCCCGGGCAATGCGCTCCGGCACTTCGGTGATACGTGCGGTGAGCAGCACTGATTGCAGGTCGTCACTGAGATCGACGTCTTCAACCTTGCCCACGTCCAAGCCTTTGTAGCGAATCGGCGTGCCACTGTGCAGACCGTCGGCCCGATCGAGCTTGATGGTGACGATCGCGCCTTTTTGCGTGGCCTCGTCGTGGTTGGCAAACAGGCGGAAACGCGGGATGCGCTTTTGCAGCGGCGCCTTGGCCTCCGGCGTTTCAAAGGCAATACCGCCGGCCATCAGACTCTGCAGCGACTCGCTCTTGACCTGAATCCCACCGGTCAGTCCGCCGGTGAGAGTAATGCCGCTGGCGTTCCAGAAGCGCGTCGAGGCATTGACCAGCCCTTCGTATTCTTTCTCGATGTGCACGCCGATGACCAACTGCTTCTTGGTCCGAGAGAACTGATAGCTCTGCACCGACCCGACCTTGACCTGCTTGAACAGGATCGGGCTGCCGACCTCCAGTGAACCTAGGTTATCGGTGAACAGCACCAAGTGCAGGCCCGGCGCACGCAGATCCAGCGGCGGAGCCTTGGGCCGCGCCTCGAATTCACGCTTGGGCGCACTGCCCTTGTCGCCGGGACGCACTGCGATGTAGTTACCCTTGACCAGGGCTTCCAACCCGGTGATACCGGCCAGCGAAATCGACGGCTTGACCACCCAGAACTGCGTGCCTTCGACCAAGTAATCTTCCGCCAGGGGGTCAAGGGTCAATTCTGCGGTAGCGCTGGACAGGTCAGAGTCGACCTTCAACGCTTTCAGGTTACCGACCTGGATGCCCTTGTACATGACCGGTGTACGACCGGCCTGCAGGCCTTCGAAGTCGCTAAGCTTGACCTTGACCCGAATACCGGCCTGAGCCGCGTCGAAGTCTTCGTAGAGTCGAAATGGCAGGCTTGGATCGGTGGGCGGACTGTCCTTGCGGTTTTCCGGCGTCGCGAAGGCGATACCGCCGGCAACGATGCTGGCCAGCGACTCACTGCGCACTTTCACTCCGGACAGGTTGGCATCGATGCTGATCCCGCTGGCATTCCAGAAACGCGTGTGTTTGCGCACCAGGCTGGCGTAGGTCGGCTCAATAAAGACTTTGATCTCGACGGTGCTCTGGTCCTCGGACAGCAGGTAGCTTTTGACCTGGCCGACCTGAATCTGCTTGTAGAACACTGGACTGCCACGGTTCAGCGACCCCAGGCGATCAGCCTTGATCGTCAGGTGCAGGCCTGGCTTGGAGTCGGACAGCGGCGGTTCCTGGGCGAGCGCCTTGAATTTGCGCGTAGGTTCACCTTCACCCGGGCTGATGGCGACGTAGTTACCCGAGACCAGGGTTTCCAGACCGGTAATGCCGGCCAGGGTCACGCTGGGCTTGACCAGCCAGAAGCGGGTGCTGGTCTTGAGGTATTGCTCGACGTCCTTGTTCATCTCGATCGTGGCAATCACCCCACGGCTCTTGCCTTGGTCATCGAGGGTCAGGTTCTTGACCTTGCCGACCGACATGCCTTTGTAGACCACTTCAGTCTTGTTGGCCTGGATGCCTTCGCCGCTTTCAAAACGAACCTGCACCTGAATGCCGGTTTCGTTATAGGCACGCCAGCCGAGCCACCCACCAATCACCAGAGCGATCAGGGGCAATACCCAGATGGCCGACCAGTTGGAGGCCGGTCGAGTTTTAGCTTTTGGCAAATCAGTCATGGTCGTCGTCCGACTCCGTGTTATCCCAAATCAGTCGGGGATCGAAAGTTACTGCAGCGAGCATTGTCAAAATCACCACACTGGCAAAGGCCACCGCACCGAGATTGGCCTCGATACTGGCCAGCCTGCCAAAGTTGACCACCGCCACCAGAATGGCGATGACGAAGATATCGAGCATTGACCAGCGACCAATGAACTCGATAAACCGGTACATCATGATGCGTTGCCGAGCAGAGAGGGGCTGACGGCGCTGGACCGAAAACAGTAACAGCGCGATCCCCACCAGCTTGAAAGTTGGCACCAGGATACTGGCGACGAATACCACGGCAGCGATAGGAATCATCCCGTGCTGAACCAGGGTGATTACGCCGGACATGATCGTATCGCCTTCACCCTGGCCCAATGAATTGACCGTCATGATGGGCAATACATTGGCGGGGATATACAGGATCGCAGCCGTGATCAGCAGCGCCCAGGTGCGCGCGAGACTGTTGGGCCGGCGGGCGTGAACCAGCGCACCACAACGGGAGCAGGTCTGCTCATCGGTGTCCGGCTCCTGTTTGTTCAACTGATGGCATTCAGCGCAAATCAGAATGCCCGCATCAATCGCCCGCATGAGCGTCTTCTCCTGAAAGTGCTTCCCAGATCTGGTGAGGCGACATCACAACTTCCAGCCACACCTGGACCAGCAACAAACTGATAAAGCACACCAATCCCAGACCCACCGTGATGGAAGCAAGGTCGGCCAGCTTGACGATGGCCACCAACACACCCATCAAATAAACCTCAAGCATTCCCCAGTCGCGCAAGTGGTGATAAATGCGATAGAGCAGCAGGCCATAGCTACGCCCGACGTCCAGGCGAATGCTTAATAATACGAATAACTGACAGAGCAACTTGAGCAACGGGATGCCCATGCTGCACAGAAACACCACCACGGCGACGCTTTGCATACCGGTTTCGAACAGGCCAATTACGCCTGTCCAGACGGTATCCTCAGCCGACTGGCCCAATATATTGAGCTGCATGATCGGCAAGAAGTTCGCGGGGATGAACAACAGTAACGCGGCAATCACCAGCGCGAGGCTGCGCTCGACGACATTATGCCGATGAGCATAAAGCTCGTAGCCACAGCGTGGACATAAGGCTTTTTCGTCATGGGCGAGCTGTGGTTTGCGCATCAGCAAGTCGCATTCATGGCACGCCACCAAGTTGTCCAGCGGTAAATCTGACAGCCCAGAGGCGTCAACCGGATCTGGCATAGAGGACTCGGTTTCTGATAAGGAGGGTCTATTCTAGTGTTCTGCCCTGAAAATAACTGTGCAAATTTGTCCTGATTGCATAATCAACTTTCCCGCACGCAAAAACAAAACCCCTACCTGCATTCGCAGATAGGGGTTTCGGAATTTAATCTTGACGATGACCTACTCTCACATGGGGAAACCCCACACTACCATCGGCGATGCATCGTTTCACTGCTGAGTTCGGGATGGGATCAGGTGGTTCCAATGCTCTATGGTCGTCAAGAAATTCGGGTACCGAACCGTCTTTCGACGTTTCAGCAAATCGGGTATGTGATCAATTTGTGTACTGCAAACTTTCGGTGTCTTCGTCTTCATACACCGCAATCTGATGCTCTTTCGAGTAGTCAAATTGCTTGGGTGTTATATGGTCAAGCCTCACGGGCAATTAGTATTGGTTAGCTCAACGCCTCACAGCGCTTACACACCCAACCTATCAACGTCGTAGTCTTCGACGGCCCTTCAGGGAACTCAAGGTTCCAGTGAGATCTCATCTTGAGGCTAGTTTCCCGCTTAGATGCTTTCAGCGGTTATCTATTCCGAACATAGCTACCCGGCAATGCCACTGGCGTGACAACCGGAACACCAGAGGTTCGTCCACTCCGGTCCTCTCGTACTAGGAGCAGCCCCTCTCAAATCTCAAACGTCCACGGCAGATAGGGACCGAACTGTCTCACGACGTTCTAAACCCAGCTCGCGTACCACTTTAAATGGCGAACAGCCATACCCTTGGGACCGGCTTCAGCCCCAGGATGTGATGAGCCGACATCGAGGTGCCAAACACCGCCGTCGATATGAACTCTTGGGCGGTATCAGCCTGTTATCCCCGGAGTACCTTTTATCCGTTGAGCGATGGCCCTTCCATACAGAACCACCGGATCACTAAGACCTACTTTCGTACCTGCTCGACGTGTCTGTCTCGCAGTCAAGCGCGCTTTTGCCTTTATACTCTACGACCGATTTCCGACCGGTCTGAGCGCACCTTCGTACTCCTCCGTTACTCTTTAGGAGGAGACCGCCCCAGTCAAACTACCCACCATACACTGTCCTCGATCCGGATAACGGACCTGAGTTAGAACCTCAAAGTTGCCAGGGTGGTATTTCAAGGATGGCTCCACGCAGACTGGCGTCCACGCTTCAAAGCCTCCCACCTATCCTACACAAGCAAATTCAAAGTCCAGTGCAAAGCTATAGTAAAGGTTCACGGGGTCTTTCCGTCTAGCCGCGGATACACTGCATCTTCACAGCGATTTCAATTTCACTGAGTCTCGGGTGGAGACAGCGCCGCCATCGTTACGCCATTCGTGCAGGTCGGAACTTACCCGACAAGGAATTTCGCTACCTTAGGACCGTTATAGTTACGGCCGCCGTTTACCGGGGCTTCGATCAAGAGCTTCGCGTTAGCTAACCCCATCAATTAACCTTCCGGCACCGGGCAGGCGTCACACCCTATACGTCCACTTTCGTGTTTGCAGAGTGCTGTGTTTTTAATAAACAGTCGCAGCGGCCTGGTATCTTCGACCGGCGTGGGCTTACGTAGCAAGTACTTCACCCTCACCGGCGCACCTTCTCCCGAAGTTACGGTGCCATTTTGCCTAGTTCCTTCACCCGAGTTCTCTCAAGCGCCTTGGTATTCTCTACCCAACCACCTGTGTCGGTTTGGGGTACGGTTCCTGGTTACCTGAAGCTTAGAAGCTTTTCTTGGAAGCATGGCATCAACCACTTCGTCGTCTAAAGACAACTCGTCATCAGCTCTCGGCCTTAGAATCCCGGATTTACCTAAGATTCCAGCCTACCACCTTAAACTTGGACAACCAACGCCAAGCTGGCCTAGCCTTCTCCGTCCCTCCATCGCAATAACCAGAAGTACAGGAATATTAACCTGTTTTCCATCGACTACGCTTTTCAGCCTCGCCTTAGGGACCGACTAACCCTGCGTCGATTAACGTTGCGCAGGAAACCTTGGTCTTTCGGCGTGGGTGTTTTTCACACCCATTGTCGTTACTCATGTCAGCATTCGCACTTCTGATACCTCCAGCAAGCTTCTCAACTCACCTTCACAGGCTTACAGAACGCTCCTCTACCGCATCATCCTAAGATGATACCCGTAGCTTCGGTGTATGGTTTGAGCCCCGTTACATCTTCCGCGCAGGCCGACTCGACTAGTGAGCTATTACGCTTTCTTTAAAGGGTGGCTGCTTCTAAGCCAACCTCCTAGCTGTCTAAGCCTTCCCACATCGTTTCCCACTTAACCATAACTTTGGGACCTTAGCTGACGGTCTGGGTTGTTTCCCTTTTCACGACGGACGTTAGCACCCGCCGTGTGTCTCCCATGCTCGGCACTTGTAGGTATTCGGAGTTTGCATCGGTTTGGTAAGTCGGGATGACCCCCTAGCCGAAACAGTGCTCTACCCCCTACAGTGATACATGAGGCGCTACCTAAATAGCTTTCGAGGAGAACCAGCTATCTCCGAGCTTGATTAGCCTTTCACTCCGATCCACAGGTCATCCGCTAACTTTTCAACGGTAGTCGGTTCGGTCCTCCAGTTAGTGTTACCCAACCTTCAACCTGCCCATGGATAGATCGCCCGGTTTCGGGTCTATTCCCAGCGACTAGACGCCCTATTAAGACTCGCTTTCGCTACGCCTCCCCTATTCGGTTAAGCTCGCCACTGAAAATAAGTCGCTGACCCATTATACAAAAGGTACGCAGTCACCCAACAAAGTGGGCTCCCACTGCTTGTACGCATACGGTTTCAGGATCTATTTCACTCCCCTCTCCGGGGTTCTTTTCGCCTTTCCCTCACGGTACTAGTTCACTATCGGTCAGTCAGTAGTATTTAGCCTTGGAGGATGGTCCCCCCATATTCAGACAAAGTTTCTCGTGCTCCGTCCTACTCGATTTCATGACTAAGAGATTTTCGCGTACAGGGCTATCACCCACTATGGCCGCACTTTCCAGAGCGTTCCGCTAATCTCAAAGCCACTTAAGGGCTAGTCCCCGTTCGCTCGCCACTACTAAGGGAATCTCGGTTGATTTCTTTTCCTCAGGGTACTTAGATGTTTCAGTTCCCCTGGTTCGCCTCTTGCACCTATGTATTCAGTACAAGATAACCATCTTATGATGGCTGGGTTCCCCCATTCAGACATCTCCGGATCAAAGTCTGTTTGCCGACTCCCCGAAGCTTTTCGCAGGCTACCACGTCTTTCATCGCCTCTGACTGCCAAGGCATCCACCGTATGCGCTTCTTCACTTGACCATATAACCCCAAGCAATCTGGTTATACTATGAAGACGACATTCGCCGAAAATTTGCATTTAGAACACAAATTTTACCTTAGCCTGATCCGTTACCAGTGAAAGTAACGTTCAGTCTATCTTTCTATCACATACCCAAATTTTTAAAGAACGATCTAATCTTAAAGATCAGAAATCAACATTCACGCTGGAATGCTCATTTCTAAGCTTTACGACACACAACAACCCCCGTACCGCAGGGCTGTTCTCGTCTTCTACAAGGAATCAAGCAATTCGTGTGGGAGCTTATGCAGCAGCTGATGTCGTCGATTAAGGAGGTGATCCAGCCGCAGGTTCCCCTACGGCTACCTTGTTACGACTTCACCCCAGTCATGAATCACACCGTGGTAACCGTCCTCCCGAAGGTTAGACTAGCTACTTCTGGTGCAACCCACTCCCATGGTGTGACGGGCGGTGTGTACAAGGCCCGGGAACGTATTCACCGCGACATTCTGATTCGCGATTACTAGCGATTCCGACTTCACGCAGTCGAGTTGCAGACTGCGATCCGGACTACGATCGGTTTTATGGGATTAGCTCCACCTCGCGGCTTGGCAACCCTTTGTACCGACCATTGTAGCACGTGTGTAGCCCAGGCCGTAAGGGCCATGATGACTTGACGTCATCCCCACCTTCCTCCGGTTTGTCACCGGCAGTCTCCTTAGAGTGCCCACCATAACGTGCTGGTAACTAAGGACAAGGGTTGCGCTCGTTACGGGACTTAACCCAACATCTCACGACACGAGCTGACGACAGCCATGCAGCACCTGTCTCAATGTTCCCGAAGGCACCAATCCATCTCTGGAAAGTTCATTGGATGTCAAGGCCTGGTAAGGTTCTTCGCGTTGCTTCGAATTAAACCACATGCTCCACCGCTTGTGCGGGCCCCCGTCAATTCATTTGAGTTTTAACCTTGCGGCCGTACTCCCCAGGCGGTCAACTTAATGCGTTAGCTGCGCCACTAAAATCTCAAGGATTCCAACGGCTAGTTGACATCGTTTACGGCGTGGACTACCAGGGTATCTAATCCTGTTTGCTCCCCACGCTTTCGCACCTCAGTGTCAGTATCAGTCCAGGTGGTCGCCTTCGCCACTGGTGTTCCTTCCTATATCTACGCATTTCACCGCTACACAGGAAATTCCACCACCCTCTACCATACTCTAGCTCGTCAGTTTTGAATGCAGTTCCCAGGTTGAGCCCGGGGCTTTCACATCCAACTTAACGAACCACCTACGCGCGCTTTACGCCCAGTAATTCCGATTAACGCTTGCACCCTCTGTATTACCGCGGCTGCTGGCACAGAGTTAGCCGGTGCTTATTCTGTCGGTAACGTCAAAATTGCAGAGTATTAATCTACAACCCTTCCTCCCAACTTAAAGTGCTTTACAATCCGAAGACCTTCTTCACACACGCGGCATGGCTGGATCAGGCTTTCGCCCATTGTCCAATATTCCCCACTGCTGCCTCCCGTAGGAGTCTGGACCGTGTCTCAGTTCCAGTGTGACTGATCATCCTCTCAGACCAGTTACGGATCGTCGCCTTGGTGAGCCATTACCTCACCAACTAGCTAATCCGACCTAGGCTCATCTGATAGCGCAAGGCCCGAAGGTCCCCTGCTTTCTCCCGTAGGACGTATGCGGTATTAGCGTCCGTTTCCGAACGTTATCCCCCACTACCAGGCAGATTCCTAGGCATTACTCACCCGTCCGCCGCTCTCAAGAGAAGCAAGCTTCTCTCTACCGCTCGACTTGCATGTGTTAGGCCTGCCGCCAGCGTTCAATCTGAGCCATGATCAAACTCTTCAGTTCAAACATCTTTGGGTTTTTAAGAAACCCTAAACTTGGCTCAGCAATCGTTGGTTACATCTTTGATTTCTCGCGGAGTA
The DNA here is from genome assembly GCF_019212185.1 of Pseudomonas fluorescens. NCBI lineage: Bacteria > Pseudomonadati > Pseudomonadota > Gammaproteobacteria > Pseudomonadales > Pseudomonadaceae > Pseudomonas > Pseudomonas fluorescens. Next base: position 5,556,644 of record NZ_CP078138.1, read on the forward strand.
ACTTGTGATGCTGATAATCTTGTTGACTATCAGTCTGACTGCACAAGCACCCACACGAATTGCTTGATTCAGTTGTTAAAGAGCGGTTGGTTAAGATCTTTCGTCTCAACCGAGGCGCGCATTCTACAGCAGCCTCATTTGCTGTCAAGTGATTATTTTCAGAAGTTTTCAAGGAATCCTTAACAACTTCAACCACTTGCGCTTTCGATCTCTCGTCAGCGGGAGGCGAATTCTACAGCGTTACACGCTGCTGTCAACACCTCTTTTTCAACTTCCTTCGCGCTTCGATGACCTGAAACACTGACCGCCGAAAACTCGTAACTCATTGTTTACCAAGGAGTTTTCCGTTTCGACTGCGCCGGAAGTGGGGCGAATTATAGACAGATTAAATCGGCCGTCAACCCTTAATTACAGCTTTGTTGCAGAAGACTCACTTTTAGCCCGAAACCGCGGGATTCGGCGAGCAATGCCAGGCACGCGCAATAGCAATAGAAGCGCACCAACAGTTGCATAGATTACCCACTCCTTAAGGTCTGCCCGAACAATCCATAACATGTGCAGCAAACCCAGCCCGAGAACGCCATAAACCAGCCGATGCAACTTTTTCCAACGAGGCCCCAGGCGCCGCTGACTGTATCGATTGGACGTCAGCGCCAAGGCCAGCAAACCGATGAAACCCAAGCTGCCGACAATAATGTACGGACGCTTGCTCAACTCCACACCCAACTGCGACCAATCCAGGCCCAGGATGAACACCAGGTACGCGCTCACGTGCAGCACGACATAAGTGAAACACCACAACCCCAACTGCCGACGCACCGCGATCCATCCAGGCCAGCCACTGAGCTTTTGCAACGGCGTCATGCCCAAGGTGATCAATAGCAGCACCAGCGTGCCCAAACCCAATCGATCGACCAGCACTTTTCCCGGATCCGGCCCAAGGGCAGAACTCCAGGCTTGATAAAGCCAGAGCAACGGCCACACCGCCGCGACAGCGAACACAGCCGTTCGCCAAAGCGTAAAACGCATCAGTAGTTTTTCCTCAGGTCCATACCTGTATATAAAGAGGCGACCTGCCCTTCGTAGCCGTTGAACATTAGGGTCTCTCGCACATTGGGCTTGAATAGACCGCTCGGCAGCCGCCGCTCGCGCGCCTGGGTCCAGCGCGGATGATCCACACTCGGGTTAACGTTGGCATAAAAGCCGTACTCATCGGCGGCAATGCTCTGCCAGGTGGTTTTCGGCTGCTCGCTGACCAGACTGATGCGCACGATGGACTTCACACTTTTGAAGCCATACTTCCACGGTACGACGAGGCGCAATGGCGCGCCGTTCTGATTGGGCAACTCCCGCCCATACATCCCGACCGCAAGAATCGCCAGCGGATGCATGGCCTCGTCCAATCGAAGCCCTTCCACATAAGGCCAGTCGATCAACGCAAAGCCCGAGCGTTGCCCCGACATGCTCTTGGGATCCTGCAAGGTTTCAAAACGAATGTATTTGGCCTTGGAAGTGGGCTCGACCTGCGTCAGCAACGCCGATATCGGAAAACCGATCCAGGGGATGACCATTGACCAGGCCTCCACGCAACGCAGACGGTAGATACGCTCCTCCAACTGATAGGGCTTGATGAAGTCCTCCAACGCATAGCGCCCCGGCTTACCCACCTCCCCGTCCACCACCACGCTCCAGGGGGCGGTTTTCAGCGTGCCAGCATTCGCCGCAGGATCGCCCTTGTCGGCGCCGAACTCGTAGAAGTTGTTGTAGTGAGTCGCGTCGGTGTAAGGCGTGATTGCTTCATCTTCGACCTTGACCGCGCCCCATCGAGTCGCCGCCAGTTTTTGCGCCAGCCAGTCAGGCGCCGCACCCGGCTCGACGCCCGGGTAGCGTGCAAGATCGTCAGCACTCGCCCAGCCCGGCAGACTGCTGACCGCCATTGCTGTGGCAGCACCCGCCAACACGCGGCGACGAGAAAGATAGAGGGATTCAGGCGTGACGTCCGACTCGTGGCAGTCGGACGACTGAGGGAATTTGAATAACATGACAACTCCGCAGCATTGGAGGACTGATGCACCAATAGACTGCGGAGTATGGGGGAAATTACCTCATTCGGCTTTTTTGTGCCGACGAAGGTGTAACAAGTATTGCGCCGGCCCGGAGGCGGCGTAGGCGAGGAATACCAGCAGCAGAATACGCGGCGGATCACTGAACACCACCGCAAACACCAGCACCACGGCCAGGATCGCCACGAACGGTACGCGCCCTTTCAGGTCCAGCTCCTTGAAGCTGTTGTACTTGATGTTACTGACCATCAGCATGCCGGCCGCAGCCACCATCAGCGCAACCAGGAAGGACATCTTCGAACCCTGGATGCCGTAGTCGCTGAACGCCCAGACGATACCCGCAACCACACCCGCCGCCGCCGGGCTGGCGAGGCCGATGAAGTAGCGCTTGTCGGCGGTACCGACCTGAGTATTGAAACGCGCCAGACGCAAGGCCGCACCGGCGACATAAATGAAGGCGACCATCCAGCCGACCTTGCCCATGTCGCCCAATGCCCAGCCAAAAGCCAACAAGGCCGGCGCGACACCGAAGGCCACCATGTCTGACAAGGAGTCGTACTCGGCACCGAAGGCGCTCTGGGTATTGGTCATGCGCGCCACGCGGCCATCAAGCCCGTCGAGGACCATGGCGACAAAGATGGCGATTGCCGCGAAAGCAAAGTATTTGCTGGCGCCGGCAGCATCACCGGCACTCAAGGCGCTCTGTGCACTCATCGAGTTGATGATGGAGTAGAACCCTGCGAACAGGTTCGCAGTGGTGAACAGATTCGGCAGAAGATAGATACCACGATGCCGGACTTTTCGGCCTTCAGCGTCATGCCCTTCCTCGACGTGCTCATCGATGGGCAGCAGGCTTTCGGCGTCGGAAGCCTGGTTTGGCTCTTCGGGACGTTCGCTCATGGAGAGTACCTTGCAACGGTGTGGAAAGTTTGGACAGGTGTCTGCGACAACGGTTCGCGCCGCAAACGATGCAGCTTTATACCAGAACCAGTCAGCCAAACGAAAAAACGCGGCCTAAGCCGCGTTTTTCAGACAGGATCGTGACTTAGTTTTTGGCTTTGTCGACGATCTTGTTGGCACCGATCCACGGCATCATCGAACGCAGTTGCTCGCCGATGACTTCGATACCGTGCGCCGCGTTGTTGCGACGCTTGGCGGTCATCGATGGGTAGCCAGTAGCGCCTTCGCTGATGAACATCTTCGCGTATTCGCCGTCCTGGATGCGCTTCAGAGCGTTGCGCATGGCCTGGCGGGATTCAGCGTTGATGACTTCAGGGCCAGTCACGTACTCGCCGTATTCGGCGTTGTTGGAGATCGAGTAGTTCATGTTGGCGATACCGCCTTCGTACATGAGGTCAACGATCAGCTTCAGTTCGTGCAGGCACTCGAAGTAAGCCATTTCTGGCGCGTAGCCAGCTTCAACCAGGGTTTCGAAACCGGCTTTAACCAGTTCAACGGTACCGCCGCACAGAACGGCTTGTTCGCCGAACAGGTCGGTTTCAGTCTCGTCCTTGAAGGTGGTTTCGATGATGCCGGTACGACCGCCACCAACGCCAGCTGCGTAGGACAGCGCAACGTTCTTGGCATTGCCCGAGGCGTCCTGGTAGATAGCGATCAGGTCAGGGATACCGCCGCCCTTCACGAACTCGGAACGTACGGTGTGGCCTGGAGCCTTCGGCGCGATCATGATCACGTCGAGGTCAGCGCGCGGCACAACCTGGTTGTAGTGGATCGCGAAACCGTGGGAGAAGGCCAGGGTGGCGCCTTTCTTGATGTTCGGCTCGATTTCGTTCTTGTACAGGGAGGACTGGAACTCGTCCGGGGTCAGGATCATGACCAGGTCGGCAGCCGCGACAGCGGACGCAACGTCGGTCACTTTCAGGCCGTGAGCTTCAGCCTTGGCAACGGTGGCCGAGCCTTTACGCAGGCCAACGGTAACGTCAACGCCGGAGTCTTTCAGGTTGCACGCTTGAGCGTGGCCTTGGGAACCGTAACCGATGATGGCAACTTTCTTGCCCTGGATGATCGACAGGTCGCAGTCTTTATCGTAGAAAACTTTCATGAATTTCCCCTATATCAGGCCGTTCAGGCCGTTCGCTAATTTGGTTTAGATGCTGAGTACTTTGTCGCCGCGGGCAATGCCGGTCACGCCACTACGGACGGTTTCCAGAATCGATGCGGTGCCGATGGACTGAATGAAGCTGTCGAGCTTGTCGCTGGTACCGGTCAGTTGAACGGTATAAACGCTGGCGCTGACATCGACAATCTGTCCACGGTAAATATCGGTAGTGCGTTTGATCTCGGCGCGCTGGGCGCCGGTGGCCTTAACCTTGACCAGCATCAGTTCGCGTTCGATGTGAGCGCTCTCCGACAGGTCGACCAGCTTGACCACTTCGATCAGCTTGTTCAGGTTCTTGGTGATCTGCTCGATGATTTCATCATGACCCACGGTGGTCAGCGTCAGACGCGACAGAGTCGGGTCTTCGGTTGGCGCCACGGTCAGGCTTTCAATGTTGTAGTTGCGCTGCGAAAACAGCCCTACTACACGAGACAGAGCGCCGGGTTCGTTTTCCAGAAGCAAGGAAATAATGTGCCGCATGATTAAGTACGCTCCGTCTTGCTCAGCCACATATCGCGCATGGAGCCGTCTTTGATCTGCATCGGGTAGACGTGCTCGCTGGTGTCGACCGAAATATCGAGCACCACCAGGCGATCCTTCATGGCAAACGCTTCTTCCATCTTCGACTTCAAGTCTTTCGAGTCGGTGATGCGCATGCCGACGTGACCATAGGCCTCGGCCAGCTTGACGAAGTCAGGCAGCGACTCCATGTAAGAATGCGAGTGACGGCTGCCGTAGCTCATGTCCTGCCACTGGCGAACCATGCCCAGCACACCATTGTTCAGGATCACGATCTTGACCGGCAAACCGTACTGCAGGCAGGTCGACAGCTCCTGAATGTTCATCTGGATACTGCCTTCGCCGGTCACGCAGACAACGTCTGCATCCGGGAAGCTCAGGCTAATGCCCATGGCCGCCGGAAAACCGAAGCCCATGGTGCCCAGGCCGCCGGAGTTGATCCAACGGTTCGGTTTGTTGAACTTGTAGTACTGCGCGGCGAACATCTGGTGCTGGCCCACGTCGGACGCAACATACGCATCGCCCTTGGTCACTTCACACAGGGTCTCGACCACGGTTTGCGGCTTGATGACGCTACCGTCGCCCTTGTCATAAGGGAACAGCCCACGGTCACCGCGCCACTCGTCGACTTGTTTCCACCAACTGGCAACCGCTTCCTTGTTCGGGGTCTCGCCGATTTCCTTGAGGATCGTGACCATTTCGGTCAGGACACTCTCCACCGGACCCACGATTGGCACGTCGGCCTTGATGGTCTTGGAGATCGATGCCGGGTCGATGTCGATGTGAATGATCTTGGCATTCGGGCAGAACTTCGCCGGGCCGTTGATCACACGGTCATCAAAACGCGCACCGACGGCGAGGATCACGTCGGCATGGTGCATGGTCAGGTTGGCGGTGTAGCTGCCGTGCATGCCGAGCATGCCGATGAACTGACGGTCAGTTCCCGGATAGGCGCCCAGGCCCATCAAGGTATTGGTCACTGGCAGGTTGAGCATTTGGGCCAGTTCGGTCAGCGGCGCGGAGCCACCACCGAGGATCACGCCGCCACCTGCGTACAACACAGGACGCTTGGCCGCCAGGAGCATTTCGGCTGCCTTGCGGATTTGCCCGGAGTGACCACGAACCGCTGGGCTGTAGGAACGCAGCTTGGCTTTTTTCGGGAAGATGTATTCGAACTTCTCGGCCGGGTTGGTCATGTCTTTCGGGATATCGACAACGACAGGACCAGGACGACCGGATTGCGCCAGGTAGAAGGCTTTCTTCATGACTTCCGGGATTTCCGACGCATGCTTGATCATGAAGCTGTGTTTCACGATCGGCCGGGAGATACCGATCATGTCGGTTTCCTGGAATGCATCGGTGCCGACCATGGTGCTGGGCACCTGACCGGAAATGATCACCATCGGAATGGAGTCCATGTAGGCCGTGGCGATACCGGTGATGGCGTTGGTTGCGCCCGGGCCGGAAGTCACCAGTACTACGCCGGCTTTACCGGTAGCACGGGCATAGCCGTCAGCCATATGGGTCGCAGCCTGCTCGTGACGAACCAGGATGTGAGTCACTTCCGGTTCTTTGAACAGGGCATCGTATACATGAAGGAGAGCACCACCCGGGTACCCGTAAATATATTTGACGCCTTCGTCACGCAAAAAGCGGACGAGCATCTCACCGCCAGATAAAAGCTCCACGTTGTTCACCTCTAAAACGCCAGAATACCGCCCACATCGGGGACGGGTCTTAATAGGTTTACTTCTCAGCAGAGCATGAGCGACGGTGGTCGCCGACTACGTCAGCACTGACTGAGCAAGTATTGGGAGCGTCCCAAGTGTTGCGGGACTTTCCCACCCAGCGCGAGGTAACGCGTTGCGGGTGTAACAGGTCGGCGCGGATATGCGCCTCATGATCTGCTGAGCGGGCCTGCTTCTGGCAGTCCCTCTACAGCGGACTTTGGATTCTTCTGTTTCGCCCTCTGCAAGTCAAGCTGTCAATGTGCCTAATTCGAACTAAGCACATGAGAACGCAAGAAAAAATCGCCAAACGCGAGGTCAGATCAGTTGGATTGCGCAGTTTTGGCAAGAAATTGGCATGCGAACGCAGCGCCAGCTGTCAGCAGAGGGGATTTTTGGGGAGACGAACGGTCACTGCCGGCCTGCACCGGCAGTGTTCGCATCAACGGGAGGCGCTGATGAGCAGGTCAAATTCTTTGAGCAGCACCTGCAGTTGACGATCCTTGCCGCCAAGGTTGCGACTGGCGAAGACCATTTCGGCCATCTCCTGAATCCCCGAGGCATTCGGCAGCGGCAGATCCTGCTCCAGAATCATCTTCATGCGGGGCAGGAAGATCCACTGCAGCCACTGCTCGAAGTCCAGGGTATCGACCGAGAACGGTTCGACACTGGACAAGGCCTCGGCGCTGGGCGAAACCTCGTCCCACCAGCCTTGGACACGCAATTCACGCTCGATCAACAGCAATTGATCGGCGATCTTCGGAAAACGGTCGTTCATCACAAGGTAACCTTGGCCTTCTGGCGGGCCTGGGCAGCACCAGCAGCATCACCCTGCTGCTCGCGAGCCTGGGCGATCAAACCCCACAGGCTCGCCTGCAGGTCGGGACGGCCGTTGGCCAGCGTCAGGCCACGACGGGCGAACTGCTCGGCCTGGGGCGCGTCGCCCTGGGCCATGCGCACTTGCGCCAGGCGGTAGAGCACCTGCGGTTCACGCGGGGCCACACGCTGGGCACGCTCAAGACTGGACGACGCGCCATTGAGGTCGCCGCCGGCCTGCTGCTGTTGTGCAGTCGTAAGCAACGCCAGGACCGGGCCATCCAGTTGCTCATCGGCGGACAACCCGCCACTTGCATTGCTGGCCGACGGGATGCCGCTTGGCGTCGACGGCATGCTGTAACTGGTGCTCGGGGTCAGTGGGCCGCTATCGACCGGACCCGGGGTAATCGGACCTGAGCTGATCGGACCCGGCGTGATCGGCTGGGTGCTGATCGGCGTCGACGTGGTCGCCCCTGCGCCAGGAATCATCACCACGACACCGCTATCGCCCTGGGGAATCGCCTGGGTCTGTGCCTGCGCGGGACGGGTCACCGTGGTTTTACGGAAGCCGCCATTGGCAGAGAGCCGCTCGCTGTTGGACACCGCGGTACCGGAGTCGACCACCGGAATCGAACCTTGCTGCACAGTGGAACAGCCGCTGAGCAACGCCAGGGCGGTCACCGTCATCGCTGGAATAAACCACTTGTTCACTTGAAACCCTCTTTGCTTAATTCATCCAGCCCTTGACCCAATCCATCACCGATTCGCCAGTGGCGGGCTCAGAGCCGCCGCAGGCGGTGCCGGGAGGCGGCTCGCTGCCGCGAATATACGGCATCTGCACCGCGCCCGGGCAACTCGCATCCGAGCCCTGCCCGGTCCGCGAATCGACCCAGGCCTGAACGATGTTGTCCGGCTGCGGCATATCCAGCGGCAACGGGTCGGCCTTGCGCATGAAACTGGTCCAGACCTGCAGCGCACCGGTGGCACCGGTGAACGGCGTCTTGCCATTGTCGTCACGCCCCAGCCACACCACCGCCAGCAGATCCTGGCTGAAGCCGGCGAACCAACTGTCCCGAGAATCGTTACTGGTACCGGTCTTGCCCGCCAGGGTCAGGGTCTTGGGCAGCACGTTATAAACCGAACTACCGGTGCCTTCACGCATAACCCGCTGCATGGCGCTCTGGATCAGATAGATGGACGCCGGGTCGAAACGCTGCTGAATCTGGAACGGATAACGCTTGAGCGGCTCACCTTCTGCAGTCAGCACGCTGCGAATCCCGCGCATCGGCGTATTGAAACCACCGTTGGCCAGGGTCTGGTACATGGTTGCCACTTCAATCGGGGTCAGCCCACCCGCACCCAGCAACATCGACGGGAACGCCGGGAACTCACGGGTGACACCCAGTCGACCGAGGGTCTTCAAGACATTCGGCACACCCACTTCCAGACCCAGGCGCGCGGTCGAGAGGTTGTAGGAATGAGCCAGGCCCTGATACAGGAATACGGTGCCGTGGGAGCGGCGATCATAGTTCTGCGGCTTCCACACCTGCCCATCAGCGCCCTTCACCGAGAAGGCTTCGTCCGACAACCAGCTGGTCAAGGTGTACTGGCTCGGCTTCTCCAGTGCGGTCAGGTACACCGCCGGCTTGATCAACGAGCCAATCGGCCGCACCGCATCCAGCGCGCGGTTGAACCCGGCAAAACCGGCCTGTCGGCTGCCAATCATCGCCTGGACTTCGCCGGTTTCCGGATTGGTCACCACCATGGCCGCTTCAACTTCCTCGGAACCCTTGCGCCCGGCAAGACGCTTGAAGGTGTCGTTGACCGACGCCTCGGCCTTCATCTGCAGGATCGGATCGAAGCTGGTGAAGATCCGCAGCCCCTCTTCGGTCAAGTCTTCGTCGCGATAATCCTCGCGCAGTTGGCGCTTGACCAGATCAAGGAAGCCGGGGAACGAGCTGTCCGCCAGGCTGCCGCGCTTGGTCACGCCCAGTGGCATTTTCTTCGCCGCCGCGACCTGTTCGGCCGTGGCCACGCCTTGCTGCTCCAGCAGGTCGAGGACCAGGTTGCGCCGCTCAAGCGCGCGCTCCGGGTAGCGCCGCGGGTTGTAGTAGGACGGCCCCTTGACCATGCCCACCAGCAGCGCCACCTGATGCAGCTTGAGTTCGGACAATGGCTGGCTGAAGAAAAACTGGCTGGCGAGGCCGAAACCGTGCACCGCCCGCTGGCCATCCTGACCGACAAACACCTCGTTGAGGTAAGCCTCGAGGATTTCGCGCTTGTCGTAATGCAGCTCAAGCAGCAAGGCCATCATCGCTTCCGTCAGCTTGCGGCTGAGGCTGCGCTCGTTGGTCAGGTAGAAGTTCTTCACCAGTTGCTGGGTCAGGGTACTGCCGCCCTGGCGCATCTGTCCGGCCGAGGTGTTGACCCACACTGCCCGCGCAATCGATTTCGGTGATACGCCGAAGTGGCTGTAGAAATCGCGGTCTTCCACGGCCACCAGGGTTTCCAGGAGGAACGGTGGCACCTGATCGATCTTGATCAGGATCCGGTCCTCGAGGTTTTTCGGGTACAGGCCGCCGATCAGCAGGGGTTCAAGGCGTACCACCGAGAGCTTCGAGCCGTTGGTCGCCGTCAGCCCGGCTACGTAATCACCGGAGAAGCGCACGCGCACCGGTTGCGCCTGCTCCATGCCTTCATAGAACTGGAAGCCGCGGGTGTTCAAGTCGACGGTATTACCGTTGACCGAAGCCGCGCCTGGACCATTGGCCACGCTTTCACGGCGATAGCCCAGGGCATCGAGCTCGGTGAGAAAGTCGTCCTTGCTCAGCTTCTGTCCGACGAACAGTTCCAGCGGGCGGGCGTAAACCTTGGCCGGGATGGTCCAGCGCTTGCCGGAGAACTTCTCCTGCACCACGGCATCGAGATAAACGGCAAAGCCTGCCAGCACCACGAGGCCGACCAAACCGAGCTTCAGAGCCCAGCCTAGCCAAGGCCGCAGGCCATTGGAGGGACGTTTTTTTGCAGTACGGGGAGATCGGGTACGAGTCATGGCGGCGGATTATACGCACTTTATTCCTGATCAACATGAGCCCGGCGAGGTTTGCGTTGGCCCCGCATGCGGCCATAATGGCGCCCTTGAATTTTTCCAGACTCTGAAGGATCGCCCGTGAGCCAATCCCTGATCGCTGCCCTGCAAAACCCGGCCCTATACCCTCATCCGGTAGAGGGATTCCAGGTCATCGAGACGCACATCTCCTGGGTGCTGCTCACCGGCCCCTATGCTTATAAAGTGAAGAAGCCGGTGAATTTCGGCTTCCTCGACTTCACCGCCCTCGACGCCCGCGAGCATTTCTGTGGCGAAGAGTTGCGCCTCAACCAGCGCCTGACCCAGGACCTGTACCTGGAAGTGCTGCCGATCACCGGCAGTGTCGAGGCGCCACAACTCGGCGGCAACGGTCCGGTGCTCGACTATGCCCTGAAAATGCGCCAGTTCCCTCAGAGCCAGTTGCTCAGCACCTTGCAAGCCAACGGCGAATTGACCACCGCACACATCGATGCGATGGCCGAGCAAATCGCCCGCTTCCACCTCGAGGCGCCTCGTGTTCCCGCCGAACACGAAGCGGGAACCCCGGACAGCGTCATGGCGCCAGTGCGGCAAAATTTCGAACAGATTCGTCCATTCCTCAACGACAAGACCGATCTGCTGCAACTCGACGCCCTGCAAGCCTGGGCAGAAAGCAGCTTCGAGCGCCTGAAGCCGTTGCTGGCCCAGCGCAAGGCGGAAGGCTTCATTCGCGAATGCCACGGTGACATCCACCTGGGCAACGCCACCCTGATCGATGGCAACGTGGTGATTTTCGACTGCATCGAGTTCAACGAGCCGTTTCGCTTCACCGATGTCTACGCCGACACCGGCTTCCTCGCCATGGACCTGGAAGACCGAGGCCTGAAGAGCCTCGCTCGACGCTTCATGAGCCAGTACCTGGAACTGACCGGCGACTACCAGGGCCTGGAACTGCTGAATTTCTATAAAGCCTACCGTGCCCTGGTACGTGCCAAAGTCAGCCTGTTCAGCATGCCGGCGGAAGCCAGTGCCGTGCAGCGCGCCACTACCCTGCGCCAGTACCGCAACTACGCCAACCTGGCGGAAAGCTACAGCACCATTCCGTCGCGCTTCATGGCGATTACCCACGGTGTCTCTGCCGTTGGCAAAAGCCACGTCGCCATGCGCCTGGTTGAAGCCCTGGGTGCCATTCGCCTGCGCTCCGATGTCGAACGCAAGCGTTTGTTCGGCGTACAGCAAGTCGCCAACGAGCCACACGCTGGCATCTACAGTGCAGACGCCAGCGCCGCTACCTATGCGCACCTGCATGAAATCGCCGGGGTCATCCTGCACGCCGGTTTCCCGGTAGTGATCGATGCGACCTACCTGAAACGCGATCAACGCGACAGCGCCGCGCAAATCGCCGAGGCCAAGGGCGCGCCATTCCTGATCCTCGATTGCAATGCGCCGCAAGCGGTGATCGAGAGCTGGCTGGCCCAGCGCCGAGCCGAGCAGAACGATCCATCCGATGCCACGCTGGCCGTGATTGCCGACCAACAAGCCAACCGCGAGGCCCTGACGCCAGCAGAGATTCTCTGCAGCAAGCGCGTACAGACCAATGAAAGCGGAACCCTGGACACCGTCGTGGCGCAGATTCGCCAGCGCCTGCCGGGACTGTAAGTTCGAGGAGCGGCGTGAGGTCGCGACAGACCTCACGCCCACCAGACAGTGGCACTATACTGGCGTCATAAAATCAACGGATGACGCCCCATGAGCCAGCCCAAACTGCTCGATACCCCCCTCTACGCCCTGCTGCACAAAGACGATATCGATGGATTTAACCGCGAACGTCCACCGCAAGGCCCCATCGACATGGTCGGCGGTGACTTCCGCGGCCTTGATCTACGCACATTGAACGCCGAAGGCATCGACTTTCGCGACGCCTACTTCCGCTCTGCCGATCTGCGCGGCATCGATTTTCGCGGCGCATCCCTTGAGGGCGCCAGCCTGGCTCATGCGCAAATCTCCGGTGCGTTTTTCCCGGCAGAACTTTCAGCCGACGAGATTCTCATGTCGATGAATTTCGGCACCCGCCTGCGCTACCGCACCCGCTAACCCCTTCCCCAAGCAGCGTCCGGCGCCACCCTAGTCGCCGGACCCATTGCATCTCACCGACGTCCTGCGCAGCACCATCTGGCACATCGCCTTAGAAGCATTTGCGTTCGATTCGCCCAAAGAACCACGCTTTTCCTGCTGACCGCTACACTCCTCAAAGGTCCGCCCCAACGCACTCTTCGCCCGTCGCAAGGAGGCTTGATGAATGACGAACTGCAACATCTGAAAAACCTTGGCAAGACATCTGCGCAATGGCTGCATGCCGTCGGCATTCACAGTGCCTCGGATTTGCGCCGTCTGGGGGCGGTGGATGCTTACAGGGCAGTACGCACGCGCGGATTTCGCGCGTCGAAGGTGCTGCTGTACGCCATTGAGGGTGCATTGATGGACGTGCACTGGAATGACATACCGGCCGAGCGCAAGGATGCCTTGAACAAACAACTTGAGGCTATTTCAGCGCGCCACAAGAACTGATCAAGGCTGCGGTTAATCGGGGCTTCCAGCGGTGATTCAAACAAACGTTTGGCGAAATCAAAAGAATTTTGAAAAGACTCGTTGACATGGAAATGAGAATCGTTATGATTATCACAGCTGGTCGCGAGATCAGTCGATCTTCTGAAAGGCCCTTGGTTCGGACTCTCAGATTATCTCCTCATCAGGCTAATCACGGTTATTTGACCCGGCTCTTGCCGGGTCTTTTTTTGCCTGAAATTTGATCTTTACACTGGTATCACTGGCGCATTTGCGCGCAATAGTCGGGGGCTGGCCGGGCAGCTGTGTACCACGCGTAATCCGCCAAACCAGAGTCGAGTACGTCGCCCTTCTGCGCCAGGATCAGCACCAGCGGCGCCTGTGCCCCGAGGTCCTGTACATGCAGAGGCACGCCAATATCCAGGCGAGCGTGATAGGCCCCGGCCAACAACATCGCCGGGGCGGGTGCTGCCAACAAGCGCTCGGCCATGTGGCGGTCACGCTGCTGCTGTATGGCGAGCATCGGAGCCATCTGGCTTTCGGGCAACATTGCGCAGTGCGACTGGCGAATTTGCGTCAATAACCTCTCGCTGACGGCGGGCGCAGTCGATCGCTCCCCCTCCATAACTGGCGGCTGACGGTAGATTTGTCCGATCTGGACCCGGGTCAGGTTGGCTGCCAGCAACGGATAAGGTTGCGTCAGGGCGTAGCGAATAATCGGTCCATAGAGGCTCCAGTCCCACCCTGACTGCCAGGCCAGCGCCTGCGGCAAGTCCTCCGGCCATTGCCGAGTGTCCGTTGCGTGCACGCCATCGACAGCGGCCTGTTGATCTTCAGTGAGCATTTCCAGCAGCAGGCTGCCTTGCGACCGTCGTTCAGCCAACGCCTGCAACAACCACAGTTGCACTTGATGATGCTAGGGATTGTCATGTTGCTCACCGACGATCACCCGGGGTGCGCCCGCCAGACGCTCGAGCAGTTCGTGCGCGCTCATTACCTGACCGCTGCGCAAATCGACAATCTCGCCGCCAGGCTGGTTCTCGACAGGCGCTATCACGCTTTGGCAAGCGGACAGCAGCAAACCCACGACAAATACGAATGCACGCATAAAATCACCTCAACGAGCAATGATCAGCGGATGCCCACGCTCCGGGTGCGCCTGCACCAACACATCCAGCCCGAACACCGCCTTGAGCGATTCGGGACGCAGCACTTGCTGCGGTGTATCCAGTGCATGGGGACGTCCGTTATCCAGGAGCAGAATGCGATCACAGTAGCGCGCCGCCAGATTCAGATCGTGCAGAATCACGAGCACGGCAGCACCGTGATCGGCAAAGGCACGCACCGCTTGCAGGGTCGTGTGCTGGTGTAGCGGGTCGAGCATTGAGGTCGGTTCATCCAGCAGTAACGTCTGCCCTGCCTCTCCAGGCCAAAGCTGCGCCAGCACTCGCGCCAGGTGCACCCGCTGACGCTCACCGCCCGACAACGCGGTGTAGCGGCGCCCCGTCAAATGCCCGACATCGGCAGCGTGCAAAGCCGCTGCAATGACTTCCTCATCCCTCTGGCGCCCGGTTTGGTGTGGCAAGCGGCCCATGCCGACGACTTCTTCGACGCTGAAGGCGAAGTCCAGGGTCGAGGTCTGCGGCAGCACGGCCAGGCGCTGAGCCCGATGCGACCCTTCCCACTCACCAATCTGCCGCTGATCCAGCAGGACCTTTCCCTGGTCGGCACGCAACTCGCCGCACAACGCGCCGAGCAAAGTACTTTTGCCGGCACCATTGGGCCCAAGCACCCCCAGGACCTCGCCTGGGCGTAATTCCAGGTTGAGATCGGCCAGGACAATCTTGCGCCCACGGCTGATCTGCAGATTTTCTACCCGAAGCATCAGGCGCGACCTCTGAGTAGTAAAAACAGAAAGAACGGTGCGCCGATAAAGGCGGTGACGATACCGATCGGCAACTCGGCCGGGGCCAGCGCCAAACGTGCCAGCAAATCGGCGAACAGCAGCAGACTGCCGCCAGCAAGAATCGAGGCTGGCAACAGCACCCGATGATCAGGCCCGGCCAGCAGGCGCACCAAGTGCGGCACCACCAACCCGACAAAACCGATCATCCCCGCCGCCGCAACGGCCGCTCCCACTCCCAGCGCCGTGCAGAACACCAGCTCACGCTTGAGCCGCTCGACGTTAATGCCCAAGTGGCTAGCCTCCGACTCGCCGAGCAACAGGGCGTTCAGCGCCTTCGCTCGCCGCGGCAACCACAACGCCACCCCGGCAGTCACCAGCAGCAACGGCCACAGGCGCTCATAACTGGCGCCGTTCAGACTGCCGAGATTCCAGAAGGTCAAGGTGCGTAACGTGGCATCGTCCGCCAGGTACGTAAACAAACCCACCGCAGAGCCGGCCAGGGCCGTCAGGGCGATGCCTGCAAGCAACATCGTTGCAACGTTGGTCTGGCCGTTGCGCCGCCCCAATCGATAGACCAGCGCCGTCACTGCCAGGCCACCAAGGAAAGCACAGATCGACAGTAGATAGGGGCCGAGCGCCTCAGGCAGGCCACCCAACAACGAGCCACCGACAATCGCAATGGCTGCACCCAAGGCGGCGCCACTGGATACACCCACCAGACCGGGATCCGCCAGCGGGTTACGAAACAGCCCCTGCATGGCCACGCCGGAAAGCGCCAACACACCGCCGACCGCCAGCCCGAGCAAGGTGCGCGGCAGGCGAATCTGGCCAAGGATCAATTCCGCCTGCTCCAGGCCTTGAGCGGCAATCGGCAGACCCACCAGGCGCAAGGCCGCGCGCATCGTGTCCATCAGCGGTAGGCTGACCGGGCCGAGAGCCAGCGATAACCAGATCGCCAGCAACCACAGCAGGCTGAGCCCGATAAACAGCGAACGTGGTTTCACCAGAGTGGTCATTGAGTGGCGGCGGCCTTGACGGGCTCAGCCGGATAGAAGCCTGCAGACAGCTTGACCAGGCTCTGCGGCAGTCGCGGTCCAAGTCCACCAACCAACAATGTCGGATCCAGCTCCAGCACCCGCCCTGCCTTGGCCGCTGGCGTCGAGGCGAGGATCGGATTCTGTTTGAACAACGCCGCGCGCGCGGCATCGCCGGTCAGCGCCCGGTCGGAAAACACCAGCACATCCGGCGCCAAACCGGCCAGGGATTCGACGGAGAACGGCTTGTAGCCGCTATGGGTTGCCAGGTTATGACCACCCGCCTGCTGCAGTAGCCAATCGGCAGCGGTGTCCTTGCCAGCAATCAATGGCTTACCCCCGGCGTGACCCAGCAATAGCAGGACACCTGGGGCTTTCTGACGAGCCTGAGCCTGACTGACCCAGGCCTTGCGCTCCTCGAGTTGCTGTTGATAACGCTGGAACAGGGTCATGGCCTGCGCCTCGTTACCGAGCAAACGGCCCAAGTGCTTCAGGGTGTTTTCCAGGGTTGGCAGGTCCGCTTGCGCCGAGAACAACTCGACCTGAACTCCTGCGGTACGAATCTGCGATACCACGGGCGGCGGGCCCATTTCTTCGGTGCCGATCAGAATTTGCGGGCGCAAACTCAATACGCCTTCAGCCGAGAGTTGTCGTTGATAACCAATGCTCGGCAAGGCCTTAATCGATTCAGGGTGCTGGCTCGTAGTATCGACGCCCACCAGTTTAGATTCGCCGCCCAAGGCGCTGACCCATTCCGACAGCGCGCCCCCGGCACTGACCCAGCGTTGCGGCAATTCGGCGGCTGCGGCCACATGATTGACCAGAAGTCCGACACAGAGCGCAATAGCGCTGGTACTCAGGCGCATAACAGGGTTTCCTTTAAGGAGATTTCCCACACAATGACCGGCGTCGTTTGTACGCCCGGGCGAATCCGGCATTTGATAATTGTTAGCATTTGAACGTCAAGCACAGACACATTTGCTAACCAGCGCACTCGCCATTGGCCCACGCCTTCGGCACTTGAGGATAGACATGAAGTTTCTTTGCAGCAGCGCGGAACTGGCTGATACCAGCAGTCGCGGCTTTAAGATTGGCGAGAAGAACGTCTTCGCCGTGCGCCGTGAAGGACAGATCTACGCCTATGAAAACCGTTGTCCGCATCGCGGCATCAGCCTGGAGTGGCACCCGGACCAGTTCCTCGACGCCAGCGCCAGCCTGATCCAGTGCGCCAGCCACGGCGCACTGTTCCTGATCGAAAGCGGTGAATGCGTCGCGGGGCCTTGCGCTGGCCAATCACTTACGGCCCTGAAGTGCCGCGAAGACGCCGCCGGCATCTGGGTCCAACCCTAGACGTCGAGCAGCACCTGCAGGCGCCGGTCGACGCGAACCTCTTCGGCATTCAGGCTCACCCCGTACGCCAGCACTTCAACCCCTGCCGCCTTGGCCTCGCGCAGGGCTGCCGCATAACCCGGATCGATTTCCACGGCCGGTCGCACCGCCTCGATGCCAGTCAGGTTGACGCAATACAGTTGCACCGCGCGCACCCCGCTGCGGGCCAGGCAAGCCAATTCGCGCAGGTGCTTGGCCCCACGCTGAGTCACCGCATCCGGAAACGCCGCAATCGCTACGCCATCGAAGCCCAGTGTGACGCTTTTGACTTCAACGAACGCCGGCCCCTGCGGATAGTCGAGGCGAAAATCGATGCGACTGTTTTCCTGGCCGTAGGGCACTTCACGCTTGAGCCCGGTAAAGCCATCAAGTTCGCTGATCACCCCGGCCCTCAGGGCTTCCTCGATCAGGGTGTTGGCCCGTGCGGTATTGACGCAGGCCAGTCGCCCTTGCGGGGTTTCGCTGATTTCCCAGGTCCCGGGCAACTTGCGCTTGGGGTCGTTGGAGCGGCTGAACCAGACCTGCCCGCCCTCGACCATGCAATTGAACATCGAGCCGGTATTGGGGCAGTGAATGGTCATCATCTCACCGCCAACGGTTTCGATATCGGCGAGAAAACGCTTGTAACGCCGGATCAACCGACCTTCTTCCAAGGGGGGATCGAAGCGCATCAGCCTTGCCAACTCCGCAGACCACGGGCAATCCGTTCCACCGCTTCGCGCAAGCGCGGCAGGCTCTGGGTATAGGCGAAGCGCACATGGTGTCCGGCCTGATACCGACCAAAATCCAGGCCCGGGGTGAAGGCAATGTGTTCGGTTTCCAGAAAGTGCCGGCAAAAGGCAAAAGCGTCGCCGCCAAAGGCACTGATGTCCGCATACAGGTAGAACGCGCCCTCCGGCTCCACGGCAATGCCAAAGCCCAGTTCGCGCAAGGCCGGCAGCAGGAAATCGCGACGCCGGCCGAATTCGGCGCGCCGCTCTTCCAGGATGCTCAGGGTCGCCGGCTCAAAGCAGGCCAATGCGGCCTGCTGGGCCATGCTCGGCGCGCTGATGTAGAGGTTCTGCGCCAGCTTCTCCAGTTCGCTGACCGCACCTTGCGGCGCCACCAGCCAACCAAGGCGCCAGCCGGTCATGCCGAAATACTTGGAAAAACTATTCAGGACAAAAGCACTGTCGTCGACTTCCAGCACGCTGGCCGCATCGGTGCCGTAGGTCAGGCCATGATAGATCTCGTCCACCACCAGATGGCCGTTACGGCCCTTGATCGCCGTGGACAGGCCGGCCAGTTCATCCCGGGTGAGGATGGTTCCAGTCGGGTTGGCTGGCGACGCCACCAGTGCGCCGACACTGTCGTGATCCCAGTAGCGCTCCACCAGGTCCGGAGTCAGTTGGTAACGCACGTCCGGACCGACCGGCACCAGTTGCGCCGCGCCTTCTACCAGCCGCAGGAAATGCCGATTGCACGGATAGCCCGGGTCAGCCAGCAGCCAGTGCTTGCCCGGATCCACCAGCAAGGCGCTGGCCAGCAACAGCGCGCCTGAGCCACCAGGGGTGATGAGAATGCGCTGCGGATCGATGTTCAGGCCGTAGCGCTGCTGGTAGAACCCGGAAATTGCTTCACGCAGCTCGGGAATGCCACGCGCCGCGGTGTAACGGGTTTTCCCCGCCGCGAGGGCGGCCTGACCGGCCTTGATGATCGGCTCGGCGGTGGTGAAGTCCGGCTCGCCGATTTCCAGGTGAATCACGTCGTGGCCGGCCGCCTGCAGCTCATTGGCGCGCGCCAGCAAAGCCATGACATGGAAAGGTTCGATAGCGCGGCTGCGCGCACTGTAGGGCTGAGCCATTAGCCTTCCTTCAACGGGGTAAAAGAAACGATTCTACCCAAGCACAGGAACGAGCGAGAACCTATTGCGGTCACAACACCAAGGTTCAGCGTCATGGAGCCCAAACGCAAGGCGCAGGATTGACTAAAATCATTATTTGATCAGGTCTCCAGAACCACCAGACCAGGCTTTGCAACCCTTTGCAAGGCTTGTGGACCGCAGCCTCGACATGAGGGAGTAGCGCGGCCGGATTTGATCTGGTAAGTTCGCCCGCTTGCAGTCGCAGGGCCGGCAGGTGTCGGTGATGGAGCAATCCTGCGCAATGGATTACAAGAGTAGAGGCGGTCCATTTCATGCCCACCCAAGCAAAGCAACAGCAGAATCAGGTAATCAGCGGCTTCGAACCTTACGTGCCGAAGGCTGGTGAAGAGTACATGGGCGCACCGATGCGCGCGCACTTCACCAAGATCCTGAACAAGTGGAAACAGGACTTGATGCAGGAAGTCGACCGTACCGTTGACCACATGAAAGATGAGGCAGCCAACTTCCCCGACCCGGCCGACCGTGCCAGCCAGGAAGAAGAATTCGCCCTTGAGCTGCGCGCCCGCGATCGCGAGCGCAAGTTGATCAAGAAGATCGACAAGACGCTGGAGCTGATCCAGGACGAAGAGTACGGCTGGTGCGAGTCCTGCGGTATCGAGATCGGCATCAAGCGCCTCGAAGCCCGCCCGACTGCCGATCTGTGCATCGACTGCAAGACCCTGGCTGAAATCAAGGAAAAACAGGTCGGCAAGTAATTCTCGACTTGAATGAAGAACGGAGCGTGCGAACGCTCCGTTTTTGTTTCTGCGTCCTGCAAACCCCGAAAAGTAGCTTCGCCGCCATGACCGCCAAAACCTCCCCCGCCTACATCGGACGCTTCGCCCCAACGCCCAGCGGCCATCTGCATTTCGGATCGCTGGTCGCGGCGCTGGCCTCCTACCTGGATGCTCGCTCGGTCGGCGGGCGCTGGCTGCTGCGCATGGAGGACCTCGATCCGCCGCGCGAAGAGCCTGGTGCGCAGGCGGCGATCCTCAAGGCCCTGGAAAGTTACGGCTTCGAGTGGGACGGTGAAATGATTCGCCAGAGCGATCGCCACGAGGCCTACGCCCAAGTCCTCGGTCAACTGTTCAACCTCGGACTGGCCTACGCCTGCACCTGCTCGCGCAAGCAACTGGAGCCTTACCACGGGATTTACCCGGGCTTGTGCCGCAACGCAGGGCATGCCTGCGAAGACGCGGCGATCCGCTTGCGCGTCCCGGAGCTGGAATACCATTTCATCGACCGCGTGCAGGGCGAATACCGCCAGCACCTGGCCCGTGAAGTCGGTGATTTTGTGATTCGCCGCCGCGACGGTCTCTATGCCTATCAACTGGCGGTGGTGCTCGACGATGCCTGGCAAGGCATCACCGACATCGTCCGTGGCGCCGACCTGCTCGACTCCACGCCCCGCCAGTTGTACCTGCAGGAGTTGCTCGGCTTGTCACAACCGCGTTACCTGCATCTGCCCCTGATCACCCAGCCGGATGGCAACAAACTGGGTAAATCCTATCGCTCACCGCCGTTGACCGAAGATCAGGCTACGCCTTTGTTACTCCGCGCCTTGCGCGCCCTGGGGCAGAAACCCGGCGTGGAACTAGCGGATGCCGCACCCGCCGAACTGCTCAAGTGGGGCACTGCCCATTGGGACGCCGGACTGATTCCTCGCACTCTGACCCTGCCCGAAGCGCAATTACGCTGACTAAGCTTGCAGGTTGGCGCCCATCCGTTACCATCGCCGCACGTTTTCGGGCACGCACACAATAAAGAGAGGCCGGGATGTACATCTATCGCTTGGTCCTGCTGCTGGTAGTGGGGATCTATCTATTCTCCCCCGCCATCATGGACTGGTGGATCGACGCCACTGGCGCCTGGTATCGCCCGTATCTGCTGTGGCTGATCCTGATCGTCGTGACCTTCATCCTGCAGAGCCAAAAAGATGCCGATGAGCTTTAGCCTGACCCAGATGATCCTGATCAGCGCCGCGTACCTGGCGGTGCTGTTCGGCGTCGCCTGGATCAGTGAACGCGGAATGATCCCGCGGGCGATCATTCGCCACCCGCTGACCTACACCCTGTCCCTGGGTGTCTACGCCAGCGCCTGGGCGTTCTACGGCACGGTCGGCCTGGCCTATCAATATGGCTACGGCTTTCTCTCCAGCTACCTCGGAGTGTCCGGCGCCTTCCTGCTCGCGCCGGTGCTGTTGTATCCGATCCTGAAGATCACCCGGACCTACCAGCTTTCATCTCTGGCCGACCTGTTTGCCTTTCGCTTTCGCAGCACCTGGGCCGGCGCACTGACCACCATCTTCATGCTGATCGGCGTCTTGCCGCTGCTGGCGCTGCAGATCCAGGCCGTGGCCGATTCGATCGGCATCCTGACCCGCGAACCGGTCCAGCATCGGGTGGCCCTGAGCTTCTGCGCGCTGATCACCCTGTTCACGATTTTCTTTGGCTCGCGGCACATTGCGACACGGGAAAAACACGAAGGGCTGGTGTTCGCCATTGCCTTTGAATCGGTGATCAAGCTGATCGCCATCGGCGGCGTCGGCCTGTATGCCCTGTATGGCGTATTCGACGGCCCGCAACAGCTGGAACTCTGGCTGCTGCAGAACCAGACCGCCCTCGCCGCCCTGCACACGCCACTGCAGGAAGGTCCATGGCGCACCTTGTTGCTGGTGTTCTTCGCCTCGGCCATCGTGATGCCGCACATGTATCACATGACCTTCACCGAAAACCTCAATCCGCGCTCCCTCGTCAGTGCAAGCTGGGGCCTGCCGCTGTTCCTTCTGCTAATGAGTCTGGCGGTTCCGCTGATTCTCTGGGCCGGTCTGAAACTGGGCGCCAGCACCAACCCCGAATACTTCACCCTCGGCATCGGCATTGCCGCCAACAGTAAGGCCCTGGCCTTGCTGGCCTACATCGGCGGCTTGTCTGCGGCCAGCGGCCTGATCATCGTCACCACTCTGGCGCTGTCCGGAATGGCCTTGAACCATCTGGTCCTGCCGCTGTACCAGCCACCCGCCGAAGGCAACATCTACCGCTGGCTGAAATGGACCCGTCGAGCGCTGATCGTCGCGATCATCATGGCTGGCTACGGCTTCTACCTGATGCTCGGCGCCGAACAGGACCTGGCCAACCTCGGCATCGTCGCCTTTGTCGCGACCCTGCAATTCCTGCCGGGGGTGCTGTCCGTGCTGTATTGGCCGACAGCTAACCGCCGCGGCTTCATTGCGGGCTTGCTGGCGGGGATCCTGGTCTGGCTGGTGACCATGCTGTTGCCGCTGGTGGGCAATCTGCAAGGCTTCTATATTCCGCTGCTGAACATGATCTACGTGCTCGACGACACCAGTTGGCACATGGCGGCCATCGCCTCGCTGGCGGCCAACGTGCTGATGTTCACCCTGATCTCGCTGTTCACCAACGCCAGCAGTGAAGAAGCCAGCGCGGCCGAGGCGTGCGCGGTGGATAACGTGCGCCGTCCGCAACGACGCGAACTGCATGCCGCCTCGCCTCAGGAGTTCGCCACACAGCTGGCAAAACCACTGGGCGCAAAGGCGGCGCAAAAAGAAGTGGAGCAGGCACTGCGCGATCTCTACCTGCCGTTCGATGAGCGCCGTCCTTACGCCTTGCGCCGCCTGCGCGACCGGATCGAAGCCAACCTCTCCGGCCTGATGGGCCCCAGTGTCGCCCAGGACATGGTCGAAACCTTCCTGCCGTACAAGGCCGGCGGCGAAAACTACGTCACTGAAGACATTCACTTCATCGAAAGCCGTCTCGAGGACTATCACTCGCGCCTGACCGGCCTGGCCGCTGAACTCGACGCCCTGCGCCGATACCACCGCCAGACCCTGCAGGAACTGCCGATGGGTGTCTGTTCCCTGGCCAAGGATCAGGAGATCCTGATGTGGAACAAAGCCATGGAGGAACTGACCGGTATCGCCGCACAGCGCGTGGTCGGCTCGCGCCTGAGCACTCTGGGCGAGCCATGGAAGGAATTACTGCAAGGCTTCATTAATCTGCCCGATGAACACTTGCACAAACAGCACCTGACCCTCGAAGGCCAGACCCGCTGGCTCAACCTGCACAAGGCAGCCATTGACGAACCGCTGGCCCCGGGCAATAGCGGCCTGGTCCTGCTGGTGGAGGACCTGACCGAAACCCAGATGCTCGAAGACAAGCTGGTGCACTCCGAGCGCTTGGCGAGTATTGGGCGCCTGGCCGCCGGGGTGGCTCACGAAATTGGCAACCCGATTACCGGCATCGCCTGTCTGGCGCAAAACCTGCGCGAAGAGCGCGAGGACGACGGCGAGCTGACCGAAATCAGCGGGCAGATTCTTGAGCAGACCAAACGCGTGTCACGCATCGTGCAATCGTTGATGAGTTTCGCCCACGCAGGCAGCCACCAGCACAACGACGAACCGGTGTGCCTGGCTGAGGTAGCCCAGGACGCGATTGGCCTGCTGGCCCTGAACCGACGCAATTTCGAAGTGCAATTCTATAACCTGTGCGATCCCGAGCATTGGGTCGATGGCGACCCACAGCGTCTGGCCCAAGTGCTGATCAACCTGCTGTCCAACGCCCGCGACGCATCGCCAGCCGGCAGTGCGGTACGGGTAAAAAGCGAAGCCAGCGAACACACGATCGATCTGATCGTCGAAGACGAAGGCAGCGGCATCCCCTCGAGCATCATGGACCGATTGTTCGAACCCTTCTTCACCACCAAGGATCCTGGCGAAGGCACCGGTCTGGGCCTTGCACTGGTCTATTCCATCGTTGAAGAGCATTATGGACAAATCACCATCGACAGCCCGGCTGACATTCAAAGCCAACGCGGCACCCGTATCCGGGTGACCTTACCGCGTCATGTCGAAGCGACGTCCGCTGTGAACTGAGACCGTCGAGAGAATTGAATCAATGCCGCACATTTTGATCGTCGAAGACGAAACCATTATCCGCTCCGCCTTGCGCCGCCTGCTGGAACGCAACCAGTACCAGGTCAGCGAAGCCGGTTCAGTGCAGGAAGCACAAGAACGCTTCAGCATTCCAACGTTCGACCTGATTGTCAGTGACCTGCGCCTGCCCGGCGCACCGGGAACCGAACTGATCAAGCTGAGCCAGGGCACGCCGGTGCTGATCATGACCAGCTATGCCAGCCTGCGCTCGGCGGTCGACTCGATGAAAATGGGCGCGGTGGACTACATCGCCAAACCCTTTGACCACGACGAAATGCTCCAGGCCGTTGCGCGAATCCTGCGCGACCGACAAACGGCGCAAAGCGTGGCCAGCGAACGTCCCGCCGGCAAGGCGAGCAATGGCAGTGACAAACCAGGGGTCGATAACAGCAATGGCGAAATCGGCATCATCGGCTCTTGCCCGCCGATGCAGGACCTGTACGGCAAAATTCGTAAAGTCGCGCCCACCGACTCCAATGTGCTGGTGCAGGGCGAGTCCGGCACCGGTAAAGAGCTGGTAGCCCGCGCGCTGCATAATCTGTCGCGACGCGCCAAGGCGCCGATGATTTCGGTGAACTGTGCGGCGATCCCGGAAAGTCTGATCGAGTCGGAGCTGTTCGGCCACGAAAAAGGCGCATTTACCGGCGCCAGTGCTGGCCGCGCCGGACTGGTGGAAGCGGCGGATGGAGGCACGCTGTTCCTTGACGAAATTGGCGAGCTGCCACTCGAGGCCCAGGCCCGACTGCTGCGCGTACTCCAGGAAGGCGAAATCCGTCGCGTGGGTTCGGTGCAGTCGCAAAAGGTCGACGTGCGCCTGATCGCTGCGACCCACCGTGACTTGAAGAGCCTGGCAAAAATCGGCCAGTTCCGTGAAGACTTGTATTATCGCCTGCACGTGATCGCCCTCAAGCTTCCAGCCTTGCGTGAGCGCGGCGCGGACGTCAACGAGATCGCCAACGCCTTCCTCGCTCGTCAGAGCGCACGAATCAATCGCACCGACCTGAAGTTCGCCCCCGATGCCGAGCAGGCAATCCGTCACTACAGTTGGCCGGGTAACGTGCGCGAACTGGAAAACGCCGTCGAGCGTGCCGTAATTCTCTCCGAGAGCCCGGAAATTTCCGCCGACCTGCTGGGTATCGACATCGAACTCAGTGACCTGGAAGAAGACGAATTCATCGGCCTGGCCCCGCAACAGGGCAGCACCAGCAATGCCAGCCACGAACCGACCGAAGACCTTTCCCTGGAAGACTACTTCCAGCATTTCGTCCTCGAACATCAGGATCACATGACCGAAACCGAGCTTGCCCGCAAGCTGGGCGTCAGTCGCAAGTGCCTATGGGAACGCCGTCAGCGTCTGGGCATTCCTCGGCGAAAGACCGGGGTTACGAGCGAAAGCTGAACGTTACCTGCCAAATGTGTGGGTAACAGCTGAAATGGTGAAAAAACTGTTACCGCAGTTTTTTTCCGTAACAAAAGCCGGGGTTTACGGTAACGAAACCCCGGCTTTTTTTTGCCCTAAAAAAGCCGCCCACCCCGCCTAACCCCCTGTTTTACTGGGGATCGAAAAAGTTGGCACGGCTTCTGCTATGTGTTTGGTACAAGAACAATAACAAGCAACGTACAAGACAATAAAAATAAGACGAATCGACTCACGCACAATAAAAACAAGACGGCGAGAGGCGCAGCTAACTGATTCTTTTGGAGAAGCGTTGTATTTGGGGCTTGCCCCGCGACCAGGCCGAGAACAACAAAAACTGCCCTAAGGCAGCGCCTGAACTGGTTGGATCGAGAGATCATTGCAACACAGCGATCAAAGCAATCCGTTTGCTCTTGGCTCCCGATTGGGAGGGTCATGAAGGGAAAACCTCGTGACATGGGCGTTACACAAAAACAAGAAGCCCGAAACCATAATAAAAATAGAGCACGCAACTACTTCTGGGGGAGCTTCGGCTCCCCTTGTAGTTTCTGCGGTTTACCTACAATTCCGGTCTCCCCCCTCCGCTCAAAGCTCGAAACCTGGCGCTTGCAGCTTGCTCCTACACCATCCCTCGACTAAATGCTAGAATCCCCGCCCATCATGCGGTCATTCTTCGTTTTGGCCGAACATTCCTTCAAACAGTGCATCCCATGCTGAAGAAGCTGTTCCAGTCATTCCGTTCTCCCGCGCGTCGTACGCAACACATTCGCAGCACGCCTGAAGTGCTCAACAGCGGCCAACATTCGCTGCAGCGGGCCCAGTTCAGCCGTTATGCGGTCAACATCGTCGAACGCCTGCAGAACGCCGGTTACCAGGCCTACCTGGTCGGCGGATGCGTGCGCGACATGTTGCTCAACATCACGCCCAAGGATTTCGACGTAGCCACCAGCGCCACGCCGGAACAGGTTCGCGCCGAGTTTCGCAATGCGCGAATCATTGGCCGACGCTTTAAATTGGTCCACATCCATTTTGGTCGCGAAATCATCGAAGTCGCGACCTTCCGTGCCAATCACCCGCAAAACGACGAAGAGGAAGACAGCAACCAGTCCTCGCGTAACGAAAGCGGGCGTATTCTGCGCGACAACGTCTACGGCACCCTGGAAGAGGACGCGCAACGCCGCGACTTCACCATTAATGCGTTGTATTACGATCCGGTCAGCGAACGCATTCTCGATTACGCCAATGGCGTGCACGACATCCGCAATCACCTGATCCGCCTGATTGGCGATCCGACCCAGCGTTACCAGGAAGACCCGGTGCGGATGCTGCGTGCCGTGCGTTTCGCTGCCAAGCTGAACTTCGGCATCGAAAAGCACACCGCCGCGCCGATCCGCGACCTGGCGCCCATGTTGCGGGAAATTCCTGCCGCTCGTCTGTTCGAAGAAGTGTTGAAGCTGTTCCTTTCCGGGCATGCCGCCGACACTTTCGAAATGCTGGTCGACTTGCAACTGTTCGATCCGCTGTTCCCGGCCAGCGCCGAAGCACTGGAACACAACCCGACCTACACCCACACCCTGATCAGCGAAGCACTGATCAACACCGACCTGCGGATCAAGCAGAACAAGCCGGTGACCCCGGCGTTCCTGTTCGCCGCCCTGCTGTGGCCGGCGCTGCCAGCCCGGGTTTTGCGTTTGCAGGATCGTGGCATGCCACCGATCCCAGCCATGCAGGAAGCCGCTCACGAGTTGATCGCCGAACAGTGCCAACGAATCGCCATTCCCAAGCGCTTCACCATGCCGATCCGCGAGATCTGGGACATGCAGGAGCGCCTGCCGCGCCGCAGCGGCAAACGCGCCGACCTGTTGCTGGACAACCCGCGCTTCCGTGCCGGCTACGACTTCCTGCTGCTGCGTGAAAGCGCTGGCGAACAGACTGATGGCCTGGGCGAGTGGTGGACCGACTATCAGGACGCCAACGACAGCGAACGCCGCGACATGATTCGCGACCTCAGCGGCAAGGAAGACGGTGCTGGCGGCGGGCCACGCAAACGTCGTCGTACCAGTGGCGCCAAACGTAAACGTGCCGCCGGGGCACCGAGCGCGTCGGGCGAATAAGTTCATGGAACGTATCTACATCGGCATGGGCAGCAACCTGGCAGCCCCCGCTGAGCAACTGCGCAACGCCGTCGGCGCGTTGGCGCAGTTGCCTCGCACCACCCTGATCGGCGTCTCGGCGTTCTACCAGAGCGACTCCCTGCTGCCGGGCCAGCCCCGCTACACCAACGCCGTTGCAGCCCTGGACAGCGCTCTGGCGCCGCTGGAGTTGCTCGACGCGCTGCAGGCCATTGAAAACGACCAGGGCCGCGAACGCCTTGAGCGCTGGGGTCCACGCACGCTGGACCTGGATATCCTGCTGTTCGGCGACCAACTCATCGATGAACCTCGCCTCAAGGTCCCGCATTACCACATGCAGGAACGCGCGTTCGTGCTCTACCCCCTGGCCGAACTGGCCCCTGCGGAACTGCAACTGGCTGACGGGCGACTGTTACGCGACCTGCTGAACGCATGCCCGTTCGTCGGGTTGGAACGCTTGCCAGCGGTTTAAAAGGGCCCGGCCACCGAGGCCGTGGTCCCCTTCGCCCTGCTGAATCGCATCAGTAACGCCGGTAACACCTTCGCTGTCACCTGGCGGTAACACATCCAATTGACTTCCCGAGTTCTCCTCACGACTATAGGCGTCCCGCTGCCGCCAACACGGCACCAAAGGGCGCAATCCAGGCTTTTCAAGCACGACAAAAGAACGTGCGCCTGAGTAAATGAAGAATCACGCGCGTTACTCGCAGTAGTTTTCCAAGCGCCTGAACGAGGAACCATTTCATGCCAGCTATTACTCTCACCACCCTGCAGACCCTCAAGCAGAAAGGTGAAAAAATCACCATGCTGACCTGCTACGACGCCACTTTTGCCCACGCCTGCAATGAGGCCGGTGTTGAAGTGTTACTGGTGGGCGATTCCCTGGGCATGGTGCTGCAAGGTCATGACAGTACCCTGCCGGTCACCACCGCCGAGATGGCGTATCACGTCGCCTGCGTCAAACGCGGTAACAGCGACGCCCTGATCCTCGCCGACCTGCCATTCATGGCCAATGCCACCGTCGAACAAACCCTGATCAACAGCGCGACCCTGATGCAGGCAGGCGCACACATGGTCAAGGTTGAAGGCGCACTGTGGCTGGCCGAGTCGATTCGCCTGCTGGCCGAACGCGGCGTGCCGGTCTGCGCCCACATGGGCCTGACGCCTCAGGCGGTGAATATTCTGGGCGGCTACAAAGTTCAGGGCCGCAATGAAAACCAGGCACGCCAGATGCGCGCCGATGCTATCGCCCTGGAGCAGGCCGGCGCCGCAATGTTGCTGCTCGAGTGCGTTCCGAGCGAACTGGCCCATGAAATCACCCAGGCAGTAAAGATCCCGGTGATTGGTATCGGTGCCGGTAATGCCACCGACGGCCAGGTGCTGGTCCTGCACGATATGCTCGGTCTGTCCCTGACCGGTCGCGCCCCCAAGTTCGTGAAGAACTTCATGGCTGGCCAGGAAAGCGTGCAAGCGGCTTTGAGCGCTTATGTCAGCGAAGTCAAAGCGGTGACCTTCCCGGGTGCTGAACACGGATTTTCCGCATGAACACCGTAAAGACCGTACGCGAACTGCGCGCAGCGGTAGCCCGCGCCCGCAGCGAAGGCAAGCGCATCGGCTTCGTGCCGACCATGGGCAACCTGCACAGCGGCCATATGGCCCTGGTGACCAAGGCCGCCCAACGGGTGGACTTCGTGGTCGCGAGTATTTTCGTCAATCCGCTGCAGTTTGGCGCCGGCGAAGACCTGGACAAGTACCCTCGGACCCTGGCGGCGGATCAGGAAAAACTCCTGCAAGCCGGTTGCCACTTGCTGTTCGCACCGAGTGCCGAGGAGATGTATCCCGATGGCATGGCCGGCCAGACCCGCGTCAGCGTTCCGCACTTGTCCGAAGGCCTGTGCGGCGCCAGTCGCCCTGGGCACTTCGAAGGCGTGGCGACCGTGGTCAGCAAGCTGTTCAATATGGTTCAGCCTGATCTGGCCGTGTTCGGCCAGAAAGACTTCCAGCAATTGGCCGTCATCCGCGCCCTGGTGCATGACCTGAACATGCCGATCCAGATCATCGGTGAACCGACTGTGCGCGCCGCCGATGGCCTCGCCTTGTCGTCACGCAATGGCTTCCTCGATGAAGAACAACGGGCGGTTGCGCCAGTGGTGTATCGCACCCTGAGCAACATTGCCGAGTCCATCCGCCAGGGATCACGCGACTTCCCTTCGCTGATCAACGAGCAGTTGCAACTTCTGGAAGGCGCGGGCCTGCGCCCTGACTATCTGGAAGTGCGCCACGCACGGACCCTGCGCCCGGCAACCGCGCAGGATCGTGATCTGGTGATTCTGGTGGCCGCGTTCCTCGGTACTACGCGGTTGATCGACAACCTGCACCTGAATCTCGACACCTCGGCCTGATCAGCTCCGGCTCCATGGGGGAGCCTCGCTCCCCCTTGAAGTTTGCCGCCCTCAATCGATCGCACCTGCGCCATATTGCCGCCTCCCTGACCTTCGGGCACACTGCCCGCCGCTCGATTTCGACCAGGGAAAACACTCATGCACGCCATCATGCTCAAAGCCAAGCTGCACCGCGCCGAAGTCACTCACGCCGTGCTCGACTATGAAGGCTCCTGCGCCATCGACGGCGAATGGCTGGACTTGTCCGGGATCCGTGAATACGAACAGATCCAGATTTATAACGTCGACAACGGCGAGCGCTTCACCACCTATGCCATTCGTGGCGAAGAAGGCTCGCGCATGATCTCGGTCAACGGAGCCGCCGCCCACAAGGCCAAGGTTGGTGACCGCGTGATCATTTGTGCCTACGCGCACTACAGCGAAGCCGAGTTGCTCAACTTCAAACCCCGCATGCTGTACATGGCACCGGGTAACGAGCTGAGCCATACCAGCAACGCCATTCCGGTGCAGGTCGCCTGATCCCACCCTGACTCTTCCGTTCGTCGGGCTATTTCTAACTTCAACGTTAAAAAAGAGCCGGAAACGGGTCAGACAAAGTCAAGACAGATCATTGCGCGGGGTTTACTGTATTCGCCCTGCGCAATGAAAGTGTGTCGGCGCAGCAGACCGGAATGCCCACCATGGCGCTCCGGGATTTTTGTGTTCAAAAGGCCGTTCAAGTAAGGAAACCCGCAGCGATGGCGTACTACCGCACCCCTCAAGACGTTACCGCTCTGCCAGCCTGGCAGGCGCTGAATGATCACCGCCAAGCCATGCAGGATTTCAGCATGCGCGAAGCGTTCAATGCCGACCCGCAGCGTTTCAACCAATTCACCCTAAGCAGCTGTGGTCTGTTCCTGGACTATTCGAAAAACCTGATCAGCGCTGAAACTCGCAACCTGCTGGTGGGCCTGGCGAATGAAGTCGGGCTGAAGGATGCAATCAAGGCGCTGTTCAGCGGCGAAATCGTCAACGCCTCCGAAGGCCGCCCGGCCCTGCATACCGCCCTGCGCCGCCCGGTGGGCGACAAGCTGCAGGTTAATGGCGTCAACGTGATGCCGGACGTGCACAAAGTGTTGAACCAGATCACTGACCTGGTCGGCCGCATCCATGACGGCCTGTGGCGTGGCTACACCGAAAAACCTATTACCGATGTGGTGAACATCGGCATCGGCGGTTCGTTCCTCGGCCCTGAACTGGTTTCCGAAGCGCTGCTGTCCTACGCCCAGAAGGGCGTGCGCTGCCATTACCTGGCGAACATCGATGGCAGTGAGTTCCACGAGCTGACCATGAAACTGCGCGCCGAGACCACACTGTTCATCGTCTCGTCGAAATCCTTCAACACCCTGGAAACCCTGAAGAATGCCCAGGCCGCTCGCGCCTGGTACCTGGCCCAGGGTGGCTCGGAAGCGGAGCTGTATCGCCACTTCATTGCGGTGTCGAGCAACAATGCCGCGGCAGTTGCCTTCGGTATCCGCGAAGAGAACATTTTCCCGATGTGGGACTGGGTCGGCGGCCGCTACTCACTGTGGTCAGCCATCGGCCTGCCAATTGCCCTGGCCATCGGCATGTCCAACTTCAAGGAACTGCTGTCGGGTGCCTACACCATGGACCAGCACTTCCAGAGCGCCCCTTTCGAGCAGAACATGCCGGTGCTGCTGGCCCTTCTCGGCGTGTGGTACGGCAACTTCTGGGGCGCGCAAAGTCACGCGATCCTGCCGTACGACCATTACCTGCGTAACATCACCAAGCACTTGCAACAACTGGACATGGAATCCAACGGCAAGAGCGTGCGCCAGGACGGTACCCCAGTGTCCACCGACACCGGTCCGGTGATCTGGGGTGGCGTGGGTTGCAACGGCCAGCATGCGTATCACCAACTGCTGCACCAGGGCACCCAACTGATCCCGGCCGATTTTATCGTGCCGATCGTCAGCTTCAATCCGGTTTCCGACCACCACCAGTGGCTGTACGCCAACTGCCTGTCACAAAGCCAGGCGCTGATGCTGGGCAAAACCCTCAGCGAAGCAGAGACCGAACTGCGCGACAAGGGCATGTCGGAAGAGCAGGTGCAGAAGCTGGCGGCGCACAAAGTGATTCCGGGCAACCGTCCGAGCAACACCCTGGTCGTCGAACGCATCAGCCCGCGTCGCCTCGGCGCACTGGTTGCGCTGTACGAACACAAAGTCTTCGTGCAGAGCGTGGTCTGGGGCATCAACGCCTTCGACCAGTGGGGCGTGGAGTTGGGCAAGGAACTGGGCAAAGGCGTCTACAATCGCCTTGTCGGCAGCGAAGAAGCACCGGCCGACGACGCATCCACCCAGGGCCTGATCAACTACTTCCGCGGGCGTCACCGCGGTTGATTTGACGGTAGTCCTGTAGCGAGTTTCAGGAGCTGGCGATGGCGCCAGCTCCTGCAACCACCCTGCTAACCAGGAGCCGTCATGTTCGATATCAGCACATTCCCCAAAGCCGACGCCGTACGCCGGGCCGCACAACTGAGCCAGGACGACTATCGGCGTCTGTACCGCGAATCCATCGAACACCCCAGTCAGTTCTGGGCCGAACAGGCCAATCGTTTCATAGACTTCAGTACCCCCTGGCAAACCGTCCAGCGCTACAACCTGAAGACCGGCGAAGCCAGTTGGTTCTCCGGCGCAAAGCTCAACGTCAGCTACAACTGCATCGACCGCCACCTCCCGCAACGCGCAACCCAGACCGCAATCATCTGGGAAGGCGACGATCCCGCCGACTCACTGCCTATCACTTATCAACAGTTGCATGATCACGTCTGCCGCCTGGCCAACGTGCTGAAAAGCCGTGGGGTGAAAAAAGGCGACCGGGTCTGCATCTACATGCCGATGATTGCCGAAGCCGCCTACGCCATGCTGGCCTGCTCGCGCATTGGCGCCGTGCATTCGGTGGTGTTTGGCGGGTTTTCCCCGGATTCCCTGCGCGACCGCATCCTCGATGCCGATTGCCGCACCGTGATCACCGCCGATGAAGGGGTACGCGGCGGCAAAAAAATCCCGCTCAAGCATAACGTCGACCAGGCACTGCTCAGTTGCCCTGCGGTCAGCACCGTTCTGGTCGTCCAGCGCACCCAGGCCGAGATCAACCGGGTCGAGGGCCGCGACCTCTGTTATCACCAGGCCACTGCGGCAGCCAGTGCCCAGTGTCCGCCAGAGCCGATGGACGCCGAAGACCCGCTGTTTATCCTCTACACCTCCGGCAGCACCGGCAAACCCAAGGGCGTGTTGCACACCACTGCGGGCTACTTGCTGCAGGCGGCGATGACGTTCAAGTACGTGCTCGACTACCGTGACGGTGAAGTGTTCTGGTGCACCGCCGACGTCGGCTGGGTCACCGGTCACAGCTATATCGTCTACGGTCCCCTGGCCAACGGCGCCACCACGCTGATCTTCGAAGGCGTGCCTAACTACCCCAGCAGTTCACGCTTCTGGCAAGTAATCGACAAGCATCAGGTCAACATCTTCTACACCGCCCCGACTGCATTACGCGCATTGATGCGTGAAGGCGCCGCGCCCTTGCAGAACAGTTCACGCAGCAGCCTGCGGCTATTGGGCAGTGTCGGCGAGCCGATCAATCCGGAAGCCTGGGAGTGGTATTTCAATGTGGTGGGCGAGCAGCGCTGCCCCATCGTCGATACCTGGTGGCAAACCGAAACCGGCGGCATCATGATCAGCCCGTTGGTCAGCGCGCAACGGATCAAGCCCGGCTGCGCGACCCGGCCCATGTTCGGCGTGCAACCGGTGCTGCTCGATGAACAAGGCAAGGAAATCAGCGGACCGGGCAGCGGCGTACTGGCGATCAAAGCCAGTTGGCCGGCGCAGATCCGCACGGTCTACGGTGATCCGCAACGGATGGTCGACACCTACTTCAAACTCTACCCTGGGTATTATTTCACCGGAGACGGTGCACGCCGCGACGAGGATGGTGATTACTGGATAACCGGGCGCATCGACGACGTGATGAATGTTTCCGGGCACCGCATCGGAACTGCCGAGGTCGAAAGCGCACTGGTGCTGCATGACAGCATCGCCGAGGCCGCCGTGGTCGGTTACCCCCACGACGTCAAGGGCCAGGGTATCTATGCCTTCGTCACCCCCATGAATGGCGTCGAGCCCGATGAGCCCCTGAAGCAACAATTGCTGGCACTGGTCAGTAAGGAAATCGGCAGCTTCGCCAAGCCGGATTTAATCCAGTGGACGCCAGCCTTGCCGAAAACCCGCTCAGGCAAGATCATGCGACGCATTCTGCGCAAGATTGCCTGTAATGAGCTGGACAGCCTCGGCGATACCTCGACCCTGGCTGATCCCAGCGTGGTCGAGGATCTGATCGACAAGCGCCTGAACCTGTAAACCGGCGCGGCCAGACACCGCGCCATGACGCCTGTTGTCGCTATCGAGTTGTCATGGAATTCATTCGTACCCGCATAGAAACCCAGATCATGAGCCTGACCGGCCTGTCCCTGGGCAAGCTCGATCTGGAAAACCCCAAGGGCGATCCCGGGCTGTTCGGCCCCGACTCGATCAGTTGGCAAGTCCATGGCGATTTCAGCAGCATGTTAATCGGCGGCATCAGCGCCCTGATGCTGCAAGCCCTGCACCCGCTGGCGCTGGCCGGGGTCTGGGATCATTCGAACTTTCGCCAGGACATGCTTGGACGCCTGCGCCGCACCGGACAATTCATTTCCGGCACCACCTTCGGCTCACGCCAGGATGCCGACTGGCTGATCGAAAAAGTCCGCACTATCCATCTGCAGGTGGTCGGCACCGCACCCGACGGCCGCACCTACGCCGCCAGCGACCCGGACTTGCTGACCTGGGTCCATGTGGCCGAAGTCAGCAGCTTTCTGGCGGCCCATCTGCGCTACCGCAACCCGCACCTCGCGCCCAGCGACCAGGACCGTTACTACGCGGAGATCGCCCTGATCGCCGAACGCCTGGGCGCCCGCGAAGTGCCTCGCTCGCGCCAGGAAATTGCTGATTACCTTGAGCGAATTCGCCCACAACTGCTGTGTGACGAACGTAGTCGCGAGGTGCTGCGCCTGCTGCTGAATGCACCCGCTCCCAGTCGCCTGGCCAAACCTTTTGGCAGCTTGATGATGCAGGCCGGTATCGACCTGCTGCCCGACTGGGCCAGTGCCATGCTTGACGTCAGCCAGAGCGCGTTGCAACGCCAACTGATACGCGCCAGCGTCAGGCGCAGCACTCCGATGCTGCGCTGGGCGGTGCGCAATGGTTCGGTGCAGCGGGCCAGGCGCCGGATGGGTTTGTTGAAATGAATCTGTGCGCAATCCTGTTAAACTCGCGCGCCAAATTCCCAGCAAGGCGCGCACCATGTCTTCCTTGAACCAGGCGCTGCGCGCCGCACTCGATCATCGCCAGGACCTGCTTGCCGAGCTGCACCAGCAGGGCACCGACTGCTATCGCCTGTTTCATGGCAGCCAGGAAGGTGCCGGCGGCCTGACCGTCGACCGTTACGGCCCGCAATTGCTGGTACAGAGCTTCCACCAGACGCTGCAGCGCGAAGACCTGCTGGCGCTGCACGCCAGCATCAATCAACACCTGCAACTGGACACTTTACTGGTCTACAACGACCGTTCCCGGGGCAACTCGCGCATCGACCGTGAAGACAGCGTGTACCGCGCTGATGATGCCGCGCTCGCCGATCTGGTGGGCCATGAGTGGGGCCTGAACTACCGGGTCCGCGGCCGCCACGCCGGGCAGGATCCGCTGTTGTTCCTCGACCTGCGCAACGCCCGTGGCTGGGTCAAGGCGCACAGCAAGAACAAGAGCGTGCTCAACCTGTTTGCCTACACCTGTGGCGTCGGCCTCAGTGCCGCGGCCGGTGGCGCGCGGGAAGTGTGCAATCTGGACTTTGCCGAGGGTAACCTGGCAGTCGGCCGGGAAAATGGCCAGCTCAATCCGCAGTTGCCGGAAATGCAATTCGTGCAGTCCGACTACTTCCCGGCCATTCGCCAATTGGCCGGCCTGCCCATCAGCCAGCGCCGCGGGCAAAAGCTGCCGAGCTATCCACGTCTGGAGCAGCGTCAGTACGACCTGGTCCTGCTCGACCCGCCCGCCTGGGCAAAGAGTGCATTTGGCACCGTCGACCTGCTGCGCGACTACCAAAGCCTGTTGAAACCGGCCCTGCTGAGTACCGCCGAGAATGGCGTGCTGATCTGCTGCAACAACCTGGCGAAAGTCAGCATGGATGACTGGCGCGAGCAGGTGCTGCGCTGCGCGGAGAAAGCCGGTCGCCCGGTACGCGAGTGGCAAGCGCTGCCTCCTGCCGTTGATTTCCCCTCGATGGACCAGCAGCCACCGCTGAAAACCCTGATTTTGCAGCTCTAAGGCTTGTAGGAAGATTCCGAACAATCCTGATTGAGGTCATTGCTTCGGAACCAGAATCGCGTGCCATACTCCAAGGCACTTCCGATTCAGATAGATGAAGCCGCACATGTCCAAAGGATTGATTCGCGCCGTCGGCGCCTTGTTGACTGCTCTCGCCCTGTACAGCTTGCTGGGTTTTCTGATTTTGCCGGGCATCGCCCTGCGGATCGCCAATCAACAATTGGTCAATTACGCGGCGGTGCCGGCGAGCATCCAGCGCATCGAGCTCAATCCCTTCAGCCTGGAACTCACGGTGTGGGGCCTGAATATCGGCGAACCAGGCAAGGAGCACGTCGCTTTCGAGCGTCTCTATGCCGACCTGCAGATCGACAGCCTGTGGACCCACGCCCTGCACCTGGCCGATGTGCAACTGGACAAGCCGAAAACCGAGATCCTCTTCAGCAAGGACGGCAGCCTCAATCTCACTCAACTGTTCAAGCTACCCGCCAGCGAACCCGCTCCCGCCGATCCGCAGGCCAAGCCGTTCCCGCTACGCATCGATCGCATCAACCTGGCCGGCGGCAACCTGCATTTTCAGGATTTGCGTCCCAGCGAGCCCATCGAATTTCTATACGACAAGCTCAACTTCGAGCTGAAAAACCTCAGCACCCTGCCCGACGACAACGCCGAAATGAACCTGGTGGCCATCGGTCCCAACGGCGGTCAGATCGATTGGAGCGGTAAAGTCAGCCTGTTGCCCATTACCTCGGAAGGCACCCTGAAGGTCACCGAAGGCAAGATGAAAGCCTTTTGGCCCTACGTCCGCGACGCGGTGCCATTGGTGCTTGAAGACGGCACCGTCAGCCTCAGCACTGACTACAAACTGAATCTGAGCAAGGAAACCGAGCTGCTGCTGAACAACACCTCGGTGAGTATCGCGCCTTTTGCCATCAAGGCCCCGGATGGCCGGCCGCTGGCTCGCCTGGAGCGCCTGGACGTCAGCGAGACCACACTCGACCTGGCCAAGCAACAAGTGATTGTTGGCAAGATCCGCAGCCAGAAACTTGAAACCTGGGCCGCCCGCGAAGCAGATGGTCAGCTCGACTGGCAAAAACTCTTCGCCAGCCAACCGGCCAAGCCAGCCGCCAAAAAGGAAACAGCCACGGCACCGGCGGCCGCCGACTCACCCAAGCCTGAGCCCGCTGCCCCGAGCAAACCCTGGCAAGTGCTGCTCAAGGACGTCGAACTGCGCAATTACCAGGTGCACCTGGCTGACCGCCAGGTAAAACCGGCCGTGGCCCTGGAACTCGGACCGCTGAACCTGGACCTGAAAAACTTCGACAGCCTCAACGGTTCGCCTTTCAGCCTCAAGCTCGACAGCGGCCTGGGCAAGCAGGGCAAGATCCTCGCCGAGGGCGAGGTCAACCTGGCACCGGTCAGCGCCAAACTCAACGTGCAGACCCGCGATATCGATCTGCGGGTGGCCCAGTCGTACATCAGTCCGTTCATTCTCCTGGAGCTGCGCTCCGGCATGCTCGGCAGCGACCTGGCCGTGAACCTGAAAAGCACCGAACCGCTGGCGTTCACCGTCACCGGCAAGGCCCAGGTCGATCAGTTGCACACGCTCGACACACTGAAGTCCCGAGATCTTCTCAAGTGGCAGAAGGTCATGGTCGAAGGACTGAATTATCAGCATGGCGACAGCCTGTCGATTGACCGGATAAACCTGCAACAGCCCTACCTGCGCTTCATGATCAACGATGACCGCACCACCAACATTGATGATTTGCTGATCCCGCAACCTGCCGATTCCGCCAGCAAGACAACCGCAACAACGCAACCGGCGGCTGGTAAAGACAAGCCATTGGGCATTCATATTGGCGCGATTGCGATCAACGACGGCTCGGCGAACTTCGCCGACTTCAGCCTGACGCCAAACTTCGCCACCGCCATCCAGCAACTCAACGGCCAGATCGGCACCATCGACAGTCGCCAGCAAAAACCCGCCAGCGTTGACGTCAAGGGTAAGGTCGACCGTTACGCTCCCGTGACCATCAAGGGCAGCGTCAATCCATTCGACCCGATGGCTGCGCTGGACATCGCCACCAGCTTCAAGCGGGTCGAATTGACGACCCTGACCCCCTATTCCGGCAAGTTCGCCGGCTATCGGATCCGCAAAGGCCGGCTCAATCTCGATCTGCACTACCTGATCACCAAAGGCCAGCTCAAGGCTGAAAACAAGGTGGTGGTGGAGCAACTTGAGCTGGGTGAGAAAGTCGACAGCCCGGACGCCGTCAGCCTGCCGCTGAAGCTTGCGGTGGCCTTGCTCAAGGATGTGGATGGCAAGATCTCCATTGAATTGCCGGTCACGGGTGATCTCAACAACCCGCAATTCAGTGTGATGCCAATCGTCTGGCAAACCTTGCGCAACCTGATCGTCAAGGCAGCGGCAGCGCCGTTCAAACTGATCGGTGGCCTGATTGCAGGTGGCGGCTCGGAAGATCTCGGCACCGTGGCCTTCGCCCCCGGTTCCAGTGACTTGAGCAAGGATGCGGAAGGCGCGCTGGTCAAGCTGGCGAATGCCCTCAAGGAACGCCCTGCCCTGCGCCTGGAAATCGAAGGCACCGCCGCACAAAGCAGCGACGGCCCGCTGATTGCCGAGCAGCGCCTGGAACGTGAATACCAGTACAACTACTACAAGATCCTCCAACGGCGCGGCGACAAGGTCCCGGCCCAGGCCTCGTTACTGGAAGTCCCGGAAAGCGAGAAAACCCCGCTACTTGAAGGCATCTACCGCACGCGCCTGAAAGCCCAGCCGCCGGCTGAATGGAAGGACCTGGGCAAGGAGGAACGGGCGGCAAAAATGCGTGAAGGCGTGATCAAATTCTGGGCGTCCAGTGACGTATTGTTGCGCCAATTGGGTCAGGACCGCGCCAGCAGTATCAAGGACTACCTGGTGGACAAAGGCCAACTGGCCGATGATCGTGTGTACTTCATCGACGCCAACCTCGGCCAGGCCGAAAGCGATGGCAAGGTCATCACGCCGATGCACCTGGACGCCGAATAAACTTTCCCGACCGCACAATAGAACGGGCCCCGACACTGTTGTCGGGGCCCGTGATGCCACATCCCTGTGGCCAGTTGCGTGAACTCTGGAGTTGCAGCAGACGGATAACCTGGCTCGCCTGCCGCCTCTTCTCCCAGTCCAGGCAAAAAGCCTTGCCGATTATTCGGCTTTCAGACCGTCAGCCGATACGGCTTTGACGCCCTTGATTTTTTTCGCGATTGCCACAGCGGTGGCTTTCTGCGAATCGGTCACAGCCGTGGTGGACGACAGCGATACCACCCCTTTGTTGGTTTCAACTTTGATGTCGGTGCCTGGAATGCCTTTTTCGGTGACCAGATCAGCTTTGACTTTGGTGGTGATCCAGGTATCGGAGGTGGCTTCCTTGGCTTCGGTCATTTCACCGGCAGCCAACACCATAGGCGACTGAGTGGTTTGCGAGGTCTGTGCAAAAGCCGCGTTAGCCATAGTCAGGGTCAGAGCGGTAGCAGTTGCAGCAGCGATAGCGAGCTTCTTCATACGGGTAACTCCTGTTTTTCAGAAAAACTGCTGTGTGTCATCTCAGCAGGGTTATCCCTAATGTTGCGAAGGCTGTGCCAACTTTCGAAAATTCAATAAATCCTTATAAATCATAAACTTATAAAGTTATGAAAAAAACCGGATCATGCAATTTGCATGACCCGGCCATTCTCGACTTGCAAGTTGCGGCTTTCAGACAAGGCCTAACGCCATGAAATGCCGCAAGTTTCTCTCAGTTACGGGATTCAGCTTTCGCTCGCGGTACAGCCTTTGGGCGAGAGCTCAACTGCGACCGAGGTTGCACAGTTCCATCCACCGCTTTCAGTACGTGACAGGGTGATGGTTTTGTTCAGGACCGGGCCGGGCGCATTGAGCAGTGTACAGCCAATATTGCCCACACCTGCCGCCGCCGTCCCGGTCGCTGTCAACGCGCAATGGCTGGTGGTCGGCTGCGCTCCGAGGCGTACCAGGGTCGGGTCGTCACCTTGATTGATGATGTCTTCGAACGGCACTTTCAGCGCAGCAATCTCGGCCAGGCCGGCCGTGACCTTGGCCCGGGCCTGATACTTGGAATACAGCGGCAGTGCGACAGTTGCCAGAATTCCGATGATCGCCACGACGATCAGCAACTCGATCAGGGTGAATCCCTTTTGTCTTTGCATGACTCCTGCTCCTTGGATGAGGCGAAGCAAATGCTCCGCGCACTGCTCAGCACAGCCCATGCCAAGACCGGCAGGCCTTGCTGACGAAGGCTTCGGGCAATTGGCCCTGTTCACGGAGGGCCTGATAAAGCGTACAAACCGACATTTTTTGTCACCGCAACAGCACCCACTGCCCTCGTTCCCTTGGATAGGCTTGCGCACCCTCAGCCAATCAAGGATTGATTCATGGCGCGCAAATCAATTAAGGCCTGCGTCTACAGATGGGAAGGCGTAGACACCACAGGTGCCTCGGTCAGCGGCGAATTGAGCGGACAAACCCCTGCCCTGATCAAGGCCCGCTTACGCCAGCAAGGCATAACACCCCGAACAGTACGAAAAAAAACCACGCCGCTGTTTCACCTGCGCGATCGGATCGAGGCTCACGACATCACACTTTTCACCCGCCAACTGGCGACCATGATTAAGGCCGGCGTGCCCTTGCTGCAGGCATTCGCGATCATTGGCGAAGGTTTCGCCAACCCACATATGCGCAGTCTGGTGCAATCTCTGAAGCAGGATGTGTCCGGGGGCAGCAGTTTCGCTGCGTCGTTACGCCGACAACCGCGATACTTCGACGAGCTGTACTGCAACCTGATCGACGCCGGCGAGCAGGCAGGCGCCCTGGATAGCCTTTTGGAGCGAGTGGCGATTCACCGCGAGCGCCAGGAACATCTCAAGGCGCGGATCAGCAAAGCCATTACCTACCCATTGGCCGTGGTGGTGGTAGCGATCCTGGTCACTGGCATTTTGCTGGTCAATGTGGTGCCGCAGTTCGAGTCAATGTTTGCCGGATTCGACGCTGAACTTCCCGGGTTCACCCTGCTGGTGATCGGTCTTTCCGAGTTCATGCAGCGCTGGTACTGGCTACTGTTGGGTGGATTGTGCGGCGCCCTGCTGACGGGGCGCTTTATCTACCGCCGCTCACCTGCACTAAGCGACTGGCTGCAGGCACAATGCTTGAAGCTGCCGCTGATTGGTGGCCTGCTGCAGAAATCGGCCGTCACCCGCTATGCTCGCACCCTGTCGATCACGTTCGCCGCGGGCGTGCCGCTGCTGGAGGCGCTGATCGCGGTCGCTGGCGCCACCGGTAACGTCGTGTACAAACGCGCCGTGCTGCGCATTCGTCAGGAGGTTGCCACGGGCATGCAACTCCACGCGGCAATGCGAGCCAGCGGGGTGTTTCCGCACATGGCCGTACAAATGACCGCCATCGGTGAAGAATCCGGTGCATTGGACGATATGCTCGAGAAAGTCGCGAGCTACTATGAAACGCAGGTCGACACGCGGGTTGATCAACTCACCAGTCTGCTGGAGCCGCTGATCATGGTCATACTCGGCGTGATGGTGGGTGGCCTGGTGGTCGCCCTGTACCTGCCCATTTTCCAACTTGGCTCAGCGATCTGAACATGCCCTTGAGTGAATTCCTGACTGTCTACCCGCTGGCCTTTATCATTTTTGCCCTGGTCCTTGGACTGGTGATTGGCAGCTTTCTTAATGTGCTGGTCTGGCGTCTGCCGAAAATGCTCGAGCGCGACTGGCGCCAGCAGGCCCTTGAAGTACTGGGCCTTCCCGGGGATGCAGCAGGCCCCATCTACAACCTGATGCTGCCCCAGTCCCATTGCCCGCACTGCGCGCATCCACTGCGTGCCCGGGACAACATTCCGCTGCTCAGTTATCTGTGCCTGCGCGGTCGCTGTGCACACTGTCGAGCGCCAATCAGCGCACGTTATCCGCTGGTCGAACTGGCCTGCTGCCTGGTGTCCGGATTCGTCGCCTGGCACTTCGGCTTTGGCTGGCAGGCTGGCGCCATGCTGCTGTTGAGCTGGGGCTTGTTGGCGTTGTGCTTGATCGATGCCGATCACCAACTGCTGCCGGACGTGCTGGTCCTGCCACTGCTATGGCTGGGATTGATCATCAACGCGGGCGAGCTTTTCGTGCCCCTCCCGGACGCCCTATGGGGCGCCGTTGCGGGTTACCTGAGCCTGTGGACGGTGTACTGGCTGTTCAAGTTGCTCACCGGCAAGGAAGGTATCGGCCACGGTGATTTCAAGCTCCTGGCGCTGCTGGGGGCCTGGGGCGGTTGGCAGATCCTGCCCTTGACGATCCTGCTGGCGTCGCTGGTGGGTGCGGTGCTCGGGCTGATCTGGCTAAGGCTGAACAAGGTGAATGCGGCAACGCCGATCCCGTTTGGCCCCTATCTGGCAATTGCCGGCTGGATTGCTCTGCTCTGGGGTGGTCAAATAACCGACTTCTATTGGCATTTTGTCGGCTTGAAATGAATACCCCTGTGGAAAAACCCTGGATTCTTGGCCTCACCGGCGGTATCGGTAGTGGCAAAAGCGCGGCAGCGCAGCACTTCATCAACCTCGGCATCCATGCGGTCGACGCCGATCACGCCGCACGCTGGGTCGTCGAGCCCGGGCGCCCGGCGCTGGCGCAGATTGCCGAACATTTCGGCGCCCAGGTATTGCAGGCAAACGGACAGTTGGATCGGGCGGCGCTGCGCCAATTGATCTTCGAGATCCCCGACGAGCGTCGCTGGCTGGAAAAACTCCTGCACCCTTTGATCGCCGAGGAAATCGCCGCCCACCTGGCCCGCGCGCAGTCGCCCTACGCCATTCTGGTGTCGCCCTTGCTCATCGAGTCCGGGCAGCATGCGATAACTCAACGGGTACTGGTAATCGATGCCCCGCAGCAGTTACAGATCGAACGTACCCTGCAGCGCGACCAGACCAGCGAGCAGCAGGTTCAGGCGATTCTCAAGGTCCAGGCCAGTCGCGAAGAACGTATCCGTCATGCCGACGATGTGCTGGTCAACGACCGTGACCTCGCCTGGCTGCATAGCGAAGTCGAACGTCTTCATCACTTTTACCTAACTTTGCGTGGAGGCCAGTCATGAGCCAACCCCTGACCGTCGAATGCCCAACCTGCGGCGCACCTGTCGAATGGACGGCCAACAACATCAATCGGCCCTTTTGCTCCGACCGCTGCAAGCTCATCGATCTCGGGGCCTGGGCTGCGGAGGAGCACAAGATCCCGGTCAGCCCGGATGCCGAGGACGACCTCTTCAGCGACGACCTCGAACCCCGCCACTAAGGGCGCATGAACGGATAATCCTCAGCGTCATCGAGGTTCTCGGCGAGAAACTGTAGCTCGTCGGCCAAGTCCTCGACACTGCGCACCGCCTTGCTCTGCTGCACCACGGCACTGAGCAAGGCGCGCAGGCTCAACCCCGGCTCGAACCCGGCACCCTCAGCCGCCGCCAGGCTGTCGCTCACCTCTTGTCGCGCCCACTGATAAACGCTCATGCCGATGCTCCCCACGGTTTTTTCGGAGCATAGGTTTGGCTGCCGTGGCAGCCCTTGATCAGGATCAAGCCTTGTCATCATCCTTCCACGGCGCCGACAGGTATCGCGTGCGGTTAAAGGTTTCCAGCCATTCAGGACAGAACACCACCAGCGCGCTGATGACCATGCCGTTGATAAAGGCCTCGGGGAAGATGATCAGCCACAGATAACCGACAAAATCCTCCAGCCATTCCGGCATGGCGAAACGTTCGTCGAGCCACAACAGCCCCAGCCCCACCAGCAGGCACAACAGGGCCGACAGGGCTGCGGCAAAGAAGCCTGAACAGAAGATATAAACGAACGGGTTTCGCGGCTGAGCGCGCTCGACCAGGATCGCACAGCCCTCGGTGACCAGCACCGGCAGGACAATCAGCAATGCGCCATTGACGCCCATCGCCGCCAGGTCCTGGCGCCCCAGCAGCACCAGGCCGATTTGCGCCACCAGGCCACCGACCAGCGCCAATGGCCAGTCCAGCAGTAAGGTAACGGCCGTCATGCCAATGAAGTGATAGGACACTCCGGTATCGAAGTCGCGGCGCACCAGCCACAGCATGAACAGGGCAAACACGGTGCCGAACAGCAGGTGCTGGCGCCGACTGTCACTGAACAACTCGACCCATGGCGCGCGGATCATGGCCCAAAGCA
Source organism: Pseudomonas fluorescens (assembly GCF_019212185.1). NCBI lineage: Bacteria > Pseudomonadati > Pseudomonadota > Gammaproteobacteria > Pseudomonadales > Pseudomonadaceae > Pseudomonas > Pseudomonas fluorescens. The sequence continues at coordinate 5,601,328 of NZ_CP078138.1, forward strand.
GCACCGGCACGTAGATCAGCCAACCGACCACCAGGGTTTCCGTCGACAGCAACTGGGCAGTGATCATGCTTCAGCCAACTGGACTGCAGTGCAAACGTTCACATCGGACTCCTTGCCACCCCTCAGAGCACCTGAGTCTACACCCGCCTTGTGCCCCTCAGGCCCAATGCCGGGAATCCTCCATGACCGCTTCATGTTCGGCGAACAATTTGGGCAGCTCGATCTTCAGAAAATCCACCCAGGTGCGCACCTTGGCATCGAGGAAATGCCGAGACGGGTACAGGGCGTAGACATTGCGTTCGCGCGCACGACAATTCGGCAGCAGGCGCACCAGGGTGCCGTCACTCAAGGGGCGCGTCGCGGTATAGAACGGCAGCAGGCTGATGCCCATGCCCGCCTCGGAGGCCTTGACCATCGACTCGGCGACGTTGCACTGGAAGGTGCGGGTCGGGCTGATGGTGTACTCGTCGTGTCCGTCCTGCAGTTGCCATTGATCGCTGTACAACGGATCGACCATACGCAAGCAGCGATGCTCATTTAGTGCCGACGGGTGCTGGGGGATTCCGTGGCGTTCCAGGTAGGCCGGTGCAGCGCAAGGCACGCTGTAGATCTGCCCGAGGGTTTGCGCAACCCGCTGCGAATCCTCCAGTTCGTAAGCGATGGAAATCACCACATCGTGCCCTTCCTCCAGCGGATCAGGATTACGCTGCGACAGGGTCAGCTCGAACACCACGTCCGGGTAACGCTCGCAATAGCGGGCAATCAACGGCGTGATCAGCACACCAAGGCCATTCATGCTGTGCACCCGCAGGCGCCCGCTGGGCTTTTGATGGGCGCCGCGAGCTTCCTCTGTCGCTTCTTGCATATCCTCGAGTATTTGCCGGCTGCGCTGCAGGAAGCGCTCACCGGCCTCAGTCAGACTGAGCCGGCGGGTGGTGCGCTGTAACAGCCGCGCTTGCAGATGTTGCTCCAGATCCGCGACCAGGCGCGAGACTTGTGCAGTGGATAAGTCGAGCGCATCGGCGGCGGCAGTGAAGCTGGCGCAATCCACCACGCGGACGAACACCCGCATGCTGTTGAGTAAATCCACGGCCCCTCCCAGGGTTAAGACTGTTACGTTTCCTGTAAGACTGCATCAGGCTTTCGCCTCTTTATCGGCGGCTGGCGACGATCGAAAATGACTCCATCGAATTCAATTCAGGAGCACATCACGATGAAAGCCTTGCTCAGCCTGTTCCTCACGGTGGTCGCCACTTCGGCCCTGGCCGCCGGTAATGAACCCGCCACCACGCCCTATGATCCGGCACAGCCGCTGGACATTGCCCGGGTGATCTCCATCAGCGATACCTCCAACGCCTGCGGCGTAGTGCCCTCCACCATGGTATACGTCGACCCTCAAGGCCAGACCCACCGGGTAACTTATCAGGTCATGGGCACCTGCAGCGGCGCATGACAGGGTCCAGGTGTCGCTGAGCCCATGTCAACGTTGTTACCTTCAACGTAACGCAGGGTTCCGGTCGGAAACGTTGCGCTTAGCGAGCTGGCTTTTTGTCGACGCGCCCTTGGACTTCAGGCTCCGCACGCCGCACACCCAGCAGGAAGTGCGTGAGCATGCCGAAAATCAGCCCCCAGAATGCCGCAGACAAGCCAAACAGCGACATGCCCGAGGCGGTGGCCAGAAAGGTCACCAACGCCGCCTCGCGGTCGTTCGGCACCGCCATGGCGCCGGCCAGTGCGCCGGCAATCGCAGCGAACAAGGCCAAACCGGCCAGTGCCGCGATCAGCTCTTTGGGAAAGGCGGAGAACAGCGAAACCAGAGTCGCGCCGAAGATCCCCAGTAGCAGATAACACAGCCCTCCTACGACACCGGCCACATAGCGCTTGCGCGGATCCTCGTGAGCCTCGCGTCCCGTGCAGATGGCCGCGGTAATCGCCGCCAGGTTCAGACCGTGACAGCCAAACGGTGCAAGCAAGGCCGAGCCCAACGCACTGCTGGCAATGATCGGACTGGCCGGAGTCGAATAGCCGCTGGCACGCAACACCGCCATGCCCGGCACGAATTGTCCGGTCAGCGCCACCATCACCAAGGGCAAGGCGATGTTCAGGGTTGCACTCAAGCTGAACTGTGGGGTGATCCAGACCGGCGTGGCGAAACCGATCACCAAGGCATCGCGGTGCAAGTCACCGCTGATAAAGGCAATCGAACAGCCCACCAGCAGCACCATCAACACCGCATAGCGCGGCAGCATCCGCTTGCACAGCAGGTAGGTGGCAAACATCGCCAGCACCAGCAAAGGCTTGCCTTGCAGCGAGACAAACAAACCGGTGCCGAAGCTGAACAGAATCCCCGCCAACATGGCCGCGGCAATCGCCCCGGGCAGTTTGCTGATGATCCGGTCGAAGGCGCCTGAAATCCCGATCAGCAGGATAATCAGGCTACTGACCAGATACGCCCCCACCGCCTCTGGCATCGAGATGCCTGGCAAGAGTGCCACCAGCAAAGCCGAACCCGGCGCCGACCAGGCAATGATCACCGGCACCCGATAACGCAGGCTCAAGCCGATTCCCAGCAGCGCGCTGCCAATGGAAATCGCCCAGACCCAGGATGAGAGCACTTCCCGAGACAGATGCGCGGCGTTTGCCGCCTGGAAAATAATCACCAGCGGACCGGCATAGGAAATCACCGTGGCGATAAATCCGGCGACCGCTGCCGACAGGGAAAAGTCTCGCAATAGCGCTCTCATGGTTCAGGCACCGCTCGCTGATAGGTTGGCTGTCATGCCTTGGGCAGAACGCCGGCTGCTGATGGCAAATACCGTCATCGCCAGCGCCGCGACTGCTCCCGGCAAGGCAAATGCCATGAAGTTGAGGGGTAGCGGCAAATTGATGCCCAACAAGGCGCCCCCCAACAATGGACCGACAATCGCCCCGTTGCGCCCGATTCCCGACGCCCAGCCCAGACCGGTGGAACGAATGGTCATTGAATAGAACTGCGCGGCGCAGGCATACAGGAGGATTTGTGAACCAATGGTGGTCGCACCGGCAATGGCAATCAACAGGTACAACAGCGGCATCGGGCTGTTGAAGCCCAGCAGGGTAATTGAGACCGCAGCTACCGCGAAAAACACCGCCAGCACCCGTGGCAGATTGAGTTTGTCACCGAGCACACCGCCACCCACCGCGCCGAAGATCGCTCCAAAATTCAGCACCAGCAGAAACGACAGACTTGAACCAAGGCTGTATCCGGCATTGGCCATCAGTTTCGGCAACCAGGAACTCAGGGCGTAGACCATCAACAGGCAGCAGAAAAACGCCAGCCAGAGCATCAGCGTGCGCAGCGCCCGGCCCTCACGGAACAGTTGCAGGACCGGGGTCCCGTTGCCCTTCACTTCATTCATTTGCAGCTCGTCATTGGCTTGCACGACGCAGGACGGATCAATCCGTTGCAGCACCTTGCGCGCTTCTTCAGTACGGCCTTGGCGCAACATAAAGCCTACCGATTCCGGCAGGAAGTACATGATCAGGGGCAACAGCAACAACGGCAGGATCGCCACGTAAAACACCGACTGCCAGCCGAAACTGGGGATCAGCACGATGCCGAGCCCGGCCGACAGCATACCGCCCACCGAATAGCCGCTGAACATGATTGCCACCAACGTACTGCGGATTTTTTTTGGCGCGTACTCGTTCATCAGTGCCACTACGTTGGGCATGACGCCGCCAATGCCTAGCCCGGCGATAAAGCGACAGATGCCAAACTCGGTGGGGTTGCGCGCGAAGCCGTTGAGCACGGTAAAGCCACTGAACAGGATGACGCACAGGGTGATAGCTTTCTTGCGCCCGATGCGGTCCGACAGAGGGCCGAAAAACAGCGCCCCGAACATCATCCCGAACAGGGCATAACTGCCCAGCGCACCGGCCTGCAACGGGCTTAGCCCCCACTCTTTCATCAGCATCGGCAGCACCACGCCATAGATGACCAGGTCATAGCCATCGAAGATGATGATCAGGGCACACCAGAACAGCACCATCCAGTGAAAACGATTAAAACGAGCGTTATCGATAACCTCATGTACGTCGATCGTGCGCATGGCAGCTGTCTCTTGTTGTTGTTTTTTTAAGAGCGTCGGTTGCACGGCAAGCGTGCGTGATGTCGAGGGTAGAGCCACCGAAAGCTGCGCAATATCCGCTTTGCGCAGATCGTTATCCGTTTAATGCAAAGCCGTCACGCATAGAAACCGGGGAATGGCAACTAGCAGAACTGATAGCACGCTGGTCAGAAACTTCGTCCAACCGCGCTGAAAGCGACTAGAACTCCTCATTGACTGAAGGAGCAGTTTTTTCAACTTGTTAGGTCACAGGTTTCGAGTGGTTCATGACAATGAGTGGAGCCAGGCCGCACCCCCATGGACGATCAGCCATCCTTACAGCAGGGATACGCCATGTCTCGCTACCATCGACTGACCACACTCCTACCCTGCGCCGCAGCGCTACCCGCCACGCTCCTGATGCTCGGTAGCCCCACGACACAAGCGGCCTGTACGCTCAACTCCGCCCCCGGTGACAGCGCCTACACCTGCGACAGCGGTACCAGCGGCCCGCTGAATGACTCCAGCGGTGACAACACCCTGATCTTCCCGGCCAACGGGACCGGTGTGATCAATGGCAATGTCACGTTCGGTGCCGGTGCCGATCAGGTATTGATGAACTCCGGCACAATCAACGGTGCCCTGGATCAGGGCGATGGCGTCGACCGCCTGCAGATCAATCGCGGACAGGTGGGGGCGGTGTTCCAGGGCAATGGCATCGACGACTTCGTCATGAACGGCGGACAGATTCTGTCGCTGGCCCAAGGGGATGGCCGCGACACTTTTCTAATGACCGCCGGCACCATCGTCGGCGCCTTCGAGGATGGTGACGTGGCAGAGATGACCGGTGGCACCATCGGTCGTGTGGATATGAAGCTCGACAACAATATTTTCAACATGTCTGGCGGCAGCATTCTTGGCAACCTGGTCACCGCCTTTGGCAGGGATACCATTATCGTCTCCGGTGGCAGCATTGGCGGCAACATCAGCACCAGCGGCGGCGATGACAGCATCACGGTAACGGGCGGCGTGATTAGCGGACAGATTCGCGCCAGTGCAGGCAATGACAACCTCATCTGGCTCAATGGCGGTCAGATCGAATCCGCCATCCTGATGGGCGACGGCGACGACACCGCGCTGCTCGGCAACCTCGTTGAAAACCTGCTGGCTTCCACGCCGTCGGTGGATGGCGGCCTGGGTAATGACCGCCTGACCTTCGATAACACTCGCTCGGCGGTTCCCGGGCGCTATGTCGGCTGGGAATCGGTGAGCCTGGAAAACCACTCGCACTTTACCCTGGCCGGAAATTTTTTCCTCGGTGACAGCGCCAGCGCAACAGGGGTGTTTTCCATCGATGGCAGCAGCACCCTGGCCGTCAACCAAGGCGCCATTCGCCCCTACACGGCGGGCCAACTGGTCACACTGAACAATGCCGGGGTCATCGACATGACCACGGGCAGCAGCGCTGCCAGCGATTCCCTGACCGTCCACGGCAACTACGTTGGCAACAATGGCCAACTGCTCCTGCAAACCGTGCTCGGCACCGACAATTCAGCCAGTGACAAGCTCGTGGTGTCCCAAGGCACCATCAGCGGCAACACCCAGCTGGGCGTGACCAATCTCGGCGGCCTGGGGGGACTGACCCGACAGAACGGGATCGAAGTGGTGCAGGCGCAGAACGGCGCAACCAGCAGCAGCGCCGCCTTCGCCCTGAAGGGTTCATTGTCGGCGGGCGCTTACCAGTACTACCTGTTCAAGGGCGGCGTCACCGCCGGATCGGAGAACAACTGGTACCTGCGCTCGTCGGTGGTCGCAGTGCCACCGCTGACCGTACCGCCGGTGGTGCCGCCACCGGTAGTAATACCGCCAGCCCCACCGCCAATCATCCAGCCTGTACCCGTAGTGGATGTGGATGAACCGGCCGTCGAGCCACCCACTGCGCAACCCGTCGCACCGCCCGAGCCAGTGCCTGCTGCACCTGTGACAACCGTGGCCCAGGCCTCACCGACCCCGGCTGCCACCACCCCACCCATTCCTGTCGCCGTGGCTGGCGCCGAGCCGATTCCTTTGTATCGCCTGGAAGTACCGGTTTACTCAGTGGTGATTCCGGCAGCGCAATTGCTGACCTTGCAAGCACTGGGCACGTTTCACGAGCGCCAGGGTGAACAAAGCCTGTTAACCGAGACCGGCACGACTCCGGCTGGCTGGGGCCGGGTGTATGGCAGCGACCTGCAGAAAAGCTGGTCGGGCACCGCCTCGCCAAGCTTCGACGGTTCGCTGCAAGGCTTCCAGATCGGTCATGACCTATATGCCTCGCAGACCAGTGGCGGACTGTTGCAGCGGTTCGGTTTTTTCGTCGGCCAAAGCCATTTGCAAGGTGATGTCGATGGTTTTGCCGAGGGCTTCCAGAGCCGGCGCTCAGGTCGAGTGAAACTTGATAGTGATCAAGTGGGTGGCTACTGGACCTTGATTGATCCCACGGGCTGGTACCTCGACGCAGTGGCCATGTGGTCACGCCTGGACGGTGACAATCGCTCCGATCGCGGGGTGAAAATGGACACCGAAGGCCATGCCGTCGCGCTCTCGGTGGAAGCCGGTTACCCGATTCCCGTGGCGCAAGACTGGGTAGTCGAACCCCAGGTGCAGGTGATCAACCAGCGTATCGACCTGGACAAGCAGAACGACGGTATTTCCGAGGTGAAATTCGACTCACAGGATTACTGGACCGGCCGCCTAGGCGCGCGGCTCAAGGGCCGCTACATGGCTGGGGACATCCCGCTGGAACCCTACCTTCGAGCCAACCTGTGGAAGACTTTTGGCGGGTATGACACGGTGACCTATGATGATGTCGACCGAATCAAGACCGAGCATAAATCCACTTCCGCAGACTTGGGCGTGGGCCTGGTCGCTAAGCTGTCGCCCAGTGTCAGCACCTACATAAGCGCCAACTACTTGAGCAATCTGGACAGCAATGATCTGGATGGAGTCTCCGGTACTCTGGGTGTTCGCATTAGCTGGTAGCCGTGCCGAGCCTCATCAATGCATCGCAGTATCGCCCGTCAGCCGCCCGCTGACGGGCTTTTGAAAAGTTTGTGTCTGCACGACAAACTGTTTCTTTGCGGTCGCAATTGAACGCTAAGCTTGGCCTATGGATGACTCAGATTATTTACGCCTGCTGACCATCGCGGCCGAGCAAGCCAACGCGTTCCTCTCCAATGCCCGCAAATGGGAGCGTGAGCGTTGGGTATGCCAACGCCTGCTGCAAGGTTTGAATATCCCCTACCGCGCCGACGAGTTCAGTCCGGCGGGCGAACCACCGGATGTGCTGTTTCGCGAAGCAAACTTTGAAGTGTTCTTTGTGCTCGACGAAGGCCGCCGCCTCAACGACGAGTGGCGCGATGAATTGCAGCGTCGGCGCAGTGCGTTCTCACTCAGCCAGTTGGTACGCCGCGAAGCCAAGCCAAAACGCATTCCGGCCAATGAGTTTCTGATGCGACTGGCGCCGACCCTGCGCAAAAAGGCGCACAACTACAAAGAGCGCGGTATGGACCTGGGTGAACTGGACATCATTGCCTTCGCCAGCCTGAAACGCGAAGTGCTGGACCTCAACAGTCATTTTCCGCCGCCCACCGAGTATTTGCGTCAGGGCTGGCGTTCACTGTCGCTGGTCGGCCCGACGTTCGCCCGCGTGCTGTTTGCCCATCCCGATGCACCGGATTTTCTGCGCAGCAACCTGGGGCGCAGCATTGTCTTCGATGTCGGGATCAGCCTGTAGCCCACAGCAGGATGGCGCTCTCGCCAGACGAATGTTACAAAAGCGCAATCATTCCCCCGGATGACATGCACCGTTCAACGCCCGCAGACAAAACGCTGTAACGTCTGCGCATTCAGCAACGTCTATCCCTGACGAGGCCTTTATGACCAGCCGCCTGAACCCCGAAGACCAGAAGCATGTCGAAGCTTACCTGCAACTGTCCCAACACCGTGTCGAGCGCCGGCCCTTTCGGCCGTGGATGCTCCTGGTGCTGGTGCTGGCGGTGACCATTGGCCTGGGCCTGTTGAGCCGACTTATCAGTTACCTGACGCTATGAGCTGCCTGGCGCTCGCTCGGGTAAATGCACCGATTTCCTTTAGCCTTGCGAGATATCCCCATGACTCATCGTATTGTCATCGTTGGCGGCGGCGCCGGCGGTCTGGAGTTGGCTACCCGTCTGGGTAAGACTCTGGGCAAGCGTGGCACAGCCAGTGTAATGCTGGTCGACGCCAACCTGACCCATATCTGGAAGCCGCTGCTGCACGAAGTGGCCGCTGGATCCCTGAACTCTTCCGAAGACGAACTCAATTATGTCGCCCAGGCCAAATGGAACCACTTCGAGTTTCAGCTGGGGCGTATGAGCGGGCTCGATCGTGCGGGGAAGAAAATCCAGTTGGCCGCCACCTACGACGAAAACGGCCTGGAACTGGTACCCGCCCGCGAAGTGCCGTACGACTCGCTGGTAATCTCGGTGGGCAGCACCACCAATGATTTCGGCACCTTGGGCGCCGCCCAGCACTGCCTGTTCCTCGACACTCGTAAACAGGCCGAGCGTTTCCACCAGCAGTTGCTCAACCACTATTTGCGCGCCCACGCCGGTCAGAACGACGAGGTCGAGCAAATCAGTGTGGCCATTGTCGGCGCGGGTGCCACCGGTGTCGAGCTGGCCGCCGAGTTGCACAACGCCGCCCATGAGCTGGCCGCTTACGGTCTCGACCGGATCAAGCCGGAAAACATGCACATCACCCTGATCGAAGCCGGGCCGCGGGTGTTACCTGCGTTGCCGGAGCGTATCGGCGGCCCTGTGCATAAAACCCTGGAAAAACTCGGGGTGAATGTCATGACTAACGCCGCAGTCAGCGAAGTCACGGCCGACAGCCTGATCACCGCCGATGGCAAGACCATCAACGCCAGCCTGAAAGTCTGGGCGGCCGGTATACGCGCGCCGGGCTTCCTCAAGGACATCGATGGCTTGGAAACAAACCGGATCAATCAGCTCCAGGTGCTGCCGACCCTGCAAACCACCCGTGACGAGAATATTTTCGCCTTCGGTGACTGCGCGGCCTGCCCGCAGCCCGGCACCGATCGCAATGTCCCGCCCCGCGCCCAGGCCGCGCACCAGCAAGCGTCGCTGCTGGCCAAGTCGCTCAAACTGCGCATCGAGGGCAAGCCCTTGCCGAGCTACAAGTACACCGACTACGGCTCGCTGATCTCGCTGTCGCGTTTTTCGGCTGTGGGTAACTTGATGGGCAACCTGACCGGGACCGTCATGCTCGAAGGCTGGCTGGCGCGGATGTTCTACGTGTCGCTGTACCGCATGCACCAGGTGGCGCTGTACGGGCCTTTCCGTACGGCCATGTTGATGCTGGGCAGCAAGATTGGTCGGGGCACCGAGCCTCGGCTTAAGCTGCACTAAGGTCCCAGGGCCTCTTCGCTGGCGCCCGCTTGCGGCTTGCCAGCGAAGCTTCTCATGGACGCCACAAAAATCCGGAACAAAAAAAATCCCCGTATCTTTCGATACGAGGATTTTTAATATGGTCGGGGTAAGGGGATTCGAACTCCTGACATCCTGCTCCCAAAGCAGGCGCGCTACCGGACTGCGCTATACCCCGGTAAAAAAAAGGCACCCTTGAAGGCGCCTTCTTCGATCAGCGCTTTTGGCCTCTGATCTTAAGATTCGATCCCAGCCTAGACTGGTTTCAAAAATGGTGGGTCGTGTGGGATTCGAACCTACGACCAATTGGTTAAAAGCCAACTGCTCTACCAACTGAGCTAACGACCCAAAAATGGTCGGGGTAAGGGGATTCGAACTCCTGACATCCTGCTCCCAAAGCAGGCGCGCTACCGGACTGCGCTATACCCCGGTTTGAAATTGGCTCCGTGACCAGGACTCGAACCTGGGACCCAATGATTAACAGTCATTTGCTCTACCGACTGAGCTATCACGGAACTACACATTTCAATTACAACATTTGAAGCTTTGTTACATTCTCTTTGGCTTCTCCGTATCGCTACGTTGTTGCCTCTGAGGCGCGCTATTCTACAATCTTAAAAACCCCTGTCAACCCCTAAATTTGCTTTTAAGACAATGATTTGCGACTTCTTTCAGATTCCTTCCTGGGGAGGAGAAACCCTTGGGGTGACATACTGCGGGGCGCACTTTACAAGCCTTTTCCTTACAGTTCAACACCCTAAGAAAAAAAAGGCCCCGCAATGCGGGGCCTGTTCATTTACTGCACAACGAACGCTCAGTTGAAGACGATTTCGTCGTTGGCCACGGTGGCCTTCACGCTGCTGCCGGGTATAAAGCTGCCGGACAGGATCAACTGCGCCAACGGGTTTTCGATCCAACGCTGGATCGCTCGTTTGAGCGGCCGTGCGCCATAGACCGGGTCGTAACCCACCGCAATCAACTTATCCAGCGCCTCGCTGCTCAACTCCATCGTCAACTCACGCTCAGCCAGACGACTGCGCAGACGACCCAATTGGATCTCCGTGATGCCGGCAATCTGATCACGAGCCAGCGGCTCGAAGATCACCACTTCGTCGATCCGGTTGATAAACTCCGGACGGAAGTGCGTCGACACCGCATCCATCACCGCCGCACGTTGCGCGTCACGATCACCGACCAGTTCCTGGATCTGCACCGATCCCAGGTTGGAGGTCATTACAATCACCGTATTGCGGAAGTCCACAGTGCGGCCGTGACTATCAGTCAGGCGACCGTCTTCCAACACTTGCAACAACACGTTGAACACGTCCGGATGCGCCTTTTCGACCTCATCCAGGAGGATCACCGAATAAGGCTTGCGACGCACCGCCTCGGTCAGGTAACCACCTTCTTCATAACCGACATACCCTGGTGGTGCACCGATCAAGCGCGCCACGGAATGTTTCTCCATGAACTCGGACATGTCGATGCGCACCATCGCCTCTTCGGTATCAAAGAGGAACTCGGCCAGCGCCTTGCACAACTCGGTCTTACCCACACCGGTCGGGCCGAGGAACATGAACGAACCGCTAGGCCGGTTCGGGTCGGACAACCCGGCGCGGGAACGCCGTACCGCGTTAGCAACCGCCACCACGGCCTCGTTCTGGCCGATCACTCGTTGGTGCAACAGGCTTTCCATCTTCAGCAGCTTGTCGCGCTCACCTTCGAGCATTTTCGACACCGGGATGCCGGTCCATTTCGACACGACTTCGGCAATCTCTTCTTCCGTCACCTTGCTGCGCAGCAACTGGTTCTCACTCTTGCCGTGCTGGTCGACCATTTGCAGGCTGCGCTCCAGGTCCGGGATCACCCCGTACTGCAACTCGGCCATGCGATTCAGGTCACCTTTGCGGCGAGCAGTTTCCAGCTCCTGGCGCGACTGCTCGATTTTCTGCTGGATGTGCGCAGAACCCTGCACTTCCGCTTTCTCCGAGGTCCAGATTTCCTCCAGGTCGGAATACTCGCGCTCCAGCCGGACAATCTCTTCCTGGAGTTTTTCCAGGCGCTTGATCGCCGCTTCGTCATCTTCTTTCTTCAGGGCCTGGGATTCGACCTTGAGTTGAATCAGGCGCCGCTCCAGGCGATCCAGCACTTCGGGCTTGGAGTCGATTTCCATGCGAATGCGGCTGGCCGCTTCGTCGATCAGGTCGATGGCCTTGTCCGGTAACTGCCGGTCAGTGATGTAGCGATGGCTCAACTTGGCCGCCGCAATGATCGCACCGTCTGTGATCGCCACCTTGTGGTGAACCTCGTAACGCTCTTTCAGGCCACGCAGGATAGCGATGGTATCTTCCTCGCTCGGCTCATCCACCAGCACTTTCTGGAAGCGCCGCTCGAGAGCCGCGTCCTTCTCTATATATTGGCGGTACTCGTTGAGCGTGGTCGCGCCGACGCAATGCAACTCACCCCGGGCCAGGGCCGGCTTGAGCATGTTACCGGCATCCATAGAGCCTTCGCCCTTACCGGCGCCGACCATGGTGTGCAGCTCATCGATAAACAGGATGATCTGCCCTTCCTGCTTCGACAGTTCGTTAAGTAGGCCTTTGAGGCGCTCCTCGAACTCACCGCGATACTTGGCACCGGCGATCAGCGCGCCCATATCCAGCGACAGCAGGCGCTTACCTTTGAGGCCGTCCGGCACTTCACCATTGATGATGCGCTGGGCCAGGCCTTCGGCAATCGCGGTTTTACCCACGCCGGGCTCACCGATCAACACCGGGTTGTTCTTGGTCCGGCGTTGCAGGACCTGAATGGTGCGGCGAATTTCATCGTCACGGCCAATCACCGGATCGAGCTTGCCGTCCTCGGCGCGCTTGGTCAGGTCGACGGTGTATTTATCCAGCGCCTGGCGCGACTCTTCGGCGTTCGGGTCATTCACCGCTTCGCCGCCACGCAGGTTATTGATCGCATTTTCCAGGGCCTTCTTGCTCACGCCCTGGCCCAGCAACAACTTGCCGAGCTTGCTGTTCTCGTCCATGGCGGCCAGCAGCACCAGCTCACTGGAAATGAACTGGTCACCTTTCTGCTGGGCCAGGCGATCGGCCTGGTTAAGCAGGCGCGCCAAGTCCTGCGACATGTTCACGTCGCCGGTGGGATTCTGGATTTTTGGCAATTGGTCGAGCTCTTTGCTCAACGCCGTGCGCAGGCTGTTGACGTCGAAGCCTACTTGCATCAGCAATGGCTTGATCGAGCCGCCCTGCTGTTCAAGCAGCGCTTGCATCAGGTGCGCAGGCTCGATGCCCGGATGATCGAGGCCAACGGCCAGGGATTGGGCATCGGATAAGGCTAACTGTAATTTACTGGTTAAACGATCTATACGCATGAGTCACCTTCCTTTTGAGCAGGCCGGAGCGATGGACACACCTAAATAGAGAAGCCTGCCAGATACCCCACTAGATGCGGTCGATTCTGGAAGATTCAAGGCAACCGGCGTTGATGCAGGTCAGAAGAGTCTAGCGTTCGAGCCAGATAAGAGAGGCGAATCGACCGGTGCGAGGCGCACGTCGGTAGGAAAAGAAGCGCGGATCGGTCACGGTGCAGAATCCGCCGCCGTAAACCGCCGTGATGCCGCGGGCAGCCAGGCGCACACGCGCCAACTGATAGATGTCGGCCAGGTACTTGCCGGCGTTGTGGCTCGGGACGAAAGCCTGTTCGGATTGCGGATGCTGCGCCATAAAGGCTTCACGCACTTCGGCGCCGACCTCAAAGGCTTGCGGGCCAATGGCCGGGCCGAGCCAGGCCAGCACGTTCGACGGCTCCGCGGCCAGACAGTCGAGGGTCGCTTCCAGCACACCGGCCGCCAGCCCTCGCCAACCGGCGTGGGCTGCAGCCACGCGGCTGCCGGCGCGGTCACAGAACAACACCGGCAGGCAGTCCGCAGTCATCGCCGCGCAGGCGATGCCTGGCGTATCCGTCCAACTGGCGTCGGCGGTGGCCACCACTGCCGGATCGGCATGCGCCACGGCAATGCCATGCACTTGCTGTAACCAGGCGGGCTGGATGGCGAAATGATCGGTGAGACGACGGCGATTCTCGGCGACGTGTGCCGGGTTGTCGTCAACGTGATCGCCGAGATTGAGGCTGTCGAACGGCGCCAGACTGACGCCGCCCGCACGGGTGGTGACACAGGCTTTGACCCCGTCCGGCGCGGGCCAGTCAGGAATCAGCCAGTCACTCATCCGATGAACGCCTCGCGGTCTTGCTTGAGCAGGGTCAGCAGCCAGACGAAATCTTCCGGCAATGGCGATTCCCAGCTCATGCGCTGACCGGTGGTCGGATGATCCAGTTCCAGGAAACGCGCATGCAGCGCCTGACGCGGGAAATGCTTCAGCGATTCGACCATGGTCACACTGGCGGCCGGCGGAATGCGGAAACGACCGCCGTAGGCCGGGTCGCCGACCAACGGGAAGTTGATGTGGGCCATGTGCACGCGAATCTGGTGGGTGCGGCCGGTTTCCAGCTTGACCCGCACATGGGTGTGGGAGCGGAAACGCTCGAGCACGCGATAGTGGCTGACCGCCTGCTTACCACCTTCCATCACCGCCATGCGCTGGCGTTGCTGGCCGTGGCGACCGATCGGGGCATTGATCTTGCCTCCGGCCGTCACTACGCCGATCACGATGCATTCGTAGATCCGGCTGACACTGCGGCTCTGCAACTGGGTAACCAGTTGCGTCTGCGCCTGGATCGTTTTGGCCACCACCATCAGACCGGTGGTGTCCTTGTCCAGGCGGTGGACAATGCCGGCACGCGGGACATTAATAATGTCCGGCACGTGGTGCAGCAAGGCATTGAGCAAGGTGCCATCGGCGTGCCCGGCGGCAGGATGCACCACCAGCCCGGCAGGCTTGTTGATCACCAGGATGTCGTCATCTTCATAGACGATGTCCAGGGCGATGTCCTGGGCGACCCATTCTCCCTGGGCTTCCTGCTCGGCAGTCAACTCGAGGATGGAGCCACCATAGACCATGTCTCGCGGGCGGATGACCGCTCCATCCACAGTCAGGCGGCCGTCTTTGATCCAGGCGGAAAGGCGCGAGCGCGAGTGCTCAGCGAATAATTGTGCGGCGACTTGATCGAGGCGTTGGCCGCCCAATTCGGACGGCACCTCTGCGCGAAGTTCAATTTTATCGGACATGCTCAGACTAGGCGTCGGCACAGCCTTTGGTTTCGGCTGCGCGCTTGTGGTTAAATACGGCGTCTTTTGCCCCGAGGCTTTCCAACGGGGTGCTCATCATAACAGGACGGCCCCGCCCAAGACAGCGGCCGTCATAGGGACGCAAGCCGCCATGCAAGTGAAACACCTGCTGCTGATCGCCATCCTCGCATTGACCGCTGCTTGCTCGTCGAAGGAAGTCGTAGACGAAAACCTCAGCGAAGTCGAGCTGTACCAGCAGGCTCAGACCGACCTGGACAATAATAGCTACACTGCGGCCACAGCCAAGCTGAAGGCTCTGGAGTCGCGTTATCCGTTCGGTCGCTATGCGGACCAGGCCCAGCTTGAACTGATTTATGCGAACTACAAGAACGCCGAGCCAGAAGCTGCCAAGTCGGCTGCCGAGCGCTTCATTCGCCTGCACCCACAACACCCGAACGTCGATTACGCCTATTACCTCAAGGGCCTGACTTCGTTCGATCAGGACGTTGGCCTGCTGGCGCGCTTCCTGCCGCTGGACATGACCAAGCGTGACCCGGGTGCTGCACGTGACTCGTACAACGAATTCGCCCAGCTCACCAGCCGCTATCCCAATAGCCGCTACGCGCCTGACGCCAAGCAGCGGATGATTTACCTGCGCAACCTGCTGGCTTCCTACGAAATCCACGTCGCCCACTACTACCTGACTCGCCAGGCCTATGTGGCAGCGGCCAACCGTGGTCGTTATGTGGTGGAAAACTTCCAGGAAACCCCATCGGTCGGCGACGGCCTGGCTGTGATGGTTGAGGCCTACCAGCGCCTGCATCTGGACGAATTGGCCAGCACCAGCCTGGAAACCCTCAAGCTGAACTACCCGAATCACCCAAGCCTGGTCGACGGCCAGTTTGTCCCGACCGTCGCCGAAGCCGACAACCGCTCTTGGCTGAGCAAGGCGACCCTGGGCCTGATCGAGTCCCGCCCACCGCTGCCACCGGGTGAGACTCGCGCCAACCAGGACATCATGAAGCAGTACCAGGATGCCAAGGACGCCATTCCCGCCGAGCTCAAGCCGAAGGACAGCGACGCGGTCGAAGAAGAAGAGCATGAAGCGGCAGGCTCCAACGATGACCGCTCCTGGTTCAGCTACATGACGTTCGGCGTGTTCGACTGATACCGCCGTCACGTAAAAGGGAGACTTTCGAGTCTCCCTTTTTTATTTCCGCTGTTTTACTGGACTGTGCGCTGGGTCAGTCCTTGGCTACACTGCGCAATTAATCGTCGGAAAGCCGCTCACCATGCTTCGTTTACTGTTCTGGATTGCCCTGATTGCTGCTGCGGTATGGTTCTGGCGCAAATTCAAGCGCCCCGCCAACACCCACTCTCACACGCCCGGCGAGCAAAGCGCCGCACCGATGGTGCGTTGCGCCCATTGTGGCGTGCATTTGCCACGCGATCGCGCGCTGAGCCTGCAACAACAGTGGTACTGCAGCCAGGCGCACCTGGAACAGGGGCCAGGCACCCGCAACTCTTGAAAGGACCGAAGCGTCACCCAGACACTGCCACGGCAGGTGACTGACAAGGAGCATCATTCAGCCCGAGGCGGTTGTTCAACCTTGGGCCCTCAGACGTTAGCCCAAGGATGGACACAACGTTGAAGAACTCCCGGCAAAGCTTGCCCTCTCTCCCCATGCACCGACGCCTGCTCGGTGACTCGCTGCCCATGCACAGCTTGCGCAAGCAAATCGTGCAACTGGCTCGCAGCCAAGCCCCCGTTTACATCAGCGGTGAATCCGGCAGCGGCAAGGAGTTGGTTGCACGCCTGATTCATGAGCAAGGCCCACGCACCCGACAGCGTTTTGTCCCGGTCAACTGCGGTGCCATTCCGACGGAGCTGATGGAAAGCGAGTTTTTCGGCCATTGCAAAGGCAGCTTCAGCGGCGCCGTCGAAGATAAACCCGGGCTATTTCACGCCGCCAACGCCGGCACTTTGTTTCTGGACGAGGTCGCTGATTTACCGGCGAACATGCAGGTCAAGTTGCTCAGGGCCATTCAGGAGAAAGCGGTACGGCGCATTGGCGAGCAGCATGAAACGGCCATCGACACGCGAATACTCTGCGCCACCCACAAAAGCCTGGAGACAGAAGTGCTTGCCGGGCGCTTTCGCCAGGATTTGTATTACCGCTTGAATGTCATCGAGTTACGCGTGCCCTCGCTTCGCGAGCGCAGAGAGGATATCGAGG
This sequence comes from Pseudomonas fluorescens, assembly GCF_019212185.1. NCBI lineage: Bacteria > Pseudomonadati > Pseudomonadota > Gammaproteobacteria > Pseudomonadales > Pseudomonadaceae > Pseudomonas > Pseudomonas fluorescens. The sequence continues at coordinate 5,618,315 of NZ_CP078138.1, forward strand.
TGCTTGCACACCAAGTCCTGCAGCGACTGGCCCGGGACACTGGCCTGCCCACTGCGCAGCTGCAACCCCAAGCGCTGAAAGCGCTCAAGGACTATCGCTTCCCGGGCAATGTCCGCGAGCTGGAAAACATCCTCGAACGGGCGTATACGCTCTGTGAAAATACCCGGATTGAAGCCAGTGACTTACGCATGACGCACAGTCATTGCCCAGCAGAAAATCCAGACTTGGATGTGAGCAAAATCGATAATCTGCAGCACTATCTGGAGTCCATAGAGCGTCAGGTGTTACTCCTGACTCTCGAAGAAACCCGCTGGAATCGCACCGCGGCGGCCCAGCGCTTGAGTCTGTCGTTTCGCTCGATGCGTTATCGCCTGAAAAAACTGGGCCTGGATTGAGCCGCCGACTCAGATCCGTCCGGTCGGTGCGTAGGGCGCAGGATCTATCACCGGCTCGCGCCCCAGCAGCACATCGGCAAACAGCTGGCAGGAGGCCGGAGCCAGAACCAGGCCATTACGGTAATGTCCGCAGTTGAGCCACAGCCCCGCAAAGCCAGGCACTTCACCGATGTAAGGCACGCCCTCCGGTGAGCCCGGGCGCAATCCTGCCCAATGCCCGACCACTTCGGCCTCCGCCAGCGCCGGAATCAACTCCACCGCCGAGGCCTTGAGGCTTTGCAGTGCCTCGGCTGTCGGTGTCTTGTCGAAGCCTTGGTGCTCCAGAGTGCTGCCGATCAGAATATGCCCGTCACGACGGGGAATTGCATAACGGCCCTTGGCCAGAACCATGCTTGGCAGAAAATCCGCCGCGCACTTGTAGAGAATCATCTGGCCCTTGACCGGCTCGACGGGTAACTCCAGGCCCAGGGTCTTGAGCAAATCGCCACTCCAGGCACCAGCCGTCAGCACCACCTGTTCGGCATAAATCGCGCCCTGCGAACTTTCAACACCCAGCACCTTGTCGCCTTCACGGATAAATCCGCTGACTTCGCATTGCTCATGCAAAGTGACATTAGGCAATGCCAACAGGGCCGCCTTGAGGGATTTCACCAAACGCGGATTGCGCACGTTGGCAACGTCGGCCATGTAAATCGCCCGGGAAAACCCACCCCCCAATGCCGGCACTGCGTCATGGGTAGCGGAGATATCCACAGAACTCAGCGGACGATTTTCCCGTTTGGCCCACGCCAACGCCTCGACCTCATCCTCCAGATCCAGCCAATACAAACCCGTGGTGTGGACCTCGGGATCGATACCGGTTGTCGCAAACAAGTGCTCGCCCAGTTGCGGGTAAAAATCCTGGGACCAGTGGGCCAGCGCAGTCACCGCCTGGCTATAGCGCCATGGATAAAGCGGCGAGACGATGCCGCCTCCCGCCCACGACGACTCCTGCCCCACACTCGAGCGATCCAGCAAGGACACACTCTTGACGTGCGGAGCCAGATTGAACGCGGTCAGCAGGCCAATCACCCCGCCACCGACAATCACCACGTGCTGTTGCTCGGTCATCATCTGATCCAACAATAAGGAAGACAGCGAGCGCAAACCGCGCCCAGGAAAAGGAACTCAGCGTCCCCAGCAATCTTTACTGGTCACGTCCGCCGCCGCATTGATCATACTCATTGCGCCAGTACTGCTCAGGGTTAGATCGCCACACTTGTCAGCGGCCATGCTGGAGTCGGCTTTGCGCGCCGCCGTCAGCAGGAAAGTCTGGTCAGACAGGGTCGCAACGATGCTGTAGTGCTCATTACCAGCACTCAGCCCCGTGGCGTTGGTGTAGACATTATTTTTCGAATGAAACCGCTCGAGCAGTTGCGCCTGCTCGGTCAACAGGGCGGCAGCCTCGGTGCGATGGCTCTTCTTCACGTATTCGGTGAGCAACGGAGCGGCTATGGTCACCACAATCCCGATGATCGCAATCACAATCATGATTTCGATCAGGGTAAAACCTCGGTTGGATCTACGCATTGCTTCAACTCTCACTTACTGAATTTGGCGCCACATGATTCGCCGGCCCTGAATATCGGCCTGACCATCGGATTCGGAGGCGAGCATCTTACCGCCGATCGCAGCGCATTCGCTTGATTTGCCTTCGGTAATACGCCAACAGGCATGGATGCTTTCCAGCACGCTACGCGAGCGCCCTGCTATGCCGACAGCGGTTACCCGGTGAAGGGTCACCGGCGTCTTCGGCGGCACATTGACTGCCTGCTTGCTGACGCCGAGGTGCTGTACGCCGAAAAAACCGTTGCCCGCCGCCATCCAGGTGACGCCGGAATGGGCATTGAATCCGGCACTGGCAACGACTGAAGACTCAGCTGGCGGTGCGCACTGAATGCTATTTATGCACTCCGCCAACTGCAATCCGCCCCCCGATACCGCATTCTCTCCGATACGCAAGGCGGCTTCAGCGTCCTGGAACGACTGATTGCGCGACACTACACCCCCGGCCATTTTCTCCTGGAGCGAGGCACTCTGCATCGAAGACAAGCCGATCAGACTCAACAGCAGCAGAAATACCAGGCTCATCAGCAACGCCATACCGCGTTGCCGGCGCCTCCCCTGCAATGCCAGCTTCATCGCCATTCCTCGCTACAACAGTCGGTTGCGCAGTGCGGCAACCACATGAAAGGTTTGCTCGCTCACGCGTTGGGCTGGATCAAACAAGGTCAGGCTCAAGCGCACACTGCGTATTCGCGCAGGATCATCAGGGTTGTTGCTGTAGCTGGAGACTGCAACGTCAGTCGCGCTTGCTGCCATGCCGAAGCTGACCTCGAAATCTCTGACGTTACTGACCAGGGCGGCCGGCGTATTGCTTGAAGTCATCCGAATCTCGTTACGGAAAAACTGGTAGCTCAACTGCCGAACAGAAAATGCGACCTCACCCTCCCCTGCAATGCGGTGCTTGCTGTAGGCCGTCGCGTAGGTTTTACAGTCCGACACCACCGTCCAGGTGGGCGTACCGCCCTGATTCCCCACATTCGCTGTCACCAAAGTCAAATTGCGCGCAGCATTATCCCAACTGACCGGCATCCTGCGGTGGACACTGAATGCAGCCCCCTCACTGGCATCGGCGATCTCCTCCAGACAACCAAACATCCCCACCATACGAATGTCCTGGATCATTTTGCTCAGAGCAAAGCGCGCATCCTCCTGCATGCTCGCCGACGCACGCTGGCTGAGATGGGTACTTTTCGCCGCGATGAAAACCTGCGCCACGCCCAGCACCAGCATCAAACTGATGGCCAGCGCTAACATCAGCTCGATCAGACTGAATCCCCGACTCAAACGTCTCATGGAGTGGCAGCCGCAGTACGGCTACTGACTTCGAGAATGCGGCGACTGTTGCCAGCACCCGCGGCGCGCGAGTCATCCCACTCGATACGGATGCTGTACATCTGCTCGCCCTGCCTGACCCGGCCAGTGGCGCTGGCTCCGCCGAAGCTTTCGATATTGGCGGTGAAGTCACGCAGGTCCTGATCCAGTACGCCGGTGCTGGCACGAATGCGGTCCAGCATGTCGTAGGCAATGAAACTGGCCTGAGTGGTCATCAGCGAGCTATCGGTGTACTTCAGCGCATTGAGCTGAACGGCCGCAGACCCCAATAGACCCGCACTCAGAATCAATAGCGCCACCAGCACTTCAATCAAAGTCATGCCGTCCTGTGCATGCATAGCTTTCGTCCCTGGGTTGCGTCCACGTCATTGCGAAAGGTCAGTCACGAGGTTAGTGGCCGTCGCGCGTTGCCGCCCGGCACAGGAACAACCAGCAATACATTCACTGACCTTCGAGCCATGAAACCTTTTGCAAGATGATCGATCGAGCGCTTGTGCGATCAGCAACTAGGGTTAGCCACCACAGCAATGGAAACGCCCTCCAGGGAAGGAGACCGCATGGTGCAAAAAGGTTTTGGCCTGATCGAAATGCTGACGGTGCTGGCCATCACGGCTATCGCCCTGCAGCTCGCCGGCCCTGTATTCGCCGAGTACACACAATCGCAACGCCGGGAAAATGCTGCCAACGTCTTGGCCAGCGGCTTGCGCAGCGCACGTACCGAGGCCCTGATGCGTAATCAAGCGGTGGTGGTGCATGCCTTGAATGATGATTGGGGCCAGGGTTGGCGGGTCATTCTGGATGTCAGCGGGCGTGGTCATCTTGATCCCGACAATCCAATGCTGCTGCAACGCCAGACGGGGGTACCGGTGAAGATCGCGGGCAATCAACCGGTGAGGCGCCACGTGCGATTCAGCAGCCTCGGTGAACCGCTGTTTCCTGGGGGAGGATTTCAGGCAGGAACACTATTCATCTGCGCATCGCGCGCAGCGATCACCCATCATCAAGTCGTGCTGTCGAAAACCGGGCGTGTCAGCCTGCGGCACGACAAGGCGGAGCACGCCTTGTGTGCATCAGGCAATACCTCAGGGCAAGGTACGAACGCGCAGTTCCTTGGGCATCGAGAACGTAATGTTTTCCTCACGACCCGCCAGCTCATCAGCGCCCGTCGCGCCCCAGGCGTGCAACTGCTCGATCACGCCACGCACCAGCACTTCCGGGGCCGACGCACCGGCCGTGATGCCGATCCGCTGGACGCCATCGAACCAGCTGCGTTGCATGTCCTCGGCGCCATCGATCAGGTAGGCCGGGGTCGCCATGCGCTCAGCCAGCTCACGTAGACGGTTGGAGTTGGAGCTGTTCGGGCTGCCGACCACCAACACCACGTCACACTCATCAGCCAGTTGCTTGACGGCATCCTGGCGGTTTTGCGTGGCGTAGCAGATGTCATCCTTGCGCGGACCGCCAATGGCCGGAAAGCGTGTGCGCAGGGCGTCGATCACCCGACTGGTGTCATCCATCGACAAAGTGGTCTGCGTGACGAATGCAAGCCTGTCCGGGTTGTGCACTTGCAGCGCAGCCACGTCTTTTTCGTCTTCGACCAGGTAGATCGCGCCACCATTGCTGGCGTCGTACTGCCCCATGGTGCCTTCGACTTCCGGGTGACCGGCGTGGCCAATCAGGATGCATTCACGCCCGTCACGGCTGTAGCGCGCAACCTCGATATGCACCTTGGTCACCAATGGGCAGGTGGCATCGAACACTTTCAGGCCGCGACCTGCGGCTTCGCTGCGAACCGCCTGGGACACACCGTGAGCACTGAAAATCACGATGACGTCATCCGGCACCTGATCCAGTTCCTCGACGAAAATCGCTCCCCGTGCACGCAAATCTTCAACCACGAACTTGTTGTGTACCACTTCGTGGCGCACGTAGATCGGCGGCCCGAAGACCTCCAGGGCGCGGTTGACGATTTCGATTGCCCGGTCAACACCGGCGCAGAAGCCACGGGGATTGGCGAGTTTGATTTGCATGTGTGCCTCGTGTCTTGCGCGCAAAAACAATGAAAAACGACTTTAAAGCGCTTTAACGGAAATGATTTCCACGTCAAAGGTCAAGGTCTTGCCAGCCAACGGGTGATTGAAGTCGATGGTCACTTGCGCGTCATCGAACTCTTTCACTACACCTGGCAACTCAGTATTGGCCGCGTCGTTGAAGATCACCAGCAAGCCCGGCGACAGGTCCATGTCCTGGAACTGCGAGCGCGGGATGATCTGCACGTTTTGCGGGTTGGGCTGGCCAAAGGCACGCTCAGGCTCGATGCTCAGTGTGCGCTTGTCGCCGGCCTTGAAACCGAAAAGTGCCGCTTCGAAGCCCGGCAGCAAGTTGCCATCACCCACCTTGAAAGTCGCCGGAGCCTTGTCGAAAGTGCTGTCGACCGTATCGCCGTTCTCCAGGCGCAATGCGAAATGCAAAGTGACTTCCGTGTTCTGACCGATACGTTGCTCGATCAATACCTGTTCAGTCATGTACGGCTTCTCCGGTTTTCTTGGTTTTGAACATATCCAGCGCGAGCATCACCGCACCAACGGTGATGGCACTGTCGGCAAAGTTAAACGCCGGGAAATACCAGCGGTTCTGCCAGTGCACCAGAATGAAATCGATCACATGCCCCAGGGCAATGCGGTCGTAAAGATTGCCCAGCGCACCACCGAGCACCAAAGCCAGCGCAACCGCCAGCCAGGTGTCGTTGCGCCCCAGGCGCTTGAGCCAGACCACCAGCACGCCACTGACCACGATCGCAATCAGAGCAAACAGCCAGCGCTGCCAGCCGGAGCTGTCAGCCAGGAAGCTGAAGGCGGCACCGGTGTTGTAGGCCAGGGTCCAGCTGAAATAATCGGGAATGACCACGATTTGCTGGTACATGGTTAGCGAGCCTTCGAAGTAGAACTTGCTGGCCTGGTCGATGACCAGGACCAGCAAGCTCAACCAGAGCCAGCCCAACCGTCCGAAACGGCCAGAGGCATCAGGCATAGTGGCGAACCTCGCCAGTGCCACTGATGTTATCGACGCAACGACCGCAGATTTCCGGATGCTCCGGATTCACACCAACGTCTTCACGGCAGTGCCAGCAACGGGCGCACTTGGCGTGGCTCGATTTCACCACCTGCAGCTTCAGACCGCTGACTTCGGTGACCACGGCATCGGCCGGAGCTTGCACCAGTGGGGCGACGGTCGCGGTCGAGGTGATCAGCACGAAGCGCAGTTCATTGCTCAATTTAGCCAGGTCGGCGCTCAGCGCTTCTTCGGCGAACAAGGTCACTTCGGCTTGCAGGTTGCCACCCACCGCCTTGGCTGCGCGCTGGATTTCCATTTCCTTGTTCACGGCAACCTTGACCGCCATGATCCGATCCCAATAGGCACGATCCAACTCGAAACCTTCCGGCAGCTCGCTCAAGCCTTCATACCAGGTGTTAAGCATCACCGATTCATTACGCTCGCCCGGCAGGTATTGCCACAACTCGTCGGCGGTGAAGGCCAGGATCGGCGCGATCCAGCGCACCAGCGCTTCGCTGATGTGGAACAGCGCGGTCTGCGCCGAGCGGCGAGCCTTGCTGTTGGCGCCGGTGGTGTACTGACGGTCCTTGATGATGTCGAGGTAGAAACCACCCAACTCCTGCACGCAGAAGTTGTGGATCTTCGAGTAGACGTTCCAGAAACGGTACTCGCCGTAGTGCTCTTGCAGTTCACGTTGCAGCAGCAGGGTACGATCCACGGCCCAACGGTCCAGCGCGAGCATCTCTTCAGCTGGCAGGATATCGGTAGCTGGGTTGAAACCGCTCAGGTTGGACAGCAGGAAGCGCGCGGTATTACGGATGCGCCGGTAGGCATCCGCACTGCGTTGCAGGATCTGCTCGGAAACCGCCATCTCGCCCGAGTAGTCGGTGGAGGCTACCCACAGGCGCATGATGTCGGCGCCCAGGGTGTCGTTGACCTTTTGCGGCGCAATTACGTTGCCCAGGGACTTGGACATCTTGCGGCCGGACTCGTCGACGGTGAAGCCGTGGGTCAGCAACTCACGATACGGTGCGTGGTTGTCGATGGCGCAACCGGTCAGCAGCGACGAGTGGAACCAACCGCGGTGCTGGTCAGAACCTTCGAGGTACAGGTCGGCACGCGGGCCGGTCTCGTGACCCATCGGGTGCGAACCGCGCAGCACGTGCCAGTGCGTGGTACCCGAGTCGAACCAGACGTCCAGGGTGTCGCTGATCTTGTCGTACTGTGGCGCTTCGTCGCCCAGCAGCTCGGCAGCATCCATCTTGAACCAGGCTTCGATGCCTTCGACTTCAACGCGCTTGGCGACTTCTTCCATCAGCTCGACGGTACGCGGATGCAGCTCGCCGCTTTCCTTGTTCAGGAAGAACGGGATCGGCACGCCCCAGTTACGCTGGCGGGAGATGCACCAGTCCGGACGGTTGGCAATCATCGAGTGCAGGCGCGCCTGGCCCCAGGCCGGGACGAACTTGGTCTCTTCGATGGCCTTGATCGAGCGCTGGCGCAGGGTGTCGCCGGAGGTCGGCTGCTTGTCCATACCGATGAACCACTGCGCGGTGGCGCGGTAGATCAGCGGGGTCTTGTGGCGCCAGCAGTGCATGTAGCTGTGTTCGATGATGGTGGTGTGCAGCAGCGCACCGACTTCGGTCAGCTTATCGACGATAGCCGGGTTGGCTTTCCAGATGAACTGGCCGCCGAAGAACTCCAGCGAAGGTGCGTACACGCCATTGCTCTGGACCGGATTGAGGATGTCGTCGTTGACCATGCCGTATTTCTTGCAGGTCACGAAGTCGTCAACGCCATAGGCTGGAGCGGAGTGAACCACGCCGGTGCCGGCGCCCAGCTCGACGTAGTCGGCCAGATACACCGGCGACAGACGATCGTAGAACGGATGACGGAAATTGATCAGTTCCAGCGCCGAACCGGTGGCAGTGGCAATCACCGAGCCTTGCAGCGAATAGCGCGCCAGGCACGACTCTACCAGCTCTTCAGCCAGCACCAGCAGCTTGTCGCCGGCATCAACCAGGGCGTAGGTGAACTCCGGGTGCACGTTCAGCGCCTGGTTGGCCGGGATGGTCCACGGGGTGGTGGTCCAGATCACGATGGAAGCCGGCTTGGTCAGCGAAGGCAGACCGAACGCTGCGGCCAGCTTGGCCTCGTCGGCGATCGGGAAGGCGACGTCGATGGTCGAGGACTTCTTGTTCTCGTACTCGACTTCCGCTTCGGCCAATGCCGAGCCGCAGTCGAAGCACCAGTTCACTGGCTTGAGGCCCTTGAACACGAAGCCACCCTTGACGATTTCCGCCAGGGCGCGGATTTCGCCGGCCTCGTTCTTGAAGTCCATGGTTTTGTAGGGGTTGGCGAAATCGCCCAACACGCCGAGACGGATGAATTCGGATTTCTGCCCTTCAATCTGCTCGGTGGCGTAGGCACGGCACAGTTCGCGGGTTTTGTCCGCGCCCAGGTTCTTGCCGTGGGTCACTTCGACTTTATGCTCGATCGGCAGGCCATGGCAGTCCCAGCCCGGGACATAAGGCGCGTCGAAGCCCGCCAGGGTCTTCGAGCGGATGATCATGTCCTTGAGAATCTTGTTCAGTGCGTGACCGATATGAATGGTGCCGTTGGCGTACGGAGGGCCGTCGTGCAATACGAACTTCGGACGATCCTTGCCAATCTCGCGCAACTTTCCGTACAGGCCAATGCTGTCCCAGCGCTGCAGAATCTGCGGTTCGCGCTGAGGCAGGCCGGCCTTCATTGGGAAGGCGGTGTCCGGAAGGTTAAGCGTGGCTTTATAGTCGGTCATTTAAGGCTCTTAATTAGCGATTGGCGCTAGGTGCGGCTAATGCACGGGCGGCGGCGACATCCGCGTTGATCGCCGTTTTCAGTGCCTCCAGAGAGGCAAAACGCTGCTCTTCGCGCAGCTTCTGGTGGAAAACCACCGTCAAACGCCGGTCATACAGATCGCCGGCAAAATCTAGAAGATGAACTTCAAGGTGGGCCTTGCCATCACCTTGGACCGTAGGCCGTACGCCGATATTGGCGACGCCGGGCCAGGTCTTGCCGTCGATCTGCACATCGACCAGGTAAACCCCGGTGAACGGCACGCGACGACGCTTGAGTTGAATATTGGCAGTGGGTGTACCCAGCTGCCGGGCCAGTTTCTGCCCATGCAGCACACGCCCGGCGATTCGGTACGGGCGCCCAAGCAGGCGTTCAGCCAAGGCAAAGTCGGCAGCGGCCAAGGCGTTACGCACCTGGGTGCTGCTGACTCGAATACCGTCCAGTTCGACGGTTTGCGCCGCTTCAACGGTGAAACCGTGAACCTGACCGGCCTGCAGCAGGAAATCGAAATCGCCCAATCGGTCGCAGCCGAAGCGGAAGTCGTCACCGACCTCCAGGTGCTTGACGCCGAGGCCGTCCACCAGAATGGTGTCGACGAACTCACTCGCGCTCAGCTTGCTCAGGCGTTGATTGAACGCCAGGCACAACACCCGGTCGACCCCCTCGTCTGCCAGCAACTGCAATTTGTCGCGCAACCGGGCCAGGCGTGCCGGTGCAGTGTCGGGGGCAAAGAATTCCCGCGGCTGCGGTTCGAAAATCACCACGCAGCTGGGTACGCCCAACTCAAGCGCACGTTCACGCAGCCGACCCAGGATAGCCTGGTGACCACGGTGAACACCGTCAAAGTTGCCAATAGTGGCGACGCAGCCCCGATGCTGGGGGCGCAGATTGTGGAGGCCTCGAACCAGCTGCATAACGCGCTTCTTGCTCATAAAGTGGTCGATTATAACCACACCCGGCGGCCGACGACAGGCAACACCGTACCCCAAAATGATTGAACCGACAAAAACCCCGCCTCGAAGCTGATCAGCACCTCAACTCAGCGCCTTGCGATTGAAGTCCCGCAGGCGGAAACCGAGCGCTGCCAGCATGCCGAAATAGGCCACGATCCCCGCAGCCACCAGCAGACCCAGGCGCAGGAATCGCTCAAGCATATGACCGTCGCTCCAGGGTGGCATGAAGTGCATCAGCCCGAGCAATACCGCGGACATCACGGCGACCGCCAGTACCAGCTTGAAGCCGAACACTGCCCAGCCCGGTTGTGGCTGATACATCTTTTGTTTACGCAACTGATAGAACAACAGGCCCGCGTTCAGACAGGCGCCCGCACTGATGGCCAATGCCAGGCCTGCGTGCTTGAACGGGCCGATCAAGGCCAGGTTGAACAACTGGGTCACCACCAGGGTAAAAATCGCGATTTTCACCGGCGTTCGGATGTTTTGTTGTGCATAAAAGCCTGGAGCCAGCACCTTGATCAGGATGATCCCCAGCAACCCGACTGAATAAGCCACCAGCGCACGCTGGGTCATCGAGGCATCGAAGGCGCTGAACTGCCCATACTGGAACAGCGACACCGTCAGGGGTTCGGCGAGGATTCCCAGCGCCAGCGCACACGGCAGCACCAGCACAAAGCACAGACGCAGACCCCAATCGAGAATCCGCGAGTACTCGTGACGATCCTGATTGGCATAGGTCTTGGCCAGTGTTGGCAGCAAAATGGTGCCCAACGCTACGCCGAGCACACCCGACGGCAGCTCCATCAGGCGGTCTGCGTAGTACATCCAGGACACGGAGCCCGCTACGAGGAACGAGGCAAAAATGGTGTTGATGATCAGCGAAATCTGACTGACCGAGACCCCAAGGATTGCCGGCAGCATTTGCTTCATGACCCGCCAGACACCGGTGTCACGTAGGTTCAGACGGGGCAGCACCAGCATGCCGATCTTTTTCAAGTGCGGCAGTTGATAGAGCAACTGCGCGAGGCCGCCGGCCAATACCGCCCAACCCAGCGCCATCACCGGCGGATCGAAATACGGGGTCAAGAACAGAGCAAAAATGATCATGCTGACGTTCAGCAACGTCGGCACGAATGCGGGCACCGAAAAGCGGTTGTAGGTATTGAGGATCGCCCCGGCCAGCGATGACAGCGAAATAAGCAATATATAAGGAAAGGTCACCCGCAACAGACTCGAGGTCAGCTCGAATTTCTCCGGGGTCGTGGTAAAGCCGGGCGCAGTAGCCCAGATCACCCAGGGCGCCGCGATCATCCCCAGCACGGTGACCAGCGCCAGCACCAGGGTGAGCAACCCCGACACATAGGCAACGAAAGTGCGCGTCGCCTCCTCGCCCTGCTGGTTTTTATATTCAGCCAGGATCGGGACAAATGCTTGGGAAAAAGCGCCCTCGGCAAAGATCCGCCGCAGCAGATTGGGCAGCTTGAAGGCAATGAAGAAAGCGTCCGTGGCCATGCCGGCGCCAAAGATGCGGGCGACAAGGGTGTCACGGACAAATCCCAGAACCCGGGAAATCATCGTGATAGAGCTGACGGCGGCCAACGACTTGAGCAGATTCATTAAAGAGTTCTTGTCTGTCGATAAACAGCAGGCGAACAATGCGCCCACTTATGCGATACTCCGCGCCGCAACAGCACAGAGCCAAAGCTCGCGAGTTTACAGGTCGTACGCTGGAATGAAATATACCGGCGCTTTATACCTACCACTTAGCGGAACGTCTCAACCGCCCTTGACAAGACTTCAACTCATCGGCATGATTCGCGGCCTATTTTGTTTGCTATTTCCCAAAAAGTCTTTCGAGGAGCTCGACGGTGGCCAACACACCTTCCGCCAAAAAACGTGCAAAACAGGCTGAGAAGCGTCGCAGCCACAACGCCAGCCTGCGTTCCATGGTTCGTACCTACATCAAGAATGTAGTTAAAGCCATCGACGCCAAAGACGCTGCTAAAGCGCAAGCTGCTTACGTTCTGGCTGTGCCTGTTATCGACCGCATGGCCGATAAAGGCATCATCCACAAGAACAAAGCTGCTCGTCATAAGAGCCGCCTGAATGGCCACGTAAAGGCTCTGAACGTTGCCGCTGCTGCCTAAGCGACACGCTCACTAAAAAACCGACCTCAGGGTCGGTTTTTTATTGCCTGCGATTTGTGTGGGAGCGAGCCTGCTCACGAAAGCGACTTAACACTCAACGATTATGTTCGCCGACATTCAGCAATCGTCGAAACGCCGCCCGGAGCCGACCCACCCCCACACCTGAACCTCTGCCAGGTTACTGGGCGCTAGGCCACGGCAAAATCGGAATCGCCGTCACCGCATTCTGCGGACTACCCTCGATCAGGCGATCGCTGTAGACCAGGTACACCAGCGTGTTGCGCTTCTTATCGAGGAACCGCACCACCTGCATGGTCTTGAACACCAGCGAGGTGCGCTCCTTGAACACCTCATCCCCATCCTTGAGCTCACCCTTGAAACTGATTGGCCCCACCTGACGACAGGCAATGGAAGCCTCCGCCCGATCCTCGGCCAACCCCAGCCCACCCTTCACCCCGCCAGTCTTGGCGCGCGACAGGTAGCAGGTCACCCCATCGACCTTGGGATCATCAAAGGCCTCGACAACGATACGATCGTTTGGCCCGACAAACTTGAACACTGTCGACACCTGGCCAATCTCTTCCGCCGACGCCAGCAACGGCAGCGCCAACAACAAACCCATCAACCCACTTGCCATGCGCATGCGACTTCCCCCCACATCAGACCAGAATCAGGTTGTCGCGATGAACCAGCTCCGGCTCAGCCATGTACCCCAACAAACCGACAATCGACTCAGAGGACTGACCAATAATCTTCTGCGCCTCAAGCGCACTGTAGTTGGCCAGGCCACGGGCAATCTCACGTCCATCCGGCGCGACACACACCACCATCTCACCGCGACGGAAGCTGCCCTGAACCAGCTTGACCCCGACCGGCAGAAGACTCTTGTTACCCTCAGACAATGCCGAGACCGCTCCAGCATCCAGGACCAGGGTGCCACGGGTCTGAAGATGCCCGGCCAACCATTGCTTGCGCGCCGCCAGCATGCCGCGCTCAGGCGACAACAGCGTACCGATTCGCTCGCCCGACTTCAGACGATCCAGCACCCGCTCCAGGCGACCACCGACGATGATCGTATGCGCCCCCGAACGCGCTGCCAGCCGCGCCGCACGCAGCTTGGTCTGCATTCCGCCACGCCCCAGCGCACCACCGGTACCGCCAGCAACCGCATCCAGCGCCGGATCATCGGCACGCGCTTCGTAAATCAGTTGAGCATCAGGATTGTTTCGCGGATCAGCGTCGAACATGCCGTCACGATCCGTGAGGATCACCAGCAAATCAGCCTCGACCAGGTTGGCCACCAGCGCCGCCAGGGTGTCGTTGTCGCCAAAACGAATTTCATCCGTGACCACAGTGTCATTCTCGTTGATCACCGGAATCACCTTGAGCTCCACCAGCGCACGCAAGGTACTGCGGGCATTGAGGTAGCGCTTACGGTCGGACAAATCGTCATGGGTCAGCAGAATCTGCGCAGTATGACGACCATGCTCGGCAAAGCTCGACTCCCAGGCTTGCACCAGCCCCATCTGACCGATTGCAGCCGCCGCCTGGAGTTCGTGCATCGCACTGGGTCGAGCGGTCCAGCCCAAGCGACTCATGCCGGCCGCCACCGCCCCGGAGGACACCAGCACCAGCTCGACACCCGCCTCATGCAGGGCCACCATCTGCTCAACCCAGACACCCATCGCCGCGCGATCCAGCCCCTTGCCGTCAGCCGTCAGCAAAGCGCTGCCGATCTTCACGACCCAACGCTGCGCACCTGTCACCTTGCTCCGCATCATCTTCAACCTTAGCTTGAGGGCAGCACGACCCAGCGCTGCCCGTGACGTTATTCGTGGTTATTCGTGACCAACAATCGATTTCCAGATACCAAAACGCCGCTCGATTGAGCGGCGCTTCAGTTTATCGCAACGAGTCAGTCACGCACGTAAATGATTTCCGGACCGTCTTCGTCATCCACATCTTCTTCATCCCAATCATCGTCGCCGATGTCGTGGACCGACTTCACGCCACTGCGACGCAGAGCGCGCTGATCATCCAGCGCCTGCAACTGAGCACGCGCTTCATCTTCGATGCGCTGATCGAGCTCCGCCAGCTCTTCGCGGTAGGCCGGGTCATTGGCCAGGCGATCGGCACGATCTTCCAGGTAGCGCATGATGTCGCGCGTCAGACGCTCGGTACCTTCTTTGGCGATCGCCGAGATCACATAGACCGGACCAGTCCACTCCAGGCGCTCAACGATTTCCTTGACCCGCTCCTCGTGCTCTTCTTCGAGAATCTGGTCGCACTTGTTCAGCACCAGCCAACGATCACGCTCAGCCAGTGACGGGCTGAACTTGGTCAATTCACTGACGATCACTTCAGCCGCATCGGCAGCACTGGTTTCATCCAGTGGCGCCATGTCAACGAGGTGCAGCAGTAGACGGGTACGGGACAAGTGCTTGAGGAAACGAATTCCCAGGCCGGCGCCGTCGGAAGCACCTTCGATCAGACCCGGAATGTCCGCCACCACGAAGCTTTTCCAGCGATCGACACTGACCACACCGAGGTTCGGCACCAGCGTGGTGAACGGGTAGTCGGCAACTTTCGGCTTGGCGGCCGACACCGAGCGGATAAAGGTACTCTTGCCGGCGTTCGGCAAGCCCAGTAGACCCACGTCTGCCAACACCTTCATTTCCAGCTTGAGGTCACGCTGCTCGCCCGGCTTGCCCGGCGTCGTCTGGCGCGGCGCACGGTTGGTACTGGATTTGAAACGGGTATTGCCCAGACCGTGCCAGCCACCATGCGCAACCATCAATTTCTGGCCAGCCTTGGTCAGGTCACCAATGACCTCCTGGGTGGCCGAGTCGATCACCGTGGTACCTACCGGCACGCGCAGGATCAGATCCTCGCCCTTCTTGCCGGTGCAGTCGGTGCTGCCACCGTTCGAGCCGCGCTCGGCGTCGAAGTGACGGGTGTAGCGATAGTCGACCAGGGTGTTCAGGTTTTCGTCGGCAACCATGTAGACCGAACCACCATCACCACCATCACCGCCGTTTGGACCACCGTTTTCGATGAACTTTTCGCGACGGAAACTCATGCAGCCATTGCCGCCGTCACCAGCCTTTACTCGAATGGATACTTCATCAACAAACTTCATAACAAAACGCCTCTCGCCATACGGACGAGCCGAAAAAAACAAGACATAAGACTCTTGCAAAGATGAGCGCAGCGACCTCAAGCACAACCGCGAATCCAGCTGCTTTCACTCATCACAAACAGCTTTGCAAGAGACTCACCCCACAAACGAAAAAGCCCCGTCGCGAGACAGGGCTTTTCCAGCGATCGCGCAATTAAGCTGCGACTACGCTCACGTAACGGCGGTTGAACGCGCCCTTTACTTCGAACTTGATCACGCCTTCGATTTTAGCGAAGAGGGTGTGATCCTTACCCATGCCAACGCCGTAGCCAGCGTGGAATTGGGTGCCGCGCTGACGCACGATGATGTTGCCCGGAATGATTTTCTGGCCGCCATACATCTTCACGCCAAGGCGTTTGGCTTCTGAGTCGCGACCGTTACGGGTACTACCACCAGCTTTTTTGTGTGCCATGAGTCAATTCTCCTAGTGAGGAATTAGGCTGAAATTAAGCCTGAATACCGGTGATTTTGATCTCGGTGTACCACTGGCGGTGGCCCATACGCTTCATGTGGTGCTTACGACGACGGAACTTGATGATGCGGACTTTATCGTGACGACCTTGGGAGATCACTTCAGCCACAACGGTAGCGCCAGCAACAACTGGAGCGCCGATGTTCACGTCATCGCCATTGGCGACCAACAGAACGCGATCAAAGGTAACGGATTCGCCAGTAGCGACTTCCAGTTTTTCGATCTTCAGGTATTCACCTGGGGCGACCTTGTATTGCTTGCCACCAGTAACAATTACTGCGTACGACATGGTATTTCTCCGATAATCCTGCTCACCCAGCTCTTTATAAGAAGAGGTATTGGCTGGCATGGCTGCATGGGATGGACGTCCCGAATGCAATTGCGTAAGGCAGGTGCTGCCCAGGAAGTTCAGGGTGCGCGATTGTACGCAAGCCACGAGCGCCTTGCAAGGGGCCGTCCATCGCGCCTTGACACCTGCTGGCGTGGGTCCTAGCATGCCGCGCAACCCTTATGGAGCAACTGTCGCTGATGCAACCCCAAGCTTTCTACCGCGCGGTGGCGGACGATTTTAGCGCCGTCGACGGCATCATCAAGAAGCAGCTGACTTCCCGAGTGCCGCTGGTATCGAAAATCGGCGACTACATCACTTCGGCTGGCGGCAAGCGCCTGCGTCCGTTACTCGTGCTGCTATGCGGCAAGGCCCTGGGTCGCGAAGGCGACGACATGCGCCTGCTGGCCGCCACTATCGAGTTCCTGCACACCGCTACCCTGCTGCATGACGACGTGGTCGACATGTCGGGCATGCGCCGTGGCCGCTCGACGGCCAACGCCATGTGGGGCAACGCCCCAAGCGTGCTGGTAGGTGACTTCCTCTACTCGCGCTCGTTCGAGATGATGGTTGAACTGGGCTCGATGCCGGTGATGAAGATTCTCTCGCAAGCCACGCGGATCATTGCTGAAGGCGAAGTACTGCAACTGTCCAAGGTTCGCGACGCCAGCACCACCGAAGAAACCTATATGGAAGTCATCCGCGGCAAAACCGCGATGCTCTTCGAAGCCTCGACCCACAGCGCGGCTGCACTGGCCGGCGCCACCGCCGAGCAGAGCGAAGCCCTGCGCACCTTTGGCGACCACCTGGGCGTCGCGTTCCAACTGGTCGACGACCTGCTGGACTACCGTGGCGACGCTGAAACCCTGGGCAAGAACGTCGGCGACGACCTGGCCGAAGGCAAACCGACCCTGCCACTGATCTACACCATGCGTGAAGGCACACCGGAGCAAGCGGCCCTGGTGCGCAAGGCGATCCAGAAAGGCGGCATCGAAGACCTGGAAAGCATCCGCGCTGCCGTGGAAGCCTCGGGTTCGCTGGAGTACACCGCACAATTGGCCCGTGATTACGTGGCCCGGGCAATCAAGTGCCTGGACGCGCTGCCTGCCAGTGAGTACCGCGATGCCCTGGTCGAACTGAGCGAGTTTGCGGTCGCCCGTACGCACTGATAACACTGCAGCCCCCTGCTCGCGATAGCGTTTCTTCGGCCAACGATGGGTTGCCTGATATTCCGCCATCGCGAGCAGGCTCGCTCCTACAGTTACATCCCGCGCGCCACCCCACTCTCGCCTAAAACCCTATACAATGTGCGCCCTTTAATGATCCTAATCTCAAGGAGCTTTAGTGAGCACGTTGCCACCCTGCCCGAAATGCAATTCCGAATACACCTACGAAGACGGCGCCCAGCTGATCTGCCCGGAGTGCGCCCACGAGTGGTCCGCCAACGGCGAAGCCGAGGCGGCGTCCGATGAAACCGTGAAAAAGGATTCGGTCGGCAATGTCCTGCAAGATGGCGACACCATCACTGTGATCAAGGACCTCAAGGTCAAGGGCACTTCGCTGGTGGTCAAGGTCGGCACCAAGGTCAAGAACATCCGTCTGTGCGACGGCGATCACGACATCGACTGCAAGATCGACGGTATCGGCCCGATGAAACTCAAATCCGAGTTCGTCCGCAAAGTCTGAGCCTGCTGCATGCCATTGCGTACCTGGTGCGCGATGGCACTCCCCGCTCCACGCCCAATCATGGCAAAACGCTAGCCGTTTTGATCCTCAGCAATGCCCCGCACAAAAACCGCAGAAACTGCCAATAGGCACTTGCTATTAATTGAATAAGAATTATTCTCATCAAACCACTGACATGGAGATGAGCATCATGACTTACTTGATCGATGCATGGCTGGACCGCCCGCACCCTTACCTCAGAATCCTGCATCGGGAAACCGGAGAAGTCTGCGCGGTACTGGAGGAAGAAGCCTTGAGTGAACTGCAGGATCAGGGTGACCTGGACCTCAATGGCCTGAGTTCAAGCGAGCCGGTTGTGCTCAAGGAACTAGTGCGCAACCTGTTCCTGTTCTGCTACGCCCGAGCCTTGCGCCCGGCGCACGAGCTGACCCACAAGATCGAAATATGAGTCACATAAAACCCTGTAGGAGCTGGCTTGCCAGCGATGCGGTTCAGACTTGAAACCGTGCAAATGCAATCGCGAGCAGGCTCGCACCTACAGGGTCAGGCATTACAGAACGTCCAGCAGCTCGACGTCGAACACCAGAACGCTGTGCGGCGGGATGCTGCCAACGCCTTGAGCGCCGTAGGCCAGTTCGCTCGGCACGTACAGGCGCCATTTGCTACCGGCGTTCATCAGTTGCAGGGCCTCGGTCCAGCCGGCGATCACGCCACCTACCGGGAATTCCGCAGGCTGACCACGATCGTAGGAGCTGTCGAACACAGTGCCGTCGATCAGAGTGCCGTGGTAGTGAGTACGCACGGTGTCTTCACGCGATGGCTTGGCGCCTTCACCGGCGGTCAGCACTTCGAATTGCAGGCCGGAAGCCAGAGTGGTGATGCCGTCACGCTTGGCGTTTTCAGCCAGGAATGCCAGGCCTGCACCGGCAGCCGCTTCGGCTTTGGCGGCCGCTTCGGCTTGCATGATTTCGCGGATGACCTGGAAGCTGGCGGACATGGCTTCCTGGCTAACGCGGCTTTCCTTGCCGGCGAAGGCGTCGGTCAGACCGGCCAGGATCGCGTCCAGGCTAACGCCCGGTGGCGGGTTGTCGCGCAGTTGGTCGCCCAGCTGACGGCCAATGCCGTAGCTGACGCGGGTTTCGTCGGTGGACAGATTTACTTCGGACATGACACTGCTCCGCTGTGCGGACGGCCCGAGACAATGCCGTGCGTGCACAGCGCATCCCGGAACGCCCGGAACCAAAAGGGCGAGCAGACTAGCACAGAAGCCGTTGCCGTGATCAGGGCGCGACTTGTATCAGACCGAACGAAAAGCGATGGGCACCTTGAGGCTTTCCTCGTCGCTCTGGACCAGGCCACACATCTCGTCATGCACCAGGGTGTGAACCAGGTTGAACGGCAGGACTGGAAAACTCTGCAGCGTTTCCCTTGCATGCTCCACCGAGCGTATTTTCATCATCTGCCCATGGGCATCGCTCAGAGGAACCGCCGCACCGTGCATGCGCGCCTCAAGCAGGTAGATCCCGCCCTCCATGGAAATCAGGTTCAGCTCATCGACCTTCCCGGCGATGGCATAGGCGTTCAACTCTTGCAGATTCATGAGCACAGCCCTCGCAATGGCGAACCTGGACCTTTACAGGGATAGGCTTCGGCACGTAAAAGCACAAGCCATAAACGCCGCCGCCCGTCCGTTTCACAACGGGCGGGCGGCGAGGTGCTGCGATGCGGACGGCAATCAGTGCTTGGTCAGCTTGTCCAGGTAACCCATGGCGAACGCGGAGATGACGAAGGTCATGTGAATGATCACGTACCACTTCAAATGCTCGGGATCGACGTTCTTGGCGTCCATGAAAATGCGCAGCAGGTGGATCGAGGAGATCGCCACGATCGAAGCTGCGACTTTCATCTTCAGCGAAGAAGAATCCATGGTTCCCAGCCAGTTGAGCTTCTCCTTGGTTTCGTCGATGTCCAGTTGCGACACGAAGTTCTCGTATCCGGAGATCATCACCATCACCAGCAGGCCGCCTACCAGCGCCATGTCGATCAGCGACAACAGCACCAGGATCAAGTCCGACTCGGCCATCGAGAACACGTTGGGGATAACGTGGAAGACTTCCTGAAAGAACTTCAGGGCCAGGGCCAGCAGGCCCAGGGACAGGCCGAAGTAGATCGGCGCAAGCAACCAGCGCGAGGCGTACATTGCGTTTTCGATAAAGCGTTCCATTGAATCTCACACCAGGGCTGGAAATGGCGGCGAGTATATCAGCCGCTCAAACCACCATAAACCGCAGCCCCTCATCACTCGACGCTCTGCTGGAGGGTTTTCTGCTAGTGTCCAATGGGTTGGCACCCGCGTGCGCCGTAAAGGAATGCTGGAAATGGATGTGCGATTGTCCCTGACAACTTTCGGCCTTTGCCTCGTGGCACTCCTGACTGGCTGCTCGCCTGGCGAGGACAAACCACCCGCCCAAAGCCTGGAAGACAAAACTGCACAGTTCGAGAAGTCGCTGGATGCGATAACCGACCCCAAGCTCAAGGACGCTATTTCCAATCTTGGCGGCTCGCTACTGCTGCTTGAGCGTGCCCAGCAGAAGCTCGCCGTCAAGCCGGTCGACACCGAGTACGGCGACGATGCCATGGCGCTGCTCAGGCATTACGCCAGCCCCCAGGCACTGGTCGATACCTATATCAATGGTCTGTTCGTGTTACGCAAGGACTCAAACTCCGACTACCTGACGGACCTGCAGCCGGTCTTCCCCTTCAATTTCAACATGCCCGCCGAGTTCCCTTTCCCCCATGGCCTGGAATGGCAATCGGTGTCATTAAGCAACAAGAAAGTCATCGCGTTTCAACCTGAATGGTCGGAAAACGATCCCGGCATCCAACTGAGCCCTTCCAGCTCCAACCTGACCGCTCCGGATGACCTGACGGTCGCCTACCCCTTCATTGAAGGCCTGGAGGTCGCCAACAGCAGCCAGCCGCAACCACAGAGGTTGCAGGGAAAAGTCGAAGTCATTGCCCCGCACAAAGTCGTGACCTTCAACCTGACAAGAAAGGACGCCGGGAAAACACGTACCGAAGACAACATCAGCGTCACCCTGCTGGCCCTGGAGAACAACTACGCCGAAATAAAAATGCGTAACAGCGCCACGCTGGCGCCGGAGGTCAGCGATACCCCTCTTAACCCGCTGATCGTCCAGGCCAAAGATGAAACCGGGCAATTTCTCGCACGCGCCGGCTCGATCAATCAAGACGCAGCGCAAATCGCCTTCTACGAAAAACAGCTGGCCGAGATGCAGCAGCAGTCCGCCTGGAGCGACGCACTGGAGAAGCAACTCAATGACCAGTTGCAGACGTTTGAAGGCCAACAGCATGACCACTACACCAAGGTCTACTTCAACGGTTCTATTGATGCGCTGGAAGTCAATGTCCTCGACTTTTCGGCGGTGACGGTGACGCGCAAGGACCTCGATTTGCCCGTACGGCGCTTCGACCGCAATACCCGCGACAAAACCATTCAGAGCCTTGACCTTCCGGTGGTGGTCTATGACGACCAGGCCAGCCGCTGGCTCAAGGGCGCCAACCTGGAAGCGGAGCAACTGAAAAACAGCATTCGCATCAGGCAATCGGTAGAAGACGCCACCGCAGCGCGAATCGAGTTTGAGCACCCGAAAAGCTTCAACGACGAACTGCTTGGTAACGCCTTCAACCCAGGTGATACACCTCTGACCTTCTTCACCGAAGGCGAAAACGGTCAGCGTGGCGAGCCCATCGAACTGCCCTCCCAAGCCTACGAAATTGATCCGCTGCGCGCGACCGTCACCTACGACCTGACCTTATTCCCGGATACGCCCGCCTACGCCGTTGGCTCGATGCCTCTGTTTCTTGCCGACATCGAAAAAAACACCCTCGACGTTGGCAAGCTGCCCAAGGGCCTCGAAATCCGGGGCAATGCCCTGCTGGTTGAGCAAAAGGTATTTCCTGCGCAGGACTGGCGCTTCTTCGCCACGGACGAGAGCGGGAATTACCTGAAGGAGATACTCACAGTCAGCCACGACGCCGGCACAGACGGACAGGCACTGCTGGACGTGCATTATTTCTATGGTCGGCCGACGCGACTGGAAAGTTACCGACGCACCGACCTGCAGACGATCGAATATGGATTCGAGGTCAAGCTCGATAAAGCCACGAACCCCGATTCCACAGAGTGAATCTAGTGCCTGGGGCCCAAATCGAAGCGCTCCGGAGTGCGTCGTCCGCCGTTGATTTCCCGCAGTTGGGCCTGGAGATGAAGGCTCCATATTTGGGGATCATCGGCCAGTTGATAGCCATGCATCGTCAGGCTCTCAACAATGGTGTCGAGGATCGATTCGGCCACGAAGGGACCATGAAACGGGCCCTGAGCCTTGATGGCTGAAGGCTGCTCGCCCGCCATTCCTGCGGCAAACAGCAGCGTCCACATGCCGGTGTCGCCGGCGAGCGGACGCACGCTGCATTCAATTCGGGTAACCAGGCCCAGACATTGCCGGGTCAGGCAGAGGTTGCGCGACATGGCGGCGACCCTCGGTAGCTCCGGTGTTCAGCCTCCAAGAGAAGACTGGCTCGATCCAGTGATGACTGTCGATGTCCTTGGACTGAGCATAGAAGAAAAGTCGAATCAGCAAGTTGAGCGCGTTCAAGCAGGCGCCGAATGGTCGTTGCTGTTTTTTTGACGTCACCTGATCGGCAAAAAAGACTGCTATTTCTGGCACACGGCTAGAGGGCGTGCCGAGGGAGGGAACGCAGGCGCCGGATCATCGACGCCTGCGGGTCAGACCTGAATCAGGCTGGTTTGGCGGCTGTCAGCGCCTCCTGGGCCAGCTCCTTTTCCGCTTCCTTCAAATCATCTTCACTGATCATTTCCGCGATCACTCGCAGGCGCTCCACGACCCGTGCGTTAACGCTGCCTTCCGGGAACTGCCCTTCTTCATCCGGCTCACCGGCGGGCTCGCCCACTAGCAGGCTTAGCGCTTCATCCGCCTGACGCACCGCGTACACGTGGAACTGCCCGGCACGCACGGCCGCCAGAACCTTTTCATCGAGCATCAGCGTGGCAACGTTTGCCTGTGGAATGATCGCCCCCTGCTCCCCGGTCAACCCGCGCGCCTCACAGAGACGGAAGAAGCCTTCGATTTTCTCGTTGACCCCGCCCACCGCCTGCACCTCACCGAACTGATTGATCGAACCGGTGATGGCGAAACATTGCTTGAGCGGCGTTTTCGACAGCGCCGAAATCAAGGTGCACGCTTCACCCAGCGAAGCGCTGTCGCCGTCGACGTAACCGTAGGACTGCTCCAGCGCAATACTCGCCGAGATGGCCAGCGGAAACTCCTGGGCGTAACGACTGCCCAGGTAACCGGTAAGGATCATCACACCCTTGGAGTGAATCGGCTGCCCGAGGTTGACCTCACGTTCAATGTCGACGATGCCGCTGCCGCCCGGGTAGACCGTGGCGGAAATCCGCGCCGGCACACCAAAGGCCGAGTCGCCCACTTCCAGCACCGTCAAGCCGTTGCACTTGCCCACGGCCGCACCGGCAGTATCGATCAGGATGATCCCGGCCAGCATGTCATCGAGAATCCGCGCCGAGACCCGGCCGGTGCGCGTGGCCTTGGCCTTGAGCGCCCGCTCGATATGACCGGCATCGGTCATTTCGTCGCCCGCCAGGTGGCGAATGAAATCCGCCTCGCTGACCAACTGGAACAGGTCGCCGATACGCGCCGACAAACGCCCCTGGTGTTCGGCAAGCCGAGCACTATAGGTCGCCAGGCGCGCCACCGCGTCGGCGGTCAGCGGTGCCATGCCCTCTTCTGATGTCCGCGTCTTGAGCAACTGGGCGAACTGCTCCAGGCTTTCGTCGACCATTGGAATGTCTTCGTCGAAGTCCACCAGCACGCGGAACATCTCCTGGAAGTCCGGATCCAGGTCTTGCAGGGTGTAGTACAGCTGGCGGGCGCCGATGATGATGACCTTGACCTGCAGCGGTATGTGCTGCGGGGTCAGAGTCACGGTGGCCAGGCGACCCAGCTCACCGAGCGGCGATTCCATTTTCAGCTTGCGCGATTGCAGGGCACGCTTGAGTGCATCCCACACGAACGGCTCGCCGAGCATTTTTTCCGCTTCCAGGATCAGGAAGCCACCGTTGGCACGATGCAACGCCCCCGGACGCAACTGCCGATAGGTGGTGTAGAGCGCTCCCTGATCGGTGCTGTACTCGATGCGGCCGAACAGGTTCTCGTAAGTTGGGTGCGGCTCGAACACCACCGGTGCGCCACCACTGGCCGAATGCCCGACTACCAGGCTCGGCGCGTATTGCTCTTCGAGCATCTTGCGGGCAACCGCGTCGGTTTTGCTGTCGTCGACCAACTGCTCGACCACGGTTTTCAGCAGGTACACCTGCATGGCTTGCAGGTAACCGCAGACCGCGGCGTTCTCTGCGTACTTTTCTGACAGGGGTGCAAGCAACGGCTGCAGGGCCAGCGTAATGGTTTCTTCGTTGAGATGACGCATCTGGTTGCTGGATTCACGCTTCCACTGCGGCAGGCTGGCCAGTTCTTCGTTGAGCCGCTCCTCCAGGCCGGAGATGTCGTCGTGGAAACGTTCACGCACTGCTTCCGGCAACTGCGCGAACTCGGCTTCGTCCAGCGCCTTGCCTTCGCTCATTGGAGTGAAGGCGATGTTGCTGCTGTCACGATAGAGCGCAACTTCCTTCTCCAGCGCCAGGCGCTCGATCACGTCCAGTGCTCGGTCATAACGCTGGTTGAAGGCGCGGTCGATGGCGCTTTTCTTTTGCTGGTAGGACGGATGCTCGAACACCGCTGGAAAAGTTGCCAGCAGGTTGTCGATCAGACCGTTGATGTCAGCGATAAATGCACCGGCAGTGCCGGATGGAAGTTCCAGGGCACGTGGCTCCCGGGGCTCATCGAAGTTGTTGACATAGACCCAGTCCGCCGGGGTCTGCAGGCGCTTGCCTTCGGCCTTCAGGTAGCGTTTGACGAACGAGAATCGGCCGGTGCCGGGTTCACCCATGACAAACACGTTGTAACCGGGGCGTGGCATGGCCACGCCGAACTGCAAGGCCTCGACCGCACGTTCCTGGCCGAGCACACCGCGAAAAGGCTCCAGATCATTGGTGGTAGAGAAGCTGAACTGTTCAGCGGAAAACGGACGGGTCAGCGCTTCTGGCGCTAGACGCAAGCTGGCAGCAACAGGATCAGGCATCGGGCTTCCTTACTTCAGGCGGGGCAGTGGAAAGCATTCTGGCGCTGCCTGTACCTGACTGGCAAGGCGCGTCATGGTAAAAGCATAGCCAAGGGCCTAGCCTCGCTCGGACGCAGGCTAAATCAATGGATTTTCGCAATATTTAGCAAAAATCCACGGAACCTGCGGAACGCGCCTAAACTCCAAACTGCGCGGCTGGACTAATAACCGGCCCACTGATGCCAAATTGGCCTCAGACCTCCTGTCCATTGGTACGCACAAAAGAGAACAAAGCTATGAAACGGATTCTTCTTGGTACTCTCTTCACCGTTGCATCCCTCAACGCCATGGCCCAGGCGCCAGGCGGTCCGGATTGCGGTTGGGGCAACATGCTGTTCGAAGGACAGCGTGGCACCCCGGCGCACTTCCTCGCTTCCACCACCAACGGCACCTCCGGTAACGCCACCTTCGGCATGACCTCCGGTACCAACGGCTGCGCGACCAATGCCGCGCTGACCTATGGCGGCAAGTCCTGGTTCGCCATGAACGGCATGATGAACGAACTGTCGGAAGACATGGCCAAGGGTCAGGGCGAAGCACTGACCACCTACGCCGTGGTTCTGGGCGTCGCACCAGAAGACCGTGCGCACTTCGCCGCCGTGACTCACGAGCACTTCCAGCAGATCTTCAGCAAGGCTGACGTCACTGCCGAAGACGTGCATACCAATACCCTGGCCGTGCTCAAGGGCGATGCTCGCCTGGCCAAATACGCCACCCCGGCTTAAGCTCGACCCCGCCCGCCCTGTCACCGGGGCGGGTTTTATTTTTTTGACCTGACTGTATTCGGTCTTTATTTTTTCGACTCAAGTTGCCCACCATGCTCAAACGCCTTGCCTGTCTGGCGCTGTTTGTCTGCGCCCCGCTGTCCGCCGCGCCTCATGTCGACAACCAACGTTTGCAGCAACTGGCCAACGACCCGTTCTGGATTTCCCTGGGTCACTACGAAACCGCCAAGCTGGGCGGTTGGCGCAGTTACATCAGTGACAAGAAATTCTTCCTCGCCGCTGACGGTGCCGAACACCCCGATGCCGAACTCGCGGCCACGGTCCAGGCGCTGTATGCGCCGGCCAACCTGGGCCAACAACACGCCCAATGCGTCTATCCGGCGCGCACTCGCTGGTTGCAGGCACAACTGAAGCTGGACGACTTACCGGCAGTCGACTGCAGCGAATTCAAGCAATGGTTCAAGGACGTCTCGCCCCACAGTGCGGTGATGATTTTCCCGGCGGCCTACCTCAATAGCCCCTCATCGATGTTCGGCCACACGCTGCTGCGGATCGATCAGGCCGATGTGCAAAGCGACAACACCGCGCTACTTAGCTACGCGATCAACTTCGGCGCCTACATCGAAGGTTCGGACAACAGCATTCTCTATGCCTGGAAAGGCTTGATGGGCGGTTATCCCGGCCTGTTCGCGCTGGTGCCCTACCAGGAGAAACTCTCGGAGTACCGCAGCCTGGAAAACCGCGACCTCTGGGAGTACCGACTGAACCTGACCCAGGTCGAGACCGAACGCATGGTCGAGCACGTCTGGGAACTCAAGCAGATCCAGTTCGACTATTTCTTCTTCGATGAAAACTGCTCTTATCGTCTGCTGGAGCTGCTGCAAGTGGCTCGGCCAGGCCTGAAATTGACCGAGCAATTCCCGCTGACCGCGATTCCCACCGACACCGTCAAAGCCGTCAAGGACGCTGGGCTTGTCGAGAAGATTGATTACCGGCCGTCTCGGGAGCGGGAGTTGTTGAGTCGCGCCGAGCCCCTGTCCGACGCCGAGCAGCAGTGGGTACTGAACATCAGTGCCGACCAGAAACAACTGCAGGCCCCCGCTTTCACGGCCCTGCCACGGGATCGCCAGGCCCTGATCATCGATGCCGCCTATCGCCTCGAACGCTACCGTGCCAACGGTCAGGAACGCGACCCCGCGCGGGCGCAGCGCAGCTTCGAGTTGCTGCGGGCAATCAATCGCAACCCGGCACCGGAACTGTCAATCGAACGTCCGGGACTGCCGGAAGAGGGTCATGAGTCGCGCACCTGGCAAGCCGGCATCGGCACCCGCGGCGACCAGGCCTTCGGCGAGTACGGCCTGCGCATGGCCTACCACGACCTGAATGACAACGCCGAGAGCTTCCCGCTGGGTGCGCAGATTGAAATCCTGCAAATGAAACTGCGCCAGTACGAAGGCAACCAATGGCAGTTGCAACAGCTGGACCTGGCGACCATTCGCTCCCTGACCCCGCGCAACGAACTGCTGCAGCCCTGGTCGTGGCAGGTGACTGGCGGCCTTGAAAGGGTGCCGGGCAAGCACGATGACGAAACCCTGGTCAGCCACGTCAACGGCGGTGCCGGTGGTACCTGGCAACTGGGTGAAGATGTATTGGGTTTTGCCCTGGGCACCGTGCGGGTCGAGCACAACAATGATTTCGCCGAGTTCATCTCGCCCGCCGCTGGCTTCAACACCGGCGTGCTGTGGCGCAACCCGCTGGGTAATCTGAGCCTGGAGGCCAAGGGCGACTATTTCACCAATGGTGAGGTGCGCCGTAGCTTGAGTCTGAATCAGCAGTGGGAACTGTCGCGCAACCTGGGCCTGCGCCTGAGTGCCCAACGCGAATTCAGCCACATCGCCTCGGCCGAGAACGAGGTGATGCTGGAATTGAAGTGGTATCACTACTGACGCTGAACGCTTCCTCCACCTGGCTTTTGCGGTAGATCACAGAATCGACATCCGCCGCGAAACCCTTGCAGGAGCTGGCTTGTCGGGCCGCCCCATCGCAGCGAAGGCAGTGGGTCAGCCACCAATGATGGTGGATTTATGCGCCCCATCGCTGGCAAGCGAGCCCCTACAGGCGTTTGAGATCCATCGTTCAACACGCCCATCACACGCCTTTCACAATCACCTCACAAGCCCAATCGTAGTCTTCGGCCATTAGCCGCAAAAGCGGTTCGGGAGTCGACGATGTGGCGTTGTTTCGCAGTGCTTAGTGTCCTGATGCTGATTGGCGGATGTCAGTCCACCCATGAAGAGCTGCTCGCCAAAGGTTATCCACCGGCCTTCGCCGACGGCTTCGACGACGGTTGCAGCAGCGGTCGGCAGGCTGCCGGGGCCATCAACGGGACATTTCGCAAAGACGTCCCGCGCTATCTGGAAGATGCCCGCTACGCCGAAGGCTGGAGCGATGGCTTTCACCAATGCCAGGCCATGCGCGGAAGCCAGGATCGCGAGTCGTATCAAAGCCGGCATCTGGATGAACGCGAACGCGCCTGGCAGCAAGAGAAGGATCGGGACACCGCGCGAGCTTATCGCTCGCAGTAGGTCGCTTTCGGATAACCCGCGAAACTAAAAGCCTGCCAGCATGGCCTAAACCCCATACAGGGAGAACCGCCATGAGCCGTGCATTCGTCAATGAAGATAACGCCGCCGCGCAAGCGGACCAGCCCGTAGAGCGCCAGGTCAGCTCGCAGCCCAATTACGTGACACCCGCCGGCTTGGCGCTGCTGCAGGACAAAGTCGCCGAGCTGCAACAGCTGCACAGCGCTCAGTCGGCCCTTGGTGAGCAGGCCGACAAACAGCGCCTGGCCGATCTCGAGCGCGACCTGCGCTACTACAATCAGCGCCTGCAGAGCGCCCTGCCCGTGCCGCCGGCCACCTCGACAAAAAAGGTGCAGATAGGCAGCTGGGTCACTTACGCCGACGCACAGAACACCGAGCGTCGCGTGCAATTGGTCGGCGAAGATCAGGCCGCAGCCGCCAAAGGCCTGATCAACTGGAGTTCGCCGCTGGGACGTGCGCTGCTGGGAGCACAACTGAATGACGAAGTGCTCTGGCAGCGACCCGCCGGCGATCAGTTGATCGAGGTGATTCGCATCGAGGCGAGTTAGACCACGCCTTGCGCCAGCATGGCATCGGCGACTTTGACGAAGCCGGCGATGTTCGCGCCCTTGACGTAGTTGATCCGGCCATTCTCCTCGCCGTAATGCACACAGGCGTGGTGGATCGACTGCATGATGTTGTGCAACTTGCTGTCAACCTCTCCGGCAGTCCACAGCAGGCGCATGGCGTTCTGCGACATTTCCAGGCCGCTGACCGCAACGCCGCCGGCGTTCGAGGCCTTGCCCGGTGCGAACAGGATCCCGGCCTCAATGAAGATATCCACAGCCGCGAGGGTCGTCGGCATGTTGGCGCCTTCTGCCACGCAGATGCAGCCGTTGCGCAGTAGCGTGCGCGCAGCCTCGGCATCCAGCTCATTTTGAGTGGCACACGGCAGTGCGATGTCGCACGGCAGATCCCACGGGCATTGGCCAGCACGGAACTCCAGGCCAAAACGGCTGGCCAATTCACTGATCCGGCCACGCTGGACGTTTTTCAGTTCCAGCAACGCCTGCCATTGCTCCTCGGTGAGTCCCGCTTCGCAGTACAGCGTGCCTTCGGAGTCGGAAAGCGAAATCACTTGGCCGCCCAGGTCCATGACCTTACGCGCCGCATACTGCGCCACGTTGCCGGACCCGGAGATCGCCACACGCTTGCCCTGGACCTTTTCGCCACTGCGCTTGAGCATTTCTTCGGCAAAGTAGACGCAGCCAAAACCGGTGGCTTCCGGACGAATCAGGCTGCCGCCGTAGCTCATGCCCTTGCCGGTCAGCACGCTGGTGAACTGATTGCTCAGACGCTTGTACTGACCGAACAGGAAGCCGATTTCACGGGCACCGACACCGATATCGCCGGCTGGTACATCCACGTCCGCACCGATGTGCCGATACAGCTCGCTCATGAAGGCCTGGCAGAAGCGCATGACTTCCGCGTCGCTTTTGCCTTTGGGATCGAAGTCCGAACCACCTTTGCCGCCGCCCATGGGCAACGAGGTGAGGGAGTTCTTGAAGGTTTGCTCGAAGGCGAGGAATTTCAGCACGCCGAGGTTGACCGACGGATGTAAGCGCAGGCCACCCTTGTACGGGCCGATGGCGCTGTTCATCTGGATGCGGAAGCCGCGATTGACCTGCACGACGCCATGATCGTCGACCCAGGAAACCCGGAACACCACCGCCCGCTCCGGCTCACAGATGCGCTCCAGGATACCGGAGGTCAGATAGTGCGGATTGGCCTCAAGAAAAGGCCACAGGCTACGCAGGACTTCCTCCACAGCCTGATGGAATTCAGGCTGGTCAGGGTCGCGTTTTTTCAGGCGCGCAAGGAAGGATTCGACGGATTCGATCATGGAAAAGTCTCGGCAAATTTATTGTCGTTGGAGAGATTGAGCCGGACTGTAACAAACGAAAGTGGCACTGTAACAGCGCAAAATGTCGCATTGATGAAATTAAATGGTGCACAGGATATAAATTAACCGCATTTTTTGAGTTTTATGCACCAGAAAAGAGATTCTCAGTCTGAATTCTGCACCATCCAATACACCCTTATCGCGGACAAGCCCGCTCCCACAACGGGAAATGGAGTTGGACTGTGGGAGCGGGCTTGCCCGCGATCAACTCACTGCCGTCTCAACTGAAATCCGCCAAAAAAAACGGAGCCCGAAGGCTCCGTTCTGCTTAGCAAACCAACCAGAAATCAGGCCAGTTTCTTGTGACGCACTCGGTGCGGTTGGGCTGCAGCTTCGCCCAGACGCTTTTTACGGTCCGCCTCGTACTCGGTGTAGTTACCTTCGAAGAACACCGCTTGCGAGTCGTCTTCGTAGGCCAGGATGTGCGTCGCCACGCGGTCCAGGAACCACCGATCGTGAGAGATCACAATGGCGGCGCCCGGGAAGTCCAGCAGGGCTTCTTCCAGGGAACGCAGGGTTTCAACGTCGAGGTCGTTGGACGGTTCGTCGAGCAGCAGCACGTTGCCGCCCTCTTTCAAGGTCAGAGCCAGGTGCAAGCGACCCCGCTCACCACCGGACAGGTCCTTGACGAACTTCTGCTGATCGCCGCCCTTGAAGTTGAAACGACCGACGTAGGTACGCGACGGGATTTCATAGCTGCCGATACGGATCTGGTCGGAACCGTCGGAGATTTGCTGGAATACGGTCTTGCTGCCATCCAGGTCTTCGCGGCTCTGATCCACACAGGCCAGTTGCACGGTTTCACCGACTTCGATGCTGCCCGAGTCCGGTGTTTCCTTGCCCATCAGCATGCGGAACAGCGTGGATTTACCCGCACCGTTACCACCAATTACGCCGACGATGGCGCCTTTAGGCATGGAGAACGACAGGTTGTCGATCAGCACGCGGTCGCCATAGCCCTTGGTGACGTTCTTGAATTCGATGACCTTGTCACCCAGGCGCGGACCGGCCGGGATGTAGATCTCGTTGGTTTCGCTGCGCTTCTGGAATTCCTGCGATTGCATCTCTTCGAAGCGTTGCAGACGAGCCTTGGATTTCGACTGGCGGGCCTTGGCGCCTTTGCGCACCCACTCCAGCTCTTCCTTCATGGCTTTTTCGTGAGCCGACTGCTGCTTGGATTCAGCCGCCAGACGGTCGGACTTGGCTTCCAGCCAACCCGAGTAGTTGCCTTCGTAAGGAATGCCCGCGCCGCGGTCGAGTTCCAGGATCCAGCCAGCAACGTTGTCGAGGAAGTAACGGTCGTGCGTGATCGCGACCACAGTGCCCGGGAAGTCGTGCAGGAAATGCTCCAGCCAGGCCACGGAGTCGGCGTCCAGGTGGTTGGTCGGCTCGTCGAGCAGCAGCATGTCCGGGGCGGACAGCAGCAGGCGGCACAGGGCCACACGACGCTTCTCGCCACCGGACAGGTGTTCGACTTTCGCGTCCCAGGCTGGCAGACGCAGCGCATCGGCGGCGACTTCCAGCTGGCGCTCCAGGTTGTGACCGTCGCCAGCTTGCAGGATGGCTTCAAGCTTGGCCTGCTCTGCCGCCAGCTTGTCGAAATCAGCGTCCGGTTCGGCGTAGGCCGCGTAGACCTCATCCAGGCGCGCCTGAGCGTCCTTGATCACGCTGACCGCTTCTTCGACCACTTCACGCACAGTCTTGGTCGGATCGAGAATCGGTTCCTGCGGCAAATAACCGATGTTCAGTTCCGGCATCGGGCGCGCTTCGCCCTCGAACTCAGTGTCGACGCCAGCCATGATTTTCAGCAGCGTGGACTTACCCGAACCGTTGAGGCCGAGTACGCCGATCTTCGCGCCAGGGAAGAACGACAGAGAAATATTTTTGAGGATTTCCCGCTTCGGCGGAACAACTTTGCCCAGCCGATGCATGGTGAAGACGTATTGAGCCAAAATGTGCACCTAGCGTCAGTAACGATTGAATAAAGCGGGTCAAGCCCGTGCAGGCCATGCGCGGCGCGGGCATGGACCGGGGTCAATGCCTGCTTGCGGTAAAAAAGCCTGAATTTCTGGGGCTGGAACGCCCTGCGTAACCGGCAAAGCTACCTCAATGCAGCATACCCGTCCAGCCGCGCAGGGCTGGCACTTTGCCACAACTCAAGGCATGCTAGCCGCCCTACGGGCGTCAGGCTTATAGTGCACGTCGCGCCAGTCCAGCCACACCGCAGGATTAGAGATTGTCCAATGCCACCCCGCCATCCTTCCCGCGCGTGCAAAACACTGTGAGCGGATCGCCCCTGCGCGGTTCCCTGAAGGGCGCGCTGGCGATGCTGGTATTGCTATTGCTCGGATTGTTGTTCTGGCAGTTGCTGGATCAACTGCGCGAAACCCAGAAAAACCAACGCCAGTACACCATCGATTACACCGCTGATCTGGCGGCGCAGGTCAGCTTGAACATGGCGCTGAATGCGCAGATTGCCCTGAATCTGCTACCAATCGTCGAACAACCTCAATCCGCCGACCAGCAGCAACTCCTGCTGCGCAAGCTTCAGCAGTCTTTGCCGGATGTGCTCAGCGTGGCCCTGCTCAGCCCCTCGGGCAAGGTGCTCGGCGACAGCGCCGCTGACAGCAGCGACGCCGCTTATCTGAGTGAGCTGGTACAGCGCAGTCGCGCCCAGGCGCACTACTTCAGCAACGCCAATGACGGCTCAGTGGTGCACCTGTTGCTACACCAGGCCAGCGGTAACACGCGCGGCTATTGGGCGCTGCGCCTGCGACCGACGTTTTTCTCGTCGTTGACCAAGCAAGGCGACATGGCAATACGCCCGCTGTGGCTTGTGGAAAACCACATCACCCAGCAAATCATCAGTCGCGACGACCTGCTGCCTGCTGCACAGCCAAGCCGGCTGACTGCCGAAGACCAGACCAATACGGTGTTGACGGTCCCCTTGAGCAGTAGTGACTGGCAACTGCGCGGCCTGTTCGACCGGCAACGGGTCATCGAACAGTTGCTGCCAGCCTTTGTTGGCAAATGCCTGCTGGGGCTGGCCCTCTCCCTGGTGCCCTTCATCGCCTTGCTGAATATGCGCCGCCGGCAACGTCAGCTACTCGAGGGTCGCCGACGCTACCAGGATATTTTCGACGGCACCGGCGTGGCGCTGTGCGTGATGGATCTTTCGGGCCTCAGGAGCGCTTTCGAAAGAGCCCGCCTGCAGAATCTCGAGCAATTGCGTGCCTGCCTGGATAACTCCGCGCAACGCCAGCAACTGTTGCAGGAGCTACGCATTACCGAGGTCAATCAGGTCGCTCTGCACCTGCTCGGCGTCCAGTCGAGCGAGCACGCCTGGAAATTGCTGATCGAAGGCACTCCGCTGGATGACAACAGCATCGGCAACCTCCTGCTCGAGGCCGTGTTTACACAACAGAGCACCCTCGAAACCGAGATCAAGCTCAAGGATCGCGACGGCCGTGAACAGCATCTGTGGCTGGTGGTGCGCTTGCCCCATGAGCAGCATGATTTCCGCGCGGTGATCCTGAGCATCAATGACATCACCAGCCGTAAGCTGGTCGAACTGTCGCTGCTGGAACGCGAAGGCTTCTGGTCCGATGTGGTGCGCACGGTGCCTGATCATCTTTATGTACAGGACGTGATCAGCCAGCGGATGATTTTCAGCAACCATCATCTGGGCCAGACCCTCGGCTACAACAAGACCGAACTGCACCAGATGGGTGAGTATTTCTGGGAAATCCTCCTGCATCCCGAGGATGCCGAGCTTTACCATCGCATGCGCCAGGAGCAGCGCCAGACCGGTTATCGGCAACTGATGCAATGTCAGCTGCGTTTTCGCCACCGTGACGGCAAATGGCGTTGCTTCGACATCCGCGAACAGGCATTGGCCCGCGACCCGCACGAGCAGGTCACGCGCATCATCGGCGTGGCCAAGGACGTGACCGACCAGATCGCCGCCAGCGAATCCTTGCGCGACAGCGAGCAGCGCTACCGCATGCTCGCCGAAAGCATCAGTGACGTGATCATCTCCACCAACAGCAGGCTCTCGCTCAACTACGTCAGCCCCTCGGCGCAGGCCGTGCTCGGCTATGACGCTGACTGGATTTTCCATAACGGCTGGCAGTCGATCGTCGCCAATCCGCAACAACTGACCGGCATCTACAGCCTCATGGACCGGGTCAGCAAAGCCCTGAACAATCCGGAGCAACTGGCGCAATTACGCAGCCAGGTGCAGACCCAACTGTTCCTGTTCGATTGTCTGCGCGCCGACGGCCGCAAGATCCCTATCGAGCTGCGGCTGGTGCTGGTGTGGGACGACGCCGGAACCTTTGAAGGCGTACTGGGCGTCGGTCGCGATATCAGCCAACAGCGGCGCGCCGAAAAAGACCTGCGCATGGCCGCCACGGTGTTTGAACACTCAACGTCGGCGATCCTCATCACCGACCCAGCCGGCTATATCGTCCAAGCCAACGAGGCCTTCAGTCGCGTCAGTGGCTACGAGGTTGCCCAGGTCCTCGACCAATTGCCGAACATGCTCACCGTCGACGAACAACAGGAAGCCCACCTGCGCTATGTGCTCAAGCAATTGCACCAGCACAACACCTGGGAGGGCGAAGTCTGGCTCAAGCGGCGCAGTGGCGAACACTATCCGGCCTGGGTCGGTATCACGGCAGTGCTCGACGACGAGGGCGACCTCGCCAGCTATGTGTGCTTCTTCAGTGACATCAGCGAACGCAAGGCCAGCGAGCAACGGATTCACCGGCTCGCCTACTACGATGCCCTGACTCACCTGCCCAATCGCACGCTGTTCCAGGATCGCCTGCACACCGCCTTGCAAACGGCGCAGCGGCAGAAGTCCTGGGTGGTGCTGATGTTCCTCGACCTCGACCGCTTCAAACCGATCAATGACTCGCTGGGGCATGCCGCCGGCGATCGCATGCTCAAGGACATGGCCACTCGCCTGCTTGGATGTGTCGACGACGATGACACGGTAGCCCGCATGGGTGGCGACGAGTTCACCCTGTTGCTGCAACCGCGCGCCACCCGTGAACAAGCCCTGAACCGGGCGATAAACGTGGCTGAGCAAATATTGGCCAGCCTGGTCAGGCCCTTCGTCCTCGAAGCCCGCGAATTCTTCGTTACCGCCAGCATTGGCATTGCCCTGAGCCCGCAGGACGGCAACGAGCTCAGCCAGCTGATGAAGAACGCCGACACGGCGATGTACCACGCCAAGGAGCGCGGCAAGAACAACTTCCAGTTCTACCAGGCCGACATGAACGCCAGCGCCCTAGAACGCCTGGAGCTGGAAAGCGACCTGCGCCATGCTCTCGAGCAGAATGAATTCGTCCTGTACTACCAGCCGCAATTCAGCGGCGACGGCAAACGCCTGACCGGCACCGAGGCCTTGCTGCGCTGGCGCCACCCGCGACGCGGACTGGTGCCGCCAGGGGATTTCATTCCGGTGCTGGAAGAGTTGGGGCTGGTGGTGGATGTCGGCGACTGGGTCATCAGCGAGGCCTGCCGTCAACTCAAGACCTGGCACCAGGCCGGTGTGCGCGTGCCAAAGGTCTCGGTGAACATTTCTACCCGGCAGTTCTCCGATGGTCAGCTCGGCAACCGCATCGCCAATATCCTCAGGGACATCGGCCTGCCGCCGGCCTGCCTGGAACTGGAATTGACCGAAAGCATCCTGATGCGCGAAGTCAGCGAGGCCATGCAGATCCTCGCTGGCCTGAAAAACCTCGGCCTGAGTATCGCGGTCGACGACTTCGGCACCGGCTACTCCTCGCTCAACTACCTCAAGCAGTTCCCGATCGACGTGCTGAAAATCGACCGCACCTTCGTCGATGGCCTGCCGTCCGGCGAGCAAGACGCG
The DNA here is from genome assembly GCF_019212185.1 of Pseudomonas fluorescens. Lineage (NCBI taxonomy): Bacteria > Pseudomonadati > Pseudomonadota > Gammaproteobacteria > Pseudomonadales > Pseudomonadaceae > Pseudomonas > Pseudomonas fluorescens. The sequence goes on from NZ_CP078138.1 coordinate 5,654,759, forward strand.
CAAATTGCCCGGGCAATCATTGCCATGGCCCACAGCCTGAACCTGGCGGTGATCGCTGAAGGCGTGGAAACCCACGAACAACTGGAGTTTCTGCGCGAGCACGATTGCGATGAAGTGCAGGGGTATCTGTTCGGGCGGCCAATGCCGGCCGCGCGCTTCGAGGCGCAGTTCAGCAATGATGCGCTCTTCGTTTTCGAGTAAACGCTACTCAATCCCCCCTGTGGGAGCGGGTTTGCCCGCGATGACGACAGCACAATCACCGCCGATCCCGGCATGAACGCCACTTGTCTGCGACTTGATGTCCTTTCATATGCCAGACAAAAGCCATTGAGTTAGAATGCCTCCCTTTTCCGCCCCCCCGATCCTTGAGGACCGCCATGTTCAGCCGTGATTTGACTATTGCCAAGTACGACGCCGATCTTTTTGCCGCCATGGAGCAAGAAGCTCAGCGCCAGGAAGAACACATCGAGCTGATCGCTTCGGAAAACTACACCAGCCCAGCGGTCATGGAAGCTCAGGGCTCGGTTCTGACCAACAAGTACGCCGAAGGCTATCCGGGCAAGCGCTACTACGGCGGTTGCGAGTACGTCGACGTCGTTGAGCAACTGGCTATCGACCGTGCCAAAGAACTGTTCGGTGCCGATTACGCCAACGTTCAACCGCACGCCGGTTCCCAAGCCAACAGCGCCGTTTACCTGGCCCTGCTGTCGGCTGGCGACACCATCCTGGGCATGAGCCTGGCCCACGGTGGTCACCTGACCCACGGCGCCAGCGTTTCCTCCTCCGGCAAGCTGTACAACGCCATCCAGTACGGCATCGACGCCAACGGCCTGATCGACTACGACGAAGTCGAGCGCCTGGCCGTCGAGCACAAGCCAAAAATGATCGTCGCCGGTTTCTCTGCCTACTCGCAGATCCTCGACTTCCCACGCTTCCGCGAAATCGCCGACAAGGTGGGCGCCTACCTGTTCGTCGACATGGCCCACGTGGCCGGTCTGGTCGCCGCTGGCGTCTACCCGAACCCGGTGCCATTCGCTGACGTCGTGACCACCACCACCCACAAGACCCTGCGCGGTCCACGTGGTGGCCTGATCCTGGCCAAAGCCAACGCCGACATCGAGAAGAAGCTGAACTCCGCAGTATTCCCGGGCGCCCAGGGTGGCCCGCTGGAGCACGTGATCGCCGCCAAGGCAATCTGCTTCAAAGAAGCGCTGCAGCCTGAGTTCAAGGCCTACCAGCAACAAGTGGTGAAAAACGCCCAGGCCATGGCCGGCGTATTCATCGAGCGCGGTTTCGACGTGGTTTCCGGCGGTACTGAAAACCACCTGTTCCTGCTGTCGCTGATCAAGCAAGAAATCTCCGGTAAAGACGCCGACGCCGCTCTGGGCAAAGCGTTCATCACCGTGAACAAGAACTCGGTACCAAACGACCCACGCTCCCCGTTCGTCACCTCCGGCCTGCGCTTCGGCACCCCGGCTGTAACCACTCGTGGCTTCAAGGAAGCAGAGTGCAAGGAACTGGCAGGCTGGATTTGCGACATCCTGGCTGACCTGAACAACGAAGCGGTGATCGATGCCGTACGTGAGAAGGTCAAGGCTATCTGCAAAAAGCTGCCGGTGTACGGCGCTTAATCAGCCCGCTAAAACCGCAGTCATAAAAAAACCGGCACCTGTGCCGGTTTTTTTATGCTTGTTATTCTCAACAAAAAATCGAAAACAGCTCAAGACCAGCACTACGCAGGCGGACTTAAAATAAAGGGCTCACCCTAGCAGCGCATTCATTCAATCTGCAGCAATCCGCGCAAACCCGTCACGAATTTTCCCTTCCGGCAGATCATCGGCAATGAACACGATCACGCTTTCACGGGATTCGTCCTCAGCCCATTCGGTATCCCAATCGAAGCCATACAGCTTCAATACCCCTTGGAACACCAGGCGTCGTGGCTCACCGCGGATACTTAATACACCCTTGTAACGCAGCAGTTGCTTGCCGTGCTCCTCCAGCAGCTCATTCATGAACTCACTGAGTTTGTCGATATCCAGCGCCTTGTCGCTGCGCAACACCAGGCTGCTGATGCGATCGATGGACGGCGCCTTGCTCACCGGACGCAAACTCACCCCGCCGCCCAGGTCGGCGTTGAGGTTGAAGCCACGAACATCCAGCAGTTCGGCCAGATCAATCCGTCCATGCTCGACCACACGAATCGGTGCGCGACGATTGATCCGGGCCAGACGCTCGCTCAAGGCAGTGAAGGTCGCCTCATCCACCAGGTCGCGCTTGCTAACCAACAGCCGATCGGCAAACCCGATTTGTGCCTGGGCAATGGTCTGGCTCAGATGCACATCGGCGTGGGCCGCATCGACCAGAGTGATGATGCCGTCGAGCAAATAGCGCTCGCGCAACTCTTCATCAATGAAAAAGGTTTGCGCCACCGGTGCCGGGTCGGCCAGGCCGGTGCATTCGATCACCAGGCGGTCGAAGGCGATTTCGCCACTGTCCAGCCGCTCCAGCAGCAGGTACAGGGCTTTGGTCAGATCGGTGTGGATGGTGCAACAGACGCAGCCGTTAGACAGCGTCATCACTTGTACCGGCTCGTCGCCCAACAACTGGGTATCAATACCGGCGTCACTGAATTCGTTTTCGATCACGGCGATTTTCAGCCCGTGCTCGGCTTTGAGCAGGTGACGCAGCAAGGTGGTCTTGCCGGCACCGAGGAAGCCACTGAGGATCGTGACCAGAATGGGAGAGGACAAAATTGATCTCCTGTTTCACAAAACTAATGAACAACACAAAACAAATGTGGGAGCGAGCCTGCTCGCGAAAGGGCCATCAGCTCCAACCAGGATGCTGACTGATACACCGCTTTCGCGAGCTGGCTCGCTCCCACAGGGGGACTGCACCAACCCAAGTCTGTCAGATCAACAGCACTTGGGCCCACCCTTACCGCCGTATCGAGCTTCCTGGCGCTCACGGAAGAACGCCTCGTAGCTCATCACCGGCTTGTCCGGGTGCTTGGTCTGCATATGCTCGACATAATTGTCGTAGTCGGGCATGCCGACCATCAGGCGCGCGGCCTGACCGAGGTACTTACCGAGGCGACTGAGGTCATTGAACACGCTGCAATCCTCTCTTACGCATCCGGCAGAGCCTGGTATGGCGATTCTTTATCCGTGCGCTCTTTGCTGCCCCAGGCGGAAATACCGACCTTGAGTGCGAAGTACAGGATGCTGAAAACCACAAACAGGAACAGCGCGGTCAGCGTGGCGTTGGTGTAGGCGTTGAAAATCACGTGTTGCATCTGCGCGATATCCTTGGCCGGAGCGAGGATCTGACCATTGGCCAGGGCATCGCTGTATTTTTTCGCCAGCGACAGGAAGCCAATCGCCGGGTTGGCATCGAACAGCTTGATGAAGCCTGCGGTGGTGGTGCAGATCAGCAGCCATACCGCCGGCACCAGGGTGACCCAAATGTAGCGTTGGCGCTTCATTTTGATCAGGACCACGGTAGCGAGCATCAGCGCGATACCGGCGAGCATCTGGTTGGAGATGCCGAACAGCGGCCACAAGGTGTTGATACCACCCAGCGGATCGATCACACCTTGATAGAGCAGCCAACCCCACATGGCCACACAGCCGGCAGTTGCGATCAGGTTGGCAGTCCACGATTCGGTGCGCTTGAGCGCTGGCACGAACGAGCCCAATAGGTCCTGCAGCATGAAACGACCGGCACGGGTACCAGCGTCGACCGCGGTGAGGATGAACAGCGCCTCGAACAGAATTGCGAAGTGGTACCAGAACGCCATGGTATTTTCACCCGGCAGGACACTGTGCAGGATCTGCGCGATACCCACCGCCAGGGTCGGGGCACCACCGGCGCGCGCCAGGATGGTGGTCTCGCCGATGTCGTGGGCCACCGCCTGCAGCGCTTCAGGAGTAATTGCAAAACCCCAGCTGCTGACGGTCTGCGCCACCGACACCACATCACTGCCAACCACAGCCGCAGGGCTGTTCATGGCGAAGTACACGCCTGGCTCGATCACCGACGCGGCGACCATAGCCATGATGGCCACGAAGGACTCCATCAGCATGCCGCCGTAACCGATGTAGCGGGCGTTGGTTTCGTTATCCAGCAGTTTCGGCGTAGTACCGGAAGAAATCAGCGCGTGGAATCCGGAGACCGCGCCGCAGGCAATGGTGATGAACAGGAACGGGAACAGACCGCCTTTCCAGACTGGACCGGTACCGTCGATGAACTGCGTCAGCGCCGGCATTTTCAGTTCCGGCATGGTCACCAGAATGCCGATGGCCAGGGCAATGATCGTACCGATCTTGAGGAAGGTCGACAGGTAGTCACGCGGGGCGAGGATCAGCCAGACCGGCAGTACCGCTGCCACGAAACCGTAGCCGATCAGCATCCAGGTGATCTGGATCCCGGTGAAGGTGAACGCCTTGGCCCATACCGGGTCGGCGGCAATCTGCCCGCCTAGCCAAATGGAACCCAGCAGCAGCAACACGCCGATCACCGAGATTTCGCCAATGCGACCCGGACGGATGTAGCGCATGTAAATACCCATGAACATCGCGATCGGGATGGTCGCCATCACCGTAAAGATGCCCCACGGGCTTTCGGCCAGCGCCTTGACCACGATCAGCGCCAGCACCGCGAGGATGATGATCATGATCAGGAAGCAGCCAAACAGCGCAATGGTCCCGGGGATGCGGCCCATTTCTTCACGGACCATGTCACCCAGGGAGCGGCCGTTGCGCCGAGTGGACAGGAACAGAACCATGAAGTCCTGAACCGCACCCGCCAGCACCACGCCAGCGATCAGCCACAAAGTGCCGGGCAAATAGCCCATCTGCGCTGCCAGCACAGGCCCGACCAACGGACCGGCACCCGCGATCGCGGCGAAGTGGTGACCGAAAAGAATGTGTTTGTTGGTTGGCACATAGTCCAGACCATCGTTGTTGAGCACTGCGGGGGTGGCCCGCCGTGGATCGAGTTGCATCACGTTGTTGGCGATGAACAGACTGTAGTAACGATACGCGACCAGATAGATGGCCACTGCCGCGACCACAATCCACAAGGCGTTGATCGCCTCGCCCCGACGCAATGCTACTACTCCGAGGGCGCACGCCCCGACGATTGCCAGCACCAGCCAGGGTATGTGGCGGAGCGGGCTATTATTATTTTTCATTATTTTTTATTCCAGCCAGGTGGACTTGAGAGAAAGCCACCCCGAGTTTAGCGCCGATTACGGCAAAGACCATACTCGACAATGGTCTAGAGCCTCGCGCTGGCTGCCAGCGCCGGTCTATAGTCAGCCCAATCGCAGAGGAACTGCAGCATGAGCCCCCATTCCGGTAATCGCCGTCGCTTCAGAAGAATTGGTTTCGATGCAAGGACCGAACTCAGCCAGGGCAACCTGCGCTGGCCGGCCAAACTGATCGACTTGTCGCTCAAGGGCTTGCTGGTCGAATGCCCGGCCGCCTGGACCGGTGACAGGGCAAAAATGTTCTCGGTCGACATCCACCTGGATGCTGAGACCGAGATTCGCATGGATGTCCAACTGACTCATGAGGAACACGGTCAGTTGGGCTTTGTCTGTCGCTATATCAGCCTGGAGTCTGTCAGCACACTGCGACGCCTGATGGAGCTTAACCTTGGCGATCAAGAAGAGCTGGAGCGCGAGCTGGGTGCGCTGATCGAAACCTGAAGGCGCGGTTTATTCGAACAGTGCATCCAGCGCCTGCTCCAGACGGCTGACAGCAATGATCTTCAGCCCGGCAGGTGCTTCCTTGGGCGCGTTGCCCTTGGGCACGATGGCGCGCTTGAAGCCGTGTTTTGCCGCCTCCTTCAAGCGCTCCTGGCCACTGGGCACCGGGCGCACTTCACCGGACAGACCCACCTCACCAAACACCAGCAGGTCATGGGGTAGCGGCCGGTTACGCAGACTCGACATGACCGCGGCCATCAAGGCCAGGTCGGAAGCTGTTTCCAGGACCTTGACCCCGCCAACCACGTTAAGGAATACGTCCTGGTCGTGAGTCGGAATTCCACCATGGCGATGCAAGACCGCCAGGAGCATGGCCAGGCGATTCTGATCCAGGCCCAGTGTCACTCGACGCGGGTTGGCCAGATGGCTGTCGTCCACCAATGCCTGGACCTCCACCAGCATCGGACGAGTACCTTCCCAAGTGGCCATTACCACGCTGCCAGGTACTTCTTCCTGAGCGCGGGTCAGAAAAATTGCCGAAGGGTTGGAAACTTCTTTCAGGCCCTTGTCGGTCATCCCGAAGACACCCAGTTCGTTCACCGCACCGAAACGGTTCTTTACTGCGCGCAGCAGGCGCAAGCGGCCATCGGACTCGCCCTCGAAATACAGCACGGTATCCACCATGTGCTCCAACACTCTGGGACCGGCCAGTGCGCCCTCCTTGGTCACGTGGCCGACCAGGAAAATCGCCGTGCCACTCTGTTTCGCATAACGCACCAACAGTGCCGCACTTTCGCGAACCTGGGACACGCCACCCGGCGCCGACTGCAACTGCTCGGTAAAAATGGTCTGGATCGAGTCGATCACCATCACCTTGGGTTTCTCCACCCGCGCCGTGGCAATAATGGTTTCGATGCAGGTTTCAGTCATGACCCGCAATTGATCCTGAGGCAAGCCCAGGCGCCGGGCGCGCATGGCGACCTGTTGCTGGGATTCCTCGCCCGTGACGTAGAGCGCCGGCATGCGGATGGCCAGATTGCACAGGGTTTGCAGAAGAATGGTCGACTTGCCGATGCCCGGGTCACCGCCGATCAAGACCACCGAGCCATCGACCAGGCCGCCGCCAAGCACGCGGTCGAGTTCGCCGGACGCGGTGGAAAAACGCGGAATTTCTTCGACGCTGACTTCCGCCAGGGTTTTGATCTGCGCTTGCTGACCTGCCCAACCGGTACGCCCGCTGGGAGCCGCCGCCCCACCGCTTTCCACCATGGTTTCGGTGAGGGTGTTCCAGGCCCCGCACTCGCCACATTGGCCAGCCCATTTGGGAAAGGTCGCGCCGCACTCGGTGCAGCCATACATGCGTTTCGCCTTGGCCATCTGAACTCCTGGAAAAAGCGTGATGATAACTCAGCGGGCCAGCTTCGGAGGGCTTGACTTGATAGTTGCGCCGCAAACCTGATGTGTAATACAGAGATCCCCTATGGGAAATCTAAACAGCCCGCTTTCTCTTGTTGTAATAGGACTGATACATAGATAACTTGACGCACAAGTTAGAGTTAAAACACTAACGGGACTTCAAGCTCATGTTTCATAAATCTATTGGCAGTAAACGGTCATCAAATATTACTTTCCATCGCCATTTAGACCGCCCACGAAATCACCCACACTTTGAATGGATATAGTTCCACCTCTATGGAATGCACCTGAAAATTTCCGTACTGCGTCGTCAGCCAGATGAACGACTCGCCGATAAATTAGTTATTCATTGAAAACTTTTCACCCTGCGCAGGGTCGACCAAGAGGCGCGGAGGCAGCTATCAACGACGAGCAAGACTCGTCCGGCTGAATTACACTGCCTTCACCAACCTCATCTGTAACAAGGAATAACCTATGGGCGTGATAAGTGAGTTCAAGGCCTTCGCGGTCAAGGGAAATGTGGTCGACATGGCCGTGGGTATCATCATCGGCGCGGCGTTCGGCAAGATCGTGACCTCGTTTGTCGGTGACGTGATCATGCCGCCCATCGGCCTGCTGATCGGTGGGGTGGACTTCGGGGACTTGGCCGTCACCCTCAAGGCGGCGCAGGGCGATGTCCCGGCCGTCGTGCTGGCCTATGGCAAATTCATCCAGAGCATCATCGACTTTGTGATCGTCGCCTTTGCCATTTTCATGGGGGTAAAAGCCATCAATCGCCTGAAACGTGAAGAGGCCGCGGCGCCAAGCCTGCCACCGGTTCCGACCAAGGAAGAGGAATTGCTGGGTGAAATCCGCGACCTGTTGAAAGCGCAGAACAACAAGCCGTGAAGCAGTGATTGCAATCGAAGACGGCGCCAACAGGCGCCGTCTTCATTACCAATAGTTTTCCACCGCCACCTGACCGGGCCGGCGGCTCAGGCTCAACTGCAGGCCTCGTTGCTTGAGCAGCTTACGCATGTCATCGATCATTTGCGGATTGCCGCAAAGCATGATCCGTGAATGCTCGGGCGTGATATCCAGGCCCGCCGCTCGCTCCAACTCGCCACTTTCAATCAGTGAGGTGATACGTCCATTCAATGCTCCCGGGTGCTGTTCGCGCGTCACTGTGGCAACAAACTGCAGTTTATGGGCGTGCTCCGCCAGGTACTCCCGGTCTTTCAACTCGCTGATCAGCGCCCGGTACGCCAACTCTCGTGCTTCACGCACGCTGTACACAAGAATGATCCGCTCAAAGCGCTCCCACACCTCGAAATCCTGCAGGATCGACAGAAAGGGCGCCACGCCAGTACCGGTAGAGAGCATCCACAGGTCCCGGCCATCGACGAATCGATCAAGGGTCAGGTAGCCAAATGCCTGACGCTCGACCAGTAACTCGTCACCTTGCTTCAAGCGGCTGAGCTCGCTGGTAAACTCACCGCCCGGCACCACAATGGAAAAGAAATCGAGGAACTCGTCGTGCGGCGCGGACACCATGGAATAGGCCCGCCAGACCGTACTGCCATCCGCCTTGGTCACGCCCAGGCGCGCAAACTGGCCAGCTCGAAAGCGAAAGCCCGGATCGCGGGTGGTGCGCAACGTAAACAAGCTGGGAGTGAGGGGTTGCACGTCAAGCAGAGTCTGACGGCTGAACTTCTCTTCGCTGGCGCTCATGGGAGGCTCCGTGGATCAGGAAGCACCAGTGTCCCGCAAAGCGCCGGGCAGGAACACCGCCTATTTGTAGTGGTATAGGCTCTGTGCCGCAGAAAAAAGCTGCCCAGCAAGTTAAACATTAAGTTTATAGCGCCCCTTAAAAGAACAACAAATCAAGCAACTTGGACAACGCTTTTCACTTATCAAATGACGACAATCATGCAAGATGATTAATACCTTCGCTGTCCACCTTATAACTCTCACCACACTTGGTATGTTTCTCAATAACAAAAAAATCCCACCGATTCCCTAGGACATATCCTACACTCGAAAATGCTGGTTTTCGGACGTAGCCAGCCTGCTAATTGATGTATTAGGGAGTGTGAGTAATGGAAATCTGGAAGAAAGTGCAGTTGAAACAGTTGGCATCAGCATCAAAACTCGAAATTGCATACAGCATCGCCCTCCAGTTCTTCAACAATCTTGGGTACGAATACTGTGCTTTTTCAATGACTTCACATGCGCCCGCAACACATTTAAATCCTGTGCACCTGAACAACTACCCCCACGATTGGAATATCCAGTACGAACAGAATCACTACAGTTCGATCGACCCAATAGTGGCTCATTGCAATCGTTCAACGCTACCCATCCTGTGGGATAGCCATTCGTTCGCCACGACACCGGAGCTATGGCACGCATTAGAAGATCAGGGCCTGCAACATGGCTGGTCGCAACCGGTGCATGAGCCCAGGGGGGCTGCCGTGGGCATGCTCAGCGTGGCTCGCAGTCATTGCCGGGTCACTGCCTTCGAACTCTATGAACAACTCGGGTACTCGGTATTTATCTGTCAGAAGCTACAGACACTGGCACTTCAACTGACACCAGGCAATCATCCCGAGTGCAATAACCAGACCCATCTGTCGCCCCGGGAAATCGAAGTCCTGAAATGGTCGGCGTATGGCAAGACTGCGTCAGACGTGGCCGCCATCCTCAGCCTGAGCGAACGCACGGTGAACTTCCACGTCAACAGTGCCATCAAGAAAATGGGCGTGGCCAACAAGATGTCCGCCGTGGTTGCGGCGGTAAAATCGAGGATGATCTGAATTCACAATCGCCTGCGCAGACGACCACCGCGGGTCACCGAGGAAAACCAACAAGTAATCCAATGCAAAAAAACGTACCATTTGCCTGATTCGAGTGGGGATGCCAGCACCACGCAGCGCCATCCATTCAACCGCGCCCGCCCGTTTCCAGCGGGTGGACGCGGACACCCGATGAATTCCTGCCGTTGATTATCCAGAGTCCTCACCCGATGCCCCTGCTCGAAAGCCCTTTTGCCGAACTCGATCTGATCCGCCAACCGGAACAGCCAAACGAACCGTTGCAGGCCTTCGATGCTGCCGATGAGTACTTGCTCAACCATCTGGCTGAGCAACAGCCAGGCGCACACACACGGGTACTGGTGCTGAATGACAGCTTTGGTGCATTGGCAGCCAGCCTGGCCGGCAAGGTCGCCCTCACCAGCAGCGGTGACTCCTTCCTGGCGGCCCTGGCCCTGGAAAAGAACCTGGTGCGTAATGGCCTGCCCTTCGACGCTGTCCGCGTAGTACCTGCCAGCGCAGCGCTATCAGGCCCGTTTGACCGTGTGCTGATCCGCGTGCCAAAAACCCTGGCGCTGCTGGAAGAGCAATTGATCCGACTGCAAGGCCAATTGGCGCCGGGCGCTCAGGTGATCGCCGCAGCCATGATCAAGCATTTGCCGCGGGCGGCCGGCGAGTTGCTGGAGCGCTACATCGGCCCGATGCACGCCTCACTGGCCGTGAAGAAAGCCCGGCTGTTGATCGCCTGCGCCGATGACAGGCCCGCCACCGCCTCGCCCTACCCGACCCGCTACCGCCTGGACGAGCCGGCCATTGAGTTGGTCAATCACGCCAACGTGTTCTGCCGTGAAGGCCTGGATATCGGCACCCGGGCGTTTCTTCCGCACCTGCCGAAGAACCTCGGCCAGGCCCGGGTCGCGGACCTGGGTTGCGGAAACGGTGTGCTGGCAATCGCCAGTGCCCTGAGCAACCCCGATGCGCACTACACCCTGGTGGACGAATCGTTCATGGCCGTGCAATCCGCCAGCGAGAACTGGCAAGCGGCACTGGGTGATCGCCCGATGACCGCGCGGGCAGGCGACGGCCTGGCCGGGCAGGAAGCGCAATCGCTGGACGTGGTGCTGTGCAATCCACCGTTCCACCAGCAGCAGGTGGTGGGAGACTTCCTCGCCTGGCGAATGTTCCAGCAGGCCCGCGAAGCCTTGGTGGTGGGTGGATCGCTGTACATCGTCGGTAACCGCCACCTGGGCTACCACAGCAAGCTGGCGCGCTTGTTCCGCGGTGTCGAACAGGTCGCGGCCACACCCAAGTTCGTGATCCTCAAAGCGCGCAAGTAGGGCAAAAAAACCCTCCAGCGGAGGGTTGAAAGCCATGCCGCAAGGCACGGGATGGGATGTTCAGTGCTCAGTGAGTGCTCAGGCCTGCCGCATTCATGAACAGGCGCATCAGGCTGGCGACGACAAACAGCGCCAGCACGCTGCCGATCCAGATCCCGGCCAGCCAGCCAAGTCGCTGCCACAGCGGTTTCTTTTCAGCGTCTTCGATTTCCTGCAGAGAATGTTTATCTGCCATTGCCGGATCCTCGGTGTGCTGGCGGTGCCGTCCCGCAGGACAGCACCGCCTTCAAGCATTTAGTGATAGCCGTCTTCGTGGGTCACCTTGCCGCGGAACACGTAGTAGCTCCAGAAGGTGTAGCCCAGGATGAACGGAATGATGAACAGCGTGCCCACCAGCATGAAGCCCTGGCTTTGCGGCGGCGCTGCGGCATCCCAGATCGAGATCGACGGCGGAATAATGTTCGGCCACAGGCTGATCCCCAGCCCGCTGTAACCCAGGAAGATCAGCACCAGGGTCAACAGAAACGGCGTGTAGTGAGCATTACGTGCCACCGCCCGGAGCAACCCGTAAAGGGTCACCAGCACCAGGATCGGCACCGGCAGGAACCAGAACAGGTTCGGCAGGGTGAACCAGCGCGCGGCAATCTCGGCATGGGCAAGCGGCGTCCACAGACTGACCACTCCTATCACCGCCAACAGGACGAATGCCAAGGGACGAGCCAGGTCGTGCATCTGCTCCTGCAATTTGCCTTCGGTCTTCATGATCAGCCAGGTGCAACCCAATAGCGCATAGGCCACCACCAACGCCACGCCGCAGAACAGGGTGAAGGGCGTCAGCCAGTCCAGCGAACCACCGACAAACTGCCGGTCGACCACCTTGAAGCCATCGATAAACGCCCCGAGCGCCACGCCCTGGAAGAAGGTCGCGGTCACCGAACCACCGATAAACGCCTTGTCCCAGATGTGCACCTTGTCGTCCTTGACCTTGAAGCGGAACTCGAACGCCACGCCGCGAAAAATCAGGCCGATGAGCATCAGGATCAGCGGCAGGTAGAGCGCCGACAACACCACCGAATAGGCCAGCGGGAAGGCGCCGAACAACGCCGCCCCGCCCAGCACCAGCCAGGTTTCATTGCCGTCCCAGACCGGGGCGACGGTGTTCATCATCACGTCACGATCGCCCTTGTCCTTGATGAACGGAAAGAGAATCCCGATCCCCAGGTCGAAGCCGTCCATGACCACGTACATCATGATGCCGAAGATGATGATCACGGCCCAGATCAGCGGAAGATCAATACCCATGACTCAATTCCCCTTGTTCAGGCTGTCGCCGTGATCACTTTCGGTGCCGTCATCGGCAGCGGAAAGCGGACGGGCTGGCGTACGTTGCTGGCCAGGGCCACCGTGGCTCGGCTCGGCACCTTCATTGAGCTTCGGACCTTTGCGCACCAGGCGCATCATGTAGCTCAAGCCCACACCAAACAGCGAGAAATACACCACGACAAACAACGCCAGGGTGATGCTCATCTGCACCACGCTGTGCCCCGAAGAGGCGTCAGCGGTGCGCATCACCCCGTAGATCACCCAGGGCTGTCGACCGATTTCAGTGGTGAACCAGCCGGCGAGAATGGCGATCAGGCCCGATGGCCCCATCCACAACGCCAGGTGCAGGAACGCGCGATTGGAATACAGGCGTTCGCGCTTGCGTAGCCACAGACTCCACAGGCCGGTGAAGATCATCAGCATGCCCAGGCCGACCATGATCCGGAACGACCAGAACACGATGGTGGAATTGGCCCGGTCTTCAGGCGGGAATTCCTTGAGCGCCGGAACCTGCTTGTCCAGCGAGTGCGTCAGGATCAGGCTGCCCAGATACGGAATCTCGACCGCGTACTTGGTCCGTTCTTCCTTCATGTCCGGCCAACCGAACAGGATCAACGGCGTCGGTTCATCACCCACGTTTTCCCAGTGACCTTCGATGGCGGCAATTTTCGCCGGTTGGTGCTTGAGCGTGTTGAGCCCATGGAAGTCACCGATAACCGCCTGGATCGGCGCGACGATCAGTGCCATCCACATGGCCATCGAGAGCATGGTGCGGATGGCCGGGTTGTCACGTCCGCGAAGCAGGTGCCAGGCAGCGGAGGAGCCGACGAAGAACGCGGTGGCGACGAAGGCGGCCGTCGCCATGTGCAGAAGGCGGTACGGGAATGACGGGTTGAAAATGATCGCCAACCAGTCCACCGGAATGACTTGGCCGTTGACGATTTCGTAACCCTGGGGGGTCTGCATCCAGCTATTGGAGGCAAGGATCCAAAAGGTCGAGATCAGCGTGCCAATGGCCACCATGACGGTGGAAAAGAAGTGCAGCTTGCGCCCCACCTTGTTCCAGCCAAACAGCATGACACCAAGAAAGCCGGCCTCGAGAAAGAACGCCGTGAGCACTTCATAGGTGAGCAAGGGCCCAGTGACCGATCCGGCGAAATCCGAGAATCGGCTCCAGTTGGTCCCGAACTGGTAGGCCATGACCAGTCCCGAGACCACGCCCATGCCGAAGTTGACGGCAAAGATCTTCGACCAGAAATGGTAGAGGTCACGGTAGGTGTTGTTGTTGGTTTTCAGCCACAGCCCTTCGAGTACTGCCAAGTAACTCGCCAGGCCGATGGTGATCGCCGGGAACAGGATGTGAAATGAGATGGTGAATGCGAACTGAATTCGGGCGAGATCAAGTGCCTCCAAACCGAACATAAGTCTTCCTCTGTCAGGTAATACGGCTACAGGCTCGTGGCCTGCACCCACCGCCCCCACGGGTATGGAGTGTGGCGAATTGGAATTCGTTCTTTTTTTTCTACCTTCAGCACAACGCAGGGAGTCTGGCCATCTGGCCTTCAGAGCAAATCCTGAAAAGGCTTTGATCTGGATCAAGTAACGATCAAAGAGTAGTCGCATTTTTGCTGACAGACTGTGTGGTCTTTTGCCGCGTGACAGGTTGCCTCAGGAGGTGGACACAAGGTTTCATGAGCCTGACGCAACTTCTGGTTACAACTTGATGATAATCTCGCTGTTTCAGCCGTCAGATTTGCCCGCCGATGCCCACTCCAGAGCCCTTGTTGTTACGTCACCAGCGCCCTTTCCTGGCGTTCTGGCTGGCGCGAATTTTCACCGCCAGCGGTTTTCAGATGCTCACTGTGGCTATTGGCTGGAACCTCTACCAACTCACCGGCAATGTGCTGGATCTGGGCTTGGTGGGGCTGGTGGAGTTCGCGCCACGGGTGCTGTTCATGCTGCATACGGGGCATGTGGCTGACCGCTATGACCGGCGCAAAGTCGCGGCTCTCTGTCAGTCGTTGCAGGCGTTGATCGCCCTCGCCCTGGCGATCGGCAGCGCCACTGATCAGGTGACTCGCGAGATGATTTTCATCCTTGCCTTCCTGCTCGGCGCGGCCCGCTCGTTCGAGATGCCCACCACCCAGGCGTTGCTGCCCAGTATCGTGCCCAGCGCGCTGTTTCCCCGAGCAGTCGCCGCCGCACAATCGGCGCAGCAGTCGGCCACCATCGTCGCCCCGGCACTGGGTGGCCTGCTCTATGCGTTCGGCAGTGTGTGGGTGTATGGCCCGACGGTGGTGCTGTACGTCATCGCCTGCTGCCTGATGCTCAATTTGCCAGCCCGGCAGACCCCACTCAACAAAGGCAAGGCCACGCTCGATTCATTGCTGGCGGGCGTGCGTTTTATCCGCAGCCGCCCGGACATTCTCGGGGCCATCTCGCTGGACCTGTTCGCGGTGTTGCTCGGCGGCGCCACGGCCTTGTTGCCGGTGTTTGCCAAGGACATTCTGCTGACCGGGCCCTGGGGCCTGGGCCTGCTGCGCTCGGCACCGGCGGTCGGCGCCTTACTGATGTCACTCTGGCTGGCGCGATTCGCCGTCGAACGCAAGGTCGGCCGGATAATGTTTACCGCCGTCGGTGTATTCGGCGTGGCAACCATTGCCTTCGGCCTGTCGACTTCATTCTGGTTTTCGCTGGCGGTGCTGGTGGTGCTCGGCGCGGCCGACATGATCAGCATGGTGATCCGCGCCTCGTTCGTGCAACTGGAGACCCCGGATGAAATGCGCGGGCGGGTCAGCGCCGTGAACGGCTTGTTCATCGGCGCCTCGAACCAGTTGGGTGAGTTCGAGTCCGGCCTCACCGCACACTGGTTCGGCACCGTACCAGCGGT
Organism: Pseudomonas fluorescens; assembly: GCF_019212185.1. NCBI lineage: Bacteria > Pseudomonadati > Pseudomonadota > Gammaproteobacteria > Pseudomonadales > Pseudomonadaceae > Pseudomonas > Pseudomonas fluorescens. Next base: position 5,670,233 of record NZ_CP078138.1, read on the forward strand.
GGTCATGGGTGGCGTAGGCACACTGGTGGTCACCGGGGCGTGGATCAAACTCTTCCCGACCCTGGCCCAACGCGATCGCATGCATACGCCGGTGCAGAGCCCGCAAGACACGCCAGCCGCTGTTACGCCAGTAACTCCCGCGCCACCGTCAGCCTGACGGCCTTGCCTTGTAGCTGCTCGACCAGTTGCAAGGCAAACGCCAGCGCCGCCCCCGAGCCCTGTGCCGTGATGCAATTACCGTCAACCACCACAGGCTGGTCGACAAAGGTGCAGCCAAGCAGTTGATGACTGACCGTTGGCAAACAGGTCATGCGCCGCTGGCGCAGTACACCAGAGGCTTGCAGGGCCAATGCGGGAGACTCGCCAATCGCGGCAAACAGGCGGCCAGCAGCGGACTGATCCTTGAGCAATTGCTGTAAGGGTTGATGGTTGGCCAGGTGTTGACTGCCGACGGCACCGCCGGGCAGGACAATCAGGTCGAAAGGCTGCGCCAGCACGTCCACCAGCATGCCATCGGCAGTCAGGCGCGTACCACGGGCACAGGTCAGCATCCGCCTGGCCTCGATGCTGGCAACTACCACTTCGACTTCAGCACGGCGCAAGACATCGATGAGGGTGACGCTTTGCAGGTCGTCGATACCCTCGGCAAGGGTAATCAGAGCTCTAGAGGTCATGGTCGGCTTCCACAGGTGTGTCCTTGAAGCTTAGCCAGATTTGAAAAGAGTGACCCGGCGGCGCGAGAGGGCGCAGCGCTACTTGATATACAGCTGAGTCGACAGGGTATTGCCCGGGCTGTTGATCGAGGTATTGCTGAACGTGAAAGTACCGCGCTGTTTGCCGGCCAAATCAAAGATATAGAGGAAACCGACGATCTTGCTCACGGCGCCCGAACACTCCGTCAGGTTGCCGTTGTCGTAGGCGCACACCCGTTCACGTACACCGTTGACCTCAATCCCGTCCAGAGCAACCTGCGGCGCGCGACCGTAGCCGACTTCCAGCACGTAGACCTTGATGTTCGGCCCCTCGTGGTCGCAAGTGGTTTGCGCCTGCCTGGGGCGGATGTCTTCCAACCCACAGGACGGCGACTGAACCTTGAGCACCTTGATCTCGGTCAGAGGCGGCGCGGAAGCTGCCGAGGCCACTTGTGCGCCCATGATCCATGCCAGCGCCGCCAACACGCCGAAAAATCTGCTTTTACCTCTGATTCCCATATGCCCCCCCACAAAACAAGCGCGCAGTATGCACCAGTGGCAGAACCGGCAAAAACACCGCTTGACCCGCCACTTGGTGAATGACGGCCTATCTCACACAGATGCAGGCAGCCATCACCGTTTTCGGCTGGTATGATGCGCGGCTTTTTCCGACCGACAGAAAAATCCAGGCGCCTGCAGCGGTCTGTGCTTTGCTGTTGAAGTCGATACATTCACGGCGCAAGACGCGCCACGGGGAGCAGACATGCTGGAAAGGCTGTTTCAACTCAAGGCACACAACACCAACGTGCGGACCGAGATTCTTGCGGGCGTCACGACCTTTTTGGCCATGGCCTACATTCTGTTCGTCAACCCGAGCATTCTCGGCGAGACCGGCATGGACAAAGGCGCAGTGTTTGTCGCGACCTGCCTTGCAGCTGCCATCGGCTCCGCAGTGATGGGCCTGATCGCCAACTACCCGATTGCGCTGGCACCGGGCATGGGCCTGAACGCCTTCTTCACCTACACCGTGGTCCTGCACATGGGCCATACCTGGCAAGTGGCGCTGGGTGCGGTGTTCATTTCGGCCGTGTGCTTCTTTCTGCTGTCGATCTTCCGCATTCGTGAATGGATCATCAACAGTATCCCGCTGCCGCTGCGCTCGGCCATCGCCGCCGGTATCGGCCTGTTCCTGGCGCTGATTGCCCTGCACAACGCCGGCATCGTCGTCAGCAACCCGGCGACCATGGTCGGCCTGGGCGACCTGAAACAACCGGCACCAATTCTCGCGACCCTCGGCTTTGCCCTGATCGTTGCCCTGGAAGCCCTTGCCGTGCGCGGTGCTGTTCTGATCGGCATCCTGGTAGTGACCATCGCCTCGATCGCCCTGGGCTTCACGCCATTTGGTGGTGTGGTGTCGATGCCGCCTTCCCTCGCCCCTACGTTCCTGCAACTGGACATCAAGGGCGCGCTGGACATCGGCCTTGTCAGCGTGATCTTCGCCTTCCTGTTCGTCGACCTGTTCGACAACTCCGGCACACTGATCGGCGTGGCCAAACGTGCTGGCTTGATGGGCAAGGACGGTCACATGCCGAAAATGGGCCGGGCGCTGATTGCCGACAGTACCGCCGCCATGGCCGGTTCCCTGCTGGGCACCTCGACCACTACCAGCTACATCGAATCGGCAGCGGGCGTCAGCGCCGGTGGTCGTACCGGCCTGACGGCGATCGTGGTCGCGTTCCTGTTCCTGCTGGCCTTGTTCTTCTCGCCACTGGCCGCCAGCGTCCCGGCGTTCGCCACCGCGCCGGCCCTGCTGTTCGTCGCCGTGCTGATGACTTCCGGCCTGGCGGAAATAGACTGGGATGACATCACCGTCGCCGCTCCTGTGGTCATCACCGCCCTGGCGATGCCGTTCACTTACTCAATCGCCAACGGCATTGCGTTCGGTTTCATCGCCTGGACGGCGATCAAGCTGATGTCCGGTCGTGGTCGTGAACTGAATCCGGCGCTGGTGATTCTTTCCATCCTGTTCGTGATCAAGTTGGGTTGGTTCAACGCATGACATTCGATTCCCAGGCTTACGCCGCTCAGCTCGAAGACAAGGTCGCGCGCCTGCGCGATCTGCTGAAACCGTTCGATGCACCTGAACCGACGGTATTCGACTCGCCGCTGGCCAACTTTCGCCTGCGCGCCGAATTCCGCCTGTGGCGTGAAGCCGGCGAGCGTCACTACGCGATGTTTTCCCAGGAAGACAAGCGCACGCCGATCCTGATCGAAGAGTTCCCGATCGCCAGCCTGCGCATCAATCAATTGATGCCGCAACTCAAGGCGGCCTGGCAGGTCAGCGCGCCCCTGAGCCACAAGCTGTTTCAGGTGGAGTTCCTGACCACCCTCGCCGGCGATGCGATGATTACCCTGTGTTATCACCGTCCACTGGACGAGCATTGGCACGCGGCAGCTACTCAGCTCGCCGCAGACTTGAACGTCAGCGTAATCGGTCGTTCGAAAGGCAAGCGCGAGGTGATCGGCCATGATTATGTGGTCGAGAAGCTCGAAGTCGGCGGTCGTACGTTCAGCTATCGCCAACCCGAAGGCGCGTTCACCCAGCCCAACGGTACGGTGAACCAGAAGATGCTCAACTGGGCATTTGACGCCCTGGGCGAACGCTCCGACGATTTGCTCGAACTGTATTGCGGCAACGGCAACTTCACCCTGCCCCTGGCGACCCGCGTGCGCAAAGTGCTGGCCACCGAGATCAGCAAGACCTCCGTGAATGCAGCCCTGAGCAACCTGAGCGAAAACGCTGTGGATAACGTCACTTTGGTGCGCTTGTCCGCCGAAGAGCTGACCGAAGCGCTTAATGAAGTGCGCCCGTTCCGACGCCTGCACGGCATTGACCTGAAGAGCTACGAGTTCGGCAGCGTGTTCGTCGACCCGCCACGCGCCGGCATGGACCCGGATACCTGCGAACTGACTCGGCGTTTCGACAACATCCTGTATATCTCGTGCAACCCGGAAACGCTGGCAGCCAACATTGCCCAGTTGCATGACACGCACCGCATCACCCGCTGCGCGATGTTCGACCAATTCCCGTGGACACACCACATGGAATCCGGAGTCATGCTGACTCGACGTTGATTGCCTGCTGCGTTAACAGAATAGCCGTCGTCACGACGGCTTTTTTGTCGGTGCTCAAGTGGGATTATCGACCTTGCGCGGCCGCCCACCCTTGCGCCCATTGGCGCGGGCAGCTTGAGCCTTGGCGAGACTGCTTTGCCGGCCATTGCGGCTGGCGATCACCGAGGCCGCCATATCCATCAGCGGTTTACTGGCTTGAATCATCCCGGCGATGGACAGGTGCAAGTCCTTGCCTTCATGACACAGTGCGGTACCGGCAAAACCTACTTGCAACGCCTGTAAGTCCGACTCAGCGAAATCATTAAACTCCGGGTAATGGTCCAGCGGCAGCACGACGGCACTGCCATCCTCGAAACCAATCGCCAGATGCCGCCCTTCGACGCTGACCCGCGTGGCATTCACGCCACTGCGATTCGCCCGACCCCGCTCAATGGCTTCATCCAGCACTGCCGCGGTCAACGGACGATCCACTGGATACTTTGCCTGTATCGTTTTCATAAGATTATCTCCACGCCTTGCGGTGCGCCTTCCAGATCCATCAAGGTTGAATTGCTCGATATCTCATACCGAGCCGAGGCAATCCGGTAGATCGGCCGATTGACCAGATTGAGCAGCACCACCTCATTGATTTTCCCATCCCACAATTGATTGCCCAGACAGGTCGTTTGCAGCTTGGACCACCAGATCCGCCGTGCGCGGCGCAAGTGGACGGACTGCCTGAGGGTTTGGCGCAGCCCTTCCAGAACCGCCAGGGGTGGTCGGCGCGACAGCGGGACGACATCCCAAAGGTCGACAGCGTTGTGCCAAAAGCTGAAAACGAACCGTGCACCCCGTGCGCCCGCATCGACATGCACATGCGGCGGGCAATGCTCGTCACGCAACAGGATCACCAGAGACAGTCCCTTGTAGCTGCATATTTTCATGCTAACCCATCCGTTAGGTTTTTTTACTCGGTTCCGACGACCGGCACCTCGGCGCCAGCCGGCAATGCCTGAATCAGGCTAGTCCCGGCCTGCCAACGGCAACATGCAATCTTCGGAAAAATCGGTAAGCAGTTCTTTCCCAGCGCACCGCCGTCCGATCATCGAACACTCTTTGCAGCCCTGATATGCAACTCGGTTGGCCGCCCATTGTAAAAAGTAACTATTCGGTACATTTTGTTTTCACAGGTTGCTTCTTACTCAACCTGCACCAAAAACAACAATGGAGAATGCCTCGATGGCTCCGATCATCCTGGTGCTGAACGGCCCCAACCTGAACCTGTTGGGCACCCGCGAGCCCGCCACTTATGGCCATGAAACCCTGGCTGACATCTCGGCACTCTGCGGCCAGGCTGGCGAGGAATTAGGACTGAAGGTCGAGTTTCGTCAGACCAACCATGAAGGCGAGTTGCTCGACTGGATTCATGGTGCACGTGGCCGCTGCTCAGGGATCGTCATCAACCCTGCCGCCTGGACCCACACCTCGGTGGCGATCCGCGATGCGTTGGTCGCCAGCGAATTGCCAGTGATTGAAGTTCATTTGTCCAATGTCCATGCCCGCGAACCCTTCCGCCATCACTCTTTCGTCTCAGCGATCGCCAGCGCCGTGCTCTGCGGCTTTGGCAGCCATGGTTATCGCCTGGCGCTCGCACACTTCAGTCAGCGCTTGCAGGGATGAACGACATGTCGCAGACCACAACAGTTCTCGCCGGCCTGATTGGAGCCGGCATCCAGGCCTCGCGCACCCCTGCGCTGCATGAGCATGAAGGGGACGCCCAAGGCATGCGCTATCTCTACCGATTGATCGACCTCGATCAGTTGCAGCTCGACAGTACCGCCCTCGGCGATTTGCTGACGGCGGCCGAGCGCATGAACTTCACCGGACTCAACATCACCTTTCCGTGCAAGCAAGCCATCTTGCCGCTGCTTGATGAACTCTCAGCTGAAGCGCAAGGTATCGGCGCGGTCAATACAGTCGTGCTCAAGGACGGCAAGCGGATCGGCCACAACACCGACTGCCTGGGTTTTGCCGAGGGCTTTCGCCGAGGTTTGAACGGCGTCGCACGCGAACGTGTGGTGCAGATGGGCGCCGGTGGCGCGGGAGCGGCGGTGGCCCACGCACTCCTGGGTGAGGGCGTACAAACGCTGATTATTTTTGATGTGGACAGCAGCCGTGCTCAGAGCCTGGCGGATAACCTCAACCAGCATTTTGGCAGCGGCCGGGCCTGCGCGGGCCATGATCTTCCCGGCGCCCTGGCACTGGCCGACGGACTGGTCAACACCACACCAATGGGCATGGCCAAGCTGCCGGGCACGCCGGTGCCCGCCGAGCTGCTGCGAAGCCAATTATGGGTGGCCGAGATTGTTTACTTTCCGCTGGAAACCGAACTGTTGCGTGTCGCCCGAAGCCTGGGATGTCGCACTCTGGATGGCAGCAGCATGGCGGTGTTCCAGGCCGTCAAAGCCTTCGAATTATTCAGCGGTGTGGCACCGGACGCCCAACGCATGCTTGAACATTTTCACGGCATAAGAAATTGAAATCCCACGCGGGGCGCTCGCCGCCCCGCCTCTGTTCAAGCCTGCAGGTAACGCAGTACCGATTCGCAGATCATCTCGCGATGCCGTCGCTTGATCGCCTCGTTGGGCAGATCGATCTGGAAAATCTCGCCAATGGTGTGACGGTTCGACACCCGATAAAAGCAGAACGAACTGATCAGCAAATGCACATCCAGCGCGATCAGCCCCTGCCGGAAAACACCTTCCTCGGCCCCCCGGCTCAGGATCACCCCGAGTGAATCGAGGATAGTGTTGTTCATCGCCTTGATCGGCTGGGACTGCTTGACGAACTCGGCGTTATGGATGTTTTCGATGCTGACGATCCGCACAAAATCCACATTGCGGTCGTGATGGTCGAAGGTGAACTCGACGAGACGCCGGATCGCCTCCTGCGGCGCCAACTCGGCAAGGTGCAAGCGACTTTCGGTGCTGCGAATATCACCGTAGAGCTTCTCCAGTACCTCGACGTACAGTTGCTCCTTACTGCCGAAGTAGTAATAGATCATACGTTTGGAGGTATGGATTCGCTCAGCAATGGCATCCACCCGCGCACCGGACAAACCCTGTTGAACAAACTCGACGATGGCTTCCTGAAGGATGTTCTCGCGGGTTTTCTCCGGGTTGTTCTTGCGACTCTTGCGCGGCTCGAGCGCGGAGGCGCCGGGCGCTAGGGTGAGGTCTGTGGTCATTCTGATTCCGGGCTCATGGCCATCACTGAACAGCTGGCAATTATGAGCCCGCGAGGGGCAACGAAGGAAGTATCAGCCACCGCTTCGCCCCCCTGAGCTTACCAATTTCCTACAACTTGGCCTGACGCACCCCACCGCTGCGCGACTTGGCCATTGCTGCCAGGCGCACCGCAACGTTCGCGGCACCATAACCGGCATAGCCATTCTTGCGCTGGATGATTTCGAAGAAAAAACGTCCTTCAAACGGCTCGGTATACACGTGGAACAGCTCCCCGCCCTGGGCATCGCGGTCATACAGCACGTTGAAATAGGCCAGTTCGCTGAGGAATTCATCGTCGAAATCAAAGCGCGCGGCGAGATCGTCGTAATAGTTGAGCGGAATATCCAGCAGTGGCACCCCGGCCTCCTTGGCGCGGCTGACCTCGGCAAAAATGTCATCGCAATCGAAGGCGATGTGGTGCACACCGGAGCCACGATAGCTCGACAAGGCATGGGAGATGGCAGTGTTGCGGTTCTCGGAAATGTTCAGCGGCAAGCGAATAGAGCTGCAGCGACTGCGCAGCGCACGGCTCTTCACCAGGCCATAAGGATCGGGGAGGACCACCTCATCATCGGCCTCGAAATCCAGCAGGCTTTTGTAGAACAACACCCAGCTGTCGAGGCTGTCGGCCGGCAGTGCCATGGCCATGTGATCGATACGCTTGAGCCCCCCACCCGCATGGGATACGGGCGGCAGCACGAAGTCGGTACCGTAGACGTCGGCGCGTTCATCCACCAGGTAGATCAGGCTGCCATCCGGAGCCCGCACGGCAGCCAACTCCAGTTCATTCGGGCCGACCAGGCCTCGATAGGGTTGTCCCTTGTAAGCCACCGCACGCGCCAGGGCGCTGACGCTGTCCTTGACCCTGACGGCCGTCGCGCACAACGACGGGCCGTGGGCCTCGAAGAAGTTGTGGGCGAAGGAATAGGGCTCGGAATTGAGGATCAGATTGATATCGCCCTGGCGTAGCAAACTGACGTTCTTCGAGCGATGCTGCCCGGCCTTGACGAACCCCAGGCGCTCCAGCCAAAGCGCGAGCTTCGCGCCCAGACTTTCATCGACGGCAAACTCCAGAAACTCGATGCCGTCGTAGGCACTGACAGCCGGCGTATCGAACAGAATTTCGGGTTGCGGTGCCGGGATGGCTTGCTGCGCCAGACGCTCGCGAGTTTTTTCCTCGAGGTACAACAGCGAACGCAGGCCATCGGCGGCATTGGCCCTGGGCGGCGCCGCACGAAAGCCATCATTGAAAATTTCCAGCGACAGCGGTCCGCTGTAGCCACTCTGGATAATCGGTGCAAGAAATCCCGGCAAATCGAATTCGCCTTGGCCGGGGAAGCAGCGGAAATGCCGGCTCCATTCCAGCACGTCCATGGCCAGGATCGGTGCGTCGGCCATCTGTACGAAGAAAATTTTGTCGCCCGGGATATCGGCAATCGCTCGCGGATCGCCCTTGAGCGACAGCGTATGGAAACTGTCGAGTAACACCCCCAGTGCAGGATGGTCGGCCTGGCGCACGATGTCCCACACCTGTTGGTAAGTATTCACGTGACGCCCCCACGCCAGCGCCTCGTAACCTATGCGCAGCCCCCTCGCGCCGGCGCGCTCGGCAAGCAGGCGCAGGTCATCGACGAGAATCTGCTGCTCGCCGGTGCTGTCGGCCGAAGCGTTGCTGCACACCAACACCAGGTCGGTGCCCAGCTCCTGCATCAGGTCGAACTTGCGTTCCGCGCGCTCCAGATTGCGTGGCAGACGCTCGCGGCGGCAGCCTTCAAAATCACGAAACGGCTGGAACAGGGTGATGGCGATGCCCAAGTCAGCGCACAGCTGCCTGATTTCCCGTGGGCTGCCATCGTAGTACAGCAAGTCATTCTCAAAGATTTCCACCCCGTCGAAACCAGCGGCAGCGATGGCTTCGAGCTTCTCCGGCAGGGTACCGCTCAAGGAAACGGTGGCAATGGAACGCTGCATGTCTGAACTCCCGGCGCTAGGCGGTTGTTATTGGAGGGATCGCGGGCTGGCGCGTTGGCATGGCGTAAATTATTGGCCCGGCGCATCATTACAGCAATTCAAAGTGTACCAACCAGTTAGTTTACTGTGCGATTATCGAACAAAATGGCCGTTAGCGAATTGACGATTTTTTGCTCACTGCGCACCATCGACAGCACATTGAGGCCGCGCCTTAACCATCGACCTCAATGACCAAAGACCCAGAACACACCATAAAAATGTCAAAAATCGGGTACACGCTCATGCTTTCATTCAACGCCTTACCCCGCACCGCCGCCCATCCGTATCAGCGCCCGGACACACCTGGCCGACTCGGCTTCATCGCCTGAATCCGGCCCACCACACCGGCGAATACTCTCGACCGATCCCTCTGGCAGCGTACCAACCTGCGCCTGCAGAAGATCGATCACGCGCCCTTGAAGCCCCGACAAGCCTGGCTTGTCAGTCATTGAACGGATGGCACACATGATTCCTTCACAAAGTTCGCGCATGGCTCCCAGCCTGAACGCCACACACGCCGGCATCGGCGACAAGATCCGCGGTGCCATGGCCGTGGGCAAAACCCGCTGGGGCATGCTCGCCCTGGTGTTTTTCGCCACCACCCTGAACTACATCGACCGTGCCGCACTGGGCGTCATGCAGCCAATCCTGGCCAAGGAGATGAGCTGGACGGCGATGGACTACGCCAACATCAACTTCTGGTTCCAGGTCGGCTATGCGATCGGCTTTGTCCTGCAGGGTCGGTTGATCGACCGGGTGGGCGTCAAACGCGTGTTCTTCTGCGCCGTGCTGCTCTGGAGCCTGGCCACAGGCGCCCATGGCCTGGCCACCTCGGCGGTGGGCTTCATGGTCTGCCGTTTCATTCTCGGCCTGACCGAAGCCGCCAACTACCCGGCCTGCGTGAAAACTACGCGGTTGTGGTTCCCTGCCGGCGAACGGGCCGTGGCCACCGGCATTTTCAACGCTGGGACCAACGTCGGTGCGATGTTCACCCCGATGCTCCTGCCGTTGATCCTGCATGTCTGGGGCTGGCAGGCGGCGTTCCTGTGCATGTCGGCGCTGGGCGGGATCTGGCTGCTGTTCTGGGGCCTGAAGTACTTCAACCCGGAAGACCATCCGCGTGTCAAACAAACGGAACTGGACTACATCCAGGATCAGGTCGAACCCGAACAAACCCGAGTCCCCTTCTCGCGCATCCTGCGCATGCGCGGTACCTGGGCCTTCGCCCTCGCCTACTCGATGACTGCTCCCGTGTTCTGGTTCTACCTGTACTGGCTGCCGCCATTCCTCAACCAGCAATACAACCTGGGCATCAACGTGACCCAGATGGGTATTCCGCTAATCATCATTTACCTGACCGCCGATTTCGGCAGCGTCGGCGGGGGCATCCTCTCGTCCTTCCTGATTGGCCGCGGCATCAACCCGATCAAGGCGCGCCTGATGTCGATGCTGCTGTTTGCCTGCTGCATCATCGGCGTGATCATTGCCGCCGGCTCAAGCAACCTCTGGGTAGCGGTATTCGCCATCTCCCTGGCCATTGGTGCACACCAGGCCTGGACTGCGAATATCTGGAGCCTGGTGATGGATTACACCCCCAAGCACATGATGAGCACGGTGTTCGGCTTCGGCGGCATGTGCGCAGCCATCGGCGGGATGTTCATGACCCAACTGGTCGGACACATCCTCACCGTCACCAACAATAATTACACCGTGCTGTTCACCATGATTCCGGCAATGTATTTCATCGCCCTGACCTGGATGTACTTCATGGCACCGCGCAAGATCCCTGACCTGCAAGACTGATCCGCCCTTCGCGCAGGCCTGTCCGGGCCTGCGCAACACGCTTGCTCATCGCCGGCGCTGCTGCCAGGCCGCTGCCAGACCGCTGAGACAGATGATCACGATGCCCACGATCGTCATCAGGCTCGGCGTATGGGCAAACAGCAACCAGCCCAAGAGTCCGGCAAATACAATCTGACAGTAGCCAAATGGTGCCAGCAATGCCGGTGCCGCGTGGCGAAAGGCCTGGGTCAGAAACAGGTGCGCAGTCATCCCGCAGGTCCCCAGCGCCAACATCATCAGCCCGTGGCCGAAGCTCGGCACTTGCCAGAACATCGGCACCAACGCACTCATGACCAGGGTATTGCACAGACCGGCGAAGAAGTTGCTGGTGGTTGGGCTGTCGATTTCGGCGAGCTTGCGCGTCAGCAGTTGATAAAAGCAAAAGCACAGCGCCGAGCAGAATGGCAACAGCACTGCCGGGGTGAACAGTTCACCGCCGGGATGAACAATGATCAGCACCCCGACAAAACCGCAGATCACTGCCAGCCACTGCCCTCGTGTGACGTGCTCGCCGAGCAGCGGCACCGAAAGCGCGGTGACCAGCACCGGAGCGAGGAAGTTAACCGCCGTCGCTTCCGCCAAGGGGATGTACAGCAAACCGGTGGTGAACAACAAACTGGTCCCCAGCAGACACAACGCCCGCAGTAACTGCAGCAATGGCCGGCGAGTACGCAGAACCCGCAATCCCGACTGCGGCAGAAATATCCCCGCCATCAACAGGGTGTGCACCAGATAGCGCGCCCACACCACCATGATCACCGGGTAAAACCCCGACAAGTACTTGGACAGGGCATCGTGGGTGGAAAACAAAAGGGTCGCGCCAATAACCAGCACAATGCCTTTGAAGGGTTGGTTGATACCGGACAGTGGCGTACTCACCCTGCACTCCTTTTGTAGGACTTTGATCGCGATCGAACAATCTAGAACTGAATTCCATTTTTTAACACAAGTGCATTGTAAAAACGTTCGATCAACGTACGAATCTTTCGTGCAAGTCTTCCACCCTCTTGATGGCCAGTGCACTAATGGCTGAACAACTCAGAGGCTTGAGTGGCAGCCGACAGCTCCTGAGTGAACTGCAGCAAAAGGCCAGCCAACTCATGCAAACGCTGCTCGGGCAACCGAGCGCTAGGGCCGGCAACGCTTAGCACCCCTACCACACGCCCATCCAGCGGGTGGCGCACCACTGCGGCGATCGCCGAGGTTCCCAGCGCCGAACTTTCCTGGACCCAGGCATAACCGTTCTCCCGGGTTAGCCTCAGGCGTTCGAGCAGTTCGATGTTGGAGCGTGGTGCATTCGGTCCCACCTCCGGTGGCTCGTCATTGACCTGACGCTCTACCAGGGCCAGGGCCTCGGCATCAGTCATGCTGGCCAGCCAGGCATGCCCGGAAGCGGTGTAGAACAACGGCGCCTCGCGTCCCATGTCCGGGTCGTAACGCAAGCCCGAGCGCGCGCCCTGAGACTTGGCAATCCAGGTCTGACGTTGCCCTTCGATCACACCCAGGCGCACCAGTTCACCGGTTTCCTGCGCCAGACGGTCGAGTACCGGCTGGACAATGTCCGCCCCGCTGCCGGAGAGGTAACGAAAGCCCATGGCGACCAGTTTGGTCGACAGGTGATAACGCAGGTTATCCGGGTTTTGCCGCACATAACCCAGCCGGATGAGCTCGGCGAGCAGTCGATGGGTAGCACTTTTGGGAATCTGCAGTTGCTCGGCCAACACCTGCATCGGCACACCTCGCGGATCGCGGGTGAGGCTTTCCAGCACGCTGAAGACACGTTCGATTTGACTGCCGGCCATGGTGAGCTTCCAAAAAAGGGATGATCGATTCTAAAAGACAAAGCCATCAATGCAAAATCTGGAACCGAATGAATCCCCCAGACTTGCGAAATCATGTGCGTTTACACATCTGATCTCTCCACGAATCGCCATAACTGTTATCCACGTAGCAGGCAATGAAGCCGCTCACACTGCAAGGAAGGTCAACATGCTATGGAAAAAAGCGCGTCCCAGTGACAACGTCAAGGACAGCCGAAAAGCCCCAGGCAATGGATTCAGCTCCACTCAGAAACTCAGCCTGTTGCTGAGTGCCGCTGCCGTTTCCGGCATCATCGCGCTGGAGAGTCTGATGCCTGTCGAAGAAAAAACCGACACCGACATAACCGCTCGGGAGGCCCCGGATCAGTTCAGGGAAGACCCGCAGGTGGCGTTTGTCCGCGCAGTCCTTGGAGACACTGAAGACACCTGGAGTCAGATGTTCGAAATGCTCGAGCAACCCTACCCGCAGCCCACCCTGACGTTGTTCGACAACGGCATCACGTCGGCGTGCGGCTATGCAACCGCAGCCATTGGCCCGTTCTACTGCCCACAAAGCCAATCGATTTACCTGGACCTGGATTTTTTCCGCAAGATGGCTGATCGCGTGGACGACTTCGGTGAGTTTGCCCAAGCCTATGTCATTGCTCATGAAATCGGGCATCACGTACAAACCCGACTGGGTCTGTCTCGACTTTTCGATGAGGCGCAAAGTGCAAACCGGCGTACCGCCGGGGCTGACGGCCTGGAAGTTCGCGCAGAACTGCAGGCCGACTGCCTGGCCGGCGTCTGGGCTCACCACGCACAACAACGCCTGGATTGGCTGGAGCCGGGCGACATACAGGCCGCGCTCAACGCTGCCGCAGCGTTCGGCGACGACTACCGTCGCGGGAACCAATCCTCCAGGGTAATGCCTGAATCCTTCACACACGGCACATCCGAGCAACGTGTGCGCTGGTTCAAACATGGCTTCGAGCACGCTCGCATCGAGCAATGCGACACCTTCTCGGCGGATCCCCTGTAGTCCGGCAGCCTTGGCTACCGGATGCCATACTCCCTATCGTTCGACAAAGTCGGACGATAGGGAGGGCGACCATCCCACAGACCAACAACGCTTTCCACCACGCGCAATTAGAGGATTCCCACATGTTATGGAAAAAAGGTCGCCGCAGTGACAACGTGGTGGATGCCCGTGGCGAGGGTGGAGGCGGTGGCGGAATGCGCTTCGGCGGCGGCAAGGGATTGAGCCTGACGGCCATCGTGCTGATTGTCGGGATCGGTTGGATCACCGGCCAGGACCCGATGCAGATACTTGGCCAACTGGCTGGCCAGATGGAGCAGCCTTCAGCTCCCGCCACCACTCAGGCGCGCAAGGCACCGCCGGCCAATGATGAGCAGGCGGAGTTCGTCGCGCGGGTCCTTGGGGACACTGAAGACACCTGGGGGCAGATCTTCCAGCAGGCCGGCCGCCAGTATGCAGCGCCCAAGCTGATGCTGTTCAGTGGCCGGGTCAACTCAGCGTGCGGTGGGGCCACGGCGGCCACCGGTCCGTTCTACTGCCCGGCCGATCAGCGGGTTTATCTGGACATGAGCTTCTTCCAGGAAATGTCCCAGCGTTTCGGCGCCGCCGGTGATTTCGCCCAGGCCTATGTCATCGCCCATGAAGTCGGTCATCACGTGCAAACCTTGCTCGGCGTTTCTGCGAAAATCCAGGCGGCTCGCCAGCAAGGCCAGCGCATGGAAGGCGACGGCGGTCTGCTGGTGCGCCAAGAGCTGCAGGCTGATTGCCTGGCAGGTGTGTGGGCCAACAACGCACAAAAGCGTTTGAATTGGCTGGAGCCGGGTGATATTGAAGAAGCCTTGAACGCTGCCAATGCCATCGGCGATGACCGTTTGCAGCAACAGGGCCAGGGTCGTGTAGTACCGGACTCTTTCACTCATGGTACCTCGGCACAGCGCGTACGCTGGTTCAAGACCGGCTTTGCCCAGGGTCAAATCAGTCAATGCGACACCTTTGCCTCGAAGAGTCTCTAAATGGACATACGCTGGCTCGCGGTCTGTACTCTGTTAATCAGCGGCTCTGCGGTGCACGCCGCCGAACAGGGAGTCAAAGACATCAGCCCCGGTCGCCTGGATCTGGGTGTCGGCGAATTGGCCGTCGGCGTCAGCCAGAATTCACCGCAAATCCAGCGGGTGTTGATCATCCTCCACGGACGCCTGCGCAACGCCGAGACCTACCGGCAGAGCGCCGAAAAGGCGGCTCGCGAAGCAGGACAAAGCGCCACAACCCTGGTGATCGCACCGCAGTTTCTCAATGAAGCCGACATTGCCCGCCACGATCTGCCGGACAAGGTGCTGCGCTGGCGCGGCAACGAATGGATGGCCGGTGACTTGTCTACCGGTCCCGAAGCCTTGAGTTCCTATGCAGTGCTCGATCGATTGCTGACCCGTTTGAGCAACCGCCTGGAATACCCGACGCTCAAGGAAGTCGTCATTGCCGGGCACTCGGGTGGCGCTCAAGTCGTGCAGCGCTTTGCCATGATGGGCGAAGACCAGCCGGCCTTGCGCCAGGCCGGGGTCAAGGTCCGTTATGTGATCGCCAACCCATCGTCCTACGCCTACTTCGACAAGCAGCGAGCGGTCGCGGTTGATCCGGCGAAATGTCCGACCTTCAATGACTGGAAATATGGCCTGAACCACCTCCCGAGCTACGCCAAGGGCCAGACAGCGAAGACCCTCGAGCAACGCTACATCGAACGCGACATTACCTATCTGCTGGGGGAACTGGACACCAATGCTGCCCAACCCGCCCTCGACAAGACCTGTGCAGCCCTCGCCCAGGGGCCTTCACGCCAGGAGCGCGGGCTCAACTACTTCAAGTACCTGACGCAGCGCCACCCGCACGACTTGAATCAGCATCTGGTAGAGGTTCCTGGCGTAGGCCATAACGGCGACAAGATGTTTACCTCACCCGAGGGCCTGGACGCGCTGTTTCGCTGGTAAACCGCTGCGGGTTCACCCCAACAACATCTGGCGCAGCGCCAGGCAATCAGCCGCATGCCAGTCCGCCAGCTCGGGCCATGGGTTATCCGGCAGGTTCACCAGCACCGTGTGAGTGCCCGCCGCCCGACCACAATCCAGATCGAAGCGATAGTCACCGACCATGACCATCTCTGCTGGCGCAACCTGCCAAGCCTCAGCCAGTTTCAGCAAGCCGCCGGGATGGGGCTTGGGGGGGGCATCGTCGCGCCCGAGCACGTCCTCGATTGCGAAACAGTCCGCCAGGCCAATGGCCTGAAGCGTCACATGCGCCAGCTCGCGGGCATTGCGGGTGAGAATCCCCAGGCGATAACCGCACCCTGCAAGCTCACGCACCAATTCCACCGCGCCGGGGGCAGGTTTGGAACCCAGTGCCAGGTCGCGTTCATGCTCCAGCAGCCAAGCGTGTTTGGCGGCCGCCTCCTCGGCGGGCAAGGCCGCGAGGTGGGTCAGGATGTCGTGCTCCGGGGGGATCGCCAGGGCCTGGCGGATCGCCGCAAAGTCATGCACGGCGACAGTCAGGGTTCCGTCCATGTCGAATACCCAATGACGAACCTGCGACAGACTCATGCCCAATCCTTGCGGTGGCGGATCAAGCCTTCCTGAGTGACCGAGGCCACCAGTTTGCCGGCGCGGTTGTACACGCTACCACGGGAGAACCCTCGCGAATTACCGGCCCATGGACTGTCCATGGCGTAGAGCAGCCAGTCATCGGCACGCAGATCGGCGTGGAACCACAGGGCGTGATCGAGGCTGGCGACCTGCATATCTTTCTGCCAGACCGATTTGCCGTGGGGCAACATCGAAGTGGTCAGCAAGCCGAAATCCGAGGCATAGGCCAGCAGGTATTTGTGCAAGGCCGGGATGTCTGCCAACGCACCGTCGGCGCGAAACCAGACGTACTTGATCGGATCCCCGGGTTGCGGATTGTAGGGATCCTTCTCGGTGACCGGGCGCACTTCGATCGGCTTCGGGCACAGCAACTTCTCGCGCATGTGCTCCGGGATCAGATGCGCCAACTGCTGGGTGATTTCCAGTTCGGTTGGCAGGTTCTCCGGACCGACCACAACCGGCATCTCGGTCTGGTGGAAGAAGCCTTCTTCGTCGTACTGGAACGAGGCGCTGCAGGTGAAGATCGGGTTGCCCTTCTGGATCGCGGTCACCCGGCGCGTGCTGAAGCTGCCGCCATCGCGTACCCGGTCAACCTGATAGACCACCGGCAAACCGGCGTCTCCCGGACGCAGGAAATAACCATGCATCGAATGCACATGCCGCGCCTCTTCAACGGTCTGACTGGCTGCAGACAGCGACTGGCCCAGCACCTGGCCGCCGAACAGCTGGCGAAACCCGAGGTCCTGACTGCGACCACGGAACAGGTTTTCTTCGATGGGTTCCAGGGTCAGCAAGTCGACCAGATCATCCAGCACATGACTCATTCAGACTCTCCTACAGAGCAATGCCGCGCAGTCCTGGCTGCTGCGGTCGATTCGGATGTTGGCCGGAGCCAACCAATACACGCATTGTAAACATCCGAGCTGGCTTAGCCATGCATGGTTTTCAACCATTGCTCGCGGGAAATGCGGTAAAGCAGGTGACGGCTCAGCGGATGATCGGGCGCCACCTTGGGATGATCGAAATCTCCCGCCGGATCGTGCTTCATGCCAATCGCCTGCATGACTTTCTCCGAAGGCAGGTTATCCACCGCTGTAAACGCCACCACCTGATCCAGAGACAAGCGATCAAAACCGCAACGCAGAGCGGTCCACGCCGCTTCACTGGCGTACCCGAGCCCCCAGTGTTCACGCGCCAGGCGCCAGCCGATTTCAATAGCAGGAGTGAACGTCGCCTCGAACCCGACTGCCCCCAAACCGGTAAAACCGATGAACGCGCCGCTGTCCTTGCGTTCCAGCGCCCACGCGCCGAAACCATGCTCGGCGAAATGTCCACGGATTCGCCCGATCAATTCGGCACTTTCCAGGCGACTCAAGGGCGCCGGAAAGTAGCGCATGACCTGCGGGTCAGCGCACATCGCGGCAAATGCCGGTAAATCCTCATCACGCCACTGCCGCAGTAGCAAGCGTGCACTTTCCAGTTGCAGTATTGGCTCCATTGCTCCACTCCGTTGCGCTGCCACCCAGTCTATATCGCTGGTAGGATCCTTCACTCATTCACCCCACGTTATCCACATGCCCCTGCCCCTGATCTACCACGAAGACTACAGCCCCGAGTTTCCCTCGGAGCATCGCTTCCCCATGGACAAATTCCGCCTGCTGCGCGATCACCTGGTGGACAGTGGCCTGACTCGGGACCAGGATCTGCTGCGCCCGCAGATCTGCCCGCCGGACGTTCTCGCCCTGGCCCACGATCGCGACTATATCGACCGCTATATGCAGGGCGAGTTGTCCCGTGAAGACCAGCGGCGCCTCGGTCTGCCCTGGAGCGAAGCCCTGGCGCGGCGCACAGTGCGTGCCGTCGGTGGTTCGCTACTCGCAGCCGAGCAGGCGCTGCAACATGGCCTGGCCTGCCACCTGGCGGGCGGCACCCACCACGCCCACTACGATCATCCGGCCGGCTTTTGCATCTTCAACGACCTGGCGGTGATCAGCCATTACCTGCTGGAAAGTGGCCGTGTCGGACGCGTGCTGATCTTCGACTGCGATGTGCATCAAGGCGATGGTACGGCCCGGATACTGGAACATACCCCGGACGCAGTGACGGTTTCCCTGCACTGCGAAAAGAATTTTCCCGCACGCAAGGCCAAGAGTGACTGGGACATCCCTTTGCCCATGGGCATGGGTGATGACGATTACCTGAAGGTGGTCGATGACGCGCTCAACTACCTGCTGCCGCTGTACCAACCTGACCTGGTGCTGTACGACGCAGGCGTCGATGTGCACAAGGATGACGCCCTGGGTTATCTGAAGCTGACAGACGCCGGTGTCGCTGCGCGTGACGAAAGCGTGATGCGCCATTGCCTCGGACGGGACATTCCGGTGGTCGGGGTAATTGGCGGCGGCTACAGCAAGGACCGTCAGGCCCTGGCGCGGCGCCACGGCATTCTGCATCACAGCGCGCAACGGGTCTGGCAGTCATCAGGCTGTCACTGAACCCTGGATGTTTTACCCACAATGGCTGTGGAGCGGCCTGTGGATAACCTGAGCGAAAGGACCTGCAGACCACAGGACACCTGGCCTACGGAGCACTGATTGTTTTTTGACCAGCTAAAATCTGCTGCGAGGCCCGGCCGCCTCTGCGAGCCGGGTCACGTACTGTTAGAATGCGCCGCTCATTCCACCGAACCGCAGCGCTCGCCATGACTCAGTCCACCGCCCCCTTCCCTCGCCACGTTGCCATTATCGGCGGCGGCCCTGCCGGCCTGATGGCCGCCGAGGTATTGAGCCAGAGTGGAGTCCAGGTTGATCTGTATGACGGCATGCCATCCGTGGGGCGCAAATTCCTGTTGGCCGGCGTTGGCGGCATGAACATCACCCACTCCGAGGCCTACCCGGCTTTTCTTTCGCGCTACGCCGAGCGGGCGCCGTACATGGCACCGCTGCTGCGCGAATTCGGCGCGCAAGCACTGTGCGAATGGATTCACGACTTGGGAATCGAAACCTTTGTCGGCAGTTCCGGACGAGTGTTTCCCACCGACATGAAAGCCGCCCCCCTGTTGCGTGCCTGGCTCAAGCGCTTGCGTGACAGCGGTGTAGTTATCCACACCCGCCACCGCTGGCTGGGCTGGAATGCCGATGGCAGCGTGCGCATCGCCAGCCCCGACGGTGAGAAAGCAGTGAAACCCGACGCCTTGCTGCTGGCCTTGGGCGGCGGCAGTTGGTCACGTCTGGGCTCGGACGGCGCCTGGACGTTGCCTCTGGAACAAAAAGGTATCGACCTGAGCCCCTTGGCACCGAGCAATTGCGGGTTTGACGTCGCCACCTGGAGCGAGCTGATGGTCAGCAAATTCGCCGGAGCGCCGCTGAAAAATATCGCCATCGGTTTGAATGACGACCTGCCACGCCTCGGCGAGTGCGTGATCACCGCGACCGGTATTGAAGGCAGCCTGATCTACGCGTTATCGGCCAGCATTCGCGACGCCATTCAACTGAACGGCTCGGCAACGGTACACATCGATCTGCTGCCCGGCCGCCCTGTGGATAAAATCCAGGCGGCGCTGAACAAGCCCCGCGGCTCACGCTCCATGGCCAAGCACCTGCAGAGCCAGTTGGGCCTGGACGGTGTCAAGGCTGCCTTGCTGCGCGAACTCACCGGCGCGGACACGTTCGCTGATCCGCTTGCCCTGGCCCAGGCCATCAAGGCCCTGCCACTGACACTGGTCAAGACCCGTCCACTGGACGAAGCCATCAGCAGCGCCGGCGGCGTGAAGTTCGAAGCGATGAACCAGAACCTGATGCTCAACGCCCTTCCAGGCGTGTTTTGCGCAGGTGAAATGCTCGACTGGGAGGCGCCGACGGGCGGCTACCTGCTGACTGCCTGCTTTGCCAGCGGACGAGCAGCAGGACTGGGAGTAAAGGACTGGCTCAGCGGTAAGTGATGAGCTGCAAGCTACAAGACTGAAGCGGTGCATACCGCTTGTGTCTTGCAGCTTGAAGCTGCCCACGTCCTACTTCTTCTTACGCGGCCCGGTATTGAACACCGGCACTTTGCGCACCGGTTTCACCGGCACATCGGCCACAGTCTCGCCACTGTCGACCCACTTGCCGAGGTTGCGTTTACCGCCGCCGGAAGCCTTGGGCTTCTTCGGTTTTTTCGGCTTCTTGATCACCTGACCACTGGCGTCGGTGTCCGGCACACGATGATCGGGCTCGAAGTCCTGCTCCTGATGCCGGGTCAGGGGCTGACGGGTCAGCATCTCAATGGCCGACAGCAGATTCACCTCATCGGCACACACCAGCGAAATCGCCTCGCCGGTAGCGCCGGCACGCCCGGTGCGGCCGATACGGTGGATGTAGTCCTCGGCCACGATCGGCAGGTCGAAGTTGACCACCAGCGGCAAGTCTTCGATATCCAGACCTCGCGCCGCAACGTCAGTGGCCACCAGAATCTGGATGTCACTGGCCTTGAAGCGGTCCAGCGCCCGCTGGCGAGTGGCCTGCGGTTTATCGCCGTGAATACCGTCGGCATTCACGCCAAGACCTTGCAACTTATCCACCAGCGCATCGACGCCGTTACGGGTCTTGGCGAACACCAGCACCTGTTTCCACTTGCCTTTGCGCATCAGGTGCACGAACAGTTCCGGCTTGCGCTTTTTGTCGACCGTGTACACCCATTGCTTGACGGTGTTGGCCGCCACATTACGCGGGCTGACCTCAATGCTCAGAGGGTCATTGAGCATCTGCCCGGCCAGCAGGCGGATCTGCTCGGAAAATGTCGCGGAGAACAACAGCGTCTGGCGCTTTTTCGGCAACGCCTTATAAATGTTCGCCAGCTCTTCGGAAAAGCCCAGGTCGAGCATGCGATCCGCTTCGTCCAGCACCAGGGTCTGCAGCTGGTTGAATTTCAGCGCGTTCTGGCGGAACAGGTCCAGCAGGCGACCCGGTGTCGCCACCAGCAAATCGACACCTTTGCGCAGTTTCATCATCTGCGGGTTGATGCTGACGCCGCCGTAGACCGCGTAAGTGCTCAGCGGCAGGTGCTCGGCGTACTGACGCACGCTTTCATGCACCTGCTCGGCCAGCTCGCGGGTCGGTACAAGGATCAGTGCCCGCACCGAGTTGCTGCTGACTTTCGGCCCTTCCATGGCCAGCAATTGCAGGAGCGGCACGGCAAAACCGGCGGTCTTGCCGGTACCGGTCTGGGCCGCAGCCATCAGGTCGCGACCGGCCAGTACGGCGGGAATGGCTTGCGCCTGCACCGGAGTCGGGGTCTGGTAACCGAGCGTCTCGAGGGCGCGCAGCAAGGGTTCGATCAGGCCAAGAGTGGCGAAAGTCATTGGGGTACCGTAGGAGAATGTCAGCGCATCTGTGCAATGCGCGGCAGTTTACCTTAAATCACTGCGGTTTCTGCTTACGCCACTGCGGCAAGCCGATCAACACCACGGCACCGATGATGACCGTCATCGCCAGCGCCTCTTCGAGGCCAATGGTTTCGCCGGCAAAGACAATCCCCAGCAGCACTGCCACCGCCGGGTTCACGTAGGCATAGCTGGTGGCAGCGGCAGGCCGCACATGCTTGAGCAGGTACATATAGGCGTTGAACGCGACGATGGAGCCGAATACCACCAGGTACATCAGCGCGATCCAGCCTTCAATGGGTGGCAGGGCTTGCAGGTGCTCACCGGACAACACACTGCCAATCATCAGCACCACGCCACCTATCAGCATCTCGGCCGCACTGGCCATCGCCCCTTGCGGCAGTGGCAGGTGCCTGCTCAACACGGAGCCGAATGCCCAGGCCGCAGCGGCGAAGATCAACAGGGCAGCCCCCAGCGGGCTGGATTGCAGGTTGGAGCCGAGGTTGAGCATGGCGATGCCGATCAGCCCCATGATAATGCCCGCCCATTCCAGGCGAGTGTTACGGGTGCCCCAGAAATAGCCGAACAACAGGGTGAACAGCGGCACGGTCGCGACCGCCAGCGCAGCCACACCGGAAGCCACACCGGCGTGCTCGGCCACGGTCACCGCGCCGTTGCCACAACTGAGCAGCAACACGCCGATGATCGCCGCCGCCTTCCACTGCTGCCAAGTCGGAGCCGGCACCCCGCGCCAGCGCAGAAATCCGTACAACAGCGCCCCGGCGAGGATAAAGCGCACCCCACCGAGCATCAGTGGCGGCCAGGATTCCACGCCGATGCGAATCACCAGGTAGGTCGACCCCCAGATCACGTACAGCGCAAAAAAGGCACCAATCAATGGTAACGGGAAACGGCGAAGACCAGGCATGGGAGGCTCTAAGGCAGGACAAGTGGAGCGTTATTCTAGAAACCCGACAGACGGAACATAAGTTACAAAACCTGTTTATGAGGCCGGTACACTTTTCAAAGCACGGAGTTAGTCGCTATAAACCGTGCTTTCGAAAGCCAGCTGTTTCTGGAGCCTGTTTATGGACAAGTACGACCGAATGCTGCTCAGCGCCTTGATGGAAAATGGCCGGGCGTCTTACGCCGAGCTGGCGAGAAAAGTGAACCTTTCGGCTCCGGCCGTCGCCGAGCGAGTCGCCAAGCTGGAGTCCAACGGGGTGATCACTGGCTACCAGGCGAATGTCGACCTGGCCAAGGTCGGTTTACCGATCCAGTGCCTGATCGAACTGCGCCTGACCCAGCATGGCAACCAGAAAGCCTACGACGAACTGCTCGAGATCCCCCAACTGACCGAGTGTTATCGGGTAACGGGGGATGCCTGCGTGATCATGCGCGGCGCGGTGGCGTCGATGATCGAACTTGAAGCCTTGATCAATCGCGTCGCCCGCTTCGGCTCCAGCAAGACGTCAATCGTGCTGTCGAGCGCCTTCGACAAACGTGTGCCGTTGGTACAACTGGAAAGCTCGGGCAGGTGAGGGACTTCAGACCCCGCGATGACGCTGGAGATGATCGTTGATTTTCGCCGCCGGGACTTTCTGCAGGCGGCACAAGAATTCATGGGACAGCTCACGCAACCCATGTTTTTCACGCAACTCGTGCGCCAGGTGCGCCGTCAGGTTGGCTGCCATTTCCGCGTCGGCCATCGCCCGGTGCGCCTGCCCGGTATGAGGCAATTGTGCGAAGGACGTGAGGGTGCCCAGCTTGTGGTTGGGCGCCGCCGGCATCAGGCGGCGGGCCAAAAGCAGCGAACAGGCGAAGTTCTGCAGACGGGTGCGCTTGATCCGCCCCAGCTCGAAGTCCCAGAACTTCTGGTCGAATGCCGCGTTGTGGGCCAACAGTGGCGTAGTGCCAACGAACTCGTTGACCTCGTTCATGACCTGCTCGGCGCTCGGCGCCGTGCGCAACATGGCATTGCTGATGCCGGTCAGTTGCTCGATGAAGGCCGGCACCCGCACCCCGGCATTCATCAGGCTCTGGTAACGGTCGACAATGCGTCCCTGTTCCAGCATGACCACAGCGATTTCGGTGGCTCGGCAGCTGCTGCTGGGGGAGATCCCGGTGGTTTCAAAGTCGATGACGGCTATGCGTTCCAAACCTGTTCCTTGCGTTCAATGTTCAATTTTTAAGCAGCAACGCGCCTTCGATCGGCACGTAGCGGCTGGCCGCGCGAATCAGCGAATTGGCGGTCAAGCCGGGCACACCGTAAGCCACCGCCTCGACCCGGTGCTTACTGATGATGCGCTCCAGCAACATGTCGAAATCGCCGTCACCGGAAGCCAGTACCACTTCATCGACGTGATCGGCAGCGTCCATGACGTCCAGGGTAATGCCGACGTCCCAGTCGCCCTTGGCCGAGCCATCGCTGCGCTGTATGTAAGGCTTGAGCTTCACGGTGAAACCGAGGTTACGCAGGATCTGCTGGAATTGTTGCTGCTTGCTGTCGCCCCGATCGATGGCGTAGGCATAGGCCTCGACAATCTGCCCACGCTGACTGATGTCAGCCCACAGGGCGGCATAGTTGAAATGACAACCGTAAGCCTGGCGCACGGTGTAATAGAGGTTCTGGACATCGGCGAACACTGCGATTTTCTTCACCGCACTTCCTCTTGGCGCACGCAGGCGGTTGCTCGGACTCAGGGTCCGAAAAGTCGCTCAGTATGCCAGTCATGAAGAAGATTCCGCGAATAAACAGTCCGGGGCGCCACAGCGCCCCGGACGAATGGCGGGTCAGACGAAGGAATCGTCGTCGCCAAACAGGGATGAGTTGTCGTCGCTGTAATCAGTGTCGGTCAATCCACCCTGATCGTTGCCGTAGCTGTCGTTGCCGGCCATGCGTTGCTCGTCGCCCCAACTGCTGTCGCTGACCTGGGCAGGCTCTTCCTTGATGACCTCGACAATCTCTTGCGGATTCTGATTGCTGTGAAACAGGCTGCTGATGCCTTGTGCCAGCATCACGCCACCGGCAACGCCCGCTGCGGTTTTCAATGCGCCACCGAGAAAGCCACTGCCGGCAGCCGGGGCCTGCGGCGTTGGTGCAGCATAATTCTGCGGCGCAGCAGCAAAGCCCGGCCGCGTGGACTGGGCGGCAGCGGCAGAGCCTCCGGGCTCACGCCAGCCATTGCCACTGAAGGCTGCCGGGGCTTGGGCTGCGGCTGGCGGCGCCTCACGGTTACCACCAAAAATGCTCGACAGGAAACCGCCGCCACTGGGTGCCGTCGCGGGTGCCTGGGTCTTGGCTCGTTGCAGTTCGTCCTGGGCTTGCTGCAGCTGTTGCGCGAGTTGCTTATTGTGTTCGTCGAGACGTTTGATGGCCGCCTCTTGCACCAGAATCGCCTGAGTCATGAAATAGCCTGCGGCGGGCTGCCGGTTCAGGTGCTCCTTGATCCGTGCCTCGGCCTGAGCGTCTCGCGGATCGGCCTGGGTTTCGGCCTGCTGCAGACGGGAAAACAGTCCATCGATCAGGGTTTGCTCTTCGCTGTTCATGACTACCTCTCGGATTGCCGGAAAATCGTCGACCTCTTCCCTTGTGGATGAGGTGCCCGGCAGTTATGGGGCCGACACAGCTTGTTTCAATGAGCTTTACCGAACGTTTACCTTTGTTCAGGAAGTGCGCGCATCGGTTACAGTGTCGCTACACCTTGCAACCTGCGAAAGCGACCGATGAATCCGTTAGATGTACTCCGCGACTCCCTGTATTTCTTCAAGCGCAACCTGAGCGGCATTGTGCCACTGTGCCTGCCGTTGGTGGTGATCGAGGCCATGCTGCAACAACTGGTCGACCACACTCAGGGGCCCGAGGCATTTCCGGGTTACAGCGTGATTGTCGGGTTGCTGGTGTATCCGTTGTATACCGCGGCACTGATCCTCTTTCTCGATGCCCGCAGCCGAGGCGAGTCACCACGCACCCGTGATCTGCTCGCGGCCTCGGCCAGCCTGTGGCCACGCTTCGCCCTGCTGACCGCGGTCAACACCCTGATGATTCTGGTGGGCCTGTCGCTCTACTTCCTGCCGGGCATCTGGCTGATGGTGATGCTGGCCTTTGCCGAGTACCTGCTGGTGCTGCGAAACATGCAGCCTCTAGCCGCCATCCGCGAAAGCATGCGCATGGCCCGGGGCAATTTCCTGCGCATTCTGGTGTGCATTCTCTGCGTGATGGCACCGCTCTGGTTGCTCAAGGGTGCGAGCGTGTCGGTGTATCCGGAGCCGAATCCGATCCTGTCGATGATCATCGAAAGTGGTCACAGCTTCCTGCAGTTGTTCACCAGCGTGGTGCTGTTCCGCTTGTTCATGCTGATCAGCGATGCCGCTGACAACAACCCTGGCAATGCCTGACAGCGCCACCCTTGGGCTGCGACCTCGCTCTCGGTTATGCTCGGCTCAATCTTTTGTAACGCCATAAGCCGAGCCCATGACCCGACTACTGCGCTACACCCTGCTGGGCCTGCTGATCGTCGCAGGCCTGTTGCTGACCCTGACCTACAGCCTGACCTGGCGCCCCGACGCCAAAGAAACCCTGGCGGTTCGCTGCACCGCCGACGCCCCGCCGCTGGTGTCAGGCCAGGCGCTGAAAGTCATGACCTGGAACGTGCAATATCTCGCCGGCAAACGCTATGTTTTCTGGAACGACTTGGCCCAGGGCAACGACGAAGCGCCGACACCGGAGGACATGGCCTTCAGTCTCGATGAAGTGGCACGGGTGATTCGTGACGAGCAACCGGATGTGGTGCTCCTGCAAGAACTGGATGACGGGGCCAAGGCCAGCGACTATCAGGACCAACTGAAATTACTTCGCGAGCGCGTCGCCGACATCTACCCCTGCAGCACCTCGGCCTTCGACTGGAAGGCTGACTTTGTCCCGGACCCTCATATTGTCGGCAGCGTCGGACGGCAACTGGCGACCCTCAGCCGCTACAAGATCGAAAGCGCAGAACGCCTGCAATTGCCGGAGCAACCGGGCAACCTCATCAGTCGCCAGTTCCAGCCGAAAAACGCCTTGCTGGTGAGTTATCTGGGGCAAAGCGACGGTGGGCAAGTCGCCGTGCTCAACACCCACCTGGATCGGGCTGTGCAGCCGGACGACACCCTGCAGCACCAGGTCGTGGCCGTGGCCAAGGTGCTGGATCAATACGAAGCGCGCGGCACGCCCTGGCTGATCGGCGGAGATTTCAACCTGCTGCCGCTGGGACAGTTCCAGCGTCTGCCTGCCGAACAACGCACGCCCTACTCCGCTGACAGCGCGCTGCACCTGCTGTGGGACAAATACCCGATGATTCCCACGAATAACGAAGCCAGCGGCATCAATCGCGAACGCTGGCTGACCCATTACCCCAACGACCCCGGCCTCAACGGCCCGGATCGCACCGTCGACTACCTGTTCTACAGCTCGCGAATCAAGCGTGTGGAAGCCGAAGTGCGGCAGGACGACACGCTGCGCATCTCCGATCACTTGCCGGTGATCGCGCGGTTTCTGTTGCCGGCAACCCCCTAGACGCCAATTCGATCAGGACTTGCGCGGCTTGGCTCGCGCCGTGGCTTCGGCCACCAGCGGGTCATCCGGCCAATAGTGCTTGGGGTAACGCCCCTTCAAGTCCTTCTTGACCTCGACGTAGGTACTGCGCCAGAAGTTCGCCAGGTCCTGGGTGACCTGCACGGGGCGCCGCGCGGGTGACAACAGATGCAGCTTGACCACCTGCCGGCCGCCGGCGATGCGCGGGGTTTCGGCCAAGCCGAACAATTCCTGCAGGCGCACCGCGAGAATCGGCGGCTGCTCGCTGTAATCCAGGCGAATCGACGACCCCGAAGGCACGCTCAAGGTCTGCGGCGCCTGCTCGTCGAGACGTTGCGGCATAGGCCACGGCAGCAAGTTATGAACGATGCTCGACAGGTCCAGGCTGGCAAAATGACTGAGCCGCGAAACCCGTCCCAGGTACGGCATCAACCAGTGCTCCAGGCCATTGAGCAAGGCTGTATCACTGACGTCTGGCCAGTCGCTGACACCCAGCTGGTCCAGGTCCAACTGGCGCAACAAGGCGACCCGTGACTGCCACTGGCGCAGCGCCGGCGTCCATGGCAACAACTCCAGGCCCTTGCGTCGCACCAGATTGACCAACGCCTGACTGCGTGCGCTTTCATCCAGCCCGGTCAAGGGCTCGCGGCTCAGCACCAACTCACCCACCTTGCGTTGACGTTCGGCACGCAGCACGCCTTCGCGCTCGTCCCAATCCAACTGATCGACGCAACGCACCTGCTCGGCCAGCACCGAGTCAAACAGTGCCGGATCGAAATCCGCCGCCAGGTAAATCCGCTCTTCGCGCTGGCCTTGACGACTGCCCAGGTCAGCGACCACCAGCCACGGCTGTTTCATCAAGCTGTCGGCTTCGGCGAACAACGCGGCGCGACCATTGGCCAACCGATACTCGGCGCCGCCAGCGCGCCGTTGCTGGGCCACCCGATCGGGATAGGCCAGCGCCAGCAAGGCACCGAGCCAGCGCGGATGGTCAGGATCGGCGACCGCTTGTTCAGCGGTTCCCCGCAGGTAGCCGCGGTATTGCCGTGCCAGTTGCCGCGCCCGCTGCACGCCGCCTTGTGCACCCCGAGCGGCACGCGCTTCGCCAGACAACAGCACCAACCGGCTGTGCAAATCCGCACCACCGCCGCGCAAAATATCCCGCTCGCCGAGCAGCGCTGCAACGTCGCACGCCATGTTCGCCAAACCCAGCGCCTGGCCGCGCAGCAACAAATGAGCGATGCGTGGATGCGCTGGCAACTCGGCCATGGCCTGGCCGTGACGGGTGAGTTTCCAGTCCTCGGGTGAGGCACCTTCGAGGGCTCCCAGGCGTTCGAGCAGATCCTGGGCTTGCGCATAGGCCGCGCTCGGCGGCACATCGAGCCAGACCAACTGCCCCGGCGTCACGCCCCACCGCCCCAGTTGCAGGGCCAGGCCGGCGAGATCCGCCGAAAGAATCTCCGCACTGGCATAGGCTGCCAGTTGCTCGTGCTGGTCCTGCGACCACAAGCGATAACACACTCCCGGCTCCAGGCGTCCGGCCCGACCGGCACGCTGGGTGGCACTGGCGCGGGAGATGCGCTGGGTGTCGAGGCGAGTCATGCCGCTACCCGGATCGAAGCGCGGGACTCGCGCCAGGCCGGCGTCGATCACCACTCGCACACCGTCGATGGTCAAACTGGTCTCGGCGATGTTGGTGGCCAGCACTACTTTGCGTTGTCCCGCCGGCGCCGGATCTATCGCTGCGCGTTGTGCCGCCAGATCCAGTTCACCGTGCAGCGGGCACAACAGCACATTGCTTCGCTCGCCCAGGGCGTCGACCAATTGCTGATGCACCCGACGGATTTCCGCCTGACCAGGGAGGAACACCAGCAGGCTGCCCGTTTCATCGTGCAAGGCTTCAAGCACTGTCTGCACCAGTCGTGGCTCGATGAATTCGCCGGGTTGGAACGGACGACCCCAGCGCATCGTCACCGGATACATGCGCCCTTCGCTGCGCAGGATCGGTGCGTCGTTGAGCAAGCCGGCCAAGCGCTCGCCTTCCAGGGTCGCCGACATCAACAGGATTTTCAGCGGCTGCTCATCGCGAAACAGTTCGCGGCCATTGAGACTCAGGGCCAGTGCCAGATCGGCGTCGAGGCTTCGCTCGTGGTATTCGTCGAAAATCAGCAGGCCCACGCCTTCCAGCGCCGGATCTTCCTGCAGGCGTCGGGTGAGAATGCCTTCGGTGACGACTTCAATGCGGGTATTGGGGCCGACCTTGCTGTCCAGGCGAATCCGGTAACCGACGGTCTGCCCGACCTTTTCCCCCAGCTCGCTGGCCAGGCGCTCGGCGGCGGCGCGCGCTGCCAGGCGGCGCGGTTCGAGCATGAGAATGGTCTGTCCGGCCAGCCAGGGCTCGTGCAACATCGCCAAGGGCACGCGGGTGGTCTTGCCGGCGCCGGGGGGTGCTTCGAGCACCGCCTCATGGCGTTGCGCCAAGGCTTCACGCAGTGCGGGTAAAACTTCATCAATCGGCAATGAGATCATGCTGGCTCCAAAACAGAGCGGCGAGTATAACGGCGAACTGCCTGACGTTAATCACGGTCCTATGGTTGACCGACGACGTTTCGTTCCAAGTATTCCCGGGAGATTTCTTATGCGTGTTCCGTTTCGCCTGATTGGCGGTGTACTGGTCGCGAGCCTGCTGACCCAACTGACTGCATGCGGATCGATCTTCTATCCTGATCGGCGCGGCCAGATCGAAGGCAAGATCGACCCGGCGATTGCCGTGCTGGATGCCGTGGGCCTGCTGTTCTATGTAATCCCCGGATTGATCGCCTTCGCTGTCGACTTCGCCACTGGCGCAATTTACTTCGAGCCGGGCAAGACCGCACAGATCGCCCCGGAAAAACTGCAGCAAGCCATCGGCGCCGACGGCCAGGTCGACAACGCCAAGCTGCAGACCATTCTGGAACACGAACTGGGCCGCAGCTTCCCCCTGGACGACCCACGCCTGATCCAGCACAAGGGCAGCGCCCAGCAACTGGCTTCCCTGGGTCTGCAACCCGCAGCCTGATCCCCGGCACCGAAGGAACGATGCACCCATGACCAACAGCCAGGAACACGCTCGCCTGTTACGCCTGGCCACCCGCGCTTCGGTGGCGGTGGCTTGTACGCTGGTGATCGCCAAGGCCATTGCCTGGTGGTTGAGCGGTTCGGTGAGCATGCTCGCCGGCCTGACCGACTCGGCGCTCGACGGCGTGACCTCGCTGCTCAATCTGCTGGCGGTGCATTACGCGCTGCGCCCGGCGGACGACGATCATCGCTACGGCCATGGCAAGGCCGAATCCCTGGCCGGCATGGCCCAGGCGCTGTTCATCGGTGGCAGCGCCGTGCTGATTGCGTTGCAGGCGTTTGAGCGGATCAAGCATCCGGAACCGGTCGGTGCGCCCTGGCTGAGCATCGGCGTGATCGTGTTCTCCCTGGCTCTGACCGTGGCCCTGCTGATTCTGCAGCACCGGGTGATTCGCGCCACCAGCTCCAACGCGGTCCGCGCCGACTCCCTGCACTACCGCTCCGACCTGCTGCTCAACGGCAGCATCCTGATTGCGTTGGTACTGGCCGGGTTCGGCTGGCATCAACTGGACGCCTGGTTCGGCCTGGGGATTGCTGCCTACATTCTGTGGAGTGCGATCCAGATCGCTCGAGAAAGCTTCACCGTCTTGATGGATGAAGAACTGCCGCCGGACGTCAGCCAACACATGCTGGAGCTGGCCTGCGGCGTGCCTGGAGTCCTCGGTGCGCATGACTTGCGCACACGGATTTCTGGCAATCAGTGGTTCGTACAGTTGCACTTGGAATTGCCGGGCGAACTGACCCTGTCAGTCGCCCACGCCATCAGCGACCAGGCCGCCGACGCCATTCACCGCGCCTACCCACGCGCCGAAGTGCTGGTGCACGCCGATCCACAGGAAGTGGTCAAGGCCGCGCGCGATCAGTAATTGACCTGATAACCTCGCGAGGCCAGGCAATTGCCCTGAGCCTGGCGATAGGCCTGCACCACCTCGGGCGCCGGCTGATACGTCATCGCCCGTGGGTCGAAGCCCGACTGTTCCACCGCCCAGCGATAGCACTCGTAACCGTCCTGGTCGATCTGTTGCTGCGACTGACCGTTGGTTGGGTAAGCCAGTACGTCGTAGCCATTGCTGGCCGCTGGCGGTTGCTGATCGGAGACGCCCATCGGTTGCGGTACCACCACGTACTCCCGAGTCGTGGATTCGTAGCTGTAATAGGCGCCAGCGGCGAGAAAAAACAGCGAACCGCCGACCCACATTTCACGCGCGTAGTCCGGCAAGTAGCTGACCCGAATTCCGTACGGTGGACGCACTACGACATAGTGCGGCCCTCGTGGGCGATACCAGTAACCGCCCGAGTAGAAATAGTCATCGCCGCGATACGGCACACGATAGTTGCGCTCGGGAAAACGATCGATCACATAGCCGGGTCGGTATTGCGGCCCGGGCCCCCAGCCATTGCCATGCCCGTCGGGCCGTCCGAGCCAGTGAGTGTCATAGGCTGGACGCGGGCCTTGGGTGTTCGACTGCCAGTGCGGGGCGTCGTTGTAGCGGCGCGGCACATCTTGGTAATAACCGCGCTGTGGCTCCTGGGTTTGGCGGACGGCGTCCGGCCGCGGCTGGATCGGCAGGTCAGTGGCCGGGGCTTGCGGAATGGGCAGCGAGTTGTAGCGCGCGTTGGGGTCCCAGGCAGGTTTGTCCTGGCGCTGGCCTCCCTGATGCCCCTGGCCATTGTGCTCGAACTGGCGGCTGTTATCGCCCCGGATAACCTCGTTGTTCTGCGGCCGAGGCTGGTTCTGCTGCTGAGGGTTCTGCGGATGCGGCTGATTGCCGTCCGGATGACCCTTGCCACCCTGCGGGTGCTGGCCACCACCATTGCCGTCCTGGCTGTTCTGCTGAAGGCGCTGCTCCTGGCCCTGGTTTTCCGCCAACGTCGACACGCTGACACTCACACACATCACACCAACACCCGCCAACTGCCAGAGGCGCGACTTCATGCTATTCCTCACAACGCTCAAGACCTGTACATAAGACTGGAAAAGCCCAGGCCGGTTCGGGGAAAGGTTATCAGTCACGCGACTTATTTCGCAGGCAAATAAAAAGGGGAGACCCGTCGGCCTCCCCTTGAAAACTTCGTCCGTGCTCGACGCTTTTGACGCCGGCTCACCTCACGCCGTCTTGTGGACAGTGTGTAGCCCGGGGGCCAACTCGACTCCTATTGGAGCGGTGGCCGCGGCTGGCCTGATTCGGCGGGCCGCTGTGGACTGTATGTCCGGGCAGTGATTCTGGTGATAATAATAGGCCTGGGGTGGCGACAGAGGATTGCGAAGATTGCTCAAATAAACATGACTTGCGCAATTTTTAACCCCTGATGGATAATCTGCCGCAATTGATATGACAAAGGCCTGTTTCATGAGCAAACTCGACCGATACGACCTGAGCATTTTGGCGGAATTGCAGCGCGACGCGCGCATCTCCAATCAGGAGCTGGCCGAGCGCATCGGCCTGTCACCCTCGCCTTGTTCGCGGCGGGTTAAACAACTTGAAGACGACGGTTTCATCTCGCGCCAGGTCGCCCTGCTGGACCGCAAGATGCTTGGCCTGAGCCTGACCGCCTACGTGCTGATCGGCATGGACCGCCACACCCCGGAGCGTTTCGAAAACTTCGAAGCGGCGATCCGTACTTTGCCCCAGGTCCTGGAATGCAGCCTGGTCACCGGGATGGATGCGGACTACCAGCTCAAGGTTGTCGTACCGGACATGGACCACTACCAGAAACTGTTGCTCGGCCACCTGACCCGCATCGATGGCGTGACCAGCGTGCGCTCAAGCTTCGTGCTGAATCAGGTGCTCAACAGCACCGAGCTGCCGCTGACTCACCTGCGTAGCTGACGCCTGCTCCGCCCTGACCTGCGGCACACCGCCGCAGGTCAATGTCTGCCCCCTGCCCCGTCGCGTATACTCCCCCGGCCTTTTTGCCACGCCCGCGCTGGAGATGTTCGATGGATCCTGCACTGTTCGAAGAGTGGATGATGACCGGCCTGGTCAGCATCCTGATCATTTTCATGGGTTTCATTGTCTGGGACCTGGCGAAGAAGTCCAAAGCCGGACGCTTCGGCTCGTTCATCCTGTTCTTCGTCCTGGGCCTGGGCGTGGCCGCCTTCATCATCAAGAGCGTGGTGATCGGCCTGATCGAATCCGGCGCTTTATAAGCGCGCCGGCACTTCCTTCCACTGGCCCTGATCGAGGCCGTCAATCGTCCAGTCACCGATGCGCACGCGCACCAGGCGCAAGGTCGGCAACCCGACCGCCGCCGTCATGCGCCGCACCTGCCGATTGCGCCCTTCACGAATCACCAGCTCCAGCCAATGGGTTGGCACACTTTTGCGAAAGCGCACCGGCGGATTGCGCGGCCACAGTTCAGGCTCATCCAACTGCCGCGCCTCGGCCGGCAGCGTCATGCCGTCATTCAGCTCGACACCATCACGCAGACGCTGCAACTGCTCAGCCGTCGGCTCGCCCTCCACCTGTACCCAATAGGTTTTGGCCAGCTTGTGTTTGGGGTCAGAGATCCGCGCCTGCAACTGCCCGTCGTTAGTCAGCAACAGCAAGCCTTCGCTGTCGCGATCCAGCCGTCCGGCGGGATAGACCCCGGGCACGTCGATGAAATCCTTGAGCGTCGAGCGGCCGTCGCCGTCACTGAACTGGGTCAGCACATCGAAGGGTTTGTTGAACAGGATCAGCTTCGGATCGACCGGCGGCGCCTTGGCGACACGACGCGCGGCGGCAGAAGGTTGTGCGGGTTTCGCACCAAGACGGCGGGAAACAGGACGAGGGGGACGGGACATGGCACACACGGCATTTAACGGTCAGGGCTGACAATGCTAGTGCCCCGACCGCCAAATGACCACGACAACCGTTAGCGGAACGGCGGCTCGTCGAAGCTGCGCAGTTTGCGCGAGTGCAACGAGTTGAGCTCGGTGCGCAGCAGATCCACAGCCGCGATACCGATCTTCAAGTGCTGGCTGACCGCGCGTTCATAGAAGGCGTTGGCCGAACCCGGCAGCTTGATTTCGCTGTGCAGAGGTTTGTCGGAGACGCACAGCAACGTGCCATAAGGCACCCGCAAACGGTAACCCTGGGCGGCGATGGTGCCGCTTTCCATGTCTACCGCCACGGCTCGCGACAGGTTGATCAGCGGCCGTTCCTGAGCCCAACGCAGCTCCCAATTACGGTCGTCGTAGGTCAGCACGGTGCCGGTGCGCAGGCGCTTCTTCAAGTCTTCGCCCTTCTCGCCGGTGACGTTGGCCGCCGCTTGTTGCAGCGCCAGTTGCACCTCGGCCAGGGCCGGGATCGGGATGTTCGGCGGCACCACCCGGTCGAGAATCCCGTCGCGGCGCATGTAGGCGTGGGCCAGTACATAGTCGCCGATGGTCTGCGACTGACGCAGGCCGCCGCAGTGACCGATCATCAGCCAGCAATGGGGACGCAGCACCGCCAGGTGGTCGGTGATGTTTTTTGCGTTGGACGGGCCGACGCCAATGTTGACCAAGGTCACACCGTGACCGTCGGATGCCAGCAGGTGATAGGCCGGCATCTGGTAGCGGTGCCAGACCACGCCGGCGGCAATCGCCGAGGCTTCGCCGTGATCCATGCTCTTTTCAATGATCACGTTGCCCGGCAAGACCATGCGCACAAAGCGCGGGTCATTACGCAGTTGTTCCAGGCCATGGACGATAAACTGGTCGACATAACGGTGATAGTTGGTCAACAGGATCCACGGCTGCACATGGCGCCAGTCGCTGCCGGTGTAGTGCACCAGGCGGCGCAGGGAAAAGTCCACACGCGCCGCATCGAACAACGCCAGTGGCAGCGGATCAGTGTTTTCCCAGTCGTACAGGCCATCGGCAATGCCGTCGGTGGCCGCCGACAGGTCGGTACTCGGGAACACCCGCGCGAGCACCGCCGCCGTCACGCCGGAGCCGGCCAGTTCATCGCCCTGCTCGACCACATACGGGTAGGGAATGTTCTGCTCGCTGACACCCACTTCCACGGTTACGGTGAAGTCGTGCATTAGCGGAACCAGTTGCTCCAGCAGGTACTTACGGAAAGCCGCCGGATGAGTGACGGTGACGCTGTAGGTGCCGGGCAGTTGCACCTTGGCATAAGCACGGGTGGTCTGTGGGACTTCACCCTGGCACAGGTAAGTCAGGCGCAGTTCAGGGTAGCGGAACATCGCACGCTGTTCGGCATCAGGTTCGATACGGTCTTTCAGATAACGCTTGAGCGCCTGGCTCAGCGCGGTGGTGGCCCGCTCATGTAGAGCGGCAAGCCGGTCCACAGCTTGTTCAGCGGTTTGAACGACAACAAAGGCTTCGGTCACGATCAGCTTCCTGTGTTCTGACTTGCAGGCCTTTATCTTGCCTGCAACAGGACGTCACGGAAACAGTGGCAACCGAGCAATGCTGCAATATCTTCGGTCACAGCAATCAAAACCCCTGCACAGCCGAGCGCGCAACAATGGCTTCGACATCCAGTCCACGGGGCAACGCCCCATAGACTCGGCCGGCGCTGCCCAACCGACTGGCAATAAACCCATCGCTGACACTGGCATTACCCGCCTCAAGCAACAATTTGGCCTGCAGGCCCAAGGCAATGTCTTCGGTCAGTTGCCGGGCGCGGTACTGGATATCGCTGGTGTCCTTGAACGCGGCGTGCAGTTGGTTGAGGTGGGCCGCCAGGCGCTTGTCGCCATGCCCGTCCCCCAACTCACTGAACAAGGCATCGAGCACACCCGGTTCTTTCGACAGGGCGCGCAATACATCCAGGCACTGCACGTTGCCCGAACCTTCCCAGGTCGAATTCACCGGGGCCTCGCGATAGAGGCGCGGCAGAATGCTGTCCTCGACATAACCGGCACCGCCCATGCACTCGGCGGCCTCATTGATCATGGCCGGCGCACGTTTGCAGATCCAGTACTTGCCCACCGCCGTCACCAGTCGCGCGAACTTGCCTTCCTGGCCGTCATCCAGATGGTCCAGCGCCCGCCCCATGCGCAGGCTCAGCGCCAGCGCGGCTTCGCTTTCAAGGGCCAGGTCGGCCAGTACGTTTTGCATCAAGGGCTGCTCGCTAAGCAGCTTGCCGCCGACCCGGCGATGGGCGCAGTGATGGCTGGCCTGGGTCAAGGCCTGGCGCATCAGCGCACTGGAGCCGACCATGCAATCGAAGCGGGTCATGGCCACCATTTCGATAATGGTCGGCACGCCACGCCCTTCCTCGCCGACCATCCACGCCAGGGCGCCACGGAATTCGACTTCACTCGAGGCATTGGAGCAATTGCCCAGCTTGTTCTTCAGACGCTGGATGTAGAACTGGTTGCGGCTGTCATCCGGACGGTGGCGTGGCAGCAGGAAACAAGTCAGCCCCTTGTCGGTTTGCGCCAGCGTCAGGAAGGCGTCGCACATCGGCGCCGAACAGAACCATTTGTGACCCACCAGCTCATAGGCCTGGCCCGGCCCTGCGGCGCCGATCGGGTAGGCCTTGGTGGTGTTCGCGCGCACGTCAGTGCCGCCCTGTTTCTCGGTCATCGCCATGCCAATGGTGACGCCCGCCTTGTGCGCCATGCCGACGTTACGCGGATCGTACTCAGTCGCCAGGACTTTCGGCAGCCACTGCCGGGCGATGTCCGATTGCAGGCGCAAGGCGGGCACGCTGGCGAAGGTCATAGTCAGCGGACAGCCGCTGCCAGCTTCGGCCTGGCTGTGCAGGTAGGTCATGGAGGCGCGAGCGACATGGGCGCCGGCTTGCGGATCGGTCCAGGGCAAGGAGCTCAGGCCATGTTCGATGGCGGTGCGCATCAGTTCATGGTAGGCCGGATGAAACTCCACCAGATCGACACGATGACCGTAGCGATCATGACTGGAAAACACCGGCTTGTTCTGATTAGCCAGGAACCCCGCCGCCATCAACGGCCCACCGGCCAAAGCGCCATAGGCATCGATTCGCGCCTCGGCCCAACCGGCCCCGTAGCGTCGCGACCACTCTTGCAGCGGCAGGTCGATGCGATAGAGGTTGGCGCCGTCCAGAGACGGTGGCTGGTTGGTGACTTCGTGGGTTTCGGCGAACTGATGCAGGTTCATGGCGGGCCTCCTTGGGTCAGCTGAGATCCCCAGTTAAGCACCACCCCGCCAGCCGACAAAGTGGCATATCGGCCTAAATGCCGGCGCTTTCACCTTGTTTCACGCACAGTACATGACGACAAAGTGCCGCCTGCAGCTCCTCGAACTTAACCGGCTTCGACAGGAAATCGGTCCACTCCACGTCGATATCAACGCCGCTCAATGCAGGGATCGCAGCCAGAACCGGCAAGCCGGCGTAACCCGGCAGCGCGCGCATTTGTCCGGCGAGGAAGGGTAATGGGCTGTCGAGCAGCACGGCGTCGAACGACTCCCGGCGCAGACACTCCAGCGCGGCAGGCCCGGTGTCGACACTGCGAACCCGGTATCCAAGCTTGAGCAGCATCCCGCGCACGACCAACTGATTGATACTGTTGTCATCCACCAACATCACCAGGCAATCCTGGGGTGCGCGCAGACTCACCGAATCGGCAGATTGCCGCGCACTGCCCGCAACGGGCGGCGCGCTCATTACATCGAATTCAACATCCAGCTGAAAGCGACTGCCCCGCCCCGGTTCGGAGCGATGGGTGAGGCGCCCGCCAATCAATTCGACCAGTTGTCGACAGATCGCCAACCCCACACCCAGCCCACCATATTCACGAGTCATCGAGCCATCGAGCTGGAAGAAACGCTGGTACATGGTGGCCTCGCCCAGATCGGTGAAGCCGATGCCGGTATCAATCACGGCGAAGGACAGCACCTGCCGCCCCTCTTCACCCGGCTTGCCACTGACGCGCAGCGCCAAGCCGCCAACATGGGTGAACTTGATCGAGTTATCCAACAGGCATTCCAGGCACTGCACCAGCTTGGCACTGTCGCCAAACAGCCGATCCGGCAGGCCCTGCGCCACTTCCACCTTGAAATCCAGGGTCTTGGCTGCGGCATTGGCGGCGAACTGCTGCTGCAAGGTGTCGACCACCGAGCGCAGGCTGAACGGCTCGGGATAGACCTTGAGGCGACCCGCCTGCAGTTCGGTCAGGGTCAGGATACCGTTGACCATGCGCATCATGTCCCGCGCGGAGCCGGCTGCGGTCTGCTGATATTGCTCCAGCTCCGGGTCCAGCTCGACGGTCTGCATCAGTTCCAACGAGCCGATCACCCCATTCATCGGCGTGCGTAACTCATGGGTCAGGGTCGCGAGGAATTCATCCTTGAGCTGGTTACTGTGGGCCAGTTGCTGGTTCAACACCTCCAGCTTCTGGCCAGCATCGAGCAGGGTCTGCGCCTGTTGCTCACGCATGGTGTTAATCCGGTCAGCGAGGGCCAGCGACAACAGCGCAACCTCAATGGCCGAGCCGATCTGGCTGGCGTACATGGTCAGGAACACGTTCGGCAGGTAGCCCAGCACCATCAACGTATTGACGATGCCGCCGAGCAAAAACGCCGACCAGGCAATGATGAAATAGCGTGCCACCCGCAGGCCACGCCACCAGGCGAAAATCCCCGCCGCGAAAATCACCACGGTGAAAATCAGCGCCAACGCGGTAGCCAGACGCAGGGCCAGCGCATAGCTGGTCATCAAGGACAGGCCAACGACGACCGCACTGAAGGTCACGAGGGTCAGTAACAGGCGATCAAGCCAACGACTGTGATTGGAGGTTTGCAGGAAACTACGGGCGAACTGGCTGCCAAAAAGCGCCGCGCAGCCGATGAAAAACGGCGTCGCGGCATTGGCCCACCAAGGGTTGTTTGGCCAGAAATACTCCACTGCGGCGCCATTGACCGACAACTGGTAAAGACCAAAGGAGGCGATATAGAAGATGTAATAGAGGTAACTGGTGTCCCGCACGCTCAAGTAGATAAACAGGTTGTAGACCAGCATTCCGAGCAGTACACCGTAGATCAGGCCAAGCACGTAGAGGCGCACGGGCTGGTCTTCCAGGTAAGCGGTACTCGACCACAGCGACAACGGCGCCTGGATCGAGCCCTGGCTTTGCAGGCGCAAATAAACGGTTTTCTGATCGTTCGGAGCGAAAGGCAGGTCGAACAAGTAATTGTTCTGGCGAATTTCCCGACTGGCGAAGGGCAAGGCATCGCCGGTGCGCCGCTGCAATTGGTAATGACCGGCGGCGTCAGGCAGGTACAGGTCGATACGATCCAGCGGTGGGTAGGCCAGCTCCAGCAGCCAGGTGCGCCGGACTTCGGGATTGGTCGGGCGATAGTGCAGGTCGACCTTCAACCAGAACGCCGAACGCGAATACCCGGCGTTCAAGGTGGCTTTGTTGTGAGGTTTGAATTGTCCGGCCGCTGCGTAGCCCAGTACGTCATCGATACTCGCTGTGCCGGCGACGTCTTCGTACACCTGCATGATGCGACCCAATGGCAGGGTTTGGGTCAGTTCATCAAAATCCGCTGCGGTCGCCAGAAGGGGCAAGCTCAGCAGCAACATCAGCAAATAGCGCATAAAGCCCCAGCATGGCCTGTCCGGTGCGTCAGGAAGCCCCCCATTTCCTTTTGAGCAGACGTCGACCCGGTAAACCTGTTATTGGTTTGGATCCACTCTAGCATAGCCGTTGGTGGCGTTTGAACACCATTGAAATTTTTAGTTTGAAGGCTCTAGGACGGGCATTTCAGACCTATACAACGCCACAAAGCTGTAGAAGCAGTCAGATTATGACAACCATCCAACACCCCCGAAGACAGTCGAAGATCGGTCTTGTATACAAAACCACTGCCAACGCTGGACGACGCACCGATAAAACAGGTTTGGTGGTAAGCTCGCGCACCATGAATATCTACAGCTCTCGCCCCGTTGTCCTCTGTCTCTCCGGCCACGACCCAAGTGGTGGCGCCGGCTTGCAGGCAGATATCGAAGCCCTGCTCGCTCAGGGTTGTCATGCGGCCCCGGCCGTCACCGCCCTGACTGTGCAAGACACCGTCAATGTCAGTGACTTCCGCGTCCTCGATCGTGAGTGGGTCCTGGCGCAAGCCAACGCCGTGCTCAACGATTCGCAGGTCGCGGCGGTCAAGCTGGGCATGCTCGGTTCTCTGGAAATGGTCGACACCGTGGTCGAGCTGCTCCAGGCGCACCCGCACCTGCCGATGGTCTGCGACCCGGTGCTGCGCGCCGGTGGTGGCGGACGCCTGGGCAAGGACGAGGTCGGCTACGCCATGCGCGAGCGCCTTCTGCCATTGGCGATCATCGCCACCCCTAACCTTCCTGAAGCGCGCATCCTCGCCGAACTGCCCGAAGGCACGGCTGACCAATGCGCAGAAAAACTGCTGCCGTTCGTCAAACACCTGCTGATCACGGGTGGTCACGGTGACGAACACGAAGTCCATAATCGCCTTTACAGCCGCGACGGTCATCACGAAACCTTTACCTGCCAGCGCCTGCCGGGCAGCTACCACGGTTCCGGATGCACCCTGGCCAGCGCCCTCGCCGGTCGCCTGGCCCAGGGTGAACATTTGGCCAGCGCCGTGCGGTCGGCACTCGACTACACCTGGCGAACCCTGCGGGACGCCGAGCAGTTGGGTCGGGGCCAGTTCGTGCCACGCCGTCTGCCGCTGGATTTTTGCTCGTAACACCATGAGGCTTGCCCGATGAAACTACGTGGTCTGTACGCCATTACCGACAGTCAGTTACTGGCCGGCAAGTTCCTGCCTTATGTGGAGGCGGCGCTGGAAGGCGGCGTCACCCTGCTGCAGTACCGTGACAAAAGCGATGACGCATCCAAGCGCCTGCGCGAGGCCGAGGCACTGCACGACCTGTGCGTACGCTACAAGACCCAACTGATCATCAACGATGACGCCGAACTGGCGGCGCGCCTCGGCGTCGGCGTCCATTTGGGTCAAACCGACGGCCCATTGACCCCGGCCCGCTCACTGCTGGGACGCCAGGCCATCATCGGTTCGACCTGCCACGCGCAGCTCGAATTGGCCGAACAGGCGGCAAAAGAAGGCGCCAGCTACGTCGCCTTTGGCCGTTTCTTCAACTCTACGACCAAGCCCGGCGCGCCAACCTGCAGCCTCGAGTTGCTTAAGCAGGCCCGCAGCGTCCTGCACCTGCCGATCTGCGCGATCGGCGGCATCACCCTGGACAACGCCCCCCCGCTGGTGGCCCATGGGGTCGACCTGCTGGCGGTGGTCCACGGCCTGTTCGGTGCCGAGAACATCGGTGAAGTCACCCGTCGCGCCCGCGCCTTCAATAAATTGTTCACTTCCTGATTTCCGAGAGCCCAATCATGTCGCGTTCCGAAACCCTGTTTGCCAACGCCCAGAAGCACATTCCCGGAGGCGTCAACTCGCCCGTTCGTGCGTTCAAGAGCGTGGGCGGCACACCGCTGTTCTTCAAGCATGCCGAAGGCGCCTACGTTACTGACGAAGACGACAAGCGCTATGTCGATTACGTCGGCTCCTGGGGCCCGATGATTCTCGGCCACAGCCACCCGGATGTGCTGGATGCCGTGCGCAAACAACTGGAACACGGCCTGTCCTACGGTGCGCCGACCGCGATGGAAACCGAGATGGCCGATCTGGTCTGCTCAATCGTACCGTCCATGGAAATGGTGCGCATGGTCAGCTCCGGCACCGAGGCCACCATGAGCGCCATTCGCCTGGCCCGTGGCTTCACCGGTCGCGACAGCATCATCAAGTTCGAAGGCTGCTACCACGGTCACTCCGACAGCCTGCTGGTCAAGGCCGGCTCGGGCCTGTTGACCCAGGGCGTACCGAGCTCTGCCGGTGTACCTGCAGATTTCGCCAAACACACCCTGACCCTGCCGTTCAACGACATCGCCGCCGTGGAAAAAATGCTCGGTGAAGTGGGCGCTGACGTTGCCTGCATCATCGTTGAGCCGGTCGCCGGCAACATGAACTGCGTGCCGCCAGCCCCGGGCTTCCTCGAAGGCTTGCGCAGCCTGTGCGACAAGCACGGCGTGGTGCTGATTTTCGACGAAGTGATGACCGGTTTCCGCGTCGCCCTCGGTGGCGCCCAGGCGCACTACGGCGTAACGCCGGACCTGAGCACCTTCGGCAAGATCATCGGCGGCGGCATGCCGGTGGGCTGCTTCGGTGGCAAGCGCGAAATCATGTCGCACATCGCGCCGCTGGGCCCGGTCTACCAGGCGGGCACGCTGTCGGGCAACCCGCTGGCCATGGCCGCCGGCCTGACCACCCTGCGCCTGATCAGCCGCCCAGGCTTCCACGCCGAACTCAGCGACTACACCAGCCGCCTGCTCGACGGCCTGCAAC
The DNA here is from genome assembly GCF_019212185.1 of Pseudomonas fluorescens. Lineage (NCBI taxonomy): Bacteria > Pseudomonadati > Pseudomonadota > Gammaproteobacteria > Pseudomonadales > Pseudomonadaceae > Pseudomonas > Pseudomonas fluorescens. The sequence continues at coordinate 5,713,004 of NZ_CP078138.1, forward strand.
AACGTGCCGATGCCGCCGGCATCCCGTTCGTCACCACCCAGGCGGGCGGCATGTTCGGCCTGTATTTCAGCGGCGCCGACGACATCGTGACCTTCGATGACGTAATGGCCAGCGATGCCAATCTGTTCAAGCGCTTCTTTCACCTGATGCTTGAAGGGGGTGTGTACCTGGCACCGAGCGCCTTCGAAGCAGGCTTCACCTCGATCGCCCACGGCGAAGCCGAGTTGCAACTGACCCTGGACGCTGCCGAGCGCGCCTTCGCCGCATTGAAGTAAGCAAGACCGCTGACGTCGACCATTGTCGGCGTCAGCCTTCGCTTACATTGCGCACTTTTAGCCGCACCGACTACCCAAGAGCCCACAAAAGCGCTAGATATAGTTCCCGCGCAGCAGAAAAACGAGTAAAGACTTTGTAAGGAAGGTCCTGCTTATTTCATAATGCGCGCTTATTGGATCCCTCGCTGGGTCCGCGCGCCCTTCAGAGGTAAGTCGATTCCCATGAACCGCACCGGCCGCACCCTTGCACTGGGCTGCCTGTTGCTCCTTCAGCCGCTGCTGGCGCACGCGCAAGCAGGCGGTAACTCGTTGTTGGTGCCGGCAATGGGCCGTTGCAGCCTCGATACCCAGCCTGAGGACTTGCAGGAGGCGCTCACCGCCTGCCAGAAAGCCTCGGACGAAGGGGATGCAGAAGCACAATACGAGTTGGGCGAATTCTACTACGACGGTAAAAACACCCCGCGCGACCTCAATCAAGCCCTGAGCTATTTCGAAAAAGCCTCTCTGCAAGGCCATGCCCAGGCGCAATTCAAACTCGGCACCATGTTTTTCCACGGCGAAGGCGTTCAGGCCAATAACGTCCAGGCCTACATCGTGCTGAAAATGGCTGCGGTCAACGGCGCAGAGGATGCACTGGACACCGCCGACGAAGTCGCCGAGCACATGCAGCGCGATGAGCTGGAAGTGGCCACTCAGGTGCTGGGGCAAATTTTCCGCAAATACCTGATGGAACTGCAAAGTGCGGATGGGCGAACGCCGTTCTCACCACTGCCCTGAGTTCGCCCCTATCGCGGTATTGAACCTTACTTCTCGGGCATCGGCATCGGGAACGGCATCACATTGCCAACCCCACCACGGGCCTCGCTGATTTTCGGCGTACCCAGCCGCTCGACCTCATCAATGCGCACAATCGAATGCATGGGCACAAAACTGCGCACCACGCCCTCGAACTGCGCCTTGAGCTTTTCTTCGCTCGGATCGACCACTACCTGCGTCCGCTCGCCAAAGACGAACTCTTCTACTTCCAGGAAACCCCACAGATCACTCTGATAGATCTGCTTGGCGTACATCTCGAACACCTGGCCCTGGTTGAGGAAAATCACCTTGTAGATTGGAGCTTCGCGTTTGGTCATGGCGGGCGGGTAACACGTCGAGGGATAAAAAGAGGGCGCAAACTATAGCATAGCCGTTGGACGCACGACGGTAGGAACCTGGGGACTTGTTCCCTATAATGCGCGGTTCTTTGAATCACGTGATGATCCCGTCCATGGCCAAGAAGCTTTACATCGAAACCCACGGTTGCCAGATGAACGAGTACGACAGCTCGCGCATGGTTGATCTGCTGGGTGAACACCAGGCCCTGGAAGTCACGGCACGCGCCGAAGATGCCGACGTGATTTTGCTCAACACCTGCTCGATCCGCGAGCGTGCCCAGGACCGGGTGTACTCCCAGCTGGGTCGCTGGCGCGAACTGAAACTGGCCAACCCGGACATGGTGATCGCTGTCGGCGGCTGCGTGGCCAGCCAGGAAGGTGCGGCCATTCGCGATCGCGCGCCTTATGTCGACGTAGTGTTCGGCCCGCAAACCCTGCATCGCCTGCCGGAAATGATCGACGCCGCGCGCATCAGCAAGTTGCCGCAGGTCGACGTCTCGTTCCCGGAAATCGAGAAGTTCGACCACCTGCCCGAACCGCGCATCGACGGCCCCAGCGCCTATGTGTCGGTGATGGAAGGTTGCAGCAAGTACTGCACTTTCTGCGTGGTGCCCTACACCCGAGGCGAAGAAGTCAGCCGGCCCTTCGATGATGTGATCGCCGAGATCATTCACCTGGCGGAAAACGGCGTGCGCGAAGTGACCCTGCTCGGGCAAAACGTCAACGGCTATCGCGGCACTACCCACGACGGGCGCCTGGCGGACCTCGCCGAGCTGATCCGGGTGGTGGCCGCAGTCGAGGGCATCGAGCGCATCCGCTATACCACTTCGCACCCGCTGGAGTTTTCCGACAGCCTGATCCAGGCCCACGCCGAAGTGCCGGAGCTGGTCAAACACCTGCACTTGCCGGTGCAGTCGGGTTCGGACCGGATTCTCTCGGCGATGAAGCGCAATCACACCGCGCTCGAATACAAATCCAAACTGCGCAAGCTGCGGGCCGCCGTGCCAGGAATCTGCATCAGTTCGGACTTTATCGTCGGTTTCCCCGGCGAGACCGAAAAAGACTTCCAGCAGACGATGAAACTGATCGAGGACGTCGGCTTCGACTTCTCCTACTCGTTCGTCTATAGCCAGCGTCCGGGCACCCCGGCCGCCGACCTCGCCGACGACACACCGGAAGAGTTGAAAAAGGAGCGCCTCAACGCGCTGCAACATCGCCTCAATCAGCAAGGCTTCGAAATCAGCCGACAAATGGTCGGTTCGATCCAGCGGATTCTGGTCACCGATTACTCAAAAAAAGACCCGGGCGAGCTGCAAGGCCGAACCGAGAATAATCGAATCGTCAACTTCCGCTGCGATACTCCGACCCTGATCGGCCAGTTTGCCGACGTGCACATCGACGCGGCGCAACCGCACTCGCTGCGCGGTTCGCTGGTCTTGTAACAGCGGATACCCCCTGTAGGAGCGAGCCTGCTCGCGATGGTCGTCAACGATGACGCGCGCATCCTGAATGAACGCGGAGCATTGAAGGTCATCGCGAGCAGGCTCGCTCCAGAAAGGCTGATTGGCCTTACATAATTTAAGAGCTTTCGCACCCAGCCCACTGGCGTTATCCTTGATTTCACCTTCATTGCCCAAGGGCGGCTGAATACAACCTTGAACGCACCCATAGAACCCCATCGTTTTATTCTCGAGCCCTTTGAGGCTCAGCGCTTCGCCAATCTGTGCGGGCAATTCGACGAGCACCTGCGCTTGATCGAACAGCGCCTGGCGATCGTGATCCGCAATCGCGGCAATCAGTTCGAACTGATCGGCGAGAGCAAACACACCACCTCCGCGGAAAACCTGCTGCGCCGTCTCTACCGGGAAACCAAGGGTAGCGAGCTGTCGCCGGACATGGTTCACCTGTTCCTGCAGGAATCGGCCGTGGAAGAGCTGGACAACCATGCCCCCGCCGAACCTGCCGTGGCCCTGCGCACCAAGAAAGGCATGATTCGCCCGCGCGGCTTGAATCAGCAGCGCTACGTGAAGGAAATTCTCGCCAACGACATCAACTTCGGCATTGGTCCGGCCGGTACCGGCAAAACCTATCTGGCCGTCGCCTGTGCGGTTGACGCTCTGGAGCGCGAGCAGATCCGCCGCATCCTGCTGGTGCGCCCGGCGGTCGAGGCTGGCGAGAAACTTGGCTTCCTGCCCGGCGACCTGTCGCAGAAGATCGACCCGTACCTGCGTCCGTTATACGACGCGCTGTACGAAATGCTCGGTTTCGAATACGTCGCCAAGTTGATCGAACGCCAGGTCATCGAGGTTGCGCCGCTGGCCTATATGCGCGGCCGCACCCTGAACAACAGCTTCATCATTCTCGACGAAAGCCAGAACACCACTGTCGAGCAGATGAAAATGTTCCTGACCCGGATCGGCTTCGGTTCGACCGCTGTCATCACTGGCGACATCACCCAGATTGACCTGCCGAAGGGCACCAAATCCGGGCTGATCCATGTCACCGAAGTGCTCAAGGACATCCCCGGCATCAGCTTCAGCCACTTCATGCCCAAAGACGTGGTCCGTCACCCACTGGTGCAGCGCATTGTCGAAGCCTATGAACGGTTCGAGAATCACGCCAGCGACGCATCACCCAAGGACAATCGCCGCGATGCTTGAGCTTGACCTGCAACTGGCCACCGATGCCGCGGCTCCAGGCGAAGCCCAGTTCCGCCAATGGTGTGAGCTGGCGCTGCGCCAGCGCACAGCCGACTCGGAAATGACCATTCGCCTGGTCGACGAAGCCGAAGGCCGTGAGCTCAATCACACCTGGCGGCAAAAGGATTACGCCACCAACGTCCTGTCGTTTCCCGCCGACGTGCCCGACGAGTTTCTCGATATTCCGCTGCTCGGCGACCTGGTGATCTGCGTCGCCGTGGTCGAGCGCGAAGCCGCCGAGCAAGGCAAGGCGCTTGAGGCACACTGGGCCCATCTGGTGATTCACGGCTGCTTGCATCTGCTGGGTTACGACCATATAGATGACGACGAAGCCGAAGAAATGGAAGCACTGGAACGAACGTTGCTTGCCGAACTGGGTCATCCGGACCCTTATGCGGATGACGAAACCGACATCATGACAACAAAGGATTCAGAGTAATCGCTATGAGCGAAGATCGATCGAGCAACGGGCAGAAGTCCTGGCTGGGTAAACTGACCCAGGCTTTTGCCCACGAGCCGAAGAACCGCCAGGAGCTGCTTGAGCTGCTGCGCGATGCACACCAGAACAAACTGTTGGACAGCGAAGCGCTGGCCATCGTCGAAGGCGCCATCCAGGTGGCTGACCTGCAAGTGCGCGACATCATGGTGCCGCGCTCGCAGATGGTCAGCATCAAGGCGACCCAGACACCCCGCGAGTTCCTCCCCGCGGTGGTCGACTCGGCCCACTCGCGCTACCCGGTGATCGGCGAAAGCCACGATGACGTGATGGGTGTGCTGCTGGCCAAGGACTTGCTGCCGTTGATCCTCAAGGAGAACGGCGACAACTTCAACATCAAGGACCTGCTGCGCCCGGCCACCTTTGTGCCCGAGTCCAAGCGCCTGAACGTGCTGCTGCGCGAGTTCCGCGCCAACCATAACCACATGGCCATCGTCATCGACGAATACGGCGGCGTGGCGGGCCTGGTGACCATCGAAGACGTACTGGAGCAGATCGTCGGCGATATCGAAGACGAACACGACGTCGAGGAAGACAGCTACATCAAGCCGCTGCCCAGCGGTGACTTCCTGATCAAGGCCCTGACTCCGATCGAAAACTTCAACGAATTCTTCGACAGCGAATTCTCCGATGACGAATTCGACACCGTCGGCGGCCTGGTGATGAGCGCTTTCGGGCACCTGCCAAAACGCAACGAGATCACCGAAATCGGCGCCTATCGCTTCCGCATCCTGAATGCCGACAGCCGCCGTATCCACCTGCTGCGACTGACCCCCATCGCCCGGTAACCCCTAAGGATTGAAATGCGCTGGATAACCCGCCCCGGCTGGCCCGGTAACCTGCTGGCCGTGGCGGCCGGTGCACTCACCACCCTGGCACTGGCGCCGTTCGATATCTGGCCGCTGGCGTTACTGGCGGCCGGCTTTTTCTATGCTGGACTGCGCCAACTGACGCCGCGCCAGGCATTGGGCCGGGGCTGGTGTTTCGGGTTTGGCCTGTTCGGCGCGGGCACCAGCTGGATCTACTACAGCATCCACCACTTCGGCGGCGCTTCAGTGCTGCTGGCGGGGTTCCTGATGCTGCTGTTCACCGCCGCGATTGCCTGGTTCTTCGCCCTCCCAGCCTGGGTCTGGGCGCGCTGGCTGCGACGTAATGAGGCGCCGCTGGCCGACGCCTTGGCCTTCGCCGCCTTGTGGGTAGGCCAGGAAGCCTTTCGTGGCTGGTTCCTCACGGGGTTCCCCTGGCTCTATTCCGGCTACAGCCAACTCGATGGCCCGCTGACCGGCCTCGCTCCGCTGGGCGGAATTTGGCTGATTTCCTTCTGCATCGCCTTGAGCGCCGCCCTGCTGTACAACCTGCCGCGCCTGATCAGGGCACCGCGCAAGAGCTTCCTGGTGGTTGGCCTGTTACTGCTGGCCGCACCCTGGGCCGTCGGCCTGGCACTCAAGGGCCACGCCTGGACCAGCCCCTCGGGCGAGCCGCTGAGCGTCGCGGCCATTCAGGGCAACATCGAACAGAGCATGAAGTGGGACCCGGCGCAGCTCAACTCGCAACTGGCGCTGTACCGCGACATGAGCCTGAGTTCCAAGCGTGTCGACCTGCTGATCTGGCCGGAAACTGCGGTGCCGGTACTCAAGGAGTCTGCCGAAGGCTACCTGACCATGATGGGCAAGTTCGCCGCCGAGCGTGATTCGGCGTTGATCACCGGGGTACCGATTCGCCAGGTGGTGCATCAGGAGCGACGTTTCTACAACGGTATCACCGTGGTCGGCGAAGGCGATGGCACCTACCTCAAGCAAAAGCTGGTGCCGTTCGGCGAGTACGTGCCGCTGCAGGACATCTTGCGTGGGCTGATTGCGTTCTTCGACCTACCCATGTCCGACTTCGCCCGCGGCCCGACCGACCAGCCGATGCTCCAAGCCAAGGGCTACCAGATTGCACCGTTCATCTGCTACGAAGTGGTCTACCCGGAATTCGCCGCTGGCCTCTCGGCCCGCAGCGATCTGCTGCTGACCATCAGCAACGACACCTGGTTCGGCACCTCGATTGGTCCGCTGCAACACCTGCAGATGGCGCAGATGCGCGCATTGGAAGCCGGTCGCTGGATGATTCGGGCGACCAACAATGGCGTGACCGGGCTGATCGATCCATTCGGCAAGATCACTGTGCAGATCCCGCAGTTCGAGCGCGGCATCCTCTACGGCGACGTCGTGCCCATGCACAACCTGACGCCGTACCTGCAATGGCGCTCCTGGCCGCTGATCATCCTCTGCGTGCTGCTGTTTGGCTGGGCGCTGATTGCCAGCCGAATGGCCAAGACGGTCTAGGACTGCACTCTCGGCACTGGGGTTATCGATAAAACATCGAGTACCCCAGTTGCCCGACCGCCTCATTGAGCAACTGCCCCGAGCGCCAGATCGACTTGAACGTCGGCATCCAACCGCCCAAGGGCTCGGCGTTGTCGGTGCCGAGAAATCCCATGGGCGCCGGTACCACCTGCAGACCCGCCGCCTCGAAGCTCCACACGGCGCGTGGCATGTGCCAGGCATGGGTGACCACCACTACCCTTTTCAGACCCAGCGGCAGCAGCAATTCGGCACTGAACCGGGCATTTTCCCAGGTGGTGCGACTACGCCCCTCCTGCCAACGCACCGTGACCCCGAAATCCTCCAGCATTGAGTCAGCCATCAACTTGGCTTCCGTCGGCGGCGTGCCGTAATGCAGGCCGCCGCTGGTCAGCACCGGCAACCCCGAAGCCTTGGCCAGGCGTGCCGCATAGCGTTCGCGATCCAGAGCCACGCCGGTGGGCTGGTCGGTCCCCCAAGCCTGGTCGCCACGCTCGCGGCCCGCGCCCAGCACGACAATCACATCCGCACGCTCGGCCAGGCTCGCCCATTCGCTGCGCGCCAGCGGTGGCTCGCGCTCCAGCGCCTTGGCGCCCCACTGTACGACTACCGGCAGACTCATCAGCCAGAAACCGCCTGCTCCCAGTACAAAACAACAGGCAGCCAGGCGCGGCCTCGAGCGGCGCAACCACCAGGCAAGCACCAGCAGCAGCAACAGTAGGCCGGGCGGCAAGAGCAATTGTTTGACGAAATAACGAAAAGGCATCGAGCATCTCCAAAGATGCCCGAAGCCTAAGTGGGTTGAAGCAAGGCGACAACTGACGTGACTGGCGTTTCCATCAAAAAGCCGTCACCAGTGACTGCACACGTACGTGCCTGATCACTTACTTGACTCGCCGGGACCGGACCTTTACCGCGTCCCCGCCAGGGACCTTATCCTTCAACCAGATGACTTTGGCCGAACGAGGGGTCTCCTGATGCATCTCTGCCTGCAACAAGCCTCCCTGCACCGCGTGCTCACTTCGGTTCAGATACGCCTTGATCAAGTCGAACTCTGCGCGGCTCAATCCGCGAAGTTCCAGCTCCAGCGGACGCTCATCGCGCAACCGCCCGGCTGTCTTTGCTGCGTCCAGGGCCATCCCCAGACGGTCTATCAGTTTTTCGTACAACTCGGGTTGCGTTACTGTTGCATGCGACTCCACCATCCCTCACCTCATTGAAGATAAGACTCACTCCCCAACTAGAGCTTAGCTTCGTCGACAAAACAGGCTGCACGCCGCGACCAACGGCCCCAACAGTGGGTCACCCGGCAATCAGGGTTTCCCTAGGCCGAGCGCGGTCATGTATGCTACGGCGCTTCCTGTAAATCCGCTTTCAGCGCGGCTGGACACCGAAAACGCCCGGTTTGGCGTGATCAACCTCCAGCGTTGCCTTGAAGAGGATGAGGCCACCCCTATTCAGTTCAAAAGTAGCCATGCACGAACAATATCAGCCCCGTGAAATAGAAGCCGCCGCCCAATCCTTCTGGGACGAGCAGAAGTCCTTTGAAGTCAGTGAACAGCCAGGCAAGGAGACTTACTACTGCCTATCGATGTTCCCTTACCCCAGCGGCAAGCTACACATGGGGCACGTGCGCAACTACACCATCGGCGACGTGATCTCCCGCTACCAGCGCATGCTCGGCAAAAACGTCCTGCAGCCCATGGGTTGGGACGCCTTCGGCATGCCGGCGGAAAACGCCGCGATGAAGAACAACGTCGCACCGGCCAAGTGGACCTACGAAAACATCGCCTACATGAAATCCCAGCTGCGTAGCCTGGGCCTGGCGGTGGACTGGTCCCGCGAAGTCACTACCTGCAAGCCGGATTACTATCGCTGGGAACAATGGCTGTTCACTCGCCTGTTCGAAAAAGGCGTGATCTACCGCAAGAACGGCACCGTGAACTGGGACCCGGTCGACCAGACCGTACTGGCCAACGAACAGGTGATCGACGGTCGCGGCTGGCGCTCCGGCGCGCTGATCGAAAAGCGCGAAATCCCGATGTACTACTTCAAGATCACCGCCTACGCGGATGAGCTGCTGGAGAGCCTCGACGAGCTGACCGGCTGGCCTGAACAGGTCAAGACCATGCAGCGCAACTGGATCGGCAAATCCCGCGGCATGGAAGTGCAGTTCCCGTACAACGTCGACTCAATCGGCGAAGCCGGCACCCTGAAAGTCTTCACCACCCGTCCGGACACTCTGATGGGCGCCACCTACGTGGCCGTGGCTGCCGAGCACCACCTGGCCACCCTGGCGGCGCAGAACAACCCTGAGCTGCAAGCGTTCATCGCTGAATGCAAAGGCGGTAGCGTGGCCGAGGCCGATGTCGCTACCCAGGAGAAAAAAGGCCTGCCAACCGGCCTGTTCGTCGAGCACCCGCTGACCGGCGAGAAGCTCCCGGTATGGGTCGCCAACTACGTGCTGATGCACTACGGTGACGGCGCGGTAATGGCTGTGCCGGCCCACGACGAGCGCGATTTCGAATTCGCCCACAAGTACAACCTGCCGATCAAATCCGTGGTGCGCACCAGCTCCGGCGAAACCAACCCGGCACCCTGGCAGGACGCCTACGGCGAGCACGGCACCCTGATCAATTCCGGTGAGTTCGACGGCCTGGACTTCGTCGGTGCGTTCGACGCAATGGAAGTCGCCCTGATCAAGAAACAACTCGGCGCCTCGCGCACCCAGTTCCGCCTGCGCGACTGGGGCATCAGCCGTCAACGCTACTGGGGCTGCCCGATCCCGATCATCCACTGCGCAGCCTGCGGTGATGTGCCGGTGCCGGAAGACCAGTTGCCGGTCGTCCTGCCAGAAGACGTGGTACCCGATGGTGCCGGTTCGCCGCTGGCACGCATGCCCGAATTCTACGAGTGCAGCTGCCCGAAATGCGGCCAGCCGGCCAAGCGTGAAACCGACACCATGGACACCTTCGTCGAGTCCTCGTGGTACTACGCCCGCTACGCCTCGCCTCACTTCGAAGGCGGCCTGGTGGAAAAGTCCGCGGCGGATCACTGGTTGCCGGTCGACCAGTACATCGGCGGCATCGAACACGCCATCCTGCACCTGCTGTATGCGCGCTTCTTCCACAAGCTGATGCGTGATGAAGGCCTGGTCAGCTCCAACGAGCCATTCAAGAACCTGTTGACCCAGGGCATGGTGATCGCCGAGACCTATTATCGTCGCGAAGCCAACGGCGCCTACACCTGGTTCAACCCGGCCGACGTCGAACTCGAGCGCGACAGCAAGGCCAAGGTGATCAGCGCCAAGCTGAAATCCGATGGACTGCCGGTGGAAATCGGCGGCACCGAGAAGATGGCCAAGTCAAAGAACAACGGCGTCGATCCGCAGTCGATGATCGACCAGTTCGGTGCCGACACCTGCCGTCTGTTCATGATGTTCGCCTCGCCACCTGACATGAGCGCCGAATGGTCGGACTCCGGTGTCGAAGGTTCGCACCGCTTCCTCAAGCGCGTTTGGCGTCTGGCTCAGGCCCACGTCACCCAGGGCCTGCCGGGCAAACTGAACCTCGCTGCGTTGAGCGATGAGCAGAAAGCCGTTCGCCGTTCGATCCACCTGGCCATCAAACAAGCCAGCCAGGACGTGGGCCAGAACCACAAGTTCAACACCGCCATCGCCCAAGTGATGACCCTGATGAACGTGTTGGAGAAAGCCCCGCAAGGCACCGAGCAGGATCGTGCGCTGATTCAGGAAGGCCTGGAAACCGTGACCCTGCTGCTAGCCCCGATCACGCCGCACATCAGCCATGAACTGTGGCAGCGCCTGGGTCACGCCGACGCGGTGATCGACGCCGCTTGGCCGGTGTTGGACGATAGCGCCCTGGTGCAGGACAGCCTGCAACTGGTGATTCAGGTCAACGGCAAGCTGCGTGGCCAGATCGAAATGCCCGCCAGCGCCACTCGCGAAGAAGTCGAAGCCGCCGCACGCGCCAACGAAAACGTGCTGCGTTTCGTCGACGGCCTGACCATTCGCAAAGTGATCGTGGTACCCGGGAAACTGGTCAACATCGTCGCCAGCTAATTGGAGCAGGTGCCAGGCCCGGCCTGGCACCGAACAAAACCTTTCGGGCTGCAGCGCAGCCCACACGGTTTCAAGGGGAACAACAAGATGATCAAACGCAATCTTCTGGTGATGGGCCTCGCGGTCCTGCTGAGCGCCTGCGGTTTTCAACTGCGCGGCACCGGCACCAGCGAACTGGCGTTAAAGGAAATCGACCTGAGTGCACGTAATGCCTACGGCGAAACCGTGGTGATGATGCGCCAGGTCCTGCAAAGCAGTGGCGTCAAGGTCACTGCCGGCGCGCCTTACAAGCTGGTGTTCACTAACGAGCAGACCTCCCAGCGCAGCCTCAGCTACTCGGGCGCCGGCCGTACCGCCGAGAACGAACTGACCACCGTGCTGGACTACCAGATCGTTGGCCAGAACAACCTCTCGCTGATCAGCGACAAGCTGCAAGTGCAGAAAGTCGTGATGCATGACGGCAGCAACATCACCGGTTCCGTCCAGGAAGAGGACGAAGCCCGCAAGGAAATCCATCGTGAGCTGGTCCAGCGCATGATGTTACGCCTGCAGCAAATTACCCCGGCCCAGTTGGATCAGTTGCAGCAGACCGCCAACGCCCGCGCCAAGGCTGAAGCCGATGCACTGGACGCTGCACAGAAGGCTGAAGCGAATACCCCGCGTCAGTCACCGCTGCAAATTCCTGCCGAGTAAGTCTGACGGGGCGCCTTGGCGCCCCATTGGCCCCGCCCTATGAAACTCGCCCCCGCCCAACTCGCCAAACACCTGCAAGGCACCCTCGCGCCGGTGTACGTCATCAGTGGCGACGACCCGTTGCTGTGCCAGGAAGCGGCTGACGCCATCCGAACCGCCGCCCGTCAACAGGGCTTCGACGAGCGCCAGGTATTCGCCGCCGACGCCAATTTTGACTGGGGCAGCTTGCTGCTGGCCGGCGCCAGCATGTCGCTGTTCGCCGAAAAGCGCCTGCTGGAGCTGCGCCTGCCTTCCGGCAAACCCGGGGACAAGGGCGCTGCGGCACTGATCGAATACTGCTCGCGTCCGGCTGAAGACACCTTGCTGCTGATCAGCCTGCCCAAGCTCGACGGCAGCGCGCAGAAAACCAAATGGGGCAAGGCCCTGGTCGAAGGCGCGCAAACCCAGTTCGTGCAGATCTGGCCGGTGGACGTGCACCAGTTGCCGCAATGGATTCGCCAGCGCCTGTCGCAAGCCGGGCTCAGCGCCAGCCAGGACGCGGTCGAACTGATCGCCGCGCGGGTGGAAGGCAATTTGCTGGCCGCGGCCCAGGAAATCGAAAAGCTCAAGCTGATGGCCGAAGGTGGACAGATCACCGTGGAAACCGTGCAGGCCGCCGTGGCCGACAGCGCGCGTTTTGATGTGTTCGGCCTCACCGATGCAATTCTCAATGGCGAAGCCGCCCATGCCCTGCGCATGCTCGAAGGCTTGCGCGGTGAAGGCGTCGAGCCGCCGGTGATTCTCTGGGCTCTGTCCCGTGAACTGCGGCTGCTGGCCAATCTGTCACTGCAATACAGCCAGGGGGTGCCGCTGGACAAGGCATTCAGCCAGGCCCGGCCGCCGATCTGGGACAAGCGTAAACCGCTGATGAGCAAGGCCCTGCAACGCTACTCCGCGTCGCGCTGGGCGCAGTTGCTGCTGGAAGCCCAGCGCATCGACGCACAGATCAAAGGTCAGGCCGCTGGCTCGCCGTGGATGAGCCTGAGCCGCCTGTCACTGCTGATGGCTGGCCAGCGCCTGGCACTGCCTGCCGAGTAAACACAGCGCTCGGCCCCTGACTTATAGCAACACTGGACAGAGGCCGAACTTGGGCAGATGATGCGAGCCGCACCAGCCACCCCCAGGGAGCCCACTGCCCATGAGCAAGCAAAAACGGCCGAACAAGGCCAAATCCATCGTCGCCCAGCCACTGTTCCGCAGTCGCCAGGAACAGCCCACCAAGGGCAAAGGCAGCTACCGCCGCGAAGCCTTCCAGTCTAAAAGCTGGGAGGCTTCTTACTTTCTGGCCGCTTGAAGCGCAGCACCCCCTCTCCATGATAAGGTCGGCACTTGATTCGTATTCCCTGGACCTGTGCATGCCCTTTTGTATTTCCCGTCACTGGCACCTGCGCCCACTGATTGCCGCCACCAGCTTCGTCTTGCTGGTTGCCTGCGCGGAAAAGCCCACCGCTGCCGACGCGCAAACGCTGCAGACCGTTCCTGTTACCACCGCTCCAGCCGTGGTTGCCCCCGTGGTTCCTACCGGCGACAACCTCGAGATCCAACCGACCCAGACCTTCGAACAATGGCAAGCGGCCTTCCGCCGAGACGCCCTGGCCGCGGGCATCAGCCCGAGCCTGTTCGACCGCGCCTTTGCCGGGGTCAGCCCGGACATGAGCGTGATCCGCGCCGACCGCAGCCAGCCGGAGTTCTCCCGTCCGGTGTGGGAATACCTCGACGGCGCGCTGTCCGCAGTCAGGGTGCGCCGCGGCCAGGCCCTGCTGGTGCAATACGCCGACACCCTGAATGCCATCGAGCAACGCTACGCCGTCGACCGTCAGGCGCTGGTGGCAGTGTGGGGCATGGAAAGTAACTTCGGCAGTTTCCAGGGCGACAAGTCGGTGATCCGCTCGCTCGCCACCCTGGCCTATGAAGGGCGCCGTCCGGGCTTTGCCCATGCTCAGTTGCTGGCGGCGCTGCAGATCCTGCAGCAAGGTGATATCGCTCCCGAGAAAATGCTCGGCTCCTGGGCTGGCGCCATGGGCCAGACCCAATTTATCCCGACCACCTATAACACCCACGCCGTGGACTTCGATGGTGATGGCCGTCGCGACATCTGGGGCAGCCCGGCCGACGCCCTCGCCTCCACCGCGCATTACCTGCAAAGCTCCGGCTGGCAGAAGGGTCAGCCTTGGGGCTTTGAAGTGGTGGTGCCGAGCACCTTCAACTATTCACTGGCCGACGGCGCGATCCGCAAGAGCGTTGCCGAATGGACCCAGCTCGGCGTGAAGCTGCCTAATGGCGCCAGCGTGCCGCCCGGTTCCGAGCAACTGTCTGCCGCCCTGCTGCTGCCGGCCGGCTATCGCGGCCCGGCGTTCCTGATCCTCGACAACTTTCGCGCCGTACTCAAGTACAACAACTCGTCGTCCTACGCACTGGCGGTCAACCTGCTGTCCGAACGTTTCAGCGGTGCCGGCCTGATCAGTGGCCAGTGGCCCAAGGATGACCTGCCGCTGAGCCGTTCCGAACGTATCGAACTGCAGAACCTGCTCAGCGCCAATAACTACGACGCCGGCAATCCGGACGGCATCATCGGCGCCAACACCCGCAAAGCCATTCGGGCGGCGCAGCAGTCGTTCGGCTGGCCCGCTGATGGCTACCCGACGCACAAGTTGCTTGAGAATCTGCGCAAGCGCTAAAAGCATCGCGGCGGTGCGACGATTCGACAAGCCCACTCCCACAGGATTGAATCGATGACCTGTAGGAGCGGGTTTTTCGAAACGTCGCACCGCCGCGAAGACTGACCACCAGACGCTACACCCCTAAGCCCTGAGCACTACATCCTGCTCCAACACCAGCGCCTGCTCCCCCGCATCCAGCCGCACCAGCGCCCCCAGCGGCAATGTCAGGTTCGGATCACAATGGCCACTACGCCAGCCTGCCAGCACCGGAATCCGCAACGGCTCGAAGGTCTGCTTGAGCAAGCGGTTCAACGCTTGCTGGTCGACCCCGGCGACATCCCCGGCCAACACCCCACGCAATTTGTGCAAGTGCCCGGCCAGGCGCATCTGAGTCAGCAGGCGGTCGATGCGGTACAGCGGCTCGTTGACGTCTTCAATCAACAGAATCACCCCGTCGGCATCGATCTCGTACGGCGTGCCCATAGTCGCGGCGATCATCGCCAGATTGCCGCCCAGCAACCGCCCATGGGCGATACCCGGCTCAATTGTGGTCAGTGGGTACGCCACCGGGTGAGTCAACACACTGCCCGCCTTCATCTGCCCACGCAGCATGGCGAAAAACGAAGTGACCGTCGGCGGCTCCTTGTCCCCCAGCAGGTCAGCGTTGAGCAGTGGCCCGTGAAAGGTCACGAACCCGGCATAACGGCTGATTGCCAGATGCAACGCGGTGATATCGCTGTAGCCGACGAACGGTTTGGCATGGCGGCGCAACAGGTCGAAGTCGATGCGGTCCAGCAGTCGCGGCGTACCGTAGCCGCCCCGCAGGCAGATGATTGCGTCAACCCCGTCATCGGAAAACGCGGCGTGCAGATCATTGAGGCGTACCTCGTCACTGCCGGCCAGATAGCCGTCCTTCTCGTAAACCCCAGGAAATACCTTCAGCCCATAACCCCGGGCGCGCATCCATTGCACGGCCTTGTCCGTATCCAGCGCTCCCGGGCCGGCAGGCGCAATGACGCCAATGATCCCCTCGGGGGGCAGCGCTGGCACCGGCTTGTGTGGATTGAGGTGAACAGTCATCCATGGATCTCCCTGCGTGTAGTCGTGCACACACAGTAGTCAGGAACGGAGGCAAACAAAAGGCTCCGTTGGCAGGTGGGGGGGGGTTGTCGTATAGCGGGCAAAAAAATACCCGCCGGGCAACGAAACCTCGGCGGGTATTGTTCAGCAAGCGTCAATCAGGAACCGATCAGCTCGGCCTTGACCAGCTTGGCTTGCTCGTCGGCGTGGTACGACGAACGTACCAACGGGCCAGAGGCGACGTTCTTGAAGCCCATCTTGTAACCTTCCTCGGCGAACCAGGCGAAGGTGTCCGGGTGGACAAAGCGCTGCACCGGCAAGTGGTTGCGGGACGGCTGCAGGTACTGGCCCAGGGTCAGCATGTCGATGTCGTGCTCGCGCATGCGCTTCATGACTTCGATGACTTCTTCGTCGGTTTCGCCCAGACCCAGCATCAAGCCGGACTTGGTAGGAATGTGCGGCATCATCTGCTTGAACTTCTGCAGCAGGGTCAGCGACCACTGGTAGTCCGAGCCCGGACGCGCAGCCTTATACAGGCGCGGTACGGTTTCCAGGTTGTGGTTGAACACATCCGGTGGCTCGGCAGCGGTGATGGCCAATGCTACGTCCATCCGGCCACGGTAGTCCGGCACCAGGGTTTCCAGCTGCACATTCGGCGACAGCTTGCGAATTTCGCGGATGCAGTCGGCAAAGTGCTGGGCGCCGCCGTCACGCAGGTCGTCGCGGTCCACCGAGGTGATCACCACGTACTTCAGGCGCAGGTCGGCGATGGCGATGGCCAGGCTTTCCGGCTCGTTGACGTCCAGTGGCTTCGGACGACCATGACCCACGTCGCAGAACGGGCAGCGACGGGTGCAGATGTCACCCATGATCATGAAGGTCGCGGTGCCACCGGAGAAGCACTCGCCCAGGTTCGGGCAGGACGCCTCTTCACAGACACTGTGCAGCTTGTGCTTGCGCAGCAACGCCTTGATGCGGTCGACTTCCGGCGACACCGGAATGCGTACGCGGATCCAGTCCGGCTTCTTCGGCAGTTCGGTGGTCGGAATGATCTTCACCGGAATGCGTGCAACCTTCTCGGCGCCGCGCAGCTTGACGCCGGCTTCTACCTTGGCACGCGGGGCCGGACGCTCGGTAACATCCAGCGTCGGGATCATGGTTTGCACTGCATCAGTAGTCATATCAGTCGATTCCGCCCGTTAGGGTCGTCTGCTCAGCATAGTCGAGGTGTTTGACGAGCTGCGCGCGCAGCCGGGCACTTACCTCGGCAAATTCAATCGGTCCTGTATGGTCACGTAGCTGGGTCATTGCCAACCCGGCGTAGCCACAGGGGTTAATCCGTCGGAACGGCTCAAGATCCATATCCACGTTCAAGGCCAGGCCATGAAAGGAACAACCGTGGCGGATCCGCAGTCCCAGTGAAGCGATTTTCGCACCGTTGACGTAGACCCCCGGTGCATCCGGCTTGGCCACGGCGGTCACGCCATAACTGGCCAGTAGTTCGATCAAGCACTGTTCCATGCGGCTGACCAGGTCGCGCACACCAAAACCGAGCTTGCGTACATCCAGCAGCAGGTAGGCGACCAACTGGCCGGGACCGTGATAGGTCACCTGCCCGCCGCGATCGGCCTGCACCACCGGAATATCACCCGGGAGCAGCAGATGCTCGGCCTTGCCGGCCTGACCCTGGGTGAACACCGGCAGGTGCTCCACCAGCCAGATTTCATCGGCCCGTGAGCTGCCGCGCTCGTTGGTGAAGCGTTGCATGGCCTGCCAGACCGGCTCGTACGCCAGCTGGCCGAGCTCGCGAAAGCCCAGCGGATCGGACATCACAGCACCATGTGCACGAAGCCGGTGGCTCGCAGGTCGCTGTTGATGTTGTACAGCTGGTCCTGATCGGTCGCGACGATGTGCAACTGAATGGTGGTGTACTTGCCGTTGGTGCTTTGACGCTCATCGACACGCTCATCGTTGATGGTCGCGTGTTTCTTGACGATCTCGATGATCTTGTCCTTGTTGCCCGCACCGGTATCGCTGATCACCTTAACCGGGTAATCCGTGACAGGAAATTCGATCTTTGGCGCCTTTACTTCGGTATCGCTCATGGCGTAACGGCCTCGTAAGCCGTGCCAACGAGCATGGCCCCGCTCCGGGTAGGAGCAGGGCCATGCAGGTCAACACTGAATCAGTTGAACAAACCGTAGAAGAATAGACGGATGCTATCCCACATGCGGCGGAAGATACCACCTTCCTCGACCGCGTCCAGCGCGATCAGGTCGGCGCTGTGTACCACCTTGTCATCCAGTTTGACTTCGACCTTGCCGATCACGTCACCCTTGGCGATTGGCGCCATCAGTTGCGGGTTCATGGTCATGCTGGCCGCGAGCTTTTTCAGCTGGCCTTTTGGCAGGGTCATGGTCAAGTCGTCAGCCAGGCCAGCCTTAACCTGATTGGTGGTGCCTTTCCAGACAGGAGCCTGGGCCAGTTCGGTGCCTTTCTGATAGAAGGTCTGGGTTTCGAAGAAACGGAAGCCGTAGGTCAGCAGCTTCTGGGTTTCAGCGGCGCGTGCCGATTCGCTATTGGTACCGAACACCACGGCGATCAGGCGCATGCCATCACGTACCGCCGAGGACACCATGCAGTAGCCAGCTTCGTCAGTGTGACCGGTTTTCAGACCGTCGACAGTCTTGTCACGCCACAGCAGCAGGTTGCGGTTCGGTTGCTTGATGCCGTTCCAGAAGAACTCTTTCTGCGAGTAGATCGCGTAGTGAGCCGGGTCTTCGTGGATGATCGCGCGCGCCAGCACAGCCATGTCGTGAGCCGACGAGTAGTGCTCAGGGTTCGGCAAGCCGGTCGGGTTCATGAAGTGGCTGTTGGTCATGCCCAGGTCGCCGACGGTTTTGTTCATCATGTCGGCGAAGGCGTCTTCGCTGCCGGCGATGTGCTCAGAGAGCGCAACGCTGGCGTCGTTACCCGACTGGATGATGATGCCGTGCAGCAGATCGCTGACAGTCACCTGCGAGCCAACCTTGATGAACATCCGCGAACCACCGGTACGCCAGGCGTTTTCGCTGACGGTCACTGGGTCGTTTTCACCGATCTGCCCGCGACGGATCTCCAGGGTCGCAATGTACGCGGTCATCAGCTTGGTCAGGCTGGCAGGCGGCAGGCGCTGGTCACCGTTGTTCTCGACCAGCACATTGCCACTGCTGGCGTCCATGAGCACGTAGGACTTGGCGGCCAGTTGAGGTGGCGACGGCATCATCTCGACCGCGAACGCGGCGGGAGAGAGAAGCAGCGGGACTAGCAGGCACAGGCGTTTGGCAAAGGTGGTGATGTTCATCCGTCTCTCGAAATCGCTAATGGAAACTGCCCTTGCGGGCAAAACTAATCAGACAACCTTCTAACGGGTTATCGCGTGTTCAGTTGTTCACTCACTGACCCTTGCCGGGCTTTTGTTGTACATCGAGCCAACAACTCAGGTCCTCCCCCCAATACCGCGAGCGAACCTTGATACGGGTACTGCTTACTCGGCCGTCACCAGGCTCGGCGAACCGAGATTGGCCAGGCGCACGCTGTTTTGCACTTGCGCAATTTCACCCTGCGAGCCGATCGGCCCCAGGCGAACCCGGTGCAGGGTCTGCTGATTGCGCACGATAGAACTGATGAACACCGGAGCGCTCACCATACCGCTGAGCTTCGACCTCAGGAGTTCGGCAGCGTCCGGGTTGGCGAACGCGCCCACCTGCAGATACTGGCCAGAGGCTGCTACAGAAGCGTTTTTTTTTGCATTGACCTGGATCGGCACGACAGCGGCGGCATGTTGCTGCGGCGGCGGGGTCCATTGCTCGACCTTGCCAGTCGATGCAGTGATCACCGGACCGCTGTTTTGCGCGACCTGCGGCTCATTGAGCATCAATGGCGCCGGGCGCCCCTTGGCAGCCCACCACTCTTGCGGGTCGATGCCCTCGACCTTGACCCGCGCGGTGCCGGTCTCGGCATAACCGAGTTTTTTCGCGGCAGCGTAGGACAAGTCGATGATCCGGTCCGAATAGAACGGCCCACGGTCGTTGACCCGCAGGATCACCGTGCGCTTGTTGTCCAGGTTGGTCACGCGGACATAGGCCGGCAGCGGCAGGGTCTTGTGTGCGGCGCTCATGCCATACAGGTCATACACCTCGCCATTGGCGGTGTTCTGGCCATGAAACTTGGTGCCGTACCAGGAGGCCGTGCCGGTTTCGACATAGCGCTTGGACTCGGGCATCGGGTAATAGGTCTTGCCCAGCACGGTGTAGGGGTTAGCCTTGTAGTTGCCGGTGTGCAGGGTCGGGGTGGCGTCGGGAATCCGCGACACATCGACGTCCCACCACGGCGCACCGTCCTTGTGGGCCCGGTTGATATCCAGCCCCGGGGTGGCGCGGACAACGGTCGGTGCCTTCGGTTGCGGCGCACGGCTGGTCGAGCAACTGACGATCAGCATCGACAGCGCGGCAAAAGCCACCAGCTTCAGGGGTTTGTGGATTGGCGATGCGAGCATTACTTGACGCCCCGTGCTTGGACCAGCTGTTCAGACAACTGATGTACGGCCATGGCGTACATCACGCTGCGGTTATAACGCGTGATTGCATAAAAATTCTTCAGGCCCATCCAGTATTCCGGGCCATTGTCACCTTCCAGACGAAACGCCGTCACCGGCATGTCGTCGCGCAGCGCATCATGACTCGACCAGCCCAGCGCTCGCAACTCCCCGACGGTTTTCGTCGGTTCGATCCCGGTGGTCAAGCCCTCGTCGACCTGCTCGCCACGCACATCGGCGCGACTGACCACCGGCTGCCCGGCCTCCCAGCCATGGCGTTTGAAATAACTGGCGACGCTGCCGATGGCGTCGTCGGCGTTGGTCCAGATATTGATGTGGCCATCCCCGTCGAAATCCACCGCATAGGCGCGGAAGCTGCTCGGCATGAACTGCGGCAAGCCCATGGCACCGGCATAGGAGCCTTTCAGCGTCAACGGATCAACCTGCTCTTCACGGGCCAGCAGCAGGAATTCACGCAGCTCCTTGCGGAAAAACTCGGCCCGTGGAGGGTAGTCGAAACCCAGGGTCGACAGGGCGTCGATTACCCGGTAATTGCCAGTATTGCGGCCGAAAAAGGTCTCAACGCCGATGATTGCGACGATTACCTGGGCCGGCACCCCGTATTCCTGCTCGGCACGCGCCAATACGGCTTCGTGCTGGCGCCAGAAGTCGACGCCGCGGGCGATGCGTGCATCGGTGAGGAACATCGGACGATATTCCTTCCATTGCTTGACCCGTTCAGCGGGGCGCGAGATCGCGTCGAGAATCGACTGCTTGCGCTCGGCCTCGCGGAACACGCCCATCAACTGTTCACCAGCGAAGCCGTAGTCACGGGTCATTTCACCGACGAATTCAGCCACTTGCGGCGAGCCCTCATATTCGCCGGCAAGCGCCGCCGGGGCGCTGCCAAGGATGCTTGCCAGGCCGAGCCACGGAGCGTATCGCGTTGCCCAGCCACGCATTACTTGCATTGAAATCTTCACCTTATTCAAACCTGCGCGATCCACTTACGATGGGTATGGATCGACATCAAAACCCCAAACGCTGACAGCAGTGTCACCAGCGAAGTTCCGCCGTAACTAATGAATGGCAACGGCACCCCCACCACCGGCAACAGGCCACTGACCATACCGATGTTGACGAAAACATAAACAAAAAACACCATGGTCAGCGAACCTGCCAGCAACTTGCCGAACAGCGTCTGCGCCTGGGCGGTAATCACCAGCCCGCGACCAATCAACAGCAGATAGATCAGCAGCAGGGCGCAAATGCCCACCAACCCGAACTCTTCGCCCATGACCGCGATGATGAAGTCGGTGTGGCTTTCCGGCAGGAAGTCCAGGTGCGACTGAGTGCCCAGCAGCCAGCCCTTGCCAAACACGCCGCCGGAGCCGATGGCGGCCTTGGATTGGATGATGTTCCAACCTGTGCCCAGCGGGTCGCTTTCCGGGTCCAGGAAGGTCAGGATCCGCTGCTTCTGGTAGTCATGCATGATGAAGAACCACATGGCGATCGCCACCGGCACCGTGGCCGCCAGCACACTGAGAATCCAGCGCCAGCGCAAGCCGCCCATGAACAGCACGAAAGCGCCGCCGGCGAGAATCAGCAACGAGGTGCCGAGGTCCGGTTGGCGCACGATCAGGGCGAACGGGATGCCGATCAAAATCAGGCTGACCCCGACGTGCTTGAGCTGTGGCGGCAAAGTGCGCTTGGACAGGTACCAGGCGATGGTCGCCGGCATGATGATCTTCATGAACTCCGAGGGCTGGAAGCGGATCACCCCGGGAATGTTGATCCAGCGCGTCGCGCCCATGGCGTTGTGGCCCATGATGTCCACCACCAGCAACAGCAGCACGCCGACCACATAGCCCAACGGTACCCAGCGCGCCATGAAACGCGGTTCGAACTGGGCGATGATGACCATCGACACCAGACCGATGCCGAACGACGTCGCCTGTTTGGCCAGCAAGTCCCAGCTCTTGCCGCTGGCCGAATACAGCACGAACAGGCTGCCGGCCGCGAGGATCAACAGCAGGATCAGCAGCGGGCCGTCGATGTGCATGCGCTGCAATAACGTCGCTCGGCGACGCATCACATCCTCGCTGGAGAGAATGCGATCAAAATTACTCTTCACGGGCCGTAGCCTCCGCGGAATTGGGGCTGGCAAATTCAGGCTTGAGTCGACCGTCCTGGTCCAGCAGCCAGGCATCCATCACCTGGCGCACCACCGGCGCAGCGACACCGGAACCGGACTCACCGTTCTCGACCATCACCGAAACGACAATTTTCGGGTTGTCGGCCGGGGCAAATCCTACGAACAACGCGTGGTCACGATGCCGCTCCTGAACCTTGGAGCGGTCGTACTTCTCGCCCTGCTTGATCGCCACTACCTGAGCCGTACCCGACTTGCCGGCGATCCGGTACTGCGCGCCAATCGACGCCTTGCGCGCGGTACCCCGGGCGCCGTGCATGACCTGCTGCATGCCATGGTTGACTCGGGTCCAGTCCGCCGGATCACGCAGGACGATATCCGGCATCGGATTCTCATCCACCGGCTTCTCGCCCTCGATCGACTTGGCCAGGTGCGGCCGGTTCCACTTGCCCTTGTTGGCGACCAGCGCCGTGGCCTGGGCCAATTGCAGCGGCGTCGACTGCATGTAGCCCTGGCCGATCCCGAGGATCAGGGTTTCGCCAGGGAACCAGGCCTGACGCCGGGTGGCCCGCTTCCATTCGCGCGAAGGCATGAGACCGGGCGACTCTTCGAACATGTCCAGCGAGACCTTCTGGCCGATGCCGAACTTGGTCATGTAGGCCGACAGTCGGTCGATCCCCAGCTTGTGCGCCAGGTCGTAGAAGTAGGTGTCGTTGGAGCGCATGATCGCCGTGTCGAGGTCGACAAAGCCGTCACCGGTGCGGTTCCAGTTACGGTACTTGTGATCGTAATTGGGCAGTTGGTAGTAGCCCGGGTCGAATACCCGCGAGGTCGCGGTGACAACCCCGGAATCCAGGCCGGCAATCGCCACCGCCGGCTTGATGGTCGAGCCTGGCGGATACAGCCCGCGCAGGACTCGGTTGAACAGAGGCCGGTCGATGGAATCGCGCAACTCGGCGTAAGCCTTGAAGCTGATGCCGGTGACAAACAGGTTCGGATCGAAACTCGGCTGACTGACCATCGCCAGCACTTCGCCGGTGTTCGGATCCATCGCCACCACCGCGCCACGACGCCCGCCGAGAGCCGCTTCGGCGGCCTCCTGCAGTTTAATGTCGAGGCTCAGGATGATGTCCTTGCCGGGAATCGGATCGGTGCGCTTGAGCACCCGCAGCACGCGGCCGCGAGCGTTGGTTTCGACTTCTTCGTAGCCGACCTGACCGTGCAATTGCGGCTCGTAGAAGCGTTCGATGCCGGTCTTGCCGATGTGGTGGGTACCGCTGTAGTTCACCGGATCGAGGGTCTTCAGCTCTTTCTCGTTGATCCGCCCCATGTAGCCCACCGAGTGCGCAAAGTGCGCGCCCTGCGGGTAATGGCGCACCAGTTGCGCAACCACCTCGACACCCGGCAGGCGGAACTGATTCACCGCAATCCGGGCAATCTGCTCTTCGGTCAACTCGAACAGGATCGGCACCGGCTCGAAGGGTCGCCGCCCCTGGCGCATGCGTTTTTCAAAGATCACCCGATCCTCGGGCGTCAGCTGCAGCACTTCGACGATCACGTCGAGCACTTGCTGCCAATCACCGGAACGTTCTCGGGTCATGCTCAGGCTGAAACTGGGCCGGTTGTCGGCAATCACTACGCCGTTACGGTCGAAGATCAGGCCGCGGGTCGGCGGAATCGGCTGAACGTGGACGCGGTTGTTCTCCGACAGGGTCGAGTGATACTCGTACTGGATCACCTGCAGGAAATACAAACGCGCGATCAGCACGCCGATCAGCAGCACCACTGCAATTGCCCCGAACACGACGCGGCCACGCACCAGACGGGCGTCTTTTTCGTGGTCCTTGATGCGAATCGGTTGGGACATGAGCGCAGGGTTACTTGTGGTAAGGGTGACCGGACAGGACTGTCCAGGCACGATACAGCTGTTCGCCGATGAGGATTCGCACCAGCGGATGGGGCAAGGTCAGCGGCGACAGCGACCAGCGCTGATCGGCCCGCGCGCAGACTTCCGGCGCCAACCCCTCGGGGCCGCCGACCATGAAGTTCACGGTACGCGAGTCCAGGCGCCAGCGATCGAGTTCCACCGCCAGTTGCTCGGTGCTCCACGGCTTGCCATGGACTTCCAGCGTGACGATGCGTTCGTTGGGGCCGACCTTGGCCAACATCGCTTCGCCTTCCTGGCGAATGAAACGCGCCACGTCAGCATTCTTGCCACGGGTATTGAGCGGTATTTCCACCAGTTCCAGCGCCAGCTCGGACGGAAGACGCTTGGCATATTCATGCCAGCCTTCTTCCACCCACTTGGGCATGCGTGAACCGACGGCGATCAGGCGCAGTCGCACAGCGAACCCTTAAAGCTGGTCTTTGTTGAGCTTGTTGAAGTGCTCGTGCGGGTTTTCCGGGCTGTGATGCGCAGCGCTGGCCGAACGACTCTGCTCGGCACCTGCCCAAAGGCGCTCCAGGTCGTAGAACTGGCGGGCCGAGGCGGTCATCATGTGCACGATGACGTCGTCCATGTCCAGCAGGACCCAGTCGCTGTCGCCCTTGCCTTCTTCACCCAATGGCTTGACGCCCTGGGCTTTGACGGCTTCACGGACCTTGTCGAGCATCGCGCCGATCTGGCGGTTGGAAGTACCGGTGGCGATGATCATGAAGTCGGTGATGCTTTGTTTTTCACGAACGTCGATCACCTGGATGTCCTGGGCCTTGACGTCTTCCAGGGCGGCTACGGCAACCTTGACCAGCGCTTCGCCAGCCAGCACTTCACCAGTGTGTGCTTCAACCGGCAGCGGCGCGCTCTTGAAGGTGCCTTTGCGCTTTACTTTCGATACATCTTTGTTAGTCATATAAAACTCGTTTTGCTCGTATGTTCGGGCGCTTCAATACACGTTGTTGCCACGTGCCTTGAGCACTCCTATTCAGTTCGACGCACGGTACAGACCGTGCGCATCGATGTAGGCCAGGACCGCGTCGGGCACCAGGAAACGTACCGACTTACCGCTGGCCAGCAGTTGACGGATCTGGGTGGCGGATACCGCGAGCGGTGTCTGCCAGACGAATGCAATCTGTCCGCTCGGCCCTTTGAGGGCCAGCGGGTCGCTCACCGAGCGCGCTGCCAGCAAGTTGCGCAAGGCATCTGGCGGTTCGCTGTCGGCATCCGGGCGTTGCAGCACCAGGATGTGGCAATGCTGGAGCAACTCTTCCCAGCGATGCCAAGTGGGCAGGCCGCAAAATGCGTCCCAACCCAACAGTAAAAACAACTGGTCATCCGCGGCGAACTCCGCACGCATCAGCTCCAGGGTATCGATAGTGTAGGACGGCTTGTCGCGTTTGAGCTCGCGGTCATCCACCACCAGGGGCACAACCCCTGCTACCGCGCACTCGACCATCGCCAGACGATCGAGTGCCGACACCTGCGGCGTACCCCGATGCGGTGGCCTGGCGCTGGGCGTCAGGCGCAACTCATCGAGGTTCAACGACTCGGCCACTTCCAGCGCGCCGCGCAAATGGCCGATGTGCACCGGGTCGAATGTCCCGCCGAGCACGCCAATACGCCGTGCCGAGGGACTCACCGGGGCTGTCGGGTCGAGATCGCCCAAGTCAGACCGGCTCCTGGCCGCGCAACTGGCCATCACCGACCACAATGTACTTCTCGCAGGTCAGGCCTTCGAGACCCACCGGGCCGCGGGCGTGCAGCTTATCAGTAGAAATGCCGATCTCGGCACCCAATCCGTACTCGAAGCCATCGGCAAAGCAGGTCGGGGTGTTGATCATCACCGAGGCGGAGTCGACTTCGGCGACAAAACGCCGGGCTTCGCCCTGATGCTCGCTGACGATCGAGTCAGTGTGGTGCGAGCCATAGTGATTGATGTGCTCGATCGCCCGATCCAGGCCATCGACCACCAGAATTGAGAGGATCGGCGCAAGGTATTCCGTGCTCCAGTCTTCCTCGGTCGCGGCCACGGCATCGATGATCGCCCGGGTCCGCTCGCAACCGCGCAGCTCGACGCCCTTTTCGCGGAACTGGGCAGCCATGGCCGGCAGGAAGTCCTTGGCCACGGCCTGATCCACCAGCAGGGTTTCCATGGCGCCGCAGATGCCATACCGGTAGGTCTTGGCGTTGAAAGCAATGCGTCGCGCCTTGTCGAGATCAGCGTGGGCACTGACGTAGACGTGACAAATGCCGTCCAGGTGCTTGATCACCGGCACCCGGGCATCGCGACTGACGCGCTCGATCAAGCCCTTGCCACCGCGCGGCACGATCACATCGACGTACTCGGGCATGGTGATCAGGGCGCCAACTGCGGCACGGTCGGTGGTTTCGACCACTTGCACCACGGCCGCCGGCAAACCGGCCTCGGCCAGGCCACGCTGGATGCAGGCGGCAATCGCACGATTGGAATGAATCGCCTCGGAACCACCGCGCAGGATGGTCGCGTTGCCCGACTTCAGGCACAGGCTGGCGGCGTCGATGGTCACGTTCGGACGAGACTCATAGATGATCCCGACCACACCCAGCGGCACGCGCATCTTGCCAACCTGGATACCTGACGGCCGATAACTCATGTCGCGGATCGCACCTACCGGGTCGGGCAACGCTGCCACCTGGCGCAAACCGACGATCATGCCGTCGATGCGTGCCGGGGTCAGGGCCAGGCGTTCGAGCATGGCCGGCTCCAGGCCATTGGCCCGGCCAGCGGCCAGGTCCAGCTCGTTGGCGGCAGATAGCTCGGCGCGAGCAGCGTCCAGCGCATTGGCAGCAGCCTGCAGGGCGCGGTTCTTCTGCCCAGTGCTGGCACGGCCGATCACGCGGGAAGCGTCGCGGGCAGCGCGACCCAAGCGGGTCATGTAGTCAAGAACGGACTCAGTCATGGTCTGGTGTGGTCTTGGCAAATAGGAAAGCGGCAGATTATAGCTGTCGCGCTCTCCTACTAACAGCGGTGACAGGCGGATGGTCGAAATGGACTGCAAATAGACCGTCTTCAGCCTGGATTAAGCCAGCGATTGTTATCATTACGTCACTTTCGCCCTGACATAACTGCCGCCATGTCCATCCTGACCGCCCACCGGCAGCCCAAAGCCCTGCCAGACAGCTTCTTCAACCGTGACGCCCAGCTTCTGGCCTGTGAGCTGCTGGGCAAAGTCATCCGCCATCGGGTCGGCGATTTGTGGCTTTCGGCACGAATTATTGAAACCGAAGCCTATTACTGCGACGAAAAAGGCAGTCATGCCTCCCTCGGCTACACAGAAAAACGTAAGGCTTTGTTTCTGGATGGCGGGCACATTTATATGTATTACGCCCGAGGCGGCGATTCGCTGAACTTCAGTGCCCAGGGCCCGGGTAACGCAGTGCTCATCAAGTCCGGCTATCCCTGGATCGACGAAGTGTCAGGGCCGGCGAGCCTGGCGCAGATGCTGCTCAACAATCCGGACGCCAACGGCCGGCCGCGGGCCTCGCAACGCCTGTGCGCCGGCCAGACCTTGCTGTGCAAGGCGCTGGGTTTGAAGGTACCGGTCTGGGACGCGAAACGCTTCGACCACGACATACTCCTGGTCGAAGACCTCGGCCGACCGCCGACCCAGGTCATCCAGACCACCCGCCTGGGCATCCCTCACGGACGCGACGAACACTTGCTCTACCGTTTCGTCGACAGCGACTACGCCCCCTACTGCACGCGGAACCCTCTGCGCCGCGGCCAGGTCGAAGGCCGCGACTACAACCTGCTGTAATTCTCCCCTGAGCGGGCCAACGAACAATGATGGAGTTGAACCTATGGGCCCATGGCTCGACAGCCTGACCGCCTGGTTGACGGCAAACCCGCAGTGGCTGGCCGCTGCGGTCTTTATCGTCGCCTGTATTGAGTGCCTGGCGATTGCCGGGCTGATCGTGCCGGGCACCGTGCTGCTGTTCGCAGTGGCCGTACTGGCCGGCAGTGGCGCACTGTCACTGGGAGAAACCCTGCTGCTGGGCTTCCTCGGCGGCGTCCTCGGCGATGTGGTGTCGTACTTCCTCGGCCGCCACTTTCACCAGAACATCCGCCGCCTGCCGGGCCTGCGTCATCACCCGGAGTGGATTGGCAGCGCCGAGACCTATTTCCAGCGCTACGGTATCGCCAGCCTGTTGGTCGGACGCTTCATCGGCCCGCTACGGCCGATGCTGCCGATGGTCGCGGGGATGTTCGACATGCCCTTCCTGCGTTTCTTCGCCGTCAGCCTGCTGGCCGGGGCCGGCTGGGCCGTCGCCTACCTGCTGCCGGGCTGGGCCACCGGAGCCGCCATTCGCCTGCCATTGCCCGAGGGTTTCTGGCCGCAAGCCGGGATTGTCGCAGCCAGTGTAGCGGTCATGGTCGGCCTGAGCGCCAACAGCAGCCTGCGCAGTCATCGCAAAGCCGCGATGCTTATCGCCGGCATGAGCTTTCTGATCCTGGCGGGATTGTTCATTGGCTACCCGCACCTCAGTGCCCTCGATCAAGGGGTCATGACCCTGGTCCAGGAACACCGTAACCCGACATTCGATGAAGTCGCCGTGGTCTTCACGCTGATTGGTGAATTCCGCAACATGTTGCTGTTCAGCGCCTTGTTGGTCGGGATACTGCTGGTCACCCGGCAGTGGCGCCAGGCCATATTCGCCGGCAGCACGCTGCTGTGCACTGCGCTGGCCAACACCCTGACCAAACACTTCTTCGCTCGCGTCCGCCCTGAAGTCCTCAGCGAGCCGTTGACCACCTTCAGCATGCCCAGTGGCCACGCTTCGGGCTCTTTTGCACTGTTTCTGACCCTGGCCGTCCTGGCGGGTCGCGGACAACCGCCCAGGATGCGCCTGACCTGGCTGCTGCTGGGCTGCCTGCCAGCGTTGGCCATTTCTGTTTCGCGGGTGTATCTGGGAGCGCACTGGCCGACGGATGTACTGGCGGGGGCGATGCTGGCAGCGTGTGTCTGTGCCGCCAGCCTGTGGTTCAGTCAACGCCAGACTTCGCTGTCCGCCCTACCCCCCAAGGTCTGGTGGATCGTCCTGCCGGCGCTGGTTGGACTGCTCGGGCTCTTCGTGTTGAGGCACCTGCCGCAAACCATGCTGCGCTACGCCTACTGAGCACCTGAATTTTCCGATACCCAGACAAAAACCCCGACCTGAGAGGTCGGGGTTCTTTTTCAACACCTGTTCAACTGACCATCATCACGCACTTTGACGCTTACGCATTTCCAGAATCAGCGCATCGGCCAAGAGTCCTGCGGTGATCGCCGTTTGCTCGAACGACTGCCCGTGACTGGCATTTTTCAGCATGTAGCCCACTGCAGCAGCTTCCCATGCTGCTCGCTCGGATACGAAAATAGTCATGATTTAAATTCCTTTTAGATAATGAAATTGGCCACTTCGTGTGACGCCCCGAGAAACTAAATAATTCGTCCCCCGTTCACAATGCTGGCTAGCTGACTCAAGCCTTGCCAATTGTTACTCAGGCAAACAGTTCGCCCTGCAACTCATCAAGCAAAGCCTGAATGGCATCCAGGCGTTGCTGCGGATCATCGAGCTGCAGCAGGTCGATCTTGTCCAGCTCCGAGAACGGCAACAGGTACGCCAACTGATTGGCCAGGGACTGCTGGCCGTTCGCCTCGGTGCCCATGTTCAAGGCCACCACCATCGGATGCTCGGCCAGGGCCTTGAGCAAGGCCACAAGGTCGTCATCTTCCTCTTGCAGCGGTTGCTCGGGCTCGTCCTCCAGCCACTCGACCTCGGCGACCAGCAGTTGATCGCGCTGCACCTCAGTACGCAACACCTTGAAGCGCCGCCCGCCCGCGACGCGGATCCCCAGCAGACCGTTGTCCTGCTGCTGAAAATCGGTAATCCGTGCTTCACAGCCGATCAGGGCATAGCCTTCAGGGGCGAGCCCCACTTCGTCGCCTTCGAGAATGCACACCACGCCAAAGCCTGCGCCCTGTTTCATGCAGCGACTGATCATGTCCAGGTAACGCGCCTCGAAAATCTGCAAATCGAGGACGCAACCGGGAAACAGCACGGTGTTCAGCGGAAACAGCGCCAGGCTCATAGACATGTCCTTAAACCACCATCGATACCGCCAACGGCAACAACACGGCCGTGGCCACACCCATCAGACTCATCGCCAGCGCGGCAAATGCACCGCACTCGTCACTTTCCTGCAGGGCCACCGAAGTGCCCACCGCATGTGCGGTCATGCCCAGGGCCATGCCACGGGCCTCCGGGCCATGCACCCCGAGACACGTCAACAGCGCCGGGCCGAAAATCGCCCCGAGCACCCCGGTAATCAGCACGAACACTGCCGCCAGTGCCGCGACACCGCCAATCTGCTCGGCCACCAGCATCGCAATAGGCGACGTCACCGATTTCGGCGCCATAGTCATCAGGATCATGTGCTCGGCGCCGAACCACCAGCCCAGCAGCACACACAGGCCGGTTGCCACCACGCCACCTATCACCAGCGTAGTAAAAATCGGCCAGAACAGTTGGCGAATACGTCGCAAGTTGAGGTAAAGCGGAACCGCCAGCGCCACAGTGGCCGGCCCCAGCAGAATACTGAGGATTTCGGTGCTTTTACGGTACTCGGCGTAAGTGAGACCGCATACCAGCAACACGCCGATCACCAGCAACATCGACACCAGCACCGGCTGCAGGAAAATCCAGCGAGTCTTCTCGAACGCCGCCAGCACCAGTTGATAGGCGCCCAGGGTGATGCCAATGCCGAACAATGGATGATGGATCACTGCCGCCAATGCCCCCTGCCAGTCGAACATCATGGCTGTTCCTCCTGCCGCGCCTGGCGCTTGACCAATCGCTGCATCAACACCCCGACAAAGGCCATCGACAGCAACAGCGACAGCACCAGCGCACCGACGATCGCCCAGAAGTCCGCCGCGATATCGGCGGCATACACCATCACCCCAACGGCGGGCGGCACCAGCAACAACGGCAGGTAACGCAACAGGCTGCCAGCGGCCAGGCTCAATGGCTCACCGACTTCGCCACGCACAATCAAGAAGCCCAGCAGAAGGAGCAAACCGATGATGGGCCCCGGCAGTATCGGCAACAGCAAGTGATTGAGCGCCGTGCCCAGCAATTGGAACAGCACCAGCCAGGTCAGGCCACGAAGTAACATGAGTGATCTCCAGCAAAACCCACTCCCCACAAGCGGACCGGCCATTATAAGCATGGCATCCGCTATGCATGGGTATTCGCCAAAGGTATGGGAGGTTGACCGGCACAGCACGCCATGATGATCTAAGGTGGTTGGCGGTCCTTTCAAAAAAAACTATAAATCGTTGAATCAAGGAGAGTCTCAATGCCCTTTGTTGCCGTTGCACAGATCAAAGATTATGTCGGCAAGGAACTCGGACACTCCGAGTGGCTGACCATCGACCAGGAGCGAATCAATCTGTTCGCTGAAGCCACGGGGGACTTTCAGTTCATCCACGTTGATCCGGTGAAAGCGGCCCAGACACCGTTTGGCAGCACCATCGCCCACGGCTTCCTGACACTGTCGCTGATTCCCAAGTTGATGGAAGACATTCTGGTGGTACCAGAAGGCTTGAAGATGGTGGTCAACTACGGCCTGGACAGCGTGCGTTTCATCCAGCCGGTCAAGGTCGGCTCCAAGGTCCGGCTCAAAGTCGAATTGACCGACGCTACCGAGAAGAAACCCGGTCAATGGCTGCTCAAGGCCACCACCACCCTGGAAATCGAAGGCGAGGAAAAACCTGCCTACATTGCCGAGCCTCTGTCGCTGGCATTCGTGTAACCCCGGCCGGATGCGAAGCAGTTCTCGCTGTTTCGCACCGCGTCTCTATTTATCAGGCATATAGCTGCGGCATACTCGGTCGCCTAATTGCCCGGATCCCGTTATGCGCTCACTTGCACCCCTTGCCCTGACCCTATTGCTCACTGCGTGTGGCGATGGCGAATCGCTGTTGCCACCAGACGCACGCCTGCCCGATGGCGGGCGGTATCGCGGTGAACTGGTCGACGGCTTGCTGCAAGGCCAGGGGCGCATCGATTACCCCAATGGCAGTTGGTACGCCGGTCAGTTCGACAAGGGCCAGTGGCACGGCCAGGGTGAATGGCACGGCAGCAACGGCGAACTCTATCGCGGCGGCTTCCAGCAAGGCCTGTTTCATGGCCAGGGCACCCTGAGCACCGGTGATAGCAATTACACCGGCAGCTTCAAACTGGGGCGCCGCGACGGTGAAGGCACGCTCAAGGAACACGGCATGACCTACCGTGGCGAGTTCAAATCCGACCAGTATTCCGGACTGGGCCGCCTTGAACTCGAAGACGGCAGCCAGTACCAGGGGCAATTCGCCCACGGCCAGCCCAATGGCGAGGGGCAGCGCAGCGATGCCAGCGGCAATCAATTCAGCGGGCATTTCGTCAACGGCCAACTGGACGGTGTCGGCAGCTTCAACAGCGCCGAGGGCGACAGCTATGTCGGTGGTTTCAAGCAAAACCAGCTGCACGGTAAAGGACGCTATGAAAACGCCGACGGTGACGTCTGGATCGGCGCGTTCAAGGAAGGCGCGTTGAGCGGCAAGGGCGAATTGATCGGTGCCGACAACAGTCACTACATCGGTCACTTCAGCGACTGGCGCTTCAGCGGCCAGGGCCGCCTCAACCTGCCCGACGGCAGCTTCTATATCGGCCAGTTCGACAACGACAGCTATCAGGGCCAGGGCACCCTGGTGCTGACCGACGGCACAGTGCAAAGCGGCCACTGGATCAACGGCCAGCGGGTACGCGACGCCGATGGAAAACTACTTCCAGACACCCTCGAACTGGGCTTGCTGGCCCAGGGTCGACTGTTGGAAGAGGCATTGGCCAACGTACCGCCGTCAACACCTGCGGTGGAGTTGTACAGCCTGACCCTCGGCGGTGATGGCAAACAGAGCGTATTCCTCCGTGAGTCCGACTACGTCAGCAACATGCTGTCCAGCCGGTTCGGCGCTTATGGACAGATTCGCCTGGTCAATCATCGCGATCATTCCGGCGACCGGCCCATGGCCACCCGCGAGAACCTGCGACGGGCGGCCCTGACCCTGGCCGAGCGCAGCGGCCCGGAAGACCTGCTGTTCATCTACCTGACCAGTCATGGCACGGCGGAGCACGAACTGGTGCTCGACCAACCGCGCATGGAACTGGCAGACCTGCCCGCCGATGAACTGGCAAGCGTGCTGGCACCGTTGAAGAACCGCGACAAGATCATCGTGATTTCAGCCTGCTACTCCGGCGGCTTCATTCCCGCCCTCAAAGACGAGCGGACCCTGATCATGACCGCCTCACGGGGTGACCGCGTGTCGTTCGGTTGCTCCGAGGAGGCCGACTTCACTTATTTCGGCGACGCTCTGTTCGCCCAGGCCCTGAACCAGACCGATGACCTGGAGCAGGCCTTCAAGCTGGCCAAGGCCACGGTCGCCGAGCGTGAGCTGGCGGACAACTTCGAAGCCTCCGAACCACAGATATGGGCGCCCAAGGGAGTACTGGCGCGCTGGCAGGCACTGCGCAAGCAACAAGCGCGAAAAGCGCTGCAAAGTGCCGCGCTGGACAGCAAGGAAACAAAGAGCAACTAAGCTGAACAGTATCAAGGGAGAAACACTATGTACTTGACGCCTCAGCACGTACTGCTCGCTGGAGCCACCGGCCTGACCGGTGAACATCTGCTCGACCGACTGCTCAACGAGCCCACCATCAGTCGCGTATTGGCGCCCTCGCGCCGGCCGCTGGCGGAACATCCGCACCTGGAAAACCCGGTCGGCGCACCGGCCGAGTTCCTGCCGCAGCTCAGTGGCCGGGTGGACATCGCCTACTGCTGCCTGGGCACGACCATCAAGCAAGCCGGCTCCGAACAAGCATTCCGTGCAGTCGACCTGGACATGGTGGTGGCTTTCTCCAAACGTGCGCGGGAAATGGGCGCGCGGCATCTGATCGTGATCAGCGCGATTGGTGCCGATCCGAAATCATCGGTGTTCTACAACCGCGTCAAGGGCGAAATGGAACAGGCTCTGCGCGCTCAGGATTGGCCACAACTGACCATCTGCCGACCTTCGCTGTTGCTGGGCGAGCGCCTGGAACCACGGCTTGCTGAGCAATTCGCCGGCCCACTCTCCAGGCTGATCCCCGGCAAATACCGCGGCATCGAGGCCTGCCAACTGGCCCGTGCCATGTGGCGCTTGGCGCTGGAAGAACAGGATGGGGTGCGCATTGTCGAATCGGACGAACTGCGCAAGCTCGGCAAATAACCGCTACAAACCGCCGGTTGCCTGAAAGCCGACACCCAGCACTGTCAGCAACGACAGTGGCAACAGCAGGGTGTCGAGCAAGGCACTGGCAGGCAAATCGACACCCGGGTAGCTCGGCGCTTCAGCGCCGAAGCGGTCCTTGGCGCAACAGCCCCCTTGCATGGCATACAGGTCCAGACGCGTTCCCGAATACACCACCGGTGCGCCCGGCTGAGCAGCATCGAGGGTACGCACCGTGGCGCAGCCGGCCAGTTGCAAGGCCAGCAGCGCGACCAGCAGCTTATTCATCGCTGCTCAAATGGTGCTCGCCCCAGCGTGGCAGCATGTCTTGCGGGATATTCAACAGATTGAGAATCCGCGCCACGACAAAGTCCACCAAATCATCGATGGTCTGCGGCTGATGATAGAACCCGGGCGACGCCGGCAAAATGGTCACGCCCATGTTCGACAGCTTGAGCATGTTTTCCAGGTGAATGCTCGAGTAAGGTGCTTCGCGAGGCACCAGAATCAACTGCCGGCGCTCCTTCAGGGTGACGTCGGCGGCTCGCTCGATCAGGTTGTTGCACGCCCCTGCCGCAATTGCCGCCAGAGTCCCTGTCGAACAGGGCACCACCACCATTGCCGCTGGCGAACCGGAGCCCGAGGCCACCGGCGACATCCAGTCCTCCTTGCCATACACACGAATCTGCCCGGCAACCGCGCCGGTGTACTCGGTGAGAAAGGCCTGCATCATCTGCGGCTTGGGTGGCAGGCTGACGTCGGTCTCGGTGGCCATCACCAGTTGCGCGGCCTTGGAGATTAGGAAATGCACCTCACGGTCCTCCCGCACCAGGCAATCGAGCAGGCGCAAACCGTACTGCGCGCCAGAAGCGCCGGTCATTGCCAGGGTGATGCGATCCGGACCGTTGTTCATTTGAGCGCCTCGGCGAGTTTGCCATGCAGGCCGCCGAAGCCGCCGTTGCTCATGATCACCACGTGGGTGCCGGGCTGCGCCTGGCTCTTGACCCGCTCAATGATGCCTTCCAGCGAGTCACTGACAATCGACGGCACCGTGCACAGGGCTGCGGTCGCCGCCAAGTCCCAGCCGAGGTTGGCTGGCGCGTACCAGATCACCTGATCGGCATCGACCACACTTTCCGGCAGGCCGTCACGGTGCGCGCCGAGCTTCATCGAGTTGGAGCGCGGCTCAATGATCGCGATCAGCGGCGCATCGCCAATGCGCTTGCGCAGGCCATCGAGGGTGGTGGCAATCGCTGTCGGGTGGTGGGCAAAGTCGTCGTAGATGGTGATCCCGTTGACCTGGGCCACCACTTCCATGCGCCGTTTCACACTCTTAAATGCGCTCAGGGCAGCGATCCCCATGCTCGGGACCACGCCCACGTGTCGCGCTGCCGCCAAGGTCGCCAAGGCGTTGGCCACATTGTGCTGGCCGGTCATGTCCCACTCCACCACGCCCTGGGCGACGCCCTCGAACATGACTTCGAAGCGCGAGCCGTCCTCGCTGAGCAGCTTGACCTGCCACTGGCCGCCGGCGCCGGTGGTTTGCACCGGGGTCCAGCAACCCATTTCGATGACCCGCTGCAGCGCCGGTTCGGTGGTCGGATGAATCACCAGGCCTTCACTCGGGATGGTGCGCACCAAGTGATGGAATTGCCGCTCGATGGCCGGCAAATCGGGGAAGATGTCCGCGTGATCGAACTCAAGGTTATTGAGAATCGCGGTGCGCGGACGGTAATGGACGAACTTCGAGCGCTTGTCGAAGAACGCGCTGTCATATTCATCGGCTTCGATGACGAAGAACGGTGTGTCACCCAGGCGGGCCGACACCGAGAAATTCTGTGGCACGCCACCGATCAGGAAGCCCGGGCTCATGCCGGCGTGTTCCAGGACCCAGGCCAGCATGCTGCTGGTAGTGGTTTTCCCGTGGGTACCCGCCACCGCCAGCACCCAGCGGCCTTGCAGCACGTGGTCAGCCAGCCATTGTGGACCGGAAACATAGGGCAGGCCCTTGTTCAGGACGTATTCGACGGCCGGGTTGCCACGGGACATGGCGTTGCCGATCACCACCAGGTCCGGGGCCGGATCGAGCTGGGCCGGGTCGTAGCCTTGCGTCAGCTCAATGCCCTGCGCTTGCAGTTGAGTACTCATCGGCGGATAGACGTTGGCGTCGGAACCGGTCACGCGATGGCCCAGCTCTTTGGCCAGAACCGCCATCGAGCCCATGAAAGTGCCGCAGATACCCAGGATATGAATGTGCATAGTCAACCTCGTAAAACATCGAGGCAGGTTAGCGTAGGGTGGGGAAATTCGCACCCTTTAGCTGAGCGGACGCGGCGTGTCCGAGCAACTAGCGGGCGATCGCGTGTTTGCGCAGCTTGCGATAGAGGGTATTGCGGCTGATGCCCAGTTGCTCGGCGGTATGGGTCATGTGCCAGCGCTGCTGCTCAAGGGCATTGAGCAGGGCCAGGCGCTCGGCGTCATCCAGCGGAAAATCGGTCAATGGCGGCGCACTGCTCATCTGCGGCCGCGACTGGCGAATCATCGCCGGCAGGTCATCCAGGCCGATGCTGCCATCCTCACACAAGGCGGCCAGGGTGCGCAGAACATTGCGCAACTGCCGCACGTTTCCCGGCCAGGCAAACGCCAGCAAGGCCTGCCGCGCCGGTTCGGCAATCTGTACCGCCTCGTCGCCGGCTTCCTCTGACAGGAGAAAATCCAGCAGCTGCGATTTGTCGCTGCGTTCGCGTAGTGCCGGCAAGGCCACTTCCAGACCATTGAGCCGGTAGTACAGATCCTCGCGGAAACCGCCATCCTGCACACGATCAAGCAGATTACGGTGGGTGGCGCTGATGATTCGCACGTTGACCGCCTGCGGTTCGCCGCCAATGGGCACCACCAGCCGATCCTCGAGCACCCGCAGCAGGCGGGTTTGCAGGGCCAGCGGCATGTCGCCAATCTCGTCGAGGAACAAGGTGCCGCCATCGGCCTGTTGCAACTTGCCGCGCATGCCTTCCTTGCGTGCCCCGGTAAAACTGCCGCCGCGATAACCAAACAGCTCGCTTTCGATCAGACTTTCCGGGATCGCCGCGCAATTGAGTGCGACGAATGCCTTGTCCGCGCGCTGGCTGGCCTGATGCACCGCCTTGGCGAACGCCTCCTTGCCGGAGCCGGTTTCGCCATTGATCAACAGCGGCACATCACGCTCGAACACCCGCAGCGCTTTACGGAAGTCCGCCTGCAGCCCTTCGTCACCCAGGCAAATGCCGGCCAGGGGTGGCCGCTCCTCGATTTTCCGCGCAGGCACCAGCGGCACCGGCACACTGCGCGCCTGGCCGCGCAGTACGGCAAACAATCCGCGCCCGTCGCGGGTCCGCAGCGGCCAACTGGCGCTGGCGTTAACGCTGGCGCGGGACAGCAGTTCGTCCAGCGAACAGTCGAAAAAGTTATCCACCGGCTTGCCCACCAGACCGCCACGAATGTGCCCCAACAGGTTCAACGCACTCTGATTGACCGCACTGATCCGCCCTTCGCCGTCGAACGCCAGCAAGCCTTCACTGAACAACCCCACCGATTCCGCCTGCAGGTGGAAGCGCAACAGCCACTGATTTTCGAAATGTCGCAGGAAATAGCAGCTCTCGATCATTTTCGCCGAGAGGTTGACCAGCGCCATGGTGTGGAACTGGCTTTGCCGGGAAACGTCGTGGCGCGCCGATGAGACGTCGAGCACCGCCAGCAATTCGCCATGGGGATCGAACACCGGACTGGCGGAACAGGTCAGGCCGGTGTGCCGGCCGCGAAAGTGTTCATCCTGATGAATGGTCAGGGCCTGGCGTTCCACCAGGCACGTACCGATGCCGTTGGTACCTTCGCAGGCCTCGCTCCAGTCGGCGCCCAACCACAGCCCCGCACGTTCGAAAATGCGCCGCTCGGTGGGCGCGGTGACACAGTTGAGAATCACCCCGCGAGCATCGGTCAGCAGCACCGCATGGCCGGCACCGGACAATTGCTGATGCAGGCTGGTCATTTCGCCGCCAGCGATGTGCAGCACCTGTTGCAGGCGCTCGCGACTCTCCAGCACACGGCCGTGTTCCAGCACCGTAGGGGCCATGTTCAACGCCGGATCGAGATGGTAATCCTCAAGGCAGCGCAGCCAGGAACGGGCGATCGACGGATCACTGCCCGGCCCCTGCAATTGGTGTTTGCCCTGAGTAACGGTCAACACCTGCTGGGCATGGCGACTCAAATGGTTGTTGTGCATTTCTTATTCTGCTCCAGGGGGTGCGGCGAACCTGGCCTGTGGACGCCCAGCATCCCCCAGCCATCGGCGCATTGCAATGGCGACGAGACCGGCCGGTCACACTGTGTGCCATAAGCGGTACAAAGTGTCACACCCGCTGTACCGCATCTGTCACAAGCCTCACCGAATCCATTGAGAAAAACCTGCCAACCCCTTGATTTACAAGACCTGGACGGCACTGGCCCGACCTTTGCTCTAGGCTTGTACAAGCGCTTACCGCGCGTACTCCCTTATAAGCACAAAAGCCAAGGAGACACTCATCATGCGTTACGCTCACCCCGGTACCGAAGGTGCAATCGTTTCGTTCAAGAGCAAATACGGTAACTACATCGGTGGCGAATTTGTCGCGCCGGTCAAAGGTCAGTACTTCACCAACACCTCGCCGGTGAACGGCCAACCGATTGCCGAGTTCCCCCGCTCCACGGCTGAAGACATCGAAAAAGCCCTGGACGCTGCCCACGCAGCCGCCGATGCCTGGGGCAGCACTTCTGTCCAGGCGCGCTCGCTGATCCTGCTGAAAATCGCTGATCGTATCGAACAGAATCTGGAAACCCTGGCAATCACCGAAAGCTGGGACAACGGCAAGGCCGTGCGCGAAACCCTGAACGCCGACATTCCGCTGGCCGCCGACCATTTCCGCTACTTCGCCGGCTGCCTGCGCGCGCAGGAAGGCAGTGCCGCGGAAATCGACGGCAACACCGTGGCCTATCACATTCACGAACCGCTGGGCGTTGTCGGGCAGATCATCCCGTGGAACTTCCCGATCCTGATGGCCGCCTGGAAGCTCGCACCAGCCCTGGCCGCCGGTAACTGCGTGGTACTCAAACCGGCCGAGCAAACTCCGCTGGGCATCACCGTACTGATGGAGCTGATTGGCGACCTGCTGCCGCCGGGCGTGCTGAACGTGGTGCAAGGGTTCGGCCGCGAAGCCGGTGAAGCCCTGGCCACCAGCAAGCGTATTGCCAAAATTGCCTTTACCGGCTCGACTCCGGTGGGCTCGCACATCATGAAGTGCGCAGCGGAAAACATCATTCCGTCCACTGTGGAGCTGGGCGGCAAATCGCCGAACATCTTCTTCGAAGACATCATGAAGGCCGAGCCGAGCTTCATCGAGAAAGCCGCTGAAGGCCTGGTGCTGGCGTTCTTCAACCAGGGCGAAGTCTGCACCTGCCCGTCCCGTGCGCTGGTACAGGAATCGATCTACGACGAATTCATGCAAGTGGTGATGAAGAAAGTCCTGCAGATCAAACGCGGCGACCCGCTGGACACCGACACCATGGTCGGCGCCCAGGCCTCGGAGCAGCAATTCGACAAGATCCTTTCGTACCTGGAAATCGCCAAGGGCGAAGGCGCGGAGCTGCTGACCGGCGGCAAGGTGGAAAAACTCGAAGGCAACCTGGCGAGCGGATACTACATCCAGCCAACGCTGCTCAAGGGCACCAACAAAATGCGCGTGTTCCAGGAAGAAATCTTTGGCCCGGTGGTCAGCATCACCACCTTCAAGGACGAAGCCGAAGCCCTGGCCATCGCCAACGACACCGAGTTCGGCCTTGGCGCCGGCCTCTGGACCCGCGACATCAACCGCGCTTACCGCATGGGCCGCGCGATCAAGGCTGGTCGCGTCTGGACCAACTGCTACCACCTGTACCCGGCGCACGCCGCATTCGGTGGCTACAAGAAGTCCGGCGTCGGCCGCGAAACCCACAAAATGATGCTCGACCACTACCAGCAAACCAAAAACCTGCTGGTGAGCTACGACATCAACCCACTGGGCTTCTTCTGATTGACCCTCCCGGCGACTTCGGTCGCCGGGAGGCGCTTCGCTGTCCGCGTCACCGCTTATTTTTGCATCGACTTCGCCGTTCACCCGCGGCGGATGCCTTGTTGCAAGCGCATTTCCCCGATTCATGCAGCGCTCGCCCCGGGCCTCAGGCTGCGCTGAAAAACAACAATAAGAAGGAACTATGCAATGGATCAGATCGGCAACTACGTGCTCTATCTCATTATGTTCTGTGCCGTACTCGGCGCCTTCGCCGCGATTTACAACAGCGATGAAGGGCTGGGTAAAGAATTCATGGAGGGCATCCATGCCACGGGCCACATCTTTGTCCCGGCGGCCGGCATCATGGCCTCCATCCCCTACCTGACCGTGGTCATCGAAAAAGCCTTCGGCCCATTCTTCAGCGCCCTGGGCGCCGACCCGGCGCTGGCGGCGACCATGATCATCGCCTCAGACATGGGCGGCTACCACCTGGCCTCGGCCCTGGCAGCCAGCAAAGAAGCGCTGGTGATGGCGCTGATTACCGGCTTCATGGGCGGTGCAACCATCGTCTTCTCAATTCCCATGGGCCTGGCGATGCTCGACAAGCGCGACCATAAATACATGGCCCTGGGCATCATGTCGGGAATCCTGACCATCCCACTGGGCGTGCTGATCGCCAGCGTGATCCTCGCGTTCAGCAATCCGTTGGTCCGCGAACTGGTCTCGACCAACGGCGAGGCCACCTATCAACTGGCACTCGGCCTGGGCAGCATCTTCGCCAACCTGCTGCCGATCCTGATCTTCGTTGTCGCCCTGGCCCTCGGCCTGCGCTTCCTGCCCGACCTGATGATTAAGGGTTTCATCGTCTTTGGTCGAACCCTCGATGCCGCGATCAAGTTGGTCCTGGTGTTCTCCATCGTCGAATACTTCACCGGCGTGTTCACCCTGGTCTTTGGCGCCTGGGGTTTCCACCCGATCATCGCCGATGCCGAGGATCAGACCCGCGCCCTGGAAACCGCTGGCTACATCGGCATCATGCTGGCCGGCGCATTCCCGATGGTCTACCTGCTGCGCAAATACCTCGGTAAACCGCTGGAAAGCCTGGGTGGCAAGATTGGCCTGAGCGCCGTCGGCAGCGCCGGCATGCTGGCGACCATTGCCAACATCCTCGCAATGTTCCGCCTGGTGCGCTTCATGCCGCCCAAGGACAAGGTGATCAACATTGCCTTTGGCGTGTGCGCGGCGTTCCTGCTCGGCGACCACCTGTCGTTTACCGCCAACTTCCAACCGACCATCATCCTGCCAGTGCTGATTGGCAAGATAAGTGCAGGTTTCATCGCCGTCGGTCTGGCGTATTGGCTGTCTGTGCCCAAGGCCCTGCAACTGGAAGCTGAAGACCGTGCCGCCGGAATCATTGCCGAAGGCGAGTACCTGGGCCTGCCGGTGCCGGAAACCATCGCCCCGAACGGCGTCAAGGCCACGGTTTGAGTGCGCTGCATTGAAGTGCGCAAGCTGCACCAGGCGTGGCATGCTGGATCGACCGCAGCCCCGCCCAGCGCACTTTCCAATTTGAACGGAGACTGAGATGGCAAGTTTTTCCCATAGCGTCGGCGCCCAGACGTACCGCTTCGACGACCTCAAGGACGTCATGGCCAAGGCCAGCCCGGCGCGCTCCGGAGACTTCCTGGCCGGTGTTGCCGCCCACAACGATGGCGAACGGGTCGCGGCGCAAATGGCCCTGGCCGACATCCCGCTCAAGCACTTCCTGCAGGAAGCGCTGATTCCCTACGAAAGCGATGAAGTCACCCGGCTGATCATCGACACCCACGATGCCCAGGCTTTTACCACCGTCAGTCACCTCACCGTCGGCGGTTTCCGCGATTGGCTACTCAGCGACGCGGCCGATGAACACAGCCTGCGCGCGCTGGCGCCAGGCCTGACTCCGGAAATGGCCGCCGCCGTGTCGAAGATCATGCGCGTGCAGGATCTGGTGCTGGTCGCGCAGAAGATCCGCGTGGTCACCCGCTTCCGCGGCACCCTCGGCTTGCGCGGCCGCCTGTCGACTCGTCTGCAGCCTAACCACCCCACCGACGAACCGGCGGGCATCGCCGCGAGCATCCTCGATGGCCTGCTCTACGGTAACGGCGACGCGATGATTGGCATCAACCCAGCCACCGACAGCATCGCCTCGATCTGCGCCATGCTGGAAATGCTCGATGCCGTGATCCAACGCTACGAAATTCCGACTCAGGCCTGCGTGCTGACCCACGTCACCACTTCAATCGAAGCGATCAACCGTGGCGTGCCGCTGGACCTGGTGTTCCAGTCGATCGCCGGCACCGAAGCAGCGAATGCCAGTTTCGGCATCAGCCTCAGCGTGTTGCAGGAGGGCTATGACGCCGGCTTGAGCCTCAACCGTGGCACCCTCGGGCAGAACCTGATGTATTTCGAGACCGGCCAAGGCAGCGCCCTGTCGGCTAACGCCCATTTCGGCCTCGACCAGCAAACCTGTGAAACCCGCGCCTACGCGGTGGCGCGCCACTTCAAACCGTTCCTGGTCAATACCGTGGTGGGCTTCATCGGTCCGGAGTACCTGTACAACGGCAAACAGATCATCCGCGCCGGCCTCGAGGATCACTTTTGCGGCAAGTTGCTCGGTGTGCCAATGGGTTGCGACATCTGCTACACCAACCACGCCGAAGCCGACCAGGACGACATGGACACCCTGCTGACCCTGCTGGGTGTGGCCGGGATCAACTTCATCATGGGCATTCCCGGCTCCGACGACATCATGCTCAACTACCAGACCACCTCATTCCACGATGCCCTCTACGCGCGCCAGACCCTGGGCCTGAAACCGGCGCCGGAGTTCGAGGCGTGGCTGGCGAAGATGGGCATTTTCACTCAGGGTGACGGCAAAGTTCGTTTTGGCGACAACCTGCCGCCGGCCTTCCGCCATGCCTTGGCGCAACTGCGATGAGCGATCTGATGATGGATAAATCGGCAATCGATACGCAAAACCCCTGGCTGGATCTGCGCCGCCTGACGCCGGCACGAATCGCCCTCGGACGCAGCGGCACCAGTATGCCGACCAACGCCCAACTGGATTTCCAGTACGCCCATGCCCAGGCCCGGGATGCCGTGCACCTGCCGTTCGATCATGCCGGGCTGAGCCGCCAGTTGACCGAAGCCGGGCGCGACAGCCTGTTGCTGCACAGTGCCGCCGCAGACCGC
This sequence comes from Pseudomonas fluorescens, assembly GCF_019212185.1. Lineage (NCBI taxonomy): Bacteria > Pseudomonadati > Pseudomonadota > Gammaproteobacteria > Pseudomonadales > Pseudomonadaceae > Pseudomonas > Pseudomonas fluorescens. The sequence goes on from NZ_CP078138.1 coordinate 5,756,811, forward strand.
GACAGCTACCTGCAACGCCCGGACCTTGGCCGCAAGTTGAGCGACGACTCGGCGCAAAAGCTGCGTGACTATGCGCTGGCACATCCCGGTGGCGTCGACTTGGCAGTGGTGGTAGCCGACGGGCTGTCGGCGCTGGCCGTGCATCGCCATACCTTGCCATTTTTGGCGCGCATGGAAGAACAAACCCAGGCCGAAGGCTGGTCGTTGTCGCCGGTCATCCTGGTGGAACAGGGTCGGGTCGCCGTCGCCGATGAAATCGGTGAGTTGCTGGGAGCCAAAATGGTGGTGATCCTGATCGGCGAGCGTCCCGGCCTGAGTTCGCCTGACAGCCTCGGCCTGTATTTCACCTACAACCCCAAGGTCGGCCTGACGGATGCGTACCGCAATTGCATTTCCAACGTGCGCCTGGAGGGTTTGAGTTACGGCATGGCGGCACATCGCTTGCTGTATCTGATGCGCGAAGCCTGTCGCCGCCAGCTGTCCGGGGTAAACCTGAAAGATGAGGCCCAGGTGCAGACCATCGAGTCAGAAAACGACTCAGGGCAGCACGCCAATTTCCTACTCAATCACCCACAAGACTGAGCCGAATCCGCATTGCGTTTTGCCGCAGCTTTGAGGCAGAGTCGACGAACGGCTGCCCGTGCGATGACACGATTGTCGTCAAATCCAATGGAAACTGCCGTCATAACTACTTGAAGTTGAGGCCTCGCATGCGGATTATTCAAGCAACTCTCGAGCACCTGGACCTGCTGACGCCTCTGTTCGTCAAGTACCGCGAGTTTTACGGCTCGCTGCCCTACCCTGACTCCTCCCGCGCGTTTCTGGAAAAGCGCCTGCGACGCAAGGAATCGGTGATCTACCTGGCCTTTCCGGATGATGATGACGGCCGATTGCTGGGTTTTTGCCAGCTCTACCCGAGCTTTTCCTCGCTATCCCTCAAGCGGGTTTGGATCCTCAACGATATCTACGTGGCCGAAGACGCACGCCGCCAACTGGTGGCCGACAACCTGATGCGCACCGCAAAGAAAATGGCCAAGGAAACCCAAGCGGTACGCATGCGAGTTTCGACCGACAGCGCCAACCTGGTGGCGCAGAAAACCTACGAGTCCATTGGCTTTCGCGAAGACACCGAGTTCAAGAACTACATCTTGCCGATAAGTGACGAATTATAACTGCCGCCGTTGGCTCAACTGGGACGCACAGCGTCCCAGCGACCTGAATACGGGCTGTATCAGGCGCATTCAGCTTCGGCGTTGATGCATTTACCGGTCGCCTCCGAAATCCTTCGCTACAAAACCCACACGCTTTTCACCTTCGTGTCCGTATAATTCCGAGCTCTATGGGCCGTAAGAATTCGTCCACAGCCCTGTAGCTCTCCTCTCTATTTATTCCGCACAGGCTTGCCGAGTCGAGCCATCACACAGGTGCCCTCCATGGATTTCAACCCGCTCGACCTTATCCTGCATCTCGACGTCTATCTCGATTTGCTGGTAACCAACTACGGGCCATGGATCTACGCCATTCTGTTTCTGGTGATCTTTTGCGAAACCGGTCTGGTGGTAATGCCCTTCCTGCCCGGCGATTCCCTGCTGTTTATCGCGGGTGCCGTCGCGGCCGGTGGCGGCATGGACCCGGTGCTGCTGGGCGGCTTGCTGATGCTGGCGGCAATTCTGGGTGACAGCACCAACTATGTGATAGGTCGAACAGCCGGGGAAAAACTCTTCAGCAACCCGAACTCGAAAATTTTCCGTCGCGACTACCTGCAACAAACCCACGATTTCTATGACAAGCATGGCGGCAAGACGGTGACGCTGGCGCGCTTCCTGCCGATCATCCGCACCTTCGCGCCGTTCGTGGCCGGTGTCGCGAAGATGCCTTACCCGCGCTTCTTCGGCTTCAGTGTGTTCGGCACCATCCTCTGGGTCGGCGGCCTGGTCACCCTGGGCTACTTCTTCGGTAACGTACCCTTTATCAAAAAGAACCTGTCGCTGCTGGTGGTCGGAATTATCCTGCTGTCCCTGGTGCCGATGATCATCGGTGTAATTCGCAGCCGCCTCGGCAGCTCCAGCTCCAAAGCCCATCCGCGCTGAAGCACCATGGGACTGCTGACCAGTTGGCGGCGCCAGCGCATTTTGGCCAAGCATCCGGTTGCCGATGAAACCTGGCAGCGGGTGCGCCAGCACTTGAGCTTTCTCGACGGCCTGGACGATGACGAAGACCGCTGGCTGCGTGAGTCTGCGGTGCTTTTTCTGCAGGACAAGTACCTGACCTGCCTGCACGGCGTCGAGCTGCATCAGGAACAACGCCTGTTGCTCGCGGCGCAGGCCCAACTGCCACTGCTGCATCTGGGGGACTTGAACTGGTATCAGGGCTTCCACGAGATCGTCCTCTACCCTGACGACTTCCTCAGCCCGCAGCGTCATCGCGACGCCAGCGGTGTCGAGCACGAGTGGGATGGTGAGCACAGCGGCGAAGCCTGGCAACAAGGGCCGGTTATTCTGGCGTGGCCAGGCGTCATGGCCAGTGGCGGCTGGGAGGGCTACAACCTGGTGATCCACGAACTGGCGCATAAACTCGACATGCTCAACGGCGACGCGAACGGCCTGCCGCCCCTGCACAGCGACATGCGGGTCAGTGAGTGGGCGCAGGTCATGCAGCACGCCTACGACGATCTCAACCGTCAGCTCGACCACAACCCCGACGCCGAGACGCCAATCGACCCGTACGCGGCGGAAAATCCGGCAGAGTTCTTCGCCGTCATCAGCGAATACTTCTTCAGCGCCCCGGACCTGCTGCACAGCGCCTATCCACAGGTCTACCAGCAACTGCAACTGTTCTACCGCCAGGACCCACTGGCCAGACTCGAGCGCCTGCAGGCCGAGCATTCGGCCTATCGCAGCCACGACTAAGGTCTACACGACTTCTGATACGTAGCACCGGCGCGGGAATATGCCTATAATCGCCGCCACTTTTTGGTCAATCCGGCCAAGTCATTTGGCCACTAACGGGGGGCAACGCCCAATGAGCTACAGCAAGATTCCGGCTGGCAAAGACCTGCCGAACGACATCTACGTCGCGATCGAGATTCCGGCCAACCACGCGCCGATCAAATACGAAATCGACAAAGACAGCGATTGCCTGTTCGTTGACCGTTTCATGGCCACCCCTATGTTCTACCCGGCCAACTACGGTTTCATCCCGAACACCCTGGCAGACGACGGTGATCCCCTCGACGTGCTGGTTGTGACTCCGTACCCGGTAGCTCCAGGCTCGGTCATCCGCGCACGTCCGGTCGGTATCCTGAACATGACCGACGACGGCGGCGGCGATGCCAAAGTTATCGCAGTACCACACGACAAACTGTCGCAGTTGTATGTCGATGTGAAGGAATACACCGATCTGCCAGCCCTGCTGCTGGAACAGATCAAACACTTCTTCGAGAACTACAAAGATCTCGAAAAAGGCAAGTGGGTGAAGATCGATGGTTGGGGCGACGCAGAAGCTGCCCGCGCCGAAATCATGAAATCGGTTGCTGCCTACAAAGGCTGAGACGGCACTGACCCAAGGTCACTGACGGCTTGAATAAACCCCGGACTTCCGGGGTTTTTTATTCCCATTAAACAGCTCGCAGACATTAACTAACAAAACTATACAAAGTGTTTATTCGAGTTTAGTTAACGCGCACCATATCGCACTGAGGAGCAGAATATTCCTGCATAAATTACTCAAGTTGTTTATTCAAACTTGTAAGTTCACTCCGTAAAATCCGCACTCATGAAAAAACACAAATGCGGCCCACGCTTCAAAGCACTCCTCAAGGAGGTGAAAATCACCCCGTCGGAGTTCGCATCTTTCTGCAACGTCGAGCCCCAGCACGTCAATAACTGGTACATCCGCGGCGTACCCTACCCACGCCTGGAAGAAATTGCCCGCCTCCTGAGCGTCAACAGCCAGTGGCTACTCAACGGCGAGGGACCCAAGTATCCCAGCGCAGGGCAACCCAGCGAACCCAGCGCCGCGCCATGCCAACTTTCACCTGTCCATGGCCCTTACGGCGGCTCGCTCGACCTGGAAATTCCGCTGTACAAAGAACTTCCCAAGGAACCCGGTGCCAGTGCCACCCACGTCGTCAAAATTCCCGGCGAAGTGGTGCGCCTGCCACGGCACTATCTGGAAAGCCTGGAAGTCGAGCCCGCGAAGGCCATCTGCGTGACCATGGTTGGCGACAGCATGTCGGAAAAAATCGAAGACGGCTCGACCCTGGCCATCGACCGCGGCCTGACCCAGGTCATCGACGGGCATATCTACGCCATCAAGCACGACGGCATGTTGCGCATCAAATACCTGCACCGCCTCCCGGGCGGCGCCTTGCGCCTGCGCAGCCACAACAGCCACGCCTATCCGGACGAGCTCTTCAGCGCCGCTCAGATCGAATCCCAGAAAATCGAAGTACTGGGCTGGGTGTTCTGGTGGTCAACCCTCAATAAACAAAGGCCACCGGTCCCCTTCGGTTGATCCGGCAATGCCTCGCAATACACATCGCGCTGGGAATTTCCCAAAAAAATCAGTATGCTGCGCCGCACATTTGCATCGACCCGCCTAGCGCCGGTCCGATCGCACCGACAAGGCAGAAGACTTTCTCGCCACGTCCCGCAGCCGGACGCAAGATCCGGATGTACGTTTTGAAGGCTGGTACGGTTTACCAAAAATAAACCAAGCCAGTCCCCGAGAAGCCGGCCACAAGCCGGCTTTTTAATATCTGCTGCGCAGCAGCCTTCCCACATCACCGCCCTCCCGTACAAGCACCGACGTTTGCCCCACACCCCCCTATCTGCTAGTGTCGCGCCGGTTTAACGTCACCGGGATAGCCGCCATGGCCCGCAAAAAAGCTGCACTGGATTTCGAACAATCCCTCGCCGACCTGCAAACGCTGGTTGAACGCCTGGAGAACGGCGAACTGTCGTTGGAAGACTCGCTGACGGCCTTCGAGCAAGGCATTGGCCTGACCCGTGACTGCCAAGCGGCATTGGCCCAGGCAGAGCAGAAGGTCCAGGTGCTGCTGGAGCGTGATGGCGAATTGTCCGAGGCGCCGTTCGACGCGGAACAGCCGGAATGATCGCGATGTATTCGGCCGACAGCCAGGCGCGAGTCAACGCAGCGCTGGAAAAACTGTTCATCGCCCCGAGCCCTGAACTCGCCCGTCTTTACGAAGCCATGCGCTACAGCGTGATGAATGGCGGCAAGCGCGTGCGCCCGTTGCTCGCCTACGCGGCGTGCGAAGCGCTGGGTGGCCAGGCCGAGCAGGCCAATGGCGCGGCTTGCGCGGTGGAGTTGATCCACGCTTATTCGCTGGTCCACGATGACCTGCCCGCAATGGACGATGACGATCTGCGTCGCGGCCAGCCGACTACCCACAAGAAATTTGACGAAGCCTGCGCCATTCTCGCTGGTGATGGCCTGCAGAGCCTGGCTTTCAGCGCCCTGCTCGATCCGCAGTTGAACTGCGCTGACGCCGAGGTGCGCCTGCAGATGGTCAGCGCCCTCGCGCTGGCGGCGGGCCCTGCCGGAATGGTCGGTGGCCAGGCCATCGATCTCGGTTCGGTCGGCCTCAAGCTGGATCAGCAAGCCCTCGAATACATGCACCGGCACAAGACCGGCGCGCTGATCGAAGCCAGCGTCAAGCTCGGCGCCCTGGCCAGCGGTTGCGCGGAAAATGCCGAATTGCAGTCGCTGCAGACCTACGCCCAGGCAATCGGTCTGGCGTTCCAGGTGCAAGACGACATTCTCGACGTCGAAAGTGACACCCAGACCCTGGGCAAGCGCCAGGGTGCCGACATTGCCCGGGACAAGCCGACCTACCCGGCCCTGCTCGGTCTTGACGCCGCCAAGGCCTACGCCCTGGAACTGCGTGACCAGGCGCTGCACGCACTGCGACCGTTTGCCGCGTCGGCCGAGCCGCTGCGTGAACTCGCGCGTTATATCGTCGAACGGCGTAGCTGATCTGGCGCCCGCTGCCCGGCAACTTCCGCGCTCTGCGTGGGCAGCGTGCGCTGCATCAGGTAAACTGCCGCATCTTTTATACCTATAACGATTCGCCTGATGCCCACGACGTTTCATGAGATTCCCCGCAAACGCCCGACCACGCCCCTGCTCGACCGCGCCAACACGCCGGACGGCCTGCGCCGGTTAGGCGAAGCCGAGCTGGAAACCCTGGCTGATGAGTTGCGCCTGGAATTGCTCTACACGGTCGGCCAGACCGGTGGGCATTTCGGTGCCGGCCTGGGCGTCATCGAGCTGACTATCGCGCTGCATTACGTCTTCGACACGCCGGACGACCGGCTGGTGTGGGACGTCGGTCATCAGGCCTATCCACACAAGATCCTCACCGGTCGACGCGAGCGCATGGGCACCCTGCGCCAGAAAGACGGCATTGCCGCCTTCCCGCGTCGCTCCGAGAGCGAGTACGACACCTTTGGCGTCGGCCACTCCAGCACCTCGATCAGTGCCGCGCTGGGCATGGCCATTGCCGCCCGCCTGCAGAACAGTGATCGCAAGGCGATTGCGGTGATCGGTGATGGCGCGCTGACGGCGGGCATGGCCTTCGAGGCGCTGAACCATGCGCCGGAAGTCGATGCCAATATGCTGGTGATCCTCAACGATAACGACATGTCGATCTCGCGCAATGTCGGCGGTCTGTCGAACTATCTGGCCAAGATCCTCTCCAGCCGCACTTACGCCAGCATGCGCGAGGGCAGCAAGAAGGTGCTGTCGCGCCTGCCTGGCGCCTGGGAAATTGCCCGCCGCACTGAAGAGTACGCCAAGGGCATGCTGGTTCCCGGCACCCTGTTCGAGGAGCTGGGCTGGAACTATATCGGCCCGATCGACGGCCACGACCTGCCGACCCTGATCGCCACCCTGCGCAACATGCGAGACCTCAAGGGCCCGCAGTTCCTGCATGTGGTCACCAAGAAAGGCAAAGGTTTCGCCCCGGCGGAAGTAGATCCGATCGGCTATCACGCCATCACCAAGCTCGAACCGCTGGACGCCCCTGCCACCGCGCCGAAAAAGGTCGGCGGGCCGAAGTATTCCGGCGTGTTTGGTCAGTGGCTGTGCGACATGGCGGCCGCCGACCCTCGCCTGGTGGGCATCACCCCGGCGATGAAGGAAGGCTCCGATCTGGTGGCCTTCAGCGAGCGCTATCCACAGCGCTACTTCGATGTGGCGATTGCCGAGCAGCACGCGGTGACCCTCGCCGCTGGCATGGCCTGCGAAGGCGCCAAGCCGGTCGTAGCGATTTACTCGACGTTCCTGCAACGCGGCTACGACCAACTGGTTCATGACGTCGCAGTGCAAAATCTCGATGTGCTGTTCGCCATCGACCGTGCCGGTCTGGTGGGCGAAGACGGCCCGACCCATGCTGGCAGTTTCGACCTGTCATTCCTGCGCTGCATCCCGGGCATGCTGGTGATGACCCCGAGCGACGAGAACGAACTGCGCAAGATGCTCACCACTGGCCACCTGTACAACGGTCCGGCGGCGGTGCGCTATCCGCGCGGCAATGGTCCGAACGCGACCATCGAACAAGACCTGGAACCGATCGAAATCGGCAAGGGCGTGGTGCGTCGCCAGGGCAGCAAGGTCGCCCTGCTGGTGTTTGGCGTGCAACTGGCTGAAGCCTTGAAAGTGGCCGAAACGCTGGATGCCACCGTAGTCGACATGCGCTTCGTCAAACCTCTGGATGAACAGTTGGTACGCGAGATTGCTGGCAGCCATGAGTTGCTGGTGAGCATCGAGGAAAACGCAATCATGGGCGGCGCCGGCGGTGCGGTCAGCGAATTCCTGGCGCGGGAAAACATCCTCAAGTCGGTGCTCCACCTCGGCCTGCCGGACAGCTACGTCGAGCACGCCAAGCCCGCGCAAATGCTCGCCGAATGCGGGCTGGACGAAGCCGGGATCGAAGCGACAGTGCGCCAGCGCCTGCAACTGCTGAACCTTTAAATCTCTGGATACATGCCCCCCTGTGGGAGCGAGCCTGCTCGCGATGGCGGACTGTCAGTCGACTCTACAGTCGACTGATACACCGTCATCGCGAGCAGGCTCGCTCCCACAGTTGATTTGTGTGTGCCACGAAATATCACCGGACCATCAATGAAGCTCTACCCCCTCGCCCTGACGCTGACGCTGCTGCCGTCCGCGCCGCTACTGGCCGACACCCTCGACCGCGAACAAGCCCTGAAACTGCCGGACGTGCTGATCAGCGCCAATCGCCAGGTCGAAGCGCGCAACGACAGCAGCGCAGCCAACACCGTGTTCACCCGCGACGACATCGACCGCCTGCAGCCCACCAGCGTGGTTGATCTGCTGAGCCGCGTGCCGGGCGTACAAGTGGCGCAAGCCGGTGGCCGTGGCAGTTTGCCGGGGGTGTACATTCGCGGCACCAAGGCCGCGCAAAGCCTGGTACTGGTGGACGGCCAGCGCATCGGCAACTCGACCTCGGGGGACAGCAACCTGCAGCACCTGAATATCCAGCAGATCGAGCGCGTGGAAGTGTTGCGTGGCTCGCGCTCGGTGATCTACGGCAGCGATGCAATTGGCGGAGTGATCCAGATCTTCACCCGACGCAGCGCCGAAGCAGGCCTGCAGCCACGCCTGCAAATGGCTCTTGGCAGCAATCAGACCTGGGAGCGCAGCCTGGGATTGTCTGGTGGCGACCAGAACACCCGCTTCAACCTCGGAGCCAGCCTCGACGAAACCGCCGGGATCAATCGCACACACGAGTCGTACCCCAGCGATGGCGATCACGACGCCTACCGCAACCAGGCCCTGAGCCTGAGTCTGAGTCACAGCTTCAATGACGACATCGAAGCCGGCCTGAATATTCTGGATAACCGCGGCAAGAGTGAGTTCGACAACCCGTTCGGACGCTATGACGAAAACACTGATAGCAGCTTCCAGCAAAAACCCTATAGCGATTTCACCGTCAGCAGTGTCAGCAGCTACGTCGACGCACGCCTGAACGATACCTGGCAATCCCGGGTGGAAATCGGCCACAGCGAAAACCGCGAGGAAACTTTCGACAAGCTCAGTGACGAAGACTCGGTGTTCAACACCTACCGCGACTCGCTGAACTGGCAAAACGACTTGCAACTCAATGCGCAACACAGCTTGATTCTCGGCGGTGACTGGTACGAGGACCGGATCAACAGCAGCACCTCGTTCGACGAAGACAGCCGCTGGAACCGCGCCGCCTTCGTTCAGCATCGCTTCCGCGCCGAGCACTTTTCCACCGAATTGGGCCTGCGCCACGACGACAACCAGCAGTTCGGCAGCCAGAATAGCTGGAGCGGCACCCTGACCCTGCCGGTGAATGCCGACAACGACATGTTGCTGACCTACAGCGAAGGGTTCCGTGCACCGACTTTCAGCGACTTGTACTACCCGGGTTACAGCAATCCCGACCTGAAACCTGAGACTTCGAAGAGCTACGAACTGCAATGGCGCAGCCAGTTGAGCGAAACCAGCCGACTGGAAGCCTCGGTGTACCGCACCGACCTTAAAGACGCGATTATCTCCCGCAACTATTCCCCTCCAGAAAATATCGCCTCCGCCCGAATCTACGGCTTCGAAGCAGCGCTCAAGCAGGAGCTGTTCGGCTGGCAGAGCAACCTTGGGGTTTCGATCATCGACCCACAGGACCGCGACACCGGCCACACCCTGGCGCGCCGCGCTCGGCGCACCCTCAATCTGGATCTGGACCGACAGTACGACCGCCTAGGCCTCGGCGCGACCTGGCAAGCGGTCAGCAGCAGCTATGACGATGAGAATAATCAGCAGCCATTGGGTGGATATGGCCTGCTGGGCCTGCGCAGCAGTTGGGCGGTGAACCGTGAAGTGAGCCTGCAGATGAAGGTCGATAACCTGCTGGATAAGTCCTACAGCCGGGCGTTGTACAGCTACCAGGGCAATCAGTATGGCTATCGCGAGGAAGGACGGGCGTTGATGTTTGGGGTGACGTGGACGCCGGAGCTCTGATCCGGAATTGATGTTGTCTGGGCCGACCTCATCGCCCGGGGGCGAGCAACCGGCATAGCTTGGCGGTTGCCTCGATCATCTGCCCGCTCGGGCGCTCCAGGCCTTTATCCGTCACCACCAGCAATTGCCCACGCTCTACCGCCTTCACCTGCGGCCAGGCTTTCCAGGCATCAAGCTGCGCTTGGGCGGCGGCAAGAATCACCTCCGGATTTCTTGCCAGCACCGCTTCGACGCTGACCTGGGGTGCCGGCAGCTGTAGGTCGGCGAAGATATTACGCGCACCACACACCTGCAGCGCGTCGCTGATGATCTGCTTACCGCCCACGGTGTACAGCGGCTGGTCCCAGACCTGATAGAACACTCGCAGTGGCTCGCTGCGCCGGTAACGCTGGCGCAAGTCAGAAAGGCGCTGGCGCAGGTTTGCCGCTAAAACCTGGCCACGCTCAGGCCGACCCAACTGCTCGGCAATGGCTTCAATCTGGATGATGAGCTGTTCGAGGCTGTGGGGTTCGGCGACGAAGGTGGGGATCCCCAGTCGACTCAGTTGCTCGCGTTGCGCCGGACCGACACTGCCCGGCCAGAGTAGCAACAGATCGGGTTTGAGGCTGAGCAGGCGCTCCATGTCCAGTTGCCCGTAGCGACCGACCGATGGCACGTCCTTCAACGCCGCAGGCCGTTCACCTGCGTCGAGCACGCCGACCAGCAGATCCGCACCGTTCAGTTCAACGACGATTTCCGAGAGTGACGGCGCCAGGCTGACCACCCGCTCCACTGCTGCCGCCGAGCCACTGATGGCCAGCACAACAACCGCCAGCCAGCGGCCCATCAACCGAGTTGACGCGGGATACGGTAGAGGTAGAACAACACCGCTGTGGACAACCCGAGCAGGGTCAGCGGCACGCCCTCGAGGCCAACGAACACCGCCAGGGCAGCGATCCAGGCCGGCAGCGAGGCCGCCAGCAGGGCCTTGCGCCGCGTCGCCGCGAGGGCGATCCAGGCAGTTGGCTCTTCAGGGGTGTCGAGGGCTTTATGGGTGCTGATCAGGCCATGCTTGTAGCCGCCGAAGAATTTCAGGCTGACAAACATTGAAGCCATGCCGGCGATAAAAAACGGCATCGCCAGCACCGGTGTAACCGCCTCGCCATCACCGAACAGCGCATTGATCACCAGCAGCGGCAACAAGGCCAGCGCCAGATATTGCCACCAGTTGACGGACAGCCGCCGCCGAACCTGACCCCGGGTCACGCCCGGTCAGCCTCGCCCTGATGTTCATTGCCCATCATATGGTCGAGCTTGCTGGCTTTGGTCGCCAGGTACAGTTTGTTGTGCGGGTTATGGCCGGTGTGCAGCGGCACGCGCTCGGCGACCACGATGCCCATGTCGGTCAGGGCTTTGACCTTGCGCGGGTTGTTGGTCATCAAGCGCAGGGATTTCACCCCCAGGTGCTCGAGCATCGGCAGGCACATCGCGTAGTCACGCTGGTCAGCGGCGAAGCCCAGGCGCTCGTTGGCTTCAACGGTATCGGCACCACCATCCTGCAGCTCATAGGCGCGGATCTTGTTCAGCAGGCCAATGCCACGGCCTTCCTGACGCAGGTACAGCAACACGCCGCGACCTTCGCGGGCAATGGCCTGCAAGGCGGCTTCCAGTTGCGAACCGCAGTCGCAGCGCTGGCTGAACAAGGCATCGCCGGTCAGACATTCGGAATGCAACCGGCCAAGAACCGGCGCACCATCGGCCACATCACCCAAGCTCAATACAACGTGCTCGCGGCCAGTGGACTCATCGAGGAAGCCATGCATGGTGAATTGCGCAAATGGCGTTGGCAGCTTGGAAGCGGCAACAAAAACGACAGGCACCGGTGTGCTCCTGATCTAGATTCTGGTAATTCGCAGAGGCGGCATTGTAACAGCAGGTCGCAATAGACGCTTAGGCTGAATTATTTGTCATAACTATCAAATAGTTTGATTACTCGACGGCGGGCTTGGCACTTCCTTCAAACGGATAAGGCTCCTGCCAGCGTTCGAAAATCGGCTTCAGCTTGCCGCTGCTGACCAGCAATGCCATGCGCCGGTCGTACAATGCCATCAGCGAGCGGGCCTGCGGCGTGTCGGCGAAGCCCAGGTACAACGGCAGTTCCGCAACGTGAGTAGAACGATACGGCTTCACGTCCTTGGCCTCCCGAACCACCGCGTCGACCTCAGTCTGTGCATCGATATAGAAGTCCGCGCGCCCCTGCTTGAGCATTCCCAGAATCCCCTGGCGCCGCTCGATCTGGGTGAAGTTTTTTATGTCCGGCAGGTATTTGTCGTATCGATAGCCGCGCACCCAGGCCAATCGGTACTTGCCCAGCGTTGCCAGAGTGGGTGTCGGCGTGCCGGCCAGACCGAGAGCATAAATATGATCGGAATCGAAGTTCCACTTGGGATACAGCACGCCTTCGACTTCGTCCCGGTAGGAGCCCACCATGGCGTCCACTTCCTTGAGCTGCACCAGGCCAATGGAACGGGTATAGGGCACCGTGCTGATCTTCAGTTTGACTCCGGCCGGCTCGAACACTTCTCGCAGAATGTCCCAGGCCATGCCGTGCCCGTCAGCGGCGGTATAATCTTCCCAGTCCTCGCTCGCCAGTTGGATGACGGCGGGCACTTCCGCCGCCCGGACGACAGAGCAGAACAGCGCAAACAGAACAATCCAGCACCCGCGCCTCACCATTCCCTAGCCCCTCGAATCATCCCTTAGGTGAAATACCAGACCAGCCCCTGCATGCCCAACCAGGCGAACACCCCAGCCAGTACGTCGTCGAGCATGATCCCGACGCCGCCGTGTACATGCCGATCGATCCAGCGGATCGGCCAAGGTTTGAGGATGTCAAAAAAGCGGAACATCAGGAACCCCGCCAGCAACCAGTACCAACCTTCCGGCACCAGCCACAGGGTGATCCACATCCCGACCATTTCGTCCCAGACGATGCCTTCGTGGTCGTGCACACGCAAATCGTCAGCCACCTTGCCGCACAGCCAGAAGCCGAACAGCATGGTGATGCCGAGCATCAGCCAGTAACCCCAGTCGGGTAACATCTGCCACAAAGGGATGAAGGGTAACGCAACCAGCGAACCCCAGGTGCCAGGCGCTTTGGGCAAAGTACCCGAGCCGAAGCCGAACGCCAGGAAATGCCAGGGATTACGCCACACCGACGGCGGCACAAACTCGGCCGGGACCTGTTTGGGATGATCTGTCACGGTGTCTCCTGAAAGTGTTGGTAGCCGCGGATCTGCGGGGTGATGTCCTGCCCGCTCGCGTCAACCAGGGTCACGCCCTGCCCGGCCATGACCCGACCGACCACATGGACCGGCCAGCCCTCGGTCAGCAGTGCCGACAGATGCTCCTCTGGCAAGGTAAATGCCAGCACGTAGTCGTCGCCACCACTGACGGCGGCAACGCGGGCCGCATTCTCGCCGAGAAAACCCACCAGCGCCTCGGACAACGGCAGTTTGTGATTTTCGATCAGCAAGCCGACAGCCGAAGCCTTGGCGATATGCCCGCAATCGGCCAGCAAGCCGTCGGATATATCCAACGCCGAACTGGCTTTGCCCCGCAGCGCCTGGCCCAAGGCCAATTGCGGCTGGGGCGACCAATAATGCGCCAGTAACGGCTCGGCAACGGCGGCAAGCGCCGTTCGCTGCCCCAATACCAGCGGCAAGGCACCGGCGGCGTTGCCCAGATCGCCGCCGACGCACAACAGATCGCCGACCTGCGCACCGCTGCGGGTCAGGGCCTGGCCGGCCGGCACCCGGCCGAACACGGTCATGGTCAGGCTCAGCGGGCCACGGGTGGTATCGCCGCCCACCAGCCGCACACCACAGCCTTGGGCCATGCTGTTCAAGCCACGGGCATAGGCCTGCAGCCAATCGGCGGTCACCGTCGGCAAGGTCAGGGCAAGGGTAAAGGCAACAGGGGTGGCGCCCATGGCAGCCAGGTCGCTAACCGCCACGGCCAGCGAGCGCTGGCCGAGCAGGAACGGGTCGCAGGGATCGGCGAAATGCACACCGGCCACCAGGGTGTCGGTAGAGATCGCCAGTTGCTCCCCGGCAGGCAGCGCGAGCAAGGCGCAGTCGTCGCCAATCCCCAGTGCAACGCCATCGCCCGCCTGCGCACAAGGCGCAGCGGCGAAGTAGTTGCGGATCAGCTCAAACTCGCCCATAGGCACATGTTCAAGCGCCAATCAGCGCTTGAACGCCTTCACTTCAGCTTCACGCAGGCGCGGCGCCAGCTTGTCGAGTACACCGTTGACGAACTTGTGGCCGTCGGTGGAGCCGAATACTTTTGCCAGCTCGATACCTTCGTTGATCACCACGCGATACGGCACGTCAACGCGCTTGAGCAGTTCCCAGGTGGACAGGCGCAATACCGCCAGTTCAACCGGGTCCAGCTCTTCGATGGTCAAGTCCAGGCAAGGCTTGAGCGCGGTGTCGATTTCGGTCTTGCTCGCCGGAACCCCGTGGAGGATTTCGCGGAAGTAAGCGCCGTCAACATCGCTGAAATCGTTATCGACCCGGAATTGCGCTTCGATCTCGTTCAGCGAAGCCTTGGCCATGTGCCATTGATACAGGGCCTGAGTCGCGAGCTGACGAGCTTCGCGACGCTTGGCGCTTTTCGATGGCTTGCCGGCATCCGCAGGTTTCGGATCGCGCGGGTTGAAACGATCGCTTTCGTCGCTAATCACTTGGCCTCCAACTGCGCCAGCAGGCTGACCATTTCCAGAGCGGACAGGGCAGCTTCGGCACCTTTGTTACCGGCCTTGGTGCCGGAGCGCTCGATGGCTTGCTCGATGGAATCAACGGTCAGGACGCCAAAGGCAACCGGTACGCCGAACTCCATGGACACCTGGGCCAAGCCCTTGGTGCATTCGCCAGCCACGTATTCGAAGTGCGGAGTACCGCCACGAATGACCGCGCCCAGGGCGATGATTGCCGCGAACTCGCCTTTCTGGGCGACTTTCTGCGCAACCAGCGGGATTTCGAAGGCGCCAGGCGCGCGGATGATGGTGATGTCGCTTTCGCTCACGCCATGGCGAACCAGGGCATCAACAGCACCGCTGACCAGGCTTTCAACCACGAAGCTGTTGAAACGGCCCACTACCAGAGCGTAGCGGCCTTTAGGGGCGATGAAGGTACCTTCGATGGTCTTCAGGGTCATTCGATAGATCTCTTAAAGAGCCGGGACGCGTCTTCTACGCGCCCCTCAGTGATATTTGAACCGCGAACAAGGGGGTAAAAACTACCGGCCTTTATTCGGAGGGCACGTATTCTACAACTTCCAGATCGAAACCGGATATCGCATTAAATTTCATCGGTGCCGACATCAGGCGCATTTTGCGCACACCGAGGTCGCGCAGGATCTGCGAACCGGCACCGACGATGCTGTAGGTGGTCGGTTTTTTCGGCGCTGCCTGCTCACCGGTTTCACGGATATGTGCCAGCAGCACGTCGCCATCGAGCGGGTGTCCGAGCAACAGCACCACACCGCTGCCGGCCTCGGCAACCGCAGCCATCGCGGCGCGCAGGCTCCAGCGACCCGGTTGCTTGACCATCAGCAGGTCGCGCAGCGGGTCCATGTTGTGCACCCGGACCAGGGTCGGTTCTTCGGCGCAGACAGTGCCCAGGGTCAGTGCCATATGCACGTCGCCTTCCACCGAATCACGATAGGTCACCAGGTTGAATTGGCCCAGTTCGCTGTCCAGCGGCTGCTCGGCGATCCGCTGAACGGTACGTTCGTGGATCATCCGGTAGTGAATCAGGTCGGCAATGGTGCCGATCTTGATGTTGTGTTCAGCAGCGAAGGCTTCGAGCTCAGCACGGCGGGACATGGTGCCGTCGTCGTTCATCACTTCGCAGATCACCCCGCTCGGCTCGAAACCGGCCATACGCGCCAGGTCGCAAGCGGCTTCGGTGTGTCCGGCACGTGCCAGGGTACCGCCGGCCTGGGCCATCAGCGGGAAGATGTGGCCCGGGCTAACGATGTCGTCGGCCTTGGCATCACGGGCGGCGGCAGCCTGTACGGTGCGCGCACGGTCGGCGGCGGAAATGCCGGTGGTGACGCCGGTAGCCGCTTCAATCGACACGGTGAACTTGGTGCCGAAGCCCGAGCCATTGCGTGGCGCCATCAATGGCAACTTGAGCAACTCGCAGCGCTCGCGGCTCATCGGCATGCAGATCAGGCCACGGGCGTGCTTGGCCATAAAGTTGATGTGCTCGGGCTGGCAGCACTCGGCGGCCATGATCAGATCGCCTTCGTTCTCGCGGTCTTCGTCATCCATGAGGATGACCATCTTGCCTTGGCGGATGTCTTCAACCAGTTCTTCGATGCTATTGAGCGCCACAAGGCACCCCCTTTAATTCGAAATTTGAGCTCAGGATTTGAGGTAGCCGTTGGCGGCCAGAAAGCTTTCGGTGATGTTGCTGGCAGCCGGCTCTGCGGCCTTGTCGCCCAGCAGCAGGCGCTCCAGATAACGGGCCAGCAGGTCCACTTCGAGGTTCACCCGGCGACCTGGCTGGTACGAAGCCATGATGGTTTCGCTCAGGGTGTGCGGAATGATCGTCAGCAGAAACTCGGCGCCGTCCACGGCGTTCACGGTCAGGCTGGTGCCGTCGACGGTGATCGAACCCTTGTGGGCGATGTACTTGGCCAGCTCCTTCGGCGCACGGATGCGGAATTCCACGGCGCGGGCGTTTTCGGTGCGGGCAACCACTTCGCCGACACCGTCGACGTGACCGCTGACCAGGTGACCACCCAGGCGAGTGGTCGGGGTCAGGGCTTTTTCCAGGTTGACCGGGCTGCCGCTTTTAAGATCATTCATCGCGGTGCAATCCAGGGTCTCGCGGCTGACATCCGCCGCAAAACCGTTGCCTGGCAATTCAACTGCGGTCAGGCAGACGCCGTTCACCGCGATGCTGTCGCCCAGCTTGACGTCGCTCAGATCGAGCTTGCCGGTTTCTACGTGTACCCGCACATCTCCGCCTTTTGGGGTCAATGCACGAATACTGCCGATGGATTCGATGATGCCGGTAAACATGGAGTCCTCCTCGAGAACAAAACCTTCTTGGCCGCAGCCGGGAATTATACGCTGGCTGATGGCACAGGAATGGCAGTGACCCGCCAGTCATCGCCAACCGCACGAATTTCAGTGATTTTCAGCGCCGGGGCATCCTTCATTTGCGCCAGGGGCCAGTCCAGCAGAGGTCGCGCGGACGATCCGAGGAACTTGCCGGCCATGAAGATCTGGTACTCGTCCACCAGGCCCTGCTGGGCAAAAGCGCCGGCCAGGCGTGGGCCGGCTTCCACCAGTACCTCGTTGACCCCGCGAGCGGCCAACTCGACCAGCAGTTGTCGCAGGTCTACCTGACCCTCAGCGCCGGGCACGATCAGACACTCCGGGCCGTTGGCGTATTGCTCTTCGACGGCGACGCAGGTCGCGACCAAGGCCGGCCCGGCCTTGAAGAAGGCGGCCTCCAGCGGCACCCGCAGGCGTCCGTCGATCAACACCCGCAGCGGCGGTCGGCTCAGCGCCAGGGCGGTCTGCTCGGCGTCCAGCCCCAGCTCGGCGGCGCGCACGGTCAGGCGTGCGTCATCCGCCAGCACCGTGTCGGCACCGGTCAGCACTACGCTGGCCTGGGCGCGCAGACGCTGCACCGCAGAACGGGCATCCGGGCCGGTGATCCATTGGCTTTCGCCGCTGGCCATCGCCGTACGGCCATCCAGGCTCATCGCCAGCTTGACCCGCACGAACGGCATGCCGTGCTCCATGCGCTTGAGGAACCCTTGATTGAGCAGACGCGCCTCGTTTTCCAGCACGCCACTGTCAGTGGCAATGCCAGCCTGTTGCAGACGCTGCAAACCGCGTCCGGCGACTTCCGGGTTGGGGTCCTGCATCGCCGCCACCACCCGCGCCAGCCCGGCATTGACCAGGGCATCGGCGCAGGGCGGCGTGCGCCCATGATGGCTGCACGGCTCAAGCGTCACATAGGCCGTAGCCCCGCGCGCCAGCTCGCCTGCCGCGCGCAAGGCGTGGACTTCGGCATGCGGCTCGCCCGCGCGCTCATGCCAGCCTTCGCCGACAATTTGCCCGTCGCGCACGATCACGCAACCGACGCGCGGATTGGGATGGGTGCTGTAGTGGCCCTTGCGCGCCAGCTCCACGGCGCGCGCCATGTAATGGGCGTCGAGGATGGCCTGCTCTGGAGAAGTGGTCATGGCTTGATCGGCTCACGGGCCAGGCGATCGATTTCTTCACGGAACTCGTTGAGGTCCTGGAAGCGGCGATACACCGAGGCGAAACGAATGTAGGCGACTTCATCGAGCTTCTGCAGCTCGGCCATCACCAGCTCACCGACCACCAGTGACTTGACCTCGCGCTCACCGGTGGCGCGCAGCTTGTGCTTGATCTGCGCCAGCGAGGATTCCAGGCGTTCGACACTCACCGGACGTTTTTCCAGGGCGCGCTGCATCCCGGCGCGGAGTTTTTCTTCGTCGAACGGCTGACGGCTGCCGTCGGTTTTGATCAGGCGCGGCAACACCAGTTCGGCCGTCTCGAACGTCGTGAAACGTTCGCCGCAGGCCAGGCATTCACGCCGGCGGCGCACCTGATCGCCCTCGGCGACCAGTCGCGAGTCGATGACCTTGGTGTCGTTGGCACCGCAGAAGGGACAGTGCATGGTGGCAGGCAACAAAAAAAGGGAGGGCCATGGTAGCGCATCCCGGTGGCAAGACAAGCCATAGGCTTTGCGGTATACAGACGGGCTATAGTGCCTGAACCATGGATTTGATCTCGCTGGAGCCGTAAATGCCGCTACGACCGCTCGTTTTACTCAGTTTCGCCGGCCTGTTGGTCGCCTGCAGCAGCGATGCGCCCAAGCCCGCCGAACCGACGCCCGGCCCGGCCCCGCAGATGGCCCAGAAAAAAGCCCAGGAGTCCGCGGCCCTTGGTCCGCTTCCCGCCTATCAACGTGAGTTGACCGGCTCCCTGCAGGGCGTACCGCAAGGCGCCGAAGTGGAACTGGCGCTGCTGGTGATCGACGAACGTTCGCGCCCGCAACAACTGTTGGCCAGCGCCAACCTGATCGGCAACAACCAGACTTTGCCGTTTCACCTGCGCTTCAACCCTGAAGCCTTTCCCGCCGGTGCCCGCGTTGAATTGCGCGGCCGCGCCAGCCAGTCCGGGCAATTGATTTTGCACCTGCCGGCGCAGCGAATTTTCCAGCCGACCACCCAGGCCCTGGGTCAACTGCAATTCGTCAAAGCACCATGAATGCACCGTTAGACCTGCAGCAGGCCCTCGGCGACCTGCTCGGCGACGCACAACTGGTGCCTAGCCCATTGCCGGGCACCGAGCTGAAGTTGTGGCTGATCGATGGCGACAACATGGACCGCGCTTTCAGCCCGGAAGAAACCCGGCGCATCCTTCACGAGCCGCCGTACTGGAGTTTTTGCTGGGCCAGCGGCCTGGCGCTGGCCCGTTACCTGGCCGAGCAGCCGCAGTGGGTCGTCGGTAAACGAGTGCTGGATTTCGGCGCTGGGTCCGGCGTCGCCGGGATTGCCGCGGTGAAGGCCGGCGCGCTCGAAGTGGTGGCCTGTGACCTGGATCCGCTGGCGATTGCCGCCTGCCGGGCCAACGCCGAATTGAATGGTGTCGAGCTGAACTACTCGGTGGACTTTTTCGCCGAGGCCGACCGCTTTGACCTGATCCTGGTGGCTGACGTGCTTTATGACCGCGCCAACCTGCCGTTGCTCGACCAGTTCCTCAGTCGCGGCCGCGAAGCGCTGGTGGCGGACTCCCGGGTGCGCGATTTCCGTCACCCGCTGTACCAGCGCCTGCAGATCCTCGAAGCCATGACCTTGCCAGACCTGGCCGAACCCCACGAGTTTCGTCATGTCAGCCTGTACCACGCCCGCCGGACATGAGGCTTTCGGCCATACCCCGGCACGCCGTATAGTTGTTCCATTCACGTTTTTTCGAGATGCCCCATGAGTCAGGACACGCCGTATATCTTCGATGCCACTACTGCTGATTTCGACCAGTCGGTGATCGAGAGTTCATTTCACAAGCCGGTGCTGGTGGATTTCTGGGCCGAGTGGTGTGCGCCATGCAAGGCGCTGATGCCGATGCTGCAAGGCATCGCCGAGAGCTACCAGGGCGAACTGCTGCTGGCCAAGGTCAATTGCGATATCGAGCAGGACATTGTCGCCCGCTTCGGCATTCGCAGCCTGCCGACCGTGGTGCTGTTTAAGGACGGGCAACCGGTGGACGGCTTCGCCGGCGCCCAGCCCGAGTCCGCCGTGCGCGCGCTGCTTGAGCCCCATGTGCAGATGCCACCACCGCCAACCGCCGATCCCTTCACACAAGCCCAGTTGCTGTTTGACGAGAGCCGTTTTGCCGAGGCCGAGGCTGCGCTCAAGGTACTGTTGGGCGAAGACAACACCCATGCTGGCGCGCTGATTCTGTACGCCCGTTGCCTGATCGAGCGCGGTGAGCTGAGCGAAGCCCAGGCCGTGCTGGATGCGGTCAAGAGTGATGAACACAAGGCGGCGCTGGCCGCTGCCAAGGCGCAGATCCAGTTCCTCGGCCAGGCCGCCAATCTGCCGGATGTCGCCGAACTGAAATCGCGTCTGGCGCAGAATCCGCAGGACGACGAAGCGGTCTATCAACTGGCGATCCAGCAGTTGGCCCGCCAGCAATACGACCCGGCGCTGGACTCGCTGCTCAAGCTGTTCATCCGCAACCGCAGCTACAGCGAAGGCCTGCCGCACAAGACCTTGCTGCAGGTGTTCGAACTGCTGGGTAACGATCACCCGCTGGTCACCACTTACCGCCGCAAGCTGTTCGCCGCGTTGTACTAAGACGCCTACTCGGGCGTGATCCAGCGATAGAGCGGCGTATCGGCGCCGCTCAGCACCTTGACGTCGGCACAGTGGCGCAAGCGCACCAGCAAGCGCTTGCCGGCCGACGGGCTGCCGGTCACGCCCTCCAGTTGCTCCAGCAAGTCCGGCCCGCTCAGTTCGCCGGCCTTGCGCAACAACTCCCGGGCAAGCTGCCATTGCCGATCATCCTGACTCGCCGGTTTGACGACCGTGGCTGCGGCAGGCGCTTCGCCATCGACGCGGCTGACCTGTAGCTGCGCGCCCAGTTTTGCCCAATCACCATCATCGAGTTCCAGGGTCAAATCCACCGGCCAGTCGCCGATGCTTCCACGTATGCGCAACATTGGGGTTCCCCTCAGGTTTGTACTGAACATGCTCCCATGCGTCTTGCGCAACGCCAAGCTTGAGTTCAAACTGCCGGACCAAGTGTTATAAGATTACATAACATAATTGTTAATTGACGACTCGGAGTGTTGCCATGCGCCGCCTGCTTCTCGCTTTGCCGTTTGCCCTGCTGCCACTGGCTATCGCCCAGGCCGCTGAAACCCACGATCACGAACACGGCAGCCTCGGTGCTCACGAGCATGGGGTCGGGCGCCTGAACGCCGCACTCGACGGCCAGACCCTGGAACTGGAACTGGAAAGCCCGGCGATGAATCTGGTGGGCTTCGAACATGCCGCCAGCACCCCGGCCGACAAGGCCAAGGTCGCCGCGGTCCGCGCGCAACTGGAACAACCCCTGACGCTGTTCGGCTTGCCCAAGGCGGCCAATTGCGTACTCAGCGAGCAGGAGTTGGAGAGCCCGTTGTTCGGTGACAAACCCGAGGACCATGTGGCCCACGATCACGCAGACGAAGCCAAGGACGCCGACGCCCACGAGCATCACCACGACCACAGCGAGATCCACGCCCACTACCAGTTCACCTGCACCCAACCGGATGCGCTGAAGACCCTGGACCTGGCGCCGCTGTTCAAGACCTTCCCCGCCACGCAAAAAATTCAGCTACAACTGATTGGCCCGAACGGCCAGAAAGGCCTTGAGGTCACGCCCCAGTCAGGCACTCTGAGCTTCTGAATCATCCTTCCCCAGCCGACCGGTTTCCCATGACCCAAGCACTTATCGAACTGACTGACCTGGGCTTCAACTGGCCCGGTCATCCGACGCTGCTGGATATCCCGGCGTTTCGCCTGGAGCCCGGCGAAACCTTGTTCCTGAAAGGCCCCAGTGGCAGTGGCAAGACCACTCTGCTGGGCCTGCTCGGCGGGGTGCAGAAAGCCAATCGTGGCAGCATCCGCTTGCTCGGCCAGGAGCTGAGTGACCTTTCAGCAGGCGCCCGCGATCGCTTTCGGGTCGATCACACCGGCTACATTTTCCAGCAGTTCAATCTGCTGCCGTTTCTTTCCGTCCGCGAGAACGTCGAACTGCCCTGCCATTTCTCGGCGCTGCGTACTCGCCGGGCGATCCAGCGTCACGGCAGTGTCGATGCCGCCGCCGCGACCCTGCTCGCGCACCTCGGGCTCAAGGATCCCGGCATCCTCGCCCGACGCGCCGACTCACTGTCGATTGGCCAACAACAACGGGTCGCCGCCGCCCGCGCCCTGATCGGGCAACCGGAACTGGTGATCGCCGACGAGCCGACCTCGGCTCTCGATTACGACGCCCGCGAAGCGTTTATTCGCCTGCTGTTCGCCGAATGCCGCGAGGCCGGTTCCAGCCTGTTGTTTGTCAGTCATGACCAGAGCCTGGCGCCGCTGTTCGATCGTCACCTGTCGCTGGCCGAACTCAATCGCGCCGCCACGCCCGCAGAGGTCTAAGATGTATTTGCTCCGTCTAGCCATGGCCAGCCTGGCTAATCGCCGTTTTACCGCCCTGCTCACCGCCCTCGCCATCGCCCTGTCAGTGTGCCTGTTGCTGGCTGTGGAACGGGTACGCACCGAAGCCCGCGCCAGTTTCGCCAGCACCATCAGTGGCACCGACCTGATCGTCGGCGCGCGCTCGGGTTCGGTGAATCTGCTGCTGTACTCGGTGTTTCGTATCGGCAATGCCACCAACAACATTCGCTGGGACAGCTTCGAGCACTTTGCCAACAATCCGAAAGTGAAATGGGCGATCCCGATTTCCCTCGGCGACTCCCATCGCGGCTACCGGGTGATGGGCACCACCGACGCTTATTTCCAGCACTACCAGTACGGTCGTCAGCAACACCTGCAACTGGAAAGCGGTCGAGCCTTCGCCAGCGATCCGTTCGAGGTGGTGCTGGGTGCCGAAGTGGCTGACGCCCTGCATTACAAGCTCGGCGACAAACTGGTGCTAGCCCACGGCGTGGCGGTGATCAGCCTGGTCAAGCACGACGACAAACCCTTCACTGTGGTCGGCATCCTCAAACGCACCGGGACCCCGGTCGACCGCACGTTGCATATCAGCCTCGGCGGCATGGAGGCGATCCATATCGACTGGCACAACGGTGCTCCTGCCCGGGGTGACGGCCGGGTCAGTGCCGACCAGGCGCGCAACATGGACCTCACGCCGCAAGCCATTACTGCATTCATGCTCGGTCTCAACAGCAAGATCGCGACCTTTTCGCTGCAGCGCGAGATCAACGAATTCCGTGGCGAACCGATGCTGGCGATTCTCCCGGGGGTGGCCCTGCAGGAGCTCTGGAGCCTGATGGGCACCGCCGAAAAAGCCCTGTTTGTGGTCTCGCTGTTCGTGGTGCTAACCGGCCTGATCGGCATGCTCACGGCGATCCTCACCAGTCTCAACGAACGGCGGCGGGAAATGGCGATCCTGCGTTCGGTCGGTGCCAGGCCCTGGCATATCGCCACGCTGCTGGTGCTGGAAGCCTTTGCCCTGGCGTTGTCCGGAGTGATCGCCGGTCTCGCCCTGCTCTACCTGGGTATTGCCCTGGCGCAAGGTTACGTGCAGTCCAACTACGGATTATTTCTGCCGCTGTCGTGGCCCAGCGAGTATGAATGGACGCTGCTCGGTGGCATCCTGCTGGCCGCGCTGCTGATGGGCAGCGTGCCCGCCTGGCGCGCCTACCGGCAGTCGCTGGCCGATGGTCTGTCGATCCGTTTATGAGGATGTTGAAAATGCCCCGCGCCCTCCTGGCGTTGTTGATGCTGGTCGCTCTGCCACTGTGGGCGGCCGAACCCCGGGACCTGACCTGGTCGGAAATGATCCCGCCGGATGCTCCCACCGAAGTGCCGAACATGAAGCCGCTGCACGACCTGTCGCAGATGAGTGACGCGCTGGCGGCCGAGTCGGCACCGGCGGCCAAGCAGGACTTGCCCAATGCGCCGGTGGTGCAGAGCCTCGACGGCCAGGCCATCCGCCTGCCCGGCTACATCGTGCCGCTGGAGGTCAACGAAGAGGGCCGCACCACCGAGTTTTTGCTGGTGCCGTATTTCGGCGCCTGCATCCACGTGCCGCCACCACCGTCGAACCAGATCGTCCATGTACGCAGTGAACTCGGAGTCAAGCTCGAGGAGTTGTATCAGCCGTACTGGATCGAGGGCGCACTGCAGGTCAAGGCCTCCACCAGCGAACTGGCAGATGCTGGCTACCAGATGGATGCGCAAAAGATCTACGTGTATGAGTTGCCGCAATAGCGCAATAGACGATCTTGATAGCCATCAAGGTTTTCTTTGAGCTGTGTCAATTCGCCATCGGCGGGGCTTCATAAAATGGGACATAAATTTTGAATTGTTCCCTGGAGCCCCCATGCACAAGTCTTTGCTCAGCGCTTCCCTCATTGCACTCGCGCTTGCAGTCCCGTCCGTCCAGGCCCACGAAGCCGGCGACATTATCGTTCGGGCCGGTGCCATCACCGTCAATCCGGATGCTGACAGCTCCAGCGTAAAGGTCGATCGCGGCCCGCTGGCAGGTGCCGACCTGGGCGGCAAGGCGACCATGAGCAGTGACACTCAGTTGGGTCTGAACTTTGCGTACATGATCACCAACAATCTTGCGGTCGAGTTGCTCGCAGCGACCCCGTTCGAGCACGACGTGAAACTCAAGAACACCGCACTGGCTCCGGCCAACGGCAAGCTCGGTACCCTCAAGCACCTGCCGCCGACCCTGAGCCTGGTGTACTACCCACTGGATCACAAATCGGTGTTCCAACCCTATGTCGGTGCAGGCATCAACTACACCTACATCTACGACGAACACGTCGGCAGCCAGGCCAGCGCCGCTGGTTTCGACAACTTCAGCGCGAAGAACTCCTGGGGGATGGCTTGGCAGGTCGGCGCCGACTACATGCTGACCGACAACATCATGATCAACGGCCAGATCCGCTACATCGACATCGACACCACCGCCTATGTCGACAACAACAGCGTCGCACCCGGCACTCGGGCCAAGGTTGACGTCGACGTTGATCCGTTTGTCTACATGATCGGCCTGGGCTACAAGTTCTAAGTCGCATCCGCAAAAAACAAAGGCGCCTCGAAAGGCGCCTTTTTTCATGCTCGGGAAATGCTCAACGCCCCAGTAACCGGGCGAGACCGGCGCGCAGCGGAGTTTGCTCGGGCAGTGTGAAGCGCTGCAGCAGGCGCTGATTGTTGGCCCGTGAATGACGGATATCGCCAGAACGTGCCGGACCGTAGGTAATCGGTGGCAACTCACCGACCACTTCCTTCAAGGCCTCAAGCATTTGTTTCAGGCTGGTGGCCTGGTTCCAGCCGACGTTGACCGCGCCCACTTCCAGCGTCGGCGCTTCGATGGCTTGCACCAGCAGGTCGACCAGATCTTCGACGTAGAGAAAATCCCGGGTCTGCTCGCCATCGCCGAATACGGTGATCGGCAGGCCCTTGACCGCGCGCTCGCTGAAAATGCTGATCACCCCGGAATACGGCGATGACGGATCCTGGCGTGGGCCGAAGATGTTGAAGAAGCGGAAAATCGCCGGCTCCAGACCATGCTGGCGGCGGTAGAAATCCAGGTAATACTCGCCCGCCAGTTTGTCCGAGGCGTAGGGTGTCAGCGGCGCCTTGGCGGTCTCTTCATCAATCGACTCGCCTTCGCCATTGTTGCCATAGATCGCCGCGCTCGAGGCGAACAGCACGCGCTTGACCCCAGCCTGGCGCATCGCTTCGCAGACATTCAGGGTACCGATGAAGTTGCTCTGGTGGGTGCGCACCGGGTCTTCCACCGACGCTTGCACCGAGGCCACGGCCGCCAGGTGCGCCACCGCGCTGCAGCCTTGCATCACCCGCGCCACCAGCGCGGCATCGGCGACGTCGCCTTCGATCAGTTCGATCAGCGGGTTATCCAGAGGCAGGTTGCCCGGCTTGCCGGTCGACAGGTCGTCGAGGATGCGAACCGAATGCCCTTTGGCCAGCAGGCCATCAGCGAGGTGCGAGCCGATGAAACCAGCACCGCCGGTGATTAATACAGGGCCTTTAGCCATGACGATAAAACCTATCCAGTAAGCCCGGGAGCGCGGCACGCCAGGCGCGCGGCTTGATCCCGAAAGTGTGCAGAATTTTCTTGCAGGCCAGCACCGCATGTTGCGGCTCTTCGGCGGCATCCGGACGCGCGGCATGGGCCTGGGCGGTCGGCGCCTCAATGGCCAGCGGGTGCAGGTTGCGGGCCTCGGTGAGAATCGCCTGGCCCAGCGCCAGCGCCGTGGTCGCCTCATGCCCGGCGTAGTGGTAAGTGCCCCACAGCGGCGCGGCGCAATCGAGTTGTTTGAGCACCGAAATGATCACTCGCGCAGCGTCATCCACCGGGGTCGGGTTGCCTCGACGGTCATCGGCCAGCAGCAGCTCTCCGGGCTCTTCGGCACGCGCCAGGAAGCGTCCCAGGGAGCCCTCGGCACTGTCGTCGAGCAACCAACCAAAACGCAGCATCACGTGTTGTGGACAGGTCGCACGCACGCTTTGCTCGATGCGCCACAACGCTTGGCCGCGCAGGCCCAGAGGCACCGGTTCATCTTTTTCGCTGTACGCGGTTGCCCGCGAGCCATCGAACACGCGATAGCTGGAAGGCTGGATCAGCACAATGTTGTGGTGCTGGCATAGTTCGGCCAGGCGTTCCACCGCGCGTTCTTGCCCGGCCAGGCGTGCCTCGGGCACTTGCTCGGCCTGGAACCAGTCGAAGTAGTAGGCGAGATTGATCAACGCGTCCGGACGCGTGTCGTCGAGCAGTTGCGTGAGGCTCGCGGCGTCCCAGCCGTCTTGCGGGGGACGGGGGGCGAGGAAACCGATGTCTTCCTCCGCACCGAGGCGAATCAGCGCCTGCCCAAGGGCATTTCCGCCACCCAGTAACATAAGGCGCATTCGCATAGAGTCAGCAGGCCCAGTCTGTTGGAAACGATGAGTGTAGCGACAGCGCCCACAGGCTATGCCGCTGAGAGATGCCAGAATCGTGACATTTTGCGGGTTTAATACGCAACCGTCACCCGCAAAGTATAGAACGCGCGGGTAACGGCCCAAGTCACGGCAGTTATAAGGCCCTGCCACTTGCAACTTGGCGCGGGCGGTCGCATAACTTGACCCATGAATCTCCCCGCAGCCACGCCGCCCGTGCTCGACGGTTTTCATCCTGCCGTCAGCGCTTGGTTCACCCGCACGTTCCCTTCGGTCACCGCCGCCCAGGCGCGCGCCTGGCCGTTGATTCGCCAGCGCCGCTCGACGCTGATCGCCGCGCCCACCGGCTCCGGAAAAACCCTCACCGCGTTTCTCGCGGTGATCGACGATCTGGTCCGCCAAGGCCTGGCGCTGGGCGGCGAGCTGCCCGACGCCACGCTAGTGGTCTACGTCTCGCCCCTCAAGGCGCTGTCCAACGACATCCAGATCAACCTGCAAAATCCGCTGGCCGGCATCAGTGAACAGTTGCTCTCCCAGGGCTATCCCGAGTTGCGCATCAGCACGGCGGTGCGCACTGGCGATACGCCGCAGAAAGACCGTTCGGCGATGCGCAAAAGCGCGCCGCACATTCTGGTGACCACCCCGGAATCGTTGTACGTGCTGCTCGGCTCCGACTCCGGCCGGCGCATGCTCGCCAGTACGCGGACGGTGATCGTCGACGAAATCCACGCCATCGCCGCGAGCAAGCGCGGCAGCCATCTAGCCCTGAGCCTGGAGCGCTTGCAGGCGCTGTGCGACGAGCCGTTGATGCGCATCGGCCTGTCTGCCACGCAAAAGCCCATTGAAGCGGTATCGCGGTTTCTGGTGGGCGCCGGCCGTCCCTGCGAGATTGTCGACATAGGCCACGCTCGCCCCCGGGACCTCGCCATCGAAGTGCCTCCGGTGCCGTTGTCGGCGGTGATGGCCAATGACGTCTGGGGACTGGTCTACGATCGCATCGCCGTACTCGCCCGCGAACACCGCACCACGCTGATTTTCGTCAACACCCGACGCCTGGCCGAGCGCTTGAGCCGGCACCTCAGCGAGCGTTTGGGCAAGGATGCCGTTGCGGCGCACCATGGCAGCCTGGCCAAGGAGTTTCGCCTGGACGCCGAACAGCGGCTCAAGCGCGGCGAGTTGCAGGTGTTGATCGCCACCGCATCGCTGGAACTGGGAATCGACATTGGTGATGTCGACCTGGTCTGCCAGATTGCCTCACCGCGCTCGATTGCCGGCTTCCTGCAGCGGGTCGGGCGCTCCGGGCACCAGGTTGGCGGCACGCCCAAGGGTCGATTGTTCGCCACCACCCGTGACGACCTGATCGAGTGCGCCGCGCTGCTTGATTGCGTACGTCGCGGCGAACTCGACAACCTGCTGATTCCCGTGGCGCCGCTGGATGTCCTCGCCCAACAAATCATCGCCGAGGTCAGTTGTCAGGAATGGCAAGAGCAGGCGCTGCTCGCCGTCCTGCGGCGCGCTTCACCCTATGCCGCACTGGATGAGGACCACTATCAGGCCCTGCTGAAGATGCTTGCCGAGGGCTACAACGGCCGTCAGGGTATTCGCAGCGCCTACCTGCATCGCGATGCCGTCAGCGGCAATCTGCGTGGCCGGCGCGGTGCCAGGCTGACGGCGGTGACCAGTGGCGGGACCATCCCCGACAATGCCGACTACGCCGTGCTGCTGGAACCTCAAGGGCTGAACATTGGCAGCGTCAACGAAGATTTCGCCGTGGAAAGCATCGCCGGCGACGTGTTTCAGTTGGGCAATACGTCTTACCGAATCCTGCGGGTCGAAACCGGCAAGGTCCGAGTCGAAGACGCCCAGGGCCAGCCGCCGACCATTCCCTTCTGGCTCGGAGAAGCGCCGGGGCGCAGCGCCGAGTTGTCGTTCGCCGTGGCACGCCTGCATGGACAGCTCGACGAACTGCTGGGCGCCAGCCCTGGTGATTGGCAACCGAGCCTGGACTGGCTGACCGACACCCTCGGCCTGGACCTGGCGAGCGCTGAGCAGATCGTTGAATACCTGGCCCCGGCGCGCCTGACGTTGGGTGCCCTGCCGTCTCAGGACACGCTGCTGATGGAACGCTTTTTCGACGAGTCCGGCGGCACCCAATTGATCATCCACACGCCTTTCGGCAGTCGTATCAACCGCGCCTGGGGCCTGGCACTGCGCAAGCGTTTCTGCCGCACCTTTAACTTCGAGTTACAGGCCGCCGCCAGCGAAGACGCGATCGTGTTGTCGTTGTCCACCAGCCACAGCTTCGAGCTCGACGAGATCTGGCGTTACCTGCACAGCAACAGCGCCGAGCAGGTGTTGATCCAGGCGTTGCTGGATGCGCCGCTGTTCGGTGTGCGCTGGCGCTGGAATGCCGGTGTAGCCTTGGCGCTGCCGCGCTACAGCGGCGGGCGCAAGGTGCCGCCGCAAATCCAGCGGATGAAAAGTGAAGACCTGATCGCCAGCGTGTTCCCCGACCAGATCGCCTGCCTGGAAAACCTCGCCGGCGAACGGGAAATTCCCGAGCACCCACTGGTCGAGCAAACCCTCGACGACTGCTTGCACGAAGCAATGGATTGCGAGGGCTGGCTCAAACTTCTAAGACGTATGGAACAGGGTGAGCTGCGCCTGATCAGTCGCGACTTGCCGGCGCCTTCGCCGCTGGCGGCGGAGATCCTCAGCGCCCGCCCCTACACCTTCCTTGACGACGCGCCGCTGGAAGAACGGCGCACCCAGGCGGTGCTTAACCGCCGCTGGAGCGACCCACAATCCACCGATGACCTCGGTGCCCTCGACCCGCAAGCCATCGAGGTGGTCCGCGAAGAAGCCTGGCCGCAACCGACCCGCGTCGATGAAATGCACGAGGCGCTGATGAGCCTCGGCGCCATCTGCGATGCCGAGGCGGCGCTGGACGAGCGCTGGTCAGGATGGCTGCAACAACTCGCCGAATCGGGCCGCGCCAGCCGCGTGCAGATCGCTGCGGACCACGGTCTGTGGCTGGCGCTGGAACGGCTTACCTGCCTGCAGGCAATCTATCCCCAGGCGCCCCTGCAACCACCTCTTATCGCTCTGCCGGGGTTTGACGAAAACTGGGACAGCGACGAGGCCTGTGTCGAGTTGATCCGCGCCCGCCTCAGCGGCTTTGGCCCGCTGGAGGTCAGTGCGATCGGCGACCCGCTTGGCCTGCCCACCACGCGGGTCGAACACACCTTGGCGCAATTGGAGCGTGAGGGCTACGTGCTGCGCGGACGCTTCAGCCCAGGCGCCACCACGGATCAATGGTGCGAGCGGCATTTGCTGGCACGCATTCACCGTTACACCGTGAAGCGCCTGCGCCGGGAAATCGAGCCGGTGGCCTTGCAGGACTTCATGCGTTTTCTCTTCGACTGGCAGCACCTGACCCCGACCACCCAAGGTCAGGGCAGCGCCATATTGCCGGTGATCGTCGCGCAATTCGAAGGCTACCCGGCGGCGGCCTCGGCCTGGGACAGCGACCTGCTGCCCGCGCGACTCAAGGGTTATTCATCCGCCTGGCTGGATGACCTGTGCCGCAGCGGCAAACTGGTCTGGACTCGCTTGAGTGCCCGCCACAAAGCCGCCAGCGTGGCCCTGCGCAGCACGCCGATCCTGCTGTTGCCGCGCGCCCAGGTGCCGCTCTGGAGCAGCCTGACTGAGCAAGCGCAAGTCAGCGAGCTGTCGCCGAAGACGCAAAAGGTTCATCAGGCCCTGAGCCAGCACGGCGCACTGTTTTTTGATGAACTGCTGCATGAGGCCCATCTGCTGCGCAGCGAGCTGGAGATCGCCTTGCAGGAGTTGGTCGGCGCCGGGTTGGTCAATGCCGACAGCTTCGCCGGCCTGCGCGCGCTGATCACCCCGGCGAGCAAACGCCAGACGCGTAGTGCCCGTCGCGGGCGCGGGGCGCTGATTGGCGGGATGGACGATGCCGGGCGTTGGGCGTTGTTGCGCCGCAACAGAACACCGGCACCTGATGCTTCGCCAACGCGTCAACCCAGCGTACCCGCCGACACCCTCGAACACATCGCCATGACCCTGTTGCGGCGCTACGGCGTGGTGTTCTGGCGCTTGCTGGAACGCGAGGCGGAATGGCTGCCGAGCTGGCGTGAATTGCTGCGCACCTTTCATCGCCTGGAGGCCCGTGGCGAGATTCGTGGCGGGCGTTTTGTCAGCGGCCTGGCCGGCGAGCAATTCGCCCTGCCGGAAGCGATTCCCTTGCTGCGCGAAGTGCGACGTCGGCCCCACGATGGTAGCCTGGTGAGTGTCTGTGGCGTCGATCCGCTGAACCTGGTCGGCACCGTGCTTCCGGGCCAGAAAGTCCCTGCCCTGGCAAGCAATCGCCTGGTGTACCGCGATGGCTTGCCGGCCGCGGCGGAGATTGCCGGAGTGCAGCATGTCTGGCTGCAACTGGAACAGCCGCAGAGCCTCGAACTACAGCGCACATTGACCCAATACCGCGTCATCCACGCGGCCGACTAAGCCGTCGGGCAGCTTAGGTGTGCAGCGGCGATTTCGGCATCACCAGCACTGAATCGTCCTTACTGCCGTCGTCCTGCTGCGCAACGTCCTCGGGTTTGTCCGCATGCCGCTCATGCATCAGCACCTGCTGTGGATAAGTCTGCGCGAAATGCACCCACGGGCTGTTATCCACAAGCTTCTTCAGGCACAGGTTGAAGGCGCGATTGACTGCGTACTGACCACCGGACACGGTGCGGAACTGCGCCGTCAGCACCACGCCGTTGAGGTCCATTTTGTCGACCCCGAACACCTCCAGCGGACCTTGCAGGTTGTACTTGAGGAACGGGTCGTCGCTGATCGAGCGCCCCGCTTCGCGGATCAACGCGATGGCTTTGTCGACGTCGGTGTCGTAGGTGAATTGCACCGAGAAGAACGCAAAGGCGAACTGCCGGGACTGGTTGGTGACCGCCTTGATCTGGCCGAACGGCACCGAATGCACAAAACCCTTGCCGTCACGCAGGCGCAGGGTGCGGATGGTCAGCCCCTCGACCGTGCCGGCATGTCCCGAATCGAGCACCACCCAGTCGCCAATCGACAGAGTGTCTTCGATGATGATGAACAGTCCGGTGATCACGTCCTGAACCAACTGCTGCGAACCGAAGCCGATTGCCAGGCCGACCACCCCGGCACCGGCAAGGAACGGCGCGACGTTGATCCCCAGGTTGGCCATGGTGGTAATCGCACAGATCACCACCAGAATGATTTTGATCGCGTTACGCAGCAGCGGCAGGATGGTCTTGATCCGGGTGCTGGGCTGGCGCGCATTGCGCTTGCTGATCTGCGGTTTGAGGGCTTCGCGGATGGCGGTATCGAGCACCACCCAGACCATCCAGGTCACCAGGAAAATCAGGCCGATGCGGCTCAGCGAATCGCTGATGGCACGACCAATGGCGTTGCTGACCGCGAATTCGAACAGCGAAACGCCCCAGATCCGCCCGAGGACATCGATAAACACCACCGCCATGACGATCCGCAACAAGGCATGGGACAGGCTCAGGAAGCGCTCCTTGTAGGCTCCGCCGCGCTGCACCGCCAGCGCCCCTGGGGACTTGAACAGGTGCTGGAGCATGGTGCTGATAAACACCGTGGCAATCAGCAGGATGGTGGTGAACAACGCACAGCGCAGGACTTTCTGATTGTCATCGCCGATACCGATCAGGTTAATCAGCGACACCAGCACCATCAACAGAATCGGCCAGTACCAGACCCCGGAAAATATCCGCAGGGTTTCGCGCAACGCCGGCTGACTGCGTCGTTGGGCCAATGGCAGGATACGGATCAACTGTCCGACCGGGCGACGCAAGCGAATCACCAGCAGACCAAAGATGATCGACGCCGACATGCCGGTGAACACCGCAATACTGTCGGTGAGGTTGTCGCCCAAGCGGTTGGCGATCTGCGGGCTGGTCAACGCATCGCTCAGGGCCACCAGGAAGCCCATCGCGAACAACGGGCGTGGACAATTCTGGCGGATGATCTGCACTGCGCGGCGCTTGTGCCCGACGTTGAACAGCACCACCAGCGACAGCAATAACGAGGCCGCGAAAATCCCGGCGCTGGTGGCGTAAGCCAGGCTCAGTGCCAGCGCCCGACCGGCGGACGGTTGCAGGAAATGGCTGCAATACAGGGTCACCGGTAAGCTGATAAACGCCGGCAAACTGTAGGGCAGCACGTAGCCCAACAGGCCCTGGGCACGCTCACGATTGCGCAACCATCGCGACTGAGCGCAACGCCGCGCAAACAGGCCACCGAGCACCCAGAGTGCGGCGAACACCGCACACCAAGCCGCACTCAGCAGGGCAAAGTCACGGGCCACGCTCCAGCTGGAACGCGGCGATGGCTGATTGACCAGTTGGTCTACCTCATCCGCCGCGCGATCCGCACGCTCGCGCCAGGCCTCGACCAGGTGCTCGTTGATGTCGAGTTTTTCCTGGACGTCATCGATGCTCGAACTGATCGCCCCGAGCAGCCCGCCCTGCACCAGAGGCTCGGCTTTTTCCGCAGCGGCGGGATCCTTGCCGGTCACGGCGGCCACCCCGGGCAAGGCGGCGAGCGATTGAGTGCTGCCGATACCCAGGAGTATCGCCAGGCCTATCGAGGCTTTGAACTGAGACAAGGCGCGTCGCTCCTGTTTCAACGATGACAATGGCTAAAGAAGATCGCAGCCTTTACCCACAAGTTCCAGCGTGAATTTCTCACACCCCCCTAAGCCTGCCGCCGGTAATGCCAGCGAAACTTTCCGCCTTGCCTGACAGTCATCCACTCACAGAGGGGTAGCCCGAGACTAGCAGGCGGGGAGGATCCATGGCGGTGTTTGACAGCAACGGCGAGCAAGCCGGCGCGCCCGAAACGGCGCACGAATGCAGCGCCGCGATTCGTCGTTTTACCGTGCTGACGGTCAATACCCACAAGGGGTTTGCCGCGCTGAACCGACGTTTCATTCTTCCGGAATTGCGCGAAGCGGTGCGCAGCGTGTCCGCCGACCTGGTGTTTTTGCAAGAGGTCCACGGCACCCACGAACACCATCCCCAGCGCTATAGCAATTGGCCGAGCATCCCGCAATACGAGTTCCTCGCCGACAGCCTCTGGCCGCAGTTCGCCTATGGCCGCAACGCGGTGTATCCCGCCGGCGATCACGGCAATGCGCTGCTGTCGAAATTCCAGATCATTCGCCACGACAATCAGGATGTCAGTATTGACGGCCACGAGAGTCGTGGCTTGTTGCACTGCGTGTTGCGCCTGCCGGGCAGCGAGCAACCGCTGCATGCGATTTGCGTGCACCTGGGTCTGCGCCAGGCCCATCGCGACCAACAACTGGCATTGCTGCTGCAGCGCCTCGACGAGCTGCCGGAAGACGCCAGGGTGATTGTCGCCGGCGACTTCAATGACTGGCGCCAACGCGCCGATGGCGTGCTCAAGCCCTGGGGCTTGCGCGAGGTATTTGGCGAGCATCACGGCCAGCCCGCGCGCAGTTTTCCGGCTCGCCTGCCGTTGCTGCGCCTGGACCGCATCTACGTGCGCAATCTCACCGCCCAACGCCCTAAAGTGCTGGCCTCGCGTCCGTGGTCGCACCTTTCCGACCATGTCCCGCTGTCCGTGGAGATCGAACTATGAGCAGCGCACCGCTGGAAAAAAACCGCTTCGAGCCAGCGGCCCCCAGCGCCGAGACACCGGCCATCGAGCGCGCCCTGAGCGACCTCGACTATGGCTGGCACGGCAACAATCGCGTCGAGTTGCTGGAGAACGGCGAAGCCTACTTCCCCAGGGTGTTCGAGGCCATGCGCCAGGCCAGAAGCGAAATCCTGCTGGAGACCTTCATTCTGTTCGACGACAAGGTCGGCAATGAGCTGCAGCAGATTTTGATCGAGGCGGCGCAGCGCGGGGTGCGTGTCACGGTGAGTCTCGATGGATTTGGCTGTGGTGAGCTGCCCCAGGCATTTCTCCTGGCGATGTGCGATGCCGACGTGCACCTGCAAATGTTCGATCCGGCGCCGCGACGCCTGGGTATCCGCACCAACTGGTTCCGCCGCCTGCATCGCAAGATCGTGGTCGTAGACGGTGCCACTGCGTTTATCGGCGGTATCAACTTCAGCGCCGACCACCTGGCCGATTTCGGACCGGAAGCCAAACAGGATTATGCCGTTCAGGTCGAGGGCCCGGCGGTGGTCGACATTCATCATTTCGCCTTGCTGCAAAGTGGCCGTCACTCCCGGGCGCGATATGGCTGGCTGCGCCGCAAGCGCCGACGCACGGAGCTGGCGCTCAACGATCACGATGGCCAGGTGCGGCTGGTTTATCGCGATAACAACGAGCATCCGCGCGACATCGAAGACGTTTATCTGCAGGTGCTGCGCAGCGCTCAACGCCGAGTGATCATTGCCAATGCCTATTTCTTCCCCGGCTACCGCCTGCTGCGCGAAATCCGCAATGCAGCGCGGCGTGGCGTCGACGTGCGGCTGATTCTCCAGGGCCAACCGGACATGCTGGTGGCCAAGCTCGCGGCCCGCCTGACCTACGACTACCTGCAGCAATCCGGGGTGAAGATCTACGAGTACTGCGACCGCCCGCTGCACGGCAAGGTCGCGCTGGTGGATGAGGACTGGAGCACAGTCGGCTCAAGTAATCTCGACCCGCTGAGCCTGTCGCTGAATCTTGAAGCCAACGTGTTGATCCGCGACCGGGCCTTCAATCGCGAGTTGTTCGAGCGCCTCGATGAGCTGAGCAATCACCACTGCAAAGTCATGCCCGCCCCCGAATCGCCCCGTGGTTTGCTGTGGCGCATGACCATCGGCTTCCTGGCGTTCCACTGCCTGCGCCATTTCCCTGCCTGGGCTGGCGGTTTGCCCGCGCACAAACCCCGCCTGCAACCCTTAAAGCCCATGCCGCAGGTGCCTGATGACATCCATGAATCGCTCTGAATCGCAGGCTGCAGCCCATCCACCGTCACGTTGGGCACGCCTGAAAAAACCGCTGACAGCGCTGTTCTTCCTGGTGCTGATCGTGCTCTTCACGATGCTCGCCCGGCGCATCGACTGGAACGAAGTCTTCGACACCCTCGGCGACTTCAAGGTGCGCACGCTGATCATCGCCTCGGCCATTACGCTGCTGAGTTTTCTGACTTACGCCTGCTTCGATCTGATTGGCCGCACCTACATCCGTCAGGACCTGACCTGGCGGCAGATCCTTCCAGTCGGGGTCATCAGCTATGCCTTCAACCTGAATCTCAGCGCCTGGGTTGGCGGCATCGCCATGCGCTACCGCTTGTATTCCCGGCTCGGTGTCAGCAAGGGCAACATTGCCAAGATCCTTGGCCTGAGTCTGGCCACCAATTGGTTTGGCTACATGCTAGTGGCCGGGGCAATTTTCAGCAGCGGCCTGGTGCATATGCCACCGGGCTGGAAACTCAGCAGCACCGCGCTGCAAAGCGTGGGCGTGCTGTTGCTGCTGCTCAGTGCCGGGTATCTGACGGCCTGCCGCTTTTCTAGTCGACGCGAATGGGCCATCCGTGGCGTGGAAATCAACCTGCCATCGCTGCGCATGGCTATATTGCAACTGGCCCTGGGCGCGCTGAACTGGTCGTTGATGGCGGCAGTGATTTTTACCCTGCTTCCCAGCAAACTCGATTACCCATTGGTGCTCGGGGTGTTGCTGATCAGCGCCATCGCCGGCGTCATTACCCATATTCCGGCGGGTCTCGGTGTGCTCGAGGCGGTGTTCGTCGCGCTGCTACAGCACCAGGCATCACGCGGTAGCCTGATCGCGGGGTTGCTGGCGTATCGGGCGATCTACTTTCTGTTGCCGCTGTTGATCACCGTGGTCATGTATCTGGTGGTGGAAGCCAAGGCCAAGGCGCTGCGGATCGAAAAGAAACCGTCCTGACTCACAGAATCCGCAGCCGCTCGCCGACCACCATTTCGGTCACCCAGTCGACCAGGATCGAGGTGTAGGCCTGTTGCGCCACCGGATCGCTCAAGGCGTGATCGGCGCCGTCGATGATGCGGTGAGTCAGCGAGTGCGTCTGCTGGCACGCCGCGCGGTAGCTCATGATGGTGGCGTGGGGTACAAAGCTGTCGGTCTCCGACTCCACCAGCAAGACATCACCGGTGAACTGTGAACAGGCATGCAGCGCCCGATTGCTGTCGGCACGCACCAGCGTACTGCGGTAATCCAGCAGGTCCTGTTTGTCGAGGTCGCGCTTGGGGGTGTGCCATTGCTCGTCGCGATACAGGGCCGGCACGCGCATCGCCAGCCAGCGTACTGGGCGCAACGTGGTGAGGATGGCCGCCAGGTAACCGCCATAGCTGGTCCCCACTACGGCAACCGCAGACGTATCGATCGCCGGGTGCGCGAGCAAGCGGTCGTAGGCCGCCAGCAAGTCCTTGAGATTGTCTTCGCGGGTGACCCGCGCCAGCGGAATCCCGATGTCGCCGGTGTGCCCGCGCAAGTCGAAGGTCAGGCACACGCAGCCCAGCCCGGCGATACCCTTGGCGCGCTCCAGGTCCCGTTCCTGACTCCCGCCCCAACCGTGCACGAACAACACGCCCGGCACCTTGGACTTTGGGCTGAGGAAGGTCGCGCTCATCTGTTCATCGTCGATGTCGATTTGAATGCTTTCGCTTCTAGCCGTCATAAGAGTTGACCGTTACGTATTTGAGAAGAAATTCACTGTTTTCCGCCGGGCCGCGATACACCTCTATCGCACCGGCCGGCAACGGTGAATCGAGATAGGTTTCCACCGAGGACACGCGAATCACCTTCAGCCGGGGGTCGTTGACGAAACATTGCAACGCGGCCACTTCAGCGCTGCTGGCGCCACCCATGCGCCAGGACTGTTCAAGCACTCCACTGCAGCGTTGGCCCTGGGCATCCAGGCCCTGAGCGATGTCGTAATTGCGCCGCGAGGCGTAGAAACCGGGGTATGCCTCGTCCGCGGCGGCGTCAAACACTTGCGCCTGCTCGATGGCCAGGCGCAAGTCTTCAGGCAGATCCAGGCCGAGCAAGTCGTCGTAGTAGCCCCGCACCACCAACAGATCCGAACCGCCGTAGACCTGCTCGCCCTGCCCGTCTTCGGTCAGGTATTGCTGCCCGCAGTAACTGAGCACGGTGTCGCCGAAAAAGCTCTGGCCGACGCTGTGGGTGATGACCTTCTTCAGGTCCTGTTCCAGCACCACGCCGCTGGTGAACTGTTCGGCAATCTCGGGGCGCATGAGCAGTTGCCGGAAGGCATCGAGGTTACGAATCACCTCCTGGCCACGCCCGGCACAGGCGTGAATCGGTTTGAGACGAATCGGCCCCCGCTCCAGTAATTGCTCGGCAGCAGGCAGGGCATCGTCCAGAGAGAACACACTGATCCCCTCCAAAACCACTTTGCGCACCCGTTCGGCGAACAGCGGCGCCCAGCCCTGGGGGGCGATCGCATCGCGGTTCAGCAAACCATGGGTGATCGCTTTGGTGCAGATAAAGTCATGATCGACGTAGCCGCCCCATATGTCCTCCGGGCCGCTGACGCCTAGCTGCCGCGCCGCGGTGCCACCTACCAGAGTCTGAGTCGGTAGCAGATACAGATCGCTGCCGCCGTGCAGTGCCGGGTCGTAACTGCCCGCAAAGGGCAAGTCGAGGATCTGCGCCAGCCAATGGGCCAGCTTCCGGTTAGTCTCTACCTCATGGAGAGGCGCCTGGGGTCGGATCGAATGGGCAACTACGCGTTTGTTGCGGTTTTTCGGGGTCATGCGTCCCCCTTCGCCTGCGCTCGATGGATATAGCTTTGGGAATTGCAGGGATCGGGCCAACACCTCAATGCGTCTGGGGCTAGTACCAGGTAGGCACTACGGCGTTCGGTGCTGGCTCAACGCCTGCCTTATTCTGCACGACTCTCCTCGACTTTCCTGCGTTTTGCACGATGGCACTAACGCGCCACTGCCGCAGGCGACACGCCGAATCGGTTGCGGTAATCGCTGGGGGCCAACCCGGTGATCTTCTTGAAGGTGGCACGGAACGCCCCCGGATCGGCATAGCCGACATTCCAGGCGATGTGATCGATGGTGCTGTTGGTGAACTCGAGCATTTCCCGGGCTTTGCCAACCCGCAGGTGCTGACAGTACTGGGTCGGTTTCAGTCCGGTGGCGGCACGAAAACGCCGCAGGAAGGTGCGCTCCTCCAAACCCGCCTGTTCGGCCATGGCCGTCAATGAAACCTCCACCGCGCCATTGGCTTGCAGCCAGTGCTGGACCCTGAGAATCGCCCCGTCGCCATGACCGAGAATGGGCGCAAAGTTGCTGCCGCACTGGCTCGCACTGTCGCTGTGCTCGACCACCAGGAAGCGCGCGGTGCCAGTCGCGACGGTAGGGCCCAGGAGCCGGTCGACCAAGCGCAAGCCCAGCTCCGACCAGGCCATCAGGCCGGCAGTGGTAATCAGGTCGCCATCATCGACGATAGGCTTCTCGGCATTTAGCCGAACCCTGGGATAACGCTGGGCGAATTGTTTGGCCGAGGTCCAGTGGGTGGTGGCACTGCGTCCGTCAAGCAGACCGCTTTCCGCCAGCAGGATCGAACCCACGCACACCCCGCCCAAGGTCGCGCCGCTGGCGTGTTGCTGGCGTAACCAGTGGATCAGCGCCGGAGATGCCTGGCCCTCGGAAAAACCAGCGATCGACGGCGGAATCAACAGCGCCATCAACCCGCCATCTGGCCCGGGAGCACTGTCGAAGACACGTTGGGGGGCGTGGGCAGCGTCCGCCTGCCAATGACTGACGCGCAGCACCGGCAATTGCGCGCTCAGGTATTCGGCGGCAATGCGATTGGCCACGCCGAACAAGTCAGTCAAGCCATGGACCGCGGCCATTTGCGCGCCGGGATAGATCAGCACGCACATCTCGACGACTGCGCGTTCTGCGCCCATTGTCAGTTTTCCCCTTGTTATTGTCGGTGCGGCCAATTCTCGTTGCGCATGGCAGCCTCGATACTGAGCCCACACACACTGCAGAGGAAACACCCATGGCCAAGCAAGCGCTCATCGTAGTCGATATCCAGAACGACTACTTCCCCCAAGGCAAATGGCCACTGGTGGGTGCCGACGCCGCCGCTGACAACGCCGCCCGCCTGATCCAGGCGTTCCGCGAAGCAGGGGATTCAGTGGTGCATATCCGCCACGAATTCACCTCCGAGGAGGCGCCGTTTTTTACCCCGAACTCCGACGGCGCCAAGCTGCACCCGAAAGTGCTCAACCGTGACAACGAACCGGTGGTGCTCAAACATTTCGTCAACTCGTTCCGCGAAACCGAGCTGAAATCGATCCTCGACGAACAGGACATCAAGGAACTGGTGGTCGTGGGCAGCATGAGCCACATGTGCGTCGACGGCATCACCCGCGCAGCCGCGGATTTCGGCTACAGCGTCACCGTGATCCACGACGCCTGCGCCACCCGTGACCTGGAGTTCAATGGCGTCGCGGTGCCGGCGGCGCAAGTGCATGCAGCGTTCATGGCGTCCTTGGCGTTTGCTTATGCCAGCGTGGTGTCGGCTGATGAGTTTCTCGCTGTCTGAGTCCGCAAATCCATTTTCCCAGGCATAAAAAAACCCGCACTTCATACCGAAGTGCGGGTTTTGCTTTATCAGCTTGCCGCTTGCAGCTCGAAACTTACCGCTGCTTCATATGCGTTATTAATACCATGCATATGAAAAATGGCCATTTGAGCCAATAAAATCTAGCGAATCTAAGAAAAATGTAAAAAAAATCGTAAACTTAATCGCATATTGATTCGTTGAACTTTACGAAAAAGGCGGCGTGATGAGTCATCGAGTCAGCAGATGGGGTTGCTCAGTCAAAAAAATAGAGAGAACTTTTACAAAGGCAAAGCTAAAAATCTTATGCATTATCCAACTTCACCGTAAGCATTGAGGAGGTGCATGTCGATGTTCTGGCATGGGAGGAAGAGCGACCCAACGCGGTCAAAGGCGCATGAGATCTGGATTCGATGCCGCAAGAAGTACAGATCGCCATAACGGTTCCCCCAAGAAACGGATTTATTGATAAAGACCAAGGGCAATCCGATCTAGGTAGTCCTCGACTATCTGAAAGCCTACAGGGTTATCGATAACATCCAGGGGCAGGTCACCTTCCAAATACTTGCAAGGGCGCCCCAGCCATTCATCGGCGAGCTTCTGAGTGCCAAATACCATAATGGCGTGTTCAAGAACCTTGGCGTACTGGAATGCTAAAGCGCTTTGCTGAGAATTGAGCTGAGCGGGTTGATTGGTACTGCCTTGGCGTCGGATAGTTCTTACAGACTTGCCGACAATACGGCTCATGATCGTCTGCTTCGAGTACAAACCCAAGATCGAGAGCATATCCTGCACGTCTTTTAAGGCGAACCCTTTAATAGTGAGCCTGTAGATCATGATATCGCTGAGCTGGTCGGCATCGGCACGGAACAGGTATTCGGTTGGCTTACGTCTGACGGGTGCAGTTTTGACGGTACGGGCTTCGGTGGTAACCATGGTCGTTCCTCCTTGCGCGATGTTTGACGTTAGTATACCGACAAATGTCGCGCTGGAAGGCCTGTGTTCATAGACGTCTGCTCGAATGCTCGGTCCTGGGAAGCGCTATATCTGCTTAATGCGAATTGACTTAGAAGTCTCGCGCCTCGCAAATCACGGTCAATAGAATCAAGCGGCGCTCACTGATACTTCTGCCACTAGAGGCGCGATCAGCCTTCCGACACCGCCAGAAATCGGCCCTAAGCTGCCGGTGGCGACAGGCAGAAATCGGCCATTTCCGGTCAGTCGTGAAGGCTAACCATCGATCCATGCTGCCCATCTTTACGCTGGCCAGCGTCCGCTTTTGCGTAAGCCAAAAAAAGCCTTGAGAGGGGCGGCTTTCTTTGCAAGCGGTGGTTGAGAGACCTTGGCTTGCGCTTCCAGCTGGATACAGTCACTGGAGATAATCATACTCGCGCCAGACAAAAATGATGACATCGGCTCGTAGAGCAAAGGGAAAGCATGAGCAAAGTAACCAAGAAATCAGTCATTGGTGTTTCTATCGCCATGGCCGTCTCCATCTCAGCCATCGTTGCTGGACTTCATTTTCAGAAACAAAACCGATACGCCTACAACGCCGCTGTGGTCGAGAAGCTTACGACCTTGCCGTTTGAGACCAAAGCACTCACTGAAGAGCAAAAGTCCAAGGCGCTAGATGTCAACCAGGTCAAAAACCGCGCTTTGGTAACTGCCGGCCTCGCTCAGAACTATGACTTACCCGAATTCACACGGGAATATGTGCTTCTGCACAATGAAAACAAGGACAGTCCAAAAGATGAGTTCGAAGCACGTCGACGCTCATCAGAAGGCAGGTCTGCTGGCGAAGAGGCCTTCAGGAAATACCGGGCTGAGTTTGGAAAAACCGCGCCTCGATTCCTCACTGCGAGCGCAGTCATCACACTAGGCCGCTATGACTTCAAGGCCCAGGCTTTCAATGTGAGAACACCGCAAGGTCGTGGAGGGCCCTTCCCGGCTGCATTTTTCCGGAATATCAGCGATCCAGGCCTGGTGCGTGGGGCTGGCTCCAGCAGTTTTGAGCGAACAGTCTCCGCAACAAGAGCCTATCAAGTCTCCCTACGCATGTGGGCTGTTCGTGAAAGCGTGGCAAAGGACATCGACACCGAACGCTTCGCAGTCTATGCAAAAAGCTATTTTGATACGTTGTTCTCTACGTCAACGGGAAAGGGGTTGATGCTTTACTGCGTCCAGGTCGATTTGTTTGCAGATCCTGAAATGACAATCCCCCTCGGTTCCCAAGGCTGCAACAGCTTCAACGTCACAAGGCTCTAATTTTCCAACGTATCCAAATCTCAATCATATTGGTCAAAATAGCAGGAGGGTGCAATGAACCCCCTTGCCGGCTGCATGAGCAACTTATGGCGGAGAGAGCACAATTACGCAGTCTCGTTCGCTGACCTTGACTCGGCGTCTCAGTCGGACAGCATCGGCTGCGGGATCGAATCAATGTGGCATAAATTCCTTAACTGTTCGCTGCGTGAATATCTGCCGGTTACGACCGGCCGGTATGGGTCGGACAGCGACGGTCTGGCATCGACCGTCGCAGTGGGTGGTCAGACTTCGGTCTGTTCCGCCAATTCCAGGGCGTCATCGACCTCGATTCCCAGGTATCTGACGGTGCTTTCAAGCTTCGTATGACCGAGCAGGAGTTGGATAGCTCTCAGGTTCTTCGTCCTGCGATAGATCAGTGATGCCTTGGTTCGCCGTAGCGTGTGGGTACCGTACATAGTTGGGTCAAGGCCAATGGCTGTCACCCAGGCTTTGACTATTCGAGCGTATTGCCTGGTGGAGAGATGATCTGAGTCGTGCAACCGGGTCGGAAACAAGAAGTCCTCACTGCGGAGTTGGGCCTGATGCATCCAAGCCTCCAGAACCGTTCGGGTTTGCTCAGTGATTTCAAATTGCACTGAGTGCTGAGTTTTCTGCTGCATCACCATGGCCCGTGACGACACATGTTCCCCATGGGCTATGTCTCGTACTCGCAGCTTGGTTAAGTCGCAGGCACGCAGTTTGCTGTCGATGGCTAGGTTGAAGAGAGCCAGATCCCGTGTCTTCTCCGCAAGCTGGAGCCTGACCCGGATGGCCCAAATATCTCTGACTCGGAGCGGGGTTTTCTGCCCGACAAGCTTTCCCTTGTTCCAAGGCTGATGGCTGCATGTAGCAATAGTGTTCATGGTTTGTCCTCCACGTTGAGGGAGGACAAGGATGGATCAGTCACACAGCGTGGGGGGCGCTATCCGACCCGAAGCCGCCCTTCGTGAAGGGCGGAGATCGGCCAAAAGCAAACCTGTAGGAATCATCCAATACGGCGTCAAGAAGTTTCAGTGAAGGATCAGCCGCAGACTTCGCGCAAAGGAATTCTTCCCTTTAGTTCAAGCCAATAAGCCCCCTTAAAAAGTACGATATCTCCACTCGTGAAGACT
The DNA here is from genome assembly GCF_019212185.1 of Pseudomonas fluorescens. Classification (NCBI taxonomy): domain Bacteria; kingdom Pseudomonadati; phylum Pseudomonadota; class Gammaproteobacteria; order Pseudomonadales; family Pseudomonadaceae; genus Pseudomonas; species Pseudomonas fluorescens. The sequence goes on from NZ_CP078138.1 coordinate 5,801,120, forward strand.
TCATTTCTATTAAAAGTCTGAACGGCGCGTGGTGCCGCACCGCTGTCAACCGCTTGGCACATGATCAGATAACAAGCAGCGCCCGCTTGAACCAACTTCACATGACGCAAGCGCTCATCAGCCCCTAGGTCATGAGAAGGTGGGGTTTCTTCAGAAATCCAGATGAATCGTTTCTCTTCAATTTTCTGCGTTCCATCCTGCCAGACACGCATAAAAACAGTTCCGTCTGACGCCCTGACACTTCCCCACGACCAGCGCACGTTGTTAAGTGGAGCACCAAGTTTTTCGAACATTTCGGCTTGACTCATTTTCAGCATCCTTAGAATTCACGATCAGAGTGCACAACAGCCGTTCGCGCGTCCTAACATTTTAAAAACTCAAAAAATTTCCGAATTGGATTGCATCATCTTGTTCGCTAGTACCTTGAATAGCTGAGAGGAGTCGGCTTCTGCCGTCCCGAATTTTAGCTTTCGGCGCAGAACCCCCCCCAAATATGACGGTGGCGACGGGCAGAGATCGGCCCAAAGCGCCCCCATCGGATGACTTGAAAGTCAGAAGACTCTTCAACCAATTGCGGATTCGTTGGAGATTTTGCATTGGGAGGGTGTGCAGCTGAAACGAGCATTGCCCAGCCAAATCTGTCTTTAGACCGGTACCGCGACTCGCAAATCGGGTACAGTCCCATAGTGAGCATATCGAAATAGCTACTTAACAAGAATAAATTATGGAAGGGTCATATTGTCTATGGATCAGTCTTTCTCAATAAAGAATCTTAATGATCTGCTCAAAGGTGATAGAGAGAAGGGTGGAGATCTTGAAGAACGGTATATTCCTGCTGCCTTCGATATAAGAGTAAAACTCTACGAATTGAACAAACTTAGATCATTTTCGAAGTACCGATTCCGCACTGGGAAAATTACGCCAGCGCTCTATGAGAAGCGTATATCACGCCTGGCGCTGGTTATAGACAAGCGCAAAATGCAGCACGGCCGCTTAATTGATCTTGAGCTTGAGAGAGTCTCTAAGATAATTAGTGGAAAAGAATTCAGAATAAATGTAGCTCTACTACCAGCTCTCGTTGGCGGGAAAAAAGTTTACGGAGTCGGGAATAGTTTAGATCAAGTTCTCGCGATTAGATTTGTTCAGAGAACACTGAAGGTTCTTTATGAGATCCGCATGCCGTCACGCGATATACTAGTTAGTCAAATAAAGTCATTGGCTTTAGATGGCGTACCGAAATACATAATAAGGTCGGACGTCGAGTCGTTTTATGAGTCTGTCAGACACAAGGAATTGCTTGATGGAATTCACCAGGCCCCGGAGCTATCGGTACTGATTAAAAGAATTTTAACGAGACTAATGAAAGATTATGTCGTCGTTTCTGGGGACGAAAACGGATTGCCCCGCGGCATAGGAATAAGTGCATACCTATCTGAGATATATCTGTCGAGTATTGACGCTGAAATTAGACGGCAAGATGATTTATTTTATTACGCCAGATATGTTGATGACATGGTTCTTATGTACGCCCCTCAGCGAAAGGAACTCGCAGCGAAATATTTAGAGACTCTCAGTGAAATACTTCGTGGAAAGGGGCTAAAATTTAACGATAAAACGAAAACCATTGATTTGCTCGATGAGTTCAAAGGTAAATTTGATTACCTTGGATATACATTTGACGTATCTAGTAGCTCTTCCGGTGTGCAACTGAGTCAAAGAAAAATTAATAAATATAGATCGCGCATCGATAAGGCTTTCTCAGATTACAACTCAAAGTTCACATTCATTCCGGAGAAGTCTGAAGAGGAATTGATACTCAGGTGTCTTTTTTTAACCGGTAATATGCGCTTGTTTAATAGGAAAAGCAACGCCTTCATCGGTGTCTACTTTAGTAACAAATATATAACTGATGCCAGCCAGCTTTCCGGGCTAGATCACTATTTTCGCAACAAACTAAAAAGCGTAGCTAGTCCATCATTGGTTAGAAAGCTCTCGAAACTATCTTTTGAAAAAGGTTTCAAGGAAAAATTATTTAGAAACTTTGATTCCAAGGAGCTTTCAGAGCTTTCGCGAGGTTGGAAGCATGTCTAGAAAAAAAGCATTATCTATAAATTTTCCTGTAGAGCGGGTGGTGTTGTCTGATGTGCTTCCATATGAAGTTCCGATAGTCTTTTCGAATAGGTACTTTTATAGATTCCTATGTGAGCACGATGTTAAATTTAACGGAAATAGAATTTCATGGAGGTATCGCGATGACGTGCTGGACCATCTTGTAAAAATGGCTTTAGGTGTTCAGTCAACTAAGGTTGTTAAACATATTGCCGACAATGACAGATCTGTATCCTTAATTGACCTAGACAAATCAGACCTTGTTCATACCGTTCCTTTCGTCTTCTCGACTACGCATAAACAGGATCAGTTGCGCCAGTTGTCGCTAATGCATCCTAAGGGTCAGTTACTGGTGGTAGACTTCTACGACCAATTTAAAGATCTGATGATATATTACACTGGTCGAAGTGAATTCAGTCTGCGATCACCAAGACGAGTTGCTGGGTGCACTTATATTGACTTTCGCTCGCAAATTGAGCGACAGGATAAATCTGATACTTTGGTAGAAGTAGATGGCGAAAACTATGAGAACTTGAAGTCTTTTTTCGTATATGAGCGCTTCAGTAATGTTTTCAAGTTTTACGAGTCGAGAGAACATCTCCTAAGCGAACGTGATTTCCGAAATCTTACGAAATTCGACGTTTCAGGATGTTTTGATAGCATATATACTCACTCGTTAGCATGGGCGATATACGGAAAAGATTTTGCCAAGCAGAATCTTAAAACTATATTAGGGTCATTTGCGGGCAAATTTGACTCATTGATGCAAAGGTTGAACCATAACGAAACTAACGGAATACTAATCGGCCCTGAGGTTTCAAGAATTTTTGCTGAAATAATCCTCCAGGCAGTTGATATTGATATTGCAGGTAAATTGCTTGAAAAGGGATATGTACATAACACGGATTTCAAAATTTATCGCTACGTAGATGATTACTTTGTCTTCTATAATAGTGACGAAGTTTGCCATCAAATAAAAATGACACTTCAGGAAAGCTTAAAGCTATATAAGCTATCATTGAACAAGGGAAAGGAGGAAACTCTAGGTCGCCCTATAATCACGCCGATATCTATCGCAAAAAAGCGTATCTCAGATCTTTTTGATCGTGCACTAGTCTATGAAATCGCTTCAGAAGTGAAGGATGGAGAAACCTTGCCACGGGGGCAAATTTATATTGGCAGATCTTCGCTTATAACGGACTTTAAGTCCATTCTTGCAACCTCTGGCGTTAACTACGGCGAAATTCTCAATTACTCCCTTTCAGTCGTCGAACGCAAAATAGGCTCTTTGATTGATTCTTATAAAAAAATAGAGAAAGTCAGCGGTACCGATAAGAGTTTTTCAAAGTCAATGGAAGCTCTTCTAGGTTTTGTGTTTTTTATCTATGCGGTATCGCCAAAAGTCAACACAACCATTAAGCTTTGTCGAATATGTCAGCGCGTTCTTTCTTTCTATAAGGTAGAGCCCATAGGGTTAAGCTATGAGGCATTGATCTCGCAAGTGATATACGAAAGATGCCGAAGTGTTATGGATCATAATTCAGATGGCAAAAGTGCGAAAATTGAGGTTATGTATCTTCTGGTTTTAATGCGCCAACTTGGTAAAAACTACCGTATAGATGAAAAAGTGCTTGGCTATAGCTTCGGCTTTGAACTTTTAGATGGTCATTATCAAGCGAAATCTAGTCTGAATTATTTCTCCATAGTGACTCTTCTTTTTTATATAGAGAACAAATCTCGTTATTCATTACTAAGAAGCGCTTTGGAAAAACATATACTGGAGAGATTCAGGCTGAAGCAGGACTCGTTGGTCGGTGACTCTGAAATGATTCATTTAGCGTTAGATCTTACCGCATGCCCCTTCGTGAGTAACGAGACCAAGATCAGGATTTTACAGTTATACGGCTTGCCTGCAAACTACCTGCTGAGAATTCAAAAGTATAGCGAGTATTGGTTCACCAAATGGGGAGAATTCGATTTTTCTAAAGAGCTAGACGCTAAGGTTAGTCAGGAAGTATATTGAGCAGGATGCATCACGCACATAGAAGACCGTTTGCGGTCGCACACACCAGCATCATGGCCCGGTTGTTCTATGCACGAAAACCTTGCCTCGTTGAATCCTCGTGAGTTCTGCGGTCTTGACTCCTTCACTTTCCTCATAGCTTTAGGCCTACCAGGGGAGTGAAGGAAGCTCGATTACTTCTGCATTTCAATGCGCTATGGATCGCTGCATAGCTTTATAACGCTTTGAATATTTAGATAAAAGTCCTCTGTAGCATAATTCTAATCGCCAGTTACGCGTCGCCCGCAGTCATGCCGAATGGCTGCATTTGGCCGTTTGCTGCCCGTTGCGATAGGCAGCGACCGGCCAAAAGCAGTCATTTGGCATGAGCCAGAATCTTGCTATTGACCGGCTTTCGGCCGCTAGCGAGCCAGCATCATTTGACTTTCTTGATGACCGGCGGCTTCCAACTACCATCGAGGATGGCCTGCTCACCCCAATACGCTCGGATGTACAAAGAGATGTTCTCTTTTGGCGAAGGCAGCCAGTTGGTTTCCTTGTCCTTGCCCGGCGATGTTGGTCCCACGTACAGCGTCAGCGAACCATCGGCATTGTGCTTCAGATCCTTGTTCTTGGTGCCCAGGGAGTAACGCTTGAGCGGGTTGTCGCTAAACAAGTGATGCTGGTTGTAGAGCGTCAGTGACCAGAAGCCCTGAACCGGTGGCTCTTGCCCTTTGGCGAAGGTGACTTCATAGCCATGACTACCATTGAGTTGAGCACCGGCCCCATCAAGATCACTGTAAAAATATTGAGTTTCATTGGGTCGGTTGTCGAACATGTTCGACTTGGCCGTGCCGGTGCGATTGTAATAGTCCACACCCCACTGGGCGTTGTTGGCGGATCGGTTCCAGCCATTGCCGGCCGGACGACCGTTATATTTCCACTGGAAGAACGGTTTGATCACCTCCTGCTCAGCTTGCTTGGCTACCTCAACGATTGCTTGCTTGATGGCAGGGTCCTTGGCTGCGGCATCCATCAACTGCCGAAATTGAGCGTAGAGTGATTCTTCACCGGGTAGCGGTGGAACCATTTTCAGTATTTGCGGGAACTCATCAAAGAACTTCTCGGGGATCACCCATTTGGTTTCACCGGCACTGGCAGAGGATGCATTCGGATTAGGGATGATGGGCGATTGCTTCCAGTCAACGGTTTTCATTTTCCCGTCAAAATCGCTGAGGGGGTAAAAGACAATCTGGTTGAGACTCTCCTGAATAGCCTTGCGATCTTCGGGCGTGCTGTCCATGAACACCCGTGGTATGACGTTGGCCAACGCCGTGGGACTGCGGATGATGCCTTCGACGCCTTCAGGTTTCTCACCCTTCCAATTGGGCCCGACCAATAGATAAAACCCGGGTTTGGTTTTGTAAGGCTTACCCACTTCGCCAAACTGGTCGGTACGCTGGTCGTACAGGGCATAGACCCAGAAGCGATCACCGAAATCCGGCACCTGCGCAATGACCGGTTGCTCGTCCAGCGAGAAAAAGCCCAAGCCATAGGTCACATCCTGGTTTGGACAAGTGACGAAGGTCTCTGACGGCAGAATGTAATCATGCAACATCGAGACGTGGCCGAAGGGTGCCACCGGTAGAATCCCACCCAGCAGACCTGGCTTGGGCGCCTTGGTGATGGTCTGACTGCGGTTGAGCATGTTCACCATTGGCCAACCCCACACATATGCCATACGCGCAATGGTCTTGGCGTACTCGATGTGCATGGTCACATCGCTTGTCGGCTGCGTAAGGCTCGCAGGACTGACTTGAGCTTGCTCCTCAGCGTGGAGCGAAGGCGCACAGAAGGCCAGAACGGCCATGGCTGATGTAAGGGTTTTTAAAGCGTGTGTCATCGTCGACTTCCTCGCATGGTTTGACATCTGCGGCGTAGAGTCGAATTGATGGGCTGGTGTGAAAGTCTTGTGTAGCGGACACCCAGCATCCGTGCTCCCCGACCGACGCCTAGGAGTCTAGATGGCAGGTGTCATATGGCAAGAATGGCTTCTGGTCGATAGTTGGACAGTTTCAGAACTGCCCGTTTAGCTTTCGGCATGCCCCGCATCATCTCTTTTCTCGACTACGCTTCGGGCTGGAGGTTAATCGTACTTTCCTTCACGCGATCTCGATTACCTGGTCGACACTCTCGTCAGGTTCGCAACTACTTCTTAATTGCAGTCGATGGGAAATAAAGGAATAGAACCAATGATAAGCATGAGAAAGATTTTGCTCTGTATTACCCTCTTGGGAACAGCCACTGCACACGCCGGACAGCAGGTGACGCCTGACAACTACGCCCGCGCCGAAGTGGACGAATCCTATAAAAATATCGTCAAAGATGTGGGGTCGAACGCCTTTCGCCACGATAGGGCGGTTATGCCCTTGGACAAGCAGCCTGCGGTCACCATGAACCGTGACACGGTGTATTCATTTGGTGTGTTTTACGTGCCCGAGGGCACAACCATCACCTTACCGAAATCAGCTGACAATCGTTATCAGTCGGCGATGATCATGCAGAACGACGACTTCACCGATCAGGTTTTTTATGCGCCGGGGACTTTCGAGATCAAGTCGAAAACCGAGTTTGCGGCGGTGGTCATGCGTACGCAGATCAATCCTAACGATCCTGGCGACACCCAAAACGTCAAAACACTTCAGGATGGCATCAAGGTCAATTGGCCAAAAGGCACGGTGCCCAAGGAATACAAAATCGTCGACTGGGACGAAGCCAGCCGTATGAAACTGCGTTCCGAGTATCAAAAAGAAGCCGCCAAGTTGACGAATTTCAACGACACCTCAGGCGCTCGTGGGGTCATCAAGCCGGAAATGCTTCGACTCAGTGCGTCAGTTGCACTTGGGCTTTTGCCGGCGAAAGATGCCGTGTACCTCTACCGTGATTACGGTTTGAGTGGCGACAAATGCTACAAAGCGACCTATGCCAAACCCGAGATTCTGGAGGGCGGGTTCTTTTCCTTCACGATGTATGGGGCCGATAAATACCTGAAAAGCGAAGACTCCAACCTGAACAATCGCGCCATGCACTTCAATGAAGACGGCACCTTCACCGTGCACTACGGCCCGAAAGAGAAGTGCGGGCAGGTTGCGAATTGGCTGCCTACACCGGGCGATAACTGGTACCTCGGCATGCGCATCTATCGCCCTGGCGAAGGTGTTATCAGCGGCAAATACACCATACCGGAACCAACTGCCGTCAATTAGGCGGTTCACTTCAGCGCTGAGATTCTGCAAACCCTTAAACAAGCTTTGGCCAGCGGGCGGGACACCAGCTGGCCAAAGTGTTTTTCAGCGTGGGAATAGCATGGTGATGGCGAAACGAAAACCCCAACCTTGTGGACCATCGTCAGGGCTGTCGAGCCAATAGCGCGGCCCCGCTTGCACTGTCAGTGGCTGGCCGCCAATTTTCAGCAATTGAGTCACCGTCAGGTTGACCGGCACCGACCATTCGCGTGATTGCCAGTTGTAAGTTGATTCAGTGTTCACCCCCCACGTGGTCAACGTGCTGGTGGTATAGGAGAGGAAGGGTTGCAGGAAGGTCTGGTTGACCTTGTCCTTGTCATCCGGCGGACTGCCGTCCAAGCCCCAGATATGATTGGCCAGAATACCGTGCGTCCAGCCGTTTTCCTGCTTCAAGGCAACGGCGGTCGGACCAATCCCCCACTGTTCGTTACCGAGTAACTCGTCGCTGCCGGTGGGAATCAAAATCGCCGGGCCCACTCCGAGTATCCATCCACTGTCAGTGGGCTGTTTGGGCGAAAAGAAAAAACTCTGGGTGATGTCGCCGACACCGGATTTGTCCGCCGCGCCATTGGCTGCCAAACCGTGCTGGTCGATGACCGGCAGGATGGTACGGGAGATAAGATTCCAGTCATCATTTAATGAAAACGGCAGCACCGGTTGAATATTGGTGACGCTGTGCATGCCGTCACCGGTCGGGCCTATCTTCTGATCCCAGTTGTACTGCACCGGCAGGCTGTACATGGCCGCGACCGGATTAAGCGCTTTCTTGGCCAGCTCTGCCGAGTCCTCTGCCTGAGCCCCCGGCATGAACCCCAGGATTGCGACGAGCGTCGCCCCCATACTCCAACATGGTTTATCCATCCCCATACTTCGCCCCTATTGGTCAATGATCACTGGCTGACAGGCTTTGGCTCCGGCAGTTTGTACTCGTTGTTCTGAACCGACTTGTCGGGCATATAGACCCGGAACGCGAGTGTCCAATTGTCCGTGGGTGCGGTCAGCAAGTTCGCTGCATCCTTGCCGCAGCTTTGCGGGCTGCCAAAGTGCAGGGTGAAGGTCTTGCCATCCTTGTTGGGCACGATCTCGTGGTTCGAAAGGCTGGAGCCCTCCTCTGTGTGCAGGTAAAGATCATTCCCGTAAATCGTCATCGAATAGAACCCCAACTGCGGGTTGGCCATGCCAGGCACGGGGTAATTCGCGGTGTAGCAGGTGTCTTTCTTGACCTTGTACGACTTGAACGAATACCAGGCATGCTGGTCGGGCAATAGCCCGGTCGCCACGGCCACACCGACGTTGATGTCATCCTGCGGGATCGAGCCGCGAGCCCCCATGGTTTTGCTCACGCCACGGGTGTCGGCGACTTTCACGTAGTGCGCTTTCACCTGCTTCAGTTGCTCCTGGTTCCAGTCAATGGCCTTGAACGCTTTGGGTGTGTAACCCGCAGGGAAGCTGACCTTGTACTGATCCTGGATGGCATTGGCCTTCGCCACGTCGGCTGGATCATTCGGGTTCACCTGAGTACGGATATTGACCACAACAAAATTGGTGACTGTTTTCGGGTCGATGGTGTATTCACCCTCGCCGTAGTAGACGTTGTCGGTAACGTGGTCGTGCTGCATGACGTGCACGGAGGTGTAACGGCCATCGCCCTTGGGCACATGGATGGTGGCGCCGTGAGACGCATCGATGATGGCGAAGGAATACAGCGTATCGCGATTCATCAGCACGGCTGGCTGCTTGTCGAGTTCCATGGGTTTGCGGTGGTTATAGAACTTGTTGGTCGCGCCGAGCTTCACCTCATTCTGCATGGACTCATCTAGCGTGGCGAAAGCGAAATTTTCTGGGGTAACAGCAACGTTCTTTTCGTTGACCAGCGTCGACTCCAATTTTCGGGCTGCATCCAAGGTAAGGAGGGGTGTTTTATCCTCGGCCTGTGCAGCATGGATACTCGTTGCCAATAGACTCAACAGGACAGTAGTGGGTGCCAGTAACTTCATCGCAATCGCTCCTTGCAAAAATTAAAGTACAGCTTGTCAGTGATTCAGCAGTGCCTCCGGTTGATGGGAGGTCTGATGCCATTCGGCAGAAGCGGTCATCCGACACGCCGCTGCCACCATCGATGGGCCCGATTTTTTGTTCATTACTTCACTTTGACGACATCGTCAGGCTTCCAAGTTTGGTCGTAGAACGCGTCTTCCGCGCCATACAGGCGCAAGGCGACCAAGAAATTGCGACCGGGGATGGTCTGGATGAACGCGGAGTCCGCGACATCAGCAGGTTTGTCCGGCCCGAACCAGATTTCGATGGAACCGTCCGACTGCTTGGGAATGTCGTAATAACCGTTGGTGGAGGGCATCAGTTGCTTGGTCTGCGGCATGGTGCCGTCGGTGATGTTGTACGCCGTAACAGCCCAGAACAACGCTGCCGGAGCATTCGGCGGCAGACGCAGCTTGTAGGTGCCGCCACCTTCGAGATATTTCCCGTCCTTGTCGCGAGCGGTGAACGGATACTTGGAACCGGCGCCAGTGGTGTGCATCACCATTGCCGGTGCCGATGAATAGGCAAACTGGAAGAAGTTAGCGCGCTGACTCACGTCCAGGTAACTTTCTTGCATCCACTCCGCCGTGCCACCCGCCCAGGTGTTCTCGTACTGGCGATCCGCATAGTAGAGATTACGTTTGTCCTCGCGCCCCAACTGGCGGTTAGCCAGGATCATTCGAGGCGCCATCTCGACCGCCTTCTTCAGCAGGGCCTGTTGCTGCTCGGTGGGTTTGAACGGCTCACCCTTGATGATTCCGATGGACGCCAGCACCCCGCGCAGTTCCGGGTCAATTGCCTCTACCGGTTCGTAGTCGACAAACGCCTTCAACTTGGTCCAATACTCATTGTCCGTTGGATACATCATATTCAACGCCTTGCCACTGGCGTCAGGGAACTCCATGGGCTTGACGTCCTTCTCCGTCGCCCACAGTGGGTAGACTCGCGTAGTTTCCGCAGAATTAACCGCCGGCGCCGGGTCAGGCTTGCCGTCGCCCTTGGCCATCACGGTGCGGAAGAACAAGAACACGTTATAAGTACGCGACTTGACAACGAAATAGCTGGCCGGCACCGGCCCGGTGTAGTCCGGTGGCAAAATCAGATACAGGCCGCCTCGCGCGCGGTCTGGCCCCACGGCACCGACATCGGTGAGCGTACGCTGAAAGAAGTCGGTGAACATGCCGATGACGTTAGGTGGCGCCTTGACTACCAGCGGCCCGGTTTTCTTCAGATCCAGATAGCTCATGGAATAGATCACGTCCGCATTGGGCGTCGGCACCATGGCGCGTGAATCCATACGCTGCTTCCAGATTGGCAGCACGTTGTAGCCGCTTCCGAACGCTTTCTCCGATCCGTCACGCAAGCCAATGACATTGAGTGCCGGCAGCATGGTCATGTAGGCGTGAATCGCGCGCTGGTAGTACAACTCGTCACGCAGGGACTCGGCCTCCTTCGGATCGAGCCAGTTGCCATTATTGAGCTGTTTGAGCAGTGGAGAAGCAGGTGCCTGTTCCTCCGCACTGATCATCGGGGTGAAGCACAGCGCGACGACCAGCGTCGAGGCGGTCAACATCATTGTGACTGAAAGCTTTTTTAACGCGTGAGTCATCTTCGATGTCCTTGCATGGAAGCGTTTTCAATCGAAGCGTCGGATTGCTGCGGGGCCCTCTAGAGGCTTTGCTTCAGCATCCGTGCTCCCCATTTATGTGTTCAGGAGTCTAGATGCTGAGTGCCATATGACAAGGAAGGTCGATTGGAACGTCCGCTAAGGGTCGATTTATGCCTTTGCAGGCAGCTATGCGGCTGATAGCCACCACCAGCCATTGCGACCGATCCACCCTTGTCTTCCCTTAACGTGGAGGACGAGCCATGAACACTGCTGCTAGATACCGCCATCAGCCTTGGAACAAGGGAAAGCTTGTCGGTCAGAAAGCCCCGCTCCGCGTCAGAGATATCTGGACTATCCGAATAAGACTTCAGCTTGCTGAGAAGACGCGTGATTTGGCGCTCTTCAATCTGGCCATCGATAGCAAGCTGCGTGCCTGTGACTTAACTAAATTGCGGTTCCGAGACATTGCCCATGGGGAGCATGTGTCGTCACGGGCCATCGTGATGCAGCAGAAAACTCAACACCCAGTGCAATTTGAAATCACTGAACAGACCCGAACGGTTCTGGAAGCGTGGATGCGCCAGGCGCGTCTCCGCAGTGAGGATTTCTTGTTTCCGAGCCGCTTGCACGCTTCGGAGCATTTATCCACCAGGCAATACGCTCGAATAGTCAAAGCGTGGGTGACAACCATCGGCCTTGACCCAACCATGTATGGCACTCACACGCTACGGAGAACCAAGGCTTCGTTGATTTATCGCAGGACGAAGAACTTGAGAGCGGTCCAACTCCTGCTTGGTCATACAAAGCTTGAAAGCACTGTCAGGTACTTGGGAATCGAAGTCGATGATGCCTTGGAAATGGCGGAGCAGACGGAGGTGTGTTCATTCACAGCGACGGTCGTGCCAGACCGTCGCTATCCGTCCCTCTATCAGTCAATTGTGTCTAAAAGTCAGGGGGCCATTCAAATTAGAGAGCAGTCCTGGCCCACACCGAGCATGCAAAACCGTTGGAAAATCTAAACCTTTATAGCTCACAGCCATCACAATGCTCCTAGAGCGGACTGGATAGTGGCTTCTACGCTACCGTGAAAATTGTCATCTCGAACTATCTATTTTGTAAAAGTGCATCGGACGAACCTCGGCGGTGCTAATCCTCGCGAGGCACTGATAGGTAGACCGCCTCTGGTAGTCAGTCATCTGCCGCGCGAAACGAACGCCTTCAGGTGGTCGATTTCTACCATTGGGTAAAAAACTCCAATGGATCGACGATGCCTCCCATCACGAGCGGAAAGTCAGCCAAAACTGTCAAAAACTCAGTCGTTGCTTGGAACGCCCTGAAAAAATCATACAAAAAAAGATGCATTTAAGGCTCATTACCGAAACAGAGGCCATCTAGCCCTTGCCGCGCAATTCAATGGAGCTCAACTCCTCCAGCACGCGAGCCATAATCTCATCTGTGGACTCCTTTGCTCCATCAGCCTTAATGCAGCAATAAACAAATAATGTCGAGGGATGCACCCCAAGCGAAGACGCTAGATCATGGATTTTTTCAAGGCTCGGCGATTTTATGCCGCGCTCTAGATCGCTAACGAAGGGCTGGCTTGGACCCAAGGCCTCTTGGGATAGGCCTTTACTGAGTCGGATGTCGCGAACCGCTAATCCGAATGCCTTTTTCAGTTCCATTTACCGTGCTCGCAAAAGGAACGATAAAGCCTTTACAAAGAATAAAGCGCTATACTCTATTGAGTATTATGAGGAAATGACCTGATGTTCAGAACACCAATCGCCGCAGAGGAACCCATGTTTGGTCGCCTATTTGGCGATGATTACCGAGTGTGGAAATACGTGGAGCTCACGCTTGCACATGTTTGGTTTTATGTGAGTACTGTGGAGAGAGCCCAGACCATTGAGGTAAAAAGTATTCTGATGATCGACAGTGTTACGCTGTTAAACGACCTGCTATCAGCGTCCCACGCTGGGCGCTACGTGGAAAGCATTCACCTCGTTACGCCAAGCCGATTGAATGAGAGTGGCGATTGGCGTATGGAGCGATTGTTTCAGATAGAGCATCTGAGCGATGAAGGCTCGGAGGCCTATCTCTATAAAGTGCAAAACAATATTACCTACGTAGACGGCGATCGCAGCTTGACGGTCAATGAGAACACTCAACGCAGGGAGATTTTCATCGAGCGCCTGGAACAGGCACCTGAATCTAGAACAAAGCAGAAAGAGCCGTTATTTTAAATTATGCGCCACTCTACCTGACGTGCCAGCAATGACCTGACACCCCGGCTTCAAAAACGCGCGTCAGCCGATACTCATTGCCCTATCCGCTGCCGTTTGCCTCGCAATAACTCCTCATACCCTAGGCTGACGCAAAGTTGCTAACAGCCGCGCCTGGTAGATGGCGTAATGCCTGCAGACCTCTGCCGAGCATTTGTGTTCCTGTGACATGACTACGGGGCCCCTAGACCTAGCTTAGCTCTCTGAAGAACCTCTCCGGGCTCTCGGGAGTGGTGCTGCCAATTGTTGCTCCGTCAAACCGTGGCAATAGGCGTTGTATTGCCAGACAACGAACTGCTCCAATAACCCCTCGTTTTCATTGCGTAGCCGGGCATTTTCTTCCTCCAGGCGCTTGATACGTTGTGCTGCCAGAGAGAGAGAGACGGGGACTTTGGCTCCAACACTCAGGTCGCGCCTGCCTTTTTTATGCTGAAATGCTTCTTGGATTTTTAGGTGAGCACTTAAAGTTTGGCGCGTGGGTCGCGTGCCAATCAGCGGCGGCATCGAATCACACAACGCTTCCCACGTGAGACGCCCCTCCCAACCGTCCAACGCGTGAAGGATTTTTTCGATATCGACTTTCGTCAGATGTTTTGCCATCACCGCTCCTGAGCAAGTGATTTAGTTTCTAAAGCAACGCCTTCAGACAGCTTAGGCTGAGAACTTGTCGCTGATAGTTCACGTTTTAGTGGACTGAACTCTTGATCATTTCTCAACCGTACGAGCGCCCCCGCCTCGAGATCATCCGCCTGTAGCAGCGAGATCAGTTGGTTAGCCCGATCTAAGGTTTTTTGCTGATGGACTGTCCAGCGGTCCGCGCCGTAATAGCCCTCTCCCAATGCCTGTTCCGCCTGGGCGAGTTGCAAGGCAATCGCGTCGCGCTGCAATGTCAGTCGAGCCAGCTTTTCATCATCACCTTTAACGCACACCTGCTCACCACAGTTCAAACAGTCCCTGTGCTTCTGACAAGGCAGCATCGAGTAATCATGTACACAAAATCCGAACTCGGTGACGTGTGCCATCACATCGCCGATGGCGCCTAGGTCCGCCAATGTCACCGGCGCATGAGCGGCAATTTTTCCTAGCGGACCCGCCAAAGCCGTGAGCGCAGGAAAGTTGTTTATTTTTTCCAGATGCTCGTCATCGGTCATGTGGTTATAGGTGTTGTTCTGAGATACGTTTGCACGTCCTGACCAGCGCGCTATGTCGAACTGACCCAAGTCACCACGCTGTGCGGTGGTATTCAAAAAGTGACGCACTTGGTGGGTGGTCAAACTGACGCGACTGCCGTCCGGATTTTTATAGCCATTTCGATCCCATACGGTCTGCATCTCTCGGGTGCCGCTGGTGATGGACAACGCACTGCTGATGCTACTGCTGCCCGGCCCCCAGATGATAATCGGCGACACGCCTCGCTGATGATGCAGTTCATTTGCCCGCATACAGAACAAGCTGTCAGACCACTTGAGCTGCAACTGTTTATTTTTCCAGGGGAAATCTTTGGGTAACCGCGAGCGCGCATATCGATTGAGAATGGCCAAGGTTACTTCGTCCAAAGTAATGCTATTTTCGTGAAGAAAACTCGCTATGGGATTAGCTAAATTTTTGAGAAATGCTCGTGCGAAGCAAGGGAGCCCACGATACTTGACGCCCAACGCATCGCAGACCTGCGTAACAGTCAAGGGCGTATTGTCATCCACCGCAGGACAAGCCGCATGCCGATAAAATTGGTCGGGGTGATCTTCATACCACTTAGCCACGCGTCGACCTTCATCCGTCAACTCTTTGAGTCGCTCAACCGCCTTTGCTGTCACATCCTTAAACACAGTGGGAATCCACTTCACCGCAGGTCCAAAACCTTTACCTGAATAAAAACGCAGCCCCAACTTCGGCGAACCATACCGATCTTTTTCTGAATGCAAACAATCAAGTGGGAGATCGTGAACTTCAGAAATCCGTGCGGGTGCGCTCATCAACAGCGCAAATAGCGACACCACGTACTTATCGGCTAAATTTTGCGGATTATTGGAAAACATCTCTGCCATGTAGTTTAAAACATGCTCGGGTGGCATTTTATCTTGACTGGCTTTCTTTCCCTCGCGATCGGTTCTGCCTCCCCCTTTGGGTCCCGGAATCGAGCACTTCCAATGAAACGCTCTGCTTACCAACTTGTGCTCGAGCAAAAACTTAACGAACCGGTTCAGCTCTGAACTGGCCATGTTTCCACTAAATGGGTAACACTCACGCGCCACCGCTGCAGCGTGATCCAGTACCACCGGATCCACTAGAGATATATCGGCAACTTTCTTAATTTTCAGCAAAGCCGGCTCGATACAGCGAATAGGGACAATACTCCTGGCAGGATCCCGCGCGCTCGGATTGTGTGCTTTACGATATGTAACATAGGCCTTCGCAAAAGGAATAATGTCCGAATTCAGCAGGTCTGCAGCACTTACTTTCCGCGGGTTGACTCCAGCCTTGGTGAAGCCCACTACCCCGGTCCAAAAATTACTGTCCCAATTCACCTCTGGCCCAAACACGTCGAGGCCCTCCCGGCATCGAGTGATAAACTCTTGGACATTCGCCTTGGCGTTGGTATCGGAACCGGGCGTAAATTTGAATATCTTAGCCATTCGAACTCGCCTTCTTCACTCGCGTGCAGCGCTGGACCACTTCCGTTACCGCAAGAATCAGTCGGTCATTGGCCGAGGCGACTTTGACGTCCTGCGTGACGCCCCACACTCGATCACTGCTGGCAAGAAGTTCGGTCAGTACCTCTTCATGGGGCCCATCCAGCCATGGCTGGAAGTGCGTGCAGGTGTAACAGGCGATAGGCGCTAATGCTCCACAAAAGCCATAGCTGCCACACGTCCCAACATTCACCCGCCCATTGGTGATGCGGCTGCCGGGATCGTCTCCTCGAACGGCCTCCCGCTCCGATGTCACCAAAACACCCTGAAAGGCCTGAGCCAACGGCGCCAGTTGTTGAGCCACCGCTTTATCAATACGCTCCACAATGTCAGACAGACTTCTTATGTAACAGCCAGAACTTTGCAAAGTAGAGTGATCCAGTACCTCTGCCACGATGGCAATGCCGTAACCTTGATGGGCCAGGTTAGTCCCGAGCGTATACCTAAAACGGCGCGACCTCAGATCCAGAGGCTTCCCCGTCCTTTCGGAGAATATGCTGCACTTTTCCGAAAAACCGGTCAAAGCAGCATTACATATGCTAACGGTCGCGTGGACATAATCGAACTGCAAGAGATCAAACAAATCTTTCTCGGTTGTCTGACACGAGACGGCTGAAAAATCAGGAAAAAGCGGAAGCTCTTGGATAAGAGAGTCCGATAGAGGAAACTCAACGAGCGAATGCAACTTTTTTACAGTCTCAACTACCTGCAATTGCAATATCAGCCATAGATCTTCATCGATGGCGTAGCTTCTAAATGTGGAGCGCCACAGAGCATGGCGCTGCTTAGCGCGTGGAAAATTTATTTCATAACCGGCGATGCCATTTACTGTGGTTGCCCGCACGTCCTTGATCTTTAGGGCGACTATTTGGATCGAACGCCGCCCCGTGTGGAGTAACGTGAGGATCAAAGCGACTGTCTCCAACCCCAAACGACGCGTTGAATAACACGTGATAACACCATCAAGCACGCCCTGCATTTCAATGTCCGTCAACGGACCGTTCTGACTGTCCATCTGCAGGACTGCGCGCCCAATCTCATTTCCTTTTAACACCCAAGCCTGTAACGTCCTAATGAACTCCTCATTTATCCCTGGGTGACCTTGCATATACCAGGTAACAAAAAAACCTCTCAGTGAACCCAGATAATGCTCTGTCGATACATTCAGATTAGCGCGGTATGCGATCAGCGTGTCTGTATCCAAGCGACCTTTGGTAAACACAAAAAACATTTTCGCCCGATAAGCCATGTTGCGAGTATGTGAAGATGAATTATTTACCGCATAATAATGCAAAGTTTTCAGAAATGAGCACCTTAGCTCTTCGGATAAATCGTCAACCCACTCTAGTTCGATCTTAGTATTTTTATTAAGGCGCCAAGTACGGTCAGCTTTAGAGAACTCCCATCCGTCGCGAGACCGAGATATCGGCTGAGCATTGATTTTCTGATCCGCATTGTGCATTGGACAACTCCTACTGACGTTTAAGCGCCCGTTGAAACTCCAATGCCGCCTTGGCTGCCTTTTCTTTGGTATGACGCTTATTGTACGTAATAGCGGTGCCGGAGGTTTCGGACCAGCCCATCAGATAAGCCCGCGCCTTCTGCTCCTGTTCAGGCGTCATATTGCCTGCAGCGTCCGTAACACACGAAAAATCATAGTTCCACGTATGCCTGAACGCATGGGCATGAATGGCTGCGAAATCATGGGCCATGCCTTGAACGGTGGCCATCAGCTTGCCAAAACTGCTGTTCGACATCGGACTGCCCTGAGTTGGACCGGCTTTGTGGGTGACCAGCAAATAGGGGTGCTTTCTTGCCAGACGAAAGCTCGCCCTGAATCGAAAAATATAGTCACTTAGTGCTTTTTGCAGCACGTCGTTGATCGGAATTTTCCGTGGTTTAGTCTTAACCAGCGGCTGGTGCCGACGGCTGTCGAGTGGGCTGTCCGGGCGTCGGACAATGCTGAGCGTGGACCTACCGAAATCCACGTCCTCCACCCTCAAGCTCAGCAGTTCCCCGCGCCTGATGCCCAGATAGCGGAGCAAGGTGACGATCAGATGATTACGCTGCTGAACCCCATTATCAGCAAAAGGGTTTTTGGGATGGCCAAATCGAAGGCGCTCGAGTACCTCATCTACGACCTTTTGGTCCAGGCCCTTCTCATCCCGGTCCACTGCCGTCAACTGAGAAGATTTCGGTCTGTAGGCGTTGATCCGCTCGACCATTTCGCTCACCGCACCGTCAGCAAGAAGGCTGGTCCGCCCAACACGCAAAGTCTCGGCCAGGAAGCCTAAGTATTTTGAGATCGTGCTCAGCCGCGAAAACTGAGTCTGAGCGGAGACATTATTAACGCTGCGTGTAACGGCTCGTCCTGCATTGAGCCTGAGTCGGACTACCTTGACGGTCGTACGTGGGCGCTCCTCGCTTAACAGGCGCGCACTGAAACCCACCAGGGACGTAATGTCTTCAAGTCGGAATAGATTGCCTGCCGAAAACGACGCTTCGAGATTGATGCCTCGCACCGCCTGCCAGGCATACAGGACTTTGAGTGCGGTCAGTGACGCCTGCACAGTCGACACGGAGAAACCACAGGCGCGGATCTGGGTGGTGATAAACAGAGAGGGGTAATACAGGGGAATACCGGTCTGCGCATTCACCAACAATTTGTGCCGCTCGCCTTGGCGGAACTGAACGTGCCTGATCGCCAATAAGCTCATGAGGATAGCCCCCCAAGAAAACTTTACGTTTCTCAAGGTAGTGCATAAATTCGAAACGAGCCAAATTAGATTAAAAATCTTTACAATGGAAAATCATCAGAAAAGCCCCTAAATAGGGGCTTTCAAGGAAAAACCTTACATCTTCCTCTCAGGTGTTCGTCAGAACGGAATATCGTCATCGAAGCTGTCGAAATCCGGAGCCGGTTGCGGTGCAGCCTGTTGCGGGGCTGGACGCTGTGGCTGCTGTTGCGGAGCAGGACGCGGAGCCTGCTGGCGCGGAGCGGATTGCTGGTAGTTGTTGCCGCCTTGCTGCTGGTCACCCTGTGGACGGCCGCCCAACAGTTGCATGGTGCCTTGCATGTCGACCACGATTTCAGTGGTGTAGCGCTTGATGCCGTCTTTTTCCCACTCGCGGGTTTGCAGCTTGCCTTCGATGTACACCTGCGAACCTTTGCGCAGGTATTCGCCAGCAATTTCCGCAACCTTGCCGAACATCGATACGCGGTGCCATTCGGTCTTTTCGACTTTCTGGCCTGTCTGCTTGTCGGTCCACTGTTCGCTGGTCGCCAGACTCAGGTTGGTCACGGCGTTACCGTTAGGCAAGTAGCGAACTTCGGGATCCTGGCCGCAAGTGCCGACCAATATGACTTTGTTAACCCCACGGGCCATAACGTTCTCCTAGGCTTCGCACGCTGCCGAGGCCGGGTCGTTGACCAGGCGCTCGAGGGTGGTGCGATCCAATAGTTCGGTGTCCAATTTGATGTAAATGGCCGCTTCATCAGCAACCACGATGGCATCGGTTACCCCAACGACGGCCAGCAGGCGCTCAACCAGACCCGCTTCGCGGATCGCTTCAGGCGATAACGGCAAGCGCAGGCTCGTCACATAGGGAGGTTCACGCATGGTAACAGCAAAGGCCAACCAGAGGGCAGCCAGACCTGCGCATCCGAGGAACACAACCGACAGACCGCCATGCTGGAACATCCAGCCGCCCATGATCCCGCCCAGTGCCGAACCGAGGAACTGACTGGTGGAGTACACCCCCATCGCCGTGCCCTTGCCGCCTGCCGGTGAAACCTTGCTGATCAGCGACGGCAGTGAAGCTTCCAGCAGATTGAACGCAGTAAAGAACACCACCGTACCAATCACCAGAGCTCGCAGGCTGTCGCCGAACTGCCAGAAGAATAGCTCAGTGAGCATCAGCGTCGCGACGGCACCGAGCAAAACTCGTTTCATTTTGCGTTTCTTCTCGCCGTAGATAATGAACGGGATCATGGCGAAGAACGAAATCAGCAGCGCAGTGAGGTAAACCCACCAGTGCTGCTCCTTGGGCAAGCCGGCCTTTTCGACCAGCGCCAACGGCAAGGCGACAAAACTCGACATCAACATCGCATGTAACACAAAAATGCCGAGGTCCAGGCGCAACAGGTCGGGATGTTTAAGCGTTGGCATCAGAGCCTGACGGGCGACGCCGGATTCACGATGCTGCAGCGGACCGGTGGAGCGCGGCACCATGAACATCACAATGACGATCCCCAGCAGCGCCATGCCGCCGGTCGCCAGGAACAACCCTGACAAGCCGAAGGCGCGGGTCAGCAATGGGCCGACCACCATCGCCACAGCAAACGAGAGGCCAATGGTCATTCCGATCATGGCCATGGCTTTCGTACGGTGCTGCTCGCGAGTCAGATCGGAGAGCAAGGCCATGACCGCGGCGGAAATCGCCCCGGCGCCCTGCAGGATCCGGCCGGCGATCACGCCCCAGATCGAGTCGGCATTCGCTGCCAGCACGCTGCCCAGGGCGAAGACAATCAACCCCAGGTAAATGACCGGGCGCCGACCAATGCGATCGGAAATGATCCCGAAGGGAATCTGGAACACCGCCTGGGTCAGGCCATAGGCGCCAATGGCCAGGCCAATCAGCGCCGGAGTCGCGCCAGCCAGGTCCATGCCATAGGTCGCCAATACCGGCAACACCATGAACATGCCG
Organism: Pseudomonas fluorescens; assembly: GCF_019212185.1. Taxonomy (NCBI): domain Bacteria; kingdom Pseudomonadati; phylum Pseudomonadota; class Gammaproteobacteria; order Pseudomonadales; family Pseudomonadaceae; genus Pseudomonas; species Pseudomonas fluorescens. The sequence continues at coordinate 5,821,861 of NZ_CP078138.1, forward strand.
AGCATTCGGAAAGCGAACACCAGGGCCAGACCGCTTGCTGCGCGGGTCTCGCTACCACTCATGCGTTCGCTGTGGGGATCGTGCATGGAATTACCTCATGTGAACCGGCGGCGATTCTATCAGTCCCATCGATTGACGGGGTATAGGGCGACGCTTTGACGCGCAAGGATGACAAACTCTTCATTGAAGGCCGAATAACCCGCATTTGATAGTGTGCATCCATCCAGTATTTGGCCTTATACTCCTACGTTTACGCCCGCCGAGCGAGGCCACCTTGGACAAGATCCTGATTCGTGGGGCTCGAACCCACAACCTGAAGAATATCGACCTGACCCTGCCACGGGACAAGCTGATCGTCATCACCGGCTTGTCCGGGTCCGGCAAGTCTTCCCTGGCCTTCGATACCTTGTATGCGGAAGGTCAACGTCGCTATGTCGAGTCGCTGTCGGCCTACGCCCGGCAGTTTCTGTCGATGATGGAAAAGCCTGACGTCGACACCATCGAAGGCCTGTCACCGGCCATTTCCATCGAGCAGAAGTCGACCTCACACAACCCGCGCTCCACGGTCGGTACCATCACCGAAATCTACGACTACCTGCGCTTGCTTTACGCTCGCGTGGGTATTCCCCGTTGCCCGGATCACGACATCCCGCTGGAAGCCCAGACCGTCAGTCAGATGGTCGACCTGGTGCTGGCCCAGCCCGAGGGCAGCAAGTTGATGCTGCTGGCGCCGGTGATTCGCGAACGCAAGGGCGAACATCTGTCGGTCTTTGAAGAGCTGCGGGCCCAGGGCTTTGTCCGCGCACGGATCAACGGCAAGCTGTATGAGCTGGATGAAGCACCGAAGCTGGATAAACAGAAGAAGCATACGATTGATGTGGTGGTCGACCGCTTCAAGGTGCGTGACGACCTGCAACAACGTTTGGCCGAATCGTTCGAGACCGCGTTGAAATTGGCCGATGGCATCGCCCTGGTTGCGCCAATGGATGACGAGCCGGGCGAAGAACTGATCTTCTCCGCGCGTTTCGCCTGCCCGATCTGCGGTCACGCCATCAGCGAACTGGAACCCAAGCTGTTCTCATTCAACAACCCGGCCGGTGCCTGCCCGACCTGTGATGGGTTGGGGGTGAAACAGTTTTTCGATATCAAACGCCTGGTCAACGGCGAACTGACCCTGGCCGAGGGCGCGATTCGCGGCTGGGACCGGCGCAACGTCTATTACTTCCAGATGCTTGGCTCACTGGCCAGCCATTATGGATTCAGCCTGGAAGTACCGTTCAACCAGTTGCCGGCCGACCAGCAGAAAATAATCCTGCACGGCAGCGGCACGCAGAACGTCGACTTCAAATACCTGAACGACCGTGGCGATATCGTGAAACGCTCGCATCCGTTCGAAGGCATCGTGCCGAATCTGGACCGCCGCTACCGCGAGACCGAGTCGGCCTCGGTGCGCGAAGAGCTAGCCAAGTTCCTCAGCACCCAGCCGTGCCCTGACTGCCGTGGCACTCGCCTGCGTCGGGAGGCGCGGCATGTGTGGGTCGGCGAAAAAACCCTGCCGGCAGTGACCAACCTGCCGATTGGCGATGCGTCCGATTACTTCGGCACGCTGAAGCTCACCGGCCGGCGTGGCGAAATCGCCGACAAGATCCTCAAGGAAATCCGCGAGCGCCTGCAGTTTCTGGTCAATGTCGGCCTTGACTACCTGTCGCTGGATCGCAGTGCCGACACCCTGTCCGGTGGCGAGGCACAGCGGATTCGCCTGGCGAGTCAGATCGGCGCGGGCCTGGTCGGGGTGTTGTACATCCTCGACGAGCCCTCCATTGGCTTGCACCAACGCGACAACGACCGGTTGCTGGGCACCCTCAAACACCTGCGAGACATCGGCAACACGGTGATCGTGGTCGAGCACGACGAAGACGCCATTCGCCTGGCCGATTACGTGGTGGACATCGGGCCAGGTGCCGGCGTGCATGGCGGTCACATTGTTGCCGAAGGCACGCCGGCCGAGGTCATGAGTCATCCGGAATCGCTGACCGGTAAATACCTGTCGGGCCGGGTGAAGATCGAAGTACCCGCCAAGCGCACGCCACGCAACAAGAAGCTGTCGCTGTCGCTCAAGGGCGCTCGGGGCAACAACCTGCGCAACGTCGACCTGGAGATTCCAATCGGTCTGCTGACCTGTGTGACAGGTGTCTCCGGCTCAGGCAAGTCGACGCTGATCAACAACACCCTGTTCCCCCTGAGCGCCACTGCGCTCAATGGCGCAACCACCCTGGAAGCCGCCGCCCACGACAGCATCAAGGGTCTTGAGCACCTGGACAAAGTGGTCGATATCGACCAGAGCCCGATTGGCCGTACACCGCGCTCCAACCCGGCGACCTACACCGGATTGTTCACCCCGATTCGCGAACTGTTCGCCGGCGTGCCAGAGTCCCGCTCACGGGGCTATGGTCCGGGGCGTTTCTCGTTCAACGTCAAGGGCGGGCGCTGTGAGGCCTGTCAGGGCGACGGCCTGATCAAGGTGGAAATGCACTTCCTGCCGGATATCTACGTGCCGTGCGACGTGTGCAAGAGCAAGCGCTACAACCGCGAGACTCTTGAGATCAAATACAAGGGCAAGAGCATTCATGAAACCCTGGAGATGACCATCGAGGAGGCGCGGGTGTTCTTCGACGCCGTTCCGGCGCTGGCACGCAAGCTCCAGACGTTAATGGATGTAGGCCTGTCGTACATCAAGCTGGGACAATCGGCGACCACTTTGTCGGGCGGTGAAGCACAACGGGTCAAACTGTCCCGCGAGCTGTCCAAGCGTGATACCGGCAAGACCCTGTACATCCTCGATGAGCCGACCACCGGGCTGCATTTTGCGGATATCCAGCAATTGCTCGACGTCTTGCACCGCCTGCGCGACCACGGCAACACCGTGGTGGTGATCGAGCACAATCTGGACGTGATCAAGACCGCTGACTGGCTGGTGGACCTGGGACCGGAGGGTGGCTCCAAGGGTGGCCAGATCATCGCCGTCGGTACGCCGGAAGAAGTCGCCGAGATGAAACAGTCTCATACCGGCTACTACCTCAAGCCACTGCTGGAACGTGACCGGGCCTGAGTCCGAGCCATGAAAAAGCCCCGGACACGGATGAAGTGACCGGGGCTTTTTTGTACAAGGATGTATCAGGCGTGGGATTGCAGGTAGTTCTCGAGACCGATCAACTTGATCAGGCCCAACTGCTTTTCCAGCCAGTAAGTGTGATCTTCTTCGGTGTCGTTGAGTTGAACCCGCAGCATCTCGCGACTGACGTAATCCTTGTGCTGTTCGCACAGTTCAATGCCCTTGCACAGCGCGGCGCGCACCTTGTATTCCAGGCGCAGGTCGGCGGCGAGCATGTCAGGCACTGTGGTGCCAACATCGAGATCATCCGGACGCATGCGAGGCGTACCCTCGAGCATGAGGATGCGACGCATCAGTGCATCGGCGTGCCCCGCCTCTTCTTCCATTTCGTGATTGATGCGTTCGTAGAGCTTGGTGAAACCCCAGTCCTCATACATCCGCGAATGCACGAAATATTGATCACGCGCGGCCAGTTCGCCGGTGAGCAATGTGTTGAGGTAATCGATAACGTCTGGGTGGCCTTGCATCGCCCTACATCTCCCTGCTTGAAAGTCTGTAGTTTGAACCACAGCGACCGTTTGGTCACTCGATTCACGCGATAAAAGTGAAGATATTCTGAGAAAAGCGGTTTAAATAACGCAAAAACCGCCCAGATGAGGGCGGTTCTGCTTCTCGTTTAGACTTCGTTAAGCTCTACACCCAACGCCTTTGCAATTGCTTCTCCATACGCCGGATCAGCCCTGAAAAAATGCTGCAGTTGACGGTCAACCACGTCACCCGTAACACCAGCCATGGCGCCTGCAATGTTGCTGACCAGCAGTGCTTTCTGCGCATCGTTCATCAATCGGAACAGTGCGCCGGCATGGCTGTAGTAATCCGAGTCTTCGCGGTGATCGTAACGATCAGCCGCTCCAGACAAGGTCAACGCCGGCTCGGCATAGTGAGGCGCCTGCTTTGGCGAGTTTACGTAGCTGTTCGGCTCATAGTTGGGCGCAGCACCGCCGTTACTGCCGAAAGCCATGGACCCGTCACGCTGGTAGCTGTTGACCGGACTGCGCGGCGCATTCACCGGCAATTGCTGATGGTTGGTACCGACCCGATAACGATGGGCGTCCGAGTAAGCAAAAACCCGACCTTGGAGCATACGGTCTGGTGACAACCCCACACCCGGCACCATATTGCTGGGCCCAAAGGCGGCCTGTTCAACTTCGGCGAAGTAGTTTTGCGGGTTGCGGTTTAACTCCAGTTCTCCGACCTCGATCAGGGGAAACTCTTTCTGCGACCAGGTTTTGGTCACGTCGAACGGATTTTCGTAGTGAGTTGCCGCCTGCGCTTCGCTCATGATCTGGATGCAAACGCGCCATTTCGGGAACTCACCACGCTCGATCGCATTGAACAGGTCACGCTGTGCGTAATCGGGATCAGTGCCTGCCAGGCGTGCAGCCTCTGCGGGCGCCAGATTCTTGATGCCTTGCAGGGTTTTGTAATGCCACTTGACCCAGTGACGCTCACCTGTAGCGCTGATCAGGCTGTAAGTATGGCTGCCGAAACCATGCATATGGCGGTAGCCATCCGGAATGCCGCGATCGGAGAACAGAATCGTCACCTGGTGTAGCGCTTCAGGGGAATGGGACCAGAAGTCCCACATTGCCTGGGCACTTTTCAGGTTGCTCTGCGGCAAACGTTTCTGGGTGTGGATAAAGTCCGGGAATTTCAGCGGGTCACGGATGAAAAACACGGGCGTGTTGTTCCCAACAATGTCCCAGTTGCCTTCCTCGGTGTAGAACTTCAAGGCAAAGCCGCGAGGATCACGCTCGGTATCGGCCGAGCCGCGCTCCCCGCCGACGGTGGAAAATCGCAGGAAGGTCGGCGTTTGTTTGCCAACCGACTCAAAGAGTTTCGCGCTGGTGTACTGGGTGATGTCCCGGGTCACGGTAAAGGTACCGTAAGCGCCCGAGCCCTTGGCATGGACACGACGCTCGGGAATGTTTTCACGATTGAAGTGAGCGAGCTTCTCAATCAGGTGGAAGTCGTCGAGAAGCAGCGGACCACGCGGGCCTGCAGAGCGGGAGTTCTGATTGTCAGCGACGGGAGCGCCACTGGCGGTGGTCAGCGTTATGTTTTGGCTCATGCGCATTCTTCCTCTTCAGTCCTGGAAACTGCCGGCTAATCGGCTGAGAGGGAGTATTGACCATGAACATGACACCATCAAATTCATTAATTGATCAGGATCAATAGAAAATAACTAATAGATGAGCTGTATGGATAGCGTAACAACTCGCAAAGGGATCACGTTTTTTATGGCCACAAAAAACCGGGCGCTAGGCCCGGTTCTTTGTTTCAGACTGACGTCTTACTCGGCGGATACAGCTTCGCCAGCAGTAGCACGATCAACCAACTCGACGTACGCCATAGGCGCGTTGTCGCCAGCGCGGAAACCGCACTTGAGGATGCGCAGGTAGCCACCCTCACGGGTAGCGTAACGCTTGCCCAGGTCGTTGAAGAGCTTACCAACGATAGCTTTCGAACGAGTACGGTCGAAAGCCAGACGGCGGTTAGCCAGGCTGTCTGTCTTGGCCAGAGTGATCAGCGGCTCGGCAACGCGGCGCAGTTCTTTGGCTTTTGGCAGAGTAGTTTTGATCAGCTCGTGCTCGAACAGCGACACCGCCATGTTTTGGAACATGGCCTTGCGGTGCGAGCTGGTGCGGCTCAGGTGACGACCACTTTTACGATGACGCATGGTTCATTCCTTACCAAACACAACGTTCGGTGATTACGACGATCAGGCAGTCGCCTTGTCGTCCTTCTTAAGACTTGCAGGCGGCCAGTTGTCGAGGCGCATGCCGAGGGACAGACCGCGGGAGGCCAGAACGTCCTTGATTTCAGTCAAGGATTTCTTGCCCAGGTTCGGAGTCTTCAACAGTTCTACTTCGGTACGCTGAATCAGGTCGCCGATGTAGTAAATGTTTTCCGCCTTAAGGCAGTTAGCCGAACGTACAGTCAGTTCCAGATCGTCAACCGGGCGAAGCAGGATCGGATCGATCTCGTCTTCCTGCTCGATTACCACTGGCTCGCTGTCACCTTTGAGGTCGACGAACGCAGCCAACTGCTGTTGCAGAATGGTTGCAGCACGACGGATAGCCTCTTCAGGATCCAGGGTACCGTTGGTTTCCAGATCAATAACCAGCTTGTCCAGGTTAGTACGCTGCTCGACACGGGCGTTTTCCACCACGTATGCGATACGGCGAACCGGGCTGAACGAAGAGTCTAGCTGCAAGCGACCAATGCTGCGGCTTTCGTCTTCATCGCTCTGACGCGAGTCGGCCGGTTCATAACCACGACCACGAGCTACAACGAGCTTCATGTTCAGGGCGCCGTTAGACGCCAGGTTAGCGATTACGTGATCGGGATTAACGATCTCGACATCATGATCCAGCTGAATATCGGCAGCGGTAACCACCCCCGAACCCTTCTTCGACAAGGTCAGCGTAACTTCGTCACGACCGTGCAGCTTGATGGCCAGACCTTTAAGGTTCAACAGGATTTCAATTACGTCTTCCTGTACACCTTCGATGGCGCTGTACTCGTGGAGCACACCGTCAATCTCGGCCTCGACTACTGCGCAGCCGGGCATTGAGGACAACAGGATGCGGCGCAGCGCGTTGCCCAGGGTGTGGCCAAAACCACGCTCGAGAGGCTCGAGAGTGATCTTGGCGCGGGTTGGACTGACAACCTGCACGTCGATGTGACGGGGTGTCAGGAACTCATTTACCGAAATCTGCATGGATGCACCTATTTTCTAGCCCTTACTTACTTGGAGTAGAGCTCGACAATCAGGCTTTCGTTGATGTCGGCGGACAGATCACTGCGAGCAGGAACGTTCTTGAAAACGCCCGACTTCTTCTCAGCATCTACCTCTACCCATTCTACGCGACCACGTTGGGTGCACAGTTCGAGAGCCTGGCCAATGCGAAGCTGATTCTTTGCTTTCTCGCGAACTGCAACCACGTCACCAGCACGAACCTGGAAGGACGGGACGTTTACGGTCTGACCGTTAACGCTGATGGACTTGTGCGATACCAGCTGACGGGATTCGGCACGAGTCGAACCAAAGCCCATACGGTATACAACGTTGTCCAGACGGCATTCCAGCAGTTGCAGCAGGTTCTCACCGGTTGCGCCTTTTTTGCTGGCAGCAGCTTTGTAGTAGCCGCTGAACTGACGCTCGAGAACGCCATAGATACGACGAACCTTCTGCTTCTCACGCAGTTGGGTGCCGTAGTCGGACTGGCGACCGCGGCGTTGGCCGTGGATACCAGGTGCAGCTTCAATGTTGCACTTCGATTCGATCGCGCGCACGCCGCTCTTCAGGAAGAGATCGGTGCCTTCGCGACGAGCGAGTTTGCATTTTGGACCAATGTAACGAGCCATTCTTTACGATCTCCTGGATTACACGCGGCGCTTCTTCGGCGGACGGCACCCGTTGTGCGGGATTGGCGTCACGTCGGTGATGCTGGCGATCTTGTAGCCACAGCCGTTCAAAGCACGAACTGCGGATTCACGACCTGGACCTGGGCCCTTGACGTTAACGTCGAGGTTTTTCAGGCCGTATTCCAGCGCAGCTTGACCAGCACGTTCAGCAGCTACTTGAGCAGCGAACGGGGTGGACTTGCGGGAACCGCGGAAACCCGAACCACCGGAGGTAGCCCAAGAAAGAGCGTTACCTTGACGGTCGGTGATGGTCACGATGGTGTTGTTAAAAGAAGCATGGATGTGGGCGATGCCATCAACCACTGTCTTTTTAACTTTTTTACGAGGACGAGCAGCAGGTTTTGCCATGATTAAATTCCTGTCGATTCGCTGGGGCGATTACTTGCGGATCGGCTTACGCGGACCTTTACGGGTACGCGCGTTGGTCTTGGTACGCTGACCGCGTACTGGCAGACCACGACGATGACGCAGACCGCGATAGCAACCGAGGTCCATCAAGCGCTTGATTTTCATGTTGATTTCGCGACGCAGGTCACCTTCAGTGGTGAACTTCGCCACTTCGCCACGCAGCTGTTCAATTTGCTCGTCGCTCAGATCCTTGATCTTTGCGGCTGGGTTTACCCCAGTCTCTGCACAGATTTTCTGTGCAGTTGTGCGACCAACACCATAGATGTAGGTCAGCGAGATAACAGTATGCTTGTTATCTGGAATGTTGACGCCTGCAATACGGGCCATTCAGTGGGACTCCAATTGACAGCTACCTACGCCCCGGAAGCCAAGAAATAGGGCGCGAGATAATATCGCTGTAATAACAAATAATCAACCCAGCAGCGCACTAGCTGCTGGGCTTGAAGCACAATCACACTCAGCCTTGGCGCTGTTTGTGACGCGGTTCCGCGCTGCAAATTACTCGAACAACACCTTCGCGGCGAATAATCTTGCAGTTACGGCACAGCTTTTTCACCGATGCACGAACTTTCATCACCAACTCCTCGAACCTTATGGGTCAGCGCAGCATGCCGCTGCCGTAACCCTTCAGGTTGGCTTTCTTCATCAGGGATTCGTACTGGTGCGAAACGAGGTGCGATTGTACTTGGGACATGAAGTCCATCACAACCACGACGACGATCAGCAACGAGGTCCCGCCAAGGTAGAACGGAACGTTTGCTGCAACCACCAGGAACTGGGGCAACAGGCAGACGGCCGTCATATAGAGAGCACCGAACATGGTCAAGCGAGTCAAAACGCCATCAATATAGCGTGCAGACTGCTCACCTGGACGGATGCCCGGAATAAAGGCACCGGACTTCTTCAGGTTTTCCGCTACGTCTTTCGGATTGAACATCAACGCCGTATAGAAGAAGCAGAAGAAAATAATCCCTGCACTAAACAGCAGAATATTCAACGGCTGACCAGGAGCGATCGACTGCGAGATGTCCTGCAACCAGCCCAAACCTTCAGACTGACCAAACCAGGCACCCAACGAAGCCGGAAACAGCAAAATGCTGCTTGCGAAAATAGCCGGAATAACACCGGCCATGTTCACCTTCAGCGGCAAGTGGCTAGTCTGCGCAGCAAAAACCTTGCGGCCCTGCTGACGCTTGGCGTAGTGAACAGCGATACGACGCTGACCACGCTCAATGAACACCACAAAACCGATAATCGCTACTGCCAGCAAACCGATGGCAACCAGGGCGAAGATGTTGATATCACCCTGACGCGCAGACTCGAAAGACTGCCCGATTGCTCTCGGAAGACCGGCGACGATACCCGAAAAAATCAACATCGAGATACCGTTGCCAACACCACGCTCAGTAATCTGCTCACCCAGCCACATCATGAACATTGCGCCAGCCACAAAAGTGGTTACCGCAACGAAATGGAAGCCAAAGTCACCAGTGAACGCAACGCCCTGCCCCGCCAGACCAATGGACATGCCAATAGCCTGGACGAGAGCGAGGACGACAGTGCCGTAGCGGGTGTACTGGCTGATCTTGCGACGGCCAGCTTCACCTTCCTTCTTCAACTGCTCCAGCTGCGGGCTGACGGCTGTCATCAGTTGCATGATGATCGATGCCGAAATGTACGGCATGATCCCCAGCGCAAAGATACTCATCCGCTCCAGCGCGCCGCCGGAAAACATGTTGAACAAGCTAAGAATGGTCCCCTCATTCTGTCGAAACAGGTCCGCGAGTCGGTCCGGGTTGATACCTGGAACCGGGATGTGTGCGCCTATTCGGTAGACGATAATCGCCAGGAACAGAAAACGCAGACGAGCCCAAAGTTCAGACATACCGCCTTTGCCGAGCGCAGAGAGAGCACCTTGCTTAGCCATTTATTCCTCGAACTTGCCGCCAGCTGCTTCGATAGCCGCACGCGCACCTTTGGTGGCGCCGATTCCCTTGCCGATAGTCACAGCGCGAGTCACTTCACCGGACAGCATGATTTTCACACGCTGAACGTTGACGTTGATCACGTTGGCATCTTTCAGGGACTGCACGGTGACGATGTCGCCTTCCACTTTAGCCAGCTCGGACAGACGCACTTCTGCGCGGTCCATGGCTTTCAGAGAAACGAAACCGAACTTCGGCAGGCGACGATGCAGCGGCTGTTGACCGCCTTCAAAGCCTGGAGCGATGGTGCCACCGGAGCGGGAGGTCTGACCTTTGTGACCACGGCCACCAGTCTTACCCAAACCGCTACCGATACCACGGCCCGGACGATGCTTTTCGCGACGGGAACCCGGCGCTGGACTCAGATCATTGAGTTTCATCGATTAACCCTCGACACGCAGCATGTAGTAGGCCTTGTTGATCATCCCGCGATTCTCGGGAGTATCCAGGACTTCTACAGTGTGACCGATGCGACGCAGACCCAGACCCTTAACGCACAGTTTGTGGTTAGGGATGCGGCCGGTCATGCTTTTGATCAGCGTTACTTTTACGGTAGCCATGATCAGAAGATCTCCTGGACGCTTTTGCCACGCTTGGCGGCAATGGATTCAGGGGATTGCATAGCTTTCAAACCTTTGAAAGTGGCGTGAACCACGTTTACCGGGTTAGTCGAGCCGTAGCACTTGGCCAGAACGTTCTGAACGCCAGCAACTTCGAGGACAGCACGCATAGCGCCGCCAGCGATGATACCGGTACCTTCAGAAGCAGGCTGCATGTACACCTTCGAAGCGCCGTGAGCGGACTTCATTGCGTACTGCAGGGTGGTGCCGTTCAGATCAACCTGGATCATGTTGCGGCGAGCAGCTTCCATTGCCTTCTGGATCGCAGCAGGCACTTCACGCGACTTGCCACGGCCGAAGCCAACACGCCCTTTACCATCACCCACCACGGTCAACGCGGTGAAAGTGAAGATACGGCCGCCTTTAACGGTTTTGGCTACGCGGTTAACTTGAACCAGCTTCTCGATGTAGCCTTCGTCGCGCTTTTGGTCGTTATTTGACATAACTTAGAACTCCAGCCCAGCTTCACGAGCAGCATCAGCCAGCGCCTTGACGCGGCCGTGGTACTTGAAGCCAGAGCGGTCGAAAGCCACCTGCGAGACGCCAGCGGCTTTAGCACGCGTAGCGACCAGCTGGCCAACCTTAGTGGCCGCGTCGATGTTGCCGGTGGCACCATCACGCAGTTCTTTATCCAAAGTCGAGGCACTTGCCAGGACTTTGTTGCCGTCGGCCGAAATGACCTGGGCGTAGATGTGCTGCGACGAGCGGAACACGCAGAGACGCACGACTTCGAGTTCGTGCATTTTCAGGCGTGCTTTGCGAGCGCGACGCAGTCGAGTAACTTTTTTGTCGGTCATTTGCTATGCCCTACTTCTTCTTGGCTTCTTTACGACGGACGACTTCGTCCGCGTAGCGCACACCTTTGCCTTTGTACGGCTCTGGTGGACGGAAGTCGCGGATCTCGGCGGCCACTTGACCTACCAGCTGCTTGTCGATGCCCTTGATCAGGATATCGGTCTGGCTAGGAGTCTCAGCGGTGATGCCTTCCGGCAGTTCATAATCCACTGGGTGCGAGAAGCCAAGAGCCAGGTTCAGCACTGTGCCTTTTGCTTGCGCTTTGTAACCAACACCGACCAGCTGGAGCTTGCGCTCGAAGCCTTGGCTTACGCCTTGGACCATGTTGTTTACCAACGCACGAGTGGTACCGGCCATTGCGCGAGTTTGTTGATCGCCATTGCGAGCAGCGAAACGCAGCTCACCAGCTTCTTCAACGATCTCAACGGACGAATGGACGTTCAGTTCGAGAGTGCCCTTGGCACCCTTCACCGAAAGCTGTTGGCCTGCGAATTTTACTTCGACACCGGCTGGCAGCTTAACGGGGTTCTTAGCGACGCGAGACATGCTTATCCCCCCTTAGAACACAGTGCAAAGAACTTCGCCGCCGACACCGGCAGCGCGCGCAGCACGATCAGTCATCACACCTTTGTTGGTGGAGACGATAGACACACCGAGACCGCCACGTACTTTTGGCAGATCATCGACGGACTTGTACTGACGCAGGCCTGGACGGCTAACGCGCTTCACTTCCTCGATGACCGGACGGCCTTCGAAGTACTTCAGCTCGATGGACAGCAGTGGCTTGATTTCGCTGCTGATCTGATAACCCGCAATGTAACCTTCGTCCTTCAGGACTTTGGCAACAGCTACCTTCAAAGTAGAAGATGGCATGCTTACGACGGACTTTTCAGCCATCTGGGCATTACGGATTCGAGTTAGCATGTCCGCTAACGGGTCCTGCATACTCATGGGCTAGACGCTCCTAATACAAAAAAATAAGCCTTGCGGCTACTACCTTCGCCGAGAACATCCGCGCAGAAAAAGCACGGGCTCAGGCGAGCCGGGTATTCTAGACACACCCCACAAATGAATCAAGCCCCAAAAGGGGCTTGATTCAAGTTCAAGGTCACCGGCGGTCAGTATCTTGCGATTCCAACCACCGAGACTTTGACAGTGCTTACCAGCTGGCTTTAACCAGACCAGGTACGTCACCACGCATGGCAGCTTCACGCAGTTTGTTACGGCCCAGGCCGAACTTGCGGTAAACGCCGTGTGGACGACCGGTCAGGCGGCAGCGGTTACGCATGCGCGAAGCGCTTGCATCACGTGGCTGCTTCTGCAGTGCTACGGTAGCTTCCCAACGCGCTTCTGGACTTGCGTTCAGATCAACGATGATAGCTTTCAGCGCCGCACGCTTTTTGGCGTACTTGGCAACCGTGAGCTGACGCTTCAGCTCGCGGTTTTTCATGCTCTTCTTGGCCATTTTCCTACTCCAATCAGTTGCGGAACGGGAATTTGAAAGCACGCAGCAGAGCGCGGCCTTCATCATCGTTCTTGGCAGTGGTGGTCAGGGTAATGTCCAGACCGCGGAGAGCATCGATCTTGTCGTAGTCGATTTCCGGGAAGATGATCTGCTCTTTCACGCCCATGCTGTAGTTACCACGACCATCGAAGGACTTGGCATTCAGGCCGCGGAAGTCGCGAACCCGAGGCAGGGAGATCGACAGCAGACGATCCAGGAACTCGTACATACGCTCACGGCGCAGGGTCACCTTGACACCGATCGGCCAACCTTCACGGACTTTAAAGCCAGCGATGGATTTGCGAGCGTAGGTCACAACGACTTTCTGGCCGGTGATCTTTTCCAGGTCAGCAACAGCGTGCTCGATGACTTTTTTGTCGCCGATCGCTTCGCCCAGACCCATGTTCAGGGTGATTTTGGTAACGCGCGGAACTTCCATCACGTTCGAAAGCTTAAGTTCTTCCTTAAGTTTCGGAGCGATTTCCTTCCGGTAAATCTCTTTTAGTCGTGCCATGGTCTTCTACCTAGCAGTGTTCAAGCATCAACCGCTTTTTGGGTCGACTTGAAGACACGAATTTTCTTACCGTCTTCTACTTTGAAACCAACGCGGTCAGCCTTGTTGGTTTCGCCGTTGAAGATGGCGACGTTGGAAGCGTGCAATGGCGCTTCTTTCTCGACGATACCGCCCTGTACGCCCGACATCGGGTTAGGCTTGGTATGACGCTTGACCAGGTTCAGACCACCAACAACCAGACGGTTGTCAGCAAGAACCTTCAGCACCTTACCGCGCTTACCTTTGTCTTTGCCGGCGATCACGATGATCTCGTCGTCACGACGAATCTTTTGCATGTCGGATCTCCTTACAGCACTTCTGGGGCGAGCGAGACGATCTTCATGAACTTCTCGGTACGAAGTTCACGGGTCACTGGCCCAAAGATACGGGTGCCGATCGGCTCTTGCTTGGTGTTCAACAGAACAGCAGCGTTGCCATCAAAGCGGATAATGGAGCCGTCAGCACGGCGAACGCCGTGGCGAGTGCGGACCACAACAGCAGTCATCACTTGGCCTTTTTTCACTTTACCGCGAGGAATTGCTTCCTTGACGGTTACTTTGATGATGTCACCGATACCAGCGTAACGACGATGGGAGCCACCCAGCACCTTGATGCACATAACGCGGCGTGCGCCGCTGTTATCGGCCACATCGAGCATGGATTGAGTCTGAATCATATAATTTCTCCGACCCCTAGTCCTTAGACTTCCACAGCGCGTTCGAGAACATCAACCAGCGCCCAAGACTTGGTCTTGGCCAGCGGACGAGTTTCACGAATAGTGACTTTGTCGCCGATGTGGCACTGATTGGTTTCGTCGTGCGCGTGCAGCTTAGTCGAACGCTTAACGTATTTACCGTAGATCGGGTGCTTAACGCGACGCTCGATCAGAACGGTGATGGTTTTGTCCATCTTGTCGCTGACAACACGGCCAGTCAGCGTACGGACAGTCTTTTCGGCTTCAGCCATGATCACTTACCTGCCTGCTGGTTGAGCACAGTTTTCACGCGAGCGATGTCACGCTTAACTTGCGAGAGCAGATGAGACTGCCCCAACTGGCCAGTTGCTTTCTGCATACGCAGATTGAACTGGTCGCGCAGCAAGCCGAGCAGTTGCTCGTTCAGCTGCTGTGCGGATTTTTCACGAAGTTCATTCGCTTTCATCACATCACCGTCCGTTTAACAAAGGAGGTGGCGAGCGGCAGCTTTGCAGCAGCCAGGGCGAAAGCCTCACGCGCCAGCTCTTCAGAAACACCCTCGATTTCATACAGGACTTTGCCTGGCTGAATCTGGGCAACCCAGTACTCCACGTTACCCTTACCTTTACCCATCCGCACTTCGAGAGGCTTCTTGGAGATCGGCTTGTCCGGGAATACACGGATCCAGATCTTGCCACCACGTTTTACGTGACGGGTCAGAGCACGACGCGCTGACTCGATCTGACGAGCGGTGAGACGACCACGAGCTACAGACTTCAGCGCGAACTCGCCGAAGCTGACTTTGCTACCGCGCAGTGCCAGACCACGGTTGTGGCCGGTCATCTGCTTGCGGAACTTCGTACGCTTAGGTTGCAACATTTGGCGTACCCCTTACTTAGCAGCTTTTTTACGAGGCGCTGGTGCTTGTGGTTTCAGTTCTTCTTGGCGACCACCAATTACTTCGCCTTTGAAGATCCAAACCTTTACACCGATCACACCGTAAGTGGTGTGAGCTTCGTAGTTGGCATAGTCGATGTCGGCACGCAGGGTGTGCAGTGGCACACGACCTTCGCGATACCATTCAGTACGTGCGATTTCAGCACCGCCGAGACGACCGCTCACTTGGATTTTGATGCCCTTGGCACCAATGCGCATGGCGTTCTGTACTGCGCGCTTCATAGCGCGACGGAACATTACGCGACGCTCCAGCTGCTGAGCTACGCTCTGCGCAACCAGCATACCGTCGAGTTCCGGCTTGCGGATCTCTTCGATATTGATGTGCACAGGCACACCCATTTGCTTGGTCAGGTCCTGACGCAGCTTCTCAACATCTTCACCTTTCTTCCCGATAACAATACCTGGACGAGCGGTGTGGATGGTGATGCGTGCAGTTTGGGCCGGACGATGGATATCGATACGGCTTACGGACGCGCTTTTTAGTTTGTCTTGGAGATACTCACGCACATTCAGATCTGCGAGCAAATAGTCCGCATAAGTCCGACCGTCTGCGTACCAGACGGAGGTGTGCTCCTTGACGATTCCCAGGCGAATGCCAATGGGATGTACTTTCTGACCCATCTCTTCGACTCCGTTACTTGTCAGCAACCTTGACAGTGATATGGCAAGACCGCTTGACGATGCGATCAGCACGGCCTTTGGCACGTGGCATGATGCGCTTCAGCGAACGCCCTTCGTTGACGAAAACAGTGCTGACCTTCAGGTCATCAACGTCTGCGCCTTCGTTATGCTCGGCGTTGGCTACGGCCGACTCCAGCACTTTCTTCATGATCTCGGCGGCTTTCTTACTGCTGAAAGCCAACAGGTTGAGCGCTTCGCCCACCTTTTTCCCGCGGATCTGGTCGGCGACCAAGCGGGCTTTTTGGGCGGAGATTCGAGCGCCCGACAACTTAGCGGCTACTTCCATTTCCTAACCCCTTAACGCTTGGCTTTCTTGTCTGCCACGTGCCCGCGATAAGTGCGGGTACCGGCGAACTCGCCCAGTTTGTGGCCGACCATGTCTTCGTTCACGAGAACTGGGACGTGCTGACGACCGTTGTGTACTGCGATGGTCAGACCGACCATTTGTGGCAGGATCATCGAACGACGCGACCAGGTTTTCACCGGTTTGCGATCGTTCTTCTCCGCCGCCACTTCGATCTTCTTCAGTAGGTGAAGATCGATAAAAGGACCTTTTTTCAGAGAACGTGGCACTGTCGTATCCCTCTATTTACTTGCGACGACGGACGATCATTTTGTCGGTACGCTTATTACCACGAGTCTTCGCGCCCTTAGTCGGGAAGCCCCATGGCGATACCGGATGACGACCACCAGAGGTACGACCTTCACCACCACCATGTGGGTGGTCAACCGGGTTCATGGCAACACCACGAACGGTTGGGCGAACGCCACGCCAGCGTTTGGCACCAGCTTTACCCAGCGAACGCAGGCTGTGCTCGGAGTTCGAGACTTCACCCAGGGTCGCGCGGCACTCAGCCAGCACTTTACGCATCTCACCGGAACGCAGACGCAGGGTCACGTAGACACCTTCGCGAGCGATCAACTGAGCCGAAGCACCAGCGGAGCGAGCGATTTGCGCGCCTTTGCCTGGCTTCAATTCGATGCCGTGTACGGTGCTACCAACTGGAATGTTACGCAGTTGCAGGGAGTTGCCTGGCTTGATTGGAGCCAAAGCACCTGCGATCAGCTGGTCGCCAGCGCTCACGCCTTTAGGGGCGATGATGTAGCGACGCTCGCCATCTGCGTACAGCAGCAGAGCAATGTGAGCAGTACGGTTTGGATCGTATTCGATACGCTCGACAGTGGCAGCGATGCCATCTTTGTCGTTACGACGGAAGTCGACCAGACGATAATGCTGCTTATGACCACCACCAATGTGACGAGTGGTAATACGGCCATTGTTGTTACGACCACCAGACTTCGATTTTTTCTCGAGCAGCGGTGCGTGAGGAGCGCCTTTGTGCAGCTCCTGGTTGACCACCTTGACCACAAAACGGCGGCCAGGGGAAGTCGGTTTGCATTTAACGATTGCCATGATGCACCCCTTCCTTACTCAGCACTGCTGCTGAAATCGAGATCTTGGCCTGGCTGAAGGGAGATAACTGCCTTCTTCCAGTCATTACGCTTGCCCAGACCGCGAGCAGTGCGCTTGCTCTTACCCAGAACGTTCAGGGTAGTAACACGCTCTACTTTCACGCTGAACAGGCTTTCGACGGCCTTCTTGATTTCCAGCTTGGTTGCGTCAGTAGCAACCTTGAAAACGAACTGGCCTTTCTTGTCAGCCAGAACCGTAGCCTTCTCGGAAACGTGCGGGCCAAGCAGAACTTTAAATACGCGTTCCTGGTTCATCCCAGCAGCTCCTCGAATTTCTTCACGGCCGACACAGTGATCAACACTTTGTCGTATGCGATCAGACTAACTGGATCGGAACCTTGCACGTCACGTACATCTACGTGTGGCAGGTTACGAGCAGCCAGGTACAGGTTCTGATCAACAGCGTCCGACACGATCAGAACGTCGGTCAGGCTCATGTTGTTCAGTTTGCCCAGCAGATCTTTGGTTTTCGGAGTTTCAACAGCGAAATCCTGAACCACGACCAGACGATCAGTACGCACCAGCTCAGCAAGGATGGAACGCATTGCTGCGCGATACATCTTCTTGTTCAGCTTCTGGGAGTGATCTTGTGGACGAGCTGCGAAAGTGGTGCCGCCGCCGCGCCAGATTGGGCTACGGATAGTACCGGCACGAGCACGGCCAGTACCTTTCTGACGCCATGGGCGCTTACCGCCACCACGAACGTCGGAACGGGTCTTTTGCTGCTTGCTACCTTGACGGCCGCCGGCCATGTAGGCCACGACTGCTTGGTGAACCAGCGTCTCGTTGAATTCGCCGCCAAATGTCAGTTCGGAAACTTCGATCGCTTGAGCGTCATTTACATTTAATTGCATGTCAGCTTCCCCTTAACCGCGAGCCTTGGCTGCTGGACGTACAACCAGGTTGCCGCCAGTAGCGCCAGGAACAGCGCCCTTGACCAACAACAGATTGCGTTCAGCGTCCACGCGCACTACTTCCAGGGACTGCACGGTCACGCGCTCAGCGCCCATATGACCGGACATTTTTTTGCCCTTGAATACACGACCAGGAGTCTGGCACTGGCCGATAGAGCCTGGGACGCGGTGGGATACGGAGTTACCGTGGGTGTTATCTTGCCCGCGGAAGTTCCAACGCTTGATCGTACCCTGGAAGCCTTTACCTTTGGACTGACCGGTTACATCAACAAGTTGACCAGCGGCGAAGATTTCAGCGTTGATCAGATCGCCAGCCTGGTACTCGCCTTCTTCAAGACGGAATTCCATGGTGGTGCGACCAGCGGCAACGTTCGCCTTGGCGAAGTGGCCAGCCTGAGCTGCTGTTACACGCGAAGCGCGACGCTCGCCGACAGTGACTTGCACTGCACGATAGCCATCGGTCTCTTCAGTTTTGAACTGGGTGACGCGATTCGGCTCGATCTCAATGACCGTGACCGGAATGGAGACACCTTCTTCGGTGAAAATACGGGTCATACCGCATTTACGACCGACTACACCAATAGTCATGTTGTAAACCTCATGAGTGTACGGGGCTTTCACCCGCTATGGCCGCCCATTTCAGAGCGTTACACGACTAAGACCGAGTCTTAGCCGAGGCTGATCTGCACTTCCACACCGGCCGCAAGATCAAGCTTCATAAGTGCATCAACGGTTTTATCCGTTGGCTGGACGATGTCCAGAACGCGCTTATGAGTACGGATCTCGTACTGGTCACGCGCGTCTTTGTTGACGTGCGGGGAGACCAGAACGGTGAACCGCTCTTTACGGGTAGGCAGTGGAATTGGACCACGCACTTGAGCACCAGTACGTTTCGCGGTTTCCACGATTTCCTGGGTGGATTGGTCGATCAGGCGATGGTCAAAAGCCTTCAACCTGATACGGATTTGCTGATTTTGCATTGGATTTCAGACTCCGGCTGCTATTCCCAGCGAGCGCAATACGCCCGTTAAAAGGAGGCGCAATTCTATAGAGGGGCCACCATAGTGTCAACCCAATAAAAAAGCCCCCGCTGAGCGGGGGCTTTTTCAAGTCATCACTTATTAAGCGATGATTTTGGCTACGACACCAGCGCCGACGGTACGACCGCCTTCACGGATAGCGAAACGCAGACCATCTTCCATTGCGATGGTTTTGATCAGGGTAACAGTCATCTGAATGTTATCGCCTGGCATTACCATTTCAACGCCTTCCGGCAGTTCGCAGTTACCGGTCACGTCAGTGGTACGGAAGTAGAACTGTGGACGGTAGCCTTTGAAGAACGGAGTGTGACGACCGCCTTCTTCTTTGCTCAACACATACACTTCTGCAGTGAAAGTGGTGTGCGGCTTAACCGAACCTGGCTTAACCAGAACCTGACCACGCTCAACGTCGTCACGCTTGGTACCACGCAGCAGAACGCCGCAGTTCTCGCCAGCACGACCTTCGTCCAGCAGCTTGCGGAACATCTCAACACCGGTGCAGGTGGTGGTGGTGGTGTCACGCAGACCAACGATTTCCAGAGCGTCTTGAACGCGAACGATACCGCGCTCGATACGACCAGTCACAACAGTACCGCGACCGGAGATCGAGAACACGTCTTCGATTGGCATCAGGAACGGCTTGTCGGTCAGACGAACTGGTTCTGGGATGTAGGTATCCAGAGTTTCAACCAGCTTACGAACGGCAGTGGTGCCCATTTCGTTGTCGTCTTTGCCTTCCAGAGCCATACGAGCCGAACCAATGATGATCGGAGTGTCGTCGCCTGGGAAGTCGTAGGTGCTCAGCAGGTCGCGAACTTCCATCTCAACCAGTTCCAGCAGCTCTGCGTCGTCTACCAGGTCAGCCTTGTTCAGGAAAACCACGATGTACGGAACGCCTACCTGACGGGACAGCAGGATGTGTTCACGGGTTTGTGGCATCGGACCATCAGCGGCCGAGCAAACCAGGATCGCGCCGTCCATCTGGGCAGCACCGGTGATCATGTTCTTCACGTAGTCAGCGTGACCTGGGCAGTCAACGTGAGCGTAGTGACGAATAGTCGAGTTGTACTCAACGTGCGCGGTGTTGATGGTGATACCACGAGCTTTTTCTTCTGGAGCGCTGTCGATCTTGTCGAACTCAACGATTGCAGAACCGAAAACTTCGGAGCAAACGCGAGTCAGAGCAGCGGTCAGAGTGGTTTTACCGTGGTCAACGTGACCAATGGTGCCAACGTTGACGTGAGGTAGGGAACGATCAAATTTTTCTTTAGCCACGACAATTAACTCCTTGCCTAAAGGACTGAATCAGCCTTGTTTTTTGGTAACGGTTTCGACGATGTGCGACGGAGCCGTATTGTATTTTTTGAATTCCATAGAGTAGCTTGCGCGACCTTGGGACATGGAGCGAACGTCGGTTGCGTAACCGAACATCTCACCCAGCGGAACTTCGGCACGAATTACTTTGCCGGAGACCGTGTCTTCCATACCCAGGATCATGCCGCGACGACGGTTAAGGTCGCCCATCACGTCACCCATATAGTCTTCAGGCGTAACAACCTCTACCGCCATGATCGGCTCAAGCAGCTCACCACCGCCCTTCTGGGCCAGCTGTTTGGTCGCCATGGAAGCAGCCACCTTAAACGCCATCTCGTTGGAGTCGACGTCGTGGTAAGAACCATCGAACACGGTTGCCTTCAGGCCGATCAGCGGATAGCCGGCAACAACGCCGTTCTTCATCTGCTCTTCGATACCCTTCTGGATAGCCGGGATGTATTCCTTAGGAACAACACCACCTACTACTTCGTTCACGAATTGCAGACCTTCCTGACCTTCGTCAGCAGGAGCAAAACGGATCCAGCAATGACCGAACTGGCCACGACCACCGGATTGACGAACGAACTTGCCTTCGATTTCGCAGTTCTTCGTGATGCGCTCACGATAGGAAACCTGAGGCTTGCCGATGTTGGCTTCAACGTTGAACTCACGGCGCATCCGGTCAACCAGGATGTCCAGGTGCAACTCACCCATACCCGAGATGATCGTTTGACCAGTCTCTTCGTCGGTTTTTACGCGGAAAGACGGGTCTTCCTGAGCAAGTTTGCCCAGTGCGATGCCCATTTTTTCCTGGTCATCCTTGGTCTTTGGCTCAACGGCAACCGAAATAACCGGCTCCGGGAAGTCCATGCGAACCAGGATGATTGGCTTGTCAGCGTTGCACAAGGTTTCACCAGTGGTGACGTCCTTCATGCCGATCAGGGCCGCGATGTCGCCAGCGCGTACTTCCTTGATCTCTTCACGGGCGTTTGCGTGCATTTGCACCATACGACCCACGCGCTCTTTCTTGCCTTTAACCGAGTTGATCACGCCGTCGCCGGATGCCAACACGCCCGAGTAAACGCGGACGAAAGTCAAAGTACCCACGAATGGGTCGGTAGCGATCTTGAACGCCAGAGCCGAGAACGGCTCGTTGTCGTCTGCGTGACGCTCCATCTGAACTTCTTCGTCATCCGGATCGGAACCCTTGATGGCTGGAATGTCAGTTGGTGCAGGCAGGTAGTCGATAACGGCGTCGAGAACCAGGGGAACGCCCTTGTTCTTGAACGAAGAACCGCAAACAGCCAGGACGATTTCGCCAGCGATAGTACGCTGACGCAGAGCGGCCTTGATTTCCTCGATGGTGAGCTCTTCGCCCTCGAGGTACTTGTTCATCAGCTCTTCGCTGGCTTCGGCCGCAGCCTCAACCATGTTGCTGCGCCACTCTTCAGCCAACTCCTGCAGTTCAGCAGGGATAGCTTCGCGACGTGGAGTCATACCCTTGTCAGCATCGTTCCAGTAAACCGCTTCCATGGTCATCAGATCGATCTGACCCTGGAAGTTGTCTTCGGAACCGATAGCCAACTGGATAGGCACTGGAGTGTGACCCAAGCGCTGCTTGATCTGAGCAATTACGCGCAGGAAGTTTGCACCGGCACGGTCCATCTTGTTCACGTAAACGATACGTGGAACACCGTACTTGTTGGCTTGACGCCATACGGTTTCGGACTGCGGCTCAACACCGGAAGTACCACAGAACACAACGACCGCGCCGTCGAGTACACGCAGGGAACGCTCAACTTCAATAGTGAAGTCTACGTGGCCCGGGGTATCGATGACGTTGAAGCGGTATTGGTCCTTGTGCTGCTTCGCAGAACCCTGCCAGAAGGCGGTAATGGCAGCAGAAGTAATGGTAATACCACGCTCCTGCTCCTGAACCATCCAGTCCGTGGTCGCGGCGCCGTCATGCACCTCGCCCATCTTGTGGCTTTTGCCTGTGTAAAAAAGGACGCGCTCGGTGGTGGTGGTTTTACCAGCATCCACGTGAGCGACGATACCAATGTTACGGTAGCGGCTAATCGGAGTAGTACGAGCCATAAAGCCCTCGCAAAGTGAGTGAAGCTGAAATTAGAAGCGGTAGTGCGAGAAAGCTTTGTTGGCTTCGGCCATACGGTGCACGTCTTCACGCTTCTTAACTGCTGCACCTTTACCTTCAGCAGCATCCAGCAGCTCGCCAGCCAAACGCAGAGCCATGGACTTCTCGCCGCGCTTGCGGGCGAAGTCTACCAACCAGCGCATTGCCAGAGCGTTACGACGGGACGGACGAACTTCAACCGGAACCTGGTAAGTAGCACCACCAACGCGGCGCGACTTCACTTCGACCAGCGGAGCGATGGCGTCGAGTGCTTTTTCGAAGAGTTCCAGGGGATCGGTGCCGTTCTTACGAGCCGCAACGGTTTCCAGGGCACCATAAACGATACGCTCGGCAACGGCTTTCTTGCCGCTTTCCATAACGTGGTTCATGAATTTGGCGAGGATTTGGCTTCCGTATTTCGGATCGTCCAGAATCTCACGCTTTGCTGCTACGCGACGTCTTGGCATTGATAAGCCCTCAAACGGTCTTCAGGTTAGCCCGGGACAGATCCTGTGGATGCGTGCCCGACCTTACTCTTATCGACTCAATAAAATGAAAATCTGCAAAACGGCCGATTACTTCGGACGCTTGGTACCGTACTTCGAACGACCCTGGTTACGGCCTTTAACGCCGGAAGTATCCAAGGAGCCGCGAACGGTGTGGTAACGAACACCTGGCAAGTCTTTTACACGACCGCCGCGGATCAGTACCACGCTGTGCTCTTGCAGGTTGTGGCCTTCACCACCGATGTACGAGGAAACCTCGAAACCGTTGGTCAGACGCACACGGCATACTTTACGCAGTGCCGAGTTAGGTTTTTTCGGCGTAGTGGTGTACACACGGGTGCACACGCCACGACGTTGCGGGCAGTTCTGCAGCGCAGGTACGTCGGATTTCTCGACGATACGCTTACGCGGCTGACGTACCAGCTGGTTGATAGTTGCCATCTACTAGCTCCACTGTTGTCTTGCGACGCTATTGTCTTACAAGAAAAGCAAAATGGCAGGAACGAATTCCCGCCAAATTTAGGGGATCAAGAGTCTAAAGAGGATCTTGGTCCCAGTCAAGGCAAGGCCCCGACCTCCCCCTTCATCAAACCGGGACAATAATGTCTCGGTCCGACGAACGGGGCAGCCAGGGCCCGGCACTTATTTATCGCAGAACTCAGTTACCACTCGAGTTCAGCGCTTCGGTCAGCGCAGCTTCCACTTCACTGGCGCTTACGCGCAACGGCTTGTCTGCATCACGGCGACGCTTACGCTCGCTGTGATACGCCAGACCGGTACCTGCCGGGATCAAACGACCCACGACCACGTTTTCTTTCAGGCCGCGCAGGTAATCGCGCTTGCCGGTTACCGCCGCTTCGGTCAGTACGCGAGTGGTTTCCTGGAAGGAAGCCGCCGAGATGAACGATTCGGTGGACAACGACGCCTTGGTGATACCCAGCAGAACGCGAGTGAACTTGGAGACAAACTTGTCTTCGCCGCTCAGACGCTCGTTCTCTACCAGTACGTGAGTCAACTCCATCTGGTCGCCCTTGATGAAGCTGGAATCGCCGGATTCAGCGATTTCAACTTTACGCAGCATCTGACGCAGGATGGTCTCGATGTGCTTATCGTTGATCTTCACGCCTTGCAGACGGTAAACGTCCTGGATCTCGTTGACGATGTACTTGGCCAGCGCACTTACACCCAGCAGACGCAGGATGTCGTGTGGGTCGCTAGGACCGTCGGAGATAACTTCGCCGCGGTTTACCTGTTCGCCTTCGAACACGTTCAGGTGACGCCACTTCGGAATCAGCTCTTCGTACGGATCGCTACCGTCGTTCGGTGTAATAACCAGACGGCGCTTGCCCTTGGTCTCTTTACCGAACGCGATGGTGCCGCTGACTTCAGCCAGAATCGACGCTTCTTTCGGACGACGAGCTTCGAACAAGTCGGCAACACGCGGCAGACCACCGGTGATGTCGCGAGTTTTCGAGGTTTCTTGCGGGATACGAGCGATAACATCACCGATCGCGATCCGCGCACCGTCCGCAACACCGACCAGGGCGTTGGCTGGCAGGAAGTACTGAGCGATTACGTCAGTGCCTGGCAGCAACAGATCCTTGCCGTTGTCATCGACCATCTTCACAGCAGGACGGATGTCTTTGCCGGCAGCTGGACGATCTTTCGGATCGAGTACTTCAATGTTGGTCATACCGGTCAATTCGTCAGTCTGACGCTTGATCGTGATGCCTTCTTCCATGCCCACGTAGGTCACGGTACCTTTCATTTCGGTAACGATTGGGTGAGTGTGCGGATCCCACTTGGCCACGATTGCGCCAGCGTCGACCTTGTCACCTTCTTTAACCGAAATCACAGCACCGTACGGCAGCTTGTAACGCTCGCGCTCACGACCGAAGTCATCCGCGATTGCCAGCTCACCGGAACGGGACACAGCCACCAGGTGACCATCCACACGCTCAACGTGCTTCAGGTTATGCAGACGGACGGTACCGCCATTCTTGACCTGAACGCTGTCGGCCGCAGAGGTCCGGCTTGCCGCACCACCGATGTGGAACGTACGCATCGTCAGCTGGGTACCCGGCTCACCGATGGACTGGGCAGCGATAACGCCAACCGATTCACCAATGTTCACCTGGTGACCACGGGCCAGATCACGGCCGTAGCACTTGGCGCAAATACCGTAGCGGGTTTCGCAACTGATCGGCGAACGCACGATCACTTCGTCGATGCTGTTCAGCTCGATGAACTCGACCCACTTCTCGTCGACCAGAGTGCCCGCAGGAACGATGACGTCCTCGGTGCCAGGCTTGAATACGTCACGAGCAATAACACGGCCCAATACGCGCTCACCCAACGGCTCTACAACGTCACCGCCTTCAATGTGCGGAGTCATCAGCAGGCCGTGCTCGGTGCCGCAATCGATCTCGGTTACAACCAGATCTTGCGCCACGTCTACCAGACGACGAGTCAGGTAGCCGGAGTTCGCAGTTTTCAACGCGGTATCCGCCAGACCTTTACGAGCACCGTGAGTGGAGATGAAGTACTGGAGTACGCTCAAACCTTCACGGAAGTTCGCAGTAATCGGCGTCTCAATGATGGAGCCGTCCGGCTTGGCCATCAGACCACGCATACCGGCCAGCTGACGAATCTGTGCTGCGGAACCCCGCGCACCCGAGTCAGCCATCATGTACATCGAGTTGAACGATTCTTGCTCGACTTCGTTGCCATGACGGTCGATGACCTTCTCTTTCGAGAGGTTAGCCATCATCGCCTTGGATACTTCGTCGTTCGCCTTGGACCAAAGGTCGATCACTTTGTTGTACTTCTCGCCCTGGGTTACCAGGCCGGAGGCGTACTGACTTTCGATCTCTTTCACTTCATCGGTAGCGGCACCGATGATGCGGGCTTTTTCATCCGGGATAACGAAGTCGTTAACGCCGATGGATACGCCGGAAATGGTCGAATAGGCAAAACCGGTGTACATCAACTGGTCAGCGAAGATCACGGTCTCTTTCAGACCAACCACGCGGTAGCACTGGTTGATCAGCTTGGAGATCGCCTTTTTCTTCATCGGCAGGTTGACGACGTCATACGACAGACCTTTTGGCACAACCTGGAACAACAGCGCACGGCCGACAGTGGTGTCGACGATACGAGTGTTGGTCACGCTGCCGCCATCACGGTCGTTGACGGTTTCGTTGATCCGTACTTTGACCTTGGCGTGCAGTGCAGCTTCGCCGGCACGGAACACACGGTCGACTTCCTGCAGATCCGCGAACACACGACCTTCGCCCTTGGCGTTGATCGCTTCACGGGTCATGTAGTACAGACCCAATACAACGTCCTGCGACGGAACGATGATTGGCTCACCGTTGGCTGGCGACAGAATGTTGTTGGTCGACATCATCAACGCGCGCGCTTCCAGCTGGGCTTCCAGCGTCAGCGGTACGTGCACGGCCATTTGGTCGCCGTCGAAGTCGGCGTTGTACGCGGCGCAGACCAGCGGGTGCAGCTGGATAGCCTTACCTTCGATCAGAACCGGTTCAAACGCCTGGATACCCAGACGGTGAAGGGTCGGTGCACGGTTGAGGAGCACTGGGTGTTCGCGAATCACTTCGGCGAGAACGTCCCAAACCTCTGGCAGTTCACGCTCGACCATCTTCTTCGCTGCTTTGATGGTGGTAGCGAGACCACGCATTTCCAGCTTGCCGAAAATGAACGGCTTGAACAGCTCGAGCGCCATCTTCTTCGGCAGACCGCACTGGTGCAGACGAAGGGTCGGACCCACGGTAATTACCGAACGACCGGAGTAGTCAACACGCTTACCGAGCAAGTTTTGACGGAAACGACCCTGCTTACCCTTGATCATGTCAGCCAGGGATTTCAGAGGACGCTTGTTCGAACCGGTGATAGCGCGGCCACGACGACCGTTGTCGAGCAGTGCGTCGACAGCTTCCTGCAACATACGCTTTTCGTTGCGCACGATGATGTCCGGAGCGGACAGATCCAGCAGGCGCTTCAAACGGTTGTTACGGTTGATCACTCGACGATACAGATCGTTGAGGTCGGAAGTCGCGAAACGACCGCCATCCAGTGGGACCAGCGGACGCAGATCTGGCGGCAGAACCGGCAGAACGGTCAACACCATCCACTCTGGCAGGTTGCCGGAACCCTGGAAGGCTTCCATCAACTTCAGACGCTTGGACAGCTTCTTGATCTTGGTTTCCGAGTTGGTTTGCGGAATTTCTTCGCGCAGACGGCCAATCTCGTGTTCCAGGTCGATAGCGTGCAGCAGTTCACGGACAGCTTCGGCACCCATGCGGGCATCGAAATCGTCACCGAACTCTTCCAGCGCTTCGAAGTACTGCTCGTCGTTGAGCAACTGACCTTTTTCAAGGGTGGTCATGCCTGGATCGATAACGACATAGCTCTCGAAGTAGAGAACGCGCTCGATATCACGCAGGGTCATGTCCATCAGCAAGCCGATACGGGACGGCAGCGATTTCAGGAACCAGATGTGGGCAACCGGCGAAGCCAGTTCGATGTGCGCCATGCGCTCACGACGAACTTTTGCCAGTGCAACTTCAACGCCGCACTTCTCGCAGATCACACCACGATGCTTCAAGCGCTTGTACTTACCGCACAGGCACTCGTAATCCTTTACCGGGCCAAAGATCTTGGCGCAGAACAGGCCGTCACGCTCAGGCTTGAACGTACGGTAGTTGATGGTTTCCGGCTTTTTAACTTCACCGAACGACCACGAACGGATCATCTCAGGCGATGCCAATCCAATACGGATGGCGTCGAACTCTTCGACTTGACCCTGGTTTTTCAGCAAATTCAGTAGGTCTTTCAAGGCCTTTCCTCCTGGCGGAGCAGAGAGCGGGCAATCCTGCCCCGCTCTCGATTCACGTCACGTGTTATTCGGTTTCCAGATCGATATCGATGCCGAGGGAACGAATTTCCTTGATCAACACGTTGAAGGACTCGGGCATGCCCGGCTCCATACGGTGATCGCCATCCACGATGTTCTTGTACATCTTGGTACGGCCGTTCACATCGTCCGACTTCACTGTGAGCATTTCTTGCAGAGTGTAAGCGGCACCGTATGCTTCCAGTGCCCAGACCTCCATCTCCCCGAAACGCTGACCACCGAACTGCGCCTTACCACCCAGCGGCTGCTGGGTAACCAGGCTGTACGAACCGGTAGAACGCGCGTGCATCTTGTCGTCTACCAAGTGGTTCAGCTTCAGCATGTACATGTAGCCAACGGTAACCGGACGTTCGAACTTGTTGCCGGTACGGCCGTCGGTCAGCTGCATCTGGCCGCTTTCTGGCAGATCCGCCAGTTTCAGCATGGCCTTGATTTCGCTTTCCTTGGCGCCGTCGAACACTGGAGTGGCCATAGGCACACCACCACGCAGGTTCTTCGCCAGATCCAGGATTTCCTGGTCGGAGAAGTCGTCAAGGCTCTCTTGACGCCCGCCGATCTCGTTGTAGATCTCGTGCAGGAACTTACGCAGCTCAGCGACTTTGCGCTGCTCTTCGACCATCCGGTTGATCTTCTCGCCCAGCCCCTTGGCCGCAAGGCCCAGGTGAGTTTCGAGAATCTGACCAACGTTCATACGCGAAGGTACGCCCAGTGGGTTGAGGACCACGTCGACCGGGGTGCCATTGGCATCGTGCGGCATGTCTTCAACCGGCATGATCACGGAGACCACACCCTTGTTACCGTGACGACCGGCCATCTTGTCGCCCGGCTGGATGCGACGACGGATTGCCAGGTAGACCTTAACGATTTTCAGCACGCCTGGAGCCAGGTCATCGCCCTGCTGCAGTTTGCGCTTCTTGTCTTCGAACTTGTCATCCAGCAGACGGCGACGATCAACGATGTAGGCCTGGGCCTTCTCGAGCTGCTCGTTCAGAGCATCTTCAGCCATGCGCAGCTTGAACCACTGGCCGTGCTCGAGACCGTCGAGTACTTCGTCGGTGATGTCCTGGCCTTTCTTCAGACCGGCGCCGCCTTCGGCTTTGTGGCCGACCAGAGCGGAACGCAGACGTTCGAAAGTAGCACCTTCAACGATGCGGAACTCTTCGTTCAGGTCCTTGCGGATCTCGTCCAGCTGGGACTTCTCGATCGACAACGCACGAGCGTCACGCTCAACGCCGTCGCGGGTGAAGACCTGTACGTCGATGACAGTACCTTTGGTGCCGGTAGGCACGCGCAGGGAGGTGTCTTTAACGTCGCTGGCTTTTTCACCGAAGATCGCACGCAGCAGTTTTTCTTCCGGAGTCAGTTGGGTCTCGCCTTTCGGAGTGACCTTACCGACCAGGATGTCGCCTGCGCCAACTTCAGCACCTACGTAAACGATACCGGCTTCGTCCAGCTTATTCAGTGCAGCTTCACCCACGTTCGGGATGTCCGCAGTGATTTCCTCTGGGCCAAGCTTGGTGTCACGGGCCACACAGGTCAGTTCCTGAATGTGGATCGTGGTGAAACGGTCTTCCTGAACAACGCGTTCCGACAGGCAGATGGAGTCTTCGAAGTTGAAGCCGTTCCATGCCATGAAGGCGATACGCATGTTCTGACCCAGCGCCAGTTCACCCATGTCGGTGGACGGACCGTCGGCCATGATGTCGCTACGCTGAACCCGATCACCCTTGCTCACCAGCGGACGCTGGTTGATGCAGGTGTTCTGGTTGGAGCGGGTGTACTTGGTCAGGTTGTAGATGTCGACACCGGCTTCACCGGTTTCAACTTCGTCATCGGCAACACGAACCACGATACGGCTGGCGTCGACGGAGTCGATCACGCCGCCACGACGAGCCACGACGCAAACGCCGGAGTCACGGGCTACGTTCCGCTCCATGCCGGTACCTACCAGCGGCTTGTCAGCGCGCAGGGTTGGTACAGCTTGACGCTGCATGTTCGAACCCATCAACGCACGGTTGGCGTCGTCGTGCTCGAGGAACGGAATCAGCGATGCAGCGACCGAAACTACCTGCTTCGGCGATACGTCCATCAAGGTGACGTCTTCCGGCGCCTTGACGGTGAATTCGTTCAAGTGACGAACAGCTACCAGCTCGTCGATCAGGACTTTCTGCTCACTCATCGTGGCCGAAGCCTGGGCGATCACGTGATCGGCCTCTTCGATAGCGGACAAGAACACGATCTCGTCGGTAACCAGTGCGTCTTTCACCACGCGGTACGGGCTCTCGAGGAAACCGTACTGGTTGGTGCGCGCATAGGCCGCCAGGGAGTTGATCAGACCGATGTTCGGACCTTCCGGCGTTTCGATCGGGCAAACACGACCGTAGTGCGTCGGGTGTACGTCACGAACTTCAAAGCCGGCACGCTCACGGGTCAAACCACCTGGGCCGAGTGCGGATACACGACGCTTGTGAGTAATCTCGGACAGCGGGTTGTTCTGGTCCATGAACTGGGACAGCTGGCTGGAACCGAAGAACTCTTTCACCGCCGCCGCTACTGGCTTGGCGTTGATCAGGTCTTGCGGCATCAGGCCTTCGCTTTCAGCCATCGACAGACGCTCTTTGACCGCACGCTCAACACGTACCAGGCCAACGCGGAACTGGTTCTCGGCCATTTCGCCTACGCAGCGAACACGACGGTTACCCAGGTGGTCGATGTCATCGACAATGCCTTTGCCGTTACGGATGTCGACCAGGGTCTTCAGTACCGCGACGATGTCTTCCTTGCACAGCACGCCCGAACCTTCGATCTCGGTACGACCGATACGACGGTTGAACTTCATCCGGCCGACCGCAGACAGGTCGTAACGCTCAGGACTGAAGAACAAGTTGTTGAACAGGGTTTCGGCAGCGTCTTTGGTTGGCGGCTCGCCTGGACGCATCATGCGATAGATTTCGACCAGCGCTTCCAATTGGTTGCTGGTGGAGTCGATCTTAAGAGTGTCGGAGACGAACGGACCGCAGTCGATATCGTTGGTGTACAGAGTTTCGATACGAACGACCTGAGCCTTGGCGATTTTCGCCAGGATCTCGGTGTTCAGCTCGGTATTGCACTCTGCCAGGATTTCGCCGGTTGCCGGATGCACGATGACCTTGGCGGTAGTACGGCCCAGGACGTAGTCCAGAGGTACTTCCAGCTCTTTGATACCGGCTTTTTCCAGCTGGTTGATGTGACGAGCGGTGATACGACGACCCTGCTCGACAATAACCTTGCCTTTGTCATCCTGAATATCCAGGACCGCGATTTCACCACGCAGGCGCTGAGGCACCAACTCCAGGCTCAGGCTCTCGCCTTTCACGTGGAATACGTTGGTGGTGTAGAAAGCGTCCAGCACTTCTTCAGTGCTATAGCCCAGCGCGCGAAGCAATACCGATGCTGGCAGCTTGCGACGACGGTCGATACGCACGAATACGCAGTCTTTCGGGTCGAACTCGAAGTCCAGCCACGAACCGCGGTAAGGAATGATACGCGCCGAGTACAGCAGTTTGCCGGAGCTGTGCGTCTTGCCACGGTCGTGGTCGAAGAACACGCCCGGAGAACGGTGCAGCTGGGAAACGATTACACGCTCGGTACCGTTGATTACGAAGGTACCGTTCTCAGTCATCAGGGGGATTTCACCCATGTAGACTTCTTGCTCTTTGATGTCCTTGATCGCTTTGTTCGACGATTCTTTGTCGAAAATGATCAGGCGCACTTTTACCCGCAAAGGTACGGCGTAAGTTACACCGCGCAACACGCATTCTTTGACATCAAATGCCGGTTCGCCCAGGCGATAACCAACGTACTCCAACGCAGCATTGCCGGAGTAGCTGATGATCGGGAAAACGGATTTGAAGGCCGCATGCAGGCCCACGTCGCGGAACTGATCTTTAGTCGCTCCCGCTTGCAAGAATTCACGATACGAATCCAGCTGGATGGCCAGGAGGTAAGGCACATCCATGACGTCCGGCAACTTGCTAAAGTCCTTGCGGATACGTTTTTTCTCAGTATATGAGTAAGCCATCAGCGTTCCCCAGCTTGGTCACCTGCTTGTTTGGCCCCTCCCGACGGGAGCAGCCAGAAAATCGTGCAAACCCCATGGTTTGCGCCACCGCATCGGGTGGATACCGCTCGTTATCGACACCAACCCAGTCGGTCGCCAATAACGGAAAAAGGCCGGTGGCAAGAGCCACCAGCCATCAGCCTTTCGCTTAACGCTCGGGCTGGAGACGCAAAGTCGAAGCTTACTTCAGCTCGACTTTAGCGCCTGCTTCTTCCAGAGCTGCTTTGGCTTTGTCAGCTGCGTCTTTGGCAACAGCTTCCAGAACCATGGCAGGAGCGCCGTCAACTACAGCCTTGGCTTCTTTCAGGCCCAGACCGGTCAGTTCACGTACTGCCTTGATCACGTTTACTTTCTTCTCGCCAGCTTCGGTCAGCATAACGTTGAATTCGGTTTGCTCTTCAACAACAGCGGCAGCAGCAGCTGGACCAGCCGATGCAGCAGCAGCGGAAACGCCGAATTTTTCTTCGAAAGCTTTGATCAGCTCAACAACTTGCAGAACCGACATTTCAGCTACTGCGTTGAGGATATCGTCTTGGGAGATAGACATTGCTGTATTTCCTGAATTGGGGGACGGCCTACGCGGCCATCGAAATAAACAAAAATACGCGAGAGAAAATGCTCAGCCTTAGGCTGCGGCAGCTTCTTTTTGCTCGCGAACTGCAGCCAGAGTACGAGCCAGCTTGCTGGTAGCGCCTTGAATCACGCTCATCAGCTGCGAAATGGCTTCGTCGCGGGTCGGCAGTGTTGCCAGTACGTCGATTTGGTTAGCTGCGAGGAACTTGCCCTCGAACGCAGCTGCCTTGATCTCGAACTTGTCCTGACTCTTGGCGAACTCTTTGAACAAACGGGCAGCAGCGCCTGGATGTTCTTTGGAGAACGCGATCAGAGTCGGGCCGGTGAACACGTCGTTGAGGACACTGTATTCAGTGTCAGCAACAGCGCGCTTGAGCAGGGTGTTACGTACAACACGTACGTATACGCCAGCTTCACGAGCCTCTTTACGGAGTCCGGTCATTGCGCCTACTGTTACGCCACGGGCATCAGCCACGACAGCGGACAGAGCGACTTTGGCAGCCTCGTTGACTTCAGCGACGATGGCCTTCTTGTCTTCGAGATTAATTGCCACGGGTTTAACTCCTGCTTGTTACCGTTTCATCGGGTCGAAACCAGATGTCGTTTTGGTGTCTGATTCGGTAAGGAACCGGGAGCACCATCTGCGTAGGCTTGAGGTTTAAGACTTGCGCCGCCTACGGTCTTGGATAGCCCCCGCCAGGCAGGGACCCCAATTTTTCAATCGGCACGATCGCTCGTGCCAATGCGTTACTTATACGTCCAGCGAGCCTTGGTCGATGACCAGACCTGGGCCCATAGTGGTGCTCAGGGTAACGCGCTTGACGTAGATACCTTTCGAGGAAGCTGGCTTGATACGCTTCAGGTCAGCGATCAGGGCTTCAACGTTTTCCTTCAGCTTGACTGCGTCGAAACCGACCTTGCCAACGGAAGTGTGGATGATGCCGTTTTTGTCGGTGCGATAACGAACCTGACCAGCCTTGGCGTTTTTAACCGCGTTAGCTACGTCTGGGGTTACGGTACCGACTTTCGGGTTAGGCATCAGACCACGTGGACCGAGGATCTGACCCAACTGACCTACAACGCGCATTGCATCCGGGGATGCGATGACCACGTCATAGTTCAGGTCGCCGCCTTTCATTTCGGCAGCCAGGTCGTCCATACCAACGCGATCAGCGCCAGCAGCCAGGGCAGCTTCAGCTGCAGGGCCCTGGGTGAAAACAGCAACGCGAACGGTCTTGCCAGTGCCGTGTGGCAGCACGGTAGCGCTGCGAACAACCTGGTCAGATTTACGCGGGTCAACGCCCAGGTTTACAGCGATGTCCATGGACTCGCTGAACTTGACAGTCGACAGCTCGGTCAGGAGAGCAGCTGCATCAACGAAGCTGTAGGCTTTGCCCGCTTCGATTTTGCCGGCGATAGCCTTTTGGCGCTTGGTCAGCTTAGCCATTACACACCCTCCACGTTAAGGCCCATGCTACGAGCAGAACCGGCGATAGTACGCACGGCTGCATCCATATCAGCTGCAGTCAGATCCGCGTTTTTGGTTTTCGCGATCTCTTCCAGCTGTGCACGAGTTACGGTGCCAACCTTAACGGTGTTCGGACGAGCGGAACCGCTAGTCAGACCAGCAGCCTTCTTCAGCAGAACCGAAGCAGGGGTCGACTTGGTTTCGAACGTGAAGCTACGGTCGCTATAGACAGTGATGATCACTGGAGTCGGCAGACCTGGCTCAAGACCCTGAGTACGGGCGTTGAAAGCCTTGCAGAATTCCATGATGTTCACGCCGTGCTGACCCAGAGCCGGACCAACAGGTGGGCTTGGGTTAGCCTGAGCGGCCTTCACTTGCAGCTTGATGTAAGCGGTAATCTTCTTGGCCATGAGGCACTCCAATTACGGGTTCAAACGCCTCGAGAGGCTCCCCGGTTACTTGCGCGTTTATCCCAGTGACGACAAAACCCCACAGCCTAAGGCTGCGGGGTTGGGATGCTTGTTCTGCTAGACCTTTTCGACCTGGCTGAACTCCAACTCTACCGGAGTAGAGCGACCGAAAATGAGCACCGCGACCTGAATCCGGCTCTTTTCGTAGTTAACTTCTTCGACCGTGCCGTTGAAATCGGCGAACGGACCGTCGGTAACGCGAACGACTTCACCTGGCTCGAATAAGGTCTTCGGCTTCGGCTTGTCGCTACCGTCAGCGACACGGCGCAGAATCGCTTCTGCTTCTTTGTCAGTGATTGGTGCAGGCTTGTCGGCAGTACCACCGATGAAGCCCATCACCCGAGGCGTGTCCTTGACCAAGTGCCAAGTACCCTCGTTCATATCCATCTGGACCAGCACATAACCAGGGAAGAATTTACGCTCGCTTTTGCGCTTCTGGCCGTTACGCATTTCGACCACTTCTTCAGTGGGAACCAGAATTTCGCCGAAGCCATCTTCCATGCCAGCCAGCTTTACGCGCTCGACCAACGAGCGCATGACATGCTTCTCGTAACCCGAGTAAGCATGCACAACGTACCAACGCTTAGCCACGGGACACCCTTAGCCAACAATCAAGGAAACAAGCCAACCGAGCAGGGAATCGAGCCCCCACAACAGCAACGCCATAACCAGAACAACAGCCACCACAATCAGGGTGGTCTGCGTGGTTTCTTGGCGAGTTGGCCACACGACTTTACGAATCTCGGTGCGAGCTTCCTTAACCAGTACAAAGAAAGACTTGCCCTTCGCAGTCTGCAGGCCTACAAAGGCAGCTACAGCAGCAATGACAAGCAAAGCAAGTACACGGTACAGGATCGGCGAAGCAGAGTAATACTGGTTGCCAACGACGCCTACAATCACCAAAGCAGCTACTGCAAGCCACTTGAGCAGATCGAAACGAGAGCCTTGAGCTTCAGCCTTAGGAGTCATCTATGAAGATCCTGTGAAAAGAAAGCCAGACACACTGAGTGAATCTGGCAGGTCAGGAGGGAATCGAACCCCCAACCTACGGTTTTGGAGACCGTCGCTCTGCCAATTGAGCTACTGACCTAAAACAAAATCAGGCCGACCATTATGCCGGCCTGAAAAAGACATTACAACAACTTACTCGATTACTTTGGCTACGACGCCAGCGCCGACGGTACGACCGCCTTCACGGATAGCGAAACGCAGACCATCTTCCATTGCGATGGTTTTGATCAGGGTAACAGTCATCTGAATGTTATCACCCGGCATCACCATCTCAACGCCTTCCGGCAGCTCGCAGTTACCGGTCACGTCAGTGGTCCGGAAGTAGAACTGTGGACGGTAGCCCTTGAAGAACGGCGTATGACGACCACCCTCCTCTTTGCTCAGAACGTAAACCTCTGCAACAAATTTCGTGTGAGGCTTCACGGTACCCGGCTTGACCAGGACCTGACCACGCTCAACGTCATCACGCTTGGTACCACGCAGCAAAACACCGCAGTTCTCACCAGCACGACCCTCATCGAGCAGCTTGCGGAACATTTCTACACCCGTACAAGTAGTCTTGACCGTGTCACGCAGACCAACAATCTCAACTTCCTCCTGGATGCGAACAATACCGCGCTCAACACGACCAGTTACAACCGTACCACGACCAGAAATCGAGAATACGTCTTCAATCGGCATCAGGAACGGCTTATCAATAGCTCGCTCAGGCTGCGGAATATAAGTGTCCAGCGTCTCGACCAACTTCTTGACGGCAGTTGTGCCCATCTCGTTGTCGTCTTGACCATTCAACGCCATCAGCGCCGAACCGATAATAATCGGAGTGTCGTCACCCGGGAAATCGTAAGTGCTGAGCAAATCACGCACTTCCATTTCAACCAGCTCAAGCAACTCAGCATCATCAACCATGTCAGCCTTATTCAGGAAGACAACGATATAAGGAACGCCGACCTGACGAGACAACAGGATGTGCTCACGGGTTTGCGGCATCGGACCATCAGCGGCCGAGCAAACCAGAATCGCGCCATCCATCTGCGCAGCACCGGTAATCATATTCTTTACGTAGTCGGCGTGACCCGGGCAGTCAACGTGCGCATAGTGACGCTCGGCCGAATCATACTCAACGTGAGCAGTATTAATGGTAATGCCACGAGCCTTTTCTTCTGGCGCACTATCGATCTTATCGAAGTCAACCTTGGCAGAACCGAAAACCTCGGAGCAGACACGAGTCAGAGCAGCAGTCAAGGTAGTCTTACCATGGTCCACGTGACCAATAGTACCGACGTTGACGTGCGGCTTGTTACGTTCGAACTTTTCCTTAGCCATCGAATTCACCCCTACTGAGAAGAATTAAACAAGTGACATCAGCCATTAAAACAAAGGCAGATATTTTCATATCTGCCTTGTTATATGGAGCTCTTGAGCGGATTTGAACCGCTGACCTCACCCTTACCAAGGGTGTGCTCTACCAACTGAGCTACAAGAGCGTAACACTTTGCACAACCTGCAAACTTGGAGCGGGTAGCGGGAATCGAACCCGCATCATCAGCTTGGAAGGCTGAGGTTCTACCACTAAACTATACCCGCGTAAGCTTGCAGCTCACGCTAAAAATGGTGGAGGGGGAAGGATTCGAACCTTCGAAGTCGTAGACGTCAGATTTACAGTCTGATCCCTTTGGCCGCTCGGGAACCCCTCCTAAGCGAGCCAGCATTTTACATCATGCTAGCCTTCTGTCAAGCACTTTTCTCATTAAAATCCTGAGCTTAGCTGCGTTGACCTCGCTTCACATCGTTTCCGTTTCCGGTGTTCGCTGTGGAGCGGGCGCCATTCTATGCAACCTATTGAACACTTGCAACCCCCCCGCACCGCATTATTTTATGTTTTAACTCATTGAATTCGCTAGCAAGGTTCATCAGCACGGAATCATTGGCCAAACGCCTGCTTTCTGGGGAAACCTGCATCCAGAAACCCGCCGAATCGGCCAGTGACGTCGAAAGTTGCTGCACCTTGATACCCAGTGCCGCCAATCGCACCTCGACCGCTCTCGCCGTTTCCTGGCGAGCAAAACCTCCCAGATAAAGACAGGATTCCTCCGCCGCTAAAGATTTGCCTCCGCTGCGAGTGACTGCAGCATCCGGTGCTTCACTCAGCAGGCGGATGTCCTGCTGCGAGCCCTTGTACAAACTCAATGGAGTGACGTCCTTGGCGCGCAAAGGTGCCTCCTGCTGATGCCAGACGTAATAAAAGACGTTGAGAACCAACAACAGCAGAAACAACCAGCGCATAAACACCTCAGGACAATGGACAGGCCATGGCCAGACCGACGAACACCAGATCCGGAACCACCCGCGCTTCAGGCACAACCCCTGATACCAGATCCGCATCACCACCCGTGAGAAATACCGAGAAGCTTTGCCCCCAGTACTCCCTCGCGAGCTCCAACTGAGTCAGGACGAAGCCCCTGAGCATCAATGAGCAGCCACGCTCCACCGCCTCTACCGTGTTGCGGCCGGGCGCCAGGCTCTCGAGCGCTCTCGAAGCCGCAAGATCGTCATAGCGAATGCGCCGGGTATGGGTACGAAGTTGATGACGCATCAAAGGCATACCAGGACAAATAAAGCCTCCCAGATGCTTACCGTCTTCAGCAATAAAGTCCGCCGTCACCGCGGTGCCGAAATCGAGTACCAGGCAAGCCCCGGCAGCCAGGCGATGAGCACCGAGCATCGCCAGCCACCTATCGAGCCCAAGGCGCTGATAATCTTCATAGCCATTCTGCACTCCGGACATTTCCCGCGCAGGTGCAGCACACATTGCCAAGACACCAAACGCACCCCGCAATGCATCAACCAGCGCCGCTGTCTCATCCCCCGTCCTGACACTGACCAACCGGCAGTACTGCAGATTCAATCCCGCACAGGCGCGCAAGCTCTGCAGCAACGCCAGATCAGAGTCCACCACCCCTTCGGCAAACAGCTGCAAGGCATCCCCTTGCAGGACTCGCCATTTAATAAAGCTGTTCCCACAATCGAGCTCAAGAATCATCACGCAGCCTCAGACTTAGCTCGCCACCACTGAATACTTTTTCCACGCCATCGACTTTCAATCGCAACGCACCCTGAGCATCGATACCCACCACAACACCATCAATACGATTGACTCCAGCTATCAGCGACACCGAGCGCCCTTGCCAAAGATGGCCGCGCTCCCATTGCGCCTGAAGCGCTGAAAAGCCTTCCGACTGGTGACGCACCAGGTACTCTCTAAGCACGCCACTCAAATGCGCGATCAATCGATTGCGATCAAACGCCCTTCCCGCTTCGAGAAGCATTGAGGTCCACTGTTGATCCACTTCGTTTGCTTCTCGCATGTTGACGTTGATGCCCACACCCAAGACCACGTGGCACACGTCAGCGGGGTCTCCTACTAATTCAAGCAATATTCCCGCGATCTTTTTCTCACCGACCAATACATCATTCGGCCACTTCAAGCCGGCAGTCACGATCCCGAGCTCCCTGAGCGTCTGCATCACAGCAAGGCCGACAACCAGGCTCAGCCCTTCCAATTGACGCATACCACCATCAACACGCAAGACCAGGCTGTAATAGATATTCTCTGCAAATGGGCTGACCCATTTGCGGCCTCGGCGACCGCGGCCTGCAGTTTGACGCTCGGCGAGCATTAAGAAGGGAGCCGACGCACCACGCTCAACGGCCCGCAGGGCTTCAGCGTTGGTTGAGTCAAGAGCGTCAAAGACCTGGACCGGCCAATGATCAAAGGACGAATACTCGTCGATCTGAGCAGAATCGAGCAGCGTCAGAGGAGCCTGAAGCTGGTAGCCACGACCTCGTACCTTATGAATAGTGAGACCCAGTTCCGCCTCGAGGTGCTGGAGCTGCTTCCAGACAGCACTGCGACTGATCCCCAGAGCAGCGCCAAGCGCCTCACCTGAGTGAAATCGACCGTCTTTCAAAAGTTTTAACAACGTCAGCATGCAACTATCGCCTCACAATGAGGCCGCATGATAGCCATGCCCTGCGCCGTTGCATAGAAATCGTGAACCACAACTTTCCCGCACGCAAAAACAAAACCCCTACCTGCATTCGCAGATAGGGGTTTCGGAATTTAATCTTGACGATGACCTACTCTCACATGGGGAAACCCCACACTACCATCGGCGATGCATCGTTTCACTGCTGAGTTCGGGATGGGATCAGGTGGTTCCAATGCTCTATGGTCGTCAAGAAATTCGGGTACCGAACCGTCTTTCGACGTTTCAGCAAATCGGGTATGTGATCAATTTGTGTACTGCAAACTTTCGGTGTCTTCGTCTTCATACACCGCAATCTGATGCTCTTTCGAGTAGTCAAATTGCTTGGGTGTTATATGGTCAAGCCTCACGGGCAATTAGTATTGGTTAGCTCAACGCCTCACAGCGCTTACACACCCAACCTATCAACGTCGTAGTCTTCGACGGCCCTTCAGGGAACTCAAGGTTCCAGTGAGATCTCATCTTGAGGCTAGTTTCCCGCTTAGATGCTTTCAGCGGTTATCTATTCCGAACATAGCTACCCGGCAATGCCACTGGCGTGACAACCGGAACACCAGAGGTTCGTCCACTCCGGTCCTCTCGTACTAGGAGCAGCCCCTCTCAAATCTCAAACGTCCACGGCAGATAGGGACCGAACTGTCTCACGACGTTCTAAACCCAGCTCGCGTACCACTTTAAATGGCGAACAGCCATACCCTTGGGACCGGCTTCAGCCCCAGGATGTGATGAGCCGACATCGAGGTGCCAAACACCGCCGTCGATATGAACTCTTGGGCGGTATCAGCCTGTTATCCCCGGAGTACCTTTTATCCGTTGAGCGATGGCCCTTCCATACAGAACCACCGGATCACTA